>NZ_JAJNKA010000009.1 GCF_021533215.1 Portibacter lacus | reverse complement strand
CATTCTCAATTCTCTGAATGTTTAGTAAGTGCTTCTGAATCAAGATTAAATCTAAAGTTGTTACACCATTTGTATAATCATCATTCTTTGCAGAAGTGATCTCATAGTTGTAATCTTCTGGATTCCCTGTGAATGCATAGTTTCCATCTGCATCTGTAGTTGTGTATTTTGGAAACTCTGGACTTGCTGCCATTGCTTCTACTTCTACTTCACTTACCATCTGATCTTTAGAAGTTGCTATATTTCCTGCTAACATTAAGTTTCCTCCTGCTACATCATCACATCCACCTAAGTTATCTTGTAATCTAAAGCTTGCTGTACAGTAATCTGTATTGCCACTTTCATCCGTTACATATATTCTTACATCGATTGTTGCTGATACACCATTCGGTATGTATTCACATGTGAAGTTCCAGCCATACTCTTCTTTGCCTGTTACGATGTTCATTACTTTATTCAATGAAAGTGCATATGCTTCTGCATCTGTTAAGCCTTCGATATCTGATACAGGTACCATCGTTACGAATACTTCGCCACAGTTATCAAATGATCCTGCATCAAAGTCTGATGCCCACATTGATACGCCATTCTCTAACATCACTGCTGATGATAAACCATCTAAACAGTAAGGTGTAGGTGCTTTTGTATCTACGATATCAAAACCTAATGGACAATCCATTGAAGTTAAGTTACCACAACCATCGCTTACGATCCATGTAACGATATGACCACCATCTGGGAATGCTGTCATTCCTAGGTCTGATGGTGTGATTTCGTCGCCTTCGCCTGTGTGCTCTACTGTGCCGTCGCCTCCGATATCAAATTTCCAGCTCCATCCGAAGTAACTTGCTTCTGTACAATTATCTGTCGCTGTTGCTGTTAATACACCTGTTAAACTTCCATCACACTCTGCATTGAATCCTTCGCCGCATGTAATTACTGGTCCTTCTGTATCAAATAAATCATATTCTACATATAATTCAAAGTAACCATTCTCTGCTACAAATGGATTTACTTCTCCATTGATCTCAAAGTTCTCTTGGAACTGACACTGATCGATAATCTCCCATTGTGCTAAGATTTTCTTACATCCGCCTCCTGCAAAATCAAAAGTATCTAATGTCAATTTTACTCCTACTTCTGAACATAAGTTATCATAATCAATTACCGGTGCTGTTATATTTACTCCTGCACACTCCATTACTTCGATGGCTGGTAAATCTGCTCCTTCATCTACTACATCTCCTATGTTCTTTGGATTTGTCTCACACCATACGTCTGTTATTCCTGCTGCTGCAAATGCTTGCTGCTCTAAACTTCCTGCTGGGAAGCTGATGTCTTCACATACTAAGAAATTGATATCTGGATTTGCTGTGATTGTGATCGTTTGCTCACAGGTACTTACTAGTCCGTTATTTGTGTTCGTTACAGTTACTGTTCTTGTTACTGATCCTAAGCCACAATCTTCTGTACTTGTTAATGCTTGATCGATTTTTGTCTTACATGATGCTGCGCCATCCGCTGCTCCAAATAATGCATCTATCTGTTCTTTTTCTGATCCACTCAAGTTTCCATCATTTACCAAGTTGCTTAACGCTGCAAACTCGATACAATCTATACTTGTTGGGCCTGGTACATAACATGCTGGTGCTAACTTATCTTGTACTTCTACTTCGATCATTGCTGTATTACACAAATCTCCTGCTGTGCCGTACTCACCATCCATGTCTGCATCATCACATACTTGGTATTCTACCATGATTGTCTTTCCTACATCTTTACAACAGAAGTGGATAAAGTCAAAGTATTTCCCTGTATCATCTTCTTCACTATAGCCAGTGCATGTTCCACTCATTCTTCTGATTCCCTGTGATACTGGTCCACAGTTATCGTATGAGCCTTCATTAAAGGTCTCTACATAGATTTTAGCTAAGCCTTCTGAATTGTATTCTGATAATGATACTACAGTATGCGCATCTACTACGGGTACTGGAGGTACATTATCTATTACTACTATTTTAAAGGTATCTATTGATATGTTAGAACAACAATCTGAATATGACACATATACTTCTGCTGTATCGCCATTCATTGTTTTGGCATTATCAGATATGTATAACTTACCATTTAAGACTGTACCTACTGATGAGGTATAACTTCTTGTGATTGTTGCTGAACAATTATCAGTTGTTTCTGCTACTGGTAAGGTATACTCTGCACTACAATCCCATAATGAAGTTCCGATTGTTACATCTGGTAATGCTACAAATTCTGGTGCTACTGTATCTAATACTTTTATGATTTGGTTGTGCTCTATTACTGCCCCTGTACACCAGTCTAATATCTTCCATTGTCTTACTACTTTAAAACTTGGAGAGTTCATATCACATGGCTGATTAAATTCATCTAGACATGTTGCTATTCTGATATCATTATAGCCTGCTTGTAAAGTTCCACATCCTTGGCCTCCTACTACTCCAGTACCAATAGCTACAACTTCGCCATTTTCATCTAATTTATCGTAGGGAGAAGGATGACCATTTTCTAAAACATTCCATTCTGTACCTGCTCCATCACATGAAAGAGGGAAAGAAATATCTACAGTTCCATAAGCTTCCACTCTATCTGGACAATCTGCTTCATTAATTTCTAAGCAAGTAAAATCATTAGGCAATGTTAAATCATCTAATGTTTCAATTTCTAAATATATTTGCTGTGTACAAGTTGAAGTTCTGCCAAACTCATCTGTTGCAGTAAATACTCTGTATATAGTATCTCCATCACAGCCACCTTGTTTAAATACATCTCTGTATGATAGATTATACTCAGAGCATTCTACTATTCCAACTCCCCATGCAAGTGCATTCGCTGGACCATCATACCCACCTAAAACTAGGGCATCTTGGAGTATTTCTTCTTCATCTTCTAACTCTTCAATAAGTAAAGCTAGATTTTCTGGTGAAGTATCTTCACTACAATCAATTGTTAAATCAATAGGACAAGTGATAAAAGGTGCTAATTTATCCTCAACAACAATGTTTCCCCAGCATTGGTTACCATTGTCAGAATTAAGCACTTTATACTCATATGTACCAACACTAAAAATAGTATCAAACTCTAATCCAGTAATTTCTACTGTTAAATTAGGACACTCATCTGGTGCTGTAATTGCATTTACTACCATGTCAGGTGTAACCACAACAATACATCCACTCGTATCAAGTGATGTATTAAGGTTGCCGATACATGCTGAAACATCGCACTGTGCGTTAGATTGGGTTATCGAAGTCAACGACAACATAACGGTTAAAAAACTCAGGCATAGCGCCTTAATTGTAAAAATTTTATTCATGAGATTGAGTTGGTTAAAACAATAAATAAACACTCAAAATTAACACAATTTTTAAATTTTCAAATGCTTAACCTACCTGAAAAAGAGCCCTATATGTATAGGAAAAATTAAATGTATCGCATTCATTTACAATTCACAGTCTTACACATTAACATTTAATTCAATATGTGAAAAAAAAAAATTAAAATAATTTATTTGACCACTCTCATGAGTCCTTCTTGAACAACTGAGGCAACTAATCTACCGTCTTGACTGAAAATATTCCCTCTAGTAAAACCCCTTGAATTAGAGGCACTTGGACTATCTAATGAGTATAAATGCCACTGCGAAATATCAAATTCTTGGTGAATCCACATGGCATGGTCCAAACTTGCTAAGAAGCTTTTTTCATGATTCAATACTTCTCTGTGAGGTAAAGTAGCGGTTGTTAACAAGTTATAATCACTTGCGTAGGCTAAAATCTCATGATGCTTAGATAATTTAGGTCCGACATCACCTTTTGCTCTGAACCAAATGTGTTGGAATGGTTCACTATTTTTTTGGAGTAATGGGCCATAATTTTCAACAGGCCTAAATTCTATAGGGCGATCATGATTATATGCGGCATATGCTTTAGGAAATGTTTCTTTAATTGATTCAATGATCTCATGATCAGATATTAAATTTTCTGGCTTAGTAACATCAGGCATTGTAATCTGATGCTCGAATCCATCTTGTTTTAGCTGAAAGGAGGCAGCCATTATAAAGATAGGTCTTCCTTTCTGTATCGCTACAACTCTTCGCGTAGTAAAGCTTCCACCATCACGAACTACATCCACTTCATATACGATAGGCATACTTATATCTCCAGCCAAAATAAAATAAGCATGCATAGAATGTAAAAACCGATCTTCAGGTACGGTTCGGTATGCTGCGTTAACAGATTGTGCTAGTACCTGTCCTCCAAACACTCTTTTCCATGGAGACATAAAATTTTGTCCTCTAAAAATATTGACTTCGATCTGCTCAAGGTTCAATAATGCCTCTAGTTCTTTAACATTTTCCATTCATATAAATTTGACCGCGAAATTAGATATTTTAAAAAATAATAAAGAATAAAGCAATATTTTGAATAAAACTATATATTTGCATCGCTTAAGAAAAAAAGCAACACGGTGAGGTGGGTGAGTGGCTGAAACCACCAGTTTGCTAAACTGACGTACTGGAGACGGTACCGGGGGTTCGAATCCCCCTCTCACCGCAAGACAAAAGCTGTCCATTTTTGGACGGCTTTTGTAATTTATAATACCTTCTTAAACATAGCAATTTTCTTCCCTTCAATAGAACCTACTAAATAATACTTCGAATATTCCAGTGTTACATTGCATCCTATCTTCTAAAAAAAATAAAAACTCACCTTTTATCATTAAGCTTTCGATTGATAATTATCCACTATAAGTAAAAGCAGATCATTTTACTTCCAACGTTTCTTGTGAAAATCAAAGATTCTATCTCTCATAAAAAATATTCGACTACCTATTCAATCGGAGCATTCGATATCCCATTGGTTTAACCAAATAGCCTAATTAAAACTTTAACTATATTCTTAACTAAACCCGTGAATTTTTCTATATATCTCTAACGTTTATACGAATTATTACAGCTGATACATTGTCACCTGCCAAGAATAAAAATTTGGGTCCACAAGACATTTCAAGGAAATATTACAAGAGGAAGACAATATTTAAAGCGGTAGGATTATTTAAACCATTTACTAAAAAATACTAAATCAGACAAAAATGAAAACTTTAAAATTTTTTCTATTTATGCTTATCATGGGAACATTTTTTACTTCTTGTGTTTCTAAAAAGAAATTTGTCTTGTTAGAGCGAGAATTAGAAGACAGAACTAATGAAGCTCGAGCCTACCAGAATAGAGTTCAAGATTGCAACAAGAAAATATCTGAAAAGGATAAGGCAATAGCTCTTGCATTAGCAGAACAAAATAATTTAGCAAGTCAAATTGATGCAGAAAAAAACATTAATGAGAATCTAAATCTTCAAATTAAGGATCTTAAGAACCAACGAGATCTACAAATGACACAAGTTGGGGACTTAACCGTTTTATCGAAAACTGCAAATGATAACGTGGGAAATACCATAAAGCAACTTGAACAAAAAGATAAATACATTTCGCTTCTAAATCTAGCCAAAAACAAAACGGATTCTCTCAATCTTGCATTGGCCGTCAACCTAAAAAGTGTTCTTGCTAAAGGAATTCTAGATGAAGATATAGACGTACAGGTAGACAAAACTGTTGTATTTATTAACCTTTCTGATAAAATGCTTTATAAAAGTGGAAGTGCAGAAATAAGTGATAGAGCAAATGAAGTGTTAGAAAAGATAGCACAAATCATAAAATCTAGACCGGAACTAGAAGTTATGGTGGAAGGTTATACAGATTCTAATCCGATCAACACCCAATGTATAAAAGACAACTGGGATTTGTCTGTGAAAAGATCTACCGCAGTGGTAAGAACGCTTCAGAATAATTTTGGAATTGATCCGAATAAATTAATTGCAGCTGGAAGAGGCGAATACAACACGTTAGCAGATAATGCTACAGAGGCAGGACGCTCTATAAATAGACGTACACGAATTATTTTACTTCCTAAATTAAATCAATTTTATGATCTACTGAATCCTGAATTAGCAGATAAGGGAGGATTAGATAAATAAAACGATAAGGCTCTGAAAGAAATTTCGGAGCCTTTTTCATTTAAAGAACCTTCTTCCTGCATAAAGTCTCATCTTCCAATTTTCAACCACGACATTATATCCATTTCCGTAATCATATTCAGGATAAAAATTATAATTGATCCCAATAAAATATTGACCGGTATCATAGACCACCGAGGATATTACATTAAAATTAGGCAGAAGCGATAAATCCGAACCTAACTTCTCATTTCCCCATTTTGAATAACGAATATCTAATCCCGTTTTTGCAATCAAAGAAATATTAAGCTGATCTATCACTTGAGTATATCCATACCCTACTCCACCTCCAATAGAAAATCTTTGATAATTGTGAAGCTCAAAGCGTTCTTCGGCAATTAAGTTTAATGTGTTAACGCGCATATTATGATATGATGCCGGAGCATATAAAATGAAAGATCCCGCTGATGTTAATTGCTTATCATTAAATCTAAGCGCAGACTTTAATGACCATCTTTCACTATTTAAAACATAGTGCACATTGACTCTATTAAAAACAAAGTAGTTGTTCAGATACCTTAAATCTAGACCTTTATCCAAGACGTTATCTAGGCTTTCATAACCCATAACTAACTTGAAATTATAGTTCACATGAATTTTACTTGGATAAAAATTTAGACCAAAACCAGTACCAAAAGTTTGCTTTTCATCTATCGTATAATTATCAATGCCGATCAAAGGTAGTGCGAAGAAAAGTTCTAGCAGATTTCTCTTGAAGTATAGGCCTGTACTCCAATTATGGTTCCGAAATAAAGTCTCCGTTACATTAGCGTGATTAATTTTCACACTTAAATCTTTAAGTGTCGTATGAAACTGAATTGTTTTATTTCTAGGGATAATTTCGATATATTGAGTATCTACTTGGGCATTTAATGACCATAACCCAGCAATAAGCATAAAAAAGAACATTATTAGATTTCTCATACCATGACGAATATAATTCCAATAAACTGAAAAACAACTATTAATATGTTACGAAAATACCCTATATAAAAATAAGAGCATATACCTTATTAATTTATCGCAAGATAGTCGAACTTTGCGTTGTTTAGTTGAACTTTTAAGCAAATATGAAAGAAGAATATAAAAAGTGGTATTCTCCCACACTTAGTAAAGAAATAGAGATGCTTGTGTTCGGTCATGCCGGATATCCTGTCATCTTATTTCCGACCACATTAGGTCGACATAATGAATGCAAAGATATGTTGCTCATCGATTCTGTCAAGTGGTTTTTAGATGAAGGATTAGTACAAATATACTGCCCTGATTCGGTAACTAATCTTAGTTGGTATGACAAAACCATACATCCTGCAGATCGAGTCAAAAACCACATGTGGTATGATTCATTTATTTTAGAAGAAGTGGTCAATGCAATTTGCCATGAAAAGAAAATACCAAAGGTTGCTGTGGCTGGTCCAAGTTTCGGTGGTTATCAAGCAGCTAATTTTGCTTTTAGACACCCAGAAAAGGTTAGCCATTTATTCAGCATGAGTGGATCTTTCAATATTAAATCATTCATGGATGGATACTATGATGATAATGTATATTACAATAATCCAGTTGATTTTCTTCCAGATAGTAACCATCCTGATTTATGGAAGATGAAAATTGTTCTTGGAGTCGGAGAATGGGATATTTGCCTTGCGTCTAACCAAGAATTATCTGGCATATTAAATCATAAGAACATTCCTCACTGGTATGATCTTAGAAAATGGGCGAAGCACGATTGGCCAATCTGGCGAGAGATGTTTCCACATTATTTATCAACTTTATAAAATAAGAGCAATGAAAAAAATAGGAATTTTATACGGAAGAGAAGAAAGCTTTCCACAAGCATTTATCGATAGAGTAAATTCTAAAGGGATTAAAGATATTGTTGCAGAATCAGTAACCATTGATATGGTTCAACAAGCTGCACCTTCAGAATATGCAGTTATTATCGACAGAATCTCTCAAGACGTTCCATTTTATAGAGCTTTTCTTAAGAATGCAGCGATGTCAGGAACGGCAGTGATCAATAATCCATTCTGGTGGAGTGCGGATGAGAAATTTTTCAATAATGCCATCGCAGAAAGTGTAGGCGTACCTGTTCCGAAGACAGTCATATTGCCATCATATGAAAGACCAGATGATACGTCAGAAAATTCATTTAGAAACTTGAAGTTTCCATACGGTTGGGACAAAAACTTCGAATATGTAGGGTTTCCTGCTTATATGAAACCACATGATGGTGGAGGATGGAAACATGTTTATAAAGTCAATGATGCACAAGATTTGTTCAACAAACATGCGGAGACTGGACAGTTAGTGATGTTGCTTCAAGAAGAAATAGATTTCACAGAATACTTCAGATGTTATGTTCTAGGAGGAACGAATGTTCACATAATGCAATACGAGCCTAGAAATGAGCATCATCTAAGATATGTACATGATGGTGCACCCGTTGCACAAGAAATCTTAGATAAAGTAAAAGACTATTGTATAAGGCTAAATCAAGCACTTGGTTATGATTTCAATACAGTAGAATTTGCGATTAGAGACGGAATACCATACGCAATTGATTTTTGCAATCCAGCGCCAGATGCTGATGTGAAGTCTGTAGGTGAAGCAAATTTCGAATGGATTGTAGAGAATGCGGCAAATATGGCCATTGAAAAAGCGAAGGAATTTAAGCCTGGTAAGGTTAATTTGACGTGGGGTACTTTTGTAAAGGATCAATTCCCGACACAACCTGCACCTGCCAAGAAAGCACCTGTAAAAAGAACTCCAGCGAAAAAAGCAGTAGCTAAGAAAGCGCCTGTTAAAAAGGCTCCAGTCAAAAAAGTACCTGTTAAGAAAGCTCCAGTAGTAAAAGCAGTTGCTAAAAAAGCAGTTGAAACAGTAGAGAAAGTAGCAGAAGTGAAACCTGTTGTTAAAAAAGCTCCTGCTAAACGAGTGGCAAGTAAAAAGACAGCAAGTACTGCAACGAAGACGCCAGCTAAAAAAACACCGACGAAAACAGCTACTAGTAAAGCCGCGGCTAAGACTCCAGTTGCAAAAAAAGCACCAGCAAAGAGAGCACCTAAGAAATGATTTAGATCAATAAATTATTGATTACGAATCAATTAGCGCGCTTTGATGTTTAAGTGCATGAAATGAGAAATACAGTAATGAGACAAATGAAACCTAAAGTAGCGATTCTGGATATGAATAATCAAGTTCAGAACCAAGGTCTACGATGTATTAGAGAAATCGTAAAAAGATTTGATAATGAAGTAGAATGGGAAATATTCGATGTCAGGGCAAAGAACGAAGTGCCTGACTTGAGCTACGACATTTATATTTCTAGCGGTGGTCCTGGAAGCCCATTAGAAAAGGGTAAATGGAGAAAACCATATTTTGAATTAGTTGATAATTTACTAGCTTTTAATCTAAGTAATCAAGATGATAAGAAACACATGTTTTTTATTTGTTATTCATATCAGTTGATGTGTGATCACTTAAAATTGAGCAAAGTAACCAAGCGAAAATCTACTTCTTTCGGAGTATTGCCTATTCATAAAACGAAATCGGGCAGAACAGATCCTATTTTAGAAGGACTTCCTGATCCTTACTACGCAGTTGATTCTAGGGATTGGCAAGTTGTGCAACCTATTGTTCCTAAGTTTAGAAAAATGGGTGCCCGAATTCTAAGTTTAGAGAAAATCAGAACGCATGTGGAATATGAAAGAGCGATTATGGCGATTAGATTTACTCCTGAAATGGTGGGGACACAATTTCATCCTGAAGCAGATGCAGAAGGAATGAAGAATCATTTGAAAATAGAGGATAATAAAAACAAAATTATCAGAAATTTCGACTTGGAAAAATATGAGCAAACGTTGGCTCAGCTTGACGATCCAGATAAAATAAAATTGACTCAAGACACAATACTACCTCAGTTTATAAGAAATTGCTTAACTTCCATTAAAACTTGTAAGGAAGAACTGCAATTACTATGATAAGGAGATATAGAGAGTTATTTAACACCCAATTTTCAGGAGAAAAATATAATGAGTTTTTAAAGGATATTAGCGAGAGTGTTAATCATACACCACCATTTAGGATTTCTGAGACACCAATATTTGTAGATCGGATTTTCAAAGAAAAGTTATTGCAAGCATGTTCCGAAATACTTACCCAAGTAAGTTCTTCTGAGTTTATGGAAGCTTCGAAAAGTGCGCTAAATCATCCTTCTTTGAACATGCCTTTGTACGAAAAGCCATGTCGATTTATTCAATTAGATTTTGGGATTTGTGAAGATGAACATGGTGTGCTGAGTCCTCAATTAATTGAGCTCCAAGGGTTTCCTTCATTGTACTTCTATCAAGAATTATTGGGTTCGATGTATCAAAAGCATTTTAAATTAGACCCACAACTTTCTATCTTTCCGCAGAATCTAACAACAAAAGAATACATCGATTTATTACAAAAAGAAATCGTAGGCGACACGCCAGCTGAGCAAGTTGTTTTATTAGAAATAGAGCCTGAAACACAGACTACCCGAATTGATTTCCTTTGCGCTGAGAAAATGATCGGCATCAAAGAATTGTGTATCACTGAATTAATCAAAGAAGGAAAAGGGTTATTCTACTTGAATGCAGAAGGTAGAAAAATTAAGATCTTGAAAATTTTCAATAGAGTTATTTTTGACGAATTAAATCAACGTAGTGATTTGAAAAGGTCTTTTCGATTCAGCGATGAAGTGGATGTAGAGTGGATCGGTCATCCCACTTGGTTTTTCAGAATCTCTAAACATTCTCTTCCTTTACTTAAAAGTGATTATGTTCCAGAATCATACTATCTGGATCAATTAGAAGAATATCCGGAAGATTTAGACCAATTTGTACTTAAACCCTTATTTTCCTTTGCTGGCTCTGGAGTCAACTTGCATTTAAGTAAGGATTTATTAGATGGAATATCTGACAGAAGCAACTATATTATTCAGCGAAAAGTTTCTTACAAATCTATCATAGAGACGAAAGATGAACCTGCCAAGTGCGAAATCAGAATGATGTCAGTATTAAATAGTGAGACTGGCAAGTTTGATATTGTGTGTAATCTTGCTCGATTAACTAAGGGGGAGATGGTTGGTGTCAAGTATAATAAGAACAAAGAATGGGTGGGAGGAAGTGTTGCTTTTTTTGAAAAGGACGATTAGGCTAATTTTTCTCGGGTTAAAAACCAAGGCCGTATGAGCATCTAGTTTTCATTGTCAATGTCAGATGAGAGAATCAGCAATGATATTTATAAAATCAATGGACAATGTACTTTAGTGCAAGACTTTCCTGAAAACCTAAAACTAGTAACAAGCAAAGTTGCCCGCAGATTACGCGGATTCTCGCAGATTTAAACAAGACGGATTTCTTTTTCTCGGGCTGAAGCCCAAGCTCCTATATCAGTCTAATGGTCAACTTTCATTTTTCAACAAGAATGTTAAAAAAGAGAACCTAGTCCCAGAGGGACGTTACCTTTGTAGCACCCAATACACCAAGTTAATTTAAGCGCCAGAGGTGCGACACCTTATCTTTATTGGTAGAATAGGCATAATACATTTTCACCTATCTTTCCTAAAAACTAAATTGCCCGCGGATTCTCGCAGATTTTAAATAAGACGAATATCTTTTTCTCGGGCTGAAGCCCAAGCTCCTATGAGCATTAATTTTTAACTGTAAATTTCTAATTTGATAAAGAAATAAACCTTGAATTTCATAACATCAATGGACCTCGTACTTTAGTGAAAGACTTTCCTGAAAACTTAAAACGAGTAACAAACAAAGTTGCCCGCAGATTACGCGGATTCTCGCAGATTTTAAAACAGATTTCTTTTTCTCGGGCTGAAGCCCAAGTTCCTATTGGCATCTAGTTTTCATTGTCAATGTCAGATGAGAGAATCAGCAATGATATTTATAAAATCAATGGACAATGTACTTTAGTGCAAGACTTTCCTGAAAACCTAAAACTATTAACAAGCAAAGTTGCCCGCAGATTACGCGGATTCTCGCAGATTTAAACAAGACGGATTTCTTTTTCTCGGGCTGAAGCCCAAGTTCCTATGGGCACCTAGTTTTCATTGTCAATGTCTGATGAGAGAATCAGCAATGATATTTATAAAATCAATGGACAATGTACTTTAGTGCAAGACTTTCCTGAAAACCTAAAACTAGTAACAAGCAAAGTTGCCCGCAGATTACGCGGATTCTCGCAGATTTTAAACAAGACGGATTTCTTTTTCTAGGGTTAAAACCCAAGCTCCTATATCAGTCTAATGGTCAACTTTCATTTTTCAACAAGAATGTTAAAAAAGAGAACCTAGTCCCAGAGGGACGTTACCTTTGTAGCACCCAATACACCAAGTTAATTTAAGCGCCAGAGGTGCGACACCTCATCTTTATTGGTAGAATAGGTATAATACAATTTCACCTATCTTTCCTAAAATCTTAAAACAAAATTGCTCGCAGATTTAAACAAAACGGATTTCTTTTTCTCGGGCTGAAGCCCAAGCTCCTATGGGACTAAGTTTCAACTGTCAATATCTGACGTCCTTTGTCTATCTGATAGGTTAATTTTCACTATCCTATCGCTACACCGCTAACTTTATCAAAAAAATGGATCTTCTCCCTATCAATGTAAAGCTCTCTTTCGAAAGGCGGATTCAATAACTCTTCAGCAACCAACCTAGCGGATATCTGCACACCGTTTATTTCAAAAAAAGCAAATCCATCGTGCCCTAGTAATTCCGTCCATTTAACAGTGGTTGTGAATTTCACAGGAGCATCGATATTCGTAGGCAGAGAGTAGATGTGCTCTGGTCTAATACCAAGAATAACCTCCGTATGCTCAAGATCACGAATCTTATCTTTTACCTCTATCCTAATGACTCCATCATTCGAGATAAAACTTGCAATCCCATTATCGTCCACTACTTTCCCTTCGATGAAGTTCATCGTTGGCGAGCCAATGAATCCTGCTACAAATTTATTCGCTGGATGATTGTATAGATTCTGGGGAGTATCTATTTGCTGAATAACCCCTTTATTAAGAACAATGATTCTATCACCCAACGTCATCGCTTCTACTTGATCGTGGGTTACATAAACCATCGTTGCTTCCAATCTTTTGTGAAGTGATGCTATTTCCAATCTCATCTGGCCTCTTAGCTGTGCATCTAAGTTACTTAACGGTTCATCGAAGAGGAATACCTTAGGATTTCTTACTATGGCTCTTCCTATGGCAATTCGCTGACGCTGACCACCTGACATGGCTTTCGGTTTTCGATCCAATAAATCTTCAATATCTAAAACCTTAGCGGCTGCCATCACTTTCTCCTTAATCTCTGCTTTTTTCAGCCCTCTAATCTTTAACCCAAATGCCATATTATCATAAGCAGTCATATGCGGATAAAGCGCATAATTCTGGAAGACTATAGAAATATCTCTATCTTTCGGGGATAGATCATTAACAATGGTATTATCAATACTTATCTTTCCTGACGTAATATCTTCTAGGCCAGCAATCATACGCAACAAGGTTGATTTACCACATCCCGATGGTCCCACCAATACCATAAACTCTTTGTCTTTTACTTCAAAGCTTACAGGTTGTATCGCTTGAACTTTTCCATAACTTTTTGTGACTTGTTCAAATTTTACATTTGCCATAATTAATTAGTTAAGTTCATTTTTACTTCATTCCAAATTTCTGGATACTTTGATATCGCCTGCAATGCTAATAATGCCTCGATCGTGGATTCAGCTCCGGAATTTTTATTCACTTCCGTCATGGAAATAATCCCATCAAATGTGATTCCTGTCTTCGGATCATACATTTGTTGATTGGCTTGATTATCTCCCAGATACCAATTCCCAAGGTCGATTGCAATCTTTTTATAACTAGGATTCTTGTTAACCTCATAGGCTTCTAGTGCTGCATAAATCATTGGCCTCAAATTATAAGCAATCTGCGGAAAAGCTTCCGTTTCCATTACTTCGTAACCATCCTCAGATTTTGCCAATTTGAAAAAAGATGGTTTTTCTTTCAAATAATGCGGTATAAAATATTCCACTTCTCTTTGGCCTGCTTTTATCATGGTTTCATTTTCCAACAATCGCCCAACTTTCAACATCGCATAGGCTTGTGAGTTTCCCCAAGCATGCCAGATATTCTGCCAGCTCATCGATGCGAAGTAAGGAAATTCCTCCTCATCACCTAATTGTAAACCCTCCAAAATGCCACCAAATTCTTCCAACTTCTGTTTTAACTCCTCAGATGGCTCAAGCTCATAAAAATTCGAAAGACCAATCATTAAAAGTGCTAATTGATCTCCGCCGATATCTTTCACACAAGTCGGTGTCACAATTCCTTCTGTAGTAAACACTTCCTCTTTATTGGCACAAATTTCCATCATCAATGGAAGTAATCTCTTCATTGAGCTCAGCGCTTCTTCCTTCAACTCAGAAAATACGGAATCATCCAAACTTGCTACTTCTGACAATGCCCAAAAGGCCCTCCATGACCACCAGTTTGCTTCCGCGACACTATTTTGATGAGTTTTGTTAATACTTTTATCAGGAAACACAAAATTATAGAAGTACCCATTCTCAGCTTGCATGTTCAGTACAAAATTGCTTAATGTGACAATCTTCTCTTCTACCTTTTTACTCGGTGACTCTTTATACAAATTGACATATAACACCAAACTCCTTGCTACATCATCCACACAAGTATATCCCTCATCTTCATCTGTAACATGATGATAATCTGGTGCTTCACAATAAATCCAAATGCTTCCTATTTGCTCTCCGTTCACCTCATATTCCTCATAAAGGTGATCTAAGTGATCCGTGTTAATTGCACTTTCTTTTTGTACAACTTCAGATTCACAACCGAAAATAATCAACAAACACAAACCTATTAACTTCGATTTCATCTTATTTAGTTAATTCATTTAGAACATCTTGAATAGAAACCTTTGCAAAACTAATGGCGCTATCCGACATCGCATATGGTATAAAAAGCGTACCTGCATGCACGATCATACCGCAGGTATAAAGTACATTAGGAACATAACCTTCTCGCTCCTCTTCATTCGGACTAAGCAAAGGCTGATCTAGACTCGCAATTACCTTCGATGGATCTTCTAGATCTAGCAAAGACATGCTCAATGTATACTTCCTCATCGGTCCCACTCCATGCGTTAGCAACAACCAACCAGCTTCCGTTTCGATAGGACTTCCATTGTTTCCAATCTGCAACATTTCCCATCCGCGCTGTGGAATCTGTAATGGTGCACTATCATTCCATTCGTATAAACTATCAGAAAACATAATACTCAGACTTCGACCACCTTGCCTACCGATCATCGCATAACGACCATTGACCTTTCTAGGAAAAAGTGCTAATCCTTTATTCGTTGCCATTGTACCTTTTAACCCTCCGATTTCAAAGCGCTGAAAGTCCTCCGTGACAATCAATTGTGGTCGAATATCGGTTCCACTATATGCAGTATACGTGCCGACATAACTCCCTTCATCTTCTATTTCCACGAACCGAACATCTTCCATCCCCATTCTTTCCGAAGGCAATTGAGGAAATAAAACGCGACTACTTATTGCCGTTTTCGGGTCAAAATCTACGGTATAGGCATCCCCTTTTATATCGACCTTTCCGCTCGTTAACTTATTTTCCATCTGATGAAGAATCACCTTTCCACTCTCATCAATCTCCCCGCTACAAAATGCAACTGAAGAAATATGCCCTTCACCTGTCGCCCGCAGACTCATGATAAACTTAAGTCCTCCTTCTTCCACTCCAGACTGATCTGGATGCGCTACGATAGATGGGTTAAAAAGCGCTGATGCTTGAATACTGTATTCGTGTGTAAAATAAGATCCCAATAACATTTTCTGGCTTTCACTTAACGCTTGTGAAACCATGCTGTTAATTCTAGAGAAATTATTTAAAAATTGACCTTTAAGATCAAAATGTCTGTCCCCGAAATCAGCATATATTTTTTTTAGTTCTAGGTCAATTTGGTCTTGGTCTAAGCTCAATACGTACTCCACGATTGGATTTATTCGATCAGGATTCAGACCAAAATCTAGATATCTTAAAAGAACCTTTTTGACATCTGCATACAACCTTATATCTGTTCTTTCTACCTTCATTTTAAAACTTGCTTTTTTGATTATGACTTTATTCCAGAGGAAGCCATGCTTTGAATAAAATATTTCTGTAAGAATAAGTATGCGATAATTATAGGCAACGCGAGCAAAACCGCTGATGCTAATTTTACTCCTAATTGCGCCTCTGACCTTCCACCGACTGCAAACAAGGTAACTAACTGCGGCATGGTCATTAATCCTTCCTCTCTTATCACGATCAATGGCCATAAAACATCATTCCATGAAGTCATAAAAGTTAGGATTCCAACGGTAATAATACTTGGAATGATATTGGGCCAAAGGATTTGGAAAATAATTCTTAGATCTCCACAACCATCTACTTTAGCGGCATGTATTAGATCATCAGGTATGGTCATAAATGCTTGTCTAAAAAGTAATATTGCGAAAGCACTGTTTAGTGATGGAACCACTAGAGCAGCAAGTGTATCCACCCAGTGAAAATTGACCATTAAAATATAATTCGGGATTAATGTAATCTGAAAAGGCAGCGTCATCGTGAAAATGATCGTGTAAAAAAGAAGGTTTCTACCTTTGAACCGCATTTTAGCCAATGCGTATCCAGTCATCGATCCGAATACAATTACGCCGAATGTACTTAATGTGGCAACAAAAACACTATTAAACAACGCACTCCAGATTGGAATTTTCTCAATCATTCCTGTATAATGCTCGAAGGTAATTCCTTGAGGTACAATTCCGAGCGTGCCTATATTTTGTTCGGGGGTCAATGAAGCCAGGATCATCCAATAAAATGGATACAAGAAGGAAAGTGCTGCTAAAAGCAATAGCGCATAAAATCCGATTTTCTTTATTTTTCTGACCATTTTAGTTTTCTTCTGACTCTACAAATATCTTCTGCACCACCACTACCGCCATAATGATTAGTGCGAAGAAAATACTCAAGGTTGCGGAATATCCCATATGATAGTAGCCGAATGCCTGCTTATAGATGTAAAGCATTGCTGAAAGTGTGCTGTTCAGCGGTCCACCATCTGTCATAATATATGGCTCAATGAACAAGCTAAATCCTCCGATCGTAGATAGAATCACGACCATAAACATAGTCGGATTTATCGCAGGGATCGTTATATATCTAAACTGTTGCCATGCCGTTGCGCCTTCTACTTCTGCTGCTTCATAGTAACTTTTCGGCACGGTCTGCAATCCCACTAAAAACAAGATAACGTAGAGCCCTACGTTTTTCCAAGTTGCCATTATTGCAATCGAAATCATGGCTATCTTCGGATTCGACAACCACTCTACCCTACCTAATCCTAATGCAATTAATCCTCGATTGATCACGCCGCTTTCCAGGCCATATAATTGCTGCCATAAAATGGTAATAACCACTCCTGATATGACAACAGGCATAAAAAAGGATGCTCTAAAAAAGGAAAGCATCAGTAGCTTTTTGTTCAAGAAATAGGCGAGACTTAAGGCAATAATGATCTGCAGCGGAATATGGACTAATATAAAAATAAAGGTATTCCAAAGTGATCTCCAGAATAAGCGATCAGCAAATAACCTTGCAAAATTATCTAGTCCTACATATTCCATAGGTGAAATGATGTTCCACTTATGAAATACCAAGACAAATGAAAAAATCACGGGAAATAAAACGAATAGCAAGAGATGGATGATGTATGGAGAAATCACCAAATAAGGTAAAATACGATCTAGTAATTTCTTCATGATTCCGCCCTTAATAGTACATTAACTGCTCGTTCCGCATCTGCCATTGCTTGCTCAGGTGTCTTCATCTGATACAAAACACAAGCTTCATATTCCTGCGAAATGAGGTCTAAAATTTCAGTCATCACTTCACTATTTCCTACTCCTCGAATGTATTTCGCTTGCTTAACAAATGAAACCATCTTAGGATTGCGTTCGAAAAAATCCTGAAAACCTTGAATCTCTTCCATGTTTTTCCTTCGTGGCAATTGATTCGTTGTTTCTAGAAATTTCAGATCTGATTCTTCAGTGGTCATCGATTTTATAAATTCAAATGCCATTTGCGGATTGCTGCAGGTGTTGAAAATCACCATATTTTTAGGATCACAATAGGTATAAGCTGGCCCTTGATGATCATCTGGAACTGGGATTTGATAAAAGTCGTACTGAAATCCGTCTTGCTTAAATCGTTCTAGGTATTGAATTTCCCAAGGTCCGGTAAATTTTGTAGCATATCGTTGTGCGACAAACAAATCCTGTCCAGCTGCTTGTGCTTGCTTAGAAAAGTAATTGTTCTTGTACATGGTTTGGAGGAATCTGAAAGCTCCGATTCCATGTTCATTATTAAAGAAAGCCCGACCATCCTTGATCAGTGGCATTCCTCCTGAGGAAGCCAAGTACAAAGGATAAAAATTGAAAAGTCTTTGATGCCATGCTAGCTTCACTGAAGTGTTTCCGAACCATTGGTCGACATAACCATCTCCATCAGTATCTTTCTTGAACCTTTCGGCGGCATCCAGATAGTCTGAATACTTCGCAGGTGGAGCAGATAATCCCAATCCATCGAATAACCCTTTGTTGTAAATGGTCATGATTGGATTAATCTTCCATGGAAATTGGTATATATGACCGTTCGGAGCGGTAATTTCTTCAATGGTTGCTGAATCACACCTTGACGCTAAAAACTCCATGAATCCGTCCAGCGTATCGAGTGCAACTAAAATATTAGAAACGCGATAAAATTCTACAGCACCTTGCCATATGTTAGAATAAATATCAGGCGTCGTTCCAGCAACAACTGCTGCAAGTAGAATCTCTTCACTCGTCTGACCTTCCGGAATGGGTTGGTATTTAATTGCCTTATTTCCTTCGTCATTCCACTTCTCCACTGCCCATTTAGCAAAGGCTATTTCCCCTCCGTTATTAGATGACCAATAAGTCAGCACATCAGGATCGTGTGACTTGGAATCATTACAACTCCAAAAAAAAGCCAAACCAAGAATGAAGAAAAAGTACTTTGTCATTTAAATAATTAGCAATTGGTTGAGTTAAGCAAGTGTTTCACTCAATATATTTTCAAGAATTTCTTTGATAGAAAATGTTGCTCCACAGATGACTTCATCAGAAGCACCATAATACATTGTTATTTTATCGCCATCTACAAGATGTCCATTAGTAAAGATGACGTTATTAAAAAAACCTTCCTGCTCATATGCTTCGGTAGGTTCCATTAAAGGGGCATCGGACCTTGCAATAACGATCGTAGGATCTTCTAAATCTAGAAGTACTGCCCCTAGACTATAACGACTATCCTCATCTGCACCATGATATATTTCTAACCAGCCATGTTCTGTTTTAATAGGCGATGTTCCAGCTCCTATTCGCTGACTATCCCATTTCCCATATCTTGTTTTCAGGATGCATATGTGATTTCCCCAATGAATTAAATCTGGAGAAGATGAAATCCACATATAATTGCCTCCTAATCCAACACCAGAAGGTCTACTAATTGCAAAATATTTACCATTGATTTTTTCTTCAAATAAAGCACAATCTTTATTATGTGGAAGAAAGATCATATCATTTTTTTCAAAATTCACCCAATCATCTGTTTTCATTAGACCTACACCAACGCCACTTTCCGATACTTGGGTATAAGTTAAGTGATACTTCCCTTCTAGGAAACTCACCCTACAATCTTCGATACCATAAGTTTCATAAGGACCACTACTTTTAATAATATCAGGAATATGATTAGGTTTTCTAAAATGCACACCATCATCACTACACATCAATCTTAAATGAGAAATAGTAGAAAGATAAGTGCCACTTCCATTTTCAAATTTCCTAGGATCTGAAGTATCCCAATTAGGATCTCCTTCTTTAAATTCTATGACATTTGTTTTGCCTTCTGGCGTGTATATAGGTAAGGACACCAAACCTGGCTTTTGGATAGGTCGTTCAGCTACTCTTATCAGTAACCAAATTTTATTTTCAAAAGCAAACACCCCTGGATTCATTACGCATTCTATCACCCAGTCTTCACGACTTGGCAAAAGGTCTTCCTTGGAAATAATTGGGTTGCTTCGGAATCTGTTTCCCATTTTTTCTTATTTAAAAAAGCAGGGAAATCGGTTAGAATTTCCCTGCTGAAAATTAATGTATCAATAAAACACTTACAATTTCACAAATTGAATCGAGCCTAGGTTCTTCCCTCCATAATTGATATTAAGAAAGTAAATTCCAGCATTAAAATCTATTACATCGATGTCGAAACTACCGTTAGCAACAGTCGATCTAGGAATGAGTGTTCTGCTTACTTGTCTTCCTGAAACATCATATACATTTACCACAGCATCTTGCTTGTATGGTAATTCATGAACAACGGTCAACTTCGTCGTGGCTGGATTCGGAAAGATATCTTTCACATATTTCTGAAGAACAACATTATCATTCACTCCAACTGTTCCATTAGTATATAATTTCGAAACTTCTTCAGCAGTTAATGCCCTGTTGTATATTTTCACTTCATCCAGTCCACCATTGAAATACTGGCCACCTTCTATCGGATTATTTCCCATAGCTAAAGGCCTAGCAGTTGTGTTCAACAATCCATCTAAAGGCTTTTTATTAGCTTCGACACCATTGACATAAATAATATCATTCTCACCATCATGAACAAAAGTTACATGCCACCAGAATCCTTTTACTAATTCATTGCCATCACCACTGTCCATATCAGATATAAAATTATCAAATTGGGTATTGTTACTATTTGTAGTTAAAACCACTTTCAAGTGCTGAGGAAGAGAAATCTTCATTCTTTCATCCCAGTGACCAAAATCCAAAATGTACGATTCTGCATCATCTAAATTCACTGAATCCACTCGTATCCACATCGAAATCGAAGTGTAATCAGACAATAGCTGAACGCCATTAGGGACTAAAATTGAATCTTGATCTCCATCGAATTTTATATTGGTTCCACCTAATGGATGCGTTGCTTCTTCGAATATCGGATCTCCACCTATGGCACCATGATTAGCGTATGGCGTTTCATCTTCTGCGTTGTTATTAAAAGGATAATGCGCAACCAGTCCCGGTTCTGCTGTTTCTAAAGGCTCCGTTGTACTAATTGTAATTTCTGCCAATTCTGACAAGTTCCCCGCAAGGTCAAACGCCCCTACTTCGAACGAATACAGTTCACTTGGATCTAATCCGCCAACTAAGATGGACAAATTATTAGCACTTAAACTATCATTGTATTCACCATCGAGATACACGATATATCCGTTCACTTTCGTATCATCGGTTGCCGCTTCCCAGTTTAGTAATACGGAATTAAAACTAGGGGAAGCCATCAGATTCATCGGCGCTGTCGGCGCTATCGTATCTGGTGTCTCATCTTCTAAAGTGGTTACCATTAATGAAGAAATACCCGATTCGTTTCCTGCTGCATCTATTGCGCTTACCCCAAATACGTAGTCCGTAAGTGGAGTTAAGGCGTTAAATGAAATGCTCGTTTCAGCTGTAACTTCTGTCAATATACTGTCTAAAAAAACATTGTAAGCAATAACACCTTCATTATCTGTCGCTGGCGTCCAACTTAAATCAACATTATTAAATACAACATTTGCACTCAAGTCCAATGGAACACATGGTGCTATAGAATCAGTCCCTTCAGCTGCTTCAGATTGTGCATTAAATAAATCGAGGATTTCCTGATCCGTAAGTGCCGTATTGTAAATCTGAACTTCATCCAAAGAACCCAAGAAATTTCCACCTCCATCAACTGAATTGTAACCTATTCCTAAGTCACTAGTTGTTGGATTCAAATCTCCCTCAACTGCTTTCTCAGCTATCTTATTTCCATTAAAGTAAATCTTATCATTAGTTCCGTCATGTACTAAAACGACATGCGTCCATTCTGCAATCGGTAACTCTCCACCATCTCCAGAATCCATATCTGAGATTCCGCTTGTATTATTCGTCGTCCAAACCACTTTTCCACTTGCAGGTAATGAAGTCTTGAATCTTTCTTGCCAGCCACCATTAGATACTAAGAATACTTCGCCTTGATCTGGATAAGTTTGAGGATTAACCCAAAAACTTAACGTTGTCAAAGGAGAATTCAATTGCGGTGAATTAGAAGCTGTTACTTCATTCGAGCCTGTAAATAATGCAGCTTTATTACTTTTTCCGAATCTATCTTTTCCAAATAATGCAGCAGAAGCATTGTTTTCATATCCCGTTACATCATTACTATTCCCAGAGAATGTATAATGAGCTACCAAATTTCCGTCGATCGATTCTGGCGTGGATTCCATGTCATACAAGTCACTCACTTCTTGTGCTGAAAGACCTCTATTAAATATTTTCAAATCATCAATCGCACCATCAAAAAAGCTTTCACCTCCGATCGGATCATATCCTATCCCAAGTGGGTAATTCGTTTTTCCTAACGGTCCTAAAGATTCTTTTTCGCCGACTAATTGCCCATTGACATAAATAAAATCTGTATCACCGTCATGAATCATCACTAGATGCGTCCAAGTATCCAATGCTAATGGCTCTCCTGTGTCCATATCATTACAACATGATGTCGCTTTTGTTGTAAAAACTGGTTTACCATGCGCAGGCAATGAAATTTTCCAGCGATCCTGCCATCCTCCATTCGAAAGGATAAATGCTTCTCCACTTTCAGGAAAACTTGTAGGATTAACCCAAAAACTAATGGATGTATTATCCGACTGCAATGCAGCAGATCCGTCCGCAATCATAGCGCCGGAAACCGCATTCCCTCCCCATCCATGTCGATTAGGTACAGCTGTAATATCTGAAACTGCCGTTGCATTATTATTAAATTGACTCGCATCATTTCCGTTTCCATTCAGCGCATAATCAGCTACTATATCTGTATCTGTACCTTGAAAAGTAGCTTGATCTGTATACAAGGCTTCGATTGCCGCAGCATCTAACGCATAGTTATATATTGCAACATCGTCAAATGCTCCTTGAACCCAGTTTCCGCCATCTATTGGATTATAACCTATTCCTAAAGGATGTGTCGTGCTATTCATCGTTCCAGCCACTTCTTTTTCAGCGACTTGAACACCATTCATATATATAATATCTTTTGCGCCGTCATGAACCATTGCTAAGTGCGTCCATTGACCAGCAACCAGTTCATTTCCATCTCCAGAATCCATATCAGAAATTCCACCATCATTATTGGTTGTCCATACTGGTTTTCCATGGCTTGGAAGTGAAATTTTCCATCTTTCTTGCCATCCTCCATTGGACATCAAAAAATACTCCCCGTTTTCTGGTAGCTTATCAAGCTTCACCCAAAATGAAACGGTTGTGTATGGAGAATTTAAATGCTCAGAACCTGCAGCCGAAATCTCAGCTGTCCCATCCATATAAACTGCACTCTTTCCATATCCGAATCGATCGGTTGCAAACTTAACACCTGTTCCAGATGCATGATTTCCATATTCAGAATCATCTTTTGAGTTCCCGCTAAATGAGTAAGCAGCAACTTCGCCATCCATAAATGTAGGAGCTTCATTTTGTGATTCATAAAGCGCCATGACATCTTCGTCTGACAGTGCAGCACCAAAAATCACTAAATCATCCAGATTACCATTGACGATATTTGCATTTGATGTAGGATCATATCCTAGACCAAGTGGAGAGGTAGAACTATTCAAGTCACCAGTCACATCTTTCTCCGCCACCAAACTACCATTCATGTAAATTTTGTCCTTAGCACCGTCGTGACTAAATGCTAGATGTGTCCAGACTCCTGCTACTAATTCATTTCCATCGCCAGCATCCATATCTGAAATCCCATCAGTACTATTCGTTGTCCATATTGCCTTTCCATGTGCAGGAAGTGATACTTTGAATCGCTGTTGCCATCCTCCATAAGAAATCAGGTAGACCTCACCTTGACCTGGTAATTCCTTCATTCTTACCCAGAAACTAACAGTTGTTGTAGGAGTATTCAATTGATCACCACTGGCTGCAGTTGCTCTGTCTTGAATACCATCGAACTGAATGGCACTTCTGCTCACTCCGAATCTATCAGTGGTAAGCTTTGTGCCGTTTACGTTTAAGTTGTTTTGAAAATCGGATCCATCTTTTATATCTCCAGAGAAATCATAAGATGCGACCACATCTTGGGCTTGCAATCCTGAACCAGCCAAGATCAGCAACACCAAGAAGGATAATGTTTGTAGTAACTTTTTCATATTCTTAATATTCTATTTTAAAAATGTCAATGTTTAATAATTTTTTGAGTTTCTAATATTTGCCCATCTTGCCTAAATTGTATGAAGTATATACCAGTCTGATAAGCATCAAATGGGATGACGATATGCTTTAGCTTTACTTTTTCTTGGAGAATTAACTTACCGTGTAAATTGAAAATCATCACTTGATCAATGTTGGATTCATCTTTCATTGAAACATTTAATTGATCCGTGACAGGGTTTGGGTTTAGGTCAATTTTTAAATCTTGGATGCTAACTGCATTTGTACTACTCGTAATTACTCCTGTTTCATACAGCAGCTTAGCCTCTTCTGGTGTCAATGCAAAATCAAAAATTTTCACTTCATCTAATATTCCTCTGAAGTTATAGGCTTGCTCATCTGGTAATGATTGTGCTAAAAAAAGAGGCAACGAAGTTGTTTTGATCTGGCCTGTCATAGGAACAAAACTTTCTAATGTTCCGTCTACATAAAGCATCATGTATTCACCATCAAAGGTTAACGTAGCATGATAAAATTGGTCTTCCACCAGTTGTGTTTTGCTATCCAAATCTTTAACTCCTGAAGCCGTCTTCACAGTCCATCTTATTCTGTTTTCAGGTGTGATAGAAGCCTTCCATCTATTCTGCCAACTCCCATGAGAAATTAAAAAACTTTCCCTTTCAGGTAACTGATCAGGATTAAACCAAAGGCTAACGGAAATGGCTTCCGTGAAATTAAGTTTAGGATCAGAATCTACTTTTACATGGTGGGTAGTTCCGTTGAAAAAATATGCTGCATTGTTTGTATCATCATATCCAGTCGTTAAAATCACTCCCACTAGATTACCGTTTAATTCATTTCCTGAATAATCATCGGCATTTCCAGCCAATGGATAATCTGCTATGATTTCCCCATCTTTTTTAGCAAAAATTCTAACAAGGATAGTGGTTTCTGCAGCTGAAGTGAGATCACTTTCATCTGTTACTTCTACTTTGATTTTATAAACACCCTCTTCCTGCGGAAGCGTCCATGTCGCTTTATCAGCTGTAGCCGTAATAGAACCTGCAGCTGATTCCCAAGAATAGGATAAGGAACCTCCATTAACATCTGTTGCCAAGCAAGAAACTTCAATCTCGGCACCTGGACTTGCATAGAGGAATTCTGTCAACATCGCCAAAATAATCGGCGGCTCTTCGATCTCTGGTAAAACATCGAAAGTTATACGAGCTGTATCGCTAGATTCTTCTCCTGCTGAAACGATGCATTGTAATTGGTAGTTTCCAAGCTCTGAAGCTCGAAAAACAAAAATTGAATCTGATTCGTTTTGCTTTGTACCATTTAATATCCACTCGTAGATGAGCTCCGAAAAATCACCATCATATTCAACTGTAGAATACACTTTTATTTCATCATCTATAACCTGTAGTTCCTGTTCTGCGGCTAGGGCTTTAATCCTAACTGCCTTAGAATAAGCTTGCGCGTGCTGGTCATAATCAACAACTACATTGTCAATTAACATTTTATGCTGCTCATATGAAATAGCTCCATTCGCGGGCACTATAACTGGCATAACTGCTTGATCAGCAGCAATCGTAATCGAAACATTTCCTACAACATTGCTTGCGATGAACGTTTCTGATAATGGATCATAAATATCACGCGTCTCATTTCCTATATTTATCGTAATTGTTTTTTCCACGTTGTGAGGATTGAAATACAAAAAACTTGGATAGGATTCGTTGCTAAAAAAGTCCGTTTTATTGAGGTCAATTTTTAATATTTTGTCAACATCAGTTGTAGAGATCATGGAACCTAAATAGCCAATGGAGGAAGTTCCATAAAGCGCAAGATTGGTTTTAGCCCATTCACCTCTTACTGCATCTCCAGTTGCATAAGGAGAAAGTCCGTTAAAATCTTCTTTTAAGGCTTCATAACCTATCACTTTAAATGGATCGTTATCTTCAGACCAGTCGGATCCATCTTGGAGGGATGAAGGTAGAAATGAGTGGTAGAAAAGTCTCGTTGAATTCGCTAAATTCAACATCCATTTTCCTATTGCCCTGGCAAATCGTTTATCATATCTAACCATTGGTACTAAAGCTGCGGCTTGCTGAACTCCATTTAACTGAAAAGCATAATCTGTATTGGTTTCTGACTCACCAACAAGACCACTGACTTCTATTCCACTCCACACGTCAGCTATGGTACCCCAACCTCTCAAGCTTCCTCGGTCGAATGACCAATTGACCATTTTTTCAATATCATAATTCGTCCCTACTTCCGCATTCATTTTGGCTGCAACATAGGTTCCATAAGGTAGCATCAGTTCATAAGACGGATTACTGGTTAAACTATTAAGATATTCCATTGCCCATTCCGCTCCTATTCTATATTTCTCTTCACCTGACTCTAAGTAGGCGTGGTACAACAACCAAGCAAATACACCTGCAGCTTCCGGTTCTGTCACTCCGCCCATTAGCGGTTCCATTGTTTCAAATTTCCAAGCTCTGTAAGTCATATATGGGTGACTCCACGGTGATGCAGATCCTCCCATAACTTTAACAGCTTCGAGCATTTTTTCAGCAATAGCAGAGAACTGAAATTCAGCATCGCCACCCATATTAGGGTATAAATCATACAATTGATAGAAGAATAAATTCGGCATCATATCATACCACCAGTCATGACCACTATTAGATGAGTTACCATTTAGGTAAAGATTCTGCCCATTTTTCTTATTGAAAAAATCTTGAGCCATCAAAACAAAATTATTCCCATTTTGATTAGACTTATCCACTCCTACTAAACTTGCACCGACTAAGCTTGGCAAGATATTAATCGCTTCTCCCCTTTCTGGATCATTAGAACCCACATAAGTTGGAAGGGTGAAAAATTGACGTTCAGGATAATTATTTCCTTGATTTTCAATTTTCAAGAAAGGAAGAAACTCTCCAGTCAAACTTAAATCATAGACATATCGATCATAATTTATTGCAACTTGTTTCCAGTCCCTCATACTATAAGGCGACGGTTGGTTAGACATCATCTCTATCCTTGGAATATCTATTTGAGCAGTCTGCCCACAAAGTATTTCAGGAATGAACATTCCCAGGACTAATAATATGTAAATTCTAAACTTCATTAATAACCGGCGTTTTGCACAAGTGCATTATTAAGATCAATTTCTATTTGTGGCAGTGGAAAGACTTCATGTTTTCCGACTTGGAATCCATCTAGCACTTCTCCTGCAATTCCCCAGCGAACCAAGTCAAAGAATCGATGCATTTCTAAACCCAATTCCACTTTGCGTTCGTGTCTTAAGGCTTCTCTCATCTGTTCCTCTGATGTTGCTTCGATATATGGTAGGGTAGTTTCTGGATTCTCTGCTTGATTTCTAGCTCTATTTCTTACTACTTCAAGTGGAGTTTCCGCTTCCGCTAGCCTATTTAATTCAATTAATGCTTCAGCTTCCCATAATAGGACTTCAGCATATCTGATTGCTGGATAATTGATATCGCCATCCGCTTTCTGTGTTGCGGTACTGTCAGGTTGAATAAATTTCTGTGGACTATGGCCCGTAGAACTGAATGATCTTTTATAAGTTAATCCAACATAATGTTCATTATTCGAAGCTGCCGTAAATGCTCTCCTAGGATCACCATCTTCAAAATCAGCAATATATTCCTCTCTAACCTCAGCGAATCCATATCCATCTATTTTCCTAGATGCCCACCATTGATTGAGAAAATTTCCAACGCCCAATTGGAGATTAGCATGTTGGATTTCCCAAACAGACTCAGAATTATTCTGGGTAGAAATTCCAAAGTTATCTTGGTAATTCACTGATAATTCATAAATATCGATTGATTTGATCTGGTCTACTTTCGATATAACTTTCTCCCATTCTTTAAGATACAAGTGTGTTTTCGCTGCCAATGCTAGAGCTGCTCCTTTAGTTGCTCTGCCTGTTCCACTACTTTCGTAAGATATCGGAAGAATGCTTGCAGCTTCCTCACAATCCTCAATAATTTGAGCAAAAACTTCCTTTCTTGCAGACTTTGGAATTTTTAATTCGTCAGGTGGGAGAACTGCTAGGTACAGAGGCACATCACCGAAAACTTGGGAAAGCATGAAATAGTAATAAGATCTTAAGAATAAGGCCTCGCCCATAATTCTATTTTTGTCTTCTTTGTCAATTTCTATATTCGGCAAATTATCTAAAACTAAGTTACACTGGTTGATTCCTTTATATTGTAACTTCCAGAAAGTGTTCAGTTCTTCCGTTCTAGGGGTATAGGTAAAGGATTCCATCTCTACTATTCCTGATCTAGATCCATCACCACCAGGAATTGCTTCATCTCCAGTAATGACTGCAAATGCCCAATAAAAATTATTGTTTGTATTGTTGAATAATAATGGATTATAAGCTGCATTGATCGCTTGTTCAGCATCTGCAGCAGTCTGAAAAAAGGAACTGCTATCTAAAGTCGCAATTGGATCCTTATCTAAAATTCCGGTACATGATCCTCCGATCAGCAATAAGCAAAGTGCTAATGACTTATAGAACAAATGATATTTAATTTTTTTATTCGTTAGCATAATCCTCCTTTAAAATTTAATTTGAATGCCTCCAATAAATGTTCGCGGTGCTGGTATGGTGCCCCAGTCTATTCCTACTGCTAAGTCCGATGAAATCCCTAACCCTCTTGTGTCGTTAGCGTTAGCTTGAATTTCTGGATCTAAACCTGGATAAGATGTAAAAGTAAATGCGTTCTGAGCTGTCACATAGACTCGACATCTATCTACCGTGCTCCATTTTAATATTTCCTTGAGATTATAACCGAGGGTTATATTTCGAAATCGGAGATAGGATCCGTCTTCTAAGAATCTAGTTGAAATTCTGCGATTTCCGTTACGATCATCTAAACTTACCTTAGGTATATCTGTATTGGTATTTTCAGGAGTCCATCGATTCAATATATCAGCATAAGAATTAAATCCTCTTGCTTGAGTTTCATAGGCAAAATTTCCATACAAGAAGTAAATGTCATTTCCTTCAACGCCTTGAACAAGTGTCGAAAGATCGAATCCCTTCCAATTCAAACTCAGGTTAACTCCATAAGTAAAATCTGGAAATGGGTTTCCTACATGTGCTCTATCTTTATCATCGATCACATTATCATTGTTCAAATCAGCAAACTTCACATCGCCAGGACTAGTAAAATTTGTTTGGAAAGGACTACTTTCTATTTCTTCTTGAGATTGGAATATTCCTTCCATTTGCCATAGATAAAAAGAACCAACTGGCTGTCCAACTTCAGTCCTAGTTAGTGCCCCATCGGATAATCCATAACCACCCAATATAGGTTCGCTGTCTGCAATAGAAACTACCTTATTACGAACTGTACTAAAGTTAGCTCCCACAGAGTAATCTACTTGACCTATTCGATCTTTAAAAATTAATCCTAATTCTAATCCTCTATTTTGGATTTTAGCAGCATTAACGAATGGCGGCCTTGTAGAACCTCCTGCCTGAGGAATAGGCACTCTTACTAAAATATCATTTGTTGTTTTATCAAATACATCAGCTACGATAGATAATCTATCCTTGAGCAAAGACATATCTAATCCTAGATTAACTTGCGTACTTACTTCCCATTTAATGTTCTCATTTCCAGTTTCTACGATAGAAGCTCCGGTCACCACATTGTTTCCGAAAACATATACTTTATCACCATTACTCACTAATGAGCTAAATGGATATACACCGATTTCTTGATTTCCTAATTGGCCCCAACTTCCTCTCACTTTCAAACTTGAAATAGCTTCGATTCCTTGAAAAAATGCCTCATTCGAAATATTCCACGCAGCAGAAACAGACGGAAAAACTCCCCATCTATTATTCTCTCCAAATCGAGAAGATCCATCTTGTCGAATGGTTGCATTTATTACATACCTACTTTTATAAGAATAGGAAACTTGACCAAAATAAGATAGAAGTGCCCATTCTGTCGCAATTCCAGATGCACCTACATTTTTTATATCCAATGGATTACTTGCATCAATGTATCTAAATAAAGGATCCGTTCTAGTGAAATTATTAGCAGATGCTCCCAGATAATCGGTTCTGTTCTGGATGGCCTCCATACCTATCAATGTTGAGAATCTGTTCCCATAAAATTCCTTTTGAAAATTAGCTGTATTATTCCATACTAATGTTCTATTGAAAACTCTTCCTTCTGTTAAGGCAGTCGGCGAGTAAATGGCCGGTGAGAGTCTTTCCACAAATAATTTTTCGTTTTCAAATAAGAAATCACCACCTAATGTTGAGCGCAAACTCAAAGACGGAAGTAAATCAAGCTCAGCATAAACGTTTCCGAAAACTCTATGTCTAGATTGTGTCCAACTGGTATGATCATTAAAGGCAACTGGATTAGGATTTCCATCTCCGTATAAAACAGGATCATCTAATTCTGATGTAGTATTTAATTGTGTACCATCAGGATAGGTTGGTGAAACTACTGGCGCTGCAATTAAGGCATATCTGATTCCACTTGGTTGGTTACCAGGTCCAAATCCGTCACCAGAGCTATTTATAATGTCTCTGAACGTATGAGAAAAAGATAAACTATTTCCTACTCGAAACCAGTCATTATTAATTTCACCGTTAAATCTTACTTGGTACTTATCGAATCCTTGTCCTTGGTATACACCATCTTGGTTTAAATATTCTCCAGACATATAAAATCTTCCATTTTCTGCACCACCACTAGCAGAAAGAGAATATCGCTGCATCATCGCAGGATTGAAAACCAAGTCTAGCCAATCGGTATCAGGTAGGTCCTTTAATATGGCTGGATCATACGTACTAATTTGATTCGCTGGATTCCTGTGTACATTTGCATTGACAATAGCTTCATTTCTAATGGTTAAATAGTCTGCACTATTCAGTAATTTTGGAAGTCCGACGGATTGTTGAAGTCCAGTGTATCCTTCGAAAACAAAGGAAGGTTTTCCACTTTTACCACGATTAGTTGTAATTAACACGACGCCATTTGCAGCTCTCGATCCATAAATAGCCGCTGCGGCACCATCTTTAAGAATCTCGATAGATGCAATATCAGAAGGCGAAAACATATTGATATTACCTGTTGTCGGAACCCCATCGATAACGTAGAGTGGATCATTGTTTCCGAAAGTTCCTGTTCCTCTGATTCTCACTTTGATATCATCACCTGGTGCACCCGTAACTTGAGTCACTTGAACACCCGCAGCTTGACCTTGGATCGCTTGATCTATTCCTACTACGACTAGGTTTTCTATATCCTTTGTCTTGATACTTGTAATGGCAGATGATACATTACTTTTAATTTCTTTTTTATATCCAGTAATTACCACTTCTTCTAAAACTTCAGAATCTTCTTCTAAGACGACATCTAATTTAAGACTGCCTCCTACTGGAAATGTTTTAGTAATATAACCGATATAGCTTACTTCTAAGGAAGCATTTTCTACATTTTCTATGTCAATTTTATAGCTTCCATCTATATCGGTAATCGTACCAATATTGGTACCTTTTACTAAAACATTGGCACCTATAAGAGGCATTTGATCAGTAGATGTTACAATGCCTGAAACAATCTGGGCTTGAGCAAAAGTGATCGTCACTACCATGAGAATAAGCATGGTAATAATTGATCTTAATTTTCGATGATGAATAATGCTGATCACAATTTTGTGTGTTTAATTTTTCCAACTATAAGAACAGTTAATCCTTTCTAATTGATCCAAAATTAAACAAGAATAGATCTACTTTTATATACTATTCAGCATATTTATAATACTTTTATGAATTACTTGATAATTAATATCATTTTAATTCTGAATAGTGCTTAATGTGTGGAATTATAATGAAACATTATTTCAATTTTGAAGTATAATGAATTGCGTATATCCTTTTAAAAGAATATAAAATAATTTGAATATGGAGTTTTTTAGAGAAGTTACCCCTTTAAATAATCAGGATATCTGCGTTGTATTAGACTCCGTCAATAATGGATTTGATTATCCCATTCATAATCATCCAGAATATGAAATCAATCTGGTTATGGGAACGGATGGCACTAGAATAGTTGGCGATTCCACAGATCGTTTTAGTGAATTAGATCTTGCATTGATAGGTCCTTACTTACCTCACAAATGGGAAGAAGATCAAAACTCTAGGGCCCTAGGCAAAAAGTATCGGGTGATCACTATTCAATTTGGGCTTAATTTATTTTCGATGAATTTCTTTTCCAAAGAGAGATTCCATCGAATAAAACTGATGCTTGAAAATTCACGTAGAGGTTTACTATTTGACAAAAAGGTCATTCTAAGCGCTATCCCAATTATGGTAAAACTCACTGAGCAAAATGAGTTTCAAAATGTAATTTATTTCCTCAGACTATTGAATTTGCTCGCAGGGGCGAAAGAGTTCAAATACCTCTCTAGCAGCGTAAATAGTGCAAAATCTTTATCATCAGAGAATACAAGGATTCAGAAAGCCTATAATTTTATCATGATGAATTATAAACGTCCTGACTTTATGATTCAGGAAGTCAGCGATGTCTTGAATATGAGCACTTCTGCTTTTAGTCATTTTTTCAAAAAACATGCTTTTCGTAGTTTCTCCAGTTTCTTGATAGACCTTAGACTTGGTTATGCATGTAATTTATTGCTTTCTAGTGATTTCACTATGGCGCAAATTAGTGTTAAGTCTGGTTTCAATAATATTTCAAATTTTAATAGACTTTTCAAAAAATATAAGGAATGTACTCCAAAAGAATATAAACGTAGATTGCTTGATAATACAAAATTTGACTGGGCTGATCAGCGAACTCCGTGGCAATTTATTCCAGATATAAAGAATAGTACTGCGAATATATTACCTGATTCTTATTCAACGAGATTAAATCATGTTTAAGATTAGTCGCTAGTCATTTTCGATTTCCATTTTTTTATGTTCAACTAATGTAGGCTTATATACAAGGCTCATATTTTAAAACTTTACGTTTTCTCGCAATTCTTAAAATTGATATAAATCAATCCTATTCATTCGTGGCAATAAACATAAACGAAACATTACGATTCCAATTTTGAGTATAAAATAATAGCATTATATACTATTCAATAATTGAAAGATACATTTCCCTCATTCTGTATCCCAACAAACAATTAAAATATTGATCTTAAATTAAAATACGAACAATGAGGACATTATTGACTATTACTTATTTGCTTGTTTTTACATCACTTTTTAGCCAAAAAGTAGGGATTAACACAACCACACCTCAAGCAAGTCTAGATATATTAAACATCGGAGACGGTGCAGAGTTATTGAGACTATCTACAGAGCGACCTTGGGTTTTCAAGCAAACTGAGAACAGTATTTTTACTAGATTAACTTTAAAGCCTACAACAAACGGTAAATCTTTTGAAATTGTTACCGATTCTGATTCCATCATTTTGGCTGAGTTTTACGCCCTAGACCCGGACCCTAGAGTTTTCCTCATCCCGGAAGCAGGAAGGCTAGGCATAGGAACTAAAAGTCCAAATGCAAGGGTCAATATCCATGGAACCCCAGAGCTGACAGAAAACCTGCTAAGACTTTGGGTCACCCATAATGAAGGCCTTGACACAAGAGGGATCGACTGCGAGAGTAAACCAGCTGAGGGATATGGAATCGGAGGCGACTTTATTGCTGGTCATCGTGGAGTAAGAGGTATAGTAGAAGCTGGTAATTCTTCAAGATTAGGAATTGGAGTTGTTGGTGCAGCTTCTGGTACAAGTACTACTGGAACACGAGTAGGTCTGTGGGGAAATGCATTTGGTGGACTAACCAACTGGGCAGGCTATTTTGATAATGGAAATGTATATATAAAGAATAATCTTCGTATTGGGTCAGGAGCTATTAATGGAACAGGTGATTACAGATTGGCAATAGATGGAAAAATAATTGCTGAGGAAGTAAAAGTACAACTAAGCACTGCTTGGCCTGACTACGTATTTGACCAAGATTATAAACTTCAAAGCCTTGAAGAACTTGAAAAAGAAATTAGTGTATTAGGGCATTTACCTGGAGTACCTTCCGCAGAAGAGGTTGCTAAAGAAGGAATCATGCTAGGTGATATGAACAAAATTTTACTTGAAAAAATTGAGGAATTGACACTTCATGTAATTGCCTTAAAAAAGGAGCTAGATGATTTGAAAAATAATGGAATTCAAGAATAACAAGTCAGTTAAAGTTCAAATGCTAAAAATGAAAAGATCATTAACAATAATTACGTCTGTCCTGATTTTAATGCTAGCATTCAATAATCTCAATGCTCAGCTTAGTGAACAATTAAAAGGGATCACAAAGTTTTCAGAGATACAAGCTATAACTGAAGCATATTACGCTAAACTGAAAAAGGAAGGTAAGGAAATACATTATAGTGACCCAAAATACAAACATTGGAAACGATGGGAATATGATATGCAACTTGAGCAAATGCCTAGTGGTGAATTGGCAAAGAATAAACTGGCATTACTCAAAGCAGATAAGCATATCAAGAAAATGGATCAGAGCGTAGATCGTAACACCCTGTCCAATTGGACTTATGCGGGCCCTGATGGTAGTGTGGCGGATCCAACTTCAACACATTTTATAGGAATCGGTCGTGTCAATAGAATGGCTTTCCACCCTACTAATGAGAATATTATTTATATAGGCGGTCCTGCAGGTGGATTATGGAAGACGATAGATGGTGGTAACACCTGGAATGTCCTTGATGACTATTTGCCTTCATTAGGTATCTCTGGCATTGTGGTTAGCCATGAAAACCCACAAGTCGTGTATGCATTATCCGGTGATGGAGATGGTGGAGGATACTTCTTTAGTTCTGGCGTATTTAAATCGACCAACGGTGGGGCTACGTGGATAGCTCAAGATTTAGGCATAGACACTACATATGCTGGATTTACCTTAGAGATGGATCCCAATGATGCAAATCATTTGCTTGCAGCCACAACAGAAGGGTTATATCGCACAACAGATGGAGGTAATAACTGGACGAAAAAGCGCAATGGTAAGATTTACGATGTTAAATTTAAGCCAGGATCATCAGACAAAGTATATATTGCAACTGACTTCACTATACTGAAATATAATAACATAAATACTTCGTATTGGGATGACCCCACAATAACTCCTATCATACAATTGAAGGGCAGAAAAGCACTTGCTGTTACCCCAGCTGATCCATCAAGAGTATATGCATTTATAGGACCTAATCTCCCAAATAACACATATCAAGGATTTTACATTTCACAAAATGAAGGGGAGAGTTTTCTTAGAGTTCATGATTCACCTAATACACCAGGAGGTCAAACTACATATAATTTCTGTGCAGCTGCTTCTCCGATTAATAAGAATACTGTAATAACTTGCGGTCTCAATGCCTGGAAAACAGTCAATGGTGGTGTACATTTTTCACAAATTACACACTATAGATACACCGATAGCATATCTTGGTATGTACATCCCGATTTTCATGATATTGCCTTTAATCCTCTTAATAATAAATTGTATGCTGCAACCGATGGAGGTTTCTATGTTTCTGAAAACCAGGGACAAACTTGGTCTGACCTGTCGGCAGGTCTGGGTTTAGCACAGTATTACAGAATTGATGTCACACCTGAAGATGAACATTATGTAGTTGGAGGACTTCAGGACAACGGTCTTAAAATCAGAAAAAGTAATTCAATCCTTCACGATCATATTCTAGGCACAGATGGCTTTGATGTAAAGTTCTATAATGGTGACAAGTCCAAATATATTGTTTCTACAAGTGGGAGCACAAAGAGGTTTGCTGATGATGGTAATATTGAAGTGAATTTCTTATCTCTTCCGCTTGGGTTTAGTAAACTGGCTATTAAACCTGATGATAACAATACAATGGTTGTAGCTTCTAGTAATTTCAATGGTAAACTATATAAATCAACAAATGAAGGCGTTAGTTTTGATTCTATTAACCTTCTAGCTGGTAATGCTTTAGAATCCTGTCCTAGCAATAATAATAGGCTATATTTGGCAGGGCCTAAGAAGATGTATATTTCTAATGATTTTGGAAGTTCAGTTGAAGAAATTTCTAGCAATCCTGAGTTTCCCGCAGCCTCTGAGTTTCCTTCCATATCCGATATTGCAGTGCATCCTCTCAATTCTAATTTTGTATGTGCTTCTTTTGGAGGGTATGAATTTCCTACAGGCGTGGTGATGTCAACAAATGCTGGTACCACCTGGACCAATATCACAGGTTCACTTCCTGATATTCCCATAAGATGTATTACCGTCGCAGTAAATGGTGATATTTATGTGGGTGCAAATATTGGCATTTTTTTAAGAAAAGCAGGATCGACAGATTGGATTCCATATAGGAATGGACTCCCTAATGTTGTTATAAATGACCTGGCAATTGAGCATGGATCGGGAACGTTATATGCTGGCACTTTTGGTAGGGGGATCTGGAAAGCACCAATTAGTCCTAGTGCATGCTTAGAAAGTCTTACCTTCTCTCCTTCAGTAACACACAGTGGTTTTAAATATTACGAAGCACAAAATAATATCACAAGTAGTGGTCAAGTTTTCGGAGAATTCACATCGAATGTCTTTTTCCAAGCAGGAAATTCTGTTACATTATTACCAGGTGCTCATATAAAACAAGGCAGTAATTTTAAAGCTTTGATTGGGCCGTGCGGCACTGGAATACCTGATATAAAAGATAAAAATGGAGAATCGGTAGATAGGTGAACGTGATTTTTAGAATTACGCTTTTCTATTTAATATTGACGATAAACCAATGACGATTTTCGACTAGTACCATAAAATAATAAAGAGATAATATGACGGTATTTTTTCGACTTTTTTCTATTTATTCCAATTTATCTGGCATATCTGCACTTGCATGAAAATGCTCTCCTATTACGCCCGTGTATTTATTTAATAACTCCGTAACTTTCTCTTCTTTTTTGTCCGCAACAATAAATCCTATATGCCACTTTTTATTCATCCTCCATTTGATTTCAGAATCCGTAAATGAAGAAGTATCTGGATATTCAAATCTGCTTAGAGATACCACAATTCCTGCTATACCTTTATTAATCTTTGGTAGTTTATATTTTTCGTTTTTCAAAACAGCAGTTTCAATCCTTGCCCATTCTCCCCACAAATTGATACCACTTGCGACCTCTACCATTTCAGCAAGATTCGCGCCTCCCACTCTACAAGATGTTTCCAGGAAAAACAATTCCCCAGTTTGGTGTGCTTTGATAAATTCAGTATGAGATGCTCCATATTTCAATCCAAAAGCCCTCATTACATCCGCATTAATCTCTAAAAACTCCCTCTCCTCTTTGCTTCCAGATGCCAAGGTTTGAGATCTGAAAATGCCACCACCTTGTGCTACTTCGAATGGAGTATCTAGGTATCTACTCGTTCGTGCAAAAACAACCTTATCTTCATAATTGAGGCTATCTACATGATATACATCTCCCGGCGTAAATTTCTCCACAAGGAAACGATGACGTTCATCTCCTAATTCATGTATCATTTCCCAAAGTTGCTCCTTAGAATGAATTTTCTTAATGCCCGCGGCTGATGCCTCACTTCTCGGTTTGATCAACCATGGAAGTGGTGTATGATCAGCGAAATGATTAATATCTTCATCATTGAACAAAGGGGTAAATTCAGGAACCGGAATTCCTTCGCTCTTGGCTTTTATCCTCATCGCCAATTTATCTCTAAAATACCTCCCTGTCGTATCTCCCATTCCTGGCATCCGAAAATGCTCTCTGAGTCTTGTTACTTTTTCAACATCAAAGTCATCCAAGGCTACAAACCGATCAAATTTAATAGACCTAAATTTATAAGCGATTCCATTAATCACATGATCATCCACCCAATCATCTACATAGAAAACATCATCTATCGAATCCCAAGGCCATGCTTCATGCTCCAGCTTTTTCTTCGTTAAAAGATATACTTTATTTCCTTCCTTTTTACAATAACGAAAGAAATCCTGTCCTTTAAAATAAGTACAAATACAAAGAAAATTCATTACTCGAGTGTTTTTATATATTCAACCATTAATCGCACACCATAACCTGAAGAACTCTTCATCTTAGCGTACGCATTCGCCCCAAAAGCAACACCTGCGATATCCAAATGAACCCACGATGGATGCCCTTCTGTAAAATATTCTAAAAATTTAGCTGCTGCACTTGCTCCTGCTACTGGCTTCCCACTAAAATTTCTTACATCAGCAATATCGGAATGAATATCATCTGACAGCTCTTCATATATCGGCAATCTCCATACCCTTTCAAAAATCTCGTCCCCAAGACTGTAAAGCTTAGCCGCCATTTTATCATTAGACGTAAACATGGCTGCTGCTGAATATCCTAAAGTACGAACAGCACTTCCCGTTAAGGTCGCAAGGTCTATTACCGTTTTAGGCTTGTGTTTCTTAATCGCATAATTTAATCCATCTGCTAACACTAATCTCCCCTCAGCATCCGTATCTATAATCTCAATCGACTTTCCAGAATAAGATTGAATAACATCACCTGGAAGGTAACTATTACCATCAACTGCATTTTCCGCTGCTCCTACTATTCCGACGATATTTACATTTAACTTCAATCGAGATGCTAACTCCACAGCTCCTAAAACCGCGGCAGCTCCACCCATATCACTTTTCATATAATGCAGGTTAGTAGATCCCTTAATCGAGAGTCCTCCTGTATCAAATGTAATTCCTTTCCCTACCAATGCGATGTCAACCTTTTTCCCATCTTTAGGCAGGTAGCTACATTGGATTAACCGAGGTGGATGTTGACTACCCTGCCCCACAGCTGTGATTGCTGCAAATCCGTCTTTTATCAGATCCTTCTCATTCCACACTTTGCATTGATACCCATTCTTCTTAGAAGACTCCCGTGCCCATTGAGCTAAGAAAGCTGGAGTTTTCACATTAGGTGGTGCATCAACAAGTACCTTGATTCGGTTAATGGTGTCACCTGTAACAAACCCTTCTCCCATTGCATAAGAAATATCCTCTCCAGAAACTAAGAGCACATCAAGCGTAGACTTAGACTTCTTCTCCGTTTTATATTGAGCAATTTCATACTGAGACATCGTCATTCCGATAACCGCATCATTAACTTCCTGAAGACTTAGGCAGATACAATCCACTTGAATTTCATCTCCTAGCTTACTTTTCTCATTGAAAAATAAGTGTCTGAAGCTTTCATTTATTCTGTTCTTATGCTTTGATTCTCCTAACCCCAGCAAATAGATCTTAGATCCAGATTTACTGTAGATCATGGTGTATGTTGAAAATTCTGCTTCAAAATCTACCTTAGAAACACCAGTTAGTCTTGTTATTCGATCCTGATCTATATCGTCTTTATAGAAAGGAATAATTAAATCACCCTTCTGGGATATACTTTTTTTATGTTTAAATTCCATTGTTAATTTTAAAATCTTTTGTCATAAAATAACCACTTTACAGCTTTCGGAAATTCCTGAGCCCAATACCATTCCGAATGTTTTCCTGTAGGATTAATTTTAACTTCCATATCAAAAAAGGCATCATCGGATATTTTATCCTTAAAAATCCCTTCTAGTCTTAATACATTATTCAAGTGTGTCTTGCTTTCCTTCCCTCCTGCATACACGTATACTTTTGTATCTGTGCGAGGAGTGAATTTCTTAGCTTCTTTGTAAATCTTTTTCGCAATCCATAAGCTTGGTGAAAACACCATCAATTTTCCGAAAATCTCAGGATGCTTTAGTCCTCCATATAGGCTAATTAATCCTCCCATAGAACTACCTCCAATTCCTGTATCAGCATAATCTGTAAGCACTCGATACTTATTATTCACATACGGGATTAATTTCTCCCGCATAAAGTTAATATACGACTTTCCTTGTCCTTCACCATACTTTGAATGTTTATAAGGTAAATATTCTGAGGTTCTTTTCTCATCCCCATGATCTATCGCTATGATGATTAAATCCTTATAACCGTCTTGTGCTAAAATCGCTAATGACTTATCTATCGCCCAATCACCAAATGGTGCATGTGGATTAAATAAATTCTGACCATCTTGAAGATAGAGCACAGCATAATGCTTTTCTGATTCATAATAATCATATGGTAGAAGTGCTGAAATTTTTCTAGTCGTATCGAATTCGGCAATATAATATGCCTCTTCTATCACTTCAATTATCGGATTGTAATTGGTCAATATAATTTTTAGGCAAACTTAATCAATAATCGCAGCTTTGTAAAATGAAAGTTATGGTGCTGTCAATTTTTGTGCAAGTTTATAACCGAAGTACTTTGAGAAGATCATTCAGTCGCGCTTTAACATTTTTATTTTTTGACTTCATACCATATGGATAAAGAGTCTAACATTGACAATAAACGATCTGATCACTCTAATTACTTAGCATAAATCTCCAATATTAAAATATATCCATGCAGTATAAATGAAATGTTTTGCATTTATTTAGTATTTGTTTCACAAAATAATCAATAATTAGCAAGAAAATATTTATACTTACCAACCCGATTACAAAAAAAAATTATTGCAAATCATTGAAGAATTTATCTCGAAAATCAGCAAATGTTACCCATGTCTATCCAGAACGGATACTTCAATTTGGTGGAGGAAATTTTCTACGTGGTTTTGTAGATTGGATAATAGACAAATATAATAGACAATCCAATGATGAAAAGATCGGCATTCTGGCTGTAAAAGTAAGAAAAGAAGGCAACTATAACCAGTGGGCTGAGCAAGATGGTCTGTACCACTTGTTTTCTAAAGGCTACATGAAAGGTCGTACCGTGGACGAAATGGTCCTTATAAAAAGTGTGGTTCGTATTCTCGAAGTTCATAATGAATACGACGAATTCTTAAAGTCCGCTTTAAATCCTCAGCTTAATATTATCGTTTCTAATACAACGGAGACAGGCCTGGCATTCGACAGCCAGGACAAAGCAGATGAGATTCCTAGTACTTTTCCAGGGCAGTTATGTAGATGGCTTCATGCCCGATGGACTCATTTTCAGAACGACAGAAGTGGAAAATGTGTGATTATTCCTTGCGAATTAGTAGATCAGAATGGTCAAGTGCTTAAAAATAGCATATTCGAATATATTAATCATTGGGACTTAGAAGATGCTTTTAAATTGTGGCTAGATGAACGTGTTCAATTCTGTAATTCATTAGTCGATCGAATCGTCCCTGGAATCAATCAAGATCAATTAACTAAATACCAAGAAAGAACTGGTTTCATAGATAATATGATTACAGAAGGGGAACCATACCACCTTTGGGCTATAGAAACTAAATTTGATTTAGCTCAATTATTGCCTCTAGATCGGATAGGATTAAATGTAGTTTACACTAAAGACTTAACTCCTTTCAAGGAGCAAAAGATAAAAATTCTAAATGGTGCTCATACTGCTATGGTACCTGTTGGCTTATTAATGGGCGTTCAGTTGGTTAAGGATGCAGTGAATCATTCAGCACTAGGACCATTTATCGAAAAAGTTGTTTTCGAAGAGATTACTCCATCTATTGATATAGAGCGTGAAACTGCTGAGCAATTTGGTCAAAGTGTTTTGGATCGGTTTCGCAATCCCTTCCTCGAACATAAACTGCAAAGTATTTCGATGTACTCTATTTCTAAGTTTAATGTTAGATTAAAACCTACTATCAAATCATATATCGTCCACAACAAAACCACTCCTAAAGGGCTTATGCTTTCCTTTGCTGCTTTGTTGATCTTCTATAAAGGTGATTTCAATGGAAAAGTATATACTGCGAATGATGAAGCAGAAAAAATTGAAAAGTTAACTCAGCATTGGATGAAAATTAATACCTCAGGTGTCATTTCAGCCGTGAGTATCTATGAAATGCTTGCAGATGAAGTTTTGTGGGAAGAAAATCTTAACCAAATTAGTGGATTTCCCGAAGCAACTGCTAAATATCTAAAATTAATCCTTGAAGGAAAATTAGATCAAGTGGTTACTGAGATAGGTAGCCAATCCTCTTAAAGCAATTCAAAAATGAAGTAGCATTTCCCACATAATTGTTTGATTACCTTCCACATCGATCGTTTCAATGTACTTATTATATACAAGGTTGAAACTCAAATTTCACTGAAAAATCTATGCGAAAATTAAAATTAAGACGTTTATAGCATTATTAGGAAGAAGCAAAATTTAAACTTAATTCAAATTGATATGTTTGAAACAATAGAATTTATGATAGAATAAATGAAAAGAACAGGATTACCATACTTTTCAAATCTATTGTGAATGAGTTCTTTACGTTTAAAAGTGAAAGATATTTTATGAGTGGCAGATGATGTATAGGAATATTCAATCATTTTCTAAATGTTAAAAAAGTAACACAGACCGTGACTTACTTTTAATGATTTGACCATATTAATGTATTGAGCTAACCACACTAATTTTTAGTGTAGAATGATGTTGAATCTTCTGAATATTTCAAAATAGTATTAATCCTATTTCAGATTTTTCTGTTAACCTTAAAAATTATTTTTACACCAATTGTTAAACTTAAAAATTGACGAAGTTTAAAAAGAGCCTGAAAAATAGCGCTAGAAAACCAGTAAAGCAAGCCAATTTTGGGTTCATGTGTCGGAAAATTGTTTGTCAATAAACAGGATTCCTATAAGCGAATTAAAATGAAAGAAGAAGCAAGAAAATTTCTAGAAAGCGGTTTGTTAGATGAGTATCTAATGGGAACTTGCAATGATGAAAAAATTGCTAAAGTGGAACATTTCATCTCTACCTACCCAGAAGTAAAATCGGAATATGAGAATCTCAAAGCCCACATCGAAAAGATGGCTACAAAATTAGATTCAGAAAAACCCGTGGGTCTAAAAGAGGCAATTATTTCATGTCTAGATGAAGATTCAAAATACACCTTAAAGTCAAAATACTATAAGAAATCTGCTAAGCCGAATACTATGATACCATGGGCAGCAGCAATCATAGGGTTCGTCGCATCCATCGCACTATTCAACCAAAAACAAGAATTAGCAAATGTGAACATGGTGGTTCATGCTCAGAAAAACATGGTCGAAAGACAGTTAGAAGCGACCAGAGATGAAGTTCACTTATTACAAGATGAATTAGCACTTTCTAGCCATAATAAGACAACTAGAATTCTACTTTCTGGAAACAATCTATCACCAGATTTTAATTCTACAGCTTTCTGGAATGACGTTGCAGAAAAAGCAATAATATATGTAAATAGTCCTGGCCAACTTGACCCAGGTCATTGCTATCAAATATGGGCTGATGTAGATGGTAAAATGGTTAACCTTGGCGTCTTGCCCTCGGAAAAAGGTTCTATTTCGATCAATCATTTAAAAAATGCGAGCTCTATAAACGTAACCATCGAGCCTAAAGGCGGAAGCCCACATCCGAATGTTGAAAAGATCGTCAGTAGTCAGGCTTTAGAAAAAATCTAAAGCGCAAATATTTCGTCTAATTTATATACTGTGGTACCTAGTGGAGATTTATCAACACTATTAATCATTCCTTGAGCAACTACATCGACGTGAATCGGTCTATATTTTCTTATACCAGGCACCCAAGCTAGCAATTTACCAACAACGATTCCTACTTTTTCACCTAGGCGCTTTTCTTGCCGATCTCCATCTAACACCGAAGGTTGTAGAAGAATTACTTTCTTAAATGGAAGCTTTAGAACGGCATCTTCTAGTTCTCCCTTCATCCTAGTGTAGAAAATAGAAGAGGACGAATCAGCTCCAGAGGATGAAACTAACACATAAGTAGGCACGCCTTTTTCAGCTGCCATCTTAGCGACTTCATACTGATATTCATAGTCTACTTTATACTGTGCTTCTTTGCTCCCAGCCGTTTTCATTGTTGTCCCTAGAGCGGAGAATAAGACGTCTCCCTTAACTTTATCTCTAAAGCTTTCAGGTTGATCAAAATCAATAACACTTTCCTTTATTTTCGCATCTTCAAAACCAGTAGTTCTCCGATGCAAGATCCGAATCTCATCATATGACTCATTGGTGATTAACTGTTCTACTAGAGATGATCCTACGAGACCTGTTGCTCCTATTACTATTGCTTTCATGCTTTTATTTTAGTACTATAGTCCATTAACTCATATACGAAGTGCAGAGATGGACCTAAATATATACCTGTTGACAATTTACTGTAATAAGAAGTCATAAAATCTTCATCCTTGGATAAAATGTTACCAACTGCGTTGACGATTTTATAATACCGTTCTAGGTCTGTATCTACTGGTATATCATTCACACCAATAACACGACAGAAATGTTCGAATTTTTCGAAATCAAATAGACAATAATTTGCTGGATACTGCAAACTTAAGAGTAAAGATGCTGAATAATAAGACTGTCGATGTGTATTTATCTTCAAATTATCTCGTTTTATATCCTTCAATATGATATCACAGTGATGAAGGAAACGATTTGCCTTCATAATGATCATTCGATCTTCATTGAATAGATCTTTGATCGCTTCCCAAAAGAGATCCGGATTGTGATTAGCAAGCTCTATTAAACTTGATTTAATAGAATGTAGATCACCTCCCCAATAATGGCCAGAGACTTTATTTTTTAGTGCCTGATCTAAGATCGGTCCTAGTCGCATTTCTTCTAAATCGAAATGTTTCTGCCATTCTAGTATGCTTAATCTAAATATCGAATCAGGAATAACTATACCTTGATCAAGGTCACGTTTATAGGCTTCCGCAAGCTGCTTAATTAAAGCTAATTTCATGTCACGAAGGTATTACCTTCATTTCACAAAAACAAAGCGCGGTTAATTTATACGAGAGCTAATTCAAACCTTTTTCTGCAACTCGCAATCAATTCAGGTGTTAAAATCCCAATAATTCTGTTTCTATCGATAACTGGAATCACTTGAAAAATAATTGATTTCATGATTTCAGATGCGATGTGTATTGAATCTGTAGGAGATAATTTCACGAGTTTCGTGGACATGATTTCACTTACCTTATGATGCTTTAATCTTAACAATTCATCAGGACCTAAGTGCCCATCCTTAATAAGTGTGGATTTGAAATATTCACAATCGCATAAGGAAACAAATCCTAAGAAGATACCATCTCTAACGACTGCTAAATGCTTGACATTCTTTTTGTTCATAATTTTCATGGCTTTACCTATCGATAAGTCTGGTAAAATCTCATAAAAATTCTTCTGCATAATTTTGGAAATTGGAGTAACTCTATTCATTTAATTTATTCTGTTATATCTTTTTGACTTGATTTGAACATCAAGTCACTCCTATTCATTCATATAAGGTGGTTGATGACATATTATTTGATATAGGTCAATTTTTAAAAGCACTTTTCTGCAATAGTAAAGCGAAATGAATTTCCAATTAGGATAAGCAGTCGTTTTAAATTTGGGTCAAACCAAACTAAATGGTATTTAAAAGCAGCTAGAGAATGGTCTTCTATCATTTTATCCGCTTGCGTGGAGATAATGGAAATATTTGCCTACGATTAATGGGCATAAGACTAAATAAATTCTTTAAAAATATTATTTTCGCTGCATGTCTGACTTTAGCCTTTATTTACAACTTGGCCTTGAACATATCGCTGATTTCGCGGCCTACGATCACATGATTTTCATCATTTCATTATGTGCTATTTTTCTGATTAAAGATTGGCGCAAAGTACTTATCCTAGTCACAGCTTTCACTATCGGACATTCCATTACTCTTGCTCTTTCCGTGTTAGATTTAATAAACATTGACAAGGACCTCATAGAAACATTAATTCCAATTACGATTCTGATCACTAGTATTATCAACATTGTTCTGGTGATGAAGAAGAAATCTAGTCAAGGAATCATACTTCATTATGCATTAGCCTTATTTTTCGGTCTTATTCATGGAATGGGTTTCGCTAATTATTTGAAGTCACTGCTAGGAGGAATGCAAAGTGTAACGATGCCATTGCTTGCATTTAACATCGGGATCGAGCTTGGACAAATAGGAATCGTTATCGTTTACTTTCTAATCTATGATATCATTCGCAGAATCACCAATCTTCAACACAAATTTTGGGTCATTATTGTTTCAAGCATAACTGCCCTTATTAGCTTATCATTGATATTGGGTATCTAAATGTTAACATTCACGCAAGGATTGATTGATTAAGTTTAATCGAAAGGAGAATTTTTATATCTTCCATCAACTTAATATTCAGCTTGTGCAATTCAGAATACTTACTGTTCTTTTAATTTCCCTTAATACAGATATAGGTATTCTAATTATATGTTGCTTCAGGAAGCAATATTTATGGTGGTGATTGTACCGTAAGCTATATTCTTAAAAGAAAATAAACCTAAATGAATACTATAAAACTCAACAACTTTCTAAGCCTTTTAATATTGATAGCACTTTGCTTCCATGTTACTGCACAGGATAATACTCCAGAAATCCCAAGACCCACGAAAGAACAAATGATGTGGCAAGATGCTGAATTAGGTGTTGTGTTCCATTACGATCTTCACGTTTTCGACAATGAAGTATACAATCAGGCGCACAATAGAATTAGTCCGATACTTGATATCAACATGTTTAATCCTGAGGGTTTAGATACAGATCAATGGGTAAAATCTGCGAAAGATGCAGGTGCAAAATTTGCAATACTAACAGCAACGCATGAAACGGGATTCGCCTTATATCAGAGCGATATCAATCCATATTCAATGAAGGCGCTAAAGTTTCAAGATGGCAAAGGTGATATCGTTCGTGATTTTGTGGAATCATGTAGAAAATATGGGCTCTTGCCAGGAATTTATATTGGGATTCGATGGAATTCATTTTTTGGCGTTTATGATTTTAAAGTTTCAGGTGATAATGAATTCAGTAAGAATCGCCAGTTAGCGTACAAGAAAATGTGTGAAGGTATGGTAAAGGAGCTCTGCACAAAATATGGAGACTTGTTTATGATCTGGTTCGATGGTGGAGCCGATGATCCTAACAATTACGGTGCAGACGTATTACCGATTGTCCAGAAATTTCAACCGAAATGCCTATTTTATCACAATTCTCAATTAGCCGCTTTCCGTTGGGGAGGATCAGAATCAGGAACAGTCCCTTACCCTTGTTGGGCTACATTTCCCTATCCGTTTTCACATTCTGCAAATCAGAAAATTGTATATGGAAACAACTTTGAACTCTTGAAACATGGAGATAAAGATGGAAAATATTGGATGCCCGCAATGTCCGATGCACCACTAAGAGGATATAAAGGTCATGATTGGTTCTGGGAACCTGAAAGTGAACACAAAATATATCCGCTTGATAACCTGGTACAGATGTATCTGAAGTCTGCTGGCAGAAATTCCACGTTGATTCTAGGATTAACACCTGATCCACGAGGTTTAATGCCCGATGCTGATGTTGCAAGATTAAAAGAACTAGGCGATTTCAAGAAGAAACATTTTAGTAATCCGATTGCTACTACTCAAGGAAATAGGAAAGAAGTTATATTGAACTTAGATAAAGAAACTCTTGTCAATACAATTATCATTCGAGAAGAAATTTCGCAAGGTGAACGCGTAAGAGCCTACACGCTTAGCGGTTATAATAATGGGAGTTGGTCTGAAATTTCTAATGGAAGCAACATTGGAAATAAACGGATAGAAGTTATCGAAAGTCAGCAGTTCTCTAAGGTAAAATTAACAATCACTGAGGCTACCAAACCGCCGATGATTAAGGAATTTAGCGCATTTCACATAGAAGATTTAGCAATTAAATAAGTCATTATGATAACGGGCTGATTCATGAACCTCTTTAATGACTTCAATGATTAAGTTCTAAATTCATTATAGATTACTTCATCTGCAAACTCAACCTTTGAAATATGCTTAACCGTGCTATTCCAGTCGAGCGGTGTCCAATGTTTCGGATATTTCACAACAATTGGTTTGCCGATTAACTTTTCTTTCAGATTATTTAAATTTAACCCATTCTCCAGCCCTCGATTAATGTAATATCTCTGTTGATTATTCTCCAATACAAATACAACATCATTTCCTTGACCTTCATAAATTTTAGATACTATCCCTTCTTTAATAATTGCATCTTTTTCGAACAAAATCGGGACGGGTCTAAAAATAAACATACAAGCAATGAAAAACAAAAGACCGAAAACAATCAGAGTATATTTTGCTACTTTTTTCATGAAATGTGATTTTCATATTTTCTATAAGACTTTAAATACAATCCTAAATTAAGCTTTTAATTGGATCAAAAACTACAATTCCATCAAAAAATATGAGTTGTCCTTTATCATTTTTCTCATCCTAATGGAGGGATTGGAAAATAGCGATATCACCTTGAAAATATCGCTATTCCTTATTCTTAAGATTGCCAAGAAATTAATCCTACAAGGAGTTGGTACTAGCTTTTTACTTTACTAGTTGTATTAAATTCAATCAGATAAGGAATTAATGGAATTCCTTGCCTGTTTCTAAAACCTGAACCAACAATTATTTGATATTTTTTCGATGGTTCTAATTCTTCAATATTAAAACTCACCGACTTACCATCCTCCGAGAAACCAATAAATATCTTAATTCTTATTACATTCTCTTCACCAAGTGGACCAAGTTGAAAATTTCGAAAACGAGTATCCATCGGTTCTGAGAAGTTAATTGTTAATGTCTCCATGTTCGTTTTAACATTCGAACTTCCATTTTTAATTTCTCCTAAACTTACTACACTCGGTCTTTTATTCTCAAAAGCGGCTTTATAGGATTTGAGTGGTTTACTGAAATAATTAGATTTTTCTACAAATTCAATTAACTCGCTTTCTTTATTGTAATCTAACTGAATCATTTGCTCAATAGCTATCTGTTTATCTTCTTGATTATTGTAATAATTTTCGCAAATTCTATATCCAACATAATATGCTAAATCACGCATTCCGAACTCATTATTAGTGCTGTTCCAAATCCAGTTGTAAACATTCGGCGAAAACATTTCGAGTTCAAATTTGGATTTTATTTTAGCATCATTTTCTTTTCCAAACTGAATTTGAGGATTTGGCGAACCTGTATTTAATGCTTTTTCTGCTATAAATTCAGCCACACCTTCTAATACAGTTTGAGCCAAAAGATTATTCCCGATTGTAGTTTTTTGTTGCGTATGAATATACTCGTGAATATTTAAGAATACAAGATTTTCACTCGGTTCAGTATCAAAATAATTTCTTAAATGAGAAAGATATTCTGGAAACTCCTCTGTAGGTATCTGCTTGTCAGCAAAAGCTAATTCTGTACCAATAAGTACTGAACTATCCATAGTGGTTCCATTACTTCTTAAGGCGCCTATTGTAAAATATATTTTTGCTGGTTTTACCTGTGGATATATTGATTTTAATTTATCAATACCAATTGAAAGTTCTTTATCAATTGTTTTGGCTTTTAAAGTATTTCCTCTAATAGAAGTCCAAAATTTTGGAAAATCATTAATCACGTTGACATATTCTTTATGTGAATAATTTCTTGCTTGAATCATCTTTTTTTGACCTTCGGAAGCTTTATCAAGAAATAATGATTTTAATATTTTGATTTGCTGAATAGTATCTTTCGTTGCCTTTATTCTATCGTAAGCATTCCAAAAATTATCAATATCCGAAGTGATAATATTTTGACTTAATCGATCAGTTTTATGATTACAACCCAATATTGTGATAACTAAAAGGACTATTGAATAAATATTTTTCATTCGATTAATGTTATTTTAAAAGATGATGCTTTTTTAAAATTAGAGATAAGGATTTCAGGGCTTGCAACAAACCTGATTACTCATCATCATAAAATTTGGGTAAATATTCGAGTCCTCTAACAAGGTAATTCGCCCTCTAACATTAAGAACGGATTCCTCGACTCGGTACACGCTATATTTATAATTAAGCTGCTAGGAGAATAAGTCAAACCTCTCCATGAGTAGGACTACTTTTCAGTTTCTGGGAAATCTCTTTTGCCGACTATAATCTAACATTGACCTATATCCTAATTTCTTCCTCTCCTATTAATGGTTGCATCTCCTGAAGAACTTGAACTCACCTTAGGATTTCCCGTATATTCTATGTCAGCGACACCAGAGACTGCTGTATTTAAACTTCGTTCTGCATGGACAGCAATTTTAGCATTTCCAGATATGCCCATATTGACATCTTTTGCTAATAATTGTGTGGTAGTAATATTACCTGACCCACTCATTCCGATATGGACTTTCTCTGTTTTTCCTTTCAGGACGATATTTCCCGAACCGCTGACCGTACAATTGGTAGAGCTAGATTCAAAATCTAATACAATATTGCCACTACCGCTTATGGAAACGTTCATTTCACCTGAGGTTTTGAAAACACCTTGTCCAGAAATGCTTCCTTCCCCGCTGATCGTCGCATTATTCAATTCTTTAACTTCCATCACAATACTGATCAAGCCACTTTTATCACTTTTATAGTCGTCGTCTTTTCCAATTTTTACATTCCAGAAGCCATTTTTCACTTCTAAGTTAAGTGCGTCTAACAAATGAGTTGGACCTTCTACGATGATCTTTTGCCTGTCAGATTTTCTAATAGAGATATTTGCATTATTTGCGATATTGATTCCTGTTACCGTTTCTAGATTAAGTTCTCGCTTTGCATTTTTCGGGTTAGCAGTGTCTGTAAGTGGTAATGACTTCCAATTTTTGTTTGTAGTTTCTACTGAAGATGAGGCTGAATTAATTGGATTTTCTGGAATGGCATCTTGTGCTAATTGTACAGTTTCATCACTTGGCAAAGCTTCGTCTTGAATAGCATTCAGACTGATCATGGAGAGAAAAAATAATGGAAGAATAAATAAATATTTCCAAATAGAAGCGATCGAAGATTTTTTAGAATTCATCATGATTATACGATTTTTTAAAAATGAATTATTATAACTGGTTGTGAGATTAAAGGGCTTCGTAGACACAGATACTTTCAGTAAACTCATCTGATATGATTCCTTCTCCATCCCTTTTTTAAGCAACATGTGGTCTGTCAGAAACTCAAGGTTTTTCCCAATGGCGCTCCTCAGCAACCACATTAAAGGATTAAACCAAAATAGGATAACTAAGAATTCAGCAAGTAACTTATCTACAAAATGAGCTTGGTCAATGTGTAATTTTTCATGCGCGATAATTTGCTCATAAGTCTCCGGATCATAGCTTTCCGGATTGATATAGATGGTATTCATAAACGAATATGGCTCTACATCTTTCACCAATTCCACTATCGTGTACTTTCCGGTTTTAACGGAATTCAGATTATACTTTCGAGTGAGTAAAATGATTAATTGGAGCAGGAAGACAATGAGAAAAATCACTACGCCTACTATATAAATGGCTAACAAAATAGACTTTAGACTCCATTTTTTAGCGGTCAATGTTGTCGCTTGTTTACGATCTTCCTCGTTCTGAATCGAACTAATATGTGCAATGTCTTTCTCATTTATCACAGCTGCCTTACTTTCATCAGGCTCCAATTTTGAAAAATCAAATGCTAAAGCAGGGATGGATTTCTGAATGGATAAAGAAGCTGGAATGCTAATAGATGGAAGCGCGAAAGACAATAAGATACAACACATGAAAGTCCACCTATTCAATGTAAAGAACGTTTCATTTTTCAGAAATAACCAATAAAAAATGATCAGTCCTGATAGTAAAATCGAAGCATGAATCAAGTATGCGATCATGACTTATTAGATTTAATTAACTTGATAATTTCATCAATTTCTTTCTGATCCATGTCTTGTTTCTTCGCAAAGTGGGCAATCATATTCACATATGAATTGTCAAAATACTTTTCTAGCAAGTCATCTACTTCCTCAGTCTTATAAGCATCGATCGACACTACAGGAAAGTACTGGTAGACGTTCCCATATTTAACATAGTCGACAAAACCTTTTTCTTGTAGAATCTTCAGCACCGTCGAAACAGTGTTGTAATGTGGCTTAGGCGCAGGAAGAGCATCTACGATATCTTTAATAAAAGCTTTGCCTTGCTTCCAGATTTCCTGCATGATTTCCTCTTCTTTCTTGGTTAATTTTTTCACTTGTATTGTATATTTTCAATAAAGGTAATACTAAGTTTTTAGTATTGCAACTATTTTTATAGTATTTCTACTAATTATTTAGTTTTAATACTATATTTTTAGTACCAATACTAGTTTTGTAGTACTTAGCTTGCGTTTGACCTCTTTTTTAAGCGGAAAAGTTTAGGTCAATGTTTAACCCAAAGCATCAGCAGAATAATTTTCAACGATTTTTCTGCTTATACATGAAGAATTAAGACAAGAATAACACATGCTTCACACGACATTCCTTCTCTTTTTGAGATTAGACTTTAAGATCACTTTGTTTTACTTCTAGCTTTTACTATTATTGTAATGAGAACAAAATTGTGCTCACACTCCACCCTGTAATTTTGCCACCTTACACCTTTTTATTTCCATTATTTATGGAGGTGAAATAGCCATGCTATTTATATCTCCGCTAAAACATAGACCGTTATGAAATTAATATTCGCGTTTGTTATTGTAATTGTATCTTTTAATATCGCATCTTCTCAAGAATTAATGATCTTAAAATCAAGTGGGAAGGTAATTATAGGAGATACTAGTCAAATTTCAACTCCTGGCCCTTATAATCTATATGTCCAGAACGGAATGATGACCGAAAAAGTAAAAGTCGCTGTTAAAAGCGCTGCAGATTGGTCTGACGATTCATTTGACAAAACACCAGCACTAAATGATGTTAAGGCATCTATCGATTCTAAGTCTCACTTAGTCAATATGCCATCTGCTGAACAGCTTGTGAAAGAAGGGTATGAACTCCAAGCCATGGATGCAAAAATATTAGAACAAGTCGAATGGCTGTGGCAACATACCATTAAATTATCAGAAGAAAATAAAGAACTTAAGGCAGAACTGGAAGATATCAAAAAACAACTTGCTAAGAAGAATTAATCGATTTAATAACACTAATAACAAGTTGATTATGTTTCAAAAAAACGTATTACGTCAAACGCTTTTCCTTCTCTGTATAAGTAGTAGCATTGTGCTTTCTGCTCAGCCTGACACCATTGTTATTGGTTTCGGAGGATTCGAAAGTGTTTCTATCTCAAGTAGTGATCCCAGTAGTCATCCTGAAGCAACACTGGACCAATCCGGATATCTTCCTAATGAAAACGCAGCGTCTAGATTCTTATCCCAAGCAGCACTTGGTTACAATCTGAATGACATCCAAGATGTTGCCAATACAGGAATAGAGGACTGGATCGATGCACAAATAGCAATGCCCCAACCATCTAACTTAACATCCATCGTCCAAGGATATCTCGATGAAACATTTGCGGCTCTAGGTACCTATGATGGCGCGTCTCGATACCTTTTCTGGGAATATGCATGGTGGCAATACCATATGACTAATAATGACTTACTAAGACAGCGAGTTGCTTTAGCATTAAGTGAAATTTTAGTTATATCAGAAAACTCTCCGTTTGGTGGAACTTCATTTGCTTTGGCTAATTACTATGACATCTTACTTAGCAATGCTTTCGGAAATTACAGAGATATCCTACAAGAAGTAACCTATCATCCTTCCATGGGTGTTTACCTTACTTATACAGGAAATCCTAAGACTGATGTTTCCCAAAATAGATATCCAGATGAGAACTACGCCAGAGAAGTGATGCAATTGTTCACCATCGGATTATTCGAATTAAATAATGATGGAAGCCGCAAATTAGATGAGAATAACGAACCGATTCCGACGTATGATAATGATGACATTAGTGAATTTTCGAAAGTATTTACAGGATTAACTTGGTCTGATGGCATGTATTTCTTCGGAGGTGCTCCAAGCGATCAAAGTTACTTATCTGACCTCGTGATGTGGGAAGAATACCATGAACCTGGTGAAAAACACTTATTAAACGGCTATACAGTTGTAGATCGAGATCCTGTCGATGGGAAAGCGGATATTAATGATGCACTCGACAACTTATTCAACCATCCCAATGTAGGTCCATTCATTTCTAAGTTATTAATTCAGAGACTAGTTACATCTAATCCTTCACCAGCTTACATAGACCGAGTAGCTTCTGCCTTTAATGATAATGGTCAAGGAGTAAGAGGAGATATGGCAGCAGTTGTTAAGGCAATTTTACTAGATCCTGTTGCTATCAGCTGCGATTCCGGAGAAGATGATACTTTCGGAATGCTTAGAGAGCCATTTATCCGATACTTCCATATCAACAAGGCATTTAATTCGAGTACAATCAGTGGACAACATAAAAATGTAATGTATTCCATAGAAGAACGTTTCAACCAGAAACCACTTTCTTCTCCTAGTGTCTTCAATTTCTTCCAATCTGATTATCAACCAATCGGACCTGTAGAAGAAAAAGGCCTTGTTGCCCCTGAATTTCAGATTACAGATTCACAAACCTTAACTGGATGGATCAATGGTCTCTATGATTGGTTAATCAATGGATACGTCGTAGATATATGGGATTTATATTCTAATCAACCTAACACGGCATATGAAAATGATTATCCAACATTAGACTTTTCGCCACATGCTATATATGCTGATGACGATGAATTACATGTGATGTTAGACAAGTTAAATCTTATTCTAGCACAAGGTCGCATCTCTGATCCAACATTGGAAATTATAAAGAACGCATTAATGCAATACGATAATGAAGATCAAGAAGATCGTGATCGTAGAGTAAAATTAGCCATCTATTTAATGATGTCATCACCAGAATATTTAATAAACAGATAAGCATGGGAAAACGAAATATAAATAGAAGAGAATTTTTAGGACAGGCTAGTTGTGCAGCTTTAGGTTCTACAGCATTTCTTTCATCAGTCCTGAATATGGGACTGATTAATACATTGGCCGCTAGGCCCCATATCCTTCAGAACTCCGGCGACTATAAAGCCATTGTTTGTGTATTATTAGCTGGAGGTGCTGACACCCATAACTTATTGGTTCCTACGAATCAAACGGATTACGATGCATATGCACTTACTCGAGGTAACCTAGCTTTAGACAAGAATAATCCTGCTGAGTTACTGGAATTAGGTATTAATAATAATGGAAAAACATTCGGGGTTCATGGCGGAATGACAAGAGTCCATGATTTATTTACACAAGATAAACTTTCCTTTATTTCTAATATCGGAACACTTATCGAGCCTATCGCTTCCAAGTCAGAATATGAAAGTAACTTAAAGAAATTACCGCTCGGTATGTATTCTCATAGTGATCAAATAATGCACTGGCAAACTTCTGTACCTCAGAGTAGGTCGGCAGTTGGTTTCGGAGGAAGAATGGCGGACATCTTACATGATATGAATACTATTCCAAATGTATCCATGAATATTTCCTTGGATGGAAAAAATAGGTTTCAGACCGGAAGAGATTACAATGAGTATTCTATAAGCAATAACACAGATGAATCAAATGTAGGATTCAAGGGACTGCCTTATTGGTGGAGTGATGCAGGTGCAAAGAATGATATTAAAGATGGCGCACTGAATAGTATGGTGGAACAACAATATTCAAATATTTTCCATGAAACGATAGGAGCACTTACGAAGCAGACTTCAGAAAGTATCGAAGTTTTTCAAAATGCATTCGCGAATGTTATTCCTTTAAGCACTGAATTTTCAGATACTAATATTTCTCAGGATCTTAAGAAAATGGCGGAAGTCATCAGTGTAAGGTCTAAATTAGGTGCTAATAGGCAAATATTCTTCACCTCTTACGGCGGCTGGGATCATCATGACAATGTCAAATCTTCGCAAAACGCCATGTTGCCGCAATTAAGCAATGCACTAGGTGAATTCCAAGAATCACTCGAAGAAATAAATATGGCAGACGACGTCATTACGATAACCATTTCTGATTTTGCCAGAACACTTACTTCGAACGGAACAGGTTCTGACCACGCTTGGGGCGGAAATCAGATCATCATGGGAAATGCAATTAATGGAGGAAGAGTTTTTGGTGATTATCCATCACTCGCATTAGATGGAAATCCATTAAATGTTTCTAATAGAGGACGAATAATTCCTCAAATTTCAGTGGATGAATTATATGCTGAGCTAGCCCTTTGGTATGGTGCATCACCGAATGACTTAGACTATATCTTGCCTAATTTGTGCAATTTCTATTCAACGTCAGGCTGCCCATCAACACTACCACAGAATTACGGACCAATTGGCCTTTTTGCTTAACCTAATATCGCAATAACATGAAAAAAATAGTCTTTACATTTTCTTTATTGTGTGCTTTTCTAGGCAGCATACATACTCAAATATGTGTTGGTACGCCTGGTGAACTTGAGTGGCACGCTTGGGAAGGGCTGTATGATGGTTACTTTTCAGAATTAACCGCTGATCCTAACTATCCACAAACGCCAGATGTAGTAAAAAATATCTTCAGACTTAAAAGTCCACCAAATTATAATGATTACTACGGAACGAGAGTGGAAGGATTCCTCCATGTGGAAAGCAATACGAGCGTTCAATTCAATGTTACGGGCGACGACCAAGTGCAATTTTACTTAAGTACCGACGAAAATCCTGATAACACCTCATTAGTTGCTTCGCTTCCTGAAACGGTAGGTGAAGAAGAACATGATGAATTTCCAGAACAAACTTCTACTACCTTCAACCTCATTGCAGGACAGTATTATTACTTTGAGATTATTCATGTAGATCGCTGGGGATCAGACCGTTTTTCTATCTTCTGGAAAACAGACTTGGTCAGTAGTACCGAATGGAATGTTATAACAGCAGCATATATCTATGGCGTAGGATGTAAAGAAGAAATTTGCCCAGAAGCAGGAACGCCTTGTAATGATGGTGATGCTTCTACTGTCGATGATATAGAAGATGGACATTGTAATTGTTTCGGAAAGGCACCAGAAGGGGATGCATGTGTAGGAGAACGTGGAACGCTAACTGGTTATCGATATGATGGTATTCCAGGTGGAAATTTAAATGACTTATATGAGGCTTCTAATTTTCCAGGTATGCCTTCCACTAGTGAGCAATATGAGTATTTTGGAAGAGAATCAACCAATGAATTGGCGGATGTTGGCTTCGGATTGCAAGCCTATCTCACCGTTCCAGTAAGTGGCAATTACAAGTTCAATGTGACGGGAGATGACAATGCTATTTTGTTTTTAAGTTCTAATGAAGATCCAGAAAACAAGCAAGCGCATCAAGCATTGGTTTCAGGATGGACTAATATGACAGATCATGACAAATACATATACCAGAGTACTTCTAACATTTACCTAGAAAAAGGAAAGTATTATTATATGGAAATCAATCAGAAAGATGGAGGTGGAAGTGAACACTTTTCTGCATTCTGGCAGACTCCATTTACAGAAGCAGGTGTCTGGAAACGAATTCCATCTGTTTACTTTTTTGACTATGAATGTGAATTAGCATGTATTCCTGCAGGCACCTTATGCGATGATGGGAACCCATTCACAAATGATGACCAATATGACGAAAACTGTGATTGTGTAGGGATTCCATGTTCAGGCCCTGATTGCGATAGTCCACTTGCTAATTATATTCCGAAGGAGAAATGTGCGCCGACAGATAACCTAGACAACAGAGAAGAAAGTGTGTGGGTTTCTTGTGAAAGAACTGCGAATCCTAATGCGAATCGGTCGGATGGACACTGGATCATGTATGACTTAGGAGAAAGACATGAATTGCACAATACGCAAATATGGAATTACAATGTCAATGGAAATACCCAGATAGGCATGACGGCAGTTGCTATAGATTTTTCTCTTGATGGAAGTTCTTGGACAGAATATGGAACGTATAATTGGGCATTAGCTACTGGAAACAGCAGTTATTCAGGCTTTAATGGTCCAAATCTGAATGGAACTTATGCTCGATATATTTTGATCAGTTCGTTAGACGCGGGCTCATCATGTAAAGGACTAGGAAAGGTGGCTTTCAGTGCTGTTCGTTGTCCACTTGCAGGAACGCCCTGTGATGACGGCGATATTCTTACGTCTAATGATTCCTACAATAACAATTGTGAATGCAGAGGATCAGAACTTAGCGTAAATGATTGCGGGGACCTTCAAGTTTTGCTTGGTGACAGTGTTTTATATGATAAGAAATATAGTGCGATAGAAAATGTACAGTCGATTAGTCAAGTTGCACCATCAGGACGAGTGGCTTTTGTAGGTGGTAAATCTGTAATTTTAGAACCAGGTTTCGAGACTAATGACCAGACAACATTTATCGCGTCTATCGATCCATGTGATACACCTGAGATGAGAGCGTTAGTACGAACTAGGGCACAAGAAATTGCAGAGAGAGCAGAAGAGCGAAAGAAGGATAAAATCAATGTTCTAACGGTCAGAAAGACAGAAAATGAATTAATCCAAGTTTCATATTTTATAGAGAAAGCAGGGAAAGCGACATTAGAAATATATGATTTAGCGGGAAATAAGGTTTATACTTTAATAGATCATGATTTTAAGAATCAAGGATTGTATCATAAGACGTTTAGGACTAAGAAATTAGGTGAAGGAAACTTGACGGTGAAGTTGATTACAGGCGAGACTGCATTGAATAGACAGATTCCTATGGTTGCGGAGGAAGTTAAGAAGTAGAGGATTTTGTGTGTCTTGTGAGTCTTTTTTCTCGGGTTAAAACCCAAGTTCCTATAGTTTCCTAGTCTCTATTGTAAATTTCTTATTCAGGAATTATCCTCGAGATTCATTCTCCCAATGGACCTTGTAGTTCAGTATGAGTCTTTTTTCTCGGGTTAAAACCCAAGTTCCTATAGTTTCCTAGTCTCTATTGTAAATTTCTTATTCAGGAATTATCCTCGAGATTCATTCTCCCAATGGACCTCATACTTCAGTGGGAGGCTTATTTCTTATACAGGAATCAGTGCGAGACTTCATCAATTAATTTCTTCTCAAAATCCGCATTATATACAGGATTTACTTCGGTAGGTTCTGGAGCATTCATCCGCTCCTTCCACTCTTCCATTTTCCCCAATAACTCCTCCGCCTTTTCTGGCTCTATCAGAGCCAAGTTATTCCTCTCTCCTATATCCTCTTTCAAATTATAAAGCTCTAAAGTCTTATCCTCATAATAATAATGCAACTTCCAGTCACCTGAAATAATTACCGTTCCTGGTCTTGTCCGAAAAAGTGGATCTCTACCATCGTCTAACTTCTTATTATATGCTTGTAAGTAAATCGGAAAGTGCCAAAACAAATCTCTAGTCTCTATCTGTTTACCAAAAAACAATGGTGAAATATCATTTCCATCAAAGACTTCAGGACCATTCTGAGATTGAAGAATAGACTGAAATGTTGGAAAAAAATCAAGATTCGTAACTCTTGTTTCATTTTCACTTCCCGCTTTGATTTTATTAGGCCACTTCGCAACTAACGGCACTCTAATGCCACCTTCATAATAAGAGCCCTTTCCAGCACGAAGAGGTGTCTGGCTTGAAATGGCTCTGATACCGCCATTATCCGATGTGAAAACAATTAGAGTATTTTCTTCAAGTTCTAACTCCTTCAACTTATCCATTAATCGACCTACATTCTGATCCATGGAATAAACCATGGCCGCAAATTTAGGATTAGACTGTCCATTACTACCTTCCTTATTTTGAAATTTCTTAAGCAAATCTTCTTTCGCCATGATCGGCGTATGAACCGTATAAAATGGCATATACAGAAAAAATGGATTAGCCTGATTGTCCTCTATAAATTGAACCGCCTCTGTCGTTAATCGATCTGTCAAATATTCACCATCAGGCCCATTTTCGATATTTTCTATGATATACGGTGAGAAGTATCCACCGCCTCCTGGATTTCCTCTACCATTACCACCAACATTGACATCAACTCCCTGTTTCAGTGGATCATCTCCCACATGCCACTTCCCAAAACTACCCGTGACATATCCCTCTGATTTAAACATATCCATCATCGTAAACTGATCTTCTTTCAGATGCTTGGTATTTTTAATTGGGATTACTTTTCTTGTTTTTGCATTTCCACGATCAGACGGACTTACCGTATAAACACCATGCTTGGGAGATTGCAGTCCAGAAATCATACATGCCCTACTCGGTGCACAATTCGCTGCCGAAGCATATGCATTAGAAAATACCATACCTTCCTCTGCTAGTTTATCCAAGTTCGGAGTGTCATAGTATTTACTCCCCATAAAAGCGAGGTCTTTCCATCCTAGATCATCTACTACAATGAGCACCACATTTGGCGAAGACGATGGCTTTTCAGACAACATTTTCGGGCTACAAGCAATAGCAAATATGGATATGATCAGTAGGTTAAAAACAAATTCAATCTTTCTAAATTTCATCGGTGTTTATTCTTATTCAATGACTTCATGCTCAGCACCAACAACTTCATTTTCCTGCACAAACTGCTTATTGTAGGCCATCGGTGTGATATTATATTCCTTCTGAAAACAAGTACTAAAGTAACGTTGGCTTTTAAAGCCAGTCATTTCAGCTACCTCCACAATATAGAATTTGTTAAGTTCTATAATTTGTTTAGCCCGCTTTAATCTCATTTTTTTTATCAGATTAACCGGCGTATCATTCATTAATTTCTGAATTTTCCTGTACAAATTAGCTCTACTCATGCCTACTTCAGATGAAAGGAACTCTACACTTAGATTCGTATTTGCAATATTCTTTTCAATAATTTCAATAACATCTTTTAAAAGTCGCTCATCAGGTGATTCTATTTCGACTTTACTTGGTTCCGCAGTTATCTTTTTACTATAGATTTCCATCATAGATTTCTGATAACTTAACGTATTACTTATTTTCCATTTCAGAAACTCAAGACTGAAAGGCTTTTCTATGAAGTCTTCCGCGCCGCACTGAATACTTTCTTTTTTCGTCTTTTCGTCAATATTAGCTGACAACATGATCACTGGAATATGGCTCAGGTCATCATTCTTTTTTATTTTTTTCAAAAACGAAATCCCATCTTCCTCAGGCATATAAATATCACATATGATTAGATCAGGGCGCTGTTCGCTTGCAACCTTCATTGCATCAAGACCGTTAATCGCAGTGATAATTAAATGATCCATTTCCAACTGCTCTTTTATCATATTCTGAAATTCTTCATTATCATCGACGATTAAGATCTTCCCTTGTTGATTTACTTTTTTCAACACTGATTCCGGCTCAACAACGGGCAAAGCAATGGAAGTCGCAGACTTCAGCATTTCAATTTCATAATCTTCTATTTCTTCCTCTTTAGACACTTGATGCAAAGGATACAAATCTCGATCTGCCGGTAACCAAATGGTAAATTCTGTAAATTCATTAACTCGACTGTCCGCTTTTATATGTCCAAGATGCAATCTCACTAATTTACTTACCAATTCCATCCCTATTCCGGTGCCTTTCATTTGAGCGACTGGCTCATCTTTAGCTTGGTAGTACCGATTGAAAATATGTTGCAAATCAACCTCATTCATTCCCACGCCAGAATCTCTTACAATACATCTCAGATATCTTCCTTCTTTTAATTCAGGAGAAGGCAAATTTTCCAGGTCAATTTTTACTTCAGATAGATGAATCTCAATTTTTCCATTTGCCGGAGTATGTTTTAATGCATTTGACAATATATTATTAACGATTTTCTCAAGAATTGCTAAATCAATAAAAGAAACAATCTCCTCCTTATCGGCATGAAAGGTCAAGGCAACTTTATTAATTCGTGCAAGGTCAGAAAAATTAGCTTGAATGGTCTTGATCACTTGAACTGCATTGCATTTTTTAACTTGAAGTTTGAATTCTCCCTCACTGTGCTTTCTGATATCCATTATCTGATTAATCAGATGCTTCATTTTGTTTGCATTATTAAATATTCTAGATCTATTCTTATGATTTCCGTCTCCTTTATTCTTAGAAATAAAGTGTTCCATTGAACTTAGGATAAGCGTAAGTGGTGTTCTCAGCTCATGTGCGATATCTGTAAAAAATACCATCCTCATATTATGAAACTGATTATCTTTTTCTCTGGAAACCCTTGTTTTCAGTAAGTTCTTTTTCAGGGTATACCATCTCCGATAGGCAATATAAAAACCATATAATAGACCAATTCCACACAGCACGTAAAAAACACAAGCCCACCAGCTTAACCAAAATGGTGGTGTAATTTTAATCTTCAATGTAGTAGGAACATCATTCCAGAGACCATCACTATTCGTACTTTTTACTTTAAATGTATACTCGCCTGGACTCAGATCAAAATAATCTGCTTTATGTGTATTATCTGTTGGAAAAATCCAGTAATTATTAACACCTTCTAATTGGTATGCATATAGATTTTTAGCGGGAGCACTAAGATCCGAGGAAGAAAATTCTATCGATATATCATTTTGATTATAAGGTAGGCTTATCTCTTCTTGCTCACTATCAGAAGCAAAATCAAATTCTTTCTGGTTGCGCTGGGATTCATTTCCGTAAATTTTTAACGAACTAATTCTAGTAATAGGAACGAGAGTGTTTTCTACATAATTATCACATATAATCTCATAAAAACCACCTCTAAATCCAAAGTAAATCTTCTCACTATCAATAGACTTCGTACTTGAATTAAAGTTGAATTGTGTAACTTCTAGACCATTTATATTTCCGAAACTAGCAATAGACTTATCATCGAAGGAGAGCCGAGCAATCCCATTCTGCGTGCTCATCCAAATATTATTCCTATGATCTTGTTCTAAAGAAGAAACCGTGTTAGAAGGCATCCCCTCTTTAACAGTATATGATGTAAAAACATTCTTCTCTCGCTCGTAGTATATTAGTCCGCCACCTCTTGTCCCGAACCACATATCACCATAAAAATCTTCACAATAACTCAAGAAGGCATTAGAGGTAATGCCGATCTCTAAGTCAGGAAGAAATTGGGTAATTTCTTTCTTTTCGACATTAACTTGATAAAGTCCTTTACCACGCGTTCCTACCCAAATTATTCCCTTTTTATCCCGATATGTAAAACTGATGTAAGCCCCCTTCGTTTTTTCAACGACCTCTTTCTTGAATTCTGAAATGGCCTTCAAGTCATCTTTAATCTGAATTCCCACACCCCAAAACCCAATCCAAAATTCATCAGAATTTATTTCTAGAAAATCATCTACTCTATGACCCAGCGGGCTAAATGTTGTGATTTCTGGTTGATCATTCGAAGTATTATCTATCTGACCAATGGCCATATCTGAAATTGTCCAATACTTCCCTTTCTGCAAACTAGGTTTTATTTTATAGACGATATCATCTACTGGATACGTCGCCAAGCTCTTCTTTGATATAGTATTAAATTTTGAAATTTTATCTAAGTACAGGGCTATCCATAGATTATCTTGGTCATCGTAATAAAGAGATGAAACATTAGCATCATGCAAACTTGGATCAAAATGCTCTAAAGCTACCATATTAAACACTGAAGCATTTCGGACATATTTCTTCAGCCCTTTTTGCGTCCCGATCCATAAATTACCATTTTGGTCTTCAACAAAGCAGTTAATAGGAGTGCTACCGATATTCAAGTCTAACTTTTCAAACCGAAATTGCCCATTCGTTATAACACTTCTGAAAAGTCCTTTATTCGAACTAACCCATATACTATTATCCTTTCTTTCTAGAATAGCTGAAATCTGACTTAATCCATCTTGGTCATTTTCGGATAGGTCAAATTTCTTAAGCACATTGATTTCATGGGAAGAATTAGTATATGAAACCTTATACAACTGATCCTCTGAGCACAGCCACATTAATTGATCTGATGACATCAATATATGATCAACTGAAAAGTCAAGTCCCACTGATTTCAATTTCGACTGATCTAAAAAGAACAATCCTCTATTAGTGGCAACCCATATGCGATCAAATTCATCGGTTTTAACTTCATTAATGAGTAGCTTCTCTCCGCTAAGCTTTTTAGCATTGAATAAAGTATCAACTTCTATATGATCTAGCAGCGATTCAGATTTAATATCCAGCAGCACACTTCTTTGACTCACAGCTTGAATATTACCATAACTACTGATTTCTAGGAACGAAAAAACCTGTCCTTTAAAATAACTATAGAATGCATCTTTTCTTCTAGAATACCTGACTAAGTAACTTTCAGTCCCTATCCAAAGATTTTTTTCTCGGTCTTCATAAATGTGCTTAACCGAATTATTAGGAATGCTGGTTGGGTCAAAAACATCATACTGAAAATGCCTGACTTTATTTCCATCATATTGGTAAAGACCTGAATTAGTCCCTATCCATAATAATCCTTCTGAATCTTCGAAAACACAAACGATCGATTGATGATATGGAAATCCAGGATAATCAAAATCTGAAATGCTAATGCTACTTTTCTGTGCATTGCTGCCACAGTAAATAAACAACAATACAAAAATTAGAACACCACATTTAATAATTCGCATCCGTTATTTTTATTCCTTAAATATCATTTTTTTGTAGAAATGCCATGTAATTGAAATTCCTCCCACGAGCAAATAAAATTCGTTTTGACTTAAAATCCAATCTTACATTACTTTATAAGGCTCCTTCCTGATCACCCCATAAAAATGGCATCATTAGTTCGTGTTTCAAAGAAATAGTGCATATAAAATCTCATTTGCAACATTTTTATACAAAGATTGAGACAAAATTTAATTATGCCGTAGGTAAATTTGCCATATAATAATGTGATACTTATTGTTAATCATGGAATTAAATTTCAAATCCAAAACTCTTACAATTATGCAAAACAAAATTAAAAACTGGATATTTGTACTCGCAATTATCTGTTTTAACGCTTTTGTCTCAAATGCTCAGTCCGAGATTTCAGGGAAAGTCACAAGTGCAAATGACGAACCCATTATCGGAGCGACCATTATTATCAAAGGGACAAATGTGGGAACAACAACTGATATAGATGGCTCTTTTAATATAGCCGCTAGCGAAGATCAGACCCTTGTTTTTTCTTACATCGGTTACAGTGACCAAGAAGTTGTAATAGGCACACAGACACAACTTTCCATAATACTTGAAGAAAACACGGAAGTCCTTGATGAGGTAGTTGTCATCGGATATGGTGTTACTGCTAAGAAAGATTTAGTTTCAAGTGTCTCTTCTATTAAAGGTGATCAATTAAAAAACCAGCCAGTTGTAAGACTTGACCAATCTTTACAAGGTCGAGCCAGTGGTGTAGAAGTTACTTCACAAAATGGTGCCCCAGGTGCTGCAGCAACCATTCGAATTCGAGGAACTAATTCCATTAATGGAGAAAATAATCCTCTATTTGTAATCGATGGATTTGTTTCTGGGTCTGGTTTCGATCTTAATAATATAAATGCGAATGATGTAGAAAGTATCGAGATACTGAAAGATGCTACCGCGCTAGCCATCTATGGTACAAGAGGAGCTGCTGGAGTCATTATTATTACTACGAAAAACGGTTCTGGAGTAAAAACAGGGAAACCTCAAATTTCCTTTAACCAATATTATTCTACTCAGAATGTTGCTAATCCAGTGGAAATATTAGGTGGTGAAGGATATGCAGATTACATAAATGAGTCTGGTCAGTTTGTTCCAGGTCCAGAGGGATATGGCTTTACAGATACTTCCCTCCCACTTGCTATAGAAGATCCTTCAAGTGCTGCGAACACTGATTGGTTAGACTTAATAACTCAAACCGGAACAGCAATCAACACGGATCTATCCATCGCTGGTAATAGCCAAAACACAAATTACTATCTTTCCTTTAACAGATTCGATCAAGAAGGTATCATTCAGGGAAGCGGAATAGAACGTTATCAATTCAGGTCTAATTTTGATGTCAATATTAACAAAAAACTAAAGACTGGAATCCGTCTAAATGTTGCTAATTACCGAAGAGAAAATAGCAAAACTGACTATGGTTTTATAATAGGAGGTGTTCTACCGGTTAGGACGGTGTATGATGAAGACGGTAATTACACAGGTACGAATCCTATTACTTCCGGTAGCCAAAGAAATCCTATTGCAGATATAGATCTAAGAGTAGATCATACCTTATCTAATAATATTACAGGAAATGCTTACTTGTCTTTCGAACCATTAGAAGGTTTATTACTTAAAACAAATGTAGGAACACAATTAGATAAGACTAAAAACAATGACTACTTACCTGGCGCGCTACCAGAAAGGATTTTATCTGGTTCAGGTGGATATGCATCTATTGCCTATTCTGACTACCAGAGTCTATTAAATGAAAATACAATTAGTTATAAAATCCCGCTTGGGCCAACTCACAAACTGGACATCTTAGGTGGATTTTCATTTCAGAAAAATAAGACAGAATCATTTAGTGCAAATGCTACTGGATATCCGAATGATGTTGTACAATTTAACAACCTAAGTTTCGGATCTGATCCTGAAACCTTTAGTATAGGGTCAGGTTATTCACAACGAACATTTGTATCTTCATTCGCAAGGATTAACTATAGTTTTAATAGCAAATACTTATTAACTTTTGCAGCTAGAAGAGATGGTTCATCTGTTTTCGAAGATGGAAACAAATATGCTTTCTTTCCTTCAGTTGGATTTGCTTGGAACATACATGAAGAATCATTTCTTAGTGGAAACAATGCCATTAACAGATTGAAATTCAGAGGTAGTATTGGACAAGTTGGCCAGCAAGGTGTAGGTGTCTATAATTCTATTGCCAAGTTTAACAATACGAATACTTACTTTAATGAAACCTTAGTAAATGGAGTCTTAATTGGTTCATTACCGAGTAAAGATTTAAGTTGGGAGACCACAGAGCAAATAGATTTAGGTCTTGAATTAGGTCTTTTCCAAGATAGAATCATTATGGAGCTAGATTGGTATCAGAAAACAACGAAAGACTTGCTTCTTTCTAAGCCACTTCCTAATACAGCGGGTGGTACGCAATTGCAGAACATTGGTTCTATCCAAAATAGAGGCTTAGAATTCAGCCTCAGATCTTTTAATCTTGCTAAAGGCGATTTCAAGTGGGAAAGCCAATTGACATTATCAGGGAATAGAAATGTTGTGTTAGAATTAGGCGGAGATGAGTTTATCAATCTTAGACAACCTACGAATCAGGGAGGAAACGGAGTGCGATTAATTCCAGGATACGGTGTGCCAGTTTTTGTCGGAGCAACCTACCTTGGCACTTATAAAACAACAGCTGAAATAGATGAAGATGGGACGAAAGGCAAGTCATTCTTAGGAAGTCCTAGATATGTTGATGTTGATGGAAATGGTGTAATCAATAGTGAAGACTTTGTCGTCATCGGAAGTCCTGAACCAACGTTCTATGGAGGGTTTAGAAATACCTTTAGCTATAAAGGATTATCTCTTGATGTATTTCTTCAAGGTGTATATGGCAATGACATTTACAATGGAAGAAACCAAACACACTTATTCGGTAGAGGTGATCAGAATATTTTTCCAGCAGTGCTCGATCGATGGATTCAAGGTGTAAACGAAACATCGGATATCGGAAGAGCAGGTACTTCTACTAGTTTATTCAATCCGAATAGTACTTTGGGTATAGAAGATGGCTCTCACCTGAGACTTAAAGCATTGACCTTAGGATATGACTTCCCTATGATAGGCAGAGGAGCAAGTAGCGTTTTCCAAAGCTTGCAAGTATATGTAACTGGAAACAACCTATTCTTATTGACAAATTTCACCTTAGGTGACCCGGAAGTAAGTAATTACGGATCTTCATTAGAGCAAGGAGTTGCGACGGGACAATATCCCTACGCAAGATCTTTCACAATGGGCGTCAATGCAAAATTCTAAAAAATCTAAATTGAAAAAAATGAAAAATATAAAATCAATAATCATACTGTTTATTCTAGGTTTCTCCATAGCTGGATGCGACAAGTTTCTAGAAGAAGACTTTAGATCTGGTATCACTACAGACAACTTCTTCAATAATGATGGAGAGGCACAACTAGCAGTTAATGGCTTATATAATCTTCTTCATAGCACTAATACTTACACGACTAGAGGATTAGATAATTTCTATCAAAATGGAACGGACGAAAATGGTCCTAGTCGAAATGTAAACGGAACTATATTTAATTACTATGTGGCAGAAGGTGTTGCAGATGGCAATGGAACTTGGTCTGTTCTGTATTCCTTAGCTAGAAATTCAAGTCTTTTTTTAAATTCAATAGATGGAAATGATAAAATTTCTGATGGTGTACAAAAACAAGCTGTAGGTGAAATCTTATTCTTAAGGTCCTTGGCTTACTACCACTTAACCAATATATGGGGGGATGTTCCTTACTTCAGAGAATTACTTTCTGTAGAAGAATTATCGGTAATCGGTAGAACTGATCAAAACTTAATCAAATCCGATATGAAAACTGATCTAGAACGAGCATATTCTCTGCTACCAGTTTCTTATTCAGGTTCTGATCTTGGGAGACCTACGAAGTGGGCTGCTGCCATGTTAAAAGCGAAATTCCATATTCTTGATGAAGAATGGGCGCAGACCAAAGCTGCTTGTGATGATGTAATAAACAATTCACCTCATGTTCTTTTAGATCATTATGCTGATGTTTTCGATCAATCAGATCCTGCTAATCAATACAATGATGAACACATATGGGCTGTAGATTTCACTTCTAATGCCGTGAATGGCAATTTTCAATCAAAAAGAACTGATGATTACAATCCAAGAATCAGAGATGAACCAGCGAATAGAAATGCAAGACCAGGAGGAGATGGCACACCTTCTAACCTCGAGTTATTCCAAGCCTTGTTAAAAGAACAAAATGAAGACATGACCGGTTATGGATGGTCTGTTCCACTTCCAGAAATCGCTAGACAAGAAAACTGGGAAGATGGAGATATGAGATATGATGCGACGATTGTAACGGAACATTTAGGTTTCCAATTAACTCATCCATACTTTAGAAAAAACTGGAACCTTGATCAAGAACACTCATTACGTGGAAATCACCCAGAAAATTACATCGTTTTCAGATTGGCGGATACTTACCTGATGGCTGCTGAAGCAGAAAACAACTTGAATGGTCCAGAAGGAGCATATAGCTATGTGAATGCAGTAAGAGCGAGAGCTTTCGAACCAGACAAACCTTGGTCCGGAATGAGTAAGGATCAATTTAATATTGCACTCCGAAATGAAAGAAAATATGAGTTAAGTGCAGAGGGACATAGAAAGATGGACTTGATCAGGTGGGGCATATTGGTAGAAACCATTCAAACTACTGAACAGCGTGCTTGGAACAATCCAGCGTCAAATATTAAACCGCATCATATACACTGGCCGATTCCACTAGCTGAAATAGAATTAAATCCTAATTTACTGGATTCCGATCCAACGAATAATGGATACAGATAAAAGAAAGTGAGATTTCTATATTTTTGTCAACTGGCAAGTGCTCTTAAATTTACAACGGGGCTTTATAACTGTTATTTTAAGAGTTCTTGCCATTTTTTACCTCGTACAAAACACTTTATGAAAAGAATAAGCTTTTTAATCCTAACTGCAGTATGTTCTTGCTTCTTTATTGCTTGTAATAACACAGCAAATAGTGCTCATAATAATTCAGACAATAATGTGAGTTTAAAACTTAATCAACCTAATATCATCTACATCTTAGCAGATGATCTAGGATATGGTGACTTAAGCTGCTACGGACAGGAAAAATTTACTACTCCTAATATCGATCGACTAGCAAGTCAGGGCATGTTATTTACACAGCATTATTCTGGAAGTACCGTATGTGCGCCTTCTAGATCGGCATTAATGACTGGACTGCATACTGGACACACCTATGTGAGAGGCAATAAAGAAATTATGCCAGAAGGCCAATATCCAATTCCTGACTCCACCTTCTTACTTCCTGAAATGCTTAAGAAAGTAGGATATACAACGGGAGCATTCGGAAAATGGGGCCTTGGATTCCCAAGATCAGAAGGAGATCCAATGAACCAAGGTTTCGATCGGTTCTACGGCTATAATTGCCAAAGATTAGGGCATCATTATTATCCATATCATCTATGGTCTGACAGAGATTCTATAAGCCTGAAAGGAAATGCTGGTAAACAAAAAAATGAATACGCTCCAGCACTTATCCATGATCAGACATTAAAATTTATAGAAGACAACAAGGATAATCCTTTCTTCTTATTCGTAGCATCTATCATTCCTCATGCTGAATTAGCAGCACCCGAGGAATTTATGGAAAAATATCGTGGAAAATTCTTGCCAGAAAAAAAATACATTGGAACAGATAGCGGCCCTTCCTACCGCACAGGACCATATGAATCACAGGAAGAAACACATACAGCATTTGCTGCAATGATCGATTTATTAGATACTCAAGTAGGAGAAATCATGGACAAGGTGGAAAAGTTGGGTATCGCAGATAATACCATTATCATTTTCACTTCTGATAACGGCCCGCACACAGAAGGTGGCGCAGATCCAAAATACTTTGACAGTAACGGCCCGCTTAAAGGAAGCAAAAGAGATCTATATGAAGGTGGAATCAGAGTTCCTATGATCGTTAAATGGCCGGGACATGTGGAAGCTAAATCAACATCAGACCATGTTTCTGCGTTCTGGGATGTCTTCCCTACTTTCGCGGAAATAGCAGGTTATGATAACAAAGAAGACATAGATGGAATTTCGTTCTTGCCTACATTAACTGGAACAGAACAAGCAGAACACGAATATTTATATTGGGAATTCCACGAAAAAGGCGGCCGTCAAGCAATCAGAAAAGGAGACTGGAAAGCGGTAAAGTATAATGTGCTAAGAGATCCTGAGAAGCCTTTAGAATTATACGATTTATCCAAAGATATTGGTGAAAAAAATAATGTTGCTTCAGAACACCCAGAGATCATAAAAGATATGGAAGAAATTCTTAAAACAGTAAGAACGGATTCTGATATTTTCAAATTTGAGCAATCGGGTTATTTACAATCTAAAGCAGATTAAAGAATACATTTACTAATCTCCAAGGGTATTAAGGGTTAAGGAATTATAAGTATATGTAGGTTTACAGCGTTCAATAAAAAAAGCCAGAATAAATATTCTGGCTTTTTTATTTCTATTTTGCTTTCTTCTTGCCGCCTTTCTTCGACTTTACTTTTTTAGACTTTGTCGCTTTAGACTTTGGCTTCGAAGAAGATTTTGTTTTTTTAGCTTTTTTCAGTTTGCTTTGCTCTTTCTTTAACTTCGACTTTAAAGATTTAATGCTCTTTTTGAGTTTCTTTGTATTTGTCATTCTTATTATTTATTAACATTAATTAAACCTAAAGTTAACATTAAATTTACATAGGTCAATATTAAAGCTAAGAATGATATAAAACTTAATCTCCGATTATAAATGTTTCTTTAGATTCAAAGACTTAATGAATAATATGCTTGTAACTCCCAATTCGGCCGTCTAGGATTACTTGAAAAACAAACGCTCCTTTTAACTGACTGATGTCATGACGAAGGTTTGTAGTCAAGTCCATTGATTGAATCAATTTGCCATCTAAATTGAAAATATTAACCGAAGCAGATACAGCACTCGAAGAATTTATAGTGATCCCATTCCCTTCAAAACGAACATCTAATTGATTACTTTTCATCGAAGATATTGAACTAGGAGGTCCTAATGGTAGATAATAAAGTTCTCTCCCTAACTGAGGATCAAGGTTGCTAATGTAATACAAGTTATTATCTACTACACCTAGAATATAGATGGAGTTTAAATTTAAGGAACGTTCTTCGAATTCTTTCAACAATTTATACGATCCATCATCCATATTGATTTCATATAAAACCGGTTCGAATCCATTAGAAATATCTTTCGCAACGTATGCGAACTGATTATTAGTAACGATATTAGAATTGTATTCTCCCATTTCAATTAACACCTTAGATCCTTCAGCTGTTCCGTCCGAATAAATAATGTTATTACTCCCATTAAAAAAGCCTCCTTCTGGCAATTGAATGATAAATTTATCACCATAATTAGCTTTTTCAAATCCAAAACCTTGAGTTGTGGATACCTCTGTTGTCTCGCGAATTAGATATTCTTCTCCAGCTACACCATTTATCGCATAGTATCCTTTCTCTCTAATTAATCCTACACTAACTTTATCAGAAACGTTTTCTAATCTATCAAATGGAGCTGTACTGCCATCGGTTTTTAATTTTGAAAAACTGAAGTTTCCATCTAAGTACTTATATGTTGCTGATTCCTCTGAGTCTCCACTGATAACGAAAACAAGCCCATTAGAAACTGGATTTAAACCAAATGGCTTGGAAAAAAATGCAGGATCAACGATTTCACCAACTTCTTTGAACTGTCCATCCTTAAGAATCACAAGTTGGATGTTATCACCAAAAGGACCAGACTCTTCTAAGAAAGCAATATCATCACCGTACAGACAATATAGATTTGATGCTGTAGCAAAGTCACTTACAAAGTTTACACCGTTTCTTAATTTTTTATTTTCTGTCCCATCATAACTATATAAATTCCCCGCGTAGGTGTAGTACAGCACATTAGACTTAGAAACTATTAAGCCAATTGGACTATTAGAATTCCCATCTATTTTGAAAATCATTTCTGTACCTTCTTCCGTTCCATCTGTTTCCCAAAGTCCACTTCCACCAGAGCCATCCTTCGCTGCAAAATATACCTTATCATTGTACACGGTTAATTCTTTAATGTCAGAAGATTCACTTCCTTCTAGAATGTCCTTCACAACTTTGATTTCATTATTTTCAATGATCCCTATTTCCTCTCCCGTTTCTTCAGTAGTGACGGGTAGAAAAATCTTGTTGCCTACTTGAACAGATGAATAGCTATATTCATCACTTTGGAATGCATCCTCAAGGCCTTCATAAAAATCGGTAACTAAAACAGGATCTTGTGCTAACAAGGAATTATTCAGTAAAAAAAGAAAAAATATAGTCTTTAATAGTTTAATCATGTGTATGTCAATCTGTATTTAAATATTTCAATTAGACCACAATTATACAGATTCTAATGTATTACATATGTTAAATTTTAATAATGTTTAAACTAAAAAAGCAGCACCTGACTAGGATGCTGCTTTAAAATGCCTATAGGCATTTAATAAACTACTTTTTTCTTTGTTCTTAGCTTTTAGATGTTGTTTTTAGTAAATCTGAAGTCGTAAATCACAATTCCAAAATCATAAATCGTCAATCAAAATGTTACAAGCTATGAGCACACCACGGCTCATAACTCATAACTAACTCAATCTAAATGCTAACTTTATTTTATCAATACCATTTTCTTAGATAGTTTGTAATCATTTGTCAATAGCTCGTAGTAGTACACTCCTCTAGAACTAAACTCTTCTTCGATCACCTCATACTTATGAAGTCCCGCTTTGTAATCTGCAGTATGCTCTTTTACAAGCTTTCCTGCAACATCGTAGATTCGGATACTTGCACGCGCTGCTTCTGGTAAACTGAAGCTAATTATCGTACTCTTAGCCCAAGGATTCGGTTGGTTCTGGAACAATTCTGGTAAACCAACAATTGCTGCATCACCTCTTAATTCTAACTCGACATCCATCAACTCACCTTTCGAAGAGTATGCTTCAGCTTTTGTCACATCACTTGACAATGATAGAATTTCTGACAACCTTACTGGCTCATGCGCAATTACACTTACCATGAATATAGGTGACGTTCCATCAACATCTTGACCCGCTGAATTATCCCAACTACTTGTCAAGATTCCTTTGTCTGCATATCTCTGTCCGAAGTTCAGGCCACTTACATTTGTACCTATTCCTGTAACCTCTCCGATAGTTGCTAATCTAGCATCAACATTAAGTGTGAACTGGTATCCAATGATATTATGTATGCTATCAGCGTATACCGGAACATTCACTAATTCTCCAGCTTTCAACATTCTATCTTCATAAGATAATACAAATGGCGCTTCCGTACTTCTAACTTCTGCATGCAGTGGCAATCCGCTCATCTCTACACTTCCGTTGATATCTCCCACTTTTAAACCGTAGAAATCTACCTTCGTATCTTTGTTCAATACATCGATCGTAGTCGTTTCAGGAATCGCTTGAGCCCAAGGATCACTGCTATCTATGAAACTATGTTCACCATCTACAAATCTCCAACTTGTATTATTAGGGAACTCATCGTAGATTCCTAAGATTAATTTCCTTAATTCTAATAAGTCAGAACCCGTAATCTTTCCGTTGTTATTTATATCAGCTGCTAATAACTTGTATGGACTTTCTATCTCTGTGATCCCTAAAATATGCTTCTGAATCATGATTAAATCTAAAGTCGTAACTCCATTAGAATGATCAGTGTTCTTCTCTGGCATTACCTCATAACTTCCACCTTTCGGCATATCTGAGAAGTTATAGTTTCCAGTCTCGTCAGAAACATTCATTAAGTCACTTCCATCTAAGTAAACTTCAACTTCACTAATTTCAACATCCTCTTCAGTAAACAACGCTCCTGTTATGTCAACTAACTCGCTAACACTTGGACATAGATCAACATCATTATTATCCTCTACGATGATAAAGGTTGCACAGAAATCTTGATTTCCATTCTGATCTGTCACCCATAATTGGATTCCTTGTTGACCTAAATCATCACATCCAAAGATTCTTAGCGTATCATTCACATCAGCTGAGAAGCTTAATTGTAGATCATATCCGCATGGATGATCACTTCCAGCATCTATATAATCTGGAGTTAACATTAGCATTTCAGTATCAGCAATATTGTCACCAGTCGTATCCATAGGTGTCAGACTAGCTGATAATCCTTGGAAACATTTCGGACTTGGTGCTTTTACATTATCCACTTCGAATGTATAACTACATCCAGCTAAGTTTCCACAACCATCGCCTACGATGAAGTTAACTTTATGAGTTCCTACAGGATAAACTGCACTTGCATCATTTCCTGTTCCTGTACTATCTATCGTTCCATCAGAATCGAGATCTACTGTCCATGTCCAGATTAAGTTTTCAGCTGTCACACAATCATCCGTTGCACTTGCTGTTAAACTAACTTGAGCTCCTCCACATGCGCCATCTAAACTTTCAACTCTAATGTCTTCACACGTAGAAGTGATAACAGGAGCCACATTATTATTGATCGTAATCAACTGTACATCTTCGAAAATGACGTATTGATTATTCACTTTCTGACACCAGTCACTTACGTACCAAGTTCTTTCTATCACTAGACAACCTCCACCGTTTGGAGTATTTGATAACACTCTATCTTCATAGGTAGAGCTAACCATATCACAGTTATCTTCTGCATATATAGGGTAACCTTGACCTTCTGGTAGGTTCAATGGATCTAATCCATCTCCATTACATTGATTCACTGTGATGTCTATAGGCCAAGTTATATCTGACTCTACGAATGGTGTTGGGTTAACCAAGGTAATTCGCTGAGTTAAACTTGTTGTTTCACCATTAGGACTTGTAGCAGTTATCGTTCTTATCATTGTTCCACTTCCACAACTGTTCAAGTCACCACTCATCACTTCACTCATTGCTGCTGTCGAACAGTTATCTAAGATTAATCCATCTTGTGCTGGTCCACTGAACTGAACTGCAGGATCATCAATTACTATTGCATTGATAGAATCTGCATCATTTACAATCGTTCCGAATACACTCAAATTATCTTCAGAGAATGGGAATGTACAAGAGATCGTGATGTCAGGTAATCCAGAAATTAATACTGGTGGCACTTTATCTTGAATCTCTACTTGTGCCATACATGTATTACTATTGCCAGAAACATCTGTTACTCTAAGCGCAACCATGATATTTTCTGTCCCGATATCTGCACAACTGAAGTCTACTGCTTCTAAGAAGCCTAATTCATCATCCATTCTGCTGATCTCAAGCGTAACCGGTCCACATTCATCCATACTTCCATTATCCAATTTCGTCGCACTCAATGATGCTTTACCTTCACTATTCAGACTAACCGTTGTGAATGCATCGCATATTGTCACTGGCTGTTCAAGATCTTGAACGGTTACATTGTAGCTTGCTGTACTAGTGTTGCCACAAACATCATAGACTACATAGGTTACCGTACTCGTTCCAGCACTTAATCCTACGGTCACTCCATTCTGATCTTGTACGAATCCACCTTCATACTGAATATCTACTCGTATTCCTTCAGGATTACATTCATCTACTGTTGTGATCGCTGGTATTGCTACTTGAGCTTCACAAGTGAATCCTGAAGTACTTACTGTAATATCTGAAGGCACATTACTCAATACTGGTCCAGTTGTATCTATAAATGTGATCAACTGAGTAAATGTAACTGAGTTATCGGTTCCACAGATCCAGTTATTCACTGTCCATGTTCTTTGTACACCTGATGAACAATCGTTACCAAAACTAAAGAACTCATCTTCGAAGTCTACAAATATGCCACACTCCGCAAAGTTATCAGGATACAATGCAATTCCGTTCAATGTTGGTACGCCTATCGTTTCTGGACTTGGCATAGTTCCTACTGAACAGCTTAATAAGGTATCTGTAACCGATGGTCCTACTACTTCAGTTATATCAAACTTCTCTACAGACAATGTCTGAGTACAAGTATCTGTTCTTACACCACTCGGATCAGATGCAACCCATGTTTCTGTAATGATCAATTGTAAATTAGGATCTTCACATGCAACATCTACGGTTGTTCTATCTATTAGCTTCAAGGTCACCTCTCCACAATTGTTAATCACTGTTGGCGGATCAAGAACTAACAACTCTCCACAGCTGATTGTATCACTCTTACATTCTATTACTGGAGGGAATTTGTTCTCTACTAGCACCTTACCCCAACATGAGTTTTCTCCACATAAAGGATTGATGATAGACACTTCGAACATTTTTCCTACATCTTCAGAACCGAAGATATTTCCTTCCTTAACAACTCCATTAGGTCCAACAATCTCGATGTCATAAACATGATCAGGGAATACTGGTCCATTAAGCAACATACTAGGTGTTAATTCAGCCATGCACATTTCATCAAGACTGATGTTAATGTCACCTGTACAAAGTATCGCATCACAGATTAAAACCCAAGCTTGATCATGATCATCTTCATCCATTCCAGTCGCACCATTTTGATCAATACCAAACTCATCCGTCACGTTATCATTATCAAAATCATATAGTTCATTACCTACATCATTTCCATTATCACTATCTCCATTACTATCGTAATCATTAAGAGATACATCTACACCACTTGTATCTAAAGCACTGCTTATCTCCGTCATGTTCACAACATTCATTGGAACAGCATTAGGAAGTACTTCTAAGAAAATCTGTATAGTTGTATCTTGACCACCATAAATAGTATCTGTAATCAAGTATTCATATTGACCTCCTACTAAAGCCCAATCCGCATTTTCAGGAACTGAAGCAAGACCTAAACCATCTGGCACATAATCAGTAACAACTATCTGAGTTGCTGGAACATTTCCTTGATTAAATACCGTAATATTAAATGGTACTATATCTCCTATGTTACTTGAACCTGCAACAGTATTAATCTTTCTAATTGCCAAGTCAAATACTGGTGGTGCAGCTGGATCAGCGTCATCTGAATCTTCCCCATTATGAACACTTCCGTCCGTAGCGTCATCATCGTCTGTTCCGTAAGTATCTTCTGCCTCACCATTATCATCGTTAGGTGTACTATCAATGTCTTGATCTGAAACATCATTACCTAAAGTATCAAGTACTTGAGCAATTTCTGCTACATTGATCATATCAGCAACAACACTTTCAGGTTGTACTTCTAATTCAATTTGTATCGTAATACAACTATCTCTAAGTAATCTTTCTGTGATTACATAAGCATATGTATTTTCACTAACCAATGTCCAACCATCCATTACACTTGGATCTTTCGCTAGACCCGATGGAATAGTATCGTATATGGTAACTCCTTCTACTGGTACATTACCTTGGTTACACACTTCGATATTGAAAGTAACCAAATCACCAGGTCTTACAGGAGCAGTACCTTCTGCAACTGTTTTAACTAGGGAAAGATCTAGTACTTCTGGTACTGCAGGATCTGCATCATCTTCATCCGTTGCTGCAACATCATCTCCAGGAATTCCTGTTCCATCACCATCCACTGCATCATCACTATCAGTATAAACCATGCCACCTGCATCATTGTCAGGAATTGTATCAGCCTGTGAATCGATGTCATGATCGGTCGCTTCGTCACCGAATTCAAAGAAGAATTCAGAAAGTTCTCCAACATTGACCATATTATCCGCATTCGCATTCGGTAGAACCGTTAGAATAATCTGAACAGTATCTGATTCTTCAAATCCAATAGGACCAGCTAAAGTCATTCTTGCATTTCCATCTACATCTTCTGTCCATGCTCCACCATTGGCAGCACTTAATTCGAATCCTGCAGGAATATAGTCTACTACTTCCACAGCAACCATAGGGAATGTACCTTGATTAATCACTTCGATATTAAAGGTTACATCTTGGCCTACTTGAACCGGTCCAGTAGTAACTAGTGTTTTCACTAATGCCATATCTACATATCCCAGTTGTACTGGATCATGGTCGTCTTCATCTGTCTCTGCTAATTCATCTCCGAACATTCCAGAACCATCACCATCTACAGCATCATCACTATCAGTATCTGGATTACCACCTGCATCATTATCTGCGATATCATCCGGCGTACTATCTATATCATATAAGACATCTGGATTGTCCGTTGTATTGTTACCCATCGTATCAGCTGCCTCACTTATTTCTGCATAATTCACATAATCTTCTATTGAAGAACCAATCTGGAATACCATGTTTAAGTAAATCGTGTCTGAAGAACCTGCTTGAAGAGTATCTTCATATAGATACGTTGCAGTTGCACCGCCAAACATCCACGTAGGATCGTTAGTTGCTCCTACTTCTGTCAATGCTCCAGGGACATATTCTGTTACTAAAATGTTCGTAGCTGGAATATTTCCTTGATTATCCAATGTAATAAAGAATTCCATTTCATCACCAAACGCATATATACTATCTGGGTAAACCAATTGCTTAGTCAATGCTAGATCGAAAATAGGCAGTAATGCAGGATCCGAATCATCTTCGTCACTATTAGCATCTGTATCTCCAGGTGCACCTCCACCATTATTTCCGTCTCCACTCAAGCTGTCATCACTATCCGTTCCAGCTGCTCCACCCGGATCGTTGTCTGGATCATCATCTGCATTCGAATCGATATCATCTCCGCTGATGTCCATCCCTTCTCCATCAAACATTTCACTTACCTCTGCAACATTTGTCCATGCTTCAGGGTCATTAGAAGGAATCATCCTTTCTGGAATCAATGTTATAATGATTTCTGTGCTATCCCATTGGTTCATAGGTCCAGGAATAACGGTTGTTGCAACTGAACTTATTGAATCATATGCCCAACCCGCAGCATCACTTGCTACATCATAAGTATAGCCAACAGGAATATAATCTGTTACCTCTACATTATGTAATGGCTCGTTTCCTTGGTTAATCACTTTTACTAAGAAATTAACTGGAGTGCCATAAGAATATGGAGCTTGTCCATCAACAATCGTTTTTTGTATTGCAACATCGATCACTTGTATTAATGCTGGATCTGAATCATCTTCATCTGTATCAGCATTGGTATCACCTGGTGATCCACCTCCATTTGTTCCGTCTCCGTCTATAGAATCATCCGAATCAGTTCCAGGATTTCCACCCGGATCATTTGTATTATCATCATCTGGCGTACTATCTGCATCCACTAATGAGCCATCATCAGTGCTATTCCCATTGTCATCCTCAGCTGCACTTATCTCAGCTTGATTCTGGAATGCATCTCCCATGTTACTCATCATGATGGTTACATAATAATTTACAGTTAACGAATCTCCTGGTTGGATCGTATCATTTGCTAACTGAATCGTCGCTGTCATTAATCCTGGATCAAAAGACCAGCCTGTCGTATCGTTAGAAGTTACATAATCAAAGCCATCAGGCATAAAATCTGTAATTTCTACATTCGTAGCTGGAATATTTCCTTGATTATATACTTTAATCATGAACTGGATTGTATCTCCGAAAGAGTTTCCAGTAGTCATCATTGTTTTCTTAGTCAATGCAAGATCAAAGATGTTAACAAGTTCTGGATCATTATCATCCTCATCACCTGCTGCATCTGTATCTCCTATCATTCCTGTACCGTCACCATCAAGGATATCATCACTTCCTGGGAAGTTTCCATCTTCACTATCTGGATCTGCTGCACCTCCTGCATCATTATCAAATGTATCATCTGGTGTACTATCAATATCCGTGATATCTGGTGTATCACTTATTGGATTATCACTTGTGATTTCTCCAATAGGTGTCCATGCATCAGGGCCTGAAGCTGGTTGAGATGTCAATATTAAATCGAACATTTCAGAATCACCTGGTGCCAATGTATCAGGGTACACATAGGTTACGGTTCCATCTCCATTGTCTTCCCAATCTGGATTAGTCATTCCATCGAATGCGAATCCGTCTGGCACCATCACCGTAATCTCTGGTGATTCACTTGCTACGTTACCTTGATTCGCAATCGTTACAGGGAAAGTTACAGTTTGGTTATACATGGTTAATGTATCCTCACTTGCTCCTAGTATCAGTGCTAAATCAAATACTTCTATAAACGCTGGATCCGAGTTATCTTCATCTGTCAATGCTGTTGTATCTCCAGGCATTCCTGTTCCATCTCCATCTATTGCATCATCACTATCTGTATTCGGTTCTCCTCCTCCATTATCTGTAGGATCGTTATTGATATCACTATCTACATCATCTAAGCCACCATTCGGTCCATTGCCATCCGTATCATTACCCAAGGTATCTTGTGCAAAACTTACTTCTGATGTATTCGTGTAATTATCTAATCCTCCTGTTGTCATTGTTAAGATCAACATCACTGTATCTTCTACACTTGTTCCTCCGATAATCGTATCAGGAATAGTATAGGTGATCGTTTGGTCGCCTGGACCATCTACTCCTGTCCATCCAGTATTGATGTCTCCTGCGTAAGTAAACCCTAACGGTACATAATCACTGATCTCAGTATTGACTAAGGCAATATTTCCTTGGTTATAGGTCGTGATCAAAAATGGTATCGTATCACCATAAACATATGGTCCAGCTCCAATTACCATTTTCGTCTGTGCTACATCCATAATTCTTACGAATTCTGGATCTGAAGCATCACTATCTGTTGCTGGATCTGTGTCGTCTGGATTTCCACTTCCGTCTCCTGTCAAACTATCATCACTTCCTACGATCGGTCCATCTCCTGTATCTGGTGTTGGATTTCCACCTGCATCATTGCTTGGATCTCCATCTATATCACTGTCGATATCGGTTAATCCTGGTGTTTCACTGATCGGATTATCTGCTGTTATGGCTACTACTGGCGTCCATGCTCCATCTCCTGTCGCTGGCTGTGCGAATAGTATAAGATCAAACATCTCTAAATCTCCAGGTGCTAAGGTATCTGGGTAAGCATATGTTACCGTTCCGTCTCCATTGTCTATCCAATCTGGATTGCCTCCGCTATAGAATACGAACCCATCTGGCACCATCACTGTAACCTCTGGTGAATCACTTGCTACATTTCCTTGATTTGTAAGTGTTATTGGGAAAGTAATACTATCACCATACATAGATATCACATCATCACTATTCTCCATGATCACTGCTAGATCCAGGATCTCAACAAACGCTGGATCCGAGTTATCTTCATCTGTCAATGCTGTTGTATCTCCAGGCATTCCTGTTCCATCTCCATCTATTGCATCATCACTACCAGTATTTGGCTCTCCTCCTCCATTATCTGTAGGATCATTATTTATATCACTATCTACATCATCTAAGCCTCCGTTTGGTCCATTGCCATCCGTATCATTACCCAAGGTATCTTGTGCAAAACTTACTTCTGATGTATTCGTATAATTATCTAATCCTCCTGTTGTCATTGTTAAGATCAACATCACTGTATCTTCTACACTTGTTCCTCCGATAATCGTATCAGGAATAGTATAGGTGATCGTTTGGTCGCCTGGACCATCTACTCCTGTCCATCCAGTGTTGATGTCTCCTGCGTAAGTAAATCCTAATGGTACATAATCACTGATCTCAGTATTGACTAAGGCTATATTTCCTTGGTTATAGGTCGTGATCAAGAATGGTATCGTATCACCATAAACATATGGTCCAGCTCCAATTACCATTTTCGTCTGTGCCACATCCATGATTCTTACGAATTCTGGATCTGAAGCATCACTATCTGTTGCTGGATCTGTATCGTCTGGATTTCCACTTCCGTCTCCTGTCAAACTATCATCACTTCCTACGATCGGTCCGTCACCTGTATCTGGTGTTGGATTTCCACCTGCATCATTGCTTGGATCTCCATCTATATCACTGTCGATATCGGTTAACCCTGGTGTTTCACTGATCGGATTATCTGCTGTTATGGCTACTACTGGCGTCCATGCTCCATCTCCTGTCGCTGGCTGTGCTATCAATACTAGATCAAACATCTCTAAATCTCCAGGTGCTAAGGTATCTGGGTAAGCATATGTTACCGTTCCATCTCCATTGTCTATCCAATCTGGATTAGCCATTCCATCGAATGCGAACCCGTCTGGCACCATCACCGTAACCTCTGGTGAATCACTTGCTACATTTCCTTGATTTGTCAGTGTTATTGGGAAAGTAATACTATCACCATACATAGATATCACATCATCACTATTCTCCATGATCACTGCTAGATCCAAGATCTCAACAAACGCTGGATCCGAGTTATCTTCATCTGTCAATGCTGTTGTATCTCCAGGCATTCCTGTTCCATCTCCATCTATTGCATCATCACTATCTGTATTCGGTTCTCCTCCTCCATTATCTGTAGGATCGTTATTGATATCACTATCTACATCATCTCCTGAAACATCCATTCCTAAAGTATCAGTCATCATACTTACTTCACTCACATTCGTGTAGGCATTATTAGAACCTGTTGTCATACCTAGAATAAGTAAAATTGGAGTTTCAATTTCTTCACCAGGTAGAAGAATATCCGTAATGATAAACTCTGCACCGTTCGCTGAAACTGCCCATCCGGCGCCTTCACTTGTTCCAGATAAAGTAAATCCATCTGGGATATAGTCAGAAATTACAATATTCGTTAAAGGAACATTTCCTTGGTTATAGGTAGTTATGGTAAATTCAATAGAATCACCATACATAAATGGACCGGCTGATGCTATCATTTTCGTTTGTGCTACATCAACAATTTCTATCATTTCTGGATCTGCATCATCTTCATCTGTCGCTCCATCAGCATCATCAGGAACACCCATTCCGTTGGTTCCAGTTCCATCAAGTGCATTGTCACTATCTGTCATTGGTGATCCACCAGCATCATTCGTATTATCATTATCTGCTTCACTATCAACATCATCGAAAGGAGTTAAACCATCTTCTTCAAATGCTTCTGAAATTTCCGCTTCATTAGTATAAGCATCTGCAGGAGTTGCAGAAGGGACAATCACTAAGTCTATAGAAACAACTATAGAGTCTCCAGTTATAACAGGACCTGTAATAATAGTCGTTGCATTTGTTCCATCATAAGACCAAGTTGGATTATTAGACAATGCATATTCAAATCCACTAGGAATATAATCTGTAACTTCTACATTAGAAGCAACTACATTTCCTTGATTTACAACAGAGATATCAAAAGTGATCGTATCTCCGTAGCTAAATGGACCTGTTTCAGCTGTTGTTTTGATCAGTGCTAAATCTGCAATTGATAATTTAGCTGGATCTGCATCATCTTCATCTGTACCTGCTACATCATCTCCAGGCATTCCTGTTCCGTCTCCATTAACTGAATCATCAGAATCAGAATCTGGGTTACCACCTGCATCATTCGTAGGATCATCATCAGGAGTACTGTCAGAATCTACGATCGTAGGATCGTCAGTACTACTGTTTCCATTAATGTCTTCGAAAGAAGTTATTTCAGCAACATTAGTATATGCTTCCACAGAACCATCTCCTACCTGAACTCTTAAGAATAAACTTGTTTCATATTCATCTCCTGGATAAATAGTATCCGTAATCGTTGTATTAATAGTAATACCCGTTGGATTTGTTCCAACAAAAGCCCAACCCATGTTTTCTCCAGCAGTAAATGCTAGACCTGATGGCACATAATCACTAAGAACTACATTCGCAACTGGTGTATTACCTTGGTTAATGGTAGTTACTTGATATTCTACGAGGTCTCCTATTGAATAAGGACCGCCTACAATTTCTTTCGTTAATGCTAAATCAAAGATTTGAACGAAAGCTGGATCATTATCATCTTCATCCGTTAAAGGGTCAGTATCTCCATTTGCTCCAGTTCCATTTCCATCGATAGCATTATCACTATCTGTATTAACAGCTCCACCCGCATCATCGAATGGATCAGTATTAGGGGTACTATCTACATCATCAAGTCTGATACTATTTCCATCTGTGTCATCTACATCCGATATTTCTGCAACGTTCGTATATTCAATTTGAGAATTTCCAAGGTTATTAACGATCATTTTAACAAAAACTGAAGTAGAATCGCCTGATACCAGTGGGCCATCGATCACAGTCATATGTGACGCATCAGAACCCGACCAATTAGGATTAACTAATGGGTTTGCAATATATTCTAGTCCAATAGGTGAATAATCCGTAATTTCAATATTCTCTCCCGTTACTGTTCCTTGATTATAAACAGTAATTTCGAAAGTTATGGTGTCACCATAAGCATATGGAGCTTCTGGACTTGCAATCGTCTTCTTTAATGCGAAATCGACAATATCAATCGCAGCTATATCTGCATCGTCTGAATCCGTAGCAGGATCAGTATCGCCTGGCGCACCAGTGCCATCACCTTGAATTGCTGGATCATCTGTATCAGAAGTCATTGCATCACTTCCTGTCCCTAACGCACCACCAGCGTCATTAGTCATATCTGTATCGAAAGCACCATCATTATCTGCAGTTACTGGTGTTGATACTGGAGGTCCAGGGAATAAAGGTCCATCAGGGTCTATTACCGTATTTGCTCCAGCTATTTCCGCTGTATTCACATAGGCCAGAGGATCACCTGACGAAGGTTGTACTATCAATTCTATATTCACACATACTTGCTCTAAAAATCCAATTTGGCCAGGAGTAGTATTTCCTGCAAAGTCACTTGGGTCAGCATCATATGTCGCTGTGCCATCTCCATTATCAGTCCATTTAGGATCATTAGATGGAGCAAATGCGTATCCAGATGGAATATAATCTACAATCTGAAGATCATCAGAAGGAACATTCCCTTGATTAGTAACACATATTTCAAAGGTAGCAACATCGTTATACTGATAAGGTCCGTTATCAGGATTCAATATCTTAGACAATGCCAGGTCAAAAATTTCTATGTTCGCAGGATCACTGTCATCTTGACTACCTGGCTGACCATTTCCTGTACTTGTGATATCATTATCTCCACTTTCATTAGGCGTCGTTGCTTCTTCCTCTGGTGTAAATGAACCTGGATCTGAATCTATATCAGAAACTGGCATTCCATCTCCATCTAAAGCAGATTCAATGTAACTATAGTTAAGATATGAGTCCATTCCAACACCACAAAGAGTATGTCCTAAACCTCCAGTAGGAAGTGCGAGTACCATTTTAATTGGAACCTGAACTGAAGTTCCAGCAGGAATAGAAGCTATTGTAGTTTGAGTTTGATATCCTGAACTAGCATCTAAATTTAAAGTTGCTGTTCCCCATCCTGCTCCAACATTAGTAGATAAATTTTCATCAAAGAATTCCATTCCACAAGGAATCAAATCAGTTATTACTACGTCTGTAGCATCTATAGATCCTTGATTAATTACAGTTACAAAAAAGTTTATAGTATCTCCTAAAGTAAACATTCCAGAAGGAGGAACACTTGCCGGATCTACCGTTTTCGTCAATGCTAAATCAAATACATCAAGAGTAGCTGGATCATGATCATCTTCATCCGTTAAAGGATCAGAGTCTCCAAGGCTTCCGCCACCATTTGTTCCATCTCCCCCTACTACATTATCAGAACCACTATTAGGATTTCCTCCCGCATCATTTAGTGGATCTCCATCTGGTGTGCTGTCTATATCGTCTAGACTTACATCTTCGCCACTTGTATTGGTCATGCCTGATATTTCGGCAATGTTGATTGTGTTTTCGAAGTTTGCTCCTTCATTTACAGTCAATGTTATAAACACATCTGCTGAATCCCCAGCTGCAACTGCAATTGGAGCATTATATGTAACTGGCCCGTTACTTAGACCTCCAGGATTCCAATTTCCATCATTATTTGTCAAGCCAACTGGTACGTAGTCTGTAATATCTACATCCATCATATCTACTCCGCCTTGATTATAAACACGAATTCGATATTGAACTGTTCCACCTGTAGTAGGTGTTGGTCCAGGTGAGATGCTAACCACTTCTTTTTTAAGTGCTAAGTCCACACAGAAATCAGAACTGATACTAGCATAACCTACAGCTGGGCATAAATTAGCAGCGCTAGTTGCTTTTATAACATAATCTCCTTCTACATCTGTATTATAGGTATTCGAAGATCCAGCGGATTTTAGTACTTCTGTTCCATTAGGTAACACAAAGAAAAATTGGTAATTATCAAAACCTGTCTCAGCTTCTATTGTTCCTCCGAAAAGTGGATGGTTACATACTTCTTCTTCCGTAATATTTAGAGCAAGAATTGGTAATACTTCTACCGTAAAATCAAATTCATATGAACATGTAGGACTAGAAGTTATTGTTACTGTATAAGTGTCTGTCATATTAGGCACAAGCCCACATATTTCAGGATTAGACATATTAAGATCAGCACCCATTGTTGCAGTTCCTGCCTGTGTAATTGTTATCGTAGAACCTTCAGCAATATTATCAGGAATCATTAAGTCTGGATCTATACATTCTCCTTCACAAACTTGGAATGCTAAATCAGCAGGCATATAGTCACCAGTGCTAAATAAATCTACACTTGCTTCAGATTTACAATCTCCTATATTCTCTGTAGCTATTAATACAACAGCTTCATCAATTCCAAATCCTGAGTTCAAGGTCACAGATAATGTACTACCATTTTCTGTAATGACCCCACCTTCTGCAGGTTCTAAAGTAAATGTATAATCTCCACATATTTCAGTGGTGAATGGATCACCAGCACATAAAACCACATTCTCTATGGTGTCTAAAAATGCAGGTGGTATATTATTAAATGGTGTGATGGCTTCATCACATGCACATGCTGTCGCGAAAGTTTGTCTCAATAATATAGGGCAAGCCTGAGCAGCTGGAACATCAAGACACATCGTGATCGTTGTCATCGCTCCTGCATCTACAGAAACATTTGAATGTACAAAACTTGCTAGTTCTTCGTCAACTATATTATCATAAACTCCATCAGCTAGAACGTCGTCGTGTATTCCTATTGTGATATCTCCTGTGTAATTCATTTCACCAGGATTCACTAGATCTATTTCATAACACATATTTTCTGGATCAGTCCCAGCATTACATTGTCTGTTAAGTCTTACATCTACTGTTTGTAATGGAGGACCCATTTCTAAGACCAATGATGGATTAATACTATTCTGAATATAAACACCACAACTCATTTCTGGTATTGATTCACATTGAACTGCTGGCTGGAATGATTTCACATCCATACCAAGCAAGATCACTCCACATTCAGCTGTTTGTGGCTGAGTTGCCATAAACTGAACACTGAATTTCTGTCCTGGGTTTAAGGGTGGCGAATCGAAACATACGATTACATCATTACCCGAAACTTCCTCTGTTATAGTGGTTGGTGTATAAGATGGATTCGTAAAAGATATTGAATTAGCCTCGTAAGTTAATGATGACATTGGTATCGTAATACATGTCTGAACTTCAGAAGCCGTTGGGTTTTCTCCTATATTAAGTGCAGTTAGACCGAATGTAGATGGTCCATCTATACAATATGAATTTTTAGGTTGTGCTGTTGTTAAAATTTGAGCACTCTGTCTCGGATCTGCCCCTGAAATGATCATCGGAGGAGAATCTACTACACCTGACTCTAACCTGTTAGGGCCACATGGATCCGAAGCCGTTGTTTCTGTTGTAAACTTAGACCCTGAAATGAATTCATCACATTCTGTAACAGCTACAAATCTAAAGGATACATTATTACTATCTAATTGTGCAAATACACCAGGCAGTCCTGTATTTACAATGTCCGCACTATAATCATCATCCACAAATGTATATGCTGTTCCACTAGCGTTCGGTTGCGGAGTAATTGGATTCCATGTTCCAAATGTACCCATTAATCCTACAGATCCACCAGGATAAGCTGCTTCCCAACTACCTGGGACGATTGTTATTCCAGGAGGAATGTTAACAACTGTCTCCAGGTTTAACAATGCTAATTGTTTCGTGTTTTTTACTCTGATGTAAAAAGTGTCTGTTTGGCACAAGTCCGTATTCTCTGGTGTGTTATACCACTCTGTTTGTAAGTCTGCTTCTCCAGCAATATACGCATAACAGTCTTCAGCAGAACCACAAGTTCCACTTCCTGCTAGGGCTGTTGTTACATCAGGGTCAGCACAACCAGATACTGCACTTACACATATTTGAGGAGGAGGAGCAGGTAATTCAGGACAGAACAATAAAGTAGTTCCTATAAATACTGTCTCACACTCTCCTGGAGCAAGCGATGTCGCATCTGTCGCGATCGAATATGTTTTGTAAGTTCCATCATCTGCCACTAAGGTTGTAGGTAATGGACTTGCATTAGAAGCATCTCTATAGGCCCCTACAAATTTCACACTATTAGGAACAGTAACGGATCCACTTACACTACTTTGAGTTAAAGCTGCATCTGCATTACATAGAAGTATTTCTTGGTATTCAACTGCTGTTCCCGGTCCACCTGAAGCAATCAACTCAGGTCCTTGGTTGGCTGATGACATTCCTGCATCATCTACTCTATTATCATTGACAATAAAATCAACACTAGATTCATCTAAGTGATATTGCAATGTATCTAAGTTCAAAGCACTATAGTAATTCCCTGAAATTCCTAATTGGTCACAATAACTATATACCCCATTAACTCCACCTGTATTACATCTATACCCTGCAGGATCTCGTGGAGCATCGCAAATATCTGACCAATCGTAAATCAGTTCATAGTCTATTTCAAAAGGATTCGGGCATAATGCACATAAATCATAGCTCATCACTAAACTATCATCATTCATTAATCCGACACCAAGAGGTCTGACCCCTTGAGATGAGAGATCAAAAATCACCTTTCCATCTCCTATTCCTGCATCTTCAGTTGCACAAATCTGTCCGGTTACAGAAGCAACAGTTGTACAATATGCATTAATCGTACTGTCTACTTCTAATGGGATGATATTTCCATCATAATCTTCTACCATTGCATTACTGCAGTAAGCAAATGGTCCGAACATCGGAGCATCCACATCGTCAATGTTTGCAATAGGTCTAAATTCACATTGGTACCAACCCGTTGGTGCAGGATTAGCGATAGAAAAAGTGTGCTTAGCTGATCCACCACAATTATCTAGGTCTAATTCTGTGATAGCAGTAACCCCACCATATTCGGCTACATTGACAATAGGATAACTATTACAAGAAGATGCTAATGTCGTATAACAATAATTCGCATTACCAAATTCATCATAATTATACATTGTCATGTTAAATCGTAACCGCATGCTATTATTAATCCCTGGATTTTCACCTGCAGCAATTGCAGCAGCACGGTACGGATTTCTTTTCATTGGATACTCATGATAAACCTTTATTGTATCTCCAACAGCAAAATTAAAGGAGTCAAAGAATTCCTGCAAACAATTACCTCCAGAGCTATTAGTTGTTGTACCACATTCATTTGATTGCTGTGCGTTTCTTACATATAGATATGCGTTTATCGTATTGTCGTATCCATCAAGAGAACTGTTTCCTGGATAAATAGTATTTACGTCATAATCTGTTGTTAAATCCTGAACACCTCTATCAGATAGAGCCGCAAATCCATACTCTATTTCATTTCCATCTCTCTCGTCATTGGTAGAATATGTATTTCCTGTTCTACTATCGCAAGATGCAAAATCTCCAAACGAAAATTCTACTGGTGATTGGCCAGCTTTAATTACTTCCCATTTAACAATACCACCTGCTCTTCGATCTGGAGTTAATGGCAACTCAGCAGTATTCAATAAACCAGAAGTACTTTCTACTCGTGCACTAAATAACCACATATTCATATTAGTTATCGCATCCAAATCCTTTATATCGTATTTTACAGCAACAGCCATGGTATCACCAGGACCGAAATTTGTTAAATCAGCAGGACAATTATCTAATAATACTTGTCTATCAACTCTTGTGGTCATTGTATGATCTGTAAAACCAAGATTTTTTCTTGTTACCTCTATTTCGTGACCTACTAGACATACACAATCAAAGTATTGAGGATCCGAAACAAACTGAGTATTCTTACAAGCTTTTACTATTTCACAATCGCAGTCAGAACAGTATTCAACCACTTGTTGTGAAACGGCTACAAATTGTCTAGGACTACAATATGCAGTATCTAATTGCAATTGCATTTTATAACATACGGTATTATTTACAGCTCCACCATCTATTGTTAACATACGAATTCCTGGAGTCGCTGGATCCGGAGTCATAAATGTAGCGTTTCCGTCTGGAATACTTATATCAGCTCCATTATCTACACTATAAGCCATAGAACCTGGTACTACTTCATAATCTTGAACAATTCTAGGCGTTCCTGAAAATGTTAATTTTAGACTATAATCAGCTCCTGTAGGACATGGATCTATATTCTCAGATCCAAAATCATAGCAGAAAACATAATCAATCGTTGCTGGTGGAAGTGGAGTCGAATTATTGGATGGCGTTCCATGTTGGCCAAAATCATATCCCTGAATAGGATTAGCTGTAGTACCTATATTGACTTCATTATCATTTAATACACCTGTAGGGCCATAATTAAGATTGAAAGGTTCAACTGATGGAAATCTGCTGAATGTATTTCCACAATTAGCCTTCGCCTCAACAAAGAATGTTGCAAACGGACAGTTAATTGTAGGACATTCTAATGATGTAGCATCAACTTCGTTAATACCACATGTTATGATCATATCAATTTCAAGATTAACTGTAGCGCCACCTTCTAGATCATCAAAATATCCATCACCATCTGCATCTGTTAACCCCGAACCTGGAATTTCTGCGAGACTATCAAAATTAATCTTAAGATCATCTCCTATCCAAGAATAATCACTATCAGAAAGCACTGTTGCACCAATTCTTACCTCCCCTATTCCTAGATTCGTACGCTCACATGTTTCATATCCTACTGAAAGATCCGTATATGTATTTTCTAAACCAGGATCTCCTGGGTTAGTTACCGATAAGGTAATAGTACCAGCATTTCCACATATTTGTAATGGCCCTGTAAAAGATGCACTAGCTATTGGATCTGCGGCACCTGTAGGCTGAACCCTAACAGTTCCAACTTGTGATGTACTATTACAAACATCCCCACCGCAACCGTATGACGCTTCATATACTGGATTAAAAATACTTTGCTCTGGACATAAATCAGATTGATAACATACACTAAATGTTATTTTTTCACCTGTATTAAATTTATCATCTGTTGGATTCGGTGATGTGTTACCTATAAAGTAAGAACCATCTACAACAGCAATTACAGAAGAATCTGAGTTAGCTGTAAATGGAAGATCTATTGCATTAGCTGATATACTTACTATAGAAACGTTAGGATCAATAGTAGGGAAGTTAGTTACTTCAAATGTCATTTCATTCAAACTAGCTTGCAATCCATCTTGAGAAACAACCATAGTCTGGCAATATGGCTGTCCTAAACTGGTGATATTCCTTGTTACAGGTGATACCGTATTCATATTAAGCTCTGGTCGCTTTAACGCAGAGTTAAGTTCTTGTTCGATCTGAAAGGTACCTTCACATTCTATTATATTACCAGAAGTATCCATAAAAGTGTACTCATATTCAACTCCTACATAATACAGGTCATTCAAATCCAAATTACAATCAGGTACTAAACCTATACTTGCTATAAATACATCATCAGGATCAGTTACACCTCCCAATGAAAATTCAGGACAAGTAGGAGAACCGCCACCATAACTTATAGTTGTGTTTCCACCATAATATGTTTCGCTAATCCCGGCATAATTTAAGCCATCCACAAGATCAAGTTTTAGGTTAAATCCTAAAATTTCTCCTGGAGAATCGGTAAAAACTAAAAGTGAAAGTGTATCTGCATCTCCGCATTGACTTGTATTATCAAATTGTGGGAATCCAATTACACCTCTTAAATCCTGAAATTGAATAACAGGACACTGAGCGTTCAAAGAGAATGAACTCAAAATCAAAATAGTAAATAATGTCAATTTCATGCAAAATTGCTTTAGCACAGAATTGGTACTATTTTTTGAAGAAGGGTTAAGGCCTGAATCTAATAAATTAGAATTCTGTCCTTGTGGTGTTAATGATGTACGTAAAATAAAGTTCGCCATTAGAATAAATTACTGATTGTATGATCTCCAATATGGATTTATAAATTCATTTAAGCAGTAAATCGAAATGATGCACTTTATAGATAGTAAGCGACAGAAGTTGCTTTGCTCTATTCCATAAATTTTGTGTAGATGTGAATTTTTTAAATCATCTTATTTAGATGAATAATATTCATATCTCATACCGATTTACACGATAGGTTCTCACACATAGCAATCACTGCTTGCGTGTTATATTCTACAGTTGGAAAATCGGTTTGAGATAATTTTCCTTTTAAGGAATTCGTCTTTGGGAAGACTAATTCACACCACAATAATAATGATTATAACACGACAAATAAAACATATTGTAATTTTTTAACATATATAATAAATTAAATATGTAATATTTAGATATATAAAAATATTTAAATATGTCAACAATAGGTTTCTACAATTAAAATATGTTGATCCTTAATTTCTTACATATTTTATTTTTAATAAATTGTAACTACCAGCGATTGTACAGTAGTAGAAGAGAAATGAGATTGCAATATAGCTTTTCGACTATGTCATAGAAATTTATTCTTTTAAGTATCATTAAATACGTTCAAAGAAGGACTCACACCTAACTACTGAAGTGTATCTTGGGTTAAATTGAGCTCGGATGATTATCGAATGCTTTGCAAGAATAGGTCAATGATCAATTATAAACTTTTGAGGTGTAAATCATTCCTTGCAAAAAGAAATGTTAATAAAATAGGAAGTCAAGTTATCAAGAGATCAATAACTTGACTTCCTTTAAAGTAATTTTTATAGTTTCAAGATTTTCTCCGTTAAAACAAGCTTTTCCTCATCGTATATTCTGATAAAGTAGATACCATTAGTCAAATCCTCAATGTTAATACTAGTGGAATCATTAGTAGAATTTACGACCTTCCCGGCTTGGTTTACAATAAATATCTTCATGCCTTTTTCAAATCCAGATATATTAATTTTGCTTACAACAGGATTAGGATAGACACTTATTCGAGCTTCTTTTGTGTTTTTTATATGCTTTATTCCCATTACTGATTCATTTCCATTAAAATCCACCTGAATTAGCTGGTAAAAATTTGAACCGTTAGATGGAGCCCTATCCAAATATTCATAATCTGAAACAAACTCTGTGGTACCTTGACCTATAATTTTTCCTATCATTCGATAGTCTTTACCATTAACTGAATGTAAAATGTTAAATTCTTGATTATCTATCTCTGAAGATGTGGACCATTTTAAAAGATTACCATTATCCTGCTTGAAAGCATTGAAAGAAATCAATTCAACTGGAAGTATAAAATCACTGGTTACAAAATCATTTGTACTATCAGTTTCTTGCGTGCCTACACCTACTGAAACAGGTATGCGACCATTAATTGTACTTCCATCATTTTCTTCTTCATCCTCGGCACCGTCTATCATATCATCATTTTCATAAGTCAGCGAATTTGGAGTACTACCAATTTCAACTAGATAATTGCCTGGTGGGACATTTAAAAACTCATAATATCCACTTGCGTTTGTAGTGGCAGTGATAGGAATCCCATCAGAATCCAAAACAGGGCTACCATCACTTTCCAATAAAGACATTGTTATGGCATCTACCCCAGAAGTCTTGTCCACTGTTCCATTATCAACTTCATCAAGGTATACCGTACCACTAATAAGTCCTGCTTTTTCGTCCACGAAGTTATTTCCAGTGTCTACTTCTCCTGCATCAATAGTTGCAGGAATTGAGTTATTATTAAAACCATCTACTTGATCTGTAGAAGTTCCACTATCTGTAATGTCATCGCCATCATAAACTGAAGCATAATTATTAGGATCCGTTTCTACGACGATATAGTTCCCTGGAGATATTCCAGAAAAGCTATAATTTCCATTTACGTCAGTAGTTGTCATTGCAAGTTCATTAGGGTTACCATCGCCATTAGCATCTATAAGCGCAGGACCAGCATTAAATTCAGCTACAGACAAAACACCGTCACCATTTGTATCAGCATAAAGTGTGACTGTTATGTTAGACAGTAACTCTTCAGGATCTCCCATATTTAATTCATCTCCATCATTATCTGAATCTGCAGATACGACTCCACTAATAGATCCCGATTCCTCATCTATAAAATTATTTCCCCCATCTTCCTCTCCAGCAAGCAATGTAATCGGAATTGCATTATCATTATCATTGCTATTTATAACATCATCTACCGTATCATCAACGGAAATATCTCCATCTTGAACAGAAAAATATCCACTAGGATCAGTTTCAATTATTATATAATTTCCTGCAGGGACTCCATTAAATGTATAGCTTCCATCGACATTACTGCTCTGTGTAATGGCTTGATCATCTGGCATGCCATCACCATCACTATCTATTAAAGCGGGTCCAGCTAATAATTCACTTACTGACAAGACTCCATTTCCATCGCTATCTAAATATAACGTAATAGTTACATCACCTAGTGGATTCTCGCCATCATCGTCATTGTTAATATCAGCAAGTACACTCCCTGATATGATACCTCTTGAAACACTTGCGTAATCATAATCCTCAAAAAGTATAGCTTGTGGTTGTTGATCGGCACCTAATAATAAATTATTACAGGTTAGGTCAGAATTATTCGATTCATAAACATGTAATGTGTTACGATCATTATTATTGTTGTACTGAATACTCACTTCACTCAAACATACGCCGTTAAAATCAACTTGAACATCCATACTATTAAAATAAACCCCTGTCAAACAACCTCCTATATTACAATATACTTCCGCAGCACCTCCATTAACGTAAGCTCGATTTCCATCAACTACTTGATCTGAAGCGCAGAAGTCCAAATCTGAATTCCCAATATTTGCTGTATAAGTACAATTTGGATTTAGTTCTACTACTCCTCTAGAAATAATCGAAATTGTGGGTACAACGGTATTTCCATCAGCATCTATACCCGTTATGATCACTTGATCATTATATACAGCTTGAGCAGCTGAAGGGTAGGTGCCAGTAATTCCAGGGGAAGTCAAGTCGACTAATTTAAATTCTACATCACATAAAGGTTCAGAAAACCTAGAGATGAAATAATTCCCATCAAGTGCCGCTTGAGTAGATAAATAATCATGGACAACAAATAATCCTTCTAGATTATCCGGTTGGCCATTACTCTTAATAGATGGAACACACCCAATAGTAAACTCTGCGCCATTTGTAGAAGGTCTATAATCTATAATGTCAACAGGAGATTGAGTCCCATCTGAACTTCCAGAATAAATGACCTCTGCTGTAATTCCATTCCCTCCATTTATTGTTTGGTTATAATTGTTGTTGGACAAAAGATTAAAGTCAATTGTTCCAGACTGAGAAAAAACTAATATTGGAATTAAGGTTTGAAAAAAAATAAGTATTAACTGCTTCATATCTCTTATTTGTATATGTTCATTTAGATAGAATTCTTACAGGAAAGCTCTATCCAATTTTAATAAAAACCACACGCAGACGCGCAGTATATTTACAAATCAATGAAGGGTGTTAAGGGTAAAGGGGATATTTTTAACCATCAAATTTTGAATCGACATTATTTGTTCGAAATGTTCGTATCAAAATTTAATTTTAAAGTTCAACCGGCTTAGAAAACTAAGAACTAGGTTGTTTAGGAAGGATGTTTATAAATAAAAAGTTTAGCGCAAATTGCACCGAATTAAAGAATTTAAATCAAAAGTAATATTTTTTTTCTAAATCAATTGAAGCCTACTAAAAATAAATTTTGACCCTTTTAATAAAATACTATGTAAGTCTTCTGGGAGCGAATTCATTAATTATTGATTGTATATATCAAACAATTTTATAATTCTAACTAAGTCTTGCTTTCACAGTGAATGATGTGAAGCCTGTATAATACTTCCCTACAGTTTCGCTATATAGAATATATACTTTGTACATAGGCAAAAAAAAAGACTGCTTCTTGTGAAACAGTCTTTCGTAATTTAGTAGAGCCTGTCATGCTTTAGCATGAGGCGATAGTATGCGGATGAGTTATAGCTGCAAACAATATTCGACCATATTACTTTCAGCGTATTGCTCGTCAATGTCTTTCTAAAAATCTTCCTGCGCCTTGCTTTTTGATTTTCTTCTCAAATAACAATGCCTCCTTTTTAGTTTTAAATTCTTGTACAAATACAACCATCCAATCCTTTGCTTGGTTTGTAAATCCGCCATTCTTATTGTTATGATAACTAAGTCTTGCTTTCACAGTGAGTGATGTGAAGCCTGTATAATACTTCCCTACAGTTTCGCTATATAGAATATATACTTTGTACATAGACAAAAAAAAAGACTGCTTCTTGTGAAACAGTCTTTCGTAATTTAGTAGAGCCTGTCATGCTTTAGCATGAGGCGATAGTATACGAATGAGTTATAGCTGCAAACAATATTCGACCTTATTAGTTTCAGCGTATTGCTCGTTAATGTCTTTCTAAAAATCTTCCTGCGCCTTGCTTTTTGATTTTCTTCTCAAATAACAACGCCTCCTTTTTAGTTTTAAATTCTTGTACAAATACAACCATCCAATCCTTTGTTTGGTTAGTAAATCCGCCATTCTTATTGTTATGATAACTAAGTCTTGCTTTCACAGTGAGTGATGTGAAGCCTGTATAATATTTCCCTACAGTTTCGCTATATAGAATATATACTTTGTACATAGACAAAAAAAAAGACTGCTTCTTGTGAAACAGTCTTTCGTAATTTAGTAGGGGCGATAGGATTCGAACCTACGACCCCTTGGTCCCAAACCAAGTGCGCTAACCGGACTGCGCTACGCCCCTAAATTATTTATTTTATTTCTTTCGCGAGAAACCTACGTCCCTCACGCCTCTAAAGCGTGATGCGCTAACCGGACTGCGCTACGCCCCTAAATTATTTATTTTATTTCTTTCGCGAGAAACCTACGTCCCTCACGCCTCTAAAGCGTGATGCGCTAACCGGACTGCGCTACGCCCTTAAACTTTACTTATAAAATCAAATAATACTTATACCATTGATTCTAAAGCGGCACAAATATATAAATTCATCGCCTTAATTCGATGTTTTTAGCAAAAAATATTCAACCAATTTTAAAAGTTCTTTATTGTACGCTGATTCACAACATTTTATAACTAAAACTTCTTTCTAGAAAGCAGAAGTGTTTTTTAATTTATTCAAGCCTAATTTGAAATAACTTATCCGAAACCTGATCATTCACCATTTTTCATACTTCCTATTTCAATATTAACCGACTACATGCTCATCTACAATCGATATTCCTTTTTACAGGGGATTCAAACAATTTCAAATGCAATTTACTACTCTATGCCAGCAATTTACAGAGCGAACAACTAAAATATAATCCATTTCTTAACGCATATATTACTCATCTAATCGGACAAGCCGTGTAAATTTCTATTTTTACATTTAAAAAAATCAATAGATTTATGAAAAAGCCACTAGTAGATCCCATACCTGAAACCGACCCTTCTATCCAGGAAATGGTTTTGTTCTATAATGAAACCCTAGGATTTTGTCCGAATAGCATAAAGACTATGCAGCGACGTCCCAGAATTGCAGCAGCATTTGTGGAGATGAATAAAGCGGTTATGGAAAATAAGGGTCGCGTAACCAGCGCATTAAAACGATTAATTGCATATGTTTCGAGCCACGCAACTGGATGCCAATATTGTCAGGCTCACGGAATTAGAGCTGCTGAAAGATATGGCGCAGCAAAAGAACAAATAGAGAATATCTGGGAATATAAAACACATCCTGCCTTTAATGATGCAGAAAGAGCTGCGCTTGACCTGTCGGTTGCCGCATCTGCAGTCCCTAATGCAGTAGATGAAGCCATAAGTGAAAATATGAGAACTCACTGGGAAGCTGGTGAAATTGTTGAAATCATGGGTGTTATTGCGCTATTCGGTTACCTAAATCGATGGAATGATTCTATGGCAACGACTATCGAATCAGGAGCAATCGAATCTGGTGAAGAATTATTAATGGCTAAAAGTAACTGGACAGGAGGCAAGCACAAAAGATAAACCCAACTCATGAAACTTACCCTTGATTATATAAAAACACACATCTCCCCATTAACTGATAAAGATAGTGCGCTATGGGGTATTCTGGACGCTCACCATATGGTGGAACACCTGATTTATCTATTCAAGATGTCCATTGGTGAAATACAGCAAGACATTATTACACCAAAGGAAAAAATAGACCGTTATCAGCAAAGTCTTTATGGAGAACGACGCATTCCTAAGCATTTTAAAAATCCATATTTAAAAAGTGATGAACAAGAAAAGCTTGAATTTGCTTCATTAGATGAGGCTAAGGAAGCTCTTTATGAATATTTCGAGATCTATGAAAAGTATTATTCTGAGCATCCATTAGCTGAAAATAATCACATCGTATATGGCCCGCTTAATAAAGAAAAGTGGGACTTGATTCATAAAAAGCATTTCGAACATCACATCAGACAGTTCGACCTCAAAAAACATAATCCAGCTGGTTATATCGATCAATATATCGAGAAAAATGGTGTGGCTTATATAGAGTTCTTTCATCCATCACATAATGCACTTCCAAGTTACTTATTGAGTGAACTTACTGAAGCTATTCGGAAATATGATACTCATACAGATGCCCAAGTCATCATTCTGAAAAGTGGTGGGAATAGGACTTTTTGTGCAGGTGCAAGTTTCGATGAATTAATAGCCATCTCGAATGCAGAAGAAGGTCATTCTTTCTTTTCCGGCTTCGCCAATGTGATTAATGCAATTCGTAAATGTTCGAAGCTGATTATTGGATGTGTGCAGGGAAAAGCAGTAGGTGGTGGTGTCGGGATAGCATCAGCGGTAGATTATTGCTTTGCTACTAATTATGCTAGTATTAAGCTCAGTGAACTAGGAATAGGTATCGGGCCATTCGTTATTGGTCCGGCGGTAGAAAGAAAAATCGGCACCTCTGCATTTTCGCAATTAACGTTAGAATTTAAGCGGTTTTTTGATGCAAACTGGGCATTAGATAAAGGACTATACCATCAGGTTCATGATACAGCACTTTCTATGGAAACTGCGGTTAGAATCTTTGCAGAAGAATTATGTCATACGAACCCAGAAGCACGAGCATCTATCAAGAAAATGCTTTGGTCTGGAACGGACCATTGGGATGTTCTTCTTAATGAACGTGCAATCACAAGTGGAAAACTTGTACTATCTGAATTTACGAAAAGCAAACTAAGTGCCTTAAAAAAGAAGGCTTAACTAGACTAAAGCATTAGCTTTTCATTTAATGGAATCCTGCTCGTGTGCTTAGGAATAGATAAAGACAATAAGGAATCAATTTTCGAAATGTTCTTTACCGTAAAGAGCTTTTCAGTAATAAATACATTGTATTCCTCCATATTCTTTACAAGCACTTTCAGAACGAAATCCGCACCACCTGTCACGTAATGACATTCCATTACTTCCTGAAAAGCGGTCACTTGGCCGACTATCGCATCTACGGCTTCCTTAGAGTGCTCTTTAATAGAAAGGTGAACAAAGGCAAATAGGCCTTTATTAACCTTCTTTGGATTAATCTGTGCAATATATTTTTCAATTACTCCATCCTGCTCTAGCTTCTTTATTCTATTGAAAATCGGAGTGGTAGAGAGATTTAACTGTTGTGCCATATCTCTAATTGTCATCCGACCATCCTGCTGCAACATATCAATGATCTGATAATCAATTTTGTCAAGTTTCATATTTAATAAGTTTAGTGTTTTGTTATTTCATTTGGTTTTCAGTTTTCCGTGTAACAATATTTGCCTTATGTGTGCTAAATAGTAAGTTATCCATTTATATTGACAAATAAAAGAAAAATTTTCTATCTAGGCTTACATTTACGATATTAATTCGAAAGAGCAGTATATTTACATTATGCAAGCTGAAAATAATAAAATTGGATATTATTTAGAAAGAACGACTCGCTTAGTTAAGTTGAACTTTCACCAAGCATTTAAAAATGCAGGTTTTAATATTACTCCTGAACAATGGGTCATTCTAGATATACTCAATTCCCAAAATGGTCTGAGTCAATCCGATTTAGCAGAACAATCATTTAAAGATGCACCCAGCATTTCCAGAATTATTGATACGCTTGCAAGAAAAAGTTTTGTAGAACGAAAACCGGTTAAGAATGACCGAAGAAAATTTGAAATTTTTCTAACGGAAGACGGAATTAAAACCGTCAAAGCTCTTACGCCTTTAGTCAACAAATTAAGGAATCAGTCATGGCAAGGTTTGTCCAAAGAAGATTACACCAAATTTCTAAAAATAATAAACAAGATATTTGATAATATGTCAAAGGAATAAAAACTCCCATACAGCATACTCTTTCCACCTATCAACGAACTCCTACCTCTACCCTTAAGAGCATTCCGAATTAAATCAATTCAATAGATCTTCATCAGTCACAAAAAATCTTGACTTGCAAAAATAATTAGTGTATATTTGCATATGCAACTATTGTTAATGCAATAATAAAAATATTATGAAAAGTACAGTTATCACAGAAGCAGATAAACTTAAATCAGAAGAATTCATGCCCTTACTCGGCACTGATTATGTAGAATTCTATGTTAGTAATTCTAAACAAGCAGCTCATTTCTACAAAACTGCAATGGGATTTAATTCCTTAGCATATAGTGGATTAGAAACAGGTAATAAAGTAACTGAATCCTATGTAGTATACCAGGATAAAATCAAATTTGTTTTTACCTCTCCTTTAAAAGGAAACTCGGAAATAGGCAAGCAAATAGACAAACATGGTGACGGTGTGAAAACCATCGCATTATGGGTAGAAGATGCCACTCAAGCATATGAGGAAGCCATCGGTCGTGGCGCGAAATCATTCTTCGAACCGATGATCGAAAAAGATGATCATGGCCAAGTGATCAGAGCTGGAATTCATACTTACGGTGATGTTGTCCATGTTTTCGTAGAACGCAAAAATTACAATGGCGTTTTCTTGCCTGGATTCAGAGCTTGGAATTCTGATTTCAAAGTTACATCGGTAGGGTTAAAATTTGTAGACCATATGGTAGGAAACGTAGAGGAAGGTCAGATGAATGAGTGGGTGAAATTTTATGAAGAAGTACTTGGTTTCAAACAGATCTTATCTTTCGATGACAATGATATTTCTACAGAATTCACTGCACTAATGAGTAAAGTGATGAGTAATGGAAATGGAAGAATCAAATTTCCTATCAATGAGCCTGCACCAGGTTTAAAGAAATCACAAGTAGATGAATACCTTGAATTCTACAACGGTGCTGGTGTTCAACATATAGCAGTTGCAACCGATGATATTATCAAAACGGTCACGAAACTAAAATCTCGTGGAATTGAATTTCTGAAAGTTCCTCAGACTTATTATGATGTATTAAGTGAAAGAGTAGGAAAAATAGATGAAGACATTAGTGCACTTGCAGAACTAGGTATCTTAGTCGATAGAGATGAAGAAGGATATTTATTACAAATATTCACTAAAACAGTACAAGCAAGACCTACTATGTTCTTCGAAATCATACAAAGAAAAGGAGCCAATTCATTCGGAAAAGGAAACTTCAAAGCCTTATTTGAGGCTTTAGAACGCGAACAAGAATTAAGAGGAACGCTATAATAACGATCCTGAGAAGGTGGCAAGCCACAGTCCACCTTCTCTTTTTTTATACCAGCAATTAGTCCTCATATTGCTAATAGCAACTAACTCTCTCTATCACATCAGGTAACTTCTTAGTTTTCAATATAATTAGGAATGTCCAAAACATTTATCCAAGAATAACATTAAATTGCTGTCAAATGAATCTCATTCCTGCAGGGGTATTAACATTGACCATCATAAAATTCTGCTACAACCTCTAGGTAAGATTTTAAAATTTATACCGTTAAAGTATTCTGAATAATCAGGTAATATGTTTTTTTCGTGAATTAGGCTTCATTTTTGAACCTTATAGAATTGCATACATTTAATAATACTATGAATAAGAAATTTCTAGATCAATTATTAGAAGCGCACAGATTATGCTCTGACTGCCCTACCCCGATGGAGATCGTCTCCTTTTTTAAGGAATTAAGTGGCGCGTTGTATATGGACTATGCTAAACAGAGCTTCTATTCTACAGACCAAATAGATGCATATCTGAACAATCTTGAGAAAAAATTTGCAGGACTTCTGATCCGAAATCCAGACAACGATTTCACAAAAGTTAATCAGATCGCAGCTGATTTTTTCAAAAAACTACCTGAAGTATATGATCTCCTTGAAAAAGATATTACTGCAATATTCGAAGGTGATCCAGCTGCTAAATCTAGACGTGAGGTGATTCGTTCTTATCCAGGTTTCTATGCCACATTTGTATACCGGATTTCTAATGCAATGCTTCTGTTAAATATAAATGACATTCCTCGGATCCTTACTGAATATGCCCACAGTAAAACAGGAATTGACATTCATCCTGGTGCGACTATAGGACCATACTTTTGTATAGATCACGGGACAGGTGTTGTGATAGGAGAAACAAGTAACATCGGCGAGCATGTGAAGATATATCAAGGTGTTACGCTGGGTGCATTAAGTGTGGATAAATCTGATGCTAATACTAAGCGTCACCCGACCATAGAAGATAACGTGGTGATCTATGCGAATGCAGCAATTCTTGGTGGAAAGACAGTTATTGGAAAGAATTCCATCATCGGTGGAAATGTATGGTTAACCAGATCTGTACCAGCAAATACAAAGTTATATTATAGAGCTAATCTGCAGAACAATAATGATGATTCTATAGATACATTTATCATAAAAGAAACCTTATCATAGCAATGAAGTTATTAGAATTGATCGGTAATACGCCTTTAGTTGAAATCCAGCATCTCAACAAAAATCCTAAGGTGAAAATTTATGGAAAATTAGAAGGTAATAATCCAGGAGGAAGTGTGAAAGATCGAGCTGCATATGGTATGATTACTGAGGCGCTTAAGAGAGGTGATATCAAAAAAGGTGACCGATTAGTGGAAGCCACCAGTGGAAATACTGGAATTGCTTTAGCAATGATAGCGGGACAACTCGGATTAGATATGACGCTACTCATGCCTGCAAAAGCTACCAAAGAAAGAGTCGACACCATGCGAGCTTATGGAGCGACTGTTATTCTTACAGACATCGATAAAACCATCGAATACTCCAGAGAGGTAGCGGACAAAATGGTTGCTGAAGAGGGGTATATTATGCTCAATCAATTCGGAAACCCAGATAACTATGGCGCTCATTATAGAACTACTGGACCTGAAATCCTTAGAGATACTGAAGGGAAAGTAACCCATTTCGTTTCTTCGATGGGAACAACTGGGACCATCATGGGCGTTTCTAAATATTTAAAAGAACAAAATCCAGCTATTCAGATTATCGGATGCCAGCCAACTGATGGTTCGTCTATTCCAGGTATAAGACGATGGAGTCCAGAATTCCTACCTAAAATTTTCAACCCATCCAGAGTGGACCGTGTTATGGACGTTTCTGAAGAAGAAGCAACACGAATGACTCGCAGACTCGCACAGGAAGAAGGCATTCTTGCTGGTATGAGCAGCGGAGGCGCTATGTCAGCAGCCATAAAACTTTCTGAAGAACTAGAAGAAGGTGTGATTGTTAGTATTGTATGCGATCGAGGCGACCGTTATTTGAGTTCAGACTTATTTGGATAGTTGATACAATTTTAATTGTAAATTCTTAAGCGTTTTCCTTTAATTACGCCACAAATATCAAGATAACGCCTTTTCTTTTCTACACTTTTAATACATTTAGTGTATGAAATCTAATGAAGAATTTGCACTTAGACTAAATTCCATCATCGAAGCAGCAATCGATGGCATCATCACCATTGATAGTCGCGGGAATATAGAAACCGTGAATCAAGCAGTTCACAATCTATTTCAATACACTAAAGAAGACATGATCGGCAACAATGTTTCTATGCTTATGCCTGAGCCCGATCATTCGAAACATGATTCCTATCTCCATAATTACATTACTACTCGTCAGGCCAAAATCATAGGCATCGGTCGAGAGGTTAAAGGAAGAAAAAAAGATGGTACCGTATTTCCTTTCAGACTTGCTGTTAGTGAGGTAGTGCTGAATGATCGCGTTATGTTTACTGGGATCATTCATGATATTTCTGATACAAAGAAAGCACAAGATGATCTATGGAAATTAAACCAAAAGCTAGAAGAAAAAATAGCAGAGAGAACGAATGAGCTTGAATCTGTAATCAATAGGTTAATCAAGACGAACCGAAAACTTGAAAAAAGTGAAGAGGCTCTTACAGACGCTTTACAATCTGAGAAAAAAACTAACGAGCTGAAGACCAGATTTATCACAACAGCAGCACACGAATTCAGAACACCACTTAGTACCATATTGTCTTCAGCAGCATTAATCGGAAAATATGAAGACGCTGCATCACAAGACAAAAGAATCAAACACATCCAAAAAATAAAGAGCTCCGTTAATCACTTAACTGGAATTCTAAATGATTTTCTCGATTTATCCAAATTAGAAGAAGGCAAGGTCACACTAAACTTAGTCACTATCAATGTTTCAGAAATCGTTCATGAAACATTTTCTGAGTTAGAAGGTCTTTTAAAGGAAGGACAGGTTCTTAAATTAATTATTGATGAAGAAGTCTCCATTCACTCCGATAAAAACACGATAAAAAATATTCTTTTCAACCTATTATCAAATGCGATCAAGTATTCTGGAGTTGGTGAAATAACAGTACATGTAAAAAGCGATGTGGACAACTTAATCATGAGTATTATAGACCATGGTATGGGAATTCCTACAGAGCAACAGATCTACTTATTCGAACGATTCTTCAGAGCTACTAATGCAGAAAATATCCAAGGAACTGGATTAGGACTTCCTATTGTACAACGTTACGTGCACTTGTTAAATGGAGAATTAACCTTTGAGAGTAAGGAGAATATTGGGAGCACATTTACTGTGCAAATCCCAAAATCTCCTAGCCTATAAACTAAACAATATAAAACTAATTTTTATGCCTTTTGTGATCGAACAATTCTTCACAATGGATTAATAAAAACTGAAATTCAGTCTCTTTAAAACCTATTCTTATTTATTATTTCCTTATCGATTAAATAGCAAATTTTCTTTTTTTGCATACGATAAAAAACGCTTAAATAACCTACTTTTCTGTTGTTCGAATTTGATACTTTTAGATAGCTTTCATGGCTTGAGTATCACTTTATTCAAATATAGAACCAAAAAGAGATGTAAAAAATGATCTAGATCATATTTTCTAGTGATCTATATCACTTTTTAATAGTGATCAAGATCAATTTTAGAATTGACACCCATCATTAATCTTCATGTAAATCAAGATTAGATTTGCTAAAAAAAATTACCAATGGGAAAAAAGACTAAATCTTTATTCGAACACGTCATGCCTTTTTTTAGTATCCTATTTCTTATTCTAATTTTTACAATTTCAATAGTTCTCTTACTCTATTATATTGCTTAAAGAAATTAACATTCAGACAAAATGCGACCATTGTGGCGAAACTTGTGATGAAACAGGTCCGTTAAACTTTTGCTGTAATGGGTGTAAGCAGATTTACTTACTGTTAAAGGATAGTGACCTTACACAGTATTATGATATCGAAAAGCATCCAGGTGTTTCCAGATACAATATTGTCCCTGAAGACCTAGAGTACCTGAAAGAAACAGACGCCGTTCTCAAAATTCTCTCTTTTAGGGATGAAAAATTATCCAAAGTTAATTTCAAATTACCAGCTATTCATTGCGCTTCTTGTCTCTATTTACTAGAAAATTTGCCCAAACTACATGCTGGTATTTCTAATTGCACGGTTAACTTCCTCGAAAAAAAGGCCTACATTACTTTCGAGCATGATCAAATAGAATTATTCGAACTTGTCTCCTTACTTTATAAAATTGGGTATGAACCGGAGCTTAATTTCTCGAAACTACACGAAGAAAAAAATACGACTGTAGATCGTTCACTGTTATTAAAAATCGGAGTTGCAGGTTTTTCATTCGGAAATATTATGTTGCTTAGTTTTCCTGAATACTTAGGATTTGCTGATGCAGCCTCGTCTTACTACTTAGGTTACATCAATATTTTGCTAGCATTACCTGTATTTTTCTATTCTGGATATGGCTATCTATCAGATGCGGTAAAAAACATTAAACAAGGCAACCTGGGAATTCATGTTCCACTTGCTATAGGAATGATCACGTTATTTCTTCGAAGTGTTTATGAGATCCTTTCAACTACAGGTGAAGGATACCTAGATAGTTTTGCTGGATTTGTACTTTTTCTTCTTATAGGTCAATGGTTTCAGGACTTTACTAAAAAGTCTATCGCTTTCGACAGAGACTACCGTAGCTACTTCCCTATAGCGATTCAAGTACTTTCTGAAAATTCTTGGATAAGCAAGTCTATAGATAAGATAGAGGTAGATGAAATTATTAAAGTGCGGAGCGGAGAAATCATTCCTTGCGATGGTGAACTAATCGCAGGAAATGCTCAAATAGATTACAGCTTTGTCACAGGCGAAACGACTCCAAAATCCATGAGCATAGGAGAGCCCATATTCGCGGGCGGAAAGCAGACATCTTCCTCTATAGAAATTAAAGTTAGTAAAACGGTAGACCAAGGTTACTTGACGCAACTATGGCAAGAAAGCCCTTTCAAAGAAGCAAAATCTAGCAAAGCAGAATTATTACTTAACAACATCAGTAAGTATTTCACTTGGACGATACTGGCAATTGCTACGCTTACTTTCTTATTTTGGATCTTTGTAGATGTTTCTACTGCCTTTAGATCTATCACAGCCGTTCTTATCGTTGCATGTCCTTGTGCTTTAGCCTTATCGGTCCCTTTTATTCTCGGAAACGCAACCAGAATCTTAGGGAAAAAAGAATTCTATGCCAGATCCACAGAAACCCTTGAAAAATTATTAGACATCGACACCATCGTATTCGATAAGACTGGAACTATTACGGAGAACAAATCTATGAATGCCGCTTTTATAGGAAACCCACTATCCGCTACAGATAGAGACATCATATTTTCGGTTACTTCACAATCTAGCCACCCACTCAGTACTGCCATTTCTCAAGAAATAAATGGAACATTACGATCAGTATCTAATTATGTGGAAGTCCCTGGAAAAGGAATTATCGCAGAATGTGAAGGAAAGCTTGTAAAAATTGGTTCAGCATCTTTCATATTAGGAGCAGAAAATAATGATGAAAGAAATGTAATTATTGAAATGAGCCATCAAATAATAGGGCACTATACCTTTGAAAAAAAATTAAGGAGGAATATTAGTAACATCATCACTAATTTATCTTCCTACAAGTTGGCTTTACTATCTGGTGATAATGAACGAGAAAGGTCTCGAATGAAAGAAATTTTTCCAGAAGGTGCTGTTCTAAATTTCGAGCAAAGCCCAAAAGATAAATTGAAATACATTAAGGAATTACAAGCTAACGGAGCTAGCGTAATGATGGTAGGAGATGGACTTAATGATGCTGGAGCGCTAAAGCAAAGTGATGTAGGGATGGTTGTTTCGGAAGATAATAACACTTTCACCCCAGCTTGTGATGCCATCATTTCATCAGATCGCTTGGCTGGATTTATCCAAATCCTCGATTACGTTAAGAAGTTAAAAGTTGCATTAATCGGAGCTTTCATTATAGCTTTTCTATATAATTTTATTGGACTTGGTTTTGCTGTTACCGGGAATTTATCACCGATCGTTGCTGCGATCTTGATGCCGACGAGCAGTATTACCATAATGGTTTATGGATTATTAGTGAGTAAATGGCTCTCTTTAAAACTATTGTAATAAAAAAGTGACACAAATCATTTTTCCCTTTGATACCTATCATAAAGGAAGAGTGCAGTCTCTACTAATTTGCAGCGTAAAATAAAAAACATGAAAATCATTCTTTTGCTTATAGGTGTGAGTTTAGTGTTGGCCCTGGGTTTTTTATTTGCCTTTTTCTGGGCAGTGAAAGATGGCCAATATGACGATGATCACACACCATCGATGAGGATGCTTTTCGAAGATGATAACAAAACGAAATAATAAAACTAATTTAAATCAGTCAGTTTATGAGTAATTTAGAAACCTTTAAATACGATGACAAAATTGTAAGAAATTTTGCCATCGCTACTGCAATTTGGGGAGTAGTGGGAATGTTAGTTGGTTTACTTGCTGCATTCCAGCTTGTATTTCCTGCTCTTAACTTTTCTGCAGAAACAGCTTTCGGTAGAATTCGACCACTTCATACGAATGCAGTGATTTTTGCATTTGTGGGAAATGGGATCTTTATGGGAGTGTACTATTCCCTACAGCGTCTATTAAAGGCAAGGATGTGGAGTGACTTTCTCTCTAAGTTTAATTTCTGGGGATGGCAATCGATCATTCTGCTTGCAGCAATTTCCTTACCATTAGGCTTTACCAGTTCTCATGAGTACGCAGAGCTTGAGTGGCCTATAGATATTTTAATTGCTGTGGTGTGGGTTGCATTCGGACTGAATATGTTCGGAACCATCATTAAACGAAGAGAAAATCACTTATACGTAGCAATCTGGTTCTATATTGCAACTTGGGTTACGGTAACCGTATTGCACATCTTTAACAACTTGGTTATTCCTGTATCATTAACACAAAGTATTCCAGTGTTCGCAGGAGTTCAAGATGCACTCATTCAATGGTGGTATGGACATAATGCGGTTGCGTTCTTTCTAACAACGCCTTACTTAGGATTGATGTATTATTTCTTACCGAAAGCGGCAAACAGACCTGTATATTCCTATAAATTATCGATCATTCACTTCTGGGGACTTATTTTCATATACATCTGGGCTGGGCCTCACCACTTACTTTACACCTCATTACCTGACTGGGCTCAATCTTTAGGAACCGCGTTTTCCATTATGCTTATCGCTCCTTCTTGGGGTGGTATGTTGAATGGACTATTAACGCTTAGAGGAGCATGGGATAGAGTACGACAAGATCCAATTTTGAAATTTATGGTGGTTGCGATCTCCGCATACGGTATGGCAACTCTGGAAGGACCTTTACTTTCTATAAAATCTATTAATGCAATCAGTCACTATACGGATTGGACGGTAGCACACGTTCACGTAGGTACTTTAGGCTGGAATGGAATGTTAACCTTCGGTATTTTATACTGGTTAATTCCTAAATTATATAATACCAAATTGTATTCTGGGAAAATGGCCAATTGGCATTTCTGGATTGCTACACTAGGAACTTTATTCTACACTATTCCACTTTATTGGGCAGGATGGACACAAAGTTTAATGTGGAAACAATTCGAACCAGACGGTTTATTAACTTATGGAAACTTCTTAGAAACCGTAACTGTAATTATACCGATGTATGCTTTGAGAGCATTAGGTGGAACAATATATGTATTGGGGGTTTTCTTAATGGTTTACAATTTATGGAAAACGGCTAAAACGGGTACAATTGAAAATACCGAAGTTAGTTTCCCTCCATTGAAAAAAGTAAAGAAACAAAAAGGCGAACATTGGCACAGATGGATAGAAAGAAGACCTATCCAGATGTTAATTGTTGCAACTATTGTTGTTCTTATCGGTGGGCTCGTGGAAATATTCCCTATGATACTCATTGACAAGAATGTTCCAAAAATCACCAATGTGCAACCTTATACTCCATTGGAATTAGAAGGAAGAGATATTTATATTTCTGAAGGTTGTGTAGGTTGCCACTCTCAGATGGTAAGACCATTCCGATCTGAAACAGAGCGATACGGAGACTTTTCTAAGTCAGGAGAATTTGTATATGATCGACCATTCTTATGGGGATCGAAACGAACTGGACCTGACTTGCATAGAGTAGGAGCAAAATATTCTCATAGTTGGCATTACAGTCACATGGAAGATCCGACATCCATGTCTCCTGGTTCTATTATGCCAGCATATCCATGGTTATTTACACGAGAGATTAATACAGAATATACTGCTGCTAAGATAAGAGTGTTACAAACGCTGAACACACCTTATCCTGAAAATTATGCTGACAAAGCAGTAGCTGACTTAGAAAAACAGGCTAAAGAAATCGTAGCAGCTCTGAAATCTCAAGGTATCGAGCAAGAAAATTTAGAGACCAAACAGATTACAGCATTAATTGCTTACCTGCAAAGATTAGGTACAGATGCTAAGCCTGAAAACATTACTAAATAAACTAAAACTAAGCAAATGTATAAATATATATTAGAAGCGGCAGGTAACATAAACTGGATGGCACTTTTCGCGCTCTTAACATTCATGATCGTTTTTATTGTAAGTGCGGTATTAATACTCACTAAAAATACGAATACAATAAAACACATTGCAGAATTACCATTGATCAATGATCGAATGGATGATAATAATTCTTAATAAACAAACTGATAAACATGAATCAACTAAATAAATATTTAAAAAGAACGTTGCTTTTAATGGGAGGAATATCTCTTCTCCCTTTGGCAGCCAATGCTAAAGGCGGCTCTCCTCTTATGGAACTGGCCTTTGAAAATATATTTTTGATCTTAGCTGGACTGGTTATTATTGCAGCTGCTGCAACTTTAATCAATATGGTCTTTAACTTTATAGAGCTTCAGAAACTAAGGCTTAATCAAGAACTAGGAATAGAAAAAGAAGAAGTTACTGAGGCAATACAAATTCCAAGTTGGAAAAAGATCTACGATAAAATGTGGAACCTAGTTCCAAAGGACAAAGAAGAAACCATTGACTTGGGACACGATTATGACGGAATTCGAGAATTAGATAACAAACTTCCACCATGGTGGGTAGGTATGTTCTACGGAACGATCATTTTCGCAGTGGTTTATTTATACATCTACCAATGGGGACCGAATGAATGGAGCTCACTACAGGAATATAACATTGCAATGGAAGATGCTGAAATTCAGAAAGAAAAATTTCTTGCTAATTCAGCTAGTGTAGTTGATGAGAATACTGTTGTATATGTGGATGATAAAGACAGACTATTATTAGGAGAGGAAATCTTTGTAAAGAGTTGTGCAGCATGTCATGGAGTGCAAGGACAAGGTATCGTGGGTCCAAATCTAACGGATGATTACTGGATACATGGTGGAAGCATTCAGAGTATTTTCAAGACGATTAAATACGGTGTTCCGGAGAAAGGAATGATTGCGTGGGCAAGTCAACTAAAGCCGACTACCATGCAGAACGTAGCTAGTTATATTCAATCTTTAAAAGGTACAAATCCTCCAAATCCGAAGGACAAAGAAGGAGAACTATATGTTCCTGAAGAGTCTACGCCTATAGGATCTAACGATGCAGTAGAAACGGAGGATGCAAAAAATTAAACAATGGAAGATTTCATAGAGGATGAAGAGGGATTTAGAGACGAACTAGCCACAGTAGACAAAAGTGGTAAGCGAATCTGGATTTATCCGAAAATGCCAAAAGGTATTTTCTACAAATACAGAAAGTGGCTCAGCTACCTTCTGCTCTTGACCCTTTTTGGATTACCGTGGATAAAATGGAATGGATCTCCGTTAGTTTTACTTAATATTCTAGAACGAAAGTTTATAATATTCGGGATCTATTTCCCACCACAAGACTTCTTCCTCTTTGTCATCGCCATGTTGATTTTCATGGTTTTCATTGCCCTATTCACCGTTATTTTCGGAAGGCTATTTTGTGGATGGATCTGTCCGCAAACTATTTTCATGGAAATGGTCTATCGTCGGATAGAATACTGGATAGAAGGCGATGCTAATGCTCAAAGAAGATTGAACAATGCTCCATGGACCAAGGATAAAATACTGAAGAAAACTATCAAGCAAATACTTTTCTTCGGTATTGCAGTGTTAATTGCGAACACTTTTCTAGCCTACATTATAGGCGTAGATGAAGTGATCAATATTATCAAAGAACCTATTTCCATGCACCTTAACGGTTTCATTGCAATGATCGTTTTTTCCTTCATATTCTATGGTGTGTTCGCATTTCTTAGAGAGCAAGTATGTACCACAATCTGCCCATACGGAAGATTACAAGGAGTATTATTAGACAAGCAATCACTTGCTGTCTATTATGACTTCGAACGTGGAGAGCCTAGAGGAAAAATGAAGAAAAAAGTGGAGCCAGAAACACCAGCTTTAGGAGATTGTATCGATTGTAATTTATGTGTCAAGGTCTGTCCTACTGGAATAGATATAAGAAATGGTATCCAATTAGAATGCGTTAACTGTACAGCATGTATGGATGCTTGTGATGAAGTAATGGAAAAGATCGAAAGACCTAAAGGGCTCATCCGATTAGATAGTTATGAAGGCATCGTTAACAAGAAACATAAATTGATCAATAAAAGATCGATAGCTTACAGTAGTGTATTACTGATTTTATTAGTATTAGAATCCTTCTTATTTATTAACAGATCGGAGGTGGATGTATTAATGCTAAGAACGCCAGGAACCATGTATTATGAATTAGAAGACGGAACCATTTCTAATTTATTCAATTACCAACTAACTAACAAAACTGGGAACGTTTATAAAATCGAATTTGTATGTACAAATATAGATGATGTAGAATTCGAGTTTGCTGGAGAACATCCTACTACAGTTAGTAATGGTAATTCAGAAGGAGCCGTTTTTATAAAAATTCCGAAATCTAAAATATTAGATAGAAAGACAAACTTGAAAATTTCGGTGATGGTTGGTGATCGAGAAATCGATCAAGTGAAAACAACATTTTTAGGACCTATAAAATAGGAAATCATGAAGATTAATTGGGGAACGGGATTGCTTATATTTTTTATTCTTTACATAGGAAATTTAGTTAGAGTTGTAGTGAAATCTACTACTATAGATCATTCTTTAGTAGAAGAAAATTATTATGAACATGATATTCACTTTCAAGAAAAACTAGATAAGATTAAGAATAGGAAACTACTTGCTCAAGATCTTAATATCACTTATAATCAAACTGAAAAAAAGCTAAAACTTGACTTTGGGGAGCAGAGTGATTTCAAAAATGCACAAGTTCATCTCTATAGAGCATCTGATAAATCATCTGATTTCAATTATTCAATAGATAATACTGCAGACGCGGCTGACATTGACCTAGAAACCCTTATTCCAGGAAAATGGCAAGTAAAAGTAGAATGGGCGGATAATGCGCGATCCTACTTTAAAGAACAAGATATCTATATTCAGAAGCTATGATTTATGTAGCCTTCACATTGGGTTTATTCGGAAGTCTCCACTGTCTAGGTATGTGCGGGCCTTTAGCCTTTGCATTACTACCTGGTATCGAAGAGCGTTCAGCTAGGAATTACACAAGAATAATCGGCTATAATTCTGGGCGGGTAGCGAGCTACGTTGTCCTAGGATTATTTATGGGTGTACTAAGTGGTGTAATCAATATTTCGGGGATCCAGAAGCCATTGACTTTAATTATGGGGGTTGGATTAATTCTACTTTTCTTTCTATCATTAGATATCGAAAAGGTCTTATTCAAATCAAGCAAATTTCGAAGCATTTTCACTAGTTATAGAACCTTTATCACGAAAGTCGTTCAGAAAATATCTTCCCAAAACTCATTCTTGATGGGTATGCTTAATGGATTCGTACCTTGCGGGCTTGTCTATCTAGCATTAGCTGGAGCAATGACATCTGATGGCTTTCTTAAAAGTGGTCAATTTATGCTCTTTTTCGGCCTAGGAACCTTCCCAGCTATGTTTTTACTCTTAGCAAGTATTTCTGTGCTGGATCTTAGAAAAAGGATCAATTTGAAAAGTATTTTTGCTGTTCTTCAGTTATTAGTTGGTTGCTTTCTGATCTATCGAGCATATGGTATTAACGTTCCTGAAAACTTGGAATTACTATGGAGTATGGGAAAAATCATGTGCCACTAATCTTTAGGCTTACTAAGGGCAATATAGCGATATCACTAAAAGATTAATTCTGTGTTTTTTAAAAACCCCTTCAGAATTTGACTTTAATTTTGTACGAGAAATTTAATCTATCTGAATGGTCACCATAACTTTCTATGTCAATGTTTATTTCTACCTTGAATAGAGCATCACCTATGGTATAACGAAAAGACGATGGCATGAACGGCAAAATCTGGATGAGTTCATTCTTAACCATTTTGACCAAGAACTGCTTTTTGATTTGTAAAAGGCGCTTAAACTAAAGCTCTTCTTACTTATCACGCTTCTAAAGATTGCCAAATAAAAAAACCCTATGACAGGGTAATCATAGGGAATTATAGGACGTTTTCAAATGCCAATTTGACAATCTAGTCTATTGAGATTTTGCTTTCAATATGTCATATGCAGTAACAATACCTGTAACTGCATCCTTATCATTAAGCACAATAAGGCTATGAAACTCGCCTTGCAACAGTAATTCTGAAGCATATTCTATGTCGTCATTTTCATGGATAGTAATAGGATCCGCCTTCATGATGTCTTCTACTTTGATATGTTCCATTAGCATTTTCGAGTAGAACTTCCCACTTGTTTGATTCAACATCTGTAGAAATCTATTAATCAGATCACTTTTAGAAACGATTCCGACTAACTTACCTTCACTGAGAACTGGAACATGGGAAAATCGATGTGCACTGATTAACTCCACAACTGACTTCAAGGGAGAGGACTTTTCTAGGCACTTAGGGTCCTTATTCATTATTTCGATCACCCGCTGGTTCTTCATCATTTTAGCTTTTAATTTCTGATAGGACTTCTATAAAATCATATGGTGTTACAATTCCAACACACTCGCCATCTCCTACTACAATGATACTATGATATTTGTTGTCATGAAACATTTTCAATGCCTCACCTATAGTCGTACTAGCTGGAGCCGAAATCAACTTTTTACTCATAATATCTTTAGCAATAAGAGACTTAAAAAACCTTTGATTATAGATTTCAGCGTCTTTTATATTCATCAATGTAAAATGATGCTGGAGTTTATGATAATCATTCTTACTTATCATGCCTACAGGTCGTCTCTGATCATCCAAAACTGGCAAATGATGAAAAGATTCTTTTTCAAAAATTTCCTGAATCTTCAACATCGAAGTTTTTGGATCTACAGAAATCAGATTTTCAGTCATAATCTCAGTCACCTTCATTTCTAAATCAATCGTAATTGAACTCATATCTCATTTTAATTAATTGTGGCAAAATAAATATTCTCTTTCTATAAATGGCTCTTGCAAATGTGTGTAGAAAATTACTTTTGAATTAGTCATAATTCCCCTCCTAAAACAATTTATTACTGATCAGTGATTACAACTGTCTTCCGGTTTTCTCTTGCACGCTCCTCCGCAAAGACAACCACGATCTGACTCATGCAACACCATTACTGGCGTTGTTGCTTTAAGAACGGTCGCTTTACTTTGGCTTACATCTATTATCTTTTGAAGTAAATTCTTTTTCTTCTTAGATAGAATAATGAGATCCGCGTCTATTTGTTCAGCATATTTCGTTATTCCTGAAGAAACGCTTTCATCTTTTATTTCTTTGTATATGAATTCAAGGCCTTCGTACATATGAGCAACATAAGATTCAATATCGAAGCTTGTAAAATCTGAACCATCGTCTACATGGACCAAGTGTACTTCTGAATTATACTTACTCGCTAACTCTACGACTTCTTTTATGGCCTTCTGATCATATGCTGTAGGAGAGTATGCGTATACGATTTTTTCGAAACCCTTGAACTTCTGATTTTCCTGTACAAAGATAACAGGGCAATGTGCCTTTTTTAATACTTTAAGAGAGACAGAACCAAGTAACTTTTTAGTTAGATTTTCACCGGTAGCGCCCATGATAATAAGATCTTTCTCCTTAGAAATTCTAATGATTTCATCACCTGCAAATCCTTCTAGGTAAGTCGTCTTGAACAACACAAGTTCGTGTTCATTTCGGCGCATATCCAGATCCATCTTATGATTATCTACGATTCTCTGAAGGTTATATTTCTGATTCTCCGATGAAATTTTATCTAAGATCACAGCACCTTCCACAACCATAGGTGATGGATGATTAACATGCAATAGTTCTATTTCACTACCTATTTTCTTAGACAAGTCCATACCATAATTCAACGCATTCAATGACATTTCAGAAAAATCCACAGGAATAAGAATAGATGTGAGTAATCCAGGAGCAAATTCGTGTACGATTTCTTTTTTAGCTTCCGATATGAATTGGTCTATTCCTTTCTCATCATTATAAACAATATCTACATGTGAATTAATTCTAAGTGTAGGAATAGACTGAACATTCTCTTCAATGATTTTATTAATATCCTTGATTTCTTCTATCATAATATTCAAATCATGTTTTTTAATAAACTCATCTAGGTTAAACTTGAAATACTCATAACGAGAAGTTTCTGCTCCATAAATTTTAACAGCTGTCATGATTATTTTTTATATGATTTATAAATTTCTTTATCTTCTGATAAATGCTTGATGATATCCATCGTCGTGACTATACCCACTAATCGTTCCTTCTCAACAATGGGAATGGCATGGAATAAATTTTCTTTAAAAATTTCGATGGCTACATTGATCTTTTCGTCTGGTGCCATGATTGCAATCTTCTTGGTCATGATCTCTTTAACATTATGTGATTTTAATCGAAAAAGATCCCATTTGTCTTCTATGTTAATTTCATTGAATCCTCGCTTAAAATATAAATAGTCAGACTTACTTACTATTCCTACAAACTTACCATCTAATTCAACTGGCAAATGGTGGATAGCATGTTGCTTAAATAAGTTTTCAACCTTTTTAATGCTATCTTCTGGAGAAATTGTAATTAAATTCTTAGCCATTATTGAAGAAACAGGCGCAAGTAAATTCATTGTTTTTATTTTAAATATGATACAATCAAATGATATAAATCATGATCCTTATCAGAACTCAACATGACCTTTATCAACTTTTCAAATTTCAGTATATTAATTCTGTGTTAGATCTCTAAAAAGTTATCCCTATTTGTAATCCAATTCTTGGCTTAACACCAGTGTAGGCAAGGTCAAACAAACCGATCCCACCTTGACTAAAACTATCCCCACTGCTTTCGAAATTGCTCTTTCTGATACCACCACCCAAATAAAAATCTAAAACAATTCTGCTCGTGATATCAAATTGAACACCCATTAAAGCACCTCCTTCTATGGCATTCACTTTATCATCAATCAGATTATAAACATTTTCTCCAGAACTCGGATCATATATCCCTTGCTCATAGGTTTCCTTATAAGTCAATCCTGTTACATATGGAGCGGCATAGAATCCTATATTATACATTCCCAATGTATTGTTGTTTTCTACGAATAAATGAGATAAATAGAATCGATATTGGACAAATAATTGGAAGCCATCCTTTGTTTCTTCGCCTTGGCTACTAAGAAATATTGATGGAGCGATAAATATACTTTGTGCTCTATTTTTAAAGTACCTTTCATAAGAAACTTGAAATTCTGAACGTCCAAGTTCAATTGGGCTTAGTTTAAGAACATTAACAAATGGATATGGATCACTTGATTTAGAGTTCATCTCCTGCCCTATTGCCAGATTATTCAGAATCGCTAAACATATAATTATTAAATAATTTTTCATCTTATTTTCTTTTATTAAAAATAATATAACACACAGCTTCTATTCTATTTCGTTATGCAACCACCTCAAGATATCTTGTGGTGTTACAATGCCTACTAGTTCTTCATCATCAACTACTAAAACAGAATGAATTTCATTTGCAAGGAAAAGCTTGGTCAGATTCAATAGCGGAGTATCCAGTTTACAGCAAACCACTTCTGCTTTCATGTACTCATCTACAGTGTGCATTTTAAACCGTTTGCTATTGAGAAATTTATCGAAACTATCTCGGCTAGTTCCTTCGATATGGAGAAAATCAGATTTGCTAATGATCCCTTGAACTTTTCCTCCTACTACAATTGGAATGTGTCTAAAACTGTAATCATCGAAAATTTGCTTTACACGTTCTAGTTTATCTTTAGGATGCAGTGTAATAAGTTTTGATCTCATCAGATCACCTGCAGTTATTTTAGTATTAGAGATCATAATTTTATATTTTTAATCATTGAATTAATTCAAATATAAATGTCAAGCAATGAAGTGTTTATGATCTGCGTCACCCCAGTTAATGATCTATTACATGAAAAATCTATATTCGATTCATTAACCATGAAAAAAATGGCATATTTGAAGCAGAATCGATCTTAAATAAAGATGAAAAAGATACTAATCATAGAAGATGACCAGGATATTCGAGAGAATCTATCCGAGATACTTGAACTTGCTAGCTATGAAACACACCAGGCCAAAAATGGAAAAGTGGGAGTAGAAATTGCTAAGTCAATTATTCCTGATCTGATCTTGTGTGATGTTATGATGCCTGAACTGGATGGATTCGGTGTCTTAAAAATCATTAACAAAGATCCAGAATTATTTAAAATCCCGTTCCTATTTCTTACCGCTAAAACAGAAAAAGAAAGTTTCCGTAAAGGCATGGGATTAGGTGCAGATGACTATATTACAAAGCCTTTCGATGATGTAGAGCTATTAGACTCTATAGAAATGAGACTTAAGAAAAGTGCACTTTTCAAGAAAATAGACAACTCAGATGCTGGATTGCGAACTTTCTTCAATGAAGCTCGAGCTGAAGCAGAATTGAAAGAATTATCTAAAGATCGAGATGTCAGAAAGTATAATAAAAAAGATCTCATCTACGAAGAAGGTCAAATTCCTAAATACCTCTTTTTCATTAACTCAGGACAGGTAAAAACATTCCAGACTTCTGAATCGGGAAAAGATCTTATTACTCACTTATTCAGCAAAGGAGATTTTTTCGGGTATATTAATTTGCTTAACAATGAAAAATATTCAGAAAATGCACTAGCCTTACAAAATAGTGAAATCACCTTGATTCCAGCAGAAGATTTTAGGCTGCTTCTGTTCAAAAGTCGAGATTTCTCTGCAAAATTTATTTCTTTATTAGCGAATCACGCTGGACATTCCGAAAGCCAGTTAATAGAAATCGCTTACAGTTCAGTACGTAAGAAATTAGCGAATGTGTTATTATCCATCGCCGCTAAGTCTCATCAAATGAATTTTAGAATATCAAGAGATGACTTAGCAAGTTTCACTGGTTCAGCAAAAGAAACCATTACACGAACATTAACAGACTTCAAACATGAAGGAATCATAGAGGTCCACGGTAGCGAAATCGTAATCGTTTCGGAGGAAGACTTAAGAAATATGCCACAGTAATTATTTCTTAACACGAACAACCATAAGATTCCTTTTTACTAGTAAATTTGCTTAATGGACTGCATTCTTCAAAAACACAATACGGAATCTTAAGAATTAGACCATAAATTAAACTTAATTTTATAATTTTGGCACCATGCAAAAAAATTCTACCATACGCTTTAAGATCTTCGGTGTGTCGTTCACATTAGACAAAAGTTCTTATTTCCCGTTACTCTTTAAAGTACTACTCGGATTAGCTCTTTTATTATTGGTTTCTGTATTATTCTTTAATTACAAAATGACCAGTTCTGATATCCCAGGAGGCATTATTAGTGGTTTTCTATTAACATACCTTATTCATATTATTCAAAATTAGAACGTGAGCGAAGTCCCCAAAAACGCTAAAATCAATAAAGACAATACTGGCCTAAAGAAAAAAATGATCTTATACATTGTTTTGGTCACAGCTTGTTCTATTTTGTTTTTTATCTTTTCGAATCAATTATGGTTCGAACCTATTTCGAAATCTATACTAAATATGTATGCTAAGATTTCCAATGTTTTCTTGAATCTGTTGCAGCAAAACACGACTGCCAATGATGGGCAAATTGTGTCTCCAGAATTCTCTATAAGCATTAAGAAAGGTTGCGATGCCATCGCACCCATGATATTATACATTTTTGCTATTGCCTTTTTCCCAGTACATTATATGTCTAAAATCAAAGGTATCTTGTATGGAATTCTTATACTAGCAGTGCTTAATACGATTAGAATTATAAGTTTATTCCTGATTGGAAAATATACCAATGATTACATTTTCGATATCATGCATGTAGATATATGGCAAATTGCATTTATCATTTTCACGGTATTTATTTGGGTAAAATGGCTCCAAAATTCAATGTCTCAAAACAAGATTGTTAATGAAAAAACTTAAACCCCTAAGTCGCTTTTTTATTATACTCTCTATTTCTTTTATCGTTCTAGCGCTCGTATTCAGCAATCAGACATTAAGAAAGCATCACACCGCCTATTATAGCTTTATAGCTACACCTATATTTAATGTTCTTAATCCGCATGTATATGCAGAGTTCGAAGAAGGTGCTATAGAAAATGATAACGACTGGGGAATCACTTTTAGAATATGGGATAAGAGAAAATATGACGAACGAATCCGAGTGAAGAACTTTAGAGCAAAAAATCCACCGAGTGCTATATTATACCAAAATCCACATGAACTATTTCTAATCCCAAGTCTTTTCTTGCTCTGTTTATTCCTTGCAACCCCTATTAAATGGACAAGAAAGATACTCAAGATGCTGCTTGGCTTATTTATCTTCTATATTTTCATGACTTGTTATCTGAGTTATCGATTTGAATTTACCTTAAATGGGCAAACCTTACCATTAGATTCCATATGGCATGTTATCATTAGCTTCCTGGGATTAGGTGGCACTACAGATCCTATTTTTATCGTGGCTTTTTTCATCTGGCTTATCTTAGAACGCAAAGTCTTGTTTAAAGAATTTCTAGGCATCTAAGCTGGTCGTATACTTTCCATATTAAGATATGGATCTAGTTGAAACTTTGACCCTATAAAAAAAGCCCTGAACTCATTAAAGAACAGGGCAATCTAAACTTAATTAACATTAAATCTTATCGAAATAAGTTATATCCATTAGCCTCTATCAATGATTTGGCTATTTCTTTTCTATTTTCAATGACATTCTGTAGCGGATACTTATTGAATCGGCTTACACCCATTACAAATATCTTTTGAATATCTCCAGATGCTAATTGTGGAATGGCATTCATACATAACTGATCCATTTTCAATTTCGTATCCTGAAAATAAGTTCTCATGATCGCTTTGTAAATGTTCATTTTATCGCTTCCCTTCCCTTCTAGTTTCTGAACTCTTAGAAGCAAAGATTCGGCATTATAAGTGCTGATAATCATATCAGAAACATATGTAAGTAATTGCTGCTCTACTTTCAAGTTCAACTCTCCATCCATTTGCTTCTTTGTCGCTGCTCCAGCAACTAACAGAATTAGCTTTTTAAATCCTTCTACTGCTTTGATTTCATGACCAAACTCACCTTCTATTTTATCAAAAGATGGCATTTGCTTAAGTTCTTTCTGAACTTCCCAAGCTGGACCTGTAAGATCAATCTGTCCTTTCAATGCTTTTTTCAAAAGCATATCTACGATCAATAATCGATTAATCTCATTCGTTCCTTCGTATATTCTCGTTATTCTGTTGTCTCTATATGCTCTTGCTGCCATTGCTTCCTCAGAAAATCCAATACCCCCGTGAATCTGAACATTCTCATCAACTGCGTAGTCTGAACTCTCAGAACCACCTACTTTGATAATAGAACACTCTATTGCATATTCTTCCGCTGCTTGTCTTTTTGCTTCTCCTGCTGGAACACCAGCATCTTTTAACTCAGCAATTTTACGATCTAATAAATCGGATACTCGATATACAGCACTTTCGACAGCAAAATTCCTAATGGTCATTTCTGCCAATTTGTATTGAATAGCTCCGAAAGATGAAATAGGAACTTTGAATTGAATTCTTTCATTCGCATATTTCGTAGCCATGTCTATGATTGCTTTCGCGCCTCCCATCGCCATAGATCCAAGTTTGAATCTACCCATATTCAATGCATTAAAAGCAATTAAGTGACCTTTGCCAATTTCTCCTAACAAGTTCTCAACGGGCACTTTCATATTTTCAAAGAATACCATTCTCGTAGATGATCCTTTGATTCCTAATTTAGCTTCCTCTTCTCCTAAAGTCAAACCTTCTGGCTTTCCTTCGACTACGAAACCTGTAAACTTATCTCCATCGATCTGCGCGAAAAGCACAAAGAAATTTGCGAATCCTGCATTAGAAATCCACATTTTCTGGCCATTAATAATGTAATCTTTGCCATCATCTGAAAGCTTTGCGGTTGTCTTTGCTGAAAGTGCGTCAGATCCTGAAGAAGGCTCTGTAAGACAATATGCAGCTTTAAGTTCACCTGAAATCAACCTTGGAAGGTATTTTTTCTTCTGTTCTTCTGTACCATAATATAGAACTGGTAACATTCCGATTCCTGTATGCGCAGCAAAAGTTGTATTAAAAGATCCCATAGGTCCGAATACATCTAGAATATGCGTATTCGTATTGGTATCTAGTTCCATCCCTTCATATTCAGCTGGGATATGAGAACCTAAGAATCCCATTTCACCTGCTTTATCCATTAATTTTTCACAAGCTTGATTCGCTTGTTTTTCAATTTCTTCTTTAACAGGCATCCACTCTTTCCCTACAAAATCTTTAGCCATGTCAATAAACATTCCTTGCTCTTCATTATGATCTTCAGGAATGTAAATATCTTGGGCATTTTGATCTTCGACTATAAAAGCACCACCTTTGATTGCTTTTGATTTTGCTATAGAACTTTCCATATTTTAACTTTGAGTAAGTTTATAAAAGACCACTATTTATTACTAGCCTTAATTATTCAAGATACAAATATGGCTATTTTTTGACTCTGAGTCAAATTTTTTACAAAGAAATATTATCATTTATATAAAAAATAGCTAAAAACTACTCTTTTTATTCGCCTGATATGTGAAATTTCAGAATTGTATAACTATTCCAAAGCGTATTCCAACATATATTTCGAGAAGAAGCTTCAAAATTGACCTAAATATGAATAGACCCAACCTTTAATAGAAAATAATTCTTTAACACATGCCATCTACTTTGTTTCTAGGGGAAGAAGAAATTGTTCTTGAGTATTTTGATTTATACAATTTGGATAGATTTGAAAAAGACACTTTTGCTTTTCCGCATGTATAACAAAATGCTTTTTATATACGCTTTCAATTTACGTGTATAGATAATTGGATAAACTTTACAGGAGTAATTATTACATAAGCTTATCCTCCAGTTCCTTAGCAGATTCATTCGAAGAACCGTACTGATTAACTTAACATCATGTCCACTTGACTGAAACTTGGTAAAAGTGGAATCTATTGCATCAATAATCCATTCCATCTTATTTCCAAATGCTCACCCACCAACCAATGTTAGATACAGTTTATTATTTTTTTAGCAATTGCTAAAATCACGTAAAACTATATGATGTATTCTTTATGAAAAACTTCGCAAATATAGAATTAAGACAATTATTAAAATATCAATTCATTTGAGTTTACTACCAAATACAATTCACCAATGAAAAAGAATTCTGAAAAAATAGGATGCTATTGTGTATTTTTAAAGGGAACAATACCTTGAATTGTTAAACACTCAAAATGTCTTAAATAAATTCTTCAAAAAGCATTGTTAACAATCGAGAATTTAGATTTATAAATAAGCATGGAAAGTAAATCAAGCGCAATCAAATTTAAGAGATCTAACTCCACCTTCTTTATGGAATTACATGAAGAAGTTACGAAAATACTGAACCCTAAAATAATCCAAAAAGCAAAAACACTCATCAAGGTAAAATTGCTCTTCTATGCTTTCATATACATATTATTTTTTATCTCTATCTTCTCTCCAGCAGTTTACACGAATCAATACACCTTAATCATAGCCTACTGCTTCTTTGGTCTTTCGGGGATTCTATTTGCTTTTAATGCTTCACATGATGCTACACATGAAGTCCTGTTTGATAAAAAAATATTCAATGTTATTTTACACTATATGGTATTTAATCTTCAAGGTGTTAACGCTACATTATGGAAAAAACGTCATATCCGTTCTCATCACCTTTTCCCTAATGTGGATGGTTGTGATGCAGATATAGATGACAATCCATTTATAAGACTTTCCAAGCAGCACAAACTGAAGAAAATGCATAAATTCCAGCACTTGTATGCCCCGTTTATTTATTGTCTTTATACACTTCACTGGATTTTAATTAAAGACTTTGTGTACTTGAAAAAAACGCGTGTTGCGAATATGACCGATTTAACATACACTACTTCTTTCAAGATTGAAGTTATACTCTTGAAATTGGGGTACTTTTTCTTATTGATAGGATTACCATATCTTTTTACTGAAGCATCATTAGGTCAAATATTAATAGCTTTTTTCTGCATGCATTTTTTCATTTCAATTTTCTTTGTGCTCACATTGATCATTTCTCACTTGACCATGGAGACCGTCTTTCCGATTGCCAATGAAAATGGGACTTTACCATTTGACTATCACCAACATCAACTAGCTGTATCAATGGATTACCATCCAAAAAGCAAAGTAGCCAATTGGATCTTTGGTGGGTTCAATGCTCATTCTGCTCATCACCTTTTCCCTAATATGCAACATACCTTGTATGCTGAAATTTCCCCTTCCATTAAAAAAATAGCCTTAAAGCATGGACTTGCATACAATGAATTACCTATCCACAAGGCAATATTATCCCATTTTAGATTTTTAAAAAAACTCGGAACCTAAATCATCCTATCCTTGTAAAGTTAAGAAGCTTTTTTTTTGTAACAGATACCTAAAACATTGACCTAAAAAATACTCCTTTCTGTTCCCTGTAACCATAAGTCTTGGTGAATTATCAAAAGATAACATCAATAGATTTGCCTCCCTTTAAAATTTCATTACTTAGATCTTCACTAACTTCTTACTTTGGTCGAAATTTGCACCTGTAATTCTAACGAAATAATTCCCCGCAGGAATCACTGATGAATCCCAAATGAACGAGTGCTTACCCGACGGATAACTGCCCCTTAACAACTCACCTACTTGACTACCTCTTACATCGTATAATCTAACAATCAATGGAGAGCCTGTAGAAACGAATTTAATCTTTGCAACACCCGAAACCGGATTCGGTGATACTTCGATAAGCGATTTTCCGGCTTTCTGATTGATCTCATGTGTCCCTGATGGTGAGCATATTGCAGTACTCGTTATCGGTAACGTATCGAAATCATTAAGCAATATTCCACTTCTATCACCTGATTCTAGACATAGCCACTGTTCAAATATGGATGCATATACTTGTCTGAAATCATACTGCATTTCAAGGTTATCATCATACATAGGGTTGTTAGGAATATCTGGATTCTCGCCTAATACACCACTTGCTACGTGATTACCAAATAAGAATTGAGGTGCTGCCGCCCCGTGATCCGTCCCACCTGATGCATTCGAAATAATTCTTCTTCCGAATTCAGAAAATGTCATTCCCATAACGCGGTCAGAAACGCCCAATCCATCACAATCTTTCATGAATGCGGAGACTCCTTCAGAAAGTTCTCTAAGCAATTCTGCATGCGGACCTTGGGTCTTATCACTGTTTTCTACTTGATAATCATGAGTATCAAAACCATCTAATGTTACCATGTACATTTTGGTCTTTAATCCACCGGCTATTAATCGAGCGACAACCTTAAGTTGCTGCGCTAAGTCTGATTCTGGATAACTACCTTGAGAAGTTACCTTCGCTGCAGCCTCTTTCACCACCTTTCCATAGACTTGTGATTGCTGAGCAATCAGCCTAATGTATTCTATTCTCTCTCCTGCATTTGTATCTGGTGCTGGTTCTACTTCTTCTTGGATCAAATTGTAAAAATCATCTGCACTATTAATCACCATTCCCATGGAGTTCGTCTGACCTTGAAAAATCATACTCCCACTCCATCCAAGTTCTATTGCTAATGGATCTGTCATTTCATCATTCGGATAATCCGCAGGGTAATTCGGATATTCATAATTCAAATATCGCCCTGGAACACCGTTAGAAATCACCACATCTGCATCAGATCCACTCATCCATATATCGGCCGACCTAAAGTGAGAAAAATCTTGATTAGGATAACCGACACTTTGAATAATTTGTAATCTATCTTCATCAAACAAATCCTTAAACCCAGCCATTGCTGGGTGCAAAGCAACATTAGTCCCATCTAATTTTAACAAACTACTATCTGGCATGATAACGTGTGGTCTAGCATTGTTTAGTTTACTTAGCTGATCTAGAGGAACAACGGTATTCAATCCGTCATTACCTCCTGCTAGATAAATCATAACAACCACCTTATCATTCATAGGAGTTGCAGCAAGCGCAGAAGTTAATGGCGTAAAACCTAGTGCCTTAGCTCCTATTCCACCTGCAAGAGACGGAATAACAACACCAGCACTCGTATATTTCAGAAAATTTCTTCTTTTCATTTTTTCAATTTTTAAGCTTCTTGTGCTGGTTTACATTAATTGGTATTCTGCATACTGCAACACCCGTTGCATCATCCATTTAAGTCGATCTTCTATAATTCTACGACTATCTTCTGTAGGATTATTTTGGTATTCAAACCAAGCGTTCGTCCAGTAATAATCCTCTGATTGTCCAGATAGTAATACGCTTTTCAAACGCCCTTTCGATGCCTCATTAATATCTAACCCGAAAAGTAAAAGTGTTATCTGATCGATTAGTTGATTAGGATCTTCTGGTGAATCTAAAGTTTCTGCAAACTTTATGAAATCTGCTGGTATAGGCTCTTTCGGATTCCAAAAACCCCAATAAACTAATGAATCCGTATGAAGTCCTCTTCCAGTTATCGTATTCGTTGTTATCCAACCCTTATCAAAATTCGGAGCTTGGTAATAAGCCTGCCATCCCGCCACATTCGGTGGATCACCTATTTGCATTCCTATATTATGCATGGACCAGATCATTGCTGTTTTCATTTCAGCTTTATCTAATGCACTAAAATTACTTGGAACCGGCGGATCTAAAGTCCTCCACAATCCTAACAAGTGATTGACCGGATCTTTTATCACTGAACCTTTCACATTCAGATCGTAGAAATGCTCACTCTTGAATAATTTATCTAAAACCGGTTTCACGACATAATTACTTTCTCTAAGCAAATTAGCAAGTGGAACGATAATCTTCTCTTCTACATCTGCATCTATTTCTGGATAGACAAAGAAGCTATATATTTTCCGACATAGAAACAATGCACATTCATTGTTATCGAAAATCATGTCTATTAAGTCATCCAACTCTTCTTTGCCCTCTTGGCCACCTCGCCCTGCGATAACCCTATTTCCATAAAACTCAGAAAACTGTTTATCAGTCTCATCATGTCGCCATTCTTCGTAAGCAAATGCTCTTCCTGGCCAGGTTACCGTCCATCCAGTTAATACTTTCGCCGCCATTCTAACATCGCCTTCTGTATAATTCGCATTCGGTCCTTTTCCGATGGTAAACAATTCCTGAAGTTCTCTTGCATAATTCTCATCCGGCGCATCCTTATAACTCGAAGCCCCATTCAGGTAATACAACATCGAAACATCTATTGTCATTTGCTTAACTAACTCCTTGATATCACCCATGTGAAACTTCCTCAACAATTCTAAATAATCGTAAGATGCCTTTCCATAAAAAACTCCCCACCATTGTGTCACTAAGTGATTGTGCCAGAATAAAAGCATCTTTTCAGTTATACTATGACCTTGATTTAATATATTATCCAACCAATATCTTTTTAATGACATCAGTCGCTCACCATCATAATCAGTAGGCCCAACTTTATTCACCCATGTTTTCCCAAATTCCACATCTGGATCATTGATTTCTCCACCATCATTGTAGTCATTGACTGGTGGATCATGCTGTGGTCCTTCCGTAAGTAGTGTATCCACTGCTTCTTCCATCGTCATTGCTGAAAAGTCCGTCAAGTCTTGCTTCGTTAAGCCGAATTTTAATCTTCTAATTAAATGTGTGATCTGTTCCTTTTCCCATGGACCTTGATAATTATCTAAGGACATTTTCTTAGGATCGAAAGTAGGCTTTTCTGGATTCCTAGTTGATGCTGTGGTAAAATTTAGAATCGGATCCTTTACGTTAAATTTTTTTCTCATCTTATCGAGAAATGCATCCCGCTTAGGATTAATGTTGTCTGGATTCATTAGAATAGATTAAAATTTTACTAAAAGTACATTGATTTATAACCAATGTAAAGGCTTACCATACTTTAATTATCTTCTACACGACGTAAGTATTGAAAATAAGTTTTCAAATATTAGACGATATGAGATTGATTTTTGTTGCAAAAGTGATATGTTTGCAGCAAATTAATTTAATTATGGCAGATACACAGTCGAAAAAACGTTCAAAAGGATTATACTGGTTAATCTTTTTAGTATCAACAGTTATATGTTTTGGATTTCTTTTCCTAAAGCCAGCTTGGTTTTGGGTGATGTTGCCATTTATATTGACTTCGTTAGTGTATGCACTAGACGTTATCTAGTCTGGTTTCCTAAGCAATTTTCTCTTTTTTTTAGGTCAATGTTTTAATGTCGATCTATATTCTCATTTCGATCTGACAGCGCTCATAGCGATGTAGGATCTTTTCCTACCCAACTGATGTCATCGCGGAAAGCGCTAACATCAGATAAACTCCTATTCAGTCTGCTGATCTAACAGCGCTCATAGCGATGTAGGATCTTTTCCTACCCAACTGATGTCATCGCGGAAAACGCTAACATCAGACAAATTCCTATTCAGTCTGCTGATCTGACAGCGCTCATAGCGATGTAAGATCTTTTCCTACCCAACTGATGTCATCGCGGAAAGCGCTAACATCAGACAAAATCCTATTCAGTCTGCTGATCTGACAGCGCTCATAGCGATGTAAGATCTTTTCCTTACCTAGGTTAACCGTCCTATTAGCCAGCAATCGAAAATCACAAATCCAAATTCGCAAATCCAAATCATTTTGCCCTTCAGAACAATTCCCAAACATTAAACTTAGTTCTTTAAACATTAAACCCATTTATTCCTTTTATATTAGGATTAAAGAAATCAAATTTATAAATTTGACTCAAAGTCAAAAAAATATACACATATGTACCAAATAAGAAAAGTTGCAGTCTTAGGATCCGGAGTAATGGGTTCTGGAATTGCCGCGCACCTTGCGAATATTGGATTAGAAGTATTGATGCTGGATATTGTTCCATTCAATCTTCCTGAAGAACAAAAAAATGTAAAGGCCGTTCGTAATAGTATTGTGAATGGTGCTCTTAAAGCAGCAACCAAATCAAAGCCTGCCCCATTTTATGAAAAGAAATTAGTTAGTAGAATTACCACAGGTAACTTTGATGACGATTTTGATAAAATAGCAGATTGTGATTGGATTATCGAGGTAGTTATAGAGCGCCTTGATATTAAGAAGCAAATATTTGAAAAAGTAGAAAAATATAGAAAACAAGGTTCGCTTGTTAGTTCGAATACATCTGGAATTCCTATTCACATGATGTCAGAAGGCAGATCTGAGGATTTCAAAAAGCATTTTCTTGGCACACACTTCTTTAATCCACCAAGATATTTAAGACTATTAGAAATCATCCCTACGCCTGACACAGATCAAGCGGTGATTGATTTCTTTATGGAATATGGAGATCGTCAGCTTGGAAAACAAACGGTACTTTGTAAAGATACACCTGCATTTATAGCGAATAGAGTTGGGGTATATCTGATGGCGAAAGGCATGGAGCTCACGAAAGAAATGGGACTCGACATCACAGAAGTAGATAAACTTACAGGACCTGCGATAGGAAGACCTAAGACAGGATCTTACAGACTAGGAGACTTGGTGGGTCTTGATGTCATGGACAAAGTGATCAAAGGACTTAAAGCCAACTGCCCTGATGATAAAGATGTACAGGAAGTTCAGCTACCTGGATTTTTTGATCACTTGATCGAGAATAAATTTCTAGGAAATAAAACTGGACATGGATTCTATAAGAAAACTGGAAAGAGAGACGATAGTGGCAGACCTATCATTCTAGGATTAAACTTGGAAACAAATGAGTACGAACCAACAAAAGCTCCGAAACTTCCTTCATTAGGCGTTGCTAAGCAAATCGACCAGCTCGATAAAAGAATCAAAGCAATTTATAAGTCTGATGATAAAGGTGGAGAATTCATAAGAAGGAGTTTCGCATCTATGTTTAGTTACGCTTCTTTAAGATATCCAGAAATCACTGATGCTATCTACAATATCGACTACGCGATGACAGCTGGATTCGCTTGGGAATTAGGACCATTTGAAAACTGGGACATCATCGGTTTAGAAAATGGTATCAAAGATGCAGAAGCTCAAGGCGAAGTAATCGCTGACTGGGTAAAAGAAATGCACGCAGCCGGATTCAAGACTTTCTACTCTTCTAAAGATGGAATTAGAACTTGTTACAATCCAGCAACGAAAGCATACGAAGCGTTACCAGGAGCTGAGGCATTTATATACTTAGATGATCACAGAGAGAAAGCACCTGTATATAAAAATGACGAGATGACCCTTCACGATATAGGTGACGGTGTCTTATGCTTAGAATTTACAAGTAAAATGAATTCTATCGGTGAAGGTATTCTGAGAGGAATGCAGGAATCTATCAGAATTGCGGAGGAAGATGGATGGAAAGGTCTTGTAATCGGGAATAACGATCAGAATTTTTCTGTCGGTGCCAATTTGATGTTGATCGGAATGTTTGCTTTCCAGCAGCAATTCGATGAGTTAAATCAGGCCGTTAAGCTTTTCCAAGATACCACGATGAGATGCCGATATTCTAGCATACCCGTGGTTGCGGCAACTCAAGGATATGTCTTCGGTGGCGGTTGTGAAACGCTAATGCATTGCGACGCAGGAGCGGTTGCTGCAGAATCATATATAGGTCTAGTGGAAGTAGGAGTTGGATTAATTCCTGGTGGTGGTGGAACGAAGGAGTTCGCGCTTAGAACTTCAGATTCATTCTTCGAAGGAGATGTACAGATGCCAACGTTAATTGAAAATTTCAAAACCATTGCGACAGCAGCGGTTGCAACATCAGCTCAAGAAGCCTATAACTTAGGATATTTAATCAAAGGCAGAGATGAAGTGGTGATGAATGTGAAGCGAAATATTGCTGAAGCAAAACAGAAAGTACTTTACTTAGCGGATGGTTATACTGCACCTATTCAACGAAAAGATATTAAGGTCTTAGGTCAAGGCGGAATGGCTACTTTATATGCAGCTGCTCATTCGTTAAAATTAGGGCATTATGCTTCTGATCACGATGTGAAAATTGCTCAGAAAGTTGCTTATGTTCTATGTGGAGGAGATTTATCAGAGCAATCATTGGTGTCGGAACAATATTTATTGGACATTGAAAGAGAGGCCTTTTTAAGTTTAGCTGGGGAACAAAAAACCCTAGAGCGAATTCAACATATGCTTGAGAAAAACAAGCCATTGAGAAATTAATAAATTGACAAAAAAAATTAAAAAAAATGGAAGCATATATAGTTAAAGCATATAGATCAGCCATAGGCAAAGCAGGGAGAGGCGCATTACGTTTTTATAGATCAGATGACTTAGCAGTTGATGTTATTAATCATCTAATGGCGCAAGTTCCAGATTTGGATCCAAGTCGTGTAGATGATGTCATCGTAGGCTGTGCTAATCCAGAAGGTGAGCAAGGACTACAGATCGGTAGACAAATTTCTGCTAGAGCATTAGGAAAGAGTGTTCCAGGTATCGTAATTAATAGATATTGTGGATCAGGATTAGAAGCAATTGCAATGGCCGTTGCAAAGGTTAGAGGAGGAATGGGAGAATGTTTTATAGCAGGAGGAACGGAAAGCATGAGTGCAATTCCGATGACTGGATACAAATTAGCACCAAGTTACAAAGTAGCAGTCGAGCAGCCGAATTACCTTATCGGCATGGGATTAACTGCAGAGGCGGTTGCGAATAAATATGGCGTAAGCAGGGAAGATCAGGATGAATTTTCTTATCAGTCACATGTGAAAGCTGCGAATGCAATTGATAAAGGATTTTTCGAAAGTGAAATCGTACCAATTGATATTCACCAAGTTTATGTGGAGGACGATCAACGCAAAACGCGTGATTACACTTTTAAAGTTGATGAAGGCGTGAGAAGGTCTACGACAGTGGAAGCACTTAGTAAATTAAGACCTGTATTCGCTAATGGCGGAAGTGTAACGGCAGGTAATTCATCTCAGACATCAGATGGAGCGTCATTTACATTAGTAATGAGCGAGGCGATGGTGAAAGAATTGAATTTAGAGCCGATCGCAAGATTAGCTTCTTGTTCAGTGGCGGGTGTAGATCCATTGTATATGGGTATCGGACCATGCGCAGCCATTCCAAAAGCGCTAAGCCAAGCTGGAATGAAACTGGATGATATCGAATTAATAGAATTAAATGAAGCCTTTGCTGCACAATCTTTAGCAGTTATTAGAGAAGCTGGATTAAATCCAGATATCGTAAATGTTAATGGTGGAGCGATAGCATTAGGACACCCACTTGGATGTACTGGTGCAAAATTATCAACTCAGCTGTTTAATGAAATGAAAAGAAGAGACCAGAAATACGGAATGGTTACTGCTTGTATAGGTGGTGGTCAAGGTATTGCTGGAATTTATGAAATGATGTAGGAAGATTGATACTTTTTTGTGTCAATCAGAATATAGAAACTGAAATTAGAAAAGATGCTCAACGGGAAGTTGGGCATCTTTTTTTTATTTAACCTGACACTTTTAGTAAAGTCATGTGTGCAAGCAAAGAAGTGTTAGGTTTTAAAATAATCTGATTCGACCTGATGTATAAAGCGTGGTTTCGACTTGTTGTTTTTTTTAGCCTGAATTCAATGTGTCGCTTTTAAGAACGGAAATGAGGGAGGCAAGAAAATGAAGCGTCTTCATGTGAGCATTAATAATTCAATATCCCACTCACTTCCATTTTCAACGCCGGCAATACCTGATGCTGAAACCACTCATTCTTCGCTTGCCAGATATTATTTCGCGGACTTGGATGCGGTAAAACAAAAAACCTAGGAAGGAAATCTTCGTAGTTTTTCACATTCTTTGTTAGTGTCCGATAGGAATTTTCTAAGTAGTAATCTTGGGCATATTTTCCGATTAATAATACCAACTTGACATCCTTCATCATATCAAACAGTGGTCCATGCCACTGCGGAGCACAAATCTTCATCGGTGGCAAATCACCAGTCTTCCCTCTCCCTGGATAACAAAAACCCATTGGAATAATTGCAAAATCTTCTTCCTTATAGAACGCTTCCTTGTCCACTCCCATCCACTTTCTTAAGTTTTCTCCGCTTTTATCATCCCATGGCACACCTGATTGATGCACCTTTAAGCCAGGTGCTTGTCCTATGATAACAATTTTGCTTTTATGATGTGCAGTGGCGACTGGTCTAGGACCTAACTGTAGCTGTTCAGCACAGAGCCTACATGAACTGATTTCTTTTAACAACTTCTTCATGGCTTAGTGCATTATTACAACAACCAAACGGCTGCTACTTTATCTTAAGTAATATTTTACCTTTATTCTTATTTTCTTGCATAAAAGTATGCGCTGATTCTACTTCTTCCCATTCAAATACCCGATCAACATTGGTCTGGAAAGGGAAATAATTATCCTTTATAAATTCATCGCTGAATCTGCCGATCAAATTTGTCTTATATTCCTTAGATCTAGCTCTTAAAGTAGAACCCTGGATATTCAATCGTTTACCGACAATGCTGGCAATATTCACCGTGTCCACATTGACCCCGCCCAAAAAACCTAACATCACCATTCGACCATCCATTCCTAAGACCGCTAGATTTTTCTTAAAGTAAGATCCACCGATCAAGTCCAGTACCATATCCATATTCGAAAGCACTTCTTCGAATGCCTCCTCCTTGTAATTAACACATTGATCAGCACCTAATTCATAGCAAAACTCATGCTTCCCTGCGGATGAAGTACAGATTACATGGGCACCTAAGTTCTTAGCCATCTGAATGGCAGCCGCCCCTACTCCACTAGCTCCCGCATGAATTAACACCTTCTCTCCTTCCTTAATATTCGCAATAAAAACAAGTGATTGATAAGCGGTAATAAAGGCTTCTGGCATTGCTGCCACCGTTTCTAATGACAAATTTTCAGGTACTTTGATTAAATGTGCAGCTTCTACAGCAACATATTCTGCATATGCTCCACTTGCGACTATTGTACAAACAGCATCACCTGCTTTCAAATGATTCACTTCGCTACCAACTTCCTTAATCACGCCAGAAAATTCTAAACCCAGGATATCCGATTCGCCGGGAGGCGGTGGATAAAGTCCTGCTTTCTGCAATAAATCCGCTCTATTAATACCCGCATAATGGATTTCAACCAAGCATTGTGATGGAGAATATTTGGGGATATCAAAAGAATCGAATTTTACTGACTTATTTTCTGTTACAATTCCTTTCATTATTAAGCATTTGCATCTCGAAGAAGCGTCCTGGTGCTGCTTATAATATAATTCCTCCAATCTGAAATCTCTACTTTAAGAATAGTCGTTTTCTTTCCAGATGTTGAATTCAATTTTACAAACCCGAGAACTCCCGCCCATGCATATAAATATATAAGCTCTGGTTTTTGCTTATTCAAAATGCTTCCGTCATTCCGTCCTCGCTCTATTTCCTTTAGAAAAATATTAATCGGGATATTTTGAATATCTTTTACACGTTCATAGTAACTAGACTCCTTCATCGCATCAGTAATCTTGCCATCTAAGGATCCTTCACTTGTGGATCTTACAAATGATATAAAATCCAACATCGCTTCCGAATAAAGAAAGTTTTCCTCACTAAAAGCAATAAATGATTTCATCAATCCAACTAATCCTTCGAGGCCACTTTCGTCTTTCGTTGCCGAAACACTCTCGTAAAAGGTATCGATCAATGCTTGAAAAGCACGATAGGTGATGGCCATGTACAGATTTTCCTTGCTCGAAAAGTAGAAGTATATTGTTCCTTTGGACATGCCTAGTGCTTTCGCGACATCTTCCATTTTAGTATTTGCAAATCCTTGTCTGGAAAAAACTTTCTCGGCTGCGTCTATTATTGAATTTTCCTTTATGTTTCGTTTTGAACTTGTTGCCATTTGTATATTTAGGTGTTCATCAACCTTAAATTTAATAATTATTTAATGAATACAGCTTTCATAAAGAAAGATCATCAAATGAAATGAAATTGATCACTGATTTAGGTTCCAAACCAACGGCTCTTAGAAATAGGAAACTATCTCTCCTATAGTGTTTTCAAACGCTCTGGGAATCTGTATATCTAGAACTAGCTATCCTGATTGAATTGGAAATTGACTTTCTAAGAAGTTAACTCCGTTAGGTGCAACACCTTAGATACCAGACTTGTAATATTGAATTGTTGTTAAGACAGACTTAGCTGTACTTTCTTTTCTAACTCTGCGACTGTGTCTTTGAAGATAATGTCTGTATCCATTAAATCTTGTACCGCTTTACAAGAATAAATAACCGTACTATGATCTCGTCCTCCGAAATTATTTCCGATATTCTTAAGACTTTTATTAGTCAAGTTTTTCGCAAGGTACATAGACAATTGTCGAGCAATTACAATCGAGCGCTTTCTTGTTTTCCCTCCTAATTTCTCAATCGGTACTTGGAAGTGTTCTGCTACTAATTGCTTAATATTCTCTACTGTGATTTCTTTGTTCAATTGATTAACGAAGCTTTGGATAACTTCTTTCGCCAACATCAGGTCAATCTTACGCTGATTCAGGGAAGCTTGAGCTATAAGTTGAATCAGTACACCTTCTAATTCCCGGATATTATTCTTGATATTGAAACTGATAAATTCAGTTACATCACCAGGAAGATCTATTCCTTCTTTATTCATTTTCGCTTCCAGAATCGCTAGTCTCGTTTCATAGTCTGGAATCTGAAGATCTGCAGTCAGTCCCCATTTGAATCTTGAAATTAAACGATCTTCCATGCTCTCCATATCTTTAGGAGCTCGATCGGATGTCAATATAATTTGCTTTCCACTTTGATGTAGATGATTAAAAATATTGAAGAAAATTTCCTGAGTCTTCGTCTTTCCAGCTAGAAACTGGATATCATCTACGATTAAAACATCTATCAACTGATAAAAATTGACGAAGTCAGAAACCGCATTACTTTTTATAGACTGAATTAACTGATTGGTAAATTTTTCTGTACTAACGTAAAGAATATTTTTCTTTTCAAATTTGCGTAGCACTTCATTCCCGATTGCTTGAGCAAGGTGCGTTTTTCCTAACCCAACATCTCCATAGATAACTAGTGGATTAAAAGCGGTTCCACCTGGATTATCAGCAATTGCTTTTCCAGCAGACCTCGCAAGTCGGTTACAGTCTCCTTCTATATAATTCTCGAAAGTATAATTCTTATTGAGCTGAGGATTAAACTTGACCCGCTTAATGCCTGGAATCACAAATGGGTTCTTGATTTCATCAGTTGAGAAACCTTTTTGGAAATTATCGTCATTCTTCTCTTTAGACATTTTACCAACTTCTCTATGATTCTCCATCATAAACTGGTATTCAAGTCTACCATTCTCACCAAGTGCGATCTTTAATCCGTTTTTTAACAGATCGATATAATTCTCTTCTAACCATTCGTAGAAAAATTTATTAGGCACTTGAATGGTTAATACATTTCCATCTAACTTTACTGCCTTAATAGGCTCAAACCAAGTCTTGAAACTCTGAGGGTTTATATTAGATTTAATATATTCCGTACACGCATTCCAAGCAGTAGTAAAGTCTTCTCTCATTCGACTAATAATTCTTTAGGTTCTAACAAAAATTTAATTTCACACAAAACAATACCCAGGGTAGAATAGGGTGTTACTACCTAGATATTAAACATTTTGGCGCGAGATAATCGGCTCCCTAATTATAAGGAGGATAAAACTATTTATTTTTTCTGGGGAAACAAATATCAGTTTTTTTTAACTAATACCTATAGCTTTTCACTAAAAAATTATGAATTAAATTCACTGATTATCAATTGAATATTAAAATTAATCATATACGAATTTAACTCATGTATTAACCCTTTCATATATACATTTTTTACACATAGTTTTTTATTAATATATGTTAAAAATGCTATATCAAGAAATTTTTCCTAACCAAGTGTTTTGGCAAGAAGTGCATTTCCCTTTCTTGTTTTTTTCAAAAACGAGGTCAATTCTTCCTAACATGATGCCGGCATAACCGACTTGATTAACCAAAACTTTGTTGCCTTTTGAATTCACAACAACATCTGGTTCTCTTAAAAAAGTATGAGTATGTCCTCCTATGAAAAGGTCCGTTTCTGAAGTATTACTTGCTAATACCAAGTCGGAAACTTTTTCACTTCCGTATTTATAACCTACATGTGATAAACAAATCACGTAATCACACTTTTCATCCACTTTTAATATTTGCTCATACTTACGAGCTTCTTTGATAGGATCCATATAAACGGTATCTCCATACAATTCATCCGGTACCAATCCTTTCAGTTTAATACCTATCGCATATACACCAATTCGAATACCGTCCTTTTCAAAAACCTTATATGTTTTGGTCTTACCTTTCAGTGGCGTATTACTGAAATCATAATTACTACTGAGCATCTGGAATGTCGCCTTATCGATTTGATTCGCAAGGTTCTGGATACCTCCATCGAAATCGTGATTTCCGATCGTACAAAGATCATATTTCATCTCTGACATGGCTTTGACCTCCACTTCTCCATTAAAGAAATTGAAATATGGTGTACCTTGAAAAACATCACCAGCATCTAGTAAAAGTACATGCTCTCTTTCTTTTCTAATTTCTTCAATTTTAGCCGCTCGCATCACGACACCTCCCATTCCCTGATTACGTCCACCATCCATCGGAAATGGATCTATTCTACTATGCATATCATTCGTATGAAGAATCGTAATATTACTAAACTCTTTATTGGTCTTGAATACATCCCAAGGAATCATAGCACTTGCTGTAGAAGCAATAATCGTATTTCTTAAAAACTCTCTTCGAAACATATTAGTCTAATTTAGTAATTCTACCTTCTTTTCTAGCCGTCTGTACTATGCCCTCCTCTGTATCTCTCTTAATGTGATTAATAATAGCATCTCTTACTAGTAAGTTATACTCATAGATCGGTGCATTAGCAAATACACTTGTATTATCTCCGCCCTCTGCAACATAATCATTTAACGCTATTCGATACGTCTTATCTAAGTCAACATCTTTACCATCTATTTTAACATTGATCGCTTTTCCTTCTTTAATATCAAACTTCACTCCTCTGCTTATCGGCCATCCACCATATTCAGCAATCATATCAAACAATTTCAAAACATCCTTCCCACTTAAATCAACAGCTACAAGCATATTTTCAAATGGCATTACTTCGTATACCGTCCTTACTGTAATAGGACCTTTCGCAATAGAATTACTTCTAACTCCTCCATAATTCTGAACGGCGAAATCTACCTTAGTTGTGCTTATTCGGTTCGCTTCATCTAACATAATATCTGTAAACCAATTCCCTATGCTTGATTCCACTCTTTCCTTAACCAGCTCAACATCCAACTCACCTATAACGATATTCATCTTAGCGTCTAACTGAGACTTATAAGGATCAATAAGCTTCGCCATTTCCTGGTTTTGCTGCTTATCTTTGCCAATTTCAATTCGCTCATACTTCGCATCAGCAGTATGCCAGATCATCTGTCCGCAACTACTAAGAACTAGAAGAAATGGAAAAAACAATAAATAAATACTTTTCATATCTAGGTCAATGTTTTAAAAAAGTAACTGAACTTCGCTTCGTAAAGCTTCCTTCGCTTTATCTAAAATAGGCACGGTGCTTCTTCCTGATAATAATGCATTACTATATGATAATGCTTCATCTTCAGGATTAAATCGTTCCGCTGTTGTTACGATCGTATTCAATACTTCGTTCTTAGCTAATTCTATAATCTTCCACAAATTGCTTGATGCGTATATCTGCTGAGATAAGTTATGCTCGTATTCTTGCTGAACAGCAATCATTAACACTGACTGCAAATCTCGAACCTTCATATTCGGCTCTCGTAATCTATAGACCAACTGTTCAATATTGATCCTTTCACAAAATAACATTAATCGCTCATAAGCTTGTACTCTAATAGGCAAAGTTTCGCTTTTTTTCCCAGCTTGCAATTTCATTGCTTCTAAGCTAATTCTATTCTTCAGATAGCTTTTCATCAGAAAGAAAACCGTCAAAAAAAGTATAAGTGACGGAAGAGTATATTTTAATAATTCCCAAAAGTGCTCCATTTATAGTATTTTTGCCCAAGATCGTATTTTTATTATTAAATTTGGGTGTAGAGATAAGAACTTTATTTACCTTATTTCTGTTCAACTCGTAAGAAAGAAAGATATGGAAGTTACAACGGCAACACAAACGCAACCGATAAATATAACAGAAAGTGCAGGCGCACAGCTAAATAGAATTAAATCTGAACAGAATATTCCTGCTGATCATGCTCTTAGAGTAGGTGTCAAAGGTGGTGGATGTTCAGGATTTTCATATATTTTAGGTTTCGATAAAGTAAAAGATAGAGATCAAACTTACGAAGTAGGTGGATTAGAAGTGATTATAGACAAAGCTCATGCTATTTATCTTTTAGGGATAGAAATAGACTGGATGGATGGTCTTAATAATCGTGGATTCGTTTTTAATAATCCGAATGCTAAGGATACATGTGGATGCGGAACTAGTTTTTCTGCATAAATATTCGCCATCTTATCTTCATAAGATTTAGTTTTTCCGATATTGCTTTAATTGAAAATCATCAATATACATTTCGTATTGGTTGGGGTTCCAGATTAGTGCGTCTATACTCCATGAATCGTTCGCTTCATTAGGAATTTTAATAAAAAAGCCTGCTTCGTCCCATTTTTCGATTCCATGAAATGATCCTATTTTATTTTCTTCATTGTCAATGTGACTGGCAATCTTTATGTTAGTCCACTTTACCTCCTTTCGATTTTCATCATATATTCTTAAGACTAAACTTTCTAAACCGTCTCTATCTTTCACATCCATCTTTCGTTCTCTATATGCTTGCACTGATAAATAGATATAATCCTCAGGCTTAATTCCTTCTTCACCTAGATTAAATACCCGAAGTGTGTCTGGAAATTCTTGATTGACTAACAATGATTGATTCCCGCTCTTCGCATATTTATTACTGGCATTCTTATATTGCTCTTGCTCGAAATCATTCAAGTACAAAGTTTTAATTAATCTCAAGTGTTCTAGATCTGGCTGAAATTCCTGTGAATCAAATGCTCTTAGGCTATTGCGATCCGGTGACAACTGACCGAAAACTTCCCAGTAAAAAGCCTTGCTACTCCTAGCGGTCCAAAGAATTCCTTGTCTAAATTGCCAAGACTGCAGAAGATTAAGACCTATAAACAGGACCAATAAACCACTAAAAAAGTACTTCGTAATCTTACTTCTGAATACAAATGCGAGAAATGCTGCAAACGAAAAAGCAAGTAAGGGATAAGATTCTATCATCGGTCGAGAACCCATACCCGGAAAGTAATTCCAAGTATAATAAGAATAGTGCACATAGGAATTAAGTCCAACGAATAGTAATAGGGGAAGTAAAGCCGCTCTTGCTTTGTTCTTAATAAAGAATAATCCAATTAAACTAAAAATCATAATTGGTGTATAGACCAGCCAACCGTTTTTGTAACTGAACCAACCTTTGATGATATGTGGATCTAGAAAATTAAAACCTTCGCCACCATAAGGATTGAAAAGCCATTCACCACTTACGAAATACCAATAATATAATTGTGGGAAAAACACTAGCGCAGTAACTAAAGCTGCTAATAAATAAAAATTGACATTCTTTCGGAAGAACGCAACCCTATTTAGCAAGGTATCTTTATTATAAACTCCCCAAAACAAAGGAATAAAAAAGGAGAGGATTTCAGGTACTCTTATCAATGCAATTAATCCTACCACCAAACCAATCAAAGCTGCCCTTCCGTAAGTGGGCGCTTTATAAAACCGAAAACTAAGGTAAATTAGCCAGCAAAAATTGAAGAATAAAAAAGTATGTGCGATCGTCAGATAAGTCGCTTGAATAAATAAATTCGTCCCTAGAGCGATGCATAATAAGGTTGCAATAACCACACTTTTCGAATAGTACTGTGCCAGAACAAAAGCCAATAGATAAAATCCAATAGCTATATAAACGACCTGAATTGCATTAATCGCGAAGATGTAAGGTGGACTAAAACCATCCGCTTTGTAATAACCGCTTATCATGGAATATAAGTGAGCTGCAAAAAAAGCTGGGGCTTCCATCACCGCAACACCAATAGAATACTTGATATATTTCTTTCCAGTACTCGTAGACTTCATCCAGAACGGGTCATCTAGGAGATAGGCCGATTTCGGGTAATGTTCTAGGTAAGATGCTATCGTTTTCGAATAATCTCCGACATCTTGGTGAAGCAAGCCAGAAACTGCATGAATGTAGTAACCACTAGAATCACCATTTCTCATCGTTCCTTTCCAGTTATCCATTACGAAAAGCCCGGCCAAGTAGAAAAGACCGATCACCATGGAAAGCAAAAATTTATAATCTTTGTAAAACTTCATTGATTATATTTCTTCCTGCAAGATGTAAAAAGTAATTAAATCCATACCATAAATCAAAATCCAATTCAGACAATTGCTGAAAGTAATGTCATATCTTATTTACTCTTACAAGTATAATGCTAGTTAATGGCATACATTTCACAGAAAGCCCTTAAATTCGTAACTACTTAATCTTTATATAAGCATGACGGCATCATTAACTAAGGATGAATTCCAGAGATATTCTAGACATATCATACTTCCTGACATCGGACTAGAAGGTCAAGTAAAGTTGAAAAATGCAAAAGTTCTGGTAGTTGGTGCTGGTGGACTTGGTGTTCCTGTCCTGATCTATCTTGCTGCAGCTGGTGTAGGAGAACTCTGTATCGTAGATTTTGATCATATCGATTTCAGCAATCTACAACGTCAAGTTATTTATAAGACTTCGGAAGTCGGTGAAAGCAAGGCTGAAACAGCTAAAAAATTCATCCACGAGCAAAATCCTGAAGTCAAAGTTATCATACATAATAAATGGATAGATTCTTCGAACGCCCTAGAAATAGCTGAACCATATGACATCATAGTAGATGGAACGGACAACTTCCCTACCCGATATCTTCTAAACGATACTGCAGTAATTCTAAACAAACCTTATGTCTACGGTTCCATCTTTAGATTCGAAGGGCAAGTAAGTGTTTTTAATTTCAGAGATGGACCGAATTATAGAGATCTCTTTCCCGAGCCTCCAGCTCCAGAATTGGTACCGAATTGCTCTGAAGGCGGTGTTCTAGGAGTTCTACCTGGGATAGTCGGATCCATCCAATCATTAGAAACCATCAAAATTATTGTTGGAATCGGAGAAATCTTAGCAGGCAAATTATTGACTATAGATACCTTAAATAATCAATATCGCACTTTCAAATTTGGAAAAAGGGCTAATCGCAAACCAATAGAAAAACTCATTGATTATCAGCAATTTTGTAATCCAATAAGCGCGCCCATTGACATAGAAGTAATTACCCCATTAGAGATGGAGCAACTTCGAAAAGACGGAGCAGCATTCCAATTGATAGATGTCAGAGAGCCCTATGAATATGATATTGTCCACATCGGTGGATCGCTTATGCCGAAGTCAGAAATTGACCTTCATATCAAAAACATTGACCGAAATAAAAAAGTTATTATTCACTGCCGATCTGGAAAACGCAGCTCAGATGTAATTCAACACCTAAAATCTGCGCATGGATTTACAAATTTGATTAATTTAGAGGGCGGATTACTTCGCTACGCAAAAGATGTCAATCCAGAATTAACGATCTATTAATTAAAATCTAAAATGAGAACATATATTTCACTTGCTATTGTGCTTACTTTGTTATTATCAAGTTGTAATACAACTAAAGTCATTACACCTCCTCAAGCCCAAGTTCAAGATGTAGATACTACACCATGCCAGTATAAAGCAACTTTGCTAGATTATACTTCCAATGCCAACTGTCAATTCCTCTTTCAATTAGAAGATGGAACCAAGCTACTTCCCTCTAGCATGCCTACAGTCGACATTCCTTTTTACGATAAGAAAGTAGTACTCATCGGCTATAGAGCTTATGATTCGGAAAATACTAAAACGAGCTCTAAGTGCGGAGTAGAAGATAAAATCGTGGAAATCACGTGCATTCAGGAATGGAAAGATCCTAGTGACACGACTCCTAAAAAACATGAAGACTGTGAGCCTGTTAAAAATGTATTCAAAAATAGTTGGATGCCTGACGTCGTGAATGCTGTCAAACCACAGAAAATACTTGAATACAAATACGACTTAGGATACCTCTATATCTTTCAGAAAGCAGATGCTCGCCACTTGTATGACTGCCTTGGAAACAAGATGTGTGATACGGATGACAACGGAGATTGTAGTTCCTTAATTTCGACCATCGGTAAAGGGAAAGTTATCCAAGTTTTAAGAAATTAGCATTACTTAAGGACCCGTTCTGAAAATGCTTCTTTAAATGCTCTACCGATAGGTATTTCATTGTGATCACTAATGAGCACAGTAGAAGATGTTACTTTTTTGATCTTATTGATATTAATAAGATAAGACTTGTGTACGCGCAAAAAATCATGACTTACTAGTTCCTTTTCCCAAAACTTTAAGGACTCCGAAGATAGTAAGCGGGTACCATTATAGGTTATTTCAGTATAGTCACTATCCGATTTTATGAACTCAATATCGCTAATAAGTACTTTAATGTACTCATGGCCAGACTTGATGAACAAGCTGTCATTATGCTCCGTATTTGATGTGTTCCTTGCATCACTAACTTTCGAAACCGCTTTCACGAACCTCGGGAATGAAAAGGGTTTTAATAAATAATCAACCACGTCAAAATCGTAACTTTCTAAAGCAAAATCAGGAAAGGCAGTGGTCATAATAATAGATGGAGGGTTCTGAATGGTTTTTAGAAAATCGATCCCTGACAGCTTAGGTAAGTGTATATCTAGGAAAATAAGATCAACGGTGTTACTCTTTAAAAACTCAATAGCCTGCAAGGCATCAGCAAACGTCCCTACTAATTCTATCATCCCATAATCCGCAATATACTTTTTCAAAATTCTTTGCGCTGGTGGCTGATCCTCCACTATGATACACTTCATTTATTAGTTTTTTCACTGAGCTCTATGGTTAAAGCTACCGTATATTTATGGTCAATATTCTTAATCGTTAGTTTATGGCTATCTGGGTATATCAACGCTAACCTTTTTTTCACATTATCCAGCCCAATTCCATTCGAAAGACTATCATTATTCGTTATTTCATGGTAATTATTGGAACATACGAAATTAAGTAATCCTTCATCCGTAACGCTTAGATTTATTTCTATGTCAATGTTTTCTGAAAGACTACTGAGACTGTGCTTAAATGCATTCTCAACAAATACCGTCATTATTAATGGAGCAATCATATACTGGTCTAAATTATCAGACTTTGTAAATTTCACTCGACCTCTATCTTCGATCTGAAGCTCATTAAGATTAATGAAATTTTCAAGCTGATCAACCTCTTTTCGAAGCGATACAAATTCATCTTGACATTCATAAAGCATATACCTCAGCAAGCCAGAAAGTTCTAGTATAATATCTGGTGTCTTCTCTGAACCTTCGAGCGCATATGCGTAGAGATTATTCAAGTTATTAAAGAGAAAATGTGGGTTGATTTGGGACTTTAAAAATTGAAGCTCACTCTGCCTTACATAATCTTTTAATTCCTCTACTTCCCTTTGTTTATGCAATGCATCATATCCAAATTTAAATCCAGAGAGAATCGTAACAATAGGAATAATGTCTAAGAACGCATAGAATCCCATAAATTTCAATCCTCTTTTAGGAAAGTAAATCTGCTCTAGCACCAACTCTTCAATAAGCACCGCAAAAATCAAACTAAAAACAATGATTCCGATAAACTGGTAAACATTCTTATTTCGATAAAATCTAGGCAACGCCACATAGTTAATAATTAATGCTGCTAGGGCATAGTTTAGAAAATAACCATACCGATAAGGTTCGACTCCAACACTCCCATTATCAAATGCGTAAAACACAAAAATGATCAAGTTGAGCACAACTTGAAACAACACCTCCTTCTTTGCTAAATTTATTTTCATCCCTCTATTTCTAATACTACTATACTAGATTTTCTTTGAAAAACTCAATCGTTCTTTCCCATGCTAACTTGGCATCTTCCTCATCATATCTGCCAGTTGTATCATTGTGAAAACCATGATTCGCACCTTCATATATGTAAGCAGTATATTTTTTATTGTTTTCTTTTAATGCTGCTTCATAGGAAGGCCACCCTTCATTCACACGAGTATCCAGCTCACCAAAATGTAATAGTAATGGAGCATTGATTTGACTAACCTCCTCTAATGGCGGCTTACCACCGTAAAAGGGTACTGCTGCCTTCAGCTCTGAAACCTTCACAGCCATCATATTAGAAATCCAGCCTCCGAAACAGAATCCAACAACTCCGATATTCCCATCACAGTTAGGATGATTCTTTAAATACTCGAATGCAGCTATAAAGTCTTCAAGCATTTCATTCTTATCTCGCTTTCTCTGCATCGTTCTTCCTTCGTCATCATTCCCAGGATATCCACCTAAAGGCCAGAGTGCATCAGGAGCGATAGATATAAAACCAGCTACCGCTGCACGTCTTCCTACATCTTCTATATATGGATTCAGGCCTCTATTTTCATGAACAACAATTACTCCAGGCAATTTCCCTTCTGTCGCTGCTGGCATAGATAATAAGCCTCTGATTTCTCCACCACCTTTTTCTGAATGGTAAATGATATAATCTGAATCTAATCGTGGATCATCCGCTGGTATTTGAATATTAGCTTCATAATTAGGCATAATGTGATTCAAAATAGATGGAATTGTTAACCCTCCTATAGCATACATGGATAATTTCTCCATAAAATCCCTTCTATCTATCTTGTTATGAGCATACTCATCATATAAATCATATACTTCCTGATTGATGTCTGTTTTGGTGATCTTTTTCATTGTTCCTTGCTTTTTTTCATTGAAAATAAAAGGCTTATCATGCGTATCTAAGACTAAGATAAAGGAATCGCTTCTAAAATTTACAACCCATCTTTAAACTGCAGAAATAATCATGTAAACGACTATATTTTTTAGATTTCATAAATTTTGGTTGTTTGAGGGAACAAAATTGTCGTTTAGAGAAAAGATTTGTTTAAAAAGTAAGGTTAATACATCTTTGGAAAAATTGTAGAAATGAAAGCCGTCTTTAAGGTATTTATTGTTCTAATGCTTTTCTCGAGTCAACTGACTGCTCAAACATCTACCTATACAATTTCAGGAAGAGTCGTGGACGGTATAAGTGAAGATCCCATCGATTATGCTACCGTAATGATCATGGATAATGACTCTAAAGAAATGATTACCGGTGTAACTACTGAAAACTTAGGAAAGTTCAGCGTAGATGTTAAATCCAAAAATGTATATATAGAAGTCAGCTTTCTAGGATATGAAACAACATCAATTACTGAGATCACATTTAACAACAACATTGCGAATGTTGGTATAATTAAATTAGGTCAGAATGCTCAAGCATTAGATGAAGTGGTTGTACGAGCTGAAAAATCTCAAACCGAATTCAAGTTAGACAAGCGAGTTTTTAATGTAGGGCAAGATCTTTCAAGTACTGGGGCAAGCGCTCTAGAGGTCTTGAATAATGTTCCATCTGTCAATGTTAATATAGAAGGATCTGTAACCTTAAGAGGAAGTAGCGGTGTTCAAATTTTAATCAACGGAAAACCGTCTATTCTTACGAACGAACAAGGAAATGCGCTAGGTACGATTACCGCGGACATGATTGAAAAAGTAGAGGTGATTACGAATCCATCTGCAAAATATGAAGCGGAAGGAACAGCTGGAATCATCAATATCGTACTGAAGAAAAACGAAAAGAAAGGTCTTAATGGTTCGGTGTCACTTAATACAGGATTCCCACAAAATCATAGTCTAGGATTAAGCTTGAATAAAAGAACAGAGAAAATGAATCTGTTCACTCAGATCGGAGCTGGGTATAAAATCCTGCCAAACGCTGTAGAAAATATAAACAAGAACTTCCAGACAAATACTACCTTATCTTCAATGGGTGACGAATTTAGAAATGAGAACTTCTATAACTTTATTCTAGGCGCAGACTACTATTTCAACCCAAGAAATGTCATGACGATCTCAGGAAGTTATGCTTATGAAATAGAAGATCAACCTTCGGAAACAAATTATTCATTGGTAGATGATGCTGGAACACTAATTCAGCAATGGAAGCGAGAGGAAGTTACTTCAGCGCTCAACCCTAAACTTCAATACGAATTACAATATAAAAGTGATTTCAAAGATGATAAAGACCACATGCTATTATTTAGTGCTATCGGTAGTTACTTTGGAAAAGCTCAGTCCTCAGAGTTCAAAAATACAGTGATCTTTGGTGATGATGATGATTTTAATGATCAGCTCACGTCCACCACATTTAACGAAGGAAAATACACCTTCAACTTAGATTACACTAAACCGTTCAATGAAAAATGGACGTTAGAAGCAGGGTCGCAGTATTTGATCAATAATGTAAGTAATGATTACAGTGTAAGTAATGAAGAAGACGGAAAATTTGTTCAAGATGCTGGATTAACGAATGTGTTTAACTATGATCAAAAAGTTCTGGGCGTATATGGAACTGGATCATATGAAGGTCAGAAGTGGGGTGTGAAATTAGGGCTAAGAGCAGAAAATACAGACTTGAAAACCTTACTTGTTAACACCAATGTTACCAATGATAGAAATTTCACTAATTTCTTTCCATCATTGCATACTTCCTATAAAATAACGGAAGGCATTTCTATGCAAGCTGGATATTCTAGAAGAATCTTCAGACCATCTTTATGGAGTCTGAATCCATTTTTCAATATCAGAAACAATTTCAATGTAAGAACTGGAAATCCAAATCTACTTCCTGAATTTTCTGATTCCTACGAAGTGGGTGGTATCATCATCTTGGAAAAAGCATCATTAAACTTAACGGCTTACAGAAGGAATACAACAGACGTTGTTGAATATTTTTCATCATTCGAAAATAATGTAAACACTTCTAAACCGTACAATATTGGAACTAGAAAGTCGACGGGACTAGAATTTAATTTCAAATATGATGTTTCGAAAATAATAACATTGAATGGTGATGCAAACTATTTCACCTTCACAAGAGAAGGGCGATTCGAAGAATCAGATTTTAATTATCAAGCAGATCAATGGTCTACTAAGTTGACCACAAAATATAAGGTTAATAAAAGTTTCGACGTAGAAGTTATTGGCCAATATCAATCAAAGGAGGAAACTGTTCAAGGCGTCGTATCTGATAATCTGTTCGCAGATATGGGATTACGATATAAATTAATGAAAGGAAAAGCTGTTATCAACTTAAGTGTCAGGGACGTATTCGCATCGCGAATTCGTGAAAATTTCACAGAGCAAGTAGGATTTTCCGTGTATAGTAGACAACAACGAGGGAGATTTATTTCATTAGGTTTTAGTTATGGATTCGGCAAAGGCGAAGCCATGCAATATTCAGGATCACGAAGAAGATAAGAAAAGATAGAATATTATAGCGATTTATGAGCAGAAAGGTATCGAACACAATGAGATCAATCCACAGATATCTGGGATTTTTTCTCGCGGGAATAATGGCAGTATATTCTTTAAGTGGAATGGTTTTAATTTTTAGAGATACAGATTTCTTAAAGAAGAATATCGAAACGAATACAACGATTGCGGCGAACTTAGATAACAGTACGCTAGGAAAAACTCTGAAAATTCGAAACTTCAAAGTGGAGAAAACAGACGGCGATCATGTAACTTTTAAAGGTGGAACATACGATAAGTCAAGTGGAAATGTCAAACTTATAAAGAAAGAATTACCATATGTGCTTGGAAAAATGACACACCTTCATAAAGCAAAGTCATCACAACCTTTGTTTTTTTTAAACATCTTTTTCGGGTTATCACTTTTCTTTTTTGTGGTTTCCTCTTTTTGGATGTTTATGCCTTCGACATCCGTGTTCAAAAAAGGGATGGTATTCACTTTAGTCGGAGTCATTCTAACATTAATACTGCTATTTATTTAGCAGATAAGATAAGATTTTCATATAAGATGAAGATCAAAAATTGCATGTTATTCGTGCAACTTGAAAGCATAAAAATTAGTGGTAAATATGGTACAACTACCCATTGCCACACCATGATATAGTTACTATATCATATTTATTTCACTAGTTTTTAATGCATAAATACCCCAGAGAAACAAATGTTAATCAACGTTGTGGCCTAAAATAAAGTATTGTTTTTATTAGGAGCGACAACACCTAAATGCTGGTAAGCTTTTAATGTAGCTTCTCGGCCTCTTGGAGTTCGCTGTATATAGCCCTCCATGATTAGAAAAGGTTCATGCACTTCTTCTATCGTTCCGGACTCCTCTCCTACTGCAGTTGCAATCGTACTAATACCGACTGGCCCACCTTTGAACTTATTAATGATGGTATCTATAATCCGATTATCCATTTCATCCAGCCCGCTATCATCCACATTTAAGGCATCGAGTCCCATCTTAGAAATTTCGATGTCTATCGTTCCATTTCCTTTAATCTGTGCGAAATCTCGAATTCTTCGTAGCAAAGCGTTCGCTATTCTCGGAGTTCCACGGCTACGTTTAGAAATTTCGAACGAACCTTCAGAAGTAATCGGAATATTTAGAATTCCAGCACTTCTTTCGATGATTCCCTGAAGTGTCTGAATATCGTAATAATCGAGTAAAAAATTGATCCCAAATCGCGCCCTCATAGGTGCTGTAAGCAATCCCATTCTGGTCGTTGCACCGATTAAGGTGAATGGTTCTAAGTTTAGTTGAACAGATCTTGCATTCGGCCCCGAATCAATCATAATATCGATCCGATAATCTTCCATTGCAGAATACAAATATTCCTCTACGATATTATTTAGTCTGTGAATTTCATCAATAAACAACACATCACCTTCTTCCAGATTCGTCAGTAACCCAGCAAGATCTCCTGGTTTTTCCAAAACAGGTCCTGAAGTCATCTTGAGAGCAGTTCCCATTTCCGTAGAGATAATATGTGACAAGGTTGTTTTCCCTAATCCAGGAGGCCCATGAAGCAAAACATGATCTAGTGCCTCATTCCTTTGCTTTGCAGCTTGAATGAAAATTTCTAGATTATTGACAATTTTCTTCTGACCTTTGAAATCAGACAAGACTGCTGGCCGAATGCTCTTTTCATAATTCTGCTCTTCAGAATTTAGACCTTCACCACTTGCATCTAGATTTTCGTTCAGCATAAATTGATTTTCACAAAAATAGTAACTTGATAGCTAATTTGATACTTCCTAATTAGAAATTTTAAATTAGCATTTATTCTTAATAGCACATGAGTAAGTCACCTAGAAAGAGTTCCTGTATCTAACTCATCATATCACCTTGCCTTATTAATTAAGGCTAGTGATTCACTATGCTTGTGCTGTAGGAGTAAAATTCATCGGCGGATACACCTCTTTAGAAGCCGTCTCCCCTATCGTACCAAATTGTTTTTCGTACTTATCGATATTATCCGAAAGCGCCTTCATTAATCTTTTCGCATGTTCTGGCGTAATGATTATTCTAGATTTCACTTTTGCCTTAGGAACATTCGGAACGAGTCTTACGAAATCTACTACAAATTCTGAATGCGAATGAGAGATAATTGCAAGATTCGCATACGTGCCTTCTGCAATATCTTCTGGTAAATCTATATTTACTTGATTGTTAGCTGGTTTATTTTCTGCCATTTTTATTCTATCTTTTGATCAAATATAACGTAACATTACAAACAAAGTTTCCGTTTTATAAAATAATATGACTAAAACCCTTCCATACTTTTTTCTGATGATCATGATTGCTTGTCTGACGGACTGTACACCAGCCAGATTTGTCAAACCCCTAGAAAAAAATGAATGGGCGATAGGTGCAAATGCTGGAGGTCCATTGATCGATCTCTTTGGCACAAAGTTGCCCGTTCCATTTAGCTCCTTATACGCCGGTTACGGAAAAACAGATCGATTAACCATTCATGGTGGTCTGCACACGACTAGCCTAGCCTATAAAACTTTACAGTTGGATGCAGGCGCAAGTTATCTCATTATCAATTCTGCTGGAAGTATTCCAGGCATCTCTGTGAATGGGACTTTGAACGGGATGTTTGATTTTCGAGAATACAACGCTAGAGTTTATCCTAATCTTGCTGGAAATTTATTCTGGGATGACAAATATGGGAGATTCTACTGTGGCATGGAAAACTGGATAGATCCATTCAAAAATGGCGTTCCTGATAACTCGACGTACAAACCGTGGACACCAGCGTTTTATCTAGGAGAAACCTTAAAGTTAAACAAATGGGAAGTTACCTTTGAATATAAAAACTTAGCTCCATATACCAGCAATCGGGGCCATGTCGTACAGTATGCAAGAAGTGGAAAGAAAGGGGCACATGGAATTTATTTATCTATTCAAAAAAGATTCGGCGGATGAGAATAGTGTATTATTTCTTTTTTATGTCAATGTTTTTAGCTTTTTCAGGATGCTTAGATCTAGGTCCTTTATTGTTTAATCCGGACACAAGCATTACCGAATACCTATGGGACGAGAATCCTGACAATTCCTACTTTGACCCAGAAAAGAACTACTATATTAAAGATGGTGAATTTCATTATTTCACACTTGAATCTGACCACGAAGGCCAAGTCGAAACCATCCATGCTGTCTATTTAGGTGATCTGGAAACCATCGATTCAGATACCGTTATTATATATAATCATGGAAATAGTTATCAAATGGATGTCTATTACCCTCGAGCACAACTCTTATATCATGCTGGAGGAAAAAGTAGATATGGCGTACTCATGATGGATTATCGAGGATTCGGATTGTCTACTGGAGAGCCATCTGAATCCAGCTTATTATCAGATGTTAATAGCTGCATTCAATGGTTAAAAGATCGAGGATTAACAGAAGATCGAATGATCATGTATGGCTACAGCTTAGGTTCGATTCCATCCGTTTACTTGACAGCAACACCTCAAGCAATGGCGCCACACAAGCTCATGCTTGAAGCTCCTATTGGAAGTATCAGCACCATGTCGTCTAATGGATCGGGCTTGTCTATGCCATCGAGTTTTTTCGCAGACCTCTTCGCTGATAACATTGAAGAAATAAAAAAAGTAAAACAAGACTTATATTGGATTCATGGTGAAATGGATAACTTTCTCAATTACACTACTCATGGGGAAGCCATTTATAATAATCATAATAGTGAATACAAGATTGCTGTTCCTGTTAGCAATGGAGATCATGGCGATACACCGTTTAAGATGGGAGAAGAAAAATATATGAACTCAGTTTACGAATTTATTAAACGCTGATGTTTGAAATCCAGGTCAATGTTTCCAACCTTACCATCTTAGCTTCCGTATTTATCGGATTAACCTTTGCGATGCTATTGATTTTTGCGAAGCGAATAAATCAGAAAGCAAATAGGTTACTCGGATTCTTGATGTTGATCATTGTGCTGTGGAATATCTGGGTATTAATTGTTGATTTCAAGTTATACAATCATTTCCCGATGCTATGTCTGATTCCCCTAAACCTTTCCTTGGCCATTGGTCCATTATTCTATCTTTACACACGAAAACTCATTCATCCCGCTTATCCATTTAGCAAAAAAACATTTCTCCATTTCGCACCACTTACTTTAGAAATCATTGTGCATTTTTTAATCGCGAATGAATCATTAAGATTAGGAATTAATCCAACGAATACCTCGAGTTTCCTAAATTTCATTCCCATCATCCAATTGTTTACCATCATTTCTATTATTACCTATTGTGTTTTAGCATTGAAAGCAATAAGAAAACACCATGCCCTAAGCAAGGACGTATTCAGCAATGAAAAGCAATACGATCTGAGATGGTTGTATCGACTCATTATCATTTTCGGAATCTTATGGTTTGCGCTCGTACCTTATACATTTATCGACTATATATTTTATGATTTCCAATTATCTATAGGAGATTATTATCCGATCTATATCCTACTAAGTGTCATCACCATCTGGATCAGTGCTGAAGCTTTCTTAAAACCCGAAGTTATCTTTGCAGAAACGAAAGACATTTCTCCAATAGCCTCAGAAGAAAATGAAGAGGATTTAAGTGAAGAAGCTGCTTGGCTTGAGCAGGAGATGGAAAGGAATCAATATTTTTTAGATCCCGATATGACTTTGCGGAAACTAGCAAGTGAGCTGGACCTCCATCCTAATCATCTCTCCATGTTAATTAACAGTGGTCTAGGGAAGAATTTTACAGATTTTGTGAACCAATATAGAGTTGATGCTGTGATAAGCAGACTTCACGATCCAAAATTTGAACACATCACCTTACTCGGCATTTCCTTTGGATGTGGATTTAGTTCTAAGACCACTTTCAACCGCGTTTTTAAGAATATGACGGGGAAAACGCCAATGCAATTCAAAAATGAAAGCTCCAGCGTGTAACAGATATAAAACGAAACCAAATGTAAATTAGAATTGGAATTGTTATCCAAATTTGATTCTGCGATTATTCACGTTATTTTATTAAAAAACTCACCCTATAGGGTTATAGGTAGCGCTAAATTTTATCGCTAAATTTAGTTTTTTTTACCTTAAAACACTTTCCAATGAAATTATCAAATTTATGTCTGGCTATTACCTTAATATTATTTGCTACTCTGCTTAATGCTCAAGACAAGGTCAAAATTGCGTTAGAGGGAAATGACAAAGTTGAATTGGTTACCAATAATATAGGGGATTTAAGATACAATATCCTATCATCAGGTAGTGGCAGTGACAATTTATTTTTTGGTCAAAACACCGGAATAAACATTAATCATTCATCGGGGAGTGAGGGCTACTATAATACGGCTGTGGGTAATTTTTCTTTTGCATTTAATACAGTGGGATTTGGAAATTCTGCTTTTGGAAGAAGTGCATTAAATAGTAATTCGTCTGGATATTATAATCTTGCACTAGGTGCGCAAGCGTTATCTTCTAATCAGATTGGATTCCGAAACGCAGGATTGGGTTATGGGGCTCTGCAACAAAATGTCAGTGGAAATGATAACATTGCAATAGGGGTAAATTCTATGTTTTATAATGTTGGCAAATCAAAAAATATAGCCATTGGAAATTATGCAATGGAAAATGCTGATAATACTTCTACTTTATCAGAAGGAAGGAATATCGCTATAGGCTATGAAGCATTGAAAGGAAGCAGTACTCCAACAAACAATACTGGCACAGAAAATATTTCGATAGGTGTTCAGTCAATGTTAAATAATACCAGCGGACTCGGCAATGTGGCTATAGGGCCAGGAACACTGCATGGAAATTCTATGGGTTCTTATAATACTTCACTTGGTCATTCTTCTCTGCAGCAAAACACAGAAGGCAGTCGTAACGTTGCAATTGGTCATTTGGCATTGTTTAGCGGCCAAACGGGTATCGAGAATGTGGCTATTGGAGCTCAAGCTGGACTGAATAGTAGGGGGAGTAATAATGTATTTATCGGGTATAAGGCTGGATTATTAGAAACAGGTACAGGAAGCAACAAACTTTACATAGATAATTCTGGTGCCTCGAGTAGTGAGGCATTGATCTACGGAGAATTCGATAACGAGTACCTAAGGATGAATGCTAATCTGGAAGTTTATAGTGTTGATTCAAATAATCCTGCAGTTAAGGGCATTATAAAATATCCGATTGGAACATCTACTTTTGAACCAGGTGTTTATGGGGAGAATATTGTGGATAATAGATATGGAACAGGAGTAAGCGGGAAGGGAAATTTTCAAGGTATTAGAGGTGAGGCTTTTGGGCCAAATTGGACTGCATATGGAGTAGGAGGGAATGCCATTTCGAACAATACAAGCTCTAATTATGGTGTATATGGTGCTGCTCAAAATGGTGCAAGTAATTATTCCATTTATGGTGATTATCCTGGATCTGGAGCGAATGACTGGGCGGGGTACTTTAATGGAAAGGTGAATGTTCAAGATTCAGTCATGACCTCTGCTATTAAGTTTCATAACAACGTGTCCGGAGGTCCAGTGGGAAACAAAATTGAACACGCAGTGCCAGTTAAATACATAATAGCGGTGGGAGGCACATTTCCAAGTGCTTCAGGAGGGGCACAGTATAATGTGACATTGGTAGGAGAAATAAAAATGTTTGCAGGAAACTATGCACCAGATGGGTGGGAATTTTGCAATGGACAAACTTTAGCCATTTCTTCACACAATGCCTTGTTTTCAATACTGGGTACGAGGTATGGCGGTAATGGAACCTCCACTTTTGGGCTGCCTAATATGAATAATGCAGTGCCTATACACTATGAGGGAACTGCAAACTATTAAGCGGTGTTCGCCGCTCTTCATTAAAAGCTATTTTGGTGCTTAAACTTCATAACCAAAATATAAAAATATGTTTTAGAAATTGGAAATGGCTTGTCATCAGGTGATCGGACATTGTATTAGATAGAAATTTACCGATTATATATCACTTCGTTTGAATTGTGATTTCATAGGTTTGCAAATAAAATCTAATAACTTCGTAAAAATAGGTGTCATTATGTAAAATGGAACGTATAAACGTCAATAAATGCAGACATTTGAAGAAAAAAAGATGGGCCTTAGAATTTTATTTGTCATTTCTGTATTCGCATATTTATATTCGTGCGCTTCTAAAAAACTAGTTTTAAGTGAAGGTGAGATTTTAAATGAAATGCACAAAAATCACATAGGTGAAATCACTTTTATGACGACACCTATTCCTTTCGAAAATTATTCGGACGAGGATATTAAATCTAGAATACCATTTGGAGAAAGTCATGAGCTTAATGCAAGAATGTTTCTTTCAAAAACATTAACGGCCTATCTAAATGAGCTTGAGCCAGGACAATCTGTAGAAAAATTAGCTAAGAGTGGTAATTTTCAGATTGCTTTTTATGTAAACAATAATTTGATTTATACGGAAAATCTCAATGTTAATGCTGGATCTCCTTGGTATAAAAACTCAGGCACGGTCTATAGAATTCCATTTAAGATCAAAGAAAGCATGGATCATTGGGCTCCATATATGTGGCAGAGGTTTGCATTCCAAAATGGTGGTCAAGACTTGCTAAACAGCGGTGAACACAAGTTAAAATTGGAAGTGAGACCCTACATTGAAATTGATAAAATTAAAGTTGGTGATGTCATAGCTCAAGGAGAAGTCACCTTGTATTCAGATGAGATGGAAATAGATGTTGATGAAAACTTGATACAAATTCAAGCAATCGAAGATGGCAGCGGATGGCCACTATCAACTGACAAATACAATGAGGAAAAAATCGAAGCTCTAAATAAAAGAATAGCAAGTAAAATTTTCAAGGACATCACTAGCATTGTTGTGATTAAAGATGGAAAATTATTGCTTGAAGAATATTTTAACGATACTTATAGAAATACAAAGCACAACACTCGATCTGTCGGAAAGTCTTTTATGTCAGCCATTATGGGTATTGCCATAGATGAAGGTCATATCAAAAATGAAGATCAAAAACTTGGTGATTTTTACGATTTAAAGAAATTCAAGAACTATTCTAGCGATAAAGATGATGTCACCATCAAAGATCTACTAACCATGTCTTCAGGCTTCGAGGGAGATGATGGCAACTTAGATTCACCAGGCAATGAAGAATATATGTATCCAACGAAAAATTGGGTAAAATTTGCTTTAGATCAGCCGATGGTAGAACAAAGAACATGGAAGTATTTTACGGCGGGATCAGTCGTCCTTGGAGATATTATTCACCAATCTGTTCCTGGTGGTCTTGAAAAATATGCAGAAGTAAATTTCTTCGAACCTTTAGGCATTCAAGATTACCAGTGGCAATATACACCACAAAAAGTAGCCAACACGGCAGGTGGCATTCAAATGAACGCCTTGGATTTTGCGAAATTAGGGCAACTCTATAAACAAGAAGGTAATTGGAATGGACAACAGATTATAAGCAAGGCTTGGGTCGAAAAAAGTATATCTAAACAAGTGAAGATTCCGAGGAATGAAGACGATTATTATGGATACCAGTTCTGGAATAAAACTTTCTTCATTGATGGCAAATCTTATGAAGCATCCTATTGCACTGGAACTGGAGGCAACAAGATCTATATTTTCAAGGATATTCCCTTTGTGATTGTCATCACTTCCAAGGCATATAGATTACCACAAGCGCATTCGCAAGTAAGAAAGATGATGGAAGATTATATTTTACCAGCAGTTATTCACGACTAATGTTTTATGTTGGAAAGTAAAGCCCGTTATCTTGGGAAATAACTTCATAGAATTAACTTAGACCATCGAGCCTACTAATCAATAGCAACATAAACATCAGCTTCGATAAAAAAGCATTATTTAAACTTTCAAAATTGCCATAAAGGGATCGCTGAACCGAACTTGCAACCCATGATATTCATAGCCTGACTGCATGTCAGACCATGAAATCATTTCAGAAATTCAGGAAAAACTTCATCGAATCATCTGGTGGACCATTCTAAGTGCAGTTTCGCCGTAAACGCACCTTCATTAATTTCTATGAATTCTGGATATGCATTTTCGTTTTCTGGATTACTAATAGATTTCAAGTAAGCTGAAAAATTGAAATAAATTTCACCCATTTCATGTAGTCCACCGATATCAGCATCGTAAAACTGAACAACGTGTTGGTTTCGGAAATGCTCTTCTCTTACAGGAATATTGACATCGAGGGATTTAGGTAGATCTGATGTCTGAACATCTTGCCATTTCTGATCATCGAATTTTCCGATCCAGTCCCATTCGTCATCTGCATAGCGCTGGTAATACTGAATAATATCTGGATTCACAGCCGAGCCAATGGCGATATCATCCCATTCTGTATTGTTATCCTCTAAGGCAGGAAATGAAGTCACTTCCGTCTCAGTAATGATCAGGTGATTAGGAATCTTACTACAATCCGGAACATCATATTCTACCGCACCCGCAATCGCTAATAATGGATAAGACGGATCACTCAATTGTCTAATTTTGTATTGGATCGGAACGCCTAACGATGGGTCATTTCCTCCATCTTTCATCCATTGAAAAGTAGCTTGAATAGATTCCATTCCCAGCCCCGAACCTGATACCTTACTCGCTTCTTGCGCATCGCCGCCAAGAATGGCAACCGTGAAGGTCGAATTAGAAAAGAAGTTCTTGATTTCTGTAGAAATTTCTCCATCCACTTTCGAAAAGCCAGACCGAAACTTTCCTTCTATCTCTGCGCTCGTATTGTATTCTGCGCCTTCGTAAGTAAAAATCCCTATCAACATTCTACCGTAAGCAACTTCCGTAATTAATCCAAGCGGTCCTTGAGTGGCTGTGATTTCACTTAACTTATCTGGATCTACATCTGCATGAAATAAATCAGCTGGAGTAGCAGGATTCCCAATGCTTGCCGTGTGATATATTTGATAAAACTTAACTACAAAAGAATGTTTCTCGACCGTTGACTCGAAATCGAACCTACTTTTCACACTATTTCCTAGATACTTGTAGTCAAGACCCACATGGACCATGCTTTGTTCTAGTGAATAAGCTTCCACTGCTTCGGACTTGATGTTTGCTGAAAAACTTCCTGCAGCATCTTCCATTTCCTTAATGGCTTTGTCAACATTTCCTCGTTGCGATGGATCCGCAACTTCTCTGATATCTCCTAAGTCACTGGAAACCTGAATCGATGCTCTCTTAATTCCACCAATTCCACTTAAGTCATTTTGCTCCATGTAATCTTTAATTTTAATGATCGAGCCAGGATACAATGATGCCGTATTCGTAGCAGCAGCATCATCGAACGCATTCAATGTTAAGTTTTCTATCACAACGGTCTCTTTCACTTTTTTGCCATTGCATAGGAACTTATGACCATTTCCGGCTTTGTCTTCGGAGAATCCATTGTCTGACTCTTCGTAAAATGCTTCTGGTCTGGGAATGATATCGCCACTATCAAATAGCGATTCAATGGCTTCTTTATTGAGTTCTTTTATCGTTTCTAATCCTTGCTTGGAACAGCTAGCATTCATCAAAATCAAGGCTATTATTAATATTGTATTTCTCATTTTCAGTTTTATTTAAAAGGCTAATGTTCGTTTTTGTTTCTTATTTAAGCTGGGGCATCTCACTTTGTTCCGCTGAAAGGTTGGACTTAATCTTATTCCAGCACGCATCGTGAAAATATGCTGAGAGTTGTAAATGCTTAGACCCTGATTTTCCGGATCAGGAATGGTAAACCTGGATGGCAGGTAATCGTACTGGAGACCGATGATTACATTCCGGCTTCCAAATTTTATTCCACCAGTAAGTTTGTAATTCATGGAAGTTTGGCTCGCAGAACTAAGCAGATCATTCGGATTTTCTAGGTCAATGCTATACTGTTTAAATTCAGAAATTTTATGAACTAAACCAGCGCCTATATATGGATCAACACCGTATGGAATAAGGTACGAAAGATTATTCAGGCTAATTCTTAGTCCTAATTCTTGGTAAGATTCTTTGAGTTCATTATTTCTGTAGGCAAATGTTAAAGGTGACTGATAAAAATATTCTAGGAATACAGGAATCGCTGAATGCCCGATAATTGCTCCTCCACCAAGGCCAATACCTTTCTTCTGAAAAGCAATCTGATTGTAATGAATATAGTATTGATATGAAAGGTCAAACTCCACGTAGATGCGCTTCTTTTTGATTGGGTCTGTTGCTTGAATAGGTTGCAAGAACAACGCTAAAAAGCAAATGATTAAATATAGTTTCATTTTATTGATTTAGTGATTTCGCAATCATATATCAATAAGAAGGAGAAGGTTACCTTGAAGATTAAAATCAGTCATTTTCAACCCATTATTGGTACATAAAGCACCATCAAATACAAATTTATATTTAACATATATTTACAAGTAATCATAAGTAAGTTCAAGCGATAGCGGATAAATAAAAATTTATTACAGGTCAATGAAATGGCGACAGTGTCGGCTATCATTGAAGATCAGAAAAATAAAAATTGCGAGAAAAGGATAGAAACTAAGGACGGAGAAAGGATAACATATTTTAATATTTATATATATTTTTTTCCTTTTAATTAAGAATACTATCTATTACCTTTATAATTGATTCGATACCGATTTTAGTCGAATTAACCGATTTTTTTTAACGTATCCCATTAGCATGAATCGACAAAATACGGTTGACCCCGTAACTGAATTGTTCGAGCGGGTCAATATTAATATTAAGAAAAAAGAATTCTTTCTTCTCTTAATTGTAGGTATTATAGGCTGCGCAGGCACTATGGCTATTTTTAATAGAGCCGCTCCTCCGAGTACTCCTGCAACAAATCAATTATCTACAATTAACATTCCAAAAGTAGCAAAGTCGAAATCTTTTTTTGGCAAGCTAGATCCTTTCTTAAGTATACAAGGAGATTTCAGAGCTGAAAAATCCATTGAATTTGCGATATCTAATTATAATCCTAAAGCCCATTATGAGGTGAATTTCGGGGATGGAGATGTGATTAGAAGCAATGCACAAGTCATTAACCATGTCTACAAAAAAGATGGCGAATACAATGTAGAATTAATCATTCATTATAAAAATGAATCAAATTCAATCTTCAATACTAAAGTGAATATTTCTCCTCCAAGTGATACATTTCTATCTAGTTTGTAGAGCCCAAACGTGCATTTATAATTTTTTTTATATAAATTAGTTATAACTTTGTACTTATGATGGATTTTTTTAAAACTACAGTTGAACGCTCCGTATTTGGAGTTTGCAGTTATCTCGCTGATAAAATGGGAGTTAGAACGGCACGTGTACGGCTGTATTTCATCTACTTAAGCTTCGCAACATTAGGTTCTCCAATCTTAATTTATCTTGTTACTGCTTTCTGGTTAAACATTAAGAAATACATTAGAAGCGGAAGGAATTTATTGCTGGATTAAAATTTGGTTAATTCATTCGATCTTTATTTCTCGGACTGAAGTCCAAAGCCTGTCCCACATTTTCTGCGGGGCTCCTATTAAGTTCCTAGCTAACTACTTTACTCCTCTTCATCACTATCTAGATCTTCTATTAAATTAGAGACCCAAAGCAATACTTTAGGACTCAAGTACTTAGACATCCCTGATTTCCTGCTGGCACTTTTCAGTATATTAATATTCTTATAACCGATTTCACGAGCTTCCGCTAATTCGATATAATCGTCCCACTCATTTCCAGAAATAATGTCAAACTGAGCTCTGAGGATGTCTAAGTCTGTTGGATCATTGATGTCGTATTCAGCCATAATACTAAGTTAACAATTATAATGCTAACACATCTGTAAAATAGCCGAGCAATTTGCGCTATCGTCTTTAGTATAATCCTCCTTGCATCCCATCCGAAAGGTTTGCTTTCGGTTCTCTCACTATTTTCACGCTGTGAAAATTGCTGCGCAACGTTCTTTCATCACTCATTTCCAGAAATAATGTCAAACTGAGCTCTGAGGATGTCTAAGTCTGTTGGATCATTGATATTGTATTTAGCCATACAACTAAGTTAACAATTAGGATCGTCCACTGCACAAGAATTTGCTTCTTCTTGAATTTTTTCTCCTGCACCTTTTATCCATTGGACCAAAGCTTCTGGTGGCTGTGCGCCGCTTATACCGTATTGGTTATTCAATATAAAAAATGGAACACCACTTACTCCGCGTTGCTGAACTTCTTGGATCGAACGCTTTACTTCTGAAGTAATCGACTCATCATTCATGATTTGCTTACTCTTTGTTGCATCCCATCCAAATTTCGCCGTAATCTTAAGAATCTCGTTTTCATCCGTCATATCGATCACCTTTTCAAAATAGGCCTCGAAAAACGCTTCTTTTAAGTCATTCGCAAAACCTTCCTTCGTTGCTTCATGTAATAAATTATGAAGACGCAGCGTATTCGGAATTTTCTTCATCCAGTCGAAATTAATTCCAACCTCTCTACCTTTTTCCTCTAGCCGATCTAACATCCCATTAGAACGCCCATCTGTACCAAATTTTGCTTTGAAATAAGCATCTCTATCTAATCCCGTTTCAGGAATCGATGGATCCAGCTGAAAAGGTCTCCAATTCACTTCTATATCGTAACCGTCTAAGTTCTCTAACGCTGTCTCTATATTCTTCTTGCCTACATAACACCAAGGACAAGCAACATCAGAAACAATATCTAATTTTAATGTTTTATTTTCCATACTATAGAAACATTGACCTAAAAAGAAAGTTTAAAAAGAAAAGGCATACTGTATAATATTCGCACCCATCTGAAGTGCCTTAAGTCTTAATTCCACTGGATCTTTGTGTACTTCTTCATCTTCCCAGCCATCTCCGATATCACTCTGAAATGTATAGAAGCAGACAACTCGTCCTTCCCATAGCAAACCAAATCCTTGTGCAGGATCATCGTCATGTTTATGAATCTTAGGAGGACCAGACTTAAATGTATATTGCTGATTGTAAATCTCATGGCTAAATGGCAACTCGACAAACTCCAGTTCTGGAAACACCTTCTTCATCGAAGGTCTCAAAAACTTATCCATTCCGTAGTTATCATCGATGTGCAAAAAACCACCAGAAATCAAATAATTTCTTAGATTCTCGGCCTCACTATCTGAAAACACAACATTCCCATGGCCCGTCATGTGTAAGAAAGGAAAATTGTAAATATCTATACTCCCAACATCCACCGTCGCATAATCTGGATCAAAATTAGTTCCTAAGGTCTGGTTACAGAAATTAGCCAAATTCGTCAAGGCCGTTGGATTCGCATACCAGTCCCCTCCCCCATTATATTTCACTAGGGCCAATTTCAAACTTGGTTCTACTGGTTTGAAACTAAAAATGGTGAATAATAGAAGAAATCCGATCGCTTTTTTCATATGTGATTATAAAGTTTATAAACAGTAATATATTGTTTTATATCATTTATTTTTCTTAGAAGGTCAATTTTTGAGCACTTTCTTGTTGATTTATACTTATTCTGAAAGCGCTGCAACCACCTCCTGAAAAAATTCCTCGTTGGTTAGTATCTCAAGTTCGAAGTTGTTCATCGCTCTCTGCAAAGATGAATTATCCTGTATACCTAGGTTATTAAAGAAATAAGCCAATTCTGTAGAATTTCCATTTTTATCGGTTGCATAAATAGCTTTCGTTAGTACAAAAGCTGTCGAACCACCTTTCATACCAGAGTGTTCTAACCATTTCTGATTAGCCGGATTATCCATTAATGATTCTAGGACTTCACTCAAGTAACCATGAACTTCTGGAGAAAAGTAAGTCCTCGAATTTAATTTTTCCAATAGATCTACATAAGCAGAAGTGGTAGATGCAGGCAATCGATCCGACCACACTTTCTGAATATTCATTCCGAGGTCACCGACATCATTTTTGTATGCTACATCCGTCTTCAATTTTTCATGTACGATATTCGCGAATTCGATGTATTCTTCATCGCTTAATGCCTTTAAGGCTTCTTCTCGCTTTGTGCCACGAATATCCGAAAAGCCTTCTTTCCCAATAAATAAGGAAGAAACGAAGTAGTAGATTTCAGAATGGTCTTTCATTCCTAATGTTTCTAGCCTTTTATTGACATTCGAAACACCTAATTTATCAAGCAAGTACTCTGCATTAGCATTCGAGCTGAATGTAATCATACCCTTAGCTACTTCTTTCAATGGAACCCCGTCTTCTGTAAGCAGATTTTTCAGTGATTTAAACCAAGCCATATGCGCACCTCCATCTGTATATTTTACATAGTAATTGTCTAATTGATCAATGGTAACAATTTCGTCAGGATCGATTAATCCTTGAGCAGCTTGTTCAGCATATTCCACCGCGATAATCATCTTTACTGTACTGGCTAATGGCATCATGCTATTCGAGTTTCTATCTACAACAACTTCACCATTCCGTTTCAGTTTTATAGATGATAACTCTGGATTATTTTTTAGAAAATCCAGAACCACATTTTCCTTACTCTTCCTAAAGTGCTTTTTTGTAAATGATAACAATGTTGCAAATCCAACAACAGCTGCAATTCCTAATATTATATACTTCATTTCAAAGATTTACCTAAATTTTCTATTTTTTGAATCCATCCAGCCCTAAATTTATCACTCGATAACCTTAATGGACCGATACTCGTTATATTAACCTTTTTGATACCAATAAAATTCAAAGTCATTTTTCTCACCGCAAAATGAGTGGGTCCTCCATTTATATATTTGTAGAATAGCGGTGGCTGATCTAAGGTGCAGATGATTCTGCTTGATTTTCCTGGAAGTAATTTGTCCCACCAAAGCGAACCTTCTCTTTTCTTAAATGCAAACCCAGGCAATAACACTCGATCAAAAAATCCTTTCATGATCGCTGGAACAGAACCCCACCAGACTGGATATATCCACACGATGTGATCCGCCCACTTCAGCTTCTCTTGTGCCTCTAATAAATCAGGTTCTAGTTCAGTTCTTTTACGGTATCCGAATGCCAGATTTGGATTGAATTCAAGGTCCCTAATAACGATTTCCTTAACAACAGCATCGGTCGAGGAAGCACCATTTTTATAAGCTTCTGCTAAGGCGAAGTTGTAACTTTCCTTATCAGGGTGCCCATTGACAATTAATATATTTTTACTCATGTAAATTAATATTCAGTTGCTATAACATCTAATTCAATGTTAAGTCAAAGATGCGCAAATTTAAATTAGCTACCCATATTAATGGATTATAAAGCGAAATACCTAGACGAAGGAAAATCTTAGGACAAGAAAATGATTTTAGAAGTAATAGGTAGCATTCTATCTATATTGCGAGGCAAATAAATAGAAATGCTTTAACCTACAACTTTAAACACCCTTTAGAAACTTCTGTGAGTTTACCCTTTACTCGAGTTTTCTAATTCATAGGCGTATGATAAATAATAATTTCTAGCTGGAGCGTTTATCTGCTGTGATGCTAATGCTCTGAGCAATGTTATTTTTGAATTGATTACACTTTGTTTCTGATAATCAGTTTGCATGAGGTAGTCTGCTAATTGTAATCCCCATTGATAATCCCCTGTTGCTATGGCATCATTCAACTGCTTATACATGGCTTGTTCACCACCCGCTAATTCTATAATCCGTCTAGCCTCTTCAGAACCAGAAAGTGGATTCAGATTACTAGGATTCCCATCGAACCATCCTACATAATGTAGATAGATCGAACGTACACCCCATGGAACCGATCCATAAAACTCTTGCAAGTTGGGTTGATGAATAAGATCATCAGATAACCTAACGCTATCTACCGTTTGCTGAAGGCTATACCCTTTGTTCATGGCATCGATCGTTTGATCGAATACACTTAAGATCGCATCCGAATAATTAGTCAGATTTTCATGGACCTCATCCTTCCCTGAAAGTGGTCTCGTATGTCCTGGAACGAGATACGCTACAGGAAAGCTCGCCATTTTCTGTATAGACTCGCCCCATGATTTCACATCTCTGTATTGTGAGCCACGAATGGCGTATAAATTAGGGAAGGATTTATAATAATTATCACCCGTAAATAAAGTTTCGAAACCTGGAATCCACACAAATAATTCATCGTTCGTTTCTCCATCTGCTGCATAAAGTTCGAAGTCGATTCCAGCAAGGTTGATTTTCAATTCTCCTTGGAACGTAGTGTTCGGTTTAATATATCCTTCCCCTACTCGATCTGACGACGTTATACCCGGACCTACACCTCTGTTAATAACATCTTCGGCCTTGAGTCCTCGACCAAATTGTCTTCCATTTCGAATTTTCAATATTGCTTCTACTGGTGAATTTTCCTGCAATTCTTCTTTAAAACCTTCACGCGCAATCACTTTGACATCTTTGCTTTCTCCGATGAAAGCAGTAGCGCCTCCTGTATGATCAGCATGACCATGCGTATATACTACGGCTTTCACAGGTTTGTCCGAAATTTCTCGGAATTTACCAGCTACATTCTCAGCAGCGCCAAGTGCACGCAAAGCATCCACTATGACTACACCTTCATCACCTATAACCATGGACGCATTAGAACCATCGTATCCGACAGCCACATATACATTTTCATTTAGCTTTATAATATCAGGTGTAAATTCAGCGCTTTGCTGTTTTAACTTCGTAATGTTCGGATGTTCTCCTTGTTCTATATTTACTTTATTATTATTTACTTCTTTGGCTTGCTCACACGACTGAATAAATACAGCTCCTAACATAAGCACACAGATTTTGATATAGTTTTTCCTTTGAAAAAATCTGCCTTTTATGTTCCAATTTTTTAATCGATTCATGATTGAAAAGTTTTTTCTAGTTATAAATTAAAAGTGATGGCTTCCTAAGCTTTCTCTGTTTTAAAGTTTTGAATCATTTCTAGCGGATCCTGATGAGCTCTACCTGCAACCCTTGTAAAATCTGACTTTACATTATTCGCTCCTTTCTGGATTCCTTCATAGATTCCTGCGATTACTGTACCTATAAAATCACCCAAAGCTGCAACTCGCTCTTTCTTATAATCTTCCACAGAAACCGAGGTGTAAGTCAAATTTGTTTGGTAAGCTTGATTGATGAAGTCAGCTAATTCCGATTGTGTAATTGCTTCGCCTGCAAGGTTATATACTTCTCCACTCAGCTTTTCATTGACCAAGATCTGAGCATATGCGTATCCTAACTCTGGTCTGCTCGTATATCCACACTTCCCATCTCCAGCACAATTGCTTATGCCACCTTCTTTTATATAAGTGTCAATGTATTCAAGATCTGGCTCGATGTAAATGCCATTTCTACCTATCGCCCATACCAGACCGGAGGCTTGAATATCTTTTTCAGTTTGTCTATTACTTTGAACGATAGGACTGAATGCAGTTCCCGTTTCATCTCCGATGATGCTGGTATAAACGATCTTCTTTACGTTGTTTTGCTTAGCTGCTTCGATCACATTTCGATGTTGCTGGATTCTTTTCTGAGGCTCATCCATTCCCGAAACTAAGAGCACCGCATCGACACCTTGGAGCGCGTTATTAAAATGTTCTCTATTGTTATAATCGCCTTCACGTATTTCAACACCAAGATGTGCGGCCTTAGATGGTGTTCGCGCTATTCCGATTACATTTTCTTTGCCAATTTCTTTGATGAGTTGCTTAATGATTGCTTCCCCTAATTTTCCACTTGCTGATGTTACTGCGATTTTCATAATTATCTTTTTTTATCTACTTGCTAATCATTTTTTCTCTTACTACAAAGTTGGGCAATTAGTTTCGTTGTGTCTATGTCAATGTTAAACCAATAATGGTGAAAAGTGAACCAATTGATATTGAATAAGATTTAGATCGAATTAATTTTCACTAGACTTTTTTGGCACATAGATCGTTGAGCCGAGAAGAGATAGGAGCGCGTGCAAGGATCGCCGAGCTATTTCTATTTCACGGTGGAAGGTGGGCTGTATGACCAATAGAAAATTTGAGGCAAGCTTTCGGATTTATGGCGAGGTATAAAGAGAGAGATCGAAGATCGAATGAATTTCCTTTTCTGATTCCAACATCAGCTCGGCAATCCTAGCAAACCCACATACCCAAGCTCGGCTTACCGATCTAATTTTTAAAATGGAGCTTGGACTTCAGTCCGAGGAATAAAGAGAGAGATCGCAGATCGAATGATTTTCCTTTTCTTATTCCAACTTTCCAACTTCAGCTCAATGATCCTTGCCATCCCATTTTCCTAAGCGCGGCTCAGTGATCTAATTTTTAAAATGGAGCTTGGACTTCAGTCCGAAGAATAAAGAGAGAGATCGCAGATCAAATGAATTTTCTTTTCTGATTCCAACTTCAACTCGGCAATCCTAGCAAACCCACATACCCAAGCTCGACTTACCGATCTAATTTTTAAAATGGAGCTTGGACTTCAGTCCGAGGAATAAAGAGAGAGATCACAGATCGAATGGATTTCCTTTTCTGATTCCAACTTCAGCTCAATGATCCTTGCCATCCCATTTTCCTAAGCGCGGCTCAGTGATCTAATGCTATCCGAGGATACTTCACTTTTAAGTCGTGATGAAATACATGAAATTTAATTATCTTCAATCTAAAATCATCAAAAAACATTATCATAAATTACCATGAAAATATCAGGAGTAAAAATTCTTGTTCTACTATTTCTATTTCTCCCACTTCAGAGTTTCTCACAATGGGTAATCAATTTAGGAGCAGGTATTTCAAATTTTGATACTCATCGATCAGCTAATGAAAATTTACCGGAAGAGTGGAAAAAACAAGAATCTGTAACAGCTTTTAGATTTGGAATAGAGCGGAAGTTCAAAGTCAATAAATTCAGTCTTGGTACAGGTCTAGTTACAAATTTATATGGTGCAGATCACGTAACTTTCTCTAATTGGAGATTATATTATTGCGGAATAACCCTTGGTGTCCAATATCCAATCAAAAACCTAATTCTGGGGATTCGAACTACTCCAAGTATCCTATTAGCCAATACTTTGATGCTTGGATTCGATCCAGAAAAGACTTATAATTTCGATCTAGAACCCAATCTTACTTTGGATTTAGCTAAAGGCTGGCAGGTGACAGGTGGACTTTCATATGGTCTGAATCCAGCAATTAAGTATTATAATGGTGCTAACTATTCTAATTTTGCTTACATCGCAGGGGTAAATTATATTTTCAATAGCAAGTCATAATCCTATAAAAATTGAATATTCAGTTCTATTCTAATCCGTTTTTCGCTTTCTACGAAAACCAAGAATTTTATGCTTCACTACTGGAATTCTGACGATGAAGCCAAGACCGACAATAACGGCATAGATAATCCACGTTTTCTCTAGAATAGCAACATGAATTAAACTTAACAAAATGGCAGCATAGGAGAACTGCTGTATCTTTTTCCAATTGGATTTTAAAAGCTTCATGGACTTTCGATTAGATGTCAGCAACAATGGAATCAGAATTAAAATAGCTATGAATCCAGCGATATAATTCACCTGTGTAAATGTTTCTAGTAAACCTTCCGCTGCAATGAATATGATAAAATGAAGTAAACTCCACACTGCCGTTGCAATGCCCATGGCTTGTCTGACAAATAAATTGGTCACTCCAAAAATGATAAAAACAGGTGTCATGGTTAAAACAGCAGTCATCCATCTTATGGCGAACTCTCCAGAAACATGGTATAACATTTCTAAAGTTGTTTTCCCTTCACCTCCTGCAACTTCTATTAGTGATACCGAAAAACCATCAGAAAAATTGATGTCGATCATATTGAATATAACCATCAATGGCAATGCTGCTAAAACAGCAACAATCATCCATCCGTAATTTTTTTTTATAAAATTCATAGCCGTTACTTATACATTGTATTATTATTCATTGATTCTTTAGGTACTTGTTGAATGCTGTCCCAGTGTTCTACAATTTTACCACTCTCATCAAAACGGAAGAAATCCATGGTGATATATTGATCATTTCCTGGCCACACTTGGTGGGTATGAAGCGCTACCAAATTTCCTTCAGCTACAGCTCGCACAAACTCTATAGATTTTTCAGGATATTCATTCTGCATCTTCGTAAAATAATCGATAAATGGCTGAGGACCGTCCGCTACAAGAGGATTGTGCTGAATATATTCATCACCGACATACAACTCAACGGCTTTGGTCGGCTTTCCTTCGTACGCCATTCTGTAAAATGCAATAGCATTCTTTTTATTCTGATCTAGATTCATGTCCCTTAGTTTTCGCTACTTTAGTAGCGGTTTTAAAAACGCGGCTTAAGCCACGAATACATATTAATTTTCAGCTTCATTATAATAGGAGAACTTATCCAAAGGTGCAATAATATCCCAGTGTTCCACAATCTTTTCTTCTTCCAATCGAAACAAATCATAAAAAGCAAATTTCTCACCTCCCGCATAACCTTCTGTTGCACTCAGCACAAAATTACCTTCTGCTATGATGTGATAATTATGCTTAAATTTTATGGTTTCTCCATTCATTTTCATCTTAAGCATTCCCCATAACAATCCGCTCAGCCCATCACCCACATCTCGATTGTGTTGAATATACAATCCAAAATTGAAAAACTTAGCCGCACCGCCATCTTCCCGGATCATGCATTGATCTATAAATCGATCAATTCGAGCTCTGTTTATATCCGTTTTTTCTAATTCACTCGGGATCGTAGGGCCATCAATTTCAGAATGCTTATCAGGATTTAATCCTATAGAATCATGCACATTACTCCAATGCTCTTCTATTTTCTGATTTTCTATTCTTAATATATCCCATCTAAATTTCAGGGTATCACCTAACATTCTACTATGAACCGCTACTAAAGAACTGTCTTGCAAAATCCGTATAGGTTTAATCTGAGGAGCATTAGAATTTCTTTTCTTAATAAATGTCTCCTTCTCGCCCGCCCAAGTTTGATCACGACTGATGAAGTTGTCACTTAAGAGCTGCTCATCACTTTTCTCTGTGGTTAAAAATTGATATGCCATTTGCTTTTCCTGAGAAAGCATAGCCGCATCAGCTTCTAAAATAGAAGGAGGTGCACTGTAAATGATTCTTTTAGAACAAGATGCTAAGCTCATGATGGATACCACCCCGATAACAAATACAAATTGACGATATGTCATTAAAGCTTTCATACTTCTTTTTTGCTTTTTAATTCTGCTAACTCTATTGCTAAGGCTTCCGCTTTGGCTTTGAACTTTTCCATGGCTTTCTTCAGCTGACCGACCTTCTTAAATACTTCTTCCTCCTGAATAGCGCTGAATGCAACTTCGCCATTCGAGGTTTTCACTTTTGCTTTTGCGCCGCATGTTAGGCATAATGAAACTTGACTCATTTTTATTAATTTATACAAACTTGCTAATTATTTTTCGTGCTCGATAGGTCAATGTCAAACCAATAATGGTCAATATTGCACCAAAAGCCAATCACTAATTAATTTACGCTTCTGAAACTTACTTAACCTTAATTAAAACCACCTTTCCATTAAATAAAGGTTCTAATTGATATCGCTCGTTTTGACCTACCACTTTCAAGAAGGCACGTGATTCTGCCATGTCCGCATTGTCTACATAGATGAAGGTATCCTTGTGAAATAGAGGTTCTAACATTTGAAATAATGGTTGATACAAATCTTTCCAACCATCTAACAGCAGTAAATCAATGCGCTCATCATGATCTTTCAATGTTTCCATAGCATCTCCAATTCTGACTTCTATCAAGTCAGCCACTCCTGCTTTCTCAAAATTCTCTATTGCTCGTTTTCCTTTTGATTCGATCAATTCTGTTGTAACAACTCGACCTTTCGTTTCTAATGCACCTTGAGCTAAGAAGAGAGTTGATATTCCAAATGATGTCCCAAATTCAACGATATGCTGTAAGTCATTCTCCTTAATTAGCTTCACTAATTCTACACCTTGATCTTCTGAAATGGAGAGGTAAGCTTCTTTAAAATCTTCTGGTTTCATCGGACCAAAAATGCTTTTCGCTGCTCCCTTCATCATTTTCAAGTAATCGTATTTAGCATCGTTATAAAGCTCAGCTAATGTTGCGCTTATTTGATTTTTTTGTGCTGTTATCATGATATCTTCTTTATAAAATAGGAATATCAGAGACTCTGATATTCCATCTTATTAAAATTTTAAATGCTTCTAAAATTTACCGTTGTCATTTTTCCAATCTGCTTTTGCTTCGATCGGTGAGATAACATCCCAGTGTTCTACAATCTGACCATTCTCGATTCTAAATAAGTCATAGTATGCAGAATGAACTCCTGTACCAAATTTTCCTTCACTAACCGTTAGTACAAAGTTTCCTTCACCAAGAACCATGTGTATTTTGTCGTACTCCATGACCAACCCATTTTCAGCAAAATATTTCATTGCCGCTCCGAATCCGTCCAGACCATCTGCTACTCCAGGATTGTGCTGAATGTATTTTGTCGGATTGATATAAGTAGCCAACTTATCCATTTCGTGATTGATGACTACCTTTTCGATAAATTCTTTTGCGACTTTTTTATTAGCTTCCGTTTTATCCAAATCTGTAATCGCCGTAGCTCCATCAAATTGCGTTCTTCCACTTGGATTCGGTTTCTGAATCGCAAGAAGATTATCCCAGTGTTCTACTATTTTTCCCTTTTCGAATCTGAAAATATCGAATCCCGCTTTAGGGCCGAAGAAATCATATTGAGTATGAGTAAACACATAATCACCATCTTCGAAAGCACGAATAACTTTTGCTTTAAATCCACCTTCTGGCGCATGATGCATAACTTCACCGAATCCCGCTAATCCATCACCAACTGCTAAATTATGCTGAATGTACTTTTCTGGATTGATGTAAGAAATGGGAGTTTGATCACCTGTGTTAAAACTATTGATTAAAGCAACTACCTTTTCTTTATTCGATAGATGATCACTTTGAGCTTGTACTCCATTGTTACTAGGAAAGATTGAAAATAAAATTCCTATAGCTACAGAGAACAATAAATTTAATTTTGAGTATTTCATTTTTAAATGTTTTTATTTATTAATAATTGTGTACTGCAAAGGTGAATCGATTTCACAGTATTATCATTATCAAAATGGAACACTAAATGGTGAATGTATAACCAAATCAAACTCAATGAATATTTTGATTAGAAAAAACTAAAAGAAAAACCCCATTTCATGGGAGTATCAATAGAAACCAGCACATTTCCTTTTCCTTGGATTAATAACCAAGAATTAAGCACCTTCTAGGAGAATAGCAAGAGGAAATAGCTCAATGATCCCTGACTACCGTTGCCGATTTGGCAGGCAGGCTTTCCAACTCTCCTTTCCGCGCTTAGCTCAGTGATCTGGAATTTCTAGCTCACCAATCCAATCAGACGCACATATCCAAACGCAGCATACCGATCTAGATAAATCATATTAGCTGGCAAATAATTATCGTAATCATCAATTTATTTAGGTAATTTTGAAAACCTCCTAGTGTGAAAGCTAAATGATGTTGTACAAATTCCGTCTGGGAATAAGATGTTGATATTGGTTTTAATATGAGCCTATGAAAATTTTAAACTCCAAAACAAAATTTCTACAGAAAGTAATCTTCGTATTAACAATCTACATTGTTACTGATGCATTCATAATTAATAGACTTTCAGCTCAGTGTGATCCAACGAACATTGATCCATGTGAAATTAAAAAGAATAGTATAATCCAAGCTTCTTATCATGCCCAGATCATTAAAACTTCTAATGGATATTCTATAACTGGAGAAGACCTTGCTCCTAATGGCACTAATTACCAAGTTGTTCTAACGAATATTCCCAGTTCTACTTATCCCATGCCTTTTGGGGTCTTTCCAGTCTGGGGAGCAATTGGTGGAAGAAGCCAGGCTGTTTTTCTTGGAAGTGATGGTAAAATATATTGTGTAGGTCAACAAGACTTGCTTATAGACAATTCAATTACCCAAGGAAGTTCATGGCGAGTTAGCAGCTTGACCTTACCTTCTGGTATTACAGTATGTGATGTTAACAAATGGGAAGGCACGGCAGGAAGTGGTAATAATCAAGGAAATTCTAATGGTCAAGAGGATGGGTTTCTTGTATTTTCTACAAGTTCTGGTGAATTATATATTACTGGGGATGGCGCATCTAACATACAGGCTCAAGCATCGAACACTTCTTGGACAAAACTAATCATGCCCATTGGAATTAATGTAGTAGATTTTGCTGTTGGATATCGTACTTTATTGGTGCAAGGAAGTGATGGCAATATATACGCTTCAGGTTCTAATACATACTTAGGAGATGGAATTATTGCAAATCTTTCAAGTCTAACTCAACTTAATACACAGCCACCAATTAGTGGCAGTGGTATTGTTCAGATTGAAGCCGGATCCAACTCATTTTTGCTTCTTGATGGTGACGGAACCATTCATGTTTTAGGAGAAAACTCAGAAGGAAGTTTAGGAGTAGGTCATAATAATGATGTAACAAGATGGTCTAAAGTGGGACAAGAATGTACAAGTGGGATTTTACGAAATGTGGCGTATATTAGTACGCTTTCCACCCATAATTACCGTTCAGCCTCTTCCGCAATTTTAGTAGACGAAACCATAAGATCTTGGGGAACTAACGATAACCAATCCATCACTTCCGGAACTGATCGAATTATTTTCTGCCCGGAAATACCAACAGGAAATAATATGAGTGCTGTCGCTATATCTAATGGTGGCCATATTACACCTTATGTTAATACAGCAGTTCAGATATGCAACATTGGACATAACAGGCAAGGCGCATTTGGTGATGGGAACGATGAAGAGAAAGATTATGGCACTTACACATGTCTAGATATTCCTGGTTTACCTGAAATATGTGGAACGAATAGAGCAGATCTTGAACTTGTAAAAACTGCCAGTGATTCTTTTTCAATGATCGGAAGTGAGATAACATTTACCATTACAATTACCAACAACGGCCCTGATGCATCTTCGGGTTCTACCGTTAGAGATCAACTACTCTCTGGATTTTCTTACCTAAGTGATAATACGAACGGCGCTTATAATAGTGTAACGGGGTTATGGGTGGTGGGACCACTGGATATCGGTGAATCCATTTCACTTATGATAACTGCTAAAGTCCTATCATCGGGAGATTATTCCAATTATGCACAAGTCTTTTCAGACAGTGAAGTAGATCCAGATTCCGCGCCAGGAGATTTTAGCAATAATCAAGATGATGATGATTCTGTGATCATTGTTGTTCCTCCTTGTCCTTATAGCGCTAGTTGTAAGACCATAACAAGTATAGAAATAGATGATTGTAAAAGTTTAATTCCATTCATATATGATGCAGGAAATTTAGAAGGTAGCATAGAAGATTTTTTCACAGATATAACTACTTGCGGCGTTGAAGGTATTTTTCATAGAGATAATGTATTGATGGAAAATGACTGCTCTTCCATCACCAGAACCTATACTTTGACCGACGATGGTAATGAAATAATAAGTTGCTCACGGATTTTTACTTTTGATGAAGACATCGAGGGCCCCGTCATCACTTGTCCTTCAGATATTACATTGACATGCGGTGAATCAAAGCCGACTCCAAAAATCCAATTAGAAGGAAGCGATAATTGTAGCCCTGCATCATTCTTTGCCATTGTTGATATTCAAGATGTAAGCTTAGATCCTGATTTGTGCACTAAGTCCAATGGCACCGTTCAGAGAATTTATGAGGCCATCGATGATTGTGAAAATACAAGTACATGTGTGCAATTATTATATTTCGAGAGGGAGTATATCTATGTACCAAATGTCTTTTCACCAAATTCGTCTCTAAATAAAGAATGGGTCATATTCCCATCTTCGAATGTTATCGTAAAAGAGACAAGAATTTTTGATCGTTGGGGTAATTTAATATTTAGCAATAAATCAGACCAGCCTTTGTGGGATGGGGAATTAAACGGTATGCCTTGTGCTCAAGGTGTATATATCTATGGCATAAAATATGAAGATTCTAAAGGCTTGGATCAAATGGTTAGCGGGAGTCTAACATTGATAAGATAGAATGATCTTTAGGTATCGATAATTTTAAGATGATGTTTCGGGTATGCTTAATCCGCAATTTTTTTCATCAATTCTGAATTTGTTAGGTAAATTATTTCTATATCATTTGCAATATGTGACTCCTTCATGGGTTACTTTTGCTGCCTAAATTTCAGAGGTGTCGTCTTCATATTCTTCTTAAAGAACTTGACCATATTGGCGGAATCTTCGAATCCCGTTTGGTAGCTGATTTCTTTCACAGATAAGGAGGTGGAAACAAGTAAACGTTTGATTTCAATACAAACGAAATCATCTATGAAAGCTTTAGCCGTCTTACCTGTTAACTCCTTGACAATATCGTTCAGAAACTTATAAGAGATGAACAACTTCGAAGCATAATCCTTTGAATTTCTGGTATTTACATACTCAACCTCAAGCATGTCTTTGAAATTATTAAATAATTCTAGCCAGTGTAATTTGACACCACTTATGGACTGAAAGTCTTTAGCCCGTTCGGCCTTCAGAAGCAATACTTGTAGCAGGGCACTTAATACCTCTGGCTTCGCAAATGCATTCGCGAACTGGTATTCATTATAGAGTAAAGTGGCGGTATCAACTAAGTTGTCATCGCCCATTTCTTCTTGGAGGATCAACGGTGTTTCGATATGGTAATTAAATAACCGGTTTACTTTCAAGTTATCAGAAAGGAAATGATATTTATCGGTAAATAAGCTCGTAAAAATAACACAATATCCTTCTGCTTCTTCGAGACCTCTTGTAAAATGATGAACTTGATTTTTCGCTATAAAAAGAGCACTTCCTTCCGTTAGTTCATAAGATTTGAAATCAACGAAATGAGTGTAAGTATTTTTGGTAACGACTAATATTAGATAAAACTCAATTTTATGTACTGCAAATGGATTGTGATTACTTGACTGATTCAGGGAGTCAAATAACTGGGAAAAATTCATTACTTCTATTCGAAGCTTTCTTAAATCATTGTAATATACTTTAGGAATTTCCTTATCCATTCAATTTCTACTTTAACATTAAGCTATTTTATTATTTGCCTAACAAATCTAACGCTTCTTCTAACTTCGCTACGAAAACTACATGTCCCATTTTGTTACTTTCGAAGATAAAATCTCTAATACTCTGGCTCGTAAATCCTGAAAAATCTCCGATGATTGCTAGTCTGATTCTATAGTTCGAAAACTTCTGAAGGATATCTCCAGCTATACCATTCTTCAAATCAAAAAAATCTGGTGTAATGTGCTTTTTGTATACAATCACACCATCAAAATTTTGGTAGTAAACATTTCCCAAAAGATCTTTCCCATCTTCCACTGAATTAATCTCAACTTGATCTGATATGATTTCAGCGACATTCTTCTCGCCTACTACATGTTTCTTAAATTCCATAAAACAATCAAATATGAATTTTAAATATATGTATTTTACTTAATTACAATATTATAAATATAATATAAATAAATATCTATTATAACCTATAAGTTTCACTTATTCTCCTTTCAACTTAAAATATGGATTAAATATTAACCCGATACAATTCCCAAAGGGATCAAAAACGGTTGCCGTCATCAATTCTCCACCTACATTATAAGGCTTCTCATGTGAGATAGCGCCTTGTTGGATAAAATGGTCATAAACTTTATGGATATCATCCACTCCCCAGTAAGAAACAACATGGTCTGCCTTTTCTTGGCTAGGTTTCTCTTCTGGTTGCAGACCTAATTCGAAACCACCGATGTTAAATCCAACATAAAAAGGCTCATCAAAATAAGGCGCAACTTGAAAAGCACTTGCATACCATTCTTTTGCTCGATTTAGATTTCCAACTTTATAGATCGTTGTTCTTAATCCTAAGAGGTCTCCTTTTTTCATTTGTTCCTAGATCAACTTCTTTAAGTTCCTTTTGAAATACTTCGCACTATCCTTGGCACTCTGCATTGAATTATTCGCAAAATTTCCTCCTTGTTCTATGTAGAAGTACTCTAATCCAGAACGTTCTGGATCTGGCAGAATATCTAGATAATTGATAGATCCATTTCCAAGTTCCGTATAATCTCTAGTAACCTTATCCATATCTTTAATATGCCACATCACATATCTTCCTGGCTGCTTATCTATCAATTCTTTAGGCGTGAACTTAGAAGAATGCATCACCCAGTACATATCCATTTCTAGCTTCACCAAGTCTGCATCAGTGTCTGCTATAATGATATCAAATCCATTCTCGCCGCCATGATCTTCGAATTCGAATCCATGATTATGATAAGCAAACCCTAGACCTGCTTTGGTTACCTGCTCGCCGATCACATTCAACCTTCTAGACATTATCTTGAAATTGTCAATCGTTCTCAATTCCGGAGCTAAAAATGGCCAAGTAATATACTTGCTGTCTATCGCCATCGCACCTTCTATACATCGATCCACAAATTGTTCTAATTCATCATCTGATTTCAATAAATAAGGCGAAAAATTATAATGCCCACTGGTTACGGTAAGATTCAAGTCATCCAAGACTTGCTTGAAACTTTTTGACTTAAATCCATAAAATTCACCCTTTATATCGTCGAAGCCATATGCTTCGAAGTCTTTATAGCCCATTTTCTTCAAAGCCTCTAACACGCCTATAGGATCATTAGCCATCAGGTCTCGTATAGAATAAAGTTGGTACCCAAGTTTGTATTTAGACTTTGTTATAGGCGTAAATCCAGACCATGGCAGAAGCAAAGAACTTGCTGCTATACCTGATTGTGCTATAAATTTTCTTCGATTCATTTGTCAATTTTATAAGCTATCAATTTTGGGAGACCCCTTATTATAAAATGTTCCTACCCTTCTTTTAAGAAAGTTCTGTAAAATAGAAATAAAAAATGGAATGACTCTGTGTGCTAGCTGGTAGTTGATTAAATTCTACCTTGTAATTGACACCTTAAAAATACGAAGAATACTTGGTTCTTGTTTACGAGGAAAACATTGACCTAAAAGAAAATTAATACACTCTAAATCTGAAAATATTAGATTTCAGCTAGTTTCGCAATCTTACACGCCTAACCGTTCGCCCATTTTTACCGCTGTCTCCATCCTATTCTTAGTATTTTCAAGTAGATCAGCATCTATTACGATACTATCTTTGGGGACCAAAATGACAACCGTAGAACCACCGAATGAAAAATATCCCATCTCATCTCCCTTCTTTAATGCTTTCCCTGCTTCATAAGTGTGGTGAATAGATCCTACCATCGTTGCGCCGACTGGGCTGAGTAATATTCTTCCCTTATCTGTAGTTTTAAGTATCGTATATGTTCTTTTATTTTCACAAAAAACCCGTGCAAAATTTTCAGCTAGCGCATAAGGTGAAACGGAAAAATAACTGCCTTTAATTGCATGAACTTTTTCTGGAATTCCAGCATATGGAAAATGAAATCGGTGATAATCATTCGGTGCCAATCTCAGGATAAAAAATGCAGCGTCTTTAAATTCGTCGGCCAGGTTCTGGTTTTGTAAAAAGCAATCTAGTGTAAATTCATGTCCTTTTACGAAAAAGGACTGCAGGTTCCCAATCGACTCAAAGGCCAACAACTTACCATCTCCAGGAGAAACAATTCCCTCACCAATGGGCCGAGCTTCAGGTTTCAGTTTGCGATAGAAAAAATCGTTAAAAGAGGTAAATTCCTCCAATGACTTTATAGCCTCTTTCAGATCTATCTTATAGGTCTGCACAAAATCGGTGATCTTATTTTTCGAGGATTTCCGACTCATCATTCTTCCATAGATAGAAGAAATCAACTTCCGCTTGACTATGAGATCCAATGAAAGCTTGCCCAAAGTACTTTGGTAGAAGAACTTCAACAACTTTTCACCTGGTGGATTTTCAGACACCAAGTCTCCGGATGCTCTATCTACGAATTGGATCTCTTTCATTTGTGGTACGGTATCCCGTGGTTTTAAAACTATAATTTTCCTTAATAAAGAATAAATGTAATGGATTTTTAGTCCTAAGCAATGCACTGCATTAACATTTTATATTCAAGAGAATCAATTATAACAGTTTGCAAGTAAAAAGTGCTTCCTAATACTATTATTCAAACTATGATTTTGCACTCTTTTCAGGTAGTGATCTTCCTAGAAATTTGCCTTCTCCTCGAAGATATTTGATGGCTTTGTCTATATTTCTTTCGATACTTTCTTCCGTTTTCAAATAAGAGAGGTATTTCGAAATTTCATTTTGTAAAGAGGGAGATAATTTTCCGAATCCGACATTTGCTTCCTTATTTTGTGCCAATGCTTTTCTGAGCTTAGGATGAAAAGGCACAACTCTTTCATTAGGATCAAAAGCAATCTTTAATGCAATCACATCTCCAACTTCCTTTCGGGCAAGTTTCCTCATGGATGCATTGAGATATAACCGCCAGTAACCACTGTATTTAATGAGCGTTTGCTCGAAATCTTGTCCCCCTATTAATAGTCGTACAGGTATTTTGCCTTTATTTTTCCCTGCAGTTTTGAAGAGACTTTCTAGAATATCCTGAGGTAAAAACACAAACGGATTTATACCAATGATTTCTATTTCCGCTTTAAAATCGTGCATTAATTATTCATGTTATTTTTCAAATATAATGAACAAGTCGTAACAGGTCGGCTTTTTTAGTATTCAATTTTCAGGAACTTTATAGCGATCTTGTCTACCACCGGATGATACTTTTCCCAAGTATGATATACTTCTCGTGCCCATTCGTTAATCATATGTATACACGCCTGTTCATCTGTAGACTTCTCTCTTACATCTGTTGATCTAATTTTACCTCTTTCTAAGACTGGCGGAGGGATCAGCCTTTCATTTTGATGGTCAATTTTATACTTATTCAAGTAATTGCTTAGTTTTGGTGAATGCTCATATGTCCACTTTACATGGTACTTAAAAATCAAATGCAGCCTACTCAGGTGGAAGTGATTATTCCATCTACCATGAATTTCGGGATGCTGTAAAGTATGCGCATCTACAATTAAAAACCGATAAATGTGATTGCTCCTTTTCGAGAAATCTATTTCCTGAAAACCAAGATTAAATATTTCCAAGCATTCGTGAATTCCTCTTTTCGTTTTCGCACCGCAAAATTGACAATTACCAAAATCCACCAGCTTTACACCATTCTTTTCCGCTAAATCAATATAGTCTTGCATATTCTCGTTTGCTCATTTATTATTGAACATAAAGTTTCATTCCTTTTCCTGTCTCAGTTTAATAACAGATTTATAATTTTCTAACTTCACTTTCATTTTTTCTTCTAGTTCCAATGCATCCGCACCACTCGCTAAAGATTCTATGATGAACATAAAAGTATTCAGATGCTTTGCTAATTTATTATAGTATTCTTGATTATCGAAAGACTTATCCAGTCGTGGTTTCGGATCATCTAGGAATTTTATGTCAGATTCTAATAGTAAGACTAATTCATCGCCTTTGATTTTTATGCGCACATCATTGTTCTTCTGAATCAAATGTTTGATAAATGGGAAAAGTGATCCGATATGCTTTTCTATTGTGGCTAGATCATCTGATTCGTAGTAAAAATTATGTTCTTCATTCTTCTCTAATCCTCCTAATATCTTCCGCATAAATTCTGGGTTGCTTTGGATCTTAGACTCAGGATAGTTTTTGCCTGGAATCCTAATACGGAACAACATCCCCTTGAAAACGGTGCGTTCCGTTTTGCCAGACTTTTTCTTTAGGTGAATTTCTGAAAGATAAAATTGGGCTCCATCCATATTACCTTGAATGACATCTTCCTCTTTAAATATATTTACAGAAATCAATTTTGAAGACCTTATGATTTCTTTCACGTTTTTCTTTCCTTCGAAATATTGATATTCGATCGTCGGATGATAAGTCTTCATAAATGTATCCAGTAATACCTCTCTTAACTTTGTCTTCAGTCTTATAAATGGAAGCGAAATAATTCCGAAGTAAGTAATGCAACAGCCGAGAAATGCTAAAATAGTGATCACTCCAACCACGCCTGGGTCTTTGGTCAACATGGCAGATATAAACAGGATTAAGGGCACGAGTAAAAAATTAGGCAGCACCCATTTTTTCTTGCTTTTGAGTTTTAACCGTTCGCGATCTAATGCAAGTATTTGTTGATGTATTTTTTGTCTTTCATGCTCCATATAATGGGCCGTAGGTGGATTTAATTATTTATACGGAATCGAATCAAAAATATGATCTATCGCCTTGAGTCTAGCAATGGGTTTCACATTAGCATCGATAATAATCCAAGGAGCAGTTTCTGTATTCGTTTGCTCAAACATTGCCTTTTTATATTTGGTGTAATCATCCCAAAGTTCTTGAGCTTTCTCATCCACAGGTGACATTTTCCAGCGCTTCAGTGGACTATTTTTGATGTCCTTGAATCTCTTTGCTTGCTCTTCTTTAGTAATCGAGAAATAAAGTTTGACCAGGTGGACATCAGATTCCACGAGCATCTTCTCGAACTCGTTCACATGATTCATGAATCTCTTATACTCTTTATCTGTACAAAAACCATTCACCGGCTCTACGACGGCACGATTGTACCAACTTCGATCGAATAAGACGAGTTCTCCTGGCTTAGGTAGTTGTTTAATATACCGCTGGAAGAACCATTGTTTCTCTTCATCTTTAGATGGCTTATTCAGAGCAACAATTCTAAAATGCCTTGGATTAATACATTGCGTAATCCTTCTGATCGCTCCACCTTTTCCAGCTGCATCTCGCCCTTCGAAAAGGATGACCACTTTCTTATCTTTCTTAATAATCCAATTTTGAAACTTTATAAGTTCTTCTTGTTTTATTTTCAACTCATGCAAGTAAGTTGCAACTTCAAGAGCCTTGGGAACATTTGTTTTCTTATTTCTGAGCAAAGCAAGTAAACCCTCTTTCGAATTCAGAAGCTCAATATCTTGGTCAGTTAATTTAATATCACTCATAACACTGGGGTTTACATATCTATTTGAACAATACTTCTATGGTATCGATTAATGATGTTAGGATCTGGAAGAAGCGTAATTCCCGAATCTCCTTTTCCTTCATAATCAAATTGGGATAAAACATACCGCATACTCTCTAATCGCGCCTGCTTCTTGTCATTCGTTTTCACGATAATCCAAGGACTAAAAGTCGTGTGAGTTTTGCTAAACATTTCTTCTTTGTAATACGTGTATTTATCCCATAATTCTTGACCTTTTTTATCTACGGGACTAAATTTCCAACGTTTAAGTGGATTGCTCAAGCGTGAATCAAAACGCTTATTTTGTTCCTCTTTTGAGATAGAAAACCAAAACTTGATGATCTTAAGATTGTCTTCATACAACAAGTGTTCGAATTCAGGTACCTGACCTATAAATTTATTGTATTCTGCTTTTGTACAGAATCCCATCACAGGCTCTACAACTGCTCGATTATACCAACTTCGATCGAAAAACGCCATTTCTCCTGGATTAGGAAGCACTTTAATATAACGTCTGAAGTACCATTGGCCTCTTTCCTCTTCAGTAGGTTTCGAAAGTGCAACCACTTTATAAGTTCGTGGGTTAAGATGTTCTTTGAATCTTTTAATAGATCCACCTTTTCCAGCAGCGTCTCTGCCTTCAAAAACAATCGCAACTCTAAGTTTTTTCTTAACGATCCATTTTTGGAGATTTACAAATTCTGATTGCAGCTTTTCTAGTTCTGCTTCATATCTTAATTTCTTAAGCGCTTTACTTATAGGTATGTTATTCTTCTCTGCAATCTTTATTAGTTCTTCTCGAGTTTTGGCTTCTTGTAAATGTTCATGTTTAAATCCTATGGGCATATTCCAAGTTTACTAATTCTACAATGACGATGTATTTTCATAGTAAAAAAGGCTATGAACACTCGTTAGATGCTAAGATAAATTTTTCCTAATCAATTTAAATTGTGATTAATAGAATGATTGTAAAAAGTCTAACATTATCTGCTCGACAGGCTGAATATGGTCATTAAAAGCATTTTACTCCCCTTAAAACTAGATATTTCATCTATTGCTAATAGCACAATACTAATAAAACCCCAAGCACATCCTTTCATCAAAATATTATTTTAATATGGCTAACCCATTTTCTAAATCATATGTAAACTCGAATTGTAATAAGTTCGACCTTTCCATCCCTTCCACTCGCAATATAAATCTACCTTCCGGAACAACAATAGGCTTATTGGTATCTTCATATCCTTTGTATAAAATTTGATCAATCGGAATCCCACTATCGAACTCCTGCTTGTAGAAGACTTGAATTAAAGCACCTTCAGGTATGTTTTGATAAATTTCTTTGGGTAGATTTATTAAGTATTTCTTATTGCCTAACACATAATCCGTTTCCCAACTAGCACGACCTGAAGTATAACTTGTTCTAGGGTGAAAAACGTAAAAATCGAAACCCTCATTGGTATCATCTTGGAAGTAGTCATCTTTATTTTTTAAGATAAAAGGTAGCTTACTTTTATTTAATTCAACTGCTTTTTGATAAAATGGTGATTCAAAAATCTGATCATGTTCCTCACTATACTTGATTTGATCAATATTTAGAACAGCTTTTCCAGTAAGCAATTCTAACCAGTAGGCAAGCGTTTTTTCTGAAGCGTTTATAATATCCTTATTATAAAAAACGATCATCTTAGCCATGTCAATATTCTGCTGATCGAAAATTTCGAGCGCGAAAATTGAATCTCTATTTCTGTAATTTGTTATCGAAATGTATGGGTATAAGACTATTTCATATCCTAAACTTAATGATGTTCGAACGAGATTAGCATAATTGGGTGCTAATGCTTTTAGACTCAAATTTTCAGTAGGTATTTTACTAAGATTGATCATACCCTTGGTTGAATCGATCTCATCAAATACTATTTTAGTGTATCCCTGATTCATTAAATCTTCTAAAAGCATCGTAACAAAAACACTTTTCTCTGGCCGATGTCCCACATCATTTATGAAAATCACATCATACTGTCCAGCTAATTCAATTATTTCCTGAACAGCATCTACTGCAATAAATCCATTTAAATCAATAGGTTGATTATCAGTCAATGCAGCCACTTCAAAAGTCTTCGAATATAATTCCAACGATTTCTGGTATTCTCCTACCCACGAATAGAGATTTGAAATAATAGTCAATGCAGTCTCTTCGAAATTTGTTCCTCTAGTATTGCTTAGAATTGTATCAGAAATAAGTAGAGGTTCAAGGTAATTCGGGGAAGACATTTCATCATCTAATGCTCTGAATAGCTTAATGATTTCTATCATTCCTTTCATATCATTGTCTTCTTGAGCAACAGAACTGAAGGCGTTCACTAGTAGAAAAAAACCAATCATTACCAATAAACAAATTACTTTCATATTACATATTTACAAATACATATACTATTGGTATACAATACTATAATCCAAATACACACCAATAACAAAAGCAGTAACTTAGATATTCTTTTGACAAACAACAACATCCTTTTGGCATATCAAAATACTCCAGTTTACTCCTTACTGTTTTATAGAATATATCGAATTAATTCCATCATAGGCCGCTGGAGAAAGTACTGACTGATGATTAGCCCCATCATATTCCTCTTTTTTAGGTCAATTTATGAACACTGAAATTCAATTAATCTCCTTCGAATAAAACGATATCACTCGCTTTATATCCGATTCGATGCGCTTGAATTTCTAATTTTTCGCCTTCTTCCAAGGTCAATGATTCCTCATAAATCTGCCATGGAGTTGGCTCGTTTCCATCCGTCATTTTCACTCGATATCCGATACTTGCGCCAGGAGTTACACATTCAATCAAAAGTTTCCCTTTTTCCACTTTAACTGTTGGTTCCTCTGTTACGGGTTGTTCATCCTTCCCATTCCACAATTTAGTAATGAGTTCTATTTCTGGGATATTAGGTTGATCACCAATTGCACTTAACCAACGATCCATTTCATTACTTAGTTCTTTCAATTTATCCGCGTATGCCGGATCTAATGCGAGGTTGTTAATTTCATGTGGATCGTTAATACAGTCGAATAATTCCTCTCTAGGTTTGTTTTCTCGAAACCACAGGACTTGAATTTCATCAAGCGTTCCTTCATCTCTTAACCTCAATAATTCTTGCATCGTCGGAATACGCTCTCGATAAGCAACTGGCAAGTAATACCCTTGTTCTGGTCTATAATTTCTGATATACTTGAAACGATCGTCTCTTACTGCTCGAATTGCATCCGTAAATCCATCAAAGCGATCACCAGCAGCATGAATGTATTTTCTTTCACTTTGTTCTGGGTCAATGAATGATTGTCCTTGTAAATATTCTGGTATTTCTTGTCCCGTTAATTCAAGCATGGTCGGTGCAAAATCCACAAAACTTATGAGCTGATCGTCCGAAGATCCAGCTTTCACACCATTCGGATATCTAATGATCATAGGCACTTTCAGCCCAGCATCGTAGACGAGTCTTTTCTGACGCGGCAATGGACCACCGTGATCTCCGTAGAAAAAAATAATGGTATTTTCAAGCAATCCATCTTCTTCTAATTCATCGAGAATCTTCCCGACCTGCACATCCATCAAGGCAATATTGTTGTACATTTTCCACATGTCTCTTTTAACAATATCATTGTTCGGCAGATAAGGTGGAATCGGAAACTCCGTATCTTTCGAAACCAACTCTTCTCTGTCATACGGCTCGAAAAGCCCTGACTCGTGGGTTACACCAAAATTAAAAATGGAGAAAAATGGCTTCTCCTTATCGCGATTTCTCCAATGTGCTTCTTTTCCGTTCTCATCCCAAGCCGTTACCGGGGCCTGAAATTGGTAGTCATTCTTTGAATTATTTGTACAATAATAACCACCCAATCGTAGCAACTCGCTAAACATTTTCACTTCGGGAGATGGTACAGCCTCATATGCTGGCAAACCAGTAACATCCGTATAAGAAGTCGTACGCATATTGCTCGCCCCGATACTAGAAGGATACATTCCTGTTGCAATCGACGCTCGGCTGGGAGCACAGACACCAGATGGGGAATAAACATTGGTAAATAATACTCCTTCAGCAGCTAGTCTACTCAGATTAGGAGTCTGAATTGTTGAATCTCCGAATGAAGGTAAGTAGGGTCCCATATCTTCCGTGACCAACCATAAGATATTTGGTTTTTCTGGAAGGGCCAATTTGTCCTTTTTTATTGAATCGTTTGGTGATTGGCAGGAAAATAAAAGACCTAAAATGAGTAGTGTAAAAAGTTTTTCGAATCTTAGCATGCGCGCATTTTTATTGACCAATTTTGGCCCTAAGCATAAAACAATACTCTGGTGCTAGCTATCAAATTCCAAAATCAGAGTACCTCGTTGAAATAAATATACGTTTAATTCTACGGAATTCTAATTCCTTACATCAGAGATCAGGTTTCATCTAGACCTGCGTATTATCAGGATAATCATTCTAATTATTAAGCTCACTCATTCTTTATAGAAGTAAACTTATCGACTAGTAATACCTTGCAAAATTTTATAGTTATCTAGTTGCCATTTATCGCTTTTTTCAATATCTGCGCCACTGTTCTTAATCCTTTTTTTGATAAGATCGTAAGCTTTAACTGCTTCTTCTTCATTGTAAAAATAACTGTACCAATCTTCGCTTATTTCATTTTTTGCAGATATCCCAATGGAACTTTTATAAACTCTAAACACACCTTTTGAATTTCGGTTAGAAAAGTTTCGAGGATTGTCTTCATCAAGTGCTGCTTTAAAAAGGTAGAGATAGTGTTGTAAGTAATTTTCCACCTTTGATTCCATTTCAGATTCACTAAGCATGTCTAATTTCCGTATTCTCCATCGATTATTATCTGCATAAAATGGATCCTCTTTGAAATCAGTGGTTAAAGGTGAGAAATGCGTAAAATTCATTTTTGTCAAACCACTATCAGTAGATAGAACTAAACTAGACGAACCTTTTTTGTTCAAAAAATTAATCTTCGTTTGGCCGAATGGCAATTTTGCCACAATGGACTTTATGGTATCCTGTGTACCATTGCTCTCATCAACTTGCCAAGCAAATGTATCTATTTCCGTATTGTAAATAATCGTTCCTCTTCCATCTGGGAATATGTTGATAAAAAAGTCTTTATGATCTCGTCCCTGTCTACGCTTTGCTGCATCTTCATCCTTCTGATTTTCGTAATTTCTTTCAATGTTTTTTCGCTTCCAAATAGCAAAAATGCTTTCTTCTACTTTCTCTTTCTCAACTGGAACAATGACTTCTTTTTCTGCACATGAAATCAGAATCGAGAAGCATGTTATGATTATAAGTAATCTATAGTTCATATTGCGTGTTTTAAGATGAGAGGAGCCAAAAATACATTGCTTCCTAATTGATCAGTGTTTGAAATACCAAGCTTGAAAGCGCCCAATTTAGTATTTATTTATCCTGATCATACTTTTATCGCGACTAAATAATCATTAATTATGAATAATCTTATCCAGCAAGACGCAATCATCCATAATCATTATAGCAACGTTTCTATGAAATAATTCATTTCTCAACCAACGTTTTCAATTTTTCATTCGTCTATATAAAGGAATCCATAAAAAATGAAAACGACACTCATAACACTATTCTGCTATTTCTTATTCTTAACACGTGGCATTACTTGCTCTTGTCTACCTGTGCCATCTTTTTGTGTGGTTTCTCAAAGTTCCCTTGCCGTTTTAGAAGTCGAAGTCATCAATAAATACAATGACCAAGAGCAGCCATTCCATCAATATGTGGATTTTTTAGTTAGAAATACATTGAGCTCCACAGATAATACCGAATATAGGAATTTGACGCTAATAGAATCAAACAGTAGTTGCGATCTTTTTTTATTTGAGAGTCTTGAAAAAGGAGATCGACTTGTCATTAACTATGAAAGAATTATAGAGCATGCAGATGCAAACTATCCTGGCATTTTCTTTAGTAGTTGTTCTAATAACGTATTAAAATTAGAAAACAACAAGGTTGTCGGAAATATAACCAACAATCTAAGTGATGAAGATCAGACGATGTCCTATTCAAAGTTTAAGGAAAAGGTTAATGATTTATGCGACCTTCCAGGCTTGGATGAAAATTCTGTAGAAATCAGTACCAATCTTATTGGCAGTTACATTGACCTAAAAAACAAACACCAGACTATTTTATCTTTTCAAATATTCAGTTCAGCAGGACAATTAGCGAATTATGGTAAAATAGCACCTGATGAAAATCTTCAAGTGCTATTCGAAGGTTATCCCGCAGACGTCTATTTTATTAGATTTAGAAATCCATACAGTCAGATCACGCGAAAGATTATCAAAGTGCAATAGCAGCTACTATTAGCTAGCAATTATCGAAGTCGTAAAGATTCTTAGTTAATCTATCATCATAATTTCATAGCGTTATTGCTCAATTTATCCCATTAAGATAATGCTCTAACATCGTATATCCATCCGAAGCAATTTCATTTCTGTCTTCTGGATTATTCTTATCTAATTCATGCTTTTCTTCCCATTTATCTGGCATCCCATCATGGTCTGTATCTTTTAAGGCAGGCAAGCTTTTCAATTCTGGCCAACCTCCTACATCATTTTGAGTATCAATGATTCCAGTCACCAATGTGGAATCAGCAACTTGATGCTTATTCTTATAGCTTTCTCCCTCGTAAGTCGCATATCCTTCCATTGTTTCTTTAACAATACGAGTGTCGATTTCATCTCTTTTAGGTAAAGTTGCACCACTATTTTCAAGTACAATTTGATACGCCTCCTCCGCTGATTGTTGATTAATAATCATCGAAGCCCAAGGTTTCTCTTGTTTAATTTTTTCTAAATCAATATCTGTTTGAACGCCTCCATTCCAATTATCAGCCGTAACTTCTTCATTACCGACCATCACATTTTCAGAAATATACCACAGCCCAAAATCTGTTTCACTTCTCGAGGAAGGATTCGCAATCCGATAAGAGACTTTGTTCGGATTCGTTGCAGGACCTGGCTTGTAATAATTAGCTACAATGTTAAAGTGAGAAAAATTAAATTTATCGTTTCCTTTTTGCTTCTTTTCACCTCCATATAAGCTTTGGTAACCCCAGTTATAAACCACATTATTTCGATAATCCGTATAACCAGAACCAGAAGCCATTCTTGGATTTCTGCTTGAGTGATGCGCCAATAAATTATGGTGGTAAGTACTGTTATTGCTTCCCCAGATACCACCGAATCCATGAGACCCTTTTACATGATTAGATTGGCTCATGCTTTCTGAAATTAAGCACCACTGCACAGTTATACTATCGCAGTGATAGATGGACATACATTCATCCACACTCCAGCTCGAAGAGACATGATCTATTATGATATGTTTAGTATATCTACTGGAAACCGCGTCGTAATCACCTCCCGACTCATCTCCTAATCTCACACGAAGGTATCTGATAATAACATGATCTGCTTCAATGATGATCGGATTTTTCCGAAGGCAAATTCCATCTCCAGGTGCAGTCTGACCTGCAATGGTAAGAAATGGATGCTTGATTCTCAGCGGACTTTCTAGAATAATGGTGCCCGAAATTCTAAACACAACTGTTCTTGGTTCCGAAGCTTCCACTGCCGCTCTTAGGCTACCCTCACCACTATCCTTAAGATTTGTTACTTCATAAACCGCTCCTCCTCGGCCACCTTTAGAATATTTACCATATCCTTCTGCGGTGGGGAATGCAAGCTGCTGAGTCCAAGAAATAGAGATAAATAATAATGTAATTAGACTCGTTAGGGTAATTGTTTTCATTTTCTTGATTTGATGTTTTCTCGCTTTTCCCTTTATTCCCGTTTCCCTTGATATTTTTTGCGATTAGAAATATAACATTTTAATGGTCAATTTTAAAGGCTTGGTGACAATGAATTTGGAATCTTTATAACTTGGAGGTCTCATAAAACCTGTAGCATTATTGGAAGCTCCTGCACCCTCCTTAGGTATTCCGATAAAATTCTGATCCAGTTTGTCATTCTCATTTTCATCATGAATCAATGCAAATGCATATTCACCATCCTTTAATCCATGGATATAAAAAACTAGTTTCCCATCCTGAGGAATACTCATTTTTCTTCTAAAAATTGCATTTTCTGTTTTCATTGGAAATCCAAGTTCCGAATCAAAAACATCCAGAATTACTTGCCCTGTTCTGTTTTTCAAATCTATCACATGAATTTCCAAGCTATTATCCTGATCACTAAGTTGATTAGAAAACAGGAACACTAGGAGTATTAATATCATTTTCATAATTGTTATTTTAGGAATGAAAAAATTGTTTCTATTTCTGGGTGATCACCAAAGTGTTTCCCATAATAAGCCATCTTAATCCTGCCCTCCTGATCTATTAAGAAACTTGCAGGCATAAGATTGGGATCAGCATCTACTGTAATTTTTTCAACCTTGTTTTTTATGGCTTTAAGAATTAGAAAAGGGTGAAGAAAAAGTCTTGCTGCTCCCATCAGAGAAGATTCTGTAACGCCATAATCCTTGTAGATTTGTTTGTTAGCATTTGACAACATAGGAAAAGGCATTTTTGCGCCATCAGCATTATGGAGCAGGAGATCTTTATCAGAAGGCCATACTGCAATAATTCGAATATTTCTTTTTTTAAATTCTTCGTATTGATGCCTTAATTGATTTATTCTCAGGTTACAAAATGGGCAAGCCGCGAAACGATGAAATGATAGATAAGTCCACTTATCACTTGCAGGGACCTTGACTTCCTCATCCCATATATCTATGTTCTGTATTGGCGGAGCTGAATCTCCTACTGTCAAATTTCTTTTCATTGGAATGATTTAACAGTAAGGATTCGCAATATCACGATTTGTATTACTATTAACATTGGCACATAAACCGAAACCGTAAAGTAGTTTGCACCAAGAGGTAATAGATATACCTTTTCAATCATTGCTAAAGTCATCACAATACAAATATCAAGGATACTCACTATAGAAAAAAGCCATGTGAATTTAACTGCAGATTTCTTTTTTGATTTCAGTAAAAGCAGTGCAATCAAGGCTAGAAAACCAGAAAGGAAATCACCGTAAGCAATGCTCTCCTTTAAGTAAAAAGGGAAATCCTCCGCAACCTGTCCCGGCATAAATAGTGAAAGAGGCAAATACCGAAAAACATTGATAAGAAGTAAGAAAGCTAAAATTTCAAACTTGGTTTCTTTATTAATTTCTGGAATAACATACCACTTAACAATTAGGTAAAAAATGAGCATGCTGAACATGCATTGCATGCTTAAGATGATTAGGGAATTCATATTTATTTTGTTTTGATTATTTCTAAAACAAAGATATTGTCCCTGATTATCTGGGGGCTAAGGCAAATCGTCCAGAATACAGGACTTTCAGTTCAGACAAGATCTGACCGCTACCTTTGATGTGTTTTTCTATAATCTGAAGGCAACATGTTATACTTCTTATTGAAAAGTCTGGAAAAATATGAAGTGTCTTCATAACCAATTTTAAAACAGATTTCTCTTATCGTTAATGAAGAATACACCAAAAGGTCAGTTGCTTTATTCATCCTTTTATTACGGATATAGTTGGCTGGGGTATTATTAAAATGTTTCTTAAATTTTCTTTTGAAGGTGGAGAGACTCTGCCCAGCCAGAGAGGCTAATTGATCTAATGTCAGATTAGAATACAGATGTGCTTCTATAACTTCTAGAATATTTGCTTTCTGAGGAGTAAAAAAATGACTGTATAATTCTATAATAGTACTTGCTGCATCTGTATGGAGTAATAATAGAATCAGTTCTTTTATTTTCAAATAAAGAATCTCTTCCTGTGCCATCTGGGGATTTTCAAAATAAAATTGCAGACTTTTCATAAAAGGGTCTATGACATTTGTCTTAGAAACACCATGCATATACTTTGCATTTGGCTTGTCTTTAACAAAAAAAGGGACCTCTTCTTTAAATATTTCCTGCAACAGATCGGGATAGAAATGGATTACACAAACTTCACATGCTCCTGAACTTTGATCCTGAAAAAGATCGGCAAAATAGGTACCACATTTTAATAGAACACCTTGGTTTTCTTTAATGGTCAATTTTTGAGTCGGTGCTGAAATATTAGCTCCACCTTCGGAGAAGTATAAGAAACAAGCTTCGTCTTGAAAAACAGGATTTTGACTCAAAGGCATAAGAACATGTAGCTTCTCAATCACTGTCCTACCTTTTATATCAATATTTTTTCTGTTTATCATCTTTAGAAATCTACAATTACAAACTAGATATCTAATTTAACGGTTATCTTAAATTAATATGGATAAATCAGTTAAGTATCTCGACCTGACAATCAAGCTCTGTGTTTGAAAAATATTCTCCACTGTGAGGAGGCAAAAATATTTTCACAGAGGAATTTGATCTAATAAACAAAAAAGCGGCTTGGGATTACTCCCAAACCGCCTTTATTTATTGTTTTTCTTAACAAGAATTATGCAACTACCGTCACTAAATCTTCTTTGCTTTTTCTAACTTTCTTAAGGTTCACTAACCAGTCATTATCTGTGTCTCTATAACCTATTGGTAACATCACACAACTTCTTAATCCCTTTTCTCTAAGACCTAATATCTCATCTAAAGCATCTGGATCGAATCCTTCTAATGGTGTAGCATCAACTCCTTCAAATGCTGCTGCAGCTATCGCTTGCGAAAATGCGATATATGCCTGTCTTGCTGCATGGTTAAAATTCACCTCTTCCTCTTTCTGTGGGTAACTTCCTAGCAACATCTGTCGGTAATTCTCCCACCCTTCGTTCTTAAAACCACGAACTTCATTCGTTAAGTCAAACATCTTGTTAATTCGATCTGCAGTATAAGTATCCCATGCCGCAAAAACGAAAAGATGTGAACAGTCTGTGATCACAGATTGATCCCATGCAATCGGTCTAATTTTTTCCTTTACCTCTTGATTCGTAACTACGATTACTTCGAAAGGTTGCAATCCGCTAGAGGTTGGAGCAAGAGAAATTGCTTCTATAATGTTGTCAATTTTTTCTTGAGGCACTTTCTTACCATTCATGGCTTTTGCCGCGTATCTCCAGTTTAATTTATCTATTAATTCCATTCTAATTTTATATTTATTTTATTTAATGATTATCGTTTTCTTTAAGAATTTCAATCCATTGATTCAGTAATCCTTTTAACTGTAATACTTCCTCTAAATTGATGTTTTCAGTAACCAGAATTTTGAGGAGATTTTCTGGTATACATTGCGCTTTATTTTTTAAGAGCGCTCCTTTTTCCGTTAATTGTACAATCACACTTCTTTCATCATTTGGACATCTCTGACGCTGAATGAGTGCTAACTTTTCCATTCTCTTCAATAATGGAGAGACGGTATTTGTATTTAATAACAACTTCTCAGTAATCTGCTTAACAGGTAGATTATTCTCTTCCCATAATACCATCAGCACTAAGTATTGTGGATAGGTTACTCCCATTGCGTCTAAGTAGGGCTTGTAAGCCTTAGTCAGAAGACGGGAAACCGAATATATCGGGAAGCAGATCTGATCGCTTAATTTCAATTTTGAGTCATCCATTAATAAAAAGTTTTCATGATTTTTAATAAGCCTATACACGCTACCCTGCACTTTTGCAAGGTTTAGTGTAATACTATAATTTTGCGAATTAATCTTACAATCTCCACTATTACAAGCCTCTTGTACACTAAAACTAGTTGATATCGATGATATTAAAATCCTCAGAAACAATTACATCGCACACGCTTATATCGTACACAACACAAATGTACATCATTTGGCCAATAATTAATGTCAGGAATAAAACATTTAAGAGATTATTAACAAGATTACCGATATGACTATTCGAATAGTAAACCTCTAACCTATATTTTGCTTAAGATTTTTTGGTCAATGTAAAATGTGCCGAAGGGAATATTTGGGCAATGTATGCATCGAACGCTCTTTCACCTCTTATCCAATATATTTCAAAGACATTTCCATTACAGCGTCGATATTAGATTTATCCATGCTATACGCAGATGATTTCACCATCTTATTTTTCTCATTGAAATACTTCCCTGATACTTTGTTCAATTCTGGTGAAGTTGCCAAATAGGTATAAGTCTTTGCCATCTCTTCTGCCGAAATAGAGAAGCGACTTTTTAGAGAATAAGCAAATTTCATGATCCGGGAAATATCTGGATACCTATTAATATCCACTTTTACATTCGTAACTCGAATACAATTTGCAGTGATCGCGGTATCCTTAAGAGATTCCGATAGCCAATAAGTGTACATAACTTGAGCGAGCTTCGACTGATAGTAAGCTTTCGGTACTGTAAATTTTCTATGTTTAAATTCTGGATCATCCAGATCAACTTCCATTTTCGGATGCATGACTAATCCTTGAGATGCGATAGTGATGATTCGCCCTTGGTCACTTTTCTTCAATAAATCTAAAACCGAATTGGTTAGCAGGATAGGACCAATATGATTGGTTGCCCAAATACTTTCCACTCCATCTATAGATTGCTCCGCTTGTTTTCTAGCGATATCAAAATCTGCAGCATTATGAATCAACACGTCTAGGCGATCTGCACGTAAATGAAGATCTTTTGCTGCTGATACAACAGATTGCTGAGATGACATATCAACATTCAGCAGTTCAACGGTGGAAGATTTGGAAATTTCTTTAATTTCTGACAGCGCCTTTTCTCCTCGGCTTAGATTTCGAACCCCAATAATAACTCGGAATCCGGCTTGAGCTAATTGAATTGCGGCTTGTTTTCCAATTCCAGAATTTCCACCAGTTATTAAACATATTTTATTTTTCATCTTTATTTTAAATGGTATTGCAAGCAGTACAGTTAGCTTCCCCACTCAATTTACCATTTTTATCAAATTCATACTTACAACATTGACTAAAATTTTGCTTTAGAAGGTCTTTTGCTCTGCTAATCCTCACTTTTACATTCTCCAGACTTATTCCTAAAGACGCCGCGGCTTCTTTTTGCTTTAATCCTTTAATGTAAACTAACTCGATTACCTCGTTATAGATTTCTGGCAAATTATTAATGAACTTATCGAAGCAGCAAATATTCTGATAATTTTCAATCGGAATTTCTGCATCCGACCTCTTAGCTTCTATTTGACTGGCTTCTTTATTAAAGTGATTCGCAATTTCATTTCTTGCAATCTGAAAGATCCAAGGCTTTACTTTCTTATCACTTCTAAGCTTGGACAAATTCTTATGAATTTTTAAAAAGGTGTTTTGAAAAACATCATTACTTGCACTTGCGTCTTTCACCCGCTTCAAAATGAAAAGGTAAAGCTCATCATTAAAATCGCTCCATATATCTTGAGTTTCCATAGTTAATTATAAGTAAAGGCTAGTTCGTAAAACTAGCCTTCATATGTTTTAACAACAAGTACATTTATCGCATTCACATTTCGTGCATGGACAGTTGCTCTCTAAGCAATTCTTGCAATTACACTTTGTGCAATCACAATTGGTACATTTACAATTATTCATCGTTCTTTATTTTTTATGTTCAATTAGGAGACCAGAAATCATTAAAAAGGATACAAGAAAATAACAATTCTTTATAAAAATTCCTTCACATCCACAATTAAAACATTGACAATCAAAGACATAGTCTCAACAAAAAATCAATCGTAGTAGTTCATCTGGAAGGTCTATAAACAATATCCAAACTACAAACCAACAAAGACTTTAGACTCTCGAAATCAGATTTTACTCATAATTCACCTTGTACTTCACTTGAATAAAGTCGTTCGGAAAAGCGATGGCTTCAGCTTGTTCCAGTTTTAGCGGCTTAGTTGTTTTTCCAAATAGTGGAATTCCTTCTCCTAGCAATATCGGCGCTCGAGTGATGGTTAGCTCATTGATTAATCCTAAGTTAATAAATGCTTGGATGGTCGTTCCACCATCTATATATGCATGCTTGTAACCTTGATTTTCTAATGTAGAAACGAGGTCATTCAAGTCCCCAGCGTACATTTCTATTTTATCTTTCAGATTATTAGGCGGAACGGTTACCGTATTGCTCAGCGCATATATTTTAATATCTCCATATGGCCATTGTTCTGGTGTCAAATTAAAACCAGCAATCGTTTCCATACACTTCCGTCCCATGATCATACAGTCTACCGATGACATGTATTTTTTCATTCCCATATCTGCGTTGTCACCTTCTATGACATGACCATTTCCCGCAGTATGCAGCCAATCGACACCACCTTCGCGATCCGCAATAAATCCATCTGCACTCGTTGCTATAAAAACTGAACATTTCATAATTACTATTATTTTACTGCTTCCAATACCTAGTCTTGCTCTAGATTAAATTCCAATGAAAACTTATTTCGTGGATCTTCTTTATACTCCTTTAAAACAGGTGAGTAAGTTGATACGTCAATTCTCTTTTCTTCTGGATAAAATTTCATGATTCTTAAGAAACCTTGTCCTCCTTTTTCAAATTGGAAATCAGATAAGAGCTGATAGACATTGTTCCCATGCACACCTTTACTGACTAACCTTGCATTCGGTTCCGTATGGCCGCACACCACCATAAATATATTCTTGTGAAGACTAACTAACTTCTCCCACATCTCTTCTCCTGCATTTCCTTCTATATCATAATTTAGCGAAGTAAATCTCTGACCATTTTTCATGAGATAGGCATGTGTTACAATGATGCATTGATGATTCGGGTGAGCGGCAACAACCTTGTTTGCCCACGCTAATGCCTCGTCTCTCGGTTTAAACTCTAGACTTAGCATCAAGAACTTCATTCCTGCCTCTTCGAAGGTTAAAAAGTAGTTGTCAGATCGATTATCTAGGTTGCCACCATACTGATATATAGGATTGTTTTCAAATCTAGAAGGCGGGAAATAGTTGTTGACTTTTGTTTCTCTTGAATGCGCGGTGCCTGGTTTAATTTCGCAACCCATATCATGATTTCCAAGACTTAGAATGTAAGGAACAGTGTTATCGATCGTCGTGAATGCGGTATCAGCAATCGCCCATTCATCTGGATAATCATACTGAACAATATCACCTACGTGGGCAACCATCTGAATGTTAAGCTTTTTCTTGTTATTCTTAATCCACTTCGTTTGCTCATAAAAACAAAATCGCTGATCTGGAATATTAAAATGGCTTTGAGCCCACTTCTCACGAACATCTGCGTAATTCTGGGTGTCAGGCAAAACAACAATAGTGAAAGGTTTTTTGGCTGGATCTGCGCCAATGTTAAGAGACGAGCATCCGCTGCACAGCATAATCATCGCCATTAACACCAACGCTAAATGCTTATCTAATCCGATTTTAAATAATTTGCTTTTCATCAATAGCATGGAGGTTAATTTTTATCAAGATATCACTTTATTTAAAATTGGCCTTCAGGCCTAGAAAGAAAACAATTAATCCAACTTATATTTGCATCCTTATGCAACATAAGCTTATTTCTTCTCCGCTTCAAGGATATACGGACTTCCACTTTCGGAATGCTTTCCAACAGTTCTTTAGTGGGATAGATTATTTTTATGCGCCCTACATTCGATTCAACGGGAAAATGGTCATCAAAACAGTATATGAGCGCGATCTCCAACCCAAGAACAACACAAGGCTAGAAGTTATTCCACAAGTAATGACTTGCAGTGCGGAAGAATTCATTTTTGCTGCGAAGTATGTTCGCTCGCTTGGTTATAAAGAGCTCAACTGGAATCTAGGTTGTCCCTATCCAATGGTCACCAATAAAGGTATGGGCTCTGGACTCATCAAAAATCCTGAGAAAATAGACCGCATCCTCAACAAAGTACACACCGAAACAGATATTATCGTCTCGATGAAAATGCGAATGGGTTATGAGCACAGTCGAGAAATTCTTGATGTCTTTCCTGTTTTAGAAAAGTATCCGATTAAAAACATAGGTATTCATGCAAGGATAGGTGCACAACTGTATAATGGCGGCGTAGATCTGGAAGGGTTTCAACGTTGTATAGATCATTGTGGACAAAAATTATACTATAATGGTGACATCACTTCCGTTGCCATCTTCGAAGATCTGAGCGAAAGATTTCCAAGTATAGACCACTGGATGCTGGGTCGAGGACTTATTGCGGATCCATTTTTACCTGAAATGATCAAAAACGAAACGCATTTGTATCCAGACGATAAAATGGAAGTGTTTAGTAAATATCTTGATACCTTATTTACTGCTGCAGAACAGAAATTGACCGGTGAAAAAGCCGTCATTAGAAAAATGCTGAGTTACTGGGAGTATTTTTCTACGATGTTTCCTAATCCAAGCAAAGTGGTTAAGAAAATTAAAAAAGCCAAAACATATGAAGTATATGACAACGCTGTAAGGTCAATATTAGAAAGCGAAAGAATCGCTGATTATTGATGGCATCTCTTAAATATTTACATTTCCTTTCCTTTACTTTTTGATGCATTCTTGCAGGGTTTAATCATTCTATCTTCAATAGATAAAAAGGATTATATCAAACTATGCTAAATTCAGTTAATCTATTATCTCTTAGAAGCTAAAGTCTTAAGCTTTCTTTTCTATCAATATAATATTGATTTTATCTGTTGATTATTTAGTTTTAGTTACTTCAAACTTAGCATCTGTATCTAATGAAAATTTCACTAGATCTTTATAGAGTTCTCCTACCTTATCTTGGTTTTCCGCTGCAACATCAAAATGCTCGCTTGGATCCAGATCTAAATCATACAACTCGCAATCACCCTCAGCGCACCTTAATTTCCAATTTGCTTTTCTGACTGCATGTAAATTTTCCCCCATACAATAAAAGAACAATTCTGAAGAAGTACTTTTTTCACCCTTTAGAATTGGGTAAATATTTTGCCCGTCTATTACTCTATCATCAGGTAATTCAGCACCTACAATCTGAACTAAAGTGGAAAACAAGTCCATGGTTGTTACCAAATCACGTGATACGATTCCCTCCGAAATTTCAGATGGCCATCGAATTATCGCTGGAACTCTAAATCCACCTTCATAAGTTGTTGCTTTTGCACCTCTAAGTAGACCAGCACTTCCTGAATGCGTTTCCTTCACACCTTTCTGTAGCATTCTCTCAGGTAAATTTTGCCACGGCCCATTATCACTTGTAAATATGACAATCGTATTATCTTCTATTCCTGCTTCTTTAATCGCGCCTAAAACTTGGCCCATACTCCAGTCAATGGTTTCGATAACATCTCCATACAAACCTGCCTTAGATGTTCCAATAAAATCTTTACTTGCACTAATAGGCAAGTGAGGCATACTGTGTGCCAGATACAGAAAAAATGGTTCGTCTTTATTATTCTGAATAAATTCAGTTGCCTTGTGCGTATAATCGATGGTCAATTCACCTTGATTAAATCCAATTTCTTTAACCGGTAAAGCATCTTCGTAGAGAAATAGTTTATCTTCTTCCGTTAACCATGGACACCAAGGAAGAATCATATCATTACTATAAGGCAATCCATAAAACGAATCAAATCCTCTCGAAGTTGGCAGATATTCAGGCTGATGTCCTAAATGCCATTTCCCGATTGCTTTAGTGGTATACCCAACCGTTTTTAGGAGGTCGGCAATAGTAATTTCAGTGGTTGGCAACCCAGTTTTTGATTCAGGACCAAAATTATTAGGTGCATTTCTAATCGGATATCGCCCAGTTAATAGAGCCGCTCTGGAAGGTGTACATACAGGTGCCGCTGCATAAAAAGAGGTGAATCGAATTCCTTCTCTTGCTAGTTGATCCAGATTTTCTGTTTTGATATTAGGATGACCATAGCAACTTAGATCGCCGTAACCCAAGTCATCAGCAAACACAAGTACAATATTAGTTGGTTTCTCAACCTGCTCAGTGGGTCTACATGAAAAAGCCAGCGCACTGAAAATTACAAGCAAACAACCAATTTTAATTCTATTCATTTCTTCCCTTTTTTTAATCCACCGTCCACTCATCCGTCTGCGACCTTCTTTCACTGACCTATATTCAAAATAATTTTCCCTTGAATTGATGCCGCTTCCACTAATTTATGTGCTTCTGCTGCCTCGCTCAATTTCATAACTTTTCCAATTACTGGTTTAATTTTCTTCTCAGACAGCAATTGAAATAAAACTCCTAAATCTTCCTTAAACCAGTCGTTATGCTCTTTATGCCATGAACTAATTATATAAAACTTTGCGGAAGGTTTATTAGGTAGTAGATTCCAGAATTTAACTTTAAAGAAATCCAAAATCACATTTCCACCATTTCCACTTGCCGAATTTTGATAACCAAATCCAACTAATGTTCCCTTTTTTTTGAGGACTTTTAGAGATCGAGGAAAGTAATCTCCACCTATGGGATCAAAGACTGCATCAACACCATTCGGTTCTGCCTTTTTTAAAACTTCGACAAAATCCTCGTTTTTATAATCAATCGGGATTGCTCCATAACTTCTAATGAAGTCGTGTTTTTCTGCAGAAGCGGTTCCGTAAATTTTCAGATTCAATAATTTCCCCAGTTGTAGCATCGCTATTCCGACTGCCCCAGAGCAAGCATGAACTAAAATGGTCTGGCCTGGCTTAATCTGAGCAGAGCGATGAAGCATCTGGTAGGCGGTAAGATAAGTCAAAATCAAACTTACACTTTCTCCATTATCTAATCCCTCAGGGACGGTAGCAATCGTCTTCGCATCCAAACAAATATATTCGGTATATGCTCCGGTTACCGTTAGTTCAGCAATCTTCTGACCTACTTTCAGGTGATCTCCTCCTTCACCCACTTTGTCTATTACACCTATCAAATCGTAACCTGGAGAAAAAGGCGGTTTCTGTTTTATGCCAAGATAAATCCCTCTCCGAATTAGAGTATCCGTAAATGCAGCACTTGTGCATAATACTTTAACTCGAACTTGCCCTGCACTTGGTTCTGGCAATTCAGGTTCAGTTATTAATTTTAAAACTTCGGGCCCTCCGAATTTTGAGATTACAATTCTTTTATATTCCATTTACTCTTTAAAAAATTATACTGCTGAAGATATTATCGATTCTAATTATCCCACCATATTACAAAAATGAATCGCTTGCACTGAAGAAATCCCTGCTGTTTCGGTACGTAACCTATAATCGCCTAGACTAACAGATTCAAAACCAGACTGTTTTGCCATTTCTATTTCTTCCAACATAAAATCTCCTTCAGGTCCTATTAAAATGAGAACATCACTACCTTGCTGATAGGATTTTACTAGCAATTCGGGCTCTTCTTCGAGATGAGCAATAAAACATTGACCTTCAAAATCTTTCTTAAGGAATGCAGATAATTTCGTTAGTTCATTCAGTTTCGGTAATTCACTTTTCAGAGATTGCTTCATTGCACTCAGTAAAATCTTGTTGAGCCGTTCTGACTTAATTACCTTTCGTTCACTTCTAGCACATAAAATTGGTGTGATCTCATCTATTCCTAGCTCCGTTGCTTTCTCTAAAAACCATTCAAAACGAGAAATATTTTTCGTAGGTGCGATTGCAATATGGATTCGAAAATCTCTCTTTGCAGAGAGTGGAACTTCTTTTAGAAGCTTTAATTCGACTTCTTTCTTTCCAATGGAGGTAATTTCCGCTTCATATGTTTTTCCTTTCCCGTCCGTTACAATAATAATTTCACCGACCTTCTTTCTTAATGCCTGCTTGCAATGAATGGCTTCACCATCTGTTAGAATGGCCGTTTCACCATCAATTTTTTCACTGTAAAATAGAATCATAACTTAAATATCTTTAAAAATGCGGACATTCTTCGATCACTTCACTACTTTTGGCGAAAATTAGAAACAAATTATTGTAATCATCCGTTACTAAGGTTGATTCAAATAGACAGCAATTAAATGGATATATTAATAAAAGCACTTCAACTCATTTTGAGCCTTTCAATATTAGTCGTTCTTCATGAGTTGGGACACTTTCTTCCTGCTAAATGGTTTAAAACCAAAGTAGAAAAATTTTATCTCTTCTTCAATCCTGGATTTTCACTTTTCAAGAAACAAATCGGTGAAACGGAATATGGAATCGGATGGCTACCTTTAGGTGGTTACGTGAAGATAGCAGGAATGATCGATGAAAGCATGGATAAGGAATTTCTGGATGCAGAACCTGAACCGTGGGAATTCAGATCTAAGCCAGCATGGCAACGATTAATAATTATGCTAGGTGGTGTGACAGTTAACATTATTCTGGGGTACTTTATATTCACTATGATTGCATGGACGTGGGGAAGTTCATATGTCCCTGCTAGTGAAATTAAAGATGGTATCTATGTAGACAGTCTCGGATATGAAATGGGACTTCGAACAGGTGATAAAATTCTACAAATCGGCGATGCAAAATTCGAGAAATTCAACCCAAGCTTATTAATTAGAGGAGTAATTATCGATGATGCGCGATCTATAGACGTGATCAGAGACGGAAGCGAGATTAATATTCCTATCGATGAGAAATATGTTCATATTTTAACTGGAGAAGGTAAAGATCAGTTTTTATTTGGAGCACGAACGCCTTTTGAAATAGGTCTAGTAGCACCAGAATCCGCAGCTGAAAAAGCAGGTCTTAAAGTTGATGACAAGATTATAGAATACAATGGCAACAAGGTAGACTTCTACGATCAGCTAGCTTTAAAAGCTAGGGAATTCAAAAACAAATCCATTGACATTAAGTATGAAAGAGATGGGCAAGTTAATTCAACCGTCCTTGAATTAGATGAGACCGGAAAGATGGGTCTTCTTCCACAATCTTTGAATCGCTACTTTAAAATTGAAAAAGAGACCTATGGGTTTGTAGAATCTATCAGCATCGGAGTAAAGAGAGCTAATGGGTTCGTAAAGGATCAGATCAATGCATTCGGAAAGATTTTCAGAGGAAAAATCAAAGCGAAAGATAGTTTAGGAAGTTTCTTATCCATCGGAAATATGTTCCCTTCAGCTTGGGACTGGCAAGTTTTCTGGAGTATGACTGCGATGTTAAGTATGATCTTAGGAATTCTAAATTTACTACCTATTCCGGGGCTAGATGGAGGACACGTTGTCTTCCTGATATGGGAAGTTGTCACAGGAAAGAAAGTCAGCGATAAAGTTGTAGAATACGCAACTATGGTTGGATTTGTTTTATTAATCATCCTCATGGTATTTGCATTAGGTAACGATATTAGAAGATTTTGGCCATTTTGAGTTATTTCGATTTTTTTGATTTGCCTTTAAGTCTTGATATAGACGAGGCTGAACTGAAGCAAAAGTTTTATGCGAACAGTAAGAAGTTCCATCCTGACTTTTTCACCTTAAATGATGTGGAGCAGCAGATGGAAGCTTTAGAACTTAGCACTAAAAACAATTCAGCTTATAAAACATTGATCAATTTTGATAAGCGGTTACATTATATCTTAACGATTAAGAACATTCTTGATGAAGAGGGAAAAAACCAGATACCACAAGATTTCTTAATGGAAATGATGGAGGTAAATGAAGCGGTAATGGAACTTCAATTTGATTTTGATCCAGAAGCTTATCAAAAGATTATTGCTGACATTGCAGACACAAAAGCTGAGTTAAAGAAAGAGATCGAGACCATCATTCCTAAGCAAGGAGATGAAATCACCGCATCTGACTTTGAGACGCTTAAATCCTACTATTTAAAAAGTAAATATTTGATTAGGCTAGAGGAGAATATTAAAAAATTGGAACCATAAGTATTGCTCTATTTTTACCAGACTATGCTTTAGTTCTTTCCGCTTGTTTCCTAGTCATTCTTCTCATTCTCTTAGGGCCGTACCACAACCAAAACCCAGTTACCGTAAACAGTAACAAAGCCAGACCTGTAATCGAAGAATAAATCACTTTCAGAATCCCACTACCGGTATTAAAAACAATATCCAAGATGGCTCCGTCATGAACATTCTCAATAAAATCAGCCCGTCTACGAGTTACCGCTAGCACATCCCCATTCGCTCCGTCCAATTGAACTCCCCAATAATGATTTTCAAAAACAAACTTCACCATTCCTTTATCTGGTCTGGCATCAACTCTTTCAATTTCCAAGTCAATTTCTTTATCAATAGAATCTTGTAAAGTCGCGAACGCAATATTCTGTAAGTCATCGAATGACATCCAAAATTTCAGGTCTGATGAAACACCAACTTCCGAGTTGGGATGTATAATCCCATAGCTGTTCTTCTTCCAACCTAGCAGTAATCCTGATATCGAAATCACGAAAAATAAGATGAATAATAATGCGCCAGTACTTCGATGCAAATCTCTAAAATTCCTTAAGACTTTGGCTTGTCTTTTTCTTCCGGTCATGCTGTGTTAAGTTTTTTATGGTCATTTAACCGCCTAAGCAATTTCTTGCAACGTTTTGGTTACTATTAAGCTCTTCTAATCATCTCAAATATTGAAACCCTCTTTAATTTCAATCTGCTATATTAATTCGATATTTTATACAAAAAAAATTACCCTTCATTTATTTAGGTGCCAATGTGAAAAGAAGTGACTAATCATGGGAGTTTCTAGAATCAAATTAGATCCGAGAATCAGTGCAAAGTCCATCATAAGACCCATCAAAAGATAGGTGAAAGATAAATATGATATCTAATGAATAATTTTCAATTTGTATATTTAAACATGTGTAAGTTTCTGAAATTAGCCATGTTCTTATTAATTGCTGTATGCGCCAAGCCTGCTTCAGCTCAATTTAATCAAGATATTTTCAGCAAAGTTTCTGAAGATCTAGGACTCAACAATTCCACGATCACCACCATCACTCAAGACCATCGTGGCTATCTATGGTTTGGATCTTGGCTAGGCTTATACCGATACGATGGGAATATATGCAAGGCCTATACTATCCGCTCTAATCAACAAGGTCACCTGGCAAGTAATAAGATAACCTGCTTATTGGTTTCTAAAAAAGGAGAACTATATATCGGAACGCAAAGAGGAGGAATCTTAAGATATCTTTATGAGACCGATGAGTTCGAAAAAATAGAAGAAGAAGGTCTTAACAACAATGTCTTCAGAACAAATATCTGGGCGCTTTATGAAGATCATTCCGGAAAAATATGGGCGGGGACAGAAAACGGAATAACTATCTATGATCCCGAGAAGGGAACTTCTTCTAATCATGATGTTTTCCTTAAGAGCGATATCAATTCTAGAAGAGTTCAATTCATAGGTAGCTGTGGAACGGACTATATATGGGCGGGGACAGATAATGGTGTCTTTACATTCCTTCTGGAAAAAAATCAAACCATTACAGAAATGGGCCATTATACTTTTGCCTTCCCAGAAAAAGGGTTACAAGAGTCTAATTTCATTAGTGCAATGATGGCGGATCATACGAACCCGAAAAACATCTTTTTACTAGAAAAAAACGGCGTAATCTCCTTAGATTTTTCTGATGGATTCGAAAATACGGTAAGTACTTTATCGCTACAAACAGATAAATCATTTCACTTCCCTAAAGTAGTGGGTACTTCTTCCTATTTTCAAGATGCCTACTTACTAGGGACAGATAATGGATTGCGAAGTTTCAGCTTTGACGGACATATTTCTGATGAATTATACATCGAGAACAAGATCATTAAAACCATCTACGAGGACTCTTTCGGTAGTTTATGGGTTGGCACAGAAGGTGGATTATATAAGTTTAATAACATTGAACTACTGTTCAGAAATGAAAAATTCAAGGATCAGAAAACCGATGACTTTGACCAAATCACCTACTTAACTAAAAGTCCACTAACTCAAGATATTTGGGTCGCTTGGCAGAGTGGTGCGATTTCTAGAATCGTAAATAGAAACGGCGATTATCACTTTAGCGAAGCTGAAAACTTTAGTATTCTTAATCGTAAAAACATTGTACTAAGAGAACGAATATCACAAATTGACATAGACTTAAATGGCGATGTATGGATCGCAACTCAGGGCGCAGGTCTTATCCAATTCAATGAAAAAAGTAAGTTTTTAACGCATCAGATTAAGCCACAAAGAATTCTGGATTATGACAATGAGATTCCAGATGGTTACCTCATGTCCCTGCTTACGGAAGAAGAGAAAATATGGGTGGGGACCTGGAATCATGGCTTATTCATTTATAATAAGAATACGAAGAAGGTAGAAGAGGTAGAAATCATTAAAAACCAATTCAACAATTTAACTGCTATTCCAATTATCAAAATTATTGATCTGAAAAATGGTAAGAATGAGTTTGTCCTTGGAACACGAGGAGCCGGATTATTCATCATTAAATATTCAGATGAAAGTTCAACCATTGAAATCCTCGAACATATTTCTACGACTCTATCTGCCGAAGAACTAACCAGTGATTTTATTACAGACCTTTACCTAAATGATAATAAATTATGGGTTGCAACGGAAGCTGGGCTTAATTTATATGATGTTATAAATAAATCCTTCATTACATTCAATTTAAAAGCAGAATTATCAGAAATGGTGATTCAATCTATTGCAGCTATTTCTGATTCGACACTTTGGATAAGTACCAATAAAAATGGCATCCTAGAAATCAATAAATCAAGTGATACTTATTCCCTGAAGCACTATACGAGAAATACATTAACCAATTATGCTAACTCTTCGATTCTTAAAGTCGATGACACTCATTTATTACTCGGAGGTTCAGATGGATTCACTGTCATCAATACACAAAACAAACTAGATCAACTCGTTGCTCCGATTCCAATGATAAAAGATATCAGAATCAACAATCATCCAATCACACTCAACGAAGAAATCAATGGTTCACAAAAGATAAACACAGTTATTTCAGAATGGCCTGACGTGAAACTGAATCATAAAGACAAGATGGTCTCATTCGAGATTAATGCTATGCAAACCGCTGAATTCAAAGGGATTACTTATGCCTACAAATTAGAGCCATTTCATCAAGATTGGATCTTTGCCAATGAAGATGAAAAGCTAGTACACCTGACCAACTTGCCTTATAAAAGTTTCCAATTCAGATTCAAAGCTGCAAATTCAGATGGGCTTTGGTCTGATGAGAAAATTCTGAAGATAAGCGTATCTCCACCGTGGTGGCGATCACCATTTGCATATGTACTTTACTTCCTCCTCTTCTGCACAGTGTTATACGGAATCATAAAAATCATTGCAATCAAGGCAAAGTACGATCATGACATCAAATTAGAACGATTAGAAAGAAGTCAAGTCGAAGAAATCAATCAATTAAAACTTAACTTCTACACTTCTATTTCTCATGAACTTAGAACACCATTAACGATGATTATCTCGCCTTTAGAGCAACTGATGAAGTCAGCTAATGACAACCAGAATAAGCAATCTTATGAATTCATCATGAGAAATGCTAAGAAATTATTGAGCTTAGTAAATCAGATTCTCGATTTCAGAAAACATGAAAGTCTTAACCTTGAACTCAAGCTTAAGACCATGGATTTTATTGATTTCACTAACGAAATCATTATAAATTTCACCTCACTTGCCAAGAGGAACGATGTAACCTTAACCTTCGATTCAGGAATAGAAAAGTTGTACATGGCTTTTGATGAAGAGGAAATGGAAAAACTGTACAACAATCTTATTTCGAATGCTCTCAAACATACACCCTCAGGAGGAACTATTCATGTAAGCGTAAAAAATAAACTAGTTGACAACAGAGTGCTGATTTCAATAAGTGACACAGGTAGAGGAATTAAAGAAAAGGATCTGAAACGTATTTTCGAACGCTTTTACCAAGGTGAGAATCATGCTGAGAGTGGATATGGTATTGGGCTTTCTATCGTAGATGCTATTGTGAAAATTCATGAAGGAGAAATTAGGATAACATCAGAATTTGAACAAGGCACGACAGTAGAAATTGAGATCCCGACAGATCTTCAAGTTGCTATTGAACATAAAACCTCAGAATTGCCAGAAGCAAATCCAGATGTACTTCCTGGGATCACACTTGATGAGACACTGAAAGCTGCTTTTGTTTCTGAAGAAATTAAAGAAGTCAGGAAGAAAATCCTGATTGTAGAGGATAACATTGACATAAAAGAATACCTGAAAATAAATCTCGAAACAGAATATGATGTTTCTGAGGCTTCGGATGGCATCGTAGGATTTAACATTGCAATGCATGAGGTTCCAGATTTGATTATTTCTGACATTGCGATGCCTCTAAAAGATGGCCTTGAATTATGCAAAGACCTGAAAGGGAATATGGTTACTTCACATATTCCGGTCATTTTATTAACGGCGAGGACTTCTTTAAATTATAAGTTAAATGGTTTCGACTATGGTGTGAACGCCTACGTTACCAAGCCATTTAACATGGAACTATTAAAGAAGAGAATCAAAAGCTTGATCGAATATGAGGAGATTCTCAAGCAGAAGTATAGCATAAAGAATAATAGTCTAGCATCGGAGATTAAAGTAGCGCAACCCGTCGAAGATACATTCGAAAATAAATTTATCAAACAGCTAGTGAACATCGTTAATGAGCATATTTCTGATTCGGATTTCAGCGTGGAAGATATTGCAAAAGCTATGAATATGAGCAAAATTCAGCTGTATCGAAAGATGAAAGCCACCTTAAACGAGACTCCTAACGCATTTATACGAATCATTAGGCTCAAAAAAGCTGCGCAATTGCTAGAAACATCCGACCTCAACATATCTGAAATCACTTACAACGTTGGCTTCAATGACTTGAAATACTTTAGAGAAAAATTCAAAGAGGAATTCAAAATGAACCCAAGTGCTTATCGAAAGCAATTAAAAACGATCACACAGACATCAAGATAATTCCCAGCTTAGTTATAAATCATTCTAAATTTGCTTGCCTTGGATTAGAATAGATGATCGAATAGATTTTTCCTTTAGATGTAAAATGCTCTTCCGTTCATCATCCTTTTTGAAGTTTTCAAAATCTTCTTCCGTATCGAACTCTACAAAATGAATTTCATAAGGTACTTCTATATGCTGTTCAATGACGGAAGTCTGGTCTGGGCGAATCCGTAACGTTAATCTTCCATTATATTTTAGAATTATAGGAATGGCCACGTTTTCAAATTCATGGAAAACGTCTTCTTGCCCTTCTTGAATATAAATAAGCTGAGTAATATGGACCATGATTATACCTATTAAAATTAAAACCCGTAATGCTATAAATTCAGAAAAGTAACTTCCTGAAAACTAAATTTAGCATAAAATTTCACAACCCCACCCAGATCATTAATTTATTCGGCGAAACAAATAATGCACTGAAAAATTGTATAGAAAAACTTCAAATTATCGCTAAACCCGCTAAATGCAAAAACCCATCATAATCAAATATTATATCGCAAGACAAACCATCCGCTTATTTATATTGGCATATGCTTATTCTATAAGAAATAATCAGAAAGATACTATATTAGGAGTACTATGAAATAAATGCCCCCCTTATTTGTATTAAACAGGGAAATATGAAAAATTCCCCCCTCTATAAAAAGTATTCAGGGCACTACTTTGTGGTAAGTAAATGTATAAGTAAAAATTAAAAACTTTATGGAAAAAATCTCACTCATCCTATTCTTCTTTTTAGGAATTATAGGAAGCTCAATTGGGCAAAAAAACATTACCGGCACCGTCGTCGACGATGGTAACACTCCACTTATCGGTGTGAATGTTGTCGTTATCGGACAAAATTTTGCTGGCACACTTACTGACGTATCTGGAGAATATAGTATCACTGCTATGGAAGGTGACACCTTAGTATTCTCTTACATTGGCTATGACACTAAAAAAGAAGTAGTTACTTCTGCTAATGTGGTCGATATCCAATTAGGTCTTTCATCAGAAATAATTGATGAAGTTGTTGTCATCGGTTATGGATCTTCTAGGAAATCGGACCTTACCGGTTCCGTTAGTTCTATTTCTGGTGAAGAATTAAAAAACTCGATGACCACTAATGTGGATCAAGCATTACAAGGTAGAATTCCGGGAGTTCAAGTAACTCAAAACTCTGGCCAACCTGGTGGAGCTGCTTCTATTAGGATTAGAGGTTCTAATTCTATCTCTTTATCTAATGAACCGTTATATGTTATCGATGGAATTCCTTTCCAAGGTGATGGATCTGCCACTGCTGGTTTCGACTGGGCAGGGGGGGCAAATGGACAGAATAGGGTTAACCCACTTTCTACTATTAATCCCGCAGATATCGTAAGCATAAACGTTCTGAAGGATGCATCTGCAACTGCCATCTACGGATCAAGGGGGGCAAATGGTGTCGTCATCATCACAACGAAAAGAGGTTCTGCAGGAGAATCTAAAATTTCTTACAATGCCTATTATGGCGTTCAGCAATTAGGTACATCTATAGAAATGATGGATTTGCAACAATTCGCAAATTATCAAGAGCAAATCACTACTGATCTAGGAAGACAACTTAATCAGCGATATATGGATCCTAGCATTTTAGGTGAAGGAACTGACTGGCAGGATGAAATTTTCAGAAGAGCTGGTTCTCAGTCTCACCAACTTTCGGTTACCGGTGGCAATGATAAAAGCAGCTACGCCATTTCTGGTGGATATTTCGGTCAAGATGGTATCATCATCGGATCCAACTTTAATAGATTTTCAACTAGAATCAACCTGGATAGTAAAGTTAAAGAATGGTTCAAAATCGGTGGATCACTAGCGTATGTGAAAACGGATGAGCGAATTACTTTAAATGATGGTGGAGATGGTGTTATCATCCAATCACTAATCATGCAACCTGACGTGGCGGTGCGAGATATTAATGGTGAATATGCAGGGCCTACCAGTAATGAAGTTAGTGCCAGCTATAACCCGGTTGCCGCAGCGCTTCAGAGAAACAATACACTGGATAGAAATAGACTGATGTCTAATTTTTACGGTGAATTAAGCCTGATGAAGACTTTAAAACTTAGATCAGAAATTGGCCTAGATAATAATGCAAGTCTTAACAATGCATTCCACCCTACCTATAAATGGGGATCAATCGAAAATAGAGAAAACAGGTTAAGACAAAGAGGCGACCGAAGCTTTTTCTGGGTAAATAAAAACTACCTAACTTATGATGCAAATATCACTAGCAACCAGAAACTGACCGTGCTGCTAGGACAAGAAGCACAAAAAAGCAGATATTCTGGTTCAGATATCACGGTTAGAAACCTACCTTCTAATGATATTCAATTATTAAGTCAAGGAGAATATGTAGGAACTCCAGGAGCTTGGCAAGGTGCTAGTACATTGCTTTCTTATTACACTCGTCTTAATTATAACTTAAGTGAAAAGTATCTCATGACTTTCACCTATCGTGCAGATGCATCTTCTAATTTCGGTCCTGGCAACAAATGGGGTTACTTCCCATCTGGTTCATTCGCCTGGAGAGTTAGTCAGGAAGACTTCCTTAAAGATTCTGACATCATAGATAACTTAAAACTAAGAGTTGGCTACGGGAATTCTGGGAACCAAAGTATTCAAGGTGGTTTGTTCAGCTCTTTAATGCAAAGTGTGCAAACTCCTTTCGGACTTGGTTTCAGACCTGCAAGAATTGCAAACCCAGAACTAGGATGGGAAACAACAACCCAATTAAATGTTGGAGTGGATCTGAGCATCATCAGAAACAGAATAGACTTAACATTTGATGTATATAATAAGCAAACAAAAGACATGCTTCTTCAGACTACTGTGCCACGGTATCTCGGAGGAACAGGATACAATGATATTGCTTCCCCTTTCATCAATGTCGGAAGAATGGAAAACAAAGGGTTTGATATTGGTTTAACAACTAGAAATGTTACCACTAAGAAATTTGGCTGGGATACCAATGTAACCTTCTCTTTGAACAGAAACTTAGTGCTAGAATTAGATGATCCAGATAAAATCTATTGGAGCAATTTATACTGGTATTCTGAATTCCAGACGGCAACAACGACGAGAGTTGGACAGCCAGTAGGACAATTCTGGGGCTACCAAACTGATGGATTATTCACGGACCAAGATGACATTCTTAACTCCCCTGTTCAAGTGAGTGATGGTAATGTTTCTGAATCAAATCCTTTCGGACAGAACCTTGTTGACAAAAGAGGTGGCGTATGGATCGGAGATGTTAAGTTTAAAGATCTCAATGGAGATGGACAGATAAATGTAGAAGATCAAACTTTCATCGGAGACCCAAATCCTAGTTTCACGTATGGTATCAATAACAATTTCAATTTTGGACCATTTGACGCAACAATCTATCTGCATGGATCTTACGGAGCTGACATCTTAAATTATTCAAGAGTAGTTATCGAAGGCATGACCAATGTCTTCAGCAACCAATCGGCAACAGTTTTCGATAGAGCACAGTACACGTTACTCGACCCAACTGGTAGCGACACTGATCCGAACAATGTCGTGTTAGCTAATCCAGGAACAGATATTCCTCGACCGACAACTACCGATGCAAACAGGAACAATAGAATGTCAGATCGATTCATCGAAAATGGTTCTTACCTAAGAATCCAAAATGTAAAGATCGGTTACACCATTCCACGAGCGATAACGCAAAGAGCTAAAATTTCAAGGCTAAAAGTTTATTTCAATGCGCAGAACATCTACACATTCACTAAATATTCTGGATATGATCCAGAGATCGGAGCTTTTAATCAGAGCCCTTTACTTCAGAATGTAGATATGGGTCGATACCCGACACCGAGGATGTTCACATTTGGATTAGATCTAGACTTTTTAAATTTAAATACTAAAAAAATGAAAAAATATATTAAATATATAACCATTCTAGCTTTTCTGATTCTGGCAAATTCATGTGGTAAAGATTTCGTTACTGTACCTATAGAAGATCGACCAGCATTAGATAACTATTACAAAAGTGAAACAGACGTAAAGGCTGCTACGGCTACCCTATATGGATTTCCTTGGTTCGACTTCAATGATAAATTTTTCTGGACAGCTGGAGAAGAGTTAGCCGGCAACTTATATCATACTTATGATCAGGAAGGTCAATTTTTCTATTTCAGTTACAATGAAGGAAACACTCACATTTCGAACGGATGGAATGGTCTATACAGAGTAATCTCCTATTCTAATGCCATCATAAATGATATGCCTGTTTTTGCTGAAGGTGTTATATCGCAAGATGTGATCAATGAAGCAATTGCAGAAGCAAGATTTATGAGAGGGACAGCATATTACTTATTGTCAGAATTCTGGGGTGAAGTTCCTATTGTAGAAAACTCTACAGAGTTAGTCGTTAGCAATAATATCTTTCTACCAAAAAACACGAGAGAAAGTATTTATGAATTTATTACGCGTGATTTAACTTATGCGATTGATTACTTACCGACTACGAATGATCCGGGAAGGGTAACCCAATGGTCAGCTAAAGGGATGCTGGCTAAAACCTACTTAACTATGGGGCAGTATTTTATAGCCTCGGATGCTGGAAAATCTGCTGCTAGCTTTACGGAAGCTAAGAACCTTGCACAAGATGTAATAGACAATAGTGGACTAGAATTAATGGATAATTATGCTGATTTATTTAAAATAGAACACAACAATAACCAAGAAAGTCTATTCGCTATGCAATGGATGGAAGGTGCTTATGCCATCGGAAATAGCCGTCAAGCTAACTGGGCAAGAAGTTCTATTATCACAGGAAATACGGAAGCTTGGGGAGGTTACAAATCTATGACCTTAGATTTCTTAGAAGCGGTTCAGCCAGGTGATAAGCGACTAAGAGAAATCTACATGTATAATGGCGAGCATTATCCTGAAATCAATAAGGCTGAAGGCGGATATACTTATCATCTTGTTAATCGCGATCCTAATGATGAAAATATCATCCTAGAAAATATTTCTGCCACATTAGTAAATCTTAAAAAATATGTAGTCGGAACATCAGAAGATAATGATGGGAAAGTAACAAATGGACAAGCAGCTGCAATCAATCAATATGTATTACGATTAGCTGATGTCTACTTGATTTATGTAGAGGCTGTAATGGGTGCTAACAACTCTACTGCAGATGGAAAGGCATTAGACTTATTAAATAAAGTACGAGAAAGAGCAGGATTAGACGCTAAAACGGAAGTCACTTACGATGAACTTTTATGGGAACGTAGAATGGAATTTGGCTTAGAATGTATGTACTGGTTCGATCTTAAGCGGTTTTACTATAGAAATCCAACGGACATGGTCGCCATGATGTCTGCACAAAAAAGAGATTTCACTTATTACAGAGATAATTCTCCAGAAGCAGCCGATGAAAACTCCATAGAAGGTTATATCCTGCAAGAAGCATCTGCTGGTGGCACAGTGACTTTCAGACCAGATAATATTAATCTTCCTATTCCATCTTCAGAGCAATTAGCTAACCCACTTCTTGTCCCTGGCGAACCAGCTGTGGAATATGATTTTAACTAATAAAAAGAATTAAAGAAATGAATTATAAAAATTTAAAATATATAGGCTACGCTTTATTTCTGTTTATAGTAGGCGTTTCCATTTATTCGTGTACGGAAGACTTAGTAGACATGGATATACTGTCGGAAAAAGATGGCCCAGCAAGAGTTGATTACATCAGAATAACAGATCCTAATGCAGCTGACTCTTTATTAACGGGTGCATTCCTTGGTAACTTGATCGCTATTATAGGAGACAATTTAGGAAATACAAAAGAGTTATGGTTTAATGACCAGAAGGCATTATTGAATCCAGCTTACGTAACAGACAAATCTGTGATTGTAAATGTTCCTACAGCTGTACCTACGATGATTACGAATGAAATCAAGTTTGTTTTTTCGGATGGTTCTGAACTTACTCACCCTTTTAGTATTAATGTTCCATCACCGAAGATAGATGGCATAAAGAGTGAATTTGTTCCTGATGGTGGAGTTGCTGAAATATACGGTGACTTCTTTTTCGAACCAATGACTGTAACTTTTCCAGGTGGTAAAGAAGGAGTTGTTACTAGCATAGAGAAAAACAAGATTCAAGTCATTGTGCCAGAAGGCTCTGAACCTGGCAACATTGAAATTAGCACTAATTTCGGAAAGGCTAAATCTGCTTTCTTGTTCAGAGATAATCGAAACATCATATTAGATTATGATACTAAAATTCATGAAACATGGACTGCTAAAATTGGATATGATGATGTGGCAGGTATCACACCAGTAGATGGCAATTTTGCCTACTTCCAAAGTGGTGATCATGGCGCGTGGGCATGGGTTAATGAAATGACGATGCAATATTGGGCTCCTAATGGCAGAGGAAATATTCCTTTAGCTAATGGACTTACAGATAACCTAGATTTCCGTTTCGAAGTTAATGTTCCGATTCCATGGCAAGATGTGAGAATGGAAATGTTTTTCGGACCTTACATTCCTAATCACGGTAGAGATGAAGGTGATGTCGCTATTTATAGATGGGCACCTTTCGAGAATGGACCATACACAACAGACGGCTGGCAAACGATTTCTATTCCACTTTCTGCATTTAATCACAATACAGGAAATGATGATGAAGATCGAAAGATTGCTGATATTTCAGCATTGACGAATATTACCATGATGGTCTTCGGTCCAGCAGAAAATAGTACGCCAATTTTGATAGCAATTGACAATCTGAGAATCGTCCCAAACAATTAAAAATCAATTAGATAAAAATAATATGATGAAAAGAATCAATATAAAGAAATACGCACTCTATTTCTTGCTTCTAAGTACTTTATCTCTGACTATATATTCTTGTCAGAAAGACGATCCAGAAGATGAAATAGATCCTAATAAAATAGAATTATCCAGTTTCGGTCCATCACCAGTTTTACGTGGTGGAGAACTCCAGTTCATTGGTCGAAATCTAGATAAGGTTACAGAAATAGTATTACCGGATAATGTATCGGTTACCAATTTTAATTCGAAAGCGGCAACTAAGATTACCTTAACGGTACCTGAAGCAACTGTGGATGGAAAGGTAACATTGAAAACACCTCAAGGCGATATAGTATCTAAGTCACTCCTTACGATTTCGGAGCCGATTGTGATCACTAGTATCACACCTGCAGAAGCTAGACCAGGAGAGAAAATCACCATTTCTGGGACTTACTTAAATCTGATAGGAGAAGTTATTTTCAAAGATGCAAAAGTCGTTTTAAAAGATGCATTTATCAGTCAAACTCAAACTGCCCTAGAAGTCTATGTACCACTTGACGCACAAACTGGATCGATCGTTATATCAAATGCTATGGAAGATCCGATTTTAGTTTCCTCTGAGACGGATTTCGTAGTTACTTTACCAGTACTTTCAGGATTAGCACCTCAGACAGTGAAAGCCGGAGCGGAATTAACAATAAGCGGTAGTGATCTTGATTTAGTAAAGGAACTCATCTTTCCAGGTAATCATAAAGTAAGTGAATTCACTGCTCAGTCTGCCACAGAAATCAAAGTGATCGTCCCCGAAGCTGCGGAAGATGGAGAAATAAAAGGTGTCGTTGCTTCAACTGTAGAAGTAGCCTCTACATCACCAGTCACCATGGTTGTCCCTGTCATTTCCACTATTGCACCAGATCCTGCTAAACCGGGAACTGATGTAACTATTACTGGAACAGACTTAGACCTTGTGACCAGCATTACATTCGGAGGAGACTTAGCAGGAACAATTGTAAGTAAGAAAATTGATGAATTAGTGGCAACCCTTCCTCTAGAAACAATAGAAGGTAATGTTACCCTAGGAACAGCGGCTGGAAAGTCCGTATCAAGTGCAGCACCATTAGCACTTATCGCACCTACGATCACTTCGATAAGTCCTGAAGCGATAAAAGCAAATGAGGACCTTACTATTCTAGGAACTGATCTAGATTTAGTATCGTCTGTGAGTTTTGAAGGTGGGAATGCCGCATCACCATCTTTAGTGAGTAATGAGGAAATCACGGTAACCGTTCCATCTGGAACGCTCACTGGAATAATTTCTCTCGCTACGATGAATGGCACTGTGATTAGTTCTGAAAACGAACTTGAAATAATTGCTTCGAATGTACCGACGATCACGGAGTATCCAGAAAATGCGAAACCCGGAACACTGATTACATTAATCGGAGAGAAATTAGACCTGGCGACAGATGTTATCTTCCCAGAAAACGTGTACGCAACTCAATTTGGAATTAAAACTGCAACGATGCTTCAGGTAGTTGTTCCTAATGATGTAAAAAAAGGTTTTGGGGTGATTACTTTTATCACTTTCGAAGGAGAATCAACAACTTCTCCGATCATCAATTTCCAAGGTGTAGATCCTGTTCAGGATGAAAGCTTAGTTTTCTTTGATTTTAACGGAACTGGAAAGGACAGTTGGTGGGGAGTTATCAATGATGGAAATGTAGGTGGAGTAGAAAATGATGAAGACTTAAGCATCGACGGAACTTCATATGCTAGGATAAATGGTGACTTAACCGACTGGAATGCATTTTTCTTTAGAAATGGGGCGAACAATTTCCCTGGAGCTACCGTCGGAAGCAATATCAATGACTACGTATTGAAATTTGACATTAATGTTTTAGAACCTATCACTGGAGGTGAATTCTTAATCAGATTCAGGGGCGATTCAGACAATGACTTTTTCTATTCATGGGCGCCATGGAATGATACTGGTGCATATATGACTGAGGGCTGGATTACTGTAACCATTCCACTAAGTGAGATGGGATGTCCAGATTACTCTATTATTGATGAAGACTTTGGAATAGCGTTCAATAGTGGAAGTTCGGTTGTAAACATATCTTTGGATAATATGAGGTTTGAACGACTTTAATTATAATATCTTTTAAGTGTGAGAAGGTCAGGATTGAAAAATCTTGACCTTTTCTTTTTGGCTTCTCAGGCAATTGTATTCAGAATTAATTTGCAGTTATACTCAATTGACATAAAAGAAAAGAGCATACCTTTTTAATTCGCCTTAGTCATTCGAAGGAAGACTTTGTAGTAGACTTGCGAGACAACATTGACCTAGAAACGCTAATAAAATAAAGCATTAATAACCAAGCATGTGGTCTATAATTACTTAGTCAATGATAACAAGTGGTTTAACAGATGCACTTTCACCATTCGATATTTTCAACCAATACATCCCTGGGCTTAACTGACGTGGGATCCTCATCCGCCCTTCCCTATAAGCTAATTTCAGATTTGTAATGGGCTTTCCCTCCGCATTAAATAAAGTCATATCGAATGGACCTGGAAGATGTGCTACTGCAATATTCACGTATTGACCAATTTGAGCGGGGTTTGGAAAAATATTCACCTGAGCAATTTCTACTTCATCCACTCCTACTTGTCCATCCGAAGAAAGCGTAAATGCCAAATCCCAATAAACAGTGGGCACCTCTAATATCAAGGAATGATCTACTGCAGCCACCAATTCAGAACCTATCAATTCTCCGCTCAAGGTTTCATACCAAGTCACCGTGTAAAATAGATTTTCTACATCTTGAATGAGTAAACTTGCACTTTCCACTGGATCCGGTAAGTCTCCTTCTCCGATCGTGTTATGATTATATCCTTTATTCAAAACCCAACCAGCACCACTCAACTTCTCTTTCCCCATCAATGCAACGGAATAACCTTGTGTTCCTTGACCTTCTATAAAATACTCCTTTATCGACACCCAATCCTTGCCTGTATTATCCACTTTAACTTTATGAAATCCCGCTGGAACAGTAATTTCATAGGTGCTATTAGGAATGGCCAAACTGTCAATCAAAACATCGTCATCTAGCGAAACCACTATCCTAGCCATCGAACTGGTATCGTTTCCCGTAGTTACTGAAAAAATTCCTGAATCAGTATTCGTGATTTCAAAAGTGGGTGGCGACCGGAATTGGGTATTATAAGACGATCCATACAGGAAAGAACTTAATGCTGGGCTTGCTGGAGTTATCAACCCATTATCTACCTTGATAATCGTATCTGCAAGTTGACCCCAGTTAATGGTTGGCTGAAAAACCAGATCAGTAGGTGCATTAATCACTTTCGATTCATGTGGCACCATCTCATCCTCACTAAATTTGATTTCGCCTTCCAAAATTGCAGGTCCATCAAAATGATAGTACAAGTCGCTCGGATGAATGTAACTTTCCCACCACCAAGACATTGCCGTTCCCATCGACCCACCTAAGAAGGTAGACCAAATGGCATTATGAATATGTACTCCATCTAAATCATCTTCCGCAATCGAGCTGCTACCACCTAATCCAAATTCTCCAACAAGAACTGGTTTTTCATATTTCAGCAATTGCTCTTTGCTTTCAGCAACCAATGCAGAATGGATGTCGCTGGAATTATTATAATAATGAATCTGCGTGAAATCCATGCTCGTATCTCCCCAAAGTCGATCTACATCGGATTCATGCGCGAAACTTGTCGTTATCAAGTGATTGTACACATCGATACCACGGATAAAATTGGCCATTTCTATGTGCCAATCGATAATTTCTTCCTTGTTTTGTGCAAAGTTGTCCGTCCATTCCACTTCATTGAATAATTCCCAGCTCATAATACTTCGAGCATATCCCCACCTTGCCACGATATATCTTAGTCTATTTTTGGTCAATGCTATCGCCTCTTCATTTGTAAAGAACTCCCACGTATTCGAAAGCGGACCGCCATTCTTTATGTTGTATGGATTATCATTCCAGTTCGGATTAACCAATGTGGACACTTGACCATGATGCTGAAGAGCGAGCATTACATACACACCTTTTTCTCCACAGTAGTCATATAGCCAATCTTGATAAGTACTTGCAACTTGATTATACCGCTTAAGTCCAAGGTGATTGTTCCATCCAGGAATCCACTCGATTCCAAGTCCCCAATGTGCATGCCATAATCTGAGAAAATTACCTCCATGATCACTAAGAGCTTCTACCCATTCATTATAATTGTGATAAGCGTTATTTTGCTGCCATGCAATATTTTCACCTATCGGAATGTATTGCTCCGCATTATCAAACTCCAGGTAATTCGATTCGCCCATTCTTACAAAACCTCTTTCCGGTTCCGCTGTATTCGATATACAATTAAAAGAATAGGTTTCGGAAATTACACTGCCGATGCTATCCTGAAGGGACATGGTAAAAGTGTGAGCACCTGCATAATAAGGTGCGTATCTCACTTTAAATACTCCAGGTCCGGTATTGAGTACATTTCCAGATGTCGTGTTAATCGATAACTGCTGAGTGTAGAAACCATCAATGCTATCAATCGTACCATCTGGTTTTTCGAAGAAAGCTTTTAGTGATACTTCCTCATAATCATAGGGATTGTCATAACTAGCATTAACCTCAACCAGCACTTCGAATTTCTCAAAGCGTTCCACATTTTCAATGACGATTTCCACCATCTTTATTTCAGGAGATTGGCCATACACTACACTGAAAAATCCAGATAGCATGAGTAGGTAGATAATTCGCAGTTTCTTCATATGGTTAATATATAGCTAAACGGTCAATTTTAGAGTAGTGTCCTTCTGAATAAGATCAATTTATAAATCTTCGAGTGTCAACATCAAAGGATTATCTACAAATTTTTGGAAATCGGACTGGGCCATGTGTCCAGGATATACCATGTAATGGTGCTTCGGATTATCATTTCTCCAGAAAACCATATAGGACAATCTACGCGACTTTTCCGAAGTGAGAATTGGATTTAATATTCTTTTAGTAAACCACTCCGCATCCTTCACACCTTCAAATCCCGTTTCCGTAAGTGCCGCTATTTTTCCTTTTTCTGCTGCTATTTCAGTAATCAACTCTAAGGTTGCGACGTAATTATTAATAGCTACTTCATTGATGGAATCACTTTCACTTACTGGCATATCCGCATAGTTATCAATGCCTAAAATATCTACATAATCATCCCCAGGATAACCATATAAATAATCGAGCGTATCTGTTTTATTATAAAATCTACTCTGATCTGGTGAAAATGCGTAGATCAAATGATGAATATCATGCGTGTTTTTGAAGTAATCCGCCATAAATCTGAACAAAGAAATATATTCTTCCTCTGAAACGATTCCCCTGCCCCACCAAAACCAATCGCCGTTGTGCTCATGAAATGGTCTGAAAATAATCGGAAAATGTTTACCATCAATTTTGCATTTGTTAAAAAACGTTGCTGCTTTTTCTAGCTTTTCTAGGAAGTCGTTATGCTTCTCTCCGCCTGGCAATATATCTGCTGCGACCATTGTTGTGTCCCAAGAGCTCCCTCCAGTATAAGGGTTCTTCATATGCCAACAAATGGTGTTAACTCCTCCCTTTTCATGAAATGCTGCCATCAAATTAATAATGGTATCAAACGGAATGCTATTAATATTTTTGGACTGAAAAATATGACCAATATCATAACCTACCACTCCAGGAAATTTGCCAGAAGCTTGATGCATATCACATCTATCCTGCTCACCTCGCCAACCTACTCCATAAGCAAGCGCATCTTGGTGCCCCACCATGATCCCTTTATCTGAAAGCGTATGCAATTTCGCATACAACTTTTTAGTTTCCTTTGTAGCTTTAGAATCTGACCCTATATCTGGATATCTCTCACATGAAATGATGGATAAAAAACCAATTACAACTATTATTACTCTATTCATATATTTCCCAAAAGTGATTACTACTAATGAAGTCAAATATGCCAAATAATAGACCAAAACAAGTGGGGTTTACATAACAATTAGAGGGGGGATTAGGTGAATCATGTCCCATTTCACTGCATCTTAAGGTTTAGGTCATCAATTCTAGCTTCATTACTGAATTTAGTATCTACTCATCTTTCTATTATTTAAAATATTATACATAATTTCAAGCCATGAAACTTTATCAAATGGAAAAGATCGTTGCTTTATTATTTACTTTATTAACGTTCTCTTCCGTTGCTCAATCGTCGTTCGGTGGGTACTCATCAAAAGTTAAATGGAAGCAAATAAATACAGAAAAAGTAAGGGTCATTTTTCCAGATTCATTAGAAGATAAGGCGCAAAGAGTAGTGAATATTATTCACTATATGAACAATAAAGATGTTGGCCTTCTAGGTAAAAAGAGAAAGAAAGTTGACATCATCCTAAGAAACAATGATGCAATTAGTAATGGATATGCACAAATTGCACCATACAAGTCTGAGTTCTTTATGCAAGCGCCACAGGACACGTGGGAAGAATCAAGCGTCGACTGGGTGGACCAGTTAGCTATTCATGAATACAGACATACGAACCAATTTGTAAATGCTAAAAGAGGAATCGGCCACTTAATTTACTGGTTATTTGGCGATTATGGATGGGGAGGCATAATTGGTGTCACCGCACCAGCTTGGTTCGTCGAAGGTGATGCAACCATTACAGAAACAGCATTAAGCAGTGGAGGGCGAGGTAGAGTTCCATCATTTACAGCTTTCCAGCGTGCCCAGCAGTTAGAAGGTGTGGAATATTCCTATATGAAGGCGATGAATGGTTCGTTTAAAGACTTTGTTCCGAATCATTACAATACTGGTTACTTAATCCTTTCAGAAATCCGAAGAGAGCACGACAACGTTCATTTTGACACAATAACCAGCCAGGCTGCCCGATTCAAAGGTATAATCTATCCTTTTCGCAAGGCTGTTAAGCGAGTTACAGGGACAAAAATAAAGGACCATTATTTCAATGCTAGTTCCAAGCTCAAAGCTTCTATTCCGAGCGAACCTGGAAATTCAATAGTAATCACTAGCGATAAAAAAGGGGATGTCGTGACTTACGACAACCCAATTATTGATAAAAACGGAGAGCTTTATTTCATCTATGGTGATCGACAAGATATCAATGGAATATACAAGTATGACAAAGATGGAAACCACAAACGAATAACGTATCAAGGTTTAATCCTAGATCGATATTTCAATAAGCATAAAAATCTATACGTATGGTCAGAATTACAAAGAGATATCAGAGCTGGCAATCAAAATTATTCGAATATTATTCTTTATGATGAAGCAAAAGATGAGAAGAGAATCATAGGACGTGGCAAGGCGTATTTTTCACCTTCTTTTAGTAATGATGGAAAAAATTTAATATTTGTCAATGCTTACTCTGGCATTGAATCAGGTATTTCTATGATGAACATGGAGAATAACGCCATGCTGTCCATTGTCAAAAGTAAAACAAAGCAATTCCTATATCCAATCCAAAGTGAAAATGGAAAGTCGATATACGCTATCATAAAGGAGAATCAAAACTATGCTCTTGGTGAAATAGGGATGGATGGCTCGATTACGATGCTTACACCATGGGATAAAGTAGTTTTCGGACGACTGAAAGTTAGTGACGGTCACCTGATATATCAAGCGAATTATGGGAGCACTGATCAAGTTTATGCCATGGATTTAAAAACTAAATCTATTAAAAAGATTAGTAATGATCCGATAGGGATGTATAATCCAAGTAATATTCATGATGGTAAATTAGTTGCAACTCGCCCGCACAGCAGAGGGTGGTTACTCCATGAGATAGCAGTCGATATGACTAATTTACAAACCATCAAAACGGATAGAAAAATTGACCTACCCTACTACCTTAAAACAGACCACTTAGAGCCAAATGACATTTTAGACGATGTTCCTAACGAGCAATTCGTAGTTTCTAAGTATCCGAGAACCGCAAAATTGTTTAATCCACATTCATGGTTACTCTACGATGGAGGTCCAGAGTTTTCTACTACTTTATTTTCGGATAATATAATTAACAATGTATCGATTCAACCTTCCTATCGTTATAATTTTAATACAGAAAGTTCATTTGTAGATCTTAGCGTTAATTACGGTCGGTGGTTCCCTATTTACCAATTGGCTTATTCGGGTGCACTTCCAAGGAGAGTCGTGTCTCAGGATGGCGACAGAACCTTCATTGTAAGTCAACATACCATCAGGCCTGGCTTCATCATTCCATTGAATCTTACAAAAGGGACTTACATCACTTCACTTAGATTCTCTAATTCCTTGTCACAAACCTTTACCCATCTAGAAGTAGACGGAACGGATGAGGAATTTAATCAACAAGAAACAACATTGAATAATTCTGTATCCTTTACTCACAGAAGGTTATTATCGACTCAGAATTATTATCCGCGCTGGGGGTATTCAGGAACAATTTTAAATAGGCAACGATTTAATGATTCGCATAATGCTTTTAATATGGTCAATGATTTTTACGTTCCTGGCTTTCATAGAAATCATGGATTCAAGTTTGAAATTGATTACGCATTAAAGAATGATTTTGCTGAAGACCGCACGGATTTAATAGACCAATTCAAATATGCGCCTGGCTTTGAATCAATTAAGTATGATAATATTTGGAGTGCGAATACTTACTATGGGATGCCGATTGCCTATCCGGATTGGGGATTTGCAGACTTCATGTACTTTAAGAGAGTTAATTCTGTATTGTTCCACAATTATAATAAGGCTACACTGGAAAATGAAACTACCGAATTCCAGTCTATGGGAGTGGATTTATTATTTGATGTGGTGTTCAATAATACGGTTTTCTCAGAGATCACAGTTGGATTTCGAAATGCGTATATGATCGGTCCACTACCAGAAGGAAAAAGTCGACCTTATCATTTTGAATTTTTAATTGATATTCCAGCGTTTTAGGGGAAAGCTCGCACTAAACTACGAGGTCCCATAAAAGTCAAAACTTCAATTAAAGCGAGTCATCGGAGCTTGGAGTAAAGCATAATGCGACAGATATTAAGGTACCAGCTGGTATATTAGAAAGACAAAAAATAAAAATATATACCCATTAGGTAAATATTAGATGAGAATTTCTATTTTTGCAGTCCAATTTTTTCACGCCCCTGTGGCGGAATTGGTAGACGCGCTGGATTCAAAATCCAGTTCCTTCGGGAGTGGGGGTTCGATTCCCCCCGGGGGTACACATAAGACCTTGTAGACTACATGTTTACAAGGTCTTTTTTATGTATATGGTTACTTCTTCTTTGGGGGGAATCGAAGGCCTTACCTTCCAGCGAGTCTGCCGCTGGTTATCAAGCTGTTACAACACTGTTGTAATCCTTACGGATCACGCTAATAAAATCCTATACTATCCGCCCTTCGGCGAGGTTTGCTCGCCGTTCACTACCTATTCTTCTTCCAGAAGAATTACTTCGTAACGCTAGCTCATCCCCGGGGGTACACATAAGACCTTGTAGACTACATGTTTACAAGGTCTTTTTTATGTATATGGTTATTTCTTCTTTGGGGGGAATCGAAGGCCTTACCTTTCAGCGGGTCTGCCGCTGGTTATCAAGCTGTTACAACACAGTTGTAATTCTTACGGATCACGCTAACAAAATCCTATACTATCCTCCCTTCGGCGAGGTTTGCTCACCGTTCACTACCTATTCTTCTTCCAGAAGAATTACTTCGTAACGCTAGCTCATCCCAGGGGGTACATATCAGACCTTGTAGACTACATGTTTACAAGGTCTTCTTTATTTATATGGTTACTTCTTCTTTGGGGGGGAATCGAAGGCCTTCCCATCCAGCGAGTCTGCCGCTGGTTATCAAGCTTTTACAACACTGTCGTAATTCTTACGGATCACGCTAATAAAATTCTAGACTATCCGCCCTTCGGCGAGGTTTGCTCGCCGTTCACTACCTATTCTTCTTCCAGAAGAATTACTTCGTAACGCTAGCTCATCCCCGGGGGTACACATAAGACCTTGTAGACTACATGTTTACAAGGTTTTTTTTATTTATATGGTTACTTCTTCCTTGGAGGAATCGAAGGCCTTCCCATCCAGCGAGTCTGCCGCTGGTTATCTCCCTATTTTGCCTACGCCTATATTGCTTAGCAGCGGTCGTTCAATTAAATCTAATGTTGATATAGGAGCTTGGACTTCAGTCCAAGAAAACAAAAGCACTTGCTTTCACATTGGATCTTTTCGTTACAAATAAAATCGGTATGATGTACCATTTATCAAAACTTAACTATTTCCATCAGCATAGGAAATTCAAATTTCCCACTCAGGTCCAGAGGACCGGAATTGTTTGTAACAGAAATCATCGCTTAGACTTAGAGGTGCAGCGCACCGGCTTTGTATATTTAGTGAGAAACTCATCTTTTTTTTCAGAAAAACCTATTTTATCTTCCTTATCATTAGAGAAGATGTACCGAATGACAATGTCAATTCAAGGTCTTTTTACCTAAGATTGATCAAGCAATCTAAATACCTCAAATCCATTGTAACCTCTGTTACACAAATTTGTTTCTGATCTTTTATTTTCGTTGCCAAATAAATATAACAGTGAACATAATTTCAAGTATCTGGAAATATAAATGTCCAAGGTGTAGAAAAGGAGATTTATTCGTCGAACCTTTTGATTTCAAGACACCTCTCAAAATGCATGAGAAGTGTTCTCATTGTGGTCAGAAATTTGAACCAGAACCAGGATATTACTTTGGCGCCATGTTCATTTCATATATTTGGACCGCTTGGCTAGCCCTAGCCATCATTGGTTTTTGTATGCTGATATTAGGCTGGAATCTAGAAGCATCCTTTGCTTTACTTATTGCAGCAATGGCGGTTTCCTACTTCTTTATTATGAGAATTTCCAGATCAATATATATCCACATCGCTGTTAAGTTCAACAAAAAATTGGCTGATACCGTTTAAATGTAATATCTTCATCTCAACAAACAAGTAAGATGAATTTTATTCCATTTGACATTAAATGCTACAATAAACTCTTTGAAAAATTTCAGTTTCTTTTCGAAGAGGAACTCATCAATGAAATATGCCAATATGGAGATGCTCGGAAATTCAAGGCAGAAGAAATGCTTATTGATATCGGTGATCAGATCACTCACATGCCACTGGTTATAGAAGGTTCCGTTAAAATCATGACCGAAGATGAAGATGAAAATGAGCTCCTTCTTTACTACTTAGAATTCAGCGATACTTGTGCGGTAACACTTAATTGTTGCACCAAAAATTCCACATCGACCATTCGGGCACTAACAGAAACCGATGCGGAAATTCTATTTATCCCAATGGAAAAGATGGATGAATGGATGGCAAAGTATAAATCTTGGAGAGTCTATGTATTAGACAGTTATAATTCTAGATTAAATGAAATGCTTCAATCTTTAGACAATCTTGTATTCAATTCGATGGAAGAAAGAATTAGCAAATACATTGTCAACAAAGCTTGGGTGAATAAAACTGAAAATTTGAAAATTTCACATGCCGAAATTGCTAATGACCTACACACTTCTCGTGTTGTTGTCTCTAGAATCATGAAGAAATTGGAAAAAAACAAGGTCATCGAGCAAAGTCGTGGCGCTATCAAAGTGCTCAAAATCTAGCGTGAAAAGGTAAATTTATTTTGTACGAAAAACATCATATTTAATTCAATGTAACCTAGGTCACCTAGAGCTTCTTTTAATTCCACATCTTTACATCATGAACCAGTGATATGCAACCCAGTTCTGCATAAGCATTGACATATAAAATGATATGATCTAAGATCAACAATCATAGAAAACACTTTTATTAAAATATAAATATTGCGTTTATACCCTAAACGTTAGAAGGCCAGTAAAATAATTATTGGCCTTCTCTTTTTTCTTGTAAATATTTATCCAACACAACCTCCTTAGTTTCTACTTTACTCCGCTACATTACCATAACCATACGAGGTAACCTTTTCCAATAAAGTGATATGTGATAGAAAAATAAACTAATGAAGACAAGTACATGGATTGCCTTAGTTTCGATTTCCTGTTTTCTGCTTAATCCCGATTTCAGCTATGCCCAAAAGTCGAATACTTCTATAAACATTGCCTACTTCGGAAATAATTTCTGGAATCCTGGAGCACAGTTTCAAGTAAATTCTACAATCAAAAATAATGTCCATCACTTGCAATTGTCCTTCTTTACAGATCCACAAAGTCACTCCGCACTTCTTATAAATTATGGAATAAGTATTTACAAAAAAACATTCTATTTCGAAGTGAGTCCATTGGGATTATTTCGGTCTATTTTAAGAAACACCTATAGTATTTCAGAAAATGGGTCCGTTTCAGAACCCAGCAATTTCAGCGGAAACTGGTATTATTCACCTGGATTATCTATCGGCATTCATAAGAGGAGAAGATTTCACACTAAGCTACAATTTCAAATATTGACCCCATACAACTCTACACTTATGCCTCTGGTCAATTGGTCTATCGGTTATCGCATATATCAACCTAAAATTTAGAAATGAAATATATTATCATACTCTTGCTACCCATTCTCTTCGTTTGCTGCACAAAAGAATCGAGCAATTTTATCGACGAGACGATCCACATTCGACATCAAGGCGCAACGATGCCCGCATATGTCCACGGTAATCATTCAGAAAAAATTTTTATTGTCGTATTGCACGGTGCTGGTAGTTATGGATTAGCATTTAGGGATGGTGTTTTTAGAAATCAATTAGAGCAGAAGTACGTTGTCGTTTATTTTGACCAAAGAGCTCAGTCTATGGCCGAAGGCAACTTCCACAGTAAAGAACAACTGATTTCAACGATGGCTAGTGATGTAGATGCGCTAACAAAAGTATTGAAGAAAAGATATGGTAGTGATCTCAAATTGTTTCTAATGGGACACAGCCTTGGAGGATTAATTAGTGCCGAATCTTTACTTTCTATGGATCTTCAAACCCAATATCTTGGTTGGATAAATGTCGACGGATTGCTAGATGTACCGAGCGTCAATAACGCCAGACAAAACCTCATCGCTGTTATCGGTGATGAACAACAAGCAAATAGTAGTATGGCAGATGAATGGGTTCAGTTGCGAAATGATGCACTATCGACCGAAGATTACGATGGCACACTGAAATTAGCATCGAAAACCATCGAACTTTTATATAAGGACGAAGTAATTCCAAAGCCAAAGAAAATTGACAAAATTCTACAAGCGACCTTTTCGAATAATCCTATTAACTGGTTCATCTCCAATTTTTTCAACCAACCTGCCAGTATTGCGATAAAGGAAAATTATAGCTTATTACCCCAACTCACAGCAATAGAAATACCTAGTTTATTTATTTATGGAAAGTATGACGTTAGTGTTCCACCAAACACTGGTAGGACGGCTTTCTTATTAATAAGCTCTCAGGAAAAAGACTTTGTGGTATTTGACCAATCGATACATCATCCACATGATACCGAACCAGATAAGTTCGGGTCCGTTGTATCGGAGTTCATCGAAAAACACAAATAATTTTCAGGTTACTTCCTACGTTTTAGAAATCATTATTTGAGCGATTTCCTTGAACCAAGCATCTAATTGTTCTGGCTCTGCAGGATAGTTGAATGCTACTGAACATAAAAAAGTGTTCTTAACGCCGAAGTAATACTTATAAGTTTCTCGATTATAGATGGCTTCATAAGGTAAGCCTTCCATATCTGAATATTTAAAAGTTACGTTAGGATCATCATAACTGTTTTCTCCTTCCCATCTTTTGTTATTCATGTATTTATTCACATAATCTGGAATCTCGTCTGGATATGGGTTGCGCGTGAACTGGATCATTACACCTGAAACATCATATCTATCGTCTTGCCATTTGTAGAAACATGAAGTTGAATTTCCACTAGGCTTATTTCTATTACCATCTAATACTTCCAATTTCACATCCATATCTAGTATATCCAGCATTTCTTTCTCAGAAACAATATCGCAAGCATACGGCACCACATCTGTCCTTTCAGGAGTTGATGGAGTTACTACACCTTCTGCAGGCATTACTTTTGGATCTGACTTGCAAGACATTAAAAAGCAAGAAATAAAAATGGTTAGGACTATACTTATTTTCATTGTCAATTTTTGAATAATATTAAATTTGAAACCGCAAATATAACTATGATAATGGTTCCAAGTCAATAAATATTGTAGATTTGGATATCAAATTAATCTTAGCATAATGAAAGGCGTTTTAATATTTACTCTAATTCTTTGTTCTACAATGATTCAAGCTCAATCTGATTATAAATCCAACTTTCTTAAGAAATGGGATAACGCAGCGGCCTACACGATCGAATGCGCGGAAGCAATGCCTGAAGACAAATACGATTACAAACCAACCCCAGAATCAAGAACATTTAAAGGGCAATTATTGCACATGGTCAGTAATATGATGTGGCTGAGCACTGAATACTTAGAAGGAGTTGCATATCACGAAAACTTGAAGGAAATTGACCCAAGTAAAGACCAGATGCTGACTATTCTCAGAGAAACTTTCAAATTAAGCCGACAAGCCGTCGAGGATCTACCAGATCACAAAATGAGAGATGTCGTAAATTTCTTCGCTGGACCTATGGAAATCCAACAAATCATGATGTTGATGACGGATCATATGACGCATCATAGAGGTCAGATATTGGTATATATGAGGATGAATGATGTAAAAGCACCGAAGTATAGAGGCTGGTAGATAAGGTGTTTTATTCCAGCTTTTATGCAGTAAAATCATCACACAACTAATTAACTTTTAGGCATATACTTAGATACATGAAGAATTCGTCATATCTTTGTAGTCTAAATTTTTACTATGTCATTAGAAGCTCACTTCAAGCCCTTTCGGAATAACATATGTGGAATCGATCAGAAAATCGTTACACCTCAAGGTGAAAAGCCATTGGTCTATGCAGATTGGATAGCGAGTGGCCGTTTCTATAATGAGATAGAAGAAAAGATTGCGAAGCTGATTACACCTATCGTTGCGAATACCCATACAGAGACCAGTTATACTGGAACAGTAATGACGAAAGCTTACAGTGAATCTAAAATCATCATTAAGAAACACGTGAATGCGAGTAGTAAGGATGTCCTACTTTTTGCTGGATCAGGAATGACTGGAGCTATTAATAAGTTGCAGCGTATCATGGGTTTCAAGGTGTATGAACGTACCAGCAATTACCTCAAAAGCAAGAAATTACAATATCACAATGACAGCAAGCCTGTGGTTTTCATTACCCATATGGAACACCATTCGAATCATACTTGTTGGCTTGAAACGATCGTGGATCTAGAAATCATAAAAGCAGATCCTACTGGGTTGGTTGATTTAGAACATTTTGCTCAACTCCTAGAAAAGCACAAAGATAGAAAATGGAAGATTGCATCAGTTACTGCGGGATCTAATGTCACTGGAATCGTACCTCCATTCCATAAGATTGCCGAAATGATTCATGATGTTAGAGGATATTGTTTTGTTGATTTTGCTTGTTCGGCACCTTACGTAAAAATTGACATGCATCCGGAAAATCCTAATCAACGATTAGATGCAGTTTTCTTTTCACCGCACAAATTCTTAGGAGGACCTGGAACACCTGGAATTGTGGTATTCAATTCTGCATTGTATACGAATAGAGTTCCTGATAATCCAGGTGGCGGCACGGTAGTATATACCAGTCCATGGACCAATCACGACTACATCGAAGATATCGAAACGAGAGAAGATGGCGGAACACCACCATTTATCCAAGGTATTCGAGCTGCGATGTGCATTCAACTTAAAGAAAGAATGGATCCAGAGAAAATTCAAGCTAGAGAGCATGAATTATTGGCCAAGGTGTACCAAACATTTGATGAAATAGAACAAATTTCCATCCTAGCAGATGCGCACAGAGAAAGATTGGGCGTGGTTTCTTTTCTGCACAAGGAAATTCACTACAATTTATTTGTCAAGCTACTTAATGACTACTTCGGTGTTCAAGTAAGAGGTGGATGTGCATGTGCTGGAACTTATGGACACTACTTATTAGAGATAGACCAAGAAATCTCGCTTTCCTTAAGAGATAAGATACTTCGCGGAGAAAACATAGACAAGCCAGGTTGGATACGGCTCTCTATTCACCCTACCCTTTCAGATGATGAAATAGACTACATACTCGAAGCGATAAAGGCAGTTTCTAAAAACGGGAAAAAGTGGGCTAAGGATTACACTTACCAGCCTGTTAAAAATGAGTTTCTATATATCGGAGATAACGAATGTGGCCATGAAGCAGAAGTGGTAAATGAGTTATTTTATGAGCATATAAGTATTCCTAAACAGCTATAATAGTTATAGCTTTATTTTAAAATTCTGCATATAACTTGAAAACCGAATAAATATTCATTTTAGCTTAAATTCAATCTGATTGTAGCTTATTAATATAAATCGACAGTGATTTCTAAATAATTCTAATAGATTTTAAGTTACTTACTCTTTTATGATATATAGTTGCCTTCTTTTTAGAATATTAATTCCAACTATAAATATTAAAAGAGAAAGAATCATCATGCCCCATTGGCCCATTGTTGGAACAACAGCAGTTGATTAACAACTGTTAACGTTCATATCGATATTCATTAATCGAAATCAAAGATCATGCACTGAAGTTATATCTGTAGTTTTGCATGACGGATTATAAATATATGATGTTGCGCTATCAGTGTTAGCATTAGACCCAATGGAAAAGGATGTTCCATTGGTAACATCTGCTGCAAAAACTTCAACAACTAAAACTGATCCTGCGGGTATAGTCACTAAGGATGATAATGGAATATTTATAACAGTATGTTACTGGTTAGAAATAGCTACAGTTTCATTATGGATAGGTGTAAGATTAGCAAGAGATAAATTTCCAGAAACAGTATATAGATTCAAATTAATATCTTGAGCCCCATTGATACCTGTACTTATTTCCAATCCTATATCAATAGAACTAATATCAAAGTCATTAACAATTCCAAAATTCACAAGATCAAAAACTCTGAAATAGGTATCACCTTCCAACGGACATGCATTTTTTTATTATATCTAGTTTTCTATCAATTAGTCTAAAACTAAAAAAACATTCTTTTGAGAATTCAGTAATAAATATTTATTAGAAATTAAAAAACATAATAATGGATAAGCTATATCCTATATAAGTATGGTTATTTTATCCTGACAATCATAATATTATTGAATATAGAGGCTTCTAAAACAAAAGATATTTTCCTATAAACCTTGCAAAATATATTAACCTAATCTTCCCTAATTATCCGCTCTAACCTTATAAACCAATTAACCCTTAGTCTCATTACGTTTCCCCTCTTATCCGTCATCTACCCATATATATCATCCGAGAATAAAAATGGCCAACATTTCTGCTGGCCACTTTTTATTCAACTAAATATATCTAATCAACGACAATCATCTTTTTCATCATATTATTTTCTCCTGACACCAGTCTGTAATACAAGACTCCCACTCCATTCAATTCTTTCCTATCAAGGATAATACTATGTTCACCAGCTAAAAGATCCTCATTATATTCATACAATAATTCACCTATCGCATTATAAATCGTAAGACTAGTGCGATTATTCTCAGGAATTGTAAATCCAATTTCAGTTTTCTTATTGAAAGGATTAGGCGAATTCTGGAAAAGATCAAAAACAAATTCTGCTTTCTCTGATCGATCGTTCAACGCAACTTGTCTAACTTGTTTTAAATTGCTAGTATAAGCCTCCGCTTTAGTGATATCTGAGGTAATCTTAATCATTTCAGCAGATTCTCCATCTACTTTGGATTTAAAGACTAATGTAAATAGTTGTGCTTTAGGATCCATTGATATCGGATGAGCAGAATGCCAACTTGTACTTATCAGACCTTTATCCACATTTCGCAGACCGAAATTCGATTCATTAAGATCTAGATCCTCCGATCTAATCTCCATAAATTGAAGCTGATGAGGTTCGAAAGCAAAAGTAAATTGGTATCCTTGAATATCAATAAAGTCATCTGCAAAAAATGTTATCTCAAATCTTTCACCTTTAGAAACTTTACTGTTCTCTATCGCAAAATTTAAAGCTTCATTCGTTCGAACTTCTGCTGAGTTTGAACCTGAACTTAATTGAGCTGAGCCATTTACATCTCCTATTTTAATCCCCATGAAATCATTATCCATTGCATCTTCCTGTAAGTTATTTATAGTAAGAACTTCAGTATAGTCACATGGTTTTTCTGGATCATTGAACTCAAAAAATTTGTCTACAAACCGCCACGACTCATTATTTGGCAAATCATCATCTACGTACAACCCTAATATTAATTTACGTAAATTAAGAAGGTCAATTGCCGAAACTTTACAATCACTGTTTACATCCGCAGCAATCATTTTATAAGGTCCTTCTAACGATTGCATACCTAGAATATGTCTCTGTATTAAAACTAAATCAATTGTACTCACCCCATTTCTGTAGTCGTAATCTTTACTTGGTTTAATTTCATAATCATAGTTATGAGGATTACTGTTGAAAGCATAATCTCCACTAGTAGTTGTAACAATACTATTAGGATACTCAGGAGAGAAAGTATTAATTTCCACCGTAACGCCAGTTATAGAATCTCCTGTTTCAGTGGTTATTGCACCCGATATGCTGGCTGCTCCACCTTTATCTTCACAGACATCAAAATTATCGTTGATTCTAAGAGTTGCGGTACAATAATCATAATTTCCTTCGTCATCTGTAACATACATTCTAACATCAATAACCGACTGAACTCCATTAGCAATATAATCGCAATCAAAAGTCCAATTTGGCTTCGCTGCTAAATATACAGCACTATCACCTCCATCTATTAACTCAACATCCTGAATAGGGATCATTGTTAGAGTAAGCATTGTATCACAATCATCAAAACTTCCAGCATCAAAATCACTTGCCCATATTTCAACTGTTCCGTTCTCAGCCATAATAGCTGTAGCTATTCCGTCGTAACAATATGGCGTGGGTGCTTTCATATCTTCTTGCCCAATACGTAGCGTACATCTTTCGGTAGCGATATTTCCACATCCATCACTCACTATCCATAAAATCTCGTGAACTCCTATAGGAAAATATCCAGCAGATATCCCCGCATTGGCTGCAGTAATATTTCTACCGACACCTTCTCCATCAAAAGTACCATCCGAATAAAGATCTAATCTCCATGTCCATCCTAAAAACTCTTCCTCTGTACAATTATCAACTGCTTGACCAGTGATAGGCCCCGCAAAGTATGCATCGCAAGCTAAGATTAGGTCATCGTTGCATATAATTGTTGGCTCTTCACTATCAAAAATATCATATTCTATGTATAATTCGAAGTAACCATTTTCTGAAACAAACGGATTAATTTCGTAAGTTTCACCGTTATGCCATAAGAAGTTTTCTTGGAATACGCACTGATCGATTACCTCCCAATGAGCAAGTATTTTCTTACAGCCTCCACCAGCAAAGTCGAAAGTATCTAATGTTAGATTAATTCCTGCTTCTGTACAAAGATTATCTATATCAATTATAGGTTCAGTAAAAGCACCACCCTCACAATTATTCACAGTTATAGTATTCACAAATGGTGCAAGATCATCCTGAGGATCACACCAGTTATAGTTTGCTATAGCTTCTCTCGATCCAGCAGGGAATGTAATTTTATTACATGTTAATGTATTCGCCTCTAGAAGTCTAACATCTATTTCTTGCGTACAAGAATTTGTTAGTCCATTAATCGTATTCGTAACAATGATATTTCTATTAATCATCCCGTCACCGCAAAATTCATTGCCCGATAATGTCTGCGTGATTTCATAGTTACACGTAGCACCTGCCTGAGGCTCCCCAAACAAAGCATTTACTCTGAGTACATCCTCTTCAGAAAGTGGTCCACTATTAACTAAATCTCCCAATGCATTAAAATCAATGCAATCTATTGTCAAATCATCAGGACAAATTACCAACGGTGGTAATTTATCTTGAACTTCTACCGTAACCATTGCAGTATTACAATAATCATCTGTACTTCCAAATTCGCCGTCCATATTTGCATCATCACACACTCTAAAGATTACTCTCAGAGAATCATTCCCGACATCATTACAACAGAAATGTACAAAATCATACCATTGGAACTCCCCATCAAATTGGGCTGTACCTGTTTCAGAGCCGGTACAGATAGTATCTATATCCATTCTTCTTACAGTGAATTCCACTGGACCACAACCATCGAACGATCCATCATCGAAAGTTTCTGCATAAATTTTAGCTCTTCCGTCTATTGCATCTTGACTTAGACTCACCACCGTATGCTCATCAGCAACGACAACTGGAGCTACCTGATCTAACACCGTAATAGTAAAGGATTCTATCCCAAAATTACCACAAGCATCTTTGATCTTAGCATTCACTAAAGTTGTACCTTTTGCTATATTTGTCAATGTATTACCTACTAAGAAACCATCAGAGTAAGTCCATTTTGTTTCAGTTTCACTGCAATTATCTCCATCTAATAAACTTGGAAGTTCGTATGATCCGCTACATCCCCACAGATCAGTCGAAATGGTAACATCTTGAGCGTCAAGTAATGTAGGTGCCGTGACATCCTCCACTTTTATAGATTGGATGTGTTCCACAGGATTTATTCCTGGGACTAATGGTTGACACTCATCTCTAACTACCCAGTGTCTTAATATTTCAAACGCTCCTGGACAATTCGCATCCAATAATCTCTCATCCCAATATCCGATATTCACATCACAGAAATGATTACCAAACAGTGACATCCCATCTATACTAGGTTCTCCAGTGTATAATGGATCTAAGGTATCAACATTCATTGCGTATGCATCACACGAAATTACATCCTCAAAATTCAAATCAGCAGGGAAATCTACTACATTGATATCAAACTGTAATACGGTAATGATCTGTACACATTCTGAAATCCTTCCTTGTCCATCTATCGCCTTCCATGTTCTTGTAATCTCCGCTCTAGGTGTACCACAAGTTCCATTATCAACTTGATCATCCTGATAAATGATGCTAATTTGATCTTCACAAGTTTCAAGAGTTGGCTCACCCAAAATGATTAGGTCATCTAAATCTTGGTTACATGCTACAGTTATGTCTGGAGGACAAGCTAAAGAAGGTCCTATTTTATCTTCGATCGTCACTAATCCCCAACAACTGTTTCCTCCCGATGGGTGTGAAATGGTAACATAATAAGTGTTGCCCACATCATCTAGTCCAACAAATGGACTTCCAGGAATAGGTGAGCCACCTGGTGAATTACTTACAATTACATCTAAAAACTCATAGCATTCGAATGGGTCTCCAGGTAGCATTATGTCAGCAGTTATTTCTGCTGTACAATCAACACCTAACGAAACATTTACTTGGTTGTTACAGATTAATTGACCTACATCTGGTAAAATACCATTTACTGTTACTGTAAACATTTCACATACTTGATTACCCGAGAAACTAGTCGCACAAACCTCAACATCATGGATGCCAGGAGGTAATCCAGCAATCGCATTAGGATCATATGTTATGGTAATATCACAAGCTCCTGAAGCAGTCGGAATAGAAGGCCAATCTGCTTGGGTTGCCTCACATTGTCCATCCGGCAAGTTGACCGTGAAATCCCCAGGAACATCCATTAATATAGGATCGTCTAAAGGAATAACCGTTACAGTTGTTTCACAGAAGGATTCATTTCCGCAAGGATCCATTGCAACTATTGTTACATCTAGTAATCCAGCGTCATCACAGCTAATGGTTAAACCATCTACTAGATTAACCGTCACATTACCAGGAGCTGCACAGTTATCAGTAATCTCTGGTAAGAAATCATCACCACTTAAAGTAATCGCATCACCATCTTGCACATTGACAGTTAAATCCATACAAACGATTACAGGAGAATTATTATCCTGAACGATAATGGTCTGAACCATCGTGGTTGTATTTCCGCATGGATCTGAAGCCATCACTGTTCTAGTTATGGAATAGTCATAAAATCCACAAACACTTGGATCCATTATTTGCGTTGAAACGTCAGTCATCGTTATGGTGATATTCGCTTCTTCTGCACAATTATCAGAAAGATCTGTTAACGTTGGTATCATATCCACTTCATCACAAGAAATTGTAATTGAAGCAGGAAGTGTAAAAGTAGGTGCTACGGTATCTTGCACATATAATGTATTCGTAAAATCAGCAGCATTTCCTGCACCGTCTGTAACTGTCCATGTTCTAATAATTTCATAGTCATAAAAGTCACAAGCAGCTGGATCCCCACCCTGTGTTGTTGTTTCTGCAAAATCCACTGTTAAAGGATCAGGACAGTTGTCTGAGAAATTAGCTGCTGTCAACGGTGTTGCCGGCATAATCTCATCACAATTCACTTCATCATCTGCTGGGAAACCACCAGCAATATCTGGTAATTGCATATCCATCACCTCTAAAGTAAAGTTACATATGGCAGTATTTCCATCTGCATCCAAAGCTGTATATTCTATATTGTACATACCCACATCTAGGAATGAACCTGATATCGGTCCAGCTGTCTGTGTAACTGTTACATTACAGTTATCTACTGCAACTGGAGCAGAGAATATAACATTTGCCCCACATTTATCCACATCATTCGCAACCGTAATATTGACTGGACAATTTTGGAAAACTGGAGGTTGTATATCGTCTAATTCAGCAATCCTCATACATGTTATCTCATTTCCTTGACCATCCGCAATAGTAATTACAACATTCACAAAGTCTCCCGACTGAGATCCGAAAACAGTTCCAGGTAATGGAGATTGTGTAATTGTAAAATCTGCTAATGCATCCGAGCAATTGTCATCTGGTAAGGTTACCGATGATGTGAAATCAGGGACTAAACCATAACAAGCACCTGGTTCCGTGTTAACCGTAAGGTCTACGAGCATAGTACAGTCAAAAGTCGGTGGTGTATCATCCTCCACTTCAATTTCAGCACTACAAATCGCCATATTTCCTGCTTCATCCGTAACGCGTAAAAATATTGTGATCGGAGAATTTTCTAAATCAGCCATGGTCACTGTAAGCGTTGCACCCATACTCATCGTGTCTCTACCAATCTCATAGATTAAATCACCACCCAGAGTACAGTTGTCATAAGAAACACCATTAACAGAGGCCGCATCTACAATCGCATCACAATCAGCACCAACTATAGCAGTCACATTTCTACAAACAGCAATTGGTGCTTCTTTATCTAAAACTGTAATATCAAAAGAACAAGTACTAACTGAAGGAGTCATTGCCCCAAATTCAGTCCCCATAATAGTATAGGTCAATGTCGTTGTACCTACTGTAAATATTGTATCTGTCAAGATTCCTGTTCCTGTAGCATTCAATTCACCTGAAAGCTCCCAGGTTATTGTTATCGTGGATGGATCAATACTTGTACATATTATAGTTGTAGGCTCTGGTAAATTAATACTAGCCTGGCACCATCCTAAGTCATTTTGAACTTCTATATCTGCAGGACATACAATACTTAGCGGACAATCTAACTCAATCATTGTTGGATCATCTCCACCATCTACATCTGTTCCGTCATTTGACAAATCATCTACAGTATTTCCTTCAGGATCATCTCCTTCTGCTGTCGCTTGATTCACTAATGGGTTAGGTCCTGTAGTTACATCTGCAACTATAGATACTGTAACTGTAATATTATCACCTGGTGCAAGAATTGCTGTTCTATCTAACATGTTATTGTTAGGATCTCCGATACCCGTATATCCCAAGTTTACTCCACCTGGTGCTGCTCCAGTATTTCCTGTAATCATAAGACTTCCAGGAATCACATTGACGAACGAACCACCTAATTGCGTTGCAAAATCATCTTTCAACGCAACATTCGTAAGAACTGTGTTCCCAGTGTTCTCTACTATGAAGGTATAAGGTATCGTATATCTACCAGGTTGATCAGCAATAGCTACTGGCATTCCAGCTGCTTTTGCTATACCAATTGCAGGCAGATTAACTGGTGTTGGATCATTATTATCACCTGGACCGTCTCCTTCTGGATCATTAGATGGTCCATCTTGAGAATCATCACTTACTGGTATACCTGTTGGATCATCTGCACTAGCAACTGCTGTATTCAATAAGGGTTGATTAGCTTCACTTGCATCAATTTCAACTGTGAACTGAATGGTCACAAATTGTCCTGCATCAAGTCTTCCATCTGTTCCTATGAAAAGATTCGTCATGTCATCACCGTTGAATCCAGCATTTAAGCTTGGCGTTTGATCAGCGTCTGTATCTATCAATGATGGTGGCAATACAATACTATAAACAGTACCCAATGCTCCCCATTGTGTTGCAAGATCATCTTCTAACATAAGGGTATCCAACATTACAAAATCTGTATTTTCTACGGTAATTTCAAAAACTACGTCAAAGTTTCCTTCCACACCGCTAGCAGCTTCTGCTATCGAAATTACTTGTTTATTTACTCCTATTTCAGCATCTGAAGGTGTTAAAGTTACTGGTGTAGGATCACTATTATCCCCAGGTCCATCATTTTCAGGATCTGGATCACGTCCGTCCTGAGAATCATCCGATACAGGGTTTCCGAATGGATCTACAGCTGTACCTACTGCTGTGTTCAAGAATGGTCCCACTTCATTAGTTGGCCCTAAATTTAGAATAATTTCGAATGTTGCCATTTCACCTACAAGTAATCCAAGATCACCAGTAAATGCTAGACTATCTGTCACACCGTTATAGTTAGGATTCGGCGATAACGGTCCATTTATATTCTGAACGGAGGCGTTATTAATCGTAATGCCTGGGAAAGTTAATTCCAAATCATCTACCACATTCACACTATCCAGATTAAATAATCCAGTATTCTCTACTTTTAATAGGTAGGTCAATGTATATGTTCCATCCACTTGCAATTCAGGATCTATAAGTACATCTTTAGCAACACCAATCTCACCCATACCTATTGGTACTTCCACATCTTCAGAATCTTCATCAATTACTGGGTTTCCTTGAGGATCATCTCCACTTGCTTGCGCCAAGTTGGTGACCATCGTCTCTGCAGCTGCAGGTCCAACATTGATTACTATTTCAAAACTTTCTGTCTGTCCAGGATTCATCGAATCATCCCCTGTCAATGTGTTCACATCTGTATCTCCATCGAACGCTGAATTTTCACTAATTCCAGCCGTAAAATTCTCAAGTTCTACCGAATTAATATCAATCACTCCAAAGTAAATAGAAAGACTGTCCTGAACCTGAATACTATCTAAAATCGTATTTCCAATATTTTCAATTTCTATTGCATATCTGATATCCACAGTTCCATCCGCATTGATTGATGGAGCACCTACCAATGTTTTCGTCACCATAATTTCTGGTGCTACCATAATAGTGGTAGTTGCAGTATCCGGTGCAGAAGTAACCGTAGGCCCTGTCGGCGGCAAACCTGTACTTGTGGCAATATTCTCCACTCCATCGATTATTCCTGCTGCATTATTAATATCCGTAGCACTTAAAATATAGTATGCTGTACACGTAGCAAACTCTGTAGGTGCTAGAGTTGCTAAATCACAAACCAGATCTTGAAGTGCATTGGTACCAAGAGCTCCGTCGAAAGTAGGTCCTACGTCCTGAACACTGATGTTATCCAAAGTAACAGAACCTGTATTGGTCACTACATATGAATAGAAAATAGTGTCACCTGCATCTACTTCACCAGGTAATACACCTGCTAAAATAGAAGGTATGCTTGCTGTTTTCTCAAGATCAAGAGCTGGATTACTCGAAAATTGAGTGATACCATCATCTGGAGGTGACATGACAGTCATTCCCATTGGATCCATACCTGTAGCAATTGCGGTATTCACAACTCCTCCTGGTATATTAGCTGCATTGTCTATATCTACTTGTGTCAATGTATAAGTTGCAGTAAATGTTGTAAAAGCTCCTGGAGATAAGATAGCTCCTATTGCAGGTGAATATGGACTTAATGAACCTCCAGCTGGCTGACCATTAAAAGTTGGTCCGACGTCTACAGGTGTCACTGCTATTAATTCAACGTTTCCTGTATTTGTAATGACGTATGTATAAGTTATTACATCACCTACATCGACTGCTAATGGATCTGTACCATTCGCTACTGTTGGACTACTTGCAGATTTAACTATGTTCAGCATCGGACCGTTAGGTACAGAAGTGAACGCTGAATCCGGTGGCGTGGTGATCAAGGTATCTATTGGTGTAGTTCCTGTTGCTGTCGCTCCGTTCCTAATTCCATCCGCTACTCCTGCTGCATTGTTCACATCAGTTTGTGTCATGATGTACCTTGATGTACACGTCACACTTTCTCCTGGGGCTAGATCTATTGTCCCTCCACAATCTACCACTAATGGTGAATTGTCTCCTAGTGTCCCATTAAATAATGGGCCTAAATCTGTCACAATTACATCCGTCAATGTTACATTTCCTTCATTCGTTACTTCGAAGGTATAGTCTACATAGTCTCCACCATCTGATAATAGTGGGTTAACTCCTTCAGTTATTGAAGCAGCACTCGCTGTTTTATTAATTGTTAATATAGGCATATTAGGTACCGTCGTCATCGCTGTATCCGGTTCTGACGTTATCGGCGGACCTGCCGGTGGTGTTCCATTCGCTACTGCGATGTTCACCACACTATCCATCATTCCTTGTGAATTGTCTATATCTAATTGACTTAGTGTATAGGTTGCTGTACAACTCGTACTTTCTCCTGGTGCTAATTCATCTGTATTACATATTATTGCACTTAAGACATTCGTTCCTGGAACACTCATAAATGATGGACCTGCATCACTTACATTCACGGATGTTAAGTTAGTCGAACCAACATTCGTAATTAAGTAGGTATAGGTTATGATATCTCCTGCATCTACCACTGTTGCGTTTGCCCCCGAACTGGTTGTCGGCAATCCCGCTGTTTTCACAATCGATATACTATCGAATGGAACCACTGAGATATCTAATGTATCTGGTGGTGATACTACTGGAGGACCTACTGGTGGTTCGCCTGAGGCTGTAGCTATATTCGTCGCTGATGAATCTCCTGATATCGCATTATCAAAATCCAACTGACTTACGCTATAAGTCGCTGTACAGATCACCATTTCTGTCGGTGCCAATGTGGTCAGTGGGCAGCTTAAGCCTTGTAAACTATTAGTACCCGCAGCACCACCAAAGCTTGGACCTGCATCTGTGATCGATACATTGTCCACCGTCACATTTCCTGTGTTCGTCACCTCGAAGCTGTAAGTAATTACATCACCAGCCATTGTTATCTCTGCTAAATCAGCACTCTTCACTACAGTTAATGCTGGTGTTCCACTGAATTGGGTCACTCCATCATCTGGTGGTGAAGTTACTGTCATTCCCATCGGATCCATACCTTGGGCTACTGCGGTATTCACAACTCCTCCAGGTATATCTGCTGCATTATCTATATCTGACTGCGTCAATACATATCCTGCCGTAAAGGTTGCACTTGCTCCTGGAGCTAGTAATGCTACACTCGCTGGAACAAATGGATTCAAGGTTCCACCTGCTGGTTGAGTATTAAATGTAGGACCAGCATCTACTGGTACTACATTTGTTAAATCTACATTTCCTGTATTCGTCACCACATAGGTGTATAGGATTGTATCTCCTACATCTACTAGTGTTGGATCTGCTCCCTCTGTGATTGATACTGGTGAGGCTGTCTTAACTAAGCTCAACATAGGACCACTTGGTACTGAAGTAAACGCTGAATCCGGAGGTGTAGTGATCAAGGTATCTATTGGTGTAGTTCCTGTTGCTGTCGCTCCGTTCCTAATTCCATCCGCTACTCCTGCTGCATTATTCACATCAGTTTGTGTCATGATGTACCTTGATGTACACGTCACACTTTCTCCTGGGGCTAGATCTATTGTTCCTCCACAATCTACCACTAGTGGTGAATTATCTCCTAGTGTCCCATTAAATAATGGTCCTAAATCTGTTACAATTACATCCGTCAATGTTACATTTCCTTCATTCGTTACTTCGAAGGTATAGTCTACATAGTCTCCGCCATCTGATAACAATGGATCTACTCCTTCTGTCACTGAGGCAGCACTCGCTGTTTTATTAATAGTTAATAATGGCATATTCGGTACCGTTGTCATGGCCGTATCTGGTTCTGACATTATCGGCGGACCTGCCGGTGGTGTGCCATTCGCTACTGCGATGTTCACCACACTATCCATCATTCCTTGTGAATTATCTATATCTAATTGACTTAGTGTATAGGTTGCTGTACAACTCGTACTTTCTCCTGGTGCTAATTCATCTGTATTACATGTTATTGCACTTAAGACATTCGTTCCTGGAACACTCATAAATGTCGGTCCAGCATCGCTTACTGAAACATTTGTCAAGTTCGTTGTTCCTTCGTTTGTTATAGAATAGGTGTAGGTAATCATGTCTCCTGCATCCACTACTGTTGAGTTAGCTCCTGAGCTAATCGTCGGCAATCCCGCTGTTTTCACAATCGATATACTATCGAACGGCGTCACTGGAATATCCAATGTATCAGGTATCGACATCACTGGAGGTCCTACTGGTGGCGTGCCATTCGCTATCGCTATGTTCATCGCTGATGAATCACCCACGATCGCATTATCAAAGTCTGCTTGACTAACGGTATAAGTTGCCGTACAAGTCGTGCTTTCTGTTGGTGCCAATGTGGTCAATGGACAGCTTAAGCCTATTAATGCATTGGTTCCTAGGACTCCGCCGAAACTTGGACCTGCATCTGTAATCGATACATTATCTAAAGTCGTCGCACCTAAATTGGTAACCAAGAAGCTATATGTAATCACATCTCCAGCCATCGTGATCTCTGTAAGATCTGCTGACTTAACAATGCTTAAACTATCCGTTGTAGTAAACTGAGTTACCGCATCATCCGGTGGCGACACTACTGTCATTCCCATTGGATCCATACCTTCTGCTGTTGCCATATTTACAACACCATTTGGAATATTTGCTCCATTATCTATATCTGACTGCGTTAATACATATCCTGCTGTAAATGTTGAACTCCCTCCCGGAGCAATTAAAGCTACATTTGTTGGTACAAAGGCATTCAAACTTCCGCCTGCTAATTCTCCTCCAAATGTTGGGCCTGCATCTACTGGTACTACATTTGTCAAATCTACATTTCCTGTATTCGTCACCACATAGGTGTATAAGATCGTGTCTCCTACATCTACTAATGTCGGATCTGGTCCCTCTGTAACGGTAGGTGAAACCACACTCTTCTCTATCGTCAACATCGGTCCGCTTGGTATGCTTGTAAAAGCCGAGTCCAAATCTGTTACAGTATCACCATCTGGCTTTTCAGCAATTACTGTCGCATCGTTTCTTACTGCATTTAAAATACCTGCTGCATTATTCACATCTGTTTGCGACATTACATATGTGGCAGTACATGTAGTACTCTCTCCCGGTGCAAGACTGTCGATTGCACATGTGATTATCAATGGTATATTATCCCCTGCCACTCCATTAAAGGTTGGTCCCAGATCAGATAAAACAATGTTTGTCAAGGTTACCACTCCATCGTTTGTGACTTCAAAAGAGTACTCAATGAGATCTCCGCCGTCGGATAACAATGGATCTGCTCCTTCTGTTACGGTAGGTATTTCTACTGATTTGATCAATGTAATTAAAGCACTATCTATAACCGTAGTCATTGCCGTATCTGGTTCCGATATAGTCGGAGGACCTGCTGGTGGTGTTCCTGTAACAAAGGCAATATTTACTACGCTATCCGTTTCTCCTTGAGCATTGTCTATATCTTCTTGACTTAGTGTATAGGTTGCTATACATGTTGTACTTTCTCCTGGTGCTAATTCACTTGCATTACAAAGTATATTACTTAGGCTATTAGTTCCAGGCACACTCATAAAGCTTGGACCAGCATCTGTAATAGTTATATTCGTCAAGTTCACTGTTCCCTCATTCGTTACTACGTAAGTATATTCAATTTCGTCTCCTGCATCCGTAAGCGTTGCATTGTTACCAGCGCTAACACTTGGCATTCCTGCTGTCTTTACAATCGATATGCTATCGAACGGTGTCACTGGGATATCCAATGTATCAGGGATCGAAATCACTGGAGGTCCTACTGGTGGCGTGCCATTCGCTATTGCTATGTTCATCGCTGATGAATCTCCTGATATCGCATTATCAAAATCCAACTGACTTACGCTATAAGTCGCTGTACAGATCACCATTTCTGTCGGTGCCAATGTGGTCAATGGGCAGCTTAAGCCTTGTAAACTATTAGTACCCGCAGCACCACCAAAGCTTGGACCTGCATCTGTGATCGATACATTGTCCACCGTCACATTTCCTGTGTTCGTCACCTCGAAGCTGTAAGTAATTACATCACCAGCCATTGTTATCTCTGCTAAATCAGCACTCTTCACTACAGTTAATGCTGGTGTTCCACTGAATTGGGTAACTCCATCATCTGGTGGTGAAGTTACTGTCATTCCCATCGGATCCATACCTTGGGCTACTGCGGTATTCACAACTCCACCAGGTATATCTGCTGCATTATCTATATCTGACTGCGTCAATACATATCCTGCCGTAAAGGTTGCACTTGCTCCTGGAGCTAGTAATGCTACACTCGCTGGTACAAATGGATTCAAGGTTCCACCTGCTGGTTGAGTATTAAATGTAGGACCAGCATCTACTGGTACTACATTTGTTAAATCTACATTTCCTGTATTCGTCACCACATAGGTGTATAGGATTGTATCTCCTACATCTACTAGTGTTGGATCTGCTCCCTCTGTGATTGATACTGGTGAGGCTGTCTTAACTAAGCTCAACATAGGACCACTTGGTAATGAAGTAAACGCTGAATCCGGAGGTGTAGTGATCAAGGTATCTATTGGTGTAGTTCCTGTTGCTGTCGCTCCGTTCCTAATTCCATCCGCTACTCCTGCTGCATTATTCACATCAGTTTGTGTCATG
>NZ_JAJNKA010000008.1 GCF_021533215.1 Portibacter lacus | reverse complement strand
ATGATAAGAGCCCGATAGAATTTTCAAGCCGCCAACAGCCCCTTATTGGGGTTTTAAAACCCCAATAAGGGGCTGTACTAGAAATAGTATTTAAATTATAAACTGTATTAAGAAAGGTAAGTCTACATAATATACTGATATGATGGATCGAGAGCGATATAATTGTCAAACATTTCATGATTTTTGTTTAAAGTATTTATTACAAATAGTCCACCATAAGAATGCCCAATAATAGTTCTATAGTTTGCAACAGAATACCTATCTTGAATGAGTTTGAATAATTCATTTTCAATAAATTTTGAAAACTCAGAACCATGACCTGATTCTGATTCAAACTCAATTAGGTCATGAGTATAATTTTTAGTTCTATTTGTATTTACAATTCCAACCACTAGAGATTCAGGAATAATTTTATTGCCTTTTATTCCACTAAGAAAGTTTACGATTGCTGATACTAAATGAAACATATCTTCACCATCCAAAACATAGATTACAGGATATTTCTTTTCACCAAGTTTTGTTGAGTGTTTAAAATTTGGTTTGCTAATCAGTATTTGTCGATCTTCTTTTAGTATTTCAGAGTGTACTAAGAAGTTCTCATATTGATCGTATTCTTTTTTGATTGAGTTTGGCTTACAACCCATAAAAGTTATAAATAATATAATAAGATATTTTTCCAATTTTTTCATTATTTAATATTGGGTAACGGAATCGAAGCAAGCGGCGTTCCGAGGAACAAGGAATGATCGTCTTCGCTGCCTGTTAGATCTAGTTCTGAGTATGCCACTAGTTTAGTTAGTCGCTCCTTACTTCTGATTGAAACTAAATCTATCCTGTTTTAGTCTTTTTAAAAATTTTACTGATTTTAATGAATATCGATGTTTATATATCCTTACCAATAATAAAAGATGTTTTTCTTCGTATATAAGTCAGTATTACTTGTAGAACTAACTATATGAAAAACTATCGTTTTGTTATCGCATTTGTTACTATTTTAATTTGCTCTAGTATTTTGTTTGGTCAAAATAAAATAGGTATTTCTCATGAATCCTCGATTTTTTTTAACGACCCTTTTACATTAGCAATATACTATGACAAACCACTAAAAACCAGAAATCAAAGATTTATTTTATATACTCACCAATTCAGATGGGAGGAAACAAATAGTGATCATATCCCAGAATTTGAAGAGTATCAACATGAATGGCGTATGGGATTTAAATATGCTATTAACATAATCCCCGCACGATATCGTTTAATGTTTTTTTTGACTTCAGGTCTTGAGGTTGCCAATTATGAAAGCCAATCTTTGTATTTACCGTGGCTGACAAATGATTGGCAACGAATGAATGCAAAGATAAAGTCTATAAATTTCAGCAATGGAATTAATCTTGAATATCGAATTCCTATATTTAAAAATACTGAATGCATCATTGGTTATGCTCATTATGTGTTAATTGCTGAGCTGGGGGAAGAAAAAATACTATTAGATGATAAAATATATCGAGAGGGAAGTAGAAAGGGGTTTAGGTTTACAAGTGAAAATGCATTCAGGGTTGGGGTTCAATATCGTTTAGATTAATCAAATCCTACATTTATGGATACCAACAGAAGTTGTCTTTCATTCTTATTACATTAACAATCTAAAGTTGAATTTAAAATGTAGCGATCTCAACGTTTATTCTTGATACAGCTTCAGAAAGCATGATAACATCATTTGATAACTAATAATGCAAAAATTCTCACAACTTTAAATCTACCGACTAATTAAGGAATCCTATAATCTTTATAATTAGATATAGCTCCCCTCCATCCTTACTAATATATAAATCACTCCAACTTTCACAATCCCCATTCATTTATATGCCACCTATTCACTCCTACCCTTTCAGGTAATCACATTTTCCTTATCGCTTCTAACAATCTAAGAAGTATATTGAAAAATGGAAGATATACTCACCACCTGAATAAGCGCTAATATTTACAATGAAAGAAACAGCTCAGGGTAAAAAATGTGAATCTCCATCTTATACGTTAAGTGTCCTTGTAATCCACCTTCCTAACATTAACCTAAAAAAATGAAGCACATAGATCACCTGCACTTCTCCTAGAATGCAAAACAAACCCAATCACCAGATCTTATACCCAAAATAACACACATGATTAAAGCGCTGCATCTTCCACAACTTCTTCACTATTATGCTCCTCGATAAATTGCTTCGGTGTTTTGTCAAATAACTCTCTAAATGTTTTACTGAAATAGGCTCTAGAATTAAATCCCGTCATATATGCCACTTCCTTAATAGAATACTGCTGCCGCAACAAGAGCTGAGAGGCATATTTTAATCGGATCGTTCGTATAAAGTGACTTGGATTATTTCCTGTCAGGGTATTGATTTTTCGATATAACTGCGATCGACTTGTCCCAAGGTGGTTTATCAACTCGTCAAGACCAAAATCCTCGTTGATATTATCAATGACAAACTGGGTCGATTTATCTAAGAAGGCTTGATCAGAAGAATTACTGGTCAATTCAGATGCTGGGACGATTCCACCTAATGCTGCAAACTTTTCTCTTAATCGCTTCTTTTGTTCTAGCAAATTCTTAATCCGCGCACGCAAAACATACATGCTAAATGGTTTCGGTAGGTACTCATCTGCACCAGTATTGAACCCTTTTATCTTATCCTCATCTAAGATTCTTGCAGTCAGTAAGATAACTGGTATGTTACAAGTTTCTAAGTTATCCTTTATCTTAGAACACAATTCGAATCCATCCATCTTAGGCATCATTACGTCACTAATGATGATATCTGGAAAATGCTTAACTGCGAGTTCATATCCTTTAACACCATTACTCGCCTCGCGAACCTTGTAGAAATTCGATAGCTCAATCTTCAAATGCGTCCTTAGTTCTTGGTTGTCTTCCACGATTAGTAGCGTCGGTAGTGCTTCATTACTTAAGGTTTTTTCATTTTGATCTGTGGGTTCTTTATTTTCGTGATCTTGATTATTCTGAATGCTAAATTCATATTCGGCGGAGGTTACTGCATTCCGACCGAAAGCATAATTTTCCAGCACTTCCCTTTCATTAAGCTTCGTAACATGATCTTTGATTCTAATATTTATCGGCAACTTTACAATAAAACTACTGCCTTGGTTATAAACACTTTCTACAGCTATTTCTCCTCCATGAAGCTCAACTAAACTCTTGGTAAAATTCAGTCCTATACCTGTTCCGGCAATATTCTTATCTACATGAAAAAAGCGATTAAACACATTTTTCAGTTGCATTTTCTTGAACCCAATTCCAGTATCTTTCACCCTAATTTCTACGACATCTTCTAGGTCTTTCTTTAAGCTAAAAAAAGACTTTTTCTCATCGGATTTTATCAGGTCTACCTCTAAATCTACCTTGCCGCCTGGTTCCGTATATTTTATCGCATTAGATACTAAATTGTAGATTATCTTCTCTAATTTATCTGGATCAAAATGGCTTACGATTGAATTTTTATTCGCCTGGAAAGAAAAATCTAGCCCCTTCTTAATCATCAATCCTTCAAATTGCATAAACGTTTCGTTACAAAACTTGACGATGTCGCCTTCTATTACTTCCAATGTCGTTTTTCCCAAGTCCATTTTTCTAAAGTCCAAGAGTTGGTTGACTAGACTCAGTAATCGACGTACACTTTTATGGATGACTTCAGATGAGGACTTAACAATCTGTGGATTATTATATGACGTTAGAATCTTTTCCACCGGGTTCAGAATCAGTGTTAATGGAGTTCTAAATTCATGAGAGATATTGATGAAAAATTCAAGCTTCATTTGGTCAAGTTCTCTTTCTTTTTCTTCTCTGACTATTTTAGTATAATATCTAAGACCAAACCAGATCAATCCAGATATTAATAAAGCGTAAAGTAGATATGCCCACCAAGAAAGCCATGGCGGAGAAAGCACATGCACCTGGACCGAAGTTGCTTCTGCCTTTTCCCAATTCCCATCTAATGAGGCGCTGACTTCGAAAGTATAGCGACCTGGAGGTAAACTTGGATAATTCGCTGAACGATTAGAACCCACATTAATAAATTCATCATCTAATCCAAGCATTCTGTAAGCATATTGGACACGACTTGGATTCAGTAAATTCAACGCTAGAAAATCAAAAGTGATATAGTTCTCATCATGACGCAATGATATCGATTCCGTCTGTGAAATCGATTGCTCTAATATCTGATGTTTATTAAATAGGGCTTCTGGCTTAACCGATTCATTATATAATTTCAGGTCAGTGATGATCGGTTTCAGACTAGGTAAATCTTGTTCTATATCATCTGGATCGAAGTAATTAAATCCGTTAATTCCGCCAGCCAGGATTTTACCATCACTTGTTTTTGCTATTGATTTACTCTGAAACTCTAATCCTTGAACACCATCACTGGTGTTGAAATTTTTAAAAGAGTCTGTCGCTGGATTCAATTTGGAAATCCCCCTTTTCGTGGTGATCCATAGATGGCCATTGTGATCTTCTACAATTCCAACAATCAGATTATTAGGCAATCCATTAGCTGTCGTATACGTTTTAAGCAGTTGTAATTCACTATCTAGTTTGTGCAATCCTAGATCCGTCCCTAACCAAATATTTCCATGCTTATCTTCCGTGATGTAGTTAATCCGATTACCGTGAATCTTAGCTTCTTGTAATAGTTCGAATGACAGGTTTTCAGGGATATAAGTACTTAATTGATCTAAATCTATAATGTTCAGTCCCAACGCCGTTCCCACGAGTAATCGATTTTGAGAATCAATGAAAAGTGAGAAAACAAAATCACTAATTAAACTTCCTGCTTGTCCAGCTACATGGAGATATTTGTAAAAACGCTCCGTTTTCGGGTCGAACAAATTAAGTCCAGCGGTCTGCGTGCCTAACCACAATCTATTTTCATCGTCTTCTACACCGTGCCAGACTGTATTCTGCCCAATCGAGTACGGATTACTTGCATCGTTTTTGTACTGTGTAAAAGTTTTTGTCTCAGGGTTAAATCTCGTCAGTCCTCCATCCCAAGTACAAATCCATATATGACCATCTTTCCCATCCAATAAATAGAGTATTTTATCAGAACTTAAGGAATTCGTATTATTCACCTTGGCATGATAAGCCTTATAGGTTGAATTTTCTTTGTCAAATAAAGCCAAACCATTTCCATCGGTTCCGAGCCATATATTTCCATTGCGGTCTTCCATTACGGATTGCGCGATGGCTGAAGAATTCGAACTAATGCCATCAGGATCATAAAAGTGGTGGTTAAACAAAGAGGTCGATAGTGCCAATTTACTTACGCCTTTATTATAGGAAGCTAACCAAAAGATACCATCCTTATCTTCCAGAATTTTGGAAGGTTGATTATTAGGAAGTGAAAAAGGATTTTGCGGATTGTTTTCTACATGCTGTATAATCTCTCCTTCCTTATTGAGTAAATACAAGCCGAATCCATCCGTAGCGATCCATATCACACCATTGCTGTCTTCATAAATATCAAAAATAGGAATGTGTTCTTTGACAAGATTGGTCTGTCTAAAACTGTTGTCTTTCTGATTCCATATCGTCAAACTCGATAAATTATTTCCAATCCAGAAATTATTATCAGTATCTACCATGATGGATTTAGGAAGCTGACCTAATTTGTTAATGGTTGCTGCATCGATTAAAACTTTATCGAAGTCTTTCGATGCTTCGTTGTATTGGTTAAGATGGTCTCCACTCGTTAACAACCAAATCTGACCCAATTTATCTGATATGATATTCGTAACATCATTATTATCTATGCTTCTTTCATTGCTATTATCCGAAGTAAAATGGTCGAAGGTTGGTTGCAAGTAATTCTCATCATCACTCCCTACTAGCGTACTTCTAAAAACACCATTCTTAGTTGCAACCCAGAGCGAATTTCTTGAATGATCAAAATGTAGGTCATTAATGACTTCTTCGTATTGATCATCACTTTGCACTTCATCTTGTAAGCTGATTCTGTAGAAACGCTCTAGCTTTTTATCGAACATGTTCAAGCCATTGCTCGTTCCCACCCATAAGTGCCCACTATTATCCTCAATAATTGAATGTATCCTATTATTACTGATCGAGTGTGGTGAGTTTAATAGTGGTCGATAAGTAGTGAAATTATAGCCATCATATTTGTTCAAACCATCGATGGTTCCAAGCCAGAGGAAGCCGTCAGCATCTTGAAATATCTCTACACATGTACTACTTGCTAAGCCATCTTCAGTTGAAAACTTTTCAAATTTCAGGTGATTATATTGACAAAAAAGAATAGTGGCACATAGCATACTAACCAATGTGCTTATCGATTTTTGTAAAAATTTCTTTGTTGTTCTTTTTTCCATACAACGATTAATACGTACATCGTCCAAATAGGACGTGCGATCCAGTGATTGTCCTTGATAATGAGAACGTGCATTGTCTCAAAAATGATAATCTCATGCACTGAAACCTAATATTTATGGGTAACCTATGTTATTTATCTAAAGTCGATTGTTTTCTTGATGTGTATGGTTTCCGTAAGAACAAAGTGAAAAATCTATACTAATCGACTAAAAAATGACATTATTACCTACACCTTAAATTAATAATTTCAGTTCATACTTTTACTATCCAAGTATAATGATTTTTCAGAAGCCAAGTATAATTATCCTCCTCTTTTATTAAAATAGGTCAAGCAAAATCTAATAATTTTTCAGCTTTTAAAATCCTACAAGCCTAACACTTTCAAATTTGATTTAAAACAAAGGTCATCTGGCTGGGAACAAAAAAGTGGGAGGCTTAATTAAGCCTCCCACTTATAAAATTCAAGATCAAAAGTCTCCAGTAAGATATGATTAGATAATGTTGACAATTATTACACCCTTATAAATTCTTTCATCAGTCTAATTTAGGTGAATTTCGAATCTTAAATAAAACACTCACTATACTTTCATTTTTAATATCCTGGATTCTGCAATAAATTTTCATTTAGACTTGTCTGAGAAGTTGGTAAAGGAAATAAGTAATGATGCTTAGCAAAGTTTCGAACAGATGAAGACTCTACTACTAAGCATTTTCTTAATCCAACTCCAGTTTCTGTCGTTTCTTCTGGATATGCATATGCTTCTGGATCATATAACTCATCATTATTCTCGTAAACTGTTCCTTCTATAACAGCACCATATTTGGTTGCACCTAACTCTTGCTCTGCGATTCCCCATCTTTTTAGATCTGTAAACCTAGTCGCACTCTCTGCATATAATTCGATCGTTCGCTCTCTTCTGATTTCCTCCCCGATATCCAAGTTATTTTCACTTAAAAAGGCATTGGTAACAGGAGGCAGACCTGCTCTTGCTTTAACCAAATTAATAGATGCATCCATTTCTCCATCAGAAAGTTTACCATTCAGTTCATAAAGTGCTTCAGCATACATGAGGTATACTTCTGCTAAACGAATAAATGGCATATCGTAACTTTCCGTTTTCGTTTCCCGGTAAGCATCAGCTGTTCCCCAATTCCAACTCATAAACTTTGAATTAAGATAACCGAAGTTATTAACACCATTTAATAAGACTTCACCTGTCTGAGGAATTTGTCCTAAACTCTGGTGATAAGTAAAATAAGCTCTCATTCTATAATCTCTGTTTTGGAACTCACTTTGAGTTTCTGCATATCCTTCGAATAATGGTGACTGATCGATCGGCAGACCATCAGAACATAAAAATAAATCCATCATTTTTCTGCTAGGCTTTACTCTTCCTTGATAAACATGACTAACTAAGGTACCTGCACGTCTAAAGATGAAATCATATTTACCATAGAAAATAAATTCTTTATTAGATGATTTATCAAGACCCGCTGGATTAGAACCTCCATCTTCAAGATTAAATAGGAAATTAGAGCTTAAATTATCAAGACTGCTGTTCTGGTCCCAAAGTTCGAACGTTCCTCCATCTATGATAGACTTAGTCAAAGTCACAACATCTTGTAAGTAGGTACTAATATTAGATTCATTATACCCAGCACTTCCAGCTCCAGATGCAGAACCATCACCATCAGTACTCGTTCCTACATATTTCATCCATGTTGCTTCATGCAACAAGACTTCTGCTTTCAAGGCCATCGCTGCTTCCTTGCTAATTTTCCCTTTATCACCTGATGCAATATTTGCTTCATTTGGTAGACCAGCGATAGCGCCATCTAGGTCAGCTAAAATCTGAGCCACAACTTCATACCTGCTGTTTCGAGAAGCATATAACTCTTCTGAATCAACATCTAAGGGTTCTAAGACCAAGATAACACCTCCAAATTTTTGAACTAATGACCAATATTGGTAGGCTCTGTGAAAATAGGTTGCAGCAACATATTCTCCTATATCGTTTCCGTCATAGTCTGCGGCTCTAGACAACAACAGATTCATATCTCTAATTGCATTATAAGCACTGCTATAATCTGCATCAGATTCTGGTGCCTGAGTTTCTCCTCTTCCATAGTCTTGCATTCCACCTGCTTCAGTATATCCTACTAAATCTGAACCATGATCTGAATAAACTCCTTGGTCTCCCCACCCCATCAAGTTCGTATAGAACCGATTTGAGCCCGTTAGGAAATGTTCCGCTTCTGTATAATAGACATCATCTGTAATAGAAGCTGGAGGTGATAAATCTATAAAATCATCTTGACATGATACTACAACAAGCATCATTAATGGTAATATTATATATTTTAAATTCTTCATTTGAATTAATTTTTTTAATTTATAATGGTTTGTTTAAATAGATACTTTGAAACCTAAAGCGTAGGTACGCATGAATGGATACGCATTATTATTCGTACTTGCGCCTGATTCTGGGTCATAGCCATCTTTAACTTTTGTAAATTCAAACAAATCATTTCCTGAAAAATAGACTCGAAGATTATCTATTGCCTTACCTCCTAATTTGATTCCTTTTATGTTATAACCTATGATGAGGTTCTTTAATCTTAAGTATCTATTGTTTTGAAGAATATGATCTTTACTTCTATAATTCCAAGTAGATATTCCACGTTGAGTAGACAACCTAGGGAATTCCGCATCTCGATTTTCTTCGGTCCATGTTCTACCTAACCATGCACTCGACTGATTCTGCCATTCTGCTTGAAAAGGTTGAGCAAAATATCCAGTTCTATAGATATTTTGATTTAATACACCTTGGAAAAATGCACTGAAATCAAAATTCTTAAACTGTAATTCAAAATTAGTACCGTATACATAATGAGCAGCCGCATCTCCATGGTAAGTTAGATCATCGTTATTAAGGATTCCATCTCCATTAGAATCAACAACCCGAACATCTCCTACACGGATAGCATTGTTAGAGCTTTGAGCAGGCAGAATACCTCCTGCTTCGATACTTTCATAATATGCATCTACTTCAGACTGAGAATCAAAGTATCCATCTGTTTCCCATAAGTAAAATGAATTAATAGGTTTTCCTAAAATGTTTCTACCTCTTGCTGCATCATTTAGGTTTTCATAAATCGTCTGTGCGCCTTCATATTCTGTAATTTCATTTCTGGTATCACTCATATTAGCACTGATTGATAAATTCAAATCTCCTATTTGCTTTCTAAATCCTAGTAATACTTCCCATCCCTGCGTTTCTAATGTTCCAATATTGGTAAATGGAGTTGATGTTCCTAATACATCTGGTGTGATTCCTCTTACGAGCATTCCCACATTGTTCTTTTGATACAAGTCCACAGATCCGAAAATACTGTAGTTGAATAAACTAAAATCAATACCTATTTCTTTATTAATTATTCTCTCCCATGTAGTTGTATTACTAAATAAACTACTTGCTCTCGAAGTTTGCTGTAAAGCTGCATTGGTTTCACCAAATACGGTATTCCCGAATTGTACTGTCGATAAATATCCAAAGTTTCCGATTCCTGAGGTACTTCCTAATTCTCCGTAACCTCCTCTTAACTTTAAGAAGGAAAGAAAGCTAAGATTGCTCAAAAATTCTTCCTCACTTAGTACCCATCCTGCTGAAACACTTCCATAGTTAGACCATTTAGATCCTTGAGCGAATCTAGATGATCCATCTCTTCTACCTTGCAATTCTAACAAATACTTCCCACCATAATTATAATTTAAACGACCGATGTAACCATAGAAACCCCAAGCGTTCCCTGCTGAATTCGTAGTTACCAATTGATCAGTAGCTCCTAAACTTAAATCATACACACCATAATCGACAAAACCATTTCTTCTCGCTGACAAACTTCCACTTACATTTTTCTCAGCCTCTAAAGCTACCAGACCAGAAAAATTATGCTTCCCGAAACTATCTTCATAATTTAGGGATGTTTTGTAATTGTTATAACTTACAGATCCCGATCCTTCTTCTATAAATGTTGTACCATTAATTGTAGTAGCATAATCTCCCTGCCAGCTATATAATGGGACATCTAATTGATATCTTTCATATTCGCTATTTTGCTTACTTCTTGCAAATGAACCTACTAGACTCAACTTATCCGTTATATCATAAGTAGCCATTGCACTAACTCTAAACTGTTCTATATTATTTGTTAATCTACCTCCATCTACCACTTCTGCAATAGCATTTCTTGCTCCTTTAATCTCGACACCACCAAAAACAGAGTAATACTGTCCTTGATCATTGTAAGTAGGGAACAAAGGTGCATCATATGTGGCAGCATCCCTTGCCAACCCATCTTGAGGACCTGAAATGGTATTTTGAAAATAATTAATATTCGTATTAAAATGTAGTCTTTTTGTGATATCAGTATTGTAGTTCAATGCTAAGTTATATCTATCAGCAGCGTCCTTTGCTACCTTCAGACCTCCTACATTTTGATCGTAACCTCCTGAAACTCTGAAATTGCTATATTCATTTCCTCCAGATACACTAATATTCTGTTGGTTAGAGAAAGAGTTTCCAAACATTTCATCGAATCGATTTCCATTAGCTAACCAGATATTTCCATTAATCGGTAAATCATAATATCCTTCTTCACCATTTGCAATCTTTACTAAATTATCTCTGTCAGCCCAAAAGAAGTAACGTGGAGGAAGACCTGCAGCTATATCTTGATCCGCTGCATGTAGGTAAAGCTCACCATATTCAGACATGGTCGGAGTTGGGGGACGAATACCTATGGTTCCCATACGAAATACAGAACTCAATTCAACTTTAACATCGCCCCTACCCTTTTTCGTGGTTACTAAAATAACACCACCAGCAGCACGTGCACCATATACCGATGCTGAACCACCTTTAAGAACACTTATTGATTCGATGTCGTTCGGATTCATATCGTTAAATGACCTTGCATTAATAGCAGGAATACCATCTATGACGATAAGAGGATCTATACCATTAATAGAAGACGCACCTCTAATTAAAAAGTTAATGTCTTCACTTCCAGGTCTTGACGAACCACGAGAAACAACTAAACCAGGTGTTCTTCCTTGAAGGGCAAGAGCTGGACTACCTTGTGCCAAATCTTCGAAAGCTTTTGCCTTAACTTGCTCTACAGAACCTGTCAATGTTTCCTTTTTAGCGGTTCCATAACCAACAACTACTACTTCATCTAGTAAGGTAGCATCATCAGCCAAGGTTATGGTTAGACTTCGATTGGATCCTACCGTTATTTCTTTGGTAACATATCCAGTATAAGAGATAACAATTACACTTTCTTCCGAGGGCACTTCGATTGAAAAGTTTCCATCCACATCTGTAATCGTCCCATTGTTAGTATCTTTTAATAATACAGTTGCTCCTATTAAAGGCAAGTTTTCTGAGTCAAGAACTGTACCTGTAACTGTAAAGTCCTTTTTTAAATCTTGCGTTAAAGATACCTTCTCAAAATTTGCATTACTATTTGTGTTATCACTTGCAAAAGAGAAAGTACTGTAAAACACAAAACCAAGCATCCACATTAGACTCTTGGAAAACCTAAGTTTCGTTTGAAATTTTCTATAATCTTTCATATAAGTTAAAAAATAAAGAGTTAAAAAAATAAGTAGTTAATTCATTCTACCACTTCTATATCACAGTTCTTATCTTTGATAAATCAAGTCCATGCGATTGCAGAACATTTGAGTAAGTAATTTGTAAACTTCTTCTTTTACTCATCAGGTAAACAATACTTACTTGTTTGATTTTTTTTAAGATAATCACCTAATGAATATTATAGACCTTCACTTTTGAAGTATAATTTCATCCATATAGCTGTGATCATTAAACTGCATAATATCTGATTCTATAAAATCAAATACTTGCTGATGAAATTTAGATAGACTCCTTTTTCTTTTAAGTAAATTAAGGTTCAACTAGAGTAAATTATGTCCCAATTGACCAATTTTAGAGCAAAATCATCGATTTGGTTATATTTTACCTATTAGTTGTATATGCAAATATATAATAGGACTATTGCTCATTTTCATATCTTTATTTTGTAATATGGCATTTTATACAATTATTATTATTTCAAATATGTATTTTGTTACGATTTCAGAATAAAATTTGCAACCTGTACTTTATTGCCGTTTAAAATCTGTAAGTCTTGTTGATTATTTATTGCAAATGCTTGCAGATTTACCTAATTCGAAATGAATTTTGTTTTGTAAGCATGTGAAAATGCAATTTAGAGGATGGGTAAAGGTGTTTTATTTACATATATGGATTTTATATTGTGATTCATTTGGCAAAATCTAGTGGTTCTAACATTTTCTTCTTTAATAATGAGGTGAGCAATTTAAAATTCTACTATTGGTCCCTGACCTTGAATTGCTACTTAAAACCAATAGCGTTGTCTAAAAGGCAGTAAAAGAATAATAATTGATCTCGTTTGAGTGATAAGTTACTGTCCAAGACCACTAAATTGGAGTAAATTACTTAGATGAAAAATTTTGCTTGTATGGATGAAAAGCATATCATAGTTAATTATACAATACGCCCATCTCAAATTAGGTTAGGATGGATTATTAACGCATTCATGTTAATATTATTCTCTACGTGTATCTCGGCTGGCCAAAACTTTTCTCATCCTAGGTTATATATTTCAAATGATACAAAGGAAGATTTTAAACGAGATATAGAGACGTCCGTATGGAAGAATAAGTACGTAGATCAGAGAAGGGCAAGAGTTGAAAAATACCTTCGATATTGTCAAGAAGATCAAAACTGGTTGGTTTCGAGATTGCAAATGAACTGGAAAACAACGCATGATAAAGTCTACCTTAAAGGAGGCGATTTCTCTCATTCTTCAGGAAAAGCACCTGTTCCTACTGTACGCTTTTCTGGCTCTAGAGACTGGGCAGCGGAATATCGAAGACCTCCACTAGAAGAAGTAGAACCATATTTTGATGATCCAAGAGGGTTTTATCTAAAAAATCAGCAATCCGGTGAAAAGGAATGGGTTCACCCTGCTGAAACTGGATTCATGATCGACAAAACCAATGAACAATTGATGTCGATTGCTTCGGACGCTGCTTTTCTATATTGGTATACAGATGACCCGAAGTATGCTGAATTAGCTGCCCCGGTTTTCCTTACTTATATAGAAGGTATGTTTTACAGAGATGCTCCTATAGATCTGGAAAATAGCAACCAGCAGCATATTTCAGGCTTAGCGACTTTCGAAGTAATCCATGAAGGTATTCTTATATCCCTCGTCAGTGTCTATGACTTTTTACATGATTATCTTGAGGCTAATGGGTACAACCTGCAAAATTCAGTTGCAGTTTTTCAAAAATGGGGAGATCAAATTATTAAAAATGGAATTCCTGATAATAACTGGAACCTCTTCCAAGCTAGGTTTTTAACCTACATCGCAATTGTTCTGGATCATAACGAATCGTATGAAAATGGGAAAGGGAGGCAATATTTCTTAGATCACACCTTTAACACTTCAACGGATCGACAAATAGCTCTATCTGAATCACTCTTAGAATATGACCAGAATACTGGAATCTGGCCAGAATCCGCCTCTTATTCTGTGCATGTAATCACAACCTTACTAAGAATCATAACACTTCTGGATCATGCTACTAATAATAACGAATTGGCTAACTATGATGTCATTGAAAAAGCATCATTGGCTTCCTTTCAATATTTGTTTCCTAATGGTTATACGATTGGATTCGGTGATTCCAAGCACAAACCCTTACCACCAGAAAATTTTGAACTGCTGATTTCAAATTATCGAAAATATGGCGCGATGGAAAAGGAAAAGTTGATGTCTCACTTACTAAATCAAATGATTGAGGACGGTTTATACGAAAGAAAGGTAAAGGATTTGTTTCAATTGTTTTTCTATGTAGATCACATAAATGTTGACCCAACAGAAAAAAGTAAATTGAGCAGCCTTGTTACACCTACTTTTTATGCGCCCAATGTTAGTCTATTTAATCAAAGACTCGGAACTGGTGATGAAGCAATAATGGCATCTATAGCAGGTTCTAAAGGCAATCATACCCACGCTAATGGGATTTCGCTTGAACTGTTTGCCAATAATTATGCAATGGGGCCAGACATGGGAAAAGGTCCTAGTTATTGGCATGAGGAGCATCGAGATTTCTATTCTAGATTTCCAGCACACAATACGGTCGTAGTAGATAGAAGGTCAGACTATGAAGCTATGCGGAGCAATCATCCTTTCACAATAGAGAATAGCTACCCGAAAAGTGGTAATAAGACCTCTGATTTTGATAAAATAACTTACGCTCATGTTTCCTTTTTAGAACCAACAACCATTTCAGAGCAACAAAGATTTACAGCGCTTATAAAATCCAATTTACTTACAGAAAGAGGATATGTGGTAGATGTTTTTAGGTCAATGAAACAAGGTGGTGGCGACGAATTGCACGAATACATCTATCATAACATTGGACAAAAAATAGAATTTAAATCTTCAGATGGGCAACTATTAACTCCATTGCCGACCGAAGAACTTAATGCTTCGAAAGGTGAGTTGAAAGGCTTTAATTATTTCACAGATCAAGGAAAAATCGAAACTGCTCAAGATGTAACGGCTTTATTTGCCATAGAAAGCGAGGATAAGGTAGACAATTTGATGAAGGTTTGGATCAAAGGAGATGAAGGCCAAACCATCTTTTCAGTAAAATCACCAAAGTCGAACGCTATTAGCGAAGGTACGGCACCAGCAGACCTGGTTGATTCACCACTTCCAACGTTTATAATTAGTAAGCAAAAGGAAAGTTGGGAAAGTCCTTTCGCCCTTGTATTTAACCCCTATTTTGAAGAAGGAGAAAATCCTATTGCAAATGTAGTCTACTCCTCGATAGAAAAATATCCACGGGCACAAATTATAGAGGTAGCATTATCTGATGGTGAAACTAAAGACCAATTGGTAATCAATGCATCGGAAAACGATATTGCTAAAAACGATGATTTCTATCAAAATGGGTTTCTATCCGTTAAGCGTTTTGCTGGATCAAGCGGAGAATTTGATTTTCTATTCTTATCTGGAATGAATAAATATCAGCAAGATGGTTGGGAAATATCTGCCATCGGTAAGGTATTTACAGCTGCTATTGAAAGAAGCACCGAAGGTTATACAATCCATTCCGATCAACCTATCGAAGTCATCTTAAAACATCCTTTAAGTAGTAAGCCACCAGTTATTAATTTTTATGAAAATGGGATAAATGTAGGGAGTAGAAATGCCAGAAGAAATAGGCACAATGAACAGCAAGTTATCTTTAAAATTGACAAAAAATATGAAAAAGTAGAATTAACATATCCAAGTAAAATCAAAAAATAAAATGCAAATATTCATTAAAATATCACTTTCCATATTCTGTTTTCTATTCAGCATAATCTCTATCTCTCTTAATTTCGGTGCAGAAAAATTAGATGCGTATGCTGATAAGCTAAAAGATCATGTCAAAGTATATCCTGCACCCAGCGAAATCGAGCTTTCTCAAAATTTTCAAGTGGAGGTAGAAGGTATAGAAGTACCATTGTACAAGGCCATCATTCCTCCAGAAGGCCCCATTCCACGCTTAAGCAGAGACGCTAGTGCTTTTGGAATAGCTTCATATGGCTCATGGGATATGAACGATAAAGTGAATATTGAAGTAACCTATCCAACTCCTATTGAGAGCTTTAAGATATTACCTACTTCTTTTGGAATTGAAGCGAAGGTGGACGGAAGAAAACTCTCTTTTACATTAGGCGATCCTAGACACCTTACGATAGAGATCAATGGGGACTGGCACGAATCTTTACACTTATTTGCGAATCCATTCGAAGAAAATATACCTGACCCTGATGATCCGAATGTTATCTTTTATGAAGCAGGTGTTCACGAAGTAGTGAATAAGGTCATCGGGGACAACACAACAGTATACATAGCAGGTGGTGCTTACATAAAGGGGATAACAGAGCAGAATGAAGAAAAAATGGTCGCCATGAATGGTGCTGAGAGATTTCTACCAACTTTTATCTTAGATGGGAAGAATATTGAGATCAGAGGACGAGGAATCATTGACCAGCAACACATAAAGAGATCTAAAAGACGCTATACGATTTTAGTCAAAGACTCAGAAGATATAAAAATAGAAGGCATCATAATTCATGACCCTAGCCACTGGACCATTCCCATAAAGCGATCGAAGAATTTGCATATTGATAACATAAAGATTATAGGCTGGCGGGGAAATTCTGACGGTGTAGACATTTCCAGCAGTACTAAAGTGTTGGTTGAAAACTGTTTTTTTCGAACTCTCGATGATTTAGTAGTGGTAAAATCTAGAACAGGACAGGGAGAAGCTAGAGATATCCATGTGCGAAAGTGTGTTTTATGGAATGAATTAGCACATGCCTTAAGTATTGGTGCTGAGTTAAGAGAAAATGTGAGTGATGTTCTATTTGAAGATTGTGATGTAATTCATGATGTTGGACGGGAAACAGCATTACGGGTTTATCATTGTGACGACGGATTATTGAGCAATATTAGATTTGAAAACATTCGTGTCGAGGAGGCGCGAAGGTTGATTTCAGTTTGGATTGGAAAAACAAGATGGACTAAAACGCCAGAAAGAGGGAATATAAGAGGCGTGATATTTAAAGATATTGTTGCGACATCCGCTCCGATTGACACAAGTCTTACTGGATTTCAAGATGGTTCCGACTGGAAGCCATACATTATTCGTGACCATGCCAGCATGGAGATCATAGGATATGATGTAGATCATACTGCTGAAGATATCATGTTTGAAAATGTAGTTTTAGATGGTAAGGTGATCAAAAAAGAACAGATTACGATCAACGAATTTGTTAAAAATGTTAAGGTAGAATAGGACCAGGTAGCTTAAGTTAATAAACGATCTCAAGGCTGAAAAGCTAACTATAGATATTAATGAAATAAAAAGAATAAATGATGAATATATTTAAGAAAGGCAGTTTAATGATTGTGTTATTTGCAATGATCTTACTAACTTTTCATGCAAATGGGCAAACCATCCAGGAAATTTCAAAAGTTGAAAAACTTTCTGACGATGAAAGAATGGAATGGTGGCGAGATGCCAAATTCGGGATGTTCATTCACTGGGGAGCTTATTCTATTATAGGGGGCGAACGCGGAGAACAGATTGCAGGAGGAGGAGCGGAATGGGCGATGGATAAGCTTGATTATACCATCGAAGAATATGAGCAATTTCCGAACATGTTTAATCCTCAACTATTTGATGCGGATGAATGGGTAAGAATGGCTAAAGATGCTGGGATGAAATACATTGTGATTACTTCCAAGCACCATGATGGCTTTGCTTTATGGGATTCAAAGGTGAGTGATTATGATATTATGGACGCTTCTCCATTTAAACGAGATATCATTAAAGAATTATCAGAGGCTTGCAAAAAACAAGGCATTATTTTCTGTTTTTACCATTCCATTGTCGATTGGCACCATCCTCAAGCTCAAGGAAATTTATTCCCGAATTACAATGCTGGACAAAAAGACCAATCTGTAGTGAATCCGGAATTTCCAAAGTACTATGAAAACTACCTAAAACCACAAGTGAAAGAATTATTGACCAATTATGGAGACATCGGAGTGGTGTGGTTTGATGGCGATTGGATAGCAGATTATACAACGGAAATGGGTAAGGAATTATATAATATGATCAGGAAAATTCAACCTAATACTATCGTTAACAATAGAGTTGACAAAGGTCGGAACGGGATGGAAGGAATGGATAAAGCTGGTGAATTCGCAGGTGACTTCGGTACGCCAGAGCAAGAAATACCTGCTACAGGAATTGATTCTGATTGGGAATCTTGCATGACCATGAATCGAACTTGGGGATACAAGCCAGATGATACGAAATGGAAAAGTAGTGAACAGCTTATTCAGAATCTGATTGATATCGTTTCTAAAGGGGGTAACTTCCTATTGAATATTGGTCCAGACGGCTACGGACGTTTTCCAGCTCAAAGTATTAGACGCTTAAAAGCGATGGGAGAATGGACCAAAGCCAATGGAGAATCTATTTACGGTGCATCGGCCAGTCCATTTGATCGACCAGAATGGGGACGATACACTAAAAAAGGCAATGTGATTTATGCTCATGTTTTTGATTGGCCGACTGATGGGAAATTGATCATTACAGAGGATCTTGACCTTGCAAAAGCTTCATTATTGGTGGGCGTAGGATCAGAATTAAAAGTGGAGAAAAACAATAAACGGGTAATCATTCATCTACCTGAACAAGCACCTGATGAGATAGCAACAGTCATTAAATTAGAGTTTAAAAAATAAACATGATTAACCTTCTTTCTCTTATTTTATGCCAATTTTTACTCTTTTGACTTTATAAAAGTAAGGTATGATTAGTACAAAGACTGTTTACCCTGCTCCATTTAAGATTAATAAATTAATTGGGTTAAAACAGTTGTTTCATCTAAAATTTGAATAATGACTAAAATGAATTTTCTACTTGCAAGCTTAATTTTTCTTTGCACTTCATTAAGCTTTGCTCAAAATGGAGGTAGTAATGAAAAATCCAAAGGCGATCAACCGAACATCATCGTATTTCTCTGCGATGACCTTGGATACGGAGACCTTGCCAGCTACGGACATCCTCACATCGAAACCCCGAATATTGACAAACTGGCTAAAACAGGAGTGAAACTCAACCACTTTTATGCAGCTGCGCCGGTTTGTTCTCCATCGCGGGCAGGATTGCTTACTGGCAGAAGTCCTAATCGCGCGGGCATTTATGACTTTATCATAGGAGGCAAAAAGAAGTTGGATAACAACAGAGATTTGGTCCACCTTAGAAAAGATGAAACAACTATTCCACAAAGACTAAAATCTGTTGGTTACGCCACTTGTTTGGTGGGAAAGTGGCACTGTAGTTCATTGTTTAATAGTGAGGCCCAACCTAGGCCAAACGAATTAGGATTTGACCATTGGTTTGCAACACATAATAACGCGGTTCCAAGCCATGAAAACCCAAGAAATTTTGTGCGTAACGGTGAGGACGTTGGTCAGATAGAAGGTTTTAGCTGCCAGATCATCGTGGATGAAGCGATGAGCTGGTTAGACAAACAAGAAAGCGACAAACCATTTTTTCTTGAAGTTGCATTCCACGAACCTCATGTTCCGATTGAATCACCACGTGAATTGGTCGAGAAATATCTACCGGTTTCAAGAAGTGAAAATGAAGCTCAATTCTTTGCAAATGTGGAGAATGTAGACATCGCAGTTGGACGGCTTGTTGAATATTTAGATGAAAATGACTTAGACAATACTCTGATTATTTTTACTTCCGATAATGGCGCGGAAGCACTCTATAGATATAGTAAAGCACAAAGATCTTATGGATCACCTGGGCCTTTATATGGGATGAAGCTTTGGACAAATGAAGGAGGGATAAGAGTACCTTGTGTCATCAACTGGAAAGGCAAACTTAAGGTTAATGGAGATTCGGATGCAGTTGTTTCATCGTTAGATTTCATGCCCACTTTTTGTGAAATTGCTGGGGCGTCTCTACCTGAGCGAACGTTGGATGGCCAATCTCTGACTGGCTTTTTCGAAACAGGTGAGCTAACAAGAGAACAACCCTTGTTATGGTGTTTTTACAATGCGATGAATAGTCAGATCTTAGCAATGAGAGATGGAGATTGGAAAATTATGGCACGACTTAAAAACGGAGAGGCCCTACCAAAGATCTACAACCTCTATGATGGCAATGAGGATTACGTGAAGGAAAGTGAGATGAGTAATTTTTCACTTTATAATCTTGTAGAAGATGTTGAAGAATCTAAGAATTTAATAAAGGACGAACCTCAGAAGTTTGAGGAAATGAAACAAATGTTAGAGCATGAATATCAAGAATTATTGGGTGGTAGTCACATCTGGACAAGAAAATAAAAGATGAAGAATTTAATACTATTTATATTAAGCATTATAATGTTGACTTCCTGTGGTTTCACAGCGCCAGCAAAAACTGATGATTCCAAGCCTAATGTATTGTTGGTCATAGTAGATGATCAAGGATATGGTGATATCGCTAGTCTTGGGAATTCGCATATTCAAACACCTAATATTGACCAATTACACTCCATTAGTGCAAGATTTACGGACTACCATGTGAGTCCTACTTGTGCACCGACTAGAGCGGCGTTATTAACAGGGCATCATTCTAATAGAACAGGTGTATGGCATACGGTGAATGGGCGTTCCTTAATTTTGGAAAGAGAAACCACAATGGCTCAGATCTTCAAGGATAATGGGTATCGAACTGGAATCTTTGGAAAATGGCATTTAGGAGATAATTATCCATTTAGACCTCAGGATAAGGGATTTGACGAAGTACTCGTGCATGGCGGTGGCGGCATCGAGCAAACGATGGATTACTGGGACAATGACTTGTTCGATGATACTTATCTCCATAATGGAACATTAAAGAAGTATGAAGGTTACTGCACTGATATTTGGTTTTCAAATGCTCAGGAATTTATAGGTGGAAAGAAAGAAGAACCCTTCTTTTGCTATCTATCTACTAATGCAGCCCATTCACCATACTTTGTGGAAGATAAATATTCAGATCCCTATAAGGATAATGAAAATGTGCATCATGCGCCTTTCTTTGGAATGCTGGCTAATATAGATGAGAATCTCGGGAAGATGGTCGAATACTTAAAGTCTATAGAGCTTATGGATAATACAATCATAATTTTTACCACAGATAATGGAACCGCACAAGGCGCTAAAGTGGAAGGACATCGACTGGATGGTTTTGTAATCAAAGGGAATAATGCAGGAATGCGTGGTATCAAGGCTAGCAAGTATGAAGGTGGACATCGAGTTCCCTTATTCATTCACTGGAAAGATGGAGGAATAAATGTCGGAAAAGACATCAACGAGCTAACAGCACATTATGATGTTCTACCTACTCTTGTTGAGCTATGTGGGCTTAAAACGAAACCTGCTACAAAATTTGATGGCAAATCTTTGAAGCCTCTGATCGAAGGAAATGCAGACGGATTCACGGACAGAATTGTGATTACAAATTCACAAAGAGTAGAAGTACCTGAGCCTTGGAGAAGGACTTCATTAATGCAAGGTAAGTGGAGATTAATAGATGGAATAGAGTTGTATGATCTTTCAAGCGACCCCGAGCAGCGAACGAACATTGCTGATCAATATCCAGAGAAAGTGAAAGCATTTAAAACTTATTATGATCAATGGTGGGAAGAAATCTCACCTAGCTATGAAGATCAACCTTACATCATCGTGGGGCATGAAGCAGAAAATCCAAGTAAGTTATACTGCCATGACTGGCATACTGAAAGTGTTAGTCCATGGCACCAAAGACACATTAGGCAAGGATACAAAGACAATGGATACTGGCAATTAAAGATCGCTGAAAGTGGCACTTATCATATTAAGCTTAGACGATGGCCAGAAGAAACGCATCTTGCACTCACTGCAGAAGCACCTATTCGCCCAGCAATTCCTGGTACCAGTGTTAGTGCGAGTAAGAAAGGGAAAGCATTAGCGATCCAAGAAGCTAAATTGAATATTCAAGGACAAGACTTATCGAAAAAGGTAGATCCGGATGCGGAATATGTAGAATTCTCCATCGAACTAGTGAAAGGAAGTGCAAATTTGAAAACCTGGTTTGTTCTTGCGGATCAAGAAGAGATCGGTGCTTATTTTGTAAATGTGGAGAAAGTAGATTGAAATTATTTTAAATTTAAATTTTGAATAGTTATAATTTCGAAACACCTTGAAAATAGGAAACTTAATACAGAGTACTAAAGTGTTGTATCAGGAAGCAATGCTATAAAAACAAGGTCTGGAAGCATAAATTAAAAGCAATATATAATTACATTTCATGAAAGTTAATCCTTTAAAATATTTCATTTTATTTGTCTGTGTTAGTCTATTGTCAAATATAAAGGCACAGGAAAAACCCGTAGATTTAGTGAATCCATTTGTTGATACGCATAACTCCAGATGGTTTTATTTTAACTCAGCAAGTAGGCCATTTGGTATGGTAAACCTAAGTCCAGATACAGACACCGATAAAACCTGGAGCTCGGGATACCTTTATGACAGTGATTCTATCCGTTGTTTCAGCCATATTCATGCATGGCAGTTGGCAGGAGTTGCAGTGATGCCTACTACAGGTGATTTTAAAGGGCACTTAGGGATGGATGAATATCAGTCTGCTTTTAGTCATGATGGTGAAATCGCCAAACCTGGCTATCACAAAGTCCATTTAAAAGATTACGATACCCAAGTAGAATTAACATCGACCACACGCGTGGGTTTTCACCGATACAAGTTTCCCGAAAACAGCCAAAAATCTATCATTTTTGACACAGGGGCAAGATTAGCTCATGGTCCTACCACCTTTTCAAAAGTTTGGAAAGTGAGTGATACAGAAATTGCAGGTGTTCAAGTGCTAAGTAAAACTGGACGTCGTCCAAAAGATACACCTATTTACTTTATTGCTCAATTGAATGTGCCATATGATTCCTTTAAAGGTTGGGAAAACGCAGCATTACTTGAAGGAGAGACCGATACAATTCAAGGTGTAAATGCTGGTGTCGGATTGCTTTTTGAAAATGACGAAGCAGAGGAGGTTTTAATGAAAGTTGCTATTTCATATGTGAGTGTAGAGCAAGCCCGTAAAAACCTAGAAGCCGAAATTGACCACTGGAATTTTGATCAAATCGTTAATGAATCATTGGATACTTGGAATGATTGGTTGAGTAGAATTGAAATCAAAGGAGGAACTCATAAACAACAAGTCAAGTTTTATACGGATCTATGGCATGCTTTATTAGGGAGGCGAATCATTAGCGACTTTGATGGAAAATACACAGATATGACAGGCGAAAGCCCAGTCACAAGGACGGTACGACTAGATAAGGATGGAAAACCATTATTTCCGCATTACAATTTTGACGCTTGGTGGGGAAGTCACTGGTCGCTCAACATCTTGTGGTCGATGGCTTATCCTGAACTGATGGATGGATTCTGTAACACCATGGTCGATATGTATGATAATGGTGGGCTCATTCCACGTGGGCCGTCAGGCGGAAATTATACGTTTGTAATGATTGGTGACCCTTCAGTCTCCTTTTTTGCAACTGCCTATAATAAAGGAATTAGAAATTATGATATTGAAAAAGCCTATGAAGGTTTAAGGAAAAATGCATTTGTTGGTGGTTCTCGGGATCACGCAGGTTACGAGCACAACTTTCCTGCTTTTGGCGGAGGTATGCAATATTATATAGATCAAGGTTGGGTTCCAGAAGGAATAAAAGCAAAGGGAGGGCACAAAGATGGCGCTTCGATGACCATGGAATATGCTTATCAAGATTGGTGTTTAGCTCAGTTATCAAAAGCATTAGGGCAAGAAGACGACTATGCACTATTTATGAAACGTTCATTGAATTATAAAAATCTATGGAATCCCGAAACGAAAATGATACATCCGCGTGAAATGGATGGAAGTTGGATCAAAGACTTTAAACCCGTTTCAGAAAGTTTCAATTCACGTGGGTTCTGTGAAAGTAATTCTGCGATTTATACTCATTATGTACCTCAAGATATGTCTGGTTTGATCGAATTGTTTGGAGGAAAGGATGTCTACAATGCATTTTTAGATTCATCATTTGTAAAAGGGGAAAAATTACATTTTGTAGGAGCGAATAAGAATCATGCTGCAAGTTGGATAGACTACGGAAACCAGCCCGGAACCGGAATGGGAAATTTGTTCAATTATTCTGGGGCGCCATGGTTAAGTCAAAAATGGATGAGAAAAGTGAAAGAAACATATGGTGACATTACGCCTTATGGTGGTTACCATGGAGATGAGGATCAAGGGCAGATGGGAGCACTCGGTGTTTTGATGGCAATGGGACTTTTTGAATTAGATGGCGGAGCATCCGTTAAACCCTACTATGAAATAACGAGTCCCATTTTTGATGAGTTAACCATTTATCTCAATAATGACTATTACCCAGGAGATAAATTTGTAATAAAGACGGCTAATAATTCGGCAGACAATGATTACATCCAATCCGCTAAATTAAACAATGCCAATTTGGATAACTGTTGGTTCTACCATGATGACTTTGCAAATGGAGGGGTTTTAGAATTGAAACTAGGAAAAGAACCCAATAAAGAATGGGGCATAAAGGTGCCACCTCCTTCTTTTAAGCAAAAGGATTAATTGCGTTGTAGATTTTGGAGAAATTATAAGTTTTATACCATTTAATAGTGATCAATTAAAAATATGAGCAGTTCTAATCTAGCAAAAACCTTGGCCAAAACAGCTTTAATGCTAACCGTGTTATTAGCCTTTCTGCCCATTACATTTGCACAAAACGACAAGGAAAAGGATATTCTTGAGACCTTTAAGCACAAAGAAACGATCGTATACAAAATGGTAGATGGGATCGAATTAGATATGATTATTTTCTACCCAGAACCAGACAAGATCAAAAAAGCAAATCCGTGGATGCTGCATGTACATGGAGGTGGATGGGCTGGCGGTAGCAAATACAACGTATTGAAAAAATCATTCCTAGGTACGATGCAAAATCTCTTGGACGCTGGTGTTATATGTGCTACAATAGAATACAGAAAAGCACGAGGAAAGATCACTGCTTATGAAGCCGTCGTGGATGCTAAGGATGCAGCCCATTTTCTTTTACACAATGCAGCACAATATAAATTAGATGAAATTAAATATGGTATTTGGGGTGGTTCTGCTGGAGGGCATTTAAGCTTAGTGACTGCTTTGAGCAAAGATTCCGATTTCAAAGGAGACCCAGCATTGGCAGCGTATCCTCTTTATTTTAAATGCATTGCTTCTTATTTTCCATTTACTTCTTGCGTGAATCCAGACATCAGACCAGGTTCTATTTTTGAAGATGAAAAACTTTTTGTCCGTCTTTTAGGTGCGCCACTAGAAGAGAAATCGGAATTGGCCGAGTTGCTCAGTCCGACTGAACTTCTGGACGAAAATAGTCCTCCTATTTTGCTAATTCATGGAGACGTGGACACTACCCTACCCATAAGTAACTCAACCTATATGGTAGCTGTGGCAAAAGAAAAAAAGGCCGACGTTGAATTATTAACCATTAAAAATGCTGGACATAGTTTTAGTGGATCAAATATATCTCCGTCCATCGAGGAGCTCAATACTTATGCTGCCAATTTTATTTTATCTCATTTACAATAAGCAATGATAACGTGAAGACTTTTACAAATAAAAAGTCCAGAAAAAATTAAAATCTTCAAAGACCAATAACTATGAGAACAAAAATTATTTTCCTCTTACTATTCATTGTGAATTTGTCTTTCAGCCAAATTAAGCTCAAAGAATTGACAGATTTTACCGTTCCGAGAGGTGATTGGTTTCAAGTAAGTAGCGTTGCAATTGACTCCTCCAATATGGAACTTTTTATGATAAAGGAAGGCAAGGGTTGTTTTGTAAATGGCGCTTCTGGAAAAACAGCACATCTTGAATCTGAACAGGCTTATGGCGATATAGAATTACACATTGAATTCTTATTGCCTAAAGGGTCTAATTCAGGTATTTATTTCCAAAGTAGATATGAGATTCAGATTTTTCACAGCCATGGAAAAGAGAATCCTGGTTATATCGATTGCGGTGGTATCTACCAACGCTGGGATGAAACAAAACCTACGAATCAAAGGGGATACGAAGGGATTCCTCCTAGAGTCAACGCAACTTTGCCATTAGGCGTATGGCAGAGCTATGATATTATTTTCAGAGCTCCTCGGTTTGATGAAAATGGCAGTAAAATTAAAAATGCCATGTTCGAAAAAGTGATACTTAATGGCATTGTAATTCATGAAAACCGAGAAGTATCTGGACCTACACGGGATGGCAAGATTGGGCAGGAAGAGGCTTTTGCTCCTTTAAGATTACAAGGAGATCATGGTCGAGTAGCTTATCGCAATATACGAATTAGAACACTAGATCAGACAAGACCAAAAATACCTAACCAATGGGTAAATCTGTTAGAAAACACGAATGAAAATGGTCCCAATTATGATTTTATAGTTCACGGTGATGCAACGATAGAAGAAGCAAACACCATGTTTGAATATGAGGATGAGGAATTAAAAGCCATGTATAAATGGACCGAAACTTCTGCTCCTTATGGAATAGCAGTAACTAAAAAGACATATAGCTCCTATGATCTTAAATTTGAATTTAAATGGGGAGAACGAAGATTTGCACCTCGTCTTGATAAGATACGTGATGCAGGTTTGTTATATCATTGTCAGGTAGGAAATTATGCTTGGCCACCGAGTTTAGAATACCAGATCCAAGAAGGTGATTGTGGTGATTTATGGAGTATTTTAGGCGCTCATTGTGACGTGTTAAAAGATGGTGAAATTCTTAAAATTGAAAGGAAAGATTATAGTCGCTCTAAAAAGTGGAGTGATGCAGAAAAAGAAGGTTGGAATGAGGTATTACTTGAAGTTAGAGGTAGTTCAGCAAAATATTATTTAAATGGTACTTTGGTCAATGAAATAACCAATGCTACTTATGGTGGTTTAACAAATTCATCAGGTTTTATCGCATTGCAGGCCGAATATGCTGAACTGACTTATAGGAAAATAAAGATCAGAGAGCTTTAACAAAGAGATATTTTTTTAGGGCATAATGAAGTTAATTTAAAAACAAGTGCGATTCATATTTTTTTTTTGCAATAGCTCGAGCTATGATTTCTTATTCTCAATATAAAGAACTTAATTGGGGAGAATTGAGCAAACACTACGATATACCACTTTAATAAAGAAATAGAAAATGAGTAAAATGAGTTTTAGAAAAGCATATTATATAATTATTTGCTTAGTTTTTTTCGGTTGTCAAGAAGAAGTATATGTGGAAAAGATATATGAAAAACCTGAAATCGTTAAAGAAGCTGTTTCTGATTTTCTTTCTCCAGAGGAAAGCATGAAAACGTTTTACCTGCCTGAAGGATATGAAGTAGAGTTAGTAGCAAGTGAACCGATGATCGATGAGCCTGTAACGATTGCTTGGGATGGAAACGGAAGAATGTATGTAGCTGAAATGAACACCTATATGCAAGATGTCAATGGTTCAGGAACGAACAATGCCATCAGTCGCATAAAATTGCTAGAAGACACAGATGGTGATGGGAAAATGGACAAAAGCACGGTATTTATTGACAGCCTCATGTTACCAAGGATGATCCTACCATTGGAAAATGAGCTGATTGTCAATGAAACGTATTCATATGATTTATGGAGTTATAAAGATACCAATAATGATGGTGTAGCGGATAAAAAGGAGCGAGTGTACTATAACGAAAACCGTCGTGGTGGAAATTTAGAACACCAACAAAGTGGACTCGTATGGAATTTAGACAATTGGGTTTACACAACCTATAATCCTATTCGATTCAAATTCACTGGAGGTAAAGTAGTCGTGGACTCTCTAGATAATATGCCCAGCGGTCAATGGGGCTTGACACAAGATGATATGGGGATCATGTATTATTCTTCAGCAGGAAGTGAAAATCCCGCTTATGGTTTCCAGCAACCAGCAGTCTATGGTAATTTTAATCCCGAAGGAAGGTTGTCTAAAGATTTCGTCCAACCGTGGCCGATAGTCGGAACACCTGATGTTCAAGGTGGACTCAAAAAACTGCGTGAAGATGGAACACTAAATCATTTTACTGGAGTAGCAGGGCAAGAGATTTTCAGAGGTCATCGATTGCCACCTTCCACTTATGGTGATTTGTTTATTCCGGAACCTGTGGGTCGATTGATTCGAAGAGCTAAAGTCAAAATTGAAGATGGAAAAAAAGTTCTGTACAATGCCTATGATGAAGCTGAATTTATGGCATCTACTGACTTAAATTTCAGACCGATACAAGCCAAAACTGGTCCGGACGGTGCGCTGTATATTGTAGACATGTACAGAGGAATAATTCAAGAGAGCAACTGGACGAAAGAAGGAAGTTTTCTTCGTCCTGTAATTGTTCGTAAAGGGTTGGATAAAAACATTGGTAAAGGTAGAATATATAGAATTGTATATAAAGGGATCACACCAGATGAGAAGCCTAACCTTTTAGATAAAAAGTCATCTGAATTGGTTTCCTATTTAGCTCATCCTAATGGATGGTATCGTAATACCGCTCAAAAACTAATTATTCTAAGGAATGATAAGTCGGTTGTCTCTGAACTGAAGAAGTTAGCATCAGATAACTCAGCGGTAAATGGGAATCTGTTTAAAGAAGATAGAGATCTAGGTCTAGAAAGAGTTCATGCACTTTGGACATTAGATGGTCTAGGTATGTCAGATAAAGAATTTATTAAGGCAAGATTCAACGATAAGGATGAACGTGTGCGACTTACAGCGATACGGCTAAGTGAAAATTTCATAAAAGCAGGCGATACAACGATGTATGCTGACCTAGAGCAATTTATCGATGATCCTTCAATTGAGGTCGTTAATCAGTTGGCTTTGAGTTTGAGATATGGAAAGGACAATACATCTACAACTTTACTGAATAGGATTAAAGAAAAATACGGCAGCCATGAGATTATATCCCACTCTACTATTGAGAGTCTAAAAAAGGATGATTATAAGTTGGCAGCATTAAAAAAGCATATTGCAGATCGATCAATTCGAGACAAAGAACGTATACTGAGAGGATATGAATCCTATAAGCAATTGTGCGTAACCTGTCATGGAGAAAATTTAAAAGGTGTGCTCCTAGAAGATGGTTCCTTAGTAGCTCCTACTTTGATCGGCAGTCCAAGAGTTACTGGCGATAGAGTTACACTGAGTAAAATATTAATCAATGGCTTAATCGGACCTGTGGATGGAAAGGATTATGGTATAATGATGCCACTAAAGGATAATAGCGATGGATATATTGCTGATGTACTTTCCTATATAAGAGCGCTTAACAATAAGAATGCGGTAGGAAATGGCCAAGTCAGAGATGCAAGAAAGCAAAGTGAAGGCCGGGAGGACTATTGGACATTAAAAGAGCTGGAGGAGTAGGTCCGTATTGTATTTAATAAAAAAATTATTTTATTATGGGAAGCCAATTCTATTTTTAATAAAGTGTATATATTAAAAGAATACTGTCCGTCATGATCATTTCTCAGGCCTGGAAAGACAAAAATTATTATAGAATTTTAATCCTTTTTTTATTCTATAAAACGACTTTGCTTAACTGAGAGCAGATTACCTTGATTCCTAATTAAAAAACGCAGAAATCTGGTTACTAGAATAAACAACTTTATGAAAATTAGTCAATATTTGATCTAAAAAACAGTAAATATTATTTAATCTAAGACAATAACTGTCTTTGTTTTCGCCTGTATGTCTTGGGATTGATATTTTATAGTTGAAACTTATGACTGCAACCTGAATTACACTTTGTATACAAGCAAGAAAAAGATTTAACCTTCTCAAATCATAATATACTCACAACTATAAAGTCTCTCGCTCTTTAGAAAACAATTTTTTATCTGGATGTTTTGGTAATTCTTGCTGCCAGCTTCTTATTTTACTCAGCAATTCTACTACAATTTCAGCTTTTTCCTCTTTAAGATCATTTTTTTCAAAAACATCATCCACTATATCATAAAGCTCAAAATAGCTTAAGTCAGTATTCGCAACAAGCTTCCAATTTTGATCCACAATTGCTAAGGAGACCCAATGGTTAGGAGCATTGTTTTTTGCTGGCCAACTAGCTGGGAATTTCCAAAAAAGTGGTTTCGTTCGTACAGGATAGATTTGACCTAAAAGTGCTGATACTTGACTAATTCCATCCGGTTGATAAGACGATGGCAAAGCTACATTTGCTATTTCACAGAAAGTTGGAAGCAAATCAACCGCTGAAATTAAGGATTGATTATCTATTGCACCAGCTTTGATTTTTGCTGGCCACCGAGCGATAAACGGCACGCCTATTCCCCCTTCAAAAAGTGATGCCTTATATCCTTTTCTTCCACCTGTAATACCTTTTGATGCAGAGGTGTCAAAACCAGCTCCAGTAGCTGAATCAAACATAAGTTTTAATTTTTTTACTTCATATTTCGCTCTGGCTGGGCCATTGTCTGAACTAAAAACTACCAATGTATTATCAGTCAAATTCAATCGATCGAGGACACCTAATACTTCGCCGATTCGGTCATCTGCGTGTGATAAGATAGATGCATAAATATTATCTGCTTCTTCTAAATCAGGAAAACGCCATTGATACTTTGGGATTACATGATGTGGTGTATGTGGTTCATGGATCCATAAATTTATAAAGAAAGGTTTTTTTGCTTCATTTGATTTCTCAATAAATTTTATAGCGTTGTTTGCATCTTGGTGTACAGGCATTTGTTCGCCAGAACAATTGAATGCTCCATATTCATCATATCCATACTTTCCAGGGCTCGGTGAATCAAGAATCATATTATTGGAAAGATGCCATTTTCCGAAATGTGCTGTAGCATAGCCGCTCTCTTGTAGCAACCTGGGAAGCAAGGTAGCTTCAAAATCCAACCAATCAGGCATGTTTCTTTTAGCATTAGATGGAACCCAAGCAAAATGTCCATCTATTTTGTGTCGTGCAGGAAACTGACCTGTCATGACCGCCGCTCTGCTTGGCGAACAGACCCCACTAGCTACCGTAAATCTTTGAAAATCGGTGCCCTCGCTTACTAATCTGTCTATGTTAGGAGTTTTCACATATGGATGTCCATGCGCGCTCAGATCCCCCCAACCCCAATCATCAGCAAAAATGAAGATAATATTTGGTCGAGTTTCCATTTCATTGGTTGCACCAACAATACTTTTTTCCACGCAACCTTTAAAAAATGCAAGAAGAATAAAAGAAGTAATAATTAACTTAAGAATTCCCATCATTTATATTTTAAGATAAAATGTGGAAAAATATGTTTCAATTTCATTTTTAAATTTACTTAAACTAGTTTACTAAGATTGGTATTAATAAATACGGCTTGCAAGCTAAAGATTATTTTTGGATCACTATCCTCAAGGGAAGTAAAACAATATCATAAAAGAATATTTTAGCATAAAAGCAATTTTCCCTCTTAATTGCTTCGAATACGTGCTTGCCATTTCTAAATATTAAAATTGATCGATAATTCACCAATCAGGAATCATAAGTTATTTTAATTTTCACTATTATAACCTATCATTATTTTAAGAATCAATTTAGCACCATTGAATTATTTTTTGTGCTGATCTTACAAAATAATATGTTATGGAATTATCGAAGATATGTATAGTTATAGGTATTTATTTATTGGCAAGCAATATCCAAGCCCAGAATAGTATCAATATTCCACTCCCCGAAAATCTTGAACAAGGATATCCAAGAATTTACATCACTGATGAGGAAAAGCCCGGATTAGAAAAAACAATCCAAGAAGAAGATTGGGCAAAGGAAGTGCTCAGCAAAATTCACGAGAACATAGACGAGCACGTTAATCGTCACATCACAGATCCAGAATGGATGGTTTCCCGATTGCAGATGTATTGGAAAACGAAATGCACCAATGTTTATATCAATGGTGTCGATTATTCACATGCTGATGGAGAAGCTCCTGTCCCTACCGTTCGTTTCTCAGGAGCTCGAGATTATACAACGGATTATGCGATGCCAGATCTAGAAGAAATTATTCCCTACATGGATGACGTTCGCGGACTTTTCCTTGTAAATAAAAGCAAAGAAGGTAAACCTCTAGAATGGGTGGAGCAATCCAAAACGGGCGGTATCATTCATCGCCATAATCAGAAAATCATTGGGTTTGCAAGGGACGCTTCATTCTTATACTGGCTGGAAGAAGACGAGCAATTTGCCAAGTTTGCTTTTGACATTTTCGATACTTATATGATGGGAATGTATTACCGTTCTGAACCCATTGACCTATTAAATGGACATATTCAAACCCTAGTCGGACTAACTTGTTTTCAGGTCATTCATGAAAGTACTTTGATCGAAATAGCCGAACTTTATGACTTTCTGCATCAATACATTGAGAATAACCACACCGATAAAATCGAAATATATGATGCAACCATCAAAAAGTGGACGGAACTAATCATCAAAAATGGGGTACCTCAAAACAACTGGAATCTTCACCAAGCTAAAATCATTCTGAAGGCGGCTATGGTTCTAAAAGACAATGCTGATTACAAAGATGGAAAAGGACGTGAATACTACATCGATTATATTCTAAATAAAACTTCAGCTCGTCAATGGTCTCTCACCAAATTTATGAATTATGGATATGATGAGGAGAACGGTGTATGGAATGAATGCCCCGGTTATTCTATGGGTGTCACCAATGACCTTGCCCATTTTATTCAAGACTTCCAAAACACATTTGACCATGATATCCTTCCGTACACGCCTGTGATGGAAAAAGCCGTAAAAATGTTACCACAGTATCTATTTCCTAATAATCAAACTGTTGCATTTGGCGATAGTTATTACGGCACACTATCTACTCGAGCCATTGAAGAAATGATTCGCATCGCACAGAAAAATGACGATGAGAATATGGAAAAGGAATTCACGGCTATGTATAAATTGTTTAATCCTAATGCTGGTCAGCCAAGAGGTCAACGCAAATCTAGAGGCGATATCTCTTCCTTTTTTGCTAGCAAACCATTACAACTAAATCCGACATACAAAGCTGGTGAGATGACCGATTACGTTACACAAACCTTTTCAGCTCCTAATGTGAGTTGGCACGTCCAGCGGATGGGAACGGGTAAAGATGGGATGATGGTTTCATTAAACGGTTCGCTGGGAAATCACATGCATGCGAATGGCATTAATATGGAACTTTATGGTAAAGGATTTGTACAAGGTGCAGATCCTGGAAAAGGCGCTGGTTATTTGCAACCGATCTACCTTGAATATTATTCTCAGTTTCCGGCGCATAATACGGTGATGGTCGATGGCGTGTCGTCTTACACGGAAATGTTAAGCAATCATGGATTTGACTTATTAGGGGAATACCCGAAGTCAGAGCAGAAAGATGGATTTTATAGTGACATCACTTATTCGGATGTTATGTTTTTAGAACCCGAAACGCAAAGTGATCAAAATAGAATGGTTAGCATCGTAAAAACAGGCGAATCTACAGGCTATTATGTAGATATATTCAGATCGAGAAAGCAGCGAAAAGGAGATAAATTTCATGATTACTTCTACCATAACCTAGGGCAAAGTATGTCGATTATGGATTCGGATGGTTCCGCGCTGGAACTGTCAACTAGTGAAGAGATGGGTTTTGCTGGTGGACATCTTTATGGTTTAGACTACATGTGGGACAAGCAATCCACGAAAACCAATGAGGATTACCAGGCTGAATGGAAGATAGATATGCCTGAAGGTAAAGATGATGTCTATATGAATTTATGGATGGCAGGGACGGAAGGCAGAGAAGTTTTTAGTATCAAGTCACCACCTAATAAAGCATTCAGAGGAAATAATGGACTTCCATATGATGTCGATAAAGCACCTTATCTAACCTTCGCTGCCAGACAACATGGCGAAGCTTGGGAGCATCCTTTTGTTTCTATTTACGAGCCATTTACAGCTGGTGAAGGCAAGAGTATCAGTGAAATTTCAAGTTTTAAAGATGAGAATGGGAGTAGTGAATTTGTTGGTATAGAAGTGCAACATAAATCAGGTCGAAACGATATGATTTTTTCTTCGCAAAACGGAAATGTAGCCAAGTATAATGAGGTTCAATCAGATGCCTCCTATGCTTTGATTGGAAAGGAGAAAAATGAAGACTTCGTTTTATTCTTAGGAAATGGAAAAATGCTAAATGCATATGGATTTAATATCTCTGCGGAAGAAAAAGGTAATGTAGTTTTAGAAAAAACAAAAGGTAACCTTATATTACACAATGAGGTGCCAATCACCATTACTTATAAAAATACAAAACATAGTTTTGATGCAGGATCGAAGCGCATGATCAAATTGAAATAAAATATATTATGAAAAAACTCCTTTTGCTAGCAATGGTCTTGATTGCAAGCGTTAATTTTAGTTATCATTCTAAGGAAAAAGTAGAGGAAGAAAAGAAACCTAACTTCCTGTTTGTGATTGCGGATGACCAATCACCATTTGACCTGAAAACGTACGATCCGAATTCTATCTTGGAGACGCCAACCATTAACAAACTAGCTCAAGAAGGCATTGTTTTCGATGGGGCTCGTCATATGGGATCTATGAATGGCGCAGTGTGCACACCATCAAGACACATGGTGATGTCTGGTCGAACATTGTGGCACTTGCCACCAAGTGCGAAGTTCCAAAAACAAACCGATCCACATCCCATAGATGAACAGACCATTGGTGCTGTTTTTAATAGAGCAGGTTATAAAACCATGCGAACGTGCAAGAAGGGAAATTCTTACCCTGGGGCGAACAAGCAGTTTAGCGTTGTGCACGATGCAACGAAAAGAGGACCTACAGCAGAATCAGGAAGTGCCTGGCATGCTGAGCAAGTCCTGGATTATTTTGAAGAAAGAAAATCTACTGAAGAAACAGATCCATTTTTAATTTATCTAGGTTTCTCGCATCCGCATGATCCTAGAAATGGAACCCCGGAGTTACTAGAAAAGTATGGATCTACAAATCACAAGGATAAAGAGGCTCTTCCATCGGCTAATCCTAAGCAACCACCATTACAGGACAATTATCTATCTGCTCACCCATTTCATCATGGACACCGCAATCTACGAGATGAAGTAAATGTCAGCGGAGTCTGGAGAAATAGAGATGAACAAACGGTCAGAAATGAATTGGGCCGGGAGTATGCATGTTCCGAAAACATAGATATACAATTGGCAAGAGTACTGAAGAAATTGGAAGAATTAGGTGAGTTAGACAATACTTACATCATCTACACAGCGGATCATGGCATGTCTATCGGACGTCATGGCCTGATGGGAAAGCAAAATTTGTATGAGCATACTTGGCGTGTACCTTTCATTATAAAAGGACCTGGTTTAGAAGCTGGGAAACGAGTGGATGGAAACATTTATCTTTTGGATGTGCTTCCGACACTGTGTGATTTAGCAGGGATAGAAATTCCAGAAACAGTGGAAGGCGAAAGCTTTGTACCCGTATTAAAAGGAGATAAAGAAGTGATAAGAGACGTAATGTATGGAGTATATGCAGGAGGTTCTAAACCAGGAATGAGGACGGTGAAGAAGGGCGATTGGAAACTTATCAAATACGACGTGTTAGATGGGACCGTTAGAGAAACCCAACTTTTTAACTTAGCTGAAAATCCAAATGAATATCTTCCTGAACACAACAGGACCAATAAAATGGAAACAGACTTAGCTGAGAATCCTAAGTACGCTGAAAAACTGAAAGAAATGGAATCATTATTAAAAGAGCAAATGATTGCTCACGAAGACCCTTACACACTATGGAATCAAAAATGAAAAACTACATCAAATCACTAGGAATTTTATTATTTATACTGCCTCAAATCTTAATGGCAGAGGTCAGTTTGAATTCATTGTTTTCAGACCATATGGTCGTTCAACGTGAAACAGAAATCCCAATTTGGGGATGGGCAGACGCAGGTGAAAACATAACTATAGAAGCTAGTTGGGGAGAAGAAACCTCGGTGACCGCACTTGAAGATGGAACATGGAAAGCATATCTTAAAACTCCGAAAGCTGGAGGTCCGCACAAAATAAAAGTGTCCGGAAAGAATTACATCGAAATTAGTGATGTTTTGTCGGGAGAAGTTTGGCTTTGCACAGGTCAGTCTAACATGGATTTTTCAATGGAGAGGTTTTTAAATAATTCAAAAGAACCTCAATACCAACCATTGGTGGAACATGTGAGAGAGGAGGTTAAAACGGCTAATGATAATTGGATCAGATATATTGAAGTTCCACAGACGATGTCATTATTTGAAAAGAAGAAGAATTTTAAAGGTCAATGGATCAATGCTACTCCGGGCAAGACAGAGAAAATCTCCGCAACAGGCTACTTCTTCGCCAAAGAACTACGGGAGAAATTAAACATTCCTATTGGCTTAATAGAATGTTCATGGGGTGGAACCCGCATACAACCTTGGTTATCTAAAGAAACTTACTTAGAAGATCAAAACAGAACAGAATACTTTGAAGTAAGTAGAAAGTCAGCCCAAGAAAGAATCGACATCATAGACGATGAGAACTATGTCGATTTAGTTTATAATCAGAAATTAGCAGATTGGTATAGTAGCGGCAGGAAAGGAGGAGCTCCTAGACCATCCATCCACGATCCGAGAAAAGAAAAACAGGAACCAGCAACTTTGTACAATGCCATGCTCTCGGCGGTTATTCCATACAGTATCAAAGGAGCCATTTGGTATCAAGGGGAAAGTAATGCAGTACACTTACCTGAAGAATATTCTGACTACCTAGAGGCCATGATTAAGAGTTGGAGAGCAGAATGGAATCAAGGGGACTTTTCATTTTATTGGGTTCAACTTGCAGCTTGCATAAGAGGAAATGAAGAAAATGATCAAGGATGGGCCATAGTGAATGATCAATTAAGACGAACACTTAGTGTACCCAATACCGGAATGGCTGTTTTATATGACATCGGTGAAGGGAAAGATATCCATCCTCATAATAAAATGGATGTTGGCAAAAGGCTTTCACTGTGGGCGTTAAGAAATGATTACAATGTAGTGACTCCAGTGAGTGGTCCGTTGTATAAATCAAAAGCTATAAACGGAAGTAAGATTGAAATTGAATTTGATGAAGTTGGTGACGGACTAATGGTAGGCAGGAAAGTTCTTTTAAACGAAACGTATGAAGTAAGCGAGCCTTTGAAATGGTTCGAAGTTAAGGGCAAAGATGGTGTGTGGAAAGAAGCACAAGCAAAAATTACCAGCAAGAACAAAATTGAAGTTTGGAATAAAGAAGTTTCCAATCCTCAGCATGTTAGATACGCTTGGACAGCCTACCCTGAAGGAGCGAATTTATATAACAGAGATGGTTTGCCAGCTGCGGTTTTTACCACGGAAAATTATTAAAACGAGATCTAAAAATATCTAAATGCAACAGCATATTAATTCTATTATTTTGATAACGAAATTGGCCATTATTTTGGTTTTGGTCAATGGTTGTATTTCGAATACGAAAGTGATCCAGTTAAGTGAAACGCATAAAGTCTCTGGAAAGCTGATCTATCAAAATGACTTCGATGATTTATCAGACTGGAAGGTGGAGCAAGTTCCAGGAGGCAAGGTAGAGATAATTGATGGCAAGCTAGAAATAACAGATGTTGGAGGTTGTACGATTTGGTCAAGGAAACAATTTTCAGGTCCAATTATCATCGAGTATGATGTATTTATAATTAAAGATGGTGGTCCACGAGATAGAGTTTCTGATCTAAATTGTTTCTGGATGGCCATCGATCCTGATCATCCTGATGATTTATTTGCTAACTCAGATAAAAGAGGAGGACGCTTTACCAATTATGACTCCTTGAGACTTTACTATACAGGAATGGGTGGCCATAATAATACTAAAACCAGATTTAGAAGGTATGATGGTCAAGGTAATAAGCCACTTCTTCCAGAGCATGATTTATCTGATGAAAAGTATCTCTTAGAAGCGAATAAACCATATACTGTTAAAATCCTCAGCTCAGGTGGTATTATTCAATATTATAGAGATGATATGTTGGTTTTTGATTTCAAAGATGATAGTCCCTACTCTAGCGGTCATTTCGGATTTAGAACGGTGGATAATCATATGACGATTGATAATTTTAAGGTGTACCAAATTCTTAAGTAATATTTCTCATCTTTAAATTGGAAGGGACAATTTCGCCAACAAATATTGAGAAAAATCGCACTAAAGCACGAGGTCCAGTAAAATGGACAGGTAAGCCCGACAGCTTCCTAAACTATAGGCAGTGCATGACCTAAAAATCTACAAAACTTCTGATATTTATAAATTCCGGTCTGGAGAGACTACTTAGCCATTTTACATTAAAGTATTCCGAATTAATTAGCTCCAGTAATATGAACCTGGGCCCAACCAATAGAACCTTCTTAACCAACATATATTGAGAAAAATCGCACTAAAGCACGAGGTCCAGTAAAATGGACAGGTAAGCCCGACATCTGCCTAAACTATAAGCTGTGCATTACCTAAAAATCTACAAAACTTCTGATATTCATAATATCCGGTCTGGAGGGACTACTTAGCCATTTTACATTAAAGTATTCCGAATTAATTAGTTCCAGTAATATGAACCTGGGCCCAACCAATAGAACCTTCTTAACCAACATATATTGAGAAAAATCGCACTAAAGCACGAGGTCCAGTAAAATGGACAGGTAAGCCCGACAGCTGCCTAAACTATAGGCAGTAGATTACCTGAAAATCTACAAAACTTCTGATATTCATAAATTCCGGTCTGGAGGGACTACTTAGCCATTTTACAACCCAGTAAAATCAAACTAATGCATGAGGTCCATTAATTCTGTGACCAGATTAAAAAAAAATGAAATGTTATAATGCTAGTATAATTGTGAGAACCTAGATATAAAAAAACTGAAGCAAATATGTATGGATAATAAGCCTGGTTGGAAAAAAGCGTATGGTCTAAGATGTAGATTAATCATCATCCAATACCATAATGCTTCAGTATATCTTTGGCTAAGCTTTATTCTTCGTTGTGCAATCAAGAAAAGTTAAAGTCTGATCAATGCTTAGCAATGATCAGACTTAACGAGTTTTGGTTATAAATTGTAATCGAGTATGCCCAAAATCAATCTCATGTGAGATTATTAAAATTGTGTAAGTTCCTTTTCAGTTGAATTACTCTCTTACAATTATCCTATAAGCCAAGTACTGTTCCAAAAATGAAATCATATTGAATTAATCTATAATATGTTCACACTTTAACATTTACCTACCCACCTAACTAGCTATGAATACGCAACTTACGATACTAGAAAAAACATTAATTTATTTTGAGAAAAAACGGATATTCAGCCAATTTCGAAAATGTAGTCATTGATTTAATTATTGTCACTTCCTTAAATTCAAATTGACAAAAAATATGCAGCTAATCTGGACCTAGAGAAGCTCCAGCAATTATATTCTTTACTTTAATGAAAATTGACCTAAAACATGTCTACTTCCTATCTGGTGAAAATCATCTTCTTAGTAATCTGAAAATCTTCTGATGTGATCTTATAATAGTACACGCCCGATTCTTTCAAATTTTCACTTCCGATTCTAAATTCATGATTACCAATTCCAAAGTCAGACTTAAGCTCCTGAACCAGTTTTCCATCGATATCAAAGATCTGGCAACTAACCGACCTTGAAGATGATAATTCGAATGGAATCCTAGTTTGTTTCACGAATGGATTAGGTTCATTTTGGTAAACTGTAATCGCTCCCCTACTTTCCTTTTCGACAGATCTATAATGAAGTTCAATTGGCTTAACTTCACTGTTTATCGTATACAATTCCGCTGACATTCTCGAAGTATTCAATTCGATAGATTCTTCCACACCCGAATTCTCTTTCGCAATAAACTTCAGCTGAATCAACGATGTACCCTCAGCGATATCAATCCCGCTAATATCATCGAAACTTATCCCTATCAGACCTTCCTCTGAAGCATGATTTATGTTATCCTCTTTTAATGGAACACCTGCTCCATCTACCGCAAGTAAATCTAATTTTACTTTATCATAATTCACCGCAAACTGGAACCCTTCTATACTCATCTCTTCACTGACTTCCAAATTGACATGCATAACATCCCCCTTAGCAAATTGCTTATTATCAGTCTCTAAGTAGATCGCCTCGCTTCTGACAGTCGTATTAGAATTCTCTAATCCACTATATGAATCGTTAACATCTCCTATCTTAATACCAATTAAATCCGCATTATAATTACTCTCAGACAACAATCCTAAATCGATCGTTTCATCAAATCCCCATGGCTTCAACACATCATTAAACACGTAATTCTTATCGACGAACCTCCAACTCGAATTCTTAGGATACGTATCGGTTAATCCAAGTATTAATTTTCGAATCAAGATCAAGTCTAAACCAGAAATACTCTCCGAATTACTTGCATCAGCTGCGATGACTTTGTAAGGATCAGTAAATATTTTTAGTCCTAGAATGTGCTTTTGTATCAATATAATATCCAGCGTTGTTACACCTAACCGGTAATTTTCATCGTAGATAGGTCTAACTGTATAAGATAAGTAGTCTGGAATATTACTAAAACGGAAACTACCATCTTCTTCTGTAAACTGCATTTCTCGCAAGTCTGAATTAGACTCTAGTGTTACTTCTACATCCCGCATGGTTCTCTGCAAGTCAGCGGTATAAATGTTACCACCTATATCCACATAGCCATTCTCCACATCCGGACAAACATCATTCGTATCGTTCACACGAATCTCAACACTACAGTAATCTTGGTTCCCTGCTTCATCAGTTACCCAGACCTTAAGCGGAATCGTTTGCTGCACTCCATTGCCCATCATTTCACAAGTAACCGTGAAGAAGGTATCAGATGTATCCTTTGAAAAGGATAACTTCAGATCGAGATCTGCCGTGCAATTATCAAAACTTCCCTTGTTATAATCTGAAGCCCAAAGTTGCACTTCCCCATTCAGCGGCATTACCGCAGTAGAAATTCCGGAAAGACAGTACGGCGTTGGTGGCTTACAATCCTGAACCGTAACATAATACTTCTTAATGGCTGTATTTCCGCAATGATCTTGAACCGACCATACAATATAATATCTTCCAGGTTCCCAAACTTCTTGGATTCTGTTTCCTATTCCTTCATCATCATATATACCATCTAAATCAAAATCAACTCGCCACTTATAGAATAATTCGGACGTACAATCGTCTGTTGCATCCACCTGAAGATCCACAATTCCTTCACAACTTCCAGAAATACAGACTGTTGTATCTTGGTAGTCATAATCGTATGTAGGCTTCGTGTTATTTTCAACATAGATCACTTGTATATATGTCCATAATCCTTCACCCGTTAGTGGATTATATTGGCACCAATCATTAACCTGCCATTCTCTGTGAATCGACAAACAAGCCCCATCTCCATATTCGAATACTTTATCGGTGTATTCTGCTGCTAATTTTGCACAGTTTTTATCTATATATCTTGGAGATCCTGTTACTGAAGTATCTATATCCACATTCACACACCCTTCTATCGTAACTTTTTCAGGCCAAATTATCTGCTCATAAGTAAATGGATCTGCCACTTTAATCGTAATCACTTGGGTTGCGACATCTGTCATTCCATTATTATCCGTTGCTGTAAATGTTCTCGTAATCGTTCCTGCACCGCACTCCAGATCGATCTCTGACGTTTCCTCTACTTCCACATAGCAATTATCCACTGCGTAACCATCGAGACCAACTGTTCCGCTATTATAAGCATCGTTCAGGATAATAGGTTTTCTCGGTTCATCTCCGATAACAACATCACCGAAATAAGATAAGTCGTCATATAAGAAATCATGGTCACAACTAATCGTTATGTGAGGAGGTGCACTTACTACTGGAGGTAGTTTATCATTTAAAGTAACCTCTACCCAAACCATATTCACATTTCCATGAATATCTTCTACTAAGAATTGCACCCTATGCTCTAGCCCCACTTCAGCACAACAATAATCTACGTAATCATTGTAGTACAGACCATCAAATAAATAATCACCTGGCTCTGAACCACAGGAGTCAACTTTCTTACGCACCTTCATTAACTTGATTCCGCAATTATCAAAACTACCATCATCAAAATTCTCAGCATAAATCCTCGCCGTTCCATCAGATCCAATGCTCGCAACTGTATGTAAATCAGCAATTGCAAATGGAGCTTTGTCGTCCTGAACCGTAATGATGGTAGAACAAGTGTCTCTGTTATCACAAGCATCGAACATGTAGTAATCGACGGTATTTATTCCTAATGGCAGTCCATTAACTACATTGTTTTCGCTTACGAAATGACCGAAGACATCATTCTCCGTTATATTTACCTTAACTGTAAATCCTGTTTCGTTGCAGTTATCCTGCATTGTCGGTGGCGGAATAATTATCTGGCCAGTTTCACAATCATATGGTGAAGTATAAACTGTTAATGGAGCAGGACAAACAAATGTCGGAGGCTCCTTATCTGTTACCTTAATCACCTGATATTCTTCTCTATTTAATCCAGTACACCAGTCGAATAATTTCCAATGACGCAAAACCTTGAAACTCGTTCCGCAACCCTCTAAGTAAGTGTCCTCGAACGCAACATCTATCGACTTACATCCAGTCAAGTAAAGTCCGCCTCCAGCCTCTGGGTCTGTCGATGGGTGACCATTCTCGAATGTGGGATAATTGCTATCGCACGCTAAAGAAGGCAAGTCAATATCATCTCTATTCAATGGGAATATGATATTATTAATATCTTCCTTGATCACATTAATGGTATCCGTACATGAATTCTGATTTCCAGACTCATCTACTACTAACCAATTTCTGTATATTATTTTTTCTAAGTTACTCGTACATGCCTGAATCACTGCAGTTTCGTTATATGATAACGTAACATCACTACAGGCATCTACTCCTGAAAGTCTGAATCGATTTTCGCCTAGGTCAATTGCATTATCAAATGGAACTGGATAACCAACTGAATCTGGACTAATATCATCCGAACAAAGCACATCATAACTACCGCAGTTAATAATCGGTATAAAATTATCTTGAACCGTCAGATTACCCCAGCATGCATTATCACAGGCTGTAGTTACCGTATACTTTAAAGTCTTACCGATGTAATAATCGTTGATCACTGCATTAGGAATAACAAAACCATATTGATCTTCCACTTTCACTGTGAATTCTTGCTCAATTCCTTGATCATTGAGTAAAAGCACTTCAGGAGTGATTTCTGATTCGCAAAGTTCATTTAGTGAAATATTGATCTGACCTTTACATGAAATCTGAGGTCCTGCTCCTATATTTACATTAATATCATCCACATAAGTACAACCACGCTGATCAGTTACCGTCAGATAATATCTAGTCGTAGTCGACGGGCTCACTTCTATCGTCTCAGAAGTCGCACCATTACTCCATAAATAGGTATATGGTGGCTCTCCACCCGTTAACACTTCTGGCGTTAATGTGAAATTGGAAACTAAACACGTTCCAACATTATCTCCCAAATCTAACTGCAAATCATCAACGATGAATCCAACACATATGGAAGATCTGTTTCCAAGATTATTCTCAACAACCACTGAAATAAAATTCTGACCTGTGTTCTCACCATTTGATTCGAAATGAATACTCAGCCCAAGAGAATCTGTAATTTCTGCAGTTCCCATCATGCCACTTTCCTCAATACTGATCAATCTATGGCCTGTTCCACAACTCTCTACTTGGAAAGTATAATCAAAACTTCCTGTGTTACATATCGTATCTAGGTCAATGTATTCTATAGGTAAACCTGTGACTACATCTAAGAAATCAATCGTTTCTCTATAAGAAGTTAAATAAGAATAAACCGAGGCATTCGCAGATGAACCTATAAAACCAGCTGTGAAATTAACATCAGCGGTTAATGTATTATCATTAGACAAATCGGATTCTTGCAGCAGAACTGAAGAATACCCAGAAAAGCCTAAAATATTTCTTACGATTCCTCCTACTGGGTTTCCATTCAGCCTTAAGTTACTGAGACCAGCTGTAGGAATAATAATATTTAGTAAGTGATTATTCGCATTTGTCAGTTTCGAGAAAGTAAGAATATTATCTCCTCTACAGCTCCCGATCGGTGGCACTACTGACATGCCTACATTTCCCCCACTCTGTCCAGAAACATGGTAAACCATCGCCGGTCTTGAAGTTCTGATGTAAAGCGGTTCACCGATGCTTCCATTTAATGGAATTTGGTAGTAATCTCCAGCATCTATCGTTGCCGTCTGGATAAATGCACCATCTAGAAAAATATTAGTTCCGTTTTCGATCGGAACTACGATCGCATAATCTTGATCCACATCGTTTCCAGATCTTGTTAAGACATAATTAATCCCGGCTTTAGAAGCTGGTATAATCTGATCCATCCCTCCATCTTGTGCGAGCGTTCCATAAGCCTGTGTGTATTGCGATCCACTGATCACTGCTATATTTTTTGTTGCGCTCACTAATGCTCCCGAAACAGAAACATTGTTATCATCATCTTTAATTAAGTAGCTTTCTCCCCTATTCAGCCTGACCGTATGCGGACTTGTTAAACCCGTAACCGGAATGTCAAATGTAAAAGTTACATCTGTGTCATCTTCTGAAGCCATAACCGAAATGAAATGCGCCTCCTTTAAAGCTGATGTGGTAGAACTAGCAATTCTAGTATTCGTCTGTGATCCCACTCTAAATCCTCTTCCTAATCCTTCTCTTCCTCTAATACTAATATGATTTTTATTAAGGCTGCCATCTGTTAAGTATTTTATGTCAATGGGAACATCAGAACTAACGATGAATCCTTTATTACTTTCCTTGGTATTAGGATTTTCCGTCTGCAGGTAAGTCAGCGGGATGGCTTGGGTCAATGCTGCCGCGCTAGAAATTGTAAAATCTTGGTTATAAGAATTATCTAGCGTTCTTACATTAATATTTGCACTAGGATATCTCGTAGAAAAGTTGAGACTTGCTGGCCCGTTTAATTCGTTATCGTTTGGTGTATTCAATTGCCAGATCGGTGGAATATAGTAGTAATTTCCTGTGAAACAATTTTCAACAGATGGTTCGATAAGACAATCTGGGTCTGCTTGATCGATAAGACCATCTGCGTCATTATCTATTCCATCTCCGCATATTTCGATTCCTCCTTGTGGTGGAGCTAAACAATAAATTTCAGCTTCCCAACCTGTACTTGTCCCAGATCCACCTGATTTAAATTCAAAAGTAAGACAAGCTCCGTTTCCACGAATGAGAGAATTAATAGTGTATTCTTCTCCAGGTGTCGCCATACTTCCAGAGTACTTGCTAATTAGCGGAGAAAAGGTACTAGGACCATCATATACAAATAAAGTGTCGGGGATAGATTCAGTGCTGAGGGAAAACTTCTTAAACAAAGATCGCATTTTGCCACCGTTGTCTGCACAGTAAGTGACAAGGTAATCTTCATTATTCTCATAATTTCCTGTCGGACCACCAGTATCATAAAAGGTGGTGTTACAAGTATTGGTTACTTGCCCGAAGCTATTGATGGCTGTTATCATCAATAAACTATAAATCCAGCCTTTTAGAAATGTTTTACTCATTCAAGTATTTTATAAGCTTTTGTTAATTTTAGAAAGCTTTAAAAGTCAATAGACAACATATTATAGATTTCTTTAATGCAAAACATATGCCGAATTTTTATAATATGTTCTTTAGTGGTAAAAAAGTCCGTAGACAACGAAATGAAATCATATGGTGTCTAGGTAAAAAAACCAGTTCCATTATCTATAAATAAAAATCATATGAAACGTTTTTCTATTTTTCTCTTCTCACTTATCGCTGCATTTACATTAAATGCACAGTCTGAATGTGGACTCGATAATTTTTCTTACGAAGTCATTCCTGATGGAAATGTTTTCTACATTGCGATAGATCAGCCCACTAACATCTACGAAAATTTCAATGTTTATATTAACGACATACCGATGGAATCTCCTGATGGTAAATTTGGTCCTTTCGAAGCAGATTGCTCTACTTTTAATTCAATTGCGATTTTTAAGAGGCAACATGAAGAATGCTATGTGATTGCTAATATCGGACGAGTTTGTTCTTCGGATGAATGCAACATTCGAGATCTAGAAGTTTCCTTTCCAGAATGCAATCCTAATGGCTTAGTCTATGTTACCTTAGATTTCAACTATAGTAATGTCTCAGACTCATTTAGAGTCAAAGGAAATGGCCAGGATTATGGCGAGTTTGTCTATAGCGATCTTCCGATTGAACTCGGTCCATTCCCAGGTGATTGTAACACTGAATATGAATTCGTGGTACAGGATTCTAAATACAACAATTGTAGAGCAGAAATTGATAATATTATAATCTGTTGCCCTATAGATTGTGGCCCTCCTATTTTCGAGATCGTAGACATGGAATGTTCTGATCAAAAGGTTAAAATGAAGCTATTTTTAGTAGAAGGATTTTATCAGAATAATATCACGATAAAGATAAATGAAGAATATATCACGAATTTTGAAATAGATAGCAACTTTATCTATCTATCTGGTGATCTTCCACTTGATATTGCAAAGCATACTATAAGCGTTTGTAGTGTAGGAATCTCTGAAGAATGTTGCTTTACGCAAGAGTTCAGTACTGATAATTGTTCGTCAGGTTCAGATTGCAAAATCTATGCAATGGAATATGATGTTCCAGAATGCCAACCTAATGAAGAAGTATTTATTAGTCTTGATTTCAAATATAAAAATACAGTAAGTGACTCCTTTATAGTACAAGGAAATGGCGTATTCTATGGTGAGTTTGCTTATACAGATTTGCCAGTGAGTGTAGGTCCATTTCAGCCAAGTTGTAATCCTAATTATGAACTTGTCGCTTATGATGCTCAAGATCAAAGTTGCAAAACGGTCCTTGAGTCGATAATCATTTGCTGTAGTGACCACTGTCTTGAGCCTATTTTCGAACTCATTTCTATGGATTGCGATAGTGATTTAGTACAAATAAAACTTGAATTAATCCACCCAATATATGGAGATGACTTATGGATATCAGTAGATGGTGATTCAGTACTTAATTACAAATTGGACTACCCTTATGTCTATATCGAAACATTAAATAATGGTGGGGAGTTTATGGAGCTTCAGATCTGTACTACTTCTAGTAATTTAGAATTTTGTTGCTATTCACAAATCGTCGATCTTATTAATTGTAACGATAATGGTAACTGCAAAATTGGTAATATACAAGCAAGTCCTAGCCAATGCAATGATGCTGAAATTCCATATTTCAAATTAGATTTTGAATATGCAAATGTCGGAAGCAAAGGTTTCTCAGTTATAGGAAATGGGCATGATTACGGAGATTTCTCCTATGAGGATTTGCCAATACTCATTTATGTTGGTGATTCATGTGATGTATTTTATGAATTTGTTGTCATTGATAATGAAAACCAGTGTTCCTCAGAAATGGAGTATGGATACTTTTGTTGCACTGATAATTGCAGCTTTAAAATTGACGAAACAAGAGTAAAATGTAATGATGGACTCATCACGGAAATTGCCTTCTATCTTTTTGAAGAAACAGATCCGATTAAATTCTACTCTATTTATGCTAATGGACTATTAATAGGTGAAACTGAAATAAATAATGAATTTATAGAGCTTAATACTCAGATTCCATTAGATGGTGCTAATCAGATAGAATTAACAGTATGTGATGATCAATGTTGTGTTTCTAGAATGCTGGATATTTCAGAATGCTACGATGATCCAACAGAATGCAGCATAACCAATGTGGAAATCAGTGAACTGGCATGTGCATCAAACACTTTAAACTTGGTTAATTTTGTCTTGGATTTTGATCATCAAGGTACTTCTAGTGGACAATTTGACATTTATTCATTAACAGGTTTATATGGTACATTTAGCTATGCTGATTTACCAATGAAAATTGAGAATTATCCAGGGTCAGATATTGGATTAAATGTGTTATTCATTTGCGATAAGGGAACATTATGTTGTCAAGCGAAATTATTCTCTCCACCAACATGCCTGATTGTTGGACCTGGAGGCGATGATGAAACAACAGGGGTTCAGTCTATTCATGAAAATAAATTCAATTATATCAAGACGAACCCGATAAACAATACTTTGATCTTAAATTCACCATATACGATTAATACCTATCACCTGTACAGTAGTGCAGGCCAGAAGGTAACAACGGTACAAAGTATCAATAAAGAAACCCTAATAGATACAAGTCCTTATACACCTGGAATGTATCTTGTTCGAATAGAAAACGAAGCGGGAATAAAAATTGAAAAATTAATAATTGCTAAATAGAACGTAAAATTTAATAAAATGATACATTTGCCTTCATAACTTAATAAACGTAATACGTGTCAATAATTATGGAGAATTTATTATCAAAAAGAGTTAGTGAAATGTCAGAGTCTGCGACTATAAAAATGGCGCAGATGGCAAGAGAGCTAAAAACACAAGGAAAGGATGTAATTAGTTTGAGTTTAGGTGAACCAGATTTTGACACGCCTGACCATATTAAAGAAGCAGCTAAGGTTGCTTTAGACGAAGGATTTACAAAGTACACTCCGGTTCCTGGGTTACTAGAACTGAGAAATGCGATTGTGGAAAAGTTTAAGCGAGAAAATGGTCTTACTTTTACTGCTAACCAAATTGTGGTTTCTAATGGAGCAAAGCAATGTGTATACAATTTGTGTATGTCATTATTGAATCCTGGTGATGAAGTGATCATTTTCACTCCTTATTGGGTTTCTTATGCGGATATTGTAAAATTAGCTGGTGGAGTACCTGTTTTCGTAAATAGTACGATAGACGATGATTTCAAAGTAAAACCGGAAGCGGTAAGAGCAGCTATCACTGATAAAACGAAAGCAGTTTTATTTTCTTCTCCTTGTAACCCAACGGGTTCAGTTTATACAGCGGAAGAATTAGAAGCGATTGCTAATGTTATAGGTGAAAGAGATGATATCATAATTTTTTCTGATGAGATTTATGAGTTGATCAACTTTGGAGGAAAGCATGCTAGTATCGGATCTTTCGATAGTGTGAAAGATCAGACGGTAACAATCAATGGATTTTCTAAAGGTTATTCAATGACTGGATGGAGACTTGGATATATCGGTGCTCCACAATGGATTGCATCAGCTTGTGCGAAGATTCAAGGTCAAGTAACTTCAGGAGCTAATGCCTTCGGACAGCGGGCTGCAATTGTAGCATTGGAGGGAGACCAGCAGCCATCTGTGGATATGAAGAATGCTTTCGAGAAAAGAAAACACATGGTTAGGGATTTATTATCTGAAATTCCAGGTATTAAAATTAATGATCCTCAAGGTGCATTTTACTTATTTCCAGATGTGAGCTCTTACTTTGGTAAAAGCTATGGTGAGTACAATATTGAGAATTCAGAAGACTTTGCAGCTTACATCTTACAAGAAGCATTGGTAGGAACTGTAGGTGGTGGTGCATTCGGTGCAGATGATTGTATCAGAATTTCATATGCTGCTTCGGAAGAAGAATTAAAAGAGGCGATGAAGAGAATTAAAGATGCACTGGCATTGTTGAAATAATTACAAACCACTTAAAGCATAAATATAAGAGACTCGTAATGAATATTGCGGGTCTTTTTTTTTGGACCATGTTGCTTATTTTAGTGCCAGCTTTTCTTTCATAGGACCTAGAAATTTTATCCGAAAAAATCTATAATCTTGATTTTCATGTACACTTTGAAGACCATATTCAGCTCTGCAATCCTTGCCAGAACCTATTTCATCACTCGGCTTACAGATCTTCATCACTCGGCTAGATGAGACTACCCTAGCCGAGAAGACCATATTCAGCTCTGCAATCCTTGCCAGAACCCTTTTCTTCACTCGGCTTACAGATCTTCATCAATCTGCTAGATGAGACTACCCGAGTCGAGATGACCATATTCAGCTCTCCAATCCTTTCCAGTACCCACTTCATCACTCGGCTAGATGAAACAACCCGAGCCGAGAAGACCATATTCAGCTCTGCAATCCTTGCCAAAACCTATTACAACACTCAGCTAACAGATCTAAATAAAAAAAGGCTTATCAGTTTCGAAACTAATAAGCCTTTCCTTTACTCTTTTAAAACTTTCACTTAGAACTCTTCTCCTCCACCATCAAAATCACCACCATTTCCTTTCTCACGGCCTCTTTTCTTTTCTTGGTTGATTCTATAATTCAATGAAACCACAACTGACCTTGCTCGTCGTTGGAATTCACTTTCTGAATAAAAAGTCCCTATTTGTGCATTATCATCATAAAGTGCGAACTCATTAATAGATTGATACTTTCTTGAATTAAGAAGATCTCTAACATTGACCGATAAAGAAATATTCTGCTTAGGAAATTCCTTCCCTAATCCAATATCTATGCTAGTTATTCCCTTACGAGAACCTTGAGTCGTCTTTCTTGCTCCTCTGTGATCTACTCTCACTTGTGCTTCGAAAGTCTTAGACATTTTGATCTTATTATTCAATCTGGTAAACCATGAATAAGCATCTGCGGTGAAATCCTCCTGAACATTAGCTCCGTCGGTAATCGATCTGAAAATATTCAAACTTCCACTTAAGTCATACCACTTCACAAACTTATAGTTCCCTGTAAATTCAAATCCTAAATCATCTTGCGTATTCAAATTTTCAGGTCTTCTAATGGTTACACCATCTGAAGTTACCGTTTGAACCCAATCCATCACGTCTGTAGAATGTCTGTAATAAAATGAAGATGTTAAAGACCCTTTTTCAAAGTAATTCACGTAACCTATTTCATATGAATCTGTGAACTCAGGATTCAAATTAGGATTACCGCTATACTGATTCCTTGGGTCACTGAAGGTGAAGAAAGGATTCAGATCTCTAAATCTCGGTCTTCTAATTCTTCTACTGTAACTCACTTGAAATGAATTCTCATCATTTATTTTATAGGATACAAAGGCACTTGGAAACAAATTGATATAATCTCTAGAATTAGCTCCCTCATCTGAATCAAGCAACTCTGTCTCGATTAAAGAGTACTCCGCTCTTACACCTACTTGGTAAGACCATCTTAGATATTCCTTACCATAGATACCATATACCCCATTGATAAACTCATTGTAATTAAAATCGTTTGATAAATTAGCAAGACGAATCCATTCATTATCAAATTCCTCTTCTACTAAATATTTATTAGAAATAAGTCTGTAGGAAGATTGAATTCCAGTTTCGAAAACACCATCATTAGGCAGTGGTCTCTTATAATCAAGTTTCAGATTAATCCTACGTTCCGTTTCACTATTTGCTGATCGTTGAATTAAATTGTCTTCTCCCGTAGGCACCCTATTCGCATCAAAGAATTCTTGTGAAAAGTCTGAAGATTCAATTTCAGTATTATCTTGAAATCTTAGATCCGCAATCAATGAATGATCCTTTCCCTTCAACTTTTTATCATATGTCAATGCGTATTCCGTGTCATATTCATTCTCTAATTCATCATCATATCTTTCAGAAAGGCCAACTAACTGCTCCCTTGAATTAAGAAAGTCCTCATAAAACACTGAATTTCGATTCTCTTCTAGTGACCTTCTAAATGAAAAAGAAGAAGTCAAAATGTTATTATCGTTGATAAAATAATCCATTCCAAGACTTATGTTTCCATTGACTCCATTTCTATTCATATCTCTGGTGGAACTAAAAATCTCTGATGTGCCATCGAAGTATTTTTGCTCTTGATAAGTAAAACCTGAACCTGGTCCAGTTCTATATCCAGCGCCAATAGAAGAAAATAAATTAATTTTTTCTCTTCTATAATTAAGGTTAAAAGCGGTAGACCCCATTAAAGGATAACCACCTGAAACATCTATCGAACCATTAAATCCACGTTTTCTATCTTTCTTTAATACGATATTAATTATTCCAGCCATCCCCTCTGCTTCATATCGAGAACTCGGATTAGTAATGACTTCTACTGACTCGATCATATTACTCGGAATATTTCTCAATCCATTCGTATTGCCATCACCCACCATCATACTTGGCTTGCCATCGATAAGTATCCTTACACCACCACTTCCTCTTAGTTCTACACCTCCATCTAGATCTACAGAAACAGAAGGCACATTATCAAGAACATCTTCTGCCGTTCCTCCTTTATTTGTTAGATCTTTTCCAACATTAAATACTTTTTTATCTAAGCTAAGTGAAACTTGTGATCGTTCTTCCACAATAACTACTTCGTCTAACTTTTCCGCATCTATGGACAAGTTAAAATCTGGCAATTCTATGTTTTTATTATCTTTCGTTACAACGATGTCTGTAATCTTTCCAGGTGCATATGAGATGAACTCAATTTCTAAATAATAATTTCCAGGCTTTGTTTCAATGGTATATTTTCCTTCTTGATCTGTAATAGCGCCTCCTACGAGTGTAGAAGTTTCTGTTTCAAATAAAGATAACGTTGAAAACTCTAGTGGTACGCCACTGTCTCCATCAATTATTTTACCAGAAATAGTATGTTGAATTGCGCTTTTGTTGTTTTTTTGTCCATAGCCCAAGGTTAAAGTGCATAAAAATACCAGTAGGATTGCTAATCTATTTTCCATAAGTTGAATTTCTTCTTAATAACTAAGACAGAAGAAAACTGGAAAGGTTTAATTAAGCTCTAGTAAAAATTAATTCCATGATTCTTTGGAAACTATTCTCGAAGAAATGTAAGTCCGGAAGTACAATTTCTTCAATTCTGAAATCAGAATAACTAATGTCACCCATATATTCAGCTATCATCAAAGTATTTTCTGTACACAAATTCAGATAAGCGAAACAGGACAGGCTTAGGAAAGCAACTGCAAAGAACATGTAGGCTACATGTTTTCTTCTTTTTTCTTGTGGAGGCATAATAATTGTTTTCATTGGGTTCTATCTAAAAGACACAATCTTTTTGCAAAGGTTGCATACCATAAGAACGGAACTAAGATTAAAAAAGTTACACTTATCAGTATCTATTTAAGAAATATTTAACCTTATAGATGGAATTAATTAGTTCTTTGGCGTATCCTTCTTGGTTTTCTTCAAATAAATGTTTGGTTTCACCTAAAAATTCCATTCCTCCATTCTTCATTATCAACACCCTATGACAGAAATATTTAACCAATGAAATATCGTGCGAAATAAACACAATCGTCAGATCATCACCTTTACTTGAAAGCAAATCTATGATCTCCATTTGTACTTTCAGATCTAGACCAGAAGTGATCTCATCACATATTAACACAGATGGATTACAGGCTAAACTTCGCGCTAGATTTACCCTTTGCCTTTGGCCTCCTGATAATTCAGTGATCTTCCTATTAAGAATATCAGTTGATAAATTAACCGAAGCCAACAATTCTCCGATGTCCCGTTTTTTTTCTTGAAGTCGGATCACTTCATGTAGAATTGCCTTTATAGAGAGATCAGGATCAACTGAATTGTACGCATCTTGGAAAACATAACTAATATTTCTCTGATTAACTTTTGAAGAAATACGACCTTCAGTAGGAGGAATCATTCCTGATAGACATTTCGCTAATGTAGTTTTGCCACTTCCAGACTCTCCTATGATACCAAGATTTTCCCCTTTCTTTATACAAAAACTCAAATCCTTGAAGGCATACTTGCCACTTCTAAATTGAACAGAAAGCTCTTTAATATCCATTAAATCCTCTGAATTTCCCGAAACCTTAAATTGACCATTATAAAAGTCTTTTAATTGTTCCACTAATTGCTGAGAGACCTGGTGTGCCGACTTAGTAAAAAAAGAATCCACATCTTGATTAGCGATCAGTGCGCCCTTATCAATGTGCAAAATCCGATCAGCAAAATCACTAACCAATGCCAGATCATGGGTAATCAATAATATACTCAATCCTTCTTCCGCCTTCAGCTTTTTTAGAAGATCTATAATTTTTATCTGGACAATTCTATCCAATGATGCAGTAGGTTCATCAAGTATTAAAAATTCCGGATGGCAGGCAAGTCCCATCGCAATCATAACTCTCTGAAGTTCACCGCCAGATAATTGATGCGGAAAGGAGTGATAGATTCGATCAGTTTCATTTAGCTCGACTTTGTGGAAGAGTTCTTTCGTGTTCTGCTCTGCTTCTACCCTACTGAGCGACATTTGCTTCCTAAGAATTCTTTTTATCTGCACACCGCACTTCACAACCGGATTAAGGGATAACTGTGCATTTTGAAATACAATAGCGATATCTTTCGGCAGCGATATCTGAGGGTTCTTTTTATCATTATAAACCAATTTTTCAGCAGATACCTTTGCAATATGGGCCTCTAACAAATTAAAAATTGAAGAAATGGCAACTGATTTCCCGCTGCCTGTTTCGCCGATTATCGCAACAGTTTCTCCTTTTTGTATGGCAAAACTAAGATCCTTCACAACCTGAGTTTCTCCGAAATAAGTATTTAATTTCTGGACTTCTAAAATTGTCTGTCCATCAGAATGCTGCATTAATCGTATTTTAGTGCTAAAATTAAACAATCTGTCTTATATTCATCATTGCAAGACGAACGAACTAACATATGTCAGTATTAAAAATAAATAATCTCCATAAAAATTATGGAAATATACATGCCTTGAACGGGTTAAATCTGGAAGTGGAAGCTGGTCAGGTTTACGGAATTTTAGGCCCTAACGGTAGTGGAAAAACCACCACCTTAGGAATTATCCTTGGTATTCTTGAACAGACCTCGGGCTCTTTTACTTGGTTTGATAATAAATACGGAGATAATCCGAGGCGAAGAATAGGAGCCATATTAGAAACTCCAAATTTCTATCCATATTTGGATGCTATTTCTAATCTGAAAATCGTACAAAGAATTAAAAAATCGCACAACGATGACTTAGATGAAATTCTCCGAAAAATTAACTTATACGAGCGGAGAGAAAGTAAATTTAGAACCTTTTCACTAGGAATGAAACAGAGACTAGCGATAGGTGCAACCTTAATCGGTGAACCTGACGTTGTTATTTTCGATGAACCGACGAATGGACTGGATCCACAAGGAATTGCTGAAGTTAGGACAACCTTACAAGACATTGCAGACTCTGGAAAAACGGTCATCATGGCAAGCCACATCTTGGATGAGGTAGAAAAGATATGCTCTCACGTAGCGATCATTAAAAAAGGAAACCTACTTGCAACTGGATCGGTTGGTTCGATTCTAAGTACCGATACAACTGTAGAAATCGGTGCAACAGATATGAATTTATTGAAGAATATCTTAAGCAATATATCTTCTATTAAGTCGGCAATCGATCGCCCAGGATTCATTGAATGCTCAGTTGCTAATGAGGATCAATTCGAAAACATTGTCAAAAGCTGTATCGATGGCGGCATCGTGCCTACCCACATCATTAAGCGTAAGAAAAGACTAGAGGAAGAATTTTTAGAAATCACAAAAGAAACGGCTTAACATGTTAAACTACTTGAAATTAGAATACCAGAAATTTGGCAATAACGCCGTTGTGAACATGCTCCTTGCAATGTACATGTTGTTTTTGCCAACTTTGATTTTTATCGGAAAGCAAGTTCAGCCTATTCCCCCAGTTCTGCTTAGCAATGATGTATTTTTTGAATTTCCTACCGTATGGGAATGGATGGGATTCGCTGGAAACTGGTTGGTATTTTTCTGTTTAGGCTTTGTTGCTGTGCACATCATTACTTCTGAAGTATCTAACAAGACGATGCGTCAGGCGGTGATAAATGGTCAGACGAGAACGGAATTCTTTATCGGGAAAGTTATATTTATTGTTACGCTAAGCTTTCTAGCAACTGTATATTTTGCACTTGCGACTTTTGTCATCGGATGGTTTAACACAGATTCTCCTACGATCGGTCTAGCTCTGGAAGGATGGCCAGCTATATTAAGATATTTTCTGATGTGCCTAGGCTATTTGTCTTTCGGACTAATGATCGGTATTGTCATTCGACGATCTGGTATAGCAGTCTTGACTTTCTGGTCTTACATTTTATTCCTCGAGCCAGCGATTCGGTGGTTAGGACACAAGAAGATATTCAATAATGAAACAATGAATTACTGGCCTATGAATGCGGTAGAGGACTTACAACCTTTCCCATTCTATAAATTTGCCAGCTTTATACCTAGCGAGGTCAAATTCGACTTTCTATTAGACTATAAAGTTGCGGTCATTTTAACATGTTTTTATACTGTTTTATTTATTGGTTTAGCCTATTGGAGCTTGTTGAAGAAAGATATGTAGGTTTTTATTTGCTTTTGTAACTCAGCCTAAATCTACTTGTAGTTAGCATATTTATTAGCCAATAAAGGGCGTAAATAATGCATATGTAGTCACCCTATCATTTTCGAAGTGATCTGACTTATTCATTAGAGTTCATTATTCTATGTCAATTTATAAGTTTCCTATAACTATAAATAAAGACTTGATTGTACATACTTTCAAGCTGTATAAATCATCTCTACTTTTTATCTGCCCAACCTCTTATTTATCTAATTAGCTTGTTGCTTTTATGAAGCTGTATCCAAATACCGCATCTATAGCTTTTATATTTCTTGACATATTTCCCCTACTCCACTTCTAAATAAGCATGAATTCTTTTCTAATGCCAATGGTCTTTTGATTCGTTAGTTGCTTGCCTTTCAATATTTTTGTTTAACATTTACAACTTAATACTTGAACAAAATAGCAATATTAACAGTTTAGATAATATATTAATCATTATCAAAATCAATACAATGCTGAAAAAATTAAGCAAAACAGATGTAATAATGCTTTTCCTAGCTTTCTCTACGCTCATCTTATCAGAAATCATGTGGTTTAACGGAGAAACCGACGGAGCACTTTTCTTAGGCTTATGGGTACCTTCTATTCTAGCCTTTGCTATTTATTTAAAACTTATAAAGATTGACAACAAATGATAGACCTCATACCATATATCTCAGGAGCAGTCACCTTACTGTTCGGAATTAGCTTTTATTTTGGATTACAAGAATTCAAAGACATTCAAGATGAAGAAAAAATTCACCATAAATAATGTTTGTGGTGGATATACCTAGGTCTATATAAAGCAAAATGTGGAAGAGTTTCAGGTCAGTAACTATGATTAGGAATTAAAAAGAGATTATTAGATTAAGCTAATTGTTCTCTAATAACTTCTTCCGTTTTTAATGGTCAATGTAGTTGCTATGAATATTGCTAATGCTAACATCACATTAAGCTGCTCTTATTTCTAGGTCAATGTATAAATGTCATTCATATTAATCAATTGATCTAATTATCCTAAGCGCTTTTTGATAGTCAGCATCAGGCATTTTTTTAGTAGGAATGGTTTCAAACTCATTAAAACTTTGAGAACTATCATAGTGGTCAAATCCAATACCTGTCTCATCCCCTTTTTTCCAATGCATACCTTCTGGTAATATAGGATGGAAACCCCATTCTACCTTCTTATCATTAGCTCTAATCTTAATGTAATACACTACATCGATACCGTGACGATCTGTAATTTGGTCATAGACCACTTTAATAGGTTTTTCCATATAATGATGGTTTAATAATTTAGCTTACTAATGTATAATGATTTTTGATCATCAATCATTTCAAATTTTCTTTGGATATTTCAGTTCGAAACTCATCAATATATAGTCCCATTTTATCAAATGGAATCGGCTCGAACCCTGGAATCTTTTGGAATACTTCTGAATCCTTTTTCAGATTGAAATTCTTATTCTCATAATCTAAGAATCCTGGATCATTTTCAGTTCTATAATTATTGACATAATCACATTGCGCATGCTCACCACCAGCTAGATGTAATGGGTTTTCAGGACCACCAACGATTAAATTATTACTTAAAATGTTACGTCTAGAACGCATCCCTTCCCATTCTTTTCCTTCAACGATTGGATCCAGGTAATTCGCTAATTCTGGATACCTTTCTGAATATGGACTAACTGAAATATTGACATTCTCTAAAAGACGTTTTCTTAATAATCCTTCTTCCCCAAATGTTGCTTGCCCTCCATTTTTATACCAAGAATAATAGTGTGCAGAAAATTCTCCTGTTTTCGAAATTGGTTCTATGACTATGTTATTCTTAAATTTTAAATCCCAGCCAGTATTGGTAAAGATCACGCCGTGCTTGGTATTCATTTTATAAAATACATTTCCATAAACAAGCACATCAGTACTTGAATCATCACAATAAATCCCCATATTCATTCGATTAGGATTACCGCAATCATGAAAGTAATTATACCGAATAACATTTCCGCGATCACTTGGATCTCTTCCGATATACCAAGGTGAAGTATCATCAGAATTTAAGGTTACATGATGAATATGATTGTATTCGAAAAGATGTTCATTACCGTGCACATAGATTCCCTGCCATTCTGAATCAAAAATTTCACAATGCGATATTCGATTTCCGCAACCATCTATATTGATTCCAGACCATAAAAATTTGTTTCTTCTGTTGTAGTTATGAACCTTACAATTCTCAACGTAATTATTCCCTGGAATCAGTTTACGCTTACTACCTCCACTTAAGTAAATCCCTCCACTTCCAGTATTATAGACATCACAACTTACAATTCCATGATTGGATCCAGCTTTACGATCCCAATGAGTATATTTATAGATATGCCCCTGAAGATTTCCTATTCTCCTTGAAATCGGAACACCTTCATAATCATCGTGTGTGATGTGTGGAAATGTTTGTTTCGCTCCTTGTCCCATCAGAATTCCGCTTGTCCCGACGTTTCTAACTGTACACCCAGCAATTAAATTATGAGAACCTCGCTCTATATAAATACCTATTCCTCTCCCTACTTCTACTATTAGATCACGTATTGTCACATAACTACTTCCTTCTAAACTGACGATCGGATCTTCTAAAATAGAAACCATTATAGAACTAGCATTCATATCTGCAGGTGGCCAAAAATAAAGTATCCCTGAAGATTTATCTACATACCATTCGCCAGGACTATCTAATTCTTCTAAAATATTGTAAGCCACATAATGCTGAAAATCTCGACCGCTTGCTACTCCATATAAAGAAGGAGTTGTCAATTTGATTTGCTTGTTTTTTGGATTGATTGATTCAACTAAAATGTTATCATCAGCATAGCCATATTTAAATGAACCTTGAAACCAAACATCTTCAAGTCCAATCCATTTTTCATGTCTTAGATCTGTATATTCGAATATACCACCTCGCTCACCATAATCTTGAACTCTAGGCACAGATCCTGGATCTATGACTTTACCAATTTTAATATAACCTTCGTTTGGATACCTTGCTAATGTCATCGCCTCATTGTTAAAAAACAACTCGATTGGAGAAGGATTCACGGACATCGCATGACCGTATTGCTTGATTTGTCCATAATCAGTGATGCCCATTGCTCCTAAATCGATCTGCATCACTTTACCTCTTGCTTCTTTAGGTAACCGGTCTAGAATAGAAGAATTCGACACCTTTTCAAATTGCTCTACTGGAAGACGACTTCCTCCTATGATTTTAACTTCTTCATTAGGCATGGCTCGCCAAACAATTCGAGCATCTACTTCACCTGAATCATTTTCATTAAGTGCGAAAGCTTGATTTTGCTCATAAGTGCCCTCTCCTATCCATACAGTAATTCCTCCTTTCGGCAAATCATTTAATGATTTGTACTTTCTTATTAAGTCACGCGCCGCTTCTAATGTTGCAACGGGTTCAGATTCTGTTCCAGGATGTGCGTCGTTACCGCTTGGATTAACGTAGATGTTTTGAGCGGTAGTAATAATTAGAGTAAATGAAAGTAGAATGGAAACGAAAATCTTAAGTTTCATGCATAAGTCTTTATCAGTGTGGAATAATTCGAATGTAAGACTTTTTCAAAAAACTACATACTATCATCTAAAGTACTTGTGCAAATACCACGCTTTAGTTCGGCGAATTCGAAGTTAAAAACAACCGAAAAGAAAACTTCATCATATCAACTCTTGTACTTGTCCGGTTACCAGCGGAAGCTTATGAATGTATTTACTTCGAATTAATTAAGTCTTTCGCAACCCATAATATTGATAGGCTGACTACAGGTCAGTCCATCAAATTATTCGACAGTTAAAGAGGAAAACTTCATTATGATTTTTTTAGGTCAATGCAAACTCATATCTATCAAATAAAATTGGAACATAGAACATATACTTAAGCAATCCTAGACCGATGAACTTGTACTCCTTCTCACACCTGAAAGCAATTCCTCATCAAAATTTTCATCCTTTTTATCATACGAAGAATGAAGCACAGAAATATCTCCCGTAGATTCTAAAACAACAGCATAAACTTGATCATAATTTAGCACATTGGCCTCTCGTAATTTAGCTATGAGTTGTTCCTTTTCTATTCGAGCGAATTTCAAATTATCATATAAGATATCATTACCATCCATCAACAATAATGGAGCATTAGAAATCAAACTACTTAAAGCTGGCGATTTTCTTTGCAAAAAAGAAAAAAAATAGGTAATCAAAAGCAATCCAGCGATTGCAATAGAACCATGTACCAAACTTGTAGAAGAAGTCAACGTAGAAGATATGATACTACCAATCGCAATTGTAAAGGCAAAATCATATGCCGTAAATTTTGCGAAAGAACGAAGTCCTATGATTCTGGTAAGTATTATGATGACAATGAAAATATAAAAACATCCTATTAAGGTTTGCAAAAGAGGATCGTCGGTACTGTATATCCAATTCATATTTGTAATTTAAATTTATTTTCCAATGTCTTGTCTTTACCTAAATACGACATACGCTACCTAAGTATTTCCTTATTTAAATTGTTCGCAACATATACTTTAATACGGCTCGACTTGATAAACACTGTTCCTTTATTTAGAAACAAAAATTGACATAAACCAATATGATAATCTAGGAAAATGAAAGAGTGTTACTTAGCCTATAGCACGTTAAAATTTACACTCATAGACCAATTCATCAAAAGCTTATTCATCCCTTCGGCTAGAAGATTTCAAGAAATGTTAAAATTTCATTGTTGACAGATAGAATTTCACAGGTGAATTGTTATTTTTAGTTAACTAATAAATATATGGACACATTTAATTCTGGTCGGCAGTCCAAAATGGTCATTTTGGGATGCTTTGATTCAAAAAGTGAGGAATTTGAATATTTATATTCATGCCTCAAGGAATTAAATGTAGAGGTTTTCACTATAAATACGGGCGTTCGCTCAACTGAGGTAAATTTCCACATTGATGTTTCAGCAGAGGAAGTTGCCAAAGCTGCTGGATATGAATTATCGACAATTTCAAAGCTAATTCAAAGAGGTGAAATTCTTGAAATCATGGGATTAGGTGCCCAAGAAATCGTATCTGAATTAAAAGATAAAATCAATATTTTAGGTGCCATCGGAATGGGCGGTGGCGGTGGAACTTACTTGACTATTATGGCCATGCAAGCTCTACCTTTTGGCATACCTAAAATATGTATCAGTACCGTTGCCACTAAAGATTTATCTAGGCAAATTGGTGCTAAAGATATTGTGATGATTCCTTCTATTGTGGACTTAGCTGGTCTAAATTCCATCAGTAGAAAAGTCATCAGTCAAGCAGCATCAGCCATCTTAGGCATGGCTAATGCTAAGCAACCAAAGGAAGCGTACACCAAGAAAACCATTGCTATATCTATGTTCGGCAATACGACCGAATGTGTCAACTATTGTTCAGATTTGTTAAAAGCAAAAGGATACGAAGTACTTTGCTTTCATGCTGTAGGATCTGGCGGAAGGACCATGGAAGCATTAATAGAAGATGGTTTAATAGATGCAGTTTTGGATATCACAATCACGGAATTGGCAGATGAACTTTGTGGAGGAATCTGCAGTGCAGGACCTGAAAGACTAGAAACTGCTGGAAAAGTAGGGATTCCTCAGGTTGTGGTGCCTGGATGTCTTGACATGGTCAACTTTGCTCAATTAGATACGGTACCTAAAAAGTATGCTGACCGATTGCTATTTAATTGGGCTCCAGACGTAACATTAATGAGAACGGATAAAGCTGAAAACATCGCATTAGGTAGCCTCATAGCCAGTAAACTTAATCGCTCAAAAGGAAAAGCGACCATACTATTACCTCTAAAAGGTATTTCAATTGTCAGCTCTGAAGGAAATTTGTTTTATGCTCCTGAGACTGATAAGGCATTATTTGATACTATTAAATCGAAAGTAAATAACAATATAACCATCAGAGAAGTAAACTTTAACATAAATGATATCGCTTTTGCAAAAGAAGCAGTAGATTCAATACTTGAACTTATTTAAATTTTAAACCAACTATTATATGCCAAATCCATGGACTGGGATAGGAAATCCTTATACAAAACAAGAAGTAATAGATCGACTTCGAATAACCATCAATGACAAAAAAGCCATCATCGGCGCAGGAGCAGGAACAGGAATTAGTGCCAAATTTATAGAAAAAGGTGGTGCAGATTTCATCATCGTATACAACTCAGGTCGTTTCAGAATGTCAGGGCACGGCTCTACAGCTGGGCTAATGGCCTATGGAGACGCGAATGCAGTAGCCATGGAAATTGGTGAGTTTGAGGTGCTTCCAGTGGTTGAAGAAATTCCAGTAATCTGCGGAGTGCATGGTAGTGATCCAAGAAGACGAATGTGGCACTTCCTCGGCAAAGTTAAGGATATGGGCTTCTCTGGAGTTAATAATTTCCCTACACATTCGATCATCGATGGACACTTCAGAAATGTGCTAGAAGAAACAGGAATGAGTTTTCAGAAGGAAGTAGAAATGATTAGACTTGCTTCGAAAATGGATTTATTCACCGTAGTTTATGTCGCAAAACCTGAGGAAGCTGTACAAATGGCTGATGTTGGAGCTGATGCGATTATCACACATGTCGGAACTACTGTAGGAGGCTCGATAGGTGTAACTTCAGCTTCTTGCACAATGGATGATGCCATCGAGAGAACTCAAATAATCATTGACGCAGTCAAAAAAAGTAACCCAGATACTATTTTTCTTACCCATGGAGGGCCCGTTAATACACCAGCTGATGTAAGGAAGGTACTTGATCATACAGAAGCTCATGGTTTCGTCGGCGCCTCTTCGCTCGAACGAATGGGTGTGGAAGCTTCATTGACATCACTGACTCAAGAATTTAAATCCATCACTTTAAGATAATGAACAATTATTTTAAATTTCTAGAAGAGAAGGAAACTAAAATTGTCGATTATCAAGGTCGCGGTCATCGATGGTATTTTAATCCAGACGAAACTGCGGGCGCTGATACCATTTTGGTACACGTTACGATCAAAAAAGGTGACGGACACAGTTTCCATCGACACCCAGAAATGAATGAAACGCTCTATATTTTAAAAGGAACGGCAGAACAATGGATAGAAGAAGAAAAAAGAATTCTGACGAGAGGTGCTGCTGTTTATATAGATCCGAATATCGTACACGCTACTTTTAATATTGGCGATGATGACTTAGAATTTCTAGCTGTACTTGCTCCTGCGGATGGTTGGGAAGCTGGAACGATCGATGAATCTATGAATCTCCCTTATTCACAATACCGAACTACTTAACAACACAATCTTACCACTATGAAATACGCACTAACCTTATGCTTTGCTTGCCTCTTCCTTTTTTCCTGTGAATCAGATGTCAAAGTTGATTTACCGCCATTGACTTACAGTGGAGAAAATCCAAGAATTCAAAATCCGCTGACTCCAGAGGAATCACAAAAACATATTCAATTGCCCAAAGGATTCACCGCTGAACTCTTTGCAGCAGAACCCAATATCATTAATCCTATAGCAATGACTTGGGATGAGAGAGGGCGGTTATGGGTTGTCCAGTCCATGGATTATCCGCATGAGCTTGAGAATGAAGTAGGTGGCGATCGAATCACCATTTGTGAAGACACAGATGGTGATGGTAAGGCCGATAAGTTTACAGATTTTGCGACAAAACAAAGTCTGACTACTGGAATTGTCAAAGTCAAAAATGGAGTAATCGTATCAAAAGCGCCTAATATGGTTTATCTGTCTGATCTAGACGGAGACGATGTAATGGATCAGGAAGAAATACTTTTTGGTGGATTTGGAATATGGGATACGCACGCAGGGCCTTCTAACTTGAAATATGGCTTCGATAATAAGATCTGGGGTTCTGTAGGATACTCTGGATTTGAAAACACATTCGAAGGTGAAAAAGTGAATTTCTCAAGAGGTGTTTTTAGATTTACTCAAGACGGAAAGTCTTTCGAACCTTTAGGTCAATTTAATAATAACACCTGGGGACTAGGAATTTCTCAAGATTTCGAAATCTTTGGATCTACTGCGAATAATAATCATGCATGTTACGTGGGTATTCCCATGAAATACTACGACTACTTAGGCAAGAAACCAAAGTGGGCGATCAATGCTGATTTTATCCAAGGACATTACGAAATAACTTCAGTAGATACGATTCCTCTTCAGCAAGTTGATGTAAGAGGAGGATATACCGCTGCGGCAGGAGCGAATTTTTACTTGGCTAATAATTATCCGAAAGAATACCAGAACCAAATGTACGTCAATGAACCTACTGGTCACCTCGTTCACCTTGCTAAAATTGTTCAAGATGGTGGTGGATTCAAAGAGATCGATGGTGGAAATATTTTTGCTAGTACGGATTCATGGACGGCACCCGTATTTTCCGAAACTGGACCTGACGGCAACCTTTGGGTAGCAGATTGGTATAATCCTGTCATTCAGCACAATCCAGATGCTCGTGGCATGGATAATCAAATCTGGAATGATGTTAAAGGCGAAGGAAACGCCCACTTGAACGAAAATAGAGATAAGCGACACGGTCGGATTTATATTATCAAGCATAAAAAAGGCAAAAAATCTTCTATTCAATCCATTGACCCTTCAGATGACAAAGCACTCTTGGCAGGATTAAAGAGTGACAATATTTTTTGGAGGACGACTGCACAACGCTTAATTGTAGAAAATAAAAAGACAAATCTACGTTCAGCATTATTAGATTTAGCAAAAAAGAAGGAAAAGGGAAATACGGGAGTCGCTGCTCATGCACTCTACGCATTAGATGGACTAGATGAATTAAAATCTGACGACAAAGCGAGCATGGATGCATTAAAGCAAGTTTTGCAAAATGGCTCTATTGCTTCGAAAACTGGAGCAATACCATTGATTCCAAATGACGAAATAGGCAGTGAGTTGCTTAGCCAATCAGGACTATTAGAGGATAATTATCTACCGCTTCGGAAGAAAGCTATCCTAAAAGCCAGTGAATTGCCGGAAACTCCTGAAATATTTGCCAGTATTGAAAAATTGAGCAATAATAATACAGATCAAGACAAATGGATTACAGCAGCACTGAATGTATACATGAAAGTGGAAAACAATGAAGTAATCTCTAAGAACGAAGTAGAAATGATTATTCCAAGTGCTGAAGACGCTGCTATTTCTTGGAAATACACGACTGAAAAGCCAAGTGAAGATTGGATGGAAGAAGATTTTGACGATAATAAATGGTTAGCATCAGATGGAGCTATAGGAACACCAGGCTTGAATGCAAATATTAAAACAACTTGGGAAGAAGATGAAATTTGGATACGTAGAACTATCGATTTAACTGAATCAATAGAAGAGCCTGTTTTAAAAATACTGCATGATGATGATTACCAAGTATATGTCAATGGTCATTTGGTAAAGGAAGCTAGCAGATCGAATAATAAGCATGAGTTAATCAAACTAGATCAAAGTGTTTCTAAATATTTCAAATCTGGAAAAAATATTATTGCAGCGTACTGCATAGATACAGGTGGTGATCAAGCCATCGATCTTGGGTTCGGAAAAGTGAAAGGTTTTCAAGCGGATAAGGTCATATCATTAAATACGGTGCCACAGAAAATGGCATTTGATGATACGTTGATTTATGCAATGGCTGGTCAGAAAATAGAGCTTAAATTAAAAAACATTGATGAGATGCCTCATAATATGGTATTGATTCAGAAAGGAAGCTTGGAAACATTTGGAAAGATTGTAGATCAATTTTTAACTGATCCCAAAGCTGCAGAATCCAATTATCTACCTAAATCTAGGTATATCTTAGGAGCAACAGATATGTTAGATCCAGGAGAATCTGGTGTCATCCGACTTACACTACCTAATGAGCCAGGAGTCTATCCGTTTGTATGTACTTTTCCAGGACACTGGCGAGTTATGCAAGGTAAATTAATCGTCAGTCCACGAGGAACCTACATGTCTAAAAATCCTTCGGCACCGATGGTTGCTATTATGGGAGGTGGTGGATCTCACAATTTCCAAGAATTCTTTGGAGTTTGGGATGGGAAGATACTAAGTGAAGGAGGAAGAAGTGTGAATTATACAGAAGAGACTGAAGAATTAGCATCATGGCTAGATAAGACAGATCTCTTAATGTTAACTAACAACAAACCATTTAATCCAGAGACTAAGTCAGCAATCCTTAAACATGTAAGTGAAGGAAAACCGATCTCGATTAATCATCCAAGTACTTGGTACAATTGGAAAGATTGGCCAGAGTATAATCGAACTTTAGTTGGTGGAGGCAGTGAATCGCATGAAAAACTTCAGGAATTTGAAGTAGAAGTGAAGAAGCCGAATCATCCGATTATGAATGGTGTTCCGAAGACTTTTAGAATAACGGACGAACTTTATCGATGGAAAAAGGATCCAAAAGGAACGCCGATTGAAGTGCTAGCGATTGGGAGAGGATTAGAGTCGGGCGAAGAATTTCCGGTAGTTTGGATTGTTAAGCATCCTAAGGCGAGAATTGTAGGAAATACATTAGGTCATGATGAAGATGCTCATGGCTTAACACCCTATCAGACAATTATAAGGAATACTGGAAATTGGTTGCTGCCACCTAAGTAAAATTCTTATAAGGAGCGCTTTCTATTGAAGGGAGCGCTTTCTATTGATGATAGTATTTTCCTGATGACAGCGCATACTCTTGATGACAGCTCATACTCTTGATGACAGCGCTTCAAGCGATGTCATCAATGTTTCGATGAAATAGTATCGTAAATGAAAATTTTACCTTTTCTCACTCCACTACCCTTCCCCACACAAAAAGTGTCAAATTAAGCCTAACTTTCAACCAAAACCCTCTACGCTAACACACCCTTAACCACTCTACCATGTACATCCGTCAGTCGATACCTTCTTCCTTGATGCTTGAAAGTCAGCCTTTCGTGATCGATTCCTAGCAAATGTAAAATCGTAGCATGAAAGTCATGAATATGGACCTCATCCTTAATTACATTATAACTAAACTCATCAGTCTCCCCATAAACCGTCCCCGCTTTCACTCCTGCTCCAGCCATCCACATGGAGAAACAACCTGGATGATGGTCTCTTCCATAATTGGTCTCCGTTAATCTTCCTTGTGAGAAACTTGTTCGACCAAATTCTCCTCCCCATATAACCAAAGTATCTTCTAACAAACCTCTCTGTTTCAGATCTGTGATCAGTCCTGCAGTCGCCTGATCTGTATCAAGCGCTTGCCTTTTCATTCCACTTGGTAGACTACCATGTTGATCCCATCCAGTGTGGTAGAGCTGGATAAACTTTACATCTTTTTCGGCTAATCTTCTCGCTTGCAGGCAATTATAAGCGTACGTTCCTGGCGTTCTCGCATTTTCGCCATACAGTTCATAAGTATAATCTGGTTCTTCGCTTACATCGACTGCATCTGGAACAGAACTCTGCATTCGATAAGCCATTTCATATTGATTGATTTTAGATTGAATTTCTGGATCGTGCCAGATATCATATTGATGACTATTTAATTGCTGAATGTGATCTAATGCTTTTCGTCGATCTTGAGCATTTACTCCTTCTGGATTATTTAGATACAAAACAGGATCTTTACCAGATCTAAATTGAACACCTTGGTGATGAGATGGCAGAAACCCATTAGCCCAAGCAGCAGAATTAAGTGGTTGTGCACCTCCACCTTGAGACAACATCACCACGAAATTCGGTAAATCTTTATTATCAGATCCTAGTCCATAACTCAACCATGATCCAATAGATGGTCGGCCACTTTGTTGTGATCCTGTCTGTGCAAACATCACTGCTGGCTCATGATTGATCGCATCAGTCCGCATGGACTTAATAATACAAAGATCATCAACGATCTTAGCGGTATGTGGGAATATTTCACTCACCCAAGCGCCTGATTGACCGTATTGTTTGAAGTCATAGATAGATTGCACAAGTGGAAAAGAAGATTGACTGAAAACCATCCCTGAATTTCTTTGAGTTCCTTGTACCGAGGGCGGAATCTCTTTTCCGTGCCATTTCGCTAATTGAGGTTTGTAATCGAAACTTTCCAACTGCGAAGGCCCACCACTTTGAAATAAGTAGATGATTCTTTTCGCTTTTGCATGAAAGTGTGTCCCATTCACCAAGCGATTATTCAGCAGCGCCTGAGGCTGGGTCGCATTTCCTAAAAGCGAAGAAGGAGCCAGCAAACTTGATAATGCGATGGCACCAAATCCCAAAGAAGAATGCTTTAGAAAATTCCTTCTACTTTCCCTATGCAAATGCTGTTTTATGATTTCATCCATAATTTTTATCTTATTGTAAATCCATCCGTTGTGTTCATAATTCCATTTAGAACGGTAGCTAATGCAGCTACTTCTGCAACATTTTGTTCTGAAGTGGGCGCCGAACTCCCTATCGAAACAAAAGCTTCTGCGTCATCGATCCGTTCAGAAAATTTCGTCACTTCATCGCTATAAAATTGACCTAAAACCAACTTTTCCTGCTGATTAGGTAGCCTTCCTGTGGCAAGCTGATATGCATTCGACAACCTAGCATCCACACTGTCATAATTTGCTAATAAATTTTCAGCCAAAACCCGGGATGCTTCGATGTATTGTGGATCATTTAACAAAACTAAAGCTTGTAACGGAGTACTTGTTTCTCTTCGATTAACCGTACATACACCCCGCTCTGCAACATCGAAAATCGTCATTGATGGCGGCGGAGACGTCCTTTTCCAGATGGTGTACAAACTTCGTCGATAAAGCCCCTCCCCTGGTTCTTGTAAGTATTTATATCTCCATTTCTTATTGGTTAATTCATTCCAAAGCCCCTCTGGCTGATATGGATAGACACTTTCTCCTCCTAATTTATGAGAAAGCAAACCACTTATGGCAAGCGCATTATCCCTAACCATTTCTGCTGTCATCCTAGACGAAGGCCCTCGAGCAAGTAATTTATTTTCCGCATCTATTTCAGCCAGCTCTTCCCTATACTTTGAGCTTTGCTGGTACGTAGAAGACATAACCATCAGCTTGTGCATCTTCTTAATATCCCAACCGCTTTCCATGAAAGTAACTGCTAACCAGTCGAGCAATTCAGGATGACTAGGCAGATCCCCTTGGTTACCAAAATCATCAGAGCTCGGAACCAATCCTTTGCTAAAGTGCATTTGCCAAAGTCGGTTCACGAAAACACGGGCAGTTAATGGATGATCCGCATCGAAAAGCCACTTTGCTAACCCCAATCTATTTCTTGGTAAATCCTCATCAAATGGAAGGACTTTAGAAGGTACATTCGGGAAAACCTCCGTAGTCGGAGCATTATACATCCCTCTATCTAAAATGTAAGTTGGCCGAGGTTCAGGAAGATCACCCATGACCATTATTTCTTGTACGGTATCTAACAGATCTATTCTTTCTGTTTTCAATGCCAGTAAATCCTCATGAACTTTCTGATATTGTGTATCCATCATAGCAAAGTGACTTGCGACCAAAACCTCAGATTGCTTATCTTTTAAGAAATTTGAAGCCTTTGCATCATCGTCTGCATATAAAACTTCTAAGGGTGAAAGCGCTCGATTATAAATCTTCAGCTCATCCAATCCACCGCCAAGAAATGTTTTCAGTTTATCCCGCATTCCTAGAACAAAACCACGAAAACCATACGTATGAATATCTGGAACAAATTCAATGGATTTATACAGATTGTCAATTTGTCGATCAACCGCTATCACTTGACCATTGATATAAAACTGAACACCTTCAGCACTTCCTAGACCATCATAAGAAATCGTCAGGTTAGTCCACTCACCGATCGGCAGCGGATCGGAAGCAAGAACTTGAATCGAATTACTCGGCCAAGAATTAGCAATGATAAATTTAGGTTTATTGTCCTCCAGAAAGAGCGAATAACCTTTTAGCCCAAGGCGACGATCTTCACAGTGAGAGAAGATGGTTACATCAGGATAGTTCTTTTCTGGATGGAGCGCAATAGAAATAGTGAAAGGATCTGTCATATCGAACCAACCTTGCTTCGAAGGCAGTATGACGCGTGTATATTCATTTACAAAAACACCTTGGTTCTGAGCGCCTGTTCGCAGTTCAGGCTCATGTACACTTGCATATTCCGATGGAGTTTTTTGGTTTGCAGCATTAAACTGTTTCGGATTTTTTTCCTCCAATTTGTCAAAAGAATAATGAGCGATGAGCGCCTTATTAATTGTGCTTTCCAGACTGTCTGTAAGTTCTGATGTGTTTTCAACTCGTACTTTCTTATCCGCCAGATATCTAGATTCTATTTCTGTAAGTTGCTGAGTTTTTTTGTCAATTTTTTTGTCAATGTAAGAAAGAATTTCATCCTGTTCATCCGTGGTTAAAAGTAACGAAGGACCTGGAACTTGACCCGGGCCATAGACGGGTGTGCCGATATCATTTGTACTGTTGAAAAAGGCAGACAACTCGTAATATTCTTTTTGGCTAATGGCATCGTACTTATGATCATGACATCTTGCGCACTCCACGCTTAAGCCAAGAAACGCTTTGCCTAGTGTCAAATTCCGATCTGCAACATATTCCAATCTGAATTCCTCATAGACAATTCCTGCTTCTGAATTTTTCTTATGTAATCGATTAAAGGCAGTCGGAAGAATGGTTTCTTTTCTAGGATTTTCCACTAAATCTCCCGCGAGCTGCAACGTGACGAAATCCTGATAACTCACATTTTGGTTAAACGCTTCGATAACCCAATCTCTGTAAGCACTAAAATCTCGATGTTTGTCATCCAGGTATCCATCCGTATCAGAGTAACGCGCCACATCCATCCAGTCTGCTGCCATCCGCTCTCCATAAGTTGATGAATCTAAAAGTCGGTCTACCAGATTTTCATAAGCGTTTTCACTTTCATCTGCCAGAAAAGCTTTCATTTCCTTCAATGTTGGCGGTAATCCAGTCAAGTCAAAGTAAAGTCTTCGAATAAGAATCTCTTTACTTGCTTGGGGAGAAGGTTTAATATTAAGCCGTTCCAATTGAGCACCTATAAAGTGATCAATTTCATTACTAGCCCACTTCTCATCTTTGATTCTAGGAATGGATGCTTTTTCAGGCTTGATAAAAGACCAATGTGGTTTATATTCAGCACCTTGACTAATCCATTTCGCAAGCATAGCTTTTTCTATTGGAGTTAGCGTGAGGTTAGATTCTGGCGGAGGCATCATCACTTCCGAATCATCTGTAAATATTCGGTGGATCAATTCACTGCCATCTGGATTCCCAGGAACGATGGCTCGATTTCCTGTTTCTGTTAGGGTCTCGGTTGCATTTTCAAAGATATCAAGTCGAAGTCCAGCTTTTTGTTTGTTTTGATCCGGACCATGGCAAGCAAAGCATTTATCGGATAGAATAGGTTTAACATGAAAATTAAAATCGACCTTTTCGGGAAGTTCTTCATAAATGGATGCAATTTCATCAGGTGGTGTCCATGCACAATTAGACAGCAAAACTGTTATCAATAAAAGTGATGTAATCCGCAGAAAGTTTTCCATGTAAATATAATTACCCTAATATAGGAAATGAGGAGAAACTTTCAATGATGAGGCCTCATTTATTTAAGAAAGTAAGAAAAAAGTAGAAGCGCTACATCTTGATGACAGCGCTTTCTGCGATGACATCAGTCTTTCCAAAAGTAATTTAGAACCTCGCCGCTTTAGTGCGAGCTTTTCAAGAGTTAAATCTTTAGGTTAAAACTCTAGATCCTCCCACCCGAAACCACATTTGATAGCCTCAACTCTATGTGAGACCATCATTTGGTTTCCTGATCTTAGCGCTTCCTCAGATTTTAGCATCTTCCTGATGTTAGCGCTTTCCGCGATGAAATCAGTCTTTCCAAAATCTATCATAGGACCACGTCACTTTAGTACGAGAATTTCAAGAGTTATATTTCTCAGGTTAAAACACTAGATCCTCCCACCCGAAACCACATTTGATAGCCTCAACTCTATGTGAGACCATCATGTGGTTTCCTGATCTTAGCGCCTCTCCAGATGTTAGCGTCTTCCTGATGTTAGCGCTTCTCGCGATGACATCAGTCTTTCCAAAATCTATCATAGGACCTCACCACTTTAGTGCGAGATTTTAAGAACTTCTTTTTTTGCCCTACTAAAACTTAAAGATTGGAAGTACTTAAACCTAATAAGCGCCACATTAAATATCTTCGGATCATTTATACTTTACCCCTAATTCCAATTTGATCTGTATATTCAACCTTATTTTTAATAACTGACTCATGCTTCTAAAATACGCTCATCCTTCTATAGGTTTAATTTCGGTACTGCTGCTTATATTTTGCCACAAGAGTGACGCGCAAAAACCCAGCGATTGGGTAAATCCCTTTATCGGTTCAAGCAACTACGGAACAACAAATCCAGGAGCAGTGGTTCCTCGCGGAATGGTCTCTGTCGTTCCATTTAACGTTTCCGGAAGCAAAACACTAAACAAGCACGATAAAGATGCTGGTTGGTGGTCGACTCCCTATTCCTGGGATAATAAATTTTTTACCGGATTTTCGCATGTAAATTTAAGTGGAGTTGGATGCCCCGAATTAGGCGTAATTCTACTTATGCCAACAACCGGTGAAGTCAATGCAAATGTTTCGGAATATGGTTCTGAAATGAGTAACCAAGTAGCTCATCCAGGATACTATTCAACTTATCTCAATAAATACAATATTAAAACTGAAGTATCGGCATCGGAACGAACAGGCATTAGTCGGTTTACTTTTCCAGCAGGGAAATCGAATATTCTTATAGACCTTGGCAACGGGCTAAGCAACGAAAGCGGCGCATCGATAAAAATTGTAAACAATCAAGAAATTGAGGGCTCTCGAATGACTGGAACTTTTTGTTACAACGATGGCACCGAACGACCTGTCTATTTTGTTGCCCGTTTTAGCAAGCCTGCCGAAAGTTTTGGAACATGGAAAAAAATGGCCAAAATGGGCCCTGAATCAGCATGGTCGGGCACGAGTAATAAATTTAAATACTATAAAAACTTTAAGGCCGAAATGGCAGGTGATAGCATTGGCACTTGGTTTACTTTCGATACTGAAACCAATGAAGAAATTATTGTTGAAATGGGAATTTCGTATGTAAGTATTGAAAATGCCCGCTTAAACCTAGATACGGAATCGAATAAATTTAATTTTGAAACGACAAGAAAAAAAGCAGAAGAAAAGTGGAGTAAAGCACTTTCGACGATAACGGTGAAAGGTGGTAGTGATGATCAAAAAACCATTTTCTACACTGGTTTATACCACATTCAAATTCACCCTAATATTTTAAGCGATGTAAACGGGCAATACCCTGCAATGGAGTCATTCGAAATTAGGGAACATAAAGATGGAGAGCGTTACACTGTTTTTTCATTGTGGGATACCTATCGCAACCTTCATCCATTTTTAAGTTTGGCTTTTCCCCAGCAGCAGTTAAATGCCGTTCAGTCCATGATAGAAATGTACGACGAAAGTGGTTGGCTGCCTCGTTGGGAGTTAAATAGTACCGAAACTCATGTGATGGAGGGCGATCCTGCCATTCCCGTTATTGTAGATACCTGGTTACGTGGCATTCACGATTTTGATATAGAAAAAGCTTATGAAGGAATGCGAAAATCGGCAACAACTCCCGGTGCTGAGAATAAAATCCGACCTGATATTGACCATTATATTTCACACGGTTATGTTCCGTTAATAGGTAAATACGACAACTCGGTTTCACATGCGCTGGAATATTACATTGCCGATTGGAATCTGGCACAAATTGCCAAAGAATTAGGTCACGATGAAGATTATGAACGGTTTTTGAAACAATCCCGTGGATACAAAAATTATTTCAGTACTGAATTCGGAATGATTCGTCCAAAGCTAGAGAATGGTGAATTTATGCCCAATTTTAATCCACGTCAAGGTGAAAATTTTGAACCAAGTCCAGGCTTTCACGAAGGAAATGCTTATCAATACACATTCGCTGCGCACCACGACATGGAAGGGATGATGGAATTAAATGGAGGTCCGAAGGCGTTCTCAAATAAGTTACAAGCCATTTTCGACGATGGTCATTTTGATATGGCTAACGAACCTGACATTCATTATCCATGGTTATTTAATTATGTCGAAGGCGAAGAATGGCGTACTCAGAAAGAGCTCGATCGGTTAATGAAAACCTATTTCAAGAATGCTCCCGACGGCCTTCCTGGTAACGATGATACTGGAACCATGTCTACCTGGATTGTTTATTCAATGATGGGGATTTACCCTGTACTTCCGGGAGATATGAACTATGCAGTTGCGTCTCCAGTTTTTGATGAAGTCCGGATTAAACTTGACCAAAATTTCTATCCTGGCGAGGAAATCGTAATCAAAAACACAGGTTCTGGCGAAAAAATAAAGTCAATTAAATTTAATGGTGAAACTCTGGAATCCTTTTTTATCAACCATGCTGATTTGGTAAAAGGTGGGATTTTAGAAATAGGACATTAGTGGATTTTAGGGTTGCCTAAAATTAATGCGTCATATTGATTCTTCTCTTGATGTCAGCACTTCCTTTTGATGTTAGCGCTTTTCGCGATGACATCAATGGTCTAGAATCGCTCTCTCAAAAATGCAACACATTCTCACTTACCCACTTATCCGCCCTAAAATGCGTCACATTGAATTCTTCTCTTGATGTTAGCGCTTCTAGCGATGACATCAAGAGAAGAACATCACTGTACCTCGCCACTTTAGTGCGAGCAATTCACAACGTATTTTCTCGAGTTAAAACCCAAAGACTACACCGCATTTTCTGCGGTGGTCCATTAATACCATAATTCTAAATTATGCATTTTACTTTCTGAATGTTCAATTCCTCCTATTCGAAACCACATTTGATAGCCTCAGCTCTATGTGAGACCATCATGTGGTTTTCTGATGTCAGCGCTTCCTCTTGATGTTAGCGTTTTTCGCGATGACATCAATGTTTCAGAATCGCTCTCTCAAAAATGCAACACATTCTCACTTCCCTACTTATCCGCCCTAAAATGCGTCACATTGAATTCTTCTCTTGATGTTAGCGCTTTTCGCGATGACATCAATGGTCTAGAATCACACTCACAAAAATGCAACACATTCTCGCATTGAATTTCACTCTTAATATCTGAGGTTAAATCGATTAGGCATCTAACAACCAATTTTAATTTTTTAATCCAAAATTTTTGCAGCGTTTAGACTCAATTATGTTTTATAAAGGTAGGAGGAAACTCTAAACCTTAAAATTGGATTGAAAGCGAGTAAAATGATTAGAAAATTTATTTACGTTCTTGGATTATCATGTGTTTTATCATCGTTACCCATAGGATCTGATTCTATACTCTTACAGAACGAAACCTTATCCAATCAGACTCTTAGAGGTATTGAGTCTGATGGGAATAGCGAAAACTGTGAAGCAGAAACACAAACATTTACAAACCAAGCAACCGCAAACCTATCCTTTGATTCCTATGAATTCCTTCTAGATTGCTCCATATTATCCATCACTTTTTGTAACACAGGATCCGTAGCATATGATAATTCCATATTTTTTACTACCCTGTACGATGTTAACCCTTTAGTGGATGTGGCTCAACAAGCATATCCTTTTACAATTGATCTAAATGAAGTTATCGAACCTGGAGAATGCTTTGAAACTAGGCTTTTCAAAATAGATGTAGTCTGGGAAGAGGAAATGCTATATGGTTTTATAAATGACAATAATACCATACCAACGCCACTTGATTTAGTGAACTATAATCCACCATCAGGTTTCGTAGAAGTCGACTACTTAGATAATCTCTTCATGATGGATTTCACTGTGTGTGACCATCCAATTGTTGAAATATGTAATAACGCTATAGATGATGATGGAGATGGACTTACGGATGCATTTGATCCGGAATGCCAATGCAATAATGAGGCTAAGAGTAGCGAGAACCAAGTACCAAATGGTGATTTTGAAGAACATTCAGGATGTTGTTCAGAAATCTCGCAAAATGCAAGTTGTGTAAATGACTGGGAAGGAATCGGCGGAACTGCTGATTATTATGGTGTTGATTGTATCATTGGTAGTACAATTACAGATATAGAAGAGGCTAATGTGACCAATTTCGACCAATCTTTTATTTCAATCGGAACTTCGGAAAATTTTTCAGAAACCATGGGCACTTGCTTGCTCAGTCCAATGCATGCTGGTGAAGAATTCAAGGTGTCCATATCGGCTAGTCTGCCTCATGACTTTCTCGTTAATCTAACTTCTGCTATTGAGCTAACTGTCTATGGTTTTACAGATCTCTGCCCAGATTTCTCATCCATTCTAGGATCCTCTAGTAATAATTTCTGTTCTACTACTTTATCCGAAAATGCAGAAAAGTTGATCACCATTTCCTCTGATGACTTGCTAAATATGGAATTCACAGTATTCGAATCGGCCTTTACTCCTAGTAAGGATATTAACTATATCGTTTTGTCCATAGATTGCAATGATGATAATAAAGGCTCTGCATTTTTCCAGATTGCTGAAATTGGTATATATGATATGGGCAAAGATTCTTGGTACTTCGATGATACGATCAGCGTTTCAAGTACATGTGAAAAATCAATTATCCTCAGTGTTCCATTTTCCGATACGTTGAATTATCAATGGTATCAAGACAGTATGCCTTGGATCGGCAAGGAATCTTCCTCCATCGTAATCAATAATACCAATGATCATTTTTCTGATTTCCGCGTTTTTGTCTATAACGAAAATGGTTGCAAATTGGTCGGACCAGCTATTTTTGAAACCATTGTAATTCCACCAACGCTAGTTAATGCTTCTATTTGCGCGGGTTCAGAATACGTTCTTGGAGATCAGATTCTAACAAGTGCAGGATTGTATTATGAGACTTTAGAGAGTCAACTTGGATGTGATTCGCTCATAGAATTAACATTAGAAATTTCTAATCAGATTATTGAAAATATATCTAGGTCAATTTGTGCGGGTGAGACCTTCTCATTTAATCAAATGGAACTTAATCAATCTGGTATCTATTCCGATACTATCTCCAATTCGGTCGGTTGCGATAGTATTTATATATTAGACTTAGAAGTTCTGGAAGGTTCAGCTTATGCATTTCAAGATTCATTTTGCGCAGGTGAATCATATCCGTTCAGTGGTGAAGAAATTCTCTCTCCAGGTGTCTATTCTCATACACTAAGTAATGACGTGGGCTGTGATAGCATAATAACGCTGACGCTTACTGAAAAAGCGATTCCACAAATGTATTTTAATAAAGAGATTTGCGATGGTGAAGAAATTAAAATTGGCTCACAAATTTACTCAGAAAGTGGCAACTATTCAATGATGCTAAAGGCAGAAAATGGGTGTGACACTTTACTGACTTTATCGCTCCACGTCCAAGAAATGATTATCGGTGATACGATTATTGCACAAATTCGAGAAGGTGAATCTTATCATTTCAATGGAGAAGATTTCGATGAAGAAGGATTCTATGAAATGATCATTCCTTCACATTCAGGATGTGATAGTTTGGTCAATCTAGACCTTAGAATCAACAGAGATGTCTACGTTCCCAATGTTATTTCCACAGCTTCGACCCTTGGCAATGATCACTTGATTGTATACAGTACCAGTGATCTGGTGATCAGAAATTATAGAATATTTGATAGGTGGGGTAACATTATTTTCACAAGTCAAAACTTTAGAACGTCAGATGGTATGGATCACTTCTGGAATGGACATTCTGATGGGCAGGTTACTGCTAAAGGGGTCTATATCTACTACATTGAATACGAAGATGTTGATGCTAATCCTAAAATCCTAACTGGATCGGTAACTGTTATTTAATCAGTTCTAATCCTTTATTAGATTCTTTGCAACGACTTCATCAAATTCAATGAGGATGGATTCCGGCAATTCTGATTTCTTTTTCCATTCTGCACTTCCGTATACTCCTGCTTTTGAGAAATCAAATGGTTTGAAGTTTATTTTGTCAATTGTTTCAGTGTTCTGAAATCTAAAATCGAAATTGGGCGCATCTATAAAATTAGGATTTGCTATTAGGCTATTTACGTCATGGCCACTTTGCTGCCACTCCCTAAAAGATTGACCATTAAAATCGTAGGAATCACCTCCCGTATTCCAGTAGAGGTTATGGTCCATTTTGATGTCAATTTTATTCCATGCCCCTTTAAGCACAACTCCTTCATCAAACACAATGATGTTATTGCTGAAGTCAAATGAGCGATGATCTTCTACCCTAGTGCATTGCGCTTGATACAGTTTTGCATAGGCAAATATGTTATTCTTCATGATGTTGTTTTCTCCATAATGCTGGTGAAAGCCACCTGTCTTTGTACTATAGACCAGATTATTCTCCATTACAATATCTGAAGAGCCTTCGTCTGTATATAATCCCCAACCTCCATAAGAATACGCATGAACATGGTGAACAATATTATTACTTATCACCGTTCCTTCAGACTTTCCGAGCGAATAAACTGCAGCCATATCACTTAATAAGTCCCAGCCAATATGGTGAATATGATTATGCGTGATGATATTTCTTTTCGCAAGACTTGGTTTATATCCCCAAACCCAACCTACAGAAACACCAGAATAGTAAAAATTCCCGATGTCATTATGAGTAATGGAATTATCTGAGCTATGCCCTACCCAGACACCAACGGCAGGAGGAAATTCTTGCCCACCTGACTGGATTATATTGTTGTCTAAAGTGATATGATTCGTATGTTCTACACCATCTAAGGCCGCTTTATCACCTAAGTATATTCCTCCACCGCCGATATTATTGATGAAGCAATGCGTGACCTTAGAAAAACTACATCCTTTACCAAACCAAATGGCATGTTGACCAACCTGTGAAATCTCACAATTTGAAAATGTGATGTGCTTAGCACCTTCGAGCATAATGCTGGAGGAAATAGCAATGGCTGCTTGATTAGGTTCGAATCCACTGCGCGGCATCTTATAGTGACTATGCTTGAATGCAATGCCTTCAAATGTGATGTGTTCAACAAGCTTGTTCTTAGTCGCATCACCGTTTATTTTGATCAAGTTATCTAAAACTGGAGCAATAATCTCCGTATTCTCGATCGTCTGACCTGGCAATGGAATATATGACAATATACCGTTCTTACTCAAGAACCACTCCCCTTTTGCGTCTAATGCTGCTTTATAATTTTCAAGAATTATTCGTCCATCTTTTTTTAATGGGTTCCAAGGTTTCATCCCTTGTCCTGATGTGAATAAGGCTAGACTGTCTTTGTCAATTTTATCTACATGTCTGATCGTGAAATCCCACTTATGGTAAGCCCGGAATCGGAGTAATGCTAAGTCTTCTTCGTCAATGTTTTGTAACGATTGAAAATTATCTTCATCAAACTTGAGCACTTGTTGTGCTTTTAGCGCGACTCGGCCTGATCCTCTTTCCCACACATTCTCTTGAACATCTCCTATTTTTAGAAATCCAGAATTAGGCGTACGAGCAAGAATTGCCCGAGAATCATTTACATAAAGCTGGTCAAATCTCCATTTATAATATTTGCTTTCAGGAATTTCAGCTTCCCACACCCCATTTTCTTTAACTTCAAAACCAGTGATCTTCTTTCCTCCACTAAATATTGGTAACGCCCCGTCCGCCGCTTTATAGATAATCGGATATTCCTCTGTACCGCTGTCTTCTGGATAAAGTTCGAAGATCTCATTCATCGTATAGAATCCATCAGTAATGATAATGGTATAAGATGATGGCTGCGCTTTTGCTTTTTTGTGTGCACGAATGGCATTTCTAGCCCCGGTTAAGGAAGCTAGAGGTTGATCAGAAGTCCCAATGTTTGCATCATTTCCATTTGTAGAAACGTAAAATTCTACTTGGGCATTAGCATTGATTAGGCTCAGTGAAAACCCAATAAATAATAGAAAAGTTCTAATCATTTGGCGAGGCATTTTGTATTACGAAAACGGAAGGTAGTAATCAGCCTTAAGAGATGAAAGTTTTCCAATAACAAATAAGCAAACACTAGGCTATATAAAAATAATTACTGGATGTTGAATTCATAATTCTTCGTCTTTAGACTTGTTCTTCTTTTTCATTAGTGTGGTTCCTGTTCCTACACCGATGGCGATTCCTAAACTCAGCCATAAAGCAATATTCCCTGTTAGAATCCCAACTAAGCTACCCAATGCAATGCCGATTGCGGTTCCTTTGGCTAAAGTGTTATCTTTTTTCATCATCCGTGTTTATTGGCATAAGATAATCAATTAGATATGGATAAGAGGTATTAAATATTTAAATAATTTGTACTGATTTTAATTCTAAATCTTGAAAAATATAACATCCTTCTCTTTCGCTCAAGCTGCCTTAAGGATGTCATATTTAGACTTTTCTTCGATTCTTGCTACTCTACATTGATCCGCACTGACTTACTATAATCATTAAACTCTGGTGCATAAACGTTCTGAATTTCTGCAACACCTGAATTAAAGGCGCCAAGATTATTGATATACATCTCATATTCTATAACATACTTTCCTTTCGCAATCTGATCGATGAAAAAATGCGTCCCCAAGTCTTTAATCGACTTGTAATAACTTAATCTATTATTCCATGAATATCCACTAGATAAGTCTACAGGCTCACATCCCGCTGGCCGATCATCCGATACATGCACAAACTCCATCGGACGATCACTATTAATTGTCAGTCGAACCTTGATTCTATCTCCTAACTGCAGCGTATGGTTTTCTACATTCACTAGTTCATCCTTCAGGCCAATTTTATAAATTTCCTTCTTAATATCTAAGAATGCATTATCCGTTCGCTCTACATCATTGTAATCTTGGAAAAACTGGTGATGCACATTCGCCCAAGCTTTATTATCATTCGAATTTTCGAATTCGACCTCCTTCATTTCCCCTATTTCTCTTCGATCTGAATAAGCTATTTTCTCATAATTAATACCTGAAGTTTCTTCCCCCTTTACAACCTTCCCATCGATCGAAGTAACTATAGCTTTTCCCGCAGCAAAAGCACTTGACTTTCCTAAAGTTAGCGCATACACGGCTGAAGAAGTAGCGATATTAGAATCCCAACTATTCGTACGCTTATTCGCAATCAACCAAAATTTCATTTCATCCACTTCATCATCATAACCTCCTATCGAATTAAACAATGAGATTAATGAAGCTTGAAGACTGATGTCCCATGAGCTATAAATCCCATTTGGATTACTATTCCAGAACCTACCTAACTGCTCTTTGTAGAAAGATTTCTCCAGCAAGGAACTAGCAATTTCCTTCATCAGTTCAGGCTTTTCTTTCTTGAAAATTTTAGCAATATAAACTTGATCCTGAATCCCATATTCAAACCATTTCTCTTCTAAAATCTTTTTGACCATGTTGACTTTTCGGAGATATGCTCCCGATGTTTTTTCTGTCATCATTTCATTTATCCACACATTTCTGATCAGATTCGAAGGAACATGATCCTTCCCATCGTATGACATCTTAATCACCATATTTGCGCAGTAATTAAATAATCTTGATTTCAAGTTGATATCCTGATCACCCAATCCTAATTCTTCCATTTTCAGAAAGCCTTCTAGAATATATTGGCTCATATAATAATTAGCTCTTCCTCCTTGATACCAAGGAAAACCTCCATCTCCAAGTTGCATACTTTTTAACTTTGCTAATGTCGACTTTAACTCCATTTCTACCTTGGCTCTATCAAATAAATTAGCCATTTTATGCATCGTCTCTTCCTCAGATAAGGCATCTTTAATCCATGGCGTTTGGCTGAGGTCAATGTTTTTAAGTGATTCATTCAATGTTAACGTCGATTTCAAAGCATTTTCCGCTTTCCATTTCTTATAGTAAGCCTCTATTAATGGATTCTCGTTAAGAATTTTAAGTGCTAAAGCATTGGCAAAATATCTATTAAAAACAGCTTCAGAATTTTCTTCGTCGTTTTCCATAAGATATGGCAAAGTTCTTACTGCATACCAAGCTGGACTTCCTGTCGTCTCTATCGTCAACGCACTCGTTCTCTTGGTTTTATCAAACAACGCACTCAAGTTAATTCCTCCTGAGCTGTTCGCATCCAATAAAATCGTTTCTGAATCTATTAAGTAAATGTCCTTAGGCATAACAGGTACAATATGCTGTTCTGCATCTTCATGCTTTTCACCCGAAACACTATACACAAGTTTCACTAACTGCACCCCATCTGGGACCTCCACTTCCCAAAAGATTTCTTCCTGCCCATCTTTATCTAACTTGATTGGATTCTTCGCTCCATTAATGGTAATTTCTTTTTTCGTTTGCTCATCATAGATAGCTAATTTCGCATTAACGGATTGAGCGTTTTCTGCAAGATTAATCAACTTCGCAGATAAAGATATCTTATCGCCAACTCTTAGAAATCTTGGTTGATTTGCTTGAATCATCAACTCTTTCTTAGTCACAATTTCTTCGGAAGAGAATCCATATTTCAAGTCTTTAGTATATGCGAAATTTTGCAACTTCCACTTAGTAAGTGCCTCATTATTATTGAATTCTATGGTCACTTCACCGTCTTCATTCGTCGTTAAATCAGGATAGAAGAAAACTAATTCAGCGAGATTTGTTCTTACTGCAGGAGGTGTTGTCGGTTCTGTTGGCGAAGGTGAAGGTGGAGGTGGAGCTATTGAATTGTCAGCATCACTCATCATTGCGGCTTCTGCCATCGGTGCACCTTCCATCTCTTCTCCATTAACATTTCCTACCATCCCTTGCTTTCTAGACATTCTAGGCATCGATTTATATTCTACTCCAAATTGCGACCAAGTAATCGGCGAAAATAAATAAGATGGAGCATAAGGAACCGGTAAAATGTTTCCATTAATTCTGTTCCATGAGTAATTACTCGTGTACAAAAATTGGTTCCCATATCCATAATTTCTCGTGTAAGGAACGCCGTGATATGTAGGAAATAAATTCCAATTCCAACTGAAGGGCTGAAACTCATCTAAGGATGCATCGTACATAGAAGAAAGCAACCGACTCTTCACTGGGTCTCCGTTTTCATCAGTTACAACGAAAGTCCATTTCTCAGGAGCACCAGGCTCTGTCACATAACGAATCGTTTTTGGCTTAATATACAAGCGCTTATGATTCCATGGAACATTTACGTTAAGTGATTTTTCAAAATACCGATTCATATAGTATGCTTTAAACAGATATGAATAGCCACCATAATCTGAATCTGTAACCATATTCGATATGGAGAATGTAGGATCTAAAGTTGTCCAAAATTCTTCTACGAGATTACTATTTTTATATTTCTGAACATGAATTCTGAGCGCAGGAATCGCACTACCTAATTTGATCTCAACTTCCTCTCCTGGTGCATAGCTAGAAGCTGTATTGTCAATATAAAACACTTCATTAATCCCAAATTCACCTGATTCGAAATTATTTATTTCAATTTTTGATTCGAAATCATTTGCACCATCACTTTTAATTTCCACTTTATAATTTCCTGCTCCTAGTAATTTATTCAAATCTAGAAACGCAGTATCTCTCACATCAATGCTCGCTTCATACACCTTACTGGTATACATTTTATCATCCTCCGTAAATGAGAATGCTGGAAAATCAATAGGTGAAACCATCGTCGTATCCGGAAATCCCCAATATCTATCCACTTTGAATCTAGTATCCTCTTTCTTATAAATCGTTAGGTCTACTTTCGCATTGATCAACTTATCTTCTGCATTCACAGTCGATATAAAATATTCATCTCTCTTTGTGTCCTCCGCAAATTTGATAAATACCGATTGCTCACTAATAGAAATATTTTTACTCACCGATTTCGTTTCTCCAGTATTATCAATGACATCGATTTCCACCGTGTAATTAAAGCTTTTCAAATTTGGATGGGTAAGTGAACGCTCTGCAAAAAAGTCAAAGGCGATTTCTCCTGCCTCATTTGTTTTTACTTCACCAGATTTAATCAATGTATTTTCACTACTCCGAGGAGGAAAATGAGATCCGAAACCTCTATAAAAATAAGGAATCCAAGTACTCCGATGAACCTTATAAACTACTTTAGCATCACTAATCGGCACTCCTGTAAAAGAGATTGCTTTTGCTTCTACTCTTATGTTTTTATCCAGTGCCAATTCTTGGTTTACATCTTCGAATGAAACTTCATACTTCGGCCGTTTATATTCTTCTACTTTAATAGAAGTATAAGAACTCACCATTTGATTATTCACTTTGAATCGGAAGTTCAAGCTACCATTTTGCTGTTGATCTGGAATGTTAAATACTCCGTCATAAGCGCCATATTCGTCTGTAGTCAATGTTTCCTCCATCACTTTGTTTCCGAAATTATCATTGACTTGAATAGTTAACTTTTGATTCGGATGGATCGATGGTACACGTTGCTCATCGATGCGATAAAGGATGCCTTGGAAATGGATTTCCTGCCCTGGTCTGTAAATCCCTCTATCTGTTAATAAATTTGTCATTAACTGGTTGCTAAGTCTATTTTGACTTGTATAAAAACCATTTCTTTCCATGAAAAAATGGTCACCATATTTCACATACGGAAAGTAGTTTTTGCTTGGATTAGAATCGTATTTAAAATCCGGATTTCCTTTACCTTCATGGACCGTCACCATTTGCTGACCTTGGCCTCTATTATATTGGCGATCTAAAATTTTAAAATTGGCACCGTTAAGCACTTCTCCTGTCATTCTATTAATACACTGTAGAACAACCTTATTGGTTTTCGCATCAAAAAAGCTATTCAATCCAATGTTTGTTGCTAGAAAGTTCGATGTATACAATGGATTCTTGTCTGCAATTTTAAATTCCATTTCTGTATTGACTACAATTCCGTAGAAACCAGGCTGTAAAGCAGGAATTTCTATTTCTGAAGATTGCTCCACATATTTATATTGAGCCGCTGAAAGTAGAATTTCCTTTTCATACACCACCGTTCTATTCTTGTAAGGAAAACCTTTCTCTCTGCGCTCTTCGATCATATCTTTTTCAGATAGCTGATAGATTTTTACGTATACTTTATCTAAATTTTTATAACTGATATATGCAAGAGATTTTAGCTCCGACATTACAATCTGTTCTACGGAAACTTGTAGATTAATTTTTTCTATTTGTTCAATCTGGACTTTTGCATTGTTCACAAACACGTCATCACCCGAATTAAGAACAGACTCAAATTTTGCATAACTTTCCTGGAGTAAATCAGATTTCTCTTTCTTATCATCACTTTGGTTCGCTTGGTTAGAAAGTTCTTTTCCAGTGTGATAATCTAAAATATACTGATAAGTGTCGCCATATTTCGCATATAAGGGCGCAATATCCAAGTTGAAAAATTGGTTTTTCTCTATCTCCGTCAGGAGCTGAAGTTTAGTTTGCTTATTCTTTTTCAACTTATTAATAAGAACATCATACAGATTCTGAACATAAGATCGCTGCTCCTCTTCACCTAGATATTTGATGTAAGGATTAGATTTCCAAAGTTTAATTTTCTCCAGCATAAAGAAGTCCCATAATTTGACGCTAGGATCATAGTTGCCTTCATTGAAGAAAGACTGCACATCTTTTATAGAAAGGTTTTTTATCTCATCTGTAAGAATTTGATCAAAATGAAACGCTATGGTATCATAGTATTGCTTTCCACTCATATCATCATCACCGGACATTTCCTCAGGGATAACGTTCTGGTTAGATTCCCAATAGTTATTATAGATGATCGCAATGGTATAATTCAGAAACGCTTGAGAAACGTCATCTTTAGTATTATCTAGTTCAGATTTCAGATAAGCCATTTGATTAGCCATAAAATCTTCTTGAACTAAATTTTTCAAGTTGATCTTTTTCAAGATAGCTTGTGTTGCCACGATCGGGTCTTTATTTTCTCTGGCTTCCACAATGAGATCATCTAAAGATGTAATAGCCTTTTCTGGAAACCCTTTTTTAATTAATTCATTTATATTTTCCCATTGAGAGGAATAGGAACCTTTAATTTCTGTATTCAAATCTTTTTGAGTTTGACAAGTGCACAATCCTAGCATTAAAATACTCGCTAACCATAATTTCTTCATGTTCTTTTCCTTTATTTACTTACTAGACGATCAATAGATCGAAATTACATAAATCTAATAACATTTATTTTATACAATTTCGTTGAAAATCTGTGGTTTTGTATAATAAATGTAATCCCATCTGATTGATCCCAATAAATTATAATACTTTTGCCACTTGAACATAAGTTAATAAAGATGATAAACCTTGCTATTACTTGGGGACCAGATCCAGTAATTTTTAATCTGTTCGGAGCATTACCGATCAGATATTACAGTTTGCTATTTGCTGGTGGGCTTTTTCTTGGGTACATGATTGTGAAAAACATGTATAAAAAGGAAGGATTGGATCTAGAAAACCTAGACACGCTTGCTTTTTACATTTTTGTTGCTACAGTTCTGGGTGCTCGATTAGGGCATTGTTTATTTTACGAACCAGATTATTATCTCAGCCACCCACTTGAAATGATCTTACCTTTCAACTGGCATGGAGGAACATTTAATTATACTGGATTTCAGGGTTTAGCCAGTCATGGCGGAATTCTTGGTGTTTTCATAGCCATATGGTTGTATTGCAGAAAAACAAAAGAACCATTTTTCGGAGTACTAGATAAAGTGGCCGTTGCTGGAGCGCTTGCTGGAGCATTTATCAGATTAGGTAATTTCATGAACTCTGAAATTTTGGGTAAAGCAACGGGAACTGATTTTGGAGTAATCTTTAAGAGAGTAGATAATGTAGCACGTCATCCTGCTCAATTATATGAGTCTCTAGCATATTTTGCCATTTTTGCAATTCTCTTGTTCCTATATCGATCGAAGTCCATGAAGGTTGGGAAAGGCTTTCTTTTCGGATTATTCTTCACCTTGCTTTTTGTTGCTAGATTCTTAATAGAATTCTTTAAAATTAATCAAGTAGCCTTTGAAGATGGAATGACTTATAACATGGGACAACTCCTAAGTATTCCTTTCATCATCGGCGGTATATTGGTCATGATTTGGAAAAGAAAATAACGTATTAATAATTTTCTTTATATTTCCTTCAATTTATAGTAATTTTACGTGCAAATCGAAAGTTAAATGAAATTTTTATACCTATTATTTATTGGCATTCTTACAATGTCTTTTATTTCTTGTGGAAACGGAAATGCAGCAGACACTTCTAATTCTAATGCTGTAAGTACTTATACATCTGGTGGAAATTACAAAAGAATATCACAAACACCTGACCCGAATCGAAAATTAGAAAATCTAGATGTAAAGCTGAAAATAGAAGGAATGCCGAATGGTACTTTCTACCTTATGGGTATTTTTGCAGAACAATACTTCCTAGTGGATTCCTTAAGGCCAGTCAATGGAGTCGTTCATTTCAAAAGAGACGAACCTGTTACTCCTGGTTTATATTATGCCCTATATCCGGATAGATCGACAGCTATTCAAATGATTATAGATGCTGATCAATCTTTCACATTATCTACTGTAGACGGCGATATCGTCAATAGTATGAAGGTAAATGGAAGTAAAGAGACCGAAATGTTATATGAATCGATGAAATTTGAATTAGGGATGCAGCCTGAGTTTAATAGAGTTGGTGCTGCGTTCCAAAATCTCCAAGTTGGTTCTGCTGAACACAACGCTTTAATCGAAGAGCAGAAACAACTTATGGATAAAAAAGTGGCTCACTTAGAATCTATGTTTAGAAAAGATCCTAAATCACTTTTTACAGCATTCAAGGAAGCTGGGCAGAATCCTAATATCAAATATGACTTCGAAACTAACGGTAGCTTGTCTACAGCATACCTTGCAGAATTAAAAAAAGAATACTGGACGAATACAAATTTTGATGATCCACGATTGATGAGAACACCAGTAATTTCGAACAAGCTAGAAAAATACTATGGTAGCATCATGCCACAGCAACCCGATTCCATCAAGAAATATACGGATATTCTGATCAATCAATGTTTGAACAATGACGAATATTACAAGTATTTTGTTAATTGGATTACGTTGAAATATGAGCCAACGAAGACCTCTCTAATGGATGCTGAAGCAGTATTCGTTCATATGATTCAGAATTATTTCACCAAAGAAAGAGCGTTTTGGCAAGATACGGTTCAGACTTATGGAATTCAAATGAGAGCTTACGAAATGGCTAGTAGTTTAGTTGGCCAAGTCGGTCCGAATGTTACCGCCGATGGAATAGATGGCAAAACTTACTCTATCAATGATATAAAAACGCCTTATATCATTGTTTATATGTGGAATCCAGAATGCGAACACTGTGCTGAGCAAACTCCCAAACTTGTAGACTTATATAACAATCAGTCTCCAAAAGAATTTGAAGTATACGGAATAGCCGTTAATACAGAAGATGATAAATGGAGAGATGCGGTGAAAAAGTATGGTATGCCATGGATTAGCGTTTTCGATCCAACGAATAAAGCCATCTATGCTAAATATTATGTGGACAATACTCCTGAGCTCTATATTCTAAATCCTGAACGTAAGATAATCGGAAAAAACTTAAAAGTTAACCAAGTATATACCATCATTGACAGAGATAAAGAAAAGCGTGGAAACTGATATTAATATCAATAAGAAATCATGGAATCAAAGGGCTGAAGTTCACTTTGATTCAGATTTCTATGATAATGAATCATTTATTGCAGGTCGCAATTCCTTGAATCCAATCGAACTAGAACTTCTTGGTGATCTCAAGGGTAAGTCCATCTTGCACTTACAATGTCACTTTGGACAAGATACAATTTCCCTAAATCGAATGGGAGCAGATTCTACTGGTGTAGATTTTAGTGATAATGCAATCGCTAAAGCGAAACAATTAGCTAAAACTACGAATTCAAGCAGCAAGTTTATTTGTTGTGACATTTATAGTCTTCCTGATCACTTAGATCAAGAATTCGATATTGTTTTCACAAGTTACGGGACAATCGGATGGCTTCCTGATCTGGACAAATGGGCATCAGTTGTTTCCCACTTTTTGAAAAAAGATGGCGTATTCATAATGGCTGATTTTCATCCTGTTATCTGGATGATGGATGATGATTTCACGCACATTAAGTATCCATACTTCAATAAAGTAAGAATAGAAGAAGCAGAAATGACCTATACTGATGGTGCCGAAGATCAATTATACGAGAGTGTGAGTTGGAATCATGACATTTCTGAAATTCTAAATGCTTTAATTAACTCAGGATTAACGCTGAATCAATTTAATGAATACGATTATTCACCCTATGATTGCTTTCAGAAAACAGTTGAATTCGAGCCTGGCAAGTTCCGTATCGAGCCATTAGGTGATAAGATTCCAATGGTGTACGCTATAAAAGCTAGCAAATAATAGACTTTTCATTATTAGAGCCATTACTTTTTTTAGGTGTAAATGATGACACATAGCCATTTATTTTACTCGTCTTAACATCAATAATCTAAAATCCATTACTGAATTCCCGGGAATATCCAATGCTTTTAAGGAAAGCTTTTGGGGGCCTTTAGATAATCTAAATTCCCCGATTGACATTGACTTAAAATCCTTCGTATCACTTTCCATTCTTGGATAAATATCATTTATTGCTCCTGTAAATGGTGGATCAAAGGCTACTGTGATTTTAGAAGTAATTCGAGCATCACCACAAGTTAATTCGAAAGAACTGCCAACATCTTCTTCAGGACAAGTATAAAAAATCTCCACCGAGAAATCACCTTCTTCTACTATATCTACATTCCAATAAATCTCATCATTTAGAGCAGTCCAGTTGCTAAGAAAAGTACAATTAGGATGCCTATTCGATCTGTGTATATTCCCGGAAAACTCTGCATCTCTAGCTGGAATCTGGTGAAATTCAAACCCAGGATACCCAATGGTAATCGGTCTACTGCTATCATAATCGAGTAGAGATGCAACATTATCTACCCAATCCTTTTTAGCAGATAACATCGCTTGGTATTGTTCTGGATAGTCTTGTTGAACATCTCTAACTTGTCCTGAATCCAATTGCATATGATACAAGCGATCTTGATCATCAAGTCTAAAATACTGACTTCTAACAGACGTCCGCTTTTGCCAAAATTGAAATAAATACCGATCAGCTTCACTCGAATTTTCATTTAAAATTGACTTCAAACTGATACCATCAATAGGATTAGAATAAACATGATCGATCCCAACTAGGTCGAGTAAAGTGGGTAGAATATCAATTCCACTAGCTATCGTTTCTGTTTTTATCCCTGGTCTTATATGTCCTTTCCATTTCATTGCCATCGGCACCCGAACACCACCTTCATCAGTGGAACCTTTCTTCCCTTTCATGCCACCGTTCCATCGCACTCCATTCGGACCATTGTCTGACATAAAGATAACGATGGTTTCTTCCTCTAAATTAAGTTGACTAATCTTAGCGTTTATTCGCCCCACATTATCATCGATATTTTCTACCATCGCTAATGCTGCTTTGGTGAACATTGTATCCTCAGATGCTGGATATATGTTATGAATAGCTAGTGGCTTATCCTTTTTCCCATCCCAGTATTTCTGCGGAACTTGCATAGGACTATGTGGAGTATTTAACGAAAGTAAGAGAAAAAAAGGATGGTCTTTATTATTTTCAATGTAAGAGATAGCGTGATCAGTTAAGTCATCTGCCAAGAATCCATTACCTTGAACAATCTTGCCATTGTGCTCTAACATTGGACTAAAATAATTGCCCCAGTGTCCTGATGCAAAACCATAGAAGTCATCGAATCCCTTAGCATTTGGATGGTAAGGAGCTTGCATCCCATTGTGCCATTTACCATAAATTGCGGTTTTATATCCGTTATTTTTAAGAATCTGGGCAATCGTAACTTCATCTGCATTCATCCGTTCACCGCCCCGAGATGTTGAATAAACTCCAGATCTTACATGGTATCTTCCCGTCAATATTTCTGCTCTAGTGGGAGAACAAACTGGTTCTACAAAAAATCGATTGAATATGATTCCATTATTCGCTAATTCGTCGATATGAGGTGTGCTTAAATTTGAATTCCCATTAAAACTTACATCACCCCAACCTTGATCATCAGTAAGAATGATGATGATATTAGGCTGTGCTGAGATCTGCAGAGTGAAGATTATGATCAGAAAGAAACATGTACAAAGGTGCTTCATTTCATCTACGGATTACAGATTTGATCTGGCGTAAAAGTGGTTCCATGCCATTGATTTTAATTTCATACACGTTCTGCATCAAGTAACCAATTTTTCCTGTAGGCCACTCCTTTTTGTTAAACCACTCCAAATAGAAGATAGGAAGATCACAAATCAATCGGTCTTTGTATTTACCGAAGGGCATCCGAATCGTAACGATATCAATTAAAACTTGCTTGTCAGGTCCTTCCATGCTAATAACATTGAATTATAATATGCAATATAAAAGAAAACTATAATGTAAGAATCTAAATGGGGAACGGAATGGAAAACTTACCCTTATTTTGTCATTAAATACAGAATATTTACACCAAAATTCACATGAATATGTGCCAAATTTAATTTAGAGTTTGCATATTGCAGCCCAATTTGAAAGTGATCTACTATTTAGAGTTACACCTGAAATTATAAGAGTTTATGTTCCTTTATTTTCATGGTTTGAAAAGAGCCAAAAAATCGCTACTAATATGAGTTATATCACTTTGATAGGCATAGTTGCAGCTATCATCACAACTACTTCTTTTTTGCCACAGGTCATCAAAATTTACAAGACGAAAAATACTAAGGATATTTCTTTATCGATGTACTATCTTATAACTAGTGGTATTATTCTATGGCTTGTTTATGGAATATTAGTAAAGGACCTACCGATAATTATAGCGAATGGTGTGACTTTTATTTTGGTTTGTTCTATATTAGTCATGAAATTAAAATATAAGTAATGAATTATACAGCGATAATTATTCTATTTGCACTCCTTCCACTTTGGATAATTAGTTTGTATTTATTCTCACGAGCCGCATGGAGCAAACTATCGAACAATTACAGAAGTATCGATAATTTTTACGGGAGTAATTTCGGTAAATTTAATGCTCGTATTAATGACTTAAATTATAGTTCTAGATTATACTTACAATACAATGATGAGGGCATTCACCTTAGTGTGGTAAAACGATACCGGCCATTTCATCCTCCTGTTTTTATTCCTTGGAATGATATTCATGAGGTCAATAAGACTGAAGAAAAAGTACACATCATCGTCGGCAATCACTTGGAAAACACACCGATAGAAATTTCAATGACTACCTTTAAAAAACTTGAAGAAACATTGATTCAGTATACAGAAAAAGTTAATGCTGATTTATAGCATTCTTATTAAATGTGACCCGACTAGTTAGTTGAGATCAGTAGATTTCATTAGCTTTTTGTTGTAACAATTGTCATTCTATTTCGCTCTTGTTATGTAACAAATGAAATACCAATGAAGAAATTTCTGATATTCATTCTGCTGAGTTGTATTTTCTTTTCCTGTTCTAAAGATCCTAACACTGAACCTTTACCAAGCCCTCGAAATCCTAATCTAAAGTATTTTGGCTTTTCTTTAGTGGATGTTTTTTTTGATGATCCGACTGATGATGATCCGAAAACAAATTATGCTAGTGAAGTCTTTGAAATGTCTAATCTTGCTGACATTCTAGTTTTCGCACCTGATCAAAACATCATCTCCAACTTAGAGATTATGGATGGATTTCAGATGAAAGCATATCTGCACCTGAATGAAATATTCTTCGAACTTAAAGAAACTGGGGGAGATAAAAGTGGTGTTATAAATGGATTACGGAGCGATTATCAAGAGCGTTGGACCGAATTTGTCAATGTTAACCATATAGAGGAAAATCAAAAATATATTCAAGCCTTCTACATGGGAGAAGAACCTTTCTGGAATGGAATCTCATTTGAAGAGTTAAAAGAAGCGTGTGATTATGTTAAAGCCGATTTTCCCAATGTTAAAATTATGATGGTAGAAGCCCCTGGAGCAATAGATGAAATGATGGTCCCGGAATCTGTTGACTGGGTGGGTTTTGATCATTATTTCATAAAGGATCCAACGAGTAATCAGGAGTTTCAAGAAGAATTCGAATTACTAAAAACGAAATGTACCAATGGTCAGCAAATTATTGTCGTCATGGATTCACACTTTCTTCCATTGTATCATCGCTTGGGTGGCATTAAGAAAAGCACCTTGGATGAGGTGGCAAGGAATTATTACGCCTTGGCGGATAGTGATGAAATGGTTGTAGGTATCATTGGTTATTTCTGGCCTAGTGGTTTTGATTTAGAAAATTCAACTGGAGCTCGAGGTTTGCCCCAGCATGTCAAGAATGAATATATAAGAATCGGCAAGGCAATCACTGGAAAATAGGCCTTCCCTTAATCAAGGTAAAAATCTAGCGTTGATACCACTCGGATAATTTTATCCTTATAGAATTCTGCACTTTCACTGGATCGATCTCCTGGGAGAAATTGGAATATACCTTGATTGGCTCTTCTAATCTTTCCAACACTTGCGCCTGAATTAGCTGCAAATTCTTCAGCAGCACGCTTCGCTTCATGTGTTGCTTCCGCTATCATTTCTGTTTTTACATCGGTAAACTTTGTATAATAGTATTTTGGTCCATTTTGCCATTTATCACCTGAAGTCAATACGCCTTTCGAAATCAGACCAGACTTGTCACCCGATGCTTTCTCAATAGCATCTACATTTGTGGAGGAGACGGTAACTCTTAAATTGGCATTAAACCTAAACGTAGCATTATTATAATCATTCTGGTAAATATTAATATTATCAGTAGTGATTTCTGAGGCTGAAAATCCTTTTTCCTTAAGATAATCAATGATGCTTTTCTCCTGAGATGCCATTCTTGCTTTAATATCTTCTAAAGAATTAGATCCGAAAGAGGTATTCACAGCCATCCAACCTCGGTCAGCAATTACCTCACGTTCTGATAGACCTTTTACCGTTACGAAACTATCATTTGCTCGAGCTTGCTTCCAATAAATCCCAAGAATAGCAGATCCTAGAATAAAGCCGATTGCCATGATTACAGCTGGTAGTGAATAGTTCTTTGTCATGTCATTTAAATTTTTCTATGCGTGATATGTTAAACGGTAAAGCATGGTGATCATATTTTAAACTTTCCGCTTTTTTATAAAAAGCTAGTGCCTTTTCTTCATCCGTATCTTCAAATATTACTCCTGCAAAAAAATAAATCTCCCCTTGTTCGAATTTTGCATGCTCTATCGCTTGTAATACATCTTCCTCCGCTTCTTCCTGATATCCCAACCTATATTGACAATATGCTCTATTCGCTAATGCTAATGGATCTTCAATTTTGCCAAGCGTCAAGGCATGAAAATCTCGCATGGCATCATTATACTCACTTAACTCAACAAGTGCTTTTCCTCTCAGAAAATACAAGTCATAATTCGCTTTTCCATCGTAAATAATGTTTGTAAGTTTTTCTACAACTTCATCATAAGCATGAAGTCTAATTTTAGCTTTAGCCCAATACGCAACATACTTTAATCCTGGATTCATCTCCGAGATATAGTCTTCAAATTCCTTCACGAATGCTTTAGAATCTTTAGTCAAGTGATAAATTTCCATCTTAGTTTCATAAAAATAGCGCTCTTGTTTCTGATCATTATCGAGCATGTCTAATTTCCTCAATGCCTCAGAATAGTTTCCTGCATCGATCTCATCTAAAGCTTCATTGTACAAATCAGGCAAATCGTTTTTCGCAAATAATTCCAATAGCTGCCGACCATCATTATAAACGGTATGACCATTGGGCAATTTAAAAGCAATATGACTAGGAATTAAATTGATGATAAAATCCCAGAAAGAGGATATCATTAAAATTGCTAGAATAAATTTAATTCCATCATCTATATTTTCTTGGAAAAGAAGGAATAACAAGACACTAGCTAAAAGCAAACTAAAGAGCGGTCCACTTAAAATAATAATTATATTTTTTATACGACTTTCACTTTCTCGATGTGCGCATAGTCCGATGTCTAAATTCCAAATAATGAAAGAGAAATGAATGGTTAATCTTCCTAACTTTAATTGCTTCTTCTCCTGTACATTTCTATCCGTACCTACGTACATATTAACAGGACCATCAGTAAGTAGCAGTGCACTCATGCTATGACCTAGTTCGTGAATAAAAGTAGTAAGCAGCCTGCTGAATACAATTCCAAAAATTGTCACAATTCCGATCACTACTCCTAAAACTACTTCCATTTGTTTTTTTTACATTTACAGCTTTAATAACTAAACCAAGTTGAATGTTATCAGCACTTTCTCCACTCGATGGAAGATATGAATCAAAAATTCAGTCTCTTAAACCCTATTTCTCAGAGCAAGCATTAATCAAATATAGGGTATTTGTAGAAATAAAGTACTTCTTACAGCTTTGCGAAACAGTCCCTCAATTAAGTGATGTCAATGAAAAGAATAAAGCAGATATCTCGAAAATTGTTGAGCATTTCAGTGAAAAAGATGCTGAAATCATCAAAGAAACCGAGAAAACGACAAATCATGATGTTAAAGCTGTAGAGTATTTCATTAAGGAGGAATTTAGGAAATTAGGTTTAGACAAACATTTGGAATTCATCCACTTTGGATTGACATCTCAGGATATTAATAATACAGCTTTTCCATTAATGATTAAAGATTCTGTAGATCAAGTGATGCTCGTTCATCTTTCATCCCTTGTAGAAAGATTGAAAACACTAGCTAATGAATGGAAAGGCATGCCGATGTTAGCCAGAACGCATGGCCAACCAGCCTCCCCTACTACACTAGGAAAAGAGATGCTTGTTTTTGTAGAGCGCTTAGAGGTACAAATTGAGCAATTAAGATCTATAGAAATTAAAGCGAAATTCGGTGGTGCGACTGGTAATTTTAATGCTCACAAGGTGAGTTATCCTGATACGGATTGGATAGAATTTGGAGATCGTTTTGTTTCCGAGGCCTTAGGATTGAAACGATCTAAGTATACTACTCAAATTGCTCACTATGATCAACTAGCAGCGTTGTTCGACGCATTTGCAAGAATAAATACGATTTTTATTGATCTGGCTAGAGATTTTTGGACATATATTTCAATGGACTACTTTAAACAGAAAGTAATTGCAGGTGAGGTGGGATCATCAGCTATGCCACATAAGGTAAATCCTATTGATTTTGAGAATGCAGAGGGGAATTTTGGCATTGCCAATGCGATATTTAATCACTTAAGTGGAAAGCTTCCCATTTCGAGATTACAGCGAGACTTAACAGATTCTACGGTATTGCGTAATGTCGGTGTTCCGTTTGGGCATTCTTTAATTGCGTACCAATCTTTATTAAAAGGGCTGAGTAAGGTCTTAGTTAACACTTCTAAAATGGATCAAGATCTAGAGGACAATTGGGCGGTTGTTAGTGAAGCGATTCAGAATATATTAAGAAGAGAAGGTTATGAGAAGCCATACGAAGCTTTAAAATTACTAACAAGAGGAAATAATAAAATTACTAAATCCAGTATTGCGAACTTTATTTCAGAATTAAAAGTTAATGATAATATTAAGGCGGAGATGCTCGCCATTACTCCTCACAATTATGTTGGATATTTTTAAACTTAGAAACAAATGAACTTTTTCAAGAATTTATTTAAAAAATCAAAAGATACTGTAGAAGATTTTGCTGAGAGCGAAACCTTCCAGAATGCGAAAGAAAGCTTAAAAGATTTTGGGGACAAGGCCTCAGATGCTGTTGAAGATTTAGCAGAAAATGTTAAAGAACTTGCTGATAAAGCAATGAAAAATGAAACAGTTAAGGATTTTGTAGATAAAACAAAAGAAGCTGGTCACCAGATCAAGGATAAAGCAGAAGATTTGGCTGAGAAAGCTATGAATAATGAGACTGTTAAGAACGTTGTTCATAAAGCGAAAGAAGCAGGAGAGAAAGTGGTTCATAAAACGCAGGAGTATACTGCGAAGGCAACGGAAGAATACAAAACGAGATTTGGTGGAGATGATGCTCCTTCTGATGTTGCTGAAGATTTGAAATCTCAATCAGAAACTGCTGCGAGTGAATTTTCTAAAAATACGGAGGAGGTTGTTGAAAAGGTATCAGATGAATTAAAAGAGAATTCAATAAATGCGGTGAAAGAGAAAACTTCAGAGGCTGCGAAAGTCGTTGCTGAAGATTTAGCGGAGGTTAAGGAAGCTGTTTCAGAAGGAGTAGAGGAAGTTGTTGTTGAAACAAAGGAAGCAATGTCTGAAGTGTCTGAAGAGATCAAGGATGTGAAATCTGATATGGGTGAAGCGGTGAAAGACCTATCTGAAGAAGAATAATTATTTTCAAGATAAAATAGGAGCCTCTATCGAAAGCAATCGGTAGAGGCTTTTTTTGTGGTTATAAAAGACAAAAGTGTCACCCCTACAGGGCTCTTTGATAAATCTCTATTGACGCTACATAGGTCTAACCCCGCTGGGGTTGTGTAACTACTAATATCAGCTAACCATTTGGGCGTTTAATATTTAGATACATCACTGTTTGGGTTTCACCCATACCCAGGCTACTATGCCTGTTCGTATCTGCATATGGCTCCAGAGGAGCGACACCTTAGTGCTTTCTAGAACATTCAATCATTAAAATCAAACAAATATTCTTCTTTATATTTGATTTCAAATTTGTTTAAAAACTCAATATATTCTTCCCTAAAAGAAGTTTTCTTATGATGTTCAGGTTGATTTAAAATATACTTAACGACTAAACCAATTTGTGATTTCGCATATGAAAATGCTCCAAAACCTTCTTGCCAAGCAAATTTACCACGAATCCATTTTTCATCATTAATGAATTTTGATGAACTAGATTTTATTTCCCTGGTAATATCTGAAATGGCAATACTTGGGTGCAATCCAATAAACACATGTGTATGGTCAGGATTACAATAAATGGCAAGAGGCTTAGATTTATTATTTCTAATAATACCACACATGAATTTTTCCAATCTTTCACGGTGCTTTTCTATAATCAAATTCTGTCTCCCTTTGACAGCAAATACTAGTTGTATGTTAATTTGGGTATATGTATTTGCCATAATTAAGATTTTATCTAAAGATAATGCATTACAACAAATGTTTCAACACAGATGCCACAGTAGTGCCATCTTATTAGGTGTCACCCCTACAGGGCTCTTTGATAAATCGCTATTGACGCTACATAGGTCTAACCCCGCTGGGGTTGTGTAACTACTAATATCAGCTAACCATTTGGGCGTTTAATATTTAGATACATCACTGTTTGGGTTTCACCCATACTCAGATTACATTGCCACTTCGTAATTTCACATGGCTCCAGAGGAGCCTAACCTTTGTAATACCCACCAAAAAACTGAATCTAGCTCCAGAGGAGCGACACCTAAGGGCTTCCTTCCTTTTTCAACTATTTATTCCGAGTAATTGAAAGTTCCGTACTGACTTTGGATCTCAACTTCATTAAACTCAGATGATTCCACATGCCCGATGATCTGTCCTTTAATATTAAAAGATGCTCCTATTTCTATCATTTCCAAAGCCGTATCCTTATTCGTGTATACCTCTAATCTATGACCCATATTGAATACCTGATACATCTCCTTCCAAGATGTCCCAGATTCAGCCTGAATCATCTTAAAAAGTGGAGGTGTTTCAAACATATTGTTCTTAACAATCTTCTTTCCCTTTATAAATTTCAGAACTTTGGTCTGTGCTCCGCCAGTACAATGGATCATTCCATTTATCTGATCCTTATATCGCATAAACTGTTGAATCAAAGGAATATAAGTTCTAGTAGGCGAAAGTATCAACTTACCAACTGGAATTTCCTCACCTTCTATATTCAAAGTATCCGTAAGTAACTTAGATCCAGCATAAATTAAAGATTCTGGGATATTAGCGTCATAAGTATCTGGGTATTTTTTGCGATAAATTTTATCTAAAACATCATGTCGTGCAGAAGTCAATCCATTACTACCCATCCCTCCATTATAAGAGTCTTCGTACGTACATTGACCATCGGAAGCGAAAGCAACAATAACATCACCCTCTTGAATATCATTAATGATTAAATCCGATCGTTTCATTCTTCCAAAAGCTGTGAAACCAACATCAGCAGTTCTAACAATATCACCCACATCTGCTGTTTCCCCTCCTGCATGATGTATATGAATACCGAGCTCTGCATATTCCTCCAGCAACTGCTTCGTGCCTTGAATGATAGCGGTGATCACCTCACCAGTGATCAGATTTTTATTTCTGCCGATAGTAGATGAAATAATCATATTATCCACGCAACCTACACAGGCCATGTCATCTAAATTCATAATCAAGGCGTCTTGAGCGATACCTTTCCATACACTTAGATCGCCAGTTTCCTTCCAATACGCATAGGCTAAACTTGGCTTCGTACCTGCAGTATCAGCATGCATGATGTTACAATAAGCATCATCATTTCCAGCAAAATCTGGTAATATTTTACAAAACGCAAGGTCAAACAAACCTTTATCTAATCCTTCGATGGCTACATGAACTTCGTCTTTCGATGCAGAAACCCCACGTAAACCGTATTTTAAATCATCGCTCATGACGCAAATCTAAAATTATTTTATCAGAAAATAATAAAACATAGAATAATGCTGTTAAGTCTTCAAATTTACGATTGTATTAATATTTCGTTAAAATTGGATCCATTTATGTTTTCTAAACGTCTTATTAGTGTAATCAACAATAATTAGGAAATGATTAAAACTACCATATTAAGTTTTTTCTTAGGCATCATTAGCTTTAGTAGTCCATTGGACACTATCATTGCCCAAGAATGGAATTTTGTGAAAGAAGAGAATGGTGTTAAGTTATATAGCAGAAGTATAGACGGTTTCGAGTTTAAAGAAGTTAAGGCGATCTTAAATTTGAACATTGACATGAATAAAGCCAAGGAATTTTTACTTAATCCAAACAACATTGAAAAATGGATGAGTGGATGCAAAATGAGCATTGTGAAAAAGTCTGAAGGCAACAAGAAAGAATATTATAGCATATTCGATGCTCCGTGGCCAGTAAGTGATCGTGATGACTATGGAGAAATGATATTAGCAGAAGATGCTCCACATAAATTGAGAATAGATTTTAGAAGTTTGCCCCATGCTACACCAAAAGTTTCAAGTATGGTAAGGGTTCCCTATTCTAAAGGTCACATCGTTATAAGGAATAATAAAGACGGTTCTAAAGAGCTAGTTTATCAATTCCTGGTAGATCGCGGTGGCACTTTACCAAACTACATCAAGGAATATTTAGAAAATAGCTCTCCAGTAAAAACGGTGCATCAGCTCAAAGTTGTCTTAGAGCAGCTTTAATCTAAAAGGAAATGAATCCTTGGGCATGTGAATCTAATTCTTTAATCAAGGCGGGTTCTGTAAATTGTCCAAATTCATCCATTACTTTTTCTATTAAGGCAATGGGCAAACGGTTCGGAAAGATATTCATCTTTAAGTAATTCAAACTTGTAGTCAAATGATCCATACCACGCAAGTTACCTCCACGTCCTGAAGCAACACCGATTAAGGCTACTTTCTTCCCTTGGAAATTCTCTTTATAGTTTCGAATAGAAATAGCATCGATAAACAACTTGAATATGCCTGGAAAACTTCCGTTATATTCAGGAACGACGAAGACCAATTTATCAGCAGGTGTGAAAAATTCATCTTGCTTTTCAGCTAGATCATTATTTTGATGTTCTGATATATACATTAAAGAATGCATGAAATCTTCAGATAAATCCTCTAATGCTAGAAATTTTATTTCTTCATCCGAATACTTGCTAATTAATTCGAAATAGCGCTCAGCAACTTGTTTTGTTCTACTTCCTTTTCGATTCGTACCAGCAATTACTGTAATCATTTAATCATCTTTTTATAAGAACATCTTAATAATCCAAAAGTTGAACTTTATCTTTGTAACTTTGCAAATATAATTTTTCGTTGTAATCTCGCACCGAAAATGGACATAAAATAATAAGTTAATAATGGGAAAAATAATTGCAATCGCAAATCAGAAAGGAGGAGTTGGAAAGACAACTACTGCAATTAACCTTGCTGCTGCGCTTGCTGTATTACAAAAAAAGGTTTTGCTTGTAGATTCAGATCCACAAGCGAATTCAAGCTCTGGCGTTGGAATATATGAAAATGAAGTGGAGTTTTCTATCTATGATTGCTTAATGGAAGGTATCGATCCGAAGACGGTAATTAAAGAAACTAGCACTCCTAATCTTTATTTACTTCCTTCTGATATCAATTTAGTAGGAGCAGAAGTAGAACTAGTCAGTGTTAAACGCAGAGAGTTCGTAATGAAAACTATGATCGATCAAGTAAAGGATGATTATGACTATATTTTCATCGATTGCTTGCCTTCATTAGGCTTAATTACAGTAAATGCATTAGTTGCTGCAGATTCAGTTATTATTCCTGTTCAATGTGAAATTTTCTCTTTAGAAGGATTAGGGAAATTAAAAAACACTATTGAACTCGTAAAAAATAATTTGAACCCAGATTTAGAAATAGAAGGAATCGTTTTATCTATGTACGATAGAAGATTAAGAATGGCCAATTTAGTAGTAGAAGAAGTAAATGCCATTATTAAGGACTTCATATTTGACACCATTATTCATCGGAATTCAAAAATAGGTGAATCTCCAAGTGCCGGATTACCTGTAATTCTATATGATGCTAGTTCAAAAGGAACGAGCAATTTCCTAAATTTGGCAAATGAGTTTTTAAAGAAAAATGATGACTCCATTTACGATAAAGAGAAGATGGAATCGTTTGATAATAAAATGAAGAAGAGTAAAATATAAATGGGTAAGAAAAAGGAACTGGGCAAAGGAATCAGAGCACTACTTAATAATATAGAAGATAGTAGCGAAGAAAAAGAGCAAGTTGTTCGAAAGCTGAGCAACCACATAGAGTTTATTGATCTTGAAAATATAGAAATAAATCCATTCCAACCAAGGAAGCAATTCGATCAGGAACAGTTAGAAGAGTTAGCTGAATCTATAAGAACTTATGGAATCATTCAGGCAATTACTGTTCGTGATATGAAGGACGGTAATTTCCAACTCATTTCAGGTGAAAGAAGGTTCCGTGCTTCTAAACTAGCAGGACTTAAGGAGGTGCCGGCATTTATTCGAATTGCAGATGATACGCTGATGCTAGAAATGGCCTTAGTGGAAAATATTCAGAGAGAGAATCTTAATGCACTAGAAGTTGCTATCAGTTATAATCGACTTCTTGGAGAATTCGATTTCACGCATGAGCAATTATCAGAGCGTGTAGGAAAAAAGAGAGCTACCATTTCTAACTATGTTCGTTTATTAAAGCTTCCCCCAGAAATACAGACAGCATTAAAAAATGAAACGATTTCTATGGGACATGCACGTGCACTGCTCGCTATCGATGATCTTTCACTTCAGCTTAAACTTTATAAACAAACAATAGATCAGCAACTTTCAGTAAGGACACTCGAAAACCTAATCAAAGAATATAAGACGGAAAAAGTCCATGGTCCTAAGCCAGTTTCTGAAAAAAAGCATCCTGAAGTAGCCAAAATGGAAAAGAATATCGCTGAAAAAATCGGTTATAAATCCGTTATAAAAAGAGCAGCATCTGGAAAAGGAGAAATTAGAATCCCGTTTAAATCAGATGATGAACTGAACAATATCATCGAAGCATTATTAAACTAAGCAACAACATCGATAAGCTGGACGTTTCTTAAATCAAGTATGAGGTATCTAATCTTCTTAATTTTTTTTATTCTTAGTTTCTATGCAAGTGGTCAGTCCCCGCTCACAAATGACTACGAAGAAGACTTATCTGAAAATTTCATAGATCCAGATTCTGTGGATTATGAATCTTATACTAAAAAAACAAGTAGTTTCAAGGCTTTGTTCAATGGAAAACCTGGCCAAGCCATCATGTATGGAATGCTCATTCCTGGAGGCGGTCAGATCTACAATAAGAAATACTGGAAAGTACCTATTGCTTGGGTTGCAGAGGGAGCTGGCATATGGACTTTTGTCTATCTACGGAGCGAATATAATAATTTCAATGACGCCTACCGACAAACCGTCTTAGGTGAAGAAGGGATCGAATATCGAGGTGTATCCGGAACAGATCGATTAAATTCTTATAGAAAGCAGTTTCAGAAATACTCTGAGCAAGCTGGCGTGGGCATGATTGTTATTCATATTATAGCCGCAGTAGAAGCCTATATCGACAGGCACTTAACAGACTTCGACATCGATGAAGACTTAAGTTTTGATTATACTGCGCCGAATATCAATAATAACGGCAAGCTTGTGGGCGTCACGCTGAGTTATAAATTCTAATATCCTTTAACACCTTTCCATTCTGGGATTTTCGGCACTCTAGCAGATATTCTGATTTCTACTTTTTTCACTGGATGGACAAAAACTATTTCACTACAATGTAGACATATTGATTTGTCAGCATTCGGTGTACCGTATCCATACTTAAGATCTCCTACGATTCTACAACCAATATTAGCTAGTTGAACCCTGATTTGGTGATGACGTCCAGTCATCAGGTCTAGCTTAATCAAATAACGGTTATCGACTTCTCGGATAAATTCATACTTAAGTTCAGCAAGTTTTGCATTAGCAGCACCTTTTTTAGCGATATAAGACTTGTTTTTAATAGGATCTTTTTTCAAATAATCTTTTAGATATCCCGACAAATCAGGCGGTCTGCCTTCTACTAAAGCGAAGTATGATTTCTTGATATCATTATCTCTAAATAATTTCGTCATCCTTGTTAAAGCTTTAGATGTTCTCGCATAAACAATCACTCCGGAAGTTGGACGATCTAATCTATGAATGCTGCCCAAGAAAACATCTCCAGGCTTTTTGAATTTCTCTTTGATATAAAGTTTAATATGTTCTATTAGTGAATCATCATTACTCTTATCTTTCTGAGACAGGTCCCCACCCTTTTTATTGATTGCAATCAAGTGATTATCTTCAAAAACTACATCTATTTTCGCCATCTGAATCTTTTATTTTCAATAAGTAACATATTAAAATAAATAAATATTTATATTTTACTGATTAATTTATCAATACATATGTAAATAATCAATAATATGTTATATATTTGAATTGTGTAAGTTTTGGTTATTAATTGTAAAATTCGTTTATGCTCGTGGAACGCCACGAGCTTTTTTTTTGCCTAAAGTAAAGTAATCGATTTCTATCACACTTTCCACCATCTCTATTAACTGGAGACCCAACTAATTCTACATCAAAATATTCCACCTTCTTTCTTCCTAGATATCCTTTTCAGTTCCAATCTACCGCCTACATCTCACGCTAACATCTAGCAAATCTTAACATATTACATAATTGTATAATGTGTTGGCATGATACTTGCAATTTAATAAATAACTGAGATGAAATAGTTTTCATTTCGAAATGAGTTACGATTAAATTGAGTTATGCCTGTGTCTAGTCACCACAGGCTTTTTTTTTGTCTATTATTTACGCTCCCCACTTAACAAACTAATACCTTCAAAATCAATAAGTCACCTTCCATAAGTTGCTCATATTATTGCAAGTTACTTTATAACATTGAAAGAAATAGAATCTTGCATTCAACATACATTTCCAACTAAGAACAAAATTAATTAATATTGCATCATAAAAAATAAAGCCACATGATTATAGGAGTTCCGAAAGAAATCAAAAATAATGAAAATAGAGTTTCATTGACACCAGGAGGTGCCCTTGAACTTATTCGAAGAGGCCACAGAGTCCTTGTTCAGCATGACGCTGGGAGAAATAGTGGTCTGCCAGATGAAATTTATGAAAAGCAAGGTTGTGAAATTCTTCCTACCATAGAAGATGTTTACAAGAATGCTGAGATGATTATTAAGGTGAAAGAACCGATAGAGCAAGAGTATGACCTTATACAGCCGAATCAACTTGTTTTCACTTACTTTCACTTTGCATCGCACGAGCCTTTAACAAAGGCCATGATAAAGTCAGATGCTATATGCTTAGCATATGAAACTGTGAAGGACAGCAAAGGAGGTCTACCCTTATTAATTCCAATGTCAGAAGTTGCTGGTAGAATGTCTATTCAAGCTGGAGCAAGTTACTTAGAAATGCCTCATAAAGGAAGAGGGATTTTGCTTGGTGGAGTTCCTGGGGTGCAACCAGCGCATGTTTTAATCTTAGGAGGTGGTGTCGTAGGAACACAAGCTGCGAAGATGGCTGCTGGACTAGGCGCGAAGGTTACCATCTTAGATATCAACCTAGATCGTTTAAGATACCTTGCTGATATATTACCTGCAAATGTTACAACACTTTACTCTAACGAATATAATATTAGAAATCTGGTTAAGAGTCACGACCTTATTATAGGTGCCGTTTTAATTCCAGGCGCAAAAGCACCGAATTTAGTTACTAGAGACATGCTTAAAACCATGAGACCTGGTGCTGTACTAGTCGATGTAGCTGTAGATCAAGGTGGTTGTATAGAGACATGTAAACCGACAACTCATGCTGATCCAACTTTTGTTATAGATGATATTGTTCATTATTGCGTAGCTAATATGCCTGGCGCTGTACCATATACGTCTACTGTTGCATTAACCAATGCTACGCTTCCATTCGCCATTCAACTGGCTGAAAAAGGATGGAAAAAAGCATGTACGGAAAATGCTGCACTTAAAGAGGGATTAAACGTAGTGAATGGAAAAGTGGTTTATAAAGCAGTTGCAAATGCCTTTGACCTAGAATACAGCAATGTTGATGATGTTCTGGCTTAGCTAGCATACGCACCGATATATTCTGCATTCACTACAAATTATAAATTTTTCAATAGGTAAATGCCTTAAATATCAGTTTATTGTTTATTTTTAAGTGATAACTTTTTAATAAATTTTAAAGCTTACCTGCTATGCACATAACTTTCGAGGAATTACGAAGAATTAAGCACAAATTACCAACGGGAAGCATCAATAAAATCGCACAGAAACTTGATGTTGAAGAACAAACCGTTAGGAATTATTTTGGAGCCAAAAAATACCGTGATGGCAACATCGTTGGAAAACACATCCAACCTGGGCCAGATGGAGGATTTGTTCTCTTAGAGGACACAAAGATTCTCGATATTGCAAAAAGTATGATACAACCAGGACAAAGTTAAGGAATAAAAAAAGCGGCTTTAAAATTAAAGCCGCTTTTTTTTATTGTTATTTTAGAAATTAGAATTCTCTAATCTTAATATTCTTAAAGCTTACTTCATCGCCATGATCTTGCAACAAGATTAATCCTGCAGGTATCTGGCCAAAATTCTCCCACTTCTCATACTTACTTCTTTCTACCATTGCTCTAAACATCTGAGCACTTCTATCAAACTCCACTACCTTGATCTCATTCAACCAGTGTTCAACCATTCCTCCTTTCACAACAACTCTGGCTCTATTCCAGCTATTAGGACCATTTGCACGTTTGGTACTTCTATTACTCTCAGATAAATTCCCAGCTCTAATTAAGTCATATAGTGAACCAATTGTACGGTTACCATTTTTACCCTGCTTAGCATCTGGATGATTCTTATCATCTAGAATTTGAAATTCTAATCCGATAGCTGAACCTTCCCCTTTATTTAATTCTGTATCCACAAAGTACTTTAGTCCACTATTCGCTCCTTTCGTATACATGAAATCAACTGTAATTTCAAAATCACTAAACTCCTTAGTTGTTACGATATCTCCACCATTTCTTGATTCGGCACCTCCTGATGACAATACTTTAAGAATGCCATCATTTATTTCCCAGCCTTTAGTAGGAAATTCATCTGACTTAGCTCCTCTCCATCCATCAGTAGTTTTACCATCCCATAACAATCTCCAACCATGATCCTTTTCATACTCAGTTAATGTATTTTTTAGGTAGCTTATTTCTGCAACATTCGGGTCAGGAGTTGTTGCATAATCTTCAGGAGAATCTGTAAGTATTCTCGCTTTTCTCCACATCACCTGTGTTCCAGCTAATGCTTCATTATTTCCTATTCCATGTACTTGAAATCCAATTAATCCTTCAGCTGTAAGATCATCTACTAATCTTGCGCATTGAATACCATTAACAAATGTATTAATATGATCTCCTATTGCTTCTAACCTAATATGATTCCAATAACCTTGCTTAAATGCATTTTGTGATTTCTCATTTCGAGTTATCGGATACAACCACCCTCTTCTTGCTTCATCATAAATACCTCCAGTCCACTTCCTTGGTGAAGTCTCAAGCTCCAATTGGTATCCATGCACTCTGCCGTTACGGTCAGCAGGATCACTAATACTTCTAAATTGTACTCCTGAATTCAAACCCGCATCTACCTTCACTTCAAATTCTAAAATGAAATCACCATATTTTTTCTTGGTTGCCATAAAACTATTCGGAATATTAGTTTTAGAGGTTCCTATAAGTACTCCGTTTTCCAGTACATAATCAGCTGTCCCGTTAAGCTGCTCAAATTCAGACAAATCGCCATCAAATAGGTTATGCCAATTTTGAGCATTTATATTTAATGATATTGTTAATAGTAAAAATAAATAAAGTTGTCGCATGTTTGTTTTGTCAATTAATAATTAATTAAATTTTGTAACCAGGGTCCAAATTATTAATAATTTTCTTATTATTAAACCTAATTATATATTATAATCACTTAAAATGATAAAAAGACGAAATTTTATAAAAGCCTCTGCATTGGCAGGAACAGGTATTTCTCTTGGGCTAACTGCTAAATCTTATGCAAATATTATTGGGGCAAATGAAAAAACAAATGTTGCAATCCTGGGTTGTTACAGGAGATTCCCTGCATTAGCAGGCCCGCTTTCTGCCATGAAAGACGTAAACATACGTTATGTTAGTGATGTAGATTCACGCCGCCAAGCTAAAGGAATGGAGAGTATTAGCAAAAAAGCAGGATACGATACCATCGGCGAGAAAAACATGAACCATATATTAGATGACAAAGATGTAGACGCGGTTTTTATCGCGCTACCTGATCACTGGCATGCTCCAGCAGCTTGGATGGCGATGGATGCAGGCAAACATGTATATGTTGAAAAACCAGCCAGTCACAATCCTAATGAAAGTGAACTGCTAATCAAACTTCAGAAAAAATACGGTAAAGTCGTACAAATGGGCAACCAGCAACGATCTTCTCCTGAATCACAAGAAATAATAACTGCTATCCATGAAGGAATCATAGGAAAAGCTTATAAAGCACTAGCTTTCTATTCTAATTCTAGAGGTAGAGTTCCAGATGCTCACAAGGTTCCTGCACCTGATTATTTGGATTGGGATCTTTTCCAAGGTCCAGCTCCTAGGCAGGAATTTATAGATATAGTAGGTGATTACAACTGGCATTGGTACTGGCAATGGGGAACTGGAGAAACAGGAAATAATGCAACTCACGAATTAGATATCGCGAGATGGGCACTAGAAGTTAATTTTCCGAAGCGCGCAAAAGTAGAAGCATATAAACAGCATTTCGTGGATGATCCTTGGACGATGTATGACACGATGTACGCAACATTCGAATTCGAAGACCAAAAAGTCATTAACTGGGATGGTAAAAGTAGAAACGCATACAATACTTATGGTGCTGGAAGAGGGACCATCATTTATGGAAGCGAAGGATCTGTATTCATTGATAGAAGTTTGTATAAACACTTCGATAGAGCTGGAAAATTAGTCAAAGAAGTTAAATCTGACTTTTCGGAAGGAGGTGTTAATTTAGGTGGTGGAGGTGGAATGACCAATATTCATGTCCATAATTTCCTAGAAGCTGTAAGAGGAAAAGCTAAGCAAAACTCGAATATCGAGGATGGTGCAATCAGTACGAACTTGTGTCATTATGCTAATATTTCTTACAAAATGGGAAATCAAGCATTAGACATTGATCCAGCTACAGGTAGATTCACAGATAAAAATGTAATGAAAAAACATTGGGCTAGAACGTACGAAAAAGGCTATGAACCGCCTAAGGTTTAGCGCTTTAATCAATCTCTATCTTGACTTCAAAAGAGATTGATCATTTAATACGAGTAAATCAATTTAAAATATTATCATGAATCCTTTCTGCTAACATGGAAAGGATTCTTTTATTTATGCTCTTCTGATGCTGCAAATAAAATGAAAGCTCTTTTTCAGTAAACATTGCTACACAAATTCCCATCATTTTATGTTTTATACTCTGATCTTTTATAAGTAGCTGGTTAATTTTATTTCTCAATTCTTGCTCATCTAACCCACCAACATCTATTTTTCTTGTAACTAATTCATGATTGAACAAATTCACTAGTAAATCATTCTGGAACTTTAAAATTGGCCGAAGCACTTCATTTTGAAATATCAGTTCTTCAGAAGCCACACTCGCATTATAGGCAAGCGCTATACTAGGTCTACATTTTCTTAATAATTCATCCCGATCTTCCATTTCTAACTTTTCCATGTAGATAACGCATCTAACATTGACATATATAAACCGAATTTCAAGCTGAATTGTTCTGATTTATATTTGCTATCGACAAGTTATGAGCACAGAAACAAACTCTTACGAATGGTACATTTGAATTCCACTATCAATCAAATCTACAAGTTCATTTTTATTCCTTTTTATCTCGCCGAGTAAATCAAGTATCTCCATCTCTAACTTATCTCCATTAAACTTTCCTGTTAACTCTAAAATCTCAAGCAACAACAGCCACTCCTTAGGATATCCATGAACATAAGCTTCTAGTTTTTTAATAATGCCCATGTTAAATTCAGCCTTAAATCGAATATCTCGCACATCTTGATACGTGTTTTCTTTATCAATAATAACCTGAGACTTATTCTTGTTCTTAAACGAAGGTGACAATTCATGATCTCTTAAATCAAAAGCGTATACGTCTGAGAGTCCCGCAAAAGCAGAAACTACTTTCTTCCCAACAGCCAAATGGAACATATTATCCTTACTTTCAAATAAGACTTCCTGAGCATCTCGAACCGTACAATTCGTTAAACTAATCAGCATAATTTTCCCTTGCAGATTCCGTGTCCCAGTCACTACTCGTCCTAAAACCTCAATGCCTCCCTCATATTTCAAGGACAACTCTTTTCCTTCATAAATCCCGTAAGTTTCTAAGTCTAAAGGAGACATATCTTCTATTGCTAGGTTAATCCCTTTCAATTTTCCTAGTGGAGTAATAAAACCTTCCTGATATTCCAAGGTAGAATGGCCGATTAACTCTTTATTTCTATATGCTAAGGAAGTCAATCCAGTCGTAGAAATATAACTTACTTTTCCATTGTATGATTTAACTTTATCAAAAACACCTGTAATTTGAAGACCTGTGCTTAGCTCAATTGTACCGATAGATTGAGAATCAATTAACATTTCCACACCCACTACGCCACCTTTTCTAAGCGCCATTCTTTCAGCAAACTCTTCTAGCACTTTACTCAGATATGCAAAATTCGGCGTAACGAAAAGCTTCGGTTGTGGACGAGTAATATCAAACTCTACCTCAGCTGCATCTATAGAATAAGGAATTTTCTCAACGTTGTCCTTTAGACACCATATACTCTCCCCTATTGACGACAACAAACCTGCTCCATATATTTTATAATCATCTAAGCTCCCTATCAATCCATATTCAACCGTCCACCATTGTAAATTCCTGATTATGGACATTTCTGACGCTGGTACATCCTTTGACTGCAGTTCATCAACCTTCCTCTGCGCTGCGGCAATTGCTCTTTCATCTGGCTCTTCTTGCTCTTTTAATTGCGACAACTTTCTTACTGCATCATACACATCCCAGTCATGCTTAGAAGAAATGGCTTTACTTCCAATCTCTCCTAATCTTCTTAGGTACTCAGAATATTCAGGATTGGCAATAATAGGAGCGTGACCTGCAGCTTCGTGAATGATATCTGGAGCTGGAGTATACTCTATGTGATCTAATGTTCTAATATCCACAGCGATCACCAGAACATTATAAGCTTGAAATTCCATAAATGCTGCAGGAGGTATAAACCCATCCACAGCTGCTGCCGCCCATCCTATTTCCTTCAAAATCCTATTCATTCCATACATATCTGGAATTTCATCAATAGAAACACCTGTCATCTTAAGTCCATCGACATAGGAGTGATGCGCCACTTTACTTAGAAAGGTTACATTTTTACGCATGACATACCTCCATACAGCTTGGTTTATAGAAGTATAATCTGAGTAATGCTGCGGAATAATATATTGCCGTAGATGAGGTGGCAATTTATCCAATATCGGATTAGAAGGTATATTATTCATATGTTCTGTGTTTTAATACAAATATAGAACAAAGAAGTTATATTTAGCAATATGCAATAACATTACCAACAAATACTAGAAGAATCAGAAACACAAATGGAGAACTACCACATTGTAGCAGGGAGGCTGAAAGGTAAATTACTTAATCGCTCAGGAAGGAACATAAACATGCCTAAACTGCATATGCAATTCAAAAAAGCATAAAAGAAATAATATATGTACGAAATTATAACTCCTTCAAGAAAGCAAGTACCACGAAATCAATCAAACGATTTTAGCCTCTCACCTCTTTAATCAAAGCCAATGAAGATCTAACTTTCTCTTCTAGACCTGCGTAATCTTTATTTTTCAAAACGGTAGAGCTAATCAATTGAGAGCCCATACCTACACAAGTCACACCAGCATCAAACCAACCACGAAGATTACTTTCATCTGGAGAAACTCCACCTGTTGGCATTACTGATGTCCAAGGTTGAGGCCCTTTGATAGACTTTACAAAGCCTGGCCCGTATGTTGAACCTGGAAAAAGCTTTACAATTTCGCATCCTAATTCCTCAGCCTTGCATATTTCAGTCAATGTTCCACAACCTGGAGACCAAAGAACTTTTCTTCTATTACAAGCGATCGCTATATCTTCTCTAAAAACTGGAGTCACTATAAAATTGGCACCTAATTGCATATATAAACTCGCTGAACCTGCATCCGTAATAGAACCAACGCCCATAATCATCTCAGGTAATTCCTCAGCGCAAAATTTATTTAATTCTCCGAAGACCTCATGAGCAAAGTCTCCTCTACTCGTGAATTCGATTAAATGAGAACCACCATTATAGACAGCTCTAAGGATTTCCTTTCCTAATTCAATATCTGGGTGATAGTATAAAGGAACCATTCCCTGGGTTTCCATTTTAGCTACTACTTGTAATCGTGTAAATCTTGCCATTGTTTTATTGTTTGTTTATCTAGCAACTCTGCCTGAAGCATCACCACTCATTAATTTTTCGACTTCTGCTACAGTTGATAAATTTGCATCACCATAAATAGTATGTTTCAAGCAAGATGCTGCAACTGCAAAACCCAAAGCTTTTTCATCATTTCCATCATAAGTAAGTAATCCATAAATTAGGCCGCCCATGAAACTATCTCCACCACCTACTCTATCTACGATGTGTGTTATTTGATAGGTCGGTGCCTCGTGCAACTTCTCTCCGTCATATAGCACACCAGACCAAGAATTATGCGAGGCACTTATCGAGCCTCTAAGCGTAACAATTACTTTTTTGCACCTTGGAAACTTTTTCATTAACTGCTTACATACAGATATATATGCTTTCGCATCAATAGTATCACCGTGAGTAACATCTACTCCTTCAGGATGAATATCAAAATGCTTTTCAGCGTCTTCTTCATTACCTAAGATAATATCACAACCTTTCACAAGTTCTGGCATAACCTCACTTGGCTCCTTACCATACTGCCATAAATTCTTCCTATAATTAAGGTCCGTAGAAACAGTTATTCCCATATCATTTGCCACTTGAATAGCTTCTAAGCATGCATCAGCGGCACCTTGAGATATAGCAGGTGTTATTCCTGTCCAATGGAACCATGTTGCATCCTTGAACACTTCCTTCCAATCCACCATCCCAGGCTCGATAGAAGCCATTGCAGAATGTGCACGGTCATACACAACTTTACTTCCTCTACTCACTGCGCCTATTTCTAAAAAATAGATCCCCAATCTCTCACCACCTCGCACAACATGACTAACTCCTACGCTTCTCTTTCTCATCTCCATTAAGGCACATTCTCCGATATCATTCTTAGGAAGACGTGTAACGAATTCTGTAGGCAACCCATAGTTTGCTAATGAAACGGCAACATTGCTTTCGCCTCCTCCGTACACAACATCAAATTCGCTAGCTTGAGAGAATCTCTTAAAACCTGGAGGGGTTAATCTCAACATTATTTCTCCAAAAGTTACTATCTTTTTCATTGTTTTGTTATCGGTTAAATCTGGATTAAAAACTATTTTCAAAATTTAGGAAGGCAAGAAATACACTAGAACATCTGCTTATAATAGAAGCAGCGCTTGAAAAATCACATTTTCACCTTCTGATAACAAGTAGATATACCAATTTATGTATGGCTACTGTAATTACCAGTCCAAAGAAAGTAAATCAAATGGAATAATTCCTAAAATAAAGAATAAAATTTATGCTTTAATTGCCTTGATCCCAGGAAGTTCTTTTCCTTCTAGGAATTCTAGCATAGCACCACCACCAGTAGAAATGAAACTAACTTTTTCAGATAGTCCAGATTTATTAATCGCCGAAACAGAGTCTCCACCGCCTATTAGTGAAAATGCGCCTAGCTGAGTCGCATCTGCTACTGCTTGGGCTATTGAAAATGTTCCCTTTGAGAAAGAAGACATTTCAAAAACACCAACTGGACCATTCCAAAGAATAGTCTTAGAACTTAAAATAACATTTCGGTAATCTTCGATTGCATACGGCCCGATATCCAGTCCCATCCAACCATCAGGAATCTCCATACTTGCTACCGTTTTCATGTTAGCATCGTTCTTGAAATCATCAGCAATTTTAGAATCCTGAGGTAAATGTAATTGTACACCTTTTTCTTCACACTTCTTCAGCAACTTTTTAGCTAAATCAACATAATCCTCTTCGAAAAGTGAATTCCCAATAGAACCGCCCTTTGCTTTCAAAAAAGTATAACTCATTCCGCCTCCTATCAAAATATGATCAGCGAATTCAGTTATTTTATCTATCAACTGAATCTTATCCGAAACTTTTGCACCTCCGATGATCGCTGTTACAGGATGATCAGGATTATCCATCAATTTTGTCCCATTAGCTATTTCGGACTCCATTAGATACCCGAAAGTCTTATGATCTGCATCGAAAAACTGGGCAACTGTAGTTGTGGAAGCATGAGCTCTATGTGCTGTTCCAAAGGCATCATTTACAAACAAATCAGCAAGGGATGCTAATTGTTTAGCAAAATCTACATCTCCTTTTTCTTCTTCTTCATGAAATCGAGTATTCTCTAATAAAAGTACTTGACCAGGCTCCAACTCTCCAGCTTTCTTAGTTGCCTCCTCTCCTACACAGTCTGAAGCGAAGTTAACTTGAACACCTAGTAATTCCGTTAAATGGTTAACCAAATGTTGCAATGTGAATTTCTCGACATCTAACGTGCCATCTTCCTTCTTTTTCTTCAATGGTCTTCCCAAATGACTCATAAGAATTAAAGCTCCACCATGATCCAAAATATATTTTAGCGTAGGAAGTGCTTTTTGAATTCTGGTATCATCCGTAATTTCATTTGCACTATTTAAAGGAACATTAAAATCAACTCTTACAAGTACTTTTTGTTTATTGAAATCTAAATTCATTGAATTGTTATTAGAAAGGAAGAAAAAAGGCTTGAACCTATTAGATTCAAGCCTTCGAATTATTTATACCATATCAGTAATATCTGCTAATCTTGCAGAGTAACCAGCTTCGTTGTCATACCAACTTACGATTTTCACCATTTTACCTTGAACAGCAGTAAGACCTGCGTCAAATATAGATGAATGTGGGTTTCTAAGAATATCAGCAGAAACAATAGGATCTTCTGTATACTCAAGAATACCTTTTAATGGACCTTCTGCCATTTCTTTAAATTTAGCATTAACCTCTTCTACTGAAGTTTCTTTTTCAGAAAGGAAATTAAGCTCAATTAATGAACCAGTGATTACAGGAACACGTAATGCCATAGCAAACATTTTTCCTTGAACCTCAGGAACAACTTTACCAACAGCAATAGCAGCTCCTGTAGATGTAGGAACGATATTATAAGCTGCAGCTCTAGCTCTTCTTAAATCTTTATGTGGTGCATCCTGGATATTTTGGTCAGCAGTATATGCGTGTGTCGTAGTTAAAGAACCTTGAACAAATCCCCAGTTATCTACAACTATCTTAGCTACAGGAGCTAAACAGTTAGTTGTACAAGAAGCATTAGAGATTAATGTATCTGTATCTAATAATTCTTTGTCATTTACTCCTAAAACGATAGATCTAAATCCTTCACTTTTTGCAGGTGCAGATAAGATTACTTTTTTAGCTCCAGCTTGGATGTGAAGAGACGCTTTATCTTTAGTTGTGAAAATACCAGTACACTCAAGTACAACATCAACGCCTAATTTAGCCCAAGGTAAATCTCCAGGATTTCTTTCAGCCGATGCTATGATTTCTTTCCCATTAACAATAAGAGTTGAATCAGTTGCAGTGACTGTACCTTCGAAAGGTCCTTGTGCACTATCATACTTTAATAAATGTGCCAATGTATGGTTATCTGTAAGGTCATTTATGGCTACAACTTCAATGTCCGGATTTTTCAATAAGTTTCTGAAAGTCAGTCTTCCGATTCTACCGAATCCATTAATAGCTACTTTTTTGCTCATTTTTTAATTTATTAACAGTCAAGAAAAAATTTATAAGTTGACAAAAATAAGTTTTTAAAATCAAAAACGAGGTGTATTAATTTTAATTTTGATGATTATCCATCTAGCCAAACAATTCTAAGTTACCACCTAAAATCATTCCATTAATTTTGGCACTTTCCCCAAACAACCTCATTAACTACGGGAGACTCAGCTCAAAATTCAACGTATTTTCATACACTAGAGGCTATCAGCGCATTATATTTGACTATAATCCATTAAATCAACTATTCATGCTTGGGTATATAATCTTGACTAAAAAGACACGTTAGCTATCAATGCCATTTGATGCTTATGCATTTGTAGCAACACAAGTAAAACAATAGCAATTCATTGATAAAAAGTCTCTTAATCCAACTTCTCAACATAGACATAAAAGGCATTACATTGATCTCCATTTTCCATATCAAAATAAGCCGTTAATTCTGTTTCTCCTGTTTCAACTTGCGCTTCGAGAATAGCTGCTTGATCGCTATTGTTTAGGTCTGTCGTATACTCTTCATCTCCTATTTTCAAGTAAGCTTTTTCAAACTTCATGGCATTCCCATCTATTGACTTATCCATATAGGGCAATGCAGGAAATCCATCATTCACAGATGCCCCTAGAGCTAGACCGCTTTCAGCTGGCCATCTTCTTAAACTAAACTTATATTTTCCAGCTTCTACAAATTTTATAGTGAACTTTGCCGGCTCCATTACATCTCCTTTACGAATCATTTGCTGATTCCATGGCGGATACTTATCAGTTGTACGTGCATCATGACAAGTAATCACATCAACTGAATCAAGGCCTAATTCAATTACAGAAAACTTAGTTTCACTGATCACATCTTGCCACCAAGAATCATAAAAAGCATTCATTTCAGCAACTTTTTCTGGAAACTCATCAGCAATATTATCTATCTGTCCAGGATCCTTACTGATATCATACAATTCTTTTCCTTTGATCAATCGCCATTTATCATCCATCACACAACTGTTCCTTCCTTTTACAGGCCAAGGAACTCTTTGCGTATCGGTAACCAGCATTCTCTTAGGAGCTTCCTTTTCCCCTAATAAATATCCGCTTATATCTGTGCCGTCCATTGTCTTGGTAGGTTCATAATCGATTCCTGTTAAGCTTGCAAATGTTGGCAACATATCCACATGAGCAGTTAATGCAGGTAACTTTTTTCCTCCGGTCAGCCCTCCGTCAGGCCATCTTACTATAAAAGGTACTCGATGTCCGCCATCATAAGCACTCCCCTTTGTTCCCTTCATTCCAGCATTATAACCATAAGTAATATCTTCCTTCTTATCATATCTATACCCACGCGAAGTACCATTATCTGTGGTAAAAACAACAATTGTATTATCAGCAATTCCAAGCTCTTCTACTTTCTTTAATAACCTTGTGAAATTGTCATCTATATTGGTAATCATCCCATAAAATCTATGCTGTATATCATAAATTTCAGTATTGTCTTTGTAAATATTATAGTATTCTTCAGGAACATTATATGGACCATGTGGAGCATTTAGACTTAAATAGCATAAAAATGGGTCCTCTTTTTTATTTTCAATGAAATCAATGGCTTCGTTAAACCAGATATCTGTGCAGTATCCAGATTGTTTTTCCGGAACACCATTTCTAAAATAGGTATCATCGAAATAATCATTATTCCAGTAATCGGGAGTCTGCCCGACACCTCCACCACCGTGATAGAATGCCTCATCGAAACCTCGATCATTAGGCCGAAATGGGTGATTATCTCCTAAGTGCCATTTTCCAAACATCCCCGTTCTATATCCATTATCTTTAAATACATCTGCAAGAGTCGTTTCTTCCTTGTTCAACATGGACGCTCCCATAATCGTATGCCATACTCCATTTCGATTGCAATTCCTTCCTGTCAATAAACCCGCTCTTGTAGGCGCACAAGTAGTTCCAACATGATAGTTTGTGAGGTTGACTGATTCTGTTGAAAATTGATCTATTCCAGGAGTTTGTATAATCGTATTCCCAGTGTGCCCTAAGTCACCATAGCCCTGATCATCAGTAATGACAATAATAACATTTGGCTTTGCAGAAGGATACTCATTCTTAGATGAAGTATTTCCGCACGAAGCCAGAAATATTGATAAGAGAATTGCTAGACATTGGTATTTTTTCATTTGTGTGCTATTGTATTTCATTGATAATCGCTTTGAATGCTACAATATACTTTCATGAAACAGGATATTCAAATTATAAGCAATTTAGAAAAAGCAAAAACGATTGAGAATAAATCCAACACTTACAAAATTACAATTCCATCCAAGTTACTTGAGGCCAAGATTCTGAAATGAATGGCTGCGGTGGTCCTGGTGTAGAACGACCATTTGCAATAATTCCAGTAATCTTAGTTTTGAGAGCATTAACAATCTCTGGATGTTCGAAATATAGATTCTTTGTTTCTGACGGATCAACTTCCATATTATAAAGCTCGTATAATGCCTCTCCATTTTCAGGAATAATAAAATTCGGTTTCAAAGAACCTCCAGAGCCTCGGAACATATTTAGTTTCCACTTTCCATCTCGAATCGCGAAGTGACCTGAAACTGAATGATGGATTATAGGCCCATGTATTTTTTGTCCTGAAGATCCATCTCGTAATAATGACAGCAAACTATAGCTATCCTCACCTCCATTTTCAGGGATATCAATTCCAACAATTTCTGCAATAGTTGCAAGATAATCGGTCTGACATACAGGAGTATTGATTATTTTTCTAGCTTCTATACCAGCAGGCCATCTCATCAAAAATGGAACTCGGTGTCCGCCTTCATAAATATCTCGTTTACCTCCTTTAAAATGCAAGCTACTTAGATGATCGTAAGTTTCTTTGTGATAGGTATAATTCGTTTCAGCACCATTATCAGATGAAAAAATAACTAAGGTATTCTCCGCGATTCCATTTTCATCCAAGACATCCAAAATTTGCCCTACTCTAAAATCCGTTTCTTCCATAAAGTCCCCATAATTTCCACAATTACTTCTTCCTTTAAAATCAGGGTGTGTGCAATGCGGTAAATGTGGACTGGTTAATGGTAAATAGAGAAAAAATGGTGTACCGTTTTTATACTCCAATGATGCATTATTAATGTAATCTACTGCTTTAGACGCAAAAGTTTCCAAAACTAACTCATCATTGAAAGATGGTGCAGCTTCTATCCAGCCTCCACCTTTTCCTTTTTCTTTCTGGAATGGAGGTGTCATCCTATAATCATTAGGACGAACATTATCTCGAAATGAACGAGGATCAGTAACCGCTTTTTTCTTGGTCCAGAGCGTCGGAGCCTCTAAAACTCGATTATTTTCCAAGTAAGTAAGAATTCCGTAATTCATAGAAGCAGGGATTCCAAAAAAGTAATCAAACCCATGGTCAACTGGGCCACCTATTATAGGAACACTCCAATCTCTGTCTTCACCAAGTGTCCCCGCAAAATCCATCTGCAAGTGCCACTTTCCTACCATCGCTGTTTGATATCCTTTCTGCTTTAACAAGGAAGGAATGGTTAACCTCCCATCCTCGATCAGACATGGTCCGTCTGCACCTAGCACTCCTTTCTTCAATGTTGTTCTCCAACTATACCTTCCAGTTAATAAAGAATATCTAGAAGGAGTACAAACTGCATCACTACTATGACCATCTGTGAAGATGACTCCTTCTTTAGCAATTCTGTCCATATTAGGAGTTCGAAACTTAGCATTTGGGTTTAAAGCACCAACATCACCATATCCTTGGTCATCAGTGTAGATGATAATAATGTTGGGATATCTAATGCTGTCTGTTTTAATTTCTTTAGAGACGAAAGCTGGTAACTGAAAATATATAGAACTTCCATTTATTCCAAGCAATACAATTGAATACAAGATTATCGAAAAGCATGCTACACTTCTAAAACTAAAGCCCATTTCATTTACTATTAAAATATGGATCGAAAGAAACCTTCAATGAAGTTTTGCAATGAAAATCCATTTCATCATTCTGAAAATCTATTAAAGATATAAAATTGTACATAGATCAATCCTAGATTAATTCTATAAAAGGACAAGGAGAATAATTGAATCACTTTTTCGAACTAACATTAGCTGTTAATGATTAAGATATGGCCCAGCGCAGTAACAAAAAATTAGTTTAAAGAATGGATAGTAATAGAAATAAAAAAGCCGCCATAAATCTAAGATTTATAGCGGCTTAAAAGTAGCCCCTAGGGGAATCGAACCCCTCTTTCCAGGATGAAAACCTGGCGTCCTAACCGATAGACGAAGGGGCCAAAAATCTGTACTTATGAGTAGAGATTCCTAGCTTTCCAGTAAGTCATCAGTTGAACTGTTTTCAAGACTACAATTTTACTTTTCTTCAAAAGCAGTGCAAATATAGAATCTTTTAAAGAATAAAAAAATAATATAGATTTTTTTATAAACTTTTTTTGAATGGCCTTTATAATCGCTGTATTAGCAGTAAAAGACTCAATATAGAAACGGCCTGTCCGACTGAATCTGCAAGAACTTTAGACCAATCTACGTCTTCTCTATCTTTTTGTTCTTTGGTTTTAGCTGGTTTCGTCCCCACCACAATTTTAGATCCCACGAGAACCTCTGGGTAGTTTTTGTATACGAAGTAATTTCTTGTTCTTTTTATTTCACCATTTGGATTCTCCACAAAAATCTCGTTTCTACTTCCATTATCATTTATTCCACCTGCATAAGTTTCGATGTAAAACTTGGCATCCTTTCCTTTATGAAAAGGAACGTTTAACATATTCTGATCACCGAGAATATCTTGAACATAAAGTTTGTTTGCATTCGTGGCACCAACAATAGATACAAAATCTTTAGATTTTGGAATAACTATACGATCTCCGTTTTTCAATTTAAAATTAAACTTGGAATTATTCGAATTTAAGACCTCATCTAATTTTACAATAACAACTCCTAATCCATCATCACTTCTTACTAATTTAGCACCTGCAGGAAAAGCTTCCATCGTTAATCCACCAGCTCTGAGTACAACATCCTTAATTGTTTCATTGTCTTTTATTAAACTGTATTGCCCTGGAAACTTTACTTCACCTTCAATTTCAACAAAGTTCTGCATTTCAAATTCAGGAACATACCTGACTATAATTTCATCATAGGGTTCAAGCACAAAATCTAAGTTTTCACTATTTTCTTTTAAATCACGATCAATTTTAAAATTGGCGATTATTGTTTTCGTAGGCTCATTGTTTTCTATAACTAGCCGAGATATTTCTATTCGATTAGTTGCAGCTCCAAGTTTAAATCCTCCCGACATGGTTAGTACATCTGCCAGTGTCATACTTTCGCCAAACTGATAAGAACCTGGTCTATTCACGGCTCCACTAACCCTCACTTCCGATCGCTCGTCAAATAAGTTCTTTGAAAATATCTCCAGTGAATCTAATGCTCCTATCGAGAAAGCATCTTCATTTTCAAATGCCTCTAGGATATTTATCCTTCTATATTGCTTAACTTTAGGGTTCAATGGGTCTACCGTGTGAATAATTCCTATACCCGATGCATCTCTCCTTAGCCCCCCAGCAATTTCTATCGCATTCTTTATGCTTAGCTGCTGATCAATAGACAGGGAGAATGATCCTGAATTCCTAACAGCTCCACTTACTTGAAATTCTTGGTTATCATTAAAAGTAGATTGGTTGTAAATAATGATCTGATCTTTATTGATCAATGGGATATTTAAATCCTGACTTCCAGCTTCTATATTTATTTTAATATAAACAACCTTACCATCCTCTTGCATTCTTCTTATATAGCCAAAATCTTTCCGAGCACCTGGCTTCAAAGTCCCTAAGCTAATTAAGTCTTTAAGAAGCATTCCTTCCACTCGTTCATAGTTTCCATCATTAATTACGGCTCCACCTATATTTACAAAGTTATCAACCTCATTATCTATTATGTTTACAGTAAATAAATCGCCATCTTTTAAATCGAAATTTTGAATTTCTTGCTCTCTTACATCCACATACTCCTTACCACCTACATTATATCTTAGAAGCTGAATAAGTGATCTATTCGCGTTACTTCTATAACCACCTGCTAAATTAATTAAATCAGTCAATTTTTCTTTCTCCTTCATTTCATAACGCATCGGTCTTTTTACCCCTCCATTAATTTGAACAATTTTTCTAGCCACCGGAATCACTATCACGTCTCCTTCTTCTAAAAATGCATTCGTACTGGCACTTGGATTTTGTAGAAATGAATAAAAATCAAGATTCACAATATTGCCATCTTTTTTAATCAAAAGAATATCCCGTAAAGAACCAATGGATGTGGGACCACCTGCTGCTATTAATCCATTAAATGCATTGTTGATTGCAGATATAGTATAACCACCTGGACTAACTACCTCTCCTTGTATATTTACATTTATTGTTCTGCTGTAACTTAATGCAACATCAAATTCACCTTGCTTAAATCTATATGATCTAGATAAAGCATTAAATAATTTCTTTTTTGCCTGACCTAGTGAAATTCCTTTCAAGAAGATCCGCTGGTTGTTTACTTCAATTGCTCCCTCAGAATTTATTTCGTGAGCTAGTTCCTGTCTTGAAATCCCATAAATAGAAATTACAATTTTATCTCCTGCGCCCAAAATGTAAGAATCTGGTGCTTTCACTTCAGTAGAAGTTTCAAACACACTTAAATCTCGATTTTTAAAGAAAGAATGACCATAGATATTTACATCAGGTTGCTTGACATTACCTTCTTCCTTTATAATTTGCTGAATTTCTTGTTTAACCGTTTCTGTTTCTTTTGTTGTCGGTTCATCTAGATAAGATTCCTTATCAACGATAGTATCCGGAGTCACTTCGGTAGTTTTTTTCTCTGCTTCGAGTTGTTGAACAATCTGCTCTAACTCAGCTAGTTGACTTGGGCTCAAATTTTCAAGATCATCGATTTCGATTCCTCTTGCATTCATTTCTCTTATTAAATCCTCTTCTGCTATACCTCGCTTCTCTAATTCAGCCCTTACTTCTGATTCCGTCACAGGTATAGTTTGCGCAAATCCATTGCTTATGCAAAAACAAAGAATTACTAGAAAATATACTCTAAAAGTCAATTTCATCATACTTTTTTTAACTCAATACTTCTTTAAAATATTCGAATGTAACATCCAATCCTGCTTGTCTATCAATATTGGGTTCCCAGTTTAAAAGCTCCTTAGCTTTTGTTATATCTGGCCTTCTCTTCTTAGGGTCATCTTTCGGCAAATCTACGTGAATAATCTTAGATGTGCTACCTGGAACGTACCTAAGTACTTCTTCTGCAATTTCTTTTATGGTAATTTCTACAGGATTCCCAATATTAACTGGGAGATGATAATCACTTAAAAGTAACCGATAAATCCCTTCTACTAAATCTGAAACGTAACAAAATGATCTCGTCTGTGATCCATCTCCGAAAACTGTAATATCTTCATTTCGAATGGCTTGAGAAAAAAATGCCGGCAAAGCTCTACCATCATTTACTCGCATCCGGGGACCATATGTATTAAAGATTCTTACGATTCTAGTTTCTAATCCATGAAATGTATGATAAGCCATAGTAATTGCTTCTTGAAACCTCTTAGCTTCATCATATACACCTCTAGGTCCGATTGGGTTAACATTCCCCCAATATTCTTCCGTCTGTGGGTGGACTAATGGATCTCCGTAAACTTCGGAAGTAGAAGCAACCAAGATTCTTGCACTTTTTGCCTTTGCTAATCCTAGCAAATTATGCGTTCCTAATGATCCTACCTTCAGGGTCTGAATAGGCATTTTCAAGTAATCAATAGGGCTCGCTGGAGAAGCAAAGTGTAATATATAATCCAACTCACCTGGAACATGAACGAATTTCGAAACATCACAGTGATAATATTCAAATTGCTTCAAAGGAAATAAATGCTCGATATTAGAAAGTGAACCTGTTAGTAGATTATCCATACCTATAACATGATAACCTTCTTTGATAAACTTGTCACATAAATGTGAACCAAGAAAACCAGCTGCACCAGTTATAAGTACTCTTTTCATAAATTGAAATAAATATTAGAGCGCAAATATAAAATATTCTTAGCAATGTCTACTTTTGCAACACATGCAATATAAACTATTATCGCTTTTAACATTCCTATTCTTCTCCTTTTGGCTTTTAGGCCAGAATGAGCCAATGCATAATTTCAATTTGCAAACTTCTTTCTTAATAGAAATACCTGGTGCTGATTTAGCCGATCGATATGGTGCAAATAATAAATTTGAATTCAAATTAGAATATGCCAGTCCTTCATTACTAGCCTATTACATTAAAGCTGGCTTAAGAATTAATCAAAATGTTCGCGAAGATGTGCTAGCTTCATTAAGAACATCGGACGGATTTCTTATTGGAGTCAATGGTTTTTATGCAGATGTTTTCGGACGGCAACGAGGATATGACATAGGTATAGGTATTGACAAATTAATAAGTATAAAAAAGCAGTATCTAAGAATCGGTCTTGGGACAAGCTATATAACTCACTTTGTCAAGTTAGTCGATGATTCTCAATCCATTCCCCAAATCATCGGAGATTCCGGTCATTATTTCGATCGATTCACAAGTGGATTTGGATTAGAAGAAAACATTCAATATCAATACAATTACAACAATAATAGAGCAGGTTTTATATTTGGATTTCAATTTGGTCAATTTTTCACAAAAGAACACCGATATAAACTATTACCAACAGGCACTCCGGAGCGTAGAATCGATTTATTTTTCGGTATTAAAGCAACTTACTTAATGCCAATTTACACTTTTGAAAAAGGTCAAACAATATACTATTAACCAACCCTTTACGTTTTCTTTACGTCTACCCATGTAAAGAAAACATCATGAAACACAAGCTCGGATTTTTAATTATCATCAGTATTTTATCCATTCAAGCAATTCATAGTCAATTATCTATAGGCTTTAAAGGAGGTTACACCAATTCTTTTCAAGAATATGGAGACGTAGATCTTCCTCAAGATGCAGAAATAGATGTAGAAGGATTTAATATTGGAATGCTGATCAACTATGATTTAAACAACTCTTTTGCATTAGAAGTATCGCCTGCTTTCGTACGTCGAGGAGCAGCATGTATGCCTGGATTTATCAATTTCTCAGGAGATTCTGATTTATTATTAAGCTATGCAGAATTGCCAGTCTATTTAGCTTTTAAATATCCCTTTATGAAAAACAGAATTACTCCTTTTGTAAAATTGGGATACAGTGGGAATATCTTACTAAAGGCAGAAGAAAAAATTGAAGTGAATTTCATAAATGATCCATCTTTCAACTTTACAGATATTACTGACAATAATACCATCAGAAAAATTGATCATGGTATTGCTCTAGGTGCAGGTCTCAATATCAATGCTGGTTTGAATACTTTTGTGATCTCAATCGAACATTATAGAGGTTTTCCTGATGCCGAGAAACTAAACACCTCTAAGAATAGAAGTCTTTCTTATAATTTTGGAATAATGCAAAGAATTTGATTTTAGCAACTCCCTAAAATGACTTTTGACAAAGAAATCCAGAAAAAACTAAGATAAAATCATATCTTAAAATTCTGAATTCTCAACAATGACACGATACATTTATTTTTTACTGCTTTTATTCCCAATTAGCTTAACATCTCAATCTGCTTCTAAAGCAAGCAAGACGGAAGGTTTCTCTACTGAAAGATTGGAACGAATTACAAACATGCTTACTTCAGAAATTGAAAATCAGCATATTCCTGGAGCAGTTGCCTTAATTTCAAGAAATGGCAAAATCGTCTATCTAGAATCATTTGGAAATGCCGACGCTGAAGGAAAACCCTTAAAAAAGGATGCTATTTTCAGAATTGCTTCTCAAACCAAAGCGATCACTTCTACCGCTGTAATGATGCTTTGGGAAGAAGCAAAATTCAAATTAGACGATCCTATTTCTAAATACATACCAGAATTTAAAAATCCTAAAGTTTTAAAATCATTTCATTACAACGATACAACATACACCTCTACTCCGGCGAAAAGAGAAATAACCATTAGAGACTTGCTCACTCATCAATCAGGCTTAGGTTATGGAATCATAGATGGCGATGAGAGAATGAAGATGATTTACAAAAAAACTGGAATCACTGATTTATTTACCACTAAGAATATTACCATTAAAGAAAGCGTGCTAAAATTGGCACAATTACCTCTTCACCATAATCCAGGTGAAAAATATACTTACAGCGAAGGACTAGATGTTCTTGCTTATTTTATAGAGATCATTTCAGGAATGCCCGTAGATGAATTTATGCGCACTCGTATTTTCGAACCATTAGATATGCAAGACACATATTTTTATATCCCAGATTCGAAAAAAGATAGACTGGTTGCTATCCAACATAAAAATAATGGTACGTGGGAAAATTTCCCGACTACATTCTATGATCCAGATTATCCAATTAAAGGCGCTAAAACATTTTTCTCAGGTGGTGCTGGACTTTCCAGTACTGCAGAAGACTATGCTAAGTTTTTACAAATGTATCTGAACAATGGCAAAAGTAATGGCGTTCGTATATTAAGTAGAACAACAATAAACATGATGATGCAAAATCAATCGAGCGATCTATGGGCTGGAACTGGCAGACATTATGGACTTGCCTTTGGAGTTATTGATGAGGTCGGATTAAAGAAAGGTGGAAGTGGAGGAATCGGAACTTTCGATTGGGGTGGTTACTTTAATACTCAATATTTTGCAGATCCTAAGGAAGAAGTGATTGGCGTTCTTATGAAACAAACTCAAGGAAACACAGGAGATCAAACTAGCTGGAAATTTCGCCAATTAGTATTTTCAGCAATCGATGATTAATGATAGAAGGAATAACTAAGCATGATTTTTTAAACCACAGTGTTGCAATCAAGGAATTATTGCAGGAAATTCAATTTGTTGACCAGACAAAGTCAAATTCGATTTTCGAAAAAATAGAAAAATCATTCGCTGATTATAAAGACTTCTCTTTATTCCATTTTACCGACAACCGATTATCAGGGGCAATTTTCGCTCAAGTCATTAATGATTTCACTGAAATAGGTCGTACAATTAAGATTGCTTACATGTCAGTAAGAAAGGAATATGTCGGACAAGGGATTGCTAAAGATCTATTGGATTATTTTATTTCAACCGCTCAACACAGTTTTGCAAATATCGTCCTAACTTGTTACGAGAAGAACGGTCGAGGTATTAAATTTTATACCAAATTCCACTTCATTCCTTATACTATTAATAAGGTTCCACAGCATGTTATCAAAGATCAAGGCACTGAAAATCAACACATCGATATTACATTCATAAGACGCTATCCTCTTAAAGACATCACCATAAGACCCTTAAGAACTTCTAACATTGAATTCCTAAAAGAAATGGTCTATCAATCCATATATAAAGAAGGAAAACTATTCGACAGAGAGAAGATTCTTCAGCAAAAGGAAATCGCTCGCTACTACGAAAACTGGGACAGTAAAAAAGAAATCGGCTTCATCGTTCGTTACGAAGACAAAGATATCGGCGCAATTTGGTGCAGGAAATTACCATATTATAATCAAGGATATGGTTATGTAGATGATAACGTTCCTGAAATGGGCTTAGCCGTATTCTACGAATACCGTGGTCGCGGATTGGGCCAGCTCCTAATGGATCATCTTTTTTCCAGACTTAAGCACAATGGCGAAACAGCCGTTTCATTATATGTACACAATAACAATCCAGCCAAAAGAGCCTATACTCGAAATGGATTTCTACCCGTAAGAAGAGAGGATAACAACTTAATAATGCTTAAGAAGTTATAGCACGCTTATTTGTCCTTTTAAGATATCATCCATTGTCTCTCTTTCCCTAATCAAATGATGCTTTCCTTCATGAACCAAAACTTCAGCAGGTCTATATCTCGAATTATAATTAGATGACATCATATAGCAATAAGCTCCGGCATTATGAAAACACAAAACATCACCTTCTGAAATTTCTGTCATTTTTCGATTAACACCGAAGGTATCGGTTTCACAGATGTATCCTACGACCGTATAAATCCTTTTCCTGCCTTCTGCTTTTGAGATATTAGTAATATTATGGTATGCATTATAAAACATAGGTCTAATTAAGTGATTCAGACCAGAATCCACTCCTGCAAATACATTGGAAGTCGTTTGCTTAACAACATTAACCTTAGTTAAAAAATAGCCTGATTCACTTACTAGAAACTTACCTGGTTCAAAAATCAACGTTAACGATCTTCCATAATCTTTACAGAACTCATTAAACTTTGTACTCAATTGCTCCCCGAGATCTTCCATGTCGGTTTCTATTCCATCATTCTTGTACGAAACTTTAAACCCAGATCCAAAATCTATAAATTGTAAATCTTTGAAATCTTTAGCTGTGTTCAATAAAATATCGGCTACACGTAAGTAAACTTCTGTATCTAAAATCTCACTTCCAGTATGCATGTGAAGCCCTTCTATATTCAGCCCATACGTCTCTATAATTCTATGAACATGAGGCAACTGATGAATCGAAATACCAAATTTAGAATCAATATGTCCTGTGCTAATCTTAGAGTTTCCTCCCGCCATAACATGAGGATTCAATCGAATACATAGTGGATAATTCGGGTAATGATCTCCGAACTGTTCCAAAATCGAAAGGTTATCTATATTTATCTTAACCCCTAATTCTACCGCTAGAGACAATTCTTCCAGCGAAACACAATTAGGAGTGTACAATATTTCTTTAGGTTTGAAACCAGCATGCAGACCAAGTCTTACTTCTTGAATAGAAACCGCATCCAGTCCCATTCCCCACTTCTTCATCAACTTCAGAATATTTATATTCGTCAATGCTTTACATGCATAATTCAACTTCATCTTCTTTACTGAAAATGCATTATTGAATCTATCAATCTGTTTTTTGATGATTGCTGAATCATAAATATATACGGGCAATCCGTATTGTTCAGCAATTTCTAAAGGGTCTACTCCTCCAGTCAAATAAAATTTTCCGTCTTTAAGCTCCATATTGTCAATTATTAAAGGCGACAAATTTATAAATTAAAATTGCTTATTATTTTAAATCCATGAAATTATAACACAAACACACCTTTTATGTGAAAATTTGCATCTTTATAAAAGAACACAAGATCACGACAATTTGGACTTGGAGAAAAACATAAAACTTTGTAAAGCAGGAAATCGGAAAGCCCAAAAGGCACTTTACGATTTCTACAGCCCTATTCTATTTGGTATCTGCAGAAGATATCTAAAGAATACGGCTGATGCTGAAGATGTTTTTATTCATGGAATGTTCAAAATATTTGACAACATTCATAAATACAAAGGTGACGGTAGCTTCGAAGGCTGGATGAAACGTATTATGGTTAATGAATCATTAATGCATATTAGAAAGCACAAAAAACTTAATCTTACCGTTGAATGGTCACAAGTAAATGATTCTCAAGATCCCGTAATTCTTGACCAATTAGCAGAAGAAGATATTAAAGATATCATTATGGAACTCCCTGAAGGATATCGCACAGTCTTCAATTTGTATGTAATCGAAGGTTATAAACATCGAGAAATTGGAGAAATGTTAGGCATTAGTATAAATACATCGAAGTCTCAACTTATTCTTGCCAAAAAGAAAATGCGAGAATTTATCAAAAAAAAAGACTTAGATGAAAAGGCATCTTATAATGAAAGATATAAATAAAATATTTGAAGAAACACCAGACAATAAGCTCTGGAACAGTATTGAAAATAAGCTAGAGCAGAGGAAAAGTGCTAAGAAAATCAAGTTGTACAGAATTGCTTCTCTTGCAGCGATGTTTGTTGCTCTGATTGCAGCGATATCGTATTTTAATTTGATTATTAATGATCACAATCCTCACTTATTCGCTTCGAATGAAGGCTTTTCTTCTTATGTTTTAGAAGATCTAAGTAATGACCAAGAAGGTTTATTTAATATGGCGAGCTTTGATGAAATCAGAAAAGCATATAATGACCAGTTCGGTCCTAAGATTCCTATTCAGATGGCGGGCAACTATGTAGCACAAGATGGTGAGATTTCTATAGACATCTATATCAAAGATTACACTTATTACTTAGAATTCAGCTATGCAGAATTCCCTACTTTCGTGTTAGATCATAAAGAAGACCAAACGCTTTATTTTGCTTCTAAACATTATAACTTAACGCTGAATTTAGAACAGAATGGGTTGAAATTAATAGATTCTAACTTTTTGCCAGAGTATCAAAACTTTACTTTTAACCGTCTAAAATCTATTTAAATGGTTTTCGTTGCACCCATTCTTCCGTTGGATTAAGTGCACCGACAATCTTAGCAACGATTTCATTAATGAAGAAATTCTGATGAGTTAGATAACAATACATGTCATATGGCTCAGCTCCCATGGAACTCTTAATTTCCATCGCTGTTCTAGAATAATTAATCGTCTCGAAATTATATTCTACTGAAAGCGCTACCATATCGTAAAGGCTATTCAGGTATAACTGGTGCTCCCTATTTTCATCTGGATCATAACCTAAAAAATGAGCATTCATTTCAGTTAGGTTATCAATACAGGTATAAAAGGCAACCATTTTTTCATTTTTAAAATAGGCGAAAAGCCTGAATTTATTCTTAAGATTCTTCTTTAACTCAGCAAAATAATGCTCGTCTAAGAGGAACAAATTGAAATTAATATTATCAACTATATTATGGTAAAGTTTAAAGATTTCAGCATTGTGTTTGATAATTCCTGCATAATCTAACTCTACGCATTCGATCCCTTCCATTTTCTTCCTTGCCCGCTTCGCTCTCACCCTATATTTCGACTGGAATGCGGCCAGATAATCTTCATAGCATTTCCACTCTGGCTTCAGATGTAGGATCATATTGGGTTGCACTGAAAATTCTTTATATCGCGTCTCTTTAACTGAAATGTTATGCTTTTCTAATTGCTTATCTGCATAATAATCTTTTAAAAAAATTACTTTGATATTTTTGCCATGCTCATTCAGGTGAAGTCTATATTTTTCAACAATCTGTTCAGCTCTTAAAAATTGCTCCTTGTGATCATTTATGTCTACAAAATGATAAGCATACATCCCAGTTAACAACACAGAACCACAAACCAAACCTTCGAATTTAATCAAACTCGAAACACCTCTTTTAATTGCGTTTCCGCTTCGATTAACAAATCCTGGCTGATCTTTGAATTTTATACTCTCTCGCGCATTAAATGATGTAAGCTGACAATTAACTACACCTATATGTACATCATTCTTATAAATTAATAAATATCGATTCTCCAATCCACTAGGTGGTGCATTTTCTACACTCCGCAAAAAATCCGGACTATAAAAAACAGATAGGTCTTTGGTTATTAAATTCCACTCTGCAATAATTTCATCTATATGAGCATACTCTACAAATGAAATTTCATCATCTACAATAATTTTCTCGTGCATTTATATTTATTAATCTGACACTTAACAAGATTTTTCCTAAATTGTTAAATCGTCAAATAATTTATCGCCATATCTTCATTTTCCCACTTCACTTCCTTCGCCTCTCCATACCCTTTCGAATACGTTATCCATATTTCTATCATTTTCTGAATTCCATAGTGAACACTGATTAATTCGAAAAAATTATCCACTTTAGCTGTTACATATTTCAGTTCTGTAGGTCGAGCAACTATTAAAACATTCGACACTCCTGCCCTATCTATGTAGGTCAATTTAGAAATAGGTTTAAAACTTATTTTTTGGCCTTGTCTAATACTCTTCCCTATAATAAAAACTTGCTTCTCCTGTTTTCTGCTATTCTCAAAGATGCCCACATTAAAAGGGAAGGTTAGATAATCTAAGGTATCCTTATTGATATGGTCAATGTAATCTCCAGCACTAATTTCGATTTGCGCTACATAACCTTTCCCTTCTTCACTTAATTTATTTAATCTTGAATTTTTACATGAAGCAAATAATAGCAAAACTGCAATAGTAGTGACTAAATATTTTATTTCATGGGAAATATTAAACATATGGACTTTAGTTTTGTCTAAAAAAACATAACGGACTGCAATATAAAATTAATTAAGTTCATTCTTTATTTTGCAATTACGGAAGTGAATTAAAAGTATTTTTGATATATAAATCAAACATCCTAACGTTATTTTAGTATTTATATTTGTACCAAGGACATTGCTATTGATGATATTAAATTTGTTTTTTTTAACTGTTAAAGACTAATAAATAGATTTCTATATCTTAGCATCCTTATTCAATAACTGTTTTATGCTTATTAGATTATTTCTTGTTTCTATAATTCTAGCTTCACTTACATCTTGTGTTTCTTCTAAGAAGTATAAAGCATTAGAATCTGAGAACAGATATCAAGGCAGCCAGATTCGTAGTCTTGAATTGGCAAAGAAAAAAGGAGAAAAAGCAGCAGCCGATCTTGCATCTACTAGAACAGAATTAGAACAAACCAAAGATATTTTACTAGATCTTAATACTAAGTACAATGGTCTCCAAGAATCCTATGACGAAATAGCCCAGTCTTATAAAGAAGTCCTTGATCAAAACTTAAAACTCATAGACGTCACATCTCGGGAAAAAACCAATCTAACGAACGAGATTAATAAAAAGCAAGAAGCCTTAGATATTAAGGAAAAAGAGCTAGATGAGAAATTAGAAGAAATTAAGGAAAGTGAGGCTAGAATAAATGAACTAGAAAGTCTACTCCAACTCGAAAAAACGAGAATGGATTCCTTACAGTCCAGAATTAGCAATGCATTGTTTGTTTTCGGTCCTTCAGACTTAAGTGTAGAACAAAAAGAAGGTAAGATTTATGTTTCGCTTAGTCAAAAACTGCTTTTCGCTAAAGGATCAGACAATATAGATAAGCAAGGAAAAAATGCATTAACAAAACTAGCTGAAGTTCTAGAAGGCCGAAACGACCTCGACATTATCGTAGAAGGTCACACCGATGTCGATGGTGATCCTAATTTCAACTGGGATCTTAGTACTAAAAGAGCTACCTCAGTGGTTAAGTTACTGCAACAATCAGGTGTTAATCCTGATCACCTAACAGCTTCAGGGCGTGCATTCTATGAACCAATAGCTAAGAATGATACCGAATCGAATAAAAGTAAAAACCGAAGAACTGAAATAATTCTCTCTCCGAAACTAGATCAGGTGATGGAATTGATTAGACCCAAATAAATGAAGTACTTATTGGTTACAATGGGATTCATTTTCTGTGCTTCAATGTTGAATTCACAGGTCGCTCCATGTGCCAATTTAATACAGCAATCTTCAGAACTACCATCCACATTAACCAGAGAGCAAAATACTATTGTTCCCGTCGTTTTCCATATCGTCTACCGTACAGAAGAACAAAATATTGAAGAAGAAATAATAAAGGAGCAAATGGCCTTTCTAAATGCTGATTTCAATCTAGCCAATCAAGATCTGGACAAAGTTCCTCAGGAAGCAATTGCCAATCTTGGGAACGTCGGAATTGATTTTAAACTAGCAGAGATCGACCCAGAAGGAAAGTCTACAAATGGTATTATAAGAGTACAAACTGAAGAAGAAAAAATAGGAAACACACTTAATTCATCTGGAGTTTCTTGGATAAAGCAGAGTGACTATGGTGGATCAGACCCATGGCCGATAGATGAATACCTCAATATATGGATAGGCGAAAGAACAATAAGTATTGGCTACACCATCGCGATGAATACCTTAAGTGAAGACTTAATCGGTATTGTTATCAATTATCAATCTATCGGTCAAAATGGAAGAACACTAACTCACGAAACGGGACATTTCCTAGGTTTGCTCCATCCGTGGGGAAACTTCACTGGTTGTGATGGAGAAGATGATGGAATAAGCGACACACCCTTTCAAGCCTTTCCAGACTTTAACTGCGAACCTATTCAATCTTGTGGTATAGTGAGCAAAACTGCAAACTTCATGGATTTCAGTGCTGACGAATGCCTACTCTATTTCACAAAGGAACAAGCTGTGAGAATGCAAGGATTTCTTCGCCATAACATGCCTCAGCTAATCGATTCTGATGATTGTTTTCCCAATAATCTTCCTGAAACGGGAGTAAAAATCTGCTACAATCCAGCGCACCGTAGTATAGACCTTTATTTTGCTCAGGAGCAAGAAAATGTAAATTTCACCTTATATTCTATTAATGGACAGCTTATCAAACAGGGTATTTCCAAAAGTGAATATTATATTAATATTTCTACAAATGGAATTCCAGTTGGTGTATATGTGTTAAACCTAGAAATAGCAGGCCAATTAACTGCTCACAAAATTTTCAACTATTAATTTATTCTTATGAATATTATCACTTGTCTTGTTTTTATGATTTTGCAAACACCAAGTAATGTTGCAGGCGAAACTCCTTACATCCAATTCAAAAAAGGTGCTTGTATGGGAGAATGTCCTGTATATCAGATTACGGTGGACCATGATGGCAAATTAACCTTCAAAGGTGTAAGGTTTACTAATAAGGATGGTATCTATGAAAGGATGCTTACTAAGAAAGAATTTAGAAAATTGAAATGTACTTTTAAAAAGTCCAAGTTGAAAAAGTTCGAAGATGGTTACGGACTTGACGTGATGGATGCCTCCGCTAGCACATTAACCGTGAATAAAAAGAATTTTACGAAGACGATCGTATCGAAGATAGGAATGCCCGAGAAACTCGAAAAGGCAGAAGCTTACTTAGTCTCATTAAGTCCACAATCAGCAAATGCAGCCTATGAGTGGACCACTATTAAGGAAAGCAATTCACCTGTCATTTCTGGAAGAAAAGAAATAGCAGCTAAGGAAATCATCCTTCAGCTAAAACCTAATGTCACCATTGAATCTTGGGTGACAAAATATAAAAAATACGGAGTTCAAGTAAACCGACAAATCGTGCCTAATCGACCTCTTTATCTTTTGCGTTACGATCCTAAGACCGTCCAGTTTACTCAGTTATTGAAAAAAATGAATACCGATATAGATGTGGATTCTGCAGAAGAAAACAAAAAGGTAGAAATGAGATAGTATTAGTGAATATATGGTATATAATAGACACAGTTATCCAGCTACATCAGCGCCCGAATTGAGCGTCTCCCACATTCTTATTGTAATTCGTCTTAATGAAATTTAGCGTATTCGAACTTACACCAATGAAAAAGGAGTAAGTTCCAAATCTAGGTTGCCAGCTGAAACTCATTTCCCAGCAATGTAAATTTCTTTCGAATCCGAAATCAGGGTAAGTAAATCCCTTATTTTTTAAATCGTACCCGAAGTTCCCAACTCGTATACTCCAATTTTCAGAAAGTTTTACATTTCCTCGTAAGCTGACCGTATTGGTAGATATAAAGAACGTGTCTCTTGAACCCATATCCATTCCAGTATATCTGAATGAATGCGAAATACTAAAATCATTAAACAAATCTAAGAAAGTCTCTTGCTTCTCAAGCTTATTAGCACTTCCTCCTCGCTCCCCTCGCCCATTTCTTGCTCCTCGTTCATTACCTTCTCCTCGACCACCTTCTTCCTCTTGATTTCTTTCATCGACGACTTCTTCTTCACTTTTCAATGAACCTGCTAGCAACTCTCGGATTTTCTTAACAGTAAAACGTGTGGTCAATGTTAAATTCATCTGATCAAATCTCAAAGGAGAATTGTTTTTGCTAAATTGAAATTCTTGCAACCTCTGACGGTTATCATTAATCTGATATGGATCGAAACGCATATTGAAACCTAGATTAATAATCCCTTTTAAAAACGATGTGTTACCTGTAGAAAAAGCAATCGGGCTTAATTGAAATGAATCAGCCAACATATTATAGCTCCCTGAAAAATTCCAATTCGTAAATATCTTCATCTTTTTCAAGGTAGAATCCTGACGTGACATGTACTTAGCCTCCACATCGTTCTTGAATCGATAACTCATATTAAAGTTTCCTTCGCTATTTAGGCTTGGCGTTCCGAACACTCCTGATGGAAAAATACTATACTCATCTACGGCATTATAAATTCCGCCTCGATAATCAGAGTCTACAAATTCGATATAGTTATCTCTATTATTCGGCTGATAATTCAACGAAATACTGGGTTTTATAACGTGTCTTAGTCCTCTTAGCTTTCCTCTTGAAAATTTCTTTGTTCCGAAAATGGTTGTACTTATACTAGCCGACGCCGAAAAATTTCGATATGGCGTAAAAGCGGTCACAATAGTATCCAATCTTCTCCCATAGGTTGTATCTATATCGTAGATTATTGTTCCATCTGGAGACACTTCCACCTGCGTTGAATCCAATACTAATTCATTTAGTAAAGTACTTTGATTTCTTCTGAAATACCAAGTCTCATTATAATTTACACTTGGATTAAAATTGAAATACTTCAGAAACTTGAAGGATGTGTTAGAGCTTGCGGTATGCTTCACCCCATATTCCAAATCAGCTAGTGTCTGATTAGTGAAAAAAGTAGAGTCATTTGCCTTAACGTAATTCTTCGCCTCAGAACTATAATTCAATGTGATGCTTTCGTACCATTTCGCTTTTCCAGATGTTTTCTTCTTCTTGAAAGGATAAATTTGGTTCATTCTTAACTGCAGATTCGGAAAAGTCATTGTTATATCTCCAGTTCTAAGGTTCTGAGAATGATTAAAACTTGCACTTGCAGAAAAAGGTGTGCCAGGTAAGGAGTGACTTAAGTTCACATTCGAACGCTGAGTAGTCCTTGATTGTGCAGCAAAACTTGGATTATTTTGTTGTGTGAATCCTCCAAATTCCATATTCACAGATCCTCCAATTTTGAAATAAGGATGGGCTTTAGCATCTTGGTTATGATTCCATTGAATCTTGAATGAATTATCTCTCGTAGGATCTACTTCTCCTGAAATTTCATTTAGTCTAGATGCATATGAAACGTTTAGGCCGCCCCTATATTTGTATCTTTTTGTATAACTAGTTTCTAGTCCGACACCATAACTTCCTCTAAGGTAGATATCTCCAGTTACTTTCATGTCAATGTAATCATTGATCGCGAAATAATAACCTATGTTCTGAAGACCGAAACCCCATTGCGGTGAATACTCATAGTTATCAGGAAATATCAAACCTGAACTCTTCCCTTGGACCAATGGAAAAAATCCAAATGGTAGAATCAATGGTGTAGGAATATCCGCAATTTCTAACCTGGCAGGACCTAATACAGCTAATTGTTCTGGGACCACTTTTAACTTCTGAGCTCGAATACCAAAGTGCGGATGATCTAGATTACAACTGGTAATGATTGCATTTTTGTTAAATATCTGATCGTATTGCATTGTCGAATCAGAATCTGCACTGACAAATTTTGTCTGGGCTCCTTGCACATACAAATCACCTTCTTGCGTATAAGTGTTATAAACAAAACCTTTCTGTGTCTGAAAATTATACCTTAATTTATTATAACTGAATTCACTATCTCCATCTACAAATGTGGGCCGCTGGGCTTCGTTTCCCGCACTGTCCAATACGCCTTCTGCAGTTGCAATATTATTTTTAAAATCGAAAACGATGTAACCGGCCTTTAATTTTAGAGTACCGTATTCCACGAAAGCATTTCCATATAAATGAACCAGGTTACTATCTAGATCAAACCATTTCTTATCTGTCGCTCCATATACGATCTCCGTTTGTGGAGCATCTGCTGAGAATTTCACATTTGCCGGTTTTCGAAATGGAGGCAAAGGAATAGAATCTTGTACCGGAGGAATCGTATCATTCAGCTGAAAATCACCTAATGAATCTACGACCACCTTCTGAGTAGAAGTCGAATCTATATCCTGCCCCACCATGTAAATGGAACCGAAAACCAAAAAAAACAAAATAAATATATAATTTCTCCGCATTTAATATTGCGCTAGTTCAATCTTTGTATTATCTTCATATTATGAATTTCTCTCATATAATATGAAATTGTTGGGCAAATATAAGTTATTAGTTCTAACGATTGCTGTTTTGTTAGCGCCGCTTACTAAATCTTTCTCCACAGGTAATAGTATTAACGATGTATTGCATAGGCTGAGTGTATCGAAGTCTCAAGACAATGTTAAGGTTATCTTAATTGATCCAGGCCATGGAGGAAAGGATGTAGGATGCAGTGGCCATAAGCTTTTAGAGAAAGATATTGCTTTAGAAATAGCTCTTAAAATTGGTACTTTATTAAACGAGCGTTTTCCTGAAATTGAAGTTAGATTCACTAGAACAACAGATATTTTTATTCCGCTACACGAAAGAGTTTCTATGGCCAACAAGGAAGATGTTGATTTATTTATCTCTCTACATTGCAATGCTATCCGAAATCCACAGGCACATGGAATAGAATCATATGTCATGGGGATGGAGACTAGCCAAGAGAATATGGATATCGCAAAAAGGGAAAATGAGGTGATTTTGCTCGAAGATTTATCAAGTTTTGATCCTTATTCAGATGAGGGGCACATTATGATTGCCATGATGCAACAAAACACACTAGAGAAATCAATTAAATTAGCAGATTTCACTCAACAATCTATTTCTGGGCATACTACTTTTAGAGATCGCGGTGTAAAACAAGCTGGCTTTGTGGTATTGAGAAAAGTTTTAGTGCCGAGTATATTAGTGGAGGCGGGCTTTATTTCTAATCCAGAAGACGCGAAAAAATTGAAAGACCATAAAGAACAAAACAAAATAGCCCATTCCATAGTTTCAGGTATAGGAAAGTATGTAGCGTACTATGCAGCTCCGTAAATAAATGTCTTATTTATTGGCTTCGAGTTAAATGCTTCGTATCCTTGTACATTATTTTAACAACATCAAAACATGGCTCGTAAATTTTCTAATGAAGCAAAGCTTGGACTTCTAGCAATTGTAACATTAACCGTTTTAATCTGGGGGTATAGGTTTCTAAAGGGAAAAAACTTACTCGATAATTCTAACACTTATTATATTACATATAGTGATGTAGGCGGATTGAATACGTCTGCTCCAGTTTTTATCAATGGTTTTCAAGTGGGTTCAGTTACCGCCGTAAAATTAAAACCTGATGATGTTGAAAAGATAAATGTTACCATAGAAGTAGATGGTGAAATCGAACTTCCTAAAACAACGACTGCAGTTCTAGCGTCCTCAAGTATTATGGGTGGAAAATCTATTTTACTGGAATATGGAAATGCTGATATGCAGAATGGTATATTGGAAAACAAATCCTATATAGATGGTACCACCCAAGGATTACTGGGTTCTATGGTCGATGTGAACGAGGTAGATGTATATTTTGATAAATTGAAAAACGGATTTTCTGGATTAATAGATACCATTACTCAGAGCTCCCCGAATGCTGAAGAAAGCATCATGCAAAGCATTGAGGAGTTTCAGACGACGATAAAAAACTTATCGGGAATAAGCAATAAGATCAATATCATGCTTGCGAAATCAGCGAGTAATTTTGATGAGACTTTGTCTAATGTAGCGTCTCTCTCTGAAACACTTAAGAACTCTAATGCAAAAATTGCAGGTATAATTGACAATCTGGATGTAGTCACGACAGATCTAAAGAATGCTGAAATCAGCAAGACAGTAGGAGCCGCTGAAGGTGCCATAACAGAGGTGAAAACGAGCTTAACGACGATACAAGGCACTGTTAAAAGTGCAGAAGAAGCAATCGCCAATATAAATCAATTGATCTCAAAAGTGGAGAACGGAGATGGATCTCTTAGCGCATTGATCAATGATAAAGCACTTTACAACAACTTAGAAAGCACCAGTCAGAATTTAGATTTGCTGCTTCAAGATTTCAGACTCAACCCGAAACGATATGTGAATGTGTCTGTTTTTGGAAAAAAGGATAAAGAGTATGTTGTACCGGAAGATGATCCAGCAGAAAAGATAAAGGATTCAAAAAATTAAAAAGTAACAGTAAAAAGTCCTGCTAAACATTAATTGCCGTAGATTTAACAAACTTATAAATACTTAATAGGTATCTATTTTTAATTCAAATGGCATTTAATTTTTTCTATTTCTTTTTAAAAACCTAACATCATTATCTAAAAACATATTATCAATTGGTGTTTTCCAGACGATGCCAATCGTTGCTACTGACACAAAACTAATTCAAAGCTTCACTTAACTAACTTAACATTTCATAAAGAGGAATATAACTACAATTTGAGTTAAAACCTCCAAAATGGAAAAGTTAGATGTACAAAAGAGTGAGTTTAACCGCTCAAGTGCTGACCATCAAACAAACAGTCAACCAGAGGTTGCAACTGAAATGCGAACTCCACCACCTTTACAATTTAAGATTGAGGAAAGTGAGCAAAATGAACTTTCTTCATCTGAACCTGACCAACTTATTGCAAATGGAGCAGAAGATAACCCTACCGAGAATGCAGAAAATCCTGAAGATAATTTTCCAAATGATGCACGAGGAAGTGATATTATAGGCCAAATGGAATCATCTTTCGGGCAAGATTTTTCTAATGTCAATTTCATCCAAAACTCTCAATCAGCTTTATCCATTGGGGCAAGGGCTTTTGCACGAGGTGAAGAAATACATTTTGCTCCTGGAGAATTTAATCCATCAACTTCTCGGGGTCGCCAATTAATAGGTCATGAACTAACCCACGTAATTCAACAAAGGCAAGGACGAGTAAGTCCAACAAGGCAACTAAAAGGATTCCAACTAAATGATAATTCAACATTAGAACAGGAAGCAGATGATTTGGGTGAAAAAGCTTCCAGAGGCCAGAAGTTAAACATAGAGCCATTTCAATTGAAATCACGTGGGACGGTTATTCAAGGCGATCTATTAGGTATGATAACTGGCGAATCACAAGAAGAATATAATGAAAGAAGGCAAAGATCATTACATGAAAATCAAGAAACCACATCAGAAAATCTTGCATTAAGGCAAGAGCAACCAGATCAATGGTTAGTAGCATTTGATATAGCTGGCGAGCAACATATTATTAGAGAGTATAACAGTAGTCATGAGATCGTTACTGATTCTACTTATGTAAATAATAGAAATTTTTATCGGGTCGGTGATGTTATTTTATCCTCCTCCTTCACTCCAGCATGGCTTCGTAGAATTTTTCCAGGAATTGATGAACTGATAGGTGAAGAACAAGAAACAACTTACTGGGATGTATTAGGAGCTTATCTTGATTCTCACTATGGAGAGAGAAAAATAGGCTGGAAAATAAGCGCAATTAATACCTCAAATAACGAATCAGGCGAAGGTACTGTAAGTTTACAAGCTGTTTTATTTATATCAGAAAATGAAGCAGTTTCCATTCCTGGAAGAAATGGCACACGATCTAGGAATAGGGATTCGCTCCACAATGACTTCAGTACTAATGCTAGTTTTGCATTCCTGACAAATGCCATGGATGTAATTGCAGTAGTTACTGATTTCTGTGTAGGTTTAATTTCAGGAAGTATTGGCCTAAATGTTATTCGACGAAGTTTAGGCGCAGCAGGACTACGATTGCTCCCAAATGTTCTCAGAGGACCAATATTAAGAATTGTAAGGTTCTTAGGTGGAAGTATAGCTGCAACTTCTGCACGAGTAGCGAACAAGGTCATTAGAGATATAGGAGCACAAGAGGAAAATAATCAGATCAGAGAAAGAGCTGGCGTAGATCAACAAGAAATGCATTATGAAGACATTATTACTGATGTTTTAATAAGTGAGCTTACTTCAGTTATTTCTGGAAGGTTTACTAATTTCTTAAATGAAAGAATTTCATCCGGCTTATCTGAAGCATTACCTGCCTACTTGCATCAATCATTAGGAACTAAAGTTAAAACATTTATTGCTCAACAAATTGCTAGTGGATTAGGACGAGGGTTGCATTTAGGATCAGCAATTACAGCTGCAAGAAGAAGAGCAAGTCGGGGCGAAAATTATAATCAAGCGCTAGAAGCTGAAGTAACTAGTAAATTAGCTCCGGTCTTAAGTAATCCTTCTAATACGGCGAGTTCTATATTAGGAAATTTTGTTACAACAATTACAGCTAGCGAATAAGTTAGACGCTAAACAAGTATCATCACCCCTATTATGTAGCACCTAATCATATTATCTCTCTGACTTTAAAGATAGCAAGAGCTAAACTATTCATTTCATAAAAGTACGATCAACTATAACAAGTAGCGCCGTAGGTGCGATACCCTATCTATAACTTTGCACCCCATAAGGTTCCCAAAAAAACCCGTTGGATCATTAGACACTTATTTAAATGCTTTTCGACCACTTAGCACATAGTTTAAAAATTCTTAGGTATCGCCGCTTCTACAGAGCTGTTATTACATAGGGTATCGCCCACTAGAACTATAGGCTCAGTATCTTTCATGAATATTTAATCTATACCAGTTAATAAATTACTTTAAGCAGAGCATGTAAGCAAAGATAATTCTCCTCTGGGACTAAGATAGCGCCGTAGGTGCCAAACCTTTGTAACTTAGGCTAACAACGAAAGCAAGCGCCGTAGGTGTGACACCTTATTTTTTTTTGAATCACATCCTTATCTTTTAGAACAAAAAATCCCCGCTGGAAGTAACTCCAACAGGGATAAGTTCATGGGAGGAAGGTCAATTTTGATTATCCGTCAAAAATTGAGAAATAAATCTTTACAACTTCAAGAACTTACTTGAAAATAGACTTCCATTGTTTCTTCCTTTAATAATATAAAAACCACGATCTAGATCGGATATATCTAATTGAGTTTCGGAACTCATCTTCACTTTCTGCCCTTGGACATTAAAAACATTGACCTGAAAATCTGACGCTGCATCTAATTTCACATTAATTAAGTTAATCGCTGGATTAGGAGTTATTCTAACATTTTCTAACACTACAACATCCTTATTTCCTGATGTAATTTCATTTTCAACTTCTCCATTAATAACTATATTTTCTCGATCTTCTGTAACAAAAAGAGACACTTCATTGTCGTCTAATCTAATAAAATCAGCACTAACTCCATTTTCTGAGGACTTAAATTTAATGTTAAATAAGACCTCATCTTGATCAACGTTTTCCACCTTATTATCTAAATGATAAACAATACGTAAATTTCTGTCTTCATCAACAAACCATAAATAGCCTTCTTCCGTGTTAGGGAAAGTTACATCAAGAATAGAAATAGTTTCCGGTATCTTATAAATAAATTGTGCGCCTATAAAATCAATATCCTCAGAAGATCTGATATCGATCGCATATTCCTCTCCTGCATTGACCAAGATATCAGAGAAAACTACGGATTGCTTCTCTAGTTCATCAAGATTATAATCCAGAATACTAGAGTCATCTATATCACCATATTTGTAACCTACGAAATTTCCTTTCACATTGCTAAAATTAGGATCTGAAGCAAAATCCCAACCTGTTTTTTCTGGAGTGCCATTTCCCGTAATGTATTTCTGTAAAACGACCACATCGAGCGTAGAAATATTTTCATCTGGTGTGATGTTAGCAGCCAATTGCTGAAATTTATTCAAGACAACTTTTGCTAGTATATGATCATACAGTAGAACTAAGTCATTGACATCCAAACCTTGTCTTGGATTGTCTTCATAAGCTAATTCTATTCCAGTATCTTCAGACACAACGGCAACTCCGCTATTATTTGTCTTATAGACATCATTAACCGAAACATTTGGCATTGGTCTTCCTGTTGTTGTAGAAACCATCACTAAATCCTCCTCATTATCCGGAATCCCAACACTAATACTCTGGAAATAATCGGCACTAAAGCCTGAACTTTTTCTAGAGCTCACAGTCCATTTTCTTGAAACGATACTATAATTTTCATTGCCCTCTATGAATTGATCTTCATAGGTTAAGTTATACTCATCTTCATTATTAGTAAAGATCGGTCGAGTATTCTCCACACTTACATTGGATATATATTTTAACTGATTAGGATGGATTCTAGCATCTATACTTGCTATATCACTTGGCCATTCTATGTCATCATCTAACGAGTGCCCTGATCCACAATCCCCTACTTGACTGCTATTAGAATTTGTGTCACAAATATTCCAAATTAAGTCAGCATCAACTGCGTCAAATAAAATTTCTTGTGTATACGAAGCAACATAGATCGTTCTGAATTCTATAATCGTCCATTCTCTGACCACTTTCACCTTATCCTCTATGTAGAAAACTTGATCGGTGTACGTAATGCCTACAGAATGACAATCAACTTCTACTACTGTAGGTTCTGAATTAAAGATAAATATCCCATAATTTGCAACTAAATTTTCAGGAGAAGTTCCATCAAATCCAGGATAAGGAGATGAAATATCCAAATCACACGGCCATTCCACATAATCCTCTGTAGTATGTCCAGAATTACAATCACCTAGGGTTGTTTCATTACACTTTGTATCACAGATATAAAATGACTCACATTCATTTCCACTTACATTAATATTCGTAGTGCATGAAGTTCCATCAGCAGGTCTAGTTAAAATAGCTGTAACTGTTTTACCTATTTGGCTTTGATCTATGATATTCCCAGACAAAACCACACCTTGGTCATCGAATAATTCTAACTCCTTTTTCGAACAACTTCCGTCTGATTGAAAAATCAAATCAACAGGAACATAAAATTCATTATCTACTACTAGATCTATATCTGCGTTACATGTCAATTCAGAACTTAAGTCTCCCTTAACAAGCAATGTAGTATACGCTTCATTTATATTCCCAGATTCATCTTCTACATTTAAGGTTACATCTATAATACTCCCGATATCTTCACAAAATATTTCTGAAGGAGTTACACTCAATGTTACATCACCACATTGATCATAAGAGCCGTCATCGATTACTTGAGGATTAAGAACAATACTAGAAAATCCAGCAGGAAAAACCAATTCAACATTTAAGTCTGCCACAGCTACTGGTGGCACGTCATCGATTACATTCACTACGGTTGTACAAAATTCTGTCGTTCCATTCACATCAATGGAAGCCTTCACGGTGACTGGAATATCCACATCTGCACAGCTAAAAGAAGATTGATCCAAGACAACACCGCTTGGGATCACTCCAGTAATCATATCACTAGGATTTAAAGTTGCTTGTCCTACTATGTTTAGCGGCAGGTCCAAGGTGGCTTTACATGTAATTTGGGCCTCTAGGCCAATGTTACAAAAACTAATCAGCAGCATAGCCATGATCGATTGATAAAACTTTTTCATATTTTTAAATTTAGTTTTAGTTCCCATTCAGGTAATACCGCGTACCAAGTTGTATACCTGTCTGGGAATTTTTGATTTGATAATTTTCAATTTGTGTATTAATGGGACTTAGATTCCATTTATAATTTGCACTTAGAACAAGTTCTACATTTCTTAAGCCATAGCATAATTCTGCACCGACTACAGGCTTTAGCCCAGCATTCATTTTGTAATTCTGCTCTTCGTCACTCTCAAACTTATAGAAACCTGAACTTTCATGGTCATACCCATAGCCTTTGGTAGTTGTATATAGGTTATAGGCTATTCCTCCTGCTACCCCAACTTTCCATCGGCTCGATAAAAGAAAGTCCTTCTGAAGCTGAACTTGGAAATCAAAACTGTGCTGAGTTCTATGCCAATTTATATCCCGTTTCCAAATCGATACTTCCTCTACTACTCCTTGAACTGCTTTAGACACACCCAAGGCATCAATATTAATTTGTGAAATACCTGGTTGACTTCCAATTTCTCTTACTTCACCTTGATCAATGTATCTCGTATTCAACTGGTTATATACGAGACCTCCAGAGATCGTCCATCGTTTCTCAAGATGATAATTAACCTTCACACTTGAAGCAATTCCGTATAGTCCAGTCTCTCTATCTTCTATTCCTGTAACCTTACTATTCGATTTCAAGCCACCACCTAGTAAGATAACGCTCCACTTTTGATCTACGCAACACAATGTTGGTGTCAAATGAGCATCTAATTCTAATTGTAAATTAGGTTCTCGATCTTCAAGTGATTCGGATAAGTTAATGTCTATTTTCTCTAGTGTTACAAAATCAAGCTGATTTCTAGTGGTCCATTCTGAAAGATCAGATTCGGTTTTGATTAAAGCATTCTCATTTTGGTTTATTGAAGACGATGCAGGGTTTATATTTTGAAATTCAGTACTTACAGACGTATTAATATTATTTTCTATTTCTGAAACGCTTTGATTAATTGTAGGTAATTCTGTGTTGCGGCGACCTTGCGTACTACTTGATGTATAACTCGTAACTTCCTGATAATCTAAATCTTTATCATTTTCCACTTCACCAATGGTCTGAGCATAAATTTCAGTTATTTGATCAACTTTTGTTTCTATTCCTTTGGTATTTCTATCTATTCGAGCATCGCTTAGACCTTTTTCCGCTATGAAGATGTCTTCATTATCATGCTGGTCAGCCACTAGATTTGTCCAATAAAAGCCACCATAAGCAAGTGGAATGACTAGCAAAAGTAACCACAAAAATCCACGACGTTTTCGCTCTTGTTTTGGCAATGTATCAGCCATACCAGACCATAATGCATCTTTATCTAGATCAAATTTTTGGCCTTTCAGAATCTCACTTATTTTTCTTTCTTTCTTATCCATAGTTCTGATTTAAATAATGGCTTTTTTATAAATAGAATTACGAATTCTTTTGACTTGGGTATTTTTAATACTTTCAGATTGATCCGGCTCTTTGAAAGCATCTTTTAAAAGCTTCAATGCTCTAGAAAGTAAAGACCTAGAACTACTTTCCGTTATCTCTAAAAAAGCGGCAATCTCTTTGTGATTATAACCTTCTACAAGATAAAGATTGACAACCATTCGATATCGCTGAGGTAATTTATCCAAAAACATATTTACATTTTCTTCCTCTATGATCAGGTCTTCTACATTGCTATCCAGACATTCATCTATATGATCTATTGCTGAGACTTTCCATTTTCCTTCTTTTCTAAGCATTTCTTTACATTTATTAATGGTGACCATTTTAATCCAAGATTCCCACTTTCCTTCCTCTTTATATTTGTCAAGGTTCCAAAAGATCTGAATCCAGCTTTCTTGTAGACAATCCTTCGCAAATGACTGATCCTGAACATATCTACAGCAAATGTTAAACAGATCGTCGCTGTACATCTCTACCATCTGCCGCTGAGCTTTAGGTCTACCCTTCTTACATCTACTAATCAATGATGATACTTTCAAAAAATCGCTTAGTTTATCTTTTGCTTAAAATATATCCTTCTACATTGAAATTTCCTGCTTGCGCCGGAGCAATCGTCTGCATCCATATGGTTCCTTCGAAATAAATCCGGTTCCATTCGTCACCGTCTTCTTTATAGTAAGTAATCTCACAAACTTCAATTCCACAACCATCTGGAGCATTCTCACAGGAAACGGAATATCCAGCATCCCCGAATGACTCATCTTTTATACTTATGTTTATCTTATCTGATGATAGACTCCCTTTCGAATCAGTCTCTAGGATTAAATTTATTCTATTCATTTCATCCTTTAGTGCAGTTCTATCACCAATCATTTCAGAGTTAAAAGCTGGAAAGAGTTTCTGATCATCCCGAATTTTCATGAATGTAAATCCATCTTCATTCCCAGCACAAGCGCTCAAATAATGAATTCCACCTTTATCTGTAGACCAGTCCAACTCAGGTCCATTACCACTGGAAACCTTAAAATTTTCATGTGCAACTGGAAATAATGATACTTTCTCACTGTCTAAATAAAAGGATTCTCCCTTTCCATTATCATAGACTAGATTTATTGATTTTACTGATGAGAAAGTACCATCACAGTTTATCACTTCGAAATCACTCTTTAAGAAATTGTTAGCAACAACGCTTTCTGGAATTTCGATTTGGATAAAGTCATTGAGGTTATTTAATTCATCTTCAAGGATTACTTCTGATTCTTGGTTAAGAAGATTCATTTCAATGCTTTCTGTGTTTGGGATAAAACATTCAAAATTCCCTTTCGAAGTAGTAAAAATGTTCGTCTGGAAATCTCCAGTTACAAATTTCAGCTGTTGTCTAGCGACATTTACTTGCTCTGCTCCTACATGTCCTTTCACCATAGAAGCTGCAACACTTCTACCTATAACATACCATCCTGTTTTTACAATTTTTTCAGTGTTCAGATTCTGGGCAAAATCAGAAACCCATTCCCAATTATTCTGATCTCTGTTAAAGTAGAATAAGGATAGATCTGAGTCACCATCATATCGAACAATAATTTCACCCTTCGTCAATATTAATTCACTTCCACTATTTTCTACTCCTATATAAAAAGAGGCTCTAGAATCAACGACTTCTGATGCACCTGACTTTCCATATGCAAAACTGACCAACTGATTCAGATATGGTTTTTCTTCTGAAAAATTATACACCATTTCTAACCCATCTGTTACTACTCCAGCCTGAGCATTAGAGAATTCAGTGTCTATAAAATCAAGGCTGATGTCGGAAGCCAAATTCAGATTTTGATTAAAATCAGATCGGCTAAATGGATCTGTACCAATTAGTTGAGTATAGTTGATTTCGTTTTCCACAAAAGGAATCTGCGCTGCTCCTGTTCTCACATTATCTTCGAAGAACTCGATAAGCTGACCTTTTTTCTCAACATTCTTAAGCTCAGTATATGGAATTTGTTCAGCTTCGATTTCGAAATTGACATCATTTATACTTAGAGAGAAAGCGGCATTACTTGATGTAATATTACTTTTATAACTTCCGACTAAAGTTGTGTTAACAACAATTCGAGGACCTCTTTCGGTAGAGATGACTTCTGAATAATCTGTGTCTTTATAACATCCAGAGATGATAAAAAGGGCTAAGAAAAATAAGCTATATTTTCGCATGGTTAATTTTGTCTTCTACTAGTATAAGACTATTCTCTCCACAAACGCTGCACAAAATTTAAATATTTAAATAATATTTACTTCCGGGCTTAAAGTTATACCAAATTTTTCAGCGACATCACTTATGATTTGTTGAGCTAATGCCCATATCTCTGGCCCTGAGGCTGTCCCGTGATTAACCAAAACTAAAGCTTGATTTTTGTACACACCAGCATCTCCTACTCGCTTTCCTTTCCATCCTGCTTGCTCTATTAACCAACCAGCCGGGATTTTCATATAACCTTCCTTCATAACATAAGCTGGCATATCTGGAAATTCTTGCTTTAATTGATCATGAAAAACTTGCTTTACAATTGGATTTTTAAAAAATGACCCCGAGTTACCAAGCACCTTCGGATCAGGTAACTTGCTTTGTCTGATTTCAATAACCGCATCGCTAACTTGCTTAATAGTAGGTTTCTTTTCGAATCTTGCTGCTAAAGGTGCATAGGATATATTAATTTGATGATTTTTCTTGGTGAGTCGATAAGTTACATGTGTAATGAAAAATTGACCTTTATATTTTTTCTTAAATACAGAATCTCTGTATCCGAAAGCACAATCATCCTTGTGAAAAGTAAATTGCTTTCCATCAGATAATCTTACCGCATTCAAACTGTGAAATACTTGGTCTAATTCAACACCGTATGCACCGATGTTTTGAATAGGAGACGCGCCTACAGTTCCAGGAATTAGTGAGAGATTTTCCAAGCCGCCGTATCCATTCTCCACTGCCCATAAAACTAATTCATGCCAGTTCTCACCTCCTCCTACTGTTAGGTGAATCATCTCATCATCTTCTTGAGTAATTTCACGACCACTGATTTCATTCTTTAGAAAAGTAATATCTTGATCTTTGGAAATTAAAAGATTTGAACCACCGCCAAGAATAAAAAAAGGCGCTTTTTCAGCAGACAATATAGATTTCAGTTCCTCTACAGAATGAACTTTATATAAGGTCTCGCACTTAGCATTGATCATAAAAGTATTGTAAGCGCTTAAGCTTATATGCTCATATCTATTCATATTACAAAAATATGAAATATAAATGGAAATCCTTTAAACTAATAGTGATCAACTGTTTAATTATCGAATCGTTCTAACTTACGTTTCAATTTCTTAAAACCAACAAAATTGACATTATAACTTAAACCAAAATTCAAGGTAGATGCCTTAGATTGAGTGTCCCATCCGTACCTTCCGAATAATTCTACATAAAAACCACCTATTCCGTATCCGTAAGAAAGTTCGCCTACCATAACAGGATACAAATCCCGAATAACATCTTGTTCTATTGCACTTAAGTTAACTCCATATAACTCAGTTCTAGCGATTTGGTATCCGCCACCTATTGACCAACCTGAAGTTAATTCGGAATTAAAACCACTATTTCCTTTAAAATTCAACTTAGCCATTAATGGAAAAGCGATCGATCCCATCCCCTTGTAATCGACTACTGAAAGTGAAGTTGCTCCCCAATTCGCATATGTTTCAACAGAAACTGAAAAGCTTTCTCCACCAACCCATAGTTTTGGACCAAATTGAAGGTTTAAGATGGCATTTCCAGAAGATCCGCCATCTGGATTCGTATATCTTTGATAAATATCATTTCCAGCAACGATGCCAAATCCGAATTGTGCATTCGATTGAATAACAACACTTAATAAAATACATAGTAAAAGTAAATATTTCTTCATTTTCTTATGGGTTTGTATATATAACCTATTGACGAATGAAAAATGAAAAAGTTGCATTATGCCGTCTGAAATTGCAATTTTGCCAAGTTAGAATACGCACCATTTTCTATATTGGATAATTCAGTATGTGTTCCTTGTTCTACAATAACTCCATTTTCTAATACATAAATCTGATCTACATCTACTATCGTAGAAAGCCTATGAGCTATAATGATAGAGGTTCTTCCTTTCATCAATTTATTCAGTGCATCTTGTACCAACTTTTCAGATTCAGAATCCAAAGAGGACGTCGCCTCATCCAGAATCAATATTTCCGGATCATTTAAGATGGCTCTTGCAATAGCGATACGTTGTTTCTGTCCTCCAGACAATTTTATACCTCGTTCTCCAATCATCGTTTCGAAACCATCCGGGAACCTAGAAATAAATTCATAAGCATTCGCCTGTTCGGCAGCATGTTGGATCTCTTCATCTGTAGCATTTGGCTTACCATAAGCAATGTTTTGCTTAATGCTTCCACCGAAAAGCAATACTTCTTGAGGTACAATTGATATGAGAGAACGGAATGCTGTCAGGTCATATTCGGTTATATTCTTCTCATCTAGCGTAATCGAACCAGCGCCTATGTCATATAACCTCATCAATAACTGAACGATGGTAGATTTCCCAGAACCACTCTGCCCTACTAGTGCAATTTTTTCGCCTGGATTCACTTCCAGATTAATACCTTTTAATACAGGTAAATCAGCTCTAGATGGATAAGAAAACTCTACATCATTAAATTTAATTCGACCACTAACGTCAAGTGTATCTTCTTTAAAGTTATCTATGTCAATTTCTCCAGGAGTATTTAAGATTTCTCTTAATCGCTCTGTCCCTCCTAATGTAGAGAGAATCTGAGTATAAAATGTCCCAAGACTTCCGAGTGATCCTCCAATAAAAGCCATAAAGGTGATAAATGAAACCAAGTCCCCGACGGTCATGGTTCCTTCTAGAACTAGTTTCGATCCATACCACACAATAAAGAAAATTCCACCAAATAAAACAACGATGATAAAGCTGGAAAATAATGCTCTCACACTTGCTAGGTTAAGTGAAATTTTCACCAAGTTAGCGATCTTATCTACATATCTATTGAATTCGAATATCTCATTAGTGAAGGTCTTCACTGTTCTAATTCCTTGTAATGACTCTTCTACTACAACATTCGTATCCGCTAATTCTTCTTGTCTCTTCTTAGAAAGCTTTCTTACAAATCGACCAAAAAATACTGCTCCGACAACAATGAATGGAAACGAAGCTAACATGACTAAGGACAATTGTGGCGCAGCATATACGACATACGCAATACCTACAACCAAAATTAAAATCTGTCTTAGAAACTCAGCCAATGTGACAGAAAAAAGCTGCTGAAGTTGATCTACATCCGATGAAATCCTACTCATCAACTCTCCCACTCTATTTTCTTCGAAGAAGAATACTGGAAGCGAAATTAGTTTCTGATATAAATTTTTCCTCACATCTGCCATTCCTCTTTCACTCACTTGTGCAAAAAATATTACTCTGAAGTAGGAAACGATCCCTTGTATGACTAATATGATAAGTAATATATATCCTGATTTTTCAAGCGTCAGACCGTACTTGCCTTCATTATTTGCGATATCGATCAATTGTCCCGCTAACCATGGAAATACCATTACCAGCAAACTCGAAATAAATAGGAGAATCAGACCTCCAATAAAATACCACCTATAAGGTTTCACAAACTTAAACATCTTCCAAGCCTCTCTTAATTGCTCCTTGTTTAACTTTTTAGATTTTTCTTCTGTCTCTTTCATACTTTATTTCTTAAGACAAACTTACAAATATTCAAAATGGTGTTCAGCACTTTGCTAATTTTATAAGATTATATAAATTTGTCTTTATTCATTTTAAAATTTTAACACTAATGAAATCATTATTAACCCTAATATGTTTAAGTTTTCTAATTATTTCATGTGGTAAGAAACAAATCACAGTTCCTGGTGGAAAAGATCTTACCGGATACGAAATTAATGATATAGATGGTAGCACGTCTTCTTATGTCATTAAAAAAGACGAAAATGGTAATATTATAGAGGAAGGTATGATTACCGACGGTATTCAAAATGGAACCTGGATAACTTATTTCCCTGAAGAATCGAATAAAATGAAAACGGTGATTAACTATGTGAATGGCGCGATGAATGGCCCTTATCTAGAATTTAATGATAGAGGACAAATAGAAAAGAAGCAATCCTTTACCAATAATAAGATTCACGGTCTATATGCAGAGTATAAATTTGGTCGTCCATTAAAAGAATATATGTATCATGATGGTATGCTCGATGGCTACTCCAGAGAATATAGTGACAGAGGAAATCTTAGAAAGGAGGCTTTGTATAAAAAGGGCAAATTAGATGGTTTATTCAAGCAATTTGATGAAGAAGGAAATGTCGTTTTAGAATATGAATACAATAATGGTGAAAAAGTAAGTGGAGGAATTGTCTCCAAAAACGAATAAATAATCAATAAGAACATATAAAATTATTTTTAATATGTATATTTAGCCTTCTAAATATACGAATTTGAAGCCCAATCTTTTTAATCTTCCTAAGGAAGAGCAGTATTTACGTGACTTTCTGGATAAGGATAAAAGTATTGCTTTTATATCAAGCAATAATCCTAGAAAGAAACAGTCCTTTATGAAAGCGTTCTTGTGTGAAAAGCTACAAGACGGTAAAACGTTTGTTATTAGGACCAATAAAACGAATGTCGTGGCTCAGTTACTGGAAGAAATAGGTGTTTCGAACTTAGCACTTTCTCTAAAAAAAGACACTCATATCTATCGCAATTCGATTACGAGCCAGGTAAATGAGGACAAAGATTATCAGATAGAAGCCATTAAAGCTAAAATCAGTTATGATAAAAGTCTTGAAAAGTTAAATGAAATTAAAAACATTTATAATGCTCCTGTCTTCGGAGATCATCCAAGACAAAAGCTAAGCGAGTTATTGTTTCTATCGAAAAAGAGGAAAAACGAATACAGACTTAACCTAGATGTTTCTTCTAGTAACTATGATTTTAACCAGAATGAATTCTGGAAAATTAGAAGCAAAATTGAAAAGGCAGCTAAATTTTATAGGGCTCAATTTAGTTTTCTAAGAACGGGCGATGAATTCAAAGCTGACATTTACAAAGACTACCATTTGGCTCAGAACAAACTATCCGTTCTGAATACGCTTGATGGTTTTATATCAGCAACCAAGCAGCTTACCAACAAATATAGAAACTTGTTCCAGACCATTAGAGCTGACATGGTTTCGAAATTAAATGATCAGGTTAAACTCATTCGAAAATTAAGTGAAGAGTTAGAGACACAGCTAGAGTTTTATAAAATTGAATCAGAACTTGCTACTAGAAAAAGAACTTTTGGAAAAAGTAAAGATCCGATAGAAAAACAGAAAATAGCTTTACGTACACATTATAGTATGCTATTAGAAGCTCTGCAAGAAATACAGTTGTTCAAAATCAATTTTCCTGAAAATGGATGGATTCCAGATACAGAAAAATTGGAGGCATTTTGTCATACGTTAAATGAACAGTTAAAAAGTGCGCACCAAAGCATCCAGAACAAAGTTGATGAGCAGCTTGAAATTCTGAACGCTAATAACTATAATGCTCCTGAATTATCTATTCTTTCTAGAGATCAAATAGACCTAATAGGTGCAATAAATAAGAGTGAATTGTTCAAATCTGAAATTCATAATTTAAGCATTAGCGCTTGGAAGAATTATGGATTTCTAAGAAAACTAGATAAGACTTTAACGAAGCGAAGACTATTTTTAGAAGAGAATTCCGATTATGCCGTTTATCGATCATTCGAATTTACGCTAGAATATAAGATAAATGAAATCATAAGTGCTCTAGAAGATATAGAGAATGAAAAATGGGTTGCTAGTTTCGAATCTTGGTACTTCGAAGCCTTATTTGATAAATATTACTTAAGTCAAATTGATGACTTAGATATCAGATTCGATCTGTTTACTCAGCAAAAATTCATCTACGAGAACTTTCTAGGACACCGCATCCAGACCGTATTTAATGGCCTTCGTTATTCATTAAGTGATATCCAGAAGAAAATTGGTAAAGATGGAAGGGACTGGAAGTCACTGATGATTGATCTAAATGATTCATTTAAGTACAGTTTCCCAATAATTGTATGTGATGAAGAATTCTTTTCTTCAGAAATTGCAAATCTGAATTACGATTTCTTAATCTGCATCGATAATGATGATATTCCGCAAAATATTTTTGCCAATTCACATTTTGAGAGTATCCTATGTTTCCACCAAAACAAAATAGATACTCAGATTAAGGAAAGCGCTTACACCTCTAAGAATTATAATGAGAAAGGTCAATTTCAACTAAAATCAAAGGAGATTCCGACAGACATGAAAATAGGTCAGAATCTAAAATTTAGCATAGAACTTTCTAAGTCACTGACCTATACACTTAAGGAATCCAGATATGAAAAGCAATTCTACAGCGCGAAGGATTTCTCTATCATCTCTTGCGTTTCGGATTTCTGTTCGAAACTGATTGAAATTGAGTTTCTAGATATCCGAATTAAGTCATTAAAATACACTCATCTAGAATCTGGAATCGTAGATGACATCATCATGAAAGACGATCGAAACAAGTATCTTATCGTACAAGATTCTTTCTTAGATCCTTCTTTAGATATAGAGTGGCAAATTTCGGTTCTGAGAAAAATCGAACAAGCTGGAATAAAAATCATTAATATCAATACTGCTCAACTTGCACAATCTGCTGATGCTTCGATCATTACGTTAATGGAAATACCTGAATTAAAGCAGATGGCTGTTAGATCTGAAAAAGTGGTCTAAAATGAGCCAAATAGATTTATTAAAATATAGTCAGGAAGTTAAGATCTCTAAGGTAGAAGGCAAAAGCTATATCTATGATGTTATCCGTAAAAAGGATATTGTCCTACAGCCTGAAGAATTGGTTCGTCAGTGTGCCGTTCTTTATCTCATTCATGAATTAGAAATCTCTAAAAACCTAATTAGAGTAGAAAAAGGGATTAAAGTAAATGGTCTATTTCGTCGATGCGACATAATTGTATACGATAGAAATGGGATTCCACTTTTAATCGTAGAGTGCAAAAGGCCAAATCAAGCAGTAAATCAGAAAGTTTTTAATCAAATTGCGATGTACAACATTCCACTGCAAGTCCCTTACCTTATGCTTACTAATGGAAGTACCAATTATTTTTGCTCCATAAATTTTGAGGAATCAAATTATAAGTTTCTAGAAGAGCTTCCTAAGTATGAAAAATTAAATGGAAAGTCTTAAATTTGAAAAAACTATAACATGAACTGGAATCAGGAAGAATTTATCGCTTACTTGTTGATATACGCATCTTATGCAGATGGTGAGTTCTCTCTTGAAGAACGTCAAATGATCCTCAATAAGGTCAACAACGATAGTTTTCATAAAATCATGGCTGAGTATGCCATGGACGATGACGATGCTGTAAAGATGGAAAAGATCAAAGCTTACGAAGGTATATACTACCCTACTTCCGTTCAGAAGCAGGAATTGATGCATTTTGTAAAGCAACTCTTTTATTCTGATAATGTATTTTCAGATGATGAGCAAGATTTGTGGGAGCGTCTGCGCGAGATTATTTAATTTTCTTTAACACTTTTGTTAAAAAACACCTAAGCATTTTCTTTTCTGTTACTTTTTGAAATTAGCCTCGTTCTTCTTAAAAACAAGGAATTATGAAAAATATAACAATTGCATTGGCGCTCTTTTTATCAATAGGAGCATTTTCCTCTTACGCCCAAAGCTCTAATTGGAAAGACGGAAACAACGAAATAAACATTGGAATTAAGCCATTTCATTTCGGACCAACAAGTATTCAATACAAGACAAAATTAAGTCAGAAAAATTGGCTTAGAATGAGCATTACCGATCTTCGTGTTTTAGATGGTGCTTCTGGTTTCAGAATAGGAATCGAAAAACAAAAAAACTTAATCATGCGGTCAAGAATTACTTATGGCTTAGAGCCAGGAATTAACTTTGACTATGATAGAATAGATAATGACTTTTCAAGTTATGATGTCGATTTAGGAATTCCAGTAGGTGTACAGATTCATTTGAGTAAGCGACTTTTACTTGGATTTGAATCAAGACCGAGCATAGGTATCTATGAAAGTTATGTAGAAAATGATAGTCCAGAAAGAGTGACGAATTTTGGTGGAGGACTTGATTTTTTCAACGGAATTAAAACAACACTTGGTTATAGATTTTAAGTAAATAATAAAAAAGGATAGACTTCTACTTGCCAGAAGTCTATTTTTTTTTATCCCATACTTCCTTTTACCAAGCCACCATCCACACTAATCGTCTGACCAGTAATATAGCCTGAAAGTGAGGAAAGTAACCAAGTTGCAAGCGACGCAAACTCTTCAGTCTGCCCCAGTCTTCCTACACTTACTTCCTTCTCAAAAATTGCCCTCGCTTCATCTGCATTGATCCCTAGAAGGTTACTTTTATTAATGTATAATCTTTCCATTGCTGGTGTCGAATGATATCCCGGAGCAAGAATATTACAAGTGATTCCATCTTGTGCAACTTCTTGAGAAAGTGTTTTCATAAAGCCCACAACTGCCATTCTTAGCGAATTACTTAGCACTAAATTTTCTATCGGCTGTTTAACAGAAATGCTTTCGATAAAAAGTATTCGACCATAATGATTCTTTATCATTAGAGGTAGAATCAGTTTGGTCAATTTCACCTTCCATCTCAGCAATAAAGCATATGCATCATCCCAATCACCAAGGTCTGTATGCTGAAATGTTGCTGCTGGGGGACCACTAGCATTGACAACAATCCCGTCTAATTTCCGATCTCCAATCTTGCGAATCAGTTCACTTAGCGTCGCGTCCGTGGTTATATCACCTGCTACTATTTCTATCTTACCTTTATTTAGCTTTTGCAATTCAATAAGACGTTCCTCCCCTCTTGCATTAATAATCACATGAGCATCTTCAGCAACTAAGGACTCGAATATTGCTTTGCCAAATCCACTGGTCGCTCCCGTCACTACAAATAACTTATCCTTAATTCCTAAATCCATATTTAAGCTTTCCTTATCATATTAGGCACATCTTTCACCACAATTTGTATGGTTTTCTGGAGACGCTCCTCAAATAATTGAATTTTACCCTTTTTTAGTTTTTCAACTAAATCCTCCGTATAATGTCGTATGGTAATTAATTCGAGGCCATGATCTACGACCATATTGAAATCTCCTTGGATGTCCTTCTTTAAATTTTGAATTCTGTCTTCTATATTATTAGTACAGACAGAAAAGCTAATCGCTGTATTCCTCATCATATTAACACGGACACGATGTTTATTAAAAGTCTGAAATAATTTGCTGAGATGATCTTCTCCTACGAATGAAAAATCTTTTGTCGAAATATGAATCAAAGCTTGATCAGGTTCTATTACGATCATGGGTGGATAAGTTAACTCTATCTCACCGCTAATTAAGGTTCCTATTCCATTAGGATTCACAAAAGACTTCACCCAAAGCGGAATATTCTTGTTCTGGATCGGCTTGATGGTCTTCGGGTGAATTACCTTCGCACCATAATAGGTCATTTCTATAGCTTCTCTGTATGACAAGCGATCGATCTTTGCAACATTATCAAACAATCTAGGATCTGCAGTCAGAATTCCAGGGACATCTTTCCAGATGGCCATATAATCTGCATCAATACAAAAACTCACGATAGCAGCAGTGAAATCTGAGCCTTCTCTTCCTAGCGTGGTTGTTTTTCCATCTTTCGTAGACCCGATAAAACCTTGCGTGATAAAAATCTGTTCATCTGATTTCTTTTCAAGCTGAGCTTTAACGGCCGACAAGGTATCCTCCCAGTCAACGATTCCTTCTCGGAAGGTATCGTCCGTAATAATCATTTGCCGAGCATCTATAAAATGTGCAGACAATCCAAGATGTTCCAGATACTTATAGACAATCGTAGTTGAGATTAATTCCCCAAATGAAACGACCTGATCATAAGCATAATCATATACTTCTTCCCTTAGATTTGCTAGATTCTCATTTAATTCATCAAATAACTTATTGAGAGCCGGTATTTCCTGCGCAAAGCCAAATAATTCTTTAATGATCTCTTTATGATTATCAACTAGAAGATTAAATCGCTCAGAAAAATCCTTTTCCGAACGTGAAATCTTCAACAAATCTTCTAACGCATTGGTCGTTTTTCCCATTGCGGAAATTACAACTGCAATGTCTTTCTCTTCTGAATTCTTAATGATTTCAGCTACGTTCTTAATATTACTAGCATCTGCTACGGATGCTCCACCAAATTTATATACTATCATACTATCCCCACAAGTTCTCTGGATAAACACCATCCGCAATAAGCGCATTCAATTTCTCAATAACAACGGGTTTATCCTCCTTATAGGTTACTCCGAACCACACAGATTCTGATTTCAAGACTTTAACATCTACAATTTCGTTTTTAATCAATGTATCTAATGCCGTAGGAATGTAGAATTCCGATTTTAATTCTTTACCATGTTCTTGTAAGAATTTAGTGAATAGCTGACCTGCATGCTCAAACAACGAAGGATAAAAAGCAAAGAGGTTCATAGAAACTAATGTTTCAGGAGCTAATTCAATCTTACCATCATTTTCTGGATAGCTAATCGTACCATCTTTTTCAATTCCAATTTTCACACATTCTTTTATATCGATAAGACTGCCTTCATCACTTACGTTACATACACCTCTGTTAACTGTACCATGTTCTGAAAGAGTATTAGATAATAAGTAACTGATTACTGCATATGTATCTTGATTTTCATTTTCCTCGAAGAATTTAGCTGCTATCTTGAAACAATCCTTACCATAGTAATCATCTCCATTGATTACACAAAACGGTTCCTTAATTTCCTCAGCAGCTACAAGAACGGCATGCATTGTTCCCCATGGTTTTTCCCTTTCTGGATGAACATCGATCCCTGATGGAATATTTGTCAATTCTTGAGTAACGTATTCTAATTTAACTTTATCACCAAATTTGCCATCGAAAACTTCCTTAAATTCAGAAAGGAAGTGCGCTCGTACGATAAATACAATTTTATTAAATCCGGCATCAATCGCGTCATATATAGAGTAATCAATAATAGTTTCACCATTTGGCCCGAAAGCATCCATTTGTTTTAGCCCTCCATATCGGCTTCCCATCCCAGCTGCTAGTACTAATAATGTTTTATTCTTCATTTTATTTTTTTTTCTGCTTGTTTGTTTTTTTTCAGCTTGCAAGATAATAAATTAAAAAAATTACTAAATTGTTGTTTCGTTAATTTTTCATCTCTACTTAATTCATAAATTAACAACGTTTTTATTTATTTAAAAAAAATTAAACATGACATTATCTGGCTTAGACTGGACAATAGTTGGCATCTATTTTCTCTTTGTACTTACAGTAGGGCTTCTTGTATCTAAAAATGCAGGAAAAAGTATTTCAGAATTTTTCCTATCGGGTAGAAACATGCCTTGGTGGTTATTGGGTATTTCCATGGTTGCTACAACATTTTCTGCAGATACTCCCAATCTGGTAACTGATTTAGTAAGACAAAGCGGAGTCTCAGGTAACTGGGGTTGGTGGTGCTTGTTGATTACAGGTATGCTTACTGTTTTTGTTTATGCTAAACTATGGCGGAGATCCATGGTCTTAACAGATATAGAATTTTATGAATTAAGATACAGTGGTAAGGCTGCGGCATTTCTTCGAGGATTCAGAGCTTTATACTTAGGTCTGATTTTCAATGTTGTAGTAATGGGAGCTGTTTCCCTAGCTGCAGTAAAATTCGGTGAAATTGTTTTAGGTTGGCCAGGATGGTTAACCTTATTAATAGCTGGGTCTATTACCGTTGCATATAGTACATTCGGAGGACTTCGAGCAGTATTAATAACAGATTTTGTTCAGTTTATTCTGGCAATGATCGGTGCAGTGTGGGCTTGTATATATATTATTAATTTACCAGAAGTAGGTGGTGTTGCAGAATTGATTTCTCACCCGAATGTTTTTGATAAGATTAATATTTTCCCTGATTTTTCTGATCCATCGATATATGTTCCTGTTTTAATTGTACCATTGGCTGTACAATGGTGGGCTTCATATTATCCAGGTTCGGAACCAGGCGGTGGTGGATACATTGCACAGAGAATGTTTTCAGCGAAAGATGAAAAAAATGCAATTGGTGCAACTTTAGTATTTAACATCGCACACTATGCGTTAAGACCTTGGCCTTGGATTTTGATCGCATTAGCATCCTTAATTATATATCCAGAATTATCAGATATCCAGCGGGTTTTCCCTACACTTTCTGAAGGCAAACTTGGGCATGATGCAGGTTATCCTGCCATGTTAACCTTACTTCCTTCAGGACTGTTAGGCCTTGTTGCTGCTTCCTTAATTGCGGCATTTATGTCTACGATGTCTACTCAATTAAATCTAGGATCATCATATTTAGTAAATGATTTTTATCAGCGATTCATTAATCCTGAAGCAAGTCAAAAAGAATTAATTAAATGGGCACGAATTTTTACAGTAGGGTCTGCATTTTTAGGATTAGGTTTTGGTTTATTACTGACAGATGCATCTGGCGCATTTAATTTGTTATTATTACTTGGTGCTGGAACTGGTTTAATCTACATTCTAAGATGGTTCTGGTGGAGAATAAATGCAGTTACAGAAATAATTGCAATGGTCAGTTCCCTTTTCATCGCGAGTTACTTTTCTTTTATTAATCCATACATCAGCAGAATGATAGCAGGTTCATCTGTTGCACCTGAGGACGTTGTAATAAATCACGGGTTGACAGATTGGCAAACATTAGTTGTAGGATCACTAATTACCACGTTGGTATGGATCGTTTCAGCATATTTGACAAGACCAACTAAAATGGAAACATTAATTTCATTTTACCAGAAAATAAGACCGGGTGGAAATGGCTGGAAGAAAGTAATCGATGAGGCCAAGAAACGTAATATTGTTATGCCTACAGATACGGGGAACTTAGCATTAGAGCTTGTTTGTGTGGTTATTGGATTCGTTACAGTATACAGTTTATTATTCTGTGTAGGTAACTGGATTTACGGAAAACTTATTCTAGCAGCTATTCTTGCCTTAATTGCTGGCCTTGGTATGACATTTTTAATGTTTGCCTGGAGAAAACTAAAATTCTAAGTATTAGATAATTAGCTGGACTTATTGGTAATAGTTTAATATATTTGCATTGCAAAATGTAAACCTAGAATTTCTATATATTATATATATGTAATATATTTGGCGTTCTTAAGAACTGAATTTTATTATCCATGAATCGAATTGTTTTTAGTATTGTAGCGGTGTTAATCATAATGAGTTCTTGTGTTAAGGATCAAATGACACCAGTGCCTGATTTAGATTATAAATTACAAGCTTTACTTAATAAAGTATCTCCTACGCGTACTGCGAAGTATTATGTCGTTCCAGATAGATATGATTTAGATAATATTCCTCAGGATCCTAAGAATCCACTTACTCAGCCTAAAGTTACCCTTGGTAACATGTTGTTTTTTGAAACAGGTATTGCTCAGGCGTCTTTAAAAGACGAAGGGCTTGGTACATACTCTTGTTCTAGTTGTCATGTTCCAGAAGCTGGTTTTAAGCCTGGTACTGCACAAGGAATTGCAGATGGAGGTTCTGGATTTGGGATTTTAGGAGAAGAAAGAGTTAGAAATGTAAATTTCAAAGAAAGTGAACTGGATGTACAAGGTGCACGTCCTATCAGTATGATTAATGTGGCGTTTTCTGAGAATACAATGTGGAATGGGAAATTTGGTTCAACAGGAACCAATGCAGGACAAGAAGACCTTTGGGAACTGGATCATGAATTATTTGGGAATTTCCTAGGCTATCAAGGAATCGAAGCTCAGAATATCGAAGGGATGAATACACATAGACTGTTAGTTAATAAAGAAATTGCTGATAGTCTTGGATATACTGAACTTTTCGATCAGGCATTTCCAGAATTTTCCGAAGAAGAACGTTATAGTAACTTAACTGCATCATTAGCACTTTCTGCCGCTATAAGAACAATATTTCCAAATGAAGCCCCATTTCAAAAATGGTTAAAAGGCGAACAATTTGCCATGTCTAAAGATGAAAAAAGAGGTGCGATCTTATTTTTTGATAAAGCAGGATGTGTGAATTGTCATAAGTCGCCAGGATTAAGTGCAGTAGAGTATTATGCCCTTGGAGTTTATGATATGTATCAAAGACCTTCTTATGGCACATCTAAAGATGATCTACGAAACTTAGGGAGAGGTGGATATACTAAATCGACTGAAGATAATTTCAAATTTAAAGTTCCTCAGTTATATAACTTGTCTGATACTCCTTTCTTTTTCCATGGAAGTAGTCATACGGATTTAGAACAGGTTGTGAGGTATTTCAATGATGCGGTTCCTGAAAATCCTAATGTACCGCAAGAACAAATTTCACCATTATTTCATCCACTTGATATGACAGAAGATGAAATAAAAGATCTGACATTGTTCTTGAGTAAGTCTCTTAGAGATCCCTCATTAGAAAGATACTATCCTAGTTCAGTTGGTTCTGGAAATTGCTTTCCGAATGCAGATTTCCAATCAAGAATGGATATAGGCTGTAATTAAATAGCTTTTTTCATTTTTAAATGGGGAATCCCAACTTCTGTAAAAGGTTTTCCAACAGAAGTATAGTTCAGGCTCTTGTAGAAATTAACAGCTGTATCTCTGGCATTTAATATGATCGCCTTGTAATTGCGATCCTTAGCAACTTGCTCAGCATACAACACTAACTTTGATCCGATTCCCCTACCCTGCATATCGTCATGAACTGCTACTTGTCTCATTTTAATCGTATGCTCATCCACTTTGCACAACACCAAGCATGCGCAGAGCTGGTCATCTACAAATGCACCTAAGTGAATGTCTTTCCATTCCTCCTGTAAGTCAGCTAATTTAAATTCAAGACCCAAGGGAGCTCTAAGAACTTGATCTCTGAGAGTAACACTTAATGCATAAAAAGGAGTCGCAAATGCATATTCTTCAAATTCAATATCCATTATAATTAATTTTAATGTTAAATATTCATTAAAACTAATATGTAAAGTCAAATACGGTGGATTTTTATGAATAAAATTTGTACTTTTAAGTAATAAGCGTTAACAATTTTCGTTTTATAAATATAAATGATAAAAAGAGTCGAAAGACTTAAAAATATAAGTAGTGAGAGTTTTTTCGTAAGTGGGTTAGAGCTGGAGAGTTCTAACCCTTCTTTTATGCATTTAACTAATTTTCGCTCCTTAATGAATCGTGCTCCAAGGCTAACAAAACAATAAGCACTATTCACATCACAACAACATCCTTCTCTACTTCAATTCTATTCTTATTATCTATTAATTCCATAAGTGAAATTTATAAAATTTGCTTCCACTTTTCTGACTCAGCAAATTCCTTAATCATCTCATTTCTTTCTAATAGAAACTTGGTCATATATTTTTTAAGAATGAGGTCATCCACTATCCTACCTAAAATGCCCAGAGGAGATGAAAAGCTAAACGTATCTATCATTATGGTATCTTTTCCACTTACCTTAAACTCATGTTTATGTTTCATGAACTTAAAGCTTCCTTCTAACATTTCATCAACAAAGTAATGAGGACTTTCGTATGCAGTAATTTTCACTCTCATTCGATGCCACAAGCCAAAGTGCTTAGCTCGCCAGGTAACTGTTTCATTTAACTTAATTAGTCCTTGTGTAACGCCGCCAATCGCCTCTTCTTTTGATTTATTTGCCGAAATCTTATGTAGGTCTATAGAAGTAGAGAGATGGAAGCATCTTTCTATGGGTGCATTTATGATGGTCTTGAGCACAATTGTATTCACAAGCTAATTATAATTCCAGTAGGGCATTCTAATTATAAAATGGTAACATCTAATCTCTCATTAATGTTTTCACACTAAGAATATTGACTTTAAGAATTATAAAACTTATCTGTAGAAAGGGTGAGCTGGAAAGTTGGCAATCACTTTAATAAGTGTAAGTAAGACTCTTTACATTGTAACCTGCAAATATGCCGAGTCCATTGTCTACACCTGATCTCTTGATATTAGAGAATACACGCACCGCAGAAGAATTACCAGACCCGATGGTCTTTTGTGCTAATTGATATTCTTCAAGGCTCTTATAATAATTATATAATTCTTGGCTCACATTCATCATTCTGATCTCTGTGATGCCTTTGCCTGCAACTTGACTGGTATCATTAGGAATCCCCTGCTTTGTAAAAAAGTCAAGATTCTTTTGGCTTCCATTAAAATTAGCATCTCCCAAAAATAATCTTGTAGGGCTCATTTTATCTCCGAAAATCTTTACATCCTTTTCATCAGGATTTTCTATCATAAGCTGAGCCAATACTCCTTTTTCTTTTAATTCGACTTCGAAAACATACTTATCATTTAAGTTATGAAGATCATCAATTAAAACGCCCACTTTAAGTGCAGGTGCATTATCAATAAAGACGTGATTAGTATCTATGATAGACATATTACTAATTTCTGGTGCAGAACTAGAGGCCGTAAAGACCGTCCCACTCCAGTTAGGGTGTGTAACCTCGAGGTGATAAGTATTTCCTTGATATGCTTTGAGAGAATCAGTCGAAACATACAAACCTAAGTTGTTGTACTCTTGCAACACTTCTAAAATTTTCCCTTCATCGTTTTTAATCGCAACGTAAGCATCAGAAACTCTCTCTATCTTACTTTCTGGATCAAGAATATTCCGACTTGTGGTAAGTGCTATCTTAAAAGTCTTATTCGCAGCAAAACGTCCATTTATGATTAGTTTCTTGTCAGTATTGCTAAAATCTAGATTCAAATCTTTAGTGCAGGTGATTAGGAATAAACCACACAATAACAGCAGAAGTACATTATTGAATCTAAAAGTTCGGAACATGTATAGTGTTTATAAATGAACGACTCTAAATTAAGTCATTTATTTAATATTTTATACTAAAAATAAATTTTAAAACCAAATTCTAAAATATATTTCTAGCATGAAATCTTATTAACTACTATAGTACCGTCTTTTATTGTGTAATCTATATTAAAAATCAAGTCAATTTCTTCCAGAATTTCAATAATCGTAGACTGACCAATTTTAGTTGTAATTCTACAATCTGATTTTTGAATAGCCTTATCAATTTTTAAGTGTCCGAATTCTTTAGCTAATTCATTTAAAACGTGAGAGATAGACTCATCTTCAAAGTTTCTTGCATATAATCCCCAATTCTCATTTTTAAGCTTAGAAATATTAACATGACCGTTCTCTAAGATAAAAGATTCGTTAGCCTTCAAAGTATATTGTGAGCCATCCATATTGGTAATCAATACTTTACCATCTCTCACCTTTACTTTCGTCGCCTCTTCATCTTCTTCCACTTTAAAAGAAGTGCCAAGCACCTCGATCGAGATCTTATCTGTTTTTATAGTAAATGGGTGCTGCTTATCATGAGCAACATGTACAAAATAATTTCCTTCTGTAAATAATGCTCTTGACGATTTAGAAAAACCATCAATTTTAATCCTAGAATCATTGGTTAAAAACAACTCCGTACCATCCTCCAAAATCGAAAAACTTTGTTGACTCCCAGTCAAATACTCTGAATTCTCTGCATTCCATTCACCGCCAAAATTTGTATATGTCGTGGCAAACACTAAAAGCAGAATTGCAGCAGCAATCGAGAGCATCCAAGATATTTTCAGCGGTTTTTTCTCAATTCTGTCTTGTAATTTGTCCCAAGCATTAGATTTGTCAAACTGTTTCCAATCTTTTAGATTCTGAACTAATTCTAATAATTGAATCAATTCATCATACAGCTTGACATTTACTTGTGAAGCACCTTTCCATTCATGAAGCATGGCCACCTCCTCCGTGGACGCTTGTCCCGAATGGAATTTATCTATTAAGATATAGGTGCTGTCTTTTAACTTGTTCATGAATTATATACTATCGTTCGCATAATATGACGAATAAAATAATATATACCCCTAAGGCAATTTAACTTTATATCTTCAATCTGACATTTAAATAGGGCAAAATAGGAAAAACACTGATCTGCCTGAGGTTATATTCTTCTGTTCTTGGATTCTGAAACAGGTATATATAGTAGGGATTCTGGCGATTATAAGCATTATATGCACCGACATTCGCATTTAATAAAAACCTTCCTAATCTTTTATTATAATTTAAACTAATATCAAACCTATGATATGATGGCAATCTGAAATTATTCCGCGTATCATAGTTTAATACTTCCTGACCATTGACATCAAAATATCCCTCGATAGGTAAAGTAATCGCATTTCCAGTTCCGTAAATCCAGAGCATACCTAAATTAAATTCTGGATTTAATTTATATACAGCCGATGCACTAATATCATGTTTCCGATCATAACGATAAGGAAATCGAACAGATCTGTTTATATTCTCAAATGTTCTAAAACTCCTACCATAGGTATAGGAGAAACTTCCTGTAAACCTACCCTTTCGCTTTTTTATTTGCGCTTCCCAACCAAATGCCTGGCCTTTTCCAGAATCTACCCTAGATTCCCAGTCCTTAGATTCCACGAAAACAGGAGTCTGCGAGATATCGTTGATTACTGGACTGAACAGATCATAAGCAGAGCTAAATTCTATTAGGTTATTGAAGTCCTTATAATACACTGCTGTATGAAATCTGATTTCATCAGAGAGATCCATATTGTAATTTAGAGCAAACTGGTCAGATGTTTCTGGTCGAAGATCAGCGGTACTCGGTACCCATAAATCGGAAGGTAGACCTAAACCCGGATTCGCTAAGAGATGTATGAACTGATTCATCCTAGAATATGAAATCCCAAAAAATCCGTGCCATGGTAAACCAAGATTCACTGATAGCCTTGGTTGTAAAGAATGATAAACTTCCTGTTCTACGGAATAAGCCGCATAATGTAAGCCTGTATGAATGCTAATATTAGAAAAAGGTCTGTAATAACTCTCAGCGTATAAGGTATATTCTCCGGCATTCGTTGCGATAATATCACCAAAGATTTCTTTAATATTATTCCCAAGTGACTTAGTGGCCTGCTTTACAGCTGGATTATAGGTATGGAGTGTGTAACCACCACCAAACTTAATATCAAGTTTATTAGTCTTAAAATAATCAAAATCTAACTTCACTATTCGATCAAAAATTTGACTTGTCGTCGCAACACTAAAGTTCTTATCCTCTATATCTGGATTCGGATTATTTCCTAACTGATGTTCTACATTGTACAAATAATTATAATCCACAAAACCAACTGTAAGATTAGAAAAAACCTTAGGACCAAGTAGCCTAGACCATCTGATCGACGCCACATCTGTCCCCCAATTCAATTTATTATCAGTCTTCAAATCAAAATTCTCAATTTTCTGCGTCTTATCATTATACGACACATTATCTCGTCCTGAGTAAGCACTAAATGTCAGTGAATTAGTAGACTTAAACTCTCGTTTAATTTTCAAGTTAAAATCCCGATATCCAAATTTAGTACCATCTACATCTAGGAAGTTATTTACTGTCGGCCCAATTAACTCACCGATCCAAGAGGTTCTCCCTGCAATATTGAACGAAGATTTCTCTTTCTGAATAGGCCCTTCTAGATTCATTTTGCCTCCCAGAATACCTAATGTAGCAGATCCTTGGTAATCTTTGTAATTCCCATCCTTTAGTTGGATATCTACTACGGAGGAAAGTCTGCCGCCATATTTAGCTGAAAAATCACTTTTATATAGATTAACATTATTTACTGCATCCTCATTGAATATCGAAACCAAGCCAAATAAATGATTGACTTCGTACAATGGAATACCATCTAACATGATTAAGTTTTGATCTGGGCTTCCTCCTCTGACCAATAAACCACCCTGAGCTTCATTTCCTGATTGGACTCCTGGAAGTAAGGCAATGGACTTAATGATATCTACTTCCCCGAATACAGAAGGTAAGTTCCTGATTTCATCCAGATTTATTTTCTCTCTTCCACGCCATATCATTGAACTGTCTTGGTCGATCACTATAATTTCCTCAATTTCCAAATTGGTCTTTAGGAAAATATCAGAACGTAATCTCTTATTGAGTTGAAAGGTCTTCGATACTGGTTTAAAACCAACAAATGAATAATTCGTTGTTTGTTTACCTTCAGGCATTGTGAAACTATAGTAGCCGAATTCATTGGTTATGGTTCCTCTATTCGTCACTGGATTATATACGGATGCTCCTACCAGCGCCTCACCGGTTTCAGCGTCTTTCACATAACCATTTACCGTGTAATAGTTTCTAGCTCTTAATCTTGAAAATGAAATGTTTTTACTTGGATCTGGGATGACCAATATTTTCTGGCCTCTAGATATTGCTCGAACAGCTTGCTCTTCTAAAAGATAGGAGAACAGTTCCCCACAAATGAAAGAGGTTGTATCTACTTCTTTGACAATTGATATGTCGACAATGCTGGAAGAATAACTAACGATGACATTATTATTCTTTTCAATGTTATCAAAATAGTCCTTTAGGTTTCCTTTAGAAATGTCAATATTTACTTTTTTATCAAGAATATCCTTCTGTGCAGAAATGTTATTGCAGAAAAGTAACATGCACAACAAGGCACATGTTAAGTGAAGGAGTTTATTCATGCAAAGTAGAATTTTACTGTATAACGTATTTTTGTCCTTCTTTATGATATTTTAAACCAGTAATTAAAACTAAAGTTTCTAATACACTTTCGAAATCTTCACCTTCAAAAGTAGCAACAACAGGCTGGTTCATAGCTTTAGAGGAACTCGCAAAGGTCAATTTTTTATTAAAATGTCTCGTCAAGTCTTCTACAACCTTATGTAGCGGAGTTTCAGAAAATTCAAGCTTCCCCGTTTTCCAGCTCAAATAATTTCTTCCAGGTCTTGATAGTTTTGAAATTTTTCCATTGCTACAAGTCACCATTTCATTTTTAGTAAGAATAACTTCTTCGTCACCAGAAACAACTTTTACCTTTCCAGAAGTAACGTAAACATCTACGTAATCACCATGTTCTTCTACGTTAAAGCTAGTTCCTAATACAGTAATTTGTGCATGATCGGTTTCAATCTCGAATGGCTTACTCTCATCTCGAGCAACATCAAAATAAGCTTCACCATCTAGGATAATCGTTCTATTTTCGTTAAAGTTGCTTGCATAATCAAGTCCGGAATTTTTATTCATAAAAATATTAGAACCATCAGGAAGGGTAACATTTTCGATAATACCTGTAGCAGAAATATGGTTAAATCCATCAGGCACACCAGAACTGAAAGTAAATACTGAAACCATAATGATGGTCACAGCTGCAGCTATTCCTGCTGCCCACTTCAAGTTTAAGAATTTTGTTTTTTGAACCGGAGCTTCATCTAATTGATTATCAATTAAATCCCAAGCAGACTTTTTATCAAATTGCTTATAGTCTTTTAGATCAACAGAATTGTTCCAAATGGACTGCATTTCCAAAAGTTCATTTAGATTCGTCTGTGATTCCTGTTTCCAGGATTCGAGGGTGTCCCATTCTTCCTTTGTCGTTTTATTAACTAGGAAGCGTGCAATTAGGTTATTTATTCTCATTGTCCGATCTCATTTTAGTTAGCATGCCTCTCAACAATTTCAATCCTCTTCCTATCTGATTTTCTACAGTTTTCACTGAGAGATTAAGCTCTTCGGCAATTTCTCCGTAAGTTAAGCCATTCATTTTGCTTAACACAAAAATTTGCTGGCATTTTGGAGGCAATTGTCGGATAGACTTATTTAATTGTTCTTTTAAAAGATAGTTATCTGCTTCAACTTCAATTTCATATGATTTCTCACTTTTATATAATTCTTCATTGACATAGTCATTTTTCAGCTTGCTTCTTCGAATGGTTTCGATCGCTTTATTACGGGTAGACTGGAAAAGATAACTCTTTATTCCTGATTTGATATTTATCTGATTTCGCTTCTGCCACATTTGTACAAATACCTCTTGCACAATATCTTCAGCAGCATCAGCGCTGTTCACAAACTTGAACGCAAAATTACACAGAGGATTATAATACTCTTCAAAAACTTCCTTATATTCTTCTTTGGACGAAAAAATCAATTCATTACTTATTTATATTGTTTATCAACTATAAAGCAATAAGGCAAATATTTATTTTACAAAGGAAATATTCCAGCAGACATTTCTAATGCCTTTTCAAAAGCACTATCATTCAAGTTCAAATCTTTTCCTTGCTCTTTAAAATAAGAAAGTACATTCTCTGTTGCCATATTTCCAGTTAAATCATCCTTAGCCATTGGACATCCACCATAACCCTTGATCGCAGAATCAAACCTTTTACAACCCGCAAGATCTGCAGCTTCTACTTTCTCATGCCAGTTATGTGCTTGGGTATGTAGATGTGCTCCAAATTCAACATCTGGATACGGAGGAATAAGATTAGAAAACAAATATTTGATGCTATTAGGATTTGCTACGCCTATCGTATCAGATAATGCAATAATCTTAATATCCATATCAGCTAAAACATCTACCCACTTCTGACATATTTCAACATTCCACGGATCACCATAAGGATTCCCAAAACCCATAGAAATATAAATGACTACAGATTTATTATGCTTCGATGCTAAGGATTGTATTTGTTCTACTCGAACTAAGGATTGCTCTATACTTGAATTCGTATTTCTTTGTTGGAAAGTTTCAGAAATAGAAAAGGGATAACCTAAAAAATCAATTTCTTCAAATGTACATGCATCTCTAGCACCTCTTTCATTCGCAACAATAGCAAGTAACTTAGATTTAGTCTTTTCAAGATCTAACATTCCTAGCACCTCTGCGGTATCTCTCATCTGAGGAATGGCTTTAGGCGACACAAAACTCCCAAAGTCTATGGTGTGATATCCGACCTTCAACAACTGATTTATATACGCTGCCTTTAACTCAGCTGGGATGTAACCCTTCATTCCTTGCATGGCATCTCTCGGACACTCAACTATTTTATACACCTTTTTTGCTTTACTTTTCAAAGTAACGAAATAAGGACTTAAAATCTGATTTATTAAGGAAAAATAAAGATGGAAATTGAATAGTTTTCTAATATAAGCTTGAATAATCGATAGTAGAGCAAGCTAAAATGGTTTTACAGAAATAATATGAATGAAATTCAATGTATTAATGCTCCAAGAAAAATAAGGTTGGAACCCGAATAAAAAACCTGAATGTTAAGCATTCAGGTCTTAAAGATGTTTAGGCAATTACATAGAAAGTGAGCCGTTTTAGAACTGGTACAATAAAATATAAAAGGTGTAAAATTGTATTCGTCCTTTACTCAAAGACACATTATTATCATTGCACCCCTACAACCTATGAAAGTTTTTCATATATGAAATTTTTCATTATGAAATAGAAACTCTATGCTAATAATCATTTAGAGTTTGAAGAAATGTATATTTGCAAAATGAAAAATACGATATTGACAGTAGTAGGGTTCGCCCTAATGATTCTAGGCTTCCTTTCTTTATTATTGATGGGACTTGGCTTGCGCCTCAGCTATCTTTCCTTTATTGACAATCTTGGTAATCTAGCTGGTTTCGTTGTTAGATTAGTAATGATTATGGCAGGAATCATTATTATTTATATGTCAAGAACAAGTATTAAGAACTCATAAAAAAGGGCTTGAGTAAAACCCAAGCCCATTAGTATTAATTAACGTATCTGTACCTTTAATATTAATCTTAACTAGTAACTGTATCAATAATCACAGCTGCCACTTTATATGGATCTGCTGCTGAGTTAGGTCGTCTATCTTCTAAGTATCCACTCCAGTCATGCTCTACTGTATACAATGGAATTCTTATTGAAGCTCCTCTATCAGACACTCCATACGAAAAGTCATGTATAGAAGCTGTTTCATGAAGACCTGTTAACCTCTGTTCATTATCGTGACCGTATACTGCAATATGTTCTTTTACTTTTCCTCTGAACTTCTCACATACTGCGTGGAAAGTTTCTTTAGAATTCGCTGTTCTCAATAATTCATTAGAGAAGTTAGCATGCATTCCTGAACCATTCCAGTCTCCTTTAACTGGCTTACATTCCCAGTTGATCTTTAAACCGTATTTTTCAGCTGTTCTTTCTAACAAATATCTTGCAACCCAAATTTCATCACCTGCTTTCTCTGCACCTTTTGCAAAAATCTGGAATTCCCATTGGCCTGCCATTACTTCAGCATTAATTCCTTCTATATTAAGCCCTGCATCTATGCAGATATCCATATGTTCTTCTACTAACTCTCTTGCTACAGCTTTCCCTGTCCCTACTCCACAGTAGTAAGGTCCTTGTGGTGCTGGATATCCATTTTTAGGAAATCCTACTGGTAATCCAGTCTCCGGATCTTCTATTACATATTCTTGCTCAAAACCGAACCAGAACTCATCACTCTTATCGTTGATCTGCGCTCTACCATTACTTTCATGTGGTGTTCTGTCAGCATTTAATACCTCGCACATTACCAAGTATGCATTCTTTCTATCAGAATCTGGGCATATGTATACTGGTTTCAAAATACAATCAGAAGAACCTCCTTCTGCCTGTTGTGTGGATGATCCATCAAAAGACCAATCTGGACATTCAGATAATTTCCCAGAAAAATCAGAACCAACAATTTTGGTCTTACTTCTCATACCTTGCATCGGTTGGCTTCCATCTAACCAGATATACTCTAACTTAAATCTTGACATTTCTATATTCGTTTTATTAACTAAATCAATTCCAAACAAAAATATAACTATCAATAGTCTATTAATGTGATTATTAACTTTATTTGTTATCCCTAAGATACTTATAAGCAATTTTAACCTCTGTATATCAATAAGATACACACCTTCACTATGCTATGTCAAGCTTGTTGCTAATAAATAAATTGGTGATATATTAAAGAAATAAGTATTTTCAACCCATGTTTCGCATAATACTTTCACTATCCTTATTCTTATTTGTGGCTAATGTCACTTATAGTCAATCTTTAGAAGCCGAAGAATGGGTAGAAAGTATTCTGGCTAATCAAGATGAAGATGCTGAATTAGACCTGAATACTATTCTAGAACAAATCAATGAATACATAGAAAGACCTTTCGATCTAAATAAAATATCCAGACAAGAGCTATCAGATCTATTTTTCTTAAGTGATCTTGAGATATCAGCCATCATTAATCACAGATCTCAGCATGGTGATTTTATAAATATTCTAGAACTACAAAGTGTAGAAGGTCTCCCACTTGAAAAAGTAAGATTGCTTGCTGATCTAGCACGTGTCAGAGATCTAGCTAAACCACAAATTGACCAAGGCATATTAAGAGATCAGAAACACGAAGTCTATATAAAATGGAGACGTGTTCTTGAAAAACAGAAAGGATATACTGATGATGTGAATAGTCCTTACTTAGGTGATCCGAATAAACTGTATGTTCGTTACAAATATGTTGCTGGTAAGAAATTACAACTAGGCCTCACCGCTGAAAAAGATGCTGGAGAAGAATTCTTTACAGGTTCTAATAAAAATGGATTTGACTATTATTCTGGTCATCTTGCTATTAACAATCCAACCTCTTTTATCAAGCAAGCCATCATCGGTGATTATTCGATTAGTTTAGGTCAAGGTCTGATTGCAGCCATGGGTTTTGGTACAGGAAAAAGTACGCAAGTGATGCGTGTTAAGAATAGAACCCGACCACTTAGACCATATACTTCCGTTAACGAATTTAATTTTCTACGTGGTGGCGCCTTAGATCTCAATTTGTCTAAAAATTTAAATCTTTTACTTTATGGTTCTTACCAATTGAGAGATGCTAATTTCTTTTTGGATACCGTGAACAATGATATATTCACACTGTATACTTCGATTCCATCAGATGGTTTTCACAGAAATGTGAATGAGATCAGAAAAGAAAAGCAACTTGGTTTCACGGATGCTGGAACATCATTAAGATTCCGAAGAAAGTCACTTTCTGTCAATGCGAACTTAATGTATTCAGCTTTTGGTAGTTCATTAAATACCTCGCCTGACTTATATCAGTTATTCAGCGTTCTTCAGCAGAAGTATATTAATGGTAGCGTCGATTATGGATACATATGGAATAACTTTAATTTCTTTGGTGAAATGTCCTCGGACAAGGAAGGCGATCTTGGCTTTGTCAATGGTGTAATTCTGGGACTCGATAAGAATTTCGAAGTAGCAGTAGTCTATAGAAATATTGCGAAGAATTATCAATCTATTTACGCGAATACATTTACCGAATCCAGCAATGCTCAGAATGAAGAAGGTATCTATGCCTCAGCTTTGCTTAGACTAAACAAACAGTTCCATATAGAAGGATACGCAGATTTCTTTCGCCATCCATGGTTAAAATTCAGAGTTGATTCTCCTTCTAATGGGCAAGAATTCTATCTCAAATTCCTCTACCATAAAAAAAGGAAGGCCGATTTCTATATCCAGTACTTCTATGAAACGAAGGAGCAAAATGCAAGTGAAAGTCTAAAGACTACGAATGTTGCTCAGCTCAATAGACAACGATTAAGGTTTCATAATGCCTATAAAATCAATCCAACATTTGAAATAAGAAATAGAGTAGAATTTAGTTTATTTACGAAGGATGATCAAGTTTCTAGAGGTTTCATGATATACCAAGACATCATTTTCAAACCTAAGAAATTGCCTTTATCAGCAACTATGCGTTATGCTATTTTCGATACCGATGATTACGACAGTCGTATCTATACTTACGAGAATGATCTTTTGTATGAATTTAGTATTCCAGCATTCGCAAATAGAGGATTCAGAACTTACGCTAATCTAAGATACCGAGTGAATAGATTCTTAACCGCTGAATTCAGAGTTTCTCGAACTTACCTGAACAATCAGTCGACCATCGGTAGTGCCTTAGAGGAAATCAATGGCAATAGAAGAACTGACCTTAAAGCTCAACTAAGATTTAAGTTTTAAGGTAACATTTAGTATTCTTTTCATTGTCAATGTTTGAACATGAACATCGAGTTTATTCCTAGAATGACATAAAACCTTCTGCCACCATTAAATAGCTATTTGTTCAAATCTTGCCTCACTCTACCCTACCTGAACTGGCGTAAAAGAAAAATACTATAACTAGAAATATTGCAATCCATAACCTAGCTCTAACATTGACCTAAAAAGAATTACTTTTCAGCATACATTAAGTACTTCTTTCTAATCGTCTTATACTCAGATAGTCTAGGTTCCCAGCTTGCTCTTATCTCTTCTTCACTCTTACCAGCTATCAGTTGCTTTCTCAATTGATCACCACCTGCCAACTTATCAAAAAATCCAGCATCTTTGATGAAGAAATTTTCCTTATCTGGATATGCATTGTAGATTTCTATTAGCCACTTCAGGTTTAATTTTGCATTACCTTTAAGGTAATCTACAGAAAACTGGGTAAGATCTAACCCATAAGACAATTCGCCTTTCAGTTTCGGACTAGTTGCACCTGGCATAGGTTCAGGAGTGAATGAAAACTCATAATTTTTGAGTGATGGGTGACCGATAACTTGAAATTGCTTATTTGTTCCTCGTCCGATACTAACATTCGTTCCTTCGAAATAGCAGATCGACGGATAAAGCAGAATGGATCTTAGATTAGGTAAATTCGGAGAAGGCTTAATCGGAAGATCATAAGTCATATTATGCGTATAATTTCCGCAAGGAATCACCTCTAAGTCACACTTAAGACCATCTGGCAACCATCCTTCGCCGTTGATCATTTTAGCATATTCGCCCACGGTCATACCATGGACAACTGGAATTTCATGCATTCCTACGAAAGATGTAAACTTAGGATCAAGAACAGGACCATCTACATAGAAACCATTAGGATTCGGTCGATCAAGAACGATCACTGGAATATCCGCTTCAGCGCAAGCTTCCATAATATAATGAAGCGTAGAGATATAAGTATAAAATCTTACACCAACATCTTGAATATCAAAAATGACCACATCGATACCTTCTAAGTGTTCCGGTTTCGGCTTTCTATTTGCTCCATATACAGAGATAATATCTATACCTGTTTCCGCATCTTTACCGGAGTCAATATGCGACCCAGCATCAGCTTTCCCTCTGAATCCGTGCTCTGGTGCGAATATGGCTTTTATATTTGTATTTAACTCTAAGAGTGTATCTACTAGATGTCGATTAGCAACTGTACTGCTTTGGTTAACGACAAGTCCTACCGATTTCCCTTTAATCATCGGATAGTAAAGTGCTAATTGTTCTGCCCCCATCGTAATGGATTTCTCTCCACCACTCATAAACTTGGCAGAACCTTCTTGGTAATCAGCTGTTAATTTACTAGCGCTTTCTTCACAAGATGCTAAGCCTAAAAATACACATGTCAAAAAGTAGATATACTTAATCATTTAATTTCTTTTAAATTTGTTTTTCATTGTAAATGCTTAAACGGTCAAAGTTAGTGAAAAAATATGCCATTATTGATATAGAAACTACTGGAGGCATGGCCAAAAGGGATAAAATTACGGAAATCGGAATCGTAATTCATGATGGTGAAAAGATAACTGATAAGTTCGAATCCTTAATAAATCCAGGTAGATCCATTCCGCCTAACATTACTAGAATTACTGGAATTACAGATGAAATGGTTGCCGATGCTCCCCACTTTTATGAGATCGCAAAAAAAATAGTGGAAATGACAGAAGGTGCAATTTTCGTTGCACACAATGTAAGATTCGATTATACTTTCATAAAGGAAGCTTTCAAAGATTTAGGCTATACTTTTAGCAAAAGGCAACTGGACACGGTGAGACTTGCTAGAAAAACTTTCCCTGGCCTAAAATCATATAGTCTTGGAAACCTAATCAAGCATTTTAATATTAAGGTTAATGCGAGACACCGTGCATTAGAAGATGCCGTCGCTACGACGGAATTACTAGAATTAATATTTGCTAAGGAAGACTCGGAAGACAATATCAAAATGTACATCAATCATGGTCTGCGTGAATCTCAGCTTCCGAAATCGATCACAATGGAAAGACTGCATGAACTTCCTGAGGAATGTGGAGTCTATTATTTTTATAACGAATATGGCAAAGTTGTATACATCGGTAAAAGTATCAATATTAAAAAGCGCGTCGTTCAGCACTTCGTGAAAACAACGAAGAAAGCTGAAAACATGCAACGACAAGTGCATTCTATAGATTTCGAACTTACTGGTTCTGAGCTTATTTCCTTATTGCACGAGTCTAGAGAAATAAAAATCCACCAGCCAGAGATCAATAAGATTCAAAAGAATGCGCACTTTCCTTACTTCATCCACCACTTCAAGGATGAACTTGGTTATACACGATTAAGAATTGAGAAAACGTCGAAGAAACGGAGGTTGAATAAAGAAATACTGTCTGATTATTCCAGCTTAGCAGGAGCAAAATCACATGTCAAAAATATTTCTAAAGAGTTTGGATTGTGTCTAAAGCTGAATGATCTAGAAACCAATGATGGACCGTGCTTCGATTACAAAATCCATAATTGCCTTGGCGCCTGCATCTTAGAAGAGGATTGCGAAAGTTATAATGAAAGAGCCGATCTTGCCATTCTTCACATGTCTAGACTCTTCAAAGACAATTTCATTTTAATCGAACAAGGAAGAACCAAAGATGAACATTCAGTTATCTTAGTAGAAGATGGATATTATCGAGGATTCGGATATGCGACCTCGGAGGATCTAAATCAAGGTGTGGAGGAAATAAAAGAAACTATAAAATACGTAGAGGAAAATCCAGAAACCAATAATATCGTTCGGAATCACATCCTAGATCATCCCCAATCGAAAATAATTTCCTTTTAATTAGAGCAAGTCATATCAGAAATAATTTTCCACTCTCCATCTATTTTGCGAAAGATAAGGGTAAAGAATCCACTTAAGTCTTCGTCAGATCGAGTAAGATAAAACGAACCAGTCAAAGCGGCTGATTTTTCTTCCACAGGATATATATCAAATATTTCAAATTTCAATTTGCCCATTTTCTCTATCGTCGGATATCCTTTTTTATAACCATCTAAAGTCTTTTGCCATCCCATGCTCGTCCTTCCAGAACTTGTAAATCGGAGTTCCTCTGATTTCCAGTAACCCGCCATGAAAGTCTCTAAATCTCCTACGTTCCATGCATCTTGTTGCAATGCCATAACTTGTCTAATCGCATCCTGATCCTCTTGTGATTGTGAAAAGGATAGAAATGGCATGGCTCCGATCAATAAAATAATTGTAAATTTCATTTCTAAATCAATATAAATGGTTACAGAATTTAAGCAAGATAATATTTTCGATACAGAAAGGCTTTTAGTCCGAAGATTAATATCCACTGACATCGGTCCATTTCATGAAATGCAGGGTAATATCGAAGTAATGAAATATGCAGGAGGAAAAGCCAATTCCATGGAAGAAGATATCAAAGACTTAGCATATGTTATGGGATGTTATGATAAGCCCGACAATGATTTCTGGGTTTGGGCGGCAGTAGATAAAGGCCGTGAGGAATGCATCGGAACGATTGCATTAGTTAAAGACAAAGAGGAAAATTGGGAAATTGGGTTTAGGCTTCCTCAGTCCCAATGGGGAAAAGGATATGCTACAGAGCTTGTAGAAGGTCTCATCAAACTTTGTGAATCGATAGATGGTTTAGACAACATTATTGCTTACGTCGACCTCAGAAATGTGGGTTCGCAAAAAGTATTAAGTAAAACTGGATTCGTGAATCTGGGAATTAAGTATAATGACGAGGAAGATTGCGAAGATTATATTTATTCTGTAAGTACACGTGGATAGGGAGCTGGATGAGTGTATCACATATAGACAAAAATCTATAGATATTCCCTTTCGATTAGAACCTTCTCCATCTGGGATTGTAGTTCTTTAGCTTTCTCTCGAGCAACTGACGCAAAATCCTCACCTGACGAAGCAAATATAATTCCTCTGCTAGAATTGACTAGCAATCCAACTTCCTTATTCAGCCCATATCTACTGACATCCTCGATCGTTCCACCCTGAGCTCCCACTCCTGGAACTAAGAAGAAATTATGAGGCGCTATCGATCTTATTTTTTCAAAAGCTTCAGGATGAGTTGCTCCTATCACAAACATCAGTTGGTCTGGATCAGACCATTCCTGAGCACGTTCCAGTACTAATTCATGAAGTTTCTTTCCAGAAATATCACAAAAGTGCTGAAAGTCATCACTACCTTTATTAGAAGTTAATCCTAGTAAAATGACATATTTTCCTTCGAAACTAAGAAATGGTTTTACTGAATCTTCGCCCATATACGGAGCTATGGTAACACTATCGAACTCATAGGTTTCGAAAAAAGTCTTTGCATATTGTAAAGAGGTGTTTCCTATATCTCCTCGCTTAGCATCGGCTATCGTGAAAATATCATCTGGAATATATTCCAATGTCTTTCGGAGACTCTCCCACCCTGATGCCCCAAGAGATTCGTAGAATGCAATATTAGGTTTATATGCAACGCACAGATCTTTTGTTGCGTCTATAATTGCTTTATTGAATTCGAAAATCGGATCTTCTAATGTTAACAAGTGCTTAGGAATTCTGCTAATATCAGAATCTAGGCCAACACATAAATAAGACCGTTTTGCTAGAATTTGCTTAAATAAAAGTTGATTATTGAATGCCATTTACTGCGTGTACTCCGTTAATCTGTGGGATTCTTGATTTGATTGCCTGTTCTACTCCAGCTTTCATGGTCATACTTGACATGGTGCACATTTCGCAATTGCCTAACCATTTGATTTGGACCATAAGTTCATCTGTAACATCAAGAACTTCAATATTTCCTCCGTCTACCGCTAAATGAGGTCGAATCTCTTCAAGTGCCACATCTACACGATCTATCCATTCTTGTTTTTCTTTATCAGACATATTACAAAATTACGTATTTATTTTAACAATCTGTGTAGGTGCCATCGCTTCATTTCGAAGATTAACTTGCTCGAGTGTTCTTTCTGCCATTGACATAAAATAAGGATACGCTGGATGATCTGGATTCAATACTGCTGGTTCCCCACCATCACCTGCTTCACGTACACTTTGAATCAATGGAATCTGGCCTAACAACGTCGTTTTCGATTCTTTAACCAGTCTTTTTCCAGCTCCCTTCCCGAAAATATAATATTTATTATTTGGCAATTCTTCTGGTGTAAACCAAGACATATTTTCCACTACGCCGATTATTGGAACATTGACATTAGAAAGCTGAAACATATTCATTGCCTTCAGCGCATCTACATAAGCTAATTCCTGTGGAGTTGTTACCATTACAGCACCTGTTACGGGCACGGTCTGAACCATCGTAAGTTGGATATCACCAGTCCCAGGAGGCAGATCGATGATCAAAAAATCTAGTTCTGGCCATAAGCAATCGTTGATGAACTGCTTAATGATACCACCTAGTCGAGGACCTCTTAATACCACAGCTTGCTCAGGTTCAATGATAAAACCAATAGAAATGGTATAAATCCCATACTTTTCTAAAGGTCTCATTTTAGCCTGACCATAAAGTTTTTCTAACTTAGGTCGCTCACCTTGCATTCCTAGTAACGTTGGAACAGAAGGACCATATAGATCTGCATCCATTAACCCTACTTTCGCGCCCATCTTCTTAAGTGCCAATGCTAAATTCACGGCAACGGTAGACTTACCTACTCCACCTTTTCCACTTCCGACCGCTATGATGTTTTTAATCTGCGGAAGATTATCAGCCTTCCCGCCAGCTTCACTTCCAGCCATGTGAACATGAACTTGTGCCTCAGGATATACTTCTTGAATAGCAGCCATACAAGCGAAGTTTAATTCACTTTTTATCGCTGCATCACTCGGAGGAACTTTTAATGTAAACGTTACATTATTTCCATCTATCTTTAGACCATCCACCATTTTAGAGCGAATAATATTCAGTCCTGTTTTAGGATTCAATATGGTAGAAAGTGCTGTTACTATTTTATTATTGTCAATGGACATTTATCTCTTTTTTATGCAAATGTAAAACATTTAAAACTCAATAATGTTCCAGACGATCAACAAGAGCGTTATTTTATTACTTTTGCATAAAATTTTAGTCCCTTATAGATGAGAATATATCGCAGGCTGGAGGATATTTCCGAAATTGAGAAAGCGGTGGTGACCATAGGTTCATTTGACGGAGTACATCGCGGTCATCAGAAAATAATTTCGAGAATCAACCAACTCGCTAATGAAATAGGCGGCGAAAGTGTTATTATAACGTTCGATCCGCATCCTAGAAGTGTGATTTATCCAAAGGATACTTCGCTGACTTTGCTTAATTCTTTAGACGAAAAGATCAAATTACTTGAAAAATTTGGAGTTGATCATCTCGTCATTGTGCCATTTTCTATAGAATTCTCACAAATGCATCCCCGAGAATATGTAGAAAATTTTCTTTTAAAATATTTTAAGCCAAGTTATCTAGCCATCGGATATGACCATCGTTTTGGTCTTAATCGAGAAGGAAATATCGATCTTCTTAGAGAATACGAAAAAACACATGATTTCAAAGTCATAGAAATCGAAGTGCAAGAAATAGAAGAAATTACCATTTCAAGTACCAAAATCAGGAAAGCTATCCAGCAATCTGAAATGGCCACTGCACATAAATTTCTCAATTATCATTATATCATTTCTGGTGAAGTTGTACACGGTGAAAAAATCGGTAAAGAACTCGGTTTTCCAACGGCAAATATTCAGGTTTCAGAACCAAAAAAACTGATTCCGCCCGACGGCGTCTATGCAGTGTTTGTAGAAGTGGATGGGCAGAATCTAAAAGGAATGCTCTACATTGGCAATAGGCCAACACTGAAAGGTCAGCCAGAACAGCGAGTAGAAGTAAATATTTTCGACTTCAATGAAGATATTTATGGAAAAGAAATAACGGTTCGAGTTGCCATGTTCATAAGAGATGACATGAAATTCTCCAACCTTCAGGAACTTAAAGTTCAGCTTCATGAAGACGAGCAAGAAACAAGATTAGTCTTACATGAGTATGAAAAAAGAGAGCATGTAGAAGTGCCCATATGCACTATTGCCATTATTAATTACAATGGCTCAGACTATCTAGAATCATACTTACCATCGATATTATATAGTAGCAACGATTTAGTGGACTATTTAGTAATCGATAACGCTTCTACCGATGATTCGATCGACTACCTTAAGGAATGGCATCCTGAGGTTAATATTCTTCCATTTACTGAAAATTATGGTTTTGCAGATGGATACAATCGATCTATGAAGGATATAACATCAGAGTTTACTGTATTACTAAACAATGATGTTTTAGTTACAGAAAACTGGTTAGATCCGATTTTAGAGATCATGAAAGCCGATCCTACAATTGCAGCTTGCCAGCCGAAAATACGGTCTTTAGTAGCGCCAAAGAAGTTTGAACATGCAGGAGCAGCAGGAGGTTACTTAGATGCTTTAAGTTATGCTTATTGTAAGGGCCGAATTTTCGATGAAGTAGAAATTGATGAAGGCCAGTACGATGGTACGCACGAGATATTTTGGGCATCAGGTGCAGCGATGGTGGTTCGGACAGAAGTTTTCAATAATCTCGGTGGTTTCGATGGCAATTACTTTGCACATTACGAAGAAATCGATCTTTGCTGGAGAATGAAACGAGCGGGATATAAAATTCTGGCAGTAAATGAAAGTATCGTTTATCACTTAGGTGGCGGAACACTACCCTACCAGAGTACTAGAAAGATTTATTTAAATTTCAGAAACAGTCTGAGAACTTTGCTCAAGAATGAGCGAGGCATGATCAAGTATCTGAAGTTCTTCCTCAGGCTTATTCTGGATGGAGCAGCAGCATCAATGCTATTTATAAAAGGTCAATGGAATGCCATTCCTACCGTTATCAAAGCGCACTTTTCTATTTATGGTAATTTTCGTCAGATTAACAAGACCAGAAAGAAGTACGATGCGCTTATTAATAAATATCGAATCGGTCCAGAGAATAGAACTGGGAAATCAAGCAAAATAATTCCTGTTTCATTTTATCTATTGGGCAAGAAGAAGTATAACGAGCTATGAAAAAGAGCTATGACATCATATTCGAAGACACAGAAATCCTAGTAGTCAATAAAGCTGCAGGTGTTCCTGTCATTCCTGGAAGGACTTCTGAAATGGATTTTTCATTGAAATATTTATTCAAGAAAAAGTATGGCGACATCTTTATCGTTCACCGTATAGATGCAGAAACGAGCGGCATTGTTATTTTAGCAAAAGATGCGGAAACTCATCGTCGGTTGAATACGATGTTTCAGAACAGACAAATTGAGAAGCAATACTTATTACTTACTAGAGGAATTCCAAGGCCCGATGAGGGAGAAATAGAGCTTAGTCTAAAGAAACTTAATAATCAGAATAAGAGTGTGGTTTCGAAAGAAGGAAAAGCGGCTTTGAGCACTTACAAGGTCTTGAAAAAGTACCAAAACATTGCTTTATGTGAAGCTGAAATTAAAACAGGAAGACATCATCAGCTCAGAGTGCACTTTAAGGCTATCAATACTCCGCTTTTGGTTGATCCAATTTATGGAGATCCTGGCTTCTATTTATCAGAAATCAAGGCTAAGAAATACAACAAGAATAAGGATGCTGTCGAACGTCCGCTAATGAATAGGTTATCTCTGCATGCTAATAAGCTATCGTTTCTTCATCCAACCTCGGGAGAGAAGATGAGCTTCGAAGCAGCATTGCCTAAAGATCTTAGGGCCGTTATTAATCAGCTAGACAAAAGCGTCTAATTCTTCGGCTTTAAGCTCCCATTCTTTCATCTTATCTTCAAGTTCTTTCTTGAGATCTCCGTGCTTAGCAAGGATTTTATCTTTTTCCGGATCCTGGTAGAATTCTGGATCGTACATTTTATTTTGCAATTTCAGAATAGACTCTTCTAACTTCTCTATATCTCTTTCCAGATATTGAACTTTCCTCTTCATTTTCTTTAAGTCATCACTGCTAATTTCTTTCTTCGCTGCTTTTTCTTTGATCACTTCCACCTGCTCCACGTCTCTCATATTATCAAGTGCTCGCTTATCTAAGAAGTAATTAACATCTCCTAAGTATTCGATGATTTTATTGTCTCTGAATTCAAATGTCTTATCCGTAAGACCATTCAAGAAATCTCTATCGTGCGAAACAATAATACAAGTCCCTTCATAATTCATGACGGTATCTTTCAGAACAGCTTTTGCTTGAATATCTAGGTGATTCGTAGGCTCATCCAGAATTAATAAATTGAATTCTCTTAGCACCATAATCGCAAGTGCAAGCCTCGCTCTTTCTCCACCAGATAGTACGCTAACTTTCTTATCCACATCTTCGCCGCTGAATAAAAAACTACCTAAAATGCTTCGCAATTTGGGTCGCTGTTCTGGCGAAGCATTGTCCTCCATGGTTTCCAGAAGGGTTTTATTTCGGTCTAACTCTTCCGCTTGGTTTTGCGCGTAATAGCCGATCTCTACATTATGTCCTAGTTCTATCTTTCCAGATGTCGCTTCTATATTTCCTACTATTAACTTCGCTAAAGTGGACTTACCTTGACCATTCTGTCCAACGAAAGCAACTTTCTGACCTCGTTCAAGTTCAAAATGAATGTCTTCTAAGACTTTGATCGGACCGTAGTTTTTACTGCAGTTAGCATCGACCACTAATCTACCAGAGCGCTGAGGTTTTGGAAACCTCAAATCCATATCTTTAAGGTTAAATGCATCGATAGAAATTCGTTCTACTTTATCCAATTGCTTTTGCATGGATTGAGCCATTTTGGTTTTTGTAGCCTTGGCCATGAACTTCTTAATGATCTTTTCTTTCTGCTCTATATCTTTCTGCTGATTCTTGTATGCAGCTTCCTGGATGGTTATTCTTTCTTCTCTAAGCGCAATGTACTTGTAATACGATGCCTTATATTCATAGAAAACACCATTATCTATTTCTATTGTTTTATTACAAATGGTATCTAGAAACTGAGTATCATGCGAAATCAGTATAATGTTACCTTCGTAATTTTTCAGATACTTTTCAAGCCATATAATCGACTCTATATCTAAGTGATTCGTAGGCTCATCAAGTAGTAAAACCTCTGGTTTACGCAATAGCAATTTGGCAATTTCCACCCTCATCTGCCAGCCACCACTAAATTCGCTAAGTTTTCTATTTAGATCTTTAGATTTAAATCCTAGTCCAAGTAAAATTTTCTCCGCTTCACTCTCGAGCGTATTTCCTCCTAGAATATCTATCCTAGTAAATAAATCAGCTTGTTTTTCAAGTAATTTATGAAGAAGATCCATATCCTCGATCCCTGTTTCCAGTTCTTGATTAATCTCTTCTAACTCGTCTTTCAGTTTATTAACCTGCTCAAAGGCTTTCTTGGCTTCATCTAAGATAGGTGTATCATAATTTAGATCCAAATCTTGTTCTAGGTAACCAAGTGAAACACCATTCTGAATATTGATGCTCCCTTCATCAGGTGAAAATTTGCCACAAAGTAGTTTGAGCAGACTGGATTTCCCAGCGCCATTTCTTCCGATTAGGGCAATTTTTTCATTTTTTTCAATGGTTAAACTAGGGCGGTTAAATAAAACCCGATCCCCATATTGAATATAAAGTCCTTGAACGTTTATCATATTAATTCAGTCGATGTGATTCTGGAATCTGACCGATAACTCCGAAGGAACTACCTTTATTCTCCAAAACTTTTTTCCATAAAACATTTTCGTCTTTGTGGAATAAATAATTTGAATCCATTTCTGCAGCGATCCATGATCCAGTTTTCAACTCATCTGCGAGTTGTTCTTCAGACCAACCTGAATATCCTACAAAAAATTGGATGTTACTCTCTTTGATTAATTTGGCTTCAATCAAAAACTTTAAGCGTTCAAAATCTCCTCCCCAATAAATCCCGCGATATACTTCGACACTATCTTCTAGTAAGTCACCTTTATCGTGAATATAATGAATTGTATCAGTTGCTACAGGTCCACCGAAGTAAACGGTGGAATCTATCTCTGGAAAATTGCTGATCAAATCTTGAACTTTCATATGCAGCGGCTTATTTAAAATAAAACCTAATGATCCTCTAGTCGTATCATGTTCACATAATAATACAACAGAACGCTTAAAATTAGGATCAAGCATAAATGGTTGTGCCAATAAGAGTTTTCCAGCTTTTACTTCCATAAATACCTCTAAGATAGGTTACAAAACTTCACACGGAATTTTTCGATCTACTTTTTTTACCAAGCCAATTAAAACTTTACCAGTTCCACCCACTTCTACGAATGATTCAACACCAGCTGAAATCATATTCTGCATGGTCTGAGTCCAAAGTACTGGGGCTGTTAATTGTTTGATTAGATTTTCCTTAATGATCGCAGGGTCCGATTGTGGTTTACCGTCAACGTTCTGAAAAACAGGTACAGATGGTTGATTAATATTACTAACATTAATCGCTTTTTCAAGATCTTCCCTTGCAGGTTCCATAAGTGGTGAGTGAAAAGCGCCACCTACATTTAATATTAAAGCTCTTCTCGCTCCTGCCTCTGTACATTGATCAACAGCTTTCTGAATTCCAGCCATAGAGCCAGAAATAACTAACTGACCCGGGCAATTATAATTCGCAGGAACAACAAGCTCATCTATTCCGTTACAGATATCTTCGACTACTTGATCTTCAAGTCCTAAGATTGCTGCCATCGTAGACTGCTCTAATTCACATGCTTTTTGCATAGCAATTGCTCTTTTGCTTACGAGACTTAATCCATCTTCGAATGATAACGCTCCTGCAGCTGTCAGCGCAGAAAACTCACCCAAACTGTGTCCAGCAACAAAGTCTGGTTTGAATTGGTCTCCAGCTAAACGAGCTTTGATAACCGAGTGTAAGAATACAGCTGGTTGTGTTACTTTAGTTTCTTTTAGATCTTCTCCACTTCCGGATTTCATAATTTCAGCAATATCAAATCCTAAGATTTCACGTGCTTCATCAAATAACTTCACAGCTTGATCAGATAATAATAAATCTGATGCCATTCCTTCAAATTGTGCTCCTTGACCTGGAAAAATATATCCTACCATAAAAAAAAATTATACTCTATTAGATAAAAGTAATTTTAAAAATTCGTTTCTAGTTTCTGTTTTTCTGAATTCACCTGTAAATGCTGAAGTCGTTGTAATAGAATTTTGCTTCTCTACCCCTCTCATCATCATACACATATGTCTTGCTTCTATTACCACTGCTGCTCCTAATGGTTTTAATGTATCCTGAATACAATCTAAAACTTGGTGCGTAAGTCGTTCTTGAACTTGCAATCTTCTAGCGAACACATCCACCACCCTCGGTATTTTACTTAAGCCTACTACATGCCCATTAGGAATATATGCAACATGAGCTTTTCCGAAGAAAGGTAATATATGATGTTCACACATTGAATACACTTCTATATCCTTTACAATTACGATTTCACTATACTCTTCTGGGAATAAAGCGGATGTTAAAATTTCTTTTGCATCTAAATCATAACCTTGCGTAAGAAACTGCATTGCCTTAGCAGCTCTTTCAGGTGTTTTGATAAGTCCCTCTCGAGAAGGATCTTCTCCTAATTGTTCTATAATAGAAGTATAATTTTTAATTAATACCTCAGTAGTTTCTGGATTGTACGATTCTTTCTTGTTGTATGACATAGTTATTTTTTATTCACCAAAATATTCTGCATAAATGGTGTCTGTTTCTACTAGTTTCACAGAATGTAATTTACAACTATCGAGATGGGGTTCTAGTTCATTCCAAAATAAAATTACTAAATTTTCAGTAGTAGGCATTAATTCGCTCGGGATGAAATCAACATCCAGATTAAGATTAGAATGGTCTACTTTATCTACGATCGTCTCTTTGATAAGTACACTTAATCTTTTCGCATCAATCACAAAACCTGTTATGGGATCAGGTTCCCCCTTCACCGTTACGACTAGCTTATAGTTATGTCCATGCCAATTTTTATTTGCACATTTCCCAAAAACCGCAAGGTTCTTTTCTTCACTCCAGTCTTTCACCCAAAGCTTATGTGCAGCATTAAACTTCTCTATTCTCGTTAAATAAACCATTACTCCCAATTTAAGCTGCGAAAATACGAATAAGCTTTTAAAGATTATTAATTTATCTTTATTCTATTATTTATCGATCAGTTAGACCCTTTCATCTAAAAATCAATTTATGGCAAACCTATTTGTAAAAATTTCAATTAGTAGGACTAATGAGCTTAAAGACAGATTTTAAAATTAATATTCCTGATTGGGCGAAAAGGGATACCCTTTTTCATGCACTTTTCTGGGTAGGTTTGTATGTAGCGCTCATTATTATAGATCAGAATCCGACTAGTGTTTTCACTTTGATCATAGAGCTCGTTAATCTGGTTTTTTATATGATCATCGTTTACTTCAATTTATACTTTCTGATTCCCAATTATCTTAGAAAGAATAGTGGCATCAATTACGCCATAGCACTTGTTCTAACTGCGATTATCCTTACACCTATTAAAACGATTTTATTCTATTTATTATTTACGGATCAACCAGGTGTTCAGAGTTATTTTATAGCTAAACAAGGTATCATATTCTTCCAAATGCTTTTTTACGGATCTATTTCTACCATTTTCCAAATCATCTTAGACTGGCAGAAAGGAAGTGTAGAGAAAATGGAGTTACACCATAAGAACACAGAAACGGAATTAAACTTTTTAAAATCTCAGATCAATCCTCATTTTTTATTCAACACTCTGAATAACCTCTATGCGCTTACCTTAAAGAAGTCCGACCAAGCACCAGAAATTGTCTTAAAACTTTCAGAAATGATGAGATACATGCTTTATGAATGTAATGAAGAGCGTGTTCCTCTTAGAAAAGAAGTAAATTACTTGGAGAATTACCTAGAATTAGAAAAGCTCAGACAAAAAAAACATATTAAAATTGACTTCTTAGTTTCCGGATTAATCAAAGATCAGAAAATTGCACCACTAATGTTTATTCCGTTCTTGGAAAACAGTTTTAAGCATGGACTTAATAATCAATTAGGAGAAGGGTATGTCAAAATATTACTTAAGATCATGGAAGATGAGATTCACTTTTCCATTGACAATAGTAAAACAGAGACTGCACCTAAACCTCATGGTAAGAAAAGTGGAGGTATAGGATTGGTAAATGTTAAAAGAAGACTTGACCTACTCTACCCTAACAGCCATGAACTCAACCTTAAAGAAAGCCCAACAAATTATTACATTGACTTAAAAATTAAATTAAACAACTAACTTTATAAATATGATTAACGTAATTATAGTAGACGACGAACCGCTTGCATTAGATGTTTTAGAAACATTTATCAACCAACTTCCAAATATAAATCTTTTACAAAAATGTGAGAATGCCTTCGAAGCGAATGAAGCCATTAAAAAACATGATGTTGACCTTTTATTCTTAGATATTCAGATGCCTCAGCTAACGGGAATTGATTTTTATAAATCACTAACTAATCCACCAGAAGTTATTTTCACAACTGCTTATTCTAATTATGCAGTGGAAGGTTTCGAAATGGATGCAATTGATTATTTAGTAAAGCCGATTTCACTTGATCGTTTCATGAAAGCTGTAAATAAAGCTACAGAGAAAATAGGGAACAAATCTGAAGTACATGTTGGAAGTGATGACGAAGACTTTATTTTCGTCAAGGCTGATAAGAAGTTAGTCAAAGTAAACTATAACGACATCTTATATATAGAAGGCTTAAAAGACTATGTGATTATTCGAATGAAGACTGGTAGAGTAATTACTTTACAAACCATGAAGAGTCTAGAAAGTAAACTTCCAGAAAGATTCTTTAAGAGAATACATCGCTCATACATCTTAGGCCTTAATCAAATCCAAGCGATAGTAGGAAACACAGTAGAGATCATTGAAAATGGCAAGACAAAGCAGTTGCCAATAGGAAAAAATTATAGAGAAGAATTACTAGAAATTGTTAATCAGAATCGACTTTAGAATACTTCGAATTTATTGATTCTTACTCCAGATGTAGTATTGGCTTTTACGATGTAAAGGCCATTATTATAATTGGAAATATTTACACTTTCAGAGCGCCCATTTAATGAAGTATTTTGATCCATTAACTGGCCGGTTATTGAATAAATCTCATAAGAAATAATATCATGGCCTCCATTCATGTGGAGGTTAATTTCTTCTGAAGCTGGATTAGGGAAGACAAGCATTGGAGATGCTTCTTCTGTATTCGATCTTTTCTTAAGACTTAGATAAACAACACCTTCAGCAGAAGGTAAGCTATAAAGCTGACCATTAGAAGACATCACTTGAGCATCTGTTAATTGTACTTCCACTGGAATTACACCTTCACTTCCTACTCTAAATCCTCCGACTACATCTTCTTCAACTATAAAGTCTAACTTACCTAATTTTCCTGCACCACTTTTAGCATTTACACCTAATCTAGATACAGCCGTTTCTATAAATCCTGGTCTAACTTGCTGAAAAATACCAATTACTTTCTCATCTACACCAAACCACGAGTCTGAGTAGTATTCTAAATTGACTGATGCGGAATCAACTAAAGCACTTGAAAATCCTAAATTATAAACTAGACCATTAACATCTAAAGCTAAATTCTGATCGTTTCCGATTCCGATTTCAAATGAGATTATATCACCAGCAAATACTGTATCCTGTGTAGGAACGATACTAAATGGGTATGACTTATTATTCAACGTTTGTGGTGGGATCAAAGCATGATTTTGATTATAATTTTCATATATCGCATCAAAATCTAATTCATCTACAATCCCATTTCCATCTGCATCTGCAAACTTTGCATTTACTCCATTCAATGAGTTATCTAACCAGTCACTTGTTTTCCTACCGATCCATCCGTTTGCACCATTCCACTCTGTTTCTGCTCCAGAACTACCGATAGCATATGCTGCAGTAATTAAATCTGAAGAATTTACAACTCCATCATTATTAGCATCTCCTGACCATACACAACCTGTAAAACACTTACAATCTGAAAGTTCATTAGGAATTACATTTACACTAATGCTAATGTATTTACACTTTCCATCTACGCAATACTTAATTCGGAAATCATCTTCACCAGTATAATTCCAAGATGGCTCATAAAGGATAAGATTTCTTCCTGAAATAATTTCGCATCCAACATCAATCATAGAATTTCCACTATTTACAACTAGTGAACCATGATCCGGCTGGCTTACGATACTAAAGGAATAATTTTCAATAGGAATATTGTAATCAATAACCAGGGCTGAATTTCCAACCGTCGTAAAGTTGTATTCAACAGAAGTGATAGGATTAAAATTGTTTACATGAATGGTGACTGTTCCTGTTTCAGAATCGTAACCATTGTAAACCGTATATTCTAGGTCTTTTGTTCCAGTAAAATATTTAGATGGTGAATAAGTAAACTCACCTTCGTCTCCTCCTGGAATTAGATCTGATGAATGATCTATGATTGTTTGATTCTGGATATAATCATTATCAGTAACATTTAATGTAACTGGAGTACCTTTAGATGTATATCTTACATCATCAACTACCCAACTATTCGCTTCTTCTTTCTCTACTAACCTGAAATAAACTTCGCGCGTTATATTTCCATTGGTAAATACAATAGTTTCACTAGCTGTTGTATTCTGATAAGGTGTATATTTCTGTACCCCACTTAAAGATTCAAATTTTCCATACTGAGGTTGTGTAGTTGGTACAAATCCATCAAAAGGAAAATCTAATTCAACAGATTCACCACCATAGCTTACCACACTTATTTCATCTGTACTTAATATCTTACTGTAATCTAAAACTTTTATTTTCAATACTCCAGTACCTGACTTACCTACAGCATCCTTAACAGAATAGTAAACAAATGCATCTCCTTCAAAGTTAGGTGATGGAATAAAACTTATTTTACCATTAGCTATACTTGCAATCCCTCCTTCTGAATACAAAATTTCAGATAATGTAAGTGGACCATCAGATCGGGAATCATTCTCTAAAACATTAATGAATGAAATAGGACCATTCTTCTGAATAGTTTCTCTATCATCTCCACAACTAATAATAGATTTCGTGATGGTAAAAAAGATGGTTGTATAATCAGGAACTGTTAATCCAGTTTCACTATCTATTTTGTAATATTCTATTACTGCTTTAGAACTCCCCTCCTCTACACCAGGCTGATATGAGTAGGTGTAAGTATTTAAACCAGTTGGTGAAGGAATGATCTGGAAATTTCCAAATTCAGGATTAGAAATAACCGAAGGTACGGCCGCAGAACTTATATAGCCTTGATGATAATCTGATCCAATAATGTCTCGATATTGAAAGTGAGCATTATTTTGGCTAACTCCCAATACAGGCAACAGTAGTACGAATACAACTAACAAACAAAGCGACTTGAATATCACTCTTATCATGGGAACTGCTATTAATTTAATTTTTCAAACGCTAAGATAATAAGAAAAAAATAGAAAACTATTATATATAATAATATTTAATATGAAATCTTATCACTTACAGATTGATTCAGAGCCCATTTTATATATAAATAATTTAATACAAAGTATTTACATATAGTATATATCTTTAATGTATTGTAAAATAATTTACTATAATTACTAAAAATAGTTAAAAAAAACATACTTCTATCTGGATCATCTCTCCCACACTATTTCAAGCTAAAAACTACACTAAATGAAAACCGAAATAAAGACACCGAAAGGAACAATTTGTGTTATTTAAGAGTCCAGATTTTACTTCAGCAAGCTAAATAGTATATTTACATTCATTCTATAATGAACGTTATGCAAAATCTCAAAATTCTTAAAGCCTTAAAAAGACTGTCTATTTATGACTTGAACAGGTTTAAGAAATTTGTCCACTCTCCGTATTTTAATCAGAATGAAAATTTAGAGCAGCTCTTTGACTTCTACTATGATAAAATAAAGAAGCAAAAGTTCGATGATTTAGAAAAGGAGAATATTTGGAAGTCTGTTTTTAAAGGGCTAAAATTTAATGATTCGAAGTATAGAAAATATAACACAGATCTTCTAAGTCTACTTGGAGAGTTTCTATCGGTGGAACAGTTTAAGGCTCAGCCACTTCAGGAATCAACTAACCTACTAGAAGCAGTGATTGACAATAAAATGCCTGAATTATACAACTCCGTTTTAAAGACAACAGAAAGACTTTCTGAAAGGCACTTAGAACGTAACGCTACATATTACTTCTATCAGTATATGGCTGAAAAGCACAGGTTCAATCTTACAAGCGAATTTGAAAAAAAATCAGCTTCCAAAACCAAAATTCAGTTCTATAATATTCAAGATATTAATGACAACTTAGATTACTTCTTCGTGGCTGAAAAGCTTCGCTATTACTGTTCTATGCTTTCTTGGAAAAATGTCATAAAACATGACGTGGAACTACTATTTATAGATGATATCGTCGAATTAGTAAAGCAAAAGAAATATTACAATATCCCCACGATCGGTATCTACTACCAGATCTATCTGACTACGATAGAGCCCGAGGATCCAACACATTATTATAAGCTAAAGGAATTAATCCATAAAAACCTTAGTCTCTTTCCACAACAAGAAGCGAAGCACATATTTGATGCCGCTCTTAATTACTGTGTACGTAAGGTTAATAAAGGAAAGAAGGAATTTAATAATGAGCTGCTTAATATCTACAACGAAGGATTAGAGCAAGAAGTTTTATTGGTCAATGGTGAAATTACGCCAACTTCATTTAGAAACATCTGTATCATAGGCTTGCGACTCGGAGACATTAAATGGGTAGAAGATTTCATCAAAGAATATTCTATTAAGATCAATCAGAAATATAGAGACAATGCCATTAAATTCAATAAAGCAAGGGTTGCTTTATTCAAAAAGGACTACGATGGTTTAATCGATTTACTGAACGAAGTAGAATTCGATGATTTCGTCTATACATTAGATTCTAAGCTGATGCTTATCATTGCTTTTTATGAATTAGACAATAAAGATCTAGCAATTTCATCTGTGAATGCTTTTAAGGTATTCTTAGTTAGACACAAGAATATTCCAGATCAATACAAGCTAATATTTGGTAATTTCAATAGTTTCCTAGAGAAAATAGTTAAGTTGTCATACGATAAGAAAAAATTGGAAAAATTAAAGATCGACCTCCTTAATGAAAAGAGTGTTGCTTCTAAGAATTGGTTAACAGAAAAAATAGAAGAATTACTGTGAAAGTAGAAAAATGGATAACGTCGAAGGAAAAATTTGCTTTGTTAAGTAAAGGAAGTGGAAAACTTAAAGATTTCACTTTTCAAAACATTGACTTCACCACAGAAAAAATTGATTGGTCAAATTTTATAATTTGTTCTACAACATTGTTAGGCTGTAAGTTAAAGGAAGAAGACGAAATTCATCTTCTCCGAAAAGGAGCGCTGATACTGCCTGATTATAATGAACTTCCCTTTAATCCTTACCGAGAACACCTATATACGTGGCAGGAACTAGAGGCTATTTCTACCAATGAAAAATCACTTGACTTAAATATATACGAGCATTTCTATGAGACGAGATATTCTCCTAGTATCAATGATTCTCTCTGGCAAAGAATACATGACCATGCCATCGATACTTCATTAAGACACCTACTTACTCCGCTTAGAAATGGTGACTATAAGAAGAAGATCGTTGGATTCATGGGTGGACATGGGACCTTAAGAACAGATCCATATTATACGAAGACCGCATTTACCGCTAAAGCTATTTCAGAATATGGATATTTTGTAGCTTCTGGAGGCGGTCCAGGAATTATGGAAGCCACTAATTTAGGTGCATATTTTAGCGGCAGGTCAGACAAAGAGCTTCAAAAAGCGATAGAAATGTTATCTATCGCTCCGCATTTTACTGACGAAGGCTTTATGGAGATCTCTAAAGAGGTCATTCAGTTATTCCCAGAAGGTCAGGAAAGTTTAGCCATTCCAACCTGGTTTTATGGACATGAACCGAGTAATGTATTTGCTTCACATATTGCCAAATACTTTTCTAATAGCATAAGAGAAGACACTTTACTCGCTATCTGCTTACATGGTATCATATATGCACCTGGAAGTGCAGGAACAACTCAAGAAATCTTTATGGATGCTGCTCAAAATCATTATGGCACTTTCGGATATGTGAGTCCTATGGTATTTCTAGGTAAAGAACGGTATGAAATGAATACCATGTTATTTCCAGTATTAAAGCAACTTGCTAAAGGAAAAGCCTATCAAAAAATGCTTTTTCTAACGGATGATCCCGAACAAGCCATCCAATTTATCGAGAAAAACCCTCCAAAAAAAATAAAATAGAAAAGGCAAATTTTTCATCACTCTTGTAAATTAAGTTTAGACTAATCTAAATTTAAGCCATTAAGCATCTCTCTTCTTTTGCTCCTGAGGTCAACGAGTGCAACACTTCCACGCCATTCATGAAATTATAACATGTTGATTAACAACATAATAACATGTGAACATATGGTCATATATCAACATTAAAAATTTTGTTAAATTCTTTTAGATTCCTTTGTTTTATGGATTAAATGGCACAGTTTTGTCATAATAATAAAGTATTAAAATAAATGAATCTTAGATTGATGACTAGAAACGTAAATACAAGGATGATGGGTTGTTGTTGCTGTATGATGGGTATTTCGTCTTGTCTGGATCTATAGAGAAAAATATAAAAACATTCCTAAAAGTCCCTACAAGATATTTGTTCTTGCAGGGATTTTTTTTTGACCAAAATTTAAATAATGTCAGTTACGAGTAGAACACAATCACAATTTATCGCAGATGCACAAGCAGATGTAGAAGAATTAAAATATAAAATTGATCTTTTCAAAAAAGGTCAAATAAATGAGGACAAGTTCAAGCATTATAGATTGACTCGTGGTGTTTATGGTCAACGTCAATTAGGTGTTCACATGTTTAGAACTAAGATTCCTTTTGGTTATGTATCTGCCGACCAACTTTATAGACTTGCAGACATTTCTGATGCTTATGCAACTGGAAATCTACACATAACAACAAGACAAAACATACAATTTCATTATGTCAAACTAGCTAATTCTCCTAAAGTATGGGAATTGATGGCTGAAGTAGGCATGAATGCAAGAGAAGCTTGTGGTAACACAGTAAGAAATATCACTGCATCTTCTAATGCTGGAATTGACCCAGAAGAACTTTTTGACATTACACCATATGTCGTAGGAGTTTATAACTACTTTTTAAGAAATCCTATTTGCCAGGAGATGGGTAGAAAGATTAAAATTGCTTTCTCATCAAGTGATGCAGATTCGGCATTTTGCTACTTCCATGATTTTGGCTTTATTCCAAGAATAGAAAATGGCGTAAAAGGTTTCAAATTATTGCTTGCAGGTGGATTAGGTGCACAATCAATGGAAGCGGTCACCGTAACTGAATTTATTCCTACAGATGAAATCATTCCATTTATGGAAGCGGCAATAAGAGTCTTCGACCGATATGGCGAAAGAGAAAAAAGATTCAAAGCGAGAATGAAATTTTTGCTAAAGAGTTTTGGTCAAGAGACGCTTACAGCTATGATCTATGATGAATTAGCATCCTTACCAAATAAAAAGGTTCACATTGCTGAAACAGTATGGAAGGCTCCTGAACCAATAAGAGAAGTGACATCATCTATATTAGAAACAACTGAGGACAAAGAATTTGAGCTTTGGAAACAGACCAACTTGAAAGAAATTAAAGATACTGGATATTACTCTGTGAACATAAAAGTAAGATTGGGTGATATCTCTTCAGGTAGAGCCAGAGCACTGGCACAATTGGTGAAAAAATACTTTGCAGATGATATTCGATTCACTGTTCACCAAGGTATTCTTCTAAGATATGCAGCTGCAAATGATATAGAAAAAATATATAAAGAACTTAAAATAATAGGTCTTGCTGATTATGGCGCAGAAACGATCTTAGATGTAACTGCTTGTCCTGGTACAGACACTTGTAATCTCGGCGTTACGAACTCTACATCACTTGCAGAAGAAATAGAGCTTCACATCAAAAAGCAACATCAGAATTATTTGACCAATGAAGACATCAGCATAAAAATAAGCGGGTGTATGAATGCATGTGGCCAGCATATGGCGGCTAGTATCGGTCTTCACGGAAGTTCTATCAAAATCAATGGTAGAGTGCTACCAGCTATGCAGATTGTTCTAGGTGGTGGTGTTGTTCAACATAAAACTTATATCGCAGAAAAAATCATAAAAATTGGCACAAAAAGAATCCCTCAAGCAATCACCTTACTTCTAGAGGATTACGAAGGAGGCGCTAATATCGACGAGCATTTTACAGAATATGTGGTTCGTCAAGGCAAAAAGTACTTTTACGATCTACTAAAAGGTCTTGCAGATAAAAAGAGCCTAACAGACGCTGATTTCCTAGACTGGGGACATCAAGAAGATTATGTGCAAGCAATAGGTGTAGGAGAATGTGCAGGAGTTGCATTTGATATGTTGTCGGCAATTGTAAAGGATGCTGATGAAAAAGTAGAAAGTGCTATTGCGAAGTTTAAATATGGTGAATATGGAGAGGCGATCTACCATGCATACACCTCTTTTATCGTAGGCGCTAAAGCAATGTTATTATCTGCGGATGTAAAATGTAATACACATATAAAAATACTTGATGACTTTAATGAAGTTTTCGGAAAAGAAGAGCGATTTCAAAATGAAGTGCCTTTTACAGAATATGTATTAAGAATGAAAACGGAGGAAGCAAGTAAAGAATTTGCTGCAAAATACATTGAGGATGCATCTGCTTTCAATCAGAAGGTACACGAGGCGAGAAACGAAACTACAAGCAAAGCAGAAGATCAACTAGTTACTTCTAGTTACTATAATGCATAAGACTAGTTATCAATAGATAAGCTAAAAGAAAGGAATGAAACAAGAAATATTAAATAAAATAACCTTAGTGGGTGCAGGACCTGGAGATCCAGACTTAATCACCTTAAGAGGGCTTAAAGCGATCCAGGCAGCAGACGTTGTCTTATATGATGCTTTAGTACATCCATCTTTAGTGGATGAAGCACCTTCGCATGCGCTTAAAATTTATGTAGGTAAGCGAGCGGCTCATCACTATGCTACACAAGATGAAATCAATGAAAAACTAATTGATTTTGTAAAGCTCGGACATGTAGTTAGATTGAAAGGAGGTGATCCTTTTGTTTTCGGTAGAGGATTCGAAGAATTGGTGCATGCTGAAAAGTTAAATATTCCAGTTGAAATCATTCCTGGCCTATCTAGTGCAACGGCAGTAAGTGCATGGAATGGACTTCCTATTACCCTAAGAAACGTAAGTAGAAGTTTTCACGTCGTAACCGCTGTTGGTAAAAATGGCAAACTGAGTAATGACCTAAAACAAGCTGTGCATCTCGATGGAACAGTAGTCATCCTTATGGGACTTGGGAAATTAGATGAAATTGTACAACAATACATTGACATAAATAAAGAAGATCTAGGAATTGCAGTTATTCAAAATGGAACGCTGTCTCATCAGAAGGCGGTCTATGGTAAAATAAGTGAAATTCAAGATAAAGTTAGCAACGCAAGTATTGCCACTCCTGCGATAATCTATATCGGAGAAGTGGTTAATGCTTTTTTAGAACATACAAAATCGATCAACAATGCAACAGAAAAATCAGTTATTTCCGGTGTTTTTCAGGCTTGACAAACTAAAGGTTTTAGTAGTCGGAGCAGGTGAAGTAGGATATGAAAAGTTGTTTTTCATGTTAAAAAGCAGCCCGATAACACATGTTAAGGTGGTCGCTCCAGAAATTAATAACAACATCTGGGCGATGATGGAAGGTTATTACGAAACGAGTTTTAAAATAGATCAAAAGCCTTTCGAAGCTTCGGACATCGATGGATACGATCTTGTTATTGCTGCTACAAATATTAGATCTCTGAATGAAGAAGTCTGGAAAGAAGCAAAAGCTAAAGGGAAATTGATCAATGTTGCAGATACTCCTGAACTTTGTGACTTCTATTTAGGTTCTATCGTGACGAAAGGAAACTTGAAAATAGCGATTTCGACGAATGGCAAGTCCCCTACTCTAGCAAAGCGCTTACGTCAGGTTTTCGAAGAAGTATTCCCTGAAGACACTAATCAACTATTACAAAACTTACATACATTCCGTAAAAAGTTAAAAAAGAACTTCGAAGAAAAAGTTCGAATTTTAAATGACTTAACGAAGAGTATGATTGAAGTAAATGAATATAAAAATTAATGGCATCTACAGATAACAAAGACTTTCTAGTTACAGATAAAATAGATTTTAAAAATTTTAATTCCTCAGAATACAATGCAATTTTTCAAGACCTATCGCCGATTCAGCGTTTAGAGAAACTATACGAGTACTTTACTCCAGATGAAATCTTATTCACTTCCTCTTTTGGGACGAATTCGGCTTACTTACTCTTTTTGCTCAGCAAGGTTAATCCAAGTCAGAAGGTGTATTTTATTAATACGGGTTACCTTTTCGAGGAAACCATAAAGTATAAGAATGAATTGTCTGAATTATATGGTCTTGATATTGTAGAAATTCAACCGTTGGCTCAGGAACATCAAATGACAGAGGAAGAAGAATGGTGGACAGATCATCCAAAAATGTGCTGTGCAATCAATAAAATAGCTCCATTAGACAAGGTCAAAGTGGGGAAAAAGATTTGGGTTTCAGGAGTTTTAGGATTTCAGACGGAATTTAGATCAGATTTAGGTATTTTTGCGCCGCATGGTGATTTGTACAAATTTCACCCATTAATTGATATGGAGGAAGGTCAATTTTTATACGAGCTAAATTATCACGGTTTGCCGAAACATCCATTGGCAGATTTTGGTTATGGTTCTGTAGGTTGCACTCATTGTACAGTGAAGGGAGATGGAAGGGATGGCCGATGGGCAGATTCTGAAAAAACAGAGTGTGGATTACACACACATTATTTTACAAATAAAAAAGAATTAAATGAGTCAAAATAGTGTCGATACTGACTTGCTAATCATTGGTGCTGGACCTGTGGGTCTGTTCACCGTTTTCGAAGCTGGATTATTGAAAATGCGTTGCCATCTTATCGATGCTTTGCCGATTCCAGGTGGTCAGTGCGCTGAGATCTATCCTAAGAAGCCGATCTACGATATCCCAGGCTATCCTTCTGTATTAGCAGGTGAACTGATCGATAATCTAATGAAGCAGATCGAACCGTTCAAGCCGACATTTACATTCGGAGAAAGGGCGCAAGCACTTCAGAAATTGGACGATGGAAGTTTTATTGTTACATCTTCTAGAGGAACAACGATTAAAGCTAAGGCTGTCGCAATTGCTGCAGGGTTAGGCTGTTTTGAGCCAAGAAAACCTGCGCTTGAAAACTTGGAAAAATTCGAAGATAAAGGAGTCGATTATATTATTAGAGACCCTGAAGTTTATAGAGATAAAAAAGTTGTTATTGCTGGAGGTGGAGATTCTGCTTTAGACTGGACCATATTTTTATCTGATATTGCTGAAGAAGTTACACTCGTTCATAGAAGGAATAGTTTCAGAGGTGCTTTAGATAGTGCAGAAAAAGTAGCTGCTTTAGCAGAACAAGGAAAAGTGAATCTATTAACAGATACAGAGGCGAAAAGTCTTAACGGAAATGGTGTGCTGAAAGGTGTTACTCTAAAGCATAAAACTCAAGGTGAAATTAATCTTCAGGCTGACAACTTTATTCCACTATTCGGATTATCGCCGAAACTTGGACCTATTGCTGATTTCGGATTGAATATCGATAAAAATGCAATTGAAGTTGATACGACGGATTATTCAACTAATATTCCAGGAATTTATGCTATCGGTGACATCAATACCTACCCAGGAAAATTAAAATTAATTTTATGTGGCTTTCATGAAGGAACTTTAGCAGTCCAATCTGCATTCAAATATATGTTCCCTGATAAAAAATTAAGCTTTAAATATACAACGGTACAGGGAGTGAACGGATTCGAATAAATACATGGAAGATATTACAATTTACATTACAGATAGAGAAGGAAAGACTCACGATATAGAAATTCCTTTAGAGATTGATTTAAATTTAATGGAAGTTTGCAAAGCATCTGAATTAGATGTGGATGGTACATGTGGCGGTATGGCGTTATGCGCGAGCTGCCACATGTATGTTGAGAGTGACCACGAACTTCCTGAAGCTTCAGAAGATGAAGAAATCATGCTTGATCAAGTTCTTTTTGTGGAAGACAATAGCCGACTTGGCTGTCAGATAAAAGTCACAGAAGAGATTAATGGACTTAGGGTTAAGCTAGCTAATCTAGGTTCTGAGTAGTTTCTTTTAGGTCAATTTCATAGTCATCTTATCAGGTAATTCTCATATAAAAAAGCAATTATTATGGCACCTCTAAGTGTAGTACTTACTAGAACAGAATCTGACGCTCATCATCTATCGGAGCAATATCCACAATTTAACTGGATTGAATTCCCACTGATAAAATTTGAGTATCAAGCTTTAAGTGAAGACTTGTTCGATGAGATTAATGATAATTATGATTGGCTGGTGTTTACCTCTCAAAATGGAGTTAAGGCATTTTTTGAACAGAATCAGAATTTAGAAAACAAATACATCGCATGTGTCGGCCCTAAAACAGCAGGATTGGTGCAAGACTACGGACATGAGGTCAATTTTGTTCCTTCAGTTTACACATCGCTCACATTAGCAAATGAATTACCCTTATCAGAAAACGAAAGCGTGGTTTACATTGGTGGCAATCTAAGTAATTATGAGACGCTCGGTATCCTAAAAGAAAAATCCAAGCATTTTATGCAGGTAGAATCTTACCATACCGTTTCGCATCATTACAATGAAGCAGAATGGAAGAAATTTTTAAGTCAAAATTTAAGCTTAATCAGTTTCGCAAGTCCATCTGCTGTTACTTCGTTTGTATCCCAACTAGAAAAATATCATTTAGATATTCCTCAGGATATAAAATATGCAGCTATTGGAACTACGACTCAAGCTGCCATAAAAGATGACCTTGACATGACAGCAATCATAGGCGAAAAACATACCTTTGCGTCAATGATTGAAAAAATTGTAATGACGTTATCCAATGATAAGAAGACCTAGAAGATTAAGAACCAGTTCATCCATTAGAAAATATACGCAAGAACATACTGTTCAGGCTCATGATTTAATCTTTCCACTATTTGTTGTTTCTGGTGAAAACCGGAAAATCGAGATTTCATCCATGCCTGGTATTCACAAAATGAGTATTGATAACATTCTCCTTGAAATAGAAGAATGTGTTAGCCTAGGAATAGAAGCCTTCATCCTCTTCGGAACACCAGACACTAAAGACGCATTAGCTAGTAGTGCTTATGCAGACGGGAACATCATCGAAATAGCAAGCAAAGCAATTAAAGCTAAATTTCCTGAAGTATGGTTAATTGCAGATATATGTGTTTGTAGTTATACAGACCATGGTCACTGTGGAGTTCTGAAAAATGGAAAGATCGATAATGATCTTTCACTAGATTTATTAGCTAAGATGGCAGTTTCATGTGCGAAAGCAGGCATTGACACTGTGGCTCCAAGTGCCATGATGGATGGCCAGATAGAAGCTTTACGAAGTGCACTAGATAAAGAAAATCTGGTCGAAACTTCTGTGATGTCCTACTCTGCCAAGTATTTCTCCTCATTCTATGGTCCGTTCAGAGAAGCAGCAGATTCTGCACCTCAAGAAGGCGATCGATCTACTTATCAGATGGATCCTGCGAATAGCAAAGAAGCAATCGTAGAAACGGAGCTCGATGTAGCTCAAGGAGCTGACTTCATTATGGTAAAACCAGCCATGAGTTATATGGACATCATCTCTAAATTAAATGACGCGTTCGATATTCCACTAGTCGCATATAATGTAAGTGGTGAATATTCCATGATTAAAGCCGCAGCTGAAAAAGGTTGGGTCGATGAAAAGAAAATTGTATCAGAATTATTATTGAGTTTCAAAAGAGCTGGAGCAAACCTAATAATTACTTACTTTGCGAAAGATTTTCTAAATTCATCAAAATCTTAACATGAAGCTTTATTTTCTACCTTTCCTTTTCCTTGCCATTTACTCATGCAAGGAAGCAGAACCTGCATCTACTCCTCCAAATATCATTTATATTCTTGCTGATGACTTAGGCATCGGAGATATTGGAGCTTTTAATGATTCAAGTAAGATAAAAACGCCACATCTTGATCAACTGGCGAATGAAGGCATGAAATTTACAGATGCACACACTTCCTCTTCCGTCTGTACGCCGACTCGATACGGCATCATTACCGGGAGATATAACTGGAGAAGTACCTTAAAGAATGGCGTTCTAACAGGTATATCCGAGGCTTTGATTCCAGACGACAGAACGACTATTGCTGATGTATTAGGTGATAATGGCTATCATACTGGATTCATTGGAAAATGGCATCTCGGTTGGAACTGGGGCACGATCCAAGATTCTATTATCAGAGGCGAAGGTTGGGATGCGAAAGACACCGACAACATTGATTTCACAAAAGAAGTTACTCATACACCTAATGACTTAGGTTTCGATTATGCGTATGGACATTCTGGATCACTGGACATGGCACCATATGTCTACATAGAAAATGGAAAAGCAACCGCAATACCAGATAGTGTAACTGTTAATACAGGAAAATATTCTTGGTGGCGTAAAGGTCCTACTTCACCAGATTTCGAGCATGAACAAGTCACTCCTAATTTTTTCAATAGAGGAATTAAATATATAAGTGAGAATGCTAAAAATGAAAAGCCTTACTTTCTTTACTTAGCACTTCCCTCACCTCATACACCTATTCTGCCTACAGAAGAATGGCAAGACAAGAGTGGACTGAATCCGTATGCAGACTTCATGATGATGATCGATGATTATGTTGGAAAATTAGTAGCAGAGGTCAATGCAAGTGGAGAAGGAGACAATACCATCATCATATTTACTAGTGACAATGGCTTCTCTCCTGCTGCTAAGAAAAAGGAGTTAGAAGATAAAGGTCACTTCCCAAGTTATATCTACCGAGGTCATAAAGCTGATATTTTCGAAGGTGGCCACCGTGTTCCATTTATTGTTAAATGGCCGAAAGAAATAAAAGCTGGAAGAAGTTCTGACCAGATCATTTGTACTACAGATTTTATTGCTACTTGTGCTGATATTGTTGGTACGACATTAAATGCTAACGAAGGAGAGGATAGTTACAGTTTTCTTCCAATTCTAAAAAGTGCTGAAGGTAAAACAGCAAGAGAATCAATTATTCATCACTCTATTAATGGAAGTTTTGCACTTCGTAAAGAAGAATGGAAACTCATTCTGTGTCCTGGATCTGGTGGATGGAGTAACCCAAGGCCCAATAGTAAAGGAATCGACACACTACCATCGTATCAATTGTATAACCTAGCTGAAAATCCAGAGGAAACCAAGAACCTAATCACTGAATATCCACAAATAGCTTTAGATCTTAAAAAGGAGTTAGTAGAAATCATTGATAACGGTCGAAGTACAGCAGGACCAAAACAAGAAAATGACTTGGGGCCTAAGGCTTGGAGCCAATTAGAAAAAATAAGATGATCGATAAATCAGACGGCCAATTCTGGACAGATAGATATCTTACTGGCAGTACGGGCTGGGATATTGGTGCAGCCTCTACCCCACTCGTTAAGTATTTCGATCAATTAGACAATAAGGATAGTCGAATTTTAATTCCTGGTGCGGGAAATGCTCACGAAGCGGAATACTTATTTAAAAAGGGATTTACGAACGTTCATGTGCTGGACATTTCTGAGCAACCACTTGCATCTCTTAAAAAACGTGTCCCTGAATTCCCAACTGATCATCTGATAAATGCTGACTTTTTTAAACATGAAGGAAAGTATGACTTAATCATAGAGCAAACCTTCTTTTGCTCCTTCGAACCTAGTTTGGAAAATCGAAGTAAATATGCACAAAAGATGTACGATTTGTTGGATCTTGGTGGCAAGCTTATTGGTCTCTGGTTCAAGCATCTATTAATAAAGGAAGGTGGATCAAGACCATTTGGTGGAAGCAAAGAAGAATATCTTGGCTATTTAGATCCTTACTTTGATGTCATCGTATTTGATGATTGTTATAATTCGATAAAACCGAGGTTAGGAAATGAATTATTTGGGATCTTTTCAAAGAAGAAATAATTACAAGGTAAGGTAGATATATTTTCATTATGAATAACATCACCGAGAGTGCTGTCATCTTACACCTTCATCTATTTCTCACAAATAAAAAATCCCCAATCAATTTAGATTGATTGAGGATTATTAAGGTGTATAAATATGTATCTATTGTTGCTTAACTAACGTAACAACTTTGGATGATTTTCCATTCTTAGCATCTAGAATAACCTGCAAGTGGACCATTGACATTGAATTAGAAAGATTGCCTAGTTCATGAATCGTGATATTCTGATTTCCAACTTGAGTAACTCGATGCTGTTTCTCTGCTATTTTTCGACCTAGATTATCAAAAAGCAATATCGTAGCATTCCCAAAGTCTGTCGCATCAAAGGAGACATTAATCTCATCTTTAAACGGATTCGGGAAAACGTCAAGCCTTGAAATATCTCGATTTGGAAGATCATAAATACTTACAATACTTGAACAAGCCGAAGTATCTATCTGCTTATCTACCACTTGTTTAAATAGTGCAAAGTGTCCTGAATTATTGACATGAATTCCATCTCCTGAATCAAGCTCATCTAATATGGTTGTATCTGCAGCAACTAGAACACTCCAGAAATCTATTGCATTCTCTCCATATATTGACAAAATAGAATCCGCCACATCAGACTGAATATCTAACTGATCTTTATTTGAAAAATTTCGAGGTTGAGTTGTACAGATAAATGTATTCGCTCCGCCTGCTACACCTGCATCATAAAGTGTTTTAAAATTTGCCAGTTGCATTTCCACTCCGAAACCACTAGAAGCATCATTCGAAGGCATATTAACGATTATAGTAGAAGGAGAATAACTAAGAGCTTTAGTCATGTTTCTCTCTTCATCAATGTTGGTACTTACACCATCTGGAATCTCAGAACCATCTGGAAGGATGTGGAAGGTATTGTAGCCTCCTTTCCCAAGATTGATAACATTAAACTTCGTATTCTGCTGACTTAAGTGACTAGCGAATCTATTCACCCAAGAACTATCCCTAGGAGAAGAGCCTGCACCTTCAGCTGTAGAAGATCCTAAAATGACGATATTACAATTAGTCGTATCATCTGTAATGGTAAATGTTCCTGCACTCATCTCTACATGCTCTCCTGAAGAAATTCTCACTAATGCCTCTTCCGTTGGCTCGTTAGGCACTTCCCATTCTGCACCTTGATCTATTCCTGGATAAGAACCGATTTCATTCCATGCATTTCCGTTATCTGTAGAATATTCAACTAAGACCGTTGGATTATTTTTACTATCCCATTTTATTCTAGGTGTCTTTCCTACTTGCCACGATTCACCTCCTACTGGTGAAAGTAATGTAAGCTCAGAAGTAAAGACCTGGTCTGCATCATAGATTACTTTCATTGCTCCTAAATAGTAAAAACCCGACCCATTTGTATTGTTTGGACCTGTAGAAACCAGAATATCTATAGTTCCATCTTCTTTAGGCAATACAGTGGCAATGGCTAATTGATCAGTATTCGAAGCAGCATCTAATAATAAAGTATCGGAAGTTGATCCTTGGACTACATATTGTGTCTCTCTATTATCCGAAGCATTTCTAGAAGCAAAAATATTGATTTCGACTGGCTTTGTAAAATCAAAATTAGAAAGTCTTAACCCTGCAGTAGGTTGCTCTACACCGTTAAAAACAGCCACATTTCCATAGAAACTATCACCAGATGCGGTAACAGGAATACCAAGTGCAGAATCTGGTGTAGTCGTTCCAGCTGTGTTCACACCATTAAAGTCGTCAAAAATAACGATACTTCTATCAGATGAAAAACCAGAAGTCAAAATCAGATCATCTATTTGCCCAGCTCTAGTATCAGAAATATTATTCCAAGGAGCTGCACTTGGTGTATCACCGAAGTCAATTAGAATCGTATCAAGTGTCACAACTGGCTCGTTTTCATATGCTATAATCATCCCACCTAAGTAGTAGAAATTAGAACCATTCGTATTGTTAGGACCTGGGCCAACATTAACAGTAATCTTACCAGCTGCATCAGGCATCATATTCACGACTACGACTACACTATCATTGGAAGCAGCATCTAAATAAGCTGTATCTTGTGAGATTCCATTCACAATGTATTCACCTTCTCGATTATCAGATGCAACTCTGGAAGCGAAAAAGGAAAGAGAATACGTTGTAGCTGGATTTAAGTTCGAAATTTCTAATGCAGCGGTAGGTTGTTCTTGTCCACCAAAAGTAGCTACATTCCCAAAAAAGCTATCCCCTGTTGCGGTCGCAGGAAAAGGTATACTAGGAGAAGGTGTTTCTGTTCCTGCTTGATTTATGTTATTAAAATCGTCAATAATTGTAATCGATACGGATGAAAATTCACTCCTCTGATTCAATAAGTTATCCACAAAACCTGTATCAGGATTCGTAATGTTATTCCAAGGAGCCTCACTTAGAATGTCTCCAAAATCAATTAGCAGCGAATCAACCTGTGAAAAACTACTAAAGGAAATTAGACAGAAAACCAATAAGGCTGAAAATCTTTGTTTAAAAGGCATGTCTCGTTTCATGTGTTAATTTATATTTTAATGATTAAGTTTTACAAAACAATATATTGCATTGGAGTCATACTCCCACACAAATCACTCAATAAATTACTTCTACGTTATCTGATTTCACCTCACAATAAACTCATCATATTAAAGTTAAGTGTAATATGTCTTATTAATTACTAAGAATTATAGTGATTAGTTTATCTTTAATCATCTGTATAATATAAACTATTGAATCATGGCGAAGCAATTTGAAAGTCTTAGCGAAGCGCATATTAATTTTATTAAAGAACAAAAGATATTTTTTATAGGAACTGCCGCAGAATCGGGAAGAGTAAATGTTTCTCCTAAAGGCATGGATACTTTAAGAGTTCTAAGTCCCAATAAAGTTATCTGGTTAAATCTAACAGGCAGCGGAAATGAAACGGCTGCCCACATTAATCAGGTCAATAGAATGACGATTATGTTTTGCGCTTTCGATGGCAAGCCTTTAATCTTAAGACTATACGGACATGCAAAAATATATCATGAGCGAGACCCAGAATTTAATGAATGGGTTCCTCAATTTGGCGAGACAGAAGGTGCGAGGCAAATATTCGAATTAGAAATCGACCTCGTTCAGACTTCTTGTGGGTTTGCCGTTCCATTAATGGATTTTGTAGAAGAACGTAGTATTCTTAGAGATTGGGCAAAAAATAAAGGCAAAGATAAGATCAAAGATTACTGGGAAGAAAAAAACCAAAAAAGCATCGATGGTTTTGAAACTGGAATCTTCTAAACGCATACTCGACACCTTGATTTTCATCTGATCTCGAACTCTAACATTGACCTAAGTAATCTGTGTACTACTTCTTGAATGCCGTTAACATCGAGCTACTGGTTACTTTTCCTTTCTTATTATAATCTTCTTGTTTGACCATGCCTACTCCTTCAGCAATCCATTGCTTGGCACTTCCCTTCTTTTCCAGTCCCATTTTAATCTTAGACTGATATTCGATAACTATACAATCGAAAGTTCCAGCGGGTGTTGTTACGGACTCTTTCCCTACCACTTTTCGATCTAACATCATCACATCTATATTCATATTGATGCCACCCATATTGACACTGATAAACATTTCCGCATCTGGTAACTCATCACCTTTCTTCATATTATTAGGAAGGACAACATCAGATCCAGATATCGTTGTTTCCATGTCTTTGTACTGCGTAAGTAGCTGTGGATTAGCCATTGACTTGATATCTATTTCGACACCATCTCCAGTGCAGATAATATCAAACTCTGATTCCGTAATCAACTCTCCCTTGCTATCCACCATTCGATTAATTATCGTTGCCTTCTTATCAGTTGATGCTTTAACCGTATATTCTATTACAGCGGCCACTTTACCTTTCTTGTCATAGGAAGTAATTTCTGAAACTGTCCCTTGTGTGAATGGATAATACTTACTGCATGCACTCTGCCCATAAACCATATTCATTGCGAATAGTAATAAAGCAGATAATAATAACTTGTTCATAATTTTAGTTTATATAGAGGTCAATGATTTAATTTCATGAAATTCAGCAAGTTGATCATCGATTGATTTCACTTCTTCTTGATCACCTGTTTGAACATATACTTTCTTTAATCCTAATAGTGCATTCCGACGATTGGGAGCTCTTTCGAGACTTTTCTTAAATTGCGCTATCGCTTTTTCATGCTCCCCATTTTCAGCAAGCCAATATCCATACATTTCAAAACTTGGAAGTGAAATATCAACAGGTCCAAACGAATATTCAGAACTTCCTTCTAATTGCACAGCATTTTTCATATGTTCTTCTACACGACCATCATCAGCCGCAACTGCTATCATGGCATCGATTTGGCTGAGAACTACTTTAGCCTTAATGACTGCATCTTCATTCGGTGCATATCTAGACGGACCAGCGCTACACATCGCTGCCTTATCTTCTGAAATATAAAGCTCGCCTTTTTCTATTTCCTTGTTTAATTCAGCTCTAACAGCTTTCATCTCTACTAAGTCATTAAATGCCATTTGGGCTTTGAATAAAGCAGATCTCATTTGCGAACCAAGCCCAAGATCAGATTTCTCCACTTCTAGCACTTCTAAGCCATCTGGCCATTCACCCGTTTCGAATAATTGCGCCGCTTGCATCGAGATAATATATGAGCGAATTCCTTTAGACTGTGTATTTCCGTAATAAGTCGCAATATCTTCTAGTAACTTAGTTGCATCCGCTACTCTACCCTGTTGGAGATAAGCATAATGTAACCAAGCATAAGAATGATAACCTCTTGCATCATCATCTAAGCCTAACTTCTCCATCCTTTTCACACTTGCCGCATATGAAACCTCATTAGAATTCACCACTTCTTGCCACATGCCCATCGCTAAGAAAATATGAGAAGGCATATGTAATGCGTGAGCAGCATCTGGTGCTACTTTCGAATACTTATAAGCTGCGTTCATGGCGCCATCCGCTAGCACTGGATTATCATAGGCATGAATCGTGTAGTGCAACGCTCCAGGATGCATAGGGTTCTCCGCTAGAATACCAGCTGCTATTCTTGCAGATTCTTTTCCTACTTCCATTTTATCATCATCTCGATCATTATCCCACATCAAACTGAGTGCATAAAAGGCTGCAGCCTCTTGATTCTTAGGATATTTTTCGCTCAATGTTTTCATATGAGCATTAAAAGATGCGTTTCTTTCCTTCAGGCTTCCATCACCATATAAGATTTCCACTCCTTGCCAAAAGTCTTTTTCAAGTGGGTCTGATATCCTAGCCAATCGATCTTCCTTCGTCTCCCCGAGTTGTTCCATCACTTCATATCCAGCACGTTTATCTTGCAATCCCCATAATGCTTTGTAATGAGACATCGCCTCCCCCCAATAATTCATAATTTCAGTGGAATCTTTCAATTTGCCAGCTTGGAATGCTGCATTCGCGTCATCGTATTCGAAGCTATGAATTAGCAGCAATCCTTTATCAAAATCTTCTTTTGCTACATCACTGATTTTAAATTCATATTCTAAGACGCCTAATTCGGTTGTATTTTGATCAATCTGTTCTTCTTGTGAAGTACAGAAAGTGAGCAAAAAAGGTATGGATAAATAAAGGGCAATTTTTCTCATTTGGTCAATTTCTAAGTAAATTATAAAATTTGATTATATAAAGTACTAAGTTTGTGAAACTTAATTCAATAACACATACACTTTGTCTTGCGGTACAACTTATACTTTATACTTACGATATACTTTTTAAACAGCTGTTCGATAAGTAAAAAAACACATCAAGAACGTTTTGGCAACTTAGAAAAAACTGGTGAATTCGATTCCATAAATAACCTTGAATGTGAAACGCTTTGTAATAAACTTCAACCAAGAAAGAACGGCAATTTAATTTTTGTTTATAATGGTACATCAGCCTACAATCCATATGTTGTAAGTGCAACACTAGAAATACCAAGTGAAGAAAAAGTCTGGGCTAAGCAATATAGCGATGAACACAGGGATTCTATTTGGTGTCTAGTGTATCCAAATCCGCAAATCATACAATATCAAGCGGTAATAGACACCCACAAAGTTAAAGATTTTGAAATCTACAATGACAAGTTGGAATTTGAGCAAATTGAAGTCAGTCTACCTACAATTTGCGACGAAGATCAAACCGAATATTTCTATTATCAACTTTCACTCAAACTTTATAAGGAGGGCTATTTGTCAGATAAACATATTTATACTAAAATGCTGCCTTCTATAAAACTTGCACTGACTAATTACCAATTAGATAACAATCTGTGTTCAGGCGCTATCAATATGGAAACATTAACTGTACTTGATCTAAAATCATATTAACATGTCTCTTTTAAAGCGCTATTTTTTTACCTTCATTTCTTTGATCATTCTAAATCATGTCAGTGGTCAACGTAACGAAAAAAATGATGACTTCCCACCAGCTGAACCTGGCAAGTGTTATGCAAAATGCTTAATAGAAGATCAAATAATCTTTAAAACAGATAGCATAGATCTTATAATTTACGCTGGTTCAAAAAAAGATAATCCGTACGTACAAGAAGAATCAATATTAATTAACGAAGCAAATAAACTTACTTACACTTTCCTATCCGTTATCGATACCACACAGGAAAAAGATTTTATCATCCACAGGCAAGCCATAAAATGGATCGAAGATGTTATAGCAGGAGGCTACACTGAATGGCAAGAGGTTGTATGTGAAGAGGATATCACTCCCACTCTTGTCGCTGAATTAAGAAAAAAATTATATCTGAAGGGTTATGGGCAGCAAAGTGAGCTTAAGGAAGGGAGTGTAGACAGCAATCTTAAAGCCGCCTTGGTTAATTATCAAAAAAATAACGGACTTCCTATCGGATCATTCGATATTAAGACACTTGCATCTTTAGACTTAATTTGATTCGGCTAATGCCTTCTTATATGTTTCTAGGCATCTTTCTCTTGCAGCTTTGTGTTCCACAATCTCTTTTGGGTATGAATCAGTGTTGTGCTCTGGGACCCATTGATTGATATACTTTAAATCTTTATCAAACTTTGTTACCTGAGTGTAAGGATTAAAAATCCTAAAATATGGAGCTGCATCTGTACCGCTTCCTGCTGCCCATTGCCATCCGCCATTATTACTTGCTAGATCGTAATCCAATAATTTTGAAGCAAAATATGCCTCTCCCCAACGCCAATCAATCAACAAGTGCTTTGTTAAGAAACTAGCAACGATCATCCTGACCCGATTATGCATGAATCCCGTATTATTCAATTCACGCATTCCAGCATCGACGATTTTATATCCGGTCCTTCCTTCACACCATGCTTGAAACTCCTCTTCGTTATTCCTCCATTCTATCGCATCGTATTTTATACGAAAAGACCTTTCTGCAACATGTGGGAATTGTGCCAATATCTGAGCGTAGAAATCTCTCCATATCAGCTCACTAATGTAAGTTTTGTTTAAGTCCCAAGCCTTCCTCGCCTTCTCCCGAATGCTGATCGTTCCAAAGCGAAAATGCACTCCTAATCTAGAGGTACCTTCTAAAGCAGGAAAATTTCGACGCTCATCATATTCTTTGATGGTTTTCTGATTGATAACTTTTGAGGGAATTTCAATGTCTGTTCTTTGAAAGCCCATTTCCTCTAGTTTCATTAGATCAAATTCGATGTCTTTATTAAAACTAGCATAGTACTTTTCACATGGGTAAGACTTCAAATAAAAATCGCTCGGTCCATCATCTATTTTCTCTAACCACTTTTTCATGTACGGTGTAAAGACTACATATGGGTCGCCATCACTCTTAAGTATTTCATTTGTTTCAAAAATCACATGATCCTTAAAGGATTGAAAAGTGCCACCTTCCGCTTCTATTAATTCTTTTATTGCTGAATCTCTTTTTTCAGCATATGGCTCATAGTCTCTATTTGTATAAATCGAGTTGATTTCATATGCTGATAGGAGATCTTTCCAGATTTCAAGGGGTTCTCCATATTTGACCATTAGGTCTGAACCAAATGCTTTAAGTTGTTTTTTTAATTCAGAAATGCTATCATAAATGAATTCAACTCTTGCATCTTTTTCATGTTCTAATTTATCCAGAATCGATTTATCAAAAATAAATAGAGGAATCACATTATCCTCATTTTTTAAAATATGATACAATCCTGCATTATCAGAAATTCTGAGATCTCTCCTAAACCAAAAAAAGTTAACCTTATTCATTTAATATCTTTCTTTTATAAGTAATCCAAATTCGAAGATGTTCACCATAAGAGCAAATTTGTTTCGGAACACCTCAACTAAATAGCAAATAGGTTGTAAAGTTTAATAAGGAAGAGTATTTTTGTAGCCGAACAAATCTAATGCGCACATGTATCGTTTCTTAATCCTTTTTTCAGTTATATTTTTGATTCAATGTAGTCCTGATCAAAAAGGCAAGTCTAATTTTTCAGCTTTAGAAGAAAAAGCAAAAGCAGAACCTACGCCAGAGAATGTAGGTCTATTGCTTAAAGCTTATAACACCCACCTAAAGGATAATCAGGATGATCTAGAAGTATATGAAAAAGCATATTTTCTTGCGAAAGAAAATCAAAGTCCTGCTGCCTCAAGTTACTTGACCAATTTAATCTCAAAAAGCGATCCTGGAAGCAAGAAAAGCTCTGATTGGCTATATGAGTTAGCTGGGAGCCTAGAAAAGCAAAATAAGCAAGAAGCTGCGCTAGTTATTTATGGCAATCTGATCAAAAGATTCCCAGCTTATCCTAAATTAAATGAGATTAAAGAAAAATTAGGCGATAATACTCCAGCAAGTATCATAGAAAGGTTAACACAATCTCGATTAGAGAATCCTGATCAATTTGGAATCAACAGAAATGAAGCATTCAAATATGTAGATGCGTGCGAAGCTTACGCTTTATCAGCTCCTGAAGATCCAAAATCTCCTGAATATCTATTTAATGCTGCTGAGATTGCAAAATTATTAAAGACTTATAATAAAGCGCTTTCTTTATATGATCGATTAATCGAAGGCTATCCTGATTATAAAAAGACACCGTCTGCGTTATTTATCAAAGCATTCACACTGGAGAATGAATTAGGAAATGAGGAAGAAGCAAGAAAAGCTTATACGCTTTTTCTAGAAAAATATCCAGAAGATAATTTTGCTGATGATGCTAAATTTTCATTGGAGAATTTAGGAAAGACTCCAGATGAAGTATTAAAGGCAATCGAAGCTAAGAGCAATCAATAAAAATTAATCACTTTCTTAGCAATTGGATGAAGTGCAGTTCCTGGAACTTTAGCTTCTACTTCTATGCGGTATACTGATTTTGCGCCCTTTATCATTTTAGCTAGTGCTACAGGACCACGTAGAAGAAGATTTCTTCCCATGTTATCCATTTCGGAGGTCTTTGGATTAAACAGGAGCTTAAAGTCAAGTTTTAATTGCCCATTAGCTTTAATGACTAATTCATCATTAATTTCCAAAGTGCCGAGTTTGTACTCATTGATCAACTTACTCTTTCCTCTACCTCTAGAGTATTTCTCAATGAGTTCCACTTTTAGTTTCGTGACTTTTTTATCAGTCATGCTTTGAAACAAAATAGACCCTTTGACGATTCCATCCATCAATTTAATCTTCTCGGGAGTTTCAATTTCCATTTTAACTCCTTCTATACCTAGCCAACTTTTTACTTTTCCTAACATACCTTATAAACTACAGAAAAACGGTTTCTGTTCCATCTTGAATCAAAAAATCGATTAAACCATTCTTTTCATCCAGCTATCGCCTAATGGAACCAACCAGTGATTTATAAATTGATCTTTATTTTTCACCAATGGATCAAAAAATAAGGTCTCATCATTAATCTCTCCAGAGAGATAGAGTTCTTTAAGTTTTGCTTTTTTAGCTGTATAAACTTCGTCGTCTATGATATATGAAAATATCATTCTATCGAAAAAATCAACATTATAATGTGCTCCCAGGTCCTTAATAAACCGAACAGAAGAATCTATAGAGCAACCACTAGCTCCAGCCTGAGATTCATCTACAAACAAGCACAGCAAGCGATTATGAAAGATATTTCCATACGCTTTTAACTCCCTACTGTGGCTCACCCACTGACTTACGAAATTAAAAATATGTTGTTTTATTTCAGGTATCTTCTCTTCAGGAATGACATCTGAACAGTGATATATCCATACCTTAGAGCCTTCATCGAGCGCTATTAAATCAGTCATTTATTTACCATTGATTATTCGTAACAATTAATTCTGCAAGATCGTAAACCATGATATCATCTTGTTTTTCCACAGCTTTGATTCCATCTTGTAGCATCGTCAGGCAAAATGGGCAATTTGCAGCAACTATGGTAGCATCTGACGCTAAAATGTCCTCCGTTCGCTCTGTATTTATTCTTTTATCACCTGGTTCATCCTCTTTGAACATCTGAGCACCTCCTGCTCCGCAGCATAAACCCTTAGTTTTGCAACGCTTTAATTCCACAAGATCGCCATCTAAAGCTTCTAAGACTTTCCTTGGCGCCATATACTCCCCATTAACTCTTCCAAGGTAGCAAGAATCGTGATATGTTATTTTCTTTCCTTTGAAACTACCTCCTTCTACTTTCAGCTTGCCTTCATCTATTAACTCTTGCAATAACTGAGTATGATGGATGACTTCATAGTTCCCACCTAAGGCCGGATATTCATTTTTTAATGTATTAAAGCAATGTGGACATGCCGTAACGATTTTCTTCACTTCATACATGTTCAGCATTTCGATATTTTGCAGTGCAGACATCTGAAATACAAATTCATTTCCTGCTCTTCTCGCTGGATCTCCAGTGCATGATTCTTCGTTTCCTAGAATGGCAAAATCGATCTCTACATTCGTTAATATCGTAGCCAATGCCTTAGTCACTCGTTGAGCTCTAGCATCAAAACTTCCAGCGCAACCGACCCAAAAAAGTATTTCTGGTTTCCTTCCCTCCGCTGCGAGGTCTGACATTATTGGTACATTCATATATTTATAATTCTATTGATGTCAATAAATGGAATGTTAGTCTCCATTCATCAACTAATATGCTTTAATTTATTCCTTAGTCCAGGCGTCTCTATCATCTGCTAATTGCCATACTGCTCCGCCATTTTCAATTGCGGTAAACATTGGTGTCCAATCAGCCGGACCTGCAGATTCTGTTAATATCTCATACCTCCTCATCTTTAAAATTGGCTCCAATGGGTCTATCATGATTGGACAAGCTTCTACACATGCATTACAAGTTGTACAAGCGTGTATTTCTTCTCGTGTGATATAATCAAATAATGATTTCCCATCATCATAATTATCTTTCGTCAATACTGTTCCTTCTTTCCGCTTCTCTTCATTTATAAATTTCACATCACCTGTTTCTAGATTCTTACTGACTTCCGTCACTCGATCTCGGATATCCATCATAATCTTTCGCGGTGATAATTTCTTTCCCGTAATATTCGCTGGACATTGAGCTGTACATCGCCCACATTCTGTACAAGAATATGCACCTAAAATGTTCTTCCATGATAAGTCAAAGACATCATTAGCTCCGAACTCAGGTATTTCATCCGTCATTTCTGCTTCAGGTGCAAGTCCCATCATCGATTTCACCTCGTTCATGATTTCTGGCATATTTTCCATTTCGCCTCTTGATTTCAATTTGGCATAATAAACATTAGGAAAAGCAAACATGATGTGCAAGTGCTTAGACTTAGGCAGGTAATTCAGAAAAACATAAACGGTAAGAATATGCAACCACCAGCCAAACCGCTCTATCACCACCAATACACCTTCAGGAAGACCATCAAAAATAAATGGTGAGAAAGTACTACTAATAGCCAAGTAACCAGTATCTGGATAATGAGCAGGATCTAGTTTTTGTAAGGCAACATCCGCTCCATTCATACTAAAAATACCGATTAGCAAAGCTAACTCACCGAATAAAATCAAATTAGCATCTAACTTAGGCCATCCATTCATTTCTGATTTTACAAACCTTGGAATTTTCAATAAATTCCTTCTTGCCAAAAAGACAATGGTAGCAACAAACGCAAGTACTGAAAGCACTTCTATGAAATTAATCAGAAATGTATACAGCCCTCCGAGATACGGAGCGAAAAAACGATGTACTCCGAAAATTCCATCAATTAGAATCTCTACTAACTCAACTTGAGTTAGTAAAAATGCTGCATATATAAAGAAATGAAAAACTGCTGGGATCAGATTCTTGAACATCTTTTTCTGACCAAAGGCAACAAGAAAAACATTCTTCCACCTCTGACTCTCGTCTCCTTCAGTGGTTTCGGGCTTTCCCAAAAAAATATTAGCTCTCAATTTCGAAAATTGCTTATACGCTAAATAGAAAGCAGCAAATGTAATGATGATAAATATAATTTGTCCTAAACCCATAGTATAGAATATAAAATTTGACTCTGAGTCAAAAATGCATATTTAATTCGATAACTTAAAAATAAATCTCTTTAAAGTTAAAAGATTTTCACGATGAAACTACGTTTTCTGTACATTTGTCCATAATCTTTTAGAAAATGAATGTATTAGATAACGTACAGGTTCAGCAAAAAATCAAGCGAGTAGCTATAGAAATTCTAGAGTACAATTTTGATGAAAAAGAAATCATACTGCTCGGTATGAATAACAATGGTTATACGCTAGCAGAATTGCTCAAGGCCGAAATGGCATTAATCTACCCTAATCCTATCTCCATTCGAAGAATTACCCTAGATCCAAAGTATCCTAATAAAGAGGAAGCTATTATAGAAGAAGGTGTTCAGAACCTAAAAGGGAAAGTTATCATCATTATAGACGATGTTGCCAATACTGGTCGTTCACTATTTTACGCATTCAAACCCTTACTAAATATCTTACCTAAGAGAGTCCAAGTAATGGTTTTAGTCAATAGGAAACACAAAAGCTTCCCTGTAAAAGTTGACTACATGGGTTTAGAACTTGCGACCACTGTGAAAGAACACATTAAAGTTGATATCAAGAACAAAGGTAATTATAGCGTTGACCTCGAGTAAATAAAAAAAGGTCCTGTTGTTTCCAACAGAACCTTTATTGTATCTATAAAGTTAACGATTGTTAAATCTTAATAAGCTCTTTTTGTACTACGCCATCTGCAGTAATGAAGTGTAACACGTATTGACCTGCAGTAAAACTTGTTGCATTAATTACACCTTGCGCTGGACTTCCCTCCCAAACTTTCATGCCTAAGAAATTATAAACTACTACTTTTTCTAGGTCAATATTCGTTTCGAATAAGATGTTACTCTTAACTGGGTTAGGATATACTTTTACTAAATTTTCATCTAAGTAAAGTTCTTCCGTTCCACTAATCATTACCACATCATCATTATACCTAGGAAACAATTGGTAACCATCTAAGTAAGGCTCACTGCTATCAAACTGGCCTCCTAAACCTGTAACTTTTAATGTATTTCCTGGCAATGATTGCTCAGCAAGTTCTGTATCCGCATCGATTCTAACCGTAACAATCGTTCCATCTCCAGTTTCCATGTCTACATTAAAGGTACTTCCGTCTCCTTTCCATTCTGTAGGATCTATAACTGTAAGACTGTTGAAAACGACTAATTGAGACTCTGTATCTTCACTTAATTCGCTAGAAACGGTAGGCTCTACCAAATCATTCCCACTACTAATTAGTAAAATAGAATCCGCATTAATCTGAAGCAAGCCACTAAATTGACTAATCGAACCTCGAACAGTAATCATGTCTCCTTCATTATATGTATAACCTAGATCACCATCATTTAAGAACAAGCCAATTCCATCATTATCTTCATCAATTAATGTGAATTGTAGTCCACCAGGTCTAAAATTAATTCCATAAGTAACACCAGTAATTTGAACTTGAGAACCAACTGCAGTACCCACTCCATTTTCATCAATCTGCGTAACTTCACCAATAGTCTTCGTTGGGAAAGTTTCTACGAATTCATTAAATGGATCTATATCCGCTTTGTATCTAGGGAATAATTGGTATCCATCTAAATAAGGATCAGAATTATCAAATTGCCCTCCGATTCCAGTTACATTAAATGTTCCTTCTGGATACGAACTACCATAAAGATCGGCAACATCCGCGTCAATTCTTAAAGCAAAAGTCTCCGTACCGTTAGTTACATCAACATTGAATCCTGAACCTGTACCTGTCCATTGTGATGGATCTACTAAGGTTACATCCTTAATAGTTACCAAACTAGATTCTGTCATTTCACTTAAAGTCTCAACTGTATCAGCAGCAATTAATGTATTTCCCGCACTTACAAAATGAACTGTATCCAAATATACCTGAGCTAATCCATTGAATTGACCAATTTCTCCTTCTACTCTAATCTTGTCACCTTCCACTACAGAATATCCATAATCGGAAGATGCACTAAAAACACCGATTCCTTCATTCGTGTCGTCAATAATAGTAAACTGCAAGCCTCCAGGTCTGAAATTAATACCATAAACTGTTCCTTCTAGAATAGTAGAAACACCTTCATTTAATATTACACCATTTTCATCAATAGCCGATGCTTCAGCAATACTGATCTCGCAACTATTTAATGCACCTGGATTAGCGAAAATAAATTTACCATCTTCATATTCTCTTGCTGTCGCTGTATTAGATGCTTGCCAATTAGATGCCAGCTCATTATCAGAGTTAACATCACAAAGAGAAAGGGAACTTCCAAGACCATCCGCAATTTCTGGCCAGTCTCCACTATCACCATATAAAACATAATCTATAACTGCTCCATCAGCAGATGTAATCGTAACAGCATCTGAATTATTACCAAGTCCTCCGTTCGTGAATGGAATAGTTAACAAACCAAGGTCATTGATAAAACCAGAATACATTTTCTGTATAATCAAAAACTCTCCAGCAGGAAGTGTTGAATCAGGAAGTGTATAATTAATAACATTAGAAGAAAAGACCATTCCTCCTAGAAATACGTCAGAATCTCCAGCATTGTATACCTCTACGAACTCTAGACTATCGACATCATCAGATGAAGGATCATTATACATAATCTCAGTAATAACCAGATTCGGTAGGTCATTTACAACCGTTACGCTTCCTGTCATTCCTACACTTGAATGCGGATCACACTGATAATTATAAACACCTACTTTCGTAAATGTATATGAAAACTCCCAAGGAGCTGAAGCTGCATCTCCACTTAGAAAACCTTCAGGGTTATCTGGGAAAGTTGCTAGTGAGCCATTCACGTTATGAAAACCATCTTCGTTTTTCCAAATCACGGTTTCTCCAGCATTAATCGTAATATCAGCTGGTGAAAATGCTGTTCCAGACAAGGTTACTGTTACATCTCCTCCAGAGCCACACATCGCTGTATTAGCTGTTCCTGGTGTTCCCTTGAACTCGAGTGAGTTAATAAATACGCCACTTGCAGCAGTCGATGCTTTCCAGTTTTCTCCGATGCTATTGTCTGATTCTACAATGCAAAATTCTATAGATGCTCCCCCACCTGCAGCACCTTCGCTGTTGATCGGCCAGGGTCTTTCTGTCTGAAAGTCAACTTTGTTAACTTCCATAGAATCAGCATCTTGTAAGATAATCGGTTCTCCGCCATTACTTAAAGCACCTGCATCCCACTCCATCGCATTAATCCCTATTGCACTTTCGAATGCATCTGTATCTTTCACCAATAGAAAGTATGCTTTCGATGCAATTGTGGTATCAGGAAACAAGAACTCTACGCCTTGTTGAAAACTATAACCATTCACATTCACACCTTCGTCTCCTGCATTATAAATTTCAATGTATTCTAACGAATCTGTCCCACTTTCAGGTGGATTATACATAATTTCAGAAATAACTAATTGTGCATTTGATGCTGCACAAACACCTATAAATAGGGTAAAAAGTAACAATATCTTTTTCATTATAAATTAAATTTTTACAGTTTTAATTCAAATTTTCTTAAATATCAAAAATAGCAATATATAACTGAATCCTACATTTGTATTTAACAAAAAAAGTCCGCTTGAAAAGACAAGCGGACTTTTATATCATTTCTTTGTGTTTAGAAAGAGTACTTCAAACTTACGTTCCAAGTTCTTGTTTTTCCAAATTGAACAAAGTTAGATTTATTAACACCATTCCAGTTTTCACTTTCTACAGAAGAAGCCTCAACTGAAGAAGTCGCTCTAGAAATATATTCTGTTCCTAATAAATTATAGATATTTCCTCTTAACGTTAATAACTGACCATTAGCTAAGTCTACATTGTATCTAACGCCTAAGTCTAATAATCCAAAATCAGGTAATAATAATGAAGTAGTACCTACTCCGATATTAGAATAAAGATTGTTATAGTAGTTATACTTTAATGAAACGAAAAGTGGTTTGATTGGCTTCACATCAAGACCTAGACCAAAAGTTGTCTGGGCAGCACCACCTACTCTTACTCCATCTACATCGTCACCATCAGTTTGATATACCAATTCTCTGTTCACATCAAAATATTGACTATTCAGACTTCCTTGATAAGCCCAATCTCCTATAGAAGTATAACCTCTAACGGAAGCCATTTTGTTAATTTTATAAGAAAAATCTAACTCAACACCCGAGTGTAATTGATTTTGTAATGTGTTTCTAAATCCTTCACTTATAATAATGAAACCATTCGGTAATTCATCACCATCATTTAACGTTCTAGTTGTCGCTCGATCTTTCCAAGAAGTTCTATAAGCATTAAGGTTTAATGCAAAATTTTGATTTGCAAATTTATACCCAGCTTCTATTCCGAAAACTTTTTCTGGAACTGCTACAGGGTTTACAAAATTGCTAAAGTTCAAGTAGATATTATCGTGAAAAGGTTGTCTCTGGTAGAAACCAGTATTAAAGAAAATCGTGTTGTTCGTATTAATACTATATGAAGCACCACCCTTTACATTATAACCTAAATTATTCACATTTTCTGATTTTTCCTCTGCTTCAGTGTTGTTATGTAATTCAAATCTTACATGAGATTGATTAGAAATTGCACCTTGTAAAAAAGCAGAAATTCTACTATTGGTATATTCAAATTGAGAGAATGCTCCAGCATAAGAAATGGTTTCATCATTTCTATAATCGATAGATTCCGCAAGTGAAGCATTTTTGTACATCGCTGTCCAAGGATTAGCTGGGAATGTTTCAGAAACAATGTGGTTGTTAAATCTTGCTTTGTCAGATTCGTCAAACCCATTTAATCCTAAAAGATCCACTAATTCACGGTAGTGTGAACCATGGTAAGTTCTTAGATCTGCTCCAATGCTGAAATTCAGATTTTGGTTTAATTTTTTGCTATAGTTAGAAACTAAACCGTACCAAGCGTGATTATTTCTAGATCCTCTGATCGCTGTTCCTAAATACTGTCTATTCACATTATTAAGACCGATTCCTCCATCAACTTGTGCATTAGCAGCAATAACATTATCAAAGTCGATATGTCCATCAGCTGTATTATATCCATCTATTCGAGTATCACCATATGGTCCTGTTCCTCCGCCATTACCCCAAGAAGCATATGCAACGGTAGACAATGAAGATTGGTTATCGAACTTAAGATCCCAGTTAAGATTTGCTACCGGTTTGTGGTAATAGTTTCTTCTCATACTCAAGTATTCACCATCAAGTGTACCATAGTTGTTGTTAAACTTGATATTAAACTCATCAGGATTAGCTGGATCATTATAATGATCGCTTATTCGCTTATTAAAATTCTGATCATGGTATTGAGGAGCTCCAGTAATCAAAAAGTTAATCTTATTTCTATTATTGATTTTATAACCAGCGCTTATAAAATAATTTTGACCAGCTCCTTTAGTACCTTCTGCCCAACCATCACCTTGCCAGTGTGTTAAAAGAAAAGATACTCCGAATTTGTCATTAATCATGCCTGAGCTATAAGAAGCAGTTGCCTTCAAGTAGTTATCGTTACCATAAAGGATACTAGCATTACCACCTTTAGCAATATCAGTTGCCTTCATGATAATATTTATCGTTCCTCCAACTGAAGAAATTGCTAATTTAGAAGAACCTAAACCTCTCTGAATCTGAACTGCAGTTGCTACATCAGTCATTCCTGACCAGTTAGACCAATACATTTTGCCATCTTCCATTCCATTGATCGGCTGACCATTTAAAAGGAAGGCAGTATTCGTTTGGTCAAATCCTCTTGTAAAAATCTCAGAGTCTCCATATCCACCAGATTGTCCAGCAACATAGATAGAAGGTGTATTCTTCATCAATTCTGGGAATTCAACATTTCCAGAGTTAGCTTGAATTTCAGCAACTGAAATCGTAGAAACAGCAACCGGAGTTCTTCTGTCTTTCACGATATCCATCGTTCCTGTAATTGTTACTTCTTCAAGTCCCATTGCATTAGAACTTAACTCAACATTTCCTAAATCGATACTTCCAGTTTTCCCTGTTAAGTCAATTTCAGAGTCATTAAATCCAAGAAAAGTTAGTAGTAATACTGGATTACCTTCTCTTAAAGCTAGTGTGAAAGATCCATCAATATCGGTAATCGTACCATTAGATGTCCCCTTTTGTTGAACAACAGCACCAATTAATGGCTCAGCCGTTTCCTGATCTACTATTACCCCTGTAACAGTTTGGGCATTCATTGCAAACGCAAATAATGCAAAAATAGTGAGTGTGAAAAATTTTTTCATTCTAATTTGATTTGGTTAAATTTTTCACAAAAGTACTATTATATATCCAACATATTGAAATAATTAATATAAATTAATTGTAAATAAATATTTGACTTGAATTCAGAATAAAAAGCAAGTTTCTTCAGCTAACTGATTAAGAATCAATTATTCGATGTAGGTAAATTTAATGTTAACAAATTAAAATAGCTCAGCAATCATACATCGGGCACTTCCTCCACCATATTTTTCTATGGTATATAAAGGAGCATGAATGATTTGACTGTGGTTTTCAATTTTGCTTATTTGACTTTGATTCAAAGATTTGTAGGCTTGTTCTGACATCACTAAATAATGATAGCCTTCTTTGTTTTTCACTTCCAGCATATTACCCGCAAAGTGATTCATCTGATTTTCCGAAATTTCTATTATTTCTTTCTCCGATCCTTTTAAATGATCTACAACTTCTTTCTTTTCCCTTTCATCTTTGATGGTATCGAGACAAATAATAGCATACTCTTCTCCAAGTGCCATCATCACATTCGTATGATAGATTTCTAAGCCATTATCGTCCTTAGCGTAAAAGAAAACTTTCTTGTAATTCATAAGTATAGAAAACTTCTCCAGAAGTTCGACATTTGTCCGTTCACTTAGACAAGCATAGATGATTCGGTTATCTCTATCAAGGATCATACTGCCAGTCCCTTCTAGAAACTTATTTTCTGATTCGTAGTGCTCGAAGAAATACTGTCTATGATAAGAAAACTTTTCTTTGAGATCATTAATTATATCTTCACGTCTTTCCGTTCTTCTGCTTTCAGCAAACATTGGATAAGTAATTAATACCTCACCTCTATGCGTGGAGATCCAATTATTCGGAAAGATCGCATCCTTTTTTACTGGGTTATCTGAATCTTCATAAACGATTACTTCGATTCCTTTTTCCCTAAGCTTCTCCACTAATCCATCGAATTCTACCTTCGCCATTTCACTAATCTCCTCCTGTGATTGCACTCCTGAATTATCCTGAAATGCGTTATTCTCAGCAGTCTCATGATTAAAACCAAAATGAGCTGGTCTGACCATAAATACTTTATCTGTTATCGTTTCCATTTTCTTAATTATCGCGCAAATCTAATCATTTTACGAATGCATAGCTTGTTTTTTAATGCGTTCTGCATCTTTTTTTCCTAGATATTTCTCAATTATAAAATGCGCAAAATAAATTGCTGGCGTTAATACAATCGCCATTACAAACTTGTATAAATAATTAACCGTACCTATCGCCAGAACCCGAACCAAGTCCCAGTCGCCTCCAATATAAAATGCAATGATAAGAACCACGAAGCTATCTATGAATTGCGAAATAAGCGTTGAACCCGTTGCTCTAAGCCATATCTTACCTTCTCCTGTAATCTTCTTAATCTTATGAAATACGAAGACATCTATAACCTGGCCTACTAGAAAGGCCACCAAGGAACCTACTATTATCCAGAGACCCTGACCGAAAACTTTCCGAAATGCTAAGTCCATATCAGACACCTCATTACCGACCAAGGTCCCACTCACATCCCTCCACCAAAGATCCGGACTAATCCATATGGCAAAAAACACCATAACAAAAGCGTAACTTATCAACCCAACCGTTAAATAAGACAGAAACTTCACACCTTTCTGACCATAATATTCATTAATTACGTCTGTCATTACAAAAACCACGGGCCACAGCAGAACACCCGCAGTTAGACTAAACCCTAGACCATCTACTCCAAACAATGACAGATTCATCGGCTCCAAACCCAAGGTCCGTTCTAAAGAAAAAATCTTAATACCGATGAATTCAGCGACAATCGCATTAGCAACAAAAAAACCTCCCAGAATTAAAAAGAGTTTGTTGACTTTATTGGAAAGAAAGTGAGCCATTTATATTTGAGTTTGAGAAATTAAATATAAGCATTTCGTAATTGTTCAATGTTCCAGACAAGTAGTCCATTATTATAGTTGCCTTTCCATGAATTGCCATAACTTTCTAATATTCTTCTATTTTTTCCTTGGTTAAGAAGCTGAATTAGTTCATAAATAAAAATCATTTATCATTAAAGTCCATTCTACTAAACAATTATGGGTCTAAATCATTTGATATATTTGCACCAAATTAAGAAATACAATGGCTAAAATACCAATAAATCTTTCCACTGGAACAGTAGAGAAAAATGATGATTTGATCGTAGGAATAGATCTAGGAACGACTAATAGTCTGGTTGCACATATAGAAAATGGTACTGCAAAAGCAGTAAAAGATGAAAATGGCAAGCGCACACTTGTACCATCCATCATTCATTTCGATGATTCTGGGATCTTGGTTGGAGATCTTGCTAAAGAAAAACTGATTACTCAGCCTGAGAGAACGATATATTCTGTGAAAAGGTTGATGGGGAAATCCTATAATGATGTTAATGATTTCGAAAACTACCTTTCATATAAGATTATTGATCAAGATGAAAATGCATTGGTAAAGATTCAAGTTGGAGAACAGTTTTATTCTCCAATAGAACTTTCTGCAGAAATCTTGAAAGCACTTAAACTGAGAATAGAAAATAGGCTTGGACAAACGGTACAAAAAGCGGTAATTACCGTTCCTGCATACTTTAATGATACCCAAAGACAGGCGACTAGAGATGCGGGAAAACTGGCAGGGCTAGATGTTCTAAGAATCATTAATGAACCTACAGCTGCTTCTCTAGCATATGGAATAGGTGTTGATCCGAATGATGAAAAGACGGTAGCCGTTTATGATTTAGGTGGTGGAACTTTTGATGTTTCTATTTTACAGATTCAGCAAGGTATCTTTGAGGTATTGTCTACTAATGGAGATACTTTCTTAGGTGGTGATGACTTTGATCGTAAAATCATTGACTTTTGGATAAATGAAGGCTCCGTCGACGCTAGGAAATTTAACGAGGATAAGTCATTTAAGCAAGAAATTAGGCTTCAAGCAGAAGAAGCTAAGCAAGCTTTATCGAGTAATGATTCTTATACTAATAATGGTTTATCTATTTCTTTAGGTCAATTTAATAGCCTCATTCAACCGTTAATTGACCGGACAATCGATTCGTGCAGAAAAGCACTTTCAGATGCTAACTTAACATCTTCAGATATTTCAAATGTAATACTTGTAGGTGGATCCACAAGGGTTCCTCTTGTAAAAACTGCGGTTTCTGAATTTTTCGGGAAGACAGTAGAAGACAAAATTAACCCTGATGAAGTGGTTGCCCTTGGTGCTGCTATTCAAGGAGATATTCTTGCAGGGAATCAAAAAGGTATGTTGCTGCTAGATGTTACGCCATTATCACTTGGTATCGAAACCGTAGGTGGACTGATGGATTCGATTATTCCTAGAAATAACAAGATTCCAGCGAAGGTTGGTCGAAATTACACCACTTCAGTTGATGGACAGAAAAACTTAAAAGTTAGTGTTTACCAGGGAGAGCGTGACATGGTAGAAGACAATCGAAAACTTGGTGAATTTATCTTAAGTGGTATTCCTCCCATGCCAGCAGGTATTCCGAAGATCGAAATCCAATTTATTTTGGATGCTGATGGAATTCTAGTCGTTAAAGCATCAGAACTAAGATCAGGGATTGCGCAGAAAATAGAAATCAGGTCTCAGTATTCATTGAGTGAAGAAGAAATGGGAAAGATGTTGTTGGATTCGTTTACCCATGCGGAAGGTGATCTAGCGAAAAGAGCGCTTTTAGAGGCTCGAAACGAAGCGAACAATGTGATTTTATCTTCTAAGAAATTCATAGATCACAATAAGAACTTGTTTACCAAGGAAGAAATCGAACAGCTAATATCCATGACGAAGGAATTAGAGGTTGCAGCGAAGGGAGATGATAAGGATGCGATTAATAGCTCTATGGAAAAATTAAATGTTTATTCTAGACCTTTAGCTGAGAAAGCCTTGGATTATGCGATAAGTGATGCATTGAAGGGAAAGGAATTGTGATTTGTCTAAATGCTATGTAGACCTGCAAGCTTCCTGTTTTCTTCGGAATAAAGTTCAAGCTTCTTTAGACAGATTATCATTCAAGTTTTGCGAGCATAGGACCTCGTACTTCAGAACGAAATAATTAAGATCAATTTCGATGAGAAACCTTTAAATGAGCAACAAGAGTAGAGATTGGAAGTGTTGTAGTTGTTTTGCACACGAATTAAACCGCATTCAGCTCAGCAATCCTTGCACTCGCTCGAATACTTCCCGCGGCTTACTGGTCTAAATGCTATGTAGACCTGCAAGCTACTTGTTTTTCTCGGACTAAAGTCCAAGCTCCTTTAGAAAGTTCATCTTTAAAGTCATACGAGCATAGGACCTCGTACTTCAGAACGAAATAATTAAGATCAATTTCGAGGAGAAACCTTTAAATGAGCAACAAGAGTGTTGATGGAAAGTGTTGTAGTTGTTTTGCACGCGAATTAAACCGCATTCAGCCCAGCAGTCCTTGCACTCGCTCGAATACTTCCCGCGGCTTACTGGTCTAAATGCTATGTAGACCTGCAAGCTTCTTGTTTTGCTCGGACTAAAGTCCAAGCTCCTTTAGACAGTTTATCATTCAAGTCTTGCGACCACTGGACCTCGTACTTCAGTGCGAGATTATTGAGAATAATTTCGATGAGATACCTTTAAATGAGCAATAAGAGTAGAGATTGGAAGTGTTGTAGTTGATTTGTACGCGAATTAAACCGCATTCAGCTCAGCAGTCCTTGCACTCGCTCGAATACTTCCCGCGGCTTACTGGTCTAAATGCTATGTATACCAGCAAGCTTCTTGTTTTTCTCGGACTAAAGTCCAAGCTCCTTTAGAAAGTTCATCATTCAAGTCTTGCGACCATAGGACCTCGTACTTCAGAACGAAATAATTAAGATCAATTTCCATGCGATACCTTTAAATGAGCAACAAGAGTGTTGAAGGAAAGTGTTGTAGTTGATTTGCACTCGAATTAAACCGCATTAAGCTCAGCAGTCCTTGCACTCGCTCGAATACTTCCCGCGGCTTACTGGTCTAAATGCTATGTAGTCCTGCAAGCTTCTATTTGCAGTCTTAAGACTAATGTTCATTGCCTACCTTAACAACGTCACTGTACCTAGAACATCCTCTTCATAGACATCACCATTCTCTCGAAATCCTGAAACATGTAATTCATAAAAGTAAACATCAGAAATAGCGATCTTCCCATGAAACTGACCATCCCACCCTATCGTTTCATCCATACTTTCATACACAATTTCTCCCCAACGATCCTTGACCAATAGGCTAAAAGACGTTATATCATGTCCTTCTATTCTCCATATATCATTAATACCATCATCATTAGGTGAAAAAACATTAGGAATGAAAAATTCTGTAGGGCAACGTTCTTCCATAGAAATATTTACTTCCTGAAAACACCCGAATTCATTCGAAACGGTTACTGCATAAAATCCATCTCCATCAACAAGGAATTCTTGATCTGAAGTACCATCATGCCATTGATAAGTTTCAAAATCACCCGGATTCAGAAAAATCTCAGTCCTTAAATTGCAATAGAAAACGTCTTGGTTGAAATCTGGATTGGGTAACGGAAAAATATCAACATTAGAAATAGATGGATAAGTAGCACATCCTGAGACAATACCCACAACTGAATATTGACCATTGTGACTAAGTTCAGATTCTGATATTTCTGGAAACTGTTCTTCTGAAAGGAATCCATTGGGTCCTGTCCACAAATAGCTCGCATTTGCCACATCAGTGGCTCCTAATTCAAAACGCTCTTCCTCACAAACCATTACATCTCCAATGGTCTCCACGCCTTGTCTTAAACTTATAACAATATCCTTATTAAAAGTATCGACCGTTCCTATACAATCATCTGTTATAATCAACATCGCAGGGAAACTACCTAACTCATCATAGTACATTTCAAAGCTTCGATCTGTCCGAATAATATCATTCCCAAGATCCCACAGAAAAGAATAACGCTCTTCTGGTAAATTGGCATCAAAAAACACCGTATCATTTAAGCAACCTCCATCTGGTATAGGGTTAACATTGATCGTATTAAAACTTGCCCCTCCACTATATGCGTAGGATTCCGCTGGTCCATAACCATAAGCTGAAGCGATAACGCCGCAGCCTTCTGAAATTATCGTATGCGCACCAGCCCTAACTTCTAATCTAATAAAACTATATAAACCATCCGCCCCCACAGCCTCTATTTCAGCCGAATTAGGGATGCCTCCTCCATCCACGGTTATCAGTGGTATATCACTGGTAAATGCAATAATATTGATATAATTTTCTTGAATATCTTGTAGTCTAGAGTTAAACAGCGTCACCGTATCTCTTGTCTGTGTTACACTATTTAACATGAGCATAGATGGATCACCTATACTATAGCCGCCGCAATCAGACCCAACTATAAAATGCCCAACTTGAATTGGTTTATTCGCTTCAATCAACTTTGCACTTGAATATCTTTTTTCAACAAACTTCCCCTTACTTAAGATTATATTTTCAACATTTCCATTGCTGCTTTCTATGCTTATCTGTGTATTGTTTTCTGCTGCCATAATTCTAAAAATATCAAAAGACATTTTAGCACTAGGAACTGTGACAAATTTCTTCCCCCAGGTACCTACCGCATACATCTGCTCCATTAAATTATCTCTAGCATTACATCCATTCGGCACTTCTGTCCATGAATTCCCAGAAAAGAATGCAAAATTTTTATCTCCTTTAATATATGTTCCTGATAAATCCCCAGAAGCATTAGCTGCCTGAACTTGATAAGTTTCTCCTTTATCCAATGTAATATTAATCTTCTCACCAGCAGCTTTACCACTTTTTATTCGATCACTCAGCTCTATTTCAATAATCGTTTCATCTGCTACAGCAACTATCAGAAATTCAGATGGATAGTCTTGCCCTTGGTTATAAACGCCTTGGTACGTCATGGCGAAATAAGAACTGCCTATAGAATTCACAGGCAAAACAACGGACGCTTCTGACCTAAATTGGTGATACTGATGAATGTATACAGAGACTGGCAAATCAGAAACAACTTGAACCCCTGTATTATCAAATGACTCCGACCCGATATTTTCAGTTAAATCTGGAAGGGTAATGACGATTACTTGGCCCGCTGCAACGGTGTAAGTTTCTGTCCAATTTCGATTCGGTATGCTTACTCGCCCACTGGTATTGAACTTCGAGGTAATCATCACTACTTTCTCATTATTATTGATATCGATGTGTTCCATAAACCCAAACCAAAATTCATTCCCTTCGTTCGTCTGACTTGAAAGAGAAAGACATAAAAAAAGAAGACTGATTATTCCTAAAGCTTTCAACATTGGTTAATTAATGGATTGTTAAGTCAAGATAAATGTTAAAACTAACATTTTCTACCAGTGTTATAACGGCTTTACTTTAAAATTGTATGGAAGTTCAATAATTATCATTCAATTACCTGAGCAAAGTTATGGTACCCAAATATTGATCTTCTTGAATAGCTCCTTCTTCAATGTTGCTTTTAATGTTTACTTGGTAAAAATAAACACCTGGTGCTGCCTTTTCTCCTAGAAATTCGCCATCCCATCTAGGATCTGCATCCTCACTAAAAAAGACTACCTCACCCCATCGACTTTTGACAATCACAGACATCTCGATAATTTCATTCCCAAAGATCAAACGTCAATGTAATTTGTAACTAAATCAATAGAACCTGTAAAAGACTTCTGTAAACCTGGAATTTCAACAATTCCTGAAGTTTCGTATCTAGAAGTAATGATGACTATATTTCTTCCATCGTTAACATAGTCATAAACATACGACCCTAACCAAAATTCAGTCCCTTCGTTGGTCTGACTATGAAGCGGTAAACAAAAAAAGAAAAGAAATATGATTCCTAAAGTTTTCTTCATGGGCGGAACTTAATTTCCTACTCAAGATACGTATTAAAACTAACATTTTCCGCTAGCGTCTTATGCACAGGGCACTTATCAGCAATTTCCAGTAATCGAGTTCGCTGCTCATCGCTCAAGTCACCTTCTAGTGCAATACATACATCGATGTGGCTGATTTTACTTTTTGGATTTGAGCAATCAGCGCAATCGTCTGCATATTTCCGATCAAAGGAAAGATGAACATTAACGGTTTCAAGCGGCCACTTTTTTCTACGCGCATACATCTGAAGGGTCATTGCCGTGCACGCTCCGAGCGCTGCATTTAATAATTCGTATGGAGAGGGGCCAAAATCATTCCCTCCTAAATTCTCTGATTCATCAGCAACAAGTCCATGTCTACCAGCCATTATCTCCGTTGTGAAACCTTCATTTTCTAGCTTCACCATAACTTGCTTCGTTGTGGTTAGCTTCACTTCTTCTTTCTGTGTTACATATCTCTGAACCCATGATCCTATGACACGGCCGGCGTAGAATGAATCACTTTTATTATTGAGCATGTGATTCGCCCCATTCAAGGTAACGAAACTTTTAGGATGTTTTGCTGCATGGTATATTTGAGCTGCGTTTTCGATTTCTACTACTCGATCTTGAGGTGAATGTAAAATTAACAGCGCTTTGTCAAAATCTTTAATGATTTCAAGAGTATCTTTTCGAGAAAGGTCTTCTATAAATTGACGTCTTATGGTAAATTCTCTGTTATCTACAGAAATGATTGCCGCACCTTTTTCATTGATTTCTTCTATAGAATCACCGATTAAATTTTTCACATGTTCTGGTTGGAAGGGCGCACCTATCGTCGCCACGGCTTTCACAGATTCCATTTCTGCTCCAGCATAAAGTGCAGCTGCACCTCCAAGTGAATGACCAATTATAATGCTTGGTGATTCATAATTTTCACTGAGATACTTAGCGGCGGCTTTGATATCATCCACATTTGTTGAAAAGTTTGTGTGACTAAAGTCTCCCTCACTTTCTCCTAATCCTGTAAAATCAAATCTGAGCACAGCAATACCTTCTAAATTCAAAGCACGACTAATATGTCTTGCTGCTTTTAAATTTTTATTTCCTGTAAAAACGTGGGCAAAAATGGCGTATGGGTATGGTTTCTTTATCATCGGAAGCTCGAGCTTTCCGCTTAATAACTTCCCATTAGCATTTAAAAATGAAACTTTCTGTGATGGCATCTTAAACAATATTAATTTGCCAAATATAACATTTAGTGAGCTCTTCTATATAGGCCTAATGACTTAAATAGGTACAATAGAACCCGATGTAAACTCCCGGACGAAGTATTCTTCCTCTTAATCCTGATAGGAGGTCTTTTATGAATGGCCTTAATTTTAATTTCAGAATGAGGCATATTGTAACTTTTATTTAATTTGTTCATTTTTATAACTATTGTCAATAGTCTTTTGTTTGATGACACCTAAAATTTAGATTATCCTTAACATTAAGACGGTAATGGAAGCCATTTGTCACAAATTGAAAATTTTTAACATTTGTCCGCATTTGGTAAAAATTAATTTATTATTGGACTTAGTGATTTATCATGACTATATTGTAATAGAAATAAAATAAAATCAGTTATTAGATCATATTATGAAACTTGCACCCCAGATAACTAAATTCTATGTACTATACTTGCTGATGGCTGGTATCTTACTTAGTAGTTGTGACTTCACGCAAAAAGAGATCATTTCTGATTCCAATATCAGAACCATAGAACTTGAACCAGAAACTCCTGATGTTCCTACTCTCGAATTAAATGCAACCAGAGAAGAACTCAGCCAATATGATTGTGATTTAAACTGGATCCTATTTGACTACAATTCTGATTTACTTTCTAATACTGCAAAACTTGAACTTGAGAAAGTGGCTTTAATAATTGACCAAAATTCAAACTTCAAAGCTAGGATTAGAGCATTTACAGATAGTAAAGGTCGCAGAGAATACAATGAGAAACTTTCTGCTAGAAGAGCAAATCAAGCAAAACAGTATCTAATATCAGAAGGGATCTCCGTAAGAAATATCAGTATCGATTCCTATGCCGATTCGAAACCAATCGCCCTAAACACCGAAGATGATACTGGAAGAAGGTATAATCGAAGAATAGAATTGTTCGTATTGGACAATCTAAACAATACTGTATGCCGCTCGCATCCTCCTGAAATCCCAAAGTCATTAAAAGTTGAGGTTCAATAAGTTATCTATTCGTTAATTAATCATTTATTTTTACAGTATTTAGTTTTATTGACGAAAAAAAGCGTACTTTTGCGGCATAATTCGCAAGAACATATGAATAAAATTAGAAATGTGGCGGTAATCGCTCACGTAGATCACGGAAAAACAACGTTAACTGACAAGATGATTCACTACTGTCAGGATATCGGAGAAAAACTTCCGGAAGGAGATTTAATTCTTGATAACAATGATCAAGAAAGAGAACGTGGTATAACCATTTTCGCAAAAAACATTACTGTTAACTATAAAGGTTATAAGATCAATTTGATCGACACTCCTGGTCACGCCGATTTCGGTGGTGAAGTAGAGCGTGTACTTAATATGGCTGATGGAGTTCTTATTTTAGTTGATGCATTCGAAGGAGCAATGCCTCAGACTAGATATGTAACACAGAAAGCACTTGAGTTAGGACTAAAACCTATCGTTGTAGTTAATAAAGTAGACAAAGAAAACTGTAGACCTGACGAAGTACAGGAAGATGTTTTCGAACTGATGTTTAACTTAGATGCAACAGAAGAACAGTTAGATTTTGAAACTGTATATGGATCAGCTAAACATAATTGGATGGGAGCAGAATGGGATAAACCTGCGGATGATATCTCATACTTGTTAGATAAAATTATTGAAGTTATTCCTGAACCTCCAGTAAATGAAGGACCTCTTCAGATGCAAATTACAACTATCGACTATTCTTCATATGTTGGCCGAATTGCAATAGGTAGAGTTCATAGAGGAGAAATCAATATGACAATGCCTATATCTTTAGTAAAAAGAGATGGTTCAGTTGTAAGATCAAAAATCAAAGAAATATTTGTTTTTAATGGTCTTGGGAAACAAAAAGTAGAAAAAGTAGAATGTGGTGACCTTTGTGCAATTACTGGTATCGCTGATTTTGAAATCGGAGATACGATTTGTCACTTTGAACATCCTGAAGCATTACCAGCTATCACAATTGATGAACCTACGATGAGTATGTTGTTCACGATTAACAATAGTCCGATGTTCGGTAAAGAAGGAGATTTCGTTACTTCTCGTCACATTAAAGAAAGATTAGAAAAGGAAACTGAAAGAAATCTTGCCTTAAGAGTTGAGCAAGGTGCTACTCCAGAAGCATTTATCGTTTATGGAAGAGGTATCATGCACTTATCTGTTGTTATAGAAACAATGAGAAGAGAAGGATATGAACTTCAAGTAGGTAAGCCTAGAGTTATCATCAAAGAAATTGATGGTGTAAAATGCGAACCAGTTGAGGCATTAACAATCGACGTTCCTGAAGAATTTAGCGGGAAAGTAATCGAAGCAATCACAAGAAGAAAAGGTGATTTATTAATTATGGAACCTAAAGGTGACTTAATTCACCTTGAATTCGAAATTCCTTCTAGAGGATTAATCGGAGTAAGAACTGTGTTAATGAACTTATCTGCTGGTGAAGCGATAATTGCACACAGATTCGATAGATTCGAACCATGGAAAGGTGATATCCCTTCTAGAAACAAAGGAGTACTAGTTTCAATGGAGCAAGGAAATGCTTTTGCTTATGCAATGGATAAATTACAAGACAGAGGTAAGTTCTTTATATCTCCTCAGTCAGAAGTTTATGAAGGAATGATCGTAGGTGAGCACACTAGAGATAGTGACTTATGTGTGAATTTAACAAAAGCTAAGAAGATGAGTAATATGCGTTCTTCTGGAGCTGATGATAAAACTAAATTAGCACCGCCAACAGTCTTCTCTCTTGAAGAATGCATGGAGTATATTGCTGAAGATGAGTATGTAGAGGTTACACCGAAATCAATTAGATTGAGAAAGATCTTATTGAAAGAGAATGAGAGAAAAAGAGCTACTTCTCCGAGCATGGCAATTAGCTAAATATTAAAATATATAAAATATTTCATATATTTAAAGTATAAAAGACGAAGACGAAGGGTCATACAACGGGGATTGTGTGGCCCTTCTTTGTTTATGCAAGGTCTTTAGCTATATTTTAGATTTCGTGAGAATCAAGCATGTCGGTGCAGTCACTATGTTTCTCTTCGTGCTTATCGATCCATACTTATTATAATATAGGAATGAGAAAATCCCATATCCTTTCTCGGACTGAAGTCCAAGGTCCTATAATTGCTAATTACGATCAATAAGTCTTTAGGAGCGAACAGAATTTAATTAATCATCATTCTTCTTTAATCTTTTATCCTAAGTTCTAGCTCTAAGTACATTGATAGGATGACTGGAGGTCAGATTATCAAGTTCTTAGCAAAAAACTAAAACAAATACGAACCTCTCTTCCATCTTTAAACTCTCCTTAAAGACCTTTTGTCCACTTGGCTTCGTTGTATCTTTGTATATTATTCAATAAATATTTCATTTGCATAATGAAAACTTTTACACTCTTCTTCTTTCTATTTTTAGGTCAATTTTTGCAGGGCCAGAAAGCTGAATTATTTAGGGAAATAGATAAGATTATTCGATTTGATACAGACATCGTTTATCCAATAGAGAAAAGTTTTGTAATCGGTGTTATCATAGAAGACTCAACCTATGTACTGAACTTTGGACCAGAGCATATCGATTCTTTCGACTTGTTTGAAATAGGTGGTATAACAAAAGTATTCACCTCTACCCTAGCAAGCCAACTTGATCTAAAAAACTTAATCAAACTTGACACAACCATCAATAGTTTCTTGCCTGAAAAATATCAAAATAAGTATCTAGAGGACTATACGCTAGAAGACTTAATGATGCACAAGATTGGTTTTCCCAAAAGACCGTCGAACCTTTCTTCTAAAGAATATAATTTCAGCAACCCATACGCTTATTATACGAAGGAAGATGTCTTGTATTATTATGCCAATTTTAAACCTCAGAAAGCAAATTGGTTCCGACCTTCATTAAAATATTCCCACATCAATTATGCATTGCTTGAGATTATTCTTGAAGCTAAAATGAACATGCCACTCGAAGATTTATTCCATTTCTACCTATTCCAAGACCTTAAGCTTTATAATACTTCATTGGCTATGCCAGATCAAAAACTAAAAATTGGTTACGATCGGTCTAATATGATTCCAGAGCCTTGGAGCTATCAGAGTTTTGCTGGATCTGAAGGCCTAGTATCTTGCTTGAATGATTTGATCAAGTTTACTAAGCAATCAATGGACGATCGCACGGAATCATTAGTAGAAGCCCAAAAAGTTAGGAAAAATTCAAAGATTAATAATAAATTGTCACTGACTTATGCATGGTACATTCTGAATTCCAAGCAAACTGGGCGAATATTCACGCACTCCGGAACGACTGAACGACATAAAGCATATATCCATTATAAGAAGGAGTCCCGAACAGGTGTAATTATATTATGTCAATCTAGTGAAGGCGTTGGGGAACTTGGAATGCTTATTTTGCGTATGATTAATAATAATTGGAATTAAAACATGGGAAAGAAAAGTAAAGGGTCTAATCCGAATATAGGTAGTTTGGTATTTACGACGGGAACAGAAGGTAATAGTTTCTTTGATGGTTTGTCTATCGAACCTGTAAATGGGGACGATTTAGCGCCTGAAAACTTAAACCTGCGAGTCTATCGAGATAAGAAAATGCGGAGAGGTAAAGTAGCCACCATCATCACTGGTTATCGAGGTAATCTGAACACACTTAAAGAGTTAGGTAAGACACTAAAGAAAGAATGTGGCGTAGGTGGAACCGTAAAAGACAACGAAATCTTGATCCAAGGTGATTTTAGAGACCAATTAGTCAAGTCTCTAATTGAGAAAGGTTATAAGAAGACAAAACCTACTGGTGGGTAGAGGTTTTGAAGTAAGTAAAATCTCTATAATTTATTATTGCATGCTAGAAGTATATTTCATTGAAGGCGCCCCTAAAGGATTGCCATTAGTAATCCAATACAAGTAATATCATCAGAAGTTTATGAACAGGCCTTCAGCATCCTATCCTTCCCTTGCATATCTTTCAGCAAATTCACTTGGCTATAACCACTGTGCTCGAAAATCTCCTTGACCCCAGCCGCATTAAATTCATTGCATTCTAAGAATATACTTCCACTTTCATTCATGTGAGTTTTGCCAAATTCCGCAATCTGTCTATAAAAGATGAATTCATCATCAGATTCTGGAAACAATGCCATTTCCGGTTCATAAGCTAGCGTACTTGCAGACATTCTATCTTTTTCTGAAACTGGAATGTAAGGCGGATTACTTACGATTAAATCATACTTTTCTAACACTTGCCACGCAGCTCGATCTAAAAAATCCAAACATTTAAAATCAATCCCTAATTCATATTTTTCTGCATTGCGCTTCGCTACCTTTAGTGCTCCTTCACTTAAATCAATAGCAGTCATCTTGAAGTCTACTCGTTTAGATTTTAGTGCAACTGGAATGCAGCCCGACCCAGTTCCAATATCCAAAACCGAAGCGCCTACCGCAACTTTTGCATTTAATATTTCATAGACTAACTCTTCCGTCTCTGGTCTCGGGATTAGTACTTTTTCATTGACCATTAAGCGAAGGTTATAAAAATCCGAGATGCCCGTGACATATTGAATCGGCATTCCTTGTTCTAACTTTTTAAGAGCTGATTCGAATGTTTCTATTTCTTGAGTGTGCAAGTGCCGATCTATGCCATTCCGATATCCGAATAAATCTTCCCAAAAAATGGCTGCAATCTGTTTAGATTCTCTTTCGTCATACAATTCAGAAAGTCCCTTTTGTAATTTGATATTTGCATTGGAAATTTTCATACTCTGAACATTACTGGATATTTCGATAACTTAGAAGGATAGCCTCTTATAATTCTGGTCAGATGATCTCGACTTTTATCTATATTTAACTGAAATATATTCATAAATCCGCCATCGTCATAATGTGCGAAGTCCATCAAGTCACAGATCCCTGGGATGTCTACTATGTCGCATCCGAATTCTTTCGCATAGAAAGGAGTCAGCCGAAGTGAATTCACTGTGTAAATAATTTCTTCCTGCACGAATCTGGAGACCTTGTTAAATGTCCCTATGCTTTCATCTGTAATTCTACCGTGCTCGCTTAGTCCCCATGAATCTATATCTTCATCAAATCCTGCAGCGGTCTCCACTAGCATGGATGGTTCGAATGCTATCCCTAGCAAATCGCAGACTTTCTTTAATTCTTGTGATGGATGAGTTACCAAGTCTTCATAGACCACTGGAATATAGTGTTTTTCATTCCGCATAGCTAGTCCTACACAAGTATTGACCAAATATAAACACGTGGCGTAATAGATACTAAATCCTCTCCTATTCAGCGAAGCAATCGTATCATATGGATTCCGAATCGTATGAATTAAAAAGCAATTTGGAAAGTGATCTAGCAAGTACTTAAAGCCATAAACGTTAGATGGTGTCTTCTCTATCCAATATGATTTTCCATGTTTGCTCGCTACCGTTCTAAAGAATTCTTCTGCAAATTCCTCGATAAAATTTGAGTAACTGACTAATTCTTGCAACTTTTCCCACTCCCACTCGTAGGCTTCATTGAGCAATTCAACCTTCGAATACATATGCCAGGGAAAGGATTTTAACTTGCCGTCTAATAAGTCAGCCTTACTGTCTTTCCAGTTCGTAAAGAGTTGATGTTTTGTAAATAGATAAGACTCCGGCCCACAAAATACCTCGGAATGCCTATTCAACACATTGGCCAAAACCGAACTCCCTGTACTTCCAGAACCTCCTATAAAACATCGCATACTTAGTATAAATAATAAGTGGAAAGGTAATAACTAATCAACAAAACGGAAAGCCAAGCCGCATAGGTTTTTAGGTCAATGTAGGCAGATGGCTTAATTGCATACTTTCTCCAAGCAACCGTAAGCAGGATCAATTTGTTAACCAAATAAGCGATCACCGTTGCCCATGCAATCCCAATCATTCCATAATACTTCAACAATAACAAACTTAAGCCAATATTTACAATTAACTCTATAAGCGCACTAATCATTAAAGTAACATTTTCATGCTTTGCAAATAATACAACTTGCGGCATGAATAACCTACTGCTAATCACTAACAAATACACGTTAAAGAGCTGGGCAGAAATCAAATAATCATTACTATAAACCATTGGAAAAACCAGCGGACTAATCAACATTAATACCATACTAATCGGAAAGAGAAAATTCATTAGCCTCTTGATCTTCTGCTTCACCTCTGATAGCGCATCTGCCATATTATTAACAGCAACGGGAATTAAAGCGGTCGAAACTGCTCCTACTAGTATGGTGACTAATGGCAATTCACGCGCTCCATATCGGAACTGTGCAAATGCAGTTTCATCGTAAAAAACATTGACCAAAAAACCATCCACATACTCCATTCCATTCCCAAGCAACATCTGAAAAATCAACGGTAATGAAAAGATTAGAAAGACGTATTGGAGTTTAAAATCTAACTTTAACTTCTCCTTCCTGATGATCAATTGAGCAAACCAAACAAACTTAAACAAAGCCCAGCCAACCATCAATTTTAATAAGTTCTCAATGGAAAAATCTAGCATTACACCACTTATGATCAAGATCAGCTGCAACGCAAAGATAACCATTCCATATATGATGATTTTACTAGACTGACCTTTCAGTAAGTAGGTATACTCCGTAAAATTAGCAGGTGCAGAAAGTATCATATAGATGATCAGGTAGCCCAGATAATCGACCTTTCCCACCATTTCAAATACCGCATGTCTAGCAAGATACAATATCAACCCAGCGATAAATCCCAAGGCTAAAAGAAGAATTGCAATATTGAATAGCATCAACTGCTTCTTCTCCTCTGTTAGACTCGGATAGTAGCTCATTAATCCATTATTCAAGCCCATCACCCAGAAGAAGCTCACCACATTGGCCAGAAAAAAGAATAATTCGTAAACTCCTATTTCATCGGTTGAATAACCAGTTTTGACTAAGATGATACCGATTAAAATCAACACGGAAAACCGCATGACTTGAAATGCTTGGAGCGCACTTACATTGTTGATATAAGATCTTAATTTCACTTACTCATAACTTTATGCCAGATCGCAAAGCTAATGAATTTGAAAATCTTATAGTTTTCCTGGGCATCCGATTCATCTATAGCTTCGCCCAACAATTTCTTCATTTTCTCCACATCGAAAAACGGAGATAAATCTTCTGTAAAATAGGAAAGCAATAAGTCCTTGTGTTTCTTCATCCAATAATTATTCGGAGCTACAAGTCCCATTTTATCTTTACGCCTTAAGACCTCCTGAGGCAAGATATCTGAATATGCATTTCTCAAAACGTACTTAGAAAAGCCATTTTTAATTTTTAATTCTTGCGGAATTGCCAATGCATATTCAAAAATTTGCGAATACTCAGAGAAAATAGAATGATTCATTACTCCGAAATGCCGTCCGATTCGATCATTAAACCTCAACAAGTTTGCAACCGCGCCGTCGTAGAATTCATATGCTAAAAAAGAATTCAAATTTTTCATTGACCCAGGTAAAGTAGATGCCACTTCTAGGTCTAGCAAATCCGAATTTAGACCGAGTAATAATGGATTAATCTTTACGTCGAGTTTACGTTTATTTTGAGGATTCACACGTGGAAAATAATGGTATTTCAGCAAATTCTTGATGTAAAATTTCATTGAATTTTCACCCAATTTGCTTTCGGTCATTTGCTGAACAAATGCGCTAACCTTTCCTTTTCTAATTAAGGAATTCCAGTAGATAGCTAAGTGATAATAATGACCTGCGAATAAAGCATCTGCTCCCGTTCCATCTAGCACCTCGTTAATCCCTTTATATTTGCAAAAGCGCATCATTTCATATTGCAGAAAACTCCCTAGCGAAGTAGTAGGTAGCTCCATTGCAACATGCAAGTTCTCTATTTCACTTTCGATATTCTGAGCGACTACTTGATGCCATTCCGTTATCCCTAGTTTCTTAACCACCTCTTCGGCATATTCGACTTCGTTCAGTGATTCATCAGACGTCATTGCCGTTATAAATGGAATACGATCTTGCTTTTCGTTCAGTGCCAATGTTGCAGCAATAACAGAACTATCGATTCCTCCACTTAAAAAAGCACCTAATTCGGCGCTGTCTGCTTCTATTTGCTGAATCACCTTACTAATTCTATCTCTTATCTGTTCTGATATCTCTTCTATACTTTCTTCACTTGGCGTGTTTTCTGCTCGATTAAAATAAGACTTCGTGCTGTAAGTGAGACTAGAAAAACTAAACGTCAGCATTTCTCCTGCTCCTAATTCATGGACACCTTCTATTAAACCGCTCGTCTTTCCTGAAAAGAAAAATTCATGAGCTCCTTGTTTAGAAACCTTGAAAGGAACGAATGGAAATTGTAACAAACCTTTTATTTCATTCGCAAAGGCGAAATGATTTTCATCTTCCCAATAATAGATAGAACGAACACCAATGCGATCTCTTGACAATATAAGTTCATTCTCAAGAATTTCACATACTGACCACGATCCATTATATCGGTCTATGTGAGCATGCGAGAAAGAATCTTCCCCTGGAATATACCCATCGAAGGCTATTGCTTCGTTAGATTGCAAGTAGAAATGGTCATTAATTTTGGAAAATTGATTGCTAAGTGCAGCAACTTCTACTTGATTTTTAAAGATAACCCCGCTATATCGATTCTGCTGCTTTATCGGCATTCCAATTTATTTGGCTTAAATATTGATTGTAAATTTAAGATAATATCCCACTAGATGAAAATAAAGAACATTCATCAGGAATTAAAACTCTATAAAAATTTAGAAGAGCTCAAAGACTTCGAGCAACAGCTGATTAAAAAAGCTGTCGATTTTCTAGATCTATCTTATGCGCCATACTCCAACTTTAATGTTGCGACGGCTATTTTGTTGGAAAATGGAGAGATTATTTCAGGTGCTAATCAAGAAAATGCATCATATCCGCTATGTATATGTGCTGAACGTGTAGCCTTGCATCATGCTGCAATGCGTTTCCCGAAGATGAAAATTAAGTTAATGGCCATAACCGCCAGAAATAATGCACGGACTGACTTAGGTCCTATCCCACCCTGTGGGGCTTGCAGGCAGGTTATTGCTGAATATGAAGACTTGCTCGATTGCAATATTCGGATTCTTATGAAAGGAAACCTAGACGAAGTGCTCGAATTAGAATCTATAAAACAAGTCCTACCTCTTGGGTTTAATAGCGATTTTTTAGAAAATTCCTAGCTTCTTTAAGATCATCTGGAGTATCCACACCGATAGAAGTTCCTTGAATTTCTAAAGCATAGATATTGTATCCATTTTCTAACCATCGCAACTGCTCTAAACTTTCTGTGTTTTCAAGCATAGAAGGTTTCAATTTTGCCAATTTCAACAATACATCTTTTCTAAAGGCATATATCCCTACATGTTTGTAATAAGGGTTATCCTGTTCATTACGCTTGTAAGGAATGACAGCTCTGGAGAAATACAATACTTTTTGATCAATTGTTTTGGTCAATTTTACATTCGAAGGATTAAGTATTTCCGAAGCTGCGCTTATTTCATGATATAAAGTAAGAATATCGATCTCAGGGTTCTCATAAAGGTAGCTATTCATTGCCTCTAGGTGATTTGGGTCAATGAATGGCTCGTCGCCTTGAACATTAATAATGTAATCACAATCTAGATTTTCTGCCACTTCTGCACATCGATCTGTACCGCTTTTATGATCTTCAGAAGTCATGATTGCATCTGCTCCAAAGCTTTTTGCGGTGTTAAATACCAGTTCGTGGTCAGTCGCCAAAATTACTTGATCAACATTTTTTACTTTTTTACAAGCTTCGAAAACCCACTGAATTAGGGGCTTTCCATTAATATCTGCCAATGCTTTGCCTGGAAGTCTAGTAGATGCGTATCTAGCTGGTATAATTATTGCAGTAGTCATATTACATATTATAATTAAACGTAATTTGTAATAAATTTATCTAGAGATGATTAAATATTATTAAATTTCGTTATATTTTTGTTTAACCGATTTATTCAGCAAATTTAAAGAACCATGAACAGGTTTATCATGCTTTTCGCTTTTATTTTGATTTTAACTCAAGCGGCAGACGCACAATCTCCTATTTTTAGTCCTGGGGACCGAGTTATTGTTCAGATTTCTCCTAACTATGGAAAGGTCTACGTCCACGAAATGGCACCTAAGCAAACGGTGTACACGCTGGCTAAGACATTTGATCAAAGAATGTCAGATGTAAAATCAGTTAATCCAGGGATTGATTTCAATTCTATGAATGCTGGACAAAAAATTCGAGTTCCCTTTTTAGCGGCTTCTCTTATTAAGCATCCATCGGAATTAGCAACTGGAGGTGATTACGTTCCAGTTTTCTATATGGTAAGACCTAAAGATAACTTATATAGAATATCTAAAGTTTACTTTGATCAAACGATCGAAAATTTATTAGCCATTAATAATATCAAGACTTTCGATTTGAAAATTGATCAAATCATTCAAGTAGGTTGGTTAAATATTGGAGATAAAACACAAGCACCGACTGTTACCGACATGGTTACAAAGCCTGTAATTGCAAAACAAGAAGTAGCTCCTAAGCCTACGATTACTCAAGAAACTACACCTGCTCCGCTCGTTGCTGAAAATACCAGCGAAAAAGAACACAAAAGTAGAGTTGTTTCAAGAGAATCAAGAAAAAAGAAGAAACAAGGTTTCTTTTCTAAGATTTTCGGAAAGAAAAAGGATAAAGAGATCAAAGAAGTTGTGCAACTTTCAGACCAGCTAGAAAAGAAAGAAACTACTGTTGTACCTCAGGAAAGAACACTAATTCAGGAAGTTCCAGCAGAAAATATTACGAATGAACAACCATCTTTCGAGGGGATTGTGTCTGCACCTGCACAAAGTGAAGAATTAATTACGCCTCCTTTAGTTAATGAATCGACGGAAATAGAAACAGTTCCGACTTACAAATTCAAAAGTGAAAAAGGTATTGCTATATGGAATCAAACATCTACTAATTCAAAAAACATGTTTGCACTCCACCCTACTGCAGTTGTAGGTAGTTACATAGAAATTACGAATCCAATGCTTAACAAAACAGTTCAAGCAAAAGTCATCGGAAATATTCCACCGAGAACTTATACAGATGATGTTTCTATCGTTGTTTCACCACGAGTTGCAAAACTATTAGGTGTCGTAGATCAAAGATTTATGGTAAAAGTTAAATACAGAGAGTAAAAATCTAATTACCTTTGCTGAAAATTAAGAAGCATTGGACTATTATAATAATATACTGGAAACTATCGGAAACACGCCGATGGTCAAATTAAATAAAATAACATCAGATGTACCGGCCTTAGTTCTCGCTAAGGTCGAGTCATTTAATCCCGGAAATTCGATTAAAGATCGGATGGCATTAAAAATGGTGGAAGACGCTGAAAAATCTGGTTTGCTTAAACCAGGTGGCACTATTATCGAATGTACTTCAGGTAACACTGGAATGGGAATTGCGCTAGCCGCAGTCGTGAAAGGTTACAAGTGTATTTTCACATCAAGTGATAAACAATCCAAAGAAAAATTTGATATTCTAAGGGCCATGGGCGCTGAAGTAATTGTATGTCCTACGAATGTTACGCCAGATGATCCACGCTCCTACTACTCGGTAGCTGAGAAATTAAGCAAGGAAATTCCGAATTCTTTCTGGGCTAACCAATATGATAATCATTCGAACACAGTTGCTCATTACGAATCGACTGGACCAGAAATATGGGAACAGACTGAGGGAAAGATTACACACTTAGTGGTCGGTGTTGGAACAGGAGGAACGATCAGTGGAACTGGGAAATATCTCAAAGAAAAAAATCCTAACATTAAAATCTGGGGAGTGGACACTTATGGTTCCGTTTTCAAGAAGTATCATGAAACGGGTGAATTTGATGAAAAGGAGATTTATCCATACATCACAGAAGGAATAGGTGAAGACATTCTTCCTAAGAATGTGGATTTCGGAGTAATTGATTATTTCGAAAAGGTATCGGATAAGGATGCAGCGGTACTTGCTAGAAGATTGGCAAAAGAAGAAGGTCTGTTTATGGGATATTCCGCGGGTTCTGCAATTGGCGGTGTATTGCAATTGAAAGATAAACTGACCAAAGATGATGTTGTGGTTGTGATATTGCATGATCACGGGAGTCGGTATGTAGGAAAAATCTACAATGATGACTGGATGAGAGATAGAGGATTTTTAGAATCTGATTTCACGATTGCTGATTTAATCCGTAGAAAAGATGCAGAACCGTTTATTTCTATTGAAGTAAGTGACACGGTGAAGAAAGCGATGCAGATGATGAAGGAAAGCGACATTTCTCAGATGCCTGTGATGGAAAACAATGAGATCGTTGGTTCTATTAATGAAAGTCAGGTGTTGAGTTTCATACTGGAGAATCCTGTAAATAATGCAGATAAGTCTGTGAAAGAAATTATGGGGAAACCGTTTCCGATTGTAGATAGTCAACTTTCTGCACGAGAATTGAATAAGTATATTTCCAAGGATGTGCCTGCCGTTGTAAGTAAGTCGAATACGGGAGATTTTCATATAGTAACGCAGTATGATTTGATTCAGGCGCTTTAACGAATAATGGAGAGTTCTTGTATGTTTTATGGACTTGCGCGGTAGATCAGGGAAATCATGTTTGGATCGTGATTTAGTTTAGTGGTGTTGTGAGGATAACTAATTCTAATACGACCCACATTCAGTTAATGAACGAATGTTCCGTTGGAATTATAGCAGAGCAAATATAAGGAGTGAAACAAAAGCATACCTTTCGGCCGCGGATGACATGAGCCGTAGTGGATTCCTAAGACTCAATTTTAACCACATTCAGCTCACCAATCCTTGCTAACGCACATCTCATCCCGTGGCTTACCGATCTAAATGTTATAGGGAATTTCTGGGCTTAACGATTTGTTGTTTCTAGGTACAGCGTACCGACTTTGTTTGTAACCTAAGCGTAGAAAGTATAAGAGAGGTACAGCGTACCGGCTTTGTGAGGATTTTTATTTCTCATATGAACTCACATTCAGCTTACCAATCCTTGCTATCGCTCACCGCCTCCCGCGGCTTACCGATCTAAATGTTATCGGGAATTTCTGGGCTTAACGATTTGCTGTTTATAGGTACGGCGTACCGACATTGTTTGTAACCTAAGCGTAGAAAGTATAAGAGAGGTACAGCGTACCGGCTTTGCGAGGTTTACTATTTCTCATATGACCCCACATTCAGCTTACCAATCCTTGCTATCGCTCACCGCCTCCCGCGGCTTACCGATCTAAATGTTATCGGGAATTTCTGGGCTTAACGATTTGCTGTTTATAGGTACGGCGTACCGACATTGTTTGTAACCTAAGCGTAGAAAGTATAAGAGAGGTACAGCGTACCGGCTTTGTGAGGATTTTTATTTCTCATATGAACTCACATTCAGTTAATGAACGAATGTTCCGTAGGAATTATAGCAGAGCAAATATAAGGAGCGAAACGAAAGCATACCTTTCGGCTGCGGATGACATGAGCCGTAGTGGATTCCTGATACTCAATTTTAACCACATTCAGCTCAGCAATCCTTGCTAACACACATCGCCTCCCGCGGCTTATCGATCTAAATGTTATAGGGAATTTCTGGGCTTAACGATTTGCTGTTTATAGGTACAGCGTACCGGCTTTGTTTGTAACCTAATCGTAGAAAGTAAATATAGGTACAGCGTACCGGCTTTGCGAGGTTTACTATTTCTCATATGAACTCACATTCAGCTCACCAATCCTTGCTAGCGCTCACCGCCTCCTGCGGCTTACCGATCTAAATGTTATCGGGAATTTCAAGACTTAACGATTTGCTGTTTATAGGTACGGCGTACCGACTTTGTTTGTAACCTAAGCGTAGAAAGTATAAGAGAGGTACAGCGTACCGGCTTTGTGAGGATTTTTTTTTCTCATATAAACCCACATTCAGTTAATGAACGAATGATCCGTAGGAATTATAGCAGAGCAAAAATAAGGAGCGAAACGAAAGCATACCTTTCGGCTGCGGATGACATGAGCCGTAGTGGATTCCTGATACTCAATTTTAACCACATTCAGCTCACCAATCCTTGCTATCGCTCACCGCCTCCTGCGGCTTACCGATCTATATGTTATCGGGAATTTCTGGGCTTAACGATTTGCTGTTTATAGCTACGGCGTACCGACTTTGTTTGTAACCTAATCGTAGAAAGTATAAGAGAGGTACAGCGTACCGGCTTTGTGAGGATTTTTATTTCTCATATGACCCCACATTCAGCTTACCAATCCTTGCTATCGCTCACCGCCTCCCGCGGCTTACCGATCTAAATGTTATCGGGAATGTCAAGACTTAACGATTTGATGTTTCTAGGTACAGCGTACCGGCTTTGTGAGGTTTACTATTTCTCATATGACCCCACATTCAGCTTACCAATCCTTGCTATCGCTCACCGCCTCCCGCGGCTTACCGATCTTAATGTTATCAGGAATTTTTGGGCTTAACGATTTGCTGGAAAAATTACCTATTATTCTTCAGTGTCTTCACATCAGCTATAAGCTGATTTACAGACGCTTTATTTAATCCATTATAGATACCTCTAATATGCCGATGTTCATCCACCAACACAAAATTTTCAGTATGTAAAAATTCCTCAGGTTCTTTCTGAAGCCCTAAGTCCTCCTCTACAAAATAATCCTGCCTACCCAGTTTATAAATTTCTTCCCTAGCTCCAGTAACCAAAGACCACTTCTTCGAATCCACACCTTTATTCTCTGCATATTCCTTCAGTACAGGTACCGAATCATATCCAGGAGTTACAGAATGAGAAAGCAAAAACACATCATCATCCTCCATGAATACTTCTTGAAGAATGGCCATATTATCCGTCATCTTAGGACAAATTCCAGGACAGGTAGTGAAGAAAAAGTCAGTAATATAAATTTTCCCTTCATACGTTTGCTCTGTAATCGTATCTCCTTCTTGATTTACAAACTTGAAAGGAGATACCTGGTGAAAATCTGCTAATTCAGCATCATCCGCAGTCAGCCAATGAGGCGTAAAAGTAGCTTCACTATAATAGGGAAGCGTCTCCACCCTACTCTCTTTCTCCTGGGTTTCACTACAGCCAACAATAAAAATTGTAAGCATCAGAAAAACGAATTTAATCTTCATATTGAACAATTTCATTATCCAGTTGAAAACAAAGACTGGCACGCTTCAAACCAAAAATGCGGCCATTCTTTGCTTCATAATTATTATATAGTTTGCCATTCTCTCTCCAGGATTGTTGTAATCCATCCTCTTTCCCCATTGACAAATTCATTTTCTTAAACTTATTACCCGAAATATAATACTGGTACTGAATTCCGTCGGGTACTCCATCCTTATAGTTTGAATCTGATCTTAGATTTCCATTACTCCACCATGTTGCTGTCCGTCCTTCTTGATAACCATCTACATATTTACTTTCGAAACTCAACATCCCATTCTCGAACCATTTTCTATAGTATCCATGCTTCTTACCTTCGACATAATCCTTAGCAACTGATAAGTATCCATTCTCATAATACCTTACGGCTCTTCCACTAAATAGCCCATCACGATAAAAAACCAACCCTTTATCAGCATTTAAAATAAGTGAGTCTTCATGAACACTTACCATAGAAAGTGCTACTTCTCGATCACTCCCGCTTTCTTCACTACTTGCTTTTTGGCAAGCGGTGAAAGAAAGTAAGAGTAATAAAATGGATATGATGTTATTGAATTGCATTCGGTGTTCCTTGATAATCTCCAGGGAATAAAATATAGTATGCATTCAAGTACAATTCATTCTGAATATGGTAGTGATATTCAGCATCTGTAGCATGTTGTGTCGTACTTGTATGCCCACCTGATTCATCTAGATCTGTTGGATAAGTGCCTGTAGAATTACATTTTCTTCCATACAGAAAGAAACCATCAGAAATGACTCCTATTAATGCTTCGTCATCATTAGACCAAGCTTTAGTTTCTAAGTGGTAGTGGTAACTTTGTGGCCCTGTATGTGCTGCAGTATAATCTAAAGATCCCACTGCATCATCTAAAGGAACATTAGGTCCTTCTTCATCATTATAAATCATAGAACCACTAACCGCAATTCCTATTGCTCCTAAACCAGTAGAACTGGAAGAAGAAGCCAATACAGGATTTGCTGGAATTCTTAAAGTATAACTACCATTAAAATCATCAATATTCCCTGGCGCCATTTGCGCATAAGAAGTTACTGTAGGTTCAACAAATAAGGCATGATTTTCAGAAGCAGCTTCAGTTGTCAAGGAATTCCCCATCGGATCGATTACATTTCTTTCCGTGGTATTCGACCAATAAGGTGATGTGTGATTAGGTAATCCATTAGATTCTAAGACTACTTCATCTCCATCCAAATAAATTGAGAAATTGTCATTATCAAATTCTTCAAAAGCTGGATGTAACGTTGCCTCGGTTTCTTCCATATCTTCAGTGTTATCATCTTTCTGACATGAAACAAATACGGATGTCAATCCAAGAACTATCAAAAGGAAAAAAACAAAATACTTCATTGTTATATTTTTTAGTTATTTCCCTTTTAGACAAAGGCTTTTTACTTTTCCTTCGGTGGTGGACCTTTTTTATTTTCATTGAGTAGAATAAACACTAGCGCTTTTCTCTTAAACTCTTCGAAATCAGCATATTGCTCCTCCTTTAAAGTACCTTTTATTTCTTCAAAATGATTGTAAGTTGACTCGATTTTCTGCTTTTCAAGACTTAATATCATCTCCATCACTTCCTCTTTATTAGTCTGTTCAGACGAATGACTTACCAATTCAAAGTAAGCTCTTAACTGCTTTCTTTGATTCTTATTAAGGGATTGCATTTGCTCTTTATGCTTATCTGCAAACATAATAAACTGTTCATCTTGATCACCGCTTAGGTTCATGATGTCTCTTGCAGATTTAACCATTCCTTTATTTCCTCGATTAGGTGGTGGCCCATGTCGAGTTATAAGGAAAAAAGTAATCATTGCCACATTAACAAGCAATAATGCTATGGTGCTTATCTTGTAAAAATTCAATGCTTTCATTACTCGTAAATTTTATAATCAGAAACAAGCATGTAATTATCCGAATCACTAGAACTCACTTCGCTCAAATCGGAATATCTACTTTGAGATATTTGCTGGACAGCAAATACATTGCCCATAATCAATAACGCGGCAACGGCAGCAATTCTGCTCCAATGCGGCATCGTTAATACTTGTGTCTCTGGGCGATCAATCTCCTGTAATATTTGGTCGAAAAGTTCAGGACTAGGCTTAGCTCGCCTGCTTCCTTCCATACTATTCAGAACATCATTTACCCATTTTTCTTTGTCATTTTTCATTTTTTAGGATGCTTTATTACATATTAGACATTCATTTCTTTGATTTCCTGCGGTTAGGATAAATATTTTCTAAATTTTTTCTCAAATTGGACTTTCCTCTCTGCAAAAGTGATTCCACAGACTTTAATGTAACCTCCATCACATCCGCCACTTCTTGCCGTGGTAACTCTTCTATATAACTCAATATAAACGCTGTTTTCTGAGACTCCGGTAACTTATCGATCGCCTTAAACAAGCTTGCCGAGTGCTCCTTTTGTTCCATTAAAGCACCAGGATGCTCAAAATCAGGAACATCATATTCCTGCTCTCCAAACTTAAGGAAAGAAAATCGTTTACCCTTCTTAATTTTATTGAGTGACGTATTAACCGTTATTCTATAAATCCATGTACTAACTTCAGAATTACCTTGAAATTTTGAAGCATTTCGAAATACACTGGTGAAGACATCTTGAGCTACTTCTTCTGCATCGCTACTGTTATGTGTGTAACTGATCGCAGTGTTATAGACTTTTTCACTGAACAATTGATACAGCTTCTGGAAGGCATCTCGATCACCTTCTCCTATAAGTTTTATCAATTCGTTTGCTTTGCCCAAAAATTTATTTCTATGATTGAAAGAGATGCTTTACCTATTCAAAGGTAAAACTATGCATTTAAAAAGGACATTCTAGAATAATTTATTGTGTAAGCTTGGAAATTTGTAGTTCTCCATACACTCGAAAATCAACAAATTGAACATTGCACATTCAGAGATAATGGATCAAAAATTGACCATTACCCTACCCTCATTCCATTCTCCACTTTCTTTCCGGGTTTTATAAGCGTTACTTCTTTACCATCAACCGCGCCCATCACTAAACATTCACTCATGATATTAGCAATCTGCTTCGGCGGAAAATTAACAACAGCAATCACTTGCTGGCCTACCAGTTCTTCAGGGGAATACAGTTTGGTAATCTGCGCTGAAGTTTTTCGCGTTCCCAGTGGACCAAAATCAACAATTAATTTATAAGCAGGATTTCTCACCTCTGGAAAGCCTTCCGCTGAAATGATGGTTCCAACACGCATTTCTACCTTCATGAATTCCTTCCACGAGAGCGTTTCTTGAACTGAATTTTCATTATTCATATGGCGTATATTTTATTTAGGTCAATGTATAAAAAATCAAATTATCAAATTTCACTTTTCATTGGCTTTCTTCCATTCTAGTCTGGCCAGACCAACAACAATAATAATTTCTACAATGAAATATAAGTATCCAAGATAAGTAAGACTTCTGCTATAAATGATCATCAATGTTAGCGTCAGGATACAATATAAAATATTAGCAATAGCTATAGCTTTTAGGTAAGGTTGCCAATTTTTAAGATTCGAAAAATAACATATCAATGAATAGACCGCGAAAAAGCAAGCTGGAATAGCGAGTTCAATTAATACCTTACGCGGCATGCCAATTAAGGATTCAAATTGACTTAAAATAAGTCCTAAAAACGATGCAGAAATAATCGCTCCGATTCCATCCACCAGAAAAAATTGTCTAGAATTTAGATTAGATAAATCCATAGATTATTCCTTAAAATATGGATCTCCGGATGGTACTGCTTTGATAAAACCAAGTGAACTTAAAAATTGATCCGCTTCCCAGACCGTATCTTTAAAAAGCGCAAGATTTTTGTAATTGAAAAATCCATGCTTCTCACCTTCGTAAAGTTTCAACTTACATTGGCTACCTACCTTATTCATTACCATTTCGAAATATTTCATACTCTCCAATGTGGTCGTGTAATCTACGGTTCCAAAGAAAAATATAGTCGGCGGATCTCCTTTCTGTACATTGTGCAATGGCGAAAAATCCTTGTACGCCTCGCCTATTCTTTCGAAACCATAACCAGCAGGCCCATTATCAATTACAGGATTAAAAAGCACCAAAGCATTAGGTACACAGCTAACGGCAAGATCATCCGTTTCCTCATTATATAGCTCAATCATTCCAGTAGCGGCTGCTAAATGTCCTCCGGCTGAACCACCAGAAGCAATCAGTTTCGAAGGATCGATCGAAAACTTTTCCGCATTTTTACGAATAAAGCGAACGGCAGATTTTGCATCTTTCACACATTCGAATGGCGAAACTCCATCGCTTTTCTTCGTCCGATAATCTGCAAGAAAACAAACAATCCCTCTTTTCGCAAAGTAGTTCGCTTGCTCATAAAATTGATTTCGATTTCCACCATTCCATCCACCACCAAAAAAGAAAACCATGGCTGGATAAGTTTTTTCCCGGTCAAAATTATCAGGATAGCGCAATTCTAAATACAACTTGGCAGTATCCACTTGCTTATAGAGCACCAATTCCTGGGCTGCACAAATGGAAATAAATAGTAAAAATAAGGCTGAAGTGATAATCGCTTTCATGCTGATCTTGATCAAATTTTAATAATAATGATAAAAATAGAATAAGAAATGGATTACTTCATTGTATTCTTCCCTTAATGTACTTTTATTATTTATAAGCTTAGTAGATATATGAGATCGCGATATTTAATATTTATTCCTAACTTTAAATGACCAATACAAAAAGTCAAATAATGCAAGAACAGACTAAAAAAATTACAGAAGCGGTTATAGATCAGAAATTGGCAGAAAAAATTGCCAACATCAAAAAGGAGAAAGCGCTGGATTATCTTGCAAAACTTCAAAAACATCAGCACACTTTAAATACGCTACATTTCTACGGTACAACACTTGAAGAAGTGAATATTCATAAATCAGATGAATACTTTTCTACTTGGTTTCAGGACGCAAATAATGGTGACATCCATGCCATGCATAGTATCTTAGACCACTTCGAGCCTTTAGAAATTATTACGAATATGGGGCACAATTACAGATCGAGGTTTTCCGAAAATTCAGCTGAAATCATTTTAGATTTCCGTCCAGATCAAGTTACTCCTCAATTCCATTATGAATTAGACGGTGCTGATTTGTTAAAAAGACCTTTAACCCTTGAGGAGAGAAAAGAAAATATCAAACCATATCTTTATAGTTGCATCTTAAGAATCGCTAAGGAGTTAATGCTATACTTTCCGCTTAATAAAATTTCTTTTTTGGTAAATTGTCCAACAATAAAGATGGATAAGAAAGTACTTTCCGTTACTAGTGAGCAAGTGCAATATTTTCTCGAAAACAAATATGGAGATACATTCATAAAAACATTCGAAAGTACAGTCTTGAATTAAAAAGCCTTTTTATAGGCTAACGTAACTAATCACTAAAAATAAAGTATCCCAAACCGCCAGGATCTCTGATGATAACGTTATCAACAATTCCATCCTTATTGAAAGCGGTGATTTCTTCTGTAAATGGGATATTCAGTGTTCTAATATTTTGTATGACATCCAGATTATCAGTTCCATTAAAATAAGTCAAGGATGGATTAAAAAATAAATGTGGACAGGCATTCGCTCCCATTAGACTGATCGTAAATCCATCGTCATTTTTGATAGACATCCATCCAGCAGTTTCATCTCCCATCGTCTTTTCAAAGCCCAAAATCTTCCATATCTTATTCATCTGTGCAATTGAGATTCCCTCTAGACTCAAGCCAGCAATACTCCCTAATCCAGATTGTTTCTCCAGAACCACTGGAATTCCCACACCCTCCATACTTTCCACGAGGTAGATCCACATTCCCGTAAAATCAGCCAGTAAGTAGCCATTATCTATTCTAATAACCTCTGTTAATGTGCGCAATTGCCTCACTGTATCGAGCCAATCCTTCTTGAAAAATTTTAATCCCGCTCTCGCATGTTTAGAAGAATCCAGCTCAATAATATATTCCTTATCTGCTACATATTGACGTCCTTCCGATTCGAATTCGAAAAAATTTAAACGCCTATAGAAATCTAAAGATTTTTTTAAATCTGGAGCTGGAGAAACAATTAGCGATTTTTTCATAATTCTATTTTTGAATAACAAAAGACAGAATACCAAATTACTTATTTTATTTGAAATTCAACTACTTTACATAAGAACCTTACGAATAAGTTAACTCATAACTATGGATGTATATTTCAAACACTATTCCGGATAGATCTTCTACCACATTTTAAATGGTTTATCTTCTGGATAATATTCTCTAATCGATATCAACTCAGTAAAAGAGGAGAATCTCTCGAACATATTTTAAGAAGTTTGGACAAATGGGGGGAGGAGGACTGAAAACATTGACCTATAAAAAAGCCATCTCAAAACGTAATGAGATGGCTTTCTTACCCTAGTTATAAATACTAATTATTCAATAATTAACTTGGCCTTCTTTCCATCATTAGTTACCACAATATAGTGGCCACTTGCTATTCCTGAAAGATCAACAAATGCTTTATTTTCTGCATTTATAATTCTGACACCTGACATGTCATAAATTGTAAAGGTAGTCGGTTGATCGAAGAAAATCTTAGACGCAGTAGGGTTCGGGTAAATATGAAGTTCATCAAAATTCAGCTTCGCCAAGTTTTCCGTAGACGAAACCTCGTTACTCACATTCTTCAAGTAATATATACTTATTGTAGAACTTACCTCATTCGCGACAACAACCATTGCCGTATCAATCGGACTAGACGCTGGTGTTATATAAATAATACCCTCTGGACCTAGGTCGCCTCCCTCGTCATCACCTAATTGCCTGCTATTGATGTAGGTTTCAAAAAATGCTGCCGTTGGATCCGTAATATCGTAAACCATCACACCACCAGTTCTTTCTAGGGTGATAAAAGCATAAAATTTCTCACCTATTGTTGCAATTGTAACACCTTCAGGCTCAGGACCTTTATTGTCACTTCTATTTTTAAAATTATTATTCGAATTACTGGCATTAAATAATTCACCATATACAGAATCATTGGCCGTAATTTTCTCAAAATCACTACCACTATCGTATTCAAGAGCACCAGTACTTGAATTCCAAATACTGAATGATCTCCCACCAAACACATATATTTCATCAAAATCTCCATCTCCATCAGTATCTCCTGAATAAGGTGAAACTGCTAATCGTCCAAGCACATAATCCTTCTTCATAATTTCTGCATGTGGGAAAGCTTCAGTATCAAGAATATAACTACCATCGCCTATGCTAACGTCTTCATCTATAACTCCATACTCGCGCTGATCACCTTCATTAGCAGTTACAATATAAGTAACACCATCCACCGTATAATTAGCAATAGCATCTGGCATAAATAGTCCTTTTACTGGGTGGGTTGAAAATATAATATCATCTGTATCATCAGAAACGTCTAAGACATTAGCTGGCAGAGAATGGTCTTTCGCTCCTAGTGGAAAAAACTTTTCTATAGTTTTAGTTTCCAGATTAAGAACCGCAATGGCATTGTTTTCTTGTAGACTTATCCAAGCATATGAACCATCATCTGAAATGGTAATAAATTCAGGTTCTAAGTCCTGAGAAACAGAAGATCCTAATCCAAAAATACGAACACCAGCATTTACTAAGGCCAATGAATCTTGATCGAAAGCATTAAAATTAATATTCAAAACATCTTCCTGAGTAACGTTTTCGATATCTGCGGAAATATCAATCATAGATATACTTCCTTCAGGGTCTACGCTATATTCATCAGCTGGCTGCCCTTCATTGGCAATAAGAATATAATCGCCCGCAGGAGTGAAAGTCACCATGTCGGGTAAATTCCCTACTAACAAATTCGTGATTTCAATTCCATTTATATCAAACAAAACCACAACGCCATCAGCATCAGGCCCATTTTCCACTGTCGCTGCAACAATACCGTCGTGGACAGCCACACTGGTAGCGCCTGCACCATAATTAGACATATCTAATTCAGCGATTTCTGTTATATTTAATGGATCACTAAAATCTAAAACTTCGACTTTTACAGCTTCTGAATTTAAAACAAATAGTCGCTGTGAAGAACTATCATATGCAACTATTTCGGCAGTTCCCTCTACATCTACTAAATAACTGCCCACATATTCCATCCCTAAAGTGTTTGCACCTACTGGAGCACTTTCTTCATCATCAAGAATATATCCTACGAAATCAGTATTTCCACCTAAAAGGCAGTTTTCAGCATCACTTAAACTTAGAACAATCATCTTATCCATCTCTTCTAATGAGTTGTCATTCAGCGTTATACTTATCGTTTGGATTAAATCTCCTTCAGGTAAAAAAGTAATCACCGTATCTGCGAATACATAGTCAGTAACCGATGCATTGGTAAGGTTTTCAATTAAAGTTACACTCACCCGTGCTGTATCTTCAGTGGAATCAGTAAGTCCAACATCAACTAAAAAAACACCTCCATTCTCACTTTGCGAAACAAATTGTTCTGTAAAAGAAACCGTTGCTACCACAACTGGTGTGTACATTCCTGGCGATGCGAAAATATCCACACCATCTACATTTTTCACTAAGGTTGTGGATGCTTTCCAGTTACTGCCATCATTCGCTTCAAGATCTGGATTAATCAGTTCAAGAGAAGGTCCTGATCCGTCTGCAGATGCATCCCATAGATCAGCATCATCGTATTCTACTTCGAATAAAACTTCATCATTCGTATTGATGATCTGCAATAATTCGCCCCCATTTCCTAGCATGTTGCCTGAATTAGCAACCATATCGATAAATTCCGCATTATAAAATGTATCTGCAACTTCTTTATTGGTAGCTAACAATACGGTAGCTCCTGGTGCAAGGATCATTTCTGGAAAAGTAAATACAAAGTTTCCTTCGTCCTTTACAATTATTCCTCCCAATTGCGCTTCATCATCACCATTATTTAAAATTTCCAGAAATTCCACATCATCATCAAAATCAACAGGTACATTGTACATGATCTCCGTAATAAGCAATTCCGGAGATGAAGTATTTAAGAAAAATCCTTCACTAGTATAGACTGAAGTCATTTTGTTGCCACTGGTATCTTCCAAATTTGATATTTCCAATACGGTTGAAATCCCATTGAATAAGCCTTCATGACTAATCGTAACAGCCTTGGTTTCATCATCATAAATGACCTCTGAAATTCCAATATTTGGAGTGAAAACATAATTTTCTAGATGAGTTGCAGAAATTTCAGTTAAAGCTTCAGAAAAATATACATTTAATATTGAAGAAGAAATCACCTCAATATCCAAAACATAAGGAGGTGTCACATCTGTATCTGAAAATATAAATGCTTCTGTACTGAAAGGAAGATCTGGAGCAACAGCATCATTGTGATCATTATCATCATCTGTATCCTGAATATCCCAATTTTCCATATCATTGATATATGAAAAATAGCCATTGGCATCGATACCTGATCTTGGACCGCTATATGCTGCTACATCAGCTGTTTCAGTTAAAACAATTGCTGTGAATCCTAATTTCAATCCAGTTCCAGTCAAGTCGCCGAATCCAGATGAGATATTAGAAATCGCAGATAAAAAGGTACTTGGTTGACGAATGTCTGTGCCGATATAGGCAAAAAGCGCATCACCATTCTTGGAAAGACCAGTACCTCCACTGACACTACCATGGTTAACTTCAATTTCTCCGTCTAGATGATTAATCTGAATAATTGTTCCAGCAAGAATATCTTGGTCTCCAGAAATCCATATAACATCATTTTCATCATCCCCAAAGGAGTCTCCATTCCATTCAGAATCACAAAAATAAATCGTTGTATTAGCAGGAATATCGCTAAAAGCAACAAATGCAATATCATCATCTCCATCAGCATTAAAGCCTGTAAATGCTATATCTGCAGTCTGCAATTGACTGAACCCAGGAGCAATTAAAATGACAAATAAAAGGTAAGTAAATACTGTTTTCATTATAATTTAGTTTCATATTATTAAAACCACGAATGTAAAATCAGTATGTTATTAGCAAGTTAAATCTAGTTTAAGTCTGACTTAAGAAGTCTGATCTATAGTCATTATCGATGTAAAATTAAATGCGCATTGAAAGATTGTGATGGCTAATTATAACAACTTAAATTACAATGAAAGTTTGTTACTAAATATGATCAATCTTAGGATCAAATATTTCCAGCGATCACAAAAAAAACTGGATGATCGGTTAATCATCCAGCCTCTAAACTTGCAGTAAATGCAAAATTAAGGATTACTTTTCTTAGCAGCCTTTGCACAAGTTTTAGCACAAGATGAAATTTTTGCGCTACTGGCTTCACTTTCTGAAACTGTCACTGCACTCGCTTCCGAACGCTCCATTTTCACGGATGCAACTTTAGTTGTTCCAGTCTTAGCTTTACACTTGGCAGCTTCTTCCTTAGTACAAAGACCTGCAGTTACCATAGCAGCACAGGCCACAGGATCACAGCTGGCCGGCTTAGACGTAGCTTTTTCAACTGTTGGTTGAACAGCACTAGTACTCGTTACGGTTTGGGCTTGCATGATCAAGTGCCTGTACCAACCAAAAGATACAAAGCACACTATCCATCATTATTTAAGTTATCCTTTACAACCGCTAGTTAGTTTTGACGTGGCCCCTGTCCTCTCTGTGGTTTAGGCGCTTTATCTAATTCTGCTTTAGTGATAAAACCATCGTGATTACTATCAATTTTTGCAAAATCATTTTGAAGCGGACCCTTTACTTCTGATTTTGCAAGTTTGCCGTATTTATTAGCATCCATTTCAGCTAATAATTGAGATGAATTGGGCGGTCCTCCTCTTTCATTATTGTTCGAAGTATTTTTCTGGGTTCCACATGCTACTGCAGTCAAAAGAACTGAAGCTAACACGATTCTTTTTACGATATTTTTCATTTATTATGTTTTGTTAGACTCCATGAACACCATTCTCAGTGAACATAAAAATGTGTATGGAAGCTTATTAACACCTCGAACGGCATTCATAAAGTCTATAAGTTTTTGAAAATTGTTTTTAAGACTTGAGCTATTTTTTAACTCTAGATTTTACTTTGTTAAATCAAATTTGACTGTCAACTTCCTTTTAGACCTTCAGTTTTTAAAAATCCTTCGCGAGACGTTAACTTTTTTTCTATGTCAATGTTGATTTACTCGAATCAAACAACATAAATCACTCATAAACAGTAATTTGCAAGTAAGAATAAAGTTTGAAAATATCTTTAAAATTATACGATTAAGACCGAATCAGTCATTCGTTAAATAAAAAGTGTCGTTCTAGGCGATACTCGTCTTAAGGGTGTATTAAGATTTAATAAATTGCAGAGTTTGAATGCTTTCAAGTCCATCATTAGGTTCTTGGCTACTTACTCTAATACTGTACATCCCAGGTGGCACATCTTCTAAATTTTCCGATATCGTATGTTTTCCAGGTAAAATAATCTGTGCTGGAACACTCTTCACTATTCTACCTTCTGAATTGACAATATCCATCCTAAGATTAATCTTACGCTGATTAAGGATCGTAATGTTGACTTGTTTCGAAACCGGATTCGGGTGGATCTCAATTTGCTCAATATCCATGATTACTTCTTCTTCTAAACTTGAAATCATCGAAGTATTGTAACTCGGACCTGTATTTTCCTCGGTCGCTATAGGGCTTATCAAAATGTCATGAGGATATTCGTTACTTCCCAAGTCTTTTTCCTCAATCGCTGCGGGTCTATTCTGCCTCATTAAGTCAAATAATATTTCTGTATCGACCTCTTCCATGCCTTCATATTGTGGTAAGGATGCATACCCAGAATGGGCAGCGTTAATAGCCGGACTGCCTTCACCCAAACCAAAAAAACCTTCATTATTCTCTTCGAGAACTGGATCAACAATGGTCATCCCACTTGATGGCACTTGGATTCCCAGATTCCCAAAAACAATATTTCCTATCCATTTTTCATTTCCAGTTTCATCCTCAAATATTTCGTCATCCGGATCAGAAAATATATTATTAGAAATCGTGACATTAGTCGGTTTATTATCGCCATCTCCTCCCAGTATAACTTCTGAGCAATCCACGATGGTATTAAAAGCAATATTGATATTATCCAATGGATCTGAATCTTCATTCTGCAGATAAATGGCTCTATCATCGAGATTATAAAAGTAATTATTGCAGATAAAGTGGTCTTGACCTTCTCTTACCCTTACACCACCTTTTCCGTTCAAGAAAAAATTGCCATAAACGATTGATTCCGAACCATGTCGAAGCACCAATTCCGCTTTAGGATTATTCTCAAAAGTATTGTATCGATAGATATTCTGTCTTGCCTTGCTGGAGATAAGCTCGCCATCACCGTTGCATTGCGTAAAATAACAGAACTCGACTAAGGTCCGACTGATGAATTCAGCTTGTGTGCTTACCCCAATTCTGATCGGCTCTATACCTAAGTCATTACCTGTTCCATCAAAGTTCTTAAAGGAACAATATTGTATTTTATGGTAGCCAGGATTTACATCATCCACCAGAATAGACAGTATATTTTGGTCATCTAGATTCAGTCTATTTTCGAAATTACAATAAGTGATTTCACAATATTGACTTTCTTCTCGAACCCTTAAATATTTATAACTTTTATAAGCTCTGATGTTAAGCTGGGTAAATATATTATGACTTCCTCTCACATTGATCACATCTTTACTTCCAATATCACCATCCAGGAACTGGAAACCCTGAAGCGTAACATAATCTCCCATCACTTCCACTCTTGAATTTCCTGTAAAAATTACTCTTCCTAGGTTTTCAGCCCCGATAAACAGATGGTTTTTTTCAATCTCCATATAAATATCTAAGTACCTTCCTGACTCCCATATGATCGAATCATTCATTGCCGCACTGTCTTGCGCGTCATTGAATTCTTGTTGAGAAGAGACTCGAATAATTTCAGCTTTCAGACTTGAGGATACAAGCAGAATGAAGATGAGCAAAGTGGCAATAACTGCTGATGATTTCATTGAATCCTATTGGTAGTGAATAGTATGAATGAGTGCATTTAATCATTGTAGGTCAATTTTTATCTTGGAACTGTAATTTAACATTGACCGTAAAAATGAAAAACACTAACGTGATAGCCGCATCCGGAGTCCGACCGAAGGAAGGTTTATGTAACCGCGGCATGTTAGTAAGCGTTCTAATCTTTGGATAATACTAAATCATTCTCATCCAATTTAAGCTTTTCATTATTTAATTCATCCAAAACCGAATTTATCTTTTCGATCATATCAGTTTCGATAAATGTTGGCATTAGTTGATCCAGTTTAATTTTTAAAAGTCGATGAATAATTACAAGATCATTTTTTGAAAAAGGTCGTACACCGTTTATTAATTCTGAGATATAATTTTTCCTATGACCCAATATTTTGCCTAAATCTTGTTGATTGAGTCCAAGTTTTTTAAGTTTTTTCTTAATTATCAATTTGCGTTGATATATAAATTCTTCTTCTTTCTCAATTAATTTTTCGGCAATATCGCTTTCTTCAATTTGTCGTTCTGAAATAGCATCATCGTTATTCCAGTTTACCTTTTCATATTTTAGAATTAATTCCTTTATATGTTGACGTTTAGGTTCTAAAGAAGGATCGTCTTTAACCATCCATCTTAGTTTTTTATAGATTGACAATGCTTTTTCATATTCAAGCTCTGATTCCAGAATTGATATGTTGACAATCGTGCTAATATTAATATCCTTCATTTGAATTCTATTTTATTTCATTATTACTTCTGAGCCATTTTTCAATTGTTTTCTTATTATTTCGAAATTTGGAAGTGTAATCATCATGGGAACCTGCCCAAATTACTCTTGCCTCATATTGATCAATTGAAATAAGAATCATCGTTCTATGTATGTGAATGTCGAAGAAGTAAAACCCATCATTGTGAACTCTATCGGCGTCAGGTCTATCTATTTGGATGTCGCTTTCGTTTTTCCAATTTGCCTTTTCAATTTGTTGTATTAATTTATCTATAGATTTAACAAGTCTGTTATTCCCGATATTTTTATTCTTGAGTTTTACGAGCGTTTTCTTATTTATAAGATCCACACACTATTCTTTACAAAATAAAGATATTAAAAGTTCCATAATATATAGAACATATAGATTTGTATATTTTCAATTTGGAATTGAATTCACTATAATCTTAGGATTTTGAATGCTTACTAACTAGCCTATATCTGTATGAATATCGGCCTTGTAATATACTAAATTGAAGAGACTGACGAATTACAATTATAAAAATTAGAACTGAAACTATTTACTATATTTTCTTCCTGATACCTCTGCAACTGCCATAGCAGAATATATTAAATTAAATAGTCCGCTAATGAAAATACTTGCTAACAACAATTCTATGGAACTTATAAAATATGAAAGTAATAATATAGCTAAATTCAAAAGAAAGCAACATTTGATCCAACCTTTATCAGTTACCAAATCATAGTGACATCTCTTCGTCCAAGAAAATTAGGTAGGACCCACGTACCAGTCATCGGTAATCCGTTTTTATAATCCTGTTTTACTGAGCTGTTACTGCAATGTGCAATTTGGAATTCTGCTTGTGCTTTCGCTACACTTTCTGCAAGTAACAACTGTTCTTCTGGAGGTAAGGATGTGCAATAAGTCGTTGTAAATTGTTTCATCGCTACTAAGAATTCCGTCCTCGGTATAACGAAACTTGAATCAGCTGGATAACATGGTTGGTTACTATTAGGAAAAGTAGAATAAAGGCGACCTTTCGAATCTATACCTACTTGAATCAAATCAAATGCTTCAAGGGCTTTAGACTGATCTGCTGTCAATTTTGAAGCAGCATCTGAATTAATATTAGGTGGCTGCTCATTATTTCCTGGGCCGTTATTGCAGGACCATAGCAGAAAAGAAAAAACGATTAATAATATGAACTTCATAACTGATGGTTGATCTTGATATGGACTAGGTTAATAAACATACTTTATTTAATCCATTCTATTTCTTGATTAAATGTAAGAATTTAGCACTACATAAATATAGACGATGTTCTAAAAAACTAATTAAAATTAGAGAAATAGTCCTATCTTTAGATAGAATAAATCAGCAAAAATGAACACTAAAGTAAAATGGTATAACGATCCACAAATGGTTGGCGGGCTATTGATTTTTTGGCCGCCACTTGGAATCTATGGAGTTTATAAAAGTGAGACCATAGAGCCAAAATGGAAAAAATTAACTTACGGAACGATTGTTCTCGTTTGTGTGCTTTTCATAATTATGTACTTAAGACGATAGCTAGTTGTGTCTTTCTCTTACTTCGGAGTTTAGTTTTGGTCAATACATTATTTACTTAAATTGATTAGGGATCAATCCTTTTGCTGCTGATTCAACGATCTCATTAATTCTCTTCGTTCTTGTTTCAATTCTTTTTGCCATTACCACCCAATACAGCATCATCTTTTTAGTGGATTTGGTCTGACTTTGATAGAAATCCATTGCACCTTCTTTTTTACCTAGTGCAAGATTTAAATCGTCAGGAATGATCAATTTTTCGACATCATCCATCAGTGACCAATTCCCATTTTGCTTGGCAGTCTTTATTACTTCAAGTCCTGCTTTGGCCATTAGATTGTTTCGAATAAGGAAGTCTACTTTTTCTTTATTGATTAGAGACCACGTGCTACTAGGCTTTCTTTTGCTAAAATATTGCATGTACCTCTCTTCATCAATCGTCTTCTTTGTGCTATCAATCCACCCAAAGCATATGGCTTCGTCCACTGCTTCGCTCCAAGTTATCGAAGCAACATCTGAAGATGTCCTATAGTAAACCAGCCAAACAGAATGTTTAGTCTGATGATTCTTTTCTAACCAGTTTCTCCATTCTGTTCGGCTTTTAGGAGTGTGTTTTTCTACTTCCTTTTTACTCATACTAATTGCTTTGCCCCACAATATCCTGCTTTTCCAGCCAATTCAAAATCGATTGGTTAGTTTCTTCTGGCATTTCTTGTTGGATCCAATGACCGCAATCCAACGTAATCACCTCTACTTGGGGCACAAACTCGGGTAATTGTTCGAACTTTGGAATCATATCCTGACCTCCATAAATCATGAGTGTAGGCTGTTGAATGATCGGATTCACCTCCGCTAGAAAATGCCAATTACGGTCAAGGTTTCTATACCAATTTATCCCACCTGTAAATCCTGATCCCTCAAAAGCAGAAACATATACTGATAGATCATGATCACTCATTACGGGATCACCGAGAGGTTTTTCTGCTTGCGCAAGATTAATCATGGACATCCCTGGCTCAGGCGCTTGGAGTGGAACATTCTTGCGATAAATGTTACGGAGGAAATTAAATTTATTTTCATCCATAATTTTATCTGCAACTCCTGGCTGTCGATTAAAATGTACAAAATAGAAGTCCATACCAAAAACTTCTTCCATCCACTCGATCCACGGTTTTTCTCCGCGTACTTGATAAGGCAAGCTCAGATTGATCACTTTATTAACTCGGGTTGGATGCAATAAAGTCAGAGACCAGACCACATTTGCTCCCCAATCATGACCTACAAAAGTCGCATCTTTATATCCATAATAATCTAGCAGTCCAAGCAGATCTCCCGTCAAGTGTTCGATATCATATTCTGTTACGACAGTCGGACAGGATGAATTACCATAACCTCTCTGGTTCGGAATAATAACATGGTAACCTGCTTTTACTAGCGCAGGAACTTGATATCGCCAAGAATAGGCATGTTCTGGAAATCCATGACAAAGCACAATTGGTTTACCTACATTCTCTCGGCCTGCTTCGAAAACTTCTAGTTGGACACCATTGACAGCAATCATCGTGGGGTTAGGAAAGTCATTTAGATCAGCATTCGATTTTCTTTTCATTTTACATTCTTTAAAATTTAATCAATGCCACAAAAATATTCTCGCGCAATGACAACCCTATGTCAAGGGTCAGTAAAATAAATGAAATGGATAAGAAATATTTGGAAATTCAGCCTATTTAATACTCTTTCAATTCTGATTTAAGGTATGATTGAATCGAATGATATAAGTAAATCTTTTCTTCTTGCTCACAAACTTCATCCTAGTGATTACTTCTAGATCTAATTTTCAATGGTTAAAAGTCAGCTTCGTATCCGTGACCGTTTTTACCATAGAATATGAGCCATTTTGCAACGGAATAAACAATGTGTAGCTTATTTGCGATCGCATTTGAATCATCGTCAGGAGCGTTTCTTTGTGTTTTAAGATGTTCCAGATTATGCTTCTTTGCTATTTCATCAGCAGCATTTGATAATCTTCTTCCATAATCTAATGTCTCGTCTGCAAGCTTCGTCCCCCAAGCTTCTGCTACTAGTTCTTTACCTATTATATCTACACATCCTCTTAAAAATTCACCTCTTAAGACATTTTCATCTTGTCCAAACGCTTTATAAATTGGAACACCATCTTTCTCCTTCGCTAACTCGATGACATAATAGTCTTTCTGCTCTGCCATAAATTCTTCTAATGAGATCTTATGTACGGTTTCATCATAATTCTTCTTCATCCATTCATCAGCTTCTTGATCTCGTCCTACTTTGGGTGCCTTGATAGTTTCGTATGATTGAATCTGATTAGCAAACCATTCTTGCAATAATTCATCTTTTGATTTGAGCTTCTTACCTTTCAGTTTATCAAAAATGCTTAATTCTTGTTTTTCTTTACCTGATACGATGTTAAAGATTTGAGTGTATCTTTTTTCAAAGCCTTTTTTGGGTTTCCCCATCGGTCTCATGTCTAATCCCATTTCACTATAATTTTTATTTACGGTTGTTTCTAGCCATTTCCTGTAAATCCTCATCTGAAAAAGAAGTTTGACGATATCTCACGCCAGATATTCTTCGTTTAATAAATTTCCTTCATTTTCACAAATCTCAGATGTTGAAGAAAAAAAGCTAAATTCAATATAGACTATTTCATTCATTTTGTAAAGTGCTGTATGACCAACTGTTTACTAGCTTACTAGTTCGTATTATTTCATTAATGGTCAATGCTAAATAACTGACAGGAAGACATTAAAATCGGATCGAAAATTACTCTGAATTGTAATCGCCAAGTTTCGGATCAAATAAAAACCAATCAACACGATTTTCTCAATGCAATTGTAATTATCTAGCTTAAATTATAGAAGCTCTAAATAAAAGCTGCTCCTACTCTACTTACTTCGTTTACGCTAATATTTTCAATTAAAATGTATCACTAATTCGCCAATAATAATTTCAACATTGATCAGCATGTAATTTAACAGTTAGAACTATATTTCTTTTGCCCACACTATTTAATAATTAAAGTGTTTCTTGGCAAATTTGATGAATTGATCCCAATCATAATCTGTCACATCGTGCTTTCCCGTTCGCACATGATAACCAATCGAGTTATGGATGGATTCGTTTGTTTCAGGAAACTCCAATTCAGGCAATCCTTTCTTCCCGTACAAATTATAAACAGGGCTCGCATGATAACCAGATAGATATTCACCTTTGGGATCAGCCCATTTATCCTCTTCGGCACTTGCAATGTAAACTGGCCTTGGAGCAACCAAAGCAACTAGCATGTGTTGATCTATGGATAAAGCGTCTTCATTGTTACTGTATTTTTTGAAATTTGCATTAAACCAATGAGGGAAATTCGCATTAATTATAGCAGCTGTTTCACCGAATTTCCTTTTAAAAAGTGCTGCTCCACCGCTCCCAGAATCATTAGATATTACGATATCAAACCTAGTATCAAGGGCTCCTGCCCACAAGGAGGTTTTACCTAAGCGAGAATGGCCGAACACTATAAATTTGGAATCAGTCAGTAGCCTATCAGTTTTCAAATAATCCAAAACCTTAGAATAGCCCCAAGCCCATGCTGAGATTGAGCCCCACTCATCCGTCTTAGGTTTGCTCATGCCTTCTTCATAGAAAAAAGGATGTATCCCATCCGAAAAATCATTCTTGTCAGGATCGACATCTCCATAATAAATCGTTGCGATACCAAAACCCTCATCAATGATTTTTTGAATTGGCCATCGGGAATTTCTTTTCCCTCTTGATTCCTCTGTGGCTCGATTTTCAACAATACCATAATCAGTATTATTCCGAACCCATGAATCGGTAAATATAACATGCTGGTCAGTAGTCGTGGTTTGATTTCCATAAAAATTATACCCAACAAAGACTGGTGGAGATTCGATGTTTTTAGGCAAGTAAACCAAAATATTTATCGTAATTTCCCTTTCTCCAGATGAAAATACCATCGAAATTTGTTCTCTTATCGCACTATTATTCAATGCCATATCACTTTGCTCAATTATTTCTTCAGAGGTTGGTTTCAAGTCCAAATCTGGAATTCTCCCATAAACTTCAGATTTAAAAAGGTCGAATATTTCTTCCCTTCTCTTATGCTCCCATTCTTCAACACTCTTGACTTCTTGTCCATTACTAAGAACTAAAAGTTCAGGTAGAACATAAGGTTTAATGGCCTTTTCATCATAGTTGACCTTAGGCTGAGAATAGACACTTAAGCTCCAGACAAAACCTATAATTATGGAAATCAATCTAAAGTTCATAGTTGTATTTAATGTTAAACTTGTGATGTGTGGTGGTTTTTAGAGTAAGATAGTATCCGTTTACCACTTATTCAAATATCAATATTCACATTCTAATTCCTTCTACAAGATGAGCAGAAAATTGGAAGACCTACCTAGCTTACTAAGATCTTAATGAGCTACCCTTATTGCCCTTAAGAAGGTTTACGAATTCTATGCTCATTGAAAAACAACTCACCGCTATCATATTTATCATATCTTTACCAAAATATGTAGTGACATTCTCATAAAAAGCAGTCCTGCATCGCATTACGTTCGATTTACCTTCCTTTTATTGCTCAATTTTTATTACCCTTTGTATTGAAACTATTTTGGTTCCTAAAATGATGAAGTAAATCGCCAGATTAAATGCGTAGAAATACGAATACCTGTTTTGACTGAGCACCCTTCCTATATTTTTGAAGTACATTTAAAAAAAACTGTATATTCAACGCTTATTATTAGCTCAAAGTGCATACTCAAAAATATTATGTTTAAAAATCATTTAGTCCTCTTATGTCTCGTAATGCTATTTTCTTGTTCTCAAGATAAAACTGTGGATCTAGAAGAATTGACTGCTTATTATAATCCAGCCGATTTTGCCCCAGATAGTTTTAGACCTGATAGCACTGCTTTAATTATGGAGAATATCGCGGGACCAGATGTCGTTCCTAGTCCTGCATGTCTAGCAGTTCTACCTACAGGGGAGGTTTTTGTAGGTGTTGACATGATGGGTTCTTTAGGGAAAGAGCCTGGAAAAGGAAGCATTGTCAAACTAATTGATGCCAATAATGACGGAGTTTATGAGCAACATACCACCTTTACGAAAGTAGATAATCCTAGAGGAATCATGGCAGTGGGAAACCAAGTTTTCGTTCTGCATACCGTTTTTAGTGAGCGTACTGGAGAAGCGGAAGGTATGGACTTGGTGGTTTTTGAAGACAATAATCAAGATGGGATGGCCGATGGATCCTCTAAGCCAATCATTAAAAATATATCCTCACCTGCTTCACTAAGAAGCAGAGGGACTGACCACTCCACTAACGGTATTCGCATGGGAATAGATGGTTGGATTTATATTGCAGTAGGAGACTTTGGTTTTCATAATGCTGAAGATGCTTCTGTTAAAAAAATGACCATGCTTGGAGGTGGGATCGTTCGAGTAAGGCCTGATGGTACCGAGATGGAAGTTTACGCCCACGGCACACGTAATATTTATGATGTTGCCATTGATCCTTTCATGAATGTTTTCACTCGTGGTAATACGAACGATGGTGGAGGATGGAACATTCGATTTATTCATTACCAGCAGAGTGGTGAATTTGGATATCCAACCTTGTTTAAAAACTTTACAGACGAAATTATTCCAGCGCTTAAAGATTTAGGAGGAGGATCAGGTACCGGTAGCTATTTCATGGATGATGATAGATGGCCAGTAGCCTATAATCATGTGCCAATGATGGCAGATTGGGGTAAAAGCCAATTGTATATTCACAGGGTAAGCATGGACGGACCGACTTTTACCCAGCGTGATGAAGAATTTATCAAGCTGCCTCAAATTTCTGATGTAGATGTAGATGCGTCTGGAAGAATGTTCCTCGCTGCCTGGGATGGAGCAGGTTACAAAGGAAGTCCAGATAAAGGGTATGTTGTGAAAGTAGTTCCTAAAGATTGGACTTATGAAGCTTTTCCAGATTTGAAAAAGGCATCCGTAGAGGAATTAGGTGAACTATTAAAGGCTGGAAATTCTGTTTCACGTTTTCATGCGCAGCAAGAAATGCTCAAGAGACCAGCCAGAGATGCTGCTCCCGTAGCACTTAAGATTGCTAGTGATCAAACTTTACCATTACAAAATCGGGTTGCAGGTATTTATACTTTTGCCCAAGCCACCTGTGGTGATGGTGTATCAGAATTGTTAAATTTAAGCCTTGAAGATAATATGCGCGAATTTGCTTTAAAGGCCTTGGCAGATAGAAAGACGTGCATGGATGACGTACCGGTGAAACCGTTTATTGATGCTTTACAAGATGCGAATCCTCGTGTACAAGCTGCCGCTGTTATTGCTTTAGGTAGACTAGGCAAAAGTGAAGCTTCAGAGGCTTTATTGACCATTCAAGCGCCAGCTTCGGCTAAGATACCAGAAACAGGCACCGAAGGCCCACATGCCACACCAAACTCAGACATCATATTACCACATTTGGCTGTGCGCTCATTGGTGAGTTTAAATGCTGTAGATGAGACATTGGAGGCTTTGAAGACCAATCCTAAATTAGCACTTTGGACCTTAAGATATATACATGACACCAAGGCTGTAGATGGTCTGATCTCTGCATATAAAGATTCAGAAGATAAAGAAGAGGTGCTCAGCACACTTGCGAGACTTTACCATAAAGAAGCACCCTATGACGGTAGCTGGTGGTGGAGTACTAGGCCAGACACTCATGGTCCATATTATAAAGCAGTAGAATGGGAAGGTTCTGATGCCATAAAGACATTTTTACTTCAAGAAATGACAGCTGGAGGAGCAGATAAAAAGGCTTTCTTTGCTTGGCTTAATGAGCGCAATAGACTGGGTATTGAAGAACTTGGAAGTACTATATCTAAAGAGTTTGAAGAAAAAGAAAACGTTGTCGATTTTGAGGCTATTAAAAATAAGAAAGGCCAGGTTGGTGAGGCGTCTATAGAAGATGTAATATTGGCCATGGGAGAAATAAAAGGTGATGCATCTAAAGGAAAAATTCTATTTGCAAGTCAAGGTTGTGTGGCCTGTCATAGCATAGAGAAAGAGCCTGTAATGAAGGGGCCATTTATGGGGCAGATCGGTTCTATCATGAATAGAGACCAGATTACGGAATCCATTCTAAAACCTAATGCGTCAATCTCTCAGGGATTTGCTTCCTTCTTGATCGAAACCAAAGATGACAAAAGTTACATGGGATTCATCACTTCGGAATCTGCAAGTGAACTAACCATTAGAGACATCGCCGGCAATGCAACCAAAATAGCTAAGTCAAATATTAAAAACCGAGAAGAAATGGAAAACTCGATGATGCCTGCGGGATTAGCCAATTCACTTTCGTATGAAGAATTAGCATCATTGGTTACTTTTTTACAAAATCAGAAGTAGTAAGGTGAATAGAGGTTATTTCTTTTGGATGGTAAATTTTTAAAGGAATCAGTTAGTTTAGTAGCATCATCATACGCATTTGTATAAGGGAGATGTAGCTACCTAATAAACGATTATTTCAATTAATTGGACGATAAAGCCAATTTTGAATTTCTACTTACGATCCAGTTTTGCTTTTTTTTTTCGAATCATAAATCCCTTTAATCATTAAGAGAAATCCAATGAGAGCCATTAAGCCAGAAAGGATATTTAGATATATACCTAAATCATAAGTGTCAGTTGCTATTTTCACACCAACTGAAAGCATAACTAGAATGAATCCGAATTGGAAATTTTTATTATTCTGAAAACTCATGTTTATCGCAGTTTAAAAGGCTTATTAAATTATTTTTCGCTGTAAGAAAGATTAGCTTCCTTATAAAGAATTTCACCATGTTTGATAATTTCTGTAGAATAACTTTCTTCTTTATACTTGCCATAGGCTAGTAAACAAAAATAAGGTTTGCTGTGAACATGGAATGAGATTGAAGTATTGAATCGTCCTCTAATTTGTTGACCGATTGTAGTACTTTTTCTTTAAGAGTTTGAGAAGCCATTCTCTTTGATTTTATTTATAAAGATACATATAGATATTATTTAAACAGTATTACTATTCTATTGTGCAAAGAACTCATTTTTTCAATTTAATCAGGGCCTAACGTGATAGGTATAAGAGGCCTGACCGTAGGGAGGATTATGCGATCGAGGCATGTTATCTCTTGTTCTAAACTAGTACTTCTTTTTCTTTGGTTTTTGTCTTATATCAAAAAAGTTTAACAATATTATTTCTTCCTCAGTAAGCCTATAAAACAATCTATTATGTTTGGATATTAGTATACCACGAATATTTTTGGCCTTTAATTCTAAACTGCCAAGGTTTGGATTTTCGGATAGCTGCTCGATTATATTGTAAGATCGTACTACAAAAGATTTGGCTGTCTGTTCTCCAAAAGAATGCTCCAAATAATCCAGTATTTTGTTAAAATTGTTTAAGGCTCTTTTATTCCATATAATTTTTAGAGCCATTTCGAATGTTCTCGTTTTACTTTGGAATGTTGTATTAAGTTATTACTGTCAAAACTTTCATCATAGGAGAACTGTAATTCTTCCTTTTGTTCTTTAGTAAGACTTTTGAAAAGTTGACCTTGTTGTTCATTTCTTAAACTAGTAATTAGACTAAGAAACCCATTGAGTGTTTGCTCGTCTTCAATCTCTTCAATGATTTTATGTATTTTTTCTTTTACTAACATTTTGATCAATTTTCATTACAATTATAACGATTAATATATGATATAAGTTTGGATAAATATTTTTTCACAATCAACTTTATTTGCATTTTTTGAACATTATAAGTTGATATAGCAGATATAACTCTAGATAATAGTTAAAATTCAACAGTTTATGTATTTGAAATTAATAAATATATTTGATTTTTTTCGGTAGAATTTAATATTTTACTCATATAGAGAGTAACTATGATATATCTAACCATCTAAATTTGCAAGACTGAAAATGAGTGAGTATGTGTAGTATATAAGAAGAGGTAACGGCCAAGTGCATGAGGAGTTCCGACGGTAGGAGGAATTACTTCATGCATACTGTTACCCCTCGTAGACTAAGTCTTTGATTGTGTATTTTTTGAATTTTTTTCGATTTAATTTCTCAAGTTGAGCTAATTGATTTTTAGTTTGCAGTGCAATCCATAATTCAGCTTTAATATCAAAGAGATTTTCAAAAATGAGGGCTTGTTCCATATTTATTTTCCGCTCTCCTTTAAGTAGTTTGCTGAGATTGGGGCTTTTTAAGTCAATGTATTTTGCGAAAGTTTTGTGCTTAATATTTAATTGGGAAAGTGCTTTTTTGACAAAATGGCCAACTGGTATGATGTTTTCATCTTCAGAATTTAGATAATCTTCCATCTGAAATTTCAAACCTAGCATTTTGATTTTGATCTTTTCTTCTAAAGTAGCACTTTGTACTTTTGCCTTAATTAGGAGTTGAAAGTCTTTAAATTCTTGGGTGCTTGTATCCATTGGTTGAACCTGTAATCCTGTATCTTCATAATTTGCCATTTCAACTTACTTTTTGTGATTTAAATATTTTGAAATCAAGTTGATTCCTTGTTCTGGAGAGATATACATTTTATTTCTAAAAGTTTGGGTTGCTCCATATTTCTCCTTGTATATATCAATCAAAACCGTTTTTGATTCAAAAGTTAAATATCCTTCATATTCGTTATCTAGCTTAAATGATTCTCTACATCCAAAAGCAATTAAACAACCAGAAACAAAGTCAAATTTTTTGTCCTTGCCTCGATTACTTGGATGAACTTCAATCAATTCCATACTTATCATACCGTTAAGCAAAACCAATTGAATAACTCCTTGGACAGTTTTGTCTTTATCTTTTTTAAGTCTTAGAATGTATATTTCTGAATCCGCCTTTTTAAAGGCAATTCTCCAATTAAAATTCCAACCATCTTTTTTTAGTGGCAAATCGTTACTTCTGGCTTTAACAATTTCAGCTTCCTTTAACAAACCACTTTCGACTTGAAATACAAACATTCAACAACTTATCATTTAAACGTCAAATATACTAAATTAGTTGTCAAAATTTGATACTTATAGTATCGAGATGAAAATTATGAGGGGTAACTCACCTTTATCCCTGCAATTCGATATTAATCACTCCAACTTTCTCAATACTTCTACAAGATCTAATGGTGTCCTTAAACTTTGTTATTAGTTGATCATTAAAACATTGACCATTATAAAATCTATACTCCATATCCTTCATCGAATTTATAGATCTTCTTGAGAAATAAAGTCTAATAAAGGGTTTCAGATAGCGACGTAGTAATAAAGGAATCATCTTCGTCTTCGCTGATTATTAGCCTTAGTTTTCTTTGTATTTCCAAATAAGTTCAAGAATCACCCCACCATATTTATCAGTATCCATATACATAAATTCACCTGAACCTGGTTTATTTTCATCTCCCCACGCGCCTTCAGAAATTATATCAATTTCTTGTTTCTTGAAATATCTTAATACAGGCTCTATTTCCTTTATGTCAAAACCTAAATGATGGAAACCTTCTCCATGTTTTTGAATATGATCCATGTGTATGGTTGGTAGCTTTTTAGGAATTACCCATTCATATGGAATCGCTCCATGCAATTGCCATCCTAAATTAACTTTAAAGTCTGTTCTTTCATTGTGATAAACTGTCTTTCTCAGAGAAATTGGAGAAGAAGTAATTCTAGGAAGGCCCAATTTATGCCAATAATTTGAAATCTGAGTCTCGTCTTCTATTGCAAAGGCATATTGTGAGAGTACTAAATTGTTAGAATTCTCATTTGATAGAAGGCTAAAATAGTTTTGATCTAATTCATTACATGATAACCCAAGAACATACTTACCTTTTTGGTAGGTATCCAAAAACACATAATAAATAACGCCTTTTGAAGTTGTTATGGTGATTTCATCAAGTTTACTAACTCCAAGCACATTAAGCCTCGAAATTTCGCGATTCAATTCATATTGACCATTTAAACGGTGAACTATGCTCATTACGCCATCTCCATATTCTTTGAGAAATTCAGCAAATATGGAATTTTGATCTAAAGGTTGAATCCATGTAATTTGCGCACCTCCCAAATTTGCTTTTGCACATAAAGCTTTGAAAGAGGCCTTATCATTTCCAGAGTGAACAGAAACGGTATCAAATTTAGTTACTTCATCAAATCCAAAATTTTTCCAACCATTTATTGTACGATCCAAATTATTAACTACCCATATCAACTGGTCAACGTTTTTGTATTGATCAGGGACTGTTTGAGCAGCAACCTCTTGAATTGAGAAGAAAATTAAAATTATAAAAAAGGCATTTTTCATTGAATTGTTTTTTTTAGTCTAGCGGTTCTGTGATATGTGGCGGATTTGACGATAGCCTATCTGCCATCCTCATCACTTATTGTAGCCAGTTTTTTTCTAATCTTGATTTCCTCCAGGTATTTAATTTCATACGAGAATTTGTTCCATTCTTTTTTTATTTAAAAATTTGCTCCTTTAGAAGCTTTCCACTCTCATCATAGACTTTCCAAATTCCTTTCTTTTTACCGTGTTCGAAACGACCTTCGTCCCACAGTTCACCATTCTTATGATATCTTCTCCATTCACCGTGTTTATTTTCATCACTATTGAAGCTGCCTGTTGCTCTTGGCTTTCCATTTTTGAAAAACCACTCCCAACTTCCAACAATCTTACCATTTTCATAATTTCCTGATGATTGTAATTGTCCATTATTGAGAAAGTATTTCCATATTCCTGATTTTTTCCCATTTTTAAATTCACCCTGACAAGAGACAAGACCGTTTTTGAAAAGCACCTTGAATGGGCCATTCTTGGGATTGCCGTTTTCATCAATTCCTTAGATATCTTTCATTGTCATTATTTTATTAAAGGTTTTCAACAAGTTGAATATTGTTTCCACACGTGTCGTTAAAAACTGCAAATTTTACTGTTCCCATTTCAGTGGGTTTCACACTAAATTTTACATCAAGCTTTGTCAGTCTTTCATATTCGGCCTCAACATTTTCAACGTCAAATTGTGTATATGGAATTCCTGCTTCCATTAACGCATCTTGATATACTCTTGAAGGTTCAAAATGATTAGGTGCAGGTTCCAATAATAATTCTGGCCCATCTTGCCATTCTGGCGAAACAAGAGTCAGCCATCTATTTCCTCCTTCTAAAGGAGCATCTTTTTTTATTATGAAGCCTAATTTTTCGGTATAAAATTTTGAAGCTTTTTCTTGGTCTGTTACAGGAATACTAATTAATGTTACTTTCATCTTTTTTGATTTTAATTTGATGCACAAATTTCAAGAATCAACTTTAAATTGACGTTGTTAAAATTGCTCTTTTTGAAAATCAGTTGGTCATAATGAAGCGCATCGGACACATTGCTCATGTGGAGGGTGATCTAAGAGAAGATTCCATCATGTGCATTGCATTTGGCTGCATTATTTCTATTTTTCTATAATTATTTTCCGATAAGTTGATTTTACTTTATCTCCGACTTTAACAATGTACATTCCTGTGTTCAAATCAGATAAATCAAAAATCAAATTATTCTCTCCACTTAAAACTTGTTTTGTTTGATTAACCATATATTTTCCTGATAAATCAAAAACAGAAACTGTTAATTCAGCACCAAATTCAGCACTATAATCCAAATTCAAAAATCCAGATTTACTCGGATTAGGATAAAATTCTCCAGCCTCTCCATTTTCGTCTTTAAAATTTACACTAATTACTTTGCTATATTCAAATTGTCCATCAAAATCAATTTGTTTTAAACGAAAATAAGAAATGCCTTTTCTTGGATCTTTAACTTCAAAATAATAATTCTGCTCTTCAGTAGTCGTGCCTTTTCCTTCAATCTCTCCGATTTTTTGAAACCCTATTCCATCAAAGCTTGCTTCTATTTCAAATTTTTTATTATTGAGTTCTGAAGCAGATTTCCACGTTAATTTTACATTTGTATCTTCCGTTCTTCCGTTAAAAGTAATTAATTCAATAGGTATTACTGCTTCTCCCCATTGAAATGCATCTAGTGCTATATAGTCTGCGTTACCAGTTGTAGAGATTATCAGTTCATCTACGTTTAGGATAGAATTATTAGCACCTCCTTCCGTCGTGAAATCTATAAAAGTGAAACCATTATTTGGAGTAAAGTTAGCACCATCAATTATTCCAGCACTCTTTGTTATTGTATATACAGTCGCCCCATCTTTTTTTCCATTGATTGTTATTGTAGTCGATACTCCAGTTGTCAAATTCCTTTTGGAAACAAATAAGTACAAATTTGTTATTGTAATATCTGTGCCATCAGTTGTAGATATAGTAAAAGAACTACCATCATTTGTTGGTGGAGTCCCACTAGAGTTATCAATAAACTTGTCGTCTGGTGAAGAACCATTCCATCCACCACTTGCAAAAAATTCAATATCATATGTAGATTCTCCAGAACCATTTATTATTGTAAAATCTTGGCCATTATCGGTAAATGTAGTTGCTCCAGTAGTTTCTGTTTCAAAATCTTCTGTAGATTGTGAATAAGCAATAGTGGATATAAAAAGTAAATAAAAGAGGTAATGCTTTTTCATATTTTTAATTTTTCATGGTTTGGTTTGTAAATATAATTATTTGTTATGTTGCTACCAAAGGTTCTGATGCATCCAGAGTACAAGCGATAGATAACAGTATTCAGAGATCGCATCCTGTTATCTATCGCATTTTGATTTTGCGTAAGTTACAATCCAAATCAGGTTCTAAAATTAACAGTCCTATATAACTTAGATGTTCTTCGCCTTCTTTGATAGCTATTTTCATCAAAGTACCATCATATGTTCCTCCATTTTTTTCATATGATTCAATTTGAAACTTCTTTAGTTTTTCAAAGACTGATTGCAATTTATCATATTTCTAATCAATTGTAATTACAACATTCCCTTTCTTATGTCCTTTATCCACATATCTGTGGGCATCTACAATATTTTCTAAAGGATATTTTTTTGTCAATTACTGCCTGAATACGATTAGCTTTAATGAGTGCACTTAATTTTGATAAATAGTCCATTTCTATTTTTAATAACTCGTCATCAACTGATACATACTTTCCGTTTTGTGTAAGTGATTTTTTACAAGCCACTTTTAAGTAGGAGGTTTTATTTTTTCCAACTGCATCTAATATAAAATCGTATTCTTCTAATTGATTAACAGCATCTTTCTTTTTGTAATCAAGCATTATAGCTGAACCGAGTGAGGCAACTAATTTGAAATTTTCCTCACTACAAACAGCCGTAACAATTGCTCCATGGTGTTTTGCTAATTGAATAGCTGCTGTACCTATTGCACCTGATGCACCATAAATAAGTACTTTCTGTCCATTTTTAATGTCTGCATTTCTCATGAAATGTATTGCTAATATTCCTCCATAAATTATGGCTACGGCTTCTTCATGATTTGCGTTATTAGGTTTTAAAAATATTTCTCCTGCCTTGATTTCTTTATTGGAAACACATTTGTATTCTGCATAAGCACCTCTACTTTGCCCCGTAAATCCAAATACTTCATCTCCCTTGTTGAAAGTTTTGATATTCTTTCCTGTTTCCTCTATCGTTCCTGAAAACACCAAACCGAGGATAGGATTTCTTGGCTTAGTGAATCCAATAAACAACCGCATAGCGAAACGCATTAATTGTTTTAATGGGAATTGGTGACCTCCTGGTGTTTTTAATGCTCGAATTACACAATCACTAGCAGTAACTGCTGTAGCATGTATTTTTACTAAGACCTCATTATCATTAGGAAGCGTTTTCATTACTTCGCTCAATTGAAGAACATTTGGTTTTCCATATTTTGTACAAATAACAGCTTTCATTTTTGTCATTGTGATTTTTTTGTTCTATTTATATTCAATAAAATTTTCATAGTTTCTCCCAAGTATATAGTAATCAAAAACATATTTCCAAGGAGTAAACAAAAACGGTATCACTAAAATCAGAAATGTAAAAGTCCATTCTTCATATATGCTCCCTATAAGTTGGTTATTAGTCCAAAGCGGATAGGCTACAACTATTAACCAAAGTCCTTTATAAAAAAACATAAATAACATGATTGGTAGCATCCTAAGTGTATGAAAAATACCAATCCCTGATAAGGTGGTATATGCTGCTATTGCACACCAAGCAACGGCAACTTCAGGTTGCCATGACCCTTCATGTTGAAGGATTTTTGTCCAAGAATCTTTTCCTGCCATAAAAAACATCAAGATAAAAAAGAGTCTTAGCACATAGATTTTTATTGGCAAAATGCCAAAATACTTCTGAGATTGCATATTCCTGCACCTTTGACCCCTCGATTCCTATCGGTTTGACCCCTCTGATTCTTGAGGTTTGACCCCTCAAAAGTAGAAGAATGTTAATAACATTCTTACGGTTTGACCCCCTAAGAATGT
>NZ_JAJNKA010000007.1 GCF_021533215.1 Portibacter lacus | reverse complement strand
GATTACCAGGACCTGGACCTTAGTTGATGCCTGTGGAAATATGAACGTTCAAGAACAAATCATAACAATTCAAGACACCACACCGCCAAGCTTCACTGTCCCATCAGCTATTACGATCAATTGTGAAATGATGCCAACAATAGGAAACGCAGGCGATGTAGAAGATGAAGCCGATAATTGTGGAGTAGGAGAAGCGACCTTTGCAGATGCAGCAGATTTAGCAGGATGCAATGGAACCGGGACGATTACTAGAACCTGGACCTTAGTTGATGCTTGTGGAAATATGAATGTGCAAGAACAAGTCATCACTGTTCAAGACACCTCACCGCCGAGCTTTACCGTACCATCAAATATTACGATCAATTGTGAAGTAATGCCAACAATTGCAAATACAGGCGATGTAGAAAACGAAGCCGATAATTGTGGAGTAGGAGAAGCGACCTTTGCTGATGTAGCAGATTTGGCAGGATGCAATGGAACCGGGACGATTACCAGGACCTGGACCTTAGTTGATGCCTGTGGAAATATGAATGTGCAAGAGCAGATCATTACTATTCAAGACACCACTAAACCCATCATCATAACTTGTGCCCCAATAATAACTATCAATTGTGATGATGATCCGAACCCAGCGTCCACAGGAATGCCGACAGCATCAGATAACTGCACACTTCCAGAAGACTTGGCAATAACATTTACGGATAGCTCTGAAGGAGGAACTTGCTCAGGAGATGATCCGATCATAAGAACGTGGACAATTTCCGATGCATGTGGGAATTCAATTGAGTGCACCCAAAGTATTGTTATTCAAGATGTAGAGAAGCCAAGTTTTACCGTTCCATCAAATATTACGATTAACTGCGAAGTGGAACCAATCATCTCTATCACAGGAGACGTAACAGACGCAGCAGATAATTGTGCATTGTTATCCATTGAATTTATGGATGTAAACCAAGAAGAACCAGGTTGTAACAATACAAGAATAATAGAGCGAACTTGGACTGCTTTAGATATCTGTGGCAATGATAGCATTGCGATTCAGTTGATCACTGTTCAAGACACCACACCACCGACCTTTACGGCTCCTGAGAATATTACAATCAATTGTGAAATAGAACCAAGCATTGACAATACAGGCGATGTAACAGATGAAGCTGACAATTGTGGTGTAGTCGAAGCGACCTTTGAAGACAGTGAAGATTTGGAAGGCTGTAATGGGACTGGAATAATTACTAGGACATGGATTTTGGTTGATGCATGTGGGAATATGAATGTGCAAGAACAAATCATCACTGTTCAAGACACCACACCACCGACCTTTACGGCTCCTGAGAATATTACAATCAATTGTGAAATACAACCAAGCATTGACAATACAGGAGATGTAACAGATGAAGCTGACAATTGTGGTGTAGTCGAAGCGACCTTTGAAGACAGTGAAGATTTAGAAGGATGCAACGGAACCGGAACAGTTAGAAGAACATGGACCTTAATTGATGCCTGTGGAAATATGGATGTTCAAGAACAAATCATAACTGTTCAAGATACGACTAGACCTGTCATCATAACTTGTAATCCTAGTATTACAATAAGTTGTGATGATGATCCTGATCCATCTTCTACAGGAATACCGGTGGCAACAGACAACTGTACACTTCCAGAGGACTTGGCAATAACATTTATGGATAGCTCTGAAGGAGGAACTTGCTCAGGAGATGATCCGATCATTAGAATTTGGACAATATCTGATGCATGTGGGAATTCAGTTAAGTGTACACAAAGCATTGTTATTCAAGATGTAGAGAAGCCAAGTTTTAACGTTCCATCAAATATTACGATTAACTGCGAAGTTGAACCCGATGTAACGATTACAGGAAATGTTATAGACGCAACAGACAATTGTGCTTTGCTTTCTATAGGTTTCGAAGATGAAAATCAGGCTGAACCAGGATGTAATAATACAAGAATAATAGAGCGAACTTGGACTGCTTTAGATATCTGTGGCAATGATTCTATTGCCATTCAACTCATCACCGTACAAGATACCACTCCGCCGACCTTTACCGTACCATCAAATATTACGATCAATTGTGATGTAGAACCAAGCATTGACAATACAGGAGATGTAACAGATGAAGCTGACTATTGTGGAGTCGGAGAAGCTACTTTTGCAGATACTGAAGATTTGGAAGGCTGTAATGGAACCGGAATAATTACTAGGACATGGACTTTGGTTGATGCATGTGGAAACATGGACGTGCAAGAACAACTCATCACTGTTCAAGACACCACACCACCGACCTTTACGGCTCCTGAGAATATTACAATCAATTGTGAAATAGCTCCAAGCATTGACAATACAGGAGATGTAACAGATGAAGCTGACAATTGTGGTGTAGTCGAAGCGACCTTTGCAGATGTAGCAGATTTAGCAGGATGCAACGGAACCGGAACAATTAGAAGAACATGGACCTTAATTGATGCCTGTGGAAATATGGATGTTCAAGAACAAATTATCACTGTTCAAGATACTACTAGACCTGTCATCATAACTTGTAATCCTAGTATTACAATAAGTTGTGATGATGATCCTAATCCATCTTTCACAGGAATGCCGACAGCATCTGATAACTGCACACTACCAGAAGACTTGGCAATAACATTTATGGATAGCTCCGAAGGAGGAACTTGCTCAGGAGATGATCCGATCATAAGAACGTGGACAATTTCCGATGCATGTGGCAATTCAGTTGAGTGTACACAAAGTATTGTTATTCAAGATGTAGAGAAGCCAAGTTTTACCGTTCCATCAAATATTACGATTAACTGCGAAGTGGAACCAATCATCTCTATAACAGGAGACGTAACAGACGCAGCAGATAATTGTGCATTGTTATCCATTGAATTTATGGATGTAAACCAAGAAGAACCAGGATGTAATAATACAAGAATAATAGAGCGAACGTGGATTGCTTTAGACATTTGTGGAAATGATAGCATTGCGATCCAGTTGATCACTGTTCAAGATACCACACCGCCAAGCTTTACCGTGCCATCAAATATTACGATCAATTGTGAAATAGAACCAAGCATTGACAATACAGGCGATGTAATAGACGAAGATGATAATTGTGGAGTAGGAGAAGCGAGCTTTGTAGATGCCGAAGATCTAGAAGGATGTAATGGAACCGGAACGATAACCAGAACATGGACCTTGGTAGATGCCTGTGGAAATATTAATGTGCAAGAGCAGATCATCACTGTTCAAGACACCACACCACCGACCTTTACGGCTCCTGAGAATATTACAATCAATTGTGAAATAGAACCAAGCATTGACAATACAGGAGATGTAACAGATGAAGCTGACTATTGTGGAGTCGGAGAAGCTACTTTTGCAGATACTGAAGATTTGGAAGGCTGTAATGGAACCGGAATAATTACTAGGACATGGACTTTGGTTGATGCATGTGGAAACATGGACGTGCAAGAACAACTCATCACTGTTCTAGACACCGCACCGCCAAGCTTTACCGTGCCATCAAATATTACAATCAATTGTGAAGTAATGCCAACAATTGGAAACACAGGAGATGTAGAAGACGAATCTGATAATTGTGGAGTAGGAGAAGCGACGTTTGCAGATGTAGCAAATTTAGCAGGATGCAATGGAACAGGGACGATTACCAGGACCTGGACCTTAGTTGATGCCTGTGGAAATATGAATGTGCAAGAGCAGATCATCACTATTCAAGACACCACTAAACCCGTCATCATAACTTGTAATCCTAGTATTACAATAAGTTGTGATGATGATCCGAACCCAGCGTCCACAGGAATGCCGACAGCATCAGATAACTGCACACTTCCAGAAGACTTGGCAATAACATTTATGGATAGCTCTGAAGGAGGAACTTGCTCAGGAGATGATCCGATCATTAGAATTTGGACAATATCTGATGCATGTGGGAATTCAATTGAGTGCACCCAAAGTATTGTTATTCAAGATGTAGAGAAGCCAAGTTTTACCGTTCCATCAAATATTACGATTAACTGTGAAGTGGAACCAATCATCTCAATCACAGGAGACGTAACGGATGCAGCAGATAATTGTGAATTGCTATCCATTGAATTTATGGATGTAAACCAAGAAGAACCAGGATGTAATAATACAAGAATAATAGAGCGAACGTGGATTGCTTTAGACATTTGTGGAAATGATAGCATTGCAATCCAGATCATCACTGTTCAAGACACCACACCGCCAAGCTTTACGGCTCCTGAGAATATTACGATCAATTGTGATGTAGAACCAAGCATTGACAATACAGGCGATGTAACAGACGAAGCTGATAATTGTGGAGTAGAAGAAGCGACTTTTGCAGATGTAGCAGATTTAGCAGGATGCAATGGAACCGGGACGATTACCAGGACCTGGACCTTAGTTGATGCATGCGGAAATATGAATGTTCAAGATCAAATCATCACAGTACAAGACACTACACCACCAACTTTTACGGTTCCTGTGAATATTACGATTAATTGTGACATAGAGCCAAGTGTAGAGAATATTGGTGATGTGGAAGATTTATTGGATAATTGTGGAATAGAAGCAGCGACATTTGTAGATGTGGAGAACTTTGAAGGGTGTAGTGGAACTGGAATAATAACACGAACCTGGACCTTAGTTGATGCCTGTGGTAATATGAATACACAAGATCAGATCATCACAGTACAAGACACAACACCACCGACCTTTATAGTTCCAGCGAATATTACGATTAATTGTGATATCGAAGCTACTGTCAGTGTTACAGGCGATTTAGAAAATGAAGCAGATAATTGCAGATTAGGTGAAAAGAGCTTTGTTGATATTGAAAATTTGGAAGATTGTAATGGAACAGGAACGATTACAAGGATTTGGACTTTAGCAGATTTATGTGGAAATATTAACATTCAAGAACAAATCATTACTGTTCGAGATACGACATCTCCTGAGATTGTTGCACCTACCGATGTCTCTATCATGTGCGAAGATGATCCTAATGATTTGACTTTGACTGGCGAACCAAGTACTTTGGATAATTGTACTAACGAAGAAGGTATAATGATCTCGTATTCAGATGTAAATAATATAGAAGGTTGTGCAAGTGAAGGCACAATTACGAGAACATGGACAGCGGTAGATTTATGTGGTAATACTAGTACAGACGTTCAAACTATATTCGTAGAAGATGTGTCTCCACCTGAATTTATGTTTCCGAGTAACATAACCATAAACTGCTTTGAGGACTACACAAACTTAGAATCTACTGGCGATGTATTTATAATGGAAGGAAGCTGTGCTATCGGTTTGATGGCAATTTATACAGATGAAGTCAGACTCAATGGCTGTAATAATACTGGGACTGTGGAAAGAACTTGGGTGGTTTCAGATAACTGTGGAAACTCAGATGTACAGTCTCAAATTATTACAGTAGAAGATGAAGAACCACCTGTTGCGATTTGTAATGATGTTACCATTTTTATTGAAATAGGAGGCAACATTGACTTAAGACTTGATGAAATTGACAATGGAAGTTATGACTGTGGTGTTATAGAAAGATCATTGAGCCAAAGTAATTTTGAATGTGATGATGCAGGTTTAAATATTATACAATTTATTGTTGAAGATGAATGTGGAAATACAAATAGTTGTAACGCATCAGTTTTTGTAATCGATACGATTTCTCCTTCAATCATTTGTCCTGCTGATTTAACCGTGCAGTTAAGTGCTGACCAGTGTTCAGCTGAAGCTGTCTTTGCCGATCCGATAGGTGAAGATAATTGTAGTTTTCTAATTTCAAGGATAGATGATTTAGGTCTTTTTTCTGGTGATGAATTTTATGTTGGGAATAATATATTATCCTATGAGATTACCGATGTCTCTAATAATACTGCCTCTTGCTCACATGAGATTTTTGTGAAAAACTTTTTGCCTCCAGCTTTTGCATGCCAAGGACAGATCAATGTTAGTATGGATGAACACTGTGAATTTTCTATTAGCATTGAAGATGTTTTAACAGGTGGAGAATTAGGTTGTTCGGATGGTTATACAATCGAAGTTGGCTCTGGTACGCCAGATAACTTCCAGAACATTATAGGTAGCCCCATTATTACATGTGAGTACTTAGGACAAGATCTGCTGTATTCCATTACGGATAATACCAATAATATTTCTTGCTGGGGACGTGTATTAGCGGAGGATAAACTAGCTCCTCAATTAAATGGTAGAAATTTAGAAGTAAAATGCGATGAAGAAACTGATCCTTTTCATGTAGGGTTCCCTTTTCATGATTCTATTCATATAGAAAATATAGACGGTGCCATGATTGCTGAAAAAGGAGCCGATAATTGTTCCCAAGCTAGATTAAGTTATTTCGATAACCAATCCTTCTTAGCATGTGACAATTTGTATTCACTTCAGATCATCAGAAATTGGACAGCGATAGATGATGGAGGAAGAACTGGTTATGGAATTGATACGATCAATATGTTAAGAGCGACCATTGATGACTTAGAACTGCCTAGAAATTTTGATGGTATTGATACAAGTTATTTAAAATGTGAAGATAGAGGTGTGGAGTGGGATACTTTAACTAATGGACATCCTAGTCCTACAGTAACTGGGGATATTATAGGAAATACGTGTAACGAATTTCAATTGACTTTTGAAGATCTTAGATTTGATAATTGTGCAGACTCACCAAATGCCTGTTTTAAAGTACTTAGGGATTGGAAAATATACAATTGGTGTTCAGGAGAGATCATCGAGCATCAACAAATCATCAAAATATTAGATGATATAGCTCCTACGGTAATCGCTCCTGATGACCATACACTAGGAGCAGATTCTTGGTGTAAAGGCTATCTTGTCGTTAATCCTCCATCTATTTCTGATAACTGTTCTGATAATGATAATTATCGGGTTATCTCTGATGCCGGAATTGTAGAATTTGATGAAAGTTTGAAACTATACACCATAAGTGAACTTCAAGAGGGAGAAGTTTATGTCATATATGAGGCAGAGGACTGTTGCGGAAATTTGGGTTATGATACGACTAAAGTACTTCTCGTTGACCAATCACCTCCTGTTGCTGTTTGTCATGAAAATACGATCATATCTCTTTCTGTTAATGAAGATTTTAATGGTTCCGAAACAAAGCTTTATGCGAGTTCAATAGATAATGGAAGCTCTGATAATTGCAAGCCTGTTTGGTTGAAAATTGGTAGAATGGATGATTCTATTTGTGGGCAGGCCAATGTTGGACTCCTCATTGATGATTATGCGTCATTTTGTTGCGGAGATATAGATCGTAACAATATGGTTGCTCTGCGAGTGTTCGAAGTTAATCCTGGAGAAGGGATAGTAAGTACTGCAGAAATGGAAGAAGGTGGTTCTTTGTATGGTAAATATACAGATTGTATGGCCAGAGTAACCGTCCAAGATAAGTTAAATCCTATAATCATACCACCATCTGATATGACGGTAAGTTGTGAATATTGGTCAGACGAAGATAATTTGGATCAGTTCTTTGGCAGTATTAAACTAAATACAAATATTGCAGATTCTTTATTCATTTTTGATAGAGGATGTCCTGATGAAGCTTCATTTGATCCAGCGGATCGATACGCAAGCTATTATAAATTTGTAGGATTTGATGGATATGCCTATGATGCCTGTGATATCGAAATCACAGAAAGTCATACCGTTTCTTATGGTTGTAATGCCAGTGAAATTATTAGGACCTTCATTGCGACAGATAGTCAAGGAAATTCATCTACTACCAATCAAAGAATAACTATAAAAGAGTGTATTCCGTTCTATATAGCGGATGAAGATTGTGGTAATTCAGATCCACTAGATGGCGTCGCATGGCCATGTGATTATATAACATCTGACTGTAATGCCTCACTTGATACTTCAATCACTGGAATACCTGAAATAATGATGCGAACCTGTCATACAATTGGTATTAAATTCAATGATTCTGAATATATCTCATCTGGAAATGGATGCAAAACGATCTTAAGGGAGTGGAGGATCATTGATGAATGTTATTTTGACATTGCGTTAGATGATTTCCACGTGAAGGAATGGAGATACTATCAAAGATTGAGAATTGAAAATAGTGAAGCTCCTGTTTTCTCGAATTGTGAAGATCTAAGCATTGACTTAAATGAAGAATGCGAAGGTATTTTGGATTATACTATCGTTGCATCTGATGATTGTACTTCAGACGATTTATTGGCTTATCATTATGAGATAGATATGAATAGCGATTATTCTTATTCAGACAAAGTAAAAAGTCGATCTATCAATACCGTCTTACCAGAAGGCAAACATCAGTTGAAATGGTATGCATTCGACGGGTGTAATAATATTTCAGTTTGTAATCAAACCATAACAGTCATTGATAGAAAACCACCAGTTGCTTATTGTTTTAATGGAATTACAACTTCGCTAAATGAAGGAGATAAAGAACTTGAATTTTGGGCTTCTGATTTTGATTTAGGAGGTTATGATGAGTGCAGTAATCCGGTTGTCGTATCATTTAGCCCAAACACTTCGGATATCATTCTGAATATTTCATGTAATGATTTAGACCTATTCCCTGTAGATTCCATTCCGATTACACTTTGGATTACAGATTCATATGGAAACCAAGACTTCTGTAATACTTATTTGAAAATAAGAAGTTCTGCAGAGATTTGTGGGGAGACGGTTGAGGAAGCCTCGATATTAGGAGAAATAACGAACCATGCAGATGGCATTGGGATCTCTAATGTAGAAATGTATTTTTCTACCAATGATGAATCTTTTGAAGAATATGAAATGGCAGTTGCTGGGAAGTATGAATTGACCAATCTAAAAATGTACTCAGATTATTATCTTAAGCCGAAGAAGAACGATGACGTATTAAATGGCGTGACGACCTTAGACTTAGTCCTTATTCAAAAGCATATTTTGGGGACAAAAGTTATCAATAATCCATATTATTTAATTGCATCAGATGTTAATCATTCAGGCGCTATTACCGCTTCAGATTTATTAGATCTAAGAAAGGTTATATTAGGAATTAAGAAGGAATTCAAAAATAATAACTCGTGGAATTTTATGCCCTCACACTTAGAATGGATTGATATTCAGAATCCTTGGGGTGTTTCAGATTATACTTCTGTATATGATCTTAGAAAAGATGTATTTGAAAATTTCACTGGCATTAAAGTGGGTGATGTGAACGGTAATGTTCAGATATCAGAGCAGAATAATTCTAGTATAAGGGTTGATCATTCCATTCTGCTTGAATCTATATTGGATGATGGTCAGTGGAATCTTAAAAACAACGTAAATAAAGAGATATTTGGCCTTGAGTTATCACTAATAGTAAGTAATGAGATGGATATAGATGCTATGGTTGTAACTTCAGATCTTCCAGAATTCACAAAAGATAACTATCATTTCTTTAACAAGGACGATCAATTGATTCTAAAAGTGAGCTGGAATACTGCAGAGCCCATTCAGATAAAAGACCGATCTTTGTTATCTGTTTCGGGAATTAGAGAAATCAGATTGCATGAAACAGGAATTAATGAGTTTTATGACATTGGACTTCAGGCTATTCCTGTTAAGGAAGAAGAATCAATTGGTAAACTTACATTACATCAAAACACGCCAAATCCATTTACAGAAAAAACAACTGTAAAAATGGAAATTTCAGAAGCAGGGAATTATGAACTATCCGTTTTGGATCTTAGTGGAAAAACTGTTTGGAAATCTGATGAATATTTAGAGAAAGGAATGAATAGTAGAACATTAGAGTTTTCTAATCTTAAATCTGGAATTTATGTTTTCAAAATTTCGTCGCAATCGATATCGAAATCAATAAAAATGATGGTTATAAATTAAAACATTTACTTTTAGGCTAATAAATTCTGTGAATTGAGTCTAAAGAAGATCATAAATACTATTAAAAGCAGTATCCAGGTAAAGGATCATGATTTTACTCAAGGTGATCTTAAGACTGCTATTATTATGCTTTCTATACCCATGATGCTGGAGCAGATCATGGAGTCAATTTTTGCTGTAGTAGATATCTATTTTGTTTCTAAAATCTCTATTAATGCTATTGCTACCGTAGGACTAACTGAAACGTTCATGTTTATTATTTATTCCCTAGCGATAGGGCTAAGTGCGGGAACCACAGCATTAATAGCAAGAAGAACAGGAGAGAAAGATAAAAAAGGAGCGAGTAATGTGGCGGTTCAAGCCATTTTGCTAAGTGCAATTGTTGCGATTTTCGTTGGGGTGCTCGGTTATATTTATGCCGAAGATGTCTTAAGACTGATGGGTGGAGATGAGGAGTTGATCCGAGAAGGTGTCAGCTATACCAGAATCTTACTTAGTTTCAATATTATCATATTTCTTCTTTATTTGTTAAATGCTATTTTCCGTGGAGCTGGTGATGCTGCTATTGCGATGTATTCTTTAATTTTTGCAAATACTATTAACATCATATTAGATCCGATATTGATTTTTGGGCTTGGGCCAATTCCTGAACTAGGAATAAAGGGAGCTGCCATAGCAACATGTATAGGGCGTGGATTTGGTGTACTTTTGCAGCTATATATTTTACTTAAAGGTAGTTCTGCTATTAAACTGATATACAATGATATAAAGCTAGATTTAAAAGTAATTTTCGAGTTGGTGAAGTTGTCTATAGGTGGAATAAGCCAATATATTATCGCGACATTTTCTTGGATCTTCTTGGTAAGAATCGTAAGTCAATTTGGCAATACAGCAGTCGCAGGTTATACGGTGGCTTTTAGAGTGATCGTATTTACGATTCTGCCATCTTGGGGTTTAGCTAATGCAGTTGCGACCTTAGTGGGACAGAATTTAGGAGCTGGGAAACCTGAAAGAGCTGAAAAATCAGCTTGGATAGCTTCTTTTTATAATGCTATTTTTTTAGTCTCTGTTAGTATTATATTCTGGATTTTTGCACCAAGCATCATCGGCTTTTTTACAGATGAAGCTGGAGTTGTATTGGAAGGTGTTAAAGCCTTGAGAATTATTACATTAGGCTATATTGTCTTTTCTTATGGAATGGTGCTGGGCAATGCTTTTAATGGCGCAGGTGACACGATGACACCTACTATTACAAATTTCATAGCTTTCTGGCTAATTGAAATTCCACTTGCTTATTTTTTAGCTGTAACCATGGGGTACGGATCGGAAGGAGTATATGCATCTATTGCTATATCTGAAGCATTTCTTGCATTAATGCTTATTTATCTATTTAGAAGAGGAAAATGGAAGCTTAAGAAGATCTAATTTATCTAAAGCGAAAAGCTTATTCTTGATATTTGGTAGGTCTAAGTTTTGAATCAATTAAGAAGATTTTACAATTTCCATAAGATCAACTGAGTCCCGCTAAGTCTCGTGCATAATTTTTTATTATATTAATGTTTTTAATTTAAATAATAATCAGACATGAAATTTAATGTATTGCTTTTGGCTTTAGTTTTAGTTGGACAGTTTGTTAATGCGCAAGGAATAAATAGAGGAAAAATGGATCCTCAAACGACAGAAGTATGGGAACCGATTCCGCCGAAAGTTAACATCGTAGATGGTGTGCCTTCTGATGCAATTGTGCTTTTTGATGGGCAAAACCTCGATAGTTGGGTTTCGACGAATAGTGGTGATGCTACATGGGATATTATAGGAGATGCCATGCAAGTAAAACCCCAAACAGGTGGTATTAAGACAAAAGAATCCTTCGGAGATTGTCAACTTCACATAGAATGGACATCACCTACCGTCATAAAGGGTGAAGGTCAAGGTAGAGGTAATAGTGGTATTTTTCTAATGAGTAAATATGAATTACAAGTTTTAGATAGCTATGAAAGCCGTACCTATTCTAATGGTCAAGCAAGTGGAATTTATAAGCAAACTGCACCCTTAGTTAATGCTTGTTTGCCGCCAGGAGAATGGCAAACGTATGATATCATTTTTAAAGCACCAATATTCAATGATAAAGGTGTGCGGACTCATGCTGCGACCATTACAGTACTCCATAATGGAGTTGTAACTCAGCATAATACTGAAATTTGGGGAACTACTGAATACATGGGTTTACCTCAAAATAATGCTCATGGGGATCTGCCAATTATGTTACAGGATCACGGAGATTTAGTAAAGTATAGGAACATTTGGGTAAGAAAACTATAGTAAGTATTACTTTATTAATTACAATTATTCCTTTACTGGTGAGTAAGTATCTTTAATGAGCTAGCAATAGCTAAGGAAAAGAAATCGTTGAATTCAAAACAGTTCTTAGGATATTCAGGCAAAGTTTTTTTCACGAAGGATCAGAAGTTTTACATGATGAACAATTTCGTGCTGAAAAGTTACAAATTACAAGGGCGGTTAGCTTAAGTAAAGAATGAAGAAATATGATGTTAATAAGGTATTTACACCTTATAATAATTTTTATCATAATGAAATCAGTTTTTTATGTAACAAAGAAAGGTGATTAAGCCTTTAGAAGGATTTATAAATATCATTTCAATTGAAAATGGCAATAAATGTTTGTAGATGGAGAATTCAGAAAAAGACAAGGATATAAAGATCACTCCACAGAATGCGGATGAAATAAACTTACAGCACCTTGTATTGAAAAGTTTTAAAAAATTCTTTATTGAACTTTTTGATATTCATTCTGATTCAGATAGTGAAGCTACAATAGAAGCGGTAAAGAAAGACATACCTTTTAAGGGGCATACTGTATGGATTCTTATCTTTTCAATTTTTGTTGCTTCCATCGGGCTTAATGTTAGTAGTAGTGCAGTTGTAATTGGAGCGATGCTTATTTCGCCTTTGATGGGACCTATTGTAGGAGTTGGGTTAGCAGTAGCGACCAATGATTTGATAACTTTACGTCGTTCGCTTTTGAATGTAATTGTAATGGTCATTTTGAGTGTGCTCACTGCATTTTTGTACTTTAAAATATCTCCACTTACAGAGGAGACACCAGAATTATTGGCTAGAACCTATCCGACGATATTAGATGTTCTCATTGCTATATTTGGAGGTTTAGGATTAATCGTTGCAAAAACTAAAAGTGGAACGATAGCCAGTGTTATTTTTGGAGTTGCAATTGCAACAGCGTTAATGCCACCTTTGTGCACGGTTGGGTATGGATTGGCTGTGGGTAATGCTTCTTATGCTGGTGGCGCATTATATCTTTTTTCCATAAACGCAGTTTTTATAGCACTTTCCACTTTTATAGTTTGTAAAATTCTTCGATTTCCACTTGTTCGGTATGCTGACAGCAAGTTACTTCGTAGAACATCTCAGATTGCATCCTTGATCGCTATTGCGGTTATGGTTCCTAGTGTATGGCTTTTTATAAAATTATTAGATCAGCAGGTTTTTGAAAACAAATCTAAAGAATTCGTTACACACCAGATTAAATATGATGGTGCGGAAGTTGTAAAGTTCACACAAGATTTTGAACTGAATAAGATTGATGTCTATCTTATAGGTCGCCATGTTCCGAAAGAAAAGATTAAGGAATGGGGGACTAGCCTTTCGAAGGTTGAAAAGTTAGAAGAAACAACATTGAGAATTCATCAAAGAGATGATCAAAGTGGTGAAATGGCGGAAAAGCTTTCAAGTGTGGTTAAAGCAGGAATACTTGAAGATCTTTACGTGAAGAATGATAAATTACTCAATGATAAAGATGAACGAATTCGTTTTCTAGAAAATGAAATAGCTTTGTTAAAGATTAGAGCTGTTCCTTTCGAGCAGATAAGTGAAGAGTTGAAAATTAACTATGAGAACGTAGAAATCTTTAGCTACTCTAATAAAATTACAACGAATTTTCAAAAAATAGATACACTACCTGTTATCAATATACGTTGGAAAAAAGATGTGTCTTCTAAAGAAAAAAACGAAAATTTGAAAAAAATTGAATCATGGGTCAAGTTTAGGTTGCACTTGGATACCCTGCAGGTTCTAGAATATTGATAGAATATGGAAGATTAATACTTTTGATGTTATTGTAATATATTTTAAGATATGTTAGAGGGCAAAGTTATCAGTGGCAGGAAAACTGCGGGAAAAGGTGAGAGTGCTATATTGTTAGTTTCGGATCACTCAAGGGTAACATTTATTAACTTTTGCTTATCTAAGATTATATAAAAATAATTATCTTTTAGATAAATACTGGCTTTCGATAGTTAGACTAATTTTTACTTTATTTACAATTGTAAAACCTTCGTTATGAAACAAATATCCTATTTATTATCGTTACTTACACTTCTGCTAGTTTACACTTCTTGTACACCTAAAACAGCAAAGACAATTGAGAAAGTGGTTGAATTAGAAGAAGTAACAACTACTTCTCCTGATGGAGTAAATATTCCATCAAGTGCAAAAAGTGAAAAATCAATCCCAGCTGATATTCCTAATGATGATAAGGTCACCATTGGTACTTTATCTAATGGAATGAAATACTATATCCAGCAAAATACAAAACCTGAACAAAGAGCTGAATTACGATTAATAGTCAATGCAGGTTCTATGCAGGAAGATGATGACCAATTAGGCGTAGCGCACTTTGTAGAACACATGGCTTTCAATGGATCTAAGAATTTCGAGAAAAATGAACTGGTAGACTACCTTGAAAGCATTGGAACTAAATTTGGTCCAGACCTGAATGCGTATACAAGTTTTGATGAAACTGTATATATGTTGCAAGTGAGGACAGATAGCATGGAATTATTTGATAAAGGGTTATTGGTCTTATTTGACTGGGCATCAGGAATATCTTTCGATCCCGAGGAAATCGATAAAGAGAGAGGAGTTGTTACTTCAGAATGGAGATCTAGATTAAGTGGTGAGCAAAGAATGCAAAAGAATTATTTCCCGGTAATGTATCATAATTCTAGGTATGCTAAGAGACTTCCTATTGGTACTCCTGAAATTATTAATAATGTTACTCCAGAAGTTGTAAAAAGGTTTTACAAGGATTGGTATCGTACAGATCTAATGGCCATTGCGGTTGTAGGTGATGTAGATGTCAAAGAAACGGAAGAGAAGATTAAGAAATTATTTGCACCGATTTAGCCTTCTGCTGAGAAGAGAAATAAAGCAGATAATGTTGTACCTAAGCATAAAGAAACGTTGGTTTCTATTAATTCAGATAAAGAATCGGCATTTACCATTCTGCGAATAATGTATAAACATGACCATATTTCAGTAAAAACGGATATAGATTATAGACAGTCTTTAGTACGTCAGTTATACAATAGAATGCTTAATACAAGATTAGATGAAATTACGAAGGAAGCTGATCCTCCATTTATTTTTGCCTATTCTGGATATGGATCGGATGTAGGTGATTTAGACACTTATACCGCTTTTGCTAATGTTCCTGAAGGAAAAATAGAACATGCACTTGACGTGTTATTAACTGAAAATGAGCGTGCGCTTCGTCATGGATTTAACGCTTCAGAATTAGAAAGGCAGAAAACAGCGATGAAAGAGAACATCATGCGACAAGCTAAAGAGCAAGATAAAATAGATTCTAGAAGATTAATTACGAGATATATTTATCACTACTTAGATGGAAACCCTATTCCATCTATTGATCAGCAGTTAGCCTATTATGAAAAGTTCTTGCCAACGATCACCGTAGAAGAAATTGATGCATTGGCTAAAGATTGGATTACCCCAGAGAATAGAGTCGTCGTTGTAACGGCACCTGAGAAAGATGATGTTGTTTTGCCGACGGAAGAAGATCTTTTAGGACTTATAGACGGTATTGCAAATAAAGAAATTGCACCTTATGAAGATAAGGTGATTACTGCGCCATTATTTGATAAGGAACTTTCAGCAGTAAGTATTAAGCAAACTGCATCCTATGATGAAGTAGGAGTAAAGGAATTTGAATTAGAGAATGGAGTGAAGATCGTATTGAAACCCACGACCTTTAAAAATGATGAAATCATGATGACTGCTAGCAGTGAAGGTGGAACAAGTTTATACGAAGATGAAGATTATATGAATGCAACAAATGCTTCCAGAATTGTTGCTCAGTCTGGTCTTGGTGATTTTTCAGATTCTGATTTAGAGAAGCTTTTGACTGGGAAAACCGTAGGTGTTTTCCCATACATCGGATCTTATTATGAAGGTGTTTCTGGTTCTTGTTCTCCTAAAGATTTAGAAACCATGTTACAATTAACGTACATGTATTTTACTGATGTCAGAAAAGATGAGGAAGCGTTTAATTCTTATATTTCGAAGCAGGCCAATACTTATAAGAATTTAATGTCTAATCCAGCTTACTATTTCATGGATCACTCAATGAAGCTTAGAACTAATAATCACCCACGAGTTGGTTTCCCTACGGCAGAATCATTGGAATCTATTGATTATGATAGAGCATTAGAGATCTATAAAGAGCGTTTTGCTGATGCAAGTGGTTTTACATTTATTTTTGTTGGCAACTTTGAAGAGGAAACCTTAAAAGAAATGTGTCAGAAATATTTGGGGAATCTGCCGTCGAGTGGGGTAGAAGAGACTTATATGAATCGACAAATTGACTACGTAGAAGGAGAAATTAATGATCTGATAAATATGGGGGCAGCACCGAAAACCCAAGTTGAACTTTTCTTTCACGGTCCTTTTGAATGGACACCAGAAAATGCTTATCATTTTAATTCTATGCTAGATGTTCTAAGAATTAAAATGCGAGAGTCGATGCGAGAAGATAAAGGCGGAGTTTATGGGGTTAGAGTCAGTGGAAATGCGAGTAGAATTCCAGAAGAAAGATATTCAATTACAGTTTCTTTTAACTGTGATCCAGGAAATACGGAAGATTTAATCGCCACTGCAATGAAGGATGTAGAGCATGCAACTAAGAATGGTGCATCAGAAAAAGACTTGACGAAAGTGAAGGAAACGCAGCGACAATCGATGATAAAGAGTTTAGAGGAAAATACATATTGGAGATCGAAATTAGAAAATGTGTATGAAAATGGAGTTTCTCCGTCAACGATAAGTCTTGAACACTTAGAAAAATCGATTCAGGGTCTAGATTCTGATGATATAAAAAATGCAGCTTCACAATATTTTGGATCTGGAAACTTTATTCGAATGGTAATGGAGCCAGCAGAAGTGGAGAACAATTAAAAAATGGACTATAAAAGAGTTTTGCTTTATGGAAAAGCAAAACTCTTTTAATTTCTATTCTTTTATCCCTAAATGAAGAATTCGACCGCCGGTCTGATTTACAGGGCTAACACTTTTCCCGATCAAAATCCCGTCTTCTGGTGCAAAGTATTCCTTCTTCAAGCTTCCAAAAATATCTAGTTGTTTCGCAATCATTTTATCTTTGTGGACATCGTCTGTGAGACCTGGGTAGACGGTTAATAGTCCACCATGGTTTGTATAAATCCAATACGACTTCTTGCATAAGATAGGACTAACTTCATCTTTTACGATCTCACCGGCCATCATTCCCAGATCAATTACAACATTTCTGATACCTGTTAAACTATCCTTAATCATTCCTCTTTGGAAGGTATTAGGATTCCCTGCTTCTACGGTAATGGCTGGAATATCCATTTCTGCTGCTGCTCCTCTTAAGGTACCATCAGAAGGAGGGTTATGAACAATAATCTGAGGATTCTGAAACATTGCCATTTTTCGGGTAATTTCCATACTCATATCAGCTCTTACATAAAAAGAGTTAATTCTACCGAAACTAGCGGTATGTAGATCAATGAGAAAGTCGAAATGAGGAAGTATTTTTTCAGCAAATCTATAAGCATAAACTTGGCTTACATTACCATCTGCTTTTCCAGGCATAATGTGATTAAGGTCTGTTCCATCTATAAACCGTCTCTTCTTATTCATAAATGAAGGAACATTGACCACAGGAATAGCGATAATATTCCCTTTAAATAATACTGGATCTATGCTGTCTATAAATTTATGGATAACAGGAATTCCATTTAATTCATTTCCGTGAACAGCTGCAGTAATTCCGACTGTTGGTCCAGGTTCGCTACCTTTTACAATTATAACAGGAAGCGAAATTGGATTGCCAAAAGGTCCTGAAACCAAGTCAAACCAAAATTTATATTTATTCCCAGCCTCAAGTTGATCGAGGTTGATTTCATTTATATGTTTATAATCCATTTTATTTTTCTAAATTTTCCACAAAATTAACAAACAAATCAGCATATTTTTTGCCTAAGTCCATTCCTGACATTTCCGCTGCAGGGGCAATTCCACCAACGCTTAACGTATTAATTTCAGAGATGATTCTTTCTCCAGTATCATCTTCTAGCGTATCCAGGCCGTACATAAAAACTCCTTCGGCTGCTAAGATCGGATCGATGTAGGCGATGATTTCTTTTTCTCTGTTAGTTGGATCGCTTAACGCGGCGGATCCTCCTTGGGCTACATTGCATAACCAAGAACCATCAGCAGGAAATCTCACGGATGACGTTAAGATATGGCCATTAGCAACCACAATTCTCTTGTCTCCATTTTTTACATTTTTAAGAAACTTCATAGCTAAGTAGGCCTGAGGTTCAGCATTGAAATCCTGAGAAAATTCTTCAAATGTTAGGACTCGATCTATTCCTATAGAAACTTTATCACCTTCTATCTTTATGATTCCTCTTCCACCGTAGTCTTCTAACGGTTTAAGAACAATTGGGAAATTAGACTTGAAAGACTTGATATCCTCGATATTTTCAACCAAAGTTACTGGTGGACAATAATCTTTCACATTTAACAAAAATTGCTTGTTTCCTGTTTTGCTAATGCCTGAGGGCCGATTGATTACTTTTCGTTCATCGATTTGTCGTCCTAGAAAGGTAAAGAAGTTTTCATGAATAGGCCTCGGGAGTCTCAATAGAATATAATCGAAATCATCTAAGTTGTAGACAGTCTTTGGATTTGTCTGAATCCATTCGTCGAAGGATTCGTAACTCATTGCTTCATCTAAATGTTTTACACTTAATTCCATCTTTTCGCCACTGAAGAAAGACTTATTCGTCTCTAGGCTTCTACTAGCGACGGTTACGGAATTGACTTGTGTATGTTCGTTTAAACTATTGGCAATGAGATAGAAAGAATTACTAGAACTATGTGTTCTGTGATCCGTTAATATCAAGATGTTCATTCCTTGTAAATTTCAGATATTAAGTGCGGATCATCATTTAATGAAGAAAACAATCGCTTTCTGAATTTGCCGTTTGCATTGATTAAGTTTTTACACATGGAATCAATTGCAAGCATCGAAAGCACCGTTTGTATATATCCTTCTATTAAATCGTCAACCCCGATTCCTAACTTATTAAAATCACGGCGATCCATGAGTACAAGTCGATTGGTTTCGCTTCCCCATTGGTTATCACCCAATTTAACCGATAGGTTCGTCCCTAGCATATCCCATGAATTACTGCCGCTAGTAAGTTCATTGGTCAATGGTTCTTTGGATCTTCTAGAATAAACGCAGAGTGGTTTTAAACCGTCAACGCTCGCACTGACCATCATTCTTACGTCGGTGACGAAGGTTTGTCCTTTTGTATTAGGAATGGTTCCGACGTGATATAGTTTTCCTTTAGAGCCCATGGAACTCCAGTTGTAGTTTCCGATTAAACTTTGCACGATAAAGCGGTCGTATTCAAATTCTTCAGCCATAAAGTCATCTAACTCTTTCTGGCTAACAATAGTATAAACACCTTGACCAGCATTAGAGTAGGGGACTTTTATAACTGCTTGACCTCCCATTTTCTTGACCCAAATAGGAATTTCATTCTTATTTACATCCCAGATTGTTTCTGGGGTAACGATTTTAAGTCCTGTTCCTTGAAGTTCTGCATTGAAAATATCGTAAGCTTTTGCAGCCATCATTTTATTTCGACCTCCAGCTAAGCAGGCGAGAACAGGATTAAGGATTTTGGTTTTGGTAATGATGGGAAGTCTATTCCAAGGTTTCTGTGTCACATATCTAAAAGCAGCTTTAATAGGAGTCCATTCTTCTTTTTCATTTAAGAAATAAAGGACGCCATTTTTGTACTTTAAGGTATTACCTAAGTCAGAATACTTGAAAGGAAGATAGAAAACTTCTTCATCTAAAATGTCAGCAATTGTAGCTGCATATCCAGAAGCTTCCATTGGATTTTTATCATATAAAACAGCTAGCTTACCTTCAGAAATCAGTCGCTGACCTTTCAATGAAGGCAGAAACGTTCTTTCTATCAATTCTTTATATCCACCATGTTCTTCATGATCATGTAAAAGTGGCATCGACTTCTGACCAGAAGGACAGCTGTTATTTTCAATAACAACCATATTTCGATTCCCATTTTCATTTGTAACATTAATCAGATCAGCACCAGCCCAACGAAAATATTTTGGCCTTGTGGCTAATATTTCTTCTAATGCGGATTTTTTGACTTTAGGATTTAGATGACAATACCGTTCTATGATCCGATCATTTCCTAAATTAAGAAAATAACCTACCATAGGGTGTAAGGTAGCATTCAAGGCTTTTTCATACCAGTGGTTTTCTGGTTCAAAAGCTCCCGGTTTATAACTTTTTACTTCTCTCATTAATCATCGTCAGTATCTGACATTTCATCTTCGTTAAATTCGACCACTTCGTCATCTAAAAGATCATCGTCGTCATCATCATCGTCGTCATCATCGTCGAAATCATGCTTGATCTGAAGTTCTTCCATGACTGCTTTTCTCAACTTTCCTTCTTTGTAATCATCGTCATCAGCAATGATTGCAATGGCTTCTTCTCTCGTCATACGAACCAAATAATATTTCTCTTCTGTTTCGTAAGGAAGTGCGCTTACAAATGCATTCTTAATATTCTTAAATGTAATCAGATGCTTATCAAATCCATGAGGATAATTAAGCTTAATTTGTTCTTGAAGACTTTGCTCAAGTTTGTCATAATCCTTTATAACTCTGGGCTTGTTACTTGTCATTTTAGTTTTATTATTTGTCTAATGAATATGTTTACTTATTCGTTCGATACAACAATATTAAATAATAATTGAATATACTATCTCATTTGAAATATTTATTTTTTGAACTGTCTTTTTTCTGTTAATTCTTTCCTTTTTGATTTAACCTTACACTACCGTGCAGATCTGCTTTAATAATATCATATTTACATAAAATAGTCTGGCCGATCTCAAAGCGACTAACTTCGAAACCGGCCAGTATCAAAAAAAAAGATTACAACTAACTTTGTTCTTCTGCCAAACTTTCTTGGTTTAAATTGTACCAATCTATATTTCTAGTGCCATACATTACTCCTGCAAGAATGATAGTCATACTTACTGCTCCGAGTAATAAGGCATAATCAGTCATCTGAAGGGTTATATAGATGAACCCATAGTTTAGGATACTCAGCCCAAGTAAGTAAAGTGAAAACTTAAGTGACTTAAAGACTGATAGACTGTAGAGGTAGATCATACCGATGACTGCTGTACCAGAAATGAGGTAGGATTTGTCAAAACTTAAATGCTCACTTACAGACACTAATAGGATGTAGAATAGAATGATGGATAATCCGACCATGATATACTGGAATGGGTGAATTCGAACTTTAGTAAAGACCTCAACTATAAAAAATATTAAGAAGGTCAATGCGATATTCATCAAGGCATACTTGATAGAGCGGATCGACTTTTGGTAGGCATCAGATGGAAGTATAAAGTCTACACCGAAAGCAGCTTCTTTTAATTGATAACCATATGCTTCTCCTTGCCAATGTTGTGGGAAATTTCTATTGAGTTGAAGTACTTTCCAGTTTGCTGTAAAACCATCTTTTTCAACTATCCGATCGTCTGGAAGGAAGGAGCCTGTGAAACTTGGGCTGTCCCAAGGAGATTGCATAGATAGATTAGTGTTCTTTCCAAGTGGTATAAAGGTCAATTTTTCACTCCCTTGTAAATCGATGAAAAGATCAAATTGCTTCGCATTAAAATTTTCATTTAAGTCAGAAAGCGGAAAACTCAGTCCAGAGGGAATGATTCCACTTATTTTCGATCCTGGAGTGGATTTGATATTTTCTTCATTCCATTTTAAATTGACATCATTTTTTATTCCACGTAAGTCACTTATACCCACGGTAATAAATGCATCTTCCCATAATACGTCTTGGAAATTTTGAGCATCGAATTCTTCTGGCATCGAAAATGATCCATCCATTTTCAAGACAGAATTGTATACGATTACTTCATAGATTCCGCGTCTTAGATTTTGAGGTGTTACTTGGCTGTTGATGTTTAAGTCTTCAGGTAGAAAGTGATAATATGACTTGACGAATGATGTTTTCTTTTCGTGAATGACTTCTTGTATAACAGGCACACTTAATATTGGCGCACAAATGTTTTGTGCTAATGCCCACTTAGACCTTACTTCTAGATTGGCATTATAATTTAGACCGGATCGTTCGTGTATAATATTCTTCACCATGGCACTCGGAATAAGCAAGCAAAGACCCAAAATTGAGATGGTGAATAATTTCAATGAAACGGACTGATGCATCCATTTTTTAACTTGGCTTAATCCTTTTTTTTCTTGTTGTTGCATGATTTAATCGTTTTATTTTCATGCAATTTAGGATAGATATGGAAGCGAATATGACTACTATATTAAGCGTAGAGATTGGTCTATTATTCGTAAATGTTAAGGCTTCAATTGATTTAAGATGATGTTAGATTGGAGACTAAAAGGAAGATATTCTTACGTTTTTAACTCATTAGCTTTTGCTTCTAATTAAAATTGCTCATTGGAAATATTCCTTCTTAATATTGATTTGAAAACTGTAGTATCAATAACCTGCTCGTATCGTAAAATTAATTCTGTCCTTCCCTTAACTTTTAAAAGATAGTCTAAGATAATAAAACTGATAGTTTTCCTCTAAACTCTAAACTCTACCTTCTTCGACTACTCCACTATAAAATCTGTCGCTGTAAAATGATGGGGTCTCATAATATGCAATGGTCTGCGTCCACTCTTTTTTAGATAAACTCGAAATAAGGCTGGAATCACAATGCCATTATAATTAGTATGTTCTTCGATAAAGGCCGTTCCTTTAAAAATTGCTCCTTGATCTCTAATGGTATACTGTAAGATGTCCACTAATCCGGTATCTTTATTTAACCATAATAGATATTGGTCGATTTTTCGTTGGGGCGCAGCCTGCTTCCATGACACGAGTACTTTGTCATATACATTCAGACCATATTTGTCTTCTCCTACGAAGTAAATAATATCAGCATTCGAAATTCGGAATGGAAATTCTATAAAGTATTGGTAAGTAGGAAGCCAGAACTTAATGCCTTTTTTATCCTTGTCAATGGGTTTTGCATTGATGGTTTCTTTGATATATGAGCTGCCTTCATTATATCCCCAAACTTGGCCTTCTTTCTTACCATTAAGAAACTCTAGTGTCCCAGCGTTTTCTTGTGTGTAGTAGTTAAGCTTAAACTTATTCCTTTTATTTTTAAAAGGTTGTGCCAGTCCACCCATCAGACCAAAGAAATCATCATTGAAGTAGATTTGGTAGCTATTAATGGTTTTCCACTTATCTTCTCCTGAAACTTTCGCATATCGTTTAAGAATTTCTACCCCTTGCTCATGCATTTCAGGAGTATACAATTCTGGTGAACGCAATGATTTTGTTCTTAGATCTGTAAGACAAGAAGAAAATAAAATTGACATAAAAAGAAACCCTATGAATTTCCTCATTCTTCCAGTAACTTTTTCAGTTCATTTAATTTCATCATACAATCGATCGGTGTCATTCTGTGGATATCAACTTCTTGTAAAGCTGCTTTTATTTTTCCTGCTGTTGGATCAACAGTTTCAAAGATGGAAAGTTGTAGTGGATTATTAACCTTATCTAATTTATCAGCAATTCCAGCTCCTTCCTCACCTTCTTCAAAAGACTTTTGTTCTAATTCCAAGAGAATTTCCTGAGCTCTTAGAACAATCTCTTGGGGCATACCTGCCATCTGAGCCACATGGATTCCGAAACTGTGATTACTCCCACCAGGAATTAGTTTTCTTAGAAAAATTACTTTCTGTCCGATCTCCTTAGTTGAGACACTGAAGTTCTTTATCCGATCATAGCGATCAGCTAATTTGTTCAGTTCGTGATAATGTGTTGCGAATAATGTTTTCGGTGAACATTTCGGATTTGTATACAAAAACTCTGCAAGGGACCATGCAATAGATATTCCATCGTAAGTACTTGTTCCTCTTCCGATTTCGTCTAAAAGTATTAGACTACGGTCTGAAATGTTATTCATGATGGATGCAGTTTCATTCATTTCAACCATGAATGTAGATTCTCCAGAACTAATATTATCAGATGCTCCGACACGAGTGAACAGTTTGTCAATATAGCCTAAGGATGCTGAAGATGCTGGAACAAATGATCCCAACTGAGCCATTAAGCATATTAATGCCGTCTGTCTAAGAATGGCAGACTTACCACTCATATTAGGACCGGTAATCATCATGATCTGTGTATCATCCATGTCTAGCATAATATCGTTAGGAACATAAGACTCACCGATAGCCATATGTTTTTCGATAACTGGATGGCGGGCATCTTTTAATTCAATCCTGTAGGATTCATCGACTGTTGGTTTGCAATAATTATTTTCCTCCGCAACGAGCGCTAAACTTTGCAAACAATCTAATTGTCCCACGATTCTTGCATTGTGCTGGATGATCGGAATGAAATCATAGATGGATTCTATCAAGTCAAGATAAAGCTGCTCTTCTATTATTAGTATCTTTTCCTCGGCACCGAGTATTTTCGTTTCTAGTTTCTTCAGTTCATCGGTTATGTATCTTTCAGAACCTGTGAGCGTTTGTTTCCTAACCCAATTATCAGGAATTAGACCTTGGTTTTTATATTTATTAGTCACTTCAAGATAGTAACCAAATACATTATTAAAGCCGATTTTCAGATTGGTTATGCCTGTTTTCTCTGCTTCTGTTTCTTGAATCTCAACTAGTAAGCTCTTACTGTTAGATACAATATATCTGAGTTCGTCTAACTCTTCATGAATGCCGTCCATAATAACTCCTCCTTTAGAAATCATAGAAGGCGGGTCAGATTTAATGGTAGCAGCGATCTTATCTTTTACGGTTTCACAAGGATTAAAACCAGCACTAAGATGAAGTAGTGTTTCCTTATCAGTTTCCTCACATAATGCCATAATTCCGGGAATCTGACTTAATGCATTCTCTAATTGCTTCAATTCTCTTGGTGCAATTCTGCCCGTACTAATTTTAGCTACTAATCGCTCTAGATCACCGATCTGACCTAAAAGCTTTCTGAGGGTTTCGCCTTGGTTTATATTGTCTTTAAAGTAGGAAACGATTTCTAGTCGTTCATTAATTTTCGAGACAGATAATAAAGGAAGTAAGACCCACTTTCTCATCATCCTAGAACCCATCGGTGAAATGGTTTTATCTAGAATATCTATTAAAGGAATCCCAGTTGGATGATTGCTGTGAACTAATTCTAAATTTCGAATGGTAAATCGATCTAACCAGACATAGTCATCAAGTTGGATTCGACTAATCGAATTAATATGCTGGACTTTTGTGTTTTCTGTACTTTCCAGATAATACAAAATAGCTCCAGCGGCAATCTGGCCTTCCATCACTTCTTCTATACCGTATCCTTTTAGGCTTTGAACTTTGAAATGATCCAGTAAGCGTTCTGTCGCGAAATCAGAAGTGAAGATCCACTCATCAAGGTGATATTTGTAATAATCTGATCCAGCGAACTGTTCAATTTTATTTTTTATAGCCTTAGAATAGATGATTTCAGAAGGTTGAAAACTTTGAATCAGCTTTTCGATGCGGAGTTGATTTCCTTGACTGATGAAGAATTCTCCTGTAGAGAGGTCTAAGAATGCAATTCCAAATTTATCATTAAAGTTGTGAATGGCGCAAAGGAAGTTATTGCTTTTATTGTCGAGTAATTTCTCATCTACCGTTAGGCCAGGAGTAATAACTTCTGTTACACCTCTTTTGACTATTTTCTTTTCCTTACTCGGTTTTTCTAGTTGTTCACAGATTGCCACTCTATAACCACCTCTGATCAGTCGAGGCAAGTAAACATCTAGAGAATGGTATGGGAATCCCGCTAACGGAATATCCACACCTCCATTGTTTCTTTTCGTGAGAATGATACTCAGGACTTCTGCCACTTTTACGGCATCATCTCCGAAAGTTTCATAAAAATCTCCCACTCTAAACAATAGTATAGCATCAGGATACTTGGCTTTCATTCCAAAGTACTGTTGCATTAGTGGAGTTTGCTTCGCTGGTTTATTTTTCTTTGCTGTCTTCGTCTTCATTGAACCAGCAAAATTAAATATATATAATTGATATATTAAATTATTTGATGTGTTTGAATAAATTAACCTGAAAATATTACTTGAATATTGAATAAAAAGTAAATTTGCACCAAAATTTGCAGAGATGAAATCATATTTTCAAAATATTAGTCTAGAAGAATACGCTCAACTTAAGGAAGCTGTATTTAATGTTTCGATATTAATTGCTGGAGCTGATGGCAAAATTGACGAAGAAGAAAAAGAGTGGGCTGAAAAAATAACGCACATTAGAGAATATTCAGGACCTGAGGTATTGCGAGCATTTTACGCTGACTTAGGAGAAAATTTTGAAGAGCACTTAGAAGCTAGAATCAAAGAACTTCCTGAGGATGTCGAAGAACGTAATGTTGAATTAGCTGAGGCTTTAAGAAATTTGAATCCTATACTTGCAAAATTACCACAAACTGTTGGTGCAAGTTACTACGAGAGCTTAACTTCTCTTGCTAAACATATTGCAAAAGCGTCCGGTGGTATCATGAGAATTTGGGCAATCAGCTCAGAAGAAGCTAACTGGATAGAGCTTCCTATGATTACTCCTATAAGTTTTCCAGAAATAGAAGAATAATTGCTTATTTTGGTTCATGCGAATCACGATTTGTCTTTTATTTATTTCAACTTTCCTATCGGCACAAACTGTGCGGTTATCAGGGAAGGTCATCTCCAGAGTGGATGAAACCTCACTAATTGGGGCAACGGTGTCTAGCGCGATTGATACTGTTGTTACTGACTTAAGTGGGGAATTTCAAATTTTAGTTTCTTCAGCAGATAGTTGGATTGCAGCAAGTTATATCGGCTATGAGCAGCAACGAGTTGTAGTTAGTGACCTTGATTCCTTCGTTACCATTTCGCTTAATCTTTCCAATAATTTATTAGAAACGGCGGTTATTTCTGCTAGTATGATCGAGCAGAATATTGCCGAAAGTACGGTTTCCATAGAAGTGCTTAAGCCTTCGATTATTGAGAGTATTAACAGTAAAAGCTTAGACGAAACCCTGAATCTTCTTCCTGGCGTTGAAATTATTGATGGACAGGCAAGTATTCGTGGAGGATCGGGATATTCATATGGTGCTGGAAGTCGTGTTCTTTTGTTAATTGACAATATTCCTGCTTTACAACCAGATGCTGGCTTTCCGAACTGGAATGATATTGCATTAGAAAATATTGCACAGGTAGAAGTCTTAAAAGGTGCAAGTTCTGCATTGTATGGTTCGTCTGCGCTGAATGGCGTTATTAATGTTCGGTATGCTCAGCCAGGATCTGTTCCTGAAACAAAAGCTTCCATTAATTATTCTTATTATGATGGTCCGAAAGATATCAGGACTAAATGGTGGGATGATGCTCCTTATTCTTTGGGAGCAAATGTGCTTCACAAACACAAATTTAAAAAGTATGATTTAGTTGCGGGACTACAATATTTTCAGCTAGAAAGTTTTAGACAAGATACAAAGCAAAAAAGAGGTCGAATTATTCTGAATAATAGGTTTAGAATATCAGATCGAACGACAGCAGGACTTAATATTATAGGTAACTTGTCAGATAATTCAAGCTTTATCTTTTGGGAGAATGCATTAAGAGGAGCTTACAAGCCATTCGTGGGCACAGAAGTAAATTCCTTTAATAATCGCTGGATTTTCGATCCTTATGTTACACATTTTGATCAATTCAACAATCGACATCGTTTTCAAGGAAGAACATACTATACAGATAATGGCGCGGCAAATGGACTAGACAATTTTAGCCTCTTATTTTATGGTGAATATCAGTTTCAAAAGAAATTCGATCAGAGCGGTCTCGTATTAACAAGTGGTATAACTGGAACAAGAACTAATATTAATGCTGGTCTGTATGGAGGCGCAACTTATAGATCGTCGAATGCTGGAATTTATACGCAATTGGATAAAAAATTCGGAGACCGTTTAAATGTATCCTTTGGTGCACGATATGAATACAATAGCCTTAGGAATAGTGATATTTTAGTAGAAGACGGAACATTTACGGAGGAAGTTGCAGAAGGTTTTGTTCAAGAAGCGAAGCCTGTTTTTCGATTAGGGTTAAATTATAAGGTAGGAAAGGCAACTTTTATTAGAACATCGATAGGGCAAGGTTATCGATTTCCAACCATTGCTGAAAAGTTCACAACTGTTGGCTTAGCAAGTTTTAGAATTTTTACCAATTCAGAATTGAAATCTGAATTTGGATGGTCTTCTGAAATTGGAATGAAGCAAGGTATAAAATTAGGAGATTTATATGCCTTTTTGGATGTTGCAGCATTCTGGTCAGAGTATGATGAAATGATGGAATTCCTATTGACAGGAAAGAATGGTGTTTTTGGTTTTCAATCCACCAACATAGGAGACACAAGAATAAGGGGATTAGATATTAATTTTACAGGAAAGTTAGGCACGAAGAAGTTGCCGATTACCTTTCTTACGGGTTATACATATTTAGATCCGAGGTATAAAGATTTTAATGATAATGTTGCTAATTCTTCTTCAGAAGATTTTAATGTGCTTAAGTATAGATCACTTCACAATGTAAAAATGGACATAGAAGCCACATTTAGAGGTATCGCAATAGGTATAAATGGTCGATATGTAAGTCATATGCTCGCCATAGATGAAGAGTTCAATTTATTTATTCCAGGATTAAATAATTTTAGATCTGTTAATAATAAGGGGTATTATATTACTAATGTTAGAGCCAGTTATAAGTTTAAGAAATTGAAATTTAGTTTTTTGGTCAATAATCTACTCAATGCAGCTTACACCGTTAGACCTGCCTTGTTAGAAGCACCGAGAAACTTTTCTTTCAGAACAGATGTAAGTTTTTAGATGCAAGTAAAATTGTCGGTTACCGAACTTTTAGTTTGAAATGTATCTAAACATAAGAACTAAAAGTTTTATTTAACCTTTATAAACTTGAACAAAAAAATGAAATTCCTAATGATATCAACATTCCTTTTAATATTAGCGATGACTTTTTCATGCGCAGAGAAAAATAAGGCGGTAGAAGTTAGCGCAGATGAATCTGCTGTGAATTTAGAACTTGGAGAAAGTTTTGAAGCTGAAACTCCACCTATTTTAAGTAAAGATGAAAATCTAGAAGAAAAGGAGGATTCTAAAAAACAAGTCAATCGCGTTTCAAAACGATTTCTGAAAAAGGGAGAAGTTATTGAAAATAAGGAGGAGGTTAGCGAAGCAGACAAAGAATGGCTCATGCAGAAGCAATTAGAAAGCATTGCCGAAGAGGTGAAAATGGCAAAGAGATTAGAAAAAAGGGATTTGGTGAAAAATGTGAGTGGTGAAGAAAATAATCAAGAATTAGCAGTAGAAGAACAAATGGTAAAGAAAATTGAAGCAGTAGATAATTTAAATAGATTAGAAAAGAGAGAATTGGTAAAAACTGTTGCAAAACCAGATCATTCCGCTTTTAATAGCCTTTTGTCTGCACATGTTACAACTAAAGGAATTGTTGACTACGCTGCATTGAAAAAATACATTAGCAAGTTAGATGATTACTTAAGTGATCTTGATAAGAATTCAGTGCAATCTGATTGGTCCAGAAATGAAAAACTAGCTTATTGGATTAATGCATATAATGCTTTTACTATCAAATTAATATTGGATAATTACCCTGTTAATTCGATCCAAGATATTAGTGGTGGCAAACCTTGGGATAAGACGTGGATTAAGCTTGGTGGGAAAACATACAGTCTTAATCAAATAGAGAATGACATTATACGACCAGAATTCAAAGAACCAAGAATACATTTCGCGGTGAATTGTGCGGCCCAATCTTGTCCTCCATTAGCGAATAAAGCTTTTACAGCAGATAACCTGAATGATTTATTGGAAAAACAAACCAAGTCATTTATAAATAACTCGAAGTACAATACGATTGCTAGCAAATCAGTAACTATTTCTAAAATTTTCGACTGGTATGGTGTGGATTTCGGAGACAAAATTGCATTTCTCAACAAGTACGCTGAAGTTGAAATAAACAGCAATGCAAAAATAGATTACACAGAGTATAATTGGAGCTTGAATAATAAATAAGGATTTACTACTTTCATTGGATGAAAATAGTAGTTCTAGATGGTTACCATTTGAATCCAGGGGATTTAGATTGGTCAGGGATTAAACAATTAGGTGAGGTGGTTTTATATGTGTCGACACCAGAGCATCTTATTGTTCAACGATCAGCGGAAGCAGATATCGTTATCACGAATAAGGTTCCTTTTGGCAAGGAGGTACTTGATCAATTGCCGAATTTGAAATGTATATGTGTATCTGCAACAGGATATAACATCATAGACACGAAAGTAGCTAAGCAGAATGGCATTGTTGTTTGTAACGCGCCAAGTTATAGTTCTGAATCCGTAGCTCAGCATGTTTTTGCTAGTATTTTTGCTATCTATAATAGAATAGAGACTTATAGTAAAGAAGTAAAGGCAGGAGTTTGGGCAGAGAAAAACGATTGGTCATATACCAACGAACCTGTCACAAATGTGTATCATAAAACTTTAGGAATAATTGGCTTTGGTCAGATTGGGCAAAAAGTAAATGAAATAGCTCAGTCGCTAGGCATGAAAGTGATCAGTCATCATAGACATCCAAGACGAGATGAGCGACCTGGTGTTGGTTTTGTGGATTTAGATACCCTTTTCGAAGCTTCCGATATTATTACACTGCATGTACCCTTAAATGAGAGTACGAAAAACCTCATTAATAAAGATAGCTTAGCTAAGATGAAGGCTAGTAGTATTCTTATAAATACTGGTCGAGGACCATTAATAGATGAAGAAGCGCTAGCTTCTTCACTTAAGAATAAGCAGATAAGAGCAGCGGTATTAGATGTGTTGGTTAATGAGCCACCTGAAAAGAATAATCCATTATACGACTGTGAAAATTGTTATATCACGCCTCATATTGCATGGGCTGGGGTAGAAGCAAGGAAGAAGTTAATGAGAATTTTAGAAGCCAATGTGGAGGCATTTAAGCAAGGATCACCTATTAATGTGGTAAATGCGTAGAGATTTCCGGCTAATACATGCTATGTTGATGTCGGATTTGCAAAGTTAATATTGATTTCTTGTTCCATTTTCAGTTGAATAAATAAATATTCCTGTAGAGCTTGCAATTCAAGCACTTCTATAGATTTAGTATTCGAGTAAAGTTTGAGATTATAGGGCAGGGGAGCTTTACTTAACTCTGCATCTAGTTGAGTTTTGGCGATTTCGATTTGTTCGTTTAATGGTTGTTCGATAATTTTCTCCAGTCTTTTGATAACATTTCCTTTAGCTAATTTCAGAATGCCTTTAAAGATCAGATTGGACGCATCAAGATCTAATTTGATGTCTTGGAGATCGAGTTTGTTTTCGTCAGAAATAAAACTTGGAATAGCAGAAAAGTCAAAGTAGGCATTCCATTTTGAAACCAATTCACCTGTGATTCTTAGTTTCCCATTTTCCTCACCAATCACAAATTTAGAAATTTTAATATCGTAACCTTTTACATTAATATCTTGCTTATTTGCTTCGATTTGAAGTAATTCGGAAAGTTGGGGGTAGGTCAATTTTAGATTAACTATTGCCATTGGTATATTTTTTATAAAAAAAAAGCGCATCTACAAGATGCGCTTTATAAAATATTTTTTTGCTTAATCCAATGGCGGAATTCTAAGAACTTGCCCAGGATAAATTTGATTAGGATCTTTCAGTAACGGTTTGTTTGCTTCGAAAATTTCCATGTATTTCATTGCATCACCGTAGTGAGCTTTTGCAATTTTGGAAAGTGAATCACCGCCTTTTACTTCATAAAAAACAGCTGCTGGTTCACTTACTTCAACTGTTAAACGATCATCAACAGCGGCAATGCCTTCTACATTACCGAGTGCTAGGATCACCTTTTCTTTATCCGCTTGCGAATCCGCAGAGCCACTGACAGTAACAACATCATCATCAAGAGAAACTTCTAAGTCTTCAATGTCAATGTCTAAACTTTTAACGATATCTCCTAATAATTTGCTTTTGTAAGCTGCTGCATCAGCTTCCGCCTTTGCTGCCTCCGCTTCTTCATTTAGTTTTTTAGAACCGGCTTTTTTAAAGAATGAAAATAAACCCATTTTCTTAATTTTAGTTTTGATTATGCAAATTGCTTGGCTCTAATATAAAAACTTTTTAATACGAATAGATATCTTTCTTGACCCTAAATTTGCACCACGTAATTCTTTAATATATAAGGATTTGGTAATGCATCTGTTACAGAAAAAATGATAAGATTTAAAGATAAATTAATTAATTCCTAATAAGTAAGGTAAAACTCTTATATTTGCGCAGTTTTTTCAAATGAATTACATAACAAAGATAAGATAGATGCAAGGGAAAGGCTTAATAAAGTTTTTTTTGGTTTTGATGATTATTGTAAGTGCTTTTCAATACTTATTTGTCATTCCAACGAACAAAATAGAAAATAATGCTGATGCATATGCTGAGAAGATAGCTTCCCAGTATGATGATAGTTCACAGCAATTAGCTGCCAGAAAAGCGGCGAGGATTCAATATTTAGATTCGGTCTCAAGTGAGGATGTTTTTAAAATTCCATTGATCAAATCATACACCTATGATGATCTTAAGAAACAGCAACTAGGTTTAGGGCTGGATCTTAAAGGTGGTATGAGTGCAGTTCTTCAAGTTGACTTGAATGAGCTACTTGTTACATTGTCCAACAATTCTAAAGATTCTGATTTTAGATCAGCAATGGATAGTGCTAATGAAGCATTGAAAAACTCTCAAAGTGATTTCATCACTTTATTTGCTAACGAATATCAGAAGATAGATGGTGCTAAACCTCTAGCTAGAATATTCCTTAGAAATGAGAGCATGCGAGATGAAATCAATACAGAGTCTTCTAACGGAGATGTTATTCAAGTATTGAGAAGATTGTCTAATGAGACTGTTCAATTAACTTTTGACAGACTTAAAGAACGTATCGATAAGTTAGGAGTTACACAGCCTAATGTATTCTTAGATGCTGCTAGAAATTTAATCATCGTAGAAATTCCAGGAATTGAGAACCCGCAAAGAGCTCGTAATTTCTTGTCTGCAAGTGCGAAACTTGAGTTTTGGGATACTTACTGGATAAGTGACCCAGGTGTTCAAGATGCATTTGTTCAAGCGAATGAGAAATTGAAATTACTTCAAGGTGATTCAACAGATAATGTTGCTGTTTATGATACTTCTTGGACTTATACCGAATACGATTCGATAGGATCTCCTACTGATTCTGTAATGAGTATAACTGAAGCTCCTTCAGCTAATCTTGCTGGAAATGGACCATTATTTAGTATTTTCAATCTGAATGGTGCTGCTGGACAGCAAGTTTCTTATAGTCTTACAACTATGGGAACAGCTGAAAAGAATAAACGAAATGAAGTTCTCAAATTATTAAGAACTCCTGAAGTTGCTTCTTTATTTCCAAAAGATATGCAATTCAGATGGTCACAAGATCCTGCTTTAGATGCAGACGGTAATCCAACTAGGGAATATGAACTGTATGCTATTAAAGTTAGGAATAATGGTACTGCTCCTTTAGAAGGTGATGTTATTACTAATGCATCTCAGAGTCCTGATCCTACAACAGGTGAACCTCAGGTTTCATTACAAATGAACTCTAAAGGAAGAAAAATATGGGCTGACCTTACAACTAAAGCTGCACAGAATGGAAATCGTCAGATTGCGATCGTTCTAGATTCAACTGTAGTTTCTGCGCCAAGAGTAAACGGACCGATTACTGGAGGTTCTTCATCTATATCTGGAGGATTCTCAGTTCAAGAAGCTGTTGATTTAGCTAATATCTTACAGATTGGTAAGTTACCTGCTAAGACAAGAATTATACAAGAATCTACTGTAGGGCCTTCTTTGGGTAAGGAAAATATTAGAAGATCTTTAAGATCATTAGTGATTGGGGTTTTATTAATACTAGCATTCATGGTATTCTACTATGGAGGTGGAGGTATCGTTTCCATCATTGCACTTTTATTAAATCTAGTATTCATTTTTGGAGTCTTAGCATCAATCAATACCGTTCTTACATTACCAGGTATGGCGGGGATTGTACTGACCATTGGTATGGCCGTGGATGCGAACGTGATCATCTTTGAACGGATTCGAGAGGAACTCAGGGCCGGAAAAACATCGCTCGCTGCGATTTCAGATGGTTTCAAGAACTCTTATTCTGCAATTATAGATGCAAACGTAACAACGATATTAGTTGCAATGGTCTTAAACTTTTATGGTCTTGGACCGATTAAAGGTTTCGCTATTGTTTTAATTATTGGTGTTATTTCATCTGTATTTACTGCAGTATTAGTTGGTAAATTGATGATTGACTGGTGGATGGGTCGAGGAGGCTCTATGAGTTTCTGGACTGCTCCTTCTAAGAATGCATTTGCTAATCTTAATATAGATTGGATCGGTAAAAGAAAGTATGCATATGTTATATCTGGTGGTTTAATCATTTTAGGTTTAGCTTCTTTATTTACAAGAGGTTTAGATTTAGGAGTAGATTTCCAAGGTGGATATTCATACAATGTTCAGTTTGAGCAAGGTGTTGATGTTGATGCAGCAACGTTGAAAACAGGTTTAGCTTCATTCTTAGAAACTGAACCTGCAGTGAAATCTGTGGATACAGAAAACACATTCAATATTGTTACAAAATATCAGATTGACAATACAGATGATAATGCTATAACATTGGTTACTGAGAAATTAGCAGAAGGTCTTAATGATATTACTGGAGGGAGAATAGATATGGACAACTTTGCAGAAGCAGATGCTGAAAATACAACTCACATCATTAGTTCTTCTAAAGTTGGTCCTACGATCGCGGATGATATTAAGAAGAGTTCATTCTACGCAGGTATTATTGCTTTGATACTAATCTTCGCATATATCTTTATTAGATTTAGTAAATGGCAATTCTCATTAGGTGCGGTTGCTGCATTATTCCATGATTCATTAATCTTATTAGGTTTGTTCTCACTTCTTTGGGGTAGAGTACCATTCTCACTTGAGATAGACCAAGCCTTTATTGCAGCCTTACTGACAGTAATTGGTTACTCGATAAATGATACGGTTGTAGTATTTGATAGAATTAGAGAATACTTAGGTATCTATACTGGTAAATCAACAGATGAAGTATTAAACATGGCGATTAACAGTACATTTTCAAGGACAATTATCACTTCGTTTACCACATTGTTGATTGTAACAATACTATTGGTTTTTGGTGGAAGTGCTATTAAAGGGTTCGCTTTTGCATTATTTATTGGTATCCTAGTCGGAACATACTCTTCTATCTTCGTTGCAACTCCAGTTATTAGAGATTTAACGAAAGACTTAAGTGTAAAATCAAAAGCAAAAACAGAAACTAAAGGTTTTTCTAAAGCAGCAGCTAATGCTAAATAAGAATCAACTTTAAATGATATAAAAAAGGGTTCGAATTTTCGAACCCTTTTTTTGTTTCTATAAGATTGTCTTATTTAATTAATCTTGCATGTATAGATCTAATAGAATTTATTCCTTATGGAATACATTTAATATTCGAAAAATACATAACTATTCTTATCTTAATACGTTAATAAAGTATTAGACCAGATAATATTTAATGAGAATTCTTTTAGCATTTTTAGTAGTCAGTATTTCAGCTTGTACATTTACTCAGAAGATTAAGGACGGGGAAATGGCATATGATCGGAAACAATATTCTGTGGCCATCAATATGCTTTCTGATGAGTTTGATAGAACTGATTATCCAGAAATGAAAGCGAGGAAGGCTTTCTTAATAGCAGAATCTTATGGAGAAATTAATGATATTCCCAATGCTATCGAATGGTATAAGCAAGCATTTGATCTGAAGTATGGAGACAAAGCTTTAGAGAAATTAGCCTATGCACTTAAGAAAAATGAGCAATATGTGGAGGCTGTTCGTGTTTTTCAAGCTGTGCAGAAACGAATCGGGCAGAATCCAACTATAGCTAGAGAAATTACTGAGTGTACTAATGCTTCGCAATGGTTAACTGAAGTTGAAAATACACCTTTTGAGATCAATAAAATTGCTCAAAATTCTGAGTATTCAGATTACGCGCCTCAGCTTTTCGAAGGTTCGCAATTGGTGTTTACTTCTGATCGCAAGAGCGAGAAAAATGACCAGATCTATAAATGGACAGGTCAATGGTTTTCTGACTTGTACATGGTGAATCAGTTTAGCAAAGATGTATTACCTTTCGATGATAACATCAACAGTGAACATAATGATGGTACGGCTACATTCAATAGCGATTTTTCAGAAATCATTTTTACGAGATGTGAAAATAAGTTTGATGATGACTACTGTAAGTTAATGGTTTCTAATCGAAACGGAAGCGAGTGGTCTGAACCTCAAACCTTGGGTTTTATCGAAGATAGGATTAACTATGCACACCCTTCTCTTCATGAAAATGACAGTATATTGTTTTTTACTGCAATAATGGAAGAAGGCTTCGGGGGATATGATATCTATTATTCGGAAAGGTTAGAAAATGGCTGGTCAAATCCACAAGTTTTAAGTGCTAGGATTAATAGCATCGGAGATGAGAAGTTCCCATTCATAGATAAGGATACTTTGTACTTTGCTTCTGATGGATGGCCAGGTATGGGAGGCTTAGATATATTTAAATCTTATGTTCAGGCAGATGGAACGTGGACTAGAGTAGAAAACATGAGACCACCATTTAATTCTGGAGCAGATGATTTTGGACTGATCGTAGATGCTGCAAAGCGAAAGAATACAGGAGAGTTGACTGGGTATTTTACATCTGCTCGAGTTGGTGAATCGAAAGACGATATTTATGCTTTTCGATCTAAGGTTATCAGTATTCCTCCACCAGAAGATGAAGAAGAAGTTGTAGAAACTAAGGAATTGAAGTTGTACCTAGCGATAAAGACTACGGAGAATAAATATTTAGTAGATAACGATCCTAAAAGTGGTGTTACAGGCAAAAAAGAGTTGCCTGGTGTAAATATTACGATCAAGTCTCAAAGTGGCAGTAAACAGCTTAATACTAAAGATAAGGGTTTTGTAATAGATGATATCTTCCCAGAGGATATTCTAGAAATTAAAGCTTCTAAGGAAGGGTATCTCACCGAGGTTCTTAACTTTAAACCAACTAAGGTTCCAGAATCAGGAGAGAAGACCTACACCGTTAATCTATTGTTAGAGAAAATATATACTGATCGAGAAATTGTGCTCGAAAACATCTATTACGACTTAGATAAGTATTTTATTCGTGATGATGCGAAGCCATCTTTAAATGAGCTGGGTAAGTTGCTAAATAACAATCCAAGCGTTAAAATTCAGTTATTCTCGCATACTGATTGTCAAGGTAAAGATGATTACAATATGGTGCTTTCACAGAATAGAGCTCAAGCTGCGGTAGATTACTTGGTTTCTCTTGGAATTGATGAATCCAGAATGATGGCAACAGGATTAGGTGAAACGAGACCTGCTATAAATTGCTATTGTGAGACTTGTTCTGAAGCTGAACACCAAGAAAATAGGAGAACGACTTTTAAAATTGTAGCGTTTTAAACTGTAATTTCAAACATCATTTCTTTCAGAAAAAGGTTCCTAATCTGGTTATTCAGAAGTAATAACCAAATTAGGAATATATAACGTCTATATTTTTGTTTACCCTACGACAACATTTATCATTCGGCCCGGAACAACAATGATTTTCTTTACCGATAAACCTTCCGTGTACTTAGCAAAAACAGGTAATGCCTTCACTTCTTCCATAATATCTTCTCTGGTAGCATCTGCAGAAAACGCTGCCTCGCCACGCTTCTTTCCATTAAAACTAACAGGATAATTAATCGTAGATTCCACAAGATATTTATCTTCATGCTTAGGATATGATTCAGTGTGAATCGAACCTTGAAAACCTAAAATCTCATGAATTTCTTCTGTAATAAAAGGAGCAAAAGGAGAAAGCAAAAGATTGAGTTTTGCTAAAACTTCTTTCTTATGACACTTTAATTTTCTTAAATCATTGACTGCAGTCATAAAAGCTGAAATTGCAGTGTTAAATGAAAAACGTTCTACATCTTCATTTACCTTCTTTATAACAGTATGCAATACTTTTAATTCTTTCTCATCTGCTTTGTTATCAGTAACTAAACTTTTGCCTTCTTCATTGAAAAATAAAGCCCAGTATTTTCTTAAAAACTTAGAAACACCGTCGATACCATTCGTATCCCATGGTTTAGATTGCTCGATAGGGCCTAAGAACATTTCATACATTCTAAAGCAGTCAGCACCGTACTCTGCAACTACATCATCAGGATTAACAACATTGAAATATCTTTTCGACATTTTTCCAATTTCAGACTTAGTCACTAAATGACTATCCACGTTTTCATTTACACCGAATTGGAATTCGCCTTGACCGCATTGGAAAATTGCATCCTTGTATTCTGGTCTCCATTCTACAAACTGCTTAATGGAATCTACATTCAAGAATGAGTCTGGTGAACCGTAGTTTTTGACATAGTCAACAAAAATAGGAATCTTAGCATAGTTGTCTTCGTCGCCTGATGCTTCCACTATTTTAGCACAGACAAATTTACTTTGACCATTTTCTTTATCCTTACTCAAGTAAACATATTCTATTACACCTTGAATCATTCCTTGATTAATCAATTTCTTGAATGGTTCTTCGGTAGGAACTAAGTTCAGGTCATATAAGAACTTATGCCAGAATCTAGAATACATTAAATGTCCTACGGCATGTTCAGTTCCACCAATATAGATATCTACATCCTGCCAGTAGTTTACTGCTTCTTTACTTGCAAAAGCATCAGGATTTTTGGGATCCATATATCTTAGAAAGTACCACGATGAACCAGCATAACCAGGCATAGTGTCCGTTTCGCGTGTCATGCCATCTTCTGTAACTGTCCAGTCGGACAAACGTGCTAATGGAGATTTTCCACTAGAAGTTGGCTTGAAATCTTCTAACTCTGGTAATTCTAATGGAAGCTCACTATGACTTAATGGATGCGCTACATTCTCCTTGTCAAACTTAATTGGGAATGGCTCTCCCCAGTATCGTTGACGACTGAAATTAGCATCACGTAATTTATAATTGATCTTTTTCGCACCGATTCCACGTTTTTCTATTTCATTAAACATGAATTGTATCGCTTCAGGAACCTCCATACCATTCAAGAAATCGGAATTGATAATCTTTCCTAGTTTATCGCTTAATGTTGCTCCAGGATAATCAGACTTATCAACTACATCTATAATTTTTAATCCAAACTTAGTTGCAAATGCTTTATCTCTGTCATCATCACTTGGCACGGCCATAATAGCTCCCGTTCCATAATCCTTTAAAACATATTCTCCTATCCAAATAGGAACCTCTTCATTGTTAAATGGGTTAATGGCGTAAGCACCTGTGAAAGCACCAGTTACCGTTTTGCTTTCAGACATTCTATCTAGATCAGATCTAGATTTGACATAGGAAAGGTAGTTTTCTATTTCTTCTTTTTGTTCTGGAGTAGTTAAAGTAGAAACGATATCTAATTCTGGTGCTAGGACCATGTATGTGGCTCCGAAAATTGTGTCAGGCCTCGTTGTGAATACTTCTAACTGACCTTCGTGTCCTTTAATATCAAAAAACACTTGTGCTCCTTCAGATCTTCCGATCCAATTATTCTGCATTGCCGTTAATGCTGACGACCATTCCACTTTATCTAGTCCATTAAGCAATCTTTCAGCATAGGCTGTGATCCTTAATGACCATTGCATCATTGCTCTTTGTTCTACAGGATGTCCTCCTCTTTCTGAAACACCATCTTTCACCTCATCATTAGCTAATACAGTTCCAAGCGCTTCACACCAATTAACATAACCAGTCTTACGGTATGCTAGTCGGTAATTCATCAAAATATCGTCCTGCTCTTTTGCTGACATCTGATTCCACTCTTCTGCTGAAAAAGTTATGTCGCCAGTCGATGAGCCTTCTACTCTAAATTGTTCTATTAATTCAAATATTGGGCGTGCTTTGTCAGCAGAATGATCATAAAAGTGATTAAACAGTTCTAGGAAGATCCACTGTGTCCATTTATAATAAGAAGGATCAGAGGTTTTCACTTGACGATCCCAATCATAACTAAATCCAATGTTATCTAACTGAGCCCTGTAACGCTCTATGTTCTCATCTGTAGACTTTGCTGGATGAACTCCAGTCTGTATAGCATATTGTTCCGCTGGAAGTCCGAAGGCGTCATATCCCATAGGGTGTAGAACATTGTAACCATTCATCCTTTTATACCGTGTGTAAATGTCAGAGGCAATATACCCCAGTGGATGCCCTACATGCAAGCCAGAACCAGAAGGGTATGGAAACATATCCAAGATATAGTATTTAGGCTTTGTAGTGTCAATATCAACTTTATAAATTTGCTGATCTTTCCAGTATTTCTTCCATTTAGCTTCTATTTCAGCTGAATTATATTGCATGTTTGAGTCTGTTTTATTTTTAGAGGTGCAAAATTACAAATTAATTTCAATTGATGTTGAATTTGCTGGACTTCCTTCAGCTTGGTTTACAGGGAATTGATATTCGTATTACAACAAAATGGGATAAAAGTAAAATGTATAATTCTTGATGGCCCTCACTAAAAATTTAGATTGACTCTCCTTATTATCTATGTTTTTTGCTACTTTTCATAGATATAATAATAATATATGTCGATTTTACGCTTTATTAAGGAATGTATTTATTCCTGATTTGGTTAATGAGATTGAAACATATTAATAGACTATTTTTAAATATTTAGATCCAATGAAAACATTAATAAAACTTGCTTTACTTGCACTGGTTGTCATTTTAGGTTACAATTATTTTTATGGAGATGAAAGAGAACAGGCTCAAGCTGAGCGAATTGTGGGCAAAGTGAAGGACCTTGGTTCAGATATCAAAGCATTAGTTGTTTCAGAGAAAGAGAAGTATGATGAAGGAAAATATGATAAGACGGTGGATAAATTCTCAGAACTTATCAATTCAGTTAAAGAAAAAATTTCAAACATTGACCTAGAAAAATTAGAAGAAAAGCAGCAAGATATTAAGAAAGCTGTAGAAGAACTGAAAGAAGATTCTAGTGATAATAATAGCCAAAAAGAAGCTAAAATTAAATCAGAAATTCAAGATCTTTACGACGATATCTCTAAAGTGATTGAAAAAATAGATATTAATAAGGAATAATTATTTTTCTTCGTAGACTAATTCTCTAACTCTAAAACTGTACGGTTTATCATCACGCCATCCCCAGTTTTCAACCCATCGTTTCTGATCGTCAAACTTGGTAATTTTATAAGTTTCTGTCAGAAGCGTTTCACCCTTAGGATCTTTAATGTTAAGTGAAGTTTTATTACCATACGCATCATAGGTAAATATAAAACTGGACTGAAGTTGATTATCAGCTGACAAGATATCTTTTTGAATCATGTTGCCTTTTTTATCATACTTGAAGTTTTCCATCCTCAGCAATTCATCGTTTGTTGCATCGAATCCCCATCGGCTTGTTTTTTGGCCGTTATCATCGTATTTAAGGCTATAGTAACTTAATAAAGAATCTTCTGGAGTGTAATATCTTGTTCCTATAGGTTGCTCATACTCATCATCGAAAACAGCTAATTCTTTACCGCTTAATTCACCAGTAGGACTATACAGTAAATGTCCAATTTCATTTCCAGCTTCGTCATATTCGTAGGTTTCTAGAAAAGTGACTTGGTCTTTTGTATGTTCACCATCTACCTCTTTCACAGACCAAACTTGATTTTTTTCTTGTTTTAAAAATGGCTTATCAGTTTCTTGACAAGCTATAAAAAGGACTAGTAAAAGTGGTAAATATTTCATAATTAGACTTTAGAACAAGGAATTAATGGAGTAATATTATCAAGCAGGATATTACCAGTTCGGGTTATTTTACCATCGGTGTAATACGCTTCGATAAGGATATATTTAGCTCGTTTTTCAGGAGTGAATTCTACTTTGTAAGTTTTCCATTCTGAATGCTCTATAAATTCGGATTCAAAAACCATCTGCTCTTTCTGGCATTTTTTATTGCTAATCCAAATTCGAATTTTTAAGGGCTCATTATATCCAGCATAAGAAAGTGACTGCGCGAGGTCAATATTGAAGCTGTAACAGGTTTCATCATCTAACCGTTCAATAAATCGCTGACCTATACTTTCGTAAGATCCATCAAATCGAGTAATTAATCCTACATATGTGTCTCCATCGCTTGCTTCTGAATAAACTCCCCAAAACCCAGGAAGAATATCTGGTGTAGTCTGAGGTGCGCATGGAAACCATCCCATAGGAACAGTAGCATCGGCTGGTTCATCTTCGAAAGAAGGATTATTCAGCGTGATCTGTCCTTGCAAAGATGTAGTGAGTGAGACTGTTATTGATAAAAATATCAGCTTTAATATATTCATATGGTTTATTCTATTATATCTTCGCAAGATAAACGAGTTATTATTAATGATCAAAGTTCTGAGATATTTATTTTCTACGAGTAGCATACCTATCATTGTATGCACGAGTTTGATGTTGTTTTTTCTAGGTGTTTATTTTATGATAGCAATTAAAAGTAATGCCGTATTAAAAACTCTAAAAAATGAAACAAGTGTACTCGTGGAGGTGGAGCCAGGGATAACAGATGATCTGATTCCTAGATTCGCAGCACTGCCTGGAGTTATTCCTAATTCAGTAAGTTTTACTTCTAGTCAGGATGCGAAAAGAATTATGGAAGAGGAATTAGGGTCTGCATTTCTAGATTTACAAGGTGAAAATCCATTTTTCGATACGTATCAATTCAATATGGAAAAGGGGAGTGTGAATATTCCTTTATTGAGAAGTATGAAAGAAGTACATGATGCTTATGCTCAGAGCTCTTATGTAGACCAGATTTCTACCAATGTCAGAAAGTTTTCGAGACTTGCGCTAATTGTTGGGATATTTTTCTCAGCATTAGCAATAACACTAATATTTAATGCGATTAATCTGAGTTTAGCGGAATCAAAAAGTTCTTTTTATACACTGAAATTACTAGGTTCTGACTGGAATTTCATCAAACGCCCCTTTCTGCAAAGAGCATTTTATTCTGGCCTTTTATCAGGTGGAATTGCCATACTTCTGTTTGTTATTGCTATGACTTATTTTATGCTAAGCAATGATACCATAGGGAAGATCATCAGCATTTGGAATGTTATATTGGTCGCTTTTATTATGTTGTTGGTAGGTTTTTTGGTCAATTTGCTTAGCACGAATGCAATATTAAATAGATTTTTAACGATGAAAGAAGAGGACTTATATACTTAATCTGTACTATATAAATATGGGATTTTGAGTTTTGTAGCAAGATTTGACAGTAATAAAGTCAATATAAAGCGTTGATTTCGGCATTCTATGGAGGTCAATTCTGAAAAAAATGATACATTTGTAAAAATTTAATATAAATGGCTAAGAAAAAGGTGGTAGTCACTACTACTAAAAATTTGAAACCGACAAAATCTACCTTGGGTAAGGCTGAGCAGACTTCTTCTGTTGATACACTTAGTTTCGGACGTCAGAACTATATACTAATGTTAGCGGGAATCGGCTTAATCATGCTTGGATTTTTGTTAATGGCTGGCGGTCACATGCCATCTCCTGATGTGTGGGACGAAAGTATCATTTATAGCACAAGAAGAACACTAATTGCTCCTATTGTAATCTTAGCAGGATTAGTAGTGGAAATTTTTGCCATTTTCAAATAGCATTTCATGGATCTTATAAAGGCTGCAATACTCGGTATTGTTCAGGGCTTAACTGAGTTTTTACCTGTCAGTAGCAGTGGGCATTTAGAGCTGTTCAAGTATTTCATGAACGATGATGCCGTAGGTGAGGAGTCTATGATGATGACCGTTGTTCTTCATTTTGCAACTGCACTTTCCACGATTTTTGTTTTTCGTAAAACCATATTGGAGTTAATTAAAGGCTTATTCAAATTCGAATGGAACAAAGAGACAAAGTTCATTGCTTTTGTGGTTGTCTCTATGATTCCTGCTGTCTTCGTAGGTCTTTTTTTAGAAGAAGAAATGGAAAGTTTGTTCAATAAGAATATTCCATTAGTTGCGATTATGCTCTTTATTACTGGATTGATTTTGTTCATAGCAGATAGAGCAGAAAAGACAGACAAAGAACTAAGCTTTATCCATTCGATCATTATTGGTATCGCTCAAGCCATTGCTATTTTGCCTGGAATAAGTAGATCTGGTGCAACTATCTCTACCTCTGTTCTGCTAGGGTTAGATAGAGAAGTAGCGGCAAGATTTTCGTTTATCATGGTACTTCCTTTAATCTTTGGTAAGATTGCTAAAGATCTACTGGATGGAAGTTTTACTGAAAATGCTTCTAATGTTGGAGAACTGAGTGTTGGTTTTATTGCTGCTTTTATTACAGGTTTATTTGCCTGTACGCTTATGATACGGATTGTTAAGAATAGTAAATTGTCTTATTTCTCTTACTATTGTTTTGCAATTGCTGCCATAAGTTTAATCTTTTATTACGTTTCATGATTCCATTTGTAAAAGACATAAACGAAACTGATTTTCAAGAAGGGGCACTTTTATTAGTGGATAAACCTCTAGAATGGACTTCTTTCGATGTAGTAAATAAAATTAGGTATACGCTAAAGCATCGACTAGGTGTTAAGAAGATAAAAGTAGGTCATGCTGGGACTTTGGATCCTCTAGCTACAGGTTTGTTGCTGATTTGTACAGGGAAGTTCACGAAAAAGATTAATGACTTAACTGATCTGAATAAGCAGTATGAAGGAAAGTTAAAATTAGGAGCAACAACGCTTTCGTATGATGCCGAGATGGAAGAAAACGAAACTTTTGATATCGAAGCCATTACAGAAGAGCAAATCTTGAATACTGTAGAGAATTTCAAGGGAGCAATTCAACAGTTTCCACCCATTTATTCTGCAGTAAAAATAGATGGAGTAGCAAGTTATAAAAGAGCTCGTCAGGGAGAAGATGTCAAGACAAGAGAGCGTACTGTAAATATTGAAGAATTTGTAATAAATAAAGTAGAAAAGCCATACGTTGAATTTTCTGTAACTTGTTCGAAAGGTACTTATATAAGAACATTGGCTGATGATTTTGGGAAATCATTGAATAATGGGGCTTATCTTGTTGGCCTAAAAAGAACTAAAACCGCGGGCTACGACGTTAAAGATGCTTGGGACTTAGATACATTAATAAATGAATTAAGAGATGTCCATTGAAATAAAGAATGTGACTAAAATATATGGAGAACAAAAAGCATTGGATGACATCAGCTTTTCTGTTCGAAAAGGTGAAATCGTTGGCTTTCTAGGTCCTAACGGTGCTGGGAAAACGACGACGATGAAGATTATTACTTCCTACTTGCCTGCAAGTTCTGGCGAAGCCGTAGTTTGTGATTATGATGTCAATGAACATGCTTCCTTAGTCAGAAAAAAGATTGGATACCTTCCAGAGCATAATCCGCTCTACAAGGAAATGTATATTAGAGAGTACCTATCTTTCGTAGCTGGTCTACATAAATTGAAAAATAAAAAAGAAAAAGTAGAAGAAATGATTACGCTTACGGGACTGACTCGTGAAGCGAATAAGAGGATAGGGGAGTTATCGAAAGGATATAGACAAAGAGTAGGTCTAGCACAGGCGCTAATTCATGATCCAGAAGTACTTATACTTGATGAACCTACTACCGGATTAGATCCGAATCAATTGCTTGAAATTAGAAGTTTGATTAAGAACTTAGGAAAGGAGAAAACAGTACTTTTTTCTTCGCATATCATGCAAGAAGTTCAGGCGCTTTGTGATCGCGTAATTATTATCAATAAAGGTAAAATAGTTGCTGATGATAGTATAGAAGTACTTACCCAGTTTCAGCAAGCTGAACAATTAGTAATAGTGGAATTCGATAAAGAAGTTAGCTCACTGAAAATTGAAAAGATAGAAGGCGTTAAGCGGATCAAGGCTCATAGTGGATTAAGTTTCCATTTGATATGTGATAAAGAGGTTAATACACGAAAGAATTTATTCAATTTTGCTGTAGAGGAAGGTCTAGTCTTATTGGGGATGAGAATGGAAGACTATAGCATGGAAGATATATTTACTAAACTAACTGCGAACTAATGATTCAGATCATATCAAGAGAATTAGGAGCATTTTTCAGTTCATTAATAGCATACATTATTATAGGTGTTTTTCTATTGTTCCTAGGTTTATTCATGTGGGTTTTTCAAGAGACAAGTGTCTTGAATTACAACTATGCAACTTTGGATCAATTATTCACCATTGCACCGATGGTATTTATATTTCTCATTCCGGCAATATCGATGCGAAGTTTTGCAGAAGAGCATCAGAATGGAACACTTGAATTATTATTGACAAAACCTATTTCCAGTATCGGACTGATTCTAGGAAAATATTTTTCTGTTTTGATTCTTATTCTATTCGCTTTACTTCCTACACTAATCTACTTTTATTCCGTACATCAATTAGGTTCTCCAGTGGGTAATATTGACTCTGGAGCGGTTGCGGGATCTTATATTGGTTTAGCACTACTTTCTGCAACTTTTGCAGCGATAGGTATATTTTCATCTTCTATAAGCAAGAACCAGATCGTGTCTTTTGTTATCGGAGCATTTCTATGTTTCCTTTTTCATTGGGGCTTTCAATATCTAAGCAGTTTGCCTATTTTTATTGGCACCTTCGATAATTTCGTAGAGCGATTAGGTATAGAATATCACTATAATTCGATTAGTAGAGGTGTGCTGGATACAAGAGATATATTGTATTTCTTATCTGTTATCACAACGTTTATATTGGCAACTAAACTTTCCATAGACAAAAAGAATTGGTAGAATGAAAGGACAAGCTGCACGTGATTTTTTAAATTTTGGATTGCTCATAGGAGTCATCATAGCGCTGAATGTAGTTGGTAATTATGTCTATAAGATATGGGATTTCACAGAAGAGAAAAGGTATACGCTTACTGATGCTACAGAGAATTTTTTAACAGAGTTAGATGAAGTTGTTTATGTCAGAGTTTTATTAGATGGAAATTTGCCATCTGGTTTTACGCGTTTAAGACAGTCTGCTTTGGAAACGCTGAAAGATTTTAGATCTATCAATCCACTTATTGAATTTGATTTCGAAGATCCGACCAAAGGTAGTACAGAAAAAACAAATGCAAGAAAGGAAGAACTTGCAGAGAATGGGATCTATCCTACGAATCTGAGAGTAGCTCAAGATAATGAGACCGTCGAGAAATTAATCTATCCTTATGCTATTTTAAATATTGGGGACAGAAGCATTGCTGTTAATTTGCTAGAGGCACAGGGAGTAGGGATCACAGATGAAGTTGCACTGAATAATTCAGTGAGTCTTTTAGAGTATAAATTTGCAGATGCGATTCAGAAATTAACAACTTCTAGAAAACCTAATATTTTATTGACAGAGGGGAATGGTGAGTTAAGGCCACAGCAGACAGCTGCTCTAGAAACGATATTGAAGAATAACTATAATATTGGCAGAATTAACCTGGACAGTATTTATACGATAGGAGATGAGCTTGATTTATTAATCATGGCGGGTCCTACAAGTGAAATTTCGCAGCGTAGTCAGTTTCTTATTGATCAATATGTGATGAAAGGTGGAAAAGTCTTATGGATGATTGACTACCTGACAGCATCTTTGGATAGTATTAGTAAGTATGGGAATTACCTACCAGATATTTACCCGCTGGGTTTAGAAGATATGTTTTTCAAATATGGCGTACGGATTCAACCGAATCTAATATTGGACTTAGAAAGCACTAGAATTCCGCAAGTAATAGGTAATCAAGGAGGAAAGGCACAGCAGGAACTGATTCCTTATGTCTATCATCCTTTAGTAGGTAGCACCTCTCAGCATCCGATTGTGAAAAGTATAGATCGAGTTAATTTCTTTTTCCCGAGTACAATTGATACCATACAAACGAAGGCTAATATTCATAAAGAAATTTTACTTTCCAGTTCTAACTATTCCAGATTTCAAGTTGCTCCGATGCGGATGAATTTTGAAATACTTAGATACAAACCGGATGAAACAAAATTTGACAAAGGACCGCAACCTATAGCAGTTTTGCTAGAAGGAGCGTTTGAGTCTTTTTTCAAGAATAGGGTATCTGAGCGGATGTCAAGTATGCTTCAAGATCTAGGAGAAGAATTTAAGGATAAATCTGAACCGACTAGGATGATTTTTATTTCAGATTCAGATTTTGCAAAGAACTTATACAGCCCAGCTAACAATCGGATATCACCATTAGGTTTTAATCAGTGGGAACAATTTACATTCAAAGGAAATCAGCAATTTATATTTAATGCGATAGAATATCTTCTAGATGATAAAGGTCTTATAGCAGCGAGAGGAAAAGATGTCAAATTGCGATTGCTAAATAAAGTGAAAATTCAAAACGAGAGAAAGTATTGGCAGTTCCTGAATATTGGTCTTCCATTGTTGTTTTTGATAGTCTTAGGGATAATTTATAATTTCATCAGGAGAAGAAAGTATAGTAGAACAGATGGGAAATAAGAGGACTTTATTATTGCTTGGTTTGTTGGTTGTGCTTTGTGGATTCGGTTACTATATGTATAAGAATACAAGTAACACTTCTTCAACAATTGACACAAGAGATCGAAAATTTGCAGTTGAAGAGGAAGAAGATATTGCTAAAATTCTAATTGCTCAAAGAAACGGAAAGCAAGTAATCCTTGAAAAAAAGGATGGTAAATGGTTCGATAAAGATGGAGAATTAATTCATCCGAATGTGATGGGGAATTTGCTAGATGTTTTAACTGGGATCGAATTAAAGTATATACCGCCAAGATCAGCTTATGATAACATGATGAAAGCTGTAGGACGAATCGGGATAAAAGTTGAAATATATGATAAAACAGGCAAATTACTAAAAGGCTACCAAGTAGGAGGGACAACAGCTGGAGAACTTGGAACTGTATTCTTAATGGATGGGTATACTCAACCCTATGTGCTGTCTTTACCGAATTTCGAAGGAAGTTTAAGAGGACGTTTTTTAATCAATGATATTGACCAGATTAAGGATAGGACGGTATTCTCATATACAGCGTCAGACATTAAAGAGATCAATATTTTATATCCTAAAGATAGAAAGCAATCCTTTAAGTTGTTAAGAAATCCATCTGGAGAATATGACTTGCAACCTTATGCTAAAGGAGGATATAAGATCTCTGGCGACATAAAACCAGGAGCGATAGAAAACTTTATCAGGTCTTTTCAAGATGTGGATGCAGAAGCTTTCGAAAATGACCACGTGTTAAAAGATTCTATTCAAGCACTGATGCCTTTAGTAGAAATTTCGGTTACCGATATTAAAGATGTTACTAAATCGGTTAAACTCTATCCATTTATCGATATATTTAATCCAGAAATTAATACAAGAATAGTCGATGAAGATAAAAGGATCGAAAGATATTTTGCTGATTGTTCTTGGGGAGAATTCATGATTGTTCAAGACTTGTTGTTCAGTAAAGTATTATGGCGCTATGAAGAATTTTACTAAGATTATAATTTTATTATTGCTTTGTTCTGGATTTACGGCGACGTGGGGATTTTATGGACATCGAACGATTAATAGATTAGCAGTATACTGCCTTCCTGGCGATATGATTAGTCTTTTCAAAAAAAATATAGATTACATTTCAGAGCATGCTGTAGATCCTGATAAAAGAAGGTATGCAACAAAGTTTGAAGCAGTCAGACATTATATAGATATCGATCATTGGGGAGAGAATCCATTTGATCACGTTCCAAGAAATTACGTGGATGCGGTTACTAAATTTGGTGATTTTTATATTGTTCAAGGCCTTGATACTATTGAATTAGCATTTGATAACAGCGAAGAAAGTAAGGAGTTTCAAGATCGGAAGCAGTTTATTCGTAACAATTGGATGAGGCAACGCTACGAAGAAATTCAAGTTTATGAATGTGATACCTTAATGAAATACTTCGATCTTAAGAAAGGCCAATGTGCTTCCTTTAGATTTACCGATGTTTTTTCTACTTACGGGATCATCCCTTATGAATTAGGAGTTCAACAATACAGATTAACGGAAGCTTTTCAAGCTCGTGATATCGATAGAATAATGCGAATTGCGACAGATATGGGACACTACATTGCTGATGCTCATGTTCCTTTACATACGACAGAAAATTATAATGGTCAGATGACTGGACAGGATGGAATTCATGCTTTCTGGGAAAGTAGACTTCCTGAACTATTTGCAGAAGAAGAGTATGACTTTATCGTAGGACAAGCAGATTATATAGAAGATAAAACGGCTTATTTCTGGAAGATTATAGAGGATTCGCATAGTCATCTTCAGAAAGTTTTAGATGTGGAGATGAAATTACGTGAGGACTATGAACAGGATAGACAATACTGTTATGAAGAAAGACTAGGAACTACGGTTCGCTTAGAGTGTGAAGGCTATGCAAGAGAATACCATGAATTACTGGGAGGCATGGTGGAAGAGCGTATGAGAGGAAGTATAAAATCAGTTGCGGATTGCTGGTATACCGCTTGGGTAGACGCAGGACAACCTATTTTCGAAAACGTAGGTGTTCTGGAGTTAATAGACGAAAAAATAGAGAAAGCATTCGGATTAGGAAGAATTTTAGGTAGACAACATTAACATGAGATTATCATTAATATTAAAAGGGTTAGCTATGGGAATAGCTGAGATTATTCCAGGTGTAAGTGGAGGTACTATCGCTTTTATTACTGGTATTTATGAAGAGTTGATCAATACGATAAAGTCTGTCAATTTTTCTTTGATCAAAACGCTGAAAGAAGAAGGTATAAAAGGTTTCTGGAAAGCGATCAATGGAAATTTTCTGTTTTTACTTGGGATCGGAATGCTTATCGGAATCGTCTCTGGGATTTTCGTGATTGGGTTTCTATTTGAGAATTACCAAGCACCTTTATGGGCATTTTTCTTTGGACTTATTATATCCTCAGCCATATATATCGGTAGAAAAATTGATCACTGGAATTTTTCCAATATCATTTTCATTATAGCTGGATTTATTGTGGCTTTTTGCATTACCTTATTAAGCCCTGCAGAAGGATCTACCAATTATATTTTGGTAATGCTTGCAGGAATGGTTGCTATCAGCGCGCTGATTCTTCCTGGAATCTCCGGGAGTTTTATTCTCTTATTATTAGGGATGTATACCATCGTTCGTTCGGAAGCAGAAAATGCTTTGAGCACTTTTTCTCTAGATAGTATTTTGGTTATCGGTTCTTTTGCTATTGGCTGTGTTCTAGGACTCGTATTATTCTCAAGAGTGCTTTCCTATACCTTTGACAATTATAAAAACCAAACCTTAGCGGTGCTTACAGGATTTATGCTTGGATCTTTGAATAAAATTTGGCCATGGAGAAATCCAGTAAGTTGGTTAGATAAAGATACAAGTACGATCCTTACGGATGTGACAGTAATGAATAAGGATCTTTTGCTTAGTGATAATATTCAGCTCATTAAAGAAGTTAAAGTCTTACCATCAGATTTTATGTTTTTTGAACCTCAATTAGGAATAAGTATTGTTACTTTTATCATAGGATTATCTGTAGTTTTCTTACTTGGAAAAGTAGAAAAGAAATAGAACGAACATTATTATATTATTTACGATTTTCATTGTTATATGTCAATTGAAATAATTATTTTATTCTGCATTCTTGGTGCTTCTATTATCATATTTGCACTCGAACTTTTACCGATAGATAAAACATCTTTTGGGATAATGGTTTTGCTGGCTGCATTCAGACTGGTGAAGCCAGAAGAAGCCATTTCGGGATTCGCGAATCCAGCTGTCATCACCATTTTGAATCTAATGATTATCGCTTGGGCATTAGAGAAAAATGGAGTAATCAAATTACTATCAACATTTCTAGCGCCTGTCGTTAAGTGGCCCTTTTTTATTGCCGCTCCTATTTTAATGCTTTGTGTAGGTTTTACGTCAGCATTTATTTCTACCACAGCTGTTGTTATCGTGTTTATCAAAATGATATCAGAACTTCATGCACAGGGAAAACTGGAACATATAAAGTACTTACTGCCCATTTCTTTTGCAGGTATAGTAGGAGGAAGTGCCACACTGATGGGAACATCGACTAATCTAATTGTGAATGAAATTGCAGAAAGAAGAGGAATAGACTCGTTGAGGTTTTTTGAATTCACTGATATGGGATTTGTATTTATGGCAATAACCATAGTAGTAGTTACGATCCTTGTCAGAGTGGTGATCAAGTCATCAGATAAGAAGGCAGTTAGTGAAGATTATAATTTAGAACAGTTTGTTACTTTAATTGGGCTTGTAGAAGATAGTCCATTTATCGATACAAAGATTAAGGATATTCCTGTTTTCGATAACGAGGATATTTCTATACTCTCCATAGGTCAGTTTAATTCTGGAAGTTTTAAACCATCGAAGTATTACAGGCTACAGAAAGACGATAAGATTGTAATTAGAGCAACTGTAGAAATGCTAGCCAAGCTTCAAGATCAAAGTGACTTTACAATCTTAGAATCAGATAAGAATACAGCGATCGCAAGTAACGAAAACAAAAACTTTGAGTTTTACGAAGTGATTGTGATGCCTGGTTCAGATGTTATCGGTAGATCCTTGAGAACAGTGACTCGATTATTAGGTGAGAAGGCTAAACCGATCGCCATTAAAAAGCACAAAAGTATTCTCCAGCGTAAGTTTAGAATTGTAAATGATCTAAAGAGTAAAGTGAGGATCGAAGTAGGGGACAGGATTTTGTTGTATGCCGATAAATTTAAACTTAAAGATTTACAAGAGGAACAGAGCCTATTGCTTTTTGAAGAATTTTCAGATTTAAGTAATACGAGTGTCTTTAAACGGAATTTTTCTATTGCAGTATTATTATTGGTTGTCATATTAGCAGCTACTGGAGTTTGTAACATTTTACTATCCACATTAATTGGAAGTTTTCTGATGCTATTCTCGGGTGCTACTGAATTGTCAAGTGCATATAAAGCAATTAATTGGCCGATCATTTTTCTGTTAGCAGGAATGATTCCTATCGGAGTTGCGATGAGTAATACAGGCGCCGATGATTGGTTGATTAATCAGTTAATGTTGATCTTCTCTACTTTTACGCCAACAGTTGTCTTGGCATGTTTATTCTTATTTACCATGTTAATGAGTGGTGTAGTTTCTAACAATGCGACCGCAATTATTATGACGCCAATCGCCATTGCACTTGCTGTTAAATTAGATGTAGATCCGAAAGCCTTTATACTTGCCATAATGTTCAGTGCAAATTTTAGCTTTTTCACACCTATTGGCTACCAAACGAATACAATAATATATGGAATGGGTCTTTATCGATTCAAGCATTTTTTAATCATAGGAGGTGTGCTATCACTATTGCTTTGGATAGCAAGTGTCATCATGCTCAAAATGCGATATTTATAGGAAATTTATCCAATCTGAGAAAATGAAGTTCACGTCTCAGATTGGATAAATATTATGGAGAGATGCCTAGTTACTAATTTTGATAACCTTTGCACTCTTCTGATCATTTTCTGATCTTAATTTTATGAGATAAATGCCTGGAGACCATTGGTAGGAATCTTGTATTCCAATTTTATTATCACCAACACTTAAGTATTTATTCATTTTCGAAACGACTTGACCGCTAATATTAATTACTTCGATATCTACAGGTCCATCTATTTCACTTTGTACATTTATATTTAACTCATTGACAAATGGATTCGGAAACGCGCTAAACGAGAATGCAGCCAAGTCCAAATCATCTGTTCCAACCATACATCCTTCTCCTTTGGTCGTGAAATTAGATTCTACCGCCATAAAACCTGAAGTATCAATGTCACATACCGCTCTCACTTGTACTATATACTCCGTACATTCATCGAGTGGAGATATCGTAGCCATTGTATCAATTACGCTTATTGTTTCCCAATCATCTTCAGTTTCATCAACTCTTCGATATCGAACATTATACGCAATAGATGTATCTACCATTGTAAATGTAACGGTTGCTTCAGTTGCTTGAACATTAAGATCTTCTATAGATAAACCATAGTCACAAGGTCCGATTAACTCTACACAGTAATCTTCATATTCCCCGAAGAAATTAAACGACTCAGGATCATCACAAGCTGTAGGTTCCCCATCAAAGACCATCCCTACACGCATTAACGTAAACCCAGGATTAAATTCACCGTTTACAACAATTACTGTATCTATATCTAGTGCAGTTGCCTCTCCTTCATCGAAAACTAGTTCTTCCTCTGAAAATACGCCATCAGCATCTAAATCTATCCAAACTTTAACCCACTCATCAAAATCAACTCCATCAAAACCTTTTAATAATTTGAAGGGGATTTCAGTGCCAATTTTAACTTCAATATTGAAGAAACCAGAATAATTCATATATCCACCGTCAGGTCCTGTTCCCATTACCTGATTGTCTAAGATTATGGTGTCTATCCATTCTCCAGCATTTACAAGATCGGGTGGGGTACAGTAATCTAAAGTTGTACAAGTACCACAACTGGTCGCTGCTTGTAAAGTATCTGACTTTGAAGTTTCGACACCAGTGATACAATCAGCACTAATAACGATATCATAAACTGAACAAAATCTCAAGCCTTCTAATGTTATTGTATTCACATCAACAAAAGAGGTATCCCATGTTTCGCTTTCTGTCAATTTATATTGAACCATATAAGAAAGATGATCTTGATCTTCATTCCAGTTGACTAGAATACTGTTATCGCTTACCTCTTCTGGGTCGTTGCTATATTGTAGATTTCCAGGTGCATTACAACAACCTAAGCTAACAAATCGCTCAGAGAAGCTATAATCACTTGAAGAATCCATATCGCAAAAAGATTGAATCTGAACTTCATACATACCACATTCAGCAAGATTATCTATGATGAATGGAGAAGAAGCATTTTCAACTACCACCCAGGTAGAGTCAGTTTCCAACTTGTATCTTAAGTTATAATTATTAGCATTTAAGCTTGATTCCCATGTTACTTGTGTAGAATCTAGGTTTAGGTTTTCAGTTTCCACAACTAAAGGAAATGGGCAATCGCTAAAAATATTAGAAACTAATGAAAGGGCATTTTTCATATTCAGAACACCACTTGATAAAAATTGGTCTTCGAATTGCGCATCTTTCTTCACACTATTTAAAATAATGTTCTTTATCAGTAATGCAGCTTCTGCTGGATTAGATTTAGTAAGTTCCATTAATTCTGGATGAGGCATACTGTATATTAATGCTGCTGCACCAGTTACGTGAGGTGTCGCACCAGATGTTCCGCCAAAGCCACTATACTGATTGTTAAAGGAAGTTGTATAAACGTCAGAACCGAATGCACCTAAGTCGATACTTTTAATTCCGTACCCTGCCGCAGTCTCCTTTTCGCCAGTTCTAGTCACATTACTCACAGAAATAAGGTAGTCACTACTACATGCTGTAGGTAAGTCTCCTTCTTCATCAATGTTTATATTAATATTAGAAGTTGCACCACAACTGATAATTCCTACAACTCCTAGTGAATCATAAAAATTACACCATAATGGAGCTTCGTCAGGCTGACCATAATTTACGCCCCAAGAAGCATTAGTGGTAACAACGAATGCACCTTCCGCTCCGTCAGAGTCATTGTACATTTTTCTCATGATATACGGATATGCGTAAGAAGCTAGTGCTTCCGCTTCATCACCTCCACCTCTAACAATCATTAGTTTTACATCCCAGTTAACTCCAGCTACACCGATTCCATTATTTCCTTTAGCCCCTACGATACCGGCAACTGAAGTTCCATGAGATCCACCTTGGAAGATTTCATCTGATTCATCATAAGTATCCCAACCTCGGTAGTCATCTACATAACCGTTTCCGTCATCATCTATATTGTTATCAGGAATTTCTCCATGATTGATCCATAGATTATTACCGAAATCAGCGTGATTAGGATCTATTCCGTCATCTATTATACATGCAACAATCGTATCACCCGAAATGGTTAGTCCACCCGTAGTAATATCCCATGCATCATCTATATCAAGGTCTGCATTTTCGATTCCACCATCTTGACCGATATTGATATATTGCCATTGATCCTCGAATAAGGGATCGTCAGGTGTTTTTCTTTGTTTAATGATGTGATTGAACTGAGCATTGTAGACTTCACGGATTCCCTTGGTGAATTCCAAAAGTCTTCTTTCGTTTATTCTAGCAAAATCAAAGGAAATGCTCCAAACATTCATCGGCGTGGCAATAATTTGAGAAATTTCAAATTCATAGCTGGAACCGAATTCGTTCTGCAGCAAATTTATAGTGCTTCTAGGTGTATCTCCCTTTTTCAACTCTACAAGAACTTGGCCTTGTCTAAAGTTAAGTTTCTGAGCATTAATACTTAATGCCATTGAGAAAACGAGCATTAAACAAAGTGATAACTTTAATTTCATAGTCAAACGTTAATTAAGCCTACAATATAATTAATTTTTAATTCTCAAAAGCTTCTAAGTAAGAAGCTTCCAATTCCATTTTACGATTTATCTCGTATAGAACAGTAAACCTAAGTAATCAAAGACAGAAAAACTGTCGTAATCATAGAAAAAATCAATAAATTCTTACATATTATAAAAAAATGCCATTTGTTATATACTGTCTATGAAGTAATTTTATATATTTGTTTTCATTAATATAATTATTAAGCTCAAAATTATGAACAAAAGACTACTATTATTCCTGATGGGAGTAGCTTTTGCAATTCAATCACCTCTTTTACATGGTCAAGAACTACAGGCCATTGCTAAAAAGCAATATGAATTCGAGGCGTATGAATTAGCAATAGAGAACTACAAAAAGGTCTTGACAAAAGAACCTAAAAACAGCGAGGCGATGTATCACTTAGCTGAATGTTACAGATTTAGTAACAATTATACCGAAGCATTAAATTGGTATGATCAATTAACAACACTAGAGGATTTTAATCCAAAAGCTTATTTACACTACGGCCATATACTTAAGGCAACAGGTGATTTAGATAATGCTAAATATTGGTATTTAAAATACATGGAAGTTGATCCTGTAGTAGGAGCAAACTTTGCAGAATCTTGTGAAACTGCAAAATCACTTCTCAATGAAGAAGACAAATATGAAATTTCTCTTTTCGCTCATAATTCGAATTCCTCAGATTTTGGAATGAGTTATAATGATGGAAATTTGATTTTTTCTTCATTTAGAAATGATATCCAAAGAGAAACAGTTTCTAAAAACAAATCATTGCTAAAATCTCAAGGCAATCAGTTGTTTGTAGTTACTGAAAATGGACCTGAATTATTAAGAGGGAATTTGAAATCTTCTTTCCATTTAGGCCCTGTTGCATATGCTGATGGACTCCCAACTGTTGCATATACAAAAAACAATTTTAAAGATGGAATCAAATTCGTAAGATCCGATGATACGAATATGTCTTTATTCTTCGCTGATAAGGAAGAAGGAAGTAATGATTTCACTAAAGAGAGGCCATTCCCATACAACGAAACAGGATTTTCAACTGGTTTTGCAAACTTTGCAAACAAAGGAAAACTATTATACTTTGCTTCTAATCGTCCAGGCGGTTATGGTGGATATGATTTATATATGTCACAATTCAAGGAAGGCGCTTGGTCTATTCCTGTGAACTTGGGACCTAATGTGAATACACCAGGTAATGAAATTACACCTTTTTATAATGAAGAGGAAAATTTCCTATTCTTTGCGTCTGATTATAGAGGTGGAATGGGTGGATTTGATAATTTCATCGCTGAAAAAGTAAGTGCGCTTGAATACGAACCAGCTATTAATATGGGTAAAGGAATAAATTCTCCAGAAGATGATTATTTCTTTTCTATCGATCCTAGTTCGGGAGTTTACTATTTCACATCTAATAGACTTGGTGGAAATGGTGGAGAAGATATTTATTTCGCTACACCAGCTGAAAAGATGTTAATGGCTGAAGAAGAAAATGTTCCTGCTGCTGTGAATCTTAATGATCTTGCAGTGAATGGTTCTGTGAAATCTAATGGTAATGTTGTTAGCGTTAGTGACAGTGATCCAATTTTCTACCTAGCAGATAACAATTTCTCAATGGAGAATGCAAGATTATTAGCGAAGAGAGATTTGATCCTTTCTGCACCTCCATCTAAAGTATATTACATACAAGTAGCTTCATTAGCTAAGACTTCAGGTAATGTAGGAAACTTCAAGAAGTTAACTAGTTTAGGAAACCTGTATAAAGTACATAAATCAGCAGCTACTAAAATTAGATTAGGCTACTATTATGAGAAAGGTGAAGCAGCTAAAATTCTAAGTTCTGTAAAAGGAATGGGTTATAATGATGCATTCATTGTACATGAGCCTTTATTGACGTCAGAATTGGAACTTGTAGGTGATTCTAAAAATGGGAATAGTAATGGAACATTTTCTAGTACTTTTACGCCAGCTCCTTCTACAAGTAACTATAAAGTTAGATTAGCTTCTTATACAGATCCATTATGGTTCGATATTTCAAGAGTAAATGATCTTGGTGAGATAGAACAATGGACTAAAGGACAGTACACGATATTTATCTTAAGTGGTTACGGTGGATTAGATAATGCTCAGAAAGCTTTAATAAAAGCTAAGAACAGAGGATTTACTGATGCACACATTGTTATGGATAACAACGGATACTTAGAAAAATTAAAAACTAATTAAGAATAATTATATTAATGAACTTAGAGGTGATGGAAGAAATTCTATCACCTTTTTGTGTTTATAGAAGTAATATATAGAATGTTTTATGGGTAAATCAATGCATTCTATCGCCTCGTAATTCCATCTCTTTCAATAAAGATTCTTCGTAGACTAGGAATTCATTCCATCGTTTCATAGCTTTTTCCTCTCCTGCAAATCCCTTAGCTAAGTCAATGAATAAACGATAATGTCCTGCTTCAGAGACCATGAATTTATGATAGAATTCTTTCAAATCGTCATCAGAAATATGAAGAGAAAGTAATCTGAATCTTTCGCAACTACGTGCTTCAATCAAAGCGCAAGTCAATAATTTCTCTAATAAGCGATCATCATATGAGCCTCCTTTTTTCTGGAATTTCATAAGCGCATTAACGTATTCATCCTTTCTCTGGTGACCCAATTTTAACTCGCGATCTTTAAGTTCTTTAAGTACCATTCGGAAATGTCCCCATTCCTCTGTTACAATCGGCGCAAGCGCTTCGACTAAATCAAACTTATCAGGATATTGACTGATTAAAGAAATACAAAAAGTAGCTGCTTTCTGTTCACAATAAGCGTGATCAGTTAGTATATCTTCTATTGACATTTCTGCCATGTTTACCCATCTTGGATCGGTCGGCAATTTTAGTCCTAGCATGCTTTATTCAGATTTTAGACACTCGATTTGATTCTTAACAACATCTACGTTGTAAATTTCATATTGTTCATAACCAGACGACCACATAATACCAAGTCTATCGATTTCTCCTTTACTTAAGAGCTTGTATTTGGACTTATCTAAAGGAAGAATTATTTCATAGTTCGTATTGCCGGTATAAGCCTCTAATTGCCCTATAGCACTCTGAAGATTCTGTGCATACAGAATTTCACCACTTAATAATTCGAACTTTAATGTACTGTTCTGATCTATTCGTCCATAAGTTTTGATAGCATCCTTAGAAGCAATACTGATGTATAACCATAGATAGTATTTCTTATCTAACTTGACCATCTTAGCATAACAGTTCAAAAAGAACTCATCTTTGAAGTAACTTCTTAATTTAGGATGAGTGTATCCAAACAAAAATTCTCGTTGAACTTCTATTTTTTGTCTCTTCGTTACTGCGTCAATTCCATTGAAAACGATATTGCAATCAGCTTTAGGAGGATTTTCGTAAACATTCCTTTCATCCGAATCAACTCCTTCTATGATTACATTTAATTTTTCATTCTCATACTTCTTCCTAATTTCTTCAATTTTCAATTCAATTTTAGAAACTTCTAAGAGTACATTATTTTTCTCAAGATCTGGTTGAGTCTTATGCTCTTGTAAGAGGCGAAGTGCTTTTTTGTATTGTTTGATTTCATCTTCTAAAACCCCAATCGTTAATTTCAGTGAAGCGATGTTGTCAGAAAAGAGTTTTTGTTGTTCCTTTTCCTCAACTTTTTTACTTCTCGCTTTGACTGCTTCTAATCTGTAAACCGTAGATTCTTGCTCTTCTTTTTTTATTTCCAAATCCTTAGACATGGTACTAAATTTCTGAAGATATTCTTGACTAATTCTTCCTCGATAGGTTCCTTTTCTATTCTTGCCAGAATCAGTTGCAGATTGGTCTAAATTTTGAGAAGTAGATACTTCAGATCCCTGAGCAATCAGGTCTGCATTTATAATTATTGAAAAACACAAAATCATCAAAATGTGACTGAAGTTGCTATTCTTTTTACTCAAAGGATTATAGTTAATGTTTCAATGGCAAATATGCAATAAATATCAATAGATTAAAAACATATGTAAATTTCTCTGATGTTAAATATGCAGATATGTCTTTAAATTGAAGTCATTTGAAGATCACTTGCTTATATTTGCGCGAATAACGAAAAAGATTTAAATAATGGATGCAATACAAAATTACATAGATCAGAATAAAGATCGATTTCTAGAGGAACTACTTGAGTTATTAAGAATTCCCTCGGTAAGTGCTCAACCTGCACATAATGGTGACATGATCGCTGCAGCAGAATGGTTGAAGAAGAATTTGACTATTGCTGGTGTAGATAAGGTGGAAATCCATCAAACTCCTGGTCATCCGATCGTATATGCGGAAAAGATGATAGATGAGTCACTTCCTACAATCTTAGTTTATGGGCACTACGATGTTCAGCCTGCAGAGCCTCTAGAATTATGGGAATCTCCACCATTTGAACCAGTTATTAAGAAAACGGAAATACACCCTGACGGTGCTATTTTTGCAAGAGGATCATGTGATGATAAAGGTCAAGTTTTTATGCATCTAAAAGCTTTCGAAGCTATGAATCTTAATGATCAGCTTCCTTGTAATGTTAAATTTATGATAGAAGGGGAAGAAGAAGTAGGATCTGATCACCTTGGAACATTCTGTAAGGAAAATAAGGAAATGCTAGCGTGTGATGTTATCCTAATATCTGATACATCTGTTATTGCTAATGATATACCTTCTATTACAACAGGTCTTCGTGGATTAAGTTATGTAGAAGTAGAGGTAACTGGGCCTAATAAAGATTTACACTCTGGTGTGTATGGAGGTGGAGTTGCTAATCCTGTGAATGTGCTTTGTGAAATGATTGCAAGTCTTCAGGATGAGGATCATAGAATTACGGTAGAAGGATTTTATGACAATGTCATCGACCTAAGTGAAGCGGAAAGAAAAGCAGTTAATGCTGCTCCTTTTGATATCGAAGAATATAAGAAAGGACTAAAAGTGAATGATGTTCAAGGTGAGACAGGGTATTCAACGATAGAAAGAACAAGCACAAGACCTACCTTAGATGTGAATGGAATCTGGGGTGGATATATTGGAGAAGGAGCCAAGACTGTTTTACCATCTAAAGCATTTGCAAAGATAAGTATGCGTTTAGTTCCTAATCAAGAACCTGATGAGATTACAGAAAAGTTTATTAAGCATTTTACTAAAATTGCTCCAGCTGGCGTGACGGTAAAAGTAGAACCACATCATGGAGGATTCCCGGTTGTTACACCGATAGATACACCAGAGTACTTAGCTGCACATAAAGCGATGAAAGATGCATACGGGAAAGATCCTATACCGGTAAGAGGTGGTGGAAGTATTCCTATCGTTGCTTTGTTCGAAAAAGTGCTTGGTGTTAAGTCCGTTTTAATGGGATTTGGATTGGATTCTGATGATATTCACTCACCGAATGAACATTATGGCCTATTTAATTTTTATAAGGGAATAGAAACTATTCCTAAATACTTTATTAATTACGCGGAATTAAAATCAAAATAATGCAAAAATATATTGGAATGGCGATCGCCATACTATTTTTTAATAGCCTAAGTTTAAAGGCACAAAATACATTAAACAAGATGGATTCACTTAGTTACAGTATAGGCATACTAATGGCTGAAAATTTAAAACAACAAGGTTTTGGAGATATCAACCCAGTGTCTATGGCTGATGCGATAAATGATGTAATGAAAGGAAATGAGCTTAAAGTTCCTTTAAATGAGGCACAAGCATTAGTAAATAATTTTGCAAAAGAAAAAGCGATGGCGAAATCTGCTGAGGCTAGAAGTGGTGGAGAAAAATTCTTAGCTGAAAATGCTAAACGAGAAGGTGTTTCTACAACTGCAACCGGTTTACAATACGAAGTAATGCAATCAGGTGATGGAGCAACTCCTGGCCCAACAGATAAAGTTAAAGTTCACTACCACGGTTCATTAATCGATGGAACGGTATTCGATTCTTCTGTAGATAGAGGAGAACCTATTTCTTTCCCAGTAAATGGTGTTATCGCAGGATGGACAGAAGCATTACAATTAATGAAAGTTGGAGATAAATGGAAAATATTTATCCCTTATAACTTAGCTTATGGAGAAAGAGGAGCAGGTGCTCAGATTCCACCATTCGCAGCATTGGTATTCGAAGTTGAACTTCTAGGTATAGAATAATGAAAATCGATATCATTTCGGCAGTTCCTGAATTATTGGATAGTCCTTTTCAACATTCTATAATGAAAAGAGCTGCCGAAAAATCGCTCTTCGAAGTCGTTGTCCACGATCTACGTAAATACGGCATTGGGAAGCATAACAAAATTGACGACTACCAATATGGTGGTGGAGCAGGCATGGTGATGTGTATCGAACCCATCCTCAAGTGTATCTCTGAAATTAGTGCTGGACAGGAAATAGATGAAATCATTTATATGACTCCAGATGGGGAAGAGTATAGCCAGAAAATGGCGAACCACCTTTCTATGAAAAAGCATATGATTATCATTTGTGGTCATTATAAGGGTATAGATGAGCGATTAAGAGAGCATGTTGTCACTAAAGAAATATCTATAGGTAGTTATGTTTTGTCTGGTGGCGAACTAGCTGCTGCAGTGGTAGTAGATTCAATCGGAAGATTGTTGCCTGGCGTACTGAATGATGAGACTTCAGCCTTGTTTGACAGTTATCAAGATGATATGTTAGCACCTCCTGTTTATACTCGTCCAGCAGATTATAATGGGTGGAAAGTTCCGGATATTCTACTTTCTGGTAATGATGGTAAGATAGAAGAATGGAGAGAAGATCGGGCATATGAACGAACTAAAGAAAGAAGACCCAACCTTCTGAAACCTAAAGACGAATAGACCCTCTCGATTAAAAAATAACATCAAGAATACCACTTACAGCTATCCCTAATATAGCAACAAACGCTATTGTACCATCTAATACTCCAGAATAGTAGTAGTCATCTTTTTTACCCTTAGAAAGCTTAATGGCTAAACTAGTAATCAGATAGCCAATGATCAATGCAATCGTTACACCTCCTGAATATAATCCTAAAGCATACAGACTAACAACAATAATCATAACCGCAGCCATTAAAAAGTAAGCCGCTTTATAGGCATTGTCAATTCCTATAGTAGCCGGAATGGTCTTAACTGCATTAGCATCATCCACAATTAAATCTCGAGCATCAAAGGGAAGGGTTATTGCAAAAATAAATATTGCTTTTTCTAATGCGAATAAAATACCTAAACCATCTAATGTACCCTTCGCTTCTACATAAGGAATAACTCCTATGATTAATGCCCAAATGATGGAGATTAAAAATATCTTAATCAGTCCGATATCTCTTAGTCGCTTGTGATTAGAAAATATAGGCAGTACATAGAATAAAGAAACAATAGCTGGTGCAATAAGCCACAATTTCATAATAAAAGGAAGGTAAAAGTAAAGAATTACACTACCGATTCCTCCTAGTATTGCATAAAGTATTATGTGTACCTTATATTTCTTAATGACTGCATATCGACCTTCATGCTCAAATTTCTCTACTGTTTTGATACCAATAATCCGATGGCTACAATACAAAAACAAGGTTGCGGCAAAGACAAAAATAGGGTAGTCACTTGTAGGAATATGCACTAAAACGGCATAACATAAAATGATACTTAAGGCAGCACCTACAGCAATATGGATACTACTATATAAATAAAAGTCTATTAGTTTTTTTACAAATTTCAAAAGTACTTAAATGATTGCCCATCTTCGATAGTGAGCAAAGTCTCATATATTAGTTTAGTAACATTTGCAATATCATCTTTATGCGCCATTTCAACGGTTGTATGCATGTATCTCAATGGTAGAGAGATTAGCACAGAAGGCACTCCTTTATTCGAATAGGCAAATGCGTCAGTATCTGTTCCAGTACTTCTTGATGAAGCTTGTCTTTGGAATGGAATTTCATTCGCTTCCGCCGTATCTATAACTTGTTGAAGAAGGATATTGTGAACAGCAGGTGCATAAGTAAGTGCAGGACCTTTTCCTGATTTCGTATCACCTTGTTCTTTAGTTTTTATCATCGGCGTGTTGGTATCATGACACACATCAGTGATGATTGCAACGTGAGGTTGAATGGTATTAGCAATCATTTGAGCACCTCTTAATCCTATTTCTTCTTGAACAGCATTAACGATATATAAACTAAATGGAAGAGATTTTTTATTCTCTTTCAACATTCTAGCAACTTCTGCGATACAGAAACCACCCATTTTATTATCTAATGCTCTACCAACATAGTAATCGTTCATCATGAACAACTCATCTGGATACGTTATAACGCAACCTACGTGAATGCCCATTTTAAGTACTTCTTCTTTATTTGCAGCTCCTACATCTATAAATATATTCGAAACAGTAGGATTATTACTTGCATCTTTCGCTTTTCTAGTGTGAATAGCTGGCCATCCGAAAACGCCTTCTACTATTCCTTCTTTCGTATGAATATTAACTCTTTTAGAAGGAGCGATTACTTGATCAGAGCCTCCATTTCTGATAACACTGATAAATCCATCATCAGAAATATAATTTACGAACCAAGAAATTTCGTCAGCGTGCGCTTCGATAACAACTTTGAAATCCTGCCCAGGATTAATGACACCATAGCAAGTTCCATAATTATCTAAATGAATTTCATCTACAAATGGCTTAAGATACTCAGCCCATAATTTCTGACCTGGTGCTTCAAAACCCGTAGGTGATGCGTTAGTTAAATATTCAAATAAAAATTTCTTTGCTTTTCCTGTGATCTTGCTCATCTTCTAATTTTATGTATTCTTTTCTGCCCATTTCGCTGGATCTTGATTCCAGATTTCTAGAGCCGCTAATTGTTCTTCGTTTATATAATGTTGTTCTACTGCTTGCTGCAATAGAGCTGGATAGCTACTTAATGTCTTAAATGGACATCCTTCTTTAGCAAAAGCTTCTTTTGCTTGAGGGAAGTCATAGCTAAATATGGCAATAACACCAACTACCTCCGCACCTGTTTCTTTAACCGCGTCTACCGCTTTTAAAGAACTCATGCCAGTCGAGATTAAGTCTTCAACTACTAATACTCGTGCCCCTTCTTCGATTTTCCCTTCGATTAAATTCTGCCTACCATGTGACTTGGCCTTAGACCTGATATAAGCAAATGGTAAATTCAATTGGTCTGCTAATAACGCTCCATGAGGTATACCAGCAGTCGCAACTCCAGCAACCGTATCGAATTTATCGAACTGCCGACTGAGCTCAGATAATTTTATTTTAATAAATGTTCTGATGTCTGGATAGGATAATGTAATCCTATTATCGCAATAAATAGGTGACTTAATTCCTGACGCCCAAGTGAAAGGTTGTGCAGGATTTAATTTTATTGCATTGACTTGTAACAATTTTTTCGCAATTTGCGCTCCCAAATCCATATTTAAACTTATAATTGGTGCGCAAATGTACAAAATCTATATAAACGAAACACCTTTAATTCTCATTTCTAATGAGGAATTGATAAATGAAGTCTATCCTCGTGAAAATGTTTTACAAATAGCATACGCTGGAAAGAAAAAGACCATACTTAATTATATCGATAATTTAGAAAAAGATTCCAAGTATGAAGCCATCATTCTTCATCATGCTAATCTGGAACTCCTATTTAATGATTTCATATCTCTATTTAGAGTGGTGAAAGCTGGCGGCGGTTTAGTAACCAATGAAAAGGATGAAATCTTGTTTATTTTCAGACGTGGTTTCTGGGACTTACCAAAGGGGAAATTAGATCCCGGAGAGGATTACAAAACTGCTGCAGTCAGAGAAGTCAAGGAAGAATGTGGATTAAATAACTTAGAAAGGAAAAAAAAGTTATTAACTACTTACCATGTTTTCAAAAATAAAAATAAAAACAGAGTTCTTAAAAAAACAAAATGGTTTCATATGCTAACTACTGATAGTCAGTTGGTTCCGCAAACAGAAGAAGATATTGAGGAAGCTAGATGGAGAGATTTGGGTGAATTTTTGGCTTCTGGAGATGTCTGCTACAATAATATAAATGACGTTTTGTTTACATATTTCAAGAAAGTATAATAAATCCATGTGGGTTACGTTAATAATAAGTGTCATAAGGAAGAACCTTATCATATAACAATAAATATCAGAATGAAGACCTCTATTATTGCTTTAGTATTCTTTTTGTTTTTTGGATTAAATTCCGCAGTAGCTAATAACTTCGATCCCCCAGTAATATTAAAAATTATAGAAAAGGATTTTCCATTGTTCAAGGATATGGATTCTAGAATTCTTTACATTGATTTCGAATTGCTGAACTTAAATGTGAAAGAACTTAAAATTGTTAAACAAAATGGCGAACTTAAATTCAACGATGACGTAAGCAAGAGAGAAGTAGATACGATCTATGAAGTTGATTATTCAGAATACTCAACTGGAACTTATACCTTAGAACTGCATACCTATCTTGGAAAGGTGCTGAATTCTACTTTTATCATAAAATAATATTTCTACTTTCTAGAAGAAAATGATTAGCCTTAAGTTTTTACTTAAGGCTTTACTCGTTTAGAAATATTGATAAGTTATTTCTTGATCAAGTGCTTATGTAAGTCTTCTACTCTTTCACAGCATAATTGTTCCATTACTTGCTGAAGTTCACGTTTCAAAATAGAAATAGCCTGATTTCCACCTTTTTTACCCATTGCTCCTACGCCATACATCGGTGCTCTTCCTAAGAATGCAAATTCTGCTCCAGTAGCCAAGGTAGAAGCGATATCAGGTCCACATCTCATTCCTGAATCCATCATGATTTTTGTTTTCCCTTTGAATTCCTCAATAATATCAGAAACTACTGCAATGGTTGATTGTCCAGCATCTAATTGTCTACCTCCGTGATTAGAAATGATTACACCATCTAGACCTATTTCAATAGATTTTTGGATATCCTCATGTGATGCTGCACCCTTCATTACTATTTTTCCTTTCCACATATCTCGAATTTCTTTTATTCGATCTTCACTCATGCGACCATTGAATGTTTTATTCATGAATAAACCTAAGTGTTTTAGGTTAAGCCCTTTTGGAACATACGGTTTAAGTGTTTTGAATTCAGGTTGTCCCGCTAGTAATGTACTTAATGCCCAGTTTGGATTAGCCATAATCTGAAGCATATTGGGTATGGTCAATTTTGGAGGTATAGAAAGCCCGTTCTTGATTTCCTTCGGACGATATCCGAAAGTAGGGACGTCAGATAAAATCACAAGTACAGGATATCCTGCTTCGTCGACTCGTTTAATAAGTTTATTTCTTAATTCTTTTTCAGCAGGATGGTACAATTGAAACCAAGCTTTGCCTTCTGTAATTTCAGCAACTGTTTCTACATCTGCTGTGGCAACCGTACTTAAAATAAATGGTAGATTATGATCATGAGCAGCCTTGGCAAGGATTTCTGTCGCTCGTGGCCATATCAATCCTTGTAAACCAATAGGGGAGATACCGAATGGCGCATCATAAGTATGGCCAAATAACTCAGTCTTCATATCAATTCCACCATAATCTCTTAGATAGTACGGCTTTAATTCAATATCGCGAATCTCAGCAGTATTCTTTCTTAGATTAACCTCATTATTACATCCACCGCTTAAATACTCATAAGCAAATCGAGGAATTCTCTTTTTTGTTTTTGCCTTAAGATGCTCTATGGAAGGAAGTTTTGGATCAATGATGATTTCTGCCATGCTATTGTTTATTCGAATTTAAAATTTATATTTCTGACACTGATTTCGCTTTATTTAAGAATCAGAATGAACAGAATGTTAACATTACCTAATACTATTGACAAATAATAACTATTAGACCTGTAAAATGCAATTATCGAAAGAAAATCGCATACTCTTTACGAAATTAGAATTATATGGGAAATCTCCATCATTAAATTAGGATAAATTGTATCAGAGTGAAAAGAATCTCAACTGTTTTAAAGAGAATTCATGTTCTATTCACCTTCAACATATCATCTTATCTCTCTTTAACTTGTAATAATTTCCATGCTTTCTATAACATTCTGCCCTTCTTGGATGGAACAAGGGTTAGGGCCAATATCTAAAAAGTAGTCAACGGTTTTAGAAATCATTGGGTATTGAATATGCTGTGGGTTTTCAAATCTAAATTTTTTCTTCTTTCCTTTATGAGTGAGGTAAACTTTATCTCCGTAGAAAGAAAATTTGATCATCCCATCACTTCCATAGATTTTGCAAACATCCTTACATTGATCATCGTTGACATTAAAAGCCCATGTTCCCGTAAAGTGTACGCCGTTCTCGAATCTACCTAGCGCATTGACCATATCATTTGCTTGATATACTTTAGATTGATTAGAAGCTATTCCATTTCTTTTTTCAAATTTTCCGAAGAAGTTTAGCATAAGATCTAACTGATGAGGTGCAAGGTCGAAAAAGTAGCCGCCACCAGAAATTTTAGGATCTACTCGCCAGTTCTCGTCAGTAGAAGCGATAAGATCGTTCTTGGCAGATTGTAGCATCTGAATTTCTACTAGTCGGATATCTCCTATTGCTTTTTTTTCAATGAGGCTTTTAACTTTTTGGAAAGCTGGTAATGCTCTTCTATAATGGGCAACAGTTATTTTTTGATCACTTTCTTTTGCAAGGTCTAGAAGTTGAGTGGCTTCTTTTAAATTGCGTACCATGGGTTTTTCTAGGTAAATGTTTTTTCCTGCTTTCAAAGCAAGACGAGCATACTCTAGATGAGTAGAAGGTGGAGTAGCAATATACACAGCATTGATGTGGTAATCATTTAGCAGAACTTTCGCATCATTTGTCCAGTGTGGTACGTGATGCCTTCTTGCAAAACTTTGAGCTTTTTCTGCGTCTCTTCGCATGACCATTCTCAGCTCAGAATGTTTTATTTTCTGAAATGCAGGCCCACTTTTCACCTCTGCTACATCACCGCAACCTATAATTCCCCAAATAACTTTTTTCTCTTTTTCCATGATTAATGTTAATACACTTTTCTATGAAAAGCTAAAATATAAAAATAAGAAATAGGATACTGATTCTATTGATTAGTATTAACCAAGTTGCTAATATTAATGTAAAAAAAAGACACTGCCACAATCAAGTAACAGTGTCGGAATTTATCTAAATATAAAAGGGTGTTCAGCTATTACATTATAATTTTGCAAATTTTAAAACTCCTATTTGTTCGGTGTTTGTATACTTAATAAAATAAATTCCAGATGACCATTGAGATATATTAATTTTCAAATTTTCAACAGCAAGTCCTTCAGTAAAATCTTTAATAAATACTATTTTTCCACCCTGATTAAGTACTTGAATATTTTGAATTCCTTTATTCATATTTTTCCAGCTCAAATTTAATACGTCGATCGCTGGATTAGGATAGGCTTTAATTTGTAAGGTTTCTTCTATTTCTTCGACTCCTGAGGATAAGATAGTAAAAGTGACTTCTTGTGAGCAGCCTAGCTCATCAGTAACAATTACTGAATGTTCACCATCGGTTAAATCACTTGCAGATAATTCTTGACTTCCATTGTCCCACATAATAGAAAAAGGTCCGTTACCACCTGTAATTGTGAGCGTAGCGTCACTCCCATCAACACTTACAGAAGTTTCGAAAGCTATATCTTCTAATAATTCAATTGATGTTGTTAAGCTGCAACCATTAGAACCAGTAACGGTTGTAGCATAGATTCCTGCAATTGATACAATAGGCTGAGCTTCTGATGAAGTAAATCCATCAGGTCCTGACCATGTATAATTTAGTCCATTGACTAATGACGAATTGATGGTAATACTTGAATCTTCACACGAGACTTCGCCTAAAGATAATTGAACTTCAGGAGCTTCTAAATCCTCAAGAACCTGAACTTTTTTGAATGCAGAACATCCTGTTGAACTAACAACAGTGAAAGTATATTCGCCAATGGATGTAACAACTGGATTATTCATATCACTGGAAAAGCCGTTAGGCCCTGACCATGAGAATGTTGCATCAGAAGTCGTTGTTGAACCCATTAAAGTTACCTCACTATGATTACAATCTATTGTTCCGCCAGCAGCAGTAACAACAGGCAAATCTGTATCAGCTACAACATCTGCACTTACTTCTGTGGTACATCCATTTTCTGCGGTAACGATTAGTGTGTAAGTTCCAGCTTGTGTAACTTCTGGATTCTGAACTGTAGAATTAAATCCGTCTGGGCCACTCCAAATAAAACTAAGATTAGAACCAGAGCTGACGACCTCAAGTGTGATTGCATTTAGGGAACAACTTAAAGTTCCTCCAGACGCTGTTGCTTCAGGTTCTGTAAAATCACTGGTTATCGTTATAGATGCTTCGGCAGTACAACCATTTTCGGAAGTAACCACAAGATCATATGTTCCAGCTACACTAATAGTTGGCTCTTCATCTGTAGAAGAAAATCCATCTTGACCTGTCCATGAGAACGATATGACATCCGTACTACTTTCAGAAAGAACCTTTGATTCGAGATTTGAACAATTAATATCTTCTGCACTGATGGAAATTGTAGGAGCTTGTGTATTATCTATCACTTCTACAATATCTTGAGCTGTGCAACCATTTGAATGAGTAGCAACAACAGTGTATGTCCCAGGCTCATTAACCGAAATATCAGCAGTATTTCCAATAAAACTGTTAGGTCCAGTCCATGAATAAGTTAAACCATCTGTATCAGAACTAGCGGTTATTTCTATACTCGTATTTATGCAATCTATTGTTCCTCCCATTGCAGTAATTATTGGTATCTCCACATCAGATGTTAATTCAACACTGGATGTAGCTGTACATCCATTTTCACCTGTAACGGTCAGGGTATAAGTTCCTGGTGTAATTACTACTGGATTAGCAATACTTGCGCTAAAATCATTTGGACCACTCCAAGAAAAGCTAGCACCAGCTGTTGTAGAACTACCGGTTAAAGTGACTTGAGAAGCTGAGCAATCTATTTCTCCTCCTTCTGCACTAATGTTAGGCGATTCTAAATCTTCTACGACAGTGATACTTGTATTTGCAGAGCATGTATTGGTTCCAGTAACCGTGATAGTGTAATTACCACCTTTGGTTATGGTCAATGTTTCGCTATCAGCTGTTAAGTTATCAGGTCCAGTCCATGAATAACTTGCTATATCACCTATCGTTTCTGGTGTTAAAGTTATTTCTGGGCTGGTACAATTTATAATTCCTTCATTTAATGTTACTTCTGGAACAGTGGTGTCATCGATAACTTCTGCATCGACGGTAACAGAGCAGTCATTTTCAGCTTTGACGGTTAAGGTGTAGATTCCTGCTACAGAAACCGTTGGGCTCTGATCAGAGGAAGTGAAATTATCGGGCCCTGTCCATGAATAGCTTACTCCTGAAGTTGTAGAGGCTCCCATAAGTTGGACAGAAGATGTAGAACAATTCAGATTCCCACCACTAGCACTAGCATTAGGAACATCAGTGTCTGCACTTACACTTGCAGTAGCGGTGGTACTACAACCTGCAGAAGTGGAAACGGTTAGAATATAGTCACCTAAACTGCTTACAGTTGGGTTTTGTTGATTTGAAACAAATCCTCCTGGGCCTGTCCAAGTATAGCTTACACCTGTACTTGTGGAAGACCCTGTCAGTTGAATCGAATTGGTAGAACATCCGATGACCCCGCCTGTAGCTGAGGCGTCAGGATCGTTTTGGAAAGAAACATTGACATCATCTATGCTACAACATCCACTAGCTCCTGTCACTGTTAATGAATAAGTTCCAGCTGTATTAACTGAAATTGAAGAAGTCGTTGCACCTGTTGACCAAAGGTATGAACCACTTAAACCTGTACTGGTTAGCTCAACACTTTCTCCAGTACATCCAACTTTGTCAGCTCCAAGTTCTACTGCTTCATTATTGATGATTGTAATGGTAAATGATTTCTCAGAGGTGTTGCCATTGTTATCTGTAGCAGTATAAGTATAGGTTGTAGATTCTTGTTCTTGACCAAAGGTGCAATCTCCACTACTTGTTGATGAGGTAGCAGTCATGTTTGCAGTTACATCGCCATCGCATGCATCATTTGCAAAGATGCTGCTGCCTATTTGCGGAATGGTAGGTGGCGATTGATTACAATTTACAGTGACATCTGCTTGGTTAAGTGTAATAACCGGAGCTGTACCATCTTCTACCGTGATATATGATCTAGTGTCATTTTCATTGTCAGATTCATCGATTAAATAATATTCTACCCAGTATTCTCCGGGCTCTAGCGAAACGGTATAGGTAGTACCTCCCACAGGTCCGCTGTTGTCATAGACAATTTCATTGCTTCCTTCTACCAATACAATCAAAGAGCTTAGTGCAATCGCACAATTATCTTCAAATTCAGGAAAGGTAATTTCATGGTCAATGGTACATCCTGCCCCTTGAGTTTGAACAGTTACATCATTAGGGATGGCTCCGAGGTAAACAGGACTGGTTTCATCAGAAACGGTTAACTGAGTAAAGGATTGATCTATTTTGTTTGATGCATCTTTTACTTTTGCCTCTACAGTATATACTCCAGGCTCTAATTCTATATCGTAGGTTTGTCCTTCCTGCACATTATTGTTTAGATAAAATGTGCTAGGAATACCTTCTATATAGACACTTATTTCCCGAAAGATAATTTCGCAGTTATCTGTAGCTGGAGGAAAGGTAAGACTATGTACGCCAATGCATGAAGTGGGTGAGGTTTCAATTTCAAAAGATGCTGGAAGTTCACTTGTAAAAACTGGAAATTGATTATCTTCTACCGTAATTTTAGTTACACAGACATCATTGTTACCACTTTCATCGATGACTTCCCAGGTGATTGTTGAAATTCCTACGGGTAAAAAATAATCAAAAGATATTCCCTCTGATGCGTCTTGGGGAAGATTTGATGTGCCATTTGAAACTAGGTTGTATTTATAACTTTCATATCCACAATTGTCTGTAATCGTTGGATCAGTCAAAGAAATAAATACAGTACATTCATTCTCATCTGCATTAGTGGTAATATCTGCAGGACAATTATTTAAAACAGGTGCTTGATCAATCTGAGCAAGACTAGCACAGCCAGCTGCGTTTCCTGAAATAGAAACAATTCCATTGTTGGATGATAGAGCTGCTGCTATTGCGGGAAGGGCCCAGCAACATACTGATAACATTGGATTATTTCTAATAACAACGAATTCTACATTTGTATCGAAATTTTCAAATCCATTAACAGTAGAAAGCTTAGGATTATTTAATATTTGGAATCCATAGCCTGATGTTAAATTTACCCAAGCATTGACCGTTGTTAGGTTAGCATTATCATAGATTCCAACGTCTCCATACGTGTGACTCGAGAATCCATTGATAGTAGTTAAAGCATCATTGTAATCAAAAACCAAATTTCCAGTTTCAACAGCATTAAAATTGCCCATTGTATTAAGCATTGGATTGCTGGAGATATGAAAATAATCATTAACCGTTTTTAAAGCTTGGAATCCAGTAATTGAAGTTAAACTTGGATTTGCTAAAATGGCTAAATTATTTAAAGTAGTAAAACTCGCAAATCCTGAAATTGATGTTAGTCCAAAATTATTCTCAATTTCTATATCGGTTGCTGACTGCAGATTAGAAAATCCACTGATATTAGAAAGTATGTTATTACCTGAAATGCTTAAGTTAGTAACACTTGTTAAATTATTGAAACCTAATAAATCAAGATTTGCCGAAGATCGAGCGGCTGTTATTAGATTATCTTTAAACTCAATGGTTTCAGCAGAGGAAAGTAATCCGAACCCATTCAAACTTATTATATCTCCATTTCCATTGATTTGTATTAAAGAGCATGATGCTAGCTTAGAAAATCCATTAATTTGGGTTAAAAATAGATTGTTAGTTAAAGAAACAATAGTATTAGTAAGCAGATTACCAAAACCATTCACTTGTGTAAGATAATCATTTGATATAATGTAAATTGTGTTTATTGTAGTTAATGCGTTAAATCCATTCACTTGTTTTAAACCATTATTTTGAGAAAGCAGAATTCCTTCGCTGATGGTTTGTAATTTTGGAAAACCATTTAATGAAAAATTTCCATTGTTGTTGAGAAAAGCCATACCCATTGATATCGTGGTTAATTCTGGAAATTCTAAAGTTTGAAGATTTCCATTAGCAAACATTTCAAAGTGTTGGTTGATCGTTGTCAAGGCAGTGAAATCATTTACACCTTGTAAAACACTATTGTTTCGAACACTTAATTTGCCACCAATGCTTACTAATTTATCCATACGATGAATCATGACTAGACTATTGTTATCTTCAATGTATATATCCCCACCTATACTTGTTAGTTCAAAGACAAATTCTCCAAAACCAGTGACACTTGTGTTTTGAATGATGAAATCGCCCCCAATTGTTGTTATTCCATCTAATCCTTGGATATTTAGTAAGATTGGACAATTTCGAACAATGACATCTCCAGTTACACTTTTTATCGAATAAAGTGGGTCCAGGTCTGTAATTCCTGCGCCTTCGATAATGAGATCTCCTGAAATCATTGAGCAGTTAGCAGATAAATCATCAATTTGAGCTTGGGTAGTTATAGTTCCAGGGCTACAGCTTTGTGCATCTAGCTTAGTAATTGCTCCTAAAACAAGTAGGATTAATAAAGTATAAGTAAAGGTTTTCATCTTAATGGTTTAAGGTTTAGATTAAAATTCATTGCTAAGTTAAGTCTAGGAATCAGGGCATACAATCACCCTAAAGGGTTAGTCGAGTCAATTTTGATTCTCTGCCATTTTTGCTTTTTGCTTTAATCCACAGAGATTGTCCTGAGTTTAAGGCTGTTCCTGGTACTTCAAAAGAATATTGATTTTGAAGTTTTTTATAGGTGGATAAGGACTCTTGAGATTCATCTTTGTAGAGAATAAATTCCACATATTCCACTTCTTCATATTGCCATGTTAGCCTTAGACCATTTTCGGTTTCTTCAGCTTTGGCAGCTTCCACCGGTGGAATAAAAAAGGGAGTTAATGCCTCAAGGACAAGCGGTTTTTCTGGATAAGTTTCATTGCCATCTTCATCGATGGTCCTTAAATTGTAGCTGTATAGTTCTCCATCAGTGACATCTGTATCTAGGTATTCTGTACTATTTTGATCAAAGCTTTTCACTGGCATCCATCTTTTATCACCGGTCTTCTTGTGCAATTCTACAGCTACCACATCATTGCTTGTGCTTTTTTAGCCATTTAAAAGATATTCCTTCTTCACTGACATTGTAATCTGTAAATATGGATGCTTCAGGAGGAATGATATCGGGTCGTTTAACTTCTAGAATTTCTGATGCTTCAGATTGATTATAGGAATAATCGATTGCAATAACACAGTAATAGATGTTTTTGATCAATGTTTTTAGTGATATAGAATCTACAAAGTGACTAAATGGTAGATAATCTATAGAACGGCCTCCGAATTCCGCATTTTTAGAATTTGAATACAAAACTTGATATCCGCGAATATCGTCATCGGTAGGAGCATCCCATTGAAGTAATAGTAGCCCATTCGAATCTATTTCAGCATGTAAGTTAGAAGGTGGGGCAGGAGGGACTTCATCTTTGGTGATACCGAATCCGATAACAGACGTGATTTCATTTCCTTCCTCATCTACCGCTGCGATATAGTATTACCTGTATATGTGCTTGCTGCGGCATTTACTTTAAAAGTTAATTTTTTAAATAATCTTATGGATACTTGAGTCCCAAGAACAAAGTTGTCTTCAGGAGTAATAGTTCTATTGTTAAATGAAACGTGGTCTATACTTGAAACATCATCTTATGCTTTTAACCCAATTAGTTGCGGATACAATCCTAGGATGTTTTGATCAATCAAGGGATATCATTAATAAATACAACTAAAAACTAGGATGAATATATTTTGCTAACTGGCGGATAAAATCAGTTAATCGAGAAAGTTACTATTAAATATTAGAGCAAACATTCTCTTTAATCCAGATAAAAAACTTCTTCTAACATCGTCGTTACAGGAGAATTGTCTTTATTCACAATCATGATATCTTTCATGTAAGCCCACCATTTTTGGACAAATGGGTTAGCACTAAGATCTTGAGAACCTTGTTTACCTGCTACTTTTTGAAATGCAAATAGGTAATTTGTTTCTTCATCAAAGAAGATTGAATATTCAGATATCCCAGCCTCTTTTAAGAGCTCTTGAATTTCAGGCCATATTTCATCATGCCTTTTTTTATACTCCTCTTTTCTTCCAGGTTTAAGTTGCATTCTAAATGCCAGTCTTTCCATCTTATTCTGTTTGCTTATTAGAACTTTCTAGGTTTTCTTTTCATCATTCCATTTGCATCATCATTATTGATGAATGATTCATGTTCTGGATCCCAATTGAGTTCTTGACCGAGTTCGTAAGCTATATTTGCAATGTTACACACTGTCGCTGATCGATGTCCGATTTCTACTGGACAGATCGGTTGATTTCTTGTTTTAATAGCTGATATCCAATCTTGGTAGTGATTCCATTGTTTACTATAAAGTTTATGAGTGTCTACTTCAGGGTTAGAAGAGAGAATCGTTGTTGGATTGGTTTCTAAGAAACCTCGACTAACATCTAATATCCCTTCTGTTCCAATAAATCTAACTGCCCATTTACGCCCAAAATCTTCATGAACCATTTCTATACCATTGGCATAAAACATTCGTAATCCACGTACCGCTTTAGAATCAGAAGGAGGAATATATTTTATAGGTCCAGTATGATCCATATCTAGGCACCATTGAGCGATATCAAACATATGCGCTCCCCAATCTGCAAGTATACCTCCGCCCGTTTCTTTATAATCACGCCATTTAGGATATGTCTTTACAATAGGAGGTGCTACCAATTCATTATAATCAATTAACGGTGCAGGGCCACACCACTTATTCCAGTCTAATCCAGAAGGAATCGTTTCAGCTGGCAGATTATAAGCCACAGCAGGATCACCTACGTTAACTAACACTTTCGTAATCTCTCCTAATTTTCCAGAACTGACTAAATCTTTTGCTTTTTTAAATCGATCCCAAGATCGTTGCATGCTGCCGATTTGAACGACGCTATTATTCTTTTTCGCTGCAGCAACCATTTTCTTTCCGCCATCTATAGTCAATGTCATCGGCTTTTCACAATACAAGTCTTTTCCAGCATCCATAACATCTACAGCCTGAATTGCATGCCAGTGATCAGGTGTCGCTACAATAATAGCATCTACTTCTTTTTGGTCAATTAATTCTTTGTAATCAAGGTAAGTTTTTAAGCCTTTGTAATCACTAATGCCTCTATTTTTACTATACCAATTATGAATATTAGACTGAAATGCTTCTCTTTTAGATTCCCATACATCAGAACCTGCTATGATCTGTGCTTGTGTATTTTGTATAAATCGATCTGACAGAATATTTCCCTGTTTTCCAAGTCCAATAACTCCAATATTAATTTTATCACTTGGTGCAATAAAGCCTCGACCTAAAACGAATCGCGGAACAATTGTAAATACACCTGCGGTAACCACACTTTTCTTTAAAAAACTTCTTCTTGATTTATTTTCCATGTTACTAAATCTATTTAATGAGGTTGTGTTAATGTATATTTCAAGTTTGTACTATTTAAGTTTTAATATCTCACTTCCAGCTAATAGAAAAGCTCCTGTTCCATAGTTTTGCCAGCTATCAGCTGATGCTGGATCTGGCTTCGCTCCTATATTCTGCACCCAACCTATTTTACCATCAGGCTTTTGGCATTCTGCTAATGCTTTCCAAGCTTTACGGACTGTAGGTTCGTATTCTTTTCGATCTAGCATTCCATTATTGATTCCCCATGCCAATGCGAATGTGAAAAAACCGCTTCCACTTACTTCCCCATGATCCCATGATTCAGGACTTAATAAACTTGTTCGCCATAATCCATCTTTATCTTGTATAGATTTTACTTTTGCTGCCATTTTTAGATATAACTCTTCATAAAATGTTCGATGAGTAGCATCTTCTGGTAAATCTTCTAAGATTAATGCAAGTCCTCCTAGTACCCAACCATTACCTCTAGACCAGAATATCTTTTTGCCATTTTCCTCTTTCAGATCGTCTTCATCGCCATCCCAAACGAATCTCGTGTCTCTTGCGAATAGTAATTCCTCTTGATCAAATAACAAATCGTAAGTTTCTTTATAATAGTTATACGTCTGTTCTAAAATTTCTTTATCACCGGTTAGGTTAGAGTATTTAATCAAAACAGGAGGCGCCATAAATAAGGCATCGCACCACCACCATAAAATATGATGATATCCGTCGGGATCATGTCCTTCTTTCCATTCATGAGGTTTGTTCAGATGTGCAGATATAAACTGGGCAGTAGGGACGATGTCGATAACATCCGGTTCTACTTCATTAAGGTATAAGTAAGAATAAGAGATTACAACATCATCTGCATGGTAAAATCGCTTCCATGTTTTCCATTCATTTCTTTCGCCCATATCTTTTATCGCCTTAAGATAAATAGGGTTATTAGTGGATTCATGTGCTTTAGCAACTCCTGTATAATATGCACCATTCGTCCAGTCTGTAAAAGATGATGATTTTATCGGATTAGCTTCTTGCCATTTTAAAGCGGCAAGCATAGCAGTTTCTACTTTCTCATTATCAATTAATGTGGATGTTGATTTACAAGAAATGGTAATCAAAAAAAGTAATGCATAGAATGGTAGTGCTAATTTCTTCATTAATGAAATATTGAATATTTTACGTGAAAATTATTGATCTCCTAAAGAAACATCTATTTTTTTAAAAAAATAAATTATTTCAAAGACTTTCATTAAGATACTTTTTCTTTAATTTCAATGGAATAAAACTCTATATATAATGCGATTCAACTATTTTGCAATATTATATAGTGGTATATATTGATACTGAGCCTATACATTTTAAAATAATTAATTTAATTTAGAAATAACCTTTAAACCTTTAGTTTGCCAAATTTAATATTGATAAAAAGAAGGTTGCTTCTATGTAATAATTGTATTTTTCAAGGATTTAAAATAAAGTAATTTTAATTTTAGGGGAAATATTTATTAGTAATTTATAACTTGGAGGCATGGATGAATTTAGAATTTGCAGACGGATTCTTACATCTCTTTTTTTATCGTAAAATAATATTTGACAAAATGAATGGAAAAGTTGTGTGCATTACTGGCGGTAATGGAACGATCGGTAGTGCATTAGCTGAAGGTATGGCGAAAGCAGGTGCTAAGGTTTTTATATTAGCAAGAAATGAAGAAAAATCTAAAGCGGTAGTTGCAGAATTACAAAGCAAGAATTTAGATGTTGATTATATTGTTTGTGATGTGTTAGACCAGGAAACTACAGAAGCGGCGGTAGATCAAGTACTGGAAAAGGCCGGTAGAGTAGATGTGCTTATTAATGGCGCAGGAGGAAATATGTCGGGTGCTACAATTATGCCTAATCAAACGATTTTTGACTTAGAAATAGATCAATTCAAGAAGGTAAATGATTTAAATCTGCTTGGTACGGTGATTCCGACCAAGGCTTTCGCTAGACCGATGGTCGATCAGAAACAAGGATGTATCATTAACATATCTTCAATGTCAGCGATTTCTCCGATGACGAGAGTTGTTGGTTATTCGGCTTCGAAAGCAGCAGTAGATAATTTTACAAAATCAATGGCTGTAGAACTCATAAGTAAGTATGGTGAAGGAATCAGAGTGAACGCAATAGCACCTGGATTTCTTGTTGCAGACCAGAATAGAGCCTTATTAATGAATGAAGACGGAAGTCTGACAGATCGAGGAAATACAATCATTAGTCAGACACCGATGAGACGATTCGGAAAACCAGAAGAATTAGTTAGTACGGTATTATGGCTATGTGATGATAAATCATCTTTTATAACTGGAATTATAGTACCTATCGACGGTGGATTTTCAGCATTTAGTGGTGTTTAATAATTAAAATGAAGAACTTAGAACAAACATGGAGATGGTATGGACCTGATGATCCAGTGAGTCTTTCAGATGTAAGACAGTCAGGAGCAACCGGCGTAGTAAATGCCCTCCATCAAATTCCCAGTGGAGTAGTTTGGGAAGTAAAAGACATAAAAGAGCGGAAGCAACTTATAGAAGATGCTGGACTTACATGGTCAGTAGTAGAAAGCATTCCCGTTCATGAAGATATAAAGAGAAGATCCGGGAATTATCAAGAATGGATCGATAATTACAAGCAAAGTATTCGAAATCTAGCTACTTGTGGAATTACCATTATTACCTATAATTTTATGCCTGTTTTGGATTGGTCTAGAACAGAATTGGATAAGGAAATGGAGGATGGGTCTACAGCGTTATTCTTCGAATGGGCAGCGTTCGCAGCATTTGATATTTATATATTAAATAGGCCGAATGCAGAAAAGGATTACAGTCCAGAATTAGTGGATAAGGCTAGATTGTATTTTAAAACGTTGTCTCATCCAGCGAAGGAAAAGCTAACAAAGAATATTATTGCAGGGCTTCCAGGAGGGACTACTGAAGGTGTCTTTTCTTTAACAAAGTTTCAAGCTATTCTTGACACTTACAAAGATGTTGATGCCGCAAAATTGAAGGAAAACCTTTTCCTGTTTCTTAAAGAAATCGTTCCAGTTGCTATGGAAGTTGGTGCTAAACTTGCCATACATCCTGATGATCCACCTTTTCCGCTTCTTGGATTACCTAGAATAGTAAGTACCTTAGAAGACGCGAAAGATATCATAAATGTTATCGATGATCCAGCGAATGGAGTTTGTTTTTGTACGGGGTCATTCGGTGTGAGGCCGGATAATGATCTTCCAGAAATGGTGAATGAATTAGGACATCGTATTAATTTTATACATCTACGTGCTACAAAACGAGATGAAGAAGGAAATTTTCATGAAGCCGATCACCTAAATGGTGACGTCGATATGTATGCTGTAATGAAGAACCTATTGCTTAATGCAACATGGGAAATTCCAGTAAGACCAGATCACGGACATAAGATGTTAGACGACTTACATAAACATACAAATCCTGGCTATTCTGCTATAGGAAGGCTGAGAGGCTTAGCTGAATTAAGAGGACTTGAATTAGGAATTAGACGATCAATGCAATAAAATATGAAGACTTTTTTAGATGCTGAATTTTTACTGGATACAGATACTTCTTCAGAACTTTTTCATGAGTTTTCAAGAGATCTTCCGATTATTGATTACCATAATCACCTTATTCCTGAGCAGATTGCTAGTAACAAGCAATTTAGATCTATCACGGAGGTTTGGCTAGACGGTGATCATTATAAGTGGAGAGCAATGCGTGCTCTTGGTATCCCGGAAGATTATATAACGGGTGATGCTTCAGATTATGAGAAATTTGAAAAGTGGGCAGAAACAGTACCGCATACTCTTCGGAATCCATTATATCACTGGACGCATCTCGAGTTACAGCGTTATTTCGGAATTAAAGAATTACTATCGCCGAAAACGGCAAAATCGATCTTTGAAAAATGTAATCATTTTCTTCAAAAAGATGAGTTTACAACTCAAGGTTTACTAGAAATGCAAAATGTCGAGGTGGTATGCACAACAGATCACCCAACGGATTCCTTAGAACACCATATTGCTTTCAAGGGAAAATCTGATTTGAAAATGTTTCCTACTTTTAGGCCAGATAAATTTATCCACATCGAAAAGGATGATTATCTAAACAGTATTGAAATAGCAGATTACGATATTTCTAACTTTGATGATCTTCTTAATTATCTGCAAGAGAGAATTAATTTCTTTGATGCAACAGGATGTAAATTAGCTGATCATGGAATAGCACATTTTCATAAGCCAAATAGCAATAAAATTGACCTAAATGCACTAGTTGCTAAAAGAATAGATGGCGGATTTATAACTCCAGATGAATTGAGTTTTTATAAGGCAAGATTAATGCACGAGCTTGGGGTAATGTATTATGAAAAAGGCTGGGTCGCCCAGTATCATGTAAATGCAATTCGCGATAATAATACCAGATTAAGTGATGAAATAGGAGCTGATGTAGGTTGTGATTCGATAGGGGATTATTCGCAAGCAGAATCGATGTCCTATTTTCTAAATGAATTGAACAAGGTCAATAAATTAGGTAAAACTATTCTCTACAATCTGAATCCAGGTGATAATGAAGTTTTTGCAACAATGGCAGGTAATTTCAGAAATATCCAATATGGTTCTGCTTGGTGGTTTCTAGACCAAAAGGATGGAATGGAGAAACAAATGAATGCCCTGTCTAATATGGGTCTATTGTCCACTTTCTTAGGAATGCTAACTGATAGTCGTAGCTTTCTTTCCTTTCCTAGACACGAATATTTCAGGAGAATACTTTGCAATATTATTGGACAAGATGTGGAAAAAGGAGAAATCCCTAAGGATATGGAATTGCTAGGCAGCATGGTTCAAAACATCAGTTATTTTAATGCTAAAAATTATTTTAAATTCTAAATGGTAAGATTACTAGTTTTTGTCTCATTTTTCTTTTCGATCATTAGCTGCAATAATGTAGTAGATCATAAACGGGTCTTGCTCGCGCATACACTTCCTATCACTCATCCAGTTCATAAAGGAATGGAAGTATTTGCAGAAGAAGCAGAACGGATTTCTGGTGGAAAAGTTATCGTAAAAATATTTCCTGATGGCCAATTAGGCACTGAAAGGGAGGTTCTTGAATTATTGCAAATAGGCAGTATTTCTATGACCAAGGTTAGTGCAGCTGCAATGGCCAATTTTGCTCCTGAATACAAAGTTCTTGGTATTCCTTACCTCTTTAGAGACAAGGAGCACTTGTTCAAAGTTTTAGAGGGGCCAACAGGACAAGCCATTCTGGATGCAGGAAGCGATTACTTATTAAAAGGTATGTGTTTCTACGATGCAGGTAGCAGAAGTTTCTATACAAAAGAAAAACCAATCAAAGAACCATCAGATCTAGATGGTATGAAAATTCGGGTCATGAGTGATCAGATGTCTGTTAATATGGTTAATGCGCTAGGTGGCTCAGCAACACCGATGGCATATGGTGAATTATATACGGCTTTGCAGCAAGGTGTTGTGGATGGTGCAGAGAATAATCCACCATCTTTTGTGACATCCAGACATTATGAAATATGTAAGTACTATTCTCTGGATGAACACAGTTCCTTGCCAGATGTACTGGTGATGGGTACTAAATTTTGGAGTACACTAGATGATCAAGAGAAAGAATGGGTAGAACAAGCAGCTAAAACATCTGCTATCGCTCAAAAAAGATTCTGGAAGGAAAATGTGGAAGAATGTATGGTTATTCTAAAAGAAGCAGGTGTAACTGTAATTAAACCTGATAAAACCTTATTTGCCGAAAAAGCAAAGAGTGTAGTTGAAAAATTTGCTTCAGATCCAGCCATGAAGAAAGTGGTTGAAGAAATTCAAAATCAATAAGATGGAAGTTGCGTACAAAACGATGAATAAAGCCATTGAGTATTTTCTGGTTTTTATATTTTCTTTATTAGTCCTAGATGTTATCTGGCAGGTTGTCAGTAGATACTTGATAGGACAGTCTAGTTCATTTACGGAAGAATTTGCAAGATTTGCGTTAATATGGCTAGCTATATTAGGTGCTGCTTACTTGAATGGTCAACGGGCTCATTTGTCCATGGATTACTTACTTCGAAAATTAAGCCCCGAAGCACTTAAGAAAAGATTAAAAATTATTGAAATTCTTATGCTCTTATTTGCCTTAATTGTTATGGTTATAGGAGGTGGAAATTTAGTTTACTTGACATTTATTCTTGGTCAACAATCACCAGCAATGGGAATCTCGCTTGGATTTATTTACAGCATTGTTCCTATCAGTGGTTTAATCATTATTTTTTATTCCATCTATAACATCACAAGACCATGAGTATAGAATTAATCAGCATCATTGTATTATTTATAAGCTTTTTTGGATTGCTTGCTTATGGTGTTCCAGTAGCATATGCTATCGGTATATCTACTGTTATAACGCTCTTAATAAACATCCCATTTTTTCCAGGAATCACAACTGTTTCTCAGCGAATGACGATTGGGATAGATAGTTTTGCCTTGTTGGCCATACCGTTTTTTATTCTCGCTGGTGAGCTGATGAATCGGGGTGGGATTGCGAATCGGCTCGTTAATTTTGCGAAATCTGCCGTCGGGAGTTTACCAGGTGGATTAGCTTATGTCAATGTTTTAGCTTCCATGCTTTTTGGTGCTATTTCGGGTTCTGCTGTAGCGGCTGCATCTGCGATAGGAAGTGTAATGACCGACCGAATGAAGGATGAAGGATATCCCGTACCATTTAGTGCTGCAGTTAACATAACCTCTTCTACGACAGGACTATTGATACCTCCAAGTAATGTATTAATCGTTTATGCATTAGCTTCTGGAGGAACAGCGTCAGTAGCCGCATTGTTTATAGCAGGTTACTTGCCTGGCTTCTTAGTGGGTCTGTCCCTGATATTAGTTGCGGCATATATCGCTTTCAAGAAAAAAATTAAAAGAGGAGACCGTGTTAAATTAAGTCAATTATGGAATGATTTCAGGAAGTCATTCTTTAGTTTGCTGATGCTAGTAATCATCGTAGGAGGAATTGTTCAAGGGATATTTACTGCAACAGAGGCTGCTGCGATAGCTATTGTTTACGCTGGCATACTTGGTTTCGCATATAAAAGTATAAAAGTCAAAGATTTGCCGTCCATATTATTAGATAGTGCGAAAACGACTGCGATAGTGATGTTTTTGATCTGTACATCTATGGCGATGTCATGGTTGTTCTCCTTTGAAAGTATACCGCAGTTAATGACAGGATTCTTATTGGATACCGTCAGTAATCCGATTGCAATATTCTTATTGATTAACTTAACTTTATTGGTAGTCGGAACCTTTATGGATATGACGCCTGCTGTTTTAATATTTACGCCAATATTCTTACCTGTTGTTACACAGTTAGGAATGGATCCAGTTCATTTTGGGATCATCATGGTATTGAATTTATGTATTGGATTATGTACACCACCAGTAGGAACGATATTGTTTGTTGGTGCTGGAGTCGCTAAGATTTCGGTTTCGGAAATTATTAAGCCATTAATCCCTTTTTTACTGGCAATGATTGCGACTTTAATCTTAGTTACCTTTATACCTTCTATTAGTTTATGGTTACCAAAATTATTTGGTTTATAAAAACTGGTAATTGATATTTATTTAATTTAACAAAAAAGAAATTTAAGTTTTGGGACAATTTGATTTAACAGGGAAGACAGCAATCGTAACGGGATGTAAAAGAGGAATTGGTATGGGCATGGCGATAGGATTAGCTGAAGCTGGTGCGGATATTATAGGTGTATCAGCTACATTGGAAAAAACAGGAAGTAAGATAGAACAAGAAGTACAAAAGTTGGGGAGGAAATTTGAAGCTTACCAAGCAGATTTTAGTGATCGATCTTCTGTCTACGCATTTTTGGAAGAAATAAAAGGAAAGAAAATAGATATCCTTGTGAATAATGCAGGAACGATAAAACGTGCACCTGCAGCCGAACATTCTGATGATTATTGGGATAACGTTATAGAAGTAAACCTGAATGCGCAGTTTGTGCTAGCTAGAGAAATCGGTAAAACGATGATAGAGCAGGGTGGAGGTAAGATCATTTTTACGGCTTCGTTACTTACGTTCCAAGGCGGAATAACCGTTCCAGGATACGCTGCAAGTAAAGGCGCGATAGGTAGTTTAGTCAAAGCTTTATCCAATGAATGGGCAGGCAAAAACGTTCAAGTGAATGCAATTGCTCCTGGATATATTGCTACAGATAATACACAAGCACTTCAGGATAATCCAGAAAGAAGTGATGCTATTTTAGGAAGAATTCCCGCAGGAAGATGGGGGAAACCAGAAGATTTTAAAGGTCCAATCGTATTTTTAGCTTCTAGAGCTTCTGACTATGTTTCAGGAGAGATACTAGTAGTAGATGGTGGTTGGATGGGTAGATAATAAAAAAAATTTAAATATCATGGAAGAAAGATATGAATCCAATCCTCGTGAAGTTGAAATGATGAACACGGAGGAGTTAAGAGAAAATTTTTTAATGGAAGAGCTGTTTGAAGACGGCGAAGCCAATTTTGTATATAGCCACTATGATCGAATGGTGGTAGGTGGTGTGGTACCGACTAAAGGCGATATTGTTTTAGATACTTTTGATGCATTAAAAAGTGATTACTTTTTGGAAAGAAGAGAAATAGGAATCATAAATGTAGGAGGAAAGGGAAGCATTACTGGAGATGGAGAGACCTTCGATGTCGAGAAATTATCTTGTGTTTATTTAGGTAAAGGCACTAAGGACGTAAGTTTTAGTTCTGCTGACGCTAAAAATCCTGCAAGATTCTATTGTTTTTCTGCTTTAGCACATATGACGCATCCTAGCAAATTATATACTAAAGAAGATGCACTACCTGTAACGCTAGGTTCTAGTGATACCGCTAACGAACGAACGATTTATAAGTATATCCATAATGACGGAATCGCAAGTTGTCAAGTTGTAATGGGACTTACAGTAATGCATAAAGGATCTGTTTGGAACACGATGCCTCCTCATACGCATGATCGAAGAAGTGAATTGTATTTATATTTTGATGTTCCTGAAAATCACGGTGTCATGCATTTCATGGGAGACCCACAGCAAACGAGACACCTTTGGGTGCAGAATGAACAAGCTATCATTTCTCCGCCTTGGTCTATCCATGCAGGAAGTGGTACGGCTAGTTATTCGTTCATCTGGGCAATGGCTGGGGAAAATAAGGACTTTACGGATATGGACTTTGTCGAGTTGAATGATATTATGTAGAGTAATTATCAATTTCTGAAAGAGTTAAAATAAACAGTTTCTATTTAGAAAAATAGTTAATGGGGCATGTTAAATCATATCTTAAAGTATAAAAAGCTTTAAGCTGCAATGATTTATCTACTTTCGTGTACTTATCGTCTAAAGTTGTAAATATTGCACAAGGAGTCTCAAGGTTTCCAGAAGGTTGGTAATGGGTTATTAGTCGTCGGAATTTTGATGATTGCCTTCAATCTACGTCCAGCTCTCGCGAGTGTAGGACCTCTCATTGAAGATATCAGAAGCGACACTGGACTGTCTAATTTTATGTTAGGTTTGCTGACTACACTTCCATTGATTGGATTTGGAATTGTTTCTATTCTTGCACCATTATTTACAAAACGATTCGGAACAGGTTTAACGCTATTCGGAGCACTAATTTTACTAGCTTTAGGAATAGTGATTCGTTCTATTTCATTTCTCCCATTTCTTTATTTGGGAACATTGTTCTTTGGAATTGCAATAGCTTTTGGGAATGTATTGCTTCCTAGTCTAACCAAACGAAATTTTTCAGCTAACTCTGGATTTATTACCAGTTTATATTCCAGTACTATGGCAATTGGTGCTTCATTAGCTGCGGGACTGAGTGTACCATTAGCCTATAATTATAACTTCGGTTGGAGCACTTCTTTAGCTTTATGGGTGATTCCGGTAATAGTTGCTATTATCATTTGGATTCCTCAGTTATGGCGACTTAAGAAAACATCATCTAATCGAAACTTTTTAGAAGGCATCAAGAATATGACTAGCTCCAGGCTAGCGTGGAAAGTTGCACTATTTATGGGATTCCAATCCTTTACATTCTATGTTATATTAGCTTGGTTACCTTCCATTCTTCAGGGCAGAGGATATAACGCGGAATTTTCAGGATGGATGTTATCACTGTGCCAAGCAACTGGGATTTTAGGTTCTCTAATTATTCCCAATATTGCTGGAAAAATGAATGACCAAAGAGTAGTCGTGGCGATGCTAATTTTTATGGAAATAATAGGTGTTTTAGGTTTAATATTTCCAATTTTAGGTCCTGTCTATATATGGATTTCTTTGATCGGATTTGTATTAGGAGGTTCTTTTGGATTAGCTTTACTATTCATAGTGGTACGTTCTTCAGATACTGAAAGCGCAACAGAACTATCTGGGATGGCGCAATCTATAGGTTATCTAATAGCAGCAACAGGACCTATACTATTTGGTAGTCTTTTCGACCTTTCAGGAAATTGGAATTTATCTCTATATCTGCTTCTAGCATTATCCATCATGAAACTTTATGTTGGTCTTGGAGCAGGTAAATCAGGAGTTGTATCTTAGTTTATATCTAATTAAAACTTAGTCCTAATGACTTTGAGGTAGTAGAATAAGCTTTAAGATTTTCAACTCAAATTAGCTATTATGCAATTCATCTCTAAGAAAGGATGATTCAAAATATTTTACTTGCTATTACTACTTTTACTTTAGATATTCACTTCTAATTGTCATTAGTTTTAGAAACCTAACGCATCATACTAGATTTTTATAGATACCCTTTTTATATGATCTCTTGTTTTACCTAAACTATGCAAATTGCAGAGGTCATAATCAACAAGAGCTCCGATAACACCCTAAGTCGGAGCGACTGTTGAAACTTTCATTCATTTTTCTACATGTCTAGGAAATTTATTTTATTGACTTCTTTAAAGTTGATAAATAGCATTTGTTAATTCTTATAAATCTAAAAGCAGGTGGTAGAAGAGATAGTGCATTTTATAAATTTAGATTTTCTCATATTTTATCTTTGGTATTGAATTCAATCATGTATTTTTAATTTTAATGAGTAAGAGAGCAAGTTTTAAAGATGTTTTTCTCTTTGATGACAAATGGGTATTTGTAATAGGTATTCCTATTATATCTATTTTAGCTGCAATAAACTATTTTCCACATTTTGATCCAGGTGTAAGTTTTTGGTTGGTTTGTTTTCCAGTTTCCTTTTCATATGTATTTATCTATTGGTTGGTGTTTAGGTATTTAGTTTATTGGCTGATTCAAAAATTTCCGAATCGTTCTCAGATAAGAAAGAGGATTTATATCGAATTAGGTGTTGTAATAGCAGGAATTATCATCATTGCTAATATCCTAAATGTGATCTATACAGCGATTGATGTTGGTTTACCACCAGATGGCGCGAAAGATATTACTATGCTTTTGTTTAGCTTTATTGTTTGCGCAATGATTATATCAGTCTATGAGGGCACCAGGTTTTATACTAAATTATTGAAGGCTGAAATTGAAAAAGAGAAGCTTGAAAAAGAAAATATTCATGCCATATTAATCGGACTGCAGAATCAAGTTAATCCTCATTTTCTCTTTAATAGTTTGAATACACTTGCTTACTTAATTCCATCTACAGCAGATGCTGCTCAGAATTTTATTAAAGATTTTTCCAAGGTTTATCGATATATCTTAGAGACAGAGCGTGAAGCTATAGTGCCATTGGATCAAGAGCTTGAGTTTCTAAAATCTTATAGTTATTTGTTGAATGAAAGGTTTGGTGCTAATTTTAAATTAAACTTAGACATTAAAGACGAGGATTTGAGTTGTTATGTACCACCGATATCATTGCAGATTCTTGTGGAGAATGCGGTTCAGCATAATGTAGTTTCCCAAGATCATCCATTAGAAGTAAATATATGGACAGAAAACGGTAATATGATTTATGTTCAAAATGTTATCAAGTTAAAAACTCATTATGAAATCGGGAAAAAAATTGGATTAGCAAATATTCGAGATCGCTATAAGTTGGTTTCGAATAAAAATATTCAAATCGATAAATCTAAAAGAAATTTTAAGGTTGGATTGCCACTTTTAATCGTTCATGAAGAAGAAAAGGTCGCATATGTATAAGGTTTTAATAATTGAAGATGAAGCACCAGCGGTTAACAGGCTGAAGGAAATGTTAGCCAAAACTTCACGAGAAATCGAAGTTGTAGAAGTGAAAGACGGCATTCAAAGTTCAGTGGAATATCTTAGAACAAGTCCTTCTGTAGATCTCATTTTTATGGATATTCAGTTATCTGACGGTCTGAGTTTTAATATTTTCTCGAAGGTAGAAATTGACATACCCATAATTTTCACTACTGCATACAGCCAATATGCATTTAAGGCATTTAAAGTATCTAGCATAGACTATCTCTTAAAGCCCATTGAACAAGAAGACCTTAATAATGCTATACTTAAACTAGAAAAGTTTACCTCACAAAACATTTCTCCTCAGGTTATAAAAACCATTGAAACTGCGCTAAATGGTCATAATTATAAACAACGATTTCTGATCAAAAATGGAGGACGACTCAGTTTTGTTAAAACCGATCAAATCAATTATTTCTTTTCTGATTCAGGGTTAACTTTTGTTCAGAGTGGGCCTAACAAAAAGCACATACTAGAAGAAACGCTAGATCAATTAGAATCTTCTCTAGATCCAGGATTATTCTTCAGAATCAATAGGAAATTTATTTTGAATATTAATGCAATTGAAGAAATTCAAACTTATTACAACAATCGATTAATTCTCCAACTGAATCCAGCCTTTTCTGAACAAGTTATTGTTAGTCGACAGCGTGTTGTAAACTTTAAACAATGGTTAGATTCCTAACTTAATCTGGACATTCATTATCTAATCTTTCTAATTCTTGTTCTGTCATTAATGTTTCCTCAATAATAATATCAGCAAAATTATCACCATTTGCACTTTTCTCTGTAATACAATAATCGACTGTAGTCAAAGCTGCGATTGCTAACAGATAAGCTTGTAATGATTCTTTGTATGCTTTACAATTCTCTTCAGTACTTTCATTTTGGTAATTTACTTTTGCCATTTTTACATCTATTGATGCATTATCGAAACTATTAGTGAAAGTATCACATGATATTTCTTCGTCTGATGTTAAAATATCACATGAAGATAATAGGAAAGATAATAGGAAAGCGATTGCTGTGAACTTGAAAATTGATTTCATAGTCTATGGTTTTTATTAAGTCCGTGAAATAGAATAAATGTTTTACAACTTAGTCATTAGTATAAATCAATTGTAAACAGTGGGATGCAATTTTTAATAAAAAAAGGTAGTTTATTGTCACATCATATAAATCGTATTTTTAAAATAATTTAGTACGTTCAAAATGCTACATTTTACATGAAAAATATTTTCTGCTTAATTCTTTTCCTTTTCAGTGGTTCTTTATCTCATGCTCAAATCAAATTCGTGGAGTTTGGAAAACTTAAGGCTGAGGAAATTGAACTAAAAGCTTATAAAACTGATCTTACAGCAGATGCTGTGGTACTCTATGATAAAGGTGAGGTTCATTTCTTAAGTACTGAAAATGGGTTTAAGGTTCAATTTACAAGGCATAAAAGAATTAAAATATTCAATAAAAGTGCGTTAAAATACGCTGAAATATCTCTTCCTTATTATGTAGAAAATCTTGACAAAAGTGAAAGAATTGATACTATAGAAGGGTTTACTTATACACTTAAAGGAGATCAATACATTTCGAAGAAGTTAGATTCTGCTAACATTTATGACCAACAAGTTTCTGACAACGTAAGATCAAAGAAGTTTGTGTTTCCTGATGTTCAAGAAGGTTCTATAATAGAGTATAAGTATGTTTTGGAATCACCATTTTATTTTAGCCTTCCAGAATGGAGATTTCAAGATAGAATTCCAACATTATATAGTGAGTTTCAAATTAGCATGATACCATTTTATGAATATGAATTATTTGCTCAAGGTATTTCTGGTTTTGATTTTCAAAATTCATACGTTAGCCCAAAAAAGAGAAAGTGGTTTTCTTTGAACCGATCTATTGGGACCGGATTTGAATTCCAAGAGAATGTTCATATTTATATATTAAAGGATATCCCAGCATTTGAGGACGATAGTTATATTACCTCTATTAATGATTATATTATTAGGATGAATTTTCAATTGTCTAAAATTAGAGAACCTAGCGGCATTAGTAAAGATATTATATCAACATGGCCTGACTTGAATGAAGCATTACTCAAAAATGAACATTTCGGAATTTATTTGAAAAACTGTGGTCGTATTGCTAAAAATATTCTTAAAACAGAATTGCAATTAGAAGATGCTGATGATATTGATAAGGCGAAAGCCATTATAGAATATGTTAAAAAGAATTATAAGTGGAATGGTTCAAATTCTAAATTTGCCTCTCAGCCGCCTAAAGATTTTCACAAATTGAAGTCAGGAAATGTTGCAGATATTAATTTATTTTTAATTGCATTATTGAATGAAGCAAAGATAGAAGCTGTTCCAGTAATACTGAGCACAAGAGACCATGGGAAAATTCCCTATGATTACCCTTTCGATCATTTTACTAACTATGTTGTGGCTTTAGTGACCACAGGGAATGCTTTCTTGGCCGATGCAAGTGAAGAACAACTCCGATTTAATGTTTTGCCAATGAGAAGTCTGAATGAAAATGGTCTAATCGTAAATAAGAAGGATGAGCCAAAGTGGATTAGTCTGAACAGTAATACCAGCTCACTGGAAAAGAAAACTTTAATTCTTAACATAGATTCATCATCAATGGATATTAAAGCAACGGTTTCCATCCAGTGTACTAATTATGAAGCATTTTATAAACGCGACGCTTTTAAAGATGAAATCTCAGATATAAATGAGTATTACAAAGATAGAATTGGAGAAGTGTTAAAGACTAAAACAAGTGGATATGAGAGTGACGCAACGACCTATTCTATGAATTTTTTGTCAAAGTTTGAAACAGAAAAATTCGATGGTCACATTATTATTAAGCCATTTCTAAATTTGGCACCATCCTCTAATTTGCTAAAACTGAATGAAAGAACATATCCAGTCGATTTTACGTATATTATGAATAAAGAATTTGATTCTAAATTTCAAATTCCTGATGGATATAAGTTGGCTGACTTGCCTGAAAATATTGTGATTAATGATGATCTAGCTGAAATTAATTTAAGATATGAATTGAAGAACCATATACTTTCAGCTACAGGAAATTACAACTTAAAGAAAGCAATTTATGAACCTGATGAATACGGTAAACTAAAGCAATATTTAGATCTGGTGGTTTCTTCATTTGGTCAGGTAGTTGTGCTAGAGGTTGAATAAGAATTGTAACATGGAAATCCCACAGGCAATGTATAAGTCTGGTTGTGAAAAAATATAATTAAATTGCAAATCTCTTAAACTTAATGGCTAAATCGCAGTTTTTATTCATTGATTTTTGAAAATCCTAAGGACAGCCTATATTATATTCAAGCTAAACCTAATCCATGAAAAAAATACTGATACTCTTTTCGCACCCGCATTTCGAAAAATCGCGCGCTAATAAACTTCTAGTAGATCGGGTTAAAAGGAAAGATGGCGTAACATTGGTAGATTTATATGAGCAGTATCCAAACTTCCACATCGACGTTCCTGCAGAAAAAGAATTATTATTAGAACAGGATGTTATCATATGGCATCATCCATTTTATTGGTACAGCTGTCCACCGCTTATGAAGCAATGGATTGATATGGTGTTAGAGTTTAATTGGGCATATGGGCCCAATGGAAATGCTTTACAATCTAAGATATGCATGAATGTAATTACTACAGGAGGATCTAAGGACATCTACTGTTCCGAAGGAGCAAATGGTTTTTCTGTGAATGAGTTTTTGCGGCCTTTTGAGCAAACTGCAACTTTATGCGGAATGACTTATTATCCTCCATTTGCAGTGATGGGTACCTATAAATTAAGTGAAACAGATTTAAACAAATATGCTGACAAATATGAAGAATTGATTGAATTACTCCAAGACAATATGCCCGCTCCAACAATGAAAAATTATTATTTCATGAACGATATTCCTCAACTAAAAACAGATGCCATATGACAGGAAGTTTACTTTTCGAAGCTATTGTATTTTTAGCTGGTGCGATCATTTGTGTTTCTATAGCTAAGCGCTTGGGCTTAAGTTCTGTTTTAGGATATTTGCTAGCAGGAGTAATTATCGGTCCATATGTACTAGGGTTTATTGGCGAAGAAGGTCAAGATATTCTCCACTTCGCAGAATTCGGAGTAGTGATGATGCTTTTTTTAATAGGTCTAGAAATTGAACCTAAGAATTTTTGGAAAATGCGGAAAACCATTTTAGGAATGGGAAGCATTCAAGTTGTTGGGACAATGTTGTTTTCCTATTTGCTTTTCACTATGCTAGGATTTGATTGGAAGGTTTCACTGGTTTTTTCCATGGCGGTTGCTTTGTCTTCTACTGCAATCGCTTTACAGACGATCAAGGAAAAGGGTCTTATGGATACTACCTTCGGGACTTCGGCATTTTCAATATTACTTTTCCAAGATATTATTGTGATTTTCATGCTTGGTTCCATTCCACTATTATCAAATGTTAATTTAGATTCTGGAGCAGAAGGTCATTCTGAAACAGCAAGTTTGTTGGATAATCTACCCATGGGTTTTCAGACGCTCTCCATTATTTTATCGGTTGTTGTAATCATTGTTGCAGGTCGGTATTTAATTGTGCCAATGCTTAGAAAGGTAGCGAAGGTAGGTGTCAGAGAATTATTAATTGCCGCAGCACTATTGATTGTCTTTGGGATTTCATATTTAATGGAATTCGTAGGCATAAGCCCAGCATTAGGTGCATTTCTTGGTGGAGTAGTACTTTCTAATAGTGAATTTAAACATGAGCTTGAAAGTACTCTTGAACCATTTAAGAATCTATTGCTTGGGTTGTTTTTTATGGCTGTCGGTGCTTCGATAAATTTTATTGTCATTGCAGAGAATCCATTAACGATTACAGGTGTTTTAATTACCATCATTTTAATTAAGGGATTCGTACTTTTTATTACAGCTAGACTTTTCAAATTGAAATTGAATCAAAACCTTTTATTAACCTTTAGTTTAGCTCAAATAGGTGAGTTTGCATTTGTACTACTATCTTTTGCATTCCAGTTAAAAATATTGGAACAATCTCAGTTGGATATGATGCTTGTAATAACAGCATTAACCATGTCTATAACTCCTATTATCGGAATGGTTAATGAGCGTTTTATACTTCCTAATCTAGGAACTAAAGAATCGATTAAGAGACCGATGGACCACATTGCTAAGTCGCATAAAATTATTTTAGTAGGATTCGGCCATTTTGGAAGTACCATCGGACGGTTTCTTAGGTCTCATGGAGTAGAGGCAACCATCCTAGACCATGATGCTAATAGAGTTGATTTTTTAAGAAAAATGGGTTTTGATGTATACTATGGAGATGCAACTAGATTAGATCTTTTAGAATCTGCTGGAATTGCAGAAGCTAAAATATTGATAAGTGCAATAGATAATCCAAGAATAACAAGGGAAGTCATAAAAGTTTTAAAGAAAAATTATCCACATGTTGAACTTATGATCCGAGCGAAAAATAGATATGATGCTTATGAATTATTGAATTTAGGAATTGAAAATATTTATCGAGAGTCTCTGGAAACCTCTTTAACACTAGCGAAGGATGTGTTAAGTAAAGTTGGGTTTAGAAAATATACTTTAAATATGCAAGTTCAAAATTTCATCAAATATGATGAAGAAAGTCTGCGTAGACTAGCTAACGAAAATAATAATGAGAAGAATTATATCTTTAAAGCCCGTCATGAATTAGAGCAGCAAGAAAAGCTTTTAGTTCAAGATTTTAAAAGAGGAATTGTAGAGGAAGAACATCATTGGGATGGTGAGCATATACGAGAAATTTTAAAAGACAGTACCGCGTAGTAGCGCTAAAGAATTCATGTCTTGCAGCTGTACGAAAAGTATTTTTAGAATATCTATCAATTCTTATAAAAAGAATACTATTTCTTCTTTAAGACCATGGCGAAACCAGTATTGGCTAGCAGATCAAGTTGGAATTTTGATTTTGAATTAATCTCTTTGTATGTTCGTTTAATTTCGTTCGATTCTAAAGCTTGATCATCCTGAAAATAGATCACTGTTTCGTAAGAACTTCCAGGTTCTAAAAAACTAAAATCTAGTGCTATTGTTCTTTGGACATTGGCATTAAGACTTCCGATGTACCAATTGTCTCCCTTCTTTCTTGCGATGGTACCATAGTTTCCCATAGAGGAATTTAATACTCTAATCTCATCCCATGTGGTAGGTAGATCCGCATAGAACTCATACCCGATATCCGGAGTTAATACAGATTCAGAAGATCCAGCTCCACCTTTCTTTCTTGGAGATTCCATCGGTCGATCATACCAATATAGAAATTGCCATGGACTATATATCATTATGGATTTAGCCATCTGCGCACCTTTTCCACCCATAATTTTTACTACTCTCGGTGCTAGATAACAATTCGTGTTATCCGCTGCACCAGCTATGCCTCTTATGAAAATTGTATACAGACTATGTTCGACACTAGGAGATTCTTCGTCGCCTCTTATCCCTTCTTGCGTTAGAAGATTCGGATAAGTTCTGGAGAATCCGGTAGGACGATAATCATCATGAATATCAACTAGTAATTTATGATTAGCTGCTTTAACAACTGCATCATGAAGCCAAGCATTGTATTCTTGTGTTCCAGTATTCACAAAACCGTATTTTACACCTGCTATTCCCCATGATTGGTATAAAGGAAGAATTTGATCTAACTGCTTAAGCATTGCTCTATTATTCACATACAAGATGATACCGATATTTCGTTCTTTAGCGTACTTGATAACGCGATGCAAATCAAGTGGCCCTTTTGACCTGTTCGGATCGATGGTAATGGTCGAAGCATCGGATGCATTATCATATTCATTACCGTACCAACCAGCATCAAATTCCACATATTGTAAGCCATTTTTTACTGCAAAATCTACACATGCGATTCCGCCCGTAGTGGTAAGCGTCACTTCTCGGATTACTTTACCTGGTCGGATCCACGATGGGTCGCTGATTTGGTTTTCGTCATTAAGATTTTCTAATAAGTAATTCTTTTCTAGAATTGCTCCAGGGCTATCACCGAATATTACAAATCTCCAGGGTGACTTATAAGACGCTACGCTCAATTTTATACTGCTCTCAGGGACTACAGAGAGAGAATTATCTGCAGATGCCGAGGACTGGAATTTTGATCTAGGGTAATTTATAACTGCTGCTTCTCCTACTGCATAAAAAATATCTTCACCTCCTTGAATTAAAATAGGCCGCTCTGCATTTTTCTTGAATTCATTGATGGATGATTCATGATATTCGCCTTGTGATCGCTCTGTTATCCATGTTTTATAATTACCATCAAAAGTCCACAGTAGAGGATCTCCTTCGATGGTTGTATTTTTAAATTGTTCTTCGTCATATTGATATTGGAAAGCAAGAGATTCATCATAAAGTCTGCAATTAATCAGAAGATTCCTTCCTTCTTTGTCTTTAGCTGGAACGGTAATTTCACGGAAGTGATTCTGAATTTCTGCTCGTTCACCAATAATTGAAGTCCAAGGTTGATTGACAATTTTAGTATCTATTTTACCAATTGTAGAACCATAATCGCTAAGAATGGCTTTTATAGTTTGACCTTTATAATCGATACTTAGCTGGAGATCATCGTTCTTCTGATGGATGGTCAAGCTCAGTATTTCATTCGGACTTGAGAATGTTTTTGCGGATTCTAGAATCTGTGCATTACTATTAACGATAGCAAATAGTGATAAAAAAAGGAGAATGATTTTATTCATGAAGTTTTGCAAACTGGTGATTGATAAGTGAATTTAAATTAATTAACTTACTACTCCCAATAATTTTGAAAAACATCTAATTTTTTCCTAATGTATGGTAATTGACATCAGATGTAAAAGAGATTATTGATATCATTCGAAAGTGACCATCTTTAGCTTAAAGTTGGATGTTTTCGATCTATTTTTCCGTTGTCTAATTTCGGGATTTCTTTGACAAATCTGTAATGTTTAGGAATCTTAAACTTGGATAAATATTGTAAGCAGAATTTCTTAATTTCCTCAATCCTAAGTTCAGAATCACATACAAGAAATGCTTTTCCCACTTCGCCCCATTCTTCATCTTTGATGCCTATGATTATTGCTTCTTTTATTTCTGGATGGCTTATTAAAACCTTTTCAATTTCTGCAGGATATACATTTTCTCCACCACTAATAAACATATTTTTTATCCGATCGACGATATAGTAAAAACCATCATTATCTACTGTAGCGATATCTCCAGAATGAAACCATCCATTTTTTATGGCGTCTTTCGTTGCATCTGGCCTATTCCAGTAACCTGGAGTGACACAATCTCCATAAAAGCATAATTCGCCCCGTTCTCCAGTTTTAACGATTTCACCCTTTTCATTGACTAGTTTTACGTTAATATACATGTTGGGCTTTCCGATAGACCCTTGTTTTTCAAGAACATACTTTTGATGCAAAGAGGTAAGATTCGGTCCAACTTCCGTCATGCCATAACCTTGTCTGATGTCAATGTTTTTTTCATTGTAAGTATTAATCAAATTCAATGGCATCGATTCACCACCTACAATAATGTATGGTAAATTAGGAAGCTTGATCCTATCGAAATTTTCCGCTTCAGACAGCATTCTCAGCATCGTTGGCACAGCCATAAACTGTGTACAATTATGCTCTGCTAATTCTACCAAAACCTTATTTGCAACAAATCTTTTCATTAAAATCACCTTCCCACCATGATGAAAAATTGGAGTAACTAAAACATTCCATCCTCCAGTATGAAACGGTGGCATTACATTTAAAGTGACCGTATCACTTGTGATATGTAGGCTTACTGCTGTATTGACACTATTCCAAAACAACATTTTATGTGTATATAAAGCACCTTTTGGTACACCTGTAGATCCAGAAGTATAAAGAATAAATAAGGTATCGTCCAGATTAAAAGAAACCTTGTGAAGAGTGTAACTTGTTTCTTTTACTAAATCACTTATGGTTTCTAAGCCCAAAAATTGACATGCTAAAGTACTTCCTTCGACTAGAGTTTCATACTTCTTATCGTATAAGATAACAGCAGGATTAGCATCTTGTATTAACCAATCGATTTCATTTTTGCTTAGTCTAAAATTTAAAGGAATAAGTACAACGCCTAATTTCTGCGCTACAGAAAAAAGAATAATATTCTCTATGCAGTTTTCAGCAAGCATGCATATTCTGCTTCCAGGCTTTAATTTTAATTCATGCTGAAGGTAGGCCGTCCATTTTATTGCTGTATCATTAATAAATTGATAAGAATATGATGCGTTATCTTCTACAGTTATACAAGCAATTTTATCCGGATTAATCGATGACCAATATTGAAACCAATCTAAATTCATAATTCTATAATCTAAATGCAGCACTAGCGAAAGCTAAGCCTCCACCTGAACCTATAAAATAAATAAGATCCCCTGGTTTTACAAGCTTCTTTTCCCATGCATCATGAAATGCCATCGGAATACATGCTGAACCTGTATAACCATAATGATGCATAATCGTGTGCGCTTTTTCTTTTGGAACATCTAAAATATCTAACATTTCCCAAATACTGTTGATATTCAGCTGGGTTATAAAGTACATGTCTACATCATCACTCTGGACACCTAATCTTTCATTCAATGTAAGTGCCATTTCAGACCAAGTAGTTGGATTAATCTCTTTGGGAAATCTATTTACGAATTTCAATTTGTGATCATGGTTCTCGATGGCATTAACATCTACAGGTTGGGCAGTTCCACCAGCATAGACGCCCATATATCCATTATATTGACCCATGGATTTTAATTCACTTGCTAGAAATCCTGCATCTTCACTATCTACGCTCTGTAATAATACGGCTCCAGCTCCATCAGCAAACAAAGTAACTGTTTTCTTATCCGACTTATTAAGGTGCCTACTCATAGCATACCCACCGATGACGAGCACATTGTTATATTGTTTATCTGCTCTTATATATTTTGCGCCAATGTCTAGTGCCGTTACAAATCCTGCACATGCTGAGTTAATATCAAAGGTTCCAGCATTAGTTGCTTTTAATTTATCTTGAACAATGGCAGCTGTAGACGGAGATATGAAATCAGGTGTATCTGTTGCAATAATGATTAAATCGACATCACTGGCTGATATATTTCCATTTTTAAGACAATTAATCGCTGCCTCGTAACAGAGGTCAGAAGTTGTCTGGTTTTCACTTACCCATCTTCGTTCTTTTATTTGAACAACTTCTTCTAACCAATCTGAAACATTAGTATTTAATGTTTTGTCAAAGTAGCTATTCGGTACAATGTTCTCTGGAGCATAAGATCCAGTTGATACTATTCTTGCATTTCGAAACATTAAGTCAGATGGTTTTATTCTTTAAAAAATAATTGATGATCAATGAGGGAAGGGTAGAGCAAAGGATTGCAATTCCTGCAGGTACTGCCGGATTACTAAATGCAATACCCTTATCTGGCCAGATTTCTTGACCGTAAAAGTATAAGACAAGATGAATGGCTAGGGCGAATACACTAAAAAACCAAACAACTGCTAAGGACGGTTTTTTAAAATAGATACCGTTAAGTAGCGGTGGCAATGAGCAAAGTACTAAAGCATACACTCCAAATTGTCCAAAAATTCCTAGCAGTTTAGGTGGGTTTAATGTGACCAAAAATGTTAGGAAAGCCAGCACAATTAACACGATATGACTTGCTCTAAATGCAATTCTATACTTGCTTTCTAAGTCTCTTTTCTTCGTTGAGAATTTATCTAGTAAATTAATCACTAAATCATTAGAAGTGATCGTAGATAATCCTACTAATAATCCATCCAAGGTAGACATCGCCGCTGCAAGAAGAACAATGCTAATGACGGTGAATAACCATTCTGGAAAACTTGTTTTAAGGTATTGGGTCATTACAAGATCTTGACGGAATTTTTCAGTGCTTGCATCTTGTAATAATTCTTGCGGCACTTCGACTAAAGCCCAGAATCCAGCTAAGAGCAACAAAGTGAACAGAAAATAAACAATGACAAAAACGATTAAATATTTCGTGACATCCTTATTGTCTTTTACATAAAGTGCTTTCGTCAGGATATGTGGTTGACAAACCAAAGCTGCCCCAATTAAAAAACCAGAAACGTAAACGGAATAAAAGCTGTTGTAGAGGTTGCTTTCTGGATTGGTTAAAGTTAGAAGATTAGGATCTAAATTACGTATGATTTCGAAAAAATCTGGGTTTGTTGCCATTAGATATAGACCGGAACCAACTACAATTATGGTCACAATAATCATCAACGAACCTTGGAGCATATTAGTAAAGACATGTGCATATGTACCACCCATGATAACATAGCCTGTAACGAAAACTAGCGTGATAATGAGCGCCGTAACATTACTGATATCCAATAATTGCTGCATAACGATGGATATTCCACCAACTAATAAAACTAGAAATGCAAAAGATAAAAGATTGATAATCGAAAAGTAAATCGCAAAGTTTCTTGAGTTGTATTTCTTCCCGAGCCAACCAGGAATCGTTACTGCCTTATTTTCCGCACCTATTTTCCTAAACTTATACGAAAGCAAGAAGAGCATAAAGATGATTCCGATGAATACTGCAAGCCCTAAGTGCATAAATGCAGCAAGACCGTGTACATATACGAAACCTGGATTGACAATAAATGTAGCCGCTGAAGCCGTGCTGGCAGCTAATGTAATTCCAACTACTATCGGAGACATTTTTCCGTCACCTATGGCGAAACTACTGAAATCTTTGGTTTGCTTAGAACCGAGATAGCCAAGATAACTCGTGCCTACTAAGTAGATTAAAAATAGTGTCCAAGCTAATCCCACTATCTTAATTTAAAAAGTTAGAGATAAGACCATTGACCTCATCAGATTTTTCGAAATGCACAAAGTGTCCCGCTTTCTTAACAAGGTGCAATGTTGCATTTTCTATTTTATCTGAACCGCTTTTTGCTATTTCGGAAGTCTTTCCAGCATTAAGGAATCGATTCGGTATCAGATTATCATCATCACCGAAGACAACCAGCGTTTTCTGCTTAATTCTATCTAGATAATCATACACAGGTTCATCCACCATTCCTTTCACACATTCAGGAATGATATAGCAGTATGCATCGAAACCTTTCGCCTTTCTCATTGCAATTCGATCGGTGATCATGAAATTCGCGTCTTTAGGCATTTTGTAGAAGTTCGCTCCCATGTTCGCTATGATATTATCTACTGTTGTCAATTTTACAGCACGTGGGGTTAAAATATCTCTGAGCCATTGTTTCTGACCTGGCGAAAAAGTTTCAAACCCAGCTGGTGAAATTAGAATCAATCGATCGATTTGATCTGGATAAGCTAAAGCTGTCATCATGGATATCTGACCACCCATCGAATGTCCAGCGAGTGTAACTATTTCAAGTCCTAATAGCGTAATGAATTCTGAAATGTTATCGGCGTAAGCAGACATGCTGGCCTCATACTTACCTTTACTTGACTTTCCATATCCAGGCAAGTCAATGGCAATGCATCTGTAATTCTTAGAAAGTTGGTCAATGTTTTTCTTCCATGCTGGAGCATAACTACCTAGACCATGAATGAAAATAATTGGATCACCTTGGCCTACTTCCATGTAAGCAATAGATTTCCCATCTGATAATTCTTGTTTTTTTACCTCGTATGGATATTCAATCTCATCAAAAGTATCAATCTGAGGGATTGATTTCTCCAAAGTACAGCCAGTCAGAAATGCTGTTAATATGAGTATACTTATGATTTTTTCCATATTAAAACATTAACCATTTAAAGGAAATGAAAGCAGTATAAGGATTAGCAGGACGTCCGTCTATTCCTCCGTTCACGATGGAACTGTCATAAAAATTTCCCAAATTAAGATAAGCGGCATGTAGTTCTACACTCATGAATACGCCAAGTTGATACGCCAATTTTGCATTGATTTCTGTTCCAATGAATTTTCCTCCTCCAGCTGGAATTGCATTACTCCATCCAGCAGCCATTCCTACTTTGGTACTGAACTTATGCGGGATAATATCTTTAGAAGCATTGACATGAATTGCAGAAATACCGAGACCCATATTTGAAATATCTGTAACGGCTGCAATGTATCTATTAACAACATTCGCGTGCGGAAATAGCAAATAACCACCATGATTAACATGTAATGCAGCAGGAGTTCCCCATGAGTTGCCAGTAACAACTCCTGAATACTTATCATCGACTATCCCATTTTGGTCTCCAGAAGTATAAGTTGCGTCTAACCATACAATATCATTAACCGTCTGATCGTATCGATATCCTAATCTAAGGTTCGAACCAAAGCCTCCTATGGTAGGACCTTTTTCCCAAACTTCATTAGGTTTCAAGTGCGTGCTTCCCAGATTGTAATTAAAATAACCTGATGCGAATAAGTTATCGGAAAGGATATCGTCATTATAGCTGAAGTACCCACCGAGCCATGCAATATCTGATTTGTAGTTGGTCGAACCGAATGGAAATCGATAAGCTCCGTTGAATACCGCAAGTGTACTGTTTAGTCCTTGGCCGATAATAGAAGGTCCTCCTTGACCATTACCTCTATCTCTAATATAATAGACAGATCCTCCTATATTTAACTTGGTATTGAGTCTTCTTCTATAGTTGAATTCGAACAATTGAACGTCATCGTCTAGTTGGATGGCATTCTCATATAATTGATAGAATCCAGCTTTAAAACTTGAAAAGTCATTATCTTTTCTTACTGAAACACCAACAGCATCAGTGCCCCAGTAATTTAAGCGATAAGAAGTATTCAACATTTTTTCGAAGAAAGTAGTGTATGGATTATAAGGAGTGTCATACATTCTCTGAAGTCCAAGATTGACTTTCCAGCCTTTTACTGGGATTAATTCAACCTCAAGGTTCTGAGTTTGCAGATTAACAAAATCACTACTGATTGCTCCTCCCGAATTTCCTCCCGTACTGTAAGAACCATCTCCCCAAGTAAAATCGATTTCGAAAGATGCTCTTAAAGTCACTCTGCCATCAAAAAGTTTCGGCGAGTAAAAAAAGAAAGGAAGAATTCGCTGTTCAAAATACATAGGTCTCAGGCTATCCGATGTAGTACTTGTATTTTGACCGAAGAGTCTTCCAACTACTTGACCTTTCAGGAAATCACTCGTAGGATATACATTTGTATTGATCACATGATTATAGAAATATGCGATAAATTGAAACTCCTTATTAGATTCTTCCGGCAGCGCTTCATTCAATTCATTATAAATAGCTGGAGTCTGGGCTTGGATACCTAACCCGAACATTAGAAAAAGAGATAGCAAATGTATTTTTACGGCAGTCATAAGTAAAATTTAAAACTAAGGGACTGTATAAGCCCCTTAATAAAGATTATTTATAGTCTTACAAATTTCTGAACGTTAGTTGTGCCAAATGCACCGCCACTTGTACTTCCTAAACCTGCAGAAGCTGTCGGAGCTGTTACTCCCGCAATAGCTGGATCCGTCTGAGCAACTTCGTATTCCATTAGATCATCTGTGATTTTGAAAATCCCAGTTGCCGTTAGTTGGTTAGGAGATGATTGATTTAAAACAATGTCCCATATTCCATCTACTGAAGATTCTGATTGGGTATATGTTCCTTTTAATTCAGTTTCGGCACCTCCGAGATCGGTTTGTGTTACGGTATAAGTTCCATCGGTATTGAATTCGGTGACCAATTTAGAAACAAAACCAGCTAAAAGAGGCGCAACATTATCTCCAGAAGACTCCCATGATCCATGAGCACCTACTAGACATACATCACAATTAGAACCTCCACAATCTACTCCTTCTTCATCACCATTTTGTATTCCATCTTCACAAGTTATGCAAGCAGTACATGCGCCGCCACAATCTATTCCCGTTTCATCTTGATTTTGAATTCCGTCAGAACAAGTTTCATCATCTGTGCAAGCAGTGAAAGTTGCTAGCGAAAACGATAAAGCCAAAAGGAAAGTAAATTTTAATATTTTTTTCATTGTTATTACAGATTATAATTAATAATTTTTTTCAAAGATAGATAATGCTTCATTTGGAATCATAGTCCAAATTAAAATTTACAATATTGACTTTTCGATCAAATATTGCATATTTAAATTATAATAGATTGAATATCAAGATTATATACGTAACAATATAGCTATTGACTATATTTACTAGTAAAATTAATAATGGCTGAATTTACTTCGTTATTCTTTTCCCATTGAGGGAAATGACCACATTTTTGAAGTAATTTAGTGTCAATTTCCTTATTTAATTCTGTAGCTTTTTTAATAACATCATTAATGGTCATGTCCTGGTGTAAAGAAGGATGTGGTATGTATTTGTCTTGATCACCAAATATAATTAGGCAAGGGATAGAGATTTTCGCAATGTCTATGAGAACTTTTTCTCTAACCATGCTTAGCAGACTTTCTACAATAGTTGTGCAATACTGTTTATTTAAATTTGGATCTTCTAAGTACTGTGTGCGGTAGGATATAATAGAATCTATATCTATATTTTGATCGTAAAAATTATAGCGTACCATTTTTTCTACCTCCGCTTCAGAAAGGTTGACCATAGATTCTACAGTGACTTTTTCCGACAGCCATTCCTCTTCTTTTTGATTGAATTGTTCTATTCCTGCTGGGGACAAGAGGATAAGACGTGATAATTTTTCTTGGATTATATTGGTCAATTTTATAGCTATTTGACCTCCCATAGAATGACCTATCAATACGATTTTTTTAATATCTAAAATTCCTAGTAATTCAGCGATCAGTTCAGCAGATTTTCCAATACTAAAGGTTTCATTTTCAATTTTGGGTGTTTTCCCGTATCCAGGAAGATCTATTAGTATGCACCTAAAATCCTTTTTAAGAACTGCAATGTTCTTTTGGAAGCTATCTAAATTGGAACCCATACCGTGCAGGAATACAAGCGTCGTGTCACCACTACCAATATCAACATAGCAAAATTGATGTTGTTGATTAACTAATATTTCTTTTGCATATGAGTACAAGCTCTCCATTTTATAAATTTTCTGATGACAATTTACCATTAAGTTATAAATGATAAGATATATCAATTAGAATACATAAAGTCAATAGCTAAATATTTTGATTTTAACTACTGTAATTCTGATATTTATATAATATATTTAATGATAAATATTAAATAGTCCATGATTCAAAAATTTCATAAATCTTATTTTCTTGATTTCAATATGATAAATTCATTGTGAAAATAAAAATACATAAGTTATGGAATTCAAGAATAAGGTAGTCATTATTACAGGAGGAGGAAATGGAATCGGCAAGGCCACTTCATTGAGATTTGCTGATGCTGGAGCAACAATTGTTATTTACGATTTAGATATCGAATCAGCAGATTTAGTTAAGCAGTCTATTGAATCTAAAGGTGGATCAGCAACAACTTATATAGTAAATACAAGTAAGATTGGTGAGGTAGAAACTGCGACCAAAGCCGTTTTTGAAAAGTATGGACGCATAGATGTTCTGATTAATAATGCTGGGATTACAAGAGATTCATCATTAAAGAAAATGACACCAGAACAGTGGCAGATGGTTATCGATGTTAATTTAACGGGAGTTTTTAATTGTACTAAAGTGATTTCCCCTTTTATGGCTGAAGCTGGTTATGGTAGAATAATAAATGCATCATCTGTCGTAGCACATAATGGAAATTTCGGTCAGACGAATTATGTTGCTGCTAAAAGTGGAGTAATAGGAATGACTAAAGTATGGGCAAGAGAATTTGGAAGAAAAGGAATAACTGTGAACGCAATAGCTCCAGGCTATATCAATACGGAGATGGTTCAGACGGTTCCAGAAGAATATATTAATTCAATAAAAGCAAAAACACCTCTACAGCGCCTAGGAGAAGTAGAAGATATAGCTAACGCATATTACTTTTTAGCATCAGATCAAGCTTCTTTTATTACAGGGACGACGCTTTGTGTAGATGGAGGGCTAGTGATCTAAAAAAATAGAATGGATGAAGCAAAAACTTAAGAAAATTCAGGTCTATGCGAATTCATTGTTACCCCATGAAACCACTTATTTATTGCAGGAGCAGAAAATGGAAGACGAGGAAAAGTTGTCTATTCTTAAAATTATAGCCTATAACTCGAACAACTTTACCCATCCTAAGGCTTTTGATTTTTCCATTGATAAAAGAAAATATTCTCATCTTCTCTCTTGGATGAGAAGGAAGCTTGATTCCATCGATGTCGATAAGCAACTAGAATGGATACTTGATGCAAAGAAACACGTATTGTTAGACAGCATAAGCCAAGAAGAAGAAAAACGGCTGCTTAATTCCTTAAAGAAATTTGATAGCACTTCTTTTTACTTTGTAGAATTCTACAATCTTCTGCTGCATTTCCGGCATTTTCTATTAATTCGAATGCGGTATGATGATTATCAAATCGTGAATACATACATCGAAAAGGAAAAATTCAATTATGAGAAGTCTAAATTGGTCTATGAGAAAATGCATCAAATATCCTTTGATATTATTGGTGCATCTAACCTTGAAGAAGGGGAGGGGTTAAGCTGGTTAAAATGGTTGCATGAATGCTATGAAGATGAAAAGTTAGATGGGCAGAATAGGTATATGGCACTCATAAGAATTTCATTTGTGAGTTTAAAATATGATAGGTTAAATGAGTTAAAGGATATTTTTCTGAGAGCGGAATTGTTCTTTGAAACTGGAAAGAATTATTCTAAGAGGTTATTACTTAATCACTATGGTAACATGCTCATCTTGTTTGATAAATTGGGAGATCGAGAGAAAGCTATTCATTATGGTTATTTATCCATTAAGGAATTAGAATTAAATCCTGATTCAGTTATTTATCTGAATAATTTGAACAATGTATTAATTAAGAACCAAAAATACGAGGAGGCACTTTCATTAATAGAGAAGTCTAGTTTCAAGGTTAAGTCTAATAAGAATTTTCATGCTACGATCGGGTTTGTTTCTAATCATATCCGATGTTTAAGTAAGACTGGCAAAGTAAAAGAGGCTATTATTAAAGGACGACTATTTTTTAATGTTTACCATAAGAAAATCTTGAGCTTTAGATGGCACCGTTTCTTTTCAGCCTTCCTAGGGGCATTACTTATTGAGGAAAGGCATGCGGAGATTATTCAGTATATTGAAAAGTACAAATTGCTAACTCTAAGGAATAAGGAGACTTACTTAGGCAAGTCGTCTAACATCATCGATATTTACTATATAATTTCTAGACATCAAGAAGGGATCATAAATCAAGACCAATTTAACGAAAACCTAAAGGATATGATTCTTGACTCTGCAGTTCAGAAAGAAAAATTGGATAAGGAGTTAATCGAGTACATCGATAAGATGAAGAAGCATATGAAGTGAGGTTTTCGAAAGGAAGAGTTCATAATCAACAACTACCATCTTCGTTATTTTTTTGTGGGATAATAATTGATGCGAGAACCTCACCACATTGATAGGCTTACTTAAGGTGATACAATCAAGTGGTTTATGTGTATCTGCGGAAATCTGCGTTTTTTGCGGGATAAATTTTAAGGTGTCGCTCCTCTGGAGCTAGTATTTGAATTAGAATCCTATCTCACCATATTGATAGACTCACTTGAGGTGATACTATCAAGTTGTTTTCAAAGGTCCATCGGACCGAATTTGTGAGTAGAATGGAATGAATAGAATATAAGAGGTGCATCGCACCGGCATGGTAAGTTTCTTTTCCGAGTATTATTGAATATAGAGCATATCGTGTTGAAGAAGAAGATCGTGAAAGATATATTATCGACTAATGAGATATTCTATGTTTATAATAGGGTAAAAAAGTGACGCTAGTTGTTGAAATAGAATTCTACCTAATCACAACGATAGGCTCACTTGAGGTGATACTATCAAGTGGTTTATGTGTATCTGCGGAAATCAGCGTTTTCTGCGGGAAAAATTTAAAGGTGTTGCTCCTCTGGAGCTTATATAATTTCAAATGATCGATGTTACAAAGGTTAAGCTCCTCTGGAGCTAGTATTTTAATTAGAATCCTATCTCACCATATTGATAGACTCATTTAAGGTGATACTATCAAGTGGTTTATGTTACCTGCTGGCAGCGGCTGCATTCAATTCCCGCCTTCATTCGATTTTACGCATAAAAAAAACCCTATAAAACTTTCGAATTATAGGGTTTGATTATGTACCTCGGGCGGGACTTGAACCCGCACGCTCTAATGAGCACAGGATTTTAAGTCCTGCGTGTCTACCAATTCCACCACCAAGGCAATTATTATAGGTAGTTATAAATGTAACAAAAATTAAGAACGAACTAAAAAAAATTGCAATTAATGCATTTTAATTAAAATCCGAAATTCTTGCTTATTTTTCAAATGGAGCGAAAGACGGGAACGAACATTATAAAATGCAACCAATTGCATTTTAGTGAGTGAACACCGAATCCTTTCGGTGCTGCGGCTGCTGAATCCCAGGCTTTTGCTTATTTTTCAAATGGAGCGAAAGACGGGATTCGAACCCGCGACCCCGACCTTGGCAAGGTCGTGCTCTACCAGCTGAGCTACTTTCGCATTATATTTCTTCGCGCCTTCTTTAAAGCGAGTGCAAATATAAAAGAACATTGGAATACAAGGAAGAAATTTTAATATTTTTATATAAAAATTTACATCCCTCTGATTATCACCTTCTTAAGCGTATTTAAATTTTTGTAAATATTTAGCTCCAGCCTCCGCTGCACCTAAAGAGGTCGTATTATCGTATCGTTCTTGCTCTAAAATGAAATGTTCCATTCCATTTTCTTTAGCGACTTTAAGTATTTTTGGAAAATCAATCATTCCTGTGCCAACTACACATGTTGCATCTGTTTCATCCGCAGTCGCAGTCTTTAATCTATCTTTCACATGACATAACGTAAATCGACCAGAATATTTCTTTAGATAATCTATTGGATCTGCTCCTCCTGTAACAACCCAGTATATATCCATTTCGTGCTTGACTAAATCGGCATCAGTATTATCCATTAAGTAGTCATGTGGAATCATTCCAGAAAATGCTTTAAATGAGTACGCATGATTATGATATGCGAATTTGATACCTTCTTTCTTACAAATCTCTCCAGCTTTATTAAATTTATCGCAAACACCTTTCCATGCATCCATCGATTTCTGTGGCCCGATATATGGACAAATCACATAATCCATCCCTATTTCTGCTGCTTCTGCTGCTTTTCTCTGTAGATCGTTATCAATATTCATATGTGAGGACACAATCTTCATCCCTAACTCATCCATGTAAGACTTAAATTCTTTATTCGTCATCCCCCAAAACATACCTTGCTTACCCTCATAGGATTCTATCGTATTGTATCCATAGGTTGATAATTTTCTTAAGACACCTTTAGGGTCTTTAGGCATTTGATCTCTTAATGTATATAGCTGAATACCGAAACGGTCTAAATCTCCAGTGATTGCATTACCACCTATAACCTTTGTTTGTTTACAAGCTAATGCTGGTAAAATCATGAGACCTGCTGCAAACTGTCCACCTTGTCTTAAAAACTTCCTTCTATTCGTATTCATTATGAGATTTTTTAATTTAACATTGAATTTAATAATAATTATGAAATATCCGCAAAATGAAATCGATCTCTGCAAAATTTAAAGTATTGAAAGTCGAATCTTAAAACTAATTCAAAGGAAGTCATCCTCACTTAGAAATATTTCCATTCAGATCGTCGGCTCTAACATTGACCTAAAAAATGTCCGAGTTAGTACTTAAATATCATTAAAGTAATGTTAAGATAGCACTCCGTAAAACAATTTCGTTGTAATATTGGTATTAAGAGTAGAGCGTTAACAATTAAAAAAAATATAAAAATGAAATCATTACTTAGAATTAGCTTTATAATGTTTGTTGCATTATTTATCAGCAATTATACTTTCGGACAAGATAAAGGTAAAAGAGCAAGTCCACCAATGGAAGCTACTGGAACTGTAGGTGAAGCAAATATTAAAGTTAACTACAGTGCACCATCCGCGAAAGGAAGAGCAATTTGGGGAGAATTAGTTCCTTATGGAAAAATCTGGAGAGCAGGTGCGAATGAAGCCACTACTTTTGAAACAGATAAGGACTTGTCTATAGATGGGAAGAAATTAGCAGCAGGAAAATACAGTGTCTTTTTATTACCTAATGATGGTGAATGGACCTTTGTATTCAATAGTATTTCCGATCAATGGGGAGCTTACCAATACGACGAGGCAAAAGATGTCCTTAGAGTGGTTGCGACTCCAGAGAAAATGAAGGAGAAATCTGAATTGCTTGCTTATAAAGTCGCTGATGATAAATTATGGATTATGTGGGATGACCACAAAGCTGGAATTAATCTGAAATAAATAAAATAATAAATCAAACCATCTAAAAACGGGGAGATAAGACATATATAAATGGCGGTAAGGAGTTTTCTTTACCGCCATTTTTGTTTTGTATTATTTAAATGATGATTAATCTTTAAGAATTGCATTGATTGCATTTATTTCCGAAGATGTAAAGCTCACATTTTCAATACTCTTTATATTATCTCTCAACTGAGAAACTCTACTTACGCCAACTAAAACCGTTGTAACTCGTTCATCCTTCAGAAGCCAAGCAACTGCCATCTGTGCCATAGATTGTCCTCGATCCTTCGCTATCTCATTCAAGGCTTGAACCTTTGCCACTTTCGCATCTGTAATATCGTCCTTAGATAGATATCGGCCATCTTTTGCTACTCTTGAATCCTTAGGAATTCCATCTAAGTATTTATCAGTAAGTAATCCTTGCTCTAAAGGAGAAAAGGGTATAGAACCGATTCCATTTTTCTCTAAAGTATCTAATAGACCATCTTCTTCCACCCAACGATCCATCATTGAATACCTAGGCTGGTGAATGAGCAACTTGACATTATGCGTATCTAATATCTGAATAGCTCTACGGAGTTCTTGTGATTTGTATTGAGAAACACCAACATATAGTGCTTTTCCTTGTTTTACTATATCAGCAAGTGCACCCATGGTTTCTTCTAATGGCGTATTAGGATCTGGTCTATGATGATAAAAAACATCAACGTAATCGAGGCCCATTCTCTTCAAGCTCTGATCTAAACTTGCCATCAAGTATTTTCTTGATCCAAAGTTACCATAGGGACCGTCCCACATGTCCCATCCTGCTTTTGTCGAAATGAATAATTCATCTCGATATGCCGATAAATCCATTTTCATTATTTCACCAAAAGTAGATTCTGCAGAACCATAGGGTGGGCCGTAATTATTAGCGAGATCAAAATGTGTTATCCCTGAATCAAAAGCATACCTGATGATTTCTCTAGCATTATTGAAATTATTCTCAGCACCAAAGTTATGCCATAAGCCCAATGAAATCATAGGCAGTAAGATCCCACTTTTCCCACATCTTCTGTATTTCATCTTTTCGTATCTGGACGAATCGGGAACGTATTTATTCATTGTTTATAATTTTTATGGTTTGATAATTATCTTACCTCAATATATAGATTCCATTCTCAAGGCTAGATAAACTTATCCAATTATTTAAGATTTCTACACTCATCATTTACATTCCAGTGGTATGACACAGCTCCTAAGTAGGGAATTTATAATCACTATAGGAAGTAGGATTATCATCGGGATGCCGAAAAGTCAAAGCTTTTTTTGGAAGCTTAGTAGCATTCATGATGAGTTTTTTGGGTCTTGTTTTGCCCAATTTTATAGATATTTAACTAAAAAAGACTGGCTTGTTACATCAATGCTATCGTTATAATAGTTTTCATACTTATATAGGAAGGAAGAAATACTTACCTTTGCAGAAAATTTACAATAATGTTAAAAGATTTCTCTATTAGTGGTCGGGAATACGTTGAGTTGAAGAACCTTTTGAAATTACTGAATTATGTCAATTCTGGTGGCGAAGCTAAAGTCATCATTCAGAATGGAGAAATTTTGGTTAATGATGAGGTAGAATTAAGGAGAGGTCGTAAACTAAAACCTGGTGATATCGTTAAGATTAACGAAGATCAGATTAAAATCGTTGAGTAGTTATATTATCAATTAAAATTGATAGTGCATAAACATATTTAAAATAATAAAAACTCAAATAAATGAGTAAACATGGGAGAGTTTTAGTAGCGATGAGCGGTGGAATAGATTCTACGGTTACTGCTATGATGCTCCATGAACAAGGATATGAAGTTGTAGGTATTACCATGAAAACATGGGATTACGCTTCTTCAGGTGGGTCAAGCAAAGAAACAGGTTGCTGTTCTTTAGATTCTATTAATGATGCTAGGGAAATATCTGTTAAGATGGGCTTTCATCATTTCATAGTAGATATTCGGGAGGAATTTGGTGATTATGTTATCGACAATTTTGTGGATGAATACATAGCCGGTAGAACACCGAATCCATGTGTACTTTGCAATACACATATCAAGTGGTCTGCGTTGTTAAAACGTGCGGACGCGATGGATTGTGAGTTTATTGCTACAGGGCATTATGCTACGATAGCGCAAGAGAATGATCGATATTTTATCCAGAAAGCAAGAGACGAACGAAAGGATCAGTCTTATGTTTTATGGGGATTGTCTCAAGAATGTATGGAAAGAAGTAAGTTTCCGCTAGGTCCGTATGTGAAAGATGAAGTAAGGCAAATGGCTTATGACTGGGGTTATGAAGAGTTGTCTAAAAAGGCGGAAAGTTATGAAATTTGTTTCGTTCCAGATAACGACTATCGTGGATTCCTGAAAAGAAGAGTTCCTGAATTACAAGCACAAGTTGCCGGCGGTACATTTGTAAATACGAAAGGAGAGAATATAGGAAGTCATGAAGGGTATCCATTTTATACGATCGGGCAAAGGAAAGGATTAGGAAAAGCTTTTGGTAAGCCAATGTATGTTACTGATATACAAGCAGATTCGAATACGGTTGTCTTAGGTGACGTAGAGGATTTAATGCGTAACGGAATGATGGTCGGGAAGCTGAATTTGCAAAAGTATGAGGCGCTGGATGGTAAGAAAGAGTTTGTTTCGCAAGTGAGGTACAATGATAAAGGTGTCTTATCTACTGTAGAACAAATCGGAAATAATATGGAAGTTGTATTTCATGCCAATGTTAGAGGTGTAGCACCGGGACAATCTGCCGTATTTTACGAAGGAGATGATATAGTAGGCGGAGGTATCATTTTATCTTCACTTAAACAATAATAAGAAATGGTCTTGGGTTTAAAAGCAATGAAAAACATATTACTCTTTAGTTCATTTTCAATTTTATTGCTGTTTTCTTGCGATAAAACTATCGAAGAATTTGATGAGTCTAAGTACGGTTATGACTACTTTCCTTTAAGTGTAGGGAATACATGGGTCTACGCTGTTGACTCTACTATATATGATGATGAGGGAGCAACAATTTATAATACGTCTTCTTTTGTCCAGGAAAAGATTGCAGGAATGTATGTCGATGATACAGGAGATACGATTTACAAATTAGAGCGGTATTGGAGAACATCGGATTCTATGGATTGGGAAATTACAGATGTCTGGACAACTTATAAAACCCAAGCGCAGGCTTTCCGTACGGAGGAAAATCTGAAATTTGTAAAGTTTGTATTTCCGATGCTCGAAGGTAAGCGATGGAATGGTAACCTCTATTTAGATGAAACAACAATAGTAAGTGTTTCAGGGGAAAGTCTAATTATGTTTGCTGGGTGGGATGACTATAAATGCACTTCCCTAGATGTTGCAGAAGAAATTGGCGGAATTAATTACTCAAACGTTGCGACAATATTGCAAACGGACGATGGAGGAAACAATACAGTGGAAAGAAGATATGCGTTAGAAAAGTATGCGCGAGGTGTAGGATTGATATATAAAGAGTATGAAATATTAGATACTCAAAACTCTCAAAGTGAAGCGCCTTGGTCAGAAAAGGCGGAATCCGGATTTATTTTAAAACAAACACTCATTGAACATAACTGATATATTTCCAGACTACTACGAAGTTGGTTTTACCAAGAAATCTTATGGTGTTAATGGGCATCTTCGAATTTCGATCAATGACGAATTTCAGACTTCATTTAGAAAAGCAGAGCACTGTTTTTTTCTTTTGAAAGGCTGTCTCGTCCCTTATTTTATCGAAAATCTAGACGAAGATTTGATCAAATTTGAAAGTTGTCACAATCCAGAAAATGCAAAAGAAATGGTTTCCAAGACCATTTATCTTCATGAAGATCAGATTACTGAAAGAGATCAAATATCGGAAAGTGAATATGCAATTTTTAACGGCTTCAAACTTGTAGATCACCAGTCTGAACAAGTTGTGGGAGTTATAGCAGAAATAGTATCCTATCCAGAACAAGAGATTGCTATGGTGATCCAAGATGATAATGAGTTTATGATTCCTTTAAATGTTCATAATATTAAAGGTATTAATCAAGATGAGCAATTGATATTTGTGGAAATTCCGGAAGGTCTATTGGATATAAATTCATAGTTACTAACCATGAAAAATTCAAATGATAGAGAAAGATACTTTTATAGAAATGCAAATGGTTGAAGAATTCTTTAAATCAAAATAAAAGGAAGCTTATGACAACTTACATCGGCTAAAAGCAAATCTAAAAATACTTGAGAGGAATTTTTTAGAACTGAGGAATAGAAATAAAGCGATTTTAAATAAAACTAAAAATCAAACTTACTGGTCATCAACTTATCCACATCAAAGAATCAATGACCATGTAGAGAGTACACGACTAATCATAAATTACTTGTCAAATGCAAAGACAGTAATTGATTCCTCAAGGACATACAACAAAATAATAGAAAACAGTATTTTTGAAAACCAATTTGAAGAGCTTAAGGATGCATTTGTGAGCGATCCAATGATCAAATTCATACTAGATTTAAGAAATTTCTTATGCCATCAAGGATATTTAGACTTCGGCATCGAAATTAGTGCCAATAGAGAAAGAACATGTTCTTACATATACTTAGACAAAGAACATCTCAAGAAATATAAGAAAGGATGGTCAAAAGGTGCAAAAGTGTTTATCTCAAATTCAGAAAAGAAAATTCTTATTTTCAAACATATTGAGGATTTTCACTGCCGTTTAAAAATGATCAATAATTGGCTGTACTTGAGACTAATTTTGCTAAAAAAAGAAGATATTCAAACACTATTAAATAAATCAAAGAAATTGATAAATGCATATGATACTAAATTTCACCATATACTAAGTCTAAACAGATATTTAAACAAGATCATAAACCAACACGGTTAGTAACATGCTGCGATCACATAAGCCTTCCTTCGTCAGGCCTCTGGATGCAGCTATGACGTTAAAACTCCTCTTGCAGTTTTGTTAAGCGGCCTTACTTCTAATTAAATGGTCTATCACCGCTAGAGCGATGTATGCCAGAAGTGTTACCACAATAACCAATAAAGGGTAAAAAACTGCGCACAAAATGCCAAGTACTATGATAAGCCCAAAGTAGAACTTCACTCTTTTCATTCCGAATTGCTTAAATGAAAACATACTAATTGTCGAAACATTAAGTAGGCTAAGGCAAATTGCGATTGCCAAGAAAATCAAAATATTACCGTTAATGAATGTGAGATCTTCTGCCCCAAAAACTAGCCCACATAAAACTAGACCAGATGCTGGTATCGCAAGTCCTTCGAAATAAGAAGTTTTACTCTCAGTTGTATTGAATCTCGCAAGTCTTAGTGCACCGCCTACTACAATAAATATAGGACCTAGCAAATAAATCCACTGGTCTTCATTAGCAAATGCTTTATAGAATAGGATCGCAGGAGCAACTCCAAAACTGATAATGTCTGCTAAAGAATCTAATTCACCACCTATTTTAGAAGAAACATTAAGCGCTCGAGCAACTAATCCATCGAACACATCAAAGATTCCTCCCAAGATGATAAGATATACACCTAGCCTTAGATCGTCTGACATGATGGCCAAGAGACCACAAGTTAGATTGAGACATGTTATGAAATTTGGAATTGACTTTTTTATCATAAAATTCAAGGTAACAAAAAAGTTTAATTAAACTAACTACTGGTCAATCCAACTTCAACTTCCACTACTTCATCTTTTCGTTTAATTTTCAATTTGACCGCGTCTCCTACATTGAATTTTTCTAAAGCTAAAATTAAATCATTATTTGATTTCACTTCCGCATCTCCTACACCGATGATCACATCACCTAAAGATATTTCACCATCTTTATCTCTACTCGTTCCACGAAGTCCCGCTTTTTCAGCGCCACTTCCCGCAGTTACATTGATGATTAATGCGCCTTTCAAGTTCATTCGATCTGCAACTTGTTGATTGGTAAGCAATTCAACACCTAAAACTGGTCGCTGTATTCTTCCAAATTCAATTAAATCAGGAACGACCCATTTCACAACATCTACAGGAATGGAAAAACCGATTCCGGCACTTGCCCCAGAAGGACTATAAATCGCAGTATTCACACCGATTAATCGACCACTTGAATTTAACAAAGGTCCTCCGGAATTTCCTGGATTAATAGCAGCATCCGTTTGTATCACGTCTCTTATCGGTCTTCTTGCTTGTGATTGAATTTCTCTTCCTAATGCACTAATGACACCTGTCGTCAAGGTGTAATCCAGTCCGAATGGATTTCCTATTGCATAAACGGACTGCCCAACCCTCAGTGTTTCTGAAACTCCCAAGGGTAGGGGGGATAATACTCTATTCTCATAATCGATTTTGAGAACAGCTAGATCTTTTTCTGGTGCAACACCAACAAGTTCTGCAACATAACTCGTCTGGTCAGAAAATGTTACCGTTGCCTTTGAAGCATTTTTAATCACGTGGTAATTAGTAATAATATGACCTTCCTCGTCCCACACGAATCCAGATCCTGATCCGCTCGGAACTTCCATTTCATTCCGAGACCAATAATCCCTTTGCAAACTACTGGTTGTAATATATACTACTGACGAAATTGATTTTTCGAAAAGATTAATGGTTTTACTTTCTGCATCTGTCAAGTTTTCAGGAAGTGGCGCTGGTTCCTCTTCTACCACAGCAACTTGCTCTTCTGGAACGGGCACTTCAGATGTCTGGTTCCATGCAGTACCAATTATGAATCCAACAACCAACAATAAAAGATATATTATTAACTTACCTATACTTTTCATTTCTAACTAATTATATTTGTCTAAATTAACATACAAAATCAATATAACGAATGGCACAATCTTTTCATTTTTTTAACGGAGAATATTTAGAAAAAGATAAATGTTTCATGCACGTCACAGACCTTAGCATTCAAAGGTCATTCGCTGTATTTGATTATTTTATATTTATCGACAAAACACCATTATACATAGATGATTATATCCAACGTTTCCGAAATTCTGTCGGCAAAATGGGATTAAAATTATCTCATACCAACAGAGAAATAAAAGAAATTGTTTCGAAATTGATCAATTTAAACGGATCTGATAAAGGCGGAATTAAATTTGTATTTACTGGCGGGTATGCGCCTAATGGTTACGATGCAACAAAGCCAAACTTTCTAGTAATGCATCTTGGATTTCCGATCATTCCAGGAATCCACTATAAAGAAGGGATTAAATTATTATTGGAAGAGTACATTAGAGATTTTCCTACAGCTAAAACAACAGATTACTTTTTCTCCTTGAGTATCAAAGAAAAGATTAAGCAGAAAGAAGCATTTGATATATTATATCATAAAAATGGAGCCATCAGTGAATCTTCAAGGTCGAATTTCTTTATCGTTGATGCTGATGGGAAAGTTTGCACAACTAATGAAGGTATACTAGAAGGTATCACTCGAGCTAAACTGATAGAAAGCTGTGCTGGCGAAATTGAAATAGTGAAAAGACCAATTCTAACTGAGGAAATACCATTTATTAAAGAAGCATTTTTAACATCTTCTGTAAAACGTGTCATCCCAATTAGACAGATTGGTGAAACAGTAATAGGGAATGGAAAACCAGGCGAAGTTACCTTAGCACTTAGAAAAAGATTAGCAGCTTTCGATGAAAGCTATCTTAATGTGGTAAAGAATCACTTATAAAAGTTCTGACATCTATTCCATTTAGAAAAGACTTAACATCCATTCGTTTCTTGCCCTGCAACTGTATATCTATTAGGGAAACCCAGCCATCTACAGCAGCTATATGTAAGAAGTTTTTATTGTCACTATTAATAGTTCCTACGGGTGCATTATGAACAGTCTTGATATTTTCCGTCTTATAAACTTTCATAACGGTGCCTGAAAAGCTAAACCAAGCTCCTGGAAATGGATTCATTCCGCGTACAAAATTTCTGATAACTTCCATTTCATCTTCCCAGTTAATTTCACAAACTTCCCGATGCAATTTTGGTGCTTTAGAAATCAAGGATGCATCTTGAGGTAGTAATTGAATATTATCTTCTATGATAGCTCGTACTGTTTTCAAAACAACTTCAGCACCTAATTCCTTAAGTCTATTATAAACTTCCCCCGTTGTCTCTTCTCTACCTATGCTGATTTTTTCTTGAAAAAGGACGTCACCTGTATCGATTTCATGTTTAAGTTTGAAGGACGTTACACCTGTCTCTGTTTCTCCATTGACCACAGCCCAGTGAATAGGTGCTGCACCGCGATACTTAGGAAGTAAACTACCATGCAAATTATATGTTCCATGCTTAGGCATATCCCAAACTACAACTGGGAGCATTCGAAATGCAACGACTATTTGTAAGTCGGCATCTAGAGCTTTTAATCCATCAATGAAAGATTTAGCTTTTAAATTAGAAGGTTGCAATATTTTTAATCCAGCCGAAAGAGCATACTTTTTTACATCAGATTCTATCAATTGCTTTCCACCTCTTCCACCATACTTATCAGTGGCGGTAACGACTCCCACTACATTGATACCATTCTCAACTAAAATCTTTAAACTTGGAACTGCAAATTCTGGAGTTCCCATGAAAATCACCTTCATATCAATATTTATTTATAAATTACCTTTTCAAGAAACCAACTACCTTAAATTAAGGTTAATAAACTGAATTACAACAGTAAATAAATAACTGTTTTTTGAAACATTCAAACTTTTAATGAGATAATGAGGAATTTGCTTTCTTTTATAATATTGGTTTTTACATCAATTCAACTTCTAACTGCACAAAATACAACTGTCGAAGGTTATATTTTCGAAGATGGAAACCGAGGATATTTGAATCAGGTTGTAGTTAATGTTTATACAGCAGATGATGACCAATTTGTCACAACTGCACGAAGCAATAAAGATGGTCTTTTCACCTTGACTCTTCCACAAAACAAGTCCTACAAATTAATTTCGAATAAGGATATATTCGAAGAGACTACAACGATGTTTAAAACATCTTCAGAACCTAAGACTTTTCTGAAGATTCCCATGAAGCGGGAAGAAGGTTATATTTTCGAAGTGACATTGGCACCTAGAAGAGAGAATGAAGATATTGTAGTTGATGCCATAACTGGAGCTTTAATAGAAGTATATAATAATACGAAGAAGGAAGAAGTACTCGTTCTGGAAAATCACGCTACCCCTGATTTTAAGATTCAGTTTAAGAAAGGGAACCATTATACGGTGATGGTAAGAAAAGAAGGATATCTAGTCAAGCGGATGGAGGCATTTGTCAATGTTGATGGATGTATATTATGTTTTGAAGGAGTAGGGGAGGTTAAACCAGGTGTTACTGATAATCTTACAGAATCTATGTCAATGGGAACTCTACTTGCTAATGTAGAAATGGACCCATTATATGAAGGTAAAATTATAGAGCTAAAGAATATCTATTATGATTTCGGCAAGGCAACATTGACAAAAGAAGCAAAAGAAGAGTTAAAGAAGCTAGCGAATATCATGAAGGATAATCCACAGATCAATGTTGAATTAGGATCTCATACCGATGTAAGAGGAAGTGGCCCAGACAACAGAATCCTATCTGAAAAAAGAGCTCAGTCGGCTGTAGGATATTTAACACAAGAATTACGTGTAGATGCTGATCGGATAATCGCAAAGGGTTATGGGGAATCAAATATTAAGAATAAATGTAAACCTGGAGTTACTTGCACAGATGAGGAACATGGTGAGAACAGAAGAACGGAAATCAAGATTTTAAAAATGGAAGATGATGGAACGCCAATGCAAAGTTTGGCTTCTATGATTTTCGAGGAAGAATTCGAGCGAATGGTTTTAGAAGGAGGTGTAGAACAAGTAAATTATAAGGAAACTAAAGATGTAGAATCAGAACCGATTCAGGAATCTGCTGTGGAGCAAGTAATAGAAGAAACGGAAATTAAGAAAGAGGAGGTCAATAAAGAAATCGAAAAAGTTGAGGAAGTAGAAGAAGTCATTGAAGAAATTCCGGTGGTCAAGGAAAAAGTTAATACTACATTCGAGGCTCCGAAAGTTGCCGCGAAGAAATCAAGTATGAAGCCTGCTAAGAAAAAGGAAATGTATCAGCCAGAAAAGGAAATGAAAAGTAGTAAACAACCTTATTCTCCTTATAGAACATCTCCAAGTAAAGAAAGCACTGAGGCGGATGCATTTTCTGGATATAGAATTGTAGTTTATTTCTCTAATTTGCCCATTTCAGGGGATAATGAAATATATGATGTATTCGATGATATTATAACCTATGAAACTGCAGAAAAGAACTTTTTATATATGACCGGCGAATTTAGAAAAAAAGAGGAAGCGGAAATGTATAATATTGAACATGTAAAAGATAATTATCCGAATGCCTATGTTGTGGCATTTTTAAAAGGTAAAAAAATAAATATAGAATAATGACAACTAAAGAAGTATTAATGAACCTTCCTAAAAAAGTATCTCCTGATGCTATAGAAGGTGTGAACACTTTATTTCATTTTAATTTAGATGGAGACGATGGTGAAAATGTAACGGTAGGAATTAAAGATGGAGTTGCCTACTCTCAAGAAGGATTAGAAGGCGAACCAACTTGTGTTGTAAGAGCAAAATCGGACAACTTAATGAAAATTCTGAAAGGAGATATGAATCCAATGATGGCAGTATTAACTGGAAAGTTAAAAATTAGTAATCAAGGAGAGATGTTGAAGTATGCTAAGCTTTTTGGATTGATGTAGAAAGTAGAAGAGATACTTCTAGCGCTTTTTGCATGTGTAGAAAGTTTAGTATTTTCTCAGAATAAATGATCTTAGCAAAGTTACGATGCTCAGATTAAGTTTAAATATTGGCAACTATTATCGAAGTTTAATTAATGATTTTTGATTAAGAATGATTAGTAGATTTCACTATTATGCCTGAATTCTGTTTAGAAAACAGAAAGCTATAATATACCATATGACTTATTTTGAAAACCAGGAATTTGAGGATGTGAACTTTACGGTTGAAGCATTTAAAACTGGTGAATACGAATTATGCACATTCTCAAGATGTGATTTTTCCAAATGTGATCTTTCTCATTGCAAATTTATCGAAACCCGATTTATCGATTGTAATCTAAGCAATTGCAAGTTACAAGAAACGTCCTTTCAAGAGGTCGAATTCAATAATTGTAAGATGTTAGGCCTGCTTTTCGATGCTTGTAATGCATTTAATTTTGATGTTCATTTCGACACTTGTATCCTTAGCCATTCTTCATTCTATCAAATGAGACTGCTTAGATCGTCTTTTGCAAATTCTAAATTAGAGGGTGTTGATTTTACGGAAGCTAATCTGAAAGGGAGAAAGCTAGTTCATTGTGATCTGCTGAATGCTTCTTTCGAAAGAACGAATATAGAAAATGCCGATTTGCGTGAATCTGTAAATTATGCCTTTGATCCTGAAAATAATTCGATTAAAGGTGCTAAGTTTTCACAAGGTGCTGTATTAGGATTACTAAAGAAGTACAGAATTATTATTGAATAAGGAGTAATTTATTCTTTTAATGATCTTCCATTTTTAGGTCAATGTTTATTTTTTCTGAAAACGATCAAATATTTGCTAATACTGTGTACGCAAACAGTTTAACGGACATTTTTTGTATTCTCATCTGCCTAATTCTAATTTTGTATCGGAAAAACCTTAACATTTCGACTAATTCGGCTTGTCAATTTTCTATAAATTATTATCTTGACAGAAGTTTAACAAAAAGATAGAAATGCAAATAAAAGAATCAGCAAAAGTTTACGATGCTATTATTGTAGGTTCAGGTGCCGGAGGAGGTATGGCTTGTAATATTTTAGCTAATCAAGGATTAAAAGTTGCCCTGGTAGAGGCGGGCCCATTTTTTGATCCTAAAGATCCTTTAACACAGACACAGTTGAAATGGCCGTGGGAATCTCCTAGAAGAGGTGCAGGTTCTACAAGAGCATTTGGTGATTACGATATGTCTTACGGAGACTGGGAAGTAGATGGTGAACCTTACACTCAGAAAGATGATACCAATTTTATGTGGTGGAGATCTAGAATGTTAGGTGGAAGAACGAATCACTGGGGAAGAATATCCCTTAGATTCGGACCTAAAGATTTTAAACATAAAGATGTAGATGGATTAGGAGAGAACTGGCCTATATCCTATGAAGAAATTAAACCTTTCTATGATAAATTAGATAAGAAGATCGGAGTATTCGGAACTAAAGAAGGAATAGAGAACGAACCTGATGGTTTTTTTCTACCACCTCCGAAACCAAGACTTCATGAGTTATACTATGCTAAAGGCGCTAAGAAATTAGGTATTCCTGTTATCCCATCCAGATTATCAATATTAACTAAGAAATTGAATAACGATAGGGGAGTTTGCTTTTACTGTAGTCAGTGTAACAGGTCTTGTAATGCTTATGCTGATTTTTCTTCTGGATCTTGCTTGATATTTCCAGCTCAGAAAAGTGGTCAAGTTGATCTTTACACCAATTGTATGGTGCGTTCAGTAACTACAAACGATGAAGGACTTGCAACTGGTGTATCTTATATAAATAAAGAAGATAAAAAAGAATACACACTGAGAGGGAAAACGGTCATTCTAGGTGCATCCGCATGTAGTTCTGCTCGAATCTTACTTAATTCGAAAAGTAAGCAACATCCTAATGGATTAGGAAATAGCAGTGATACAGTAGGAAGGTATCTACATGATTCTACAGGAGCAGGTAGATCAGCCTTCATTCCAGCTTTAATGGATAGAAAGATTTATAACGAAGATGGAACAGGAGGAATGCACTTATACACTCCATGGTGGGGTGATAATAAGAAATTAGATTTCCCTCGAGGATATCACATTGAAGTTTGGGGAGGAATGGGAATGCCGGCGTATGGTTTTGGTTGGAACACTACTGAAATGAATAAGTATGTTGGCGGTGCTGTAGGTGGATATGGTGATAAATTGAGAGATGATGTTAAGCGATTCTTTGGAGCATTTATCGGAATGGGAGGACGAGGTGAGTCAATAGCAAAATATGAGAACAGATGTGAATTAGATCCTAATGTTGTAGATCAATTCGGTATTCCAGTTTTAAGGTTTAATTATCAATGGTCTGATTATGAGCGATTACAAGCGAAGCACATGACAGAAACTTTTGATGAAATAACGCATGCTATGGGAGGAATCCCTATGGGAGACTTACCAGGTAAAGAGCAAGACTACGGTTTACTAGCTCCAGGTCAAATCATTCATGAAGTTGGAACAACAAGAATGGGAGATGATCCTAAAACATCTGTTACCAATAAATATTCTCAGTTACATGATGCTAAAAATGTATTTGTGGTAGATGCAGGTGTATTTACATCTCAAGCAGATAAGAACTGTACATGGACGATCTTAGCATTGAGTATGAGAACTTCAGAATATATTGCTGACCAACTTAAAAAACAAAACATCTAAAATTATGAAGATGGATAGAAGAGATACCTTAAAAACACTATTTGTTGGAACATTAGCAGGAGCTGCATTAGCTACAACTGCAGGATGTACACCAGATACTAAAATAGATACACCAGCAGTAGGAACAGGAGATGCAGTTTATGGTAGAACAGAAGCTGAAAAAGAGCGTGATCAAAGATTGATGGCTGAAAAGTACTTTACAGCACATGAATTAGAAACCATCGCAGTATTAAGTGATATCATATTGCCAAGTACGGCAACGGCTGTTTCTGCCTCAGAAGCTGGAGTTCCAGAATTTATAGAATTTATTGTGAAGGATATGGAGTCGAACAAACTTCCCATGAGAGGAGGAATTGGCTGGTTAGATATCGAATCCAATAAAAGATTTAACAAGCAGTTTCAGATGTGTAGCAATACTCAGCAAATTGAAATCATAGAAGATATTGCTTATCCTGATCCTGACAATAAGAAACCAGAAATGGGACCTGGAATCAAATTTTTCGATTTGATGAGAAATTTGACTTTGACAGGTTATTATACGAGTAAACTAGGAATTAGGGATTTAGGATACAAAGGAAACACACCTAATGTTTGGGATGGTGTACCAGCTGATGTGCTAGCAGAACATGATGTCGATTACGATCCAGAATGGATTGCTAAATGCGTAGACCAGTCGAAAAGAGATGTAATTGCAGCATGGGATGATGACGGTAACTTGATTAGTTAAAAAATAATTTAAATAGTTTTTGAAATGTAGTGTCTTGGATTAAGGCACTACATTTTTTTTTGTGATTATTTAAATGTAAAATTTACTAAGATATATTTTGCTCATTAAAGTCAATGAAAGCAGGGATTCTCAATTCTAATTGTTAAAGAATTACAAAACAAGTGTCGAAACTTTTGCCCATCAATTAATTTATTTTACTTTTGCCGTCGGTGAGGGTCATACGGTCAGCTCCTTCTGAACTCCCCCAGGGTAGAAATACAGCAAGGGTAGGAGGTTGAGCGACGTCGGTATGTTTCCTCACTTTTTTTTTCACTTCAAAAATATACAACTCATGAGATTTTTTATAGATACTGCTAATATTGACGATATAAAAGAAGCAAAAGATCTTGGAATTCTTGATGGCGTAACGACTAATCCTTCATTAATGGCTAAGGAAGGTATTTCAGGTGATAAAAATGTAAAAGACCATTATGCTAAAATATGTGATATCGTAGATGGTGATGTAAGTGCTGAGGTGATATCTACTGATTTTGATGGAATGATTAAAGAGGCAAATGAGTTAGTTACCATTGCACCGAATATCGTTGTTAAAGTTCCAATGATTAAAGATGGGATCAAAGCAATCAGACACTTGTCAGATAATGGTGTAAGAACAAATTGCACATTAGTATTTTCTCCAGGTCAGGCGATTTTAGCTGCTAAAGCTGGTGCAACATACCTTTCACCTTTTATTGGTAGAATCGATGATATCACTTGGGACGGAATGTCTTTAATTAGAGATATTGCTGAAATCTATGCGATACAAGGATATGAAACTGAAATTCTCGCGGCTTCAATTAGAAATTCTTTACACATTGTAGATGCAGCGCGATCTGGTGCAGATATCGTGACATGTGGTTTAGGAGCAATTTTGGGATTACTTAAGCATCCACTTACAGATATCGGATTAGCTAAGTTTTTAGCAGATCACAAGAAAAGCAATTCATAAAAATTAAGATTTAGCTATTCTAGCAGCGCTGCCAGATCAGTTGAAATTTTGTTATAAGTAAAAGGAAATTAATGTTCGCATTAATTTCCTTTTGTTGTTTCAGACCCTCTTGATGTTAGCGCTCTAAGCGATGACATCAATCTTGCAGTTTAAGATCTTACATCGCTGCAAGCGCTGTCAGATCGAGTAATATTTATTAGAAGAAGCTCTCCTGATGTTATCGCTCTAAGCGATGACATCAATTTTGCAAGAACAGATCTTACATCGCTAAAAGCGCTGTCAGATCAAGTAATATTTATTAGAAGAAGCTTTCTTGATGTTAGCGTTCTGGCAATGACATCAATCTTACAGCATCAGATCTTACATCGCTAAAAGCGCTGTCAGATCAAGTAATATTTATTAGAAAAAGCTCTCTTGATGTTATCGCTCTAAGCGATGACATCAATCATGCAAGAACAGATCTTACATCGCTATAAGCGCTGTCAGATCGAGTAATATTTATTAGAAGAAGCTTTCTTGATGTTAGCGTTCTAAGCGATGACATCAATTTTGCAAGAACAGATCTTACATCGCTAAAAGCGCTGTCAGATCAAATAACTACGGATACACCTTGCCTAAATCATTCGTCCTCACTTCCTTTAGTTTTTCTTTCAATTGCTCTTGGAATCCTTCAACGACTTTAGCGCATTTCGGATCATAAGCTAAATTTGTATACTGCTTCGGATCTTTCTTCATATTGAATAACTCCATTCCTTCAGATCCATCCTCATTATACTGAATATAGGCCCACTTCTTTGTCCTCAGCAAATATGTATTCCCGCCTTGCGTCACGCTGAATGCTGCATCTCTAACTTTGTGCTTAGGTTTATCCAAGGTCTTCACTAAACTTTTTCCTTGCAAGTGTGTAGATGACTCAAGACCCGCTAATTCAGAAATCGTAGGATACAAGTCCAATAACTCCACAAATGAATGACACACCTGAGGCTTCTTACCTGGGACTTTTATAATAAGTGGAACCCTTACAGATTCTTCATGCAAACTCACCTTCATCCAAAAATCATGCTCCCCCAGGTGGAATCCATGATCTGAAGTAAACACAACAATTGTATTATCATCTAATCCTTCTGCTTTTAATGCATCGAGAACTTTTCCAACTTGCGCGTCCATGTATGCAACAGAAGCATAATAGGCTGCAACTGCTTTTTTCTGCTGATCAATAGACATTTTACCATTGACACTTGTAACATAATTTATTCCCTTTTTAGGGATATCATCCCAGTCACCTTCTACTTTCTTAGGTAGTACCATTCCATCATAAGGATAAGGCTTGAAGTAAGGCTTAGGTGCTACAAAAGGAACGTGTGGTCTCACAAATCCAACAGCCAAGAAAAAAGGCTCATCTTTATGCTCTTTGATCAATTCTATCGCTTTCTTTGCTGTTTTACCGTCGGAATGCACCAGATCATCACCATCAGCTTTCACAATAGTCATCACATTTCCTCCTTTTCGCTCTATTGTGCCATCTGGATTACCTTGAACCAATTCAGCTTCACCTTCAGCAGTCCATTCTGGTCCTTGGCTATTAAATCTTTCTGTCCATGAAGCTTCATCATCTTTGCCATTCGATCCTTTTTCAATATCTATAGGAACACCCATATGATAAATCTTACTCACTCGAGCGGTATAATAACCATTGTCCTTGAATAACTGTGGCCAAGTCTTTCGATCAGGTCCGATATTCTCTCTTCCACTCACATATCCAAAAGTCTTCGTAGCATTAGGATAATAGCCAGATAAGAAGGAAGCTCTCGACGGGCCACATACTGGATATTGCGTATATGCTTTAGTGTAACGAACTCCTTCTGATGCTAACTTGTCAATATTGGGCGTCTGACAAACCTTATTTTCATAAGAAGAAACGGCAGTTGCAGTAAGATCATCAGAGATGATAAATAATACATTCGGCTTTTTCTGTTGGGCAAAGGCAGAAAAAGAATGCAGGAAAGTAAGTAGAAGGATATACTGTCTCATTTTGGTGTTAATTTTATAACATTAGATGTCATTATTATGAAAAGTCTAACATTGACCATTCAAATATAAAATTTCTTTCTGAGTAACAAATTCTTCAGCCAACTAATGATTAATCATATAATTATTCATTAGCTTTTAGTTAATTAATAAATCTATTCAGCTATTTTGAATTCCGCCATCATTGGATAGTGATCTGATAAAGTATTGGTTATGCCTGAATTGTAAACTTCTACTTTTGTACAATCTTTCGCCAATATAGGACTGGCCATGATATAGTCTATTCTAACTGCATTTTGCTTTATTGTTTCTAAGGTTTGCTTATAAAGACCATCTAAAGCTTCCGACGGAAAGGTGTATGAGTCTTGCAAGTCTACTTTATTCAATGCTAAATCGATAGCTGGAGTGCCTAGAATGGTAGAAATAGCTGAATAATCAAATTCTCCAAGACGTAAATTTGTATGCTTACTACCTGCTCTTGGTTTATTTTTTTCTTTCAATGGTGTATTGGGTTCAATCCACAACGCATCAAAAGGAGAATAGGAATTGAAATCACCGTTAATGATGTATTTTTCTGAACCTGAATTCTTAATCATTTCAGAAACCATTTTTGTTTCCTTTAATCTGAAATCGCTATCTGCTGGCGAGAAATGAACAACAAAAAAATCTATTCCATAAGTCTCACAATGAAGTAAGCCATGCCAGAAGGGTTTTATTACTTTAGCCTTCAATGTTATCGGCTTATTCGATGTGATTCCAGTTGGATAACCTGAAGTTTTGAGCAACACGGAATACTGATGTCCCCATTTTGCTGCATCTTCTTTCAACATTTCATCCGTATATCCGCAAAGCTCTTGCAAGGAAACTACATCTGCATTTTGCTCCTTAATCCAATTCACACAACTTTCTCTTCGGACGGAATCCTTCCCCCAGTCAAATCCATTCCATATATTATAAGTAAGAACTTTTAGTTTAGTCGAGTCTGCTGGTGATGCATTTAATGTAATTGCTGAAACAAGAATAAGGAGTATACATAAATAGAATATTCGAATCATGTCTGTTTTCATTTAAATTATGGATTGCTTCATTATTCTAGGTCAATTTCTTAACCTTTGTGAATTCCTGAGATTTATTTTTGGAATTACACATTTAAGAATTCTGAAAGCTAATCATCCGCCTCTAAATATAATAAATAGAAGGAAACCAAATACGTAAATACACACAAGTATTGAAATTAGTCAGGAAAAAAGGAAGTGATGTATCAGAAAATCGAATATTTTCAGATTTCAGTTTTGAGATATTTCCTTGTTTTACTATTATTTGTTAATTTTTAGTTTTCTTTATTCCTCTAGCTTTAAATAACTACATACTCTAATAGCAACAACATGAAGTCCTTCCTTTTTACTTTTCTCTTATTTTTTTCAATTACTAATTATTTACTGGCTCAGGATGTCTGTCACGTTGAAAACCTAGAAATTGCACTAGGTCAACAAACCTATTCTGCAGCTGTGAAAAATAAATCCGTAACTGGAGAAGTGCTAAGTGTAGCTAACGAACATTATGAAAAGGGTATAGGAGTTCATTCTATGTCTCATATTAAAATCCGAATGAATAATGGCTATCATTTTAAAGCAAAAGTCGGTGTGAATGATTCTAAAATTGATTATGACGGTCCGAATGTAAAGACCATTCCACTCACTGATGGAAAGAGAATTTTTTATGAAGTGACTTCGACCTTCAAGCAATTTATAGGTGTGGAGGGTGATAATGGCGGAGTAAACCAAGGAAGCGTAGTTTTCAAAGTTTTACATAATGGCAAGGAGGTTTTTAATAGCGGTATCATGCGACAAGGAGACCCCGCTATGGAAATCGATCTAGAAACAAATAGAGGTTTGCTTGAACTCATTACGGAAGATGCAGGTGATGGACCGAGTGGTGATCATGGTGTATGGCTTAATCCAATCATAGAATATGTAGAGATCGCGCCAGCAATCACTTCTCTAGCATATACTGGCGTGAAAGAAGAACAGAAAGAAGAAATTGTTTCAGCACTCCGTAATAAAGTCAATCTGCTTCCGACTATTGATCTTCCGTTAAAGCAACCTGCACAAGATTGGTTAATAGACAATTCCTCTTTTAAAGCAGATATTTATCAAACTGGGAATGACAAGGAAATCATTATGTCTAATGGACTGATCTCTAGAACATTTAGAATTACACCTAATCTAGCAACTGTTGATTTTTCGAATGTAATGACAGGCGAAAGTTTGCTCCGAGCAGTTTCTAACGAAGGTGTTTTAACAATAGATGGAATTAATTATTCCATAGGTGGTCTTGAAGGTCAGCCTGAATATGGATATACTTTGGATAAGTGGTTAGATGATTTATCTGTAATCGGGAATTCGTTTATACTAGAAGATTTTGAAGTTAAGGAGATAAGAGACAGAATGAAGTGGAAGCAAGTTCGCTGGTCTTCTGAAAAAAATATGCCGACAGGAAAAGAGCTAGTATTTACTTTAAGCAAAGAAAGGATAGAAGTGAAAGTTCACTTTGTATTATATGATGGATTGCCAACGATAAGCAAATGGATAGAAGTGATTAACAAGGGCGATTTGCTGGTTCAGCTGAATACTTTTAAAGTGGAACAACTAGCAATGGTCGAAGGAGAAAGCTTAGTCGATGTTCCAGAACATTGGGTTAAGCCTAATATTCACATTGAATCAGATTATGCTTTCGGTGGAATGCAGCAAAAGAATTCAGATCATACGACTTATTGGGAGAATGATCCACGATATACTTCTCAAGTTAATTATCGGATGAATACACCTTGTTTATTAGAGGTGAAACCGCCATTGGGCCCTGAAACAGCAATATTGAAAAATGACACCTTAACCACCTTCAGAGTTTGGGAGACACCTATGGATAGCTGGGATAAGGAAAGAAGAGGACTTTTTATAAGGAAGATGTATAGAACCATATCACCTTGGATTACAGAGAATCCTATTTTTATGCATTTGATTTCTTCTGATGAAACTAAGATTAAAGAAGCGGTAGACCAATGTGTAGAGGTGGGTTACGAGATGATTATTCTCAGTTTCGGGAGCGGTGTCAATATGGAAGATGATACAGAAGCCAATTATGAAAAATTCGAAAGAATGGTGAAGTATGCTAATGATAGAGGAATTGAGTTAGGAGCATATTCATTATTATCAAGTAGGTGGATCAGTGAAGAAGTTGACGTCATTAATCCAGAAACAGGCAAACGTGGTGGTATGATTTTCGGTTCATCACCTTGTCTTTCAAGTGAATGGGGATATGACTATTTTAGAAAAATAAAGAGTTTCTTTAACAATACAGGAATGTCCGTCTTTGAAAATGATGGTTCTTATCCAGGAAATGTCTGCGCATCCACAACGCATGCACATCACAATGGTCTTGGAGATTCGCAGTGGAAACAATATGCTCAGATTCAGGATCTATATAAATGGATGAGAGGAAATGGAATCTACATGAATATTCCTGATTTTTACATCAATTCTGGAAGCAATAAGACAGGAATTGGATATCGAGAAGTGAATTGGTCATTGCCGAGAGATCGCCAGTTAATTCATGGTCGGGCGAATATCTACGATGGATTATGGGATCGGACGCCGAGTATGTGCTGGACGTTCACTCCTCTAACTCAATATCATGGTGGAGGAGCTGAAGCAACTATGGAACCATTACATGAACATTTAACAGATTATAAGAATCAAATGATTCAGAATTACGGCTCAGGTGTTCAATCTTGTTATCGAGGTCCAAGGCTTTATGATACGGAAGAAACGAAGAAAACAGTGATCGAAGTAATCGACTGGTATAAGGAATATCGAGAGATCTTAAATAGTGATTTAATCCATTTGCGAAGACCTTCTGGAAAAGATTGGGATGGATTTCTTCATGTCAATCCAGAATTAGAGACGAAAGGATTTGCCTTGTTCTTTAACCCAACTGATGAGGACATTACAAGAGAAATTTCTCTTCCTTTGTATTATACTGGACTGACGGATACTGCAATAATTAGCGAAGCTGAGGGAGAAGATGTTGAATATAAACTAGCCAGAGATTACAATGTCAAGGTCAGGATCGAAATACCTGCAAATTCGTATAACTGGTTTGTTATTAAATAAATACTATTTTGCCTTTGAAGGCTATATAATTATTAGACAACTTATAAGACATATATGAAAAACTTCTTTTATCTATTCATTGTTTCGATTTTTTTATGTCAATGTAATAGTCCTCAAAAATTGGCGAGTAAGAATTCAAAAGGAATGGACATCTATTTATGTATAGGTCAATCCAATATGGCTGGTCGCGCCACCATAGAAAATCAAGATCTAGATAGTCTAGAAAATGTCTTTCTCTTCAATGGGAATGATGGTTTCCCTTGGGAAAAAGCTGCTAATCCTATGAATAAATACTCAACAATCAGAAAGAATTTATCCATGCAGAAATTGAGTCCAAGTTATTATTTTGCGAAGGAAATGTCTATGCTTAATTCAGCTAGAAAAATTGGATTAGTTGTCAATGCAAAAGGTGGTTCTTCGATTACCGAATGGGAACCCAATGATCCGTTTTACATCGATGCTATTAATCGAGCTCAATTCGCTATGAATTATGGTGAAATCAAAGGCATCATATGGCATCAAGGAGAATCAGATGCTAGTGATTATGATGAATATATCCCTAAAATTTCAGCACTAATTGCCTCATTTCGAAAAGATTTAAATAGACCTAATTTGCCATTTGTGGTTGGACAATTATCACCCGATAATCCAAGCAGAATTCCGTTTAATAAGATGATACTTGAACTTCCAAGTGAAGTGGAAAATACAGCTGTTGTAACTGTTGAAAATACATCCACAGTTGATGATACACACTTTGATTCAGAAAGTCAGCGTAAATTGGGGAAAAGGTATGCTGCAGAAATGGTAAAATTATTGAAATAAGAACAACATGAATGGATTTCTAAAAGCATTGATACTTGGGTTAATTTTTACTTCGTCAATGTCATTTACCAAGGAAAGTAGTAAGGTATATTTCACGAATGGATTAAAAATTCAAGAAGTTAGTGCTACAAGTGCTGTAATTTGGACTCGATTATGTAAGTTTCCAAAAGCAGTACCAATTAAGCACCAGCAAAAAGCGGCACCGTTTAGAGGACCGATTGACTTCGATAATGATATGCCTGTTACAGAAATGGATGGCGCCGTAGAAGGCACATTTGGGGAAGTGCAGGTGACGCTAACTAGCGCTACTGATAAAATTGTGAAAGGGTGGAAGCATGTATCACCTTACAGAGATTTTACGATAATGATACCGGTACAAGACCTTGAACCGAATACTTCCTATCAAGTTTTAATAGAAGGTAGAAAGAACAAAGAAGAAGAAATTAGTGAAATCACAGGTCAATTTAAGACTGCACCAGATAAGGAAAGTATTGTATCAGTTGGATTCACTTCTTCCACTTGTCAGTATTTCTGGGATTATGATGATCCTATTAGAGGTTTTAAGGCTTATGATAATATGCGAAAATTAGAACCTTCATTTCATTGCCAGACAGGTGATTATGTATATTATGATAAGAAAGGACCTTTATCTTTCAATGTTGAATTAGCAAGGCACAAATGGCATGCGATTAATTCTTGGCCTTCGCTGATAGATTTTTATAGGAATATTCCTTCCTATCTACAGAAGGATGACCATGATATTCTGAGAGATGATGCTACTCCTGAATCAGAGCCATATGGAGAGCTAACCTTTGAAGATGCATTGCAAATATGGTATGAGCAAGTGCCACTGATTGATAAACCGTTTCGTAGTATTCGTTGGGGAAAGGATCTGGAAGTATGGTTGGTTGAAGGTCGTGAATTTCGGAGTGATAATAAAATGGTCGATGGAGAAAGTAAGTCCATTTTTGGTGAGGAGCAGCGCGCTTGGTTAAAGAATTCTATTGAAGAGTCTGATGCAACTTTTAAAATTTTGATGTCTCCGACGCCAGTTGTTGGACCTGACAGAGATAAGGGTAAGAATGATAATCATTCTAATAAAGCTTTTCAAACGGAAGGAACATGGCTAAGAAATTTGTTATCAACTCAGAAGAACACTTATGTGGTTAATGGTGATCGCCACTGGCAATATGTTTCACAGGATTTAGAAACTGGATTAATGGAATTCAGTCAAGGTCCGACGAGTGATGTTCATGCTCAAGGTTGGAGTCAAGAAGATGTAAGACCAGAGCACAAATTTCTAAGGGTTAAAGGTGGATTTCTATATGTATCTGTATATCGAGAAAACGATCTTCCGTTTATCAATTTTAGCCATTATGATGTAGATGGGAATGTGGTGCATGAGGAGATACTAAAAGGAGAGTAGGTGAGTAACAAGGTGTCGCTCCTCTGAAGGGAGTATTCTGAAAATCTGCAGAAATCTTTTTTCACTGTTCACTCTCAATTCTCCACCATCATCTAAAACACGAATAAGTATAAATATTAAAAATCTGCGGAAATCTGCATAATCTGCGGGAAACCCTTTTTTATTTAAGTATAGAGCATAACGTAAGGTGTAGCTCCTCTGGAGCTAGTATTCTGAAAATCTGCGGAAATCTGCATTATCACCGGGAAACCTTTTTTCACTGTTCATTCTCAACTCTCATCTCTCCATTTTCAAATCTCCACTATTAAAAAAATCTGCGGAAATCTGCATAATCTGCGGGAACCCCTTTTTTATTTAAGTATAGAGCATAACGTAAGGTGTCGCTCCTCTGGAGCTTAAATTAGTCAGAATGGTTAAGGTTACAAAGGTGTAGCTCCTCTGGAGCTAGTATTCTAAAAATCTGCGGAAATCTGGGTAATCAGCGGGAATTTATTTTCACTTTCCATTATCCACTCTCATCTCTCCATTATCCACTAAAACACCTCCGATTATAATGCTATGAAAAACCCATTCACACTGCAATCCTCGTAATCTTTATAAAATATCTAAAGTTTCCTACTATGCATTCCAACATTACGTCTTATTTTACTCCATCGATAAAACAATAAATGAGCTATATCAATACCATTGGCATCGCCAATCCCCTTTATAAGTCCGATCAAATGGACATTTACGATTACATGGTGGATACCATTCCATACCCTGACAAGGAGAAAAAAGTACTTCGCTATCTTTATAAAAAAAGTGGAATCGAAACCAGATATTCAGTTTTGCCCGATTTTTCTGCTACTAATGGCGAAGAGAGATTTTATAATACTAATAACCAGTATAATCCTAATGTCGAAAATAGACTCTCCGTTTACGACAAATCAGCATTGCCTTTAGCTTTGGAAGCTATCCAAAATTGCTTAGAAGATTCTACTATTCCTAACTCAGAAATAACGCACTTAATTACCATTTCATGTACAGGAATGTCTGCCCCAGGAATGGACGCGGAAATTATAAAAACATTGAACTTATCAAAAAGTATTCAACGATTTAATATCAATTTCATGGGTTGCTTTGCAGCGATAAATGGACTGAAGTTAGCAGATACAATTTGTAGAGCAGATACTGATGCTCGTGTCCTAGTGGTTTCCGTTGAATTGTGCACATTACATTTTCAGAATACCATTTCAGCGGATTACAACCTATCAAATATGCTTTTTGCAGATGGAGCAGCAGCGACTATTGTCACAGGAAATAAAATAAGTGAGCAGTCTCTACAGATTAGCGGTTTTCACTCCGACATCAATAATAAAGGTGAAGAAGATATGAGTTGGAACATCACCTCTTCAGGTTTTTTAATGCAACTCAGTTCTTATGTGCCTAAATTACTAAAAGCAGGATTTAAGGATATTCTGGATAGTATTGTTTCTAAATATGGAATAGCGTTTGAAGAACTGCAGCATTGGGCCATTCATCCAGGAGGAAAGCGAATTCTAGATAATATAGAACATGAATTTGCCCTTGAGAATGGAGAATTGAATGCGAGTAGGAAGGTATTAAAAGATTATGGAAATATGTCATCACCAACTATTCTATTTGTTCTGAAATCCATGCAGGAAGCTGAAAATAAAACCAAAGGTGAATACATCTTTACAGCTGCTTTTGGTCCTGGATTAACAACTGAAACCGCACTTTTAAGATATGCCTGATTTTACTAAAAGATCATTCGAAAAGGAACTGCTAGACGCAGAAAATATTCCATTTAGAGATATTGAAATCACGCTTAATGAGTTGCATTTTGTCAATACTTGGCTCGGTGGTTACAACGCTACACGATATGGATTAAAAAAGCTACTTAGTGGCCATAAAGGGAAAATTAAAATAGCGGATGTCGGATGTGGAGGTGGACACCATTTAATTGAAATTGCTAAATGGTGTAGAGCAAGAAATTTGGAAGTAGAACTGGTTGGTATTGATATGAAAGCGGAGTGTATCCAGTATGCGATGGAGAAAACTAAAGCTTATGATAACATTCGGTACATCACCAGCGATTACCGACTGGTGGATGAACAATTCGATGTGATAAATTCATGTTTATTCACCCATCATCTTAATGATGATCAATTATCAGGATATATAGCTTGGTCTAGAAAAAATTCAACAATAGGTGTAGTTGTCAATGATCTGCACCGACATTTTCTAGCTTACTATTCAATCAAATACTTGACAAAGTGGTTTTCTCATTCACACTTAGTTAAAAACGATGCTTGTTTATCAGTTCTTCGTTCGTTTAAAGCCAAGGAATGGAAACGTTTTGATCCACAAAGCGAAGTTCATTGGAATTGGGCTTTTCGATACACAACTTTACTGAGAAAATGAATTACCAACTAGGCATAGTGGGAGGAGGATTAGCAGGATTGTCATTAGCAATTCAGGCAAGCAGAGCAGGCATTTCTACGGTATTATTTGAAAAAAAAGAATTCCCGTTCCATAAATTGTGTGGCGAATACCTTTCTCGAGAATCATTACCCTTTTTAGAAAGTCTAGGTTTTGATTACAAGCTAATGGTTCCTGCAGAAATCGACAAACTTCGAATGACCAATGTTTCAGGAAAGCAATTAACTGTAGATCTGCCATTAGGGGGAATCGGTCTTTCTAGATATACAATGGATAATGAATTGATGAAAATAGCCAAAACACATGGTGCTATGATTCTCGAAAATACTTCAGTTCAATCTTCTCAATATATTGATAACGTGCATTATATAAAAACTAAAGCAGGGGACTATCAGTGCGAAATTCTAGTCTCAGCTTTTGGTAAACAATCTAATCTATCAGGAAAAAATAAGCTTGAAGATGACCAAGGAAATAATTACTTAGGTATCAAATACCACGCTCGCCTGCCTAATTATCCAGAAGAATTGATAAGCATTCATAATTTCAAAGATGGTTATTGTGGGGTATGCCGGCTTGAAAAAGACTGGGTATCGATCTGCTACTTAAGTCATACCCAAAATCTTCGTGCATCCAATAATAGCATTGCTCAGATGGAAGATGAAATCCTCTTTCAGAATAGCGAGATTGCAGCCGTTTTCGAGCATGCAGATATGTTGTATCAAAAACCGATTGCAGTGTCTAATATTGCATTCAAGAAGAAAGCATTAGTTCATGAAAAAATTATATATGTCGGTGATGCAGCAGGATTAATCACACCATTGTGTGGGAACGGCATGTCTATGGCACTCCACGGATCATATATCCTAGGACAATTAATCCAACAATACTTTAATAATCAAATTTCGGATGCTGATTTATACTTGGAATATGATAAATCTTGGAACCATCACTTTAGCAAGAGAATGGCAGTTGGTAGAAGTATTCAAAGCGCTTTTAGAAAGGAAAAAACTGCAGATATTGGAATCAGTTTACTTAATATCTTTCCTTTTTTAAACAAGCGCATTATTTCATTGACACATGGAAAAAACTTTTATAAAGGTTAAGTATTTCATCTTTTACTCCTTCGTCTTTCTTGAAATTTTATGCTTATCCAACGGATACTTTTTATTTTCAACTTTACTATCTTGTCTTCTGTCAGAGGTAACATATTTTAATTTATGAGCTCTTATTTTTATTAAATGATGTAGAATCATTCATTACCAATATTGACTTACAAACTGCCATGAAAAACAGATTATTACTCACTATTACAATTTTTGTTTTTATTCAATCGATAACGGTTGGACAAGTAGAGTTCAATACACATAGTCCTAAAAAAATGGAAAAGGACTTGAAAGAACTTTTAGATATGGTAGATGCTCATCCTGATCCATTTGCGAAAATAACAGAAGAAGATTTTAATCAAATTGTTGATGTAGTAAAGCAAAACATTACCAAAGAATTGGATGAAGTCGATTTTTATAAAAATCTTTCTAGAATTGTAGCTGCTATCAGTGACGGACATAGTCGGCTTTCCATGCCACGACATTGGCTTAAAAATTTAATGAAAAAACATGGTGTCTTTCCTTATGAAATCTTTGTGACCAATAAGAATGAATTATTCATTATCAAATCATATGGTGATGAAAACTTGCCATTAGGAGTCCAGATTCTAGAAATAAATGGAATGTCTGTAGATTCCATGATAAATGCACTCAATCCTTATATTTCGTATGAAACGATTCCATTCAGAAATGATAAGATTACAGAGTCTTTCGAACTAATGCTATATCTCATCTTTAAACAATCTAGTAATCTGAAATTTAAGACCGCTAATTCTGAAGTTATCATTCCAAGCATACCCTTTAAAGATTGGAAAAAACAAAAAAAAGATAATAGAGAAGAACGAGAAAAAAAGATTGGTATAGGAGAACCGTATGAATTTACTATTCTAGAACCAGGAGTTGGAAAAATAGATATCTTTTCATTTTCGGTTTCTGATATTGACAAATACAATTTTTTTCTGAATAAAACTTTTAAGCAAATCAAGAAAAACAACATCCATTCTTTAATTATAGATGTAAGAGGAAATTACGGAGGTTGGCCTAAAATTGCATCTGAATTGTTTCATTATATACATAATGGTTATTTTAAAACGATGGCAAAATCTAGTATGAAGATTAGCTATCCATATCGTAATTATTTTACGCGACGTAACCCCAGCTTAAGGAGTGGCAACGTTATTTTAGAACAAAAAAGACATTATGTTGATTTGTCATCGGTACTATATGGCAAGCTTGATAGTTACGTGGACGAAGATTTATTTTTTAATGAAACCCCCATCATGGAAACTTATGAGTTCACTGGTGATTGTTACTTGCTAATAGACAGAAAGTCATATTCAGCTTCCTCAGCATTTGCTTCTACATTTCAGTGTTATACAATGGGATTCATTATTGGAGAACCGACCGGTGGAACTAAAATTTTTAGAGCGAATGCCATATTTAAAGAACTACCTAGAACAAGTATAGTTGCTGCGATGTCTACTACCAAATTATATACGGCTTGCTACAATTTGGAAGATGAACCTGTTAATCCCAATATCGTTGTAGTTCCTACAATAACAGATAGAGTTTTTGACCAAGATCCTCAATTAATTACAGCTCTATTATTGATAAAAAAAATGCAGAAAGCCAAAGCGGACATGGAGTAGCCAATGTTCATAAAAACCTCATGTAGATTTAAACTTGTATTTTTTCGTAACTTTCCTTGTATAATTACATTGAATGAACTTCATTTATCTAATGATTAAAATACAACAATGCCTTTAGAATCGAAAAGTGCGGTTGCACACGGAGATGGAAATTTTACCATTGAGAAAGTGATGCTTAGTGATCCACAGTCAGATGAGGTTATAGTGCAAATGAAGGCGGCTGGTTTATGTCATACGGACTATGATTCCCTTACTTGGGGAAAGCCTATAGTTATGGGTCATGAAGGAGCAGGAATTGTTTATCAAGTCGGAAAGGAGGTTTCGGATTTCAAAATTGGTGATCAAGTTATTCTAAATTGGGCAACACCATGTATGACATGTTTTCAGTGTCAAGAAGGCAATCAGCATATTTGTGAAAATAATTCTCCAGTTGTTGCAGGTGGAAATGGCTATACACAAGGTCATGCTCATATAGAAGGATCGAAATGGAAAGGTCAAAATATCGAGCGTTCTTTTAATCTTGGCACAATGAGTGAATTCACTATCGTCAAAGAGTCTGCTTTAGTCAAGGTAAATGATGATGACCTTAATTTCTCAGCAGCTGCGATAATTAGTTGTGGTGTGATGACGGGATACGGCTCTGTAGTTAATTCAGCTCAATTAAAAGCCGGAAGTTCTGCTGTGGTACTAGGTTGCGGTGGTGTTGGGTTAAACGTGATTCAAGCTTGTCGGATATCAGGTGCTGCGATGATAATTGCCATTGATATCAATCCAGAAAAGCTGCAGTTGGCTATGAATTTTGGAGCAACACATACGATCTTAGCTGAAAAAGAGGATAAAGGCTTAATCGCGGCATCACATAAGGTGGTAGATATGTTGGGAGGACGTGGCGCTGATTACGCTTTTGAGTGCACTGCCATTCCACAACTAGGAGCTGCTCCATTAGCCATGATTAGAAATGCTGGGACTGCTGTTCAAGTAAGTGGAATAGAAGAAGAAATTACGATGGACATGCGTCTCTTCGAATGGGATAAAATTTATATCAATCCATTATATGGTAAATGCAGGCCACAGATTGATTTCCCTAAGTTAATGCGGCTGTATAAAAACGGTTCATTGAAATTAGATGAAATGATTACTCGATCCTATCGATTAGAAGAATTGGCTATGGCTTTTGATGATTTATTGCTTGGCAAGAATGCTAAAAGTGTAATCACCTTTGAATAATTTCCATTACTAATAATATGATGAGCAGCTTTAAAACGGTGGAATTGTCAGAAAAGACTTATGAGTCTGGAAACTTGCGATTTCTAACGGTGAAATCACCTAATTTAAAAGGAAGAGGTGATATATGCCTTTTTGTTCCAAGTTCAAATCAAGAACTAAGGGATTTGCCAATATACATATTACTGCATGGAGTATACGGCAGTTCATGGGCTTGGGCAATGAAAGGTGGTGCTGCTCAATCTGCACAAACCATGATTGAAGCAAATCAAATTAAACCAGCCATAATAGCTATGCCTTCTGACGGCTTGTGGGGCGATGGTTCAGCTTATCTTCCGCATCACCAAAAGAATTTTGAAGAATGGATTGTAAGTGATGTACCAACGGCAGTTAGAGAAAATATTCCAGAGGCAAGTGATGCTTCTGTACTCTGTATCGGAGGTCTTTCGATGGGCGGATATGGAGCATTAATGTTAGGCGCGAAACATGGAGAAAAATTTAAAGCAGCATCAGGGCATAGCTCTATTACTAAATTGATGGAATTGAAAGACTTTGTGGAAGAACCTATTGATGATTATAAAACCGAGGGTGTACTTTATGATGTTATAGATGCAATGAAATTTCACCATGATAAATTACCTAAAATTAGATTTGATTGCGGTATTTCGGACTCATTATTGGATGCGAATCGAAAGCTTCATCAGGAAATGGATACTGCAGGTATCAAGCATATTTATGAGGAATTTGATGGTGGGCATGAATGGCCGTACTGGCAAGATCATGTAACAAAGACTTTTATGTTTTTCGATAAGGCAACAAATTTGGACTGCTAAGCCCTTAATAGGAATTTACATCTAATATCAAACATGCTTAAGAGACAAATTTTTCAAGAAAACTAATCTTTTGAATTTGTAGGGACTATTAAGCCGAATTTGTATTAAAGCCATTCATATTTTAACTTCCCGAGAAAACTATACAAGTCAGACAACTTTAGACTGCTAAGCCCGTAGTAAAAATCTACATCTAATACCGAAAATACTTAATAGACAAACTTTTAAGAAAACTATCCTCATGAATTTGTAGGGACTATTAAGCCGAATTTGTATTAAAACTATTCATATTTTAACTTCCTGAGAAACTAGATATCGTCCTAGTTCACACCAATTAAACCCTACATTTTCACACCTACTTCAAATTAATTTTAAAATTAATGCCCGTTCACACATCATTTTAATAGGGGTTTTTTAACTATGTTGTATCGTAACAATAGAAAATATAAAACATTGAAAGGACAACAAAATTTAATTCAGAAGTACCTAGAAGGTCAAGCCACTGAGGAGGAAATCCAATCATTAGACAATTGGGTTAAACAGAGCATGGAAAATGAAGCTGTTTTTAAAGATGCTATCGCAGAATGGAATGTTTCAAGCAAATTCAATTCCGAAGCATTTGACACTGAAAATGCTTTTAACAATTTCCTAAACGCTACCAAAAAACACTCCGCAGCTAAACCACCTCAGAAAACAATCATTCGCAGCCTATCTCCTGCTATTAAGGTTGTTGCAAGTATTGCTGCAATCCTTGTATTGTCCTTTTACTTTTTCTATCCAGATCAGAAAGATATAATTGAAATGGATTATGCGGATCAGATAATTCTGAAGTCAGACGATGGAAGCATAAAGATTATAGAAGAAGATATGCTTTTATCTTTTGCAGATGATCAATCAAGCGCTATTGCACATTACGATGAAATCATTGTTCCTTTTGGTAAAACCTTTACAGTAGTCCTTTCTGATGGATCTACCGTCAAGTTGAACTCTGGATCGACTTTAAAATTTCCAGAAAAATTTACCTCTGACTTAGATACAAGAAGTGTTGTGCTAGAAGGGGAAGCATTCTTCGATGTAGAAAAAAATGAAAAACAACCCTTCATTGTTCAGACTTCCGATATGAATATTAAGGTATTAGGAACCAGTTTCAACGTCTCTGCTTACGCTGATGACGCATCTGTTAAAACAATTCTTGTAGAAGGCAGAGTGAATATCTCCGATCCTCAGAATGTTTTCCGTGATTCAGACATCATTCCGAATCAGATGGCCGTTTTTGATAAGACAACATCCAATTTTGATATCGTCGATGTGAATGCATTAAAGCTAACCTCTTGGACACGAAACAAGCTTTTATTCAACGATAAGTCGTTCGAGGATATCACTAAAATTATCGAAAGAAGGTACAACGTACAGGTCATTAATAACTATGACACCTTGAATAATATCAAATTTTACGGAGAAGTAGTCAATGAGAGTATTGAAGATGTATTTGAAACTTTCAGTATGGCCGTGGATTTTAATTATATCATAAAAGATGGTTCCGTTACCCTTAATAAGCCAGAATAAATGAACAACATTTTTTAATAATAAAGCGACCAGCTATTGTTTAGACAACGATAAATTATGCGAACTAAAAACTTACTACTTAAAGCTTACGTATCTATTTTTCTTATCGCATTGACTAGTGCTACTTCACTTATAGCTCAGAATTCTGTTTCTGTTCATCTTGAAAATGTGCCCATGAGTGAAGTGCTTGATGGAATATCAGAAGAATCAGGATTTTCCTTCTTCTTTAAAGAAGGCGTGGTAGATATTAATGAAATCGTAAGCATTTCTGCAAAAGGTGAAGAATTGACAACTGTCTTGTCGACCTTTTTCAAAGACAAGAATATTAAGTATGATATTTTAAAATCGCAAATCGTACTAAGTAAACAATCAAGCATTAATAAACCTATAGCAAAACCTCCTGTTATTGAAGAACATCAACTTGAGATTACAGGAACCGTGATATCTTCTGACGGGAATTACGGTTTGCCCGGTGTAAGTATTGTCGTTTTAAGTTCAGGGCTTGGTACTATTTCAGATGGTGATGGCAATTTTAGCATTAACGTTGAAATAGGGGAGAAACTTAGATTCAGTTATATAGGTTATACAACTCAAGTAGTCACGGTTTCACAAAACAAACTAAATATCGTTCTTCATCCTGATGTTACGAAACTTGATGAAGTAATTGTAGTTGGTCTTGGAATCTCAAGGGACAAAAAAGCACTTGGATATTCTATTGCTGAAGTCGAAGGTCAAGAAGTGAATACCATTCCGACAACTGATATCGTCAACAATTTATCAGGACGAGTACCTGGGCTAGAAGTGTCTTCATCTTCTGGAAATATGGGCGGTTCTGCTCGTGTTTTGATTAGAGGTGCAGGATCAATGTTAGGGAATAACCAGCCTCTTTATGTAGTGGACGGAACCATCATTGACAATTCAAGTCTAAGTAACACTTTTCAGAATGCGGGATTAGGAGATGTAGCTGATTACGGAAATTTATCGCAAGATATTAACCCTGATGACATTGAAAACGTAACCGTATTAAAAGGTCCAGCAGCTTCTGCCATTTATGGGTCTAGAGCAGCTAATGGTGTCATTCTCATCACTACCAAAAACAGTGGGAAAAGTGATAACGTAGGAATCGATGTAAGTTTCACTGGGATGTTTGAAAATGTAGCCCGTCTTCCTCAGTACCAAAACTCATATGGAGGAGGATTAGGTACAACTTTCGAGCAAAGAGAGATTAATGGCAAAACATATAATATCCCATTTTATGCAATGGATCAATCTTGGGGACCGAAATTAGATGGAACTCCAGTCATTCCATATTGGTCACTTTATAATTGGGAAGCCAATGGGAAAAAGGGTGATCCAGAAACTGTTCCTTGGGAAGCACAACCATCTAACATTAGAGATTTTTTCGAGACTGGATTCCTAGCAAAAACCAATGTCGCTTTCTATAAAGGAACGGATATAGCAAGTTTCAGAATGTCATTTACTAATCTTAGTCAAACTGGAGTTTTTCCCAATTCTAACTTAGGACGAAACACCATTAATTTCTCAGGAAATCTGAATCTAACTAAGAAGCTTTTCGTGGGATTAAAAGGAAATTTTGTTAAAAATACGACGAGAGCTTTACCTGTTTCTGGATATTCTAATAATGGCATTATGACGAAACTTGCTCAATGGGGACAGCGCCAATGGGATATGTCTAAAATGAAAGACTACAAGCAACCTGATGGAACACAGCGTACTTGGAACCGAATTTCATTCGAGAATCCAGGACCTCAATATGCCGATAATCCCTATTGGACACAATATGAGAATTATGGAAAAAGTGAAAGAAACAGAGTTTTCGGTAATACTTTCATAGGTTATAAATTGACAGACTGGATGACAGCCCAGTTTACATTAAACATTGATCATTATGATGAATCTAGATCAGTTAGAACCGCTGAAGGATCTACATTAGAATCATATTATGCTACAGATGTGTACGGATTTTCAGAAATCAATAATGAATTTTCAGTGAACTTCCAGCGTCAACTCAATGATGATTTTCATGTAACAGGAATGATAGGAGCGAATAGGATGGATAGGGATTTCAGGAGAGTGACTGGTAGTGTAGATGGTGGTCTTGCAGCACCTGGAATTTATAGTCTCACCAATTCTAAAAATCAAGCATTCGTAGATGAGTATAAGTATATTAAGCGGATTAATTCTGCTTATGGAAGTGCTACCATAGGATGGAGAAGTTTATTATATTTAGATGGATCATTCAGGAATGATTGGTCTTCGACATTGCCAGCTGATAACAATTCTTATCCATATTATTCAACCAGCTTAAGTTTAATTCTTTCTGAGCTTCCTGGATTAGAAAATATTTCTTGGATCGATTTCTTGAAAATTAGAGGCGGATATGCGAAAGTTGGAAATGATACAGATGCTTACAATCTGGAATCAACTTACATCAGTAATAACAGTTACGGATCTTATCCATTATTCTCTAATCCTAATGCGATATTCAATGGTAACCTAAAACCTGAAACTTCGAATTCTTGGGAAACTGGATTGGAAATGAACTTGTTTAAAAACAGACTTTCAGCTGATGTTACTTACTATAATACATTGACAATAGATCAAATAATGCCGATTGCCATTTCAGCAACTTCTGGATTCAGGCAGAGATGGCTTAATGCTGGATCAATGAGTAATAAAGGTGTAGAACTTGGCTTAACAATTTCTCCAGTCCAAACGAAAAATTTCACATGGAATGCCACAGTCAATTTTGCTAAGAATGTCAATGAAGTTGTGGAATTACCACCAGATATTGACCAGATCAATTTAGCGGATATAAATGGGACGTATCTCGTCGTTGCTAAAGGTGAAAAATACGGAATGCTTAAAGGTGTAGATTTTGTTTACCAAGATGGCCAAAAGGTGATTGAAGATGGATTATACAAGCAATCAGAAGAATTGAAATCTCTAGGTTCTGTAATGCCAGATTATACCGTAGGATTAATAAATGATATGCAGTATAAGAGGATGAATTTTGGGTTTACAATTGCTCATCAAAAAGGAGGTCATTATCAGTCCTTGACGAATATGTACGGAATTGCATCCGGTTCTTTCGAATCTACAGCAGCTAATGGAATCAGAGAAAAAGGAATAATTATAGAGGGTGTCAAAGAAGATGGGACGCCGAATGATGTCAATGTTGATGCCTTCGATTGGGCTAATGCACACAGAAATTTTGGTGCACTTAATATATTCGAAGCTACATATTTCAAATTGAGAGAAATACACTTAACCTATTCAATGCCATCTAAGTACTCAGGTCCATTTCAAGGAGTCAGACTAAGTTTAGTCGGTAAGAATCTAGCCATGTGGGGAACAGATAATCCACATGTAGATCCTGAGCAAATTACCAATGGCGGAAATATTCAAGGTTTCGAAGGTGGTGCAAACCCTCCGACGTATTCATATGGATTCAATGTTTCAATCACACTTTAATAAGGCTATGATCATGAATAAATTATTTAAAAGATTGACCTTCCTAATCGTGGTTTTCACAATTAGTGCTTGCACAAAGGATTTCGATATTATTAATACCAATCCTAATGCTCCCGACACTGTACCGACGTCTTACTTAATGACTAATGCTCAGACCTATATAATGACCACGCTGAGGAATAATGGTCTAGGTGGAAGAATGGGAATGCTCTATGCTCAATATTGGTCACAATTAGCACTTACAGATGAAAGTAGATATTATGTTTTCAGTGGCTTAACTAATAATTCCTTTAGAGATTTATATCTTAACCTTTATGACCTTCAGGACATTATCAATAAATGCAAAGAAAATCCGGAAGAAAACGGAGCTTCTGGTTATGCTCCTAATCAAATTGCAGTAGCAATGATTATGCAAGCCTATACTTTTCATATCATGACGGATATTTGGGGTGATATTCCTTATTCAGAAGCGTTACAAGCTAAGGTAAATACGACTCCAGTATATGATCAATCAGAGGATATTTATAGAAGTCTAATAGAGAAACTGAAGGAAGCTATTAACTTGATAGATGTATCTCAACCTGGCATGCGAGGAGACATCATCTACACTGGGAATATGAACAAATGGAAAAGATTTGCTAACTCTTTAATCATGCGGATAGGATTGCGAAGTGGAGATCTCAATGCTGTTCGTGAAGCTGCGCCTAACGCGTTTCAGTCAAATGATGACAATGCTAATTTTCAATACGCAGCAACAGGAAGTGCGATTAATCCACTTTATGTAGACTGGGTAGAAAACAAAACGCTAGGAAAACAATTTGCAGTTTCTAAGACGCTAGTTGATTACATGTTAAATAATAATGATACAATGCGTCTAGCTGCTTTTGCGACAAATTTGGAAAAGAATCCTAATAAGCCAGCCATTTATAGAGGCCTAACCTACGGATTAACCAACAATAATTCGATCTTAGAATTCTTCAAAGGTGTTTCTCTACAAACAGAAAGGATCTACAAAGCAGATGCTTCCACACCACTAATGAATTATGATGAAGTCTTATTTATTCTTGCGGAAATAGATAATGACGAAGGTAAATTTCGAGAAGGAGTGAAGAACTCTGCTATGAATTGGGGAGTAGAAAAAGCATCCGCGCAACAACTAGCGGATGAAATAGAGTATAAAGGACTGGAATCCATTATCAATGAAAAATGGGTCGCTAACTATATGCAAGGGATTCAAGGCTGGGCAGAATATCGTCGAACTGGCTATCCTGAATTAAAAGCGCCTGTTGATGGTTATCATCCTTCAGCAATGGTAGGTGATTTAGTAGTTCCGAATAGACGCCAGTATCCGCCTGATGAAAGTCAGCTCAATGGTGTAAATTATAACAAAACTGTTGAAAAATTATTAGATCCAGGAGGACAACAACAAACTCCAATGTTCTGGCAAAAGTAGAAATAATTAGAATTAGATATGTAGCGTATTTTTTTACCTTGCGATCTTGTCAACCCAAACTGATAAAAGAATTGAATGAATAAAAATATAGATTTTCCTGGACTGAAAATTTCAGACATCAAATTTTATAGATTTGATATTCCATTAAGGGAAGAGTTTAAGTTGGCTGCTATGAGCCTAAATGTCGCACACAATGTCCTGGTGAAGATTGAAACAAATGTAGGAATTATCGGGTGGGGTGAAGGTGCTCCTTTCCATGCTCTTGTAGGCGAAACTCAGGATATTGCCTTAGCTGCTGGTAAAGAATTCAAACCATATTTACTGGGAAGAAATCCATTAGCAATAGATGCAATCGTCAGATTTATGGACAAGCATCTTCCTCATAATACAACGTTAAAAAGTGCGATTGACATGGCATTATACGATGTGGCATCGAAAGCTGCTGAAATGCCTTTGTATTTATTTCTGGGTGGAGAAAAGCGGGAAATAGAAACAGATATGACCATTGGATTATGTGAGCCTGAAGAAGCTGGCGAAAAAGCATTATCCATAAAAGAAATGGGATTTAATATCATCAAGGTTAAACTCGGATTAGATGATGCAGCCGATTATGCTAGGCTAAAATATATAAGTGATGCTGTAGGCAAAGATGTGATTCTAAGGATAGATGCGAACCAAGGCTGGGATCGAATGCGTGCGATAAGAAACCTCAAAGCATATGATGAATTTAATATTGAATTTTGTGAGCAACCTTGTCCTGTGAACGATATTAATGGGACAAAACTGGTAAGTAGTCAATCGACCATTCCAATTATGGCAGATGAATCTTTGTTCTCGCCGACGAATGCAATCAGCTTGATTACGAATAACGTAGCTCCATATTTTAATATCAAATTTTCAAAGTCCGGTGGAATTAAGAATGCAATAAAAATAGCAAGCATTGCCGATGCTGGTGCCATACCTTCTATGGTAGGTTGTATGTCAGAAACAAGATTAGGTCTGACTGCAGCAGCACACTTTGGATTATCTAATCCTATCATCCAATTTTTCGATCTCGATTCACACCTTGAACATTCTATAGACCCAATCGAAGGTGGAATCTCTATTGAGAATGGAATGATTACGCTCCCTGACTCACCAGGTATCGGAGCAGAACCGGATGAAAGCTTTATTCAATCTTGTGAAGTCAATGTTTTATGCTAGGACCTGAAATCAATTTTACTGGTAGAAACCAGATCAATTACGAAGGGAATGATTACCTGTATTTAGCGGGAATCGACTATCATCGAATGTCGACTAATCCGATCATTGCGAATACTATTTGTCAAGCCGTGACGAAGTATGGAATTAGCCCTACTGGTTCAAGAATTACAACCGGAAATCATATTCTGCTCAACAAGTTAGAGCAGAAAGTTGCAGATTTTTTCGATACAGATGCATCTGCGGTTTATACCACTGGCTATCTATCAAATCTAATCATGCTTCAAGCAATAGCTGATGATTTCGACATCTTTATTATGGATGAAGGATCTCATTCTAGTCTTGAATCTGCTGTGAAGATTACAGGAAAGAAAGTCATTAAATTCAAGTTTCTAGATGCTCAGCATTTACAAGAAATGATAGAACAGCATGTTCTGCCTCAAAGTAAAGTCCTCGTTATGACTGATGGTGTATTTCCTGCGAGAGGCGACATGGCACCTTTAGAAGATTACGTACAGATTCTTTCTAAATACGACGGAAAAATATTGGTAGATGATGCTCATGCGATGGCAGTTATAGGCCCCACGGGTAAAGGAACTTGGGAAGAAAAAGGTGTGGACAAGGAAATGATCTACCAAACAGGAACACTGAGCAAAGGATTTGGAACGCTAGGCGGTGTTATTACGGGAAGTGCAGAATTAATAGAGAAAATACAAAATAAAAGTAGCGCATATGTAGGAAGTACTGGACTTGCATTACCACTTGCAGCTGCAGGTATAAGATCTATTGACTACCTACTTGATAACCCAGATTTGATCACTGGCCTACAACAACGGACGCTAAAACTCAAACAAAGGTTTAAGGAGATTGGATTTGAAATGCCGAATTCTACGGTGCCTATTTTCTCTATAACTTATCACGATGAAGAAAGAAATTTGATCCTGAGAGATTTGTTACTTAAGAATGGAATATATCCTCCCTTTATTAATTATCCAGGCTCACCAGAAGGAGGTCATTTTAGATTTATTCTGACAAGTGATGCTACAGAAGAAGAGATTGATCTACTATTTAATACCGTAAAATCGTCCTTATGAACAACGATTTTATGAAAATAAAGAGATGTTCATGACTTGAAAACATATGCTGTAAGCCTATTGATGAATTTCCATCTTTATGAACTTACGCGAAATAAAAACTTTGATGCTTACTTATTTTAAAATAGACACACTATGAAAAGCATGATTTCCCCAGAAAACCATTGGGTGATATGGATGACCTTAATTTCTATAGCTACAATTAGTATTTACTTAGAGGAAAAATACAAATTGTTTAAGAAATTAACGGGTGCTTTGGTAGCCATGATGTTAGGAATGTTACTTTCTAACATTGGGTTTTTACCAACTGCATCCGCATCCTATGATCTCATCTGGGAATACATTGTACCATTGACGATTCCGTTGCTTTTAATGAAAATCAACGTTAAGACGATCGTGAAAGAAGCGGGCTCACTATTTTGGGCTTTTCACTTAAGTGCACTGGGTACGATCGTCGGTAGTATTATTGCTGTTGCACTGTTATACAATGCTGTGCCGCATCTTGCGCAAATCGTGCCTGCTATGACGGGAAGTTACATTGGTGGTTCTATCAATTTTGTGGCGCTTGTCGCCGCATTCGAACCGCCGGAGGATTTAGTAAATGCTACCATCGTAGCAGATAATGGAATCATGGCGATCTATTTTATCTTACTGATTGCACTACCTTCGATGCCACTTATTCGTAAATTATTTCCACGTATTAATGAGGCTAAATTCAAGAAAGCTGAAGACTCAGCAACAGCTAACTCAGATGAAAATTCGAAGCAAATTACTCTGTTAGATATTGGTTTTGTTCTTACTATTGCCTTCGTGATTACTGCAATGTCCGTATTGATTAGTGACTATTTTTCCGCGGATCGATTTAGTGGTATAGTCCGAGGTTTACTAGGTCAGAAATACATTTTATTGACCACTTTCTCCATGTTGTTTCCTATTCTTTTCCCGAAATTCGCGAAAACGCTCAACGGTAATAATGAAATCGGAGTGTTTTTCATCTTTTTGTTTTTCGTCCTCATTGGTGTACCTGCAAGTATTAAAACAGTAATCGTAGGTGCTCCCATCATGTTGATTTTTTGCGCAATTATTCTAGCTTTCAATTTTCTTGTCACGTTTTCGCTGGGTAAGTTGTTTAAGTTTGAACTTGAAGACCTCGTTATGGCGGCAATTGTTACTTCTGGCGGTCCTATGAATGGAGTTGCCATTGCTAAAGCAAAAGGATGGAATGCATATATTGTCCCATCTTTATTAATGGGAATATGGGGATATATCATAGGAAATTATACAGGATACTTTGCAGGTCTTATTTTAGAAAATATCTTTTAAATCTTAATAGTTAGCACATGAAATTAATAAGTTATTTAATACTGACCAGCACACTTGTAGTTTTAGCTTCAGTAAGTAGTAAAGCACAGCAAGGTCAATATAAAGAAATAGAAAACTACATCGAAGAAGCACGAAAGAGTTGGGAAATTCCAGGTCTTGCCGTTGCCTTAATTAAAGATGGTGAAGTAGTGTATAAAAATGGCTTTGGAGTTAAAGAATTAAACAAACCTGGTCGGGTAGATGAAAATACGGTATTTTCTGTTGCTTCTAATACCAAAGCATTTACAAGTATGGCCGTTGGTATACTCGTTCAACAAGGCAAGCTATCATGGGACGATCCAGTGATCAAACATTTACCTGATTTTCAAATGTATGACCCACAAGTAACTAGAAAAGTTACGATCCGAGACTTCCTTTCACATAAGAGTGGCCTAGGTTTATGGGCTGGTGATCTCACGTGGTGGGATTCGAATTATGACAAAGCTGAAGTCATTCGTAGAATAAGATTTCAGAAGCCAGTTGCTGATTTGCATGAAAAATATATATACTGTAACCTCGGATATCTTGTAGTAGGTGAAGTGATTGCTAAAGTTTCAGGAATGACTTATGAAAAATTTATTGAAACTCAGTTTTTCGATCCGTTGGGAATGACTCGAAGCTTGATGTCAGTTAGTGGTCTACCTAACATGGAAAATGTGGCGGTTCCACACTCAGGCGTGAATGGGGAACTAGTACCAATTGCTCAGCTGAACGTTGACAATTGCGCACCCGCAGCTTCAGTAGTGACAAGTGTGAATGATCTGACACACTGGGTACAAATGCAACTAGCGAATGGAACCTACAAAAGCCATAAAATTCTGGAGGAAAGTATCATAGAAGAAACACGGAAACCACATTCAATCATCAATGTCAGTAAATGGAGTAAGGAGAATTTAAATCCGTACACGAATTTCTCATCATATGCTTTGGGTTGGAGAGTATTTGATTTTCGGGGAGAATACTTGGTCGAGCACACAGGCGGATTAGATGGCATGCTTTCTTATGTGGGATTTATTCCTGAAGAGAATATTGGCGTTATTCTCGTAACCAATAGTGATCAGCATGACATTCAGAATTGCCTTCCTAAGTATCTATTCGATAGATTATTAGGCGTCGAGGAAAACATGGACTGGAGTGGCAAATATCTGAAAATCAATAAAGCAAATAAAGCTCGTAGAGCAGAAGAGGCAGCTAAGGCAAAAGCAAGTATTCCCGTTACAACACCGACACTCGCATTAAATGATTACTGCGGTGAATATACGAGTGATGTTTATGGGACTGCTAAAGTTTACATGGAAGATGGAAAATTGAAGGTGTCACTTTCAGCCCACCCAGGATTTATCGGAGATATTTCACATCTATACTATAATACATTTACTGCCAAGTGGAATCATCGTCTATGGAAAGAAAGCAACATGTATTTTGACTTTAATGGACATGGTCAGATCATTAATTTCAAGATGGCAGTCCGCCCAGATTGGATTGATACCCTAGAATATACCTTTAAGAAAAACTAAGAGGGACTTTAAAGTACAGTCGATTTTAATCAGCACTATCATCCGATAGTGCTGTTCTTATTTAGACCAAAACCTTCACTTATTGATCAATGAAATTTCATGGTTTTAGTGCTTAACTGAATACCCTGCATTAAAACATTGACCATGAAAAGAAAAGGTAAACCCATATAATTTCTAATTTTTTTCAATGAAATAATAAAGTGAACTCAAAAAAGATAGGGGTTTTTTGAGGTTCGTGTATCGTATTGGTAGAAGCAAGAAATGGCAATTTGCTAAACTTGAAACAGCGCTTTCCATCCGGAGAAATTAGGCGCCCAGAAAGATTGCTTTGATGACTGTACGGATCACGATACTTTTTTAAAACTAAATTGAAATTATTATGAAGATGGTTACATTGAAAAAAAATAGTCGAAACAAAACTGTTGCTTTGATTCTGTTATTTTGTGTTTTGTATTTATACGCTAATGCTCAGTCTGTTACTGGAGATATTATTAACAGAGTTGATCTTGGCCGAACTGGATGGGTTTCTCTTGCTTGGGATGGAACGAACTTACTAACTCAGAATGAATCAGATGGAAATTGGTTATACATTGACAAAAGCACTGGTGAAACAACACCAGCATTTAACAATCCAGAAGGCGGTAATGTAAATGTACAAGGATTAGCTTATAGTCCGACTAGAAATACCTATTACACTTTACAATATGGTGTCAACGATGGTGAAGTTTGGGAATTGAATCTAGACGGAACAGTTGCAAATGTCTGGGATGCAAATATCTTTAATCCGAATAGTCAACGTGGACTAACGATCGTAGATGATGAAGTATGGATCGGACAAGCTAATGCAGACAGCGATCCTCCTAATGAGTTTATCTTCCGTTTTGATTTAGATGGAACTTCGCTCGGTGTGATTACGATCGAAGGTGGAGCAGTGGATTATGCAAGAGATATGGAGTGGGCGAATGGTCAGTTATGGATTAATGATAATGCTGGTGCGGTTCTCCGAGTTTATGACTACGATGAAGAAAACTTTATACTGACTCAAGTGCGAAAGTATCCAAGAGCACATTATTCTCAATTCGGCTTAGCTTACACTGGGACAGAATTATTGTCATCTGGCTGGAATTATGATAAGTTGCTGTGGATGATGTTGGATGATCAAGTAACACCAAAAGATGAAGTTCTTGCTGGCGACACTATATTTTCTGTTGCAGGTTACCCTTCTACGAGCCTTGCCTGGGATGGTGAATACGCGTGGGGACTAAGTGAAGACGATAATTTATGGCACCAATTAGATAAAACTTCAGGTCCTACAGGTGTAACATTTCCTAATGCACCTGATGCATTAAGTTGGGCACAAGGAGCAGCCTGGAGCACTAAGAATAGTACCTTTTTTACGAATCAAAGTGGAATTGGTGAAGGAGAAATTTGGGAAATTAATAAGAATGGTGAAAAAGTAAATGGTTGGCCGTCTGAACTAGGAAACGATATCCGAGGATTGGCCATTAGAAAAGATGAAATATGGGTTTCCTACATCGGATCTGATTTTATATACAGATTTGATCTAGATGGAAATGCTTTAGATGATGTGAGTCTTGATGTTCCTATTCTATTCTCAGGTGGTTTAGATTGGGTAGATGATAAGCAATTATGGGTGAATGATAGAGATGGTCAACACATCGCTGTTTATAATTATGACGAGGAAAATCTGGCATTGACTAAAGTAAAATCTTTCCTTTTGCCATTTCACAGTTTTTGGGGCATGGCTTATACTGGTGAAGAAATGTTAACAGCAGGGTGGGGAACAGATATTCTATATGGACTGAAGACTGAATTGATTTCAAGCTCAACTGAAAACTTATCGGTTCCGAAAATTAATGCAAGCGCATTCCCTAATCCATTTAACGCTTCCACATCTATTCATTATACGATGGAAGAGTCAGGAAATGTGACAGCTAGCATTTACAATATTCAAGGGCAAAAAATGCTGGATCTTGTAAATGAGAAAGTTGCAGCTGGTAATCATAGTATAGCATGGGACGCTCAGGGAAGTGACTTGCTTCCTGGAGTTTATTATTTTAAAATTTCAACGAATAAAAGAAGTAATGTAATTCAGATGATTTACGTAGATTAGATTTTCAGGCGGCAGCATTCGTTATGTTGCCGCCACTTTATCCTTAGAATACTGAACAATTAGACTTATATAGTAGCCATCATGTTTAACAACAACAGCAACATCAAAATCAGTGTTTTTCTGATCCTTTTTCTTTTTTCTTTTCTGTCAATTTTTGGGCAAACTGGATTCAAAGACCCTAGAATGAAAGGAATAGACACGGCTGTTCAGAAGTTTTTAGATAAGTGGTTTGTACCAGGTGGTATTTCGGTAGCCATTAGTAAAGATGGCAGATTGGTTTATGAAAGAGGTTTTGGTAAAATCAATAATACTAGTGAAAGACGAGTTTACCCAGAGCATAAATTCAGAGTAGCAAGTGTATCGAAGCCTATCACAGCAGTAGCTATCTTACAATTAATAGAAAATGGCGAGTTGAGTTTTGATGATGTAGTTTTTGGTGAATCAGGAATATTGAATGAATATACTCCGACTAAAGATGCTCGAATAGAAGACATTACCATATACGATCTTCTACATCATCTAGGTGGATGGGGAGATTCACCAATGTTTCGAAGTCTCCAAGTAGCAGCAATAATGAATGTTCCTTCTCCACCTAGTAAGGAGGTGTTTATAGAATATATGATGGGTAGGTCACTAGATAAGGTGCCTGGGACTAGTTATAAATACTCGAACTTTGGCTACCTCGTTTTGGGTAGAGTAATTGAAAAGATTTCTGGAAAATCGTATGAAGAATTTATAAAGGAAGAAATTTTTGATAAAATCAATGCAAGTAGTTTTGTGCTTGCCACGAATGAACCTGCACGTCAAGATCTAGAAGAAGCTTACTACTTTTCTTTCAATGATGCTAAATCTGTCTACGGAGATGGTAGTACTGTCCCATTACCTTACGGTGGATTCGACATAGAAGCGATGGATGCACATGGTGGCTGGGTGAGTACTGCTGGTGACCTAATCAAATTTGGTACTGCAGTGGATGGAAAGTCTTCAAGGCCTGATATTATTTCCCCATTTTATCGTCAGTTAATGGTGACTCCTTCTAATTATTCTAACTATGCGAAAGGTTGGGCTGTTGGGAATGGAAGTATGTGGCATGTGGGTAGTCTGCCTGGCACTACAGCGGAAATCGTAAGTGTAGGAAATGATGATATTGTATTTTCTTTCGCACTCAATTTTAGATTCGAAAGCAACATTGATAAATTCAATGAAGAAATAGATGCTGCTATCTGGGAGGGTATCTATTCTGTCAATGAGTGGCCGGAATATGATTTATTTACAGAAAATCCAACACCGATTGAACTGGAAGAGGGAGATGTAATCGCAAGGATGGAATTAGATTCTGCCAGTCAATGGGGAGCTGTAATATGGAATGGCGACAAGGCTTGGGTATTGAATGAAACAGACAATAACTGGTATGAAGTGGATAAAATAACAGGACTTACAGGAGAACAATTTCCTAATCGTTCAAGTTCCACATCTACTCCCAAAGGAGCTGCCTGGAGTAAAGAAAGAAAAACCATTTTGATGAATCAAAATCTAAGTAATAGTGGTGAGGTTTGGGAAGTGGATCTTTCAGGGAATCTAATCAATACTTGGTCTACAGATCTAGGAGAACAGCAGCGAGGGCTTGCTATTTTCGATGATGAAATTTGGATAGCACTTCCTGGTAACAACATTTATAGGTTTGGATTAAATGGTGAGCAGAAGGAGGAGGTCAATGTTGATGTTCCTCTATCATCTCCGACTTCTTTAGCTTGGGTAGATGGAAGACTTTGGGTGAATGACAGCATCGATAATTTGATTAGAATATTCGATTATTCAGAGGAGAATCGAACATTGGAACAGATAAATGAAATCCCTGCGCCATATGCTGGATTAAGTGACATTGCTTACACTGGAGATCATGTCATTGCTACAAGTATTAATAGCACAGATTTATATGAATTAGAAACAGGTAGAACTTCTTCTACTTTCAATGTAAATCCTAATGTCAAATCAGTCTATAATTATCCAAATCCATTCACGGATCAGACGACGATCGATTATTTTATAGCACAACCATCAGATGTTAACTTATCTATTTACAATATGCAAGGACAAGAGGTAGCTAACTTAGTGAATGGATATAAAGATGCTGGAAAGCATACCGTGAGATGGAGATGCACAAGTGATAATGGAAGCAGGGTAGAACCAGGAATTTATATCTATAAGTTAAGGTCTGGAAAAGATATGGTGTTGAAAAAAATGATCCTGATTCACTAAGCTTAAAACAATATCCAGAGAAAACCGAAGAGTTGGACTTTTCTTAAGATCGAAAGTGCTTTAGAGATAAGATGTTCTACGGTCTTTTTAGAAATATTCATCGATTCAGCGATATCCTTATATTTGAAACCATCGTAACGGCTGAGCTTAAAGGCGGTTTTACATCTCGGTGGAAGAGATTCTATTGCATCGCTAATTTTATCTAGTTTCACACCGATCAGTTCGTTATCTTCTACCGAAAGATTCTCATCTATTAAAGCCGAAACTCTTAAGTAATCCAAGTCAATAAATCGAATTTTCTTATTTCTAACGTGAAGTAAAAATTGATTGTGAACAGATCTATATAGGTAGTTTCTAAGTGATCGCGTAATCTTTAGTTTGTCTCTTTTAATCCAGATATTAAGGAAGACATCTTGGACGAGATCTTCAGCGATAGGAATATCTCCAGCTAACTTTTTCACATAGATACATAACTGGTTGTAATAGCAATCAAACATATGCTTGTAGCTGTCTTCGTCACCGTTCTTTATGCCACAAATGAGGTCCTCTTCTGTCATAGATTTCCTTTGCATTAGCAAGTTTTACGTATAAGATTCATAGATATCCAAATATAACGAAAATTATGAATAATGCCATGAATGAAAACCAATTTACGAAACGGATTATCGAGCCTTATAAAATGTAAGATTTCATTTAGCAAAATCATGGTGTCTCATGGAGTGAAACTAAGTGTCCGCTTTCCCATCGGATGATTTATGTTGCGATTCAAAGTGATCCTTGCACTGAATCGGAGAGCTATTATTTTCATCCTACGCTCTTTTCCTCGCTTTATAAATACAGTTCGAAGCCGAGATTATAACAAAATCACTAATTCCAAAAACTCCAATATATAAAAAAATAATATTTTCGTTTTTATTTCGTTATAATTGCATATAATTACGAATAAGCACTAAACGAAGATTATCGTAAATAAACCAAAATTAATCTATGACTAAACACAAAATTGTTCCTCAGTGCAAACTATCCATTAACTCTATTAAATTGACCAATAAGAAAAACATATAATATAATGATAGAAAGCTTACTCACCTTTCTATCATCTTCATAATCACTTTTAGTAAATAAAACTCAAATGCTTTATTTCTACTACACGTTCAAAACTCACTTATGAAAATTAAATTTCCTTTCTTGCTTTTTAGTATTTACTTTCTCTTCCTACCAATTTCAGCGCTCCACGCAGCAAAACAAAACGAAGAACCCAATTTAGCGGAATGGTTGAAAGTTTACATTCCTGCTAAATATCCAACATCTAATGTCATCGATCACAGCGATTGGTATCAAGCTGTGATTGATGACTTGGATCTTACCATTAGTTGGGCATACTTACCTCAAGAAAAATTGACTTTAAAAGAAGTTCATGGTCATTATGAAGGTAAAGCACTTTTTATTTCAGAGCCTCTAGATGAAGATTGGTCGAGCATTCCAAACATGAATTATGCAGAAGGGGCAGGTTACTATATTCCTAGTTATAATCCATCAAGTATGGGGAATTTAGAAGTGGCCAAACTTTCAGTCCTACAGTTTAGAGGTGGCGACGCCAACAAATTCATCGAAGAAATGAATAAGGTCTGGAAATCAAGAGCTCGAAGAGCTAGTCATGCAGAAGATGACACTGAGTTTTCACTTTGGCTTAAAGATCATATACCAAATAAATATCCTGGAAGCAGTGTCATTCATCACAACGACTGGTTACAAGTTAAGATTCCAGAAGAGGATTTGACCGTAAGCTGGGGTCTCGTTCCGCAGACACAATTTAACTTAAAAGACCTCGAAGGACTTCATGAAAACAAGTCCATCTTCATAGCGAAAACAAGTCAAGAGAACTGGGATAATCTTTCTGAAGTCACTTATTACCCTGGCGTTGGATATTATATTTCCGCTTATTCCCCTGGAACAATGGGATCATTTGATGTTGGGCAAGTGACTGTTATTCAGTACGATGGCAAACCTGATAATTTCACAAATAAGATGGTGGAAAACCATAAAATGAACCCCAGTAAATCAGAGATCACTTTTGTAAACTGGTTAAAAAAGTATGTTCATACAACACATCCCGCGCTTGTTATAGATTATTACGGCGGATGGTATCAATCAGTTATTCCTGCATATGATCTGACTGTGACATGGGGAACGATGGACAAATCACAAATGGCCATGAACAAACTGCATGGTGTTCGTGAGGACAAATCATTTTTCATTGAACAAAATATAGATACTGGTTGGGAAAGTTATGCTGGAATCAAGCATTCGAAGAATGTGGGTTATTATATAACCAAATACAACACTTCAACAATGGGCCAATTGGAAATTGGCGATCTATGTGTTGTTCAGTTTAATGGGAATGCTGATCCATTTGTATCTTCAATGACCAAGGAGTGGAATATCTTTTCTCAGACAGACACACCTTCTAATGCAAATAGCAGTGATAAACCACGAAAAAATCTTTCTTCCAATGCTACAAAAAAGCCTTTTATGCAATGGCTTTATGAATATATCCCTAGAACCTATCCAGGTTCCAAAATGACGGATCATAAGTACTGGTACCAAGCTCATGTAGGGAATGACCTAGTCGTTAATTGGGCGAAGATCGTAGACCAGGGAGCCGATTTAAAGTATTTGCAAGGGCACAACTTAACACAAGGAAAGCCAATATTTATAGAGAAAGGTGCGAAACTAAGTTGGTCATCACATCCAGCAGTAACTTATTTTGATCAAGTGGGGTACTACATTACAGGATATGATTCACTGACGATGCAGGATTGGAAAATAGAAAACTGCAACGTGATTCAGTTCGATGGAGATGGCAAAAAGTTCAGTGAAAAAATGTCGAATGCAAGAAAATCTATTGTATCAAATGGTTATGGTATGAACTATAAACCTCGAGTCATTAACACTACCGACCTTGGCGCAGATCCCGATGATAAACAGTCTCTAGTCCGCCAGTTAGTCTGTGCGAACGAATTTGACATCGAAGGATTAATTGTTTCCACCGGATGCTGGAAGAAAACACAAAGCAATACAGCGATGCTTGATCAAATCGTCGATGCATATGATAAAGTATATGAGAATCTGAAAATTCATGCTGACGGGTTTCCAAGTCCAGAATACTTGAGATCTATTTCGATCATGGGACAGACAGGATACGGCATGAGTGATGTGGGAACAGGAAAAGATAGCCCAAGCTCTGACCTCATCATCAGCGCTGTAGATAAAGATGATCCAAGACCAGTTTGGGTATTAGGGTGGGGAGGAATGAATATTGCTGCACAAGCGATTTGGAAGGTGCGAGAAACTCGTTCGCCAGAAGCATTCGAAGCATTTCTAAGCAAATTAAGACTGTTTGACATACTAGGCCAAGATGACGCGGGCGCGTGGATTGCGAAAAACTTCCCCCAGACTTTTTACATCAGAGCAACAGGTGTATACGGTTGGGCACCATCAGACGAATACCTCGATGAACACATCCAAAACCATGGACCTTTGGGAGCGGAATACCCAGACAGAAAGTGGGCAACGGAAGGTGATTCACCAGCATTTATGCATGTCTATCCGAATGGTCTGAATGATCCAGAGCAAATAGATCAAGGCGGCTGGGGAGGTCGCTTTAGTTTTACGAAAAAAGCTGGGATACGAAGCATGCCAGGAGTACCTAAAATAGAGAAAGATGGTGAAAGCAAATTTGATCCATATTACATGTATGGCAATACCCCTGAAAAGGCAAAAGCCATCAAGAGATGGAGCACAGGCTACGATAATGACTTTGCAGCACGGATGGACTGGAGTATAACGAGCAAATACGAAGATGCGAATCACCATCCCTCGGCAGTATTGAATGGTGACCACACCAAAGCTGTATTGACCATGAATGCTAAGGCAGGTTCCGTCATCGATGTTAATGCAATCGATTCATCGGATCCAGATGGTGACGCGCTGAATTACAATTGGGCATTTTATGAAGAAGCAAGTACCTATAAAGGAAACATCAACATTCAGAATAGCTCAGCGAATACTGCCCAAGTGGAAATTCCTACAGATTCAGCGGGTAAAAACATCCATATTATTTTATCACTTCATGATAGTGGAAGTCCTTCGTTATATGCCTACCGAAGAGTGATTGTAGAGGTGCAACCTGCTGATTAATACAGCTTAGGGCATGTTTCTGGTAATGATTCTTACTGCGAATCAACGTTTATCCAGATGCAATTGCAGTCGGTTTTTCTTCTAGGTCAATTTTATAGCGAGGAAGGTTGAACAAGCCAATTATTTACTAACTAAACCTACTCCTCCACTTAATAATAACAAGGCGAAGAAGTTAATCATGGACTGATAAGCCCGAAACTTAAGCAACATATTAAACAGAAACTATACAACAATGAAGATTCTTTTCGACATTAGAACGGAACAATTTGAAGGGACTATTAAGCCATGATGGGTAAGTTTCACTTTGCAATATCAAAGCCTCACCCCCAGTGATTCTACTTGCACGCTCACCAGCTGATGAGATTTTTGTGGATTCGAAGTCTAGATTCATATGTAAATTTTAGGAATGTAGATGGTTTTGAATCTTACGATTCTAAAAGGTATTATCTCGCAGAGGCGCAAAGTTCGCAGAGGCATAACCATTAGGAAAGTTATAGGGGAGGATATCTTTATCACTGTCAATATTAATGAAAGCAACTTAAGAGGCTGAATAGATAAATCAGTTAATATAAGAATTCTTTAACCCAAATAAACACACATGGCAGAATGTATAAATTGTAAAGCTTACACAAAATTTAATGGAGGATTATGCTATTCCTGCTATAAACAGGATGGAAATTCTGGTTCTGGCGATGTTGCAGTTGCGATAAAGGAGCCAGAGATAAAAGTTGAAAAGAAAAAGAAAGTAATAACAAAGAGTAAGGATAACCCATGGATTTCAGGAGTTATTAAAGGTAGGATTGCTGAAACAATAGTTGAAGAACTTTTTCGCTCTCTTGGATTTCAAGTTTTTAGTTATGGGATGGAGAATTCAATTCCTGGGATTAAAGACCTTTTGAAAGGTGTGAGGGGTGATGTTTCTAAAAATATTCGACAAATGCCTGATTTTGTAGTATTTAAAGATAATCAAGCACATTTCATCGAGGTTAAATATCGAGCAAGTGGTGAGTTGAGAAAAACAGATATTTCAATATATGGTGATTATCCCTTTGAGAATGCACTCTTTGTATTAGTAACCAAAAAACATATTAAGTGCATTTCTTACAAGGAACTTGCTGAAGGTAAAGAAATAACTTCCACATGCCATAATTATTTAGGAAAGCGAAAAGAATTTGATACTGATAAAGATATGATCATTGATTATTGCAAGTACGCTGTTAAGTTTTTTGAAAATGTCGACTAGGTAGAGAAATGATGCTTTAGATAAATTACCCAGTTAGAACAAAAACTCATAGTTTATTAACCATTTTATTTCGCGTATATGTCTCATTAAATACTCACACCTCTTTTTCCTGAATATAGCCGAAAAATACCTATAATTCACACTCAATACCTGTTTTTCCAAAATGAACATAGGATAGAGAAATGTTGGAATTCCTTTAATAAATTAAATAATCAGGCAGCCATTAAACAGCTAATTGTTAAATTTTAAACGTATTAAAATTTCCACTGGAAATCCTCGTTAGAATTCATATTAAGCGAAACCAGTATAAAAAAAACGCTTTCGATTTCCGAGAAAGACCAGAACATTGAATTTAATTTCTGATATTGATTAAGAGGAGGACGTCGATTAAGAATTGAATAGCAACCTACCACTATGAAAACTAAAACTTTAGGAATAGCGATGATTTTAATGCTCGCAATACTTGAAAATATTCACACTCAAAACCTTTCCATCAATCTTACAGGATCTCCAGATTTTACTTATCGCCTTTTAGGAGACCAAGAATTAAGAGATGACTATGAAAAAGGACAACTTAGGTATAGAGGTGGGATAGACATTGACAAACCAAGTAAAACCCTTATAACACATGATCGAATTAGGAACTGCTGCAAAATACATATTGACCCCGAATGGGGAGACGCCTCTAGGTGTGCGATATCTTTATCGCGAGAATCCGGCATTATGGTATGTGGTGACATTAGTGAGTAGGAAGGAATCTCAAGATCGCGTTGATTTCGAAGCGCGCCTGGATGATATACTCTGGCGTAAAAGTAAGTATGATATTGGTGATACGATTACTTTTGGTTGTCAGAAGAAGTTTTACTATCCATTATGGTGGTTGAAAACGTTAGCTGATGGTTTACAGGATTTTTTAGATGGTATTCCGAGCCTTGAGAAGATCAATGAATTGTATCCGGACATTGACTTGGATAAAGAAGAAGATGTGATTCGCTTGATTAAGATTGCGCATGAGGTGGAAGATTATGTTGATGGGAAGTCTGATCATGAGTAAGGTGAACTTATAGCAAAGTCATCGTCTCACATTCAGTGAGCCTACTTCTCCAGTTACCAACGGAACAAATATGCGATTCGAATCGATCATTGCATCGGATCGTCGAGCCCGAAAATGAATTTTACTTGATTAAATAATTTAGAATTTTATCCAAAATATTAGCGAAGAAGACACGTTGACTGATTGCAGGGATCGGCGAGCCACTTCCGAAGATCGAAGCTATAGTTATAGCTGTTAGATGAATTTTCGGTACTTTTATAGAGTTCCATTTACCCTAACCAATAATTATCTTAATCAACACTAAAACAATATGAACAATCACTTGAAATATATTCTATCAACATTCTTCCTTACCGTCATTTTTACCTCCGCAGTGCAATCCCAACAAATCAAACCTCCAAAAGGCTACTCAGCACAAATCGGCTCTACTGTTTCTATGCTCGAAGATCTAAAAAGTCGAGTCACTAATAGCGTAAAGAATCTTAATCAAGATGAAACGGATTTCTTACTAGACGATGATGCGAATAGGATAGGGGCCATGATTCTTCATTTGGCAGCCACTGAGAAATACTACCAAGTTTACACCTTCGAAAATAGAAGCTTAAACAAAGCTGAAAGAGACGAATGGGACATTGCCCAAAATCTTGGTGATAATGCTCGAAATGTAATAAAAGATAAACCGATTACATACTACTTAGACATTTGGGACGAAGTACGAAAAGAAACACTGAGATTGTTAAAAGAAAAGAATGATAAATGGTTCGCTTCGAAAATCAAAGGAAGTAATATGAATAACCATTGGGCATGGTATCATGTCATGGAGCACCAAGCGAACCACATGGGCCAAATTCGACTCATTATCAAAAGAATGGAGAAATAAAATTTAGCATGCGATATTAAATTTTTTAATTCATACCTTATCTTAAGGTAACATATGAGGCAAAATTTATATCTAATTATAGAGGAATAGTATCAGTGCATTATATTTTCTTCATCACATTTTCGGCACTGACAAGTAAATATGGATGAACAATCATTAAGTAAACTAATACCTTTAGTGGTATTATTGGTGCTGGGAATAGTAGAATCCATCGGAGGTCTATATTTTGATGACCGAAGAAGTAAAAATGATTTTACAATCGAAATATTGAGTCTGGTTACACTTCCGACATTAATTCAACCTGCCATATTCCTTGTAGTTCTTTGGATAATGGATTCCAATTTCTCAGCATTTGAAGATTTTTTTATCAATACATCCATTTGGTGGCACTTTCTGGCTTTTCTTATTTTTGATGACCTTAGCCAATATTGGTGGCATAGATTATCACACCAGCATAAAAAATTATGGAAACTACACAGACCACATCATATGGTGGAGGACATGGGAGTCCTCGTTACCTACAGAAATGCAATTCTATATTACGCTTTAATGCCTGGAATATGGTTTCTAGCTGTACTCGTTTACCTAGGAATGGGATATGCTTTTCTATTTTATATCCCTATTAAGTTAATAGTCATTCTTCTAGCACATAGTGAGACGAAATGGGATCGTTTTCTTTATAGATATAAATTGCTCCATCCATTTGCTTGGATTATAGAAAGAACTATTTCCACGCCTAGTACTCATTTTGCACATCATGGATTGACAGCGGAAGATGGTATCTCTAATCCTAATGGCAATTATGGAAATCTACTTTTCCTTTGGGACATCATTTTTGGAACAGCAAAAATAACTAGAAAATATCCTAATAAGTTTGGTACGTGGAATCAATTGAAAGAGCCTTGGTATGTTCAATTGTTCTTTCCATTGATCAAATCTAATGATCCGAAAAGTGAACTCCACTCCATGAAGACAGATCATAGCAGCTCATTAGATCATAAAAAACATACTCAATAAAAGATAATCAGATAGTCAGAATGAAATTAAAGAATCAGTCTCTTGATTGATGTTAAATTCATATTATTGAAAGTGAAAATTTTCGAAAAAAAACAGAGTTAGTGAAGATGAAATCGCAATAGGCTACTTCATCATATTAAAATGATGAAGTGTGCCTGTCGCAATACTGTGTATTAGGGTACATACACGGTGGTTATCATTTAAAGCTTAATTAACGTTGTTAGCTATATCAAGCTATAGATTTAGGAAATTTAATTCTAAGAAATAAATCTCAAATTTGGGGACACCTAATCTACTTCAAATGGTATTTCCACTAATTAGTGGTTAAAGTGCTTTAATGATTATTTATCTTTATTTACTTTAATTTTCATTCATGCGTATCATTCCTCAATCTACAAACAATAAAATTTGAATATCTATTCATCCAAATAAAAATCAATTTCATCATGTGCAAATGTCTCATGAATACAAATTCACTACTTTTAGTATAATGTTTACATAAACTTCTAAACCCTCCTTTTTAGAAGCGGCTTATAATTTAACGATGCTAAAATTATATAATAAAATGGAGTTTAAAGTGCGTATTGCTAAATGCGGACATGCTTTTAAGCCCCTAAAACAAGTATTTTTAGAATAATTTAAACGTAAGCATATGAAAAGCGAATCAAAAGTTTTAGAAAACCTTGGTTTAGGAATTTCAAGCAGTAGATAGCTGATTTTCTTTTCTGTAGGCACCAGGAGTCATGTCAACATGCTTTTTGAATGCATAATAAAAAGCAGTTTTAGAATTGAAACCAGAATCATAGGCTAGATTAAGAATCTTAAAATGATTAAGTTTTGGATCTTCTAGTTTTACCTTAATTTCATCTATCCGATATCTATTAACAAAATCAATAAAATTGCACTCTAGCTGCTCATTAATAATCTGAGATACATAATAAGTCGGAATATCTACGGTATTCGAAAATTGCAAAATAGTGAGTTCTGGATCTAAGTATGGCTTTTCAGAATCCATATACTTGATAATCTTTTCTAAGTACTCCGACTTTTGATTATTCTGAAGATTAGAGTTTTGATATTTTTCGATACTATTTACTTCTTCGATCTCTTGATCATCAATCTGATATTGGAACTTATCAAAAAACTTAGGTTGTAGTAAGAAAGTACCATAAATAATGAAAATAAGTAAAGATAATGCAAATACAACTACAGGAAAAGGTAGCGTCGTGGCACCTACCAATCTTGTAATTACTGTTATTACTATAGGAATTAATAAAGTACTGCTTAAAAATAATAACCACCTATGAAATGATGGATCTATGGAAGATCTAGTTTTCTTGAGATGATTCAAGTATCTAATTATCATTCTAATAGAAAGCACAGTATATGTCACCGCAATCAATCCTATTCCAAGTGAAATCCAAATTGGAGAAGGCGTAAATCCTGTGACCATTATGGAATGGTAGACTTCCATTTTTTCAGCTCCAGATTTAGCTAACATTGGGAGATAGTAAAAGAAGCCAATTACAGCAGGTACTAAATGTAATCTTATCTTTTTAAAAGTCAAAGGTTCTGCTTCTATCGAAGATTTACAATATAAGTATGTAAATGGTCCAATAAGTATTCCTGAAAAGAAATTAAGTCTTATGACATGCGGTAAATCATCTAATATATTAAGCGCATCAAAAAATCCCGGTAAGAAGTATAGAGAATATAATAAAATTAGAATACCTAAAAATACATTTGATCTGTTATGCTTTGACTTGATAAAAACAAAAAAGAATCCAAGCGAAATGGATAGAAAGCTAGTTATAAGACTTAAATGCTTATACAGCTCTAAACTGGGTGCCATGGTTGTATTTGTTTTATTAAAATAATAACATCATGAAGTTATAAAATATTCTAAGGAAAATTAATTCCTAGCACTTTTTTAACTTAATATGTATTACATATTAAATGGAAAAATTAGAAAAAAGTCGGTCATTCTAGGTGTAATACAGGTCAATTTCATCTTGATATTAACGATTTTTATTTATCCTTGTTATCAAGATACTATTCATTTAATAACTACACAATTACCTTATCAGGTGGTATATAAAATTGAAGAAATAGAAAAAAAAGAATACCCAAAGCTGGTTAAGGTATGGGAAGATTCAATAAGAGCCACACACCACTTTTTACAGGAAGAGGATATCGCCTATTTTAAACCCCTTATTCTCAACACTTATTTAGATGCAGTTGAACTGAGAGGTATAAGAAACGAAAATCTAGAGATCATTGGATTTATGGGTGTTGCTGATCAGCATCTAGAAATGTTGTTTATTAATCCTAACTACTTCGGAAAAGGAATTGGTAAAACCTTGTTAGCTTATGCCATAGATCAACTAAAAGTCACGAAGGTTGATGTTAATGAACAGAATAAACTAGCAGTTGGTTTCTATGAACATTGTGGTTTCGAGATATTCAGTCGCTCAGCATTAGATTCTTCTGGAAAACCTTATCCTATCCTTCATATGAAAAAAAAATCTATTTAGGTCGAAGCATTTCATTGGCTAGCATGAAGCAATGTTCAGATTTCATTTTCCATTCTTTAATATTGCTATTGGTTTTTTATTAAATTCGGCACAGAAAGCCAATGGCTAAATTTCTAACCAACCTATATGAAAAACTTGAACATTTTAACGCCATATAATATCCTCATTGTAATTGTCTTTTTGTTTCATTCGTCTACATCGCAGGATGATGAAAAATTTAAAAAGCCAAATGTTATTCTTATCATGACCGACGATCAAGGATACGGAGATTTAGCAGCTCACGGTAATCCATACATTAAAACACCTCATCTGGACAAATTATATGCTGAAAGCACGAGATTTACTGTCTTTCATGTGAATTCTTTTTGTGCACCGACGAGAGCAGCCTTAATGACTGGAAGAATGTCTGATAGGACTCAAGTGCATTCTACCGTATATGTTCGGAACCACCTCGCCAAAGAGGAAATAACTATGGCTGATTACTTTAAAGCTTCGGGATACCATACGGGACATTTTGGAAAATGGCATCTTGGTGATAACTATCCATACCGACCGATGGATAGAGGATTCGATGAATGGGTAGGAATCGGAGATGGTGGAGTAGGGACCGCTAATGATTACTGGGGGAATGATCGAATGGATGATGCTTATCTCAGAAATGGGAAGTGGGAAAAGATCAAAGGCTTTAATACTGATGTTTTCTTTGATGAAACCATTGATTTTATTGAAAAAAGCAAAGACGAACCATTTTTTATTTACTTAGCAACCAATGTTCCTCACGGGCCGATGAATGTGCTTCCTGAATGGCGGGAAGAATATGAGGGTATGGATTTTAAAATGCGGACAGTTCCATGGGGCGATACAAAGGATTTATTTGCATCGATTACTAGAGTAGATCAAAACATAGGAAGACTACGTCAATATTTAGCAGACAATGAGCTAGATGAAAATACCATCATCATTTTTCTGACGGATAATGGAAGTTCTGATGGCACTCATGTTTTCAACGATGGAATGAGAGGCTCGAAAGGTTCATTGTATGATGGTGGTCATCGAGTGCCTTGTTTTGTTCATTGGCCTGCAGGCGGATTCAATAAGGCAGTTGATATCGATAAGTTTACAGCACATATAGATCTCTTACCCACCTTAATTAATATTTGCCACTTGGACAATTTAGAAAAAAGTAATCTCGCTATAGACGGACGTAGTCTGGAGCCCTTGTTAAAAAATCCAGAGACGGAATGGGAAGATCGAGTAATCATAAATCATGTTCAGAACATTGTAGACAAACAGATTAAGGATAAGAATATTATTGTCTATACCGACCAGTGGAGGCTTATTAATAAGAATGCGCTCTACGATATTAATGCTGATCCTGGGCAGAAAAACAATGTTGCTGAAGCGTATCCAGATATCGTTGCAGAATTATCTAAAAAATATGATGACTACTGGGATGAATTGCAGATGGACGACTACCCATACCCAAGACCTATCATTGGAACTGAATATCAAGAGGAAGTTTGGTTGAATTCGATCAGTTGGATCAGGGAAGATCTTAAGGTTCATAGCTGGAATCAAAGCCATGTTTTAGCTGGTGAAAAAGCGATAGGTTTCTGGCCCGTTGAAATCTCCCAAGAAGGACCATACCACTTCGATGTTCGTCGATGGCCTAAAGAAGTGAATTTACCACTTGCATCAGCATTACCGGAAGCTGCTTATAGTGATATTTCTACGAATGGGAAACCAATTAAAAAAGGAGCCGGAAAAGGAATTCCAGTTACTAAAGTTCGCTTAAAAGTTGGTACGCAAATTATTGAAAAGGCAGTAGAAGGAAGTGAAGTAGGTGCTGAATTTATTATAGATTTACCTGCTGGTCAGACAGAAGTTCAAGCCTGGCTGATCGATGGTGAAGGAAATGAGCAATCTGCTTATTATGCATATGTTAAAAAAGTATAACGGTAAATGTTTAAAAGATCAGGAACAATATAATGGATGGATTATGAGGTTGTTTCAATTATGCCGAAATTATTATTAGCAATTTGCAGAGTAGAAAAATTTAGAGGTGTTTATTTTAAAAATTAGAGAATGAAACCAAGCTTTACGTTTTACATTATTTTATTTGTGCTTAAACTCAAAGGGCTGAAAAAAGATTTTAGTAGTGATCCGATTGATTTTGAGAAAATAAGGAAGGAAGATGTGCATGATCCGAAAGGTCAATTTTTCAAGGGCGAGAATGTACGAAAGTTTAGTTTATCTGAAACGACTATTACAGAAGTTAAGCAGTCGGGTAAATCTAAAAAACTGTTGATCTTTTTCCATGGAGGCGCATTCATTTCTGGTCCAGCAAAACACCATTGGGATATTATAAAAACCATTCATAAACGCAGTCAATATGATATCTGGATGTGTGATTACCCGAAAGCGCCTGAACACAACGTACTAAAGGTTAATGCTAATATTGATGAAGTCTACAGGAAAGCTTTAGAAACATTTGAAGGAAAAGATATTGTATTGATAGGTGATTCAGCAGGAGGCACTTTGATTGCTACTTTAACCCAGAGATTGATTCAGAACTCAATAGATCTTCCTAGAAGTATAATCATGGTTTCGCCCGTAATGGATGCTTCATTTACAAATCCAGAAATAGATGCCATTGATCAGATAGATCCTATTCTTTCTAAGAAAGGTATAATTAGTGCGAAGCGAATGTATGCTGGGGAGAAGGTTCTTAAGGATCCAGTTATTTCACCACTTTATGGTGACTTTACCGGATTTCCTGAAACCATCTTGTACATGGCTGGACGCGATATCACTTACCCAGATCAAAAATTGGCAGTTGAAAAATTCCTAAATTCAGATGTGCAATTAGAAGTATTCGACAGTGAAAACATGATTCATGTTTGGCCGTTTTTACCTGTGATGAAGGAAGCAAAGATGGCCTTAGACACTATTATTAACAAGTTGAATAGTTATTTCGATTAGTAGGCTAGAACTATAAGGATTATCGTCGATTTAGGTTTTTATACTCGGCTTTTCCTTTCTCTGTTAAGTAAGGATAGATGGCTTGAACAATGATTTCTAAATTATGTAAAATAGACTTTTTGTCAATTTTCTTTTGTTCAATTTCTAATGAAGTCATCCAAAAATCACCAAAAACCTGCACACGCCTATATAAAGGCACATCGAGTAGTTAAGACGAGCTGGAAAATTGGTAAAGTAGCACATCTGTCTAATCCAATTCTAAGAAGGTTAAGAAATCAAGCACTGAGAATGACGCCTGATTCCGTAAGTAGAAAGCAGAATGAAATGCTATATGAATTGGTGAAAGTGTGATATCGTAAAACATTAAATTCTTCCTTGAGATAGAATTTAAAAATAAACGATTTAGGATACTTGCATTCTTAAATTACTATCGTGATAAAGGAGATGCGGTAAATTATGATCAATCATAGTGGCGTTATACAAACTTTAGTGTCTATAATTATAATCCCAATAAAGAAATTAGAAATAAATTTTTAACCAATTAAAAAAATTAAAGATGTCTAAATACACCAAATCAGCTTTAATACTACTACTGTTTTCATTTTTTATTTTTAGTTCTTGTACGAAAGAACCTGAATGTTTAGAGGGTACAGTTCGATTCACAAACATATCATCAAACCCATATCTACTATACATCAATGGTGAATTTGAAATGGATATGAATAGCAATAGCTTTGTAGAAATTGAATTACCAGAAGGTAAACATACAGCTGAAGTTATACAGAAAAGCGGATATTTAATATTCCCAACTGTAGTAGAAGGTGACTTGAATGTTTTTGGATGTAAAGAAAGCCAAATGATTTTCCCGTAAACTCTTAAAAATGTCTTTTTAGTCAATTCATAAGTCTTTATTTGCTTTTAAGTACAGTTCTTGATAAAGGGGGTGCTAAAGTTTGAATGATGTAAACATTTGATAATCTGATTAAACTCATATCAATTTCACACTATTGCATATTTCTTCAAATACCAAAAATTACTGTTATCATTACATGATTGTTCTATCAATATAAGTGTAGATAAAAGCAGTATCCAATGAAGTCTAAACTCCAAATAAAAGATTCACTTTTTCAGGCTTGTAAACTGAACATTGATGATAGACTCCTTACCATTGATAAAACACTTAAATCAATCGCAGAATCTAAGAACAACGAAACGAAGAGCAGTGCGGGTGATAAATTCGAGACAGGAAGAGCAATGATGCAACTCGAAGAAGACAAAAATAATAGACAACGTTACGAAGCCAATCAAGTGCAACAAGTTTTGCTAAAAATTGACCTTCATAAAAAATCAGAAAAGGTGGTTCTTGGAAGTTTAGTCTCTACAAACAAAGGAGCGTACTTTATTTCCGTAGGCATCGGGAAAGTCCGACTGGAAGATGGTCTTTTTTATTGTGTATCTATCAATTCACCAATAGGAGCCCAACTACTTGGAAAAACCAAAGGGGATCATTTTCACTTTAATGGAAGCGAAATGATAATTTTAGAGATTAATTGAGTACGGTATTATTTAGTGTTGCAAATCTTGATAAGAATAAATTGACATATAAAATAGGCTAATATAGCATCTAAATATATCTAGATCCAAGCATATAAAGCATGAAGTTAATTATAAGTTTTACCATTATTTTCACCTTGTTATATGGGCACACAAATGCCCAAAGTTTTCCAGAAACTTTTGACTTCGGTACCACAGAAAGTGATTCATACCAGAATGACTTCTTTAAAATGGAGATTACTTTCGATTCTACTTGGGTAATACAAGACAGAAGACAGATGAATAGCTTAGTTAAAACTGGAGGCGAAATAGTTGCGGGCGATGACGAAATGTTGAAATCTGTGGTGAAAGCTTCTATGGTCAATACAGCATATCTATTAACAATATTCAAATATGAAGTTGGCGCCCCAGTTGAATTTAATCCATCATTCCTTGTTGTTGCAGAAAATACAATCAATTTTCCAGGAATTAAGAAAGGCAGCGACTACTTATTCCATTCAAAAAAATTACTTCAACAGTCTCAAGTGCCCTATACATTTGATAAAGATATTTTCCAGCAGCAAGTAGGAAGTATCGAATTTTATGTAATGGAAGCTAAAGTAGACTACCTAGGCAACACTATAGTTCAGGACTACATGACAGCAGTTATAAATGGCTTCAGTCTTACCTTTATCTTGTCATATACAAATGAGGACGAAAAGTCTGAATTGTATGATATTCTTGAACATATCATGTTTTAGGACGACGGCAGTTAATAATACCTACCAAACTAATTGCAAGACCCCAGATTTAGCCCTATCCAGGGATAATAATGTATAGTATATATCTATCTATTGTTTCAAGCTTCCATTGTTTCAAGCGATAAATAAATCACAGTATCAAAATTTCACAAAATATAATCACGCTCATTTACTAACATCGCCAAATTTTCCATAAATTGAAGCTCTTATAAACAATCTCCAAAAAGCAAATGAGCGATAAAAAGAAGCTGCGAAGTAGTGAGTGGTTTGGTAACAATGACAAAATGGGCTTTGTACACAGATCATGGTTAAGAAATCAAGGATATCCAGACGATTATTTTAGAGGAAAACCGGTCATCGGAATTTGCAATACATGGTCTGAACTTACACCTTGCAATGGTCATTTACGAGATTTCGCAGAGGTCGTTAAACGAGGCGTCGTAGAATCGGGAGGATTTCCGTTAGAATTTCCGGTAATGTCTCTGGGAGAAACCATCATGAAACCTTCTACCATGCTCTTTCGGAACCTCGCCAGTATGGATACCGAGGAATCTATTCGAGCAAATCCTCTAGATGGGATTGTGCTACTTACAGGCTGTGATAAAACTACACCTTCTACCATTATGGGCGCATGTAGCGTAGACTTACCAACTATTGTTGTTCCTGGTGGGCCAATGTTAAATGGTCGCTTTAGAGGTGGAAAAATAGGCTCCGGTTCTTTTAACTGGATGATTAAGGAAAAGCAGAAAACAGGGGAATATACGGAAGCAGATTTTGCAGAAGCAGAAGCATGTGCCGCACGGAGTATTGGACATTGTAATACAATGGGTACCGCATCCACTATGGGAACGATGTCCGAAGCGCTTGGATTAACCCTTCCTGGATTCTCATCGATTCCAGCTGCTGATTCTAGAAAGAAAATGTTCGCACAACTTTCAGGTCGAAGGATTGTAGACATGGTTCGAGAAGACTTAACGCTTTCTAAAATATTGACCAGAAAAGCTTTTGAAAATGCAATCATAACAAATGCAGCAGTCGGAGGATCGACAAACTTGATCATCCATTTGACTGCAATCGCAGGCAGAATTGGAGTAGATTTAAATCTCGAAGATTTTGATAAAATTGGAAGCAACATACCTCTTCTTCTGAATCTGATGCCATCTGGCAAACACCTCATGGAGGATTTTTTCTATGCTGGAGGACTACCTGTTATCATGAAAGAATTAAATAATATACTACATAGTGACATCATCACAGTGAATGGAAAAACATTTAATGAGAATTATGCAGACGCGATATGTTATGATCAAGATGTCATCTTCACTAAGGACAAACCGCTTCAAGAAAATGCTGGAATCGCAGTCCTGAAAGGTAATATCTGTGAAAATGGTGCTGTGATCAAACCATCCGCAGCAAGTCCTAGGCTCATGAAACACAGAGGAAAAGCAGTTGTCTTCGAAAGTATGGAAGATTATCATGAGCGAATAGACTTGCCAGATCTTGACATTGATGAAAATAGTGTGATTGTTCTGAAAGGTGTAGGACCTAAAGGATATCCAGGAATGCCTGAAGTTGGAAATGTAGATCTACCAGAAAAGCTCTTACTTAAAGGAGTAAAGGATATGGTTCGTATATCAGATGGTAGAATGAGCGGTACAGCTTATGGAACCGTCATTCTTCATGTTTCACCTGAATCTACAGTTGGTGGAAATTTTGCACTTATCAAAAATGGTGATTATATAGAACTCGATGTGGAAAATAGAAAGTTACATCTTGACATTTCAGATGAGGAGCTCAAAAAACGGCAATCAGAATGGAAACCGAGTGAACCAATAGCTACAAGAGGTTACGCTAGAATGTATATCGATCATGTAGAACAAGCTGATAAAGGAGCAGATCTAGACTTTTTAGTTGGGGGCTCAGGATCAAAAGTTGAGAGAGACCTACACTAAAAAACTAAACTATGGCAATTCTTTATTTACTACTAGCAGTATTATTAATCATTTTACTGACTACAAAATTGAAAGTGCATCCATTTCTTGCGCTATTTATCACCTCTATTTTATACGGGCTCTTTGCAGGAATGCCTTACGCTGATATCATAACTTCTATCAACGATGGATTTGGCGGGACACTTGGAAAAATAGGGCTCATCATCGTTCTGGGTGTAATTATCGGTGCCTTTCTAGAAAATACGGGCGGCGCATATGCTATTGCTGAGAAGGTTCTAAAAGTTATCGGTAGTAAAAGAGTGCCTACGGCAATGGGAGTTATTGGCTACATTGTTTCTATTCCAGTATTTGCGGATAGTGGTTTTCTTTTGTTAAATCCACTCAATAAAAGTCTATCTAAAAAAGCTAAAATATCTTTATCAGGCACTGGAATTGCGCTTGGTCTTGGATTAATGGCTTCGCATACGATGGTTCCACCTACACCTGGTCCCATTGCTGCAGCAGGAATTTTGGGTGCGGATTTGGGATTAGTAATAGCCCTAGGTCTGCCTATTAGTATTATTGCTTTAACCGCTTCTATATTGTTTGCTACTAAATATGCTGCTAGAACTTACATTGACCCAGATTTCGATGGTTCTTTATCGGAAAATGTGGTTGCTAAGAAAGATGCTCCAACAGCTTTAAAAGCTTCTATTCCCATCGTTATTCCGATTTTATTAATAGTTCTTAGGTCCCTTTTTAATCCAGATCGGCTAGGATACACTAATCAATTTATAGATATCATTGGTTTTGTTGGTGAGCCTATCATTGCGTTACTTATTGGTGTTTTTCTATGTCTTTTGCTTCCTAAAAAATTGAATTACGATATGCTGGCGACTTCTGGTTGGGTAGGAAAGGCCATTAAAGATTGTGCTTCCATTGTGCTTATTACTGGTGCTGGAGGTATTTTTGGTAAAATCCTACAGAATTCAGGAATAGCTGAGAGCTTAGGAAATTCTCTGTCAGCCCTAAATATTGGCATCTTTCTACCTTTTATTCTTGCTGCTGCCATAAAATCTGCGCAAGGTTCATCTACCGTGGCTTTGATAACAACTGCATCTATTATGATGCCGATGATGGAATCACTTGGATTTGATTCAGCCATGCAGAAAGCATTGGTTGTTATCGCAATTGGCTCTGGTTCAGCAGTAGTTTCTCATGCTAATGATAGCTTCTTTTGGGTGGTAACTCAGATGAGTGGAATGAATGTAAAAACTGGTTACCGGTTATTCAGTTTGGGGAGTTTCGTGTTAGGTGCAACGGGCGCAATTGCAGTATTTTTTGCACACTTAATATTAACCTAAAAATAGGAAAACTATGAAAATTTATAAAATCAAAAGTGGCATAGTTGTAGTGGAAAATAATAATTCTTATCTCTTAGAAAATGAAGATTGGGATATCTTCATCAATGATGATAATTTATTAGTGAACACACAAAGCAAGATTGATCGCTTAGAACCCATCACCAATGCAGCCGACCTTATCAAGAACGAAGTCCTTGCTCCAGTTGGAAATCAAGAAATCTGGGCAAGTGGAGTTACCTATTATAACAGCAAATTAGGTCGGGAAGAAGAATCTAAAGAAGCCGGAGGAAGTAGTTTTTATTCCAAAGTTTATGTTGCCGACCGTCCTGAGCTTTTCTTTAAGGCGACACCTTACCGTACCGTTGGATCAGGTGGGCAAGTTAGAAAAAGAAGTGATTCTACTTGGGATGTCCCAGAGCCAGAACTTACTTTAGTCATTACTTCCACAGGTAAAATTATAGGCTACACCATCGGTAATGATATGAGTTCCAGAAGTATCGAAGGAGAAAATCCACTCTATCTTCCACAAGCCAAAACCTATGATGGTTGCGCCGCTGTAGGTCCATGTATTTTAGTGACGAATGATGCATTACCTGCAGTTACAAAAATCCACTTGAAAATAAACAGAAATGGAGGAAGTGTTTTTGAAGACAGCATCGGAATTGACCAAATCAAAAGAAAATTTGAAGACCTCGTTCACTATCTCTATCTAGAATGCTCCTTCCCTCAAGGTAGTTTACTGATGACTGGAACAGGAATTGTTCCTTCTACAGATTTCAATCTGGCCAGTGGAGACGAGATTATTATTACGATAGATGGCATCGGTACACTGCACAATACAGTGGCTTAGACAAAAAATAATACTTTATATTACAACTTATAAGCAACAAAACTTGCGAAGTTCAACCCAAAACATTGACAAATAAAACAAACATTTCATGCCCAAAGAGCGGAAATCATCTTTAGAAATCAACAAGGAATCATTTCGAAAAATCGGCTACCAACTCATCGATGATATTTCAGAGTTTATTGGGTCTATAGACCAACAAGCAGTAACTCCTAATGAAAGTCCTAATCAACTCCAATCGATATTAGGAAATGGATCACTCCCTGAATCTGGAATGTCCGAATCTGAATTGATGGCGAAGGCGACAGACCTATTGTTTAATCACTCTTTATTCAATGGGCATCCGAAGTTCCTCGGCTACATTACTTCCTCAGCTGCACCGATTGGTGCACTAGGCGATTTGCTAGCTTCTTCAGTAAATCCTAATGTCGGTGCACAGATATTAAGTCCCATTGCAACGGAAATAGAAAAGCAAACAGTAAGATGGCTGTGTGAATTTATAGGTGTGCCTACTAATTATGCTGGAATCTTAGTCAGTGGCGGAAATATGGCCAATTTCACAGCATTCCTTGCTGCAAGAACAGCTAAAGCACCTGCGAACATTAAAGAAGATGGTATGCAAGGTACTTCTGGAAAATTAACCGTCTACTGCTCTAAGTCTACACATACCTGGATCGATAAAGCAGTTGTCTTATTTGGTTTAGGTAGCAAGTCGGTTCGTTGGATAGAAACAGATGATGCTAACCAAATGAATACCAAAGCGTTAGAAGATTCGATTAAAACCGATCTAGCAAATGGATGTCAACCGATTATGGTCATCGGAACAGCAGGAGATGTGAGCACTGGAGTCGTAGATAATTTGGTCGATATAGCTGCAGTCTGTAAGCAATATAATTTATGGTTTCATATAGATGGTGCATACGGTGTTCCTGCAGCCGTTATCCCTGAATTCAAGGATTTATTCAAAGGTATGGAAGATGCGGACTCGATTGCAATGGATCCACATAAATGGTTGTATAGTCCACTAGAAGCTGGATGCACATTGGTGAAAAATCCTAAGCATTTAATGGATACGTACAGCTCGCATCCTGAATACTATAATTTCAGCAACAATGAAGAAGATAAATCATTGAATTTCTATGAATATGGTTTCCAGAATTCTCGTGGTTTTAGAGCATTGAAAGTTTGGCTGGCATTACAACAAATAGGGAGAAGCGGCTATGAAAAGTTGATTAGCGAAGACATCGCACTGTCGAAATTTTTATTTGAATTATCAAACAAGCATTTAGAACTAGAAGCAGTTTCTCAGAACCTAAGTATTACTACTTTCAGATATATTCCTGAAGGTCAGGACTTAAGCGAAACGTATTTGAATCGGCTGAATGAAACCTTATTGAATGAACTGCAAGCAGGCGGAGAAGTATTCTTATCAAATGCTGTAGTGAAAGAGAAATATTGTTTGAGAGCTTGTATTGTTAATTTTAGAACATCGGAAAAAGATATTGAAGAGATCATTGAAATCGTTGTGAGAGAAGGAGGAAGAGTGCATTCAGAATTACACATGGATTAGGATTTAACTCATTTTTTTCTTTTAATGGTCAATGTTAGATCAAGCGTAAACAGATATAAACCAGACAGAAATTGAGACAGAAATTAAATATAATTACACTCGGTGTTTCGAACCTAGAAAGAACGCTAGATTTCTATGAAAAAGGATTAGGCTGGAAAAAATCAAAGTCGAGCCAAGGAAATATTGCCTTCTTCCAAATGGGAGGAATAGTATTAGCTTTCTATCCTAGAGAAATGCTTGCTGAAGATGCAAAACTAAGTCCTGAAGGGAGTGGTTTCGCTGGAATAACTATTGCCTACAATACCAAAACAGAAGCAGAAGTTGATGAGGTGATGAAGGAAGTCAAAGGATTAGGCGCTGAAATCGTGAAAGCTCCTGAAAAAGTATTTTGGGGAGGCTATAGTGGTTATTTCAAGGATCTAGATGGCCATCTTTTTGAAGTAGCATATAGTCCGTTTGCTGAATTTGACGATTTAGATCAATTAGTCATGTAGTTAAGCTTGATACTTCTCAACTAAATTTAACCACCGTTGTTAATTGTTCTTTCTAAAACATACAAGAAATGACAACAAGCAACAAGACATCGTTAAAATCACAGTTAGACGAGAAAAGAGCAAATTTCGAGCAAAATGCAGATGAGTATAAAAAGAATACTTATATGGCTGGAATAGAAGCTGTCGAGAAAAGTGGTGTAGCAGCAAAGGCTAAACAAGTAGGAGACAAAGCACCAGATTTTCAACTGAATAATGCCTTAGGCAATCCGGTTACTCTATCTGAATTCTTAGAAAAAGGAAGTGTTATTCTGACTTGGTACCGCGGTGGCTGGTGTCCGTACTGCAATATGACCTTACATGAATTACAAAGTGAACTTCCACATTTTAACTCAAATGGCGCGACCTTAATTGCGCTTACTCCTGAATTACCAGATGAATCCATAAGTACAGCAGAAAAACATAACTTAGAATTTGAAGTGCTCAGTGATGTAGGAAACAAAATTGCGCGTGAATATGGGATAGTATTCCAATTAACAGACGAAGTTGCTGAAATTTACAACAATTCTTTTGACATGAAATCTACTAATGGTGATGATTCGAATGAACTACCGCTTGCAGCAACTTACATCATTAACAACGAGGGCATCATTGTCTACGCATTCTTAGATTCTGACTACCGAAATCGAGCGGAACCTTCTGAATTAACTGCATTCCTAGAACAACATTAAGTGCAAAGAATCTTCTCTCTTTAAATCACTGCAAATATTAAAAGCCTTGCTGAAATAACTTATGTTCTCTTTTTCATAATTCAGTTTTCTTAGAAGATTATACCTAAAATTCTAAACCAAGCCATATTAAATGATGTTTAATAATTCATGACAATCTATACCAATATTTTTTTTGGGCATTTTTTTAATTCTTAGCAATATGGTTCTATTTGACTTTAATAAAGACAGCAGCCTTGATCAGTGGGTTGTAGTCGATGATAATGTGATGGGCGGGAGATCAGATGGCCGATTCCTGTTGAATGATAATGGTCATGCTGTATTTAAAGGAGAAGTGTCTCTTGAAAATAACGGTGGATTTTCATCTGTCCGCTATAGTTTCGACCAGATCGAGGTGAAGGATTATACAAAAATGGTGCTTCGCATTAAAGGTGATGGAAAACGATATCAGTTCAGAGTAAAACCAGATAGAAATGATCGGCATTCCTATATTTATTACTTCGAAACCTCAGGTGAATGGCAAAATATTTCAATTCCACTTACCCAAATGAAGCCCTTTTTTCGGGGTAGAAAATTGGATATACCAAATTACTCAGCTCAAGAATTGGAAGAAGTAGCCATCCTTATTTCTAATAAAAAAGCAGAAAGTTTCAAATTAGAAATTGACAAGATTACCTTAAAATAATCACATAACCAGAGCTTTAAATTTATGAAAAATTACCTTATTATAGGCGGTTCATCAGGAATTGGTAAATCATTAACCCAGAGCCTTAGCGATTCAGGACATCAAGTTTACGCAACTTATAATCAGAATGAGCAAGCAGAAATAGCATCGAATATTCACTACGCTTTCTTAGATGTATTAGCGGATGAAATAGATCTAGATTTTGTACCTGATCAACTCGATGGTGTGGTATATTGTCCGGGAAGTATAGATTTGAAACCATTTCATCGAATTAAGCTTAGTGCTTTCGAAGCAGACTACAAACTTCAAGTACTCGGAGCCGTGAAAGTTCTACAAACAGTCTATCCTAAATTAAAGTCAACACCTGGATCATCGGTTGTTTTATTCTCTACGGTAGCTGTTCAATTAGGTTTTAATTTTCATGCACAAGTTGCCGCTTCGAAAGGAGCGATAGAAGGACTGACTAAATCACTAGCAGCGGAATGGGCACCTTCGATACGAATTAATGCAATTGCGCCATCAATTACCAACACACCTTTGGCAGCAAAACTCCTTAGTTCAGATGACAAAATAGACGCAAATGCACAACGACATCCACTTAAGAAAATCGGAGATCCGAGAGATATCGCTGAAATGGCAGCTTTTCTACTCTCTGAGAAATCTTCTTGGATGACTGGTCAGATTATTCACCTCGACGGTGGAATGTCCAGTATAAAATAATGATAAATAGGAACTTACTAGGTTTCATATTTACTAATAGTTATTAATATACAAGAACATGTTTAAGTTTTTCAAGAAGAAATCTAACATTGACCTACTCAATGAAAAATACAGTAAGCTCCAGAAAGAAGGCTATGAACTTTCCACTTCTAATCGAATGGAAAGCGACCAGAAATATGCCGAAGCCCAAGAAGTCTTAAAAGAAATAGAGGCCTTGGAAAAAGCGGAAGGAAATGGAAAATAGTTTTGTAGACAGAGACTTGAATCGAATCATCGAAATGGCTTGGGAAGATAGAACACCTTTCGAAGCCATTACTTTCCAATTCGGTATTTCCGAAAAGGAAGTCATTCAAATCATGCGCCGTAACCTGAAAACAAATAGTTTCAAACTTTGGCGGAAAAGAGTGAATAGCGGAGTAAGTCAAAAACATCTGAAAAAGAGAAGCTCTGAAATCAATCGATTCAAATGTTCTCGCCAGAACGCAATTAGTAATAATAAGATTTCGAAAAGATAGAAAACGATCGTATGCATCTTAGGAAAGAAGATCTGAAGGCTTTAGGAAAAGTCAAAAGACTGAATATCATTAATGCCATTTCCGGTATTAAACCAGCGAACCTAATCGGTAGTATTTCAGCGAAAAAGGTACCTAATCTCGCCATTTTCAGTTCTGTAATCCACTTGGGAAGTAATCCCGGTTTGCTGGGATTTATTTCTAGGCCGGCAGGGAATGTGCATCGACATACTTTGGAAAATATAAAGGAAACAGGCTCATACACGATAAATCATGTTCACGAATCTTTTATAGAACAAGCTCACTATACTTCTGCAAAATTTGATCGTCATGAATCTGAATTTGAAAAGTGTGGATTCACAGAGGAGTATATTGAAAACTTCCAAGCTCCTTATGTCCAAGAAAGCCAACTTAAAATCGGTATGAAATTCCTAGAAATTGTGCCCATAAAAGTGAATAATACAGTCCTTGTTATAGGAGAAATCAATCACATCATTCTTCCAGATGCGGTCATCAACGAGGAAGGTTACATTGATATGGAAGCACTATCTACAGTTGGAATTTCAGGATTAAACAACTACTATCAATTGCAGAAAATCGGTTCATTTCCATATGCTAGAACATCAGAAGTCCCTGACTTTTTGGAAAAATAATTCGTAAACAAGATTGACAAATAGATAAAATACTTTCTAACTTGTAGGAGAAAAGCTTCCTACTTGATAACTTCTTAGCGAATGAAGTAGGCAATATGCTTTTTTGCATCCAATTTCTTCATCTATAAATTAGGCCCCTATTAAAAACCTGAAATATCTTCCGAAAGTAGCTACATCACTTATATTCTTAGCTTTGTTTTTCATTGTATTTGGCTTGTTTCTCGGGAGGTCTATTGATTTCTTAAAAGTGAATCGGCTGATCGCAATCATGCCTGAGTTTTACTCACATGTGTCTAATTTTTCACTGAGTTTTATGATCTACGTTGGCATAGGTTATCTCTATTTGATGATGGACGTAAATTTTAGATATATAGTTTTATTTGGTGTTTTAATTTTGCTAAGTAATGTGGTCTTCGAATACTGGATAACCGTTCTGAATACACCGGATATAATAGATTCCTATTTCGGATATGCTGGCACCTTGTTGGCATTTCTATTTCTGTTCGTTTCATGGAAAATAGGAATGATGGATAATCCCTTAGCGGAAAAGGAAAACTAGGATTTAGGTCAATGTTTTAAGGTTATTGGGAGCAGACAATACCCATAAATATCAGATTGTTTTTGGTCTTAAATAGTGATTTAGACATAAGTTATTTGGCGTAACACACATATTCTCCTACTTTGCAGTCCGTTAATAATTTAATTGCACCGTATTTCCATATAAAATCATGCATTTTTTAAACGATAGACTTGTTGAAAAAATAGGGAATCACCTGTTTTCGTTGGCACCTTTAAACGCTTGTGTATGACTCAGGATTTGTTTCGAATTTCCTTGATGATATTCATACTCCTAGTTTGTCAAAGCTATCATCCAGCTTCTGTGCACATGGTGGAAATTTGTGATAATGGACTAGACGATGACAACGATGGATTAATCGACATTAATGATCCTGATTGCATCTGTGAAACGGTCACACTTGAATCACTCATTCCGAATCCATCATTCGAAGATCATAACTGTTGTCCGAGTAAGGATAGCCAATTAAATTGTGTAGATAGTTGGCAGCAAGCTTCTGGTGGGACAACTGATTATCTAAACACTTGTGATTATCTCGGAGGAACTGAAGACATTTTACCCTTTCCTGATGGCGAGGGTGCGCTTCTATTTCTAACAGGCTCAATTATTGTTGGAAATTCGACGCAAATTTATAAAGAGTATGCAGGTGTTTGTCTGAACAGTACCATGCAAAAAGATTCAGTCTATAAGCTCAAATTTCATCTAGGTTTTCTGAACGAAGAAACTTCACCAGAGATCAGATTCTCCTTTTTCGGGTCAGAAAGTTGCACTAATCTTCCTTTTTCCATCTACGCAGATTGCCCGTCCTCGTATCCTGATTGGTATTTTGTCAAAGCCGACAGATTAGAGAATAATGGAAATTATCCAGGATGGGTGGAAGTCGAGACAACGATTCAACCTAAGTTTGATATAAATGCCTTAATTCTCGGTGCAGACTGCAGTCAAGACAGTGAAACCAAAATCAGAGGCTACCTTATCGATAATCTTAGACTAAGTGAAGAAAGTAATTTTGATTTTGAACAGATTACTCAAGAATCACAGTGTAGCCCAGATTTCACCTTTGCAGTGGCCGGTAATTTCAGTTTTACCTATCAGTGGTATAAGGAGGGAATTGCCTTAATAGGTGAAACTGATCCTAAGTTATCTAAAATGTATGGAGAGGGACGCTACCAGATTAGAATTATAAATAAAGCCAGCCAACAATGCCGAATTTCAGATGAGTTTGAATTTATCATTACAAAGAATACTACTGATGTTTATGAAACGATTTGTGAAGGTAACAGCTTAATATATGAAGGAGGAGTTATCGATGAAGCTGGAATATATGAGTATAATCTGATTTCGTCAGAAGGATGTGATTCGATTATCATGGTTAATGTAGAACTGTTACCTAATGAGATCGACACTATTCAAGCTAAAATATTTCCTGGAACGACTTATGAAATAGGGGAGTATCAATTCAATGAACCTGGAGAATATCAATTAACATTTTTATCGGCTAGTGGATGTGATAATACGACGGTATTACAGCTTGAAAACATCAACGTCTTTATTCCGAATATCTTTTCTCCGAATGGGGACAACAACAATGATTATTTCGAAGTATATATGGTGAATGATGAATATATCATGACGGAAATGACCATATTTGATCGCTTTGGTAATTTATGTTACCAAGGTAATCAATGGGACGGAACGATTAATAATAAATTGGCCAATTCAGGAGTATACATTTACAATATTAAATTGGTAGATTCGGAAAATCATGAATGGAGTTTCAGTAATACGATTACCTTAATTCGGTGAGATAATTAGAGTAATTGAGTCTGAAGTGAACAGAGTAATATTTGTATTGTATCAAGCTTTAGAAAATCTAAGCAAATGCTACTCCTGAAAAGGAAGTAAGATTGACAAAAATTAAGATGGATATTCTTTTTCTCATTAACAACTCATCTCCCTTTCGATCTTATGAATAATATTATTTCTAAAATCTTTGTTCTAATATTAGTAAGCATTACTTTAGAATAATCCATTAGATTACGCAGCTACTGCTATAAGATAAACCTGCAACAAAGAATTAACCTAATGAAATTTAGAATTTCGATTGTAGCAATATTATTGATTTGCCAATATGGGATGACCTTTTCCCAAGATAAAATCATATCAAATATTCAAACTGAAGTACTCTTGCACCCAGCTAATGGGTTCACCGCTTATACCTTGAAAAAAGGCGAATTCATTTACAACCAATCTCCATTTACTTTACCGTTTCCTAGTTGGGCTTGGTGGGGAATAACAGATAACATCACCGCGGAAATTGACCTACTTCCTCTTATAGGAGGTTTTTTTCAGGAACCCCATCTTCCAGTTCCTAGTTTCAATTTCAGATTTAAGATTAAAGACCAAAAAGGAGTTTCACCCGCTATCGCATTTGAGACTATGTACCAGCATCTCTGGAGAACACAGAACCAGTCAGATCAAAGTAACTTAAGAATTGAACGCCAAAGAGGAAATACCTGGTTTAATAGATTCAATTTCAGTTTGAAAAATGCAAACAATCTGCATCTTCATTTTTCGGCTGGACTTACCTACACGGAAAATTTGCTAATTGAAAATAAAGATACTGCTAATTATATAGGAGAATTCTTTCCGAAAACAATCAATCCTGATGTTTCATTTAGTTTAGATTGGAGAATCAAACCTTGGTTATCGTCCCATTTCACTTCTTCTTACGGAACCACTTTTGTTTATCTAGATAATATTCCGAGAAAGTATCAACTGTCTTATGGATTTAGATTAGCACCATTTTACAAGAACAAATATGGGATACTAAAGCATTTTAGAAAAGAATTTATTGGATTTTATATGTGGTTACCAGATGCCCAGGAAAGTATTGAATCAGTTGTTCCTATTTTCCCGTACTTTTATTGGCAGTGGACCTTAAAAGGTAAAAAGTAGACATAGAAAATGCAAGATAATCTTATAGCATGGAAGCACCTAATCTATTCTTTCGTACGACTTTAGTGAAATTTTCGACCATTCTTACTTGCGTTAATTGACAAAGAAAGCTTTATTCCCACCATTATCGTACATTGGAAAAATTTCAAGTCCAATAATGCATGCAGGATAACAACTACTTATATTCCTTTACCTATAATGATACGGAAAGTGAACTCTGCAAACTTGAATCGAGGTATATCTTCGATCAAGAAGAAAAGAACAGGCTGCTTATTTCTCCACTAAAAATAGCGCCTTCTTCCAGTGCATTTATTAAAAACAGACTTGATATCATTGCATTCTCTGATGACTACACAACCTTAATAAGAGCGATCAATCAAGAGTGCATTACCATAGAAGGTTTCAAGGTTGAATACCACGTTTTCTATGGGGACACAACGAATTATGCGGATCGACTAGACATGCTCAGAGATATCGGATACAACATTAACGGTTATCCAGATTATCACCACCCAACAAGGACTTACGCCTTATGTTTTTACGAGGACATCTGGTATTTTGGAACTGTGATCAAAGACAAATTTGACTGGTACAAACACAATCAGAAACCATATTCCTACAGTAATTCCATAAGTATAAATATTGCAAAATCGCTCGTTAATATTGCCGCGAAAGCTAACAGAGATATGGAAATACTGGATGCTTGCTGTGGAGTAGGGACGATCATGCTAGAAGCTTGTTTCGCAGGGTACACTATCGAGGGAAACGATATTAATCCGAAAATTTGCCAGTCTGCTCGGGATAATCTTTCCTTTTTCGATTATAGGGCAAATGTATTTTGCTCTGATATTAAAACGATCCAAAAAACCTACGATGTGGCCATTATAGACCTTCCGTACAATCTGATGAGTGTTGCAACAGAACTAGATTTGTTTCACATTATTAAGTCGACAACCGAAATTACAGACCGAATGGTCATCGTATCGGCATCGGATATTTCTTCTTTAATTGCCAATGTTGGATTCCGTGTTTCAGATTCTTGCAGCGTCAGTAAGAAAGGAAAAACTACTTTTGCTCGTAAAATATGGGTTTGTGAAAAGGATGAAAAGTAATGTTCCAATTCAAAGAGCTTGATAAAGCTAATTGTACGTGGATCTATAAAGAATAAAAACTAAGTGAGATATATTTTCTATTATTGAATATGCAAATTGCCTAACTTCTAAATAAACCTAATTAATGGATGTAACGAAATTAACAATATTGGTTTTAATTCTTGGATTATGGTCTTGTAACGATCGTGTGTCAAACGGTGAGAATGCTGTTTCAGAAACCAATGAAACGAAAGCAACAACTACAGCGAATCAAGAGTTATTTGACCTAATTAAAGAAAAAGACAGTTTACTTTTTCAAATTGGATTTAATCAAATTGATACTTCACAAGTTGCAGCGTTATCCTCTTCAGATATTGAATTTTATCATGATAAAAATGGCATTACAAATTCAAAGAATGATTTCCTGACCAGCATTTATGGACTAAAAACCTTACCATTTAAAACATGGAGAAAACTAGTGCCAGGATCTATGGAGGTTTTTCCATTATACAAGGACAACAATAAAGTTCTTTACGGTGCAATTCAAAACGGAAGTCACGACTTCTTTCAACAACATGATGGAGAAACAGCTCGAAAAACAAATACGGCAAAATTTACCCACTTATGGATTATTGAAAATGATATATGGCAGTTAAAACGTGTTCTTAGCTTTGATCATCAAGATCCTAAGTAAAAAGTGGATAACTTCTAATTAAATACTTAAAGAAGCGATCACTGTATAATAGGTAAAATCTGAAACAGACAATCAGTTACGTGTGCTAATAACAGTTAAAAGGCTTACTATAATTTCTCATGAATAAGCTTTAACCATTGTGCATGATATTCTTGTACTTCTGGTCTTTCATCACTAGGAATATACGTTTTAACAGCACCAGGTTTTGTTATTGGGAATTCTTCAATACTGTCCCATAATTCATGACCTAAACCAGCAATCATAGCAGCACCCCATGCAGAAACATCTGTTATTCCTTTATTGACTGCAGGAATATTTAATAAGTCTGCTAGAAACTGCATTAGAAATTGATTCGCTGTTATTCCACCGTTTACTTTTAATTCTTCCAGAGTGATTCCAGTTTCACCTTCCATAGATTTTATGACATCGAATATCTGATAGGCAATAGATTCAAGAGCAGCTCTTACTAAATGAGCCTTTGTCGTCTTGAAAGTTAATCCGTGTATAGATGCTTTCCAGTCTTGCTTCCAATATGGTGCCCCCATGCCGCTAAAAGCTGGAATGAGATATACGCCTTCATTGGATGGTAGTGACACTGCCATTTTCTCAATATCCTCATTTGACTCAAAAATATTGAGTTGATTTTTTAACCATTCTATTGTAGATCCACAACTCACTATTACTCCTTCTAACGCATACCTAACTCTTCCTTCATGACTCCAACCAATCGTTGTCATCATCCTATTATTTCTATTTGGGTCTAATTTTTCTGCATTCCATAAAATCGAACATCCCGTCCCTAATGTTGCTTTTGCTTGTCCGATACTAAAACATTCTTCACCGAAAAATGCCGCTTGAGAATCGCCGATCATTCCGGTAATCGGAATCTCATAATTAAAAACCCCTCCAAATGTTGAGGATCCAAAATTTGATGACGATGAAACGACCTCTGGCAAATTCAATTGCTCTAGCTCGAAAATCTGGAGTAATTCTTTATCCCATGATAAATTATAGATGTTATAAAATAAGGTTCTGGAGGCATTCGTATGGTCGGTCTTGAAAGTCTGCTTGCTTGTTAAATTATAGAGCAACCAAGTATCCACAGTACCAAAAAATACTTGACCTTCCGAAATAGATTTTCTAAGATGAGGAATGTTTTGATTGAGCCACATCACCTTAGTCGCAGAGAAATAAGCATCTATTGTTAATCCAGTTTTCTCATTGATCTTAGTTTCATATTTCGATTCTTTTAAAGATTCACAAATTGCTATGGATCTTTTACATTGCCACACAACAGCATTATGAAAAGGTTTTCCATCTTGATCCCATAAAACAAACGTTTCCCTTTGATTAGATATACCACAAGAAACAATTTGATGGACATCGGCGGTATATTTTTTCCTAAACTCTAAAACACATGCTTTTACTGCATTTAAAACAGAATTATAAATTTCAAATGGGTCTTGCTCAACATATCCTGCACTTAAATAAATAGATCTTAATGGTGCTGTTGCCTTGGAAACTATCTCTCCATTTTGATTAAATATAATTGCCTTTGTTCCGCTAGTACCTTGGTCAATAGAGAGGATATATGATTTCAACATGCTTCGATATTGGTTTGTATTCTTTAATCTTCGTTTGCATAATTTAAACGATCTAAGATAACCGCTAATAAAATAACCAATCCTTTAATAATTTGCTGCCAAAAAGGAGAGACATTAAGTAGCACTAGACCACTATTTAATACGCCAATAATTAAGGCTCCCTGAACTGTTCCCATGATAGAACCCCGACCTCCTGATAGAGATGTTCCACCTATCACTACAGCGGCTATGGCATCTAATTCATAGCTCATTCCTGCATTAGGTTGAGCAGAATCTAATCTTGATGTAAGAATAATACCACCGACAGCTGCTAATATACCTGCAATGGTATATACCCAAATCTTAACTTTATTAATATTTATTCCCGACAATCTTGCAGCACTTTCATTACCACCAATAGCATATATATGACGACCGAATTTTGTTTTTGTAGTTAAAATAACGGCTAGGATGACCACTATTACGGTTATCCAAACTGGCATAGGTATTCCTAAAAACCAGCCTGTACCTATAAATGCAAAATGATCTCCCAACCCTGTTATAGGGAAACCACCAGTCCATAACATTGTTGCTCCTCGTGCAATTGTTAACATCGCAAGCGTAGCAACAAAAGAGGGCACTTTAAAATTAGTGATCATCCAACCGTTAAATACACCTAAACCGCCGCCAACAGCCAATCCCGCAAGGATAGCACCAAATACTGTAAAACCGACATAGGTGTTCATCGAAGGTATTTCTAAGCCATATTTTAAAAGACCTGCTGCAACAGCTCCACTTAATGCAAGCATAGAACCTACCGATAAATCGATTCCTTTTGTTAATATTACTAATGTCATCCCAACAGAAATACAGACGTTAATAGAAATTTGTCTAGCAATATTCCATCCGTTTTCTACTGTAAAAAATTTATCTGATAAAATGATCAAGACCACACACATCACGAATAACGCAATGATGGATTGAAATTTTATTAATGTTGATTTAACCGTGGTCATTATAGTTTTTAGTTCTTGTTATTTGTCTTATGTAGAAGTTGCAGCTTGCATTATAGCTTCTTCATTAGCACTTGTTCGATTAAATTCCCCTGTTATTTTGCCCTGACTTAGTATAAGAATCCGATCTGAAATAGCCATAATTTCTGGCAACTCGGATGATACTACAATAAGTCCCAATCCCTTGCTGGCTAATTGGCTAATCAGGTGGTATATTTCATTTTTTGCATTCACATCTATTCCTCTAGTCGGTTCATCTAGAAATAATACCTTAGGTTGATTAGCTAACCATTTAGCTAATACAACCTTTTGCTGATTTCCACCGCTTAAGTTTCTTGCGAGCTGTTTTTCTGATGATAATTTTATATGTAAGGAATCGATATATTTCCTAGCTAAATTGGTTTCAAGGTGCTTATTCAGAAATCCATTTCTAATAACTCTATCAGTGGAAACCATGCTAATGTTCTTAGAGACATCCATCTGTAGTACTAAGCCATCCTCTTTTCGATTTTCTGGAACTAGTGCCAAACCATTCAGTATAGCATCTTGCACTGAACTAATATTTACTTCCTTTTTTTCTATGGTCAATTTACAAGTAGAAAGCTTTGGATACAGTCCGAAAAGTGTTTCAAGTAACTCAGTTCTTCCTGCACCCATTAGCCCAAATATGCCTAACACTTCACCTTTCTTAAGACTAAAATTGATATCTTTTAATAAATAACGAGCTTTATTATCCGCCTGAATTAGATTTAAATTTTCCACACCTAATAAATCATCACCTATTGGCAGAATTTCTTTCTGAAATCTATTTTCAATGTTTCGGCCCACCATCAATTTGATAAGGTCTTCCTTTCCAGTATTTCGCACATCTTCTATTATACCGACCATTTTTCCATCACGCAACCCGATAAATCGGTCTGCTATTGTGAAAAGTTCATCTAGCTTATGGGAAATGTATAAAATGCCAACGTCCTGTGTTTTTAAATTTTTAATAATTTTAAAAAGTACTTCAACTTCACTATCTGAAATTGCTGAAGTAGGCTCGTCCATGATTATTACTTTTGCATCTTCTAATAGGGCTTTCGCGATTTCAACTAATTGCTGCTCTCCAACACGAAGCTCAGAAACGAGTGTCCTTGGACTTAGATTACAGTCCAAACGCTTCAGTAGTTCATCCACTTTATCATGCATTTGATTTGTACTAAGTATACCAAACTGGTTTGTAATTTCTCTGCCTAAAAAAATATTCGCCGTAATACTTAAGTATGGTATTAAGTTTAACTCTTGATGCATAATTGCGATCCCATTTTCCATGGCCTCTTTAGGATTACTAAAATTTACAACCTTATTATTCAGTAATATTTCACCATCATAATCCGAGTAAACACCAGATAGAATCTTCATCAAGGTTGATTTACCAGCACCATTTTCTCCAATAATTACATTGACCTTGCCCTGATGGACATCAATATTTACATCATCTAAGACAGTAACTTTACCAAATTTCTTAGTGATGCTTTTTGCTTGTAATATGGTTTCTCGCTGTTCTTTCAAAACACTAGTTATTGATTTTTAGAAGCATTGGAATTACTTTCATATTTTCATTTGTATGTCTTTTAGTATTTACTTTTGCCGCACCTTTGAAATAGATTCGATCTGAAACTTTCACTTCTTGAAGAAATGGCGGTAAGATTTGCTCCCTGACAATATTATTGAGCTCGACCGAAATATTATTGAAATCCATTGTGTTTTGGTAGTCACCAATATTGGCCCTTCTGGCACCTTCCCGGATTGCATTGCCGAAAATAAAATCTGTTGCTATTTTTAATCTTTGCTGGTCTGATTCTAGTTCTACAACAATGTATTCTTCTTCTATCTCTAAAACAATAGCATTACCCTCAACAATGAAATTATAGTCTGAACTTATTCCAAGTTTATGACCATTATTTTCTGCATATGCTTGTGCATCAGCATTGATATGGTTTAAAAAATCTGAAGCATTGATAGCTTTAAATGATTCTACATCATTCTTAAAAAACTGGTTAGCGTAGTTTTTCGCATTAAAAGTAGTATTGGAGGCTTCCTTTTTAACCTCATCAAGCTTCTTGAAATAAATAGCGTTATACAAAGAAACACCAGCGATGATTGTAATAAGTAAATATTTGATAGTATTATTCATAGCTGTTTAATTATCCTGACCATAGGCCACAAAGTCATGTATGTTTTCCTGAGTTACAACTTCCACAGCAATAGGTGTTTTAGGAATGAAATCACGCTTACCTTTAATATATAAATCCGCTAATTCAGCAGCGACCTTAGCCATATGCTTTGGGGATTGCATTACAGTTGCCTTTATTTTTTTATTCGAAATCGCATTCATAACATCATCTGCGCCATCAAAACCGAATACCATTACATTTTCTGTTTTACCAGCTGCCACTAAAGCTTGATAAGCTCCCATGGCCATTGCGTCATTACCACAAAAAACAGCATCAATATCTGGGTGTGATTGCATAACTGATTCTAGGACCTCCATTGCTTTACTTCTATCAAAATCTGCACTTTGTTGTGCCACCATTTTAAGATCTGGAAAATGATCGACTACACTATGAAAGCCTTTAGAGCGATTCCACGTATTATTGTCTCCGACTAATCCTAACAACTCCACATACTTCCCTTTTTTATTTAATTGGCGAACGAAATATTCACCTAATGCTACACAACCAGAAAAACTGTCGGATATAATCTGAGAAGTTGCTGCATCTAAAGAATTAACCTCTCTGTCCATGCAGAACACAGGAACACCTGCTGCTTTTGCTCTTTTGACATTAGAAACAGAACCTTCTGAATCAGTTGGATTAAATAGAACCGCACTATAACCTGCAGCAATAAGATTTTCGAAATGCTCTGCTTCTTTCGAAGTATTATTCTGTGAATCAAAAATCGTAGTCTCATATCCTAATTCCTGAGCTCTTTCAGCAGCTGATTCTCCAAGTACTACAAACCATGGATTATTCAACGTTGATATAACCACAGCAATTCTTTTATTCTCACTTCCATTTGTATTGGAACAAGAACATATCGCAATGAAGAGAAAGAAACTCAATAAAACTTTTAAACCATCAGTATAATAAGATTGGAGCATATAAAATATAGGTTTAGTTGGTGTTATTTTGACGGTCATTTAAAGCAATGCAAGCATTATAAATTCCTTCTTCTGAAAGTCCATAATGATTAAAAATTTCAATCTGAGAACCCGTAACCGTATATTCATCTGGGATGCCCATAATTTTAAATGGATTGGTAAAACCATTCTGCATTAAATAGGAAGCACAGGCTTCGCCTAAACCACCATTCACCATATGTTCTTCTACAGTTAGGATAGGTTTCCCGTTAGAAGCAAGTTTTTTAATTAATGCAGTATCTAATGGCTTAATGGTATGCATACTTACCACCGTTACTTTTAATCCTTTTTCTATTTCCAGTTTTTTTGTTGCTAAATAAGCAGGATAGACGGTTTCTCCATTGGCAATAATTGTTAAATCTTGTCCCTCACTTATCACTCTACCTTTACCAAGCTCAAATGATGTATTATTCTCATTTAATAAAGGCATCTGTTTCTTGCCATATCGCATGTAAATAGGCTTTTTACTTGTTGCCGCTAACCGAACAACCTGCTCAGTTTCGAAATTATCAGCTGGAGCGACAATAATGATGTTATTAAATGCCCGAAGAGCAGCAAAATCGTGCAAACTGTGATGCGTTGTTCCTAAGGCCCCATAACTTACACCAGCACTGATGCCAACTAGTATAACCGGGTTATCAGAATAGCAAACATCATTTTTTATTTGCTCCAATGCCCTTGCTGTTAAGAAGCAAGCTGGGGATATAGCAAATGTCTTTTTCCCTGCTGATGCTAAACCAGCTGCAACGCCTACTAAGTTTTGCTCTGCAATTCCAACTTCCACTATTTGTTGAGGATAGTTTTCGCCGAATGAGACAAGCTTTCCTGACCCACGAGAATCACTTGTTACAACTATAATATCCCTGTCTTTCGAAGCTAACTTCTCTAGGGTTTCTGAAAAAACAATTTGATTTGCTTTTCCATTTTTTATTTTTTTTAGGTCAATTTTATCAACTCCCATAATGACTTAGATTAATGCTTCCGCTTCATTTAATTCATTAAGAGCCAATGCATATTGATCAGGACTAGGCACACCATGATGCCATTTTAAGTTACCTTCCATATAGCTTACGCCTTTACCTTTTATGGTATGGGCAATAACAAAATTGGGCTTTCCTTTTCGAAATGAACCGCTATTCAAATTGGTTTCAAGCTGAATTAAGTTATGCCCGTCTATTTCTCTAACTGCCCAGCCAAAAGATTCAAGCTTATCTTTTATGGAATTCATGTTCATCACTTCACTATTGTTTCCTGTAATTTGTTGTTTATTATAATCTAGGATAGCATAAAGGTTATCCAATTTGTAATGTGAAGCGGATAAAAATGCTTCCCAATTAGACCCTTCGGCTAATTCACCGTCACCTAACAAGGTAAAAATACGATGACTTTTCTGATCTAATTTAGCGGCGATAGCTTCTCCTACACTGATGGACAAACCATGTCCTAATGCACCTGTGTTTTGCTCTACGCCATTTATTTTTCTAGTTGGATGACCAATGTAATGAGATTGATATCTACACAAAGTTTCTAATGCTGATTCAGGAAAAAAGCCTCTATCTGCTAACGTGACAAAGAGTGCTTCTACACAGTGTCCCTTGCTTTGAATATATCGATCACGAGTTGAATTTTTAAAATCATTAGGATCCACATTTAACACCGAATTATAAAGAACATTTAAAATATCTATGCATGATAAGCTACCTCCAGTGTGTCCTGCTTTAGCACTATATATGTATTTAAGAATTTGCTTTCTTAAGAATACAGATTTTAATTTTAATGCTTTTTCTGTCATAATTTTTTCGTAACCAATTTATGATTGAACTTGATGCTTAAATATATCCCATCCCATATAGTTTCCAAGAGCTTCTTCAAGAATATCAGCTGACTTAGAAGCATTCATAACAACGTGGTGTTCAAAGCCATTTCTGCAGACATAATTCATCAATCCTTGTAAATCTTCTATTTTGGCCACAGCTCTATTTCCAAAAGTATTCAAAGGATCGTCTGTTAATTCTCCTTCTCCTATATATGCTTTAATGATTCCTTTAGGATCATCAGTGCTAATTCTTCCATATGTAAGTGGCATTGCTGGAGTACGACCATCTAATGCACCGAAAGTATTCTCAACGCCAACAGTGGTTCCGAGTATCGGGGCATTGCTTATTTCAATGTCAGGAATGAAGGACTTAGCCCAATTGCCGCAATGGAACAAGACACACTTATCTGAATCATCTGCATAATTATTATTCCAATCAACAAGCGCACTTGGAGATCCTGAAGCCAACTGCATGGCATACATACTTAATGTTCCAGTCACATCCACTTCACACGCAGATGGTAACATATTCTCAGACATGATACTCATACTTGTGCACACATTACAGCCAAAATTCTGCTGTAAGGATGTCCAACATTGAATAGCTGTTGCATCTAATGAATGCTCCGCTACAAAATCGTTTAATACCACATCTAACTTTGCAATTTGTATCATTGCCTCATCGGGAGTTCTTCCTTTTGGAGCATATGCATTGATTTTATCTAAATGTTCTTTTACAGAGGTATCATCTTTGGTCAATTTATTGGCCTTCCCTAAGATTTCAGACAGATCAGCAGTGACTACAGTGATACCATTTCGCTGCAATATCTTTTCTGAATAACGAACCGTATTAAATGCGCCTGGTCTAGCACCAATTGCTCCAATTCTTATATTTTTCAATCCCCGTACAACACGACAAACCGCAACAAAATCATTTAGATCCTTATGAAATATTGGATCAGATGGATGTGAAACATGCTGACTAGTTAAGGAGTATTTTATACCATATTGATATAAATTATTACAGATTGAAATTTTACCACACCAAGAATCACGGCGATTGGCCACATTCATTTTAGACAACTCATCAGGATAAGCTTGAATTAAAACTGGAACATCTAAATCGGCCAATTTTAATGTATCCGCGACACCTCTTTCATCTCCGAAATTTGGTAAAAGGACAAGGATTCCCACTAATTCGCCACTATGTTTTTTAAATAGCTCTGCGCATTTAAGCGAATCTTGATAAGTTTCTACTCCTCCTAATTTGGTTTCGTTAGTATCTAGAAGGATTGGTTTTAAGTTAAGCTTTGTAAAAATATCAATGATTTCAATTCTCGCTTTTTCAACCAAGCTATCTGGAAAAAAGTCCCGATTCCCAATTATAACTCCTATACTTAATGCAGTTTCTGACATGCTTTTTTTCTTTATTTACCCTTCTAATGATTAAGAAATAATCACTTCTATTTCATGATTCTTAAATATTTTTTTATCCTTTTCTTCCATTCCAGCATCTGTTATTATATAATCGATTAAGGATAATGCTCCTAAGCTTGCCAATGCATTTTTTCCTATTTTAGTACTATCTGCAACTATGTAGGTAAGATCTGCTGCATCTATCATTGCTTTCTTAACCACTAGATCACTTATACTAGGATAAGTTAGACCAGACTTTAAAGAAATTCCAGCCGTCGCAAGAAACAGTTTTTGAACATTCATCCCATTGAAAAAATCAGCAGCTTTTTGTCCAGTTAAAGATAGGGTCGGTGGCTTGAATTCTCCTCCAGTCATAATAACATCGATTCCTGGTTCCGTTCCTAACATTAATGCAATATTTAAAGCATTGGTAATTACGGTTAAGTTTTTATACCCCACTAATTTCTTTGCAATTTCAGTAGTCGTACTTCCTGAATCTAAAATAATGGTGTCGCCACTTTCTATAAACTCCAGACACTTAAACGCAATCATTGCCTTTTTATCCAGATTCTCTTGATTCTTGATGGAGAAATTACGAACGTTATCTTCTATGTTCTTCAGGAAGGCACCTCCATGTTCTCTTATAATAAGTCCCTGCTGTTCTAATTTCTCAAGATCTTGCCGTATTGTTACTTCAGTTACCTTAAACAATTTAGCCAGGTCTACCACTTTAGCAGATCCGTCTTCTTGCAGAAACTCCATTATTTTTTCCCTCCTATGATTAGGTAAGATTGCCATAAATTATATTTATTTAAAACGAAGATAATCAAAAATAAACGTAAATAATAGAAAATATACGTAAATTCATTTTATATTAAACCTAGAATAGACTTGTTCATTCAAAATCCGCAACTGTTAATAATTCAGATATAATTTAATTCAAATGAAAATGATTTTTTTAAAAAAATTACTATGCTTTGCTAGTTTCATGTTCATATCTAGCATGGTTTGTATTTATGCTAGCGAAAAACCAAGAGTTTTTGTTCTAACTGATATAGAGAATGAACCAGACGACGCCATGTCATTAGTTCGATTTCTTGTATATGCTAATCAATATGATATCGAAGGTATTGCAGCAACAACTTCTATTCATCAGAAGAATGAGGTTGCAACGTGGAGAGTAAATGAAATCATCAACGCCTATGGAAAGGTTCGTGATAATCTAGAACTTCATGAAACTGGTTTTCCGACAGAAGCCTATTTGAAATCGATAGTAACAGAAGGTCTTCCTGAATATGGTATCAATGCCGTAGGAGAAGGGAAAGATTCACCTGCTTCTGAATTACTAATCAAAGCGGTAGACAAAGAAGATTCGAGACCAATATGGATAAGCGTTTGGGGAGGTCCTAATGTATTAGCACAGGCACTATGGAAAGTTGAAAAATCACGCTCAAAAAGTGAGTTAGAGCTATTTATCAGTAAAATGAGGGTTTACACGATTTCAGATCAAGACGATAGTGGTCCTTGGATTCGCAAACAATATCCAAGTTTATTCTATATTGTAAGCCCTGGATTCTATAGTGGCGGAGCCTATCATAAAGCAACTTGGAGCGGGATTAGTGGTGATCTGTTTCACGCCAGAGCAGATGGAGCTAACACTCAAATGGTAAGCAATGAATGGCTGGAAACAAATATTAGAAAGAAAGGACCGTTAGGAGCAGAATATCCTTTATGGGAATACCTTATGGAAGGAGATACACCTTCTTTTTTATCACTAATTGACAATGGTCTTAATCAACCGGAACAACCTGACTGGGGAGGATGGGGAGGTAGGTATGAACTTTATACCCCACGTTTTAGAAGATGGCACCTTTATCCTGAAACCAGACCGATATGGTCCGATGCGGAAGATGAAGTGATAGGCGTTGATGGCAAATGGCATGAAGGAAATCATGAAACGATATGGCGATGGAGGGAAGCTTTCCAAAACGACTTTGCAGCGAGAATGGATTGGACGATTAAGCCGAGAAATCAAGCAAATCATCCTCCTATTCCAGTTATTAACCAAGATACAGTCATAAAGGCGAAGAAAGGAGATCGTATAAACTTAAGTGCGAAGGGGTCTAGTGATCCTGATGGTGATGCACTTTCTTACAATTGGTTTTTCTATAAAGAAGCTGGAACTTTTCCTGTATCTAATGCACGAGATGGACAACCTATTAAAATACATAACTTTGATCAAGCTGATGCATCGATAACCATACCTACTAAACGATTCATGCCTCCAGGTACAGGCACTATCCATGTTATTTTAGAAGTTACAGATCACGGTTCACCACGATTAACGAGATATAAAAGGATAATTATACAAGTCGAAAAATAAAAAATTAGAAATGAAAAACGTATACCAAATCATCGAAAGTGAAAGCATGTTTAGAACATTGGGAACTTCTATTACTTTTAAAAAATTAATACGCATGCGATAAATCAATTATTCATCCATGATATTACTAGATCTATGACCATTAATTTAAATGTTATTGCTCTATAAACTATAAAAGAGGTTTTATGAACAAGTACTTTAAATGACAGAATCATTTACTATTTTGTAGGATGCATTCGTATTTTAATACTAAAAGCATACATAAAAGAAAAATTGAAGGCAAATTAATTGAATGGTTAAGCTTGTCTTTCATATTATCCAATAAAACCAATGTATATCAAAGATGAACGACAATCTGCTCAACAAAACCATTTTCATGACCGGTGCAACATCCGGCCTAGGTAAAGTCAGTGCTCTGAAGGCTGCGAATGAAGGCGCTACATTAATTGTTCTAGCTCGTGACAAAGAGAAAAGCCAACTCTTAATTGAAGACTATAAAAAGCAATATCCTGATGGCCGAGGCAAAATAGAATTAGTAGAGGGAAATCTAACTTCCTTCGAATCAACTTCCAATGCCTGCAACGAGGTAAGTTCAAGATTTCCAGTCATCGACATGATTGTAAATAACGCTGGAATAATGAATTTTGAATACAAAGAATCTGATGATCATATCGAAGAGACTTTTCAGGTCAATTTACTTTCTCCCTTGTTAGTCTGTCACTTACTTTTAGAAAATTTAAAAAGATCGAATAGCGCGAAAATCATATTCACTAGTTCTCAAATGCATCAAGGTGAAATATATTTTGATAATCTAGAATTCAAAGACAATTTCTCGAGTTTTAAGGTTTATCGCCACTCTAAGCTAGCCGTTATTCTTGTATGTAGAACACTTGCAGAAGAATTAGATAAACATCAAATCGGTATCTATTCTCAGCATCCAGGAATGGTTAGAACCGAACTGGGTAGAAGTGCTGGCTGGTTTGCTAAATTCATTTTCTATTTAATGGGAAGTTCTGCAGAAAAAGGATCTCAGACATTAAGTTACCTCATCGAAACCAAGAAGGATTTGCTTAAGACTGGTGAATATTACTCCCAGAAAAAAGTAACAAAAACAACTGAGCAGAGTTATAATTTAGCTACTGGTGAGAAAATTATTGAAGTTGCAAGGGATTATTTAAGTCCTTACATTACTTCAAATTCTCTTATATTTAAGAAGTAAAATTCAGACGAAAACGTTGATAATATGGTTTGCCATCTGAATATACCATGAAACACTATATTACCCTGAAGAAGCATGGCCAAAAAACAAGTTAAACGCATACTTAGAATACTCTTTATACTCGCGAGTATTGCCTCCCTAGCTTTCGTACCTTGGATATTGGTCAAAGCTTGGATTCTGCCTTTACCAGATACCATCCAAGAACAAATGGATCAGGCGATCGGTCATGGTTTTGATGGAATGATTGTTTATGTGGATCAAGCAGGACAACCTCCCCAGTTTTATGCATCAGGCTGGCATGATCGAGAAAAGAAAATACCTGCAGATCCTAATGCACTATTCAAAATCGCAAGTATCAGTAAATTATATGTAGCGGTTTCCATCACCAAATTAGCTTATGCGAATCGCTTATCTCTAGATCAAACAATGACAGATTACTTCCCCGAACTTGAAGGGCGAATTGAAAATGCTGATAAAATCACTTTAAGATTAATGGTTCAGCATAGAAGTGGAATCCCTAACTATACGGACAACCCAGACTTCTGGCAGGATTCCATCAAGAAAGATGCTCTCGAATACGCACTAGACTTACCAGCTAATTTTTCACCTGATGATAATTATGGTTATTCGAATACGAATTACCTCCTACTTTCCAGAATTATTGAAAAAATAGTAGGGTATAACCGGCAACAGTTTATCAAAGAAGAGATTCTAGATCCGCTCGGTCTTAAAAATACATTTGGCTCCGTTAATGAAGTTAATTTAGATGATGTTATGAGTGGTTACTATGTCGGTGTCGATACGGATTTCAAAAGCGAGGAACAAGGTATGATTGCAACTGCTCAGGATGTGGGTATATTTTTGCGGGCATTAAACGATGGTAGTTTGCTCAATGAGGAAGAACAGGAAATATATACTTCTATATATGTTTACGATCATACTGGATTACTCCCTGGATATCAAAGCATTGCGAAATACCATAAAGACATAAATTCCGTAGTAATTCAATTTAACAACACCTCTCATTTCACAGGATACCACTGGAATCTGGCGACCATCAGTTATGGTAGAATTATGAAAATTCTGAGAAAAACAATTAGGAAATAATATTCGTTAGTCTATATACATCAGTACCTTATTGTAAAATACAAGAACTATTAAAATAAAAGGAAATATGCAATTAATATGGAATTCACTCTTCTTCACATTCGCAATATCTATAATGGCATGTGCTCAAAAGACAGATGAACGGCTGAAATATCTAGCACAAAAACCTCCCTCTTTAGAAGCAGAAGTTTTCGCACCTGGCCATATTTCTAGAAATCAGATATCAGAATTTGGGTCTGTTTTCAATAAAGATGGTACTGCATTTTACTATGGAATAGATATCGATGGTAGAACTGAAATTAAATATACGGAACTGATTAAAAACAAATGGAGTGAACCGATTACCATTTTATCTCATATAAATTATGGGTTTAATGATCCTTTTCTTTCGAATGACGAGCAACGATTATATTTTATATCTCAGAAAGCATTAGAAGACAACACCTCGAAGCAAGATCATGATATTTGGTATGTAAAGAAAATAGGGGAGAAATGGTCAGAACCTATCAATGCCGGAACTAATATTAATACAAAATACAATGAATATTACATGTCTTTCACTGAAAAGGGTAGCATGTATTTTTCCTCTAATAAAAAATCTGAAAATGAAAATGGACAGAGTTTTGACATTTATTATGCTGATATCCTAAACGGTGAATTTCAGGAAGCCATTAGACTTGGTGAATCTATTAATACAAATTCTTACGAAGCTGATGTATTCGTGGATCCTGATGAGCAATATCTCATTTTCTGTTCTATTCGGCCAGGAGGAAAGGGTAGAGGCGATCTTTACATAAGCTTCAAAGACACTGATGGTTCTTGGACTGAAGCTATTACAATGGGTGATAAAATCAATACTAAGAATCATGAGCTCTGTCCATTCGTTTCGAAGGATGGTAAATATTTCTTCTACACTAGCAACCAAGATATATACTGGATAAGTGCTGAAATTATTGATGAATTAAAACAAGGCCGATAATTGATCGCAGAGTTTTAAGACAGGAATAAGATGTATTATACTCAAGTTTTAGCAGGATATGTAGGTCAATTTTAGAGCACCCTTAGGCTGGTAGCAACCAAGAATCCAATAATAACTCTACAGGAATAAAGATAAAAGGTTAAAAAAATAATTAAACAAATCGAGAAGTAAGATCAACGTACTCACATCATTTAGAAGCATTCATACTTCTTATAACAATCACAGAATTTTATTATTTTTATAAGTAGCTGATGTAGATGTGACTATTGTTACACCTCTAAATCATCTTGACCAACAACCTAAAAAAGTACATGATTAAAGGGGCCATATATTTGCTATTCTTGAATTCTATATTCATAACATTTTCCTACGGACAGCAATTCAGTAATGTGAGCTTTGATCTATTCTGGGAGTCAATGAGCAAATTTGAAACCCAAGATGAAGTTTCTATTGAAGAATTGAATGAACTTTGGAACGCTCCTGGCTACAGCTCATGGACAGGCTCTGAAAAAAGCCAAGGCATCTATTTTAACTACTTTTCATTGGTTAATGCTCCACATTTACAAGATTCCTTAAATCTAGAATTGGAAGAGAGTGAAGGATATCGATTAGTTTTATTTAATCATTTTATAGAAGCTAAACAGAAACAGTCTGAGCTCACGGAATTTGCAAAGAAACTGATGGCCTCAGATATTATAGAACAAGCGAAACTTCACGCGCTTAAATATTTACCTGATACTATACCGATTGATCTTGACAGTACACTGATCTCACTAATGATTTTTCAGCCAGACGCATTTGCAATTCCTGAGGATGATATAATTATACTGGACGTCTTGTTCGCTTACAATTATGGTGATGGCTTCGAAAAATTTCTCGGACATGAACTCCACCATATTTATTCAAGTAAATACCTTTCTAAGCTAAAGCCTATTGATTATGAGAAAGATGCGCTCATTTGGAGCATTGACAAATTACGAAATGAAGGAATTGCGGATCTAATAGACAAACAAAATATTGTTGAAAAGGAAGATCTGACAGCTTATGACCGCAAATACATTGACCATTATAACAACTCTAAACAATACCTAAGAACGATAGATTCTTTACTCCAGATTATCTCACAAGATGAAGCAAAATTACATGAAGTCGGAAAGGAAATAAGAAGACAATTACCGTATGGTGCTCACCCAACAGGCTTATTTATCGCGAAACTGATAAAGAAAGAAATGGGTGATAATGCTTTAATATCCTGCCTAGAAAGTCCGTTCCCGTTTTTATACCTGTATAACGAGATAGCAATGAATTCTAATGGAGATTTTCATGTTTTCTCTAAATCTTCCATCGACTACCTTAAAAAACTTGAAAAGGAATTCATCGAGAAGAAAATAGAATCCGAAACAGAACCCAATCATTGAAATTTTTCATAAATAGATCGTCAAATGAATATTGAAATTAGAAAATATGATGACTTAAGAGATTATCAGGAAATCTTAAAAATCATGAAAACTGAAGGTGAGGAATGGAAGGATTATTTCAAGGAAAATTATCGAGAAGTCTTAAAGCAGTCCATTACCTATATCGCTACTTCGAACCAAGTGATATGCGGATTCTCACGTACAATCAATGACCATGGTTTATACCTGTGGGTGATAGATTTGTTAGTAGATAAAAGCTATCGAGGTAACGGAATAGGCAGAAAATTAATGGAATCCTTAACACTGGATTATCCTGATCTTGATGCTTATGTAATGTCTGATGTAGATGAATATTATGAAAAACTGGGATACAAGAAAGAAGGCTCCATCTATAAAGTTGGTAAATGATTCTAATGTTAGAAGTAAGAGTTAGGTAATGAGAGTCAAAATAGGACACAATCATATCATACGGATGATTAAAACCTAATTTTATATTATACAAAAGCCATTTTCAGCTACAACATTCACGGATTTGGCTACTTTACCTATGTCGAAAGTCTTCATTTTTGTACTATTGTTTAATATAAATTAGAAATAATGAATTTATCAGGAAAAATAGCGATTGTAACTGGATCAAACACAGGAATTGGCTTCGAAACGGCGTTGGATTTATATCAAAAAGGAGCAAAAGTCTATGTTGCTTGTCGAAATGAAGAGAAAGCCATAGATGCGATTAAGAGAATGAAATCTCAAGGAGGAACAGGTGAACTTGTGTTTAGTCATTTAGATTTGGCTAGTCTTCGGTCTGTGAAAGATTTTTCATCGAGAATATTAGAATCAGAATCAAGTCTTGATTTACTTATCAATAATGCGGGTATTATGATTCCGCCACCATCTAAAACTGAAGATGGGTTTGAATTTCAGTTCGGTGTAAATTTCATTGGACACTTTGCACTTACAGGTCAATTGTTTAAATTGTTGGAATCTACTAGTGGATCTAGAGTAGTCACGCTAAGTAGTATAGCGCATAGAGGTGCTGCGATCGACTTTGACAATTTTCGTTTGGAAAAAGAATACCACAATTGGAGAGAATATGGACAAAGTAAGTTAGCAGATTTAATTTTTGCTCTTGAGTTCGACAAAAGAATTAAAAGTAATGGTTATCAAATCAAATCATTAGCGGCGCACCCTGGTTTCAGTAAAACAGATTTACAAGTGCATATGGACAAGAATACGCTTGCCTCTCTTGATTTAATGACTGCGAATCAAGGTGCACAACCTACCTTAGCAGCCTGTCTAAATGAAAATGCGGAAGGCGGACAATACTGGGGCCCTGATGGACCTAATGAGCAAAAAGGTAAACCAGCTTTAGCTAAAATTGATGCCGCTGCTTTAGACCAAGATCTTAATGCTAAATTGTGGGATTGGGCAAATGAGGCAACTGGAAGCTATCTCCCTTTCTAAGAGCGGTGTCCTGAGAAACAGTCATGAAGAATTTGTTTATTTTTATCATTTAAATTTTATAGCATGTCTTCCACTATCCCAACAAGACTTAAGACCATAAGCGACCTGCATCGCTTTAACAACATGTCTCCTCCTGAGCATCCCTTGATTAGTTTAATAGATTACAGTAAAATAAATCCAACACCCGAAGACAATGAATTAAAATGGGTGCAAGAGTTTTATACGATTTCCATTAAACGAAATGTAATCGGTAAATATCGTTATGGTCAACAGACTTATGATTTCGATGAAGGGTTAATGACTTTCTTTTCACCTGAACAGGTTATTTCGGTAAAGTTGATACCAGAAGAGGCAGGGAATAGTCCATCAGGATTTATTTTAGCCATACATCCTGATTTTTTGTTTGGAACATCATTAGCAACAAATATTAAGAAATATTCATTTCTAAATTACTCCGTCCGTGAGGCGCTTTTCCTATCTGAGAAAGAAGAGCATACAGTAAATGAAATTCTACATCATATTATGACTGAATATCAGACCAACTTAGACCAGTTCAGTCAACAAATTATTATTAGTCAGCTAGAATTATTACTTAACTATGCGGAGCGGTTTTATCAGCGACAATTTTTGACCAGAAAAATTTCAAGTCATCAAATATTGGATCAATTGGAAAAGATTCTTGATGATTATTTTAATAATGATGATGGTGTTAATGGTGGCTTGCCGTCTGTCCAAGATATCGCCCAAATAATGAACTTTACACCAGACTACTTGAGTAGTGTACTAAAGAGTTTAACAGGACAAACGACTCAACAACATATTCACCATAAATTAATAGAAAGAGCGAAAATGAAATTATCAACTACTACATTATCCGTGAGTGAGATTGCATATGGATTAGGGTTTGAACATTCGCAATCATTTAGCAAACTATTTAAATCAAAAACCCAACAAACACCCAAGGAATTTCGCACCTCATTTAATTAAAAAATCGAAAATATCGACCGATATTGAATCATATCTAACCTGCTGATAGCTAGAATTTAAATCAGCAGTCTTGATGTTAGCGCTTTCCGCGATGACATCAATGTTACTAGAAGAGATCTAACATCGCTTGGAGCGCTATCAGATCAGAAAGCGCTATCAAATTTGCATGTAACCCATCAAGACGAATAATGACATTTTTCAAAATGGTTAGGAAAATAGTCAGTATTTTTTGACTTCATTCAATCTCCATAAAATGAAAAGAATTCAAATATTTCAGCTAATTACTAGTTTTCTGCTTTTATGCAATTTCACTAATGCCCAAATCATAACGATAGGCTCTACAGGTGACTACAATAACTTAGAGGCAGCTGAAAGCTTTGTATCACCTGGAGATACGCTGCTATTACAAGCACAAGTCTTTTCAGATGGATCCCAATTTCTAACCTTGAACGGAACAGCAGATGAACCGATTGTCATTTTAGCAGATGAACAACACCAAAGTATCTTTCGTGGCGGAACAGAGGCGATTCACCTTATTGACTGTTCCTATGTAGTGCTCGATGGACTTGTGATAGAGCAGCAAACTGGCAACGGGATCAATATCGATGACGGTGGTGATTATTCTTCTCCCGCGAAACACATTACGATTCGTAATTGTATTTTTCGAGATATGGCGGCTAGCGGTAATAATGATTTGCTAAAAATGTCTGGCGTGGATAGCTTTTTGATAGAAGGATGCCTATTTATCAATGGAGGTAGCGGCGGAAGTGGTGTAGATTTTGTCGGTTGTCATTGGGGAACCGTTCAAGATTGCTTATTCGACAATGCTGGAACAAGTGGGATACAAAATAAAGGAGGTACTCAATTCATTAGGATTCAAAGAAACACCTTCAAAAACATATCTCAACGAGCTTTGAACCTTGGAGGAAGTACAGGCTTACAGTTTTTTCGTCCACCACTTCCTGATCCTATAGTCGATGCTTTCGAAGCAGCAGATCTAGAAGTATTTTCTAATGTTTTTATTGGTTGTAGAGCACCTTTAGCGTATGTTGGGGCTATACGGGTGAAAGTGTATAATAATACTTTTTACCATCCCGAGAATTGGGTGCTAAGAATACTGCAAGAAACTACAGAGCCTGGGTTTTTACCTTGTTCAGATAATGAATTTAGAAACAATATTGTCCAATTAGAAAGCGACCTGACAGAGGTAAACATTGGTAATAATACCGCTCCCGAAACATTTACATTTAGCCATAATTTATGGTTTAATGAAAGTAGTAATAATTGGTCACCTAATTTACCCGTAACGGACACCGATCAAATCTTAGCCGATCCACTTTTCGAAGATGTCAGTTCAGAAGATTATAGCATCCCAGCTAATAGTCCAGCAGTAGGAAATGGTTTGATTCTCGATGCCCCGATAAGCGATTTCGACCAATTCCTGTTTGCCCAACCTCCGTCAAGAGGCGCTTTCGAAGGTCGCGAAACCACATCGCAAGCCCACATCGCAATTGATGATGGCTTCATAGAAGTATTTCCTAATCCATCGACTAATACCGTTAAAATTATAGGCAACTTCACCAATGCTAATATCCAGCTGCTCAATCTTACTGGTCAAATACTGCAAGATTATTCTAAAGCTAATTCCCCGATAGTAATCAATATTGAAGATCTGCCAAATGGCCCGATTTTCATTCTGATAGAATGTGATCTGTATGACCAACTTTTTCTGAAGAAATTGATAAAGTTTTAAGTGCTACATAGATCAACAACTTTATTAAACCGCATTACTTTGTAATCACAACTGCATATTAATAATATATTACTATTATTGTAATAGATCTACTACCTGTTGTAAATTTGCTTAATCATAGATATGCACGATTTAATTTTGAAAAAACTTGCCTTATATCTCTCTTTATTTTTGGGATTAACATTAATACTATCTTCAGATCTTGATGCTCAGCAAATAGACATGGTGATTTTTGGAGATAAAGTCTCTGAGACAGCGCATCACTTAGACCAACTTAATTCGACTATTGGAACTGGTGGATTAAATGAGTCCTTCCGAAAACTAGACAAAAGCGATCCTGATTCCAGCTATTTTGGTGTCACCCTTGCTGTAGATCCAGAAGTTCAAAATTATATCACTTTCAAATTTTGGGGATCCGACACCCTGAAAAGTACGAAATATTTACATCTACATTATTATGAAAATGTTTTTGGTAACATTGGAAGGTGGACTTCATTCGGAAGTTCAGGGTCTGATTCACCAGAACTTATCAACTGGAGTACTTCTTCTATTTATCCGAATCGCTACATTTATGTTACCTACCTATTGCCTAATGAAATATTGAACGGTAAGGACACGATACATATGCGATTGGGTGGAGCAGAATTGCCAATTTACAAAGCTTACACGCATACTAATTCTTACTTTAAACCTGATGAGGAAGATGCACAAGGCAGTGCACCGGCATTTAATGAACCGTATTCCTCTCCCAATGGACAAAGTCAAATAGAACATCTTCATACTCAGTTAGATCTTGCTGTAGACAGATTTTTAACTTGGCAGTATTATGGTGAAGAATGGGATAATTGGGTGGCGAATGATTGGGCACCAGAAATTATGACCGGAGCCTTAAATATTCATGGTGCAAAAGATACTTCCTGGACTATTGACCAGTATAAATCAACTTGGAGTGCTCGTCAAAATGGACATGTCAGAGCACAAATGCCTATCGAAACAATTGCACTAGCTTTTCATAAAGAATGGTCGAAATACTATCAAGATTCTACACTTATAGACCGAGTGGTGGAGGCGCTTGATTTTCTAAGAGTTGCCCAAGGTAGTGATGGTGGATATATTGAACTAGAAAATGTACCTGGAGGCAGATGGGTTGGAGCTCCTAATCGGATACAGGGAGTTGGTTCATTGATGGGATTTGGGATGAAAGGTGCTCCTGGAGCATTCCTCGCCATGCAGAATGAAATTATGACCGATTCCTACATGGATGAAATAATAAATGAAGGAGATTCTCTGATTACCCGTCGTCAGGCTTATATCAATTTGTTTACTGGATTCCGAGAATATCTGACCTTGCCCAGGAATAGAGGTCATGCGTCTAATCAAGATATTGTTAATCTTACGGCGGCTTACTTAGCAGATCAATGTTTACATGCACTTGATCCTAATCTCTGCTGGACAGAAGAAACAAAGCAATATTATTTTGATGTTTGTATCGGGTTAGAAGATGGTATTTACGGAGGCCCTTGGGTTTCTCCAAAAGGTACTTCTTTAGAAGGTAACGGATTAGCACGTGGTGGATATGAAACCATCTATGGGGAACATAATACAGAACACTATGCTCGGTTGGCGGTGTTATCTGGAGAAGAAAGATTAAAAGAATACCTAGAAATACATCTAGAAGCACTTGGGAAAATGCGCTCATTAAAATATGATAATGACTTAAGACCTTTAGTGAGAAACGAAGAGTGGCTTGGATGGAGAAAGAATTATTACCCTGGAAGTGAAGGTTATGGTGATGTTTCCATGGCTGCGGTATTGCTGGATAATGAAATGGCTTTATATGGAACTCAAAAGGCTGCAGCATATGGTCACTACTTTAAAGTAGATTATTCTAGATATTGGGTGCACTTGATGTCTGAATCCTCAGAAATGATGCGTAAGGTTGATTACATTGAACAGGCATTGGAAATGCCAACACCTGATGTTAAGTACCCATTTGAAGAAGGACAGCCAGATTTTGCTTGGGCAGATGAACAAGCTGGACTATTAGTTATTAAAGACCAAGGAAGCCAATTATGGGCAACCATGCAGTGGCGTCATCCGCTGGAAAATGATATTCGTCATGTTGATAAAGCGCTACCTAACGATAAGGTTAGAGTACATTACTCAACTCCAGAATACGAGCTTTTGGCCACAACTGCAATGAAAAGTGTGGACGAAATGTATAGTCTATATATTTGGCATTTTGGTAAATATTTGGTCTTAATGAATGCTTCGCCAGATACAGAATATGAATTTAATTTACCAGATGGAAGTCCCAGTGTAGCTTTTGACTTGATTAGTAAATCAGAAATTGATTTGTCTTCGAATCCAGTTATTCAACCTCAGACTAGCTTGATACTTGAATGGCCAGAAGGAGTAACGGTGTCCACAAAAGATGAATTGATCACACGTCCAACATCTTTCACTTTGTTTCCAAGTTATCCGAATCCATTTGAAATAAATACAACTATTGAATATGAAGTAACTTCTCCATCAATGGGTGAGTATGCATCTATTCAGCTTGTAGTTTACGACATACATGGTAACAAAGTAAGTACACTGGTGGATGAAAAACAAACCACCGGAAATTATAAAGTAAATTTTGACGCATCAGACATGCCAAGTGGCATCTATTATTGTCAATTAAAAAGTGGTCATTCCTATCAAACGAGGAAATTGATCCTTCAAAAGTAAATTGATTTCGAAGACTATAGTTGAACATATAGAAACCTATACCAGATATAATTTAGTGAAAAATGGAGTAAGTAATATTTGCCTATGGATTTACATCATTTAGAAGAAATAGATATAGTAGAGTGGGAGTTGTTAAGTGAAACACCTACTCACAAAGAATATCACAAAAGTAACCTGACCAAAAGAATAACGTTATACGAAAATTATTCTTTAGAAGAAAATTATAAAAACGATCAACTTCATGGTGCTACTATTGGTCGAATGAATACTCCATTCCTACACTTACCTGAAAAAAAAAGTAAAATCTATTTGGTTGAAAACTATTCAGAGGACAATCTAGAAGGAACTAGCCTAAGCTTTTTCGAAGATGGCTCTAAAGTTCAACAAGAATGGAAACACAACAAACTCAACGGCAAGTCTGTAGCCTGGTTTGGAAATGGCCAAAAAGAGAAAGAAGAAACTTTCATTGACGGTGTATTAAACGGTAAAAAATATGAGTGGTATGAGAATGGACTATTAAAACTAGATCAAAATTTTATTCAAGGAATTCAAACTGGAGATTGTTTGCTATATCTTAACAATGGGCTATTAAAAAGAAGAAAAACTTATGTTAATGGTAAAGTGGAGGGACTTGTTTATGAATTATGGGAATTTAAGGGGAAAGTTACAGACGGAGGAGTATATAGCGAAACCGAATATCGAAATAATACAAAGAATGGCAGAGAAATAGTATATTTTCCTAATATGATAAAAATGCGCGAGGGAATTTATTTTAATGGGGTAGAAGAAGGTGAAAGAATATGGTGGTCGAAGAATGGAACAATCTCTATAAGAGAACATTACAAAAATGGTGAACTGAATGGTAAAAGAATTCTTTATAACGAATTAGGAGAATTAGAATCTGTTCAACATTATGAACTCGGTGAACGAGTTTCATGAACAAGTGAGTTAATTTTGACTTAGAATTTGCTATTTTTAGAGGGCATGATATAATGCTATTAATATCTGCAATCAGCTGATAGTCAATATTAATCTTAAGAAATGAAGAAGAATAAATACTCTGGCATTCTAGGAGTTCTAACCGAGCGAGGTAAAAATGGAACCGCAGAGGATGTGGATATTATAATGAGTCAATTAACAAGCGAAACAAATCTGGTTATGACTAGGTTTATTGATTTTGCCTTAAGTTTAGTAGAAAAACAAGAAGGTATAGAAAGGCTCAAGTATTATTTATTTAAGGGTACGCTCATCCAAAGAAATTATAGCTCTTTATTCTTTAATAGAAGATTAGATTATGAAATTGTAATGGAAGTTTATAAACAAGGAGCCATCGATGAAATACAAGCATTTGCTAGGTAGACCTATTTTATTTTTCGAAATCCATGTACCAATCTAGATTTTTTCTATCACCAATTTGCTTCTATATTAGCAAGATGCCTTTACTAAATAATACAACATGAAAATTAGTCTGCTGATTATAATCGCTATCTTTTTCAGCCCTTTTCTGATCGCACAAAATGAAATCAATTCCCAAGTTGATCGACTGCATCAGTATGCTGGTCATTGGGTGAGCAGTTTACATTCAGAGACGGATAGCATTAGCCAATTTCCACTTATAAAAATGAACAACAATTCTAAATTGGGGAATCAATCCTTACAAGTTGAAGTGCTACAATACCAAGATGGAACGTATAAATCGATACTCACCGAACTAATTAGTTATGATACAAAAAGTGATCAAATTATTGCACTAGGGCAGAATACGGAAGGAGTTGTTTTCAGAGGCAGTGGACGTTTTCTTGATGAAAGAAAATGGAAGATGCAAGACGTGGACATGTTAGGTGATTTTTACATGAAAGTTGAATTTGATTTCGAAAGCTTGACCAATGTTATGGTGGAAGGATTTGATGAGTCGGGTAAAAGTCTTTGGAAAACCCGATACATTAAAGCTAACCCGAAGGATAAGAACATTGGCATCCAGCTGGTTTCCGTCCAACAGGAAATGTTGACGTCACCGAAAGAAACCTTGAGCGCATTAGGTCGAATGGGCTATAGTTTCGTAGAGACCTTCGTTTATGATAAAGGTTTATTTTACGGTATGACACCTAAGGAATTTCGTAAAGTGGTAGAAGATCACGGAATGCAATTTTTAGGTTCCATGACTTTTCATCATCTACCTAATTCAGGAGCTTGGGAAAACGCTATGGAATGGTGGTCGAAATGTATTGCTGACCATTTAGATGCAGGTGTAGCATATTTGACCACTTCTAATAATCAACTCCATTCTGTAAAAACAATAGCCGAACTGAAACGCTACTGCGAGTATTACAATGCGATAGGAAAATTATGCAAAGAAAAAGGTCTGACTTTCGCTTTTCACAATCATGCAGATGAGTTTGGAATGGTTGAAGGCGTTCGGATCTATGATTTTCTTTTAGAAAACACCGACCCTGAATATGTATACTTCCAAGCCGATATTTATTGGATGCATGTAGGAGGAGTAAGACCTGTAGATTATTTTCAGAAACACCCTGATCGATTTATAAGTTGGCACATTAAGGACTATAAAGAATTAGGCGCAAGTGGAAAGATAAATTGGATGGAATTATTTCACCATCCTAATTTCAATGTCCCAAAATATCAAGTAGCAGAAGTAGAAAAATTTTCTTATCCGCCCTTGTATAGCGTTCAGTTAGCGTGGGAATATTTATATCATAACATCCTAAATTAAGGTTTATGTTATAATTCAACTTCTGCGAGAAAGAAGCCCTATAAGCGAAGTAATGATTTTTTTAATGGTCAATGTTTTAAAGATCGGATAAAACTAGAATTTACATTAGTGAACTGAGAAGTTGATAATAAAAGGAAAATTTGTGTTTCTTATTAATGGTCAATGTTTTAGTCCTCTACTAATACCTAGTTTTATGGACACCATTAAAAATATACAGGAATAGAGAAAGTTGAAATGATTTATACTAAATTGAGTGTTTATGGGAGCGTTCTGCTTCATTAAAAGAATAACACATTGAATTCAAAAGAAAAAATAAGATCCAGCATTAGCAAATTCCCAATTCTCACAAAAGAAGAGATTACATTAATTGTTGACAAAACGGTAGTTAAGGAATTTAAAAAAGGTGAAATATTATTGAGGGAAGGGCAAATCCCTAAAAATTGTTACATGGTGGTTGAAGGATGTATAAGGGAGTATTTATTAAAAGATGGAGACGAAAAATCAATAGGCTTCTACACAGAAACTGAAACCATAAACCCACCTTCTAAAGAAGATATTCCTTCGAAACATTATTTGGAATGCGCTGAGGATTGCTTGTTAACAATAAGTGGAAAAACATTTGAAGAAGAGTTGCGACTGTTAATGCCCCGCCTTGATGATGTTTTTCAAAACTTTGCAATTCGTAAATTAATCCAAGCTAAAGAAGAGTGGAGTCAATTTATATCTTCCTCACCAGAAGAAAGATATTTGAATTTACTTAACACTAAGCCTGATCTGTTTAATAGAGTGCCCAATCATCAAATTGCCAGTTATCTGGGTATGAAACCACAATCTCTAAGTAGAATACGAAAAAGAATAATAGATAAGGAAAAATAGTGTCGAAATACTACTTAGTTGACTTTCGAAAGTCTCGTTGGTATGATCAAAGATATTCATTTCAATAATTCGAATATTTCATCGTGTGAAATTGATAATAAACAATGCCCATTAACTTAAGTGAATGCATAAATAGTTCTTACAACTTAACTTTGATGTATATACATCAGAATTAAGACAAAGAAGTATGAGAAAGGTTATTATCTACCAACACAGAATATCGATATTGTTGGTTTACACTATTGTTTTAGGAATTGCTTCCATAACATTTTCAAGTTGTTCAACTCACCGTGCGATTCGATTAAGAAATAAAAGTATTAAAGAATGGAGTTCTTATCAAATGGAAGAAGTAAAAAAAAGCCCGGAGGGAAAAGGAGAAAAATGGACTATCTATTCCCGAAAAATCAAAGGAACCAATTTCTCAGAATATAAAATCGAAGGAGATATACAGGCAGCACCAAAAGCATGCGTTGCAGCTTTTAAGCAAGACATTCTGAATCAATCTGCTGATTTGAAAAATAAGAAGCATCCAACTTATGAAATCAAAATTAATTCGAAAGACAGTCTCTTAACTTACGTCATTCACAACGAACCTTTCCCATTTAAAGATACAGAAATGAGTGTCATGTATATTTTTTTCAATGATAAAGACGGAAACACAGGAATCACATGGCATGAAGCATGGGAAGAAAGTCAAATCCATCCATCCAAAAAGCTGAATCGAGTGCAAATTTTCAGAGGCTCTTGGAGTTTTTCTTCGACTTCTAATAACTCTTGCCAAGCGACAAATAGCGTGCAATTTGACCCAAAAGGAATGCCATTATGGCTGGTTAAGCCAATGGTAATGAAGTTTCTGAAAAATGGGATAGAAAATATTAGAAAAGAAACAACTAAATAAAAATTTATAATATAATTATAACAGGAATGCCTAGTAAATTTAAACAAATCCTGCTCTTTGAAAAACCATTATTTACATGGTATGAATTGTTATCGCCTATAGAAAGAGGCTTTGACATACCGGCTGAATCTTGTTTTGCCTATATCATAGAAGGTGATGAGCAAGACTTAACAAAATCAGGATTTTTAGCTACAAAGGGCACGGTCATCCTTTCCTTATGCGGTAAAACAGTCGGTCGTAGCCTCTCAACAATAGAATCTGGAAAATTGAGTGCAATTATCGTTCATTTTAATCGAGAAGTGCTACAAAAAGTTTTTGATGGTCAAAAGCCGATATTTTGGAAAGAATTAGATCATCCATTAAGAAAGGATACCTTTCAAGAAGATGCTACAGCCCTTGTAAAGGGATATTTCTCTTATATCGCAAAATTTTTCAGCTACAAAAATGTACTGAGCGAAGAGATTTTGGTACTTAAGTTAAAAGAAATTATTCTACTTCTCCTTCAAACTGACGAATCATCCAACTTGAATATCATCATAAGAGGTTTGTTTTCAGATAAACAATTTTCATTTAGGGAAGTCATAGATTCCAATCTGTATGAGCCATTGGACCTTCAACGTTTGGCGGCTATGACAAACAACAGTATGGCCTCGTTCAAAAGAAATTTCAACAAAATGTATGACAGCACACCGGCCAAATACATTACTCAAAAAAAGTTAAAGCGGGCACAAATAATTTTAGCTACATCACAAAGCTCAATAAAAGAGATTTGCTATGAATGTGGATTCACGAACCCATCTAGTTTTTCGAGAATGTTCAAAGAGCAGAATGCATGTTCGCCTACAGCGTTTAGAAAGAACCTCAGTGAATAATAATTGAGCCTACAGGAAAAGGCTGAATCATCGCTTCCTCATACATTTATAATAAAAAATATGAAACCTTTAAAGAATGCTCCCAAATTGATGCGCGCCATTATCTTCCGAAACTATGGTAACCCTCAGGAAGTAGTGGAACTTGTCGATGATATGGAAATTCCTAAACCCAACAAGAATCAAGTTTTAGTAAAAATTGAATGTTCCTCCATTAATGCTGCCGATAGGTATATTGTCCGAGCGAATTATTTTATCATTCGGATGGTTTTTGGATTGTTTAGACCTTCTAAGAAAAAAAGCATCTTAGGAATGGACATCGCTGGAACGATTCAACTCATAGGGAAAAATGTTAAGGGTTTTAAAATAGGGGATCCAGTCGTGGCTGATATTCGTAAATCCTATGGAGGAGGTTTTGCAGAGTATGCAATAGTAGATGCTAAACACTTGGTCAGAAAGCCGGATACCGTTTCTTTTGAGCAAGCCGCAACAGTGCCTATATCTGGCCAAGCTGCACTGATGGGAATGACACTCTGCACCATTAATCCAGGAGATAAAGTGTTGATTAATGGAGCCTCTGGTGGTGTTGGATCTTTTGGTGTTCAGATAGCAAAAGCTCAGGGAGCCCATGTAACTGCAATATGTTCCACCAAAAAGATTAATGCAGTCAGGAGTTGGGGAGCAGATGAGATCGTTGATTATAAAAAAAAGGGCTCCATCAAAGCGCTAAATGGAAATGAATTTGATGTTGTTTTTGATACGGCATCGTTCGAATGTCCAGGCAGATATAAACAAATTTTAAAGAAAGACGGTAAATATGTATTAGTTGGAGGTGATTTTTACAATATGCTTAAGCTAAAACTTTTTGGCCGCTTCGACCGTGGTAGTCAGAAATTTATGGCTTTAACACAAGAGGTTGAGGTTACAAAAAATATTAAAACAGTACTTGAAATGATTGCTGACAAAAAGATAAATCCTGCTATACAAAAAGTAATTTCCTTGAAAGAAATACCAGATGCTATTCATAGCCTAGAACAACGTACGGTGATTGGTAAAATAGTTGTCAATCTAAACAAAAAAGACGTAGCCAATTCATAAGAAGATAGAGTAGGGTAAGGGGGTAAATGATCCGGTATCTAAGTATGTAAACCTTAAGCAGCACCATGAAGTTAGTATAACAATTAAGCAATTGCTTAACCATACTTCTGGCTTGTATAACTACACCTTGGCAAAACGTCTAAAATGGAACGACGATATGAACCAATGCCTGAAATACAGTTTAAAACATATACTAGATTTTGTACCTGGTAGTGAATATAGATATTGCAACACCGGTTTTTTTGATACTAGTACTAATAAAAGAAATTTATATTTTGCAGAGGACATGTTTCATTTCATCCCATGCCAATCCTACCTTTTTATCCAGGGCTTGTGGTTTTTATATGCTGGTCCTGTTAATTTTTCACTTTTGCTATCACGGTTTTTAACGACCACAGCTTCCACTTTTGAAGCGTCTTTCCACGGTTTATAATTTTTATATGCTGGTCCTGTAAGTGATTTTTTCTTACTAACGATATTGGTTTTCGGCGATTCTGTTTTGTGTTTCCAAGGCTTATAATTTTTATAAGCTGGACCCTGCAAATCACTTCTTTTTACGTGATTTTCACCTTGTGCAAACATCCCAAAAGAAACAACTAAAAGACCTAAGATAAATACTACTTTTTTCATGACTACTATTTAAAATGTTCATGACAAAAGTACGCACCAAAATAGGTGTTTAGGATTATGTGAATCTACCCATTTTGTATCCGTATTTATACGGATATAGTATCCTGGTGAGCTTTATATCAAATTTATTTTTGCTGCTTTCTTAATCAGTTCAGCGGTGTTTCTTACTTCTAATTTTTTTAATATGTTTGCGCGATGGGTTTCTGTGGTGCGAGAACTAACAAAGAGTTTAGCCGCAATTTCTTTTGTTGTAAAGCCTTCCGAAATTAATCCTAAAACTTCTGTTTCCTTGGCTGACAAAATATTCTCACTGACACTTTGAGTTGACATAAAATTGATCATTTTTTCAGAAATTTCAGCGCTGAAATATTTTTTACCCTTGTTTACTGTTCTTATTGCTAAAGTCAATTCGTGTTCATCAGTATTTTTTAACAAATAGCCATAAGCTCCGCTTTTAGCGCATTTAGCAATATAGTTGCCATCACTGTGCATAGAAATAATAATAGGCTTTATGTTAGAGTTTGCAGTTTTCATTTCTTTTAGAACCTGAAAACCGTCCATTTTTGGCATCGTAATATCTAAAAGCACAATATCTGCTTCTAATTCACTATTTATAAATACCATAAACTCTTCACCATTCGCAACACTTTTAACTATTTTTATATCATCATGCTTTCTCAATAATTCAGCTAATCCCTTTCGGAAAAGTTCATGATCGTCAGCTATAACTATTTTAATTTCATTCATAATTCGACAGGTAGTTCAATTTCGAAAGTCGTGTTTTTTTGCATGGAGTCGATTACGATCTTACCATTGCAAATTTCTACACGTTCCTTAATGTTAATAATCCCTGAACCTAATTTAATATTATTTACATCAAAACCAATACCGTCATCAAAATAAAAAAGTGAGATGAATTCATCAAATTCTGAAAGTGTAATTCTTATCGTTTTTGCATTAGAATGTCTCAATGAATTATTAATCAGCTCTTGGGTAATTCTAAAAAGATTAATGCCTTGGCGATTGGTTATGTTGGTGTTATCATGTATCGTGAAATCTTCATATTCGATGTTTACAGCGGTTGATTTTTTTAAGCTTTCAACAAAGTTTGTTAAGGTAACACCGATCCCAAAATCATCTATAGAAGAAGGCATTAAGGCATTGGACATCAACCTGATTTCAGAAATGGTATCATCAACTATTTTTTTCATTTCTGTTTTCTTATTTTCGTCTACAACATTGTTTTCTACGTAGTGCTTTAAGCATGTTAAATAAGGACCAATGCCATCATGAAGTTCTCTAGAAAGTCGTCTCCTTTCGTTTTCTAAACCATCCACTAACATTCGTTTTGTAATTATTCTGCTATTTTCTTCCTTGTTTCTAAACTCTATGAGTTTATCTCTCATGGCTACTAAGCTTTTTCCTAGCAGATCATTAGAACCCTTTGGTTGGTAGTCAGTATTTAAATTCATCCTACCAATATAATCGGAGAATTTTACAGCACCCTGTAACGATGCTTTTAGATTAGCTAGTGCATCGAACATTTCCGCTATCTCATTGGAGTTTGTTATGAATTTATTAGTTTGATTATAATCTCCTGCTGCCATAACCCTTAGACTTTTTTGCATATTTTTGATAGGGTTGGTAATAATTCTAGTAAGGAACAATGATAATATAACAGCTACAAGAAATATGGCGAGCGTTAAACCTATAAGCTTTGATTTTAAGTTTCTTAATGGGATCGTCACTTCACTTACATCTATTTCAGACAGGATGACTAATTTTAGATTCGAAATCTCTATTAGACTATACACACTATATACATCTATAGCCCTATAATCTTCAAATACGCCTCTATGATTTATTCCATTTAGCGCGTTCATTACTCCCTCAGTTTTTACTAAGGTATTGTATGGGATTTTATCTGGGAAAAAACGAGATTGAGAACGCATTCGATAATCTTCACCAACAAGATAAGATTCTCCACTTTCACCCATTCCTGTTCGCTCAAGAAGTATCAACTTTATTTTATCGTAATCTAAGATTTTAATCTTTGATCCTTTTTTAGAATTAGAAATAAAACCTATTGAAGTTTTTTTATCAACGTGATAAGACGTAAAATCATAGATTCCATCAGTCTTTTTAATGCTATCTGAAAGCAAAATTGCTGTACTGTCAAAACTCTGATCATTCGATTCAGAAGTGAGAAAGGTCTTCCATTCAGATTCTATTAAATTTTCAACTTGTATTTGTTTAAGTGTTTTAATGGAATTCAATTGCAATAAAATACGATCGTTTAAAACTTTTGAAAATTGCGTATAAAAAGAAAATGACAATAAAGCAATGACTAATGCTATCAAACTATTAATAATAATCAGTATCAAAGTTTTGATGTTCATTAAACTCTATTTAAATAAATTTGGATAAGATTTAATTTTAATGATGCGCGGGTTTTGATCAATGTCATGTAGCCTCTTTTTCAGTGCAAATATCGTTATCACTTCTGTTCGTTTGCGATGTCATTTCTCTTCCCTGATTTTGCTTAATTGAAACAGAATAATCATTTAAAATTACATGTTATCAGGGTTTCAAGAGTATATTTTTGCTGTTTCAAATGTATGAAGATTTTATAAATTATCCAGCTTTTATCGGGATGACATACAAGACCACATCTTGTTAAGCTTCTCGAAACTGGACTAATACCTTTCACAAAAGCTGGAACTCATAGAAGAATTTTAGTAAAAAATATTATCGAACATAGATCCAAATTAAAAAAGGAAAGAAGCAAAAACTCGTCCTTTTAGCAAAGCAAGCTCAAGAATTAAATCGAGGTTCCTAATCATCATTAATTCCAATTAATTGCTATTCTCGCCACAAAAACATATCAAATAACTTCATAATTCTCCTTGATATATTTACTTAAAATATCACCGAATTCTTTGTTTGTTAAAACGTATTTTTCTTTTACTGCATTTGTAGCTGTAAATACTTTGCAAGAGACTTCTAACCATTGTACCGTTTCTTTACCTATATCACAATCAGGTAATGGATCGCATATACTTCCGCCATTATTGTTCAAATCACATGCGTCTAGATTATTCCCAATTTCTATAATATCAAATTTTAGAGCATGATTCGAAGATTCGATAAATGCATTATAATATGCTGTATAAAGTGGGTCCTTTGTAATAGTCTCATATGATTTGTCCAACCTATTATCGCACCGCCATAATGAAATAATAATCCAACAGAAAAAGAATAATTTGTGCATAATTATTTTTTTAGCTCAATAGTAATATAAGGATTAGAAATTTCTCATCTATCATTCCAAACGGATTTTAACTAATTTGCTTTAGGTAATTGAGAATGTTTATCATCTCTCAAAATTTAAATGATCTAAGTAATCACCCTTCAATTTGCACCAAAAAATACTACTAAGCAATAATATAATAGCCATGTAATGAATGATAAAAACACACAGCAATCCCAATGATAGGATTCTGAAAGTAGATTTAGTAAACCTAAAATGCTTCGTTTATCCACATATTCATATCTCTCAAAAATATCTAACCATCTTAAACGTCTCTCTCTTAAATAATTTTACCTTAGTTGTATTTCTTAGAAGAAAATGGATGTACAAGCAATTATTAAATCAAGGCACCGAAATTAAGGCCTATAAATGTAAGTTATGTGATACCGTACATCCACGTATCGCAACGATCATTTATGATTCACCTTGTTCTGAGATGACGGATAATGATAATACGGAGATCTTAAAATCAACTTCAGAAGTTTGTGTCATCAAGCTCGGGGAACAAATTGATTGTTATATCAGATGTGTTCTTCCTATTTATATTCGAAACAACTGCATAGCTATGACCTATGGTGTCTGGGTTTTAGTAAAAACACATGATTTTGATGACTATCTTGATAATTTTGATAATCAACATTATCGAGAGCATTATGATGGATTAATATATAATAAGATCATCGATTATCCATATAAAGGGCACATTCCTTGTACCATTTTTACCCAAGGAAATCGCTTACGGCCTAAAGTGACGCCAAGGAATAAGACGAATCTCGATCTACAAAATGATTATTGGAATGGAATAGAACTTTCTGAAATGAAAAGGCGGATAAAGCTTCATTCGTAGAAGTAGCGGCAAATGGCAGAATATAGAATCTGTAGAAATATATAAAATGGTTTATGGTTTATTAAAGTGGTCTGAAACAGCATCCAGTTTGAATAGAATTTTCCTTTTCATCTCACTGGTTTAAAGCATATATAGAAAGAGAATTATTAACACTTAATCGTAGCTAGTACTTCCCTAGAACTTGCTAATAAGTTGAATTTTATATAGCTATTAATTAAGTTATTGCTATGTTTTCCTATTTTGCTCGAAAATAGTAAAGCACAACAAAAGCAGATGATTACACTAAACAAAACCATTGCGTATGCTAAGAGTTGGAAACAGACATTGTGGATTGCTTTTTTATTAGGTTTAGTGCTCCCATTATTGTTGATCACCTTGGAACCCTTTGATAACAGCAATAGCTTTTCTTATAAATACTTAATTCTATCAGGGTATGCCTTGTGCATTATGATTCCAATCTTAAGCATTCATCCGCTTGAAAATTATACGTATAAGCTTCAGAAAAACCGTTGGTTCATTGTCAATGAAGTGTTATACATCGTAGCAACCATCTTCATCATATTTGTTTTTGCCTTTCTTTATCATTTCTATGTGATTAGTGGATTATCAACTTTTACCTCGGCAGATATCTGGGATTTCATCAAGACCTTCGGGCTTCCTTTTACACCGATTTTAATTCCATTATGGCTTTACCTTCGATCCAAATATGGAGTGATAGAAGTGCCACTTTCCGATCATAAGAATGTGAAAAAGGATGAAAAAGTGACCATCAATGGTGAAAATAAATCAGAGACCCTTACCATTTTTGAATCCCAATTTATCTATGCGCAGTCCCAACAAAATTATGTAGAAGTGTATTTTGATACGGAAAATGGAATGGAACAAAAAATGTTTCGAAGTACCCTTTCTAACATCATGAAACAACTGCCAAATGCATGGCAAGTGCATCGTTCTTACTTAGTAAATTTAGACTTTTTAACAGCTGTAGAAGGCAATTCTCGGAAGCGATTTATGAAAATTTCGAAAATGGATGAAACCATTCCAATTTCCCAAAAGTACTATGAAGCCTTAGAAAAAAGGCTTGCAAATTCATCCCAGAACGTTCAAAACTAGCCCACAAGCTTCAATTTCAACACAAAAACTTCAACTTCATCACTCTCGTTTTATTCGGTGGTTTTAATACGCTTCATTTGTTGAGAACATTAAAAACAAAACAGATGAAAACGTATTCAATCTTTAGCATTATCGCAGGCTTATTTTTACTTTGTAGTTGTTCTTCAAGTAAATATGTTAACTACTTAAAAGAACAAACCGAAGTCATAAAAATGACCGACTCCCTTCAATTTAATTCACTAGATGAAGATTTCTACAAGAACCAGCTTTTTTTAGTAGGTGAAGTTCACGAGGTGGAAACATCTCCAAGAATTGATTATGCATTATTCACACAGCTCAATGAGAAAATTAACATTGACATTTATATAGCGGAGATGGATATCGCTCAAGGCTACTATTTGCAGAAATATATAGAAGGCTCTGATGAACTCGAACTGAAAGAAATTCTTAAAGAGTGGGCTGTTTATATCGGGCGAATTTCTGAACAACACAGAAATAAATGGAAGAATTTTAGAGCTTATTATTCGGGGCTTTCCGAAGATTCAAAATTCAAACTCATTGGGGTTGATAAAATTGCTGACTTTGACCTATTGCGTAGATTATTAATCGAAAAACTTCCTAGTCAATATCATGCAGAAATTCCATCAGGTGTAGAGGAATTGATGTCGTGGTCAGCTAATAAATTGAGCGAAATAATGAAATCAGAACAATCAGACTTAGCGGCGGATGATGTCATATTGCTCGAGAACATTCAGTTTAATCTAAGTAATTTTAAAGAGATAAGATCCCGCGACAAGTTTATGTATGAAAATTTTAAGCGCAACTACACCCAAAACCAATGGAATAATGAGAAAATATATGCAGGAATGGGATTTTCACACACCCTACAGGCTTATCACTACACACTAGCAGGAAGAATAAAGAAGGATACGATTATGCCTTATTCCGATAAAATGGTCAGTATGAATACCTTGTATGTTGATTCAAGACTAACCGTCGATAGTAAAGCTCTTCCTAAATTTATGCAAGATAAAGGCCAAGAATTCACGCGATTTAAATATTCTCAAGACAATAGGCTATTTATGTATATCCAAGGCATTGCAGATTATAAAAAAGTTACTGAACGCAATTCGATTAGTCTACTGAAATTGGACGCTGTAAATTCACCTTATTTGACTTCTGCAAGAGGAACTAAGGTGAAAAAACTTATCACAATCTGGGATGCATACGATATCATCGAAGGAACTTCCACCACCGACTATGCTCAATACATATTTTTCGTTCGTAATGCTGATTGGATAATACCCGATAAAAAATAATACAATATTGGAGAGCCGAAAAACTGAAATATCACCCTGAGAGGTGAAGAGAATACGTGATTATCCCGATAATATTGTAATAAAATCAAAATTATGAAGTCCTTCCTCTTGCTTTGTTTACTGTTGAGCTGTCTAGCGCTTTCTGCTCAATGGGACCGTCAGTACCCGTTTAATCATCTAGGAATCATAAACGATATTGAGATAAATGGTTCTTTCGGAGCTGCAGTAGGGGATGATGCGGCCATATTCATCACGAATGATGCTGGAAGTACTTGGACGATTAAAGATAACGATCTGAACGGGTGGAATTTTGCAACCGTAGAGAGAGATGAAGATCTTATCTATGCATGTGGCAGAGGTATTTATAAAAGTGAGGATGGCGGTGAAACCTTCACTGAAATTCCAGATGCTCCTAAAGAAATCTTTGATTCCTATCTTTCGCCCTCTGGTACCTTAATCGTGTCGAACAATGGGGGAGTGTATAAGTCTACAGACCAAGGTACAACGTTTACTAGCTTGAATACTCCGGCGGATTCCTTAGGAAATTCAAGTTTTATATTAGATGAAGATCACATTTGGTGGGCAACTGTTGGATCATCGCCTGTTCTATACATTACGACGGACGGTGGTGCAAATTGGGAAGCGAATACAGAATTGACGAGACCTTCATCTTTAAGTTTTTACGACACAAACACGGGTGTAGCGGCATCCTTGCCATATCTATATTTCACAGAAGACGGTGGACAGACCTGGGAAGAGAGAGGCCGCTTGTCGAGGTATTTTGGAAAGATAAAATTTGGTTCAAGCCCTGACACAGCCTATATCACCTCTTCAAGTTACCTATATTCAACTTTCGATGGATTTCAGACCTTTAATGAACATAAAAATATCATCTCCCTTGCCGATCTTAATGGGCTTTATATAAGTGAAAATGGCAAATTACTTGTAGGAGCATCATTCTCGACGATCGCTGAATCAGATGATGAAGGCATTTCATGGCACGATGTTACTGCGCACGTGAAACCACACATCACTACAATGGGGACTGTCGATGGGCAGAAAGTGTTTGCAGCTGGAAGAGGATTTATCCTTAACTCAGAAAATGGCGGAGATACATGGGAGGTTTTCGATACGTTGAATACTAATATTTATGACATGGGGATCATTGAAGATGAAGCAATAATCTTTGCAGGCACCCAAAAGATCATCAGAAAAGACCTAAATACAAAAGAAGAAACGATTGTTTATGGGCCTACTCCTGGGGCATTTGTTGATTTTCACATCGCCCCATCTGGTAGATGGCTTGCTTACAGTACCTCAGATTTTTATGTGTTATCTGATGATCAGGGGATCACATGGGACAGTTTTTACATTGAAAAATTTTCAAATGGCTTGGATTTGGCCGACAATGGAGATTTATTCTTGAGGGTTCGGGGTAAACTTTTATTTAGCAAGGATGAAGGGACATCATGGACGGAAATATACACTGGCGATGTTGCACTTGATTTAGGGCCAATGTCTATCATTGATAGCACCATCTACATGATGGAGTCCCTTAATATCATCAGAAAATCAACGGATTATGGACTTACTTGGGATTCACTAACAACACCCACTGGCTATTCTATGATAGTTAAAGACATTCATTTTATCAATCAAGATACAGGCTACATTTACGATTCTACGGCTGATAAATTATGGTACACCTACGACGGTGGTGAAACTTGGCCATTTGCTTATTTTCCAAAACAGGAATTACTGGGCATCTACGAATTTAGTAACAAAGACATACAATCAACATGGCTTCACGGATATGGAGGATTTATCGAAAAACAATCAGATTGTAGAAATCCACCTTTATTAGCAGACATTGAAGGCTTAAGATTTCCATGCCTTTTCGATACCATAACTTATTCGGTCAATGGGTCAAATATTGACCAATACGTTTGGACGATTCCTGATGAATGGGTCGTTGTGGGAGATCAAAATGGTCCGGAGATTAAGGTCTATGCTATTGAGCCGGGCGCTGGTTATTTGACCGTTTATGGAGAAAATGCCTGTGGCAATACTGATGCACTTGAATTACAGATTGCAGGAACTGCTACACCTGAAGTGGTATTAATAGACCAAGGAGCTTCCTTGAAGACGGATGCAGATGGTGTAAGCTTTCGATGGTATAAAGATGGCGTGCTCATTCCTAGGGCAGAAGCTAAAGTTTATGCTCCTACCGAAAGCGGTGAATATACCGTATCGGTTACCTTTTCGTCCGGATGCAGCAGATTAAGTAATAGCGTAACGGTAGTGAGTTCTTCTACATTAGAATTAATGCAGACCACGATAAGTTTGTTTCCTAATCCTACTTTCGAAGACTTTTTTAAAATAAAAATTAGTGGTTATGTCAATGTTGGGGATATAGTAGTTATGGATATGCTAGGTAGGACTGTTCATAATGTTAATGTAACAAACACCTCTAGTAATATCGTAGTTAACTTGCCTAATAGCTTATTATCAGGTCTTTACTTCGTGCAAATTCAAGCATTAAATTACATGGAACCGATTTTTATTAGAAGATAGGCAAAGGATATGAATTCTGTTTTTCGATGAGGTCAGCTTATTCGGGATTTTTGAAATGCTTTCAAATTAAAGAAAGTCAGCGAGTTAGAATTGTTCTATATTTATTTAATATAAATATTTGATAGATAATGAATAAAGTTGCAAATGTGTAAATTAGCTTATACCAAATAGCAGTGATTAACTTGGAAGGTTTCGGCGAACTCCAGTCCTTTACTTTAAACTATAAACCATGCGAATAATAATTATTACACTCTGTGTTTGTTCATTTTTAGCAAGTGTGTCCTGCGAGAAAAAAATTGCAAAGGAAGGTTATGTCAATGTAGAAGGAGGGAAGATTTGGTATAAAATTGTAGGCGAAGGCAAGGGCATTCCACTGTTAGTGCTGCATGGTGGGCCAGGTTCCCTAAGTTGCCCGATGATTCCTGCATTCTCGCGCTTGGCTAACGAAAGACCCGTTATTTTTTATGACCAATTAGGATCAGGGAACTCAGATAGACCTACGGATACTTCACTCTGGAAGATCGATCGATTCGTGAATGAAATTACCCTTTTAAGGAATGAATTAGAGTTAGAGGAAGTTCACATTCTGGGTCATTCTTGTGGCAGTACATTCTTAATAGAATATATGATTTCTCAAAGGCCTAAAGGTGTGAAGTCTGTCATTTTTTCAAGCCCAATGCTCAGTACTAAAGATTGGATAGCAGATGCTAATTTATTGCTGTCAGAACTTCCGACCAGCATTCGAGATACCATATCGAAGTATGAAGCGCTAAAAGATTATACCTCACCGATCTACCTTGCTGCAACAGACTCATTTTACATCAGACACTTGTCACTTAAAGGCTGGCCTCCTAAGACAAATAGTGAATGTGAGCAAGTTCCTAAGCCTTATTTTAATACCCAAGTTTACAACTATATGTGGGGACCCACCGAATTTACGGCAACAGGGACATTAATTGACTTTGATAGGACTTCATCATTAGACCAAATCTCTGAACCGATACTTTTTCTCGCTGGTGAGCACGATGAAGCCAGACCAGAAACGATATATAGATATCAAAAGCTCGCCCAGAATGCAGCCGTGGAAATTATAGAAAATGCAGCCCATTCAACTTACAATGACCAACCGCAGAAAGTAACTGAAGTCATTCGTGGTTTTTTGAAAAATATAGAAGGTGATTAGAAATAAACGCATGGTGAAAAATTGTTATATAGACAGTTACAATGATTGACATGTTGATGTTGGGGTAATTTAAAATAAGATCATATGAATCTTCTATGATCTTTTGGAGTGAAACTATGCTCGCTGATACTATCATATGATACTATCATGATTTATTAAGATTACGAAGGCAATAGTTTATAAATCTATTTTTCTACGGAAATTAGCAAGGTTTTAACAATTACTTACTTCTTCTATGAAAAGGTCCGCTAATTCTAATTCCGAGATTTAAACTATTCGTTTTGTTTGGCCCAATAATACCTGAAGTAAAAATAGATAAGGTTTTTAGTTCTCTAAACTTTATTCCGTAAGCTAAATCAATAACCACACCACCAGAATAAAAGTTTTGACTGGAAATAGATTCTAAGATAATTATTTCATCTTGAACTCCCAAAGGAGTATTAATGGTATAACTATTAAATATATCAGATATTATAAAATGAGTTACACGTGACAGAAAAAATCCCCCAGATAGAATCAAGCTAGTTTTTGCCCTCGTAAATAGTGGGTAGGAACAGGTGAAATCAAGTGCGATTTGATGTGCAAAGTCCGTTACCTTTGAAGTTCCGAATAAACCACCGTCATCAAGAACATAAATGGTATGAAATAAAAGTGTATCTATTTTGCTATTCTTGAGTCCATTCTTTTCGCCATAACCATAATTGAAGGTTAAATTCAGACTCATCTTACCTATATCCTTATAAACTCCATATCCTATATTATAACCAATCATGTCTGAATGTTGCCAATAAGAACCAAAGCTCTGATAATTTACACCTGACTGGGATAAACAATAAGATGTAGATAGTAAGAATATGATAATAACTTTATATTTTAATATGACAATCAAAGCTTGTATGTAAATATCACATCAAGAAAAAAGAAACCTTCTTCAAAGTCATATGGAATTCCATTAATTATGCCTATATCAAAAAAATCAGTTATTGCATAAGTAATTTTGTGGCTACCAATTAGAGAAATACTACTTCGACTGAAGACTTGAAAAAACTCCGCATCAATTTCTATTGTATTTCCATCGGGAGAAATCAGTTCAGAACTCTCAGCAACTTGTAATAGTCCTATCTGCATTCGTTTTTTGTAGGAAACATTTAACCCTATGTAATATTCAAAATTGTGAAACTCTAAAACCCGTTTTGTAATACCCAACCCAATAAAATATGCGTTAATTTTATATCTGCTGCCATTTCTATTTATTGAACCAAAACCTCTCTTATAATCGATACCTGTGAATACGTATTTGCTATCATCAGAATAAAAATGTAGCTGTGGTTTACCACTGCCTAATGCAGGTCTATTTCCCGGGGTTGCAATATGCCTATATGAAATTTCGAGCAAGATTGTTTCAGAGATATTATGACTGTATCCTAGAGAAGTTGAAGGTCCAGGAGGAATATAATCATCTCCGAATTCTGGAAGATTTAATAAATCAACCCCAAGAGAAAAGCTTAATTGCTGTGCTGTTATATTATGTAAGCTAAAAAGAACTAGTCCAAATAGTCTAATAGGTACGACCCATTGTTTATAAAAATTATAATTTTTGTTCACAAACGGCATAGCCTTCCACATTTTATTTATTATCTATCTAAACATCAGTGATTAAAAAATCTTTATTGCCTCCAGCAGTTGAGCAATAACCGTTATTACAATTCGAATAGCAATGTCTCTCAATAGTATTATCATAAAAATAGGTGAAATCCCTACCGAAGTCAATTTCTTTTGCTGTTTTCTTAACTGTAAAATATAGGTTCGATTAAATTCTTAGAGAACTAGCACTCGTTAGATGTTACTGAAAGTTTAAAGTTAACATTTTCTTTTAGCTGCTGCTTCATAAAAAAGTCGTTTCTGATATTTCATTTCAATGATTTATTGTCCATTAAAAAAAAACTCGATCGGTGCTGTAAAGTCCTGATTCTTAATTCAATTTCAAAAAATTAAAAAGGAGAATACATAAGGATAATTCACAGGAATCTGTCAGTTAAAAGTAGGAACCACTTGATATGAACATTTTGCGATAACAAATGTCTTAACCAACAAAGCAAATTCACCCAATTAGGTGATGTCGAAAGCAGATAGCTTGCTTAGATTGCAGGAAAATTCTAACATAAGAATGATTACTACTAAAATTTGGCTTCCGCTCTTTATCATACTTATTTCGTTTCCATTGATCGCTCAAAAAGCAGCCCTGAACGAAGATGGATCTCCACCTGATCCTAAAGTGCTATTTCATCTTAAATCGGAAACGCAGCTAGATGGAATAAAAATCGTAAATCTTTCAAATTCCACCAATATTTCAGACAATTCTACTGGTGTGAATACTTTTCTTAATTCTACTGGATCTCACCAGCTTGTCGCTTACAATTCAATAATTATTGGAGCTAATGCGAATGCCTCTTATGGACAAAAGAATCAATTTATTGGCGGTAGCAATGGAACAATATATGGAAACTACAATTTCTTCCAAGGGGCAGGAAATGGAAATTCCTATGGGAACTATAATTTTTTCAGTAATGGAAGCAATGGAACCGTTTATGGACTATATAATTATATATCAAATTTTGGAACTGGCAGTAAGTATGGGACCTATTCCAGCATTCAGGGTTTAGGAGCGGGAAAGCAATATGGAAGCTACGTGGATTTGAGTAGCATAAGCACTGACGAATCGTATGGCTTTAATGCCAAGATATCTTCCTCTGCAAATGCGAAAGCGTTATATGGAAGTAATATCGAAATCACTGGAATTGGGACATCAATGGTTTATGGAGATTTCGTTGAAATAAATCATGATGGAAGTGGTAATCAATATGCGAGGTATGATTCCATAAGTGGTTCGGGCGCTGGAAATCATTATGGTGCTTATCATATTTTAAAAGGAGAAGGATCAGGAAAACATTTCGGCAATTATCAATCGTTAAGCGGAAGTGGAACTGGAGACCAGTTTGGGAATTATACTTCGGTAACCAATGCAAGTGATGGCATACACGTTGCTAATTATAATGATATTGTAAATGATGGTGATGGTAACCATTATGGGATCATAACGAATATGGAAGGTGATGGAAATGGAATTCATGCGGGCATTCTGAATACCATCACATCGAATGGAACAGGTGTGAAATACGGAATCAGAAATGACCTGTCTACCTCCGAATCTAATGCGGCAGATTTTTATGGTAGTTTTCAAAAAATCACTAATGATGGTTTTGGTCAACTAGTGGGATCAAACAATGAAATTATAACTACCTATAATGCAGAAAGTATTGGAACAAGAAATCAACTTAATGGGGAAGGGGATGGCGATCAATTTGGTACAAGAACAGAAATTATAAATACTGGTGATGGCGACCATTATGGCTCATATAACACCATTAATTCTGCGGGAAGTGGTTTGCATGTTGCGGGTTATTTTAAATCTGGGCTAGGGGCCAATGATTTCGCCGCGATTTTCGATGTGGGAAATGTGGTGGTTAATCAGTCAGAAGGAGATTCAGATTTTCGGGTAGCATCTTCAAAGTCTTCTAATTTGCTACGAACAAATGGAGGTTTGCATAGAGTAGGTATTGGCACAGGTAATCCATTAAATCTTCTTCATGTAAGAGATGGGAATACAGATGGTAGTATTTCCATTATTGAAAATACAACCACCTCAGTAGATGGTGATGCTTTAATAATAAAAATTGGTGCTAGCCCTTTAGCATCAACTAATCGGTTTATTGAATTTAAAGATGGTTCAAATAACACTTTGGGTGGAATTTCAGGAAATTCAACAGGTGGAGTAACTTATGGTACGGCTTCAGACATTAGATTAAAACAGAATATTAGACCTTTTGAAAATGGAATGAAAATGGTGAACAAAATTGAAGTCCATGAATATGAAATGAAATTGAACAATGGGGAAAAGCAAATTGGCTTCATTGCTCAGGAATTAATCAAAATCCTTCCTCAAGTGGTATCTGGAACACCCGAAAACCCAATCGATAATCCTATGACCGTTGATTATGGAAGACTTACACCTATTCTTGTCAAAGCTATACAAGAACTAGAAGCGGAAAATAAAGAGTTAAAAGATAAAAACATTGACCTCGAAAAAAGACTAGAAAAAATAGAAGCGCTTCTAAATATTGAATAAAGTGGAAACAATGCTGTGCAGATTTACAATGTTTAATTCGTATCTTAATTCAAAATAGTATCTAAGCTGAAAATATTCTACTAGAATTCGTTCAAGAATTCGAAGAAATGCTCGATGCCGTAAGATACTTCACCACATTTAATTATTGTATAATGAAGATTGTTCTACTTAACATATTTCTTGTGCTTTCTTTGAGTATTTATGGTCAAGCGAAAATCACTTTTGATGAGTTGAAAGACATTATTGGAAATTGGGAAGGTAGTATCACATACCTTGACTATCAAACTAACAAGCCGTACTCAATGCCTGCCAATTTAAAGGTTACACAGGGAAAGAGAGAAAATATACTTCTGCTTAACAACATCTATCCAAATGAACCTAAGGCGAACAACTTCGATAAAATTAAGCTTACCAAAAATGGGATGCAGCTCAATAAAAAGACGGTAACTACAAGAAAAATTCTTGATAATGGGCACCTTCAAATCCAAACCGAACATCAAGCTAAAGATGATAACAAGAAGGCTTTAATACGATACACTTATAATATAGGCAAAGACGTCTTCCTAGTCCGAAAAGAAGTTCAGTTTAAAGAAGCAGACAATTGGATAAAAAGAAGTGAGTATAAATATCAGAGAAAAATGTAAAACTTCTGCTATCTATAAACCGTCAATTTTATTCTTCAATAGTTAATACATATCCTGCTTTAATCGTAAGATTTCTTTGTTGATCAAGCGTTAATTTATCGACAGTACAATGAGCTTCTATGACGATATCATCATCAAAACAATCATTCGGGATAACCATTTTGTTCCAATTTCTAGGATTATACCAGTCTTGACTAAAGTTGCCCGTAAATTTATATTTAGTATTTGAAACATTAAATGGAATAGTTAATGTAGATTCAAATGTTCCTGGCCCTACAATTATAACTTCATTATAGATCGATTTGATTTGATATGAACCTCCTGGGAATCCGTCATCAAAACTATCAAATAACGTTAAAGTGTAATCACCATCAGGAAGATCCCATGTGTATGTTAAGCTCTGATTTGCAAGCGGTGAGGGTTCATTTGTTGTTTCATTTCCAGGCTCAAAATTACCATCTGAAGCGATAATTGAATTGGAATTATTTCTCAATTCCCAAGAAACATCTTCTGGAAATTCATCGAATGTTAGTGCAAAATAAACCTCATTTTGTGCAGGGGCTTGGCAACCTTTAGATGATAATATACTTACACGTGAACCTTTGACATCAAAAGCTTTTCGCATTAAATTTACTTGTCCTTGGGTAAATAAATTCATACATGCGTCATTAGAATAATCCATATAATTCTGCACCATATTAAGACTATCAGAAAATGAATTCATAACTTAAGATTGGAAATATTGCCATTTAAGGCACAGCATTTTTTAAGAATATGAACAAAACTCCTTTTCATAAGAAAATATCAATACCATTGGAATGCAAAGTACATGGCTTGTTCTTTACCGGTATTTCTAATGGCATGTGGAATATTACCAGGTAGAAAATATGCATCACCAGCTTTACCTCTATAAAGTTGATTGCCTATTTCCATTTCTGTTGTTCCTTTTATCATTAATAAAATTTCAGATGCCCGATGAGTATGAGGTTCATGGCTTTTAATTCCAGGATTAAGATTAGTCATGTGCATTTCATAGTAAGGGCACATTGTAGTAGAAGTATGAAAGTAATTTCGCACTCCTCCTTTATTGTGTTCTTTAAATTCAATTTCTTCAAAGTCTTTAATGAATGAACCTGTTTCTTTTCCTCTGCTTACATCAGGCGTTTCTCTCGATTGATAGACCATGGTGTAATATTGGGCTTGATCTGATACGGATTCAATAATGCTATTGGTTCCAGGTAACAAAAACAATACACTATTAGGTCCTATGATCTTCTTTTCCCCATATAGTTTAGCACTTATTTCACCCTCCTTTATAATCAATATTTGTTCATTAACCTTATCGTAAATATCAATTGCACCTTGAGTAGAAGCAATACTTTTGGTGCCAAAATTCATATCAGAAAAATGCATTGACGCTCCACTCATCATCTTACCATTTGGGGTAGAATGGTATATTCCCGAAGCTACTTTGGGTTCAACCATATCACTCCATAGCCAAATCAATGATTCGGGTAAGATCGCTCCACCATGTTTGCCGTTGTGCCCTTCTGAACCAGTTACAAATGTGTATTCATATCCTTTATAGTCTAGAGCCGAATCCATCTGTTGATTAGCTAGCCACCAGTTACCGTGTTCATTATTTAAATCTCCAGATCCATCTTGCAAGAAAACTTTAATATCCTTTTTGTCCGTTTTTCGGATCATAGAAGGGTAGTTATGGCCACCCCGGATATTTGTAAAACTTCCGATATGACTTAATACTTTATGAAAAGATTCTGGATGATACCATGCGGCAGAAAATGCACAAATTCCACCACTTGATATTCCTCCTATTGCTCTCATCTTAGGATCAGCAGATATTTTATATTTTTTTTCCAATTCAGGAATCATTTCTTCGATCAGAAACCGAGCATACTTATCCGACATTTCATCATACTCAACACTACGGTTAGAAGCTCGCCAAGGACTCTCTATTTCCGCTGCATCCATGTCATGGCCAGGATTAATAAATAATCCTATGGTAACGGGCATTTTCTCCTGGCTGATTAAGTTGTCGAAAACAGTAGCGACATCAAAATCTCCATCCTTTTTAACATATGTATGTCCATCTTGGAATACCATTAAAGCAGCTGGTTGCGAGCCATCATACTGAGCTGGAACATAGACATAATAATCTCTTATTGTATTAGAGAATAGGCTACTTTTCCATTCATGTTGAGTCACAACACCTTTAGGTATTCCTTCGAAAGACCAAGAATTAGGACCTTTTTTGTATTTTTCTTGTGCTTGAATTGCAAGTAGATTAAGCATAAGGAGTGAAGTAGTGAGTATTTTTAATAAATTCATTTTTTATGGGTTAGATGGTGTTTTGTATTCTGTTAAACCCAATATAATACACATTTGCGTTAGATTAGTCAGGTTTGTTACCATTTTTAAGGCTACTAGCAATTTAGGCAAATTTTGTAAACTACATCAAATTATAATATAATCCTCTCTGTGTCTATTTTTCTAACCTGACTATTTTTATATAGAATTTTCAGTTTAAGAGGTACGAAAGTTTAAGCCATTAGTTTTATTTAATTTGAGATTTCCAATTCCTTACTCTTCCAATACTATCGAATAACAATTGACTTGCTTGAAACGAAATCATCCGCTTTAAATTTATAGAAATAAATTCCTGGTGGCAAATCACTTACATTATGACTAATGGTATGCTCACCTGAAGTAAATAACCTTCCTGCTAGTTCTGAAATTTCAGCACCCGATGGCCCGAGCAATCTTAGAGTGACATGAGTGTTAGAAGGGATACTAAAAGTTACATTTATTGAATCCCCAGCAAGTGGATTAGGGTAGATATTAAGTAAGGAATATCCTTCAAAAATGGATTTATTTATGCTACTTATGATACTTTGGTCAAGTAGTGTGAGCATTTTTTCTGCATATCTTTTACCTATTATTCGATAACCTTCTGAATTAAAATGAGCATTATCAGCTGCTCCACATCCATCTGATGAAATAATATGAGCAGTAGGAATAAGGTCTGGGAGTTTATTAATAATTTCATTCATGCTTCCACAGCAATTTCCATCAGCAGATACTAACTCGCCCGCCAGGATAGGAACTTCCATTGCATCCAAAGATAAATCAGTAAGCAAATCGTTATATATCTTTTGAACATATGAGGGCCAAGCTGTCTGTCCTGTATTTGTTTCTCCTTGATGAAGTAGAATACCTTTGATTACTCCATCTTGCTGTGAAAGTTGAGCAAGATTAACTAAATACTGATATGGATTGCCTTCATATGCAGCAACTTTATCGAGAAACCAACTTTCCTTATAAGTAGAATCATATTCTGCATATATATCTTTATCAAACAATCTGATGTCACAACCACCAACAGCAACATTGATAATCCCAATGGTGATACTATCATTCAATTTCTCCACCATGGTTTTCCCAAAATAATCAGCAGGTGACAATTTAGAATAACATTGACAAGATGGAGGTACCGCTGTATACCATTTTTCTTTCTCCCGTCCTAGATTTGGGCAATCCAAACTTTGAAATACTTTAAAGCGTTCGTCGGCTTCTAAATCTTGACTTTCTATATGACCTTGCCCTTCCATATTGGACTGTCCGAAACAAAGATAAATGTGAAACTTAGGATCTTGAGCAAACAAAGATGATGTAAGAAATAAAAATATGAGTAGACTAGTTATTGTTTTCATAATGTTAAGTTAGCCAAATAAATAAAATATAAAATTGACCTATCATTCAAATCCTCAAAATCTTTCGCTACAGTTTCAATTTTGTTCATACCTTACTTTCATTTAAATTGATTTAAATTCTAAAATTCCCACAACATTGAAATGCCCATATTTTCATAATAATGACCCAACTGTCAGGTGGATGGAAAAGCTACAGGCGTGGGCCATTTGGAAATACAATGATGTTGATTCAATATTGACTCATCCTAACTTTTCAGCGCATTACATTGACCATCGAAACCTAGATAGCAAGCTTATTCTGGATCAACAACTTGCTGAATTTCGGGCTTCATTTATTAAATTATTACAAGAAAATCATCCATTTATAAAGGGAGTCATTTCGAAAGTCATCTCTCAAGAGATCGGAATTTTCACTAAAAGCAAAAAAACTGATATTTATACTGCATTTCTTCGCCCTTGCTGTCAAAACATTAGCTTGCAACTTACTGGCATTCCAGAATATAAGGCTGAGCAACAAAATTTGTTTGGAAAAACAAGAGCAGTTTTTAACATGACCAATGAAAGTGAAACCGAAACCAACCTTGGTAATAATGCTGTTATGTCTTTATCAAAATATTTCCAACAACTTTGTAAAGAGCGTCGCAAGCAGCCCGGAAATGACTTGATTACTACTTTTACAAAAGTTGAAAAAAACGTTGGTTTACTTGTTTCTCCGCTTATCCAATTGTTCGTTGGCATTTGCGAATCTGTTCCATTACTGGTTGGGAATATGCTGTACAGCCTTCATGAAAATCCACATGTTATAGATCGCTTAATATCAGATGTCAGTTCGCATTCTAATGAATTAATCCGATATGCGGGACCTGCTCAATATGTAATTCGTTATTGTGTAGCTGATTGCAAATTCAATGGACATAATTTTAGAAAAGGTGATCGAATTGCGGTATTTCTTTGGTCGGCGAATCGAGATGAAGATATATTTCGCAGCCCTGATACATTAGATTTGAATAGAACAGCACAAGCTAATATGAGTTTTGGCAAAGGTAACCATGCTTGCTTAGGCGCTTCTATCGTTCGAGAAATTAGTATTCACATGATGGAAGCTATATTATCCCATTTACCCATGGATCAGATTTCTTGGGCAGAAGCAGAATTTACTGGAAGTAAGACCATTAGAGGAATGAATAAGATCAATTTTAACGCTTAATTCATTGGAGGAGCAATTCGAATAAAACTATTAAGCTTCCATTTGCCACAATAAACCACATCTCCTGTTCCTATTCTCACAGAATTTCATTCTACTTACGATACCTTTTCAGCCAATCTAAGAGCTCCTATAATCAATAGCACGCGACTTAATACAAATTTGAAGAAAAAAATAAATTTTAAAAACTAGGTAAACTTGTATATTAGGGTTCACATAAAACTTATGAAATTAAATATCATAATGAGTCAATGCAAATGCTTTATTGCAAATCAAACCTACAAATTGACCCTGGACGCAGTAAACCAAACAGATTTTTGTAAAATTTCGATACTGTCCGAGATATTATTTCACCAAAATACTCATCGTATGTAAATTATTAAAATCAAAATAAATGAAGCAAAGAAAAATCATCCTAAGTGAAAAAGAGATACCTGAGAAATGGTACAACATCGTTGCAGACATGCCTAACAAACCATTACCGCCTTTGCATCCAGCAACAAAAGAACCTATCGGTCCTGATGCACTTGCGCCTTTATTTCCGATGGAATTAATCAAGCAAGAAGTGACTCCAGATAAGTGGGTAGAAATACCTGATGAAGTAAGAAATATCTATTCTATATGGAGACCAACTCCACTGTATAGAGCTTATGGTCTAGAAAAAGCATTAGACACGCCAGCTAAAATATATTACAAGTATGAGGGTACCAGTCCGTCTGGTTCGCACAAGCCTAACACCTCTGTTCCGCAAGCTTACTATAATAAGCAAGAAGGTATTAAAAGAATTACAACTGAAACTGGTGCAGGACAATGGGGTAGTGCGCTAGCATTCGCATGTAATCATTTCGATATTCAATGTGAGGTCTATATGGTGAAGTTATCTTATGAGCATAAACCATATCGAAAAATCATGATGAACACTTGGGGTGCCAAGGTTTTTCCTTCTCCATCCAACGCAACCGAAATCGGTAGAAAAATACTCGCTAAAAATCCTGACACAACAGGATCGTTAGGTATTGCAATTTCAGAAGCTGTCGGTGAAGCCGCGGCTAATGCAGATACAAAGTATGCGCTAGGAAGTGTGCTTAACCACGTCAAATTACATCAAACAATCATCGGTCAAGAAGCGGTGGCTCAAATGGCAAAGGCTGGCGACATGCCTGATATCGTTATCGCGCCATTTGGTGGTGGTTCTAACTTTGCTGGATTAGCATTTCCATTCCTAAGATTAAATTTTGAAGAAGGTAGAAACATTCGTTGTATTGCAAGTGAACCGACTTCATGTCCTAAACTGACAAGAGGTGTTTTCAGATACGATTACGGAGATTCTGTAGGGATGACGCCATTACTACCGATGTACACTTTAGGTCATAATTTTGTTCCAGCTCCGATTCATGCAGGTGGATTGAGATATCATGGTGCTGGTGTTATCGTGAGTCAATTACTGAAAGATAAGTTAATAGAAGCGGTAGCGCATGACAATATTGAAGTTTTCGAAGCTGGTGTTACCTTTGCTAGAGCTGAAGGTATAATCCCTGCTCCTGAAGCAAATCATGGCATTGCAACCGCTATTGCAGAAGCGAAGAAATGTAAAGAGGAAGGAGTTTCGAAGACGATTCTTTTCAATCTATGTGGACATGGTAATTTTGATATGAAAGCTTACGAGGATTATTTTGCAGGTAACATTGTTAAGCATGAATTAACCAAAGAAGAAATCAATGCTTCCCTTGCACAATTAGATACGCCTGAAATTGCGATATAAATATTATTTATAGAAGAGCTTACGGAATTGCTTTTAAGTCTCGAAAGGGAAGTTGAAGCAATTCCATTTTTATACTTTAATTTACGTCTATGAATCAAGCAAGTATCATGTCAACCTCTAATGTTTAATATTCTTATAATGAATTTTACATGGTAATGTAACCTATAAGAAATAAGCATGATTAACTTAGCAGAAAAACAGATTAGCATAACTACGAAATCTATAGTAAACACCAATTGAACATTCTAACTTCCAAAATTAAATACTCAAATGAAAAACTTAAGTTACTTCTTACCATTCATCGCTTTACTAATTATTTCTTGCTCTGAGCAGGAAGAAACTTCCCAGAAAAAATGGTATAAAGGCAATCTTCATACGCATTCTTACTGGAGTGATGGAGATGAATTTCCAGAAGTGATCATGGACTGGTATAAATCTAATGATTATCAGTTTGTTGCTTTAACAGATCATAATATCTTGGCTGAAGGAGAAAAGTGGAAGGTTATCTCACAGGATTCCATCTATATGGATGCCTTTGATAATTACTTAAAGGAATATGGTGAGGACTGGGTTAATTATAAAATTGATTCACTTGGAAGAACTCAGGTAAAGCTGAAAACATTTGATGAGTACCATGGTAGATTTGAGGAAGAGGAAAACTTCTTAATCATGAATTCAGAAGAAATATCAGATTACTTCGAAGGCAAACCTCTCCACATGAATGCAACCAATATTCGAGAGAAGATAGAACCTCAAGGTGGGAATAGTGTGGTAGAAGTACTTCAGAACAATATCGATGCAGTGATGAAGCAACGTGAAGAGTCTGGTGTACCAATGATTCCACATGTTAACCACCCTAATTTTTTCTATGCCATTACTCTGGCAGATATGATTGCACTTAAAAATGAAAGATTTTTCGAAGTCTATAATGGTCATCACATGGTGAATAATTCTGGAGACTCTATTAACATGTCCACTGAAGAAATGTGGGATAAAATTAACATCGCCTACATCAAGAAAGAAATGCCGTTAATGTATGGACTCGCTACGGATGATTCTCATCATTATCATGTGAATGGCAAAGAATGGAGTAATTCCGGTAGGGGATGGATTGTTGTACGTGCAGATTCGTTAAATCCAAGTTCTCTAATTAATGCGATGGAAGCTGGCGACTTTTACGCAAGTACTGGAGTTGAAATCAAAGATTTAAAAACTGACGACAAAAGTATTTCAGTTGAGATAAAGCAAGAGGCTGGCGAGACCTATGAAATCACATTTATCGGGTGCAAAAAAGGAAGCGAAGAACCAGAAGAGTTCATGACTATCAGCGGGAATCAGGCCAAATTTGAATTTACAAATGACATATCATTTGTTAGATGTAAAATTACTTCTTCGAAATTACATGAAAACCCAATTGAAGAATTGATATATGAAATGGCATGGACTCAGCCTGTGCAAGTTACAATGAATTAGCAACTTAAAAGTTATTAAATCTAGGAGTGACTAATCATTTCTTATAAATTATTCTTGGGTTAAATGTAAAGGTCGGACTTGAGCTAAGGCAGCTTATGCTCCATCGGCATTATACTATTATTTGCTTAATTTATTTATTTAAAAGTCTTTTCCCTCTTCAGAGCTTTTAAATGGCTAACTATCCATAGGTATTAAAAATAACCTTGTATTTACCAGTTAAGGACACCATAAGTGACCTCCTCCAAATTAATTCGTCTAAGTAGTATATCATTCAAATAAAAACTTAGGTTTTATGTTGTTTTAAGTTTTCAAAATGATATTTATTATTCATAACAAATCAAATTTTTAAAATGAAAAAAATCAGTATTCTACTTATTGCATTAAGTTTCTTTTTCGTTGGTGAAGTAAAATCACAAGCTTTCGACGTAAGTATGTTAGACAAAGCAATGGGCTTATTAGACAAAGGAAATAGTAAAGAATCATCTAAGGTTCTAGGTAATGCCATGAGTTTACTTACTAAAAATACTCAAGCTTCAAGCGGAGATTTTGCTTCCAAGATTATAGGTCAAGCGGGAAATCTTATGAAAATGATGCCAGCTTTAGAAGCAGGAACAGCTAATATCCCTGGAATCCAAAAGATCATTCAGACAATCAAAACGCTTTACGGTGCAATGCAATTGAATCAGATGGTAAAAGGAGGAAATCTACTTGGAAATACTTCTAGTTTATTATCTAATGTCAATTTATTGAAATCTGGGATGAGTATGTTCGAAGGCGGAAAATCTGTCGACAAGATCACGAAATCATTAGATAAAGTAATTAAGAAAGCACCAAAATTAGACAAAACAGGTTGGGGAGCAAAAATGGCACAAAAAGCTATTTCTAAGAAATTAGGTACTTCTCTAACTTTATTGAACGGATTAATTTAAACTAATGAAGTAATTCTATTACTTCCATATATTAACAAGAGTTTGGCTGCCCTTGACATCTACTAATGTCAAGGGCTTTTTTATGAATCCATTAACTTTAATAATATTTACAACCCTTAGTTTATGTTTCTTTATTAAAGTATTTTAGGTCAATGTTTTATCAGTAGAACATCCAATATTTAATAATACTTCGAAAAAAAATCTGAATTCTTTGTTGAGGCGAAACACTATTTAACATTTATACAAAACCTCCAGCCACAAGAAATTTCATTTTCTGCTGAATAGAACTTAAAGTTAGTGTTATTCTAATTTTGAAAAAACTCGAATAGAACCCACCATTTCACTTCAAAGCATCTTATCTTAGATCGATATTTTATAGCAGTTTTGATTTTGAGGGAAGTATTTAACTTCAATTCAGATCACAAGTATTAAAATTATGAAAATTGGAATTATAGGAGGCGGAATTACTGGTTTGTCAACGGCATTAGCGTTACAGAAAATTGGAATTTCATCCGTTGTCTATGAGCAAGCTAAAGCTCTAAATGAAATTGGTGCAGGTGTTTGGTTACAACCGAATGCACTGAAAGTCTTAGACTGGCTTGGAGTCAAAGATGATATCGTAAAACAAGGAATCGATCTGAATCGAATAGAAATAACTAATGCGCAGCTTAAGCCATATAAGCATATGGAAAGCAAAGTTGTTCAGAACGAAATAGGAAATAAAACCGTTGCTATTCATAGAGCCCGCCTACAGAACACTTTGTATCAAGAGGTAAGTAAAACGACCCAAGTACATTTAGATAAGACCTATACATCTCATACCATCAAGGATAATAAAATCAATATTCAATTTTTAAATGGTGAAGATCAAGTAGATATTTTACTAGGTGCAGATGGAATCAATTCTGCTGTACGACAAAATTTATTTCCTCATGCTGGACTGCGCAATTCTGGCTTAGTCTGCTGGAGAGGTGTCTCTAATTACCAATTGCCATCTACATATAAAAATCATGGTCTAGAAGCTTGGGGCAAGAACATACGATTTGGATTTTCAAGCATTTCGAGAGATGAAGTTTATTGGTTTTCTGTGGCAAAAAAAGATCATGTTCAGAAAGCATCCACAGTCGATAAGAGAGAATACTTAAGCCAATTGTTCAGTAATTTTGATCCAATTGCTTCAGAACTCATAAGCAATACGAATTCTAATGCTATTCATCAAGCAATGCTTTGTGATTTAAAGCGTCTTCCGAGTTGGCATAATGAAAAGGTATGTTTAATAGGTGATGCTGCTCATGCGACCACTCCCAATATGGGACAAGGTGCTTGCCAAGGAATAGAAGATGCTTATTATATAAGTAATCTGCTTGCCCAATCGAATTTAAGTCCAAGTGAAACCTTCCATCAATTTCAAAAAGAGAGAAGAAAAAAAGTTGATTATATTGTCAACACTTCATGGCAATTTGGAAAAATGGCGCATAGTTCCATCGGCCAACCACTCATGAAATTGATGATGAAGTGGACTCCAGAAAGTGTTCTGAACTCGCAGATGAATAAGTTATATGCAATTGAGAAGTTTTAATAAAAAATTGACAATTAGTTTAAATTAGAATTATTATCTCTTTCTTATTTTTCAATTTTATCAAGAATTGCTTTTGCATTCTGTATGAGTTCTTCATCCTTTCCTGACTGAATAAAATCTTGAAGGTTCCGAATTGACTCCGTCTTATTATTTTGTTTTAAATAATAGAGGCCTAAGTAATATTGACTTTCAGTCGCATAAGGAAATTCCTTTCCTTTAATCTTTTCCAAATTCTGAATCGCAGCATCTAAATCACCATTTTCACCATAACAAATACCTTGATAAAAAACGATAGACAAATCATATTGGTCTTTAAGACGCTCTTCGAATTTTTCAGCTGCTAAGACATAATTCTCACTTTCGTAAGCAGTGAAACCCTGAGTTTCCGCATTGTTAATCGAATTTCTAGAAACAGGACGATAGCTATTAGGTAAGGGCTCATAGAAAGATGCATATATCGCTTCATTAGGATTTCCACTATTTACATATCTCACTAAAATAATCGTCGCTAGCAATAATAGTATTCCTAACCCTATCAAGATCCATTTATTAGGATTCTTACTATTTGTTATATTGGATTTTCTGTTTAACAGCAAGGTTTTCAGCCTCCTTCGCTCATCTTCTAAAACTACTTCAGCAAGATCATCTTGAAAATTGACTTGTTCATCGAAGTCAGGATCTGATTTTCTAAGCGAATTGAATACATTAGTTTCAGCTTCACTTAAACTTCCCTCTAGATATTTGTCTAATAGATCTTGCTTATCCATTTAAGCATTTTTTATTAAGTTTCTTAATTGCTTTATGCATCTTGATTTCGAACTTTTTACAGAATTCTCATCTTTATATTCACTGATCTCAACTATTTCCTGCAATGTAAGCCCTTCATAGTAGAAGTATTTCAATATTTTCTGACAGCTTTTCCCCAATAATTTAAAATGTTTATAGAGTAATTGCTGTTTCTCGTTTAACTCGGCGTCCTTAATTTCATATGGTTCGATATAATCATTTGAAATCTTAATATCTTTCTTCTTTATTCGTAATGAATCGATCACTTTATATTTTCCAATTGCCCAGATGTAAGTTTTAATACTACCATCTAGAATTTTCAATTTTCCTTGCATGATATTTTGATATAAGGCAATGATACTGTCTTGGAATGCATCTTCTAAATCATTTTTACTTAATCCATAACCTCTATAAAAAGCCATAAATGAATCTGAGTAAGAATCATAGATTTCCTTTAGCGCGTTCTCATCATTTCGCTGAATCCGTCTAATATAATCCTCCTCTTTTCCACTCATATAATCGGGTAACTTTTAATAAGTTAACAAAATGCTAAATAAATTATCGAAAGACTCTAAAATACAACTCCTCACAACTTATCATATATTTTTTATCAAATTTTGTTAACCATTAATTTTTGCTCCGATAATGAAGTAAAAACAATAGAAAATGACAAATACAAAATCTTTTTTACACATTAACACCAGGAAACTATTTCATCTGATGATCTTAGGAGTTTTCATTTCTTTGCTTCAGTCATGCGGAACTACTGATATTCTACCTGATCCAACATTAGAAGTGACAGTAAGTAATGACCAGATGGTGGACTTTGGTACTGAAGTTACCCTTAATGGATTTGCTAATCATTCAGCTGGAGAAAGCACGGAAGTATTATGGGAAATTGTATCTAAGCCTAACAATTCTAATCTTGCAATTACTGGATCAGATCAAAATAGCATTCGTATTCTACCAGATGAATTAGGAGAATATGTACTTCGTTTCACCGCTACAAGTAGTGACGGCTTATCAAAATTTGATGAGGTGGTCATAACCGTTATTAAATCACCAGTTAGACTTACAGGCTTTATAACGAGTGATTTGGTTCTTGAAAACATTTATGATGATCCGAATGATCCAGATTACATCGTTTCAGAAATTTTATTTCTAGGAGCACAAGTGACCATAGAAGAAGGTGTATTGATCATCTTCGAAGAAAATGCAGGAATTGAAATTCAAACTGATGGTTCTATGATTGCCGTCGGAAGTGAATCAAATCCCATAGTCATGACTGGCGTTCAGCAAACAGTAGGATTTTGGAAAGGATTAAATTTTGAATCCAGAAATCCAAAAAACAATTTGAAATTTGTAACAGTCGAATATGGTGGAAGTGGCGGATTTGATGGGGCAGATAGAAAAGCAAATATTACAATTAATGATGCAATTGTTGAAATTTCAAATTGCTCAATTACCCATAGTGAGGGCCTAGGATTGTTGACGAGAAATGAAGAAGATGAACTTCCTGGGTTCAAAAACAATGTGCTTTCTAATAATGCTATCCCGATGCAAATAAACAAATCTCAGTTTCATTTCTTAGATGCAAGCAATGATTATAGTGGAAACGTGGATGATTATATTAATTCTTGGGGACAGAATTCACTTTCTGAAAATGTTACTTGGAATAACCTCAATGTTCCTTATCGCTTTAGTCCAGGGTTCGAAAGAATTGAAAGTGATCTTACCATTGAAAAAGGGACTGAGTTTATTGGTCAGCCAAATGGAGGACTCTTAATTCTTACTGATGGTTCTATTGTTGCAATCGGCAGTGAATCAGAGCCTATCACTTTCAGAGGTGAACAAGACGTTCGAGGTTATTGGATGGGTATAAGTATTGCTTCTAATACCAATAGAAATGAATTGGCTTATGTAATCGTGACCAACGGAGGTCAAAAAGGTTTTGATGGAGCAGGTAGAAAAGCAAACATAATTATAGAGGATAACTCACGATTGAAAATGAGTAACTGCACATTGAGCAAAAGTGGAGAATATGGACTCATTGTACGTGAGTTAAAAAGTATTTTGACAAATTTTGAAAACAATACAATTACCGATAACATAATTCCAATTGAATGCAAAATGAATCACTTTCAGTATTTCGATAACGCTTCAGATTTAACTGGAAATGATAAAGATGAGATTCTAACATCATGGGCTAACTTTCCAACAGATATTGACGTAACCTGGAAGAAAACTACCGTTCCATATAAGCTTTCTAGACCTGATTACATAGGAAGTAAAATTACAATTGAACCAGGTGTGGAGATTATAGGAATGGATGATGCTGGCATCGAAGTCAGAAGCGAAGGAACAATAATCGCTATGGGGACACCTTCAGAACCGATAATTTTCAGAGGCGAAGAGAATGTGCAAGGATATTGGAGAGGAATAAGAATTTTCTCTAACAAGCCACAGAATAGGATGGAACATATTCAATTGTTTAATGGAGGCTCAAGAAGTTTTTATGGTGAGGATAAAAAGGCTAGCCTCGAAGTTGCTGATAACGCAATGCTCCAGCTCCATAATTCTGAGATTTCAGAAAGTGATGGATATGGTGTTTATGTTAAAAAAGATGGACAGTTGTCTGAAAGTGAGAATACCTTTGTGAACAACAAATATGGTTCAATTTTATACGACGATTAAATTTGAATATACATTTATATTTTAAAGAACTACTGAATAATTATAAAAATAGAGGTAACTTAATTGCCTCTATTTTTTTTGAAATGAGATATTTAGTGAAATTCATATTGTTTAATTTAATATTAGGCTTCTGGCTTCCGAATTCCTATGGGCAGAAATCTGAATTTGCTGCTATTTCTGATTCTTTACTTTACCAAAAAGACTTAAATGGTGCTTTGAAAATACTTAGTTTAAGTATTGAAAAGAGCAATAAAATTGACCTAAGAAAAAAATACCTTACATCTATATCTGAATATCAGCGAAACTTTAATGCAGAGCAATTTCCAATTACGAAGTCTATTATTGACACTATTTTAAATGAAGAAAATTTAGCGCCTATTGCTAAGCAAGTTTATTTATATCATTTCATGTCTTCCTTCTCAAGAAGAGTATTAACGAATGAAGAACGAATTTTATATTGTGATCAAGGTTTGATGCTTACTAAGGAATCGATCCCAATAGACACAATGTTTCTAATACACTTTATGTACGAGAAAGCGATTTCTAGATCCGTAGATTTAGAATATCAGGAAGCCATAGAAGAAATGAAAACATTGGAGTCTCTTTGTAATAGCTTTTCTGATACAGACCCTAATATGCTTCCTAAGATTTATTATAGATTAGCTATTCTTCACAGAAAAATAGAGGCTAGTTTCGTAGGTAAAGGCTATGAGTATTTAGAGAAGGCAGAGCAAAGCTTTCTCGCCCTAGATAGACCTGATACTTTTGCTCTAGCAATGGTGTACGGTTTACTGAGTGATGTAGCTTGGGATTTCAGAGATTATGAGAAAGGACTAAGTTACGTAAGAAAGTACAAGACTTTAAATGCTAAAATAGATCTTGATCGCTACATGGATCCTACAGAACAAATTGAGAATAAATACCATCTTTTATATAAAGAGATGCAATTTTATCTAGAAGATCAAAAAGAGATGGCATTAAAAACGCTGATGGAAGCAGAAAAAGACTGTTCCGCATATCTAGATAACGATAACATAAGACTGAGCATGGCTGCGATGTACAATATGATGGGAGAACTATACATTCGATCTGCTCCTGAAATATCTGCCCCTTATTATAAAAAAGCGATAGAAACACTAAATCAAAAACTATCTATTTATCATCTGCAATTTCTTTTCAATTTAGGTAAAGCAACATTATACAGTGGGAAAGCTCAAGAAAGTTTAACGTATTCAAATGAGTTAGTAGATCTTGCTGAAGAACATAACCAAACTAATTTGCCCCATTATTATTTCCTTAAAGCACTTGCTTATATTAAGCTTAAAAACTTTGATCAGGCTTTGGAAATTTCATATAAGGCGCTGAAAAACTTAGACCCATCTTGTAATCTTAATTTGATAACGCACGAAGGACTACACACATTTAAACCAATAGTTCACCATGTAGTTAACATTAACCTTCTTTCTAAAATGGGCTTAGAGTTTCTAAATGGTTTCCCCAATGATACAAAGGCACTAAGCACAGCGAACGCGCTGTTCCAACTTGGAATCATGGAATACGGCAAATCTATTAAGGCAAGCAAGGTAACGAACTACACTAAAAGAATGTACGAAGATCTGGTCTGGGGTATTATCAATACGAAAGTCTATTTAAAACCAGGTGGTTTATCTTTTGCTGAATTGATTGAGTTTTCAGAAAACACTAATGAAAAATACTTATGGACAATTCATAAATCAAATAATGATCCCGAAGTTTTCTTTGAACCTGAATTACTTGAAAAAGAGGCCAGTATTAGAACAGAATTAGTTCAATTAAAACAAGCAGCTATTTCTGACACATCGATAGATTTGAATCAGAAGATTTTTGATATCAACTTGGAACTTGAAAAAATTGATCAACAGAAGAGGAAGACTAATTCCTCCTATTATGATTTCGAAGAAGCAGTATTTTCATATGAAACATTTAGGTCTAAAATCGAGCCAGGGGATTTGATTTTGAAATACGAATTTATATTAGACTCCCTATATCTTTATAGCATTACAAGAGATGAAATTTTCGTTAGTAAAATTCAGCAGGATTATTCTTTGTTAGATAATATAGAGCTGACTTACAACATGATATCAAATCCACTTTCCGATGTTGATTCTCTAAAAGAAAAGCTAGAATTACTGGCTACCATCTTGCTTCCAGAGATCGATTCTGAAATAAGTAATGTATTCATAAAAGCAGATGGGAAATTGAATCTCTTGCCATATGACCTTTTGATAAAGAATGGAGAATATCTAATCGAGAACTATAATATTGGATATATAAGTGCGCTGGGGCTGTATGAAAATATGACAGGACATGAATTCCTTTCTAATGCATTGGTTATTTCACCAAGTTATAATAACGCTGTTAACGTAGAAGGCCTTCTTGCTGAACGCGGAGATGAATTTAATCTATCTGGAGCCTTAGAAGAAGCTAGTGTCATTAATAAAATTTTAAAAGGAAATATGCTGCTGGAAGAGGACGCGCTTAAATCCAAGTTTCTTAAAATAGCTGCGGATTATGACCTCCTCCATTTTTCTATGCATTCAATGCTTAATGATACGGACCCAGAATTAAGCAATCTTGTATTTCATGACGGTGAGTCAAATAATAAATTATTTATTAGTGAGTTATATGGCATGAAATTGAATGCTCACATGGCAGTATTGTCTGCTTGTAATACTGGAATAGGAGAGGAAGTAAGAGGAGATGGGATTGTTTCTTTGAATCGGGCTTTCACATTTGCTGGAGTGCCTAGTGTAATATCTAGCCTTTGGAGTGCCCCAGATCATGCAACCAAAGAGATAATGGTAGATTTCTATGAAAATTTAGACGCTGGTTCTGCTAAACCTATTGCACTAAGAAATGCAAAAATGGAATATTTGAATAGTCAAAAAAATGAGCGATTTGAACATCCTTACTATTGGGCAGGTTTCGTAACTTACAATGATCCTTCGCCGACGAAAATGGAAAACAAAATTATGAATTTCAACTTTTTAATCATTGCTGCATGTCTATTTTTAATCGGCTTCGGATTGTTTTGGATCAGGAATAAAGGGAGCCGGATAATTGCTTCGAAAACCTATTAGAATAAAAATCTAAACCTACCTTTTGGTTTTGTGATTTATTACAGATAAATTGAATGATGAACAGATCGCCATTTTCATATTTCTGATTCAATATTCGTAAATTGGAAAAGGTTGATTATTAAAAACAAGACAAATATCAAAACATGAAAGCTACTCCCAAACACAATGAAAGAATAGCGACAATGACTTTTTCATCTGTCTATCCGCATTATGTCACAAAAGTAGAACGGAAAGGTCGCACAATAGATGAGCTCCATCAAGTCATTGAATGGCTTACTGGTTTCGATGATCAAAAGATTCAAGAGCTAATTGAAGAAAAAATAACTTTTGAAGAATTTTTCAAGAGAGCCGAATTAAATCCGAATGCGGACCTCATTAAAGGTGTCATCTGTGGATACAGAATAGAAGAACTGGAAAATCCACTAACAAAGCAAGTTCGATACTTAGATAAATTAGTCGACGAATTAGCTAAAGGTCGAAAGATGGAAAAGATATTGAGACAACCTAAAATATAAATACAAAGCGAGATTTATCTATCCCGCTTGAATCCAAGGCAATTCCCTTACTGTCTACAGAGCATACTCGATTTTGCTTCTATTTGGTAATTACTCAAACTTTATATAATTTACAGAAGGAATATGTAGCACTAACCCCGCGACCTTATTTCAAATGTAAATACCCAGTTAGCTATAATCTAACTTCCACTTTACCAAATCATTCAAACCAATTCGCAAATGAAAAAGAATAGATGGATTTATGCGACAGCACTTATTTCGACCATTTTCTTTATGTCCAGTTGCTTCTTCTACAAGACCGTATCCATAGAGAATATTTCTGAAACATCGATCGAAGCGCTTTCCAAACAAAAGCAATTTCTTACGCTCCAAGAGGAAGGTAGTGATGTGATCTATCTATTGGAAAATTATACGATTGAGAATGGAATGATAATAGGCAATTTAGCTTTATCTACTGAAAGTGACCATCCTGGAAATCAAAATTCATTTATAAGAGCAAGAGGCAAACATGCTAAGAACTATCTTCATTTATTTACACTTACATCTCTAGAAGCAGGTCCTCTAGAAATACCAATAAGCAGCATCAGTGATGTGAGAAGTCACGAAGGAAACTTTATTGCTTCTACATTAGCCACACTCGGCGTGATAACCGTAGCAGGTGTCGTGGGGATTGTGACATTCTTAGCAATAGCTTGTAGCTGTCCACATGTAGCTACTATTAATCCTGATGGAAGCACTGAATTTCAAGGCTCTCTTTTTCCTGGTTCAATTTTTAAGTCGTTAAAGAGAAAGGATTATCTAGTTTTGAATAATGTTGAAAATAGTGATGAAGACTTGATTACTGTTCAAGTTTATAATGAATTAGATGAAATTCAATATATCGACCAGATAGAATTGTTAGCCGTAAAGCATGAACAAAATCATATTGGTCTACTGGATAATAAAAATTTAATTGCTTACAATATTGGTGAACTTCCTACAAATGCGATCACTCAGATAGACAGAAATATCACAGAAGTTCTACAATTCAGAGATGAACAAGGTTATGATTTTGACGATCCTGCAATCGAAGAAAACTTGAATAGCATTACACTTTCTTTTAATACTGCCAATGTTAATGAGCAAGCATTATTGGTTATTCGAGGTCAGCAAACTGAATTACTTGAACAGACTGCAGAACTATTCTTCCAGCAATTTGGAAGTGAATTTTCTACTTGGGTGGAAAAAATGAACGATAAAGATCCTTCGAATTATAATGAAAATGCCATTAAACAAGGTATTTCTCTCAATGCATTTATCAAACAACAAGGAGAATGGAAGTATTTCGGAAACTATGAAAACGTGGGCGCAATGGCACAACGAGATCTAGCAATTCCGATAGATCTAAGTGGAATAAAAGGTGAAGTAGAAATCAAACTCGAAGCGGCTTATGGGTTTTGGTCACTAGATATGGTTACACTAACCTCTGATTACACATTAGACTTGAATGCTTCCCCGCTTGAGTTAATTTCAGCGTTCAATCAAGATCACGAAGATGTGAAGAAAAGCTTAGATCATCTGGATGAAAACCATATCGTTCAAGCATTAAAAGGAACTTCTACCACTTTAAAATTCCGAGTAACCGATGATGAAAATTCAACTTATATCTTATCAGGAAGTGGTTATTATAATCATGAAAGAACTTACGCTAACGCTCCAAATTATAAATTTCTGAGAAAAATGAAGATGACAAAACATTCGACTCATCAATTGGCACAGATGGTTCGATTATATGAAGATATGCATCTTGCTTCTAATCAATAAACATTGAAAATGAGAATAGTCACAGGCTTAGAATTTCGGACAGTTCAGGTGTTCATGTTTATCAATATTTGGATCAGCGGCATTAGATTATATCGCAATCCCATAAAAGCATTCAAGGCGAGTAAGCAAATGATCCAAAAGTTTATGGATCATGCTGAAGGTCAAAATTTGCATAGAGGTTTTTATCTAAAAGGAAAGTACACTTGGGACATGTTTAATCCACATTGGCCATCGAAAGCATTTAATAGATTCTACACAACACAACTTCGAGAACATGGCCTGCTAAATCAAGATCAGACGAATATCAGAAGGCTTCTAATTGCGATTACTAAAAAGTGCCCTTTACAATGTGAACATTGCAGTGAATGGGATACGCTGAACGAAAAAGACCAATTCACATTAGATGATTTTTTCAAGAAAATAGACGGATTCGTTGATGATGGAGTATCACAACTTGTTTTCTCTGGCGGAGAACCTTTGATCAGGTTTAATGACTTAGTGGAAATGATCCAGAGATATCGAAATAAATGTAACCAGTGGGTCTATACTTCTGGCTACCAACTTACACCTGAAAAGGCAGAGAGGCTAGCGGCAGCAGGATTGAATGGTGTTGCTATCAGTTTAGACCACCATATAGAGGAATTTCACAATCTATTTAGGGGAAATCAAAAGTCCTTTCAATGGGTTAAAGATGCTGTGAAAAATTGTAAAGACGCTGGACTAATGGTTACCATTAATTCTTGCCTGACGAAAACTTACCTTAACGACAACAATACCGATCATTTAATTAATCTGGTTAAAGAGTGGAACGTTCCTATCCTTAATATTCTGGAACCAAGAGCTGTAGGACACTATGCCAATAAAGATGTAGAACTCTCTATACGTGAACAACAAATGATCGAATCTAAAGTCCGTCAATATAATAACAAAAAGCATCTTGAATACCCACTGATTTCCTATCCTGCGATGTTCCGAAAAAACCTTCCTTGCGGCGGAGGTAGAAGCTATCTTTTTCTTGACTATGATGGTACACTTAGCCCTTGTCCGTTTTGCAAAACACCGATTAAAAACCACCTCGAACTAACTAATAAATGTGAGATTGAAGCAGTGTTAAACTAAATGGATCAAATTAACAAAACCACGAAGGACAGAGCTATTCAGGTTCTAGTTCATTCCTTTAGAAGCAATCCTGGAGCGCTCCGAATCATGAAAAAAGATAGTAGATTTGATAAAAGACTCTACGAACTATGCTATTTCTGCATCACCATGGCAATGAAAAAAGAAGGGGCCTATATCACTTCAGATCAGAAAGGTGTTGCTTTACTTTTCAATAGTAAGCAGAAAGTACCACTGCTATCTATGCTTTCATCCTACATCCGGCTTGGCACAAGATGTATCGGGTGGGATAGGGCACTCCCTATTTTGTGGAAAGAAAACATCATACAAACAAAACGGCCAAAGACAGAATACTTGCATTTTTGGATGCTTGGAGTAGAAGACAATACTTTCGGTCTTAGAACAATCATAGAAATCAGAGATTATGCCTACGGACTTGCAGATTCGCTTAGACTTCCTATCATTGCCGAAACAAGATTAGAAAAGAATCGAAAGGTTTATATGCGCTATGGTTTTAGAATTTACAATACTTGGAAACCAAAATCAGAAGCTAATGAAGTAAGTTTCTTAATACGAGATCCTAATTCTTAACTGATCCGATTCTTATAAAAAGTAGTCTCTTCCTCATATTCTGGATGATTGGTCTTGAAAATTTGATCCCAGAGATTCAAGTAAAGCCCAAAATTATAATGGACATACCTATGATGCTGGTTGTGGTGAATAGAATTATTGAAAATTTCGAACACCTTGGCCTTCTTCGGTCTTAACTCATATCCCGAATGTCCATAAACACTCATCAACATGAGAAAAACAATAAAACCAAAAAGTACATAATTATTCAATGGTAAAATGAGAATTATAATTGGCAGAAAGCCTATCTGTATAAATCCTTCTAATGGATGAAAGGAAAATGCAGAAAAGGGATTCGGAGTATGTGACTGATGGTGCATGAAATGAACCTTCTTGAATATGGGTTTCCAATGCAAAAATCGGTGACTTAAGTAAAAATAAATATCATTAATTCCAAACAGTAGAAAAATACTCAATACTAAATATCCATAACCAAAAGATAAAACACCTTGATATGTTTTTGCCCATCCCTGATATTCAAAGTAGTCGATCAGTCCACCAACAAAAGCAAATATCAGCAAGGAATAAATTGTCCTTATAACTTCACTTCGTTTTAGAGCTTGCTCGTAACCTAGTTTATTGATGGCTAAATTTTCGAATTTACTCGGCGAATTCTTGAATACCATCCAAAATAAGACGATCGAAATAATCGCCATTAACGGTATGATAATCGCCCAAATCATAATGTAGCATTTTCAAGCTCATCCCAATGCTCCCAACCATTATTTCGCAATAAGTTAAAATGAGAAAGATAGGCATTATATAAACTCTCTTCGTAGTTGTACGTTAATCCAAATTCTTCAGCAGTCTCCTTTACTAATGTTGTGATAGCTTTATAATGTACGTGATTAATTCTAGGAAATAAATGATGAGCAATATGGTGATTAAATCCGCCCATTAACCAATTGATAATGAATTTATTCGTTGCATAATCCGTCGTCGTCAACAATTGGTGGTGAGACCATGAATGCGGCATTACTCCATTTTCATCAGGAAGTGGGAATTCAGAAGTAGAAGCAACATGTGCTGGAACCAAGGCTAGTGTTATGGTTATACCAGCCATCCAGTTCATTAAGATATATGCAATGACCACCTGCCACCATTGAAATTCGGCAAATATTAACGGTATGACTAAGATGTAGGTAAAATAAAGCACCTTGAAAAGTAAAATAAGAAAGACCTCCACCTTGCTAAAGATTATTCGAATAGAAGAACCTTTTCCTTTATTTCTTAAATCTTGGAAATCTCTAAAAATAAGCCAAAATAGGGTATAGTTCAGAAAGATAAAAGGCATGTAAAAATGCTGATATTTATTCACTTTTCTAATCTCATCTGAGGGAAATATTCGCACGAGCGGCGTCTGTTTTAAATCAGCATCCTCATTTAGGATATTAGCGTACTGGTGATGTGATTCAACATGCCTTTTCTTCCATATCGCTGAACTTGCACCTAAGAAATCAAACGTATACAAAAACAACTTATTAACCCACTTCCGTCTGGAGATGATACTATGAGCAGCATCATGGGCTACATTAAGACCGATAATGATGGCTAGCGGTCCCATTAAAATATATCCACATAAAGTATAAATAGATGGCTCATGGAAAAGAAACACAAAGTAAAAACCCACATATGCAGTAAACAAGAAAAGCGCTTTACCGTAAAAACTAGCATTGGCAAACTTTGACTTTTGTCCTGATTTAAAATAATTTTCAACCTTCCCTTGCAAGACCACTAAGAAGTCATCCTTTTCAGGCTGATACTTAATTCGATCATATGTTTTATAGTCTTTGGTCATTGCATTATGAAATATTCATACTTTATCATCCCAAGATACGAAAGAAATGGTTCTATATGATATAACTATTAAGCTGGATATTGTTATCCAAATACTCAATTAAGTATAAAATCCTGGTCGTATTAAAATACAATGTAATCGCGAATTAATATTTTAAACATTATAGCCTACATAATTAAAACATGCTAGATTAACTGATAGATCAATCATGTTAAGTATTTAAATATGAATGACTTGCAAGGATTTCTTATTATTTCTAAGACTTCATGTTAATATATAACCTTGCCATATTATTAATTATAAATTGTTTTTATCAATTAATTTAATGAAATAATGAAAAAGCAAATTCAGGTTTTAATTTTATACTTGGTTCTATGTGGGTGTGAAACCACAATTCAAAGTAAAGTTGTAGATCAAGAAACAGATAGGGCTAGTTTACTGAAAACAATAGATCATTGGACTCAGGGTTGGGAAAATAAAGATGTAAACCTAGCCATTCAAGATTATGCTAATGACATTGATTGGACTAACGCATTCGGAGATAGAGTTACTAATAAGGAAGAATTAAAACAACTCCTTGAAGTCATTTTCGGATTTGATTTTGTTATGTTAGGTCAAACCGAGTATGTTGAAAATGATATTGAGTTCTTAGATCAAAACTATGTAACAGTTCGATCTAAAAGCATAAGAAAAGGACAGAAAAATGGCGATGGGAGTCTAATGGCAGACCGAATTGTCAACCATTTAAGAGTTTATCGCCGAGATAAGGAAACTTGGAAAATAGTAAATCACATGATTAGTCAGGTCCATGAAAAAAGATAACTTTCATAGATCACATAGATTACTTCAGCTCAGTTCATGTAAAAACATTGACAATCAACTACTAACATGCACCTTTTGTTTTTCTAATTATTTCAATGTAGAGATTCTCATTCGTTTGCGTATTTTTGCATTTTTAAAATCATACGAGAGAAGTGAAAGTCTGTATTGCAGAGAAACCAAGTGTAGCGAAGGAGATTGCATCCGTTATTGGAGCTAAGACTAGAAAAGACGGCTATTACGAAGGAAATGGCTACCAAGTTACTTGGACATTTGGGCATTTCTGTACCTTACTGCCTCCTCAGGATTACAACCCTCACTGGAAAAGATGGGATCTAGATACACTACCGATGCTGCCTGATCACTTCGACACCAAACTCATGGGAGATAGTGGTGTAAGAAAACAATTCAAAGTCATTAAAAGCCTCTTCAAAAATGCATCCGTTGTCATTAATTGTGGTGATGCCGGGACAGAAGGAGAATTGATTCAACGATGGGTAATAAAAGAAGCAAATTACAAAGGTGAAGTCCAGCGGTTATGGATTTCTTCGTTGACCTCAGAAGCGATTAGAAAAGGCTTTGAAGATCTAAAGCCTGCTAGCAAATTTGATAATCTATTCTATGCTGCTAGCTCCAGAGCCATCGGTGATTGGTTGTTGGGGATGAACGCCACTCGGTTATACACCTTGAAATACGGAGGGCACAAGCAAGTACTTTCTATTGGCAGAGTGCAAACACCTACGCTTGCTATGTTAGTGAAAAGATACCAAGAAATTGAGAATTTTGTACCGCAGCCATACTGGGAATTACATACCGACTATCGAAATGTAACTTTTAAAAATACGACAGGAAGGTTTGAAAAAGTAGAAGAGGGCCAAGCCTTACTAGAACAGATCAAAGGAAAGGATTTAGTTATTACCCAAGTTGAGAAAAAGGAAGGCAAAGAATATGCACCTAAATTATATGACTTAACTAGTCTACAAGTGCATTGCAATAACAAATATGGATTTTCCGCAGATAGAACGTTGAAGATTGTTCAGAAACTGTATGAAATGAAGGTGGTTTCTTACCCCAGAGTCGATACGACCTACTTACCAGAAGATGTCTATCCTAAGATTCCGAGCATCCTTAAGGGTTTGACCAATTACAGTCAGTATACGGATGAAATCTTGAAAGGAAAGATCAGAAAGTCTAAGAAAGTTTTCGATGATAAAAAGGTAACTGATCACCACGCTATCATTCCGACAGGTGAGCAACAACATTTGACTGGGGAACAACAGCAAGTTTATGACATGATTGCAAGAAGGTTTTTTGCAGTCTTTTACCCAGATTGTAAAGTATCCAAAACAACCGTGAAGGGGAAGGTGGAAGACGTCGAGTTTGGTGCTTCAGGAAAGGAGATCCTTGATGAAGGTTGGAGAGTACTATTTCCGAAGAAAGATAAGTCAAATAATGAATCTTCGGATGATAAAGATGGAGATGATGACAATGTTTTGCCCGCATTTACAGAAGGAGAGCAAGGTCCTCACGAACCTAGTTTACTTGAGAAAATGACCAAGGCGCCATCATATTATACGGAAGCTTCATTACTTAGAGCGATGGAAACCGCAGGGAAGCAAGTGGATGATGACGAACTTCGTGAACTCATGAAGGCGAATGGAATCGGTCGACCATCTACGCGTGCGAATATCATTGAAACTTTGTTTAAGAGAAAATACACCTACCGTAGGAAAAAACAAGTTTTGCCGACGGAGATGGGAATTCAGTTGATCGAAACCATAAAGAATGAGTTGCTTATTTCTGCAGAGCTTACTGGTCAATGGGAAAAACACCTGAAGGAAATTGAACTCGGAACATATAGCCCGAAGCCATTTATTCAAGACATGAAGAAAATGGTAGACGACTTAGTAACTGAAGTGAGAATGGAAAAGAATGTGCAACGCTTCAAGACGGTTGCCCCTTCCTCATATGCTAAGTCTTCTGGAAAGTCAAAAGCGAAAAGGAAGCCAAGTAAGAAAGCTGCACCAAAGGCAGCCATGCAGTGTCCGAAATGCACTAAAGGAAGAGTTGTCAAAGGGAAGACCCGATATGGCTGTACCCAATACACTTTCGGTTGCGACTTCGCAATCCCATTTGAGATAATGGGAAAGACCATTAGTGATAACCAGATCAAGCGACTTGTTGAGAAAGGATCTACCGTAAAACTCAAAGGATTTAAATCCAATGAAGGAAAAGTGGACGGAATGATCATCATTGATGAAAACAAGAAGCCACGTTTCAAAGGTGTAGGAGAAAAAGCGAAAAGTTCAGCAGCATCCACTGGACAAGCTAACAATATGCCGGCATGTCCTAAGTGTAAGAAAGGAACTTTGATCAAAGGGAATACAGCTTATGGTTGCTCTCTATGGAAATCAGGCTGTGATTTCAAGTTCTCATTTGCAGATATCAAAGCCAAGGCAGCTGGGCAAAAATTGACCAAAGACTTAGTTTTAAAAATTATAGCGAGTTGAATACCTTCCTCTAACAAACTTACCCATTCATTCTAAAAATTTAACAACTTAGTATAACTTGGTCAAATGAAATCGAATTTGCTCCACAACTTACTCTGCGTATGCTTCATTTGCCTACTTCCTTTCATTGCAAATTCCCAAATCAAGAGGAAGGAAGTCAAGAACATTGTCTTCATTCTCGTAGATGACTTAGGTTATTCTGATGTTGGCTACATGAATCAAAAACATGGAGTGACTACCCCGAACATTGACAAACTAGCTAAAAGTGGAATGGTCTTCACGAATGCATATGCCTCTTGCCCTGTTTGTTCACCGACACGTGCGAGTATTCTTACTGGTAAGTCACCTGCCAGCCTAAAGATGACGTGCCATATACCAGGCATGGGCATGGAGAAATATCTAAAGCAAAGAAATAAAGGTAAGAAGTTGATGGAAGCTGAATTTATCGATCATCTGCCGTTAAGTGAAGTAACCTTTGCAGAAGTTCTGAAAGACAATGGATATCGAACAGCTTTCCTCGGAAAGTGGCACTTAGCTGGAGAAGGTTCAGCATACACAACCGATGGTGTCGTTAATCCGGAACTTCATCCAGACGGTCAAGGATTCGATTTGAACATTGGAGGTTGTGCTTATGGACAGCCTGCCGATTACTTCTCGCCATATCGGAATGCAACTATTACAGATGGACCTGACGAGGAATATCTTACAGATCGGCTAGGGGAGGAAGCATGTCAATTTTTGGAGGCGAATCAGGAGGATGCTTTCTTATTATATCTTTCCTTTTATACTGTACATACACCACTTCAAGCACCTAAAGAAACCATTGACAAATATGATGGAAATAAATATCTGGCAATGCTGGACAAAATGGATCAGAACGTTGGTAAAGTGATGAATAAAATCGAAGAGCTTGGACTTAGCGAAAACACACTTATTGTTTTCTATTCTGATAATGGTGGTCTCCAAAACAATCCACCGCTTAGAAATAAAAAGGGTTCCTTATATGAGGGAGGCATTCGAGTGCCATTGATTTATAGTCTTCCAGGCGTTGTACCTAGTGGCACTACTTGTGATGTTCCTTTCACTAGTATAGATATATTTCCAACTTTCATGAAGGCGCTTCGTATTCCTAAGTCTAATTACAAAGACATAACTTTAGAAGGGGAAAATATGTGGTCAATAATTTCGAAGCAGAAATCAATGAAAGATCGAGCGATTTACTGGCACTTTCCACATCATCGGAATAATGAAAAATGCATGGCTTCGGCAATTCGAGAGGGCGACTGGAAACTAATTTGGGAATTTGAAACGGATGAATTAAGTCTATTTAATCTGAAAAATGACATCGGTGAAGAAACGAATCTAGCAAACCAAGAAACAGACAAAGCACAAGCTCTATTAGGCAAATTAAAGAAATGGTTAATTCAAACAAATGCGGAAATGCCTTTGCTTAATCCAGACTATTAAATGGATGATAACTGTCATTTGCTAACCCGCAATTGAATCATAAAACTCTTGCACTGATTATGCATTAACCGTTTGGATCATTATGAGCGCATCTCCAAGAAAGAAAACATTCCAGAATCTTAGATTTTCATAAAATTCTTCACAATGACTGTTTCTTCCTTTTCTACCTTTAGAATATAATTTCCCTTGTTCAGCAATGAAATGTCCATAACTAAGTCCTCTTCATTAACGATTATTTCCTTCACTAAAACCCCAATTTGATTAAAGATAGAAACCTTAGCATCTTCTAAAGTACCCGTATGAATGCTTAGTTTATCCCTTGCTGGATTAGGAAATAAAAGAATAGTTTTATTGTCAATGTTTGTACGAATATCGATGATCTCACTGAATTTGAAATTGCCATCTACATCAATTTGACGAAGTCTGTAATAATTGATGCCTGCCATAGGTTCTTGATCTACAAATTGGTAATCAAGTTGAGTTGATGAATTTCCGGAGCCTTCTATAAACCCTAGATTAGTCCAAGAAACAGCATCACTGCTTCTTTCCACCTCAAATCCTAAGTTATTTCGCTCATTAACAGTCTGCCAAGTCAAATGACTTTTATCATTTCTATTTTCTCCATCGAAAAAGGCTAACTCTACTGGCAAAACACTAGCGCCTCCGATTGTAATGCTTTGTACTGGACAAGGCTCACCTCCTAGACCAACCCAGTTGCCCACCGTTGTACTCTTCGGTGCATCCGTATTAGACGATTCTAAATAAAAAGGCTGACCACTAAAAGCCAAAACCCAACCAGGCCCAGCAGGTTCATAGTAGACAGAGATCTGAATCCCAGGCATACCTGTAACCGTTCCTGATCCATCATATGCTGGCTTCCCGTTAATCATTCCTATATAAGTTAGACTATAAGTTGACCCTCCAAAACAATCACCTGAGACTTCTATTTGAGACAAACAGGTAGCTGAAAATAAGATCGAAAAGATAAATCCGAAGTAAAGTTTTTGTATCATGTGTATGTATTTAAGCCACGAATCTACATTTTTTAGTAGGATTTTATTTGATGCTAAGCGCTTAAAAACATCTTTTTAATTCATCTTTTCCTTATTCGACAATTAGATGACAAATCCTTTATCACCCTTTTTTACACAAATGTTCTTGTTAAAAAAATATATATTTTTCCTCAATTACATAGTTCGATATCACATATGCGATGCTAGGGTATTAATTTAAATAATGAATCCTACTACCTGAAATCCACCTATAAAATCACATAAATTCCATTACGCAACCTCTGCATTCAACTCCTTCATAATTTCTGCAAACAATTTATACGATTTCATCCGATCTTCTGCAGCATAAATATTAGTCACTGCAATCAGTTCATCTACCTGAGTCGTCTCCATAAAGGATTTGATTCCAACTTTTACAGTTTCCTTACTACCGATGAATGTATACTTCAGCATTTGTTGGACTGCAGATTGTTGTATTATTCCTCTTAGCTGCGCGTTCATTTCAACTGGTGGCTGCATTCGGTCTCTTTTTCCTGTCAATAAATTAATGATCATGGTATAAAGTGAAGTTGAAATGCGTTCTGCATCTTCATCCGTATCCGCTACGATAATATTGACCCCAGCAAGTGTATATGGTTTATCTAATACCTTCGAAGGTTGAAACTCTCTGTGGTAAATTTCAAACGCCTTGATTAAATGTGCCGTTGCAAAGTGACTCGCAAAGGCATAAGGCAATCCTTTCTTAGCAGCCAAGTGAGCACTATCTTGACTTGATCCTAGTATATAAATTGGAACAGAAACACCTTCTGCTACATTGGCACGAACTTTTTCGCTTGCATTCTCCGTGGAAAAATAGTTTTGTATCTTTTGTACTTCGTCTGGAAAGGACATCGCTGCTTGGTAAAAATCAGAACGAATTGCTTTGGCAGTAGCTTGATCAGTTCCTGGCGCTCTACCTAATCCTAGATCTATCCTTTTCGGGTAGAGCGTCCCCAATGTGCCAAATTGTTCAGCAATAATTAATGGAGAATGGTTCGGTAACATAATTCCACCAGACCCAACTCTTATTCGTTCCGTTCCTTCTGCAATCTTCCCAATCAATATAGACGTCGCACTACTTCCTATTGCATCCGAATTATGATGCTCTGCTAACCAATATCGAGCATATCCTTCTGTATCTGCTAACTGAGCAAGAGCCAATGAGTCATCGAAGGTTTCAATCAAAGTTTTCCCATTCGATATAATGGCAAGATCTAAAATAGAATATGCAGTTTCTTTATTTAGCATTATTTTTTTTATTGAATAAGACAGATGGAAGCATCAATGTGTTTTAGAAATTAGGCCTTTTTTACAAGTGATTAAGTCTTCATTCAGAAAACGATGAACTAAGTCATTGGGCAACATAAGTTTATCTGATTTTATGTCAATTTTTGAGAGACTAGTCATTTAGGATTCCTTACTTCTGCGACTTTTCGATGCCATAAGAATGATAACATTCTTTCCTTCCATTAAAAAATTGACCTAAAAAAATATGACCTAAATTGTCATAAATACGCTTAGATGAGTAGTAAAAACACCTTACCATGTGCTCTTAATCTATAAAGGGAGGTGATTCCTTCTGTAAAAAAATATAACATGACTAAGTTCAGCTTCTTATTTACTATCCTTTCCATACTTTTCATTCCTATATTATCGGCACAATTAACTCCTGAAGAAGCTGTTGCTGGAATGGGCCGAGGAATCAACTTGGGAAATACGCTAGAACCGCCTACGGAAAGTGCTTGGAACAATGGACCTGCTCAAGAATCTTACTTTGATGCCTACCTGGAAGCTGGATTTACCAATATCAGAATTCCAGTTAGATGGGATAAGCATACAGCTAATAATGCCCCATTTGAGGTTGATGAATCTTGGATGGATCGAGTGGAACAAGTCATTGACTGGGGGTTAGATCGTGGATTTTATATCACTATGAATGGACACCATGAAGACTGGCTGAAAACCAACTACGATAATACAACACTAAGAGACCGTTACGAAGCTATATGGGTACAAATAGCTGAACGATTTAAGGATAAATCAGACCATCTTCTATTTGAAATCATCAATGAGCCAAATGGAATGACCGTTGCTCAAGTAGATGATCTAAATGAAAGGATATTAGCAATTATTCGAGCGACTAATCCAACTCGAATTGTGATTTATGGAGGCAATATGTATGCTAATGCGGAGCAGCTTTTCACAGCTAAAATTCCAGATGATGACTACATCGTCGGTTACTACCATGCCTACGATCCATGGCAATTCTCGGGCGAAGGAATGGGAACTTGGGGAAGTACATTTGACTACCAACAAGTCACAAATAAATACCAATCGGTGAAGGAGTGGTCGGACGCTAATGGGATTCCTATTCATCACAGTGAATTCGGTGCCGTTCATACCTGTGATTTCAATTCTAGGATGAGGATATATGCCCACAATGTAGAACAATGCATCATTAATGGCATTGCGTTTTCCGTCTGGGATGATGGAGGTGATTTTGGAGTTTTAAATAGGAGGGATAATTCTTGGCCTGAGGTAAAAGATATCTTAGTACACTACCACGAGGATTCTCCGAATCAAATTTTTTCCACTCTTCAACAAGATGAAACGACTAATGAGCCAGCAATAAAAATTGAATGGAATAATCGAGCAAGCAATAATGGGGCTTTTATAGTTGAAAGATTCAATGCAGATTCGAATTCATTTGATCAGATTGCTGAGCTTCCAGCTGATGCTACTTCTTATTTAGATGAAGAAGTGGATAGAGCAACAACCTACACCTACCGGATGTACACCACGAGAGCTGATGGAACAATTCTACATGGATATCCGACGAGAATATGGATTAGTGATATGGTGCAATCTTCATTTAATGAGACGCCCATTGCCATTCCTGGTGTACTAGAAGTTGAAGAATACGATAATGGTGGGGAAGGATTAGCTTATCACGATACAGATGCAGCTAATATTTCTGCTGGTTTTCGATTAGATGAAGGTGTGGATATAGGATCTTATGGGAGTGGATATATTTTAGGATATGTGGCGCAAGGAGAATGGATCGAATATACTGTTGATGTTGCTGAAGCAGGAACCTATACGGTGAATGCTGAGACAGCATCCGAAATTGCAGATGGTAATTTCAGTATCACTTTTGATAAGAATAATGCAACGGTGGACTTTACAACACCTAAAACCGGAGGTTGGGTAAATTTCCAAGAAATTACAGCAAACGATGTTATAGACTTAGAGGCTGGAAAACAAACTATGCGTCTAATGATCAATAACTTTAATGCTTTTAATTTAGATCATCTGACTTTTAATCTCCAATCGGTAAATGTCATTGATCTGGAAGCTACACAAGCTGGATTTCATATTTATCCGAATCCTGCGAAGAATAGTTTAAATGTGAAGTTAGCTGCGGAATTTGAAAAAAATAGTCAATTGTTGCTTTTCAATGTCACAGGTGAAAAAATTGGAGTATTTGAAATAAATGGAAATTTTGAAGCCATTGATATCAGTCAGATTCCAAGTGGTATTTACTTCCTCCATCTGATAAATGACGATGTAAATTTGGTTCACCGGTTACTTATTCGTTGATTTGCAGTGGGAAAATACTAGAAATTGTCTTTGGAATACCAATTCTCTCATTCAAAGCAACCTTTTCAGAAAATTATAGTTTAACAACATTCTTTAGGGAATTAAGAAAGTAGATATCGTAAAGGTATGACTATCTCTATTGATGTCCTCTAAATGCATTTTCAATTAATTAAAATATAAAAATGAAATTAAATTTTTTAGTCATAATTGCACTAAGTTTTTTCGTGATCTCCTGTAATCAAGAGACACCAGCTACTAGTGATGTAGATACTGCTCCTGAAATACAAAACCAAGGTCACCAATTGATCTATGACATGGTTCAGAAAGTAGGAGATTTTAGTCAATTTCAGGATAAGAAAAATGTAGTGTACACCTACACTTATCAGACACCTGATGGCAAGAAGGATGTCTCTACTGAGAAGTACATCTTTGAGAACGAATTATCTTATGGAAAATATGACCAGCATGAAAGAACTTTAGCAGACTTGGAGGGAAGTATCGAACAAGGCTATGATGGCTCAGGATACTGGCTAAGACATAATGGCGAAAATGTAGACGATGAGGCTGCATTAAAAAGAGTTTCTTTCAATAGACCTACGAATTATTACTGGTTCACGATGATGGCGAAATTATTAGATCCAGGTTTAATTTATGAATATCTAGGTGAGCGTAAAATGGAAGGAAATGATTATGATGTTGTTAAGGTCACATTTGATACAAAGGATGATAAACCTAAGGATATATACCAGCTTTATATTAATAAAGAGAGTGGGATAGTGGATCAATTTCTATTTACGGTTGCTGAATTTGGCAAAGTTGAAATTCCGTTGTTAATGAAGCTTAAGTATGAAGAAGTGGATGGTATTTTGCTTCCTACCATCCGTAAGTACAAAGCATCTACATGGGATGCTGAAGTTAGTGAAGAGCCATGGATATTGGTAAACTGGACCGATATCAAATTCAATACAGACATCACACCTGAGGATTTTAAGAATTAAGTAATGAAATAGGTCACGGTCGAGTGCATGCACGATGATGACCTAAATTATTGTTTTGGTTAGGGTACAAAAGTTTCCCGCAGATAACGCGGAATCCGCAGATTAGGATTGTTATAAATTTACTTTTTATTAAAGAGTATAGATAGTTAGCTTTTCAGCAACTTTACCTTTGTAAGCTATGACTTGGAAGCTAATTGTTGGATGTGGATATGAAATTACAGATCTACATGCTTAACTATTCTTATAACTATACATCCGAACTATGGCTCAGCAGTCTTTCCGTTGCACTCCAAGCTTACTGGTCCACCAAAGGTTTCCCGCAGATAACGCGGATACCGCAGATTAAGGTTGTTAGAAATCTACTTTTTATTAAAGAGTATAGATAGTTAGCTCCAAAGGAGCGACACCCTCAATTATACTCTTATTGACTATTGCAATGTTTCCCGCAGATAACGCGGATACCGCAGATTAGGATTGTTATAAATTTACTTTTTATTAAAGAGTATAGATAGTTAGCTCTTCAGGAACTTTACATGTGTAACATCAAATGCAAAAATGTTATAAGCTTTAGAGCCAACTATGGCTCAGCAGTCTTTCCGTTGCACTCCAAGCTTACTGGTCCATCAAATGTTTCCCGCAGATAACGCGGATACCGCAGATTAAGGTTGTTAGAAATTTACTTTTTATTAAAGAGTCTAGATAGTTAGCTCTTCAGGAACTTTACCTTTGTAAGCTATGACTCCTCATTCATTTCAAAATGGTTTGTAAAGAAATACATGAGTGACAAAATAGAATTAAAGGAATATTAAGCAAGAACAGGATATGAAAGGAAAGTGTCCGTAAGCTATCTGAAGATTTTTTATGTAGATCAATGTTTGAACAGTGGAATGAAACGAATGGCTAAGTAAACTACATAAATCACTCCTTCATCATTCGAAATACTACATTCCTTCCATCTAAATGAATAACACCAAAGTATATTCCAGGAAAATAAGCTGAAACATCTACTTTTATCAATCCTTCCATCTGTATGAGATGTTTATCTAGTTTCCGACCAAATAAATCATACAATTCAAGTGTACCACCTTCAGAACCGATTTTCTTGACATCAATATAAAGTTGATTATTTACAGGATTAGGGTAGATAGAAAATTGATCCTGATCCATTAAATCTATATTCGAGGAAGCAATCTCCACCGTAACTGTCCATTCCTGAATACTAATTTTATCTTCACCTACTACCTTATAGATAAGTGGATCAGCGAAATCATTTGCCGTAACACCGCTTTCTTGTAGCACTTCATCCACTGTAGCTATAGCACCTCTAGCCAACGAAAACGAAGGAATAAGGTTGGTGACGTCTGTCCCATTGACCACGGAAAGTGTTATTGTTGCATTCACTGAATCGATGATGGTTTCACCATATTGCTCATCAAAACTAAAGTCCAAGAAATCTGCAGATGTATTATCACATTCACCATCGTTATTAATATCACCACAAGGAATATAGCTGATGCAAAGCTCCGCTGCTAAAGCAGGGGAACTATTATATGCCTCTGCTGATCGATTTCCTGTTCCAGTTATGATGGTAGAAATAGCATTATCCGCAGCAAAACCAGGTCGGTCTACAATCTCTTGAATCACGGAAGCTATATTGGGACTTCTTTGGTCTATGCCTCTTTCTCCTACGACATTCCATGGTTCTGGATTCCAAGTAACAGATGCTGAAGTCTTCACTCGCTCAGAAATATTATAATAAGACGTGGTAAAAATAGGTGAATCATCCACCGCTTCACCTGCTATGTCTAATTCAGTAGGTCCATCCTTTTTCTCATCAGTAGTGAATTGAATATAAGCACTTTCGATCTCCGCTCCTTGAGGCACTGATATATTGGTAAATCTTAAACCGATAAACTGATTTCCAGTGGTTTGATTCGAAACATTAACCATATCGATATCCGAGCTATTCAGATTTACATTTCCATTCGTAGCATGTTCTTCCGCATCGTCAGCTTCTGAAGAAATTTTAACACAAATAGTCTGAGGCTCAGTACCTGGAATTCGTCCTTTACAAGAACAGTCTTCTAAGTAGACATCATTCTGAGTATATTCATTACCATCATCACATGATTTGCCGAATAAATTATTGTTTAAATCTGGACAAGAATCTAAAGCTTCACACAGACCATCTCCATCCGGGTCTGGCAAATAAGTACCTGAACATCCGCAGTCTTCACCGATAACATCATTCTCTGTACATTCATTATTGTCATCACAAGGAGCGCCTATTACACAATCTTCTTTTTCTTTGTCAATGGTAAAATAATCCTCAATCTCTCCAGTTTCTCGAATAAACTTGACATCCATTTTATTAGCATTGACCTCTATAACACAAGATCCCAATTTAGCAACACTATAGAACATCGCAGCATGATCCAACGGCGCAGCTGTAATTTTCCCCGCACTTCCAGTAGTAATATAAACTGCACCATCTCCAGCTTCTTCTCCAGTAACGGTTTTAGCGTAAGCGCCATTTCCATCAGCTTTCCCATCACCATCCCCCGTTTCACCAACCGTATGAACTTCTGGATCGAAAGTATTCGAATTACCATAATGTCCATTCAGAAGATAGGATCTTTCATAGGAATGCGAGTGGCCTGAAAGCACTAAATCGACACCATTACTCTCTAACATCGGAAGGAAATTCTGTCTCATGTCCCTCAGATTAGATTCAGTATCTGAATTATGAGAACCTTTCGAATATGGTGGATGGTGCCAAAAAGCAACAATCCATTCTTGCGTCGTATTTTGAATATCATTAAGTGCCCAGTTATACATCGGGCCTCCTACAGCTCTGTTCGTTTCATAGGATTCTAACGCTATAAAGTGAATATTACCATAATCAAAAGAATAATAAGATTCTGTACCAGAAGCTATTCCTCCAGATTCTCCTTCCGTCGGGAAAGTAAAAATATCATAGTAAGGACCAGTTTGAGAATTGGCGTCAGCCGAATGACCATCATGATTTCCTAGACAAGACCAAGCAACCGAATTCTGCAACTTATCCTCATACATATTAGAAAACAAGGCGTTCTGGTATTCTTTATCTGTTCCATCATTATAGGCGTTATCACCCAAAAATAAGATTCCATCTGTATGCTCGTCACCTACATAGTCATAATAAGCATCTCTTACTGCGCGCTGGTTATTATTCGCCGTTCCTGGATCACCAAGTATCCACATTCTTATCGGTTGATTAGTTCCAATATTAGGATGAGTTTGAAAATAAAGGTTTTCAGATGATGGGACTAAATCCGCTGCGCTGTTTTTAATTTTGTAGTAGTACTTTGTATTTGGTGCAAGACCCAATAATTCTACTTCATGTTCCCTTTTCGGAAGCGTATTCTTATAGACTCTATCTAGGTCTGAAAGCGAAGTTCCATATTCTACGATTGTTTCTGTAGGATCATCTGTTCGCCATCGGATCGTCATGCTTTTATTACTTCCTTTCTGAAGATATGGCCCTCTGTTCACTCTAACCACTCCAGGAAATTTACCAACCACTTGCAGATCAAAACTAAGATCACTACTTGAAGTACTTGCTTGATGAACTTCGACCGCGATCACATTACTTCCTTCCGTTAAAACATTTCCAATTTTTGTTGTTACAAAGGTATTATCATTACTTACGCTAGCCGAAGTAGTGTTGTAATTCACATCACCGGATGGCATATTCACTCGCCAGACTTCACTTCCATTCAGATACACAATCGCTCCATCATCATACCGGAGGGAAAGATCAATTCCTTCAAATAAGCTCGGGTCATCAACATTGAAAGATTTTCTAAAGTATGCGGTTTCAGTTTGATTATTAATGACGGTTGCTTCATCGCCATCTCCATAACCTAGTTCTGCATTTCCTGTGGACCATGAGTCACTGTTATATAGGATGTCATTCCAATCTAGCGTGTCCTGATTAGGAGGTTCCGCTAGACTATCGAAGTAGGACCACGAACTTTCGTTGTCTACAAATATGGTCTGAGCACTTGACATTTGCCATAGACCCGCAAATAGTAACATTAGAATTCTAGTAAGTTTTTTCATTTGTTTTCGGTAAAAGTTAGTTGGTGTAAATTTGTTTCGATATCACTATGGAGCTGAATCATAGCTGAATTAGATTTTATTCTCTTAGGCAGTTTCTGCCAAGCGGACTCCGCATTATTCAGAGCATCAAGCGCAAGACACTGATCTCCTTTAGCAATAGCAATTTCATATAGCGTGTAGAAAGCGGTTTCTTTACGATTCTGAGATTCAATGATTGATTCTTGAATGAGAATAGCTTGGTCATATCGTTTCACATCTAGTAAAACTTTGATCAAGTGTTGTTGCAAACTTATTAAATGCCCTTGCTCTGAAATTCCCTTTTGTAGAATTGAAATTCCTTTATCCAGTCCTTCTTCTGTATTTAAGCCAATCCAGCTCGTTGCGGCATTGATATAATTTTCGGGTAATTGCTCTGTAGCGTGATTAATAACATATTCAAACTCCGTGGCGCTTAACGAGAATCGTTTTTGACCATAGAGGATTTTTCCATATAAATTATGCGCAACGACATGATCGGGACTTATAACAAAATATTGCTTGATTTCCTCCTCTGCTTTCGAATAATCTTCTATTGCAAAGTAACATTTGGATAAGAAAAGATGGACTTGCTCTCCCTCATAACCTTTCTCTATTGCGGTCTGAAGATCTGCAATACCTTTATTAAACTCTTCATGCTGGTAGTATAGTTTTCCTCTATGCAAATAAAGTTCTTCGTTCTCAGGATCAGCGTTGATGGATTTTGTAGCTTTTACAATTCTTTTATGTAGATCACCATGAGCATATAACGGCTTTGCCATCCAGCTAAGTAATAAGACTAGCAAGCATATGTTTTTCATATAGTTATAGTTTCAATTTTAAATATACAATTAAAAAGAAAACCGCGAACTTACTTAATCATCAAATATAAATTAGACATCATATTTAATAAGTTAATAGTTATTATATAATAAGATTCCACTATCAAAAGACTTAATTCAGATAATAATTATCAGCGACAACTAATAAGGCTATTATTTGCTACCTTAGATATTAAAAAATATATTAATATGTCTAAATTGATTCTAATAAGTATCTGTATTTTACTTAGTCAGACAACCTATAGCCAAGCTAAAAAAGTGATTATAGATGGAGCCATTGTTATCTCTGATAGCGAAGAAACAACTCCGCAAGCTGGAACGATCAGATGGAATGGACAGGACTTCCAAGGATATGATGGGAATCAGTGGCGGACTTTCACTTATGTAGTTGACACAAATGTGACTGATGATTTCTCAGGAAGTGGACCTCTATTAAATTATTCCACCAACAATGAGACAGCATTACCGGGAGTGACCAGAGATAATGGTAGATACAGGGCTGAAGTGCTTTCCAATGCTAATAATGTGACGCTACATTTCAATGGAAGTCAAGGAAGACTAGATGCAAAAGTGGTTACTTTTCCATTTGAATATATCGTACGTAACATTGGAATAGGTACGCTGAATGATAGCCAAACAGCTCCACCAGATAATATAAGCTCTTATGTATTTGCAGGAATTCAAGCTCACGTTTATCCAAATTTTGAAAGTAGAAACTCGTCGCATTTCGTGGTAGGTCATCGTGGCAATACAGAAAATACCATTGAAGGAAAAAATACCGTGAATGGTTCTTCTAGCGTGAATGATGCTGGTGCCAATGTTGTCCCAGATGGTCGAGCAGACTTACGCTTAGTAGGGCAAAGTGATAACACGATCCTTTGGTATTACCAAGTACCAAATTTTGATGTAGGCAATACTCCTGATAATTGGATACCTTATCGGGGAACTGGACTTATGCCAGGAACTGCACCTGTATTCGGGGATACGATTTACCTTGGTCCGATCACTTATGCGTTTAATTCTAGTAATGTTCCATTTGTAGGAACGATAGATAGTATTGAACTTATCGGTGAAAATCCATAACGAAATAGGATTGTTTTCTAATTTAATACTAAGCGCCGAATACCTACAAATAGAAAAATTAATATGGAGTAGAAAATGTAAAATGGAATGACAAATCTCTCCAAATCAAGAAGCAGCATGACACTCATTAATAGCAATTGAAAGCCTAATCCAAAAATGGAAACACTTGTCATAAACCACTTAGGAAATGGCTTGCTTTCTGTAGCTTTCTTATCTATAAAATGGATCGTTCTATCAAATCCAACATAGAGAAAGTTGAAAACTTTAAAAAAGTAATCTACTGTGCTTTGCTCTTCGCCTTCCATTGCTTTCGGAGGTGAATCTTCGATTACACGACTAGTCGTATCACCATTCACACTGTTTCGCAGAATAACATAGTAATAATTATAAAGCGTGCCTTGGAGTTGCATACCAATGAAGGCTAATATCATGTAGACAAACCATTCATCTGAAACATACCAAAATGCAAGTAGGAATAAGAAATTCAGCAGAATATCTGCAATTGAATCAAAATACCTTCCTGTATAAGAAGGCATGTTTTTAATCCTGGACAATTCTCCATCAGCTGCATCCAGGATGGACTTTAGAATCAAGAAAAAGGCCGCAGCTATATGAAGCTTGTAAATAATACAGACGGTTGCAATCAGACCAGAGATAATAAACCAAGAGGTTACTTGAATGGGAGTAACGGACGTATTCTTTAATGAAGTAGCAATTCGACGAGCTATGAATCTACCATAATCTGATAAATCAACAAATTGATATTGCTTAGGTAACTTAGACATTCATTTTTATGAATTATGTTTCTTTAAACCTGCAAATCCTATTGTTGTTCAATTCGAAGTAACTTTAAATTACTATTTAACTGTATATCCAATACTTATCTTGGGTTGATGATTCCTATTTTTCAAAATGCGAAAGTAATAAAAATGTCTTACCATTCTGCCAGAGGTTTTTTTCAGGTGTGTCGCATGCTATATAATCACTACTGTCTTGCTAAGAAATTTTGAATAGCTTCAATGGTTTCATCAGGTCCACTCATATGTGGACAATGTCCTTTCACCTTTAATTGCTTCAAAGTACTATTAGCCATTTGCTTGTGCATATACTTACCTACATATTTTGGTGCAATGATATCTTCTTCACATTGTAAAATTAGACTTGGCGTCTTCACTTGCTTCACATCTTCTCGATTGTCCGAGAGAAAAGTAACTTTAGCAAAATGCTTCGCGATACTAAAATTCGTATAACAAAAACTTGCTTGTAGTTCTGCACTTAGTAATGGCGAATCTGGGTTCCCCATAATAATCGGCGCTAACGAATTCGACCAAGCTTCATAGTCATCCTCCATTTGCTGAAGTAAGTCATCCATATACTCCTGATCGAATCCTCCTTTATAACCTTCTTTATTGACATAACATGGAGATGGAACGACGAGTATCAACTTACTGAATAAATTAGGTCTGAGGTTATTCGTTAAAACACCTATTATAGAACTTACAGAATGTCCGATATAAATCACATGCTCTCTAAGGTTTAACTCATCACACACTTCTAGAATATCCTGAGCGTGGGCATTCAATGTTTCATACTTTTCAGCACTCCACGCCTTACTATCCGAATCTCCACAACCGACTAAATCTAAAAGAATAACCTTGTAATCATCTTGGAATGAAGGCGCGACGAACCTCCACATGTTTTGATTGCATCCGAAACCATGTACAAAGACTATCGCTTGGCTTCCTCTTCCTACTATTCTTACATTATTCCTCTTTAGTACTGATTTCATGTTGTCCGTCTGGTTATACCTGTAAAAATAAGAATTAAGCTAAGGTTTTGTAGGTTTATTGATCAACTAAGCAGACAACTTCACTCGTTCACTTCATTTTTTCATCTTATCTTTCATTTCTGATCTTAAAAACATTGAAATAGCCGATGAAAATTATATCATGGAATTGCAATATGGCATTTAGAAAAAAATGGAATGCTGTCGTTGAGTTAAATCCTGATATTCTGGTTATTCAAGAATGTGAGCACGAATCTAAATACAAACTTGATCAATTGATTCCAGATTATAATGAATTCATCTGGATCGGTGAAAACCTCAACAAAGGAATAGGTATTATATCATTTAACAACTACCACATTGACCTGCTACCTAATTATTCTGATGATTTCAAATACATCATCCCGCTTGAAGTTACTGGAGTATCTACCTTTAACCTTTTCGCTATTTGGGCAATGCCACACAAAACAAAACTTAAGAGTTATGTCGGTCAAATTTGGAACGCTTTAAATTATTATCATTCCGAAATCAATGCTTCTTCCTTGCTTGTTGGTGATTGGAACAGCAATGCCATCTGGAATCACGAACGTAAAATAGGCAATCATGGCCAGGTAGTTGATTTCCTAGAAGAATTTGGAATTAGAAGTATCTACCACGAACTGAGAAAAGAAGAACATGGAGACGAATTGGAACCAACCTTATTTCTTCTCAAAAACAAGGAAAAGCCATATCATATGGATTATTGCTTCGCTTCGAAAGACAAGATTACAGAAAAAACAACCGTTAGAGTAGGGAAGTACGAAGATTGGATCCATCTAAGCGACCACATGCCAGTGATCGTAGATCATTTAGAAAACTGAGCATTTGCAAACATTTTCTGAAACAATTTACTATAAAACTAATTTTTCAGAAATCGTTTAATGTAACTTTTTAAGCTACTTAAAATTGAACTAACAACAGGCCATCCACCTATGCTCTCGGCTAATAAATATCTCACTTAGAAACTCTTAGTTAGTCGATTATACATATCGAAAAGTCGAAAATAACATCATTTTATGCTATAACTCATTCTAAGTTGCTAAATTGAGATTGTACCCAACTATTTGAAATCAATGCAAATCTCTATTCAAGGCTTACACAAAAAGTACCCTAACGGGAATCATGCCTTAAATGATGTTAATATTGAAATTAAAGAAGGCATGTTCGGATTACTCGGCCCTAATGGAGCTGGGAAATCAAGTTTAATCAGAATCTTAGTGAGCTTAATGAAACCATCTAGTGGTCGCATAATGGTTAATGGAATAGACGCTGCTAAAGATAGAGCTTATGTAAGAAGCATGCTTGGCTATCTTCCCCAAGATTTTAGTTTTTTCTCTAATCTCAAAACTTATGAATTTCTAGATTATGCAGCACAGCTAGCAGGGATGAGCAGCCGAAAAAAACGTAATCAAGCAGTCGATCAGTTATTAGAAGATGTTGGACTTTTCGATGTCAGAAGTCGTAAAGCTTCCAAACTTTCGGGCGGAATGAAGCGTCGACTAGGCATAGCACAAGCATTGATAAATGATCCGAAAATCATCATTGTAGATGAACCGACCACTGGCCTCGATCCTGAAGAGCGAATACGTTTCCGAAACCTTCTTGCTCGGCTAGGTTCGCAAGATGTGAGCATCATTTTGTCTACACATATTGTTGCTGATATTTCTAGTATGTGTGAGCATATGGCTCTTTTAAACAAAGGTCAGATTGCATTTTCAGGTCCGCCTGAGGAATTAATTCGGCAAGCGAAGGGTCATGTCTGGTCAATCTACGCAACTGAAAAAGAATACATAGAAGTAAATCAAAAATACGAAGTGGTAGCGACGGTAATGATGAAAGACGGATGGAAGATTACTGTAGTCGCTGATGAAGTGATAGGATATGCGGCAGAGGCTGTTCAGCCAAATTTGGAACACGCTTACGTCTATTTTGTAGAACACACACTAAAACAAATAAAAGTTTAAGTCCAGTTTACACCTGAAGACTTGAAACAAAACGATAATGGCCTCTAAATTTCTAACCATAGCAAAATACGAACGTAAAATCCTCCTGCGAAGTTGGTTTTTTCGAATATTCTCGTTGCTAAGCCTATTCATGATTTTTGTATTTAACATGGGCGAAATTTCTGAAGTGGGTAATCGCAACTGGGTATATCGTGCCGTACCATCTAATATTCCATATGCCACCATTTACTTATTAAATATGGCGCAGGCAATTATCGCAGTATTTCTGTCTTGCGAATTTATAAAGCGAGATACTAAGCAAGATACGACGGAAGTCTTTTACGTTAGATCCATGAGCAACGCTAGCTACGTATTAGGAAAATCATGGAGCATCTTATCCATCTTTTTAATTGTCAATGTTATAGCGCTTCTTTTAAGTCTGATTTTTAATTCGCTCGCGAAAAACACTTTCATCGATTGGAATGCTTATCTACTTTATCCATTATTGGTCTCTGTTCCTACACTAGTTTTCATCATTGGATTGTCTTCTTTGGTAATGAGTATCATACGGAACCAAGCTCTAACTTTTGTCCTACTGATTGGTTTTATTCTATCAAGTATGATCTACTTGAAAAGTTCTTATTATTATTTATTTGATTATATGGCTTTTCACATGCCCTTATTTCATTCGCAGATTACCGGATTCGGTGATTGGGAATCGATTCTAGCGCTTCGAGGTATGTATACTTGTTTTGGCATAGGGTTTATTTTCATTTCCGTTCTGTTGTTAAAGAGACTTCGCCAATCTTTCTTGCATAATTTAATGTCTGCAATCTTGGCTGTGGTTTTGATTGGTGGTGGAATATATTTGGGGTTTCAACATTATCAACGATATCAACAAAGTGTAAAGCTTCCCGCACAACTGATTGCATTAAACAATGAGTATCTTTCTCATCCACATATCGATATTAACGACCATGAAATCATTCTGACACAAGCAGTCGATGGCATTCATGTTCAATCTAAGATTCACGGCATAAGTAATTCAGAAAGCAAAAACTTTGTTTTCCATTTAAATCCTGGATTAAAAGTAAGCGAGGTCCAGTCCGCTGGGCAGCCTATAAACTTTGAACAGAAATCGCAATTGCTCTTGATCACATTTGATACGATTGTATCTGAAGACGCCCCAATAAATTTAGAGGTAACCTATGGTGGAAAGATTGACGAAAATGCAATGTTCATAGACATTGATCAGTCGGTCAAGATTAATAGACCGGATGACTACTTATTTGATATTGGAAAAAGATATGCATATATAGATCCTGAATTCTTATTACTGACTCCTGAAGCACAATGGTACTTACAATCAGGTGTAGGATATAGTACGGAAAGTGCAACTTGGTATCGGAAAGATTTTATCAATTATAATCTAGAGGTACATACCTTGCCAGATTTGATTCCTATTTCAGAAGGAACATTTCAGGAAATTGCTGAAGATAAGTATGCTCTTGATATAGGAAACGCACTTTCTCAACTCTCTCTCTCCATTGGCCATTATGAAAAGAAAAGCATTAAAGTGGATAGCCTAGAATTTTCCATTTATCACATGAAAGGCCACGATTATTTCCAAAATGCATTCCCTGACATTCGAGATACCATGCCCTCTATAATCTTAGAACGACTTCGGGATTATGAAAGAAAAATTGACCTAAAATATCCTTTCGAAACATTCTCTATCGTAGAAGTTCCTGGTCATTTCAAATCTTACGATCGAACATGGACTTCGATTCATCAGAATAATCAAGCTGGCTTGGTGTACTTTCCTGAAAAGGGAATGTTCAGCAGAGCAAATGACTTCGAAGGCTCAGTTAAGCGACAGAAAAACTGGGGAAATAATAAAAATAAGACCCCAGAAGAAATGCAAATAACAATCTTAAACCAATTTATAGATCAATTTTTTCGCTTTAAAAATGTAAGAACTAATTCTAACAGACAAGGAACAGAAGTCGATGAATCAATTAATCCTTACTATCAATTTGTTCAATTTTATGAAATGAGCAATAACCTAGATTCAGAAGAATGGCCCGTACTGAATCGAGTATTTGAGTCCTATCTCAGAGGTTCTACAAATGAAGTCCCAGAATGGGTTCGACGATCTAGTGGTAGCACACAAAATGAACTAGCGAATATGGTGCTGCAAGAGAAAACATTTGCTGAAATTCTAAATCTGAAAGAGAATCAAGAATTAATAGATAATGTCATTGAGTTAAAAGGAGAGACTTTATTTTCATTAATCCAAGCGAAATCCAATACTGGGGATTTCCGAAAATTCATCAACGAACTTCTAGAAGAAACCCGTTTCCAGAACCTGCCATTCGATAGCTTTAACGAGAGACTTCAAGAAAAATTTGGTGTTGATTTATCAGACCATATGGAAAAATGGTTTAATGAAATTCAGTTGTCACGATATCGGATTAGTACACCGATAGCAGAAAAAGTCTTGGCAGTGAACAAGGAGATGATCCGAGTTAGCTTCAAAGTAACTAATGATGGTTCAACAGAAGGCGTGATCAAAGTTGCCTTAACTCCCGGAGAAGACACTGAAAAACTTCTTTATCTGGATGCAGGTCAGACAAAGCAGGCTTATTACCTAACCGTAAAAGAACCTACAGGTATTCATTTTAATACGCTCAGTTCTGGAAACTTGCCAAATCAAATAGAATACAATTTCGAGCAAATCAGCAACAGTTCTGAGAAGAATGCGAAAGAAGGAGAATCTATCATCATTGAAACGCTAACTGAAGGGAACACCGGTGAAATCATCGTAGATAATGAAAATCCAGATTTTGAATATACAGAATACGAAGAATTTAGCAGACTTAGAAAATGGGTCAACCCAAAGCAAGATAAAGGATTCAAGTATGAAGGTACTCGAGTATGGAGACCGCCATTAAACTGGACCGCTACGACCAATGATAATTTCTTTGGGGAATTTATTCGTTCTGCTTTTTATATCAAGGCTGGTGATGGATCCAAAATTGTGAAGTGGAAGATCCCAATTGATGAGCCTGGACGATATGATGTGTATTACCATCTCTATAAGGATGAATCCTTTAATTGGGACAGAGAGTTAAGAGGGAGTTATCAATTTTCAATTCCTCACCAGAATGGCATAGATAAAGCAACAATAGAGGTGAGTAAGCAAACTCCAGCTGGATGGACACCTTTAGGGGACTACACTTTTTCATCTGATACGGTAACGATTTCCCTAACCAATAAAACTAAGCTTAAAGCCATTTTTGCAGACGCCATTAAATTGGTAAAAATGGACTAATGTTTTTTATAAATAAATGTAATAATGAAAAGACAACTAATATCCAACTTCTTCAGACTGCTTCCCGCCGGAATGCTAGTCCTAAGTTTCTTTTTCAGTTTTTCTATTTTCGGGCAAACACCTATTTCTCTGCAAGGTGCTTTAGAAATTGCAGAATCAGGTAGTCCCTCCATTCAGCGATCTCTACTGAATATTGAACAATATCAACATAATCTAAGAGCAGAAAGAGCATCGTTAAAATCTAGATTCTCGCTAACCTTAGAGCCGTTTAGTTACAGCAATAGCAGAATATTTGATAATCAATTCTCGCAATGGTTTACTAATACTGAAACCTTTTCTAGAGGAACTTTTCAAGTAGAACAGCCAATATTGAAAACGGGTGGTTCTATCGGATTATACAATACATTAAGCTGGAGAAACAACAAGACTGCAATTGCTAATCTGAGCGAAAACTCTAATAAAGCATTCTCGAATAACTTATACCTTACCTTTAATCAGCCGTTATTCACCTATAACCGAAGACAAATGGCATTAGATGAATTAGAGCTCAACTATGAAAATGCCAATCTTGAATATGCCATTCAGCGATTAACATTGGAAAAAACAATCACCAGCCAATTCTTTGATGTTTACCTAGCTCAACTAAACTTAGATATCGCTAAAGAAGAATTGAAGAACACATCGAAAAACTTTGAAATCATCAAAATGAAAGTTGAGGCTAATCTACTGGCTAAAGAAGAATTATACCAAGCTGAATTAAACTTTGCAAATGCTCAACTTTCAATTCAAGACAACGAATTAGCATTGGCAAATGCCGAAGAAATGTTCAAACGTGAAATAGGAATAGACTTAGATGAAGATATTCGGTTAGTGACAGAATTAGATGCACAACAAGTACTCGTGGATCTTGATAGAGCTGTAGAATATGCTTTAAATTCTAGACTAGAATTAAGACAGCGCAGAATTACTATTGAAAAATCTTTCTTTGAAATGGAAAGAACGAAGTCTATGAATGAATTTAGGGCGGACGTGCAATTGACCTTAGGAATCTTTGGTGACAATAGAAATTTTGGAAATGTATACGAATCTCCTACAAGTAATCCAAGTGTAGGGCTTTCGCTTAATATTCCGATATGGGACTGGGGCGAAAGAAAAGAACGGATTCAAGCTGTCGAAGTCTCGATAAAGAGCCAAAAATTAGAACTACAAGAAGATGAGAAGCAAATCAGAATGGATATTCGTCGTGCTTACAGAAGTGTGCAAACTCAAATGCCACGAATTGAAATCGCCAGAAAGAATGTAGAAAATGCAGAGCGGACATATGATATTAACCTAGAAAGGTACATCAATGGTGATTTATCCGGAATTGACCTGAACCAATTTCAGACACAATTGTCCAGCAAAAAAATAGATTTAGCACGTTCATTGATCAATTATAAAACCCAACTACTTGATCTGAAAATATTGACTTTGTATGACTGGGAAAAACAAGAACCAGTTTCATTGGCTTTAATCAGAAATTAGAACACTTGATGAAGTGTTCGTGAGTTGAAATAAGTTCTTATTAGGCGAAGATCTCTAAGAACTTGACCATTAAAAAAATAAAAACAAACGATAGTGAAAACCAGTATTTACCTTATCGCATTTACCTTGTTGACCATCATTTCTTGTAATCAACCGGAAGAAGAAAGTCCAAGTATTGATATTGCATCGCCAGTATCCGTAATCCAAGTAAAAGCAGATCAACTTTCTCGGTTCACCATTGCAACTGGGAACGCAATGCCTGACCAAGAAATGGAGATCAAAGCAAAACTAGGCGGTGAATTTCATCTGAAAAATCATCCAGATTACAACCGACCATATAAATTGGGAGATCGAGTAAAAGCAGGTCAACCTTTCATGGAAATCAAGGATCGTGAATACGTGAATTCGATCAGCCTGGAAGCAAAGAAAATGAATTTGGAATTAGCAGAGAAAACCTACCTCAAGCAAAAATCTGTATTTGAAAAAGGTGGTGTGACAGAACGAGAACTCAAGAATGCTGAACTGGAAGTCACTTCTGCAAAAAATGAACTGGAAAATGCAGAAATTAGGTTAGAAAAAATGAAAATGGAAATCCCTATTTCTGGCGTCTTCGTTGAATTTCCGCATTATACACCTAACAGTATAATCGAGCAAGGAGCTCCATTGGGTAAGATTATGAATTATTCCAAGATGTATATCGATGTCAATCTTCCAGAGAATACAATGAAGGAAATTAAAATAGGACAAGCAGTACAGTTAACTAATTACAGCATACCAGATGATACCCTTTCTGGCAGGATAACAGAAATTTCTCCTGCGATAGATATCGAAACAAGGACTTATCTAGCTAAGGTTAGATTCAGTAATCCAAAACTTATGATTCGTCCTGGTATGTTCGTGAAGACCCTCATCAAGGTCAATCAGAAAGACAATATTATTGTCATTCCGAAAGAAATCATCATTTCAGACCAAACTGGAAAACGAGTCTATGTAGTAGAAGATAATACTGCATTTGAACGTGTTATTGAAACTGGAATCGAGAATGGTGATATGATAGAAGTGCTTAGTGGTCTGGAAGAAAATGAACGACTGGTGGTGAAAGGATTTGAAACGCTTCGTGATAAAGCCAAAGTGAAAATACTGAAATGAAGAAATTAACAAAATTTGCAGTAGATTATCCAGTAACCATCTTGATGGCGATCTTAGGCATTTGTATTCTAGGTTACATTTCCTATGCTCGCTTGGGCGTTGACTTACTACCGGATCTCAACTCCCCAAGGCTTTTTGTTGAAATAGAGGCTGGAGAAAAAGCTCCAGAGGAAATCGAAAAGCAGTATGTGGAACAAATCGAAGCCTTAAGTATGCGCCAGCAAGGTGTAACTCAAGTTTCATCACTTGTTCGAATTGGCTCCGCACAACTCACGGTTGAATACAATTGGGAAAAAGATATGGATGAGGCCTTTCTCGATTTGCAAAAATCCCTCAATGATTTCAACCAGGGAAATGAACTAGAACGAATTAGTGTCACCCAATACGATCCCAATAGTGCACCTATTATGTTGATCGGAATTAGCCATTCAGAAATCACCGATCTTAATGAACTAAGAAAGGTAGCAGAAAACTACCTTAGTAATGAATTAGTGCGACTGGAAGGAGTTGCTCAAGTTTCGCTTTCTGGTGAGCTAGAACAGGAAGTAGTGATCAGCCCTATTCCATATAAAATGGAAGCCTTTGAGATTACGATGGACGCCATTGCACAAAAAATCCAAAGTTACAACCAAAACATTTCTGGTGGCACGGTTCAAGAACTCGGTCTCAATTATACCGTGAAAGGGATAGGGATGTTAGAAACAGAAGATGATTTTAATCAACTTATTGTTGGGTATAAGGAAGGACAAAGTCAGAATAGTGGCGTTATTCCGAACGCCGCAGAAGCCGCCAACACCGGAAATTCAAAGAAATCCCCGATCTACTTAAAAGATGTTGCTGAAACCATTTTTACGAATAAAAAACCTAAAAATATTGTCCGTGTAAATGGACATCGTTGCATCGGCTTATCCATCTTTAAAGAAAATCGCTTCAACACGGTTAAGGCCGTAGAAGAAATATCCGCTGAACTCGATGCGATCCGTGATGCCTTACCTGGTTACCAATTCGAAGTCATTTCAAACCAAGGAACCTTTATCAAAAATGCCATCGATGAAGTGCAAGAAACTGCCTTAATTGGAATCGGACTTGCAGTTGTAGTATTATTCTTCTTTCTTCGAAGATTTGGTACAACTTTAATCATCAGTATCGCGATTCCTATTTCTATCGTAGCGACTTTTACACTCATGTACTTTAATGGATTGACCATAAATATCATGACCTTAGGTGGACTAGCGCTTGGTGCCGGAATGCTTGTTGATAATGCCATCGTCGTCCTTGAAAATATATTTAGGAATCACGAAGCTGGAGCTGATGCGAAAACAGCAGCCATCCAAGGGACAGCAGAAGTTGGTGGAGCAATTACAGCTTCTACACTGACTACTATCATTGTTTTTCTGCCTGTTATCTACCTTCAAGACGCAGCTGGGGAACTATTCAAAGATCAAGCTTGGACTGTTGCTTTTTCCTTGGTTTCCTCCTTGTTCGTTGCCATTTTTGTAATTCCGATGCTGTATCATCGATTTTATAAAAACCGAACCTTACCTAAGCAATCAGCTTCATTCGAAGTAAATGGATATGGCAAAGTGCTTAAAGGACTTTTAAAATTTAGATGGATTGTTATTCTGCTTGCTGCTTTGTTAGTCGCTGCTGCTGTTTATATTTTCCCATCGATTGGGACAGAATTTATGCCTAGCGCTACGAGTAAGAAATTCAAAATGGATGTGGCGATGCAGGAAGGTACTGTACTAGAACGAACAGCCGCTACCGTAAGTAACGTCGAGGAAATCATTCAAGAAGGCTTAGCAGATGATCTTAAGTTTGTGTATAGCCATATCGGTCCCAAAACGGATCCAGGTGGTGGACAATCTGCTGTTTTTCAAGGAGAACATACCGCAACGGTGGAAGTGGCATTAATTGACAGTACTAAACTCGGAACTCATAAAGTGATTGCCGCATTAGATGCAGCGATGAGTGGAATTCCAGGTGTCCAGTTTTCATTTTCGCCAGAAGTCTCTTCATTGAGTAGCATTCTGCGTGTAGAAGAATCGCCGCTTATGGTTGAAGTCAAAGGAGAAGAATTAGATGTCATCGAAACCTTGACACAATCGGCCATGGAAAAATTGTCGAATATCCCAGAATTATTAAACCTTCGAACATCTATCGAACAAGGTGCTCCTGAAGTTGAGATTCTGTTCGACCGATTTAAATTAGGCTTGTATAACTTAGATATGAATAGCGTGGTTACCCAAATACAGGACCAACTCAAAGGAAAAAATATAGGTCGACTCGAAAGATCTGGTGAAATGATTGATATCCAACTTCAGTTACCGGAACAAGGGATTAAGGAATTCGAAAACATGACGATTAAAGGAGGGGAGAAGTTGTATCGACTGAATGAAATTGCCACTTTAAAAACTTCATCTGCAGCTCGTGAAATTCATCGTCGTAACCAAACCCGGATAGGCAAAGTATATGCACAAGCAAATGATGATGAAACGCTGGAATTCTTAGCTCAGAAGATGCGTGTCCAATTAGACGAAATTGATTTACCACCCAACTATAGCATTTCAGTTGTGGGAGATGAGCTACGACGGCAGGAATCCATGAAGAGTTTGACTTTTTCTTTGATTCTTTCCATTATCTTGGTGTATATGGTGATGGCTTCACAATTTGAATCCTTGCTTCATCCATTTACGATTCTCCTTACCATACCACTAGCCGTTGTCGGAACAATTGCCACTTTTTATTGGCTGGAAATGCCCCTAAGCATTATGGCCATTATAGGAATAATAATGCTGGTCGGAATAGCGGTCAATGATGCCATTATTCTCGTGGACCGAATCAATCAATTAAAACGAGGAGGGCTCGCAAGATATGATGCCATCGTTCAAGCAGGACAGCAAAGAATTCGACCAATATTAATGACCAGTTTAACAACAGTTCTTGCTTTGCTACCGTTAACTTTTGGGTTTGGAGAAAGTGCTTCTCTACGTGCACCAATGGCTTGGGCAGTGGTCGGAGGATTGGTTACATCTACGTTTTTGACCTTAGTGGTTATACCGTGTGTTTATGCAGTTATCGATTTCGGAGGAAATAAAGTAGAAGAATGACATCACTAATCCAAAGGAAAGTAACAATCTGCATGATCTTCATCGGTCTAAGCATGTTAGGATATATCTCCTATCATCGACTACAAGTCGAATTGTTACCCAATGCGGAATTACCAATGTTATTTGTACAAATAGCATCTTCTACTTCTTCAAGTCCGCAATATTTAGAACAGCAAGGTGTCATTCCTGTGGAGGGAGCTATAGGAACTTTGGAGGGGATAGAAAGCATCGACAGTAGGATAGGGGGAAACCAAGCTTTTATCCAAGTTAGTTTTAAGCAAGGTGTCCGATTTAAATATGTTTTTCTAAAACTGCAACAAAAAATTGACGCCGTCAAAGCTCAATTACCTGCCGATCTATTTGTCAATGTTTCTAAAATCGACTTACAACAATTAAGTAATCAATTCTTAGAACTACAGGTCAGGGGAAGCGGAGGAACCGATCGGTTGCGGACGATAGCTGAGCAAGAAATCCTTCCTGCTTTTGAAAACCTCAATGGAATTGCATCCATTAATGCTTTCGGTGGTCGACAAAAAAACCTAGAAATTCTCTTAGATAAACCAGCTTGTGAGCCTCACAATATAACCCCAGAGACCGTCCGTTCACGACTAAGTCAAAATTCAGGAAGCCGAACATTAGCAGGTTATCTGTATGAAGGCAAACGAAGATATTTTATTCGGACAGCGACAGAATATACGGAACTGAGTGAAATTGAAAATATCGTCATGGCACCTGGACCAATACTATTACGAGATGTTGCCAATGTATCATTTGGGGTAGACGAAGGAAAGACGATCAGTCGGGTAAATGGAAAAGATGCCATTTCATTGACCGCAACGAAAGCTTCCCAAGCAAATATCATCGACCTTTCGCATAGTTGTCAAGACTTGATTAAAGAACTCAATATTCAATTAGAATCCAAAGATGTAGAGATTGTTATTCAGAGCAACGCAGCAGATGATATGGAAAAGAACATTGACCAGATCATTAACCTATCCCTCATTGGTGGGTTCTTGGCTATCCTCATATTATGGGTTTTTCTGAAAGATCTGCGCTTAATTTCCATTATTGCAGTCTCCATTCCAGTGTCCGTATTATCCGCTTTTAACTGGTTTTACGCAGCGGACATCAGCATTAACAGTTTGACTTTAATTGGCATGGCGTTAGCCGTCGGAATGTTACTTGATAATAGCATCGTTGTGTTAGAAAACATATATCGACTAGTGTCAGAAGGTCGTCCAACTAAGGAAGCGGTAACTAAAGGGATGACGGGAGTAGCTAAAGCGATACTTGCAGCAACACTAACTACAGTTACTGTCTTTTTGCCGTTTATCTTCTTTGGAAATTATCTCCTGAACATCATAGGTAAAAACATTGGAGTATCCATTATCTCTACTTTAATGATGTCTTTGTTGGTCGCCTTATTATTGATTCCAGTGCTCGCTGCGTTAGTTTTAGGAAAAAATCCTAAGCATAAAAAATCAGTTTTCAACCTTTCAAAAGTTAAAACGCGAACAGAAAGAGTCTACATGGTTTTGCTGAAAAGCAGCTTAAGAAATCCAGCAAGAATAATTATCGGTGGACTGCTTTTGTTCTTTGTGACCACATTCGCAGTCCTAGCATTAAATATTAATGTCCTAGAAGAAGTAGAGACCGACCAGATAGATGTTTATGTCACAATGACCAAAGGTAGTACGCTGGAAAAGACAGACAAGGTTGTACTAGAGATTGAATCAAAGCTTTTAGGCATAGAAGAACATGAAGATATCAGTAGTCGAATAAAAGAGGAAGATGCGGTTGTGAGTCTAAAATTGAAGAAGGACTTTAAAGACATTGGTGACCGAACATTTAATGAAATAAAAGAAGAAATTGAACAGTTGATTCGACGAATTGGCGGAGGGACCATCAGCCTTACCCCAAGTAGTAGTGGCAGTGAAGGTGGAGGTGGCCAAGACTTGGGAGGTATGGGTGCGATGGGAGCTTTAATGGGTTTCGGAAACAGTCAAGAACGGATCGTTATTAAAGGTGAGGATTATTCATTGTTGCAAAGGGTAGGGCAAGACCTTCTTTATCATGTTCAAAATCTCAGCGAAACGCGAAGTGCAAGCTTGAGCACTCGTGGAAATCGTCCAGAAGCATTATTAGATTTTGATGCTTTAATGTTAGCTAGAAATGGCATTACTCCTGAGAATATTGCAATGGCCTTAAGAGATTTAGGTCAGGAATCACCTGCGGAGGCCAATTTCAAATACGGTAATGAAGATTACAATATCATCATAAGAGAAAGTGATACCAAGGAAGCTGGTTTCCAAACCAAGTCTATGGATGATTTAAGAGAATTGGATGTAAGCGATCAGCAAGGAAGTCTTCATAAAATGAAAAATATTGCATCGATCAGAACGGCTCAAGGTTCAGACGATATCAGACGAATAAACCAGCAAAAACAGATAGAACTAAATTATGCTCCTACGAGGCAAGCAGAGCAATCGAAAGAATTACTAGATGCCTACAAAGACAATATTAGCAGCTTAATTGCTAGTTATCCGCTACCACCAGGAGTAGCAATAGAATTAGTAGACGCACAGGATCAATTAAAGGATTTCAAGCCTTTAGTCGGTGCAGCTATTTTATTGATTTTCATCATTTTGGCTTCAGTATTCGAATCTCTTTCTGCACCCTTCGTTCTAGGCTTTTCTGTTCCATTAGCAGCCACCGGAGCATTGCTAGGATTAGCGATAACGGGAAATAGTCTTATGAATGCTAATGCGTTGACAGGATTTTTGATTTTACTTGGTGTTATTGTCAATAACGGCATCATTATGATCGACTACGTTAATGCTTTGCGTCGAAAAGGATATCGAAAAACACGAGCCTTGATGACTGCTGGATTGCATCGTTTAAGGCCGATTCTCATCACTGCCATTACAACTATCGTTGCGATGTTTCCGCTGGCTTTAGGAACGGCAGAGTATGTAGGCCTTATCGGCGCTCCGTTTGCAATTACTGTGATCGGTGGTTTGGCATTGGGAACGGCTTTAACCTTAATTATGATCCCAACAGTCTATCTTGGATTAGAAAATACGATCGCTTGGTTTAGGTCCTTACCTTGGTGGGTTAAGTTTCTTAATATAGGATTGTTCACATTAGGAGCGCTGTTGGTATACTTCAGAATAGATGCGATACTCTGGCAATTGGCTAATATCCTGTTGATGGTTTTCTTACTACCTGCTATAACTTATTTCATCCAAGAAAGCTTAAAGCGAGCTAGTGAAGAAATTGTACCCATGGATGTTGCTCCTGAAATACGGATACAAAATCTAGTCAAGATTTACAATCGTCCAGGTCGATTTTCAAGAGAATGGAGTGGGAGTGAATCATTAGCTGGTCACAGGACATCACTCAATGCAAAACAATCTTGGTCCTCTATATTGAAAGATTTAATATGGCAGATTCCGTTACTTGTATTTTTAATCTGGTTTTGTTTTTCATTTTTAGAATCTGGTTTTTGGATGACCATTATGGCCATAGCAGTTTACTTACAAATACTGGAAATATGGAAACCGATCGGGAAGGCTTTAAAAGCTGGGGAACGTCGCTGGTGGAGACGTATTTTAATAGGAATTGGTAACTTTATATTTTGGTTGAGTCCATTGATTATCTTGACTCAATTGAATGCTAAATGGGATGGTTGGGGATTTGCATTTACGATTGGTGTGATTTGGTATTTGTTTTTATTTATCCAACAGTCTTCCTCTTATTTCTACAAAAATCAATTAAAAGTAGAACGGATTAAATGGCGACTTCGAAGATTTTATTATCGCACGATTCTGCTCATACCATTTGTAGGGAAACGACAGACTCCGTTCAAAGCACTTAGTGGTATTTCACTTGATATTGGTGTCGGAATGTATGGTTTGCTGGGACCTAACGGAGCAGGTAAGTCAACCTTAATGAGGATTATCAGTGGTATTTTTGACCAAAGTTATGGTAAGATTTGGATTAATGGAATTGATACCCAAGAAAAGAGAGAGGAATTACAAGGTTTGATCGGTTATCTTCCTCAGGCATTTGGTACTTATGAGAATATGTCTGCATGGAATTATCTTGATTACCAAGCTATTCTAAAAGGTATTACTAATAATGAAGTACGAAAGGAAAGACTAGAATATGTAATGGATGCGGTCAATATGTTAGACCGAAAGAATGAAAAGATTGGTTCTTTTTCAGGCGGAATGAAACAACGTATTGGTATAGCGCAGATACTGCTGCATCTTCCGCGAATTCTCATCGTTGATGAACCGACAGCTGGATTAGATCCTAGAGAACGTATACGCTTTAGAAATCTGCTAGTCCAATTAAGTAGAGAAAGAATTGTTTTGTTTTCTACGCACATCATCGAAGATATTGCCAGTTCCTGTAATCAATTAGCGGTGATCGACAAAGGGGAATTAAAATACCAAGGCTCTCCCTTAGAAATGGTACATCTAGCAGATGGATTAATCTGGGAATATCTCATTCCAACAGAAGAATTTAGTCATGTAAGTGATCAACATATTATTGTCAATCACATCAAAGAAGGGGAGCAAATAAGAGTTCGGTGTATCTCTCAAAAGAAGCCATCAGAAACAGCCTACTTAGTGGAACCTGTCTTAGAAGATGCTTATTTGTGCTTATTGAAAAATATTAAAACGGAAGCCAATGATTAGCTCTCTTGTCCTTATCAGCAGAATTATCCGCTACAACTTAAAAGTTGTATTTGCAGGGCGTTTTTTACTGTTCCTGTTGGCTGCACTTGCATTCTACATTTTCTTTATGACGATTAGTGTATTTGACAATGTGGAGATAAATATTGCTTTTCTATATGATATTACTTTTTTTCCAGCATTGCTTTTGATTTTCTATCCGATGGTTTTCGGAATTCAGCGAGACGATGATGCACGAATGTTAGAGATTTTATTTGGGATTCCGGATTACAGATACAAAGTATGGCTTGTAAGATTGGTACTGACTTTTTTCTTGGTGTTCCTGATGCTTATTCTTTTCTCAGCTTTGGGATCCTATTTGTTGTATCCTATAAATCCAGTAAAACTAGCAGCTCAGTTAGCTTATCCTGTATGTTTTCTCGGAAGTCTGGCATTCTTACTATCCACGAAAATAAAGAATGGAAATGCAACAGCGGTGGTGATGGTTATTCTTGGGTTCTTTATCAGTATATTTAGTGAAATTGTGGAGAATACCATTTGGGATATTTTCTTGAATCCTTTCGAAAGCCCTAGACAGTATACACAGTTAGCATTTCAGCAAATCATTTGGAAGAATAGAGTTTTCCTAAGTGTGGGATCGATTGTATTTATTTTGGGAGCGTTGTTGAATTTACAGAATCGAGAGAAGTATATTTAGCCTTTGCTTGATGTTAGCACTTTTAGTGATGACATCAATTTTAGTTCTTGTTCTGAAGTGTCCAATGGACCTTGGGTTTTAACCCGAGAAAGGTATACTATTTTATTCAGAAAATCTCGCACTGAAGTACGAGGTCCTGTGATACTCATATTTTAATGTTAATCCAACTTTAGGTAGTCAGAATTTAGGTTTTGATGTTATCATTTTTAGTGATGACATCAATTTTAGTTCTTGTTCTGAAGTGTCCAATGGACCTTGGGTTTCAACCCGAGAAAGGTATACTATTTTATTCAGAAAATCTCGCACTGAACTACGAGGTCCTGTGTAACTCATTTTTTAATATTAATCCAACTTTAGGTAGTCAGAATTTAGGTCTTGATGTTAGCACTTTTAGTGATGACATCAATTTTAGTTCTTGTTCTGAAGTGTCCAATGGACCTTGGGTTTTAAATCGAGAAAGGTATACTATTTTATTCAGAAAATCTCGCACTGAACAACGAGGTCCTGTGTAACTCATTTTTTAATATTAATCCAACTTTAGGTAGTCAGAATTTAGGTCTTGATGTTAGCACTTTTAGTGATATTATGATGAGTCTGTTTAAGAAACATTAAATAGATAATATCTATTATTTAATCTCTCCACGTATATACATCGCAATAGCCTCTGTCTTGTTATTCACTTCCAGCGTGCGATACATATTTTTAATGTGAGATCGAACGGTCTCCACCGAGATATTAAGCTTTTCAGCAACTTTCTTGTATGAATTAGCTTTGACTAAAAGCTGAAGGATCTCACGCTGTCGACTAGTAAGGATAGTGGCCTTGCTCTTTCCTCCACCCATGAAATATTTCACAATTTCGCGAGCTACATTTGGAGACATATAGGAGCCGCCATCGACTACAATTCGAATGGCTTCCACGATGGTTTTTAGGCTTTCTTTTTTTGATATGTAGGAGCAGGCCCCAGAGCACATGGCTTTTAGGATCTTTTCTTCTTCCTCATAGGTGGTCAACATGATGATGTCAATCTCCGGAAGTTTTTCTCGGAATTTAGGAAGTGCTTCAAGTCCTGAGAGACCCGGCAAGCCAATATCGAGCAAGAGAATATCGGGTTGGTATTTGGGATGATGTTCTAATTTGTAGAGGAAAGCTTCGGCAGAACCGAAGCTTTCACCTACTTCGAAGTCGTCGTGAAAGCTGATGAATTTCATCACATTCTGACTGATCTTCATATTGTCTTCTATAATATCGATCCTGGGTTTCTTGGGTTTTGCTTCCACTTTCACATGTCTAAGTTATTTAAAATTATGCTTTTATTTAGTAGATTAATTAATCTTGATTCTTCTTTTCAATAGCCGCTTTCAATTCTGCCATTCCTGCTTTTAACAATTCGAGCTCTGAGGATTGATTAGCGAGTTCACTTTTAAGATTTTCAATAATATTCTGTTGTTCCTGCATCGCTTTGACGATAACAGAAGTTAGCTGTCCATATCCCATTCCCAACGTTTCTCCTTCTTCGATATCTCCTTCTTTTCCAGAGATTAATTCAGGAAGAATTTCTCGTACTTCTTGAGCAATAAAGCCTATTTGGTCTTCGTCATTAGATTTCATTTTATAAGCGACAGGGCGGAGTTTCATAATTTCATTCAATCCGTAGCTTATTTCTTGTATTTGTTTTTTCAAACGGCGGTCAGATCCATTGGTCCAGACACCTGCAGCGGTGCAATGTGCTCCATTAGCTAGAGTCGTTCCGAGGTGCAATGGATGCGCTGGATCAGAAATACCAATCCCAATATTCCCTCCCTTTTCTAGCACAAAAACATTGTCTGCAACACCTGTTTCAGTATATCCGATGTTGCCGCCGTTTTGTAATCTCAAGTGCCATGTTTCACCGCCTGATGAATCATATATTTTTAAAACATTATCTGCTCCACCGCCACCATTTGTTTTTACAGTAAGTGGGAATAAAGTGCTTGGAGCTCCTCCTATTGTGACTAGCCCATTTACTAATATATCATCTTCAAAAGTACTTAAACCAGCTACTTCCAATTCGTTTTTAAAATGTCCTATCCCATTTACTTTTAATGAATCATCTATATATGCCTTACCGAAAAAGTAACCAGCCCAGTTTTCACCTGAAGTGAATAGAGTTTTTCCATAGACACCAATATTGGTTGCTCCGTTTGCTGCAAAACCGTAAATGCCACTATTTATACCTTGATTTACTCCATTTGAATGTCCAATCGTTCCAGAATATACACTTCCCCCATTTCCAGAAACCTCTCCTCTAACACCAACCTTTCCACCTCTTCCTTGCACTCCAGTTCCCTTTTCATCTATAGATATATTTTCTCCTAATATTGCTGGTATATCATGTGCGTTACTTTCACTTGTGAATTCTACAATTCCTTTTATTGCAGAATTTTCATCTCCATCAATTAACTTGACTTCCTGCCTTCCATTGATCTGTAAATATTTATTATCAAATTCTCCATAGATTAAAGCATTATCCTTGTCCCCATCGCTATTCTCTATGTACAATTTATTCGAGCCAGCTTCATTTTTGCCAGATTCACTTCCGATAAATATATTATTGCTACCAAAATTATTGAATCCAGAACACCAGCCAATTGCAGTATTATGACTTCCGAGATCATTAAAAATTAGCGATTGTAAGCCAATGACAACATTATTACTTCCTTCTGTATTGGTATTTAATGACTCAAATCCTATTGCAACATTTTGCTCGCCTGACGTATTGTTGCCTAAAGCTCTTGCACCAATAGAAGTATTTAAGCTGCCGGATGTATTTTTAGCTAATGCATTATTACCGAAAACTGTATTGTTGGTACCAAAATTTGTTCGTCCAGCTCGCCATCCATAAAAAGTATTTCCAGGAGAATTAAATAAAGGCTCAACATTGAGATCGCCATTGAAATTGCGACTTATATTCAGCTCTTCATCACCATCTACAAAAATCCTTATCGTATCCCGAAAGCCATTTTCCACCGCTTCTATTCTTGTATCCCCATCTGCATCAACAACTTTTCCCCCAACTGCTTCCCAAGCACTTCCATTAAAGTACATGAAATTGCTAGTTGAAGGTTGGAAAATCATAAGTCCTTCAGCTGGGTTGTTAACAGCACTTGTTTCTAGCCGCGGAATCAACAGCCCTTTGTCTGTACTTTTAATTTCTAAGATAGCACTGGGTTCTGGAGTAGATGTTCCAATTCCAACATTCTGAGAATAGACTTGCCCTGCTAGTGACAGAAGTAGAATTATTATAAATAGGCGAAATGATCTCATAATAATTATTTTTTTTATACAGACTAAAGGTAGTCTATGATTATCACCCATTCTATCACCCTAGAGGGTGAGTTAATTACTCAAATAATCCGCCCATCTTTACATTAAACAATCAAGCAATCGTATATTTCATCTATATATTAATCACCTTAGTGGTTTTCATTCTGCTTCAAATAAAAATTGACGCTAGAATACGAGATATCTTTATCAAGAATAAAAGATTCAAACCTTGAGCTGCAATTATTTGAAATATCTACTTTCTGCACTTGTATTTTTTGGATGCATAGGGGAGCTACAAGCACAAGAACTGCCACTTCAAGTTCTAAGACAGAACGAAGGGCTTACCAGTAATGAAACATGGTCACGTTCGAATTTGTGCGTCGACAAATATGGCTTTGTGTGGATAGGAACGCAGGGAGGCTTGAATCGTTTCGACGGATATGAAATTAAAACTTTCAAAGGAAGTAATACCGGAACCTTAGACATTCCTAATAATAAGATTACCGCAATTATAGAAGATGATTTTGGGCATCTTTGGCTAGGTTCTGAAGAGGAAGGTCTCTTTAAATATGATTTCATCAAAGAATCTTTTCAGCCTTGGCCCAATACACCTGGAGTATCTGACAGTATTAAACTTACCCAAATTAATTCAATCATAGCCGATAGGGATGGCAATTTGTTGATATCTGCTCCTTTTGAGGGGATGTATAAATATGTAATTGATAAGGATTCGTTGATCAGAGTTACTTATTCAAAAGATAAAGACGAAAATAGACTTGTTAATACCGTATACCTGTTAGATAATGGGAATTTGTTAATTCTTGCATTTAAGGGAGCACATTATGGTAATGTAGAAGAAGGTTTCAAAATGTTCGAATTACCACAATGGTATTATTTTCACTCTGCGCTAGAATTACCAGATGAAACCATTCGATTATATTGTCAGCGTTACGGAAAATATTTAAACCTCGATCCACTAAAGGGTACTATTGATACTCTGACAACCTACAACGATTTATTGGTCAGTAGTGCATTCTTGGATAATGACAATAATATATGGACAAGTTTTACTGAAGGCACATTGACGCTCGAACCCTTCGATTCAGATACCATCATCTCCTTTTTTTTGGAAACGGAAATTAACGGGAAGGAAGAAGGCATTAGTATGCTATCCATGAATGAAGAAATAGAAGGAGAAATGTTTTATTCTAGCTATTCTTCAGGAGCCGGGAGTTTTCAAATCACGAATTCTGGTTTTTCTTATCTAGAAAAAGGGAGCATTGGCAATATTCAACTGTACAACGATACTTTGTTTTATTCTGCAGGAAATCATATCAACTTTTTAGATAGGAATGATGTAAAGACGTTACCTTTAAAAAGTCCATCAAAAAATGACATTTGGGGATTTATCATAGATCAGAAAGGGCATTTTTGGGTACAATATACAGATGATGTAAAATTTCAATTTAATGAGTTCAATCGCAAGGGAGATTTGCAAAGTCAAGGTATTACAGGGCATTTTTTTCCACAAATAGAACAACTTTCAGACGGAAATCTTGTGATAGGATGTAAAACATTCGATGATTTTGATCGGAATTATCAAGTGAAATTCATTGGAGAATATTATGAGGAAATCAGTGGAAAGAAATATCCTAATTACAGGACTAAGTATTTTAAAGAATTACAAAATGGAGAAATTTGGCTCTTAACTTTTGCTTCCGGGATTCTGCGTATTTTTGATAACGCTTCGAAGTATGAATTCTTACCTATTGACCCTTTAGGCAATGGAAAGTTAAATAGCAATAATCCTTATTATGCATTTGAAACAAATAATAGCGAAATTCTAGTCTGCACGGATAAAGGCATAAACATACTCTATCCAAATAATCCTAACTTTTTCTACTTGCAGAGTGTAGATCTGAATCTCCAAGACATAAAGGGAATGGTCCAGGATGAAAATGAAATGGTTTGGATTTTGACCAAAGAAAAAATTGGCCGACTTGATCTGGAAACACGAGAACTTTTTTATTATAATATACCGGAGGGTTATGGAATTAACTATGTTGAACCTACAGATGCTGTGATTGATTCCAATGGGATGATATATTATGCTGGGGTAAATGGATTGGTCAAACTTGATCCAAAAGCATTAGAAGCTCAGACCGCTCCTGCTAATATTTTATTCACGGATTTATATTTATCAAGAAATAGAGTTTATCCGAAGGATAGTACAGGAATATTGGATTCGTCAATTCTGCTACAAAATAGTTTTGAAGTAAAATATAAAAATCGAGACATTGGCTTTTCATTTGTTTCTCCTCATGGAAAAAAACTCAATACAAAGTATTTCTATCGGCTACAAGGCTATAACTCAGAATGGCAACAATCCGGTGAAGAAAGAACCATTCATTTTACAAATCTAGACCCAGGTAAATATCGCTTTGAAGTAAAAGCGCAAAGTGGTGGTGGGAAATGGGCAAAGGAAAATGCAGTGATTAATTTTGAGATTGAAACACCATACTACATGCGATGGTGGGCTTATGTGCTATATGCACTATTCATTTCTAGTATTGCCTATGCATTTTATAGATTTAGAATAAACCAACTGATCAAATATCAGCATCTACGAACCAAAATATCTAGTGATATCCATGATGATGTAGGAAGTCTTCTTTCTGGTCTTGCTATGCAAGCTGAAGTGATGTCTTACAGCCCTAAAGATGAAGAGCAAAAAGAGCAGCTTGATGAGATTAGTGAAACAAGTAGGTTGGTCATTGAAAACTTGCGAGATACCGTTTGGGCAATAGACTCTAGAAAAGATCGTTATGAAAATCTGATTTCTCGTATGCAAAATCATGCCGAACAATCTTTGGGCTTAGCAGGACTTAATTTTGAATTTGTACTTAGTGGTTTTTCAGATTCTCAGAAAATTGACCCTAAAAACAGACAAAACGTTTACCTTATCTTCAAGGAGGCAATCAACAATATACATAAACACTCCGATGCCACAGAAGTAATCATCAAATTCTCAAAAACAATTTCAGGCTTAGAATTAAGCATCAAAGATAATGGGACTAAAGCAACTCAAGCATCGAAATCAGATGGACAGGGCTTGTCTAATATGGAAATGAGAGCGGAACAGATCGGAGGGAAACTGACTATAAGTGATGAGGACGGTTGGGAGGTTTGTTTAATTGTTTAATTATGTTAGCACGCTTTAAGGCATGACATCAATTTATTTTTAGATTTCAATTCTAAAGATAAAAAGTTCGCCGTGTTTGTAGAGAAATCTCGCACTAAAGTACGAGGTCCTGTGAGACTCAATCTTTAATGTTAATCTAACTTTAGAAATTCAAATTTCAGGTCTTGATGTTAGCACTTCTAGTGATGAAACCAATTTTAATTCTTGTTCTGAAGTGCCCAAAGGACCTTGGGTTTCAACCCGAGAAATGCATATCATTTTATTCAGAAAATCTCGCACTGAAGTACGAGGTCCTGTGAGACTCAATCTTTAATGTTAATCTAACTTTAGAAATTCAAATTTCAGGTCTTGATGTTAGCACTTCTAGTGATGACATCAATTTTAATTCTTGTTCTGAAGTACCCAATGGACCTTGGGTTTCAACCCGAGAAATGCATATCATTTTATTCAGAAAATCTCGCACTGAAGTACGAGGTCCTGTGAGACTCAATCTTTAATGTTAATCCAACTTCAGGAATTCAGATTTCAGGTCTTGATGTTAGCACTTCTAGTGATGACATCAATTTTAATTCTTGTTCTGAAGTACTAACCTCGTGAATCTACTTCTTTACTTAAATACTCTGCTAACAACCAATGGAAATGGTGAACTCCTTTTTCCCTCTTCGGAGAAAATCTGCCCGACTCATAAAATTTTGATTTCAATCCTTTGTGAACGCCCTCCACAACAAACTCATCCTCTCGTTCTACTTTGTCCAAAAGCGCGCCTGAACCTTGAGCAAGTTTTGATTCATCATAAATGTAGGAGATAAAACTCACCTTGGTTTTGTTCAATGAAATCGGTTTCACAACATTGACAGATAAACCCCAAGGATAAAAATTAAGCATCACATTCGGAAAAATCCAATAGTAATATGCAGAAACATTTCTTCCAAAATCTGGATGTCCTTCTGGTAACGTAAATACATCTTCTGCTTGATCAGTATAACCAATTTGCAAAGTCATATGATCATAAAGTTTAGTCTCATATTGACCATAATCAAGCGCTTCATTCAGATCTTCGTGAACAAAGGGAATGTGAAAACCTTCCAAATAATTATCACAATATAATGCCCAGTGACAGTTAACGATGTATTCCTTTCCATGACTCAGGTCTAGTTTATATTGGTCAATGGGTAAAAAACCGACGCGCTCATTAAGCGTATCCAAAGTCTCTTTTAAGTCAAATGATGGATCTAACGAAACAAAAAGATGCGAAAACCAATGACTAAGTTGAAACTGATGTAAATGATCACACGGTCTAGGAAAATTCAGAGCTTCCTTAAATTCCGGCATAAATCTAAACTTCCCATCCATGTCGAACCGCCTTCCATGGTACTTGCATATTAAGTGCTTTTCCTTGCCAGGATGATGAACAATGATGTTTCCTCGATGGGTGCAAACATTAGAAAGACATTTAATTTCACCTTCACTATTCTTTACCAATACCACTTGTTCTCCATATAAGTCTAAGGGATAAGTATAGCCTGAAAGCGGTAGTAGATCTAGTGAACTTCCCAGCCAATGCCAGCATTTATCAAATACATTATTCACCAATATATCTAAGACTTCTTGGCTTTGATAGAAGGATGCAGGTAAGGTTTCTGCTTTGGTGATATCTGGGTTTATCTTATATCTTTTCATTACTAAATTTAAAATACAATGGAATTGTGATTTCGAGTAATTCCATACCCTAAAGTACGGTTTCCATGCAACACCAATAGATTATCCAGCAACAAAAAACAATTATTCATTAAATCTAGGAGTAAACTAGATAATTTGAATTTTTACTCTTGTGATCAAATAGGTACAAAAAGGTCTCGAGTATTTTACTTTTGTCTATCTTCGGGAATCACAATAGGTATTCATTGCTCAATTCCTTGCCGATCCTTTAACCTATTTAGTAGAATATACTAGTTCACCGCTTTCGATTTTTATACCTTACCTTACTAATCATCAATTGAATAATGAACTACCAGAAATTATATCATATAATACCAGCAGATTTTCAGCATCCTAAAGAGGCAAGTTCTATGATGACACTTAAAAATACAAGTGGTATCGAGAAGGTCGTGAAGAAGTTTTATGATATGGGAATTGAGAATATTATCAAGCTACAATATACTGGTAGTAGTCTGAAATTATCTTATAAATCGTTTCCAGATTTGTATAAACTGACAGAAAGAGCTTGCGAAATTCTGGATGTTAATGATGTTCCAGATTTATATGTTCATCGATCTGACCAATTCACTGCCACAACACTTGGAGTGGACAAACCGATGATCGCAATTTCAACGGAATGCCTTGATAAATTGACCAATGAAGAACTCCTCTTTATGATCGGACGTGAAATTGCACATATCAAATGTCAGCACATTCTCTACCAAGAGATTGGGTTTATCTTTCCTGAATTAATGGATGCATTTTCTGGAATTACCCTTGGCTTAAGTGGAGTACTTTCTTCTGGACTTAAATACACACTCTTTCACTGGGCGCAAATGGCTGAATATACTGCGGATCGTGGTGGACTTTTGGTTTGCCAAAATGTTTATGGAACAAAGAAAATGTTTACCAAGTTAGCAGGACTTCCTGAAAAGTATTGGGCAACATTTGAAGTAGAAGAGTTAGAAACTCAAGCACGTGCTTTCGAGGGTTTTAAAGAAAAAACGTTTGATAAATTTATGCGTTTTCTATATGGAAATAATTTGTGGGCAATAGCAAGAGCTCAAGAATTAATCACTTGGGTAGAATCCGGAGAATATAATAGTGTTCTTGTGAGTAAGAGTAAGGCGTAAGATTTACTCGGATAAAATTTAATCAGCTATAAGGACTGCTAGCTTATGGATTAAATTCTAAAGTCTCACTGTCTACCATATCAACATACCGCTTCATTTTCTTTAGAATAACTTTGAAGTGGTGTGTTTCTTCTTTGGATACAAATGTAATCGCTAATCCAGCTGATTTCGCTCTTCCTGTTCTACCTACACGGTGAACAAAATCTTTCGGCGATCTTGGTAATTCATAATTAATGACATATGGAAGTTCATTAATATCAATCCCTCTTGAGATTAAATCCGTCGCAACTAAGACTTGCACTTTCCCAGACTTAAAGTTTTCTAATGCGCTCATTCTAGCGGACTGGCTTTTCTTTCCGTGTATCGAAACAGCTGGAATTCCGTTTTTACTCAATTTCCCAGCAACTTTATCAGCCTTAATTCCTGATGAAGTAAATACTAAGACTTGCTTCATCTCCTGCTCTCGTATGATATGCCTAAGTAATGGACCTTTTCTTTCGTTTTCTACAAAATAGCCGCCTAGATTGATTAATTCAACATCCTCCTCTTTGTCTTCGATTTCAATGACTATTGGATCTTGGAGTACCACATTCTTTAGTCCTTCTAACTGATCGTTTAATGTGGCTGAAAACAGCAAATTTTGTCTTTTTTTAGGAAGTAGTTTGAATATCTCTTTCATTTCTTCCTGGAAACCAAGATTTAACATCTTATCCGCCTCATCTAACACAAGTATGTTTACTCTTGAAAGATCGACCGCATTCGAACGTTTTAGATCTAGTAATCGTCCTGGAGTAGCAACCAAAATATCTACACCAAATATTGCTTTCATTTGTGGATTAATAGAGACACCGCCATAAACCGCTAGAGTCTTAACTGGCTGAGGAAAATTAAATGATAGTTCTTTAAATACATCGGCCACTTGGACAGCTAACTCTCGTGTGGGTAATAAGACTAAGATTCTAGGTTGTCTGTTTCGCTCACCACTTTTCCTATTGACCAATATATTCAATATCGGTAATACAAAACTAGCTGTCTTTCCTGATCCTGTTCTTGCGATTCCTAATAGATCTCTTCCCTCCATAACTTCTGGGATAGTTTGAACTTGGATGGGAGTAGGGGATTTGTAACCTTTTGATTCAATGTTATCAAGTAAGGAAGGATGTAGATTTAGATTTGCGAAAGACATAAATAAGCTTGTTTTGAAAATGATGCTTAATGGACTATTGTCCAAAAAATTGAAGTGTAATATTACAACTAAAAAATATAGGAGCGTAACTCTGCTCTTCAAAGATGAATAATATATAAAATGTGTTAAAATTGACATTCAAAAAAACTTCCAATTCTCAAGAAAAGACATGAAGACATTTGGAAGCTAAAGGTTTGCAATGTACATTTAGGAAGTCCACATTACTTTTTAGACATATAATCACTAAGCCCTGTTTAAAACATTGACCTATGAAAATCAAACTTTACTTAAGCATTTTCTTAATTTGTACAACTAATCTACTCATAAGTCAAGATAACAATAAGACTTATTTATTTGCTGGTTCTTACACTTCAGGTGAAAAAGCGGAAGGCATTATTGTCTATAACTTTAATCCTGAAACAGGAGCTTTAAATGAAGTAGAAAGAGAAGATGATTTAGTTAATCCATCTTTTTTAACCATCTCACCAAATGGCAAATTCCTATATGCATGCACTGAAACGAAAATGAAGCAGAGCGGATCAGTATCTGCATTCTCAATAGATTCGTTATCTGGTAAAATCGCCTTTATCAACAAACAGAAAACAGCTGGTAAAAATCCAGTTTATGTTACTGTGGACCACACGGGCTCCTTCGTTGTTTCAGCAAACTATACCGATGCTGTAGTTGATTTTTTCATTTGTAATCCAGATGGAAGCCTTCAACAGTCTTCTCAATCTTTCGAATTCGAAGGAAATAGTATCATAAAAGGAAATCAAGATGTAGCTCACATGCATTCCGTAGTTTTTAGTCCTGATAACAATTTCCTATTTGCGCCAGATTTAGGAAGTGATAAAATTCATGCTTTTGACTTTAGCATAAACCGATTTTTAACGCTAGATGAAAAATTGACAGTCCAAACTAATAAAGGTGTTGGCCCTCGACATTTCGTCTTCCATCCCAATAGACGTTATGGATACTGCGTAGAAGAGTTAAGTGGAACGGTAGCTTTTTACACTTATAACGATGGACGATTAAAGCTTTCTAATACCTATCCACTTTATAAAACTGAACAAGACAAGTATGCTTCTGCGGACATTCATATTTCTCCAGATGGGAGATTCCTCTATGCTTCTAATCGGCAAGAAGAACATTCCATCGCTATTTTCGAAATCGATACTGAGAATGGAGAATTAACTATGGTCGGTCATCAATCGACACATGGGGAGACTCCACGTAGTTTTGTAATCGATCCAAGTGGAAAATTTTTATTGGTAGCCAATCAATCTTCTGATCAAATAGTAGTTTTCAGGAGGAATATGGAAACTGGTATGCTTACTAAAATAGGGACTAAATCTGGGCTAAAAGCACCTTCTAGCTTGAAAATGTACCGGTATGGAGGCTGATAACTTTAAATCAGGAAACTAACAAGGTCGCTTGAAAAAAACTCATGGTATCACATAAAGTTTCTTGTCCGATAACCAGCGGATGCTATGAATATTTTTTGATGAAAGTGATTTGCTAATCTACTTGCTGAACTTATCTTAAGACTTAAGCTACGGACTATGGTTCAGCAGTCTTTCCGTTGCACTCCAAGCTTACTGGTCCATTAACATATAAGCTACAAAGCCAGAGAAAAACTCATAGTATCACATAAAGTGATGCTATGAATATTTTTTGATGAAAGTGATTTGCTAATCTACTTGCTGAACTTATCTTAAGACTTAAGCTACGGACTATGGTTCAGCAGTCTTTCCGTTGCACTCCAAGCTTACTGGTCCATTAACATATAAGCTACAAAGCCAGAGAAAAACTCATAGTATCACATAAAGTGATGCTATGAATATTTTTTGATGAAAGTGATTTGCTAATCTACTTGCTGAACTTATCTTAAGACTTAAGCTACGGACTATGGTTCAGCAGTCTTTCCGTTGCACTCCAAGCTTACTGGTCCATTAACATTTAAACTACAAAGCCAGAGAAAAACTCATGGTATCACATAAAGTTACTTGTCCGATAACCAGCGGAACTTGTCCGATAACCAGCGGATGCTATGAATATTTTTTGATGAAAGTGATTTGCTAATCTACTTGCTGAACTTATCTTAAGACTTAAGCTACGGACTATGGTTCAGCAGTCTTTCCGTTGCACTCCAAGCTTACTGGTCCATTAACATATAAGCTACAAAGACAGAGAAAAACTCATGGTTTCACATAAGGTTACTTGTCCGATAACCAGCGGAACTTGTCCGATTACCAGCGGATGCTATGAAAGTTTTTGATGAAAGTGATATGTTGATCTACTTGCTGAACTTATCTTAAGACTTAAGCTACGGACTATGGCTCAGCAGTCTTTCCGTTGCACTCCAAGCTTACTGGTCCATTAACATATAAGCTACAAAGCCAGAGAAAAACTCATGGTTTCACATAAGGTTACTTGTCCGATAACCAGCGGAACTTGTCCGATTACCAGCGGATGCTATGAAAGTTTTTGATGAAAGTGATATGTTGATCTACTTGTTGAACTTATCTTAAGACTTAAGCTACAGACTATGGCTCAGCAGTCTTTCCGTTGCACTCCAAGCTTACTGGTCCATTAACATAGAAGCTACAAAGCCAGAGAAAAACTCATGGTTTCACATAAGGTGATCTGATGGTGCAAGGTCCAGAGGACCGAATTTGTCTGTAACTACAGATAGAGATAACGCTGAGGTGCAGCGCACCGGCTTTGTGTTGTACATGATAATCTTACACATTTCTCCCTTTTTAATTTTCGAAAAAATTATGTCAATACAATATCATATCTTAGTCCGATAATAATTAATCATTAAAAGCAAATATTATGGGCAAAGGTCAAGATGCAAAGAAGAACGTAAAAAAGGAGCCACTTAAAACTGCTAAAGAGAAAAAAGCAGAAAAGAAACTTAAAAAAGCCAGATAAATTTTACGGAATATTAAAAAAGCTATGCACAACAAAGCCTGTTCTGCATAGCTTTTTCATTTAGATCAATGAATTGCTCTACCTAACAGCAAAGTTCATTTTCAACAACGAGTATATCAAAAAGTCCAAATTCCTAATAGAATTCAGTTCAAAACAATATTTTATCATTCCATCTTGGAGAGAGTTAATTTACTTCTGTAAATTGTTCTAATGAAATAAGGAAGAAGTAAGCAAATTGGAAAAGGAAGAAACATATTGGACTACTTGTACGGAATGCAAAGGGCGCGGTAAAATAAGTAGAAAGCTCAAAAAGAAAGTGCGTCTTCGCTATCAAAAAGCATTAGAAGAATTTGAAAAATCCAATAAAGAAGGACCAGCTCCCATTCGGCCTAAAAGAAACTTGGTATTATGTTTAGCATGCAAAGGAAGTGGTTTATCTGCCTCACATCAATTTCCTATACCAGATAAAAAACAATATCCACATGTAGCGATTATCGGCGGAGGAATAGGCGGAGTTGCCCTTGCCGTGGCTTGCCTTCATCGTGGAATTCCATTCACATTATATGAACGAGATAACAGCTTTGATGAACGATCTCAAGGATATGGTCTTACCTTGCAACAAGCTAGTAAAGCGATTCAAGGATTAGGTATCGTTTCATTAGCAGAAGGAGTCGTTTCTACAAGGCATGTGGTGCATACAACCGACGGAAAAATAATCGGGGAATGGGGCATGAGGAAATGGATCGAAGCAGGCTCGCAAAAATCACCCAAACGCACCAATATTCATATTGCACGACAGTCATTACGCTTAGCTTTGTTAGATCAACTCGGTAGTCATGAAAAAGTCCAGTGGGGACATCAATTACTAAATTATAAGGAAGTAAAAGGGCAAGGTGTCCATCTCACTTTTAAAGTTGGCGAAGAAGTAAAAGAAGTCAAAGCTGATCTCGTAGTTGGTGCCGATGGTATCCGAAGCACGGTGAGAAGATTATTAATTGGTGAAGAAATCACACCATTACGTTATTTGGGATGTATTGTAATCTTAGGTATTTGCCCATTGATAAACCTTGAAAACACTGATCATTCCTTATTAGATTCAGCAACGGTATTTCAAACTGCGAATGGGAATGAACGAATCTACATGATGCCATTTACGAAAGATACGGTCATGTGGCAACTCAGCTTTCCGATGAATGAAGCTGATGCAAAACATTTAAGTGCGAAAGGTCCTGAAGCACTTATGGCAGAGGCATGTATAAGAACTCAATGGCACGACCCTATACCACAGATTCTAGAAGCTACCAAACCTACAGATATTTCAGGTTATCCAGTATATGATAGAGCCTTACTCACTTCAGATTTGTTAGATCAAGGTGAGCATCTAACATTGATCGGAGATGCAGCACATCCGATGAGCCCTTTCAAGGGACAAGGCGCCAACCAAGCACTACTTGATGCTTTATCACTAGCACGGGCAATTGCTAAAGGTTGCCACCCATTTTCTCAGTGGAGGGAAGTTGGAATTAGAGAAAGTGTGTTAAAAGCATTTGAAACGAAGATGCTAGCTCGAAGTGCTACCAAAGTGAAAGATTCGGCAGAAGCAGCACGTTTTCTTCATTCAGAAATTGTACTCCATGAAGGTGATGAACCAAGAGGTAAATGCTTGAAAAATAAGGATGTTTAAGCATTATGTTTGATAATAGCTTTCAATTATAAGTTTTTAAATTGCCAATGTAACTACTAAAAAAGTAATCTACCTTTCCAAGAAAATATTAGATCAGCAATCGAAAATGATAACCTTTCAGAATTTTCCTTTAATTTAACTGACCTAAATTAAGTAGGAATGAAAAGTTATAGTTCTGGTCCTAGCACCATCCCTTTGTTAGGAGTAACCATTGGTGATAAATTTGATGAAATTGCAGCTCGATATCCTGAAAATGAGGCGCTAATCGTTACCCACCAAAACATTAGATGGACTTACCAGGACTTACTGCATCAAGTTAATGAATGTGCGAAAGCTCTGATGGCTTGTGGAATAGAAAAAGGAGATCGTGTAGGAATATGGGCGCCTAACCGTTCTGAGTGGACTGTTCTTCAGTTTGCAACAGCAAAAGTTGGGGTTATCATGGTCAATATCAACCCATCTTACCGAATGCATGAAGTAAAATATGCGCTCAATCAATCTGAATGCAAATTACTTGTGCTTGCAGAAAAATTTAAATCATCATTCTATACTCAAATCATTCAAGGTCTAGCACCTGAAATAACTAAAAGCCCGATTGGGCATTTACAATCTAAGGAATTACCAGCATTGAAATTGGCGGTTGCATTAACAGATCATCCGCCACATGGTTTTTTATCTTGGAATAATTTCATGTCTAAGTCTTCAGAAATTGAAGTAGAAAAAATGAAGGAAAGGCAGAATAGTCTATCCTTCGACGACCCGATCAATATTCAATATACCAGTGGTACAACTGGATATCCGAAAGGTGCGACTTTGAGTCATCACAACATCTTGAATAACGGGTATTTCGTGGCCAGAACAATGAATTTCTCTTCTAAAGATCGATTGATAATCCCTGTTCCTTTATACCATTGTTTTGGAATGGTTATGGGCAATTTAGGTTGTATGACGCATGGAGCGACTATGATATATCCGAGCGAAGGCTTCGAACCATTAGCCGTGTTGCGAACTGTTGAGCAAGAAAAAGCTACGGCACTTTTCGGAGTACCGACAATGTTTATATCAGAATTAGAACATCCAGAATTTGCAAACTTCAATTTGAAAAGTCTACGAACTGGCATCATGGCTGGTTCTCCATGTCCTATAGAAGTTATGAAAAAAGTACAATCTGTTATGCATATGAGTGAGGTACAGATTGCTTACGGCATGACTGAAACCAGTCCTGTAAGCACTCAGACTAAAATGGGCACTTCCCTCGAGAAACAGGTAAGCACAGTCGGTCAAGTTTCTCCACACATAGAAGTAAAAATCATAGATGAAACGACGGGTTTACTCGTTCCAGTAGGCGTACCTGGAGAATTGTGTACACGAGGTTATAGTGTAATGTTAGGCTATTGGAATGATCCTGATAAAACCAAAGATGCAATTGATGCCGCGAGATGGATGCATACTGGTGATATCGCTGTCATGGATGACGAAGGCTTCATCAGCATCGTAGGTCGAATAAAGGACATGATTATTAGAGGCGGGGAAAACATTTACCCAAGAGAAATAGAGGAATTTCTATATGCTTATCCTAAAGTCAGTGACGTTCAAGTAATCGGTGTTCCGAGTATCAAATATGGAGAAGAAGTAATGGCTTGGATCAAAGCAAAAGATGGTGTCGAAATCACCTCCGAAGAATTAACCCTTTTTTGTAAAGGTCAAATCGCACATTTCAAAGTTCCAAAATATTTTAAATTTACCGATGATTTCCCGATGACTGTGACTGGTAAAATTAGAAAAGTGGAAATGCGTGAAATTAGTACAATTGAATTAGGCTTGCAGGATATAGAAAAGTTTTAAATTGACATGCATCCAAACTTAGTCTTCTAGACATGACCATCCAACCTAATTAGAATTTTAAATAAAATAACGTGAAAGATCTTTATCATTTTTTCAATGCCATCTCCCCAATTCAACAACGAACTTGGGAAATTCTGGAACCCATATTTTCCATAACTACCTTAAAAAAAGGTGAATATTTTATAGAAGAGGGTAGAGTGGCTAAAAAATTTGGATTTCTTACATCTGGAGTAATCAGGGCATTTTATAGAAGTGAAGACGGTCAAGAATACAACAAGCATTTCTTTACAGAAAACAATATGATTGGCGGATTCTCCTCTTTGATTTCTCAACTGCCGAGTCAGATAAACCAGCAAGCATTAACGGATTGTAACATGCTTGTCGGGAATTATAAATCGCTCATTGATAAACTAGATGATCATCAAGATCTGGAAAGACTGCTCCGCAAAATATCAGAACAATACTTCGTTGATAAAGAAAAGCGCGAAGTAGAAATTGTACTCTTGGACGCAAGTAAACGATATGCCATTTTCCAAGATGAATATCCTAATCTTGAACAAATTATTCCGCAATACCATATTGCTTCCTACTTAGGTATCACTGCAACCCAACTCAGCAGAATTAGAAGCAAAAATAGAAAGGCCTAGTATTTCTTTACATATGTAAATGTTTTCTACACTTACAAGCAACATCTTTGTTCTATCATCAAAAACAAAGAAGATAATCATACTGAAGGAAGATGCTTTCTTCACATTGATTAATTGTAAAACACTAAAAACATAATGTAATGAATAATGAAAAAACCACTTTCATCAATCCTAGTAATTTATTTAATCCACAGAATTACGGTTTCTCTCATGTTGCTAAAATCTCAGCACATAAAGAACTATTCTATTTTTCAGGTCAATGGGCTTCAGACGAAAATGCCCAACTCGTTTCCGAAGATTTCGAAGAACAAGTGAGACGCACGGCATCTAATATTAAAGAAACGCTAAGTGCTGTTGGCCTGAGCATAGATGATGTGGTTAAGCAAACAGTCTATATTGCGGATTTCACTCCAGAGAAAAAGCAAATTCTTGTTGCTGTTGCAGCTGAAGAGTGGAAAGCCAAAAACTTCCCTGCCAGTTCTATTATTCCTGTTCCGGTTATGGCTACAACACCAAACTGTTTAATTGAAATAGAAATCATAGCTGCTAAATAATCTCTATATGAAACAAATGATCATGCTAACTATTTTAAATATCTCAGCAACTGCTCTCTCCGCACAACAAAAAAGTATTCTTTTCGTGATGAGTGCTGCTGACACTTTAGAACTTAATCAGGGAAAAAAACTAAGACAAACTGGAGTCTTTCTTAATGAATTTTATCTAGCCTACCATGCTGTTACAAATGCGGGATACTCGGTTGATTTCGCAACACCTGACGGCGTGGTAGCAACCATAGACAATGAGAGTTTAAACGATAATTATTGGAAAAATAACTTAACGCTAAAAAAGGAAGCCATTGAGTTTGTAGAAGAAAATTCTTCCTATCATCATCCACTTTCACTGCAGGAAGCTTTTCAGCAAAAAGAGAAATATTCAGGCCTAGTTATTCCTGGTGGACAAGGATTGATGATTGATTTAATTCATGATCTCTATATTCCTGTGCTCTTGAAGTATTTTGCTTCAGAAAAGAAACCAACAGGACTTATCTGCCATGCGCCTAGTTTAATTTCTACTATTCCGAAGGATAAGAATCCATATATTGGTTTTAAGGTAAATTCTGTTTCGCCTTTTGAAGAGTTTGTAATCGAACGATTTATTATGAAGGGAATACCTGAGAATAGAAAAATAGCTAGGCAATTGAGAAAAATGGGAATAAAGTACAAGCAAAAATTACCTAAAGCCGACTTCGCTGTTAAGGACAGGAATCTAGTGACCAGCCAAAATCCTTATTCAAGTCAATCATTTAACGAACTATATCTAGAAGCACTAACAGAATACGAAGGTGAGCAATAGGTTAGAAGGTTATCATTTAAAAACATACTACTGATTATGGCTGAAGATGGAGAACAAGTATTCGTATCCCTCCGAGCATTTAATTAAAATCTTATAACTTGTCATTTGTAATAGAAGATCATTAAATATTTTCAAGAAAAAAGATGACACTTACCATAAACTATACAGGAGACATTGGGGCTGGAGAAATAATAATAACATTAGAAAATGACGCACTTTTAAGTGATTTAATTAGATCATTTCATGAAGCTATTAATGTTCGAGACACCTACACGATCCACGGAGGAGCTCCGCCGAATAGAAGGGCAATGACGGTTACTTATAACTATCAGATTAATAGACGTGGCGGATATGATAGGCATTCTTCTGACTACATTTCTAGCCTAGGAATTACCGATGGAGATTCCGTAAAATTAGTCGTTGGAGGTGGAGGAAAAGTTGATTAGGCTTAACTATAAAAGCACAGATCCTTTACAATTTGCATTGCTATTAAAGGATTCAGCTGATGAGATTTATATCATTGAAAGTTTTCCAAGTGACGATAGAATTCTTGAAAATTTCATTTGGGAAATAGGTCGTCCAATTGAAGAAAACAGAAATCCGCATAGTGATATTACTTTCGAAGTCAGCGTTACCAAGAAAGATAAGCTATTTACCTCTTACGCCACCTCGAATTATCACTTCCCGCTGCATACTGACTGCTCGGATCTGATAGCAGTTCCTAATGCTTTAGCCATGCTATGTGTCACACCAGCGACGAATGGAGGTGATAGTATTTTGGTCTACATTGATGATGTTATTTCTCAATTTTCAGCAGAGGAAGTTGCATTTTTATTGGAGAAGAAATGGTTGTTTCGAAAAATTTGGAGACCCATTTTAAGCAAAACAAATACTGGATATAGCGTATGTTATAATCGAATCACGATGGAATCTTATGCGAAATTGACCTCTTCAGAGCTAGCATTTCTGAATAAATTCGATGAAGTCCTCAACTTAAAAGCCATCAATTTTAAGCTAAAATCAAATGAACTACTTATCATCAGGAATGACAAATTCCTACATGGCAGAACCGAATTTTCCGAAAACTCCGATAGACTCCTCAGAAGAATAAGATTCAATGTCTAACTCTCCTGATGCCAGCATTATTCTGATTGCAGCACATTAAGTAATGACAAAACTTTTACTCGATAACCAACCAGCCACTTTTTATTAATTTTCATTACTTTACTAGCGCAAGTTAATCGAAAACAGCTAATAGAAATTTTACAAAATGAAGAGAAACAGAGAAAATTGGCAGAATTTCAAAATTTACGGAGTCATCATTCTTCTTCCTTTGCTATTTTTCTTAGATCAAAAAATAGATAAAAACCAAACCTACGACGTGATCATCGACACAGATCTTGGCGGAGATCCAGATGATATCCAATCCTTATTTAGAGCTGTGCACTATTCAGATATTTTAAAAATTAAAGGAATTATATCTACTCCCAACTCAGATAAAGATCATCATACTTGGGATACAATAAAAAACACGGAACTCATCAATCATTGGATTAAACGAATTGACGTCAACCATTTACGTGACAAGGGATTCCCAGAATTAATGCAAGAAGAAGATTTGCTTTCCATCATTAAACCTGGTGCTAACCTTCCTCATCCACCTGTGGCTAATGGAGCTACAGAAGGTTCTAACTGGATCATTAAAACTGCAAGGAAATACACAAAAGAAAAGCCAATCTGGATCCTTGTTTGGGGAAGTTTAACCACAACAGCACAAGCACTCTATGATGCACCAGATATAGCAGATAAAATCAGAATTTATGTGATCGGATCTTCTAATACTTTACACGATATTCCTAGCAGAGATTTTGTTTTTAATTTTATGAAAAACGATTATCCCGAATTATGGTGGATAGAAAATGGAACTTTACCGAAGGGGAGCCATGAAACTTTTCGTGGCGTTTATCAATCAGGAGTTCAAAAAGGTGAATGGTCATATACCGAATTCACATCTGCCAATATTCGAAATCATGGCTCATATCACAATGGTCTATTTAAAGAAAAGTGTGGTGATGTGTTTCCGCTAGCTAATTATCCAAAGAACAGTCTGAAAGAAGGGGACAGTCCTTCCTTATTATATTTGATCTCACCCGTGATCGGTGGAGTGGGGAATGTCGATGATCCAACGATGGAAAATTGGGGAGGACAATTTATGCCGTTGGACAGTATAAAATACCCTAATTATTATATCGATCTGGACAAATCTCCAGAAGCTTGTCAGATGACCATTGGGAAATGGCGACTAGATATAATGACAGACTGGAAAATGCGCTGGGACAGGTATGGGAATGAATGACGCGGTCAGAAATAGAAAATTTATGGTATACCTATATCTTGTAAATGAAAAACTGATTTTTTCGCAATCAATTAGATTTTAGCAATAACTGAATTAAAGAAGAATGGATAATATTAAAATACGAAAGAGAAAGCAAGTAGCGAAAGGAGAGACGCTTTTAAGCCATGGAGATATTGCAACTTATGCCTATAGAGTGGAAAGTGGATGTTTGAAAAGTTATGTAATCGATAATTCGGGAAAAGAACATATTCTTCAGTTTGCCCCTGAAGGATGGTTGATTTCAGATGTGGACAGTTTTACCAATAACAAACCCACTGTTATATTTATAGAAGCCATAGAAAATAGTGAGGTTTCTTTCATTGGCCAAGAGGATTACAGAGATTTTTCTAGATTGGATAAAGATGTCCTTATTGAAATGAGTAAAAAATATCGCAATAATATGATTGCGACACATAAACGAATAATTGCTTTACTAAGTGCTACTGCAGAGGAACGCTATGTCGAATTTACAGAGACTTACCCAACGCTTGTACAGCGACTTCCACTTAAACTGATCGCCTCCTACATTGGAATTACACCTGAATACCTAAGCGACCTAAGACGAAAAATCGCAAAAAAATAGACTACCCATGCATTTCTTAAGGTATCTTAATTTTTAAGCGCTTTCCTGACTGTAGCTTTGTGTCATTATAAACAATTAAATATTTACAAATGACGAAAGTTAAATTTTTAGGAATGATATCAGCTGTTATCTTTCTATCTGCATTTACAATCAGCAGCACGGTCTCTTGGAAAATAGCGGACGACTTTTCTATAAAATTCAGTAGCAAAGATCCGACGGGTGCTTTCACAAAACTTACTGGTGATATTCAATTTGATGAAAATGATTTATCAGCTGCAAAATTTGATGTTAAAATAGATGTCGCTTCTATAAACACTGGAAACGGTATGAAGAACAAGCACGCTGTTAGCAAAAAATGGTTTGATGCAGATCAATATCCTACGATCAATTTCACATCAGAGAAATTTACAAAGACAGACTCTGGATATGAAGTGACAGGAACACTAGAAATGCATGGCGTTCAAAAGGAATTTACCATGCCATTCACCTTTAATAATAATGTTTTCGAAAGTAGTTTCTTAGTCAATAGAATGGATTTTAACATTGGCACAATGAAAGGAATGTCTAAGAAAGTTCCAGCTGAAATCCAATTAGATATAGCTGTACCCGTTACCAAGTAATCACTTAGAAAAATTTAGTATTATGAAACAATTACTTATTCACGGATTAGTAGCTGGACTGCTATCAGGTATTGCGGGTATTATATATCTAAATATTTACCAAGGTGCTTTCGGAGTTAATTATAGTCAAGTAATCAACATCGGATCTATCATAGGCGCTAGCATTATCGGCTGTATGCTGATGACACTAGGATATGCGGCCTTAATTAAATTCAATAAACTTAAATGGCGAGGATGGCTAAATATCCTGATCGCTGTTGCTTCATTTGCCAGCATCATTAGTCCTATCGGAATGAGTTTGCCACTGAGTATTGAATTTCCGGAACTTTTCCCAGGTTTAGTTGTACCCATGCACTTTTTTCCAGCATTGGCATTTCTGAGCATTTACCCATTTTTTTCAACTAACATTAAAAATTAATATATAATGACAAATCAAAACAGCAATAAAATAATTCATATTTCACTGTGGGTTGCACAAGTTTTACTCGCAATCATGTTCATCATGGCGGGAGTTATGAAATCCTCTCAACCTATAGAAGTTCTAGCAGAGTCTTTGCCATGGGTATTATCTACTCCAGCAGCTTTAGTCCGATTTATCGGTGTAAGTGAATTGCTAGGCGGCTTAGGGTTAATACTCCCTGCATTACTTAGGATAAAGCCTTTCTTAACAGTATGGGCTGCCCTAGGATTAGCACTAATTATGGTTTTAGCAGCTATTTTTCACATTATGGAAGGTGAATATTCAGTCATCGGAATGAATTTCCTATTTATGGCGATTGCTATATTCGTAGCTTGGGGTAGAAGTAAAAAAGTTGTTATTCAAGCTAAATAATGAGATGCTTAAGCAAATACAAATGAAATAGTTCACTAACTGTTTCATTTGTATTATGCTTAAAAGAAACTACCACTTGTAATCTAATATCTAAATAAAGGTCAATGGCAAGCAAAAAAGAGTTTAAAAGTAATTGTGACGATGAAGGTGGAAAATTAATGCCTTTGGTCAATTTTAATAGTTGCGGAGCAAAAGAAGATTGTGTCGCAATATGTCCATACGATGTATTCGAAATGCGTCCGATAACTGATGATGATAAATCCAAATTGAACTTAAAAGGAAAAATCAAGACCTTCTTTTTTAAAAATAAAGCATATCTCACAGATCCCGCATTATGTCATGCTTGCGGTCTATGCGTTCAGGCATGTCCTGAAAATGCGATCAAACTTGGCAAATTCATACCTTAAATCACCAGATTATGAAACGAAAATCATTTATAAAAAACATTATAGCAGCCTCAACAATTATAACAATGGATGGATTTTCTACCTTAGCTAATGCGATGAACACAAATAATAATATGAAAAACAAGTCAAGCGAATTTGCCTCTTTCGGTGCAATTCACCTGAATAATACAAGTATTCAAAAATCTACCTTATTCTGGACGGAAGTCGTCGGCATGAAGTTGCGCTACTCCTCGGAGCATCTCGCTGAATTCGGAACAGAAAGCAAAACACTTGTCGTCGTTCACCAATCCGCTAATAGGCCATATATAAAAGGATATAGCGGGCTCTACCACTTTGCTATTCACGCGCCCAACATCGAAGCATTCGCAAGTATGATTCAGAGATTACATAAACACAAATATCCCTACTCACCGGTGGATCACACCATGTCTAAGTCCGTGTATTTAGATGATCCCGATGGAATCAACATTGAGTTTACTTTAGAAACTCCAGAACGCTTTAAAAGGGTAGTGAGTGACAGAGGACTTAGAATAGAAGGCAGTGATGGAATTATTCGCTCTGCATCTGAAAGACTTGATGTTTCCGAAATATTAAGTGGGTTGGAAAATGACGTTTTACCAGAATCCATATCTGATGGATCCTACATAGGCCATATTCATCTCTATGCGAATAATGTGCAGCAATCCAATGCTTTCTACCTTCGATTAGGATTTATTCAATTCAACCATTATCCGCAATTCATGTACGCAGACCTGGGCGCTGGAGGAGATTACCAACATCGTATCGTCATGAATTCATGGCATGGTCAGAATAGACCAATCGCTCCTGCTGATAGTGCAGGCCTAAGATTTTACCAAATTGAATTTAAAGATCGTGATAGACTTGATAAATCTATAGCGCATCTTACGGAATTTGACAAGCAAGACGATGGATATTGGTTAAAAGATCCTACCGGTAATAAAATATTCCTAACCTGAAATTTCTAGGCTCATTAAATCATTCCTGTTTTAAGTTATAATCTTCATCTTTTGATTAAAATCAACTTTACAAAACTATATTATATCCGTTTAAAAAAATCGATTTGTCCCTTTAAGTAAAGAACAGATCGTTAAAAACAAAAAATGTAGTTGAAATGAAAAGGAGAACACCCTAGAACTGCTTATTATTTTTTTATTGTCTCCATATATTGTTTAGCTCTCTAATTTTTAATTCACTTAAACCTTTTATTTCTATCTCTGTATATAAAGAAGAAGGAAAGAATAGCTCTGTAAATACATTTTGTCCATTATCCAAGAAAATCTCTATAGATGAATGATCAATATATGCATGCATAGATACCACGTCATTCTTCGATATCCTTTCGGTTGTTGGTATACCAGCAAAATCTGGCGAAAAACTTGTGTCCCCTGATTTGCTTCTATCAAATGAAAAGTTACCGTCTTTATAAGAAAATACTACTTGCTCATCCACACTATTGCTTAACGAAATTGAAAATCCATCCAACTGGGCTGAAGTGCCCTTAATTTCATATATACCACTTTCAGGAACCTTAGCAATATCTTCTACAATTTTCCATTCATCCGCAGCAAGTCGCTCTAATTCTTTAATTGGTTCACCTACAAGTCGAGGAATTCCATCAACATGATTGATAGACAAACTCCAAGGTATGGTCATGGCACTTCTCCATTTCTCAGTAGGCACAACTTGCGCATATGACCAATTGCTTAACCATCCTAAAAATATTCTACGTCCATCTGATTCTGGAACATCTGACCATGTAACTCCTGCGTAATTGTCTCTCCCTGCATCTAGCCAAACTGAACCTGATCTCGCGGCTGAGGCGACTTGATCTGCAAATGTGATTTCATCAATTAGGATATGTCCCCAGCTGCCTTCATACTGATCAACTATTTCAATCTGGGCTTCCTGGCCTATATAAGCTGTTACATCCCATCCAGTCCATAACAATTGTTCACTATTCTTGCCCTCTGTTTGTCTAACAACGTTTCCATCGATTAACAAACTGATATAAGTTCTTCCTCGATGATTACCACCACCTATTAAAAAATTAATGGCTTTATTCGAAACGGTGAATGGCTTTGATTTAATTTTACCTGTGGCTTGATCACCTCCAACAAACGAATTAGCCAATCTTTTTCCAGTAAATCCACTAACTTCCATCTGACTTCCCAAACTTCCATTTGCTGTGCTTTCGCCAAATGCATCTCCTTCGATAGTCCAATTTTCGTAACCATTTTCAAATGATTCAAACACAACTCCTTCTGGTACAATAGCATCTTCGTGTGCCAACAACTTCATAAACTGTTCATCTACCGTAAATTGAACACCATCAAATTGTCCAATAAAATATTGAGTTCCAGACCCACCATTCGGATTTCCTGGGTTCATATTCTCAATTAATACCCAGTATTCCTTTCCATTATCTGATTTCATTGGAAATAAATCTGGACATTCCCAAACACCATCGTGGCTGCCCAGCTCTTTTCCAAACTCACTTAAATATGTCCAGTCCTTTAAATTTGGTGAGCCATAAAATTTTAGATGATCTAAAGCCGCAACAGCCATTATCCATTGTTTGCTATCCTTATGCCAGATCACTTTTGGGTCTCTGAAATCTCTAACTCCAGGATTTCCTATTACTGGATTACCTTCGTATTTTGTCCAAGACCTTCCTTTATCATTGCTATAAGCAATACCTTGTGTTTGATAGTCATCTCTTCCTGAACGCTCACCTTCCATATCGTGATAACTAAAAATAGCAACTAGTGGAGGATTACCTTCCACTCCAAATCCAGTGGTATTATCCCAATCCACCACTGCACTTCCGCTAAATATTAGTCCATGCTCATCTGGAAAAAGAGCAATTGGCAGATGTTCCCAATGCACTAAATCCTCACTAATAGCGTGCCCCCAATGCATTGGGCCCCATACAGTAGAATCAGGATAATATTGATAGAAAAGGTGGTATTCGCCTTCATAATATACCATTCCATTCGGATCATTCATCCAATTTTCTTCTGGAGAAAAATGAAATTGAGGACGATGTTGTTCGGTGTAATATTTTTCGCTTGTAGTTAAGTCTTTAGTATTATCTTTACAGCTCCACAACGAAATAACAAGTGAACAAACTACTATTTTTAAAATGTTGTATTTCATTATTTATTTTTTTTATATTTCTCATTATAATTTTAGATCATTCTCAATTTCACTAGCTAGCAGTCAAGTTGTTGAGCGTCCATATTTTTTTTGTGCCAAAAAGCCTACATCAATTATTGCTTTTTTGAATATTGTTGTCTTACAATCTAGAAAGAGAGCATTCAAATTTTCCGTTCTATTAAAAGCGAAGCGTTTTATTATATCAGTTGCCCAAGAAATAGCAGGGATTAAATATTTATGTTGACGAAACATCATATTTTCACGACCCTTCGAACAAGAAAATAAGCAAAGTCCAACTATAACTATTATAAAGAGATTATTAATCTTCCTCATTTCTATAAATATATCCATTAGTTTAGTTAAGATATAAAATATAAGCTTGATTCCACATTCTACTTCTGAAATTCATTGATTTCTAATAAGATGAAGTTTAAATAGTCCTTGGTTTATCTGGTCAAAAACCTCTGTTTACGTTTTCTTAAAAATCACATAAAGCATATTATTAAACCTACGATCACGGTTGTTTCTTAATGTACTCATCAAATTACACATACAAGACTTTAACCATGCGGATAAATCTTTAAACTTTGAATGACAGCAATTTCCTTGACGAAGATTCTTTCATTTTTCTAGGTCAATGTTTTAATGGTCAGCCACATAGAACATTCATTTTTATCGATCCAGATTTAGAATTTCCATTGCTTACTCTATTCTAATGCAACTTAGCTTTCGAACTCACCTAAAAAAAGACTTGCAACCTCTAAAACAATTAACTATCTTTCCGATAACTGAATGTCACTTACTTCACTTTTATTAAAGTCTATATTTTATATGGATAAATTATTACGTGAAATATTACAAAACAAACATGATCACAGAAAGACTAAACACAATTCTCGTTATTAAGAATTGGAAACATTCAGTATTCACAGTCAACACTAGAAATTTTTTATTAGGTCTAACGTTGGTACTTACTTTTTATACTCAAGCAATTATTGCTCAACCCTTTTCTAAAGACAGGGTAATCATTCTTACAGATATAGAAGCAGATCCTGACGATACCCAATCATTAGTTAGATTATTATTGTATTCGAACCAGATCGATATTAAGGGAATAATTGCAACAACTTCTTGTTGGCTTACTTCTGATGTCCATCCTGAATCCATAGAAAAAGTTATCGATGCCTATGCTGAGATCCAACCCAATCTACTTAAACATGAATCCGGTTTTCCTGATGCGAAAACTTTATCAAGTCTAATCAAAGTTGGGCTTCCTAAATACGGTATGTCTGGAGTGGGAGAGGGTATGGATTCTGAAGGATCAGATTGGATTATAAAAGTACTAGAAGAGGAAGATGAACGCCCATTATGGATTTCTACCTGGGGAGGAGTTAACACGCTTGCACAAGCCTTACATAAAATCAAGGCAAGTAAATCAGCAAGCGAAGCAAGCAGGCTGATTTCTAAAATTAGAGTATACACGATATCTGACCAAGATGATAGTGGAATTTGGATTAGAGATAATTTTCCAAACCTTTTTTACATCGTAAGTCCTGGAGATCACTACGGAAGTGCCACCTGGACGGGTATTAATACTTATGTGAAAAACATAGACAATACCACGATTAGCAACACATGGATCGCAGAAAATATTCAGCAGAATCACGGTCCACTTGGAGCCATTTACCCAGATGTGGCTTGGGGAGTCGAAGGTGATACTCCTGCATTTCTATCGTTAATTCCGAATGGACTGAACGCATCAGAACACCCAGAATGGGGAGGATGGGGCGGTCGATATGAATTATACAAACCCGACTTCTCGAAAACTAAAAGCGGTAATTCTAGAGTAAATATTGCACCAGAAACAAGAGCAATTTGGACGAATGCTACAGATAAATATACACCTTATGTGCATAGTGATTATGGTAGAAACTTCAAACGCGATTCTATAACATTTGAAAATGATAAAGTAACATTGTGGCGATGGAGAGACGATTTCCAAAACGATTTCGCCGCACGAATCGATTGGTGTTTTAAATCTTTTGAAGAAGCGAATCATCCTCCCGTTCCAGCATTAATGCACGATGATCATCTCACCGTTAAATCGGGAAAAGGCTTCACGTTAGACGCGTTTAACACCACTGATCCTGATGGTGATAGTTTTAGTTTTCTTTGGTTTAACTATCCTGAAGCAGGTACCTATAAAAACGAAATCAAAGTTAATGGTGCTGAAAATGTTCATATGGCATATTTCACTGCTCCTAAAGTAGATCAGAAAGAAACGGCTCACTTTATAGTAAAAATAACAGATCGAGGTCAACCGCGATTAACAAGATATAAAAGAGTTATTGTAACCATATTGCCTTAATAAATACGCTTCCTAATATGACTAGATTAATACTAGTTGGGTTCATATTTATTATCATGTCTTGTATTCAGAACGATAAGAACTCACTCAACTTAAAGCCAAGAATCCTAATCAGCACTGACATTGGTGGAACAGATCCAGATGACAATCAGTCTTTGATTCATTTTTTAATGTACAGTAACATTTTCGAAACAGAAGGGCTTATTTCTTCACCGTCCTACGGCAAGGGCGCAAAGGAAGATATAATAGAAATGATAGATTTATATGAAAAGGATTTACCAAGTTTACGAAAACATGCATCCGATTTTCCAACACCTGAATACCTAAGATCAATTAGTAAACAGGGTAGAAGAGGGACTGCATCATATCGAGGCTACCAGTCTAAAACCGAAGGTTCTGAGTGGATTATACAATGTGCTAAAAAAGAAAGTTCACAACCACTTTGGGTTCTGGTTTGGGGCGGGCTAGATGATCTTGCTCAAGCACTTCATGATGCACCAGAAATAAAAGATGCTATTAAAGTTTATTGGATAGGAGGTCCCAATAAAAAATGGAGCACCAACAGTTATGCCTATTTAGTCGAAAACTTTCCCGACCTCTGGATGATTGAAGCCAATGCAACTTATCGCGGATTCTTTTCTAATTCCATAGCACCAGATAGCCTAAAAAATGAGAACTACTACGACCATTTTGTGAATGAGGCCGGAAACATGGGAAAGGCATTTAAAAACTATTACAAAGGTCATATTAAAATGGGAGATACGCCATCTCTATTGTATGTAATGAATGGAGAATTGGATAATCCATTAAGTGAGAGCTGGGGCGGAAGCTTTGAACAAATTCATCAAAGCCCTCGCTATATTTTTAACGAAAAAACCACGCTATCCGATACCGTCTCCGTTTATTCAATCGTAGAATACCATCTATCTGGACCGGAGATTAATATTTCACCTGATTCTGCTTGCTTTAGGATGACAGTGCACGCTGGTGTAGGTAAACAAATATGGCCAGGATTTTATCTAGGAAATGGAAAATATGGCATTAGGTATGCTCCCAAGAAAGCAGAAACACTCACTTATGAGATAACCTCAGAAATAGAAGGCTTTCCAGAAACAAGTGGTCAATTAATAGTAGAAAATACTTGGCCAGGAGAATCAAAAGATTCAGACTATCACCTAGGACCTAATTGGTATTCTGATCTAACTGACCCATCATTATTTGACAATGGATGGCAAGGTGCAAAGACCGTCTTAAAATGGAGAAATGCAATATTATTGGATTGGGCAATTCGTTGGACATGGCTCTAACATTGACCTAAAAAAAATTAAATAACAGACAACCTATTAAAATGCAAAAACAATTTATCCTTTTCATCGTATTCCTCGTTTTTGCAGGAAGATCCTTTACACAGACCGAGGTATCGAAAACACGCGTAATTGTTACTTCTGATGGAGAAATAGACGATGAATGTTCTATGGTTCGCTTTTTATTATATGCCAATGAATGGGATATAGAAGGCATCGTAACCTCCAGTTCACAATACCATTGGCACGGACACCGATGGGCAGGTGATGATTGGTTAGATGCTTATGCTGAAGTTTATCCGAATCTAATCAAACATAGTAAAGAATATCCATCGCCAGAATACCTAGCATCGGTTTCCTTTCTGGGGAATGTTGCCACTGAAGGAGAAATGGATTCGATCACTCCTGGCTCACAGCACATTGCTAAAGTCCTGATGGATGAATCCGACAGCAGACCGATCTGGCTACAAGCTTGGGGAGGTACGAATACCATTGCACGAGCATTAAAAACGATACAAGAAACACATCCAGAAAAGATGGAAAACGTAGCTAGCAAACTTCGTTTTTTCTTTATCTGGGAGCAAGATTCTACATATCAGTCCTATATTCGACCACATTGGGGAAAGTATAATATTCCAACCATCGTCTGCGACCAATTCTGGGCCATCGCCTACCAATGGGACAAAGTGATGCCTGAAGACAAAGTAAATTACTTTAGAAGTGACTGGATGAAATCGAATATCTTAGAAAATCATGGCGCATTAGGTGCACTTTACAAAGCTCATGAAAAAGATGACAATAGAGGATTTAATAAAGGTGAATATAAAAACAAAGGTGATTTCAGATCAGAAGGAGATTCTCCCGCATTTATCCACTTAATCAATACGGGACTTCGAAGCAATGAATCACCTGATTATGGCGGGTGGGGTGGTCGTTATGTCCATGTTCGAGAGAACACTTACCTTGATCCCGTTCCAAAAGCAAATTATAAATATCCACCCGGTCGTTGGTACACAGGAACAGCCTGGGGGAGAAACTATATGCGTAATACCTATCCAGACCAAACTCCATTAATGAATGAATATTTCAGACAAATTACAAGATGGGCAGATGTCCTGCAAAATGATTTCGCATCTAGAGCCGACTGGTGTATCCTATCCTACGAAGAAGCCAATCATCCGCCTGTGGTTAGACTTAACAATGCCTCAAATATAACCGCTAAGCCAGGAAGCAAAATAGAATTAAGCGCTGAAGGTAGTTTTGATCCAGATGGAGATGCTCTGACTTACACTTGGTGGAGATATCATGAAGCAGATCATTATGATGGCGACATTAAGCTTTCTCAAGCTGATTCGATTAACGCATCTCTTTTACTTCCCACAGAAATTAATAAAGAAACAACGATTCATATTATTTGTGAAGTAAAAGATAATGGCTTACCACAATTAACCAGGTATCAAAGAGTAATCATCACGGTTGTTCCTTAATGTTTTTAGAATGTATAATCTCACATTTCAGTTGAATAAATAATTTCAATTATTAATAAGAGATATAAGCTATCTACTCAATTAAAATACTAATTTTGCAATTATCGATCAATAGAAAACTAGTGATCACTAACACCATGAATGCCATTGCATCTTAAAAACTGATAATGAATAAAGAGTTCATCCCAAAACTTTTTACGTTACTAAAAGCAGGGATAAGCAAAAAGCAAATTTCAAAAGACATATCTTCAGGAGTAATCGTAGGAATCGTCGCACTTCCTTTAGCGATAGCATTCGCAATTGCCTCTGGTGTTTCTCCAGAAAAAGGATTAATTACAGCAATTATAGCGGGTGTCGTTATTTCTGTTTTTGGAGGTAGTAGAGTACAGATCGGCGGACCTACAGGAGCGTTTATTGTGATCGTTTATGGTATTGTGCAAGAATACGGAGTTAATGGATTAACCCTTGCTACTTTTATGGCAGGTTTTATCATCATCGGTTTTGGTCTTGCGCGATTAGGAAACTTGTTAAAATTTATTCCCTATTCTTTGATTGTGGGTTTCACGAGTGGAATCGCACTCATTATCTTTTCCTCTCAGGTCAATGATTTCTTAGGACTTCAGATTAAAAATGTACCAGCCGAGTTTGTAGAAAAGTGGAAGTTATACTTTGAGTCAGCGGCCAATGTGAATTGGTATGCCATAATTATCAGTGTCTTGACAGTCATAACGACCATATACTTTCAGAAAATCACCAAAAAATTACCTGGATCCATCGTTGCCATTTTGCTGGCTACACTCGCAGTTTACTTCTTTGATATACCTGTGGATACTATAGAAACCAACTTTGGAGAAATCCCAAATAAGCTAAGTCTTCCATCACTTCCTACCTTTGATTTCGAAACCATAAAGTCATTAATGGGTCCAGCGCTAGCCATCGCCTTACTTGGCTCGATAGAATCATTGCTTTCAGCTGTTGTTTCTGATGGAATGATCGGTGGAAAACACCGTTCTAATATAGAACTCATTGCTCAAGGTGGAGCTAATATTGCATCTGCACTTTTCGGCGGAATTCCAGCAACTGGTGCTATTGCTAGAACAGCAACTAATGTGAAAAATGGAGGTAGAACACCGATTGCTGGTATTGTGCATGCCATCGTTTTAGTTTCTATTATGCTTTTATTTGCTCCGTATGCTAAGCTGATTCCGATGTCTTGCCTTGCTGGAATCTTAGTGGTTGTGGCCTATAATATGAGCGAATGGCGCCAGTTCAAGTCCTTGCTCAAGGGAAATAGAATGGATATCATTATCCTTTTAACTACTTTTTTTCTTACGGTATTCTTTGATCTAGTGATTGCGATAGAAGTGGGCATCGTTCTTTCTAGTTTTATGTTTATGAAGCGAATGAGCGAATCTCTGAATGTGGAGACTCATACCATCGAAGACTTAAATGAGGATAACCTATTTGATGAAGAAATAAGCGACCTACCTAAAGGAGTTACACTATATGAAATTAATGGACCGCTATTTTTTGGCGCTGCTAGACAATTTCAAGAAACTTTGATGAATACCAATATTAAACCGAAAGCAATCATCATTAGAATGCGTTATGTTCCCTTGATCGATGCAACAGGATATCAAAGTTTAAAAGAAATAATTGCCGCATATAAAGCAAGAAAAGTTCACATTATCCTATCAGGAGTGAACAGTAACTTATTAGTAGATTTTGAGAAAAATGGCGTCTTCGATTTAATAAATAAAGACTCCATCTTTTTCGACATTAAAGATGCCATTCAACTTAGTAAGGAGATCATTTAATTTACCAATCTCAATGTCGTCCGATCTTTTAAACTTATAGATTCCTATTGCTATTTCACAATGCTTATAGCTTTTGCATTTCGATTTATCTTTTTTTGCATACCCTTAGTCGATTAATTAGATAAAGGAGGTGTTTTTCCGCACCATAGCATTTTCTTTGCGTTATTAATAATATGCAAGAAACAAAAGTCCCAAATAAAGTTAAATGTATTAGAGTCCTAATCTTCTTCACCATCGCAACCATTATTTCGAATATTTTTCGATTTGATATTTTTAATATAGAAACTTCACTGGATAACTTACCAACTTGGATTTCTATCATGATCAAGGTTCTACTCGAAGGCAGCGGTGTCTTCATTGGTGCTGTTATTGCATTGTCGCTTTATCGTAAAAGCAATAGATCAGAAATAACGCTTTTCGGAACGTCTATATCTAAGAGTTTGGTCATGTTAATCATTCCTATAATCATTTTGACAATTATAGGCGTGCGAAACGAATATGGTCTAAATTCACATATCTATGGATTCATAGCAATAATCAGCACCTTGCTTTACTGCATAATGGAGGAATATGGTTGGCGAGGATATCTACAGCAAGAACTAAATTCATTAAGCTCTTGGCAAAAATATCTAATCATCGGTACTGTCTGGTATCTGTGGCATTTAACTTTCTTAACAAAAGCTAGCTTAGGCGACAATCTATTCTTTCTAGCGATGATGATCTTAGGCAGCTGGGGAATCGGACAAGTGGTGGAATCGACCAAGTCAATTATTGCCGGAGCTTGTTTTCATTTAATTATTCAGATCATGATGTTTAATGCCTTGATAAAGAATGGAATAACGAGCACTGAAAAATTAATCATTCTAGGTGTATCTGTAGTATTATGGTATATCATTGTCAAGAAGTGGGAGAAGGAAAATGTAGCGATAACTACATCCGAATTGTAGATAATAACAACTCCAAAATCACAGAATCTCTTACATCTTCTGTCGATATAAGAGCTTGCATTTGACTTAAAGATCATCACAAATGAAAAAGCCGAAATCATAAGAAAAGGAATGGATTATTTTCCTAGCGAATTTGAGATTATTCAATTCAATGCACCAAGCAAAAATTGATTCTAAACATTGCTCTCAGTGATCTAGATCAGGTAGTTAAATTCAGCCATGACGTAACTTACAGACCATGATGGATATTGTAAAATTGACCGAAACGAATATAGAAGATGAACACATTTGTTGTGCAATAAGTGATAAGAAATGCAACGCAGGTTATGAACAGAAAAAAAGCTGGTTAAAAACTGAATTCAAAAATGGCTATACCTTTAAAAAGCTGGATGTCAGGGGAAAAGTTTTTATTGAATATGTTCCCATCGAGCACTCTTGGTTACCGATTGATGGTCAGAACTTTATGGTGATCAATTGTTTTTGGGTTTCAGGTCAATTTAAGGGTCAAGGAAATGGAAAAAGGTTACTCCAGCAATGCATTACTGATGCAAAAAATATGGATGGTATCATTGCTATTTCTAGTGATAAGAAAAGACCCTTTATGTCAGATCCAAAGTTCCTAAAATATCAAGGTTTCGAGATCATAGATGAAGCTCCACCTTATTTTAAACTTTGGGGGCTCAAGCTTAACCCCGATTCAACCTATCCGAGAATAAAGCCCACCGCTAAATCTGGAACTTGTCCAGACAAAGAAGGTATTACAGCTTATTATTCGAATACTTGTCCTTTTACTGATTTTTATACCAACCAACGATTAAGAGCGTATGCTGAAGAGAAGAATGTTCCATTGACAATCAATTTATTAAAAAACAAAATGGATGGTCAAAACATGCCTATTCCATGGATTATCAATAGCGTTTTCTACAAAGGTGAATTGGTAACATTGGAAATGAAATCAGAAAGACATCTCGAAAAAGTGATCGCTTCTTCCTAGCCACGCGATAACATTGACAATAAATAAAAACTCTCCAAGGATATATCTAAGGTTCCTTTCACTTCATAAGCATAACCTTTATTATATTTAAGTTTTCCATTTAATTATCAGGAATTGGAATTTATAGAAAAACGGAGGGACGGATACATCATCTCTACAGATCACAGGAAATTGGAAATTCAACTTATCCATCAATTTTTATCCAATGAGTCTGGATGGGCTAATGGAATTCCTATTGAAACACTTCAAAAATCTATCGAAAACGGCCTTAATTTTGGACTTTATGATAACGGGAAGCAAATAGGCTTTGCAAGAGTGATTTCAGATTATGCAACGATTGCTTACCTAGGTGATGTTTTCGTTCTCCAAGAATATAGAGGAAAAGGATTAAGTAAATGGTTGATGAAAGAAGTCATGGAACATCCTAATCTTCAGGGATTAAGACGATGGATATTGCTTACGGATACTGCAGCTTGGCTTTATAAGAAATATGGATTCACGGAGGTCGAACGGCCAGATATTTATATGGAAAAACACAATCCTAAAGTATATTCTAAAACAGAGCCACAATAACTCAGCATTTCTCCAAAAAAACTTATACTTACGATTGATATGAAAAACCTAAAATTCCCCTCCGCACAAACCATCCTGATCCTTATTGCAGCCCTTGTCACCTTGTTAACTTGGTTAGTACCCGCTGGACAATATGATCACTTAGCCTATCAATCAGAAAATAATACATTTGTAAAATCAGGCTCCGAAGAAACAGTAGAAATGCCTGGAACACAAGAGACCTTATCAGAATTAGGTATCAATATTCCAGTGGAGAAATTTACCAATGGAGACATCTACAAACCTATTAGCATACCTAATACTTATAGGGAACTCGAGTCTAATCCACAAGGTATCGCTGCACTGATTAAGTCGCCAATAAAGGGCATCATTGCCGCGGCTGATATTATCTTTCTGATTCTTATTATTGGTGGATTAATCGGAATTATGAATCTAACTGGGGCATTTGATGTGGGAATATCCTGGTTAGGAAAAGCCCTCCAAGGCCGTGAGTACATATTAATTATCTTAGTCACCACACTGATTGCCGCTGGAGGAACTACCTTCGGATTAGCAGAAGAAACCATGGCCTTTTATCCGATTTTAATTCCTGTATTTCTCGCAGCGAGATATGATGCAATGGTGGGTCTTGCGTGTATTTTTCTAGGTTCGTCGATCGGAAGCATGTGTTCTACCATTAATCCATTTTCAACAATCATTGCTTCAGATGCAGCAGGAATAAGCTGGACAACAGGACTCGAGAATCGATTATTTATGTTGGTCATTTGCCTGATCATCACCATCGTTTATATACTCAGATATGCAAAGCGTGTAAAAGCAGATCCTAGAAATTCCATTGTTTATAATCAAAAAGAAGAATTAGAAGAATTATTTGGAATCACTAACATGGATACATCTGTTAAATTCACCACCAGATTAAGACTGATTTTAATTGTTTTTACGCTATGCTTTGTAGTCATGATCATTGGCGTTTCCGCTCTGGATTGGTGGTTTGTAGAAATGACCGCTACCTTTTTAGTGGGAGCAATCATCATTGGAGTTATAGGTCGCATCAAAGAAGGTCTTTTTCTTGAAACATTTGTGAAAGGAGCTGGAGACTTATTAGGTGTGGCATTCATCGTTGGAATTGCAAGAGGAGTAACTATTCTTATGGAAGATGGACTGATAAGTGATACGATATTGTATCATTCAAGTATGATCACAGAAGGAATGAACGCTGGACTATTTACTAATTTCATGTTATTCATCTATGGCGGTCTTTCATTTTTTATTCCATCTTCTTCGGGTATGGCGGTTTTAACAATGCCAATTATGTCTCCTTTAGCGGATACGGTCAATATTGGACGAGAAGTAATCGTAGACACTTACCAATATGGGATGGGACTCTTCTACCTAATCAATCCAACTAGTTTAATCTTAGCTGCATTAGCCGTTGTCAAAATAGGATTTAACAAATGGTTAAAATTTATCTGGCCACTACTGCTCATACTGATCGTAACAACCATGATCTTTCTGACCATTTCTGTCTATTAATAAATGAACTTTTTAGAATACGACATAGCTGTTGATTAACTTAGAATACAATATGACAGCGATATTTTTTGACTACGTTCTGAAAATTTTAACTTCAACAAAAATTTAACACCACACATGAATATATCACAAAAATCAGGCTTTTCAGAAGAGACAAAACTGCTTATCATCCACGCTGATGATGCCGGACTGTCCCATTCTGAAAATATGGCAACTATTAAAGCATTAGAGACCGGAATGGTTAATTCATATAGTATCATGGTTCCATGTCCATGGTTTTATGAAATAGCGATCTTTGCTAGAGACAATCCACACATTGACAATGGAATACATCTGACACTGACTAGTGAATGGGAGAATTATAAATTCGGACCGGTCTTACCGGTTTCTGAAGTACCAAGCATAGTAGACGAAAACGGACATTTTTATCGAAATCGAAAGGATCTGGGTAAAAATGGCCAACCTGAAGATGTTAGAAAGGAGCTAGAAGCTCAGATAGAGAAAGCACTGAAGTTCGGCATAAAGCCAACGCATATAGATTGCCATATGTACGGTGTCGGAGCAAATCCAGAGTTTTTCAAAATTTATAAAGAATTAGGTAAGAAATACAACCTTCCCACTTTAGTAAGTGAAGACTTAATGACGATGATAGGCATCGATCCTGAATTGCACTTAGAAGAAGGTGACTTCATTGTCGATAGCGCTTACTGTGCAGATTATAAGGATTTCGAGCAAGGAAAACTGGCTGATTATTACAGTAATATTATTGAGCATTTATCAGAAGGGTTAAATATTATTCTTATTCATCCAGCTTACGATAACCACGAAATGCAAGGTGTAACGATTAACCATCCTAATTTTGGTTCGGAATGGAGACAGATCGATTTTGATTTTTTCACCAATGCAGAAAACATCGCAAAACTTTCAGAGCACAATATCAAATTGGTTACTTGGAATGATATAAAGATTGGGAAAGTATCAATGAAAATATATTCTAAAAGTTAGGAAATGGATTAATGAAATGTTTTATTTTGGTAGATCTGATTAAATAACCAACCAAAAAATCAAAATCTATGAAAATTTCACACTTTATTTACTTACTCTTTATTTCACCAATGTTGGTTTTCGGTCAAAATGTAGAAGTCCAAGGGTCGCTTAAGATTATAGATGGCACACAAGGTGCAGACAAAGTGCTTACTTCTAATGCGGATGGTTTAGCCAGCTGGCAGCCTGTCACCGCATCTAATGAATCAATCTATTATCAAAGTGTAAATATATGTTGCAATAGTTGGATGACTGAGAACCTGAGTGTTGACCATTATCGAAATGGAGATCCGATCCCTCATGTAACAGATAATGAGGATTGGGAGAATTTGACTACAGGTGCGTATTGTTATTATATGAATGACTCGAGCACGCACGCTGCCGTGTGTATGGGAAAATGTACAATTGGTATGCTGTTAATGACCCTAGAGGTTTAGCACCAGAAGGATGGCATATTCCAACTGACTTCGAATGGCAAACAACTGTAACTTGTCTCGGAGGTGCAGGGTCTGCGGGAGGTGCTATGAAAGAACGAGGAACGGCGAATTGGTCTTCTCCTAATACAGGGGCTGATAATCTGAGTGGATTCGCTGCAATGCCCGGTGGTTTTCGTTCAAGTAATGGGTCGTTCGCATTCATAAGAGATATTGGGTCTTATTGGACAGCTTCGGAAGACGATTCTAGTAATTCATGGAATCATAGTTTTTCCAAAACCAATGATGATGTTTTAAGGATTCCTAGCACTAAAGTATTTGGTTTATCGGTGCGATGTATAAGGGATTAAGCCATTGCAAAATCATCAATGATAATCTGTAGACAAAATATTTCTCAATTGAATGCTTCGAATATTCTATTAACAAAGTTACTTCCCTATTTTAGCTACATTATTAACACCCATTGATTTTTTAGAACGATACTATGATCAGATATTTTCTTTCCATTTTTGCTTTCAGTTTATTTTTAATTTCATGTTCAACAAATGTAGGTTCGTCTTTCACCGTTAAGGATGCTCAGGATAAAGAAGCATTGGGTTGGAAAGAAAAGGATAAGATTTTAAGTAGAATTATTGCTCCTATAATTGAAGGCAAACAATATAACATTGTCGATTTCGGTGCAAAAAATGATACGACGTTCGATAGTAGAGCAGCCATCTTGCGTGCGATAGAACAATGCACAAATGATGGTGGCGGAATGATTCTTTTCCCTAAAGGAAATTACTTCTCGGACGGACCGCTGCATTTGACTTCGAATATCCAACTCCATATCGAAGAAGGCGCTACTTTGTTTTTTGGTGATAATCCGGAGAAGTACTTGCCGATGGTAAAAGTTCGATGGGAAGGTACGGTTTGCTGGAATTACTCGCCTTTGATCTATGCTATCGATGCGAAGAATATCGTGCTTTCTGGGAAAGGAACCATCGATGGCCGTGGAATTTCGTGGTCTAAAGAGTGGAGAGCTTTGCAGAAACCAGACAAGAATAGACTGAGACAAATGGGTAATGACCTCGTTCCAGAAGACCAGCGTATATTTGGAAATGGAATTAGCGAGCAATTTCCAGATTACAATGATTCAACAGAACATTTTCTAAGACCAACTTTAATTGAATTCTACCAGTGTGAGAATATTCTAATGGAAGATTTAACATTGAAAAATAGTCCTTTCTGGACAGTCCATCCAGTTTTCAGTAAGAACATTACCATTAGGCGTTTAAATATAAAAGGTGGATATCTGAATGATGATGGAATCGACCCAGATAGTTGCGAAGATGTCCTCATTGACGATTGTAAAATAGAAACGGTAGATGATGCCATATCTATAAAAGCAGGTAGAGACCAAGATGCCTGGGAAAGACCAGGTTCTAAAAATATAATCGTACAGAATTGTTTGCTTAAATCTGGCGTGAATTCCTTCTGTATCGGTTCAGAAATGTCAGGCGGCGTTGAAAATGTATTCATTGAAAATTGTACCATTGCAGGTGGAACCCATGCTCTGAATTTCAAGTGTAATCTAGATAGGGGAGGACAAGTACAAAACATCTACTTCCGAAACATTGAAGTCGGTGAAATCGAAGAGTCCTTGTTTATTTTCCGTATGGATTATCATGGCTATCGCGGAAATAATTACCCTACAAAATTCAATAACTTTTATGTAAGTGACATAACATGCAAAGGTGTTGCGAACTCACCATTCAAAATCATAGGAATAGAAGGACAAGATATCGAACGAATTTACTTGAATAACATCACCATTGAGCAAGCTGGTGATCAGAGTCAATTCGAACATACTTCAGACATCCTAATGTCTAATGTGAAAGTCAATGGTGAAAAGATTAAAGCTCCAGCAAACTAGCATCACACTGACTAAAAGCATCTGAATCTACATAGAGCGTCGCATAAGAACAAGTCCGCAAGATACTCGCAGGACATGTCTCTTTGATAGGACCAGTTAATGTGTTATGCACAGCTTCCGCTTTTCTCACTCCAGGAACGATACAGAATATCTTCTTGGTATCGATTAGCGCTGGAACGGTCATCGTAACCGCATGTGTAGGTACGTCGTTGATCGTTTCGAATGCTCCATCATTTACTTGTTGAATTTTACAAGCCTCATCCAGTTCCACCACTTTTACTTTTAGTGGATCATTAAAGTCTGCAACTGGCGGATCATTAAAAGCGATGTGCCCATTTTCTCCAATGCCCATAACCACGATATCAATCTCTTTCTCTGACAACATTTTCGAATACTGATCGCTAAGATCTGAAGTACTCATCGTAGAAGTATCCATCACATGAAATGCACTTATCGGAACTTTAGAAAAGAGTTTCTCATGAAGGAAATACGAAAAAGAAGACTCCGAATTAGGAGCCAATCCGATATATTCATCCATATGAAATGCGACAACCTTCGTCCAGTCCACATCACAATTTTCGATGAGATATGCGATGAATGGATTTTGCGATGGAGCCGCTGCGAACACACAACGAACTTCATCTTGTTGCTCAAGCAACGATTTAACTTCATTAGCAAAATCTATCGCCACTTGTTTTCCCATTTCAAATGAGGTGTCAAATACTGCTACGTTTAACTGTTCTACTTTATCCAATCTCATCTTGGTAGTGTTTTATTTTATGGTAAGTGTCAATGTATGCTTCTTCTAGGTTGCCAACTTCTGATTCGGAACCACCGACATCTATACCAATCAAACCATCAAAATTGGCCTGCTTCAATGTCTTGAAAAAAGTATCCCACTCGATACTTCCTTTCCCTATCGGTAAATGTTCAGTTCTGTGACCTCGATTATCAGAGATATGAATATAATCGATGTATTTGCTGAGTCTTAGTAAGGCCAATTGCAAATTCTCCTTCCGAACGAATAAATTAGCGGTATCAAAATTGAAACGAAGATTGCTTCTATTCACATGTTCTGCTAAATATAAAAACCCATCCGTGTTCGAAGCCAGAACACCATCAGCTGGATGAATCTGGTAGGTAAGTCCATGATCAGCAGCGATGTCACATAGCTCTTGCATCGTAGCAACCAATCCCTTCCAATAAACATCCCAATCGATATGTTCCGAGATTCTAGCCTTGCCGAGTACTTCTGCATCATAATGCCTAGCAACAGGAATATCATCTGGGAAAATCCAAGGCGGAAGTGGACCATTATCCAAAACACCTTTAGAACCTAGCGCTTGCGCCATTTCACATCCCTTCCTAAAAAGTTCTATGTTTTCTTGTTTTACAGATGCATCAGGCGAACTGAGCCCTGGTAATACCGTACAAAAATAGGGCACCTCCAATTCCAATTCCTCCAATACACTTTTAATCTCATCCTTCCGACTTACAACCTCTAAGAGGTGATCTTTGCGAATTCCCTCCAGCTCAATAGATCGAAATCCCATTTCGCTCATTTCTCTAATATGTTTCACCATATCCTTTGCAGGCGGCGGATAGCCATACTTACTAATCGGATACAGAAAACAGCAAACTATATTTTTATCAAACGTTTCCGTCATTTTTATTTTTTTAAAAGATTCCAAGTATACCTGATATGGCAATTGCAATGGTGAAAAGAATAATAAAAGCCAGTAAAATGTTCCTCGGTAGTTTGGCAGTATAATCTCCCATCACTGCTTTCTTATTAACCAAAATCATCATCAAAATCAGTATCAACGGTGTTACAATCGAAGCTGCTGCTTGTGACACAATCATCACAAATACAGGTCTTCCGCCGAATATCGGCACAACAAAACCCAGTAATACACCGAATAAAACCAACAATTTAGAACTCGTTGTCGTCAAATCCCTTTTTGTATTTCTGAAATCTGAAATAAGCCACGGAGCCAGTAAAACAATTGGAAACAACGAAGACAATCCAGCACACACAATTCCGACAACGAAAATGGTCACTGAAAATCTTCCCATTAGCGGCTCTAACAAATTGACCATATCTATCGCATTGTCTATTCTTAGATTATTCACATGCAAAGTACCTGCAGCTGCTGCCATAATCGCAAAGCTGAGAATAAACATCAGTCCAGCTGAAATAGCAGCATCTCTATTTTCAAGCTTCATATCTTTTATAGACCATTTCTTTTCTTGCACAAGTATCGATCGCACAACATAGAGTACACCACCCATTGTCGTTCCTACCATTCCTGCGAGCAACAGCATCTCACTTTTATCACGAGGAATTCTAGGAACTAGTCCATCTAGTATAGTTTCAGCAGATGGAGCGACCATGAACATCGTGGCAATAAAACAGAAACCCATTATCGCTACAAAGACCACAAGAACTCGCTCGAAAAATCGATGCTTCCCTTGCCAAAATATCCAATAAATAATCCCACCGAAAATTGCAGTTACCAGTATGGGTGAGAATCCTTCACCCGAAGAGGTCAGCGGTTTCGACCATTCTTGGACTACCTGAACGATAACGCCCATCACTCCCATACACGCCACCCATTCTGAAATCAAGAGCGAAACCAGCACAATAGCTGAAAATCCAGTCCCGAAGTACTTCCGGTAACTATGTAGAATCGTGTCGCCAGTAACGATGGTGTATTGCCCGAAAATAATAATCAAGAAATAAGTAAAAATACACGAAAGCAATACAGGCAGAATCAATTCCATCCCATAGCTCGCTCCAGCAGAAGCCATTGTTGTAATACTTCCTGTTCCGATATTATATCCGATCAGGAAAAGTCCTGGACTGATCGAAGCTAAAAATAAACCTAATTTTTTCATCTTTATTTTACTTGAAGGTAATCATGGTAAGCTGCAAAAAATCTAAGCCCAAAAGAAGATCCCACGTCTCGATTCACTATCCAGTGCTTGTTCTTACGATATCTCGTCCGTATATTCATGATTGCTCCTCTCAAGTTCTCATCTGGGTGATCCGTCGCAAACTGATTCTTTATCAACCAATCCGAGCTTAGTTTTATCCTTTCTTTATAAAGATCACTTCCGTAACCATAACCTTCTAGTCGGATCATCAGCAAAGCATTAAAGGCAACTGCAGATCCACAAATTGAATTTTTAGTGTACGTTCCATCCAAGAAATTCTCATAATAAATCACGCCACTTTCTAGTTGCGCTTCCACATATCGATCGACTGTCTTCTTAGCGCCTACGAGGTATTTCTCATCTCCAGTTAAATCATATCCATTCAATAAACTTTCAGCGTACCAAAGATTAAATCTCGGGTGGAAAGTATTTACATCGATATGATTAGGCATGAAATCCATCCATAATCCGTGTTCATCCTGAGTTTCTAAGACACTATTACAAAGCTTGATGAAAGCATCCTTGTATTTTTCGTTCGATGTATATCGATACATGTCCAGAAAAATCGAACCTTCATTATTAGGTCTTGCTACATCTTTAATGGTTTGGTTTTTCTTGTCTCTATGAAATGGACTGTATTCCTTATATACTTCTCCCGTTTCTGGATCCGCACTGTCATAACAAAGTCCTAGATCCATCTCACACATATTTTCTAGCATCCAAGCTCCAGCTTGGGTCGGAACTCTCGCATACTTATCCACTTTCGTCACTTTGTGTAATTCGAATAATCCAGCACTTCCATCAGAAACCGTAGCGAAAACAATAACGTCTCCAGCATGGTCTGCATGCTGAGCATTCACCATCCCTTTTAATTTCGGGTGATCTTTGATTTCTAGTGATGTCCACCAGTCTCCAGCTTTTGTCGCTGCAGTAAGAAAGCGCTCTTCATTTGTCACTCTGTACGCTTCTAGAAGTCCATAAATGATCTGCCCCGTGTGCCACGGTTCTTCATATGGATACCATTTTCCTTCTATCATATTATAATCACATCTAGATTTTCCTTCTTCATCTAGTAGCACATCTGTAGCATAAGTCCCTAATTCAGATAGTATTTTCTCGACTTTCGCTATTTCCGCTTTGTTCGCACTTTGCCCTATGGCAAACTGGCAACTTGAAAACGAAAAGAAAAGTACAACGACTAACCTTAAGGCATTAAAATTTAGAGTATTGGTAACTTTCATGGATTTCCTCATTCTGATTTTAATTTGTATTTGTATTTTTTATTAGTGGTATTTATATCTTTTAAGCTAAACTGAATTTGATCTATTCCAGGCGCTAACGCTATCTTCATGATGATGTGGTTATTACCTTCTTCTAGTACAATTCGGTTATCTTTCTCCTTGCTATTAGTTGTTTCTTCTCCATTTAATATCATCTTCCATTGACCTGAAAAACCTACTTCTGGAACAACTTTAATCTGTTCTGGCGCTTCTATTCTGCTATATAAATAAACGATCGACTTTTCCGAAACTTCGTCGAAGTTTATTTTGTATGAATATGGCGATTGATACTTAGTCCAATCGTATGGGGTAGGGATGGCCTCTTTCTCACCACCTAAGCTTCCTATATAATCTTTGTCAATGTCAGATTCATTCTGAGTTGGAAATCTTTCGGATATCAACCAATAGGTAAAGTATTCCTTATCCAATGGTCTAATATCGATTCCTACAGAACCGGCAGTTGGTAATTTGGTTTTCTTTTGGTCTAATGCGTCAATTTTATCTTTCAATTTCAAAAGGCGCTCTATTTTTCGATTGTAAATCTTTAATTCTTCATCAAGCCAATAATCACGGTTTTCGATCTTCCACAAAGCTGAAAATCTTTCTTTTAGTCCTTTCCATTCAGTGGCTAACGTTTCCAATTCACTAGAAACAGCATCCAAATCTCCTTTAGAATAAAGGGATGATAAGGCTATTAGCTTCTCATAACTCTTTACTTGCAGTAAAATCTGATCCAAGGCAAAATGCCAAGCTTCAAGATCATCCGTCCATTCATTGGCTGCACCGTCATCTACATCCGCAACTTCATCTAGACAAGATTTTCCCTCTTTTATAATTTTAGAAATGGTTTCTGACTCATTCGTGTTCAGGTAATGCACTTGTCCTGCATCAGGTAATAAGTACTCATCTAGGAAGGTAGTTCCTAAATTTTCAACCGTCTTCGTATGCTGGAGTTCGCTAATTCCTGAAATGCAATCTCGCAACGATTTATTTTCATCACCAAACATCAAGAAAGAAAAGTCTCGATTGAAATTGGCTTGATCATTCCTCACTGGTTTCCAACTTTGGTGAGCAGCAAATGCTACCGCAGGCCAGTCTCTAGCAAAAAAGTGAGCCGATCCATCATCCCACACAGAAGTCATTACGCCTAAGGCATCTTTTTCATGTCCTGCATTGACAAACTTCTCAATATTGTTAAATGCTACATCATAATCTGGAAAAACAGAATAGGAATTAAGAATTCCCGGACAAACCCAATATTCGAGTCCTACTTCTCTAAATGGTTCTATCCATGCGTCATAGTTGTCTAAATCATCATAGACCCAACTTAGAATTGTCGCTTTCTTAGATAACAAGTCGATGGTCTCTGGAAAAGATAAAAGCATATCACTAGCTATGATAGGCTTCTTTCCTCGATCAGTTAAAAATTTCAAAAGTGGATTCACATGATTAATATAACGCAATGCCGCAGCTGAACTATCTACCTCTAACCCTTCGTCCATTCTCACCAAGTCCCATGCTTCATCTGCGTAAATATTAAAGTATTCTGAAGAAAAAGCAGGAAGCATTTCCCCGTATACCTTTGTCAAAAAATCTAGTGACGCTGGATCACCAGGCTTTAGCATTCGGTCGGTCTGTCCTAGATGACGGTAAGTCTCGCTGCTTAATATATTTCTAAAATGGCCCAAGGATTGGAAACCACCCATTACTTCTACATTGAAAGGTTTCGCGAATTCAGTCAATTCCTCGAATTCTGCAATGGTGATTGCATCATCTGGGGCAAAATCTGGATGACTTTTTGTCTTCACAACATGTTCTATATAGAAAGTAAGATTATTGATCTTTAGCTTAGACATTCTCTTCACTTGAGACTTCAGAAAGTCCATATTCGAAAGTGGCCCTCTACTAATATCATCCATAATTGACCTGTTGTCATAATTAGGATAATCGATGATGGAAACACTCGGCAATTTATTGTTATTCGTATTGTTCACTAGTTGCTCCAGTGTATAAAGTCCATAAAGTACGCCCTCCTTTTTACCAGCTGCTACGATAATAGTATCATTCGAAACATGAAGCGCATAACCTTCGCGATGCGCTGGAATGGTTATTTTATTTTTTTGACAGTACTTACTTAAAAGTACATCATCACCTACGGTACCATACCACAGAAAATTTCCACCTTGGTTACTACCTTTGGCTTTAAATTCTTTTAGAAGCAGGTCAATTTGTTCTTTAACTGGATGCTCATTTTCTACTTTTAATAAACTATAGGTTGTTAGACGCTTGGATACGTCAAATATTTCTTCGTTGATCTCTACCGATTGTGGGCTAGGAATCAAATGCAAATCTTGTAAATGAGCGGCAATGGGCATTAAGCACAGCGCAACACATAAAAACAAATTGTAATATGATATCTTCAAATTATCGACTTATAATGATTTAAAAAAGAGTTTCAGGTATGTCTCAAGAATAGCAATGCTATTCGAATAGAATTATGCTTACGTTATGATACTGCTGAACCGTCCAAGCACTACGATTAAGTATTCCTCAAGATCGAGTCCAAGAATGACTTTAATAAAAACCCAATCCTAATGGTCGAAATTAGGATTGGATTTTAATATTTTTTCCGCAGCTATACAAACGATGCTACTATTGTTTCATGAATTTTTGTGAGCTTACGTTTCCTCTCGTATCGATCAAGCTCAAAATATAAGTACCATTCGCAAAATTAGACGTATTAATTTCTAGAATGTTATGGTCTATATTTCTAATTTGCTTCACTAATTGTCCATTCAGATTGTAAATATTCACCTGGTGAAGATTACTATTTCTCAGGTTCTGAACATACAGTCTTTGTGAAACTGGGTTTGGATAAAACAACACATTATTTTCAACAAAGTAGTCTGAAGTACTAGATGAAACTTCTGTCAGTGAACCGATCGGCTGGCCTTCCGTTCCTGCAGTATAAGATACAGCAGTTGTAGGATAACCGAAATCATGTACTTCTCTATATCTGATATCAGATCCAGTACCTAATGAAGTAAGGTCAGCATCAGACTCTAAGTCTGACAAATCCCAATTTTCAGCAGTAGGAACTCCTGAACTAGAAGTATCCGTTGCAACAGCATTAATAAACTGAAGTGGAAGTGATGGTGCTTTAGTGAATTCTAATTCCTCTGAAATATTCGTGTCTCCATTACCTGCTGCATCAATTGCTGCTTGTACTTCAGGATTAAACAAGTAAGTTTCAGCAGAAACTACGTTTTCACCATTTACATTGGTTAATGGAAAAAGATCAGAAATTCCTTGATCTGTATAAAAGTTGTTATTGCTAACAGTGATCGTATTTACGCTAGCATCAAAAGTGTCTATGCTAATCTGAAATTCTGCTGTTTCAGCTGTATCTTGATCTGTTTCTAATACTCCTAGGAACATTCCATTAGCATAAATGTTATTCGTAAATTCTAAGCTAGAAATTTCTCCGAACGTCATTCCAAGTCTTCCAGTTCCCCAGATTGTATTTTGGTTGATTTTCGCGTATCCTAGAGAAGAAGAACCTCCATCTCTGTAAACTCTACTCGTTACATTATAGAAAACATTGTTCTCCATTAATAAGGTATCGACTGGATTCCCTCTATTATCAAAAACTCTTCCATTAGCTGGATCAAACGGTCTTCCGATGTTTCTGAAAACATTGTTCGTTAATTGAATATTTCCATTATCTCCTTGAATTCTAACAGCAGCTTGTCCTACATCATCAATGATACAATTCTTGACAATGATGTTAGAATTATCAGAATTAATTCTGATTACTCTCAGGGTATAACCACCTAAAATATCCTTGGCAGATATGTGTAAGCCATCTAAAGTTAAGCTGGCTTCTCCTCTTGTTCGTATCATTTGGTCTGCCGCATCTCCGTCAGAGTCCATGATGACAAACGGTTTTTCACCATCTGTATCTTCAGATTTAATAATTAAGTTGTAATCACTATATTCTATCGTTCCGGATAAAATATAAGGAAAACCTCTTCGTAAAATATAGACTCTATTACTGTCTACTCTTTCTCCAGTGGCCATCGTGTCGCCCTCGATGGCAGAATTGATAACTCCAGGTGCACCTGGCTCAATGATTAATTCACTTTGTGCATTAGCTGAAATGGACAAAATGAATATGGCTAAAACGGTGTAAATAACTTTATTCATATCGATTAATTTAATTATTGATTTACAAATGTATATAATATACCAAAATCGACTGTAAACCCAAAGTATTCCTCATCTGTCAGCAAGCTTCTAGTGCCTAATAAGGTTCTTTCTGGTGTGTTACTGAGATTATTGATATTAGCTATTAAAGTAAGTGGTATTTTTTTCGAAAGTTTCTGCTTCAGTGCAACATCAAATCGCCAAAACCCATCATCATAAAAATCTAATTCTGGAATCCGACCTACACCTGAACTTGTGCCTCCCACATCTGAACTACCAGGAGACAATGCTCTGGACTGATAAACTGCAGAAATCCTTCCGGAGAATCCGCTTTTTTCATATCCTAGTGTTAGATTCGTTATGAGGTCCGCCTGACCTACGATCGGCCCAGTTCTGAACGTATCGATCAGTGTTGTTACAAAAAATGGTGGTTGTGGAATAAACGAAGTATTGACCTCGAACAAAGGATAGTAGGTATTAGATTTCGCTAACGTCAGATTCGCGCCCAATAAGAACCCATTCATAAATCCTTTAAGAGATCTAAAATTGACCTGAAGATCTAATTCTGTTCCAAATACTGTAGAAGTACCCTCTACATTAGAAGGTTCTGTTAGCAAATATCCGTTATATATGTTCCCAGGCTCCACAATCGCAATGGTTTTCAAGTAATCGATGTTATCTAATTCCTTGTAAAAACCACCTATTGTAAACAGTCCAAATTTATCATAGAAAGATAGGAATAAGTCATAATTAATCGCCGTCGTATGCTTCAGATCTGGTTTCCCTCTCTGAATCGTTTGCTCAGCATTATTAATACTTTCCCACGGCACCAAATTGAAGAAATTAGGCCGAGCAAGTGTTTTCGTCACTGCCGCTCGAACATCGAACCATTTCTTTAATTTAATACGCATATGTCCCATCGGGAGTAATTCTCCATATCCTTGTGCAGCAGTCACATCAGTAATTTCGATTAGTCCAGTCCCGCCATCACCTTCTTCACGCGGACTACCTGTTCTACTGGTGTAACTCTGGTCTGTTCTTTCATATCGCACACCACCCATTAGCATGAACCAATCATTGTAATTGAATTCTGACATCAAGTACCCAGCATAGATTGCTTCCTTACCATCGTAGTCTGTCAGATCGACTACTCCATTAACCATCGAGTGCTTCGCTCTGAAAGCTTCATAAAAACTTACCACTTTATCGATGTCTATATGTCCCGTATACGGCAATCCATCTCCAGCTCCATAATTAGTACCGAATAAAGCATTGAATTCATCTACATTCACATTATCTAATGGAGTCGTCAAAGAATTTCTGAGATCTGGTGTACCTGGCAATAAATCATACTGACCGTTATAAAAGTTACCATTTTGATAATCTCCTAAGAAATTAGCTAATAGAATCTGATTTCCAGCTCTAGTCAGAAATAATCCTGGATTAGCTTTTGCAGGATTTTCATCACCATTCAGATATGTCCTCATAAAATGCGCATTCGCATCTCGACCTCTGCTTACATCACGATACTTCCCACCGAATTTCAGATAAGCATTATACTTGCTATTTCGGACCAAGTTTTGCTTGAAATCAATCTGAAACGACTTTCTTTTTTCATCAACAAAATCAGACTCTAGCGACATATCTCTTAGCGTCGTTTGTTCCAGTCTGTTCTTGAAAATAGAAGGCACTGTAGTCAGATCATTCCTATCGACAAAATCACCCGTCGTTGCTGCTAATTCCCAAAACTGAGCTTGAAGTGAATACGGCTCTCTCTGGATAGACCGAGAATAAGAACCTCTCCAGGTCATTTCTAAACTTCCAAACAAGTGTGTTCCAGAAAGATTGCTGGTCGTTACATTCGTATTTCGCTGACGCGTCCGAGCAGTGAAACGTTGCTCATTATCGGCCACTCGAAACCTTCTTCTATACTGTTCATCATTTCGGATTAACTTACTCAGACTTCCAGAAAACACTATCTTGTGATCTTCAGAAAATTTATAATCTATCGTTGTCACACCACCGTATCGTTCCCGCTTTTCTATTCGATCGCCCAGATTTAAGCTAGATACTTGAATAATCGGCTCGCCAGTGTTCGGATCTTCACCTAAGTTTTCATAAGTAGAACTTAGAAATTCATTACTTCTATTCACCTTTTGATAATTTCCAGCGAGGATAATACCGAGTTTGTCCTTGAAAAATCGATTCCCCACAGAACCAGAACCTCTAAATTGACCAAAATCACTTTTCAGATCATTGTATCCACCGAGGATCCTCAGAGAAGATTTCCAGTAAGGATCAGCCTTCCGAATGGTAAAATTGACCGTTCCACCGATGGCATCACCATCCATATCAGGTCGAGTCGCTTTGAACACTTCTATACCTTCTAGTGCATCAGTAGAAATCATACTGAGGTCTACTGCACGAGTCTCTTGATCCGTAGATGGAAGTCTTTCCCCATTCACAGTGATATTATTAAATCTAGGAGAAATACCTCGAATAGAAACTTGCTGACCTTCCCCTGCATCACGATAGACAGAAACTCCCGCAAGTCTTCCTACAGATTCCGCTGCATTCTGATCAGGTAGTTCTTGTAGCTTTTGCTTAGACACCACATTCACGATGGTATTCGAATTAATCTGACGATTGATCGCGGCTCTTTGCCCTAGCGCTTGAGCGGTCACCACCACTTGTTCCATTTCTATCCCACTTTCGAATAAGCCCACGTTATAGACATTATCCGCCGAATCGATCGTAATCGTGACTGATTTTGTCTCATAAGCAACATATTCTATAATTACTTCATGATCTCCATATGGAATATTCAAAAGTCGATAAAACCCATCGATATCAGAAGTGGTTCCAATTCCCAGTTTAGGGATTCCAATGGTAGAAAAGGCAAGAGCTTCTTGGCTATTTTGATCAATAATCTTACCTGAAAGAGCACCCTTTTCTTGACCATAGACATTGGCAGTCAAGGTCATAAAGAGGAATACAAGGCAGCTAATACAACATGAGTATGTATATCTGAATTTCATAGGCAATGTCCCCGAATGGGGTTAAAAATTTGGTGTTAAAGTATAATCAAAAATTAATATAGTAAAATTTTAACAAACAGCAATATTTAGCATTATTTGGTCAAAAAAAATCACCCATTGACTATTGAATCTAAGAGCATATGGAATGTTCGGCTAATCATATAGATTATAGCGGTTTAGGTCAATTTTTGGGTTATGGTGGATCAAGGAAAAGTTCTAATGGTAAATAATAAGCTTGCTATAGTGGATGCGATTAATTGTAAAACTTATGAATAATGCTGGTGTGATGGCGAGCAAGTATCACGTTTTTATATCTGGATAGCTTAGCTCTAGATGGCTGATCCCATGTGAATTTGAGAATGATTCGCTCATGTTGATTATTAGTTTTTTTTGGCTTCATCGATGGAAGACTAGAGGGTATTGATTCCTTTAATGTTATTAAGTTGTTAATGCGATTTTAATTATTCGAGGTAGGTCAAAGTTGAAGTGGTTAAAAGGAATAATGCTGGCAAGATACTTTGGAAATTTATAAGTTGGATGGATGACTATATATTATCCTCGGGAATTCATATAAACTTATATTTCATTATAAGAGTCATAAAAAGAGTCCTTGCTTCGTACTTCTTCATAGGATAGCAGATCCATTCCCTTGAAAGTTAAATCACAACACATAGCTGTGCATCCTTTTGATACGATAAAGAGAGCCTGGGATGTTAGAAAACGTGCAAACCATAGAATATTGTGCTAAAACGCCAACAAACAAACAGCACATTTATTTTTTGCCAATGCAAAAAGCCAACTCTCTAAAATAAAAGTGCTGCTTCTTAGCCTTCGCGATGAAATATTCAACTATATTTAATAATATGTAGTATGTATTTTTATATTTGCTACTACAAATTAATGAATATCTAAAATATGGATAATTCTGAAAAGAAAGAAGACCGATTTAAACGAGTAGCTTCAAGGCGCGTTGAAAACATCCTTAATGGAATTCGTAGTCTTTCAAAATGCTCAAATATTAATAATTACGAGTATAACGAAGAAGATTTGAATAAAATGGTCAAAGCAATAAAGGAAGAACTAAAAATAATGGAGATTCAATACAAAAAGAACCTCAAGAACAATACTGAATCTTTTAACTTTTAATATGAAAGATATTTACCAAGACTTAATTACAGCATTCACGCCAAAAGACGTAAGAGAACTAATCCAAAAAATCGGACTTTCTAAAATTCGATGGGAAGATGTTGGAGGAAGAAGAAACAACTTAGCAACAATAAACATAGGAACTGACCCAGCAGCTGGAGTAACAGAACGAATTACTAACGCAATAGACGCTGTTTTAGAAAAAGAATGGAAAAACCAAGGCGAACCAGATGGATTTAGGACGCCGCGCAGAGCATCTGAAAAATGGTATGACATTGAAGACGGTAAAATATCGAATATTAAATCAGCTAGAGACAAAAGAATTGAAACTCTTTCTGACTTAATTAGCGTAACCCTCTATGATTCAGGAATAGACGAAAAACCAACTGTTGAAATACGGGACAAAGGAATCGGATTAGAACCTGAGCAATTTTCAGACACAATTTTGGCGCTTAATGGTAGTAATAAAATTGGTAAACTTTATCTAATGGGTGCATATGGTCAAGGTGGCTCAACAGCACTTTCTTATAATAACAACACTATAATTATTTCAAAACCTTTTTTTAGCGAAGACGGCAGAAAGAAAAAGAAGGTAGCATTTACTATAGTTCGAATAAACCAAGGAGACTTGGATAAAGATAAACACGAATGGTACGAGTATATGGTTGAAAAATCAACTGGTCAACCATTTACAATAGAGATTGACGATGAAATTTTTGAACCTGGTACTTTAGTTCGTCATATTTTAATGGATTTGGGGAAATTCAAAGGTAAAATTACGACACCTTCAAATTCACTTTGGTATTTGGCTCATAACTATATGTTTGACCCTATTCTTCCCTTTACTATTTCAGACAGAAGAAAAAACCGTAAGGAAAACAGAACGGTTACTGGAAATAATAGATTATTAACATACACAGATAATTTAGAATATAAAAATAAAGTAAGTCAAACATTCAAAAGTGGAAATGTAACCATTTATTGGTGGGTTCTAAATTCTTTAGGAGAAGATCCAAAAAACAGAATCAAAAATTACACTACAGTTTCACATCCAATAGTTATAACATTTAACGGTCAAAAACAAGGCACAATGTTAAATGGTCTTATTAAAAATGATCTAAAACTACCATTTTTAGACAGATATCTTATCGTTCAAATTGAGGCTGATCATATGGATAATGATTCCAAAAGACAACTTTTTAGTAGTACAAGAGAATCATTACGAGACACTTCAATTCTTGAAGAATTAAGAAAGTTAACGATTGCAACATTAGATGCAGATGATAAGTTAAAAGAGCTTGATAGAAACAGAAAACAAAGGTATTTCACAAAAGACGATTCACAAGTTCTAGATAGCTTGAAGAAAAGATTAGCAAGAAGAATTAACACATATCTTCAAAGCTCAGGAAATGGAACAAGTGTTACAACTTCAACCACAGCTAATGATGGAGATTCTTCAAATAAACTTCCTGAAATTCCATTTACTGACCCGCCAACATTCTTTGAAATTACTACTAAAGCACCTAAAGAAGTTTATCCAAACAAACCATTTTCGATAAAATTTAAAACTGACGCTCATCCTAATTACTTTGCAAAAACTGAAACTTTTGTAGCATTCATTGAATCGCAATCATTTGGATCTTATACTGGAACAGCAAACGTTCGTGATGGATATGGTATTGTATATTTTAAGACAAACGAAGATGCTGAAATTGGAGAGAAAGGAATAATAACTCTAGAATTAAGACCAAGTGGACAAAAATCGTTGAGTTCTTCAATAGATGTAGTAGCAGTGGAAAGTGTAGAAAATTCAAAATCTGATAAAGATGGTAAAAATAAGAGTCCAAATATTCGAGTTGAGTTTATAGATAAAGAGCATTTATACTATCAAGAAAATGATTGGGATGAAAATAATGTTGCGGTTGTAAATAGCAGTCAAGATGAAGTGATAATATCGGTTTCTGTAGAAAATAAAAACTTGACTAAACTTGTTGCTAGAGCACAAAGAAAAAATGATACGGCTGTTCAAGATATTAAAAACAAATATTTGGAACACATTTCTTTCTATGCGTTTATACTTGATAAAAATAGACCTGATGTAATTCTTTCAAAAGACGATGAACAAATTCCCGAAGAATCTTATCAAAAATTAAAAGAATACGAACTAATGAATGCAAGTGAAACTGTTTGTGGTATGATTTCAGATTTCTTCGAAATGATAATTACGGAAAATGTTAATGAAGAAACGGATAATTAATGATGATAGAAGAATATGTTACACCCTGGGCTAAAAAGAATAATTCAGACCCATTACATTCTCTCTGTTCCTATTTAGGTGCTTTCCCGCCTTCATTAGCGAATTATTTTATAAAATATTTTACAGACAAAAACGATTTAGTATTTGACCCTTTTTCTGGTCGAGGTACTACAATTTTGGAAAGTAGAATGCTTGGTAGAAAATCTTTTGGTTCTGATTTAAATCCAATTGCTCTAGCTCTTAGTAAAGCAAAAAGTAATTACATAAGAAAGGAAGATATAATCAATAGAATTAATGATTTACAATCCTACTATGATTATGCGCTCTTTCATCCAGAGGCAGAAGGAGAATCCGAAGATATACATTTGATTTTTCATTCAAGAACCATTGCTGAACTATGCTTTTTAAAATCTGAACTTTTAAATTCAGAGGATAAAACTGATCAATTTATTATCGGTGCAATTTTGGGAATAATGCACGGTGGTATTAGAAAGGATGGTTCTTCAGGTTATCTTTCTATAAGTATGCCTAACACATTTAGTATGTCGCCAGATTACGTTAGACGATTTGTTCAAACTAAAGAACTAAGTCGTGAATACAGAAACGTTTTCAATATTTTGAGAGAGAAGGTGGAACGTGTTTTTAAAAAACATAAATCACCTCAAATTGAATCCAATATTTTTGAGTGTGACGCTAAAAATTTACTAAACTCACAGAATGTAATTAAATATAAAGGAAAAGTAGATTTACTTCTCACATCGCCTCCTTATCTAGGAATTGTAAATTATGCGAAACAAAATTGGATTCGTTCTTGGTTTTTAGAATCTGACCCAACTGAAATATCTGAAAAATTAGATGATAATTTAAACATCAATCAATGGGTAAAGTTTGCAAAAGAAACAGCATTCCAATTTAAAGAAATGATAAGACCTGATGGTGTTGCTGTTTTCGTCATTGGAGACGTTGCACGTTCTTCAACAAGTGTTATCCCTTTGGCTCGTGAATTTGTAATGATGATAAAAGAAAATAATTTATTTAAAAATACTTGGGTTTTTTCTGATTATATTCAAGGAGTTGATAAAACAACACGAATTTGGGGAGAAACAAAGGGAAAAGCAACAGCAACTGATAGAATTGTAATAGTTTCAGATATAAATCCTTTTATTAATAATGAAAGATTAAACGGAGAAAAAACCGTGACTTATGAATTAATTCAAGAAAGCACAAAACATTTTTTAGGGTAATTATGAAGGGTAAATCAAAATTATTAATTCTAGATGATTGGTACGAAGAGTTCGAGCCAGGTACATATGTCGAGGATACTCTTGAAAGAACAATAATAGCTCGTTCTAAGGACGTTTTCCCAGATTATTACACCTTACCACTAAAAAAAACGATTTTATACAATGGCGAATCAAGTCAGCCGGACCTTTGTTTAATTAAAAAAGATTACAGCAGGTGGTATGTTATAGAAGTTGAATTAGCAAAAAAACCCTTTAAAGGTCATACTGAAACTCAAATAAGAGTGTTTTCAAATGGGAAATATAATTCAACTGATATTTCAAAGTATTTAGCTGCAAAAGAACCTGAAATAAATCAAGAAGAATTAAGAAAGCTAATACTTAGAGATGAACCAGGAATAATTATAATGGTAGATGAATATCCCAAATGGGCAGAAGAAGCTAAAAGTTATCCCAGAACTGGAATATTAGTTTTTGGAATGTTTGACCATCCAGATGGAATAGAAGCCTACAGAATAGATGGCGAATATCCTATTATCGAAATTGACCGTTCTAGATGCAAATTCCCAAAATACCCAGCTAATACACTTATAGTTTCCTCGCCAAAAATATTAAACATTGAAGATGGTTGTGAAATTATACTAATTGATAATGGGCGTAAAACTAAATGGGAAAGGCTTGATGAAGGAAATAAAACATTTTTAATACCTAAAGGGCAAAATCCACTCAATATCAATAAGAAGTACTTTCTTATTAAGTCTGAGAATAATGAATTTTATATTAAAGAAAATTAAAATGGACAATCTAGATTTAACGTTTACAGCCAATATTGCGGAATCCTACAAAAGATTATCATATAAATTATGGTATGCGCTTGCTGAATACATTGATAATTCAACCCAAGCTTATTACGAAAATATAGAGCTTTTAAATAAGCAATTGACAGAAGATGGTGAAAACTTGTATGTTCATATAAATTATTTTAGAGGTGATAGCTTATCAGAAGATTTCATTGAAATTCTAGATAATTCTATTGGTATGGATGAAGATGTTTTAAGGAGAGCATTTAATACTGGTCAAAAACCTGAAATTAATACTGGAAGAAGTAAATATGGTCTTGGCTTAAAGACATCTTCATTTTGGCTTGGTGATAAGTGGTCAGTAACTACTACTCGTCTAGGAAACAATAAAGAATACAAAATCCTTGTAGATATTGAAAAAATACAAAATGGAAATATAACATTAGAAATTGAGGAAAGAGATGTAGAAGAAAATTCTCATTACACTAAAATAAAAATTTGGGATTTACATAGAAGGTTTGTAGGTAGAACTCTTTCAAAAGTTAGGACGTATTTATCTTCTATCTACAGATATGATTTATTATCCGAAAGTGTTGAAATTAAATGGATGGATAAATTTCTAATTTGGAAAAATCTAGATAAATTATTAGTTGAAAATTTTGAAGGTGAAAGGACAAAAAAAGAATTTGAGTTTGTTGTTGATGATAAAACAGTTAAAGGTTGGGCTGGAGTTTTAAATCGAGGTGATAGAGGTCAAGCTGGTTTTGCTTTAGTTCAATCAAATAGAGTTATAAACACGAATTATAGACCAAGTGAAATTTTCGGAGAACAGGATGGCGGTCGGAATGATTTAGTTAATCAAAGATTAATCGGTGAAATTTTTATAGATGGTTTTGATGTTAGCCATACTAAAGACCAGATTCTATGGTCAGGAGAGCAAGAAGAAGAACTAGAAAACAAATTAAAGGCAGAAGTTATAGATTTAATTAGAATAGCATTAACAAGAAGAGTAAGAGAGTCTGTTGATGTTTCGGATGTTAAAACAATAGAAATTGCTCTTGGTAATTTACATCACGAAATGGAAAGTGAAATTGCCTCAGATTTAATTGAAAATATCGAAATACCACCCGAGAAGGCATTAGAAAAAGCTAATAGCTATTTATTAGAAGCGGTAATAAATAGAATAAGCGAACCTGTAATAATCAAACTAGGTAGTCTAACAGTAAAGCTTTATACTGATGAAGATATGTCGTCCTATGACCCATATGTGTTAACAGATTATACAGTTAGAAAGGAAAATGATAATACACTCATTGTAATTTTCAATCCTAATCACCCACATTGGCAAGAAATAAAGGATGATAATGGAGTTCTAGTATTTTTAAGACACGTCGTTTATGATGGCGTTTCAGAATGGAAAGCGTGGAACAAAACTGGTGGAATTAATCACGACACAGTAAAGTTTATAAAAGATAATTTATTACGAATTCCTTTTGAAATTGAAAAAGAAAATTCTGAAAAACAAACTCGTTAAAAGAAAAACTAATATAGTGAACATATGAATGGAATAGCCACCGCTCAAAGCCACCAAAACTGTGAAAGAGTATGTTTTCTGCCAACGCTTGCAGGTTTGAAGAAAAGATCGAGTAGGTAAAGGTGACTTAAAACCTCTTACTACCTGTAACGCCTTAGCTTTAGAACCGTATCACGCTAAAGCGTGACAGGCTGTGAACCTCTCAGCTCATATGCTTACATCGAAGCTTCAGTTTAGGAGCTACGGCTCTTCATGTTTATCCTCTGAATCAATGACTAACGGATCAATATGCCACTAAACTCATCCCATCCAAAAGTAAGCTGGTGGTTGATTAGATGAAAGTATTCAGAACATGTCAACCCCTTCGCTCCACCTCCATTACAGAAGTCTCATCACTACTACGAGTTGATCTGCCACTCTCCCAATTGCATACTCTGATGGTTTGTCCCCTTTGTACATTCATCTAATAAGTGCGTAATCACCGTTTACTATAAATTAAATATATTTGGGTAGCATTTAACATTGACCATTAAAAATTATAAGTAACCTTAAAGACCAAATCAAAGCAGATTTTTACTTTATCTTAATGCATATATGAGTCATTTCACTTTAAAACAAAATTTATTATCATTATTCATCTTCTTTGGATGTCTGGTGTTATCGAGCTGTTCATTTCATAGTCTTCCTAAGGAAAGATTGCCAGCATTCGAAATCGATGTTGACCAAAAGTATGAAAACGATGAATATCAATTAAGCATTAAGAATCCGGTACATTGTCCTTTGCGATTTCTACTCACTAGTCCAGACGAAGAAGTGAATGAAATACTGAGCGATTATTCGCCGCTTTACCTAGATGCAAAGGCCGATTCCACTATTATAATTAAGGGTAAAGGTGATCTCGAAGGCAAAGTAAAGATCGGCATGAAATGGGGAAATTCTAATCTTCCTATCACTAATAATAGCTTAGCGAGTCTCCCTTATCCGAAGGGGAAGCGTTATAAACTTTTACAAGGTAATAATTCGAATCCTACACACCATACTTTTGGTTCTAGATATGCGTTTGATTTCACCTTAAAAATTGGAGATACCATCGCTTCTACTCAAAATGGCTATGTGGTAGGACTAATCGATGGATATAGCGGGTGGGGGATGAGTGATAGATGGAAGCCGTTTGGAAATCAGGTTTTGGTTTATGATACCACATCGCACTTGTTTGCCATGTATGGACACATCAAGCAGGACGGTGGCTTAGTCAAAATCGGCGATTATGTAACGGTCGGTCAACCAATTGCTCTCAGTGGTAAAACAGGACAAACGACAGAAGCACATTTACACTTCAATATTTTCCAGGCGCACGAGGAAAGAGGTGGTCTGAAATCCTATCCATTGGACTCGATCGGGAAATACGAAGTAAAAACTTTGAAGCGAAATCAATGGATGGAAAATTAAGTCAATTGATTGTGTTCGACCTATTCTATTTCAGGAAATGATTAATTTCAGCTCAGCATTAACTTACAAATATGACAATGACGAAAGAAGAACTAGTTGAATTATCAGATCAAGAACTGTTAGACATGGCCAAGAAAATGAAATCTACTGCCATTCTTAATGCAGGACTAATCGGCTTAATCGCAGGGGTGATCATCTACAGTATTGCTAAAAATAGTTACGGATTTTTCACGCTCATTCCTATATTCCTTATCTATAAAATCGTAAATGGTTCTAAGAGTGATGAAGCATTGAAGGAAGTACTGAAAGAAAGGAACTTGGAGAGGTAATCTTCTATCTGACGGTCATTATAAAAGAGGTGTAACCGAGCTGAGTAGATTTTATAATCTCTAGTGAAATTCCAGTGGAAAGCGCACTGATTCGAAATATTGAATTACATTGAGGATCTTATCTAACATTGACCAATATAGTATGACTAATAAATCAGAAAAGCCAAGTCCGGAAGCTAAAGCCCTTTCCCTTTATTTAATGGCTTTTAAATCTACTAGCCCGAAACACAAGGAAAAATCTAAGCGAGTTAACAGACTTTGGGGACTTGTCCAAAAGGATGAACTAGAACTAAGTGACTACTTAATAGAAGTACAAAATATCATTAAATCTTTCGGTGGATACGAAACTGTTGTGGAGCAAACTGTTAAGTACTATATTGACAAAAGTGGTGAATGGAAATTGCAAGGGGAGGATAAATATTCCGTGGATGCGAAGGCCGTGGCTGACAAACTCCTAAATAAGTAATATAAATTTTTTAAGTTAATTCAGTATGTAGCGTTCAATTGTTCCCCTAATCTAGATCTGTAAGCCGAGAAAGGACAAGAGCGTATGCTAGGATTGCAGAGCTTATGGTCTGAGCTAAGGAGCTGCAATAAATATTTATTCTTCTCGCACCGAAGTACGAGGTACATTGGTGCTATGATATCAATGATGCTTTATTAAAATGGACAGGTAAGCCCGACATCTAAACAAACAATTCTCTATAGCCTAATCTCAACACTTTAATCTTCTGATTTACACTTTCCTGAAATTTGGAGGGACTACTTAGCCATTTTAATTCGAAAAAAGCGGAATAAATACCGAGGTCCTATGTCATTACCTTTTGTATTGTATTAGATCTGTAAGCCGAGAAAGGACGAGAGCGTATGCTAGGATTGCAGAGCTATTGGACTGGTAAAATGCTCGTTTTTTTCTCGGACTAAAGTCCAAGGTCCTATGGTAGCTTAACTTTAATGATGCTTTATTAAAATGGACAG
>NZ_JAJNKA010000006.1 GCF_021533215.1 Portibacter lacus | reverse complement strand
AATGATGCTTTATTAAAATGGACAGGTAAGCCCGACATCTAAACAAACAATTCTCTATAGCCTATTCTCAACACTTTAATCTTCTGATTTACACTTTCCTCAAATTTGGAGGGACTACTTAGCCATTTTAATTCGAAAAAAGCGGAATAAATACCGAAGTCCTATGTCATTACCTTTTGTGTTATTTTAGATCTGTAAGCCGAGCAAGGCCGTGAGCGTATGCTAGGATTGCAGAGCTTATGGTCTAAGCTAAGTAGCTGTAATACATTCTAACAATGCCGGTGAGCTGCACCTTTGATTTTTTCTCTTGAGATTGTTACAAATAAAATCGGTACGCTGTACCTTGGTAATAAACTTACATATTCACTTGAAAATCTCGTACTGAAGTACGAGGTCCATTGGTGCTACGATATCAATGATGCTTTATTAAAATGGACAGGTAAGCCCGACATCTAAACAAACAATTCTCTATAGCCTATTCTCAACACTTTAATCTTCTGATTTACACTTTCCTCAAATTTGGAGGGACTACTTAGCCATTTTAATTCGAAAAAAGCGGAATAAATACCGAGGTCTTATGTCATTACCTTTTGTATTGTATTAGATCTGTAAGCCGAGAAAGGAAATGAGCACTAGCTAGGATTGCAGAGCTATTGGACTGGTAAAATGCTCGTTTTTTCTCGGACTAAAGTCCAAGGTCCTATGGTAGCTTAACTTTAATGATGCTTTATTAAAATGGACAGGTAAGCCCGACATCTAAACAAACAATTCTCTATAGCCTAATCTCAACACTTTAATCTTCTGATTTACACTTTCCTGAAATTTGAAGGGACTACTTAGCCATTTTAATTCGAAAAAAGCGGAATAAATACCGAAGTCCTATGTCTTTACCTTTTGTGTTGTATTAGATCTGTAAGCCGAGAAAGGATGAGAGCGTATGCTAGGATTGCAGAGCTTATGGTCTAAGCTAAGTAGCTGTAATACATTCTAACAATGCCGGTACGCTGTACCTTTGATTTTTTCTCCTGAGTTTGTTACAAACAAAATCGGTACGCTGTACCTTGGTAAAAAACTTACATATTCACTTGAAAATCTCGTACTGAAGTACGAGGTCCATTGGTGCTGAGCGATTGTTACAAACAAATTCACTAAGCTCTACCTTGATATTTTACCTTCTATTTTTAATAATAGAAATCATTTGGTAAATTTAGAAACATAAAACATTGAATTTCAACGGACGGAAATGACCATCTTTAGTTTTAGGTAACTGAGTATTTACAAATATGAAACATCTTTTGGCTATATTATCCATCAGTTTTTTAAGCTCACAATGTGCTGTCGATAGGACCATCTTGCCCTTAACCAATGAAGAAATAGAATCTTTAGAAAAATTTAGAGATATTGATTTATCACATCAAGTTCAGATCAGTGATTCATCTGAAAAAGGACAGAAATTATGGCTTTGTCTCACCTTCATTAATCAAGCGAATCAGAAACCGCTAAGCAAACAAAAAATTAAGCTCTATCACACTTCCTCCGATGGTCAGTATGATCCTGCTGATCCAAATGATGAGTCCACTGCTCGATTAAATGGAAGCGTTTTCACAAATGAAGATGGACAAATATTTGTTCAGACCATTTTACCTGGAGACTATGGTAGTTCTGCTGACAACCGACACATTCATACGACTGTTGAGGGAGCAAGTCCTGAAGCTTATGATATCCACTTCAAGCAATATATTACTTATATGGGTAAGAAATTCGTCCATGGGAGTGACCAGCATTTTCTTGCAGACCTGAAACAACTAGCAGATAGCACCCTAATTACCTTTATAACAATTGCAGTTAAACAACCCGTCCCAAGCAGTGAGAACGATGTCTCAAAAATACCTGATTGTCAATGGTGTGGCGCGAATGAAGCTTCAGCTAACTTGAAATGGGAAACAACCATAGCAGACCATAATGTACAAGGCGAAAGACTTATTATGGAAGGCACTATATATGAAAAAGATGGTGTAACTCCTGCTAAGGATGTTATCGTATATGCATATCATACGAATAATGATGGCCTCTATGAAAAGAAAGGGGACGAGACAGGAAATGGCGTTCGGCATGGATATTTACGTGGTTGGGCACTGACTAATAGTGATGGAAAATATAGGTTTCACACGATAAAACCTGCACCTTACCCCAATCATTCAGAACCAGCTCATATTCACATGACATTAAAGGGAAAGCATTTTGATGAATATTGGATAAATGCAACATGGTTTTCTGGAGACCAAATTATAACTAAAGAAATGACTAAAAAGCTTACTCGAACAGGTGGGTTTTCAAATATTATTAATTTAAATCTTAACGAAGAGGGAACTTGGGTAGGAAATAGAGATATTGTCCTTAATCCTCAATAGAGGCGCCTGACAATACAAAATTTAATCCATATGAAATATTCCGTCCATTCTACTTCAGTTGCCAAGACAAAAGGCAAAACCAGCATCAAAGAATCAGAAATTGTTTTCGGCCTTACTTCTGATTCCGCAGACACCTTAGCGAATCCAGCTGAGGTCTTTTTAAGCTCTCTTTCTGCTTGTATACTAAAAAGCTTAGAACGTTTTTCTTCCATTTTAAAATTTGAATACTTACATGCCGATATAGCCGTGAACGCCGTAAGATTAGAGAAACCTCCGAGAATGGATAAAATTTATTATGACTTAACGATCTACACGAATGAGGCGCATTTGAATGTAGAATTGCTTCAAAAGAACATTGAAAAATTCGGGACGATTTTCAACACCGTTAAGACTTCCTGTACTATTTCTGGTCAAATACACTTAGTTTCCGAATAAGCAAAAATATCTTATAGCTTTTACAATTGGGCCTATCGTATGTTGGTAATGGATGTTCGCTTAAAGAATTATTGACTTTGCGTTCAATTTGTATTTTTACTGTTCTAAACAGAATTTTCTAGATGAACAAATTCGACCGAATTATATCCATGCTCATAATGTTGCAAACCAAAAAAATCATAACTGCTTCAGATATTGCAGATCGATTTGAGACCAGTTTGCGGACCGTCTACCGAGATATTAAAACCCTAAAGAATGCAGGTATTCCTATCATCGGTGATCCAGGAATTGGCTATTCGATAACTGACGGATATAAACTTCCTCCGATCATGTTTAATGAAGGAGAAGCGCTGTCTTTATTGACCGCTGAAAAATTCATGGTTAATATCACAGATAACGAAACGCAGGATTATTATTCCTCTGCGATGAATAAAATAAGAGCAGTGTTACGAAGTTCTGAAAAACAAGCACTTGACATTCTAGATGATTCTATTGCGATTACTCAATATAAATTAGAAGAACATAAACCTTACTTACAGGAATTATTCAAGTGTATTGCAAGCAAGCAACTTATCCAGATCTCCTATGAAAAAGCAGGCGGTGGAAGTCCTTCTGAACGCATCCTCGAACCAATAGGTTGCTATCATCAATCTAACCATTGGTACCTCGTTGCATATTGCCAAGAGAAAAAAGACTACAGAACATTCAAGATTAACCGCATTCAAAATCTGACCTCTCTAGAAACGACGTATACCAGAACGCACATTAATCTTCAGCACTACTTGGAAGAACAAGCGAAGGCTTGGAAAGCACAACAAAAGGGACAAGTGGTCGAGGTCTTATTCGATCATTCTATCGCCGAACACGCTCAAAGAAGAAAATACTACTTCGGTCTAATAGAAGAAATTAACGAAGAAGATGGCATTCGAATGAAATTCTGGGTTCCATCTATAGAACTCATGGCCCGGTGGCTGGTTGCGTTTACGAATAAGGCACAGATCATCCAACCTAAAGCACTACATGATCGATTAGGAGAATTAGGTAAAGAGCTATTCGATCATTATCAATAATTTAAAAAAAATCAAGCCCCCAAAAACTTACTGACATACTGTTGTCATAGACCACATCTATATTTGTGTTATACAAAGGCGGAAATGATGAAAGAAGCCTAATTATCAAACTTAAATTAAATATGAACACAATGACAACACAAGAAATTGCAAACAGATTAGTAGAAATTTGCCGAACAGGCGATTATGGAAAAGCTATCCAAGAATTATATTCTCCAAGTATCGTAAGCGTAGAGCCAGAAGGAATTCCCAACAGAATCGTAAGTGGATTCGATGCGCTAGAAGAAAAAAGCAAAAACTTTAATGCGAAGATAGAAAGCATTAATTCAAGTGAAATCAGTGATCCTCTTGTGGCAGATAATATTTTTTCAGTTGCCATGCTGATGAATGTCAATATGAAAGGAGTCCCAGTGCCAGTAGATATGAATGAGATATGCGTATACACTGTTGCTGAAGGAAAGATTGTGAAAGAAGAATTCTTCTTTACGCCACAACCTCAAGGATAATAGATTAAAATCAAAGCATAGACATCTGCCTTATCTTGCGAGAACGCAGGGTAGGGCAGTTGTCATTTCCCGAGATTGGAATATCATGTACTAATTAGTCTTGAACCAACCCGTCACACTCATTCGAGGATTATAACTTAGAAGCACTTCATGTTCCAGCTCATTGCTTTTAAAGAATACACATCTTCCGTTAAGCGGAGAAATAATCTGAGAAGAGTTTTCATGGTAAATGCATAGTTCGCCACCATCAGAAGCCATCCAGTTTTCATTAAGATACATAATCATAGAAAAGGCTCTATTTTGATTATCTCGGAATTGATCAAGATGTCTCTTGTAGAAACTTCCTTTATCGTAGTAAGCGAAATGAAACTCATAACCTGTAATTCCTGAATAGCAAGTTCTATTGAGATATTTCACAAATTCGTCCATGATATCGAAGAAATCATTCTCATATACATTGTTATGATTTCGATCTAACCAGTAGATGAAATCGCTCCGAATTAGTTTATTCTCCAGGAATTTTGCATTGTTTCCTATGCCAGCAGCTTTCAACTGATTTTCTTGAAATAGCAATAATATGATTTCTCTGAGTTGCTTAGATAAATCGTCATTTAAGAATTGGTCTGATTGACCTACTTTGGTTTCTAAATAACTGTTGATAATGGACTCGAATATCTGTTCCAATAAATACCAATTAACGCCGACAGCATAAAACTATTAGCCTTGTAATGTTAATTTAAAATCCATTCAAAACAAAGCAAAAAATAGCAATAAATGATGCCTCTTAAAATGCGCCATATTAAATTTTGGAAAAGCTTTTTTTGCTTCTTAAATGAGGCTTAAAAACAGGAAAAACAATCAACACCGATTCTCAAATAAGATATTTTTATAAAAACCATGACACTTCAGACTACAAATGCGACGGTTCAACATTATTCCTTTTTCAGTGGGTCAATGTAACCGCATATTTATATCAACAAAACAATATAACAATGAATCCATCTGATGTTTTTTCAATAACAAATTTACTAGCCATGACTATGTGGCTCCTTATGATCATATTGCCTAAGTGGCAGGTTACTAGATTTTTAGTTGACTTCAAAATCATTCCCATTTTATTATCAATGGTTTATGCTACGTATATAACTCAATCCATTCTTGCAGGTGGAGGGCTTGATTTTGGTAGCCTTGAATCTGTAATGAAATTATTTACCAAGGAGGATGCAGTTCTCGCTGGATGGGTTCACTACTTAGCATTCGATTTGCTCGTCGGAATGTGGATTCTAGATCAAAATAAAACAATAAAGATTCCTCATCTAATCTTAGCTCCTTGCTTATTCGGGACATTCATGTTAGGCCCTGTCGGTTTCCTACTTTTTATAATCATAAGAGCAATTAAACTAAACAAGAAATGAATAATTTAAAGCAAGTATTCAGCACAGTAAAATCTTCAAGTCCTATATTATATTGGTTTGCCATGTTTATTTTATTGCTAGCAGGTCTAAGCTTCGTTGGTCTATTTACTGATGATCGGGTAGTGCAAGGTATAAGTGTATGGCTGAAACCACTTAAGTTTACCATTTCTACTGTGATATATATGATGACAGTTGGTTTTCTTATCAATTTTTACCCATATTCTAATCGAAAAAAGAAAATAATCAATGGAATCGTAGCTTGGACATTGCTATTGGAAATGATAATCATTCCATTACAGGGATTTAGAGGTGTGCAATCACACTATAACCAAAATACCTTGTTTGATGGAGTCTTATTTGGTTGTATGGGCATTTTTATCGGGATCAATGTTATACTTATGATGATTTTTATTGTTGATACAGTTCGCCTTAAACTCAACACTGAAAAATCTGTTCAATGGGCTATTTTCTTAGGATGGGCAGTTGTACTATTAGGAAGTTGGGTCGGTGGTCAAATGATCAGTCAAATGGCTCATAACGTTGGTGTGGCAGATGGAGGTGCAGGAATACCAATATTGAACTGGAGTACGAAAGGTGGTGATCTCAGAATTGCTCACTTCTTTGGATTGCATGGTATCCAAATTATTCCGTTATTCGCATTATGGGCTTCTAAGAAATGGAAAAATTCTAATAGGAATCAAGTTATTGCTGTTACAACTTTTTCTTTAATATATGCAGGATGGATAACTTATACTTTTTACCAGGCAAAACAAGGGATTCCCTTAATCGCAATTAACTAAAAAATGAAGTTAGTCAATAAAGAAAGAAGAATAAAGTACTTAGGTTTCGATGACAAATGGTTTATAATTATTGGGATCATAGTACTTAGTTTTATAGCGGACTTCATATTCAGCAATTCATTCGGCAGGGATCTCCCGATTGAGCATGCCTTGGTTAGTTGGAGTGTATCACTTTTTTTTTCAACGTTAAATTGGTTTGCCATTAGAGAAATAATGATTCAATTAAGGATTCGTTTTCCTGAGTATAAGGATACTTTTAAGCGAATTATCTTGTTTTCAATTGCGATAATACTAACAGTAATCTTAATTGATACTGCAGGTAGTGCTTTTCTAAAGAAAATAGCAGGACTAAATTTCAATCATATTGAAAAATCGAAAATCATCTCTATCATTATTATTAGCATGATGACGATGTCTATCTATGAAGCTATCTCCTTTTATGCGAAACTCCAAAAATCCATCCGTGATGAGGAGAAAGCCAAGCGAGCCATTGTTCAAATACAATTAGATGCACTCCGAAATCAAGCCCAGCCGCATTTCCTTTTTAATACATTGAATACACTTCGAGATATCATAGATCAGAATACAAAAGAGGAAGCTAAACAATTTGTTGATAAAATTGCTGATGTATATCGATTCATTTTGGAATCTGGAAGTGCCAATTTAATACCATTACATGATGAGCTAAAGTTTGCACAATCTTATCTGCATATTCAATCTGAACGTTTTGGAGAGAACCTAAAGGTGGTATGGGATATTCCATCTAAAACACTTAACCTGCTGATTGTTCCTATGAGTCTTCAACTCTTACTAGAAAATGCCATCAAACATAATGTGATTTCGAAAAATAAACCACTTCATATTAGCATTCAAGCAGCTGACGACCTTTTAATCGTAAAAAATAAAATACAACCGAAATCAACTCAAATGCCTTCTACCAAACTAGGCTTGAAAAATATCGAAAGGAGGTATGCATTGATTTCACATAAATCTATCGAAATTGTGAACGATGGGGAAATGTTTTCAATTTTCTTACCATTATTGAATGAGGCAGATCAAAAAAAAATTCATGAAGATATTAATCATTGAGGATGAGGCAAGAGCAGCTAATCAGTTGCAAATATTATTAAAAGAATGTTTCTTCAATTATGACTTGCTAGGGATCTTAGATTCAGTAGTGGATGTCATAGACTGGTATCAGAAAAATGCTGCTCCGGATCTTATTTTCATGGATATCCAGTTAGCTGATGGGTTGAGTTTTGAGATTTTTCAAAAGGTAAAAATCGAAGCACCCATCATATTCACAACTGCATTTGATCAATATGCTATTCAAGCATTCAAGGTAAATAGTATAGACTATCTATTGAAACCTATCCAAAATACCGATATGCAAGCAGCCATCGATAAGTTCACAAAAAATAATATGTCTACAGGTATAGACCAAGCAGTATTAAGCAAATTGCTTACGTCGATGCAAACTTCGAACCAACGAAAAGGCATATTAGTAAAAGATGGCAATGGCTTTATTCAGATCAGAACTGAAGATCTGCAATATATTTATTCAGAAGATAGTATAACCTTTGGAGTTACTAATGAAGGACGTTACATTATTGAAGAAACCATAGATCACTTAATCCAGTCATTAGATCCAGGTCAGTTTTTCCGCATTAATAGAGGACAGATAATATCTAAAACAGCTATAGAAAAGATCCAACCATACTTTAATCATCGAGTGAAACTGATGCTTCTCAATCCCAGAAATCAAGAGTTTATAGTAAGTCGACCTAAAACTGCCGAGTTTAAGTCTTGGCTGAATACATAATTAATTGATTCGGATTTAGTGAATCCGAGTTAAATTGGATTCTCCAATAAAGCAGAGGTTATTGAATCAAAAAATGTACATTTGCACCGAAAATAAAACCATCAACACACCACGAGGTTTATGGAATGAAATTTTTAAGTATTGCTATATCTATTCCTGGAAATGGTACGATAATAGAAGGAGTAAAATACACGAAAATTATCATGTTAGAAAAAGGCTAGAACAATTCTCCTGAAATGTGGTTAATGAGGAGCAAATGTCACTTGAGACGTGTGATGAGCACGATATAATTTTTTTTTAAGTGACATTGTATTTAATGAAAGGTAGCATGTGTTACAGAGGAGAATTAACAAAATAAAATGGAGGACCTAATAACATTTTCAATTACTGTTTTTACTGGATTTTTTGCAATAATGAACCCAATCGCAAATGTTCCTATTTTCACGTCTCTTGTCCAAGGTGCAGATACTGAAAAGCAAAAGGAAATTGCTAGCAAATCTACACTCATTGCCTTTATAATTGTGGTTTCCTTTGTCATCCTTGGACAGTTTATTTTTGAATTATTTGGAATTACTATTCCTGCCTTCAAAATTACCGGTGGAATTCTAATCTTTTATGTAGGTTTCGAAATGCTGCAATCCAAAAAATCATCTGTTAAACATCTCAAAAGTCCAAACATAGATGAAGACATAGCTATTTCTCCACTGGCAATACCGATCCTAGCCGGACCTGGCACAATTGTAACGGCAACGAACTACGTCACTGATGCGGATTTCGTGCAAACATTTATTGTCGTAGGTGTTTTTGGGCTAATGTGTGTAATCACCTATTTTGTCTTTATTCTAAGTGAGAAACTGGTTAAACTTGTCGGGAATAACTTCATCTCAGTCGTTGGAAAAATAATGGGACTGATCATTGCGATTATTGGAACGAACATGATCATAGAAGGCATAAAAATAACCTTCAACATAAGCTAATCCTATAACGCTTGATACAAGTTGCTATAGGTATTTAAGTATTTTTATTTCGAAGTTGAATGGCAGAGCGTATCAAAAATATTAAAGAAAGACATTCTATTAGTACTCTTCCCCAATGCCAGGAACTCCAGATAACTAACTCCTTTTTCAAGTCGGCATCATTTAGCGCAGCTTCATAAAACAACTCATTCGTACCTTTGAAATAAACATAAAAACAAGCAATGAAAAGTACTGCGAATAAAGATGAGATCATTGCAGGTTGACTAGCTTTTGATCCAATATACTTGCAGTAGACCACAAGTGCAATTGGGATTAATGCTGCAACAATGGTTAATACGGTATAAAATTGACCTATAGAAGGCCCAAATTCTGAATAATAGGCATAGAAATCACCTGCTGAAATCGCCTTCCAATGCGGTACAAGAAGGAAACCCTCCGTTATCTGACTTCCGATAAAAATTGCGAAAATAGATACTGCAACATAGAGCACAAACTGTTCGCTCACTAATTTATTTTGATTCCTTTCCATATTAATTCTATTACTTTCTTCTATGATGTTTCTCCCAATTGTTTTCATTGTCAATGCAAATTTGGAGATATCAAAGGGATTTTTCATATACATATGTAAAGAACTCCATTATTCACTCACTTTTTTTTCGAAAACTTATGCGTAAGAAAGATAACCGAAACGCTATCTAACCTCATACGACATGGAGTCTTTTCTATTATTTTTGTAATTTTCATTGATATTTTCTTGACACTCTTATGAAAACCAAAATGATTTTTTCTAATACTTGCGAATCTATCCAACGCTTAGATGAATGGATCACTCAGAAGGTCGACTTCGATAATGTAAAATGCATTGACGACTTAGGATTCAAACAACTTAACGATTTGCTTTTTTGCAAATATTTCCACCATGTTGCTGAGCGCATGTTACAGAAAAAAGGTGGAGATGATTTTCTTTTAGGTCAATATAAAGAGCTGAATCACCTGGCTGGAATATCGGAATTGGATGTTAACAAATATTTTATAATCGTACAAGAACAAGTAAATAATATCCCAAGTCGAGAGGTCATCAACTCTATAGCAAATGATGAAAAAGGAGTACTCTTTCAAAATCTAATAATGCTTGCATTCACACTAGAAAGATGGGGACAGTTTGTCTTAAAACATGAGCCAGGCAATACCGTTCGTTCTATATATGTCTATGGAGCAAAAGAAAGTCTTCACGAGTTTCTTGTCAGCCATGTCGGAAATTATAACACCTTAGAAAGATTTGCCATCACATCGATTTCAGAAGTAGAAGGTTTATATATTCCAAGAATAAAAAATGCCAAACTAGAAAAGAATGAATTAATCACTGCATTTTCGCCTTATGTGAAAGGTTCTGCAAACAAATTGAGCAGATTCCCTAGCATTCTAAAGCTTGATGATTTTCCCTTAGTTATCAAAAAGGGAGAGTTAATCGCTCAAGGATATAACATCCGCATTCTTGAATTAATGGAATTGCTCGAAGTCGAGTCGCTTTCCGCTGATTCTACCCTCCACAAAGTCATAGAAATTACCGAGTTATTTAAGTCTGGAACAACTATCCTTAAGGAATTTCTAAGATCTCCCTACTTCAACGAAGATAAATTCATTTTCATACTTAGACAGCATACCGTTGAGTTAAGTCTGAGTCCTAGCGAATTACTACTTGAAAATCTTTCCTTGACTAAGCAAGATAAACGTAAGATTAAAGGAATCGTCAATAACTACTTGATACGAACGGAAATGAATGGAGAAGAGCGCCATCTCTTTTTAACCCAAGTGCTATCTAATGAAAACATTAATGATCCTGTTCTCACTGACTACATAAAGTCAGTATTGATAGATCATGAGCCATTCACTAATTCGACATTTGAAACCATTGTCAAAAACAACGAGCAACTTCACGATCATGAACTCTTAAGTAGATTTATATCAGAACTATTGAAAAGTGAAGTGATCGGATTGTATCGAATCAAATATGCTTTGAATTTAGCAGCGGAACTTTTACCCTCTCATGAGAAAGTGATAGATTCACTGGCAAATGACACTTCATACTTAGAGAATAAAATTCATCAAATGGTGATAACGAATTACATGTTGCCGCCTAGCGGAGCGAATAGTATCGCCTATTTTGGTCCGGATGTACTTCTTGGTTACCATGCTATGATCCCAAATTATGCGCTGCACATGCTTAATAGGCTTAATGTCATGATTCCAGAGGATAATAAGCGATTCTGGGAATTTCAAAAGTATATACACACTGATCTAACTGGTAAATTGCAAGATTTTTTAACCGATAAGAAGTTTGATAAAAATGCAAGTATCGAAGAATTTGTGGAGCAGTTCCCTTGGATAATACACTATGTGAAGCTTTATAATAATTTTGCGCTGATGGCTTCTACTCACGATGGTATCATTGAAAAATATATTAGACGCTTAAGTAAATCGATGAATAAAAAAGTCAAAGATAAACTGGTAAGCAGTCCAGACCATGGGACGACGTATATGAATCCGAATTCATTAGAATTTAAAAAGAGGAGTGCGAGATTTCCATCACTAGATGCCATCGCTTCAGTCCGGAGAAATCATTTATTCAAGCTATGGATAAAACCGATTAAGGCCTTAGAACAAAAGCCGGCGGTTAAAAAAGAGCCAGTAAACTGGTTTTATGCTAGGGTAAATGAGGGAGATCATTAGAGAATAGAATCATCAACCCACCTACACTTCAAACATTGACCTAAAAAAATCCTAAGCATTATTTTTCACAATCAGATGTCCATTTCAGCCTTGCAAGCCAAATCGTTTCTTACATTTATGTAAAATTTAGTATGAATTTAAATCTATTGTCTTGCGATGCTCAACGACCCGATAAGAGAGCGATATCCAATTGTCTTGCAGAGATTTCTGGCATCGATGGCTCATTAGCTAGTGAACTTACTGAAATCTTACTAGAAGGGGATCCTGTAGAAATCGAAGTAGAAGATAAGAATACGAGTTCGGCGTACAGGGCATTGCGAAAATTAGGAATCGATTACGAAATCGTAGAATAAGCGCTGACTTTTTCACCTTCCTTAGCGTCCAAGTCTTCTTCCTGCTCTGTAATGAGTGGCGGCGTTTCCATATTATAGGTATTCCATCGAATTATCGTGGTTTAAACATTGACCATTCAAAGCATACCACCTCTTTTTTATAATAAATGACACAAATCTTGACAATATCATATATGTAAAGTATATTTGACATATTGTAAAATAGATTGTTCACTTTGAACATTCACAAATGTATTCTTTGGTATGGAAAATCAATACACAAGTTGTCAAAATGAGCATAACAAACTATTAAAAATCATCAATTTTAGGTTTCAGCATCGGTACAAGAAAATTGGAATCATAGGTGGAGCACTCATTCTTGGTTTCTTAGTGATTTACAAATTTACAGGTGGAGATTCTTTACTCATAAAAGATGTTCTACGAACCATCATGCTGTTATTTTTACTAGTTGCCTCACTGAGCAAAGATGCTATTGAGGATGAATATATTACACATGTACGGTCGCAATCTTACGTCATTGCTTTTATTTGCGCAATAGGATATTCTATTGCTTTGCCATTAATTGCTGTATTATTTGACCTGTTAATCACTAGAATTACTGGAGATGGCCATGTAAGTTTCCACGAAGTGTCCGCCTTCGAAGTCATGTTTATGCTCGTTTGTTTTCAATTGCTATTCTTTCATACTATAAAAAGATTCGGGCGTGCGGAATAGGTTAAAAGTGGAAAGGGCAGAATTAAATATTACCCAAGATGACCTGGCAAAGAAGATCGGAGTTTCTCGACAGACCATAAATTCAATTGAGAAAAACAGATATGTTCCTTCTACGATTCTTGCGCTGAAACTTTCGAAGGTATTCGACAAAAATGTGAATGAACTCTTTATATTAGAAGATGAAGATTTCGGAACAAATACCCAAAAATGATTAGCGCCATAAGGAAAAGCGATATTCCTGGGCTCAACAGCCTTCCACCAGAGGACTGGAAATTCGATTATGAAGATTTCCTAAACTGCTTTATTGCTGATGACTTTTTCTATGGGTTTATCATGACCCAAGACGATAAAATCATTGGTACTGGTAATGTACTCATCAAAGGAGAAATTGCTTGGCTCGCTAATATTATAGTCCTAGAAGCTTACAGAGGTAGAGGTTTGGGGTTTCAAATCACTCAATTCTTAGTCGACTTCTCCATAGAAAAAGGTTGTAAAACTCAACTATTAATTGCCACTCAACTAGGGGAGCACGTATACCGCAAGATAGGTTTCAGAAAAATTACAGCGTATCAATGTTTCGACTCCACAGAAAGTAAAGCCCATCAGCTCCCAGATGCTATCCGGCTATTAGCACTTTCCGATTATGACATGGTCTGTGCGATGGATTTCCAAGCTAATGGTGAAGATAGGAGCCATTTAATCAAGAAATTCTATCCATCTGGATTTGGTTATTTCAATGCTGATCATGAATTGCTTGGCTGCTATCTGCCTGATTTCGGGCGTGGTCTCGTGTTATCAAAAGTGGAAACTGCAGGTATAGAATTATTAAAATTAAAACATGCCGAGAAAGATAGAAGAACGATGTTGCCCATAGAAAATAAAGTTGGAATTAAATTCCTCGCTCAAGCAGGACTGAGCAAAGGCAGTCGTGCTTCTAAGATGGTTCTAGGTGAAGAGCGTTCTTGGCATCCTGACTATATTTATTCCTACGGAAGTGGCTATTGTGGTTAATTTTTTCTAGGTCAATTTTAGAATGGAGGAAGGAAATGTGCTTCCTATTTTTATCAGCTATTTCATGAACTACTGGAGAAGTGAAACCCATTTCATCTTCTAACACCCTAAAGCAAAGATCAATATTAGGTTCATATGTGATCTATCAACGATACACCACTAACAAGAATACATTTCTAATCTGCAAATAAATATTTATCTGTAACTTGGTAGAAAATCTTTTAAAATGAAAATTTTCTACGCCCTCTTCATTGCAATGTTTCTCTATTCTTGCACCGAGCAACCTTCATCCTCAGACACCCAAGCTTGTGCTGAATATTTAGACAATTCTGGACAAGAAGATCAATTTTTAGGAGGTATTAAAATGATTCCCATTTCTACGCCCAAAGGTGAATTCAAGGTGTGGACAAAAAGGGTAGGGAACAATCCCACTAAAAAGGTATTGCTCTTGCACGGCGGACCAGGAATGACACATGAAATATATGAATGCTTTGACGGTTACTTCCCTCAAGAGAATATTGAATATTACTACTATGACCAACTGGGTTCTTATTATTCTGATCAACCAAAAGACTTAAGTTTATGGGATCTTCCACGGTTTGTAGAAGAAGTAGAGCAAGTGAGAATTGCACTGGGACTTGATGAAAGCAACTTTTATCTTTTTGGTCAATCGTGGGGAGGCATTTTAGCTTCAGAATATGCTTTAAAATATCAGAAGAACCTGAAGGGACTGATCATTTCTAATATGGTAATGTCCATTAAAGATTACAATGAATACTCCGCAAAAGTACTCGCTCCTAAGCTTCCTTCTAAAGTGCTTGACACCATACTGTCTTATGAAGAAAAAGAAGAATTTTCGAACGAAACATATCTCGGACTGATCACGGAGCATTATTACACCAGACACATCATCAGAATGCCTACGGACAGCTGGCCAGATCCTATTAATCGCGGTTTCAAGCACCTCAATCCGGACGTATATGTGACGATGCAAGGGCCATCAGAATTTGGAATTAAAGGAGATGCGACGCTTTTGAATTGGGATATAAAAGATCGTCTGAAAGAAATTACAGTTCCGACCTTAACGATAGGCGCAGAATATGACACGATGGATCCTAAGCATATGGAATGGGTTTCTACGGAAGTTCAGAATGGTCGATACTTGCATTGCCCTAACGGAAGTCATTTATGCCAGTTTGATGATCAGAAGAATTTCTTTACTGGACTAGTAAAGTTTGTGAATGACGTAGATGCTGGACAATTTTAAAGCTTAGGTTATATTAAATATTTTAACTCATCTACACCTTTTTGAGTCAGGTACGGTCGAATTAATTCACTAATGTGTTGCACCATTTCGCCTTTTGTGTTGAGATTATAATTGGTCAATACTTCTTGTTGTGCTAACCAAAATGTCACAATAATTCGGATGGTGTGCATCAGTCGTTCATACACCGCTGGAGGACGCTCTATAAAATAACCATCTTCGACAAATGCGGTGTAGAAACCCGACATTTGCTTTTTTCTTAATTCAAGCGTTGCCTTGAGTAATTTGGTGATTTTGGGATAGGCACGTGAAATTTCTAAGACATCGAGATTGAAAAATCTATACTTATATTGAAAATTTTCTATTTGAACAAGTAGTTTATAGAAGTTAGATAATGATGACGAGTTTTCCTCAGTGGCGCTGTACGATTCTGTCATTTCCAGTCGCATTTGCTCATAAATGGCAAAGATCAGCTCTTCTTTATTCTTGAAATGATAGTCAAGATTTCCATGACTAATCCCAATTTCAGTAGCGATCTGACGACTTGTTACACCCTGAATACCTTGTTCATTATATAGTTGAATGGCAGCAAGTATGATCTTATCTTTTGTTTTCATTTTATATTTATTTACTGGTCATTTCAGCTTGACTTTTTTATATATTCTCGGGTTAAATCCCAACCTCCTTTTAGTCTAATAAATCACTACTCATTCCTGGCTCTTGCGGCGTCGTATACTTTGCATCTTTTATTTGCACTGGAAACTTGAAATATTCCTGCAAATGCGGAATATGCTCCAGCAACAATGCTGGATGTCCAACGGTGATATGATTAAACAAAACTAGATGCTGATGAATTTGCCCCATATCTCCTACATGAGGAACAACCGGAATACCATACTTTCGAGAGAGCAAACTAATCAAAATGAATTCTGAAACGCCGCCAACTCGGACCGCATCTACCTGATTAAAAGACAGACAACCGGACTGAATAAAATTCTTGAACATGATTTTATTCGGAACATGTTCCCCTAATGCCAGCTTCACATCCACCTGCTTCGCTATGGTAACATGCGCTTGAACATCATCTGGGTGTGTAGGTTCTTCTATCCAATAAGGATTCAATTCTATCAATTTTTCGCAAATCGATATAGCTTGCGGTAAGTTCCATTGTTGATTCGCATCAAACATGATCGTTGCGCCATCTCCTGCAATTTTACGCACCAGTTCTGCTCTTCGAATGTCTCGCTCTGGATCTTTAGAACCCACTTTTAATTTCATCGCTGTGAATCCATTATCCATTGCTTTTAAGATGTTGTCCGAAATCTTCTGATCATCATAGTTAAACCAACCGATCGAAGTATCATATCCTGGATATCCGCTGTGAATAATACTTTGCCTTGCTTCTAGTCCTTCTTTTTGGTCATTTAGCAAGCTAACGGCTTCTCGCTTAGTTAAGACTTCTTCATAATAAGAGAAATCTAAAGTATTGACCAATGCTTCAGGTGACAAGTCGATTAAAAGCTTCCATAATGGAAGTCTTGTCGACTTCGCCCACAAGTCATAACATGCATTTACAATTGCTGCTAAAGCAAGTTGAACAATGCCTTTATGTGGACCTAGCCATCTGAAATTCGGATCATCTGCCATCTCTTTATAAACCGTCCCGAAATCAGACATCAGCTCATTAATTTCTTTTCCTTCGATATGCTTCACTAAATGGTTAATGGCACTGCAAACAATCTCATTTCCTTGACCTAAAGTAAAGGCTAGCCCACTTCCTTCTAAAGCCGAATCCGTTTCTAATATACAAACCGCATAAGCATAGATAGGTGTTGTATGAACGGCATCAGACCCTGCGCCATCCTTAAGTTCGAATCTTCTATCTTTCGCCCACGCTTTCTTTATTACGATACTCTTATTATTCATATTACTTTTTAATCAATGAGATCTGAACATTAAAGGAGCTTCCATCATTCTTAGGATTTACATTCCCTATGGAAGTCGCAGCATACATAACTGTAGGCACACCTCTGTGATCAATTAATAATTGCGGTCTCTCCAGTCGATCCACTTCTAATATTTGACCATCTGATAATGGCAATTCCCTTTTCATAAACAATGGGTTCTCTGCTAATTCCCACTGAATTCCATCTTTTGAGGTCAATAGTGCCAATGTTTTCTTATATCCTGTGAGTTGACCTGAGAAATCCTTTACAACTGCATAGAATTGCTTATATTTCTTAGCATACCAAACATATGGATCTTCAGTACTAGCGATAGTCCCATCTGGCATCCTCACATCAAAAATAAATTCATCTCTTGGCACAAAAGGGCCGAGAGGGCTTTTGCCAAGAGCCACACCGTGTGCACCTTTCCAATGAGGCTCATACAAATTACCTTTGAAAAACAAGAAGTATTCCTTTGTCTTAGGATTGTAATCCACAGAAGGATTGACCACAATAATATTATCTGGTTTTGCTACGGTACCAGCTGGAGAGCCATTCAGAATATTATTAGGCTTAACACGTGTTCTAGGTTCAAGTAGGGGAGCACTAGGCCTTTCGAAACGACCAACTAGCAAATCTTCAAAACTATTAAACTCAATAACACCCGTGCATAAGGACTGCTGAACTCTGCTTCTTTTATTCAAGTTTTCACCCGTAGACCCTACTGGCTCTTGACCATAATCTCTACCACCGATATAATACAGATAATAATTACCGTTGAATTCCTTTAAATGCGGATTATGAACCATCTGAGCATCCCAAGCCGCTTCATTTCCATCATGAAGTGCACCTTTTAAAACGATTTGTTTGAACTCAAAATCTTTATCGGGAAAGTCAGAAACCGCATAACCAATCTTAGATTCTAATACCCAATTTTTAACAAAAGAACCGTCTTCCATGCCACTTTCCCAAAGTGAAAATAGCATATGATACTTACCATCTTTTCCTTTTACAACGGAGCCTCCCCAAACGAAATAACCATCTATATCCAAGACCGAAGGACTCACTAACATCTTACTTTCTAGCTGATCTACGACTTGACCTTTCAAGGGAGATGGAACCACATATAAGATTGACTTACAGGAGCATAACAACCATATCATCATAAAGTAAGAGAAGTAATAAATCTTCATTCTCATATCTTTTTACTTTTAAAAATGATTCCTCCTTTTTCACTCGACTCATATATCTTCTCGACTAATTCCATCGTTTGTAATGCGTCTTCACTACTGTTCCTTAATGGAATAGACTTATCGAGCGTGTGATTTTGCAAATTTGTCATAGAACCTATGAATGCATCTGGAAACCACCCTCCGATTAATGGAATCTCTTTCCATTCCTTAGATTCAGCAGTGTAGAATTCCATTTTAGGAGGAAGCCCTTTAGGGTAATTCAACGAAAGTCCAATTAAAACCTTAATTGCACCTTTACTGCCTTCAATTTTCAAATAGGACTCTTGATGTTTTGTTCCATAATCATGACCATGATTCGTAAGAATCCGAGCTTGAGTGAATTCATCATAATCTAAAATGATCGAGCTTCTAGTGGCTGCAAGATCACTTGTGCGCGGATGACGAATACTACTTGCGTATACTTTTGTTGGATTGCCTAATAAACTCCGAACCAAATCGACATAATGGATGCTGTGATACAACACTTCTACACGTGGTTTCTCTTTAAGAAAGTCCCACAATTCCCACGGTGTATGTGTACACACTTTAATTTCCACATCGAAGACTTCACCTATTAAGCCTTGTGATATGATGTCCCTTGCTGCCAGCATATAAGGCGCATATTTTAACTGAAAATTGACCGCTGAAACAAACTTCTTTTTAATGCATAATTCTTGGATTCTTATCGCTTCATCTAACGATTCACCCATTGGCTTTTGCATGAGTACAATGGAGCCAATAGGTAATTGCTCTAAAATGGAATACAGATGATTCGCAGGAACGGCCACATCGTAAATAATACGTTGATTACCAACATGTTTTATTAACTCAGCTAATGTATTAAAGGTGGTTCTGATTCCCGGAAAGTCATGCTTTAGTTGATCAATTTTAGCCTTATCAATATCATAAACACCCAGAATTTCATAATGGGCTTTCTGGTATGCTGGCAAATGCGCATCACGAATAATCCCTCCAGCACCAATAATGGCAATGGGTAGGGGAGTAATCGGACTTTTTAATTGCTGTTCGAATTCCATCTATTTCTTCATATTTGGGTTACTATATCCTTGCTTTCTATACATTTTTAGGGTTGCACTTAATTTTTCAACGATTTCAGGGTGCTGATCATAAATATTATTTTGCTCTGCGATGTCTGTTTCCAAATTATAAAGTTGACCTTCTGGAAGCGTAAATCCTGATTTTTCATCTGGATTTCCGCTCCATCCACCAGAACCTTTTCCTTCGATATACTTCCAAGGACCTTCGCTAATTGCAAACATTCCTTGAATAGAATGATGAACCAAGTTTTGTCTAACTGGAGAGGTTTCCTTATTTAACCAAACATCACTAAAGTCTTGACTATCTTCGTATTGACTCGACTTATCTGATGATTCAGTGAGTGCCGTAAAAGTGGCCATTAAGTCATTGAGACCAAACAATTGACTAGACACTTGTCCACTGCTAATTTTACTTGGCCATGAAACAATACATGGTACTCGATGACCACCTTCCCATATATCAGCCTTCATACCTTTAAATGGTCGGCTTGGATCGTGGCCATATTTTTTCACAGAACCAGTTTTCCCTCCCATCTTCTCGCCATCTCTTTGCGGTGAACCATTATCCGATGTGAATACAACAATGGTATTGTCTAACTGTCCAGTTCGGTTAAGCGCATCTATAATTTGACCAACGGTCCAATCCACTTCAGTTACGAAATCTCCATAAAGTCCAGCCTTGCTTTTCCCAATAAAATCCTTAGTAGGAGCAATCGGCGTGTGAGGTGCCGTTAAAGCGAAATAAAGGAAAAAGGGATTTTCTTCTTGCGCTTGATCTTCTATATATTCAACCGACTTCTTAGTAATCGTAGGCATCACTTTCGTTAAATCCCAACCACTAGACATCGGTCCAGGACCTCCGTACATGCTTCCAGGTTTCAATGTATCTAAATCCGCTATAATTTTATTGTTTTCTATGAATACGTACGGCGCAAAGTTGGGGACATCGTCTCCGAAGTAGTAATCAAAACCAGCTTCCATGGGTCCTCCATCGATCGTTTTCGAGAAATCAATAAATTGATATAAATCGTTTCTACCTTTTAGTCCATAATTTCCAATCGGTATCGTATCATTGATATAGTTTCCGTCCTTGTCTTTCCATCTCCAGCCCAAATGCCACTTCCCAATATTCGCAGTGTTGTATCCTCTTTTTTTAAGCATTTTGGGCAGAGTCTCTCTATCTTCTTCAATGAGTGGTTTGTCCCAAGCCCATAAAACACTTTTCTTCAAATCCGTTCGCCAAGCAAATCTTCCCGTCAAAATTCCATATCTCGTAGGCGTGCATACGCTGCTAGGGGAGTGAGCATTCGTAAAACGGATCCCAGATTTTGCTAAGTCATCAAGATGAGAAGTTAAAATTTTCGATTCATCATTATACACACCTAAGTCTCCATAACCCAGATCATCTGCCAGTATCACGATGATATTAGGCTTTTCTGTACCAGTTACTTGCTTGGTTTCTGAGCAAGAAGTTAGCCATATCATGATCATCAGAAATGATATCGACGTGAAGTTTGGAAATTTGTAATTTTTCATTTTTTAGTTCTAATAAAATATAAAATAGATGATGAGCATGATCGCCACGAGCAGCAAACTCAGGTAGTTAACAAGCTTAGAGGATGGATTCATTTTCAAATAGAAATGCTCATGAATATGTTGTTCCGTTCTATCAAAAAACGAAATCACGAAATAGAGCAGGGTAGAGACCAAGAAGAAAATGTAGGTCTGTCTTAACCAATTCACACCAAAACCTTCCACGCTTGAGATATAATTCACCACACCATCTATGGTCATATATTTTTCAATGTAGAAAATGATCGCGGCAAAAAGACTTCCTCCCAACAAGGTATAAAAAGAAGCATTTGCAGTTCCTTTTCTAAATAAAATGCCCCATACAAATACAGCAACAATAGAAGGTGCGAAAATGGAAAACATTTGATTAATCAGTTCGAAAATGCCACCTAAGTCTCCGAGAAATGGCGACCAAGCTACAGCTAATACAAGCACAACAACACCTGTTATTTTGCCAATGTTTATTTTGGTTTTATCTGATAATCCAGGTTTCAACTTATCAAATACATCATAGACGATGAGGGTCGAGCAACTATTGAGCGCAGCTGCAACACTACTCATAACAGCAGCTAATAATGCTGCAACCATTAGACCTTTCAGTCCAATCGGTAGTAAGTTAACGATCAAAGTAGGAAGCACACTTTTGGTTTCAGTGCCAATTTGCTCATGAAATAAAGCATAGGCCAATATTCCAGGCACAACCATTAAAAACACAGGCAAGATCTTAAGAAAACCAGCGAATATAGCACCCAGTTTGGCTTGAGTTTCTGACTTTGCTCCAAGTACTCGCTGAACAATGGTCTGATCTGTACACCAGTACCAAATCCCAAGAATTAAGTGACCAAAAAGCATATCTAAAAAGGTAAAACCTTTCTGCGTACTATCGAAACTAACAGCTTTTAATCGATCAGGATCTACAGCTTCCTTTAGTTCTCCATAAGTATGAATCCCAACTTCAGGAAGTTGGTAAATTGCTAAAATGGTAATCGTAAGAGAACCAAGAATCAGAATAACCGTTTGGACTGTTTCCGTGACCACAACAGATGTGAGGCCTCCTATAATGGTATAGATCCCCGTTGCCAAGGCAATGATAATAATGGAAGTAAGAATATTAATTCCAAATATACTTTCAAATACAACAGCACCAGCGTAAAAACTAACGCCGATATGCATAAATAAGGCAGCTAGAATACTGAAGATGGCCAAGACAATTCTTGACCTAGAATCGTATCGTTTTTCCAGAAACTCAGGCAAAGTTGTTATTTTAGTTCTCAGGTAAAATGGAATAAAAACGAAAGCTAGGATCAATAACTCAAAGGCTGAAAACCATTCGAAATTCCCCCAAACAATCCCGTCTTTGAATCCCGATTCAGACAATCCAACCAGATGAACTGTGGAAATATTAGATGCGAATAAGGATGCACCGATAACGCCCCAAGTAAGCGATTTTCCAGCGAGGAAATATCCTTCACTGGTTTTTCTTTTTCTACGAGCAAACCACAGACCTATAATAACAATAGAAACGATATAAACGGCAATGACAATTAAATCTACTGTACTTATATTTCCCATTTATAAATTCATATCTTAGTTTGCTTTCAAGTTTAAATCCCTGTAGTATTTTCTTAAAACAAAATCCTGCATTAGGGCGCTTGCCCTAAATATAAGAAATTATATATTTACTTACAATAATTTTTTTTAAGCCTGAGACGCTGAACAATCCTCACAGACTAAGATCTATTTGTTGATTGGTATTATTGTTTATATAGTATTTATGTCAAATCATGCAGATCTCATATATTCTGAGAATCACTCCACAGACTGTTAATTATATATCGTGTTGTAAGATCTAGAAAATTGGCTACTTCTTTCCTATAATTAATATTATGTTAAATAGACTTTTTAGAGCCATACTCCATTATCACACTGGACCTCGTAATTCTGAGCGAGAAATATAACCTCCATACGTCCTGTAGAAAAAAATAAATCTTTTGTATAAAGCTACAGCTCCTTCTCAATGGACCTCGTACTTCAGGTCGTATATTGAATTAAATAAGGTTTTACGTTATCTTAGAAATAATAAATAATTATCTAATCAAACCTAAAACCTATGTCAAATTTAGATTGTAAAGAAATTTATGTTGGAATTGATGTTCATTTAAAATCTTTGGATATTCAAGTATTGACACAAAATAGAGTTCACATTAATACAGTTTCGACTTCACTAACTTAAAACGTTTCTGAGCAATCTCTAAAATGTATATCCCTTCTACCAAATCAGCTGTTTGAATCTTATGATTCAATTTTCCAGCTCTAACTACCCTTCCATCAATACTGACCAACTGATACCCCTGACCTTTCCATTCCTCCGGAACTTGAATAAATTGATCAAATGGATTCGGAAATATTCGAGCATCTTCTTGATAGAAGTCACCTATTCCTGATGTCATTTCGATTGTTCTAAGATATTGAGTATGAATAACATTTAGTGGTTGAGCCCCCTCCCACTTTAATGCCATTGCAGCATTTCCTGTGCCATACACATACTCTACAACAATGCTATAAAATTGACCTGCAACAAACTCAAAACTACCATTATTCACTGATTTTCTATCAATATAAACAGCACTCGTTCCACCTGTCATAAGTGTCGAAATATTATAAATCGTCGTTGCAGGTGCTACTATCTGTCCTTCCCACCGTACAGAAAATCCATCTGCAGGAATACCTTCCACTGGACTATCGTTATCCCAGTCCCATGAAATCATTGGTTCATTTCTGACTACAGAACTTCCTGTAAAATCATCATTACTATAGTAAGTTGCCGTTAAGCCCATTCCAGCCTGATGATCACTAAGAGAGATACCTTTTCCATGAAATTCCATGAAGTTGATATTTCCTAAACTATTCTTTCCTGGATTTCGAAAAACGAGGTAAACATCATGCGTTCCTCCAGGATCTTTCAAGTCCATCGTATAGAAATCATAATCTTGCCACCCTCCTGTGACTGGCAGATTCCTCTCGGCGATGATTGGCCCATCTGGTGCATCAATGTGTACTTCTATTTTAGAATCTATATTTAGTGCTGCCCATCTTACCGTCAGAAACTCGATATTCTCAAAATTCATAGGCGTATACATTAAGTACGAACCATCATTGATGTATGCCATATTCACATCACCACCTAAAAAGTCTCCCGTATTTTCTGTTCGCAGATCATTTAATTCTTGCGCATGTTGAGCTTGTTTCAATTTTGGCTGAAGAATATTAAATGTTTTAGTCGTCAACGGAAAATCGACTGCTCCTCCCCGATCTTCGTATTGAGCATTAAGAACATAGAAAACATCATCACTTCCATCTCCGTGAGGTGAAGTAATAAATTCACCATTGCATCCGTCTTGATCCCCCACTCCATGTGAATGATCATCATGTCCAATCGATGGCTCCACCTTGATACCAAGTGGCAGGTTTTGATCACACTCATTTCCATCTTCTACATCATTTGTTGAAATCGCATAAACGATCGTATCTCCGATTGCAAAAAATCCACCATTCGCTGGAAAGTCAATGTTTAGGCTTGGTGCCGTGTTTCCAACCACCACTTGAACTTGTGCAACAGCCTGAATACCAGACTCATCTGTTACTTCTAAAGTAGCGTTAAAAACCCCGTTTTCTGTATACGTAAAACTTGGATTCACTTCATTAGCGTCCTCTACGCCATCATCATTAAAATCCCACGAAAAGCTTAATTGATCTCCGATGTCTGGATCTTTAGAAAGTGATCCATCAAAAGCCACCGTTAATGGCGCTACTCCGCTTTCAACATCTGCAGAAATCAAGGCAATAGGTGCTGAATTTCCTGCTATTGACTGGTAAATGATCTTTATTATTCTAGCATCCGGATTATCATTTCCGAAGCCGTTCCCCCACTCTACGATGTACATATTTCCGTCAGGTCCAATTTCAATGTCAATCGGACTATTCAAATCTATATGTGGTATGAGTGGATTAATCTGCAATAAATTTCCTTCATCATCTAACCTTAATTCCTTTATCCAATTTCGCGACCAATCACCAACGATGAGTACATCATCGAAATACTTAGGCAAACCACTAGGATCTGCTCTTTCTGCGTTATAATGAAAATAACTTCCTCCCAGAATCGATCTCCCTCCAGAAGCATTGAATTCTGGTCGATTTGGATTATTTCCATAATGGTAGTAAATCCAAGCTGGAATAGCTGGTGGTATTGTTGATGCCCCAGTATTGTTAGGGGAATCATTAACGAGATTATTTGCATCAAACTTAGCCCCTGAAGCAGATGTGGCGAAGTTGTAATCGTTATATGCTTTGTTATCTGCAATCAAATAAGGCCATCCGAAATTTCCAGCAACCTTCGTTCTATTGATTTCATCATATCCTCTAGGACCTCTGCTAGCACTATCGCTAGAACCATCAGGTCCCACATCGCCCCATACCAATTCTCCATTTTTATGCACAGCGAGCCGAAACGGATTTCTCGTTCCCATTACATATATTTCAGGTAAACCTGCATCCTGTGCAGGAAAAAGATTGCCTTCAGGAATGGAATAACTTCCATCTTCTTCGGGATGAATCCTCAATACCTTTCCTCTTAAATCATTCGTATTAGCTGATGTTCCTTGTGCATCAAATGCAGAACGGCCCGCTCTTTCATCGATCGGCGCAAAACCATTCGACTCAAATGGATTCGTATTATCACCTGTTGCAATATATAAGTTTCCATTCCCATCAAATTCTAAATCACCACCTGAATGACAACATTCAGCTCTTTGAACAGGAATTTCTAGAATGATTTGCTCTGAATCTAGGTCTAATTCGTCATTGATAAATTTGAAGCGGGAAACAAATTGCTTATCTACACCCGTTGGCGAATAAAACAAATACAGCCAGTTATTTGTCTCAAAATCTGGATCTAAAGTAATCCCGATCAGTCCATCCTCTCTCCCACTGCTGACATTAAGACTAGCAATAGTCATTATCTGACCTGAACTTTGCTTCCACAACTTCACTTTACCTGCTCTTTCAATATACAAGACATCTAAAGAAGGAAGCACCGTTAATGCCATTGGACTTTTAGGATCATTATCTAAAATGTTAAGTTCAAATTTATCATTGATAGTTGCTGTAAAATCACCAGCAACCGAACCTGTTGCATATAAAATGCCTCCTAGGATATGTTGCCTAAATAGATCATTGCTGAAACTTTCATTCGTATGTCCACCACCTGTATACCATGCTCTCCCGCCTTCGTATTCATGGCACCATGCTGTCGGATGATCGTGGCCCATGTTACCGCCATCATAACTTGACTCATCAAGTGTAGCTAGTACATGTACTCTTCCTCTGGGATTTGTCCTGAAATTATACCATTCATCATTTCTTTGCCAATAGCCTGGTAGAAACGAAGTAGAAGGATGCACGTGATCGGCTACTTCTATGGTGGCTTCCTGAATCGCTGGATGACTATCGAAATAAGCTCCTACTAAATCACCATACCAAGGCCAAGAGTATTCAGTATCTGAAGCTGCATGAATACCTACATATCCTCCACCCTGCTCTATATATGCTTCGAAATCTTGTTGTTGTTCTGAATTCAGAATATCACCTGTGGTACTCAGAAAAACAATACATTCATACTGCAGCAAATTTTCGATTGTAAAATCGTCTGAATTTTCAGATAAGGTAACTGAAAAGTTATTGGCTTCACCCAATTCTTGCAATGCACTTTGCCCAGAGGGAATAGATCCATGCCGAAATCCTTGTGTCTTACTAAAAACGAGTACATCAAATTCCTGAGCGGATAATATCTGACAAGTAAAGCAAAGTAGTATAAATGAAAAGAGAAAGCGTTGCATGTCGTTATGATTTAGGATTCACTATTTATGTAATGATAAAACAATTATCAAAAACCACTACAAGACTTACCCATTAATTGCCTCAATTGTAATGATACACATTGACATGGAAAGTCTAGGTGCATTAAACTCATAAAAAAAGGAGAATGCTCGTTAGAACACTCTCCTTGGTATCATGTAAACTTGGGATAGATTAGAAACCCATCATTCCTCCGCCCATTGCAGATTGGAATTCTTCCATAGTCATTTCTTTGAATCCTTTTGTATCCAAATTGAATACTTCAGTATCGATATCATCATTTACTTCTAAAGCAGTAAAGACCATTGAAAACTGACCACCTTGACTTACTGTATACTCTAGTGGAAATCCTTCTAGTTTATTAGCGTCAATTCCTTGCATTACTTCAGCAGTAGAAGTAATATCCTTAGTGATATATGCTGACATTTCCACACCTTGCATTTTATCACTCTTAAGTGTTACTTTGTAACAATCATACCCAGCAATCGTTTTTTTATCGTCTCTGTCATAGATGAACTCTAAGTCACCCATTGCCTCTTCTGATTTTTCTTTATTTGCAGCTTTTTCGTCAGCTGACATTGGAATCATATACTTCTGCCCCATTGCATCAAACAACATTACGCCTGTATTGTCATCCGAATTGCTAAACATAGACATTTTCATCATTCCTCCCATCATATTCATTTTAGTCAAGGATTTTCCTTTCATAAAATAAACATCATTCGTAGTACCTTTCATCATACCAAGCTGAGCAGCCATCTGTGGATCATCAGATTTCACATCTGTTACTTCGTACTTAATAAGCCCTTCTTTAAGTTCTTTCTGAGCTTGTAAAGCAAAGGTAGATAGGAATGAGATCGCTAAAAATAATAAGCTAATTCTTTTCATGTAAATATTTTTAATTTTTTTGTTTGTTCATATCTATTAATGTTTTTGGGGTGAGAAAAGTTCTCGTTTTCGATAAACGTATGTTAAAATTAGCTTAATACTGCCAAATATCTATATACTTGGTGAAAATTTTTCCGAGATTTTCTGCATCACTGATAGCTCTATGTTGGATTCCTTCGAATTCCATACCTTCCATTCTGAGTGATTTCTTAAGACCGTATTCATTTGCTGAACCTTTATACTTATGAAATTGCTTTTTCACATCTATGTGTGGATCTAACCAATCTGTTTCTATCTTATGCAACTGACAATCATTGCTTAATAGCGTCTGGTCAAACTTTCCCCACGAACACAACAAATAGTCATTCTCGTACACATCAGCCCAGTCCATAAATTCCTCTATCACCTTATCAAAAAGGTCAGAACGCTCTACATTGGCTTGTGTAATGGAAGTTAACCTCGTACAGAAAGGAGAAAGGATAGGATTTATCTTAGGCCTGATAAACTTACAAAAGCTTCCTAGTTCTTCACCATATCCATTATACTTCACTGCTCCGATCTCTATTATTTCCGTGATGCCTTGCGGCGGTCTGCCGAGCCAGCAGGTTGCTTCTAAATCAAATACTATAAAATCCACTTATTATTATTCTAATATTAATTCTTCTTGTTCTTCTTTACGTCTTTCTATGCCTATGTTATAATGTGTCATTCTGTTATGGTAAAAATAAAGCAGCTTAAAATCTTGGCTTTGAATAAAACCATTTTCTAAGACAAGTGTCTTTTTATCATGATAAATACCCAAGTTTGCTACACCTTCTTTCACTATTTCTTGGATAGTCATCTCTGAATATTTATCCAAGGTAGAAGCCTTCTTCTTCTTTAGCTCTTCCCATACTGAACTTACCATGGATTCAAATTCAGCAATCGGAATATTTAATGCTTTCGTATTAAGATTAACTAAATCCCAAATATCTAACTCTTTATGTTCTTTTTCAAGTATTTTAAAAGCAGTAAATGCTACCACATGACTTGCTAAGACAATATTTGTCTTTCGGAAACTCTCTAAAATCTTGTCCGCTAGCTTTTTCGTATAAACAGATTCTCGCTGTGTATTCGTAATCATGCTACCGTTGATCATGAAATAATCCTTAAGATCTAATTTTTTATCCAATTGATCATAACTATTACCCTCTGTATCTACTTTATGTCCGAAAACATCCATCGGTTCCGCAAAGGATAAATACAATTCCGAAGATGCGGAAAACAGTTTCCAGAAGAAATTGATGAACTTTCTATAGCTACGTGCTTGATCTTTAGTTTTGATGTATTTCTCTCTACCCGTTAATGCCAGATGATTCTCGATTAAAAATTTCCCTTCTAGCACAAAATTGTAACTCATGGTCAATGGAACGATAAAGATTTTTTCATCCTTACCATCTTGGTACATTGATCTCTGAGCCTCTATGATCGTTCCTAGAAGTCCCATTTTCAAGCTACTTTCTAACTCGCCGCTTCTTGACCTCGTTCCTCCTGGAAAGAAAAGTGAATTCACACCTCTTTCTATACTGAGCTTAGACATATTCTTCAACGTCTCAAGATAAATAGGATTCTTCTTTCTTCTATCTACTTTATAAGCACCAAGTCGGTCCATAAAATAAGCAACCAATTCTAAATCATATAGGTTCAAACCTGCGCCATATGAAAATGCTGGAAGTCCAGCTACTCCATCCATCGCATATCCGAGTAAAATGGAATCGATATTAGATAAGTGTGTAGGAACAATCACTACGGTTCCTTTCTGCATTAAAGACCTAACTTTATCGATCGCACCCTGTACTTTAATTTTCTCGTACAGCTTCTTTCTCGATCCCCAAAGCAGATGCCGCTTATCCGCAGCAGCAGTAAACAATCGCTTGAATAGAGAAGTCAGAAACCTCCTTGCGAATTTGAATGTTTTAATTTTAAAGTCTCCTAAGATTTCTTCACAATATCTATGTGTGATCTTCTGAAGTAGTTCCCTGTTTTTTATTTCTGGATTATCCGTTAATTTACTATTCTGAAACTCCTTACCTATTGCATGCCAGTACTTAATCTCATTAGAAGGATCTATTTTCCATGGATTATCTTTGCAACGCTTTTTCTCTAAATAGATCGTTTTAGCAATGATCTTATCCAAATCGTCACCGTATTTTTCGGTAAACTTATTCATGACCTCTTCCTCCAGAAGGGCAATGAACTCCTGCCTGTCCTGCGCTAACTTATATATCGGCCAATCTTCGAGATTGGGAAGGATATGTGGATGTACGCTGTGAAATTTACTCATAAATATTATTGCATATAAGCCTTATTCAGCTTGGAAATTAATTCAAGAATTTCTTCTCTTCCTTTCCTTTTCGTTGATGAAGTTATAAAAGTTTGAGGTAATTCCGTCCATTCTTCCAATAGCTTTTCTTTAATATCCCTCAGATTATCTGTTAATTTCCCCAGTTTAACACCATCTATTTTGGTAAAAACCAACACAAATGGTACGCCTGAGGCACCGAGTTTACTAATAAACTCCCGATCGATTTCCTGCAATGGAATCCTTGCATCAATTAATACAAATGCACACTGCAATTGTTTTCTCGACAATAAATAATGATCGATCATCTTGCTAAACTTCGCTCTATTCTTCTTAGAAACTTTAGCATATCCATAACCTGGAAGATCGACAAGATGCCAAGATTCATTCACCTCGAAAAAATTTATTAATTGTGTTTTTCCTGGCGTAGATGAAACTTTTGCAATTTCCTTTCGATCTGTTATTAAGTTAATCAATGAAGACTTCCCTACATTCGATCGTCCGATAAAGGCGTACTCAGGAAATGTAGAATCCGGACAGGCCGTTTCAGAGGGAAAGCTACCGACAAATTCTAGTGTTTTAATATTCATTTTGTTGCTTCTTATCTTAGCCAAGACATATTAAAGATATATTTAATACAATTGGCATATATGTTGCAAAGTTAAGAAAGGGTTAAAGCATTAAAAGTTAATAAGGAAATAAAAATGTTTTCGTTCGATTTAAGTAACTAAAATAAACTAATTATGAAAAGGACAATTCTGGTTTTATGTGTAGGAATCTTCACTATGAATATGGTTTCAGCACAGTTCGAATACGGATTACGGTTAGGTATGAGTACCCAAGATGTTAACACCGAAGCTTTATCTTTACAAAACAATTCCTTCAGTGATCTTAAAATAAGCCTAGGTGAGGCTTCATATGGTTATCATGTCGGATTATACACACAGTTCAAATTAGCAGGAATCACTATTTCTCCAGAGATCACCCTTAATTCTAATACATATGAATATAGGTTAAATGAGTTTAATGAAAGTGGTGGTGTAGAAAAAATAATTCAAGATCAGTATCAATATGTGGACATACCCATTCTATTCGGAATTAAATTAGGACCACTTAGAGCTTATGCTGGACCAGAAGCTCATTATTTCATTAATAGCTTCTCGAAACTAGCGGATGAAAATGGGTTCGAAGAGCAAGTAACCAAGCTCCAATATGGCGCTATTGCAGGGGCTGGTCTTAATGTAGGCAAACTTCGGTTAGACGTCAGATATGAATTAAACTTTAGTAATTTCGAAGATCATATTCTATATAATAATGAAGGATTAGATTTTAATAGTGATGATTCTAGACTGATTTTCAGCTTAGGATATAAGCTTAATTAATATAGAATCTCCCAAAAAATGTAAGCCCCCACATTTAATAAAAAAAATAATTATTTGGATAGGGGACAAATAGTATCATGAGTGTCTTAAGTATAGAAATAAAAATAGTAACATAATTAAAAAATTTAGTGAGAGTTATAACCTGGTAAGAACTCGTGATTCATTCGCGAGTTCTTTTTTTTGCTCATTTTAATTAGTTGTGTTTTTCCTTGCAATTAAATAGGTTTTCTAAAAACCATTCCGCTCTCTTCCCGTTAAGTATTTCTTTAATTACATTGCAGTCAAATTTTAAATCAAAGTTTATTTAGATGAAAGTTAATTTCTTCCCATTTTCAAGTGTTCCGCAATTATCTAAAAGAGATGTTCAGTTTCAAGAGAATCCTGAATTATTTAAGTCTTTTTTAAGCTTTCCAATTACACTTGAAGCCTTTGGTGGAAAAATGAAAGACCGCAGTAATTATGCAGTAGATAGAAGTTTATTGGTCAATGTTATCAAAGAACAATATGAAAATGCTGGTGTAGCAAATGTACCTACTCAGAATATCGAATCGCTAGCAAATAATGAAACCTTCACGGTAATAACAGCTCACCAACCTAGTTTACTAACTGGGCCATTGTATTTCATATATAAAATCCTGAGTGTGATTAATCTAGCTGAAAAGCTTAATGAAACATATCCAGAATCACATGTAGTTCCTGTTTTTATCATTGGGTCAGAAGACCATGATTTCGAAGAGATTAATCATCTTAACCTTTTCGGAAGAAAGATAGAATGGGAAAATGATGCTCGCGGCCCTGTCGGAAGAATGAAGACCGACACACTGGATCCTGTTCTAGAACAAGTTTATGATATTCTAGGTGATTCTGAAAATGCTGAACAATTGAAAGATTTAATCAAATCTTCTTTCAAAGATGTTGATTCTTACAATGAAGCAGTCTTTAGAATGGTGCATCAATTATTCCATAAGTACAACATTGTCTTATTGGTTACTGACGATAAAGCACTGAAATCAGCATTCGTACCACATATTAAGAAAGAAATATTCGAGCGTCCCTCTCAGGAGCTTATTGTGAAGACACAAGATGCACTTGGCGACCTTGATCTGAAATCTCAGGCACATGCTAGAGAAATTAATTTTTTCTACTTACAAGAAGGACGAAGAGATAGAATAGAATTAGACGGTGAGCATTATAAAGTATTAGAAACAGATCTTAGTTTCACAAAAGACGAGTTAGAAACCGAGATAGAAAATCATCCAGACCGTTTTTCACCTAATGTAGTGATGAGACCGATATACCAAGAAACCATTCTGCCTAACTTAGCTTATCTAGGAGGTGGCGGTGAAATTGCATATTGGACAGAAAGAAAGTCTCAATTTGAGGCATTCAATGTGAGCTTCCCGATCTTAGTGAGAAGAAATTCACTTCTGTTTTTAACAAAATCTGAAACGAAGCAGATGGAGAAATATGAAATCTCTTCTGAAAACTTATTTCAGACGGATGAAGAGTGGGTTCAGCACTATGTCAAATTAAACGCAGGTGCAGAGCTGGAATTCTCTAAAGAATTTGATTTGTTTAATCAAGCGTTCGACCTCTTAGGAGAAAAGGCAGAAGGAATAGATAAAAATTTAGCCCAAGCCATTAAAGCTGGACAAGTAAAGCAGTTCAAGTCTTTCGAACAACTCAGTTCTCGATTGCTTCGAACAGAGAAAGACCGTCATGAAACGGATATTAAGAAGATCCGAAAATTACACGATAAGATTTTCCCAAGTGGTAGTCTTCAAGAGCGAAAAGACAATTTCATTCCTTTTTACTTGAAATATGGCGCAGAATACCTAGATACACTAAAGGCTAATTTGGATCCTTTTAATCCTGAATTTGTCGTGATTTCTGAGTAGTCATAGCTGATATGAAAGCTGCTTGCTTTACATGGATAAAACAAGCTAACATGCAAAGGTCTAGAGTTGCGTCTGCTGTATAATGAAGTGAAAACAATATAAGTGAATTATAGCTTTGGCATCTTTTCTTCTGTCTACCATACAAACAATAGATAACTGGCTAGATCTTAATAAATAGAGATGCTGGCTTCAAACTAGAAAAACAAACTTATTCTATTAAAATGGAACGAACTTATCCCTCCACTACTTCCTCTTCTACATAGGTTTTATCTAAGAGAAATAATAATTCTCCAAGTCGGTCTTTTAATTCTGATCGATCAACTATGAAGTCTAAGAAACCATGTTCTAGTAAGAACTCTGAAGTTTGAAATCCTTCTGGCAATTCTTGTTTGATCGTTTCCTTAATCACTCGAGGACCCGCAAAACCAATTAAAGCTTTAGGCTCAGAAAAATTAATATCTCCTAGCATAGCAAATGAAGCGGTAACTCCACCCGTCGTAGGATCTGTCATTAAACTAAAATATGGAACACCCGCCTTAGACAGTCTGCTTAATTTTGCAGAAGTCTTAGCCATCTGCATCAATGAAAACGCAGATTCCATCATTCTCGCTCCACCTGACTTAGATATTATTAATAGTGGTACTCTATTTTCTATACAATAATCAATAGCTCTCGATATACGCTCCCCTACTACAACACCCATTGATCCTCCGATGAAAGTAAAATCCATCGCCGCTATAACTAATGATTTTTTATTCACTTTTCCTGAAGCAACCGTTATTGCATCGGTTAAGTCTGTTTTCTTCAAGGCTGCTGTTAATCGATCTGTATATTTCTTAACGTCTTCGAATTCAAGCACATCTTTAGAAACGATATCTGAAAACATTTCATTAAAAGTACCATCGAATATCAAGTCAAAATAATCATGTGACCCGATTCTTACGTGGTAATTACAATGAGGACACTTGAAAAAATTCTCAGCTAACTCCTTCCTTGTGGTGGTTTCATTGCACTCCTTACACTTATACCATAGCCCATCAGGTACTTCCTTCTTAAATTTAGTAGCTGTCTGAATTCCTGTCTTTAATCTTTTAAACCAACCCATATATATTTATGTTTCTCGAGCAAAAATATGTTAATTAATTGAATATTATGATCCATATTACAATTTATTGTGATGTAGTCAAATGTAGGAAGCTTTTCTTTCTATATTTGTATTTACAATATAAAATTATAAAAAGGGATGAAATTAGCATTGATAGGTTACGGCAAAATGGGAAAAACAATTCATGAAATCGCTAAAGAAAATGGAGATGAGATTAGCTTTATCATTGATAAAGAGAATGCTGAAGATCTTAAGAAGATCACTGCTGGCAATACAGATGTAGCCATTGAGTTTTCAAATCCTGAAAGTGCATTTAGCAATCTATCGTATTGTATAAATAATAGAATTCCTGTTGTTTCAGGAACAACTGGCTGGTTAAATAAATATGACGAGGTTAAACAATTATGTGAAGAAAAGGTTAGTGCTTTCATGTATGCTTCTAATTTTAGTATCGGCGTGAATGTTTTCTTCGAAGTGAATAAATTCTTAGCTGAGAAAATGAAGAAATACAATGATTACAAATTGTATATGGAAGAAATTCATCATACTGAAAAACTTGATGCGCCTAGTGGAACTGCAATCACGTTAGCTGAAGGAATTATCGAAAAAAATGATAGATTTCAAGTTGTTGAATCGATGGATATCGTTTCCAAGCGTATCGGAAAAACACCAGGAACACACATTATTAAATATGAATCAGAAGTAGATAGCATAGAAATTAAGCATGAAGCAAATTCACGTCTCGGATTTGCAAAAGGTGCATATGAAGCTGCTAAATGGTTAAAAGATAAAAAAGGAGTTTATTCTATTCAGGATATGCTCTTCGGAGAATAAATGATAAAACAACACTCAGTAGACAAAGTTATCGAAACCGCTAGAATAGAAGAGGTCGTAGATGAGTTTGTACACTTAAAAAAGGCTGGAGTCAATTTTAAAGGTAATTGTCCATTTCACAATGAGAAAACACCATCTTTCGTGGTTTCTCCAGCTAAAAATATATATAAGTGCTTCGGTTGTGGTAAAGGTGGAAATCCCGTCCAATTCATGATGGAGCATGAGAAACTAAGTTTTATCGAAGCCATTCGTTGGTTAGCTGCTAAGTACAATATAGAACTAGAAGAAACAGAGCGGACAGATGAGGAAATGGCTCGTATCGATGCCAGGGAAAGTTTATTTATTGTAAATGAATTCTCTAAGTCACACTTCAGCGAAAACCTATTCGAGTCTAATGAAGGAAAAAGTGTGGGAATGTCCTACTTCAAGGAAAGAGGTTTTTATGAATCCACGATTAAGAAATTCGGATTAGGATATGCAGTGCGAGATAGAAGTGATTTATATGAAGCGCTTAAGTCGAAGCAGTATAATATAGAAGTAGCCACAAAATTAGGTGTGGTCAAGGAAAACAGAGATTTCTTTAATGCGCGAGTCATGTTTTCCATTCATAATCTGAGTGGAAAGGTCATTGGATTCGGTGGACGGACCTTAAGCAAGGAGAAAAAGATTCCTAAATACATCAATTCCCCGGAATCTGAAATTTACAATAAACGAAAGACGCTCTACGGCCTGTATCATGCAAAAAATGATATTAGGAAAAAGGATGAGTGCATCCTCGTCGAAGGATATACGGATGTGATCACACTTCATCAGTCAGGATTAGAAAATGTCGTTGCGGCTTCCGGAACATCATTGACCGAAGACCAAATCAGACTGATCAAGCGCTATTCACCTAACATTAAAGTCCTTTTTGATGGAGATAATGCTGGAGTCAAAGCCGCACTTCGAGGGATGGACATGATACTGGCGCAAGACATGAATGTGAAACTGGTTTTACTTCCTGAAGGAGAGGATCCAGATTCTTATTTGAAAAAAGTCGGTGTCGATCAATTTAGAACTTACGCAGAAACAGAAGCTAAGGATTTTATTCAGTTTAAGACTGAAATGTTGATGGCGGAAACGGCGAACGATCCAATTCAGAAGTCTATAGCAGTGAAAAGTATCATCGAATCCATATCGAAGATTCCAGATACACTAAAACGTTCTTTATATATCAAACAATATAGTTCTATATTAGAACTCGATGAGTCGATACTTCACAGAGAATCGAATGAACTCATTAAGGGGGAAATGAAGAAAGAACGGTATAAATCCAAATCTTACCGTGATGAACAGTATGATGAGCCGCCATTTCCTGGAGAACGCAGAGAGCACGCACCACAGAAATCTATAAAAGAACGAAATTACGAATCTGATGAGCATCAAGAAAAGGAGTTGATCAGAATCCTGATCAATTTTGCTAATAAACCGGTCAACGCTGATTCAGAAGCCACCATTCTTGAATTTATATTCGAAAATGTTTCTGATATTCTAGAACGTATCGAGAATCCAGTTTATAAAGCATTGTTAGAAGAATGTAGAAGTGAGTCTGAAAAGGGAACTGTAATTGATGTCAACTATTTCATCAATCACATGAATCCTGAGATTCAGCAACTTGCCATAGACTGCATTAGTTCTCCGTACATCTATGCGAACTGGAGTGAAAAGGGCCTTGAGTTACAGACACAAAAGCCACCAGATGATAATCAAGAGCTGGATGCAGAACAAGTAATCATGCGTCTTCGAGAACGCAAGCTTAGAAAATCGGTTAAAGAGATTAAAGCTGAAATCCTGAAAATGGATACAGAAGACACGAATTACATCTTATATCTGAAAGCTTTTAATAAAATAGAGAGAGAACATAAGGAATTATTGCGTGAGTTAGGGACGGTGATATCTTAAGTTGGCAATTTATTCTTAGGCTTATAATTTTCAAATTTTACAGTTTCATGAAAAAGAAAAACTTGCTAGGTTTCGGTACCGCGGCAATCGGGAGACCACAATACATCAATATTAAGCAAAACGCCTCTTCGGATTTTTCGCTTCCTGCATTCAAGGATCATGCTTTTCAAATGTTAGATCAAGCTTACGATCTAAACATTCTATATTTCGATACTGCTCCTGGCTATGGAATTGCTGAAGACCTGCTCATCGAATGGTTAGAAACAAAAGACGATGCAAGGATCGAAATAGCGACGAAATGGGGATATACTTATGTTGCTAATTTTGACCCTAATGCTAAGATTCATGAGGTAAAGGAGCATTCTTTATCGAAGCTTAATGAACAATGGGAGAAATCACAGGCTCTACTACCCTACTTAACGACTTACCAGATCCATTCTGCAACATTAGAAACTGGCGTCCTTGAGAATGAAGCTATCCTGTATCAACTCTTAGAACTCAAGGAAGAATTCGGGCTTATTATGGGTGTTTCTGTAAGTGGAGCGAATCAAAATGAAATCTTAAAAAAAGCATTTTATGCCGAAATAGGAAGTGTGCAATTATTTGATACTTTTCAAGTAACTTATAATGTCTTTGACCAGAGTTTATCCCAAATGTCTGAACTATTAGCAAGTGATGATAAGCGAATAATCATTAAAGAAGCACTTGCGAATGGACGCATCTTCCCGAATGATCGCTATCCTAACTACACTAAAACTTATGAATTACTGCGAAAACTTGCAGCGAAATATCAAGTTGGAATCGATGCCATAGCACTAAGATTCTGCATGGATAGCATGGACGTATTCAAGGTTTTAAGCGGCGCTTCGGAAGCAACTCACCTTACGCAAAATAACCTAGCTAACACTATTACGCTTTTAGAATCGGAGATTGAACAGTTAAGAAGTTTCGCTATTCCCCCTGATGTGTATTGGTCTGAAAGGAAACAACTGGAGTGGCAATAAAATTGACCTAAAAAAAAGTATCTGAAAAATACTTTCGAGAAAACAGGAGTGCTCTCTCCTACTCTAATGTAAAAAAACCAAACAGCGCAAATTAATGCGCTGTCTGATGATAGTCTAAATCGACCTTTTACAAATTATCTTCAACCTGAACTCAGGTTTCTATATCTTATAACTTAATCCTAGGCTAAAAGTAATGCCTGGGTTAATACTTGTAAATACCTGTGAATCAGCACTAAATGATTCATAAAGACTTTCTCTTTTATCATTTAAAATATTAGACACTTTAAGATCTAGCACTGTTTTCTGCGACGGTCCAAATTTCTTATTGATGCTCAAGTTCAAACTATGAAAAGGTTGGAAATAGATATCAGGAAATAGCCCGGCTCCCACGATTTCCATCGTTCTACCTTTCACATTGTAGAAAAGTCCAAAATCAAGACCATTATCTGGATTTCCATAACTCAATCCTGCATTGATTACATATGGTGCTTGTCCAGCCATTTGTCTATATCGTTTTATGGTTTCTCCCGTCTTTTCATAGGTTTTTCGAGCGTCATATTCTGTATCTGTCATATCTATTCTCGAATCCACTAAAGTAACATTCGTACTGAAGTTGAAATGATTTAATGCACTTGAAACAAATCCAAGATCTCTTCTCATTTCTAACTCAAACCCAAATAAACTTCCATCTCCTACATTTCGAGGCTGAAATTCTGTACTCGTTTGCTGTTCAGGAATTCGCACTAATTCTATAGGATTATCAAAGTTCTTATAAAAGGCACTTGCTGAATAAATCTGTCCATTCTCAAGAAATAATTCCCATCTGAAATCCAGATTGTCTATTCTTGTTTCAGATAACTGACCATCCCAATCTGCATAGGTAAATAAACTACCATTGAAAATTCTATTGGTAATCGGATCTAGAATTTGCGCAAATGATAACTCTTTAAACGAAGGTCGAGCGATCGTCCTTGAATAAGAAAATCTTAAATTCTGCTGATCTGATAATGAATAAACTAAGTTTGCCGCTGGAAAGAAATCCAATGCATCCAAAACTTTCTCATTCTCAAGATTTCTACCATTCACAACATCTCCACTTGCATATCTTTGATCTCTACCAGTGTGACGCTGAACATAATTCTCCATTCTCACACCGATGTTCACTTTTAGATTTTCAATAGGTGTCGCTTCATTACTAATGTAAAATGCAGTATTATTTACATTAGAAGAATAGGAATTCGGATTAGGCGTATTATTTCCTGATTGGTAATAAATGCTATTAGGACTATTAGGGTAAATGTTTTCTGGATTCAATACTGTTGCTGGATCTGGATTAGTCCAATCCTGACCACCGAAAAACTGAATATCAAAGAAAAGGATTTCATAATTCCTGTTTTTGTAAACGTGGCTTCCTCCAAATTTCAATCGAGCATCTTCTCCCCTAAATGTATATTTCTTAGAGATATCAAGCTTACCTATCGCATTTACTTCATCTAAGTTCCTCCATATTCTAGCTGGATTACCTCCTGCACCTGCAATAAATGAAGTATCAACTGCAGTATACGTAAATGCCGTTTTTCTTATATCTGGATCTTGTAAAGTAGAAAGTGTAGGAGCTAATCTCCAGTCAATTTCTAGTCCTGTATTACCCAGTACATGTGTACCTTGTAACATAGCATTTGTCAATCCTCTTTGATTATACTCCAGGTTGTCAGATTCTGCAAAATATCCAGATTGTCCAACTGCCTCACCGTCATTTCGGATATCGAACCTTCCAGCTCGGGTTTCTCCATTCTGAAGATGCAAGGCCGTTAACTTGATTTTATTACCTGCTTGCTTATAAGCCAAACCACCGAACATGCCCACTAAAACATTCTGTTCGCCTATTTCACCATCTTGAATGGTAGCATATCTCAAATCAAATAGATCTGGATCGATGTACCTTTGGTATTCGCCATAGATTACATCATTATAGTACTTGTATTCACTCTTGTAGGATAGTGAAAAGATGTATCCTAATTTAGGACTGTTGAAGCCTCCATTTTTATTACCAAGGGTAATTTGATCTCCATAGGATATTCCTGCGCTGTAATTAACAGGGCTCAATGTTCTTGATACACCTAATTGTGAATCAAAACTATTCACAAAAGTGGAAACTTCCTCTTTCGAAGCGCCACTAATTGGAGTTGGAATTTGCTCAGAAATTGCACCTTCAGGCAGACTTCTTGTTCCATCATCAAATCCTAAGAAATCCGTCTTTCCTCCGTTATAAGTAAGGAAGTCGTTATTCAAGTGCATTGCAGGATTATATCCCAAACTCGCTGATACGCTGAATATTTTTTCTTCTGGGAACTCCTTCGTTTCCAGATTTAAAAGTCCTCCTGTAAAATCTGCAGGAAGATCTGCTGTAAAGTTTTTACTAATTAGAATATTACTAATCAGATTTGTAGGGAAAATATCCATTTGAAGGGTATTTCGATCCGGATCTAATCCTGGAATATCTGCACCATTCAAAGTAGTCTTAGCGTACCTGTCTCCAAGGCCTCGCACATATACATATTTTCCACCCTCTACAGTTACACCAGTAACTCTTTTTGCTGCTTCTACTGCAGTTCCATCACCGGTTAATTCGAATTTTTCAGAGGAAATGCCATCTAACATGGAGATGGATTTCTTCCTTAGTGTCAATAAAGCGGTTTCAGAATGTCTCATCGCCGTTGCGGTCACAACAACTTCTTCTAATTTCTGACTATTTTCTAATAGTCTTATGGTACCAAGTTGAGTTACTTCGCCTTCCTTAACTACAACTTCCTGAATAGTAATGGTCGTAAAACCAATGTATGTAACTTGAAATTCGTAGGTTCCTACTTCTAAAGTAAGTTCAAATGAACCATCGATATCTGTAGAAGTTCCTATCGATGAATCAGTAATTAAAATGTTTGCGCCGATCACTTCGTAGGCATTTGCATCCTCAATTACTAATCCTCTAACGATTCCTGTTTGCCCTGAAAGTACTATTGTACCAAGCAAACAACAGAACGTAATAAATTGTCTCATTAATTTGTAAAATTTAATTTGTAAAAGGTAAAATCTTACAAAAAGATTTCCACGCCGAATAGGCATGGAAATCCTTCCTTATGATTTGTTTTATAATTTTTATAATTCTGCTAAGACTCCACTTTTAGAAGTCCAAGTCCAAGAAAGAACAGAAATATCAGCTTTAGTAGCAGATCCGATTGTTACACCAGCTGGTACTTCACCATTTACATGGTTTGCTAAATTTTCAGCAGCAACATTTATTTCAATTCCTTCAAAAGTTACACCCTCAGCAGTAACTCGGTTGATCATTTGTCCTTCAACAACATTTTTGAAATACAAATTCTTAAGAGATACGATAGAGTTCTCATCCACATTAATTAAATCTTCTGAAACCCTGTCATCGCTTGAAGCTAAGATTGATCCATTTTGAATAGTATGACCAGCTTTAGCAGAACCTTCAGGTCCATCTAATTCGAAACAGTGACCTGTAGGTGTAACGACTACGAAGTTATCTAGTGTTCCATTCCATGATTGATCCGTATCGATTCCGTCATCGCCTACATTCCATACTGCAACATTTGTAACATTTACAGTACCACCAAACCACTCGATTCCATCATCTTGATTAGCAACTATTTCAATGTTATCTACTACAGTTCCTGATCCAACTCCACCTAGCGTTAAGCCATTGATTTCGTTTCCAGATCCGATGTTTGATCCACCATGTCTGATTGAAACATATTTAATAACTCCAGAATTATCTTCTGGATCATTTCCTCCGTAAAGACCGTTTGGATCAGATGTAGGAACACCTTCTATTTGTACTTCTGAAACATCACCATTGTCATTAGATGCAGAAATAGGAGCATTTCCTAAAACGATTACACCTCCCCAAAGACCATTAATGTCTGGATCTAAATTTGGACTTGCTACGTTTCCATTAGCAATGTCTTCACCAGTCAATTCATCCGCTATGGATGTGAATACGATAGGCAAGTCAGCACTTCCTTCTGCCATCAGTTTTCCACCTCTTGCAATTAAAAGAGCAGTTGCATTGGCTCCAGTTCCAGCTTGTCCTTTAATTACAGTCCCTGGTTCAATAGTCAATGTAGCACCACTTTCTACTGATATTCTTCCTCCTAAAATGTATGTTCTATCCGCTGTCCAAGTCACATCTTCTGTAACGTTAGTAGTCAATAAGATTTCAGTAACTTCTGCTCCAACATTAATTACAGCAGTTGCTTCATCATCTTGGTTTTCTGAGTCCGTTACTACTAAAGTAATAGAAGCAGCACCACTTGTGTTTCCAGCATCAAAATTAATAGTAACAGTATTTCCACTAACATCTCCAGTTGGGTTAGCTATAGTTACCCCATTTCCTGTAGCTTGATAAGTAGCTGTTAAATCTGCATCTACACTTGTATTAAAAGTGACAGATAATCCAGTTGCTCCACTCTGAACATTCATCACTGAAGATGGTGCTGAAACAGACGGTGCATCATAAGTTGAATTAGCTTCTTCTTTCGTACAAGAGAATAATACAGTTACACATAGTGCAAGTAAAGAAAGTATTCGAATTTTCATTTTTAATTGTTTTTATTTTTCACAAATGTAAGTGCACCACGTTATCGACATATTTCACTTATGTTAAGTAATGGTTAAGAAAATTCAATTTCTATGTCCAATATTAACCCTATGTTATTACATCATTAACTTATCTACCACTTCTTGAATATGAGCCCTGTAAAAGTGATATTTGAAGTAGAAACACACAATGACATATGATACAATCACTAGAAAAACCAGATATATTGGATTTTGACAATTTGAAATGTAAAATCCTTCTTGTCGATGATGAGCAAGATATTCTAGACATGCTTGGTTACAATTTAACTAAAGAAGGTTTTGAAGTATTTTATGCCCATAATGGCCAAGAAGCTATAGAGAAGGCTCAGGAAATTCGTCCTGAATTAATCGTACTAGACATAATGATGCCTCATATGGATGGTGTAGAAGCTTGCAAAAGGATTAAAGCTATTCCTGAATTACGTAGCGTGATGGTAGCATTTCTTACCGCAAGGTCTGAGGAATATTCAGAAATAGCATGTCTGGAGGCAGGAGCAGATGATTTCATTAAGAAACCTGTGAGACCTCGATTATTTATTACTCATATGAAGGCTCTTTTCAGAAGATACTTAATGGTTAATGAAATGGGGGAATCTTCTTTAGTGATCAGAGGGAATCTAAAATTGAATTTGGATACTTATCAAGCGTTCAGAGATCAGGAAGAAATCAGTTTAACTAAAAAGGAATTCGACCTATTAAATCTACTAATGTCAAGACCTGAAAAAGTATTACTTAGACAAGAGATCTATAGAATCATCTGGGGAAATGATATCATGGTAGGAGAAAGAACGATAGATGTACACATCTCTAAACTACGTGAGAAAATAGGACATGAACAGATCGTAACGGTTAAGAAAGTAGGTTACCGTTTTGTAGAGTAAGTCATGCTCAGCGACACTTAGGATTACCACAATGAGACACTTCATATAGCGACTAGCGCAGATGAGAAGTGTAGTATTTATTAAGTAAAGAGTTTCTTCTCGGCATATTAGTGTCGAGAATGTATTAAAACTACTGTTTTCGATACTTTAGTAGCGTGTTTTTTTTACGAGGATAAAGCCTCGAAAACATCTTAAAGAATCCGTCGGAATACCTAATTTTGACTACGAAAGTAGTAACAAAGCATTTGCTAGTAATCATGTTTCGACTTCTTCTCGGCATAAATGCAAAAGCCCATTGACCACCGCCAACTTACCACAAAAAAAGCCCGATCGAATGTAAATTTGATCGGGCTTTTTAAGTTTTACTTATTCTTTTCGATACAATTAAGATCTTCGAAAGCTTGAATAACTCTCTTAACTAGAGATTGTTCAGCATGTCTCAACCATTTTCTTGGATCGTAGTATTTTTTATTCGGCACATCGTCTCCATCAGGATTTCCAATTTGCGCTTGCAGATAGTCTTTGTGCTTTTTGTAATAATCATGAATTCCATCCCAAGTAGCCCACTGTAAATCAGTATCAATATTCATTTTCACAGCTCCGTATTCGATTGCTGCTCTAATGTCTTCTCTACTTGAACCTGAACCACCGTGAAATACAAAATTGATCGGATTATCACCTGTTGAGTGCTTCTTCTGAATAAACTCTTGGGTGTTTTTTAAGATTATTGGTCTTAGTTCAACATTACCAGGTTTATAAACTCCATGAACATTCCCAAAAGCAGCAGCTACCGTAAATTTGTCATTTACTTTCATTAACTCCTCATAAGCATAATTCACTTCTTCTGGTTGCGTATATAATTTAGAACTATCTACATCACTATTATCCACACCATCTTCTTCTCCACCAGTTACACCTAATTCTATTTCTAGTGTCATCCCTAAAGGATCCATTCGTTCTAAATATTGCTTACTGATTGCGATATTTTCTTCTAATGGTTCTTCAGAAAGATCGATCATATGAGAACTAAAAAGCGAATGCCCATTCTTTTCGTAATGTTTTTCATTAGCATCCATCAGACCATCTACCCAAGGTAAAAGTTTCTTAGCACAGTGATCTGTATGCAGAATTACTGTTACACCATAATGTTTTGCTACTTGCTCTACGTGCATAGCACCTGATACAGCTCCTATAATTGCTGCATTCTGTCCGTCGTTAGAAAGAGATTTCCCTGCGTAAAAAGATCCACCTCCATTAGAAAACTGTACAATTACAGGCGAATTAACAGCTGCTGCTGCTTCTAATACAGAGTTAACCGAATTAGTACCAACAACATTTGCTGCAGGCAAGGCGAAATTGTTTTCATTCGCATAGTTCAGTAATTCAGTAACTTCATCTCCGTGAAGTACTCCTGGTCTAAATTTTGTTTTGTTAGCCATTATTTAATTTTTAGATTATACCTTTTTCAGCGAGAAGTCTTTCTGCTTCTAGTGCTGCCATACATCCTGTTCCAGCAGCCGTTACAGCTTGCCGATAGATTCTGTCTTGAGCATCACCACTAGCAAAAACACCTTCCACGTTTGTTTTAGTACTATCTGGTTGAGTAATTAGATATCCTAAATCATCCATGTGTAGAATACCTTTGAAAATAGAAGTATTTGGCTTGTGTCCTATTGCTACGAAAAATCCAGTAGCGTCTATAATTTCAGTTTCTCTCGTTATATTGTTGATCACTCTCGCACCAGTCACTTCTTCTTCTCCGAGAATTTCTTCTGTACTTGTGTTCCAGTGAATGATAATATTTTCTTGTTTGATTACGCGTTCTTGCATTATCTTAGATGCACGCATTTCGTCTCTTCTTACCAATAAGTGAACTGTAGGGCAAAGTTTCGCTAAGTAAATTGCTTCCTCAGCAGCCGTATCTCCACCACCGACTACGATAACTTCCTGACCTTTAAAGAAGAATCCATCACATACTGCACATGCAGAAACTCCTTTATTCATCAATTTTTGTTCTGATGGAATTCCAAGCCATTTCGCACTTGCTCCAGTAGAAATAATGATCGTATGAGATAATAATTCTTGACCTGATTCGGTTTTAATTTTCTTGATATCACCTGTGAAATCAACATCTACGATCATTTCATATCGGATATCAGTACCAAATCTTTCAGCTTGCTTTCTAAAATCATCCATCATTTGTGGGCCCATTATTCCATCTGGGTATCCAGGATAATTTTCTACATCTGTAGTGATCATTAATTGTCCTCCAGGTTCAGATCCAGTAAATAAAACGGGATTAAGACCCGCTCGAGCTGCATATATTGCTGCAGTGTATCCTGCAGGTCCAGAACCTATAATTATGGTTTCAAAAATTTTGCTATCTGGTGACATTGTTTTTTAGTTAATGACCGCAAATTTAATAAATCTTTATCTCTACCCTACTTTTGATTGCAATTTCTGAACTTTTCATCCGTTTAAATTGACCGTCCTTCGAATAAATTATAAAGTATAGATGGAATCTTTTAAATTGTACGCATGTTAAATGATATAATAAAGAGAATAAAACATGTACGAATTTTATTTGTTTAGCCTTATTTCTTCTTTGATCCTACTTGTCCTCTGGCAAACATTAGGGAAGTCAAAAGTGTTGCGAAGATTTTTCGGAACGCTATTCCTTTTTGCGTTTATAACTTATGCATTTTCCCTTTTCCAGCTGCACCTTAGAGATTTCTACAGTCTCAAGATTGTTTTCAGAGATTTAATGCTACTATCTTTTGCATCCTTTACTAGTATTTTAGCTAGGAAAACTAAGTTAGGAATATTATCATGGATTCTACTAAGTGGTTTTCTAGCGTTTCTATTGCAAAAGAACAAAGATATACTTATCCCGAAAGACTTTAATCTAGATGAGCAAGCCGAATTGATTATAAAATTAAATTCTCCTGTTGAGAATATTAATAACACCTCTTTTCTAGCATTCTTAGAAAAGGAAAATATAAAGATTACTAGATCATTTTCGCTTGTGGATGATTCAGCGAGTGAATTAGACAATTACTACTCTATTGACTTGGAAAAATCTGATATTTTTCATTTAACAGAAATCAAAAAGTCATTGAGATCATTTGATTTTATTAGCGTTATAGAGGAAAACGAAGAAATTAATCTAGCGCCTTTAGAGGTTTTAGCACCTGCTGAAGAAATTCAGAATGGTTTCAGTGATCCACTTTCTGCTCAGCAATGGGCCTTAACCGCTTTAAAAGTTAATGAATTAAATGAATTGATTAAGAATCAAGGCAGTAATAAAAAAGCAAAGCTATTTATATTAGATACTGGCATTGATGCTGAGCACGAAGATTTAAAAGGAAACTACTTATCGTTAAAGAAAAAGTATGATACTGATGTGCAATCACATGGTACACATTGTGCTGGTATAGCAGGAGCTATAAGTAATAATGAAACAGGTGTTGCCTCTTTAAATGTCAATAATAATTTATTTACGATAACTGCAATTAAGGTGCTGAATGATTATGGGATGGGCACTCAGAAAACAATCATAGACGGAATAATAGAAGCAGCAGAAAATGAGGCTGATGTGATCTCGCTCTCTTTAGGAGGACGTAGTACTGATAAAAGGCAAAAACTATACGAAGAGGCTGTCGCTTATGCAAATAAAGCTGGAGCAATTGTCGTTGTTGCTGCTGGGAACTCGAGCATGAATGCTAAAGGATATTCCCCAGCAAATACTCCAGGTGTTATCGCAGTAGCTGCTATAGACCAGAATTTGAATATTGCTCCCTTTTCTAATACAGTTGAAGATTTAGGAATGGGAATTGCGGCTCCAGGTGTACAGATTCTTTCTACGACACCTAATAATGAATATAAAGCTTTCAATGGTACTTCGATGGCAACTCCATATGTGGCAGGGTTAGTTGCTATCATGAAAAGTTATCATCCTGAATTATCGACTGCGGAGGTTTATGAATTACTTAATTTGAATGGTCAATTTGTTGCACAGAATGATAAAAGCGGGAATCTTATAGATCCTGTAAAAACGATTAAAAATTTATTAGGGAATTGATTTCTTCGATGATTTTATCTATGGATGCATTACCATCTACGATATGGTGAGCCTCTTCGTAGAATTGACTTCTAGCTGATAACTTAGTGCTTATTAATTTTTCTAAGTCAATTTTGTTTTGGGCTTGACTAATTAAAGGTCTTTTTGCTTTTTCATTAATTAATCTTTCTACTAGTACTTCAGGCTTTATTTGAAGGTAAATGCTTTTGCCATTCTGGTTGACAAAGTCCATATTATCATTGAAACAAGGTGTTCCACCTCCTAACGAAATAACAGCATGCTCTAAATTTTGTGTATGCTTTAGAATTTTGGTTTCAATCAGTCTAAAATGGTCTTCACCCAAATTAGTAAATAAATCAGCGATGGTGCACTGACAATATTCTTCGATCATATCATCTAAATCATTGAAACTAAAGTTCAGCTGTTTGGCTAACTCGCGTCCAAGAGTGGACTTGCCTGAGCCCATAAAACCTAACAAATATATTTTCTTGGGAAGTTCATTCATGAATCGCAAGATATAAGAATTTTTAATAATTTTGCGCAAGATGAAAAAAGTGATATATCTGCTATTATTGGTGCTAGTGATTGGCTGTAAACCAGACATTGAAGTAATCAAAGAACCCAATGTCTATGAAAAATTAGGTATAAAGGATTACGAGCAAATTATAAGACATCCAGTCAGTCTGGATAGTATAATGGATTCTTCACAATGGTCTCAGATTAAATTTGAAGAAAATGAATTCGATTTTGATACAGTCTATCAAGGTGAAGTCATCAAGAAAAGCTATAAATTCACGAATAGCGGAAGTAAACCTTTGTATATTTTGGATACTAGAGTATCTTGTGGATGCACAATTACAGAGTATGATGAAAGTGCAATAAATCCTGATGAAACTGGAGCAATCGAAGTAGAATTTGATACAAAAGGAAAGTCAGGAAATCAAAATAAATCTATAATCGTTTTATCAAATAGTCGTCCGAATGAGGATAGACTTTTCATGAAAGGGTTTGTCAAAATTAAAAATTAATTAAATGGTATTTTTACAAGCAGGCGGCGGAAGCCAAGGGATTTTCCAACTCGTTATTTTTGGAGCAATCTTTCTAGTATTTTATTTGTTTTTTATTCGTCCTCAAGCACAAAAACAAAAAGCTCAAGGAAATTTTGTGAATGACCTTCAGAAAGGAGACGAAATCGTTACAGGTTCTGGAATTATAGGTAAGATTAACAAGATCGATGATAAAGTAATTCATCTCCAAATAGATCAAAAGACATTTCTTAAAATTATGAAGTCTTCAGTTTCGAAAGAATTAACGGATGCTTTAAATGCAAAAGTCGAAGAAAAGAAATAAACATGTATTATAGTTTTAAAAGCCGCATCTGATACAGATGCGGCTTTTTTTATACTTTCCACTACTCCACCCTTTCGCTTTCGCTACCGTTTTCGCTACTTAAGTAGCGTTTTTCTGTTCTGGATCCTAACCTCTTAATCCTAAAGCCTAAAATAAGATCTAGATGTTTTCGCTTTTTACCATCGCTAACGTTTTCGCTACTTAAGTAGCGTTTTAATTAAGCCATGACTGTAACCTTACAACCTTTCTAAAAATAAAAAGCCGCGCCTTACTAACCTCTTTTTTTGTCATCTTTCTACGCTTTACTCTCCTTATTTCTGTATTCACTAGATTTTTCGGCTCACTCATTTTTCTTTTTCAATTGATTTTTCAGTTGAAAAAAAGTATTGTTGCTACAGTTATTTTAGTTGAAAGTGGTTTTTGAAGGGTCAACCAAAAAGTTATCACTATTCAAAATCTTTAGGATGAAAAAAGAGATCGCACTTTGTTAGCAATCATTGCTTTAGTTAGAGATGCTAAAGCTAGATTCGCCTACGCTTCTTGAGCGACATTTCATATATAATTACCCAACAATCATACATGCTACTTATTTATTCGTTATATTAATGATGTAATTGTCTACAACTCTTATTTGGATTAACACACTAACACCCGGGAGAAAAGGCGTACCCAGCCTACTAGCAGTAAATTCTTTTTCACATTATTAGGGATTTTCCCAAGCACAATGAAAAAGACTCCTTCAATCCAAGCTCGCTTGTGTTTAATTTTTTTAAATTTTTACACATGAAAGTTTTAACTATTACTTTATCATTTCTACTTATTGCAATATTTTCTAACGCCCAAATAATCGTTGACAACAATGGTCGTGTAGGATTAGGTGATAAATATGAGACTACTACATCAGTACCGTCATCTTACGATTTTGAAATTGACGGTGAGGTAAACATTCTTCTAGATGGAAACGAAGGCTTTCGATTTGGAGAAGGTGGAGTAGAATTTTTAACACCCAGAACTGACTTCGGTGGAAATTTAGGATCAATTTGGACGAGAATGAATTAAATCTATTCAAATAAGGTGTATGCATTCCAGTACATTACGTCATCAGATGCAACTCTAAAAGAAAATTTGAGACCAATTAATGATGCTCTTGCAAAAATAATGCAAATCAATCCGATGATTTATGATTTTAAACCAGAAGTTTTTCAAGGTGCTAGTGAGGACAAAATGCAAGAGTTACAAAGTGGATCAACTAACCAATATGGAGTGATTGCACAAGAACTTGAGAAAATTTATCCAGACCTTGTGAAGGTGGACAAAGATAACGGGTTATATGGTGTTAATTATCAAGGATTAATTCCAGTTCTAATCAAGGCTTTACAAGAACAACAAGTTGCCATCAGCGAGCTTTCAGCTAAAATATCGAAGCTAAAGAATGGCGAATAATTTTATTTGATATCAATCAATTTTTTAACCATCAAATAAAATTAAAATGAAATATCTATTACAATTAATAATAACTATTCTTCCAATCGTCTGCTATTCGCAAGTGAACCCAGATCAATCAACCAAGATTCAATTTGAAAAGCTGATTGTTTTCGAAAAAGATTTACCTGACATTGATTACTACGAAGCCGCTAGAACTAAAATTCTGGCTACTAATGGAACATCAAAAGTAACAGTTTTAAACCGTGCAGATTGGTCTAATATATATACAGTATTACAAAAAGCAGACGATCGGCAAGATCGTTTATTAAGCTATTATCAGTTATTCCAAGAAGCTAGGAAATCTATGGATACGAAAAACATATATCCGATCATGATATTAGATTATAATTTTAAATATCATATAGATGATAGTGATTCTCAGTCTCCAGAATATGGCAGGACATTTTCTTCAAATATCTTGTCACGAACTATCGTTGGTGATGAGATTGATTTTATAATTCCCGACCAATTTCTTTTAACCAATACCGATCAGAAGTATAAGATAGAAATCGACTTTGATAATGGTGACGGCTTCATCCCAATAGATCTGAACACTATACATAGTGTTAATTACGTTGGAGAACGGAAGGAGTTTTTAGAAATGGTAGTGCGTGCAAGCAGAAACAATGAAGATTATATCTATAGTCATTTTACCTTAAGAAGAAAATCTTCACATATAGTACCAACAGTGAAACGTGTAAAGAATTTCGATGTAATGAGGAGTGAGCCTAATAGTAATCATGAATTTACTTGGTACGATTCAGAATCAGGCAATTCTCTTACTGCCACAATACTTTATGGTAATAATCAGAATGGCGCTAATAAACTTAGAAGACCGATCATCGTTACTGATGGGTTTGATCCAGATGATAATAGAAATTATGCAATGAATAATTCTAGTAGCGATCAAGATAAAGTAGATGAAAGAGGCTTATACGAGTTAGTTAATGGAGACCCTTCGCATTGGGAATCGGAATCATCTCCTAATTTTGCAGATGACTTACTCAATGATGGGTATGATATAGTATTTGTTAATTTTGAATCTGGTGCAGATGATATTATTGAAAATGGTAAGGCTTTCAAGAATTTTCTTAATATTGTTATCAATGGCTCTACTTACAGAGATAGAAAAACTGAAATGAGCATTATAGTAGGCCCAAGCATGGGTGGGCTAATAACAAGATATGCTCTTGCAAAACTTGAAGAAGATGATATTCCACACTTTACAAAATCTTGGGTAGCTTTTGATTCTCCTATGAAAGGAGCTTATATCCCTATATCTGTTCAGTACGCAGTTGAATTTATGTATGATTGGACATTTGGTTTAAAGGAAGCAATTGCAGAAGCGAAAGTTAAATTAGAATCGACTGCTGCCCAACAAATTTTATTAAGTCATTTTGATAGTTACGCTAGCACTATTCATAACACTTTCTATAACACGATGCTGTATCTAGGTTATCCAAATCTAGTGAAACGTTATGCCATAACAAACGGCGGAAAGAATAGAATGTTTCCGAGTACCCCTGTAGGTAATTACGAAAATATTCTATTTCGACTTAAATTTCAGGCATTACCATTAATGTATGGTAACAGTATGCACAATACAAATTCTTCTACTTCTTATAGATTATTCCGTGGTCAAGGGTCTTGGGGAGCTACAGATAAATATGTAAATAATAATATTGCTTATGATGGAGCAGTAGGAGGCTACAATACAGCACTTTATGCTGTTAATGGAGATAATGCATCGAATGCCCTGGAAAAGGATCCTGATAATTCTGCGAATTTTAGATATATGAAAGCAACTTTCATCCCTACTCCATCTGCTCTGGGATTCGAAGTTACACCAGGTAACGTATTCGATAGCTGGGAAGATTTTAGTGTAAGTAGTAGTCCGTTCGATGAGTTTTTCGGAATGGAGGACAATGAGGAGCATGTTAATATTAGTCAGGCAACTGCCACAAGAGTTATAGATATTTTTAGAGATGATTTCGATGAGGGTATCCTACCTTTTAATAGAAATGGAAACAGTGATATCGTTTTCGATAAACCGGTAGCATTTACCCATAAGAGCACGGCAACCTTTGGAGGAAATGGAAATACGGTCGAATTCAAGGATGGTGTGGAATCGAATATCAGAGCTACAGATCTAATAAAATTCGAATCTGGTGTTACTATAAAACAAGGGGCAGAAATTTCAGCAATGACTGAACCTGTTAATTATGCTACTGTTTTCCGGTCTTCTAATGCTAGACCTGGACTCGACCCTTTGGCAACTTCTAAGACTAGAGGAAAAGTCTATAATCATGGAGAAAATGAAGTAGCTGACCAATTAGAATTTAAATTAAGCCCTAACCCTGCTGTTGACTTCGTTAAATTAGAAAACACAGCAAAAGAGGAGATTACTTTTGGTATCTATAGGGTCACCGGCGAAATGGTTGAGAAAATCATAATTTCGGCTAAAACCACACAAAGAATTAATATATCACATTTATCTCCAGGCAATTACTTTATAAAGAATTTCAGTGATTCGAGTATTGGTAAATTTATAAAAATTAAATAATGAAGAACTTAATAATAATATCCGCAATGATGCTCTTGCTAGCATCATGTGGAAAGATAAAACAAACCACAACTATGAGTGGTAGAGTAATAGATTTCGGAACAGGTGAACCCATTGAGAATGTGAGAATATATGTTCGAGATGGATTTACAGGAAGTGGTCCTATACTAGATAATGATGATATCGGTGATAACGAGGCTTTGACCTATACTGATAAAAATGGAGAGTTCGATGTCTCGATCAAGGCTGAGAATAATCCAGTTTTGTATCCTTCTAAGTCTTCAGAATATTGGAATTACAATGATGGAGAGCTAGTGCAGTCAGGAGAAATTTATACCAGAGGTGAGGACAATGAAAACATAGAAATTATCCTAAAAGGAAAAGCTTATCTCAATTTTCGAGCCGAAAGTCTAGGTGAGCAAGCTGATAGCATCAAGTGGTTAGCCTACCTAGAATATCCGAGTCTATTTTTTCGCCAACAAAGTCACGGAAAATCGTTCAATAGAGAAATGACTTTTGCTTACGGGAATAGCTACTATACCTATGACTTTAGCTATAAAAGAAATGGGGCATGGACTAGTATTTTAGATAGTATTTATATTCCACTTGGAGAGACAAGAGGAGATACCATTTATTATTAGAAATGAACATTTGAAATGAAAAAGATAATGATAATAACCGTACTGATGTTTTTAATAGCATCATGTGGAAAGATAAAACAAACCACAACTATGAGTGGTAGAGTAATAGACTATGGAACAGGTGAACCTATCGAGAATGTACAAATTTATGTACGAGATGGATTCACTGGCTCTGGTCCTATACTAGATAATATGATATCGGTGATAATGAAGCATTGACCTATACTGAATCAATGCGGTAACAACTTCAGCTGAAGTCTATAAAAAAGGATCTGAAAATCAAGATGAAATCATAAGATTAAAAGCGATGGCTTTGATGCAATGCTTGATAAAATTTAAAGATGAAGTAAAGGATTCTTTAAAAATCACTGAATATGTGGAAGATACTAATGTCCCATCTTTAATCCATTGGAATCAATATGGTAATCAATTCGATTTTCGAAATGTGCTGGTAATCGGAAACTTTTATTTTAAGTATAAACTTGAATATAAACGAGATGGAGTTTGGAACACAATATTAGACAGTGTCTATATAGCAAAAGGTGAAACATTTCGTGACACAATCTACTATTAAGTAATAGAAAAGGAAGTTTAGATTTAATTCTTCCTTTTCTTTTTGAAAAATGATAATGAAAGATTCAACTGTTTTAAAGATCATATTTCTAATTGCCACACTAGCATCTTTTAGTCCATGCATCAAAAATAGAGAGCGGACGGCCTTTATCAGTGGCCATGTTGTTGACTTCGGTTCTGGCGAAGCTATCCCAGATGCTGAGATTCATGTAAAAGATGGCTTTAATGGCTCAGGTCCCTTTACAGAGTCGGACTTCATGACTGATGCAGAAGCAATCGTTTACACAGACGAAAAGGGATTCTTCGAAGTTGAATTGACAGGGAGGTTTAACACCTATCTTTACCCGAGTTAATCGGATGAATATTGGCCTTACGATCTAGGAGAAACGGCTATTACTAATGGTGCAAATGGTTATCAGAAAGGTCACAAATACTCAAGTGAAATTATAAAATTAAAATCGAAAGCATATATTAATACTGTTGTTCAAAGTCGTTTTGAAAGTAAAGACTCTTTTAATATCTATTCATACCCAGATAATTTAAGCTTGCTTGGAAGTAGAAAATTATTTATTTTTGGAAATCATGAGAGGTTCTCTGGTAGTTGGTCAATAGGTAACTGGTATCATAAATATCGAATATAATATAAGAGAGATGGTAAATGGCAAGAAGTGATAGATAGTGTTTACATCCAACCTGGTCAATACTTTGAAGAAACAATATGGTTTTAAAAAAATAGTACATCGTAGGCTTCTTTCTATTAAACTTTTTGTTCTCCAATTCACAGAGCAATTCGATTAATGTAAGTGCTGGTTTTGCATCCCCACTAGAATTACCAGAGCTACTAAGTCAAGCAATCACCTATGACTATAATGAAGGAATACTCTTAAAGTCGTCAATTAGCAAGTCATTGTTTGCTAGTACATCTATTGCACTCTCAGCAGAATATTTTAATGGTAAGATTAAAAATCAATCTAGTCTTTTAATCGATGGGGGAATTTCAAGAACAATGCTAGCTGTAGCGCTAGAATTTGAAATTACAAATTTCAAGAGGTCTGGATTACGTTTTAATCTTGGACCTGGCTACGAAATAGAAAGACAGTCAAAAATAGTAATTTTGGATTCAAGAGTTAGTCCATCATATGAAATCGAAATAGAATCACAAACAACAAATCAATTCATTGGTGTAAGCAATATAAAATACTATTTAAGTATCTGTAACAATATAAACTACACAATCTCTGCTGGGTACTCCTACCATCATAATTTTGGAAGAAGAAGAGCGGTAATGTTCCATCTCACAACAGGAATCTCTTACACTTTCTTATCAACTTTGTAAGAAAATCAACCGGCAAAGACCTTGATACTTTTAAAATATCTCATACATTTCAAAATGTTAAATTCTTTTTTTCAATTCAACCTTTCTAAAAATAAAAAGCCGCGCCTTACTAACCTCTTTTTTTGTCATCTTTCTACGCTTTACTCTCCTTATTTCTGTATTCACTAGATTTTTCGGCTCACTCATTTTTCTTTTTCAATTGATTTTTCAGTTGAAAAAAAAGTATTGTTGCTACAGTTATTTTAGTTGAAAGTGGTTTTTGAAGGGTCAACCAAAAAGTTATCACTATTCAAAATCTTTTGGATGAAAAAAGAGATCGCACTTTGTTAGCAATCATTGCTTTAGTTAGAGATGCAACACCCAGGTTCTCCTACACCTCTTGAGCGACATATCAAATATATAATTACGCCACAGTCACAACTTCTACCTATTTAATCGTTATATTAGTAAAGTAATGGTCTATAACTTTTATTTGGATTTACACATTAACGCCCGGGAGAAAAGGCATACCCAGCCTACTAGCGATTAATTCTTCCTTCAAATTAGCACACGAAGGAAGACTCCCTAATCCACGCGCTCGTGCATTAACTTTTAAATTTATTTCATATCTGAACGGTCTTTATAGTTTTTAAATCTGATTTATGATCATGAAAAAATTAATTTAATAAATTACTAAAAATGAAAAATATTAGAATTTTTAGCTTGCTATTCAGCCTGTTATTGTTTGCTGTATGCTGCACAAAAGAGGGCAAAGAAAAAGAAGTAGAAGAAGTAAAAGAGGTAAAAGAGGTAAAAGAAGAAGTAAAGGATTCTTTTGATATAGTTGGTTTATGGGTGGAGAAATTTCCAGAATTATTTGATGGTGTTCCAGACACAATCGTTTTTACTGAAGATCTAAAGATTGGGAAACATTTCTTTTATACAGATTATAATTATAGGCAGACAACTGATTCACTTATATTATTTAATGATGAAAGGACGCGCTGGTTTACTTATGAATTTAGTGATTCATCTGAAGTCATAATCTACAATTTTCTTGATCGGTCAACGTCTGATGCTGACAAAGATATCAGCTTTCTAAAAAAATAAATATACTATGATAAACAAACTAATTGCGTCAATTCTAATCTTGTGTATTTCGTCTTCACTAATTAGTCAAGTGGCTACCGACGCTGAAAGATTTTATTACTATAATGGAGAGAAAATTCCTCTTAATATTAACAAAAATAAGTTGCTTATATATTATCAGAGTGATTCTGAACTGGATCAGTCAATTTTTGATAATAATAAAATAGAGCAAGATATTCGAGTGCCAATCTCTCAGTCAGAAAAAGGTATCTATGCTAAAATTATTGAATTACCTTCTAATAGTGACTATTCATCTGAAATACAGAAATTAGAAATTTTATCTAGTGTTATTTCAGTAGAAGTTGTACTAGGAGATTCTATGGCAATTCCTGTTTCTAATAATTTCTATGTCAAACTTAGGAATGAACAGGATTCTACTAGCTTGCAACTCTTAGCTAAGAATACAAGAACTAAAATCCTGCGAAAAGTATCCTTCAGTAAGGAGTGGTACGTTTTAGAAGCTGACAAGAATTCAATTTCCGATTGCATAGGAGTTTCTAATATTTTTACTGAATCAAATTTATTTGAAAAAGTTGATCCTGGCTTTATTTTTAACATTTCACCTAATGGTTGCCCAAGTGATGCGCAGATTAACAATCAATGGGCAATCGACGGTAGTGGAATTGACATTAACGCCTGTTGTGTGTGGGATGTAACTACTACTGGTTCTTCTGGTGTAGTTATTGCAGTAATTGATGAAGGAATCGCTCAAAATCATGTGGAGTTTAGTTCTGGAACATTTACCAGTGCTTCATATCATACCCAAAACGGCGGATCATCACCAGCCCAACTTGTAGGCGTTCACGGAACGCAAATGGCTGGAGTCATTGCTGCTGATCATAACGCCTCGCAAATTGCAGGAGTAGCACCTGATCTTAAAATAATGAATATAAGCCATGACCTTTTCATTTCTAGTACAATTTCTGAAGAATTAGCTGCAGGCGTAAATTTTGCAGTTTCTAACAACGCCGATATAATCAATTGTTCTTGGAGTGATCAAGGAGGGCAGTATTATACTCAATATCAAAGTGCAATGTTAGAAGACGCAATAGATAATGCACTTGACAATATTTGCAGTAAACGTACACTAAACAGCATTTTAAGTACTTATGAGTAAAGAATTTGGCGATAAAGTAATGCAAGCCCGTAAAGAAAAAGGGTTGTCTCGTGAAGAGCTGGCTAAGATGATTGGCACTTCTGGTCCTATTATCGGACGTTATGAACGTGGCGATATGATGCCTTCTGTAGAGATCGCAACTAAAATTGCTGATGCTCTCGAAGTCAGTTTAGATTTTCTAGTCGGCAAGTCATCTTTAACTGTCAAAGATGAATCTATGCTGGAAAGACTTGAGGATATTGCTGCTTTACCGCAAACTAAGAGAGCCGAACTATTTAATGTAATGGATGCTTATATTCGAGACTTTAAAACGAGTCGAGCTTACGCTAAGTAAAACTTTGTAAAGAACTGGTTACACATGAAAATAATCTATTTCCACGTGTCCCTAATTCTCTCTTTTTCATTCGATTTATCTCTTCCATGTATTTCTGAGGGACATTTTACAAGAAGAACGAGAAGCAATAAGACCGCAATCTATATTCAGTTTTGCTAGAACGAAGGTCATACTCTCTTTAAGTGAGTGTTTCAGTATTGCATAATAAAACTATTCATGAGTGACACCCACTTTTTATGATATCCTAATCATGCGAGGTAGCAAAAGTCAATCAAAAAAATAGAGGTGACTTAAAACCTAAATCACCTCTATTTTCTAATTTGAGAATTTAATTATAATGTTTACATGAGGCGCGATATGTACACTCAAATAATAAAACTCATTAAATGGTTAGTTTATATGATGTATGACAATTACCAACTCTACTGTCTAGTATATTTCTAATAAAATTTATCATAATAAGAGAATCAAGCTAAAAATCAATCAGCGGTTATTTTGTTATTGGCATTGCTAAATGTTCTATTCACATAAAACCATGATAACGGGCTCTCGCACTTTAATATTTCTTATGGTTAAAGTATCGTTCTTAAAGTCGATAATTTCTAGACACTCCGTTTTATTCGGAAACTTTTCATGATTACTTAGTGAATAGACTAGATACCTTCCTTTTTTCATTTTTCCTACTTTATTATCCTTAAATTTCTCGTCTGGTGTATTTGATAGATAATATTTAGCATCAGAAATATTTTTATCATCTATGAATACTTTATAACTATCTTTAGTCCATTCGTTACCAACATTTGAGATACTTTCTTTATTCAGAAAACACCACTTTTTACCAATCAAATCATCTATATTTACTTTAGATTGGGATATAGCTGATGTTACATTTAACAGTATAAATACTGTTCCTAGAAAAATTATTAATTTATATTTCATTATTAGTGCTTTTATATTTTGTTATTTACAACCTTTTATTCTTAACTTTGTGGTAACTCCAACTTCGTACGCAGGACGTTCCATTAATTTGCCTTCTTGCGGATCCATATAAATTAAATCACCATTGGTTTTGTATCCTGTTACTACTACTGCATGCGTCGAATTTGGAATATCTGAAGGAACATCTGCCAAAACCACATCTCCAAAGTTTATTGCATGAGAAAAATTTAAAAATGCATTAAAATAAAAATAATTGACTGCTAAATAAGGTATCTCTTGATTGGACACACCAGTAAAATACATCTGATTTCCAGAACTTTGAAAATAGTCATAAACAATCGTACCCTCATTTAAATTTCCACCACAATATTCATTGTCTATATATTCCATAATTGAGCTTACACACATATTAGATATTTGTGTAAGCATCGTTTGCTTCATTCCTGGTTTTGCGAATTTATCACCCGGTGATGGTGAATAAGGTGTTCCTCCTCCTGCCTGCCCCTGATTTACACCTCCTCCATTGTCATCGTCTGGATCTGGAGCACATTCTATATAATAGCCAGTTAACTCAGTAGAATAATTACATGTCGGATCAAGGAATACAACACCATTACTTTCTCCAAACTGGATCCAATCTGTACAATTTTCATAAGTAGTAAATATTAAAGTGGTTGTACAATCACGAAGGTCTATTTCTAAATCATTGCTTCTTTTTTGATCTACTTTATATACTACTTTCCCTTTTTCCCAAGTCCAACCATTAATAAAGGATCCATCTAATGCATAAAAGAGTGCTTTACCATCAAACTTATTGTCTTTCTTCAGATAAGTATTCTTCCATATCTTAAATTTGTTATTTTCCAGATACTCTTTGTTACCAATAGTCACCATGATAAATGCAAATTTATCAGTACTATTTTTTTCTTCCATTATAACCAGTCGCATCAAAGAACTATTGTATTCTCGTTTTCCATTGTTTTTAAATTCCTCGTGAGAATCCTCCGTGGTAAAACCAATACTTCCTTTACCCATAAGCGGTATTTCGACGACTTTAGTTCCTTTTCTATTTGATTTAAATGCTTGATCCCAGTTTGGAGCAACAACCATCTTATTTATTGGAGACTCTCTATTTATTATCTCATTTTCCGAAACATCCGGTCCATCCATAAAAATAAACGGGTCGTATTCAGATTCATACCAAGATCTTGCATCTTCAATACTTAATGATTCAAATCCAAAATTTTCAATGGAAACTAAATCCTTATTACAAGAAATAACAATAAGTAGTGATAGCAATAGAAATAGTGATGAACGTAAATAAAAGTTTTTCATTTTTTAAATTTTGATTACATTTTTAACGGAACTAAATTACTGTGATTGTAAAATATTACAAAATAAATATGGTTAAATAGTTAATAAGACACATTTTATGAACGGATTACGCTTTATCTTATTGTCCTTAATTTTATTTGGGTTTGTATTTTGGATCAGCCCTTTTAATGTAATTCCTGAATTATTAAGGTATCACTATTCAAAAAACTACATCTATAAAAATGTTGAGTCACATGGATCGTTCAAAACCTACTTGATCGACAATAACCGTGAAAAAATAAAATTTACACCCTACGCATTTCAGGATTACCCGAGAGCTCTTTCTACTTTTGATTCTTTAAAAAATCACTTCTCTTCAGTTCAAGTAAGAGAGGATGACAAATGGGAATTCAAAAAGAAATCTTTTGATATTGATCGTCACATTAAAAATTCTTTATGTTCTTGGAATAATTCTCCATATGATAAAAAGATCTCGTTTAAAAATTTTCTTGAATTTGTTTTACCTTATAGAGCTGGTGATGAAGCCCTTGTCGAATACAGAGATAGTTTAAACATACTATTTGCTAGGTTTAAGTACAAAGTGCAAGATGATTCAGAAAATCTTGACAATTTAGTTGACTCAATTAATAGCCAGCTTGCCACATTAGTAGATTATGATATTCGTTCTTTAGCTACAATGAATGTGCCTGACCCATTAGAAACATTAGAAATTGGAAAAGGTAGCTGTAAATCCTTGACACAACTTGCAACCTTATCCTTGAGGACATTGGGAATAGCTACAACTATAGATGAATGCCCTTTCTGGGCACATAGAGCATCAGGACACCAATGGAATGTATATCTTTCGAATGACCAGCAATGGATCCCTTTTAACGGTTCTGAAAGAAATCCCGATTGCTTTGATCCTTTCAATGACAGCATCAAAGCACCAAAAATTTTTCGACATACTTATTCTTTCCAAGACAATTTTAGCCCTACAAATACAAACAAAGAAAACATTCCTCCCTATTTCAGGATGAAAAATCGAATAGATGTTACATCATCCTATGTAAGTACTTCTAATATTAGTCTATATATAAAAGATAAACCAGATGACACGGAGCATGTTTATTTAAGCGTCTTTAATAATCAAGACTGGAAAATTATCTCTTGGTCTAAACTTGATGGGAATCAAGCTCACTTTGATAATATGGGTAACAATAATATAATCTACCTTCCAGTTTTTTATATTAATGGAAGGAAGAAACCTGCAGGCAAACCGTTCCTAGTAGATGGTGATAAGATCACAACTTTTGAGTTAAAGGAAAATAAATTTATTGATACTGACATAAGTACGGTAAATTATTACTACGACCATCAATGGAATACTTCATGTGCTGTTTCCGGCGCTACATACAGGTTAAATTATTGGGATGATGAATGGCTTGTTAGTCAAGAAATAAATGCAGATATAAATGGTCATTTGAAATTTAAGAATGTTCCTGAGGATGGGTTGTACTTTATTAGTTCTGGTGAACTAAATAATCGACAACAAAGACTATTTTCACTAAAAGATGGAGCGCAGTCTTGGTACTAAAGGTGGACACAATGAATGTAACTCATGAAAAATTATACGCAATATTTTTATTTACAATAACCACATATATTTTCTTACCGTATAATTTTCAGCAATGGAATTCAGTGCTCTTTAATTTTGGGACTATATCTATTGGACTAATTGGATTTGGAACAACTGCTTCAATATCTTTTTTAATACGGCTAAGTCATAATAACCCAGTAAGGTTTACCTTGATTGATCTTACCCTTGGCATTTACTTTATCCTGCAAAAGGGGTACTACCTCGTGTTGAATGAATTTAGTTTTGAATATTTATTCTTCGCTGAAAATGTCCTGCTTTGCTTCATTTATTTAAGTTACAGGGGATTAAATCAGAAATATTTTTCATCGTTTTTGTATATAATCCCTATATGTGCTTTCATACAAATAGCATATGGCATAGTTCATCAGACCCATCTATTAGCTCCTGGATTCCAAGTTAGTAAAATTACGGGTAGCTTTATTAATCAAGGACCTTTTGCATGTTTCATAGCTATTGCTATTACATCAGTATTGGGGTCTCTCAATTATACAAATTCTCAAAGCTCAATTAATTCGAAAGTATTTAAAGTAATAATAGCTTCTACATTAATATTTTTCTGGATAATACTATTAAACACCTTTTCTCGAGCTGCTGTGTTAGCTGCCAGTCTACCGACTGCTTACTTCCTTTTTATTCTGTTTGGAATAAAAAAGAAATTTAAGCGCGTAAAAAGATTCTACCGGATCTTTATTCTCGGATTAATAATAATCTTAGGTACTTCAGCTCTACTTTCGATGTATTATTCAAAAAAACCTTCTGCTGATGGAAGATTGTTGATATGGGAAGTTACCATGAAAATGATTCAAGAAAAACCCATTCTTGGTCATGGTGTTAATCATTTCGAAAAGGAGTATATGAATCAGCAAGCTAGCTTCCTAAAAACTAACCAGAATAAGAATTATTACATGCTAGCTGGGGAAAATAATTATGCTTTCAATGAGTTACTTAGGGTATTACAAGAACAAGGTATAATTGGTCTTCTTCTTTTCTTATTGATTTTTCTATTGATTATTCTTTCCAAGAGTCAACACCAAGGTTCAAAGAGTATAAACGAAACTTTAATTTCTAAAGGGATTATTATCACTGTTTTTACCTTTGGATTATTCTCATACCCTTGGGAAGTAATCGAGATAAAATCCATAGCTATTGCATGTGTAGCAATAATTGCTTCATATTCAAAAACCCATATTGATTCAAGTTCAAAATTTCACACCTTTCTTAGTGCTATCCCTGTAATTGTTCTTTTCGCATTCTCCATTTTAAGAACTGTAGATAACTATCCATCATTTGTTAAATGGAACAATAACTTGGCATCCATAAAACCTCCTGTCACACAGAACGACATAAAAAAGTTAAATAATATTTATCCAGAACTGGAAAACAACTCATACTTTCTTGCATTCTATGGCCAAATATTATCAGAGGCAAAAATGTTTTCTGAAGCCTTGATTTATCTAAGCAGATCAAATTTAATAGACCCTGCATATTATAAGGAGGTTGCTTTAGGGAAAATATATCAGAATATGGGACAGAAAAGTAGTGCTGAAGAACATTGGATGAAGGCCTCAGAAATGATTCCCTCTAAATTTGAAGCACCATATTTGATATTGCAGATGTATTACTTAAATCATAATTATGAAATGGTAGAAAAACTTGCGTCAGAACTATTACAGAAAGAAATCAAAGTATATTCCGTGGAAGTATATGAGATGATCGAAGATATTAAAGATATGAGGCTTGATGCAAAGAATCAAAAAAACCAACAATACTTAGATTATCCTAAATGATATTATTTATACAGCTCTACCTAAAACTGTTATGGCATTCAATTTCGCAGGTACTTTTGTTTATTGCGTGATTTCGGCACTTGCGTGATTTCCGAATTCGTCTTTTCTTTTTAGTTTCCTAATCAACCTTTCTAAAAATAAAAAAAGGCACCTCATTCCTGAAGTGCCTTTTTTTTATAGATAAGTTTATCTTTTATCGAATTAAGGTAACATTTCCAACCTTGTTGAAAACTGCACCATTAGAACAAGTCGCACTTAAGCTGTAAGCATATACATCTGGTGCAAGAATCTTACCTTCATATGATCCATCCCATCCTTCGTCGATGTTCGTCGTTGAAAATACTAATTCTCCCCACCTGTCATAAATCTGTAGATTCATCTTCTTAACAAAATTACTTTCCACTTTTAATACATCGTTCACATTGTCTCCATTAGGTGTAAATGCCGTAGGAAGGAATACATCATTTTCATCGCAATCTGGTAACAGCACATTAATGGTGATACTCGCTTCCGCTGTACAACCATTTTCATCAGTAACCGTTACGGAGAAAGTAGTCGTTTCTAACAATGTATCCGTAGTGAATGAAGGAGTCGTTGCTCCTGTATTCCATTCATAAGTATAATCTGGATTCTCATCTACAACGCTGATATCAGTAGGATTACATTGGAACACCTCTATAGGGTCTGCTTCTAATTCTACAGAAACATCAGATACATTCAATGTAAAACTCGTATCGAGAATACAGCCATTGTCTTCATTTGTAATACTAATAATGAAGGTTGTTGTTTCATCTGCATTAGCAACAATTTCATTTCCTGTATTTGATCCTGAAATTGCATCTTCAGGAGTCCATACATAAGTTAGATTCCCTCCACTATTATCTGTTATGGTGATAGTCGCATCATCACCTGCACAGGCGATTTCTGGTCCATCAATTTCTATGTCTAATTTGTATTCAATAAGTTGAATCATTGCGGTATCAAAACATCCACCAGCATTGAAACCAATAACGGTTAACAACTCGTCTCCTTCTGGATTATATGTAATTTCAAATTCCTCACCGATCAAGTTTTCATCTTCATCATACCATTCTACCACTGTGCCATCTGTTTCTGATGTAACAACTAGGTTCAATTCTTCACCAGTACAGTATACAATTGTATCAGAATCAACATTTATTTCAACGTCAGGAGCTACAATTAGATTTCTAGAAAAACTTTGGTCACCACAACCTCCTAGATAGTTTAAAGTAACTTTGAACAATCCAAAATCATCGTAGGTATAACAGATCATATTATTCATAGAATCCACCATTCCCGCATCACTTCCAAAATCAAACTCATAATTTCCATCTGCCGGAGTAGATATATTTTCGAAACAAACTGTTGTTGTTCCACACATAGGTACTGATGTGAATGCAATTTCAGCAGGCTCTGCATCTGATAAATCAATGATCACAACTTCTCCTGCTCCTCGAGAACAATTACCATCACTTACTTCTAAAGAATAAACTGCCTCCTTCTGACCTTCAGCTAGTGTGAACTTAGGATTAGATCTGTCATCACCATCGAAAATAAGTCCATCTTCTGGGGTCCAAGTGTAGATTAAATCTGAATTTGGACTTGCCAATAGGAAAGTAGTATCTCCAGGACAAATACCAATAGTATCACTTAAGAATTCTATATCTTCATCGTTTATCGTCTGAACATCTAAGATTGTATCAAGACTAGCCATACAGCCATTCGAACCTGAAACTTCAAGTAGTAAACGAATGCTGTCTTCCCTAGGAAGCGTTACTGTGATAGGAGAAACATCGCCCATCGTCATAAAATCGCCAAAATTAAACGTCCACTTAAGATCTGTTATCGTTACTGCGGGATTATTCGATCCACTGTTACTCACTAAGGTTACAGTTATAGAATCATCACCACATTCTAAAATTTCAAAATCTGGTTCAAATGATGCAAACAATCCATTTTCCGTTGTATTGATCGTTTGTGATATTTCATCTGTACATCCAGTCTCAGAAGTTACTTTCAAGGTAACTGAAATAGAATCCAATATCGGTGCGATTATTCTAAAGGTCTCACCAGAGCCACTCGCTTCATAACCTTCTCCTGACAAGGTCCATTCATAAAGTTCAATTTCATAATCAGGATTCGGTTCTACAGATGTACTCACTAAAGTGATATCTAAAGAATCATCTAAACATTCATTGGTCAAAAAATTTACATCAAAAATGGCTTCTACTTCAGAATCAAAAACTCCTAACTCTTTCGTAAATTCAGAAAAACAACCATCAGCGCTTCTTGTTGAAATAAGCTTGATTGTATAAAATCCTTCTTCAGGATAGGTAAATGTAGGACTTTCCTCAGTTGACTTAAAAGCTGGATCTTCATTCGGAAAATCAAAGTACCACTCATAAGCATCCGTTTCAGTACTCGTATTGGTAAAAGTAACCTCCAGCCCATCGCACTGTGGATCATTCTCCAAAGTAAATTCAGCATTAGGTCCTTCTATACATTCACGAACATTATATTCGAAATCTCTTTTTATACTTGAAATCAATTCACCATCTCTGTACTCATCTACACATACACCAACTAAAAATTGACCTACTAAATTCGGTGTAGCCGTAATTATCCCAGTTTCGGAATCAATCGTTAATGGCACTCCCCCAAGAAAGTTATCTACACCAAAACCTGAAACAAAATTGACCTCTTCGAAAAGCGGCCCTCTAGGAGGTTGTGGTTGTGGATTCTCTGGACTTGCTCCATCTTGTGGTACACATAATCTATATACTAATGAATCTCCATCAGGATCAGTCGCTGACATGTCGGCGACGAGCTCTTCATTGGCACAAATATAAAGTGCGGGTGATTCATCGAAAGTCGGCGAATTATTACATTCTAAAGCAGCTTTGTTTGTAAGTGCTACAGAATAAGTTGTTCCAGTTTGAAGTGGATCTGTAATATTCGTTAACGTCTCATTTCTACAACAACGAGAATAGGCTAAAATATAACCTCCTGGTCTGAAAGGCAATGTGATCGTATCTATATAGGTAGAGGTATGAACACAAACACCTTGACCTAAGAAATCACAACCTGGTACATATTCTGTATTCAGCGTATCATCTTGATTAAATGGGATAGACAATTGTCCACCTTGACCTAACCACCATAAAAGCTCCCCACTTTTATCATATATTCCTACAGATGCAGGATCATCGAACTGAGCTTCTTTCGAACCAAATTCACAATCCCTTCTTAATGTAAGTGTTACTTCGAACGTCCAGTTAGCCAAACATCGATATGTAATTTCCCCACCTACTATATGTGTCGCTTTAACATTGGAAGGAACTAAAAATAATCCCAACACAAAAAGCGAACTTATTACTTTAATCAGCTTCATGCCTGCTTTTGTTTTATTTATATAATTCATGGGTTACTTTACAATTATTTGATTAACTCCTATAATTTCTACTCTTCGCTCTCTAGAAGCATCTAATCCATAAACAGATTTTTTCTGATTCGTTGAAGAATCACTTACTTGCTCAGGAACTAATGTCTCTCCATAAGAAATATCTGTAACCATAAGTTTGTTAGAATCCAAATATGGAATCAAAGCACCATCATTGTACTTTCTAAGTTCATTTCTTACAGAACTAACTCTTCTTTGACCTAAGTAAAGATTATAGGCAGATGAAGCTAAAGGTGATGTAAATCCTCTCACTGTAATTTCCAGTGATTCTCCACTATCTAGAACTTCTTGAATTAATCCCATGAAAATCTGAAGTGTATCATATCCTCCTTTCACTTCCGTTTCAAAGAAGTTTTCGATCTCTTCAGGACTATCTGCTGCTCGTTTTACAAAAAGATCTTTTCTCTTATAGTAACTTTCAAAAGTAGATGCATAATCTAACTTTGTTTTAGTTGCAACGCTCTTACTATTTGGCTTATCATTATCGAAATGAAGCGCGATAGGTTTGCTTAACAATCCAAATGATAAGTAAATATCTTGCCGGATTCTACCATCCACTACTTCCGCTTCTAAAGTATTCAATGTAACAACCTCTGTATTATAATTAGGTCTGTTAGCTGTGATTTTATAAGAGTGGCCTTCTTTCACAGTAAATGTAAAATCGTTACCATCTGCATTGAAATCTGTGATTTCATCCGACGTACCATCTGTAAGATCTTCTATCGTAACGGTCGCACCTGCTAAATCTCTTCTAGTTGCTTTATCAAATGTAAATACATCTAATTCTAATGTCTTAGCTAATAAGCAAATCTTCTTGGTAAAAGTTTTAGACTTATAAACCTTCTTGGTACTTAAGGTTACCGTATCAGAAACGAAATGTTCTTTCTTAGCTATGATTAGGTATTCTTTATTTCTTTCTAATTCAAATCGATGAGCATCATCAGTAGCATTCATAATCGAATCAATAACTTCACCCGTTTTAGCATTAACTAAAACTACTGTAGCTCCTAATAACTTTTTCTGATTACCTCCTATTTCTTCACATGTCAAGGCATTTAAGTCCAAATTAACGGGTTCGTATTTAGCTTTGAAAATATCAAAACAACAAGCTTCGATAGCATCTTCTATATACATCGAACTTTCTCTATTCGAAGAGAAGTGTGCCGTTAGCATGTCGTTATTAATCGTATAGTAGATATCGTCGTAACTCGAGTTAACTTGGTTTTCTAAGTGTTCTATCTCTCCGTATTCCCCATTTATCTTTTCTGCTCTATAAATATCATATCCTCCTAATCCTTGATAACCTTGTGAACTAAAATATAAGGTGTTACTTGGATTGTGGAAAAATGGTGTTGCATCATTTTCAATGGTATTAATAGAATCAAGATTCATCGGCTGAGTCATGTTCATATTATCATCGATAATCGTATACCAAATATCGTATTTACCTTTTCCTCCTGGTCGATTCGAAACAAAATAAAGAATTTCTTTATTGGTTTCTGGATCTATTCCTACTGCTGGTTGGGTCGTTGTATACGTTGCATCATTAATATAATCAGGTAATTTTACAGGTGCTCCATATTTTCCTTTCGACTCTACATTTCTATAATACAGATCACATTTGATCTCGTTACCTTCTGTATAATCACAAAGTGTATAAAAGATTTTATTCGACTTACTACTAAATGTAGTATGTGAAGTTATTCTCGAATCATCATTTAAGGCTGGATCAGGTTCTCCTGCGCCTTCATTTTCACTAACTAATATCTTAGCAAGGTATTTTGGATTTTTTGCATCCTTTGGTTTCTCTTCTTGAAATCTAAGAGATGAATAGAATAACTCACCATCCTTTTCAAGTGCGCCTACTTCAGAGAACTGAGTATTTACAGCGCCTAGATGCTTTACCTCTACACTCAAATCTGGATTTTCTAATTGATCTATCGAAAACTCCGATGATGACAATTCTTTCTTGGCCTTAGCGGTAAAATATTCGTCCTCTCCTTCATGTTCTGAGAGATAAATATTAAAATTGTTAATAGCCTTTTGATAAAGACCTTGTCTTTGCTGCATCTCACCTAAAAAATAGGTAGCTGTTGGATATTCGTTATTTTCATCACGCTCCACTACTTTAGAATACCATTTCTCCGCAAAATTATATGCGTCGTACATTCTTGCCATTTCAGCTGATTCAAAAGCTAGGTCAAGTCTGGTAGTGTCAAAAGCATACGCTTCCTGCAAATACTGATAGGCAGCATAGTAATTCTTTTGCACGACTGCTTCTTCAGCAGCTTTGATATAGGCGCTGTACGTCTGACCAAAAGTTGATCCGGCACAGGTACCTATAAATATGATTATGTATAATATTTTTTTCATTTCAAAGTTGGGACTTATTAATAAATGGGACATGGTTTTTGGTTAAATGATTTAACCTTAGTTATAATGTACCTTACATGAACCTCAGGACCACCTCGGCTAGAGTAGATCTGATTAAACTCACCTAAATTAACATCATAACTTGCACCTACATAAATTTGGTTATACTGGAATGCTATGGTCGGTGCAATATATCCGCTGGTACGGTAAGAAGCACCTAAATCGATTCTAAATAATTTTCCTTTGTTTTGATTGACATATAATTTTAATAGACCTCCTAATACGATTTCAGAATAAGGTCCTTGGAATTGTGCAATGGCGTGAGCCTGAACGTCGAATGCATTCGTTAATTGAATATTAGCTTGTGCATTTAATGCAGTTCTCATTGGCAATCTTGGATCACCCAAGTCAATAACTTTGGCAGCTGGCTGTGTTAAGTGGAATAACCCTGCACCCAGATTAACAAATGTTCTGGAAGAATCAGACTGGTATCTGTAATTAGCACCAACTCCTGTTTCTAAGTAAGTCCAACGCTGAGTAGGAAAGTTTTCGCCTGCTCCCAAACCTGGATCGAACTTAAAACCATCCCATTGGTTCTGCCATGTCAGATCATTTTCATTGAATCCTTCACTGGCAACTCCTAACATTAGTCCTGCCGAAAGTACATTACTTGGGTTGATCAGGTAATTATAACTACCACTTAGATTTAAGTCAGTTAGGTTCAATTTCGAATCACCTGCTTGGTCATAATTAAATATTCCACCAATACCATAAAAGTACTTATCCGATTTTTTCGGCAAATATTTCATGTCGTAACTACCTGAAAAGGTAGTATAAGGAACAGGAACAGATCGCCATTGGTCTCGTAATGAACCGATAGCTCTCACATCTCCTTTAAATATTCCAGTTAAAGCAGGATTTATATTCAGGGGGGAATTATAAAATTGCGAATAATGTATATCCTGACTTTTGGCTTCGAAATTTATTAAAATAATTAATAAAGTGACGAAACCTGCTAAATAAATTTGCTGCTTCAAAACAGGTTGATTTAGTTATTAAAAGTTGTACTAATATATAATTTACACACTTTCAACACAATACCTAAAATACTGTATATCAGGTGGTTTAGTTTACAATGTAGTGCAAAAACCATACTAGTTTTTTTACGCCATTGTATTTTCATTCTGCTTCAACAAAGATAGTTTTTTGTTTAAGATTTTCATTTTTTTCTTCCTTAAATCAAAATTTCTTCTTGCTGTTCAAAGGAAGCCCAATTTCTTAAATATTGTCTTATTTTGAAGTGATTTTAGAATTTAGAATATCTTATGTCTTTATAAACAACAAGTATGAAATTGCTAGAAAAATCTCAAATAAGATCTTGGGATCTCGATACTATTGACCATCAAAATATTAGCTCATTCGACTTGATGCTGAGGGCTGCAAGTGTTTTTAGTAATTGGTTCCAATCTTTATTCTTTGATAAAACTCGTACGATACACGTATTCTGTGGTATGGGCAATAATGGCGGGGATGGCTTTTGTATAGCAAGTTTGCTAGCCAAGGCTGGGTATGAGGTCAATGTCTATCTATTTCAATTTAATAACCGTTTTTCTGATGATAATCTATCACGTCAAAAAGAAGTCGAATCTTTTGATAAATTCGAAAAATTCACTCCTTTTCCTTTAGAGCAAAAAGATTTAATTATAGATGCTTTGCTAGGAAGCGGAATTAATGGCCCATTAAAAGGTGAATACTTAAAACTAGTTTCATGGTTGAATGCTTTACCAAATAAGATTATTTCCATTGATATACCTTCAGGAATGGATCCTGACCAACCTACATCAGGATCTTTTGTTCATGCAGATCATGTCTTAAGCTTTGAAATTCCTAAGATTTCCTTTTTTCTAAATGAGAATTCGGATTATATAAAAAATTGGGATTATCGCTCCATTCATCTGAACCCTGGCTTTGTGGAGGATCTAAAGGTCATGAATTACCTCATTGATTACGATTTGGTGAAGTCTATACTTCGGCAGCGGAAGGCTACTGAAAACAAGAAGGATTTTGGGTTTGCTCAATTTTGTGGTGGAAGCCCCGGTATGCTAGGTTCAGTGATCTTGGCGTCGAAGGCTGCCATGAGATGCGGACTAGGAAGGCTAGCTGTTTCTACCCCATCGATTTATCATAGCAGTTTATTTTCATCATGTCCCGAGGCCATGGCACAAGCCGATCTGCCTAAGAATGTAAGTAATTTAGTAGATTTCCAGCTTGTGAATGAGCACGTCGATGCGATTGCAATCGGTCCTGGATTAAGTTCAGCGAAAGAATCAGTAAGGTATATTGATGAGTTTTTAAAAGCGAATAAGAAACCTGCAGTCCTCGATGCTGATGCATTAAATATTATTTCTAGAAATAAATGGCAGCCTAGAATAGGCGCGTATTCTATTATCAGTCCACATAAAGAAGAATTTGAACGATTATTCGGAACATGTGATTCGCATTATTCAAGGATTCAAAAACAAATAGAAAAATCTAAGGAATTAAATATTTTTATCATTCTAAAGGGAGCGCATACAACTATTTCATCACCTGATGGTTCTTGCTATTATAACAATACAGGCAATGTGGGAATGGGAACTGCTGGCTCTGGAGATGTCCTAACAGGAATGTTATTATCATTTCTTGCACAAGGTTACACACCCTTAGAAACATGTATTCTCGCGGTGTATCTTCATGGTTCCGCCGGAGATTCTGCAGCTTTTAAGTATGGGAATATTGCCCTTATTGCTTCTGATATCATTGAATTTATTCCATCCGTAATTAAAAATATAAATGGCAAATAAAAAACTTAGTATTATTAGTGGTGCAGGAATTAGTGTTGCAAGTGGTCTGAAAACATTTAGAGGTGAAGATGGTCTATGGGAAGGCTATGATATTATGAAGGTGGCCTCCATAGAAGGTTGGTATGACGATCCAGCACTTGTCCTTGATTTCTACAATAAAAGGCGAAGCCAGCTTAAATCTGTTGAACCTAATGAAGCTCATAAGCTATGTGCTAAATTAGAAGAAAACTTCGACGTTACTGTCGTTACTCAGAATGTAGATAACTTACATGAACGTGGCGGAAGTACAGATATCATCCATCTTCATGGCGAACTGAATAAAATTAGGTCTTCTAAGAATAAGAAACACACTGTTCATTTCGAAGGGATTCAAAAACTCGGTGATTTATGCCCAGATGGTTCCCAGATGCGTCCAGATATTGTATGGTTTGGTGAAGAGGTGCCTTTGCTTGATAAAGCAGCTGAAATTGTTCAGGTTTCAGAGGTTATTATAATTGTTGGTACGTCGATGCAAGTCTATCCTGCTGCTGGACTAATTTCCTATGCACCAGAACATGCTGAAATATATTATATCGATCCAGATCCACAAATGAATTTTGAATTATCTCGGCTTAAGAATTTGAGAGTTATCCAAAAAACGGCAGTAGAAGGTATGGAAATTGTCTACCAGCATTTGGTTAAATGAGATAAATAATAAAAGGCCATCTCGAATAACGAGACAGCCTTTATTTCATGAGTAATCGTGGTATATAAATTTTAAGAACCACACATCACGCAACCATCTTCCATGGTACATGACTGTCCTTCTAAAAATTGTTCTTCTATAGTTTTCGAAGATTCAGTTGTAAAACTAGCTGCATTTGCTGCATGATCTACTTCTGCTACAACTGGTTCAGCTACAACATTTTCAACTGTTTCCTGACCTTCTTCTTCTTTGATGTAATTTCTCTGATGCTTCGCTCCAAGTGTAAACTTAATTGGGTCTACTGCTGCTTTAGATCTCAGGTAATACATTCCTGTTTTTAATCCTTTTTGCCATGCATAAAAATGCATTGAGGATAATTTTCCAAAGTTTGGATTCTCTACAAATAGATTCAAACTCTGAGATTGACAAATAAAAGCACCTCTATCAGCAGCCATATCAATAATGGTCTTCATACTGATCTCCCATACAGTCTTGTATAAATCTTTCAATTCACTAGGTATGATGTCAATGTTCTGGATAGAACCATTCGCAGCCATTAGCGCTTCTTTCATATCATTATTCCAAAGCCCTAATTTGATTAAGTCTCTCAATAAGTGCTTGTTCACGATGATATACTCACCTGAAAGTGTTCTTCTTGTGTAAATGTTAGAAGTATATGGTTCGAAACATTCGTTATTTCCAAGAATTTGACTTGTAGATGCAGTAGGCATCGGAGCGACTAGCAATGAATTTCTAAGACCTGACTTCTTAATATCTTTTCTAAGTTTAGCCCAGTCCCATCTATCAGATGCGGTTACTCCCCACATATCATGTTGCAATTCACCTTTACTTGCTGGCGAACCTTCATATGATTGGTATGTTCCTTCTTTTGCTGCGATTGCATTAGATTCTGTAAGTGCTGCAAAATAGATGGTTTCAAAAATATCTTTGTTTAATTGCTTAGCTTCTTTACTATCAAAAGGAAATCTCATTTTGATAAAAGCATCCGCTAAACCTTGTACACCTATTCCTATCGGACGGTGTCTCATATTAGAGTTTTCAGCTTCAGGAATAGGATAGTAATTGATATCAATAACCTTATTCAAGTTTCTTGTGACTACTCTTGTAATTTCGTATAGTTTCTCGAAATTGAAAGTTGCATCTTCATTCACATATTTTGGTAATGCTAATGATGCAAGATTACAAACTGCCACTTCATCCTTAGAGGTGTACTCTAGAATCTCTGTACAAAGGTTACTTGATTTTATAGTACCAAGGTTTTTCTGATTTGATTTTCTATTCGCGGCATCTTTATATAAGATATACGGTGTTCCTGTTTCAATTTGAGATTCTAAGATCGCAAACCACAACTCTTGAGCTGGTATCGTTTTTCTAGCTTTTCCTTCTGCTTCATACTGGTGATACAATGCTTCAAACTCACCACTGTGCTTATCAAATAATCCTGGACACTCATTAGGACAGAACAATGACCACTGGCCACCTTCTTTCACTCTTTCCATGAATAAATCTGGAATCCACATTGCGTAAAATAAGTCTCTAGCTCTTAATTCTTCCTTACCATGATTTTTCTTTAGATCAAGAAAATCAAATACATCTGCGTGCCATGGCTCGATATAAACAGCAAATGCTCCTTTTCTCTTTCCACCACCTTGATCTACATATCTTGCTGTATCGTTATAAACTTTTAACATCGGGATAATACCATTAGAAGTTCCTCCAGTTCCTTTAATATATGATCCTTTTGCTCTTACATTGTGAATGCTAAGTCCTATCCCACCTGCTGATTGAGATATTTTAGCACATCTTGATAAAGTTTCGAAAATTCCTTCTATGCTATCATCTGTCGTTGAAAGTAAAAAGCAACTAGACAATTGCGGTTTAGGAGTTCCTGCATTAAATAAAGTAGGAGTTGCGTGGATAAACCATTTTTCAGACATCAAGTTATAAGTCTGAATAGCTGATTCGATATCATCTCCGTGAATACCTACAGCAGCTCTCATTAACAAATGCTGAGGTCTTTCTACAACTTCACCATCCATTCTTAATAAATAAGAACGCTCTAGCGTTTTAAATCCAAAGAAGTCAAAACTGTAATCTCTATCATAAATGATAGCGGAGTTCAATTTCGCTTTATTTTTTCGGATAACTTCGATCGTTTCATCAGAAATCAAGCCTGCTTTATCTTGAGTCTTCGGATCGATGTAATTATAAAGAGCTTCCATCGTATTCGAGAAAGACTTATCTGTTCCTTTGTGAAGGTTAGAAACTGCAATTCTTGCAGCTAGTAATGCATATTCTGGATGCATTGTTGCCATCGTTGCAGCTGTTTCAGCCGCAAGATTATCTAATTTCGCTGTAGTTACACCGTCGTATAATCCTTGGATAACTTTCTTTGCGATTTCTATAGGATCTATGTAATTTTGATCTAATCCATAACACAGCTTTTTTACTCTAGCCGTGATTTTATCGAAGGAAACATCTTCCTTTCTGCCATTTCGTTTTATAACTTGCATAGTTGTTCTACTTAAGTGGAGTGTGGTTTAATTAAATATATAGCTTGCTTTCCAGGTCTCAATCGTATATTAAAGATGCGGACTAGAAGTCCTCATCTAATGTGAATACTTGTTTACTACGGTCTTCTCCTACCCCAGATTTTCTGTAGTCACCAACTCGCTTCTCGAAGAAGTTCGTCTTTCCTTGTAATGAAATCATTTCCATCCATGGGAAAGGATTTTCTGCATTGTAGACTTTAGGATTTCCTAAAGACATTAGTAATCGATCAGCTACAAATTCAATGTACTCACACATTAAGTCTGAATTCATTCCGATAAGCCCTACTGGTAAAGCATCTGATACGAATTCTTTTTCGATATCAACTGCATCAACTATAATTTTTTGTACTGTTTCTTTTGAAAGTTTGTTCTTGATATGGTTGTTGTAAAGTAAACATGCGAAATCACAATGCATTCCTTCATCTCTAGATATCAACTCATTAGAGAATGATAATCCCGGCATTAAACCTCTTTTCTTCAACCAAAAGATAGAACAGAATGAACCTGAGAAGAAAATTCCTTCCACTGCTGCAAATGCAATTAATCGTTCCGCAAAAGATGCGTCCTCGATCCAATTCAATGCCCAGTCAGCTTTCTTTTTTACACAATCTAATGTCTCTATTGCATTAAAAAGGTAGTCCTTTTCAGTAGTATCTTTTATATAAGTATCTATTAATAACGAATAAGTCTCAGAATGGATATTTTCCATCATGATCTGAAATCCATAGAAAAACTTAGCTTCAGTATACTGAACTTCGCTAACCATGTTATCTGCTAAATTTTCATTAACGATTCCATCACTAGCTGCAAAGAATGCAAGTATATGTTTTATGAAATGTTTTTCGTTGTCGTTTAACTTCGTTTCCCAGTCTGTTAAATCTTGGTGAAGGTCAATTTCTTCTGCTGTCCAGAAACTTGCTTCGGATTTTTTGTAATAGTCCCAAATATCGTTGTGCTGTATAGGAAACAGAACAAATCTATTGGGGTTTTCTGTTAAAAGTGGCTCGTTTACGTTACTCATAAGAATTATTTTGCATTTAGTTGGTTCTTAATAAAAGCCTTGAGAAATATTACAAATATCTATATATCAAAAATATTATAATTTGTTTGAAATCACACTATTATAGCTGTTAAATTATTATATATAAATTAACTTAATGTGTATCTCTTTGATTATAAATTTAAAACAACTAGATGAATGTTAGAATTAAACGATATAGCTGTCAATGATAATTCTCAAGTATAGTGCAAATTAACACAAATTGAATGAATAAAAATTCTAATATGTCTGTTTAGTTTTCCACACGATGTTGGTAATATGTGTAACATATTAATATATAGCATTATATAATAATGTATAATTATAATATATGTTAATAACTTTTAATATGTATTAAATACGTGGTGATTAGAATAGCTTCTTTCTGCGGAAAAACCAAATTAGAAGTAGCGCCAAAAAAATGGATGTGAAGACGATAATATAAAATGAATATTCACTGTTATCGAATGGAACTTTAACATTCATTCCGTAAAAACTCGCCACTAAAGTTGGAACCATTAACACAATTGTTGCAATTGTTAATCTCTGGATAAAAACATTTAGATTATTAGATACGATAGATGCATATGCCTCCATCGTACCACTTAAGATATTCGTATGAACATTTGCCATCTCCAGGGCTTGACTATTGTCAATGATCAAGTCTTCAAACAAGTCATCGTGCTGCTCCATTCCCTTGATCTCAAGAAAATCAGTTCGCTTCATTTTCATTTTGAGCAATTCATTCGAACTGAGGGTGTTCACGAAATAAACTAGACTTTTCTCTATCCGTAAGAGTTGCTTTAATTCTTCATTTCTACTACTGTCATAGAGTTCTCGCTCGATTAAATTCCGTTTTAGATTTAGTTTTTTCAGACAACTGAGAAATTCGAATACATTTTGTTCCAAGATCTTAAGAATAAACATCTTCTCATCACTTGAATTAAAGTTCTTCACTCTGTTCTGAATAAAGCGATCGAGCAAGTTATTCTCGAAACCCGTAATGGTAATGAGGTGATCAGCTGTGATGATGATCCCTATCGGGACGGTTATGTAGATTCCTTCACTCTCTTTCGGGTCTTCATTAATATATGGAGTATTTACCACTATTAACTTCACGCCATCCTCTTTTTCATATCGAGAGCGCTCATCAATATCTATTGAATCCGTTAAGAAGTCGAAGGGTATATTGTGTTTTTCGGAGATTTCTATCAGATCATTACGATCGAAGGGCGGTGAAACTGCTATCCAGCAATTTTGTTCTGCCTCGTCCATAGAAATCAACTCTTTCTCTGCAGTTTTGAAGTACCTTATCATACCTGTCAATTTCCATTTTACGTAAGTAATTTTTTCTGTGGCTAATGTACAATTAAATAAATTATTCTTGTAGCTGGTCGATGTAATTATTATAAATCGAAGATGAACCGGACCTAAGATAGCCATCTTTAATGATTTCAGCCATTTGTTCAAAGTTAAATTCTAATAATCGTTTCTTATCGTAAAGTGCCAGTTCGCCACCATAATGATATCCAGCTTTGGTACGCTGTGCATGTAATGCCCTGATAATATAGGCCGATCCAAATTTTTCATACTGCCATACATGAACTAATTCATGGATAAAAACTGGATCTGAAATTCCACGATGAAAGTGTATAGAATGAAAACTCACAAAAGCGATGTGAAATTTCTTAGCGATTGAATTCTGACCATTAACCCGAATATGATCCCAGTGGATACTATCTAGGAAAATAGGTCTTGCTATTTCCATCTCCCTTATAGTCAGTCCTCTTAATTTCCAATTGATAATTTCATGAAGAATCTGAAGTAATTCTGGTATTCCCAGTAAGTCGAAAAACAGTAACAGCCATTCCAGCAAGAAAAATGGCCTTCTATATGTATCTCTTATAAAGAGAAACTGAACGAACCTCCTTAACCGCTCAGGATATGATTTTATAAAATAGATGATAAATCTAGAAATGGATTTAAATTTCTCATTCAAATCTCAATATTTTTACGGGTTCTAACTTAGCAATGATGTAGGTAGGAAGTATAAGGAATATCAAAATAACAATAAAGGCTGCCACATTTAAAAACAAAATCGTCCATAGCTCAATATTAATCGGTGCAACACTCAGGTAATAATTAGTTTCATCCAATTTTATAAATCCAGTCACCTTCTGCAAATAACAGATTCCAAGTCCTAAGATATTACCTATTAATAAACCATACCCAATGATGTACCCTGAATAATACAAGAAGATTTTTCGGATATTCCAGTTAGACATTCCTAACGCTTTAAGCGTTCCGATCATTTTCGAACGCTCGATAATCAGAATCAGAATACTTGTGATCATATTGATTAATGCTACTAAAATCATAAGAATTAGTATGACACTTCCATTGAAATCCTGAAGATCCAACCACTCGAATATATTAGGAAATTTGTCTCTAATCGTTTCTGAGAACAATCGAGTAGGAAGAATCTCCACCGTTATATATTCACTAATCGTCGCTACATTCTCTATATCGTCTAAGATTATTTCATAACCAGCTACTTGGTTTGAATCCCACATTAGTAATTCTTGCACTTTGGATAGGTCTGCAATTACAAATTTCTTATCATATTCTTCAAGCCCTGTGCGATAGGTCCCAACAACTTTAGTCTTTCTTTTTAGTTGCTGATTATTTTTTATAATATTTAAAATGACCTCATCCCCTACTCCAACCTTAAGCCGCTCTGCAATCCTCGTGGAAATTAAGATCTCATTCGGTGCACTAATTTTACTTCCCTCCATAATATAGGGTTCTAGCTGAGCCCAATCATAATCTTCACCAAGTCCTCTTATAATAACACCATCAAATTCTTCATTCGAATTAATAATTGCAGGCACCATGGCAAAAGGATAAATACTCTTAATATTTACATCTATCTCTTGAAAAGAAAACTTACCAGGAATAATTCTGCCCATAAATTCCATTGGCCGTTGATAATGGATTTTCTTCAATGTATCCAAATCCAATAAGAAATCTTGGTTCTTGAGAATAGGTGTTGCCTCTATACTTCTATTAATATTATAGTCCGTAATATGAATATGGCCCCAGAAACCAAAAATTTTATCAGAAATATCTTTTTTGAAACCAGAGATCATGGAGAAGGCGACAATCATCACTGTTAAGGACAAAGCAACCGCTACCACTGCGATCCTTATGATCCACTTCGTAAAACTTTTATTAGAAGAAAACGCAACTTTTGCTGCTATAAAACGGGATGTATTCATTTAGCGTAATATTACACTATTTTTTATATTGAAAATAATACTTTTGCAAACTAATTTTAATACAAGATGAATTTTATAGATGAATTAAGATGGAGAGGCATGTTACACAACATGACTCCAGAAGTAGAAAAGTTACTAAGTGAGCAAAAAGTAGTCGGTTATATTGGATTCGATCCGACGGCACCATCCATGACTATCGGTAATTATGTGCAGATCATGCTGCTCACCCTTTTCCAAAAACATGGTCATACTCCGATCGTGCTGATGGGAGGAGCTACTGGACGTATCGGTGATCCTTCAGGAAAAAGTGAAGAAAGGCAGCTAAAGACTTATGAAGAGCTCGATCGAAATCTTTCTTTCCAAGTTAAGCAAATGGAAAAATTCTTAGATTTTCAAGAAAAAGAAAATCACGCTATTCTACGAAACAACTTGGACTTCTATAAGGAAATGAATGTTTTAGATTTTCTAAGAGATGTCGGAAAGAACCTGACGGTTAACTACATGATGTCAAAGGATTCTGTGAAAAACAGACTAGAACATGGGCTTTCTTTTACAGAGTTTAGTTACCAGTTACTGCAAGCTAATGACTTCTTGTATTTATTTAGAAATGACAATTGTGTTGTTCAAATGGGAGGTTCAGACCAGTGGGGAAATATTACCTCAGGTACTGAATTTATCCGTAGAAACACAACTGATGGAAAAGCACATGCTGTCACAACTCCACTTCTAACAAAAGCTGATGGATCGAAATTCGGAAAATCTACCGAAGGAAATATATGGTTAGATCCAGAATTAACGTCGCCTTATACCTTCTACCAGTTTTGGTTAAATGCTTCTAACGATGATATCGGGAAATACATGAGGTACTTCACATTCAAGTCGAAGGAAGAAGTCGAAGAAATAGAAGCTAAATATGCGGATCAACCTAATGAAATTACTCGTATTCTTGCAGAGGAATTAACGAGGAGAGTTCACAGTGACGAAGATTATGAAGCAGTTCTAAACGTTTCCGAATTACTTTTCAATAAGAAAGTTGGAGAAGAATATGTTCAGAATCTTAATCTAAAATCTCTACAAAGTATTGCGAAAGAAATTCCGTCATACCAAGTATCTCAGCAGGAAATAGATAAAGGCATTACACTCGATGAATTGCTTACTGAAAAAGCAAGTATCTTTTCATCTAAAAGTGAACTTAGACGAGCAGTGAAGGCGAATGCAGTAGCGATTAATAAGAAAAAAGCTGAATCTTTCGATGCTTTAATCACAGGTGAGGACGCATTACATGCTAAGTATATTCTAGGTGAAAATGGAAAGAAAAAGCAATTCATAATCGAAATCGTATAATGAGTCTTCGCAAACTTTATTATTCTTTTCCGCCTAATTTGCGACTAACTATTCGAAAACTTGTTTTTGGAATAACAGACTTATTTCATCAGGAGAAATATGATAATGGCCTACCTGTTCCACCTCGTTCCTTAATATATACCGGAGGCGGAGATTTCAAAGAGACTGGAAATCGATTCGTATCGTATTTTAAGGCGCATGGATTAGAAAAGGAAGATCGTGTCTTGGATATCGGTTCTGGAATCGGAAGGATGGCACTCCCACTTACCATGTTTCTAGATGGCAAATATGTTGGTCTGGACATCATGCACCAAGGAGTAGACTGGTGCAATGAGCATATTTCTGATAAATATCCCAACTTCAGGTTTATTTATCTTGATCTGAAAAATGATCTATATCGAATGACTGGAGAGAATGCGGCAACTTTAAAGTTTCCGCTTCCTGAATCAAATTTTAACTTTTCCTTTCTGATATCCGTTTTCACCCATATGCAACCTGCAGAAGTGGAACAATACCTGAAAGAAATTCATAGATGCTTAACGCCCGGTGGAAAGTGCTTTGCTACCTTCTTCATTTATGAGTCAGAAGAAACATTGGCCAAAAATCATTTCGAACCATTCATCGTTCAAGATGAGGATCATGCACTAATGGATGAAAAAGTAAAGGCCGCAAACGTGGCTTATCATTTCTCATATCTTAAAAAGCTATTCCAAGAAATTGGTTTCGAATTAAAACATTACTCGAAAGGTAAATGGAAGGATGATAAAAGCGAGGAAGATTTTCAAGATTTTGTAGTTTTAGAGAAAATATAGCCTTATGGCCAAGGACGAAGAATTAAGCTACATTCTAAATCATTTAGGAGAAGATAGATCGAAGTATTATAATGCCGTTTCACCACCGATCATCCAGTCGAGCAATTTTGTGTTTAATTCTTTTGCCGAATTTAAAGAAGCCATTACTAACGAAAGTTCGAGCCATATCTACACCAGAGGCAACAATCCAACGGTTGAGATCTTAAGAAAGAAAATTGCTGCGCTAGAGAAAACGGAAGATTGCTTAGCCTTTGCTAGTGGATCTGGCGCCATCGCATCTACCGTGTTAGCATTTTTGTCTCATGGTGATCATATCATTTGTGTAGAAAATCCTTATGGCTGGACGAAAATTCTAGTAACCGTAGTCCTTCCTAGATTCGGCATAACTTATGATTTCGTTGATGGATCGAAAATGTCAGAAATAGAAAATGCTATAAAACCTAATACAAGGATGCTGCTATTAGAAAGTCCAAATACAGCAACATTCGCACTTCAGGATCTAGAAGCTTGTGCCAGATTAGCTAAGAAACACAATATCCTTACGGCGATAGATAATAGTTACTGCTCCCCTATTTATCAGAACCCAGCGGAATTTGGCATCGACTTAATTCTACATTCTGGAACTAAATATATTAATGGACACAGTGATGTGATGTGTGGTTTTGTCTGTGGATCTAAGGAACACATCGATCACATCTTCCATTTTGCGACCATGACTCTAGGTAATATCTTGCCTCCAGCAGAAGCGGCATTGGTCTTAAGAGGCATTCGAACTTTAGATCTTAGGATAAGACGATCTCATGCATCTTCTGAAAAAGTAATTGACTTCTTGAAGGGACATGAAATGGTGGAGAAGGTTTTATATCCATGGGATGATGAATTCCCACAAGCAGCTTTGGCAAGAAAACAAATGTCGGGCGCAGGTGGCTTATTTTCAATTCTTTTAGCAACAACTGATCGTAAGCAAATCGAAACTTTCTGTTATGCAATGAAAGCATTCCTTTTTGCTGTTTCCTGGGGCGGACATGAATCTCTAGTCCTTCCGTTTTGTAGTAAGTTAGATATCGACGAACGACCGAATCCCGGAGTACCCGTTAATTTAGTTCGATTTTACATTGGCTTAGAAGATCCAGATTTCTTGATTTCTGATATTAAACAGGCTCTCGAGGAAATAAAATAGTAGACGCTTACAGCTTAGACTTAATATCTGCCGGAGAATAATTCACTGACTTTAATACTTTTCCATCATTGATCCGATAGACTAAGAATTCACCGTTACTCTGCTTAATTTCTGATTCCATTCCCTTATGCTCGCGGTAATACTCCTGAGTCTTTTCTGCTTCTTCTAAGGTTTTGCAGGTTTTACTCATATTAGAGCGCTGAACTTCAGAAAAAATATCGTCAAACTTTTCTCCAAGACCAAATTCTAAAATAGCACCTGAAAGAACATATTGAATATCAGCTAATGCATCCGCAACTTCTACAAGATCATTATCCTCTATCGCCTCTTTTAATTCATTTAACTCTTCTTGAAGCAAGTTGATTCTTAGCTCACATCGCTTAGGAGCAGGAATAATCGGTTCTTTTTCGATAGGTAGATTAAATGTTTTATGAAATTCTGCTACACTCTGCAACGCCTTAGGTTCTTTCATTTTATTTTAATATTTTTTCATTGAGATGCTAAAAAACAAAATTGTACTTTTAAATCCTATAATATCATTCGATTTATGTCAAAAATAACAAGAAAGAAATTTCTAAAATCAGCAGGTATCCTTGGAACAATGGGGCTTGCGGCAGCATCTTGCGGTAACATCCAAGAATCAAAACACAAAAACTTTCAAGAGAAACCCGACTATGAATGGAAAATGGTTACCACTTGGCCTCCTAATTTTCCAGTTCTAGGAGAAGGATGCAATTTACTAGCTGATTGGATTTATAAAATGTCTGCAGGTCGAATGAAAATTACTACATTCGGAAGCGGTGAATTGGTTCCAGGTCTTGAGTGTTTCGATGCGGTAAGCATGGGGGCTGTAGAAATGGGACATGGTGCAGGATATTATTGGGTAGGTAAATTTGCAGCATCCCAATTTTTCACAACCGTTCCTTTCGGAATGAACACTCAAGAGTTCAATGCTTGGATGTACGGTGGGAATGGAATGAAATTATGGAGAGAAGTCTATGAACAGTACAACTTAGTTCCAATGCCAGCCGGCAATACTGGTTTTCAGATGGGTGGCTGGTTTAATAAAGAAATCAATAGTATTAGTGATCTGCAGGGCTTAAAAATGCGAATCCCAGGACTTGGGGGAAAAGTGCTGGCAAAAGCTGGAGGAACACCAGTCGTTTCCGCTGGGAGTGAGATTTATACCAACTTAGAAAGAGGGGTGATAGATGCGACGGAATGGATCGGCCCCTACCACGATTACCTGATGGGATTTCATGAAATTGCTAAGTATTATTATACACCCGGATGGCATGAGCCACAGGCCTGTCTTGAACTGATCATCAATAAGAAGAAATTCGATGCTTTACCAGAAGACTTGCAAGAAATCATAGAAACTGCTGCAGCAAGATCTAACATATGGATGGTTTCCCAATTCGTAGCGAAGAACAATGAATACCTCCAGAAAATCAAGGCAGAGAGCTCTGTAGAGTTTAAAATCTATCCAGATGAGGTGCTAGCTGCGTTAAAAGGATACACAGCAGAAGCCATAGAAGAAATTATCGCTAATGATGCGGATAGCAAGAAAGTTTATGAAGATCAATTAAAATTCAGAAAAGGCGTCAGTCAATGGTCGCAAATTTCAGAGAAAATGTATTTTGATAAACTGATTTAGCGGTAACAATTTTCGATATTGGAATTTGTATTGGTGATTTTCTAATTGAGAAGATCAACTTTACAATCTTAAATGAAGAAAAGTATGTCATTAGCGCGGCACTGAAGATTTATTTTCAGTTGTATTGAGTCAGAATTGCTTAAAAGCGAAATCCATTAATCCCAATGGCACTGGAAATTCATTTCCAGCATTTGCTTCTATTATCTTATAGAAAATTAAATTAAATAACAAAAAGAAATACCTATTTGGGATCAAGATGAAAACCTTGTGGTTCGTTAATGAAATATTTGTGAAGACACCTAATGAACCTACGAGGCTTCCAGTAAATTGAAAATCAATTTCATTCATTCATATTTAAAGGAAATGTTAATACTTAGTATTAGCATTTCATAGGTTTTTTTGATTTTATACCAACTGGAAGTTGGTTTTCAATTTCTCGAGTATCAGAATTAATTTTGCCCATAATAAAACCTGACTGAGCCTACATTTCCTTAAAACTATGCATCATAAAAAGCAAAGGCACGCAAAGTAAATTTGCGTGCCTTTATTTAATTATTCTAATTTCTAGTAACCAGGATTCTGTGGAAAACTAGCATTTCCACCATCTACCAAATCTATCTGAGATTGTGGTATCGGTCTGTAGTTGTGCTTTTCAGCAATTCCGTCCATTCCTGTAGGATTGTATTTCTTCACACGTTCGACTAGATTACCCCAACGTTTAAGATCTGTCCATCTGTGACCTTCTCCCAATAATTCCCGAGCTCGCTCATCATAAATGAAATCCATTGTAGCATCGGCTGCAGTGATTTCCATTTCTGCTTCATGTCCAGGATAAGCAGCTCTTCTTCTAATAGGATTGATAAAATTAACCGCTTCATCAGCTTTATTTTGCTTAATTAATGCTTCTGCAACAGTTAAGTAAACATCTCCTAATCTAACAACATTGAAATCTCGTCCTCCTTGAACTTCATTGATACTGGCTCTTAAAGGATCTAAGAATTTAGAAAGTACTCCGAATTGCTTTAGCTGATACATACTAGGAGTATAAACTTGATAAGGTCTCTTAGCCCTCTCTTCGAAAGACATTTCATATCCCGGCATAAAAATAGCTGTATCCCCAACTTCAAAAGTTACTTCAGCTTTAGAATCATCTAAAGATGTAGAGAAGGTGCCACTTCTAGTTGCATTAAAAACTTGTCTGAAACTCTTTTCGTAACGAGCATCGTCCACTCTATTTGCAAAAACGGTATTGTAAGTATAGTCAGTAGGTTTTAATCGCTTCCATGGCCTTCCCACTTCTAAAACTCTACTCATTCCTGGTTGTGTATCATATTCCATTAAGTAGTAAAGGTGCCATCTGTTTCCATATCCTCCAGCTGTTAATAAATCATATGAAAACTGTATAGCAAATACCGCTTCACTGTTCTCGTCATTTCCTAACTCGAATAATTCTGAATAATCGCTTACTAATGCTCTGTCATAATTATTAATTACATTTTTACCATATTTTTCAGCTTGTGCAAAGTCATCTGTAGTACCGAAACTTCTAGTTGCACGTGTAATATGAACTTTACACAACATAGCTTCTACGGCCATTTTATTATACCTACCCCAAGGGCTACTAGTTGGCAAATCAGCCAAAGCTTCATTATAATCTTTGATTATCTGAGTATACACTTCTTCCTCCGTAGATCTTGTCACCGCGGTTATAGGACCTCCCGTTTCTTCCAGTCGTAGATCTAATCCGCCATAATGTTGTACCAATACAAAGTAATACTGAGCTCTTAATGCTTTCACTTCTGCAATTCTTGTCTTCAAAGTTTCTGCATCAATACCTTCAATATTAGGCCCTCTACCTATTACCGCGTTACAAGTATTAATTCCACGATAAAATTCTCTCCATAATGTATTAACCCAATTATCTCGACCATCAAGATCAGAAGCATATAGATCATATCTCTTATAACTTCCATCAGCACCATGAGAATAAGTATCTGTTCCCATTTGTGTCATAGTCATTCCCATTTCCTGCGCATAGTATGATCGTAAATAAGAATATGCACCTTTTACTGCATCTTCGAAACCAACGGGAGAATTGATGTAATCGTTACCGATATCGGTAATTACTTCCTCCGTCAATGTATCTTCACATGACTGTGTACCGCACAAGAGTACAAGTAGAATAATCAGTGGCTTAAAGCGACTCATTTTATGAAATAAATTTTGTTTGTTATTTTTCATTATTGTACTTTTTAAAATTGAACATTTAAACCAAAAGTTGCAGTCCATGCAGCTGGTGTAACGTTTCCGTCCAAGCTCGCATCAATATCTGTTTCTGGATCTGATCCCGCATATTTATAAATAAACGATGAGAATATAAACGGTTGTTGGATACTAGAATACAGTCTTAATCTACTAATTCCAGCACGATCTAATGCAGATTGATTAACATTATATCCTAAATTGATATTCCTAACTTTCACAAAAGAACCATCAAAAATATTTAGAGAAGAATTCCATTTTGGAAATTCTTGATTTTGATTCGGCTTAGGAAATTCATTTGTAGGATTGGTTGGAGTCCAGTAATCTACTACAATATTATTATACCTACCAAATAAGGTATTGTTGCTAGTGTGATAATTACTTCTGATTTTCTGACCAATTCTAGCATATACAAATGCAGAAAAATCAAAGTTTTTATACCTTAATCTGTTAGTGATTCCACCTGAAAACTTAGGTACTCCTGATCCTTGAATAACTCTATCATCAGCATTGATGGCACCATCATTATTCTGATCCACAATTCTGATTTCTCCAGGAACACCGCCGTAACTAGCCGCTAAATCAGATTCATTACTTTGCCAGATGCCTTGCTTTTCATAATCAAAAATTACTGAAAGAGGCTCACCGATAAACCACCCATTTCCTATGTCATCTTCCGTTCCACCATAAAGCTCTACGATTTCTTCCTTGTTCGTGAAAAAGGTAAAATCTGTACTCCAGCTAAAATCAGATTTGCTGATGTTAACAGTGCTGATGGTTCCTTCAAAACCTTGATTCCTAGTTTTACCTATGTTTGTGGTTACTTGAGTGAAACCAATCGAGCTTGGAAGATTTCTTGATAGCAAAAGATCTTTTGTGTTTGTCATGTAATACTCTAGTGATCCATAAATTCTCCCTTGAAATAAACTTACATCAAGTCCAACATTAGCTGTGGTCGATGTTTCCCATTTAAGTTCAGGATTTCCGATTGTATTAGGAGCATATCCAAATGCACTTGCATCTCCAAAATTGTAAGCAGTCTGTGTAAGTAAACCTTGAGTTTGATACGGTCTAATGGCTTGATTTCCGATCGAACCGTAGGAAACCCTTAATTTCATCAAGTCGATGGCATCTATACTTTTAATAAAATCCTCTTCAGCCATATTCCAAGCTAATGCGATTCCTGGGAAATATCCCCATTTAGTATTTGCTCCAAAACGCGAAGAACCATCTCCTCTCAGTGTTGCAGTTAATAAATACTTGTCATTAATGCTGTAGTTAATTCTTCCCATGTATGAAAGAATCGTCCATTGTGAAAGATTCGAACCTACTGAATTTATGATCGACGCAGTTCCTAAATTATAGAACTGCTGCGTTTCTGACGCGACACCTGAAACTGAAATTGCACTGGTTTCAAAGTTATCTTTTTGAAGTGATTGTACAGCAGTCAAATTTAATTTGTGAGAACCCAAAAATGATTTGTCATACGATAGAATATTTTCAACAGTATAATTAAACGCCGTGGAGTTCCCAGTAGAGGCTGCGGGTGGTGCTAACCTTCTTGCATTAGTAAAAGTGCCTTGAAAATTATCATATTTCTCAATCCTGAAATCAGGTCCAAAATTGAATCGATATTTCAAATTACTAAGGATGTTCCACTCTGCATATAATCCAGCGAACATTCTATTGCTCCTTCTCTTATTTACAATGGCACCATCCACAATTTCAGAGAAAGGATTAGACCTTAAACCATCTTCGGTAGGTAAGAAAATCAAAGTTGTTCCATCATCCTCATAAGGCTTTCCTAATGGATTTTCTCTATAAGCGCCTCCAAGTGGATTAAATGATTCACCATTTCTCACTGAAAAGTTCATAAAACTTGATAGCCCAATCTTGATGTTTTTAGTAATGTTATGGTCAAGATTTAACCTCAATACATTTCTATTATAATCTTGATTTGGAATAATTCCGTTTTGCTTGTAGTAGTTTAATGACATATAAAATTGTGATTGGTCATTTCCTCCAGCAAAACCTATCTGATGACTCTGCGTATTTCCATTTTTAAGTAAACCACTGACGTAATCTGTGCTTCTTCCTAAGGCAATACTTTCTAATTCTACCGCAGTAAAGATAGCCTCATCTGCAGGAATCGTTCCATCATTCTGTCTATATGCCTCCCTTTTAGTATCTGCAAACTGCTGACCGTCCATAAGCTTGATAATATCATGTGCTTGAGAAACTCCATAGTATGCATCATAAAAAACTTGAGGCTTTCCTTTCGTTCCTCTTTTGGAAGTAATTAGAACCACTCCATTTGCACCTCTTGCACCATAAATCGCAGTTGCAGAAGCATCCTTTAAAACCTCCATAGAAGCAACATCATTAGGGTTGATGTCTCCAGTTCCAGTTGCTAACGGTATTCCGTCTAATACATATAAAGGATCATTAGAAGCATTAAAGGATCGGCGTCCTCGAATGACGACTCTAGGTTGTGTGCCTGGCTTACTACCAGCTTGCATCACATCAACCCCTGCTATTCTTCCTTGAAGAGCTTGTTGAGTGTTTTCGATAGGTAAATCCGTAATGTCTTTGGATTTAATTGTACTAATGGCTCCAGTAGATTGGCTTTTTCTAACCGTACCATATCCCACCACGATAACTTCATCTAGTGCGGCAGCATCTGTTACCATGGTAACATCAATGGTAGTTTGAGTTCCGACCGGAACTTCTTGAGTCACATATCCTAGGTAAGAGTAAACTAATACTGCACTTGTAGGCGCATCTAAAGAATAGACACCTAAAGCATCAGTGGTGGTACCGACATTGGTCCCTTTGATTAAAATTGCGACACCTGGAAGTTCGATTCCATCATCACCTTTCACAGTACCAGTCACTTGAGCGTAAGACTGTAAACTAAAAAAAAGTAGCATAAAAAACGGCAAAATCTTAGGTAGTGAGAGCTGCCAAAGCCGTGTGGGTGATAAACCCGACGAATTTAAAAAGTTTGATTTTTCCATAAGGTATTTTAATTAAAAAAATAATAATTTATAAGCCAACTATAAAATTAGATTTCATTTGTTAATGAAATCTTAATGAAAGATATAACTTATTAACAACATATAATCGATAATACCATTTATTTAACAGATAATAAAATATCATTTGCAATATTACAACTTGCACGCAATTTGCTCTCTACTCTTAGTTTATACACAGTATATTATATCTAAAAAGACTTTGATGTTTGCCAATCATGCGATTTTAAATCTACGTTCGAGCATAAAATCAATGTGATTTGTTATATAATAGAATAATTTTATGGTAAATTGATTATACTTAGAACTTGATTTCAATGGCTTAAAAACTTTTTGTTCTAAATAATCTTTCTTTCCTGTTCAAAAGTAAGTGAGCAAGAGGAGTTTTACCTTAATTTTTGATTCATATATTCACAAATTCGTAATTGCCTGCCAATTATAAGCACAAATTAAAATACCTAATTAAATTATAAAATTTTCTACTAGCAAGAAAAAAAATTAAGAAAAGTCATTTTCAGAACAGCCAAATCAGCGAAATGAAATAAATACTTGCATATTGAAAATTTACTGCACGTGTTCTGAAAATGGAAATATCTCATCCATAATTTTTATCTCATTTCTTTATCATCAACAATAATAACAAGTCCTACAACATTAGAATTCCAGGCCACAACAGTACCACTAAAACTAAAATAATTTGCAAGATCAAAAAAGGTATAACTCCTTTATATATATCCAATGTGCTGACTTCTGATGGTGCTACACTTTTTAGATAAAAGAGCGCAAAACCAAATGGCGGAGTTAGAAAGGATGTTTGTAAATTCAAAGCTATTAAAATCCCGATCCAAATTAAATTCATATCTAATTCGATGAAAACTGGTGTAACTACCGGAACAATAATGAAAATAATTTCAATGAAATCAATGAAGAATCCTGCAATGAAAATAACTAACATCACGATCAGGAGAAATCCAGTTGGCCCAATCGAAGAACCTTGAATCAAATCCACTAAAAAGCGATCGCCTTCGAGTCCTCTGAAAACAAGAGAAAACGTAGTTGCACCGAGTAGAATCATAAAAACCATACTGGTCAGATGAGTGGTTTCTTGGGCTACATCTTTCAGCACATCAAAAGTTAATTTGCGCTGAATCAAAGCTAGAATAATAGCACCTAGGGCACCTACTGCCGCTGCCTCAGTCGGACTTGCGATTCCATAAAAGATAGATCCGAGTACCGCCGTTATTAATAATAGAGGCATTACAAATGCCTTAACCGTTTTGATATAAAAATCTTCTGACTTGTATTTGTCGATCTCTTCTTGTGGAACGGGAGGCGCGATATCAGGTCTCAGTCTGGCTACAACTAGCACATAGATTATGTACGCACCGACTAATATCATTCCTGGAATAATAGCTGCTGCAAATAGTTTACCCACTGATACATTCAAGACACTTCCTAGCAATACCAGGACAACTGAAGGTGGAATAATCTGCCCGAGTGTTCCAGACGACGCAATCACGCCCGTTGCAAGCGAAGGTTTATACTTTCTTTTCAGCATAGTGGGCAGACTAATCAGGCCCATGGTGATAACTGTCGCTCCCACGATTCCCGTAGACGCAGCAAGCAAGGCTCCCACAATGATTACAGAGATCGCTAATCCGCCATTAATCTTACCAAATAGTATGGACATGGATTCCAGCAAATTAGCCGCGAGCCCAGATTTTTCAAGCATGAGCCCCATGAACACGAACAGTGGAACTGCCAGCAGGACATAGTTTTGCATGATGCCCATAATTCGAAATGGTAGCAACATGAAGAAATCCGGAACCGTTAAAGCGCCCACTAGAATCGAAAGTCCTGCCAAGGTAAACGCTACCGGATATCCAGCTAGAATCAAAACAAAAACAAGTACAAACAACAAAATCGCTATCCATTCCATACTTTTCTTTTTAAGCCTTTAATTTTTTCAATACTATCTATGATCGCTTGAAAAAGCAAAAGTGTGAAACCAATAGTAATAATAAATTTGATAATGTATCTAGCTGGAAGTCCATTAGGATCCGGAGATCCTTCTAGGTATGAAAGTGAAACCATTCCATATTTATATGAGGAGTATATTACAACTAGACACCATGGAATAAGAAATAATATATTTCCAAGTATATTGACCCAAGCCTTTTTCTGAACGGAAAAATTCTGGTAGAATAAGTCTACTCTAACGTGCTTATCGTTCTTAAACGTGTAGGATGCGCCTATTAAAAATATAGCAGCGAAAATATGCCACTCTAATTCTATAATCCACTTCTCGGTGCTGTTAAAGAAATACCTCAGCAGTACATCTACACAAATCAGCACGACGAGAACGATATTCAAAAGCGATATCCAGGAGCCAATTTTATTTATCATTTCATTTCAAATATAATAATCTATCCTAAATTGTGTTAAGTTGCGTTAAATATTTCAAATTATAGAATTTTTGAAATAGCTTAATTCGTTTATAATAAAAAGTTAAATATGAAAAATGGAATTTTAATAGTGTTGGCTATTCTTTCGTTTGCAAAAATAGGAAGTGCCCAACTCTTCATCGACGGAAAAGAATTAAGACAAGAAACTACACAATACATAGAGATAGAATTTTTCAGTGTTGTAGGTTCTGCAGATGTTAAAATGTTTATCGACTATGGTCAAAATGTTGGATTCATGGATAGAAAGAACAGGATCGTATCTGACAAAAAAGGTAAGGCTCTAATCTTTAATTCACCAGTCCACGGATTGAATTGGTTATATGAAAACGGCTATGAAGTCCTGAACGTCTATAATCCTAAATCTGGTGGCACCACCGTTAATACGGATTTAATTTATCTGATTCAAAAAAGGAAGATGTAATAATCTCCTTCAGAAAATAATTGTTAGAAGGCTTTTACTTTTTATAAGTAAAGGCCTTTTTTAATGCTCATAAGTTAATATTGACCGATACAAGGACAGCAAACTTACTACCTCTAAAACTACACTCTTAGCCCTCAACCTACCCTTCTCTTAGATGTAATCAATTAATCCCCAATCTTACCTCCGCTCTAAAATTGACATAAAAAAAAGGCTGCCTATTTCTAGCCAGCCTTCCTTATTTCTTCGATTATATTATTATCTAGGAATCAAATTAAACTCAACTCTTCTGTTTAATGTTTTTCCTCTTAATGTATTATTATCTGCGATAGGTCTAGATTCTCCAAATCCAGCAAAATTCATTCTCGAAGAAGATACTCCTTGAGTGATTAAGTAATCATAACAAGATTTAGCTCTTCTTTCAGAAAGTGCTTGGTTCGTTGCTGCTCCACCTACATTATCTGTGTGACCACTGATCGATAAGTTGTAAGATGGGTACCTGTTCATTATTCCAGCAATCTGAGAAAGAATCGTAAATGATTCAGATTTCAATGTTGCTTTTCCTGTATCGAACTGTACTGCTCTCATCGCAAGATCTAGAACATCTTGATCCGCTTGTGAAATCTCAGGACAACCATTGTTAGAAACTGGTCCAGCAGATTCTGGACATCTATCTCTGCTGTCATCTATTCCATCGTTATCTGTATCAGGACAACCGCCGTAAGCATTTATTCCCGCTTTATTAGGACACTTATCCAAGTAATCTGGAATTCCATCATTATCTACATCAGGACATCCATCAGAATTTGCTGGTCCTGCAGCATTCGGGCATTTATCTACATCATCCGGAACACCATCATTATCTGCATCCACGATAGGACAACCATTATTTACAGGAGAACCTGCAATGTTAGGGCATTTATCTGCATTATCTGGAACACCATCATTATCCGTATCTGTTTCAGGGCAACCGTTATTAGCAACCGTTCCTGCCATATTAGGACAATCATCATCGTTATCAGAAACGCCGTCACCATCAGAATCCGGACAACCTCTCAGTGATTTCGGTCCAGCTAAAAGCGGACATGCATCTTCGAAGTCAGCAATTCCATCACTATCTGAATCCGGACAACCTTGTAATTCCTTAGGTCCTGCTATCTGAGGACAAAGATCTACGTCATCAATAATTCCATCTCCATCTGCATCGTCCTTAAGCATCGTCTTGCCAGGTGCTTTTTTAATTCCTCCTTGGCCTAATACATATGTGAATCCGATACCGTGATGTAAGTTATTTCTATCTTCAGCTAATGCTAATCTATATTCAGACTGCCAGCTAAAAAATGCTCTTTCGTTGATTTTGAATTTAACTCCTAATCCAAGAGGGATCTGAATATTAGCGCTCCCTTCTGTTTCGCTTACAAAACCGATACCTCCTAATCCATAAGGAATGATTTTTTTGTCGTCGTCTAAGAAATCGTAATGGATTGTGGCATCAAGGCCAATTATTCTTTTTCTCAATGAAGTGATATTCTCATGACTCTGAACAGAACCAATTTTCAAAGGTATACTTAAGTTTATTTTATTAGCCAAATATCGTGAATAGGCAAATTCAAATCCGTTATTGTAACTTTTAAAATCTCCAAAACTCCCGCCGTTCTGGGATTGGTAATCCATGAATACTGCACGAAAAGATAGTGCATTTGGATTGTCAGCTGTTTGTGCTTGAATATTTATACTGTTAAATAAAGTGCACAAAAGCACGCAAAAAATCAATTTTCTCATAATATAGTATATACCTTAAGTTGTATGCTTAACAAAGTTAAAATTATTTATTAGAAAAATATTATATATGTAAATTAAATTGTCATTATATATAATATATTAAAATATGGTTTATAGCCGCTTAATTATGGAATTACCAACTTACGAAGTGTCGCGCGTGAGAACACTTATAATAAATTCTAAATTAAATGATAGGGATGTCGGCTATGAGAAATACTATTTAGAGACGAAGTAACCTGTTTCGTAATTTTTCTCTACTTTATCGTAGTCAAAATATTTGCCGTTCATACTGATATAAATCCCCGGCGGCAGTACTTGACAAAAAGCAAGCGTACTTCCTAGATTAAAGAAACCATCTGAAGAACCACCAAAAGCGTATGGAATCATCGCTCCCGTAATCACAACTGTTTTGCCTTCTAAGCCATGCTCCGCTAAATAATGAGCTGTCTTCACCATCGTATCTGTACCATGAGTTAGCAAAATCCGATTAGCACTCGAAGCAATACACTCCTCTAGGATATACGCGCGGTCCTTATCTGTCATCTCGAGACTATCTACCATCATCAGCGTCTTGATCTGATAATCTAAGGTACACCTGCCACGTTCCAACATATCATCAAGGTGGGTGTTCTTAAAATATAACTTACCTGTGATGTAATTGTACTCTTTATCGAATGTTCCCCCGGTAATAAACAATTGTAACTTTTCTTTCATCTATATAACTTTATCAGCACAATAGGACGAGGCGAATGCATCTGGTTTTGCTTTGAATTCGAACCCCATCCCCTTAATATATCCCATCGCTTCATTAAATGCGGCATGTGACTTGAAACCAGGATCTGAATTGATATCAGCATGGACTTCTAATTTCACATGGTGTTTTTCAAGTGTTGGTTGAAGAAGATATGCAATTTGAACAGATTTACTAACTTCTGAAATCATTCTCTCTTTTAATCCAAATGGCTGGGCTGTCTTTTCTTTATGAATGTACATAAATCCGCCTTGGCGTCTTCGGACAAATACAATGACAGTGGCGAATTCTGTAACCCCAGAAGTAACTTGAGAGTCTGTGCCGATGCATATTCGAGTGTGATATCCTAACTCTTTCTCTCGTCTAAGCGTGTCATCTACAACCTTAACAATGTCATTATCTAGTATGGCGCCTTTTAGTGTTTTCCAAATCATTAAATAATCTTCTGCCTAAATTTACTTAATCGTATTCACATTTGTGTATTAATTGTATTTTAAATTAAAAGGCTAATTTTGTATGCTAACGATTAGAATTATGATCTTAAGATTCTCTTACTTTTTGATAATGTGTTGTTTTTTATGTCAATGTAAATCATCTAAACCCATGAATGAGGAAAGTCATCAATTCACAAATAATCTAATTAACGAAACTTCCCCATACTTGCTTCAGCATGCACATAATCCCGTTAACTGGAATGCCTGGAATAATGAAACCCTAGAACTGGCCAAGAAAGAGAACAAATTATTGATCATAAGTATTGGATATTCTTCCTGCCACTGGTGCCACGTCATGGAACACGAATCATTCGAAGACACCACGGTTGCAGAATTGATGAATACTCACTTTATTCCAATAAAAGTAGACCGAGAAGAAAGACCTGACGTCGATGATGTGTATATGACGGCTTGTAATTTAATCAATGGGAGTGGTGGCTGGCCTCTGAATGCGATTGCCCTACCCGATGGCCGACCGATCTGGGCAGGTACTTATTTTCCAAAAGACCAATGGATCAAAATTCTAAATCAATTTATAACTCATAAAAACAATGATTACGACAGATTAGTAGAATCAGCAGAAAAACTGGTCTCTGGAATTCAATCTGTTGACCAAATCATAGATGTAAAAGAGGATGTTACCTTTCAAGAAGAAGAATTAAAAAGTATAGGTGATCGTTTCCTGAACAATGTTGATTTTGTAAATGGAGGGAAAGAAGGGAGTCAAAAATTTCCTCTTCCGAATCACTATGAATTCCTATTAAAATACGCTTATAAATATCCAGAAACTAAGGCGCTAGAAGCAGTTACTCTTACACTTGATAGAATGATGAGTGGCGGTATTTATGATCAAATCGAAGGTGGTTTTTCTAGATATACCGTAGATAATATATGGAAAGTACCTCATTTCGAGAAAATGTTATATGATAATGCTCAGTTGGTTTCTCTTTATTCGAAGGCATACCAATTTACCTCGGATGACAATTATGCACGAGTAGTCAAAGAAACCTTAAGTTTCATGAAGGAAAATTGGCTGGATTCTTCTGGCGGTTATTATTCATCATACGATGCCGACAGTGAAGGTGAAGAGGGGAAATTCTATATTTGGAAAAAGGAGGAATTCGCAAGCATCATTCCCGCAGAAGAATTTGAAGAATTTGCTGATTATTTTAATATATCGGATGAAGGTAATTGGGAGGAGCATAACATCTTATTTCTAGATCCGGAACGTAAAAAAGAATCCGCAGAATTTCTGAAGAAGAAAGAAAATTGGAAGCAACTCATTCTTAATGAACGAAGGAATAGAGTTTATCCAGGACTAGATGATAAAATATTATGTTCATGGAATGCGCTTTTGCTTAATGGATATATTGATGCTTACAAGGCCTTTGGTGATGAGACGTATCGGGAGGAAGCAATTTCCATATGGAATTTCATTGAAAAGAATTTGCTTAAAGACGGAGAACGGTTAGATCGAAATTATAAAAACGGCACGTCGACGATTAATGCATTTTTGGATGATTATGCCTTCGTGATAAAAGGGCTTATTCATCTATATGAAATCACTTTTGATGAACAATATCTAACTAAGGCTGATAAGATTACAAGCTATGCGAAGAAGCATTTTCTTAATGAGACTAGCAATATGCTTAATTACACCTCAGATCTCGACCCTCCTTTAATTGCGAATAAAGCCGAGTTAATGGATGGGGTTATTCCAGGCTCTAATTCTGTGATGGCTAATAATTTTCATAACCTAGGACTTCTACTTTATAATAAAGAATACTTAGAGATATCGGAACAGATGTTGACCAATATGAAGTTGAGCATAGAACAAGCTTCGCAGCCCAATTTCTACTCTAACTGGTGCAATTTATTTTTCAGCATGGTCTATGAGCCATACGAAGTTGCAATTCTTGGTCCCGAAAGTGATCAGATCAGCAAAGAAATGATGTCCCATTTTCATCCGAATGCACTTTACTTAGGTGGAACAACGGAAGGGAGCTTGCAATTACTAGAAGATAAATTACAAGAAGGAGAAGACTTCATCTATGTATGTGTAAATAAATCTTGCAAGATCCCAGTTCAGGATGCCGTATCAGCGATGAAGCTTTTAGATTAGAAAGAAAATCTTCTATATTCTAGTGAATCTTTGGTTTTCGCACAGGAAAACCTTTGCAGAAAAAATAGACGTTAGTGCTTCATCATGTGTTGCTGCAATAATAGATGAGCCTTGATCTATTGCTAGATCTCTAAGCAACTTAAAAATTTCGATTCCCATGGTTTTGTTGAGATTCCCTGTGGGTTCATCCGCTAGAATTATCTGAGGTTTATGAACAAGAGCTCTAGCAACTGCTAACCTTTGCTTCTCCCCACCCGAGAGCTCGAAACCCCTCTTATCCGTTTTATGTCCGAGGCCTACTTTATCTAGAATTACACGAATGGCCTCTTCATTTTTTATATTAATGGATCTCAGAAAATAATTCAAATTCTCAAAAACCGTCAACTTCTCAAAAATTTTAAAATCTTGAAAAACCAATCCCAGTTTACGTCTAAGAAATTGTAATTCTGAACGCTTAATACTTGTTAAGTCGTAACCTAAAACCCGACTATAGTTCCCTTGAATTTCAAGAGCGCCATAAACGGATTTTAGGAAACTTGATTTTCCACTACCTGATGCTCCGAGAATGAAAACCAATTCAGCGTTATGCAGATTTAGCGTTACATCACGAAGTATCGTTGTTTCTCCTCTTAAGACATCAATTTTCTGAAAACTTAGGAGTTCTTTAAGTTCCGACATTCAGTCCGATTATTTTACTCTTCGTTTAGAATTTTCCCCTTCATGATTAGGAATTCCTCTTCTGTCAGAAAACCATCTTCCATCATCTTAGCTACCGCTTGCAACTGAGACAAAGGATCTTTAGGTGTTTCTGAAGGGGCTTCCTTAGGTGCTTTTGTAGCTTTAGGCGCAGTAGAAACTTCTTCCACGAACTCTTCTGAACTTACCACAACTGTCTGGGTTTTTGTAGTACTTGCTTCCTCTTCTTGCTCTTTCTTTATTTCTTTCGCAATTTCTTTCCCCTTCTCAAACTTCTCATCATAGAACTTTTTCAATCTTCCTGGATCGAAATCAAGAAATGTTCCTCCCGTCTCAAAGTGTTTCTTGAACACTTCTCCCAATGCATAAGTAGATGCTCCAGACAGAACTGCCATTGTAATTCCTCCGATAATACTACCGACACCTGGTATAAACTTAACCGCACGAGCTCCTAGTCTCGCAAGTCCACTTCCTGTTAAAGCAGTAATCGAAGCTTTTCCTGCCGTTTCAGAAAAATCAATATCATGCAGCTTTGCAATTTGTCTAACCATATCCAATTGAATTGCGGAAACAGCAAAGAAATCAGCAATCGGAACTGGAATTAATCCTGCACCCATTGCCCATATCATATGGTTTCTAATAATCGTATCAGCTTTCTCTTTATTTCCTTTATTTTCGGACATAATCATTTTTTTATAAATGTATTTAATCATTTTATTAATGTTATTTCATGATTATAAATTGAAATTCCTATAATTTAGTTTCTAATGAACGTACTTAAAGACGAATTTATTAATATTATAGATTAAAGAACAAAATTAATCCATATTGAGACATATTCCTGGACTTTATATCGCGCATGACACTAAAGGACGAGGCATGTACACTGCTGAGCCTATATATAAAGATGATATAATAGAAAGTTGCCCTGTAATTCTTATCCCTGAAACTGAAAAAGATCGTATTCACAAAAGCACACTTCACGATTATTACTTTGTATGGCCGGCTGGCGGAATCGCTATTGCATTAGGATATGGTTCCTTATACAATCATAACAAAGATCCTAATGCTGAAATTATCTTCGACCTAGATGAACATGAAATTGTGATTCAAGCGATAAAAGATATAGAACCAGGAGATGAAGTACTTATTGATTATACTGGTGGTGTAAGAGACCACGAACTTTGGTTCTAGGCCTAAAAAAAAGTCGAAACCTAAGGCATCGACTTTTTATTTTTTCTTCAAAGTATAGATTATACTTAGTATTAGCTTAAATCTAAAACACAATTTTGTGCATCAGCGTATTCTGAAGCAACATAATCATCTGCTTTTTCATCATTTAACCATACTTGGTTATCTGCTAAATATCTGTATTCATACTTTTTACCTTCTTTAAGCTCTTGTCTAGACTTAAGTATTCCTTTGTTATTTTTAAGTACAGGAGCTTTTTCCCAATCCCAATTGTTGAAGTCACCAAGTACTCTTACTTCCTTCGCTCCATTAACCCATTCTTTTGGAATTTCGAAAGTAACTTTATAAGTTTTTTTAGATTTGACGTAAGATTTTGTTAAAGACATAGTTTTTGATTTTTTTATATTTAATGCAAAAATAAGCAATTAGAAACTGTTAACGTGCAATAATTTTAAAAATTGTAGTATCTAGAAAATCAGCACGTTATGTCGTGAAAAATTAAATATTTCATTGCATTTAGCTACCCAAAATTTATATGGGCATAACTGCAATTAACGCTATTTAATATCAATTTTAGCTGATAGATTTACTTAATAAATGTTATGTTAAAACCAAATATTTTTTCATAATTATTTGAAGCCTCAAGCAATTTTCCGCATATTTTCACAAAATTCATTGATAATCTTATACTTAACTCAAAGTTAAAATTTGATTTCTTTATCGATTCTAATCAAAAAAAGAATTATCTAAACCATAATCAAAGAATATTTCCAACTGCATAAATTTCTCACCTTAGAGTACATTCGGAAAAATCTCAAAGCTGAGATTTCTCATCATTAATTCACCAATGTCTATCCGATTTCCTGTATTTCCCTTGTTATTAATTCTTTTATCGATACAATGCTCTATTTCGTCGTATAAAAGATTACCTGGTGCAACCTTTAATAATTCTTTTTCGTCTGTGAAATGAAATTGAATAACAAATAAATAAAATGAAAAATTACTTCTTACTACTTTTCTCGATTTTAATATCACTACAAGTAAATGCACAACAAGCAACGATAAAAGGTTCGATTGTAGATAGCGAAAATAAAGCACAAGAATTCGCCAATGTGTTATTGTTAAATCCAGCAGACTCGTCTTTAATAAAAGGAGTCGTTTCTAACTTCGATGGGAATTATGAATTTGAAAAAGTAGCTTATGGCGATTACTTAGTTTCCACATCTCTTATTGGTTTTAATGACGCATACTCACCGATTATTAAGGTTAATGCACCTGTGGTTACTGTAGCTTCTCTAACGCTTACGGAAGGTGTCGCACTTTCAGAAGTAATGGTGACCGCGAAGAAGCCCTTCATCGAAATGAAGGCAGATCGGATCGTAGTGAATGTAGAGAACAGCTCGATTAACTCTGGAAATTCCGCTTTAGAAGTCCTTCAGAAATCTCCAGGAGTAACTGTTGATAAAGATAATAATATCAGTCTTCGAGGAAAGCAAGGCGTCTTAGTCATGATCAATGGAAAAAATCAATACATGTCTGGTGATGAACTTTCCCGATTGCTAGAATCCATGCCGGCAGATAATATTAAAAACATAGAAATCATCACTAACCCATCAGCTAAGTACGATGCAGAAGGGAATTCTGGAATTATCAATATCGTGATGAGAAAAAATGAGAACTATGGTTATAATGGTTCAGTAAATGTCGGAGCAAGACAAGGACAAAAATTTACCTACAACGGAGGATTAGACTTAAATTATCGATCAGCTAAAATGAATATCTATGGCTCAGGCTCCTTTTACGACTGGTCTGGATTTCAAGACATCCACTTAGTAAGAGAAATTCCATATGAAGGCAAATCTACTACCTTCGATCAGGTATCAAATATGAATTTTAGCGGAATCAGCACAAATGTTAAGTTGGGTATGGATTACTACCTCACCGATAATACCACATTAGGAGTTCTATACAAGTTAAATAATGGTGGCAGTTTATGGACCAATGATAATATGACTTCTATAAGTGGAGGTAATGCGCCAGACTTTTCATCACTTATGGTAGACACAGACCAAGATAGTTATCGAGGACAAAACTCATTTAATTTCAATGTCGCTCATAATTTCGATGATAAAGGCACCAAAGTCACTTTTGATGTTGATTACTCACAATACGATGGTGGAAGTGATAATATTTATATTAATAATTACCTGAATGATGCAGGAAACTCTGTAAGAGATCAATATTCGTTGAAAAATGATCAAAGAACAGACATTTCAATTTTCGCCTCTAGATTGGATTTCACGAAAACACTTGCTAAGGAATATCAGCTAGAATTAGGAGCAAAGTACAGTATGGTTCGTACAGACAATGATACAAAATTCAGTGCATTTGAAAACCAAGAATGGGTCAATCAAGTAGACCGAACGAATAATTTCATATATGATGAAAGTGTAATTGCAGCTTATGCGAATATTGCAAAATCTTTCGGCAAAGTCAATGTTCAAGCAGGCTTAAGAATGGAACATACAAATAGCAATGGAAATTCTATAACCTTAGATCAAAGTGTTCCTAGAACATACACCGATTTATTTCCTAGTGTAAGCTTATCTCATAAATTAGGTGAAAAGCACGATCTAAGCTATAGTTATTCTAAAAGACTAAACAGACCTAATTACCAGGCATTGAACCCATTTGTAGAATACTTAGATGACTATACTTTTGAGAAAGGGAATCCTTTTCTTAATCCACAATACTCTGATGCAATAGGAGTCAACTATGGATATGGAGGATTCCTATTTGTTTCTGCTAATTATAGTTATACGAAAGATGCCATAACAGAAGTCATAGAACAGAATAGCGAACTAAGCCAGACTTTCCAGACTAATGTCAATTTAGATAATTATAATTCAGGAAGTCTGACGGTTTCATCCGGAATTCCTTGGAAAGAATTTGGAATGACTAGAATTAATTTAACCAGCTTTTACAATGGATTTAAATCAGTCATTCCATCTGGAACATTGAATAATCAGAGTCTAGGCTATAACATTTACCTAGGAAATGAGTTTAACCTTCCACTTGATATCACAATGGAGTTAAATGCAAATTATCAGTCTGGATTAACTTATGGATTATTTGAAATCTCACCGCAGTACGGCATAGATATGGGATTTTCTAAAGATGTTCTTAAAGGAAAAGGAAGCATAAAAATTGGACTTGATGACATTTTCTATACTCGACAAAATAAAGTTCAGATTAGACAAGATGATATTATCTTAAATATTGATCAGATGAGAGATTCAAGAAGAGTAAAAGCTAGTTTTAAGTATAACTTTGGAAGTGAAAAAGTAAAAGGAGCTCGGAGAAGAACTACTGCTACAGAGGACGAATCTTCACGGATTAGTAATGATAACTAAGAAATTTTTATAAAGTTAAAAAGTAGAAGCTGGCTGAGATCTGAGAAGATTTCAATCAGCTTTCTTTTTTTGTATTCTTCTTGCGCAAACCCTATCTATTAGCACACTTTCGGTCAAGAATTAAAACTAAAATTCTAAGGGTCTTTTATATAAGAACTTACATATTTACAAAAAGTATAATTCATTGATTTGCAATAGGATAACTCATTAATCCTCAGAAATTAATAAAAGCTTTATCAGAATACTAGTTTTATTTGAAACTTTAGTTATTTTTGCGCTTTATTTCAAACAAGCAAAGTAAATGGCTAGAAGAAAATCTAAGAAGGAACAAGAAGAAACGTTAGTAGATATTGTTGATGTAAGAGATCAAGCGGTAAGTTTTTATGATAAGCATCAAAAAACAATTATTGGCGTTGCAGTTGCAGTAGCTATATTAATAGGTGCCTATCTAGCATATCAAATATTTTATAAAGCTCCAAGACAGAAAGCAGCACAAAGTGCAATGTACATGGCGGAGTATCAATTTAGTAGAGATTCATTTGCACTAGCACTGGAAAATCCAGGACAAGGAAGTGAAGGATTTCTTGATATCATGGAAAGCTACGGAGGAACTAACCAAGCGAATACAGCTAAATATTATGCTGGAATATGCTACTTAAATATCGGAAGATATGAGGATGCAGTGAAGATGTTGAAATCTTTTAATGCTCCAACTGATTTAACTAAAGCTACAAAATTTGGTGCATTAGGTGATGCCTATTCTGAATTAAAGGATATGGCGAATGCTGAAGCATCATATAAGAAAGCTGCAGAAGCATCAGATGTAAGTTCAGTAGCACCATATTACATGAAAAAATTAGCTATGCTTTATGAATATGAAGGCAAAGCAGATCAAGCTGCAAAGCTATACAAACAGATAACTGAAAAGTTTCCAACAACTGATTGGAGCAACGAAGCGAAAAGGTTTGTTGTAGATTAAAGATAAAAGCTTCCAACGCTTAAATAAAAAAGGTTTAGTTTTGCACTAAACCTTTTTTTATGTCAAGTAAGAACAAAAATTTATCAAAAACGTCAGGAGACATTCCATCTGGGAAAGGATACAAGATAGGAATAGTTGTTTCTGAGTGGAATGAAAAAATCACAAATGCACTTTACGATGGATGTTTAGAGACACTTATCACTTATGGTGTGGATGTGAATGATATCAAAACAATTCATGTTCCAGGTACTTTTGAATTACCTGTAGGGGCGAAGATGCTTCTCGGAGAAGACAATTACAATGCTATCATTTGTATCGGATGTGTCATCAAAGGCGAAACAAAACATGATGAGTACATCAGCAATGCAGTTGCTAATGGATTAGTTAATCTCGGAGTACTTTCTGGGAAACCCATCATTTTCGGTGTATTAACACCTAACACTTCTGAACAAGCCGAAGATAGAGCTGGCGGAAAGCATGGTAATAAGGGCGTAGAAGCAGCTGTAACCGCTCTAAAAATGGCCGATATCAAAAGATCACTCAAAGGCTTCAAAGTTAAAATAGGATTCTAATGAAATTATCAGTCATTCATGCTGGTCTTTTCAAGTTAGATGGAGGCGCAATGTTCGGAGTTGTTCCTAAGAAACTATGGAGTAAGCTCACACCAGCAGATGAGAATAACATGTGTACGTGGGCGATGCGTTGCTTGTTAATAGAAACTGGAGATCGGAAGATCTTGGTGGATACTGGAATGGGAGATAAGCAAGATGAAAAATTCAGAAAACATTTCGAACCACATGGACCATTCACCATCGAAGAATCACTTCAAAAACATGGTGTAAGTTCCTATGATATTACAGATGTATTTCTCACACATTTTCATTTTGATCATGTAGGAGGAGCTTTGAAAAGAGACGGAAATGATATTATTCCTTCTTACGAAAATGCTACCTACTGGACGAATGAAAAACATCATCAGTGGGCGCTGAATCCTAATGATAGAGAACGAGCTTCCTTTCTGAAAGAGAATATCGAGGGGCTTAGCAATCATAAGGTATTAGAATATATAGATGTCCGTCAAGACATTTCATGGATTAAAAATATCGAGGTAAAGTTCTTTTATGGCCATACAGAAGCGATGATGGCCCCTATAATCACCTTACAAAATGGTCAGAAAATAGCATATGTAGCGGACCTCTTACCGTCCTCATATCATATAAGAATGCCATATGTAATGAGTTATGATATAAGACCTTTGGAGACCTTGAAAGAGAAAAAAGAATTTCTGGAATATGCAGTAACTAATAATATTTATGTTATTTTTGAACACGATCCGATCTATGAATGTGGGAAGGTGGCAAAAGATGAGAAAGAAAGATACTTTTTTAGTGAACTTAAAATGTTATCGGACGTGTTATAAAATTATACTTAATAAAGATTCTCGGATAATGATCTTGTTGAGCTTTGATAAGTAAACATAAAGTGCGAAAGCACAACTAAACCGAGTTAAACAGTTATTAGCCACTCATCAATGTTTCGCTTTTTAATTTTTACCTCACATTTTTTAATCTTTTTATATTTTTATAATGAATATTTTTGTAGCAAAACTTTCTTACGATACTTCGGAAGCTACTCTTCTTGACACGTTTGAAAAATTCGGTGAAGTCGAATCTGTTAAAATAATTATGGACAGAGAGCAAGGCAGATCTAAAGGTTTTGGTTTTGTAGAAATGCCGAACGATGATGAGGCGTACGAAGCCATTAACGCACTTAATGAATCTACTTTAGATGGTAGAGAAATTGTAGTTAAAAAATCTAAGCCAAAAGATTCCGGATTCGGTGGTAACCGAAGAGGCGGAGGAGGTGGTGGCGGAGGCTACAATCGCGGTGGCGGTGGCGGTGGCTACGACAGAGACAGAGGAAATAGATATTAATCTATTCAACATATAATAAGGGTTGATTCGCATGAATCACCCTTTTTTTTACTTTGTCATTTTATCGAGAAACTCTATAATCATTTCATCCAAGGTTCCTGAGCCTTTAAGATCTCCTATCATTCCATATAATGCTGCAGATCTATTAGTATTCGTATCGCTTTTCTGAACGGCCAATTTCTGAAGTTTCCCAAATGTTTTTTCAGGAAGTATTTTCTTAAGACCTTTTGCAGCTCCTACTTGCAGTGAATTTTTCAATTTATTAAAGTCTTTCTTTTTTGCAATCTTATAGGCTTTATCAAAGTCAATTTTAAAATCCTCAAATACTTCCGCATGGATCGGAGATATAGACAAGTGCAATGCTGAAGGATCTTGCTGCCTATCCATTTGCCATGATAACTCATGCATTTCATCTCCTAATTCATAAATATTGAAACCATCTGCTTGTATTGAAAAGATGCACATATCCGAACTTCCTACAACTGATATTCCTTCGTAAGATGAAAGAAAATCTTGGTAGGCTTTCGCCGTACTCATCATTTTCTGCACAAGAGACTCATAACCTGCTTGTCCTAAAAGTTGAAGTACTGTCCATGCTACTGCAATAGCACCTCCAGGTCGCGTCCCCATAATTGACGGTGATGCATATATTCCTCCAGGCCAACCCGTATAAATATAAAACTGAGACTTCCTTAGCTCATTATCATTATACAATACAACAGAGCTCCCTTTAGATGCGAATCCATACTTATGAATATCAGCACTAAGAGAAGTTACACCAGGTACGCCTAAATCGAAATTAGGAAAAGTTCTATCTTTTATAAATGGTAATACAAATCCTCCTACGCATGCATCAACATGAAACGGAATTTTATGCTTTAAAGCAACTTGACCTATTTCAGGAATTGGATCTACTACACCCTGCGGATAAGAAGGAGCCGACGCGACAAGGAGCACCGTATTCTCATTAATCAGTCCTTCATAGGATTCTGGATTAACTCTATAATCACTTCCGACAGGTAAAATATGAAGCTTAACACCGAAATAATCACAAGCCTTATTAAAAGCTGGATGTGCCGATAATGGCATTATAACTTCTGGTGCCGTTATATTTCTATATTTTTTAGCATATTCTTTAGCAGCTTTAATGGCCATCAGAATCGATTCCGTTCCTCCACTTGTCATTACTCCTCCAGCGTTATCGCCAGCATTGAACAATGACTTACACATGCTTATCACTTCAGACTGCATTATACTTAAACTCGGAAAAGCAGATGGATTTAGTGCATTCTCTGAAAAATAGGATAAATATGCCTTCGATAAGGTCTCTGTAATTTCTGGCGAAGCATAATAAACATAACTGAATGCCCTACCCTGCTTCCATCTTAAATCATCACTTTTAAGCGTTTCCAATTTGCTTAATAAAGTATTAGCATCTGATCTTTCTTTAGGAAAATCCATTTTTTTTAATTTGACAACCAACTTTCTAATAAATAACTCAAACTTATCCCTAGATAATTACCAACCGCATAGCCCACAAGACCGGTCGCCATTCCTGCGAAAACGATTTGCCTATTCTTCATCACGCTGGCAATCTGGCCGATAAACGCTGGCCCATATAAGGCAGCTGTAGAAGTAATCAAGGTGGTATCTCTATCTATCTTAAATATTCTAGAAAGTCCTAGATGAATAAGTACAGTAAAGATAAAACATCCACCAGTAAATAATATCACATTCCCTCCCGTATTGATTAATTCCGCAAAATCCGATCGCATTCCTATTGCGACACAGAAAACAAGCAACATGTAATCTCCTGCTTCGAATGATCCTTCTAATGTTCGTATCGGTTTATAAAAAGATGCGCCCACACTGAGTGAGGTAAGCACTAATATAATAAATGTTGTATTACTTAAACCTCCAAAAAACAAAAATGCTAATCCTACAGTAATTCCGACAACAGCCAGAGACAGCAAGACCGCAATAGCTCTTGCTTTGTGATTAACTGCAACGGAAGCAAAAGTTTCATTAGATTTTGATTCATCATATTTATAATCTGGAAGAAACGTTCCGAATAATTTATGCGCGAATGAAGTAATAAATAACAAATACAACCCGCCCCAAAGAATTTCTGCTGCATTTAATATGACAAAGGTTTCTTCTGACACTCCTAAAGCTAATCCCACCGCTTGCATATTAGCAGTTCCTCCTGTGAAAACACCTGTTAACATTCCACTTTGGTGCCAGACTTCATCCAATTTATCATTGAAGATAAATGCAAAAAATCCAGTGCTCAGCATTGCAGCAATTATGGCGAAAATAAAAGAGAGAACTGTAGGACCTGCATGCTTGAACCAAGCTTTAATCTCCGCGGAAAAAAGCAAGAGCGGAATGGCGATCATGATACTAATTTCAGAAAAGTTCTTATTGATCGCTTCACTTAATGGAACTAAGCTGAACATCGAAGTCAATATGCCGACCACATAAGCTAAAACAACGGGGCTGAGCAAGTTTCCAACTTTACTTCCTTTCAGATACTTATTAAGTATCCACGGCACAAAACAGATGATTAGAATCTGAGGTATATATATCATATCGGTGTGAAAGGTAAAAAAAAATTACTTATCCCAAGGAGCAAAATTGATGTTGATAAATTTTGCATAGGAATGTCTTTTAAAATAGAACTTTAAATTTCCATTTTGACTTAAAGTAAATGCGTTACAAATGAAGGAATTTATTTATCAATCTTATAACTTTTCTTTTTAACGATTAAAACTTAACCTATATCCCTTTTGATTCGCATTAACCTCCCCATTAGAATAAGCTTTGAAACCATTGACAAAGGTTTTAAGTACTTTATTGTGAAATGTTTTCCCTTCTAAAGGTGACCAACCACACTTGAACCTCACATTTTCTTTAGATACCGTCCACTCAGAATCCATATCTACTAGAACTAAGTCAGCATAATACCCTTCTCTCACATAACCTCTATCTTGGATTTCAAAACATACTGCAGGTGCATGAGACATTTTCTCTACCACCTTTTCCAATCCGATCACGCCTTGCTGATAAAAATCTAACATCATATTCAGAGAATGCTGAACTAATGGCAACCCAGATGGCGCCTTCATATAGAGTCCTTGCTTTTCTTCTAAAGTATGAGGTGCATGATCCGTAGCAATAATGTCTAATCGATCATCTAGTAATGCTTCCATTAATGCCTTCTTATGACGAGCTTCTTTTACCGCTGGATTACATTTCACTTTAGAACCAAGAGTTTCATAATCATCCGCATCAAAATACAAGTGGTGAACGCATACCTCAGATGTTATTCTTTTCTCTGCGAGCGGTATTTCGTTAGTAAAGAGATCTAATTCCTCAGCAGTAGAGATATGAAGAATATGTAATCTCGTATCGTATTTCTTTGCCATTCTAACAGCAAGTGACGAGGACTTATAACAAGCTTCTACACTTCTGATTTCAGGATGTGCTGAAAAAGGGATCTTATCTCCATATTTTCTGACATATTCTTCCGTATTTCTGCGGATGGTCATTTCGTCTTCACAATGTGTAGCGATAAGCATAGGCACTTTGCTAAACAAATTCTCTAATGTTTTCTCATCATCTACTAGCATATTTCCAGTCGATGAACCCATGAATATCTTAACACCACAAACGGTTTTCTCATTTGTTTTCAAGACATGCTCAATATTCTCGTTTGACGCACCCATGAAAAAGGAGTAGTTCGCAGGTGAAACTTGAGAAGCTTTAGCATACTTTTTTTCTAATTCCTCTTGCGTTAAAGCGGCTGGTTTAGTATTCGGCATTTCCATAAAAGTAGTAGTCCCACCAGCAACTGCAGCTCTTGACTCACTTTCTATATCTGCCTTATGTGTAAGTCCTGGTTCTCTAAAATGGACTTGGTCATCTATTACACCTGGCAAAAGATAATTACCTTTTCCATCTACCTCTTGAGCCTCTCTGGATTCTATGATGCCACCGATTTTTTCTATTCGATCATTGACAATAAGCAGGTCACCTTCTATTTGTTGACCTTCATTGATTATTCTAACATTCTTGATTAACTTCTTCATATGGCCTAAAATTAATACTTTTGCGAAAACGAACCAACCAAAATGAATTACAGAAAAAAGAAAGTCGGTGTATTAGGTGGCGGCCAATTGGGACGAATGATGTACGAAACCGTGTTAAAATGGGACTTAGACCTTCATTTCATGGATCAGAGCAGGGACTTTCCAGTTGGTAAAGTTTGTCCAAATTTTGAAATTGGAGATTTTAGCAATTATGATGATGTAATTCGATTTGGAGAAGGAAAAGACATTGTAACCATTGAAATAGAGGCAGTTAACCTAGAAGCCTTGCGAGAGTTGAGAAAAAGAGGCGTAATTATACATCCATCGCCTGATGCTCTAAAAATTATCAATGATAAGGGATTACAAAAAATGTTTTACGAGTCTTATGAAATTCCGAGTGCTGCTTTCCAACTATTCCAAAACATTGACGAAGTCAAAAAAGCCATCCAAGAAGGAGGACTCTCCTACCCTTTTGTTCAGAAAGTACGAACGGGAGGCTATGATGGGAAAGGCGTTTCAGTTATAAAAAGCAAGGATGATCTACCTAAATTATTGGAAGGTCCTTGCTTGACAGAAGATCTTGTGCCAATCGATAAAGAAATAGGAGTTATCATTGCTAGAAATGAATCCGGAGAAATGAAGGCCTATGATCCAGTGGAAATGGTTTTCGATGAAGAGGCGAACTTAGTCGACTACTTATTTGCGCCAGCTCACCTTTCATCGACATTGACAGAAGAAGCTATCAAAATCGCTAAAAACTTAATTACAAAATTTGACATTTGTGGGTTATTAGCAGTAGAATTCTTTCTAACCAAAGATGGAAAACTAATGGTCAATGAAGTTGCACCAAGATGCCATAATTCAGGACATCATTCCATAGAAGCTTGTGAAACGTCTCAATTTGAGCAACATATTCGAGGCGTGATGAATATGCCACTCGGCAATACACACTTAAAGTCTAAAGCGGTTATGGTCAATTTGCTTGGAGAAGCAAATGCTACGGGCGAAGTCAGATACCAAGGAATGCATGAATGTCTCGAAAAAGGTAATGTGAATCTCCATTTTTATGGCAAGTCCGAAACCAAACCATTCAGAAAGATGGGACACGCAACCATCTTAGAAAAAGATATCAACACAGCTATAGAAAAAGCTAAATTTGTAAAAGAAAACTTAATTGTAACAACATGAATAAGCCAAGAGTAGGAATTATAATGGGGTCAGATTCCGACCTACCTGTGATGAAAGCCGCTGCAGATATCCTTAATTATTTTAAAATCGAATTTGAACTGACAGTCGTTTCAGCACATCGAACTCCTGAAAGGATGTTTGATTATGCGCAAGGAGCTCACAAAAGAGGAATCCAAGTTATTATAGCTGGAGCTGGAGGAGCAGCACATCTGCCTGGTATGGTTGCAAGTCTTAGTCCATTACCAGTAATAGGAGTTCCTGTAAAATCTTCTAATTCAATAGATGGTTGGGATTCGATATTATCCATTTTACAAATGCCGAATGGTGTTCCTGTAGCAACAGTTGCATTAAATGCATCTAAAAATGCAGGAATATTAGCAGCGCAGATATTGGGTGCTAGTGATGAAAAAGTACTTGAACGAGTATTGACTTATAAAAAAGAATTAAAGGAAGAAGTCGATCAAAAAATTGAAAACTTAAAGCAAAAGGGCTTTTAAGACCGTCCTATGTATGACACTTTATCTTAATGGTTTCTATTCATTTCGATAAACTGGAAACAGTTTGGAAACCAATCTAGTTATGTAAATATGAAATTACTCAACTTTATCTTCTTATTTCTTTGTGTCAATACATTTGCGTTTTCACAATCAATAGATCAGTCGTTTTTCGAAAATACAGATCAATTTTTCAAGGAATATACAGCTGACGGCTTGGTTAATTATTTGGCTATCAAACAAGGTGAAGACTTAGAATCACTCATTGCGATAATTGAGCAGGCCTCTTACGCTGAATTAGATCCAGACACTAAAAAGGCATACTTAATCAATGCTTACAACCTCCTTGTTATTCATGAAACCATTAAAGGATATCCGACCTCATCCGTTCAGGATATTCCAGGCTTCTTTGACCGTAAAAAAATCAAAATTGCAGGGAGAGAAATGACGTTGAATGATATGGAAAAGAAAGAAATTCTGAAAGAATTCGATGATCCAAGACTACACTTTGTCCTCGTTTGTGGTGCACTAGGTTGCCCACCCATAACTAATTTCGCTTACCAAGGTTCAGACATTGACAATCAAATAAATAGTCAAACTAAAAAAGCATTAAACAATCCTGAATTCATAAAAGTCGAAGACGATAAACTTCAGCTTTCTCAAATTTTCAAATGGTATGCAGAAGATTTTGGTAACAGTAAGTCTGCTATTATCTCATTCATTAATAACTATAGTCAGCAAAAGTATGCAGAGAATATTTCCGTAAACTACTACAATTACGACTGGACTTTAAATGCGGCATCCACTTCGTTCAACGCAAGTTCTGCAACTCCAGCAAATGCAGGAAGATACATTGTTTCCTCTACGATACCTCAAGGGCAGATAGAATTAAAAATATTTAACAATCTATACTCTGAAGTCATCGGTGATAACAGAGCCACTTTCATGACTTCCTCTGCAAGTTTTTTGTATGGAATCAATAGAAGGTTCAATTTTGGTTTCAATACCAGGTACAGAAGAGTCTTGAATAATGTCCGACCTTCTTCCCCATTTGACGTGATTTCAGATATTGCTTCTGGTTCTTTCAGACAAGGCGTGACGGCATTTGGTCCACAGATCCGATATGCCCCCAAGCCTGACTGGCCTAATTTTTCAATTCAAAGCAGTTTTGTTTTCCCGATTGGCAAGGATCTTTCAGGAGGAAATGGGGAACAATATATCGACTGGGCAGGTCCTAGTTTCTACAATCAATTTTTCAATGACTTATCGCTAGGTACTCGGTTTTCATTATTTACAGATATCGGACTGAACTGGGAAGACATCGGAAAATTATCCAATGGAAGAATTAATCAAGTGTCGACTCCTCTAACCGCTATTCTTAGTTTTAGTCCCACCGCTAATTCTATTCTATATGCGTTAGGAGGATTCACACCATATTACAGATTGCCTTTTGATTACTTCATCCAAGGTGGTTTCGGTGGAAAGTATCAGTTTACGAAAAATGTAGAATTAGAATTGCTTTATACGGGCTTCACGAATAAGTATTTAATCGCCAATGGAGGTGGAGCAGCTACCTATAACATTGGTTTTAGATTTAATATTTAAGACTAAGTTTTCATTTTAAATCGTAACTTTCCCATGTATATGAAGGGATATGGTTTTATGTTGTTATGCTTTTTCCTAGGGACTAATTTTTGTATTGGTCAAAGGATAGAAGGGCTTAAGAAAATGGATATGGATTATATTCATTTGTTTACTTCTTTTGATGACCAAGAAGCTTCCACGATATCAGAATTAGAACTTGATCTTCAGCGCATTAAGAACATTCCGGGCATAGGTCGAGCCGATTTAATGTTCGATTCCATATCTCAAGACTATGTTTTTACAATTAAGGAAGTTACCACGCTCCTTCCTATTGTCAATTTCGGAGGAATCACAGACAATTATTGGTATAAACTTGGCTTGTCTGATTACAATCTTTTCGGCCAAGGGAAAAACGTAAGCATTCACTATCAAAACAATAATGGGAGACATTCTGGTCAGCTATATTATCGAGATCCGTACCTAATTGGAAATCGGTGGGGATATTCTCTGGATCTAAATACTTGGTCGTCAGAAGAGCCCTTATTCTTCGAGGAAGGAATCGTCAATTATGATTTCAATTATAAAAATATAGGCGGAAGCGTAATCCGAAATTTTGGGATTCATCGCATGTTGGAATTGGGTGCGAATTACTTTGTTGAATCATACGAAAAAAGTGAGCGCCAACCTCTAGAAATGCCACCTGGACCAGTTTCATTAATCCAGCCTAAGTTGTTGATCAATACGAGTTATGAATCGAATTTCGTGGATTACCATTTCTTTTTCTTGTCGGGTTCTCACTGGAAAGCCACGATGCAAAATGTGTATAATCTGGACGAAAAAGATCTTTTTCATATCCTTCAGCTTCAGTATAAGAATTATATCAAATTTGGAAAGATTGGGAATTTAGCAATGAGACTTCGTTTTGCACTTTCGACCAATAACTATTCTCCGTTTGCACCATTTGTGATTGATAGTTATGTGAACATTAGGGGTGTAGGGAATCGGATAGATAGAGGAACAGGGCAAGCTATTTTCAATATTGAATATCGACATACGCTTTTATCTAGATATCCTTTCGGAATACAGGTTGTTGTTTTTTCAGATCTTGGATCTTGGCGTAATCCCGGTGGAGAATTGAGTGAATTAGTTGATATTGAATCAGTTCGACATTTTGTAGGTGGCGGTTTCCGATTTGTATATCAGCAGATTTTCGGAGCTACTTTTAGAATTGATTATGGTGTGGATATTTATGATTTAAGCCAGCGAGGATTTGTGATAGGTTTAGGTCAATATTTTTAGGACCTTGGGTTTTAATCCGAGAATGATTCACTTAAAAATGCAACACTTTCTTGCCTCACGCTAATGCTCTGCTTAAAAAGCGTCACATTAACCTACTATTTTTAACGGACCTTGGGTTTTAACCCGAGAATGATTCACTTAAAAATGCAACACTTTCTTTCCTTGCGCCAATGCTCTGCTTAAAAAGCGTCACATTAACCTACTATTTTTAACGGACCTTGGGTTTTAACCCGAGAATGATTCACTTAAAAATGCAACACTTTCTTGCCTCACGCTAATGCTCTGCTTAAAAAGCGTCACATTAACCTACTACTTTTAATGGACTTCGGGTTTTAATCCGAGAATGATTTACTCAAAATGCAACACTTTATTGCATCACAGTAATGCTCTGCTTAAAAAGCGTCACATTATCCTACTACTTTTAATGGACCTTGGGTTTTAATCCTAGAATGATTTACTCAAAATGCAACACTTTCTTCCATCACGCCAATGCTCTGCTTAAAAAGCGTCACATTAACTACTGTTATTGGACCTCGGAAAAATGCAACACCTTCTTGCCTAGCTTAAAAGCCCAGCAAGAAGTGTCGCAATAAAATTTTACTCCTGAATGGTAATACTTATAATTTTATCACCTTGTTTGATACTATTCACAACATCTTGATCGTCCTCAGATTTTACTTTTCCGAAAACGGTGTGCTTATCATCTAACCATGGAGTAACCACATGGGTAATGAAAAACTGGCTTCCATTTGTTGCAGGACCTGCATTAGCCATTGAAAGAATTCCAGGATCATCGTGACTCAAATCTGGATGAAATTCGTCTTCGAAGTTATATCCTGGACCACCTGCTCCAGTTCCCGCTGGACACCCTCCTTGGATCATAAAATCAGGAATAACTCTATGAAAGTTTAATCCATCATAATATCCTTTCTTTGCCAATGTCGCAAAATTCGCTACCGTTTTCGGCGCTTTACTTGCAAACAAGTTAACATGAATATCTCCTTGAGAAGTTTTTATTGTTGCCTCAATGTCTTTATCGTAGCTTGCTGTTTTAATCGCAGTAAGCATTTCTTGAGGGTTAATTTTGTCTAATGCACTCATTATTTTAATTTTTTGCAAATGTATAAAAGCAATTTCAATTTATCGATTCGTGGGAGTTAATTTTGGATAATGCACCTTTATGCTTATCAGTCAATGTGTATGATTAATAATTAACCAAAAATTCGAGTTAGTGCTCATACGTGAATTGATTATAAACCTATTCCCAGTTTCCAACTTTACGTCTCAGCATCATCATTTCCTCTTGCATCTGCTCTATTCTCTCCAGCAAATTAAAAACCACATCGATCCCTTCTACATTAATATGCAGCTCATGATGAATTCTGGTAATTTTTTCTAGCGTAATTAATCCGTCCCTATGAATAGTGACAAAATTGTCTTGGTAATCTGCTTGAACCAGTTCATTTTCTAGTAATTCTTCAAAAAAACTTTGAGATAAATCATAATGATTACAGAGTTCAACAACGGAGATGTATATTTTCTCTTCCATAATTATCGCTGCTTTTTAAGTTCTTGAAATAATTCCTTCTCTTTTGCACTTAGGCTAGTTGGTATTCTCACCTTATAGGTCAATATTAAATCACCAAAGGTCCCGTCTTTCTTGTATACTGGAAAACCTTTAGCTTTCAATCTAACTTGGGTCCCATTTTCAGTTCCCGCTTTAATTTTCAATTTCACCTTCCCATCAAATGTCTCCACAATATGCTCGCCACCTAATACAGCATCGTAAAGATCTACATCAACAGTCTTAAGCAAATTATCTCCATCGCGCTGGAATCCCGATTTATTTTTAATAACAAAGGTGATATTTAAGTCCCCCTTTGGGCCGCCATTAGCACCTTCTCCTCCGTAACCTTTAATCTTTATGGTTTGACCATCTTTAACACCTGCTGGAATAGTTAATCGGATATTTTTTCCATTCACTGTCAGCGTTCGCTTATGTGTTTCGTATACGTCACGTAGATCTAATGAAAGTGAAGCATTGAAGTCTTGGCCTCGAAATCTGACTTGTTGTCGTCCACCGAATCCACTTCCGCCACCTTGTCCACCAAACATAGAACTAAAGAAATCAGAAAAATCATCATCTCCGAAACTTGACCTGCCTTGGCTGCCCGCTCGCGATGAATATTGTGCTTGTTCTTTTTTTGCTTTTTCGAAAGCCTCAGCATGCTGCCAATCTTTACCATACTCATCGTATTTCTTTCGATTCTCCGCATTTCCTAATACCTCGTTGGCTTCATTAATCTCTTTAAATTTGATTTCTGCGGCCTTGTCATTCGGATTAAGATCGGGATGGTATTTTCTGGCTAATTTCCGATAAGCCTTCTTGATGGCTTTCTCATCTGCACCTTTGCTTACACCCAAAACTTTATAGTAATCAATGTAATCCATGTTTTATTTTTATAGTTATATAACAATAAAATAAATTTAAACCGAAAGTGTTTGATAAAAAGAGTAAAATATCTTTATTAGGGGCTAATAATTAAATGTTGTCCTATTCGCAAAGTAGATTTTGCGCTTACTTTTCTATTATTCATTCGGACTATATCACTGACTCTCATTCCATTTTTACGAGCAATTCCCCATAGGGTATCACCGCTTCTAACTACATATATTTTTTGAGCTCGTTTATCATATCCATCAGCAAGTTCCTTCGTTTTCAGAATTTCATAATCACCCTTGCTGTAAGAACTATGACTATATGGATCCGTTAATCCCTTCGTCACCCATAAAGAATCCGCGTATACTTTAGGCTCTACAAAGTCCATTAAATAATCAGGATTGATGCAAATTCCTTTATGACGAATCTCCATATGAAGATGACTTCCACGCGCATTTCCCGTTGCACCTCCGAGTCCTATGTACTGTCCTTTATCTACAAAATCATTAGTCTTTACTCCATATTCAGATAGATGCGCATATACCGTTTCGATATCGTTTTCATGACGAACGATGACCGTTTTTCCATGCCCCCTAGAATAACCAACAAAGCGAACTTGACCTGAAAAAATAGTTCTTACCGTGTCCCCAACTACTAAGTCAATATCTATCCCTCGATGTGGACCTCTCCGTCTTCGCCCAAATCTAGAAGTTACAACCATATTTCCATTCACAGGAGGGCTATACTTTAAATCATCAAATTGTAGCAAGAATGGCTTTTCTACTTTTACACTCTTAAATGGATTCACTTCCAGGGTATCCCAGTAATCAGTGTAAAGTGGTTCTATGTATTGAGGATTATTCTTCTTTTGCAAGATATCATATTCGCGAGCTGTTATTATTTCCTTTGTTTCAGAAATTAGATATGCAGCACTGCCATCGAGCATAATTTTCTCATAGGTCAGTGTATCCACTAAAGGCGTAACTTCCTCTTGAGCGTAAGCATGCGTGATTAGCATACTTATTAGTATTATTGTAAAAATATTCTTTATTCTCATTTTATAAGGGTGAGCAAATTTAATAAAATCTAATTAATCGAAGTGAATGTTATATTTACACATTAAATGATCCTAGAAATAGTATACGAAGACGAGCACATCATTGCCATCAATAAGCCACATGGATTATTAGTCCACCGAACTAAAATTGCCAATGATGCGACTGAATTTGCTCTACAAATACTCAGAGACCAGATAGGTCAGAAAGTTTTCCCTGCACACCGCATTGACAGAAAAACTTCTGGGGTGTTACTATTTTCTAAGTCTAAACTCGTAGACTCTGAAATTCAACATCTGTTTAGAAACCATTTACCTATAAAAACTTACAAAGCCATCGTTAGAGGATATGCTCCTAGTGAAGGAACCATAGATTATGCAATAGGTGAAGGAGATAAAAAACAAGATGCATTAACCAAGTTTACTTTAGAAAAACACTTTGAAATTAATGTACCACTCGGGAAGCATCCTACCTCCAGGTATAGCTTAATATCCGTTATGCCTACAACGGGGCGTTTTCATCAAATCAGAAAGCATATGTCCCATATTTTCCATCCCATCATAGGAGATCGACCACACGGATGCAGTAAACAAAACAGGTTTTGGAAATCGGAATTTCAAATGGAAACCATGATGCTTCATGCTGAGAAGCTTCAGATTGAATACCCTAAAGGAAACTTTATCAATATAAAAGCTGATCCGAGTCCTGAGTTTTTGAGGGTTTTAACTATATTGAAATCAAAATTATAAAAATGGAATTAAATATTGCCGTGTTAATAGATGGAGATAATATTCCATCTGCTTATGTGAAAGAAATGATGGAGGAAATAGCAAAATATGGAAATCCTACCATTAAAAGAATTTATGGAGACTGGACAAGACCTGGCCTTTCTAAGTGGAAAAACATCCTTTTAGAAAATGCCATTACACCGATCCAGCAATATGGTTATACCAGAGGTAAGAATGCTACTGATTCTGCCATGATCATCGATGCGATGGATATCCTTTATTCCGGAAAAGTAACTGGGTTCTGCTTAGTTTCGAGTGACAGTGATTTCACTCGCTTAGCAACAAGACTCAGAGAAGCAGGAATGCAAGTGATAGGAATCGGTGAAAAGAAAACGCCAAATCCATTTATCGTAGCCTGCGATAAATTTATATACATCGAAATTCTAAAAGGCAAGGAAGATGAGGATGAAGTTTCCTCGGCTAAAAAACCTGCTGCAACAAACAATGTGGATAAAATAACGCCAAGCATTATTAAATTTATTTCGACTACCATTGCCGACATTGCTGATGATGATGGTTGGGCATTCTTAGGAGATGTTGGTAGTTTGTTACAAAAAAAGATGCCGAATTTTGATTCAAGAAACTATGGTTTTCATAAATTAACTCCTCTTATAGAATCCATCGATAAATATGAAGTTGAACGAAGGGAAAATGCAGGAAGGTTCAAGTTGGTATATGTCAGACTAAAAAAGAAAAAACGAAACAATAAATAAACTGAAAGACGCGCATATGAATAAGCACTTTATATGGATACTAGCCGTATTCATAATGATTTCTTGTAACAAAGAAGAAAAACTTGATATTCCAGTTGATGATGGAGCTCATATAACTCTAATCGGAGGTAACTTGGGATCTAGGATGATGAACTATGGCCACTTCGAAACGGAAATGCAACTGGCTTATCCTGAGAAAAAACTGATCATTCGAAATATGTGCGATGGAGGAGATACTCCTGGTTTTCGCCCACATTCCTCTAGAAAATCGCCTTGGGCATTTCCTGGAGCAGAAGCATTTTATGATGAAGAAACGAAAGGTTCAGGAAGTCGAGGTGACTTTATGACGCCAGATGAATGGCTAACCCATCTTAATACAGATTACATCTTAGCATTTTTCGGCTTTACAGAATCGTACGCTGGATATGCTGGACTGTCCAATTATAAAGATGAACTTCGGGCTTTTATTGATCATACATTGGCACAGAAATATAATGGTAACAGCCCGGCCAAGCTTATATTAATTTCACCGACACATTTCGAAGACCTTAGTGCTAAAATGGACTTACCAGACGGTGTAGAAACAAATAAGAATTTAGAAATGTATACTAAAGCTATGGCCGAAGTGGCTTTAGAAAAAGGTGTCCCATTTCTTAATATTTATGACGTTACTAAAACATGGAATGACTACACTGTAGACGGTCTACAATTAAGTGATAGCGGATATGAGAAGCTTGGTGAATACTTAGTCGATCATATTTTCACTGGCCAAAAGAACAATTCAAAAAATAAGGAGCTTGTTCATGATTATGTTCAAGAAAAAAATTGGATGTGGCATAACGACATTAAAGTACCTAATGGCGTGCACGTTTACGGTAGAAGATACGAGCCTTTCGGGCCTGATAACTACCCAAATGAAATAGATAAAATTAGGGCAATGACTTCACTTCGGGACTCTGCTATATGGAGTGCATTAGAAGGTATCGAAACAGACCTTGAACAAAAAGATGAGAGCACACCAGTTCTACCTCCAGTTGAAACCAATTATAAGCCTAAGAACATTGAAGATCAAGCTTATAAATATGGTGACGATGCATTAGCGACCATTACCGTTGCAGAAGGTTATAAAATAGAATTATTTGCCTCTGAAAAAGAATTTCCTGACTTAGCGAATCCTGTACAAGTAAGCTTCGATGATAAAGGAAGATTATGGGTTGCAGTTATGCCATCATATCCTCACTACAAACCAGGTGACAAAAAGCCTAATGATAAGATCCTAATCTTTGAAGATACGGATAACGATGGCAAGGCTGATAAGCAAACTGTTTTTGCGGATAAGTTACATCTTCCGATTGGTTTCGAAATCGCTCCTGAAGGCGTGTATATTTCTCAAGGAACTAACCTGAAATTACTGATAGATACTGATGGTGACGATCATGCTGATAAAGAAGAAATTCTACTAAGCGGATTTGACGATCACGATACACACCATGCTATAAGTGCATTTACAGCTGACCCTTCTGGAGCCATCTATATGGGAGAAGGAGTCTTTCTTCATACTAGTGTAGAAACACCTTATGGAACGATTCGAGGAACGAATGGAGGATTCTTCAGATATGATCCAGCAAAGAAAAAACTAGAAAGAACGGCTAACCTTCCGATTCCTAATCCTTGGGGAATTGCATTTGATGATTGGGGACAGAATTTTTTCATTCATACTTCGGGACCTGATTTCAGTTGGATGATGCCATCTACTGTGAAACCACGTTACGGATTCTCAACTCCATTAACTGAAAAATTGATCAAGGGAGAACACAGAGTGAGACCAACTTCGGGTATTGAATTTGTGAGTAGTCGACATTTCCCAGATGATGTTCAAGGTGATCTTTTAGTTAACAACACTATAGGATTTCTTGGAACGAAGCAACATAGAATGCTGGAAAATGGAACAGGATATGGTACGGAATGGGTTCAAGATTTAATTAGAAGTACAGATGGAAACTTCAGACCTGTAGATTTAGAATTTGCACCGGATGGTTCTTTATATATAGCAGACTGGCACAACATCTTAATAGGACACATGCAACATAATGCAAGAGATCCACTGAGAGATCATGCACATGGCAGAATATACAGAGTTACCTACCCTTCTCGACCTTTAGTAGAACCTGCTAAAGTGTATGGAGCAAGTATAGAAGAATTATTAGAGAACTTAAAATTACCAGAATATAGAACCAGATATAGATCTAAAAGAGTGCTAAGAGGTAAGGATTCTGGAAAAGTGATGTCCGCATTATCTACATGGATAGATGGTTTAGATCAATCTTCTCCTGAATATGAAAGATTACTATTAGAAGGTCTTTGGGTGAGCTGGGGAGCGAACAGTGTAGATGAAGAATTATTGAAAAAACTATTAAAAGCTCAGAACTTTAGAGTAAGAACTGCAGCAGTAAGAGTGCTTAGATATAATACAGATAAGGTCAGTGATTACCTTGATCTTTTCAAGGCCGCAGCCAATGACGAGAACAGTCGGGTGCGTCTAGAAACGATGGTCGCTGCTTCGTGGTTAAGTCCTAAAGAGGGAAATAGTGTATTCAATGAAATCGCATTGCATCCTCTTGATGATTGGATGAAGAAATCATACCAATATGGTCTTGCCCACTTGAACAACAGAGACGTTTCGGATGATCCAGATCCAGTAATTGACTCATCTTTGAAAGATGAAGAGTTAGCTTCATATATCAGAGGAAAGGAAATTTATGAAAGAGAAAGTTACTGTCAGACTTGTCACCAGTCGGATGGAAATGGACTCGTTAGTTCTGGTTATCCTCCATTGAAAAATTCTGAATGGGTTACAGAAAGCGCTGAAGTTCTAGCAAGAATAGTGCTCCACGGAATATATGGACCGATAACTGTGAATGGTCAGGAATTTCCAGGTCAAGTTCCTATGCCTCCATACCAAGAAATCTTAAATGATCAAGAAATTGCGGACGTCCTTACATTTGTGAGAAATTCTTTCGGGAATAAAGCATCTGTTGTAAGTCCTGACTTGATCAAACGATTGAGAAATGATGGCAAAGAAGGATACTATACTGCTGAAGAATTATTAAAATCCTACGATATTCAATAAGTCAATTTTATATAAAGTAGATTAAAATTGGATTCTTATTCATATCAACCAATTATTCAAAGTCAAAATCTTAATTAATCTCTTTATTTATCTTCAAGGCAAGTAAAGAATTTAGTTAAGATTTTGGTTCTGAATATCAATCAAATACAAGGTTCTTGTTATAACTTTTAGATGTCGTCTAAATATTAATTTTGTGTAAAAAGGCATAATTTTTAAAAAAGGATGCGTTGCTGAGACTATAAATCCAAGTAAAGTCTGTAATATTGCAACTTTTTAAATGCTAAAATTTTAATCTTATCTCAGTTACACTAAAAAAAGATCTGTACGATTATCAAGCGAAATCTATTTCTGAGATATTCAATTATATTGATTCTCATAAAGAAGAAAATAATAATCTACTTTTTCAACTACCAACTGGTGGTGGGAAGACCGTTATTTTTTCTGAAATAACTCGCCGATTCGTAGAAAATAGAAATCAGAAAGTTCTCATACTTACGCACAGAATTGAATTGTCAAGACAGACGAGTAGGATGTTAACCGAATTTGGTGTGGAAAATCTTGTCATTGAAAGTAGCGTAAAAACACTTCCGAAAGACAACCCATATTTTTGCTTTGTTGCCATGGTGGAAACCTTGAACAACAGACTTAATGATAAAGATATGGTGATGAGTGACATAGGATTAGTCATTATTGATGAAGCTCACTACAATAGTTTCACGAAACTCTTCAAGTTTTTCAAAAAAACAACCATTCTAGGTGTTACCGCAACTCCGCTTAGTAGTAATATTAAGTTACCAATGAATGAGAACTATGATGATCTGATCGTCGGTCCTCAAATAAATGATTTAATAAGTCAACAGTTTCTTGCTTCAGCGAAAATATCCGTCTATAATGTAGGTCTTGGATCTCTTAAAATCGGAATGAATGGAGATTATACCGTAAGTTCATCTGACCGATTATATGCAGATTTTAATATGCGTTCGCTATTGCTCAGAGCATATAAAGAGAAAGCTTTAGGAAGTAAAACACTAATTTTCAATAACGGTATCAAGACTTCTCAGCAAGTCTATCTCACTTTTAAGGAAGCTGGTTATGATATACGTCACCTAGATAATAAAAATAGTGCTAAAGAACGGAAAGAAATTCTGAAGTGGTTTAAGAAAACTCCTGATGCCATTCTTACTTCTGTAAGTATATTGACCACTGGATTTGATGAACCGACTATAGATACCATCATCATGAATAGAGCGACTAAGTCACTGACGCTTTACTTCCAAATGATCGGTAGAGGTTCTAGGATAACTGGTGATAAGAAAGATTTCACGATCATTGATCTAGGGAATAACGTGGCCAGATTCGGTCCATGGAACGCTCCTGTAGATTGGCAGAAAATATTCCAATCTCCAGATTTGTTCTACCAGAATTTAGTGATGGATGAAGATATCGAGAGACAATTCCGGTATGTGATGCCAGATGAACTCAGAGAACAATTTAAAAACTCTGAAGAGGTTGATTTTGATATCTATGCGGAATATGATAAGAATGTTGCGAAGCACGGGAAACCTACTGAAGTCCTCGCTTTATCACTAGATCAGCATACAGAAATCATAAAGGAAAATGCTCCAGATCTAATGACAGCATTGAGTTTAGCTAGATTACTAGAACATGATATTTCTCAAAGAATTAAACACTATTCTTACTGTATCACTAAAAGTACACTAAACTATCGCAGATGGTTAAGAGATGATTATGTCTCTAAATTGAGAGCACGGTTAATGAAAGAATATTAAACACAATATATGTTAGCGAGGTATTTACTATTCATTGTTGTATTATTTGCCTTATTTTCATGTAAAAATGAAAGCGCTGAAAATATTGAAACTCCTGTTACCATTGCAGAAGCATCTGTGGATGATATCTTAGCAGATTCATTAAATGCTTTTTTCAATACCCAATACTTTCTCGAAGATTCTTCCTACTTAGCAGGTGATTCCATTCCTTACCAATTCTACAAAATCGATCTAAATTCAGATGGTGAAGATGAAATCTTTGTCCGTTTATTGCATTCTTATTTTTGTGGAGACCAAGGTTGTACTTTCCTAATTCTTGATATGAACCTCACCGTTATCAATAAATTTAATTTTATGAGTGCGCCCATCGTCGTTTCGCATCAAATGAAAAACGGATGGAATGTTTTACTGACGCATTCTAATGGAGAGTTAAAGGAAATCGTGAATAAAAACGATCGATATCCATCTAATCCAGCAATGGTTCCTGCTAGTTCTATAATGATCCACAAAGATGATGTTACCATCTTCGAAGATGATTTGAATCCAAGTAAGACTTATTTCTTTTAATTTTTAGGTCAATTTTACAATTTTAGCAAGATCGTGGAATGCACTGACAAATAGTTAACGCACAAGCCATTGTGTAATGCCTAACTTTTCATAATTTTCAATGTTTTCTCGTCCTTTTCAAAAGTTTACATTTAATATGGAACATGCGTCCATTTGAATGGAAAAATATTCCATAAATTGTATATTTGGATTATTCGTAAGCAATTATAGTTTTAACACCAATGAATATTAGATTAGGAATTTTTGTGATTTTGCTTTTGCATTTCTCATGCAGTGGTCCAGAAATCTCAGAAGAAGTGGCAAGTGCTTATGAAGACTTACCTAAGCACATTGATTTCAATCAGCATATTAAACCAATACTTTCAGATAAGTGCTTCATCTGTCACGGACCAGATAATGCGAAAATAAAAGCTGGTCTACAATTACATACTGCGGAGAAAGGATATGCAGAACTCAAGGATTCCCCTGGAAAATATGCCATCGTTCCAGGAAATATCAGAAAGAGTGAATTAATCACAAGAATCCTATCTGATGATGCGGAGCTTATAATGCCCGATCCCGAATCGAATCTAACATTGACCAATAAAGAAAAAGCACTTCTTATCAAGTGGATCAAAGATGGAGCAGAATATCAAGATCACTGGGCATTTATTCCACCTAAAAAATACAAAATTCCTGAAGTTCAGCATAATTCTGATGTCGTAAACCCGATTGATAATTTTGTGATTGAAAGGCTTGAGTCTGAGAACTTAGAACCAGCAGCTAGAGCTGATAAAGAATTAATGCTTCGACGACTATCATTAGATATTACAGGACTGCCTCCTACTTTAGCAGAAATAGAAGAGTTCGTTAATGATGAGCATCCTGACGCCTATGAAAAACAAGTAGATCGCCTTCTGTCTTCGGATCATTATGGAGAACAAATGGCAACGGGGTGGTTAGATCTTTCGCGATTTGCTGATACACACGGCTATAGTGTCGATCGGTACAGAGATATGTCTCCATGGAGAGACTGGGTGATTAAAGCATTCAATGAAAACAAGCCTTATGATACATTTGTAACCTGGCAATTAGCCGGAGATCTATTAGAGAATCCAAGTAAGGAAATGCGGATCGCAACAGCTTTTAATCGATTGCATCCACAGAATATGGAAGGAGGCATTGTGAATGAAGAATTTATCATTGAATATGCCGTGGATAGAGCCAGCACTGTAGGCTTGGCGTTTATGGGATTAACCGTTGGTTGCGCTCGATGTCATGATCATAAGTACGATCCAATCTCGCACAAGAATTTCTATGAAATGACAAGTTTCTTCAATAATTTAAATGAGTCTGGTCAGATTTCATGGAATAGCGCAATGCCTGTTCCTACGATGTTGCTTACTACTGAAGAAGAGGATGAAATGATCGCTTACATAGAAAGTTTGGTAGAGGACGCAGAGGAAAAGAGCGTAAAAAGTGCTGAACAAGTTTTAGAGTCTAAATTTTCCAACTGGCTTGAATCTAAGTCTTATATGAAAACATTGACCGTTCTTCCTACCGACTCGCTGGCTGCTTATTTTAAGCTGGATGATGGAAATCTGAAGGATCACTTGCATCCAGATCATGAAGGCATTATGAAGAGGGAATCAGGTACGGGGCAGCTTACGCTCATAGCAGATGGAAAATTCGGAGACGGCGTAAAATTCGATGGTGATACTTGGATAGATTTACCAAAAACAGGTGTATTTGGAAGAAACGAACGATTCAGTATTAGTGTCTGGGCGAATATACCTTCTGCAATAAAGAATGGAAACATATTTCACAAAGGAGATGGCTCGATTCTCTACAACTGGCGCGGATACCATTTAAAAATTGTAGATAACCAACTCGAGATTTTGCTTGCCCATACTGCGCCTGGCAATTCTATAACCGAAATTACAAAGAAGGAATTCCCTAGAGATCAATGGGTTCACTTCGCTTTCACTTACGATGGTTCTAGCAAAGCTTCTGGACTTAAACTCTATGTGGATGGAGAAGAAATGGAAACCGAGGTAAAAGTCGATCGGCTTTATAAAGATATTTTATTCCGCAGAAGTAACGAACCCTCACTTCAGTTTGGCGCTCGATGGAGAGGAAAAGGAATCAAAGGAGGGATCATAGACGAAGTAAAAGTTTACAACAAGGAACTTACTACCTTAGAAATCAGGCTTTTGAGTGAGCATAAAAGTGTTATTGATATAACTAAAAAAGTCCCATCGGAATTAAATGACGAAGAGAAAAAGCTCCTTAAAGATTATTATGTCGGTGCCGTTTCTAAGGAAGTAGCAAAATCTTATGACGAACTCGTTAAGCAAAGAAAATCATTAGTAGATAGCGTTGAAAATATACAAGAACTTATGGTGATGGAAGAAACTCCAGAACCCGTTCAAGCTTACTTATTAGATCGAGGTGTGTATGATGCACGAACCATTAAGGTTTTCCCAAATACGCCTGAAGCCATCATGCCTATGCCTGAGGAATATCCTAAAAATCGACTCGGCTTTGCCCAATGGTTATTTGATAAGGATCATCCACTCACCGCACGAGTAGCAGTTAACCGTTTCTGGCAAAATTACTTTGGTCGTGGATTGGTAAAAACGAGTGAAGATTTCGGAAACCAAGGAGAAATGCCAAGTCATCCAGAGCTATTAGATTGGTTAGCTTTACATTTTATAGAGTCAGGATGGGATATGAAAGCGCTTCAGAAAATGATCGTGATGTCTAATACCTATAGACAAGAATCATTAGCTAGTCAGGAGATGTTAGAGCGGGATGAAGATAATATTTTACTGGCGCGAGGACCATCACAGCGACTTTCTGGAGAAATGCTTAGAGACAATGTGCTTCTAGCATCTGGTTTGCTGAATGACACCATCGGAGGCAAAAGTGTAAAACCATACCAACCAGCAGGACTCTGGAAAGTGAATGGTGCTGCCTATCAAGAGGACAAAGGAGAAGATTTGTATCGGAGAAGTATGTATACGATATGGAAACGTTCTGTTCCACATCCGACCATAGCAACTTTCGATGCACCTGATCGCTCTTACTGCACCATTTTACGACAAGAAACGAATACGCCGTTACAAGCACTAGTTTTACTCAATGATCCCACATATATAGAAGCTGCTAGAGTGCTCGGCGTTCAGATGCTTTCTGAAAAAGATCCGCTAGAAGGAATCACTAAGGTATTCAGAAAATTGACAGGGAGACTTCCATTAACTGCAGAATTAGATGGACTAAATGCGCTCTATCAAGAAGAATATAATATGATTGCAGAAAATCCTAAAAAAGCAGATGGTTGGCTTAATTCAGGTCAATTTAGGATTTCGTCTGAAGAAGATCGCATCAGAGTTGCAGCTAATGCGGTGGTGGCAAGCACAATTATGAATACGGACGCAATGATTACCAAAAGATAAAATGTATGTGCAATAATCATGAAATAACAAAGTCTAACAATCCTGATCTACAGCAAGTAGAACGTCAGCTGAGTAGACGTAACTTCTTGACTAAGACCTCAATGGGCCTTGGTGCGATTGCATTAAGTTCCTTGCTCAATGCTGAAAAGGCATTTGCGAGTCCTAGCAGTATTCCAAATGGTGAATTACTGCTTCAGAATTATAATAAGAATAGACTTGGCCTTCCACATCATCTCCCAAAAGCTAAGCGTATTGTTTATCTTTTTCAAAGTGGTGGACCTTCTCAATTAGAAATGTTTGAATACAAACCTAAGCTGAGAGATATGTTCGGTCAAGATCTGCCAGCCTCTATTCGAAAAGGTCAACGACTAACCGGAATGAGTGCTGACCAGACTTCCTTTCCGATCGCACCATCAATTATGAATTTCGAGCAATATGGTGAATCAAGGACTTGGGTCAGTGAATTAATGCCTTATACCGCTGAAGTTGTCGATGAACTCTGCTTTATTAAATCAATGCAGACCGATGCGATTAATCACGATCCTGCGATAACCTTTTTACAGACTGGAAACCAGCTCCCAGGCAGACCATCTATAGGTTCTTGGTTAAGTTATGGTTTAGGATCTGATAATGATAATCTGCCTACTTTCATTACGCTGGTCACGAAGAATATGGGAGGTCAGCCTTTGTATTCAAGGTTATGGGGAAATGGATTTTTGCCAACAGAACATCAGGGAGTTCAATTTAGATCGGGAAAAGATCCAGTGCTTTACCTCTCTGATCCTGAAAATTATGATGGTAAGGATCGACGTAGAATGCTGGATTATCTAAATAAACTAAACAACGTACAACACGATACATATGGCGATCCAGAAATCAATGCTCGGATGGCACAGTATGAAATGGCCTTCAGAATGCAAACTTCAGTTCCCGAAGTGACGGACATGTCCGATGAACCGGATTACATCTTCGACTTATATGGAGAAGATAGTCGAGATCCAGGAACCTATGCAGCGAATTGCTTGATGGCAAGAAAGCTACTTGAAAAAGATGTGAAGTTCGTCCAGTTATATCACCAAGGCTGGGATCAGCACGCCGGGTGTCCTGGAGGAGTGAGAGCGCAGTGTAAGCGAACAGACCAAGCCAATGCAGCTTTAATTAAGGACTTGAAGCAACGAGGAATGTTAGAAGATACACTTGTTGTCTGGGGAGGTGAGTTCGGCAGAACAGTGTATTCTCAAGGAGAACTAACGCCTCAGAATTATGGTCGAGATCATCATCCGAAAGCTTTTACGATGTGGATGGCAGGTGCAGGCGTGAAGCCTGGATTTACTTATGGAGAAACAGATGACTTCAGTTACAATGTGGTTAAAGACCCAGTCCATGTTCATGATTTTCATGCAACTTTACTTCATCTTTTCGGGATAGACCACGAAAGGCTGATCTTTAAGCATCAAGGTCGGCGCTTCAGGCTAACCGATGTCCATGGTCATGTGGTTAAGGATTTGCTTGTGTAATGCTAAGGTTTTCTGGATTGGCAGACCGAGTGTAGAAACTGCATGCAATCTATTCTTCTAAATCCGCTATTACGAACTTATTCATTTTTAGAAACGCCTTCATTGCATAAGGTGCTTTGTCTGGATCACTCATCAGTTTCTCCAGAATCGCAGGTACAATTTGCCATGAAATTCCATACTTATCTTTTAACCAACCACATTGACTTGGTGAACCTCCGTCACTTATCAAAGCATCCCAGAACTTATCTATTTCTTCCTGAGTATCACATTGAACTACAAACGAAAAGGCCTCATTAAATTTGAACTTTTGCTCTTCGGAACTACTCATCGCATTGAATATATTACCATTCAGTTTATATTGACCAAATAGGACACTACCCTCCTCCATTGGAGAATCTGCTGGATATGGGACTTCCATTAAAGTCATCGAATTAGGAAAGACACTTTGGTAAAATGACATCGCTTCATTAATCAAGCTTCGCTGTTCATTTGCAAATAAAAACGTCGGTACAATGTTTTGATAGTTATTGATTGGATCTACATCCAATTGCCAAATCACACCGAACTGATCTTTGACCATTGCGTATTTCCTGCACCATCCATAACTTCCTAAAGGCATAATAACCGAACCTCCCTCCATCAACAATGGATACAAACGTTCAATTTCAGCATCGGAACCGCAGTAAACGTAGAGTGAAATAGAATCATTTAACTTAAACATGGGCCCTCCATCCAATAGATGATAAGTTCTACGGCTGATCGAAAGCTGAGTAATTACATCGCTAGAAGAAAGAATCTCAGCATGATTAAAAACACTAGCATAGAATGATGATGCCGCCTTAGCTTGACCGTCAAACCATAAACAAGGAATTATTTCGGATTTCATATCTTTTATTTACTTTGAATAGTAATATAAAAATACTGAATAATTTATGGAATAATCATTATGCTGTTTAATATGAATGATGCTTCAAAAATTGACTATAAATAAAGTTTATAAATTCATGATTGCAGTTTTCACGTGAGTTTCCTCCCCTTTCTCTGTCCAAGCAAAGACAATTTGATTTCTACTCTTCACCATTCTCGGGAAATTTCTAACATGATTTGCGGTCACATTGATCGTCAAAATCTCTCCCCTTATGCCATTAGGACTAACTTGAACAACATTAAGTGCCGTACCATCAGCGGTTTCTTCTTGCCAACTTACCAATGCTTTATTATTAGAAATCATGACCATATCTACGCGGCCTAGAGGATTTCCTCCATCTATTCGTAAAGGCTCAGCAAAATGAGCACCGTTATCATTTGAAAAAGCAACTTTCACTTGTGGTTCTTCCCCACTCATTGTAAACCAAGCCAATCCAACAACTTTTCCAATAGCATCTAGCGAAGGTCCATTCACAGGACAACCTTCTATGCGCCATAGATCATTAAAAACTGGTTTCGGTGTTGTCCACTTTCCATTTACTTTTCGAACCACTGAAATGTCACGGATTTCTTCATCAGACCGATCACGATATGCCACGATGATACCTTCCTCTGTTTCTACGGCAGCAGTCTGGCAACAATCGCATATTCGACTATCCAGTTCCGCTTCCTCTGAAAGATTTCCATTTTGATCAAAAACGGCAGCTCTGAGCGTCATTGCTCCATGCCCTCCATGTCCATGACCACCTTCCTCATGCCCGCCGCCCCCTTTGGTATTCCTTCCATCTAACCAGGTAGCAAAGAATTTCCCATTAGATTGCGGTAACATACTTACAAAACCATGTTCGGCAGAAATACTATCTCGATGTGGAACAAAAGAAGAACTCCAGTTTTCCCCACCGTCTGCAGACTGAGCAATCCGAATATCATAATCATAAGTGCCTTCATCGCTTTTCTGCAACCAATGTGCTGCTAAGTATTTCTCATTTTCACCTCCCACAACGAGAGAAGGGAAATCAGCCCAATTAACAAACCAATTACCTCCTGACGCAATGGTTTTCGGAGCAGACCATTGATCATTTTTAAGCTTTGAAAAAAGCAGGGCATTTGTGGAATCGCTTAAATATTCCACCCAAGAAAGATATACTTCACCTTGATCGGAAACGAAAAGATTAGGTTCACCACCGTTTTTGCTAGGCGAAAGGATTTCATTTACACTCAGTTCTGTAGAAGTAGAGCTATGCTCCTCACATGAAATTAAGAACATCGCAATAATACAAATGCTATAAAAGCTGGATACACTCATACGGTTTCACTTTTGGATTAAAATAGACGTTGCAAATTAAACAATATGAATCCAGTTCTAGAATAAAGCTTCAAGCTATTTAATATAAAACCTACCAACTTTACAAGGACAAAATGACAACGTTTTCTAGAATTTTAACTTTTACTAAATATAGATTTACCGTTGCTTTCAATAATTATTTGTAAATATGCTATAAGTATGTAATTTAAAAGTTGGAATTTTAGCATTAATGCAAAATTAAAAATCAAACCAATCGATCTATGAAAAGAAGGGAAATTCTAAAGTATGCCGCAGTTGCTACTGGAGCTGCACTCTCGGCACCTATCATTCTGTCACTAAATAGCTGCAAACCTGATGATTTTGTAAAAGTAGAGAATTACAAACCTACTTTTTTTAATGATGCTCAGTTCAACACGCTCCAAAGTGTAGTTGACTTTATTCTACCAGAAACGGACAGCCCTTCAGCAAGTGACTTAGGTGTTCATCAAATGATCGATAATATGGTTGGAAATGTCTATACAGAAGAAAATAGAACAAAATATAAGGAGTCCTTTGAAGAACTATATCGTCAATTGACAACAGGAAAAGATTTTGCGAAAGAAAATGAGACTTCGCAGAAAGAGATCATATCTGCATTGAATGGTAAAGCAGTCGAAGCTTTTAGAGAAATCAAACAGCAAAGTGTTGCTTACTATTTAAATACGGAAGAGATCGGAACTAAATTTTTAAATTATCTACCGGTACCAGGAAAATACGAGGGTTGTATTTCATTAGAATCCGTAGGCGGTAAAAAATGGGCAATATGAGTTTTAATCAGAAAGGAAAAGAGGAAAGAACTTACGATGCAATTGTAATTGGATCGGGAATTAGTGGTGGATTTGCTGCTATGGAATTATGCAAGAAAGGACATAAAACGCTAATGCTTGAACGTGGAAGAGATGTTAAGCATGGTGAATACCCGACTGCGAACAAAGATCCATGGGAGTTAGCGAATCAAAATACAGTGACACAAGAAGAAGTAGCGAAACATTATTTTAAGCAAAACAGATTGAGCTGGTGGGTTCACGAGGATAATAAACATTGGATAAATAAAGATGATGAATATCCATATGACGAGGTTTCGAGATTTGATTGGATTCGCGGACATCATGTCGGTGGAAGATCAATCATGTGGGGAAGACATTGCTATAGGTGGAGCGATATTGACTTCGAGGGAAACCTAAAGGATGGTGTTGCAGTTGACTGGCCGATAAGGTATAAGGACATCGAACCATGGTATGATTATGCGGAAACATTTGTTGGTGTAAGTGGTCAAAAAGAAGGTTTAAAGCAAGTTCCTGATGGTAAATTCCTACCACCATTCGAGCTAAATTGTGCAGAGCAACATTTCAGAGAATCCGTTGCCAAGAAATATCCCGATAGAGTGATTACGCCAGGTCGAGTAGCTAATCTTACGCAATACAATCCCGATGTGCACAAAGGTACTCGTGGTCAATGTCAGACAAGAGACCGTTGCGTTCGAGGCTGTCCATTCGGAGCCTATTTCAGTACACTTTCGGCAACGCTGCCTGTTGCGATGGACACTGGGAACTTAAGTTTAAGAGCAGATTCGATTGTAACTGAAATCATTTTCGATACGAAAACGAGAAAGGCAACTGGTGTTAGAGTAAAAGATCGAGTAACCGGTGAAGAGCTAGAGTTTTTTGCAAGAATTATATTTTGTAATGCAAGTACAATTGGAACCACAGCTATCTTGCTGAACAGTCGATCTGAAGAGTTTCCTGATGGCCTTGGTAATTCAAGTGGAGAATTAGGACATAATATGATGGATCATCATTATGGAATGGGAGCTGGAGGAACGTTGCCTGGATTCGAAGACAAATATTACAAAGGACGCAAGCCAATGGGCTTTTATATTCCTAGATTCAGAAACATAGATGAACGCACGCGCCGAAAAGATTATATCCGAGGATTTGGATATCAAGGTGTTGCAAGACGATACAACAACAATCCAGAAGGACTAGTAGGTGCTGATCTGAAGAAAGAGATTTTCAAACCAGGACCATATTACATTTCGATGACTTGCTTTGGAGAATTGCTGCCTTATCATGAAAACCGAATGTGGTTGAATTTTGATAAAACAGACCAACATGGTATGCCTATTATCACCTTCGATGCCAAACTGAGAGAGAACGAGATGAAACTGAGACTTGATGGTGTCAAATGCGCTGAAGAAATGCTAGAAGCTGCAGGATGTACGAATATCAATTCTCACAATGACCCAACCGCTGTAGGAGCTGCCATACATGAAATGGGTACTGCCAGAATGGGACGTGATCCTAAAACCAGTGTGCTCAATAAATGGAACCAGATGCATGATGTCGAAAACCTGTTCATTACGGATGGTTCTTGTATGACGAGTTCAGCAACTCAGAATCCAAGTATCACCTATATGGCGTTAACAGCGAGAGCGGTAGATTATGCGCATAAGCAAGTAGATGCTGGTGTGTTATGATAAAAGCACTGTTAATTATCGATATGCAGAAAGGATCTTTTACAGAAGAGACACCGAGATATGATACTGGTGGAGTATGTGATCGAATCAACTTAATTGCGGAATCGTTCAGGAAGTCAGACTTTCCTGTGATTCACATTCAGCACGATAGCAGTAGATTTAAAAGATTTATACCTGGCACAGAAGAATGGGAAATCATAGATGAAATACACGTAGATCAATGTGACCATAATATTCAGAAAACGGCAAATGATGCATTTTATCATTCTGAATTGGAAACTTTACTATTAAACCATAAGGTGAGCGAGATATACATAACTGGCTGTGCAACTGATTTTTGTGTAGAGTCGACTATACAATCTGCTATCGTTAAAGATTTAAATATTGTTGTCATTCAAGATGGCCATACGACTGCAGATCGACCTCATGCTAATGCCAAAACGGTTATTGACCAATACAATTTTGTATGGTCTAATATGATTCCTACGAAGGGTTCTTTAAAAGTACTTTCAACTGACCAAGTCCTGGAAGCAAATGCAAAATGAAAAATGATCGTAAAAATATTACTGTAATTGTTGTTGATGATCACCAACTGGTGCTCGATGGTATAAACTTAATGCTTAGCCAAAGTGAAGAAATTAAATGCATTAAGACATTTTCCGATGGATACGAAGCATTAGCATTCTTGAAGGACAATCAAGTCGATGTCGTCATTATGGATATCGAAATGCCTAAAATAGACGGCATTAAATTGTGTACTTTAATCAAGGAAGACCACCCCAAGCAAAAAGTCATCGCCCTTTCAATGCTCATTCAGCATAGCATCATTAATCGAATGATAAAAGCCGGAGTCAATGGTTTTTTAATTAAAAACGCAAGTGCTGATGAGCTGAAATTTGCCATCAAAGAAATTCACAAAGGCAATCAGTATTATAGCTCAGAAATTCAAGAAAGAATTGACAAAAACACCTTAGAATTACACAAAGAAGGTATCCGTATTCCTAGCCTTTCAAGGAGAGAAAAAGAGATTGTTAAATTGATAATGGAAGAAAAAAACACAAATGAAATTGCGGATTTGCTATTTATTTCCTCAGGAACAGTAGAAACTCATCGCAGAAATATCATGAACAAGCTGGGCTGTAAAAATACTGCGGGAATGGTCAAATTCGTATTAGAGCACAAATTGCTATAGATCATTTAGGAAATTCAATATTGATACTCGTTCCTTGGTCTATCTGAGAATCAATATTAAGACTTCCGTCCAGAAATTCAACTCGAGATCGAATACCATCTAAGCCGAGTCCCTCACTTCCATTCACTTCTTCTATTCTAAATCCAATTCCATTGTCCTGTATGACAATGTTTACTCGCTCTTCAAAAACATTAATTTGTATCAAAATTTCTGTTGCATGAGCATGTTTTAGTATATTATTCAGCGCTTCTTGAATGATACGGTAAACCATAATTTCACGCTGTTCATCCAGCGAAATAAGATGCCCATTCCATTCATAATCCACCTTTAATTCCGGAGATTGTATTTCATTAACAATATCTGAAATGGCGCTTTGAAGACCATTCAATTCTAGGCCACGAGGAGACATTTTATGCGTAATCCGCCTGACTTCTGTACTAGCTTCGTCCAACAAGCTCTCCACTTTTTTCCCGATATTCATTTGCTCTGGCTCATCAATATCTTTTTGGAGAATTCCAAAGTGAATTTTAGCGCTAGTAAGCAATCCTCCGATACTATCATGTAAATCATGAGCAATCCTTGATCTTTCCGATTCCTGTCCTTCTAGCATAGAGGACATGGACATAATTTTTTGCTCCTGCTCTAGACCTTCAATTTTTTTAGCTGACAATTTTTTGTTGAACCTATTTTTAGACCAATAAAATAAAACACCAAATAATCCAAACCACAAAACCGCTGCAAGCCCACCTAAAAGCAGCTTTCTTTGATAACTTGATTTCGCTAAAGCTTTATCCTTTAATGCAATTTGCTTTTCCTTCTCAGCTGTCTGGTACTTGGTTTCGAATTCTGCAATCTTCGTATTCAAAGCCAGGTTGTCTAAGGAATCCCTCATGGCTCGATAGTCTCCATAATACTTCAGCACATCACCTGCTTTTCCGAGCCTTTCAGCAATGTTATAACGAATCAGGTAGAAGTCCAGCTTACTTTGAATTGTTCCTTTTTTCAAGGTAATTTCTTCATTCTCATTTAATACACTTTCAGCCTTCACATAATCTTTCAGATCATAGTATACGAAAGTTTTATTCACTGCAATACTTGCAGTCATAACGGAGTCACCCATTTCTAAACCTTTAGCTGCAGCCTTGTCATAATAATCCAAAGCAGCCGTTTTATTACCGATTCTCTTTTCTAACAATGCCAAATTCACAAATGATTTCATCAAAAAAACCGGGTTATCTGGTACTAGGTTAATGGCCTCCGTGTAATAATATCTGGCTGAATCAAATTCGTTCTCATGCTTATAATAAATGCCATAACTGGCGAGTACGAATGCTTTTTGCTCATTACTATTAGCGTACTTTAAAGCGTCCTTAGCGTAAACAAAGCTTGTTTTGTAATCATTTTTGTCATTGAACAACTTAGAAATACCATGCAGGCAAATTGAAATGGCTGCAGAGTCGTTATGCTCCTTGAAGGTTTCCAAAGCTTCACTCTTTAGCTTAATGGCCTCCTCATACTTTCCTTGTAGACCATAAATGAGAGAAATCTCATCTTTCAACTTGGCAGCAGCAACTTGGTCACCTAGTTGATCATTCAATTTTTCAGCCGCGGCAAATTGATTCAGCGCTTCTACATAATCATACTTATTTCTATAGTATTGGCCTTTGATAATTCCACTTTGGATAAGCATAGAAGGATCTGCTTGATCTGAGATCATGTTGAGATATATAAGGGTAGAGTCTATATTTTCATTTTTAGCCTTCCTTGCTAATGCTAAAATTTCCGTATCATCTATTTGTCCATTAATAGATGAGAGCAGGAAAATGGAAAAAATAAATGTTGCTAGATATTTCATACGATGAACTTAAGTCAATCTTTTATGGATAATGCTGCAATTTAGCCTTTCGAATGCGTACAATACATCTAGGAAAACTGGTATAGAGATATCAATGTCAATTTATTTAACAGCAAAGTTTATATGTGTAAGCAATTCATTTTCAGCAGTACTTCCTGGATCATTTTTATAGGTTTCAAATGGAAAAATATCCTTTCTAACCTTGAATTCCTTAGATCGTTGCATATTACTCATTGTCGACCATGCATTCCCGAGGTGCCGGTATGGGCCCACGTGTTCTAAAGTGTAAATCTTAGTAGATGGAATCTGTCCCTGTATAAATTCTGCTGGAAGATTAGATGGAATTTCATCTACAAACATTCCAGCGAGATAATGTGCTTGATTCTTAACCATGTCCCATTTCTTATACATCATGAAGACATTAGACATATCGCCGAAGCCATGAAGTTTTTGTATATCTTCTCCCATTTTCGAAGCAGCTGTATCTAGATTCGTCTCTCTCTCAACACCGATATACTTAGATCCGCTAAATTGGTGCTCACCTATAAAATTCAGTTCGGAATGGATCTCCCCATCTTCTACATAATCCTTTAATAAGTTTAATCCGCGTTCATAGTCATTTCCTATAAATGCCATCATCATCTTCTTCATCCAAAACATAAAGAATGGTAGGCTAGAGTCCATATTCCAGGTAACATTCGTATTATTCCCTTCACTATTCAAGGTGAAATTCACCTTGGCATGAGATTTAAAAGGTTTAATAAAGTTTAAATCCAGATCTATGGTTTCATATTCGACTTCATTGATAATTCTCATATCTCCGGAGCCTGTTCGCTTTCCATTCCAATCGTAGGATTTCGCATCTCCAGATACATTTACCACTGTTGCTCGATCCATAATTAACCACGGCGACCATACTACCCAAGTATTCAGGTCATTTATTGTATTAAAAACCTTTTCTACAGGTGCATTTATGAGTATTGATCTGGAAACTGTAAATTTGGGCATAGCGGGAGTTGTTTAGTTCTGTACTAAAATAGTTAAAAATTTACTAAGTGAAAAAAATTAATACAAATCGTTTAATCATTAGAGAAGCTGACATCAGTGATGCGGCGTTTATCTTTAGATTGCTAAATAATCCTACGTGGATAGAACATATCGGTGATCGAAATATTAAGACGCTGGAAGATGCCGAAAAATATATTCAAAACGCGCTGATCAGTTCTTATAAAAATAATGGACACGGTATGTACCTAATCATTGAAAAAGAAACTCAAAAACCGATGGGCCTTTGTGGATTCTTGAAACGCGAAGACTTAGAATTTGTAGATATCGGATTTGCAATACTCCCTGAATTTGCAGGAAAGGGATATACTTATGAAGCAGCAAAGGAAATTATAGAACGGTCTGAATTTAAATCTTTCTATGGAATCACTTCTGAAGAAAATATAGCCTCACAAAAACTGCTCACAAAGCTAGGGTTAAAATTAGTTAAAAAATTTCAATTTGGAAACTATGAAGATGAATCACTGCTCTATTTATATGAACCCAACAAAACACCTAAATCCAATTAATGGAACCAAAATGTTCAATTATTAATTAATCATTGAGATTGAATAGTAATCACGTGATCATAACCAATGACGAAAAGTATGAAATTATTAATTTGGATTTTTTTGCTGTTGCCTATTTTAAGCTTTGGCCAAGAGAATGATTATGTCCGTATAGGCGGGACGAACTTATCACTTGTTCCACCTCAAGGATTTGAGCCAAGTACCAATTTTAAGGGTTTTCAAATGGAAGATAATCCATATGCAATGATCATGGTTGTAGAAATTCCAGGTCCATTTTCTGAAATCAAAAAAGGATTTACCAAAAAAGCTATGGCCGAAAGAGGAATGGAATTAATCAAGAAAGAAAATAGAGCACTTTCCTCCTATGAAGCCAATTATGTAGAAATGGAACAAGAAGCAAATGGTGTTGTTTTTGTTAAATCCATATTGATCTATGGTAATGAAACTCAGACTGTAATTGTGAATGGAATGTGTCTTAAAGAGAATCAAGACTTGTTCCCCTTAATTCAGGATGCAATTTCTACCATAAAGCTTGATGAAACATTAGATGTCGATCCGAGAAGTGAACTCGCATTTACCTTAAATGAAGAGTTAATCAACTTAGAATTTATAGGTGTTGTCGGTAATGGCATGCTTTTTAATCGGGATGGGAACATACCTACTGAAAGTGAAGATCAGCTAAATGTATTCGTAGATAAGTCTTTCGCCACGGTCAATGCTAGTGATAAAGAAGGTTTCTGTCTTCAGCGTCTAAGTCAATATGATGATCCTTATGAGTTAGATAACGATAAAGGCTTAGAAAAGGTGGCAATCGATGGCATACAAGGATATTCTCTTTTTGCCAAAAATGAATTGAATAAAGGAGAAACAATACGTCAAATTATTTTGTTTCCAGAAGACGGAAGTTATTTTATTTTCCATGCTTCCTATCAGGAGGGTTATGAAAATACAGAATCAGATGTCGATCTGTTTTTTAAAAGTTTTAAAGTTAAATAATGAGCAAAGAAGTTAAAATTATGTGTCCTAAATGTGATTGGGAACCCGACGGTGGTTCATGGTGGATGTGTGAATGTGGACATTCATGGAATACCTTCGAAACCACTGGTAGATGCCCCAAGTGTAAAAAGATCTGGCAAGATACGCAGTGCCCTGGACCAGGAGTGCCGAATGGTTGTGGTGAATGGTCTCCACATATCGATTGGTATAGAAACTTAGATGAAAAACTTAGAGCTGAGCTTGAAAAGGCTTTAGAGATTGTAGGTGTAGAGGTCTAGTAAGCAACTTTAATAAAGCATTCCTAATATATCATTTTAGAAAGTGCTGTGAATGAACCACAGATGTGAATTTAATATTAATTATTTGATATAGTTTTGTAACATTTTGCATTACTAATCGTCTGCTTAATATTAGCTTCTAGTATATTTCTAAACGGATCATTAAATGTGTATCTATATAAATCATTATAATCTAAGACTAGTATCCTTGCTTATCCAAGACTTCCCTGAATTCATTATCCAACAAATAAATGGATAAAAGAAATACATTTATCGTCTTGGTATTTTCTGTAACTAATATTCTTTTTCATTTAATATTTTCTTGCAACCTTGAATATCACAGAGATGAACTTTTGTATTTCTCATTAGGAGATCATCTTAGTACAGGATATTACAGTGTTCCTCCTATGATTGGATGGATTGCATTTGTTATGAAGAATCTATTTGGGAATTCTGTATTTGCTGTTCGGTTATTCCCCGCCATTTTATCTGGATTTCTAGTTTACTTAACTGCCTTGTCCGTCAAAGAATTAGGCGGTAAAACCTTTGCTATAATTGTTTCCTGCTTGGGAATCATATTCATGCCTGTGACTTTACGTGCATATCATCTTTTCCAGCCAGTTCACATAGACATTTTCTTCTGGACATTAATTTTATTCCTAACGATTAAGTATTTCAAGTATAAAAACAACACTGTATTGATCTACTTAGGTGTAGTCGTTGGATTATCTGTATTAAACAAGTATTTAGTAGTGCTACTTATTTTATCTCTCTTGCTATCTATATCCTTAACAGATAAAAGAAAGCTATTACAAAATAAATATCTGTACCTAAGTTTTATAATCAGTATCACTATCTTCTTACCCAATTTTTTATGGCAATATAATCATGGGTTCCCTGTCTTTAGTCATATGACGGAACTCAATGAAACTCAGCTTGCAAATGTAGATCGCTGGTATTTTTTATCTGACCAATTATTAATGGGTTTCACATTTAGTATTTTTACTGTAGCTGGCATCTTGTTTTTCCTTAAGAATAAATCTTATCGCTATTTAGGGTTGACATCAATATTTGTCATTGGTACTTTATTATTTCTACGTGGAAAAAGCTATTATACCATAGGAATGTTTCCGATCCTTTTGGCAGGCGGATCAGTCTATATTGAGAAAATTGTTAAAGATTGGCGTCTAAGGACATTATTTATTATTCTTCCAGTTCTGTTAGTACTTCCTATATTACCGCTAGGAGTTCCCATTTTTAAACAAGATGGCTTGGTGAATTTTTTTCAAAAATTAGAAGATAAACATGGGCTGATTATGGGAAGAAGATTTGAAGATGGTTCTATACATAGCTTACCTCAAGACTATGCTGATATGTTAGGTTGGGAAGAACTGGTGATGAAAGTAACTATTGCATTTAATGAAATTCCAGATAAATCACAAGCACTTATATATGCAGAAAATTACGGACAAGCAGGTGCAATCAATATTATTGGTAAGAAATATGATCTTCCGAGTGTAGTCAGTTTTAATGAATCATTTATTTATTGGATTCCAAATCGGCTAGAAAATGATATCAGGTACTTTATCTATGTTAATGATGAATTAGGAGATGATATTCAAGCTTTATTTCAAACAATTGTCCATATAGGAGAAGTGACGAATATACATGCTCGTGAATATGGAACAACCGTATATTTATGTTCAAACCCTAGATCAAGTTTTAGTTTATTTTATAAAGAAATATTAGATCAATTATAAAACTTACTTTAATTCCCTGATCATAATATTCCTAAAATCAATAGGTTGCCCTTCACTTTGTAAGGCAATATGACCTTCTGTAAGTAATTTCCCATCAATCTTAATGCTTGGATCATAGCCATTTGCAACTCCTCCGCCAATTTGTGGTTTAGAGTATTCCAGGACATTTTCACCGTTGATAATATGCGTAATTAGAGAATCACCACGAACGATTAATTCTGCTTTCACCCATTGATCGCCGAAATAAGTATCTGATGATGATTCAATGCAATGTCTAGGATCTAATTCACCTTCGAAAACAATATTCGTTCCTGGTGAACACATATTTCCTGTAGGTCGCTCTTTCCCCCTTTCCATTCCAGCTAGGAATTGCATTTCCACAGAAATCGGCCAGTCTTGTTCCTTAAGCATTGTTTTCGGATCTTGACTATGATACATTACACCACTATTCTTATAAGCATAAGATGGCGTTCCAGGACAAACCTCACCCACAAAACGATATTCCATTATCAAATGAAAATGTGAGTAGGACTTGTTAGTATAAAGATGTGCGAAACGGTTATTAAAATCATCTCCATATTGATCATATCTTACTTTAATCATTCCGTCCTCAGCGCGAAAAGTATCTCCAAAATTATCTCCAGTTTCATAATGATGGATTTTAGTAGTCCAACCATCTAAATCAACCCCGTTAAATAAATCTACCCATTCCGACACTTCATCCATCTTAGGCAGTGTTTTCTGACCAGTACAGGAAAATATTAAGAAACTAAATAATAAAATTGTTCTCATACAAAATTGATTTTATCTTTCATGTTAAATCTAATATATAGAAAATATGCTCCAAGTTAAAAAAACAGATGCCCTAGATCCTGATTTTATTTTTTTAGTGAAAAAACTCGATGAGGATTTAGCAGTAAGAGACGGTGATGACCATGATTTTTATGATCAATTTAATAAAATCGACCAGTTAAAATACACGATGGTAGGTTATGTGGGAGGACTTCCAGTTGCATGTGGAGCAATTAAAGCGTTTGATGAAGACACGATGGAAGTAAAGAGAATGTATGTGAATGTGGAAGCTAGAGGTCAAGGGTATGCAAGTAGAATTCTCAGTGCGTTAGAAGAATGGGCAAAGGAATTAAAGTATAGCAAGTGTATTCTAGAAACAGGGCGCAAACAACCTGAAGCAATAGCACTCTATAAGAAAAACAACTACCTAATTACTGAAAATTATGGACAATATAAAGGCATCGGAAACAGTGTTTGTTTTGAAAAAGCACTTTTATAGATAATTGTACTTTTCCAGCATCTCCATTTTTAATACAATTCACAATTTCCATCAGATCTGATGCATTCTTACTTGCAGAATATACAGTAAAATGCCAACCTTTTATGATGAAAATCGGTTAAATGAATGATCTAAGTCATATTGATCATTAAATCTAAATGATAGCTTTGATTCGGAAATTAACGTAAAATACTCACAGAAATCATTTAATATTGAAAAAAAGTAATCATGGGAGAAATCGAAACAAGTGATCAACAAATAACTTTATTCTACAACTCTAATTCGTCCAGAGCTAAGCAAGCATTGGCATATGCCAAAACCGAAGGCTTGTCAATATTAGAAATAGACATGTTAAAAACGACCCTTTCAGGTACTCAAATTGTAGAATTAGCCGAAAGACTCAAATTAAAAGTGAGCGACTTAGTAAACCAAGAACATCTTGCTTATAAATCGAAATTTGAAAATCATGATTTATCTGATATCGATTGGATTAAGATGATTCGGCATAATCCTGAGATTATGAAGCAACCGATAGCAATTCGCGGAGACGTAACGATCCTTGTGGAAACGCCTACAGATATTATTAAAATATAATAATAGCCTTTCTTCAGATCCCGATAGGTAAAACAAAAAGATATAACTATATTTCTAGTATGAGCAGAGCCGTTTATGTTTCCACCACTGAGCCGGATAGTGGCAAGTCCATCGTTTCGTTGGGTCTGATGCAATCACTATTGCAGAAAGTAGTCAAAGTTGGATATTTCAGACCGATCATTGATGATTTTGAACCTGGCAAAATTGATAATCATATTAATACCATCTGTACCTTCTTTAATCTTGATATCAAATTCGAAGAGGCATACGCCTATACAAGAAGTGAGATTCTCAGCAAAAAAAACGAAGGCAAGGAAAGCGAAATCATCAGTAGAATCATAGAGAAGTACAAAGCACAAGAAGAAAAATATGATTTTGTTCTTGTGGAAGGAACAAGCTTTATTGGCGAAGGCAATCTTATTGAATTTGACATCAATATATTGATTGCTAAAAACTTAGGTATACCTGCAATCATATTAGATTCAGGCGTCGGAAATACCATCTCTGAGCTTGTCGGAAATTTAAAAATAGCTTACGATTCATTCAAGGAGAAAGGTGTCGAAGTATTGTCCGTTATTGCGAATAAAGTAAATCCTCAGGATAGACCTCTTATTTTGTCAAATTTAGAACAAGTTTTCCCATCTGGATTGGTGTTAAGTGCGATTCCCATTAATCCTATTTTAGCGAATCCCTCTATGAAGGAAATCGTTGATGAACTAGATGCGACCATCCTTTTCGGAGGAAACGATCTCAATAATCAAGCTGCCTATTTTAGTGTAGGTGCGATGCAATTACGAAATTACCTCGGCCATTTAAAGGAAGGAAGTGTGGTTATTACACCCGGAGATAGAGCAGATATCATTCTAGGTGCGTTACAAGCAAATATGTCTGCTAACTACCCTACTATATCAGGAATCGTATTAACTGGTGGACTTATCCCAGAAGAAACTATCCTTTTACTAATCGAAGGGCTTAGTGATGTTGTTCCTATTATTTCAGTAAATGGCGGCACCTTCAGTATTACAAATAGAATCGGAGCCATCAAATCGAAAATTTACGCAACGAATATTAAGAAAATTAAAACTTCTATAAAAGACTTTAGTTCTTATGTAGATGTAGATATGCTTACAGACAGTCTTATCAATTTCCAACCTCAAGGAATAACGCCAAGAATGTTTCAGTATAAGCTGCTTAGAAAGGCACAATCCGCAAAGAAACATATCGTATTACCGGAAGGACATGACGAGCGTATTTTATTGGCTACTAAGCAATTGATTGATCTAGACGTGGTAGAAATAACCTTGCTTGGCGATCGAGCGCAAATCGAAAAACAAATATTTGAGTTCGATATCAACTTAGATTTAAGTAAAGTCCATATCATCAATCCGGTGACATCACCTCATTTTAAAGATTATGCCGCTACCCTCTTTGAGCTAAGAAAACACAAGAATGTAAACTTGGCCATGGCCAATGATTTAATGGAAGATGTTTCCTATTTCGGTACGATGATGGTTTATAAAGGTCACGCTGACGGAATGGTTTCTGGAGCTATTCATACAACATTACATACCATAAGACCAGCCTTACAGTTTATTAAAACTAAACCAGGCATTTCAGTGGTCTCTTCCATCTTCTTCATGTGCTTAGAAGATCGTGTTTCGGTATATGGAGACTGTGCAATTAACCCTAATCCAACTGCAGAGCAGCTTTCAGAAATTGCCATTTCTTCTGCTGAGACTAGTTTATCATTTGGTATAGAACCTAAGATTGCCATGTTGTCCTATTCATCTGGAGCATCAGGAAAGGGCCAAGATGTAGAAAAAGTTAGAAAAGCAACACAGATTATCTATGAGAAACGTCCAGACCTCCAAGTCGTCGGGCCTATTCAGTATGATGCCGCTGTGGATATCAATGTCAGGAATGCTAAAATGCCTGAATCTGCTGTGGTAGGGCAAGCAAGTGTCTTTATATTTCCCGATCTTAATACGGGCAACAATACCTACAAAGCTGTACAGCGCGAAACCAATGCGCTAGCTATAGGACCAATCATACAAGGATTAAAAAAACCAGTAAATGATCTTAGCCGAGGTTGCACCGTGGAAGATATTTTTAATACGGTGATCGTTACATCTATTCAGGCTCAGGAATTATAATATATGAGTAAAAACGTCAAAATACTGATCTTAAATAGTGGAAGTTCTTCGATCAAATATCAAGTGATCAATATGCCTAGTGAACAATTAGTTTGCAAAGGTATAATAGAACGAATAGGTCAAGAATCTTCGATAATAGAATATGAGTCTGAAAAAGCAAAATTTAAGACAAGCGAAAGCATTCCAGATCATAAAATCGGACTGCATAAGATAGTGGATAAACTATTAGATCCAGATTATGGTATTATAAAACGAACAGAAGAAATTGACATCGTCGGACATCGAGTTGTACATGGTGGAAATAGTTTCTCCGATACCTCAATCATTACTGACCAAGTAAAACAGCAAATAGAGCAATATGCTAGTTTAGCGCCTTTGCACAATCCACATAACCTATCCGGAATCAATCTCGCAGAAGAATTATTCCCCTTATCCAAACAAGTAGCTGTTTTTGATACTGCTTTTCATCAAACGATACCCACAAAAGCTAAAAAATACGCCATTCCCAATGAATTATACGAAAAACATGGTATTCAAGTTTATGGTTTTCATGGGACTAGCCATAAATATGTCTCGGAACAAGCTATTAAATATTTGAAATTAAAGAGTTCAAAAATTATTTCTGTCCACTTAGGAAATGGCTGTAGCATGACCGCTGTTGTCAATGGGAAAAGCGTGGATCACAGTTTTGGTTTTGCTCCAACTAATGGATTAATCATGGGAACTCGTAGTGGGGACATTGATCACTCCATTATTTTTTACTTAACGGAAACATTAGGTTACAAGTCGAAAGAAGTCAATGACTTGCTGATAAATAAAAGTGGAATGCTCGGTCTAACTGGACATTCTGATCTAAGAGATATACAGGCTGGAGCAATAGCTGGAAAGGAGGATTGCATTTTAGCATTGCAAATGAATGCCTACCGAATCAGAAAATACATCGGTTCCTATATCGCTGCGATGAATGGTGTAGATGCTATTGTTTTCACAGGGGGAATAGGTGAAAATTCAAGCGTACTCAGGAAGCTAGTCTTAGAAGATATGGCCTTCTTTGGTATTCATATGGATGAAAATAAAAACAAATTAAATACAGGTAAAATTCAAGAAATCGACGCTAGTCTTTCGAAAGTCGCACTACTTGTTGTACCGACCAACGAAGAATTAGAAATAGCGAGACAAGCATTTCTTAAATTCGAAAAATGAAACGTTATCTTGTTAAATAGGGTTATCGGATAAGTCATAGACTTTATTCACTTGACAAATGAATTCCTAATAATTGTTGAATAAAACATTGACAAATATGAGATTTCATGATGAAGTATATGCTTATATTAATTGCTAATAATTTTCAACAGTAATGAAAAAACAACCTACAATACTCACATATTTAAGAACATTCCCACAACATTTTGCTTACAGAATAATTGTCTTATTAATGGTTTCCGCCCTGATAAGCTGTAGAAATGAGCCAAAACAAAAGATAAATGAAAGTCAAGAGCAAAAGGTAGAAGACAACCATATTCCTAGCCCTGAAATCATTATTGAAAAGCCAGATCAGACTGTAAAAGTTATAGTAGTAAAAGATGTACCTATCCGAGAATACTTTAAGTGGATGGATAGTTTGGTAAATGCCCAAAACCAAGAAAATAATTATACAATTGATGAATATATTGTAGTTAAGGCGAATCCTTGGATCATAGATACGCTTGCACATACCGATTACTACTATCTTAAAGAAAAAGGAATTTTTAATGAAGACTCACAATCTTTGTTGGCATTACAGAAAGGGCAAACACTCATCATTCCTGATTCTAGCCAAACTGAAAGTTTAAGAAACCGAATGGCTAATACCTATATCGATGTTAACATTCCAGAGTACAAATTACGGATAATAGAAAATGGCAAAGTGCTTTATACATTTCCTACCCGTGTAGGGCAAAATACCAAACGCTACTTGGAAATGGCAAAGACTGAAGTTGACTTACGCACCAAACCTGGTATAGGTAAGATTGTCAGGGTTAATAAAGCACCCCAATTTATCAATCCAAAAGATAATCGCAGATATTATGTGACTAATCGAGATGACAAGAAAGTCACCAAACTACCTCTCATTCCCTGGATAGAACCAGAAGTTAATGGTCAGCGATACGGCCAGCTCATTCATCCTACCACTAATATTGCTACACTAGGCAAGGCTTATTCCAATGGTTGTATAGGTCTAAGAGAATCAGATTCATGGATTGTATATTATTATGCTCCTCTTAACACCAAAGTGGTCATTAGGTATGACTTACAAGGAAAAGATGAGGAAGGAAATGATATCAAATTTGCTAATATCTATCCTGGCTTTGAAAAGAAAAGTTATCAGAAAGAAGCTATCGAAGCTGGCTTGCAAGCATTAGATGGAAAAGCAATAAGTGTATGTGATTGCAGAGCGACACAATGATCATCGTCCAATCAACGAGTTCATTTATTGCTTGCCTCCTTATGCTCTTCTTCAATATTAATTTGTGGAATTTTTACAATTTCGAAAGTTGCAGAAGCTAGTATCACTTTATCATTTGTTTCAAGAATTGCCTTTCCTATTTTCTCATGCAACACGTGTTTCGTGAATCTTCTCTTTTTATAATCCACGATGTATCTAATGTTAAACTGTATCCAATTATCAGTCATGGTAATGGCTAATGATGGTTCTACTTGGGCATCTTCGATATAGTATTTATTGACAACCTCTCTCCATTTTGCTTTTGATTCAGAAACATATTCCGACAGGACTTCACTGCAAATACGCACGACGATGGACTTAGCAAGTTCCACGTCTGATCCATATCTGATCGGCAAGTTAAATTCATCCCAGACAAAAGGAAAGTCTTTAGAGTAATTATAAATCGCTCCTTTAAAGACAAATGAATTACTCAGCTTAACAATTCTTCCACTGTAGTTGTCACTAGAAACCCATTGACCGATTTCCATCATGGTGGTATAGATGCTATCAATGTCTATGACATCACCTTTAATACCATTTATTTCTATTCGATCGCCAGGTTTATAAACTTTGACAAAGAAAATATAGAATGACCCCGCAATGCTCAAAAATAATTCTTGAAGTGTAATTGCAATTCCAGCTGAAAGCAGTCCGATCGCAAGAGTGAAATCTTTAACATTACCTGTGAAATAGGACACACTTAGAAAGATGATTATGATATAGCCAATAATTTCGATACCCTTCTGGGATTTATATCGAATAGAATTATCAGGAAGGCTCTTCTTAATAAACTTCCTTAATACTGAAATGATTAGTAAAATTAAGACAACCCAAAATACATACTTCAGAATATTAGTTGCCAAAGTATTTTCATTCATCCATTCTACTAATTGTTCCATGTATTCATTTTAATCCATAAGAAGTTTATTTATTTCATAAAGATGCAGTCTAATTTTAATAAAAATACTGACTTACATCAGTATTAGATAGAATATAGATTTGGATATAGCTTAATGTTTCCCGGAAGATCGAACAGAATAAAGAACTGATTGTAAGCATTTTAAGAAGATAGCTCCTACAACATACTTGTACGGCAAGGTTTTTAAAATATAGAGTAATTATAATCGAATGAAGCTAGGTAAACTTTACTTTTCACTCATCAATGTAAATTCAAATAATTCTTCAAATTCCATCTTAAGTCTGTCTTTTACTTCTTCTATATCAACTTCCCTTCCCAGTTCTTGCTGAAGCGATGTCACCTCTTTATCGTCATCTGAAATTCCGCAAGGAATGATGTTGTTGAAATATTTTAAATCTGTATTTACGTTAAAAGCTAAACCATGCATCGTTACCCAGCGAGATAAATGGACGCCGATGGCACAAATTTTCCTTTTAGGCTTAGTGTCCGTGGCAGGAAGCCAAACTCCAGTAAAATCTTTGATTCTTAATGCCACTATATCATAACTAGCCAAAGTTCTTATGACTGTTTCCTCTAAAAACCTCACGTATTTATGGACATCAGTAAACATCTCGTCAAGGTCAAAAATGGGATATGCCACAATCTGACCAGGTCCATGAAAAGTGATGTCTCCTCCCCGATTAATTTTGAAAAACTCTATATCTTCTTGGATCAATTGTTCTTCATTGAGAAGTAAATGATCCATCTTTCCACTCTTCCCTAGCGTATAAACTGGATGATGATCACAAAAGATTAAGTAATGGCTTTGTAACAGATCTGTGTCATTTCTCCGATTAAAAATTTTAAGATCTTTTAATGAATTATGCAAGACCGTTTGTCTATCCCACGCTTCTTGATACGACACTCTCCCCCAGTCTTCAAAATTCACTTTGATATTATTCATATACGTATTGTCTTTTGCAAAGCTAAATAAGAAATATTTATTATGTAATTTTAAGGTATAATAGTTGTACTTCAACGATTAAAACCATTAATAATGAAACACTTATCTATCATAATAGTTTTTCTTTTAGCAAGTCTAGCCGCTATAAGTCAAGAAGCACCTAATTTTACAATTACAGATAGTGACGGGAATGAGCTTAGCCTATATGAAGATCTTTTGGATTCAGGAAAGATTGTTGTCATCGATATGTTTTTTGTGAGTTGTCCAATATGCAAACCCTATAATGCTCCAATGCAAGCGCTGTATGAAGAATTTGGCGAAGGGAAGGAGGATGTTGAATTTTTACTTTTAACCACTAGAACTTGGGATGACAATTCGGATGTCGCAGCGTATAAAATAGAGTATGGACTTACTTATCCTGCAGCAGGAAATGACGGTGGAGGATACGATGCAACCGAGCCTTATCGCGAAGGCGAATTTGGTACCTTCTTTGGGGCACCAACCTTCCTAGTTATCGAACCCAACAGAACTATTCATTTTGATTTAGCGACAAGTGGCGTTGAAGCCAGAATAAATAATGTACGCAAGAAAATATTAGAAATTCAGAATGGAGGAGTAGCTGCAGAAACTACGAAGGTTACCGTCGATGTTAGTGCTTATAAAGATAATGCTACCCTACCATCTTATATTCTCAAATTGAGATCAGGAAATAATCCAGATAGTTCTTACACCGTTCCTGACACTTTTAATTATCCAAGTGCAGAATATCCTAAACTTAGCGACCCTGAAATTTACATGGAAATTGCCGAGCATTCTACAAGCGAAATCACAACCATAGACCTCGTTTTAATTCAACGATACATTCTTGGAATCTATGAATTAGACAATATCCAGAAGATTGCCTCTGATGTCAATGCGTCAGGCGTTCTCACTCCTGCGGACTTGATAAGTATGAGAAAGGTCATTCTGCATATTCAAGACGGATTCTCTGTTGGAAAATCATACCTTTCGATAGATGCAACGTGTAATGACAACGTCGATAATTGTATAGAAGCGATTAAATTAAATACAGATTCCGAATCGCAATTGATCAACTTTAAAGTGATCAAGTACGGAGATATTAAGTAGGCATTTTACTTACTTAGGTACTCGTTGATTTTACACTTTAGCAATAGAACAAAGAGGCTTAGTCTCATGTATTATATAGGTATTCATTAATTGTTTTTAAAGTCAACTATTAAATAGCGCTTATGAAAAAAATACTATCTCTACTTTTTACAGTTTTTGTTGGTCTTCAATTAAATGCCCAGCAAGATACGATTCAAACAAATAATGGGAATGTGATCTTGACACCGATTTTTCATGCGACTACTGTTCTTGAATGGAATGGGAAGACGATTTATATGGATCCATATGGCGGAGCTGATGGCTTTGATCGTTTTCAAGACGCTGATATAATCTGCATCACACATGCACATGGTGATCACTTTAATAAAGAGACGCTGTCTGGATTAAATCTCTCTTCTACAACAGTTGTCCTACCACAATCTGTTGCAGATGAATTAGGAGATATCAAGTTTAAAGAAATGAAGATCTTGAACAATGGAGAAGAAATTTCTATATCAGGTATAAAGATTAAGGCTTTTCCTATGTACAACCTCCCTAACGATGATACTGCAAGACACAAGAAAGGTTGGGGCAATGCGTATATATTAACCATAGGAGGAAAGACCTTTTACTTTTCTGGCGATACTGAGGATATTCCTGAAATGCGAAATTTAGAAGGCATCGACTTTGCTTTTATCTGCATGAACTTGCCATATACGATGGATGTAGATGTAGCAGCTGACGCAGTCATAGAATTTTCACCTGCAGTAGTTTATCCTTTCCACTTCAGAGGAAAAAATGGTTTTGGCGATGTAGAAAAATTTAAGCAATTGGTCAATGCAGGAAATGAAGCCGTAGAAGTGAGATTAAGGGATTGGTACCCTGAAAAATAATTCTCATACGGCCATCTATATTTTCAAAATTTCCACACTTATAATAGTGCTGACTTATTGCTCGCTTATTATCAATATAGATATTCATAGTTAGGACTATTCACTAATCTGTAGACTCTTGGGAAACCACTTTTATTCCACCATTCAGTTAGATGCTCAATCAATAGAATTCCTCTTGAAAAGTTACCTATAGTTGATCAATCCTAGCAATTCAGGATACTTTTTTCAATTTTTCTAAGTGAAAACAGTTCGATTATTATAACATATTACACATTATCATAATATATGGCACAGTACTTGCAATATACCTTATAACCGCTGTAACGGTTAAAAACCAACCAACAAGGAGTGCTTCTGTTAAGGCACTCCTTTTTTTTCTTCTTGTAGAATTATGATTTCTTTTCTAAAGACGAGACAAGAAATTTATTATAATTTTCTCTTTACCACTACACATCATCCCTTTCCCCTAAAAACTAGTACGTTTTTAACTCGACTTTTTCAACGGTCCCCTTGTCCTCGTAGCTTCTGAAATCTACTGCACTCACGGAAGAAATTCCTTTTTTCTGCATAAATACGCCATAAAGTACATCGACCTCAGCCATCGTAGCTTTGTTGTGTGTTACAATGATAAACTGTGATTTATCAGAAAAAGCACGAATGATATTCGCAAATTTTTGAATATTCGTATCATCTAATGGTGCATCGACCTCATCAAAAATACAGAAAGGAGCAGGCTTCAGTAAATACAATGAAAAAAGCAGTGCCGTAGCAGTTAACGTCTTTTCCCCTCCAGATAGTTGACTCAATGATTTAGGTCGTTTCCCTTTAGGCTTAGCAATAATTTCTATTTTCGAATTTAGTGGATCATTCGGATCTTCTAGGATTAGATCACAATCGTCATCTTGGGTGAATAAGCTTCTAAATACCGTCACAAAGTGCTTTCTCACCTCGTTAAATGAATCCAAGAACAGCTGAGTCGCCGTTTCTTCGATTTCCGAGATCGTATTCATCAAGCTCACTTTCGCTTTATTGATATCATCACGCTGCTCCTTAATATGCACGAAACGCTTTTCCATTTCCTCATATGCTTCCAGCGCCATCGGATTAATTTCACCGTAGTTATCTAGCCTTCTTTTATACTTCTCTACCGCTAATTCCAACTCTGTCTCTATCCCATCTTCCGGAACTTTCACTTCGTAAAGGTCTGATAGTTTGTATTCGAATTCGATGCTCAACCTCTCCTTAATGCTGTTCTTTTTGAATTTGAAATCATTAAGTTTATCCTTAAGCTGATTAACTAAGAATTGCTTGTCGTTAATCTTCTTAGATATCTTTCGGATATCCTCCTCCACCTCGTTCGCTATGGCTCTAGCCTTGAAATAATCTTGCTCAGCCGTAGATAGTTGGTCTTGCTCCTTAGATTTTAATTCATATTGTTGTTGCAAATTCTGAGTAATCTCCACAAGCTTCGTATTGGCCTCCGTTAACTCCGTATTTTGCCGATCTAACAATTGGTTTCCATCGAAGATTTGCTTTTTTATCTCACGACTTCTTGTCTCTTGATATCCTATTTCTTTAGTCAGACTTTCTAGTAAATTCTCAGTTTGGATGAGCTTAATATTCTGCTCATTGAAAGCATTTCTAGCCTCCGAAAGCTTAGTTGTTAGCTCCTGCATGGTAGAATCTTGATCAGAAACTTGACTCTTTAATTCGTTAATTTCTGTTTCTAGTGCTTGTTTCTCTTTAGTATTTTCTCCGATAACAATTGAAGACTCTTCTTCCTTTTCCCTTAGCTCCGCTGATCTTTTATTTATTTTCTCAATGTTAGCGTCCGCATTTTCAAGTTTGGTTTTAATAACTTCGATCTCCTTTTCGGCATCTGTTTTATGACGCTCTTTAATCCTAATTTCAACGTCATACTTCGCTGATTTTGCATCCGCAAGTTCTTTCTGAAGGCCTAAGAGTAGGTCTTTTTCACTTTCAATGTTTGATTTCTCCTTTGCGATGACTTTGTCCAACTGCTCGATACGCTTCCTTCTACCTATTTTCTTTCCTTCGAATAGGCCTACGGATCCACCTGTAATTTCACCTTTGATTTTATATACTCCTCCACCAGATTCAATTAAGGCAATTTCTTCTTCATTGTTTTCATAGACTTTCTCTTCATCGGCTATAAAAACGTGACCACAAATTAATTCAATAAGTGGCTTATACTTCTCATCAGTTTCTATGACTGAAGCAAGGGAAGTAAGCGTTCCAGAAGTCTTAGGATTCGATTTTATTTCATCTAAAATGAAGAATTGAGCCTTACCTTTCTGTGAATTACTTAATAAAGTAATAGCTGACTTGGCTTCAGATAGATCATTAACAATCAGGTAATTAAGATAAGGTTTTAACACTTGCTCTGCTGCTGCTCTATATTTTTCTTCCGTGTTAATCACATCAGAAAGGAGTGTCTTTTTTCCGTCCCATTTACTATGAAGGAATTTAACAGATTCTGAAAAACCTTCCATATTTTCCACCATGCTTTGAAGTAAGTTACGCTCATTTGTAATGGCGTCTATGCTTCTATTCAGCTTAGCTATGTTATCTTTTTTAGCATCTAAAGCCTTCTCCGTTTTCGCGATATGGGCTAATCTATTCTCCTCTTTTTCCCGAATTCCGAGTAATTCTTTATCTAAAATTTCCAGCCGACCATTTAGACGAACCATGGCTTCTTCTTTGTCTTTTAAGCCATCCTTAATATTCAATATCTGCTGTTCATTCTGTTCTTGCTCTTTCTTGTAGGTCTCTACCCTATTTTCTGTAACGGCAAGAACCTTATCTACTTCAAATATCCGGTTCTGAATTTTCTGTAGATTCTTAAATTTCTCTTCCTGAAATTGCTTATTGAACTGGAATTGTTGATTTATTTCTTCTACGTTTTTTTGTAGCTTCTCCAGTGTTATTCGATGTGCCTTGTAGACCTCTTCTTTTTCTTTTCGCTGAACTTCTAGTTGATCTCTTTTTACCAAAGACTCTTTAAGTTGTGGCTCAGAAATTGCAATTTCCTGCTTGGCTTTATTTATATTATTTTCAGAGAATTTTATTTTCTGATTTAATAGATTTTTCTCATTCTCATTTCTTCTGATAGAATCAAGGAGATCATTCAATTTCTTCTGAAAATTAGAAAGATTTTTCTCTCCTTCCAGGTTTTTACGCTTTTCACTTTCTAAGACCGCCTCTTTGTTAGCTAGTTCCGAAGTCCACTGGTTATATTCTAATTTATGCTGCTCTACTTGATTATCTAGAGACACAACTCCTTCTTCTAATCTATCCCATTTCAGCTTGTAAAAAATGATACTCGCTTCTTTGTACTTTTCTTTTATTTCAAAATACCTTTTAGTCCGCTTGGCTTGTTTCTCTAAGTCTTTAAGGTTCTTTTCTATTTCGAAAAGTAAATCTTCGATTCTTTCTAGGTCGGCATTGGTCAATTTTAGTTTCTGAAGAGTTTCTTTCTTTCTCTTCTTAAATTTAGAAATCCCGGCTGCCTGTTCAAACATTCTCCTCCTCGCATTCTCCTTATCTTGTAGAATATCATCCACCATTCCTAACTCAATAATAGAATATGAATTAGAGCCTATACCAGTATCCATTAGAAGTAAATGAATGTCTTTCAGTCTACAAGCAACGTCGTTGATTCGATATTCACTGTCTCCACTTCTGTATAAGGCACGGGTTATTTTGACGGTATTATACTCAGTAGGAAGAATGTTCCGAGTGTTATCAAAGGTTATACTAACTTCAGCCAGATTGGCTTGTTGCTTTTTATCCGCCCCATTGAAAAGGACATCACCCATTTGCTCTAATCTGAGTTCCTTAGATTTCTGCTCTCCAAGCACCCATCTAAAGGCATCCACCACATTAGACTTACCACTCCCATTAGGACCTACCACTCCAGTCACATTCTCATCAAAGTATAAAACAGTAGGATTTCCGAAACTCTTAAATCCTCTAATCTCTAGTGATTTCAATCTCATAGCTCGGCAAAGATATTCAATTAGGAGGTTTTCATATCTGAAATTTATCCACATTTGGGGATAACTTATCAACGGTATATGTTGATTAAGCAATTTCGAAAAAGCAAAAAGAAAAGAAAGACTTTTATAAAGAATTAAATCTATAATTCTTTAATGCTTTAAATACTAGGAATCAATTTAATAAGGACGAATCTTTCCGTCTTCTAAGACGATGATCCGATCAGCTAACCTTTTCGCTTCTGCGGTAGAATGAGAAATATGCAAAATTGTAATGTTCATACTTTTCTTCAGATCTTCGAAAAGTAAGTATAAATTCTCCTTAGTTTCCTCATCTAAAGCGCTTACAGGTTCGTCTAAACAGAGGAAGTCAGGCTTAAAACTTAGTGCTCTTGCAAGCGCTACCCTTTGTATTTCACCTCCACTTAATCCTTCAGGCATACGATCTAATAAGTGTGAAATGGATAAAATTTTCGCCAGTTGCTCACATTGCTCTTTCATCTCAGTAGCATTCCATTTTCTAAGCTTCAGTGCGAATTGAATATTTTCGCGAACACTCATATGACTGAACACTGCTCCATCCTGTGGCACATAACCTACACCTCGATCTCCTGGAGCTAATTGAGTATAATCGCTTCCATTAACTAATATTTGTCCACCCGATATAGATCTGAGCCCGCATATCGCTTCTATAATTGTGGTTTTTCCGCTTCCAGTTTTTCCCATTAATACCACATATTCTCCCTTTTCTATGGAAAAATTGATATCAGAAAGCAAAAAATTTCCTTGCTGAATAGATATGTCTCTAAGTTCTATCATCGAGTTAAAGGAATTTTCTCTCCAAAAATCCTAACAATAAATAAAACTAGAAATCCAGCAAAAATCATGATAAGTGATACCGCAACCGCCGCTTCTATATTTCCAACTGACATTTCTAAAAATACAGTGGTCGAAAGCACTTCTGTCCTCATTCTCGTGGCTCCTGCAAAAATTAATATAGGACCAAATTCCCCTAATGCCCTTGCCCAAGCCAGTGAACCAGCCGTTAAGATTCCATTCCTAGCTTGTGGAAGCAATATCTTAAAAAAGGCTTGCTTTTTATTACAGCCTAGTGTTAATCCGACTTGTTCTTGTCGATCACTTATCTGCATAAAGGTAACATACATGGTTCTTACTGCAAATGCACAAGCTACCATAAACTGAGCAAGGATGACACCATATACCGTATAAGTAAAACGTACTTGACTTTCTATCCATTGACCTGGAATCGTCTGGAAAAGGATTAATAAACTTAAGCCAATTACCAATGGAGGAAGAACAATAGGTATATCTAGTATAGCATCGATCACTTTCTTGAATCTAAAATTGACCCTAGCCATAAAATAGCCTAATGGAATCCCAACGACCAGGCTTAGAACCATTGTTATGGTGCTCGTGATTAAGCTTAGTTTGATAGAGTATTGTATTTCTTTACTTCCTAAAGCTTCTAGAATATGATCGGTGCTGGTGTACGTAAAATCAGCAAGAATCATTGCAACGATCAGAATGATATAAGTAGCTCCGACAACTCCCATCACCAAATAAAATGGAAGATTAGGTCTTGTTTTATATGGCTTATTTTTTCTGATGATTCTAATACTTTATAATTGATTTACTGCACTATTTCATATCCCACCTTGCTCATTACTTTTCCGCCTTGCTTTTCAGACGAAAGATAGTTGATAAATTTCATGGCATCTTCAGAATGACTAGAAATCTTTAAAACTCCTATGGTTATGGTATGCTCATACTGGTCTAAGAAAGGATCACGAATCATTTCAACTTCATCATATTGTACGGCATTGGCATCCCAAACAATACCTGCATCAGAAGTACCTAACTTAACCGTATTCAATACTTCATTCACTGTAGGCATAAATGCAATGGCCTTCTGCTCAAAAGATCTGAAATCACGATATTCATTCAAAATAATTTCCGTCTGTCTTCCGATAGAAGCAGCATCTGGATTGGCTAGAACAAAGGTTACATCTTCACGTAGTAAATCCTCTAAACTATTGATACTTTTAGGATTGCCTGCTTGAACCACAATAACTGGTTTAATATGTGCGATTGCTTTTTTCTCCTTTATTAAATCGTATTGCTCTGCTTCCTTAATATATGAGTCGTCTGCAGAAAGATAAATATCACCCTGTTTTGATATTCTAACATTAGAAAGCAACGTTCCAGAACCTGCATACTGAACATCTATTTTAATTCCAGTTTCTTTATAGAAGTTGTTATTTACCTCTTGAATTACTGGCTTCATTCCAGCTGCACAATACATTAACAATGAATCACTTGCACTATTCGAATCACAACTCCACATCAATAAGAAGAGTAAAAACAAAACATATATTTCTTTAGAAACATTGACAAACATCAGTACATTAAAATTTACCAGCCAAATATAGAAATTAAATATTTACAAATAAGGAACCATATGCAGTGCAGAAAATAAGGCCCGCGAACCTTATATTTTAATTTTTTCCCAATTGTACTTATACAGAAACCAAGCGCTGATCACTAAGGTCAGGAACCAATAGAAGACTTCTGAAAACCAAGCAACTGTTAGATCTGATTGAAAATACTTGACAAAAATAAAAACGTAAGCAGTATAGAAAATAGTTAAGGAACCTTGAATCCATAGACCTAATTTAGTAGCACCTATTCCTAATATTCCATTGAACAAAATTGCACCAACTGCAAATAAGAGCAATATCAGTCCCAACACATATAATAAAGGCTGTGACGCATATATGATCGTCATATCTTCCCGTCCAAACAGTGGATAAAGCATGGTTTCCGGGAAAAAGATAATTGGTATAGATATAATAACGGTAATCAATAAATTGATATAAACCGTTTTCCAGATTACAGGTATAACGTCACCTTCATTCCCTGAGCCTCTTAAGTTACTCGCTAGAGTGTTAATCCCTGAAGAGAAGCCCCACGTAGGAATAGAAAGAATTAGGTAAACTATCCGCACGAGGTTCGAAATCTCTAATTCCTTACCACCCATATTTTCTATTAAACTAAAGAATACAAACCATGAACCTAAACCAATTATGGCTTGGATAACGATAGGAATAGAAACATTAAAGACTTGTAAGACCAGCTTGAAATTAAGTTTAGGAAAGAAAAACAGACCTCTGACCAATTTATTCTTTTCGAAAATCATATATATTAGAAAAACTACAAATGCAATAAATTCAGCAATAGAACTTGCCCATCCAGCGCCTGCTATTCCCATCTCTGCAAAGCCCCACTTTCCGAAAATAAAGGCATAATTTAAGATCATGTTCACTATCGCTAGGATGGCGACATCTACCACAATGAATCTCGTTTTACCAATTCCCGTATACAAGGCAACGATAATGACACCTAGATAACTAAAGAAAATCCCGTAGGATCTGGGTAAGAGATATTTTACACATCGATCGAAGGTCTCTAGATCCGAGACGATTTGCTTGAAAAACCAAGCGCCTCCAAATTGAATAGCAATGAATATTATAAAGGCAAGCGCAAGTTCAAAATACAAAAGCGCATAGAAACTTCGCACGAGATTTCTATTATCACCTTCTCCGAATCTCCTAGCAATAATGATCTGTCCTCCCCTCGAAAATCCATATCCGATGGCAGAAATGATCAAATAAAAGACACTTACAAGACCAATAGCTCTAAAATCAATATCATTATAATGAAATAAAAATACTGAATCTGTCAGTGCTATAATGTTCTGTACAGCACTGCCCAGCATAATAGGAACCGATATCGCGAATATCTGTTTGTATGTAGTATCTAATTTCAAATTGAGTCTTTCATCTTGTCCACAACATAAGAAATTTTGAATGGTTTATATTTGCGAAAAATAGAATTATGAAAAATATAAATATAGATCCTCCTAAGGCTTTGAAAAAATCACATGAATTAATTGCTCATGGTGACATTCGGAATGATGAATACTACTGGATGAAGCTTAGTGATGCTCAGAAAGATGCGGTAGAAAAAGACGATCAGACGCTGGATGTGATTAATTACTTGCAAGCGGAGAACACCTACACTAAGGCAATGCTGCAGCACACAGAAGATTTCCAAGAGACTTTATTCAATGAAATCATTGGCCGAATTAAGCAGACTGATATGTCTGTGCCATTCAAGTATAATGGATATTATTATATCACTAGATACGAAGAGGGAAAGGAATATCCAATCCATAGCCGTAAAAAGAGTTCCCTTGATTCAGAAGAAGAGATTATGCTCGAGGTTAATGAAATGGCAAAAGATTACGAATACTATGCTATAGGTGGAAGAAGTGTTAGTCCGAACAATAAAATTCTGGCTTATGGAGAAGATAAAGTGAGTCGAAGAATTTACGATCTAAAGTTTAAAAATCTAGAAACGGGTGAGCATTTAGAAGATGTTATTCTGAATACCAGTGGAAGTGCCGTCTGGGCAAATGATAACAAGACGATTTTCTACACACGGAAGGATGAGGCATTAAGATCTTATAAAATATATCGTCATGAATTAGGAACAAATCCAGAACATGATATTGAAATTTATCACGAAGAAGATGAAACCTTTAGCACCTTCATCTATAAAACGAAATCACAAAAATTCCTAGTCATCGGCTCCTACGCCACGGTATCACAAGAATATAGAATTCTAAATGCGGATACACCAACAGGGGAATTCGAAATCTTCCAAGAAAGACAGCGAGATCATGAATACGGAATTGCACATTTCGAAGATAGATGGTATATCAAAACCAATCATGAGGCGAAGAACTTTAGATTAATGGTGACTAGCGAGAAAGAAACTAACATGGAAAATTGGAAAGAGGTTATCCCTCATCGTCCCGAAATCCTGCTTGAGAATCTAGATATTTTCGAAAATTTCCTTGTGTTATCTGAAAGAATCAATGGAATTACAAAACTAAGAGTCATTCCTTGGGATGAAAGACCGGAACACTATATCACCTTTCCAGAAGAAGCTTGCATGGCTTATACCAGCACCAATCCTGAATTCAATTCGGATATTTTGAGAATTGGATACACGTCGATGAAGACTCCGAATTCTACGTATGATTATAACATGAATACGCAAGAAAAGACCTTGCTAAAGCAGCAAGAAGTAATAGGAGATTTTAATGCGGATGATTATGTCTCTGAGCGATTAAATGCTGCTGCACCCGATGGTGTGGAGGTTCCGATTTCTTTAGTCTATAAAAAAGGAACAAGGTTAGACGGAAGCTCTCCTTTACTCCTATATGCTTACGGCTCTTACGGACATAGCATGGATCCGTATTTCAGCAGTGTTCGATTAAGCTTACTTGATCGAGGATTTGTCTATGCCATTGCGCACATTAGAGGTGGTGAAGAAATGGGTAGAAATTGGTATGATGATGGAAAATTATTGAACAAGAAAAACACTTTCACAGACTTTATTGCTTGCGGTCAATTTTTAACGGAGCGTAAATATTGTAGCGTTGATAAATTGTTCGCAATGGGTGGAAGTGCTGGAGGCTTGTTGATGGGCGCTATTATCAATATGGCTCCTAAAATGTGGAGAGGTGTAGTTGCTGCGGTTCCGTTTGTAGATGTGGTTACGACCATGCTAGATGATACTATTCCGTTAACGACTGGAGAATATGATGAATGGGGAAATCCGAATATTGAAGAATATTACCATTATATAAAATCTTATTCCCCTTACGATAACGTGGTGGCACAAGAATACCCTAATATGCTTGTCACAACTGGCTATCATGATTCACAAGTACAATATTGGGAGCCAGCCAAGTGGGTTGCTAAATTACGTGATGTTAAAACAGATGATAACATTCTATTATTACATACTAATATGGGTGCAGGTCATGGTGGAGCTTCAGGAAGATTCAAGAGATTTAGAGAAACAGCAATGGAATATGCTTTTTTAATAGATCTAGCGGGAATAAAACTGGAGTAAAAACCTATTAATGCTTCTTTGTGCAATTGGCACTAAAGAAGCTGATAATTCTAGGAGCTAAATTCTGACCAGCATAAAATATTATTTTTATATTGCGGTCTATTTAGTAATGCTCAATTAACTCAGTTGGTTTAGAGTGTCGCCTTGACAGGGCGGAAGTCACTGGTTCGAGTCCAGTATTGAGCACACTTTTTTATTTCGATTAACAAGCTTTTCTTTCTATAATATCTTCACTTTCAGTCATTGGTAACACACACGTTAATGGCTTCCATTCGTACTTCGAATTTTAATCGTAAAACATTCTAAAACTACTCCATTATTTTCTGAACAAAAACTCCTCATTTAGCATTTCATAAAAAAACAATTATGATAAAAGATAAAGTGGTTCTCATCACAGGTGGATCAAAAGGAATAGGTTACGGGATTGCAGAAGTCTTAGTTAGTCAAGGTACTAAAGTTGCAATTACAAGCAGAAGCCAAAAAGCGGCTGATGAAGCTGCTGAAAGCCTAAAGTTGAGCAGCAATGACAATGTAATAGGAATTGAATCAGATGTTGCAGATTTCGACGCTGAGAAGAAAGCAGTTGAAAAAACGATCAAGGCCTTTGGTAAGTTAGATGTATTAGTTGCTAATGCAGGAGTCGGACATTTTGCAAATATCAAAGATTTAACAGCAGACCAATGGAATCAGACTATCGAAACCAACTTAACAGGCGTTTTCAATTCTGTGAAAGCATCATTGGATAGCATTATCGAAAGCAAAGGTTACATCATTACGATTGCAAGTCTTGCAGGAACAAACTTTTTCGCTCAAGGGACAGCTTACAATGCCAGTAAATTTGGATTAGTAGGATTTTCTCAAGCGCTTATGTTAGACGTAAGAAAAGACGGTGTGAAAGTTTCGACGATAATGCCAGGATCTGTTGCGACCTACTTTAACGATCATGTTCCTAATGAAGCAGATGCGTGGAAAATTCAACCAGAAGACATCGGTAAATTAGTGTTAGATCTCTTAACGATGAATCCAAGAACATTACCAAGTAAAGTTGAGGTTAGGCCAAGTATGCCTCCATCTAAATAATGAAAATATTCCAATGTAATAACTGCAACAACCCTGTATTTTTCGAAAATACGAGTTGTGAGAAATGTGGCGCTAACTTAGGTTATCACGACACAAGTTTTAATATGCTATATACTTTCGGCAAGGAATTCAGCCTTGCCGATGGTAGTAGCTATCAGTATTGCAGCAATCACAAACATGATGCATGCAACTGGCTTGTTCCAGCAAATGGGAATAGTGAATATTGCAAAGCGTGCTCACTAAATAATTTAATCCCTAACCTAGAAGATGAAATTAATCTGGATAAATGGCAGCAAATCGAAAGGTGGAAACATAGATTGATTTACAGCTTGCAACGTTTTAATTTACCACTTAACAATAAAATAGAAAATCCTGAAAGCGGACTTTGTTTTGATTTCATAGGTAGGAGAATAGCAGGTGACCAAAGCATTCCTGTAAAAACGGGTCATGCTAATGGTGTGATTACCATTAATATAGAAGAGGCAGATTCTGTTCATCGGGAATACATGCGTAAGGCAATGGATGAGCCCTACAGAACGCTTATCGGACATCTGCGCCATGAAGTCGGTCATTATTATTGGGATTTATTAATTAGCAAAAATCCACAGAGATTAGAAAGGTTCCGCCAGATATTTGGCAATGAAGAATTAGATTATGGTCATGCGCTAGAAAGGTATTATCAAGATGGAGCGCCGAATGACTGGAGCAATCATTTCATCAGTGAATATGCAACGTCTCATCCATGGGAAGATTGGGCGGAAACCTGGGCGCATTATCTGCATATCGTGGATACACTTGAAAGTGCATATGCTTTTGGGATGAAACTTAATCCCACATTGACAGGAATTACGACCATGAATATGGATGCCAATTTTAATCCGTATTTTGAAAAGGACTTTGATAAAATGCTAGAAACTTGTCTTCCGCTGACTTTCGCGGTGAACGCTATTAACCGTAGTATGGGACAACCTGATTTGTACCCTTTTGTATTTAATGCCTCTGTAATCCAAAAGTTACGTTTTGTACATGAATGTTTGAATTAAGATTTTCTATATTTAGCATTCAAAACAAAATCGCCATAATGAAAAAAATACTTACAGGTCTAATCGTTATGCTCACGCTAACATTTGGATATAGCCAAAAAAGAACGATCACTCCAGACTCCACCGTTGTTACTACACATCAGACTACAATTAATGGCAAATCTATTCCATATAAAGCAACCACTGGAACTCAGCCAGTATGGGACGATAAAGACCAAGTAGTTGCAGGATTATTTTACACATACTACGAAAGAACAGATATAAAAGATAATACGAACAGGCCACTTGTTATTTCTTTCAATGGCGGTCCTGGTTCAGCATCCGTGTGGATGCACATTGCGTATACAGGTCCTCGAATTCTAAAAATTGACGATGAAGGATATCCTATTCAACCTTATGGAATTAAGGATAATCCGTTTTCCATTTTAGATGTGGCTGATATCGTATTTGTTAATCCAGTTAATACAGGATATTCCAGAATGATCGGTGAAGAAACTGATAAAAAAATGTTTTTCGGTGTCAATCAAGATATTAAATATCTAGCGGAATGGGTGAATACCTTCGTTACTCGAAACAACAGGTGGACTTCTCCGAAATATCTAATCGGCGAAAGTTATGGAACGACAAGGGTTTCAGGTCTTGCTCTTGAACTACAAAACAACCAATGGATGTACCTCAATGGAGTGATATTGGTCTCACCAACAGATCTTGGTATTAAGAGAGAAGGTGCCGTAGAAGCTGGAAATCGACTACCCTACTTTGCAGCTGCGGCTTGGTATCATAAGAAATTATCGCCGGAATTACAGAATATGCCACTTGAGAAAATGCTAGAAGAAGTGGAAGACTACGCGATTAATGACTTAATTCCAGCAATTGCAAAGGGCGGATTTCTTGCCAATGATAAGCGAAATGAAGTAGCCGAAAAAATGGCTTATTATTCAGGCATTTCTAAAGAAGCAATACTTCAGAACAATCTAGATGTAGGTACCAATTTTTTCTGGAAAGAGTTATTAAGAAAAGAAGGATATACAATCGGAAGACTTGACTCTAGATATAAAGGCATCGATAAAATGGCAGCAGGAATGAGACCTGATTTTAATTCAGAATTAACTTCATGGTTGCATTCATTCACGCCTGCTATCAATTATTACTTCAAGAATGATTTGAATTATATCACTGATGCGAAATACAACATGTTCGGACCTGTTCATCCTTGGGACAGATCTGGAGATAATACGGGAGAAAATTTAAGACAAGCCATGGCGCAAAATCCCTACTTACATGTGTTAACCCAATCTGGATATTTTGATGGTGCAACAACTTATTTCAATGCTAAATATAATATGTGGCAATTAGATCCATCTGGAGTAATGAAGGATCGACTAAGTTTCAAAGGTTACGAAAGCGGACACATGATGTATCTTAGGAGAGTAGACTTAGAGAAAGCTAATAATGATATCAGATCTTTTATAAAAAGTACATTGCCAGGAGACAATGTTCCAGCGAAATATTAAAAAGAACGAATGAGTGGCAGAAACATCGGGACACTTGCATTAACCATCATTTCTATTGGTCTACTGATTCCAGGATTAATTCTTCCTATTTTGAGTATTGATATTGGTGCAAAAATTCCTATTTTAGGAGAAATAAGTTTGCATAATACCCAACAGAGTATTGTAGAAACTGTAAAAAATTTGTTTAAAAATGGAAATGGTTTAGTCGGTTTTCTAATTTTGTTTTTTAGTATTCTTATTCCGTTTATCAAGGCAATTTTAATCATTACGGGAATAGTTTCTAAAAATTCAACAAGAAAGCATCAGATTCAGCGTTTCTTAGGTGTAATTGGAAAATGGTCAATGGCAGATGTCTTCATTGTTGCTATTTTTATTGCATTTTTATCAACGTCAACGGATGATAATATACATGCCTTTATACATATTGGATTTTATTTTTTTTTAGCTTATTGTATTATTTCAATTTTGGCTTTTCAAATGTTCAAAATTGATCAAACAGAAAAATTATGAGTAGTATAAATGTCAGAGCAGAAGTAATGGGAACGATTGAAAAATCAATGGATGATTTGATTTCTACTTATCTGAAATCAATCGATACCAATTGGCAACCTTCCGACTTCCTTCCTGATTCCTCAAAAGAAGATTTCAAAGATCGCATCGATGAAATTCAGGAACTTTCTAGAGAAATGGATTATGATTTATTCGCCGTACTCATCGGAGATACGATTACTGAGGAAGCACTTCCCACATACGAATCTTGGTTAATGAGTGTACAAGGTGTAAACCAAGAAATAGGCGGTGGATGGTCTAAGTGGATTAGGGCATGGACTGCTGAAGAAAACCGTCATGGAGATTTATTGAATAAATATTTATATCTAAGCGGAAGGGTAAATATGAAAGAAATGGAAGTTTCTACTCAACACTTAATCAATGATGGCTTTGATATTCAGACAGGAACCGATCCCTATAAAAATTTCGTATACACCAGTTTTCAAGAATTAGCCACTAATGTTTCCCATAGGAGAGTTGCGACCTTAGCAAAACAATCAGGTAATGCACTTCTAGCGAAAATGTGTGGGGTTATTGCAGCAGACGAAGCACGTCATGCTCGAGCATATACGGAATTCGTTAGAAGGATATTTGAAATAGACCCTAGTGAAATGATGATTGCTTTTTCTGACATGATGAAAAAGAAAATTGTAATGCCTGCTCATTTCTTAAGAGAAACAGGTGGAAAAATAGGTGAATTATTTACCCATTTTTCAGATGCTGCACAAAGAACGATGGTATACACGACGCAGGATTACATCGATATTATGAAATCGTTGACTAACGAATGGAATATAGAAAACCTAACTGGATTTAATGATGCAGCAGAAAAAGCAAGAGATTATGTCGTAGCACTACCCGATCGACTTCAGAGAATTTCAGATAGAATTAAGGTACCTGAAAAAGGATATAAATTTGCCTGGATTGCTAGTTAGTTAGAATGATGTGATCGTATTAATGTTATCAACCAAAAAACCAAAATGAAAACATTACCTATTATCAATTTTATATTCCTGATTTTCTTAAATCACGGAATTGCTCAGTGTGACGCTTTATTGTTGCAAAGTCAGACGGATATTGAGACTTTGGGTTGTGAGCGGGTGATGGGTGATTTATATATCGTGGACGATAACGATGGTGTGGATCCGATCACATCACTATTGCCACTTCGAAATGCAGGCTTGAATTTTATCGCAGGTGATTTAGTGATCATGAATTGCCATCAACTAAAGCACCTAGACGGATTAGATTTGATTGATTCTATCGGAACACAATTCATCATTTCTGATAATGACTCGCTGAAAGTCTTCAATTCTGATACACTAAATTCCCCATTCCAATTTTCTCATATTGATTCTATTTTGATCGTAGAAAATAACCGAGAACTTTTAGAGATTAATGGATTGAACAATCTAACAACTCTGAATATTTCTTTATTTTTTAATAATCTAGATAGTTTAGATTCCATTGGGTCTTTTGATTTATTGAAAAGAATAGAGCGTCTCACCTTGCAGCGGAATCAAAACTTCAATAGTGCTATTGAATTTCCACTTTTACTCTCTATAACTGATAGTTTAATCATTACGGAAAATCCAATTTTGAATAATTGTTCATGGATCAAAGAAGTACTCAAAAGCGTTAAGAACCGGAAATTTAGAATTGAGGAGAATGGAATGGATTGTGAAACACAAATAAATGGAGATACAGATAAACCAGTTTATTCTAACTGTAGTGAAGATCAAAATATAGAAAATATTCCAGGAGAATGCATCGGAAGTTTTGAATATACAGATCCAATTGTAACAGATAACACTTCTATTTCCTCTTATATGCTATCCATATTTTCAAGCAAGGGGGAACTCTTAACTGAAAGAGAAGCCATTGCTGGAATGAGTAATAGCCAAGACAGCATGACGCTTGGCGAGAATAAGATTATTTATGAAGCAAAAGATGAAGAAGGGAATGTAGGCATCTGTCAGTTTATAGTTACATTAGTAGATGTAGAACCACCACAACTTGCACAAGAAATTCAGGATACCACAATCTTCACTTCTCCTCAAAATTGTAAAGGAAGTTTTTCTATAGAATTTCCTGCAGTAATTGAAAATTGCCAAATTATAGATTCGAGAATAGTGGTCATTAATCTAGCAACGCAGCACACGATTTATAATGAAAATGGTTCGGAGGGAATGACTTATAACATTGACCTAGATCCCGGAAATTATAAAGTAAGCTTAATGGTAACAGATGAATCGATGCAGTCAGATACTTCTAATGCTGATATAAATGTGATTGTAGAAAGCGATGTCCAGTTGGGTGAATGTCCTACTGACATTACGGTAGAAAGTAATATTTCTTGCATGAATAACTTCACTTACACTACCCCTGAATTAATCAATGGTTGCGATAACTTAAAAGTGCTAAGAGAAATAATTGATGCCAATGATTCTATCATTATCAATGACTTTGTTCAGCCTGGTCAAGATTACACAAGTAACTTTTCACCTGGGATTAACCAATTAGTTTTTACTTATATTAATGGTGATAGCTTAACTAAATGTACGACGACCATTACTGCTCAAAAGCACCAACTCGAAGCTATTTCCCTGTCTATGGAAGAGTTAGACTGTAATACTTTTACTGGAAAAATAAATGCTGACGTAGATACGCTTACCGGCACCTATTTCTGGAACGGACCTAATAATTTCACATCTGATGAACTAAGTAGTGAAGTAAGCTTCCCTGGATTGTACACCTTTACTTTTACTCAAGAAAATGATTGTGTCTCGGAATATTTCATCGATGTTTCAAGTAAAGGTAATAATGTAAATTTTGATTTATTACTGGGGGAAATTAATTGCGAAGAAGGCGAACGAAAATTGATACTAGATCGGAATCTAGAAAACTTTACTTATCAATGGAATGGACCAGATTCATTCACATCTAATCTTGAGTCACCCTATATTCAATCCGCTGGATGGTATCATTTAAATGCTTATGGAAATTTTAATTGCATTGGTAACGATTCTATTTTTATTCCCAATGACATTCATTATTCTTATGACTTATTAATAGATGGAAATTCTGCCGAAGTTATACTGGAAGGAGGAACACCACCTTTTACTTATAGGTGGGATGGTAAGACTGGGAGCACCAATATTTCAGATTTAGAGAATGGAGAGCATACTTTGAGAATTGTAGATGGACTTGGATGCTTGAATGATATTAACTTCGAAATTATGGTATCGAACACAGAAACGATAGAAGAAGAACAAATACTTATCTATCCCAATCCAGTTTCTGACTACATCCATCTTGGAATAAGTTCCGATAAGTCGATTTCGATTTATAATACACAAGGGGTATTCTTCATGACAGATGAAAGCAAAGATAAAATAGACGTAAGTGCTTGGCCGAAGGGAATTTACTTTATCAAAGTGAGCAATCGAGACCAAGCTGAAGCGTATCGATTCTTAAAAATATAAAGTCCATTTGTAATCAGAAAATGGTTTATGTCAATTTTCTTCTTCTTTAAATTCAATAAATATAAATAGTGAGAGAATAATTTATGGTTAAGATACCTTTCAGATGCCAATAAAACAGCGATAATAGATTTATATTATATAAATATTTAATATATAAAAAATATTAAGAAAGTGTCAAAAACGTAATTAAATGAAAAATTTAATTTACCTTTGTAACATTAAATCATATATAAGTATTATTCACAATGAACAAAGGTACAGTTAAATTCTTCAATGATACCAAAGGTTTTGGCTTCATTAAAGAAGATGGTTCAAACGAAGAGCACTTCGTGCACGTTTCTGGATTGGTAGATGATATCAGAGAAGGAGACGCAGTAGAGTTTGAATTAAAAGAAGGTAAAAAAGGATTAAACGCGATTAATGTTAGAGTAATCTAATCATCCGCTTAAGATATTTATTTACATGCAAGCTCGTCTATTAGACGGGCTTTTTTTATTAATTTTGGATTATGAAAGCAGCTGGTATACGAGAATTAAAAAAAGAACTTGGTTTAAGAACCCACAGTGAATTAATGGAAATTTGCTTGAACTTGGCCAAATTCAAAAAAGAGAGTAAAGAGTTACTGACTTACTTGCTGTTTGAATCTGGAAATGAGGAAGCTTATCGCGATACGATCAAAGAAGAAATAGAGGAGCGATTTAAAGAAATTAATGCTTCCTCCTACTACTACATAAAAAAGGGTATTCGAAAAATCTTAAGAGAAACTAAAAAATACATCCGATATTCTAAGAATAAGGAAACTGAAGTAGAATTACTCTTGTATTTTTGCAACCAAATGGTAGAATTTTCACCTTCGATTAGAAGGAGTTCCGTTTTAAGAGGATTACTGGAAAGAGAATTGGCTTCTATTAAGAAGAAATTGGAAAAACTTCACGAAGATTTGCAATATGATTACGGAAATATAATTTTAAACCTAGAAGAAAAACTATGATTAAAAGTGTAGATTGGTTACATGCACACCTGAATGATGAAAACATTATTATTCTAGATGCAAGTTTAAAAGCTAAGAAAGAAAGAGTTTGCCAAATTCCAAATGCTCGATATTTCGACCTTCCCGGAAAATTCAGTGATATATCAAGCCAATTCCCGAATACCATGCCCTCTGCAAGTCAGTTCGAAAAAGAAGCAAGAGCACTAGGTATCAATAATGATAGTACGATTATTATTTATGACAATATGGGAGTTTATTCTGCTCCTAGAGTCTGGTATATGTTTAAGTCTATGGGACATCAGGATGTTCATGTCTTAGATGGTGGTCTACCTGCTTGGGAAGATCGACAATTTACAACTGAAGACTTGTCCAATGAGAAATATGAATCTGGTGATTTTACTGCTAAATTTAATGAGGATTCTATAAAGTCAACATTTGATATACTACAAAATATTGATTCTCGAAAATCACAATTGATTGATGCGAGGTCAGAAGGCAGATTTAATGGAACGGCGCCGGAACCTAGAGCTGAATTAAAAAGTGGAAGTATTCCAGGTTCAGTAAATATTCCATTTAGTCGCGTTCTAGAAAATGGTAAGTATAAAAGTAAATCAGAACTTGAGCAAATATTCAATCCAGAAAAACCCATGATATTCACATGTGGTTCTGGGTTAACAGCATGTATATTGCTGCTTGCTGCTGAGATCGCTCATGACCATCCGAAGTCAGTATATGATGGATCTTGGACTGAGTGGGCACTTACCCATAATTTGGTGACTAATTCTTAAGGATTTTATAATGCTGACCGTTTATAATCAAAAGGTATAAACCTGACGCATAATCAGAGAGATCTATTTGATTAGTTGTATTATGAAATAGTTCAGCGCCACTTACTGAAATCAGACGAGCAAACACTGGTTCTTTCGAGTGAATGGTAAGAATATCGTCCACTGGATTAGGGCTTACAAATATCGTTGAGGACTGTCTTAAATCAATAACTCTCGTTTCAGAATAGGAATAATCGCCATTAAAATCTACTTGCTTTATTCGATATTCGAGTTGACCATTAGGAGCATTTCGATCTTGGAATTGGTAAGAACCAGATTGGCTTCCTAATACATTACCGATTGTTTCATAATCTAATGTTGATTTTCGCTCAATTTCAAAAACTTCTGTATCCTTCTCATGACCTACTGACCATGAAAGCACAGGAATTTCATCTTTTATCAAAACATCAAAACTCAGCCACTCTACAGGCACAACTGCAGATTGGACCGGTTCATAGGCTACAATAACCGGCGGGTTAGAGTAAGTACCTTGTTCTCTATCTGCTCCGTTAATAGAAAGATAAAGGATATTGCTTTCCGGATCGTAACTCCCTCCTCCTATAACTTTGAATCCATTTTGAAAAGGAGTATTAAATTGACCGTAATCATAAGGCTGAACATCATAAGCAACACGTTCACCATTCATCACTTCTATTAAATCATTCATATCCCACAGCCAGTAATATTGATAATTATCTGCAGCAACTGGTGTACAATAGCCACCACATAAATTACCATTGTCTTGCGTACATTTATAGCAAACTCCTGATTCATGTCCCCCACTCTTCCCGATGGTCAAATAAGTTCTCGTTCCTGGAACGATAAATCCATAAGTTGCTTGTGATAGATGCGTCCACTTATCATTTTCGCCCTCCGAATTCGATAAATCCTCATGAATCCCATTGGGATAACTAAAGTCTAAAAGTTGACTCGTTTCCACAGGATTTTCAATTTCACCTGAAAATATTCCTGCATCAAAACTATAAGCAGTGGGCCCAACGCTGGTTCTCGAAATGATCGGAATTCCACTAGATTGTCCTGTGATGTGTGTACCACTTAAGATTGATTGCCATTCTTCTGGAATAGGAGAAATCCAACCAGAGGTATTTCCTGCTCTTGCGTCATAAGAATAAAACCCTTTAACGGTAGCATTTTCAAGATCATCACTATCATCGACCATGATTGTGGAGACAGTCACATTGCCACCTGCATCGTAATATTGATAACCATTAACGATTAAGGTATGATCAATGTACTCCATACCTCCGATGCGATCAATATTATCGACATTACCAGTTTCTGCTCGGCCTAATACGGAAGAAAAGTTCTGAATAGGATTCCCTGCCATGTTCAGTTCTGAAAGAACATCTGTCGCTATCATTTCTGGAATAGCAAATTCAGCGATCGCCTGCTGGTAGGTATGACTTACGATGTATAAAGAGTGATTATCCTTATTATATTCGATAGGACCTTGAGAGTAATTTAGACTTGAAACTCCAAATGTACTTGCAGGTAATCTAAATCCACCTTTATATTGCAATTGCTCTATTGAAAAAAGTGGTAATTCCGTCGGATCTTGACTAGACCCAAGTACCGCAGTCAGTATAAAAATTGAAAATAATAAGCCTTTCATCCTGTTTTTGAAATGAAAATAGACTTTAATTCAATGTCTAGAGTTGCTGACCACGACCAATTCAAACTTAACTTGATCATCAAGTAAATTAAGATGAACTAGATTATTTAGAATATCAATAAAACGACAACCAAAATTATCGTTTTTGCTGCATTTGCTGCATCATTCTTTCCATTCCTTTTCCTTTACTCATCTGAGTCATCATCTTTCTCATCTGCTCGAATTGCTTAACGAACATATTGATTTCATGAATATTATGTCCACATCCCATCGCAATTCTACGCTTACGACTCATGTTTAATATCTCTGGTTTCAATCGTTCATCTTCAGTCATAGAGTAGATAATAGATTCCACTTTAGAAAATGCTCCATCATTAATATCTATATCTTTAATGGCTTTTCCCATTCCGGGAATCATTCCCATAAGTGATTTCAAATCACCCATTTTCTTAATTTGATTAACTTGCTGAAGGAAGTCATTGTAATCAAATTTGTTTCTTTTTATTTTCTTTTCTAAACGCTTCGCCTCTTCTTCGTCAAATTGATCTTGTGCTTTTTCTACGAAAGAAACGATATCTCCCATTCCCAAGATTCGCTGAGCCATCCTTTCTGGGTGGAATACATCAAGTGTATTTAACTTTTCACCTGTAGAAGCGAACTTGATTGGTTTTCCTACTGTGTACTTTACAGATAACGCAGCACCACCTCTCGTATCACCGTCTAATTTCGTTAGAACAACACCGTCATAATCGATTACATCGTTGAAAGCTAAAGCTGTATTAACAGCATCTTGCCCTGTCATAGAATCTACTACGAATAAAGTCTCCGTCGGATTGATACCAGATTTAATATTTCTGATCTCTGTCATCATCACTTCATCGATCGCTAGACGACCAGCTGTATCGACGATCACTACATCATGACTATGTCCTTTCGCATATGCAATTGCATTTTGAGCAATAGAAACAGGATTTTTATTTTCCGGCTCTTTATAAACTGCAGCACCGATCTGCTCTGCTAATACCGTTAACTGGTCTATCGCGGCAGGTCTATATACATCACAAGCCACTAATAGCGGCTTCATAGATTTCTTTTCTTTTAAAAACAGGGCTAATTTCCCAGAAAATGTCGTCTTACCAGAACCTTGAAGACCGGCAACTAAAACAACTCCAGGATTTCCCTTTACGTTAATACCCGTAGCTTGTCCACCCATCAGTGTTGTCATTTCATCCATGACAATCTTAACCATTAACTCACCTGGCTTAACTGATTTCAGTATGTTCTTAGAACCTAGCGCTTCGTCTTTTATTTTATCCGTAAATTCCTTTGCTATTTTATAATTAACATCGGCAGCAACTAATGCTCTTCGAATTTCTTTTATAGACTGCGCTACATTTATCTCCGTTAACTTCCCTTCACCTTTAAGATTTTTAAAGGCGGATTCCATTTTATCCTGTAAACTATCAAACATTTTTTTCTATTCTAATTAGACCAGCAAATATAAAGGTTATAGGCAGAAGCCAATAACTAAATACCGTGAACTTGACTTTTATCTTAAAAATAATTTAATTTTGTCCTAGAAATAAAACGCAATGCGACTAAAATTTGTTCTTATTTTTATTGGTTTAATTACACTTTCTTTTACAAACCACAATCCTGAAGTGGGCGCTGTACTTGATAATTACAATGGTGTGCCAATCTATTACAACGGTTTTTTCAAGAACACAAATGGCCGAAATCTCACAAAAGATGGATATAATTTAGGTCTTAAATGGCAGTGTATTGAATTTGTAAAAAGATATTATTATCTGAAATATGGACACAAAATGCCAGATTCTTATGGTCATGCTAAAGATTTCTTCGACGATGATCTTTCTGATCAGGAATTTAATGAGGCAAGAAACATGTTACAATTTAGAAATACTCGAAGACATAAACCTCAAGTAGACGACTTAGTCATATACGGACCATCTAAGGATAATCCATTTGGTCATATGGGCATCATTAGCGCCATAAAAAACGGGAAAGTTACCTTGGTTCAGCAAAATATGGGAACAAAAACCCGACAGAAATTAATACTCGCTGAATACGATGGAATTTACACAATTGCTGATTTCAATATAAAGGGTTGGTTACGAATCAATAAATAATTACATTCTGCATAGGGAATCATTTGCTTTTTTACACCATTAATAGTGTAACAGTCTTGATAAAATACAATTATGCTAAAGCACCTCACTATTCTCCTTTTCGTATTTACAACCTTCGCTATTCATTCACAAGATGAATTTAGGCTTGAAAGGGTTAAAACAATTCCAGATAATGCCACTGTTAATGATATCTTGGTACATAAAGAAGCGCTTTATGTTGCAACAAACGTCGGTTTGTACAAAATAGATACGGATGATCTAGAGACTAGACTGCTCAGCAAAAAAAACATAGATGCGGTTACTCATGTCGTAAAAGATGAAATATGGGCATCCGTAGATGGAAAGTACATACAGAATATGTCTACTGGAGAAACCACTAATTATAACTCTCCTGGCCTTCAAGTTCGGGACTTAGAATACGCTAAAGGCAAAATATGGATTGCAACGAATCAGGGAATTCTGACAGTGCTTACCAGAACAAATGAATTAGGAAAGATTGTTTATGAAAAAAAATCTGGTCTACCGTCTAATGAAATTTCATTTATTCACATAGACGATCAAAAACAAATGTGGATCGGAACGGACAAGGGAATCGTATTCATTAATGCTAAGGATAAATGGAAGACTTATGAGAAAAAGCTGAGCATGGAAGCGATGCATTATAATCATGAGGGACTTTGGTTGGTATCTAATGAAGAAATGTGGGTAGTCGATCCATATAATAGATGGTATCCAGCGGCTATTGATAAAGGCTTAAGAAAAGGAAAGATAAGAGATATCACAGCGGATTCAACTGGAAGACTATATATGGCATCAGAAATATTAGTTCGATATGATCCATATGATGAAACCATAGAGAGTTACGCAGAAAATACTGCAATCGTCAGTAAGGTTTGTACCCAAGTGGAAAGTGATCGAGATAACAGAATCTGGTTAGGTACGAAAGAAGGTGGACTTTTCTTATTTGGTTATGCCGATCAAGCAAGAACAATAGAAGAAATGGTGGTCGCAAGAGATAAGAAAATGGAAGGCAATAATGAGCCTAGCGTCGAAATAGCAATTGTAGAACCTCTTAATCAACCTGAAACTGTTGCAAGTGGAAGTACACCTTCATCAGCAAACAGTTCTAATGAAACAGTGTCCACTACAAAGGAAGAAAATACATCTGATGCAATTGCTGATACCGAATCCTCCACTGCATCTGTAGCATCTACAAGTGGAGTATCAAGGGTCATCGGAGATCAAAAAGCATCCAGAGAATCCGATAAAACAACAAGAGATTCGCAAGGATCTGTAGTAGAATCCTCAAGCCAAAGTGCTAGTACTGTTGTCGATCAAGAAAACTCTGAAGAAAGTAGCCGACCGCAGAATAGCACTAGCAAAAAGGTAGAAATGGTTACAGGAACGAAGATCAATATTCTAGCACAAATAGAAAGTGATTTAAAATGCAATGGCGACCTAGCAACCGTTAATGTAATTTTAAATGGTGGAAATCCTCCGTATAAAGTAATCTGGAGTGACGGAACCACAGATCAATTAAGTAGACAACTTCCTTCTGGTAATTACAAATTAAATGTATCAGACAAAGATGGACAATCTGTTTCCTCTAATATTATCATCAAGGACGTTTCACCGCTAGCACTAAGTGTGTTATCACAATCCTCTCCTACCGCACTAGATAGAAAAGACGGACAAACTAAAGTCAAAATATCCGGTGGTGCAGCCCCATACAACATATCATGGGAAAATGGAGAAAGTGGTGATAAAGCTAGAAGGTTAGAAGGTGGTTTAGATCAATTAACCATCACGGATCAAAACAATTGCGAACTGGTTACTGCAGTTAAATTGAAAGGCGCTAGAATACTGCCTGAGTTGCAGATTGCCTCTGTGAAAATAGGTCAGAAACTGGAGATTAAGAACATCTACTATGAAGCGGATAGTACTGACCTTAGTGATAATTCCTTTGAAGTGCTAGATGAAATTTATGAATTTCTTGAACAGAACAAAGGTGTAAACATTGAAATAGGTGGTCATACGAACAACCTACCTCCTGATGAATATTGTGATAATATCTCTACTGCGAGAGCTAAATCAGTAACGGACTACCTTTATGCTAAAGGAATTACAGAAGACAGAATTACCTATATCGGATACGGAAAGCGAAATCCTATTGCCTCTAATACGACGAAAGAAGGAAGGAAAAGAAATCAAAGGGTCGAAATAAAAATTACGAGTATAAACTAGCAAGCGTTCAGAAAAATCTATTTATAAATTAGACATTGACATAAAGCATTAAACCTTTTTTGTGTCCAAAAATATTGATTGCACAGACTGGAAAAACGTCCCATTTATCTCAACCCTTTAAATGCACACGAGGATTTTCCAACTTTCAAGCTGTCAGAACATATCAAGTTGACTGGCTGACAACGTATCGAGAAATATTCTGGTGTTAGAATGCTTCCTCAAAATAGTAGCTGGACATGCGGTGCTTATTTTAGCAAATAATGCATTTTTCACCGCCTCAGCTTTCCGCTCATCTGGCACTACACAACAGATCGTCTTGCATCTCATAATTGCTGGAATTGTCAAACTTAGCGCCTTCTTAGGTACCGCTTCGAAAGAAGGAAACCAACCTTCACCGAATTGTTGATTCCTACAAGCATCATCTAACTCAGCTATCTTTACAAGCTTAGGGTCATTAAAATCGGCAATCGGTGGGTCATTAAAAGCAATATGTCCATTCTCTCCAATACCGATACATGCCAGATCAAAGGATCTATCACTCAGTTCCTGCGAATACCGGTCAATTTCTGCCTCAATATCCTCCGCATCACCATTTAATAAAAAGACTTGGCTTGGTTTTACTTCATCTAGAATTCTATCTTTCAGATACTTTCTAAAGCTCGCAGGATGCGAATCCGAAAGTCCTATGTATTCATCCAAATGGAAAACCACAACCTTTGCCCAATCAATCTCTTTCTGCTTCAACGCCTTCAGGAAGGAAAATTGCGAAGCTCCAGTAGCCAAAATAAGATTTGCTAATCCTCTATCATCAATGGCCGAATTGATCTTATCTGCTGCAAAATCAGCAGCAGCTTGCCCCATTTCTTCTGTATCCTTATAAATCGAAACTTTCAGTTGGTCGATGTCAATTGTTTTCATGCTTCTTGTCTTTTTGAAACGCTAATTTGCAGAATAGACTAGCTCTCCAGCGACATACGTTTTTTCAATTTTCATTTGTTTGTCTTCTAGAGAAAACAAAACAAAATCAGCTCTTTTACCTTGCTCAATTTCACCTAGCTGATCTAGGGACATCATTTCCGCAGGATTTGTACTTGCCATTTGGATCGCCTCTACCAATCTACATTGGGTATAATCCATTACCACACCAACACAAAGACTAATTGGTGAAGCAGCTCCTGCCAATACGTTTTCTTTAGGAAGCTTCACGACGTTAGGCGTTAGCAGTAGTTTCCTTTCACCGCGAATATATTCTCCAGGAGGTAACCCAGCCAAGTCCAGCGCATCCGAAACAAGAATAAGCTTATTTGCCCCCTTTACCTTGTAGAAACTTCTCACCTCTTCTTTGGTGAGATGAAAACCATCAGCGATAATGCTTGGCGTAATTCGATCATCGGATAATTGCGGCCACAATGGATTGTGATGGCGATTAATTTCATTAGCGCAACCATTTCCTAGATGGGTCGCCATTTTAGCACCTGCATCGATGGCTAACTTAATTTGTTCGGCACTACCATTGTGGTGCCCAAGCGAAACAAGTACGCCACTTTCCACACAGTTACGGATAAAAGGAATAGCACCTTCTAGCTCAGGTGCCAATGTGATGATTTTAATTCCATTGTTTGCTGCCTTTTGAAGCTCCTGAAATTCCTTCCAATCAGGATTTTTAATGTATTTTTCTAAATGTGCCCCTCTGAACCCTTTTACCGGAGAAATATATGGGCCTTCTAAATGAAATCCAGGAATGGATTTACCAATTTCAGGATCATTCATTGCCTGAGCCAGAACCGCAAAATTTTCCTTCATTCTGCTGAAGTCACTGGTAATGATCGTTGGGTAATAAGTAGTTACACCTGCTTTCCATAGTGCCTTGGTTGCTTTCCGAACGCCTTCCAAAGTCAGGTCGGGCCCTGAAAAATCTACTCCCAAATATCCGTTGATTTGTAAGTCAATAAGTCCTGGAGCTATATAGGTCTTATGGTCTGAATTTTCATTAGTGATGTGCTCTATTTTGGAAATAACGCCATCGGTGGAAGTTATGACCACCTCTTCCTCATCCAGGTAAAAGATTCCCTCTACCGAAGTTGAATTATCCTTAGAATCCATCAACATGTTAAAAGAAAATAATAGTGATGCAATAAGTGCCATTGTTGTTTTCATAAATTTTTAATTTCTCGTGGTTTCATTTTTCGGTATGTCAATGTTTTTTTAACATTTTCATGGATTATAAACTAAAAGTTGCAACATCCTCCCACTGGCCGCTTGTCACAGATTTTTCAAGCGCTTCTAAAACGGCAACTCCTTTTAATATACTTTCATGACTTCTTGGTTCTTTACCAGTTTGAAACATGGTCACCATGTCTACATAATTTCTTGCTGGATTTTCAGACTCCACTCTGGATTTTAATTCTTCAATTCCATTCTCCGTTTCTACAAATGTCTGCCATCCATATTTCTTCGTTGTGAAGACCAATGAAGCGAGCATACCATTCGCAAAAATCAAATTCGCACCACTGTTCGCACCATTTTTGGTGATTCTTACTTTCTTCACATCATCTCCGAAAATGTACATAAGTGGTTGAATGGTGTGGGCTCCATAGAAGAACACGCCTCCATATTCAGAATTGTAATCCAGACGACCACTGCGGATCACTTGGTTGATCTGGCCCATCTCTTTGACTTGTTCTTTTATATCAAATGTCTCATCACTATGTGCAATAGAACTAAACGACGTCACTGGTGCGCCATGCTTGCGAGCCATTTTTAGGAATTCGATACCTTCGTCTAGTCGATAGCAAAATGGTTTATCTATGAACATTGGAATCTTTTCCTGAATAAAAGGTCTGGCGGCATCAAGGTGATATTTTCCATGGCGATGATCTACGATTAAAGCATCAATTTTTCCAATCATTTCTATGGGATCTTTGACCATATTAGGAATTCCTCCTCTTTCCATTGCATCCTTAGCAAATGCTTCCGTTTCACCCCAGACATATTTGACTTCCATTCCTGGAAATTTCTTGTCAATGTTAAACATCTTACCAAATCCCCTTGTGTGAGAATTTTCAGCGCCAATAATTCCTATTTTCATTTTCTTTAATTGAGGCTTTTCTACCGAAATCATGTGCCCTGCAAGACCCGTTGGAGTAGACATAGCTAGTGTCGAAAAAGCTGCACCTTTACCTACAGTTTTAATAAATTTTCTTCTTGAACCCATAAATTGTCTTTTATTTCTTATTTAATCTTCTGATATAAATTCTGACAAGCAATGCCCTCTTCTTTCGATACCATTAATTACAGTTTCATTTCCCAACCTTTTTCATAAGACCTGCTCCATAATTTCAGAGCTTCACTATCATCAATAATGTGGCCGTTACTTGGATCAATATTTAAGGAGTTACCAGTTCTCTGGGCGATGTTACCAAGCTGAACCAGTAAGGTGCTTTTATGGCCAGAATCTATATCTGCATTCAGTGAAGTTCCATTTTTAATTGCACTAAACATATTTCTAATGTGCAATGCATCGAGATGTTCAGCCGGATTGGTAGCATTTCTTGGGTCGATTTCTTTTGTATCTTTTACTTCCTTCACCAGTTTTCCGTTCAAGTCAAAAATGCTATAACTGTTTCCTCCAGGGATGAAAAGACTTCCATCTTCACCATAAAAAATAGCACCTACAGAACTATCTTGAATGTCTTTCCCATTGCAACTTCTTCCTTCCCATGTCATTGCCATCTCCGATCCAAATTCCAAATTGATGACCTGAGTATCTGGCGTTTCCCAATCATCTTTGTACCTATACCGCCCACCATTTGAACTGACTTTAGTCGGATAGTCAACTTCCATACCCCAACGGAGTAAATCAATCATGTGCGTTCCATTATTTAAGGCCTCCCCTGTGCCCCAATGCCAGTGCCAATGCCAATTGTAATGAAGTAGGTTGTCCTTATAATCTTTTCTAGGTGCTGGACCTTGCCATAAATCCCAATTTAACCAATCGGGGACTGGTGTGATTTTTCCGATCTCTATAGAAGGACGATTGTTCGTATACCAACTTTTGCCAAAATATACACGACCTATTTCGCCATTTTTCACTGCATTAATGCCTTCCACCACATTTGGCCAAGAACGACGCTGGTTTCCCATTTGAATGACCTTACCATATTGCTTAGCTGCTTGTACCAAAATTTCGCCCTCATGTGGATTATGGCTACATGGTTTCTCCACATAGATGTGTTTGCCAGCTTGCATACCTATTAATGATGCAGGTGCATGCCAATGATCAGGAGCAGCGATTACTAATACATCTACATCTTTACTTTCGATTGATTCTCTAAAATCGGTAAACCCTTTGGCATTTATAGATTGTCTTTCCTTGAGGTTCGTGAGACAGTTTGTAATGGCTCTGCTATCTACATCACATACATGAATGACATCACAAATATCCTGTTGAGCAAAATTTGTTGCTAGTGAATTCCCTCGGCTATTCACTCCCATAACAGAGGCTCTTATTTTCTCATTTGCACCCAAGATCCTGTCATAACTTTTAGCACTAAATTTTGGTAACACTCCTCCTGCCATCATTGCAGCTGATGAAAGTGCAGCTTTTTTCACAAAACTTCTTCTTGAATTTGAGTCGATAGTCATATAATTCGTCTTTTTTATACTTCTAATAAATATATAAGAATTACAATGAACTTAGCTAAGAAGTGGAATTAAATTGTGTTATGAAGTACTTGCTGAAATGAAGCACCTTAGAAATTTTGGATCAGTATTTAATCGAATGTACATTTTTCAGAATTCTCAGGTAATTAGAAATTAGATTTTCTTGAGTACACTAGACTATATAGACAAAGCAAAAATAGTCTCTTGTAGCCTTGTATAAAATCAAGGCTAAGTGTTAAAATCAATTTCTCTTAAAAGTATATTCTACAGCACGAGGTTGTTAATGAATCAGTAACCAAGGATCTATACCAAAAGCTTCTTCAACTTCTCGAAATGCAGCACCTTGAATCTCATTACAAGGCATTGAAATACCAACTCTGTAAAACTCGTGATATTCCTCTGTAAAAACCTCATATCCAGCAGTTATTGCTTTCTCTTGAATTTCATCCGCATTAGACTTTCTAGAAAATGAACCAATTATTAAAGCACAGCTTGCTACGTGCTCTTCTGGTTCTACTATTCCTGGAATGAGCTCAGGAATGAATTTTTCACTGACTAGTAATTTTTCAGGATCTTTGTTTAACCTTTCTTGGTCAACTTTCAAATGACTCAAGTGATTCACCTTTTCAGATGGCCAATAATAATGATAAGAAAATACCAATAACATAAATAATGCAGCTACAGCAGCAGTATTCAGTAAGAAATTTCTATCAGATTTGTCTTTGATTCTAAGTGATTTGACAACAAGGTCTTCTTCTATCTTAGCAACAACGGGAGGTGTAACTGGAGTCAGACGACTCAATTTTAGAGCCGGTAGACCAAATGTATTTCCTGCTAGCGCAGCATCTTCCATTTCGAATGTAGACTGATTGCCTCTTTTGATAAACTTTCCCAATCCACCTAAAGCTACTTTACCTTTCGTCTCTAGGTCAAAGCTAAGTTCAGCACACCATTTCTTATAAATCACTTGTGCGTCTTCTAAAGCAATGTCCATCTTATTAGACAGAAAATTAATGAAGTTACCATCAGAAGTCGAATGACTACTCTCTAACTCCAATGCACTAGCACTTGGCAATATAAAATTGGACTCCTTATTTAAAACTGTGCTTTTATTCCTTTTAACTAGTCGGCCAATGCCTACTAAATCTAAAGAATTGTTAAGCTCAATGTAGTTCCTTATATTTGGACCTAATTCTAAACGATCTATACTCATCATTCTCTTAATTGGTTCACAAATATATAATATAAAAGTAAAGATACATTATATTATTATGTATATGAAAATTCGTAATGCAAATGGGGTTATTAATTAGTCAACTATGGCGACAAGGAAGGAAAAAAATAAGAATTTTCTCTATGCTCATTATCGGCTATATGTTAGCTGCTCTTGCTTGGTGGGCAATTCTTCTTCATAAGCAAGCCCTTATTATACATGACCTGCGCCTTGAAAGCGGCATAGAAATCCCCGAATCTGCGAAGGAACTTAACAGACAACGATGGATGATCGGAAGTGAAGCACTTTTTTTTGGCGCCATTCTGATTTTCGGAATAATTCTGCTTAATCGGGCATTCCGAGCTGAAATTTTCGCAGCAAGACAACAAAAAAACTTCCTCCTTTCTGTAACACATGAATTAAAATCTCCGATTACTGCAATCCAGCTCATTCTAGATACATTCAAAAGAAGAAAACTAAATGAAAGTCAAGCCTTAGAATTAATTACAAATGGCCAAGAAGAAGCTTTCCGTCTGAATAAACTTGTAGAAGACTTGCTAACCGCCGCCAGACTTAATCCAAAGAAGAACTTAGATAGAGAAAATGTGGATATTCTGAAAGCGATTAATCCCATAATTGCTCAATATCAAAAGAACTATCCGCACTTCCAATTTACGGTTCCACCTTACGTAAACACATTTATTTGCCATACGAATGAACCAAGCTTGTGCTTAATAGTTTCTAATCTGTTAGATAACGCTGTTAAGTATTCGCCAGTTAACAAAGAAATAAAGGTGGAAATTTTGAAGAAAAACTCATCGGTGTATCTTCGCGTCCTGGATGCAGGAATCGGTATAATAGATGATGAGAAACTCAGAGTCTTTGATCAGTTCTATCGAATAGGTGATGAACATATCCGAACGACAAAAGGAACTGGATTAGGTTTGTTTCTGGTTAAAGAGTTGTGCACAAAATTAAATATTAAGGTATTTGTAAGGGATAATGAGCCAGAAGGCAGTATTTTTGAGCTTGTGATTCCTACAAAATGAAAAGACAATGGAGAAAAGAATACTATTAGTCGAAGATGAAATAACCATTCAGAAGGTTGTTAAAATGAATCTTGAACTTGAAGGTTATGAGGTAATTGTTTCAGCAAATGGAAAGGATGCACTAGAATTAGCTAAGAACCAATATTTTGATCTAATTGTCTTAGATATTATGTTACCAGAGGTCAATGGCTTTGAAATTTGTGAGCAAGTCCGACTAAACAATAAAGAAATCGGTATCATCATCGTTTCGGCTAAAGATAATGCTGAAGACCGTGTATTAGGATTGAAAATGGGAGCAGATGATTATTTAGCTAAGCCATTTAATTTAGAAGAATTACTTTTGCGCGTTGAAAAATTGATTAGTAGGAGAACGAAGACGGAGCGAGCAACCTCTGAAGTATACCAATTCGGAGACAATAGAATTAATTTTTCTTCGTATGAAGCACATGGAAATGGTAAAGATCTAGTATTGACTAAAAAAGAAGCACAGCTCCTTCAGTTGCTGATAGAGCGAAAGAATGAAGCCGTTTCTAGAGAGCAAATATTAAAGACAGTCTGGGGATATGACGTATTTCCAGCAACGCGAACGATAGATAATTTCCTTCTATCCTTTCGGAAATATTTTGAAAAGGACCCTAAGAATCCAGAATTTTTTAAATCCGTAAGAGGAATTGGATATAAATTTACAGATAAGTAATTATGATTATTAAGAGTGATGAAGAGCTCAAAGGCATGCAGGAAATTAGCGAAGTTGTAGCTAGAACACTAAGCGAAATGAGAGCATATGCTGAAGTGGGCATGACGACCAAAGAGATCGATGAATTTGGTGGTAAACTGCTAAAAAAATATGGAGCGAAATCAGCGCCATATGAATCTTACAAATTTCCAGGTTATACCTGCATCTGCGTGAATAATGAAGTAGCCCATGGCATTCCTCATTCAAGAAGAAAACTTGAAGAAGGTGATTTAATTAACATTGACGTATCCGGTGAAAAGAATGGATTTTGGTCTGACAATGGTGGATCTTTTATTATGGGAGAAGATATCCATGGTCATAGTGACTTAGTTCAAGCATCGAAAGATATTCTGCACAAAGCGATATTTGCCATTAAAGGTGGCGTGAAAGTCAATGAAGTCGGGAGAATAATTGAATCCGAAGCGAAAAAAAGAAAATTTACCGTTATAAAGAATCTTGCTGGTCATGGTGTAGGCAGAAGCCTTCATGAACCACCAGAAGATATCCTCAATTATCGTGATCGCTTTAATAGAGATCGTTTTAAGAGAAATGCCGTAGTTGCCATCGAAACCTTTATTTCTACCAAATCTACTGTTGCAGTTGAACTAGAAGACGGATGGACACTAGTAGGTAATAAGGGTGGTTTCGTAACTCAACATGAACATACAATTGTAGTAACAGATAAAGAACCGATCATTTTGACTTCGATGAATGGAGTCTGGGATTAATAAAAAATAAAAGAATGAATGTACATCCGTGGCATGACGTCGCTACTGGTGCGGAAGCACCTAATTTCGTAACTGGAATCATTGAAATACCAAAGAATTGTAGAGCGAAATACGAATTAGACAAAGAATCTGGAATGCTAATACTAGATCGAGTTTTGTACTCGTCTATTAACTATCCAGCAAATTATGGATTTATACCGCAAACCTATTGTGATGATAATGATCCGCTTGATATCCTAGTACTCTCTCAGATAGAAATAGTGCCTATGACCTTAGTTAAAGCTAAAGTGATCGGTGTCATGAGAATGATGGATGGAGGTGAAATGGATGATAAGATCATCGCCGTGGCTGCGAATGATATGAGTGTAAATCACTATGAACAGATAGAAGAACTACCAGCACACTGGATTAACGAATTACGTTCTTTCTTCGAAGATTATAAAAAACTTGAAAATAAAACGGTTACCGTTGATGAATTTCAAAACAGAAGTATAGCTATTGATGTAATCAAGCAAAGTATGGAAGATTACAGAGTGAAATTTGAAATTAAATAATACACTATACTTTACATTCGCATAGTTAAAGCATGAAATTGAGTTAGTAATGTAAAGTATGACAAGACATTACCTCTATTTTTCATCTTATAAACGAATTGCAGATGTTGTATAAATTATGTTTGTTTTCATATTGTTTATTAGTTTTTAATTGTTCCTTATCAGATGAACAGTTGAATAAAGATGAAAATCAAGAACATACCGTCAATCAGGACTCTTCAGTGGTCGTCGAAAAGGTTGCAGTTTCTGGAAATGAAAATGCATATCTTTTTAATGTTACCCTGAAAAGTCCTGATACTGGTTGTGACCAATATGCTGACTGGTGGGAAATCATCGATGTTTCGGGAAATTTAATCTATAGAAGGAATCTGAGTCATAGTCATGTCAATGAACAACCCTTTATTAGATCAGGATCTCCAGTACAAATACTAGCATCAGATTCTGTAATCATCAGGGGGCATATGAATAATTTCGGATATGGTCTTAGTGCAATGAGTGGAAGTGTAGCATCGGGCTTTGAAACGGTAATCCTAGATGATCAATTCGCCATATCACTAGACACTGTATCTCCTTTACCTCCTAAATGTGCTTTTTAAATGAAAAATCCTGCAGTTCTCTACGCGGAAAAACTAATGAATATCATTATTTCGAGTGTATCCCTATTAGAATCTTTAGGTCCTGAATTTCTGGATGGCCATAATGAAAATCAAAAATGGACATACAAAGAAATCCTTGGTCATCTTATAGATTCCGCTTATCATAATCACCAGCGAATTGTGCTAACATTGACCGAAAAACATATGAGTTATCAGTCTTATGATCAAGATCAATGGGTTGCATTAAACCAATATAAGTTAAGAGGTGGCGAGGAAGTTATTCAGACGTTTATTTCAGCACAGCAACACCTTGCTATTCTTATAGCTGGAATTCCCAAAGATGAATTGTTAAAGGAGTATTCGGAACATCATTTTGATAAAATGGCGATGAATAAGCTTGATCCGAGTATAAAAGGAACGCTTTCTTTTCTTGTGTGGGACTATATTTTTCACCTTGAACATCACTTGGCACAGATAATTAAAGGTTATATTGTTGTCAATGAGCAAGAATATTACAAATAGTTAGCAATTTTAAGAAAAACCCTTGCGTTTATTATTGGATGGGCAACTTAGGCACATTGTTTGTCGTATTTATATTTTTATTAATATATAATTAAGGATACATTAACACAATTTGGTTTTAAATTGTAGTCTTTAAATAAAAAAGGTTTATGCAGATTTCAGCAAGTATAGAAGAACAAAGAATCCAAAGAAGATCTAAGAGGTTTTCTGTGGCTATACATTTACTGCTCTTATTGCTATTGTTTTTATTATGGAAAATGCCTTTAGAAGTTCCAAATAAAAGCATCGATAGACAATTTGCAGTTGCGGTAAATTTTTCAGATTCTAAGAGTTCAGCAAGTTTCAAAAGTCAAGCAGCTGCTGGAGCACCTGCACCTAAAGACGAGAAATTTCAGAAAGCTGAAGTTACTCCTGAGCCAGAGGAAGAGCCGGAACCAGAACCAGAAGTGGAGCCAGAACCAATTCCAGAACCTGAGCCGGAACCAGAACCAGTTGTGGTAGAAACGCCAGAACCAACAAAACCTGTATTCACAAGAATCCTAGATAAAATTTCAGATGTAATTGCAGTAGAGGAAGAGCCAGTAGTCATAGAAGAGCCAGAGCCAGAAGTCATCCCTACTCCACCGAAACCTGCTCCTAAGCCGACTACAAAACCAACGACCAAGACGAAAACGACTGGTTCAGGAAGTTCAGGAGCCGTAAAAACATCAGGAAGCGATTCTAAAACAACTTCACCGAATGGTGGAAAAACAACTGGTGTAGGAAAAGCAGATGCTGGCCCTGGAGCAGGAAGTGATGCCGGTGGTGATGATGGAGATAGTGGAATCGGAGACGGAGGAGCTGGAATCGGGGAATATGACGATAGTGGTGATGGAGTATTCGGAAGAAGGATTACCTATCGAGATCCAAGTATGGTCGCTAATGCATCTGGAAAGTCAGGTAAAATAACATTTAAGGTATGTATCAACAGAAAAGGTAGCGTCCAGTATGTTGAAATCATCAACTCACTGACCACCATTAACGATAAGAAATTATTAAAACAAGCTTTAGCAGCTTTACAGAAATACAAATACGAACCTGATTTTACTGCGCCTAAAGAACAGTGTGGTCGGTATACATTGAAAATCGACAACTATCAAGGTATTAACTAAATAAAGGCTTCAAGAATAAAAAAACCAGCACGTTTCAAAATGTGCTGGTTTTTTTATTGCGTATTCTATTCTTCCGAAATTATAAAATTGACCTAAATAATCAAAAGCTTACATTTGAACTACTTTCCTAGTTCAGGAGGCACACGCAATTTCGTTGCTTGTTCTATTACATAGCCAATCTTAAGCAATTTCTCTTCAGACAAACTCGGTGCAATGATGGTAAGATTCATCGGTTCACCGTCCTCTTGATATCCCATAGGGATCGTGAGGGCTGGATAGTAGGCAATAGCAGCACGAGAAGCATCATAGTTATTAATAGATGTTATGGCATCTAATTCAAATTTTTCCATTGGCACATCAAAGAAGGCTCTTGCCGCAGCTTGTCCGTTACTTATAATTTCTTTCAGCTCGTCATCGGTTGTCTCATCAGCGATAATGCCTGCAAACAATTCTTGATCATATGGTGCACGTGTATCCATATCTTTCTGATTGAATATCATTACGTCTTTCACACTTCTGACTTGAACTTTAGGTCCTGCATGATTGGTCAAATATTCAGGCAAATCATTCCTCATATCTATATTAAGAATGGACAGAAAACCGTCTAAGTCCACTTTCGTAGGCTCATAACCGAATACCTCAGCACCCATTTTCTGCAAGGCGACCATTATATCTGCATACAATGGCACATTGTTCATGAAGGACTTATTCGCTCCTAATCTTAACCCGACTAAATCAAGCTCTTCCAAGTTCTGGGTATAATCTTTCTCATTAAAACTTAGAGAGGTATATGAATCTTGCGCATCTTTTCCTACCATAGCTGAAAGAACTATTGCATTATCGATTACATTTCTAGTCATCGGGCCAGGCGTATCTAGCGTGCTTGAAATGGGTACAATACCGCTTCTACTTAATAAACCTATCGTTGGTTTTAGCCCAACTACTGAATTCTGACTACTTGGCGAAAGAATGGAACCTGAAGTCTCAGTTCCGATGGCTGCAGCAGCATAATTTGCAGCCATTGAAGTTCCACTCCCAGCACTAGACCCACCCGTTTCATAAATGGTACGACCATATGGATTCAAGGTCTGGCCCCCGATAGCGCTGTATCCTACTGGACATCCACTGCAAAAGAAGTAAGCCCATTCACTGAGATTAACCTTTCCTAGTATAATGGCTCCTTTATTTTTCATTTGCTTAACGATGAATGCATCCTCAGCGTAATTGTCTTTTAGGGCAATTGCTCCAGCCGTCGTGGGCATTCCTTGCGCATTGATATTATCTTTTAGTAAAATAGGCATTCCGAAGATACCATGATCATCAGAGGAACGCGAAAGGTCCCTTGCCTCTGCGTCAGCAACTGCATTAGGATTTATGGCAATAATCGTATGCAGAGATGTATTCGGCTCAAATTCAAACTTATTAATTCTATAAAGATACCACTGCACTAACATCTTATAAGTCAGCGAGCCTTGCTGAATATGATTTTGGATCGTAGGTATATCTTGCTCATAAATTAATGGTTTCAGAGTTTCATAATCCTCACTAGTAAATCCCTTTATTTGCTTCTTAATTGACTTCTGGATGGCTTTTTTATCTAGAACCTTAGAAGTTATAAGCTTGTATTGCATCCTCTTGTTCTCATGCGTCGCATTCTTAGTAAGGATTGCAGCCTGGTCATATCCGCTTGCAACATTAGATGCCAGATTATTTTTTGATGAGCAGCTGACTATGACTGCGGCTATAAGTAGAAGGTAAACTAATTTCACTTTTCGAATTTTTAGTGAAATTAGTAAAAATTGCAATTCTTACCGATAAGTCTTATTCGCACTTTGTGATGTGCTAAGCTAATTCAAACTTTTTGAATGCAATTTCTACTCTTGTTCCATCTTCAGACACCACAGAAATATCACCTTTCAGTTGCTTAGTCAAAGCCTTAATTAACTTTGTTCCAAATGACTTATTCGAACCCGCGGAATCTATATCATAGCCTATTCCATCATCTGAAATGGTTAGCATTAACTGATCTTCAGCAGTTCTCAATTTAATTTTAAGAACACCTTCTCTTTCATCCGGGAAAGCATACTTTAAGCTATTTGTAATTAATTCATTGATAATCAGACCAAGTGGAACAATCGTATCTATGTCAAGAATAATATCATCTATATCTAGTTCTAATTCTACTCGACTCGGATTAATGTTGTAAGTATTAAATAATTCCGTGCATAGATCATCTAGATAACTTTTCACGTTCACTCCTTTCAGGTTCTCATTCTGGTATAAATCATTGTGTATTAAAGCCATAGATCGCACCCTAGACTTTCCATCTTCTATCGCTCCTGACACTGATGGATCCGAAATCGTCCTCGACTGCATAGACAACAAGCTAGAAACTAACTGGAGATTGTTCTTAACTCTGTGGTGAATTTCCTTAATCAGCAGGTCTTTATCACGCAATGCAAGAGATAGTTCCGATTTCTGAAGATTCACTTTCCTTAACACTCTATACAATAGGAAAGAAAGAAAACTTATTAGAAATAAACTGATTGCACCGATAACTATAGTTCTATTTTTCTGCTTCAGAATTTTTGCAGAGGCCATTTTTTCTGAATTTAATAGAGCGATTTCATTGTCTTGTTCCACTTTATTAAACTTCGCATCGTTCTCCGCAATTTCTCCAAGGTGATCTCGATTATATATAGAATCGCTAATCATCTTATAAGACTTTTGATTTTCGAAAGCCTTTTTATAATTGCCCGTTATTTCATACGCCTCTGAAAGTATTTCGAACGCAGATTGCTGGTGAGTCAGCGACTGTTGCTTTTCTTTATTCTCAAATATTTTCTCGGCTTCAATAATGGCCTCATCATAACGCCCCATTTTTAGCATAACATTGGCCAAACTAACTCTCGATTCATCTAAGTTATAATGACTTTGTTCTCCTTCTCTAATCTTAAGTGCGATATTATAGTTTTCATACGCTTCTTCGTATCTAGCTTGCTCAGAATATAAATATCCCATAAAATCAAAATAAAATCCTAGGCCCCAGTTGGTGCCGATAATAGAATCGTACTTTCCTTGCAGCCTCAAATTTGCTTCTGCTTCATCATACTTTTTTAGGTCAATGTAGACTAAACCTAGATTAGCATGAACATTAGCCATTCCGGAAGTATCCTTTGCTAGGTCATAAGCTTTTAATGCCATTTTATAGCGTTCAATCGCTTTATCATTCTGTCCCATATCAGCATAAAAACTAGCCAATCCATTATTTGCTCCTGCGATATCAGCTTGGCTTCCTTTCGCAACATAGAAAGCATGAGATTTCAAAAGGTAGTCTTGTGCGATGGTCATATTACCACTGAAGAGATTTAAAATGCCAATCTGACTAGCAGATAGCGCCATGCCCAGTGTATCTTTCGTTCTTTCATGATAGTCGTAATGTTGCTGATATTTTTTCAAGCTATTGACATAATTTCCTACAGCTCGCTGGGTCTTTCCTTGATACCTGACCACTTCCATGAATTTAGAAGAGTCTTGGTGGATACCAGGTATAGCTAATAGGCTGTCTACCAGCGTCATTGAAAAAGAAGGCTCTGTCCAAGAAACTTCTTCTAAGAGTTTCCAAATAGGTTCTTCTTTTTCAGTTAAAGGGATATTAGATGAAATGATCGTTTTGAGACTATCTAGATGAACAGACTGGCCTAGCGCGACAGTAGGAAGTAATAAAAAGTATGTGAGGATCCGTAAATTCATCTTGACCAAATTTTAAAGGAAGATAACTCATTTAAAAGAAGCCTCATAATGGAAATTGATTCAGTAATATCGCCACTGTCCAGCTGACTTTGAATTTTGGGGTATTTCTTATTAAAATCAAAGTTATGTTCCTTAATTTTCCTTGAAATAGTATATAAATCGATAGTGGTATCGATTAACTCTTGCTTCATAAGAGCAAAAATAAAGACAATTATTAAGTTTGATTTCACCCAGCAGGGTGATATTAGTTCTTCCTTTCGTTTCCGAATACGTCTTTATTAGACTTTCCTAGAATCTGATTAGGTCGTGGAGCTTCATCATAAGTGTGACTGAATAGCTTTTCTTCATACACCCACTTTCCCTCTTTATAGATATAACCTTCATAAGTTCCATCGGGCACCATTGTTGGACCTTGGCCTTCTAACTGCCCCATCACTTGCATTAAGTGATCATTCACCACCATTTTCATCTGGACATTATAGTTTAAGGATAAAATGGCATCCGCTGAATAGGTAAAAGTAATTCTATTCTTTACGACGTCTCTGGTATCCTTATTAGGAATGACAAATACTTCTTCACCTAAGCTAGGTCTACCATCCTCATCGAAACTTAAAACGTCGAAACTCTTAAATTTTGTAAATTGATCCAGTTGGCGATATGAAAAAAGATAGTTCTTTCCTCCCATCTGAATCATATTATAATATATGCCTCCAAGCCACTCTTCGTTATCCAACGTTAGATAATCTATATCATCTAATGTGTTGTAAGCATCGTTAAGCTTGAAAGTCTTGCCATCTTTATGAAGGACATAACCGTAGTATCCGTATGATGTCTCAGATTTCTGAACTTGCCAAGTGACAATTTTAAAATTATTCAAGCTATCCGAAAGAACAGTCAACTCTGGAGTAGTGGAGAAATCAAACTCAAAAGCATTCCCATCTTCTATAATTTGATCAAATGATTTCTGGAATTGGTCAAGCGCAAGGATTCTATTTTCAGCAGAATTCGCATTAATCATTACGTCACTCCAAAAAGAAAGATCTAATTGCTGCTGACCACTTAGTGAAAGCGATATGGTAAAAATCGTGATTAAACTAAAAAGGAATTTCATATAGATTTTTTGCTTGTAAAGTATAGTACAAGTTTAACGCCGAAAAAATTCCATTAAGTGCGCTGGGACAAGGTTAATAAAGCGTTAAGCTTATAGATATTAGTTTTTAAACTGCTCAACTTTAGATAAGATATCCAGATAATTAGGTCTGTCAGCCGCGGAATTATGAACAAAACTATATTTTATATCACCGTTATCGATAAGAAATACACCTGGCATTTGGAATCCATCTCCTAATTGCTTCCAACTAACACCATTACCTTTGATAATGGCTGCATCAACACCACGTACCCAATTTTTAAATCCAAACAACTGGTTAAAAGTACCTTTCACTAGGCCAAATTCTTGGTAATATTTACATTCTGAATCTTGCACCCACTTCGGGTTAACTAATTTATATTTTTTAAAATATTGTTCAGCAGTTTCTTTATTCGCCATATGAATAAAAACAAGATCCCCGCCTTTCTCCTGAATTTCATCTTGCAATTTAGATAAATCCTGGAGTGCTTCTCTACAGAAAATGCATCCGAAGTGTCTGAGAAAAACAACAAGCAGGGGTTTCTTTTTGGATAGCTCCATTACACTTTCACCATCGCTGGTAACCATTTTTTCAAGAACAGAATTATCCATTATAACATTTATGTTAAGACAAATTACATATTTTTATATACATCTATCACAGCTTTCACGTGCTCTGCAGATTCTTTCATCAAAGCCATTTCAGCTTCATCAAGTTTTAATTCTAAAACTTGCTTGATTCCTCCCTTTCCAAGTTTAACCGGAACACCTAAGAAGATGTCTTTTAAGCCGTATTCACCATTTAATTTTGCGCAACATGGGAAAATTCTATCTTCATCTCTGACAATAGCCGCAACCATCTGAGCTGCTGCTGCTCCTGGTGCATACCATGCTGAAGTACCCATCAATTTCACTAACTCTCCTCCACCCTTCTTTGTTCTTTCTACGATCTCATTTAATCTATCTTCTGCAACTAGTTCTGTAATCGGAATACCTGCTACAGTTGTATATCTAGGAAGTGGAACCATTGTATCACCATGTCCACCTAGTAACATTGCTTGAATATCTTTAGGAGAAACTTCTAATTCCATTGCAAGAAAAGCTCTATATCTAGCGGTATCTAATATGCCAGCCATTCCGAAAACCTGAGTATCAGGTAGACCAGAAGCTTCTTGTGCTGCATAAGTCATCACATCTAATGGATTAGAAACCACTATGATGATAGGATTCTTAGAATACTGCATAATTGATTTTGTAACAGTACTCACGATATTAGCGTTTGTAGAAATTAAATCGTCTCTACTCATTCCTGGCCTTCTAGGAATTCCTGCAGTAATCACAACGATATCAGAATCAGCAGTATCTGCATAATCTTCCGAACCAGTCATACGTGTACTATAATAATCTATGGGTGCCTGCTGGAAACTATCTAGTGACTTTCCTTTAGCAAAATCACCTTTAATATCAAGGAGAACAATTTCTCTTACTAAATCTTTGTGTGCTAAAACATTTGCTACTGTTGCACCAACATTTCCTGCGCCTACTACTGTTACTTTACTCATTATAATTTTTCTTTTATTAAATTCGTTTTCATAGAAGTTGCAAAGGTATTACATATTTTTTAGATATTTACCTAGAAAGAGCCACTTTAATACACATTTATTGTAGATCATGGGACATTACTAATAAACCATTTTTTATATTTTTGTTTTATAATTAGCATATGAAAGAAATTCTAAGCCTTTTTTTAACCATATTTATCAGCCATGTGGGTCTTAATGCCCAGACAACCAGCTGCGGAACAGTCTTTGATTCCCAAAGCATGAAGAATTTGATTGCGCTAAAAAAAGCACCACTTTCAAGTTCTGCTAGGTCTGGTGACTTTACTTATATCCCGATAATTTTTCACCTTGTAGCAAATTCTGATGGTGAAGGAAGGATTAGAATAGAAAGTGTGTTAGATCAACTTTGTGCGTTAAATGAAAACTTTGAGCCATTGAAGATTAAGTTTTATCTCAAAAACTCAGAAGTTAGATCACTTAATGATAATACCATTTATAGTAATCCAGCATCTGCTGCGGGATCTACCAAAATTTCCTTAGAGAAGAATAAATCAGGCGCGAATGGAATTAACATTTTCATTACTGATAATGCAGATACGGGCTCTGAAGGGACCACATTGGGTTATTATTCGCCTAGTCAAGACGTTATCGTTCTGAAAAAATCCATTGTCCAAAATGATACTCAAAGAAAGTTTGTCCTTGCCCATGAAATGGGACATTTCTTTAGCCTTCCTCATACCTTTAATGGATGGGATCAGGAACCATGGGATGGTACACCAGTTACTCAAGCGAATTCTCCAGGAGGAATTCTCAGTGAATTAGCTGATAGTTCCAATTGTGAAATTGCGGGTGATATGATATGTGATACACCGGCAGATTATAATTTAGGCTTCGGATGGGATGGCTGCCGAGACTATGATGGCGGTTGTGCAGATATCAGTGGTCAATTACTTGCACCAGATGAAAGTAACTTCATGGGCTATTTTCTAGGCTGTGATGATTATTACTTTTCTGAAATGCAGAAAGAAATTATACTGAAAGATTATGATACTGGACGAAGAGCCTATTTACGCGTAAACTATATGCCCAATGATGTTTCCATTACGGAATCACCTAGCGTCGTGGGACCTGCTGATAATTCAACAACTACATTTTATAATAGTGTAGAATTATCTTGGTCACCTGTAGAAAATGCTTCTCATTATTTAATAGAATTAACTCAGGGATTATTCAAATTTTATTACACAACAGACGAGACCAAACTCTTCCTAACTGATCTGAAAGAAGATAAAGCTTATCGATGGATGGTGAAGCCATATAGTGATGTTTATACCTGTGCAGATTTTTCAGAATCGTTTTCTTTTAGAACAGGAACCATGACTACAAGCACGAATCAAATAGAATTAGGTGATGAAATAAATATTTTCCCAAATCCAAATAAAGGGAATAATCTAAACATTGACCTTAATAATGTTGTTTCTGATTATGTAAATTATGAGATCATAGATATCAATGGTAGCAGGCTTTTTAGCGGAATTCTAAATAAGCAAATAACAGAAATAAGTAACCTTAATCTAATTCCAGGATTTTATTTGATTAAATTTACGCAAGAAAACGTTCAATTTTACAAGAAATTTATCGTCAATGAATAAATCTTTTATAATATTTTTCATCTCCATTTTTGCCCATACCTTAATAGGACAAACTCTTGACTATTGCGGAACGGAAGGTGTAAACGAAGAATGGGAAACTTTTCTTGAAAAGAATAATGACTTATTAGTTACTTCTAGAAACTGTGAAGTTTACGTTCCATTAACAGTGCATATATTAGGAGATGATAATGGTATCGGTTACCATCCACTTTCTTCCATTTTTGAAAATCTAGAGACTTTAAACAAAGATTTTGAGGAAGCTGGGATAACCTTCTATCTTGCTGGTCCATTAAATTATATCAATAAAACCAGTTGGTATGATCATTCAGAATTCAATTCTGGGTCACAGATGATGAATACGAACAATGTTGCGAATACAATCAATACTTATATCGTTCAAAACCCTGCAGGCAACTGTGGCTATCGTGCATATGATGGTGATGCTATAGCATTAGCGAAATCTTGTTCTAAACCTGGTGATCACACTTGGGCTCATGAGATGGGACATTGGCTTAGCTTAAGACACACTTTTTATGGTTGGGAAAGAACAACGTATGATGATTCTATGGATACGCCTTCTTCTATAGGTAGTCAAAATGTAGAATTATTAAACGGAGAAAATTGTAATAAATCTGCGGATAACTTTTGTGACACCCCTCCAGATTATCTAAGTTACAGATGGTCTTGTGATGATAATAACGAATTTCCAGATTCTCTTAAAGATCCTTCCGGAAAGGCATTTGCAGTAGATGGATCTTTATTTATGTCTTATGCTAGTGATGATTGTCAGTCTAGATTTTCAGGTGACCAGATCGAAGCCATGTGCAGCTATATGCAAAATTGGGTGCCAGAAGTTATTTCAAATAAAGATCCTCTAGCGAAAGTTGATATTTCTGAAACGGAATTGATCTATCCGATCGGTGGAGAAGAGGTAATGGGTGAAGTAAAATTAAAGTGGGAAGAAGAAGGAAATGCAACCTTCTATATCGTGGAAGTAAGCAGATTTTCTAACCTCGGGATACTAAGCTTAAGAGAATTAGTTAGAGGAAATGAACTTGATGTTTTCGGATTGTCTAGTGGTAAAAAATATTACTGGAGAGTAAGAGCTCTTAATGAATACGACTTCGATTACAAAGGTAATATGACAGAAACTGAATCATTCGTCACAGGAGAGTTAAGTTCGACTACAGATTACTATACTGAGCATCTACAAGTGTATCCTAATCCAGCTTCGCAAAATGATATCATTAATGTTTCACTTGATTCTCAGACAGGAGAAAATATAACATTGACCATTACAAGCTTAGATGGAAGAAATGCATACAGAAAAGAACACTATTTAAGAAATGGTTCTAATCAACTAGAGATTAGCACTGCAAGTATGCCATCTGGCATTTATTTTATGACTGGGATCGGCGAATTACATAAGTTTCAAAAGAAAATAGTCATTGAATAAATATTGACTTAGAATTTTTTACTTTTGGCGAAGAATCCAATAAAAAAGAAAAATGAATTTACACGAGTACCAAGGAAAGGAGTTATTAGCCTCATATGGAGTTAAAATTCAAAGAGGAGTTGTTGTTGAAGATATCAACGAAGTAGAGGCTGCATATAAGAAATTGCAAGATGAAACAGGCACTGAGTATTGTGTCGTAAAAGCACAGATTCATGCAGGTGGACGTGGAAAAGGAGGAGGAGTAAAAGTTGCAAAAAACCTAGAAGATACAAAGGAAAAAGCAGGTGACATCTTAGGAATGATGTTAAAAACACCGCAAACTCCAGGAGGTGTGGATGGCCCAGGAAAATTAGTTAGAAAAATAATGCTAGCTGAAGATTCATATGCTCCAGACTTTGATGCATGTAAAGAATACTACGTTTCTATCCTACTTGATAGAGGAAGTAAAAGAAATGTAATTATTTATTCTGTACAAGGTGGAATGGATATCGAACAAGTAGCTGAAGAAACACCAGAATTAGTACATAAAGAATTTATAGATCCTGCATTAGGATTACAGGCTTTCCAAGCTAGAAAAATAGCATTCAACTTAGGATTATCAGGAAAAGCGATGAAGGAAATGTATAAATTCATCACGAATTTATACAAAGCTTTCTTAGGCTCTGATGCATCTATGTTTGAAATTAATCCATGTATGCATAATGGAGATGATGAAATCATTGCGGTAGATTGTAAAGTTTCATTGGATGATAATGCTTTATATAGACATAAAGATTTAGCTGCGCTTAGAGATAAGCTGGAAGAAGATCCTACAGAAGTAGAAGCTGGAGAATACGGATTAAACTATGTGAATCTAGATGGAAATGTTGGATGTATGGTGAATGGAGCTGGACTTGCAATGGCTACGATGGATATTATCAAGTTATCAGGTGGTTCACCAGCGAATTTCTTAGATGTAGGAGGAACTGCTGATGCTGAAAGAGTGGAACAAGCATTCAAGATTATTCTGAAAGATCCAGAAGTTAAAGCTATCTTGATTAATATTTTCGGAGGAATTGTAAGATGTGATCGTGTAGCAAATGGTATAGTAGAAGCATACAAGAATATGGGGAATATTACGGTTCCTATCATTATTAGACTTCAAGGAACAAATGCTGATATCGCTAAGAAAATTATCGACGAGTCAGGTTTAGAAGTACACTCAGCTATTCAACTTCAAGAAGCAGCTGATATCGTAAAAAAAGTAATCGCATAGAATTAAGAACTTTAAGTGTTTTATAATTTTTCAGCCTTCTCAACGCCGTACAACGTCTGAGAAGGCTGATTTTTTTTTAAGTGTTATCCTGTTTTCTAGATGACAGGATAGAATAAGACAACAATTCCTTTGTTAAGGAAAATTAGTAATTTCATATTTTTTAAATTCTTCTTTAAATACACAATTGGAAACGTACTCATTATTTCAGCTCAACGAATACATTAAGAGGGTAATCGCTCTTAACTTTCAGGATTCCGTATGGATTAATGCTGAAATATCACAAGTCAAATATTCTCGTGGTAATTACTACTTGGACCTGATTCAGAAAGAAGAACATTCAGATACGATCAAAGCGCAAGCTTCAGCCATCATTTGGTTTAAAAAAGCAGCTTTCCTTGAGAAAAAATTTAAATCGCTCTTTAAGTCAATCTTAGATACTGGTAATGAAGTAAGAGTGAAGGTGAGTATTTCATTCAGCGAACGATATGGCTTCAGTCTGCTTATCGAAGATCTAGACGCTAGTTATACACTAGGAAAGGCAGAGATGGTTAAACAAGAAATTCTTAACAAACTTAAAGCAGAAAACTTACTTTATGTCAATGCTGAAATACCTCTTCCTGCTGTACTTCAAAATATTGCAGTCATCTCCTCAGAAACTGCCGCAGGTTATAAAGATTTTCTAAGTCATCTAAGAACAAACAGCTACGGATATCACTATAACATAACGCTGTATCAGGCTGCAATGCAAGGTCAGGCAGTAGAAAACGAAGTCATCGCTTCATTAGATCAAATAGAGCGTGAGGGTGGCTATGATTGTGTCGTCATCATTAGAGGTGGAGGTGCCAAGTTGGATTTATCAGCGTTTGACAATTATAATTTGGCTAAGAGAATTGCTAAATGTTCACTGCCTGTTATTACTGGAATCGGACATGACATCGATCAGTCTATAGCAGATATCGTAAGTCATACCGATTTAAAAACTCCTACAGCTGTAGCAGATTTTTTAATTGAAACAACGCTACATTTCGAATCCCGACTGATAGATATCGGCCAGCAAATTCAAATAACCTACAAAGACATTCTACAAGCTGAAAACAATAAGCTCGTGTTAATTTACGAGCAATTAAAAAATTCATTTTCCTTTAGAAAGCAGTTAGAGCAAAACAAACTGAATGAGCTAGATCTCAAACTCAAACATGGCAGCACGCTGAATTTAAAAAGTATGAAGGATTTACTCGTTTCTTTCGAATCTCAAATTGACCTATTAGCACCAGACAAAATTCTACAACGGGGTTTTGCTATCGTGAGACAAAATGGAAAAGTAGTGAAAGACGTCAAAAAATTGGACTCCAATAAAGAAATAGAAACAGAATTTATCAACGGTAAGATCAAAAGTAAAATAATATGAGTTATAAAGAAGCAATGACCGAATTAGAAGGAATATTAGCTGAAATCAGCAGTAATCAAGTAGATATAGATCAACTTTCAGAAAAGGTATCCAGAGCTGCTGAACTGATTAAAATGTGCAAGACTAAATTAAAAACAGCTGAAAATCAAATCCAAAATTTGCTCGAAAACGAAAACTAGGCATTAAGCTTCGTTCTTTTAGAGCTTAGAAAAGATTGGTCCAGAACAGGAGCTTTCCAACGCTCAGTTGGAAAATATACCGCATAAGAAACCAACACACCTAGTAAGGATCCAAATATCACATCTTCAAGGAAATGATGACCAAGGTAAATTCTCGAAACTCCAACAATACATCCAACTAAGAAAAACAAGATCGTCAATACTGGATTTCTTAAGTACAAACTCAATAAACTCATCAGCGCAAATCCTGCCATAGCATGTCCAGAAGGAAAGCTAGTCATACCTGTATAAGGTTCTATGCCTTCTATTTTATTATACATCGTCTCCATTCCCATCTTCTGAAAATATGCAAACGGTCTGTCAAAAGCGAAGATCTTTTTCAAAATTCCAGCAACTATCGTCACGCCAATACCAGTAAATGCGATAGCAAGAGAAACTCTATATCGTATAAAAAGAAATACCAGAGCGAATAAAGTGTAAGTTATTTCTTCTGCAAATTGCGTTGTAATAATAAAAAATGAATTCAAGCCATCACTGTGTGACATGCTTAGCTCTAATAATGCTTCACCTTTGTCTATCGACAAGCGAAAAACTAAAACCCCAATCCAAGCTAATATAAAAAGCGCTAAAAAAATCTTATTTATTCCTTTCATTCCTTCTTCTTAAATCGCGCAAAAATATCAGTCAGCCAATTAAAATTAAAACCACCGATATCCCCGAGCGCAAGGTAACTTAACAATACACTGACAGGAAATAGCGATATACAAGGTAGCCAAGCAGCCATTTCCGCACTTAGCGATTCTCCTTTGTTCAGTTTCTCTCCCATAATCATCAGAATAATAAATACCATGAAAAAGACAATCGCAATCAATAGTGGGTATCCATATCCTCCTTTACGCACGATAGATCCTAGTGGTGCTCCGATAAACATAAAGATGATACATATAGTCGCCCAACTGTACATCTGATGAAGTCGAAGAACATACCGCCGCTTATTCGTATCTTTCATCCTTTCTTCATTCAAGGAAGATTTAATCCTTTCGTTCACTGTCTGGGATAAATTTAACGCCCTAAAAATTACCGAAGAGGCAGCGTCACTTGGGAGAATCTGGCCAATAGATGTGACTGAATCCATTTCTACATCTTCTCTGAATAAGACGATATCCGTCTCGACTCTTTTCTTTCTAGGAGTTCTGATCACTTTCTTAGGGACACTTTTAACCTCCTTAAGCTTGTTGTTTAATTTGGCCAAATTATCCTTAGATGTTGCAGTCTTATTGGTGATCTTCTTAGCTGATGCTGGTTTTTCTTCAACAGACTTGGGTAGGCTTTCATTTTTCTTATAATCGCCCTTTATCCTTTCTTCTTCAGCCAGATCATCCATTGCCTTACGCTCGATTTCAGCAGAAGTCATACTTTCTTTGGCCTCCACTTCTTTTAGTCTCGTAGAATCTATGGTGATTAAGTCTAATTCCTTAAATGCGTATTTATTTCTATAAGATACTTTGACTAAGTCATTGTTCAAAGAATCAATTCCAGATAACAATTGGAAAGTATTATAAAGATCATACTTCCTACGAGCAAGTCCAGAAGTCCGTTCAGAAAATTCAAACTCACTCATATCAAAAGTCTTCTTCCACGTCTTAAAGTCACTTCTCAGAAAGGTAGTCGGGTTATTTCGATTCTTACTGTCCTTGTCCATCACCTCTCTAAACTGCTTCACATCTTCTAGCTCCATAATGAAATACTTACCATTATTAATAGTATACATCTTTCCTTTCTGAGCTGTAGTAAGATTCAGGAAACTTCTATCCGTATTATCATAGATCATGACGTCTTTAATTCCGACATCATCCGGATCCTTCTTCCCTACCCTAATACTGAATCCTCGAAAATCATCATTAAAGATTCCTTCCTCTATGGTCATCGATGGTTTCTGCTTTCTGACATTTTCGAAAGCTTGATAGAATTTTAGATTTGCTTTAGGTTTCAGGTAATTCGAAGAGACTAAAGAAAAGGCGAATGTAAACAAGGCTAGCATAATTCCTGGTCGCATCACCCTAAGCAATGAAACGCCCGCAGACTTAAAACTGGAAATCTCATACTTTTCTGCCATGTTCCCGTAGACCATGACCGAGGAGATCAGAATGGTAATCGGAACTGCTAGCGGAATAATGGTTACCGCGTAATAAAAAACCATTTCTACTAAAAACCAAAAAGACAAACCTTTCCCAACCAATTCGTCCACATATTTCCATAGAAATTGCATAACCAGTACGAATTCGGCAACAAAGAAAGAGAATACATAGGGCCCTACGAAACTCTTTAAAACCAGTTTGTCTAGTATTTTTAAAATCATTTACTATACTATATCGTTTTTATCCGACCTATTAGCGCACAAAGAAGAAAAAAAATAATAAATTTTGAGCGATTTGTAACATTTATTTATTCATATCGTCTCTATTATGAAGACATTATAATGCAACTCAAAGAATTTGAAAATATGGTTTTACCTTTTAAAAATAAAATGTACCGGCTTGCTTTAAGGATAGTTGGTAGTTCGCACGAAGCGGAAGATGTGGTTCAGGAAGTTATGATTAAAGTTTGGAAAAAAAGAGATCATCTTGAATCCGTGAAGAACATGGAAGCATGGTGTATGACGCTAACTAGAAATGAAGCGATCGATGCAACTAGATCAAAGCACAGACGAACTGTAGGAATGGAAACACAGTTTGATATGCAGGATCAAGGTGCAAGTGCACAAAGACAAATGGAATCGTCGGAAACAGTTAATCGAATCAAAGGTTATATCTCCGCTTTACCAGAAAATTATAGAACAGTTGTTCACTTAAGAGATATAGAAGAAATGAGCTATGATGAAATAGCAGAAGTTTCAGGATTTACTAAGGATCAAGTCAAAGTATATCTACACAGAGGAAGAAAGAAATTAAGAGAACAAATTTTAAATCTTAAATAATGAAAATGAATGAATTATTAAACCGCTACTTCGAAGGAGAATCCTCTCTAGAAGATGAGAAAGCACTTAAGGCGTATTTCGCTGGTGAGCATGTAGCGGAAGAACATAAGATTTATAGTGATCTCTTCCGTTTTTTCAATGCAGAAGCAGAAATCGAGTTTACGGCTGAAGATAGTTTCGACTTATTACTAGAGAAATACTTCGAAGGTGAAACGACTATAGCGGAAGAGCAGCGCTTAAAGCACTATTATAAGCACGGAGACGTAGCAGATGAGCACAAGCAGTACGCAGATCTATTCGCTTTCTTCCAAGAAGAAGCAGAAGTAACGTTCGATGCGGAAGATAGCACGAGTCTTCTTTTAGAAAAATACTTTGCAGGTGAAACTAGCATCGCAGAAGAGCAGCGGTTGAAATCTTACTTTAATAGTGACGATGTTGCGGAAGAACATAAGCAATATGGAGAACTTTTTGGATATTTTTCCATTGCACAGACAGAAGTATTAGAGAAAAAAATTGACCTAAAAGAAGCGAAGACGCTACACATTGTTAGAAGAACAATGATGGGTATTGCCGCGGGATTAGCACTCGTATTAGGTTCACTCTTTGTGATGAATTCTTACCAGGATTATCAAGAAGAATTACACTTAGCACAGATTGAAGAAGCTGAAGCTCAGGAAGCTTTAGAAACGACCATGGAAGCTTTAGCTTACTTAGGTATACAGTTTAACAAAGGAACAGAGTCTTTAGAAAAAATGAAAGCTTTCAAAAAGACCGAGATTTTTAAAAATTAGCAATAACATTCAATAACAATATCAATTTATTAAAATGAAAAAAATTAGTTTAATCTTAACCATGATGGTTGTCGCCATCGCCTCATCATTCGGGCAAGCAGACGCAATAGAAAAATACTTTGACAAGTATATGGATGATGAGAATTTCACGGTGGTTTACATCAGCCCGAAAATGTTTGAAATGGTTGCGAAAATAGCACCGGAAGACATGGATCAAGAAACCAGAGATGTTATCAAAGATCTTAAAGGGCTTAGAATTTTAACAACTGAGTATAATACCAAAGCTTTCTACAAAGAAGCAAAGTCACTGATCAACACTAAGGAATACGAAATTTTAATGACGGTAAGAGATGATGGGACCAATGTAGAATTTTTAGTGAAGGACTCTGGAGACATTATTAACGAACTCCTGTTACTTGTGGGTGGTGATGAATTTGTCATGATGAGTTTCGTCGGAAACATCGATCTTAAGAAAATAGCAAAGCTTGCTAACTCTGTAGATATCGATGGAATGGAACATCTTAAGAATTTAGACGACAAGAAAAATTAAATCCAATGAAAAACCTCTATATACTTGCATTGCTTTTATTTGTAACAAACATTGCATTTTCCCAAACCAGATCCCTTAACAAGTTCATAAATCACCATAAGGTAGAAGATCATGCACTTGCTATCAATGTTCCAGGATGGATGCTGGATGCAATCGGACTTTCATCAAATTTTATAGATGACGATGATGTAGAAGCGAAAGAGCTTTTAAAATTGACCGATAAAATTAGCAGGATTAGATTCCTAATTATCGATGATGGACCTGAGGTGGAAAAGAAAGATATTAATAAACTGCTCAAAGGCTTGCAGAACGAGCAATTCGAAGAGTTGTTATCCGTTAGAAGTGAAGGCACTCAAGTTCGTTTATTAATTCGTGAGAAGCGAAATCAAATCAGAAATATTGCCGCATTTATCAATAGTGAAGATGCAACCATCTTAATGAGTCTTTCAGGAAGATTCAAAATCGAAGATCTCAAGAATCTTAAAATCTGGGATTACGACAAAGACGAGGAAGAACTCCTTTCTATTTAAACAAACTCAATTAAAACAAATATTATGACCAAGTTAGCTATCATTAGCCTGTTATTCTTATGCCCATTACTAAGCTCTAATTTCAACCAATTCTTAGAAGACTTTGTAGAAGATAGAGAATGCTCTAAAATATCGTTGAGTGGAAATTTATTCTCTTTCAAGAACAGCGACAATGTCAAATCAGAAATTGACAATTTCCAGCTGTACATCTTTGACGAAGAGGATTACCTTTCTAAAAATGATGTTTCTAAAATTAAGAATGCTGTCAGAAAAAACAACTTGGAATTATTGAATTCCATAAAATCTAAAGGAAACTTAATAGAAATCTATGTCAATGAGAAAAATGGGATTATCTCCGAGCTTTTCATGATCGTGAAGGGAGATGATAGTAGTGTTTTGTTCAACGCAACTGGGAAGATAAGATTTGAAGATTTTAAGAATATCGACTTAGACTTCGATGGATCTGAAGAATTAAAAAATTATAAAAATTAATAACCGTTCTAGATTGTGAAAAGAAAAGTTGCTTCTGGCTGAGGCAACTTTTTTTTTGTTTTAAGACAAGGTCATCTTATCCATTGCCATCACGAACTTGTCTTTCTTATTCCTAGAAATAATCGCTTCATCGCCATTAACGAGAACCGCAATATTATCACCTTTGATGTACTTTCTTACGCACTTCAGATTAATCAAATGTGATTGGTGAGTTCTGAAAAAATTAAATTTCGAAAGCATCTCATCGTAAATTTTAATGACTTTAGAAACCGTGTGACAATCACCATTCCTCAGGAAAATTTGGCTGTAAGCTCCCATAGCCTTTATATGAATAATCTCCGAAATTCGAATATACTCCGTTGTGCTTGTTCCTGAAATCGCAATTAATTGTTCTTCAGAGTCTACCATCATCTTCGTTAACAGATTTCGAATGTTACTTAACTGAACTTTTCCTTTCGTCTCTACGACTTTCTTAACCGAGGAGATCAGTTCATCATCATCTATCGGTTTCAGTAGATAGTTCACCGCAGAATACCTAAAGGCATCGATGGCATACTGATCATATGCAGTAGTAAATATAATCTTGGGTTGATCTTTCTCTTCTAAAGCATTCAAAATATCGAATCCACTTCCATCCTTCAGTTGAATATCCAGAAAAATAATTTCAGGCTTTTGCTCCTTGATGAAATCGATTGATTCTTGAACACCTTCTAGCACACCTATGATGTTTATTTCAGGACAAGAATTCGAAATCATATGACTTAATAATTGTTGATTACGAATTTCATCTTCTATGATCGCAGCAGTTATTAATTCCATAGATTACGCTTTATTTTTTTCGAACATGAGCACAGCACGTGTCCCATTAGCCATATTATTTTTGTATAAATCTTCCATAAAGAAGCTTGATTTAAAATTTAATTTGTTCAAGTTCTTAATTCTTTCTTCTGTTAGAAAGATACCTTTTTTTGTGTTTGTGTTTTTGTAAATTTTCATTTTACTAGCAGCTTCTCTTCCGATCCCATTATCTTCTATAATGATTTTCACCATTCCATTTTCCTCCATCAGTTCGATAACAATGAGACTGTGCTCTTTTTTGTTAAGAAGTCCATGCTTAATGGCATTCTCTAGTTGTGGTTGAATAAAAAATGGCGGGATTAATATGTTTTCCGGATTTTCAACCTTGTTATTTATTTGATATTCAAAAGCATCAGAGAATCTTAATAATTCTAGGTCAAGGTAATTTCTAATGAAGTCTAATTCCTCCGAAAGCTTAATTTTCTGATGAGTCGAATATTGAATAACATGTCTTAACAACTTAGAATACTTAGACAGATAGATTTCTGCTGTTTTCGTTTCATTACTGGTGATCAACTGCTTTATAGAGCTCAGTGCATTAAAAATGAAGTGCGGATTCATCTGAGAGTTTAGTGCGGTCAGCTCTAACCTTGCTAGTTCTTCTTGTAGGATCAGTTTCTCTTGAATTCTAGAGTTTTTCACTTTTTGATACTTAAAAAGTCCGAGCGTAATTCCCGCTAAGCACAAAAACGCAAGTCCTGTTAACAACGCAAAGTTTTCATACCACTTTTGTTTTATCGTTGCTTCTAACTCTTTAACTTTACTAGTCACGCTACCATATTCATCGACAGATCTAAATTCCAAGTTCATTTTCCCTGGCTTAGGATTGTATAACACAAATCGGTTCTTTCCACTCAGATTTAACCAGGCACCTTCTTGATCTATTCTGGCTTGGAAAGTATTTCTTCCTCCGGAACTTGCTTGTGGGGTGGTCACCTTAACTTCTAATATTTTAACATCATTAGGAATTTTTATTTTCTGATCAGGATCAATAAATTGTGGGACGCCATTGAAATAAACCTGATCAATTAAGATTTCATTTATTGTATTTTGTAGCTCTAAACCTTCATCTATGATTTGGTCTATACCATTTTCTCCTCCAAAAAAAATCCTTCCATGCTCATCTTTGTAAGAAGACCTTAGGTTATAATTCTTATTAATCAGTCCTTGCTTGTAGTTGAATGATTTGATTTCAAAAGATGGGAGGGAAACCCGTAATATCTTATCTCTAGCACTAGCAAATAAGACCGAATCACTTGCGAAAACTACATTTGTAAAAAAATGGTCTTTAGTATTTACCTTTTCTTTTTTACCATTTAGATGCTTAATTATCAAACCATTATCCATTGCCAGTGCAATCAGTTTTTTATTAGGTGAGATATCAGCGTGGTTAATTTTAGTGATTTTTAATGAATCATGTAGTACACTTACCAAGATACTAGCAACATCTACTTCATCCTCATTTAAGTTATAATTGATGAGTCCTAAATTAGCCGATCCTAATATTAAATTCGATTCATCCTTTTGCAAAATAGCATTGATCGCATTACCAGCATTCGGATTAAATGTGGGTATTTCTATTTTTTTAACTACACCATTAGCTTTATTTACTTTAAATGCATTCTTATAACCTCCTAAACAATAGTAATTATCGTTTTCAACTGCGCTTCTTATAATTCCAGGAAATTCTACTGCTTCTTCGAACCCTGTTTCTGTGTTGTATACTTGAAAATAATTGAACATACACACGCCTATCCTACCCTTTCCGAAATCTACTAGGCTAGATATAAAATCATCCGCTAGTTTGCTGTTATTATCTGTAAAATGCTCGAGTTTATTTGTCTTTTTATGATAAACGTAAAGTCCTTTATTGGTTATGCTCATTAATATTTTATCCGCCATCACCACCATATCATTCACACTTCCTATATTCTTGGAAAGGTAAGTTGGAGTAAACGGACTATCATTAATGATATAATGCAGGTTTTTACTGAATAGCCAAGTCCTTTGCTTAGAATCTTGAAATGGTTGCCGTAAAAACCTCTCTTCTCCTAGTTCATATAGTGACTCTAAAATATGCTGAATTTCTTCTTTTTCAAAATCTACGATTTCAATAAACAATCCATTCACAGGAAACGAAAGCAGACGATTATTCTCAAGCCAAACGTAATGTCTAGAGCTCTTATAATTCTTATATGGTTGATATGATGGACCTATGAACTGTTTCAACTTAGGTTCATAATAGGAGATATGATTGCCATTCTGCAAGTATGCTACCCACACTTTACGCTCACTATCCTTGAAAAATCGAGCTTCATTATAATTTTCAAAAGTCTCTACATGCTTGGTCTCAAGATTAGCGATTTGTACAGATGTAGGTGTTGCAGCGTAGATCAGTTCATCTTGAATGGTAATGTCATTGATACTTTTAGAATTCAATGACGCTAGTTCAACTTTTCTATATTTCGCTTGGTCTCTTTTAAATATTTCCAAGCCGTATTCACTGAGCACAAAGAGGTAATTCTTATAGGTAAGTATCTTTTTTATACTTTTTGCTTCAAATTTCTGATTAGAATTAAGTAATTCTTGAAAACTGGAAAAGCTTCCTTTTTGATCAATGGTGTACAATCCTTGATAAGAAGTTCCAATCCAAAAATAGTCTTCACTTCTATGCAGTGAAAGGCAATTCTTTGATGGTAAATTTATGGCTTCTGGGTAGATATCTTCTATTTTCTCAAAATTACTTCCATCATAGCGAGAAATTCCATCGAAGCCATAAAACCATAAAAATCTAGACTTTTCTTCATACATTCCGACGATACCAGAATAGATCTCAACCTCCTCCTTTGAGAAATTAACGGTTTGCAAAAATTGAGCATTTAATTTTAGTACAAGAATAAAACAGAACCCAATATGTATTAAAGTTTTTCTCATAATGCTTTAAATTTAAGGATAAAGTTTAATGTTGCACTAATGATTTGGATTCTATCAATTTGGACAACAGAACTTTAATCTCAGCCATTTCTTCTTTTACATTAGCGAGTTGAAGTTCTTGATTTTCTATCTTTATTTTCTGTTGTTCAATGATTTCTTGTTGCTCTTGGACTGCTTTAACTAGCGGTACAACAAAGGCTGCATAACGAATTCCGTAAAAATCCTTTTTATTTTTGGGCGCATCTATACCTGAGAAGTCGTAACCTAAAGACTTTGCAACGGCCTCCACTTCTTGTGCGATGAATCCACTACGAATTAAAGTAGGTGCCTCACTTTGATCTATATATCTTCTATTTCTTTCCTCACCATATTCTCGTAAATAAAAGTCACGTACTGCATTCATATCTAACTTATAAGTAACTGGTCGAATGCGTTTTATAAATTCTAGCCCAACTACATTTTCCTCAACATCTTTTTTGAATTGCCCATCACTTACATTCGTCCAGTTAGCAAATCCGCCTATGGAAGTAACATCCTCATTCCCTATTCTCACTTGATGCGCCGCGGTACAATCTGCATCATTGCCTATCCCTGTATTATTTCCATTATCATTTATAGAGTTAGCAGAATAACCAATTGCTGTTCTTCGATGTCTTGTGGAATTAGCGAACAACGCGAAGACACCTACTGCGGTGTTTTCTTCGCCGTCCATATTACTGTGCAGCGCTGAATATCCGATAGCGGTGTTATAATCGGCCTTATTTTGGTACATACTGGAAGGTCCGATAGCAGTATTTCCTATTCCAGAGACATTTCTTAACAAGGATTGATATCCAACCCCAATATTATTATACCCAGTCTTGTTTGCATATTGTGATTTAAAACCAATGGCTACTTGTCCATGATAGAATGCATCTTCAACAGACTGGTACAATGCAGAATCACCGATTGCTACACTTCCTTTCTGGCTCGTTGCTAGTGCAAGAGCAGAATCTCCTATCCCTATGTTCGCTTCACCTGTTGAATTATATAGCAATGCTCCGTTACCGATCGCTACATTTCTATTACTATTATTCCTAGCTAATGCATATCTTCCTATTGCAATATTCTGATTACTGTTATAGGAATATGCTTGTGCATATTGACCAATACTAATATTTTGACTGCCTGCAACATTAAATGGCAGCGCCGAATTTCCAATGGCAACATTACCAGTTCCTGAAACATTCTCCCGTAACGCTCCACTACCTATTGCAACATTGCCATTTCCTTCTATGTTGTTATGCAGAGATCGAAATCCTAATCCAGTATTAGAATAACCTATGGTATTTTCAAACAGAGATTTGTAACCGATGGCTGTATTCGCATGTGTATCATTAAGATTCGAACCTAATCCATCATGAAAAAGTGCAGAATCCCCTACAGCAACATTATTGGAAAGTCTATAATTATAATTCGCACCATTACCTATAGACACATTGTTATTTCCATCTTGATTCAAATTTAAACTGCCAAAGCCTAAAGAAATATTACCATTTCCTGTATTGGTAGAACTCCCGGCAAGGACACCAATTGCCACATTTCTTTCTCCTGTGGTAGTTCGCCATAATGCATTAGTCCCTACTCCGATATTATAACGACCTGAGCGATTCCGCAATAATGCTCGGTGACCTAGAGCTATATTGCTATTACCTTCAGAATTATATTCTAATGTCTTATGACCTATAGCAATGTTCCCAGAACCGGTCACATTCCCTTTTAAAGCATCTGTTCCAATGGCAATACTTTCCCATCCAACATCATTATTTCTCAATGCTGCTTTTCCGATAGCGATATTATTATTCCCTTGTGTTGTTCCACCAGCATTTTGTCCATTAAAATAAAGAGACGAATCACCGATAGCAATGTTACCAATTCTATCTTCTGCGGTAAATAACGCACTCGAACCAACAGCAATATTGCTATTGTTTAGATTATTCATCCTACCAGCATCTATACCGATTAGAATGCTCTTGTTATCTTTTGACTGCTCAAGTCTAGGGCCTACAATTGCCCACTGCTGAACGCCTTCTGTAATAAATCGAATAATATCATCATCAGGAGATTGTTCTAATTCGATATAAGTATCTTCATCTGAGTCTACGAACTTTGAAACAAATGAAATAGCGGAAAAGCCTGTTCCATTCCAAAAATAAAATTCATTTTCATCCGTATCAAATACCATCATACCTGCTTCCTCTGTCCCTAGCGAACCAGCAAAAGTATTTCTTAGTACAGTAGTCATACGAGGGATTAAGAGACCCTTATTATCGGAATTAATATCAAGTATGGCATTCTCATTCGGTTCTGAATTGTTTTCACTTATACCTATCGATTGTGCGAACAGAGAAGGGAAAGTATAAATCAGCATAGTTAGGAACAAAAAAAATTTAAGGGTACGTTTCATTTTAGATCTGGTTTTTAATTATATCCACAAATCTAGTCTGAGACTCCCATTATATCTTGTGCATTTAATCAGTGGTTACTCCTAATTGATATTGTCACCGATTAGCTTTATATCCCTATAAATCAACTATTCCGTAATCCTGAGTTCCGCGCCTTGTCTCACGATAATACTATTAGTACTTTTCAGTTCAAATGGAGACCGCTCGCAATATTTTTCTATGATAATAAGACCCTCATAGCAGTCTGACGGAGGATCTAATTTGTTCCAATTCGCAGGATCATACCAATTGCTTCCTGGTCCAATGAATCTATAATTGCTATTGTTCACTAAGATTTCTGTCGTTTCTCCACTGCCTAATTGACCATTAGAAATAATAAGATCTTCATACGTACTTGTCAATGTATAACTTCCCGTTCCTTCATTGCAACATAATCCATCTCCATAACTATCATCTATGGAAAATGAATAGGTTCCGTCTGGCACACAAGTGGAAACATGAAGTGAAGTGTTCGCAAGCGTATTAGGATAGTAAACTGAATTCATTACAGTTTCTGAGGTTTCAGCATTTCTTAAGACCCAAGAAATATCAGCAGGATAATCATCAAAGTTGATTGTTAAAAACAACTTATTACACTCCAGCGGTTCTCCACAACCTTTCGAAGTCAATAAACTTGTCCTAAATCCTCCAGGTTCAAACAATGCCCGCATTCTATTTTTCTGTCCTATTGTAAATAGATTCATGCATACGTCATCCGAATAATCCATGTAGTTCTGTACCATATCTACACTTCCGCATGAAATATGACCTGGGTTGCATCCGTAGTTATGGTCATCAGAAACGGGTGTGTCACTCACAAAATCATCGTAAAAACAATCTCCATCACCCCAGATATGCCTTAGATTTAACCAGTGACCAACTTCATGTGTAGTCGTTCTTCCCAGATTAAAATCTTCCTTCAGATTTCCTATCCTTCCGAAACTTAAGTAATCTGTCACCACGCCATCATAAAGCTCTGGATCTGAATATTCAGGAAATCGAGCAAATCCCAGCAATCCTGAAATATCGCAAACCCAAATATTGAGATAATCCTGATATGGCCAAGGATCTATTCCTCCAGTTGCACTCGATTTCATTGTAAATTTAGAATAGAACTTAATACTGTCAGTTTGAGTTCTGGTAATTCCACACGTGGCATCACCATAAGGGTCTCTACTAGCAAGGCAAAATTCAATTTCCGCATCAGCTGCCTGCCCCCAGAGATTATCTGCATCAGCATTTAATCTTCTGAAATCTTCATTAAGAACGTCTATTTGAGATTGAATCTGAGCATCGCTAAGATTTTCGCCTGAATGATTGTAGATTACATGGACAACCACCGGAATGGTAATAATACCACTTGGACCCGCATTACGTTTAATACTGGCATTTTCAGACAGCTTCTGTAAATTTCTAAAAGCAGGATTACTTTTCATCTCTTCTTGAAATTCATCATGGCTTCCACACGATCGCTGACCATAGGAAAAAAGAGATATCAGTGTGAAAAGAAATGTAAAATGAAGGGTGTTCATAGTCTATATTTTTATAGACTTATATCCCTCCTTCGCTAAAGGTTACCCTGAGCTGCTGCGATTACTTTTTTAGAATTCCCTACGAATGCTTTGTCATCGATGATGATAACAGGTCTCTTCAGAAAGGTATATTCACTAAGGATATATTTTCTATAGTCGTCTTCGGTTAGATCCATTTCGTTCAGGCCCATAGAACGATATTTCATCGCTCTCCTATTAAAGAGTGCTTCATACGATCCTTCTTTTTTCGCCAAATCATCTAACTCTTCTGCTGAAATGTGCTTTTCCTTAATGTTTTGAAACTCAAAACCTTCGTGGTGAAGATCTAGATCATTAATAATTCTCTGGCAAGTATTGCAGGTAGACAAGTGATAGATTTTTCTCATTTCAACATATTTTTTTATAGCTTGCAAAGGTATAAAAAATATAATCTATGCCGATTGCTTCTTCCGAATTAATCTTGAATGATGATGGCTCGATATACCATCTTAATCTGCTACCTGGCGATCTAGCCACTACGATCATCACTGTAGGAGACCAAGAACGAGTCTTCGAAATTTCGAAGTACTTTGACGAAATCGAAATAAAAAAACACAAGCGTGAATTCACGTGTCACACGGGTTACATCGGCGCAAAGAGGATTTCTGTGATCTCGACAGGAATCGGAACGGATAACATCGACATTGTTTTCAATGAAATCGATGCTTTATTTAATGTGGACTTTGAAACACGAGAAATTAAAGAAGAAATTACGGTTCTTAATTTTATTCGCCTAGGAACATCTGGGAGTTTACAAGAAGATATTCCTTTAGGTCAATTTTTGATCTCGGAAATAGCAGTAGGCATCGATAACATGAATGCATTCTATGAGGTCCCACCAGCTTTTCAAGATCTTTACACAGATACGAAAGTAACTCGATTCTTCACTAAAAACCTAAATGCTTATAGTGTTAAGGCAGATAAAAGTTTAGTGAATACCTTTGCGAGTCATCCGGAATTTATAAAAGGAAAAACACTAACGTCTATTGGATTTTACGCACCACAAGGTCGTGCAATAAGATATAATATCAAGGCGAATAGCAGGATAAACCAAGTCGTAAGTGCAGGAATAACCAATCTAGAAATGGAAACTTCTGGGATCTATTTGTTAGCGAGTGTACTCGGTCATCGCGCGGTTTCTATCAATGCTATTCTTGCCAATCGACAATTGGGAACTTTTGCTGAAAATCCTGGGAAAGTAGTAGATAATATGATCAAAAAAGCTTTGAATATTATTGTTGAATTATAACACGTAGTTAAGTTCTTTTTGGGTTTAGGTCAATTTTAGAAGTTCATTAACCAGAATACTTACTGTTTCAATGAGATGAGTTGATTTATAGAATAGGATTCAAATCAAGGCTCGATATTATCATTAGTTTTAAGTTGTTAAAATAATCACCGCAAATCCCAATATCATAGCAATAGAAGCGGACATCGCCATTCGCATTGTACTCTTAAAATTAGCTTTTAATGGATCTTTAAAACATTGATATGCCCAAAAGATAAAAAAGCCAGCTGGAAAAATCATGAATGCTTCGAATATTAAAAACGCAGAAGTCGTTAGGATGAAATATAGACAAACATTGGCCAATAAAAACAGAAATCCACTGAAAACAAAGGTACCTCTAACGCCTAGAAGCATACTCATTGTTTGATCTCCCTGCTTTTCATCTTCCTCATGCTGATACACCTGGGTAATCGGATAGATCGCTCCCACAAATAAAGATGCAACCGCAACTTTGAGGGCTAGATCTATAGTCAGCGCAGGAAAATAGTCAAGCCCCTGGATTCCGATAAACATATTATAGAAACTTAGTCCACCTTGAGCAAATGCCACCATGATAAAAGATAAAACAGCATATTTCTTTAGCCTAATTCCTCTATAACTATACGCCCTTGAAAGCAGCATTAGAATAAAGTTGATAGCAAAAAATGGTAAACTGATTAGTAAACTTAAACTAAGTCCAACGATATCTAATAATACAGATGCTTGGTACAATTGCTTCGTAGGTGCCGGCGGATTCTTAATCCCAGCTATACTACTCGTATCTGCATCCATGAAACTATTATAAGCATTACTTGCTGGATAAAAAACAAAGTGAATGAGTATAAAAACTAATGCCGCTTTCCATGTATGAATATTCTCACCACAACTATAGAATGCAAATAAAAATATCGGTAATAAATTGATCGAAAAGGGAATTCTTAATAGTTGTATTGTGCTTCTATAAATGGTCATCGAAGCAAAGTAATATCACCTGAATATTCCCTTGGCGGATTATTATCAATGAATTGTATATCAAAAATGTAAGTGTATACACCTGGTTCGGCTAAGCTGTTGTTAAACATACCATCCCATCCAAAAGTCGTATCACTTATAGGAAAATTCCTCTCCTCATACACTAAATTTCCCCACCGATCAAATATTTTCAAGAGCGCAATTTCTTGTACAGCAATTCCACCGAATGCCGTAAATCGATCATTAAAACCATCATCATTAGGTGAAAAAACATTTGGAATATAGAGTGGATAATTCAGGTCAACATCAATAGCAACTCGATCGGAAAATTCACATCCAAATTCATCGATTGCCGTTAAAGTAAAAGTTGTAGCTCCAAAGGGGAAAACATTCGGATCTAGACAATTCACACAGGATACTTCCGTACCATTAGAATTCCAAGTCCATACAATATCGTAATCTCTCCCATTGTCCGAAACGATTTCCCCTTCTAAGTCAATCATGTCTCCTAGATCGATTAAGGAATCGAGACCTGCATTCACAATAATAGAATCCGGATCGAAGAGATTCAAGTCAATGCTTCCTTCACAACCTTTATCATCTATGACATCAATATTAAAGGTACCATCTGGTAAGTTCATAAATTCAGAACCTGAAACAAATGGGCTTCCATTTATAGAGAAAGTATATCCAGAATTCGATCCGCCAGAAGCTGCTAATTCAAGACTTCCATCGCTAAAATTAGGACAAGTAGGGTCTACCGCATTAACAAGTGTAGGGACCAATGGATCGATATCTTCGCAACATGCTTCAGCGAAAATGTCAAATATTTCAGTTACTTCACATCCATTCACCTGGTCTTTCACCGTTAGAACGATGTACTTCTGACCAAATGTCGTATAATTCACGTCAAATGGCCCTGCCTCCGTACTTGTTTCTGGTGTAGCATCTTCGCCAAAGTACCATTCGTAAGTTAATGGATTACCATTATCCCTACTTCTATCTTCTATCGTAAATGCTTGATCACATCTCAATCCCGTAATCGGTTCTATACTGAATTCAGGCACTGGCCCTGCAAAAGTCCCTGTTCCACCAAAATCAAGATTGTACCCAACACCAGATTGTGAAAAATTCATCACCATTAATCCGTAACTTTTTCCTGCTTCCATTTGTATAGCATTCGCAAAATTATTGTCACCATTTTGGCAACCACAGGATTCTCCGTCTTGTCCATCACCGGATATCAACCCAGTCGGTCCTACGCAGACTGCCCATTGATTCATATTCTGACCTTGGTTCTCACCAGAAATCATATTTCTTATTAATACTTTAGTGTTGCAATTTTCCAGTCCATCTGGAAACTCATATACAACGAAATCTATATCATCGAACTGTTTTAAAGGAGTGATGGTGAATTCTAATGTTCCAGGCTGATCACATGTCCATTTATACCAGTTACTCGCATCTTCTACAACGCCACAAGCTGGAAATTGAATGGCTGGATTAGAACCTAAGTCTAAGTCATCTCTTATACTCCCGAATCCAACAACACTTTCCACTCCTATCGGTGACTTATCACATAATATTCTCGCTTGTCCACAGTCCTGTAAAGGTTCTGGATCTACATTAAAACTATTCAAACACAATCTAAATGATCCTTGGCTATTATTCTTAGCACCAATCATTAAGGTATAATTCTTTCCAGGCACCGTCGTTATAACGATTTCAGCTACATTCACACCCGTTGCAGTAGTCACACAGTTTAACTGATTCAGATTGCCGCAACCTCCTTCATAAATTCCTATTATAGGTTCCGTAAGAAGTAAACCATTTCCAGCATCTTCTCCTTCCACTGTAATCCGAACAAATTTCGTAATCGCCGTAAAGTTGTACCACACGCCTAAAGGTTGAAAGGAGGTCTGACAACCGAATCCTTCAGTTGTATCAATCGTAGCACCTTCTGTAGAAAACAAATCAACATCGTCACTACAGAAATTTTCAAGTTGGGTTAGTTTTATGGATTGCGAACAATTATCATTTAAAGGGACACCGAATTGGGCCTTAAGTGCAATACTTGAAAGGATAAAAAAGAAAAGGAAATGTACTTTTAATCTCATAGACATAAATAATATACGAATCTAGAACGATTTCAATTTTGTTTTTATGATTAATTCATTGCTGAATAGACCTTATTTAAAAAATCTTTAAGATTTCGAGGTTCTAACCATCTGGTAACAATCACAAGCTCATTCTGTTTATCAATCACTATAAAATTACCGCCAAATCCAGCCGCGTAATATACATTTTCATCGATACCTTCCATAAATCGATTACCCTTTTCGTCGTTTAACCACCACATAAAGCCATAACTAGCATTAGCCTCTGATGGTTGGATCGCTAATCTTATCCATTCGCTGCTTATCAGTTGTTCATTCTTCCACTTACCTTCATTCTGGAATAAAAGTCCAAAGCGAGCATGATCAAGGGTAGAAATAAACATACCGCCACCAGAATGCCCACCACCACTTACGGATTGCATTTGTAAGCCATCTATTGGAACCCAAGAATGATCATATCCATACCATCTCCAGGTAGGTGAAGCACCGATCTTATCCATGATTCTTTCTTTTAAAACTAGAGGAAGTGGTTTTCTAAGTACATTTAATAAAGAATAAGCGAGCAGATTTACTCTGACATCATTGTATTCGAATACTTTTCCCGGTTCATTGAAAGATCTATTTTTCCAATCATCAATTTCACCCTCTGATGGTGGTCGATCTGCCCAGTCTTTTCCGCCAAATAATTCACCTGACCAATCTGAAGATTGAGTTAAGAGATGTCTCCAAGTTATTTTGCTGTTATGCCGACCATCAAAGTTTCCATCCCAAATCAAATTTGCAACAGGATCATCTACCTTGAAATATCCATCGTCAACTGCTAGTCCTGCAACCGTAGAAAGATAACTCTTAGTGACACTGAAGGTCATGTCTACTCTATCAACATCGCCCCACTGCTTAAGGATTCTTCCTTTATGTAGAATGATACCTGCTGGTCTTCCTCTATCTTTTGTTGGACCTAAAATTTCATGATAAGGTTCCCTTTCGAAGCCTTTCAAAATGGCAACTTTTAAGTCTATTGCACCTGAATATTCATGTTTTATTGCATAATTCACTACTGAATCTAGCAAGGCATCAGAGAAACCAGCTGCTTTGGAAGTTGTTGTTTCCCAGTCGCCTTTTTCAGGAAAATAAGAATTTGCATTCTGAGCATTTATAGATGTACTCAGGAAGAAAAGTGAGAAGAAGAGGGCTAATTGTTTCATTTGATAAAATCTTGCGTGAACTTATGAAAATTTATCAACTATAACCTTAAATCAAAATGCTATTTTATACCGCATCAAGTCCTACATGTGTATTATTTACACGTGTATTAATAATATTCTTATTTCTAGTATTGAAAAATTTTGGTTTAATCAATGTTTCTGACATTAAGGCCGCTTCAACCATTTAGCGGGACAATCATAGCAGAATATATAATAGAATTGACTCCTAACCAAGTGGTTCTTACCTTAAACTAATCAAGTGTTGTCGTTGACAATTATTGATCCTACATTGACATTATATTTTTAGGTCAATGCAAATTCCTAGGGCGACAACTAAACTTAAACCATTACTTCAAATAAAATCCAATGCTATGCGACTATATCATCTAATCCTCCTTTTTTCATTTGTAAATCTTCTAAATGGTCAAAGCACAGTTGTTATCGAATCCTCTGGAATTGATTCGGCACATTTAATTGTACATCAAGGAAATTTAACAGTTAATGGCGAGGTTAACGCACAGCGAGGAGTAATTTTGGGGACATTAAGTTCTGAAAAACCAGGGGCTATAAAATTTGAAAATGGATTATTTTACGGCTTTGATGGGGCGACATGGATACCTCTAAGCTTGAACAGGGAAAAGTATATTTTAGGTCCATCTAATTTGACAACAGATGGCTCTTTTTCTTATAACTCATTTACAGGACTTGTTGCTGCGGACGCTATGTGTAAAGCAACCTACCCTGAGGAACCTTCTGCACATTTTTACGATGTTAGCGAAATTAATGACGCTATGTCTCATAATAACATGGGTACATTAAGTCTAAATACTGATTACTGGGTAATGTCCACAAGTTATAGGGCGGGAACTGTAGGTAGTAACTTAACGAGTTTTTCCAACTATAATAACTGCTTTAGTTATCTTTCATCAAGTGGTGCATTATCTGAAAGAGGAACGGTTTTCACCTATAGCATTAGTGCACCATATGCTGGACAATTAACTGGCATCAACAGCAACTTCAAAAATAATATTTCCTGTGGGACTCAGCTTCGTCTAGTCTGCGGCAGATAGGAAATTTTATTTATTTGTCTAGATCCGGTTGCTATTTAAATCTATAATTTACACCAATTGAAAGATTGATCTCTGGCTTAAATTCTGATGAAACACCATTGTCCCAAGTAGTGACGTAGTTATATCTATATTTTACATTAGCCGTAAAAGTTAATCGTTCATTTATTACTTGGCCTATACCAAGTCCATATCCGAGACCGACGGCAAATTTAGACTTGATCGGTTCTCCTTGAACTTGAAGCAAATTTTTATTTCGATCACCGAGGTTAAATTCTGGACCATGGGATAGATAGAAAGTTCCTCTTTTTCCAAGGTAATTTCTATACTCGTTCCAAAATTCGAATGTTCCTAGAAATGAATTGGATGATGCAGCATAGTAAGGTGTAAAATTAAAATGGAGTATGTTTTTTTCGGATAAATATCGATTAAAACTAATTAAAATTCCACCGCCGATGGAACTTGTGCTCCCACGTTGTATTCCTATTTCAAATTTAGATAGTTCTGGTTGACCCACAACCTTTTCCGTATTTTGAGCAGATATATTTAATTGAAAAATAGCAAAGCTGAAAATGATGAAGAGTTGTTTCATGATTTGATTTTTATTGTAAGATTATTGCTTTTAAGCTGATTTTTATTGCGAGCTTATTTGGTAAACAAACGAATTAATCTGAGTTTCTGTCGACTTGGAATGTAGAACTATAACATAATTTTAACGATTATGACCTGTTATAAAATGGATCTGAAATAGATGGATCTGTACGCCCGAACGTGGTCTTGCTTGAGAATAGTGATTGTACTTCTCGAAGTTGATCATGATGAAAATTAAAGGACATCATAATAAAGGGATTGCAGAGCCGATAGGTCTGAAATCGTGCTAAAAATGGACCTTTAAGCCCGTAATGAGGGCATACTTGTATCTGGAAATTTTAATTCCTAGTAATATCTTAATTGAGGTTTTAGCAATGACAATCTGTAGGGACTGATGAGCCATTTTTATTCCTTTCAGCTCTGCAATCCTTGCCAGCGCACCTAGCCATTCTCGGCTTACAGATCTAATTGGATCTGTACGCCCGAACGTGGTCTTGCTTGAGAATAATGATTGTACTTCTGGAAGTGAATCATGATGAAAATTAAAGGACATCATAATGAAGGGATTGCAGAGCCGATGGGTATGAAATCGTACTAAAAATGGACCTTTAAGCCCGAAATGAATGTGTACTTGTATCTGGAAAACTTAATTCCTAGTAATATCTTAATTGAGGTTTTAGTAATGACAATCTGTAGGGACTGATGAGCCATTTTTATTCCTTTCAGCTCTGCAATCCTCGCCTTCGCACTATGCCATTCTCGGCTTACAGATCTAAATGGATCTGTACGCCCGAACGTGGTCTTGCTTGAGAATAATGATTGTACTTCTGGAAGTGAATCATGATGAAAATTAAAGGACATCATAATGAAGGGATTGCAGAGCCGATGGGTATGAAATCGTACTAAAAATGGACCTTTAAGCCCGTAATGAATGTATACTCGTATCTGGAAAACTTAATGCCTTGTAATATCTTAATTGAGGTTTTAGTAATGACAATCTGTAGGGACTGATGAGCCATTTTTATGAGCTAACACTCTCCAAAAAACATTCACGCATCTGCTGGTAATCGGACAAGTTCCGCTGGTAATCGGACAAGTCCTGGAGGTGATATCATGAGTTTTTTTTGCCCCATGAGCTCTTACATTCAGCTCTGCAATCCTAGCCTTCGCACTATGCCCTTCTCGGCTTACAGATCTAATTGGATCTGTACGCCCGAACGTGGTCATGCATAAGAATAGTGGGTTGCACTTCTAGCAGTTGATAATGATGAAAATTGAAGGACATCATAATGAAGGGATTGCAGAGCCGATGGGTATAAAATCGCACTAAAAATGGACCTTTAAGCCCGTAATGAGGGCATACTTGTATCTGGAAAATTTAATTCCTAGTAATATCTTAATTGAGGTTTTATCAATGACAATCTGTAGGGACTGATGAGCCATTTTTATTCCTTTCAGCTCTGCAATCCTCGCCAACACACCTAGCCATTCTCGGCTTATAGATCTTAAAATTTATTCCACAGAATCTTACTCCGGAAACATACTTGCATCAATTCCTGGTATCAACTTAATCGCATTTTTATAATACAATTTCTTTAATATTTCATCAGGTAGAGCTAATCCATACATTTTCCAAAAAGCGTGATATCTTTTATAATATGGAAAATACTCATCATCAGATTCTAACACTCTGAAATAAGTAGGATATTCCTCAGGCTTATAAGAATCCTTACCAAACAACACCCTATCTTGATATTTCTCAAAGAATCGATTCGCCGCTCTCGGCTGTCTACCTAGTTCTGCTATAACAGCACCTATCTCAACATACATATTCGGCATCTCATCAAGTAACTCTCCTAACTTTCCTAAGTTATTCGGATACCAGCCCATATGCGCAGCAATGAAATTGGTATTCGGATGCGCTCTAAAGATATTATGTTGTTCTTCTATAATGGTTTCCCATGGCGCTGGATCATTCGGTCCACGCTTACGACGAGAATGCGTTTTCAATTCTAGCCATCTTTCATTTAGAGAATCCATTGGCTCCCAAAAAGACTTCGGGTCTGCACTATGGATAAGCACTGGAATCCCTAGCTCACCACATTTTTCAAATACAGGTCCTATTCGTGGATCATCTATTCTTATTCTTTCTCCCTTCGAATCCACATTTGTCATCCCCTGACTCTTATAAATCTTAAGTCCTCTTGCACCAGTTTTATAATCAAACTCAATCTGCTTTACAGTTTCTGACGTCCAATCTGGTTCATCAATACTTCTCAACTCTATGTTGGTAAAGTTGATAATTCTTGGTTTGTGGACACTTTTATTAACATTTTCCATGATTCCAACCAAGTGCTCCCCTCCTCTACCACTTAGATTTACGATAACTTGCATATTCAGCGAATCCATTTCTCCAATTAACTTACCAAGATCCATCTCTGCCATTCTCCAGTGATGGGAATGTACATCTATGAATGGAAACTTAGCGTGGCTCTTTGGATTTTCAGGAACAACTAATGTCGACGGTGGATCATATGATTCGAAATCCATTTGTTGAGCAAATACTGTAAAACTCATTACGGACAGAAATGCAAGTAGAAAATGTTTCATGTAGGTATATTTATTTTATGAGTTGTCAAAGTTATAAAGTTTTTTGACTCGTCAATTTTGATTTTAGCTTTTCAAAGACAGAATCCTGTATTATAAGGAATTAGACGATAAAATTTATGAAAAAATTAACGCTTAAACCTGCATCTTTATATTTTATAGTTTAACATTTACAAAAATATTAATCAGAGTAGGCAACGTTATTAAATGAACCGGTGTCTACCCAGTATGCCATTAAATCCATTAATGTTGACCGAAAAGGAGATTATAGACGGATGCAAAGCAGGAAAATCCAATGCTCAGAAAGCTTTATTTCTGAAATATGGACCTATTATGCTATCTGTGTGCAGAAGATATGCTCGACATCAAATGGAAGCTGAAGATTTTGTGCAGGATGGATTTATTAAAGTTTTTAGACACATTGATAAATTCAAAGAAGAAAGCAAACTAGGCACTTGGATAAGAAGAATTATGATTAACAACGCACTCAAACACGTTTCAAAGTCTGCATTTAAAAGGGAAAGCATCGGTATCGCGGATAATTACGATCAAGATATCGATGCTGGAACTTATGCTAAGCTTTCAGCTGAAGAAATCATGAAATTAGTCAACGAATTACCGACTGGATATAAAATTGTTTTCAATCTATATGCCATAGAAGGATATTCACATAAAGAAATTGCTGAACAACTAGAAATAGGAGAAAGCACTTCGAGATCACAACTATTAAAAGCAAGAAGAATGCTACAGGAAAAATTCATTGAACTTCAAAAAATTGCCGTATGAAGGAAATGGATAAAATACTTCGGTCAAAACTTTACAATCATGAGTCTGCACTACCAGATGATCTTTGGAGTAAGATTGAAACTGGGATCGAAAAGAAGAAGAAAAAAGGATTTATCTGGTTCCTTTTCGGTGGAATTGGTTTGCTAGGGATACTATCAGCGACGATATACTTTAGTGGTTTTATGGATAGCGATCAAATGAGCAACGTACCACTTACGCTTTCACCTGTTTATGTTGTTGAACAATCTATTCCAGCTGAACCTCAGCAGGTTGAAAAACTAGGTATCATTGACAAAGAAGAAAAAGAACTAAGTATTCCTATAATAGATGGCACAAAAAAAATCAGAAAAGATTTAGTTCATCAGCAGATTTCTAAACCTAGCATTCCAGAAATTAAGAAAGTACTTATATCGGCTCAAGAAAATGAACAGCATAAGATACTTGTAGAAAGGGAGGAAAATTTAAAAATTGACATACCTAAAATAACGGTTTCACTGCCTGCACTGATTAACAATAATGAAAGGTCATTCGGCGATCCTGTAGGTTGTCCTACATTTTCGAAACGAAATAGAGCTAACTTATTTATAGAAGCATATTATCAGCCGCTTTTTGCTTATTCACAGCTGTCTTCTAATAGTCCAGAGGTCGGAGAGCAATACCTCAAGCTGCGAAAAGATTCAGAAAGCAATCTGTATTCTTGGTCTACAGGCATAAATGTAGGTTGGATTTCAGATTATAATGTCGGTGTGAAAGCAGGAGCTGAATATGAAGTGATCAATGAACGATTCACTTATGAAGATCCAGCAGCGATTAGGAATCAAACAGTCATTACAATAGATACGATCTTTAATGGAGATGGCACTTTCGATCTGACATCTGATACTTCAGTTGTTCAAATTTCAGGGGCTGAAATTCAAAAGATTCATAATTATCATAGGACTTTAAGTATTCCTATCCATGCACTCTACCAAATGAATTTTAACAATTTAGCAGTAGAATTAAGTGGTGGACCAATATTTAATATTTACTATAAAAATAGAGGTAAGATAGTAGATCCGTCTAATCAAGCTCAATGGTTCACAAACGGTGAATCTGGATCATATAATGTTTATAAAGACCGCCTCAGTGTAGGATTTTCACTCTCTGTAAGTGCATTGTACTCCATTAATGAGCACATACAATTATTTGCGAGACCGACATTTAAATACACACCAGGAACCATGAGCGTAAGTTCTAGTCCATTTAACCAGACTTACATGAATACTGGCTTATCCTTAGGAGCTAGATATTATTTTTCAGGAAATCCTAATTACTAAGCAACGAATGAGAAAGACAAAGAGTCATAATAATAAATTAAAAAAAGGAATGATGAAATTTAAATTAATCGCGTTCCTGTTTACGATAGTTATATTTTTTAGTAGTTGTTACAAAGATGAATTCAAATTTACAGCGGATGAAACTCCAGAAGTTGTAGATCCAGGAGACATCAGTAATTTCTTCGCACAGGTTCCTAACAAATTCGATTCTCTAGTTTTCAAAGCTGAAGATGGAATAATCATTGTGACGGAAAACCAAACCATTATTGAAGTGTCCCCAGGATCACTTCTCGATCAGTCAGGAAATTTTGTTACCGGTGATGTAGATTTTAAATACATCGAAGTTCTTAATCCAGCTGAATATGCTTTTTATGGACTGCCTACTATTTCGAATAAGCAATTGCTTAGAACCGATGGCGTCTTTAGATTCGAGGCTAGACAAGAAGGCAAGGAGCTCTCGTTCAAAGGTGGCAGGGGTGTAAGAGTTAGGCTGCCAGATGACAATCCAGAAGAAGGCATGCAGCTCTTTAGAGGAGAAGGTAGTGGAGATGATTTTAACTGGTCTCCGATTTCTGATGCGACTGGATCACCTAATAACACTGACATTATTTTGAATGAGTGGTTTCTTAATATAGATTCTACAGGTCAGGATTTTCTTCAAGGGTTTGGGTATGAATTTACTTGTGAATTATTCACTTGGATTAATGTGGACATATTCGTTGACATTCCAGAGGATGAAAGAACGACAGTTTGTGTGGAGCTCCCTGAAATGTTTACCAACAAGAATACGACGATCTTCATGTTATTCAAAGAATCTAAATCCATATTAGGACTTAATGGAGATGCGGAAAAGATGCAATGGTGTGAGCCGTACGGTGCTACTCCTAAAGGGTTCGAAGTCACTTTCATAGTGATTTCACATCAAGGAGATGACAAATATTACTTTGCACTAAAAGATGCAACCATCGTGGAAGATCATTTAGAATATATAGAACCAGAAGAAACTACAATAGATGAAATCGTTAAAGAAATAGAAAACTTATAAAATAGTTAGTTGCAAGATTTCGTAAACAGGGCCCGGGGAAGATCGAAAGATTTTTTTCGGGCTATTTTAGTTTAATGTCAAATATTAACTCAGATAGAAATTTAAAATATTATGAAAAATGATCATATTACATTCAAGTTAATTTATATCTATAGAGCTGATCTCTAAATATGTCCATGCATGGCCCAAAAGAAGAAAAATACCAAAAAAGCTAGCGTCAAGCCACAAACCAAACGTGTTAATCCAAAACCGAAAAAATCTATCAACGTCAATTATGACTATATATTCCTTGGATTACTCATTGGGTTAATCATTTTAATCTACTTTATCAGAGTGAACTTTTTCGATATGCCACTCGAAAGAGACGAAGGAGATTATGGCCTAGCTGGTAAGTTAATCTTAGAGGGAGCCACTCCATATGTCGATGTCTTCGAGCAAAAACCTCCTGGGTTATTCTATAGTTATGCTTTTGTAGAAGCACTATTCGGTACCAGCTCCAGGAATCTTCACGTAGGTTTTATGGTGGTAAATATGGTAACGGTCGTCCTCTTAGCCTATGGGATTAAGTTCATCATGAATCCGCTAGCAGCTATCGTTGCGGCTTATGTATATGCCATACTGAGTATCAATCCATATGCATCCGGTTTCGCCGTCCAAGCGGAACACTTACTAATCTTTTACGTCAGTATTTCTTTTTTCATGCTGGCGTATTTTTACAAATCTGAAAATAAATTAGCGCTGATTGCTGCCGGTGCAGCTGTCGCATGGTCGGCCACCATAAAGCAAAATGGAATTTTCTTTATTGCGGCTATGACCATTGGTGTCGGTGCGATTCACTTAGCGAAGCAAAAACTGGATCTACGAAAGCTAATTATCGAATATAGTTATTTGGCCATTGGTGGCATCGGAATGTTCATTATCGTCTGTCTATTGATGCTTGTACAAGGTGTCTGGCAGGAGTTTATTTTCTGGTCTATTACATTTCCTCGAGAATTCTACATTTCTGAAATCCCATTCTCACAAGGGATGACCTTTATGAAAGGTTATTTTACAAATATCAGTGCTTATGATATATGGATGTGGTATGGCGGCATAGCAGGTCTTGTTTTAGTACTTTTTTCTAAACTAAAATGGGGCATTAAAGTCTGGATTATAACGATCGCAGCATTTGCCTTTTTCTCTATATGGCCAGGATATAGATTCTACGGTCATTATTGGATACAATTGTTTTTTGGAATCGCTATTGCAATGGCCGCATTGGTATACAGTATTACAGATTTACTCTCAAGAAAGCTGAGCAAACCTATCAGTTACGGAATTCCACTACTGATTTTTATCGTTTTCGCTACTTTCTATTTCAATAAAAATAAGGGATACTATTTTTCTCCCAACGCGGACAGCATTATGAATGCGATATATGGTGATAACCCATTTGTGGAATGTAGAACCATTGCAGAATTCATTAAAAGCAAGAATCCAGATCCAAAATCAGACAAATTACTCGTCGTAGGTTCTGAGCCACAAATCTTACTAGAAACTGGCCTTCAGAGCCCTACTCCATTTACATTCATCATGTTCATGACGAGTACGCTGGAGATTAACAAGGAGTGGCAAAGAGCGTATTTAGAAATGATGAAAAAGAATGAAGCGAAGTATGCGGTCTTGGTATTTCATCCCTTTTCTTGGCTTCCGCAAAACGAAGAGGCCAATCAGTTTTTCAGAGAGACTTATGCACACCTTTTAGAACACTATAAAGTGATCGGAGTTGCAGATATCTTAAATGTTACCCAAACGGTATACAAATGGGACGCTGAAGCAGGTGCCTATCAACCGCAAGGCGATAAGTATGTACTCGTATTCGAACGAAGGTAATTACTTAGATTCTGAATAGAAGTCTTTCACGACAAATAGTGGGCGATCTCTTGATTCGTCATAAATTCGGGTGATGTACTCTCCCAGTATTCTAATGGAAACCAATTGGACACCGCCAAAGAAAATAATAGCAAGAATTAGTGTGGTGAACCCTTGAGGAACTTCTCCCCAGAACATCCTTTTAGACAACAAATATACCGTATAAATCAAGGTCAATGAAATCGTAAAAAAGCCTAGACTTCCTAGAAATTTAATCGGGAAATTACTGAAACTAAAAACTCCATTTGCTGCCAGTTGTAGCAACTTTGCAAAACTATACTTCGTTTCTCCTGCTTGCCGACTATCTCTTTCATATTCCATGCCTACTTGCTTATAGCCAACCCAGTGCCTAATCCCTCTAATAAATAAGCTTTGTTCTGGATATTTAATAATATGATCTTTTACACGTTTCGTCATTAAGCAAAAATCACCACTGTCTAGTGGAATATTCTCGGCGGACATGAACTTAAGCATCCGGTAGTACAACCAATATGAAAACTTCTTAAAAGCTGATTCTTTCCGCTTCTTGCGAACAGCGTAAACGACATCGTAGGATTCTGATTTCAACTTATTGAAAAATTCCTCGAACACTTCAGGTGGATCTTGAAGGTCTCCATCCATTATGCCGATGAAGTCACCTGACGCATAATTCAGTCCTGATAAGATAGCTTTTTGGTGACCGAAGTTTCTCGACAGATCAACAACTTTGAACCTATTATCTTTTCTATTATAGGCAACTAATTTTTCAAGACTCGAATCTGAACTTCCATCATTAATGCATATTATCTCGAAAGGAAGACCAATTTTTTCCAAAGCACTAGTCGTCCTAGTGTATAATTGATCGATAATCAATTCTTCATTGAAAACTGGAATGACAATAGAAATCATAAGCTATTGAATATTTTTAAAAGAGTCTTACTTTCATTTTCCCAGCATAAATCTTTGGCTGCAATTCTAGCATTTTTCCGCTTTTCGGATAGCAACTGTTTATTTTCAACTAGATTCATGATGTTTTGAGCAAGTTCTTGTGCATTATTAACATCCGTTATAATACAACAATTATACCTTTCATTGATCTTCACATATTCTGGGAAAGAATTATTCAAACTTGGAATTCCTGCTTGAATATAATCAAAGAACTTATTCGCAAGACTATAGTAATAACTTCTCGAGCTATCGTCTAATAAGTTATATGCCAATGTTGCTTTTTCCGTAAGTCTATATAATTCATCTGGATGAACCCAAGAATGAAACACAACATTTTCTCCCGATTGCTCTCTAAGTACTTGACTCAAGTCACCCTCTCCTATTATCCACACCTCGTAATCTTCAGGTAGGTACTTAGCACTATCTACTAGCAAGTCTAATTTTCGACCTTGATTGATGACACCTTGATAAAGAATCACTTTTTTAGAATGTGGATTGCGAATTTTAGATAACTCATGAAAATATGGAACATTCCGAACAGTTTGAAAAGGAATTCCATGCATTTCAGAATAAGTTTGTGCAATCGTTCCGCTCACCGTATAAGCCGAATCAGCCTTTCTAACAAACTTCTTCCCTACCCATTTCCAGAATTTCTGAACATTTTTCCGATGGACTATTTCGATCGATTCCTCATAAAATTCATGCGCATCAAAAACCAGTTTTGTACCGCGGAATCTAGAAGAAAGTTGGGCTGCTATAATGGTATCATAGTCTACTGCAACCACAATATCAATCTTTCTGAGCAATAACATTAGAAAAACTCTCAAATTAAAAAATGCGTAAAACAGAAAGCCTTGATTAAAAAGCATCCTGATCCGAGTTACTTTAATGTCTGGATAATCGGTGTTTTCACCATGAAGGTTTCTACATATAATTTCAATATCATAATGTGTTTTTAAAGTTTCTACACACCGTTGGATCCTTCGGTCATATACATAGTCATTCGTAATACAGATTGTAATTTTCTTCATTTCCCTTGGGTCAATCTAAAGTAATTCTTCTCATATCTGATTTCTTCTTTTTCTAATAGCGACTTCAATATTTCCTTTAATTTACTTTGTTTATTCCACGGCCAAAGTTCTATTAAATCGTCGATTCTTCCATTCTTTTTTGAGAGCGATGACAAAATAAGGTGTCGTGCTTCGTTATATTCCTCTTCATTGTAATGAGTTTCAAAAGCACCTTTACAATAATCACAGACGCCACATGGTTCTTTAGAGATTTCACCAAAATTAGCTAGCAGTTGATTAGCACGGCATTCTTCATTTAAGACGTAATTTACGACAGCCTCGAATCTTTCCTTTTTAGCTTTATAGAATTGCCTTAATGCTTTACCATCCAAGCTTAAATTTGATTTTGGTAATCTTTCTGTTAAGTAAGTGATTTTTTCTGATCCATCATCATGGATATAATTAAAAATATCTTGTTTCACACCTTGGGCAATAACAGAGAATAAATGCTCAGGAGACCACTTGTTTTTTAATCGAATAGGTTCTAGAGAAACAGAAACATAACCATATAATAATCCTTCATAATTCCGAAGCAGATGTTTGACTAAGATAGACAAGTCTGAAGTTTGATTCAAAAAATTATTCAATGTTGACTTCCCTGCTTTAATTAAAAATTTATCACTTGTGAAAAAAGACGAACTAACAGATAGGTATTCGTTTTTTTCTAAAGTTTGCAGTGCTGATTTCAATTCTATTTTGTTGGACTTTATTTTTTCCAGAAACTGTTCGGTATTCATATTATATCCTTTCCCGATGCCGTCACCAACTGCAATATGAAGAAAAGTACCTAATTCATGGTAGATCTCTTTAATCCTAGCTGGAGAAGGAATCCCTTCCGCATAGTGAAATTCTAACTCTTGTAGATCATAGTTATTAAATAACATGACGGCATATGAAGATTGACCATCCCGACCTGCTCTACCAATTTCTTGAATATATTCTTCTAAAGAAGGTGGCAGATCGTAATGCATAACTAATCTTACATCAGGTTTGTCTATTCCCATTCCGAACGCACTGGTACATACGATGCATTCAATCTTATTCTCTAGCCAATCCTGCTGTCTTTCTTGCCTTACTTTTATAGGAATATCTGCATGATATATAGCGGATGTAATACCATTTCTAGAAAGTGCGGTATGGATTTCTTTACAATGCCGTTTGTTTCTAGCGTATACAATTTTAGATCCTTTAATTCTCTTAGAAAACCTTATAATATTATCAACCTTCCGTGTTGACTTAACAACAGAAATAGAAATGTTAGGTCTAGAGAACGATGATTTGAAAATTCGGTGATTTTCGTCAAAGTCCAAGTAACTTAGAATATCAGCAATGACATTTTGAGTAGCTGTTGCTGTCAATGCTAGAATGTGGTGGTCAGGAAAATGCTCTTTTATAGATGTTAATCCGAGGTAAGATGGTCTGAAGTCATGTCCCCACTGAGAAATACAATGCGCTTCATCAATTGCAAAAAAAGAAACTTTCATCTGCGATATCCTCGCCATAGCCAGCTTCGAATGAAACTTTTCAGGTGATAAAAACAAAAATTTTACTTTTCCATAGATACAGTTATCAAGAATTTCATCTTGTCGCTTCTTGGATTTGCCAGAATGAATACTTTCTGCCATGATTCCTTTAGACTTCAAACCTTTTTCTTGATCTTCCATTAATGCAATCAATGGCGAAATCACAATACAGATTCCTTCTTTCATCATTGCTGGTAGCTGGTAGCACAATGATTTACCACCACCTGTTGCCATAAGTCCTAATGTATCATGACCTTCTAGGACTGCATCAATGATGTCAACTTGATTCCTCCTAAATTCGGAATACCCCCAGTATTTTTTTAGAATTGTGTATTTATCTGCTTGCTCACTCATAGAAAGTGTACAAGATAAGGATAGTTTAAAACTTCGGACACTTTGAAGTATTCGATTTCCGATTTCTACTTCTATAATTGTTGGATGAACCGAAATCTACCAGATTATATGAAATTCCGATATGGAGCGTAAAATAATAATCTCGTATATCAGGATTTCCTCTTCTTCTACCATTCAATTCACCAATAGTTTCCTCCATTGCTCTATGGGACAACTGAGCTGCCACTTCGCCTCTATTTTCTAGTAATACGTTATAATCAGGATAGGTAGTACTTAAGTCATCGATATAGTCAGTAAAAGTTAACCGCCATGATAGCTCAGTATTAAAATTAAACGATTCATTTATTTTAAATTTTAGACCACCACCGAAAGGTACAGCTAACTGATATAATGAATAAAAATCTCTATCTGGATATTCCGCTAATCCTTGTCCTTCCGTTCCTAACTTTTGTAATTCATATTTTTGACCATCTAACTCAGCAATTGGGTTAAAATAAAAACCACCTATACCGCCCATTGCATAAAGCGTGAATAAACTCCCATCATCTAAAGGTTCATATTTGAAAATATTAATTTCCCCTGTCAGAGCAATTTCATATAAGTTCGTATAAAATGATAAATTTCTATTTTTAATACCTTCAGATTGAGACGTTGCATCATCAGCTCCAAGGCTAGCATAAGTTAATCCTAATTTGAAATTCAAATATGGATTCAAATTATATCTGATAAATCCAACGGCTGAAGCTCTAGAAGTTCCTAGGATCACTCCTACATTATCGGAAGACATATCTCCATTATAATTGGATAGTCCTATACCACCTCCAGCTTCGAAGTAAGAAGTTTGGGCGCTCAATTTGCTTTGAAATTGGCCTATAAAAAGAAATAGAAAAAACAGAATGTTAAAGACTTTCAAAAAAATTGTTTTGTTATCAAAATATTAAAATGGGAACAAATTATTTACTTAACTCGTTCACAAGTATATTATTATAAAACTTATCAAAAAACAATCCAAATGTAACATATATTATTTTTGTATTAAGAAAATGATACATTTGCGGATTATTTTTTTTCAAAATCATTATTAAAGAGAAACAATGAAATTTATTAAGCTATTTGCACTGATCTTAATCACTCAAAATCTTGTAGGACAAGGCCAACCTTCTACCGATTGGTTTCATATGGATCCAACCTCTAGTGTTGTTCCAGGTATTGCTACTGATAAAACTTATGAAACCGTATTAAAAGATAAGCCTTCACAAACGGTTATCGTTGCAATCATCGACTCAGGTGTAGACGTTGAGCATGAAGATCTTAAGGATATCGTATGGGTTAATGAAAATGAAATTCCAGATAACGGTATCGATGACGATAAAAACGGATACATCGATGATATTCACGGCTGGAATTTTATAGGTGGTGCGAATGGTGTAAATGTAGGTCCTGATACTTACGAAGTAACTAGAATGTACAAAAAATATAAGTACAGATACGATGATGCGGATCCTGAAAAACTAAACAAAAAGCAAAAAGAAGAGTATAAATTGTTTCTTGAGTTCAAGGAAGAAGTAGAAAGTAAAAAAGCTTCAGCTGAAAACAACTACAACAAGATTCTTGAAAATGAAACCTTGTTGATAGGAGCCATTAACGCTTTAAAATCTGAATTAAAAGGTAAAGCAATTACAATTGAAAATATAAGAGCTATAGAATCAGTAGATCAATCTGTAATGATTGGGAAAAGCATCTCTGAGAATTTTATTGTTTCTGGTGACACACTTGAAAATTTCTCTCCTATTGAAGATGAAATTAATACTCAATTAAAAGCTGCTAAAGACCATTATAAAAATCAAATGGACTTTGCTTACAATACTGATTTTGATTCAAGAAAAATAGTAGGTGATAATTACGCTGATCAAAGGGAACAGTTTTATGGCAATAATGATGTAGAAGGCCCAGATGCGTTTCACGGAACTCACGTTGCAGGTATTGTTGCAGCTTCTAGAAACAATGACATCGGTATTAATGGTATTGCTGACAATGTTAGAATCATGTCTGTAAGAACAGTTCCAGATGGAGATGAAAGAGATAAAGATGTTGCGAATGCGATCAGATATGCAGTTGACAATGGAGCGTCTATTATCAACATGAGTTTCGGAAAAGGATATAGCTGGGATAAAAGTGTCGTAGATGATGCAGTTCGTTACGCTAGAAAAAATGATGTTTTATTGGTTCATGCAGCTGGAAATAGCTCGCAGAACAATGATATTACTGATAATTTCCCGAACAACACCTACGAGAAGAAAAAACTATTCGGTAAGAAAGAAGCGGATAACTGGTTAGAGGTAGGAGCATTAAATTGGCAAACAGGTGAAAACCTTGCAGCACCCTTTAGTAACTATGGAAAGAGTGAAGTTGATGTATTTGCACCAGGAATGGCAATTTATTCAACGACACCTAATAACGAATATCAAAATGCACAAGGAACCAGTATGGCTTCACCAGTTGTAGCAGGAGTTGCTGCAGTTCTTAGATCATATTTTCCTGAATTATCTGCATCTCAAGTTAAAGAGATCATTATGAAGAGTTCCGTACCTCAGAATATTAAGGTAAGAAAGCCAGGAAGTGATGAGATGGTTAATTTTTCTGATTTGAGTCAAACTGGAGGAATTGTGAATTTGGAGAAAGCTGTTGAGCTTGCACAAAAAACAAAGGGCAAAAAGAAAATTAAGAAATCAAAGAAAATGAATAATTCTAAGGCTTAAGTTAAGCCTTGGGTAGAAAGGATACGAGAGCTGCACATGTAATTTGTGCAGCTCTTTTTTTATGCTGTTGATTGATGAGGTAGAAAAATTTCATAGTATTATCTACAGTACAGATCCATTTAGATCTGTAAGCCGAGAAAAGGTTATTGTGCTGGCGAGGATTGCAGAGCTGAATGGATGGGCGCGTAGAAAAAAACTCATGGTATCACATAAAGTGATGCTATGAATGTTTTTTTTGAAGAGCGTTCGATCATAAAAATGGCTCATCAGTCCCTACAGATTGTATTTGATATCATCTCGATTTGAATTATCTTCATCTTAAAATTTTCCAGATATAAGCATACAATCATTACGGGCTTAAAGGTCCATTTTTATACTATTTCATACCCATCGGCTCTGCAATCCCTTCATTAGGATGTTCTTTAATTTTCATCAATATCAACTTCTAGAAGCACAATCACTATTCTCTAGCATGACCACGTTCGGGCGTACAGATCCATTTAGATCTGTAAGCCGAGAAATGCTTTGTGCGCTAGCGAGGATTGCAGAGCTGAATGGAATAAAAATGGCTCATCAGTCCCTACATATTGTCATTGATATCATCTCGATTTGAATTATCTACATCTTAAAATTTCCAGAAACAAGTATACATTCATTACGGGCTTAAAGGTCCATTTTTCATACAATTTCATACCTATCGGCTCTGCAATCCCTTCATTAGGATGTCCTTTAATTTTTATCATTATCAACTTCTAGAAGTACAATCACTATTCTCTAGCATGACCATATTCGGGCGTACAGATCCATTTAGATCTGTAAGCCGAGAATGGATTAGTGCGCTAGCGAGGATTGCAGAGCTAAATGGAATAAAAATGGCTCATCAGTCCCTACAGATTGTTATTGATATCATCTCGATTTGAATTATCTACATCTTAAAATTTTCCAGATATAAGCATACAATCATTACGGGCTTAAAGGTCCATTTTTTATACAATTTCATACCCATCGGCTCTGCAATCCCTTCATTAGGATGTTCTTTAATTTTCATCAATATCAACTACTAGTAGCACAATCACTATTCTCTAGCATGACCACGTTCGGGCGTACAGATCCATTAAGAAAGATCTGTAAGCCGAGAAGGGATTAGTACGCTGGCGAGGATTGCAGAGCTAAATGGATGGGCGCGTAGAAAAAAACTCATGGTATCACATAAAGTGATGCTATGAATGTTTTTTTTGAAGAGCGTTCGATCATAAAAATGGCTCATCAGTCCCTACATATTGTCATTGATATCATCTCGATTTGAATTATCTACATCTTAAAATTTTCCAGATATAAGCATACAATCATTACGGGCTTAAAGGTCCATTTTTATACTATTTCATACCCATCGGCTCTGCAATCCCTTCATTAGGATGTTCTTTAATTTTCATCAATATCAACTTCTAGAAGCACAATCACTATTCTCTAGCATGACCACGTTCGGGCGTACAGATCCATCCAAGATCTGTAAGCCGAGAAGGGATTAGTGCGCTAGCGAGGATTGCAGAGCTGAATAGAATAAAAATGGCTCATCAGTCCCTACAGATTGTATTTGATATCATCTCGATTTGAATTATCTACATCTTAAAATTTTCCAGATATAAGCATACAATCATTACGGGCTTAAAGGTCCATTTTTTATACAATTTCATACCCATCGGCTCTGCAATCCCTTCATTAGGATGTCCTTTAATTTTTATCATTATCAACTTCTAGAAGTACAATCACTATTCTTATACATTATCAAGTTCGGGCGTACAGATCCATTTAGATCTGTAAGCCGAGAAGGGATTAGTGTGCTGGCGAGGATTGCAGAGCTGAATGGTTAGAATAACTTGATAAAAACCAACTCCTAATTAATAAATATCTTCTTGATAATCTCTGATCCTAATTCCTTGTTCAGCAATGCAATGATCTTATCTTTGCTAAGCATGAACTCATTTTTTAACGGGGCGGAATCAACCTTAATGTAAAGTTGATCTTTAGAAAGTATGACACTTCTAGTGTGCTTATTAACGCTAGGTCCCATTTTCGCTTCCCATATCTGCTGAACCTTTGCATTATAATAACCTGGTGTGATTTTATTCTGCTTTATAAAATTACTAAGAATATCCTTTATAGGCATATCATTCTTCTTCACCTGCATCTTTCTCATCTTGTTGTGATCCATTATTTATAACAATTTTATTGTATTCAACATTCATTTCCTCTAGGATATTTATTATTCTATCTGGATCCGTATCACTAATAAATACTTGTTCCACCTTTTCACTTTCCAGCAAACTTATTAAGTGCTGCACTCTCCTATGATCTAATTTATCAAACAAATCATCCAAAAGTAAGATCGGTTTGACATTTTTTACTTGAGCAATGATTTCATACTGCGCTAACTTTATACTTAACACGAATGACTTCGTCTGTCCTTGAGAAGCAAAATACTTAACAGCTTTATCATCCATTTTAAATACAAGATCATCTTTATGAATTCCTATACTTGTTCTATTCAGAATTCTATCCTTCTGAATATTTTCTTTTGTCAATTCTAAAAAGTCTCCATCAACTAACTGTGACTTATAATTACACGAAGCAACTTCCTGTCCGTTAGAAATCACACCGTATTTCTTGGCAAAAGAATCAGAAAACTCTCTTATAAAATCTGAACGTTTCGTAAAAATATATTGACAAGGTTCTAGCATTTGCTGGGTATAGGTCAATGCCATCTCTTGATTATAACCACCAGATTTTGCAACCAATTTCAAATATGCGTTTCGCTGATTTAACAACGTATTGTATCTTATTAAAGATAACAAATACTTTTGATCTAATTGAGAAATTGTATTGTCTAATAATTTTCTCCTTTCTATACTTCCCTCTAACAATAAATTCTGATCATTCGGAGCGATAAAAACTACAGGAAACTTCCCAATATGATCAGATAGCTTAGTATATGCCTTTTTATTTATCTCAAATACTTTTTTCTTTCCTTTTTCATATTTGCAAACTATCTTCGAATCTGATATTAAAGCATCAGTTCGTAAGAAATCTTCTCCCATTAAAACAAGATTCCTATCTTGGCTGGTAAAATTGGACTTAGTCATGCAAGTAAAGTAAACTGCATCCAGCAAGTTTGTCTTACCCATACCATTAAAACCAACAACAGCGTTATATTTGGAGTTAAAATGGAAAGACTCACTCTTATAATTTTTAAAATTGGTGAGTTTTAAGTTTTTAATATGCAAGAAATAGGAATTAAATGACTAAAAATCAAAAATACAACAAACAAAAATACCAATAGGTTATTATAATAATAGAGGTTCAGAAAATAATATATTATCTTCACCTTTATAAATTTAAATTATGGCAGAAGTAATAGAGAAAAAGAATACAAAGAAAAAATCTTCAAAGTACAGTAAAGAGACTTATTTGACTTGGTATGAAACCATGTTAAGAATAAGAAGATTCGAAGAAGCTACTCTACAGGCTTATGGAAAACAGAAAATTAGAGGTTTCTGTCATGTCTACATTGGTCAAGAAGCAATAGCAGCAGGATTAGTAACCGCTATCAAACAAGAAGATCCAATCGTAACAGCTTACAGACAACATGGTATCGCCTTATCTAGAGGTTTATCCGCTGATTCTTGTATGGCTGAATTATATGGAAAAGAAACAGGTTGCGTAAAAGGAAAAGGTGGATCAATGCACTTTTTCTCTAAAGAACATTACTATTTCGGAGGAAACGGTATTGTCGGTGCTCAGATTCCAATTGGAACTGGAATTGGATTTGCTGAAAAATATAGAGAAACTGGTGGGTTATGTGTAACTATGTTCGGTGACGGTGCAGCAAGACAAGGTGCATTATATGAATCATTTAACATGGCGATGTCATGGCAGCTTCCTGTATTATACATCTGTGAAAACAATGGTTATGCAATGGGAACGTCTGTTTCTAGAACATCTAATGTTGCTGAACTTTATAAAATAGGTGATGCTTTTAATATGCCAAGTGAGCAAGTTGATGGAATGAGTCCTGAAGCAGTACACGAAGCACTTGAAAAAGCTGCTAAACATATCCGTTCTGGAAAAGGACCGTACTTCTTAGAAATTAAGACTTACAGATACAAAGGTCACTCTGTTTCAGATCCAGCAAAATATAGAACAAAGGACGAATTGAATTCTTATAAAGAAAAGGATCCTGTTAAAATGACTGAAGCAAAGATACTAGACAATAAAATTGCTTCTCAAGATGAAATAGACGCAATTAAAGCTAAAATAAAAGCGGAAGTTGCACATGCTATCCAATTTGCAGAAGAATCCGATTATCCAGATCCTTCAGCACTTTATGACGATAATTACGTACAAGAAGATTATCCTTTTATCAAGGATTAATAATCTGTATCAACAAAATATTAAAAGGCTATCTGAATTTCAGATGGCCTTTTTTCATATTCCTGAAACCTAGTCTATGATTTGTATAAGTTAAAAACAAGTTGCTTATTTTCTAGCGCCGAGGTGGTGTTAGCATCGTCCCATATAACATTACCCATATGTCACCTCTGTTTACATATACGTTACTTGCAATATCAGCAATTTCATTATCAAATGGATTTAGTGGATTATTATAATTAGTTCCTATTCTTTCTTTCCCCCCAGCATTAATAAGATCTTGATTGTTTTCAAAAAAGGTTTTAACATCTGCTTTTACTGGAACTTTGAAAGCATCTTGAGCTGGCATCGCATGCATATCCATCATAAATAAAAGCAAATCTAATTTTCCTTGTACGCTGATCCCAGGCAGACCAAGTGTCATTCCAGATCTTATTTTGTTCTGATTATTCTTTTTCACATGCTGGATAAGTCCTTGTGCAATACCTAAGTCTTTTAAACTTTCGTCTCGTTGTTTCTTGATCATATCGATTCCATCGAGGCAAAAATTGATTGCCGGGCGATAGGCTGTCCACAATGGAACAAGTGCTTTGGAAAATGGATTTCCTACTATCGTATCTATTAAGTCAAATGTTTTCCTCATCCCATCTACTGAATCGGACTCATCTATACCAAAAACATCTATAAGCCCCGAAACAAATGAAATCAAATATTCACCGTGCGATTTAAACTCTTCCAAAGCTTTACTCAAAAAATCCTCTAATTTTTTCAAACCTTCAGCCCATATTACGCCACCTACTTCACCAACTACATTCCATGCTGCTTTTTTTAGTGCGCCTACTATTCTATGGTATTCTTTACTACCTTCTAAAGAGTACATAATATTGTCGAGCTCTTCTTGGTTTTTATCACCAAAATTTTGTCTGATTAACTCTTTCAAACTTCCATCTACTCCACTCAAATCCGGAATATTTCCAATATTCTTTGCCGCTTTTTGAGACTGACCTATTATTAATCCAATAGCATCTCCATATGAAGTTTCAATATTTCCAGAGATCTCATTTAGCACTTGTACTTCTGATGAGTAAAGTTTTTCATTATCCGAATCTCCTTCATTAATGATTTTCATCATTTCATCACAATCGCTGGTTAGATTCACTAAGTCATCTAAACTTTCTGGTTTTTTAGAAATATCACCACTTTTCTCCCATAGATCAAGTAAATAATTAATATGAACTTTAATTTGGTGCAACTTGATCGTAGCAGCTGATTTTGTGCTAATTTCTTCACGTTCTCGAGGCGTGGTCCATGTCCCAGTTTCCTCTTTGTCTGAGTCTGTATTTTCGGGAATAGCCTTTTCATCTAGTTTACCACCTGTTTCAAGTGGTTGAGTTGAAAATTGATTTTCAGGTGGCATAATAGAATACCCGTCATCGGAAAATTCGCCATATGCTGCACCCACTGTATCATCTTGAGGTTGATGATCTAGTAAGGCATCGGGGTCTGTAAATAATGTTGACATATCCCAAAACTACTGGAAATCTGAGGTCATCTCCTCACCCGCATGGGTGAAATTTACCAATGCTTGCAATGAATGATCAAGAATAGAAGCTCAAAAATTGAAGGAAAAAAACTAGCCAAGCTCCATAACAGGAAATAGAACTTGCTACAAATAAAAAATTCGATCTTCCTCAAAGGCTTAATACCTCTAAGTAAGATCGAATTTGTAAACTAGAATTTTCTGTATTCAGAAATTCTAATTTATTTAGGCATCCATTCATTGTTATCCATAACCACATCAGCCATTCTTAAAGAAGGGTCTATTCTAATCGATTCTATATCTGAAGCTTTCACTTTAGACATAAACTCGTAAGACCTATGTGTCCAAGGCCAGTCTTTCTGCTGAACAAATTTTTGATCACCGAAATCTTTGTCACCTCTCATTATCCTCATTGGAATATAATGTAACTCAGACGATCCATCTTTTTTCTTGATAAGCACTTCCACCGGCATAGGCATTTCCCCTACTCTTTCTAAAGAAATTTTAGAGCCACCATTGCTTTCGATTACATCCACGATTCCATAATCAATGAATTTTGTCGTATATACAAAGTATTCTTTATACCAATCAAGCTCTATTCCCGATTCCTTTTCCATTATTCTAATGATATCATTAGGTGTCGGGTGCTTAAATTTCCAAGTATCATAATATCTCAGAAGTCCTTTTCTAAAAGGCTTTTCTCCGATAATATATTCTAATTGACTTAAAAATACACTACCTTTTGTATAAGAGCCACGGCCGTAAGCTGTATTCGTATTATAATGGTCTGAATGTGTGCTCAATGCTTCTTCCATTCCTGACTGTGAAAACATGGCATAACCCATTGTACTTCCAGCATGAACATTATCTCGTACTCTAGCTCCTGGTATTAAACCTTTCGTAGCTAAGTGATTCATAATTTCTGCCGAAGCGAAACTAGTAAAACCTTCATCCATCCAAGAATACAAACTTTCATTTGTCGCAAGTGTAAATTGATACCAACTATGCATCCATTCATGAATACAAACACCAACTAGACTTCCTAAACTTCTTTCACCTGTAATTAAGGTAATCATCGGATATTCCATTCCTCCATCGCCACCTTGAATAAAAGTGTACTGTGGAAACTGGTATTTTCCATAATTTGCATTCATGAATTTAAGAGCTTCATCCATGATTTCAGGAAGCATCTCCCACTTTTCAGTCGTTTCTTCACCTGGTTGGAATATAAAGTTCATCATTGTTCCATCATGTGCTTTCTTAGATATGTGCGTAAAATCACGATCTGCCACCCATGCGAAATCAATTACATTGTCTGCTTTCCAATTCCAAGTCACTTTCTTCTTTAATTTTGGTTGCTCGACGTTTTCTCCTTGAAAACCAAATCCAATCTTATCCGCATTCTGTAACATTCCGGTGGCTCCCATTTTATATTTAGAATCCATCTTTATATTCACTTCGAAATCTCCCCAAACACCGTGAAACTCTCGGCCTATATAAGGATTAGCACTCCAACCCATAAAATCATATTCCGCTAACTTAGGATACCATTGAGTCATAGAATAATCTACTCCTTCCTTATTGTCTCTTCCTGATCGTCTAATCTGAAGTGGAACTTGACCTAAAAAATCCATTTCAAAAACAGTACTTGCTCCAGGTAATATCGCTTTATCCAGCTTTACTTCTAGAATTGTTCCTTCTACTACATAGTCCAGTGATTTCCCATCTTGCTTAAGACTATTTACTTTTTGGAAACCAATTTCACTTTCTGTCAATGCTGCAATGCGCTCTCCTACTCTAGGATCAGGATCTTGAATTGTTCTAGATCGTTCATCCATCATACTTCCTGGCTGGAAAGCATTAAAATATAGATGGTAGAATACTTTGTCTAAAGTATCAGGAGAATTATTCGTGTATTTCAACACTTGTTTACCTTTGAATTGATGTTTGTCTACATCAAAATCTATATCCATTTTATAATCAACCTCTTGCTGCCAGTAGCAGTCTTGCCCTATGGACAAAAGAGGGACAATAAATAACACTACAAATATTAAATTTTTCATTTAACCTTTTATTTTTATTAGTTTTGCAAGATAAAAATACTTAACGTGAACAGAAATATATTTGCACTAACCTTACTAATTATATTATCAGCTGCTGCTAGATTTATCCCGCACGGTTATAATTTCACGCCCATTGCAGGAATGGCGCTCATCGGTGGAGCTTACTATCATAAGAAATTTTTTGCTTTTTTAGTTCCTCTATTGACCTTATACGCAACTGACTTTGTACTTAACAACACACTTTATCGTTCGTTTTTCCCAGATCAAGAAGGAATAATTTTCTTTTCGAGCTTTATGCTATATACTTACGTAGGAACAGCAGCTATTGTATTGATAGGAATGGGATTACTTAAAAAAGTAACTGCACCCCGTTTATTAGGAAGTGCAGTTTTCTCTTCTATCTTATTTTTCTTAATTACTAATTTCGGTACTTGGGCATCTGGAATGATGTACCCTAAAACTGGGGCTGGTCTTGCTGCTGCTTATACAGCTGGAATACCATTCTTAAGTGGGCACCTTATTAGTAATATTGTTTTTAGTTTCCTTTTATTCTCTGCTTATGAGTTGATAATAAAAAGAAATTTATCTACGGTTTCTAGAATGCATTTATAATCTGAACAAAATCTTCAGCTTTTAAAGAAGCTCCTCCTACTAAACCGCCATCTACATCTTTCTGAGAAAAGATAATTTGTGCATTTGCAGGTTTCACACTTCCTCCATAAAGGATAGAAATCCCGTTTGCTATATCTTCTGAATATTGTTCAGCAAGAGCGTTTCTTAAGTATTCGTGCATTTCTTGAGCTTGTTCAGGGCTTGCAGTTTCTCCTGTTCCGATGGCCCATATTGGTTCATATGCAACAATTACTTTAGATAATTCTTCAGCTGAAAGATGATATAAACTTTCTTTTAATTGATTAGCAACGTAGCTTAAGTGCTTGCCACTTTTTCTAATTTCTAGAGATTCTCCACAGCAAAATATAGGAATTAAATTATTTGCAAGTGCGATATCGACTTTTCTTGCTAGAACTTCATTGCTTTCTGCGAAGTATTCTCTTCTTTCAGAATGCCCAATGATAACATATTTTACACCAATAGATTCTAGCATCGGCGCTGAAATCTCGCCTGTATAAGCTCCTGATTCTTTTTCGTGACAATTCTGTGCAGCCACTTCTAGACCTGGAACATGTAACACTTGATCCACGATCATTTTTAAATATATAGAGGGTGTTGCCATAATGGTCAGCACATTCTCATCTCTTGTTGCATTTGCTAAAGCTCTTGATAATTGCATGGCATCTTCAAATGTTTTATTCATTTTCCAATTCCCAGCAGCGATTTGTAATCTAGTCATGATTTTGTATTTATGAATTGCAAATATAAACTTATTGAACTATTCGGTTAATTTTGCACAAATTATTACCTATAAAATGAAGAAATTTATACTACTTTTAATAATCCCATTCCAACTATTTAGTCAAGACATTGATACTTCTTTACTCCTAGATGATGTGATGTTGTATGCCGATCGGATTTCACTTCCATTCTCAGAAGCATCCAGAAGTCTAGAAATTATTAGAGCTGAAGAGATTGCTAAGTTCCCAGCTAGAGATGTTGCTGGAATACTTCAATACGCCACAGGAGTTGATATAAGACAACGTGGACCACATGGTGTGCAATCAGATATTGGTATCAGAGGAGGCGGTTTCGAGCAAACATTGATTTTGATCAATGGGTTAAAAATGACAGATCCCCAGACGGGACATCATATCATGAACTTGCCTATTTCTCCTGAAAACATCGAAAGAATCGAAATTATAAAAGGACCAGCTGCTAGAATATACGGTCAGAACGCTTTCGCAGGTGTGGTCAACATTATTACTAAAACACCAGATGAATTAAAAGGATCTGTGAACGTTTCTGCAGGCCAAAATCAATTATTAGGATTGGGCGTAGAAATGACTTTACCTGGTAAGAAAAACAATCAATATCTTTCCTTAAACCGTAATGTCAGTGAAGGTTATCGATATAACACAGATTATGATATCACCAATTTCATGTATCAGAACCAATTTGCCTTATTCGGTGCTGAAACATCTCTACTTGCTGCATATACTGAAAGAGAATTTGGTGCGAATGGATTCTATTCTAGCCCAGCATCAAGAGATCAATATGAAGAAATCCAGACCAGCATCATCGGCTTACAAAGTAAAATCTTAAGCGGATCCTGGATTATAAAACCTAAAATTTACTGGAGACGAAATCAAGATGAGTATATTTTCATCCGATCTAATCCTAGTATTTATAGAAATCTACATATTGGAAATAATATAGGAGCGGAGTTAAATACTTCCTATCTAAGCGAATTCGGGATTACTGGAATTGGTGTTGAAATTCGTAGAGAGCACTTAGAAAGCAGCAATCTGGGCGAAAATAGTAGAAATCTAGCCAGTGCTTACCTCGAACAACGACTTGAGTATGGCGACTTTACTTTTACTCCGGGTGTTTCCTTCCAATATTATAGCGACTTTGGACCGAAATTTTTCTACGGCGCTGATGCTTCGTACAATTTGAGTCGGAATTTCATGGTCTATGCTAATGCTGGTACAACTTACAGAGTGCCATCTTACACCGATCGTTTCTATGTGGATCCTGTCAATGAAGGAAATCCTGATTTAAAACCTGAAACCGCATTGACCTACGAAATAGGAATCAAAAAATTAGGTCGAACCGGCAATATTCAGGTTGCAGCGTTCAAAAGAATCGGTAGTGATATGATCGATTGGACACGAGACACCATTATGTCCCCAAAGTGGACGCCTATTAATCTGAATAGAGTCCCAGTTAATGGTTTCGAAGCCATCATAAGTAGTAACTTGGGTTATATTACTGGTGTACCTGTTTTGGGTTATCAGAGATTGACCTATACTTACATTGATGCGAAAGTAGAAGATAATGATGCTTTCGAATCTAGGTACTTGCTTGAAAATCTAAAACATCAATTTGCATACCTTGGAAGTTTTAATGCGAAGTACTTTTATGTCAATGTAACCTATAGATATTATGATAGAGTAAACCTTGACGATTATCAATTACTAGATCTAAGAATAGACAAAAAGTTTAATAAGTTCAAGGTATTTCTTGATGTGAATAATGTACTAGATGCCGATTATAAAGAAACTAATCTAGTTCCGATGCCCGGAAGATGGGCGGTAATAGGTGCTAATTTTAGAATATACTAGTGAATGAAGTTTGGGAAATTAGACCATATCGATCATGTAGATTTCACATTACCAGAAGACAATGAATTCTTTAATGTAACGCCAAGTGATCCTGTATCTATGAAAATTTATACAGGAGCGACCTCTTGGATCAATCCAGCATGGAAAGGTAGCTTGTATTCTGAAAAAACAAAGAAATCAGATTTTCTCCGTCAGTATTCTAGCCAGTTTAATTCCATTGAACTAAATGGCACTCATTATAGAACACCAAGTGATGCGACGATCGAAACATGGGTCAATGATTCCGCTGAAGATTTCAAGTTTTGTCCTAAGATTTTACAAGCGATTTCTCATCGTCATGATATGCTCACCAATAAAGAATTAGTGAATAACTTTATTGTACAGCTTTCGAAACTGGGTGATAAACTAGGTCAATGTTTTATTCAATTGCCTAATTACTTTAAGTACAGCAGCCTCCCCTACTTAGAGAAGTATTTGGCAGCATGGCCAGAAGAAATGAGTCTAGCTGTAGAAGTTCGGGATGAAGAACTTCATCAGAATCGAGATCATTTCCATGAATATCTAGAATTGCTATCGAAGTACAACGCTTCTCCATGCCTTACTGATGTTTCAGGAAGAAGAGATCTGATGCATATGGCAAATACGAACGATAAGGCATTTGTAAGGTGGGTAGGAAATGGTTTACATAAAACTGATTTTGAGCGTATTAAGGCATGGGTAACACGTTTTGAGTTATGGGCAGAAAAAGGAATAAAGGAGGTTTACTTTATGCTGCACGAGCCAGAAAATCTAAAAACTCCGGAAATCGCTGAATACTTGGCGGGAGAATTAGAAAATATTCAATATATTGAACATCGAGGGCCAAGGCTTATTAAAGAACAACCAAACTTATTTTCATCATTATGAAAGAGGAAGAATTAGATAATTATATACATAGAGACCTGACTTGGTTGGATTTTAATTATAGAGTATTACAAGAAGCAAAAGATAAGTCGCTTCCACTTTTGGAAAGGGTTAAGTTTATGGCCATCTATTCTTCTAACTTGGATGAATTTTTCAGGGTTAGGGTTGCGAATCATCGAAATATAATGCGGGCAAGTAAAAAGACCAAGAAAGAACTTGAGTTTGCTCCTGAAAATATATTGAAAGAGATTCTAAAGAAAGTAAATAGACAACAGGAAGAAATTAGCAACATCTTTGAAACTCAATTTATTCCTGAATTAGAACAAAATGGCATTAGGGTTCTAAGAAGACTAGATCTTAATGAGGAGCAGAAAGTGTTTGTAGAAGAATATTTCAATCAATACCTTTTGCCATTCGTACAACCTGTTCTCCTTGTAGAAGATAAGATCAAACCATTTCTGAATAATGCCTCATTGTACTTGGCTATCCACCTTAGAGACAAAGCGAATGATAAAGTTAATTATGCGATCGTAAAAATACCATCTGACCAATTGGATCGATTTATCATCCTGCCTTCGTCAGAAGAACAATTTCACGATCTTATTTTATTAGATGATATAGTTAGGCATTGCGTTAAGTGGATTTTTCCTGGATTTGATATCATTGACACTTATTCGATAAAATTAACCAGAGACGCTGAATTATATATAGATGATGAGTATTCAGGAGACTTAATTGCGAAAATCAAGCACTCATTGAATAAACGCCAGGTAGGACCTGCATCTAGATTAGTCTATGACCGAGAAATGGATAAGCCATTCTTGAAATATTTGATAAAAGTATTCGACTTAGGTGAGTTTGATTTGTTGCCAGAAGGACGTTACCACAATAATTTTGATTTTTTCAAATTTCCAGATTTCGGGAACAAGCACTTAACTAATATTGCTTTTCCACCTTTGCCTTATGCTGAGCTAGAAGGCAATGATATATTCGAAGCTATTACAGCAAATGATCATTTATTGCATGTCCCGTATCAATCATACGAGGCGGTAGTCAACTTTTTCGAACAAGCAGCAAAAGATCCGAATGTAACACACATAAAAATTGTCCAGTATCGAGTCGCTAAGATTTCAAGAATAATGAATGCCTTGCTAGAAGCAATTCGCTTAGGTAAGCATGTTAGTGCATTTATAGAAGTGAAAGCAAGATTTGATGAAGAAGCCAATCTAAAATGGGGTGAGACCCTGGAGAATGCAGGAGTGAATGTATATTATAGTATTCCGGGAATTAAGGTGCATGCTAAGATGGCGATCGTTCGAAGAATCGAGGATTCCAAGCCTAATATTTATGCTTATATGAGCACTGGAAACTTCCATGAAGACACAGCTAAGATATATTCTGATGTGGGAATATTTACCAAGGACCCAAGGATCACAAATGAGGTTACGCGATTATTTTCTTTCTTAGAAACACAAAAGAAACCATCACATGATTTCGAACACCTTTTAGTTGGTAAGTTCGGAATGAAGGAAAAGCTTATTCAGCTGATAAGAAATGAAGTTAAAAATGCGAAAAACGGTCATGAAGCGCTTATCTTTTTGAAATTGAATAGTCTTCAGGATCCAATGATGATCGACGAGTTATATAAGGCTTCTTCTGCTGGTGTAAAAATAAAGCTCATAATCAGAGGAATTTGTTCCTTGCAGCCAGGCATTCCAGGCTTGAGTGAAAATATCGAGGCCATAAGTATCGTAGATCGGTTTTTAGAGCATGCAAGAATCTTAATTTTCTTTAATAAAGGGAAAAGAGACATTTACATTTCTTCTGCAGACTGGATGGTGCGAAATCTAGATCATAGAATAGAAACTGTCGTTCCTATCTATGATGAAAAAATAAGAGAAACGCTACTAGATCTGGTTCGTATTCAACTTTCGGACAATGTGAAAGCTCGACTTATTCATTATGAGAAAAACAACAATTACAAGTCCGATAATGATGACCTCGCTATTCGATCTCAAACGGAAACGTACTACTACATGAAGCGACTTAATGAAAGTAAGGTCGAAGAAATTCCTGAAATAGAAGAAGACTAACTATTCAAGTATTCTTCTATTCCTTCTTTGATTTCCTTAAAAATGTAGCGTAGAGTTTCTTCGTTTTCCTCTAATAAGGTCACTCTGAATCCTAGCAATTCTGAACAAAAACTAGATACAGGAACAACACAAATACCTTTCGCTGCAAGTAAATAATACACGAACCGCTTGTCTAAGGACATCGATTCATCAATCCAGCTATCTAGTAATGATTGAACTTTTTCATCTTTTATCTTCATTTTCTGATTCCGATTCAAGACGTTGTCTTCGAAAATGATGGTATTATAAAAAGCACCAAACGTAGGATTAAACCTTATTCCATCAATGTTGCTTAACAGGCCAGAAATAATCTTGCTACGCTCGCCGATTCTTTGATTAACATCCTTTCTGTATGCTTTATAATTAGGATGCTCCATAATCATAGGAATAGCCATCTGAGGTAACTTTGTAGAACAAACTTCTATCATTTTAGCATCTTCAAGTGCCTTGCACAAGCGACTAAATGCTGGATCTTTATCTCTATTATAGAACTCTGTCCAGCCGCACCTGGAACCTGGCCATGGTATTTCCTTCGAAATTCCTTTCATAGAAATAGCAGGAACATCTCCGATTAATTCAGCGATACTCTTAGTTTCAGCCCCATTATATAGGATATTCAGATAAATTTCATCAGCAAGAATAAACAAATCGAACTCTCGTGCGATACCTATCATTCGCTCCAGAATATCTTCCGGATAAACCATACCAGTCGGATTGTCCGGATTAATAATTAGAATTCCTACGATATTTGGATTATACTTCACTTTCAGATACAAATCCTCCAAATCAGGCAACCAACCATTATCTGGGTCTAAGAAATAGGTAACTGGTTGGTGATTAGCATGCGCAGCTTCTGCTGATGAATGCGTAGAATATGCAGGCGAAGGACCGATGACACGAGAAGTCGGTAGTAGAAATTGGTAGACTTTAGAAATTGCATCTCCCAGCCCGTTAAAAAAGATAATGTCTTCGGCTGTTATCTGGGCTCCTTTTCTTGCATTCGTTTTGCTCGCTAAGTATTCACGTGTTTCCAGCACACCTTTAGAATGACAATAGCCGTAAGTTTCATCCTGATCCATGAGGCCTTTCAAGATATCCTTAATCCACTGAGGCATCTTGTGATTCTTAGCAATAGGATCTCCTATATTTTCTTGGAAAATTTTCATTCCCAATTTCTCCAGCTTTTCCGCTTTCTTTACAATTTCTCTAATTTCGTACTGAAGTTCCGTTGCTCCAGGACTGATCAAATTCTGCCTCATTTTTCTTAATTTCTAAATCTGCGCGAAGATAAAAGAAAAATATGTTTTGCTCTTGATATATTAGTTATAGTAGATATCCTGCAAAAATTCCATATTACCTACATCCAAGAATTGTTAAAATCTAAAAAAATCATCAAAAAATATAAATAATTAATTACACGAAATACCAAATTTAATACGGAATACAGCAACAATTCAAAACAAATCTTTATCACTAAAAATAATATCAAATTTAAATTCTCACATTAAAAATTATCTGTATATGTTAATATCTCAAGATCAAACTTTTGTACATCTTTATGTGTTATCTTTGCAGTATATAAACTAAAACACAACATTTATGCGAATTCTAGCATTGGTCTTAATGACCATTTTAGCGACCACCTCTTGTAAAAAAGATGTACAGTGTCCAGCTGAAGATTTTGTCGGAACATATATGGGAGATACAGAATGCTCTTTAGGGCTAATTTCGGAGGAAGATGACTTAGTGGTGGTTTCTAAATTAAATGATGACACCGTAGAGATTGAATTTCAAGGAGAAGTACTTGTAGTAGACATCAAAGGTTGTAATTTAGAAGTTGATGGAAATGTTACTTTAGGAACTGGAATAGATGGAACGGCATCTTTAGATGGTAATACGCTAACGGTATCATTCCAAAAGAAAGCCGCAACTATTATTGTTTCAGAATGTGATTTTACGGGAGTTAGGATATAGCTTTATCATTTCAGGTTAACGCACACAACACTTTTTTTTAGCATAGCGGAATAATTCATTATCACTGAGTTATTTCATCAATGATTTTAATATCATTGGATTTCGGATGATAAGTTAAATCACTAACTCGCGATCAAGCATCAAATAATCTCAGCTTCTTGTAATATCACTCTTGCTTTATCCTCATCTTCTTTATGGACAATGATCTGAATTTCTCCGAATATATTAGCATGCGCTGAATCCATTTTATTAATATGATGAGCAGTAATACCTGCTTCTTTTAGTAAATGCATTGCTGTCATTACTTTAAGCTCCGAGACCGAGATAAATATTGTTTCCATTTCCATATTTCTGATTTACTTATAAAACAAAGATGTTATTTAATTTAGTTCCAATGACAAAAAGCCATTCATAAAAAGAGTTTAAGATAATATCATTTTCTTACATCCATATTTTTATGTTAGCTCCACAAACTTCTATGGAAACCAGACTGTTCTAGTTATTTAATGGTCAATGTATAGACCTGCCCACGAACAGTAGTAAATCCTATCGATCCATCATTCAGGATTTCGTGAGCAACCTGCTTACCATTACTCATTACTTTCAAATTTCCTTCAGTCTTCATTCGAATAGGTTTTCCTGCTTTTGATAAAAGGTTAACCTCAGTGATGCTTCCATTCGTCCATGCCATATCCACTTCAAAGCCACCCCGTGCTTGAACTCCACGAAAGGAACCTGATAACCATTCATCTGGCAACGCTGGAAGTAAGTGAACCACTCCTTCATGAGATTGCACCAACATTTCAGATATTGCAGCCGTTAAGCCAAGAGATCCATCCACTTGTAATGGTTTAAAACACTTCGCAAAAAGAGACATATAACATTGCTCTTTGAGATAGCCTTTATAGATTGAGTTTGCTCTTTCTCCATCATACAATCTCGCCCAAAGCGCCATTTTCCAGGCTCGCGAAAATCCAGTTCCGCCATCACCTCTTTGTTCCAAGACCGCCTTAATTGGATCTATAAATTCGGGCGTACGGTTTGCTGAAAGCACATTTCCTGGATATAATCCATACATATGAGAAAAATGCCTGTGCTTATCTTCTAATTGACCTAAATCATCGGACCATTCCTGTAGACTTCCATCCTTTCCTACTTGAGAAGGCGCTAACCTTGCCTTCACTGCTAACACCTGAGAAGCATATGCGGTATCTTTTCCGAGGATAGATGCTGCTTCCGTGTAGTAGGTAAATAAATCCTTTAAGATCTGCATATCCATCGTTGCACCGTAAGTAATGGTGGTGAAATAGTACATTCCTGTTACTTCGTCATAGAAATATTCATATCCAGGCCCTTTAGGTGGATTCTCAGGAGAGTTAGATGGATTCGTCACTAACCACTCTCCATTCGGATGCTCCACAAGGAAATCCATAAAGAAGTCGACGGACCCTTTGATGATAGGATATGCTTTTGCTAGGAAATCTTCATCTTGGGTGTAGAGATAGTGCTCCCATATATGAGTAACCAACCATGCTCCACCCACGGTAAATGTTCCCCACGTCGGCCCATCCATTGGCGCTGCAACTCTCCAAAGGTCAGTATTCTGATGAAAAACCCAACCAAAAGCGCCATAATGTTCCTTTGCAACTTGGCTTCCTTGATCGGTGAGTTCCTCGATCATCTTAATAAGTGGTTCAGAGAGTTCCGACAGATTAGCAGATTCAACTGCCCAATAATTCATTTCGGTATTAATATTGGTCGTATACTTTGAATCCCAAGGCGGATTCATATCCTTATTCCATATTCCTTGCAAGTTCGTTGGCTGGGTACCTGGACGACTGGAAGCAATTAGCAAATATCTCCCGAATTGATAGGACAGAGCTGCCATTTGTGGATCGGGTACGGAATCGATACTCGCCATTCTTTCATCTGTAGGAAGAAACGACGTCTTCGTTTCAGGTAAATCAAGTATTACTCTATCAAAAAACTCCTTGTGATCATTTATAGCGTCTTCCCTAATGGCTAAGTATTTTTTATCTTTCAATTTTTTCAGCACTTCCTGAACACGCATTTTTTCGTTACCACTTACATCCTTGTAATTGACAAAATTCGTAGCTGCAACAAAGTAGATCGTCACCGAAGTGGCATTCTTAACCGTAATCTTAGCATCATTACGAAGCAGTACTCCTCCGTCGGTTTCTACTCTCACTCGCGCCTCGTATCTTAGTTTCCCTTCGATACCCATGTAATCCGCAGACTTCCCAGTTAGAACTAATTCATTTTCTCCAGCGCCATCCATCCTGAAATAGTCTGTGGCATAATTCGAATGTGTGCTATTTCTAACACCTCGTAATTGGGTATCGAAATTGATCATTCCAGGTTTGCTAGCTGATAATCGAACCACTATGGTTTGGTCTACCGCAGATGAAAATACTTCCCTTAGATAAGTAACGCCATCTATTGTATATTCCACACCGCTAATTCCGCTAGCTAGATCCAACCATCGTTTGTAATTTTTCTGCTTTGCTTCTTTATGAAAAAAGAGGTGAAGATTTGCAAGGGACTGATATTTTTGCTGCTCTACTGGATAACCCATCAGGTGCCTCCCAAAAAGCTTATGAGCTTCGATAGGTTTTCCATCAAAGATCAGTTTTTGAATCTCAGGGAGTTTTTTGTAACCTCCTTTGACCACCGTATTATAAGGTCCACCAGACCAATATGTTTCCTCATTTAGTTGGATTCGCTCTTCACTAACTCCTCCAAAAACCATCGCTCCTATTCGACCATTTCCTACTGGCAAGGCATCTTCCCAAACTTCTGCAGGTTTCTGGTACCACATTAAGCTAGTCGGATCGAATGACTGATTGTCAATACTTTCAGCAATCAAACTTGGTATATCTTGTGCGCTAAGCAGGCATTGTGAAGATAGACTTAGTGCCAATGAAAAAACAACCGTAAGTAAGGAATGCTGCATCATATACTTATTATAATCTATTCTTGATTTAAAAAATTGACCTAAAAAAAAATAAAAGTCTACAATCAAAGAAGTAGAAAAATAGTCGTTAGAGTTAGTTGTTATAGGACTTTCTTTCGAATAGATCATTGGATAAGATTACGATTGCAATAATGTGTTTCTTAAATATATGATTTTTATGTTCAACCAATAAATTGGGACTTAAATCATTAATCATATTTTCAGAACAAATCTTCAGTACTCTTGCGTCGATGAACCACTTATAGCAAGTTTTCAATGACAGCTTACTAAACAAAAAAAGGCGATGTTCCATTTCGAAACATCGCCTTTATATTTTTTATTAATTCCTATTTATTTTCCAGCTCCTGGCTCAGCCATTAATTGGAAGAATTCATCTAATCTAGGAGTAACAATAATTTCTGTTCTTCTATTCATAGATCTACCTTCAGATGTTTCATTATCTGCTTTAGGTAAGTACTGTCCTCTACCTCCAGCTGTCATTCTAGAAGGATCTACATTGTAATCTTTTTGTAGGATTCTAACAACAGAAGTTGCTCTTTCCACACTTAATTCCCAGTTGTCTTTGAATGAAGCCGTTTCTTTTAATAACTTATCATCCGTGTGTCCTTCTACGATGATATCGAAGCTATTGTGATCATTAACAACTTTAGCAACTTTCGCTAGTACATTCTTCGCTGCATTGTTAACTGTAGCGCTTCCTGATTGGAAAAGTAATTTATCAGAAATAGAGATAAATACAACACCTTTCTTAACATCAACTTGGATATCAGAATCGTTTACATCAGCTAAAGAACGCTTCAAATTCATCACTAAAGCAAGATTTAAAGAATCTTTTCTCTTAGCATCTTGAGAAAGGTTCTGGATGTACTTACTTTGTTGGTTTAAAGATTCAAGAGATTGCTTGATACTTTCAGCTCCTGCTTTATTAACAACTGATAAATCAGAAAGTCTATCTAATAAATTCGTACTTGTCTTTTTGTTGAATTCAAGTTCCTCTGAAATGATCCTCAACTTTTCATCTTTAACATTTAAATCTGATTGGAACTGAGCTTCAGAAATTTGCATCTGCGCTTTCATGTTCTCTAATTGAGTTTTAATTTTCTCCTTATCATCTTCACATTTTGAATTATCCGAACTTAATTGGTCATACTTTAATTCTAATGCACTCTTTGATGCTTCAAGATCTACAAATTTTTTCTTACTCACGCACGAAACGCTGAAGGAAGAAATTAGGAAAAGTAGAGTAAAGCTTTTAAGAAATGTCGACATAATAATTGTTTTTTTTATCTGTTGGTTCTAAAAAATTTAATTGAAATTCATAATTAATGTTGAAGATCAAAATTTATTCCAAAAATTTTAACATTTCGGGCAAATATTTATAATTATTTGTGTCTTTCCCTCAATATTTGTTCAACATCTGCAATTGTATACCCTTTATACTGCAATAAAACTAAATAATGATACATTAAATCTGCACTTTCATTTAAAAATAAATATTCATTATCGTCCTTTGCTTCGATCACTAATTCGACAGCTTCCTCCCCTACTTTCTGTGCAACTTTATTAATTCCTTTCGCAAATAAACTCGCAGTATAAGAAGTTTCTGGTGGAGCATTTTTTCTAGATTCAAGTACCGACTCTAAATAGTGCAAGAATCTTCCTTCAGATTTATTCTCTTCATCCCAGCAAGTATCTGATCCTGTATGACATACAGGGCCAACTGGATCAACTTTAATCAGTAAACTGTCCTTATCGCAATCCAATAGTATTTCTTTCACATTTAAAAAATTGCCACTTTCTTCACCTTTCGTCCATAACCGCTCTTTAGACCTAGAATAAAAGCATACTTTATTATCTTTTATGGTCTTTTCGAAAGAGGCTTTATTCATAAAACCTTGCATTAATACTTTAAGTGTATTCTGGTCTTGAATAATGGCAGGCACTAAACCACTCATTTTCTCAAAATCTATATCTTCTATTTTAAAATCCATTTTCTTAAGTTAATCGTACGTTAATATTATTCTTATCTAAGTAATTCTTGAGTTCAGGAATACCTATTTGCCCAAAATGGAAAACACTCGCCGCTAATGCAGCATCAGCCAGTCCATCATCGAAAGTTTCTTTAAAATGTTGCATACTACCTGCACCGCCACTAGCGATGATTGGAACATTGACCATTTTAGAAAGCTTGCTCAATTCTTTATTGGCAAATCCATTCTTCGTTCCATCATGATCCATGGAAGTGAACAAGATTTCTCCAGCGCCTCTATCTACTGCTTCCTTTACCCAATCAAATAAGTCGATGGTCGTTGCTTTTCTTCCACCGACTAAGTGAACTAGCCACTGACCATTAATCTGCTTAGCATCTACCGCAAGAACAATGCACTGATTCCCGAACTTGGCAGCACATTCATTCAATAGATCTGGATTTCTAACCGCTGCTGAATTAATACTGACCTTATCTGCTCCTGACTGTAGCGCAATGTAAGCATCGTCCACAGATGAAATTCCGCCTCCTACTGTAAATGGAATATTGATCTGCTTAGCAACCTTAGTTACTAGTTCAACCATCGTTTTCCGCTTATCAGAGGTAGCCGTAATATCTAAGAATACTAACTCATCAGCACCTTGATCTGCATAAATCTTCGCCTGCTCTACTGGATCTCCTGCATCTATTAGATCCAGAAAATTCACTCCTTTGACTGTTCTTCCGTCCTTTATATCCAGACAAGGGATGATTCGTTTAGATAACATACTTCGTTAATTCATTAAGTGAAATCCTTCCTTCATAAATGGCTTTTCCTATAATTACACCATCTATTCCTAGTGCCTTCAATGTTTCTAATTCACCTATATCCGTAACTCCGCCACTTGCGACTAATTTAATATCAGGTGTATTACTCATTATTTCTTCATAAAGTTCGATCGAACTTCCTTCTAGCATACCATCCTTAGCGATATCCGTACATACAAAGTAAGAAACGCCCTTGGCCATGTAATCATTTATATAATCGAAAAGGTCGATATCTGAAGCTTCTTGCCACCCATGAATAGCGATCTTTCTATCATTCACATCTGGACTAAGAATAATGAACTCTTTACCAAAGTCAACAATAAACTGTTCCACCAACGGTCTATCCTTAATAGATAATGATCCAATATTTATCTGGTCGGCTCCTGCATTCACTAAAGACTTAATATCACTTTCATTTCTGATCCCACCGCCATAATCCACGATTAATCCTGTATTACTCTTAATCTTTTCTAATATCCCCTGATGCTGCACACTACCCTTCTTCGCTCCATCTAGGTCTACTAGATGCAAATGCTTCAGTCCAGCTCCTTCGAAAGCTTTCGCCATTTCTAATGGATCGTCTGCATATACTTTTTTCTTTTCAAAATCACCTTTTTCAAGCCTAACAGCTTTCCCTTCGATCACATCGATAGCAGGTATAATTCTCATAATTCTAGAAAGTTTTTAATAAGTTTGGAACCGTTAATAGCGCTTTTTTCAGGATGAAACTGGCATCCGTAAAAGTTGTCTTTCTGCATAATTGCGCTAAATTCATGTCCATAATCTGATACACCGATCGTATACTTTCCTACAGGGACGTAGTAGCTATGAACAAAATAAAAAGAAGCATTATCTGCGATGCCTTTTAACAACTTGGAATCTTTGATCGAAACCGTATTCCAACCCATATGTGGAACCTTGTGTTGTATATTAAATTTCTTAACTTTTTCTTGGAATATGTCTAAGCACGGTGTGTCTCTTTCTTCTGAAAAGGAACACATTAATTGCATTCCTAGGCAAATGCCGAGGCAAGGTTGTTCCAGTGCAGGAATCACTTTATCTAATCCCATTTTCGTAATCACTTCCATCGCACTTCTCGCTTCTCCTACACCAGGAAAAATCACTTTATCAGCAGACTTAATAACTTCTGCATCAGCACTTTGCACTGCTTGAACTCCTAGCCTTTCTAAAGCAAACTTGACGGATTGCACATTACCCGCACCATAATCAATAATTACCACATTGCTCATTATAGACTCCCTTTAGTACTTGGTAAAACCATATAATTTGGATCTCTTTTTACTGCCTTTCTGATCGCTCTTGCAAAGGCCTTGAAAATCGCTTCGATCTTATGATGTTCGTTACTTCCTTCCGCTTTTATATTCAAATTACATGCGGATGCATCTGAAAAAGACTTGAAGAAATGAAAGAACATTTCTGTGGGCATATCGCCTACTTTTTCTCTCTTAAATTCTGCATCCCAGACAATCCAAGCTCTCCCTCCAAAATCTATCGCAACTTGCGCCAAGCAATCATCCATCGGCAAAGAATATCCATATCTCTCTATGCCTAGTTTATTACCTATTGCTTCTTTAAATGCTTCACCTAATGCTATACCAGTGTCCTCGATCGTATGATGCTCATCTACTTCAAGATCGCCATCCACTTCTACCGTTAAGTCCATTGCACCGTGCTTAGCAATTTGCTCTAACATGTGATCAAAAAAGCCCAGACCAGTGTTTAAAGTACTTTTACCTTGACCATCTAATAGTAATTCTATTTTAATCTTAGTTTCGTTCGTGTTACGTTCATGAGTAACTATTCGATCTTTCAGGATCAAGAACTCATAAATATCCTTCCACGTATCACACTTTACAAAATCTCCTTTTTCAGTTATTTCTGGATTGATCAATATCCCAGTTGCGCCTAAGTTTACAGCTAACTGCATATCACTTAATCGATCTCCTACTACAAAAGACTTACTTAGATCATAATCACCAGAAAAGTATTTCTGCAACAACCCTGTTCCTGGCTTTCTTGTATCCTTCCCTTCATGCTCGAATGTTTTATCTATACATACTTCATCAAATACGACACCTTCATTTTCTAAAGCCTTCAATATCTTATGGTGAGCAGGCCAGAAAGTTTCTTCTGGAAATGAATCTGTTCCCAGCCCATCTTGGTTCGTTACCATGACTAACTCCACATCTAATTGTTCCATGATCTGAGGCAAATACCTTAAGACACCTGGCATAAGTTCAAGCTTCTCTAAGGAATCCAACTGATAGTCCTCAGGTGGTTCAATGGCAAGAACTCCATCTCGATCTAAGAATAAAACACTTTTCATTTCTTCAAAATTTTGATAAGCTTATCATTTTCTTCTGGCGTTCCAATGGTTATCCTCAGACAACCTTTGCAATGGAACTGATTACTTCTATTTCTTACAACTATTCCATGATCCAGTAAATACTTATAATAGTGGTCTGCATCATCAAATTTCACAAGGAGGAAATTCGCATCACTTTCATATATCTTCTTAACCACATCCATCTTGTCGAGTTCAGCGGCTAATTTCAATTTTTCACTTTTAAGAGAAGCGAGATTCTTCTTAAAGGTTTCTTCATCATTTAACTTCTCTAAAGCAACCTTCTGCGTAAGCACATTAATATTATAAGGAGGTTTTATTTTATTGATTTGGTCAATGATAAAAGGGTTAGAAAACGCCATACCAAGTCTTATTCCTGCCATTCCCCATGCCTTAGAAAAGGTCTGTGTTATGATTAGATTAGGTTTTTCGTTGATCAAATCTAGGAATCCTGAAGTTGCACTAAAGTCAATGTATGCCTCATCTATTACAACAATGCCTGGAAATTGATCAATAATATTGATCACATCTTCTCGATTTAAGACATTACCAACTGGATTATTCGGGGAACATAGAAATAGGATCTTCGTTTCTCTATCGTATTGCTTCAGAATAGAGTCCACAACAATCTGAAAATCTGTGGTTAGTGCTGCTTCTTTTACAAATATGTTGTTGATATTAGCCAACACTTTGTACATTCCATAAGTAGGTGGAGTGATAATCACCTCATCTTTCCCAGGAATACAAAACAACCTAAAAATCAAATCCAAGGCTTCATCGGATCCATTTCCAAGGAATATGCATGAAGGATCCACTCCTTTCATCTCAGAAATTTTAGATTTCAATTCTTTCTGTAACGGGTCCGGATATCTGTTGATCTTATTTTCAAACGGATTCTCATTCGCATCAACGAAAATGTCTGCTTGTCCGTGAAACTCACTTCGTGCGGAAGAATATGGTTTCAAGTTGAGCAATTCTGGCCTAATTAATCTTTCTATTTCTTTCATTCAATTGATTATAAGTCTTTCAATCGTAGGGTTACTGCATTTTTATGAGCTTGAAGTCCTTCTGCCCCAGCCATTAATTCAATGGTGTTACCAAGATTTTTAATTCCAACTTTAGAAATTTGCTGAAAAGTGATCTTCTTTATAAACGAATCTAAGTTTACTCCACTGTACATGTTTGCAAATCCTGCCGTCGGAAGCGTATGATTCGTTCCTGAAGCATAATCTCCAGCACTTTCTGGACAATAATTTCCTAAAAATACGGAACCTGCATTTTCTATTTTTGAAATATAATGCTCGAAATCATCATCTGCAATGATTAAGTGCTCTGGAGCATATTGGTTACTGAATTCGATCATGTCCTTATCATCCATGAAAACAATAAATTTCGAATTCTCAATCGCTTTTTCAGCAATCTTCTCCCTTGGAAGTTGCTTGATCTGAATAGCAATCTCTTTTTCTATCTCCGCTAACTTATCCTCCGTCCGAGCTAGACAAATCACCTGTGAATCCACACCGTGCTCTGCTTGTGACAAAAGGTCTGAAGCAACATATGCAGGGTTAGAATTTTCGGATGCAATAACCAATAATTCTGATGGTCCAGCAGGCATATCGATCGCTGTTCCTTTAGTTAATGCAAATTGTTTAGCAGCAGTAACATACTGATTACCAGGCCCGAATATCTTTTGAACTTTAGGAACACTTTCCGTTCCCAAAGATAAAGCTGCAATCGCTTGCGATCCTCCTATTGTAAAAATCTTAGTAATTCCTGCTACGTTCGCAGCATATAATATGGCAGGGTTAATTCCACCGTTTTCATCGGGAGGCGTACATAGAACAATTTCTTTGCATCCTGCTATCTGAGCTGGAATTGCAAGCATTAAAACCGTTGAAAAAAGAGGTGCTGTCCCTCCCGGAATATACAATCCGACAGACTCTATTGCTCTTGCTTCTTGCCAGCAAACCACACCAGGAGTCGTTTCTATTTTGGATGGAACATGAATTTGCGATTCATGAAACTTCCTAATATTATTACTTGCTAATTGAATGGCTACTTTCAAATTTTCATCCAGAGCTGGTGACGAAGCCTTTAATTCTAATGATGTTAATTTAACCCTATCAAATTGCTCAGTAAATTTTAGTAAAGCTTCATCTCCGTTTTCTTCAACTTCTTTAAATACCGAACTAATGACCGAACTTAGATCTTGTTGATTGAGAGCAGGCCTTTGAATTAAATCTGACCATTCATTTTTAGGTGGATTAACAATCATTACATCACAATTTTTTCAATAGGAACAATCAAAATTCCTTCTGCACCTGCTTCCTTTAACTCCTCGATCACTTCCCAGAACTTATCTTCTTCTATTACAGAGTGAACAGAGCTCCAGCCTTCTGTAGCTAGGGGCAAAACCGTCGGTGATTTTAAAACTGGTAAGATATTAGAAATCTGCTCTATTTTATCATTAGGCGCATTCATTAAAATATACTTCGATTTTCTTGCTCTGAGAACAGTTCTAATTCTAAAGATCACTTTATCTATAAGTGCTTCTTTCTCAGGAGAAAGATTCTTGTTCTTCACAATTACAGCTTGTGATTTCAAGATTACTTCTTTTTCTACTAGACCATTTTTGAATAAAGTACTTCCAGAACTGACTAAGTCACAGATCGCATCAGATAAACCAATATTAGGAGCGATTTCTACAGATCCAGAAATAACATGAATCTCAGCATCGATCCCTTTTTCATCTAGGAACTTTTGTAAAGTTACCGGATATGAAGTCGCAATCCTTTTCCCATTAAGGTCTTCTATCCCATTGTATTCACTTTCCTTAGGAATAGCGATAGAAAGACGGCATTTAGAAAAACCAAGTTTTTCGATCACTTCTACATCGGCATTTTTTTCTACCAATAGATTCTCGCCTACCACAGCGATATCAGCAACACCATCGACGACATACTGAGGAATGTCTGAATTTCGAAGATAAAGAACATCTAATGGAAAGTTATGCGAACTTGCCTTCAGTTGATCTTTTCCATTATTAATTGAAATACCACCAGATTTTAATAGTTCTAGAGAACCATCGAATAATCTTCCTTTCTTTTGAACTGCAACGTTAAGCCTATTTTCCATTTTATAGTTTTATTAATAAAAAAATCCCACCTGGTATCAGGTAGGATCATTTATATCTTATACATACAAATCACTTCTCTACCTCAGTAGGTATTCTAAAATGATGATGCATGTGTAATCTTTCTAATTTCATAATATGTCAGCAAATATATAAAAGAATTGCTTATTTACTATTTGAACTTGGCAAAAAAGGACAATTTAATAGAATAGCCTTAATAAATCTATAAATAAAGCTCAATTTAGGTCTAAAGTAAATGCAAATAAATCAAATTAACAATCCAATCTATACAAGTATTTCGATAAAAAATCCCGACCTTATTTTCCATTCTTAAATAATAACATTCAGTTTACATACAAACCTTTACTTTTGCGGCAAATCAAATAGAATAGATGGATTTTACATCACTTTTAATGTGGACTGGGTTTATACTGGCTTCTTTCTCAGTAATCGGAAATGATGTTATCCAGACGCTCGGAACCTTTATGAGTTCCAATGAGAAGAAACCATGGTGGGTACTATTTATTTTTGCAGGAAGTATACTCGCCATAACTTTGGTTTATAGTTGGGTTGTTAACAATGGAGATGTATCATTCTTGAGATTAATAGGTGACCCACCTGATCACAGTTTTGAAAATCCTAAGTATCCATTACCCGATCCTTTCGAATGGTATTATTTACTGCCACCTTTAGTTTTATTATTTGTGACACGCTGGGGAATTCCCGTGAGTACTTCTTTTCTCATTCTTACCTTCTTTAAGCCGAGAGGACTTGAAGATATGATGGTAAAATCCCTTATAGGTTACGCTGTCGCTTTTGGAACTGCCATTCTAGTATATGTATTAATTACTAAGAGGTTCGAGAAGAAATTTATGGAAAATCCGGTAGATCGGAAGCACCGCCAGATGTGGACTGTGTTACAATGGTTATCTACTGGATTTCTATGGACGCAGTGGCTAGCTCAAGATTTTGCTAACATATACGTCTACCTTCCAAGGCAGTTAGGAGTCACTTCGTTAGTTATTTCCTTGCTCATCTTGCTAGCTATGTTAGCATTCATTTTTTATGTCAAAGGTGGTGCAATTCAGAATATTGTAAAATCGAAAACGAATACAGCCGATATCCGATCTGCTACGATAATCGATTTTATTTACGGAATAGTACTTTTCTTTTTCAAAGAAATGAACAATATACCCATGAGTACTACTTGGGTTTTTATAGGATTGCTTGCAGGAAGAGAAATAGCTATTAGATGGAGATTAGATAATAAACTGACTAAAAGAGAAATTAAAGGAGTCTTAATTGACTTATTAAAAGTCACATTTGGACTGGTCATCAGTATTATTTTAGTCTTCTTCATTCGCTGGATCACAGGGTAAAAAATCCTTAGATTAGTCTTGATTTAAAAATTTTATATTAAATTTGATTATATATATAGGTGAAGACCATATACCTCAGAAGTTAAAGCCGAAAATTTAGAGTATAATACTTTTTAAGAAAAAGTTAGCCGTCAAGTGATAAGAGGAGTTGAAATCAATTTCACATGCTTTGGAAACCGATATTAAGGAATAGCCTGTGACCGATTTTCTAAATTACTACGAAAGAGAGGACATCGCCTCTTTGATCTTGATAATTTATTGAGTTTTAGACTTAATAAATCCTACCAAGATCTCAAATCCCTTATCAAAATTCACATTATTATTGATCACGATATCAGTTAGTTCCTTGTAAGGAGCAATGTATTTATCAAATGCAATCATCACATGATTCTCATATCTGTATAAAACATCCTCTAATGGATAATTCCTTTCTAACTGATCTCTTTTTATTCTTCTAATTACTTTGAGGTTTTCCTTCGCTTCTATAAATATACTGTAATCCAGTGCCTTACGAATCTTCTCGAAGTGCAAAACGAACAGACCTTCCACAATAATTACGGGTGCAGACTTCATTGTTATAATACCTGGAGTTTTCGTTTCATTGTTAAAGGTGTACTCTTGTCGTGTAACTGTCTTTCCATCTTTTAGTGCAATAATGTCGTATATCAATTCTTCATCATCAATAGAAACGGGTAGGTCAAAGTTCTTAACACCTTGCGCATCAGCGACTTGTTCGTCCCGTGGCCTATAATAGTCATCTTGGGAAATGATGCATATCTCTTCTTCATTAAAAACTGATCTCAGCTTTTTTATAAAAGATGTTTTTCCAGAGCCACTTCCTCCACTAATTCCGATTACTATAGGTTGATTCATATTTCAGCAAATGATATTTAAAACAAATATTAAAAAAAATACCTATTTTCCCACTCATAAATGAATATATGGAGTTTTTAACCGATTTATCACGGGGAGTTTTAGGGATTGTTGTGCTGATTTTAGTATGCTATTTGTTTAGTGCTAAGAAGCGAGAAATCAATTGGAAGTTGGTCGGAACAGGTATAGGACTGCAGGTATTGCTAGCTTTGTTGCTTTTAAAGGTGCCATTTATTAACAGCGCTTTTGATTGGATTGCTGACAAATTTGCTAAGCTGCTACAATTTTCTGGAGCAGGAGCAGAATTTTTATTTGGCAATTTAATTACCGATTCAGATTCCTTCGGTTACATTTTTGCATTCCAAGTGCTTCCTACGATTGTCTTTTTCTCTGCAATTTCATCGATGCTCTATTATTTTGGTATTTTACAGAAAGTCGTATATGTTCTAGCGTGGGTAATGAGCAAGACAATGGGTCTATCAGGTCCTGAGAGTCTCGCAACTGCTGCTAATGTATTCATAGGCCAGACTGAGGCGCCGCTAGTCGTGAAGCCTTATCTAGAGAAAATGACCCGATCTGAAATTCTTTGTCTGATGACAGGCGGGATGGCAACCATAGCTGGTGGTGTATTCGCTGCGTATATTGGATTTCTAGGTGGAACCGATCCAGAACTTCAAGCTTACTTTGCTAAACATTTACTAACTGCTTCCATCATTTCAGCTCCAGCTGCTATCGTTGCTGCTAAAATACTTCTACCTGAAACTAAGTCGAAAGATATTTCTTCTCAATTGGAAATGGAAGGCTCTACTGCAAATAATGTTTTAGATGCGATTTCTACTGGTACAACTGATGGATTAAAATTAGCCGTAAATGTAGGTGTTATGCTTCTTGTATTTACAGCCTTAATTGCCTTAGCGAATGCAATCATGCTTAAATTTGTCGGATCTTGGACTGGTCTTAATGATTGGGTAATCGGATTCACTGACGGTAGATTTGCTGGTTTTGACTTCACCTTTATATTGGGAGTTCTCTTCGCTCCATTCGCTTGGATACTCGGCACGCCATCTGAAGATGTTCTGCTCGTCGGTCAATTGCTTGGTCAGAAAACCATATTGAATGAGTTTTTCGCCTATGCTGAACTGAATAATCTAAGAGAAGCAGGTGCTAACTTAAGTCCTAAATCACTCATCATTGCCACTTATGCGTTATGTGGATTTGCGAATTTCGCTTCTATAGGTATACAAATAGGTGGTATTTCCGCCATTGCACCAGGACAGCGTAAGAATCTAACAGAACTTGGAATTAAAGCTCTGATAGGTGGTACGATTGCATGTTTCTTGACAGCGTGTATCGCTGGAGTACTTTATTAAGATTACTTTTTCTTAGGTTCGAAATCTAAAGATGCAGAATTGATACAATATCTTAAGCCGGTCGGTTTCGGTCCGTCATTGAATACGTGCCCTAAGTGTCCATCACATCTAGCACATAATACTTCCGTACGAACCATGCCATATTGTCGATCTTCTTCTTCGGCAACATTTGTCTCATTAATCGGCTCATAATAACTTGGCCACCCTGTACCTGATTTGAACTTCGTCTTAGAATCAAACAATGGTAATTGGCAAGCAGCACACGTGTACACTCCTTCTTCTTTGTTGTTTAACAGATCGCCTGTGAAAGCTCTTTCTGTACCTTTCTCTCTTAAGATATAATATTCTTCATCTGTTAATTCTTCTTTCCACTCTTTCTCACTCTTCTCGATTTTATCGATATTAGATTGAACTGCAGCTTTTACTTGAGTCGTATTTTCTGTTACAGCTTCTTTAGATTTTATTGCAGTTGATTGTGCATTACAAGCACTCAACGCCAAGCCTACTAGGCATAAATTGATTATATTCTTCATATCAATGTATTTATATTTAAAGATCCTTATGGATTTATGTCAATGTTTCAAAAGTACCAATCTGATGATTCCATCCTAGCAGATAACGCTTAGATAATCATTTTTGTTCGCCTCTTAACGCTTCATCTTGCTTAATTGCAATTTCTACGATTCTCCTCATTGCACCAATTATCGATATAAATAGTAAATAACAAAAGGAAAAAATGAAATAAATCCACTTCAATGAGCCTGAATCATTAATACCAAAACCAGACATGAAATTTGAAATAAATATAGAAATGGCTGCTACGACGATATAAGATGAGATCGAATAAGACCAGTATTTGCCTTTTTCCTCAGCATTTAGAAAATACACCGCATTCATCAAAGCGAAAAACAGCAACAACGTCAATGAAATTTCCCAGTGGATCGTCTCCCCTAGGTTCATCCCTGATTTCTCACCTATAAAAACTAAAAGATTCAGAACAACAATCGCTGCAATAACATATGCTGCTTGCTTAAATGGACTGATATCCTGCTTTAATATAGATCTAGGTTTTTCCATTAATCTACAACAAATGGTTCTCCATAAAGATCATAATCCTCAGCATTTATTATTTTTATATCGCAAAAATCTCCGATTCGCACAAAATGCTTCTTAGCGTCTATCAGTACTTCATTATCCACCTCGGCAGAATCTGATTCTGTTCTTCCTACAAAATATCCACCTTCTTTTCGGTCTATCAGCACCTTGAATACTTTACCAATTCGTTCTTCATTCTTCGCAAAGGAGATTTCTTGTTGTATTTCCATTAATCGGTTAGCCCGATCTGCTTTTTCTTCTGGCGAAATGTTATCCTCCAGATCATGGGCACTCGTATTCTCCTCATGAGAATATTGGAACACACCTAATCTTTCAAATTGCATCTCTTCTACAAAATCGCACAAATCTTGAAAATCCTCTTCCGTTTCTCCCGGAAAACCAACTAACATGGTCGTTCTTATAGTAATTCCAGGAATAATCTCGCGAATATCATTGATCAACTTAGTCGTTTCCTCTCTCGTCACTTGACGCTTCATCGCTTCTAACACATTGTTATTCGCATGCTGAAGAGGAATATCTAAATAATTACAAACTTTAGGCTGTCGAGCCATCGTGTGAATAATATCTAATGGAAACTTACTTGGATAAGCATAATGTAACCTAATCCATTCTATTCCTTCTACTTCACACAACGCATCCAATAACTCTGGAAGTGCTCTTTTCTTGTATAAGTCAAGGCCGTAGTAAGTTAATTCCTGTGCAATTAAAATCAACTCCTTCACTCCTATTCGAGCTAAGCTTTTCGCTTGAGTTACCAGATCTTCTATAGACTGAGAAATATGTTGACCTCTCATTAAAGGAATAGCACAGAAACTACACTTTCTATTACAACCTTCAGAAATCTTCAGATATGCAAAGTGCTGTGGAGTCGTCGTTACCCGTTCCCCTATTAATTCGTGCTTATAATCGGCATCCAATTTCGCAAGTAATCCAGGGAGCTCCATCGTACCGAAATACGCATCTACTTCAGGAATTTCTTGCTCTAGATCATCTTTATATCTCTGTGAAAGGCAACCTGTCACATATAGTTTCTCAATATTTCCAGCTTTCTTTTCTTCAGCGTAACTTAGAATTGTATTAACACTTTCCTCTTTCGCAAGATCTATAAAACCACAAGTGTTTACGATTACAATATCCGAATGCTCTTCTGTTTCATGAGCAACATCATAATCGTTACCTCTAAGCTGTGTCATGATATTTTCAGAATCTACTAGATTCTTACTACATCCTAAAGTGACTACATTCACTTTCTCTTTTCTTAAAGTTTTCGTTTTCATTGGTGCAAATATAGGTATACCTTGGTTAAAATATTGTCTTATAACCAAACGTTATAAAAAAATGAAAATCTACCTTAGTCTTTTATTCTCAATTTTCTTCTTTTCAATGCATGGTCAGATCGGCTTGCAATTTCGTTATTCTAGTCTGAATGTTGAAGAATGGACTGATGCTACTAAGGAAGCTGACTTATTCAAAAACAACTTTGACTTTGGTATTGATTATTGGCTTAGGCTTAAGGAATATCGAGTGGAGTTCAATCCTGAGCTTTATACTTCAAGGGCTAGCACAGAGGGAAATTCTGCTAATTACAAGTCAGAAGTTTATGGTTTATCTACCAATACTAATTTTTATATTTTTGATTTTATTGGTGATTGTAATTGTCCAACGTTCTCTAAGGATGGAAACTTTTTCACTAAAGGATTTTTCATTTCTGCAACGCCCATGGTAGAATATCATACGAAAAAGGCAGAAAGTGTAGACGATGGTCCAGAGCTAAAAGTTAATAACACATATTTTGCTGGAGCAATTGGAGCTGGTGTAGATATCGGCCTTACGGATCTCATTACCATTACGCCATATATCAGATACAAGCTTACTCCTAACGTTTCATGGGATGGACTGAGTCAATTCGAAGGTATGGAGAATGTGGAAGATGAGAAGTTTCTATTAAAGCAATTGCAATTTGGGGTTCGTCTTGGATTCCGACCAGACTACATCAGAGAACAGAACAAATACAGATTCAGGTAGGATAACGTTTATTATTTTCCCATTCGAATTTCACATTCTCATAAGGTGTTTATTCCATAACACTAAAATTTATAGGACTTTGGGTTTTAACCCGAGACATGAATACTATTTTCTCGTGCTGAAAAAAGAGGTCCTTTGATTCTACTTCTCTCCATACAATCGACATAGAAGAGTTTAGTTCAATACCCAGAGCAACCTAGTTACCTAAGATAATGCTTTGCAAATTCATAGATCACAATCCCTGCACATACCGAAACATTTAAAGAATGCTTCGTTCCATATTGTGGAATTTCTATAAATGTATCAATCACATCTAGGCTATCTGTGCTAATTCCTTCTACTTCATTTCCCATTACAATTGCATAACTTTCATTCACATTAACATGAAAATCAGCAAGTGAGATCGATGCATTCGTTTGTTCTATTCCAACTACATGTGCTCCCTCATTCTTTGCCTTATGAATTGCTTCCGTAGTCGTCTCAACATAGATCCAATCCACAGCATGATTAGCTCCTATAGCAGTCTTCAGGATTTCTTTATTAGGTGGAGTGGCTGATATACCACACAAGTAAATTTTAGAAATCAAAAAAGCATCTGAAGTTCTAAAAATAGATCCCACATTCAGCGCTGATCTAAAATTGTCCACAATGATCGAAATCGGAATCTTCTCAGTCTGTTTAAATGTTTCAACATCAACTCGATTCAATTCTTCTAACTTAAGTTTCTTAACGCTTTTCATACAATTCTACGGATATGGATAAAAATTTAAATGCCTTCCTTAATGTGTAATCTGCCTGTAATTTTTCATAGTCTACATCTTTGTAGTCATTAATCACTTTACTATAAATAATAAATGGCTTCTCCCCTATTTTAGCTTCTTGATAACTCGGTTTATTCGCATCCAGATAAAGAAACCTAGATTCCGATTTTAATGGAAATTCACTTCCTACTTTTTCTATGTCAATGTTTTCTTCCACTATATAATCATTCATCTTCTCTACCAAATGATAAAAAGGTAGGTGACCAAGTGTTACGTCCCAGCCTTGAGATATACTCCGAGGATAGATCCAACAGTTACCAAGGAAAAGCAAAATAAGAACCGCTGTTCTCAATTTGCTTCTATTATATTCAATTGCAGCAACGATAAACCAAAAACTAAATAAAGCATAAATTGGCATAAAATATCTGTGAGCGGTCAGATACTTAAACCCAGCTAATGGCAGCACAAATACGATTACAAATGCTATGATAAAAGCTACGAAAAAATAAAAAGGCTTAAGATCAAATTTTGATTTAATCAAAAGGAAGCCTAAACCTAGAAGTGTAAAAACGTTTCCAAAATCTAAAAATCTCCAGCAAACAAGACCAAGATTTCTTAAATACCCCAAAACACTTACCGCTTGAAAGCTTTCTTTCCACGGGGAATCTGCATGAAAACCAAACCATCTATTGTGAAAATAATGACTAACCAGAAACGCAAGAGCAGCCATTCCTGATGCGATATATTTTATTATGAGATGAATACGAAATTTCCTTTCTTTCATATAAGTCCACAATAATTCGCCTAGAAAAAGGGCGAAAACGACCATCATGCCTCTCATACTTAATATTGCTAGAAAAATAGTAGCAACAATCAGTAAGGTATTTTGCTTTCTTAGGATAGCATTTAATGCTAGAAAAAATAGAAAAATAAGAACGTTATCAGGACTTACTAGAATGGAATGACCTAGAAATATCGGGTTACAAAACAGGATGGCAGGAAACCAGAACGCTTTCTTGTTTCCTAGAAAAAATTGACCTAATCTATGTGCCTGAAAAAGGTAGCCGATGACAAAGAATCCATTAAAAATATGGCTTGTCAATAGCGATTGTCCAAAAATCTTCCAAAACAGTGCAAGACTAAGTCCATAAAATGGAGGGTGCCCACTATTGATTTCTTTAGGAAGAAAGAATGACGAAAAGTGGCCATCAAAGAAGAAAGAAGCTTGCTTTGATGACAACTGTATCGTATCCCAAAAGAAAAAATTCTGAGCATTGAGGGCTAATATAATTACCCAAATAAATGGAATGGCTAGATTACGCTTCCACACGCTCCTTCTGGTATTTAGCCTTTTTCGATGCTAAAGCCGCTTTAACAAAAGCAATAAATAATGGATGTGGATTTTCTACCGTACTTTTTAATTCAGGGTGAAACTGAACACCCACGAAAAATGGATGATCTTTTAATTCCACAATTTCCACTAGACCTGTCTTAGGATTTATTCCTGTAGCCAATAGCCCAGCTTTTTCAAAGCCTTTCACGTAATCACTATTTACCTCATATCTATGACGATGTCTTTCCGTTATTAGACCTGTACCATATGCTTCATAAGCCTTACTTCCTTTTTTCAACTTACACTCATAGGCACCAAGTCGCATCGTTCCGCCATATTCTGTAATTTTCTTCTGATCTTCCATCAGGTCGATAACCTTGTGTTCACTATCAGGATTGACTTCCGATGAAGATGCATCTGCTAATCCCATAACATTTTTATGAAATTCGACTACTGCACATTGCATACCCAGGCATATTCCGAAAAAAGGAATTCCCAATTCTCTTACCGATTTTATCGCATTCAGCTTGCCTTCGATTCCTCGCTCACCAAAGCCAGGAGCTACCAAAACACCATCTAAATCTTTGAATTTTTCGGCAGGATCTTTCCCATTTTCTAGACTTTCACTATGAATGGAAACGACTTTAACCTTACATTCATTCTCCGCTCCAGCATGAACAAAAGATTCGTATATAGATTTATACGCATCTGGAAGTTCATTATATTTTCCGACTAAGCCAATTTTTACTTCGTGTGTCGGATTTTTTAATCTGCCTAGAAATGCCTTCCATTTTGTAAGATCAGGTTCGATCGTATAATCAAGCCCTAACTTCTTTAAAGTGATGACGTCTAATTTTTCTTTAAGCATTAAAAGGGGCACATCGTAGATCGTTTCAGCATCCATCGCTTCGATAACAGAAGCTTCTTCTACGTTGCAAAACAATGCTAATTTTCTTTTGATATCATCTGATAAAGGATGTTCCGTTCTGCAAACCAGAATATCAGGTTGAATTCCTGTTTGCAATAATTCTTTAACCGAATGTTGTGTTGGTTTAGTTTTCAGTTCTTTAGCAGCACTTAGGTAAGGAATAAGTGTTAAGTGAATATTCAGACAATTCTCTTTCCCTAACTCCATTCTCAACTGCCGCAAAGCTTCTAAGTAAGGTAAAGATTCTATATCACCAACGGTACCACCTATTTCTGTGATGATGACATCGTAATTCCCTTTTTGCTCGAGCAATTTAACCCTACGTTTAATTTCATCAGTGATATGAGGAATTACTTGAACTGTTTTACCAAGGTATTCACCTCTTCTTTCCTTCTGGATGACCGTTTGATAAATAGAGCCTGTTGTTACATTGTTTGCTTGAGAAGTTGCTCTGTTCAAAAATCTTTCATAGTGTCCTAGGTCGAGATCTGTTTCTGCACCATCATCTGTTACATAACATTCGCCATGCTCATATGGATTCAGTGTACCTGGATCAACATTTATATAAGGATCAAATTTTTGAATAGTGCCCGTAAACCCACGTGCTTGGAGTAATTTCGCAAGAGATGCTGCAATGATCCCTTTACCTAATGAAGATGTCACGCCGCCCGTAACGAATATATATTTAGCCATGTTATAATTTAAAAAACGATGATTACATTACGGGATACAAAGGTAAGGTTACTTCTCATTTTTATACTATAACTTAGCAAAGAATTTTATTTTTACTTATTTATGAACTTATGGAAGTAAAAGACATCATCATATATCCGATTAAATCAGCTGGAGGAATTCATCTGGATCAAGCTATGGCGCTTGAAGAGGGACTGAAGTATGATCGAAGGATGATGCTTGCAGATGAAAATGGCCAGTTTATTTCCCAAAGAAATTTTCCTCAGTTGGCACTTGTTGGTGCAAAACTGGAAAATAATGGATTCCATTTTTTCAAAAAATCTAAGCCAAGTGACAGCATTTTTATTCCACATGATGCGGCCTTAGGTACCTATGAAGCCGTTCGGGTCTGGGAACATGAATTTACGGCAAGGAAAGTACTGTTAGATATTCACTTGTGGTTCAGTGAGATCGTAGGAATGAAAATATTCCTGTTTAAAACTGGGGAAAAAAGTAATAGAACGAAAGAACTTGTTAAACCTCCAGGAATTACAAAAGTAAGTATGGCAGATGGTTATCCTTATTTAATAATATCAGAAGCATCCCTAAGAGACCTGAATAGAAGGTTAATTGTGCCTGTTCCAATGGAAAGATTCCGTCCGAATATCGTCATCAAAAATTCACTTCCCTACCAAGAAGATGGCTTAGATAAGATCGCTATCGGAGAAGTTAAATTTAGAATGATTAAAGAGTGTGTAAGATGTGTTATGGTAAATATCGATCAAAAAACTTCTAAAAAATTAGTGGAACCGCTCAAAACATTGTCATTATATAGGAAGGAAGACAACAACGTATATTTTGGAATGAATGCAATTGCACTCCATTCAGGAAATATTCATGTTGGTGATTCGATCTCAGAAATTTAGTTATTTTTACATATTATATATTTTTTTAATATTTAACGCAATGAAATTAAAGAATATACTTTTAGGATTAGCCCTTGTATTCACGGTTCAAGGTTTATCCGCTCAGAAGGTTTATTTATGGCTTGATGCAGGTGTGAAAGGTTCTTATGGACCGAACATGATGGTGAATGCTGACATATTGAATGGTTTTAATTATACACCTAAGATTAACGGTTCCTATTCTTTCGGAGCAAAGTTTGGTTTTAACTTTGGTGAGTATTATGCCCTAACAGTAGATGGAATGTACTCCCAGTTTAAACAGCAGTTCACTTATAAGCCAGACTTATCTACCCAAACAGCAATCAATGAATATCGCTGGAGTTCGATAGATCTATATCCATTATTGAGATACAACAGAAGCATCAATTATGTAGAGATAGGTCCAAGAATTTCTTGGCTTAGAAATGCTAGGCAAGCTAATAACACTTCTGGATTTACAGATGTTACTGGTGATTTTAATGACATTAGTTATTCAGCAATTCTAGGATTCGGATGGTATGCAGCAGGTGATGATGCCTTTACTGCAATCATAGGAGTTAGGCTTGGATACGATTTACAAGATTTTGTATCTGAAGCAGGTCATGCTAACAATCAAGTTGATCTTGGTTTAGTAGAAGGAGATGCTTCTACGAATCCCGCATTTGTTCAGTTGGTTTTCGAATTAAACTGGGGATTAGGTTATTATGCGAAAACAGTGTGCGGAGGTCGAGCTAGATTTTTCAGATTTTAATTGAACCATATAGACTGATTACCTATTGTAATCATATGGAAAAGAATCGTTCATACATTCCTGTGGGCTGCGATTTTGTAGATTTAATTGAAATTCATGCAACTCGCAAAGATCAAGTCCAACTGAAATACAGAAATGGTCAAGGAACGGACTGTCTTATTAATACACGACTAGTTACCTGGGAAACGCGTAACAAAGTGGAATACCTTATCACCTCTGATCCATTAGAGATCCGACTGGATGATGTAATATCTATAAATGGCCATGTAGACGAAAAGCGTTGTTCGATCTAAGGATTCAGCGTCTTAAAGGAAACAATTCGCACAGGTTCACCCCACATGAACATATTCATTGCGTCTATTTTTACAGCTTTGCATTCCACCTTATGACCGTCTAATTTCAACTGATCCGGCATTGGCATTGGTAAGTATTCATTTCCATCATCAGAAACAATCCCCCAGAAACCAGTTCCAAGGTCCATATATTTTGCAGTTCCTACTATTTTAAAACTCATACTCTTACTCTGTTTTGTTTTAATAATTTCTGTATCGTCGCACTTAGATCTTTGATCAATTCTGATTGGTCATCTATGGTATTTCGCAATAATTCCACATCATCACTGAATCCATTCCTTACATTAGAAGGTGAGGGCATAAACGGACTTATTTTAACTTTAATATACCAAATTTCAAGGACGTCATTGATAGCAATTACTCTATCCTCATAAAATGAATTATCCGAAATAAGGGTAACACTGGCTCTTTTCGCAATGTTATTTTCAATACGCTTCACAAGTACATCATGCTGAGTAATAACTACATAAACGTAACCATTTTTCACACTAGAATGCCATTGATCTCTTTCTATATAACTACATACGATTTTATCACCTTCGAATAAAGTAGGTTCCATGCTGTCACCAGAAACTGAGAACGATCGAAAAGTACCTCGGCTATTATTGAATTCTGGTAAGCTGTAAGTTTCTAAATCTGTAAAATATGAAGGATCCATCAGTTGCCCTCCGTAACCAGCTTGTGCTGGTATAGGGATGTGTACAATCTTTTCTTCCTGGGCATTATCTGTGACTACGGTAAGTACGTAATCTTTCTTAGCATGATCATTCGCAAACATTTCACCTCTGCCAGAAAATAAATAATCGGCATTTAGATCGTATACTTCTATTGCTTTACGAAGAACTTCGATCGTTACATCTCGTCTCCCTTTCACTATTTCGCTTAAACTCTGGGGCAAATAATCGAGAGACATAGCAAATTGGCGACTAGATCTCACCATATTCGATGCTAACAAACGATCATGACACTTTATAAACCTTTGAGTTACAACACTATTCATATTATATTTATATATATAGTCCAAATGTAATAAAATATATATATAAAATATAACTAATATGATGATTTCACCAAATTAGTTACAAACATGTTTTCACTTGTATTCGACTGAATAAGGGAAGCCTTATCAGTTATTAAAAGAGCATTATTTCAAGCATACTCCCCTACTCTTCTTTTTCAAGAAGTCCTGTACTTTGACCAAAATAGTGAACAAAGTTTCCAAATTGATTAGCTAGGTCTGAATTCTGAGTTGCTTTAAAATATGTATCTGCAAGTCCTCTTAATGTTTGAAACATAAATCTATCCATCTCATCGACTTGCATACTTTTTGTCCACAAATCCAACTTGATCGTATCTAATTTATCTTCATCAAATAATGACAGAAGCATCGCTTTACAAGGCTCCATTTCATTCTTACCATCATCTGCCTTCCAATGAATTTCTGCAGGTACATTGTCTTCATCTAAGCCTATCTGTACCGTGATCGTTGATTTTTTCTTTATTTCACTCATATCGCTTTTAATTTCCAGCCTTTATCTTTTAATAATTTCAATATTCCATGTTGTCCAGCTAAATGACCTGCACCTACTGCCATAAACGACTTTTGATTTAAAGTTAATTCTTCAAATCGATCGGCCATTATGAAATTCCTTTTTTTCAATAGTATGTGCTTATACTTCCCAAGGGACTTCTTCCCGTTTTTATATAGCAAATTAATGCTTTCTTCTTCATACCACTTCGCCATTTTCAGAATATTCTTTCTATAGATGTAAGGCCTCTTAGAGATATCCTTAACCATTTTAAGTTGATCCTTCATCTTGATAGCTTGCATTATTTGCTGCTGAGATGCATAAGTTTCTACTCCGTCTAGCTCTTTCTCACTTTCCTTCGCAAAATTCCACAGAAAGATATCTAATGGCAGATGATAGTCTTTAGTGAGTATCGCTTCCCCAATAATATTAACGATTAATAAAGGTAGGTAATATTCAAATTGACGTAAATCCACCTTGAAAGACTTTTCAATAATCTTATGAATCTTACGAAATTTCTTCTCTCCGATTAAATCACTCAGGGATTTCCCATCTGGTATCAGTAAGTCTTCAGCGTGCTGTACAAACTGTATGTTATCTAAGTTATACTCTGCAATAAATAAATCAGATTCAAGAATTAACTCCTTTAACTGCGTTAACCTAGTAAAAACACGTTGGCTTTTCACATGCATAGTTCCAAAAAGAAAGGAGTCATGATGACCCTCTTTTGAAAGTTTCCACAAAAGAGATTGCTGCATATTTATGGCTTGTTAAAAAAAGAGATCTTTTCTAAAAAAGATCTCTTTTTTCAATATATCGAATATAACCTTTTATGCGGTGTGCATATTCGCTTTTATATTCAAGTTTAATTCTTATTATTCGTAATCAAAAGGTAATACTTTATCTTTCTTCACTTTTGATAAAGTCATTAACGATTTAATTCTTTCTATTTCATCTATCTGAGACAATGTTTTAAACAACAACTGCTCATATGATGGAAGATCCTTACAAACAATTTTCATTAAGAAATCTGCATCACCAGTTATGATGTAACATTCCGTAATTTCATCTATATTTTTGATCTTTTCTAAGAAATTATCCAGTGCATTTTCTTTTTGCCAAGCTAAGTTCACTAGCGCAAAAGTTCTAACATTTAATCCTATAGCTACAGCATCTACTTTCGCGTGATAAGATTTTATAACACCGGACTGCTCTAATTTTTTTACTCTTTCTAAGGTAGGTGCAGGAGATAATCCTATTTTCTTAGACAAGTCTAAATTTGTAATTTTACTATTTTCTTGTAGCAGCTTTAATATTTGGAGATCGATTTTGTCTAACTTCATATCTGGCATATCCGATAATTTACATTTTTACGAAAAACATTATTTTTAAAGAGTGCAAATTTAACAAATAATATTTTAAACGGTGATAAATATGTGTTAAAAGTTTAATTGTAGACCATCCTAAATAAGGACAATTTTGTCTCAAAAAAACATTTAACACACATTATATAAATGATATTTTAAACTTTTCAATTAATTCTACAGCCTTAGATAAAAGGCAACGACCGCTAGAAATTAACCCGCGTTATCATACAATTGAGTATAAAAGAAAATGCCAAATGATAATTATGGGAAAACCCCCATACTTAAATAATCACTGGAGATCTTATTTAATGCAGTTACAAATGCTGCAGATCTATAATCATTCACTTTTTTCCTTCTATTTTTCAATTCTCTGATTTGATAAAAAGAGTTAATCATCGTTTCTTCTAAACCAGACCGTACCAAATCCACCTCATCTGCTCCTCTTGCAATGACTTGTCGTTCTCTCTTGCCGATAACTTTACCAGTTGTTTTCTCAACTAAGTTAACAAGGCTTTCATAGGTATTCTGATTATATCTTTTTTCCATTCTTCCGAAACGCATATGAGATAGGTTTTTCAACCACTCAAAATACGATACCGTTACACCACCTGCATTTAAGAACATATCTGGTAGAATAATGACACCTTTTTCTAAGAGTATTGCTTCGGCTTCATCCGTTACAGGACCATTTGCTGCTTCTGCAATAATTTTAGCTTTTACTAAATGTGCGTTATCGATTCGAATTTGACTTTCTAATGCTGCAGGAACTAAAACGTCACAATCAATGCTCAACCATCCATTTCGATCTTCTAGTTTAGTAGATCCTGGAAACCCGATCATCGTACCGTGTTCTTTTCTATATCTTAAAACCTTATCGATATCCATTCCATCCTTATTGTAAATGGTTCCTTCTATTTCTGAAACACCTACGATAACCGCTCCTCCTTCATTCTGAGAAATCGTTGCAGCATAAGATCCAACATTTCCTAATCCTTGAACAACCATTCTTTTTCCTGAAATACCAGGAGTTAGACCGATTGCTTCCATTTCATCTTTCTGAAGTAACAATTCACGTAAACCGTAAAAAACACCTCTTCCAGTAGCTTCTGTTCTTCCTCTAATTCCACCTTGAGACACTGGCTTTCCTGTAACACAAGCGAGACCATCTATATCTCCAATCTTGAAAGTATTGTAAGTATCTAAAATCCAAGCCATTTCTCTAGCTCCAGTCCCGTAATCAGGAGCTGGAACATCTAATGAAGCTCCGATAAAGTTTTTACGGATTAATTCCGTAGTATATCTTCTGGTAATTTTTTCAAGTTGTTCAGGTGTGTATTTTCTTGGGCTAATTTTCACTCCTCCTTTTGCACCACCGAATGGTACATCCACTAATGCACACTTAAAGGTCATTAATGTTGCAAGTGCCATAACCTCATCTTGATTCACATGACTTGAAAACCTAATTCCACCTTTTGTTGGCGTTCTGTGTTGAGAATGCTGAACCCTGTAAGCTTCGATCACTTGAATTTGGTTGTTAATCTTTACAGGAAACCTCATTTGATAGACAGCATTACACTCCCTAATATGAGACAAAAGTCCTTTAGGCAAATCCGTTAAAGCCGCAGCTTTGTCGAAACTGTTTAGCACACTTTGGTAAAAAGCGGCTTGTTTTTCTCCTTTCATTTGTAATTTGTTTTATTGAAATCTAATTGTGGCTTGAGATTTCGTTTTCGATTTTTTTAATTTTCCGATCTATATATATTAAAAAACAAGTAATTCCTATGAAGGTGATCACCATCACGCCTACGACCACATAAATCTTTCCTATACTTCTAAAAAAGTCAGGTCCATCACCGTGTGCAAAAGCAGTATTAATACTCATGCTTATTATTGCTAAAACTAATAGTAATTTATATTTCATCGATTCTATTTCTTAATTTCTTATATCTTATCATCAAATTTGACATCCATAATCCGATCAACGTGAATGCAATAATTGCGGGATAGAAAACCATCCTCATTGTGTTATCCATATCTTCACCACCGAAGCCTGGATTTCCTCCATTACCTGGGTGTAAACTATCCGTTAACCTCGGTATTACAAAGATCAATGGAACAATGATAAAGAAAGCAAATATATTGTAACTAGAAGAGATTATTGCCTTTTTATCGCCATCCTTAATACTAGATCTCAATACTAAATAAGCCGCATAAATCATCATCGATACTGCTGCCATATTAAGTTTCACATCCGTTGTCCAATATGTCCCCCACGTATTCTTAGCCCACAAAGCACCAGTAGCTAAACCTAAAATTCCAAACAAGGTTCCTACTTCTACTAGGCTACTTGCAACATTATCAAAATATGGCTCTCTCTTTCTGAGAAACTTAATACTATAAATAACTGAAATAAGAAAGAGGATAAACATGGAAAACCAGAGGCTTACGTGAAAATAAGTATTTCTTAAAGTCTCGAATAAAAGGTTCCTGAATGGAATTGCTAATCCTTTATGCTTATTTAACTTACCAAGACTATCTGATGTCCACGCTGTCATTCCAGAACTTAGATCACTTCCTTTCTTCGCAATGAAAATACTATATGGTAATACGATGCTCCCCATTTCTGGTGCATCCAGAACTAAAGAGAAATCTAGTACTTCCTCATCAACTGGTAGATTTTCGGGCACATCGAATGTTACATCCACACTTTGGTCACCAGAAATTTTGACGCTTTGTGCTTGTAGAATATAAGTCGTATCTCTTACCAACCAAGCTCTTAAATCACTTGCTGAAAGGGTTTCTAACCTCGCGTTATAAGTCGAGGCCGTGATCACTGAAGTTTCTCCAGACTTAATATTTTGAGGAAATGCAGTTGTAATTCCTGGCCGTAATGGCATTAAAAATCCAACGATAATTACATAAAGCATTAATAAAACTCCTAAACCTTTCCACCAAATACCTTTCATAGACCCTTTTTAAGTACGCCAAATTTGTGGGAACAAAATTAATGAAACACCTACAAGTATTGTAATTATTGACAACAATAATAAAATGTCATTTGCAATTGTTGTCATTCCAAGAATTCCTATGCCTGCACCAGTGATTCTTAGATTGAATAAAACCACCGGTAAAACTAGAGGAATCGAAAGCACAGACATAAGCGTAGCACTATTTCCGCCCTTCGATGCAATAGAGGAAACTAAAGTGAAAATAACACTTACTCCTAATGCACCTAAAATCACACCCAATACAAATATCCCATAGTTCTCGATCGGATTATTTATAAAAACAATAAAAGCTGCCATTATGAGTAATCCCATAAGCAACAAACTGAAGAAATTATATATAAATTTCGCAATAATTATTTCGATAGGTCCAGTAAGATAGTAGTAATAAAGGGACCGTTGAGAAATTTCTTGGCTGAAACTTTTCATCATCGCACTTACTGCAGTGAATATGAAAAGTATCCAAAAAATCGCATTCCATAGCATAGGACTAACCGTCTGAAGTATCTTAGAAATAATAAATACAGTACTTATTACGTATAAGAATATACTCGCTAAGATGTAACGTTGACGAAGCTCAATGTTGAAATCTTTAAGGATTAGATACCAGATGTTAGATAAAACTTTCACTCCTACAAATGTAGTGGTGTTTATTGAAATCTTTGCTTTTAATGCAAAATTTTTGAATTCCGATGAATTATATTTTTTTCTTGATTAGAATTTGATAACTTTGTTATATTACAATAATTTATAATATATAAAATACTGGTTTCCCATGACTCGATTGGCCTATATTTTCCTTTTTTCCTTCTTTTCTACGATAGGAATTATTGCTTCTGATGCAACGTACTATAAGGTTGCAGCAGAAAACGGCGATGGAGTTTACTCTATTTTAAGAAAATACAACTTAGTAGATGAGTATTGTAATATTAAGCAATTCTACAAATTGAATAATCTTGGTAAGGACGCTAAACTTCAAGTAGGAAGAAAATACTTTATTCCAATTCTGGTTTATAGTTACAATGCTGTAAATATCCGAACTTCTATAGGTAAAGATGACTGGGATCTTGCAGTTGGGATTCAGAAGTATAATGAAATGATGCATGCTAATGGGCTCAGAAAATCTTCTTACAAAGAAGACAAGCAGCTTTGGGTTCCCTTTTCATCGTTATATTGTGGTGGTAGTACGAAACAAAACAATGAGCACCAAACCTTAGTTGGCGTTCCTGTTGCCAATAACAATATCAATAAAGTTACACCTGCAAAGGTGGAAGCACCATCTTCTAATAATTCTAGTACAAAACGAAACTTTAAAGTAGAACAGCTATTTGGCAAGGCTTACGAACAATATGAGGAAGTAGATCAGTCTTTAAAAGATAAGGTGTTTTACATCGTCAGTGGTCATGGAGGTCCGGATCCAGGAACAATGTGTACTACTTGTCCACAAGATTTATGTGAAGATGAATATGCCTACGATGTTGCATTAAGACTTGCAAGAAACCTTAAGCAGCACGGTGCAGTTGTGGAAATTATTATTCAAGATGAAAATGACGGAATACGAGACGCTCAATATTTAAAGTGCGATAAAGATGAAAGATGTAATGGTCGAAAATTGCCTCTAAACCAGCGTGCGAGACTTGAACAACGAGTTTCACATATTAACACCCTATATTTAAAATACAAGAAAAAAGGATACAAAGATCATACTGTAATCGCCTTGCATGTAGACTCTGCGGGGAAAAGTGCAAGAAAAGATGTTTTCTTTTACCATCACAAAAACTCACCTAGAGGAAAGGAGTTAGCTCATAATATCCATAAAACATTCCAGAGTAAGTATGACAAGTTTCAAAAAGGAAGAGGTTACAAAGGAACCATTCGGCACCGTGGATTATATATGGTAAATAATACGAATCCTCCTATTGTCTACATTGAGTTAGCAAATATCCAGAATCCGCTTGATCAGAAAAGAATTTTATTAAATTCTAATAGACAAGCACTAGCTAACTGGATCTTCCAAGGACTCATCAAGTAGTAAATTACAACCGCGCAGTTCGGCATTATCCATTCTGCCTAATACTTGAAATTCAGATCGATCATTTAGAATACCTAAGTCTTGCGTTTCTATAAAGCTACAGGTATCAAAATTGGCACAATCTATCACCTTTATAATTCCAGTTTTATGATTCTTCTCTAACTCTAGCGGATCTCTTAATTCTCCTATATATATTTTCTTAGTAGAAGCTGACTGATACCACTTTCCATTTGAGGAATAGGACTGAGACAATAATTCTGTCATTCCATATTCAGATCCGACCGCATCTAGATTCCACGCTTTTCGAAACTTAGCTATAATTTCTTCCTTAGACATTTCTATTTTAGAAGTTTTCATACCACCTGTTTCTATTACCTGTAATCCTGGAAAATCGATCTGATATTTACACAAGTCTAAAAGCGCAAAGCTCACTCCGAACAGAACTGTTGGAATACCCTCCGACTTGCATTGATTAAGAACTTCAATTAATTCCGTTTCCTTTCCCAGGTAGTAACCAGAAAATGCATAATCACTTTGTTTAATAAAAGAGTTAACCATACTCACTAATGAGGAATCAGGTCTTTCAGTATATCCTGGCAAAATGGCTAGAAAACAATAATCTTTAATGGGACCGAAAGCTTCTATAAATCCTTCTTTTGCATTTTCTAAGTAGAACTCCTCAGATCGTATATGATGCTTACTGCGAATAGAACCTGTCGTCCCGCTGCTACCAAACACAACATCACCTTTCCACTGTCCAGTCTTGATCACATAATTTTTAAAAAAACTTATAGGCAGAAATGGAGCTTGTTCTGGTGAAGTGATTTGAAGTGGATTTATTCCTAATAAATCACAGAAAGACCGATAGGTAGAATTGTATTCATGCTGAAATCTAAAGACTTCTAACGCGAACGCATTAAAATCTGCCTTATAAAACCGTTCGTTAAACAGTTTTACTATTTTTTCTCTTTCTAAGATGTAATTAGACATATTTCAAACGTTCTACTAAAAATTAAGGCATAATTAATTAATTTTATATATATGTTCAGATATATTCCATACATCTTTGTTCTTTTTATTTTCCATTCTTGTATAAATGCACCAGATTATCCAGATGAACCGGTCATAGAATACGTTGGAATTAGTAAAACGACATTAAACCAAAATAGTCTAAATACAGATTCATTGTTTGTAACGTTCTCGTTTACAGATGGCGATGGAGACTTAGGACATAATCCTGAAGATACGACAAGGAACATTTTCATAAAAGATTTACGAACAGGAAATTTTCAAGATAAATTCAAGAGCCCATATATTCCTGAAGAAGGGATAGGAAATGGAATTACTGGAGAGATCCAATTACTCTTATACACAACGTGTTGCATCTTCCCCAATAATATTCCTCCATGCAGCGCACCACAAGAATTTCCTCTTGATACAGTTACTTATGAGATCACAATTATGGACAGATCTGGTAACTTAAGCAATAAAATAGTAACTGAACCCATTATTGTTAGGTGTATTAATTAGGATAGTTCCACAGGATTATTAAATTTATGGAACATTACTACGCTAAATCTAATTTTAATGACAAAAACCACTCGATTGTTATTAAGTGCGGTTACGTGCTTATTACTTACTACGTCTGCATTTTCTCAAGGATTTCAGCCTCCTTCTAGCAGGGCGAAAGACAGAGCAGAAGCGTTTGAAAAAAGAGAAGCTCTTAAAAAATCTAGTCCATTTAATCAAATTCCATTTATCAATGTCGGTCCTACTGTAATGAGTGGTCGAGTAGTTGACATTGAAGTAAATCCAGATAATCCTACTACTTTTTATGTAGCATATGCTTCCGGAGGATTATGGAAAACCATTAACAATGGGACAAGTTTCGATCCTATTTTCGATAATGAAGCAGTGATGACAATTGGTGATTTCGATGTAGATTGGAAAAATGGGGTTATTTATGTTGGAACAGGTGAAGTCAATTCGAGTAGATCTTCATATGCTGGTCTCGGTGTTTTCAAATCAACCGATGATGGTAAATCATGGAAAAATGTTGGTTTAGAAGATTCTCACCACATAGGTAAAGTAATTATTTCAGAAAGTAATCCTAATGAAGTATTAGTCGCTGCCCTGGGGCACCTTTATTCAGATAATTCAGAAAGAGGTGTTTTTAAATCTAAGGATGGTGGTACAACGTGGGAGAAAACATTGTTCATAGATGATAGAACCGGTGTAGTAGACCTAGAACAAGATCCACAAAATGATCAAATATTCTATGCTTCAAGTTGGGAAAGAGAAAGAAGAGCTTGGGACTTTGTAGAAGCTGGCGAAGGATCCGCAATCTATAAAAGTGTAGACGGAGGTGAAAGTTTCAGCAAATTGACTACTGCAGATAGTGGATTTCCTGTAGGTCAAGGTGTAGGGAGAATTGGTTTGTCAATGCATCATAAAGATGGAGTTGAAAAAATATATGCGTTGCTTGACAATTATGAAAGACGTCCGGCAGAACCTATTGATGAAACGAAATTAAGTAAAGATCAACTTCGAACAATGTCTAAGGATGAGTTTCTAAGTCTTGATAATAAGCTGCTTAGCGGGTTTTTGAATAGTTATCGATTTGATAAAAAATACAATGCTGATAAGCTAAAAATGATGGTGAAAAGTGATGAGATCAAACCAATAGCATTGGTTGAATTCGTCGAGGATGCAAATTCATTGCTTTTTGATACCCAAGTTATCGGGGCGGAAGTATATGTAAGTATTAACGGAGGCACCACGTGGAAGAAAACACATGATGGTTATATAGAATACCTCTACAATAGTTATGGATACTATTTCGGAATGATCGAAGTTTCGCCTTCTAATCCTGACAAACTATATATTGCAGGAGTGCCAATTTTATCCTCAAATGATGCTGGTAAAACTTGGAAAAATATAAATAAAGAGAATGTACATGTAGATCATCATGCATTGTGGATCAACCCAAATATGCCGGGTCATCTAATAAATGGAAATGATGGTGGTGTTAATATTACTTATGACGATGGAGAACATTGGATAAAATGTAATTCACCTGCTGTAGGTCAATTTTACTATGTCAATGTCGACAATGAGGATCCTTACAATATATATGGTGGTGCTCAAGATAATGGTGTATGGTACGGTCCAAGTAATTACAAGGCAAGTTCGAGATGGCATGGAACGGGAGATTATCCATACAAAGCTTTAGTAGGTGGAGATGGAATGCAAATTCAAATTGACTCGCGTAACTCAGATATCGTTTATGCTGGGTCTCAATACGGAAATTATTATAGAATCAATAAGAAAACAGGTCAACGAGCCCGTCTTACACCAAGTCATGAATTAGGTGAAAGGCCTTACAGATGGAACTGGCAAGCCCCTATCCTACTCTCATCTCATAATCAAGATGTTTTCTACATGGGATCTAATCATCTTCACAGAAGTATGGACCAAGGCAAATCATTTACTACTATTTCAAAAGATTTAACAAATGGAGGTAGAAAGGGAGACGTTGCATATGGCACATTATCAACTATAGATGAATCGGTATTTAGATTTGGCTTAATTTATACGGGCTCGGATGATGGAGTCATTCAAGTTTCTAAAGATGGAGGTTTCACATGGGACCGAATATCTAACAAGCTGCCACAAGATATGTGGGTAAGCAGAGTTAGAGCTTCTACTCATAAAGAATCAAGGGTATATGCTAGTCTGAATGGATATCGATGGGATGATTTCACCCCGTATTTATATATCTCAGATGATTATGGTCAAAATTGGTCAAGAATAGGCCAAGAATTACCTCATGAAGCAATTAATGTGGTAAAGGAAGATCCTGTCGACGAGGATGTTCTTTATGTAGGAACTGATCATGGTGTTTATGTTTCTACAGATCGTGGTGTAACTTTCACCATTATGTCTAAAGATTTGCCAGCTGTAGCTGTTCATGATCTAGTTATTCAAGAAAAATCAAAGGAGATTGTTTTAGGAACACATGGTCGCTCTTTCTATAAGGCTGATATAGAACCAATCCAAGAATTTAATAAAATCAAAAGTGAGAAGTTACATATCTTTGCTTTAGAAGATGTACGTAAATCATCTCGCTGGGGAAGTAAACCTTCTATTTTCAATAGAGATACCGAACCAAAATTTGAAATAAAGATTTATGCTTCTAACGCTCAGAATGCAATTATCAATATTAAAAACGAAGAGGGAAAAATCATTCAAACTCTCAATAAGGAATTGCCTTATGGTATCTCTTTGATAACCTATAATCTGTCTGCGATAGAAGGAAGTGAGAAGGCTGATGATGGAAATTTTTATTTGGAGAGGGGAAAATATGTGATCGAATCTGGAGCAAGTAAACAAGAATTTGAAGTTAAGTGAGTAAGATAAAAAACCTGTTTTTCGATTTAGACAATACCATTTTGGATTTTTCTTATGCTAGTCATGTGGCATTCAAGTCATTGTTGAATCATTTTAATCGAGATGCATATGACTCCTATTCGGTATACAATCAGGGAAACTCAAAAGTCTGGAAGGAGTTCGAAGAAAATAAAATAACAGCTCTAGAATTGAGATCGAAAAGATTTGATTTATATCTCGATGCTATGGGCTGGGAAGGTGATGGAGGAGAATGGAACAAGGTTTATCTAGAGAATGTGATTCTCAATACGAAGTATGTTTCAGGCGCGGAATTACTCATCAGAGATTTATCTAAAGATTACAATATCCATATCGTAACGAATGGCTTAAAAGAAGTTCAAAGACCAAGACTAAAGGCTGCACAACTTGAACCGTTTCTCAGTTCGATAACGGTTTCTGATGAAATCTCTGCAGCAAAACCACAACCTCGATTCTTCGAAGTAGCAATGGAGAATGCTGGTATATCTAACCGAGAATCTGTTCTTATGATTGGTGATAGTTATGGAAGTGATATTACTGGTGGTCATGGTTATGGGTTAAAGACTTGCTGGTTTAATCATGATAAGATTAAAGAGGATCGGAAAATACACGATTTTGAGATCCACCAGATTTCAGAGTTGGCGGGTATTTTAAGATAATGACCGGATCTGTAAGCCGAGCAAAGCAACGAGCGCAGGCTTGGATTGCAGAGCTAGCATCAGCTGCGAAAAATTGATAACATCACTAAAAAAGTGCTGTCATCAAAATAATACCAATAACAAAGAGATGACCCCGGATCTGTAAGCCGAGCAAAGCAACGAGCGCTGGCTAGGATTGCAGAGCCTGTACCAGCTCCAAGAAATTAATAACATCACTGAAATAATCTTAGGTGTCACCCCGCTGGGGCTCATTCATACTCTAGTTTGCTTGGATACAGAGGTTGAACCCCGCTGGGGTTATCATTTCAAAAAATGGTGTTTGATCATTAACCTTTGTAAGTCCAATAGCTTTGTTAAATAACGTTAATTCTCTATCTATGATCATGATTTGCTAAGGCTCAAGAGGAGCCATACCTAGTACCCCGGATCTGTAAGCCGAGCAAAGCAACGAGTGCAGGCTAGGATTGCAGAGCCAGCATCAGTTTCGAGAAATTAATAACATCACTGAAAAAGTGCTGTCATCAAAATAATACCAATAACAAAGAGATGACCCCGGATCTGTAAGCCGAGCAAAGCAACGAGCGAGTGCTAGGATTGCAGAGCCAGCATCAGCTCTGAGAAATTGATAACATCACTAAAAAAGTGCTGTCATCAAAATAATACCAATAACAATGAGATGACCAGGATCTGTAAGCCGAGCAAAGCAACGAGCGAGTGCTAGGATTGCAGAGCCTGTACCAGCTCCAAGAAATTAATAACATCACTGAAAAAGTGCTGTCATCAAAACAATACCAATAACAAAGAGATGACCCCGTATCTGTAAGCCGAGCAAAGCAATGAGCGCAGGCTAGGATTGCAGAGCCAGCATCAGTTTCGAGAAATTAGTAACATCACTGAAAAAGTGCTGTCATCAAAACATAAATTTGCTTAATCCCAACCAACATTCAAATTAGCCATCCTAGATTTCGATATAGAATTATCCTCAGGCTTATTCTCCAAGTTCAACGTAGAATTATTTCTCAAGCTCCCTGAAATGGAGTTCAAAGCATTCAACTTAGCATCAGTTTGATCACTTAATTGAACATTTATCGTTTTACTATTTAATGATCCAGCTTTAATTCCAGATTGATCCTGCAATTCTACATTCAACACTTCACAATTCCCATTGACATAAGCATTAGACTGCTGCACCAATGACAAATCTATAGAGTCAACTTCTAACCTTCCTCTCAGATTACTTTGATTAGACATTTCGATACTTATTCGATCCTGTTTCAACGCTCCCTCTATGAGAATCTCACTTTGATTAAAAGCTCTAATACTCTGAAATTCAGGATTCGAAATTCTGACCACCATCGGAAAGTTACTATGAACGTTAGGCTTATTTTCTCTATCTATAAAGATTTTCAACTCTCCATTTATGTTTTCAACTTTGAGAAATTCTAGTAAATTATCCTCCGCAGAGATTTCCACTTTGGCTTCACCTTGTTGGATCACAACCTGTATCTGATCATGCGCCATAATGCCCTCAAATGAAGCAACTTCTATTATTTTAGAAGTAAGATTTTCACTCCCAGTTATCTCTGAAAATTCAACAAACTTAATTTCTTGTTTCATTGAATAGATAAAAGAGAAACTGGTTACAATTCCTAAGCTGATTAAGCTAAGTATAATTATATTACTCATTTTCATTTGATTTAATTTTGGAGATTAGTTGATTTCTTATAAATTTTTTCAAGTTCTTTAAAGTCAATTTTAAGGAGGTCCATCATTTTAAAAAACTCAGGTAAACTCTCCTTTATGAACTCAGCTTTTTTAGTTTTCATAACAATATCTTTAGCGTTATCTGAAACAAAATATCCAATTCCTCTTTTGTTGTAAAGTATACCCTGATCTTGCAAATGTCCATAAGTTCTCATGACCGTATTCGGATTAACTTGTATATCTGCGGCAAATTCTCTAACAGAAGGTATTCTGTCTTCGCCTGCAATTTCATCACTCAGAATCTGCTCACAAATTCGATCTGCTATCTGAATGTATATCGAATTATTACTATTGAATTCCATTATACCTCTTTTTCTGAAAGTTTGAAAAGACTAGCGACCCAAAGCACCGGGGCCAATAGATATTTAAAAGCGAATATGAAAAACTTTATCTGCCACATATCCGCAGGATCTTCATGGTTCACACCAAATTCTGTCCGCTTATTGACCTCTGCAACATGAAATAATCCATCAAACATGTCAGCCCAAACAATTCTGAACCATACAGCATTCAATGCAGCAATTACCAATGCGATAATCATAACCGCCAGCACTGTTTTTATCCATGAAGTTTTATTAAAAGCAATACTTCCGAAAAAGAAAATACTATGAAGGATAAAGTAAATCCCAACTAAGTTCCAGTAAATTCTAGAAGTAAATATTTCATTGACATATTCTTGCCCTACAAATCTATCCATCGCAGGCATTAACAGACTAGCCAGAATAAAAACTAATAGACTTGTGGTTAAGATAAAAATCGGGTTAGTGTAAAGCCACTTAATGGTTATTTTTTCCAAACTCGATCCAGGCAAGGCAAGAAATTCAGCCCGAGTGGATAAGTTACTAAACTCTCTAAATGCTATAGATGCATAGTAAAAACCTCCCAGAAATAAGATGATGGCAAATTTGATCATCGTCGAATTAATCTCATCGTTTCCTTGAAAGTTTCCACTATTCCTTTCGAGAAATCGAATGGCAAAATGAACTAGAAAGATGACCGTAGTTACTGTGGTTAATATTTTCAAAATGGGCTTGTAACCAAAATGAAACTCTCTATAGAAAAGAGCTTGAAGTCGTTTTAAATTAAAGTTGAGCATCCTTGTTCATGTTTTGGTTTTTGAAAATAGATTTGACCTTATCCTTACTTGTGACTACAGCGTTAAACAAGGCTTCTAAGTCAATTTGGCTTTGTTCAACTCCTTCATTAGGTTGCACCACTAAAAAACCTCCAGGAATCATTTCATGATATAATGCATTCTCTGGCACATTCGAGCCTTGGATTTGCCTAAAAAGCAATGCACTAGAAATATCATACACATCTTCATTTAGTACTACTGATCCATCTTCTACAATCACTACTCTATCTAATAAATTGCTTAAGTCCCTAACCTGATGTGAAGAAATAACAATGCTCTGATCTTCACGTAAAGATGAAATAACAACTTTTCGGAACTGAGCTTTAGAAGGAATATCTAGTCCATTCGTAGGTTCATCCATTATCAGCAACTTAACTCCTGTAGAAAGTGCAAATGCAATCTGAACCTTTTTCTTTTGACCGTATGATAGGTTCTGCGTTTTCATGGAATAATCCACTTCAAATTTTTCTAATAGATCTTTAAAATTTGATATGTCGAATCGATCATAAAACGGGGCATATATTTTAGCATATAAATCAATAGACATCGCTGGCAATTCATACTCCTCTTGAACATAAAATATCTCTTTCGCGATCTCTGGATTTCTTTTTGAAACATCCTGACCTAATACATATACAGAACCATGAGTAGGAAATAAAAGGCCTGTCATATTTCGAAGCAAAGTGGTCTTCCCTGCTCCATTCTTCCCTAACAAGCCACATATCTTCCCAGCTTCTAACTCTAAATTTAAGTCTTTAAACAACTCCTTGGTTTTGGAGTATTTAAAAGTGAGGTTTTTGATTGAAATCATCTTTACTGTTTTAGTGTATTACTATATTAGTACACTACAATAATATAAACATAAATTGATATCGCCAAATAAATCTTTAAAAAATGTGTTTTATTTTATATTTGCATGAATATTATGAGTAGAGGAAGAACCATATTGTTAGATAAGCGATTTGAACTTACACTTCAGAGGCTTGCCCATCAGTTGATTGAAAACTATGGAGACTTCAGCAACACCTGTATTATAGGTGTTCAAGAGCGAGGTGTATTACTGGCAGAAAGGTTGATTGAGCTTTTAGAAATAGAGCTTGGACATCGCAACTTAGAATATGGCAAACTTGATATCACCTTCTACAGAGATGATTTTCGAACACGAAAAAACCCACTCAAGGCTTCTTCTACTGAAATCGATTTTCTCATTGAGGCGAAAAGGGTGATTTTAATTGATGATGTGTTGTACACTGGAAGAACGATTCAGTCAGCACTAGCAGCACTTCAAGACTTCGGAAGACCTGAGCAAGTTGAACTACTGTGTTTAGTGGATCGAAGATTTAATAGACATTTACCTATTCAAGCTGATTACGTAGGTATCACCATAGATGCTTTAGACGAAGCCTATGTGAAAGTTGAATGGAAGGAACAAAATTCGAAAGATAGAATACTTTTATTTCCCGCAAAATAAAAATTGAATGACAGAAATTAAAGAACTCAGCAGCAAACATATACTTGGGATAAAAGATCTGAATGCTAATGATTTAAAATTAATTTTTGAAACTGCTAAGAACTTTAAGGAGGTCATTAACCGACCGATTAAGAAAGTACCTTCACTGAGAGATGTAACCATCGCTAATCTATTCTTCGAAAACTCAACAAGAACGAGAATTTCATTTGAATTAGCGGAGAAACGATTAAGTGCTGATGTGGTCAATTTTTCAGCTGGATCTTCTTCAGTTAAAAAAGGAGAAACATTGCTCGACACTGTGAATAACATCCTTTCTATGAAAGTAGATATGGTAGTGATGCGGCATCCAGCACCAGGAGCATGTGCCTTTCTAGCTAAGAATATAGATGCTAATATTGTCAATGCTGGAGATGGAACTCATGAACACCCTACTCAAGCTTTGTTAGATGCTTATTCCATGATGGAAATCATTCCAGATTTAGCGGGAAAAAACATTCTAATTGTAGGTGACATTAAGCATTCTAGGGTTGCCTTATCGAATATCTTTTGTTTAAAAAAACTTGGTGCCAATGTTAAAGTTTGTGGCCCACCTACCCTAATTCCTAAATTTATCACATCCTTAGGTGTTTCTGTAGAATATGATATCAGGAAGGCGCTAGAATGGGCCGATATTGCTAATGTATTAAGAATCCAACTAGAAAGGCAAGATATCAAGTTCATTCCTTCGCTAAGAGAATATGCTCAGTACTTTGGAATTAATAAGCAGTTATTGGACAGCCTTAATAAAGATATTACCATAATGCATCCTGGACCCATTAATCGAGGTGTAGAGATAAGTAGTGACGTCGCTGATTCTGACCAATCCATTATCCTCCAGCAAGTTGAAAACGGTGTTGCCGTTAGAATGGCTGTACTTTATCTACTAGCTGCTAAAAGAGCGTAAATATCTGATAGCTTGCAAAGATTTATCTTCTTAACAATTGCATAGACAATAAGATTGAATATTTTTCGTAATTTGTACTAAACAAATAGTGTAGGTGAGGAAAATTATTGTACATATCTTAAGCATAATATGTTTATGTGTTCAATTGAACGCTCAGAATTGCGATCAATTTATTAGAGACAATAGCTCCCTTGCCCAATTACAAATTCTAAAAACGACTTCTGAAAAAATAGTATCTAGAGGAAGTTATGCCTATTTCGTATCCTTCGAAACAAATAATCAAAATATTTTTGTAAAGTTAATTTCAGATAATGGAGGGATTCTCAATGAAGGCGATGAAATCATTCTTATCGACGAAAACAAGAAAAGACAGCGATTTAGATTTCAGAACAAATCGAAAAGAACAAGTCGAGGTAATATCCCTATTTATGAAAATAAATTCCAAATTTCTGTCAATGACTTAAAATGGTTTGCATCAACTAAAATCCACGTTTTATATGTACAAAACAACGTAAGTAACGATTGGAGAAAGCTTTCACTACCCTCAAATTATCAAGCAATTCTAAGAAAACTTGCAGAGTGTTTTCAAACCAACTTAAATACTGAAAAAATAAATAACGTAATTCCTGCAAGTAATATCAGCGAAGAGAAGAATAAGTCGATTTCTACTCGTGCCATTTCACAGATGAATGATTCAGAAATTTCTGAATTAAAAATGGACTTGGATGAAGTCAAAGAACGGATGAGGGCCGAAATAGAAGAAGAACGTAAAAGAGCAGAACAGATAAAATCTCAGATCAATGAGGAAGTTGCCTTAGCATATGAGAATTCGAATAAAAAGAAAAAACAATTGGCTGATGAGGTACTGGAAGAACGTCAAAAAGCCAATGCTCAAATCGAATTAATAAGGAATGAGAATCAAAATACTCTTCTAAAGGAAAAGGATAAAGCGACTAAAGAAATAGAAAAGATAGGACTCAGTGTCCAAGAAGCAAGACAAAGAGCTACTGAAGAGATTCAAGATGTAAAACTAAAATCAGCTGAAAAGATTGCTCAGATAAGAGCTGAAACTGAGCAAGAATTATTAAAGATTACCAAGGCCTTAGAGGAATCTAAACTAGAATATGCTGACAATATCTCATTGACAAGGGAAAAATACAACTCTGAAATAGAAAAAATAAGAAGTGAACTAGAAGAAAATCTAGCCAACATCAGAGATAAAATTAAAGAGCGAAAGGAATTTTCAGCAAAAGAGATCGGTGATGAAAAGATGAAAGCACTTGAAATGCTTGAAAAGATTCATGAAGAAAATGCCCTTGCTGTTGCGAAATCTAGAGAAAGTGCAGCAATTGCCAAAGAAAAAGTTTCACTGGATGTAGCTGAAGCTAAAAGAAAGGCAGCTGAAGAAATTGCCTTAACCCAAACCCAGAATCTAGAGGAAATAACTCGGATAAAAGAGGCCAATAATGCCGCTCGAGAAAAATTAAACTTGGATTTTATAGAAGCAAAGAAAACTGCTAATCTAAATGTAGAAGCACTTAACACTCAAGTTGCAGAACAAGAAAAAAAGGCACAAGAGCGGATTCTGATATTGAAAGAAAATACAAATAAAGCCATCGAAGAAATCAATGCTGCTCTGACGACTAAGATTAAGAATACGGCGGAAATCGAATCGGAAAAACTTGCAAAAATTGAAGAAGAATTCAATAAAAAGCAGGAAGCCTATAAGCAAGAAATTGATAAAATAAATCAAGCATTAATAGACAAAAAACAACTCGCAGCAGAAGAAGAGAAAAAAATTCAAGAAGAATCTTTAGCGAGACTCACACTCACAAAAGAAAAGTCCAATGCTGCAATAGAAGCTGCAAGAAAATTATCCGAAGACGAGTTAAATAAATTAAACCAAGCGCTAAAAAGCGAAAAAGAGGAATATTCTGAAGCAGTCGTCAAATCAAAAAGTGCAGCGAACCAGGCACTTACTAAAATTGAAGAAGAAAAGAAAGCTGCCATATTAGCTTCACAGGAAGAATTAAAAACTTCTAGAACTAATGCCATGGATCGATTAAAGTTGACTAATCAAGAAGCCAATGAAAAGATCCAGTCTATCAAGGAGGAAAATGCACAGGAAATTGCAGACCTCAAGAAATTAGCAGCGAATCAAAAAGCAAAGATTAATGAAGAAATGATGCTTGAAAAGCAGCAATCTGCTCAAGCCATTAAAGACATTAGAACTGAAAATGCAACGAGAATCAGAGATGAAAAAATTAAGTTTAACGAAGAACTAACAAAAATAGCAACAGAAAGAAAAAACACATTGCAACAACTTGCTTTAGAGACCAAACTGGCTAAAGAAAAGGCTGCAAAAGAAATATTCGAAGCAGAACAAAAAGCGGCTCAAGCTAAAGCCAATTCAGCACAAGAAGTAAAACTAGCTCAACAAGAAGCGGCTCAAAAAATCAATAATATTACAAAGGAAAGTGCGAATGAAATCGAAACTGTAAATAAGCAAGCTAATCAAGCTATCGAAGCTGCGAACACTTTAAAAGAAGAAGAAATTCAGAAAATCAATCAGGATATTGCGCTTGCGAAAGAAGAAGGTGCGAAGAAAATTGCTGAATACCAGGCAAAGGTTGATAGTGAAATTGCTGAAATGATGAAGGAAGTTAATCTTAAGAAAGCTCAGTACAATTCTGCTGCGGTAGAGGCGAGACAAAATAGCAATGAGGAGAATCAGTTACTACGAGAAGAATACACCAACCAAATCTACGAAGCTCAGAAAAATGCTACTGAATCAGTTCAAAAAGTGAAGGAAGAAACCGCGGTAACCATAAAAGAAAAAGAAAACCAAATCAGTGATCTAGAAGCCAAGATCAAAGCTTTAGAAGAGAAGCTTAAAGCATTAGAAAAAAACAACAAGCAACGTTAATGATTTCATAAGACGTTTAACAAATGAATGGTTTATGCTATCTTTGTGTTCTATTATTTTAGAAAATAAAGAAAGAATGAAGATTACTTCAATTATTGCATTAATTGCTTTTTCCATAAACCTAGGCTTTTCTCAATCCAAAATAGATATCACTTTTAAAAATTACGACAAGGATTTTGTTGTTATTGGATATTATTATGGTGATCGCCAACTTGTTCTTGATACAGTCATGAGAAATGACCAAGATCATTTCCTTTACGAAAATGAAGAAAATTTAAATAGCGGTGTATACTTACTGCTAATGTCTCCGAATAATAGATACATTCAGTTCCTTGTCAATGATCAAGAGCAAAATTTCTCGATCGCTCTGGATACTCTCGACCTTGGTAAACCCATCATCGAAGGCTCAGCCGACAACCAACTGTTTCTAGACTATGTAACTTTTCTAAATAAGAAAGGGACTCAAAATGAAGCATTAATTAGTGAGATGAATGCCAAGAAAGAAAAAGGTGAATCCACGGAGAGCATTGATCTTAAAAGGAAAGCAATTGATGCTGAAGTAAAGGCCTATCAGAAAAACATCATTGACAATCATCCGAACACCATTACTTCTACACTCATTTCGTCAACGAAAGATGTAGAAATTCCTGAATTCCAAGGAAGCGCTGAAGAAGTGAAACTTAAACAATATCAATACTATAGAAATCACTATTTTGAAAATATTGATTTGGGAAATCCTGTGTACCTAAGAACACCATTTGTACACAATAAAGTGGATTCTTATATTAATAAGTTAACATCGCAAGCACCGGATTCTTTAATTCAAGCCATTGATTTCATCCTTGAAAAAATGGAGCCGGCACAAGAAACCTACAAGTTTTACCTGAGTTATTTTCTGAATACTTATGCTGGAGCTAAAGTGGTAGGACAAGATGCTATTTATGTACATCTAGTAGATAACTATTATGCTAAAGGAAAAGCGGACTGGGTAGATGAAGAAAATCTAACAAAGATTGTCACTGAGGCAAATAAGATAAGACCAACATTAATTGGCAAAATGGCACAGGACATCACCGTATTCAGACGAGATAGTACCCCAATTACGTTATCCGAAATAGAATCTAAATATCTAATCTTATATTTTTGGGCACCAGACTGTGGACATTGCAAAAAAGCAACGCCTCATATGATAGATTTTTATAAAAAATACAAAGATTCTGCAGACGTAGAAATACTTGCAGTGTGTACGAAACATCGTGACAAGGAACCAGCTTGCTGGGAATCCGTTGATGAAAAAGGAATGGATCTATGGATCAATGCTTCCGATACTTACCACCTGAGTAATTTTAGAGCGAAGTATAATGTAGAACAGACACCATCAATATTCATTCTAAATGAAAAGCGAGAAATTATAATGAAGCGAATCGGTGCTGAATACTTAGATGAAGTCATGAGCGAAATTATTAGAATCGATGATGCTGAAGCTGCAGCAAATGCACAAATGAAGTAAAATAAAATAGTACTCAAGAAATAAAAAAGCCTCTATTATTTTCAATAATAGAGGCTTTAGTTTTTTTAACAATAATTTGTTATTTCTTCCAGCTACTTTTAAGAGCGACTGTCCGATTAAAAATTTTCTTATCCTCAGTAGAATCTGGATCTAAGGTAAAATAAGCATTTCTAATGAACTGAAAATATTGACCTTCCTTAGCTTTAGCTAATGCCGGTTCCATATATGCGTCCACAACTTTGATCGAGTCCTCGTTATAAAAGTCTAAAAAGTCTTTGTCATCATGACCATCTGGAGTAGGATCAGTAAACAAGTAATCTAATAATCTTAATTCACACTTGACAGCTTGTTCTGCAGATACAAAATGAAGAGTACCTTTCGCTTTCACGCCTGAAACGTCTTCTCCTGATTTACTGTTTTCATAATAAGTACAGTAGATCTCTTCGATTTCTCCAGTTTCCTCGTTCTTCTTATAGTCCTCACAATGCAGGATGTATCCATTTTTCAATCTTACATTCCTTCCTGGCCCCATTCGGTAGTATTTCTTATTAGGTGCCTCTCTGAAATCCTCTCTTTCTATCCATATCTCTCTTGAAAATGGGATCATTCTAGTTTCAGAACCTTCATCTTCAGGATTATTAATGGCTTCTATCATTTCCACCTTTCCTTCTGGGTAATTAGTAATAATTACTTTTAGAGGATCGATGACTACATGAACTCTATCAGATATTTTGTTTAGTTCGTCTCGCACGCACGATTCTAATAATTCGATTTCTATTAAATTCTCTCGCTTCGCTACACCTGCTTTATCACAAAAAGTTCTTAAAGCAGCTGCAGGATATCCTTTCCTACGCATCCCTGCGATGGTAGGCATTCTTGCATCATCCCAACCTGAGACTAGACCTTTCTCAACCAGTTTCAATAACTTCCTCTTACTCGTAATCATGTATTCAACATTCATTCGAGCAAATTCAATCTGTCTAGAAGGATAGATTCCTAATTTCTCAATAAACCAATTATACAAAGGTCTATGATGAATAAACTCAAGACTACATAAAGAGTGTGTAATGTTCTCAATAGAATCTGACTGACCATGTGCAAAATCATACATCGGGTAGATACACCAATCATCTCCAGTTCTGTGATGGTGCGCATGCTTAATCCTATATATTAGAGGATCTCTTAACAACATATTTGGAGATTCCATGTCAACTTTTGCTCTTAACACTTTAGCACCATCCGGAAAATCTCCGTTCTTCATTGCTCTAAAAAGCTGTAAGTTCTCCTCAACAGAACGATCTCTAAACGGACTATTCTTTCCCGGTTGATTCGGTGTGCCTTTCATTTCAGCAATTTCATCAGAAGTAGAATCATCTACATAAGCCAAGCCATTCTCTATTAACTTTTCAGCAAATTCGTATAACTGACCAAAATAATCTGAAGCAAAATATAGTCTGTCTTCCCAGTCGAATCCAAGCCATTTGATATCTCTTTGAATAGCCTCTACAAATGAGGTGTCCTCCGTAGTCGGATTCGTATCATCGAATCTAAGGTTAGTAATTCCACCATACTTTGCTGCCGTTTCGAAATTGATACATATAGCCTTCGTGTGACCAATATGTAAAAAACCATTAGGCTCCGGAGGGAAACGCGTATGTACTTCGCCATTATGCTTTCCTGAAGCAATGTCCTCCTCTATAATTTGCTCAATAAAATTCAACGATTCATTCATTACTTTTCTTTTCTACATTCTTTCCGGCATCTCTATACCTAATAATTCCATTCCAGTCTTTAAGATTTGGGCAACCGCCTCACTTAACTTCAACCTAAATTGTTTCGCTTCTTCAGATTCTGCACTTAGAATTTTAAATTCATGGTAGAACCTGTGATACATTTTTGCTAAATCATAGCAATAATTAGCCATGTTCGATGGATCTAATTTCTCAGCAGCATCTTCTATTATTGCCGAAAATTGCTCCATCTTTCTAATTAAGCCAATCTCTATTGATTCTAATTCCTTATAATCAACATCTCTAGCCTCAACTAAGTTTTCACTTTTTCTCAATATCGATTGGATCCGAACATAAGCATTCTGAATATATGGCCCTGTCTGGCCTTGCATATCTACACTTTCTTTCGGATCAAAAGTCATCCTTTTCTTAGGATTCACCTTGATGATAAAGTATTTTAAAGCCGCAAGTCCTATCTTTCTAAATATTTCGTCTTGCTCTTCCTTAGTAATATTATCTAACTCTCCTCTCGATTTCGAACCTAGTCTCGCCTCTTCTATTACATCCGCAATCAAATCATCAGCATCAACAACTGTGCCTTCTCGAGATTTCATCTTTCCAGTAGGAAGATCTACCATCCCATATGAAAGATGAAATAATTCATGCGCATACGGTTCGTCGAGCTTCTTTAATATTTCAAACAAAGCCTCAAAATGATAATCTTGCTCATTTCCTACCACATAAACCATTCGATCACAACCATGATCTTCATATCTAATATGCGCAGTTCCTATATCTTGAGTCATATATACAGATGTCCCATCACTTCTTAATACGATCTTCTGATCCATTCCCACATCTTCCAGATCTGCCCATATGCTTCCATCGTCTTTCTTATAAAACACACCGGAAGCTAATCCGTCACTAATTAATTCTTTACCTAACTTATAGGTATTCGACTCGTAGTAATTATGGTCAAAATGTACACCTAGCTCTTTATATGTCTGTTCAAACCCTTCATAAACCCAGCTATTCATTCGCTGCCACAATGCTATGGTTTCTTCATCCGCCTCCTCCCACTTAAGCAACATCGCTTTCGCTTGAAGTCCTAGATTGCTGTAAGTATTGAAATAGGTATTTTTGTAACGACCATAAAAATGAACTTCCTCTTCGCCTTCTTTTTTATTAGCTTCGTAAATTTCTTTTCCCTCCGCAGTTTCTTGCCAAGCAGCATATTCTTCTTTGAAGGAAGTCTCGAATTTAACATAAAATTCTCCGATCAAATGATCTCCCTTTGTCCCTGATTTTTCAGGAGTGGTGCCGTTTCCGAAAAGTTGGTAAGCTAACATTGACTTACAGATAGCGATTCCTCTATCATTTACTATTTGGGCCTTAACTACTTCATATCCTGCTGCTTCTAGCAACTGAGCACTAGACCAACCAAGTAAAATATTTCTAATATGTCCTAGGTGTAAAGGCTTGTTCGTATTTGGGGAAGAGAATTCCACTAATACTTTTTTCCCATTAGCTGGGTGAAAGCCGTACTTTTTGTCTGTATTAATGTCTGAAAGTGAAGATTTCCAATAATCATTAGAAAAGGTAAGGTTTAGAAAACCTTTGATGACGTTAAATGCAATAAGGTTATTTTCCTTTTCTACCAGATATTCACCAAGCATTTCTGCAATCTTCGGAGGAGGCAATCTTAAGGCTTTCGTAAATGGAAAAACCACTACCGTGTAATCACCTTCAAATTCTGACCTTGTTTCGTTAATTAAAATTGCATCTTGATCAACTTCGTATTCCCATAAATCTTTCAGTGATTTATAAACTATCCCTTTTAATTCTTCTATAGCAGTCATATAAATGCAAATTTAAACCTTAAATCGATTATTTTATTTCAAATGGGCAAAAAAGGCGAAAATCGCAGATCCGTAACTTCTCTGTTTCAAAAAATTAGGGTGGTCTGAAAAATCATTTGTATGATCATGCTCGAGTACGAAAAGTCCATCTTTGCTCAATATATTAGTTGCAAATATCTCATCTGGCAGCTTATCTAAGGTAGGAAGTGCATATGGAGGCCCAGCAAATATGTAATCATATGTTTCTGTGCACTTCGCCACATACTTAAAAACATCATATTTTACGACATTTATTTTATCACTCACTTCTAATTCGCCAGCAATTTGGTGGACAAATTTTACCGCAAGCCCGAACTTGTCGACATAAGTAGCATCATTACATCCTCTAGAAATGAATTCGTAACAATGATTCCCAGTCCCGCCAAAAAGATCCAGCATTTTAGTTTCTTCGAAATCAATTTCATTCATCAGCATGTTAAACAAGCCCTCTTTAGCATAATCTGTAGTAGGTCTTGTAGGCCACTTCTTTGCGGGTGGATAAAACTTTCTTCCCTTAAAGGTTCCTGAAATTATTCGCATATCGAAGCTAAGTATAAGTCCATAAGATCTTCGGAATCAGACATATTGCTGAATTTTCCAGGAGCAGTTGAAATGTTTACGACATAGTTTTTTAATAATTCTTTTAATTCATCCTTTCGATCAGTAGTTCCATCAAGAAATAATTTATCCCTTTCAGGATCTAAGCCCAATTGATCAAAAGCTAGCATCACAAAATATAAGCTATCTTCTGCGGTCTCTGTCTGAAATTGGTTGTAATAAACAAACAGACTATTATTTCTGACTAAAATAGTAGTGCCATAAGGAGTAACTGAAATATGAATGCCATCTTCACTGATACCTTCTATAAATGCTAAACTAACATGTCGAAAATTGTTTTCACTCTTTAAAGAATGAAATGCTTTCTGAAACGCTTTCGGATAAGCATGAATGATATTCAAGCGTTCACTACTGCATAAATCTACATTAACTTCGTCATTAGTAAGTTCGAAACTGTTTTGGATAAAGGTAGATTCCGTCCCATAACTATATTCAGCATTAGGTACGAAAATAAATTTACTGCTTCTACTGAATATATTGACAGCGCTATAATAATGATCAGCTAAGGATTCCTCAGCGATGATTCTTGGAATTTCTGTAATGGGATCTTCTTCTAGCTGAAATTTCACAGCTATTTTCAGATTATTATTAATATCAGATACTGCATAAAAAAAACTGTCCGAATCGAAGATTACGGACAGCATGTTATGTTTATATTTTTTTTCCAGCCTGTATTCAGTAATTATTCCCAATTTCCAGATAAGCTTGGTGAGTTCATATTTCCAAATTTCAAGATCGTATTTGGATCATAACTTTTATCGTACTTAGAGTACTTGATGTCACCAAATCTCCCCATAAAATTTGTTCTTTGAGTTCCTGCTTCTACAACATTCACTAATGTCTGCTGATAAGTCAATGTATCTGCATCCATGTCAAATATTACTTTACCATCTGTAAACGGAACATATCTAAGTGAATCCACATTGATACCTAAAGCCTTTAAAGAATCTCTCGTATCATAATATAATGTGTCTACTGTAAAACCTGCAGTAGGATCATCAGGGTTACCGACAACTTTGAATTGTGGAATATCTCTTGTTTTCAAGACATATGCTAGCGTATCAAAATTTGCAGCATACTCTCCCGTAATAACTTTATATAACTCTTGTGAAGTTCTAATGTCTTTTAACCGATCAACCACTTTAGTCTCTCTCCTGGTCTTTTCAGCTTGGAAAGCTATAGGTTCCTTTACATTATAAAATAAAAGGTATGCAAGTCCTGCAATTCCTAATATTAAAAGTACATTTAGTAATAGTCGCATATTTTAATTGTTTTTTCGTTTTCTACACTCACAATAATACTATTTTTATTTAATTCGTGTATCAATATAAAATGAAAAAATGAAATCTATTTATATTTTGGCAATTGAATCATCCTGTGACGACACAGCTGCTGCTATCATTCAAGATGATAAAATAATTGCAAATGGTGTGTCCACGCAAAAAATTCATCAAAATTATGGTGGTGTTGTTCCAGAATGGGCTTCCAGAAAACACCAAGAAAATATTATTCCGCTGCTAGATCACGTGATGAAATTGGCAGACATAGAGCTGTCAGACCTTGATGCCATTGCTTTCACGCGAGGGCCTGGCTTACTTGGCTCTCTCATCGTAGGTGTTAGTTTTGCTAAATCACTAGCTTTAAGTTTAGATATTCCTATTATTGAAATTCATCATATGAAAGCACACGTGATGGCACATTTCATAGAAGATCCGAAACCAACCTTTCCCTTTTTATGTTTAACTGTATCAGGCGGACATACACAAATAATAAAGGTAAAATCGCATAATGACATGAAAATTTTAGGGACTACTTTAGATGATGCAGCAGGCGAAGCATTCGACAAAGCCGGAAAAATGATGGGTCTGCCCTACCCAGCAGGTCCAGAAATTGATCGACTTGCCGCAAAAGGTAATCCTGTTTTTGATTTTCCAGAACCTAGAATCGATGGATTAGATTTTAGTTTTAGTGGTTTAAAAACTGCTTTTCGATATTTCCTCCGAGACCAAACTAAGTTAGATCCTAATTTTATAGAAAATAACAAGGAGGACATCTGCGCCTCTATCCAACATAAAATAGTGGACATCTTACTCAACAAAGTTGAGAAAGCAGTCAAACAGACTGGTTTAAAACAAGTTGCTATAGCTGGAGGTGTTTCCGCTAATTCCGGACTAAGAAATGCGCTACAAGAAAGAGCTTTAACAAATCACTGGACTGTTTTTGTGCCTAAGTTCGAATATTGTACTGATAATGCAGCTATGATTGCTATTTCTGCCTACTTTAAATATTTAGATAATGATTTTAGTGATCATTCTATTGGACCTGAAGCGAGACTTGCATGGTAAGACTAGTGTTTATTCCTTCTTTCGGAACAGATTCTACGCTGTATGACAACCTTAAGTCAAGTGGTGGTATCGACCATCCAGCGCTTTTCACCGAGTGGCTTCCAGTTCAAGATTGTCAGACATTTGAAGATTATGCTAGCCATTTTATTGATCATTATCATATTACATCTAATGATATTCTAATAGGTGTTTCTCTAGGTGGTGTATTAAGCATAGAAATAAACAAAGTACAACCCGTCAAAAAAATAATCGCCATTTCGACGATCAAAACCAAACTTGAAAAACCAATGCTTTTCCGTGTTTTACAAAAATCAGGAACTTACAAATTATTTTCTCCGAATCTCATGAAATTTGGGCTTGATATCCTGATGCCATTTTACGGTAAGAACATCTCTAGTTATCATTGGTTTCGGAGGGTTTTCAAGTCCTCAGATAATGAGTTTCTAAAATGGTCTTTCAATCGCATCGTTTGCTGGGAAAATGAGAGCTTGCCGGACAACATTGTTCATGTTCATGGAACAAGAGACCCACTTTTCCCGTTGAAGAATGGGGCTAACATTGACTATAAAATAAAAAATGGAACACATGCTATGATCAGGTTCAATTCTGAAGAAATAGCATCCATCATAAAACAAGAGCTAAAATAATTTAGAATCAGTATAAAGAAGTCCCTAAAAAGTGGGTTATTAACTTTAACTCATTACCTTTGCGGCATTAAATATACGAACTATGAAAAAAGCATATATTATCGGTATTTTAATGATTGTAGCTGGAATTGGATACTTAATTTCAGCAACAAGCGATGTAAGCACTTATGCTAATTTTAGCGATGCTAAATCTAATTCTAAAGTAAAGGTTTCTGGATTTTTGATCAAAAACAAACCTATTGTTTATGATCCAAACGTGGATGCTAATCTAACCACCTTTTTCATGGAAGATCAGAAAGGTGAATCTATGAAAGTTATTTACCAAAATTCTAAACCACAGGATTTTGAAATGTCTGAATCTTTAGTCGTTACAGGAAAATTAGAAAATGATATTTTTTACGCTTCAGATATTTTGCTGAAATGTCCATCTAAGTATAAGGATCAAGAAGTGATGCTTAGAAAAAATGAATAATAACACATGCAAGAAATTCAATATTTTGGCGAACACTTATGGCCAAAAAATATAGGACACTTCCTAATCATCTTAGGTTTTGTTTCAGCTATATTTTCCTCATTCACCTATTTCAAAGCAACGAATAACGTTGAAGAAAGTAAAGCTTGGAAGACCCTAGGTCGAATTGGCTTTCTGGCTCATACGGTTAGTGTACTAGGGATTATCACGATATTATTCTATATCATGGTTAATCATTATTATGAGTATGCTTATGTGTCGCAGCATGTGAATGATTTCTTACCCATGAAGTACATTGCTTCCGCATTCTGGGAAGGCCAAGAAGGTAGTTTCTTACTATGGATGTTCTGGCATGTTGTGTTAGGATGTATCATTATGTTCAATGGAAAAAAATGGGAAGCTCCAGTACTAAGTATTTTAGCACTAGTAGAAGTTGTACTCATTTCTATGATCTTAGGAATCCAATTTGAAATCGGAGAAACACTGGTAAAAATTGGAAGTAATCCACTCCTGCTCTTTAGAGATACCATGGATATTCCACTTTTTCAAAATGCAGATTATGTAAGCCTTTTGAGCGGTTCAGGACTTAATCCACTTCTCCAAAATTATTGGATGACCATACATCCACCAACTTTATTTTTAGGATTTGCATCGACAGTCGTTCCATTTTGCTTCGCAATTGCTGGATTCTGGCTTAAAGAGCCTCAAGCTTGGATCAAGCCTACCTTAAAGTGGACGTTATTCTCAGGTGGAATTCTTGGAATTGGTATTTTAATGGGTGGAGCTTGGGCTTACGAAGCACTTTCATTTGGGGGATATTGGGCATGGGATCCAGTAGAAAACATGTCGCTAGTTCCTTGGCTGATTATGGTTGCTGCTGTGCATTCACTTTTGATTACGAATAGTACTGGCAGAGGGGTTAAATCTTCATTCATTCTTTTGTGCTTGAGTTTTGTCATGATCCTCTACTCTACGTTCTTAACGAGAAGTGGTGTGTTAGGTGAAACTTCAGTTCATGCTTTTACAGAAATGGGCCTTGAGAATCAGCTGTTGCTATTGATTATTGTTTTCACAGCAATTCCTTTATTCGTATATCTCAAGAACAGAAAAATAATTACCAAACAGCCCGACGATAAAATAAACTCAAGAGAATTTTGGATGTTTATCGGTGCCATTATTTTACTTTTCTCGTCCATTTTAATTACAGCATCTACTTCATTACCTATCTATAATAAAATAGCTGAGTTATTTGATCCTGATTTTGTGGGACTTGTTATTAACGAGCCGATTCAGCATTATAATAAGAACCAGATCTGGATCGCAGTATTCATCGTCTTACTATCTTCTCTAGCTCAATTTTTGAGATATAATGGGCGAATAACGGATTCTTTCAAAAAGAAACTAAAGAAGCATGCGGTTATCTCCATCATTGGGACACTAGTACTAACATTCGTTGTTAATATGTGGTTACAAATCGAGTCTGTACCCTATTTCGTACTGATGGTTGCAGGTGTTTTCGGAATAGTCAGCAACATCGACTATTTTATGGGATTCAATAAATTCCAATGGAAAAATAGTGCTTCGTTTTGCTCTCACTTGGGTTTCAGTATTATGTTAGTTGGGATCTTAGCTTCAGGAGTTAATAAAAGACATATATCTAATAATGAATTCGTCTTCAGAGATATCATGGAAGATGAAAGTCTGAACAAGAAAGTGACGCTACTTAAGGAAAAGCCGATCTTCATGAATGGCTATTGGGTTCAATGGACAGGTGATACTTTAGTAAACAATGAAAGAACTTATGATATTTCCTTCACCAAAGTGGATTCTAATAATTTGATTCTTGAAGAATTTCATATTAATCCAGTTTCTGTCTATTCGAACGACAAAACGGAAATCGTAGCATTTAATCCTTCTACAAAACACTATCTGCATAAAGACATTTTCACTCACATTGCCGGATTACCAGCGCAGTTGATGAAAATGGAGTTTTCAAAGGAAATGGAGGATACCTTAAATTATGCTCCACAAATGATTACGACTGAAAGTCCATTTATCAGTGACACACTAGATATCGAAATCATAGGAATCGATTACAATCCTGTTCATAAGGACTATGAACCTAAAGAAAATGATCTTGCGGTAGGATTTGACTTAAAGGTAACGGACAAGCTAAACCCAGACGAAGTTTTTAATATAAAACCAGTTGTTGTTTTACGAGGTGCAGTTGTATATAAATACTATGAAGAGATTAATGATCTCAACATGCGAATCAGGATTAACGAAAGTTTCTTCGAACGTTTCTTCACGATTGAACAAGATGTGGAATATGAAGAAATTGTTATGAAAGAAGGTGATATCATAGAACTTGGAGACCTATCGCTTAAACACTTAGGCTTCAATAAAACTCCTGATAATAAAGCATATCGAAAAGAAGATGATGACATTGCAATCGGTAGCAAACTTGAATTCATAAGCAATGGTAAGAAGGTAGAATTAGAACCAGTTTACCTCATAAGAGGCTCTAGACAAAGTTCAGTTAAAGACTATGATCCAGAATCTGGTATTCATGCTAAATTTACGAGCATTGATCCTAAGACAGGTAATCTTACTTTCCAAATAGCAAAAGATGAACGAGATCAATTCGAGGTGCCATTAGAAATAGCGAACAATGTTCCTAGATCGGATATCATTGTTATCGAATCTATCGTTTTTCCTGGAATCAATTTATTTTGGCTAGGCTCTATAATGATGCTGATAGGAATGCTAATTGGCATGGGTATCAGAATGCGAAACAAAAAGGCAGTTGCATAATGCTAAATGCTGTCATTTTCGGTACTGGAAATATTGCATCTCATTTTACTCCAGCGATTTCTAAAATTGCGGAATTGAATGTCAGCAGCATATTTGCTCGATCGGAAGAAAAAGCTAGGCTCGTTATAGGTGATGGTCAGATAAACATCATCTATAATTATGCAGCTATTCCAGAAGATACAGATGTAGTTTTCTTAATGGTCAATGATGACGCTATAAAGTCCGTAACAGCTAAATTATCCGAACATTTGCAAAGTTCGACAATGATTATTCATTTTTCGGGTAGCATGGGACTTTCTGAAATTCACGAACATTTCCATCACACGGGAATTATGTGGCCTATCCAGACCATTTCTAAATCTGATTCAAGCTTGGTGTTAAAAGAAACACCTCTTTCCATATCTTTTTCAGATGAATACACCAAGGAAAAGTTAGATCGCTGGGCAGCACATCTTTCGAATCATAAATACTACCTTAGTGAAGATCAAAAAAAGGTGGTCCACCTTTCAGCTGTATTTGCCAATAATTTCACAAACCACATGTATGTTATTGCAAAAGAGCTCCTTAATGCTGAAGGGTTAAACTTTGAATTGATCACTCCTCTTATTTTAAAGACAGCACAATCTGCTCTCTATAATGATCCAGCCCTTAATCAGACTGGCCCCGCTAAGCGTCAAGATAAAAATACAATGGATAAACAGCTAGATCTGCTTTCCGATGTCGATCAAAAAGCTATTTATCAATTGATTTCTAAAAACATTGACAAAAAAAATAACTCATGAGAATTGTTGGATATATAGAACACCCGTTGTGTAAAATAACGATTATGCACATGAATCATCGTTATGCAGTGAAATTTGAAAATGAAGGAATCGAACAAACATACAAAATTCGAGAATCCGAAACCATCAGTAGCGTTAACGATGTGAAAACCGTCATTTCTCCTGAAATTATAGAACGAATAATGGCCCAGTTTTCCGCAATGGAAACCATTCGAATGGATATTCTATCTTCTGGCTTGTCTGATGACTTCGAATTCGAGGAAATTATCTAGCTACATCGAACACCATTTGATTTTGTATCTCGAAAAATGTTATGATACGTTGAGTTAACTCCTCTACATGATCCGGGAAATCAATCTTAATGGGCTCTTCTTTTAACCAAGTCGCAAATCTAGATTCAAATTCCTTTTCAAGATCTTTCAGAACGGTAACACCTTTTCTAGCTAATGCCGCTGCATTGCAGTCTTGCTCGTACTGGCCTTTCATAGGAACGACCATTAATTTCTTTCCTAAATAAAGCGCTTCGGATGGCCCTTCGAATCCTGCGCCCATAATGACGCCTGTAGAACTGGATAAACTCAATAGCCAAGTATCTTGAGAAATAGGATAAACCGTGCAATTATCGTTTTTGATTATACATGATTGCGTCTTAGAAAAGATATGGAAATTGGTATCCTTAAATTTCGTAAACAATCTGGTTAAATGCTTATGACTAAAGGCGGGAAGGTATACAGTGATATGATCTCTTGTGATCGTTTTCAAGGCTCGAACTTCCTTCCTTATGATAGGACTGATAATTTGTTCATCATAGCTGTCAAAGTGAAATCCCAAGTATGACTTAATCGGGGCATATTTCTTAAGGAGCAATTCACCGAGTAAATCTCTTTTCTTAGGTCGAGGCGTATTTTCGCTCATAAAGGAGGCTTGATGACTAAGTCCCAAGCAAGGTATTTTATTCAACTTAGCTGCCCAGGCGCTCACAGGTTCAAAGTCGCTTATGATGGCATGATACCTATAGGCAGGAAAACTGTTTACATCTTTTAATAAGCGCATTATCCTAGCATGCCTTAAAGAGGAGAGAACGTTTAATTTCCCATTCTTACCAAACATGTAGCTCAGTCCTCTATATTGATATTTAACCTTGAATGGCAGTTCAATATCACCTTGGTAACCACTCATTAGCACATCTACTTTTGCATACTTTCTAAGTTGAGGTACTAATTCTGTTGCCCTTATCAAATGGCCGTTTCCTGTTGCTTGGGTCGCATATAATATTCTCATTTTACTTCCATTAATTCGTCTGAAGTAATTTCTATTGATTCGAAATAATCATATAGTTTCCACTCGCCATTTTCATATTCTAGCGCAGTAAGGTTTTCGACCCAGTCTCCAGAATTCAGATAAAGAATCGACCTTCCATTCACCTCTTCTTTTCTAATGATCGGTTGGTGAATATGGCCACACACCACCACATCATTTTTTTCATGAACCGCCATATCTATGGCCGTCTGTTCGAAATCACTGATGAATTTTACGGCATTCTTAACGCTAGATTTAATCTTCTTAGAAAAAGACATGGGTGGCTTATTCATTTTTGCAAGTGTTCGGTTTATGATTCTATTGACTCGAATCAGGAGGTCATATCCTTTTCCGCCCAGTTTAGCTATCCAAGGGGAAATCGTAACGGAACTATCGAAAACATCTCCATGAAAGAACCAGTGTTTCTTTCCATCGATGGTCAGATTCAAATGTTCTTTAATACTGAAATCCGCGATTTGCAAACCTGATATTCTGCGTAGAAAATCATCGTGATTTCCTGTTAGATAGTATATTTTAGTGCCTTGCTTTAGGAATTTTATAAATTTCTGAATGACCGCATAATGATTCGCTGGAAAATAATTCTTCTTAAACTGCCAGCCATCGATGATGTCTCCGTTTAATATTAGAATATTAGGTTGAATCGATTTCAAGTAGTCTAAAAGTTCATCTGCATGACAACCATAAGTTCCTAAATGAATATCTGATAAAACTACAATTTCAGGTCTACGCATCTATTTATATTTTGATAACAATAATAGCTTCTGATTGTAAACCGCATGTTAAGACACATATAACTATATATTAATATGTACTTGAGTTCTTCCTTAAAAAACAAGAAGACAATCACCAGCTTTCGGCATTGTCTTCTTTTCAGCTATATAGTAACGAAACGAGATTCTAATATTTAATCTTTCGATATGTTACAAAGGTAAGTGCTGAATGTAAAATCCACATTGCTCTAATATTAAACATGTGTAAAGTCTTGAAAATATGTTTTTGTTAGTGTCAATCATACCTTAAAAGTATATGACTAAGAAATTACCAGACCTTCGCAAAATTACTTTGTGAAAACGAAAAGCTCATTTCTAGCTACCAGTAAAACATTGACCTACATAAAAAAAGCTGATAAGCTCGTCAAAATAATGACAACTGATTCGACTTGTATTTATAATGTAAATCCAAGTTCAATTCCACTTTTCTAGGATTCGGAAAATATAGTTTTCGTGCCAATGTTACTTGTTGCTTGATAATTTTCGACACCTCTCCATGTCCACTGTGTCTTCCCTCTTTAATCGTAGCGCTCAATTTTCCATTCCTCATACTTTTGATCTTATTCAGCACTTTGTCTTTTCGATCAGGAAGATGATCGTCTAGCCACTGAATAAAAAGCTGGTCTAGATCTTCATTCAATCTAACAATTCCATAGGAAAATGAATTCGCACCGTGATCTGCAGTTTCTTTTGCGAGTGCCATGATTTCAAAGTCTGTCAGTCCAGGTATAATCGGCGCCATCATCGCCATTACTGGTATACCGCTATCGGACAGCGTTTTTATAATTTTCAAACGCCCCTGAGGTGATGCTGTTCTAGGTTCTAATCTTTGTTGCAACTTCTGGTCTAAACTAGTTACACTAACTGCAACATGCAATAGATGATGTTCATTCAATTTCTTGAGAATATCTAAATCTCTAAGAATCAGGCTATTCTTCGTTATGATGGTTACAGGATGACGATAACTATAAAAGACTTCAAGCAAAGATCTGGTGATTCTTAATTTTGCTTCTATAGGTTGGTAACAATCCGTATTTCCAGATAAGGCGATCGGTGCCGTTTTCCATTTCTTAGATTTAAGCTTATTCTCCAGCAGTTCCGCAGCATTTTTCTTAACTAATATTTTCTGCTCAAAATCTAACCCACTACTATATCCCCAATAATTATGAGTAGGTCGCGCATAGCAATAGATGCAACCATGCTCGCAACCTTGATATGGATTAAGTGAGTAACCAAACGGCAGATCATCTGAAACAACAGGATTCACAATGGTTTTAGGGAAAGTAGGAATGACTTGTGTTTTCGGAGATTCTGCTTCTTCATGCGCTAAATCTTGAAAAACATCGTTTATTTTATTAAAATGTTCAAATCGATGACTTGGGTTGATGCTTGCTCCTCGGCCTTTCAATTTCATATTGTCGTATTTAACGGCAAATATAGACGTTTTAATCGACTTTAATAAAATACTTTATATTAATTAATTTTTTAATATTTAAAAATAGGTGTAAATTTGTCACTTCAACTAAAAAACATATGAGAGCATTCTTAATAACTTCCGTATTCTTTATCTACTTATTTTCTGTTTCATGCAACAATAGCGGTGAGGCGAAAATAGATACTTCTGCTTTCGATGCAGCCTACCCAGAAATGTGGACAGAACTTGGACTACCTCAATATAGAAGAGGAACGTTAAAAGGTGTAGAAGGAATCAATGAAGGTGTTAAAACTATCCATTCATTCACTATAGAATCGGATGATCCACCATCGTTTCTACGAGAATTTTTCCAGCCAAATATTAAGGACTTAGGATGGAAAGATCTACAAGCAAGAAGAAGGATTTCTGACATTCATGAAGATGACTTGTACTTCGCTTCTTATGTGAAGGGTAAGAATAAATTGGAAATTAACGCATCAGCCTTACCACAAGGAGGATCTAAGACCAAGATTAAGCTCTCTGTTTTCAACAAATAGAGTTCTTTTTTGACACTATAATGACGATTAACGTAAGGAAAGGAAGCTAGTTCATTGTAATTTTGCGATGGATTAGAAATGTTATGAGAAAAATTCTATTATTTACGCTTTTCGTTTTAGTTGGTAACTTGTTAAATGCTCAGTCTGGATTAATTCAAGGAAGTGTTATTGACTTTCTAGATCGTTCAGGATTGCCATATGCGAATATCTCTATAGATAATGAAGCTCAAGTATTTACTACGGATAGTCTTGGAGATTTTTCTATCGAATTAAAACCGGGTTATCACAATGTAACCGTTTCATACCTTTCTTATGAATCTAAGAAATACCACCAAGTTAAAGTAGATCCCATCAAGCCTAATAATCTTGTGGTGACCTTGAAGCAAAGCAATGTTAACCTTGATGAAATTGTCGTTAAGGGAAAATCACAATCGAAAACATCAGAAACACCACTTTCCATTAAGTCTATCGGAATTAACGAAATCACCAGACTACCTGGAACGACTATAGACGTTTCTAAAGTCATTAAGAACTTACCTGGCGTTCTTCCTAAAGTATCATTTGGTTACAATATTATTGTGAGAGGTGGAGCATCACACGAAAATAAATTCTACATAGAAGGAATAGAAATTCCTTCCATTAATCACTTTTCTGTTCAAGGGGTTTCTGGTGGACCAAACGGAATGATAAATGTCGACCTGTTAAAAGGTGCGAATCTGATAACTGGTGCTTTTCCAGCAAATCGTTATAATGCACTCAGCTCTGTACTTAATCTAAATACAAGATCTGGGCGTACAGACAGACTTGGTGGGAAATTCACACTTGGAGCTACAGATGTAGGATTAAGTCTAGAAGGACCATTGAGCAAAAATTCAAATTTCATCATATCAGGTAGAAAGTCATTCTCAGAATATTATCTGAAAGCATTTAAACTTCCAGTTCTGCCAGCGTACTCGGATTATAACTTCAAGTTTGAGTCCAGATGGAAGCGAAATGAATTAAAAATTATTGGAATAGGAGCAGTTGATCAATCTAGGTTAAATCTAGATGATGCGAATAAACCTGATGCTTCTGTCGGACTATTATACAATACAGGATACATTCCAGAGGGTGACCAAAATGTGCATACTTTAGGTCTGAATTACAAGAAATTCTCTGATTATGGATACTCAACAATCATATTAAGCACTAGCTATTTCAGAAATAAGGCGATTAAATATTTTGACAATTCCTTCGAGCAAGAAGACTTGTGGTTTGATTATGATGCTACTGAAATGAAGACACAAGCGAGATTTGAACAAAACATTTATGTTGGCGATAATGAGCTTCGATTCGGTGTTTCCCTTGAAAACTCAGTATTCAGCCTAGATAATTATGCGATAGAAATTGGACAAGAAAACCTACCTTTTATCGTAGACTTTGATTCTAAATTATCGACCCTTGCTTATGGTGCTTTTGTTTCTTACAGTCGTAAATTCTTAAACGATAAATTAAACATTTTCGGCGGATTAAGAATGGACGCAAACTCATACGGAGATCTTACACAAAATCCATTAGATCAAGTGTCACCTAGGATTTCAGCATCTTATAAAGTAACAAATAAGTCTACAATCAGTACAAATATTGGGTCATATTACCAACTTCCTCCTTCTACTATCTTAGCCTATTCTGAAGATGGAGCGTTGGTTAATCAGAATAGAATCGGATACATTAATTCGAATCAACTTGCCTTAGGTTATAGTTATCAGATTTCTGAAGATAAGATTGTTTCTATAGAGACGTTCTATAAGCAATATGATAAATATCCATTTCTATTAAGAGACTCGATTTCATTTGCGAATGCGAATGCAGATTATGTAGCCGTCGGTAATCAACCAGCGTCCTCTACTACGAAAGGTAGAGCATATGGTGTTGAGTTATTTATTCAGAAGAAATTCCGAAAAAACAGCCTCTGGTCTGCTTCCTATAACTATTCTGTCAGTGAATTTGAAGATAAGAATGGAGACTTTGTAAGTTCTTCATGGGATACCAGACATTTTTTAAACTTGGTATATGCTAAGACATTTGGTAAAAACTGGCAAATAGGCGGGAAATTCACTTTCGCGAGTGCGTCGCCTTATACTCCATTTGACCAATCTGCATCTTCTCAGAAAGCATTTTGGGACTTGAATAGAAGAGGCATTTTCGACTATGATCAGTTAAACACAGCTTTCTTGAAACCATTTCGGACACTTGATTTCCGAATTGACAAAAACGTTTATTACAAGAAATTCACCGCTAATTTCTACTTAGATATTCAAAATATTTCTAGTTCTGCAATAGAATATATACCTTACTTAGTACCAGTTAGGAATGAAGATGGAAGCTTCAAGTTAGATCCTGAAAATCCTAATCAATACCAGACAGAATTGATTACAAGTGATTCTGGAAGGGTTTTACCTACTATCGGAATTATAATCGAAATATGAAAATATTAGCCGCTTCTTTGTTCTTTGTTTTTTCATTTGCTATAACGGAATGCAATCAAACTCCATGTTATACCGATCGTGAAGTGACTAAGAAAATCGAGTCTGTAAAATTAACATGTACTTCTACAGGAGATCTAACTTTATTAGAAGATAAGGAGACTGGCAGTAGGTATTCCGTATGTAATGCTTCGGATTACGCCCTTAAAGATTCTACCGAATACATCATTTCTGGTATCGTCTATAAAGTGAAGCCAAATGAACGCTGGCCAGGAACACCTTTTGAAATCACAAAACTTAAGAATTAAGAATAATCTGTTCTTTAGCCTGATTATACGTTTCCACTTGCTGATCTACTTTCTGTAAGTCACTACCTAATGACTGAACAATTCTATTCACTTTGTCTTTCACAGAATAAACATTAGAAAGCGCATTCTTAATTTTTTGCTGAATGATCCAGTCAGAAATTAAGTTATCGAAGAAAATATCTGTGAATGAACTTAAGGAATCAATTCTAATATCGAAAGTGAATGATCCTGCTCCTAAATTATACAATTCCTGTTGAAATTTACCTAGAACATGCTTAGCCTGAAATGCAGTTTCTCTAGCTCGGTCCACGGCATCATGCTTATTATAACTTGCCATTCTTCCTTTTCCTGCCATATCCCAGTTTCCCCAGTTTTTCGCTTGTTGTAGAAAAGCCAGCATTCTCTCCAAGCTTTTCGCAGCTTCATTTCCTGTATGAATAGCCCTTCTTATTTCATTTCTCAGAATGACCTGCCTATCCATTTTCTTGAGCAACTCGCGTAACTCCTTCCCGATAGGCGAATTAGAATTCATCAATTCTTTAGACCGCTGCTTTTTCAGGGTCTTCAGTTTATTTTCCAAAAGTGTGACATCAATCAACTTTTTCTCTAGTAGTGATTTTTCATATTCTAAGATATCAACGGTTTTCTTCATCCCGTTAAACTTTAAAGATGCCTGAAGGTATTCTTGCCTTTCTTTTTCAATTTGTTCCTCTTTACTTCCTAAAACCTTATGAAATAAAGATTTCAGACTCATCGACTCTAACTGTTTCCAGTCATTGTATTCTTTATCAAGTAATTTTTCAAACTTTTCAAGTTCTTTATACGCTTTAGTAAGTTCAGAAGTAGTCTTAGCATAATGCTTCCTGACATTCTTAATATTCTGAATCTCTTCGAGTGTTTTATGCAATTCAAGCTGAGTATCCTTTGAGTCCATTCTATTTACTTCTGTATGTATTTTAAAAAAATCTTGGTCTGACCATTAAATTAGCAGGGTCAAGTTATCATCTATAGATCACAAAAAAGACCAAAACCGACATTTTTCCATTTCGATAATAGTTAATTTCTTAAAGTAAACGGCTGTATGTACCATTGAGTTCTTAAACCACTTTAATATTTATTAACTTATTTTGCTAATATTAATTATTTTGTGAAAAATAAAATTTAAGATATGGGATTTTTAGGTGAATTCAGAAAACTATTATTCGGAGTTAAGTCTGTAAGTAAGAGCGCAGGTAGAAAAGCTGTAGAAAAAGGTAAAGACATAGGAGAGGATATTCTAGATAAATCTTCTGATTTTTTCGAAGATGCGAAAGACGCAGCTGAAGATGGTTTCGACAAAGTAAGGGACTCATTTAAAGGGACAGCTGAGAAAACTGGCAGTTCTTTAGGAGATGCTAAAGATAAAGTGGTAGACACGGCAAAAGATATCGGAAAAAAGATTGCAGACAGTCCTGTAGTGGAGAAAGCTGCAGATGTTTCTGAAGCAGTCGGTAAGAGAGTTATCGAAGTCGGAGGCGATCTGATGGAAAAAGGAATGGACGTTTCTGAGAAAGTAGGAAAGAAAGTACTAGAAGCCAAAGATAAAATCGTAGAAAGAGCTAAGGAAATCACAGATGATTTAGGTGAGAAATTAGATGATACGATAGAAAAGGCTGAAAAAATGGCTGCTGATGAAAAAGCTAATCCCAAGTCCGAGTTTGCAGATACACCGCTTGACGCTAGTGGATCGCTACTAGAAGATACGGATGATTTCTTTTCTAAAGCTGCAGCCTATGCGGATGGAGATCACGGTGCATTCAGTGAAGGAAAAATCACTATTACTCCTTCTGAGGACGTAACGGATGTCGTGGATAGTGCGAAAAAACAAGTAAAGGCAGCTGGTTTTGAAGATTTAGATGGAGATGGAGACGAAATTGCTGATGATGCAGAAATAATCGTTGACAATGCAGAGAATAAATTATTAGAAATTAAGGCAGATGCCAGCGAAATCTCTCAGGATATCAAGGACGAAGTAGCAGAGATAACAGATTCTGTAGCATCTAAAGCGTCAGATGTTGCTGACAGTGCAGAAACTAAGGCAAATGAAGCGATTGAGGCAGGAAAGGATATTGCTGGAAATATTGGTGACCAAATAGCTGATGTTAAAGAAGATATCGGTAGTAAAATAGATAGCGTAACGGCCGATGCCAAGACCAAAATGGACGAAATTTCTGATATTGCTGAAAACATTGCCGATTCTGCAGAAGAAGATTTAGAAGATTTAGAAAACGATATAAAAGATGCATAACATGAAATACATAATAAAAAGTTTAGCTTTTAGCATTTGTTTTTTATTCAGTGCCAATGCTTTTGCCGTAAATACAATGGCCAATCAATCTGCTGTAGAAACTTACCTATTCCAGAATGAATTAGAAGCAAATGATTTCTTAAGTCTGAGTACCAAAGATATTAGAAAAGCTACCCAGAAGAGATTAACATTTAAAGAACACATCGTATTTCGAGTGATGAAAGCGAAAATGTTCTTAAAAGTTAGAAATGGTGAAGAATTCGATGCGGAAGAATACTACAAAACTGGAGCAAGTGATTTTAATATTGGAGGTTTTCTATTAGGATTTTTCCTTCCTATTATTGGAAATCTAATCGCCCTTCTTTTTGGTGGAAACGCTTTCAAGTGGTCTTTAATAGGTACTTTGACTTCTATCATTGCAGGAATTATTGCTTGGATTTTATAAGCTGTCTTTTAAGATTGAGGAATATAGGGTCTAGTTGATCTTAGGCTTTATTTTCCTGTATCAAGGTGACAGTCGTAGCTGTGAATACTTTCATTCTCAATGTCTATCATTGACCTACATTCGTATTGTTTTTTAACCTAGAAATGTTAGCGCCGTAAATAAATGGTGAATGGGATGACGACTTGCTCTTAAGAAAGACCTAACTTCTTTTGGGATTTCAACAAGTACAAAGTCATCAAACTAGCAGCAATCCCTAGGCCTCCCATAACATACCAACTCGCATCATAACCATAACTTTGGGAGATCCGCATACCTAGATTCGGGCCGATAATGTGAGATAAAGCGAAGGCGCCAGTGTACAATCCCATATACTGCCCCACTCTACCTTTCGGAGCTCTATTCAATGCCCAAGAATTAGAAAAAGGAAAACCTAACATTTCTGCAAATGTCAAAAACAACATGCTCACGATAAGAATCGGAACCCAGAAAACAACATTGAGAATCAAATAAGAAATGGAAATGAGAACACAGGCAGCAAGGACTACTTTAACTGCTTTCGCTTTCTTCAATTCTAAGAAATTAACCAAAGGCATTTCAAGTAAGAAAATGACAACTCCATTCAGGGCCATAATATAACCAATGCTTTTCTCATTAAGCAGGTATACTTCCCTGTAAAAGAGTGGAACATTGACAAATAATTGGAAAAAAGCCAGATTAAACAGGAACAAAATTCCCATCATTGTAAGATAGGGTCGATCATTCCAAACACTTTTAATAGTTTCTGGTTTTATGTCAATTTCTTCTTCATCAGTTGACAGTATTTTCTTAGGCGCAAGGACAATTAAAGTAAAAATACTAGAAGCAAAACATGTGAAGCCATCTATGTAGAATAAATATTGAGCACCATAAGCATAATAAATGACGCCTCCTATCGCTGGCCCGATAGAGTAACCTAGATTAATGGCAAGCCTAATGAGTGATATCGATCTGACTTTATTCTCTGGCTTCGAATAAGCATCTATGGCTGTAAATGCAGCAGGTCTAAAACTATCCGCAATTGTTATTAAGACAAACATTCCGATGCAAATGGCTTCGAAACTTTTCAACTTATAAAAGAGCACGAAGCCAATTCCAGAGATCGCAAGACTCATCACCATGACTTTATAATATGAGAAGATATCAGTTAATTTCCCACCTAGCCAAGACCCTGCTAAAGAACCAAGTCCGAAAAACGACATGATCCAGCCGACTTGAATCAAGTCAAAACCAAGGTCCTGCGTCATATAAATCGCAATAAAAGGAATGACCATTGTTCCTGCTCGGTTCACCAGAAATGCAGCAGAAAGTAACCAGATTTCTTTAGAAAGTCCTTTAAATGAATTGACGTAAAAATTGTAGAATTTTCCGATCATAGCTTATCAATGGCAACGCTAAGCGTCTGATGCAACTTGCCATTAGAAACGAGACAACCGTTTTCGATCATCTTAAATATTTCTAGCTCTCGTGCATCGCTGTACGGTTTTTCAGTTCTATAGACCAGTAGATCTTTCGGTGGGTTCAGCATTGCCTGAGAAATAAAATTCGGGTTTGTGAAATCAGCATCATCTGTTTCTAATTCCATCGTGATAAGCTCGATCTCCTCTGAACCACAACTGAAAGTTCTTATGGATTTCTTTTCGTGAATCTCTAGAAATTTGACATTCCTTAGTATTTTTTCAAAGACGACATCAGAAAAAAGATCAACGATCCTTTCCGCTGAATTAGGGGTTTCCCTTTTCATACTTTCCCAGTCTTCTGCTGCGATTCCGTTCACTACTAGATATTCTACGAACTCTTTTTCTAATCCTTTTAATTCTTCCTTATTGAGTAGTCTATATTTTGCCATCGCACAAATTTATTCAAAAAAAACCTTAGATGTTGATCATAATACCCATTTTTGTGGATGAATTCGAAATCGGACAAACTTTATACCTTCAATTTTCTACTGCTTTGTCTGAGCCAGGTACTTTTCTGTGCGAGTTTCTCCATGATCATTCCGGAACTTCCGCAACACCTGACGAACTTAGGTGGAGCTGAGTATAAAGGACTTATTATTTCTTTATTTACGCTAACTGCGGGGATTTCTAGACCTTTTAGCGGAAAATTAACAGATACCATCGGTAGGATTCCAGTTATGGTTATCGGTACATTATTTTGCGTAATGTGCAGTTTTCTGTACCCATTTATGACGACTGTATATGGTTTTCTAGCGTTAAGATTTTTCCATGGCTTTAGTACAGGTTTTAAACCAACAGCTTCCTCTGCATATGTTGCAGATGTAGTTCCTGTCCATCGGAGAGGTGAAGCAATAGGTATTATGGGAGTTAGTTTTAATCTAGGTGCATCACTAGGCCCTGCAATCGGAAGTTGGTTAACGATTTTATATGGTATTAATGCGATGTTTTATCTTTCCAGTGCAATTGCGTTTGTCTCAATATTCATTTTACTTGGATTAAAAGAATCCCTGGAAAAAAGGGTCAAATTCACCCCTAAATTATTGATATTAAAGAAGTCTGAGTTTATTGATTTCACAGCAATTGCGCCAGCATTAGTGGTTGTGTTCATCTACTTCTGTTTCGGTGGCATCCTAACCATTATTCCGGATCAGAGCGTATTTCTAGGTCTCGAAAACAAGGGAATCTTCTTCACTTATTTCACCGCTTTTTCGATACTTTCTAGACTATTCGCCGGAAAAGCATCAGATCGGTTAGGACGTGTTATCGTTATTCGATTTGCGATCATAGGTCTTGCACTGTCTTTGATGTTGCTCGCATTTGCACACACCTCATTTGTTCTCCTTGCTGCTGGTTGTTGTGTTGGATTTTTTACTGGTGTTGCTGCGCCTTCAGTTTTTGCATGGGCCATAGATCGATCAGCCGTGGAAAATAGAGGGAAAGCAATGGCGACGGTGTATATAGCACTTGAAATTGGGATAGGCATAGGATCCCTAGTTTCTGCCTGGATATATCAAAATGATCCAGCTAATTTCTGGAAGGTTATGTCGCTTAGTTCGACGGTAAGTGTTTTTTCATTATTATACTTAATGCTTTGGAATAATCGCAGAAAGAAAGGATTAACGATTTAGCATATTTTTTTCAAATTATTTTCAATCGCTCAACGGGTTTTTCACCAAAGATTCATTGGCTTTGGCCTAACAAATCAAAACTCCATTTCACACTTCCCAATGTCAACAATATCGGGGTTTTTACCTAGGTTTTACTATGAAACAAACTGCTTAAATTTGTGTTATTATAATACATAATTTACTAAAAATAAAAAGAATATAGATATGGCATTTGTAGGGAAAAAATTTCCAAATATGGAAGTTAACGCAATGAACGAAATGGGAGATACAATCCAAGTTAATGTTTTCGAGGAAGCAGCAAAGAACAAGAAGAAAGTTCTATTGTTTTGGTATCCTAAAGACTTCACTTTTGTTTGCCCAACAGAATTACATGCTTTCCAAGCAGCATTAGGAGAATTCGATAAAAGAAACACAATCGTTATTGGTGCATCATGTGACACACCTGAAGTTCATTTTGCATGGTTAAGCACAGCAAAAGATAACGGAGGAATCGAAGGCATTACTTATAATTTACTAGCAGATTCTAATAGAAATCTAGCAAGTACATTGGGTATTCTTGATACAACTGTTGTAGAGAAAGACGGACTTACTTTACTAGAAGGTGATAATGTTACCTATAGAGCAACATACTTAATTGATGAAGACGGAGTTGTTTTCCACGAAGGAATTAACCACATGCCGATTGGTAGAAATGTGAATGAATACTTAAGACTTATCGATGCTTTCACACATGTTCAAGAAAAAGGAGAAGTATGTCCTGCGAACTGGGAAGAAGGTAAGCAAGCAATGGATGCGAATGCATCAGGTGTTGCTGAGTATTTAAGCATGAACTAAAAAATAATAAGATGGTACAAGAATTAAATCAAGATAATTTAGACGCAGTTATTGGCGAAAACGAAACAGTTGTTGTTCAATATTCAGCTGGATGGTGTGGAAATTGTAGAATTATGAAGCCAAAGTTCAAGAAGCTAGCTGGTGAAAATAAGGATGCAGCTTTTGTAATCGTTGATGCAGAAAAATTCCCTAACTCTAGGAAGTTTGCCAATGTTGATAATTTACCAACGTTTGCAACATTTAAGAATGGACAATTGGTTAATCAAGTACAGACAAATAAATTTGATTTGTTAAAAAATCTAGTAGATGAAGTTGCCAGTAATTAAGCAGTTGATCAATTTTGCAGCGGAAAAGGATGCGGATTATTTACAAGAAACCATCGAGACGCTAGAATCTGTAACGGAGGTGGAAACGTTAAAAGATGAAGAATTAGATGTCATCGGTGAGTTGTTGTCTAATCTTTATGGTGCAATGGAAGTGCAGAGCGAAATTGAAAAAGGAGCAACGCAGAAAGATGCATTGAATGGATTTATGAAGCGAGTGTTAGGATCGATAGATAAATAATCCATATAGATTTTGTTATTTGAATAAATGAACGAGGCTGGTCAATTGTGATTAGCCTCGTTTTTTCTTGTAATGACCCTCGAATTTCAGTGCGAGACTTTCGTCAATCTCATCGTTACAAAGCTGTACTTCCACTAGGACTTATATTTCTTTCATTAAATCAATACCCATAGGACCTCGTACTTCAGTGCGAGACTTTAGTCATTGTGATCGCTACAAAGCTGTACAAATTTGTATGCTGAATTGAACTTCAACTTCTAACTGAACTGTTAAATGGACCTCGTATTTCAGTGCGAGAAATTCAACTATCAATCTCCACATTTAGTGGTATTAAACCACCTCAGCATGTTCCCTTTTCTTTACAATATCAGAAATAATCTTTTCCCCATGATCCCGCGTATTCTCAATGAATAGCTTATTCGTTCTTAATCCAGCACAAATAACACCAGCCACATAAACTCCTGGAATATTGGATTCTAAAGACTCATCATTATGAGCAGGAACACAGTTTTCTTCCGTATTCACCTCTAGCCCAAGCTTCCTCAGAAAATTGTAATCAGGGAGATATCCAGTCATGGCTAAAACGAAATCATTTTTAATCTCTATTTCTCCTTCTGGAGTTACCAATATAACACTGCCGTCTTTTATCTCCTTTACCGTCGTATTAAAATATGCTTTTATTGATCCTTCCTTTATTCGATTCTCAATATTCGGTCGAATCCAATACTTCACCTTTGCATATAAATCATCACCTCTCACCGCCATGGTTACATTAGCGCCCTTATAATGACATTCTAAAGCCACATCACATGCAGAATTTGCAGCGCCGATTACCAAAACATCCATACCGATATATACATGAGGATCATCGTAGTAATGCTTCACTTTCGGAAGTTGTTCTCCTGGGATGTCAAGCAATCGGGGTGTATCATAATATCCAGTAGATACGATGATATTCGCACTCGAATATTGACCTTTATTAGTAACCACATCGAAACCGGCTTCCTTTTCAGCAATATTCTTTACTTCCTCCAGAAGATGGATATTCATATCAAAGGTCTCTACAATTCTCCGATAATACTCCAATGCTTCTCTTCGAGTCGGCTTATCACCATGTGAGATGAAAGGAATACCTCCTATTTCTAGCACTGGAGAAGTTGAAAAAAACGTCATATTTATCGGAAAGTGATAAATGGAATTAACCAAAACACCTTTCTCTATAATGAGGTATGATAAATTTTCCTTATGAGCTGCTATAGCACAATTAAGTCCTGTCGGACCTCCACCAATAATAATTACATCGTAATCCATTAAAGCTTATTTTTTAGGCCTCCATATGGTTTCTTCTACTCCCGTTTCTACTGCAATATAACGAGAGAGAACAAAAAAGTAATCCGAAAGCCGATTCAAGTATTTCTTTATTAAAGGATTTATCTCTTCAGATTGTTCTAGCGTAACCACTCTTCTTTCCGCCCGACGTGAAATAGTTCTGCAAATATGACTAGAACTTATCGCTGCGCTTCCTGATGGCAATATAAAATTCTTCAGCGGTGCTAGTTTTTTCTCCATTCGATCTATCTCTACCTCTATATCTTCAATGTCTGATTCACTAATGATAGGAATATCAAAATTCTGATCAGAAGGCATCGACAACATTGAACCCATTATAAATATCTCATTCTGGATCTTGACTAAGAATGACCTAACTGATTGAATATCTTGACTTGATATCAACTGACCAATAAATGCATTTAACTCATCTGTAGTACCATAAGCTTCTATTCGTAAGCTGTCTTTCGAAACACGCTTACCTCCGAATAGTCCTGTTTCACCAGCATCACCTGTTTTAGTATATATTTTCACAGCTTACTTATTTTATGTCAATGACTTTAGGAACAGAAATATATGGCGCTGAAGATGAAGGAGCATTTCTTAAAGCTTCTTCATTTGTAATTTCATTTCGCGCGACATCCTCCCTTAGCACATTGACATCTTCATTAACATGCATCAGCGGTTCTACATTAGAAGTATCCACTTCTTGTATCTTATCAACCATCTGCAATATATTCCCAAGATCTTTTTTCATGATCTCACGTTCCGCTTCTGAAAGCGAAAGTTTAGAAAGGTGCTCTAACTTATTGATTAATTCATCATTAATTTCCATTCCGTAAAAGTAATCAAATTTCAAAAGTTATCCACATCGTAACAATCTGTTCTGTTTTCATATGTCGAGTTTCTACACAAATTGTATTTTAGCGCCCTTACATTGAATTATGGAAAAGAAACAAATCAAGCACGTCGCTATTGCAGGAAATATTGGAGCTGGAAAAACCACGCTTTCTGAAAAATTAGCAAAACATTACGGATGGGAAGTGCACTACGAAGACACCAATACGAATCCGTACTTAAGCGATTTCTACAATGACATGCAGAGATGGTCATTTAATCTTCAGATTTATTTCTTGAACAGTCGGTATCAGCAACTCATCGAAATAAAGAATGGTAACAAAACAGTTATCCAGGATAGGACGATATACGAAGATGCTTACATTTTCGCTCCGAATCTTCATGATATGGGCTTAATGGCAAAACGTGATTTCGAAAACTATTTCACCTTGTTTAGAACCATGGCTGACCAAGTAGGCGCTCCAGATTTAATGATCTACCTGAAAGCTTCTATTTCTACTCTTGTTTCCCACATCCAAACGAGGGGGCGAGATTATGAAGGAAATATGAGCCTTGATTATCTGAAACGTCTTAACGACAAATATGAACGTTGGATTTCAAACTATACCAACGGTAAATTGTTAGTCATCGAAACAGACAACATGGATTTCAAAAACAATCCTGAAGATTTCGGAAAGATTATTAACATGGTAGACAGTGAGTTATATGGATTATTTTAAAGAATTATCTCAACTGAAAGCTACCCTAGTCGCCGTTTCTAAAACAAAACCTGAAAGTGCGATTGAAGACCTTTACCATAAAGGTCAAAGAATATTTGGAGAAAACAGAGTTACTGAATTAGTAGAAAAACATAAGCATCTTCCCAAAGATATAGAATGGCACTTTATTGGCCACTTACAATCTAAAAAAACTAAAGACATTGCTCCCTTTGTCCATATGATCGAGTCAGCAGATAGTTTCAAACTTTTAGGAATTATTGATCAAGAAGCTGCTAAGAATAACAGAAAGATAAATGTTTTGCTTCAACTTAAGATTGCGAAGGAAGAAACAAAATATGGATTTGAATTTGATGATTTAGTAAAGCACCTTGACGTACAGAAGTATCCTAACCTTAATTTCAAAGGTGTAATGGGAATGGCGACATTCACAGAAGATACGGATCAAGTAAGAAACGAATTCAAAAACTTAGTGCTCTATAACAACGAAATAAAGGCAACCCACTTTAAAAACGATCCCGGATTTAATGAAATTTCCATGGGCATGTCAGGAGACTACAAGATTGCCATAGAAGAAGGCAGTACAATGATTAGAATCGGTAGTTTATTATTCGGAGCAAGATGAAAATAAAAGGACAAATTGTTGACGTTGTAGCATCTAGGATTTTTCCTGGAGAAATCACCATCGAAAGTGGTCAGATTAAAAACATTCAAGAACTTCAGAACGCACCGAAGCGCTACATCATCCCTGGGTTTGTCGATGCACATGTTCACATAGAAAGTTCTATGCTTATTCCATCTGAATTTGCAAGAATGGCAGTTTGTCACGGAACTATTGCGACCGTTTCTGATCCACATGAAATCGGAAATGTATTAGGAAAAGAAGGCGTTCGGTTCATGATTGATAATGGATTAGAAACACCTTTCAAGTTTTGTTTCGGAGCACCATCTTGTGTTCCTGCAACATCTTTCGAAACAGCAGGTGCTGAAATAGATTTGTCAGACTTAGAAGAAATCCTAAGCTGGCCAGAAGTGAAATATCTAGCGGAAATGATGAATTATCCAGGAGTGCTCCATAGAGACCCGCTGGTCATGGATAAAATAAATCTTGCGCTGAAGTTAAATAAATCGGTGGATGGACACGCACCTGGCTTAAGAGGTAAGGATGCGAAACAATACATATCTGCTGGCATCTACACCGATCATGAATGCTTTACGAAAGACGAAGCTTTAGACAAATTGAAGTTCGGCATGAAAATTCTTATCCGAGAAGGTAGCGCAGCGAAAAACTTCAATGCACTCTGGGAATTAATCGATGAATTTCCTGATCAGATCATGCTTTGTTCTGATGACAAGCATCCCAACGATCTAGCGAAAGGCCACATTAACCAACTAGCAATGAGAGCAGTCGCTAATGGCTGCAATATCATGAATGTCCTTAAAGCTTGCTCATTAACACCAGTCCAGCATTATAAAATCGATATGGGCTTACTACAAGTTAATGATGCTGCTGACTTCTGTATTGTCGAAGACTTAGTCAATTTCAAAGTGAATGCAACCTATATCAACGGTGAAAAGGTGGCGGAAAATGGTCAATCTTTCATTCCAAGTGTTGAATCAGACATCATTAATAATTTCAATTGCGCTCCTATACAGGTTAAGCAGATTCAACTTGCAGATAAAAGACTTCCCGTTAAGATTATTAAAGTAGAAGATGGGCAACTGGTTACTAAGAAAATAATTGACCAAGTATTAAACAATAACGGCCAGCTAAGTCCTGATCTATCAAAAGATTACCTTAAGATGGTTGTAGTGAATAGGTACCATACAGCTCCACCTGCAATCGGCTTTGTTCATGGCTTCGGTATAAAAGAAGGTGCCATTGCTTCCTGCGTTGCTCATGACTCTCATAATATTATTGCAGTGGGTACGAATGACGAATCCATAGTCACCGCAATTAACCTAATCATAGAGTCTAAAGGTGGTGTTTCATTGGCCTCTGCTAAATCTACAGCAGTGCTTCCGCTTCCTATCGCAGGTATTATGTCTAGTGAAGATGGCTATCTTGTTGCAGACAAATATGAAAAAATAGACCAGGAGGCAAAACAATTAGGATCTTCATTGGTTTCTCCCTTCATGACTTTATCATTCTGTGCGTTATTAGTCATTCCAGAATTAAAATTAAGTGATAAAGGACTCTTTGATTCAGGTCCTTTTAACATCACTGATCTTTATTCTAGCCAAATTTAATTTTTTCACCTGTTTTTTAGTCGTAAGTTTGCGGTATGAAAATATTCGTTGAGAATCCTTTATTACTATTGTTCATTGTAGCTGCTATAGGCTATGCAATAGGGAACATTAAGGTAAAAGGGATTAATTTTGGAGTATCAGGAGTTTTATTCGTAGGCTTATTTTTCGGTGCTCTGAATCCAGAAATCAAGATTCCACAAATCATTGTACTGCTTGGACTTGTAGTTTTCGTATACACGGTGGGACTTCAGAGTGCTACAGGATTCTTTAGAGCCTTTAAGCTAAGAGGTTTCAAAGACATGATCTTCATAGCTTGCATGCTAATTATTTCCGCGATCCTAGTATATGGTGTTTACCATTTCTTAGACTTAGATAAAGCCATGGCTGCTGGTATCTTTGCAGGTGCAACAACGAATACTCCTGCATTAGCCTCCATTATTGATATCATCAATAACAAAGTAACAGACCCAACTCTAGCTTCTTTATACAACGAAAATGTGGTAGTCGGTTACTCCATTGCCTACCCTATGGCTATAATTGGTATTCTCTTCTCATTAGTTGTTTTCCAAAAAATATTTAAGGTCAATTTTAAAGAAGAAGCCAAGAAGCTTAAGAGAGATTATCCAGTGGAAAGAAATACTACGAATGCGAGTGTAATCATTGCAAATCCAGACATCTACGGCAAGTCCATTCGAGATCTGATGAAAAAGTATTCTTGGAATATCGTATTCGGAAGGATAAAGAGTTCAGATGTTACTAGCCTAACCTCATGGAACACGATTCTAAATGAGGGCGATGAAATTATGATCGTCGGTGATGAAGAAGACTTAGAAGGTGTCATCCCAATCCTCGGACATGAAAATGAGCATAAAATATCATTCGAAACTTCACAATATACCCAAAGACGAATTTTCGTTTCCAATCCAAAGGTAGCTGGAAAGTCTATTGCTTCTTTGAATTTGACAGAGCATTACAATATGATTGTTACCCGAGTAAGGCGAGGAGACATCGACCTTATTGCAAGTAATGATACGGTGATAGAAATGGGTGATAGAGTTCGGATCGTATGCCAGCGAAAAGATGTAGAAGAAATTTCAACCATTTTTGGCGATTCATATGATCAGATAAGTCATGTCAATTTATTTTCTTTTGGACTAGGAATTACGATCGGACTACTAATCGGAATGCTTGAAATTAGCTTTCCTGGTGGTTTCACTTTTTCCCTAGGTTATGCGGGTGGTCCATTGGTCGTTTCTATTATCCTAGGTGGATTACGAAGGACAGGACCGATTCTGTGGGTTCTTCCCTATAGTGCGAATCTAACACTAAGGCAATTTTCTCTCATTCTATTGCTTGCAGGCATAGGAATCAATTCAGGAAATAGTTTCATTTCTACCTTTTCAAGTGGAAATGGTCTACAGATTTTCGGGGCTTCGCTCCTAGTCGTTATCGTTTCTACGGCCTTATTATTAATCATCGGATATCGTATCCTTAAGATCCCATTTTCGATTCTATCTGGAATGGCAGCAAATCAACCAGCAGTCTTAGATTTTGCAAATGATCGAGCAGGAAACAAACTTCCGAACATTGGATATACAACGATTTTGCCAGTAGCGCTCATCTTGAAAATTCTAATTGCTCAATTTCTATTTACCTTCCTAACTTGATGAATTTTACAATTTCATTTTTCGTATGTAGGTAGTAAAAACCTGCCTCATAAGAGGTTACATTTATCTCTGACACATTACCACTCAAGACCTCTACCAACTGACCTAAGTTATTGTAAATATGTACATTAGACTGGGAAGGCTCAATAAACAATTGAGATCTTACAGGATTAGGATACACACTTAAAGCTGAAGGTTTTGCACTTGGTTTCTTAGATGATATTTCTCCAGAAACTTGTACTACTGTATTAAAGAAATTTAAGCCTCCTCTCTCATTTCCTGTTACCATTTCTAGGTAACCATCATTATCGATATCTGCTACATCAATGGTCATACGCCTGCCATAATATTGACCTAATAAATCAGAAAATAGCAATTCGTAAGGTTCATCTTCTTTCACTTCATAGACGGCAATTCGTCCTGTTTCATTTCCAACAAACAATAACATCTGATCACCATTTCTATAAAACTTTGGCGTAGCTGATACTCTACTAACACCAGCGTCTTTAACATTGACCGCTCCTAAACCTAGAACAGCACTATCATTCGAAAATTCAGGAGAACCCACAGATCCTTCATTCGGAAAATACTTAAAAGAACCTATGCTTTCTGGTAATGAATACGAATTCCTACCTCCCACAATGATATCACCGAGACCATCATCATTAATATCTGCAATCGTTGCTTTAGTGGTGTTATTCTTTGCATCCAACATCTTATAATCGAAGATCGGGTTTGCAAATGAGACTGGATTCCCTACTCCAGCTGTATTCTCCAGGTAAATAAAGTCACCACTTAAAGTACCCAGAATCATATCTAGATCTAAATCTCCATCCAGATCGCCGAAACTTGGGGAATAAGACTTATCAAAATCAGAGAATGCAAGAAAATCTAAATAGTTATCATCAACTAATTCATAGACCGGAATATCAATTGTTCCTTTGTTCTCGAATAAAAACAGCCTCGTCTGTGCGCCGCCATCTATGCCGATTAATCCATAAGATCCGACGACAATATCCAATAATCCATCTCCATTATGATCAATAAACCCAGGATGTGAATCAGTCCCCAGATCTACACTCTCCCCGACTAACCAATCCTCGCGCTGTAATTTAAACTTGGAATCCACATTACGATAATATGAAATTTGATTCGTATTCGTCCCAAATTGCGAATTAGGTGCAGTCAAAATATCTTGCGCGCCATCTTGATCTACATCTACAATAAAACTCCCAACAAATATTTGCTGATCTACTGGCACATCATCACTTGGAAAGTCAACCTCTTTAAAAGTAGCGAAAGCATCATCAACAGTCCCCCCATTTTCTACATAGATCAGATTAGAACTACTCACTTCGCCGATTAGCAAATCTTGCACCCCATCTCCATTTTTATCAAATACGGTTACTGTAATTCCTTCATGCCTTGTAGAAGCGGTTTCAGATCCTAATGGTATTGCGCATGATTCATTATCCGCATTAAGCTTAATATCTGGAATCAAACCACCTTCATAAAAATTACCCCAGCAATCGTCTACTCTTTCGAAAACTAAACTATCTAACCCATATCCACGCTCGAGGGACATGTTCTTAAAGTAATACATATATCCTCCAGAAGGCTGAAATCCTAGAATATCTACATCTCCATCACCATCTACATCTCTGATGCCTGGTATTCCGTTATTTCCCACATACAATTGCTTGTGATCTCCATTTCGCTCATAGTAAATGATATTATAAGGCCCATTCGGATGATTATATGCCGTGAATTTCAACTTACCATCTTCTCTGCTTCCTATAAAAACCTCCACACCTGTCACTGGATCCGTCACTCCACAAGTAAATAAATCATCTACACCATCACCATTAAAGTCCCGAACTTTCACCCAGCAAGGAATCGCAGGAAACGCTTCTTCATATTCCGGTGCATATCGATACTTGAATTCATTAGATTCATCATACACGAATGTCCTAATTACACTACCCTTTCGATCAAAGACCATTAGATCAAGCATCCCGTCATCATTCAGGTTAATTTGCTGAATCTGTGGAGATTCAAAACCGCCAGTTAAGGGATTTAGATAATTGGTAAACTCAACTTCTAATGGAAGATTGTTCTGTCCTAAGAGACTAAAAACAAATAGCGTAGATAAGATTGTAAATATGTTTCTCATATGCTTAATTAACGGCTAAAGTTAAAAAATAGTTTTTTGAACAATTATTTATATTTTGGGCAAATGAATGAGTTGAAAAAAATAAAAGTTTTAGTCGTCGGCGTTGGTAATATGGGAAAGTCTCATGCAATCTCTTACTTTAACAATGATGGATTCGAATTAGTCGGGCTTGTGGCACGATCAGATGAGGCGAAAAATAAACTGTCAGCGGAACTAGGAGGCGTTGCGACTTTTTCCGATTATAAGGAGGCCATAAAAACGACTAAGCCAGATGCCGTTTCTATTAATACCTATCCAGACACCCATGAAGAAATTGCATTATTTAGCATCGAGAATAATGCACACATTTTTCTAGAAAAGCCAATGGCAACTACAGTAGAAGGCGCTGAAAAAATTAAGAAGGCAGCTGATCAGAATAGTAAAAAAGTAGTCATCGGCTATATTCTTAGGCACCATCCTTCATGGACTAAGTTTATAACATTGGCACAGAAACTTGGTAAGCCACTAGTTATGCGGATGAATCTTAATCAACAATCCTACGGTGACTTATGGAATACCCATAAGATGCTCATGGCCTCGATGTCACCGATCGTAGATTGTGGTGTCCATTACGTGGATATCATGTGCCAGATGACTAAAAGTCAACCTATCAAAGTGTATGCAAGTGGGGTTAACTTAACTTCGGAGATAGACCCGAATATGTACAATTACGGAATGCTCCAAGTCACCTTCGCGGATGGATCTATCGGATGGTATGAGTCAGGATGGGGACCGATGATGAGCAAAACGGCATATTTTGTTAAAGATGTCATCGGACCTGAAGGAAGCGTCAGCATTATAGAACCTGAAACCAAGAGTTCCGACATAGAAGATCATGTGAAAACTTCTCAACTCCTCTTTCACCATACAGACGGTGAAAAATTGGATGAATATATTAATACAGAGACTGAACCTAATCATCAAGAACTTTGTGACCTCGAGCAAGCTTTCTTCCTTCAAGCCATTCGAGAGAATGTAAACTTGGATGAGCATCTAAATGACGCCATTAATAGTCTTAAAATTGTGCTTGCAGCTGATACTTCAGTCCGTGAAGGTAGAATAGTAGAATTGTGAAAAGTGTCGCAATTATAGGCGGAGGACCCGCAGCAATGGCACTTGGATGTTTTCTAGACACCAGCAAATATGCGGTTACTATTTATGAGAAGAATAAAGCCTTAGGCCGCAAATTTCTCGTCGCTGGAAAGGGTGGATTTAATCTCACTCATGGTATGCCTGTGGATCTGCTGATTCAGCAATATACACCTAGAGGTTTTCTAGATCAAGCACTTCGAAATTTCACTAATGAAGATTTCAGAGCTTGGTTACTAAAAATAGGGATTCCAACTTTCGAAGGTTCAAGCAATCGAATATTTCCTGAGAAAGGAATTAAACCTATCGAAGTGCTAAGGGCAATACTAACTCGTTTAGAGCAAAATAAGGTTCGAATAGAATATGGCGTTGAATGGAAAAATAACATCGAAGCAGATATCGTCGTTTATGCATTAGGCGGAGCCAGCTGGTCAGTAACAGGGTCAGATGGGAAGTGGACGAAGTACTTTGACAACATCATACCATTCAAGTCTGCGAATTGTGCTTTCGAAGTAAAATGGGACAAAGATCTACTTTCATTCATAGAAGGTAAACCATTGAAAAACATATCAATACAATGTAATAACATAGAAATTAAAGGTGAAGTTGTTTTAACTAAATTTGGTATAGAAGGAAATGCAATTTATGCACATAGCCAGCGAATTCAAGAGCAATTACTTATTGGAAATGCGAGTATTTACATTGACCTGAAAACCCACCTAAGCCAGTCAGAAGTATTAGAAAAACTAAAATCTTCCTCAGAAAAAAATGTAGCTAACAAACTTAAGAGAGATATAAAATTGAGCAAAACAGCGATCAACTTGCTCAGAAACAAGCTCACAAAAGAAGAATGGACTCAGTCCGACATCCTTGCCGGTTTCATTAAAAAACTGCCAATTCAGATTGTATCTGCAGCACCCATAGAAGAAGCGATTTCTACGACAGGGGGAATTCATGTTAAAGATTTAGATGAGCATTTTCAGCTTCGTGCAAAGCCTAGCCATTATTGTGTCGGTGAAATGGTAGACTGGAATGCACCTACTGGCGGTTTTCTTCTCCAAGCCTGCTTCAGTATGGGACATTTTCTTGCTACCAATTTAAACGCTTCCCATCTTTAAAAAAGCCACCATGCGGGCCATCATCAGGAATGGTCACTGCCCATACAATACTTTCAGCTCCTTCAGCAATACTCCGATCAGCATCTTCACCGCCCATATCTGTTCGTACCCATCCAGGAGAAACTGCATTAATCAACACCCCACTCCCTTTAGCTTGGCCAGCAAGCTTAATCGTCAGCATGTTTAGCGCTGCTTTAGAAATACTATATCCAGGCGTTCCTATTTCTTCATTGGTTAATGATCCAGCTCCGCTTGACACATTGACAATTCTGCCAAATCCATTCTTCTCCATTAGTGGGTAGAATTTCTGGGCCATTTCCCATGGTCCGAAGAGATTCACCATCATCGTTTTATGGCATTCTTGTAGATCCGCATTCATTGCATTCTGCCAAGTATCATAATTAATTCCAGCATTATTGACAAGCACATCTAATTTTCCGAATTTTGTGTTCACCCAGTCGAAACATCTATTAATACTTTCGCTAGAGCTTACATCTAACTGCTGGAAGTACAGCTTATTTTTGTCAATGTCTAATTCTTCTATTGCTTCCTGCCCTTTCACCTGATCCCGACTCGTTAGAATGACGGTATATCCTAGTTGAAGTAATTTTTTCACGACGCCTAAGCCAAGTCCTCTGTTTGCGCCGGTCACTAATGCAATTTGGTCCATAAGTTGTATATTTGTTATTGTAATAACAAAATGAATTGATATGTTCAAGATTATAATAGGTATTCTGGTTGTTGGGTCTATGATTGCTGCAGGAAATATGTATTCTAACAAAGCTGATGATGTAGAATTTGTAACAAGTACAGATAGTCTAGGACAGTTTGTCGAGAATCTAGATTTCGGGGCGACACTGTATAATGGAACGCATGAAGACATTGTGGAGTTGCTAGACGCACTTAAGTCCAAATACCAAGGAAAGGCAGTGATATTAGACTTATGGGGCACATTTTGTGGACCATGTTTATCGGATTTCAAGAATAGCCCTGCCAAGAAAAAAGAACTGCTAGAAATGGATGTCCACGTGGTCTATTTGTGTGCTGGTATGAGTTCAAATGCTAATGAGTGGAAGAAAATCATCAAGCGAGATAAGCTAGTCGGGGATCATATATACTTAGATCGTAGATTAAGTATGGCGTATCGGGAACATTTTGGAATAAGAAATTATCCGAACTATATATTACTAGACACAAAGGGTGAATTCAAGCAAAACATCATTTCTGCAGTCGGTGACATTTCTATTGAGCGATTCAAGGAACATATATAGGTGGGTGACTTAGCACATGCAACCCTTAATTTTTATGGCTGGTGGCAAGCAGTTACTTGTTGTTTTGCATTTCTTGCTTTAATGTCAATTTGGTGGCACTTAGGACGACTGAAAAACGATTACAGCCAGATATGGCTTGCACTTTCCGTACTTTGCTGGTCATTAACAGGAGTAGCAGAGATTCTCTTTTCAATCGGAGTTTTCGAGGATGCACAAATTTTAAATGGATTAGCTAGCATATTTTCTCTTGCGAATAGCTTTTTTATTCTCCTATCACTTCCCTGGTTCAAGTATATTCCTGAGCGAATCAAACCGATTATCAAGTCTAAATACTGGATTTATATCATCGGATTACCTTTTGTATTTTCTATCCTTCCGACTTTGAGCAAGATGATGAGATCGTCTTCTTATGGATTAATGAGTGAGCTAGATGTATATTATTCTATCTTGACCCTAGCTTTTCTAGGTTGGGTGCTATGGGAGTCATTTGCTAAAAGAAGATTAAAACTACTAGCTTGGTTATCCGTCGCATGCATCGTCATTACTTTCGCAGCTCAAGTATACAAACTAACTGGAAATGAACTAGATATGCGTTTATTTTCTGCGATATTTAAAAGTACATTGATCATGCTATTCTTTGCACTGGCTTTAAGTTGGGTGAAAGATTTATCTGAAAAAGTTGTCGCTATTCCCGGAGCTTTTAAAATTTTCATAAAGGATAAAAGTGTTAAACTAGATGGCTATCCTGGAAAATCAGAAGTTCAGTTTATGCTTAGTAATGCTCCATATGAATTGCTACTTACATTTGCCAATGCGAAAAAGGAAAAAGACGGATGGTTAGAAATTAAGCCCAAGAGTGACCGCAGAAATGAGAATCAATATGCCATCAAGGATCACAATGAAATCAAGCGATTAACACATGCGATGTTGGATGGAATTTATGGTAAAAATAACTGGACGAAGGAGCAACATGAAATTCCATTTAAGAAGTCATTCTATGAAACATCTGCGGAAGCGGCAAGGAAGATTAGACTGTTAATTCCTGCGGAGAATATTACGATCGGATAAGTGCTATTTCCTTCTCTGTAAAGTCAGAATGATCCTTTCATTATTGGTAGATATAAAATTTACAAGATTCTTATTTTCAATATTCATATACATATTTTGCCAAAACAAATCTGAGAATTCAATCAAATTTGTCAATTCCGTATTTACCGGAAAAATCCCACTTCCTTTTGTTCTAAAATAAGCCATAACCAGTTCATCTCCAGCTGTAAATAATCGTTCTATCTTAAAAGTCTCTGAACTACCCAAAGCAATAATATGACAATCGATTCCGACACCGTTTCCTCCTCCGTTCAGGGCTAAAGTATCCATTTCAAATTCAGGAATTAATATGCTGCCTAAATCATAAAAAGTAGTATCCGAGGGATATACTTCATCTTTTTCATGGTTTTTATAAACGCCATTAAATTCAAATGATAAAATATCCCATTCTCCAGGTAAAATATCTTCCACAAGAGCTTCCAGTTGTCTTTGTTCCCGATTACAACTTAGGCTTATCATCAAAATTAAAAATACGTAAAGTCCTATTTTCATTACTATAATGTCAGACTGCAAGATACTAATATCATTAGCGGGCTAATTATAAAAGATGAAAATTAATATTTGATTAACTTTTGTTTCTGTACTTTTATCCAAACAAATATGAAACCTATGACGATTAGAAATCTTTTTGCACAGGACGGGCTAGACGAAACTTTAGAAAGAATATCAAATTTGACTCCAGAAACCAAACCACAATGGGGTAAGATGGATGTTGCACAGATGTTAGCTCATTGCAATGTTGCATATGATATGGCGCTTACCGCTAAGTATCCTATTTCTGGAAAGTTTAAAACGTTCATGATTTCACTTTTAGCTAAAAAAGCAGTCGTTGGTCCTAAGCCTTATCCAAAAAATTCTAGAACAGCACCTGACTTTTTAATTACAGATGAAAGGGAGTATGAGAAGGAAAAAGCAGCTTTGATCGCTAATCTAAAGAAAACGCATGAATTAGGTTCGAAACATTTCGACGGCAAGACTTCTGTATCATTCGGTAATCTGAGCACCGACGAATGGAACGTTTTATTTTCTAAACATTTAGACCATCATTTGACACAGTTTGGTGTTTAAATTTCGTTTTTTTTATTCATCCAGAAATATTCAAACTACTAAACACACTAGAAGGCAGGCATTTTTCTTATCTATGAAAAATACTTAAAACTATTCCAGATCTGTATTTACGAATCTTACTGGTAAGGAAGGCAAAATTTTTAAGATACCATAATTCTCAAATTGACCATCGAACTCTACCCCATCCAAACTTAGAATGTGATTATTAATCAGCTTACCTTTAATCTTAAGATCCTCCAATTTAATTACCACTCGCTGCTCTAGTTTCACTTGCATTACCATCGGATGCGTAATAGCCTGGAACTTTGTAAGTTATACTTCCTTTTGTAAATGTTACTTCTAATCGGTAATCTGAAAAAGGATTCGGAGTGGACGTTTCACTGGTTTCTGGACCATCGAACTGGAGGGTAACCTTATGCCATTTCATTAATTCCCCTATTATATTAGGGTTTTGGCCTTTAAGAAAAGGACTTAGTAATAACGACAAACTAAATAAAAGAAATTTGGGATCCATATTAATATACGACTAGTGTTAGTAATATGGTAAAAATGTAATTCTAGATCTTGAATTTGATTCTGTAATATATTATATGTCTTGGTTGACCATATAGATGTTATAAAATGTCTTCTCTGCACTATGAAACCACGAAGATGAGCATGATCTTAAGCCTAACATTTAGAAATAAAAGCTAATTATGGCTATCTAATTTTCCAAAAAACACAAAAGATTAAAGTCCCTTTGATTAGAATAGCTTCATCTTTCCAACTTAAAAATGCATTGCTCAATACCCACATAATGCTTTAAAACCCCAACCTACTTCTTCTTTCGTTTTTTCTTCTTTCTGTTATCATCGAAAGAATTGATCTCATCCATCAAAGTCTTGTAATCATTTTTACGTTCTAGGTCCACATGCAATGTATCTTCATAATCATTGAGATCAACAGTAAGTACCTTGATTTCTTTATGGATAAAACCCTGAATTTCTTCTAATATTTTCACTTCTTCTGGCGAGCAAAATGTATAAGCAAAACCTTTATTATTCGCTCGGCCTGTCCGCCCTACTCTATGAACATAATTCTCCGATTCATCAGGAAGATCATAATTCACAACAATCTCTACATTCGGAATATCAATTCCTCTTGCTGCAACATCCGTAGCAATCACTAATTTTATATCTCCGTTCTTAAACTTATTTAACACATCTAATCTCTCTTCCTGCTCCTTTTCGCCATGAATCGTTAAAGCTTTAATGCCAGCTCTTTCCATTGCCTTCATTACTCTTTCGGCTCTAACCCTTGTTCTCACGAAAGCAAGAATTTTAGCATCTGGATTTTCCCTCACGACCCTTTCTAGAAAGAATCGCTTATGATCCATATCCACATACATGACCGAATGATCTACTTTCTTGGCAACTGGATCCTTAGGAGACAGTTGAATCCTAATTGCATTCTGCCTCACTAGAGAATAAGCTATTTTCTTAATCTTGTCATTAATGGTAGCTGAGAAGAATAACGTCTGCTTTCTTTTCGGTAGCTTTCTGATGAGATCTTCTATATCCTTGATAAACCCCAGATCTAACATGTGATCTGCCTCATCAAGCACGAGAATTTCGATGTGATGGGTCAGCAAAGCTCCTTGGCTAATGAGATCGAATACTCTTCCTGGTGTCGCGATAATTATATCTATCCCTTTGTAGAGTTTCATAATCTGAGGATCTTGGTCTACACCTCCGATTAATGCCATGGTCTTCAAGGTTGTATATTTTGCGATTTTCTCAAAAACCTCATGAATTTGTAATGCTAATTCATGTGTCGGAACTAGAACTAAGCAATTCACATCTGACGCCCGACGCTGATTAATCTTCTTTTCATACAGTTTATCGATAAGTGGAATAGCAAAAGCCGCAGTTTTCCCAGTCCCTGTTTGTGCAACAGCAAGTAAATCTTCCCCTTTTAAAATATTTGGAATTGATTTATACTGTATATCCGTAGGTCGTTTATAGCCTAGTTCAGAAAGTGCTTTCTTTATTTTTGGATTAAAATGGTATTCGTCAAACTTCATAATTGCGAAGATACTTGAAATGTGATTGTCTCAAAACATGTTACAGACAAAATTAAATTGCTTCCGACAAATCCTTCCGACAAGCATAAAATCATTCAAATTTATCAAAAATATTACTCGAATGATGAAATTACTCAGAACTCTTCTTATTCTTTTATTTCCCACAGTCCTTTCTGCTCAATCTCGTGGAATTGATGAAATGATAAATGATGGCTTTATGCCTGTTGCTATATGGTGGGAAAATTTAGTCTTCACCGAAATTGGTGGAATACCTTTTATACTTTTTTTGCTGCTTGGAGGCGCAACCTTATTTACCTTATACTTTGGTTTTGTGAATATCAGGCATTTTTTCACTGCTATTCAAGTTGTAAGAGGTAAGTATGATGACGTCGAACAGATGGAAGAAGATATCCCTGATACCATAAGAGACGAGTCACATCATGGGGAAGTAAATCACTTTCAAGCATTAGCAACTGCCGTTTCTGGGACTGTAGGACTTGGAAACATCGCAATGGTAGCTGTAGCGATATCAATAGGTGGCCCAGGAGCTACCTTCTGGATGATTATTGCTGGTTTATTAGGGATGTCATCGAAGTTTGTGGAGTGTACATTGGGCGTGAAATATCGGGACATTAATGAAGAGGGAAAAGTTTTTGGTGGCCCAATGTATTATTTATCGAAAGGCCTAAAAGAAGATAACAAAGCGCTCCTTGGAAAAATACTAGCAGGAATTTTCGCTGTAATGTGTGTCGGTGCTTCTTTTGGTGGGGGTAATGCATTTCAGTCTAACCAAGCTGCTGCGCAATTAATCGAACGTTTCGGAATAGAAGGAAGCAGCGCAGGAACTATACTTGGGATTGTTTTCGCCGTGTTAGTAGGCATCGTAATCGTAGGAGGAATTAAAAGAATAGGAAAAGTAACGGAAAAGTTGGTTCCATTCATGGCCCTACTCTATGTGCTCGCTGCATTATTTATCATCATTTCTAAAATAACAGTAGTAGACGATGCATTGTATCTGATTTTTTCCGAGGCCTTTTCACCACGAGCAAGTATAACTGGTGGAATTGCAGCAGTCATGATACAAGGATTTAGGCGAGCCGCATTTTCGAACGAAGCTGGAGCTGGATCTGCAGCCATCGCACATGCTGCAGTTAATACCAAATATCCAGCTTCTGAAGGCTTAGTTGCTTTACTAGAACCATTCATTGATACGGTTCTCATCTGTACCTTAACAGCATTAGTCATTGTTATTTTCAATATGGATGGTGCTTTCATTTATGGTGATGTGATCGAAAATCAAGCTATTTTAGTAGAAACTGGAGAGCGAATCGGTGGTGTTAACATCACATCGATGGCATTCGATTCTGCAATTCCTGGCTTTTCCTATGTATTAGCTATAGCCGTCGTGCTCTTTGCCTTTTCAACCATGTTATCTTGGTCTTATTATGGATTACAATCCTGGAAATACCTTTTTGGAAGAGGGAAAGCGGCTGACATTGTATTTAAAATCATATTTCTTCTTTTCACTGTTTTGGGATCAGCGGTTACTCTTGATGCAGTCATTAAGTTTTCGGACGCCATGATTCTTGCATTAGTATTTCCGAATATGATCGGCTTACTATTTCTATTTCCCAAAGTTAGGAAAGAACTTCAGTATTTTCTCAATCAAATTCGAAATATGAAGTTCAATAAAAGTCGTGAATAGCGCTATCTTTGCCAGATGAAGGAACTTGAACTAGCACAACAGAAACTAAAAGAGAACCGAAGTTTTTTCAAGAACCTTTCTAAGAAAGATCGAAAAGCGTTAGACCAAGTAGCTGAGGAGGCACATGATGAAGCATTTTCTTCCTTTGATTGCTTGACTTGTGCGAATTGCTGCAAGACAACAGGACCGCTTTTCACAAAGGCAGATATCGATCGGCTTGCTAAGGTATTCAGCATGAAATCCTCTCAATTTATTGAAGCGTATTTGAGAATGGACGAAGAAGGAGATTATGTTTTACAAACCACTCCATGTCCATTTCTGCTCGATGATAACAAATGCTTAGTCTATGATCAACGCCCAAAAGCCTGCAGAGAATTTCCACATACCAATCGAAAAAATTTCTATCAAATCAGGAATTTAACATTGAAAAACACCTTAGTGTGCCCGATCGCATTCAAGGTAGTCGAAAATATAAAGGCAAATTATCCATTTTAGAAATTTCTCTGGAACACGTCTTTTTGTTAAAATTATATAACTTGTGCCAATGAAAAAGGCGATTAAAACATTCCTATCACTTGTTTTAATAATGCGCTTTAGAATCATTTTTTTAAATCAGTTAGCACAATATATTATCCAAATGAAAAAATTACTTTTCCTTCTTATCCTCTTTTCCCAATGCAAGCAACCTGGAATTGCACCAGAAGCTATAGGACCACTTCCATCTGATGCACAAGTGAACTACCAAAGAATGGAGTTCAATGGTTTCGTGCATTTCAATATGAATACCTTTTCTAATATGGAATGGGGCTATGGAGATGAAAGTCCATCTCAATTTAATCCAACTGAATTAGACGCTGAACAATGGGTCTCTATCATGAAAGATGCTGGAATGAAGGGTGTAATTATTACTGCTAAGCATCACGATGGATTTTGCCTATGGCCATCTGCCTATACAGAGCATTCGATAAAAAATTCACCTTATAAAGATGGAAAGGGTGACATATTACGAGAATTGTCTGATGCTTGTAAGAAGTACGGTCTCAAGTTTGGGGTTTACTTATCTCCTTGGGATAGAAATCATGCAGATTATGGTACACCGGAATATATTACTTATTTTAGAAATCAACTTAGAGAATTATTAACCAATTATGGTGACATTTTCGAGGTTTGGTTTGATGGTGCTAATGGAGGTGATGGATATTATGGCGGTGCCAATGAAGTTAGAAAGGTTGACAAATTAACCTATTATGACTGGGAAAACACTTACGACATTATACGTGAGCTCCAACCAGAAGCCATCATCTTTAGTGATGCTGGTCCAGGATGCCGATGGATAGGAAACGAACATGGATTTGCATATCCTACCACATGGTCAATGTTAGTCGTTGATTCTGTGTATGGAGGAATGCCTGAATACGGTTCTAAGTATTCTATGGGACAAGAACATGGAACAGCTTGGGTACCAGGTGAAGCTGACGTATCTATCAGACCAGGATGGTATTATCATGAACATGAAGATCATAAGGTTAAATCATTAGCCGATTTGATGGAGATCTATTATAGATCAGTTGGCCAGAACAGCACATTGCTTTTAAATTTCCCTGTTGATAAGAGAGGACTTATTCATGAAAAAGACAAAGAACAAGTTCTAAAAATGGCAGCTAAGATTAAGGAAGATTTCAGTAACAACTTAGTAGCTAATGCGTCTATTAAAGCTGAGTCTGACAGAGGAAGTGACTTTGATGCTGCTAAGGCAATAGACTCCGACATAGAAACATATTGGGCAGCAGAGGATGGAAACTTGAAAGGGAGTTTAACATTGCAATTTGATAAAGAAGAAACCATTAATAGAGTCGTTCTTCAAGAGCAAATCAGACTAGGACAGCGTATTAAAACCTTTAACATTGAAGCTAATATAAATGGCCAATGGGATATTATTGCTAATGGAACAACTGTCGGATATAAACGAATATTCAAGTTTGATCCTATCCAAACGAAATCTTTAAGAATAAATATTACTGATGCTCGAGCCTGCCCGACCATCTCAAATATCGAAGTATATCATGCGCCTTCTCTTCTTTCAGCACCTAAAATCAAAAGAAGCCGTATGGGTTTAATTACGATGGAAATTCCAGAAAATGGACCTCAGATTCGATATACAACAGATGGATCAACACCAACTGCAAATTCTGATATTTTCAAAGGTAATATTAGATTTCCGAGAGGTGGATTACTTAAAGCGATTGCCGTAGATGGTAATCGTCAAAGTGAAGTCGCTATTGCAGACATGGATATGGGACCTGGTAAATGGTATGTGCTTAACGCTGGAAGTTCTTCTCAACAAGCCATTGACGAAAATCCGGATACTTGGTGGGCCGGAAATGAATTGATCATCGATCTCAATGAAAACTTAAGATTACTCGGTTTTACCTACTTACCTACTCAACAGAGATATCCGACTGGATTTATTGAAAAGTATGAATTCTATACCAGCTTAGATGGTAAAATATGGACCTTAGCTAAAAAGGGAGAATTCGGAAATATCGTGAACAGTCCGATTAAGCAAAGCGTAAAATTTGATAAAGTGGAAGCTGCTTATATTAAAATTAAGGCAATCAAAACGGCAGATGGAAACCCAGCATCATTTGCAGAATTAGGGATCATCACCAAAGGCTAATAAAAAGCAATAAAAAAACCCAGCAACTTTACCAGTTGCTGGGTTTTATATTTTCTAAGTTAGAAGAATTAAAATTACTCAACTACTTTTTTCTTTCTCTTCGTTTTAAAGAGTTCTTTAAGCTCTTTTTCTTTCATAAATCCAAGATCTAAGAAAGTTGTTGTCACAAACTTTTTAATGTCTTGGTAATCTCTACCTCTCTTATCCGTATAAAATCTAAGAAGTTTCTTAATGTAGGTAAGACTTAGGTCTTTTACATCTTGGTTGAACTTCTGATTAGAGAAGATATTGATATAATTAACAATTGTTTTATTCAATTCAAAGTACTCACTATATTCAGATGGAATTAAATTATTGAATACTCTTCTGAAATTTGCGAAAATCGCGTTTCTCAAACATCTATTTTGAATAGATAATCCTGCGTGCTGGTAGTAATAATCTCTAGCAGCATCAATTGCAGATTCATCTTCGTACCCATTCGCATTAATGATGTCAAGGGTTTTGATGTATTTACTAAGCTCATCCTTCTTAGTTTTATCTACTAATTCAGAGAACCTCTTTTGATTTTCAGCACTAATTACATGCTTGCTATCCTGCATTTCTTCAAGTAAACTAAAAAATGCTTCATCGAAATCCTGATGAGTCGATCTAACTTTATTCAGCGTCTTTTTATAAACTTCTTGAATATCTTCTGGAAGATCATAATACAAACCAATAAGAAGCATCAGTTCTATAAATTCTTTCTGGCTGTAGAAAGCATCATTTTCTAATAATTGCTTAATGTGAGCATATAGACTTTCATTATTCAATTTATGCTCTGATCTGTAGAACAAGAAACTTTTTAATGATGGAGCTAGAATTTTAAGTCTTCCAACTGTTTTAGGAAACTCAGCAGTGTAGTAGTTCAAACTTTCAAACTGCTTAGCAAATTTTACATTTCCAGTTCTTCTATTTCTTACATCTCTATATTTCTCTAATTTCTGAGACTCCAGAAAGTAGATTACTCTTTTATTTTTTATGGTATTCATGATATTTGTAATCCAAATATCAGAACTTAGTGCAAATCCTAATTGTACAGCCTGTCCTACTCTATTTTTCAAAACATCGAAATTGCTAGAATTGGCAACAGCTAGTAAAATATCTTTAAAATGATTCTGTGGTCTAATGTATTTAAAATCTTCGTTGACTTCACCTCTTAATACTGCATAACCGATCACTCTTGATAAATATAATCCTTCGAACTTCTCATCCAGCAGTTTTTTCTCTAAAGATACGATCTGTAAAGGATCGGTAGCTGCTACTTCTTGATAAACTTCCTGAATATATGGTTCAAATTTCTCTCTTAACTCATTATACTGCTCCTCTTCTTCCTCTTCTATATATGCTGCTAACTCTTCTGAATTCTGAATAGCTTCTGCAATTTCATCAAGTTGCTTAATGTATTTATCTGTTAGTTTCTCCATTAGAAATAATATTTATGTGGGTTGCATTTAATAAATCAAAACCTAGTAAGACAATTAAGCCTTACTAGGTTCGAAAATTTCTTGTACAGTTGTAAATATAATGATTTATGCTTAAAATCATTACATTATCTTAAATTACTCTTCGTCTTTCGCTGCAGCTTCTGCTTCATCTTTAACTTCTTCTCCTGCAGGTGCATCACCAGCTGGAACTTCTGCTAAAGGAGTTTCTTCTGCAACTGGAGCTTCTTCTACTGCAGGTGCTTCTTCAGCCACAGGTGCTTCTTCAGCAGCTGGAGCTTCTTCAGCAACTTCAGGAGCTGCTTCTTCATTAAATGCATCTGCTGCATCAGCTTCCGCTGTTTCAGCTACAGGCATAGCACCTGGAACACCACTAATTGCAGCCCATCTGTCTAATTTATCTTGTGCCGATTTTGCTTTTCTTGCAGCAATTTTTTCATCCTTAGCTGCGATCCAAGCGGTCCACATCTCATCTGCTTTTTCAGCAGTAAATGCGCCTTTATCCACACCTCTTTTAAGGTGTTTCTTATAAAGAACTCCTTTAAATCGTAAAATAGCTCTTGCTGTTTCTGTAGGTTGAGCACCTTTCTCCATCCACTCTAATGCTTTATCCTGATCTAATTCGATCGTTGCTGGACTTGTCATCGGATTGTATGAACCAATGTTCTCAATAAATTTACCATCTCTCGGTGATCTTGAATCAGCCACAACGATGTGATAAAAAGGTCTTTTTCTTCGGCCCCTTCTGGCCAATCTAATTTTTACTGGCATTTCTGCTAAAATTTATTTGGTTAAACCATACCCAGTTAATCCGATTCAAGCGGACGGTGGGATTTTTCGGCTGCAAAGGTAATATTATTTTATTTATAATTTACTAAAAGTTTATTTTCATGCCTAAACTTGCAAGAATAGGTAACTGATTCACCCTATTATAGGTCACTCTGTCAAAATAAAATATATTTTGACGATTGTAAACATTCGTTACACTCGCGTCTATTTTCATATTAAAGTACTCTGTAAAGGTGATTATCTTAGCTAAACTTAGGTCTAATCTATGATAATATGGCAGCCTTCCAGCATTTCTATCGTCCTCATATAAGATCCCTATATTCTCAGGATTTTCTTGAACATAATTCGTCCCCAGTCCATCCGAAAATGGATTAAAATTATAGAATCCCTGTGTTCTGGTAAAAGGGAATCCAGACCCCAAGTTCCATCTTATACTCGCTTCCCAACTCTTATCACCTCCGAATTCATAATTAGTTAATACATTGACATTATGCCTTCTATCAAAAACAGGTGGATAGGTTTGTTCTCCATCATATCTGAAAACATATCCTAGTGCATAATTTGTTTTGAAAGAAAAATTAGCATACTTATAATCTAATGCCACGTCGAAACCATATGCACTACCCTCTTCGGTAGAGAAATTAGGATCAGAAGCTTGAACCTTATTTCTATTGACGATAATAATCTGTGAGAAATCCTTGTAATAACCTTCTATATTTATACTCAATTGACTATTCAGATCTATTTCTATACCTGCTACGGCATGATTCGCTGTCTGTATATTTTTGTCCGCAACGGTATTACTTCCTAATTCAAATATTTGTTCTTCTGGCCCGCTTAGAAAGCCTGTAAATAGATTCACCACATCTCTTTCATTAGATGAAGCCAGCAAATTCTGGGAATACATTCCTGCTGCCAATTTGAACCTTAGATAATCTGTAACATTATACTTCAATGCTAACCTAGGTTCTGGAGAAAACTCACCTAGCGACGCATAATATTGCAACCTAAATGATCCCTCAAGGATCAAGTTACTAAGCACATATCGATATTTAGCAAAGGCTGCTACTTCTGTTGTGTTTTGTTCTTGTCCTAGGATAATTTTAAATGGGTTCTGAAATTTAAACTGGGTGTTAAAGCTATTGAACTCTACTCCGTAATTTAATTCACTTTGATTGCCGAAAAAATTAAAATCGATTAACGCAGTAAATCCTCTAATCCTACTTTGTCTTGGAGATCCATCAGCTTCATTCAAATTAATACCGTAATCGGTATAACCAAGCATACCATTCAGGATAAAATTAGAGTTTCCTGGAATAAGCTTAAAATCAGCACCTCCACCGGCATTGGTCCAGTTTAAATCCGCAACTAAAGGATTATCATATCCATCTGTAAAATTAAATCCAAATAAATTAAGCTTACTCCCATTCTCATTGACAAAGCTTAACTTACCATACAAATCATTAAAATGGAATGGCAGCCCTATACTATCATTATAAGAAGCATGCTTATATAATATATCAGCTGTTTTATCAATGATCGAATTCTTAGTACTAAAAACAAAAGATGTACTTCCTCCGCCATCTTTATATTTCACTATCGGCCCTTCGAAATAGGCTTTATATAGAAATGGATTAGCAGCAACCTGTCCGCCAAATCTCTTCTTGTTCCCATCTCTTGTGGTAATATCTACAATAGCAGAAATCCGGCCACCATATTCTGCACTAAATCCTCCTGTATACACATCGACATTTCTTATTAATTCTGTTTCAAAAACAGAAAAGAAGCCTATTGAATGAAAAGGATTATAAATGGTCAATCCATCAAGTAAAATCTTGTTTTGTATAGGCGAACCACCCCGAATAAATATCTGCCCACCTTGATCTCCTGTGGAAATCACACCAGGTATAATCTGCAGGTATTGTGCGATATCTGCTTCGCCACCGATCGAAGGCAATTTCAGAATTTCTTTAGCGCCAACACTTATTTTCGATATCTGAACCTCTGTTCTAGCAGTTTGCCTTGCTGCTGAAATATTGACAACTCCTAGGTTTACAGAACTTTCATTCAGTGTATAGTTCTTAAAATAAATTTCGCCTGGTTGTAGCGTAAACTCTGACTGTAAGGTATCAAATCCGAGATAAGTTATCGTCAATTTATTAGCGCCTGGATTTACCTTTCCTAGAGTGAAAAAACCATCGATATCAGTTGTCGTTCCTAGCGACTGTCCATCTAATACAATATTAGCCGCAATGATTGGCTCTCCTGACTCACCATCGAGCACGTATCCACGCACCACAGCTGATTCTTGACTGGATAACAAACAGCAATAGAACATTGCTGCAAAAAAGAATAATTTCCTCATGTTGTGTGTTAATTACTTGGAATCGTATCTAGTGTTTTATGGAGTAAAAATTTAAACTTAAAACCTCTAATTTCTGTGTTTAACTCCATAGAATCTGTAACATAAGAATCTATTTCATATGTTACAGGAAGCTCACTTTCGTGTGTAAAGTTATGCCCATCTAAGATATACTTTCCTGATATCGGACTTCCTAGTATGTTGGTTTCCATTAAGCTGTCTGAAAACTTAAAGTAGCCGTCCTCTAATGTAGTGGTTACATCGTTATTTCGATATGCTTCATAAATGGTCCAATTCCCTTCTAAATCTAAGGCTTCGCCAGATTTCTGATCCGAGTTACAACCAAATAATAATACCACCAATAAAAAAACAATCCGATTCGCGTATTTATTCATAATCCAAAGGTAAAAAACCAAAACGAATATTTCATGATAATTGTTTAAACAAGAAATCTTAAAATTATCAATAAAAAAAGAGCTTATACCATTTTCAGATATAAGCTCTCAGCCTATTAAAGCTATTTATTTTCTTAGTTCTTGAGGAACTTTCTTTCTTTAATTCTAGCTTTCTTACCTACAAGATCTCTAAGGTAGTATAACTTAGAACGTCTTACTTTACCTCTCTTGTTGATAACGATTTCAACGATGTTAGGATTTCCCATTGGGAAGATTCTCTCTACTCCTACACCACTAGACATTTTTCTAACAGTAAAAGTTTTATAACCTTCGAATCCACTTATCTTAATCACATCTCCTTTAAAAATCTGGATTCTTTCTTTATCTCCCTCCACAATTTTATAACTTACAGAAATATTATCACCAGATCTAAAAGCTGGTAAATCATTAGCCACTGAAGACTGTTCCTGTACAAATTTTATAGCGTCCATATTATATGCATTTGAAATTGGACTGCAAAGATACACTTATTTTTATATCTAGCTAATACAAATCAAACTTTTTTAAGATATATATATAAATTTATCTAATAAGTGTTGCAAATCCCTTCTTTTCGAAGAGCATCCCACGTGCATCCCTATAACTTAACTGGAATACATATACACCTGATTGGGCCTGTCCTCCAGTATTGTATTTTTGACCATTCCATCCTTCTAACGGATCATCAGTCTCGAATACCATCTCGCCCCATCTATTGAATATTCTCAATTCAAATTCCGACATTCCAGAAATTATACCTTTTCCCATGAATAAATCATTAGTTCCATCTGCATTAGGCGTAAATGCGTTAGGCATCTGGTAACTTACAAACGGTGTAACGTCGATTATTTTAGTGATGGTATCTGGACAGCCACTTGGATGAAAAGCAACTAGTTGAATGGCATGCAACCCAGTATCTCTAAATGTGAAATTGGGATTTCTTTCAAAAGATGCACCTTGTTCACCAAACTCCCATTGCCATTTCACAGCATTCGTAGATAAATCCGAAAACTGGACCGTTGTATTCAGTGAATTAGGTTCTTCAGGAGAAAAATCAAAATCCGCTTCAGGCTTCAGATCCACTTCTATTAGGTTGTTAAAAGCTTTGCTTATTTCACAACCTATAGGCGAAATAATTTCTACGGAGACATCATATTGGCCTACTTCAGTGAAAACATGATATGGACTAATCTCATTCGATGTCATTCCATCACCAAAGTCCCAAAATATATCATAAGTACTATCTACTGGTGTCGATAAATTATTGAAAAATATTTCAGCAGGCGAGCATCCGAAAAAGGTACTCGGTTCTATGATAATGATCGGAGGAGCAGGCAAATACTCGAAAGTTTGCTCTAAAGTATCTTGACACTCATTCGCATCTGTAACGATAAGTCTTACATCCTTCGATCCTGGCTCCTGATAGGCGTGTGCTGGGTTTTTAACAAAGGATGAATCTCCATCATCAAAATCCCATTCCCAAGCTAGAATATTTCCAGCTCCAGAAACAGACAAATCTCTAAAATTTACCGGACCACCTACACATGTATCAAATGAATAGCTATAATCTGCTTCAATATCTGGATATACAAATACTTCAAAATATGCGGTATCCTTACACAAATCATCTGTTTCATCAGGATTTACAATCATTGATCCGCTAAAATTTCCTAAACCAGGAAAAGTAACGGAAATATCTTTTTCTGTACTCGTTACGATATTGCCATTAATATTAAAATTCCATAAATACCCGTCTATGAAGGCAGGATCTTGTGATTCGTTAATAAAATCAATTGTAAAATCACCACATGAATTCACTTGATATTCATTAGGTCCGATCTGAACATCATGTTTTACACTCGCTGAAACAAAGTTTTCACATTCTGTAACATTGAATTGAAAATCTCGGCTTACTTTACTGAGAAGAACACCATCTCTATATTCTTTCACACATACACCAACTACAAATTGCCCTATCAAATTAGGCGTACCTGTAATAACACCTGTCTGACTATCTATCGATAATTGCGGATCTGCAGCGACTGGATTACTAAAAGAATAGTTAGGCAACTTAAATACTACATCAGGATATGGCGGTGGGCATTTACTTGGATCTGGAATAATACCGTTGCATGCCGTCTGATCTCCTGGGTTTTCTGCTGAACCGAAAGGTCCACCACCTTGCTTAGGGCTGCAAAACTCATAAACTAACAAATCTCCTTCTGCATCAGATGCCGCTTGAGAAGCAAATAAAGGTTGATCTACACAAATTAATATCGGAGGAAAAACATCAAATTTCGGAGATGTATTACATACTTGCTGAGCCGCTGCCGTAATTTCAATTCCGAAAGAAGCTCCCGTATCTTCTGCATTTACGATATTGTTAATGGTAACATTTCTGCAGCATCTCTGGTAAGATAAAAAGTAGCTGAATTCGCTGATCGGTAGATTCACTTCGAATTCATAACGCCCCTCTTGGACACAGATCCCTGTCGGTATTTCTTGACATGGACTTTTTTCTATTTCTAGATTAACTACTTCCCGTAAAGGGACATTAAATTTGGTAAGAAAGAAAACACCACCATTAGCAGCTCCTCTAAAAACTCCTATCTCAGGAGAATCATCAAATGCAGCACCACCGTTAGGACCACAATCTCGATACATTTTAAATACTATATTATAAGTAGCAATCATCGTAGTAGAGTCTACCCCCAAACACTCATACGTGACATCACCTCCAATAATGTGCTTCGCATAAAGTGAATTAATACTTATTCCAAGAATAAAAAATAAAACTACAAAGCTAAATCGCTTCCCCATATAATATTGTTTCTCATTTATAATACCCAAAAATAACATATTTCGCTGCTTATAAAACAAAGTCTATAATTTATGAACGATTAATGACGTTCAAATAATCTATTTAATGAACAACTTTTACACTACTGACACCGACTGACCAATTTTTAACTCATAGATAGCGTTTAAAAATTGGATTATAAACGAAAAATTTATTTTGATTACGCTTATGCAGATTGAAGACAATTTAACCCTAATTACGTCTATATTAGAAAATGGTGATTCAATACTTTTCCAAGCCGATGGTATTTGGGGTGTTTCATGCAATGCACTCAATAGTGATGCAAGTCTTAGGATTCTCGAGCAGGCAAAATTTTCTGGTTCACACCTTGTAGAAATTTTAGTTTCTGATCTAGATATGCTTAAAAAATATACCGCAAGTCTACATCCTCGGATCGAGACTTTACTCGTATATCACGAACGTCCTATTCGACTAAAATGTAAAGCGGCAAAATCTCTATCATCTCTTCCAGATCATTACGATATTTTCTTTAGAGTTGTAAAAGATAAAGCGTGCAGAATATTAATTAAGGAAGTAAATAATCCGCTATTATTTGTCTCATTCCTAGAAAATGATCGACTGACTCACGCTCCTCTTCACAAAATTAGAACAAATAATTTTAAAAATGTAGAGTTCATAGCCAGCGAAAGACTACTAGAAGATGAATACGAATACACACCTATCATTAAGATCTCGTTTGATAACGAAGGTCTAATAGATGTTTTGAAATAAATTTATTGTAATTCCGCGAAAATATTTTGCTTAGACAATGCTAAAACACTTTGCATTACGAAATCATCATTAGCTAGTTCTGCCTCTAAAGCAACAATATTTCCAAAGTAAAGCTTTGCAACTTCAACTTTCAGAATACTTTCTAAATAAGGAGATACTTCAGAATAGTCTCTACCATCTCTTTCTAAGAATTCTTCGAAACCTGCTACCAATTCAGGTGAAGGAAGCCACTCATTTATAAAACTTAAAGTGTCTGATGGAATTGTAAGATCATTGTTCAGAAATTTCTTAAAAACATATTCTGCTCTTTTAGATATGGCTGTTATATATTCTATAGAAAGATGCAAACTATCCGTAGGAATATAGATATCAGGACTAATTCCACCACCACCGTATACCACTCTCTTTTTAATCTTCGTTTTATATTCGGTCGAATCCATTATTGGTGAATCTTGTTCTCCTAGCAATTCACCTGACTCAATTCGCTGGGCGATATCATCTTTATATTCTTTTTTATTTTCGTATGATCGCTGGATTAGCCTTCCACTTGGTGTGAAATATTCAGCAACTGTCAATCTTAATGCTCCGCCATTACTGAGATCATACTGTTCCTGAACCAATCCTTTTCCAAAAGTTCTTCTCCCTACGATAAGCCCTCTATCCCAATCCTGAATAGCGCCAGCCATTATTTCACTGCCAGAAGCAGAGCCTTCATCGACTAGAACTGCAATTTTATCAATGTTGAAAAAGTTTTTTCCTGTAGACTTATATTCTGAGACACGTTCATTCCGACCTTGGGTATAGACTAACAGTTTGCCTTTTTCTTTAAAGATCTGGTTCAACATTTTCGTTGCTTCTGGCAGAAAGCCACCAGGATTCCCTCTTAAGTCCAAAATTAAGCTCTTAAAACCACCGTTTCTTTCTAAGTCAGATAGACAATCCATAAATTCTTTATAAGAATCAGAACTAAACCGTTGGATTTTCACGACAGCGAATTCACTATTTAATTTAAATCCTTCTACAGACTTCACATCTACTTTTCCGATATTCAAGCTGATATCACTCTGCTCTCCATCAGAAAAATGAACAACACTTAATTTCATCTGATCACCTGTATCGCCTTTAAGTTTTTCTCTTATTTCGTTAAATGTTAAGGTTTCTCCGGCAATGATAGAATCATTAATCGAAATGATCTGATCACCAGGTTTCAGACCCGCTTTATAAGCTGGCCCGTCTAATATGACATGATTGATATAAAGCGTATCATTAATTAAAATGGATTCTATCCCGATTCCTTCGAAAGAACCTCCCATCTGATCATTCAGTTGTTTCATATCCTCAGGCTTGAGGTAGATAGAGTGTGGATCTAAATGATCTAACACATTCCGAAAGGCATCTTCGATTAATTCATCGCTATCAAGATCGCTTACATATCTCGATTCGATAAAACGAACTAATTCTTCTACCCTACCTGTGTTACCGTTGGTTTCATGATCTGTTTTGACAATTAAGCCAGATAAGGCATCATTACCAGCCATCTTATATCCACCAATTAAACCTATAAGGGCTACAACAGAAAATAAAAGGGGTATCCAAATTTTATACGATTCCTTCTGCTCGTCAGGACTTTTACTCACATTATTAATTTTAATAAATATAGCTATTTCTGCAAATTGAGCACAAAAATACAATAGTTTAAATATTTTTTAAGACTTTCTTTGAAAAAAGCTTTCGCATTGTATAATTTGCAAAAACAAATAGATATTTTTTTAATAATTTCAAGTTTTAATGTAAAAAGCCACCTTATGAATAAAAAACAACTCGACATAGACGAATTAGATTTGAAGATTCTCTCCGTTTTAATGGAAGATGCGAAAACTCCTTATACAGAAATAGGGAAAAAGTTATTTGTTTCTGGGGGAACCATCCACGTTAGAATGAAGAAGCTGCAAGATATAGGAATCGTTAAAGGAGCTTACTTGAATATAGACCACGTTTTGTTGGGATATGACTTAAGTGCTTTTTTAGGAATTTACTTAAAGGAGAGTTCTATGTACTTAGATGTTATTGCTGCTTTGAAAGAAATTCCTGAAATAGTATCTGCACACTACACCACAGGAGTATACAGTATTTTTGCTAGAGTAATCTGTAGAGATACGGATCACTTAAGAGAAGTTCTTTCAGGCAAGGTTCAGAAAATAAAAGGAATACAACGGACGGAAACATTCATTTCTCTAGAAGAGAGTATTCAGAGACCAGTTTCTCTTTCGAGCATATAAAAAAAGAGGACTAAAAGTCCTCTTTTTTTATTTTTGATTAAGCACCTAAATAATGCTTTAACAATTTACTTCTGGATGCGCTTCGCAATTTATTAATTGCTTTATCCTTAATCTGTCTAACTCTTTCTCTAGTCAGACCGAATTTTTCTCCGATATCTTCTAGTGACATAGGATGTTCTACTCCTATCCCAAAATACAATTTAATGACATCGCACTGCCTGTCAGTTAATGTACTTAAAGATCTTTCTATCTCTCTTCTCAGCGACTCCCCGTATTCTAACTTAGAATCCGTTAACGGTGTTTTAGAGTTTTCTAAAACATCTAATAGTGAATTATCTTCACCTTCCACAAATGGAGCATCCATAGAGACATGCCTTGCAGCAACTCCAAGTGTTGTTTCCACTTCTTCAGTAGGAATGTCTAAGAGTTCAGCTAACTCTTCAGACGATGGCTCCCTTTCAAATTCTTGCTCCAACTCAGAGAACGCTCTATTAATCTTATTTAAGGACCCTACTTTATTTAGTGGTAACCTTACAATTCGAGACTGCTCTGCTAATGCTTGGAGGATAGATTGTCGGATCCACCATACAGCATACGAAATAAATTTAAATCCTCTAGTTTCATCAAAACGTTGTGCTGCTTTGATTAGACCTAAATTTCCTTCATTGATCAAATCACTCAATGATAAGCCTTGATTTTGGTATTGCTTTGCCACTGACACGACGAATCGTAGATTGGCCTTTGTTAACTTTTCAAGTGCTTCCTGATTTCCTTCTTTGATCTGCTTTGCTAATTCTACCTCTTCTTCCGGAGTAAGTAAATCTACTTTTCCGATTTCCTGAAGGTATTTTTCCAGAGATTGACTCTCTCTGTTTGTAATAGACTTCGTGATTTTAAGTTGCCTCATTAATCTACTTTTGGTATTATTAGCTAATTAGAAAATATTGTACCAACTTCTTATTGGCACATTAAAAAAATATACAAGGGCGCAAAATTATGTAATATTTACTGATTAGCAAATATTGTAACCCATTGTTTTACACCATTACACAAGTTATTAAGTAATCCACCATAAAAAAAGTTCAAAATATTTGATAAAATGGATTATTTATTTTTAATTGCGCCTATTCGATTAGAATCGTCGAACTTTTTAATTAAAAATTAAATTAATAGATAAAAGATTGGAAATGAGTAGAGTGCAAATAAAGATGGAATTCATATTCAGAGCGTCACCAGCTATCTTATATAGCTTCTTGACGACTCCTTCTACACTGATTAGATGGTTTTGCGATGAAGTAGATATCGAGAACGACGTTTACACATTTTCATGGGACGGTGCTGAAGAAGTTGCAGAACTGATAGATGATATAGAAGAAGAACGATTAAAGTTTCAATGGGAGGACGCTGATGACAATGAATACCTTGAATACAAAATGTATAAGTCAGATGTAACGAACGAAACAGTTTTGGAAATAATCGATTGGTGTGATGACGATGAAGCTGAAGAGCAAAAAGATCTGTGGGAAACTCAGATCAATAAGCTTAGAATCGAATGTGGAGGTTAACCCATGTTTGAATTTCATAAAGATAAAAAACGGTATTTTGAAATGCAGAAGGAAACTTCTGTTGAATTTGTCATGCCTTTTGTTCAAGAATTCCTCGATCTTTCTACGCCTAAGCAGATTCTTGAAATAGGATGTGCTGAAGCTGGCGTATTGAAAGCATTTACAGAAAAAGGTCACCAGTGTACCGGAATTGAATTATTACAAAGTCGTGTAGATATTGCTGAAACATTTTTCGAAGATGAATTAGCAAGTGGTCAAATTAAATTTGTAGTCAATGATATCATGAAAATTGATATCGAAAACGATATTGGACATCGCTTTGATTTAATCATCCTTAAGGATGTCATAGAACACATTCCTAATCAAGGAACATTTATTGAAAAATTAAGAAGTTTCCTAAATCCAGGAGGTCTTGTATTTTTTGGTTTCCCACCTTGGCAAATGCCTTTCGGAGGCCACCAACAAATCGCATCAAATAAATACCTTTCGAAATTACCATACTACCACTTGCTTCCTAAGTCTATATACAAGGGAATCTTGACATCAGCAAAGGAAAAAGATACAGTTGTACAAGAATTGCTAGAAATTAAAGATACGGGTATTTCTATCGAAAGATTTCAATCCATTGCGAAGAGCGCTGGTTATAAAATATTAAAACGAAAACTGTTTCTAATCAATCCTATTTATAAATACAAATTTAACTTAAAGCCGAGAAAACAGCTTCCAATTTTAAAGGATCTACCCTACTTTCGGAATTATTTAAGCACTTGCGCTTATTTCTTAATTACAATAGATGATTAAACAATTGCTGTCTAACCATCTATTATAAAGTTTATAAGCTAAAAGACGGGCCTGGTTAACCTAAAGAACTTATCGTTTAATTACCCTTTTCACTTCTATTCCATCAGCACTGACAATTTTTAAAAAATAAATTCCGCTAGGAAAATTCTTCATGTCTAAACTAGACTTTGAAAAATTATTTTGAGATAATACAGAGTTTCCACTACTATTAAATAATTCAATATTTTCAAAAGTTCTACTTGTTCCTGAAGAAATATTCAATTTTCCTTCTACCGGATTTGGAAAAACCTTTATGTTATTTGCTAATTTCTGAAGACTTACAACAGAACTACTTAATCCTTCATAATAGGTAAGAACAGACTGAACGTTATCTTTGATCTTACTAAATTCACTAACGACTCCCATGTCAAAAAAGTAACTCAATACAGAAAAGTTCTCTCCCTCATTAAAAACAGCAGCTACTTTATCATTGTAAGCATATGTGGTATCCGAACTTCCATATAAATAAACACTCTTAGCCCCTTCTTTAAGTTTTACAGCATCAGCATAATAGATTGTAGAAAAGATCCAATCCAAATCCTTTAAACTGTCAATAGGGCTTTCTTCAGATGGCTTCACAAATGGCGCTCCTAAGCCACCATCATCAACGTTAGTCTGACCTTCATATTCTGTAACTCCAACATAATCATACAAGAAATCACCTTCCGCGAAAGTATCTAAAGGAAAAAATCTATCATAAAGGAAATCAAGTCCAGTTACCCAAAGATTACCTCCTTGATCAAGATATTCAGCAATAGCTGGATTATCTTCGTCATTTCCATTCCATAGTAATAATTCCGTTCCATCATTCGATGTTGTCCATATTACTAAATCAAAAAATGAAAGTGTTTCTGCAGTTGGACTCACACCTTCTGCTTGAGCATCAAAAAATTCGTATTCGTATCCGAGAGAATCCAAGGCTGATGCAAACAATTCTGCATTTCCGAACGTATCATCAGAATCATCTACAAATAGGATAGAAAGTTGAGCTTGAGCCGGTATGCTTAGCAAAACAGAAATCAAAATGGCATATAAATATTTCATCGTAAATTTAGATTATATTTAAAATCAAATATTGAAAAATTTCAGTTTTTCAAGAAGGAATTACGACGCTATAATTTTTTAATTTCGCTAAAAATGTGATGTCCAAAACGCATTTATTTTCTAAAAACAGGCTTTCTCTTTTCAATAAAGGCAGCAACTCCTTCCTTACATTCACTTGATGCTAACAATTCACCGAAAAACTTCATCTCCAATTCAAAACCATCTATTTCAGGATTTACCGAAGCATTTATGCTTTCTATTGCTTTAGAAACAGCTAATGGACCGCGTTTTGCGATCTTATATAACATATCTCGGCTAGCTTCTATCAACAGACCTGAAGGCGCAACTGAATTTACTAAACCAAGATTAGCAGCCGTAGGAGCATCCATCATCTCAGCTGTCAAGATATACTCCATAGCCTTCGCTTTTCCGATAAGGTGCACTAGTCTTTGCGTCCCTCCATATCCAGGAATGAGGCCTAACTTAGTCTCGGGCATTCCGAAAACAGCATTTTCTGAAGCGATTCTTAAATGACAAGCCATTGCTAGTTCTAATCCACCACCTAATGCATATCCATTTACAGCTGCTATTACAGGCTTAGATAGATTTTCAATTTGATTAAAAACGTGATGCCCAGATTGAGAAAGTGCCTTTCCTGAAACTTCATCTAATTCAGGAAATCCCTTAATATCAGCTCCTGCTGCAAATGCCTTCTCACCTGAACCCGTTATGATAATACCATGTACTTCATCATCCTTATCCAATTCAGAAATAGACGCACCGATCTCTACTATTAGATCATTATTCAATGCATTCAGTGCATCAGGACGATTTAAAGTGATCGTTGCTATATTACTTGAAACTTCGACTTTTATAAATTTCATTTACGCTTTCTTTTAAAGTATAGAAAAATCATAAATCCAAGCAAACCAACTAGGATTAACGAACTTATAAGAGAAATAACGGTACCTAGTTTATACGTTTGCGGATCGAATTCAAAGACAATTGTATGACTTCCAGCTGGGACTTTCATTGCTCTTAAAGCATAATTCACTCTTATGTGATCTACTGGTTGTCCATCTAAATAAGCTTGCCATCCTTTATTCGGACCATACCACATTTCAGAAAAGACTGCTAATTTATCCCCAGTTCCAGTGCTGGTATAGGTTAACTTATTAGGCTTATATTCAGTAAGTTGAATCCTTGCATTTTCAGATTTACTAACCGTCCAGCCTTCGAAGTAATTCGAGAACTCACTATTAACCAATGCAGTCTTATTCGGATCGAAGCCAGCAAGACCATTTATTTCTTCTAGATTGGTCTTAAGCATGATAATATCTTCTACAAACCATGCATTTCCTAATGCCTGCATATTGGGTTGAACAACCGCTTTTCCTTCATTATTATTGGTAATGAAATACTTCGTATTCAACATATTCAACACATTCATATTCCCTTGGGAAATATGGTAATCAATTAAATCCTGTGCCCGCTGCAGTTTAGCAGGGTTGTATCCACCTATTGTCTTATGAAAGTAAGATGCAAATGAAGAATTGAAAGGATCTTGAGTCATATCATGAACTCTGAAATGCGGATCCGTATCTTTCATAATATAAATATCTACATCTCTTGGCTGATATTTATTCTGAATTTCTCTTGCTGAAACGAAATCATCATTATTCAAGTATCTTTTTCCAATTCCGAATAAATCAATTATCGTAAATAATGACAGTCCTAGAATTACATATACTGATTTTAATTTATCTTTTAGGTACAACCAAATCAATCCAGCTGCAAGCGCGATAAACGCAAAAGATCGGAATGAATCAGACCTTAGTAAACTTTGTCTATCCTTTATTATTGCATTCACATCATAACCCATCTGACCATATCTTGCATCATTCGGCGCAGAGAAATCAAAAAGTGCTGGTCCTGCAAGTCCAAATATTACACATGAGCCTAATAAAATTCCAGCAGCTATATATAATTTTTTGATAAGATCTTCTTTGTCAATGTCTGACTTGAAAAGCTCATTAAGCCCTAATATTCCAAGAAAAGGAATCAAAATAGCAGTTACACTTAACACCGAATTAGGAGTTCTAAACTTATTAAACAAAGGTACATAATCGAAGAAAAAGCGATTGAACCACTCCAGATTCTTCCCCATTGAGAACATAAAAGTGACGATGACTGCTGACAGCATCCACCACTTAATGGGCCCTTTAACTACAAACAATCCGAAAATAAATAAGAAAAACATAACTGCACCAAAATAAATCGGCCCAGATGTACTCGGCAAACCACCCCAATATAAAGGCCCTTTATCAATGTTTGCTCTACCTTTTAACGATTTTGCTAAGGCTGAGCTTTTCGAAATAGGTTCCGCACTTCCACCACCCACAAATCCTGGTATATATGAAGAAAACAAGTCCAATGCATTATTAGACCAATTCATCGCGTAATTAAATTCTAAACCATCTACCTGACTACTGCTAGTCACATCTCCAGCTGCAGTTTCAATAATGGGTTTTCCTCTCATCGTATCTTCAGCGAATTCCATGGTCGTTAGCAACTTCGAAGCTGATGTACCTAAAGCTACAAAAGTACAGAGTAACAAAACAGCACTTGAAATTCCAAAATCCTTTAGTTTACCGCTTTTAATATGACTGACCAATTCGAATATGACATAGATCATCAAGAGTATGCCCAAGTAGTAGGTCATCTGATAGTGATTCGCATATATATTCACGGCTAGACCTACAGTGAATGCAAAGGCACCAAGCAATAATTTGTTCTTATAGGCTAGAATGGTTCCACCTATAATCATGGAACTAGCCATCAGCGCCCTTATCTTACTGGTATGCCCGGCCTCGAAAAGCACCAGATTATTTGTAGTAAAACTAAATGCAATCGCCCCCAGAATACTCAACCAGGGATTCACTCCGAGCAAGATCAGCGCAATATAAAAGAATACCATCCCAGAAATAAAGTAACCGATAGGTCTATCAAAAAACATCTGAGATACTTGCTCTATCCTTTTAGCAACATTATTCTTTTGCCTAGCAGTAATCTGATAGGTAGGCATTCCACCGAACATCGAATTCGTCCACAAGGTCTGTTCCCCAGTCTCTTTCTCGAAATCAGTTGCCTCCTTTGACATTCCGAGAAAAGAGGTGATATCACCCATTGGTAATTTTTTCCCTTCTAACTGAGGATTAAAATATACTACAGCTAGAAACATAAAAATTGCTAATGCACTTACATGCGGAATTACTTTACTCCAATTAAACTTCATCTTTTGCTTTCGAATTTTTCGTCAGCAAAGTTAATTTTTTCTTATAAACATTGACCTATAAAATTTAATTTCCATTAACTGCTGCCGCTGCGTCTACTCTACCCCATCCATATTGCGAACTTCTAGAAGGATAATATTGAGATGCATTCTTTAATCTTGTCAATACTTGATCCCTGCTCATCGATGGATTCGTACTCCATACAAGTGCTGCAATTCCTGACATCATAGAAGTTGCACAAGAGGAACCTCCTGTATATTTTGGCTGATTAGAACTTAATGCTAATGTGATCGGAGTACTTCCACCACTTGATTTTTCCATAGTCAATACAAAATCCACTTTAGATCCTGAATGACAAGTAGAACAACGTTGCAAGCTATTACTGTCTTTCACACCCGTCACTCCAATCGTCTGACTCATCGTTGCTGGGAATATAACACCCACCCAATTCGTCCAAGTAAATGAAGTTCCAGCTGCAGACATCATAAGTTTACCTCTATTGTAGGCATAATAAACCCCATCAGCGACTGTTCCACTGTAGAAAATATCTCCTATAGACATACTAATCACTTTCACATCTGATCTCTGTCCAGCAAGCGTTAAACCATCTCTCACACCCTTTTTCTCATTAGAGCTATTCACTAATACGTCGCCAGTCCCTCTAATGGTAAGAAGATCAGACTTATATGCAATACCTACAGCATTTCCGTCAGTACCACGAGGTGCTACTGCCATACCTGCCATAGCAGTTCCGTGCCCACAATCATCGTTAGGGGAATCCTTAGATTTCCACCACCAAGATCCAGAATACTTTGTACTTACTTTCTGTACAAATCGGCCACCTGAATTTCCTTGTGTAAAAGCAGATCCTATGTTATCCTGGTTATATGAACCACCAGTATCAAGAATACAAACCGTCACACCGTCTCCTTGAGCAGTATTCCATGCGGCAGGTACATTTGCATTTGAATAATTCCAATTCTGCTTTGTATTAGGAGCAATCGTAGAATAATCAGCTGATGAAATACTATAATCAGGACTTCCATCACATCCTGAACCAGAACGCAGATCTGCCTCTTCTGTACTGTAACCTAATGGTTCTACAAAACGAATATCTTCTCTTTCTCTAAGATCTTTAACTAAAGCTAAACTAGAATTGATAAATTGGATTTGAGGTAATACAGGGTGTACTTCCATATAAGTTCCAGGATTAAACTTTAGGATGAGGTCTTTTAATTCTTCTTGCTTCTCTTGCCATTGCTCTTCAGACAAATCTATTAGATGAATATTTTTTTCCATGTCAATGTTGTCCATCGTATATCCGATAGAAATCATAGAATCTGATTGCATAGATGCGCTCCAAACCATCTCATCAGTCATATTAGACCAATATAGTATATCACCTTTCGACATCTGCTTATCTATTTCAAGATTTATTTCTTGTTTTGAATAAGGGTCAGCTAGCAGGTTTTCACTAACGGTTTCTGTCATTAATTCTTTTTGGCACGATACCACAGCGAATGCAAAGAGAAGATAAAGTAGATTTTTCATAATTAGAGGTATATTTTGTTTTGTATTTAATAAATTAGGCACAACTTTATATCATCTATTGACTCAAAGTCAGCTGATTATTTCTTGCAATATAAACTTTAGTATAAATATTAAGTTAATTATTAACATGAAATTTTCATTATATTACTTTTTAATCAATAAAACCTTTGCGCATTGTTTGATGAACTGGTAAACATATATGATGATTTCACGAAGAATGAGAGGACTCAATCTCTTTCGAGGTTAGCATTTGAAAACGATTTAACTTTTGTAAAACGTGAAAGTTTTGGGAACCAATCCATAGATTTACGTGGCTTTAAAATATTCAAGAAAAAAGGTGTCAAGAGATTTCTAGGCATTATTAACATTCCACTAAGAGAAGATCTCGAAGGAGCCATAAGGTTTTATGACTACTTGGTCACGAAAGACCTAGAAACCAAAACCACTTCCATCATTGAAATATACTTTCCTGAAATTAATACGGATCCTTTTATAATTAGTCCAAAATCAGGACTTTCAAAACTAATTAAGTTTCAACGAAAGAATTCTTTGGAATCTCAATTCTCTAAGGTTTTCAAGAAGGACTTGGATATACATTTATCTGAACATCAGATGGAAACAATGCTAGCCAATCCTAAGTACACCATGGAAGGTGACGGAAGTGTTTTTCTATATTACAGAAAAAATAAGCAAATTGACATTTTGGAATTATTTGACCTTATAGGTACCGCCGAAGATTTCGTACTCAATTTTGACGGAGGGAATTTCGATGATTTTGTCTAGAAAGAAACTTGCTAGCCTATATCCATAAAGACTTGGGCAGAATTGTTATATAAATAATAGACCAACTTGTCTCCAAGCATTCACACCGATATACACATTATTGTTTTACATATTTGTATTATTGTTATATATTACAACGATTTTTAATATATAATCCAATGAGCAATTACATTAGTACATTATATGCACATGATGCAAGTTTTGATCTGATCACGAATGAAGCCAAAAAAATATTTCCAAATGCAGAATGGAAATACGACAGACAAAATGAATTCACTAATGCATCTTTAATTATGAAAGGTGGTTTCTTAAAACCAAAGAAACGCCTCAAAATCACTTATCGTGAACGTGACCAGCTTTCTTTCGAGTTAAAAGATGCGCAATGTCCTGTAACTTCGAATTTACTAGGAATGCACAAAATGGTGGATTCTATTCAAACGAAAAATAAAAAAATCCAAACGCAGCTCTTGAACAAGATCAAGACAATTAACTCTGAATTCTCCATTATTATGGAAGAAAAAAGTGAAAAGGAGTTTAAAATTCTTGTCGATCGACTCGCCGCGAAGCTAGATGCGATAGTTTTCGCACAACCCAGAACTGGACTTATGAATAGTTTAGCTCAAAGTTTTCTGGACAAAGATCTGAATCTTATTTTAGATGTGAACGGAAATAGTGAAATCGAAGACCTACCTGTTAAGATTAGTCCAAAGTATTTCGATAGTCAGAAAGAAGAGGTTCCTGAACAAATTGCAAGAAAGAACAACTCTGAACTCGAACTAAGAAAATTCGGTATTAAAGTAAATGACAAGCTCCCTTCGATACCAAATACCGAAAGCACTGTCATTCGAAGTCCAAAAGAAATTGCGGAACGTACGGTTGCACTAGCATTGACAAATCTTGTAGCATTTAACAACATCACCGGCGACCAAGCTATACAATTCGCAAACAAGCACGAAATCATAAATCTATTAACACCTAAGGAAATTGAATTTCTGAAGAACCCAACTCCAGAAGCAAAGAATCACGAAACATGGAAATGTGAAGGAATCTGGACCCTATGCTGGGCATTAGGAATTGTTCCCGAATTAGCTTTCCCAAAAGATTTAGCAGACTTATCCAATATACCAAGCGACAACTACCCTATCGGTTCCGAGATTAAACCGTTAGAATTTATCAATAAGAATAAAACTCATATTGATAAAAATTTAATTCTGGATGCTAACGATTTATACTATAGAATGGATTGGGCATGTGTAGATGCACGATTACAAGAAAAAGAATTAACACAAGTTCATCCAGGTGTAGTCTATGAGCGCCATTACGCCTTGAACTGGCTAATTAATTATCGCAAACAAGATTGGGACAACGTTTCGACGGATACCTAAGTTAGTCATATTTGATTATTTCTTAAGGCCAATACCAGACGTCATCGACTGAGCCCGTTAAGTAGTTAGTCTAAATTCCTAGGGTAGAATGAACATTTCATGTCTTTAGTAATATGAGGTATATCTTGTTTTTAGGAATTTTATTAATGGCATCTTGCGGAAAGAAAAAAGGCTGCATGAATGAATGGGGAATTAATTATAAGCAAGAAGCAATTGTAGATTGCTGTTGCGAATTCGACCTAGATGCAATCCTAGCAGATGTTGTAGGCAATTACACGATGATAGAAAAATGCTCTGGAAATTCAGAAACTTATGACATCATTATCTCGAGAACTGCTAATACAGACGATGGAATTTCCGTTTCCAACTTTAACAATTCTGGATTCAGCATCAATGCAACTTGGAATGAAGGTGAATTTAGACTAGAAAATAAATGGCAAAATAACGAATGTGTTATCACGACTACAGGCTCTATCCATAAAGCAAGTGGTAAGCTTTTCTTTGTTTACGCCGCCTTCCCCGAGAATACTTGTAACGACACACAAGGGATTACGTGTGAAGCGCGAAGTATCAATTAAAAAAATAATACTTCGCGAATCCAACGGCCTATTTAGATATAAATCTCAATTCAAAGATTGCTGCTTCTATTCGAAAATAACTTTATCACCACTTTGTGACCAATCGTCATATTTATCTTTATACATATCGTGTATAAAGCCTCTTCTAACTTTAAGCGTCGGTGTAATTAATTTATTACCGATCGTCCAGTCATCTTTAGTGATGACAAAACTGGAAACTTTTTTATAGGATTCTAGCTTGCCATTCACCTTAACCAAAAGCTCAGTTAGATTTTCTTCGACGTCTTTTCTTGAAGCAGACTTTCCTGCTTCTGAAAGATTAATTAATGCGAGAGGTTGAGGCAAGCCTAATCCTACTAAACATATCTGTTCTATAAAGCCACTGTTCAGAAGCTTATCTTCTATCGGAACAGGCAGTATGTATTTCCCTTTTGATGATTTAAATGTATCTGTAGTTCTACCTACAATCTTTAAGAAACCATCTTCATCCATCACACCTTTATCGCCAGTGTATACCCATCCGTCTTTCAGAACATCCTTTGTCTTTTCTTCTTCTTTATAATATCCTGCCATATTCCAAGGCGCCTTAGAAATAATCTCACCTGTTTCAGGATCTAACTTAACTTGCGTTACTCCAATTGCCTTACCAACAGTTCCTTCTCTGTCTTCATTTTTCGGCATAAGCGTGATACCTCCGCAAGTTTCTGTCATCCCATAAATTTCCTTAAGATTAATCCCTAATTTAGCATACCATCTTTTCAGTGCTACAGGAGTCGGAGCTGCTGCTGTTAGGAATATCTGAGTATTTCCTAGGCCTAGCCCATTTATAATTTTCTTTTTTATAATTCCAGAAATAATTGGAATCTTAAGTAAAAGATCTAACTTTTTCTGATCCATTTTCTTGTTAACACCTTGCTGGAATTTTGTCCAAATTCTAGGTACTGCGAAAAATAAGGTTGGATTTGTATTATTAAGATTATCCACAAACGTATCTAGAGATTCGGCAAAAGAAATTGATCCTCCAGAAGTTATAGCTGCTATTTCGACTAAAACTCTTTCAGCGATGTGATTTAATGGTAAAAATGAGAAATACTTCGGATTAGTCATTTCATACAAACCCATATTTGCTTCTTCTCTTTCCTTATCTATCAAGACACTGATATGCCTATGATTCAACATCACTCCTTTAGGTGTCCCCGTTGTTCCAGAAGTAAAAAGAATGGTCCATAACGCATCCATTTCAGGTAATGGATCTCCCTGCATAGGTTCTGCCTGAGCAATGAGATCATCCCAATTTTCACCTCTATCCACAACTGCATTTCCTTGGTATTGTGGGAATTTGATAACTGGCATAGACTCAGGAACACCTTTCGACATATCGTCCCACTCATCTAACTTTCCAGCGATTAGCAATTTAGCATCACTTTTCTTCAGCACTACATTTAACTGCTCATTATTCAAGTTAGCATATAGTGGAACACTGACATAGCCACCCATCATTAGTGCTAAATCAGCCATTATCCAGTGGCAACAATTCTTAGAAGAAAGTGCAATATGATCACCTGCAACGAGACCTTTAGATCTTAATACATTTACAAATTTACGGGCAATTTCACCCACTTGTCCCCAAGTATATTCAGTATATACTCCTCCATCGGGTTGACGTAGAAAAACTTCATTTGGAGAAGATTTTTCCATTTTATAAAAATCGTTAATAATAGGTTCTAGTGTTGGCATTGATTTAATATTTTATATCGCAATATATTAAATCAGAAATATTTTAACCTAGTAAAACACTTAAATTAAAAAATTAAAATTAATCTATTCGATAATTACCCGTTCTACACCGCCATTATATAGTGCAAAATAACCTAGTGCGTTGTTGGAAAAGTTAGAATTTGGATTTGCAGGTGCTGCACTGGGCTGGCCGTTCCCTATAATTGTATTCAATGTCAACAAGTAATCATAGGCTTTGGGATCAATACTTACAAAATTTACATCCACCGTATCACCTTGCTCGAAAATCTGGGTGAACAATGGAATTTCGATGCTCCCACCATTAGTAAAGTTATCATCAAGAATATAGACATCTTCACGGCTTCGGAGTTCTTCACCATTCAAAGTCACAATTGCTCGGTAATAATTATTCACATCTGGATCATCCTGCCAATACATGAAAACAATAAAACCATCACCTGGTCCGAACGTACCATCTAATGGTCTACTAACCAATGAATCAAGCATTACCGCTGCAGGCATCGTTGCTGTAGAACTATATGTAACGCCATCTACAACAACATCTAATGTATAATCCTTATTATCTCGGGCAATATAATTATCAAGAACATATAAACCACTGTCTAGATAATTAATATTTGTCGATTCGCCACCTACTTCGGTAAGAGTTACCGTTGCATCTGAGATAAACGCTTGTTCTTCTTCCTTGAAAAAGGAGCTGGTATAACTTAATTTGACTTTAAATTTATTCTCTCCCTTGAATAATTCAGACTCAACTACAATTTGAGGATTCGCATTGTTCAGATCAATCTCTATCACCTTTTCACAGGAAACTAAAACCAAAAGAACGCCCAATATCATTAATACACTTTTCATCATTCTAAAATTTAAAATTGTAACTCAAAGAAGGAACCCATTTAAACAAAGCAATCTGAAAGGCTTCATTTTCATTTGGATTATCTTCGCTTTGTCGGAAGTCAATGGTAAAAGCATTTTCCCTCCCATATACATTATAAATAGATAAGTTCCAGCTAGATTCAAATCGATCACTCTTACTACTAATATAAGTAGCTCCTAAATCCATTCGGTTATAATTCGGAAAACGATACCCATTCCGCTCCGTATAATACGGCACACTGATACCTTCTAACTTATATCTTCCTGATGGAAAAGTTGCTGCATCGCCAGTATAGAAAACAAACGTTCCTGATACATTCCACCTTGCCGTTATATTATAGATGCCCACTACCGCTAAATCATGAATTCTGTCTTGTCTTGCAGGAAAATATTCACCATCATTAATTTCTTTAAATCTTCTAAATGTTCTTCCCACAGAATAACTAATCCATCCTGTGAAATCTCCCTTCCGCTTTCTCAAATAAAACTCAGCGCCATAGGCATATCCATCGCCAAAAACCAACTCTGATTCTACTTCAGGGTTCAATATCAAATCAGCACCATTCTTATAGTCGATCTGATTTTCTAAAGTCTTATAGTATGTCTCTACTGATAATTCATACTGATTCTTGAAAAGATTTCTAAAATATCCGAAAGCAACCTGATCACTAATCTGAGGTTTCACATTTACACTACTCGGAACCCATACATCCGTAGGAGTTGTTGTCGTTGAATTAGACAGCAGGTGTACAAATTGATAATTCCTTGTAAAGGACAATTTTACAGAACTGTTTTGGTTAATTTGGTATTTAGCAGATGCACGAGGCTCAAATCCACCATAATATTTCACACTCTCCCAGTCACCAAAGGTATTTTCACTAGTTACTGTACCTTCCGGATCATACGTTTTTATTAGTCCAGGTCCTAGTTGATTAAACATCGCATATCTAATCCCATAATTCAGACTAATCTTATCGCTAATTTTCTGATCATTTTGGATGTAGAGGGCACCTTCCATTGCATAATTCTCAGGAATCTTTTCATCATTGAAAATGCTTCCTTCATTAGATGAAATTTCACCAGGTAGAAAAGTATGATAGACCGCATTAAATCCAAATTTCACTGTATTATTTGGAGATGGAAACCATGAAAAATCTTGTTTTAAATTGATATCTTCTATCCCTGATGACACTGAAAAACTTGCATTCTCTCCGAAAGACGCATTAAATTTATAGTCGTAATCACTATAAATCAATGAAGTATTAGAGAATAGCTTCTCACTAAATAAGTGATTCCATCTCAACGTTCCCGTTGTATTTCCCCAGTTAAAACCAAACTGGTTATCATTAAAACCAAATATATCTCGACCAAAATACCCAGACAGATAAATCCTGTCCTTCTTCGTTATTCTATAATTGGCTTTCGCATTTAAATCATAAAAGTAGAGCGTTGAGTTCTTAAGAGCCTCATTCGTCGCTAATCCTAGAAACACATCTGCATAAGTTCTTCGACCAGAAATCATAAAAGAACCTTTATCCTTAACAATAGGTGCTTCCACTGTTAACCGAGACGAAATTAAGCCGACACCACCTGAAACTCCTAGTCGCTTACTATTTCCATCTTTCATCTTAATGTCCATAACTGATGAAGCTCTTCCTCCAAACTCAGCAGGAATTCCTCCTTTATAGAGTGTCACATCTTTAATCGCATCAGAATTGAAAACCGAAAAGAAACCTAGTAAGTGACTTGCATTGTATACTGGTGCTTCATCTAATAAGATTAGGTTTTGATCTATTCCTCCACCTCTTACATAAAACCCACTATTTCCTTCACCAGCCGTTTTAACTCCTGGTGTTAGTTGTAAAGTCTTAATGATGTCTTTCTCTCCGAAAATGACGGGCACAGAAGCAATGTCTTTAGGATCTAATTTCGTGACACTCATCTTTGTTTCAGAAACATTCGCATCATCTCGTTCCGCTTTGATAACCACTTCTTCCATCTGAATAGAAGACTGTCCTAATTCGATATTGATTTCAAGCGGCTGATCCAAGTTGATTTTTCTCACCACTTTTTCTAGGCCAATATATTCATAGACTAAGGTGTATTCACCTTTCTCTAAGGTTAGAGAATAAAATCCATATGCATTGGCACTTGTCCCGACGCCAGGTAATTCTTCTACCGATATCGTGGCGCCTATTAAATCCTCACCGGTTTCTCCATCTCGTAAGCTACCACTCACGGTAAAATTTTGACCAAAAGCACTGTAGAAAGAGAAAAATAAGATAAATAGTATACTTGCTCTCATTAAATTAATTTAATTATAGAGCTGTAACGCTAGAATTATTCGATTGTTTCCAAAATAATAACCTTTAAGATAAAGATCATAAATTCACCTACGAATGCGGTATCCTTTCTAGATAAAAATCACTGATTTCTGAGATAAATAAAATTGACCTTAAGTATAGTGTGCCATAAACTCTTCCGCTTTTTCGACCATTGACTTCACACCAGAAAAGAAAGGAACTCGTTGATGCAATTCCGTTGGCTTAATATCTAGTATTCGACCAAAACCATCAGAAGCTTTACCACCTGCTTGTTCCGCAATAAATGCAAGTGGATTACACTCATACAACAATCTCAACTTACCATTTGGACTTTGAGATGTTTGCGGATAAAAATAAATGCCACCTTTCAACATATTCCGATGAAAATCACTGACCATAGATCCTATATATCGAGAAGTGTAAGGCCTATCTTCCTCTTCTTTCTGGCAATATTTAATGTAGTCTTTTACGCCTTGTGGAAAGTGGACGTAATTCCCTTCATTTACAGAATAGATATTTCCTTTATCAGGGAAAGTGATATTAGGATGAGATAAATAGTAAGTGCCTATCGCAGGATTCAGCGTAAACCCATTAACACCGTGACCTGTCGTATAAACGAAGATCGTACTTGTCCCGTATACGATGTAACCTGCAGCGACTTGCTTATTTCCAGGTTGGAGAAAATCCTCTAACTGTACTGGTGTTCCAACCTCAGATATTCTATGATAAATTGAAAAAATCGTTCCCACAGAAACATTGACATCAATATTAGAAGATCCATCTAGCGGATCTATTAACACAACGTATTTATTTTCATTTTTACCTTTTCTGCCTTTAATAGAAAGAAAGTCATCTTCTTCTTCAGAAGCAATTCCGCACACGATTTCTCTGTTCACCAGACCATTCACAAAAACATCATTCGCATACACATCCAGTTTCTGCTGGTCTTCACCTTGTATATTGGTATCGCCAGCCTTTCCTACGATATCTACGAGCCCAGCCTTATTTACTTTATGATTTACCATTTTAGCGGCTAGCCTGATGGAATTTATAAGTCGAGAAAGCTCACCAGAGGAGTATTTAAATTCATTTTGATTTTCAATAATGAATTCTCCTAAAGACTGATTTAGATTTGACATCGTAATTATTTAGTAGTTTGATTTATATGACTAATTGTAAATTTAGAAAATTTGTGCAATGAACTCAGTGGATCAGTAGTGATTTGGCTATAATTTTTTAAATTTGCAATCTTTCAAAAATAAGCAGATGAGTAAGACACTATTTGATAAAGTATGGGATTCCCACGTTGTTAGAAGTCTAGAAGATGGTCCAGATGTACTATTCATAGACCGACACTTGGTACACGAAGTAACGAGTCCCGTTGCATTCCAAGGAATTAAACAAAGAAACGCAACTGTATTATTTCCAGCAAGAACATTCGCGACAGCTGACCATAATACACCTACTATAAACCAACATTTACCTGTAGAAGATCCTCTTTCGGCTAATCAATTAAAAGCCTTAGAAGAAAATGCAAACTCTTACGGTATTAGTCATTGGGGACTAGGCCATGAGAAAAATGGTATTGTGCATGTAGTAGGACCTGAGTATGGAATCACCCAACCAGGAGCAACAATTGTATGTGGTGATTCACATACTTCTACGCACGGAGCATTCGGAGCTATTGCATTCGGAATTGGTACGTCGGAGGTAGAAATGGTACTTGCAACGCAATGTATTATGCAGCCTAAGGCAAAGAAAATGCGTATTAATATTAAAGGTGAATTGAGTTTCGGTGTAACTCCTAAAGATGTTGCTTTATATATCATTTCTAGATTAACAACTTCTGGAGCAACTGGATACTTCGTAGAATATGCAGGTGAGGTATTTGAAAAAATGTCAATGGAAGGTCGAATGACAGTGTGCAACCTTAGTATAGAAATGGGAGCAAGAGGAGGAATGATAGCGCCAGATGAGAAAACTTTCGAATACATCAAAGGAAGAGAATTTACTCCTAAAGGAGCTGCTTGGGATAAGGCGATGGAATATTGGAAGACGCTCAAGACAGATGATGATGCTGTATTTGATAAAGAATTCAACTTTGATGCTGCTGATATAGAACCAATGATTACTTATGGTACAAATCCTGGAATGGGAATAGGCATCAGTAAAAATATTCCAAATGCTGCAGATATTTCTGGTGGTGCTTCTACTTACCAAAAATCTTTAGGCTACATGGACTTCCATGAAGGTGAGGAAATGATTGGTAAGCCAGTTGACTATGTTTTCATAGGTTCATGTACTAATGGAAGAATCGAAGATTTTAGAGCTTTTGCATCGATCGTAAAAGGAAGAAAGAAAGCTGATCACGTTACTGCATGGTTAGTTCCTGGATCACACAAAGTAGAAAGTGCAATTAAAGAAGAAGGAATTCTTCAAATTTTAGAAGACGCAGGATTTGAGTTAAGAGAACCAGGTTGTTCTGCATGTCTTGCGATGAATGATGATAAAGTACCAGCGGGCAAGTATGCTGTTAGTACTTCTAATAGAAATTTTGAAGGACGTCAAGGCCCAGGAAGTAGAACACTTCTTGCAAGCCCCTACTCTGCTGCAGCTGCGGCAGTCACAGGAAAAGTAACAGATCCTAGAGATTTTTTAAAAAACAATAACTAAGAATAACATGGCTTACGATAAATTTATAGTTTTAAAAAGTTCTGCAGTTCCAATGCCTATTGAAAATGTGGATACTGATCAAATTATTCCTGCTAGATTTTTAAAGGCTACAGAAAGAAAAGGATTTGGAGATAACTTATTCAGAGATTGGAGATACAATCCAGATAATACTCCGAAAAAAGATTTTGTTTTAAACAATGATACTTATTCTGGAAAGATATTAGTAGGGGGAAAAAATTTCGGTTCAGGCTCTTCGAGAGAACATGCAGCTTGGGCAGTATATGATTACGGATTCAGATGTGTCATTTCTAGTTTCTTTGCAGATATTTTCAGAAACAACTGTCTTAATGTAGGCGTATTACCTGTTCAAGTAAGTGCTGGATTCTTAGATAGTATTTATACAGAAATTGAAAAAGATCCTAATACTCAGATTGAAGTTAATCTTCCGGAGGAAAAAGTAACTATTTTATCAACTGGCGAAAGTGAAAAGTTCGATATAAATGGGTACAAAAAGGAAAACATGTTGAATGGATTCGATGATATCGATTATCTATCAAGCATGAAATCTGAAATTGAGCAATTTGCCGCAACTTTACCTTTCTAAATAATGGCAACCAGGAAATTAGAAATTATGGACACCACTCTTCGGGATGGTGAACAAACCTCTGGTGTTTCCTTTTCAGTATCTGAAAAATTAACGCTAGCGAAACTTCTACTAGAAGAATTGAATGTTGATCGGATCGAAGTTGCTTCTGCTAGAGTTTCAGAAGGCGAACTGAAGGCGGTACAGCATATAACTTCCTGGGCTAAAGAAAGTAACAACCTTAATAAAATTGAGGTTTTGTCATTTGTAGACCGTGGAAAATCTATCCAATGGATGGAAGATGCAGGTGCCAAGGTGCAGAACCTTCTGACTAAGGGCTCACTAAATCATCTGACACATCAGCTTAAGAAAACTCCAGAACAACATTTTAATGAAATAAAGACTGCTATCCAGTCTGCAAGTGATGCAGGAATAGCTTCTAATGTCTACCTGGAAGACTGGAGCAATGGAATGCGAAATTCTATTGAATATGTTTTCGAATACTTAGATTTTCTAAGTGAACTAAATGTAGATCGAATTCTGCTGCCGGATACACTAGGCATTCTAACGTATACTGAAACATATAAATACATTAATCAAATCGTTCATAAATATCCGAAGTGCCACTTCGATTTTCACGGGCATAATGATTATGATCTAAGTGTAGCTAATGTTATGGAAGCTCTGAAAGCTGGGTGTCATGGATTACACTTGACCATTAATGGCATGGGAGAACGCGCAGGAAATGCACCTATGGCTTCTGTTATTGCCGTCATTAATGACTTCATGCCAGATATACAGATTAATGTTAAAGAATCCTCATTACACAAAGTAAGTAAGTTGGTTTCCACATTTTCAGGGTTTTCGATTCCAGTAAACAAGCCAGTTGTAGGTGATAATGTATTCACACAGACAGCAGGAATTCATGCCGATGGTGATAGTAAAAAGAATTTGTATTTCAATGATTTACTACCAGAACGGTTCGGACGAAAAAGAAAATATGCGCTCGGGAAAACTTCTGGGAAAGCCAATATCAAAAAGAACCTACAAGAGTTAGGTCTAAGTCTAAATGATGACGAACTAAAGAAGGTTACTCAAAGAATCATTGAATTAGGAGACAAGAAAGAAATCGTTTCCAAAGATGATCTTCCATTCATCATTTCAGATGTATTGGATTCGAATACTTTTACTCAGAAAGTTTTTATTAGGTCATATGTGCTAACGCATGCGAAAGGTCTTAAGCCTTCCACCACAGTAGCTGTAGAGATCGATGGTAAATTATTCGAAGAGCATGCACAAGGAGATGGACAGTATGATGCCTTCATTAATGCCTTGAAAAAAATCTATGATGCGAAGCAATTAAAGCTTCCGAAATTAGTAGATTATGCGGTAAGAATTCCGCCTGGTAGTGACTCGGACGCTTTGTGTAAAACGATCATTACCTGGAATGATGGTAAGAAACAATTTAAGACAAGAGGATTAGACTCTGACCAGACTGTGTCCGCCATTAAAGCAACTGAGAAGATGCTTAATTTAATTGACAATGAATAATAGAAATATAGAGAAACGACTTTCTATTAAAACTAAAATTTAAAATAAAATGAATTTAGACATCGCATTATTAGCAGGGGACGGAATAGGACCGGAAGTAATAGATCAAGCTGTAAAAGTATGCAATGCCATTGCAACAAAATACAACCATAATATTAACTGGAAACCAGCATTAACTGGTGCGGCAGCGATAGACGCTGTAGGTGAACCCTACCCTGATGAGACTCATGAAATATGTGCTTCTTCGGATGCTGTACTTTTCGGAGCAATCGGTCATCCAAGATTTGACAATGATCCATCTGCTAAGGTTAGACCAGAGCAAGGATTATTGAAAATGAGAAAGAAATTGGGATTATTTGCCAATGTTAGACCCACTTTCACCTTCCCTTCACTTATCGACAAATCTCCATTAAAAAGAGAAAGAATAGAAGGCACAGACTTGATTATTCTTAGAGAATTAACTGGAGGAATTTACTTTGGAGAAAGAGGAAGAAAAGACGATGGCGAAACTGCATTTGATACTTGTACATATACAAGAGCGGAAGTAGTAAGAATCGCAAAGAAAGGTTTCGAATTAGCAATGACAAGAGACAAAAGACTTTGTTGTGTTGATAAAGCGAACGTTCTTGAATCCTCGAGATTATGGAGAGAGACTTTCCAAAGAATGGAAAAAGACTATCCTGAAGTAACTGTTTCATACGAATTTGTAGATGCCGTTGCCATGAGACTTGTACAGTGGCCTAATTCATATGATGTGATGGTTACGATGAATCTTTTTGGAGATATTTTAACTGATGAAGCTTCCGTAATTTCTGGGTCAATGGGTCTAATGCCTTCTGCTTCTGTAGGAGACAAAATTGGCCTATATGAGCCGATACATGGATCATATCCACAGGCAGCAGGAAAAGATATTGCTAATCCATTAGCAACTGTATTATCTGCAGCAATGATGTTAGAGGATTTTAAATTGACTGAAGAAGCTGCTGCAATCAGAGCGGTTGTTAATAAATCTTTAGATGCAGGAATCGTGACAGAAGACTTATCTGAAGGTGGAAAGTCTTACAAGACAAGTGAAGTTGGTGACTGGCTAGCTGCTAATATATAGGGCTTAAAGATTAAATTATAACAAAAAACATTCATAGTTTCACGAAATGTGGAGTTGTGAATGTTTTTTTTTGATTGCTATGAAAATTGATCTTATCAATTGTAAATCCTAACTTAGTATAATGGAAAATATTCAACCTTTTCATTTAGCAATTCCAGTTCAGAACTTGGAGCGTGCAAGAGCATTTTATAGAGATATTCTAGGTTGTCCTGAAGGAAGAAGCGCTTCCCATTGGGTTGACTTTAATTTTTTTGGACATCAACTCGTTATTCATGTTAAAGAAGATATGCAAAGAGCATCTACTTCTAATCCAGTAGATGGTCATGATGTTCCAATTCCACACTTTGGAGTTGTACTAAAGTGGGAAGATTGGGAGAATCTTTCAGCACAGCTAAAAGCTAGTGATATTCCTTTCGTAATCGAGCCATACATTAGATTCACTGGATTACCAGGAGAACAAGCAACTATGTTCTTCATGGATACAGAAGGCAATTCCCTTGAATTCAAGGCTTTCAAAGATATCGGGCAATTATTTGCTAAGTAAAATTAATAGAAATGACTGATGCGCATATACTAAGAGTTGCACTTGCTCAGATTGCTCCAGTCTGGCTGAATAAGGTAGAGACCATTTCCAAAATTGAGACGTGGATCAAAAAAGCTGCAAAAGAAGAGGCCGAATTGGTTGTATTTGGAGAATCTTTGCTTCCAGGTTATCCATATTGGATTTCATTAACCAATGGCTCAGCCTTCAACTCAAAGATCCAGAAAGAAATCAATGCTCACTATATAAGAAATGCAGTGGAAATAGAGTCTGGTGACTTAAACAACATCTGCGAATTAGCAAAGCAGCATAAGATTGCGATCTACATCGGAGTCATCGAAAAAGCACTGAACCGCGGGAATCATAGCATTTATTGTACACTAGTATATATCAATCAACTAGGTGAAATAAGATCAGTACATCGAAAACTCCAGCCTACTTTTGAAGAAAGACTGACTTGGGCACCTGGAGATGGACATGGGCTTCGGACACATTCATTAAAAGCTTTTACGGTCGGCGGACTTAACTGCTGGGAAAACTGGATGCCTTTATCCAGAACAGCACTTTATGCTATGGGTGAAGACCTGCACATTGCAGTATGGCCAGGCGCTAAGAGGAATACAGAAAACATTACAAGATTTATTGCTGAAGAATCTAGATCTTATTCCATCGGTGTTTCTGGTTTAATGAGAAAGTCGGACTTCCCTTCCAATACACCTCACTTAGATATCATCTTAGAAAATGCTCCCGAAATCTTATCAGATGGTGGTTCATGTATCGCTGGACCAGATGGAAAATGGATTGTAGAGCCTGTTATAAATAAGGAATACTTGATAGTTCGTGACTTAAACTTCAATAGTGTTCTCGAAGAAAGACAGAATTTCGATGTCGCGGGTCATTACAGCCGACCAGATGTTACAAAACTTTTTGTTAATAGAGAACGTCAATCCTTAATCGAGATAAAAGACTAACCCATATTCATTTCATTCTTATTCAGCTCATCTTGAAGCTTTCTCATAAGAACTTGCTCTTTCTCTAAAGTTTTCTTTCTAAATGCATCGAACTCTTCTTTCGTCTTGCTTAGATTTTCTTTTGCTTTAGCAGTAACAACATGACTTCTCTTAAATCTATAAATGAAAAACAATAATGCACCTAATAACCCTAGAATCAGACTCCACATCAAAGTGTTATACGTAACTTTATTCAGCAATAGTCCGAAAAGTGAAAAACTATTTTTCTCTTTATTTACCTGAGTCAAATCAGCATTTAATGTCATCATCTGCGACTTCATGGAATCTACGCTTATTTGCTGTTCATAGATGGTATTATTCAGCTTTGTGATTTCTTCATTATTAGAAGCCAAAGAATCTGAAATATTTTGAAAAAATTTACTGATAAAATCTTTTCTAACAACCTTATATTGCTGATAGTTATTCGATTTTGAAATCAAATAATCAAATTGGCTCTCAATGGTGCCACCATCTAGAGATCCTTCATTTTCACTAGCTTGTTGCGCTGTTCCTAAGGAAAAGGCAAATATCATCATTAATAAAGTAAGGATATTTTTCATTGGATTTATTCTATTTCTTTATTTATACATGCATAAATTGTTCCATTCTTCCTCTCGAACGAATTTAAAATTGAAATCTATATATATTTAATGTCATAATCACAATTACTTATCCAGATTATTCATCATATGTCACGACGAACAAATTTTTAAAAAGGTGAAACGATCTTTAGTTCTTCATTTAGATTTGATATAACTTTTTCCACTGCAAGCAGAATGGCCTCCTTTAGCTGAACCAGCAAATCATTCTTTGCAAAATGTTTATGTACAATGAGACCAATGGACCTAGCTGGTACAGGATTAGAAAAAGCTTTTAGATATTGCTTCTCTTCTTCTTTCAGATCTTTCGTTGCTAACTGTGGCAGAAAAGTTAATCCGTTGTTATTATTCACGAATTTCATCAATGTTTCTAGGGAACCTGACTTGTAATGCAAGTTTCCATTGATCATTTTTCGAGGAGGAAGATCGCATATTTTCTTAACCTGATTTCTTAAGCAATGTCCTTCTTCTAATATCCATAATCTATCTAGGTCAATTTCAGAGATATGAAGTAAATCGTTATTCTTATTCAGCCGATCATATAAATAGAATGATTCATCATATAGATGGTGTTCCTTCAAGTCCGGATGATTAAGTGGAGTGGATACAATTCCTATATCAATTTCTCTGGACAATATTTTCTCGACAATCTGCGCTGTGGAAATTTCAGAGATTTCAAATTGATATTCGTTAAATTTCTGGATGAAAGCACTCAAGAAAAGTGGAAAAAGATAAGGAGCGACGGTCGGGATAGCACCAATCTTCAGATTCACATCAAGTTGACCTTTGATCCTTTTCACAACATCAGAAAGATTATCTAATTCATTCGAAATAATCTCAAGTTGCTTAATGACTTGAGCGCCTTCTAAAGTGATCGTTACTGGTTTAGTTTTCCGATCAAAAATCTTCAATCCTATTTCATCTTCAAACCTAGCAATCATGGTACTAAGTGTAGACTGAGTGATAAAACACTGGTCTGCAGCTTGCCCAAAATTCTTGGAATCTTTAACGGCTAAGATGTATTCAATTTGCTGGATGTTCATTGACAGTATCAATTATGCTATTCACAATATAGTTTTTATCAATCAAATGTAGTGACTAAATTAGCAGCAGGATTAAAATTTAACAACAAAAAAATACGAATATGAAAAAGAAATCGATAACGACGAATTCAGGGTGTCCTGTTAATCACTATGAAGATTCACAGTCTGTCGGGCCTAGAGGACCGTTATTATTGCAAGACTTTTTTTTACATGAAAAGTTAGCTCAGTTTAATAGAGAGCGAATTCCAGAAAGAGTAGTTCATGCGAAAGGATCCGGAGCATTTGGAAAATTTGTTGTCACTCATGACATCACCCAATATACAAGAGCTAAACTTTTTTCAAAGGTAGGAAATGAGTGCAAGATGTTACTGAGATTTAGCACAGTCGGAGGAGAAAAAGGATCTGCAGATACAGAAAGAGACCCTAGAGGTTTTGCTCTAAAATTTTACACAGAAGATGGAAATTGGGATTGTGTGGGAAATAACACGCCTGTCTTTTTCATCAAAGACCCGAAGAAATTTCCCGATTTCATTCATACGCAAAAACGGCATCCAAAAACGAATTGTAAAAGCCCAACAATGATGTGGGATTACTGGTCTTTAAATCCGGAATCTCTTCACCAAGTTATGATCCTTATGTCAGATCGCGGTACGCCTTATGGACACCGATTCATGAATGGCTATGGTAGTCATACTTTTTCATTAGTGAATGCGAATAATGAGCGCGTATGGGTTAAGTTCCATTTCAAGTCTGACCAAGGAATAAAGAATTTCAATGATGCAAAGGCAGAAGAGATGAAAGGTAAAGATCCTGATTTTGCACAACGAGATTTAGTAGAAGCGATCGAACGAGGAGAATACCCAAGATGGAATATGAAGATTCAGGTCATGAATGATGAACAAGCTAAAGCATTCCCGTGGAATCCATTTGACTTGACTAAAGTATGGCCACACAGTGATTTCCCACTCATCGATGTTGGATACTTTGAATTAAATGAAATACCAGAAAACTACTTTCAAGATATAGAGCAGTCGGCATTCGCACCAGCTAATTTGATAGATGGAATTGGATTTTCCCCAGATAAAATGCTTCAGGGCAGAATCCTTGCCTATCCAGATGCGCACAGATATAGAATAGGTGCGAATTATGAACAACTACCTGTAAATAGATGTCCTTTCGCTGTGAAAAATTATCACAGAGATGGAGCGATGAGAATGGATGGAAATGGTGGAGGAAATCCTAACTATTATCCTAATAGTTTCGATGATCTGCATGAAGATGAGGCTTATAAGGGCCAGCCATATGAATTAGAAAGCAATATCGCAGGATATTTCGATCGAAATGAAAATGATAACGATCATTATTCTCAGCCGAAAGCTTTGTATGAAAAAGTGATGAGTGACAGAGATAGAGAAAACTTAGTGAGTAATATCGTAGGGGCGATGAGTGGAATTAGTGGACCTAAAAAAGATGAGATCATCCTGAGACAATTATGCCACTGGTTCAGATGCAGTGAAAAATTGGGAATGGGAATAGCTAGAGGATTAGGGGTAGATATGAATAAATTAATGGAATTCATGCCAAGCCATTCATAAATTGCAAACACTTTACACCCTTTATAAATACCCCTGATACCAAATTTGATATCAGGGGTTAATTTTGAATTCTATCTATTCAAGTAACTAATCAATTAAGATAGAATGTTTTATGCAGTCTGAAGTTGATGTTTCCCCTCTTTTATTTCCTCTACTAATTTCTTATTAAAGGCAGGTAAATCATCAGGATTTCTACTTGTTACTAACCCGTGATCGGTTACAACTTCACTGTCTCTCCACTTAGCTCCCGCGTTAATCATATCTGTTTTTATGGAATTAAAAGAGGTAATCTCTCTGCCTTCCAAAACTCCCGCTTCGGCTAATAACCATGGAGCATGACATATAGCTCCTACTGGTTTGTGGCTTTTGAAAAATGATTTAACAAAATTAATTGCATCATCATTTCTTCTTAACTTATCGGGATTAATAACTCCACCGGGCAACATCAGACCATCATAGTCTTTTTCATTTGCCTCATTAATGGTTTTGGTAACTGAAAATTCGGATCCCCAATTACCATCTTTCCAAGATTTAATTTTACCGGATTTATCGGAAATAACGTCCACTTTGGCACCTGCATTTTCTAATGCTTCTTTAGGCGAAGTAAATTCTGACTCTTCAAATCCATCCGTTGCTAATATTGCAATTCTCTTCTTACTTAAACTTTCCATTTATTGGTATAATTTTATTTGGTGAAAAAATACGTAATACTTAAAAACTTAATCTCTCATATTACATTTATCATATCAACAAACAAGACTATTTGTTCGATGTAGATCAAAAAAATCTATCTTTGTTCTCTTTAAATTTTATACAAAATTACCGTGTCAGCGCGTACCTATTCTATGAAACAAAAAATAAAATTACTCTGGATTACTTTTGTTGTAGGAACATTAATCCCACTGCTTATAATTATTCCTCTTAGTTTCATAGGTTGGTTTGAAAACAGTTCGGGAACGATTGCTTTTGTGGCACTAATTTGCATAATTCCACTTGTGCTTTATTACTACTTTAGCAACCAAATTATAGAGAAAGGCTTAAAAGAAGATAACACCAATAACACTATATTAAGTATCACTTTCTATGTCAATTTTTTAATCTACATGATTGCAACATTGATCGCTTTCAACCTAATTATCATAGGTGGTTTTCTCGTCGGAGGAGATGTCCCAATGGGAATGGAACTGGTTCCTTCACAGATTCCCTATCTGATCGGAGGTGGAACTTACCTTCTAATCATAAGTATTTTAGGAATGATATATCTTTCTCAATCTAAGAAACTAATACGCAGCAAAAAGTTTTAATTTATTTCAACCATCCTTTTTGATCGCAACGTCGAGCATACCAATATAAGAGTGCTGAGACAATAGGCAATGATACTAACATGATATATTGGGGCATTGCATAAAAGGCTCTTCCAGCATTATAGAATAGATTATAACTGGACTGTATAAGAACCGCAATAAAGCCAATCAAGAATAATGGAACCGCGAGTTTTCTTCGTACTAGTAAAAAAATACATGCTAATGCAGACGCAAATACAGCAACTGCAAAAACCAATATGTACCAAAGTGGTAAAGCATCGATTATAGCTAACTGATCGGCAGGAATACTAGCTCTATAAGAATCTGAGTTCATTGCTTGTGTAAAAAAGGCCATAACGCCCATAAGATTCCAAAGAAGTGCGACAGCACCTATGATCCAAAATACGATGTTGGGTCTTGTTGGATTATTCATAATTATAAGTTTCGTTTTTTCTAGAATTTAAATTAAGAAAAAAACCAGACATTTTATAGCGCTGTTTAACACAGACATAACAAAAGAATAACAAGAAATGCTTACCTTTGCAGGCTCTAAAATAAAAGTTAATGATTTCAGCAAATAATATTTCCCTTCAGTACGGCAAAAGAATTCTATTCGATGAGGTTAACATCACCTTTACACCAGGTAATTGCTATGGTGTTATTGGAGCAAATGGAGCAGGAAAGTCTACCTTTTTGAAAATTCTTTCGGGAGAAATTGACGCTAATACCGGTAATATCGGAATTGAACCAGGAAAACGGATGGCTGTACTTTCTCAAGATCACAATTCTTTCGACAATCATACCGTGCTTGATACGGTTATGAAAGGACACAAAGCATTGTGGGATTTAATGAAGGAAAAAGATGCCATCTATATGAAACCTGATTTCAGTGATGCAGATGGTATCAAAGCTGGAGAATTAGAGGAAAAATTTGCTGAAATGAATGGATGGAATGCCGAACCAGAAGCAGCAAGTCTGCTATCAGGAATAGGAATTCATGAAGATCTCCATTATAAGTCAATGTCAGAGCTTTCCGGAGCTGCTAAAGTTAGGGTTTTACTAGCTCAAGCACTTTTCGGTGATCCGGATATCCTTATTCTAGATGAGCCTACGAATGATTTGGACATCAAAACCGTAACTTGGTTAGAAGATTTTTTACTGGATTTCAAAAATACAGTCATCGTTGTTTCTCACGATAGACACTTTCTTGATACCGTTTGTACGCATACCGTGGATATTGACTTTTCTAGGATCAATTTATATACTGGTAATTATACATTCTGGTATGAATCGAGTCAACTTGCTCTAAGACAGAAACTTAATCAAAACAAAAAGTCAGAAACCAAGCGGGCTGAATTACAAGCATTTATTGACAGGTTTAGTGCGAATGCATCTAAGTCAAGGCAAGCAACTGCAAAGAAAAAGCTCTTGGCAAAAATAAATGTGGATGAGATCAAGCCAAGTTCTAGAAAATATCCTGGAATCATCTGGGAACCTAAAAGAGAAGTTGGTGATCAAATCTTAGAGGTTAAAAACTTAAGTAAATCTATTAATGGAGAATTGATGTTTTCAGAAATCAATTTCACCATGAATTCCAAGGATAAGATTGCTTTACTTGGAAAAAACAGTGTTGTTCTAGATGCCTTTTATGATGTCCTAGCAGGCAGATTAGAACCTGATACAGGTGAAATCAATTGGGGACAAACAATAACGATGGATGATCTTCCGAATGATCACGAACACATGTTCCACAGTGAGGTCAGCTTAATCGATTGGTTAAGAGAATTTTCTAAAGATAAAGATGAAGCATTTATTAGAGGATTCTTAGGTAAAATGCTGTTTTCTGGACAAGAAAGTTTGAAAATGGCAAACGTACTTTCTGGAGGAGAAAAAGTGAGATGTATGTTATCTAAATTAATGCTTTCAGGTGCCAATTTTATGATGCTGAACGAACCTACGAATCACTTGGATCTAGAGACGATTACGGCATTAAATAATTCTCTAATTAATTTCAAAGGAAATTTAATCTTTACATCTCGAGATCATACTTTCACACAATCCATTGCGAATAGAATAATAGATCTAAATGATAATGGCATTGGATGTTATGATAGTTTGAAAACATTCGATGAATACCTTGCGATGAAGGAAGAATTAGCTTCTAAAGCATAGTAACAAAAAATAGTATTTAGGTTATTGCGTTTTAATATCCAATTAATTCAAAATAACTGAAATAAATTTTACTTTTGCAACAAGTAAAATAGAAAGTAGTTTTTGGACTATTTTCAATTTAATGGCTGCGTAGTTCAACTGGATAGAATATCAGATTTCGGCTCTGAGGGTTGAGGGTTCGAATCCTTCCGCGGTCACAGAGAATAGAAGCTTTTCGGCATTGTCGAGAAGCTTTTTTTTATGTGAAGAAGAAAAGGAGTTTACTTCTTTTCGAATGAGCTTTAAAAAAAAGATTCACCTACGAAGTAAGAAAGCTTCTATTTTGACCTTTGACTAGGTGAGGATCATTGTAAAATAATTCTTCTGAAAATTACACTCTCAAGTTTGATACTAAAGGATAAATTGTAATTCTAATAGATGTCTAAGATTATCAATGATAGCCAAGAGAGCTGGATTATAAATTTACAATGTCGGTACTACGAACCTTAGCCATATCATACAGATCCATATAACAGCCAACTTCGGCTCTACAAGCCTGTCGGTAATAAATATTAATACGAGCACTTACAGAAAATAAATGGACTGGTAAGCCTGCAGTGAAACGGAAGGACAGCTAAGCCATTTATTGTATTAAGATTCCACGTTCTATTTCTAGCTCACTACAAGAAAACATCCATAATAAACTGATTAAGTCCGAAAACCATCCCACAAGTCTAACCGAAAAACCTACGGCAACTTAACCATTTTTACGGTCTGAACTTTTTCGCCCTCCTCAGCAAACTCAATATAATAAACTCCAGTAACAAGACTTCTTATATCTATCGTAAAGTCAAGCCCACCATTTGCAGGTTTTGACCTTTCTAACATTAGTCTTCCCAACTGATCATAAATTCTGACATCAACATCAACTTCTGAAGCTCCTTGGATATTTATTCTTTGCTTTGCGGGATTGGGAAAAATCGAAAACCGATTATCTAATCCTAATGAATGAGTAGATGAACTCTGTTGCTTTTCAACAATTTCAACTTTTATATTATCAATATATATTCCGTCTTGCTCCTCCACTGCATCTGAAATCAATCGAAATTGGATCCATATTTTTTCTCCTAGATAATCTGCTAAGTCTATCTCTTCCTTCACCCATGTTGGTTGATACCCTTCATAAACTGGCTGGTTTAAATCTTGGAACTCATTTCCGCGAGTGGTATACTTACCACAAATCGGGTTAAAATTTTCACCATTAGTTGAAATCAAAACTTGTGCATAATCAAAATCTTCTTCTATTTCCCATGTCGCATAGAATGTAAGCAATGCTTTTTCAGCATCTACTAAGTCTATTTCATCTGTAAGTGTAATCATAGATTCCGAAAATGGTAAATAATCTGCCTTAGGACTATCCGTTAAGCTTCCAGGATTCGAAACAAATTTACTACTACTTACTCCCCACTTTTTAGTCCCCCAATCCTGAAGATCTTCTCCATTTTCACTGTAAATGACTTCAAAGTCTTCGTTAATTATTCTTATTAAGACTGTATCAACGATGGTATAATACTTATAGTGAGACTCAACTAAAACAGGGACCTCTTCTTTTACAATATAATCTTGTATCACTTCGTATGGGAATAATACCGTATCTCGCTCCAGATGGTTCAGACCCAATTCTACAGAATCAGCCACAAAAACTAACGCTTTATCTAGACTTTTAACTTTTACTTTAAGTAGGTTTTCATCTTTACTCAGCTTTACGATATCAAGGTCTAATGATTGATTAGTATCAGGTAAAACATTGACCTTAACATAATCATGTAACAACTGAGCCGCCACTAAATTTTGCTTAAATACAGATTTATTCAGTCTATCAATTTCTGTTCTTGGAGGCCAAAATCCGAAATCAATGTGACCAACTTCCGGAGTAAATGCAAAAATTCCCAATTCACCGTACATCCAATCATCACTACTACCATTCACACCGTAACCTACCGTTTCTACACTCGTTCCCGCATCAAAATTATTTTCAGCAGTCAATCCATCACCATATCCCTTAAAGGTCAAATCATCAGATGAAGCATTCCCATCAAAACCCCACGGATAGATCAAGTAATTCCCGAATGCGTGATAATTCATAACGATTTTGAAATCATGTTCTAAACTAAAATCTCTAACCGCTTGTGTTTCCGCTTCTGAAAACCCGGATGTCCCTCTAAAAGTATTACTGTTCGGGTTAGAAGATGAACCAGACTCATCATGACCCCATTTATAATCATAATTTCTGTTGATATCTACTCCTTTCGCTCCCCCATCTGCTGGTTTTCTATTTTTTCTCCATAGACCGCCACCATTCGAATCTGTCATTTCATTATGTACATAACCATCTGGATTAATACATGGGATGAAATACATTTCTGTGTGATCTACTAAACCCTTAATCAAGGCATCATTTTCATAATTTTCTAACAAATACCACATGTAGAATAACATCTGTGCAAGACTCTGAGGCTCCCGTGCATGATGAAGTGCAGTATAGAGAATCTCTGGTTCATCTTCATCTACATTTGGTTTATCACCTATTTTTAACCAAAATATTGGTCTTCCTTCATATGTTGTCTTGCTCCCAATCATCTTTTTCTTGGAAATTAGATTCGGGAAAGCAGCATGCATAGAATCTAAGGTGGAAAGGAGTTCATCATACGTATGATATCCACCCATACTTCCATAAGTATAATTATCAGGTGTCCTATAATTATAAGCCTTTACATTACAGGTATACTTTTCAGAACGCGTTTGGACAGCATTCTGATTAACATAATGTTGCTTTACATCTGAAACTATTATTTTATATGGAATTCCATGCTCTTCTAATAATGTTAATTCATCATCAGAATAGTCATTAATTAAATATCTATTTTTCTGAAGTACGCCATGATCCACCTCTAAACCTAGTGTGGCTATTGCTTCCAGAGGAGTTTCTTGTAGATTAATCTTTACTCTAGCGTAATTAGTTTGGGCTGAAATGCTATAAATCGTACAGAGGACGAAAAATAACATATTAAATATTTTCATAAAGTAAGTATTCGATGCGAATTTAATAATTCCATCCTACTTTATAAGTTTTAGAAGAAATTTCTTGGGATAAATATTTCTTTCTATCGTGGGTAAAGCCTACTCTTTTACCACATTCAGTAACTCCAGATCCCTAACGCAATGCTCTTTATCTAGGATGATAAGCGCATAGATTTTCTAGTAACTGCCTCATAAAGCATGTTAATACTTCAAATTTTAAAACTAAGTACTATTCGATATAGACTTTTTTAGAAATCAATAGATTTTCATCTCCTATCACAGAAACAACAACAAAATTGCCCTTGACATTAGCTACTGGAATGGAGACATTATTTTGATCAAGCATTGGTTTGAATACCTTTGAAATAATCTTTTGACCATTCATCTGATAAACCTCTACCCTGCCTGACTTCATCGAACTAAGTAATGAAAAGCTTAATTCAAGATCATTACCTACAGTGATCGCCTTAAAATCATCCTCTTTTATTAAAGATGTATAAGTACTCGCTGACAAACCGACGGATACATCGTGCAAGTTTTCAACTTGATAATTACCGCCATCAACTTTCCAAACAATAGCTAAAACTCTCAAGTGTCTATCTTCTATCGGACCTCCATCTACCTCTAAAGTTAGAGATCTGTTAACCATTTCACCTACATCTGCACTACCACTTACGATAGAACCTCCAAAACTTAGTCCACTAAATGTTGATCTTAGCACTCCATTATGAACCGCACTGCTTCCACGACCAGCTTGATTATTAACAAGGCTATCTTCTACTAGATATATACCAAGATTGTAATTCCCAGCAACTGCCGATAGGAACTCAAGATCCACATCTGCTGTAATTTCATTCCCATTCACTTCTGTTTTAATATCAAAAGATACCTTTGCATCGTTTTTTGAATTAGCTTCAATTTCCGCTCTAAATTCTTGCAATTTGCTTGACCAAGTAGAACTCCCTACATCCTGCTTTTCTTCATTAATAAAAAACTCTGGTTGATATGCAGCATTCCAGTTATTTGTAATATCGATTGCTACTTGAGTTTCTAGATCGCCGCTATAATGAGCTTTCAGTAGAAATACATCTTCATTATTGAAAGCCTCGATTCCTTTCGCCATGTCCCAGCCCCAGCCTCCGCAAAGTGGACACCAAGTTGCAGTCCTTTTTGTTATTAACGTTCTCTGCCTATTGCTTGTACCTTGAGCAAAAATCTGAAATGAAATAGCTAGAAAAAATAAAATTAAAATACTTCTCATCATTTTTATATTTATAAAAGACTGCAAGATTAAAGTTGAACTCCCAAGTCTTTTAATGATTTGTCTAATTGTTCTGCATTAATAAAATGTATACTTTGAATACCTACTTGATTCGCTGCGATCACGTTTTTTAATGAGTCATCTATAAAAACAGCACTTTCAGCATCTATATCATACCTATCTAAAATCAAATGGTAAATATCGTGATCTGGTTTTATAAGCTTTTCTTTTCCACTCACTAATATACCTTCGAATAATTTAAGAAATTCAAAATTCTCCCAAGCATAAGGAAAAGTCTCATGAGACCAATTTGTCAGCGCATACAATCTGATGTCTCTTAGCCTGCTTAACTTTCTCAAAATTTCGACTGACTCTGGGATATCCCCGCTAACCATATCACTCCATCTGGTATAGTACAATTGTATTTCCTTAGCGTATTTAGGAAATTCCTTTGTTTTCAGGTCAATGGCTTCTTGAAATGGTCGCCCTCTATCTTGCTCTCCATTCCACTCACCGTTACACACTTCACTTAAGAAAAAATCTACTTCTTCACTTGAGTCAAACACCTCATCAAAGACATATCTAGGATTCCAATCTATCAGAACGCCTCCCAAATCAAAAATTATGGTATTTATTTTTCTCATGATTAATAGGTATAAAAAAAGCTTGCCTAAAGTTAGGCAAGCTTTTTATATTTTTAATTCTTATTCGTATTGTAATTAAAAATTAATTCTCAACAACCCTAAAGAATAACTATTGTCCACCAGTGTTAAGTGCTTCTAATCTAGCTTTGTATTCATTAGATTTTTCAACATCACCTTTTCTAGCATAAATCTCTTTTATCGCAAGTAATGTATTCATATCTTCAGGATTAATAGCTTCAGCTTTTTTGAAATACGGGAATGCAGTATCAAATAGATTATCCATTTTCGCTTTCAAAGCATCGTATTTTTTATTTCCTTCAGCTGAAAAATCATTCGCTAATTCATTAAGAGGATCAGTGAAAGTTGCTGCTTTATTATAATATAATGCACCTAAGCTATAAAGTGCATCAAAATTACTTTCATCTAGATTAAGCGCTTTCTCAAACCATTCTTGTGATTTATCAAAGTACATTTGTGCTTTTCCTTCTGCTGCAGTACTATCTTTTAAAGATTGAGAAGCAAGATTATCATAAACTGCTCCTAGCGTAGTATATACCGAAATATTCTCAGGATCTTTTTTTACAGCATCTTCTAACTTTACGATTAATTCTTCTAGTAAACCTTCAGCAACCATGTAATTAATCTCAGCATATAATAAAGCTGTGTCATCCGGATATTTTGCTCTACCTTCTTCTAAGATAGCTCTCGCAGCATCCATGTCGGTTTCTTTTTTAATATTATAAAGACCTTCATAGATAAATGGATCTGCATCTCCCATTTCTTTAGCCTTCAAAAAGAAAGGCTCAACTTCCTCATATTCTTTAGCATAAAAACCACTAATAGCAGTATAAAAGTATTGTTCTTTTTTATTCGCCTCATCTATAAAAGTAGACTCTTCTCCTTGTGCCACAAGGATTTCATCTAAAGCAATCGAACTTCTAAAGTTTTTAAATGCAGCGTTATAATCTTTGTCTTGGAAAGCTGTAATTGCTTCATTTGAAATATGCCCTGCCGTTAATTTCAGTTGATTAAGAGCTTCTTTAATTTCAAATTTTTTCTCAGACACTTCGAGTGCTTTTTTCAAAGCAGTGTAGGCCTCTTGCGCATAACCTACATTCTTAACCACATATTCAGGGTTAAGTAACTTCTGGTTCATTTCATTGGATACCAGCTCATTGTATATTTTACCTTTTACAATCCAAGCTTTCCCCATTGCTTCTACTTCTGGATCTTCTAATGCAGATCCAATCAAGTCTTTCGCCTCTTCTAACTTATCCATATTCGCACTTGGATCTAAGTTGTAAGTCCCTAAAAGTCTATTTGCTTTCTTATAAGCCTTTTTCCCATCTTGGGCAATAATTGAAGACCCTACAAACAGGACTCCAACAAATAATAATAAGAATTTTTTCATACTAGTCATTTTCTAAAATTTTCAGATTCATAAATTTATAACGATCTATCCTTAAGACGAAATATTAGAACAATATATCTTTAAATAATGTTAAAATCACCCTATTAAAGTGTTAATTATTCTTCTTCGTCGTCGTCATCTGAAGGTGGAATGATGGCCACATCAGATATTGAATCATTTTTTATTAATTTAATTACTCGAACGCCTTGAGTCGCTCTACCCATTACTCTAAGTCCAGAACCTTTAATTCTTATAACAATTCCAGACTTATTAGAAATCATAATATCGTTTTCATCAGTCACCATCTTTATAGCAACTACTTCACCCGTTTTATCAGTGACTTTCATGGTTTTCACACCTTTCCCGCCTCTGTTAGTCATTCTGTAATCTTCAAGCGCCGTTCTTTTTCCATATCCATTCTCAGATATAACAAATACACTTTCTTCTGTGTTCGTTGGATCTCCTATAATCATCCCCACAATAAAGTCTTTATCACTATCTAATTTCATACCTCTTACCCCAGCAGCTGACCTTCCCATAGATCTTACTTTGCTTTCTGGGAATCGTATAGCTCGACCGTTTCTGTTCGCAAGCACGATTTCATTCTTACCATTTGAAAGCTTAGCTTCTAGTAGTGTATCACCTTCATTAATAGTAATGGCGTTAATACCATTCACACGAGGACGAGAGAATGCTTCTACTAAGGTCTTCTTAATGTTACCTTTTTTAGTTGCAAAAACAATGTAGTTTTCGTTAATAAAGGTTTCATCCGTTAGATCTTCTATTTTAATATATGCTTTCACTTTATCTTCCTTCGGAATAGCAATGATGTTCTGGATAACTCTACCCAATGATCCTTTGCCTGCTTCTGGAATTTGATAAACTCTTACCCAATGACATCGACCTTGCTCTGTGAAAAACAATAGGTAATTATGGTTCGTAGCAACGAACATGTGCTCTATAAAATCTTCACCACGCGTCTTACTGCCTCTAGCTCCTACTCCACCTCTTCCTTGTATTTTGTATTCAGAAGTTTTTGTTCTTTTCACATATCCAAGATGAGAAATCGTAATAACAACTTCTTCATTTGGAATCATATCTTCAATACTTATCTCTCCTTCTGCAAATGAAATCTCACTTCTTCTTTCATCGCCGAACTTCTCTTTCACATGCTCTAACTCTTCTTTAGCGATTTCTTTCTGAAGCTCTTCACTTTCTAGAATTGACTTTAAGTACTCAATTCGCTTCATCAACTCATCGTACTCTTCCTTGATTTTGTCCATTTCCAGACTAACCAATTTCTGAAGTCTCATTTCAAGAATCGCCTTTGTCTGAATTTCAGTTAAATCCAATTCTTTCATTAATGATTCTCTCGCTTCATCTACCGTCTTAGATGCTCTAATTAATTTTATAACCAAGTCGATATTATCGATGGCTTTAATTAAACCTTCTAGTATATGTGCACGCTCTTCTGCCTTATTTAATTCAAATTTCGTTCTTCTTACAATGACCTCAATTCTGAACTTAATAAACTCAACGATCAAATCCTTAAGATTTAATATTTGAGGTCGTCCATTTACAAGTGCAACATTATTTACTCCATACGATGACTGTAATGGAGAAAACTTGTACAACTGACTAAGAATAACAGAAGCCATCGCATCTCTACGAACCTCAACAACAATCCTAAGACCATTTCTATCAGATTCATCTCTAAGGTCTGTAATTCCTTCTATTTTCCCATCATTCACTAACTCAGCCATCTTAATCATCAGATTAGCCTTGTTAACTTGGTAAGGAATCTCATTGATAATGATAACTTCTTTGCCGTTAGCTCTAGTTTCGATCTCTGCTTTTCCACGAAGTACAACTCTTCCTCGACCTGTCTCGAAAGCTTCTTTCACACCGCCCATACCGTAGATGATTCCACCTGTTGGAAAATCGGGTGCCTTAATGTGCTCCATTAATCCGTCAATCGTAATTTCTGGATCATTTATAGTTGCAATGATACCGTCTACCACTTCTGTTAAGTTATGTGGCATCATATTCGTCGCCATACCTACAGCAATACCAGAAGCACCATTAACTAATAAGTTAGGAAGCGTCGTAGGAAGTACAGTTGGTTCTTCTAATGTATCATCAAAATTTAATCTAAAATCAACTGTATCCTTTTTCAGATCCGAAAGTATCTCGTCACTAATCTTCTCTAGTCTTGCTTCCGTATACCTCATTGCCGCAGGACTATCTCCATCCATGGAACCAAAGTTCCCTTGTCCATCTACTAGCGGATATCTCAGCGACCAGTCCTGTGCCATACGCACCATCGTGTCATATACTGATGAATCACCGTGTGGGTGGTACTTTCCTAATACCTCTCCGACTATCCTCGCAGACTTCTTGTGTGATTTATTATTGGTCAATCCTAATTCTGACATTCCAAAAAGCACTCTCCTGTGTACTGGTTTTAAACCATCCCTTACATCTGGTAGTGCTCTGGACACGATAACCGACATTGAATAATCAATATATGCGGATTTCATTTCGTCCGTTATATTGATATCAATAATTCTTTGATTTTCAGCCATTTATAAATAATTAATTTTATATTTTATAAGCTCGCAAATATAAGTAAATCATGGGATTCTACATATAATTTTAACCATTAAAACTTATTTTTATTTTGAAGGTTAAAAAAGTAGATTAAATGAAGTAATTTTTAGCAAAATAAGGGTCTTTCATAATAGTATTGTCAATTATTGAGTGAAGCACCTTTTATTCTTAAAATAAATACAATAGTGGGCAAGTTCTATTCGTTCGTCTTTCAGATGGAGAAAAAAATGAAATTTTGTGGAGTATTTCTAATACTCTTTTTAGCCGCATTTTCTTTGAATGGTCAATATATAAGTAAGAACAATTACAATTATTTAGACTTTCAAAAAAAGCCATACTACTTTGGTATTACTATGGCCACGAATTTTTCTGGTTATCGTTTAGGCCATTCTAAAAAGTTTATTCTTAATGATAGTATCTCTATAGCAGAGTCTAATTTGACTCCTGGTGTCAGCGTTCATATGATTACCAATGTCAAAGTTGGGGAATATTTCGACTTTCGATTTACTCCAGGATTTTCATTTTCTGAAAGAAATTTGCTCTACAATGAATCCATCGGTAATGCTGGAGACCGAAAACGATTTGAATCCGTATTCTTTGAAGCTCCATTTGCTGTCAGGTACAAGTCCCTACCCTATAAGGACAAAAGAATGTTCGTTGTGGCTGGACTGAAATACTCCTTCGATGTTGCGAGTAACTCTAACTCTAGACAAGCGGACCAGCTAGTTAAAATTTCACCACATGACTTTCAAGTAGAAGGTGGATTCGGAATGCAATTTTTCTTCGAGTACTTTATTTTTTCTCCTGAATTAAAAGTTTCTCAAGGCATAGGAAATACGCTTATCTACAATGACAATCTAGTAGAGTCTCGTGTATTGGAAAAATTACTTTCTAGAGTCTTCACACTTTCCTTCCACTTCGAGGGGTAAGCACTTTTTTAAAAAACATTTAACTTTCGAACTAAATTGCGACAAATGGCGTTATATTTATGACAGATGTCGTAAACTATAAGAATCATGACTGCACTTAAGAAATATAATTATGAAATCATGGATGATGGGAATGCCTTATCCATGGTTACTCTCGTTCGAGAAGGAATTTCATACTATGGATTTAATTCCATTATTAAGCATACTCCATTTTCTTCTGATGAATGGTCTTCTTATCTCCATATGTCAGAGCGAACCTTACAGCGTTACAAGAAAGAAAAGAAGAAATTTGATGCGATGCAATCTGAAAGGATTATTCAGATTACGCAGCTATATAATTATGGTAGTGAAGTTTTCGGAAATGAAGAGAAATTTGATAAGTGGCTTTCTACAGAGAATGTTGCTCTTGGTAATACTGTTCCGAAAAGCTTACTAGATAGTTCTTTCGGCATCAGCATGCTTAAGGATGAATTAGGACGTATAGAATATGGGATTCTTGCATGATTGTTTACCGCTTAAGTAAGGCTAAATATGCGGATACCTTATCTGGTATAGGTGCTGAAAGATTCGGCGGAAGGTGGAACAGTCGGGGTACTTCCATGATTTATACTTCTTCTAGCAGAGCGCTCTGCACAGTAGAAATTGCAGTTCACACGCCTCTAGGAAATATTCCTGATGACTACTACTTAATTTCTATAGAAATACCAGATCTATCATTCGAAAAATTGGACTTGGGTAAATTATCAAAAACTTGGGACCGTGCACCACATGGTCATGAGACTCAAAAAATTGGGGATCAGTTTGTTACGGAAGGCAAGTCACTTGCTCTAATGGTACCTGCAGCCGTTGTTCAAGGGGAGTACAATTACATTATTAATCCTAGACATCCAGATTTCAAAAAGGTGAAAATTATAGGAAAGGAGCTTTTCAAATTTGACAAAAGACTCTTCAAATAGCCAGCCATCGTTAATTCGAAGCTAAAAATTCATTGCATTTCTGGATCAGTTCAGGAAAGAATATATTAAATTCCTCCGTAAACAGCTCTTCTTCTTCATCTAACTGTAGAGCGGCAGATTTAAAATCAGATGGAAATTTCGTCCGCCGATCCATACTTGCGAGTGCTCTTTCTATTCCAGCTTTAGATCTATATTTTAATAAAAAATTATCAGCAACCATTAAGGGCACTTTTTTTCTAAGTTTATCTGGCATATCTGGAAGCCTTCTATAAAGAATTAAATAGGAATCTTGTGCAAACTCTTCTAAAGATTTGTCATCGTATAAATGCCAATTCTTTGCCAAGATATTATCATACAATATATCGATAACCACAGGCGCATACTTGCCATGCTTCTTCCTTAATCGCTTTGTTCCCTGCCTAACTATGGGATGATTATCGGTAAAAGTATCGATTAGACGGTGAAGTAAAATCCCCCGTTTAATTTCATCCGAGTACTTCTCAACTTGCTTATTTGATATAAAATCTGCCATGAAATTTCCTAGAAGAAGTTCTTCATTATCGTAAGATAAAAATATATGAGCTAGAAAATTCATGTATGAAGTTCTTTGATGGGTAAAAATAAAATATCTTTGCGGCTCCTAAGAAAAATTGACAATTATTAAAAAAATATATAATGGCTTTAAAGTGTGGAATCGTAGGCCTACCTAACGTAGGAAAATCAACTTTGTTTAATGCATTAACTTCTGCTAAGGCTTTGGCAGCAAATTTCCCATTTGCAACAAAAGAACCCAATGTAGGAATGATTACTGTTCCAGACAAAAGACTTGATAAATTGTCTGAATTAGTGAATCCTCAGAAAATCCAACCTACGACTGTAGAGATTGTGGATATTGCGGGTTTGATCAAAGGAGCATCGCAAGGTGAAGGGCTAGGAAATCAATTTTTAGCGAATATTCGTGAGGTTGATGCCATCATCCACGTCATCAGATGTTTCGATAATGATAATGTGATCCACGTTGAGACGACCGTAGATCCTGTAAGAGATAAAGAAATCATTGATACGGAATTGGTATTAAAAGATTTAGAAACTGCAGAGAAAGCACTTGAGAAGTTAAAGAAGAATGCGAAAGGCGGTGACAAGCAAGCTGTAGCCAAGTTAGAAATTGGTCAGAAAATATACGATCACCTATCAGAAGGTTTATCTGCACGGGACTTAGAATTAGAGGACGCAGACAAAGAGATCTTCAAAGAAATGTCATTGCTTACAGCTAAGCCAATTTTATATGTTTGTAATGTGGATGAAGGTTCGGCTCTTAACGGAAATGATCACGTTACTCGATTTAAAGAATTAGTAAAAAATGAGGATGCAGAAATCATTCTTGTCAGTGCAGCAATCGAAGAAGAGATCGCAGAACTCGAGGACTACGAAGAAAAAATGGAATTTGTTTCTGAAATGGGACTTTCAGAACCAGGTACAGTAAGATTAATCATCGCGAGTTATAAATTGCTCAACTTGATCACTTATTTCACAGCAGGTGTTAAAGAAGTTAGAGCTTGGACGATAACGAAAGGTACTAAAGCCCCAGGTGCAGCAGGTGTCATCCATACAGATTTCGAAAAAGGATTCATTAGAGCAGAAGTTATCGGATATGATGCTTTCGTTCATTATGGGTCGGAAGCAGCTGTTAAGGAAGCTGGTAAAATGCAAGTAGAAGGGAAAGAATATGTAGTGAAAGACGGTGATGTAATGCATTTCCGTTTCAATGTATAAAACTTACAAGATATATAAGCCTTTCGGTGTACTTTCTCAATTTACAAAAGAGCACGAAAGTCATCAGGTTCTCGGAGATTTATTTGACTTTCCTAAGGATGTCTATCCTATAGGAAGGTTAGATAAAGACAGCGAAGGGCTATTATTGCTTAGCAATGATAAATCACTAACAGATAAGCTATTAAATCCAAAGCACAAGTTAGCCAAAACGTATTGGGTTCAAGTAGAGGGAAGTCTAACTGAGGAAGCGCTTCAACAACTATCAGCTGGCGTTACAATTAAAGTAAAAACTGGCAAATACCATGATACTTTACCTTGTGAAGTGTCAATTATTGATGCTCCCTTGATTCCCGAAAGAGATCCTCCCATTAGAGAAAGGAAAACAGTTCCGACCACTTGGGCTTCTATCACTATTTCAGAAGGCAAGAATCGGCAGGTTCGAAAAATGTTTGCAAAGGTGGGATTTCCAGTCTTGAGATTGGTTAGGTATGCTATAGGAGAGACAAGCATCGATGGCATGGACGTGGGAGAGGTAGTATCAGTTTAATTTTCAGAAAAATAACATGAAGGATTATTTATCTATAGATAAGATATGGACCTATAAAAAAGAAAATGTAAGATTTCAGAAAACTAAGACCTTACATTTTCTCGCAATCGCTCATATCAAAGCCTAAAAATTTCAGGTCGACTAAGCGTTTCTATACATCACTTCCTTAACCGCTTTCACAACTTTCGCTGGGTTCGGCAAGTATTCTTCTACAAATGTAGGAGCATAGCCTAGTGAAGTATCTGCTGAATTTACTCTTGTTACAGGAGCATCCAAATAATCAAATGCATATTTCTGAATTTCATATCCGATCTCAGCAGCCACACTTGCAAAAGGCCAAGATTCATCGACTACTACTAATCTGTTCGTTTTCTTCACGGAATCTACAATCGTCTGGTAATCCAATGGTCTAATTGTTCTAAGATCAATCACCTCAGCAGATATTCCTTCTTTCTCTAATTCTACAGCAGCTTCTTTAACTACTTCCATCATCTTGTTAAAAGATACGATAGTTACATCTGTTCCTTCTCTTCTTATCGCTGCTTTACCGATTGGCACTAAGTATTCACCATCTGGCACCATTCCTTTATGACCATAAAGCAACTCTGACTCCATCACACAAACTGGATCTTCATCTCTGATTGCAGATTTCAATAAACCTTTAGCATCAGCTGGATCAGTACATGAAATAACTTTTAAGCCAGGTACATTCGCCATCCATGCTTCGAACATCTGCGAATGTTGTTGAGCTAACTGTCCAGCAGAACCCGATGGTCCTCTGAATACAATCGGGCATCCGAACTGGCCACCTGACTGTGTTAATGTTTTCGCTGCATTGTTTACAATTTGATCAAATGCTAAAACCGCAAAATTCCAAGTCATAAACTCAATGATAGGTTTCAACCCATTCATTGCTGCTCCGACACCTATTCCTGCAAATCCAAGTTCGGCAATCGGAGTGTCTATTACTCTTTTAGGCCCAAACTCGTCTAACATGCCTTTACTTACTTTATAAGCACCGTTATATTCAGCAACTTCTTCTCCCATAAGAAAAACGTTTTCGTCTCTTCTCATTTCTTCGCTCATTGCCTCTTTTAGGGCATCTCTTAATGTTAGTTCTCTACTACTCATGTTAAATTGTTTTGGACTAATAATAAATTGGACTGCGAAAATAATTATATTTTCTTGATTAGGATTCCTTTCACGTCAATTTTATCAAAATTACCTGAAGACATGAATACAATTACACTTTTTCCTAGCTCTAAATCCTCTATTTCTTGTTGTAATTCCTGTTTATCATCTAACACGCTAATCCCTGGTTTATTAAATGCTTTCGCCACTTCCTCCTTATCCAATGCTGGCATATGCTTTATGCTCAAGGTATGAGGAGAATAATAAACATATGCTTCATCAGCACTATCGAGAGAATGACTATATTTTGGTAAGAATGCTGAATTCAGACTACTAAATGTGTGTAATTCTAGAAAAGCAACAATCTTTCTGTCTGGAAAATGTTCTTTTAATGCATCTACAGTAGCTTTTACTTTAGAAGGTGCATGCGCAAAATCTCTGTAGACCACACCATCATCCGTTTTATGCATAACCTCTAATCTTTTTGAAGCACCTTTAAACGTTGAAATAGCGGCGAAAAAATCAGGAGGGCGAATTCCTAGTTTCAAGCATACTTGCAATGCTGCCATCATATTCGCTCGGTTATGTTTCCCGAAAACTCTTATTTTATACTGCTTATTATCGTAGACTACATTTCCATTTTCTAATTTCTCAAGTGCATGGTACCTCTGAATATTATAGTCCTTAGCATATTTTCCAGCTAAAATATCTAAATTATTATCTTCAGCATAGGCAAAAATCGGTGCTTCTTCATCATGCGTTTCTATAAATGCGTCAAATAAATGATTGTATTCAATTTCGGTCTTGAAAACATTAACGTGATCCCATGCAATCCCTGTTATAATCGATATATCTGGACGGTAATGTATCATTTTAGGTCTTCTGTCAATGCTAGAGCTGAGATATTCATCACCTTCTATTACTATAATAGGAGCATCTGTAAGCCTAATCATTGAACCAAATCCATCTAATTCCGCACCGATTAAATAATCAAAATCAATGTCACGGAATTTCAGCACATGCATAATCATCGCAGTTGTAGAAGTTTTCCCATGAGACCCAGCAACAACGATTCTTTTCTTATCCTTACTCATTTTATAAATAAAAGCTGGATAGGAAAGGATTTCTATATTGAGCTTCTGTGCTTTGATTAATTCAGGATTATCAGCTCTCGCATGCATTCCTAAGATAATTAAGTCTATATCTTCAGATATTCTATTCTCATCCCAGCCGAATGCAGAAGGAAGTAGGCCTTTCGCCGCCAATTTAGATTTAGAAGGCTCATAGATTTCATCATCTGAACCTGAAACACGGTGTCCCTTTTCTGCTAAATTCAAAGCTAGCGTGTGCATAATTCTTCCTCCAACTGCAATAATATGTATTCTCATGAGTACAAAGAAAATGAAAAAATTGTTAAAAAAATGAGGGGGTTTATGATTTTCGGAGTCATTAATATGTAGAACGACACAATTTATTGTTTTTTAATATTTTAGAATAGTAATAATCTTTTTGAACTATTCGTTATTGTCAGTAGTTTAAAAAGTGTAAAAGGTAAAACATGAAATCAAAGGTATCAAGAAAAGTAGCAGGATTATTTGCCCTTCTAATGTTAGTAGGAGTTTTAAGTTCATGCAACAGAGGCGTAGGTTGTCCAAGTGCTTTTAAAGCAGTATCTGATGTTATTACTGTTATAAAGTAATTTTCAATCTCAAGTATGCACTGGAATTCGTTAAGTTCTGTGAATGAAATTCACGGAATTATTGAATCGTCTAAATCTACCCCCCAAGTAATTTTCAAGCATTCAACTTCCTGTTCCATCAGTGGAATGGCTAAAATGCGTGTAGAAGATAATATCTCTAGTCTTAAATCAAATGCTGAATTTCATTATTTGGACTTGTTGAGAAATAGAGATCTCTCTAGGCAAATCGCAGAAATGCTTGAGGTGCATCACGAATCTCCGCAGATTATTATGTTGATCGGTGGAGAAGTTGTTTATGATGCTTCACATTTTGATATTTCTATTGATGAACTTAATGAATCATTAGACTATCATCTTGCAGGAAAATAAGCTTAGTATTACTTCGGATGGATCACATTCCATCTTTTCTGATCAATTTCAGGCATTATATCACTCTTCGCACGGAGCAATCCAAGAGAGTATGCATGTATTTATTGCTGCTGGACTACTACCTCTACTTGAACAAAAATCAGTTAATATATTGGAAATGGGATTTGGTTCTGGATTAAATCCATTGCTCACCCTCATCGAGTCTGAAAAATCAGATCACCTCATTCATTTCGAAACGGTAGAAGCCTACCCTATTTCTCTAGATCAAGCAAGTCAACTCAATTATTTATCACAATTAAATCGTGGAGATTTAAAAGATATATTTTTAAAATTTCATACTGCTCAATCCGGAGAACTCGTCCGTCATGGTCATTTTAGTTTTGCTAAGCACCTCACAAAACTGGAGGACGCTCACTTCGAGACTAAGTTTGACCTTGTATATTATGATGCATTTTCACCTTTGGATCAAGAAGAACTTTGGACACCGGAAATTTTCATCCACATTACAACTTTTCTGAATCCAGGCGCTATTCTAGTTAGCTATTGTTGCAAGGGAACATTTAAGCGTTCACTTAAAGCTGCAGGATTTCAAATTGAAAAAATCCCAGGCCCTCCAGGGAAGAGAGAAATGATTAGGGCTGTTTATCCTTAATTTAAACCATCGTTTTCAAGACTAAAAAAATTTCATCTCGAACATCCAGAATTCAATGGAAGTAAGATCTAAAAAAAGATGAAAAATATTAGATCATATGTAACCAATCCTGAATTCCTCAATAAAACATATTTAGATTTTAATGTTGCTCTTGCTAAAGCACTGGATGCTCAAGTTAATTTTGTAGTGCACAGTAAAGAAATCTTTGAGCCGTCCATAAGTCCTATTATAGGAAACGGATTGCCAAGTTTGCAAATCGAAGAAATAGATCGATTAAGATCCAATCTAAAAACTTATGCAAGCGCTCGCCAACATGTCAAATTCAACTTGAGTCAAGATATTTTTGCAGAAATATTTAGCAATGCAGATGCTGATCCAAACTTAATATTGCATTCATTTTCAGGTAAAGGCGCTGATTTCGTGTTGCATAACATTTACACTACGAATGAATTAGATGTAGCATTTGATAATATTTCTCCCGCCATGTTTATTCCTGATCAATATCATTATATAACTCCGAAAAACATTTACATTTTACTTTTTTCAGAAGATCTAGGTTCCAACTTTGATCCAATTCTGTCACTAGCAGCGCAATTAGGAGCCAAAATCAACTTCATCATTCAACAAGTAGAAAAGGATCATAGAGAAGAATCCATATTAGAAAAAATTACACTGGCCAACAACATTAATCTAAAGGATATCAATTTCTCAGCGAAATTTGTTGATAAAATCGATGAAAAGTTAATCAAGAATTTGTCTAATGGAGCAGAAAATTCTTACTGGACTATTTTCCAACATTCCTTTCTGATTAAAGATTTAAAAGATAAAACGCTTACAATTGATATGTATGAATTACTATCAGATTCGGATCATCCTATGATAATTGTTTAGATTTTTTATTTTTTGCTTATTTTACCAAATCGAAAAGGAAAACTAAATGATCCTTTAATAAAATAAGTAACATGAAGCTAGCTTTACATTGGAAGATATTGATTGGGATGGGCCTTGGAATTGTATTTGGAATTCTAATGTCCTATTTGGGGTATAATGATTTTGTGACGGATTGGATTTCTCCCTTCGGTACCATTTTCATAAGTCTCTTGAAAATGATCGCCATTCCATTAATTGTAGCTTCATTAATCAAAGGAATTTCTGATCTAGAAGATATCGCAAAATTTTCTAAGATCGGAATCCAAACCATTGTCATTTATGTCATCACGACTGTAATTGCAGTCTCTATAGGACTAACGGTTGTTCATATCATCAATCCAGGAAATGCTGTTTCAGAATCCACGATAGCAGATATTCTAGACCGTAATGGTGCAGAAGCTGATTCTAAAATTTCTACAGCAGCAATGACTAAAGATCAAGGACCACTTCAGTTTATCGAAGACCTTGTCCCTAGTAATGTTTTTGGTGCACTTTCTGACAATGGATCGATGCTTAAGGTGATATTCTTTGTTGTTTTCTTTGGTATTTGTTTGTTATTGATCAAGAAAGAACATCGAGATCCATTACATAATTTCTTTGTAGGACTTAATGAAGTTATCCTGAAAATGGTTGACTTAATTATGCTCTATGCACCCTACGGAGTATTCGCATTGCTAGCCAATTTAGTGGTCAGCACAACTAACCCAGACTTGTTTATTGCACTCGGAATGTATGCATTAACGGTCGTATTAGGTTTACTTTTGATGTTAGGTTTTTACTTAATAATCGTAAAAACGATAACTGGCAGATCTCCTGGGTTTTTCTTTAAAGGTATCGGACCTGCACAATTGGTTGCATTTTCGACCAGTTCAAGTGCCGCTACCTTACCAGTTACGATGGAGCGTGTAGAAGAACATTTAGGAGTAGATGAAGAAGTTGCGTCATTTGTGTGTCCAGTTGGAGCCACTATAAATATGGATGGAACCAGTTTGTACCAAGCCGTTGCAGCCGTATTTATTGCTCAAGCCTTAGGTTTCGATCTAAGTATAGGTATGATTGCAACTATTCTTGCCACTTCAGTACTGGCAAGTATCGGTTCAGCTGCTGTTCCAGGCGCTGGATTAATCATGTTAATCATCGTACTTCAGTCTATTAATTTCCCAGCAGATAAGTTAGCGATAGGAATAGCTATGGTTATGGCGGTGGATCGACCATTAGACATGCTACGAACCGTTATCAACATTAGTGGAGACGCAACCGTATCTATGGTTGTTGCTAAGCGAGTGGGTAAACTAGGAGATCCTAATGTTAAAGACTGGGATGATAATTATCAGAAAGGATAGATAGGACATATAGTTATAGGCCGATTTTACTTTTTTCAGTCCCTCTGATTATAATAGTATTTGCTTTTTCTAAGTTATATGCATTTCTTGTCAGCACTGAAACAAAGTACAAGTCTTTATGCGCTTTTAGATTATTTAATTGAGATACATCTATCTTCATGATGTACTTTTCATCAACAAAGACATCCTTTATCTCACCATTAATAATCTTGTAATCCAGTTCACAAATGTACTGGCCATCATCTAGATCAGTGTACTTAGAAATTAATTGCTCCAAGCTTATGATTTTAGGCGTGTAATTCTTCTTCGTTTTTATAATTATATGGCCTTCATACTCCCTTCCTTGGAAGTTCATGACTTTTTTTTCGACAGACAAAGATTCAATATTTTCTGCTTCTATGATTGCAGAAGAATTAGACCCAACCATCTGACCATCTATAGAAATTAATGCCTTATTAGATGAGTTTTGATTTGGATAAAAAACCTTAGGAATGGTATCATTTTCAGAAAATTGCTTGGTAATCTTTTTTCCAGGAACCATACCAAATAAACGATCCTCAATTTTAACCTGTGAAAGGATAATGGTATTAGCAGTAAATATTAATACAAGTAAAATAGACAATCTCATTATTTCAATTTCATAATTCAACAATAAAGACAGTTAATTGCATATGAATACATGAAATAAAATCTGATTGCTATTTTTCTAGATTTTTAGCATTCTCCTCTTTTACTTTGTCTCGTGCTAAAGCTTGCAAGTCAACCACTTCATCAGATTCATCTACAATTTCTTTCCCTAATAACGTTTCGAATACATCTTCCATCGTTACTAAACCAACTACATTTCCAAATTCATCTCTTACCATGAATAAATGTTGCTTCTCATCTGTCAATTGATTAAATAAATCATGTAGCTTCATCTGACCAGAAATAAACTGAACAGGTCTTGTGATATCCCCGATGACTTTATGCTTTCCTTCTTCTGTGAGGTAAGATAATAAGATATCATCTTTAAGAACCATCCCTTTGATATCATCTTTATCTTCTCCGAATACAGGAATTCTAGAATAAGTAGAAGTAGAAGGATTCTCTATAAATTCTTTCAATGTGGTATCGTCTTTCGTCATATAGGCAACTGTTCGAGGCGTCATAATATCACGAACACTCTTTCTTTCGAAATTCAAAAGATTTCTGATAATATCTGATTCACCTTGAGCTAATGCACCACTCTCCTGCCCTACAGATGCAATTGCTGCAAAATCTGCTCTACTTAGAACCGACGCATTTTTATCACTTTTCAGCCTGCTCGTAATTAACTTACTCAGCCACACGAATGGATATAAAACCCAAATGATGACTCGAAGAGCTTTTGCTGTGAATGGCGCGAGCGCTTTCCAGTTATTTGCACCCAATGTTTTCGGGATAATTTCGGATAACACAAGGATGAAAAAAGTCATTAATCCAGCGATAATTGCTTCATAACTTAGATGGATTCCAGAACCAAATAAATCAATGTCTTTATCACCGAATAAATTTCCTGCTTGAACACCGACCATAATCGCACCGATTGTATGTGCAATAGTATTCAACGTTAAAATTGCTGAAAGCGGCTTATCCAAATCTTCCTTGTAGCCGCTAAGCAATACCCCTGTACTAGTATTTTTCTGGACTTCTTGAGTTACATAAGAAGGAGTAATACTTAACAATACTGCTTCCAAAATGGAGCACAAAAAAGAAAACGCTATAGATATCGAAAAATAAAAAAGTAGTAAACCCACGTAATTTTGTTTAAATGAAGTTGCAAAGTTAACAATTACCCTTTAACATTGACATACATCTTTGAAATGAGATCGTTAAAATCAATCATTAAAGTCAATATAAGCAGAAATCATTTTTTTTGCAACCGAATTATTTTTTATTGTTTTTAAACGATTTATCCGGAAAAGCAGGAGCTGGAGTCACTTCTCTCGGATCCTCTTTTATCAATTTCTCTAAATGTTCTATAGCAGCCTCTAGTTGGGCATCCTTCCCCTTAAATGTCTCATGCGGCTTATTCATAATGATAATATCCGGCACGAATCCATGTCCTTCTATCAGCCACTCTCCATTTTCTCCATATACTCCAGCCATCGGAGCTCTTGCTAATCCATTATCCGACAGTCTGTTCTGAGAGCCCAACCATATTTCTCCACCCCAAGTTCTAGTCCCAATCGCAGTTCCCATATTGAGTTTTTTGAAACCATCCGCGAACGCTTCTCCATCTGACGCCGTATTTTCATCCACCAGAATAACGATGTGTCCCCTGAAAGCATATTGCATATTCCATGTTGGTTTTCCAGATCTTGATTTCCAGAACATCCAAGCTTTTCTCATCAATTTTTCAAGGATGAAACTTTCTATATTTCCACCTCGATTATGTCTGACATCAACAATTAACCCTGGACGATCGAAAACTGGGTAAAACTCCCGATACCATTGATTCAGGTCATTCGCACCCATTGCTTGCAAGTGAACATATCCGATTTTTTGATCTGATTGCTCTTCCACCATAAGTCTTCTAGAATATTCCCAATCACGATACTTAAGTCTGTAAATACTTCCAATAGGCTCTACGATAATTTCCCTTTTTTCACCTGCTGAAGCTAATCCTAATCTCACTTGCTTTCCAACTTGGTTTCTTAGTAATTCACCGATATCTGTTGCAGCAATTGCGGTCTGGCCATTTACTTCTGTGATCACATCACCAACTTTCACATTCAAATAAGGATCATCTAATGGCGACTTTTCATCCGGATAATCTGGATCTGCCTTATAAATGTATTCTATTACAAATCCTCCTTTAGATTCATCCCTTGTCAGCATCGCACCCAGATTCGCAACTGGTATGTTTTCATCGTCTGATCGCATATCGCCACCATGAACACTCGTATGAAGTGCAGATAATTCACCCACAAATCTTCCGATGAGATCGGAAAGTTCACTTCGTGTAGTTACTCTATCCACTAATGGAAAATACTTATCATGCATCCCTTTCCAGTCCACACCATGCATATTCGCATCATAGAAGTAGTCTCTTTCCATTCGCCATGCATCCGTGAAAATTTGCTTCCAATCTTCTCTTGGCGTTATTTCAAATTTCCAACTTGAAAAATCAATCTTCCCCTCATTAAAATCACTAATCTTTCCTGTGCCAGCACTCACCATATGATAATTCTTTCCTTTCGTAACAAGCAACTTCTTACCATCAGCGGTCATTTCATAACTTCTAATATCTTCTATTCCCGTTTCTAACTTAACATCTTCGTTACCAATCTTTAGAACCTTCAAGTGTGATTTCGCACCCACTCCAGTTTCACTTTCTACCACATAGATAGCCTTATCATTCACAGCTAGGTTTCGGAAATTTCCAGGTTTGATCGGAACCTCCATGATCCTTTCTTGAATCCCCGATTTATCGATCTTCACATCGACTTCTTCCTTTTCAGACTTTTCTTCTTCATACAATTCATCCTTCGGGCGGAAAGGTGATCGGTTCCCAGCTTCCAGAGCAATATGATATATTTTTTCACCTGCATCAAAGTAAGGTTCAGGTTGCCTCGGGCCCCAAGGAGAACCTACTATGGTATTAAAATTTCGATCAGAAAGGAAGTAGATGAATTTACCATCAGGGCTCCATTGTGGATTCGAACTATTCGCTCTATCCGTCGTTAATGGAAATTGTTCTCCACTCGATAATTCATAGATATGTATCTGATTCATGGTATTTCCAGCCGCCTGAACATAAGCAAGCCACTTACTGTCGGGAGACCAAGAGAACTGACCAATATCCTCATCCGATAAGGAGATTAATTTACTCTTTCCATTACTTTTATTTAAGATATACATGTGGCCATGCAGGTCATCGTAGGCAATCCATTTCCCATCAGGTGAGGGATTTCCTTCGTACCTTAATAAGGCTCCATCAGTAGTTAACATTTTCTCTGCACCAATTCCATCAGCAGGCAATTCTACAAATTCAAACTCTCCAGTCTGGTCTGATAAGGCAATAACTTTATCGCCATTTTCAGAAAATACAGCATCCCGATATCTTACATTCTTTCGCTTTGTAAATTCAACAAATCGACCGCCTTTTACAGGCTTCACGAATAATCGACCTCGAGCGGTAACGACCACTTTCTCTCCTGTGGAATCTGGAGCAATCGCGGTTAAATTATCAGCAGGCGAATCATCCCATTTCACTTGTAATTGTTCGAAATCAGAAAGTAATGTTATTTTTATCTTCTTTTCTTTTTTTAGGTCAATGTCATAGTGCCAGATATCTGCACCCACCTGGTAAACGATGTTATTTTTATGACCTTTAGCATACCTCACATCAAATTCGTCTTGTTTCGTATGCTGCATAAGATCCCCACCGTCAGTATTCATTGACCAAATGTTCATTGTACCATCTCTGTCAGAAATAAAATATACTCTCCCACTAAGAAACATTGGATGGTGACTTCCTCCATCATAGTCCATAGTTAACTGAATGGCTTCCTCACTGCCTGCAGTATATTTCCAGATCTGTCTAGCTGTTCCTCCTTTATATCTTTTCGTTACGTTGCCATGAAATGCAGGTCTTACAAAAAAGACGGTTTTTCCTGTTTCATCATAGGATGCTTCACTTGCTTGACTTAATGGAACCCGTTCTTTTGATTTATTCTTCATATCAATGACCACTAACTGACGATCAGGTAACGTGGAATATGCTCTTGTATCATAAATTATTTTCCCATCTGGTGTCCATCCATTGACCATCGAAAAATCACTTTCATAAGTCCATCTCGCGGGAATTCCGCCATCTACAGGCATCGTATACACTTCTGTCGGGCCTTCATAACTAGCTGAAAAAGCGAGCAGTTTTCCATCAGGTGAAACCATCGGATATCTTTCTTCTTCCGCATGTGTTGTGAGCCTTGTGGCCACCCCACCTTTGTGATCTGCCTTCCATAGATCCCCTTCTGCAGAAAAGTAAATGGTATTTTCGTGAATACTAGGGAATTGATAATAGCCCTCCATTCCTTGCCCGTGAAGAGGAATATAGCAAATTACTGCTAGTAGAAAAGCCAAGTTTAGTTTAATGCTAGACATGTGTGACATTTTTTGGTGAATTAAGATCAGCTAAATCTACAAATTTCTAATTCCACCAAACAGCATATCGCTGCTTTTTTAAAGACAATGCTAGCTCCTTTTCCATTTTTATGGCCTCTGTTCTTGATAAAGGATTATACTTTTCGTATAAGCTAGGTCTTAGATACAGCCCATATTTCTGGACTAAACTAGAAGAAATCTTGTGACCTTTCTTACTGATATAACCTGATTTATGTTGTTCGAATCGCTCTTTCGGTGTTCTGCTTGTCATACCTACATACAAGCATTCAAGGACTCCATTGAATTGTGGATTAGCATCTCGAAATTTGGCACTTTCAGACCAAACTTTCTTGGATAATTCTATCACATAAACATGATATGACTTCATACCTAAATATATGACAGTATTTATGCCAAAAAAAATTTATGCCTAGATTGTATTCACCACCTTACTTGGTCTGAAGTCAGCCGATCATTCAACGCGTCGCTCAAGGCAGTCTCATCACCTCAATGATTAGGCTGACATTACTTAATCTTGTTTATATTAAGTTTTTAATTTCCTACTACATATTCACATTATTTATCATATTTTTGCAGCAATATTTAGAACATTTAATTTAATTGATATGAGTAGTGAAAATCAAATCTTGGGTGTGGGATCTAGAGTAGATCATAAAGCCTTTGGAGACGGAGTTATTATCGGAGTAGACGTAATTTCATACAAGGTGTGTTTCATCCTTCATGGTATAAAAAATGTAGGAAAGGAAAACCCGAACTGGGACGTGATGGATGCCATAGAAACGGAAGAGGAAGTAAGTTTTACGAAAGCTGAAAAAAGCTTAATCAGAATTCTAAACACTTATAATGCATTAAACTCTAAAGTAGAATTAGGTGATAAGTGGTTAAATGGAACTTTAATATTAAAGCCCAACGAAGACAATCTCAAACCAAAAGAAATGCCTATTGACACTTTTTTCCATAAAATCGTAATGGTTCGAGATCGAATTAGAGTGATGGAACAACGTATCAATAGTTCAAAATTGACCGATGAAGAAAAAGTAAACCTTCAACAATACATTACAAGGATTTACGGAAGTCTAACGTCTTTCAATGTTTTATTCAAATACAAAGCGGATCATTTCGTAGGTGAAAAATCAAGCTAATATGCTAATCAAAAAGGTGTTATACATTTGTGCTGTTCTTTTTTTAATAAGTAGTTGTGTAGAAGTTCGAAACCAATACAATGTGATTCCTCCAGGAATCTGGAGAGCCACATTAACGGTAGGAAGTGAAGGGCAGGAACGTTTTATAGACACTGAAAATGAAACAGATAGAGTTTTTACAGAATTGACGGAAGGAGAACTTCCGTTCAATTTTGAAGTGGAATACGTAGGAAAGGATGATATTAAAATTTACATTTTAAACGCTGATGAGCGAATTCTGGTAGATGATATTACTTTCGGAAGAGATCCAAAGACTTTAGAAGATTCCGTTAGGATTAATTTTCCAATTTTCGATTCCTACATTATCGGAAGATATGAGGAGAATAGAATTGAAGGTTATTATATCGTCAATTTTAGAGATCAATATAAAATTCCATTCAAAGCTGAATTCGGAAGATCGCATAGATTTACGAACCTGAAAAAAGAACCGGCTGCGGATTTATCTGGGAAGTGGGAAACGACTTTCGAAATCGGAACAGAAGATGAGTATAAAGGCATCGGTGAATTCAAGCAAGAAGGGAATAAACTCACTGGAACTTTTAGAACGGAGACTGGTGACTATCGATACTTACAAGGTACTGTCCAAGGAAATAAGGCTTATTTATCTTGTTTTGATGGAGCACATGCTTTTCTATTTCAAGCTAAAATCATGGAGGATGGTTCATTAATCGGTTCATTCCGATCAGGCAACCACTACTCTACTTCCTGGAATGCTAAGCGAAATGAATCCTTTGAATTAGCTGATCCGAATTCCTTAACACTCTTAAAAGGTCAAGAGAAATTCTACTTTGAATTTGAAAACACAGAGGGAAAAATGGTCAGCATCAATGATGCTAAATTTGAAAACAAACCTTTATTGGTAGTCCTATTCGGAACCTATTGCCCTAATTGTAAAGACGAAATGAACTTCTTGAAAAGCTACTTCAGTGAAAATCCTGACTTAGACATAGAAGTTGTGGGCATTGCATTCGAAAGGTATAAAGAAAAAGAAAAGTCAATGGCTGCAATAAAACGTTACAAAACCAAAATGGATATTCCGTTTGATCTATTGTATGCTGGATACTATGATAAGGAGACCGCTCTCAACCAGTTCCCAATGTTGAATAAAATCATCTCCTATCCTACCCTAATATACATTGACAAAGAAAAAAATGTACGCCAAATCTACACCGGATTTTCTGGCCCAGCCACTAGTAAATATGAAGAATTCACTACTAACTTTGATGAATTAGTTAAAAAATTAGAAAATGAATAAAGTAAAGCTGAGAAAAATAGCATTAATCACTGGAGCTACTTCAGGAATAGGAAAGGCAACCGCTGGCCAATTTGCAAAAAATGGATATGATCTGATTATCACTGGAAGAAGAAAGAAAAGATTAGAAGAGATTAGAAAGAAAATGCAGGAGAAATACGGTGTCAAGGTTAAAAGTTTAGTCTTCGACATCAGACAACTCAATGCAGTTAAAAAGGCCTTAGGATCACTAGAAGAAGATTGGCTAGAAATCGATGTCTTGGTTAACAATGCTGGATTAGCTAGTGGATTCGATCCTATTTTCCAAGGAAGCACGAAAGATTGGGACACGATGATCGATACCAATGTGAAAGGTTTACTTTATATGACTAGACTGGTTAGTCCGAAGATGGTCAATAAGAAAAGAGGCCATATTATTAATGTTTGTTCTACAGCTGGGCATGAAGTTTACCCAAATGGCAATGTCTACTGCGCTTCAAAATATGCTGTGGATGCATTAACGAAATCCATGAGAATAGACTTGCACAAATATAATGTTCGAGTTTCTCAAGTGAGTCCAGGACATGTAGAGGAAACAGAATTTGCCCAGGTGCGTTTTCACGGCGATAAAAAGAAGTCGAAAATCTACGAAGATTTTCAACCTTTAAAATCTAAAGACGTTGCTAAAGTGATCTACTACATTGCTTCACAGCCAAAGCATGTAAATATTCAAGATGTACTGATGATGGGAACTCAGCAAGCAAATAGTAATTTTATAGATAGAAGCGGAAGGTAATTTACCAACCTATTTTATTCTAAAATCTGTCGGTCTCATTGAAGTATGTTTCTTAAAGAAATTATTAAAATGACTTACCTCATTAAAACCCAAGGAATATGCTATTTCAGATATATTCCAGTTTTTCTGTCTAATCAATATTGCTTATTCCTATGTGTTTGACCCCCTAGTTCTTGAGGTTTGACCCCCTATGTGGATAACTCGCTATTTCAAATTTACAATTATATTTTAGATCTGTTTCTGAGGCTTTCCCCTTTGAGATCAATTC
>NZ_JAJNKA010000005.1 GCF_021533215.1 Portibacter lacus | reverse complement strand
CAGCACTCTTGCCTGACTCATTCTCTTTCAGAGCCTTAATAATTTGTGTTTCTGTAAACTTACTTCTTTTCATAATAATTCAAATTTAGTTAATTTTAGATTTGTATTATTTTTTGGTAAGGCTACAACCTCATATTAGTCAGAAAAATGAACCTTAAATGAAGTTTGAAAATATACATAAAAGAGTTAAAAATGTCCCTTTCATTTCGAAGACCAACGCAAAGTCACTTTATGAATTTATTATAACAAATAAGCCAACTAATATTCTTGAGCTTGGTATCGCTCATGGCACTGCAAGCTGTTATATTGCTGCTGCACTTGATGAAATCGGGAATGGAAAACTAACTTGTGTGGATTTAATTGAAGTTAAAGATGCATTTATTCCAACCATTGAAGACCAGCTATTAGATTTAAGCAAATATGTAGAGGTACATAGAATGCAGTCTGGATACAATTGGTTTTTACACAATGAAATTAAATCATGTTCAAATAATGAAGAAAATATATGTAAAACAAAATATGATTTAATCATTATTGATGGTCCGAAAAATTGGACTATTGACAGTAGTTCTTTTTTCTTATGCGATAAATTATTAAATGAAAATGGGTGGATCATATGGGACGATTATTCCTGGACATATGCAGATGCTAATCTTAGAAGAGATATAACGGATGGAATCTCACATAGAAGTCTGTCTAAAGAAGAACAATCAATTCCACATATAAAAGAAATATTTCATCTCCTTGTTATTCAACATCAAAACTACAGCAATTTCATTATTCAAGATGATTCAGATTGGGTCTGGGCAAACAAAGTAAAACTAAACAGTATTAAAAAGATAAAATATGTACACTCGGAAACAATTCATCATTTTCTTATTCGGATAATTAAAAAAATAATTTTGAAAATCCGGAAAAACTTTTGAATCATTATTGATTATACAAATTGGAATTTGGCATAAAGTTTCACTAAAATGTTAAGCGAATCCAATGTTAAAAACTGTAGAAAATGGACTAAAATATATTAAGTATGAGAATTAAGAAACTTCGGGCATAATGTCATGCATATCATAAAGATCAATATTGAATTAATTAAGTATTGACTGATACCGATTAATTTCTTCTGAACCTAGTAATTTTTTCCATTTAAAAAGTTGACTTTTGGGATTCATTTTTTTATTATCAATGCTAGAAGCACTGGAATTAGAAATCTCGTTCAAATACTTTGGACTGAATGCTATACCCCATTTTTCAAACAATACTTTAAGTTCTCTTTCTGGATTAGTTACTGAATTTTCATAGAAGATAACTTGAAAGGATTTCTCAACCTCCACCATATTTCTTGTTTCCTGATTTGAAAGACACCAAAATGCAAGCAGTTGTTCCGCTACGGTTTCTAATGCAGTCAAAAAATCACAGTGCGTTTTATAAATATCATTGAATGGCTGGTCAGGAATTTCAAACTTTTTAAATGGGTATGACCAGTTTGGGTGCAACTTAAGAGAACTTATCATCGCAAATGGATTCCGTATCAAATAGATAGGTTTGTATTTAACGGGAAAGTTTGCTAATAACCATTTCGCCAACATTTTGCCGCGAACAAGCTTAAAAATTAGAAATTCAATATCTGCTTTATATCCAACTTTCTGATTTAATAGAGATTTAGGAATACATGTACCATTGAGTAGTATAAAAAAATATTCATAAGGTAAGTTCCAATTTGCATGCTCGGGAATTACTTGGTGCCGGCCAAATTCTTATTCATTCAGAAAGGGCGTTTTCTTTAAGTTAAGTGGATCATCGATTATTGCTGAACCAGGATTGTCATTCAACAATCCTGCCTGCCAAGTACTACCGCTTCTAGGATCCGCAAAGATCAGAATCGTGTTCTTTCTAAAAAAAACTGGATCATTAACTCTAGCATTAAAGAGAAAGCTCTATTTTAGATATGATTTGAGCACTTTCAAGATTGTTTAAATATATTTCCATATCCATTTTTCTTTTGTGCCGAGACCTAACCTTATCCATTTTCCTTTCTAATTATTTGACTAAAATAAGAGATGTTCCCTATCACTTTCTCCGAATTCATTGCATAGACTAATAAAAAATAAATCAATGGTATCCCTATGATTAATAAAATTGTTCCAATGGCATTTTGTAGTACAAGGAAATTTGACACAGTAAAAATCATTAAAAAACAGATGCCGCACGCGAAAATTGAAATTGCTATATTCTTTAAAAGGTTTATCATTGTTGTTTCTGCCGCATTAGCAGTAAAGTACTGGCTTGGTAGAAATGTTAATATGCTGGCTGTCACATAATAAATTGCAATCCCGTATGCAGTATTGGTAAGATAATATCCTAAGACTAGAGACAAAACTAAAGTCACATTCAAAATTAATCCGAAGTAAAGAAACAATTTAGTTTTTCTTCGACCTTGAAAAATAAGATTATCAATAGGACCAATAGCTTGAAAAATAGATAATAAACAGAATAGCTTTAAATACGGAATCATCATGACCCATTGAATCCCAAAAACCTTCGGAATAAGATAGTCAGCAGTAAAAAATATGATAAGCGATAATGGAGTATTCAGATTAAACACAACCCAAACTATTTTCTTATAAATATCTAAAGCTTCCAAGTTAGATTTTTGACGTGATACCACTGGCATCGCAAGTTTAACGGCTATATTCGTAATGATGGCATGTGGCATTGTTAACAACGCATAAGATTTCGAATACACTCCTAAATCTGTAGATCCATACTTCTTCCCGATCAAAATATCATCTAGATTCCTGCCGAAAAAATTTACAATGGCATTCAAAGTAATGTGCGATCCAAAGGTAAAGTAGTAAGTAAGATCTGAAAGCTTGAATCTAAAACTTGGCTTCCACTGTACGAAGAAAACACTCAATATAAAAGTGAAAAGGATTAAACAAAAATCCCTGATCACCAATGCTAGTAAATCGAATTGGAAATATGCTAATCCAATTGCTATCAAACTCGAAGAAACAACTGAAATCACTTCTATCGATGCAACTTTTTTGAAATCTTCCTTCTTATATAGAATACCCGTAAAAATTTGGGTAATGGCAAAAAATACAGAGCTAAATGCGTAATATTTTATGATCCACTTCAATTCTGGTTGACCGTAAAAATCAACTATATATGATGCACTTAGAACAAATATTATATTAATGATCACACTGAAAATCAACTTACTCCACACGAGTGAATTTACTTCATTATCATTGATTGACTCTTTACTAATAATGCTATTAACTGTTCCGAACGAATGGAATAAGTTTTGAAAGGCAAGCAGTGGTGCAAGCATCGCGATCAAACCAAAATTAGCTGGAGCAATTAGGTTAATTAAGATAATACTTACAATGAAGGTGAATATCCTAAGTCCGATTTGGGCGATTATGGAATATTTATACTTATTCATACTTTGCGGCAGTGAAATTAGCATATTCCTGCTCTATAAGCCTTGCGTTCTGCTTAACGTTATAATCCTTTTCTATATGAGCTCGTGAAGATTTACACATTTCTACATATTCACTATTATCCATCTCGAGAAACTTATTGATAGATTCAATGATGCCATTTACATCTTTTTCTGGTGTAAGAAAACCTGTATTTCCATGTTGAACATAAGAGGGAATATCACAATGTAATGTACTTACAATAGGCATCCCACTCGCTTGCGCATCTAATAAAATCGTTGGTGCACCTCCTTCACAGTCCATGTCTTTAGCGTAACAGCTTGGATGTATAAATACATGATTATTTCTTAGCTCTTTCTGTATCTCCTGGTATGGTATTATGCCCTTAATCGTGAAAAACGAATTGATATTATATTCTTGAATTAAGTCTAAAACTTTCGTTCCATACTCACTTGAATGATTCCCAATAAGTGTTATGTGTATTTTATCTTTCCAAATATCCTGCATTTGGTTTACCGCTTCTACAATGAAAACTTGTCCTTTCTTTTCTAAAAAATTGGCAATCTGGATAAATTTTAATGGTCTACTAATCTTGCGTTTCTGAAATACGATATTCTCTGTATCTACGCCTAGTCGAAGCACTTTTATTTTCGATCGGTTCAAACCAAGAATTGATAACAAATCAACACCGTTAGTTCCTTCTACAAATACAGAACTTACTTTTTCAAAAAGCATTTTGTATTCCTCCTTTAACTTTGGATGATCATAAATTGCTTTTTCATAATCATACCCATAGAAAGAAACTACAAATGGAATGTTTATTGAATTATTCCATATCCTTTCAAATTTTACTGCCGTGGTGCCGAAATGAAAATGTATTAAATCAGGTCTATTTACGGTTATCCAATTTTGAATTTCCTGAAAGTCTGCCTTTAACTTTGAAAATCTTCTTTTGTTATTGATTCGCCTGAAAATATTAGTAGCGGGATTATTCAAAAGTTCACTGATTTCGCTTGACCTTTTTCTAGGTATAAACTCAAATGCTTCGTTTTTAAATTGATCATTGTAATAGAAGGCGCCAATTACAACATCAGTATTTTCCATTTCGCATAAAAGGTTATAAGCCCAAATTTCTGAGAACGGTAAATATTCATTAAAAAGATGAAGTACTTTCATTTTCTAATGTTTTCCTTCACAACAACAGCTGGATTCCCAATAGCTAACGAATGATCTGAAATTTTAGAATTCACAACTGAATTTGCCCCAACTACACAATGGTTTCCTATTTTGGCTCCTGGACTAATAACAACATTGGAATATAATGTAACATTGTCGCCTATGAAAATAGATTTAAAATCATGTGCCTGACTGTTCTCGATGCTTGTCTTACTTGCTGATATTATTACTCCTGGACCACAATCAAAGTCATTTCCTATTTTCACTTCAGCTCCAGCAGCATATATCACAACATTTGGAGAAATTACAGCATTATTTCCTATCTCAAGTTTTCCTTTATTATTACACCACTGCATACCACCAAGGTGTACCACTGAATTTCTTTGAAAGATACAAGACTTGCCTAGAACCAAATTATCAAGTGGTCCTTTGAACTGAACATTTTCCTCAATTACTAAATCCGGATATTTATTAATTAAATATTTTCTTGCTTTGTAAGAAGAATCAAATTGTCCCTTTATGTATTTCAAGAAATCTCGCATCTATAAAAATAAAATTTAACTTCTAAAATACATTCAATTTGGTTTATGACTGTAATTGTATCTTTGTACTTTAGAACAAAAGTAGATTAGTAGGCATAATTAAAAGTCGATATCATGTGTAGACTTACCTTCCTTACTACATTTTATAATTTAAAAAACATTCTAATTTTTTCGTAGCTTTTTAAGGCAAGGCCATAAATTAACTTTTGATTTTCTGCCCTTAAAAAATATAGCTTTTCTGGGTTAAAACCACTTTTAAACTTTTCAACACCTTTATGGCCACCACTAGGATTGAAATCATAAATATTAAATCCCTTTTCTTGTGCGTCCTTCATTACAATTGAGTGCATTAAATATGTAGATCCAAATTTTAATTTATCTCTCATAAACGCTCCGTGCCAGTGATGAACTTTGTTTTTGTAATAAAAGAAAACTCCACCTCCAACAATTTTATTATCATGCTTCACAATCCAAAGCTTTCTCATCTTTACTGGCAAGTTGTATATTAACTCAAATAATTTATAATTATAATCATTAGACGATTTATCCCCTCGTTCTAGTTTCACTTTCGTGTAAATTTCAAAATACAACTTCCACTCTGAGAGGTCCTCTGTAGAAATTACATTCATATCGTCCTTCTCTGCTTTTATTATAAATCGCCTGTGATTTCCTTTGAAATGATCAGTCGTTAAATTTTCCAAATACAAAATCTGGGTGAAATCATTGGAATTATTATCGGAAAAATTTTCTGAAAAAAAAGGATTTCCCGAAATATTAAAGTTCTTCTTTTTATCAATACTTGACAATACTGATTCTTCTTCTAAGTCCTGATTTTTATCTATCAAGATGGTTCCGTAAGTTCCAAGTAAACTTGTATTGTATTCTCTGAATCCAAACTTTCTTTTCCTTTCAAAAACTGGAATTAGGATAAATTCACCATTTATATTTAGATTAAAAAATTTTAGTTGAATATTATAATACTTTTCTTGTAATTGATACCACTGTATAGTGTTGTAAAAGCAATACCTAGAATCATTTTCTACAATCCTTTGCCACTCCTTAAAATATTCCTCCGGGTCAAGAATTTTCATTTAATTTAAATTGATCAATAATTCGATCTTGGTTAATCTGTTTTAATGTATTATACAAAGGTAATCTTAATACACACTCACTAATATAGGTAGTATAATTATCCTTACCATTGAAAATAGAACTTCTCTTTCCTTCATGACTTTTATGCAGTGGCAAGTAGTGAAAATATGCAGAGATATTTACATTGTTAAGTTTTTCTACTAGTAGATTCCGATCGTTTAATGACTTACAGATTATATAAAAGATATGTCCGTTTCCAGTTTCTATAGCAGTCTTTTCATGTTTTATCCCTTCTTTATATGTCTTCCAAATTTCGAGTCTTTTACGTGTCACACTATCAATTTCCAGCAACTGACCATATAGAAACGCAGCCGTTAATTCGCTCATCAAGTAACTTGATCCGATATCAACCCAAGTATATTTATCGACCTTGCCCTGAATAAAGTTCTGTCTATTTGTACCTTTTTCTCTAATGATCTCTGCGCGCTCTGTGTAAGAATGGTCATTGATCAGTAAAGCTCCTCCTTCTCCACATTGAATATTCTTTGTTGCATGAAAACTTAGTGTTCCCAAATGACCTATTGTTCCTAAATGCCTTCCGTTATAAAAAGAACCAATACAATGTGCGGCATCTTCTATCACTTTAAGCTGATAACGATCCGCAAGCTGCATGATGTAATCCATTTCGCATGGGACTCCACCATAATGCATTACTAGAATTGCTTTAGTTTTCGGTGTTATCGCTGCTTCTATAAGTTTCTCGTCAATATTTAGAGTATCAGGTCTAATATCAACGAAGATTATTTTCGCTCCTCTTAGAACAAATGCATTGGCAGCAGAAACAAAATTGAAAGAAGACATGATGATTTCATCCCCATGCTGAATATCGAGCAATAATGCGCTCATTTCTAATGCATGAGTACAAGAGCTTGTTAAGAGAACTTTTGATGCTTTAGTATATCCTTCTAGTTTCTTTTCACAAGACCTCGTATAATAACCTTGACCTGAAAACTCTTTACGAGCTATAGCATCCTTGATATATCTTTCCTCTGTTCCAATAACTAAAGGTTCGTTAAATGGAATATTGTTCTCCATTATTTACCTTAGAATTACGAGCTTTCCAATATTGTTTTTAAAGTACTGATTAAGTTCTCCTATTTCATATTGCTCTAAAGCTTCATTATTATGTTTTGCAACAACTCGATAGAGGTAGACCCCGTTAGCTAACTTGTTCCCATAAGTATCCGTTCCGTCATACTTATAACTCGTTCTGTTCACACCTATCTTCAAAGGACCTAATTCTTCTTTAAAAATCTCTTTAACCGTTTTTCCCGAAACGGTCATAATCTGAATCTTAATGTCATCTGGTACTTCTCTTCCTGTTAAAGTAAAGATGAACTCCGTAGACGAACTAAATGGATTTGGGTAGTTTAAAACTTTCGAGACCATTTGCTCATTAATGACCTCAAACGATCGCTTGTAATTGAGATCACCAGAAAAATTATTATTCATGTCTCTAGCATTAACCTCTATTTCGTAAATTCCATCTATTTTCAAGTCTGGTCTAAGCTCAAGCTTGGCCTCGTTATTCTCTCCATTGGTTGCAGGTGTAAAATCCAGCCTTGGGTCTCCTGCCAAAATTTCTTCTTCATTTCCATTAGGATCTGTCAATGATATACTAAAAATAGCTGGATCATTTAGTAGCAAAAATTTGTTTTCATCTTTTAAGTCAATCTGAATAATCGGAGTAGGAGAAACAATATCACCATCTATTATTTTATTGCCATCAAAATTTACATCTAAAATGGGGTTGATTTCATCTGTAATGACTACAAATTCTCTCAAACCAAAATTATTAAAATAATGCTTTTCAGCAATTTCTTGGTCTTTATTTACATTTATCGAAACCTGATATTTTCCTATTAGATCCTTGGTGTTATATGTAAAGTTCAATGCAGTTGATGCACCAGCACCTAAAGGAACAATCTGTTCATCGAATAAAATACTTTCATTTCTTTCATTGGTAATTTCAATATTGAAACTCATCGTATCAACTCCATATTCACTGATATTCTCTACTTCCAACTGAATCACTAAATCTTCTCCTCGTTGCAAGGTATCTCTATTGAAAACAAAATTCTCTCCTGTCTTCAAGTTAACATCTGGAAATCCTTCAAAAAAGACACGCCAAAAATTAATTTTCGCTGGTGTCAATTTAACATCATCTTTAAATAAAGCATTAATTTTTAGATTTGGATATTCAGCAGCATCTATTCCTGTAAGACTTACCTCACTTTCGAATTTTGTCTCAATTAATAGTTTTTCTTCTCCACTAACATCTATCCCAAAAATCTTAATATCAACAGAATCCATCTCGCTATCAAAGTTTTTACTCCAGACAAATTTGTCCCAAGACTTCGCTGGGCCGATTACAGTACTTGTTAATTGTCCTGCTCGTCTACTTAAAGTAATGAAGGCCGTTGAAACTATTGAGGATGAGATATCCTCTCCTATTTCTTCGCTTAATGCTTTTTTACCTTTTTGGTATATAAAGGTATATGGAACAGTTCCAGCATCTTTCAAATCTCTGGCTAAAACTGCACCTTGCTTTTCTAGTACTTTATAAATGTTAGTTCCAAGTGAAAGTGAATCTGCTTCCCACTCTTCTGGTTTGATATCTGCATTGATATTTTTAATAACAGAAAAGAAAAACACGAAATTACCATCTGGAATTTCATTTTCTAAAAAGTTAATTACTTTTTCCCTTTCTTCTGTTGTACTTGTCCGATAAGCAAAGCACCTAAAAGAACCGAAGTTACTCGTTTTTATACTTCCGAAATCTCCTCCACTGTTTGTCCATGCTGCTCCAGTAATGGTATCGGAAACAACAATCGCTACTCCTTCACTTAAAAAATTCCATGGTCTTACCGAAGCTGCAAAATCACTAAAGTCATATTGATATCCTGTAGTATTAAAGTCGTAAATGCTATTAAAGATTTTAATAAAAAACCCTGTAGTATCAAATTCAAGCTCTCTTCCTACAAGTTTCATATTCTCAAACTCATTACCATTATACTGCTGATAATGACTCTGATTCCACCCGTTCGAACTATTCGGTAAGTATACAAACGAACTATTCACCCATCGATATCCCACATCCTCATTCAAAGAATCGGGGCTTACCCTCCAATAGTAAACCTCACTTTGCTTAAAATCAGCTTCGGGACTCCATTCTATCAATCCACCTTTTGAAGAAATCTCTTCTCTCATCTTCCATCCACTATCAAAGTTTAATGTTGTATCTAATTCTATTACATAAGTAGATGCTTCGCTTGCAATTGCATTATAAGTGGACGCTAAGAGTTTTACTTCTTGTTCTGCATATATTCCAAAATCACAAGGTGAAACCGGCTCTGCCGAATTGTTAATCGAATAAAATTCGAAACCTTCATCCCCTTTTGCGTTCCTTAATATATTATTCTCTTCAGCTCCTGGATTAGGCAACTCGTTTACCCTATTTAAAACATCAACCTCTCCCTTAATGATGTTTTTACCGACATTCACATTGTCGCCATTCTGAAATGTAGTAGTAATGAGGGTGTCATATTTAGGTGCAAGAATGTCTAAGATGATTTCATCTCCAGGCTCTCCGTTACTCTTGATATGATTAAGCTTAATCTGAATCGAATCTGATGTCACTTGCCCTAAATTAGCAACCTTAAATGATAAATCAAATTGATCAGAATTACTCTCCACTACATTAGGATCCGTTTTAAATGATGCATAATCAAACACATAATCCGATCCCGGTGCTGCATGTAATTTAATCGCAGGATCACCATGCAAAGTCATCTGCTCTGTTAAGATTTTCGTATGAATTCCATTATTGTCCGCAAACTCATCTAACGTACTAGCGAATATATCTCCTAAACTTTTTCCAAATAATTGATCTCCCAACTTTGAATAAAACTCGTTTCCAAAATTTCCCTGCGGTGCAACATATGCCGTACTCGACGAAGCTATAAAACCTATTGCTCCTCTGTTAGGAACAACAACATATTGCTCACTTATTCCAAATGAACCGGTATGAACATTCCCAGAATAACATCCCAATGAAACAACTAACGGATACTTCCCATAATTATTTAGCTTATTTACATCATCTATGTTAAAGTCAAATGTTCCGACTGATGAGTGACCGAAAAAAGTCAATACAGAAAGGCCTAAATCAACATTATGCAAAATAGCATCTGCATCTGCCTCTTGTATTGTTTCCGTTGAACTTTTCGTAAAGGTTGTCACATTCGCACCAAATTTATTATTAGTAATGGTATTTGCCATATTGTTAAGGTAAGAACCTATAGACTCTTGCAGCTCCGTTTTTGCACCAACTAAATGAAGAATTCTTTTTTTCCATAATCGATCTTCTATGGTCAATGGTTGGTTCTCAAAATCCTCATGTAATTTAACCTTATCGAAATAAGCTTCTAAGTCATTAACTGATCTAGCTGCTAATCGACCACTTGAAATCAAGTGTTTCACGCTCAATGCACCAGATGAAGAAAGGATATTATCACTCCCTGGGTACCCAAATGTAGGAACGGTATATTCTGCATTTAATGGATCTTCGATCTGCGCCTTTGTACGATATAGCGCGTATTCTCTTCCTTTTCCAATGATAAACACATTCTTAGGGGCACTCCAATTCTTCTTCACATAATTAATGAAATTCTTTACAGAATAACTATGTCTATGAACTCCATATGAGAATTGTTCATATAAATCTTCTACATTAACTACTACAGAATTAAATGATCCTCCCGCTGCCGAATTTCTATAATCAGCATATTCTTGGACCATATTCGAACCACCCATTAGTTTCGGATGCGAAATAACAATATAATCATGATCCATCTCTCCGAAATTGATGAAATTCATCTTCTCAATTTCCATTACAGACTTAATTACATCCTCTGTGTTATACACAATAAGATTTCTACCTTCATCAGCTCCAGGAATAATAAATTTTAATTTCCCATCTTCCACTTCAGGTATAATTCTCATTCCCGTCGCTGGGTCGTAAATGACCGCTGAAGAAACACCATTGAAGTTTTCAATCTCCACAGATTTATCAAAAAATCCTCCTTCCGCATAAAATTCGAAATATTTCTCATTGTCAAAATTATACTCCCTAGGATAATTAAGATCTACTACCGCAATTACATTTCGATCAAACTGATCAATAGTTCCTTCTAATCGTATCTTATTTGTACTCTTTAATTCATCTGTTGTAAAATCAACGTGCTCCTGACGCAACACATATGATGATGGGTTCCATGTCGCTTTCTTTTCTCCATTAATAGAAAAATTAATTACATGAGCGGTTCCGTTTGTTGCATACCTGATATCTACCGATGGGTTACCTCCTTCCTCAGAAATTCTACTAGCTTTTATTGAAATTTCATTAACCTGAGCTAAATTACCACCGAAACCTTCTCCAACGTCAAAGTGAGAATATCTTACATTATCACCTCCTTGTCGAGTTGGCTTATGGATTCTGTTACTTTGTACTACCCGTTCTTTGTGCATGTAAAATTTCTCAATCGGAAGGTTATTATCACTTAGGTCAGTAACAACCTCATTGACTCTTACATTATTACTACTGGTATTCCAAGAAAGAAAGTAAGCAGACGTATCCGTAAATAAACTGTATTCCGGATTTAGTTGCATGGTTTCTGCATTCTCATAAAAGATTGCATCTAACTCCCCTCTATTTTTTCGTCCGTAGAACTCAATGAAATCTCCTGATTGCAATTCAGACTTATTACTCACGTAGAAAGGATAAGCATCCCCATTGTGATACATTTGCAAATTCTCTCCCTTTAACTCACCTACTGGAACTCCTGATGAAGTTAACTCATCAAACGAAATTCTGTATATGCCATCTTCAGCTACAGGAATTTTATAGTACTCTTGGTTATAATCTATCCATTCATCCCCATATAGTGTATCTCCAGACAGCGATAAGAACTGACCGAAAACCAGAGTTGATGAAAATATTAAACACAGTACAAGTAAACTTTTATTCATTATTGAATATCTTTTATAAAAAAACACAAGGCACACTTTGTGAATTCTTAAATATTACCACAAAAATACATCATTTAGACATTAAAATCTGTCGCATACCACACTCTTTTTTGCACCTTTAACCATTAATAACGAAATAAGACTTATTTAATTTCTAAATACACATTAGTTTTCGCTATTTTTTGTCAAATTCATCGTTAAATTTCATGCTCGATTGACAACAGTCTTAATATTCTTTATCTGCGTCTTTATAGTACAATTATCGTACTGGATTTTCTATTTTATGTACTTTTCACAGAACACACTACATATTAGTAATGAATTTAATATCAAGACGCCCGTTTCTATTATTATCTGTGTAAAAAATGAAGCTGATAATATTCTTTTAAATTTTGACTCTTGGGTAGGTCAATGCACTACTTCTGGTGACAAACTTATCCTTGTAGATGACTTTTCAACAGATAAAACGTTCGAAATTCTCTTGCAGAAAACACAACCATATGATTTCTGCAAATGCATCAAATCTTCGAAAGATCGTCCTGGTAAGAAGCAAGCCTTGAGTGATGGAATTCACGCTGCAACTAATGATTATATTGTAGTTACTGATGCTGATTGTTCACTGCCCATTAATTGGAAAAGTAAATTAATAGCCCATGTAGAACCGAAGACTGATTTCGTTCTAGGGTATGCACCATTTTATAAAAAGCCTGGCTTTCTCAATTTATTTCAACGCTTCGAATGCACCATGACTGCTCTGCAATACACCTCGTATGCAAATGCCGGAAATCCATATATGGGTGTTGGTAGAAATATGCTTTTTAGAAAATCCATTTTTGATCCTACAATTTTTGAAGATCAGATAGCCTCTGGGGATGATGATATTCTTGTTTCGTCCTTCGCTGTTAGGGAAAACACAAAGGTCTGTCTAGACACTGAGAGCTTCGTGTATTCAGAGTCGCCTTCCACACTAAAAGAATATTGGAAGCAAAAATTAAGGCACATTTCGAGTTCCCAAAAGTATAGACCTAAGACTATCTTTTTACTGTCCTTATTCTCAACTTCACATATTCTCTTTCCTTTTTTATTTATCGCCTTGCTTTTTTCAATGTTTTGGAAAATTGCATTGATCCTCTTTGCAATTAGGCTTCTTCTCATTTCAATAGTCTTAAAAAAAACAGAGAAAATCTTAAAAGAAGAAGGTCTTTTTAATTTCAGCCCTATATTAGACATCACCTTGTCAATCTATTATTTACTTTTATCTTTTACTTATCCATTTAAGAATAAAAAATCGTGGAATTAATCAATAAATACTTTCCTAAATTAACAGAGGTGCAACAAAAGCAATTTGCTGCGCTACCAGAATTATATAGAGAGTGGAATGCTAAAATAAACGTGATCAGTAGAAAGGATATGGAAAATATCGTGCTGCATCATATCCTTCATTCCTTAGCTATTGCAAAATTTATCCGTTTCAGAAAAGGTACGAACTGCCTAGATCTCGGAACGGGTGGAGGACTGCCTGGAATCCCACTTGCCATCATGTTTCCTGGAACTGACTTCACTTTAGTAGATGGAACTGCAAAAAAGATCACTGTGGCGAATGCGATCATTGAAGATATAGGATTAGAGAATTGCTTTGCCTATGCAAGGAGGGCTGAGGAAATGAAAGCAAAGTATGATTTTGTGCTCGCGAGAGCTGTCACAAGATTAGATAAGTTAATGACATTCGTTAGACCTCTAATTAGTTCTGAAATGAGGAATGCAACCCCTAATGGTCTGATCACATTAAAAGGTGGCGATTTATCTGAAGAATTAAAAGAAGTTAAAGGTTTCAAAGAAGAGATCGCAATTAGCAAGTATTTCGAAGAGGAGTATTATATTAATAAGTATATTGTGTACGTTCCAATGTATAATTAATGGATTTCCTGGATTTTAAGCTTTTTAGTTTTTCCAATTATGTCTTTGAGTTACATCAACTCATTTCGATCATTCTTATTTCTATTTTCGGTATAACTGTATTTCGTTGGCTAACGTTTTATCTTAATCCTAAGATAAAAAATTGGGAAACGGTAACGGACCATCAACGGAAGAAACTCATGCGAATCATTCGTCTGTTCTTCCTATTCCTTGGAACCTTAGCTGTAATTTTCGTATTAGACCTCAACTACAACTTAAGTCCGAATGATGATAACCCAATTTATATTTCATTTATTTTAGAAGCGCTTGCTATCATTCAGTTTGCTCGGTTGCTAGACTGGATTGTTTCTAACTACTTTATTCACAGGAATTTTGTAAAGCGAGATGATAAGAAGGCGTCTCCTAAGCCCCGAGATACCGAAGGAATTGCAACAAGAACAGTTCAACTTCTAGTCTATTTCACAGCCCTGTTCCTCATTCTAAAAAACTTAGATCTAGATTATACTATTACAACAATTCAATTAAAAGATGGAAATCCATTCAGCATAAGGATTTCGAACATCATCGGGGCAATCGCCATCTTTCTGCTGGGTAGATTATTCATTTGGATCATTACCCAACTCTTTCTTTATGGATATTATAAGCGTAAAAACATAGATATCGGTGCTCAGTTTGCTGTAAATCAGCTGATCACTTACGTAGGATATTTCATTGCTATTCTCCTGGCATTAGAAACCATTGGAATTAATATGACATTGATATGGGGTGGAGCTGCCGCTTTATTAGTCGGTGTGGGGCTTGGACTTCAGCAAACCTTTAATGATTTCTTCTCGGGAATTGTTCTGCTTTTCGAGCGAACAGTAAAAGTGGGTGACATTGTTCATATGGATGGATTCACGGGTACAGTCACGAAAATTGGTCTAAGAGCAAGTATTGTTGAATCTAGAGACGCCGTTTCTGTTATCGTTCCGAATTCTAAATTGGTCAATCAAAGTGTTATCAACTGGTCTCATCTTTCAGACAATATCAGATTCCATATCCGTATCGGCATTGCTTATGGATCAGATACCAGATTGGTTAAAAAATTAATGTTAGAGGCCGCCTCAAATAATGAGCAAGTGCTGAGCTTTCCTGCGCCATTCATCAGATTTATAGACTTCGCGGATAGCGCTTTAATCTTTGAATTGTACTACTTTTCTAAAAACTTGCTCACGGAACAAGACGTAAAAAGTAATCTAAGATTTAAGATTGATGAACTATTCAGAGAAAACAACATCAAGATTCCTTTTCCTCAGTCTGAAATATATATGCATCAAGATAAAGAAGATAACCCATCCTAGATATATCTCATTCTCTGTCAGCTCGTTACTTATCTTGAGGCTTAACTTAAAAATTGAAGGATAAAAAAAATTGCGCCTAACCGCTTTCTACTTCGATACAATTTTAATTTTACTTCCTTGCGATAACTGATCATTTAATTCCATACCATTTAGAATTGCCATTTCTGTGTGCCTACTAGAAGGGATCTGAAATGAATTCAACGCCTTACTTAAAGAACCTCCGCTTCGTACAGTAACAACTTGAACTTTTTCAGCTTTCACATTTATTCGAGCTGGATCTGTTAGCTTCTTGAAATTCGTCATGATGTAATCAAATTCTCGCTCGTACTTCTGAAAATCGTTTTGATCACATACACCATGAAACACATAAATCAAATTATTGTATTCAATAAGAATGGTCTGAACGGCTAAGGTCTGAGATTCACCTACTTGCTTAGAAACCATACCATATGCTGGTAACCCACTGACCTTCATATTCTGGTCCCGTTGTACTTCTAATTTCAGTTGTTCTAAAATTTCTGCCTTTGCAGCTTCTATTGTTTTCTGTTGGGATACGGTAAATATAGATAGTGCCTTTCCGTCCTTAGATGCCATCTGTACTTGCATCGGAGAATTCTGTAATTGCCACCCACTTGGGTATGGAAACTGGAATTTTAATTCAGGATGATAAAATACATTGTTATCCGTATATCCCTGTTTTGGATCTTCTCCATATACAATTCCATCTATTAGTGCTAGATATTCATCACGATTAACCTTTAAATTCCTAGCATTATTCTCTTTCTGCCATTCCGTAGCAAGCTCATTTACTGTTTCAAATCTTCTACCCGGATCTGGGTGAGTAGACATAAACTCAGGAACACTTCCTGCCTCTGTTCCTGCAGATTTCCGTTCTAATGTTTTAAAAAAACCAGCCATTTCATGCGCATCATAACCGATGTAAGAAGAATAATTTACTCCTAGTATATCTGATTGTGATTCATTTCCTCTACTAAAACTCAGAAACAAAAGACCAAGTCCTTGTTGTGCTTCATTAGCAAACTGTCTAAACTCTGGAGATACAATTAGTCCACCTACAAAGAGAATCTGTCCTAATGTTTGCTTCGTGTACTGTTCTGCAGAGTGCCTCGCTGTTACGTGGCCTATTTCATGACCTAGAACTCCCGCGAACTGTGCTTCATTATTAAAATGTGCCATGATTCCTCTTGTAAAATAAACGTATCCACCTGGCAAGGCAAATGCATTAATTACTGGAGAATCTAATATTTTAAATTCAAATCCAAGATCTGGTCTGTGTGATCTTGCAACCATTTCTTGACCTTTCTGATCAATAAATTTCTGCATTTTCGGATCCTGATAAAGACCAAACTGTGCTACAATCTGGGGATCGTTTTCTTGACCTATTTTCTTTTCTTGGGCTTCGCTCATGAAACTAACCTGCCTTCTTCCTGTGACGGGATTTCTAATACACGCAGGTAGTAAAGTGATCATGCATAATACGATTGCAGCAAATGAAAGTTTATTAAACATTGAATATTTATTTTATTATTAAATACGGTAATCCATCTAGACTAGAATAAAGTATTATTATTCTCTGGTATTGCTTCGATGAGTGTTTTATCATTTTCTTTAACACTATTTACCCTCTTTGATACTCTATAAGCTTTCATGTTGTTCGCAGGATAATCCGTAATTAACTGGATAGCCTCTTGTGCTGGTAACTCTTCATCCAACCATAATTTTTCTTGTTCTGGAAGTAAAATGGCTGGCATTCTATCGTGAATTCCTTCCATGATCTCATTAGGTGGCTTGGTAATAACTGAAAATGTATATATTTCCTTACCCTCTGGTGACTTCCATCGCTCCCAAATGCCTGCTACCGAAAAGATTTCTTGATCTGTGGTTACTATTCGATATGGTAGTTTTTCTTTACCAGACCTTTTCCATTCGTAGAATCCGTCCATCGGCACTAGGCATCTTCTAGATTGCACTGCTTTTTTAAATGAATTTTTCTCTAAAATAGTTTCCACTCTAGCATTAATCATTTTATAAGCGATCTTTTCATCCTTAGACCAAAAGGGCAGTAATCCCCAGCGGAAAATATGAATGTGTTCCGGATCTGAAGAAGTGATAACAGGCATATAATGCGTAGGCGCTACGTTAAAATTGGGAATAGGATTATAGCTTTCCAATTCATCACTATAAAAAGTGGCATTAAACCGCTCCTCTAATTCCTTTTCATTTTTCGTCAATGAAGATCTTCCGCACATTACTTTCGGGTATGAACATAGCAATCAATACCTTTTTGCTTCAGTGTTTTGGCCACTTTTCCTGCACTGTCATAAGAATCGTATCTTCCAGCTGAAATCGAGTGGTATTGGGATTCATCGAAATTTACAATTTCTGCATTGGTATAACCCAGTTTTTTCAACTTGTCCACCATTTTCTGAGCGTTGTCCTTGATTAAGTAACTTCCCGCAACGACTAAGTAGCTTCCACCCGTTCCAGCATTAGAACTATATGCAGGCTTAGAAGTCGGTGTTGCGGTAGTTTTAGTCGCTGGCTTAGCAGCAGCAACACTTGCTTTTTTCTTCTCACTCTCCGATACTTCGAAACTAAAATCTTCGTCGTAATCCGTTCCATCCGTTTCAGTTGAATTGTATTCAGAATCTACTTCTGAGCTTCCTATTGTTTCAGCTTGCTCTTTAGCTTCTGCGGCTTCCTCATCTGATTCGAAAAATTCATCATAAATTTCTTCATCTGATGTGTATCCGTCTTCTGTTATTTCTATATTGTTTCCATCATTCTCCGCACCTTTACATGACTTTAAAAGGGAAGTGGATCCTATATATACTAAAAATAGCATCACTGCATATCCGACTATTTTAAGAATTCTATTCATTGTTATTACTTTCTTTGGTGAAGTGATTCAAAAAACTTATTTCCAATTTCTTAGGATCTGTTCTTCTAACACATCTTATAAAATATATAAAATTACAATTAATTATAATATGTAATAACGTTGATTATCTTTTTTTTATTGATTTAACACTTCTAATTTTGAGAAGATTGTTTCTTCCGACATCTTTCGACTTATTATTAGACCAGATTAAATTCGATTAGCTTTCCTTTTATCTTTCCACCGTAATAGTATCCTAATAGTGAAAAACTTGTCAGAAAGGAAAGTACTAATGATATAATCCTTTTCATGTTATACGTAAGTTCTTCGATAATTGCAGCATTTTCTCCGTACACCTGAAATCCTGCCCAGTAAAATGGATTCAGTTCACTCGTTAGTTCTACCTCATTTCGATAAGTTAATAAAGCGGTTTGTAATGCCTCACTTGGTTTCTCTCCTTGTGCAATTTCTTCGTAGAAATGCTTTGATATTTTAATCGCTGATTGATCTTCGACTTCCCATAACGCCGCGACCACAGTTTGTGCTCCCGCTTCTTGAAACGCCGTTGCTATACTCTTTCCTTTTTGATTTGTTTCGCCTCCATTACAGATGTTTAAGAAAACCAACTGCGCGTTAATACACATGCTCATAATATCTCTGTTTCGCAATATGTGTTCATTGTTTATAAATATACCTGAATCCAGCCAGTTGCTACTATCTATTTTTCCATGAGAAGAAATATGTATGATGTCATAATGACTCATATCGTTTTTTGTTTCTCTGAATAGCTTTGTTATCGTTTCTTTTTCTGCCTTGCTATTCAGATAAGTACTTCCAGTAAATTGCGGAGCAAAAACCATTGTTTTGACTTTTCGTTTCGGTAATTGCAAACTATGATTTATCGTCTTCTGTATCGAAATGGCGTGTTGATCCACCATGTATAAGTTACTTTCATTTTTTAGCGCATTCCATGGAATAGATGATAGCGATGACGATGGAATGATATGGACACTTTGCTGTAGACTTGTTTTTATGGGAGCGATTAGCAAATGATACAAATGGCTCATTACTGCTTCGAATTTATCTGGCTGATGATTAAATGGATTCTTACGAAACAATAAATTTTCCTTTTTTATTAGGTCAATGTATTTATGTACTTCGGTATTGTTAATTGGGAATACAATGAAATCGTCTTTATTGACTAGTATTCCGTAATCCTCTTCATAAATAATATAAGACTGGCTCTCTTCTAGGATTTTCTGGATTTCAATGATGGGAATCCCTGCAGCATTTGTATGAATCGGGAATGGTGTTGCATATGTGTTAATAGGTATGATTAGTAGTAAAGTTAGTAATCGTAGCATTGTTTCAATTGGTTAATTTAGTAATTGATCCAAAGCTATCTTCTTACAGACTTGATAAGCTTTACTATATAGACACATACATATATATTTTTATACAATACGTATAAAATCAAACTTTTTCCTAGGACAATTCAATGCGTCGACCTATATTTGTCGAATAATTCATCTTTTAAAGTCGTTTTATTCGTCATGTTTATCAACTGTCATACTTTTTACTCGCTTAGATATGGGACTTTTTCTCCCCAAGCCTTAGTTGCTGCTGCTGCGAAGCAAGGTGTGAAAGCATTAGCGCTTACCGATATTAATAACGCATCATGTGCTTATGCCTTTATTTCAGCATGTAGAAAGCATAAGATCAAACCCATATTAGGTATTGAGTTTCGGAGCGATGAAGATGGTGTGGCACATACGAATTCACAAGGAGCAACGCTGAGATATATTGGCATTGCGAAAAACAGGGAAGGCTTTCGAGAGCTCTGTGAGTTACTTACGAATTGTTCCTTAGAAAGCAGCCCTCTCCCCGTTTCAGCTCCGCCTTCTAAAAACATAATCTACATCTATCGTCAGCTCGCTAAGCCGATCGAGGAGTTTCGGGAAAATGAATACTTGGGAATAAGATCTGAGGAGGTTAACAAACTCTTTACTTCGCCGATGCGTAATCATCAAGATCGGCTTGTCGTCTTTCATCCGATTACCGTTGCAGATGACGAGCATTATAAAGCACATCGAATCCTGAGATGCATCGATCTAAACATTGTAATCGGCAAGTTAGAAAATAGTGATTGTGCCCGATCTAGTGAGGTTTTTTGTGACCCGGAAGTACTTCGAGAGAAATTCGTGAATTATCCTCAGATTATTCGGAACACGGAAGCAATACTTGAGTTTTGTGAAATAGAAATGGAATCCACCTATCTCAATAATCGCCGGACATTCACGGGTTCTAAAGCTGGCGACTACAAGCTACTGTGCAAGCTAGCCGTAGAAGGATGTTTTCGTAGATATGGACAACATGATGAAGCGGCGCTAGACAGAACATTACGTGAACTGAAAGTCGTAGATACCCTTGGCTTTTCTTCTTACTTCCTAATTACTTGGGATATCATTCGCTATGCACATTCTTCTGGTTATCACCACGTCGGAAGAGGAAGTGGAGCGAATTCTATCGTAGCTTATAACTTATACATAACGGATGTCGATCCGCTGGAACTAGATTTATATTTTGAGCGATTTATTAATCCACATCGGAGTTCTCCGCCAGATTTCGACATCGATTTTTCGTGGGATGAGCGCGATGATGTGACCGACTATATCTTTAAACGATATGGTCGGGAGCATACCGCGTTACTCGCCACTTATAATACGTTCAAAGGAAAGTCCATCATCCGGGAACTGGGGAAAGTACTCGGGCTCCCTAAAGCAGACATTGACCTAATAGTTAATAATCCACTTGCGAAAGAGCTTCACCACCCATTTGCAAAACATATTTTTAAATATGGTAAGCTCATTGAAGGCTTTCCGAATTACTTATCCATTCACGCTGGTGGGATTATTATAAGTGAAGAGCCGATTAATTATTATACACCGTTGCAACTCATGCCGAAAGGTTTTCCTATTACACATTTCGATATGTACGGCGCTGAAGATTTAGCTTTCCATAAGTTTGATGTTCTGAGTCAGCGGGGACTTGGCCACATCAAAGATGCTGTTAAACTGATTAAGCAAAACAAGGGAAAGGCTGTTGATATTCATAATGTAGCGGCTATCAAGAAGGATGGACGCGTTAAACGACAACTTCGTTCAGGCCAATGTATCGGATGTTTCTATATCGAATCGCCTGCCATGAGAGGTCTTCTAACGAAATTAGCTTGTGATAACTACGTCCATCTCGTCGCCGCCAGTTCCATTATTCGTCCTGGTGTTGCGAAATCGGGGATGATGAGAGAATATATTAATCGTTTTCATCATCCAGAATCTTTCAAACATATCCACCCTGTTTTCGAGGAGCACTTGGGAGAGACTTTTGGAATTATGGTTTATCAAGAAGATGTGATGAAGATTGTCCATCATTTTTCAGGGTTAGGCCTAGATGAGTCGGATGTCTTGCGAAGAATCATGACTGGAAAAAAGAAAAACTCCGATACCTTCAAGCGCTTACAAGACAAGTATTTTGCGAACTGTAAGAAAAGAGGCTATTCTGACGAACTCACGATGGAAGTCTGGAGGCAGATCGAAAGTTTTAGTGGCTACTCTTTCTGTAAAGCGCATTCTGCCAGTTTCGCAGTGGAATCTTTTCAGAGTTTATACTTGAAAGCCTATCATCCTTTAGAATTCATGGTTGCGGTCATCAACAATTTCGGAGGATTCTATTCGACGGAATTATACGTTCATGAAACAAGAATGCAGGGCGCCACCATCGAAGCTCCATGTGTTAATAAGAGTACCCACCTTACGAACATCTATGGAACGACGGTGTATATTGGATTAATTCACCTTTCAGATCTAGAAAGGAAAGTGGCTCACGGTATTGTACTTGAACGAGAACGGAATGGACCTTATAAAAGTCTGAATGATTTCGTACAGCGAGTGGACATCGACAAAAGTCAATTAGAAATACTAATACGCATCGGAGCCTTCCGGTTTACTGGACTAAACAAGTATGAACTGATGTGGGAAAAAAATGCTGTGCATAACCCTCAGGTGAAGCGGAATGGAACGGGCCGATTTTTCAAGGAGGAATCGGAAGAATACCAACTTCCCATTCTACAAGAAGGTCCTTTCGAGCAGTCTTTCGACGAGATAGAACTGCTCGGATTTCCGCTTTGCTCACCATTCGAGATGTTACAGACGAACTTCCGAGGAGAGATTGTAGCAGAAGAAATGGAGTTTCACTTGGGTAAAACCGTAAATATGGTAGGCTACTATGTAACCAGAAAAAATGTCACTACCGTGAATCGGCGACTGATGAATTTCGGGACATGGATAGATCACAAAGGCCACTTTTTCGATACCGTTCACTTTCCTCCGTCTTTAGCTGAGTACCCATTCAAAGGAAAGGGCTGTTACATTATAAGAGGAACGATAGTGGAGGATTTCGGTTTTCCGAGTATGGAAGTCGAGAAAATGGCCATCTTGCCCTTTGTTAAGGATACAAGGTATTAAACTAAACCTAAGTCCGAACGATCTAAAATCAAGGATTCCTAGCTATATTTATATAAATTAATAGGTATAATTATTTACCTTAACTTTTGAATATACCGACAGCTTTTATACACCAACTTGAAAAAATGCTTTATGGCAAACGTTAGAGATTTAGCAGATCATCACCACCTAGTTTCAGAATTATTTAGCCAACCCAAATCTAAAGAAGAATGGGACTCTTATAGGCTCAGCGATGAGCAAGTGGCCCACTTTCATGAATATGGATACTTATCTGGTGTTAAACTACTTGATGAAGTACAGGTTAATAAACTTCGAAATGAGCTAGATGAAATTAGAGATCCTAAACATCCAGCACACCACTTATTTTATGAATTCCACGCAAATGAATCTACTAATGATAACGCTGTACTTTTTCATTCACTAGGACACTGGAGAATTACAGAAGGGTTTCATGATGCGCTCTGGAATCCTGCATTTATTGTTGCCGCACACCAGTTACTAGAGAACAAACCTGTGCGATTCTGGCATGACCAGTTGTTCTGTAAGCCAGCACATCATGGCGGGGTTGTGGCGTGGCATCAAGATTATTCATACTGGACAAGGACCGTGGCCATGCAACATCTAACATGCTGGACGGGATTAGATGACGCAACAATAGATAATGGATGTTTACACTATATTCCTAAAAGTCATCGATGGGGACTACTCGACGCTCCCGAAATAGCTGGAGATATGGAGGGCCTGATGTCATATTTGAGCGAAGAGCAAAAAGAACAATTTAAGCCTGTGCCCATAGAATTAAAAAAAGGTTATGCTACTTTTCATCATCCTTTAATGGTTCACGGTTCTTTTGAAAATAAATCAGAGAAGAGTAGAAGAGCATTTGTCCTTAATGTTTTTGCGGATGGTACCATAAGCAATACAGACGAAGTCCTTCTAAAAGGCGTTCCCGAAATACCAAAAGGAAAAAAGATGGAAGGGAAGTTTTTCCCGCTATTATATGAGGGCTTGAAATAAAAAAAGAGCTCCCAGAAAACTGGAAACTCTTTTTGGTAGCGAGAGGGGGGCATGATCCCCCGACCTCATGATTATGAATCATGCGCTCTAACCAACTGAGCTACCTCGCCATAACACGCCAATTTTTGGTTAGCGGCTGCAAATATAATGGAATTTTACATTTCCACAAATTATTAATTCCAAGCTAATATTCAGCAGCAATTTCATTATATTTAACTAAATAATAGTTTAATGATAAGAAGATATAATGAAAAAGAGGAAGAAGTGATGTATATCCTTTGGAAACTAAAGAAGGCCTACGTCCAAGACATCTTAAATGAGATGCCAGAACCTAAACCCCATTATAATACGGTCTCTTCTACAGTAAGGAAATTAGAAAAAGAAGGGCATATCGGTCACACGAGTCATGGCCGATCACACAAATATTACGCAATTTCAAAGAAAAAAGGCTATCGTTCTGTTCTCTTCGAACATTTGTATAACGAATATTTCGGTTCAGAAAAAAAATTCTTAGCGTACACCATCGAAAAATTACAACTCAAAAAATCCGATGTGCTTAAAATAATGAAGAAGCGCTAATTAATATCGAAATGCAATTACTCCAGAATATCTAGAACAATTCATATTTATCTTAAAATAGTTTCGCCTGTTCCCAGCTTGGGTACAATCTAAAAGATCTTCTGTGGTGAATACAAGGGCCATGCTCCATTACCGCTTTTCTATGATCCCTCGTCGGATATCCCTTGTTTGTTTCCCATGAATAATACGGATATCGATTAGCAAATTTTTCCATAAAATCATCTCGATATGTTTTCGCTAATATAGAGGCTGCAGCAATTGAGTTATACTTCCCATCTCCTTTTATAATGCATTCATAGGTATACTCTTTGAAAGGATTGAATCTATTGCCATCTATAAGTAGATGTTCTGGCTCCACAGATAACTTATCGATGGCTTTATGCATTGCTTTGAAAGAAGCATTCAGAATATTAATCTGGTCTATTTCCTTCGGATTGATTTTAGCCACAGACCATGCAATAGCTTCTTTTTCGATAATGGTTTTAAGCTCTCTTCTTTGCTTTCTACTTATTTTCTTAGAATCATTAAGAATCGGATGTTGGAAATCGGGAGGAAGAATTACCGCCGCAGCGAAAACCGGTCCAGCGATACACCCACGCCCAGCTTCATCACAACCCGCTTCTACGACACCAGAATTTTTGTATGAAAGTAACATGGAAACAAATGTAAAAATTATAAGCCTGTAATCAATATTTCTACTCTTCGATTCATTTTCCGTCCAGATTCATCAGCGTTATTGGCAATCGGCATATTGCTACCATAACCCTTGAAATCTATGCGACTAGGTTCGATTCCAGACTTAATAAGATACTCTGTCACTGCTTTAGATCGCTGGATAGATAAGTCTACATTGTAGTCCGATTCCCCTTGAGTGTCGGTGTGCCCATGCACTTCGATGGTCATCTTGGGATTCATTTGTAGGATCGTCTTTAATTTATTAAGTTCAATGAAAGATCTCGGAAGCAAGTCGCTTTTATCTAGATCAAAATAGATATTCTTTAATTGAATTCGCTTTCCAACTTCTAATGTTTCACGAGTTAAATCGTCCTCTGGAATTTCCTGCTTAACGAATGGTGGAATTTTTCTAAGAGACACACTATCCATATAATAATAACCGAACTCATAAATAGCCTCATCTCGAACAACTAAGTTATCCTCATCAGCAAAAAAGTTGCCTAATATCACATAGTTATAAGCTTCTTGCGGGACAAAGGTGTTTGTTATTTTTTGCCATTGACCTCTGGCAGGACGAATAACATGTTCAGTAAATACTTGAGGTTTTTGGTCTATCAGATTATCATCACTTTGCTTGATAGGATCCATTGTAAATAATGCTCCGATTTTATCAATTCTTAAGCTATTATCTAAGTGCCCTAACCAATAAGTTAGCTCATATTTCTGACCTACAACTAAGTGATCTGTTAACTGAATCTGTACATATTCTCGACAATGCGGCTTTCCTTCCGAGCAACCATAAACGGTCATACCAATCATAGATGATCCTTCGAAAGGATGAAGTTCGCCGAAACCTTTTTTCTGCCAATGTTTTGGCACTATTATTCCAGGACCAAAAGCATCTGGAGAAGCTAATGTGGGAGAATTCCAATACTTGACTAATCGTGTAAATTGACTTCCGTTGTAAAACCATCCAAGGGGGATACCACTATATTCTTCAAAACCCGCATTCGGAACGAGGTTCTGTTGCTGTGCTGAGAGATCTTTCGCACATATAAAAACCAAAAGGAGTAATATTAGTTTAGCGGTTTTCATAAAAAGGAAACTATAATTCTCGACGATTATTGTTTGTAATTTCAACAACTTTCGACTATAATCAAAGGATTATCAAAGATTTAAAGAATAGTGACGCCTGTTAGTCAGATGGATTTTCGGCGTTTTAATGATTTATCGGGCGACCTCCCATTGAAAATATTCCTGCTTATCGCTTCCGAATTCGAGTCAGACCAGATTTTGCTTTTTGATGTAGACTATTATTGTATTCGGAAGAATTCATAGAAAGACATCGCTCGTAAAAAACTCTGGCTTCTTCTATTTCATTCTTCTCCTCATAAATAATTCCCATCTGCAGTGCTGAATTACTGCAATAATACAATTTCGAATCTCCGCACATGCTCAGGCAATTCTTGTAAAAAATTAATGCTTGGTCAATGTTTTTCATATTGTGCTGTACCCTTGCTTTTCGGTATAAAAACTCTATATTTTCTTCTGATGTTAAATCGCCATGGTCAATACTTTCTAATTCTGCTTGCGCATCTGATAAGTAACCACCATCATAAAGCAATCGTGCTTTAAGTAATTTCCGGTGAGGAACCGTCTTCTTCTTTGCTTCTTTCAAAGCGGATTTATCTTCGTCAATGTTTGCATTTCCTACTCTTTCGCACAACTCCATATACCCTAGATATCCTTTCTCATTATCCATTATTGTTAAAGCATGCCAAGCCAATTTTCTATACGCATCTTTGAAGTAATCCTTGCCCTGAAAATTATGAATATAAGACTTGATATACACATCGGCATCTTTATCCATACGAGATAATTTCGCTGTACCTAACATTAAATCAAGGTAGTAGAAAGGAAAATACCGCGGAGAACGGGTTCTCTTCTTTAAAATCTTAATGGCTTCCTCATTTCGACCACAATTCATGGCCGTACTCGCTAGAAGGAAGGTGGCCATGGGATTGTCTTCACGGCTTATACTAGAGGTAGAAAGAAAATTCCAGGAATCTTCCTTTTTGTTTTTCAAATGAAGTAATATCATAGCTTTAATCGCAACGGCTTCCTTTTCGAAGAAATAATCATTGTGCTTCGAGTAAGCTAACACTTCTTCTATTTCTAAAAGTCCCTGGTCGATGGTGCCATTAAAGTTGCTAACTAGCTCTATTACACCTTTATATTTATCAGGGATCGTTCCCGCTACTGCATGAAGAATACTGAGACTTTTTTTATTCGAAATGAAGTTAGGAAACCGATTCTGATTTTCCTCTAACATACCTATCGCCTTGTTCACTTCTAAGGCAGCAGAAAAGTATTCTTCAAATTTTATTCTAGTCATGGCCCACTGTAGATGGACCTCTGCTTGCGAAAACAGGAAGTAAGGATCATTAGCATCGCCTTGCTTCAGCTTTGCTAAACGAATATCTTTATTGGGTTCTTTGGCTTTGAATTCATCTTTTTCTTCACTAATAAAAATACTAATGAAGTCAATGTAGTTTTCAATGTGGTAGACTAGCAAATCCTCTGGTTGATCTCTCTTTATCTTTTTGATTAAGTCTTGTGCTTCATCGAAGCGCATAGCAATAATCAACTCATATGCTGTCCTATGATCTTCACTAAATTTATAGTTGTTGTTCGCCATCGCAAACATTGGCAAAAATAACAGACATAAAATCCAAGTTTTTCTCATTGCGCACAAAGATAAATAATTCACAAACTTTTATATCTTAGGACGATGGAGCCATTAAATCTATTGTATGATATTCCTTATTATCAAAAAGGAAAGTATCCTAACCAAGAAGCCATCTGCATTATAGAAAATGGAAAATGGTTTAGTCTGTCCATAAATGAGATTTGCGACCAAATAAACAGATTAAGTCAAGGGCTTTCGCAATTACACAACAATCCAACAAACATCGGCATCTATGCTGATTACGGGTCGCCTTATTGGAATATTATCGACTATGCAATTATGAAATCTGGGAACATCAGTGTTCCTATTCATGGGAATGCATCACAAGAAGATGTTTTGCACATTCTAAAAGATGCTGAAATACCATTAATCTTTATCGGTGGTAGCCAGCAATTAAAATATTTACCCGAAAACATTGACATATATTCAATGGAAAGGATGCCTTCTCATCCTCATTATTCTATACTTTTTAAAGAACCAGTAAACTCTGTTCTAAAACCTATTCAAGCAGATGACCTCGCTACTATCGTCTATAGTTCAGGATCTACAGGTCTGCCTAAAGGCGTGATGTTATCTCATCGTAATATTATTAGTAATATTAAGTCCGTTATCTCTCTATTACCTATCCATCATAAACACATCGCAGCAAGTTATCTGCCATTGTCACATATTTTCGAGCGCGTCGCAGTGTATACTTATTTAACGGTAGGTGCAAGTATTTACTACATAAAAGATCCCAAAACCTTAATCCCTAGTGTGAAGGATATTCGGCCACATTATATGACCAGTGTTCCACGTGTTCTAGAGAAAGTTTATGATCATATCAATAAAGCCATTAAGAGTGCTGGACCTATCAAGAAGAGGATTATTAAGTGGGCACTTGTGAGTAGCAAAAAAGGGAGAAAACACAGTGCTAATCCACTGAAAAGACTCGAATTAATGATCTGCGATCTTCTTGTTTTCAGAAAGTGGAGAAATGTATTAGGTGGTCGACTGGAAGGCTTAATCGTAGGTGCCGCTTCTATGCCAGCGCATATTTCTTATCTGTTCTACGATGCTGGAATCAGAATTAGGGAAGGTTATGGGCTAACAGAAACTTCACCGATTGTTTCGTTTAACCGATTCGAAGCTGGAGGTAATAAGTTCGGAACGGTAGGTATTCCTATTCCTTCTGTCGATGTAAGAATTTATAAACCAGATGAAAATGGTGAAGGTGAAATTATCGTCAAAGGTCCTAATGTAATGCTTGGATACTATAAGAATGAGGCATTGACAAAAGAAAAAATAGACGAAAATGGCTACTTCCACACGGGGGATGTCGGTAAGTTTGTAAATAAACGATTCTTGCAGATAACTGATCGTCAGAAGAACATTTTCAAAACATCAAGCGGTCAGTATGTCGCTCCCCAAGTCATCGAGAATAAGATCCGAATTCATAGTCTCATCGATCAATGCATGATTATCGGATACAAAAGACCATATCTGACTGCGCTCATAGTCCCTAATTTTGAACTCTTAGAAGTTTGGTGTGAACAGAACAAGGTTCACTGGACAGCACCACAATACATGGTTCTCCATCCGAAAGTTGTGGAGGCATTCCAGGATATCATTGACAAAGAAAACCTTGTTCTAAAAAGACACGAATACATCAAAAAGTTTCATCTCTTGCATAAAGAATGGTCTATAGATAGTGGTGAATATACCCCAACATTAAAACTCAAAAGGAAGTCTATTCTTGAAAAATTTAGCAAGGAAATTGAACTGATGTATAAAGTTTAATAGATTACTCTAATTTGATTTTGCCATCAAGCAAAAGTGCTAAAACCGTAACATCCTTATCCAAAACATCATCTGGAACATCGATGTATAGTAGCCCTGGCTTATTGCTCCAATATGGCCGACTCATTACGCGATGTCTCAATTTCGTTCCATTTCCGACTACCCACACACGGTTAACTTCATTTTCTAAACCCTTGATTACAATTTCTTCATTCGGGTTATAATCTAGAAATAAATAAAGTATCGTGGAATCTCTAGATAAAGCCGTAGCACCGTAATAATATCCAGGAGGAATTCCTTTCTGCATGTCATAGACATCCCCTTTGTGCTTATTCATCCACCGTCCCACACCTTCTAGTATTTCTACTTGCTCTTCAGGTATGGTACCATCTGGTTTCGGTCCGATATCAAGGAGTAAGTTCCCGCCCATCTGAATACAATCGACCAAGATTCTAATCACCTGGTTCGTCGTTTTATAATTTTTATCATTAGGCTGGTAACCCCAAGAGTCATTAGACGTCAAGCAAAGTTCCCAGTGATTGTTCTCCGGACTGGTCAGTGGAACTCCTTGTTCCGGAGTATCGTAGTCACCCTGGTTAGTCAACCTTGAATTGATAATTGCGTTCGGGTTTTTACTTTGGATTAAACTTTTTATTTCCGGAGCTTTCCATTCTGCTGCACTATGCTCCCAGTCGCCATCGAACCACCATAAATCTGGATTAAATCGATCACTTAACTCTTTAATCTGCCCATGGTTAAATGTGGTAAAATTCTCCCATCTGGCCGGATCTTCTTTTATGTTATAACGCTTTTTATTCCTTTTGTACACATCGTAATCTGGATGTGACCAATCTAGAATAGAATAATAAATTCCGACTTTAAGCCCTTCGTTTCGAATTGCACTTACAAAAGGGGCAACATAGTCTTTATTGGTTTTTAATGATCCGACTTCCGAATCCCACAATGCGACACCATCGTGATGTTTAGAAGTCAGCACGGCGTACTGGGCACCTGATTTCTTAATCAAGCTAGCCCATTGTGTCGCATCATATTTTTCTCCGTTAAACTTTTTCAGCTGATCCATATAGTCCTCATGGGAAATATAGTTATTGAAAAAGGACCACGACTCGTCTATGCCATTCACTGAATAAACACCGTAGTGGATAAAGATGCCAAGCTTAGCATCATCAAACCACTCCATTTTATCCACTTGACCAAAGCCGAGAACAGATAAAAAGAGAAATATATTTAGAATTAATAATCTCACCTATAGTTCTTTGATGTAAATGTTTTTCCATCTCACTCTAATTCCACCACCATCATGGATTTGCAAAGCCACTTGTCCTGTTGCAGCACCTATTTTTTCATCTTCAATTGAGATCATCTCAGTTCCATTCAACCAAGTAGTAAGTTTATCTCCTACAGCTCTAATTTTCATTGTGTTCCACTCTCCCATTTTCAATGCTGAATCTAAAGCAGGGTCAGGCTTGATTAACCAACCACGTCCGTATGATTCGTATATACCACCTGTGCTATTTCCTGGAGGTGCAACTTCTGCTTGCCATCCTGAAACTTTAGTTCCGTCCACAGAGGACCTGATAAAAACTCCACTATTTCCATTCGCTTCTTGAAGAAAGTCAACACTTAACTCGAAGTCTTTATATTTTCCTTCTGTGCCTAAATATCCATATGCTTTGTCTGGTCCACTTTCACATACCAACTCACCATCTTTAACAAACCACTTCTCCGTTCCGTAAATGATCCAGCCATCTAGGTTCTTTCCATTGAATAATGATGTAGCGTCCATCATTTTCCCTGAAATGGGCTTTTTAGTATTACATGCAGCCAGCATAAAAAACATTAAAACAAAAGGTAAAATTTTCATAGTTATTATTTTTAAGATTAGAGCGCTAAATGTAGTTAATACCATTTAAAGTTCAGTAATGCAACAAAAGATAATTTTGAAAATTTGTAATAGATATCGCCATTAGATCAAAAATATCATGATTTAAGGACCATTGAATAGAAATAAGCTAATGCTGTGCTGAATAAATCCAAATAAAAAAGCCTTAGAGAACGCTCTAAGGCTTTTTTATTTGTTCGTTTCTATTTACACCATAGCAGCGTAAGAAAGAATGCTATTAAGACTGTTAGCTGAAGGATTGAATGAAACTTTAGGAAGTGCATCCACTGATTCCTTGATCGATTGATACTCTTCTTTTAGTTGAGTATCATTCTGAACAGCGTAGTCTATTTCGAAATACTCACATATTTCTACTTCTTTGTAAATGAAACGTATTAAATCTTGTTCGGTGTAAGTTTGCATCATATAGTATATTTTGGTTTATTAAATTCATATGACTTTAAAAACAAATTATTTGAATATTTTATTGTGTAAAATACCCCTTCCTAACAAATAAAATTAATGATAATATATTCAGAATCAATATGAAAGACATTTATGTCAGATAAGCGCTATTTCAAATACTAAAAATAAAAAAGGGAAAGATGAGTTGACCCCATCTTTCCCCATACGCTTATATACATCCTAATTAAATTAGGAATAATATCTTATGAAGATAAAGTTTTTATTTAACTCTATACCACATTTGATTTCTACCTAAGGCAGAGATACCAATATAACCCCTAACTTTAAGGGTATCAGCATCTTCCAGCCAAATACTTAGTTTATATTCCTTGCCATTTGCTGGGTCAATGATATGGCCATAACTCCAGTAATCCTTGTATTCTTCAAGATCCCAGATAATATCCATTTCTAAAAGGCTCTTGCCATTTAGATCACCTGGACAATCTATGCATACATCTGTAGTGGCTTTAGGAAGTAATTTCACAACTTTTCCGAATATTTTTCCATCCTTTTCATAGATTTCAACGTGAGATTTGGGTTCTCCTGATTCATCATCAATGGTTTTCCAAATTCCAATAGGGCTCTGCGCGGATAAAGCTACCGCAAAAAAGAATGCAAAAAGAAAGCTAATTTTTTTCATATATCGTATTTTAATTTTTGTCTTTATTTATAAATTGACATTAAATGAGTTGATAAAACATTTCAGTGTCAAAAATATAATTTATCCACTATTAATTTCAAAATTTAATTGATTAACAAAATATTAACCCAAATCATTCATACATTTCTCTTGGATGCCAAAAAACTTCTGAAAACCGGACTACTTTGTTATTCTTAACTTCTACACCCTCTGATATAAGCAATTCCGCCATTAAGTCTGGATGTTCAAATGCATTTCGACCACTCAGTTCTCCTTTTCCATTTACAACACGATGTGCCGGCACTAGTTCTTCTGAATTAAAACTATTCTTCATCGCCCAACCTACCATTCTGGCAGATCCCAGCGCTAAAAAATCAGCAATTGCACCATAAGTACTCACTCGACCTTCCGGAATTAATCGAGCTGTTTCAAGAACTTGTTCAAAATAATGTGGTCTTTTCATCTTTAAATATATTTTTGCACTATGCTAAAAACAAAAGTAATTGCTTCTTCTGTAAGTAACCTGACTGATGCAAGATATTTTGCAGCTTGGGGAGTTGATTTTATGGGATTCGACCTAAATGTAGTTTCCATTCCTCAAGCAAATGCCTTTAAGAACTGGATCAGTGGACCTGAGATTATTGGTGAATTCAGTAGTGTTGATTCTTTCGATCAAATCTCAAGCGCATCCGAAGAAATAGGTCTTGATTATATTCAACTAGATCCTTTGTGCCCTGCTGATTGGGTTTTTGACAAACCTACGATTAGAGAAATTATTTTAGAAAATGGAATTCCTGGACCGGGAACCTATATCCTGAGATCGGAGAACCCTGCTTTTGATCTCGAAAATGAAATGGACCGCATCAAAGAAATCTGCGCTGCTTCGACTTGTTATCTTGACTTAAACATCGCGCCTGACGAATACGAGCACGTTCTCACTACTGTAAAACCAGAGGGAATTGTACTACGTGGAGGTGAAGAAGATAAGGTCGGATTCAAATCTTTCGATGAGTTAGATGAAATCATGGAGGTTTTAGAAATCGATTAAGAATAGAAATGCTATAAATAAAAAATGACCGATAATCATTGAATTATCGGTCATTGCTTTTATTACAATTTACTTGTATTTTATGAACTTAGCAGCGCTTTAACTACGCTAGCGATAGTCTTCCCATCTGCTTTGCCAGCCATTTTTTTATTGGCCGCGCCCATAACTTTTCCCATATCCTTCATTCCAGCTGCGCCTGTTTCAGCAATAATCGCTGATACATGTGATTTTATTTCATCCTCTGACATCTGTGCTGGAAGGTATTTTTCGATTACAGCAATTTCTTCTCTTTCCTTAACAGCTAAATCTTCGCGGTCTTGTTTTTCAAATATCTCTAACGAATCCCTTCTTTGTTTAACAAGCTTCTGCAAAATTTTTATCTCCGCTGCTTCATCCACTTCATTACCAGAGCCATCTGTTTTCATGATTAATATTGCAGCTTTAATAGCACGAATACTTCTAAGTGCTGCTTGATCTTTTGCTTTCATCGCCTCTTTGAGGTCTACCATCAATGTCTTTTCAAGACTCATTATCTATAAATTTTTAATAATTAATACTGAACAATGAACTGCCCAACTTTTGCAAGTTACAACTCTTCTCGCGTAGAATTAGTTTTATCGTGGCTGATTTATTGAAATTACCAACCTTTAGCTTTTAACAAAAGCTCTGTTGCTTTTGCATTTATAACTTAAGAGATATGCCAGGATCAGCGTTTGTGACCCTGGTATATCCTTAACCAAAACTCAAGTTACTTTTTTAATTTCTGATATATCTTCCGGAACTTTGTCAATTTCGGAGCAATCACTGCTTGACAATATCCCGCATTAGCATTGTTTTTATAGTAGTCTTGATGTTCTGCTTCTGCTTTATAAAACGTCTCAACTGGTTTCAATGCTGTTACGATGGGATCATCATATGCTGTCTGAACTTCTAGCATAACTTTCTCAGCAATCCTCTTTTCAGCTTCATCAGCATAAAAAATAATACTTCTGTATTGTGTACCACGATCTGCTCCTTGTCTATTTAAAGTGGTAGGATCATGAGTTACTAGGTGAATAAGCAATAGATTTTCTATGCTTACGACATCACTATTATATGTAATCTCTACAACTTCCGCATGACCTGTTCTTCCTCCGCAAACCTCTCTGTAGCTAGGATTCTCAACTTGACCACCTGAATAGCCACTCACCACTTTTTCCACTCCGTCTACTTCTGTGAAGATCGCTTCCGTACACCAGAAACATCCTCCCCCTATTATTAATCTTTTAATATTCATTATTTATATTTTTATAAAGCAATATTACATGTGCTGCAAACTAAACCTTGATCTTTCTTCTGCAATTGGATACCTAACAAATTCTTTTCAGCATACGCTTGAATCCACCCTTTCTTTTCCTCAATATTTAATAAGTCAATTTCTTCCACCCTCATTGCTTCAAAGAAATCTCCTCCATATTCTTGGTGTCCCCAACAGTTAGGACAAAATCCTTCGGGAGCGCTAACTTCTGCATTTTGCTCTTTCTTCTCTAAGTATTTCTGAATGCTATTAAATACGTTCATATCAATGTTTTTTTACTTTATTTATAATTACAATGCAAAAGTACATCATTAAGAAGGCGAAAGGTTAGGCTGTAATTCCCTTGCTCTTGTCACTTTTTCCTTATGTGGATAATATGAACGACGATGCCGAGTACTGGATCGTGGAAATGATAAACATAGATTTTTCGAAGAATGCAGGTCAATAAAAAATCGGAGGATCGCTCAACCCTTATTCCTGCCCTCTTTTCTCTCTAAATTCACTAGGAGAAATGTCTTCATGTTTCTTAAAAAACCGACTAAACGACTGAATATCACTAAAACCGAGCTCGTAAGCGATCTCAGAAATTTGTTTCTCTGTGTAAAAAATGAGTCTTCTGGCCTCAAGCATTATTCTTTCTTGGATAAATTTTAGAGGTGATTTTTCTCCGTTCTTTTTGAACACATTAGAAATTGTCTTAGGAGATTTGTGCAATAAGGTAGCATAATCGGCAACAGCATGCTTTGTTTTGAAGTTGGTCTCCACTAAAAAATTAAAGTCCCGAATAAGATCATGTTGCTTGCTACTTAGTAAGTCATCTTCATACTGTTTCATATAGATTCTTGTACAAAGGATTAAAATTCGCTTTAACATCATCTGGAGCATTTCCTGCTGTAAGTTGTCTTTCATTTCAAATTCAAGAATGGACATTTTCCATACGGTGTTAAGAATTTCTAATTCTACTCCGCTCACTTGTATTATCGGTAGTTTTGCTGCACCATAATATAGTACGCCTTTGCAACCAACTTCGCTATCATGATCAAGAATACAATAAAATGGCCGATTAAACCTTAGCATCTTGACGGCGTCTACATTTCCATATTCTACATTATGAAATTGAGTTAAAAAGACAATTTCATTCTCTTTAAATTCATAAGGAATTCCATCTATGATTAATATAGAATTCGGAGAGGTAAACCATAGCATTCTAAGTGTGTCGGGTTTAATTTCCTTGAGATGGTAATCGTTTTCCCGATTAATGTTTCGAAGTTCGAAGTACTCACCTGTTCTTCCTGTATAAACCAAGAGTTTCGATTTTATATTTAGCTAAAAAAAATTGACAAATAATATCTGTGTTCAATGAATAAAGCGCTATTCCGCAGTCGTTCCTAAGTTTTTCGTAAGGTAGATATAGTCGTCGACACTTAGTTGCTCAGGCCTTTTCATCAAAATCTCATCGTCTTTGAATTCAGCTTTCTCGACCATTGACTTCAAAGTATTCCGTAACATTTTTCTTCTTTGACTAAACGCTGTTTTTACAATATGCTTGAAAAGCGAACGATCATAATCAAAGGTGATGTTTTCTCTTCTGCTTAACCTGATTACTCCAGAATTTACTTTAGGTGGTGGGTCGAAAACTTCTGGTGGCACCTTGAAAAGCAGTTCACCATCATAGATTGCTTGAGCCAGAACACTGATTACTCCGTACTTTTTACTCCCTGGCTTGCTAACGATTCGCTCAGCAACTTCTAGCTGAAACATTCCTACAAGTTCGGGAACCACTTCATAGTATTTAATAACTCTGAAAATGATCTGCGATGAGATATTATAAGGGAAGTTACCAATAACACTTAGTTGCTGCCCGTCGAAAATTCGGGAAAGGTCCGCCTTTAGAAAGTCAAAATGGATAATGTCATCTGACATTGTTGGATATTTTGTTAATAATACACTAACCATATCTCTATCCGCCTCTATTAGCTTGAGGTGAATATCTTTTTCTCTTAGCATCTCTGTTAATACACCTTGTCCAGGTCCGACTTCCACTACATTAAGCCCAGGCACATAGTGCAATCCTTCTACAATATCATTAGCAATATTAAGGTCTGTTAAAAAATGTTGTCCGAAAGATTTCTTTGCTTTATATCCCACTGAGTTTTATCTATTTGTTGCGAAGATAACATCGAAAGCATGCTCCCCAAAGAAATACAAAACAATTAACGCCATTTAAAATCCAAAGAGAATAAAATGAGCGAGGCATTTAACGATCTTTTCTGAATATTCGTTAAGTTTGCGACTATGGAGAATATAAAAGTAGGAATAAGCATCGGAGATATTAATGGAATAGGACCAGAAGTTATCATTAAAGCGTTAGCTAATGAAAATCTATTAAATAACATTACTCCTATTATATATGGGTCATCTAAAGCTATATCCTACTATAAGAATATTCTAAACATTGACTTTAATTATGTTAATTGTTCGGATCCAAGTAAAGCTCAAGCGGAAAAAGTAAATATCCTGAATTGCTGGCAAGAAACGGTACAGATTAATCCTGGAAAGCAAGAAGAAAACGGGGGAAAATATGCATATATTTCATTAGATCGTGCAGTTAACGATTTAGTGGAAAACAATATAGATGCACTTGTAACCGCGCCTATTCATAAGAAAACGATGAAGATGGCCAATTTCCCACATCCTGGTCACACAGAATTTGTTACTGAAAAAGCAGGAAAGAAAACTTCACTCATGTTGATGTGTTCCGAATCTATGAGGCTTGGGCTTACAACCGCTCATATGCCACTTTCAGAAGTTGCATCCCACATCACACAAGAATTAATAGAGGAAAAGATATTACAGCTTTATGAAACTTGTCGAAGTGATTTCGGAATTACGAAACCGACTATTGCTGTTCTGGGCTTGAATCCACATGCTGGTGATGAAGGTCTTCTAGGTAAAGAAGAAGAGGAAATCATTAATCCCGTAATTATAAAACTTAAGAAAAAAGGAAACTTAGTTTATGGACCGTTTGCAGCCGATGGATTTTTCGGTTCGGGTCAATATAAAAAGTTTGATGGAATCTTAAGCATGTACCACGACCAAGGTTTAGTAGGATTCAAAGCGCTTTCTTTCGGTCAAGGAATAAACTATACAGCAGGATTACCTGTAGTAAGAACTTCGCCAGATCATGGAACAGGATACGAAATTGCAGGAAAATCAATAGCGAATGCTTCTTCTTTTATTAATGCCTTGAAACTTGCTGTAGATGTTGCTCGATATAGAAAAGAGTTCAGAGCACTTGAGGCTAATTCACTTCATAGAAAAAAACAGCAAAGTCGAACTGCAGAGGAAGAAAACAAATAAAAATTTGCTCATCTAGGACGATTACTCATCCCCAAGATTGGTTTATTGTCCTCCACAGACGCTTTGCTGCCGATCGAGTTAGTTAGCTCTTTATTTATTTATCCATGTCCTTGGATCTTCCCAAGTATCATAGACAGATAAATTATATTTCTTAATAATATTGATCAATTTTTGTGTGTAACGGGTATCCGTTGCATAGCCACATTCTTTAAGACCGTATGCCCATCCGACATAATCCATCTTACTCAGATTAAAGAGTTTCTGATAGTGATCTGAAAACTTTAGAAAGTTAGAGTGGTCGATAAAAGAATCTTCCACAGCATCATAAGCTCTGAAGCAAGATTCAATTAATCTGCCTCGAGTATCTAGATCATCATCCTTGTGATAGTAAGATTTCCCTCTCCAGTAAGTCTTGCATTTTATTCCAAAATGATTATTGGAATTACTCGCAAGGTTGCTGGTTCCACTTGCTGATTCGTGGATGGCTTGTGCAAGTGTAATACTTGCGGGTACACCCGTTCTATGCATTTCTATGATAGATAAATCTCTATAATTTTCTATGTAAGAAAATGTAACAGCATCTGTAACTTTAAAGCTGCAAAAAGTAGCAACAACACTTAACAACAACAATAGTCTAACTATCTTCATATACCCTTCTTATTATGATTATGAAGAATGCAAATGCTGTGCCAAAATGAGTTAAAAAAATTTAGAATCCATCTTTATTATTTCCTAATAAGATGGAAACCATTAACCTGAGTTCGGTTATTCTTTAGGGTTCAAAACGCCTGTAAATTGTGAGTTTCAACTATAAATGGTAAAGTAATAGCGGGCAATTTTGAGACATTTTTAGGAAGAACGACTGATGCGCAGCATTTTTAGCAGAGCTATAATAAGGAGAGAATCAGCAGCAAACCTGCTGGAATGGATGATTTAGAGGTGGAATCAAGTACGGTGATTCCCCAGAAAAATCAAATATCCTTTGTTGGTATAACTTGATATAGTCCGCTATATCTACCTTACACCGCCTCTGATATTAAATTTTCTGAGAATCTGAATCCCCGATTAATAATCAAACTCAGGTTATTAAGAAATAAAGCGAAGGCTAATCGAATAGAAATTTTTAATGTAGAGTATATACAAGTGCTACTCTTGTGTAAAAGTAGCTCCTGTATTTACAATTATTTTTGCATTGATAGGGAATGAACTATTATCTGATTTCACACAATTTTTACTTATTACAACTGAACCTGTAAAACCAATTGGAGGAATTTTATCATTGTACCAGTTAGATGCCGTCCCCCAGTCGGTTCCTGGCCCTTGGAAGGTGTATGTTGGCAAACCATCATAAGTTAAAGTAAAAAGCCCATAGGTAATATCTGAACCTAAAATAATACCTGATGGAAGATAGGGATATGCTCCCCAACTGCCTTGGAAACCAACGTTGTAGTTAGTGTTATCTGGATAAGTATCATAATAACCTACTCTTCTCAAAGTATCAGCCTCAAAATCAATTTCTAGTACATGCACACCATCATGGTAAAACGAAGTATAAATTTTATCTCCTATTATATAAGGATTATGAGGCCTTTTGTTAGCAAGGTTTCCAGGATCGTTACATAACGGATCTTTATATTTATAAAGAACATTAATGTTAGAAAGATCACTTTGATCAACCCAGTATATTTTAGGATCTCCACCTACTTCAGTTGCAAGAACTGCGTGATTGTCATCATCCGAATTCCATGAACTATGAACATACCCAGCATCAAAAAAGCTATTATCTAATAGGCCCAGTAAGGAAACATTATCTACATCATTCATATCCCACACTCCATATCCTGCATAACCATGGCTACTATATGCAATGTTATCTTTTACAAATATATCATGAATATAAAATCCACCAGAAATACCTAACGCTCCATCGGAAATTGTATCCAAGTCATAGCAATTTAAAAGCACGGGATCAGCAGGTGTAGTTAAATCATACACACACATATCAGTGCTTCCAGGCATTCCTACAGCATATATTCTTGCATTAGCCTCGTCTATATATATATTATGACATCTTCCAAATTCACTATTGACATCTTTCACTCTTACTGGTGCAGCCGGATCGGTTAGGTCATAAACTACAATCCCATTTACGGCGTTTGTCCCATTATCCGTTATCGAATATAAATAGTGGCTAAAGACTTTATAATCTCGCCATATAGAATTTTCTCCTTGAATAATATCTGAAACTTTTACAATATTTAGAGGATCTGAAACATCGATAATACTAATAGTAGCTCTATCTCCAATTATTCCATATTCTTTGCCATCCGGCGCGACATAACCCCACACATCATTGTAGTCAGAAGAGTTATCCCATGAATCTAGTAAGGTCATATTACTAGAAACTGGTAAACATTGGCCCGAAACATTGCTAAACAAAAACAAACCCAATACAACTATTAAATATTTTTTCATGATCTTCATTATTCTATGAAAGAAGTGATTAATGTTTTAAAAAAAGATAGGGTGTTACGGACGATTTTACACATCGACATAAATATACCATATTTTGACGGAGATGTAAACGCTTACCTATATTCTTCTATCATTTCGCAGCAACTTTCTACTAAAGCGGCAGATGCAATTTACAACCGATTCCTTAATCACTTTGACGGTAGTTCCCCGACACCTGAAACAATTCTAAATACGGATAAAGATACGCTTAGAGTTTTAGGTCTTTCTAAAGCCAAGACGAATTACATCCAAAATGTCGCAGCCTACTTTCTTGAAAAGAACACAGATGAAGCGTTCTGGTTGCAAAAAACTAATGATGAAATCATTAAAGAACTAACACAAATAAAAGGCGTAGGAGTCTGGACGGTTCAGATGGTGCTTATTTTCTGCCTAGCCCGAAAAGACGTTTTTCCTATTCTGGACTTAGGAGTTCGGAATAGCATGATTGATCTATATAAGGTAGAAGGTGATAAAAAAACCATCAATCATAAACTGAATACCATTGCTGATGGTTATAGACCATACAGAACAATTGCTTCACTATATTTGTGGGCATGGAGGAACATTGGAAATAAAAAATGAATCGAAAAATAGGCGAATATTTAGGACAAGAAAAAGGACCTCTTATCATTGGTATAGGCGGGACGCATGGAAATGAGCTAGCTGGAGTGAAAGCGTTAAAAACCGTTTTAGAGATGCTCGTTCAAGAACCTTCGAAGAATCCTTCATTCGTTTTCAAAGGAAAATTTGTCGCTATTCATGGAAATATCGCAGCCATGAAAGCTAATAAAAGATTCATAGACAAAGATCTAAATCGGAATTACAGCAAAACGAGGCTTTACAATTTAGAAGAACCTGTTTTTACGGAAGATCGGGAAGCGTTAGAAATCATCCAATTTGTTAAGGATGAAATAAGTGCTTATAATCCACAAGAGGTAGTAATCATTGACCTACATACGACTTCTTCTCCTGGTGGAATATTCACTATCGTACCTAACCTCAAAGATTGCCTTGAACTTGCGAAAACCTTGCATGCTCCTGTTATTCAAGGAATGGTTACTGGTGTGAAAGGTACCACTATGAATTATTTTAATTCTGAAAACCTCGGCGTCCACACTAAAACATTGACCTTCGAATCTGGCCAGCATGACGACCCTATGTCCATAACCATCGCTATTGCTGCTGTCATTGCACTGCTAAGAGGAGTGAAAAGTGTAGAACCACATGATGTAGAAAGTCACCACGATCAGATATTGAAAAATTTCTCGAAAGATCTTCCTAAAATGACTAAACTAGTCATGAAACATACGATTATAGACCCCGCATCATTTAATATGTTACCGGGTTACCTCAATTTCCAAAAGGTTAAAAAAGGTGAAATTGTTGCAAATAATCGCTTCGGACCTATTCGCATCGTCGAAGATGGATTACTTTTAATGCCACTTTACCAGAAACAAGGAGAAGATGGATTTTTTCTAATTAAAAAGATTGATGAAGATGAATTTTATCAGTGAGGAGATGATTAATGATATTATAGATGCAATATCAGACAATGAGGAAGAATATGAGAAAAGAATGCTGGAGTTTTCCGAAGCCCAGCCCTTTTTGTTGTCTTTCCTATTATCAGAAGGTTTTCAGGTTTTAGATGAACAAGAGAAGAGCTTGCTATTCTATCTGGCTATGATTATCTATTTTTCTATTACACAAGAGCATGAAGAACCTGACACTATTGAATTAATAGATATACAAAGAACGGACGAAGAAAATTGGACTTTAGTCGATGCTAAAAAGTTTAAAACACTGAAAGAAATCGCAGATTACTTCTTCGAGGATTATGAGCAAGAGGATTTATTGGCTTTTGTAGAAGATGCACTAGGCGAGGACGAAGAATATGAGGTTTCTAAAATTGGTAGGAACGTTATTTTCGTCTCTATGAAATCATTTATTGATGTTTTACACGTATCCATCCCAACAATAGAGGGTTAAGATTCGTTTTTTTATTAAATTGGTATCCATAACTATGCGAGCTATACTAATTATCGGTTTTGTGAGTTTGTTTTATTCTAGTCTGCTAGGACAAAGAGTAACTGTGTCAGAAGATATTAATCTTCGATCAGACTACATGTACGATATATTAGGCAAGGTGGATGATAAGATTCTCTTATACAGAGATAAGGGATTCAATCATGTCTTGCAGGTCTTCGATGAAAACTTATGGGAAAAAGAAAGTATCGAACTTAATTTCGAGAAAAAACGAGTAACGGCTTTAGGTCTTTTGAGTGGGGAGTCGGATTTTACATTTTTCTATACCTATCGTAGAAAAGGCGACCAAGTCTTAGCTTGCCGAAAATTTGACGCAGACGGTTCATTGTTGGATACAACTACCCTTACCACAACAAATTCACTATTGAATTACCAGAAATACTTCTTTGCCTTTTCGAAGAATAAGAGATACGCTTCTATTTTTAGTTTCGAAAAGGAAAATGCCATAAAGGTTTTCATGTTTGACACCCAAAAAATGGAAGTTACTTGGTCTAATATTTATGCTTTCGATTTCGCATTTATAAGACGTGATTTCAGAGAATTCATGGTTTCTGATAATGGTGGTGGAGTAATTGTTTTCAAGAGAGAAGAATTCAAAATAGGTAAGCCAGATGAAAGAATTGAAGCTTATTATATGGCATCAACTCAAGGGTTGATAACACAACAAATAATCCCTTTCGGTGACAAGTATATCGTTGATTACGGAATAGAATATGATAACACTAATGAAAAATTTGTAATTGCAGGACTCTATGGTGACAAATTCAGATCCCGTGCTGATGGCTATTTTATGATGGTTGATGGATCCCTTAGGTATATTCCATTTAGGTCGGACTTATTTACTGAACTAGAGAAAAATAGCAAGCGAAAAGTAAATTTTTTAGAAGATTACGTCGTAGCTGATATTATTGTTCGAGAAGATGGGGGAGTTCTAATGGTTTCCGAAATGGAACGTCAGTTTTCCAGAAAGTCGAACATGGTAGAAGGTAGAAGACAATCATTCGATATGAGAGCTTATGTGGATTATTATAATGAAGACATGGTTGTAACCTCAATTCATCCTACTGGAGACTTACACTGGCAAAGAGTTCTACGTAAAAAACAATTTTCTCAGGATGATGGAGGTTTCTTTTCGTCCTTTTTCGCCTTCAAGTCGCCGACGGAATTACGCTTAATATTCAATGATGAAATTCGGCAGGACAATACCGTAAGTGAGTATATCATTAACCCAATCGGTGATAATGAACGGAACATTGTAATGAACACAGAATACCAAAAACTCAAACTTAGATTTCGGGAGGCAATTCAGATTTCTCCGCGTGACTTCATCGTGCCAAGTGAACGGAATAGCAAGTTTAACTTGGTGAAAGTTAGTTTTTAACCTATCCTCTTTTTTGTAGATTTTCTTACACATTTCTCATGTCTTCTATTATAGGAATATGAAAAGTATTTAGGTCAATTTTTGAACGGTGGACAGTAATAAAATCTCGTCTTCGAGTGCATCAATTATTATAGGAAAAATGAGTTACTGAGATCAATAATGGAAGAAATAAAGGTCTAATTGGATATTTACATGTTCTTAATCCAAAATTTTCTATGTTTTTTGGAAGATATATATTAGGAAAAAGTATTAATGTAACCACTTGATTTATAAAACAAAATTCTAAAAATTTCGCAAAGTTGGGATGATAGCCAAATAAAAAAATAGAATCTTCTTCTCAAAAAAATTCATTTTTATTGTAAAGTTTAAAAAGGAACTCTATATTTGCAGTCGCTTAAGAAATAGGTGAAGACCTATGAGGCAATAGTAAATAGAATGGGAGATTAGCTCAGTTGGTTTAGAGCACCTGCCTTACAAGCAGGGGGTCACTGGTTCGAGTCCAGTATTTCCCACCATGGCTATAGGGGATTTCAGCGTAAGTTGAGATCCTCTTTTTTTTTGCCGTAGCACAATAGTCGCACAAATCATTCTTACTTACCTTAACGAAGTAACTTACCTGTTACATAAAGTCACAATGTTTTTAGTTTTATTGTAGCGAAGCGGGAAGCCTCAAGCTTTTACTTGCATAGAATTTCCTACCTATACATAATCATATTGCAATAATTATCACAACCATTTATCTAAATATAGCCTCCTCTATATTACTTACTTTTCCTCTTCTGAATATACTTACTGATCATTAAATGCAGTACACCACATAACAACCATGCTGGTAAAGTCAGAAAACTCAAGAATACACCTTGACTTAAAGAGATAAAGTAAAACAATCCGAAACTAATTCCCCAGGCCAATAAAACCGAAATATTAAAACTAATCCCAGCTTTCTCCGCATAGTCTTCTTCCACTCCGAATCGCTTAGCAAAGAAATATTCAAACACAATTATCGCACCTACAGGAGCTAAAATAAAACCATACAGTGCTACAAAACCCAATAATTTCATCGCAAATGCTGGGAAGATTCCTGCTATCGTTGCGATCCCTCCTGCTAATATTGTCACCCAAAAAGTAGATGCCTTAGGTATAATGGCCTGAAATGCAAGACCAGCTCTGTAAATCGTAGGATTAGCTGTAGTCCATCCTGCTATAACCACTGCAATGATTCCGAAAACACCTATTGCATTATAAGCTAACGGTCCAGGTGCAACACCTGGTGCCTCTCCTTCTGCTAATATTCCTAACGCTTCTGGTGATTGCAAATAAACTGCGTATAATAAGGCAGCTGCAATCCATGCGATATAATGCCCTACGTACATTCCAGCAGCAGTCGTCCATCCTGATGAGGCTTTCTTAGCAAACCTGAACACCGATAAGTCACTCATCCCGATATGCATTGCTGCATTACAAAACCAAGACCATAGAAAGACATGCCAGAATGTATATTTGATTTGACCTGGAAAAGGCTCACTCCCTGAACCCCAAATATTCCAAAATTCCTTAAAAGTAGATATGTCTAACTGACCTAAAGCAACAACACCACATGCTATAAAAGCTAAGACAATGAAAGGCGAAAGCCAGTTCGCAACCTTACTTACTGTCGCGTATCCTCTTGCTGCAATTAATGATATCACAGCTCCAATTACCAATACAATGATGATCCATGTAATACCATTCGGCATGGTATCATCTAGCTTCGGCATCGGTATATCAAATGGGATGCCTATCGCCGTAGCGGAGACCGTTATCATTGACCCTGCAAGGAAACAGAACAGTATCCCATTCGCAATATTATAAAAAGTTACCAGGTTCTTTCCACATATCTTCTCCAGCTTATAATACAAGGTTAGCCGCTGATCAACAGCGATTTTTGCCGTTAAAAATCTCCAACAAATTACCGCCATCAAATTACCGAGAAACAGACCAACCAGTAAATCAAATGCACTTACTCCCGTCGTCAAAAACAAAGGTCCAATGACAAATTCAGTTCCCGCAGCATGCTCACCAGCATACATTCCAAGGAATGATTTCCAGGATTTTAATTTGGATTCCGGCACTCTTTCTCTTTCGTATTCTTCGGTAGCTACTATCGCTTTACTTGTATCTGTTGTCATTTCGTTTTGATGTTATTTTCAAGATTATGCTTTAATTTTTCCAGGATTAAACTCTAACTCGCATTCTACAATTAATCAGAATGGTCTGTTATATTTTCTTCAACTTGTAATGCTTTTTTAAAAATTTACCAGGGATCTCTTTATCAGAAATCACCATCGCAGCGCCTAGAGCAGAGCCCAAGGGAGACTTCGTCGTCCTAATTTTAAGTTCGGGATAATGCATGCTCAGCAGATTGATGAAAATATCATTATCTGCAAAGCCTCCATCCACAAATAGCTTCTTAATTTCTTTGCTTCCTATTGCAGCAGACAAAGCAATTAATTGGTGCTCCATCAACTCTATCATTAACTGATGAAAACCTTCCTCGAATGAAACCATCGATTGATAATTCGTACTTTCTATTGTAGAAAAATTGGGAATACTCTCAAAGTGAAATTGACGTTTATTTTTCTTTGTAAGTTGATCGTATAATGCATCGTCAAATTTCACATCTCTATGATAGCCGTATTCTTTATTAAAATATGCACTTAGCTTTTGTACTTGAACCTTATACTCATTACCCAGAAAAAGCCTGCTTGCTCTAACTGGCTTGCCATCTATTCTCATGTAATTCAAACTATCCACAGCTAAGTCTGCTTTTGAAAACGGCTCGTCATTTCCTGGAGTTAATGCTACACTCCAGGTTCCCGTGGATAATAGGGTAAATTTTGACTTCTGACTCATGATGTATGGCAGCATCGCAGAGGAAGAATCATGAATTCCTACACCAATTTTAAATTGGCGACCAAAATAATTAGTATTCAAACTGGTATCCGCGGTAACAAGTGGTGGCAATAATCTATCGATCTCTTCTTCATACACCCATCTATGATAGTCCTTTTTCGAAAAATCCCACAAACCTGTGTGACACCCTAAACTAGTGTAATCAGATAAAGGTATATCCGTAAATAAGTAGCTTATGTACTGAGGTAAATGAAGTGAAAATTTAATCTTTTGGAAAACTTCAGGCTTCGTATATTTAAGCCAGTACAACTGGAGTCCAGAATTGAGAAATCCTGAATAAGGAGAAGCTGTTTCTAATTCAAATTTTTCTTCAGGACCATATTTTGCGAAGAATTGTTCTTTCAGGTCTTCTGGAAATTCTTTCGTGTAATTATATAAAGGAGCTATCGGTTCACCATTGCGGTCTAGATGAACGAGTGAAGCGCCATAAGTGGAAAAATTAATTGCCTTTATGTCAAATTTTTGAGAATCCTTGATTTGTTCAAACATCGACTTGATCCATTCCGTAATGGCTGCTAAGTTGTCCGTAGGATGTCCATCTTCATCGACTATCTCAGGAAAAGTTATATAGTCTCGATAAACCTCTTGATACCTCTGGTCAAACAAGAAGAACTTCTTATTCGTCTTCCCAATATCAAATATAGCAGTTACCTTCGTCATTATAATCCAGTTGCAGTAACGTCCATTCCTCTCTCATCGATTAAGGTTTTTCTCACCTTTAATTTCCTATAAGCTTCTATTGGATTGGATGCAGCGTTATTATTTATCCGAGCCTGTCTAACTAAAGGTCTTACATCCGTTCTGAATGCATTCTGAAGAATCTGCTGGCAATAAGAAACATCGTGATTCTGTTGTGCTTCCTTAAGCAATGCTTGGTCGACTAATAAAGCTTGCGCATAAGCTATTAAGATGGCATCCAACGATTCCATCAAATCTTCCAATGGATCTTTCAAATTATGGCTCGCATCGATCATCCACGACAAATCCGGATTTTCTGCATTATTATTAAGCATTCCGAATACCAATTCATTAAATATCAAAAACAACTGGTATGGTTTTATAGAGCCGACCGTTAGGTCATCATCTCCATACTTGCTATCATTAAAATGAAAACCACCTAGCTTTCCTTTATACATCAATGTAGAAACAATGTGTTCAATATTGGTATTCGGCAGATGATGCCCTAGGTCTACCAAGGTGTAAGCTCGATCTCCACATTCATTCGCTAACATAAAAGAAGTCCCCCAATCTTGAATCACGGTATGGTAAAAATGAGGTTCATATGGTTTATATTCAATGAACATGCTCCAGTCCGAAGGCATCTCAGCATATATCCTTTTCAGAGAATCACTCGTATGATCAAGTGCCCTTCTAAAATTCATCTGCCCTGGAAAACTACTCCCGTCTGCAAGCCATACCGTTATGGACTTAGAACCAAGTTGTTCTCCTATCTTGATTACTTCAATGTTATGCGCTACGGCTTGATTTCTTGATTCACTGGATTCATTACACAGCGACCCAAATTTGTAACTATGCTTTTGTCCTTTTTGGTCTTGGAAAGTATTGCTATTAACCGCATCAAATTTAATATCTAAGTCACTCGCTAATTCTTTGATGGCTTGAGCATCTGAAGGAATATCCCAAGGAATATGCAGTGAAATAGCACCTGCAGATCCTGTTAAGCTATGGATAATCCCTACATCATATATTTTTTGCTCCAGATTAGATGGTTCGCCACCGAAGTTATATCTCCCGAATCGAGTTCCTCCAGCACCAAGCGCCCATGACGGAATCGCCACTTGGAATTTTGATAATTGTTCGATGATTGCCTGCCCGTCAATGTTCTGACTTGCCAAGTTATCTAATAAACCATTCAACGTTCCAGAGTGTAACCATTCTTTGCTTTGGTTCAATTCTTCCAATCTGCTCTTATCGATTTTCATTTTTCGGATTCTTAATTTTCAATTCAATATTTGGTAAGCGCGCATTCAAGGATTTAGTCAATTCATTGACCATCGAGAACAACTGATCAAGTTGATCCATGAATTAACTGCTTCCTTGCTTATTTATCGGACGAATGCATTCGCCATTCCTCCGTCTACATTGATCGTATTACCTGTGCTTTTCTTCAGAATACCCACTAACGCAAAGACTGCATCAGCAATATCATCTGGTCGTATAATTTCATTGAGCAGATTACGCTTAGCATAATGCGCTGGCAATTCATCTACTGTTATTCCATATGCTTTCGCTCTTCCTTCGGCCCATTCACCTTCCCATATTTTAGATCCAATAATTACTCCATCTGGATTAACTGTATTAACTCGTACTTTTTCTTCGCCTAATTCCGCTGCTAGTAATCTAGACATGTGCTGTTGTGCAGCTTTAGCAGTTCCATAAGCTACGTTATTCGGACCAGCTACTAAGCCGTTTTTACTAGCAATATTTACAATGTTTCCGCCCATTTTTTGCTTTCTGAGAATCTCCATTCCATGTTTAGCCAGCATAAATTGACCTTTAACCAAAACATCTTGAAGTAAATCCCAGTCTACATTTTGCGTATCCGTAAGGGACTTAGAAATAGCAAGTCCTGCTGAATGAACGATGATGTCCAGTCCTCCATATGCAAGGCACGTCTGATCCATAACATTTTTAATATCACTTTCAGAAGTCACATTACAAGACAGAGAAATAGCCGTATCTGACCCTATCTCCTTTACAGATCCATTAATGGAATCCAAACTTAAGTCAGTGAAAACCACATTCGCGCCTTGCTCGATCAACTTTTCACCGATAGCTTTCCCTATTCCACCGCCGCCACCTGTTATCAGCGCTATTTTTCGACTTAATGGTTTCTCAGCAGGCATTCGTTTTAGTTTCGCCTCCTCTAGTAACCAATATTCTATGTCAAATGCTTCTTGTCGCGGTAGTGCTGTATATTCGGAAATAGCTTCAGCACCTCTCATCACATTAATCGCATTGATATAAAATTCAGAAGCGACTCTTGCTGTTTGCTTGTTTTTAGAAAATGAAAACAGACCAACTCCAGGCCACAAAATGATGACTGGATTCGGATCTCTCATTGCTGGGCTGTTGCTTTTCTTACAAGTCTCATAGTATTCAGCATAAGAAGATCGGTAAGCTTGGAAGGCATCTTCTAATTTGGTTCTTACCATTCCACCATCTGCTAAGTCCATGTCAGCAGGAAGATCCAGCACTAAAGGCATAATCTTCGTTCTAAGAAAGTGATCTGGACACGATGTTCCGAGTGGTGCTAACCTTTCTAAATCGTGACTGTTGATAAATTCTAAAACGTTTTTATCATCTGTAAAATGCCCGATCATAGGTGCTTCACTTGAACACAATCCTCTGAGGATCGGAGCCATTTTAGCAGCCTGAGCACTTCTCTGTTCTGATGGTAAAGAATCTAATTTCTTACCTCCGAAAACATGTCCATTCTCAGCAATCTTTTTTTCAATGTATGCTGATGCTTGTTCGATAACCTCCAGCGAATTCATGTAACATTCATAAGAAGTATCTCCCCAAGTAAATAGACCGTGACTTCCTAAGATAATTCCCCGTATTCCAGGATTCTTTGCTAGGCATTCTTCTAATTGTAAACCGAGGTCAAATCCTGGCCGTTGCCAAGGCACCCAGCCCATCGTATCTCCCCATATCTCTTTCGTAATTGCTTCTCCATCTTTTGCAGCTGCAATGGCGATTAGCGCATCAGGATGCAAGTGATCTATGTGCTTGAAAGGTAGCATTCCATGTAATGGCGTATCGATAGACGGCGCTGCGGATTGTAGGTCATAAATGCAATGGTAGAAAAGACCAACCATCTCATCTTCTTGGTCTAAACCTTTGTATCTGTTTTTAAGAGACCGCAGCCTATCTACGTAAAGTCCAGCTATACCTTTTCTTTTCAAAGTACCGATGTCTCCACCAGAGCCCTTCACCCACATTACCTCCGTATCCTTTCCAGTTAAAGGATCTATTTCAATTGTCTTACAGCTTGTATTCCCACCTCCATAATTGGTAATTCTTAGGTCAGCACCTAATATATTAGATCTATAAAGGAATAAACCGACTTGGTCATCGCCTAATTTATCTGCTTTGGAATCATCCCACAGATAATTGACGTATTTAAAAGTTTTTATCATATTCATTAACTAATTAGTAAAATAATTGCGAAGTTGGATCGTAAATATATAAAACCAAAATCACCGTAGTGTTCTGTGCTATTCTGCATACACAAGTAATAATTTTGAAAAATAGTATTTTATGAGCAAAGATTCTGCTGAATTAATAATTATTGATGAATATTCTAAAACACCAAAGTATAGGCAAATCATCAGTTCTATCACGAATTCGATACAGCAAGAAAAGTTAAAAATTGACGACAAGCTCCCGTCTGTAAATAAAATTTTAATTGAATTTGATATTTCTCGAGATACGATAGTCAAAGCTTACGACTATTTAAAAGCTAACAAAATTATCAAAAGTGTTCCAGGTAAAGGCTACTATGTGATGACTAATGATATTTCTACTGGCCCACGAGTTCTGCTTTTGTTTAACAAATTAAGTGCTCACAAAAAAATTATATACGATGCCTTCTCTATGGAGCTCGGTGAACAAGCTGCAATAGATTTTTACATTTACAACAACGATTTCAAGCTCTTTAAGAGAATACTCCAAGAGAAAGAGGAATCCGATTATACTCACTTTGTTATCATTTCTCATTTTCTAGAAGGAGGAAACAGCGCAATAGAAGTCATCAATGAAATTCCTAAATCAAAATTGATCATTCTAGATAAAAAAATAGATGGATTAACAGGAGAATATGCTTCGGTTTACCAAGATTTCGAGAAAGATTTATATCAAGTACTCACGGAAATGATCGAAAAATTATCCAATTATGAGCGTCTGAAATTAATCTTTCCTAATTACACCTACCATCCAGAATCTATCAAAAATGGCTTTCAAAAGTTCTGCGATGAATTTGCTTTCAAGTATTCAATTATCAATGATGTAAACACTGACGACATCAATGAGGGCGATGCATACATCAACCTTATGGAGGATGATTTAGTCCAGTTGATCAAGAGATGCAGGGAACAAAATCTGACTATTGGAAAGCAAATAGGGATTATTTCCTACAATGAAACTTTGCTAAAAGAGATTTTACTAGATGGAATAACCACAATTTCAACTGATTTCGAGCTATTAGGAAAGACTGCAGCTTCATTTATTAAGACAAAAACCAAGGCTCATATTCCTAATCCTTTCCATGTAAAATACAGAGCTTCTCTTTAAATATTTTTCTAAAAAAAGACTAAAAATTCACTCAAAAACAAGAATTTTTAAAACATTTTTATTGAAGAGTCACCCTTCTTAAAGTCCCGTCATTCTTTATTTCAAGTCAATAAAAATTCTCCTGATATTTTAACTCTTCATAACAGTGCAGAACGGTTTATAATTTTTTGCCCTTTAAATTTATCACAAATATATTACTGTAAAGGGGAAGTAATTCGAAATTATTGTTGCTTTTGGAAAGATTTAAAGGCCAAAGGAAAAGATAATCTTTATAGTAGTAGATTTCTTTAACTCAGAAGAATCGAAAGATTACTTCATTACTTTAAATTAAAACTTTCTAAATCATGAAGCTTTTTCCTAAATACATCAAGAGGCGTACCCGCTATTTATGGTCTTTTTTCGCCATGCTTTTGATGTTTCAGTCGACTTTTGCTCAGCGAACTATTACTGGTGTAATAACAGACAGTAAAGATAATCTGCCTCTTATCGGAGCAAATGTTTTAGTTCCAAATACTTCGATAGGTACGATTACAGAAATTGACGGTTCATTCACCTTGTCTGTACCCGAAGATTCTAAATCATTGGAAATATCCTATACTGGATATGCGAATAAAATTATTTCAATTGACGGTGTTTCGAACGTCTCCGCTTCTCTTGATCTGGGACAGATCATAGATGAAGTCATTGTGATTGGTTACGGAACACAGAAAAGAGCAGATGTTACAGGTGCAATTGCCAGTTATTCTGCTGAAAAAATTGATGAACGTCCCATTAATAGAATAGATCAAGCATTAGTTGGCCAACTAGCTGGAGTTCGAGTGAAACAGACCAGTGGACTACCTGGAGCTGGTTTCAGTATCCAAGTTAGAGGAACGGGATCGATAGGTGCGAATAACGAACCTCTTTATGTTATCGACGGATTTCCATTAGAAGTTTCTTCACAGAGTTCCAGTGGTGGATTCGGAACTGGTAACCCATTGGACAACATCAATCCGAACGACATAGAATCTATTCAGGTTCTAAAGGATGCAGCTTCTGCCGCAATTTATGGATCAAGAGCATCTAATGGAGTTGTACTAATTACCACAAAAAAAGGTGGCGACGGAAAAGCTAAAATCAACCTTAATGTTAGTTATGGTTTTAATGAAACCGCTAAAAAACTAGATGTGTTGTCTGCCGAAGAGTGGGTAGATAGAGCATCAGAAATGATAGACTACGCTTGGGTTAATTCCGCTGAAGGACGAACAGCAAGTCAGTCGTCAGCTGAAAGGGAGGCTATCTTGGGAGGATTTAATAGAAATTTCATTAAAGATGATCGATGGGCACAACCAGGACACCCAGGACTGGTATACATAGACTGGCAGGATGAGCTTTTCAGAAGAGGTGCATTACAGAATTATAGTCTTTCCGCTCAAGGTGGAAACAAATACGCAAAGTACTTTGTATCAGGTGACTACTTAGACTCTGAAGGAATTGCTATCGGTGTTGGTTACAAGCAATTTTCTGCCAGAGCTAATATGGAAGTTACTGCAAGCGATAGGCTTACTATAGGAATTAATATTGCACCTTCCTACTCGATTGCAAGTAATCCTGGTGTAGAAGGAAAGGATCAGCAAATGCATATTGCTGCTGGAATGGTTCCAGTTTCTGAAGAGTCTGTAGGACTTGACGTAAATGTAGGAAACAACACTCCCTATACATGGGGTAGTTCTAGATCAAGTCCGGTACGTGTTGTAGAGAATACCATAGGTGATTCGAAAATATTCAGAACCATCGGTACTGTTTTCGGTAAGCTAGAATTGGCAGAAGGATTAAACTTTAAAACTTCCTTCAATTTAGACAACGTGGATCAATCCAGAAAATCATACACTCCGGCATGGGTGACTAGAAATAGAACATCTGGAGGAGGATTCTCTGGGTATAAAAGACAGACATTCGTAAGCGAAAACACATTGTCTTTCGATAGAACATTTGGTGGTGCTCATAATGTAAATACCATCATCGGAACATCTTATAACACCTCTAAATTCGACGCATTCAGAATAGGTGTTTCTGGAGGGTTCAATTCAGATGTCATCACTACACTTAATGCCGCTAACATTAACCCTGGTGGTACAAATACAACAGAAACGCAGAACACTTTAATCTCTTTCTTTGGAAGATTACAGTACAATTTTGCAGATAAGTACTTATTATCTGGTTCTTTAAGAAGAGATGGATCTTCTCGTTTCGGACCAGATACAAAATGGGGTGTATTCCCATCTATTTCTGCAGGATGGAGAATCTCTGAGGAAGCCTTTTTGAAACAAGTAGACGCTATTAGCAGCTTGAAAATTAGAGGTAGTTGGGGAATTTCTGGAAATAACGGAATCGGTGACTATTCTCATGTTTCTATACTTGGTTTCGATAATTACTCCTTCGGGAATTCACTGGCGTCAGGTCAAGTTCCTAGTAATTTCGCTAACTCTAGATTAGGTTGGGAAAAGTCGGAAACAATTGACGTTGGATTTGATCTAGGATTGTTTAACAATAGAGTTTATGCGTCTTTTGATTACTATACAAAGAGGAATTCAGATCTATTATTGAAAATACCAATCCCAACAGCTGTAGGGTTTTCATCTGCATTAACGAATATCGGAGAAGTGCTTAACAAGGGCTGGGAAGTGGAATTGACAACTAGAAACTTAACTGGTAAATTCTCTTGGTCTACAAGCGTGAATCTTAGTCATAACACAAATGAGGTTCTACAATTAGGACCAGAAAACACTCCTATTCTCGGAGGTGCATTTGACATCAACCATAATATATTGATGGTAGGCGAGCCAATGTATAGCTTATATGTAGTTCAACAAGAAGGGATATTATCGGCATCTGACATTGAGAATGGTGCTGCTTTATATGGAAAGCAAGTGGAAGGAGATCCTAAGTACTTTGATGCAGATGGTGATGGTGTGATAACTCCAGACGACAGAATATTATCTGGACATCCTAATCCTGACTACACTTGGGGAATAAATAATACTTTCAAATTTGCAGGTTTTGATCTAGGTGTGCTACTTCAAGGCCAGTGGGGAGGTAAAATTTACTCTACTTTCGGAAGAGGATTAGATAGAACAGGAATGGGTCCCGTTGAAAATACTTTAGGATTGCATAGAGATCGATGGCGTTCACCTGAAGATCCAGGTGCTGGACTACGAGGAAAAGCTAATTCATCTTTCGGCAGAATCAAGAACACAGATTGGCTATACGATAACGATTATTGGAGAGTACGAAATATTACACTCGGATACAACTTAGGTGATGTCATCAACATAAAAGGAATTTCTTCCGCTAGAATTTATGTCAATGCAGAAAATTTCTTCGGCGCTGATAAGTATGCAGGTGGATTCAATCCAGAAGCTGTAAACAATAGTGGTGATGATTATGGAGCTTTTCCACTTTCCAAATCACTAGTTGGAGGACTCAATTTTACTTTCTAATTTTTAACAGAATCAAAATGAAAAAATTTATATTAATTATATTTTCCTTTGTTGTTTTAGTTTCCTGTGAAAAAGAGCTTAATCTAGCACCGATATCTCAGGTGGGTAGTAATGGTTTCTTTGAAAACACGAATGCTTTTACGCAGGGAATAAATGGTGTATATGCATCATTAGGAGTCACAGGAAGCCAAGATTACCCAAGCTACTATGTGATATTAGACGAATCTCGTTCAGATAATATCTACTCACCTGGACAATCGGGTGTTAGAGACTGGAATGCGATTAACAATTTCTCTTCTACACTTGCAACTTTAGGTACCATTAATAATATCTGGAATATAGCTTATAACGGTATTATGAGGTGCAATACGATCTTAGACCAATTGGTAGAAAATGGTGGTGTTATCAGCCCGGCAGGTTTGAAAGCACAATATGAAGCAGAGGCTCGATTCATTAGAGCATTCTTATACTTTGATTTGGTAAAGTGGTTCGGAGATGTGCCTATATTCGACAAGTTCGTTTCTCCTACAGAAGCGCTGGAAATAGGACGATCCCCTGTAACTGATGTTTATAACTTGATCATTTCAGATTTAGAATTTGCAATTGCTAACCTACCTGCATCATTTTCTGGTGCAGATCAAGGTAGAGCAACTTCTATGGCTGCTAGAGGTATTCTTGCTAAAGTATACCTCACGAAGTCTGGGCCTAAACTTCATCCTAATGGACCTTGTGTAGCTTCCGGTGAATATGATAAAGCGTTAACACTTCTTAATGAGATCATTAATAGTGGTCAATTTTCCATGGTTGACGATTTCGAATCTATTTTCGACTATAACAATGAAGGAAATTCTGAAATCGTATGGGATCTTCAGTTCATCAGTGGTGGTGTAGGTGCTGGTGGTTACTACCCTACAGAATATTATGACGAAGGCTGGGCAAGAGTCAACTTACCATTTGCAGGTGGTAATCCTGGCGACGGTTCTAAAAGAATTTCAGAAGATCTTTTAAATTCATACGATGATGCCGACTTAAGAGTGGAACCTACATTCCAACTCAACTACGTGGGAGACTCGGGTGACACAATTGATGCTAAATTTTATGACAAATTTATGGATAAGGACTTTGCTGGAGGTGACCGATTTGATTGGTCATTAAATTATCCAATTCTCAGATATACAGATGTCTTAATGATGAAGGCAGAATGCATTTTACAAGGTGCTTCAGGTTCTCAGTCTGATGTAGATGATATTGTAAACAATGTTCGAGCTAGAGCTGGACTAGACCCAATTTCAGATATCAATTTAGACGTTTTACTAGCTGAGAGAAGAAAGGAATTCGCTGGTGAAAACCTAAGATGGGATGCATTGGTGCGAACAGGAAAAGTACTAGAGGTAATGCAAAACTTCAAAAACACGGAAGATAGTGCTGAAAAACTGGAAGAAATTAAAGCAGACTTCATCATTTACCCAATACCTCAAAAGCAAATTGATGTGAAAAAAGGCTTATACACACAAAACCAAGGTTATAAGTAATCCGTAGATTTTAAGTGTAAAAATCTCCTTTCATTTACTGACAAATCTAGCGCTAATTCCACGTGATGTGCGCTAGATTTGTCTATAAATGGGAGATTTTATTTCACTATCAGAATCTTAATAAATTAACACCAAATTCTTTTTAAGATGATCAATAAACTTCTCACTTTAATTCTTCTATTTGCATCCATAACCTTTGCTTGTAATGGACAAACACCAGTAATAGAAACCGGTGTGAATACCGCTTCCGTAACCGAATGGATCGACGCGTCTACTCATCACAAGATTAAACGACTCACCAATGGAGAAGGCAATAGAAGTTTCTATTTTCACAACAATCCATTTCTTAAATCTAAAGATGGAAAGGATGATCTGATGATTTATTACGGTGCTGTAGAAGGCAATAATCAACTATTCTCATTAAATCTGAAAACAAATGAATCCCGTCAACTCACAACCCATGAAGGTAAAAAGCGCGGTGAGATCGTTGGACGCAAAAGAAGAGTTGTTTTCTATCAAATTAAAGACACCATCTTTACCACACATATCGATACTAAAGAAACCAAAAAAGTTTTCGTCTTTCCAGACAACTTCAAAGCTTCTATATCCACATTGAACGCTGATGAAACACTTCTAGCTGGAACGTGGGCTTCGCCTGAAAAGGATACCATTTTAAAAAATCATCCATCGAAAGGAGAATTCTTTGACAGAATTTTCGACGCTAAGTTACCACACACTTTATTTTCGGTAAATGTTGATAATGGTGAATTGAAAGAAATTCATGCTGAAAACACATGGTTGGGTCATATCCAATTTTCCACCACTGATCCAGATGTACTGATGTTCTGCCACGAAGGACCATGGCACAAAGTCGATCGGATATGGAATGTCAATTTAAAAACAAACAATGTTGAAAAAGTACACGAACGAACTGTTTATCGCGAAATAGCAGGACATGAATTTTGGAGTTGGGATGGAAAGACCATTTACTATGATTTGCAAATTCCCCGTGGTGAAACCTTCTATCTAGCAGCATATGACGTAGAAAGTAATCGCATGAAAAAGTATGAACTAGATAGAAATGAATGGTCGATTCACTTTAATATCTCACCCGATCAGAAACTTTTCTGCGGTGATGGTGGAGATTCTGGGCAAGTCGCAAAAGCGAAAGATGGAATGTGGATTTACTTGTTCACACCAAGTGGTGATACTCTAGAATCACAGAAATTAGTCAACATGAAACATCACGGATATAAACTAGAACCTAATGTTCACTTTTCTCCAGATGGCCAATCGATAATTTTCAGAGCTAATTTCGATGGAACTGTACAAATATACGCAGTAGAAATAGAACCCTCAGCCCAATAATATTTACTAATTTGTTCAGAATGAATCATTTATCAAATTAAAAGACCCACTTTATGAAGCGAACAATCCTTTTCCTGTTATTCTTATCGATATCACCTTTTTTACTATCGGCGCAAAACGTTTGGCCTGAAGAAAGTTCCGAAACCAAACCCTGGAGTCGCTGGTGGTGGCACGGAAACAGTGTGACCAAGGAGGGAATAACTAAAGAACTAGAAAGTTTTCAGAAAGCAGGATTAGGAGGTGTCGAATTAACACCCATCTTCGGAGTGATTGGTGAAGAAGCAAAATTCGTCGATTTTCTATCCCAGGAGTGGATGGATTTATTCGTCTTTTCTTTAGAAGAGTCAGAAAGACTTGGACTACAAGTTGATCTTGCAACAGGAACGGGTTGGCCTTTTGGAGGACCTTGGGTAGAAAAGGAACATAGCCCTAAATACCTCGCACACCGCGTATTTTCAGTGAAGGAAGGCGAAAAACTTATTGAGAAAGTAGAATTAATCCAAGAACCGATTTTCAGAAGAGTGGGTAATGCTGCCATAGATTACTATGAATACTCTGAAAAAACAGGAAAGCGAATTACTCAAGTTACAGAGGAAGAAGTCACTAATCAAAAAATAGATATTACACTTGACGATATAATAGATCCTATAGAGACTAATCCTAATCTTCAGAAGATGGCTTTTGACCAAATTCGCTTCGAAGAGTCACTTCCTCTTATTTCACTTATCGCTTATAATGATTCTGGAGAGATACAAGATCTAACATCGCGTGTTAATAAATCTGGGCAATTAGATTGGGTGGCGCCAGCAGGAACATGGAAATTGTATGCAATCTTTCAAGGGTACCATGGAAAAATGGTCGAGAGGGCAGCACCAGGTGGAGAAGGAAATGTAATCGACCACTTCTCACACGAAGCAATTAATGATTATTTAGATTTTTTCGATAAAGCTTTTAAAGGTAATGAAATCAGTAGCCTCCGTGCTTTTTTCAATGACAGCTATGAAGTTGACGATGCAAAAGGACAATCCAACTGGACACCGAAATTACTTTCCTACTTTAAAGAAAATAGAGGCTATGATTTAACCGACTACCTTCCTGCATTGCTCGATGAAGAATATCAAGATCAAGAAACAAGAAATAGAGTAATCAGTGACTATAGGCAAACATTTAACGACCTCATTCTTGAAACCTTTACAAAAGATTGGGCTAAATGGGCACATGAAAATAATGCAACCGTCAGGAATCAATCACATGGATCACCAGGCAATATACTTGACTTATATGCAGCTTCCGATATTCCAGAAGCAGAAGGAACACAGCCGCTAAGAATAAAATTTGCTTCTTCAGCAGCCCACGTAAGTGGCAAGAAGCTAGCTGCTTCGGAAGCTGCAACCTGGTTAAACGAACACTTCCTTTCTGGACTTTCTGACCTCAAGCAAAACATAGACAATTATCTGGTTAACGGTGTGAACCATGTTGTCTATCATGGTACTGCTTATTCTCCAGATGAAGATGTCTGGCCAGGCAGATTATTCTATGCGGCGATTCATATGAATGATAGAAATCCGATGTGGAAACATGCTGCAACGCTGAATCAATACATTTCAAGAACCCAGTCAGTTCTACAATCAGGAAAGCCAGATAATGATGTATTACTATATTTCCCAGCATTTGATGTTTATGGAGCGCCACATTCTGAACTGCTTGCCCATTTCGATGGACATGGCTCTGATGTAGATGATTCTAACTTTGGTAAGCTGGCTAATCAGCTGATAGATGACGGCTATGAATTAGACTTCATTTCTGATGATCAAATTTTAAATTTAACTTTTAGTGGCAGCATCAATTCTTCAGGTAATCACTATCAAGCGATCGTTATTCCAGAAACGCAATTCATGCCACTAGCAACACTGGAAAAATTAAAAAAGCTAGCCGCTAAAGGGGCAAATATCGTTTTCGAAAACAACTTTCCTCATGACCTTCCTGGAATTTACGATCTAGAGAAAAGGCAAGAACAGTTAGCCAGACTAACAAATGATAAGTCTTCATGGTCTAAAGTTTCCATAAGCTCAGATGTGAGTTCAGCACTGGATAATCTTCAAGTTCGATCCGAAAACATTAGGAATCATGGTCTACAGTTCATTCGCAGAGAAATTAATCAAGAGGCATATTATTTCGTTACGAATTACTCCTCCGAAAACTTCGAAGGTTGGTTAAACCTTGCTGGTCCAGCAAATGAAATTGTAATCATGGATCCGATGACGGGACAGGCCGGTCTCGGCAGCATCCGAAAGTCGAAGAATGGAACAGAGGTTTATACTAAGATAGCAATAGGCGAAGGAATTATATTTAGATTAAGCAATCAAAAAAACGGAATTCCAGCATGGCACTATTATGCTACCGGTAACGAATCCATTGAATTTAACAAACCATGGCTCATTACTTTTAAAGAAGGCGGACCAACACTCCCACAGCAAATAAAAACAGATCATCCGATATACTGGACAGAAGCAGAAGGAATAGATTATGACCATTTTTCTGGTATCGCAACCTATACAACAACATTTAAAAAGCCAAAAGCAAAAGCAGATGCTTGGGTTTTAGAGCTAGGAGATGTGGGAGAAACCGCAAGTATTCGCATCAACGGACAGTTATTTAGTACTCTTGTTGGACCAGAATATACTTGTATTATTCCATCTTCATTGCTGAAGAAAAAGAACACCCTAGAAATAGAAGTTGCTAATAAAATGGCGAATCGTATTATTCACCTCGATCAAAATAACGTCTTCTGGAAAAGATTCTATAATACCAACTTTCCTCCGAGACTCCGTGAAAACTTTGGGCCTATGAGGATCTTTAGCGCCGCTAAATGGGACTTTCTTCCATCAGGATTAGCAGGACCGGTGACTATTAAATCACTATACCACTCTACCCCGAAATAACTTGAAATTAATGAAAATGTAATACCTTATTAAAAGATGAAAACACTAAAATACATCCTTCTTATATTCATATTCGCCTCTAGCCTTTATCTGCCTGATGCAAAAATAGACCGAGAACGTGTAGTCCTACGGAACAATGTGAAATTAACGGCCGTCGACACCTTAGGTTCCTTGACAGTAGGAAATGGTGAATTTGCGTTTACAGCTGATATCACAGGTCTCCAAAGCTTCCACGACTTCTATGAAAATGGAGTTTCACTGGGTACATTGTCTGAATGGGGATGGCATACGACCCCGAACCCTGATGAATATCGCTATGATGAAATATTGAAAACTTATGAGTCTTGTAACGACCTTGAAATTCCCATTGCTATTCAACATAAAGAAGGCCGAAAACAAAAAGTAACGAATTGGATTAGACAGAATCCACACCGGCTTCACTTGGGAATCATTGGGTTTAATTTCTATGATAACAAGGGAAACTTACTGAACATTGACGCTATTAAAAACCCTAAACAAGAGCTCGATTTATGGACTGGAAAGTTAACATCTACCTACGAAGTGAATGGTGAGAAAGTAGAGGTCATTACATACAGTGGTCAAGAAAACGATGAAGTTTCCTTTAGCGTAGAATCAAACTTACTTCGCTCTGGACAACTTAAAGTAAAACTCGACTTTCCATTTGGGAAAGAGTGTCATGTCTGCCCGGGTTATGACTGGGATCATCCAGAAAAGCATCGTTCTGTTTTAACCAAACCAAAGAACTCCAGCTTTAAAATTAAAAGAGACTTAGACAAAGATTCTTACTATGTCAATGGATCCTGGGAAGGAAACGCCACCATTACCGAAAAAGCAGCACACCGCTATGAAATTTCAGCGGGTCCTAATGCGAATCAGTTAGCATGTACTATCCGTTTTTCTCAGACCAACCCTATTGAAGAACCTTCGAATTTTGCAATCATAAAAGAGGAAAACGAAACCACTTGGCCATCCTTCTGGAGCAATGGAGGTTTTATGGATTTCTCTAAGTGTACCGATGCTCGAGCTCCAGAATTAGAACGTCGAGTTATTCTTTCTCAATACTTGACCAAAGTCAATTGTTCTGGAAACTATCCACCTCAAGAAACGGGACTGACCATGAATAGCTGGTATGGGAAATTCCATCTAGAAATGCATTGGTGGCATGGTGTTCACTTTGCATACTGGAACCGAACGGAATTAATGGAAAAATCACTTCCATGGTATAATGATATCATGACAGAAGCAAGAAATAGGGCTCAACGCCAAAATTTTGACGGTGTGAGATGGCCTAAGATGACTGCTAATAAAGGCATAAGTAGTCCTTCTAGTGTAGGAGAATTCTTAATTTGGCAACAACCACATCCAATATATCTTGCAGAATTAGCATATCGAAATGACCCTTCTGCCTTAGATAAATATGCTGATATCGTTTTTGAAACTGCTGATTTCATGGCCTCATTTGCTCAGAAATATACCGCTGATGGTAACTATCATCTTTGCCAACCCATTATTCCAGCACAAGAAATATTCCATGCAGACAAAACCAATGATCCGATCTTTGAATCCGTTTACTGGGAATATGCATTAAGTGTTGCTCAAGAATGGAAGCGAAGAAGAGGCGAGGAAGCAAATCCGAAGTGGGAAGAAGTGATCCAAGGACTCGCTCCGTTCTCTGTAAGAGATGGCTTATATCTTCCTTGCGATGGAGCAGACGAAGCTTATACCGATATAGAAAACCGAAGAGATCACCCCATTGTAACTGGAGCTCTCGGCGTCATGCCATTAGTAGATAGAATGGATGTCAATGTTATGGCCGCAACATTCGATGAAGTGATGTCCGAATGGAACTGGAAGACAACTTGGGGATGGGACTATCCTATGCTTGCCATGTGTGGTGCTCGGTTAGGAAAGCAAGATCAGGCCATTAATGCGCTTTTCATTGACACGCCTAAAAACACCTACTTGGTCAATGGTCATAATTACCAAGATAATCGATTACGACTTTACCTTCCTGGAAATGGTGCTTTGTTAACTGCCGTTGCGATGATGGCTGCCGGATGGGAAGATGGACCTAAAGTTTCAAATCCTGGTTTCCCTCAAGATGGAAGTTGGAACGTGATCTGGGAGGACCTAAAACCTATGTTATAAAGACTTAATAATTTAAAAATATGAAATACATAATGCACTCTATTGGTTTAGCTTGTCTGCTAGTCTTGAGTTCTTGTAAAACGGTCGCGCCCACCTTGCCTCCGAAGGACAAAACATTAGAAGTAATGGAACTTACTAACCAATATTTCATGGATAAATGGCCGGATGTAGGAAAGATCATCGTAACCAATAAGCCTCGTGCTAGCAACATCTGGACACGGGCAGTTTACTATGAAGGGTTAATGGCACTGCATAAGATTAACCCCAAAAAAGAATATTATCAATATGCTTATGACTGGGCTGAATTTCATAAATGGAACCTAAGAGATGGAGACACTTATACTAGAAATGCGGACAATCAATGCGCAGGACAGACCTACATTGACCTATATAAAATAGATCCAGCACCACATAAAATAAAATTCATTAAAGCCTCTATCGACAGTATGATGAATACAGACAAAATAGATGATTGGACCTGGATAGATGCCATACAAATGGGCATGCCCATCTTCGCTCAGTTAGGTAGTCTCTATAAGGACGACGCCTACTACGAGAGAATGTATGAAATGTATGCATATACTAAGAATAAAATGGGCGCTAACGGATTGTACAATCCAGAAGATGGACTTTGGTGGAGAGATGGAGATTTCGATCCGCCTTACAATGAACCTAATGGTGAAGATTGTTACTGGTCGAGAGGAAACGGTTGGGTCGTTATGGCTCTGGTGCGGGTTCTAGAACTTATTCCTGAGGATGAACCACACCGAAAAGAGTACGAATCAGATTTGATTAGCATGTGTGAAGCGCTAGCCAAAGTACAAAGATCTGATGGTTTCTGGAATGTTAGTCTTCATGATCCAACAAATTTCGGAGGACCAGAAACATCGGGAACAGCCATGTTCGTCCACGGAATTACATACGCCATTAACAATGGATTAATAGACCGAAAGAAATTCCTTCCAGTTGCACTGAATGGCTGGAACGCAATGGTTAATAAAGCAGTCCATCCTAACGGGTTTCTAGGATATCTTCAGAGTACCGGAAAAGAGCCTAAAGAAGGTCAACCATTAAGTTATGATAAAATACCAGATTTTGAAGACTATGGACTTGGAGCATTTTTGCTCGCAGGTTACGAAATACATCAACTAGCGCATTAAAACAAAACATATGATTAACATTTTTAAAGGAGCATTTTTATGCTTATTCGTTTTCATCATTGCATCTTGCAATACAGAAGAGAAAAAGATTAATGTAGAATTAGATGCCCAGCAATTTCCTCAGGTTAGCATAAATCTAGAAAAGGGACATTCCATGAAATTCATTAGCCCATCTAAAGATTTCGGTAGTATCGGATATCGGATGAATGGCGAAATACAATGGCTTACTGGCGAACCAACTATCTCTGAGACAGCTGGTAAGTATACTTTGTCATGGGATCAGTCAGATCAAGGTGTAGAGATGACCATTGACCTCAGTAAGAAAGACCCTGTAATATCTATTCAACATCTAACACCACCTACCGCACACAATGAATGGTTACTCAATCTTAATGCTCAGTCCGAGGAATACTTCACTGGTATTTTCGAACGGGTAGTCGATGGATCTCAGAATGAATCATGGAAAGATGACATTACTACAGGAATGAACCTCAGAGGTGAAAGAGTGGAAATGCATCTAAAGCCAACAGTTTCAGCCTATGCACCCTTCTATATTTCTTCAGAAGGTTATGGACTTTTTGTCCAAGGCACTTGGCCTGGTGTTTTAGACTTTTGTAAGAAGCATGAAAATGTGGTGGCTTTAAGTTGGGAAGGTCCCAAACTGGAATACAAACTATACCAAGGATCGCCTATGGAACTGGTACAGCAACATGCGTTAGAAACTGGACCATCATTGGTTCCACCAGCTTGGGCGCTAGGCCCATGGAGATGGAGAGACGAACATTTTAATGCAGGTCAATATTATGATGGTACTGTAAAAACAGCTCCCTATAATACAGATATAGTAGAAGATGTACTGATGATGGAAGCCTATGATATTCCATGTACTGCACACTGGATAGATCGACCATGGGGACCAGGAGTTCGAGGGTTTGATGACTATGAATTCGACGAAGAACGATTGCCTATGCCAGAGAAAATGATCTCTTGGCTCAATGGCAAAAACATAGAATTAATGCTTTGGATCGGACCATTCGTTATGGGAAAAATGGCAGATTATGCAGAAGAAAATAATTATGAACTAAAAAGTAACCGATGGAAAGACTCCAGACAAGTTCTCATGGATTTCACCAATCCTGAAGCAGCTAAGTGGTGGGGAGAAAATGGTCCTGGAAAGTTAGCGAAAATGGGTGTTAAAGGCTTCAAGCTCGATCGTGCTGATGGCGAGAAGTTACTAGATTCTCTTCATTTAAAAACACATGCCGGAACGACTTATCGAGAAAACTTCAATGATTACCCAAGACAATATGTAGAGGCAACGTACAATGCTGTTGCTCCTGTTCTAGGTGATGATTTTGTTTTATTTCCAAGAGCCCAGTATACAGGTAGTGCTAAATATGGAAGCATGTGGGCTGGCGATACCAATGGAAAACCAGAAGGATTGAGGTCTGCAATTATTGCACTCCAGCGGTGTTCCGTCATGGGTTATCCTGTATGGGGCTCTGATATCGGAGGTTATTGGGGTGACTTTTCACAAGAAACTTGCAAAAGATGGCTCGCTTTCGGTTGCTTTTCTCCTATTATGGAAACCGGCCCAACTAACAATAAAGGTTTTTGGAATAATCCGGAGGCACCTGCCTATGATGCCGAGTTAATTGCAACATGGAGGTTATACTCGAAATTGAGAATGAAGATCGTTCCTTATGTTTCTGAAATGGCAAAGATTGCTAGATCTACTGGTACGCCTATCGCTCGTCCTTTGTTTCTAGAATATCCAGATCAAAAAGAGAGTTGGGAAGATTGGCAAACCTATCTGTTCGGTGATGACTTATTAGTTTCAGCGATATGGGAATCAGGAAAGACAATGCATAAATTATTCTTGCCAGCAGGAGAAACATGGGTAGATGCATGGAGTGGCGAAGAACATGAAGGTGGAAAGTATATCACCGTAGATACGCCATTGCACAAAATGCCCATTTTTAAGAGAAAAGGATCGACTTTAGTATTAGGAGACCTCAATAAATTATACGAAGAGTCTCTTGAAATTGCACGCGTAAAACCAGATTTGAAAAAACTGCAAGCCAGTGAAAATTGGAGGTAATTTATAAATTATAAAATAATGCGTCACTTCAGATAAGAGAGATCTGTTGTGGCGTATATTTTCTTTACTTAGAATTCTAAAGAAAAGATTAGACTACTTTTCCTTGAAAAAAGCTTCCATTTTTAATCGACAAGCATTGTATCCTATCTCAAATATTTCATCTATATGGCTCTTATCAAAAGTGCCGAATTGATTAAGACCTTTATGTTTTACTCAACAATTCTAATTCCTATCATTTTAATCAATGACTTCAATTAGCCTAAAAAGGAGTCTACTTTACTAACTTACAAGTATTATATATAACCACATAATAAATATTCAACGTAAACTTACTTAATGATTGTTTTAATTAATAAACAAATGAATTGATTACTTTAGTTGGAAATATTAATATTGCTTTACAGGTTTTATAAAACATTGCTAATGTTTTATAAAATCGCCTTAACTAATTGATTTCTTTTTTTATCAAAAAATATGGTACAACATCTTGCACTTGATGTCGGAGGAACTAAAACCCACATCGCACTTCTCTCTAAAACTGGGCACTCACCGATAGCATTTATCAAGGAAAAAAAATATCATACTCAGCAAGTAGCAGGACTAGAGGAAGTACTCCTAGATTTTAGTCCCGATATGAGCAACATTGAATCGATAAGTATTGCGCTAGCCGGTCCCGTGATTAATGATGAAGCTCAATTAACAAATGTCTCGTGGAAAGTACAGAAAGACCAAATCATTAAGGCGACCGGTGTAAAGTCTATTTATCTAATGAATGATCTGGAGGCTTCTGCATTTGGAGTTCCGTTCATGAAATCCTCGGATTTACTTACCTTTTACAAAGCAGAAAATAGAATGAAGGGTAATGCAGCGATCATTTCTCCAGGTACGGGACTTGGAGAAGCTGGAATGTACTGGGATGGAAACGATTTTCATCCTTTTGCGTCTGAAGGCGGTCACTGTGACTTTTCACCTAGAGATAATACCGATGTAAATCTTCTTATTTTCCTTCAGCATAGATTCGGGCGTGTAAGTTGGGAGCGACTGGTCTCTGGAATGGGAATTGCTAATATTTTCGACTTTCTAAGGACTTCTTCTGAATACCAATTAGATAAAGATATGGAGCTCAGCTTATTAGATGGTGATGTTGCAGCTAACTTAAGCAAGGCTGCTGTGGCTGGAGAGCATATTGCAGTAGCTACTATGGATTTGTTCACAAGGTATCTTGCCATTGAATCAGCCAATTTAGTCTTAAAGTTTAAGGCAACTGGTGGCTTGTTTATCGGTGGAGGTATTATTCCGAAAATATGGAACGATCACTACGAAAGCTTATTTTTACAATACTTTTTTAGAGGAGGGCGGCTAGAACCTTTATTGCGAAGTGTAGATTTAACCATCATTTTAAATCCTAAATCCGTATTGTTTGGGGCTGCTCATTTCGGCATAACAAAAGGAGGAAAGACTAAGGATATTTAATAATGAGCTAACCATTATTCTTGGAGTGATCTCTCTATTATCTCGATAAAAAAATTGACCTAAAAATCAGCGACTTAATTCTTACACTAACCGAAAACTTGATGTTTATTATTTAATTCGAACTTAATCTAATATTGAAATGATCTACACCTTCTGGTACGCATTATATTCTATTATTGGGTTTGTTTTCATTGTCAATGTTTTGTTTATGGGAGACGACCAACTAAAACGCTAGCTGCTTTAAGCGGCGTCGATGTTCGAATAATGATCCCAGAAAAATCTGATAACATTGTTGTGAAATGGAGTATTAGATCCTATTTTCAAGAGATGTTAGAAGCTGGAGTACAAATTTATCTCTATAAAGATAGTTTTATGCACAGTAAAACCATTGTAGCAGATGATTCTGTATCTTCTGTCGGTACTGCTAATCTAGATGTTAGAAGTTTCGAGCAAAACTTTGAGGTGAACGCTGTAATCTACAACTCGAGCATCGCTCGTCAATTAAAGACTTTCTTTCTGGATGATTGTACAAAAAGTGACCAACTGAATTTACAAGAATACCTCCTACGGCCGAGGAGCGACAAGGTCAAAGAGGGACTTGGGAAAATATTCAGCCCTATCCTTTAATGCTGATAGCTATAGTACCATAAGAATGATCCGTGAGTTGAGTTAAATGACAAAGATCAGGACAACCTTAGACCGATCTCATCAAGAATGTTTATTTATTGTTTTAAATTTATGCAACGTTTCAGATAGGAAAGCGGGTTATGTGCTTCTGATTATTTAATATTTTCACCAAAATTGGGTCTTATGTCAAAGGATATTACAGAAAGTAATTACAAGAAGTTTTTCATACCTTTTTTACTCATCGTTACTACGATCCTATTTTTAACAATCATCTGGGATTATATTCTAGCCGTTTTTTTAGCGGCGATTATTAGTGGTCTCCTTTATCCGTTTTACAAGTGGGTTTTAAGAAAGCTAAAAGGGCGTAGTTCCCTTGCATCTATTATCGTCCTGAGTCTTGTCTTATTGGTCATCATTATTCCTTCTATATTTATGATTAGCTTAATTGTGAATGAAGCTATTTATGTTTCAGAAGAATTCGGACCACTTGTACAAGAGCAATTAAAAAACTCAGCGAGCCCCGACCATCGGCTCCCAAATTGGTTACCATTTTCGAATGAATTAGAACCGTACAAAGTCCAATTGTTTGAAAAGGTAAGCGAGTTAGCTGGGCGGGCTGGAAATATATTAGTTAGTAATCTAACCGCACTTACTCAAGGGACATTCGTGTTTTTCCTGAATTTATTCATTCTATTATATGCCTTGTATTATTTCTTGATTAAAGGAGAGAAATTAGTAGAGCAAACATTTGACTACGTTCCATTAAATCAAGATGATTTCCAACAATTAATAAATCAAGGATTATCTGTTACCCGAGCTACCTTAAAAGGAGCATTATTTATTGGTTTGTTGCAAGGCACACTGGTCGGGTTAGCCTTCTGGGTAATCGGCATTCGGGGCGCAGCCTTTTGGGGAGCCATTGCAGCAGCCATGTCCGTTATTCCAAGCATAGGAAGTGGAATCGTGTGGGTTCCAGCGGTAATCTATTTATTCATTACTGGTGAGGTCGTTTCGGCTATTGGATTAACGATTTGGGGGGCTGCGATCGTCGGTACTATAGATAATTTATTGCGTCCTCACCTCGTAGGAAAAGATACACAAATGCCTGATTTACTAATCTTGCTGAGTACGCTCGGAGGCCTTAGTTTTTTCGGAGTAACTGGGTTTGTACTCGGGCCAATTATTGCCGGACTTTTGATGACGATCTGGGGTATTTTTCGGAAATCGCTGAGCAATATTTAACAATAGCCAATTAAAGTTAAAACCTATACTTAATTTTATTACCTTAAATCTTATCTACTCTAATTGACATTATACTCCACTATTATCCCTAATTGATAAGCTATTTTATGTTAAAAAAATGCTAAACCTATAAAACTAAAATTTAGTTTAAGATTGTTTCTCCTCAGGAATCATTTCTATTAATTCAGTTCCACCTTTTACTCCGAAATCTAATGTTCTTATCGGGAAAGGAATGCTGATATCCGCATCATCAAACGCTTGCTTCAGTCTGATTATACCTTCACTTTTCGCTTCTAGAAACTGCCATACATTCTCCGGATTAGTCCAGAATCTGAGTTGGAAATTAATAGAACTATCACCAAAGCTTAGAAAAATAAACTCAACAGGTCTTGGTACACCTTGATATGCTAAATCAGCAACGGAGTTCATTGCAATTTCCTTTACTTTTCTTAAATCGTCACCATATGAAATTCCACATAATATTTCCGCACGACGGATGCCATTCGTAGACATATTTTTCACAGGATTCTGTAGCACCATTTTATTCGGAATACTTACTTCTTCCCCTGTTAAGGTTCTGAGCATGGTATTTCTCAATGTTATCGCTTGAACGGAACCCACATGACCATTTGTTTCTATGAAATCCCCAATTTTAAAAGTAGATTTCACACTCATGATTACTCCAGAAAATAAGTTCATCAGTGGGTCTTGCAATGCCAGACCAACTGCTAATCCCATAACTCCTGCAGAGGCCAGTACTGTTGTAACGGACTTAGAAAGACCAAGAATAGATAGAATCAGTACTAGAAGTGAAATATAAAGTAGTGCGCTGATGACATTAGAAATCAGCTGACCCAGAGCTACATTCGAAGAGAACTTTTGGCTAATTTTATTTACTCTTCCTTTAGCTAACCTAATAACCCATATTCCCAGGACTAATACTATAAGCACTAGGGTGATGTTAGGAATAGATAAAACAAGTTTATCAGCCCACAAGCTTAGTTTTGTTTGGATTAAATTAAGTGTCTCAGACCAACTGTCCATAAGTGATGTAATTTTATAAGTTAACTAGTTTAGATTTGATAATGATTCAACAGGGTGCACTATCAAATCAAAAATTGGCTATAAAGTTCAAAATGACTAAGTGAATTTTTGATTAAAAACACAGAATAATGACCTTAAAAAAATAGAAATAGATTCCATAAATGGATATACACCTGAAAATACAATTGTGGTTCTTAGACCCTTTATTTTAACATTTACAACTCATTTAATAAAAAGCATTGAATATTAAATGAAATTAAGTATATTTGCACTGCTTTTGAGGAAAGAGGGAACATAAATGATTCCCTCTTTTCATTTATAAGAATATTTGATTTGAAAGAAGAACAGATTATCCAGCTTTTAGAAGCGTATTTCCAGGAAAGTGAATTAGAAGATTGTTTTGTTACTGAACTTAGTGTCAGTGGAAGCAAAATTTTAGTGTTTGTGGATAGTGATTCTGACATGGGCTTTAATAAGTGCCGAAAAATTAGTAGATTTCTGGAAAGTCACTTTGACGAGACACAAGTTTTTGGAGAAAAGTACCTTTTAGAAGTTTCATCGCCAGGAATAGGAAAGCCTTTAAAATTCAAAAGACAGTATATCAAGAACATTGGACGGACTGTTGAAGTTACATTAAAGGAAGATGGGAAGAAAGTTAAAGGTTTGCTGAAAGATGCAAACGAAGAGGGAGTCGAATTAGAATATGAGGTGAAAGAAAAGCAAGGAAAAAAGAATATAAAGAAGACGATCCTTCATCCAATTAAAGATGAGGAGATTGAAAAAATAATTGTAAAAGTCAGTTTTTAAAATATTTGCAATATGAATTTGGTTGAAACTTTTTCCGAATTTAAGGGAAGTAAGAATATAGATAGACCCACCATGGTGAGGGTATTAGAGGATGTATTTAGAACTTTGATCCGAAAGAAGTACGGTTCAGATGAAAATTACGACGTCATTGTAAATACGACCAATGGTGATTTAGAGATGTGGCGTGTTCGAGAAATCGCACCAGATGGTGAGGTTACGGATGACAGATCGCAGATTTCAATTTCAGAGGCATTAAGTATTGATGAAGATTATGAAGTAGGGGAAGAGTGTTATGAGCAATTAACGCTTGAGGAATTCGGACGAAGATCAATTATGGCTGCAAGACAGACACTGATCTCTAGAATTATGGAATTAGAGAAAGATGAGATCTTTAAAAGATATTCTGATAGAGTTGGTGATTTAATACTTGGTGAAGTTCATCAAATATTGAAAAGAGAAATTTTAATCGTGGATGATGTTACTGGAAATGAATTAATCCTACCAAGATCTGAAATGATTAAAGGAGATTTTTTCAGAAAAGGTGATATGGTGAAAGGAGTTATCAGTAGAGTAGATATGAAGAACAACAATCCAGTTGTTATTATGTCTAGAACGGATAGTGTTTTCTTAGAAAAACTACTAGAGCAAGAAGTACCAGAAATAGAAGATGGATTAATTACAGTTAAGAAAATTGTTAGAATTCCTGGTGAGCGTGCGAAAGTAGCTGTAGAGTCTTACGATGATAGAATAGATCCAGTAGGAGCGTGTGTCGGAATGAAAGGTTCTAGAATTCACGGTATTGTTAGAGAATTGAAAAATGAGAATATAGATATTGTTAACTTTACCAATAACAGTATACTATTTATTCAGAGATCATTAACTCCAGCAAAGGTTACGAACATAGAGTTAAATAACGAAACTATGACTGCGGCTGTATTTTTAAAGCCTGATCAAGTTTCATTAGCAATAGGAAAAGGAGGATCGAACATTAAATTAGCTGGTAAATTAACTGGTTATGAAATAGATGTTTATAGAGATTCTGATGAATTAGAAGTAGATGATGTAGATTTGGACGAATTTTCTGATGAAATCGAATCATGGGTAATAGACTCATTGAAGTCTATAGGATGTGATTCTGCAAGAAGTGTCCTAAATTTAAGTAAAGAAGAATTAACAAGAAGAACAGACTTAGAAGAAGAAACAGTAGACGATGTCCTGAAAATATTGGCATCTGAGTTTGAAGAATAAGTCTTTACTTCGTAAATAAAAATATATTTAGACTGCATGGCTAGACGTCTGGTTAAAATAGCAAAAGAATTAAATGTCGGAACGGCAACGATCGTAGAACACCTGCATAAGGCGGGTTTTGAAATCGATAATAAGCCCACATCCAAGGTTTCGGATGAAATGTACGACCAGCTGCTAAAGCAGTTCAGTAATTCTATTGCCGAAAAAGAAAAAGCGGATAAACTAGTTATAGGAACTAGGATTAAACCCGAAGATGAGAAACCGAAACTTTTCTCAAAACCACCAGTTTCTACTCCTAAGGTAGAAGAGCCTGTGGCTAAGAAAGAAGAGCCTGTAGTAGAAGAAAAAGAAGTTCCTGTGGTGGAACCTGAAGTGGTAGAAGATGTAAAAGAGGAAGTGAAAACCCCTGCAGAAGCAGAAGTTGAATCTAACAGACCTCATCAGCTTAAAGTAATCGGCAAGATTGATCTGGATGCTCAGAAAAAACCTAAACCAAAGGCAGAAGAACCTGTGGTGAAGAAAGAAGAGCCAGAAGTGAAAAAAGAGGAGCCTGTAGCTGAAAAGAAAGAAGAACCAACTGTCGTTAAGGAAGAAAAGCCTGTAGTAAAGGAAAAAGTTGAAGAAACTTCGAAAACTTCTGATGAGGCTGTAAAACCAGCTCCCGCAGAAGAAAATAAATTGATACGAGCGAATGCACCTACTTTAAAAGGACCAAAAATCCTTGGTAAGATCGATGCTGCTAAGCTAAAAGAAATGAATCGTCCTAAGAAGAAAGATACGGACGATAAAAAAGGACAATCTGCTAATTCTACAGACGCCAACAAGAGAAAGCGTAAACGTAAAAAGGTACCAGCTAAAAACTTCCAGTCTCAAGGAAGCGGAAGCGGAAGTAACAGCGGCGGAAGCAATAACAGAGGTGGAAATAGAAACTCTAACTCGAATAGAAGTGGTGGTTCTAAAGGCAAAAGAGAAGATGAGATTAAAGAAGTTTCTCAAAAAGAGATAGAAGATAAAATCAAAGCAACAATGGCTAGACTTTCCAATCGTGGAAAGAACAAACGCCAGAAAATAAGAAGAGATAATAGAGAAGATAAAAGAGAAAAACAAGAAGTTAAAGATTTAGAAGGCGTAACTGAAAAAATTCAATTGACTGAATTTATTTCTGTCTCTGAATTCGCAAACTTGATGGATGTTGGTGTAACAGATGTTATTACAACATGTATGAATCTTGGAGTAATTGTCTCTATTAATCAGCGACTTGATGCTGAAATTATTGAATTGTTAGCTGATGAATTTAATAAAGAAATTGAATTTATCTCAGCAGTAGAAGAGGATGACGACTTCGAAGAAGTTGCAGATGATCCAGCAGATCTTGTACCAAGAGCTCCGATTGTAACCGTAATGGGTCACGTGGATCATGGTAAAACATCTTTACTGGATTTTATCCGAAACGCGAGTGTTGCTGACGGTGAAGCCGGTGGTATCACACAGCATATCGGAGCCTATGAAGTAAGAGTCGGAGAAGGAAGAGATAAAGTAACATTCTTAGATACACCAGGTCACGAAGCCTTTACAGCGATGAGGGCTAGGGGTGCGAAAGTTACAGATGTATCTGTTATTATAATTGCAGCGGATGATAACATAATGCCTCAAACAAAAGAGGCCATTAGTCACTCTCAAGCAGCCGGAGTACCGATGATCTTTGCAATCAATAAGATTGATAAACCAGGTGCATCTCCAGATAGAATTAAGCAAGAACTTTCAGGAATGAATCTATTAGTAGAAGAATGGGGTGGTAAGTACCAATCTCAAGATATCTCTGCTAAAACAGGTCTGAATATTGATAAATTATTAGAAAAAATAGTTCTAGAATCTGAACTACTAGAACTTAAAGCTAATCCTAATAGAGAAGCTGTAGGTACCGTAATAGAAGCATCTTTGGATAAAGGTCGTGGATATGTTACAAAAATTCTAGTTCAAAATGGAACGCTAGAAATAGGAGATCCTATCGTTTCTGGAGAACACTCTGGAAAAGTGAAGGCCATGTTTAATGAGAAAGGAAAGCGAGTTAAAAAAGCTGGACCTTCTCAGCCAGTATTGGTTCTAGGACTTAGTGGAGCACCTCAAGCAGGTGAGAAATTTAAAGTTGCTGATTCTGAACAAGAAGCAAGACAGATCGCCTCTAGAAGAGGTCAGATTAAGAGAGAACAAACCAATAGAGCTAGTAAGCGTATTAGTTTAGATGAGATCGGAAGAAGATTAGCATTAGGAACATTTAAAGAACTGAACCTTATTATTAAAGGGGATGTGGATGGATCTATCGAGGCGTTAGCGGATTCATTACAGAAACAATCAATAGAAACCGTTCAGGTTAATATCATACATAAAGGTGTAGGTCAGATAATCGAATCGGATGTATTATTAGCATCTGCATCAGATGCCATCATCATCGGTTTCCAAGTTAGACCATCTATGGGCGCAAGAAACCTTGCCGAAAAAGAAGGTGTAGAAATCAAGACTTACTCTGTAATTTATGAAGCCATTGATACGATTAGAGCTGCCATAGAAGGTATGTTAGAACCGACTCAAGAAGAGAAAATCACTGGCCAGGTTGATGTTAGAGAAACCTATAAAATTTCTAAGATTGGTACCATTGCGGGTTGTATTGTTCAAGATGGTTCTATTTCTAGAAACTCTAAGATCAGAATTATACGAAACGGAATAGTTGTATATCCTACCAAGCCAGGAACAGTTGGTGAAATTAGCTCATTGAAGCGTTTCAAAGACGATGTGAAAGAAGTTAAGAAAGGACTGGAATGTGGTATTACGATTAAGAATTATAATGATATTAAAGAAGGCGATACTATCGAAGTTTACGAAATCGTAGAAATCAGACAAACGCTGGATTAATACATTGCTGAAATTAAAAGAACATTTTGACATGAAAGTAGAGCAATTCAATTGCCCTACTTTCATTGATAAAGATCCGATTTCTATTCCTCACAAATTTTCTCTTAAACAAGACATTGAAATCATAGGTTTCTGGGTTGCTATGCTTTCCTGGGGACAACGGGTAACCATCATTAACAAATCTAACTTGTTAGTTGACATGATGGGAGGACATCCGTACGATTTCATCATGAATCATAAGGAAAGCGACCTCGAACCTTTCGAAACATTCAAGCATCGGACTTTTAACGGTGATGATACCTTGTATTTTATACACTTCTTCAGGAAATTATATTCGAAATACGAATCACTAGAACAGGCATTTACTCAATTCCGAAAAACAGATGAAAATCAAATCGAAGAAATGTTCTCTGGATTCAATGAGTTCTTCTTTGATGATGAATTTGCGCTAAGACGTACTCAAAAACATGTCGCTTCTCCAGCTAGAAAATCAACTTGTAAACGACTAAATATGTTTTTCAGATGGATGGTTCGAAAGGATAATAATGGAGTAGATTTCGGTTTATGGGATGATATCCCAATGTCCGCTTTGAAGATTCCATTGGATGTTCATGTAGAACGAGTTGCTAGACACTACGGCTTACTCACTCGTAAGCAAAGAGACTGGCAAGCCGTTATAGAAATCACAGAACACTTGCAAAGGTTCGATCCGCAAGATCCAGTCAAATATGATTATGCATTATTCGGTGAAGGAATTTTAGAGAAAGATAATTTAAAATAAGAATTTCTATATATAAAACTAGACCTCATGATCGTAAATAAAATTTCAATATTAAAAGATCATATTTCTTCGATATCTCCAAGCACTAAATTTTTATAAAGATTTCATACTATATTTCCAGCAGTTTTATTAAAACATAATACACGCTCCATCAATTTTCTATATATTTTATTTTAACACCCTTAAGGCCATTAAAACCGGTAACATCGCCCTCATCAATATCTTTCACAGTTAAAAAGTAGGCAAAATTAGAGGTAATCTGAATATTTGTCGTAGAAGTAATAACTTTATGACCACTAGTGGAATTATCTGTGCTTATAGTATAAAAAGAACTAATAAAATTGCTATTAATATTTTTTAAATTAAAAGTGCAGCTAAAATTATTATTATTAGAATCATAAAAATATGCGCTTAGCTCAGTAATTATAGAACCAACAGGCAAAACAACCGGAGCTATTAAAGGTGAACCATATGCTATTCCTTCATAGATTACATAATTATTCAAACCTAGTGTACTAAATGAGGCTGCAGGAATCATTATTTCTTTAGTCTTTACTTCGTCTAAAACATATGTTGCATCAGCATATTCTTTGGTGATTAGCGATTTATTTCCACCACTTTCAATAATATTATTAGTCATTAAAGGGGCTAATAACTCGCCATTCGACTTCAATTTCAATATAGGGGTATCATTCGCTCCAAGTATTAAATCATTGCTATTCGCATACATTCTAGTAATCCCTGCACCACCCCCTCCAGTCGCAATACCAATTCTGAAATTATAAGTGGCGTTGCCTATCCGAAAATCTCCCGCATTTCCAGCATCTAGATTCCAATCTCCACCTAGAATATCCAACTTTGCTTCAGGGTTTGCGACCCCTATACCCACATCACCCACTGACGAAATGCGCATATATTCAGTAAAAGCAAGTGTATTGTCGTTATATGTTGCAAACACAAAGTTATAATCAGGGTTCCAAGCTATTGAAGGATCTGGATACGTTGTGCTTCCGCTAAATAAGCGCACATATTTGGACTTGTCTTGATTAGAAAGATTAAAACCCGCAGGATCCACATTGTTCGTTGATCGCACATCCAAAGTATGTTCTGGATAAATTTTATTAATACCTACTTGCTGGGCTTTGATTGAATTAAAGAACATGATCAGAGAAAATAAAAGTAGTGATCGCATTTTTTTCTTATTAAAATATTAGTTTTTTTTAGTCAATATTTATTGCAGTCATTTTTCATAACTTCAATATTAAAAGAAAATACAATGAAAAATATCTTAAAGAAAGCGCCACCTAGTTAAGTGCATAACCCAATTATTAAACAGTAGAAAAGTATCATTTCTATTTATAATATTAATTATCAAAGATTATTTATGAAGAATATTGTGATAATTATTGAATCCATTTAGTCAAATATGTCTTCATTATAAAAATTATCCAGGAACCATTCTAATTCAAAGACCATTAATTAATACTAGAATAATATATACTATCATGAAAATTAAGATCTTACTTTACTTCATAATTTGCCTACCCATATTTTTAACCTCTTGTATAACTTATGATGCAGAAACAGAAAAGAAATTTCAGGAGAATAAGGCCTTTATGTCATCATACCTAGAAGAGTTAGGTTATAAAGACTCTCCTTTCTTAACTCGATTACCTAGCGATGAAAGTGACAAGCAGAAGAAGAAAATGATCGCTGTGATGTCTAAAGAAGAAATTAAAACCTTTATTGATCAACAGACTTCTGGTGTTCCTAAGTTTAATACTGAGCATTCACGAACTCAAGAATTCTTAAGGGAAGTAGAAGGACTAAAGCCTAAAAAAGCGTACGAAGTTCTTATCGAAAAATACCCAGAAATCATCTTAAACTAAGACTGATATACATTTAGATGGCCTATTATACTCCTTAATTATATTAGGTTTTAGGTCAATGTTAGAATAAGTTACGTGACTTTATCCCTAAGCTTCGACATAATATTACTATATACTTTCTAAAATTTCCTTTAACTTCTGTAAGTCATTGTTATTAGCTCGACGCATCGCCATTTTCATTAATGGAGCTAGAAATACTTTAAATCCTGTAGGATTCCCTCTGTTTCTGAGAGTCATTTTAGTCTTCTCTGCTGATAGCGCCTCCCAAGTATAGGTTGTTTCCATCGGAAATGGACCATCCGCAGTCCGCATAACAAACTTTTTATTAGGAATGCTTTCTACAACTTCATAAGTATAGGACAAGTCTTTCCCAAGAAATCTTGCTTTAAAGGCGAGGAGTGAACCTACTTGCAATGGTTTTGGTGTTATCCATTCTATAGAATCAATATTTACATACCAGGAAGTGGTGTTGTCAGGATCTGATGCATAAGCAGAAACCAAAGAAATAGGTTTGTCAATTTCTACTTGGGTAACGATGTCGACCATTTTATTAATCAAGATAATAAAAGCATAATTGAAACAGGAATTAATTTAATCATACATATTCTCAATCTATTCGTTCTTTAGATAGACAAACTCTCCTAAGAAATGAAAGTCATCTTATTACTAATTAGCTTCTTCACAGGAACCCATCTTTATGCACAGTACGAATACACCAGTTCTGAAGCATTTCCATACGGTCAGCCAAATCTTGATGCCCCGGAACAAATTAAAGACTACCACTTATTAATTGGAAAATGTAATTGTAAGTCAACCTCTAGAAATCAGGATCAAACCTGGGCCAAACCTGTAGATATGACATGGACCTGGAAATACATCATGAACGGAATGGCCATCCAAGATGAAACACTCAAAGCAGATGGAAGACATTCGGGCAGTATCAGGCAATACAATGTAGATAGTGCTCAATGGTACGTTCATTATTACTCGACAAGTAGTGTACCACAAACTCTTCCTACTTGGTATGATGAAAAGGAAGATGGAAAAATAATACTGTATAAAGACCAGAAATCTCCTAATGGACAAGAAGGCTACTTTCGATTGAGTTTCTACGATATTTCTACTAAAGGATATAAGTGGATCGGAGAATGGGTAAGCTTGGATGAATCCATTATTTATCCTACTTGGAAAATAGATTGCAAAAAAGAGTAAACTTCATGGGTGCCTATAATATATGGGTATTAGTTGTTTAAGTTGTTTAAGATCCAGAGAACCGACTTTGTCTGTAATAAATGCTATCAATGATAAAAAGAGGTGCAGCGCACCGGCATTGTTACTTGATATACTATATTATGATTGTGTGATTTGGTAATGTTCGAGAAAAGATGTCCACAGGTGGAAAGTTAGTTTGTAATCGACCTAACTTCGCAAAATTTGATGTCTTAATTTTCCAAATTGATCTATTCTGGAAATCACTTGCTCATCCTGATCAAGGTCCAGAGGACCGACTTTGTCTGTAATAAATGCTATCAATGATAAAAAGAGGTGCAGCGCACCGACATTGTTACTTGATATACTGTATTATGATTGTGTGATTTGGTAATGTTCGAGAAAAGATGTCAAAAGGCGGAAAGTTAGTTCGTAATCGACCTAACTTCGCAAAATTCGATGTCTTAATTTTCCAAATTGATCTATTCTAAAACTTACTTACTCATCCTGAATAAGGTCCAGAGGACCGACTTTGTCTGTAATAGAGCTATCAATGATAAAAAGAGGTGCAGCGCACCGGCATTGTTACTTGGTTTACTGTATTATGATTGTGTGATTTGGTAATGTTCGAGAAAAGATGTCAAAAGGCGGAAAGTTAGTTCGTAATCGACCTAACTTCGCAAAATTCGATGTCTTAATTTTCCAAATTGATCTTTTCTGGAAATCACTTGCTCATCCTGATCAAGGTCCAGAGGACCGACTTTGTCTGTAATAGAGCTATCAATGATAAAAAGAGGTGCAGCGCACCGACATTGTTACTTGATATACTATATTATGATTGTGTGATTTGGTAATGTTCGAGAAAAGATGTCAACAGTCGGAAAGTTAGTTTGTTAGCGCTTTGCCATCTCATCCTGCGGGGTTCAGCATCCGCAGCTGCTTTCGCAGTTCTCTCTCTTCGAGCACTGTCGTAATCGATCCGTTATGCAGCGGATTCGTTCGTTCAGGTTCGTAACCTAAAATCCCGCTGGCATTTTTCCGCTAGCCAGCGGAACGGTTACTCATCCTTATTAAACATCAAACCAGTGATCTTCTCTCCTTCATAGTAGATAAAAACTCGATAATTTCCTTTCTCAGAAGTCATCGTTCCTACAGAGTATTCACTTGTTTTATTCTTATTATTTCCTTTGTGCTTAAACTTTGAAGTCTTCGGATGAACCTCTGCAAAAAATTTCTCAAGTCTTTTTGTTGCACTCGATTTAGAATAAAAATCTTGCTCCGTTCCAATGCAGATCTCCACATCACTTCCAAACTTACTACTTAATGTAGCTACATCTGAACTTCCGATTGCAGTGAATAAATTATTCTGAGCAAAGGTCATACTAACCAATAAACTAAATACCAGTACAGAGAAAAGTCTCTTCATTTTCCGTCTTTTTTATATTTAACGTCTCAAACCACTTTCTTAGTTCAAATTTCACATACTACTTCCTATAATTGAATAGAAAATGACTAATTTTGCACTCTAATTAGAACAGATATGGCAAATAAAAAGGCGATCCTCTTAATACTTGACGGTTGGGGGCACGGCAAAAATGAAAAAGTAAGCGCAATTGCGCAGGCCAATACTCCATTTATTGATTCCCTATACAAAGATTATCCGAACGCTGAATTAGTCACCTTCGGGATGGATGTTGGACTTCCGGAAGGACAAATGGGTAATTCTGAGGTCGGTCACTTAAATATCGGAGCAGGTAGAGTCGTATATCAAGATTTCACTAGAATCAACAAAGCCATTGCAGATGGTGAGTTCGAAAAGAATGAAGTTTTAGTTAATCTTCTTACCTCAGCGAAAAAGAATAATAAAACCGTCCATCTGATGGGGCTTCTTTCTGATGGTGGAGTACATTCTCATATCAAGCACCTAGAAGCACTTATTGACGTTACGGAGAAATACGGATTAGAGAAAGTCTTTATTCATGCTTTTCTAGACGGTAGAGATACTGATCCTAAAGCAGGAGAGGGTTATCTGCGTGAATTACTAAAATACATTGACCTAAAAAACCCTAAACTTGCCAGCATTATCGGAAGATATTATGCAATGGATAGAGATACACGCTGGGAAAGAACTCAGAAAGCTTATGATTTAATTGTTAAAGGCATAGCAGATTTCACTACTGATGATCCAGTTAGCCTGGTAGCAGAAGAGTACAAAAACGGCAAAACCGATGAGTTCATGCCCGCTATTAAGGTTAATGACACTCAAATTAAAGATGGCGATGTTGTGATCTTTTTCAACTATAGAACAGACCGACCTAGACAAATCACAGAGGTTCTTACCCAAAAAGATCATCCTGAATTCGGAATGAAAAAACTGGACTTGGAATACGGGACCATGACCACTTATGATGCTAATTTCAAGAATATTAAAGTTCTCTTTACGAAAGACAACTTAAAGAACACCATGGGTGAAGTTGTTGCTAATGCAGGATTGACTCAAGTACGAATCGCTGAGACAGAAAAGTATCCACACGTGACTTTCTTCTTTTCGGGTGGCCGCGAAAAAGAATTCGCTGGGGAAACTCGAATTCTCGTTCCATCTCCTAAGGTTGCTACCTACGATCTACAACCTGAAATGAGTGCAGAAGATGTAAAGTCAAAAATTATAGCTGAAATCAATGCTAATCTTCCTGACTTCGTTTGCCTGAATTTTGCAAACACTGATATGGTCGGACATACTGGAGATTTCAAAGCTGCGCAAGTTGCTGCTGAAAAAGTAGATGATTGCGTTAGACAAATTGTAGAAACAGGATTAAAACACGACTATGAATTTATCATCATTGCTGATCATGGTAATTCCGATTATATGATTAATGACGATGGTACACCGAATACAGCACATACGGTAAACATGGTGCCTATTTTTTATGTCAGTAATCACGGTAAGGGTAAAACCATCGAAACTGGAAAGTTAGCCGATGTCGCCAATACCCTACTTTCAATAATGGAAGTTGATATTCCTAAAGAAATGACAGGAACTAATCTTATCAAATGAAATATTTAGTCTACATATTAATCTTGGTTCAAATGATCTCTTGCACTACGGAAGAGGCCGTAACTCAAGGTGTAGGCTACTTTGATCTTGAAAACTATTTAGTTGGACTTTCTGCCGAACAAAAAATACAACCAAGTGTTGAGAAAAAGGTATTGTTAAATGGTGTAGAAGAGTCTAAACATTTAGAAAACTATGACATTACGCCTGAATTAGAAATGATGAAAAAATACAACATCAACAAAGTTTCTCTTGCAGGCAAATACAAAGTGGAAAACGTAGATAATACGACCACATATACTGCTTTAGAGGATGATTTAATCACGAGAAAAATCACCATTGAAAAAAGTGGAGATGACATTATTAATCTGGAAATAACAGGATTGCAAAAGAGCATTCTTTCAGAAAGCAAACAGACTATTATATTTGCCCCCGAAAAGTCATTTTATTTAAAATCGGAGGATGAAAATAAGTATTCACAGGATTTAACGAAAGAGGTACTGATTGAATATTAAAAACTAAAAAAATTTCATGAAGAAAATTAATTTTTATGCCGGGCCAGCAATTTTGGCACAAGAGGTAATCGAAGAAGCAAGTAAATCTGCGCTCTCTTTTGGGGATATGGGTCTATCTATTTTAGAAATTTCCCATAGATCTAAAGAGTTTGTTTCTGTTCTAGAAGAAGCTGAAGCTTTAGTAAGAGAATTGCTAAATGTTTCGGATGAATACGGAGTACTTTTCCTTTCGGGTGGAGCAAGCTCTCAATTTTATATGACTGCTATGAATCTTTTAAACGAAGGAGATAAAGCTGGATATCTGGATACAGGCGCATGGTCTTCGAAGGCTATTAAAGAAGCTAAACTGTTCGGAGAAATTGAAGTTGTTGCATCTTCTAAAGATAAAAATTACAACTACATTCCTACAGGTTATGATATTCCTTCTGATTATAAATATCTGCACCTGACTAGTAACAATACGATCTTTGGGACTGAAATATTTAACTGGCCAGAAACAGATGTTCCTTTCGTAGCTGACATGTCATCTGATATATTTAGTAGACCATTAGATATTTCTAAGTTTTCAATCATCTATGCAGGAGCACAGAAAAACTTAGGACCATCAGGTGTAACTTTAGTTATCGTTAAAAAGGATATTTTAAATAAAGTAGAGAAAGCACTACCTACGATGTTAAAATATCAGACACACATCGATAAAGATTCTTCATTTAACACGCCTCCAGTTTATCCTATTTATGTGTCTATGTTGACACTAAGGTGGATCAAGAAAAATGGTGGTGTTGCTGCAATGGAAAAGAAAAACATCGAAAAATCTGATTTACTATATAATGAAATCGACCGTAATTCTTTATTCGAAGGAACTGCTGCGAAAGAAGATCGATCTAGAATGAATGTTTGCTTTTTGCTTAAAGATGAAGCGTTAGAGGCGGAATTCTTGAAAGACTGCGCTGCTGCTGGTTGTGTGGGTGTGAAAGGTCACCGTTCTGTAGGAGGATTTAGAGCATCTATATACAATGCAATGCCTAAGGCAGGCGTTCAGACATTAGTAGATGTAATGAAGAAATTCGAAGAAAAAAACACATAATATCGATTGGGGAAACCGAAACAAAATACCTATTTACTCCAGGTAGATGATCTGGATGTCCCTGTCAAAATATACAAGGAGAGGAGGAACTCAATCCGTGCATCCCTCGGGAAAAAGCACGCCATATTGAGGCTTCCTCTCTTTCTCAATAAGAAAGAAGAGAAAGCACAGATCGATCGATTCTACCTTTGGCTAAAGGATAAGATTCTCATAGAAGATCGATTTCGAAAAAGATTCGAAACCAAGTCTATTCACGACGGACACCAATTCACACTCTACGATCGCACTTTTACAGTAAAATTGGTCGAAAGTAACAATGTCGGTCATTCTGGAAAATATCTCGGTGATGACACCATTCAGATCAAACTCGCGAAAGATGCAGATGGAACTTCAGCATACAGGGAAATTTCCGTTTTAATCAGTAGAGTTGTTGCTAAGGTATACCTTCCGATTATTACGCGCAGAGTTTTTGCTATCAATGATCAATATTTTAATAAGAACATCAAAAGTGTAAGGCTTAAGTACAATACCTCCAACTGGGGTTCTTGTTCATCCTCCTCCAACATCAATTTATCTACAAGACTATTATTTGCTCCCATAGAAGTTCAAGATTACGTCATCATTCACGAACTTGCTCACTTAATAGAAATGAATCACTCTCATCGTTTCTGGAAAATCGTATCTGACATCATGCCTGACTACAAGAATGCCGAAAAATGGCTAAAGGTGAATGGGCATGAGTGCGATTTTTAGAATGCTAACTGTCGAAGTATTTCTGTCTAGATATCTGTCGCTTATTTATTTCAATTTTTATGTGTCATTATCCATGAACCTTATCATAAAAAAAGCCTAGACATTCTTCGGAACTATATATGGATATCTATATTTTCTCGTTAACATCAAATCAGCCTCTTCGTTGTCGATAAATTCTTCAAATTCACCATTGAATCTAAGGGTTTCACCCACTCGATATGCAATATTAGCAATCAAAGGAAGTACCGTAGATCTATGCCCCACTTCCACATCACAATTCAAATCAAAGCGATTTCCTGACCGAACACTATCAATAAAGTTAGCGTAGTGTCCCTTACTGTCCGGCGCCGTTCTAAATGAACTATCTCCTCCGACCTCAGCACCTTCTGCCATTCCTGATCCAGCAAAGGCTTCTGTTTCTTTGCCTTTATATGCCTTCCATGTAGAGCCATTAATTTCTAACCAACCTTCAGTTCCAAAGAATAAATTACCAATTTTCACACCTAATGGTGCCTCGGCATTGGTATATCGACCTCTTGTTTCAAACTCTAGGATCTTTCCATCTTCATATTCGAAAACGGAAGTTTGCGTATTCGGTGTTTCCTGAGAGCATTCTTGTGGTGAAATTCCGAATATGCCACCCATAGACTGGACTTTCACAGGATGCACTTTTTTATTCAATCCCCATCTTGCGATATCAAATTGGTGTGGTCCTTGGTTTCCTGTATCTCCATTACCCGTATTCCAGTGCCAATGCCAGTTGTAATGACCCCGCTTTTCATTGTATTCACGATAAGATGCTGGTCCTAACCATTTATCATAATCCAAATTAGCTGGTGGCTTACTATCTGCTGATATTCCAAAAGAATCTCTAGGTTTGAAACATGTTCCTCTTGCCATAAAGACTTCACCGATTCCACCTCTATGTAAGAATTCCATTGCTTGCATTACATTCGGAATAGATCTATTCTGAAGGCCAACTTGAACAACTCGATCATACTTTCTGGCTGCTTCTACCATCTTCCGTCCTTCCCATACATTATGTGAGCTTGGCTTTTCGACATAAACATGCTTACCTGCCTGACACGCCCATATCGCAGAAAGTGCATGCCAGTGATTAGGAACTGCACTCACAACAGCATCTATATCTTTATCCTCAAACATTCGGCGCATATCTGTTTCCGTTCCCGGCACATTGCCATTCTGGTTCTTTGAAGCTATTTTTAACCGCTCTGCAAACAAATCAGAATCTACATCACATAGCGTTTTCACGACTACGTTATCATTGTACATACTTGTGAAACTCTTTAATAATTCATACCCTCGACTTCTAATGCCTATTGAACCCAGAACAACTCTGTCATTTGCTCCAATAATATTCCTATATGACTTTGCTGATATAACGGATGATCCAAGTACAACGCCTGTTGTAGCAAGTGTTGTTTTTTTAATGAAAGTTCTTCGATTAGTCATTCTTGTATTTTTTATGTGTTGTATATTAATTCATTGAAAATTCCAAAAACCTGGAATCAATATCGGATTTCCTCAATTCTTTGCTAGCGACAATGATCTGATGCTTGAAAGTTGTGCTTTCTCCCTTATTTAATTTAAAATTTAATTCGTTTTCGCCTTTACTAAATGCGGCTTGACCTAGCGAATTCGCAGCAAACAAGCCGTAACCTCTAGCATGCCAATACGTTGGGTAGCCCACATTTTGCTTATGGTCAAGTATCACGAGGGATAAACTTTCTGCTCCTATTTTCGACCTTAAGTTAACCCAATTAGATCTTTTCCCCCATACAGCTTTCCCTTCTATTCCTTCAGCATTGATATAATTTCCATTAACACCTTCATTATTTAAGACGGCTACTTTCGTCGGGAGGCCCTTAGCGTCCGAAAATATTTCAGGCTTATCTGAAGGATGCTCTAGCGCTCTATTCACCCTAATTCCGATCAGGCCTTCTTTGTTATCTTTGAAATCAACTGCTTCTAAGGCTGTCAATTTAGTTATTCTGTCGATTGAATATTCTTTATTTTCCCCCTTAAAAATAAATTTTGTGTCTTCTTTTATCAGAACTTTACCTTCTGGTGAAACCCACTCCATAGTAACTTCAAGCGACGCTGCTTCATCACCACTCGTAATTTGATTAACAGACTTATGAAGTATAGTCCCGTATTCAGATCGTTTTTCTTCCTTAATAGCATCTGAATTGTTCCAAAAATCTAATCCATTCACATCACCATAGTTAAACCATAGTCCGACATGGTGTGGATGATCCACTCTTTCGCCAGCTGAAGGTTCTAAAGGATAATTTCTTGTAATTCTTGTGCCTTCTGGTGTAATCAATGGATAAAGCACTGGTTTCTTAATCGTATTAGGATAAATGTAAGAAGTGAAAAATTGACCATCTATAAAAACATCCACTTTCTTCTCTTGATTGTTAGGAATTAATTGAATCCTATTCTCCATAATTTTAGCTTCTAATGTAGATTTTGGTAGTTCAGCTATTCTTAAATTTCTAAAACTGATTTCCATTGTTCTATCCGGGTGCAGTTGCAAGCCTATAGGTCCTTCTGCTATGGTTTCTGCTGACTCATACTTCAGAACTTCCTGTTCATTAACCCAGATGGTGTATATATTTCCAAGAACCATAACCTTCATCGAATTCCAATCATTTCGCTTCAATATTTCACTTATTCTAGCAGCTTCTACTGGATAGCCCTTTCCTGGGATATATACGGAACCTGTCATGTCTCGCTTCAAAGAACCTGATTCGCCTATTTGGACTTGTTGTTTTTCACTTCTTAGAAAGATTCCAGAATCTACTGTGCCATCTCCCATCAAGAAATCAGTTTCAATCACAAAGTTTAGGTAAGTATTTTTCGTCCAGAGAATGGAGCCTTTTTTCTTCGGTCCGCTTTTTACATTCAGGACTCCATCCGCTATGGACCACCAAATGTTGTCTTCAGGTACATCCCAAGAATCGAGATTGCTCTCGTTCAATAAGTCGGTAAACTTCAGGTCCGACTGTGCTGAACAATTCAAAGCCAATACAAGTCCGAGTCCTAGAATTAATAAGTTTTTAAACATTTGGTTTTCTATTTAATTAAAATGGCTCAGTATCTATGTGAATAAATCTAAAATGGCTTCTCCGTGGCCATCTGGAGTTGTGTAAAACGGCCTTCCTTCTATTTTATAATTCGTCTCTGGGTGTATTCCGAGCGCATGATATATGGACTGGTGAACTTGATCGATAACTACCGTATTCTCGATGGAAGAACATGGCCTTTCATCTGCTGTTTTGCCATAAACCAGCCCTTTTTTGATGCCTCCTCCCCACATCAAGATTGAACTACCATCTGTAAAGTGTCTGTGCATTCCATAAAACTTTTCATCTTCGATCACATCTGGTTGATTGACCTGATCTTTAACTTTTTCGCCCGGTCTTCCCTCTAAAATAGCATCTCTACTAAATTCACTCGCAAGAATGATAAGTGTTTTATCGAGGTGTCCAGACTGATCAAGATCTCTTATTAAATTGGCAATAGGCCGATCTATATACTGCTTCATCTTTTTCGCTCTCAGATGACCATTTTCATGTGTGTCCCAACCTAAAAATGGCTCATATTCAGTGGATACACTTATAAATCGACCACCATTCTGAGCTAATCTTTTAGCAAGTAAACAACCCAAGCCAAATCTTCCTGTGTTATAACTATCATATACTTCTTTGCTTTCTTGCGATAGGTCAAACACCTTAGATTCAGGAGAATTCAATAAGCGGTAAGATTGTTCCATTGACCTAGATAATGATTCTCGCTGGTAATCACTTCCTTTGCCCAATGTCTCATTCTTACTGGCTAATTCTTTATACAATTTATATCTCGCTTCGAATCTTTTCAGAGACATTCCTTTCGGAGGTCTAACACTCTCAAGACCTGAGCTCGGATCTGGGATTAAGAAGGGACCGTACTCAGATCCAAGAAAACCTGCAGAGTGAAATGCTTTTAATTCGTCCGCTTCACCAACTGTAAATCTTTGCCCGATGGAAATAAAAGGTGGAATAACTGGATTCGCTGGTCCAAGTTCTTTTGCGATCCAAGCTCCGATATGTGGTGCTTGCACCGTTTGTGGTGGTTCATAGCATGTGTGCCAATGATATTGATGTCTTGTATGAAGAATGTGTCCGAGATCACCTGACTTATATGATCGAATAATGGCTCCCTTATCCATCACGCTTCCGATATCTTCAAGTCCTTCTGAAAAATACAAATCATCGACGATGGTAGGAACCTTAGGGAAGGTACTTAAAACTTTCTTACTCTCTATTCCTTTAGAATAAGGAATATATGCCTTAGGGTCAAAGGTTTCCGTATGTGCCATTCCTCCTGCCATCCATAATAGAATCACGGTATCTGCTGAAGCAGCCATCTTAGCAGGGCTATCACAAGAGCTTAAAAAGCTTACTCCAGGAATACTCACTGCCGCCGCTGCAAGACTCGCCGCACTCATCTCTTTTAAGAAATCCCTCCTCGTTTTGTTATATTTTGATTCCATGGTTACGGTTAACTTATAAATTGAAATTCAGGCAGCATTAAAATTGTCCAAAAAAGGTCTTGTATGGATTCCTTATTAGGTTGATCTCCGAGCGCATTCAACATGGTTTTTTTCTCCGAAGCGGTGGGACTTCTAGACAATACCTTCTGGAATAATTGCTCAACAATTAATTCAGCATCTTCTCCATATTCATCTAGCCACTTTTCCGCGCCTTCCTCTAAGGTTGCACTTAGGAACTCTCCATTAGTCAACTCTAGTGCTTGAAGTAATGTAGCTTGACTTTCTCTACTGGTGGCTACATTTTCTCTACTTGGTCTGCCTAAGGCTTTCAGAAACGGATGTTGCTTGACTAAGCTTGCCCGAGTAAATGTGTTATAATCTTCTTCGAATTTGAAATCCAATAACTTGTCCCAATTATTAGATCCGTAATTTTTCACATTTTTCCAGTCCTTCGCATCGTAATCTATACTGGTCCAAGATGGATTAGGGACTTGGTCTGTACTTATCCAAGAAGTGTTAGCCTCTATCAGATGTTCAGCTTCATTTTCGATTTTCATTGCGAAAAGTACACCCGCAGGATTCGCTAAATTTCCCTCATTTGTTGCCTCTATGGCGATCAGGTTTTTTCCTGGTTTCACATATTCTAAGACATCTACCTTATGAACCTTTCGCCAATCTTGACCTTCTGCAATTCGCTGACCATTAATGTATAAAACGAAGGAATGATCCACAGAAATTAAAGCTCTAGCACTAATAATTTCTTTGTTGGATAATTCAAATTGATGTCTGAAATATCTTTTTCCTGGTTCGGGCAAAACGTCTCGGTCAAACTTGATTTCCCGATGCCAGATACGTCTTGCTGAAAGTCCTTCATCATTGGGATCATAAGCAACTCCATAGAACATCGGTGAAATAACCTGGCTGATTCCATCTGAGAATTGTTCAGCACTCATTCTTCTCATTACAGGACCATTAAACACATAAGTGCCAATCTTTAACTCCTCTTGAGACTTATATTTTGAAGCTTTTAATTGATAGGTCTTAGAAGTCATGATCGTTCTAAGCAAGTGCTTAATATCTGTACCAGAATCTATGAAATCCGATGCTAACCAGTCCAGCAAGTCTTCATTCCATGGCGGGTTGTCCATTTCATCTACGGGTTCCACTATTCCTCTACCTAGCAAGATTTTCCAAATTCTGTTAGTGAATGTTCTGTACAATCGTCCATTTTCTGGTTTTACCATTACTTCAGACAATAGTTCTAGGCGTTCATCCACTGTTGGTGCATCTACAGAACCGAGCTCTCCATACAAGAAACTAACTTTTGACAATACGCCAGTTGGTTTATCACATCGATTAAGTTCCATTAAAGTATCCGCAAATATGGAGGCAAATCCATAGGCCTGCTTTAAGGTGACATTAATAACGAAACTGTTGTGACAGGAAGCGCATTTAACATTGACACCCATTAAGGACTGTCCAATGTTCTGAGCCGCTTGCATTTCAGTTCTTTGGCTAGCATTGACCACTCCACGCCATTGAATGCCTTTGATAAATCCCTCCGATTCTTTACTAGGATTAACCAACTCTTTCATCATCTGATCATAGGATTTATTATCCATTAATGAAGCATATAGCCAATCAGTGATCTGCTTTCTGCCTCCGGTTATAAATCCAGGACCGCTGTAATCATTTCTTAATAAATCGTTCCAGAAGCTAAGCCAGTGCTCTGTGTAATTCTTTTGATCAAGGAGCAATTCTTCTATAAGTTGTTCGCGCTTAGCAGGGCGAGTGTCCGATATGAACTCGGCTACCTCTTCAGGACTAGGCAAGAGACCTAAAAGATCCAAGTAAGTTCGTCGAATAAAAGCTCTATCGTCAATAACTTCGGGCCAAGTTATATTATTCTCCTCGAAATATTGACCCATTATTTTATCTACAGGATGGGACTCTTTACGCTCTGCAGGTAAGTTCGGCTTACTCAATGCCAATGGTGCTTCATCAAAAACTTTCACCGCACGATCCGACCAATAAGCACCATGTGTAATCCAAAGTTGGATGAGCTCAATTTCTGATTTTTTAAGCGTTTTGCCTTTCTTAGGCATGACGTCCTTATGATTAGAAGGAAGGGTTATTCTTTTGTATAGTTCGCTTTCGTTAGGCAACCCAGAAACAATGACTTTTCCACTTTCTCCACCTTTGAAAACAGCTTCCTTACTGTCCAAAGCTAACTCGCCCTTCATTTTATATTCACTATGACATTGGTAGCAATTATGTGCTAAAATGGCTCTGACATCAAGGTTAAGATTTTCCTGTTGGGATTCGGATAAAGAATCCAGACCGTTTAATTCTGCAAGGGTAGCACTTAATTTTTCTAGGTCATAGTTTTCATCATCTTCACCTAAAGATTCGAAAATATAATTTTCACCATGTGTAAGACTAGCACCTAGATGACCCGTTATGGATACAGAAACGACGGTTAATAATAGCATGATCCTATACCAGAGCAGCTTTTCATAATTATTCTTAGCGGAAAAGTAGATTAAAAGTGCGGTTATGCTAGAAAGAATACTTGTAGCAATGCCCAACTTTTGATGTTGAAGCACAAGTTCTCCTCCATAAGCCTCATTTACATTTAAAATATATCCAAAGATCGACGAGCAGATTGCTGCTGCAGTTCCAAAGTAAACCAATAAAGTAATTCCATCTCGAAGACTTTTGCGCTTTCCTTTCAGCGTAAATATTTCAAACACTAAGGCAATGATAAGCAAGCCAATAGGAAAATGGACCATTAGAGGATGCAACCGACCTAAGATTTGAAATATTGAATCCATATTAAACTACTCGATATTCATTTGATAAATACATGTTCTTACATTTCGAAATTAAAAAATTAAAAAATCTATACCGCGCGATCACTTACTATTTCTATAAATTCTATTTTGCTCATTTCCACCAGCCATTAAGTAAGCTATTAAATCACTCAGTTCTTTCTCGTTAAGCCTGTTCAACAAGCCTGGAGGCATAGAAGAATAGGAAGCTTTGTTTTGACTGATGACATTCTTCTTTCTGATACTCGTTTTTAACTCAGGTGAAAAAGCATTCGTGGCTAAAATGTATTCGTAATCATTTTCCTTTGTAATCAACCCTGCAACTGTTCTATCATCTGTTAAATGAAATTCCGTAAATTGAAACCGGTCAGAAATGGTAGCCGACGGACTCACGATCGCAGTGGCCAGATCGGTTAACGAAAATCGAGTGCCTACTCTGGTTAACTCTGGTCCTGTATTTCGCCCAAGTCCATTTACACTATGGCAACTAGCGCATAGAGATGCTTTGAATAAATTCTCACCACGTTTATGGTCCACACCTTTTATATTCTTAGCATAAGCATTCACGACATTCTCTACTGTCCAGTTTTGTCCTGGTCCCTTAGGCTGAACCACATCTTTCATGATATCATTCGCTTCATCAAATGCTTCACTCGCTAAAGCCTCAAAATATTGACGGTCCTCCACTGGAACATTCTTGAGCGCGTTTTCTTGAATAGTCCTTATGAATTGGATGTATGAATGTCCTCCAGATTTTTTTAGCGCTTTATAAAACCAGTTGAAGTATCGTTTTCTAAGTTCAGGTGTCCACCCTTCCTTTAATTCACTTAGTGATAACGCATAGCTAATGTTTTGTGGATTAGGCATATTAGAGAGCATTTTCTCAACATCTTTGCCATACATTTCACTACGCTTAGTAATATCTTCGGATAAATAAATTGCTTTTTGATTAGCAGAGACGGAATCAACCTCCATCCTTTCCAAGGTAGCCTCGATGATATCACCATCCTGAAGATAACTTAAGACCTTGCATAGTTCTTTATTGAGCACATCAGTACTTTCCAAGTAGAATGGTCTTAAGAATGCTGCTATTTCTTCTCGAACATCATTAGGAAGTGGAGCATCCATTCTGATTAATTGTAATTCGATCGCCCTGGTAATATCAATCTTCTCGGAATCTGACAACTTAGCATAATCTGTTTCTATTAACTTTTTTGCAGCCTTTAATCTATCACTATCTTCACCTTGTCTAGCCATTGCTATCGCGTATGCAATTGACTTGTGAAAAGAATTCCTTCCATCAATATTGTTTTTCCATAGTGCATAGTCTTGATTTTCAAGCGCAGTTCGAGCAGAAAACCTGATAAATCGATCTTTATGATCTAGATTCTTGATAATAAAATTTAGCTTTTCGGGTGCTTTTTCTACCTGAAGCATTTCTAATTCATTTCTCAATTTTCTTTCTTTAACACCTTTTCTATTCGGTTCTATTGCAATGACTTCATGAGGTAATTCACCTTCGTAGGTCAATTTATAAAAGCCCGAACTTAAATCTCTACCTCCCGTGCAGAAATACATAGCACCATCGTCTCCGATAATACCGTTCGTTAATGGCAGTGGAACTCCAGATAAAAATTGCTCTACTTTTGCACTATAACTGCTTCCATTCGGTGTTAAACTGGCGAAATACATCGTTCCATAACTCCAATCAAATAGAAATAACCCATTTTGATAATAGGCAGGGAATCTAAGTCCTTCTCCATTCATAAGTCCCGTCGGAGATCCTTGACCAAGGTTCGCAATTCCTGGCAAGTTGTCGGGATAAGAATCTCTAAATTTTCCAGTTCCTTTTCTCCACCCAAACTCTGATCCTTTAGTCAGATGTGTTAATCTGATCGGTCTATACCACGGCATTCCAATATCATATTCCATATCAGAATCGAATCCAAAGAGTTCGTCATCTTGGTTAAAAGCGATGTCATACGTATTCCGCATTCCCACACTAATAATCTCCCATTCTTTTCCTTCCAGGTCAGTCCTTGCAACCCAACCACCTGGAACAGTTATCTCATTAACATGGCCACTTGGATCTTTGATAATGGGTAAGAGGTTATCCTCCTCCCATACTTTAGGGACATAACTTTTCATGTCATCATGAACAACAACCATGTTTCCAAAAACCATATAGAGTGACTCCTCATCTGGCCCTAGCAATATATTATGTGGACCGTGCTCTCCATGTTCACCAGGAAACATCCTGATAGAATCAACCTTATCAAATTCTCCATCTCCATTTTCATCTGTAATTTTGTAAAAACCACTATTTATCAGAATATTTTTGTCGATCATTGAATTAACTAAAGCGTACAAAACATTACGGTGCCAAAGCAAGCCCTGAGCCTGACCAATATTAAGATCTAGTAATTCTACATCGACGCTATCAAGTTGATTAATGGTGTCGGGCACCGTTACTTTGTATATCTTTCCAAATTGATCAGAAGCGTAAAATCGACCTGTATCATCTTTTGTGATGCTCACCCAAGAACCTTGTTCGTGATCGCTAGGTGTATATAATTTTTCAATCACAAATCCCTCAGGAATAGATATACTGTCCATCAAAATTTTATCCGTAATTGGTGTTGGAACGGGTTTTTCTTCGCATTGGATATTTAATAAAATGATGAGTAACAGAAAAAAGGACAATTTTAAAGCTGGCATAAATCTGGGTTTGGACTTGAAAGTTTTCATGTAAACTTCCGAATGTAGCCATTAATTAGGAAAATTTGCATGATCAATGTTCTAAAATATGGAATAATAAATGGAATGAAACGCAATGCCCATGCTTATTATGATGATTCGAAGGCAAATGAAAACACTTCAGATTGCTCGTGCTCTTTTTTCATTATACGTTTCATCTCTTCAACTATCTGCGGATTATTTGCAGAAACATCGTTCTCTTCTCTTAGGTCCATTTCCAGGTTATACAGCGCAATCGGTGCGTCAAAGTTATTTGCCATTTTCAATTTAATACCCTTCCACTTTCCCATTCTTACAGCCTGCTTACCGCCCTGTTCGTGGAATTCCCAATAAAGATAATCATGAGTTTTTTGCTCTTCTCCTAACATGGAAGGTAAAAAAGAGATTCCATCTATGTTCTTAGGCTTAGGTTGATTCGCAATATCACAAGCTGTCGGTAAGAAATCCCAAAAAGCTGATATATGATCACTTTTAGTTCCAGCTTTAATCTTCTTAGGCCAATAAGCTATAGTGGGCACCCGAATCCCTCCTTCGTATAAATCTCTTTTATATCCTTTAAATGGACCATTGCTATTAAAAAAATCTGGATCCGCTCCTCCTTCCTTGTGTGGACCATTATCTGACGTGAAGATGATCAAGGTATTCTCAGCAATTCCCAGCTGCTCTAGCTTATTTATTACATCGCCTACTTGCTTGTCTAGTATCGTAACCATAGCAGCAAATGTTGCGTGTGGTAGTTCTTGAGAACCATAACCTCCTAATCTATATCGAGGACCATCTTCTGTACCTTTATATGGTTTTTCTTGACCCACTTTTCCTATAAATGGTTCTACTTCCGCTGAAGGCGCTAATAATTCTGCGTGAGGAATTACCGAAGGGTAAAACATAAAAAAGCTAGTGTCTCTATTTTTTTCAATGAATGAAAGTGCATTTTGATGGATAACTTCCGGTGCATATGTCGTTTGACTATCTCCTGAATTATCTTCTAATATTACTTTATTTTGATTATCCCAAAGATGAAAAGGATAGTAATTATGGGCCAATGTCTGGCAATTATACCCAAAAAACTGGTCAATTCCTTGTCGATTAGGATCGCCTTCTGATTGCACTGGCCCTAAGCCCCACTTTCCAAATGCTCCAGTTACATAGCCACCTTTTTTCAATATTTCCGCTACTGTAAGCGCCTCATCATCTATAGGATACTGACCTTCTGGTTTTACACCTTTATTACCACGAATATAAGTGTGACCAGTATGCAATCCTGTCATTAAAGCAGAACGAGATGGAGCACATACGGTTGCACCCGCATAATGTTGTGTGAAAAACATTCCACCTTTAGCTAATTTGTCAATGTTAGGTGTACTAAAATGTTGTTGCCCAGTAAAACTCAGGTCTCCATATCCTAAGTCATCAGCGAGAATATAGATTATATTCGGTCGGTCTTCCGTTATGTTTTTTTCTGAACTACTATTAGAAGTATTAGTACAACTACTTAACAGGATTAGCTGAATTACGAATAGGCTTACTGATCTTAGATTTAACATAGTGGATTTCTTGTGTAAATCTAAAGTAAGCTTAATTTTCGAAAGTATTAAAATTGACCAATATGACCTGATAAACCGTCAAGTCACTAATCATCTGAAGTCAATCTAGGATAATATCTAAACTACAAACCAGCCTTCGCACTTATTTCTAACATTCGATCTATAGATGCAACACCTTGCTCGATGATCCAATCTTCAAGAATTATTTCTGGCTGCTCATATTTCATCGCTAAGTATAATTTCTCCATCGTATTCAACCTCATATATGGACACTCGTTACAAGCACAGTTGTCATTATTCGGAGGAGCTGGAATGAAGGTCTTCGAAGGTGAAGCTAGCTCCATCTGGTGAATAATTCCACTTTCTGTAGCGACAATGAATTCAGTATACTCTGATTCCTTTGTGTATTTTAATAATCCACTCGTAGAACCGATAAAATCAGCTTTGTCTAGGATGTGAGATTCACATTCAGGGTGGGCAATCAATTTTGCTTTAGGAAATCTAACTTGAAGTTTGGTGATCTTTTCATTAGAAAAAATCTCGTGAACCATACAAGTCCCATTCCATAGAACAAGGTCTCTGCCTGTTTTCTTAATTAAGTAAGCTCCTAAGTTTCTATCGGGCGCGAAAATAATGCCTTTATCTTTCGGGATACTATTAATAACATGTTCTGCATTCGAAGAGGTGCAGCAAATATCTGTTAGCGTTTTCAGTTCTGCTGTACAGTTAATGTACGAAACAACAACATGGTCTGGATATTTTTCTTTAAACTTCCTAAACAAGTGCGGTGGACATGAATCCGCTAAAGAACAACCTGCTTTTAGATCAGGTAATACCACTTTTTTAGAAGGAGAAAGCATCTTAGCCGTTTCCGCCATAAAATGAACTCCAGCAAATACAATCATATCAGCTTCAGTCTTCGCCGCTTGCTGTGATAATCCTAAGGAATCACCTATATAATCTGCAACATCTTGAATTTCTGATTCTTGATAGTAATGGGCTAGGATAATAGCATTTTTCTCCTTTTTCAATTTCTCTATTTCAGCCACAAGATCTAAAGTTGGATCCACTTCCATATCTAAAAACCCTTTCTTGCTAATATTTCCTTTTGCTGCTTCTAATGTATCTGCCATTTTCTTTTTTTATGTCAATATTATAACGACTCTCCGTATGAATTAGGTTCACAAATTAAATAAAAAAAGCCGGCTCAGTAATCTGGCCGGCTTCTTAATCAAATCTTTTTTATTTATTTCTTAACTTTTGATGTCAAGAACATAATTATCTCCATTACTATCTGTTTGTTCGAAAGTAGGGATAATATTTACTTCTTTAACAATGATTAGATAGTCGTTATCTCCATTTCTTACAATAAATAAATCTCCTTCTTTTACAACATTACTAGTTAATGTTCCACTAGCATTAGTTTCTGTGAAATCTACACCAGCATCAAATAAAGTTGCAAGTGTCGCTTTAGAAGAAACTCCATCATATGTGAAATCTTCTGATAATCCATTTGTTCCTGGTACTAAGTATTTAATTACACTACCATTTACACCAGAAATCTGCTGTCTCCAGTTAGTTTCTGCTGGTTGATTAAAATCAACACCTTGATCTCTAATCTCAGCTTTAGCATCCGAAGATCCTGTGCTCTCTCCAGTGTCTAAGTCTAACCCTCCTGTTCCTACAGGTCCCGCAGAGTTAAATAATACTCCTTGGATTTCATCAACATTGGTTATAGTAGTTACATTTATCGTAGCATCAGCAGAATTCCCTTCTTCATCTGTTAATACATATCTGTATGCAATAGATTCTGAAGTTTCTTGAACTTTAAGATAAAGTGTAATATCACCACCATCTTTTTCAGACTCTGCTAACAAATATGGGTTGTTATCAAACTTGTTAGATAATTCACCATATGCAAGTCTATCTAAGTCAGTAACTAAATCATCTCCTGCGTATACAGCGATCGATGCAAGAGGATAAGTACCTTGACCTAAACTAGCTGTAAAAGAAAAAGTAGTTCCTGGCTCTAATTCTACATCCATATCACCACTTAATGAGATCGACGGTGCAGTAACTCCAGTCGTTACATCAAATTCGAAAGAATCTTCGTTATTTCCATCATCAGAAACGATAACTGCATATTCAACAGTACTCGCGTCACTTTGAGCAACGATATCTACCACCCAAGTAAAACCATTTTTATCGTCTCCGAAAAGTAAAATTGGATTCGCTGATGTTCCAGTACCATCAACATTAATGTCTGCAAATGCAATCTTTGTATTGTTTGCAGTAAATTCAACTGCTTTAAGTGTATTCTCTGTAGAAGGAGATGCCGTCACAGTAACTGTAAAAGTTGATCCTGCAGCAATTTCACCACTTGGAATACCACTTACTGATACCGTTGGATCAGCCACACCTATAGGATCTATAATATCTGGATCACATGATGTAAGCAAGAAAGCAAACCCTGCTAAAAGAAAAAATTGCTTCATTAAATTAAGTTTCATATCTAAATTATTTTATTATTTAAAACGTTTTGTTATTGTATTAATTCCTTAAGAACGGATTATTAACTCTTTCGTGACCTATTGTTGTTTTAGGTCCATGTCCAGAAAAAACTTGAGTCTCATCTGGCAGAGTAAATAATCTTTCTTTTATACTCTTTAATAAAGTATCTGTGCTGCCACCTGGAAGATCAGTTCTCCCGATACTTTCCCTAAATAGTACATCTCCAGCTATTAAAATGTTCGTTTCTCTATTTAAGAACGAAATACTTGCGGGAGAATGTCCTGGTGTAAATAAAGTTTCCAATGATGTGTTTCCAAAGACAATCTTATCGCCGTCTTCTATAAATGAAATTGGATCTGGAGATTCTTCATATGGAATTCCATATGCATTCCCCACAAGAACACCACTCTTCAACGTTTCCAATTCCCCTTTGTGAATTTCTAATCCTAATTTATACTTTTCACTTACATACTTATTACCCAGTATATGGTCTATATGACAGTGTGTATTAATAAGTCTTACGGGGGTTAGTTCATTAGAAGAAATGAAATCATCCAATATTTTTTGTTCTTTTACATTAGAACAACCAGGATCTAGTATAACACATTCACCTGTTTCATCGTATAATACATATGTATTCTCTTGAAATGGATTAAATGTAAATATGCCTAAGTGCATTTTAAAGTTGCTTTTTTTTAAAAAGTGTGCGAATATACTGTGAAATAATTGCACATTTTGTTAATAAAACATTAAAACATATTTTAACTAATTTATGTTGCTTTATGAACAGCTAATTATTTGTAAATTGTAGATAGAATGGTTAAAAAACCGATACTCATATTACTACTTGCTTGTTTCTGCATGCCTATTTTATCTGGGCAGAGCATTAACACTACTTTTGGTAAGAACAGAGTTCAGTATCACAACAATTTTAAATATTGGTGGGTTTATGAAACTCAGAATTTCAAAACCTATTGGTACGATCGCGGAAAATTCGTAGGTGTTCCCACACTGCAGTTAGCCGAAATGGACTTTAACGAAATCCAGGAAATTCTAGAACATAGAATGAATGATAAGATTGAGATTATTGTTTACTCAGATCTTACGGATTTAAAGATGAGTAACATTGGCCTAGAAGAAACTTTTATAACGGTTGCTGGAAGAACTAAGGTGGCTAATAATAAGGTATTTGTTTACTTCGATGGTAACCACAACAACCTTAGAAAACAAATTCGCCAAGGAGTTGCTGAAGTTTTCATTAATTCAATGCTCTACGGAAATTCTTTTCAAGAAATTGTTCAGAATGCCGTTATGTTTAATGTTCCTGAATGGTATAGGCAAGGAATAAGTAAATATGTAGAAACTGAGTGGGATGAAACCGCAGACGATAATCTAAGGCATTACCTGACCCGTGAAAAGCGAAAATATAAAAATTTCAAACGCTTAAGCAAAGACCACCCACAACTCGCTGGACATTCATTCTGGAAATTTATAGGAGATACCTATGGTAAATCTTCAATTTCGAATCTGTTATATCTTACTAGAATTAATCGAAATATGGAAGCGGCGTTTATCTATGTGATCGGCGTTCCTTTTAAACAATTAAGAGAAGACTGGTATGCATATTATTTACAGCAATATAAAGATCTCAATCCTAAATTGAATCCCATAGATGCCGAAGATGTTCTAAAAGCAAAGATTGCGAAACGCTCTGAAATTTCAGATATCAAAATCAGCGCTGATGGGAATTATGCATCTTTTGTGGAGAATAGAATCGGAAAATACAGAGTGTTCGTTTATGATTTTCAAGAAGATGCTCAATTTTCAGTGCTGAAAGTAGGAAAGAAAAACCCTTTCGAGATCACCGATTATGATTATCCTGTCGTTTCTTGGTCTGAAAGTGGAAGTGAAATTTCTCTCATATATGAGAAAAGAGACATCGTCTATCAAAAGAGAATTAATCTAGAAACAGATGAAGTTATTAATGATCTTTTCGCACCTGAATACCGTAGGGTTTATAGTGCAGATTATATAAATCAGGAAGAAATGATTATTTCAGCTACTACAGATGGATTCTCCGATCTTTATTTATACAACATTAGAAATAGGCAGTCTACTCGGATTATCAATGATTTTTATGATGATCTAGATGTTAAAAGTGCTACTCTCCTTGGTAAGAAAGGAATCCTTTTTTCGTCAAACAGGACTGATGATTACATCATAGACCGAAAACTAGATACCATTCTTCCTATCGCCAAATTCGATGTGTTTTTCTTAGCAATTGATTCCAGTGATTATAAGCTCTATCGGATTAGTAAGACACCAGGTGAAAATGATCGTCAGCCTATCGCTTTATCTGGTAATAAAATAGCCTACTTATCAGGCGGAAGTGGAATCGTCAATAGAAAAATTGCACAGATAGAAGAACTAGGTGTTCTGCCACAAGCTTATTATAATTCGAATGAGCTTAGTAACATTTCGGAGCATGATGGTGAAAAGGGCAAGTACTTATATGTAGAACGATATGGCAGAAAAGATGCAATCGTTAGAGATAGTATTGATTTTTCAAAAGTAGAAAATCCAGCTGTCACAGAATTCAAAAGAGTTGCTAAAGGATTAAAGAAAGTTGATGTAAATATTAATGATAACGAGCCTGATGTTGTCCATATAGAGAGTAGTCGTTTTATAGATCCTGAATATTATTTCCAGACCGAATTCAACGAGAAAGCAAAATCTGAAGAACCAACTTTAGACTTCAATATTTTTTCTCCTCAGACTGCAACAAAGCCTCTTATTCAAGAAAAAGCTAAGAATAACATTGTCAAGTTTGTAAACAGTAGAGCAACAGCAGCAAGGTTAAGGTTCCGTATAGATGATGTCGTTTCCAGAATGGATAATAGTGTATTATTCGAAGGATTAGATAGCTATGCAGGAGATCGACAAGAATCTTATCAGCACCAGCCGTTCGGCTATTTGGTAAAGGCAAATGTTAAAGACATCTTTGAAGATTATGCTTTCGAAGGAGGAATTCGACTTCCCACTTCACTAAATGGATCTGAAGCTTTTCTAACTTTTGATGATAAAAAGAAAAGGATAGACAAAAGATATGCGCTCTATAGACGAGCGATTGCCGAGCGTCCTGAATTCTTTGCGAATCCTAATCTAAGTACGCAGAAGAATACCACTATTGCGATGTATCAACTGCGCTACCCATTTGATTTTTTCACAAGTGTTCGCGCAAGTTTAACTTATAGAACAGACAACTTTTTCGACCTCGTGAGTGAGCAAGCGAATCTCGAAGCTCCGAAAATCACTGGGCAAAGACTAGGTTTAAAATTAGAATATATATATGATAACTCCTTCGATATTGATGTCAATATCAAAAATGGAACGAGATATAAGTTTTATGTAGAAGGAGTGAATAGTATGAATATTAACTTAAGTCCTCCTATCGAATTCAATCTGAGCAAGGCTTTCATGACTGTAGTGGGAACAGATATTAGACATTACATTCCTATCGGAAAATATGGTGTATGGGCGAATCGTTTCGCTGCTGCTACCAATTTCGGATCAGAAAGAACACTTTATTATTTAGGCGGTGTCGAGAGTTGGCTGGGGCCTGTTTTCGCACAAGACACTCCTACTCCGCAGAACAATTATGCTTATACCGCTGTGGCTGCGAATTTGCGAGGATTCAGGTTTAACTCAAGAAATGGGACCTCTTTCGCTTTATTTAATTCAGAAATTCGTCTGCCTATTTTTAACATGTTAAGTGCAGGTCGTGTTAAGTATAAAATGATCCGTAATTTTCAACTGACAGCATTTTTTGATGCTGGTGCGGCATGGCATGGATTAACTCCATTTAGTGATGAAAATATCATCAATACCTTGACATTGGAGAGTCCTCCGACGGTAGTTGTCAATGTAAAATACTTTAGAGATCCATTAATCTACGGATATGGTATTGGTGCACGAACTTCACTTTTCGGCTACTTTGTTAAATTAGATTATGGCTGGGGAGTCGAAACAAGAATCGTTCAGAAACCACGACTATATCTATCTTTCGGAATGGATTTCTAGTTCTGTCTGATAACTTTTAAATAGCTTAAAAACTTCATCGCATCATCTTTAATGAGCCGATTAATATTTTATGGGTTATTTGATTTCGTAACTCTATATAGCCTTGGTTTCTTGTGATCGGTACGTTGTAAAAACATGATCATTGATAGGATGACTGAAGGTCATACTATCAGATCATTGTACTTCTGAGTAGAAAAACTTCATTGTTTCAGCTTCACTGAGCCTATGAATGTTTTTTGGGTTCTTCGAATTTGTAACTCCTTCTTTTTTTAAAATGTGGTTGTTGCAAAGTAAAACATGATCATGGATAGGATGAATGGAGGTCATACTATCAGATCATTACATCCCTAGTTGTACTCATTCATGGTGTGATTAATCCCTATAGTCGTAAAGCTTAATGCAGCATTAGCTGATTTTTCAATAATCTCCGGTAGCTGATTTTTCTCACCTGAATCCCACTTCCCTAGCACAAAATTAACTTGTTGTCCTGAATGAAATTCACTTCCGATACCTACTCTTAGCCTTGCATATAGATTGCCACCTAGTATTTGGTCGATATCTTTTAAGCCATTATGACCACCATTTTTTCCTTTTGGTTTAATCTTAATCCGACCGAAAGGCAGATTTAAATCATCAAGAACGATCAATAGATTACTGTTCTTAACTTTCTTTTTCTGTAACCAATAATTCACCGCTTTTCCACTTCTATTCATATAGGTAGAAGGCTTTAAAAGGATAATAGTCCTTCCCTTGTGTTTGAATTCTGCAAGGTCACCTAACATATCGTTCTTGAACTGGACATTAAATTTTTCTGCAAGATAATCCACTACTTCAAAGCCAACATTGTGTCTCGTACCATCATAATCTGGCCCCATATTTCCTAGGCCCACTACTAAATATTTCATCGGATCAGGCTTTTTACGCTCTCTTTTTCGGTTAAAGAAATTATTAATAAATTGAAACATATCATCTGTAATCTGTAAACGATGGTAACACAATAATTAAACCAAAGAGTTCCAAGGTTGGAGATATTAGGAAATTGATCACATGGTTGTTACCTTCGTTGTATGAAATACCATTTTAAACCTAATGACGACGAATATCCCGTTTTCTATAAAGGATATATAGACACTTTAGAAGACAAAGACCTTCTTCCTACTCTGAGAAATGAGAAGAAATATGCCTTGGATCTATTTAAGAAAATACCTCTAGAGAAGGCTAACTACCAATATCAAGAAGGAAAGTGGTCTGTTAAGCAGGTTCTACTCCATATCATTGACACCGAAATGGTTTTCAGCTACAGAGCGTTAGCTATCTCTCGAGGAGAAACGCAGGAGCTTCCAGGATTCGATCAAGATGAATATATGGCGGAAGTGAATGTAGATGAAACAACATTGAGTGAACTTATCCAATGCTTCGATCATTTAAGAAGTGCAAATATTATATTATTTAGCATGCTAAGAAAACAAGATCTTGATAAAATAGGAGTTGCCAGTGGATATTCTGTTTCCGCAAGAACGCTTGGTTACTTCATTTCTGGTCATTGTAAGTATCATGTCAATATTCTAAAAGATCGCTACGGTGTATGAGTTTTTACGCAAAGGATACTAAGAGATTTCTAACCAAGTTAACTCCTCGAAAATTATTTAATGCCGCACAAGTATTAAGTTCTTTTTACTATACAAAATATACTAGGAAGGCTACTCAGTGGGGAATGCCTTTCACTATTTCGGTAGAACCAACTACAGCGTGCAACTTGAGATGCCCAGAATGTCCTAGTGGATTGCGTGCATTTTCAAGACCTACAGGTAATCTAAAAGAAGACTTCTTTAAAGATACCATAGATGAAATGTATAAGGAATTAATGTACCTCATCTTTTATTTTCAAGGTGAACCCTACGTTAATCCAAAATTCTTAGACATGGTAAAGTATGCTAATCAGAAGGGCATCTACACCATTACTTCTACTAACGGTCATTTTCTTAATGATGAAAATTGTCGGAAAACAATCGAATCAGGACTGGATCGAATTATTATTTCAGTAGATGGAACCACTCAAGAGGTCTATGAGCAATACCGAAAAGAAGGAAACCTGAAAAATGTACTTGCTGGGGCTAGAAATCTTGTGAAATGGAAAGAAAAACTTGGTGCGAAACATCCACACACCATTTTCCAGTTTCTCGTTGTGAAACCTAATGAACACCAGATTCCAGAAATATACAAACTTGCTAAAGAGATAGGAATAGACGAAGTGAAATTAAAAACCGCTCAAGTCTATGACTACGAAAATGGAAACCCTTTAATTCCTACGATCGATAAGTATGCACGATACCGTGAAAACGAAGACGGCAAATTCGTAGTGAAAAATGAATTACTTAACCATTGCTGGAAACTCTGGAATTCTTGTGTAATTACATGGGATGGAGTCGTAGTCCCTTGCTGTTTCGATAAAGATGCAACTTTCAAATTAGGCGATTTGAAAAAACAAAGCTTTAAAGAATTATGGCAAGGTGAAGCCTACCAAAACTTCCGAAGTGATATTTTATTGGGCCGAGATCAGATCGAAATATGCACTAATTGCACAGAAGGTTGTAAAGTTTGGGCATAATTGCCAATAAACTTTTGATTTACAATCTTTTTTAAGACCTTTACATTCCCCTCATGTTGAGATTTTTCATTTGTTACTAACACCTTACATTGTTAATTGCTTAAAAAGTAAATTTTTAGATTAATGTGGATTAAATCTATTATTCAGGGTAGACTAGAATTTGGCAACCAGAAAAGCTACGATAAAGTAGTTAAGATGTTTGCGTATAGAACGGAGAACTACCATAAGAATGATATTTTATTCAAAGAAGAAGAGATCTTTTTTGAAGACGGTTATTATATGGATCTTAAACGATTCGTGGGACAAGTAACCCAAAAGTCATTTAAAAACACAATTGATATCCTCGGTTATTGTGCACAATTTGCAATATCCGGATCCATCGATGGGTGGTTAACAGACACAGGGACGGTCTTAGCTCACACACATATAGAGCCAGAAAGTGATAAAGCCGTAGTTCAATTTTTCCAAAAAGGAAAAAAACTGGTGAAAGCCAAAGGTGAACAGCAAAAAGCCATAGAACAACTAACAAAGGCCATAGAAAAATATGATCGACATGCCCAAGCATACGAAAGACGTGCAAAGGTTAATTTCATGTTGAAGAAATATCATGATGCTTTAAGGGACTATAACAAAAGCATAGGTATAGATGGTACGAATCCTGCCGCATACTACGGAAGAGGAAAAGTTCATATCATTAATGAAGATTATGATTTAGCAGCTGAAGATTTTGATATGGCAACTAAAAAATCAATAGCACTTCAGCATATTTACTGGAAAGCTCGTCGACTTAAGGCTGATTGCCACATTAAACTGAAACAATTTCCTAAGGCAGCTTTTGACCTTAAGTTATTCAGCAACAGAAAGTTCGAGAAAGATAATCCGAATATTCACTGGAAATCCTATGCTCAGTATCAATATGGACGAGTCTTAATCGAGATGGGCGAAAACGAAGAAGCGATTAAAGCATTCGATGCCTCATTAGTGGACGTTTCTAAGTTTGATAAAACTCCTGAAAGCGAGAAATATTTCTACCGTGGACTTGCTAAGAAAAAGGCTGGGAAAAATGGTTCGATTAAGGATATCAAAATGGCTAAAGAACTCGGTTTCAAAAATGCAGATAAACTCGTTGCCCAATTAATATAACATTTTATAGGGTTGTCGTCGTTTATAAAAGTATGGTAAGAGTTGTATTTCTGTTTTCCTTTTTATTTATGTCAATTTTTCTCTCCGGTCAAGAGATAATTACTAAAAATAATGCTACAAAAGGCGTAATTAAGCTTTATAATAAGGCACAAGACTGTGTCCAAAATCAAAAGCCAGAAAAAGCTATTAAAAAGCTTAATTCAGCAATTGCTAAGGAACCTCAGTTTATAGATGCTTATCTGCTACTCGGCGGCATTCAATATGATCTAAAAGATTATGATGCTGCAATCCATAATTTTGAGAAAGCATTTAACTTAGATTCAACCTATAGTCCTAAAGTCCTCCAAGCACTTGCACTATGCTATGAAGCCCAGAAAGATAATGCGCAAGCGAGTCTATACTTTCGGAAATTCTTAGATAACGCCGACCGCCTTAAACCAGAATATGTAAAAGAGGTAGAAAAGAAAATTAGGGATTTTGACTTTAGGGAAGAAGCCTTAAAAAACCCAGTTCCTTTCACTCCTGAAATACTTCCTGCTGAGATCAATCAACCTAAATTATCTGAATATTCACCGTCATTAACAGCAGATGGTAGAAGACTCTTCTTCACAAGAATAACCAAGAGCCAAGAAGATATTTATTATACAGAGAAAGATACCAACGGAATGTGGCAAGAAGCAAGGTTGCTTCCTAACCTGAATACACTTGAAAATGAGGGTGCTCATAATATTTCTGCAGATGGAAAAACGATCTTATTCACCTATTGCTCGAATAGCCAACAAAACAATGTAAGAGGTTGTAATATTTATGTTTCCTTCAAGAATGAAAACTCTTGGTCGAAACCTGTCTATTTTGATGCCATCAATAGCAAGTCTTGGGATACTCAGCCTAACATCTCCGCAGATGGAAAAACAATTATTTTCGTCAGCAAGAGGCCGGGAGGAAAAGGAGATAGTGATCTGTGGTGGACTAGAAAAAACAAGGATGGGAAATGGACCATTCCTGAGAACCTAAGTGCAGTGATTAATACACCCTACAGAGAAGAATCGCCCTTTTTTCACCCTGATGGAAAAACTTTATATTTCAAATCAGAAGGACATCCAGGAATGGGAAGCTTTGACTTGTTCAAAAGTGAATTACTTGCTGACAGTACATGGTCAGAACCAGAGAATCTTGGATATCCTATCAATACTGAAGACCACGAAGGTGCAATGATCGTAAGTCTCGATGGAAAAACAGCTTACTACTCCAGAGGAAACGGAAAAATAAGATTCGATCAAGTTCAAAGTGATCTTTATACCTTCGAATTGCCCGAAGCTGTTCGATCTAATCCAGTCGGGTTTCTTAGTATTCGAGTTTTTGACGCAGAGACGAAACTTCCGCTTGAGGCCATCGTGCGTCTACAATCTTCAGATGATAACACGCGTGAAACCCTGAATACAGGAAAAGATGCAAGTTTATTGATTGTACTACCACTTGGGGAAAATTACAGTTTAAACATTGACAAGAAAAACTATTATTTCTATTCTGAACGATTCGAATTAGAAGCTTTGAACACTGCAGAAACCGCCTTTGAAATTGATGTTTACTTGAAGAAAATAGAAGAAAAGCAGGCTGAAGATCCAGAACCCGTAATTCTGAAAAACGTTTTATTTGCTACCGGATCATACGAACTAGAAAAGGAATCTTTTTTTGAACTGGATCAACTTGCGAATTTATTAGAAGAGAATGTTAACATACAAATCGAAATCCAAGGTCATACCGACAATGTGGGTAATGACGATGACAATCAACAATTATCAGAAAACAGGGCGAAAGCTGTCAACAATTATTTGATTCAAAAAGGAATTTCGAAAGATCGGCTTACCTTTGTGGGATACGGCGAAACAGAACCTATTAGTAGCAACGAAACAGAAGAGGGTAGAAAAATTAATCGTCGTACTACATTCATAATAAAAGAATAAATGGGAAGAAACAGAAGGTCTAAGACCGCATCAGATATTAAGATTTCGGGAATTGCAGACAAAGGAATGAGTGTCGGTAGAGATCCGGAAGGAACTGTATACTTTCTTCAAGGAGGAGTGCCTGGCGATACAGTCGATGCGGTAATTACTAAGAAGAAAAAAGGCGTGCCCTTCGGTTTCGTTAAAGAAATAAAAGAATATTCACCAGACAGAGTAGACCCTTTCTGTGAGCATTTCGGTGTATGTGGTGGCTGCAAATGGCAACACCTAGATTACAAAATTCAAGTAGAGCAAAAGGAAAAGCAAGTTCGTGATTCCATCAGGAGAATAGCAAAAGTAGAAGCTGGGGAATTTCTTCCTATTTTACAAAATGAAAAACTCTCGTTCTATCGTAACAAACTAGAATATAGTTTCTCTAATAAACGATGGATTACGGAAGAAGAGGTTGCCTCAGGAAAGGAGATCATCCAGACTAAGGCATTAGGATTTCACCGTCCAGGTGTCTTCGATAAAATAGTAGATATCGAAACTTGTCACTTACAAAATGATTCTTCTAATAAAATCAGAAACTTCATTCGCGACCTTACAGCCGAGAAAGAATTCGGATACTACGATATTCGAGCTAATAAAGGATTCTTACGTGAAATGGTCGTTCGCTCGAATAGAGATGGTAAGATTATGTTGATCTTAATATTCGGAAAGAGAGAAAAGGAAAAAATTAACTACATCACTGAAAAACTCATAGAAACATTTCCAGAGATTGTAAGTTTGTTTCATATTATCAATACTAAGATGAATTCCTCGTTCTACGACTTAGAACCAGAACATATTCATGGCGAAGAATACCTAACAGAACGACTAGGAGAGGTTGAATTTAAAATTGGACCGAAGTCTTTCTTTCAGACGAATACCTTGCAAGCGGAGAACTTATTCAAGATTGCAAGAGACTTCGCCGATATTCAACCCGAAGATAATGTCTATGATCTGTACACAGGTCTTGGAAGTATCGCCCTTTTCGTTGCTGACCAGTGCAAGTCCATCGTAGGAATAGAGGAAATAGAAGAAGCAATAGATCTAGCTCGAATAAATGCAGATCATAACAACATTACGAATTCAACTTTCTATGCTGGTGATGTGAAGGACTTACTAACTGATGCATTCGTAGAAAAACATGGAAAAGCTGATATCATCATAACAGATCCACCAAGAATGGGTATGCACCCAGAGGTAGTGGAAATGTTTCTTAAACTAGAAACGCCTAAGATTGTTTATATAAGTTGTAATCCAGCAACACAAGCACGAGATATAGGGATTTTGTCTGAAAAGTATACATTAGAAAAAATTCAGCCTGTAGATATGTTTCCGCATACACATCATGTGGAAAGTGTCGCTTTATTAAAATTGAAGTAAAAATTGTAGTTGAATATGTCAGAGGAAGCAACAAAGTTAGACCAGTTAGAGTCCGAGTTGAAAAAATATAGAGATGTCTTAGTAAAGGCTCAGGATATTATCATGAATAAGGATGTCTCTAAATATCCTATATTCGTTTTTCACCAGCATGATATCGAAGTTGGAATTCCTATCGTGGAAAAAAATAAGGCAAAGGGAAACTGGAATATTAATGCAAGTAGCTTAGAAGAATTTAACTCGAAATCATTGATTCCATCAGAAAATGTAGAGAAGTTTCAGAAAGCTTATAAAGACACCGATACCCACATTTGTTTGTTTGTGATCAGTGAGCTCGGAGCCCAATTTATATTCTTAGAGCAGTAAAATAAGCGTACTATTGCCTATAAATTGCTAGCAAATTTTGCTGTTTCCTGAGCTAGTTGTTCTATAGTATCTTCATAAGGTATTCCTAATTTCTTCAAGGTCTGAAAAGAATGATTCCCTCCTTCTATTCTAACCGGTGTCGCCTTTTCTAATCCATCGACCACTTCAGAAATTAATTCGAATTTAGCGAATGGATCTCTTGTTCCTTGTAGGAATAATTGTGGAACTTTAATATCTGCCAAATGAGCTGCTCTTTCTTTGCCTACTTTTCCTGGAGCATGAAGAGGAAACCCAAAATAAACAATACCTTTCACCTCATCCAGTTCACCTAATGCTGCAACTTGAGAAGTCATTCTACCACCGAAAGATTTCCCTCCAGCCAGTAAAGTAAGTCCGTCACTATATTTTAATGCCTTTTTCACTGCTGCCTTGATGGCTGGATAAGCTTTTTTCGGTCGATCAGGTCCGCCTCCTTTTTCCATGTAGGCAAAATTAAAACGTAAGCTTGCAACTTTGTTACTCGCTAGGTGCTGAGCCAAGGATTCCATGAAAGCATGCTCCATTCCTGCTCCTGCGCCATGACTTAATACAAGTAAAGATGTTGCATCATCAGGAAGGACTAATAGTGCTGAAACAGTCCCTATCTCCTCAGATATGTCAATTTTTAGTTTTCGTGCTTTTGTCATCATAAATATTGAAATAGTAAGATATGGATATCTAAGCATTATAAAGATATTCTTGTTAAAAGAGAAAAGGAAGCTAAAAGTTAAAATTCTAAATTCAGTAAAGCACTACTTTCATTTCTTAGGCTTTTCCTATATATTTATTTAAACGCATGTTATGAGTAAACTTATGCCTATCCTTAAGCCTGCTGGCTACAGAAAAGATGTACCCTATTTCTTTAAAGAATCTCTTATAGAAAACGAAGGAAGTCCAGTCATTGCTTTCGGTAATGATAAGGGCAGTCATATAGAATATGAAGGATGTGAAACAGAAGATGACTTTACGGATAGATTTACTCCTTTTAAAGAAGAGGCAATGCAAAACTTGAAGGAGGTTTTTCCTAGTGTTGAAATTCAAGAGTTAGAAGGTAGTAAGATTGCCTTTATTACTGGACATGAATACGCAAGTGAGAAAATTCTTGATGTCAACTATATGAAGGAACTAGGAGAAAAAATGGGTGATCAGAGTCTTATGGTTGGAATTCCGTTTAAAGGTCACCTGCTTGCTACGGGAAGCAGCTCTAACGTCCGAGCCAAGTTCCCCGTTGTCATTCAGAATTATTTTGAAAATCCACAACAAGATGCCATAAGCCCATATGTTTTTTTAGTCGAAAGTGGTCAAGTCATCGGTATGGGTGGCCAAAACCTTCCAGATGAAAATGAAAGCTTTGTCATCAGTGAAAACCTCAAATCAAGTAATTTCACCGTTACCGTTAATTGTTCTACCATCGATGAGCTGAAAGATATTGTAAACAACACTTATCAACAGATACTATTATCGGTCATGAAAAATACCACGTTTGGCGGTGAGATTCGCTACGAAATCAAACCCACCTTACCTTTCAGTGATGAATTAGTTAATCGCTGCCAATCTTTCGTAGACCAGATAAAAGACAACGAATTAGCACAAACCATCGTCGCAGCAATAGCCAAAAATGGAATCAATCCCGTATTCGTTTATGATGGTCGGCAAATTGCCCCTCAAATAGGTGATGAAACATCTGAGGAAATAGAAGACAAAGAAGAACTGACGACCACTGATGCCAACGCATCTTTAGAAAAAGACTATTCAGCAATGAGCGTACAGCAACTCGACAACGTTTTCTATGAAATTGCTTCTGTTCCCAATGCTCGCCTTCATGTCCCTTCCCTTGAAAAAATGGTAGTACTAATGGCTGAATACGAAAAGAGAAATATAAAAGTACCTAGTGAAAGGCCTTCATCAAGTAGACGTGCTTCTAGACCAAAAAGCAACCCAAATACCAAAAGTAAGCCTTGGTGGAAGTTCTGGTAACCTCCATCTTCATATATTTAACCACTTTCTTGATAATTCCTTTCCATATGGATAGACCTCTACTGATAAATAAACAATTAGTCTGATTTCATTCTTGTCCTTTATATCTATTTTTTTAATGCCCACCCAACCCTTTCGGCCACCTTTCCGTCTTTATTCCTAAATGACTATTCGAAAGTCCATAAATCTAACATTGACATAAAATAAAAAATTGATAATATGAAAACTTTAAAGATCCTCTGCCTATTTATCATGGTTTCTGCTTTGGGTACATCATGTCTTAGAGATAAATGTGATGCAACCCGAGAATATATTCAGTTTAATCCAGTCTACATGACCGGAACCCAACTCAATTATGACATCACCACCGTTAGCGACAAAGCGCTCGTAAACCCTGGAAAAATCTATTTCTATAAAAACTACCTTTTCATTAATGAACAAGGAGAAGGAGTTCATGTCTACAATAATGAAAACCCCGCGGCTCCTGTTCACGAAACATTTTACAACATACCAGGGAACTTCGATATCGCTATAAAAGATGATATCTTATTCGCAGATAATCCACTGTATTTATTAACGATAGATATTTCCACTATTACAAATCCACAGTTGAAAACTAGAGAGCGACTGAAAGATTATGATTGGTTATACGACAACCTTGATTATCAGCACGTCATTTATTATACAAGATCGAATATTGTGGAGTCTTTCGATTGCTCTGACAGCAACTGGGGACAGCAGATTTTCAGAAGAAATGATAACATCTTTGTTGATTTCGCATCTGACTTTGATGGAAATGTGATAACTAATGAATCTACAGGAAGCAATGGCAATTCAGGAAGTGGTGTAGGTGGTTCTTTTGCTAGATTTACCATTTATGATAACTATCTATACACAGTGGATGAATCCTCTCTTAATGTATGGGACATCTCACAAAGCATGAGTCCGGAAAAAATATCTTCGAAACATTTGGGATGGGGAATCGAAACCATATTCCCTTATAAGACGAACTTATTTATCGGTTCTACTGCTGGTATGTTTATTTTCGATAATAGCGATCCAGCAAACCCAGTTCAGACGTCGACTTTCCGTCACGCACAAGCTTGCGACCCTGTAGTTGTAAGTGGTGATAAAGCATATGTGACACTTCGTGATGGAACCGAATGTAATGGCTTCGAGAATCAATTAGATGTCCTAGATGTATCTAATATTAACAATCCTACGTTGATCAAGTCTTATGATATGAAGCATCCACATGGATTAGCTATTCGTGACAACGACCTATTCATCTGTGAAGGAAGTTATGGTCTTAAGGTGTTCGATGCAAGTGACGACCAGAAAATTACCAGCAATGAATTAGCACACTTGGATAATATTAATGCCTATGATGTGATCTCTATTTCTCCTGAGGTGCTATTCTTAATTGGAAGCGATGGCTTCTTCCAATACAATGTTACAGATGCAAAAAATCCGAAGCTTATCAGTTCGATCCTAGTACAAAAATAACCCATTGACACATGAAAAAGATCCTAAAATTTATTGTATTGCTTGCGATTTTGCTATCCATGAATGTATTAAATGCTCAAGAGAGAGTCTATAAGGATAAAGTAATCTTGAAACAAGGAAGTATTCTTATCGGCAGCATTACGGACTACACTCCAGGTGAGCAATTAAGCATGGAATTAAGAACTGGAAATCAAATTACTGTCCTCGATAACCAAATCAAAAAAGTAATAATGTATTCGGGGCAAGAAGCTACAGAGAAAGAAATAGTAGCCATTCCGCTAAAAGTCAAACGCATATTTAATGAGACACAAGTTTCGTTGTTAACCAGTGTTTCTGGAAGCGGAGTTTCTATTGCGCATAATGTGATGTATCAGCAGTATCCTTGGCTCGCTGTAGGCGCTGGTGTGGGATTAGATAACTATTACACAGCTCCAGGAAGAGAGGTTTTTCCTTTATTTGCCAATGTTAAATTCAACTTGACGAATGGAAGAAGTGCTCCGTATGTAGGTGTAAAAGCAGGATACGGATTCTCCTTCAAAAATGAAGCTGAAAACATTACGACCGCAACAGGTGGTTATATGGCCAATCCATATTTCGGAATTCGAGTAGGTTCCAGAGGGTTAATGGTCAATATTTTTTCTGGGCTAAAATTCCAAAAAGCAGATTACATCATTACAAGTCCTTGGGAAACGCGAACAGAAGATATCCTTTTTAGGAGATTAGAATTAGGATTTTCTGTTATGTTTTAATCTAACCATACTGGAAATTGATGAAATATAGAGGACTTAGATCGATGAAAATAGAGATTAAAGCAAACCCCAGAATACAAAAAAGCATGATTTAGGATCTCATGTTAAATTTCATAAAAATGGAATACCGGGCTGATGAGATATCAGTCCGGTCTTTTTTTGCGTTAAACTATCGTTAAATTTATCTTTCTAACTTCGCAATATAAATTATAAATCGTTAATTAACAGGTATTTAGAATTTGAGCTGCTTTTTAACAATTTGATAAAAAGGAAACTTTTAGATAGGTAAAAAGTCTTTAAGGTACAAGAGTGAGAAAATTGTATTTTTGCAACGCTCATTTTCAAAATAGAAAAACAATTAGTTATGATGAAGAGAATATTAATATTAGCAGGATTGGTTTTTACCATGACCATGACCATGAATGCACAACGGATCGCGATAATAGATGTTAGTTCCATCTTAGAAGAAATGTCAGATTATAAAGTCGCTCAGCAAGAAGTTGATAAAATTGCATCTGCATGGAGACAGGAAATAGGAGTAGAATACGATAAGATCAAAAGCTTGTATAATAAATACCAAGCTGAACAAGTATTGCTAAGTGAAGATGCGAAAGCAGAAAAAGAAAACGAAATCATGGAAGCTGAAAAAACGGTACGAGAAATGCAGAAGCAAAGATTCGGACCTGATGGAGACTTATTTAAGAAAAGACAAGAGCTAGTTCAGCCAATTCAGGAGAAAGTATACTCCACAATAGAAGAATATGCGACCGATAGAGGGTATGATATTATCTTCGACAAGGCTGGTTCTGCTGGCATTTTGTTCACTAGTGATGAATATGATAAAACTGGAGAAGTGAAAAGAAAGCTTGGTTTAAAATAAAATTATATTTTTGCAGCCTAAAATAAAATACAAATAACAAATTTAGATATGAAAAAGACTATCATACTCGGAATAGTATTCATGTTTGCTGGATTTTTTGCAAATGCACAAAAATTCGGAATCGTGAATTCTCAGGAAATTATCCAGATGTTACCGGAAGTAAAAGAAGCTTCAGCAAACATCGAAACATTCGGTACTCAATTGCAGAAGAAATATCAGCAAATGATTACCTCGCTACAGACTAAGTACCAAGATTTACAGAGAAAACAAGATCAAGGAGAAATTTCTCCTAAGCAACTTGAAGAAGAAGCTAAGAAATTAAAAGAAGAAGAATTACAGCTTGGTCAATATGAGCAGACTAGCCAACAACAGATCGTTGAAAAGCAAAATACGCTTATGAAACCAATCATGGATAAGATTACACAAGCTATACAAGATGTAGCTAAAGAAGACGGATATACATATATCTTTGATGGAAGTGTTGGGTTTGTTTTATACGCAGACGAAACAACGGACGTTTCTGATAAAGTAAAAGCTAAATTGGGATTGTAAAATTCTAACCTTTTAGAGAACAAATAGAAACTAGCCCTTGATCTTATGATCGAGGGCTTTTTTATTATGGGGATGATTACAAGAATTATCTTTTATCCTTTAGATTTCTCCCATCTATAACCAATCGAAAACCTGAATTGATTATCATTAACTTCTTGTTCTATAATCGGAATCTGAAAAGAGAGGTCTGTAACCACATTCCGAAATCCATAACCTATTCCCAAACATAAGATTTTCCGATTTCCTCTATCTGCATGTTCATAGAGATAACCACTTCTTAAGAACCACTTTTCTTGATATTCATATTCTACTCCGAAAGAATAATAAATCTCTGCCAATTCCTCAGAAAACCCACCATCTGCATCATAGAATGATCGCCAAGCCGCTTTTAAGAAGTTGTTTTCGACTTTATGAGAACATAAAAGTCCATCACAAGTGTCATAGAAATCATTCGGAGAAGGGACTAATAATTTGTTTGCATCAGCTAATAATGAAATAGAACTGCTTTCATTGTATTCGAATGCCCAGCCAACACCCAAGCCAATATTAGCAGGGAGAAACTCTTTCTTGGAATTCGAAGAATAAACCACTCTTGGTCCTAGGTTTGTTACTGCTAGCCCTAACATTAAGTTCGATGAGATACCTCCCATTTCTATAGGTTGGATAAAGCTAAAGGATAGATCTCCTGCGATGCCTTGTCCTGGTGTTACCCGTAAACTTTCATCCTCATCCGTGGTGTATCCGATATTAGAATAAATATACTTGAGAGCTATAGCACTCGCAAAACGATAAGTCCACTTTCTCACTATGCCGATGGAGAGTAAAGATTCCCTTGCAGCATTCTTTCCTAGAAAATACCTTGCTGAAAGTAAGTCTTGACTTATTTTTCCTGATGCAGAATGTTTCGCCTCTATACCCAGCGTGTTTTTACCTCCTAATTTCTTGAATGCAGCAATGGAAGTGATAAAACCATCTCCTGTTTCTGCTCCTAAAGTCATAGGCGCAAAATTCACTTCTATCCCAAAGTTGAATCCACGGATGCTAGCTTAGAAGCATTGAAATACATAGCATTAGCATCGGGAGAGGAAGCTATTCCTGCATTTCCTAATCCACCAGACCTTGCATCCATGGAATGTCTTAGAAATGGAGCTGAAGAAATCATTGAATTGCCTATGCGAGCATTATTCAACTTGTATGTGAGGTATCCTTCATCTATGTTGTAAAATTGTCCAAATGAAGAATAGTGACAATGTAAGAAAATGAGGAATGATACTGCGGTTAATAGTCTTGACATACTGCCTTTATTAAGCTATATATATAACCCTAAAAGCAATAATTTATTATAACTCCTTACTAAGAGCAATTATAATAATGAAGTCTTACTTAAAAAAATTGACCTAGAAAATCAATACACCTTCTCATACGCTTCATTCGTAATCCATCTTCCCCATAACCAGTTATATCCGTGTATTTGATTGGTTTCTGCTTTACTGGAATCTTCTAGTTCATACCCCTTATTGGCCCATTCGAAAATTGACCCATATAAATTATAAACCTCTGTAAATCCCATTTCTTTCGCCCGTTCTCCTATTTTCTCGCTTCGATAGCCTATTGAGCAGTAAAAAAGAAGTTTTTTATCTTTGTCAATGGATTGGATCAGTCCTAATTCTGGATCATCATAACCAACATAGATGGCTTTAGGAAGGTGACTGACCTTATACTCTTTCATTTCTCTAGCATCCAGGATAACATAATCATCCATGTTTTCATGAAGCTCTTCTACACTCAATAAAGGAATCGTAAAACCGATCGTTCGATCGATCATCTTCTTATACTTCTTACTCGACAATTCTATATCGGTTCCTTTTTCCTGTTGTGCGGACAGGAAGCATGATTGAAAAATTAATAAATATAAAATATAGCTTACTTTTCTCATTAAATTAGTCTAATTGTTCAGGACCAGGTCCTACTTTATCACTGATAATTATACCATTAACACATAATGGACGTATTTCGTTTTCGATAAAGTCAATTAATTGGTCTGCAATATGATCTGGATATAACAAATGGATGTTAGGACCAGCATCTAAACTAAAGTAAACGGGAAGACCGCTCTCTTTTCTAAAATCTCTGATCTTCTTAATGACAGCAAGTGTATTAGGGACCATGAGTATATAGGACGGATTCGAAACCATCATTAAGGCATGAAGGCTCATTGCTTCTTGCTCTGCTATTGCTCCGAACCTTTCGAAATTTCCTTGCTTTAACGCTTCTAGTAGATAGAATAGTTGTCTTTTCGCCTCATCGTACCTTGTAGGTGCATATGGATTCGTATCCATTAAAGCGTGTCCCGCTGAAGAAGAAACTGATTTTTCATCTGCACTTAGTATACAAATATCATCGTGCAAATTATGAAATATAGGATGAACATGATCTTTCATTCCGATGGCATATTCATCAGATGAGCCTTCTACATCCCCCGTTTTTCCCCATAATGCCCAACTATCAAAAATAGATCTACTTGCACTTCCGCTTCCTAATCTAGCAAGCATAGAAGCTTTGCGCTCGAAATCATTGATATCACTTAAGCTCTTGAATAATTCATCTTCTATAGAACAGATGCTTAGAGCAATGGCACTCATGGCTGAAGCGGATGATGCAATTCCTGAAGAGTGAGGAAAAGTGTTTTCACTGGTTATGTTAAAATGTAATTGTTCCACGAAAGGCACATATGCTTTGATAGAATTTAAGTATTTCTTTATTCTATCTTTAAAAGCATCATTCTCAAAGCCATCAAATATAAAATTAACATCGATAGAACCATCGTAAGTCTCTCTTGCAGAATACTCGACAGTCGTCTTAGAAACTGCATTCGTAAGCGTGAAGCTGATAGATGGATTATTGGGCAGTTGAATACCGTGCTTACCCCAATATTTGATAATAGCTAGATTCGAAGGACTACTCCACGTAACCTTTCCTTTAACTTTATCTGTCGTTCCTAGTCTTAATTGATTGTAATTCTCCATAAGACAAAATTAATGGAAAATCGTTAAGGTCTATTTGAATGAGTAAGAAATATCAAAATCTTGTAGTAAAGCATCCATGATTTTATCATCTCCCACTACATAACCTCTTTTCAGATCATATCCATAAATCTTACTAATCTGATTCCAATATCCAGCCGAAAAGCCTCCTTTTAGTTCCTTTAACAAACTATGCATCGGCTGATCTAATTCTCTTTCTATCATTTTAACCAAGATAGAACCTTGAATTCTTGTTAGTTTTTTCAATGGATCTGAAAACTCTTCTTTGAGTTCCTTCTGTAACTTTCGAACATGCTTCTTCCGTTTTCTTTTATTTAGATTAGCGGTAGCCACTTCCATTTCTCTAAATATTTTAATGGCTTCGCGGGCATATGGATAAACCTTGTTCGCACATTTCCTATAGTATAAATATCTTCTGTAATCCTCAGCACTTTCGAAACTTCTTGGCGAAGTAATACTAATATCTTCTAAGTCTGCCATTATTAAGGTATCCCCATCTGTAATAAGCGCGGTCATTACTTGGCCATCGATGGTCACCTTCTTCTCAGAGGTCCCACTTTGAGCATTGACCTGAAAGAAAATCAAAAGGATAAAAAATAATATGTTGATTCTATATTTATGCATGTTCTTTGTTAAACGTAAAAATGGTGGTATTTATTTATGCTAAACAGTAATAGTGAAGTAATAATTCTATTTTTTGGTTAAAAAAAATATAATTCTCCTTCGAAAACTTCTGTATCCTTTTAAATAAAGATGATATTTGTGTGATTTTTGGTCTGAAAACATGAAAATATTTTTAACCGTATTATTTATTGGGATGTTCATTCCTCTTTTTGCTCAAAAGCAATTGGAAAAACTGAACACCAGTGTTAACACGCCTAAGTATGATGAAGTAGGTCCTGTCTTAAGTGTAGATAATACTCGGTTATACTTTACGAGAACTGGAGATCCAGATTTTGTAAATGTCATTTCTAGAAAGAAAATTGAAAAAACCACTTTAAAATCTAGGCTTCAGCGCATCTTCTCTCAGATTTCTGGTGATGAAGTAGAAGATCCAGAATCCTCCACTTTCAACCAAGATATCTATTATGCTCGATTATATGAGAATGAGTTTAGAGGTGTCATCCACCCAGGATACCCATTAAATAATGCCTATCCGAACAGTGTCTTAGCCAACTTCGAACTGAATAATGCATTAGTTGTTTTAAATAAATTCGATGAAGATGGAGGTATTGAAAAAGGGTTTTCGAGTGTCGAAATTCTTGAAAATGGTGGATTTGGTTTTCCAGTGCCAATGGAGGTTTTCGACTTTAACAATCTAGGGAATGATGTGAGCATGACCATGAGTCCAGATGCTGAACAACTGTTTATCGCAATGGAAAGACCGGACAGTAAAGGTGAATCGGACATCTATATTTCTATTCGTGTAAAACCTAATGTATGGAGTCGTCCAGAACCCGTAAATAGCCCTATTAATACTATTTTTAGAGAAACAGCCCCTTTCCTTTCTAAGGATAAAAAGCGATTATACTTTGCTTCTAATAGACCTGGAAGTCAAGGAGGAATGGATATATATGTTTCAGATCGGCTGGACTACACATACAGAAACTGGTCAGAGCCAAGGTTATTGCCCGTTCCTATTAATACCGAGTTCGATGAATCACAGCCTTATCTAGATGCAACGGAAGACTACATCTACTTTTCGTCTAAAAGAGATGGTTCCAGTGATATTTTCAGATATCACCTAACCGCTCCTAAGGACTTAGAAAAACCACTTACGATATCTATAACCATAATAGATGCTGAAACGAATGAGCCTGTGCGAGGAGAAATCTATTGGGGAAAAGCTCATGTCATGGGATTCGATGGTTTTTTCAGAACTTATAATGGAAAATACGAGGTAACATTGACAGAAAACGAATTAATCAAATTCAAGGTTATCAAGCGAGGTTATATCGGGGATGAAGTAGTGATAGATCCTTTCGAATTAGTGAGCGATGAAGTGACCAAGTACAACTTAAATCTATATGTTCGACGCGCCGAAATGGATCCAGGTAAAGTCGTTGAGCTGCCGTATCCATTTGGTAAAAAAAGAAAAATTACGCTTAGAAATATATATTTCGAACGATCGGAAGCGGAAGTACTTCCAGAATCTTTCGTGGAGCTCGGGAAATTAGTACAAGTCCTGAAAGATGTGCCTTCCCTGTATATTAGAGTGGAAGGACATTCGGATAATGTAGGTGATAAACAGCTACTTGTAGAATTATCTGAGAATCGAGCGAAAGCAATAAAAAACTACCTAGTCCAGAAAGGAATTAAAGCGGTAAGGATAGAAACAGTCGGCTTCGGAGACCAATTTCCGCTGAATGAAAACGCAACCGAAAACGAAAGACAGCGAAATAGACGAGTAGAAATACAAGTTATAGCAGAATAATTATCTTTGCACGCTTATGAAATATATTGCACAATCTATATCATTCATTTTCCATCCATTAGTCATCATTTCGTATTTGCTGTTGATCTTGTTGGTAATAAATCCTTATTTATTCTCCATTCAAAATGAAAAAGCGATAGGTATCTTGATGATTTATGTGGTAATGTTGACTGTAGTTATGCCAGGAATCACGGTGTTACTCATGCGGGCTATGGGTTTTGTGAATTCTATTCATTTAAAAGAGCGAACAGAAAGAATCATCCCACTTATTATTACTGGTGGTTTTTACCTTTGGCTTTTTATCAATATATATCAGAACACAACCATTCCTTTAGTATTCAGCATTTTTGTTCTAGGCTCCACAATTGGTTTATTTCTAACATTCTTTTTTAGTTTGTTTACGAAGGTTAGTCTTCATACAACTGGTGTCGGTGGACTGTTTGTGGGCATTCTACTTATCAAATATAATTTCAGCTATGAGAGCTTTCTTGTAAATTTGGGTTCTCTGGGAAGTTATAATGTAAGCACAGATGTTCTAATTTTTCTCAGCCTCTTTATCGCTGGGCTTGTGGGTACAACAAGATTAATATTAAAGGCACATAGTTTAAATGAAGTCTTTATCGGATATCTAATCGGAATCGTTTCTCAATTAGTAGCATTTAGCTTTTTATTCAATTAAAAATATACCTCTTTACTTTAATACTTCGACATATGATTAATGACTTAAAAGAAAAAATTTTGCAAGCCTGGGATAACCGGGAATTGTTAAGAAATGCAGATACACAAGCCGCTATTCGTGGAATTATTGGACAACTAGACAGAGGCCAACTCAGGATTGCAGAGCCTGTAGACGGTGAGTGGATTGTTCATGAGTGGGTGAAAAAGGCAGTTGTAATGTACTTCCCTATTCAAAAAATGGAAACCATAGAAGTAGGTCCTTTCGAATTTCATGATAAGATTCCATTGAAAAATGGTTTCGCTGAAAAAGGTGTAAGAGTTGTTCCTCATGCAATTGCAAGGTTTGGAAGTTTTATAGAATCAGGTGCTATCTTAATGCCTAGTTATGTGAATATCGGAGCACATGTAGGTTCTGGTACCATGGTAGATACATGGGCAACCGTTGGTTCTTGTGCGCAAGTAGGTAAGAATGTACACCTTTCAGGTGGTGTGGGCTTAGGTGGAGTATTAGAACCTTTGCAAGCAACTCCTACGATCATCGAAGATAATTGCTTTATCGGTTCTAGATGTATCATCGTAGAAGGCGTTATTGTTAGAAAAGAATCTGTGATCGGAGCAGGAGTAACATTGACGAAGTCTACCCATATCATAGATGTAACTGGTGCAGAGCCAGTAACAACAAAAGGAGAAATTCCTGAAAGATCTGTCGTTATTCCAGGAAGTTATACTAAACAGTTTCCAGCAGGACCATTTAATGTGAATTGTGCACTTATCATTGGAAAAAGAAAACCATCTACCGATAAGAAAGTATCCTTAAATGATGCCTTAAGAGAATATGATGTAGCGGTATAAAATTTATATTAAATTTACATACCAAACTATAAAAGATGGACGCTTTTAAAATCCAGGAAGACCTTCTTGCCAAGATCAGAGGTCAAGTAGGTGATCAAGGAAACTGGGTTGATTTAATCGCGGACGCCTTGTCTTTAAGTAAACCGGCCGTCTATAAGCGTATTAATGGTAGTACTTCTCTGTCTATAAATGATCTGGCGATATTAATGAAGCGATTCGATCTTAGTTTTGATTCGCTTATTCACACAGATCGTTTAACAGTGGACTTCCATCTACCGACGAGCGGAAATACGGTTAAAACCTTCATCGATTTTCTTAGCCCGATCAAGCAATTCGTTGTGAATCTGGCTAACATGCCTGAACTTCAGATATGGCACGCAACGAGTGAACTCCATTTGTTTTATTACTTTCTAGATAAGGATCTGACCAACTTTAAGATGTTCCTTCATGCGAAGACACTATGGAATCTGAAAGGTTATGAAGATCTAAAGTTCTCCATCCATGATTTTTCAGGAAGTCATTTTATCGCTCAAGAAGTCGATGAGATTCTTACTCACTACTTTAGAGCTCCGAATATCGAGTTGTGGAATGAGAATATCATTACCAATACTCTGAACCAAATCAAATACTTTCTGATCAGCGGATATTTCGAAAAACCTGAAGAGTCACTGATCTTATGTGAGAAAATACGTTCATTGATTCGACATTTATGCAAAATGGCTGAACAGGGAAAGAAGTTTTATCCTGGAAAAGAAGTGAATCAAGAGTCTGGAGATTATTTGCTCTATCATAATGAATTATCATATACGAATAATATCATGCTGATTAATTCTCCAAAGCACGATCAGGTATTTACAACTTATAATAACCCTAATTTTATGCTTTCCAGTAATGAAAAACTAATCGCATATACTAAAAATTGGTTTGAGAGAGTTAAAAAATTATCGCAACCTGTCAGCCTAGATGCACAGCAGTCCAGAATGCTCCTATTTAACCAAATAGAAAAGAAAATTGACTTAGCAACGATGGAAATTAACCATCTTTTAGAACGATTAACATAAAAGAATGAATAAGTACTTAGTAGTTTTAGTTACCCTTATAATCGCTTCATGCACCGGAAGTAAGAAAATAGTAGAAGCTCCCGTAGAATATGAGGAACGCTTATTAGACACTATGATGGTGGTGGCGCCAAAAGTTACAGCTCCTGAACCAGATTTAGTACTTGGCACTTATAGAGCCTCAGCAAAAAGGACGGTAGATTTATTGCATACGAAACTAGATCTAAAATTCAACTGGGAAAAGCAACATGTTCTAGGTGTTGCAACGCTAAAGTTCCAACCTATGTTTTATCCAATCGAAACAGCCTCTTTCGACGCTGTAGGGTTTGATATCCATAAAGTTTCGAATGCAAAGACTGGACTTCCATTGAAATATGAATATGATGGTTTTGACATAAAGATCGTCTTAGATAAAACTTACAAACAAGGTGAAGCCGCTGAAGTTGTAATTGATTATACTGCTAAGCCAGAAGAGTTACCAGAAGGAGGAAGTGCTGCAATTACGTCGGATAAAGGGTTATTTTTCATCAATCCGCTAGGAGAAGATCCAGATAAACCTATGCAGATCTGGACGCAAGGTGAGACAGAGAACAATTCAAGATGGTTTCCTACTATTGACAAACCTAACGAACGCACGACACAAGAAATGTATCTAACTGTTCAGGATAAATTTAAAACTTTATCTAATGGCTTGTTAGAGAAATCTACTAAAAACGCTGACGGCACTAGAACAGATTATTGGAACATGAAACAACCACATGCTCCTTACCTGTTTATGATAGCAGTCGGAGAATTTGCTAAGGTAGATGATAAGTGGGAAGACATTCCACTCGCTTATTATGTAGAAGATAAGTATGAGCAGGATGCCAAGCAAATTTTTAACAACACTCCTGAAATGCTTGAATTTTTCTCAGAATTTACTGGAGTTAAATATCCGTGGGATAAGTATTCACAGATCATTGTTCGCGACTATGTTTCTGGAGCAATGGAAAATACTACAGGCGTAATTTTCGGGGACTTTGTACAGAAAACAAGTAGAGAGTTAATAGATGATAACAATGATTATATCGTTGCGCATGAGATGTTCCATCACTGGTTCGGAGATTATGTCACTTGTGAATCTTGGTCTAACTTAACCATGAATGAAGGCTTCGCCAATTATAGTGAATACTTATGGGAAGAACACAAAAACGGTAAAGAAGCGGCTGATAATCATAGAAGTAATGAATTAAGAGGTTACTTAGGTTCAGCTCAGAATCAAGGAACTCATGATTTAATTAACTTCGAATATGATGATAAGGAAGACATGTTCGATGCGCATAGTTATAATAAAGGTGGACTGGTTCTACACATGCTTAGAAATTATGTAGGAGATGAAGCATTCAAGGCATCATTAAATAAATACCTAATTGATAATGCCTATACTGCGGTAGAAGCACATGACTTAAGACTCGCTTTCGAAGCGGTAACTGGTGAAGACCTGAACTGGTTTTTTAACCAATGGTACTTCGATAAAGGACATCCTGAATTAGAAATCATTCATGGTTATACTGATGGAAAATACACATTAACCGTTAATCAAACCCAAGATCCTGAAAGTAATAGAGCGATCTTCGAACTCCCAGTAAAAGTAGATATTTACAATGCTAACGGTTCTAAAACAACGGAGAATATTTGGGTGAATGAACGCCAGCAAACCTTTGAATTCATGGTGGACGCTAAGCCTTCTTTTGTCAATTTTGATGCAGATAATATCATCTTAGGAAGACGTCAAGAAAACTTTAGTGTGGAGGAAAATATTTTCCAATACAAAAATGTAAACACATATCAAGATAGAGCAGACGCGATTAATGCATTAAAAGGTTATCCAGAAGCAAAACCAATTTTCATAGAAGCTTTAGACGATCCTTACTATACCATTAGAAGATTTGCAATAGGTCAGATTAATCCTAACAATGATCAACTGATTAACAAGCTAAAAGACCTAGCACAAAACGATCCTAAATCTCAAGTAAGATCATCAGCATTAGACAAATTAGCAGAGATCAGTGATCCAGCATTAGCAGACTTCGCTGAAATGGTATTGAAGAAAGAACAAGCCTACCCTACTTATGCAGCTGGATTAAATTTGCTATATACTCAGAATCCAGAGAAAGGACTTTTGGTTGCAGAAAAAATGATGGAGGAGGAAAACTATGATATCGTTGCTACGCTTTCTGATATTTTCTCTGTTACTGGAGATAAGAAATACCTTCCATTTTTTGAAAATAAAATAGAAGGCCTTGCTGGTTTTAACTCTTACCCTGTCTTCGGCAGTTATTCGGCTTTTTTACAAGATTTACCTGTAAGTGATCTTTCGAAAAGCCTTAGCTTTCTGATCGAAACAGGAAAAAATAACAGCACAAATTTTAAGCGTTTTATGGCTACCAATACTTTAAATAGTCTCCGCCAAATGGTTGCTGCTAAGAAATCTGATGCTCCTGAAGAATCGAAGAAAATAATTGATGAAATCATTAATAAGATTAATACTGCAATTGATGAAATCATAGGAATGGAGAAAAATCCACAATTGCTTGAACGGTATAAGTCTTTTAGTAAAGTGTAAGCATTCGAAAAGACGATAGGGAGTATTATGATAATGATATGTTAAACTGTCATATAATATGCAATTGTCGAAAAATGAACGTTTTATATAATAAAAGTTCTTTTTAAGCTTTTAATACTTGATGATAAGCTTGTTTTATGCTAATTTGATGGTAAATTTAGCTAAGCTGAATCTTTTTGGCACTTTTTTGGTTAAATCATACTAGGAATAACACCATAGTCCTGGATTAAAATGGCAAATAATGCAAGGAAAAGAAGATAATTATAGCTTATTAATTCGTAAGCTTGATCAATTCATAAAAAAATACTACACGAATAAAATTGTAAAAGGTGGATTATTATTCATTAGTATTTCTTTGCTTGCATTCCTTGTATTCAGTTTATTAGAGTCCCAATTTTATTTTTCTACAGGCGTTAGAAAAATGTTCTTTTATGGTTATTTGGTTTCTATGGTAGGCCTCTTGTTTTACTGGGTTGTCCTTCCATTTATGAATTATAACCGTCTTGGAAAGGTGATTTCTCATGAAAAAGCAGCATCTATTATTGGCGAACACTTCACTGATGTTCAAGATAAATTATTAAATGTTCTACAGCTTAAGAAGCAATCAAATCAATTCGAAAGTGCTGCACTAATCAATGCGAGTATTAACCAGAAGTCGGAAGAAATTAAAATTGTTCCTTTTAAATCAGCCATTGACCTAAGTAAAAATAGAAAGTATCTGAAGTATGCGCTTCCGCCATTTATGCTATTAATTATATTGGTTTTTGCTGCTCCTTCACTAATTACGGATTCCACAAGCAGAATCATAAACAACAATAAGAAATTTGAAAAAGATGCTCCTTATAAATTTGTTATAAACGAGGAAAATCTAGAAGTACTGCAATATGATGACTACAATCTATCCGTAGAAATCCAAGGTGATGTTCGTCCGCAAGAGGTTTTCATAGATGTGGATGGTTACCAATATAGACTTAAAGAAGATAAGGACGGTCGATTCAATTATGTTTTCAGGAATATTCAGAAAGAAACTGATTTTAAGTTATTCTCAGGAAAAATATTTTCAGATGATCTTAAGCTAAAAGTACTTAAGAAACCTAATCTCACAGATTTCAATGTAACACTAGATTATCCTGCCTACACGAATAGAAAAGATGAAACACTGAATAGTATCGGAGATTTCATTGTTCCACAAGGAACAATCGTACGATGGGATATGAATGTAGAGAATACGGAGCAAGTTTCGTTCAAGTTCAGCAATGAAGCAGATAAGGAAGACAGTAAAAAGACATCTGATCAGAGTTTTTCTCAATCCAAGAAATTGATGAGAGATCTCTTTTATAAAATATACGTTTCTAATAATTACTTGCCAGAAGGTGATAGTACATCTTATACGGTCAATGTTATACCGGATTTAAACCCGACGATTTCCGTTGAAAAGATCCAAGATAGCATAGAAAAGAACATTGTATATTTCGTAGGAAATGTCTCTGATGATTACGGATTAAGAAGTCTATCTTTTAATTATAATATCCAAAGAGCAAATGGTAAAAAAGAAGATTTAGTTTCTACTAAATTACCGAATCCTACGAATACACAAGCTTCCTATGATTACTTACTTGATGTTAATGACTTAAAATTAGAAGCTGGAGATAATGTAAGTTTCTACTTTGAAGTATTCGATAATGATGCGGTCAATGGTAGTAAGTCTTCTAGAACTGGAATAATGACATATGCGAAAGCAAGCATAGAGGAATTAAAAGCTAAAGAAGATCAGAATAACGAAGAAATTAAGGAGGACTTGCTGGAGACGATGAATAAGTCAAAAAAAATCCAGGAGGAGTTGAAAAAATTGAAAGAAAAACTACTTCAGAAAAACGAATTAGACTGGCAGGATAGAAAAGAGCTTGAGGAATTACTAGAAAAGCAGAAAGAACTTCAGAAACAAATAGAAGAAGCTAAGAAAAAGCTAGATGAAAATCTGAAGAACCAAGAAGAAATGGAGCAAGATCCTGAAATGCAAGAAAAGCAGGAGAAACTCCAAGAGATGTTCGAGGAATCTATGAATAATGAGATGGAGGAATTAATGGAACAAATCCAAGAATTGCTTCAAGAATTAGACAAAGATAACGCCCTGGAGATGATGGAAGAAATGAAGATGAATGATGAAAATCAGAATCAAAACATGGAGCGTTTGCTTGAACTATTTAAGCAGTTAGAAGTAGAAAAGGAGGCGAATGAAATTATAGAAGAATTAGAGAAACTAGCGGAAGAGCAAGAAAAGTTAAGCCAAGAAACTCTGAATGAAGAGAAGCCAAAAGAAGAATTACAGAAAGAGCAGGAAAAAATAAATGAAGATTTCGAAAAGCTAGAAGAACAGTTAGAGAAATTAGAAGAGAAGAACGAAGAATTAGAAGTTCCTAAAGAATTAGGGGAAGACAATGAAGAACAATCTGAAGAAATCAAAGAAGAGTTAGAAAAAAGTGAAGAACAGTTAGAACAAAAAGAGAATGAAGGTGCTGCAAAATCTCAGAAAAAAGCTGCTGAGAAAATGAAGTCTATGGCAGAGAAAATGCAAGGAGCCATGGCTGCAGGGGAAATGGAGCAAATGGAAGAAGACATTCAAGCTCTGAGACAATTGTTAGAAAATTTAGTGGATCTTTCATTCGACCAAGAAGACCTAATAGACGTGGTTTCTAGAACAAATTCTACAACACCTAAGTATGTTTCTCTAGTACAAGATCAATATAAACTGAAAGATGATTTCGTACTAATTCAAGATTCTCTAATCGCTTTAAGTAAGAGAGTTACTGAAATTGAAACCTTTGTCACAGATAAAATAGCTGAAATTAAGACGAATCTGAATGAATCTCTGGATAACATGGAGAACCGTCAGAAGCCACTAGCTAATGATAATCAAAGAAGAGTCATGAAGAATACGAATGACCTCGCTGTGATGTTAGCTGAGTCCATGCAAAATATGCAACAGCAGATGTCTTCTATGGCAGGAGACGGAAGTTGTCCTAAACCTGGTGGAACTGGTAAATCTAAAGATGGAAAAGGAAGTCAAGGTTCTGTTCCGATGGATAAAATTACAGAAGGTCAGAAAGGAATGGGAGAGAAGCTGAAAGAAATGATGGAAGGCCAGAAGAAAGGTGGCAAGGATGGAAAAGGTGGAATGTCTAAAGAATTCGCACAAGCCGCTGCAAGACAAGCTGCTTTAAGAAAAGCACTAGAAGAAATCAAGCAAGGAAAAGATGAGCAAGGTAAAAGCTCTCAAGGTCTTCAGGAAATGATAGACCAAATGGATAAAATCGAGACTGACCTTGTCAATAAGCGATTAAACAATGAAATGCTGAAACGCCAACAAGATATTGTTACTCGATTATTAGAAGCGGAAAATGCGGAAAGACAAAGAGAACTTGACCAAAAAAGAATAGCAGAGCGAACAGGGGAGAAAGAGCGAAAATACCCGCCTGCTATAGAAGAATACATTAAGAAAAAAGAATCAGAAGTAGAAATGTATAAAACCGTTTCCCCTTCACTTAAGCCATATTATAAATATTTAGTAGAAGAATATTATAAATCATTAAAAGAGAATAATTAAGACGTTAGGTCTATTATATGCATCCGACAGAACTTATATTAAAATCTGATCCTGAAAAGATTAATGAAGTTGAATTCTTCGTTAAGAGCTTTGCTAAAGATTTAGCGATTAACGAGAATATATACCCTAATATACTTATTAGTGTAACGGAAGCAGTGAATAATGCCATAATTCATGGTAATCAGAAAAATAAGAATAAGGAAGTTAAGATCGAACTATATAAAGTAAAGGAAGTACTTACCATCCTTGTTAGTGATCAAGGTGATGGCTTCAATCCAGAAGAAATTCCCGATCCTACTTTAATCGAAAATCTAGAAAAACTAGGTGGTAGAGGCGTATTTCTGATTCAACAACTATCAGATATTGTTCAATACACAAATGACGGTCGAACAGTAGAAATGCAGTTTTTTTTATGAGTGAAGAATTAGACTTGCCTGTTGTATTCCATTTTGAAGACATCGAATTTGAATTAATACCGGAAGAAAAATATACTACTTGGGTACACAAAATGGCGGAAGTCAATAAAGTATCCATCGAGGCCATTAACTATATCTTCTGCAGCGATGAATATTTACTAGATATTAATCGTAACTACTTACAACACGACTACTACACTGATATTATTAGTTTTCCTTATCATGAAAAGCCTAATCCTCTCCAAGGCGATATTTTCATTAGCATAGACCGAGTTAAAGAGAACGCAGCAGATTTAAAAATCGATTTCAACACGGAACTACTAAGAGTTATATCCCACGGACTCTTACATTTCTGTGGTTTCAAAGATAAAACATCTGAAGACCAACAAATAATGAGAGAGAAAGAAGAGGAAATGATGAATCTGTTCTAGAAACTAAATCATTAAGTCTTTCCCTAATTAATCAACACTATTAGTATTAATAATCTTTTACTATTTTTAACATCTACTTTCAGAAGCTGACTGTACATTCACAATTAACACCAATCTAACATGATCTATAAGTATTGTATAACTATTCTAATACCCGTCCTTTTATTTTTTTCTGATACTCTACCTACAAATAAAGACTATGATATCATTGTTTACGGTGGAACATCGGCTGGAATTGTAGCAGCAGTACAAGCTACCAGAATGGGCAAGACAGTTTTGGTAATAGAGCCATCAAGTCATATCGGAGGTCTAACTACAGGAGGATTAGGTGCGACAGATATTGGAAATAAACAAGTAATAGGAGGGATATCAAGATCTTTCTATGAAGAGATATACCAGAAATATCAAGATCCCAAGAATTGGAAATACCAGGATCGCTCAGACTATATCTCAGAAGAAAAAGATAAGAATATTAATTCCCAATGGACCTTCGAACCAAGTATCGCAATGGAAGTTTTCGAAGATTGGATTAAAGAAAATAAGCTAGAGATTATTAAGAATGAACGACTGAAATTAACGGACGGCGTTACCTCTAAAAATGGTAAAATCACATCCATTCATATGGAATCAGGTAAATCTTATCAAGCGAAAGTTTTTATCGATGCAACTTATGAAGGAGACCTAATGGCAGGAAGTAAAGTATCCTATACTATAGGAAGGGAAGCAAATAATGTCTATAACGAAACCCTGAATGGTGTTCAAGTAAAACATGCCATATATCATCAATTTCCAGATGGCGTAAGTCCATATATTATCGAAGATGATCCTAGTAGTGGACTACTTCCGAATGTCAATGCAAGTATAGCAGAGGATGGAACAGGTGATAATATGGTTCAAGGCTTCTGCTTTAGAATGTGTATCACTAACGTGCCTGAAAATAGAATCAAAACAGAAAAGCCTACAACTTATAATGAAAGCGAATATGAATTACTATTCAGAGCGATAGAAGCAGGATATAATGGTCCATTCTTTATCATGAGTATGATGCCTAATCACAAAACTGACGCCAACAACAAAGGTCCATTTTCAACTGATTACATCGGAAAAAACTTCGACTATCCAGATGGCACCTATGCAGAGCGTGAGAAAATCATTAATGATCATGAAGTATATCAGAAAGGACTACTATGGACACTCTCATACCATCCGAGAATACCACAAAAAATTAGAGACAAGTTTTCACAATGGGGACTTCCTAAAGATGAATACGATGAAAATGGCAATTGGACGCCTCAATTGTACATCAGGGAGGCACGAAGAATGGTCAGCGATTTCGTCATGACGGAACATCATTGTACTCAAGAATCGATAACTGCAGACCAATCCATCGGCATGGGTGCTTATACCATGGATTCACATCATATGCAAAGGTATGTGAACAAAAATGGCCACGTGAAAAATGAAGGTGATGTAGAAGTAGGTGGGTTTTCTCCTTATCCTATTAGTTACAAAGCCATTGTACCTAAAAAAGAAGAAGTTACTAATTTAATTGTTCCGGTTTGCTTGTCTGCATCTCATATAGCTTTTGGTTCCATACGAATGGAGCCTGTTTTTATGATCCTTGCTCAATCCGCTGCTACTGCCGCTAGCATTGCTATAGATCATCAGATTGACGTCCAAGACGTTACCTATTCAGAGTTAAAGGAAAAATTGGTAAAAGATGGTCAAATTTTAAATTATGAATAGTAAATATTCTACTTTATAAGAATATGAAATTCATAATTTTATCATATATATCTTAATAAAATCATATTTATACTAAAAAACTTCACATTCTAATTTATTATTCTTTGATTTGTGTAATTGAACTAGAAATTTAATGTTCTTTGAAAAGTACTTATCAAGAAAGGTGGAGGGAATAGGCCCAATGAAACCTTAGCAACCTGATCTTTATTAAGGTGCTAATTCCTAGCTTATGATTATATCTAAGTTAGATAAGTATGAAAAAACTCATTTGTTTTTCCATTTCTAATCTTTAAGAATTCCTGATAGCTGCTTTTCAATTAAAGCGATGTGTAGATTTTATGGAAATATACTCTAATAGAATAGGAATAAAACTAGAAGTTGAAGGACGCAATTTCCCTTTCGAAATTGCCTATCACACTTATGGAAAATTAAATGAAGATGCTTCGAATGCGAAATGGGTATTTCACGCATTAACTGCTAATTCTGATGCGGCAACTTGGTGGTCCGGACTTTTTGGTCCTGATAAGATATTGGATCCAGAAAAAGATTTCATCATTTGTGCTAATATGCCAGGATCTTGTTATGGATCTGTTGGTCCTTTAAGTATAAATCCAGAGACAGGAAAAAAATATTACCACGATTTTCCACAACTTACTCTTCAGGATATTGTGAAATGTTTTAATCTCCTGAAATCTCATCTTGGGATCGAAACGATAAATTTAGGAATTGGTGGTTCGATGGGAGGCAGTGTTTTATTAGAATGGAATGTCTTATTTCCGGATGATTTTAAAAATTCAATTTTAATAGCAACAAGTGCATATGAGTCATCTTGGGGAAAAGCAATTCACACTGTTCATAAAATGGCGATCGAAACAGATCCAACTTGGAAAAACGATCAAGATGATGCCGGAATTCATGGCCTAGAAGCGGCCAGAGGTGTTGGTATGCTTTTTTATCGCACGTATGAGAGCTTTAATCAGGCACAAATAGATAATATTAATTCTATAAATAATTATAAATCAGATAGTTACATTAGATATCAAGGAAAAAAATTAATTAATAGGTTCAATGCATTCTCATACTACTTTTTGCTCAATTCTCTTGATACACACAATATTGGAAGGGGAAGAGGGAGTGTAATTAATGCTTTAACGAAAATTAAGAGTCACTCTTTAATTATTGGTATAAATTCTGATATACTCTATCCGAAAGAAGAACAAAAGTTTTTAGGCGACCATATTCCTAATTCAGAATTAGAATTTATAGATTCTGAATATGGACATGATGGTTTCTTGATTGAAACAGAAAAAATAAACGCACTCAGTAAAAAGTTTTTAAATAATAGATAATGAAAGTATTAAAGTTTGGAGGTTCTTCAGTCAAAGATGCAGATCGAATAAAACTAGTCATTGACATTTTAAAAAATCAAAAAGAAAAATATACAGTCGTTTTTTCTGCTTTAGGAGGAGTGACCGATATGTTAATTTCTATGAGTGAATCTGCTGCGGAAGGTAATTCAGATTATTTAAAAGATTTCGCGACATTTAAAGAGAGACACATTGAAGTGGCTAAAGCTCTTCTGAATAAAACAATCCAAAAGAAGGTAATCAAAGGACTAGAAGGTAACTTCTTAGAACTCCAGAATATACTAGAAGGAATCAAACTTCTACTCGAAGCGACTCCTAGAACAATGGATTATGTTTTGTCTTTCGGTGAAAGAAATTCGGCATATATCATTGCTAATGCTTTAACCCAAAGAGGAGTAGAAGCTGATTACTTGGATGCACGAAAAATTATCAAAACAGATAAAAACTTCGGATCAGCCGCAGTAAAATTTAAAGAAACCAATAAGTCGATAAAAGAACATTACGACAAAAATGATAATGTACAAGTCGTTACTGGTTTCATCGCTTCTCATACCGGCGGGTTAACAACAACACTAGGTAGGGGAGGATCGGATTACACTGCTGCTATACTTGGTGCAGCGTTGAAAACAAAGTGTATAGAAATATGGACGGATGTAGATGGAATTCTGACCGCTGATCCAAGAAAGGTACCTGAAGCATTTACCATTCCTATTGTTACCTATGAAGAAGCAATGGAAATGTCGCATTTCGGTGCTAAAGTGATCTATCCACCGACCATACAACCAGCTCTAAAAGCTAAGATCCCTGTTTACATTAAAAATACTTTTAATCCTTCACATGACGGTTCATTAATCAGTAATAAAAAGGATAAGAATAATAAACCGGTGAAAGGAATTTCATCGATCTCTAATATCGCCTTGCTTTCCTTACAAGGAACAGGTATGTTCGGGGTACCAGGAACTGCAGGTAGGCTATTTTCCAGTTTGGCTAGAGAATCCATTAATATCATATTAATAACACAAGGATCCTCTGAACATTCTATCAGCTTTGCTATCCAGCCCAAAGAAGTTAAAAAGGCAGTAAATGTAATAGAGAAAGAATTCGAACACGAGATCAGAAGTGGATCTGTAGATAAAGTTAAAAGAGAAGAAGATCTCTCTGTTATCGCTATTATTGGGGAACATATGAGAGAAACTCCAGGAATAGCTGGAAGATTATTTAAATCTTTAGGTCAAAATGGGATTAACGTTATAGCGATTGCACAAGGATCTTCTGAATTGAATATCTCTGTAGTTATCAAAATGAATGACGAGAAAAAAGCTTTGAATGCTCTTCATGAGTCCTTCTTCTTATCAGAAACAAAGTCTCTACATATCTTTATGGTAGGTGTGGGTCTAATAGGTTCTACATTACTGGATCAGATTAACAAGCAACGTCAGATACTGATAGATGACCGAGCACTTGATATTAAGGTAGTAGGAATTGCGAATAGCAGGACTTTCTTAATTAATGAAAATGGAATTGACTTAGATAAATGGAAATCTGATTTAAAGAAAGGAGAGCAATTCAGTATGGATGATTTCTCTAAGGCAATGGTAAATCTCAATCTTAGAAATTCAGTTTTTATAGATAACACCGCTAGCTCTATCATAGCAGATAAGTATGAATTCATATTAAATAATAGTATCTCAATTTCTACTCCTAATAAAATAGCTGCATCATCTTCTTTCAAGTATTACGAGAAACTTAAGGAACTAGCTAAAAGAAGAGGTGTAAGTTTTAAATATGAAACCAATGTTGGAGCTGGACTTCCTGTGCTAAATACACTTAAGGATCTAATCAATAGTGGTGATAAAATAAACAAAATAGAAGGTGTTCTTTCTGGATCACTATCATATATATTTAATTCCTTCACAGCAAAGGACAAGTTTTCAGCGATTGTCAAAAAAGCACAAGAACTTGGCTATACTGAACCTGATCCAAGAGAGGATTTAAATGGGGGAGATATCAAGAGAAAAATTACAATTCTAGCAAGAGAAAGTGGTGCTTCACTAGAGATGAAAGATGTGAAAGTGGACTACCTTTTACCTAAATCTTGCAGGGATGCTAAAACGGTAGAAGACTTTTACAGTGAATTGGAAAAGAAAAATGATTATTTTCGCGACCTAATTACAAAGTCTGAAGAAGCTGATCAGAAACTAAGAATGATTGCTAGATACGAAAAAGGCAAGACGACTATAAAATTAGAATCTGTTGATTCCGATCATCCATTTTATGGATTGAAAGGAACAGACAACATGATCATATTTACAACGGAGAGATATAAAGAATTGCCTTTGGTGGTTAGAGGACCTGGAGCAGGAGCAGATGTTACTGCCGCCGGTATTTTCGCAGAGATCATAGGAATAAGTAATAGTTTTTCATAATAAGCATAGAAATAAATGGCAGTAGGTATAAAAGTATTTGCACCCGCATCAGTAGCGAATGTGGCATGTGGATACGATGTTTTAGGTTTTGCTCTAGAAGAACCTGGAGATGAAATCGTAATAACAAAAGTTGATAAGAAAGGCTTAAGAATAACTAAGATAACAGGCGGAAAATTACCTTACGATCCTTTAAAGAATACTGCTGGTTTTGCAGCTTTAAAAGTCCTTGAACATCTGGAATACGATGGTGGATTAGAAATGGAGATTCACAAGAAAATGCCTTTTGGTTCTGGATTAGGATCGAGTGCAGCAAGTGCAGTTGCTGGCGCAATGGCTGTGAATGAAGTGCTGAATAAACCATTGACTAAACAAGAATTACTTCCTTTCGCAGTGCTAGGTGAGCAGATAGCAGATGGTGCATATCATGCTGACAATGTAGCTCCATCTCTTTTAGGTGGTATGGTCCTTATTAGAGATACACAGACTTTAGACTTTCATAAAGTTTATATTCCTGATGGTTTATACGTAGTGGTTATACATCCACACATAGAAATTCTCACTAAGGATTCTAGAGGTATTTTAAAAACAGAAGTATCATTAGCAGATCATATAAAACAGTCAGCAAATCTTGCTGGTCTGATGCTTGGAATGCAAAACTCTAATTTTGAATTGATTAAAAATTCTCTGGAAGATATCATCATAGAACCTCAAAGAGCACATCTAATTCCACACTTCTATGATATAAAGAATGCAGCATTGACTAATGGTGCATTAGGATGTAGTATATCTGGAGCAGGACCTTCTATTTTTGCACTGTGTGACAGCACTATTATTGCCGAGAATGTAGCCATTCAAATGGAAAAGGTATTATTAGATCAAAAGATTTCATGCACAATTTACAAGTCCCGCATAAATAATGAAGGCGCAATTTTATGTTAATTCATAATTACCTATACTTTTAGTTTCAAAATAAAATCAAGTATGCAATTATATAGCACGAAAAATCCGGATTTAAGAGTTGATTTTGGGCAAGCGATTTTAAATGCTTTACCAAAAGACAATGGCCTTTATATGCCCACAGAAATTCCGAAATTAGGAGATGATTTTATTAAGAACATTAGGAAGATGTCTTTCCAAGAAATGTCCTATGAAATAGCTAAGACGATTATCGGTGATTCTATTCCTGCCGATATATTAAAAGAAATCGTTTATGATGCTATTAACTTTCCAGCAGAAGTGGTACATATTCATGACAATATTTATTCGCTTGAATTATTCCATGGTCCTACACTTGCATTTAAAGATTTCGGAGCTCGGTTTATGTCCAGGGTGATGAAGTATTTTAAGAAAAAAGGAAAGAAATTATACATATTAGTTGCAACATCTGGCGACACGGGTGGGGCAGTAGCTTCAGGCTTTTATAAAGTAGATGGCATAGAAATAGTAATTCTTTTTCCTAAAGGGAAGGTTAGTCCACTCCAACAAAAGCAATTAACCACACTCGGTGAAAATATAACAGCAGTTGAAATCGATGGTACTTTCGATGATTGCCAAGCCATTGTAAAAAAGGCTTTCCTAGATGAGGAAATGAGTGAAAATTATGATCTATCATCAGCCAACTCTATTAATATTTCAAGACTTATTCCACAATCTTTTTATTATTTCAATGCATTAAAGCAAGTTGATTATAATGAAAATGTGAGTTTTGTAGTCCCATCTGGAAATTTTGGTAACATAACAGCAGGGATTTTAGGACAGAAAATGGGACTTCCAGTTAAACATTTTATTGCAGCTACAAATGCAAATGATGTTGTTCCAGAATATATTGCAACAGGAGAATATAGACCAAGACCAGCCACTGCAACAATAAGCAATGCTATGGATGTCGGCGATCCATCTAACTTTCCACGCCTTTCAGATTTATATGGTTCCACGTGGAACACTATCAAAGATAAACTCAAAGGTTATGCCTATTCTGATGAGCAAACTAAGGAAACCATACTAGAAGTTTATAAAGATTATGGTTATTTACTAGATCCTCATGGAGCCATAGGATACCTTGCAGCCATGGAGTATAAATATGAAACTGGATACGAAGAACCTATTATATTTTTAGAAACTGCACATCCAAGTAAGTTTAAAGAAACTGTAGAAGAAACTCTCAATCAAGAAATAGAAATACCAGAGAGATTAAGCATCCTTTCTGAAAAACAAGAACACTTTTATCCACTTCCTAACAAGTATGAAAAATTCAAGAAGTGGTTTAAATCAACTTTCGAAGAGACAGAAAACTAATAAATTTCCGAATCATTATGTACTATTAGATGTAATTAAAGTTACATAGAAAATTCTAAATTTTGATTTTCGATAGTTTAAATAGCTTAATACTATGGAACGACCTGCTTAACTAAAACTTCAACTATTCCTTTCTCTATCATATCAATTTGTTCTGCAGCTAAATAACTGAGATCAATAATTCTACCTTCTATAAATGGGCCACGATCATTAATAGTTACTTGAACTGCTTTTTGATTATTTTTATTGATAACTTGAACAACTGTACCAAAGGGAAGAGATTTGTGAGCAGCTGTTAATTTTTGCTGATCAAAAGTATCACCATTAGCTGTTAATTTTCCTTGATAATAATCAGAATAGTACGAAGCTAAACCTTCTTCTTTATGGATATTAATATGACCTTTACTTACAGGCTTAAATGATAAAAGGCCAAATAGAAGTATTAAAGTAATAAGGGTTTTCATTATTGGAATTTATTAGGTTAATATTAAATTCCAAGTTTCATTAACATTAGTACTACAAAAATAAGCTATGTAAGAACAGGTATCAATAGGTGATATAAACAATAACATATTTTTAGCAGTTATCTGTCATTTGCAATCTAGTTTGTTCCACGTGGAACAAATATTCATATTTTCATATATTTAATAAATTATTATATTTATTGAACGAATAAAAACTAACATGTTGACCAAACATTTCTTTATAATACTATCTCTATTTCTTCTAAGCTTTTCCAATTGCACAGAGCCTTACAACTTCGAACAAGAAGGCCGTGCTTCATATTACGCTAATCTATTTATAGGGAAATCAACAGCAAGTGGTGAAATATTCTCTCAAGATAGTTTAACAGCAGCACATCCTACATTACCCTTTGGAACAGAAGTTTTAGTAACAAATATCCAAACCGGAAAAAGTATAAAAGTTACTATAAATGATCGAGGACCCTTCGTTAATGATAGAATAATTGATTTAACAAGAAGAGCAGCTGATACGCTTGAATATCTTACAGCAGGAGTTACAGATGTAAAAATTCAAGCTATAGTAGATGAAGAATTTTTAGTAGAGTAATAATAAATAATTATAAGAATACCATGATGAAACAAAATGCACACCTTATTCTTATTATTTTAATAATAGGAAGTCATTATAATTGCACCCATTCAACTACCAGTAAAATTCAATTAGAAGATAATCAAGAATTCAATATAAATCCCTTTGAACCTTATAATGGAATTCCACCATCAGAAATAAACGGCTATCATCTTGTATTCAACGATGAGTTTAATCATGAAGGTGAAATGAAAAATGAATACTGGGATTCAGAAACAGGATTCAGAAGAAACAATGAAGAACAATACTATCAATCTGAAAATTCTTACTGCAGTAATGGAACACTTAAAATTATTGCTAAAAGAGAAATGATTAAGAATGAACTATATGATGCTAATAGTAATGACTGGAGGAAAAAGAGAGAATATGCAGAATACACCTCATCCAGTTTCATAACGAAAAAACAATACCACGAGAAATACGATTTCATATTAATGGAAATGAGGGCCAAATTACCCATAGAAACAGGCGGGGTAGAAGACTACGGAATATGGCCTGCATTCTGGACAACTGGTGATGGACCTTGGCCACATGCAGGTGAAATAGATATACTAGAATATTATAATGGTTATATGTTGGCAAATTTTGCTTACAAAGATAATAATGGTACCAAATGGAAAGGGAATAAAGCTGAAAACGCAGCCAACTCAAAATTGGAAAATATTATTAACGGCAAAGCAATTGGTTTTAAAACTGATAAAGATTGGTTGAACAAATACCATACTTGGAAACTAATAGGAGATGGAAAATATCTTACGATTTATCTTGATGATGTATTTATGACTAGAATAGAAAACGACACTAAAAATTTAGATACTTCTAAAATTAAATACCCATTTAAAGATAATAAATGTAATATGTGGATTAATCTAGCAATAGGAGGCAACCCTCATCCAGATAAAGAACAACTATCAAAAACTGAATTCCCAAGAACTTATGAAATAGATTATGTAAGAATCTATGTAAAGAATAAATAATACCGATATTAGAATACTAAATTCAGTTTCAAGGAATCACAATACGTTCCACATATCTTCTTCTTTTATTATTAATAATTAATAGATAAATACCACAATCATAATTATCTAATTGGATATTTTCAACCTTATTATGAATAGACTTACTAAAAAGAATTCTTCCATTAATATCACTCAAACTTAATATAATACCATCATCATTTCTCTCAAAAAACTTGATATCTAAAACATCATTATGTATAGGATTAGAACCAATCTGATAAGCAAAATCAGTATTCCTTCTATCTACAGATATGATTTTAGAGTAACTAAAACTTCCATCATAATCTACTTGACGTAATCGATAATAGTTACTAACCATTAACGATGATCTATCCGTGAAGGAATAAGAATGTTCCATTGAAGATGATCCATTCCCATCTACTTTGCCAATAGTTTCAAAATTTACACCATCCACACTTCTCTCTACTTCAAAGTAATCATTGTTAATTTCTGAACTACTTATCCAATTCAATTGGACTCCATTAATTTTTGAATCCCCACTAAATAGTAAAAGATCTACTGGTACTAAAGAATTCATAGTTAACGTCAGCTCAGTTTCTCCATAATCTAAAGACCAGTTATAACCTGAAGGTAATATAACCGTATCAAAAGTACCACTTCTACTACCATAAGTCATAATTGTGAATTCTTCCCCTTCAGACGGAATCTTTCCATCGTTTAAAAGAACCTCGAGTTCTCCTAAGAAAGTTACGGATCCAGATGTAGAAATAAGATCATTAATACTTGATCCTATTTTGCTTATATATTTAGGAATAACTTCTGGCTCATTCATATAAAAAACTAGTGCATTATCACCTAAATCTAATGTATCAGGAGAGTTGCTAATACTCAAAGTTCTGTAATTATAAATTGATCCACCACCTGTGAAACTTCCAGTATTTTCTATTATACCATGATTTACAAAAATAGTTGTATTCTCAAATATATCTGAATTATTAAAAGTACCCAAATTATTAAAGGTGCCAATATTTAGCGAATAATTGTTGTTGTCAAATAATCCATCATTTTGAAAAGAACCTCTATTATTTAAATTATTGGTATTTTCAAAATAATCGTAATTATTAAAAACACCCCTAATTTCCAAAATACCTTGATTTACAAAAGTCGCATTATTATTATAAGTACCAGAAATAGTACAATTCCCATTGCATGTACAATATAAATTACATTCCTGTTGAGCAGTTAGAATTATTGAATTGAAGAATAAGCATACTGTGAAACAGATAAGTTTCATGCTCCCATAGAGGAATTTTGGTAAGTTTATTTTCATAGCGTCATTTATATATTTATAAAATATAGTTTCTTCTATAAGCAGAGTATAATTAAATAACATCTGTAAGTTAAGTTGATTCGAACCTAAAGAAAATACGTAGAGCTACGTAAAATAGGAAAAAGGACTGTTAATATTTTGATTTTGACTTCTACTAAACATAAATAGATAATAGACAAAAATTCACAAATGAACGATTCATAAACCCAATGAATGGACACAAAGTAAAAGGGTAATAATTGCTAAATTTAATGCATTATTTACTTATAATTACCTTTTGAATTATGTTTGTCTTTGGTGATTCCAATCTTAATAAGAATATACCTTTTAGATCTCTTACGTTTATCTCACTTTGCCAATTGGAAAGTTTCTCTTGCTTAATAATATTTCCAGCCATATCATATAATATATAATTAAGCTCATCGGATAATTCAGCATCCAAATGAATATTTAACATTCCATCTAACACTGGATTTTCATACCATATAATACGACTCCCTGCTTTATTAACACTGATGATCTTACTATAGTCATAGTCTCCATTATTATCCACTTGTTTCAATCGATAGTAATTTTCTCCTGATATCGAACTCCTATCTATGAAATCATAGATCACTTCCTTGTTCGTTGTACCTCTTCCTTCCACCCTTCCTATTGTTACAAACTCATTCCCATCTCCACTCCTCTCTATTGAGAAGTAATCGTTGTTTGCTTCTATACTGGTTATCCAATTTAGGTGGATATCATCACCTATTGCCTTTCCTTCGAAACTAAACAATTCTACAGGTAATAGGGTATTCATAGTTAAGGTCAATTCTGAGCTTCCATAATCCAGGCTCCAATCATAGCCTGCAGGTAAGTTTACATTTGTGAAGGTTCCGGTTCTACTGCTGTAACTCATTAATGTGAATGATTCTCCCATTAATGGCACCTTGCCATCTATCAGTAGTACTTCTAATTCTCCTGAGAATGTTACCGCTCCACCTACATTGATCACATCATTCGAGTTAGTTGAAAGCTCTGCTAAATACTTAGGAAAATCTGTAGATTGAGGACTTGAAAAAGTTAGGGAACCATCGATATTAATAATTCCTGGCGAATTTCCAGGACTCAATAAACCCCTATTAATAAATTCACCAAAACCTACAAAGTCTCCTAAATCAGTTATGGTATCTATGTTTTCAAAAGAGCCGTGATTGTAAAAAGTATAGTCATTGTTAAAAGTACCTTCATTCTTAAAAGTACCGTAATTGTTAAAAGGGTAGTCATTGTAAAAAGTACCTTGATTGTGAAAATCAGCTTCATTGTAAAAATCAGCTTCATTGTTAAAAGTACTTTCATTGTTAAAAGTACGATAATTCAAATAAGTACCTTCATTGTTAAAAGAGCCGTAATTGTGAAAAGTATTGTGATTGTAAAAAGTACCTTGATTCAAATAAGAATCGTAATTGTAAAAAATACCGTAATTGTAAAAAATATAGGAATTATTACAAATACTTGGACATGAATTTTGAGCTTTTACTTCTGTAGACGCAATGACTACTGTAAGAATTACATAAAGTATTATTTTCATATAATTATTGATTAAAAAATTAGCTTTAAACATTCTAAACAATAAATTAAGAAAAAACAATCTCAAAGTAAATAAGTAGGTCTACGTATATCCGTGTGTAATATATGCTACGCTCTTTTCCTAAACATAAATAGAAAATACACAGAACTCGCAAGAAGTAGAATGCCAAATCCCTGGTGCAATACACCATACAAAACTGGAATACTCCCCTTACTCATTAACAAAGTAATAATACCAAGAGCAACTTGTGTATGTAGAAGCAGCAGAAAAATTGTGGTAGGTACGCTTGAATATGCTCCCAAATTCCTCCTCAATAACTTTATTCCGAAAAATAATCCATATGCATAACTAACATAGGCCATCGTTCGATGAAGTACCTGAACTAGCGCACTCATAAAGGGATTCGTATCATAATTAATGATACTTTCCACATTCCAATGTGAAGTGTTGAAAAGTACTTGTGGAATAATCTCACCGTTCATGTCAGGCCAAGTAGGATAGAACAATCCAGCTTTCATACCACTCATTAATCCACCTAAAAGTATCTGTATTATTAACAGAGTTATTAACACTCTTGCCGTTGATTTAGTCTTCTTATCAATAATCCGCATCTTCGGAATTTCTACGTGGAGAATTGCCCAATACAAAGCAATGAATACAGAAATACCTATTGCTAAGTGAACTGTCAACTTATATGCATTCACCCATGGTCTTTCGATAAGCCCACTAGCCACCATAATCCATCCGAAACTCGCAGCAAGAGCTGCTAAGAAGACGACTAGTCCCAATCGTCTAATCAATGGCTTAGGAAGCATTTTACGTGAAACAAAGAATAGAAAAGGGATAAGAAAAACGAATCCCATCGTTCTGGCCCACAGTCGGTGAAAGTATTCCCAGAAATAAATGAACTTGAATTCCTTAAGTGACATTCCTTCATTAATTTTCTCGTACTGGGGCGTCTGCTTGTACAAATCAAATTCCTGCTCCCAAGCGAGTTCATTCATTGGCGGAAGTGTTCCAGAAACAACTTCCCATTTCGTGATGGACAATCCGGACTCAGTCAACCTCGTTATCCCACCGATTACAATTTGACCTAGCAGCATAATCAATCCAATGTACAACCAAACTTTAACCCATTTCGAAACTTGCATTCTCAAAAACTTTTTATTCTGAAGCAAATTTAAGCTTTAACTTTCTTTTAAAATCTTCGAATTTCCCTTTCTTCCTAATTATAATAATTCTATATAAATTTATTAATCTATCATTACTATTAAGGGTGTTAGTATGTGAGTAATAAATATTCTATTCTAACTGATAAGTGATTACTAATATTTAGATCACCTTACTCAACGTCTTTACGCTTTCTAAAACATTGACACAAAAGTAATTAACAATATGAATGTTAATTGTGAATAAGTTAAATAGGAGTAAAAATTTTGTGTGAGCAATGTCAGTAATCCAATTTTACCTGATGATAAGTATAGAGTAAAAAAACATATATTAATTATTTATAATATAATTCTGTTGGTAACTAGGTCCAGTGTTTATTAAGTTGGAGTTATCCACATACACCAACATATTATTTGTTAATAAGTTAAAATTAATGATATTTTAGTTCAAGTATTTATATAGTATAATTTACTTTAATGTTTGTAAGTATAGATATCGCAGCTAACCAATCTTACCGAAACTCAATAATGGCTATATTCTAACAAAATGGAATAATAATCTGTATTTCTGAGCTATCAGCTAGCGATTCACTCCATCGTCCTTCACTTTATCAATATTGGAGTTCATTACGAACAGTATAAAAAGTCATCCTATCTATTTCTCTAGTGCTATCGTCATTTTCCTAATTCGATCTTCTAGCGTTTCCGAAGTCAACTTATCCCGACTTAAACTGTCAACAATGATAGGAAAAGCAAATGGAGTTGGTCTATTAGGGTAGGAGAAAACTAGATTTTGATGTTCAATTCTTTTAAGGGCCTTACGCATTCTATCTTCTTCTAGCTGAAACGTTCTGACTTCTTCGAAGGTCTGCTGAAACAGTAGATTATCATCTTCATATTCTCTGAAAACATCGAAGAGTAAGTGAGAAGTTGTTTGTAAGTGGCGTTCCTTTTTAGTCTTTCCAGGAAAACCTTCGAATAACAACCCTGATATTTTAGCGATGTCTCTGAATTTTCTCCGTGCTAATTCTATAGCATTGATACTTGCCTGAATATCTTCGAATAAGTTCTGGGTGGAAAATATAGATTTGTCAATGTATTTTTCTACGTCTATTTTTTGATCAGATAACAACTCGAAACCGTAATCATTCATGGCGATCGAGAAACTAATGGGAAGAATGAATGATAATCTTCGTGCAATAAGAGCAGCTAGACCTTCATGAACATATCGACCTTCGAACGGAAAGAAAACCAAGTGATATCCGTCGTCTGTTTCGAAGTACTCTATTAAAAATTCATGCCTATCGGGAACATGAGAAATTTCTGATTGCTTAGCAAATAATTCCGCAAGTGTACTAAGTTCAGGGTCATCTTTGTCATAGTTTCCAGTTTTCAACTTAACGTACTGATCTCTTAGCGCTTCAGCTAGATTAGATGAGAGCGACATTCTGCCACCTTGCCAAGAAGGTATTTTTCCAGTTTTCTTCTTACTTTTTCTCACTTGAGCTTCTAGACCTTTTAACCTCACAAATTCCAATGGCCTTCCTGCAAACCAAAAATGATCTCCTGGATTAAACTGAGAGATAAAGTATTCTTCTACAGTTCCTATTCTCTTACCACTGACATATTTGAGAGTTATACTTACACTTCCCACGATAGTACCAATGGACATTTTATGGATCGTAGCTACTCTTTTATTGAGTATTTTATAGACACCATTGATAATACCAAGTTTTTGATATTCATCATAAGCTTGCAAAGAAGAACCACCATTGACTAAAAAATTAAGAATCCAGTCCCATTCATTCTTTGTAATACTATGGTAACAGAAAGTAGATTTCACTTCTTTGAATATTTCTTCAGAGGTGAATCCTCCCGAGACCGCTAATGTTACTAAGTATTGGATTAATACATCGAAAGATCGTATGTATGGAATTCTTTCTTCTACAATGTTATTTTCGATGGAGTATCGGAGGGCTGCTGCTTCCATTAGTTCTAATGCATGAGTAGGAGCGAAGAAAATTTTACTTTTCTCTCCTGGTCTATGCCCACTTCGACCAGCTCTTTGTTGAAAACGCGCTACACCTTTCGGACTGCCGATTTGGATAATCGCTTCCACAGGTCTAAAGTCGACCCCGAGATCTAAGCTGGAGGTACAGACTACGGCTTTTAATTTTTCTTTGTGCAAGTTTTCTTCTACCCATTCTCTTAGTTCTCTGCTCATGGAACCATGATGCATTGCTATTAATCCTGATAATTCTGGATCTTGCGCTAATATTTTCTGGTACCATATCTCGCATTGAGATCGAGTATTGGTAAATATTAAAGTAGTCGTATGTTCATAGATAATAGGCAGAATGTGATCCAGCATTTTAATTCCTAGATGACCAGCCCAGGGAAAATTATCCATTTTATCTGGAATGAGCGATTTGATTTCTATTTCCTTCTGAACATTTGCCTTTATAATAATGTGATTATCGTTGATTTTATCGACACCTAGAAGCACATCTAAGGCTTGATCAAGATTCGCAATTGTGGCAGATATTCCCCATAACCTCAGATTAGTTGTAATGTTTTTAATCCTAGACAACGCTAATTCTACCTGAACTCCACGCTTAGAACCCATTAATTCATGCCATTCATCAACGACGATACTTTTAAGATTTTTTAAAAGATGCTTATAATTCTTATTGCAAAGTATAATGTGAAGACTTTCCGGAGTAGTAATTAAGATCTGTGGAGGATCTTCGAATTGTTTCTTTCTATCGTTAGCGGAGGTATCTCCTGAGCGAATTTCTACACGCCAGTCCATTCCGAATCCATCGATAGCTCTTTCAGCCGCTAATTTTATTTCTTTGGTCAATGCACGAATAGGAGCAATCCATATACATTGTAAGCCAGTAATTTCTTCTTTTTGTATTTCTTTACGTTGTAGGTATTCTAATAAAACTGGAATGAGTAAAGAATATGTTTTTCCACTACCTGTCGGTGCATTAATGATTCCAGAGTAATTATCTAAAAACTTATTCCACGCCTGCTCTTGAAATGGATAAACTTTCCACTCGTTTGCCTTAAACCATGTCTTCGCAAATAAAATTAGGTCGCTGTTTTCCATATAATAAATAGACTGCAGTTCTCATTATACAAAGTAGAAGATAACATTAGCAAAATGGCTTTTGTATAATTGTCAATGTCAGACTTATTTTTTTAGTGAATATACATTGGAGATCTAACAAAAGAAAGGTGATGAAGTTTTCTGATACCCTAAAAACTGGTTTTGAAAATGTGTATGACGCTATAATGATATTTAGGAGTAATGTATTCTCTCAAACATTATAATTATTATTCCTTAATTAAATTAGCATTTAAATTTGGAGTTATTATTCTTTAACTTCATCAGAAATAAGAAGCTATGATTTATATATTTTCCTTTTTACTAGCTTTTACAGGAATATCTACGGATAAAAATCCGGAAGAATTAGGCAAGGTGCATTGGATGCGTGATTATGATCAAGCTTTGCAAAAGTCAAAAGAGACGAACAAGCCAGTCTTTATTTTATTTCAAGAAGTGCCAGGCTGTTCTACTTGCAAGAATTATGGTCAGAATGTGCTGAGTCATCCTTTCATCGTGGAAGCCATAGAGGACGAGTTTATTCCACTTGCCATTTATAATAATAAAGGTGGAGCGGATAAAAAAGTACTTGAGAAATATAATGAGCCTGCATGGAATAACCCTGTTGTTAGGATTGTAGATGCTAATGGTGAGAATGTAGTCCGTAGATTATACAGCAATTATAGTCAGCAAGGAGTTACGAATTCTATGATAGCCGCTCTATTAAAGAGTAATAAAATTGTCCCAGACTACCTTCATCTCTTCGAAGAAGAACTGCGGACGAATCAAGGAAGTCTGAAGGAAAGCTATGTTTCTATGTATTGCTTCTGGACAGGAGAAAAAGTGCTAGGCGATATAGATGGAATTGCTGAAACAGAAGCTGGATTTATGGATGGCAAAGAAGTGGTTAAATTCAAATATAATCCAGATTTAGTCGATTATAAGGATATTGTAGAGCGAGCAAATAAACTAAAATGTGCAGATGGCGTCTATTCTGATGATGTTCAAGAAAGGAAAATTGCACAATCAGCAACTCACCAACCATCAAAACCTACGAAATCTTACCGAAGTGATCAAACACCGAAGTACTATTTAGCTAACACGGTCTACCAATACATACCGATGACGACTTATCAATCGCTCAAGATAAATACGGCTTTAGGCAAAGGAGAATCAGCTAGTGAATTTTTGAGTCCTAGACAGAAAAATTTATACGCTCACATTGAAAAAAATCGAAATAAAAACTGGAAAACGGTATTTAGAGATGATTTTGCTAAAAACTGGTGGAAAACTTATTCATTACTAGCAAATCAGTCGTAGACATTTACTAAGATCTCTACGTTTCGAATTGGATTCATAGACAATGTGACCTTCTTCATCTGATAAGAGCCTGAAATATGAACTTGTTCTTGCTTTTATCGTGTTAAAAGCTGAAATTGAAACAATAAATAAAAAATTATGCACGAGGAAGAATATTATGAATATGCTGGATTTGGACAACGCTTTTTAGCGATTATTATAGATGTAATAATTTTAGGAGTCTGTGGAAGTGGAGTGGCTATGCTTTTCGGAGGATTGTTTATAGGAACTGCAGGAGGAAGTGCAATGTTAAGTGATGGAGAGATAGGAGAAGGAGCAATGCTTGTGGGTGTGCTTTTGTATTTAGTTTTCATTTTCTCAATGATGGTAGCTGGCTGGTTATATTTCGCTCTTCAAGAATCTTCATCTAAAATGGCAACACTTGGAAAAAGAGCTGTTGGTATTGTAGTTACGGATATGGAAGGAAATCGTATTTCGTTCGCAAGAGCAACAGGTAGATATTTTGGGAAAATGATTTCAGGAGCAATCATGTATGTAGGCTATATTATGGCAGCGTTTACTGAGAAAAAACAAGCGTTACATGATATGATCGCGAATTCGCTGGTAATGAAGGATCATTAGAAAGATTAGGTAGGTTTTAATAATCAGGAAATAGCTTAATTAATCTTTTTTCATAGAAGGATAACTCCTTTCCTAAAATTTTTGCTTTCCTAGCCAAGGTTAGTAATGTTTCTTACAGCGTAAATCTATTGGGTTAAGCCAGTTCACAAGAATATTGAAATATTATTAAAGCAATTCTTATTAGTTATTGCTCTCTATTTTGATAATATTTTTTCCTGGAAAAAGCCTCACGTCTCCAAAGGCAAGACTGACTTTTTCGCCATTAAGAGTTACCACCTTTCCTATTCTATCGAGAACTTCAAATTCAGCAAGCATTCCAGCTGGAATATCAATGGAATAGATTTGTAGCTTATTATCTACGTATTCATATTCTCCCTTAATATTTCCTTTCACAGTTGGTACTTCGATCTTACTTTCTGTCAGTTTACTCATCTGAGGCTTAATCGATGCAATACCGAAACCAGGAGTTTTTGGTTGAATTCCCCATAGTCCTCTAGGAATTATATTAGCTGGCGCTGCTCCCCAAGCATGGTTCCAGTCACCATTTGATTTGTACTTCATGTCCCAAGCCTCTAAGGTAATGGTTGAACCTACTTTTATCATATTATACCAACTCCTATCATGTGTTGCAGTCATTAATGATAGGGCATAATCCGCTTCACCAGCATTATAAAGTGCTTCCATAAGATATTGTGAACCATACACGCTGCAAGCCATTCCCCTAGATTTAATATGCTCGACAACACTTGGAATATACTTTTCTGGTACTATATTAAATGCCAATGCCATCATATTAGCATGGAGTGAAGCATGGTCTGTTCCTTCTCCATCTACATATCTACCCTTTTTTTTATCAAAAAGTTTTTCATTAATAGATTGCTTTGCTTGTGCTGCCAAGTATTCAAATTCTAATTGTTCTTCACTTTTTCCTAGACCTTTGGCAAATTCTGCCATAATGACCATATTCTGATAGTAAAGACAATTAATCACAGTGCTATAAGGCATAAAAACGAAACCATCTCGCTCACCCATCACTTCAGGATTTCCTCCCCAGCCTGCAGGTGGCCAATCTACGATGTCTTTCATTTTGGTTTTCGGATCTTTAAAACCTAATTTCTTCATAAATTCAGGACTTGAATTAGTGGAACTCACAAGTCCATCTTCCCTCCTCAACTCCATTAAAGTCTTGTATTTCAATGGCTCATAGTATTTTTCTACGAGTTCTAGATTACCAGTGTACATATAATCTGCATAAAACATTAAGGCTACATGCTGTTGCCATTCTGTCGGCCATGTAGGGTTTTTCATAAAATATTCAATGGTCTGTCTGGCAATAGCATATTCTTTATCTGTGGTGTAATGACTCAACTGATTCAAATATGCATCTGCTTCATAAGGAATTCTTTCTCTATCACCATCTACATAAAGTCCAGCAAAAGAGGTTGCTTTTATAGAATACTTACAGATATCCCACACTTGATTCAGTATATCATCGGAGCTAGTAAATCTAGAATTATTATTATCCCAATAGTTAAAAAATGCAAGTTGTGAAAAGTCTTCCTTTCTAATTTTTGAATTTGTCTTTTCTAATTCAGCATAGCGGAAAGGCATCAATACTGGAATCGAATCAGGTAACTTAACTGCCATAGGCCTAGAATGCCGAAAGTCCATTTCTACTTCTAACTGATAGGAATGGTTTCCTTTTTTAACAGGGACTTCAATTTTTTGATAACGAATATGTCCACCTGGATTTCGATCTACATGTCCTTCATCTAGTTTCTCTCCAAGATGAAAGACTAAAGTTTCATTCTCTTTAGCAGTATAATCGAATTCGAGCGTCGCAAAAGCATCCTTTCCAAAGTCAATCAATGTCGAAGATTCGAGTTGTGTTATTGCCACAGGAGCAATTCTTTCCTTTATAAACTTATTAGCACTTGTAATGGTATTTTCGCTTTTTCCTGTTGTAAATTTTTGGTGATTAGAATAATCCACAGGGCGGTTCATTTCATCCCAAATTCGAACTTTCCAATAATAACTTTTGTCAACCATCAGTGCTTTGCCTTCATATTCTATATTATTGGACGAGCTGGATAGTACTTTTTCGCTATCCCACATGTCACCTATATTGTTCTCGATGTTGGTTAAGCTAGAAGCAAGCAATATCTGATAAGCGGTTTGAAATTTAGAATCTAATGATATTTCCCAGGCAAATTCAGGTTTTAGGTCGATTATAGAAATCCCAGAAGGTTCCCGTATACGTTCTACAGTCAATACTGAAGGTGCAATAGAGTCAAAGCCCTGGCCATCCGTTGGGATAAAATTGGTACTAGGTTTTATGTTAGCTTGTGCAAATGCTTTGTTCAGTGTAAATAATGAAAGAGCAATAAAGAGAAGAATCGATTTCATAAATAAATAGGTTTAGGTGTTAATAACATCACTGCTCTAAACCTACTAAATGTTTATAATATAAATATCGATTTGAATAAAAAAAATTATGCTCTAATCATAGAAGACTTTCATACTGCTTCCAAATGCATTCTAGTCATGGTTTTCAAATGAAAAAATTGATACTTAGAAGATTGTGAGCCTAATCCAATAATGTCTTAATATCAGCCAAAGTATTGGCCTCGCTTGCCTTCTTGTCTTTTCTCCATCTAAGGATTCGAGGAAAGCGTAAAGCAATTCCTGATTTATGTCTCTTGGATTCCTGAATCCCTTCGAATGCCAATTCGAAAACCAAATCCGCTTTAACAGAATGTACAGGCCCGAATCGCTCGATCGTATTTTTTCGCACAAAGCGACTTAATTCTTGGAACTCTACATCAGTTAGTCCAGAATATGCCTTCGCAAAAGTGACTAAACGATCTCCATCCCAAAGCGCGAACGTGAAATCAGTAAATAAATTCGCCCTTCGGCCATGACCTCGTTGTGCATAAATCATTACTGCATCAATCGTGAATGGATCTACTTTCCACTTCCACCAATCTCCTTTTTTTCTACCATCTCGATAAGGAGAATGAAGATTTTTCAACATAAAACCTTCTGTCTTCCGAGCTCTTGCTTCCTCTATCAATGCTCTTAACTCCGACCATTCAGTAAACTCCACTTGCTCAGAAAGAATCAAGTTTTCACTATTGCTTTCTTTCACGAGTTGATTCAACAATGAACGTCGCTCTTTCAAAGGGAGCTGGCGAATATCTTCTCCTTTATATTCTATTAAATCGTAGACCATAAAGACGACAGGAACATCTTTGATCAGTTTCTTTCCGACTGATTTCCGACCGATTCTTTTCTGTAAATGTTGGAAATTCATTGGCTGGCCTTCATAAAAAGCTAGAATCTCTCCGTCTATAACAAAGTCATATTCAAGGCCATTAGGAATAGTGTGTAGTTCTGGAAAGCGATCAGTAACGAGTTCTTCTCCTCGTGACCAGATGAAAACTTCATTTTCACGGTATATAAATTGACCTCTAATACCATCCCACTTCCATTCAGCGCTCCACTCTTCCACTGGGTGAAGGTCTTCTAGTTCTTTTTCTACAGAATAAGCCAGATAGAATGGATATGGTCGAGAAATATTATCCTTGAAATCCTCTGAAACCATTAGGTCTTGAAAACTAATATCGAATGGTGACCAATCGCCCATTAATCGATGCGCAATCTTACTATCATCAACTTCTAAGTATTTAGACAAAGCTTTTGTAATAAGCCGTTGCGAGATTCCCACTCTGAATCCACCAGTGATGAGTTTATTGAAAAGAAACCGCTGATTCTTATCCAGAGCATTCCATGCTTCGATGATGTATTCTTTTTTTACTTCCTCAGGCTCATTTTTTAATGCTGCGATCTCAGTGATCCATTGTGCTAAAGGCTTATCTACTGAAACCTTATTCACAGGGAGTACCAATGCAATCGTTTCAGCGAGATCACCTACGATATGATAACTATTCTCGAACAACCAGTCAGGAATATTTGCTAGTTCTGCTGCCCATAATCTGAGAAAAGTGGTACTCACCGTTCTTTTTGGACGCCGATGTGTGAACAAGGCAATCGCCCATATTTTATCTGGATCTGGGGCTTCCTCGAAAAATTCAACCAATGCTTTTACTTTGGCGTTCGTGGAAGTCGTCTGCTCTATTTTCTGAAATAATTTGCTAAACGCTTTCATCCGCAGTGCTTTCTAATTCAACTTCATCACCTTCATATTCCGTTTCTAGGATACTCGCATCATATCCTTGCTCTTGAAGATATTTGGAAAAAACATTGACATAACCATGAGTAACAAGAATTTTTTCAGCCTCTGTGGCATTTATGGTATCTAGTAAACCAGTCCAATCCGCATGATCACTGAGGACAAATCCTCTATCAACGGAACGTCGTCGCCGAGCACCTCTTAAATTCATCCATCCAGAGGCAGAAGCGAGATCTACGTTTTTAAGTTTGGATATAAAATTAGAATTCATAAATCCGGGTGGCGCAACAATCATGGCACCTTCTAATTCTTTTCTTGGAACGTCTGGATCTAGCCTGAACGTTTTTTGGATATTAAATCCTGAATCGCGGACGATTTCATTTATATTTTCGACTGCGGCATGGCAGTAAATTTTGCCGATAGAAGCATCAAGACCACTGATCACACGCTGTGCTTTTCCAAGGGAATAAGCTGAAACGAAACTTATCTTTTTATCAGCATAGTTTTTCGCCCACCATTCATTGATATCGCTAAATATTTCTGCCTGCGGTCGCCAGTTAAATACCGGCAACCCGAAGGTACATTCCGTAATAAAAGTATTGCACTTCAGTGGTGCAAATTCGCCAGAAAGGTGATCCTTCTCTGTTTTATAATCTCCAGAAACAACCCAAACTTCACCCTTGTATTCTACCCTTATCTGTGCCGATCCGATGATATGGCCTGCAGGGTGGAAAGAGAACTTTACGCCATTGACCGATAAGGTTTCCCCGAAAGGAATACTGCTTACGTTCTGTGTACTTAGTCTATGTTTAATGATATTTTTCGATGCATCGACACAGACATATTCTGACGATCCAGGTCTGGCATGATCGGCATGAGCATGTGTAATGAATGCTTTTTTAACTGCTTTCCACGGATCTATATAAACATCCGCAACCTCGCAGTAAATTCCTTTATCATTATGTTCTAATAGTTTTGCCATTTATTTATCTAGCACTCAGTGCATATACTGCAAATGTTCCAAGCCAATGTGTTCCTTCGTAATGCTCGGAAGCAATATTAGGTAGCGTTGCTTTTAGATGTTCATTTGCAGATGTTATCATTTGCTCTCTTAGTTTTTCATTGAATGAATTGTTCGCAATACCGAAAAAACAAGTTGCTCTACTAAGGTTTAATCCGTCCAGATGGACAATCTTCGGATCAGATCGGTCAGAAACATTGGCAGGGATAAGGAGGCTCTTCAGTTCTTTTTTATCTAGGAAGTCCTCGAACCATTTGTTGAACGATTTCGGGTCTAGTACTCGTCTCATGATGTTCGCTTCTTCGAGACAGGGCGAAAGAAAATCTTCCCCAGATGGCTCCCATGATGCAGGGCAATCTTCATCATCTAAGTAGTAAGTTAAGGCGGCTTTTCTGATGTACCATTCCAGCTCTTCTTGTCCAGTTGTAATGGCATAATCGAAAGCGAAACTTAATCCGAAAGCTGTATTAGGATGAACCCCAGTTCTTATAGGATAAGTCTGAATAAGTAGAAATTCCTCATACTTTTCGATGATCACCTCGATTAACGGTTTCAGATTAGCGTACCATCTCTGGGCATTATCATCATCCCATTTGTATAATTCTTCACCGAGTTTCATCAGCCATGCCCATCCATACATTCGCTCCCAAGATTTACTTTCAGCTTGAATGTAATTGATCTCAGCTACGATATTTTCAGCAGTTAAACTAATATTTAGTTTATCTATAATCTCTTGCTCTGAATCCAGTCCAGGATAAGTTCTAAGGAGATGTATGAGCATCCAGTGTCCATGCACAGAAGAGTGCCAGTCGAAGCAACCATAGAATGCTGGATGCAGTTCTTTAGGACTTTTGAGCATAGTTGCATCTTGTAATACCTGATTCAGTTTGTTCGGGTATTCTTGGTGGACACAATTAATAGCGAGCTTCGCAAAAAAATCTGCGCCTTCTTTTTTCAAAGTTACTGCGCCATCGCTCCCTAATTCTATATATTGATCATTTTGCGTATTCGCTATTTGGGCGAAGAAGAAGAGTAATAGGATAAAAAGTATTCTCATTTTGAAATAAGTCTTAGTTTTAGGATTGTGTAATCACAACCGTTTATGAAAAAGGAATTTACGGCGAATATCTTGTTTTTAGTAGGTCTTAATCTTTTGATTAAACCTTTTTATGCTTTAGCAATAGATACGTCGGTCCAGAATATTGTTGGTACGGAGGCTTACGGTATTTTTTTAGCACTATTTAATTTTGTCTATATCCAGCAAATATTCGCAGACTTAGGCATTCAGAATTACAATAATCGAAAGATATCGCGGAATCCGGAACAGCTCTCCAGCTTTCTGCCTGGCGTATTAGGTGCTAAGTTGCTTTTTTCTATAGGTTTCGGAATACTAGTAACCATCACAGCTTATTTTTTCGGTTATCTAGCATATTTTCAGAGTATTCTAATCTGGATAATCGCGAGCCAGGCATGCCTTTCCTTTCTTCTTTACGTAAGAACGAATATTTCGGGGTCAGGAAAATATTTTACGGATAGTTTTATATCTGTATTAGACAAGCTCATTTTAATTATCTGGATGAGTTACGTGATCTGGGGAAATCCAGGCATTGTAGATATCACGATCAGCTACTTTGTTAAAGTACAATTCGGGAGTATAGCCATTACATTGTTTTTCGCCTTGATTTATACACATCGAAAATTAACAAAGCTGTCATTAAGTATTGACTTCAGTTTTATCAAGTCTTTGTTAAAAGAAAGTCTTCCGTACGCTTCCCTTGTTTTATTAATGGCGGGCTATTCAAGAATGGATAGTATCATGTTAGAACAGATGCTTAATGATAATGGTCAGGAAGCTGGACTTTATGCACAATCCTTCAGGTTATTCGATACGTTTAACAATTTCACATTTCTTTTCGCGGTCTTGTTATTGCCCATGTTTTCAAGGATGATTAAGCAAAATGAAAAGGTTAACGAATTGGTTTCTTGGGCATTTCGGTTGTTGACATTGGGAAGTATTTTTGTCATCGGAATGACCATATTTAGAGGAAAGGATATCTTATCTTTTTTTTATGTCAATGTGGAGAGTGAATATCCAGCAGCCTTTTTGTTCTTAATGATAGCCGGGTTTGCCTTAAGTTTGAATTACATATATGGGACTTTATTGACTGCGAATGGAAGCATCAAGATTCTCAATTATATTGCTTTGTTTGGCTTTGTACTAAATCTAGGAATTAACTATTATTTGATACCAGAATTGGGTAAAACAGGAGCTGCATTTGCCACAATGATCACACAATTTGTGGTGTTGATGATACAAGTGTTCTATTCATATCGAATATTTCATCTATCATTTTCTTGGGTGAACATGGTTAAGCTCATTTTAATGTCTTTGGTTGTCATCGTTCTATTCTATTTTACGAATAGCTACATGATTGATCGTCTTTTTATATCTATATTTTTCAATGGCTTACTCTTTCTAATGATTGCTTTCTTGATTGGGTTGATTAAAAAGTCAGACTTTAAGATGATATAGGTAGTCCTTTATTTAGGTCAATATTAGTATATAGTATACTAAATAATTAAATGCAGGAAGTCTCAGAATATAAACCGAAGTCAGGATTTAAGGAAAAGAATGTTGGGTTTTCATACATTTGCGAAATAATTGAATTAAATGAATAGTACGGATAGTTTATTATCGTTGATTAAAATATTTAGAAAGTGGTTCAAATCCATTCTTATATTATGTTCAATAGCCGTTATTGCTGCAGTGATTATTTCTCTAACATTGGACAATTACTACAAATCAACCACCATCTTCTATGCTGCTAGTTCAGATTTGGCAAAGCCAGCACCAATAGGAGGATTCGAAATAAACATTGACTATTATGGTCGAGATGAAGATATAGATAGACTGCTTTCTATTGCTAATTCTGGAGAATTAGCGAATACATTAATAGAGGAATTCAATCTAGCAGAACACTACGAAATTAAGACTGAGACAGCTAAGGGTAAGTTCAAAGTGAATGAGCATTTTAGAAAATTATTTTCTGCTCAGAAAAATAAGTTCGATGCGATAGAGATCTCAGTTGAAGATAAAGATCCAGAACTTTCACGAAAGATAGCAAATAGAGCTAGAGATGTAATTAATGAAATTGCACAACGAACGATTAAAAGAAGTCAATCTTTGCAGATTGAGAAATTTAAGTCCAATATTACTAGAAAGACCATTGATCTTGATTCTCTAACCAGAAAAATAGAAAGAGAAAAAAGCAAGTACGGGATTTTTGATACAGAATACCAAGGTCAAGCATTAACGGAAGCACTGGCATCAGCTACTAATAAATCGCAGATAGCTGCGATTGAAAAGCAAATTCAGGATTTCACGAAAGGAGTCTCTAGAGTTGTTGTATTAGAGCAGGAACAAAGAGAGTTCGGTCTTCAGTTAAGTTTGGATAAAGAAAGGTATAAACAATTATTATCGGCGAAGCAGTCGGATTATAATGCGATTCACCTAATAGAATCTGCTGAAACTCCGTTAGTAAAATCGAGACCGAAAAGATCTATATTAGTGCTGTCTGTAGCATTGATCTCCTTATTCTTCAGCTTATTGGTTGCGGTAGTTGTAGAAAAATACAAATCGGTGAACTGGAATGAGGTAAAATGATCTCTGCTATAAAACATAGCCATTTTTACAGCCCAGAGCGTCTTTTCATTATGCTGGGTTTAGTCTTTGTTTTATGTGTTAGTGCCGCTATATATCTAGAAGCATATTACTTGGCGCTAGTTCCATTTGTACTTGTTATTGGTATCTGGGGAATTTTAGATATATCTAAACTCTATTATTTATTGATTTTCGTCCTTCCGATCACGATCGAGTTTTACTTACCGAATGGTCTGGGAATCGATGTGCCGGGCGAGTTACTGTTAATCGGGCTAACAGCACTTTCTCCTTTCATCTTTCTATTAAAATTTAAACGAAGTGGTGTAAACTATATCACTCATCCAATTACGATAGGTTTACTTTTTCACCTAGGATGGATACTTGTAACTGCAGTTTTAGCAGATAGCATAGTGATTGGTATCAAGTTTTTTTTGGCTAAACTGTGGTTCGTTATTCCATTTTATTTCCTGAGTCTGTACATATTTAAAGACAAGAATAGATATAAGATGTTTTTTTGGACACTGCTTTCGATGTTAAGTCTGACCATCATTTATGTGTTAGTAAGACATGCTATGTTGGATTTCTCATTTTCAGAAGTGAATGCAGCGGTGAGTCCTATCTATAGAAACCATGTGAATTATGGCTTGCTCATGACGGCCTTCCTTCCGTATTTGTGGGCATTTTATAAATGGTATGATAAAGGTTCTTTGGAAAGATTACTGATTGCGTCATTAGGAGTCATGTTTCTAGTTGCGATCTATTTCACCTACACTAGAGCTGCGCAATTAGCAGTCGTTATTGCGATCGGATGTTATTATATCATCAAGTTTAAGCTTGTTAATATAACCATACTGACTAGTGGAATTATCGCTGTCTTGTTAGGTTTCTACTTTGTCAATAATTCAAAGTATCTCGAATTCGCGCCTCAGTATGAGAAGACGATTACGCATGAGAACTATGATAATCTGATCGAAGCAACCATTAAGTTAGAAGATATATCCACGATGGAGCGGGTGAATCGGTGGGTTGCTGGCGGGCACATGATAGGTGAAAGGCCGTGGACAGGATTTGGTCCTGGAAATTTTTACTTTAATTACAAGAACTACATGGTGAGTAGTTTTGTGACCTATGTTTCTGACAACCCTGATAAGTCTGGTATTCATAACTATTTTCTTATGACGATGGTGGAGCAGGGAGTTATAGGGCTATTGGTTTTTATCATTTTCTTGTTTACTGCGATTATATGTGGTTCTTCACTTTATCACCAGATTATGGATCCACAAATGAAAGCATTAGTCATGGCTGCTACGATATCCATTATCTTAATTGCAGTGACGGTGTTGATTAATGACTTAATCGAAGCTATAAAAGTGGGAGGAATGTTTTTTATCGCCATGGCCATTATCGTAAGGGAACAAGTGAGGTTGAGGAATCAAGCCTAACTTATTGTGAAATATTCTCCAGCTTGAATTGGGATGGAGCTACTCCGAATTCCGATTTGAAACACTTAGAAAAATACTTAGGATCGCTGAATCCGACCTTGTAAGCAGCTTCTGAAATTCCATATCCTTGAGTAGTAAATAATATACTGGCTTTTTTCATTCTTAGGTGACGGACGAACTTAACCAATGTCTTTCCGGTCAATGTTTGACACTTCCGATATACAGAAGAATAACTCATGTTCAATGCTGTGGATAAGTCTTCGAGTTTGAAATTTTCATTATCTAACTGACTATTTATTTCATTGACCAGTTGTTCTAAGAAAAGATCATCTTGAGACTTCGAATTCACTAAGTCTGGCTGAACGATCTGTTCCTTCTTGTAATTCTGAATGACGCTCTCACTTCTTGATATAATGTTATTAACCTTTAAGATAAGTTCTTGAACATTGAAGGGTTTATACAAATATTCGATGGCTCCATGTTGCAAGCCTTTCAGTTTGTTGCTCTTGCTTCCCGCGCTTAATAGAATGATCGGAATATGCTGAGTAGCTTTGTTTTTCTTAAGTAGTTTAATCATTTGTATACCATCCACTTCTGGCATCATTACATCACTTATGATGAGATCTGGATGGAATAATAAGGCTTTTTCTTTTCCTTCATTGCCATTTTCTGCGAGGATGACATTGAAATTTTCGCTAAAAACCGTCTGAAGAAATAACTGCATTTCGAAATTATCTTCTACGATTAGTAGAGTTTTATGATGTGTGGTTTTATTTACTTTGCCCTGTTCACCTTGCTCAACGATTACAGCGTTTTCAGTAATAGGTTTGTAATTAATCTTTTCTTCTGGTGAGTATGCATCTTCTCGTTTCGGAAGGATTACAGTGAATACAGATCCTTCACCTTTTATAGATACAACATCGATCTTTCCGTGATGTAATTCAATGATTTCTTTAGTAAGTGCAAGTCCTATTCCACTTCCTTTAATGTTCTTTCCAAGGTCCGTTTGATAGAATAACTTAAATATCTTTTTCAGCTCTTCTTCAGGTATTCCATCTCCAGAATCTTTTACTTCTATTTTAATCCATTCATCATTTTCAGAAATGAGCTTAAGGCCAACTTCGCCTTTTCTTGGTGTAAACTTGAAAGCATTAGAAAGTAGATTATAGATCACATGCTCTATAAGGTTCTGGTCATACCATGCACTCATGGACTGTTTGGGTAATTCTACATTGAATTTTATGTTTCTGAACGAGGCTTGATCTTCGAAAGATTGGCAGATAAGTTCTAAATCCTCAGCGATATCTGAAGATTTCACTTGTATTTTTAGCTTACCCAATTCTTTATCTCTGGATGTTGTGAGCTCCGTTGCTATTCTGGAAAGACGCCTTACATTCCTCAAGATGACAGACATTCTTTTATTCAGTTCTGGGTTCGTATCGGCATTGGTTTCTCTACGAATCGAATCTAGTGTTCCGAGGACTAGGGTAAGTGGCGTCTGGATCTCATGTGACATTTTCGTAAAGAATAACATCTTCGCTGCATAGACTTCCTTGTCTTTCTTACTCTGCCATTCTTCCTTAACCAATTTGCTTTTCAGTTTTATCTGCGCGTATAAGAAATAACCAATGGACAGCGCTACTAATACATAACCCATAAATGCCCAAATCGAAAACCACCAAGGAGGCGAAATATGTATATCTATTTTCTTAGTTGGTATATTCCACTCCTCATTTTCTGAACTTGCCCTAACTTCAAAAGAATAATCTCCATGAGGAATATTGGTATATGACACGAACAGGTTATTTCTAGGCTCTTGCCATTCTTCTTCGAAGCCTTTTAAGCGATATTCATATCTAAAATTAGGGTTTAGGATATTTCCTACAGCTGAAAATTGAAAGCCAAAAGAGGATTGTTTATAGGTAAATCTAAGTTGGTCAATGTTATTAAGGCCATAATTAACCTGATCAGGGATAATAGAAGCAGCAGGTTTATTTAAGATTTCTATTTCATTAAAATATAGACTTCCTTTAATATTCACAGGCTTCATTTCCGATGGATTAAAATAGTTTAAGCCATTGTTTCCGCCGAAATATAGGATGCCAGAAGGATCCTTGAAAGCACTTCTTCTATTAAAAATATCTCCTTGCAATCCATCGGTTCTATAATACTTATAGATGACTTCATTTTTTAGATCATAGTGAATGATACCCTTTAATGAACTTAACCACAAGTTCTGATCATCTTCTAGAAGTACTGCTGTGAAGTTTACATTTTTAAGTTCCTTTTTTGAAACATGCACGTATTCATTTGTCTCCGGATTGTAATTTATCAAATGTCCAGAAATGGTTACAAGCCATAATTGCCCATCATCCGTAATGGCGATATCGATGATGTTATAATTGTAAATACTAGCTTCAGTCTCATTGTAATAGAGGTGCTTATTAAAGTAGGATTTTGTGAAATCCTCTTTATTCTCATCAAATGAAAATAAACCACCTTGGTTTATTCCAATCCATATTTTACCATTTTTGTCTTCTGAAATGGCTTGTGATATACCGCCATAGATCCCGTTTTTATGATTGATAAACTTCGCAAGTAGCTTTCGGTTCTTATTGTATACGTAAATTCCTGCATCAGAATTAACCCAGATTCTATTTTTGCTATCATGGAAAATAAATCGGATATCTTTTACTTCGACTCCTTTCTTATCGAGCACTTGAAGATTATCAAATTTGTCTTTTTTGCTATTGTAAATCCAAAGCCCATTTAGGTAGGTACCTATCCAAAGGTTTTTGTTTTCATCTTCTACGATTGACTGTATGAATTTGCCCATAAACCCTTTTTCAGCTGAATACTGGACGGATAAGTTGTTCGGATAAAGTCGGTTCAGACCTTTTCCATCAGTTCCAGACCATAGACTGTTATCAGATGCTTTATAGATGGATAGAATACTGGACACTGAATTATTCTCTGAACCACTGTGGTAATTGATGTTCTTCGTATTATTTGGAATTACATTAACGCCACCTCCCTTGGTGATGATCCACATGTTTTTATTAGAATCTTCATGGATATCTATAATGGTATTGTTCTGGATAGAAACAGGATTTATTTCATCATTGACAAAATTCTGGATATGGTAAGTTTCGGTGTTTACTTTATATAATCCATCTCCATCTGTGCCCAGCCACAAAGCACCTGAACGATCGATATATTGCGAATAGATTAAGTTGTTTCGTTTATTAAATTCCGGATAATTAGAGGGAGTAAACGAAGTAATCATCTCTTGTTGTGGGTCGAATACATAAACTCCTATTCCTTCAGTTCCTATCCAAACCTTTCCCTTAGGGTCAACGGAGATTTTTATCCTATTATAAGATTGATTGAATGTCCCAGTGATCTCTGTTGTTTCGTGATGCTTTCTATCAATTTGAAATAAGCTTCCCTGATTGGAAGAGACATAGATATAGTTAGAATCGGATTCAACATCAGTAAACAATTCTCCTGATTCGATCGCCATGGGGATCTCTTCTAATTTTTTTAATTGATTAGTTATAAGGTCATATTGAATTATAATCCCATTTGTGGATAAAAACAAGACACTATTATCTTGTGAGGTAATATCTTGAATAACAACGTCACCAGATAGATCTTGAAGTTCTTTTGTCAAATTAAGGATCTCTCCAGAAGGTTCTATTTTTAATATTTCCCCTAAGAAAGATGAAATCCAGATATTACCTTTTCCATCTTTTTCACTTGAGTGAATTCTATATTGAGTTCTTTCATTATCAAATAACTCATCATAAGGATGGAAGAAATAATTATACCCATCAAACTTTGAAATTCCTTTATCGTGAAAAAACCAGATATAACCATTATTATCTTCTACGGTGGATTTTATGAATAGTGACTCATTGTACAACTTGGGATCTAAATGTATAAAGTTATTAGATTGTTGAGCGCTAATTATAGGTGGAAATAAGATCAATATTATCGCAACTAATACCTGAATCAAGTATTGGTGGAAATTGAGTAATATAGAATTATTGACCTTTGTTAACATGGTAATTATCTGCTTTTGAGTAAATCTTAACGCAGCAGTCTCGCAAATTTATAAAAGAAACGAACTTTAAGGCCATTAAGTTAGTACTTTCCAGTTTTATATTGGCTTATCTTATTAAATCTTTAATAATCAATAATTTATATTTTAATTCCTATACTAAACGTATAAATTCAATATACAAGATGACTAAATTTTAGGGTGTTTTAGCCGAATTTTTATCCCCTCTTCGAGAGCCTTTCCGCATAATTTTGACAAAACTGAATTAACAGAAATTAAATTATCTAAAACTGTAATTGGTCAGAATATGAATTCGAGAAGAAGTTTTATTAAAAAATCGGCAATAGCGGGGACGGCAATTTCTGTCCTACCTAACTTTAATAGTCTATTGTATAGCAACAATGTAGAAAAGCTAAACATTGGATTAATAGGAGTGGGTCTACGAGGAACGAATCACTTGAATAATCTCCTAAAAAGAGATGATGTTAACGTTACTTGTATATGTGATATAGATGAAAGAAGGATTAATATCGCTCAAGACAAAATTAAAAAAGCCAATCAGAATCCTGCCAAGGTTTTCGGAAAGGACGACTATGATTACAGAAACCTTTTAGAAGAAGATCTAGATGCAGTGGTGATATCTACACCATGGTTGTGGCACACCAAAATGGCGGTGGATGCCATGAAAGCTGGGAAGTACACTGGATTAGAAGTTTCTGCTGCGAATACTTTAGAAGAATGTTGGGACTTGGTCAATGTTCATGAAGAAACAGGATCACACTTAATGATTCTAGAGAATGTGAATTACAGAAGAGATGTGCTTGCTGTTTTGAACATGGTTAAGCAAAATGTTTTTGGTGAGTTACTCCACTTTACTTGTGGTTACCAGCATGACCTAAGAGGCGTAAAACTGAATGATGGCAAGACAGCATACGGAAAGGGAGTAGAATTCGGTGAAAAGGGAATTTCAGAATCAGCATGGAGAACGCAACACTCTCTACTAAGAAATGCCGATGTCTATCCTACTCATGGATTAGGACCGATTGCGGTAATGGCAGATATCAATAGAGGAAATCGTTTTGTTTCGTTGACTTCTCACGCCACTAAGGCCATCGGATTAAATAAATACATCGTAGACAATGCAGGAGTATCTCATCCTAATGCTAAACTAAAATGGAAGCAAGGAGATATTATCACTTCGACCATCGAGACTTCGAATGGAGAAACGATCATTGTCACGCATAATGTTAATACACCACACCCATATTCACTCGGTTTCAAAGTTCAAGGGGTACAAGGCCTAACAGACTTTGACTATCACACCCAACGAATTCACGTAGAAGGCACAACAAAGGGACATGGCTGGGAAGAAATGGACGAATGGTTTGAGAAATATGACCACCCATTATGGAAAAAATATGGTTCTGGCGCAAAAGAAGCTGGACATGGAGGAATCGATTTTTTTGTGATGAACGCTTTTATAGAATCTGTGAAAGCGAATGTTGCACCTCCGATGGACGCATATGACGCAGCTGCCTGGAGTGCAGTAACACCACTTTCTGAATTATCTATCGAAAACAACGGAGAACCTCAAGACTTCCCTGATTTCACTAGAGGAACTTGGATTAAGAGAAAGCCATACAACTGGATAAAAGATACTTATTAGAAAATTTTTAAAAACTACTTGAAATGAAAATTAATTTACAAAAAGGAGTTTATGCTTTGCTGCTGTTATTTAGTGCAGTGCTGGTGCAGGCTCAACAAGTTAGTATAACTGGAACCGTTTCTGATCAATCAGATGGAATTCCGCTTATTGGAGCAAATGTTCTTGTGAAAGGAACATTAGGAGGAACCATTACGGATGTAGAAGGGAACTTCGAACTAGAAGCGAAGACGAGTGATACTTTAGTCATTACTTATACTGGCTATATCTCTCAGGAAATACCAGTGAATGGACAGGAAATATTCAGTATTTCGCTTAATGTAGATGCACAAGTTTTAGATGAAGTAGTGGTAATGGGTTTCGGAACTCAGAAGAGGGAAAACGTGACAGGTGCAGCATCATTTGTCCAATTAGATGATATAATAGGCGATCGACCGTTGACAAATTCAGCACAAGCTTTAGAAGGTGTTGCAGCTGGACTGCAAGTGGTTAATACTTCTGGCCAACCAGGCGCAAATAATACAGCACTTAGAATTAGAGGATATATGTCTATCAATGGCGGATCTCCATTGGTTCTGGTGAATAATGTTCCCATGTCGTTAAATGATGTAAATCCAAGAGACATAGAATCTGTTTCGGTTCTTAAAGATGCATCAGCAACTTCTATTTATGGAGCAAGAGCGGCTTTTGGAGTTATATTAATTACGACCAAACAAGCTTCTAGAAATCAACCTACTCAGTTTAGTTATTCAACAACGAATAGTATTTCTAGAGCTTCGGAACTACCTGAAAAGGCAACAACGAGAGAGTTTGTTCAAGCGTTAAGCGACTTTGGGGTAGATGATTATTTTGCTGGCCAGAATGTGGATAAATGGTTAAACTACTTAGACACATATGATAGCGACCCAAGCTCCTTAACTTACCTAAAAGATCCAGTTTCAGGAGAGAATTATCCGATCGCCTTTGATGAGGCAAATAATAATTACTACGCATTAGCGGATTCAGATTTTATAGGTGACTTCTTGAATGATCAAGGTTACAATACACTACACAACCTTACTTTTAGTGGGGGAAGTGATCGGATTTCTTATAGGGTCAATGGTGGTTTTAGTTTCGAAGATGGGATTATGGTAACAGATAAAGATCAGTTTACTAATTACAATATCAATGCTTTCTTAGGTGCTGACCTGACCAAAAACCTAAAATCTACAACGAATATATTCTACAAAAACAGCAATCAAATCAGACCAATTGCTCAGTATGCAAGTGCTATTCAAGGCAGAATGTACGATCCTACAGGATTTTTCGAAACGAGTGCAGGAGATATTATACCTTTTGACTCACCAGGAAACTTTGTAAGATATAGAACGCCTAGTACGACAGATAATAACAATCAGCGTTTCTTTCAAAAGTTAGAATTTACACCAGTGAAAAATTTTACGCTTACTGGGGAGTATACCTATGAAAAGCGAATAGCTAATAATTTTTCTGCTAATAACGGGACGATTTTCGCAAGTAGTTTCAAATTTATTCCAAATACAAGTGCAGAAAATGCATTTCAAAACTCAAGAATTTCCAGAAGTGAGTTCAATACCTCGTATAACTCTCTAAACCTTTATGGAAAATACGATATGGGTTTCGGTAAACATAACATCAACTTGCTGGCTGGATTTAATAGAGAGAACTCTGTTAATAAAGGGTTTGCAAGTACAAGAACAGGTCTGATAGATCCGACGCTACCTACATTCAATCTTGCGATCGGAGATGTTTATGATATTTCTGATTCCTATGGAGACTGGGCGGTTATGGGATATTTCGGAAGAGTAAACTATAATTACGATAATAAGTATTTCTTAGAAGCGAATGGACGATATGATGGATCATCTAGATTCCCGAATGGAAGCCAATTCGTACTATTGCCTTCATTCTCTGTAGGATGGAATTTAGCTAAAGAAGCATTTTTAGCTCCAGTGGAGCAATTATCAATGCTTAAATTAAGAGCGTCATGGGGAGAGATCGGAAATCAACAAACTGCAGATTTTTACCCATCTATTTCGGGATACGAAGACTTTCAAGCTTCTTGGGTTAACCTAGATAATGACCAACAATACTTGACTTTACGCCCAGGGCAGTTGGTGAGTAACAGCTTTACTTGGGAAAAAGTACGAACAAGTAATATCGGTGTAGATATCGCCTTTTTCCAAGACAAATTAAATTTTTCAGGAGATATATACAAAAGAGAAACCATCGGGATGCTTTCAGCTGGCGCCGACTTACCGGCAACACTTGGAACAGAAGCTCCAGATCAAAATATTGCAGACCTTGAAACAAGAGGATGGGAAGTTGAACTGGGATGGAGAGATGGTGGAAATGATTTCAGATATGGAATAAATTTCAATCTTTCTGACAATCAAAGTAAAATCACTAAGTTCTTTAACGAAAGTGGAATCATCAGCAATTTCTATGTCGGAAAAGATCCAAGAGAGATCTGGGGATATGTAACGGATGGATATTATACAGTAGATGATTTTGTAGGTGGAACACTAGATGCGCATTTATCAGGTCCGAATCGTCAACTTAAAGAAGGCGTAGTTCAGATTGAAAATGCACCGACACCTTATCCTGGAGATATAAAATATAAGGATCTTAATGGAGATGGCGTCATCAATGCTGGAAATGGAACCTTAGAGGGTATGTATGATGAGTCAGGAAACTTGGTACCTAATACAGGACCTGGAGATGTAGAGATCATCGGTAATTCTAATAGAAGATATTTATTTGGTATCAATGGAAATGTAGGTTATAAAGGCTTAGATCTTTCCTTTGTACTTAGTGGAGTGGGTAAAAGAGACTTATGGAGAGATTCAGATGTAATATGGCCTTATCCATCGGTATTTGATAACATCTACAAACACCAATTAGACTACTGGACACCAGATAATCAGGATGCATTCTACCCAAGAGTTTATGGAGAGCCGAATGGTAATACAGGAAGCAATTATGGCAGAAGCAGAAGAGTACAAACCAAGTACTTAAGCAACGAGAGCTATATGAGAATCCAAAATATTACGATAGGTTATGCTATTCCTAAGAAAATCCTTTCAAGAGTGAAATTACAGCAATTGCGAGTATTTGTTGCAGGTAACAATATTCACACATTTGATCATCTGCCTAAAGGGCTAGATCCGGATTATGGCTCGAATGGAGTTTACCCATTGATGAGCAACTATTCTATTGGACTTAATACAACATTCTAAAAAAGAGACAAAAATGAAACAGATATATAAAATTTTATTCATCGTCACGCTCATAAGTTTTACAAGTTGTAGTGATGATTTTCTAAACCTAGTGCCCCAAGACGAGCTGTCGGAAGCAACTACGTTTTCAACTTACAATAATGTTAAACTTTACGCTTGGAGTTTCTACGATTTTTTTGAAACCTACGCGAGATCTACAGGAGGAATACATGCAACGGAGCCACAAGCTGATTTAATTCAGAATGGAGGCAGTACCGTAGGTCCAGCATACTCATGGAGTAATCTTAATGTGCCTGCAACTTCAGCTACATGGAATAATACCTATGCTAATATTAGAGTGGTTAATATCATGCTTGATAACATTGTGAATAGCGATATGACGGAAGAAGAAATTGCACACTGGAGAGGTGTGGGTTTGTTTTTCAGAGCACATGAATATTTTAAACTGCTAAAGTTATATGGAGGAGTTCCTTGGCTAGAAACAACACTGAAGGATACGGACTTAGAGAAATTATATGGTCCTAGAGATAGCAGAGATGTTGTAGCAGGAAACATGTTAAGAGATTTACTAGAAGCAACAGAAACCGTTAAGGAAGAAGGTGACGGTCCGAATACCATTAATAAAAACGTTGTGAAAGCCTTTATTTCTCGATTCGGTCTGTTCGAAGGAACATGGAGAAAGTATCATAACCTAGGAGATCAGGAAAAATACTTAGATGCTTCTATTAAAGCATCTAGAGAATTAATGGATAAGTATCCAACGATTCATCCAAATTATGACCAGGTATACAACAGTGAAGATCTAGGAAATAAAGACGGAATCATTCTGTACAAGCATTTTGTTGTAGATATTTTGACACATTGGAATTCTACGAATACAAGATCTACGAATAATAAGTATGACATCACGAGAAAAGGAATTGACAAATTTTTATGTAAAGATGGATTGACGGTTCACAATAGCCCGCTTTTCGAAGGCGATAAAGATCCATATGCTGAATTTAGAAATAGAGATACAAGGCTTTTGGTTATGACACCACCACCTTACAAGATTATCGGGAATGGTTCTGTAGACACATGGACATTTACAGAAGATCCAGCTGATCAAGAATACTTTCCAGTTTTGAAATCAATAACAGGTGGATTTCCATATAAAGAATTACCGGACGCTAACTGGTCAGGAAGAGCAACAGGAGAAGTGCCTAATTTTGACCTTCTAGCACCTACACAGACTGGAAATGGATACCGATTATGGAAGATATATAATGATCTTAATCCAAGAGTTTCTTCTGCAGATATCAATGACTTTCCAATTTTCAGAATAGGTGAAGTGATGCTTAATTATGCAGAAGCAACATGGGAAATGGGCACGTTTAATCAAGCTATTGCGGATGAAACCATTAACAAGTTAAGAGCGCGTGGAGAAGTTGCACCCATGGATGTAAATAGTATAGACGCAGCTTTCGATCCGACTAGAGATCCATCTGTAGATCCAGTGTTATTCGAAATCAGAAGAGAAAGAGCCATAGAATTAATGGCTGATGGATTTAGAAGAGAAGACCTAAGAAGATGGAAAAAAATGGATTATGCAACAGAAGTTCAACTGGGAAGATGGATTAAACAAGCGGATTATACGAAAACCATACCGATTCAGAATGATGCAGCCGAAGGATATGTGCAGTTAATTCCAGGACAAGCACCACCATTTCCAGAACACTCTTATTTATTCCCTTTACCATCGGATGAAATCGTACTTAATCCACAATTGACTCAAAATACAGGTTGGTAGAAATCTTTTCATAAATAATGTGATCCGTTATGTGAGAGTGCGGATCACCTTTTTAAAAGCAAACAAATGAAATATTTAAAATATAATAAGATATATCTCTTCGTGTTAACCTTAGCAATCATTGTTTCATGTGAGAAATCAATAGATGATGGTCCAGATCCAGCCTTGTTACCAATGGCTGCTTTTAATGCAAGCGCTACAACAGTAGAGGCTGGAGATTCTATAACTTTTTCGGACGCATCTACTAATGCACCATCGCTGTATACTTGGAATTTTGAGGGTGGAAATCCTACGTATAGTAACCAAGCGAATCCTACTGTCACTTATGAAGGAGCAGGGACTTATGATGTAATGTTAACCGTTAGAAATGATGAAGGTGCTGGGGAGATTTTGATGGAAGACCATATCGTGATCACTGCTCCTCCTGTTATTGATATTGAAACACAACCACAAGTTAGGTTGGATTTTGAGGACAACTTGGATAACGCAGGGTTGACTTCGTTTACAGCAACTCCAGCAGCTCCAGCTTCTTACGGAATTCGTCCAGGAGGTGGAGGCGCCTATGTATTCAATGGTAATAACCAAATAGACCTAACAGGTTATACAGGAATTAATGGTGCAGGAGCGAGATCCGTTGCTTTGTGGATTAAAACCAACCATGCTGCTACCTCTGGTTTGGTTCATTGGGGTCAGACAGGATCGTTTAGTAGATCTTCATTCAAAATGCAAAACACTGGTGAAATTAGATATGAGTATCAAGGAGGAGGTCACACCATAGGTCCTGCGGTAAATGATGATGAATGGCATCACATTGCTTATACTTATGATGGAGATAAAATTATCATATATATCGATGCAGTTGAAGTTTTTAGCATCGCTGGAAAAACATTAGATACAGGATCTGCTGGAGAAACGGATGTTAATATCGGTTCGCAATTAGGTGGGTCAATTTTTCAAGGGATGATGGATGATGTTAGAATTTTTGATGTAGTTTTAACTCAAGAAGAAGTTAAGATTCTAAGTGAAATAAAATAAATAGAATGCAAGTATTAGTACGTAAAGCAGGTAGATTTTCAATGTTATTCCTATTCTTTGGTTTAACCACATTATACAGTTGCTCGTCTTCTTCTTCGAAGAAAACTCAGAATGCCAAACCAAATATTATCTACATCCTTGCAGATGATCTAGGTTACGGAGAAGTCGGTGCTTATGGTCAGACTAAAATAGAGACACCTAACATTGATGCACTCGCTAGCAAAGGAATGATTTTCTCTCAGCATTATACTGGCGCTCCTGTATGTGCTCCAGCAAGATCTGTTTTATTGACTGGACAGCACATGGGACATTCTTATGTGAGAGGAAATGATGAATGGAGAGAAAGAGGAAATGTATGGTCTTACGAAGCGATGGTTAAAGATTCTACTCTCGAAGGTCAGCGACCATTACCTACAGGAACGGTTACCATTGCCAACTTATTAAAAGATGCTGGATATCGTACAGGAATGTTTGGGAAGTGGGGACTTGGAGCTCCGCATACAGAGTCTATTCCTACGAAAATGGGTTTCGATTATTTCTTCGGATACAATTGTCAGCGAATAGCTCATACATTTAACCCGATTCACATGTATGAGAATGAAAAGAGATACATCATTAATAAAGATACTATTGCACCGACTACTGGTCTAGATCCAGGCGCAGATCCATATGATCCTGAATCTTATGCAAAGTATCAACAACCAGGATATTCTCCGGAAATCTCTTTCGAGAAACTAATGGGATTTGTTAAAGAAAACGAGGAAGATCCTTTTTTTATTTATTGGGCATCATCGATTCCGCATGTGCCACTTCAGGCGCCTAAGAACTGGGTAGATCATTATGTAGAGAAATTCGGAGATGAAGAACCGTATTATTTCTTCGAAGGAGGTAAGAAGAAAAGTTACTTTCCAGTAAGATATCCGCATGCAACTTATGCTGCAATGATTTCTTACTTAGATGAGAATATTGGAAAATTAGTGGACTATCTTAAAGAAAAAGACCTTTACGATAATACCTTAATCGTTTTCACATCGGATAATGGACCGACCTTTAATGGAGGATCAGATTCTCCTTGGTTCGATAGTGGAGGACCGTTTGCAAGTGAGCGCGGAAGAGGAAAAGGGTTTTTATATGAAGGAGGAATTAGAATTCCTATGATTGCTACTTGGGCAGATAAAATCAAATCAGGTTCTAAAACAGACCACATCTCAGCGTTTTGGGATGTAATGCCTACTCTAAGTGAGATCGCTGGAGCTGAAACACCAGAAAATGCAGATGGAATAAGTTTCTTGAATACATTGACCCAAGAAAAAGAGCAGAAGGACCATGAATATATGTACTGGGAATATCCAGAATATGGTGGCCAAGTTGCTGTTAGAATGGGAAAATGGAAAATTCTCTGGAAGGATATGAACAAAGGGAATAAAAACATAGAAGTATATAACCTTGAAGAGGATATCGAAGAACTAAATAATTTGGTTGATGAACATCCAGAATTCATCACAAAATTATATGAAATCATTAAGAAAGAACACAAGACTCCAGAAATAGAGAGATTTCGAATTGAGGCCTTAGAGGAAGTTTATGCCTCTGAATAATCGGTCTTATAAATAAATAGAATGATAAAAGGACTTTATAAAAGAAACATGTTCATGTTTCTAATGGCATTGCTATGCTTTGTCAGTTGTAATAACAAAGTATCGGAATCAGTTTCAGACTCAGATTATCCTATCTGGATAGAAATGATGGAAGAACCTGATGTAAATATGAATGATGCTAGGCTCGCTTTTGATGCGTACTGGGCAAATCACACACATCATAAAGGAGACCGATCTAAGCAATTCGAGAGATGGTACGCCATCCAGTCGAAGCGGTTAGATGAATCAGGCCATGTTATTTCACCTACAGTTGTGAAAAAAGAGTTCCAAAGAATGCGTTCATATGTAGGAGGCAATCAGGAAGGTCAATGGTTTAATTATGGTCCACTTCGGGTAGGTCCTAGACCCAACGGAGATCAGAGAGATGGAGGAAGAGTGAAACACATTTCCTTTCATCCAGAGGATCTTGATACGTATTATATTTCTTGTTTTAAAAGTGGTTCATTTAAGACTGAAAATGGCGGAAAGACTTGGACGCCATTAACAGATCACTTAATCGAGGAAACCTATATTTCGGCCGTTGATCCGTCTGATCCAGAAACCATTTATTTAGGTAGTAATCTGGGTGTGCTGAAATCCACAGATGGAGGAAACACTTGGGATGAAACGGGGTTAACCACTGAAAAAACGAAGGGTTTACTGATTAAAAGTGATGAACCAGATGTGATCTTAGCAGGAAATGATAGTGGAATCTTTAAGTCTGAAGATGGAGGTGTTCATTTTATGAATGTCTTAACGGCTCCGTTTGTAGAAGAAATTAAATCACACCCAGAGCATCCAGAAATTCTATATGCTGGAACGAATGGAAATCCTTCGCAATTTTTCAGATCAGAAGATGGTGGAGATACATGGACAGAAATTGAATTCGAAAAGGGTGCGTTTATGAAAATCGCAACCACTAAGGCAAAACCGAATTATGTTTATGTCATCAATTCAAGAGATCACTTAGGAGATGATTCTTTCGAAGGAGTGTATCTTTCTAAAGACTCAGGTCAAACATTTACCAAGCAATCAGGACAATCTCCGTGCATTACAGGTTACAGCAGCGCAGGTGAAATTTCAAGAGGCCAGCCCAATTATAATCTTTTTATAGTTGCGGATCAAGAAGATGAAAACCTGATCTATGCTGGAGGCGTGAAAGCTTGGAAATCCACGGATGGAGGCGTTTCTTGGACACAGTCATTTGACCAAGTTACCACACTGGGTTTCGGTCTACATTTAGACCAGTTATCTTGGGCATACCAGCCAGGGACTAATAAACTATTTGCTGTTAATGATGGTGGAATCTATTTTCTGAATGAAGACAACTTGTTCGAACCGATAACTGATGGATTACCGATCGCAGAAGTATGGGAATGCACCCAAAGCCAAACGAATAGATCGAATGTAGCGGGTGGAACCTTCCATTGTGGCATTAAATTGAATAGAGGAGGATCATGGTATTCACCTTGGGGAGGCGATGAAGCCACTGTTTTATTTGATTATTCTGATGATAACTATGCTTACCATTTTAAGTATGACAAAATACACCGTTCCACGGATGGAGGCTTTTCATTCCAGAGAATTAACTCGACTACAGCGAACAGAGGTTATTACACAGGTACGGGCGTGTTAGATAAGAGTGATGTCAATGTTTTATACGTGGGCCTTTTCGAAGTAGAGCGAACACAGAATGCGAGAGCTGAAAACACACAAGATGTTTCTTGGACTAAAATCTCCACATTTGGTGGTAACCAGCGAATAGAAAAAATCGAGCAAGCGGATGCAAATCATGAAATCATGTATGTATCGAGAGAAGGAAACAGGTTTTTCAGGTCGGAAAATGTAAGATCAGCGCAACCTACATTTACGGATATTACTAGCAAGTTGCCTGCGAGTGGTAAAGTAACGGATATCGCCACTCATCCTACAAATGATGGGATAGTCTATATTTTACTAGGCTCTAAAATTTACAAATCCGAGGACAAAGGAGAAACATGGAAAAATATATCGGACGGACTTCCTGGAGTTGCATTGCTAGAAATGATATTGGATAAATCCAGTGACGAAGGCATCTACGTCGGGACAGATATAGGTGTTTATTACAAAGATAATTCCATGAGCGAATGGATAGATTACTCGAAAGGATTGCCCGTAATTAGAGTGGCTGGAATGGATATTTATTATGGAGAAAGCAGAACGGAAAGCCTATTAACGATAGCAACAGATGGAAGAGGTTTTTGGAGGTCAATGTTGTACGGTGAAGAGGCAGTTAAACCCAACGCTGATTTTTCATCTGAGCAGGAAGTGATCATTAAGGGTAATTCTATGAAATTCAAGGATGAGTCAAGCGGAAATCCAATAAGGTGGGAGTGGGAATTTGAAGGTGGAAATCCCTCAAAGAGTAATGATGAAAGCCCTGTTATCTTTTATGATGAAATAGGCAAGTATAAGGTCAAGCTTAAAGTGTTCACCACTTCTGATACAAGTTCTATTGAGAAAACAGATTTTATAGAAGTAACCGAGCACATGGGCATGGGAAATTTGCAAGCACATTATACGTTTGATGCAACGACGGCGGATTCATCATCTTACCAGAGAAACCTGGCGGAAGTTGGGAATTTCACACCCATGTATGTAAGGGATAAGAATAACAACTACTTAAGTGCACTTGAATTGCCTGGAAAGACTGGAAATTATCTTACTAACAGCTATAAAGGAATAGGAGGAAATGGTCCTAGAACGGTTACGGCGTGGATTAAAACGAGCACAGTGGGAAGTCGTAAGACCATTGTATCATGGGGAGAAAACCTAAGTGGTGAGATGTTTAATGTCATGGTTCATAATGGTAATATTCGGGTAGAAGCGGGTTCTTGCAATGTGCAGAATGCAAATAGTGAAGTCACTAGGTTAGATAATAATGAATGGAGGCATATTGCGGTCACCTATGATCCGGATAATGGAGCTTTACTTAAGGATATAAAACTCTACATCGATGGCAAGCATTACGAGAATCAGCCGGATTCTGGAGAGTCGTATAATTCTGAAAGCATTTCCATTAACACAGATGCGAAAGTCAATAACATCCAAATAGGCAACGCGAGTTACAATGGTAGCTATTTTTGGATAGGAGAGCTGGATGATATTAGAGTATATGATATTGCTCTAGATCAAGTACAGATCGAAGAAATTATGAACGATATTTTAGTTCATACAAAAGATTATGCTTTTTCGAGGTCCATTTCGATTTCCCCTAATCCAGTACAAGACCAAGTCATTATCAAAACAGACATAGACGAAGAATTTACGGTAAAAGTATTCAGCCAGTCAGGTGTGATGGTTAAAGATCAAAAGTTTAATGGTCGTTCTTCCATTCTTAATCTAAGTAAAATTACTCCTGGAATATACTTTGTTCAGGTAAACACGGCAACTTCAAAAAGTTGCAAGAAAATCATAAAGCAGTAGATAGATATCAGGCTTGACTGCTCAAAATTAAAAGTAGAGTCTAGATATTATAAAATTTCTTTTGCTTCTCACTTCTAATTATTCTTCCACTAATTTCTAATACCATTAGGATTCGAAATAAGAATAAACTATTCTTATTAAATTTGCTTTTCAAAATGGCTGTAATAAAATCACTATTTTGCGAGGATAACCTATGAAAAGTAAATATCTAAAGTTTTGTGAGGATAATGCTGAAGTTTCTGTTTTTGCACAGCCTTGGTATTTAGATATTGTGACTGGGGCCAACTGGGATGTTGTACTTTCGTACGATAAGGAAGAGAAGATTGTAGGTGCGTGGCCTTACCATTTTAGTAAGCGCAAAGGGTTTTCTTTTATTCAGATGCCACCTTATACGCCATCTTTAGGACCCATCATTAATTTCCCAGACCACCTTAATTCTCCATATAAAACCAATAGCTTTTACTTTAGTCAGTTGCGTGAATTAGCCGCTCAGCTACCAAATGCTGGATATATCAATATCAATTTCCCGATCGATGGCCAATCTTGGTATCCACTTTATGAGTTAGGTTACAAACAAACAACAAGGTATTCATACATTATTGACCACAAATTAGGGCTGGATAAGATCACATCGAATCTAAAACCTAAACTACGGAATGTAGTACTGAAAGAAGTCGGTGAATTTGAGATTAGAACGAATGAAAAGTTAGAAGAATTCGTGCGGATGTTAGGAGATACCTTAGCAGGTAATAATGCAGGTCAATTTTTTTATCCGACGAACATCAATGAGCTAATCACGGTTGCAATAAATAAAGGAGTTGGTAAAGTGCTGGGTTATTACAATCAGCAAGGTGAAATGATTGCTGGTATCTTTATCATAGAAGATGTTAAGAAAACCTATTGTTTATTTACGGCAAAAAATGAGGAAGGAAAGAAGGAGGAAGCGGTATCTAAGTTGATATGGGAAGGAATAAAAGAAAGTGTTGAGAAAGGTAAGGACTTTGATTTCGAAGGAAGTATGCTTCCGGGTGTAGAGAAATTTTTTAGAACTTTTGGAGGGGAGCAGGTCGCTTATCACCAAATTAGTAAAATCAGCAATCCAATTATGAGATGGTATAAATATATTAAACCATAATGAATGTTGTTGCTATCCATACAAACCCGAGGCCTAATCCTAGATTAGCATACACTATCGATATTCTGAATGATCATCCATTTGTCAAGGCGAGAAGACTTTTCTTTACCATAGAAGGTCAAGGAGAGATTAATGTTAGTTATGGGCTGGCTGAAATCGAGGGTAGTTTCTATATTCCACGTCAAGAATTGATCTTAGAAGATGTTTCAGGAGAATATGTAGCGAATGAATACAGCTATGGAGATGAGCAGATATATAGTGTAGAGTTAGCATCATCATCGAAAAGCTCTGAGTTTTATAATGATGGTCAATTTGGGTTTGACCTATTCGAAGCGATCTTTTTTCATTTATCTAGATATGAGGAAAGGTCACTAGACTTTTCAGCTTTCCTAAGTAACAAACTTGCATTCGAGCGTTCATTGTTAACGGTAAAAGCAGGATTAGAAAAGCGGCCATTAGTGGATGAATTGGTTGCAGCTTTTCTGGAAGTTTTAACAGGTGAAAAAGCAGATTACTCGAAACCAACCGTGCTAAGTCACGACATAGATTTTATACAGAAATTTAAATCGCCATTTTCTATTGTTAGAAAAATAGCTGGTCATATAAGGCACCGAAAATCTATGAGTGGATTTCCTAAATTATGGAAGTCGTACATGGATTATCTGTTAAGAGGCAGGGATGGGTTTGATACATTTGATTGGATGATAAGTGAGCTGAAAATAGATAAATCAATCTACTTTTTGGTGGGTGGAAAACATAAAGAGGATAATGAATATTCATTAAAATCTAAGGTTGTTCAAAAGGCATTTAGATTAGCAAAAGAAAGAAATTATATCATTGGCATACATCCTTCTTATGAAAGTTGGAATGATATAGACCTGATTCGGGCCGAAAAAGAGAAATTAGAGCATGAAGTAGGAATTGAGATATCAATAAGTAGGCAGCATTTCCTTAATTTCGATATTTCTATAACGCCAAGACTACTGGAAAACCTTGGTATTCGGGAGGATTCTAGTATTGGATTTACGAGGTATGTAGGATACAGATGTGGTACGGGATTACCGTATAAGTTGTATGATTTTGTGAATGAGAAAGCGTTTGATGTGGTGGAAATACCGCTAGTCTTCATGGATGTAGCTTGGTTATTTGAGGCGATTAGGTTAGATAACTTTACCCTTCCAGATTTGTCTAAATATTACGGTAGCTTTAATTTTCACAATTCTACTTTTGATGAGATGGAGGTTCGGGGGATTAATATGAAGGAACATTACATGAAAATATTTGGATGAGAGCATTAGTGATTTACAGAGTGGATATTTCGAATCTGGCGAACCAAGGTGTGAGCAAAAAAATGCAGGGACATGTTTATGGATTAACACAAAACGGTTATGAAGTGGATGTGATTTACATCAGTGAAAATGGATTGTATTTGAATCAGAATTGCTTGTGTATTTTCAATAAGAATTCAGTTTCGAGAGGCATATTTAAGGCAAGGACTTTTTACAAAGTTATTAAAGCTAGAATTGATGCAGGGATGTATGACCTGGTGCTTTTTCGATTTCATTTAGTAATGGAAGGAATGATTCGATTGTTTGCTATGTTGAAGAGCCACAGTCCATCTATAAAGATTATTATTGACATGCCTACTTATCCGTATGAACAGGAATGGAAAGGTGCTAGAGGGAAGTTATTATTGAAGATAGATGAGAAAAACAGGCAACGGCTGAGTAAGTATGTGGATTTAATGATTCATTACGGAAAGGAAGAGGAAATATGGGGAATTCCATGCATTAATAGTACCAACGGAATTATAACGGCAAAAGCACCTTTGAGAATAAAGGAGAGGAGCGACAAATTAGAATTACTAGCAGTAGGAAAGTGGGCGTATTGGCATGGGTTAGATCGGATCATTTATGGAGTATCCGAAAGCGAAATAGATCTTCATTTGACTATTGTTGGTGTGGGTCCAGAATCAGATCATCTCACTAAACTTGTGAAAGAGTTGAGTCTAGAAAATAGGGTAAGCTTTGAAGATAATTTGATTGGTGAATCGCTTAATCGTGCATTTGACAAAGCGGATATAGGAATTGGAACATTGGGTATCCAACGGAAGGGCGTTATGCTGGATTCCTCGCTTAAGCATAGAGATTATTGTAGCAGAGGACTACCTTTTATACTTGGTAGTGAGGATATTGACTTTCCGGAACTGCTAGGTTTTGTGAAGTATTTTCCTGGAGATGGCCCGATAGATATAGGACAGGTGTTACAATTTTATGAAAGTACAAAGGGTGTAGAAGAACGAATGATGGTTTATGCAGAAAGGCACTTGGACTGGGCTGTGAAAATGAAAGAGGTGGTGGATGCGCTTTAAATTGTGGCATATAATACTTCTGGCTCTTATTCTTAGAGTGCTAATGAATATTCCAGTATTCCAGGATGATACTTTAGCGATCCACAATGACAGTTATTACCATCTTAAGTTAGCTGAGAATATTACACTAGGAAATGGATTCTCAAGTTGTAGTACAGAACCTTTCTATAAAAATACCATTATTACCCCAGGCTATCCTTATTTTTTAGCAAGTGTACAATCATTATTTGGTAAGGATTTAAGAATAATAATTGGAATCCAGGTATTGATAGATTTGCTAATTTGTTGGCTCTTATTTCTACTAAGCAAGTCTCTTTTTAATCGAAAAGTTGGGTTGTTGGCTGTTTTATTCTATTCAGTATCCTCTCATGCGATAACGTATTCCGGTTTGGCAATTACCGAGTCTGTATTTAGCCTAGTTTTGTTATTGACCGTATATGTTGGAATAAATGCTCATAAGAAATATGATTTCTTGTTATTGGCAGTGCTCTACGGATTGTTAGTTTCGATACGACCTATTGCTTTCTACCTATTACCAATAATTGGCTTTATGGCGATTAAGGACAATACAATGAAACAGATTCTAAGGGGAGTAGCAACGGTCATGATTGGGGGATTAATTGTTTTTACTTGGATGAGTCGAAATCATTCATTAACCGGATTATATTCCATTTCGTCCATTCAAGAATACAACTTGTATTTCACTTTTGCCAATGCAATTGAATCTAGAAACAACAATAGGCACGAAAATGACCAAAGAGAGATCTTAATGAGTGGAATGGAACACAAGCCGTTAGCAGAATGTGGTGGCGATTATGCGTATGTACAAGAAAGTAGAAGAAAAGGGTTAGAGATTCTAAGGTCGAATAAGCTACAATATGCGTGGCTTCATTTTAAAAGCATTCCAAACATGTTTTTACCCGAAGTAACATTATTATCTGAGAAGTGGGGGTTGAGTTCCGGAGACAAAGGAACTTTAGGAGTGATAAATAAGGAAGGATTTTGGGCAGGTTTTAAACATTATTCTAATCACACTAAAATAGGCTACGTAGTAATGTTACCTTTTATTTTAATTTGGATGATTACACTTTTAGCGGCAGGAGTGGGCATTTTAAAATTCAAGAAGAAAGAATGGCAGAGTGGTGGTTCAATTATTCTTCTAATAATTTTTTATTTTATGATTATACCAGGGCCAGCGGGAAATGGAAGGTTTTTAATGCCTGTGATTCCTCTGATTTGCATGATTGCAGCATTAGGAGTCAGCAAATTGAATTTTAAGTATGGACGTGTTTAGAAACGTTTTTTATATCAATAGGGAGATACTTAGCTATCGACTTGAGGTATTCGGTAATAATTAGGCTCTCTTCGAAACTTTTCACCATTTTCTTCCTGCCTAATTTCCCCATTACAAATTTATCTTCGGGATCTAAATGGATAAATTTCTCAATCTTTTCGACGAGGTCTTCTACAGATTTTGGTTGAACTAAATATCCATTTACACCATCATCCACAAGATCACGGCACCCAACATTATCTGTTGTAATTATTGGTGTTTCCATGCTTGCTGCTTCCATTAAGATTCTGGATATACCTTCCCGATAGTAAGATGGAAAAACTAGACATGATGCCTTATTTAGGTAAGGACGGATATCAGTCGTTTCTCCTAGATATTTGATATTCTTTTCTTTTTGCCAATCTGTAAGTTGTTGGTAGGAAACAGCTTTGGGGTTGGATTGGTCTATGAACCCGATAATCTCAAACCTCGTATTCGGATATTTATCTTTAACGATCTTAGCAGCTTCCACATATTCATTGATACCCTTATCCCAAATCAGCCTCCCTGCAAATATAAACCTACTTATACCAGTAAAATGTTTATTCTTTCTTGGTGAAAACCACAGCGTATTAATTCCTTCGCCTTTAATGATCTTTGCCTTTTTAGCTCGTACAATTCTTTTGTAAACGAAAATATCACGATCATTCTCATTAAGGAACCACATTTCCTTACTCATCCATGCTGAAATTCGATATAGAAAAAGGGTGACCCAACGTAGAATAATATTCTTGAATTCAAATAGATGACCGAGACCAGTTGTTACGGAAATAGAAGGAATTCTATGAGTGAACGCAGCGATGCTCCCGTAAATGTTAGGTTTAATAGTATAGTGAAAGATCAATCCTGGCTTGACAGATTTATAGATCTTGGAAAGCTGAAGAATAATCTTCAAGTCATCAAATGGATTAATACTATAGTTTTTTATGTAAATTTCCTTGTAGAAAATACCTTCTGCGATTAACTTAGAAGTGAAGCTATCTCGAGGTGCAACCACTGTTACTTCGTAGCCTTTTTTGTTCAATGCTCTTATGAGTCCAAGCCTGAAATTATATAGACTCCAGGATGTATTAGAGACAAGAACTATTTTCTTATTATTGGACATCTAAGTTAAAAGTACAATTTTTGTTCCATAACTTAATTTCTGATCTTGGATATATACTTCTAAGTATTGTTTTTGTCAATTTACCATGTATTTTTCATTGTGCATATTGAAAAATGCATGGTTAATTAGGTTTTGTAAGCGATTGCACTACCGCTTTAATTTCCTGTTCGTCACCTTTAGGATAAATTAGCAAAGCTCCTGGCTCATCTACAACGATGTAATTATCTAAGCCTTTTATGACTATGGTCCGTTCATTTTGAGCACGTATCAAGGTATTTTTAGTTTCAGAAATATGATGTTTATGCGCTTGAACGATATTTTCGTTTTGATCTTTTTCTAAGTATGAATAAAGACTATTCCATGTTCCTAAGTCACTCCAGCCTATATCAGCGGGCAAAGTATAGGTGTTATCTGCCTTTTCCAAAATTGCATAATCTACTGAAATGCTTTCCGTTTTGGGATAGACTTCGTTAATGTAAGCTTGTTCTTCATCTGTACCAAATTTAGAATCATCAATACAAAGTGTTTCCAATATTCCTCCAGCGTATTTTTCATAAGCGGAGATGATCGTTTTCACACTCCAGACAAACATTCCGGCATTCCAGTAGTAATTCCCAGCGTCTAGGTATTGCTGAGCAACTTCTACATTAGGTTTTTCCTTAAATGAGATTACTTTTAATTCATCTTGATCAGGGGAAGCATTGTTATCTGTTTCTATATAGCCATATCCTGTATCTGGACGGGTAGGTTGTATTCCTAAAGTTACAATAGCTTCATTATTCGTAGCGAAGTCAAATGCTTCAGACAATCGATCTATATACTCTTTCTCTTTTAAAATTACATGATCTGAAGGGAGAACCGCAAAGACGGCTTCTGGGTTACGTGCTTTGATATGCATAGCAGTATAAGCCACACACGGAGCAGTATTATTCATCGATGGTTCACAAAGTATATTTCTTTCTGGAAGCTCGGGCAAGTGATTTTGAACTAATTGTTTGTACCGAATATTGGTTACAATTAAAATGTTTTCCACAGGAACCAAGTGTAAGCACCTTTCAAATGTTAATCTTATCAGTGATTTACCTACTCCTAGAATATCCAGGAATTGCTTCGGATGGTCTGCAGTACTAGAAGGCCAGAAACGAGAACCGATTCCACCAGCCATGATGGCTATGTAGTTTGAGCTGGAAGCTGCTAGCTTTGAGCGGTTAGCATTTACATTCATTTATTGAGATATTTTTTTAATAAAACCATTTAACATTTTATTTATTTCATCGCACAATTTAATAAGCACTTCGTATTTATCATTTGTGATATAATTTAAGTCTTTGCATATTTCTAAAATGCAATGGACTTCTTGATTAGAACCTCTCGAAATATGAAGGAAATGTCTAAATTCTTTATCTGACATTCTTGATTTTCCTTCTACAATGTTTAGTTCTATAGAGACTACAGCTCTTCTTACTTGTGAGGTTATCCCATATTTTTCATTATCTGGAAAAGTACTCGAAATTTTATAGATCTCTAGCGTAAAAATATGTGCTTTTTGCCAAACTATTAGATCTTTATAACTTCTTCCCATTTTATATTTATTTTTTGCTCATAGCTCATAGCTCATAGCTCATAGCTCATAGCTCATAGCTCATAGCTCATAGCTCATAGCTCATAGCTCATAGCTCATAGCTCACGATCCACGACCCACGTCTCAAATCCCCAACATCTCCCTCATCTCCCCATCACTAAATCCTCCACCAGCAAAATCATCAAATACCTTCTGCGTAGCTTCAATAATATGTCTCTGAATAAACGGAGCTCCTTCTTTTGCACCTTGTTCTGGACTCTTTATACAGCACTCCCATTCCATAACTGCCCACACATCGCAACCATATTGAGTTAGCTTTGAAAAAATGGTCTTAAAGTCGATCTGCCCATCTCCAGGAGAACGATATCGACCAGCACGATCTGCCCAATCTAAATATCCTCCAAATGCACCTTTCTTACCTGTAGGATTGAATTCTGAATCTTTAACATGAAAGGCTTTAATAAATTCATGATAATGGTCAATGTATTCTATGTAATCCAATTGTTGAAGAATAAAGTGGCTGGGATCGTATAATATATTAACAGCAGAATGGTTTCCGGTAGCTTCTAGGAAACGTTCAAAAGTTACACCATCATGAAGATCTTCACCTGGATGAATTTCATAACAACAAGCGACTCCATTTTCCTTATACACATCAAGAATAGGTGTCCATCTTTTAGCTAGTTCCTTGAAGCCCATTTCTACCAATCCTTTTGGTCTTTGTGGCCAAGGATGCGCGGCATGCCATAATAACGCACCAGAAAAGGTAGCATGTGCATTCAGTCCAAGTCGTCGGCTAGCGATTGCAGCTTTTTTGACTTGATCTATAGCCCATTCTGTTCTTTTTGCCGGATTCTTCTTGCAATCATCAGGAGCAAAATTGTCAAACATTAAATCATATGCTGGATGAACAGCAACAAGTTGGCCCTGAAGATGAGTGGATAGCTCCGTAATCTCAAGCCCATAGCTATTTATCCGACCTTTTAATTCATCACAATAGGTCTGACTTTCTGCAGCGAGGTCAAGATTCATCAACCTTGATTCGCCCGTCGGAATCTGAACACCTTTATATCCTAGATCGCTTGCCCATTGACATAAACCATCTAAAGAATTAAATGGCGCAACATCGTCCATAAATTGGGCTAGAAAAATGGCTGGTCCTTTAATTGTTTTCATATGATAGTTTTTAGTCTTAAGTTTTTTGTTTTTAGGGAGATTTTAAAATATAAATATCATCTATTGCAATAATAAAGGCGAGCTGTTATGTCACTATTCAACATATTCGATCTTCTCATTTTTGAACAAAAGAGCGAATATGATAAGAACGACTATTGCAAACATCGCTGGAAACAACCAGATACTCTGCCAAATGTGTGTACCATCTACAGTAAGGTAGTGATCTGAAATTTTCCCTGCCACCCAAAATCCTATTAGCATTCCGATCCCATAGGTTGCGAGCGTTATCAAAACTTGTGCAGCACTTTTATATTTTTTTCCTGCTTTAGAATCGGTGTAAATTTGACCCGCAACAAAGAAGAAATCGTAGCATATTCCATGCAGAGCGATTCCGATGATGAGCATAAATGCAAGGTCTCCTGCATCCCCAAAAGCAAATAAAGCATATCTTATCGTCCATGCTAACATCGCAAATAGAATGGTCACTTTGAATCCAAATTTCTTAAAGAATAGAGGCAATAGCAACATAAAAGCTACTTCGGATATTTGGCCGATGGCCATTTTTCCAGTTGGATTAGCGACGCCTATCTCAGCTAAAAATGGATTCGTATTTTGATAGTAAAAAGCCAATGGAATACAGATCAAAATGGAAGAAAGAAAGAAAATCAGAAAGTTCTTATCTTTTAATAGTTTGAGTGCATCGAGGCCTAGTAAGGTAGAAACACTTACTTTCTCTTTTTTGTCAATGTTTGGAGGCGTTTTCGGTAAGGTAAAACTATAGATTCCGAGGACAGCAGAGGCAATTGCAGTCATCAAAAATGTATTTCTTAGCAAACCTTGATTGATATTTTCTGAAGTGTCCCAGTTAAAAACAAAACTAATAGATAGACCAGCGAGAATCCAACCTATCGTTCCCCAGACTCGAATAAATGAAAATTCCTTAGCAGGATCAGTCATCTGATTAAAGGAAACAGAATTGACCAATGCCAATGTAGGCATGTAGGCAATCATATAGCCTAGGACAAGCGGGTAGAATGTTTGAAAGTCAGTACTTTGATACATCTGATACATCAAAACGGCTCCAATTAGGTGCAAAATCCCAAGTATCCTTTCAGCATTAATATATCGATCAGCAATTAGTCCAATAATAAAAGGTGCGATGATAGCACCCCACGATTGGGTAGAAAAAGCCATCCCAGTTTCTGCGCCACTTGCACTGAGATTGTTACCAAGAAATGTCCCTAAAGTAACAAACCATGCTCCCCAAATGAAAAATTCGAGAAACATCATGAAGGATAGACGGACTTGAATAGATTTTTTCAAAATTTGCTTACGGTTATTTCTTGAACAATGGTGTGTGATGCTCCTGGCTGTAATGTGACTGGGTCAAGATGGGTATTTGCTGCTTCAACACAACACATGGTAAGATATCCATCATCTGGCATATCCTTCATTTCTACAGATTTTTCAGGTCCTGGATTCCATATAACCGTTGAGTTAGAGCCTTTTTTGGTGATGAGGATTTCTCTTTGTAAACCTGGATCTATAAGTAGACTAGATGCTGTCGTGGTATATATTCGATCCGTCTCACCATTAAAGATTAATGTCCCTTTTTGGATATCATTATCATCCAGGACTTTATCATAGTAAGCTTGTTTATCATGACCCTTAATGCTTACTTTATTAATATCACTTACCTTAAAATAAGTATGTAGCGCTTGAGTAAATTCAAATTCAGAAGAATCGAGATTGGTGGTAGTAAGCTCCATTTTGAGTTTGTTTCCGTCCTCAGTTACGGTAAATACTAGTGAAGCCTTATTGCCCCATTCATCTTGAATAAGTTGTTCAGGAAGAGAAAAGGAATTTTCTGAAATCGTGTTCCAGGAATTAATTCTAGCAAATCCATGAGCAGGCTTATTCTCAAGAGACCCAAACCAAGGCCAACAGATAGGAACTCCGCCTCTAATAGGCTTTCCAGCTTCCATAAATGCTTGAGTGCTAAGATACATGACCTCATCATGTCCTTCAGGAATCCAAGAAATAAGGTGTGCGGTGTGTTTTGCGAATGATATCATTGTTTCTTTTTAAGAACTAAAATTGCGTTTGAAGTAAGATATGGAGAATTTAGCTTAAGAAGTAACCTAGAAAAGCTTCTTTCTAAAGCTCCTAAAACTTTGATTCTACCCAGATACCCGTGTCCTATATATCCATTATAATCTAGAACCTCGTATCCTAACTTTTCAAACCAAGTTTTCGTTTTTTTTATTGGTCCAGTACATTTTATATAGTATGCTTTAAACTTGCCTGCAGATTCTGGATCTCTTTTTTGCAAATTATATACAATGTAATCGGTTAGATTGCTAGGTAGAATTCTATTAAGAAAACTTGGAAGACCATATTTTGTAGCAAAAAAATGGCAAATTGTTGCTTCATTAGTTGCCATTTCTAATACATTTTTATGAAATTCAAGTGGATGTTCCAAGTGTTCTAAAACCATCTGCGAAAATATTAGATCATATTTTTCATGATACTTTGTAAACGTTAAGTCCAAGCAAATTTTTTTTACTTGCTGACTGATAATTTTATCTAATTCTTTTTGACTGATATCTATAATTGTATAATCAATGTTATGTTTTGATATGAGTTCGTCGTTAAAAAAAGGCTGAGCACCACCACCTATTTCTAAAACCTTCACTACCCCATTTTGCACTACCCGATTGGTAATTTTAACTTTGAAATCATCCCACGAAGAGTGAATTAGGTGTAACATTTAATCTAATCCGGAAATAATTTTAACAATACGATCAGCTGTTTTGCCATCCCAAAGTTCGGGAATACTACCTTTTTTCCATTGACCTAAAAGAAGCTTTTCTAGGAAAGGAAGAATATTATCTGGATTGGTTCCTACAATTTCATTGGTGCCTTGAGTTACGGTTTCTGGTCTTTCTGTACTATTTCTCAATGTCATACATGGAACCCCTAAAACAGTTGTTTCTTCAGTGATACCTCCGGAGTCTGTAATGACGCCCAAAGCATTTTTGATCATATAGATGAATTCAAGATAGGACATAGGTCCGGTTATGAGCAAATTCTCAAAGTTCATCCCCAATTGATCGTACATTTTCTTAGTACGTGGGTGCATTGGGAAAACCACCTTTTTACCATCAACGTTATTATTGATCAGTGATAAAAGATGTTCAAGGCTTTGCATGGCATCTACATTAGAAGGACGATGCAAGGTCATCACTAGGTAATCTTTATTTTTTAATTGATTTTCATCAAATAGAGATGGTTTGATAAGTCTTTCAAGATTGGCGTAAAGAGAATCTATCATTGTATTGCCAGCAAAGAAGACTTTATCATTATGATGACCAAGGTTTTTTAAATTTTCATTAGCGACTGACGAAGTAGTAAAAAAGTAATCAGTGATGCTATCTGTAACCATCCTATTAATTTCTTCGGGCATACTTTCGTCCCCAGAACGAATTCCTCCTTCTACATGTGCTACTTTTACACCTTCTTTTTTGGCGGTAATAGAGCAAGCCATTGTAGAAGTTACATCACCAACCACAATGCATAATTGTGGCTTCCATGCTTTGATTGCTTCCTCATATCGAAGCATAATTTTTCCTGTTTGTTCCGCTTGGGTTCCAGAACCTACACCAAGGTTTAGGTTAGGTTTTGGGATATTCAATTGATCGAAAAAGTCTTCAGACATTTTCTTATCGTAGTGTTGGCCAGTATGGATAAGACGGTACTCTATTTTCTCGTTGGCGCTTTCGTTGTGCTTATGGATGGCGTGGGTTATGGGGCCTATTTTCATAAAGTTAGGTCTTGCACCAGCTATAATGTCTAATTTTTTCATATTAAAATTGTTGATGTATTAGTTGAGGTATCCCGCGATTCTCGGAATATATAATCTCTGCGTCCTTTGCGCCTATACGTGACAGTTTTTCTTTCCTTGCGACCCACTTTTTATTATCTCGCAGAATCGCAAAGAATAAATCAAGAAACAATTGATATTTTTTTCTCGTAAAGGCGCAGAGATCGTAGAGTATAACCGAGAGATCTTTTAAAACCAATCCTTTGTCTCCAGATTTATATAAACACTTTCTATGCCTTCTTTTAAGGATATTTTATGCTTCCAACCTAAATTATGAAGTTTACTAGCGTCCATCAATTTCCTTGGTGTTCCATCAGGTTTTGTGAGATCTTTAGTAATATTTCCTTGGTAACCAACAACTTGCTTAATTGTGGTAGCAAGATCAAAAATAGAAACTTCTTCTCCTGTTCCAATATTTACAAAACCGGAATCGCTATATTCTTCCATGAGAAACACACAAGCATCAGCCAAATCATCAGCATGCATAAATTCTCTTAACGGAGAACCAGTGCCCCACATAATAACTTCTGGATCATTTTGTTTTTTAGCCGTATGGAATTTTCGAATTAATGCTGGAAGAACGTGTGAATTATTTAAATTATAATTGTCGTTGGGCCCATAGAGGTTTGTAGGCATAACAGATATAAAGTCGCTACCATATTGAGACCGATATGCATCACACATTTTGATTCCTGCTATTTTTGCAATCGCGTATGGTTCATTGGTTGGCTCTAATTTTCCAGTGAGAAGAGCATCCTCATTCATAGGTTGAGGAGCCATCTTAGGATAGATGCAAGATGAACCTAAGAACATCAGTTTTTTCACCCCAGTTACATGACTTTGGTGAATCACATTGTTTTGAATCATGAGGTTGTCATAGAGAAATTCTGCTCTATAAGTATTATTAGCTTGAATTCCTCCAACTTTTGCAGCAGCCAAAAACACAAAATCGGGTTTTTCATTAGCAAAAAATTCTTTAACATTAGCTTGATTTCTGAGATCTAGTTCGTTAGAAGTTCTTTCTACGAAGTTCGAAAAGCCTTTTGCTTCGAGGTTTCGCTTGATTGCGGATCCTACCATTCCACGGTGACCAGCTATGTATATTTTATCAGACTTCCGCATACCGTTATCCGTTTTCCGATGTTCAATGATCGTTTTTCCTGATCTTGTTTTTGATTCCATCTAATCGTTTTTAGTGCATGTATTATTTTGTTATCCGTTATCCGCTGTCCGTATTCAGCGATCCGCATTCAGTTTTAAAAATGTTACTTTCTGTTAAAGCGGAAAACGGCAAACGGAAAGCTGCCAGCTGCCCGCGGCTCACGGAATACGGCCCACGGAAAGCGGCCATAGGCCTCCCTACTCAAACTCATTCTTTATCTCAAACCCCGCATCCTTCAAAATCTGATCCTTAGCAAAAAGTTCTAAATCTGCCTGGACCATCTCTGCACATAACGATTCCACATTATAGACAGGTTGCCAGTCTAACAGATTTCTAGCTTTTGAAGCATCTCCTATTAAAAGATCTACTTCAGTTGGTCTGAAATATTTTGGATCTACAGAAACTATTTCTGTTCCTTCTGCAATTTGATATTTAGGGTTTGTACATTGACCTACATGTCCCTTCTCATTTACCCCTTCTCCAGTGAAAATAATTTCAATGCCTACCTCTTTGAACGAGAGCCTAACAAAATCTCTAACGCTTGTTGTTACACCCGTAGCGATGACCCAGTCTTCGGCTTTATCATATTGAAGGATTTTCCACATGAGCTCGACATAATCTTTAGCATGACCCCAATCTCTCTTAGCATTAAGATTACCGAGGTATAACTTATCTTGTAAGCCTAATGCAATTTTAGCAGTAGCTCTAGTAATTTTTCTAGTAACAAAAGTTTCCCCTCTTAGAGGACTTTCATGGTTAAATAAAATACCGTTGCATGCGAATATATCATAGGCTTCTCTATAATTAACCGTTATCCAAAAAGCATACATCTTTGCGACAGCATATGGAGAACGAGGATAAAATGGAGTGGTTTCAGACTGTGGCACCTCTTGTACTTTACCATAAAGTTCAGAAGTGGAAGCTTGATAAACTTTAGTTTTCTTTTCTAACCCTAAAATTCTTATTGCTTCCAAAATTCTTAAAGTTCCTACACCATCTACATCTGCAGAGTATTCTGGCACTTCGAAACTAACAGCTACATGAGACATAGCTCCTAAATTATAGATCTCATCTGGCTGAACTTGTTGAATAATCCTAATAATATTTGTGGAATCACTGAGATCACCATAATGAAGAATAAAATTTCTATTGTCTACATGCGGATCTTGATAGAGGTGATCTATTCTTGCAGTGTTAAAAAGAGATGTTCTTCTTTTTATTCCATGAACTTCATATCCTTTTTTTAAAAGGAGTTCTGAAAGATAGGCTCCATCCTGCCCCGTTATACCTGTGATTAATGCTTTTTTCATATTAAAAATTACGTTTAGGAAGTTTAGGAAACCATCTATATACCAAGTCACTTTTAGGAAACAGTATGACCCAAGCCGTTAGAATGATAATCTTCAAATCAGTAAAGAATGAGATATTATCTTGATACCATTTCTCTAATTGTCCTTTATGTGGATAGATTTGGTTTTTATAAAAATCCCATGTATCTCCACCTTTTTCTTTTACTTCAGTTATTAAGGTTTCTTCATCTCGAAATACTATCGAGCCTATTCCTGTTAGGCCTGGCTTCACATTATAAATAACTTTCTGAACATCATCAGGATAAGCATCGAAGCTCTTCTGCATGACAGGTCTCGGTCCGACAACACTCATATGCCCAAAGAGAATATTTAGTAATTGTGGCAGCTCGTTAATCTTGGTAGTTCTTAAGAAGCCTCCCATCGGCGTAAGTCTAGGATCTCGCTTAGTTGTGATAAGGCCACCCTTCATGTTAGGACTATCTTTTAACATCGTGGCAAATTTAAAAATCTTAAAGATTCGGTTCTTAAAGCCGACACGTTCTTGCAAGTAAAAAACATGGCCTTCTCCCGTCAACTTTAACCCGATAACGATCGGAATTAGAAGTGGAGACAACACAATTAGTGCAAGCAATGAGCTGAATATATCGAAGTATCTTTTTATAAATAAATACATTACATTTTTTGATCTAAAGATTTTCCTGTTTCAATATGTTTAAAATCAGGCAAATAAGTTGAAAGTAAATTTACGACCTTAGCCTTATTCACTTCATCATTATTAAATAATTCTTGGAAAGCTTTTAATGTCAGGTCAATATCAGATTTATTAGGAACGTTACTTCCTTTAATAACTCCTAAGGCTTCAAAGGTAGTCATATCAACATCATCCTTCTCCGTATAAAATTCCTCGAATGATTTTTCTCCAGAGGTGTCCGTTGAAAAGAAATACACAGGATAGGTAGTATCTCCTATTTTCCAATTTGCTGCTTTCAACTTAGCCTCTTCTTCCGAAGAACATTGATCTGCTTCTAAGTTCATCGATTTTAGAAAATCGATAGCGATGGTGGAAAAGGTCAACATTTGATCTTCTTCTAGTTTTGGAAAGAAAATATCACTCGTTTCTCCTAATAGGCAAGCAAGCATACACAATTGACCACTTTCTTCTGGGCTTACAAAGTACCTTTTCACATCGTTAGGAGCTGATAGCGGTTGACGCTTCATTATTCGATCTATGAAACCTGCCAATAGACTTCCATTACTGAATGCAACATTGGCAAAACGAGCTGTCGATATTTTCAATTCATCGGTGTAAGACATCAGCACATTTTCCATTAATTTTTTGCTTGCCCCCATTACATTTACAGGATTTGCAGCTTTGTCGGTGGATACAGAGAAAAAATGGCTGGGTTTAGATTTTAGCGCAAGGTCTATTAATTTTTTAGTATTAAAAACATTGTTGTTAATCATCGCTTCGATAGCCAAATGATCTTTTTCACTTCTTACATGCTTATGCGCTGCAAAACAGGCTATAATATCAAATTTTTTAGCGGAGACCATTTTTTCGAATACCGCACTACCAAAATCAAATGGATAGGTTATGTATTCTTTTGGAATAAAGATGTTTTGAGAACGAAGATCACGGGTCAGTTCTGTTAGGCCATTCTCACTATAATCAACGACTACGAGACTAGCCGGCTCGAAAGGAAGAATAGCTTTGATGAACGAAGACCCAATTGTTCCAGCTCCACCAAGTACAAGTACTTTTTTACCCTTAATTTCAGAGGACAATTTTTCTTTATTGGCTTCAATGTCTGAGCTAAAAAAAGAGGTTGGCCTATTCGTTATGCTTTCCTTTATAAATGAAGGTATGTCAATGTTTAACATTTTAAATAATTTGTAAGTCTTGTCAAAAAGATAGGAACGAGTTGTGCAATGATGAGTTTAGAAACAGTTTTTAATAACCTCAACCACCTTAGTTAATTCACTTTCTCCAAGGTTCACACTACTTGGAATACTTAAGCAATTAGCATGTATCCTTCTCGAGTAGTCTGAATGATGATGGTAAATGTTTTCTTTAAACATAGGAAGTTGATTCATCGGATACCAGAAAGGTCTTGCGATAATTTCATTTTCCTTTAATGCTTTTAGAATTTCAACTTGTTGAGAAGATTGAAAAGTAAATAACCAACAATTAGGATCTACATTGTCTTCAACTTTTTGAAATCGGATATCGCCTACGTCTTTGAGATTTGTGCGATAGAAAGCATCTATCTCTTTTTTCTTCAGGATAAATGATGGAAGTTGTTCCATTTGCGCTACTCCTATTGCTGCTAGAACATTGACCAATCTATAGTTAAAGCCAATTTCGTCATGGAAATAAGTTTCAGGATCCACCTTGCTTTGAGTAGATAAATGTTTCGCTCTTTTAGCATGTGCTTCATCGTTGGTTACAATCACTCCTCCACCACCAGTTGTAATAATTTTATTTCCGTTAAAGGAGAATACATTCATTTCACCAAAGGAACCAGCAGACTTGCCTTTATAGTAGGATCCTAAAGCTTCGGTACTATCTTCTATCACGCGTAGTCCATGTCGGTAAGCAATGTCAAGTAACTTCTCCATATCACACATGTTTCCAAGTACATGAACGGGCATCACTGCTTTTACAGAAGGACTATTATTTTCATCAAGCCATTCCTCTAGTAAGTCCAAGTCCATCTGCCAAGTTTCAGGATCGATATCAATGAAAACAGGCGTTGCATTTGTATAAGCTACGGCATTGGCAGAAGCAATGAAGGTAATGTTAGGAACAAGAACGATGTCACCATGTTCTATTCCTAGCATGTGCATCGCTAGATGTAGACCAGAGGTACCACTACTGGCTGCTATTCCGTACTTACAGCCAGCCCATTTAGCGACCATTTCTTCAAATTTGGTAACATAAGAACCTGCTGAGGAAACCCAACCGGTTTCAATACATTCGGTAACATACTTGAGTTCATTACCTGAAAGATGTGGGATAGAGAGAGGAATCATTTTGTTTGTTTTATTATTTTTCCAGGATTGCCAACAACGGTACATTTGTCGGGAATATCATTAATAATTACAGCACCAGCACCAACAACCACATCATTTCCAATATTGATACCTTGGATAACTGTGGCATTTGCACCGATAAAAGATCGTTTGCCAATACTAACATTTCCAGCAAGTACAGCTCCAGGAGCAATATGAGCAAAATCACCAATGTGGCATTCGTGTTCTATAATTGTTCCAGTGTTAATTATACAGCCTAATCCTATATTTGCTAGAGCGTTTATTGTCGAATTACCTGATACAAAACTGCCTTTTCCTATCATTGCTTTATCGGAAACAATAGAGGTTTTGTGTATTATAGTAAGCAGATTTTGATGGTCGAATTTTGATATTATTTTTTCTCTAATTAGGTTATTTCCAATTCCAACAAACCAATTATATTTTCCAATAATCTCCTTGGATTCTTCCCCGAGATAATTTAATTGATATGGGTTGTGAATTTTTTCTTCAGCATCACAATAACTTGTGAAGATATTCTTTCCATCAGACGAATAAAGTGCGTCAATTATAACATAAGCATGTCCTGAATAACCGATGATGACTGAACTTTTATTCATCTATGGCTCTTTCAATATCTTCAATATATTTGTCAGCAAGTTTTTCACGATCAAAATGTTTCTTAGCATATAGAAAACCATTTAAGCCCAGTTGTATATTATCCAATTTTTGAATTTCTGCTATTTTTATTGCCCAATCTTGTGGGTTTTCAGGTTCAACATACACACCACACTCTGCTGATTCTATTAATTCTTTTGATACACCATCTATGGCTAAAAAAACTGGTTTTTTACAAGACATGTAGTCAAAAGTTTTATTACTATAAATGGTCTTAAATGTATCAACTTTTTTCAAAATGGATGCCCCATAATCAGAAGCTAGTATATATTTAAAAACTTCAGATTTTTGTACGGAGTCTAAAAATAGAATGTTGGAACAGTTCTCTTCTTTAGCTCTACTTATTAATTCTTTTTTTTGCATTCCATCGCCTATTAGCACAAATAGAACATTGGGTTGGGTATCCTTAATTATTTTAGCAGTATCAATAACTTGACTTAAGTGATTCGCAACACCGTGAGCTCCTACATAGGTTATGACAAATTTATCCTGCCAGCCTAGTTCTTTTCTAAAATTCTCCGGATCAAAATCACTTTCACTAATTTTTTCTGCAAGTGAGAAATCAGCTGCGTTTGGAACAAAAATAATCTTTTCAGGAGGCACCTTTTTTTTATCTTTTAAAGTTTCTCTAAATGCTGGAGTTAGAACATTAATCAATCGTGATTTTTTATATATGAACTTTTCAAACCACAGTGAAAACTTGATTAGGAACTTATTTGTTAATACACCGGTATCTATGGCTGATTCAGGCCAAAGGTCTCTAACTTCAAAAATAAATGGCAGTCTTTTAAAAAGTGAAATGATATAAGCAGTTATTCCAACAAAAAGAGGTGGAGAAGTAACCAATATTACATCATATTTACCTTTGGCTTTAAACAAGCCTGCCCAAATACTAGAAAAAACAAAAGAAAAATATCCCCAGAGTCTTCCCACAAAACCTTTATTATAGGATTCAGATACATGACATCTTATTACAGAGACTTTTTCATGTTGCTTATTAAAGAATAATTTTCCTTTATATTCTGGACGTTTTTCACTTCCATTAGCATGCATCATTCCGGCTAATACCGTAACATGGTGCCCATTTTTTGACCATTGTTTTGTCATTTCATTAAAGCGAGAACCACCACCATCGTTTTCTTCTAGAAAGTATTGATGAATTAAAAGAATGTTCATAATTGAATAATAATTGTAGTTTGAATCTTTCTAGTCTTTGTTTCGAAAAACCATAATGGAACTTCTTCTTTCGTCCCATAGTAAGAAGACCATTGTCCTTTATCTTGAATTAATTTTAGTGAAATGCCATATTCATCAACTGCAGTGATTTTAATTTCATCTAATAATTCTGGATTAGGATGCCAGTACTGTTTAATACTATGATCCCCCATAAGATTTAAAACATCATCAGTCACCTCCCATTTAAATGCTGACTTTTGCTTTCTGACTTTTCTTGTATGTGTAATTCCTTTTGATATTTCTTGAAACATTACTGCTTTAGAATTGATCATTACAGAATTATCTAATTCTGTAATTTCGGCTTCAGCGTTTTTCGTCCAGTTGTACCAGATAAAACGGTCTCCTTTTTGCATCTGGCTTAATCCATCAACCGTAATGGTATTATGACCTATACTTCCTGTAAAATAATCAATCCACTTACTTTCTGTATTGTACTTGTAAGTACCACTGTCTCGAAAGTAGTTTTTACCTTTTACCCAGATATCGAGATGCATATTATCTGCATGAGCAGGCCGATCCCTATATTTAGCGCATTTAAAAAAAGTAAAACTTAGCTCATCTTTTATAGTGTAAATACCACCTTGATTAAATGAATTTGTTTCTTTAGAAGAACTTTTATTTTCTAATGGAAGGCTTGCACACCCGAACCAAGATGCATCTTCTTGTAATTCACTTTCCCGATAAATATGTTTTTTATTTAAGACAGCGTTCAAAGCATTAATTTGAGGTCTGAAATCAGTATAAGCTCGATCATTCAAATTAAAGAACAGAGCACCATCATTTGAGCCATAATTTGGAAGTTCACCTTCTGCACCAATACAACAAGTATGAAGATAATCCAATGTTTTTTGGGCACGCTTAACTGTGGTATCTGACAATGTGACATTATGCAATTTAGACAGCGTTATGATCCAAGTGAGTAATTGAATCAATACCCGATGATAATTGTGAGAAAATTGCAGGAAGGTTCCATCCTCATAGATCTGGTATGCAACTTCTTGTTCAAGCCATTTCAGACCATGGTTTCTCCATTTTCTTTCTGGATCTAGAAATGGAAAAAGAAGACTGATCATGTATAAAGTAGAAGTTTCGCTTATAGCATGATTGTTACGAACGCAGATCCTGGAGAAATTTATATTTTCATAGACATGCCGCATTTGATAGTCAATCGAATGCATAATTTCTTGCCACAACTCTTCAGTAAGTACTGCACTGTTTTTGTAAAAATGCAGTACAAACGCCCAATTGAGGCATCTCAGAGAAATTTCTTGACTACACTTGTAGTTTGGTCCTTGGTTAATAGGATTGTTTTGTATCCAATCTTTAATTTTTGAAAAAACAAAATCTGATGAATCGTGATCAAAATGATAGTCATAACGGATAATGGTATTTAGGAATGAAAACCTAGATTTTTCCCAGACGTATTTAATATCTCCAGCTTCTGATGAAATATCTTCTACTTCTGTCCAATGTTTTGTGGTGTCATAAACGAAGCCAGTATCAGGGTTTGTGTTCCATGCCTTTACTTCATTCCAGGCATTATTAAAAAATGCTATCTTTCCTGAAAGGAGATTATTATATGCACGTTCTAATTTTCCATTCAGATTTTTTGGGAAAGTCAGTGTATCTCTAGATTGAAAGAAGAAAGGAATATTTAGTCTCTTCCATTCATTTAAGGAGAGGTAAGATTCGACCTTAGGAATAACTGGAAACTTTGTTTTAAGTAGACCAGATTTTCTCTTTAGCTCATACATTGACCTATAAATAAAGTATTTAGGTCCTTGATTTTTAAAAACTTGAATAAGATTCTTTACGTTCAAACGGAAACCCAGGCGTTATTTTTCAGGCTTTCGATTGCTGCAAAGCTAGCCTTGGTTGTGTTAACAATATCTTCAAATGGAATAAGCAGCTCACCTTCCAAGTTTGGATTTTTACTTAGTAATTCAAATTGTTTCTTGTGCCCTTTATCCAGTTTACTTTTGAACTTAGAAAAACCTTTAATGCCATAAGCTCTAGTAACTCTATAGTTATCCATTATGATTGTTTTCTCGTCAAAATATACTTCTAGACGCTCTTTTGAATAGGCCTTGCTTCCATTCGAAAAGTAATTTATTACACCAGTGTCTCCATTTTTAAATTTCAGTAGAATACTTGCATTATCGGTTGTTGTTTCTGGATTTGTTCCTAGAGCATTCATACAAATAGAGGATACTTCTGAACCAGAAATAAAAGCCAATAAATCAATGAAATGACATGCTTCTCCTATAATCCTTCCGCCTCCAACCTTTAGGTCATGAATCCATACATTTTCTGGAATAAAACCAGCATTCATGGTCGCAATCATGTTTTTACGAGCAGAGGTTGGCGTAAATTGCTTAATTTTTTCAACGTGAGGAGAAAATCTTCGGTTAAACCCAACAGTTACATTCACTCCAAATTTTTCTTTGGCCTCGATAATCTGATTTAATTCATTTTGATTTAATGCAAGGGGTTTTTCAACAAAAACGTTTTTACCTGATTCTATAGCTTTAATAGCCATGTCTGCATGCAGGTTATGTCTTGTGGTTATAATGATAGTAGACACTTCTTTATCTAATAGAAGATCATTGTAATCAGAAGAGCTAAATTCTATTTTATACTTATCTGCAAGTGATTTAGCTGAAAGCCCTCCTTTACTAACAATATATTTTATATCCGCATTTTTAAGCACAGGCAGCATAGTCATCTTTGTGAAATTGCCAGCACCGACGATAGCTAGAGCCTTTTCTTTTCTTTCCTTTTCTTTTTTTGTAACCTGCACTTTAGAAGTAGGAGTACTAGATTCGCTAAAGATTAAAAGGCTAGCAACACTATTAGATTTGCCTATTTGACCATATATTTCTAAGTAATTATCAAGCGGAATTTTTTCTGTTATTAAGGCGTCTACAATAATATTTTTTGAAGCAATTGCATTCAGTAGCGCTTCAAAATTTCTTTTTTCTGTCCACCTTACGAATGGAAGGGGATAGTCTTTGCCCTTTTGTTCGTAGTCGTCATCATATCGTCCTGGACCATATGAACACGAAACTTGAAAGGTTAACTCTTTTTCATAGAACTCTGCACGACTTAAGTTAAGACCGATTACACCGACAAGGATAATTCGACCTCTTTTTCTAGACATTTGAGCAGCTTGTGAAATAATGTCATCGGATTTTGAAGAAGCGGATATAATAACACCATCTGCTCCGATGCCATTTGTAAGCGACATGACTGCTTTAATGGGGTCTGCTTTAAGTGGATTAAAAGTTTTGATACCGAATGACTCTGCAAGTTTTAGTTTTGAGTCATCCACATCAAGTCCTATAACATTGCAACCATTTGCTTTTAGTAGTTGAGCAGTTATTAAACCAATAAGTCCAAGACCAGTAACGACAATAGTTTCACCGAAGGTAGGTTTAAGAAGTCGGATGCCTTGTAGGCCAATTGAACCAATTACAGTAAATGCAGCTTCGTCATCAGTCACTTGGTCGGGAATTATAGCACATAAATTTTGCGGGATAGATACAAATTCTGCATGTGGTCCATTACTCGCAACTCGATCTCCAATAGAAAATCCAGTCACTTCCTCTCCGATTCCGATGACTGTACCAACATTACAATATCCAAGAGGTAGAGGTTGTCCTAATTTATTAAATACAGTTTCAAGGGTTGGCATTAAGCCATCCGCCTTGATTTTATCCAGCACCATTTTTACCTTATCAGGTTGCTTTCTCGCTTTTTGAATAAGGTTAGCTTTACCAAATTCCACCAGCATTCTTTCGGTTCCAAGCGAAACAAGGGAACGTGTTGTTTTTATGAGAAGCTGTCCAGGAGATACTTGTGGTGCAGGAACTTCCTCGAGGATGGTATCTCCGGATTTAAAGGATTGGATTATTTGTTTCATTAATTAATTCTTTTTGCTAAGAATAGACCAATACCAGTCCACATCTTGTATAAGATTAGAAATTAAAAGTCAGATATATATTTCAAAATATAACCGCTCTTTGTTAGATAAAGTTGATATGTAGGCACTATTTTGTACTTTCCCTATTAGAGTAGGAGTTTTTTTAATCTATTTTTAATTAAACTTATTTATCACAGATTGGATTTCAATATTACTGTTGCCTCGATGACTTAGATTTACGGTTCCATCCATCGAATTAAGAACATTATTTAGCACAACTTTAGCATTTCCATTAACTTCAAAACGATCCTTCGTGTTTAAGCCATGCAGTCTTATACCATCAATATTTAAGCTAAGAGCATCTGCATTAATTTGAAATTTTCTAGCTTGGATATCTTTTATTTCTATGAAGGAAACACCTTCATTTATTTCAAAAGAAAAGGCTGGTTTATTTTTGGATGAAAATTCTTCCCAGTAGCCTAGAATGATAACATTACCCAATCCTATGTAGTTAGACCCTTTGGAAGTATAACCTCCGCCCAATCTAACACTCGCCTTAATATTTGCACCGGGTTTTATAGATCCTTCGATTAGAAGATTTGTGATATTGACCATACGCCAACCTCGCATATCAAAAATGTATTGTTGAGGAGACTGTAAGTTAATACTATGACCACTGTAAGCATCTAGATGGATGTTTTCGAATATGACAAGATTAGTCCACCAGTTATTTATTCCTCGGTCATTGTTTTGTCCGATCATTCCACCCATTCTATAAAAGCTTAAATCTCGGAACGCTAAATTTTGTCCATAGGTGTCTTTTCCCGTTAGATACAAACCGTACCCAGTAAAACCAAAAAATTCGAGATTTGAAAATGTCCAACGAGCAATTCGTGAGTTTTTAACAATGAAACAGTGAATATCATTTTTCCCTACTCCAAACCCTCTTAAACCAAATTTTATATTAGATATATTTAGGCCTTCGCTTTCTCTATTAGCATCTATAATCCACAACGACTCTTTACCCGCTGGATCATACCAAATATAAGATCCATCCCTAGACTCTCCCTCCAGAACAAGTTTTCCAGAAATTATCAATGATTTGGTTGTTCGATACGTGCCTGTGGGGATGTAGAGTTTCTTTTTATTAACAATACAAAAATCAACTGCTTTTTGTAAAGCTCCTCCATCATCATTCTTACCATCCCCTATTGCCCCAAACTGCTGAGGAGTTACTAGATAACTTTTAAAAGTATCTGAAGAGACTTGATACACCTTTGGATGACAAGCAGAAACAAGAAATATATAACTCAAGTACATTACCAGATTCCTCATATGGCTTTTTTGATAGAAATTCTAAATTCGTTCTTTTATAAGTTTAGCAGGATTTCCACCTACAATTGTAAAGGGAGCAACATTTTTTGTTACAACGCTTCCCCCAGCAATAACAGCTCCTTCTCCGATAGTAACACCTGGTAGAATTATTGAACCTGCTCCGATCCAGACATCCTGGCCAATATCTACAGGTTTTAATATATGTCCTGAGCCAAATATTCTTCCTCTTTTTGAAGGGATGATATGATTTGCAGAGAATATTTGAGTGTTATAACCCACTAATGTTCTATTTCCAATTTTAACCTTTCCTCCTGTCGTGATCAATACACCCCACGCTAAATCTACATGATCACCTATTTCTATGTTGAAAGCAGGATTAATCTTTATTCCAGGATAAAACACTACAGCCTTACCAACAGTTGCTCCTTGTAGTCGTAAATAATTCGACTTTATAAAGCCAAAGAGTCGATGTCTTGGTAAAGCAAAAATAAACCCCGAGATAAATTCATAGGTGGAAACTAAAGAGTATTTAATATACGCCTTCAACTTATTTTTTATTTTTTAAAACCTTTTTTAGGTAATCGAGTTGAAGCCATACTTTATCTTCAGGGGATGGATACTTCTGTAATTCAACACAACCAGCTTCAATTAATTTCTTTTGTTGAAATTTAGATTTAGATAAATTTAAAATTTTTAAAGCAATATCATTTTCATTTTCGCGATCCACATACAAGGCAGCATCGTTACAAATACTTCTAGACCAATCAGCATCTGTAATTAGTAGAGGTCGTTCGTAACTCCAAGCCTCTATTATATTATTGCTAAAACTTTCTAAAAGACTTATAAGAAGATAGGCATCAATATTCTTTGACAATGTACTTACATCTTCTGGGTTTACAGCACCCAGAAATTTAATGTTATTTTCAAGGTTATAATTCTTTGCTTGTTCCATTAATTTAATTGCAAACGAATGACTAGGTGAAATACTTATTGCAAAATCAATCCCTTGCTCATTCAAGTCTTTCAAATGTTTCAAAATTGGAATGACGGCCTCTATTTTTTTATTTGGGTGAACTCCTGTAAGCATTATGACTGTATATTTTTTTTTGTCTAAGTGCTTTATCTGATCAATAACCACGGCGGAAGGCGTTTTTTTTTGAATTGATATAGAAGGATGAATGAAGATGGATTCACTCATCCCGTGAAGCTCTTTCCCTCTAATCCTCATATCATTATTCTCAAAAATTAAAGCATTTGCTTTTTTGAATGTTGCCAATCTATATTTATCGATGATTAACTTTCTTAACAAGTAGAAAATATTTCCATGCCAAAATTTTATTTCTGGATAAAAAATATTGGAAACTGCAACGCCTGAAACAGAAATTGTGTCTTGGGCAAAAATAGGAGGGCCGAAAAGGGAATAGATTAAATCGATCTTATATGTTTTAACTATTTTTCTGATTAAATAAAGATCGAATATTGCTCGTTTGAAAACATGGTTCTCAATAAGAATATACTTATAAGTATTTTGTGTGATAAGTTTTTTTGCGAGTATTGTACCTTTGGTTGCAATAATGAAAAAACTTAAATCTATTATTTTATTTTCTAGAATTACATTAAGAAAACTTACAGCAACTTGTTGACCACCACCTTTTTTTATAGCAACTAAATTTAGCAATATTATTGTCTTTTTATTCATCTTGTTAATTTGAAAAGAGCTTTCACCCAAAGTTTATCTCCTTTATAATACTTTAGAAACTGTAGTTCTTTTTTTCCGGCATCTCTGAATTTATGTGCTAATGAATCTTCTCTCATCATGAAGACAGCAGATTTTTGCGGTACATATGAAACTTTTTTAGAATGCTGAGTTATTCGCTGAAACAAATCTAAGTCACCAAAAAGTTTGAATTTGTCAAATCTTAATCCTCCTACCTTATTGTATATATTTTTACTATAAATAGATGAAGGTTGGACAAAAGGCATAATTCCTTTTCGTAAGAAGAAAATGGCAAACCGATGTCCTTTTATGTATTTGTATTTGTTTGTTTCGATGAAATGAAATTCCGCATCCGAGTAAACTAGATCATTGCCTAAGGATGTAATTTCCTTGTACATGGCTTGAAAACCATTTTTTTCAATTGTGTCATCTGCATTAACATAGCTTAAGAAATCACCTTTTGTTTCTAAGATACCTTCGTGAATTGCACCGTACATACCACTTTTTTCTTTTTGCTTTAAAAGAATTAGATGTGGAAATTTATCTACTATGTCCAGAGTACCGTCATCCGATCCACCATCAACAATAATATGCTCGTGTGGAATATCAAGAGATTGTATGCTCGATATATTTTTTTCAATAAATTTTGCACCGTTTAAAACAGGTGTAATAATGCTAAGCATGTGATGTCTTAAATTTAAATGATTTGTGAATGTCGTAGAAAAATAATGAAATAGGTAGGTAAATTATATTAGGGAACCATCCCCACAATGCGAGATAAGTACAAAGAGATAGAAGACAGAAAGACTGAATCCATAAGCCTATTTTAATACCTTTTAAGAAGAACATTCTAATTGAATAGAGAATATTTAATACTAGTAGCCCGAGAACTGATAAAACCATGGGGACACCACCCTTTAATAATAAATTTCCAACACCAAGATGTAAATTGTTACCCCCTTCAGCACCAGGTACGAAAGAGGTAAGTCCTCTGCCAATGAGGTAATAGTAACTTTGATACTGATCTAAATAGAATTGTGTTTCTGCAAACCTCTCATAACTGCTATAATTTCCTTGTCTTTGGTAATTGCCGCTATTTGAAAATCGATCTAGCACTAAATTTACCCCACTTCTAAAAATATCTTGATTCAAGTAGAGGGCAACCAAAGAAGCAAAGACAAGAATGCCAATAATTTTAAAATTTCGTCCGGATTTAGTAAATTTCAAACTTGGTAATATGATCAAGAAAAAACTAAATATAGCTACCTCAATGAAGACATTTCTTTTCTGGTAAAACAACCCTAGAAAAACCAATGCAACTACGCTTAAAGATGAAAAGATGATCCATTTTTTCTCCTTAATATATTCTAAAGTCAAAGCAAACATAAGCAATGCTAAAGAACTAAGTATCACGTGCAATTGATAAGCCTTATGAGCATGACCTAGAGCGCCAGATATTTGTCGAAATGCATCTCTTCGATCAGTTGCGGTGAAAGCTATAGTCGGGTCTAAATATCTACCAGTAATTATAAGATCAATGATAAAAAAAACAACATAAAAGCCAACGAGAAACTTTAAATCTTTTTTTTGTAATCCAATAAAAGAAAGACAACCTATACCGAGGAAGAAAAAGCCAGAATCCCATAATAAATTGGGAAAATACTTCTCATGTATGCCATCTGCAAATAAATTAATAAATAAGCAATAGAAGTAAAAGGTAATATAAAATAGTACTGCAGCCTTGCCTAAGAAGGTTATTTGTTTTACTTTCTGTTCGTAAAAGATAGCCCATAATCCAGCAAATAAGTAAAGAAAAAGCCCTATTGTGATTAAACCTAATCTGATAGTATTTAGGTTCCAAACCCATAAAAGCATTCCAAAGAATGTACAAAACATACCTAGTATAAAGATCTTTAAAGAGAAGTTATCTGACCTTCTTATGCCCACTAACTAATGTATTTTTTCATTTCCTCCATAAAACCATCTTTTAACAATTGAATATTTTTTGGATCTCTATGTAATTCTGGATTAAAGCCATTATACATTTGTCCTGGATACGTTGCGTCGTGAAAGGACTGCAACACCCTTTTACCAAATAATTCTTGAGTTTCTTTATTTGAAAATCCATCAAACCCGTTTTCTAGGATGTTTTTTATATTAATTAGTATATCATCAATCTTAGAAGCGAAGATAATTCGATCAAAAAATCTATAAAATATATTTCCTACAACAATGACGGGCTTACCTAATAGCAACGCTTCTAAACCCACGGTACCTGTTAATGTTAATACCAGAGCTGATTTTTCTATTAATTCGTGTGCATCTATAGAGTGGTGCAGAAAAACAATATTGGGGTGTCTTAATAATTCAGTATAATATTCAGGATTTCGATTTTTTGCACCTATCATTCTTGGGTTTTCTTTCACAACTATCGAAACATCAGCAGGTAACTTTTTGGCAATACTTGCAATAAACTCCACTTGATTATAGAAATCATAAGCTATACCATCGACTGTATATTCTGGCTGCATATGGAATAAAAAGAGAATAAATTTGCCTTCAGGAATTGTTGATGAAGTGACTTGATTATAATATTTTATATTTCTTTTTTTTGTAATTCTATTTACAACCTTGCTTTTAATTCCCGTCTTAAAATCTCCAAATAGATATTCTGAATATATATTATCAAAAATTCTTTTTTTACTTCGAGCAATTAATTTAGAAAAATAGGTAGTTTTTCTGATCTTTGAAGCTCTATTGTCAGAGAATATTTTCTTGTACTTTTCCTTCACAATTTTGTTATAAACTGATGTTACCTCATCGTTAAAGGACTTTTGTTCAGAACTAAAGATAATCTCATATTTCTCTCTTATTTTAATCCAATGCCAATCGTTAAGACCATCTTCAAAATAGAATCTCTTAAAAAAACGATCACCAATAGGAAGGATATGTTTCTTTCCTTTTTTTGCTAGTATATAATGAGTAACTCTTTGTGGGAGAAATAATTTTTCACTCATTGCACCAACAACATTATCTTTTTGTATAATTTCTCGGATACTATCTATGACCTGATGCGTAAACACTATAGATTCTGATAATCCTCTATGAATATTTTGAAAAGCCCGGTCTATTGACCAATCGATTGCGATCAGACATTCAGTATGTTCTTGTTCAAATTTTTTGACTTGTTTTGTAGATTCCGGAAGACTCGTATATAACAACTTGCTTATATGACCTTGTAAACTAATTACTTTTTTAAAGGAGTGATTTATAGGCATTCTGTCGTATAAATCATCTGTTATTAGGAGCACACATGTTAGAAGGTTAGTTTTTTCATTGAGCATTTCTGCCCAGTGATTAAAAACTTCGAATTGCAGTGGGCTATGTGGTATAAATAAGTAAGAGGATGTCAAGGTTATTCGTATTTAAAGAAATTCATCCATTCTGAATAGGTATTCTTTACAATTTCAGACTGTTCTTTCGTAAATATATTTTTCCATTCTTCAATACTTCCAGATTGAATATGATTGAAGTGTAGTAAAGAGTTTTCGTCTTTGGGTAAAGGAGCTAACCTTAATTTGTGAAGTAAAATCCGAAGTATAAACTTCGGTGATCGTTTATAAGATTTGATGCGTTTTTTCTGCCTTTCTATAGAGAATTTCTCTGTGATAAGCTTTGTGTTTATGTTTTTTATTTGCAAAAAGGATGCAATCTGTTTTACCGCTTTTTCACTTTCTCCTTTTATATCTTTGTAATCAATATAGGTAATATGATCATATGACTGCCAGTTGCTTAAGGACAACACAGCTTCTTCAAAGAATGACATTTTATAAACTTTATCAAAAGGCTTGCCCGTTTTCTTTGTCAAGGACAAAATACAGGCTCGTAAATCACGATGTGAGTAAACCAATTTTACTTGATGTCCTGATAATAATGATTTCAAACCATTAGGGTGATTGTGCATTTTTGCAAGAATTATTTCACCATTTTCCTTTATGGCTTCTTTTAGCAATACAAAATCACTATCAACAAAACCTAAATCTATTATTTTTTCGTCAAGATAGAGTTCTTGCATCACTTGATAAACCCAAGTGGAACCAGACCGATTGATGCCACAGCAAATTATAATTTCTTTGGACATTAAATTTTTATTCTATTAAATTCTAAAATCATGTAGAGTTGTTAGATAGTAACTAAACCCAAGGGTAAAAATTGCTAAGGTCAGTGAGAACCAAAAACGTAGATACGCAATATCTTCTATTGAGCTATCTCCTTGTGTAATATATAGGCCTACTAACCAAAATAGTCCTAAAATTATTCCTGTAAAAATGACATATGGTGTATTTCGGCGTACAACACCTATAATTATACTTGGGCCATAGCAAACAAATGTCATACAGGTTAACAGATTAATCCTTGCAGCTTCTATTCCTGCCTCATACTTAGGTAAAAAAGTATGCACTATAACTGGTGTTAGAAAATAAAGCACAATGCATAGGGGTATGACTACAATAACATTAAAAAGCAAAGCCTTATAGAAGAAAGGTCTTAGTCCTTTGTTATTTTTTGTTTTCCCATATTGTGCAGCAGCCCGAGGGTAGAGCAAAACACCCAAAGTTGTTGGTATTACAGGAACCGCCAATAGAATTAGCTTGGAAATAGTATAAAAACCAAGGTCTTCCGTCCCTAATCTCAATGCGATGATTGATTGATCAGCAACTTTGAAAAGACTTAGAAAATAACCTCCCAATAGTAGGGGAAACCCAACGTGGGCTAATTCTACTATATCTTGTTTGCTACCTGCGGCATTTGGTTTGATAGGTTGTGATCGGTACCTTAGAATAAATCCGCTGATAGAATTAACCACATCAGCAAGAATTTTACCAATGTATCCTAAGAAATAACTCAACCCACTAACAGATGCAAAGAGAGTACTTTGCTTAATTAGTATTTGACCCAATTTTTGAAAATCTTGACCACTACGATATGTTGTATCATAGTGCAAATTACGAGGTGTAAAAAATAAAACAATTGTTAGTGATAATGCTGATAATATATAAATTAAATCTCGGCCTGACCATAAAAAATAGAATGTTACGCTAATGCCTGTTACTAAGCCAAGATAGGAAACCCATTTGGATACTTGAAAAGATGCATTGACCATATGCTGTACTTTCTCATTTTGACCTTGGGCTTTGTAAAAAGCCAAATTTCGATTTAACCCATTAAAAACTCCAAAATGTAAAAATGCAATATAGGATCCAATAAGCGCCACAGCCTGAATAATTCCAAACATCTCAGGAAGTACAAAAGCGGCAACTATGAAACTAGAAACTAATCTTACTACTGGTTGATAAAAGCCAGCAGAAGTATAAATTAATTCACCTTTGTATTTTTTAAAGGAACTTTGTAATTTATTAAGCAAAAATGCTTTATATAAGAGTTTCAAGAGTTAAAGGTGTCCCAAATTTCACATCTATTTTAACTTTCTTACCCAAAATTTCATCATAATATTTCGGCTCCAAACCATCTCCAGGACGGACCACTCGAATATTATCCACTGTAAGTGTTTCTCCTGCTTTAATATCTTTAGAAACATAAATAGATCGCTTAAATTGACGACTTTTCTCTTCTGATTTTTGAGTATCTAATTGCACACGACCCAAAGCTAAAAATGCCGTTTCCGTTTCATTTACGAGAGCCTTCAATTCTTCAGGTTCTAGCGAAAATGCACTGTCAACACCTCCGTCAGAACGACGTAATGTAAAATGTTTTTCAATTACTCGAGCACCCAAGGCAACTGCAGCAACTGATGCTCCAATACCCATTGTGTGGTCTGAAAGACCAATAACACAGTCCTCAAAAATAGATTGAAACACAGGTATTGTATTCAGATTAGTGTTTTCTGGAGTTGCTGGATATGTGCTAGTGCATTTAAAGATGACGATTTCTCTCGCGCCATTGTCCTTTAAGTATTTTACAGACTCATAGAGTTCATTCAATTTACTTGTTCCAGATGAAATCAAAATCGGTTTACCTGTTTGAGCAACTTTTTTCAACAAAGGAAAGTGATTGCTTTCAAAAGAAGCAATTTTGAAGGCCGGGACATCTAGATTCATTAAGAAATCAACAGCAGATTCATCAAAAGGTGACGAAAATGCGATCATTCCTAAGGAATTTGCATAGTCAAATATTTCCTTGTGCCAATCCCAAGGTGTGTGTGCTTCTTGATATAACTGATGTAAATTTTTCCTGTACCAAAGTGAATGAATGTCAGTAATATCAAATAAACCTCCTGTATGATTAAGTGTAATTGTATCTGCAGTATAAGTCTGTAATTTTAGGGCATGAGCACCTGCATCTGAAGCCGCTTTTACTAATTCTAATGCTCTTCTAATATCACCATTGTGATTGCCTGACATCTCAGCTATTATGAATGGGACATGATTATCTCCTATCATTCGTTCGCCAATTCTAATCTCCCTCATACAGTTTTTGTTGATTCAAAATTATCTAAGAAGTAAGAATAGTATTTTTCTCCTCCTATTTCTTGATCTGCGGATCTTTTAAATCCACAGTTATCAAAAATTTTAGAAGAAGAGATGTTATTGTTTTTAACTAGTCCTACTATCTGTTCAAGTTCTATATTTTCTATTAACAAGGTGTTCACAGCAATTTGTAAAATTTTCTGACCAAATCCTTTACCTCGGCTGTCAGAATCTACAGAGAAATTAATAGTGGCCTTTTTTTTATCAATTTCAAATCGTAATTGTCCAACAGGCTTTTTTTCTGATTCAAAAATATACAATATACTATCAGGAGACTTTAATCTATCTTCAAACCATACCCGATGGACGTTTAGAGATATTTTTTCACTATTAATTGAATTGGTTCTAACGTTAATGTCATTTGCCCATTCAGAATAAGTCATTAAGTCTTCTTTAGTAGCCTTTCTAATAGTCAAATTCTTGCTATCCATATTTTCAAAGTCAGATTGTAATTCTAGATTATTGAAAGCTTTTAGCAAGTTAGTTTTTGATTGAGAAATTCCTAACTCTTGCTGTAACTGCAAAATCGCACTTATTTTCTCTTGATTGAATTCTTCTAAAATCATCTCATACTTATCATAAGTATTGAAATTTCCAATTCCTCGTATAATATCAGTGTCGTTAAGACCATGATAGATATTTATCTGATTCTCCACAAAATACCCTCCTATAACAGGCATTTTAACTGCCAGTACTTCGTACATTATACTACTTGCAGGTACAATAGCACAATCACTTTGCTGCATTATTTCTACCATTTTCTCTGCACTTAAATTTTCGTAGAGGTCTACCTTGAATTCTGTAATAGTTTTTGCAAATGCCTTGACTTGCTCTTTAAAGTGATTAGCGCCGCCAAGAACCATTTTGATATTGTACTTTCTTCTTTTGAAAGCAGAAAACAATCTCAAAATTTTCAGAGAAAGATTATTAAAGTCAGCACCTCCAAAACAGACAAATACGGTATCTATCACTTCAATTGATCGTTTCTGTGTTGCTGCTTTTAAAAAGGGCGGTCTCAATAAGGCATATTCTGAACCAAGTAGTAAAATTGTGTGTGGAGAAGTTGAGAAGTCCTTTCTGTTAAGTCCTGGAGCGTGATTAATCACTACATCGGCAATAAATTCAGTATGCTGAATATCATCAATAAAAGCTATTTTACAGCCTACCGATTGGATTGCTTTTTGATATTGTAAACCAAAGTGGTAACCATCTAGAACGACGATGTCAGACGGCAGAAGAAACTTTTCAGCTATTAACTCGGCTTCTTCATTGCTATCATTTGTTTCTGGCAAGGAATGAATGCTTTGACAAACGTGTAAAATTTGATCTTTTAATGTTTGAAGAGGTGAGCGAATGATAAAATAACAGTCAAAATCTTCTTTAAGCATATCTGCCAATGCTAAAGATCTAATGACGTGTCCTAAACCTATCTTGTTATTACCATCTGCACGAAATAAAACTCTTTTTCTCAAGACTCTTTTCTAAACTCAAATTTTAATTCTGCCATTTTCCAATCAGAAGGGGTGTCAATGTCATGCGCATCAAAGTGAGATAGGATGATTGCTCCTGCATTCTTCATCCAAAGTGTATTTTGAGCTAAGAAATTTGCAACCTTAAAAAAGTAGAACTGACCGCTATCATGATAACGTTGTGGTAAATCCTGTGAACGGATAGTTGCATTTTCTGGATTTACCATTTCTAATTTACCATTTACTATAGATAAGGCTCGTTGTATGGGGTGTTCATATGATAAAACAGGAATAACAACATCTTTCTCTTGTTCTTTCAATATTTTAAATGCCTCTCTGAGGTTTGCGCCTGTAACAAAAGGTGCTGTTGGGTAAATACAGCAAGCATATTCAAAGTGTTGATCAATATTTTGATACTGATTAAGCACTTCTAATAAAACATCAGCAGTGGTAGAAAAATCATCAGCATTCTCAATACTCCTCTTAAAGGGAACTTTTGCACCAGACTTAATTGCGACGGAAGTAATTTCAGTGTCTTCTGATGAGACCATAATTTCTGAAAAAACTTCACTCTCAATTGCTGCAGATATTGCGTAAGATATAATAGGTTTACCAAGAAAGGGTTTTATGTTTTTTCGAGGAATTCGTTTACTTCCACCTCGAGCAGGAATGACACACAGAATATTCATTTAAGATTTCTCCAAAAGGTACATACAATCAACATTTCCCTTCTCAGCTTCGGATACATATGGGTACATTTTTTTCTTAACTAATTTCAAATCAGGAAATTGCTCCATAAAAATCTTAGCATAATCTGCTTTCCACAAATATCCAGTATTGCCTCGGTAATTTATATCAGTTATTTGTTCTTCGAAATATTCAAAACCCCAGATGTATTTTTTAGATGTGCGATACATTTCGCCCATTATTTTCGGCAAATCTTTGGGTGCAATATGTATCAAAACCCCATTTGTGCAAGTGACGTCAAAAAACTCATCTTTAAATGGAAGATCGAAACCGCTACCTTGAATCAAATTAATATTTTTTGTAAAATCTTTGGAGCGCTCTACGGCATACCGCTGTAACTCGACTCCATACAATTCGGTAAATCCATTTCTTTGTAAGCCGTTTAATTGCATTCCTGTATTACTTCCAACCTCCAATATTTTAATATCTTTGGAAAGATGACCTAAAAACTCTTCATTCATTAGAGGCTTTGTAGTGCCCCAGTTTTTTCGATAGAATTCATCCCAGCCTTTGTCATCATATGAATTTCTTTCAGTATATTTTTCCCCAAATTCTCCTGCCCAAAAATCTATTTGTTCTGTCTTCATGTTTAAATATTTTTTTCATTAAAGGTAAGTACTTTATCGATTACATAGTTTTGCTCTTCATCTGTTAAAGTTGGATACATTGGAAGACTTATACATTTACTGTAGTAGCCTTCTGAATTGGCTAAATCTGCTTCCCCATAGCCTATATCCTGGTAATAGGGTAAAGTATGAACTGGTATGTAGTGAATTTGAGCAAATATTTCGGAAGCTCTTAAAAAATCATAGAGCCCCTTCCTGTTATCAATTTCTATGACAAATAGATGGTGTGCATTGTATGTTTTTTCTGGAAGAGATTGAAACCTAATCTTTCCCTCAAATGCATTTTCATAACGTTTTGCAATTAGGTTTCTTCGTTCAAGACCTTTGTCGTTTTTAGCCAGTTGGGAAATTCCAAGAGCACATTGTATATCTGTCAATCTATAGTTAAAACCTAGTGCCTGCATCTCATAAAACCATCCACCATGATTTTCAGACATATTGTTTTTAGTAATTCCGTGTGAACGCAAAAGCATCAGTGTATCATAAATCTCTTTAGAATTTGTGGTTAACATCCCTCCTTCCCCGCATGCGATATGCTTTACAGGATGAAACGAAAAAACACAAATATCACTATAGTTAGCACTACCGCACTTTTGTTGCTCTCCATTAGAATCAACAAAATATCCACCAGGTGCATGACATGCATCTTCTATTATCCAAAGACCATGTTCGTTTGCAAGAGCACGAAATTCTTCTGTGTTTACTGGCAGACCTGCAAAATCAACAGGAATAATCCCTGCAAAGAAACCTTTAGGTTTACTTTCTATCAATGCTCTTGTACTTTCTAGGGATAGTAAATAACTTTCTCTGTCTATATCAGCGAACCAAACTTCACCACCACAATATCGAATGCAATTTGCTGAAGCTACAAATGTGATGGGAGTTGTTATGACTCGCTGTCCTTTTTTGAAATTTAGTGCGAGTACAGAAAGGTGTAGACCTGCTGTTGCATTATTTACAGCAACTGCATATTGTGCACCAACATATTTGGCGAAAAGCTCCTCAAACTCTTTAATTTTAGGCCCTTGAGTCAGAAAATCGGTTTTTAGTGTTTCAACAACGGCATCAATATCAGTTTGATCTATACTTTGTCTTCCATAAGGAATGGGATCGTGTATCATGTTATTCTTAAATTCTTATTCAAAAGTTGTATCGACATGTTCTTTTATAAATCTTCGCAGCTCAGAAGCCTTTATCCATTGATTATTATCACCAGAATTGTAACTAAACCCCTGTTTAACTTTTTTTGCGTTAAAATGAGAAATGTATTGGTCTAAGTCCCATTTAACGACCGATGGAAGAATAGTATAATATTTACCTAAATCATAAGTATTGAAAGAGTCTGAAGAAGTAATCATTTCCTCATGAATTTTTTCTCCAGGACGTATACCTATTTCCCTGTGCTCTATATTAGGAGCGATAGCCATTGCGACTTCTGTGATCTTGTAAGATGGGATCTTTGGAATAAAAATCTCTCCACCCCATGAATGTTCTAAAGCATGAAATACCATGTCTACACCACCGTCTAAGGATATGTTAAATCTCGTCATATTTTTATCCGTAATTGGTAGGAACCCTTCACTTCTTTTTTTAATAAAGAAAGGAATCACAGAGCCATTTGAGCCCATTACATTTCCATAACGGACCACAGAGAACTTTATTGGATTTGGGCCGCTTATATTATTTGCAGCTACAAAGAGTTTGTCACTTGTTAATTTTGTAGCACCATAAAGATTGATAGGTGCACATGCCTTATCAGTTGATAGGGCTACAACTCTTTGAACACAAGTTTCCAAAGCTGCATAAATAACGTTTTCAGCACCTCCCACATTAGTTTTAATGCATTCAGATGGATTATATTCTGCTAAGTGAACATGCTTCATTGCAGCTGCATGGATAACATAGTCAATACCTTGCATTGCCCTTATTAACCTTTCTTTGTCTCTTACGTCACCAATAAAAAATCTGATTGCGGGATAATCTTTTACAGGATATTCTTGCGCCATCACAAACTGCTTTTGTTCATCCCTTGAGAATATCACAAGTCTTTTTATATTAGGATTTTCTTTAAATATTCTTTTGGTTAAAGCCTTACCTAGTGATCCTGTTCCACCAGTAATTAGAATTGATTTATTGTTAAACATTTTTCTATTATCTATTAAAAGGATGTTTACTTAATTTTTTTTCGCAATATAGGTGATAGTCACCTTTTAAACCTACTGGTTCTTCTTGTCTTATATTATATACTGCCTCAATGGCATCTTTACTAGCAGCCAATCCATAACCTCCTCCACCTATAATATCCTCATAACTCCGAGTATGCAATTCCGTAAATCCATCACTGAATTCTATTTCCTCTCCATCAATTTTAATGGATCGATAGGTTCGCATTCCTTTAGCTTTAATATTATCTGGTAAAGTGCCAAAATTAATACTTAAAAACCAGCGAACCCTTGCTTTTTCAAATATTAACAAACCAGCTGCTCTATCATGGGTATGCAAATGAACAATATTTTCTTCTAAATTGCCAAAAACCCAGCCCAGCATATCGAAAAAATGAACTCCGATATTTGTGGCGATACCTCCTGACTTCTCTATATCGCCTTTCCATGAAGTATAATACCATAGTCCACGAGAAGTAATGTAAGTTAGATCTAGATCAAAGATTGCTCCCTTGGGTGCTTGATCTACTTTGGTTTTTAAAGCAATAATATTCTTGTGCAACCTTAGCTGTAGAATTGTGAATATTTGTTTTCCTGTTTCCTTCTGAATTTCCTCAAGTGCGTCCAGATTCCAAGGATTTAGTACTACAGGCTTTTCGCAAATTACATCTGCACCGTATCTTAAACCAAAACGTATATGTGCATCATGCAAGTAATTCGGAGAGCAAACAACTACATAATCCACTTTCTTTCCTAATCTCTTTAGCTTTTCCAAGTGCCGATCAAATCGTTCAAACTCTGTAAAGAAAGCAGCATTGGGAAAATAGGAATCGATAATACCTACCGAATCATTCGGATCATAGGCAGCAACAAGCTCGCCGCCAGTTTCCTTTATAGCCTTCATATGCCTAGGAGCTATATATCCTGCAGCACCGATAATTACATAATTTTTCAAACGAGCTCGTGTATGATTTTAGAAAGATTGCTAGCTTGGTTCTCTCTGCTGTATGTTTTCACTTGATCTAAATCTGTGAACGAGTCTTTATTGTTTACTAATGATTGCACGGCTTCTAAAATCTGTTCGTAATTATTATAATTTACACTTCTTGTATTTGTAAATTTTTGAGTGATCTTTGAGGCATCTCCTTCTTGATTTTCTAGTATTAATATTTTAGAACCGCTTCTTAGATATTCAAATATTTTAGCAGGAATTCTACCCTTCGAGTTTTTTTCATCTTGATTAACCAATAAGAGTAATAAATCACTTGAAACCATAGCTTTCAATGCTTCCTGATGTGAAACTTGACCTTTATAAGTGGTAAAGTTCGTTAAGTTGTTGTTCTCTATACTCGATCGGACATCTTGTGAAACTTCTCCATAAAGATTCAATTCAAAAGCAATGGAGTCTTTTAAACTATGCAATGCCTTCCACAAGTTTTCTGGATTTCTATCAGCTCTTAATGTCCCTAAATGAGCAATTTGGATTTTTTCATTTTTACTAAGTGCCTTAATATCAAAAACAGACTCTTCGTATCCATTATAAACAACGTCTACCTTTTCAGCGCCTAAGTTTTGAAATTCTTCAGCCCAACTTGGACTAACGGTTATGACTCGATCAGCTACTTTCATAACTTTGCCCTCTAATTGCTGATGTTTGTTTCTAGCAAAAGCAGTCATGGGCATCTTATCATGGTATTCGATCGTCGTCCAAGGATCTCTAAAATCAGCAATCCACTTCACGTCAGTTTTTTTCTTAGCATATAGACCATTCAAGTGGATGGAATGAGGTGGACCGGTGGTTATGAGCACATCGATTTCATGCTTTTTTATATAATTTTTCACAAATCCTCTGATCTGAAAATACCAAGGAACCCTCGCATCTGGAATAAATATATTGCCACGAACCCAAAGACTAAATTTTTCTTTTAGACTCAAGTTCTTTTTATCCTTGAAAAATATCCCATCTGTTTCTGCTTCTTTGGTTTTGGTAGATTTATTGAAGATTCTTCGAACTTCCCAAATGTTCTCTCTCAATAATGTTACATTTTCCACTTCTTCTTGCACATTCGGGTTAGTGCTTGGATAATCGGCGTTTTTGGGAGCAAGAACATGTACATCAAGTCCAGACTGAGCTAGATATTTAGACATAAAATACCAACGATGCATTGCTACAGATGCTGATGGTGGCCAATAATAAGTGATCAATAGCACTTTAATGGGCAACTGTTCTTTTTTTCATTTGATTATAGATCACTAATCCTAATGGGATCACCTTTTTTTAGGTTTCTTTTTGATTTGGTCCCTATGATGTTATCATAAAACCTCGGATGAAGCCCATCTCCTGGCCTAATTACCTTAATATTCTCAGCTGAAAAGATGTCACCCTCTTTAATTTCATCTTGTGCGTATATAGATCGTTTGAATTGTAAACTCTTTTCTTCAGATTTTTGGGTATTAAGCTGTATTTTTCCTAATGAAAGAAAAGCTTGCTCTGACTCATGTGTTAGTAATTTTAATTCTTGAGGTTCAAGAGAAAAAGCGCTATCAACTCCGCCTTCAGATCTTAATATTGTAAAGTGTTTTTCAATTACTCTCGCTCCCATAGCAATAGCAGCAATGGATGCACCTATTCCCATAGTATGATCTGATAAACCAATTACACAATCTGGAAATATCTTTTGTAGTACAGGAATAGTGTTTACATTAGTGTCTGCAGCGCTCGCTGGATATGTAGAAGTACATTTAAAAATTATAATATCACTTGCACCATTGTCCTTTAAATACTGAACGGATTCGTACAGCTCATTAATTTTGCTTGTTCCAGAAGATATTAAAATTAGCTTACCTGTCTGGGCTACTTTCTTTAGAAGTGGAAAATGATTACTCTCAAATGAAGCAATTTTATATGCGGGCACATTTAGTTCTTCGAGAAAATCAACTGCAGTTTCATCAAAAGGTGATGAAAAAGCTTGCATACCTAGTGAATTAGCTAAATCAAAAATTTCTTTATGCCATTCCCAAGGAGTGTGTGCTTCTTTGTATAAGTCATATAAGTTATAACCCTTCCACAGAGAATTAGAATCATTTATATCAAATAATCCGCCTCTAACATTCATTGTAATTGTGTCGGCAGTATAAGTCTGTAATTTTATAGCATGGGCGCCAGAAGCAGCAGCTAATCGTACTAATTCAAGTGCTCTTTCTAAAGATTGATTATGATTTCCCGATAGTTCAGCGATAATAAAGGGTTTTTCATTATTCCCAATGATTGTACTTCCTATCTTAAATGACATTTTTTGTAAATTTTAATGATTTGGGGTATAGATCAGTTTGTTGTTCTTTAAAATTAAGTCTTTTGAATACTTTACACGAAGCGATGTTAGAAATTTTAACAAAGCCATAGACTTCTTTAATATCTTTTTTTACTTCTTTAATTTTATTGATTCCTAATTGCAGGACAAATTTTGAATATCCTTTCCCTCTGTATTGTGCAGCGATAGAATAACTTATTAAAGCGTTGTTATCTATAATTTCGAGCCGTATCTGACCTATCGGCTCTAGATTTTGATGAACTACGAATAAATAGGTATCTGCAGAAGTCAATTTATTATCAAACCAAGTTTGATGATCTTTAAGCTTAATTTCTTCACTACTAAAAGAATGTATCCTAACACTAGGGTCATTAGCCCAGTTAAAATACAGCAGGGAGTCCATTTTCTGAGCAGGTCTTAAATTTAGAGATAACCCTTCAAATAATTGTTGATATTTTTCTTTCTGTTGCCCATCAAAAATGGTAGACTTCTCATAACATTGAACTGTTATATCTTCTTTTCTAGGCAGTTTTTCTAAAGGTTTAGCTAAAGAATTTTCAAGCATATACTTGTAAATTCTTTTTTGATTATCAGCAATCACCTTAAGAAATAAACGAGCATTGACTGATAAAAACTCATAAGATACAGTAGATGGTGAAGTAATGCCTATTTCACATTTCTTCATGATTATTACCATTTCTTCAGCACTCACATTAACATACAATGAAGCGTTTATACCTTTTTGCTTTATTTTATCTAAAAGCTGAGCCTTATGGTTATAAGCAGCTCCGATTACAATGTGCAATTCTTCATACCCTTGCTCAATACAGAACTCTAATGTTCTTAGGGTTTCGTTATTGGGATCTGCTCCCCCAAAACAGATAAAAATGCTATCGGTCATGTTCAATGAGGATTTCTTTTCCTTAGCAGCACTTATAAAAGCAGGCCTCAGTAATGCATATTTCGGACCTAAAAAGTAAATAGAATTTCCAAGATCTTGATAATCTGATGCTGAAAATCCTCCACCATGATTTATGATCACCTGAGTATTAAATGTGGTATTACTAATATCATCAATAGAAGCAATTTTGAATCCATGATTGAAGAGACTCGTTTGGTATTCATAATTAAATTGATAGCCATCTAAAACAATAATATCTCCTTCTTTGTAGGATTTTTTAATTTTGGAGATCTCTTCATCTTCTGAATCTAAAGTTATTAATTCATCGCATACACGAGTGACATTCTCGGCTATGGAAGTGTTTAAATTTCGTGAGAGAAAGATCTTATAATAATCATCACCCAGCATTTCTGCAAGGGCCAAGCTTCTAATAACATGACCAAGTCCAATTTTTCCACTAGCATCCGCTCTAAAAAAGATTCTTTGTTTATTGCCCACTTTGGATTAGTGTATATTTCATTTCTGCAATTTTCCAGTCTTCAGGTGAATCAATATCGTGGGCTAATAAATGAGATAATGTAATAGCTCCAGTATCTTTCATCCAAAGTGTTTTTTGAGCCAAGAAAGATGACACTTTAAAAAAGTAAAATTGACCACTATCATGGTAACGTCTTGGTAAATCCTGTGAACGGATTGATGTATTTTCCGGATGAAGCATTGATAGTCGACCTTTTTCAATAAATAGTGCACGTTGAATTGGGTGCTCATACGGTAATACTGGAATAACTACATCTTTGCATTGACTTTTTAAAACAGAAAATGCCTCTTTTAATTTTTCACTAGTTACAAAAGGTGCAGTGGGATAAATGCAACATGCGAATTCAAATTCTTGACCTAAATCTTGATATTTTTTTAGTACTTCAAGCAACACATCTGCTGTTGTGGCAAAGTCATCCGCATTTTTTATACTTCTGAGAAATGGTACTTCTGCACCAGATATATTTGCAATTTCAGCGATTTCATCATCATCAGTGGAAACCATTATTTCTGAGAAAATACCGCTTTTTTTTGCTGCTGAAATAGGATAAGATAAAATAGGTTTTCCTAAAAAAGGTTTTATATTTTTTCTAGGAATTCGTTTACTCCCACCACGAGCAGGGATAATACATAGTATTTTCATCAAGACTTTTCTAGAAGATACATGCAATCAATATTTCCTTTCTCCGTAGCTGACACATAAGGAAACATCTTTTTTTTGACTAATATTAAATCAGGAAACTGCTCCATAAAGATTTTTGCATAATCTGCTTTCCATAAATAACCTATATTACCACGATAGTTTATTTCAGTTATTTCTTTATCAAAATATTCAAAACCCCAAATGTGCTTTTTGGACGTTCTATACATCTCTCCCATTATTTTTGGTAAATCTTTGGGTGCAATATGTATCAAAACACCATTCGTACAAGTGACATCAAAAAACTCATCTTTAAAAGGTAAATCAAAACCACTTCCTTGAATAAGATTTACATTTTTAGTAAAGTCTTTGGAACGTTCGACAGCATATCGTTGCAATTCTACTCCATATAATTGTTTAAATCCATTACGCTGTAATCCATTTAATTGCATTCCTGTATTACTTCCAACTTCTAAAATTTTAGAGCTTTTAGGTAAATGACCTAAAAACTCATCATTCATTTCAGGTTTGGTCGATCCCCAATTGTTACGATAGAATTCATCCCAGCCCTCGGAATCATATGAATTTCTTTCAGTGTATTTCTCCCCAAACTCTCCTGTCCAAAAGCTAATTTGTTCTGTATTCATATTGATTTTTTTTATATGAAGGCGAGCACTTTATTAATTACATAATCCTGTTCTTCATCCGTTAATGAAGGAAACATAGGAATACTAATGCATTTTTTATAATAGTCTTCAGCGTTTTTTAGTGCTGCACCATCGTAGCCTATTTGTTTGTAATAAGGTAATGTGTGAACAGGGATGTAATGTATCTGTGCAAAAATATTATGTGTTCTTAAGAAGTCGTATAATTCTTTTCTTTTTTCGACTTCAATAACAAATAAATGATGCGCATTATAATGACCTTCTGGAAGATCTTGGAAACTCAATTTTCCACGAAATGCTTCTTTATATTTTGATGCTATTTCGTTTCTTCTCTTTACTCCTTCATCGTTCTTTAAAAGTTGAGTAATTCCGAGGGCGGACTGTATATCGGTTAATCGATAATTAAATCCTAATTCTTGCATTTCATAAAACCAACCACCATGATTAACTGTCATATTTTCTTTGGTGATGCCATGTGATCTCAGTAATCGAAGTTTTTTAGCATGTTGATCGGAATTAGTAGTGATCATTCCTCCTTCGCCACAAGCAATATGTTTTACTGGATGAAAAGAAAATATAGACATATCAGAATAAGCACAGTTACCGCATTTTTGAATAACTCCTTTAGAATCTTGGAAGGATCCTCCAGGTGCATGACAAGCATCTTCTATTATCCATAAGTTGTGTTCATTAGCTAGATTTCGAAACTCTTCGGTGTTAACTGGTAGACCTGCAAAATCAACCGGAATAATCCCAGTAAAGAAACCCTTAGGTTTAGATTCAATAAGCTTTTTTGTTGCTACTAATGATAAGTTATATGTCTTTTTATCTATATCTGCGAACCAAACCTCTCCTCCTGCATATCTTACACAATTAGCAGATGCAGCAAAAGTTATGGGTGTTGTAATAACTTTTTGTCCTTTTTGTAATCCTAGGGCGAGAACGGCTAAGTGAAGCCCAGCAGTAGCATTATTAACCGCTACAGCATGTTTGGCTCCTACATAGGAAGCAAATTTCTGCTCGAACTCACTAATTTTAGGACCTTGAGTAAGAAAATCAGAATTAAGTGTTTCAATAACAGCACGGACATCTTTTTCATCAATGTGCTGTCTTCCGTATGGGATTATATTTTCTTCTTGTTTCATAAAGTTCGACTAAATCGAAAAAGTAGGATCAACTTTTTCTTGTATAAGTTTTCTTATCTCTTCAGCATTCACCCATTCAGTATTGGTTCCTGAATTATAACTAAAGCCCTTAGGGACAAGTTTTGCATCATGTTTTGCAATATATTCTTCTAGGTTCCAGTTAGGAATCGTAGGAAGAATGGTGTAATAATCACCTAGATCATAAGTGTTAAATGCATCTGAAGACGTAATCATTTCTTCGTGAATCTTTTCACCAGGTCTAATTCCAATAACTCTATGTTCTATATTAGGTGCAATGGCTTTCGCAACCTCGGTGATTTTATAAGAGGGAATTTTAGGAATGAAAATTTCACCACCCCAAGCATTATCAAGGGCATGGAAAACCATATCGACTCCTTCATCTAATGATATATTAAACCTAGTCATACTGGTGTCAGTTATAGGCAGGAAGCCTTGGTCCCTTTTTTTAATAAAAAACGGTATTACTGATCCATTAGAACCCATTACGTTTCCGTATCTGACTACAGAAAACTTAATAGGATTTGTGCCTCTAATATTATTTGCGGCAATGAAAAGTTTATCACTAGTAAGTTTCGTGGCTCCATATAAATTTATAGGAGCACAAGCTTTATCTGTGGAAAGAGCTACAACGTTAGTAACAGCAGACATAAGTGCAGCATTAATTACATTTTCTGCTCCACCAATATTAGTCTTTATACATTCTCCAGGATTGTATTCCGCTAAGTGAACATGTTTCATTGCTGCTGCATGAATAACATAATCAATACCATTAAAAGCCCTTAGAAGTCTTTCTTTATCTCTTACATCACCTATAAAAAATCTTATTTGTGGATATTTATGATTTGGGTATTCTTGAGCCATAACAAATTGTTTTTGTTCATCTCTTGAATAAATCACAAGTCTTTTTACATCAGGGAACTCAGAAAAAATTCTTTTGGTGAGTGCTTTTCCTAGGGATCCTGTTCCTCCTGTTATTAGGATAGATTTATTATTTAGCATGATGTATATTTTCCATTATTAAAACGCAATATTTAGCCTAAATTTATATTGATATTTAGCATTTTCAGATACTTCGTAGCTATTTCATTGATATCTTTTGAAACCTTTAAGAACACACCTGGTAAGAAAAATAGCACTGCCACTAGCCCATTTATTATAAATAAGTTAATCCATGGATAAACTGTGAAGTTTAAGAAGTTTATTAGGAAATAGGCGATAATGCCCAAACCTATCGTAATTACCATTTTCTTTTGGAAAGGATGTGTTTTATAGTGTTTATAAACGAAGACTGTCTTAGCTAGATTGACCAAAATGATCGAAAATGATGTACTTATTGCTGCACCGACAGCTTGATAAGGTGGGGCGAATACATAAACGATAAAATAGTAAGTGAGAATAAGGTTCATGATTCCTAAGAATACGGTGAACACAAGATTCCAGCGGTACTTATCAGATTGAACTATAATATGGGTATTAACAGAAGTAATACTGTCTATGATTATGCTAGCACTAATAGATAGTATAATGTAATTAGCAAGAAGCGTAAATTCTGACTTACCCATTATTAAAAGTATATCGTCTAAAGAGAGAATAATCATTAAGAAAATTCCAGTTGTAAGTAAGAATAACCCATTTCCTGTTCTCTTATAATAATCACTAATTTTATCGAAATCTTTATCTTTCCAAAATGATCCAATAATAGGAAGCAGCATTGTAGATATAGAGTCTAATGGAATTCTTATCGTATTAGCCAAGAATAAAAAAACTGCATACAAACCCGCAGCTTCTTCACTGATGAGTATTCCTACTAAAAGTATATCAATACTAAATGCTAATAAGGAAGTAAAGCTATTGAATATTCCGAACGTTCCATAGTTTAATAGCTCTGTTCTATTCAATTTTGGAATGTCAATAAGTGGTTTTAACTTTTCAGTAATTTTAACTTTTGAACCTATCAAAATGGTTAAGATAAAAGTGATAAAACAGGATAGAATAAATCCAATAAGGTATTCTTCTTTTGACCAATTAAATATGGCGCCAATTATCAACAAACCAGGAATAGCAATTTTTGGTAAAAGGGTTTTATAGTAAAAAGTAGATAAAGCAACATACTTCTTAATGATCTGATAGACGTACGCTAATCTAAGTAAGCTAAAGCAAAAAACGAATAGCCATATCAGTTTAAAATTTGAGGTGATTAAACTCAAGTTCTTTATTTCTCCAATGTTGAAGTTCTCAATTATAAAAATGGTGATAAAATAAAGAACTGAAAATATAGAGAATGCGATAGCAAACCAATTTATGATAAGCGAGTGAAATCTTTTAGATTCTGAATCCTTAAAATAAGCGTGGTATTTATTCATTACAGAATCAAGGCCCCAAATAGATATAGGTGATATCAATCTAACAAAGCTTAATATGGTTTGTAAAAACCCATATATGATGATATATTTAGGATATACAAATAGGTTATTAATAATGCCTAAAATAATAGAGAACCCATATACAAAAACATTTCTAGATGCTTGTCGTTGAATTACACCCATTAGAAATTAATTAGCATGTAGTTTGTGCATGTTTGTATTTAAGAACGACATATCTATGGTCCTAACAATCCCATTTTTATTTACACCTTCAATATCAAAATTTATTGGGTGGAAATTTAGCTCTTTCATATATTCAATTGTGTCATAGAATGTCCATTCAACATTTTCATACATTGCTTTAACTGGAATTTCAATTTTTATGATGGAAGCTTTCTTAATGTAGTTTTTACAACCTTCCAATACTTGTTTTTCGTAACCTTGAGTATCAATTTTGAGCAAGAAGTTATCTGATTCAGATGTAAGTATAGAAGGTAGTAAATCATCAAGCCTTGCAACCTTAACTTTTCTTACAACAACGTCTTTTAAATAATCCTTATCTTTGCGAAAATCTTCTTTTACTTTTAAAAAAGAATTAAAAACGCTATCAGTATATTCGTGAAACTCTAATTCGGAATCCTTTTCGCCTATTGCTAGAGGTTCATGGACAGTCCAGTTTGCATATTTTTCTGCTCGTTTAGAAAGTGCATCATGAGCATTTTGAGATGGTTCGAAAGAAACGATTTTTCCTTTATATCCTAGAATAAGTTGCTGTTCAGAAAATTGTCCTTTATTGGCTCCTATATCAATAATTACTTTGATATTATAGAAATCTGAAATTAGTTTTGTTCGTAAGGATTCAGATGTGGAAGGAAGAAATCTTTTTAATTTGAAAAAGATATTAGAATTCTTAAAAAACTTAAGTTTTAATCGATTAAAATTATCAGATGAACTAATCGTTCTAAATAGTTTCATAACTCATTAAATTTTCAATTTCCTGTTTTTCTTGGTTATAAAAACTATCAATTAATTCGTAGTACTTTGTTAAGTTCTTATTTAATCGATCTATATCAAAAGTATGAAAAAGGAAATAGTGTTTTTTTACAATTGCAAATTTTAAAAAGAACTTGCTTTTTGTAAGTGTTTTCATTGATGTCATCAAGAATTTGTGGTAAAAATTCATTTTTGAAAGACTGTATTTTGGATGACGTTTCTTTTCGAAACTTTTCATTAACTCCTTCACTATCCGTAAATGATTAAGCCCATCACTAAACCCAATAGAATCTTTAATGATTTTTTCTCGATAATTCAATAATGCGTCCTCTTTAAATAATTCTTCCAATTCAGAATTACTAAGTTTGTTAATTAATTCGTTAAAGGATAAGGCATCAATTGCTTTAAGTGAGCCATTTGCAATAGTAGTTTCATATTTGTTTTCGTTATTGGGTTTTATATTTATTGTTGGTATACCCATTAACCACGCCTCGAGGATTGTAGTTGATTCGAAACAAGTCCAAACATCACAGCTTCCTATTATTTCATAAAGTGCATAAGTTTCATCTTTCAAATAAATTACATTAGGGTAAGATTCAAGACTACTCATTTCATTTTGTAGATCTGTAAGATCGTTCACAGAGTTTTCTTTAGGGTGTTTTTTTAAGATAAAAAGATATTCCGGATTTTGCTCTATTGCACTTCTAAGAATGCTTTCCATCTCTTTTTCTTTCTTTTTTCTCCAAGCTAATTCTTTTTCAAAATCGTCTTTAAATTGTGCTTTTATTATTTTGATGTTATGCTGAGAATTAGTTTTGCCAAATGCCCACCCTGCATATCCTATAGTCTTTTTATAACTTCCAACATTAAATAAATTTTTATTGGTTTTAGACTGTGATGCAATTTTGTAAATATCAAAGCCAGAACCACCAGCGACCGCAATTCTTTTAAAGTCTGATTTTGGCCAATATTTTTTATACATTTCTAGGCTTTTATTGGACCACAAACAAAGTGTATCTTGAAATATTATTTGATCTTTATTCCAGCCCCAATTTATTCCTGACTTATAAAATTCTTCTTTAATATTTCCTTCAGCAGTTAATCCAAAGGCAGGAATATCCCTTTTACTGCAATCTTTAAGGATTTGATTGTACTCTCTGGCACCTACGCAATTTGGCAAGAAGACCATATCAGGTTTGATCCTAGCAATAAGATAAGTTTCAAAGAAGTATTTGATTACTATATTAAATTCTTGAATTTTTTCAAGGTAGAAGAGTATAGGTGCCATGGCTTGAACATCCCTTCCAGAATCTGTATCAAAAAAACATAAAATTGTTTTATTATTCACCTACCTTATGTACGTTTTTATCCTTTAAAATATAGGCATCTCCACTCTTTATACATGTTGCTTCACCTTTATCATCAAATTTTAAGCGATGACCATATTCACTCATCCAACCCATTTGTTTCGCTGGATTTCCGACGGCTAATGCATAATCAGGAATATGCTTTGTTACTACTGCCCCAGCACCGATGAAGGCAAACTTGCCAATATCATGACCACAGACGATGGTTGCATTAGCCCCGATACTTGCTCCTTGCCCAACATGTGTCTTTGAATATTGTCCTCGTCGATTTACTGCACTTCTTGGATTAACTACATTTGTGAATACACAAGATGGCCCTAAGAAAACATCATCATCGCAGGTAACACCCGTATATATAGAGACGTTATTCTGAACTTTTACATTATTTCCAAGAATGACTTCTGGAGAAACGACTACATTTTGTCCGATGTTACAGTTCTTTCCTATTTTACAATGAGGCATAATATGTGAGAAATGCCAGATTTTAGTACCCTCTCCAATTTCACTATCGTTGTCGATTAAAGCTGTGTAGTGGAAAGTGTAGCCAATGGTCTGGATAAGTTCCGGGTTTTCTTTTGCTAGGTTTATAGGGCTTATAGGGTTTATAGGGTTGAGGGAGGTTGATTTTGGTTTATATTCTTCGCTTGGTTCTGAAACGGTTAGTTTTGAATCAAGTGATGACTTGAGTTTGTTTAAACTATAGGTTATTCTAGATATATTTTCTCTAAATGTTAATAAAGCATGGTTTTCTATGTAGCCTAAATCATTAGAGATAATTAGTTGATTGAGACATTCCGTTGCGTTGCTAAAAGCTATTTCGTAGTACCTTTTTTGCTCTTTCACACTAATTCTGGAGGAACCTTCAGCGATATTTGATGCTACTGAAATTGCTGATCTACGAATTTGTGCAGTGATTTCATAAATTTCTTCTTGTGGAAATGCTTTGGTTACATTGTAGATTAATGACACAAATGCTCTTGCATCCTGCCATACTTTTAATTTTTCAAATGAAAAAGTATATTCCTTTTTGATATCTAATTATTTATCAACCTAATTAACCTGCAAACCCCATTGATAGCCTCAGCTTGAAGTGAGACCATCAGTGGTTTCCCATAAACCTTTTTCCTAAACTCCAACTTTTCTCGGGCTAAAGCCCAAGCTTCTTTAGACATTCTGAAAATCGAGGTTCGTAATTTTAAGTGACCTCCTACTTTATTAACCCAATCAACTATTTATATCAACCCGATCAACTCTCTATCAACCTCATTTTATCAACAAACCCTCACCTCCACCACCTCCCTACTACAATGTCTACTCCACATACTTAAACTATTCGCTCCAGTATCTGTAATACAAACAAAATCGCCTGCTTCTATATGTGGCAAATCGGTTCCTTTAGTAAGGAAGTCTCCTGAAAAACACAAGGGTCCACCGATGTCGTAACGCTCTTTGATTCCCTTTTTCTGATTTCCTGCTGAGTTAAGTATTATAAAATCATGATGTGGTGGCGATGAACTATATATTTCCCGTGGAAACAAGTCAGCACCAACATGGATTAGAGCAATTTTAGGTTCACAATGATCCAATATGTATTCGACTTTACTCAAGACAAATGCACAATGAGACTGAACAAAACGGCCGTATTCTGTAATGATTTGATAGTCTTGTATTTCAGGACATTCTTGAATTAAACCAGTATAAAAACCGTCTAAGCTTTCTTCACTCGGTGGTATTCCTCCGCCAATGTCTATAAAGTCAAGTTTCTTTCCTTTGCTTCGTATTTCTTCTGCTACATTGACAATTAGACCAATGGCCTTAAGGTGATTTTCTCGACTTCCTATCTCTGAACCCGCATGAATATGTAGTCCTCGAACATTTTCCATCTTCAAAGCATATTCAACAATCTTCGCTCTATCTGTAACTGGAATTCCAAATTTAGAATTTACACCACTAACATTAAATATTCCAGGAGAACCGATGTCCACTAGCGGATTGATTCGTATGCCAATTTTTAATTGATCTACTTCCTTAAGCCTCTCTAGTTCCGCAAAACAATTTGCATTTAAGATCATTCCAGGAAATCTATCGGTACAATTCTTAATTTCATTCACTGTTTTCACTGGAGAATCGAAAACTATTTTTTCAGCAGGGCAACCTGCATGATGTGCTAATAAAACTTCTTCAAAAGAAGCAGCTTCAAGACCACAACCTTGCTTTACGATTTCACCTAAGACTTCAGGATGAGAATTGGCTTTTATAGCAACAGCATGATTCGTTGTAGAAGGAAAAATTGACTTTATATGATCTAGTCTGATTTTCAATATTTCACGAGCATAGACATACAATGACTTCTCAATAGGTCCTTTCAGAAGGATCTCCTTTGCAATCTGACTAATTTCTTTATCTGTATATTTTCGCAATGGTTGCGCTACTAGATATTTTTTTCACTCATAAACTCTACCACCTTTCGATCTAATAAATCGACCAGGATTTTATCATTATCAAAGCGAGTTTCTGGACTTCGCTTGAGTAAATTGAATATATTATTACTACCTACAGCAAGTCTAATGAATGCTCCGTGTCCATACCTTACTGGTTGGCCGAAAAACACCCTATCAAAGCGGTCGAAACAATCATGTTTCTGATCAACGACATATTTGAAATAACTTCTCAATTCGTCATATTCTAGAAAGCCACCTTTAGGATTTTTCACTTTAAATGAAATGATGGTGAAATTTGTTTTGTCTTGATGCGGCATCAATTCAAAATGCTTGCTTTCTTCGATGCATTTATTGACCAGTGTATTCCATTTATTTAGCAATGAATTCACCGTGACAGTTGAAATACTGCTGAACCTTTCCATTTCATCTAGGGCGATTTCCCAACGAAGAGTTAATCCTTTATTTACTTTCTTAGGAAGGAATTTACGAAGGTTCTCATAAGAACTTGGAAAATCATAATATGAAAAGATTCGGTCATAGCCCTTAATATATGCAGGTTCAACTTTAGATTTTTTGATTTTATCTCCGACTTTCTTTGGTATCAGCATGATTCCGCAAAACGGAGGAGCCATATAGAACTTAGAACCGGTAATCATAACCATACAATTCATCGAAAGTAGTTGATTTACTAACTTTTTAGAATTCCTAAATTGACATAAATCCACGACCCACATCACATTTTCATCAATCTTAGGAATTAAGCTAATATCATCTTCGATTCCGGATTTACTACCAATTACTAACGCTCCTATTTTAGAAACATCGGGATGGTTGTTGATTTCTTCTTTGATATTAGAAGCATGGTCAATAATCAGCCCTTTATTATTTCTGGCAGAAAACCTGCTTAGGCTTATATCATATGTTGGGTTGATGTCTTCTCCCTTTTCTACATTATCACCAAATTGGTTTCTATCACCAAAATACTTTCCTAAAAATGCCATTTGAGACCCAGAGCCTAATTCTTCTGGGCAAGTTAACAAGACAAGTTTCTTTTTCCCCGGATTCAATATTTCTGAGAAGATCATTGGCAAGTATGCAAGATCACTTCCAGAAGGAGCAAAGATGACATCAAAAGCATCTTTTCCTTTATAGTTAAAAAGATCTTTAAGTCTTTTAGATTGTCGACCTCTTACTTTCGAAAAATCTTCTGAATCTATATAAGTTCCAAAACCGTTTAGCTTAGAACCAGATTGTGGATTAAGGCACGAGCAAGTGCATGATCCCCTGGTAAATAGTCCATTATAATCATTTGGAGCTAGGTGATATTTATGTTTACCAGTTTCTAGCAGATCTATTCTTTCATCTCCTCCAGAACTAAGAAGTTCTTCGTAATGAAGGTTTTTTAATTCTTCTTTCAGGTTTATATTTATTTGATGACTAATGGCTTATGTAATTTATTGTGGCGCAAATTTAAGATAAAAGTTGATTAACTATAAATTCTTGTTGATCGTTAGTTAATTCGGTATGCATTGGTAACGAGAAAACTGTTTTGCAAAGTTGCTCTGTATTTGGCAAATAAAGGTCTTCGTTTCCTCTTTTAAAAGCTTCTTGTCTATACAAAGGAATCGGGTAGTAAATATTGTTAGGTATATTTTTCTCCTTCAATTTTTTAATATATGCTTCGCGTTGATCACTCTGTAAAGTATATTGGTGAAATACGTGATCGCTATTTTTATTTCTTTTAGGTGTTTTAATGTTTTCTGATGTTGTAATTAAGTGGTCATATCGATCAGCTGCAGTTCTTCGAGCAGTAGCATAATCATCTAGATATTTTAGTTTGACATCAAGAATCGCTGCTTGAAGGGCGTCTAGTCTTGAGTTAACACCAATAACAGAATGGTGATACTTTTTGATTTGACCATGACTGGCAATCATTCTAATTTTAGCAGCTAAATCATCATTGTTGGTAAAGAGTGCGCCACCATCGCCCATGCATCCTAGGTTCTTTGTTGGGAAAAAGGAAGTACAGCCTATGTCACCGATTGTTCCAGATTTCTTGTTTTGGTATGTTGAACCTAAGGATTGTGCTGCATCTTCTATAACGTAAAGATTGTGCTTTTCTGCTAATCTTAATATAGATTCCATATCAGCATTTTGTCCGAAAAGATGGACAGGAACAATTGCTTTGGTTTTGTTTGTAATTTTTTCTTCAATTTCATCAATTTTGATGTTGAAATCATCTAAGTTAACATCAACCATAATGGGAACTAGGCCTAAAAGTGCAATAACCTCTGCTGTAGCAACATATGTAAAAGCAGGTACAATAACTTCGTCACCAGGCTTGAGTTCGAGAGCCATCATTGCTATTTGGAGAGCGTCGGTGCCATTTCCACATCCGATAACATGTTTTACTCCTAGGTATGCTGCTAGTTTCTCTTCGAAACTTTTCACAACAGGACCTTTTATAAATTGCGTGGATTCGATGACACTTAATACAGCATCATCTATTTCTTTTTTAATTTTGTGGTATTGACCTTTTAGGTCAACCATTTGTAGGTTCACTTCCTAGTCATTTTCGGAATTCAATAACTGGCTTTAGTAATTTAAGCATCTTTCTCTTTTTTAATACCCAAAAGCTTTCTTAAAGTACCGCGAGGTAGCATAATCCATGCTCTTTCATGAAGATAATAAAGAAGTAATTTTACAAAGAATTCAATAGACGCAATCGTTATTGCAGTATCCATTTCACCAGTAGTCATATAAGTTATAATGAGTATTGTTGTGGAAGCAATTATTCTCCAAGTAATTCCTTTAACGATACTTCTCAAGTGAGATTCCTCCACGTATTCGTGCTTTCTTGTCATAGATTTATTATAGATCTACCGATGCTTTCATAATGAAACCCTTCTTCTTTCATGGCATCTAATTCATATAAATTCCTGCCATCAAAAATGACAGGTTTTCTCATTACTTTTTTCATGGTTTTAAAGCTAGGAGTTCGGAATACACTCCACTCGGTCATTATTGCCAATGCATCTACATCGAGAATAGCTTCATATTGATCTGATACTAGCTCTATTTTATCACCATATATCTTCGCAATATTTTCCATTGCTTCAGGATCAAAGGCTTTAAGCTTTGCTCCTTTTTCTAAAAGTTTATCAATGGTATAAAGTGCTGGTGCTTCACGGATATCATCCGTATTTGGCTTAAATGCTAATCCCCAAAGACCTATCGTCTTCCCTTTCAAATCAGGGAAATGATTGCAAATTTTGTCGGCTATTCTTTCACGTTGTATAGCATTTACATCAAGAACAGCATTCAATATCTTAAAATCATATTTGTGGTCTGAGGCTGTTTTACTAAGAGCAAGGACATCTTTCGGAAAGCAAGAACCACCAAACCCAACACCAGGAAATAAGAAACGCTTTCCTATTCTAGAATCACTACCCATTCCTCTTCTTACACTATTCACATCTGCGCCAACTTCTTCACATAAGTTAGCTATCTCATTCATAAAACTGATTCTCGTAGCGAGGTATGAATTTGCTGCATACTTAGTCATTTCGGCAGACCGTTCGTCCATAAAGTAGATTGGGTTTCCCGTTCTTAAAAAAGGAGCATATAATCTTTCCATGACCTTTTGTGCTTTCGCAGAAGAAGTTCCTATAACTACTCTATCAGGTTTAAGAAAATCATTTACAGCAACTCCTTCTCTTAAGAACTCTGGATTAGAAACAACGTCGAATAAGGACTCATCTAAGTTAGAGGCTAGTACCTCATGTACTTTTTCAGATGTTCCTACGGGTACAGTGCTCTTGTCTACAATTACTTTATAATCCGTGATCATTTTACTTAGATCCTCTGCAACTCCTAGAATATATTTTAAGTCTGCGCTACCATTCTCACCGGGAGGAGTAGGAAGTGCTAAAAATATAACTTCAGCATCTTTAATACCATCCTCTAAAGAGGTAGTAAAGGTTAGTCTCCCTTGTTTAGTATTTCGCTCGAAAAGTAGATCAAGGCCAGGTTCATATATAGGGATTTTACCATTTTTAAGACTTTCGATTTTGTTTTGATCTATATCCACACAGGTTACTTCATTACCTGTATCAGCGAAACAAGTCCCTGAAACAAGTCCCACATATCCAGTTCCGACAACGGTAATTTTCATAAAAGTTTAAAGTTTAAAGATCAATGTTTTAAGGAATAAACATGATTTAGGAAGATTATAATTATTAGTCATATGATTTTAGTAGACCACTTAGAATTTTTGATAATTCAACTGAAGAAGCTTTGAATTTTGACATGTTTTCTGAATTAACATATTGATAGATTTCATTAGAAATTAGAATCTGACTACTAAGTTCTATTAAGCTGCCATATGCAATATTAATATATCGTTTCTTTTCTTTAGAATGGGTTTTAGCACTACCTTCTGCAATATTTGATGAGATAGATTGCACAGATCTCCTTATTTGACTAGTAAAATTATAAGTTTCTTCTTTTGGCAATTCTTCTGTAAGTTGATATATATAAAGACATAAATCTTTTGATTTCTGCCAAGCTATTAGTTTTTCGAAGTTAAATGTCATTTTTATTCTTGTTCTTTAAACTTTAAACTCTTAACTCTTTAACTAAATGCAAAGCTTCGCCTTTGATAAGTCGCAACAACTCTCTCCAAAAAAACATATTTTATCTTTCTACCTCTAATTCAGTCCCCGTAAATGCTGAATATCAACTACCATTCTAAATTGATAACCAATACTTTCCAATTCAATTAAGAATTCATTTTTACCTTGTTTTTCGACTAATTTTCCCTTCAAACCAGTTAAGTTTCCGGAAATTATTTCGACTTTTTTACCTGCCTCAAAGCTAATTGCTTCTCCTATAACATCATCCTCTTCTCCGACTATTCTTTTCAATATTTCAATTTCCTCCTCCCTTACTTCATTCAAGTTTCCTCGATTTTTTAAGAAACCGGATACGTATTCGGTTTCTAAAACTTTCACGTATTCATCTTTAATAATTTTGACAAACACATAACAGTTAATTAATGGAACCTCATAATGCTTAATTTTTCTTGTATAGCGACGTGTATACTTTAGAAGGGGAACATAAGCAGTGATGCCTTTCTTCGTTAATTTGTCTACTACATATTTCTCGGTCTTGTACTTTGTATACACCACAAACCATCTAGATATATTTACATCTAGGCGATTTTCCTTTAGATTATATGTTTGCGAAACTTGACTCATGATTCATCCGCCCAAAGTAGAAGGGGTTGCGTTTTAAAACTCTCCCAATCTATATTTAAAGCTTCATCTCTTGAATAAGTAATGTATCTTATTTTCTTAGAAATAAATTCTTCTGCTTTTTCAATTAAGTCAATCAAATAGCTCTTGTTTATATTTCCAATGATTAAAAGATCGATAATATCACTATTAAGACCTCGCGATAGATCGCCGGTCACAAAAACTTGATCGACATCACCTAATCTATTTATAACTCTTTCAATAACTTGGTCAAAACCAATGTGCTTCATGAGAATATTGTGCACCTCACCAAATAAGGGGTGTTTGGTATTTGCAGTGAAATATTTTTTATTACCTTCTGAACTGGATTCAAGCATTCCTGCTTCTTCTAATCGATTCAATTCGACTCTGATGGCATTAGAAGATTCACCAAACTCAGTCGCAAGACCTCTTAGATAGGCCTTGGTATTGCTGTTCAAAAAAAACTTGAGCAACAACTTAATGCGGGTTTTAGAAGATATTAATGTTTCTATCATAGAAAACGAGCAATATTTTTACTCAATAACGATTCAAATGTAAGATTATTTTAGATTTATGCCATAGTATCTTTATAAATTTTTCGTGCTACTACAAACAATGCTCCTACAAAGACACCTAGGAAACCACCAACTATAAGAGATCTTAAGAGTGAAGTCGAATTGGGCTTAATTGGACTTATTGGCGCATCAATAAGTGTAACAAAAGGTGTTTTTGTTTTAAGAGTAAAATCTGCAATCTCAAGATTTTTTGCCGTTTCTGCATACATTAAGGAAAGCTTTTGAATTTCTCTATTAAGTCGCTGCTTTTTTAATTGTTCAGTTTCTAAATATATTCCTCTGCTGGTCTCTATCAGTTTAGCGAGTTGATACTCAGAGGTTGATAGTTCTGAAAAGATAGAATCGCTTTTGATTTTAATTAAGTCATAGGTTATTTTTTGACCACCAATTGTTTTGTCAGTATAAAATTTGGATAGTTTCTCAAAATAATTATTTGTCAAGACGATAGAAAGGTATTCATGTTGTGTTTCACATTTGATATTTAGAATGCCACTTTCTTCATTATACCCACTACTGAGAAACCCAGCATTATTCTCCGAACCTATGATTCGACCTTGTAGCCTTTTAACAGCTGCGTTTTCAAGATTTGAAAAAATTTCAATTGAATCATGGGTAAACCTAAAATCTTTTAATGGATCCGGTTTACCGCCTAGAATTCCTGGTTTAGAAGACCATTTATCTAGCGTATCTAGATTATTTATCACATGATTTGCTAAAAAGTCAGAATTACCTTCTATTGCTTCAGCAGTAAAAAGAACATGTTCTGTAATTCTTCTAGATTTAAGAAGTTGAAGCATCTTATCCAAGTTATACTCTCCTTTTCCTCCGCCACCCAAACCGAAAGTTCCTAATATGCCAGATAGACCTGAAAGCCCACCTCCTTCGTCTTTATTGACCATAAAAGTAAGTTGAGCTGGATATGTAACTTCTGCATTTACAGCTTTGTATACCATGTACCCGAGGAAAGGCAAAGTTATAATAGCAATAAGCCACCAGTATTTCCATAGCTCACGCCAAAACTCCTTTATTTTCAGGATTAGTTCCTTTAAGGTTATTTCGTCATCCTGTATATATTCCTGCTGATCTGCCATACATTCTATTTATAATTCAAATTCGGTGCCAGCCATCGCTCTATTTCTTTTTTTGACATCCTTTTTCTTTCGACATAATTATCGATCTGATCTTCGCTTATATCTCCTACACCAAAATAGGTTGACTCAGGGTGGCTAAATATCCATCCACTTACTGCTGCAGCTGGATACATTGCAAATGATTCGGTCAATTCTATTCCTGTATTCTTACTTGCATTGAGCAATTCAAAAAGCATTGTTTTTTCGGTATGGTCTGGACATGCGGGATAACCAGGAGCTGGTCTTATTCCTTGATACTTTTCAGAAATAAGATCATCATTGCCCAACTTTTCATCAGCTGCATATCCCCAAAGTTCTCTTCTCACTTTAGCATGCACATATTCAGCAAATGCTTCTGCTAATCTATCTGCTAATGCTTTTAAAATAATCGCATTATAGTCATCGTGGTTCTGTTCAAACTCCTTTACCTTTTCTTCAATCCGCCCCCCTGCGGTAACCGCAAAAGCTCCAATGTAATCTTCATTTGGAGATATAAAATCGGCCAAACTATAATTTGGTTTCCCTTTAGCTTTCTTTCTTTGTTGGCGAAGGTGATGAGCTATATAAGTTTTGTCCGCTTGAATTTCTATATCATCTCCTATAGATTTAGCAGGGAAAATACCTACTACACCACTAGCTGTCAACCACTTTTCAGAAACAATCTGATCTAACATTTCCTTCGCATCATGGTATACCTTAGTCGCTTCCACTCCTACAACTGGATCTTCTAAAATTGCTGGAAACTTCCCATGTAATTGCCAACTGATAAAGAATGGCGTCCAATCGATGAAAGGAAGCAATTCATTTAGATCAATATCTTTAAAGACTGTAATTCCTGGTTTACTGGGCTTGTGTGGAGTATAATTCTCCCAATCAATTTGAACTTTATTAATTAAAGCATCTTCATAGCTTATATACTTCTTTAAGTCCTTTTTTGCCAATCTCTTTTCTCTTAGAACTTCATATTCTTTTTTTGAATCGAGGATGAAATTACTTCTATCACTTTCATTTTCTGATAGTAATTTGCTTGCTACCCCTACACTTCTGGAAGCGTCTAATACATGTATTACTGGACCTGAATATTGTGGTTCAACCTTTACAGCAGTATGAATTTTAGAAGTTGTCGCACCACCAATTAATAGTGGTTTAGTGAATCCCCTTCTTTCCATTTCTGAAGCGACATACACCATTTCATCTAAAGAAGGTGTAATCAGACCACTTAATCCAATAATATCAACGTTATGCTTTTCAGCTTCTTCTAATATTTTATTCGCAGACACCATGACACCTAAGTCGATGATATCATAGTTATTACAACCCAGCACAACTCCAACGATGTTTTTTCCAATGTCATGAACATCGCCCTTCACAGTCGCCATAAGTATTTTTCCTTTAGAAGACTTGGCTGTAGATTGTTTAGCTGCTTCGATATAGGGTGTAAGAATGGCCACAGCTTTTTTCATCACTCGAGCACTTTTCACAACTTGAGGTAAGAACATTTTCCCAGCACCAAAAAGGTCTCCAACTCTATTCATTCCATCCATTAATGGGCCTTCAATTACACTTAACGGTTGCTCGTAAGCTTGTCTTGCTTCTTCTACATCTACATCTATAAAATCGGTAATTCCTTTAACAAGGGAATAGGACAACCTTTCTTGCACTGTATTTTCTCGCCACTCTAGATTTACCTCTCTAACTTTCCCTTTTCCTCGAACTTCTTCTGCATAAGTTGTTAATGCATCTGTCGCGTCAGGATTTCGATTAAATATTACATCTTCTACCTTTTCTAAAAGTATAGGTGGAACTGCGGAATAAACTTCCATCATTCCTGCATTAACGATTCCCATATCCATACCCGCTTGAATAGCATGATATAAAAAGGCTGAATGCATAGCTTCTCGTACTACGTTATTTCCTCTGTAAGAGAAGGAAATATTACTAACACCTCCAGAAATCAGTGCTCCCGGACATTGTTTTTTTATTTGCCGACACGCTTCGATGTAATAAATCGCATAATTATTATGCTCCTCGATTCCTGTTGCAATTGCAAAAATATTAGGGTCGAAAATAATATCTTCTGCAGGAAACCCAACTTCCTTAGTTAAGATATCGTACGCTCTTTTACAAATAGAGACTTTACGTTCTATGGTATCTGCTTGGCCTTCTTCATCAAAAGCCATTACAACTGCTGCGGCGCCATAGCGCTTAACAATTTTAGCTTGTTCGATAAACTGATCTATACCCTCTTTCATAGAAATCGAGTTAACGATGCATTTACCTTGAACACATTTTAATCCTTCTTCAATGACTGAAAACTTCGATGAGTCAATCATAATAGGAAGCTTTGCAATATCTGGTTCTGACATAACCAGTAAAAGAAATTTTTTCATTGCATCTATGGAATCCAGCATCCCCTCATCCATGTTGATATCTATAATCTGAGCTCCACCTTCTACCTGATGTCTTGCAACAGATAAAGCTTCTTCGTAGTCTTCACTTTTTATAAGTCTTGCAAATTTCTTAGATCCAGTTACGTTGGTCCTTTCACCTATATTGATAAAATTTAATTCTGGTCTTACAATGAGTGGCTCTAACCCAGAATACATTGGAAAGTGATCCACTTCTGGAATTTTTCTAGGTGGGACGCTTTTGACAGCCTCTGCCATAGCACCGATATGATCAGGAGTAGTTCCGCAACATCCACCTATAATATTGACAAATCCACTTGCAGCAAAATCTCTGATGTATTCTTGCATCTCTTCGGCAGTCTGGTCGTATTCACCAAACTCATTGGGCAATCCAGCATTAGGATAGGCAGAAACATAGCAGTCTGAAATCTTACTCAATGTCTCCACATATGGTCGTAATTCCTTGGCACCTAATGCACAATTAAGACCGATACTGAATAAATTAATATGTTTTATTGATATCCAGAACGCTTCTATTGTCTGTCCAGAAAGCGTTCTTCCACTTGAATCGGTAATGGTCCCAGAAACCATGATCGGAAGATCTATATTTCTTTCTTCTTGTAATTGATCAATTGCGAAAAGTGCAGCTTTGGCATTCAATGTATCGAATGCTGTTTCAACAAGAAATATATCGACTCCTCCATCTACTAATCCTCTAGCTTGTTCATAGTATGCTGAAACGAGTGTATCAAAATCTACACCTCTCATACCAGGATTGTTCACATCCGGTGAAATAGAGGCTGACCTTGTTGTTGGTCCTAATGCTCCAGCAACATATCTAGGTTTATCAGAATATTCGCTTGTAGCTGATTTCGCTATTTTAGCTGCTTCAAGATTTATTTCATAAACCAAGTCCTGCATATCATAGTCAGCCATCGAAATGGCATTCGCATTAAAGGTGTTGGTTTCGATGATATCTGAACCAACATCTAAGTATTCTTTATGAATATCTTTGATGATATGAGGTTGAGTCAGTACCAGAAGGTCATTGTTGCCTTTGATATCTTTGTGAAAGTTGCTAAACCTGTCTCCTCGAAAATCTTCCTCGGTCAATTTATAACGTTGGATCATTGTACCCATAGCTCCATCGAGTACGAGGATTCGGTCCTTTATTACGTCACGTATGGATTGCAATTTTTTCATAAGAATGCAAAGCTAATGAATAGGTCTGTTATAAAAGAAAAGTAGGTCTTTTTTAATACTTCCAGTCCTTATAAATTATATGTGAATTTTGGGTTCCCAAAAATTAATTCGGATACCACCAGAAAAGATTAGGTTAGTAAAATTTAGAGTTGCTACATCAGAAATTTGATTTCTGTATATTAAGTTCGCGTCTATAAAGTAATTTGGGAAAAACTCATAACTAATTTTATTTGTAGATAGGAAAGTTTTAGAATCAATCCCTTGATATAAAAAATTACCATATTCAGCGGGTTTATCTGCCGAATTTCTCAACACATCAGCCCCATAATAAATACTATCTGTATCTATGCCTTGATGTATAAAATAGTTGGTTGAACTAAGTTTTAGTTTAGGTGTTATATAGTAATTCGCAGAAAAATTGACCTCGGAAAAATTTGCTCCTAAAGGATGTGCTAAAGGCTGATTCGCGTGGGAATAACTAGCACCTCTCCGGTGACCATATGTAAATGGACGAACTCTATTATATTCTAAATGAAAATCTAAACCATCGATTCCGAAAGCATTAATATATTTACCACCAACCTGTATTCCATATTTATTTGCCCACCACCCCTGTTTTTCGGGATCGTTGGTAATTAATTCATTTAATTTAAATTCATCTAGAATAATCTGTCCATAGAGCTGAACCTTATTTGCAATATTCCATTTGGCATTGGCACCCACAAGGACGTTGTCTGAGCTGGCTAGATTGTATTCTACCAATCTATAGAGAATCACGGGATTTAAATATTGTAAATCAAATTTTCCATCACGCTGAAAAATGACAGATTCAAAGATTCCAAGTTCTATGTTTTTATGCTTATAACTTAGGTAATGCGTTGTCATGTATTTCCGAGGAATGACATTTCCAGAAGGAAAAGCCTTGGTGGAAATAGGAATTAACTCTGCATATATATTTTGATAATGGAGTTTCCATATTTTTGTGTTGAACTTAAGATAGAGATAGTTATTTGTGAAATCTGAAAGCAATAGAGATCGATTCCCATTACCCAGAATTTGCTTACTATTCCCAAATTCAACCCCGATGTTTTTAGTGATTCTAGCATTTACGTATGCTGTAGCATTCAAAAAATCATATCCATTAATCTGATCACTTAGAGAAGATCTATAAAGTTTATAGAATCCATATCCAGGAATGGCAACAAACTTATTAACAAAATTATCCACATAAGTTGGAAATGAAGCTTGAGATTCTACAATATCTGAATAAAAATACACACGATCATTAATGTGGCCACTAAGTGCTATTCCTCTTCGATTTTCGAAAACATAAGACTCATTAGAAAGGTCTCTACCAATACCAAAAAAGACAATTGGATTAATCTTTAGCAGAAAGCCTTTTGCTTTAATTTGTGAGAAATAATTTCGGTTTTGATAGAAATATTTTAAAAGCGGTTTTGAAGGCTCGATGATCTGAGCGAACTTAGATTCTTGCAAAGTTTCAGTGAAAAAAACTTTATTACTATCAATGTATTGCTTTTCTAATTGTTGATCTTCATCGATAAGGTCCCAATATTCAGGATAATTTCTAATGAGCTTTGAAGCAAGATATTGGTCAATTTTAGAAAGGGAGTTAAATGTGTCTATGGTCTCTATGAAAACACTTCTTGACGAGAACTCATTAATAGCTGTATGTAAATCCGACTTGCCAGCAATTTCTAACCTTTCAGCAAAATTGTGAAGATCAGAATGCAGTGGAATAGAGGTGTATTGACCAAATGCAAAAAAAGGAAACAGAAGAAAAATGACGTACTTCATAGGATGACAAATATACAGTTACCTACGATAATGAAATAAGAATTGGTTTAATTAACAAACATTTCTTTTTCAATAATTTCACAAATGATATGACCACAAAGAATATGCATCTCTTGGATTCTAGCCGTATCAACTGAAGGAATGGTAATATGTTGTTCACATTCAGAGGCAAGGATGGTACCCTTTAATCCAGTCATTAGTACTCGAGAAACTCCAATTTCTTTTGCTTTAGCACTTAACTTTACAATATTCGGAGAACTACCAGAGGTACTCAGAAGAAAGAGTAAGTCTCCCCTCTTCCCATGAGCTTGTAATGCTCTTTCGAATGCTACTTCGTAACTGTAATCATTAGAAACTGCAGTTAAAAACGAGATATTATCTGAAAGACAAATAGCATCCAAAGGATCTCGATCCAGTAAAAAACGACCGGAAAGTTCAGCTGCCAGATGTTGTGCTTGCGAAGTAGAACCTCCATTTCCAGCAAAAAATATTCTATTACCAGCCTTTAAAGTTTCTACAGCATGAAGTGCAATATCTAACAAGTTATTACAAAACCCTTCATCGCTTAATAAGCCTGAACTTAGTAAACTGTTTTCAAAAATTCTTTCTTTTATCTGATCTAACATACGCGCATTAAATATTCTCCATAACCACTTTTAATCAATGGTTCGGCTAAATTTTTCAGTTGTTCACATGTGATGTACTTCATTCTGTATGCCACTTCTTCTATACATCCAATTTTATAGTCTTGTCTCTGTTCAATAACGCGGACAAACTCTGAAGCATCAGCTAAGGACTGAAACGTCCCAGTATCTAACCAGGCAGTTCCTCTATTCATAATTCCAACGCTTAATTCGCCATCACTTAGATACTGTTGATTAACGGATGTAATCTCATATTCGCCACGAGCAGATGGGTTGAGATTTTTTGCAATTTCTACTACTCTATTATCATAGTAATAAAGCCCTGGAACCGCAAAGTGAGATTTTGGGTCTTTAGGTTTCTCTTCAATAGATATAGCTTTATTGTTTTTATCAAATTCTACGACACCGTATCTTTCAGGATCATGAACAGGAAATGCGAAAACTTTTGCTCCCTTGTTTAATTGAGCGGATTCTTGAAGTAAGTGTGATAAACCTGACCCGTAGAAAATGTTATCTCCGAGGATTAGTGCTACAGAATCATCACCAATGAATTCTTCACCAATGACAAAAGCTTGTGCCAAACCATTAGGTATTTCTTGGACTGCATATTCAAAACAACATCCTAGTTCACTTCCATCTCCTAGTAAACGCTGAAAAGATGGTTGATCTTCAGGAGTGGTTATGATTAATATTTCATTAATTCCTGATAACATTAACACAGATAGCGGATAGTAAATCATCGGCTTATCGTAAATAGGCATCAATTGCTTACTTATTGCCTTAGTTATAGGATACAATCGTGTTCCTGAACCACCAGCGAGAATAATTCCCTTCATTAATACACTTTTTTATACTTAAGTGCAAAAATGAAACCAAAAGTATATTAGTATGTTTCTAGCTAATTTTTAGATGTTGATTAACGATCTTGATACATTTCTTCATAATATTTCTGATAGGCACCAGAAGTAATGTGATCTAGCCAACCTTTATTATTGAGATACCAATCAATTGTAAGAGATAATCCTTCTTCAAATTGAAGCGAAGGCTCCCAACCGAGATCTTCCTTAACTTTAGTAGCATCGATAGCATAACGCATGTCATGGCCAGCCCGATCTGTCACATATGTGATCAATTGCTCAGAAGATCCTTTTTCGCGGTCTAATTTTTCGTCCATTAATTTGCAAAGTACCTTAATAAGATCGATGTTCTTCCATTCATTGTGTCCCCCAATGTTATAGGTTTCTCCAACTTTTCCTTTATGAAAAATAGTATCGATTGCTCTCGCGTGATCCACCACATATAACCAATCTCTAACATTGACCCCAGCACCATAAACAGGTAATGGTTTCTTCTCAAGAATGTTATTTATAAAGAGTGGGATAAGTTTTTCTGGAAATTGGTATGGTCCGTAGTTATTAGAACAGTTCGAGATCACTACAGGTATATTATAAGTATGATGAAATGCTCTTACAAAATGATCTGAACTTGCCTTCGAAGCTGAGTACGGACTTCTCGGATCGTAGGCGGTATCTTCATAAAAGAAACCATCTTCACCCAGAGAACCATAGACTTCATCTGTGGATACATGGTAAAACAAATGACCTTCGTCTTTTCCCCAAGACTGCTTTGCTGCTTGCAATAAATTAGCAGTTCCAAGGACATTGGTTTTTATGAAAATGAGAGGATCCGAAATGGATCGATCTACATGAGACTCTGCTGCTAAATGAATGACATCTGATATCTGTTTCTCGGCAAATAGATTGACCAAAAAATCTAAATCAGTTATATCTCCATGTACAAACTCATAATTTTGAGCCTTTTCAATAGATTGTATACTTTCTAAATTTCCTGCATAAGTTAATGCATCTAAATTGTATATCTTATAATCTGGATACTTTTCAACAAATAGCTTTACAAGGTGTGAGCCTATAAATCCTGCGCCTCCAGTAATAAGTATATTTTTTCCCATATTTTAAACGATCATTCCAGCTGCAACTGTATTGTTAGTAGCTTCATCAATAATGATAACGCTTCCTGTTATCCGATTCTTGCGGTAAGGGTCAACAAATAATGGTTTTGTAGTACGAATAGATATTCTAGCGATCTCGTTCATCTTAATTTCTTTATTTTCCATATCTCTATGTAAAGAATTAATATCTAAACGATACTTAATATCCTTAACAATACATCTGACTTCTTGAGAAGTATGAAGAATCGAATACTTTCCTCTGAGTTGAAGTTGCTTATCAGAGCTAAACCAACAGATCATAAGATCAATGTCTTGCGTTACGGTCGCGGAATTATTTGGTCTGACAATCATGTCTCCTCGTCCGATATCTATATCATCTTCTATTAATACAGTAACGGACTGTGGCGGAAAAGCTTCTTCTTGCTCACCATCTGGACCTTGGATCTTGGATATCTTAGAGGTGAATCCAGAAGGAAGAAGCATGATATCATCTCCTTTTTTTAAAACTCCACCAGCAACTCGTCCAGCGTAACCTCTATAATCATGAAAATCATCATTATAAGGCCTAATTACCGTTTGGACTGGAAAACGAACATCAATAAAATTGTGATCACTTGAAATATGAACATTTTCTAGGTAGTAAATTAGCGTAGAACCTTCATACCAATCCATGTTAGTAGACCGATTGACCACGTTGTCACCATCTAAAGCAGAAATTGGAATAAATGAAACATCCTTAATATCTAATTTTGCAGCAAAAGCTTCAAAATCGTCATGCACTTTATTATAGACCTCTTGGCTGTAATCAACTAAATCCATTTTGTTAATACAAACAACCAAGTGAGGAATCTGAAGTAAAGAAGCAATAATGGCATGTCTTTTAGTTTGTTCGACTACGCCGTGTCTTGCATCAACAATCACTAAGGCTACATTTGCTGTTGAAGCACCTGTTACCATATTTCTGGTATATTGGATATGACCAGGAGTGTCTGCGATGATAAATTTTCTTTTAGGAGTAGAAAAATACCGGTAAGCAACATCTATGGTAATTCCTTGTTCTCTTTCTGATTTTAATCCATCAGTAAGTAATGCAAGGTTGACATTTTCTTCTCCTCTTTTTTCGCTCGCAGTTTTAATTGCATCGTATTGATCTTGGTAGATAGATTTACTGTCATAAAGTAATCTTCCGATCAATGTTGATTTTCCATCATCAACGCTACCAGCAGTTGTAAATCTTAAAAGCTCTGAATTCTTAAATTCCATTTTATTTTTATGTCAATTTTCTAAAAATAACCATGTTTTTTACGGTCTTCCATACTTGTCTCACTTCTCTTATCATCTGTTCTTCCACCTCTCTCAGTCATCCTTGTGGTAGATATTTCTTTGATAATATCCTCTACAGTACTAGCATCAGATTCCCAAACTCCAGTACATGTCATATCTCCAATGGTTCTACACCTAACGGTTTCAACATATACTACTTCTTCTGGTCTTTTATTAATGTAGTCGCAATCGGCTAACAGTGTACCTTCTCTTTTGAATACTTCTCTTTGATGAGAAAAATAAAGAGAAGGGAGTTCAACTTCTTCTACTGCAAGGTATTGCCACACATCCAGTTCTGTCCAGTTACTGATAGGAAATACTCGAAAATGCTCACCTATTTGGTGTTTGTTGTTGAAAAGATTCCAAAGCTCTGGTCGTTGATTTTTAGGATCCCATTGACCAAATTCATCTCTGTGAGAAAAGAAACGTTCTTTTGCTCTAGCTTTTTCTTCATCTCTTCTCGCTCCACCTAGAGCAGCATCAAATTTTCCTTTTTCTAATTCGTCAAGTAAAACTGCAGTTTGAAGACCATTTCTAGACGCATCAAATCCTTTTTCTTCTGTTACTAGACCATTTTTAATGGCTTCATCAACAGAACCAACAATTAGTTTTAGCCCTAATTTTTCAACTAAACCATCTCTGTATTCTATGGTTTCAGGAAAGTTATGCCCCGTATCAACATGGAGTAATGTGAATGGAATCTTTGCTGGATAAAAAGCCTTATGGGCAAGGTGCACCATTAGAATTGAATCCTTTCCTCCTGAAAACATAAGGACAGGATTTTCAAACTTCGCTGCTACTTCTCTAAGTATAAAAATAGACTCAGATTCTAGCTCTTTTAAATGATTAATATGATAGCTCATGATATAAATTGAGCCCCAAAATTACTATAACCTCCAATAAGTCATAGCTTTTTCCCAAGTTTCTTTATCATAAATACCCTTAAGGTCGATTATGATTGGATTTTCGTTAGTTATTGATTTATAGTTAGATATGTTCATATGTTTATATTTATCATGACCTACAGCAACTATTACTAAGTCATAATCGGATGATATGGAATCAACCATTGAAACACCATATTCATGTGCAACTTCATTCGGAGAAGCATGTTCATCTGTTATATGAACATGTATGGAATAAGAGGTTAATTCTTTGTATAAATCGATTACCTTCGAGTTGCGTATATCAGCTACATCTTCTTTAAAAGTGACGCCCATAATAAGAGCCTTACAGTTTCCAGGATTCTTGCCATTTTCTATTAGCATTTGAGCAGCTTTTTTAGCTATAAATGATGGCATACCATCATTTATTCTCCTTCCTGCAGCAATAACTTGTGGATCTATACCTAATTGTTTTGACTTATGCAGAAGATAGTAAGGATCTACAGAAATACAGTGACCACCAACTAAACCAGGATAAAATTTTAAGAAATTCCATTTTGTACCTGCTGCTTCTAATACTTCTTTAGTATCAATATTTAAACGGTCAAAAATCATTGATAATTCATTCATCAATGATATGTTTAAATCTCTCTGAGTATTCTCGATAACCTTAGCGGCTTCTGCCACTTTAATAGATGATGCTTTATGGATACCTTCTTCCAATATATGATCATAAATTTTCGCGATTTCTTCTAAAGCTTCGGCGTCAGAACCAGAGACTATTTTTGTGATCTTAGTTAATGTACGAGTTTTATCGCCTGGGACGATTCTTTCCGGTGAATATCCTAGTTTGAAATCTTTCCCTAATTTTAATCCAGATAAACGTTCTAAAATGGGAAGACAATCTTCTTCTGTACATCCTGGATAAACAGTAGATTCAAAAACGACATAATCACCTTTCTTAAGTATATTTCCAACGGACTTAGATGCTCCAAGAATTGGTTTTAAGTTTGGTACCCTCGACTCATCAATATCGGTAGGTACGGCAACAACATAAAATGAAGCATTTATTATTTCATCAGGATTGGAAGTGAATTGGATGGATTTCTTTTCAAAAGCTGAACGGTCTAATTCTTTAGAAGGATCCTCACCTGCCTTCATTAATGCGACTCTATCTTCTTTAATATCAAAACCAATGACATCAAAATATTTTCCAAATTCAAGAGCAATTGGGAGGCCGACATAGCCTAAACCAACGACACATATTTTAGTTTTTCGATTAAGCAAATCTTGATAAATACTCATTTTTTTTCTATTTCTTCTACTATAAATTCAAAAAGCATCTGTGCAGATTCTTCCACTGATTTTGTTGCTGTTTCCACAACGAGTGCTGGATTTCTAGGGATCTCATATGGAGAGTCGATCCCTGTAAAGTTTTTAATTTCCCCGGCACGTGCCTTTGCATAAAGGCCTTTTACATCTCTGTTTTCACATTCTTCTAATGTTGTGCTAATAAAGATCTCATGGAAATCATCAGGACCAATAATACCTCGCGCCTTTTCTCTGATTTTCTCTGTAGGACTTACAAAACTATTAATACAAATGATACCACAATTCATCATCAATTTCGATACTTCTGCTATTCGCCTGATATTTTCTTCACGATCCTCAAGACTAAAACCTAAATTATTGCAAACACCAGATCGAATATTATCTCCATCAACGATTTGAACAAGATGACCTTTATTAAAAAGCATTCGCTCAACCTTTTCAGCTATGGTACTTTTGCCAGAACCTGACAATCCCGTTAACCAAAAAACACCTGACTTTTGGTTGAGAAACTGTTCCTTTTCTTTCCTACTAACTATACGATCAAAAATAGGGTGGATATTTTCCAAGTATTAAATTTTAAAATTTATTAGATGACTCTTTATCGCTTCGTCAAAAAGCTTACCCTCTTCAAATAAGAATTCAACTTTTATCGGGAGCGCAAAAATAGGAATTTGATTCGAAACTATGAATTTTTGATGAAGGTCAAGTCTCATCGCATCCTTTTCCGAGCTGAGAAGTATTTTATTGGGGTTTTCTATCTTTTCATAAGTTTCCTTGATAACCGAAACTTCATGCTCTGTAAAGTAATGGTGATCTTCAAATTGGATATGCTCTAATTCACAGCCTAAAGACTCCAAGTAGTGGCTTAAGTAATCAGTATTCGCAATTGCTGACACCATCAGAATAGTATTGTGCTCATCTAATTTCACCCTTTGCTGCGCATTGTATATATTATAGGGATCCCCATATACATAATGCGAGAAAAAAATCTTTTGATTGGGTTCTGGCTTAATTTTGTCAATAATACTTGCCTTCTGTTCTTCGTCGAAACCAGGTCTGCATTTGGTTACAATTATGATGTCAGCTCGCTTGTATGCTGATCGCCACTCTCTTAACCTTCCAGAAGGGAGCAAGTAGTCATCGGTAAACAAATTCGTTTGCTCTGTAAGTAAAATGTCTAAGCTTGCCTCCACTGCTAAATGCTGAAAAGCGTCATCAAGCAGAACAGTATGAATGGTTGGGTAGTTTTTAATCATTTCTGGTATTCCGAGTGCTCTACTTTCTGAAACAGCAACCACGAGATCCTTGTTTTTTCTTTTGTACTGAAGTGGTTCATCTCCAAAATCGTTCGCATTTCCTCCTGGCTCTACAAATAAAAATCCCTTACTTTTCCTACCATACCCCCTACTTAAAACGGAAGTGTTGATATATGGCTTTAAGAGTCTTATTAAGTATTCAACATGAGGTGTTTTGCCCGCTCCACCAATCGACAAATTTCCAATATTGATGACAGGAATATTAAATGAGGATCTCTTAATGAGACCAATATGAAAAAAGAAGTTTCTCATGCTTATAATCAAGCCATACAGCAATGAAAAAGGAGATAGCAGTAATTTTACAAGCACATTCTGAACCATAATACAAAGTATGAATTCGATTTTTGAATAACGATTTAAGATTAAGTATAATCAGAAATCAATCTCATTAAATACAAAAAAGAGTGTTTTGGTTTTAAAACACTCTTTTTTGTTAGTAACCAGAAGGCGAATAGATAAAATAATGATAAGAAACTTGTAATCCTGTGCTTACAGACCTTGAAAGTATCGAGCCCTCCTCTTGGACAGGGTTAAGTGATACCCCACTTCGCCATAGTAGATTAACATTACCTCCTCGTTCTATATTCATTTGCAATCCTAATCCTATAGCTCCCCCAGTATTAAATCGTCGATAGTCTCCTAATACAGGAACAGGATCTTCACTATCTTGGGTAAGTGTTGCGTCATTTAGGAAGCTAATACTTGGTCCCGCGATAAATATAAATGAGAACCTATTTTCTGTGCTTGAATTGAATTTTAAGTAGAAAGGAACTTGGATATAGCTTAAATTTAGTTCATATGCTTCCTCCGGATCTGTGCTTGTAATATTATATTTTTCACCTTCAGGAGTATAGATTGCTCCAGTTCTAAAACCAAACTTATCTGTGAAGTTATAACCTAGATCAAATCCAATCGCAAAAGAATATGGAATTTTTAAGGACCGATCATTCAGTTCTGTATCATACAATTGGCCATAGATTTGTGGCTGGACCAGTGCTCCAGCTTCTAAGCCTGGCTGCGCATTGACAGAAATAATAAATACAGCAAAAAATGTTACTAGAATATAATTTTTCATTACCCAAAACTAATACTTATTCACCTTCTTCGCAACCCATTTTTATAAAACTCAGTACAAACGGAGCACCAAGCTGAATTTGCCCTTTATTTTCAAATGCTTGAGCACTAAAAGTTGTATATGCATTTATGTCAATGTTTCCAGTCAGAATAATTGAATCACGTGCATAATATTGACCATTAAAAGGTGCGTCTAATGGTGAAAGTGTTCTTTTTTCAGGACAGTATATTCGCTCATATGCTCCGATATCAAAGTTTGTATTCTGAGGTCTAGACGTTCCAGCCAAGTCCAATAAAACAGGAGAAATCGTTCCATTATCAATGGCCTGAGATCCCGATTTTAATTCATAGTTAGGAGAAGGGGATAACGGATCTTTGAATAGGTTAACCTTACTTCCAGCTAACATACTATTTTGACCCAACCCTAGTGCTTGCCAGTCAGCAAAAGGAATCGTAGACCCGTCACCTGTTGCACTTAGCTTATCATTGACAATATTATAATCACTTTCGAATCCATCGCCTGCAGACTCAGCAGCTATCGAACCTCTAAAGGAATGATCATTAATAATAATGTTGTTATAGATCTTCGTCCCTACATGCGATCCAGATGCTAATAGAATTCCCCAACGACCATCCGTAGGGACAATGATTGTATTGTTAAACATTTCAGCCTCTCGAGTGGCAATAGCTCCGTCACCTTGGAACAAGGCAATACCCTGAGCGGAATGATTATTATAAATCAAATTGTTATAAACCTTCGGCCGTAAGCAGCCATCCATATTGATTCCTGCAGCTCTATTGTTATCGTGAATTATGTTGCCATAGATTTCAGCATCATGAATAATTCCATCTTCTCCAGTCGAAAGGTCACCATTCATGTGAATACCTATATTGTTGTTTCCATAACACTCATTATACCTTATAATCGGCCGATCCGAGCTATTCGAAACATAAATTCCATGTTCGTCTATAGAATTTGTACAAAGATTGTACTCTATGGTTATATCATCCGTAAATCCAGTAAATATCCCTCTCTCTCCATTGTTATCGCAAGAGTTGTTTCTTATCAAAATGTGATCTGCAAGTACTGCTCTAATTCCATTTCCACTGCCAGGCATATCATTTACTGTAAATCCATCTATTACAATATAATCTGCATTTTCAATGTTTATTCCATCATTTCTTATAGGCCCACGTTGGTTGATAAGCACCTCTCCGTCTGCTAAGAATACTATTGGATTTCCTGCTGTACCGGATGTTTCCCGATGATCGAATCCGGCATATGTTCCAGGGGAAACGAAAACGGTGTCCCCTGCAATAACAACATCAGAAGCTGTCTGTAATGTTAAAAAGGCAGTAGAGGGAGACAGACCGTTATTTGTATCTGACCCACTGGGTTTTACATAGTAATTATTAGCTATTAGGTGATGTGAGAATAGTATAAAAAGGAAAACGCTATATTTCATGTTTGTGTTTTGGGCCATAATTTATTCATTTAATAATGGAAGTGGGTTAAATACTTAGAAGAATAGTCATGAATAAGTGGAGGAGACAAAATTGGTTTGTGACCAATTCATATAAAAACAATGATTAGATGAACACATTACCACTTTTTGTGATTAAAATTGTGTAAAAATTAGATATGTTAGACAGAATAAATCCAAAAGGAACAAAAGCATGGAAAGCACTTGAAAACCATTATGACGAAATGGTATATGTGGAGATAAAAGCTTTATTTGCTGAGCAACCTGATAGATTTGCTAAGTTTTCTATGATTTTCGGTGACGTCCTCGTAGATTATTCTAAAAACATAATTACAGATAAAACATTGAGCTTGTTATTAAACTTGGCTCGAGAAACAGGAATATGGGATGGTATTAGGTCAATGTTTGACGGTGAAAAAATTAACGAGACCGAGGATAGGGCTGTATTACACGTAGCTTTAAGAAACCTTTCTAATGATCCCATATTTGTGGATGGGGAGAATGTTATGCCTGCTGTAAATAAAGTAATGAAACAGCTAGAAAAGTTTACAAATGCGCTACATTCAGGAGAGTGGAAAGGATATTCTGGTAAGAAAATTACAGACATTGTAAATATAGGGATTGGCGGATCTGACTTAGGGCCAGTCATGGTTACAGAAGCATTAAAACCGTATTGGGTAGATGGAATTAATATGCATTTTGTTTCTAATATAGATGGAACTCACATTGCAGAAACTTTTAAGCAGATAGATCCTGAAACCTCATTGTTTATCATTGCCTCTAAGTCATTTACAACACAAGAGACCATGACGAATGCCCTTTCTGCGAAAGAGTGGTTCTTAGCAAATGGAGGAAAGGAAGAACAGGTAGCGAAGCACTTTGTAGCTGTTTCTACGAATGAAAAAGATGTCAAAGCCTTTGGAATCGACACTGCAAACATGTTTGAATTTTGGGACTGGGTAGGAGGTCGATTTTCTTTATCGTCAGCTATTGGATTGCCGATTGCCTGTGCAATTGGTTATGATAATTTTAAATCTCTTCAGAAGGGAATGCACGAAATGGATGTTCATTTTAAGACCGTTCCGTTAGAGAAAAACATTCCTGTAATTCTTGCGGTGATAGGTATTTGGTACACGAACTTTATGGGAGCTGAAACGGAAGCGATTCTTCCGTATGACCAATACATGCATCGTTTCGCAGCTTATTTCCAACAAGGAAACATGGAGAGTAATGGAAAGTCGGTGGATCGAGCTGGAAATCCAATAGAATATCAGACTGGCCCAATTATATGGGGAGAGCCAGGGACGAATGGTCAACATGCTTTTTATCAATTAATACACCAAGGAACAAGACTAGTTCCATGTGATTTTATCGCTCCTGCGATTAGTCATAATCCGCTAGGTAAACATCACGAAATCTTGATGTCAAATTTTTTCGCACAGACAGAAGCTTTGATGGCAGGGATGACGGAAGAGGAAGTGAGAGAAGATTTAAAAAATTCTGGAAAGTCTGCTGAAGAAATCAATCGTTTGGTCCCATTTAAGGTTTTCGATGGAAATAGACCGACTAATTCAATCCTAGTAAAAAAATTGACCCCAGAAACTCTTGGTAATCTGATTGCAATGTATGAGCATAAGATTTTCACTCAAGGATATATCTGGAATATTTTTTCTTTTGATCAATGGGGTGTGCAATTGGGCAAGTTATTAGCGAACAAGATTCTTCCTGAATTAGAAAATTCAGATAAAGTTTCTAGTCATGATGGAAGTACGAATGGGCTGATAAATGCTTACAAAGCGATAAGGAAGTAGCTATTTGGATTTATTGAAAATTGTTCAATAGGTGATTTGGGTGAAAAATTATTTCATCTGAATATTGTAGGCCGGAATTTTATTTGTTTTGTGTAAACATGTTAAAATTTTATAGATGTTAAATTTTTTTATATTTTTACTGCAGATAACCCCATAACACTATTTTAAACCTACTAAAAACACCCTATTAACATGCTTATTTTTACCCACCAAAGCTTTATTTCTTCCATAGTATTTTCTAAATTATTCCGCTTTTGGATAAGGAGGTACCATTTTTCAAATTACATACCTGCTCGAATTAGTTAATCTCGAATTCGAAAATCACCAAATTATTTATTCTGGAAAATTTTTGAATCCCATGTCTTGATTTGCTCAAGACTGAGGCTAATATTCGTAGGTTAAAGTAGCTAATTCTACTTTACTAGCTAAGTTTGTTTACAACGTCGTTTTCCGGTTAATGATTAGTGTCATAATTTATATGCCATTTCAAACTATGAGATGGATTACCCACTACCTAATTATTTAGAACATGAAAATGAAACACCCTATCCTAAGAGGATACCTATGTATCACTAAGATTACTTTATTATTTCTTTTATCAATTACCGGAAGTATCAATCTAAAAGCTCAACCTAGTAACATCAGCACACTAGGACCAAATTTAGTAAGTTTTGCAACAGAAAGCATTCATGAAAACTATGAAAGTAGATTTTCGAAATGGGAAAATTGGCTGAATAAATGGATAGAAGAGAGAAAAGAAGCGGCTTATAATTTTGCTCCTGGAGATGTAGCTATGATTACTGCAGTTTATGATGGTCCACTATCTGGTGGAACACCGAAGGGAGTAGAGATATTTTTACTCGAAGATATTGCTGACCTATCTAAGTTAGGTATTGGCGCTGCGAATAATGGAGATGGAAGTGATGGAGAAGAATTTACTTTTCCTATGATTTCAGGAAATGCAGGAGATTATATTTATATAGCAAGTGAAGCCACTAATTTTACTAGTTTTTTTGACTTTGCTCCTGATTATGTCAGTGGATCGATGAGTATAAATGGAGATGATGCAATTGAGTTGTTTTACAATGGCTTAGTAATAGATGTCTTTGGAGATATTAACGTGGATGGTAATGGAGAACCTTGGGAGTATGAAGATGGTTGGGCATTTAGAAATCCAGGAAGTGCTCCTGCAGGTTCATTATTTGACATCAATGAGTGGAGCTTTAGTGGTCCGAATGCATTGGACGGAGAGACAACTAATGCTAGTGCAACAACACCTGTCCCGATTGTATCTTATGCACCAGTAAATAACACTACTAAGCATACAGGACATAACACAATTCAAGATGGGGTAGATGATGCAGTGGCAAATGATGTGCTAAATATTTCAGATGGTACTTTTAATGAAAATGTAGTGCTAAATAAGAGTATTATCTTGAAAGGATATGATCCTTCTAATACGATTATAGAAGGAACAACTGGGTACGGAATAACAATAGAGGTCGATGATGTAGAAATTAGTGACTTCAAAATTCAAGGATTCGTACAAGGAATCAGAATAACAAATGGGGATCATATTGTTATTGATCAAATCGAATGTGCTAATAATTCAACTTATGGAATAAATGTAAACTCTGGCAGTATCGATGATCTAACCATCAAAAATTCCGACTTCTCTGGGTCAAGCGTTGGGTTTAAAGTTGGAAGCTCAGCTAACATTACGAATTTATCAGTAACAGATTGTGCTTTTCATGATAATAACCAAGGATTTGCATGGCCTAATAGTTCTTCTTCACCGACTACCATCGATGGTGTACTTGTTAAAGACTGTACATTTACGAATAATCTACAGAAGGGTCTATATATCGAAAAGCTATCGAATGCAGTATTTGATAATATAACAGTAGATATGTGTGGAATAGACCCAGGGTATGGTTCTAATTCTGCCATTGACCTAAATCTAAAATTTAATACCTTCCAGAGCATATCATTAATCAATTCTAGTATAACGAATAGTGGAATAACGGGCACAAGCTCATATCCTGATGGAAGACCAGCCATATCTATTAGTGTAAGAGATGACGGTGCGTCCTATGGAGGAAATCCAGCAACATTGGACGGGTTAATAATCCAAGGAAATACCTTTGATGTTCCGAATCATATTATGAGTATTGGGTCTATACAAGGTCCGGCGAACACAGTAATTAGTTTGAATGACTTTTCCAATTTAGTTCCTGGAAAAAGTGCTGTGATTAATGAAAGTGCAGCTGATATATTATTCGAAGGAAATTGGCATGGCGTAACAAATATTTCAGATATCAAGTCTACCCTTTCCGAAGCAAGTACAGGGGAAAATTTACTAGCGTCATATAGTGAAGATGCTTCATTTGCTATGATTGTGGGTGTAGTAACGAATGTAAACAATGGACTCCATTATGCTACCATACAATCGGCCATTGATGATGTATTAACATTAGATGGACATACGATTACAGTAGCCGCCGGAACTTACAGTGAGCCTCTTATGATAGATAAAGAATTATCTATCCTTGGACCGAATTCAGCGATCAGTGCAGTTGATGGAAGCAGAGTTGCAGAAGCTATGCTAACGGAGAATATAAGAATAAGCGCAGGGAGTGATGTGATGATTAATGGCTTTGAATTTTTTGGAGTTTCGGCAATAAGTGAGTGGCCGATCTATATCCAAGGTAATACTAGTGGGATTACAATAAACAACAACAGGTTTATAGAATGTGTCTATACAGCAATAAAGTCTGGGCTTACGACGACCACTGCTAACCTAACGATAGAAGGAAATCTAATAGAAGGAACCTCAAATGATGAATTGCAATCAGGGATGGTTTTTGGTGGAGTAAGTGGAAGTATTTCGAATAATAAGATTAGCAATCCAGCCTATGGAGGATTATTAGTAGATGGAGCTAACGGACTAGCTATACATGGAAATATAATTGAAAATACTCCAGAGCAAGGATTACAATTATCAGGAATATGCAGTGACGTTACGGTTTTAGCAAATACAATTAACAATGCTAATTCAAAATTAAAAGTAGACAAAGGAGCTATCCGACTGTATGGTGGAGCTTTTTCAGGTCTTGTAACTATAAGCGAAAATATCCTTTCCTCTTCTTATAATGGAATAGCAATTAAGGATGGTGAAGACTTAACAGGAAAAGAAATTCTAATTGTTAACAACAGCCTTGAAGGCAATAATAATTATGCGATATATAATGGAGCTGCATTAGGAGCTGTTGAGGCTACTTGTAATTGGTGGGGAAGCATAGATCAGGCAATCATTCAATCTAAGATCAGTGGTGCTGTAACAGCAAGCCCATATTTAACAGATGGAACAGATGATTTGCCAGCGGATATTGGTTTCCAACCAACGGCACTTGCATGTGGAGGAATGTTTCCTATTCTAAATATTACATCTGAAGTATTCTATTCCACTATTCAGGAAGGGATAGATGCAGCTACGTCTGGTGATACCTTAGAAATTCAGCTTGCTGATTATACAGAACCTGGGCAGATCACAATTAATAAAAGCTTAGTCATTCAAGGAAAGGGAAAGACATTGACAATACTAAGATCAAATTACAACACAGCATCAAGTGGACATGGTAATGTTTCAAGTGCTTGGATTCTGACTGAACCAGGAACGAATGTAAGTATTGAAAAAATGACCATCGATGCGACAGGAAAAGACACCTACACTGCTTTAAGATTTCAAGATGGTGGAAAAGTTGAAAATGTTGCCTTTAATGAAATCAAACATTCAGCCTCTCCATATATAGGCATTGCCGTTCAAGTTCAAGATGGTAATGTGGATATCACAGGATGTATATTTACCCAGATCGGAAGAATAGGCGTACATTATAGAAATGGTGTAATTCCAGGTGCCGTTATATCTGGAACCTATGCTAATAATATGTACACTGGAAAGGGAGATGGCGATTGGTTAGATTATGCTTTAGATATTTCAGGTGGAACGACTATAACTGTTGAGAACAATACCATAAGTGGAAATACTGGAGAAGCATCAACGGATGGGTCTTCTTCAGCAGGAATATTAGTCACCTCTTACTTTCCGACACCAGCGAATTCTGCTCCAAATAGTGTTAACATTTTACATAACAACATTACGGATAACACAACAGGAATCGCTGTAGGATATGATGGAAGTGATGTCAGTGTAGTAAATGCGACAGAAAACAATATTATTGATAATGAGTATGGTATTTCATCCACTGGACCTTCGGTCAATGCTACAAGTAACTGGTGGGGCGATAATTTAGGACCTGCTGGAGCGGGATATGGAACAGGAGACACGGTTAGTCAGAATGTTTTGCTTTGTCCTTGGTTAGACGATGCATTTGATGCAACACCAGACCCAGGAATGGCAGTTGGACCAATTCATAATATCAGTTCTGGGGAATATTTCTGTACAATCCAAGAAGCAGTTACGGCTGCTAATGCAGGAAATACGATCAAAATAGAAGTAGCTGATTTTACGGAACCAAGTCAAATTATTATTGATAAAAATTTAAACTTAGTTGGTGTTGACAAAGCAAGTTCAACTTTAAGACCTGGCACAGATACTGGAAATGCAGGAGATGCAAGAGCATTTATTTTGGTGAATGCCAATGTTGACTTTAATCTATCCAACATGACGATAGATGGGACAGGAAAACTCGTTTACCAAGCGATTAGAAACAAAGGAGAAGGTGCTGTTGATAATGTTCAGTTTACTGAAATCAAGTACAAAGAATCGGGTCCAGATTATTCTGGAGTAGCTATTGCTGCCTTCGGAACAGGACCGGTAGATGTATCGAATTCAATGTTTAACGAAATAGGTAGAATAGGGATATTATACTTCGGTACTGGAGTATCTACTTCGACATTTTCAGGTAATACTTACACCGGTAAAGGTGTTGGAGATTGGTTAGATTATGGTTTAGATATCAGTGCAGGAGCAGTTGTCAATGTAACTAATAATACGGTGACAGGAAACAGGGGAATAGCAAGTACAGATGGCTCTACATCAGCTGGAATACTTGTTTCGACATTTTTCGCGCCAGGTACTATGGCCACAATAACAGGAAATCAAATTACCAATAATTCAACAGGTATTGCGGTAGGGTATGATGGAAGTGATGTGAGCGAAGTAACAGCGAATGACAATAATATTTATTTCAATGACTTTGGTGTTACTACAACGGCACCAATGGTAGATGCAATGAAAAATTTCTGGGGAGACCCTGATGGTCCTGGAGGAGAAGGCTATGGAGGAGGAAATCCGGTAAATGCAATGGTGGAAACTTGTCTGTATTATAATGTACCGATAGGGAGCGGAACTGAAGAACTAGAAGGACCTATAAAAAATACTAATACTGGAGAATTTTTCTGTTCGGTTCAAGATGCAATTGATGATGCTGAAACATTGGCAGGACATGAGATCACCCTACCAGCTGGTACATTTAGTGAGGATATCAATATAAATAAAGGTATTGTATTAAAGGGTGCGAATGCTACCATTGCAGGTTGTGATGTAAGAGGCGAAGAAACAATCATAGAGCCTGAAACTGGTGGAACAACTCCAATTACCGTATCAGCAGATGGTGTTACCATTTCTGGATTTACACTAACGAATTCAGGTGGACATTACGCGGTTTACAATTCAGAGCATGGAGGTTTTACATTCACCAATAATATCATTACTCAAGTCGGGAATAACACCGAATCTGGGAATACACATGCTTTATTTGTTAATGTGAATAACGCATCTATTGATGACATCAACATTGCTAATAACAAGTTTAGAGATATTCATGCAGGGATAAAAGATCCAGCCATTTCGAATGGAAGTGCCTCTGCTATATTTATTGGGGATTCACAAGCCGCTGGGAATATCACAGGTTTAGTAATAAGTGAGAATTGTATAGACTTAGTTAGAGCTGCAACAATACCTTTCGCTTCTGCAAGTAAAGGTGGAAAAGGCGCCTATGGAATTTTGTTAGGATATGGTGGTTCAGGCGGTGGAAATGTTGTGGATGCACAGATAACGAATAATGATATTAGTGACATAGAAGGACTTTGGGCGCATGCTATTGGTCTAGAAGGAAATACACCAAGTGCAGATGTATTAAACAATAACATTCATACGATTATTGATCACAAATCTCCTTCAGATGCAGTTGCTGTATTAATTGAGGACAATAATGATGTCGCAGACATTATGATTAATAATAACAGCTTTACAAATGTTGATTTAGGGGTCTGGAATAAAATGTCAGGTTCAGTAAATGCTTCATGTAACTATTGGGGTTCAGTAGATCAATCTGATATTCAAAACAAAATTAATGGAGGAGTAACATCAAGTCCTTACTTAACAGATGGAACAGATGATAATGTTGATATTGGGTTTCAGCCAACGCCTATAGCATGTGGTGGAATGTTCCCAATTTTGAATATTACCACTGAGGTATTCTATCCATCTATTCAAGATGGTATAGATGCAGCAGTAGCAGGTGATACCTTAGAAATTCAGCTTACGGATTACACAGAACCTGGGCAGATTGTTGTAACAAAAGACATCACATTGCAAGGTCTTGGGAAAACAAGTACGGTTCTACGACCGGGATTTAATACTGGGAATACAGGAAATGCACGAGGTTTTATTTTAGTGAATGCTGGTATAGAGTTCCACTTAGAAAAAATGACAATTAATGGTCTAGGAAAATTAGTATGGCAAGCAGTTCGATCTACAGGCTCAGGTTCTGTTGATAATGTTTATTTCACAAATATTAAATACCAATCGTCGGGAAGTCCATATGCAGGTACTGCTTATGCTGCTTTTGGAACAGGTAACGTTGATGTTAGCAATTGTATGTTTGACGAAATTGGTCGAATAGGAATGCAATACTTTGGAACTGGGATTTCGGGTTCCAATTTCACAAATAATATATATACAGGAAAGGGGGCTGGAGATTGGATAGATTATATGTTAGATATAAATGCAGGTGCCAAAGTTAATATTATGGGCAATATTGTAAGTGGTAATTTGGGTACTGCGCTAACCGATGGATCATCTTCCGCAGGAATATTAGTTTCAACCTATAGTGGTCTAGGAACTGAAGCTATCATTTCTAACAATACAATCAGTGGAAACACAATCGGTGTTGCTGTAGGTTTTGATGCAATTGACGAGAGTGTTGTTATCGCGAATAACAACAATATTTTCGGTAATATTTATGGCTTCACAGCCTCAGGTTCAGAAGTTGAAATTGATGCTTCATCAAACTGGTGGGGCGATGAGTTAGGACCTTCAGGTGAAGGTCCTGGAATAGGAGACAATGTGACCGAGAATGTCAATTTTTGTCCTTGGTTAGATAATGCCTTTGATGCAGTAACTCCTGGTGTTGCAATTGGCCCTGTTCATAATACTGACTCAGATGAATATTTCTGTACCATACAAGAAGCTATAGAAGCAGCAACAGCGACAAACACGATCGAAATAGCTGAGGGGACATATAATGAAAGAGTTGTGGTAAGTAAATCCTTAACCATCCAAGGGAAAACATCGGATAAGGAACTTTATATTATCGATGGTACTGGACTTGCAGGAACAGGAGATGGGATCTTCATCGATAATAATGTAACTCATGTAACCTTACAAAATCTTACCGTTCAGAATTTTGCTGGTTCATCTGGAACCGCCGATGCAGGAATCTATGCAATAGGAGGAAATGATAACTTAACTGTTGATAACGTAGCGATTCTAGACAATGTCGGAGGATCAGGTTTCTATGCCAATGGTCCTATAAATGATGTGACGATTAATGGTTCAATGATTTCTGGTCACACAGTTGGTGCTCGGGGAATTGTTATCTGGAATGGTTTCAAAGAAAATATCAACATTACAAATAATAGTTTAAGTAATAACAACTGCTGTGGAATCGAACTTCAGGATGGAACCGCTTCTAATGTTAATATCTCTTATAATACGATCGCAATCGGTACTGGAGATAACGCAATAGGTGTACTAGGTTTGAATGACAACACTGGTTCGAATACCATCAATAATAATATTATTACTGGAGGAGGACGATATGGAATCGAAATCAAAAATCCAGATGGTGGAATTACCCTCCATGCGAATAATATCAACTTGACCAATGCGAATAGTGATCTTAGAGATAGAGCAGGTATTGTGGTAATGAGAAGAGACTTCACCAATGGGAATCCTCAAGGATATGCTGATATACCCAATGGTGTTACGTTAACAAATAATACGGTGACGAATTATAAGCAATCTTCATCAGCCGAAGAAGGTTTTGGTATCGTTATAGAAGGTTCAGACCATGTTGTTTCAGGAAATGTATTAACAGGAAACGATGTCGGAATTCAACTTCAAGGAGGAGGTCACACTAACGCAAATTATGTAAGCAATAATTCTGGATCAGGTAGCCAAAACGTAGGTGATTCACCAGCATATTTTGGACGTGGAAATTCGCCGACGGTTTGTAATATCGATCTTGGATCTAATACGTTTAATCTCAATGGAATTGACAACAGATTATCAACGAATAATTACCAGAGTTCGACGCCATTTGTAGAAGTAGACGAGGCTATTATCCAAGAATACCTGACTAAAAAAATAAACTATACAATTAATAGTGTAACCATAGAAAACACCAATAATGATGTAGTAGATACAGACGAAGATGTAAGCCTAGAAGTTTGTGATACGGATGACAATGTAGTGTTATCAATGATATCACCTGATATAAACAACTTGGCAATGTGGATTGATTATGAGGGAACGAATCTTGTAACACCTCCTCTCGATGCTGATTTTAAAGTGAAAACATTTAACGCTAATCATGCAGCTTTAGAAAAAATGTCATTGAGATTAGCAGACCCAACAATACCAGGAATGTTAACTTCGGTAGCATATGTCTATAATGATGCAAATGATAATGGTATACTTGATGCTTTCGAATGTGTAAGTGATGTCATAGAAGTAGCGATAACAGTTAATCCTGTACCCGTCTTTACATTATCAGAAGGAGGTAATGCTTTAAGTGATGGTCAGACATTGACTGTATGTGAAGGAGATCCAGTAGCATTGAGTTTGACAGGAGAATCAACGGATGTATTTGATATGGTATTTAATGGTGCTTCCGTAGGTTCAGGAAGCATCGGTAGCGGATTTACATATGATTTCACAGCTGCAATTAGTGATGCAGGAACCTATGATTTTACAGTGACCAATTCTGAAGGTTGTGTTACAACGACTTCTTATACATTAAATGTTAAACCTACATCCTCAGCAGAAATTACTGCAGATTATGCAGTGTGGTTTAATTCTACGGGTAATATGGCAAGTGTACCTGGTTCAGGTGATACTTACGCTTGGACGCTTACTAACGGAACAATCATTGATGATGCAGTAAACCCAATAGAATTTTATCCAAGTGGGAATAGCGATATGGAGTTAACAGTTGTTGTTACGAATGCTAATAACTGTTCTGCAACAAGTACAACTACGATTAAAGTCGTAGAACCATGTGCACCATTTGATTTTTCTGAAGCGGCAGAGCTTAGAGCGAGCGGAGAAGAAGGCGTAGGTGTTTGGTCTATTGATCGATTTAAACCTGAACTTGGTAAGACGCCTGTAGAATTTGTTTCACAATCAACGGCGCCAGATGCAACTACGAATACACTAAAACATAGTATTACATCAAACAATGGATATCCTGCTGGTAATAATTTCTACAATACCCAAGGAAGAAGAATAGCAGTCCATCCTTCCAGTCTTGAAACAGAGATTGATTTATTTGTTCCTTCTGATTGGGCAACCACAGGAAGAAGAATGGCGGGTTTCTGGGGAGAAGCATTTAACGCATCGAACGCCTTAAGTGCATATCCGATTCTTGAATTTACTTCAGATAGTGGAACACCAAGGTTTAGAGTCTTTGATAATGGAACATGGGCTGATCTTGGACTTCCATCAGGTTTTGTATACGATCAGTGGGTTACCCTTAGAATGAAAGTATTGCCAGATGGTGAATTCAGATTTACAGTGTCTACTTTACAAGGTAACTTGACCTATACAAGTGTTAATTTAAGCAGTTTCGGATCTACCCACTTTGAAAATATCATACTTCAAGGTCACAATACAGAATTGGGTGTTGATTATGATATTTACTGGAATAATCTAGTCGCTATTCCTGTTACTTATGAATTAACAACGAATGGTAATAATATATACCACTTAGATACGGTGAAATTTTGTGAAGGAGAAAATGTTACACTTTTCCTAACTGGAAATGAAATGGACTTGTATTCACTGACACGTGATGGCAATCCAGTGATTAATGGTACAATAGGAATGGGTATAAATTACAACTTTGGTTCTGTTTCCTATTTTGCTGGCGAATACAAACTAGTCGTTACGAAAGTAGGTGGATGTACAACGGAGATGACCTTTATCTATGAGGTCGGGGTTTTCCCTGTGAATGAATTAACGGTTAATGCACTAGAGATTTTGGATGGTGGATCGCTTACCATATGTGAAGGTGAGACTGTAAATGTTAGCTTGACGGGTGCGGCAACAGATGAATTTAGGATGTTGCATGAAGGAGTAGAAGTAGGAACAGGTATAGTAGGAGCAGGAACGAATTACAGTTTCACAGCAGCAATTAGTGATGATGGAATGTATACATTAGAAGTCACAAGTAAAGATGGGTGTATATCTACGATGGATTATGAATTAGTGGTCACTCCATTAACCGCAATTACAATTGATCCGGTAGCTAGTTTTTGCTTCTTTGATGGTATTATGCCTTTAAATGCTACGCCTTCTGGTGGTACATTTAGTGGGCCTGGTATTTCAGGAAACGATTTCGATCCTGCTCTTGCTGGTCCGGGTATGCATGTCATTACCTATACCTTGATTTCGGGCGATTGTACGAGCACAGAAGAATTAACCATAGAAGTGGAACCTGCAGTGAACAGGGTGATGAATAATAATGACAGTGGTTATGGTTCATTCCGAAGTATCATAGATAGTCCTTGTATAGGTGATACCATTTACTTTGATAATGCTCTATTAAATCAAACAATTACGCTTACTTCAGGAGAGATCTTAATCGATTCTGACAAAGTATTGAAAGGAATGGGTGATGACAAATTAACCATTTCTGGTAATGATCTTTCTAGAATTTTCAATGTTGCTCCAGGGGTAACCTTTGAAATAAAAGGTGTTAAGTTAATGAATGGATATGCTGCAACTAATGGAGGAGCAATTCTGAATAACGGAAACTTAATTCTTGAAAACGTGGTATTGGAAGGCAATCATGAAGATACAACACCGAAAGCCTTCACGAATCTAGGTCTGAATAGCAAAGTAATAGTGAAAGGAGACGTAATTATCAATAAATAAATAGTCGAGGAAGTAACTTAATGTTGCTTCCTCTTTTTTTTGCCAATAAAACCAAACAATCAAATGAAACAGAACAATGTCATCAAACTCAACCATGTCAAGGTAGTTTCAATAAAGAAGGAAATCCTTAAGCCTAATAATCCTTTTCTAGACAAACTCTATGTGCCCTCGGCAGAAGGAATTCATCTTGTGAAAAAAATGGATATTCTTCGAATAGAAAGTTCAGGCAATTACACACACATTTTTACTAAATCGTTGAAGAAGTACACCGTATCGAAAACCATGAAGTCTGTGATTTCTAAACTGGAAGACGATGTATTCATCAGAATTCATCATTCGCACGTTATCAATGCTTCAGAAATTACTTTCATTGGAAATAGCAACATTGAATTGTCAGATGAATCGATTCTGCCAATGAGTAGGACGTATAAATCAAGAATAATTTCTTTAATAGAACCTATTAAGTATTAAAATAGAAAAAGGATAAATTGAGAATGATAATTAAAGGTATTTAATAGCAAAATAGTACCTTAACAACTAAATATCTAATTCATGTATAGACGCGAATTCATCAAGATTGTTATTCCTATTGTTGCTGTTGGACCGCACATACTCTTATCGTATGACCAACCTATTCTTAGTTATGGTGTAATTGCAGATCCTCAGTATGCAGATCAAGATACAAGAGGAACAAGATTTTATAGAGCTTCGCTGGGTAAACTACAGATGGCAGTCGATGATTTGAATAAGGAGAATTTAGACTTTGTAGTAACATTAGGAGATGTAATAGATAAAAATCTTGCAAGTTTTGCTGATATTCTTCCGATTTATAAAAAGCTAAAAGCGCCTCATCATTTGGTACTTGGAAATCACGATTTCGATGTTGCAGATGAAGATAAGGACAAGGTGATGGATAAGCTAGGAATGGCTAAGAACTATTACAGTGAAGTAAAATCTGGATGGCGTTTTATATACCTAGACGGGACAGAAGTAAGTCTATTTCGATATGCTGAAGGAAGTGAAAACAAGAAAAATGCCCAGATAAAGCTAGATGAATTAAAAGAGAAGAAAGCACCTCAGGCGCAAGCGTGGAATGGAGGAATAAGTGATGCACAAATGAAATGGTTCAAGCAAGAACTCAAGTCTGCAAAAGCTAAGAATGAGAAAGTTGTCATTTGTAATCATTGGCCGGTGTTACCAGAAGGAGATGTTCATAATTTATGGAATGCGAAAGAACTGGTCTCTATAATTGACCCATACGATAACGTTATTCTGTATATGAATGGACATAATCATAAAGGAAATTATACCACTCAGAATGGAACGCATTATGTCAATTTTAAAGGAATGGTAGAAACCGAGAAGGACACTGCTTATGCTACAGTTGATTGTTATGCAGATAGAGTAGAAATCAAGGGTTATGGATTAGAACCAGATCGGATTGCAAAATAGCTTGTAGCTTTATAAACTCAATGGTATGTTGATGGTCACTGAAGTTCCATTTCCTGAAGATGTTACTACATCCATATGACCATTTAATTGTTCTACACGTGAGAGAATTGATTTTAAGCCTAAACCACTAGAAGCCAATGCCTCATTGTAGTTAAAACCTTTTCCATCATCTTCTACTACGATTTGTATTTCCTTGTCAAACTTCGAGAGTTGGATAAATACATTCGAGGCATCAGCATATTTAAGTAAATTGTTAATGAGCTCTTGTGTGATTCGATAGACAGAAAGTTCTATTTTTTCATTAATTCTTGTGTTGTTAAAACCCACTAATTCGAAATCCGTTTCGGTTTCATGTATGCTTCTTAACTCATGAACCAATTGTCTTACCGCTATTGGAAGTCCTCCAGCTCTGAGGTCTGCAGGCATGAGATTATGCGAAATTCGTCGAACTTCATCATGTGCCTTGTCGATCATCAAGTTAGCGGTGTTGTAGATATCTAGGTTTTCTACCTTTTCAATTTCAGATTGAATTTTGCCAAAATGAGCTTTAACAGTAGTCAGTAATCCACCTAATCCATCATGCAGATCTTTGGCAATTCTGATGCGTTCATTTTCTTGACCTTCCAATATAGAGGACATAGAAAGGAGTTTCTTTTCTTGTTCCAATGTTTGAATTTTTTGTTCGTTTAAATCTTGTTCTTGCAGTGCAATTTTCTTGTCTCTCTTACTTCTACTAAATAGCCCCCAAATGAAGGACCCACCTAGAAGGACAGATAACCCTAATCCTCCAAAAAGGAGATTTCTTTGGTAAGTCCTGGCATTGATTTCAGCTTGCTTTTGATCAAGGGCAGCTTGTTTAGTAGCTGTTTCATATTTAACTTCGAGATCAGTAAGTAAGTCTCGATTCTCTAAACTGTAGGTGGAGTCGACGATTTCCGCCCTTTCATATAGGAGCTCGTAAGCTAATCGGTAGTTACCTTTATTCTTTTCTAGGGTTGACCAAACGAATAAGCACCTTTCAGCAATATAGTCATTGTTAGATTTCGATTGATGCTTCTGGTATAATTGAAAATAATTAGATCCTTTTTCCAGATTATCTCTGTACATTTCTATTTCACCAAGATTACAATAGCAAGCAGTGAGGTAGTAATCTTGTTGTAATTGTATTGCATATTCTAATGATTTTTGATAGGCTGTATGAGCCAATTCATATTCCTTGTTTTTAGCCAAGATTCCGCCTTTTCCCGAATACATTTCCAATAATATTTGAGGAGCATTGATTTGGTCTTCAAGTTCAAAAGCTTTTTCTAAATAGAAACTTGAACTATCCTGATTAATTTCTGAATAATACTCAGCCATTTGAATACATGCCATTACGTATACTATAGGAAATGACGTCTTACTATGTTTGATAGCTAGATTGTAATATTGATTCCTTTTGTCTTGTATTTTATTCTGATTGAACACATCAGCGATATTGTAATATACCCTGCTGATTTCATATTGATTTCCTAATCGTTTTGCATATTCACCTGCCTTTAGATAATAGTTTACCGCTACCTCATAGTCTGTACCATAATGCTTCAATGATCCGAGATTTGAATAACCCATTAATAAGGAAATTTCATCTTGTAGTTCTTCAGCAAGAGGGATAGCTTGTTTAAGAATTTTTTCTGCTTCTTCTGGCTGATTCCGTTCTATTTTGATTAGAGCGATATTTATTTTTGCTCTAGCCTCATGTAATTTATCTTCCATCAATGTTGCATTTTCCAGGGCCAATTTATTATAGTGCATGCTGCTATCTCTATCTAAATGATAGAATGCACGCGCCATATCTAATAAACAATGGCTTAGTGAATCTACATTAGTATCTGCTAAGTTCTTTCGAAGGCTATCGATTTCACGCTGATCTTGTCCTTTAGCAAAAGAAATGATAAAAATGCTTGCCAGAAATAGGTAAATAAACTTCATTACAACGTTGGTTTGGGTGTACTCTAAATTAGTAAAATCATTTTTAATTGGTTTTGAGGTCTTCTCGGATGGAATTCAACAAAAATTCCTTTTGGACTTGACTTCACATCTAAAATGACATTATGTGCGGCAATTCTACCATCTTCATTTAGTCCGACTGATTGGGAGAAACTTAAAATAGGCAAGAGTAGGCGGATGATTAGATACTTCAAACAGTTGAAACTTTTATAAAGTTATTGGGTGTCATTTTAATAAACCTATATGAATTCATTAATTCTTAATTTTCTTTAACAATTAATAACTCAACTTTTTTTGTCATTTCATTTAGCTTGTCATCTAAATTTTGATACCTCTGCTCTGATTCTTTATTCTCTTGTGTTAGTTCAGCAATAATTTTTTGTTGTTCTTTAATTGCATTAATCAGCAAATAGGTCAATGCTGTCGGATCAATACTTAAGAATCCAGACTTCTCTTTTTCTACCATATAAGGAGCAGACCTTTGAAGATCTTGGGCAATCATACCTATATATTCTACAGAAGGGTCGTAGCCTGATCGTTGATTATAATGATAACTCACAGGATTCATTTTCAGCAAGGTGGCTAAACCATCAGAAAATGGTTTTACATTTTGCTTTAACCTCATATCAGATGGGGCTTTCCAAGACCCACCTCCAGGCTTGTATGCTTCTCCAGTGGATAAGTCCAATTGATGATTAGGATACATGTTAATGCCAACGTTCCCATTCTCTAATGTGATTGTATTAAAACCACCTGATTCAAGAATAAAGGCGTCTAGATTCTGATCAATATCGCCAAGATGAATTTCATCGAATAATTCATTGTAGTATAGAATATTTGATTTAAGCCCTTCTGTGGAAGTAACATACATTAATTCATCTCCACCAACTGTATTGGATTCTAGGTTGAAGTCACCTTTGATATGAAAATTTTCACTTGGAGAAGAAGTTCCGACGCCTATGTTGCCATTGTCCTTTATATACATTCGATTGACGCCATTACTTTTTAGTATTAGATCGTCTGAATTGCTGTCAAGAGCTCCTAATAAAATATCTTTAGTATTGTTGTCCATCATCATCCACCTCGTCGAAGTACCGTCACTAGTTTTAGCAAAGACAGACGGGTTTGTTCTGTTCGATTCAATTTTTAAATCTCCTTTGATATGTAGCGTTTTATCGGGTAAATTAGTATTTACACCAACTAGCCCTGTAGCATCCAGTTTTATCACATCATTTCCGTCTGCTCTTATAAAAACATCTCCACCATTGGGATCTACATCACCTAAATAAACATCTTCCCCATTATCTTGTCTAACGATTACCCTACTTGCATTTACTCCGGAATCAGTCACACTTTTCATTGATAAAATGGCATCATTCGACTTAGCTCTTATTTCTGTTTCCCCTTTAAAAATTGCTGCGGATGATGCCCCTTCAGCATATAAGCCGACTCCATTCCCTGAAGTTGCTAATGAATATAAACCAAACCCATTCCCACCAAAGGATCTAAAATAACCTCCAAAATTTGTTACACTTCCTATGCCACTTGCCACGCCATAAACTCCTCTGCCATTTGCGCTGTAACTTTGAAAATAACCTCCATAGTTGACTCCAGAGCTATTAGAACCTAGTCCGTAAACTCCTCGTCCTGTATTACCCTTAGCTTCGAAATGACCTCCGTAATTAGAATTATTAAATCCATTGAAACTTGAAACGCCTTTTACCGCAATTGAGCCTGCTCCATCGGCTTGGGACAATATGGTGCTACCTGAAGTGGCACTTCCTTGAACACGCATATTGTCTTCTGAGAAATGAACAATTTCCTTAGAATTGATTTCAATCTTTATTTTCTCATCTTGACTGTATAGTCCAAATGAAACAAACAATAAAAATGCAATTATAAATGATCTCATCTTTTAAATTTTCCCTCAAATTCGGAATAAAACAAAAATGAAACCTCTATGAATTCATTGATATTTAATCTACATATTCAACAATCACTGTTGTGAAATCTATACTTAATGTAGGTGGACAAGAACTATAGACTTCCACCCAATAAGAGTGATTTAAGTTATCTACGACCTCAGAGATGTTAGACATATAAGCCTTGAGTACATTACCTGAACCTGAACTTGAAGCCGTTCCTATGATATTACTTGACAAGGTTGAATTATGTGAATTTTTTATCAAATTGAAATTTAGATTACCCAAAGACTGTCCATCTTTGCACCATATGCTTAAGCTTTTAATTTGGGCTCCATCAGGGATATTTATGGGAGCAAACATAACCGACTGTCCAAAAACAGATATATAATGCGGTGTTATCAAGTTTAAGGGAGCAGAAGGATTACTATCGAAATTTCGAGGTGAAAAAGAAATATATTTAGAACCTGCATCTTTGTATATATTTCCAGCTCCATCAGCCCTTAATTTTCCATCTACATTATCGTTTAAATTATAGACACGAAGCCCACTTGATGGGGGAGTTTGATTTGCTCCCACACTTACACCACCATTGTTGTGTACTCTGAAACGTGTTGTGGTTCCAACTTTCACTCTTAAAGGCGACTCATTTTCAGAACTATGGATTTCTAATTGGTCACCAGGATTAGCTGTACCTATCCCCACATTTCCTGTTTCTACAATTCTCATCCTCTCGATACTTTGGGTTCGGGAAATGATTGATCCACCTGTATTATCAATATCTCCAAAATATATATCCTGCGTCCCTGCCTCTCTGGTTAATACTCTACCTTCACTCCCAACACTGGTTTTCATGTACAAATTTGCATGTGTATGTTCATTATCTGCATTGATATGAAGGCTTTCAGAATATAAATTGTTTTTAATCTTAACGAGCCTATTTTCCATTTCTCCATAGATTAATGTACCATAGGATAAATTTCCAATAAATAACCTATCGTTTTCTGAGTTATCATATCCCATATAATTTCCTAAGTATATAGATCTTGTACCTGTTCCTTGAAACCCTGATTTCTTCCCGATAGAAATATTGCCAGCAGGTCCCCAACTATTTGCTTCATAACCTATAGAAATACTTTCATGCCCTGAGACTAATCCTGAACGGGTACCTATGGCGATTGCTCCAAATGAACCTCCTGTAAAGCCACCACTTTTGTAACCGATAAAAATATTTTCGTCGCCATTAACTTGATTAAAACCTGATGAGTCACCAAGATATATGTTCCGCTCTCCATTAAGGTTTCCTATTCCAGCCTTAGGACCGATGGCTACATTTCCATAACCAGCATCTTGTATCAATGTTGAATCACCGATTGCTACTGAGTGATCGGAAGTGGAAGATTTTCCTGATTCAAAGCCAATATGTGTATTTGAACTTCCCTGGCCACCAGCACTATTACCAAAAGCACTGTTTCGTTCTCCAATAGTATTCACCCTACCCGAAAGCTGCCCTACAAAAGTGTTAGATGAACCTCCAGCATTTGATAGTCCAGATTCGCTGCCGATAAATGTATTACCACTACCAATGTTATTATCTCCAGACTTTGAACCTACAAAAGTATTATTAGATGCTCTTTGATTAGATCTACCTGCTGAATAACCAACAGCAGTGTTATTGCTGCCATTATTGTTGGATAAACTTATTGCTCCTAAAGCTGTATTGTAGATTCCTGTTGAGTTTTTTGTTAATGAGGAACTTCCCACACTTGTGTTATTTGAGCCGCTACTGTTACTTTCGAGACTGTGATATCCTAATGCTGTATTACTCGTCCCAGTTTGGTTCATTTTTAAAGATTTTGATCCAACCGCTGTATTATTGATTCCTTGGAATGGAAATGTTGCATTTTGACCACTTTTGTGAAGCGAAGAATCTCCGATTGCCACTAAATTACTTGTTCCGTTTCCGACATTAAACAAGCTGTAATTTCCAATTCCAATATTATTATTTCCACTGCCCAGATATGCAGTGAAGAATCCAATTCCAATATTCTGAGAACCTGTATTCTGTCCACCAGCTATAGCACCAATATAAGTATTATCACTAGCTGATGAAGATATCTGACCAGCTTGTATGCCCAAAAAAGTATTGTTAGAGCCCGTATTTTCTCCACCACTAAGCACACCATAAAAACTGTTCGAATTTCCTTTGTTTCCCTCATTTCCTGAATACGCTCCAGTGAAGGTATTCGAAATTCCAGTGCTTGTATGCTCACCTGATCTGTGTCCTATAAATGTGTTCCAACTTTCAGAGCTTGGTATTGACTTCCCTGCATTTAGACCTAAAAAAGTTCCGTGGCTCTTAGATTCAAGATGAAAAGTTTGATCATCTAATTTTGCAATTGGGTATCCCCCAACCTTTATTCTGATGGTATCTTCATCTACATTTTGTTCCACATCCACTTTCGTATCACCATCAATATCAGAAATCAAGGATCCTCCAGATGTTGCTGAAGCAATTGGACCCCAATCTGCTCCATTGTAGAATTCGAATCGATTACTAATGGAATTATAGATGAGCAATCCGTTCGCGGGAGAAGGAATTAAGTCTCTTTCCGTAGTTGTTAGTCGAGGTATAAGTACGCCTCCACTTGTCGATTGCACTTCAAGTTTAGCAGAAGCATTAGGAGTATTGGTTCCAATTCCCACGTTTTGGCCATTCACCATAAAAGGTAGTAAGATAATGCTGATGATAATTAGTTTCATGTTTTTTGGATTTTGCCCTAATTTCGGAATAAAACAAAAATGAAACCTCTATGAATTCATTGATATTTGATGTAAAAACTGTAATTCCATTTTAATAATATCTTTATATCCAGAACTTTAAACACTCCAAAAAATTCTGAATGAAAATCTTTTTTCTATTCGAATTTCGTTTAGTAGTTCTAATGCTAGAATATGAGATTCTAATGGAGTTGCAAACTCCTTCCAGTGACATTCTAAAAGAATATAAAAGCCTTACTACAACAATATAACGGATAACAAATAACTTGTCCTATAACACCTTTGCCTAATTGTCAGATACCAATGCCTAATCGATAGATGCTTTAAAGCACAAAATTATTGAACTTGGAATATAATTTCAGCTTATGAAACTGACCAATACTTTAGTTTTACTTTTATTCTGTATTTCGCTTTCAGCTCAAAATGTTGGGGTGAACATTGCCATACCTGAGTCCACAATGGACATTCGATCGAAAAGTATTTCAGAGCCAAGCCAGCTGAATATTTCCAATCAAGATAGATCTAGGTATGTGCGATTTTTTAGTGGAAGTGAGACGTACCCTGATCCATCTATGAGCTGGAATCCTGGCCACAGTTTACTCTTTGCAACTTATGACGACGCAAATTTTATATTTACAGAATATATGCGAATTGATTCTTTAGGTAGAGTCGGTATAGGAGTCACCGATCCAGATGCCAAACTGGAAGTCGACGGACAAATAAAAATAATGGGAGGTAGTCCCGGCGCTGATAAAGTACTGATAAGCGATGCCGATGGACTGGCATCATGGGGGGCATCTCCTCCGCCACCAGCCACTACTTATTCCGTAGGAGACTTCGCACAGGGTGGTGTAGTATTCTGAGTAAGTCCGAATGGAGAACATGGCAAAGTGGTTAGCATATATGATATTGGCTTAACGTCTTGGAGCGATATTACGAATGTCGAGATCGGAGCTACGGCACAGAGTAATCTAAATGGAGCAGGAAATACAGTCGCTATTATTTTACAAGATGGACAAAAATCCTCGGCGGCGCAGCATTGCAATCTATTAACTTATGGAGGATTTGATGACTGGTACTTACCATCAAAGGAGGAATTGAAACAAGTGTTCCAGAAGAAAAGTGAGATTAATCCAGTTGCCACAGCCAATGGAGGTGAAATTTTGGGGAATTCGTGGTATTGGAACTCTACCGAATTCAATGACATTTATGCCTGAGTTCTGGATTTTAACATTGGCTTTGCTTTTAATGAACTTAAAAGCAGCAGCACTTGTAAAGTCCGAGCTATTAGGGCTTTTTAAACTGAATTGCAGGATTTTTGCTTCTATTAGCAGAACGATAAGAAAACAGTTATTAATTTCAAATACTTTCTAAAAAAAATGAATTTTAAATTTTGAATCCAAAGCCTCGTAACAGAATTTCGTAAATGGCAGTCAGATCAACGACGGTAAGAGCGGCTCTTTACGTGTATGATCAAGGCTATCCAGGAACCAAATGAAATTATAATTGCATTAAAGGAAGAGTTGAGAATCATAAATTAAAAATATCAAGAACTTCTTTCGAGAATTGAAAAGCTTGAAGAAGAGCATTCTAATTAATTTTTTGATTAGGAATGTTTTAAGCTTGTAAGATCATAAGTGGTAATACTCTCAAACCTTCAAGTAGGTGTAACTATAGGAGGAAGTGGAGCCGGAATTTGCAAGATTCATTCCTCTAATGAATTATAAATGGGTTTCTTACATTTACGAACCATCAAACAGCTAAAACAATGATACAAACTTCCAAAACAATTATATTGGTTCTTATATTCTTGTTGGGCTCAATTTTTTCCTCTTTTGCTCAATCTATAGACCCTTCTAGTATTCATGGAAAAGTGATATGCGGCTACCAAGCATGGTTTAATTGTCCCGGAGATGGTTCCCCAATAGATCGCTGGTTTGCCTGGGCTTACCCTTCACCTGCACCAGGCAATGTAGATATTGAGTTATACCCGGAAGTAAGTGAATATCGCCCTGAAGACCTATTTTATAACAACTTTGGCAATTTAGGAGATGGAACGCCCGCAACCTTCTTTTCTTCTTATTCTGAAAGCGTAACCCAATTACATTTTAGTTGGATGGAAGAAAACGGCATCGATGGAGTAGCCCTACAGCGCTTTATTACACAGTTTGATGAGCCTATTTTAACTGCTAACAGGGATTCAAACGCGGTTCGAGTAGCTAGGGCAGCAGAAGAATATGGGCGTGTGTTTTACATGATGTATGATATCACCGAATTAGGTGCCGATCTCTTCACAACTGTTACCGAGGACTGGGAAGAGCGGATGATTAAGGATTTACAAATTACTTCTTCTCCCCAATATCTACATCAAGATGGGAAACCAGTGATTTGTATTTGGGGTATTGGTTTTGACCATGTCTATGGGACATCCGAAGAGACAGCGCAGCTCATTGAGTGGTTCAAGAATCAAGGGATTTACGTCATCGGTGGTGTACCGATTGAATGGCGAACAGGTGAGATAGGCTCAAAACCTAATTTCGATACGGTCTATACCAAACTGGACATGGTATCTCCATGGACGGTGGGTGGCTTCTTCGATACCGTTGCAGCAGATTCTTACAATGATCATTATTTGGAAGGTGATTTCGCCTATTGTGAAGCAAACGGTTTAGATTATTTACCTGTAATGTTTGCTGGAATATCCAACCATAACTGGGAAGTCGGCGCTAGTCCTCAAAATCAAGTTCCTCGTTTGGGCGGGGACTTCTTTTGGCATCAGGTAAAAAATATCAGAAACCTGGGTATTTCTTCTGGATACATTGCCATGTTTGATGAGTACAATGAATCAACTGCGATCATGAATTCTGCGGATAGCTACTTCAGCATACCATCTAACCAGTATTTTCTGACGCTGTCTGCTGATGGTGTTTATCATTCCCCAGATTTTTATTTACGATTGGCTGGTGAGATTTCCCAGCATTTTCGGGATGGAACGATTCCCCCTCCCACTTTTACCACCTCCCCACATAGTGCGCCGTTTTTCTTTCGGACAAGCATGGAACCAAAGTATGATGCACAACCAGATTGGTTGAACACTTTTGATGAAGGAATACCGCCAGTGAATGTTGCCGGACCAAATGGAACTGGTTTTCCCAACTTGAGTTTAGTTAATGATCAGGGCCATCTAGGCACCACTAGCTTGCTGATTGAAGGTGTCGATCAATCTAACCAATTATCCCTCGTATATTTCCAGGTCTTCGATGTTGATGTTACTGTCGAAGCAGATACCGATCTTTCGTATCATATTATGCCCTTAAATGAAGGTGGTAGAAATGTAGCTATTGACTTGATCATGAGCGATGGGAGCAATCTAAGAGATACAGATGCAGTGGATCAATCAGGTAATGGAATGCATCCTGGAAACCCCAGAGGTACTATCGATGAATGGACCGAAATAAGAAGCCCAATCGGGCAATGGATCTCTGGGAAAACAATTGATCGAATTGTCATCACTTATGACTATGGTCCGGAAGAAAGACCCTTTGCAGCATATGTCGATGATGTAAGAATCGAGAATAACCTTGAAGTTGTTACAAGTGTTGAAGAACCAATTCAAAGTCAACAGGACTTTAAAATTTACCCCAATCCTACTAATACAGGGTTCCTGCATTTTGAACTGTCCCCAACATTTAAGCCCTCTACTTGTTTCATTTACAATCGTTTGGGGCAACTAGTTTCATCACAGAATATACAATCTTATAAAGGTTCCATTTCGATTAATCATCTAAAATCAGATTTGTATTTTATTCAATTGTCGGATGGTCAACATACTTTATCCCGTAAATTTATCCGCTTATAAGCAGCAAAATGGAATGATTAAGAGTTTGTTTCAGAATTAATAAGAATATGAAAAGGTAGTCGGTCGTATCTTGGGCATTAACAACATCGTCTTAAGATATTTTTTGGTTTCTAAAAGAATCGTTTACTGAAAATGGACAAACCCGCAAGTTAAAAGCTTTAAGAATCTTGTATTGATTTCATTTCATTTTCATTCGTCCTTGCTATAGAAATACACTTTACCTTGATCAATATTACCATTTACATCTTTATTAGTAGATCCTATGATTACATTATTACCATCAATAGCAACAGAAAAACCGAAAAAATCGCCTGCTTTTCCATCTGAAGAAACAACTCCAGCTTGCTCAGACCAAAGAGAACCAGATCTCTTATAAATGAATCCCTTACCTTGATTTGAGTTGTTCAGAACATTTTTCTGCGAAGCTCCTATGACCAAATGATCTCCAGACATGGAAAGGGAGGATCCAAATTGATCAATATCTGCTCCATTAGCATCGATGATACAAACTTGTTCATTCCATGAAGTTCCTGACCTTTTGTAAACACATACTTTACCTTGACCAAATTCACCTACACTATAATCAAAATAGGTGACACTTGCGTAATCCCCAGATATAGAAACAGCAGAACCGAAAAAACTATATGCTGTTTCATTCGAAGCCAATAATTCAGACTGCAGATTCCACGCACTACCACTTCTTTTGAAAATATATGCCTTGCCTTGGTTAGTATTTGAACCAACGTCTTTCCCTTCTACACCTATGATGACGTAATCACCTGAAATAGAGACTTCTGAACCAAACTGATCATATTCCATCCCATCTGGTGCGGTAAGGATTGCATGCTCAGACCATATCATCCCATCTCGTTTGAATATATATGCTTTTCCTTGAAACTCATTGCTCCCTACAGTTTTATATGGTGCACCTATGATGGCATAGTCTCCAGAAATTGAAAGGGAGGATCCGAAATTATCACTAATGGTCCCATCGGATGAAACCAATGAAGACTCCTCTGCCCATGAGCCATTATTTTTTTTAAAAATATAAGCTTTCCCTTGCTCGGCATTTCCACCCACATCTTTACCTGGGGCTCCTATGAGGGCGTAATCATTTGAAATGGACACCGCTGAACCAAAATAATCACCTGCAGATCCATCCGAAGATGTTTTAAATAAACCGTCCAACCAATGGTCACCGTTTTTAGTAAATAGGTAAACTTTTCCTTGGCCATTATTGTTTCCTACCGATGCATTTCTTGCTCCAGCAATTGCATAGTTTCCTGATATGGAGACGGCGTTCCCTATTTGATCAAATTCCTGACCATCATAGGCTGCAAAATTACCATTTTCAGTTATATCCTTGTTTCCCCAATTACCGCCTTCATTCTTTGTAAATGATAGCCATTCCGAACCGTTAAATCCTTCGAAGTCCTTTATGGAAGCATTCCACCTGATAGTTCCCTCCTCTGGCAAGGTATTGTCGTCACCAAGTTTTATTTTTCCAGCAACATCCATAGCTTGAGATGGCGATATATTATTTATTCCCACTTTTGGATTGCTTATTTCATCACTATAATGAACAGTAATTTTCCAAGTTGTTGCATCTACTCTATTGACCAAAGTATTGCACCCTTGGATACCTTCGACCGTTCGCCTCGCCATGATTTCAAATATTAGTTCTGATCCACCGGGATAATTTCCATTGGCAATATTAATAGTCCTGGAATACTTGTAGGTACCTGATTCGCTACCCTTCCCAGCGCTTTCCTGCAACTCATCTTTATTAGTATTTTGGAATTTAATTAATGAGCGCTGGTGAGACTTTTGTCCTGTTCCGATGGCGGTCATATCATATTCAACATCGACAGCTACCACATTATAATTGTCACCAGGTGGAAGTGTCACTGAGAGTGTAGCTGACGGACCATTACAGGAGTCATCATAAGAATCAAAACTTGTGGGAATATCTCCAGTATTATAAGTTGCTGTAATGGTGTTTTGCGCTAGGATTCCTACAAAGGGTGGTATCATAAATAAGATTAGGTATAGCGTTTTCATACTTTATTTATTTAATTAAATCCATAAAGTTGAGAAATATTATACCTCGAAAACATCTAGGAAAACAGGTAAAAAGAATGGTTTATAAAAATTTAAAACACTTTGTGAAGAAAATTAAATGAATAACAAGAGTTTTACTTCTTTAAAAAGATAAAATATTAAAAACTACCTTGTGCACCCAAGGTGAAGGATATTCCACGAAGTTGACTTGCACTGAGTCTCATTCCGACTCCAAAATTCACTCCCTTTTTTTGTTTAGCTAGATCTGCTGCCATTTTTGCAGCCTTAGATATATCATCTATGTTGCCTTTATTTGAATTATAATAATCCATAGGATCATTTAGAGGTGCTATTGGTCCTTGCATCATCATGTTAGTTGCTGCGTCTCCACCGGATTGCATTGCAGAGCTAAAAGCATTTGGCATAGGTAAAAGAGGTGAACCATATCCCAAGCTAAGAGAAGCAGATTGGCCTAAAGGATTTACTGAAAGTCCTGCATTAAATGGACCTTGTTTATACCCAGCGCCAAGAGTGAAGTCTGAACCTCCTGGAGAATAAGCGGCTTTTCCAGAAAATGGACCTTTTTTCACCCCTAGACTTAAAGCGGAACCATAACTATATCCTAATCCGGCACTAAAATCGTCTTTTTTATACCCTAACTTAGCCTCTCCAGTATCGGCAGAAAGCTTAAATCTCCAAAATGCCATTTGTACACTTGGAGGTAAGACTTTTACATCAACGTCAACCTCCTTATCATCTTTTGTATTTTCTGATTCTGGATCCTTTTTCTGAATTGGAGCTTTTCCGGAACTGACTGGATTTGATGGAGGAGTTAAAGACTTACCTTTTTCGTTTTCTGCGGTTTCGGGCTCAGCGAAGGCAATGGTTTCTTGTTTCCGCTTGTCTTCTTTGTCACTATAATCAGCCATGCTTTTGGTTTAGTTGGAGGGGTCATTACAGCAAAATTAAAATATAAAATGTTCAAATTCAATAGCTAAGCTCTAAACTTCATGTTTTTTAATTTAAACTTGTGTATACAAATTAGGAGGTAAATGAGATTATGTTTAATTAATAAATATGTACTTCAGCATGATTTTCAAGTCAAATTCTTTTGTCAATGATAAAGTCTACATTAAAATTTAAAATAACCCATATAAACTACCTAAAATGGAATATTGACTGTAACCGAAGTGCCATTCCCTGGGGAAGTAACGACGTCCATGCTTCCTTTCATCTGTTCTACGCGTGAAGCAATAGATTTCAAGCCTAATCCACTGGCTCTTAATGCTGATTCATAGTCAAAACCTTGACCATCGTCCTCTACGACGATTTGAATTTCCTTTTCAAATTTCGAAAGTTGGATGAAGACACTTTGGGCATTTGCATATTTGGTGATGTTATTGATGAGTTCTTGCATGATCCGATAAACGGACAATTCTATTTTTTCGTTGAATCGATCATCATTAAATCCGACCAATTCAAAATCTGTTTTCGTCTCGTGGATTGTCCTTAATTCATGGACTAATTGTCTTACCGCAATAGACAGTCCGCCAGCGCGTAAATCTGCAGGCATGAGATTATGCGAAATTCGTCGAACTTCATCATGTGCCTTGTCGATCATCAAGTTAGCGGTGTTATAGATATCTAGGTTTTCTACCTTTTCAATTTCAGATTGAATTTTGCCAAAATGAGCTTTAACAGTAGTCAGTAATCCACCTAATCCATCATGCAGATCTTTGGCAATTCTGATGCGTTCATTTTCTTGACCTTCCAATATAGAGGACATAGAAAGGAGTTTCTTTTCTTGTTCCAATGTTTGAATTTTTTGTTGGTTTAAATCTTGTTCTTGCAGTGCAATTTTCTTGTCTCTCTTACTTCTACTGAAAAGCCCCCAAATGAAAGACCCGCCAAGCAGAACAGAAAGACCTAATCCTCCAAAAAGGAGATTTCTTTGGTAAGTTTTTTGGTTTAAATCTTGTTTCTGCTCTTCTAATATTTTGTCTTTAATTGCAGTTTCATACTTAGTTTCTAGTTCCGCAATTTTGGTTTTGCTTTCATTGATACTCAATGAATCTTTGTACTTTTCATATTGTAACCTAGCAGTGTAGGCTTCTTTGAATTTACCTTGTTCAGAAAGGAGTTCAGCATAGTTTTTATAGCCATGTACTTGTAGATCTCTTAAGTTAATAGAGTCTGCAATGGCAATTGAATTCAAGTAATATTGCTCACTTAGCTGCTTATTACTCCCTTTTTTTAATATATCTGCTAAACCCATTTCATGAATAGCGATAAAACGTTTACTTCCAGATTTTCTTGAGTAATTGACAGCTAATTCAGCGTATTCTCTTGCTTTATCATGTAGGTTTTTATCAAGATAGGCGCCACTTAGTAAATTATATGCTGAAGCAATTCCTGTATTTCTTTCTAACTCTTGTTCTAAGTTTAGAGCAATATTAGCATATATTATAGTGCTATCTGGATCCATTTCTTGCTGATAGAATAGGTTTGCAATATTATTATTGATCATCGCTTGCATAGGAATATTGTTTTCCTTTTCGGCTAATTCGCCAGCATTGGAATAACTAGTAATTGCTTTATCAAATTCATTTAGATTTTTATAAATAATACCTAAGCTATTGTAGACATTGATGACACCATTGTTGTTCTCACTCTTCTCATAATAGGTCTTAGCTAAATAATACTTTTCTACAGCCTTTTCATAATTGCCCATGTAACTATTTACCACCCCGAGATTAAAAGCACAAACCCCCATTTTGCTATCATTTTTCATGTTTTTATAGAGGTCGAATCCTTGCTCAAAAAACACAATAGATGAATCATAAGTACTATTGATTCGATGGTAATATCCATGGAACATATTTTTATTGGCCTCACATTCTTCTGATCTGATTTCAGTACAAAGGGAATCAATAACAAACAAGAGTTCTTTAGCTTTTGATAGGTCGCGAACTAAGTGATGTAAAAAAAGATCACCAAAGATTTTCAACTTTGAGCTATCAGACGTTGCTGCTTCAAATTTTAAACTTAAACTGTCGGTCGAACCTTGAGATGAACAAGTAATCCAAGTTGAAACAAAGAAAATGGTTAGGTATAATTTGAGTGATAAATGTATTTTCATTTGAATCAAATTTGGACAATGAAAGCAGCTTTATTAAAGGCTATCGGATTTAATGAATTTTTTTCAACCGCTTTTACCTAAAAATAATAAAATCATTCTTCATTTTCATCTAGTGATGTTCGAATGGCTAAAGATGTTATAAATTAATATGTCCAGCCTCTATGAATTCATTGATTTTTACTAGCTAATGTCTCATTACATCTATTAGAAAACAATAGAATCTTATAACTTTCCTATTTCTCAGTTTTGCGCTTCCATCAATGATCTCTTCTAATTCCTATACACCATTAACTAATTACAAGGGACTGTTGGCTAAGTGATGCTTTGAGTAAAATGATAAGCAGTCTATATTAGGAGAAACACTTAGTTTATGAAACAGGTCATTATTTTAGTTTTCCTACTTTCTTTCATTGCACTATCAGCTCAAAATGTTGGAGTGAACATTACTGTACCGGAGTCTACAATGGACATTCGATCTAAAACTAATGCAGAGCCTAGTGAGCTGAATATTTCCAATCAAGATAGATCTAGATATGTGCGATTTTGGAGTGGAAGTGAGATGTACCCTGATCCATCGATGAGCTGGAATCCTGGCCACAGTTTACTTTTTGCTACTTATGATGATGCCACATTTACCTTTACAGAATACATGAGGATCGATTCGCAAGGTAAGATGGGAATTGGCATTGCCGAACCAATGGCACGACTAGATGTCAAAGGGGGAGATTGGAATTTAGATGCTGGAAAACCTGGTGATCTTCGTATAGGAAATGCCACATATAATTTTAGGATAGGAGTTGCTACCGGAGGTGGAGGTGCAGGGATTACGCGAATGTATAGCCAAGGAAACAGCCTCAATCTCGGGACCAACAATCGGCCTAGTCTTTCCATTGGCGCCAATGAGAATATTGGAATCGGGACAATGGATCCTCAAGCGCGTCTCGAGATTAATTCCTCGGGCTTAAGTGATACGCTTCTCTGGTTGAAAAACGGCACCACAAATGGATTTGTCGACTATGGCATTTTCTTCAATGATGAAAATGCTACGCCAACTGTAGGTGCATACATTAAGGCAGATGATACTGCTATTTTTGCAGAATCTGACCAAGAAAGTACATATGTAATTACGGGGAGAGCGAATTCGACAACTGGAGGTGGAACGGGAGTTTATGGGGAGAGCCATGCGCCAAATGGTGTAGGAGTGCGGGCTGGAAGTTGGCATCCTTCAGGAACAGCAGTAAGAGCATATGTCTATGCTGGACAAGGAAATGGTATTGCCGTCCACGCAGAATCAGATGGCAGTCATGGTATAGGAGTTCAAGCAGAAGGTAACTCAATAGGAGTATATGGTGAAGGAAAAACAGGAGTTCATGGAATAAGTGACGACCCAAATGGAATTGCAGTCGTTGCATATAATACTAGTAATACTGGTGCTGCAACTGGAATTTCGGCATCATCAATTAGTCCTAATGGTACCGCAATTGAAGCCATTGGTGGTGAAATAGGTGTTTATGGATTTGCCTCAGGCGCGAATATAAATGGACGAGGGGTAAAAGGACGAGCTAATGGACCAAGTGGTCAAGGAGTCAGAGGTGAAGCACCTGGATCATCTGCAAAAGCAATATATGGCGAAGCAACAGGAGAACAAGGAAAAGGTATCCATGTAAAAGTAACCAGTACACACAGCAGTGCCAATGCAATACTTGCTGAATCAGGAGGAGGATCTTCGTATGCTGGATATTTTTTAGGAAGAGTTCATGTTGCAGGTGTGCTTTCAAAGTCTTCAGGAAGTTTCAAGATAGACCATCCCCTTGACCCAGAGAACAAATACCTCTCCCACAGTTTTGTGGAGAGCCCAGATATGATGAATATTTATAATGGCAACATTGTTACTGACAAGGACGGAAACGCAATTGTAAATCTACCAGATTACTTTGAAGCCTTGAATATGGAATTCCGATATCAATTGACCGTAATTGGTGAGTTTGCACAAGCCATCATAAGCGAAAAAATTAGTGGAAACTCTTTTAAATTAAAAACAGATAAGCCAAACATAGAAGTTAGCTGGCAGGTAACGGGTGTTAGGAACGATGCATTTGCTAGAAAAAATAGAATTCAAGTGGAAGAGGTAAAAGAAGCAGAAAATCGCGGAAAATATCTAAACCCAGAGGCCTTTGATAAAGAAAAAGCCAATTGATCGTGACTCGAAAACTATGATTAAAGCAGCGTAGTCTAATAACGCACCATAATATTTTTACTTTTTTGCACTTACAAACAATTCAATTATTCATTAACCTCGGATTGGAATATTAATCGTAAACGAAGAAACATTCCAGTTTTTTTAGAGGCCACATTCATATGTCCTTTCAACTGTCCAACCAGGGAAGCTATTGATTTTAAACCCAAACCATTTAACTTTAAGGCTACCTAATAATCAAAATCTCTTCCATCGACCTCTACGACAATTTGAACTTCGCTATCGAATTTTGAAAATTGAAATAAGACATTATTAGCTTCAGCATATTTGATGAAATTATTTATAGTGAGATCTACATTATCCACCAACCACTCTTCAGTATATCTCACTCAATCAAACTTCATATTGTTTTCATGAACTTAACTTACTTCTTAAACCAATTGTCTAATCGCAATTGTAGGTCGAAACCTGTTAATGTCTTTGTGTTTCAAAATTTTCACGGTGACTATTTAAAAGAAATAAAAACATGAATCTAAAATTTGTAAGCACCATTAGGGCTATTGCCCTAATAATGATATCTTGAACTCAGAATTTAATGTTTTTTACATTAAGTATTCTTGATGATATGGAAATAAATTTAAGCAACATGTGAAGATAGATACTCTAACTAGAACCCATGAAAATTACAGATAATTGTTATTAAATTTCCCAAAAACATCGAATGAGCATAAACTTCATCAATTATTGAACATTACTCAAAAGGACATAAATGAACAATTTTAATAAAATAACATTGGCCCTAATCTTCTTCCTGTTCCTTCTAGAGATATCCGCACAAAGAGCGGAAATGATATTAGAAGAATCCCCACATGACCTCATCTTCTCTGCATTACCTGCTGTGTGGGACGAAGGGATACCGCTAGGAAATGGAATGGTAGGTGCTTTGGTATGGGAAAAAGAAGGCAAGTTGAGGTTATCCTTAGACCGAGTTGATCTCTGGGATTTGCGACCTATGGAGAATGCAGATACGCGGGTTAATAATTACAAGTGGGTTTATGATCAATGGAAGAAAGATGACTACAAACCTGTTCAAGATCGATATGATGCTCCTTATAACCGGAGCCCAGCACCATCGAAAATTCCTGGTGCTGCACTTGAGTTTGATGTGTCTAGTTTAGGAGAGGTAGAGTCCGTGCATCTTAATCTAGAAACGGCTATCTGTAAAGTGAGCTGGAAAAGTGGTGTTCGTTTTTATGCTTTCGTACATGCTGAAGATCCAGTGGGCTGGTACCGATTCGAAGGCTTGGAAGGGGAAATAAGCTCTGAGTTAATTCCTCCAGCCTATAACTTAGCAGGAATAAGTGGAGAAGAAAGCCCTGTAACGGGTCAAGACCTTCGAAGGTTAGAATATCCTGAAGGGGTAAGCATCCGAGCAAGTACACGCCGCAATTAAGGTATTAGAGATTTATAATCAACAAATTGCTTGTCAGCTAGGATATTAAGTGTTTGAGTTAACCATTCTCTAGGATTTACATTCTTGGCTTTACAAGTAGCGAACATGGTATACATTATCACTATTCTTTAAGCTGCATCATGTGAACCTGCAAATAAAAAATTCTTTCTGCCCAAAGCTAATGGACGTATTTTGTTTTCTATAAGATTGTTATCTAGTTTTAGCTTACCAGATTGGGTTACTGCAATTAGTTTAGGATATTTGCCTTATATAGTAACCTAATGCTTGACCTATCTTACTTTTAGGTGTTGTTTTTAATATTTTTTGTTTACTCCAATCTAGCAATTGTTCTAGTTGGGGTTTTATTTGCTCTTGCCTTTTTCTATAACGCTATTATTCAATTGAGAATGATTACCTTTAAACACTTCCGGAACTATTGCTTTAATATTTTATAGTGTTTTGACATCCCTTCCCATTCTACCTTCAATATGTAAATCCCAGGAGGTCCTTCAATTTCGATATTCAGAGAAGAATCCATAATGTGCAGATCTTGAAATTTAACCTTCCCAGCTAAGTCATACACGATCATCTGAGACGGAATTAGTTCGCCAAAAGAAATATGAAACCCATCCTTGAAAGGGTTAGGGGAAATCGTTGCAATTGATCCTTGGGCTTCGTCACTTGTGGAAGATGTTTCTTGATTAACGGTAACCGTCCAGTCAGCACTTGCAATTTGATCTTCGGCTAAAACGTTATACACAACAGGATTCGTAAAGTCAACCACAGATGTTCCACTTATTTGCTTTACGTCATTGATGCTTGCACTTGCACCTTGTGAGAGCATAAAAGTTGGCGTCAATTCAAGAAGATTTGCCTCTGAGCTGACGGTAATGCTTATCGTTCTTTCTGTAGAGTCGATGACTGCTAATTCGGTTTCCTCTGGTATATTAAATCCTAAAAATGCGGTCTCTGTATTCGGAGCAGGAAAATAAGTAGCAATTAAGAAGTCAAATTGAGCAAGTATATCTGCAGCAAATTCTTCATCGAATTCTTGAAGGTACTTTTCATATCGTGGATATTGATAATCTTCTTTCGGAAATAGATCGTGGTAGACCATGTAGTCTTCTAGTGTTTTCGGGGCAACATTTTCCCTGTACTCTAATATCCTTGCTTTGATTTCTGGACTCTGTGGATAAAATTGCAATTCTGCAGCTAATTCTGGGGAAGGATTAATACCCCAAAAATGGAACAATGGAGTCATATTAACACCCAGAGCGTCTGATGCTGCCTTGATGTACTCATCTCTTCCTACGACATATCCACGCCAGTCGCAAACCGTCGAGGATTGCTCTACTCCACTTTCATAGAATTGCCCATTGACTTTTGAAATAGCTTCCCAGCCAAATATCTCCGCGATATCCGCATACTTAGCCCAGCTTCGAGGTTGATATCTAAGCATTTCACTTTCTTCTAGAGGAGCTGAATCATCTAGGTACATCTTTTGATTGGTTCGGAAATTATTCGTTATGATCCAATCAAAAGCAGCTTGGTAAAACCCAAATTGCTGACCTACACCACTCTCTCTAAGTGCATCATTGACACTTAGATTATAGACATTGCTGTATACAGAAGTAGCCAACATATGATTTACGGATTCCGCTTCCAGAAAGTGACACGGATCGAGATCTCCACCATAAGCCATCGTAGGATCTAGGTGATTATGTCCCATTTCATGAAATAAAGTTTCATGTGGTTTTGTAGTGACCACGGTCAATGGATTCCAACTCGGTTCTTCTGGACGAAAGGCCTCTGATATAGGTATAATAAGCGGATAGCCAGCTCCGTATGCTGGAGTTACAAGACGGGTATCGAAGCTATAGTATTCAGCTCTTGGTCGCTCATTCGGTCTGCCGGCAACATAACGCGCCGCATCCATGATTTCATCCCACCGAGTCATGATTTCATCAGGATTAGTGATACTGTCAAGTTTACTTGTGGGAATAGTAAACATAAATTTATCGGATTCGAAATCTGCCCATGGAGCTCCTGTATTAGCAACTTGATTCAGCCATTCACTGACGTCGGTTTTCGAAGCTTCCCTCCACGAAAAGTAAGGCGATTTCACAGCGTTTTCGATCTTGATTTCTATGGCTCCGACGCTTGTTCCTTCTGGTACCTTTAGATAAATTCCTCCACCAAATGGGTTCGCTACTTTTATTTCCGAACTTGTAAGTGGGTACTCAGCAGAAATATCTGGAAATCTGTTGATAATGCTAATATAATCGTAGTCCATATTACGAAAATGAGCGCCTACAATAATAGAAAGCCCTTTATTGACCGCTTCGGAAGGAACGGTAATGGTTACGATATCTCCAGCAGCAACAAAATATCCAGTAGGTCTAACGACACGAGACTGATCTGTTAACTCAGCAGCTATATCGCGATGATAGGATCCATTCACAGTTACGGTAGCTTCAGGAATTCTAGGTGTATTTTCTGGAACTGTTCCAGGAGCCACTTTAGCGTGCTCAAATGCTACACCTTCCATATTTTCGATATTTCCAGGGATAAATTGGGTCTGGAAAACATAGTCCTGTGAATATTGAAGCACTTGATCATGAAGAGGTAATTCATTAAAGGCAAACGACTGACCATTTTCATATAAAGGCGGATTCAAATCCTCATAAGCAGCGGTATAGTGGAATAAATCATTTTTAAAGTCTTCATAATCGGAGAAATACAAATTTTGTATGATTGTTTCTTTGAGACTCTCTTTTTCCGATTCCTGTAAGGTTACTTCACCCGTTAAGTCATTGGAAAGTTGTTGAAAAGCTGATTTTAAGGCTTCATTGTCAGTGGCAGTTGGAGCGTCAATTCTAAAGTTATCTATGTCTATGAAGATATCTTCAGCTGCTCCATAAACGCCCTTTATTTGAATTTGATTGCTTGTCAATAATTCTTGAAAATTTTCAAAATCAAAATCCTGTGAAAAGGGACCATCAAACCGAGCATCCCCAAGGCTTGTCTGCCATCTGTTTTTACTAATATCAAATTTTAAAGACACTCTTCGCCATGACTCTATGTCTGGATCGTTATAAAAATAAGTACCATTAGCATAGCCATTAATCCCATCATTAAAATTAAATCCCCATTCTGCCTCAAAACCTGGATAATTAGTCATCTTTATATTAAGCACAGTGTTGTTTTCATTGGCGCTAAAAAAGTCAAAGCCTTGCCAACAACAATCAGCATCAATCGGATCTGAATCTAGTATTCTCATATCGAAACTGACTTCAAAGGAGTTTTTAGCAAAGGCAGCTTCACTTAAACTTACTGGAAATTCAATTAGACTTCCAGGACTTAATCGACAGAATTTGCGACCATCTTCATCCATAAAAGTTATTTCCCCAGAACTAGTCGGCGTGTAATTTCCTAGCGCATCTTCTATATTTTCGTCAAAATCCAAAACTACACTTTGGCCAATTAAACCTGTAGAAATGAAAAATAGCGGTAGGAGAAAAAGAATGAGCTTGTTAACTTGTTTCATAATTTTGGAGGATGAGATTTTTAAAGGTTAAAAAGGTCGGAGCAAGGGAGGATTGCCATACAAGGCCAACGGTGATAACTTTGTAGATCAGTTTGTACTCTTAATTTCACTTGCACTTTTCAGCTGTGGTTTTCATTAATAATTTGGTTTCTGGTCTAGCGGCTAAATTGATATCTCATATAGTTAAACAAATTAATTTTATTCGGCCTTCCAGATGTCGCAATTTGTCAATTTTAGAGTTAAGAAGCAAGTATAACAATTGGGTAATTATTGATCAGACCAGAACTGCGATTTTTTCGAAACGGGATCAAACTAAAAACTGAATTGATTAATCGGATGATCAGTCAATTCAGTTTCATTATAGTTGCAATCAATGATTTAGTAAGTTTTATAGCTTAGTTTTCAGCGGTTTCGTTAATGCCTAAAACGGTTTCTATTTGCGCCATTCTGTTTTCAAGGGCATCTACTTTAGCGCTGGTGCGTGAAAGAATCGTTGCCATTTCATTGGTTTTAAGTCCTATGATCATGTTGACAAGATTCACGGATTGGTCTCCATCAGACCATGCTCTGCCCACGATTGTAGATACATGTTCTAACTTTAATTCCTCTGGTGCAACGGCTAACCCATATCCATCATGACGACCTGAAGGGATAATATAATCACCAGATCTTACCTTTCCGACTACCCAGACTGGTGCCTGTCCAAGAAAAGCGACCTTTTCATATTGGTCTAGAGAAAGGGTGTCACTTGGCATGTTTCCAAGAACGATAGGCATCATTGAAATTACTAGTAATTGTTCCGCCCCTTCGGTTACTTTCGTGATCTTACCTCCTTTTACCCCTACGATCTGACCATCTTCGATGTGTTCATTAATATCTTCTCTTAGTAGATATTCAGCATAATCAGCACCTCCAGATCCGTAGGTTACCCCACCATTTTTGCAGTCCGCTAGATTATTCAGAAATGCTTGATCCTTTAATAAAGCAATATCCTGAGGATTCGTTGTAATTAAACTCCGTTCACCATTTTCTAGCGCCCAACACATAACCTCTTTTAAGTCGGTGAATGCACCAGCGATCGGTGTGGGGTCAAAAAAGATATCGAAATCAAGGTATGGAAGACGACCTCCTGATAAAGTCGGAAGTTGTCCTGGATTTAGAGTTGGAAAGGAACCACCAGAAAGAGATGGTAATTGACCACCACTTATATACGGTAAGTTTCCAGGATTAAGAGTTGGAAAACTAAATCCAGTCCATTCAAAAGTATAAAAATCTACCGGAGGAGTTGGACAAAAAGGACCACAAAGCAAATTTTGAATAAAAGCATCTCCATTAAAGTCTAGTGAAAATGATCCTACGCTACCATTATTTAAAGATGCAGGAGTTCCAGCATTAAATATTGGGAATTGTCCTGGATTAAAATTTGGGAAAGAACCTCCACTTAAATATGGAAGTTGCCCGCCTGAAAGGCTAGGAAGCGATCCCCTGTCAAAGACTAAATTCTGGATGGAAACGATATCAAAGTAATCCGTAAAATCTATTTCTGGAAATGAGGCCATAGAGATATCTTCTGTGATGCTAAATCCTTCGATTCTTCCAGCTACACCGTCTTGGTCATTAAAAGTGATAAAATTGTTACCAGCTCCATTGTTCGGTCGATTAAGTTTTATTTCCAGACCATCTCCTTCGATCCCAGGAGCAGTATTTTCAATTTTCATAATGTGGCCTATCGGATTGGAAGAAACGACATCAAATTTGGTTTGAGGAGTAAGTGTTCCAACACCTATCGAACCGAATTTATTCAACGAAAGTGCGGGAGAAAAATCACCTTCATTCGAAACTCCAAAGTGCATCCACTCTAAATTTATGGGGGGATTACTAGGTAAAGTAATTTTCTGACCAACTATTCCGAACAGTGCCTCTTCGCCAAATCCCAGTTTAAGACCTCGATAAGCAGAAGCATCTGCAATGGTAATTTCATTTTCAACATTCAGATCCCGTTTTACTTTGACATTTGCATCAAAATCTAAAGTATTGTTACTGAAGTTCCCGTAAATAAACGGAGATTCTCGATCTCGGTTATCTATAATCAACATTCCACTTTCTGTAGATGTATATCCAGCATTGGTCCCAATAAAAACATTTTTATTTCCAGAGGATTGCCCTCCTGCATTCGCTCCGATCAATGTATTATATTCTCCTGAATTATCTTGCCCCGTGCGAAACCCAATAAAGGTGTTTTGACCTCCTTGTCCATTTGCACCAGCACCAGATCCAATATAAGTATTATGAAATCCATTTATATTTGAAGTACCTGCATCGTGACCGATATATGTGTTTCGTGCGCCATTTGTGTTTTCAGCCCCAGCCTCATTCCCAATAAATAAGTTGGCATTTCCTCCATCATCATTTTTTCCCGTAGAGGAACCGATGAAAATAGAGTTGGTATTGTGAATTAAACGAAGTCTTCGTTCATCGATGATCATCACTTCTTTACCGTTAGAAGTTAGCCTAATTAGGTCTTCATCAGGAAATCGTTCAACCTGAATTTTAGTATCACTATCTGCATCAGCCAGTATCTGTAGGCAAGCTGAAGCAAGTGCAGACCCATCTGAGAAGAGGATGGTATCCATAATTTCTAATTGGCCAGTGACTTTTGCATTTCCTAAAATTTCGACTTGCTGGGCAGATAGACCAGAAAAAAAGACGGTTAAGCAGCAAAGTAAAGTGATTTTTCTAAGTAATAAACTTTTTGATTTGTGGTAAGTAATAGCTTTCATTTGATTAATATTTCTTACAAATCTATGCATAGCACAGCGGCCAAAACATCTATGAAAACCAGTATCTTTTGATTATATGAACCGAATAATTGTTGTGAAAAGAGTGTAAGGGGTTAGGTTTTAGGTCAATGTTTATGCTATTTTGAATTTTGAAGCATATTAAAAAGTAAGATATTTTGCTTTATAATAGATAAAAAGTAATTGCGAAACGACAGGTTTTATGCTATCGTTTCGCATAGAGTAAGGAGCTTTCAATTATTCCTTAAATGCTAATTCTTTAGCATTTAGCATCGTTTCAATGGAAGTTAATCTCTGATCCATAGTGTTCATTTCTTTAGACATACGTCCAAGGATATTCGCCATTTCATTGGTTTTGAGTCCAACTGCCATATTGACTAGGTTAACAATCTTATCCCCATCTTCCCAAGCACGACCGACCACTTTCGAGATCTGCTCAATGGTCAATTCTTCTTCTGCAACGGCTAATCCATAACCATCATTTTGACCAGAAGCGATAATGTAATCTCCGGATTCGACATCTCCAACTACCCAGACAGGGGTTTGACCAATAAAAGCAACCTTTTCGAAATCTTTAACCCTTGATGAATCAGGCATATTTCCCAGCACTACAGGCATTACTGATATGGCCATTATTTGATCTGCACCTTCTGTATTTAGGCTTATTTTTCCATTTTTAACACCAACTATTTGCCCGCCTTTAATAGCTTTCGAGGGATCTTCTCGTTCTAACCATTCCGCGTAATCCGCACCTTTGGACCCGTAAGTGACGCCGCCGTGTTTCTGAGTTGCAATATTTGCCCAATAATCTGGATCATTCATTAGTTTTATACTATATGGATCAGCAGATAAGGCTTCTATTCCATTTTCAAAAGCCCAACCCACAATTTTTTCCATATCAGCATATGCTGTAGTTTGTATGCTTGGATTAATTAGCCCATTAATATTAAATTGAGGAAGTGATCCCCCTGAAAGGTATGGCAAACTGCCACCATAGAGATAAGGTAATGCACCTGGATTTAATGTTGGAAAACTTGCTCCAGATATACCTCCAGAAATCCATTGCTTATAACTATTGCAAAATGGATTAGCTTGGCATGCTAAATTATCAGCAAGGTCATCAAAGTCAACATTAAAGCTCAAACTTCCGAAACTACCTCCAGAAAGAGATGGTAAGCTTCCTCTATTCAGTGACGGAAATGAGCCTGGATTTAATGTTGGAAAACTTCCAGGAGTAAAAACAGCATTGATTATAGCATTTACATCAAAGTATACACTAAAATCTATTCCAGGAAAATCTGTAAAGTTGGGCCCCTCTCCAAGCGCAAATCCTTCTATTCTCCCAGTAGTACTATTGGCATCTGTGAAGGTGATATAGTTGTTTAATGAACCAGTAATTGTTCGGTTAATCTTGATCTCTAAACCATCGGCACTTGCACTTGTGCTAGTATTTTCGATTTTCATGACATGACCACTTGTTCTACTCCCTCTTATATGCAACTTAGTTTGCGGATCTACCTCTCCTATGCCTATATTTCCATTTTCTCCATTTAATGTTAGCAAAGAAAAGCCACCTTGATCATAAAAGGTTTTGAAATGAAGCTTGTCTTTGTAGTTGCCATTATTCTCAAAGGTTATACCTATTAATCCAGCAGTAGTACTTCCGAATTTGATGCCTTTATTGGTGTCACCACTTCCCATATTGGTAAACTGAAGACTATTATCATCAATATCTAACCTCCTTAGTACTCTTGTCCACGCATCCATTTCTAATTTTCTCCCATCCATTTCACCATAAATAAATGGAGTCTGTAGATAGTTGTTATCAATCAATAATTTGTTATGCACTGTTCCGACGATGTCAGCATCTTTTCCTAAAAATATATTTCCTGAGCCCCTATTGTATTTTCCTGCACTATGTCCCAGATAGGTATTATCATTTCCTCCTGCTGCTTCTCTTCCAGCATCTCGACCGACAAACACATTGTTAGAACCTAATGATTGGTATCCTGACGAAACGCCAATTGTTGTATTCTCGGAACCATTAGAATTGTTCTGAAAAGCATTCGCACCTACAGCAGTGTTTGCAAAACCATTAGCTTGCTGCCCCGTTTCATAACCAATATAAACACTCTTATTGTTTGTTGCATCATCGGATGCTCCAGCTTTATATCCGATAAACACAGAACCTCCACCATCAGCTAGTTCCAGTCTATTGTTTTCGAATCGTGCTATTTCGACGTCTTTGATCGTAAATCTGATGATGTCCTCATCTGCATTTTTTTCAACTTCTATTTTTGTGTCAGCATCTGAATCTTGTAGGATCTGCAGGCATGCAGAAGCAAGTGTCGTTCCATCTGAAAAGAGGATGGTATCCATAACTTCTAATTGTCCTGAAATATTAGCATCTCCTTGTATTTCTACTTTTTGACCAAATAGGGAGGCGCCTACGAGAATAATGCTAACCAGCGTGAGAATAATTTTAGACTGTAGCGTTTTGTAATTTGAATGTAATTGTGTTGTTTTCATTGTCTTTGTCTTTTCTTCAAAATTAGGTTCAAAACAAAGGCTAAACATCTATGAATTCTGGTAGTAAACTAAAATGTATGAATTCATTGATAAGAATAGAACTAACAGCGCTCATTGATCTGACAGCGCTTACTGATCTGACACCGCTTACCGCGATGTAAGATCTATTTCCTAAGACCGATATCATCGCAGAAAGCGATAACATCAGGAAATTAATTCTGGAGAAGCGACAAGATATGTGACTGCCTGGATCTAGAAATGGGCATTTCACAGCCAGCGAGCATTTTAATAGTACACTGACCACCACCTAATTGTACTTGACTGACTTGCCTGATATTTACCAAAAAGGATTGGTGAACTCGGATAAAAAAAGGTGACGAAAGGATGTTTTGGAAGTATTTCAGTGTTTTAGAACTTAGTATCTTTTTACCACAGACGGTGAAGATTTCCGTATAATTCCCTTGAGCCTTAAGATGACTGATGTCTTGCCTATTCAAACAGTAGATGACATCTGATGTCCTGATGTAAAGAAAGTCTTTTTTGAAACCAAGATCTTTGATTTTTTCAGGACGCTTTTCAAATTTCATTTGGGAAAGATTCAATCTTTCATGGACCATTATTGTTTTCATCTTGAAGGATTTTTCCCCAGAAAACTAAGCGAAAACTTAGCTTCTCCAGAGTTATTTCTTCAAATGTATGACCTATTTGGACACAAAACCTCTATGAAATCTAGTATTTTCTGTCTAATTCAATTGATTATTCAGAAAAAGTGCCTACTAAAAAGTCAATTTCTGACTTGGTTAGGATTAAACTATAGATAGCATTCACTTTAGAAAAGGCTGCAGTCAAGTACTGATTTTGTACATTTCGGAAGTCAATAGAGCTTATCTGTCCACCCTTGAATCGTTCTTCTGTTATCTCAAGATTTCGCTCTGCAATTTTAATTTGCTCATCTGAAAGAGATAATATCTGAAGCTGATTTTCATGATTATCTACTAGAATATCTAGTTGATTCCCAAGTGTTGCTTGTGCTTCTACAATGTTTATTTGATCTATATCTTCCTGAATCTGTGCATTAGCGATATCTGCTTTTCGTACTCCACCATCGAATAATCTCCAACTCGCAGAGGCGCCTATACTCCCGTTGAGACGATTACTGAATAGTAAATCATATGGTTCGCCTGTCATCGGATTATCAGCAAAGATCTTGAATCCATTTTCAGCAGCCCCTACAGATGCATTAACGCTTATCGTCGGAAGCATATCAGTCTTTTCCAATTTCGTATTAAGTCTGTTCAGGCTAGCGATCATTTCTAAACTTTTCAATGTGTAATTCTCCTCAGAAAGTACTTTCTTAAGTGATGCGATGTCTATTTGCTCATTAATGATGGCTAGTCTTTCAGGGAATGTATAATTAGCATATCCTATGATATTCAATGTATTATAAAGGTTCCGCTTAGATATTTCAACCTGTTGAATCTGATTAACTAAATTGATGGAATCAGAAAGTACAGCATTTTCAAATTGTATCAAATTGAAACTATTAGATGCGCCAAAAGACCTTTTGGTTTCTTCATATGCTAATCTGTTTTTAGAGAGACTTAGACTTGATTCCAGAACAATTAACCGCTCTTGTTGGAATAAGACATCATAATAGTCCTGATAAATATTCCGCATCAATTCGTGGACTCCAGTCAGTTTGTTCAGTCTTTGTTGGTCAACAGAAATACCAAGTTGATCTTTTACAATCTGCACTCTTCCACCTGCGAAAACAACCCAATTTGCAGCGACATTACCATTAAGAGAGCCATTATAATATTCTCCTTTAAGGAAACTCGCTGGGTTATTGTCTTGTGTAACGGTATTGGAAAAATTGGCCGTTAAGTCGATGGTAGGAAGCTTTCCAGCTCTTGCCCATGTATCATTGTTTTCAGCAATTAGAATAAACTTATCGTCAACTTTTATTTGATAATTTTTTTCCAGACCCATTGATATTGCTTTCGGAAGCGTCATACTTTCTTGGGCATGGACACTTAAAGCCATTATGAACAATACTACTATATAATTAATCTTCATCTTCATTACTTTCATATTATGCGAATACTGAGCTAAATTGGAACAAACCATAAACCAATGCACCAAACAGGAATATTGCAATTAGGCCTGCAATTAGATAAACTAAGAAGTTAGATTCTTTTCCTGGATATGCTGGTTCCACAGACTCTCTACTTACTTTTTCACCGCCGTATGCTTGCATGGCAGTCCTCTTAATTCGGTTTGTAATCATTAACAACGCTGGGATTAATACCAGCAGGATAAAGGTTCCGAATAACAATCCATAGGCAACAGAAATCGCCATTGGAATCAAAAATTGGGCTTGAAAACTTTTTTCAAGGATTAATGGTGCCAGTCCTGCAATCGTTGTTATCGATGTTAATAGGATCGGTCTGAATCTAGACTTTCCTGTTTCTATAACAGCTTGAACATGCGGAACTCCAGCTTTGATCCGTTCATTAAATGCTGTAATGAATACCAAGGCATCATTGACAAAAATACCTACCAGTGCAATGACTCCTAATATAGAGAATAATGATATCGGAAGTCCATGAATATAGTGTCCGACACCTACGCCGATAAATCCAAATGGTAGTAGTGAGAATACAATCAGTGCCTGACTTACAGATTTAAAAGTTAAGACGATGACGAAAAACATCATCAAAAGAATAATCGGCATGACTAGTTTCATAGAATCCATTGTCTTAGCCTGTTCTCTTTCTTGTCCTTCGAATGACGCAACTACTCCAGGAAAATCCCGTAGTACTTGAGGTAAGATTACATTTTTCACATCAGAGGTAATATCACTAATACTAACTTCATCATTTGCAACATCACCCTCTATTCTTACTTCCCTTGAACCCTCTATCCGATTGATATTGACAATTCCACGTTCTGTTTTGAAATCTGCAAGGTCTCTTAATGGAATAGACTGTCCCGTGCTGGTTCTGATTCTCATGTCTGCAAGATCAGAGATGTCAGATCGGTCTTCTTCACCGTATCTTACCCATATTCTTACTTCATCTTCACCTCTCTGAATCCGCTGGGCTTCTGCACCGAAAAATCCTTGTCTTACTTGACCTATAATGTCATTTAGTGTAAATCCAAGATTATATGCTTTAGGTTTGAGTTCAAGTTCTATCTCTTTCAGACCTTCTTGATTATTATCCACAATATCTTTCAAGTCGGGAATCTTTTCTAAACTCGCTTTCACAGCTTTCACCGCTTCAGTTAATTGGTCTCCATCATCTCCTAATAGAGAAAGAGACAAAGGTTTCCCGAAAGGTGAGCCACTTCCGAATGTGAAAGTCTCAACCATCGGCAAAGGTCCGACCTTCTCTCTTATTTTCGCGATAATCATCCCTGCAGAAACATCGCCTCGAGTTTCACCTTCTAGTAAACTGACATTCAGATCCGCTTGGTAGGAAGTGGGTCCGATCGTTTTTTGGATATTTTCAATTGGGTTTATTTCACCATTGAAATACTCATCTTTTAATTCTTGGTTAACTTCTAAAATGGCGTTTTCAATGCTATTCATGATTTCAAGCGTGATATCCTCTCGAGTACCTGCTGCCATTTTCAATTGCACTTGGAAATTTTCCCTAGGTATTACAGGAAAGAAAGTAGACTTAATCATTCCTCCCATGAAAGCACCGCCAACAATAAACAATCCTGCAAAACAAATCGCTAAAGTCGGCCAGTTAAACTTTACTGCCCAATTCAATACTGGTCCATAAAGGTTATCCTTTAAGAAAACCATCATTTTGTCTAGGCTACGCATGACTAAATTTGGTTTCCTATCCTTGCTCAGTGCTTTTGAATGCGCGATGTGAGCAGGTAAAATAAGTGCGCCTTCTATTAAGGAAAAGACTAGGGAGAAAATCACCACAATAGCCATTTCTCGGAAAATATCCCCGAGTCGCCCATCGATAAAGAAGAAGGCCGAGAAGGCAATTACGGTTGTTAAAATGGCAGAAAATACTGCAGGTAGGACTTCCATTGTTCCGTTAAGGGCTGCCTTAAATGCGGGCTCGCCATCTTCGTAATGTTGATATATGTTTTCAGCGATGACAATACCATCATCCACGAGGATTCCAATTACGATAATCATTCCGAAAAGCGATATAACATTAATTGTTATGCCGATCATACTAGCGAAAAGGAACATACCAGCGAACGAAATTGGAATAGCTAAGGCCACCCAAAATGCTAGTCGGTAGTGCAGAAACATAGCCAATAGTAATAAAACAATAATAAATCCGGTGACTCCATTTGTAGTTAGGAGGTCTATTCTTTGTCTTAGTGTTACTGAACCATCTCGAAGCACTGTTGCTTTTACTTCAGGGAATTTAATTGCAAACTCTTCTAGGTAGACCTTTACTTTATCAGTAACGTCTAGCATATCCTCTTCTAAAGTGTTCTGGACATTGACAACAACTGCAGGGTTTCCATCTACATATGTTCTTTGTGGACTATCTGCCCAACGATCTTGTACATCTGCTATTTGGTATAATCTAATGACACCTCCATCTTGGTTAGTCTTAATAACGATATCTTGAAGAGCAGATGCTGTGTACTCTTTATTATTCGCTCTAATAAGAAGTTCTTCCGTATTGGTTTTAATCGTTCCTCCCGTTATTTCTAGATTCGTTTGTCTGATTCTAGTTGCTGCTTCTGCGAAAGTAATATTGTTTGCTCTTAGGTCTTCTTCTCGGAATGTAATTTCTATTTCTTCATCTGGAAAACCTGCGAGTGTCACTTTCGAAACATCGTCTAAAGCTCTAATATCATCCTCTGCTTGTCGGGCAATTTGTTTAAGCGTTTTCAGAGGAACATCACCAGAAATCGCAAAGTTAATAGCGAACCCTAAGTTTTCTTGTTTGTAGACAATGAGCGGTTCCATGTCTACGGGGAAGGAACTCACACGATCTATCGCGTTCTTTACGTCCTGAAGGATTGTCTCTGTGTCAAATCCCTTCAATACTTCCACTGTAATGTTTGCGCTATTTTCAGATGATACAGAAGTTACTCTTTCTATCCCAGTTAGACCTTTAAGGTTCTCCTCTATCTTAGAAACAATTCCTTCTTCTACTTCGTCGGGAGAAGAACCAGGATAGATGGCTTGGATAGAAATGATTCTACTGGCCACTTCTGGAAAGAAGGTTGTTTTCATCTGATTCAGACCGAAAAGCCCAACGATGAAAATTAAGATCATTAGGATATTTCCGGCGATCTCGTTCTTTATAAAATAATCAATTACTGATCTCATATTTTTACTTTTTGGCCTTCATAAAGACCGGCTAAGGAACCTGTGATTACAGCGTCATCAGGGTTAAGTCCACGAACTAATACATGGTTGTCAATTCTCTTAAGAGAAGTGATGTTCTTCGAAGTGACGAGTGAATCCTTAACCACATAGATGGTTTCAGGATTGAGAAATATTTCTTTTGGTAGTTTAATGATGTCCTTCAGCTCTGCGCCTTTTAACTCACCATTAAGGTACATTCCATCTTTAAGTCCTGAACCTGTAACTGTTATGTAAATAGGAATATTCTGAGTGGCGTTATCTATCTGATTTCCTATTCTATTTACTTTTCCCTTCCACTCTTTTCCTAATTCTACAGAAGTGAGGTTTACAGTTTGGCCTAATTTGATGTACTTAAGCTCATCTAAAGGAATAGGAGAAACCATTTCATAAACGCTCGTATTAATCATGGTAGCTAGCGCTGCACCGGGACTAATAATAGACCCTGGAAAAACATTTGACTGAGTAATGATTCCTGAGAAAGGAGCATATATTTTATAGTCTTTTAATCGAGTTTCTAAGCTTTTGATGCTATAGTACTGATTCAGGATATTTCTTCCAGCAATGAAATACTTTTCTTGATTCGTTGTGGCTTCAGGAATAGCGGTGATTGGCTGATCTATCTGGAACTCGCTGAGGTACTTTTCCCATTTTTGAAATTCGTCAGGGTAGTCAAATTTTATATCTGGCATCATCTGAGAAATCGTGGTGAAGAGCGCACTTTTTTGAGCTTGTAGATTAAAAATTGCTTCTTGATCATCTATAGAATAAAGAAGGGCGCCTTTTTTAAAGTACTTGCCTTCTCTAACGTCGGCTGAATTCTGTTGCATGATACCAGTTACTTTAGAGCTTATCGATACTCTTTCATAAGCTTGTAACCTTCCGTCAACCTCGATTTCATTCGTTGCAGATTCTGGTGTGAAGTAATCTACCTTTACGGTTCTAAGTTCCTTTTTGAGTGGAGCTTTCGATAGCGTAGATTCTTTTTGATTCGAGAATTTCTGGAAAATAAATAAGCTACCAAGAAGGATGAGCAGAGTAATTAGGGCAGAAATCAGATTTTTTCTTGTTCCTTTTTTCATTATTATAGATCGTTTGAAATTTTGTTCTTAAGATTTAAATAGAAGTTTTTAAGTACTTTTTTCGTAGTTGTTAATTCTTCCTCAGTGTATTCATTGATAAATTCTGAACGCAGGTCTTTAGAGCTTTCTTCGACTGAAGCCTGGAAGAGTTTTCCTTTTTCGGTTAAGTAGATCAATTTATTTCTCTTGTCTTGTGGATCTTCTCTTTTCTCAATTAATTCATAAGACACTAATGCTTCTAGCATTTTATTGATACTACTTTTGTTTTTATCTAAAGTGTAGCCAAGATGGGATTGGGTAACGCCATCTTCATACCATAGATTAGCTAGAACTCCAAGGCAAGAGCTTGGAAAATCGTATCCTAAATCTTTTAATCTTTGTTGCATTCTAATGTCCAAAAGCCTTGCAACTCGGTGGGTTAAGAAGCCAAAATGATTAAAAGGATCAAATGTATTGTTCAAAATAGTTTCATATTGAACCATTAAGACATATGCATTACCAAAAGGTTTAATAGTGAACGATATTTTTTTTGTTAAATATCTGAGAGGTGAGCATTAAGCTTTGTGAGTGCTTTAATCATTGCTTTTTCTATGGCGTGAAAATCTTGTTTTTCTCTATTAGTATAGATGATAATGCCATAAAAAGGAGGGAGTGTTTCTTCGAGTAGTTGTTTGTTTAATCTGAATGCTTCTTTCATCCGACGCTTTAGGTAATTGCGATCTACTGCTTTCTTAAAACTTCTTTTCGGAACTGTAAAAGCGAATTGGAATTTAGGTGACTCTGGCTCATTAAGAGTGTCCTCTTTTAAACGAAACATGATCTTTAGCGGAAATGCCTTGACGATTTGACTTTCTTCGAAGAGGAGTTCAAATTTCTTTTTATTGGTAAGGCGTACAGATTTAGGAAAGCTAAAGTTGGCCATAGTGCAAAATAAAAAATCTGAAAGCGGAACATGCCACTTTCAGATATATATTTTCTAAAAGTAATTTCTTACTTCAATTTGCTTTCGTCAGATACAGTAAGCTTAAGTCTACCTTTAGCTCTTCTAGATGCTAAAACTTTTCTTCCGTTTTTCGTGCTCATTCTTGATCTGAACCCGTGCTTGTTGGATCTTTTCCTTCTGGATGGTTGAAATGTTCTTTTCATTTTCTTATTCTTTTAAACCTTTTTTTCAAGGGAGTGCAAAGGTAATACAAAATATTTTAAATACCAAAGCTTCGGAAGCAAAAATGCATTTGCTATTTTGCTTCCCTATTTATTGGTCGAATTGTTTATGAATTCATTGAAATCAAAAACTCTTCATTATTTCTAGTTCCTAACATGTGTTTTCTTAAGAATTCCATTGCTTCATCTGGTTTCATATCAGCAAGGTGTTTTCTAAGAATAAACATTTTCTTAAGCACAGTTTCTCCTAACAACAACTCTTCTCTTCTTGTACTTGATTTTGTAAGATCGATCGCTGGATACAAACGTTTGTTTGCTAATGATCTATCTAACTGAAGCTCCATGTTACCAGTACCTTTGAATTCTTCAAAGATTACTTCATCCATTTTAGATCCAGTGTCTATAAGTGCAGTTGCTAGAATAGTAAGTGAACCTCCACCTTCTATATTTCTTGCTGCACCAAAGAATTTTTTCGGTTTGTGTAATGCATTTGCTTCCACACCACCTGATAAAACTTTACCACTTGATGGTGAAACGGTGTTATATGCTCTTGCAAGTCTAGTAATCGAATCTAAAAGAATTACAACATCATGACCACATTCTACTAATCTTTTCGCTTTTTCAAGCACCATATTAGCAACACGAACGTGATTTTCAGCTGGTTCATCAAAGTTAGAGGCAACAACTTCCGCTCTTACACTTCTTTTCATATCTGTAACCTCTTCCGGTCTTTCATCGATTAATGCTACGATTAAGTAACATTCAGGATGATTTTTCGAAATGGCATTAGCAACATCTTTTAATAAGAATGTTTTACCCGTTTTCGGTTGCGCTACGATAAGTCCTCTTTGTCCTTTTCCTATAGGTGAGAACAAGTCGATCATTCTGTTTCCGTAATCTTTCCCTTCTGGGTGAGATACTAAACTGAATTTTTCTTCTGGAAATAAAGGCGTCAAATAATCAAAAGGAACTCGTTCTCTAATCATTTTAGGCTCTAGACCATTAACTTTAGAAACACGAAGTAGTGCGAAATATTTTTCACCTTCTTTCGGAGGGCGTATTGCACCTACGATTGTGTCACCAGTTCTGATCCCGAATAATTTGATTTGAGATGGAGAAACATAAATGTCATCTGGAGATGTTAAGTAGTTATAATCTGCAGATCTTAGGAAGCCATAACCATCTGGCATCATTTCTAAAATTCCTTCACCTTCTATTAAACCATCTATTTCAACATTAAAGACATCTTCTTTCGGTTGACTCTTCTGCTGAGGTTTGTTATCTCTCTGTTCTCTGTTATCTCTCTGTTCTCTGTTATCTCTCTGCTCCTTATTATCTCTGCTATCCTTGTTGTCTCGAGAGTCTTTGTTGTCTCTTTGTTCTTTATTATCCTTCTGATCTCGCTCTTTATTGCTATTAGGGTTGTTGTTCTTATCGCGATTATTATTTCTTGGGTTCTTTCTTGGAGGTCTTGCTTCTTGAGTTTTAGAGGCATCTGAATCAGCTTTTTGCTCTTTTTTCTCTACAGGTGCAGCTTTTTCTTCTTTAGGTTTTTCTTCTTTTTTTGCTTCGGGTTTTGGAGTTGGCTTTGGGTTGGGTTTATTGGGATTTGTTCTTTTTCTTGGTTGAGGCGCTCTCTTCTTTTCTACATTTTCTTCTTCCGTTGCATTTTTGCCCTTCTCTATGGCTTGCTGGTCAAGAATTTTATAGATTAATTCTTGTTTGCTCAATCTTTTATATTTGGTAAGGCCAATGTTCTCCGCAAGATCCTTTAGTTCTGGAACAAGCATATCATTCAGCTGCAAAATATCGTACATAGTTTTCTATTAGAAATTGATAATTAAAATTTGATAAGGACTTATGATTATAGTTTAAAAAACCTTATGATTTATTATTCGAAAGTCAGTGGAATAGAAATTAAAAGGAAATTTTTAATACCTAACGGTATGGTTTGCGCAGCAAAAATACACTTATATTTTAAAATACAAATAGTAAACGATAATTTAATTTAGGAAATCCAGCAATTATTAGATTAATCCTTAATTTCGCATCTTCATTTATACAAGCAGAATATGTTACAAGTAAAAATTATAGAGGACCATTTAGATGAGATTAAGGAAAGTCTTAAGAAAAGAAATTGGGGAGATACCGATATTTCTGTTGTTGAGAAAATCATTGATCTTAATACTAAGAGAAAAGCCGTTCAGACGGAATTGGATCAAGAAAAAGCGAAACTTAATCAATTATCCAGCGAAATTGGAAACCTCTTTAAAAGTGGGAAGAAAGATGAAGCGGTAGCATTAAAAGATGAAGTTGCTAAGATAAAATTAAAGTCTGAAGAGCAAGATGCGCTTTTAACTCAGATCACTTCTGAATTAGAAAACAATCTACTTTCTGTGCCGAATAAGTTACACCCAAGTGTACCAGCAGGAAGTTCTGAGGAGGACAATGAGATATATAAACCACATCAAGGCGATCTACCTGTACTAAGCGAAAATGCCTTACCTCACTGGGAATTAGCTGAAAAGTACAATTTGATTGATTTTAAATTAGGAGCTTTTATTGCTGGATCTGGATTTCCTTTATTTAGAGGTAAAGGTTCTAGACTTCAGCGAGCGTTAATTTCTTATTTCTTAGATGAAGCGAGTAATGCTGGTTATGAAGAAATCGTGCCTCCATTGTTAGTGAATGAAGATTCTGCACGTGCCACGGGTCAGTTACCGGATAAGGAAGGTCAGATGTATTACGTAGAGAGAGATGATCTTTATCTTATTCCTACAGCGGAAGTTCCGATCACTAATATAATGAGAGATCAGATTATAGAAGAATCCGATTTTCCTATAAAATTCACTGGGTATACACCATGTTTTAGAAGAGAAGCAGGATCTTATGGAGCACATGTAAAGGGTTTGAATAGAGTTCATCAGTTTGACAAAGTAGAAATTGTACAAATAGAACATCCAGATAAATCTTACGATACATTACATGATATGGTTGCTCATGTGGAGCATCTATTAAACAGTCTTAAATTGCCATATAGAATTTTAAGATTATGTGGCGGCGACACTGGATTCACGTCTGCATTAACGTTTGATTTTGAAGTTTATTCAGCAGCTCAGAAAAGATGGTTAGAAGTGAGTTCTGTTTCTAATTTTGAAACTTTTCAGGCAAATAGACTAAAATTGAGATACAAAGACGGAGATGGAAAGAAGCATTTAGCACACACATTGAATGGTAGTGCACTAGCGCTAGCAAGGATCATTGCTTGTATTTTAGAAAATTATCAGACGGAAGATGGAATTAAAATGCCTGAAGTACTCGTTAAGTATTTAGGATTCGATAAGATCTAAAGAGATTATTTATATTTGGAATAAAAATTAAAAAAACATGAGTGAGGAAATGAATATTGATGAAAACATGATGCAAGGTGAAGAAAACCTAGATCATGCCATTGAGCACCTCAAAAATGAGTTATCAAAAATTAGAGCAGGAAAGGCTTCACCAGCCATGCTTTCCAGTATTATGGTTGATTATTATGGTGCACCCACTCCTCTACCTCAAGTAGCGAATGTAGGTACAGCAGATTCCCGTACGATTACGATTCAACCATGGGAGAAAAATATGCTTGCGCCTATAGAACGCGCTATTTTCGAAGCTAACCTAGGATTGACTCCGATGAATGATGGAGAGTTTGTGAGAATCAATATTCCACCGATGACGGAAGAAAGAAGGGTTCAGCTTGTAAAACAATCTAAGGCACACGGTGAAGACGGAAAAGTTTCTGTTCGAAGTGTGAGGCATAAAATGATTGACTTTATTAAAAAAGAAGTTAAGAATGGCTACCCTGAAGATGCAGGCAAACGAAAAGAGGAAGAAGTGGAACAGTTGGTTAAAAAATACTACGCTAAAATAGACAGCCTAATAGAAATGAAAGAGAAAGACATTATGACTGTTTAGTCAAGTGTTATCTTTTTCAAACATCGATTTTCTGTATAAAAGATACTTTTATTAAAAATTCGAACGATTTCAGCACCCGCTGGAATCGTTTTTATTTTACGGGTCTGTGCTAATGTATTCTCCGTTAATTGCTGATATAGAATTCCACCTTTGGTATATACAATACTCTTGTCTTTGACGATGATGGATCCCGAATCTTCTAGTGGTAAGTAACTCGAATAATTTCCGAAGTTGTCGAAAATGGCAATGCCTCTGCCTTCTTCTACCATGAAGACCATGTTGTTTTGCTCTACGATAAAGTCTGGATGTATGTCCAGCTGGATATAACTTTCTACTGGATTAGATTCGATAATAACCTTACTGTTCTTACTAATTTTCTTTAAGCGGTAATCCAAACCATCATAAATCCAGATGTTATTATCACTTGAATTTCCTGCTGCAATAATATTGAATTCACCTTGATATCTACCGATCTCAGATAAGGCGTCATCTACAAAAATGATCCGTTGGAAACCTGAAAAAAACAACATGATTTTCTTTGGGTTAGTAACATCGACGTAGGATATATTTCCAAGACTGTTGTTGTAATATTCGAAAAGAAAATTGAGATCTTTATCGTATACTTTTAATCGATTTTTTAGGTCAATGGTATAAAGATTTCCAAAAACATCAAATTTGAAATTTTGAATGGGATTATCAAGAAGTTCACACTCAAAGGGTGCTTTGATCGTTTTTGTGATATTACACCCAAGGAGTAAACCGATGATAAAAAGACTAAGGATATATTTTGCCATGCTCATTTTCGAAAAATAACAAGTCCAATTTACTATTTTTAAATTTTGCATAGCTAAAATGATTCAACCAGTCTCCTAAATTTATATATCTAGAATGATTATTGGACAATTTGTAGTCAATAGGAAGGTGGCGATGACCGAATACAAAGTAGTCAATTTCAGATTCTTCTATGTAAGATTCACAGAACTGAACCAACCATTCTCGGTCAGCTCCTAGAAATTTTAATTCTTCCAGATCACTGTTCTCTCTGCTCTTACTGCTAAATTTCCGCATTAAGCGTAAGCCTATGTTAGGGTGAATAGTGCTGTATAGTTTCTGTAGAAATGGATTCGTGAAGACCTTCTTGATCATTTTATAACTTCGATCACCTGGACCTAGTCCATCTCCATGAGCGAGAATAAACTTTTTCCCATCATGTTCTACGAATAATGGTTCTCGGTGAATAGGAATATCAAGCTCTTCTTCGAAATACTTAAACATCCAGATGTCATGATTTCCAGTAAAAAACTCAATGTTAACGCCAGCATCCTTAAGATTAGCAAGCTTACCCAATAATCTGACATAGCCTTTAGGAATGACGCGATTATATTCGAACCAATAATCGAAAATATCACCGAGCAGGTAAATGGTTTCCGCATCGTGTGTAATAGAGTCTAAAAACCTAACGAGCTTTCGCTCTCTTTCCTTACTAGTTAACTTTCCATCTGTACCCAGATGAAAGTCAGAAACAAAATATATGGCATCCTTTTTCTCCATTCAGCGCCAAAGGTAATTGATTTTATTATCTTCGAAGTATGAGAAATTTACTATTTATTATAATCACTTGTATTCTTAGTGTTAGCAGTTATGCACAAACTGAACAACTTGATATAAAGTGGAAAGGGGAGATTGATAGAATAAAAAAAGAAGAGCACGCATTTAGGGATGACGCACTGGGCACATTGGTCTTAACAGGTAGTTCTAGTGCTAGAATGTACAAGAATGTCGGAGAACATTTTCCAGATTATAATGTCATAAATTCGGGATTCGGAGGTTCTAAAATGTATGAATTACAATATTTTCTAGATGAATTAGTAGTTAAGTTCAAACCAGATATAGTTCTCATCTATGAAGGAGACAATGATGTTGCTGGAGAATTTACTACGGAACAAATAATGACAACAACTAAAGAGGTCGTTGCCAAGTTAAAGAAAGACTTACCAGGTGTAGAGTTATACTTTATCTCTCCTAAGCCAAGTCTTGCGAGGTGGAATCTAGCTGATAAATATGTTGCATTAAATTCGGAACTTGAAGAATATTGTAAGAAAACGGAAAGAGTAGGATATATCGATGTGTGGTACCCAATGCTTAATGACGAAGGCACTCCGATAAAAGATATCTTTATTCAAGATGGCTTACATATGAATGAAAAAGGCTATGCTATCTGGAAAGCAGCAATTGAGCCAAAGGTGATGAAAGAAAAATAAATTGAGCAATCCGCAGCGCATCATCGACCTGACGATCAACTTAAGTGACGATCTGAATGGAGTAGAAATTTCTAGCGTTAAAACGATAGAGAAAGATGGGTGGAATACATCGTATTATAAGATTTACTCCCATGTAGGAACACACATGGATGCTCCTAGGCATTTTGGAAATGCTGATCAGGCAATAGATGAGATAGCAGTAGGTCGATTTATTACGCCAGCGTGGATTATAGATGCTACAGATGTAGGCCCGAAGGGATTTATAACCTTGAGACACTTAGGCGTTTTGTTGTCTGAATTTAGTCCTGGAGAAAGTCTGATAATAAAAACGGGATGGTCGTCTAGATTAGGCACTCCAGAATATTTAGATGACTTGCCTCGGATCAGTAAAGAACTGGCGGAATGGTGCGTAGAAAATAGAGTTAATATCCTGGCGGTCGAGCAACCATCTGTTGCAGATGTTCATAACTTAGAAGAAGTAACGGAAATTCATAAAATACTGATGGATGGAGATGTCATTATTGTGGAAAGTTTAATCAATGTGGAGCAAATTACCGCTGCAAAAGTTACGATGATCGCCATGCCTCTAAAAGTTAAAGATGGAGATGGCGCACCAGCAAGAGTTGTGGCAATATTATAAAATCATTGTTTTTAATGACCGAGCATCCTATAATTCTCAATCAATTCAAGAATTTCTTCTTTAGGTAGCGCTTTTCTTTCATGATTATCCACTCCGATCATATCTTCTGCAGCAAATAAGGAATTCAAAATGGCCTCTTCAGTAGCTTCGATTGCTGCTAGAAAGAGTGGTGTTGTATTATTGTTACGGAGAAAGTTCTGATATAAAATGGGTGAATCACTTTCATAAGGAATCCTGTTTTCTTCTGCTGTGGAAATAGCAATAACATAATCTCCACTACCATTAGAAGCAATACCACCAGTTCTGCCTAATCCGAGCATGGCTCTTTTTGCTAATCGCTCTAGGTTTCTTGAATCCAGGGGTGCATCGGTAATGATTACGATCATACACGAACCATCCGATCCATACTTCAGCATTCTAGAGTAGTTGTCCAGTTCTTTTGCAACAGGGATTCCATTAAGCTTGAATATACCACCGAAATTAGTTTGTACAAGAACTCCCACTGTATAACCTCCCAGTTTTTCAGGAATTACTCTAGAAGATGTACCTATTCCGCCTTTATATCCAAAGCAACTCGTTCCTGTTCCTGCACCACAATTCCCTTCTTCCACTGGACCATCACTCGCTTGAGCAATTGCATTCAAAACGTCCTTTTCGGTTACGACTCGCTTCCTGATATCATTCAGATATCCGTCGTTCGTCTCACCGACAATAGGATTTACAGATCTTACATTTTCGTTTTCAGGTTGCATTAAAGTATAAGTAATCAATGCATCTGCAGCTCTAGGTACACTTAAGGTATTTGTCAATACAATAGGCGTTTCTATATTTCCAAGCTCCTTAACTTGCGTGTATCCAGCTAACTTCCCGAAACCATTCCCTATGTAAATTGCTGCAGGAACTTTCTCTTGGAAGAGGTTACCTGAGTGAGGAAGAATGGCGGTAACTCCTGTTCTGATATCATCGCCTTGGATGAGGGTTGTATGTCCAACTTTAACTCCCTGAACATCAGTAATTGCATTCATTGGTCCTGTCTGAAGAACGCCAATTTCAATTCCGTATCCTCTTAGTCGAATATTATTCTGAGCTATAGAAATCTGACAGGTGATGAATAAAATAATAAAGAGGAAGGAAATCCGCGTTATCATTCTTTTATTTTTTTAATAATCGGAACAATAGGAGTGGAGTCTAATCTCAATGTATCGAATGGTTTCGCCGGCTTCATGGGTTTTCCAGGAGCACGAAGGGTATCGCCTATGTTAAAGTTTACTTGTGTATATATGATAGAATCCACATAACTTTCAGCGTCTTTTATGGTATTTCTAATACATTTTTCCCACTCTTCTATTCGCGTTTCTTCTAACTTTTCCTGTATGTACTCCTCCATTAATTCCTCTTGGGTCTTCATCTCTTTTTTAGCAAATGCGCTAAGAGCAATCAAGACAGAAACAGAAAATAATATGGCTAGAACTCTTTTCATTTCGAAGGAATGTATTTTTCAATTTCTTTTAATCTGACTTTAGAAATAGAATCTATTGCTTGATCAAAATTTTCTTTGTACACCAGCGCACATAATGAGTCCACTTCTTTAATGACCAATTTAGCTTCCACTCTATATATACTATCCGCTAATATTCTGTTTGCTGAAGACAGTTCTGGAACTTCCTCAGTACAACCATTGACCATAAAAACGGTAGTAAGGGCACAGGCTATAAAAAGAAAATATTTAAAAATCGGGCTCGTCATCTACATTAATGTATTTTCTTTTCAGTTCAAAATTCTTTCCGAGATACACTTTACGTACCATTTCATCTGCAGCGAGGTCTTCAGCCGACCCAGCCTTAAGAATCTTTCCTTCAAACATTAAATAGGCACGATCGGTAATGGAAAGCGTTTCCTGAACATTGTGATCCGTAATTAATATCCCAATATTTCTCTTTTTCAACTTAGCAACGATATACTGAATATCTTCTACCGCAATCGGATCGATTCCTGCGAATGGTTCGTCCAGCAGAATAAACTTAGGATCTGAAGCAAGTGCTCTAGCAATCTCCGTTCTTCTTCTTTCTCCTCCAGACAGAGAGTCACCCATATTTTTTCGAACCTTATGCAAGCTGAATTCATCGATCAGACTTTCCATCTTCTCTTGCTGAATGGTCTTATCAGGTTCGGTTAATTCAAGTATGGCCGAAATATTATCTTCTACACTTAACTTCCGAAACACACTCGGTTCTTGCGGTAAGTAACCGATTCCTTTCTGCGCTCTTCGGTACATGGCGAAGTCAGTGATGTCTTCATCATCTAGATACACACGGCCAGAAAAAGGTTTTATGAAACCCACAGTCATATAAAACGTCGTTGTTTTGCCAGCACCATTAGGTCCAAGTAAACCTACAATTTCCCCTTGAGATACATCAATGGATACAGAGCTTACGACCTCTCTTCTTCCATAACGCTTTACTAGATTGTCTGTTCTAAGTTTCATTAATGCTAATTTACTATTTCCATTCTACTTTAGCTTCTAATTCCCAATTTTCTCTTAATGCTTCTAGTTCGACGATTTGCCATTTTTCACTTTGCGTCTTTCTCTCATAACTTCCAGGGTCCCACTTTCCATTGCGATTCTGATCTAAAGTAATCCTAACGGAATATTTCTTAGGAGGAAGGAGGGTGAAAATAAATTCAGCACTTTCCGACGCTGTAATTATTCGTTTAAGCACTTCTGTTTCTTTATCTAGAAGCTGAATCACATATTGATTTTCAGCATTCAAGCTATCTACACTTAGGAATATCTTTCCATACTTCTCAGTACTTTCTGGAATAATTAGCTCTGTTATCGTGTCATTCTGAACACCATTGACAAATGATAAACCACCTGGAAAAACACTAAGCGCCATCGTATCTCCAAACTTAAAATCATAATCAATGTAGATTTTTCGTGGATTCAATGAATCTTTCGTGATTGAAGAGATACTCCTGACCAAAGTATCAGATAATTCGAATTGGTTCGTATCAATATTAGAAATAGCAAATGCAAACTCTAATTCTATTCCTTTACTAGGTGGAATTCCGCCATTCCTGTTGATATTCGAACGCTTAATTTTCAAAGGCTCAAATTCCGTTCGGCTGACTCTTCTTTTATAGACAATCGTATCCTCCATAACGAAGAAGGTATCATTAGGAATCGTATTATCGTGCCACAGAATAACACTGTCTTTATTGATTTCTCGGTGCCACCAGATCGAATCTCTAGCAGTTGTAATTTCTTCATTTTCAGGAGGATTGCTAAATTCAAATTTCGCTCGAAAGGGCTGAAAGTCACTATCTACAAGTTCCTGTTCTATTTCTGGCTCAAAAATATTCAAGCTCAGGTTGATAGAAGAGGTATCATTGACATAAATAAAAGTATCCAAAAAGCCCATTGCCTCTCCGTAATCATATTTCAAATTTAGATTTCCGTCGTTGAGCACAAAGACTTTAAAAGTATCAGCTCGCAGATTCTGAATCCTAAACTTTCCGGCTTTATTTGTTTTAGCAAAGTAGTAAGGCTGTTCTTTATAGATAATAGAGTCTTCTAGATTATCGTAGAGCATAACCAGAACGTCTTCTGCTGGTTTTTGCGTAATATCATCGACGACCATTCCCGAAATTTCTAGTGAATCGATGATGTCTCCTGTGGAGAAAACGTATCTGAAATTGGGAATAGGATTACTCTCATTCAGATCGACGATCGCCTCTCCAAAATTTATAGTGTAAGTGGTATTCGGTTTTAAAGTATCTTCTTTTGCAAATTTCAACGTTAGCTTCTTACCACGCTGGACGATTTCAGGCTTATTAGCCATCGGCGGGGAATAAACGACTTGCTCGAAAGCATTTTTCAACTGAATAAACTCATCAAACTTAAGAATCACCTTTTTTAGGTCAAAATTGGTGATATAATTCGGAGTCGATTTTAGGCTGTCGAGCTGGGGCGGAATTTCATCCTTCTTACCACCTAATGGTGATTTCTGAACTGCACATGAAAAAAGAATGGCAGTTGTGATAAGTGTTAATATGAAGGTCGTAATTTTCAAAATGGATGCAAACCTAATGGATTTTCAGTAAAGATGATGCTATAACGATTGAAAACCATAAAATCTTGGGTAAATATGGATCTATTTCTTTTTATTTCGAGGATGGTGGGTCATCATGACGTCGCGAAGATATTGGTTATCTAAGTGAGTGTAGATCTCGGTAGTGGTAATACTTTCGTGGCCTAGCATATCCTGTACGGCCTTTAAGTCTGCTCCACCATCTACTAAATGCGTAGCGAAGGAGTGTCTGAAGGTATGCGGGCTTACTTTTTTGTCAATGCCTGCTTTTTCTTTCGCATTCTTGATGATGGTAAACAACATTACGCGGGTAAGCATCTTTCCTCTTCTATTGAGAAAAATGTGATCTTCGAATCCTTTCTGAATGGTTTTCAACTTAGATCTATAATGTTCCATATAAATCAAAATTTGATCTATTGCCGTTTCTCCAATAGGAACCAACCGTTCTTTATTACCTTTTCCGACGACCCTAATAAATCCGATGTCTGGGTAGAAATTGCTTATTCTCAAATTTATAAGTTCAGATGCTCTTAGACCACTTGCATAAAGGGTCTCCAGCATCGCCCTGTTTCGATGACCGTGATCTTCGCTTAAGTCAATGGTTTCTATGATTTTAGTAATTTCCTCATAGGAAAGCACTTCTGGAATTTTGCGACTTAAGCGAGGTCCATCTATTAACTCAGAAGGATCATCTAGAATTAAATCTTCTAACAACAAAAATCTGAAGAACGCTTTGACACCAGAGATGATTCGTGCTTGAGTTCTTGCTCCTAATCCTAATTCATTTAGATAGATTATGAAGTCAGATAAATCTGGATAGGTTAATGAAAGCGGTCCTTTGGCGTTGTATTCTGTGGAAAAGAAGGTCTGAAGCTTAATGATGTCCTGTTCGTAAGCATCTATCGTATTCTTAGAAAGTGATCTTTCTAAGAGCAAATATGACTTAAAACCATTGATCCCTGAATTCCAATCCATATTCAAAGATAGTTTCTTTTTTTACCTTTTATTAGGTCAATGTTTGAGTTGCTTTTAGCTGTGTAAGTACTAATTCATATAATACTTATTCGCCCATCCAGCTTTCCAAGATTTTTCTTTGTAGTGGATTCAAGTTTTCAAGGCGCTCTATAGAATATACCTTATTTGCCGGATCATCAGAATTCAGAACTAATCGCAGACCAGCATAGTTTAAGTATTTATCATAATCAATTTCTTTTACTGAATAGACATAATCGAAGACGTCGTTAAGTGGATTTCCTGCAATCTGCTGGCAGGCGTATTGAAACTCGGCATCTGTAAAACCTCTCTGCTTTTCTTGGTAGAAAGAAGTATAAAGTAACCTCATAACATCATCTAGAGACGCTTTATTTTCAGTTGCATTTCTGATGGCAAAATCAAGGATTAAACCTATTATAGGACCTTTCTGGTAATAAGAAATGGTTTTGTTTTTCTCTAAACCACTCTTACCAAATGGTCCATCTTTCCAAGTATTATAACTTGCATTTACCAAAGATTGATGCAGGCGTCCGGGATTGTTTTCATTCCCATTAATATCTCTTTCGAAATTGGCAAATAAAGTTTTTTCATCTGCAACACCAGACCGTTTCACAATGAGGAATTCATAGTAGACTGTGAAACCTTCGCTCATCCACAGCATGTTGGTTCTATTTTCTTTCTGATAATCGAAAGGCCCTAGTTCGAAAGGTCTAATTCTTTTGACGTTGTAATGGTGAAAGTATTCGTGTGTTAAAAAATTCAACATAGAGTTCATCCGCTCTGGATTTTCGAGACCATTTCCGCTGAAACTAAATACCGTATTGTTAAGATGTTCTATTCCTCCTCTTCCAGGGCCGATCGCAATGAAGGTGTATTCGTCGAAAGGTATATCACCTATAATATCTACGGAAGAAGCAATGACTTTCGAAAGCTTATCGATGAATGATTCGTGATCGAATTCCCCGATATCGTAGCCAACGAAATGATGTTTTACACCTTTGACATCGAAGGAAGGAAGACGCTCTAGATTTCCTACTAACAAAGGTGAATCATATAAGATATCAAAATCAGAAGCTAGGAAATGATGCTTTTCTATTTTCTTTAAACCTGTAGCGACATCTGTCCAGTTCTCACCAGGATTTACAGAAACAGTTACTGGAAGGTTCAAGTAATGGTCTACGTATAAAAAGGTATTAGAAGGAATGATGAAAGCATGGGCACTATCGACATAACTGTTCGCCACGAATTTTCGAAAGGTGACCACATCGTATGTTATGGATATGGTTTTACTTTTGCCTTTAGAAATACGATATGAATTATCGTCGATCTGTATAAATTCTAAAACTTCATCATGTTCGTTGTGTGCTGAAAAATTACGGAGCATTTTCCCGAAATTCATAATCTGGTAATAGCCAGGTGTCCAGTTCGGAAGGTGGAAAGTAATTGTATCTTCTGTCCATCCAGTTGTTTCTAATCTTACGTGGTACTGGTGGTCGGTAGATTCATCGAAGGATAATTCGTAATTAAATTCAGGAGTGCTAGACTGGGCAGATAGCGTAGAATAGCCATTGAAGGAAAATAAAAAAAGGATTACTAGATATCTGAAGAAGAATGCCATGGTAAAGTCCATAAGTTTTTCGATTAGTGGCGATTTCATGTGATTGCAAGTTATAAAGTAAGGTAGCAATAAAATCAGTTTTCAAGAAAGTTAGCCTTTAAATGATCGTATTGAATAGATCAGTCTAATAAATAGAATTTATAATATGCAATTGACCTAATTCACTAATACTACAAAACTTCGTACATTTGCAATCTTTTATAAAACAAAGGATTAAATGTCATTAATAGAGGAGATAGAAAAGAGAAAAACGTTCGGAATTGTTTCTCACCCAGATGCTGGTAAAACAACCTTAACCGAGAAGTTGCTATTATTTGGTGGAGCGATACAAATTGCGGGCGCGGTAAAATCTAATAAGATTAAGAAGCACGCGACTTCGGATTTCATGGAGATAGAGAGACAAAGAGGGATTTCTGTAGCTACTTCTGTTATGGCTTTCGAATACCGAGATAAGCAAATTAATATCCTAGATACACCAGGTCACAAGGATTTCGCAGAAGATACGTATAGAACATTAACCGCTGTGGATAGTGCAATTGTGGTAATAGATGTAGCGAAAGGTGTGGAGGATCAAACGGAGAAATTAGTGGAAGTGTGTCGAATGAGAAAGGCTCCGATGATTGTATTCGTGAACAAGATGGACCGAGAGGGAAAAGATGCATTTAGTCTATTAGATGAAATCGAATTAAGACTGAAACTGAGAGTTTGCCCGCTTTCTTGGCCTATCGGAATGGGACAAAGATTCAAAGGCGTATATAATATTTATGAGAAAAGTTTAGTGCTTTTTATGCCACATGGAAAGCAGAATGAAGATGATGGTACGATGTTATTCGAAGATCTTTCGGATCCAGAACTAGATAAAATCGTAGGCGAGCAATTAGCTGAAGAGTTAAGAGAAGAGGTGGATATGATCGAACAGGTATATCCTAAGTTTGACAAAGAAGCATATCTGAAAGGTGAGTTGTCACCCGTGTTTTTCGGGAGTGCGGTGAATAACTTTGGGGTAAAGGAAATGTTAGATTGTTTTGTAGATATTGCTCCGAATCCACTTCCCCGAGAGACAGAAGAAAGATCTGTAAAGCCAACCGAAAAGAAATTCACGGGTTTTGTTTTTAAAATCCATGCAAATATGGATCCCAAGCACAGGGATCGGATCGCATTCATGCGAATATGTTCTGGAACCTTCGAAAGAAATACCAATTACTTGCATGTTAGACAAGGCAAGAAAATGAAATTTGCGAATCCTACTGCATTTATGGCTTCTAAGAAGTCGATCCTTGAAGAAGCGTTTCCAGGAGACATCGTAGGATTGTATGATTCGGGAAATTTCAAAATTGGAGATACGATGACAGAAGGAGAGGAGCTACATTTCAAGGGGATTCCATCGTTTTCCCCTGAACAGTTTAGGTATGTGAACAATGCTGATCCGATGAAGTATAAACAGCTAGAAAAAGGACTTGACCAATTAATGGATGAAGGAGTTGCTCAGTTGTTTACAAAGAAAGAATCTAATCGAAAGATTATCGGAACAGTAGGAGCCTTACAGTTTGAAGTGATTCAATACCGATTAGAGCATGAGTATGGAGCTAAGTGTTCTTATGAGCCACTAAATATGTACAAAGCGTGCTGGATTAAATGGACTGATGCGAAAGCATTCAAGGATTTCCAAGACCGTAGAAGAAATGACTTAGCTACGGATAAAGATGGCAACCTTGTTTTTATGGCGGAAACGGCATGGGCATTAAAGATGGCACAAGATAATCATCCAGACATCGAGTTCTTCTTTCAGAATGAAAACTAAAAGAGGAAATATTTACTTTTGGAAGAGAAAGAAGCTGAGAAAAGAATCAAGTTATAGAATTTAGGAAAAAGATAAACAATGAACATTTTAATAATAGGAGGAGGAAACATGGGGCTAACATTTGCTAAAAGTTTTCTTCGATCTCATATCGTCACACACGATAAAATGTTGATCCTTGAGAAATCTCTTAAGAAAGCAGAAGAACTCAAGAAACTTAATATAGGAACGGTTTATGGTGAACCAGGTGAATATATTCGCGAGGCGGATTTAATCATTTTTGCTGTGAAGCCACAAGATACGGAGGCTCTATTCACGGGCATCAAGCCTTTTATGGATGATCAGCAAGTGGTTCTTTCTATCATGGCTGGTGTAAAAATGGAAACACTTTCTAAAGCACTCGGTATTACAAAAATTATCAGAGCAATGCCGAATCTTCCTGCGCAAGTCGGTGTGGGCATGACAGCTTTCACTTCTTCCGAAACAGTTACAAGAATCGAGCTTGTAATGGTTCAGAACTTATTAAATGCAACAGGAAAAACGCTCTATGTAGAAACTGAAAAATCAGTAGATGCGGCAACAGCCATTTCAGGATCTGGTCCAGCATATGTATTTTATATCATGCAAGCGATGATCGATGGCGCGAAGAAAATGGGTTTCTCTTTATCAGAATCGGAGTTGCTTACCTACCAGACTTTTCGAGGAGCGGTGGAGCTATATAGTAAGTTTGACTTTTCATGCGATGAATGGATTCAGAAAGTATCGTCGAGAGGCGGTACAACCGAAGCTGCTTTTAATACTTTTCATAATGATGCATTACACCTTAAGTTCCAAGACGGCTTAAAATCTGCATTGAAAAGAGCTGAAGAGTTAAGCAAAGAAACGATAAAGTAGGACTTCGTTGATTTTAACTTCGGAGATAACGATCTCTCCAGCCATCTCTATTTTGATTTTCGATAAATACATTGAATTCGCTTACTTCTTTAGGGAGTTTTTGATTTTCAACTTCGAATAATTTGCCGATCTCTTTAGAAAGATTGATTGCTTCCTCAGCGCAAGGTGCATCAGGTGGAATACGAAGAAGTTTGTATGTGTTTTTTCGAATTTGATATAAGTCTTTGGTATTTACAATGAGGGTGAGAGCGTGAATTTCCTTCTCACAGGACGCTTTAGCAATGTTTAAATGAATATCCTCAGTAAGTTGATTTATCTCAGTGCTACATTCCTCATTTTTTGGCGCTTTGTACATGAGAATTAAGGCTTCTCTATACCTTTGCTTTTGATTTAAAACTTTAGCTTCTTCTACGAAAGATTCACAATCATTGCTGAAAGAGGATTGATAAAAATCAGTTATAAAAGATTTAACATCACTTTTCGAGCTGGTTAATGCATTTAGATATGCCTTCCGTATCGCCCCGCATTCATTCTTATATTTACCGACACCTTTTAAATGAAGCTCTTTTTTAGTGCTGGTTTTCAGATTTTGCAGATTGAGCGTGATATTCATTTCTACATAGTGGTAGGTATCAATACCCTCTAAAAGGTTAGAGCTTTTTATTTCAGGAATAATATTTAATTGGTGCAGATCACTTTCCTGAGCTGCAAAGACTACATCCTTATATACAGAGGCAAATTTATTGTAAGCTTCCTGAACAAATCTTTTATTGCATTCTATTCCTTCTATTTCCAGATTTAAAACCAGAACAGGGCTTGAATCTTGAGCGCTTAGAAAAGGAAGGCTTAAGGCTAAAAGCAGAATAGTTAATATCCTATTGAACATATCTTGTTTCTATTTTAAGGTAATAACAACATTATTTCCTGTAATGACACGATCACTTTCATAACCGATTTCTTTTAATTTCTTTCTCAATGAAGATGCGAAACGAGAAACTCTATACGCTCGTCCGTCTTCAGTTTTTAAAGGAACTTTCACGATATCAAAAATGATTTTATTTTGAGTAACTCCTTGAACATGGTAGTAGTTGTTATAAGCTAGATCTTCGATAGCAAACTCTATATAATCACTTAATAAATCGCCATCAGGAGTATCTGCATCTAAATCATAATCAGCTTCATCACTTACGCCTACATTCACGACGATCGTTCTTCCATTTTTAATGATATCATTAAATTTCTCTTGTATAGTATTAAGTAGGTTATCGATTTCACTTTCTACCGCTTTTTCAGCCAATTTTTCGAAATTATCAGTATACATCGTAGGAGAATTCGCAGTCTTATTAGATAAAGATTCTCCTGAGAAAGCATCAAAAGCAGTCATAATAATATTCACACTATTTCCACTACTTCCTTTGTTAGCTGATGCTTCTACCTCAACATAGATATCTGCACCCGAAATACTTAGTACTTCATCTTTTAAACCACTAGCCTGATCTTCAGTAAGTGCTTCCGTATTGTTTAATTGCTTTAATTTTGCCCTTAGGTCAATGGTATTCACTCCTCTTTCATCGAACGCTTCTTTCACTTTAGTGATCGCAATTCTTACGATTTCACTTCTTTCATAAGCACTTCTGAGGTTGTCATTTTTCTTCGCAAATGGGATAACCATTATCGTAGGCTGTATATTTGCCATTTCTTCCTGACTTACTCCTTTAGAAGTAGCGAATAGAATGCATAATGTACTTAGCGCAATGCTGAATATATATTTTTTCATAAACCGAATTTTCTAGTTATACTGTTTTGTTCTAAATGTGATTTTAAAGCTTGTAAGTCTATTTTCAGAAATACATCATTGATAGCTGACCCTCTAGCACCTGCTGAGTTTTGGATATTTGATTCAATGATAAATCGTTGATACTCTCTTTTATTTAGTAGATCATCATAAAAACTACCATGTTTCTTAAGACTTTCTACTTCGTTAGGTACCAAGGGTTTTTCTTGGTTAGAATCAGGAATACCTTTGAATAATAAATTTTCGAATGCATTTCTTACTGCATACTCAGATGCAACATCAGTATTGTGAGCCCTACCGGTACTTACTAAGGAGATCGTTGTTCTTCCTTTCTCTACACAAGTGACTTCTCCCGTTCTATTAAAAGAAACCGGCTGTACGGTAACGCAGCTGACCATCAAAATCGTAATAAAAGCTAAGCTGTATTTCATATTCATTAGTTATAAGTAAAATGCAAAGTTTCATTATTTAATATAGCCTTGCTAATATCTTTTTCATTCTTCATAAGAACGATTTCACCTATTAATTCACTATGCGAATTAATAAACTGTGCAGTACCTAAATCGGTCTTACGTTCAAATTTTTTGCCTGAAATTTCTTCATATTTCACACTTTGAATATTTATAGGGTCTCTGGTTATGAAACCATATGGAGAATAAACGTAAATCCTTTTTACTCGATCTTTTTTCTGTTTAGCGATACCTAGGTATTTCATTTGTGGAGTAAACACCTCTAAGAATAGCTTGCGATAATCATTGTCAATATCTTTTTTATCTTTAGCAACTACCTGCCCTGTTTCGGTGCTTGTAACCTGAATTTGTTGTTCAGTTAAAGAAATGATGTGATCTATTCCTTCTTTAAGACCGAGCACATCTTCTACTTTATCATCTATAAACTTCTCACCTTTATATTTTTCAATAAAATGCTTGGAAATAAATTCATCACTTTTATCTATAAAATTGATGAAATAAAGGTCAGCTAATTGTGTTTGTATATCAAAATTGCAGAATACACATTCTTTTTCAAGAGATACTCTGAATTGCTTTTCTTTATTTTTTAGTTCTTTATTTAGAAGTGTTTCATTTCTTACTGCGTAAATAGTAGCTTTTTCATCGATCGCTTCTTTTAAGCCTTTCCCTCCCGAGATTAAAAACTTTGCAGTACTTTGATCTGGTCCGACCTCTTTTGTTAGTGCAGTACCTATTCTTTCGAAGCCTTCGAAATCTCCTATTTGTACTTTCTTGAAAACGTTAATAGCCTCTCTTTTTGCGATATCCTGATTGCTTCCGGCATTAAAAGAGAAAGTGCTTATTTTCTTCTTACCAGCATCTTCTGCTGTTACTTCGAAGGGCTTTGGGTCGGAATTTGCAAATATAGTACTTCGAATTTCGCTTATCACAGAGTAGTCACTTTTAACTCTGTCTGTATAATGTTTCGCAACCTGACTCTTATACGCATTATGAATTTTTTCTTCGAGTTCTTTGAATGCCTTTGTATCCTTTTTTGGCAACTTCCCTTTGATGTACTTCCCTATTTCAATATTAATCACCTCCGGTTTGGTGCTTAATTTCGAAGGATCCATTTTTGCTTCCTTAGCAATGTCAACGATTCCTGTTCCTAATTCTAAATATTTGTAATTACACGTAAAATCTAAATTGACATTCATTAAAGCACTTTTCACTTTTCCCGTAGTATCCGAGGTGTATTGAATTTCGGGAGTAAGGCTATTGTTGAATTCAGGATTCAAAAGTAAAGCATGTGTAGAAAACTCTTCCTTTGTTCCCAGAAACGTAACTTTTCCATTTGCTTCATTGAATTGGTATTCTTGAAATTTTGTTGTTTTTGACTCGTTTAGACTGGTCATGATTAACTTAACCAATTGAGTTTCATAAGGGCTATTAGCACTTTGATTCACGATAACAGAAACGACATTAGATTTCTGCGCATAGCCTAAAGTAGCACAAATACTTATTAGACTTATTAATAAAAATGATCTCATAATGTATTACTTTATTTTGCAGAATAATTTCTGGCCTTGATCTAATCTGTTTTTGATTTCTTCTCCACCATCTAGAACCTTAACAAGAGAAAAATTTTCATCCTGAACTTGACTGATTACGCCTTTTCCAACTGGCAAGTTTCGCTCTATTTTCCTACCGTTTATTTCCTCGGTTACTTTGGTGAAAATTTCAACAGTTGCTCTATTCGTCAAATTTTGAGAATTACCGCCTAGAATTAGAATAGATTTTGCCTTTCCTTTTTTCTCTTCTTCTACTCTGACTACGTCAATATATAATTCGAAGCACTTTGAGTTAAGGTCACTCACGAGTGATTCAACAGCATTTTTTACATTTCTAAATGGCGTTGATGATTCGCATAGTATTTGACTATTTTCTACATCATAGATTCGAATGGCAAGTTCTTTACCCTTATTGGTTACAAAAGATCTAAGAAGAAATTCTGCTCCTTCTAACTTTCCTTGTTGAACAATATAACCATCTATGAAGTCTTCGGACTTTTGTCTTTCCTTTTCATCTTTGATGAGTTGTTCGTTCTTTTTATCAATGACGATAAATCTGTCATCTTGTGAGTAACTAGAAATAAGATATTCAGGTATCTTTTGAATATCTTCTTCAGTACTACTTCCCTCGAAAATGGATAATGTAATTAATTGTTTCTGTTTTGCATCTATGATGTCTGTTTCATAAATGGCAATTCGACTCTGAGCATTGATATTGCTGCTATAACATAGTATAGTAACAAGTAAAAGAAGTTGTTTAATCATGGTCTGAAAATTGTCAATAAATCGCGAAAATACGATTATTAATTTATTTCATATTTGTATTAGAAAAAATAGGGATTTCTTAATAAAAACTTGATGTTTAAAAATAGGAACTTACTTTAACTTTGAATATGTAAACAAGAGCTCGGTGCCTGCATTAATCGCTTTACTTACTTGCTTCTCGTTTTTCTGAAGCGCAACATCTGCAATTAAATCCGAATAATTCGCTCGAACTTGCCCATTTCCTAACTCCTTAGTCCTTCTATATTTTTCTCCTAACACCTCTTCATAATACACTTGATAGATGTAGACATATTCCGTCTGTTGTAAGCCATATGGAGAATAGAGGTAAATGTTTTTTACCCTATCCTTTTTTTGTTTAGCGATTTCTAGGAATTTCATCTGTGGTGGGAACATTTCTAGAAAGAGGATTCGGTAGTCATTTTTAATATCAGCTAGAGCGAACGACTGGAGTGCTCCAGTTGCTATATTCGTTACTTTTACATTCTTTGTATCAGCATTGATACTGAAATCAACCCCTTCCTGATTACCAATAACTTTTTCTACTGCGCTGTCAATAAAGCCTTCTGACTTAAACTTTTCTATAAAATATTTAGACACGAAGTCATCAGATCGTTCCAGAAGCTTAATGAAGTACAGTTCAGATAATTGATTTTGTATTTCATAATTACAGAAGAAGCATTTATTATCTATTGCAACCCTGAATTCTTTCTCTCTTAGACTAACCATATCATTAAGTAATGCAGGATTCCTAACAGCGAAAACTTCCTCACCATTCTGATAAGCCTCAGACAGTTCCTTGCCACCTCGAAAAACAAAACGAGCTGTACTTTCAGTTTGATCTACATCGGTAACGATAGCTACTCCTATTTGTTCTACTGTCTCTTCACCTGCAATCGTTAATTTTTTATAAATACTGATGCCTTGATAAGCGGACAAGTCTACATTTTTTCCTGCCTTGATAATAAAGCTGCTCATTTTTTTCCCTTTCTTATCTGGGATTTCTTCAATGGTAAATGGAGAGGTATCTGTCTGTGCATTAATAGCACTTTCGATGTCTCCCAGCATGGAATAATCTTTATTAATCCTATTGATATAGTGCATCTCAATCTGAGATTTGTATTCAGCATGAATATTGTCTAAAATGGCCTTGTACTCTTTAGTACCTACTTTAGGGATATTACCTACAAAATATTTTTCGAAATTGATTTCTAAAACATCAGACTTCGTATTTAACGTAGAAGGCTCCATTGCCACTTTCTTGGCAAACTCTATCTGAGATGAAGCGAGATCTATTTGTTTGAAGTAACAAATAAAATCCAAATTGAGATTCATATATGCTCCCACTGTCTTGCCAGTGATAGAGTCTTTTTTCATCTCAATTTTTGGTGTTAGAATATTTTTAAAATCAGGTTCGATCAAGATTATTTTCTCAGAGAAATTTTCTTTCCCATCGGACTTAAATACGACTGACTTCTTTTTCAAATCATAATGGTATCGCTGATATGTAATTCTATCGGACTGATTTAAGTAATCAAATAATCGATCCACAAAAAGAGCTTCGAACTGATTTTTCAAGTTCGTTTCTTCTATAAGTACAGAAATGTTCCTTTTTTCTTCTGCTGAACTTTTAACGGATAACAGCAGGGCCAATAAAATAATAAGATAATATTTCATCTTGTTGGGGTTTATAATTTCCAATGATCGGTAGGATCTTTCTTCAAATTTTAAATAGACCATATCAATGATGGAAGAAGTTTTTCGTGTGCAATTCAATGATAGCGGAATGATTGTAAATAAATAAAGAGCCAAAAATATGCATTATTTTTAAGCTTCTCTTTTACATTAACTCTATTTAATGGTTCATTTACTATTTATTAACTTCATGAAAGCAAAAAATCGTATATATTATAAGTTTGTTATTAAAACCTTCCTTAATTTATGTTTCGAATTCAAATTCTGCTGGAAATTTGATTCCCAAAATTGACCAATAAAATCAAAACAACAATGTCTAGAATTAATGCAACTCTCCTATTTATTTTCATTTTCTGTGCAGCTATAAATGCTCAAAAGCTAAAAGACAAAGCTGTCGTTATCAAATATGTCAGCCTACCGTCGATTGCTGTCCCTTTAGATTACAAGACTTTTAGCGTAGAAGCTGGTGGTGAGGTTTTGCAGATTTCAGGAGTGAGTCCTAAAGGATTTGCGGATGATTTTTCCATGCAAGGGTTTAAGAAAGTTAATGGTTATGGTGGCAGTGCAGGCCACTTGCATTTGGTGGTAGATTTGGGATACCTTACGATCGGTAAAGAAGAAATGAAAACTAAAACCACAAAAACCAAAGACAAGAGTGGAAATGAAGTCATTGTAAAAGAATACTATTATGCAGTGCCATTTAGCGGAAGTAGCTCTGCTAAAATTATTGACCCAGATGGAAGAATATTATCTAGTAAGTCTGAAGTTTATGACAGAGAATTAGGAACTCAATTGTATAAAAACCAGGCTCAACTTAAGAAAAGCGCGAATAAGTTGATCAATGACATCACTAGAGATGCTGCCCAAGAAATTAGAAGAAATGCTTATTCATATTCTAATTCGATGTTGCAAAGTTTTGACTTCAGAAAAACTTCCACGCGAGAACAGATATATCTAATCACGAAGCACTCTTCGGAAGATCAATGGGAGAAGCATTATGAAACGATAAAGCTTCTTTTTTCAAGTGGAAGCCATTACCCGAACACAGAATTTCGTAAGGAGAAATTAGAACCTGCAATTCGATTTTATAAGCAAATGGCTTCTAAAGATCCTAGAGGCGATAAAAAGAAAAAAAGAATTTATAAAGCTGCTAACCTTAACCTGTCTACCATTTATTATTATTTAGAAGACATGGCCTCATCTATTGAGTACGCTGAATTATCCTTAAAAGCAATGGGAAAAGATAGCAGAAGTAGCAATAGAATTTCAAAGGCAGAAAGGACACTAGAAAGAATGAGAGACATAGGTGTGAGTACCATATATTATGAAAGGGATCTTTCGAATGCATTGCCACCGGGCGCGATCGCTAATCAAGAAGCGGAAAATGAAAGACTCTTAGAAGATGCTAATGCGAATAATGCAACCATCGTATATAGAAACGAGGAAGTTTATGGAAAAATGCTGCTGGATAAAGAAGCTGATGATCTAATTTTCGGAGAGGGAGGGAATGTTAAGTTCGTAGTGAATAAAGATGGCGTTTTGGATGAGATTAAATTGACAGATTATTGGGTTTCAAGTTTTGAAGTTGCAGATAGGAAGTTTACAAAAATGAAGTTTTCGCCTTCGGCAAAAGGAAAAACGGAAGCCAGTGTTGAAATTTTAGAAGAAGTGTATCAATCAGAAAGCTTGAAACTTTACAAATATTACCCTTCATCTGGTGCCTTGAGTGATGAAAAGCCTGAATTTGCTTTTCAGAAAAGTGGTCAAGAATTTCCAATATCCTTGGAAAGTACAAGTTTTTTATTGTGGGAAAAGGGATTGTCAGACTACTTTAGTGATTGTGAAGATCTGCGGAAAATCATTCAAGAAGGAGGAATAAAGAAGACAAAGGAAGACTTGATAAAAGCGGCTCGAGTCTACTCGGAAATTTGTAAAAAGGTGATTCGACCTTAGATCAATCCGTAAAATATATGTCCCTACTTATCTGAGGATCAGAGATCACTTATTGAGATGATATAAAACAAAAAAAGCACCACGGATATCGCGGTGCTTTTTTATTTTTTATCGCTAGAGCCATTATGCTCCATATCCTATCTTGGTATTATCTAGTATAACCGCGCCTTTCTTAACAACCACAATCCCGTCTCTTATACAATGTGTATCCGTTTCAGAATCTTCTAAAGACTCGTGTCCGATGATTTCCACGAAGTTTCCAATTTTAACATTCTTTTCTATAATGGCCTTATCGATCACACAATCTTTGCCAATTCCTAGAAGTTTTTGTTGCGATTCTTCTGAAATATCTTGAAGTTTTTGGTAATAGTCATTTCCAAAAACTATTGAATCTTTAACAAGCGTTCTTGGTCCGATTCTAGATCTAATTCCAATAACGGAATTGTCTATTTCCCTGGCATGTAGAATACAACCTTCAGAGATTAAACTACTATTTACAATCGTACCGAAAAATTTACTTGGTGCTAACATTCTAGCTCTTGAGTATAGTGGAGACTGATTACTATACATATTAAACTCTGGAAGAAAATCATTCAACATTAAGTTTGCTGAATAGTATGATTTAATGGTTCCAATGTCTGACCAATACCCACCAAATGGGAAACTAGCAACTTTGTATTTTGAATTGTTTACTGCATGAGGAATGTATTCTTTTCCGAAATCCGTAGCCCCTGGAATATCGCTAAAAAGATTAGCAAGCGCTTTTTTCGTAAAGACATATATACCCATAGAAGCGAGATAATTTTTTCCTTCGCTGGTGTATTTTTCATCTAGAGGTGAAACCCATTGATCTAAGATATCCGCGGAAGGTTTTTCGATAAAGTCATTTATATTGTCTTCACTATCCACCTTCATAATACCGAATCCAGGTGCATCTTCTGAATTTACAGGGATGGTTCCTATTGTTACGTCGGCACCTGTCTTAACATGGTGTTTAATAATAGATTTTAGGTCCATTTGATACAGTTGATCACCAGATAAAATGATAATATGTTCGTGATCATGATGGTTTATTCTTGGCATCACTTGGCGAACTGCATCAGCTGTACCTTGGAACCAATTTTCATTTTCTCGTGTCTGTTCAGCAGCTAGAATATCTACGAAACCTTTAGAGAACACATCGAAATGGTAGGCATTCGTTACGTGCTTATTCAATGATGCAGAGTTGAATTGTGTGAGAACGAAAATTCTTCTCAGATTCGAATTCAAACAGTTGCTAAGTGGAATATCGATTAATCGATACTTACCTCCAAGTGGTACAGCGGGCTTTGATCTATCTTTTGTTAAAGGGAATAACCGGGTACCTGCTCCACCACCCAGTATTACGGAAATTGTCTTATCAGTCATGCTTAAGTTTTTTATATTGATTCGCGTATTCCTCTGCGGATTTATCCCAAGAGAAATTTTTTCGAGTACATCTCGTCCTTAGTTTTTTAAAGTTATTGTGGTCTTCATAGGTGCTTTGAGCTCTTTTCATTGCCTCTGCTAATTCATAAGAATTGCTTCCCTGGTAGGTGAACCCAGTACCATCTTCTGCGGATTCCACGACCGTGTCTTTTAGACCTCCAGTAGACCTGACAACAGGTATGGTTCCATAGCGCATGGCGAACATTTGATTCAAACCACAAGGTTCAAATCTAGATGGCATCAAAATGAAATCACAGCTCGCATAGATCTGATGAGCAATAGCTTCATTATACATGATGAATGTTTTAACAATTCCAGGAGTCTCGATACTTGAAATCTGATGTTCGAGGCGCTTGTCACCACTTCCTAAAATTACAAAACAGGCATTGTTATTCTGTTCATAGACAGCTTGTATAGCTGGAGCTAAAGTATCGACTCCTTTCTGTTCGCTGAATCTGCCGATGAACGAAAACCAAGGCTTATTCGGATCTAATCCGTATTCTTCAGCAAATATTTCTTTATTCTTTTGTTTGAAATCGACCCATGAACTCTTCCGATTGTACTTGATGAGTTGATCTGTTTTGGTATCCCATTCATCATTGTCTATCCCGTTAAGAATACCGATACATTTATGTTTTTCTCCGCGGAATAGATATGCCAAACTGCTATTTACATTTATAATTTCCTCCATATAACTCGGGGAAACAGTGTTCACAACGGTTGCACATTTTACTGCGGTCGCTAATGAATGAATCGTATTATCCCAGTCTAACAAACCGGCATATTGATCTTCGAAAGCAGGTAATACATCCCTATTATTCCATGACATTTGCCCATAATAAGCGGCATTGTGTATGGTGAAAAAGCTAGGCATTTGTTGTAGACTCCTAAACTCATATCCATATTTCATAAAGAACGGAATCAAGCCTGTCATATGATCATGACAGTGCACAAGATCGTAGTTGGTACTTTCATCATTTAACCAACTTAGTGCAACTCTCTGGAAGGCAATATTTCGGTCGATTTCGTCGTGAAAACCATGACCATCCCAGCCTAAATAAATAGAATCGCGGTCAAACTTTCCCGGAATATCTGCACAGTATAGATCGAAATCTAAACCACTACTCCTAACTTTCTGAATAGCGTACTGTATATAGCTTCCTCTCTGGTAAAAAGAACCAGAAAAAACAGTTTCATAGGCTTTATCGTGAAACCACTTCGTAGCATATTTCGGTATAATGACATCGGCTTGAATACCATGCTTTTTCAAATACTTGGGTAAAGATCCTACCACATCTCCCATTCCTCCAGCTTTTGCTGCAGGATAACATTCCGTGCTTACGTGTAAGACTTTCATTTTGATTCTTTTTTTAAGATTAACGTACCTAATGGAGGCAATATAAGCTCGACACTATTGTCTTTCCCATGAGACGCTTTAGCTTTAGAATTATATACTCGTTTCTTAGATCCGCCGGCACCACCATATTTGATGTCATCGGTATTCATTAAGACTTTATATTTTCCTTTTTCAGGAACTCCGATTCGATATTCAGTATGAACAACTGGAGTAAAATTACATATGACAATTACAGACTCATCTTCACTCTTTCTTATGTAAGAAAGAATACTGTTCTTATAATCGTCATAAGAGATCCATTCGAATCCTTCTCCCGAAAAATTTAATTTATGTAATGCTTCTTCACCAGTAAATATCGCATTCAGGTTGCGAATGAGGGTCTGGATTCCTTTATGATGTAGGTTGCCTAATATCTGCCATTCTATGGATTCGTTAAAGTTCCATTCTGTTCGCTGACCGATTTCATTACCCATGAAGAGTAATTTGTCACCAGGATGAGTAAACATATAAGAATAAAGCAATCTTAGATTAGCGAATTGCTGCCAATCATCACCTGGCATCCTAGAAATGATAGAACCCTTTCCGTGTACGACCTCATCATGTGATATCGGAAGCAAAAAGTTTTCGGTAAATGCATAGGTCAATGAAAAGCTTATCTCATTATGATGGTATACTCTATGAATAGGATCTCTGGAGAAATAAGCCAAAGTATCATTCATCCAACCCATCATCCATTTTTTTCCAAATCCAAGACCACCGAGGTGAGCAGGTTTTGTTACTCCTGGAAAGGCAGTAGACTCTTCAGCAATCATCTGCACATTAGGAAATGTTCCATAAATGGCAATATTCAAGTCGCGAAGAAAATCTTTAGCTGCTAAGTATTCATTGCCTCCGAATATGTTCGGCGACCACTGACCTTCCTCTCTAGAATAATCTAGATAAAGCATGGAGGACACGGCATCTACTCGCAATCCATCTAGGTGAAAATGTTCTAACCAATAAAATGCACTTGATATTAAAAAGGAACGAACTTCATTCCTTTCAAAATTGAAAATTAAACTATTCCAGTCAGGATGAAAACCTTTCTGCCGATCGAAATGCTCATATACACAAGTTCCATCAAAATCAGCTAACGCGAAATCGTCATTCGGAAAATGAGCCGGGACCCAGTCTACGATTACTCCGATACCAGCCTTATGAAAAGCATCTATTAAGAATTTTAACTCATCTGGATCGCCAAAGCGACTCGTCGGAGCGAAATAAGATGTCGAAAGATAACCCCAAGAAGGGTAGTATGGATGCTCTGTAATCGGCATCATCTCCACATGGGTGAATCCCATATCTTTAACATAATCCACTAAATCGGTCGCCAACTCAGTATAAGAAAGAGAGTGACTATTATTTTTTTTCCAACTACCTAGGTGTACTTCATAGATTGAATTAGGTGCATCGTGAGCGTTTTTAATAGGACGTTCCTTTGTCATCCACTTTTTATCCTTCCACTTGTAGTCTGATGACCAGACGATGGAAGCAGAAAGTGGCATTAATTCAGTCTTGAAAGCGTATGGATCGGCTTTTTTACGAACTCGATCATCTTTGGTAGATAGAATTTCAAATTTATATAATTCTCCTTCCTTCACGCCAGGAATGAATCCTTCCCAAATTCCAGAACTGTCCCACCTTACATATAATTCATAACCCTCTCCATTCCAAGAATTGAAGTTTCCTATCACTTGAACTTTACTCGCCGCGGGTGCATACACAGAAAAGTAAACACCTTTTTCTTTATTAAGCGTTAGAGCATGTGCTCCAAATTTTTCATAAAGCTTAAAATGCTTACCAGATTTAAATAAATTAATATCAAAATCGGTGAATAAGCTATGCACTATTGTTTTTGTTCCCATTCGTTTTATTTCGAGAATAATTTATTAAAAATTAATTTAAAACTCACCTAATCTGGTATTATTAATTAATTAATCATGCTTTTGGATTATACTCCACCTTGTTCATGTATCCTCTTTTCTTGAAGAAAAATCCAGCTGCAACACCGAAAACGAATCCACCGATGTGTGCCCACCAAGCGACACCTGATGATTGTGCCGTTTCAGGACCCATATTTGAAAACCCAGAAATTACTTGTTGAATTATCCAAAATCCTAAAAAGAGAAATGCCGAGACATAAAAGATTTTAATAAAAAAAAGTACTTTGATTCGAGACTTTGGAAAAAGTACAATATATGCGCCCAATACTGCGGAAATCGCTCCACTTGCTCCTACGCTTGGTATATTAGAATCGATATTAAAAAGGATGTGCCCAGCACTTGCAAATAATCCACCTAAAAGATAAAAGAGTAAGAAATTCGCATTTCCAATAACAGCTTCTATATTATCTGCGAAAACCCAGAGAAAGATCATGTTACCTATGATGTGCATCAGACCACTGTGCAGAAACATACTAGAGAAAAGACTAAAATAATTATCACCGTTAAGGACAACCTTAGGAATGGATCCAAAAGTGAAAAAGAATTGTCTTAATTCATCACCGTCCATCGTTAACTGAAAGATGAATACAATTAAATTGACGACAATAAAGCCATAACTGAAAATAGGTGGGTGCCCACCTTTTACGTTTTCATCACCTATTGGAAAAATCATAGATGTAATTTATTAAATTTTATGATATTTACATTAATGTATAAAAAGTGGAAAATTTATAGTTTGGTGGTCTTGTGTTCTTTGCTAATGACTAGAACGTTATCAGCACAGGATAAATTTACGTTTCCTCAGACTTCAGACATTGGTCTAAACATTACAAATGTTCTTACCAGTTTTATCGGCAATTCTAATAGCAATGCAAGTATAGAAACCTTCCCATTTGTAGCAAAAGTTAATCGGAAAAAAGGTGCACTTCGTATCGGTGTTGGTTTTAACTTAAAGAATTCGGATGAAACATTGACAGATGTAGAACAAGTCATATTTAACAATTTTCAAGTTCGGGCAAGAGTTGGGTATGAAAGGAAGAAGTACCTGGGGAATCGATTTGGTTTTTTTTATGGGATTGACTTGGTTTCATCTATGAATAACGAAGAAAGTACTTTTAGTAATGATATAGATATAACCAATCTTTCTTCGAATACAATAGGTGTCGGAGGAGGTCCAGTCTATGGGTTCGAATATTATATTAACAAGTACATTTATTTAGGAACAGAAGGGAATTTTTATGGTATTTATAATATAAAGACAGAAAAGGAAACTTTTAAATTTAGCCCTGAAAACAATGCAACTCGACAGACCTCTGAATTTCAGGCGAATATTTCAGTTCCGATCCATTTATATATCATGGTTAGATTTTAAACAATGAAGAAACTAGTCATCTATATCGCAATGTTTATTTTTTCATCATCTGTGTTTTCCCAGAGTGATGATGACTCGTCTGAGTTAATAACTGAGTTTGGAATGAATATGACGGGACTTGTAAATCAATTGGTCCCATTTAAACAAATTACAAATAAAACGGGCCCTTATGCTGCGACCATGAAATTTATTAAGGATAAGAATGCTTTTCGAATGGGTATCGGAATGCACATACTGTCAGACGATGATTTTAATAATAGTGGGACCGATATTTTAAATGTTAATATCCGGCTGGGTTTCGAACGGAGAAATGAAGTAAATGAAAAGTTTATTTTTTATCAAACCTTTGATTTAATGCTAATGGCTGGAAATTTTAATTCTCCCATTAATGACTTCACGGATACAGAGAATGCAGGAGCGGGGATCGGTTTGGGTCTGGGAATAGAATATTTAATTTTTGAAAATTTGAGTTTGAGCACCGAAGGAATTGGCTTTGTGGGAGTTGTAGGAGGTACATCTAGCATATTTAATGCAACAATTATTCCCCCTATTTCTATTTTTTTAAATTATAAATTCTAATTTAGTTAAAATAAATCTCCAGTTACACGTTATAACTATAGATTTAAAAGATGATGACTATGGAAAAATTTAAGTTTACAAGCTTTGTGATCATAACTCTGGCATTGGTACTCACCAGTTGTCAGAAAGATATTCAGGTTTATAAAAAGGATATCCAGTTAAATCTTCCTACCGAAAACCTTGATTACATAAACGCTAATTATGCAAGTTCATTAAGTGAATCCTCTCGACAAGTTCCACAACTTTTAAGAAATAGCGGCGTAACCAATGAAGGTGCTAAGCTAGGGAGAGTCCTATTCTATGACACGCAACTTTCATTGAATAATAGAGTTTCATGTGCTTCTTGTCATGATCAAAAAAGTGCTTTCGCAGATAATAAGGCCTTAAGTGTAGGTTTCGAAAATAAAGTAACGCCAAGAAATAGTATGGCAATCGTTAATCCTGTGGTGAATAATAGCTTATTCTGGGATTCTCGTTCTAATAGTATAGAAAACCTTATTAGAGAACCAATCCAGAACCATATCGAAATGGGAATGGAGAGTATGGAACAACTCGTTAAAAAATTAAATTCAGTTGAATATTATAAACCTTTAGTGGAAGAAGCTTTTCAAGCAGAAGAGTTTACGGAACAACTTGTTGTAGAAGCATTGTCACAGTTTTTGAGGTCAATGGTTTCCATGGATTCAAAGTTTGATAAAGGATCTGAAAGTGGCTTTTCTAATTATTCTGAACTAGAATTGAGAGGAAAAGATATCTTTTTCAGCGACCATGCGAAATGTTCTACTTGTCACAAAGGAATAAACTTTAGTGCGCCAGACGGAAACGGTGGTGGATCTTCTATTAGTAATAGTTTTATCAATCAACAAGACAACTCATTTGGGAATAGTGAATATGCTGGACCTGAGATCATGGGTACTGCTAATATCGGATTAGATATCGTTTATGCTGATAACGGATTCAGTAATGGTCAATTCAAAATTCCAACGTTAAGAAATATAGGTCTAACTGGACCATACATGCACGATGGTAGATTCGAGACCTTAGAGGAGGTGGTCGATCACTACAGTGATAATATGAAGTTACATCAGAATCTAGATGACAAATTCGTACAGGGAGATCAAGTTAGATTGTTAAAGTTTGATCAGAATGATAAAGCTGCTTTGGTCGCATTTCTGAACACTTTAAGCGATGAAGACTTTGTACAAGCAGAGAGATTTTCGGATCCATTTGTTAGATAAAAATCTAACGCAACCCAAATCATTAAAATAGTAATTGCGACATAAATAAACTTTTAAAGAACCAAAAAATTATTGAAAAACTTTTGCCTTTTAACACCATGAAAGATGTATAGTTCACTTAAATTAATGCGGTAATATATTTGCTAAGACAGCTTATTTAAAGATTAAGTAGCATCAATGCTACGGGCTACTGTGTACGCGCACAAGTTTAAGAGGGGAGTGAATATCACAAGTTCTCAGATTAACATATTCTATGATGTTGTAAAGGATTGTAAAGCCATTGCGCTGGACAAAAGGGTATACTAATATCAAACACTTTGTAACACATATATATGGAAAAAATCTACACTACATTAAGGACGTCATTATTTATCCTGAGCCTATCCTTTATTTCAATAACATTAATAGGGGCGGACTCCTTTGCAAATGGAATTATCTCTGGAAAAATAACAGATGCAAGTACTGGTGAGTCTCTAGCATTTGCGAATGTTTCTCTTGATTCGACCTCTATTGGAACGACTACGGATCTAGAAGGAAACTATACTTTATTTGCACCTGAAGGTAATTATACATTAGTCGTTTCCTATCTGGGTTATACAGATGTCAGACAAGAAATCCAAATTCAAGATGGAGAAAAAATTACGATAGATGTTGAATTAACTTTCGGCACACTACTCGAGGCGGTAACGATTTCAGCTCAAGCAAGTGGGCAGATATCTGCGATCAATGAGCAGCTAGCTTCTAATAAGATTGTGAATGTTATCTCCGCAGAAAAAATGGAAGAACTACCGGATGCTAATGCTGCGGAATCTATCGGAAGACTTCCAGGGATATCGGTTTCCCGTTCTTCAGGAGAAGCTAACAAGGTAATTGTAAGAGGACTTTCACCGAAATATAGTAATGTTAGTATAGAAGGGATAAAAATGCCTTCGACGAATGATTATGATAGAAGTGTGGATTTGAATCTTATTCAAGGTGAAATGCTTTCAGGAGTAGAAGTATCTAAAAGTCTTAGAGCAGATATGGATGCAGATGCAATCGGTGGAACGATTAATCTTAAACTCAGAAGTGCATCCGAAGGTCTGAAATTTAATACCAATGTGGAAGGAGGCTATAATTTCCTAGGTTCTTCCTTTAATAATTACAAAGTGGTAGGAGCGGTAAGTAATCGTTTCTTCAAAAACAAAATAGGTGCAAGATTGCAATTGACCTCAGAGACGAAGCAGCTGCCATCTCACAGATTCGGTGGTAGTTATAGTGGAGCCATTCTTTCTCAAGTGCTAGATTCAGAAGGTAATCTTACAGGGGAAGAGTCATATAAATTCAGAACTCTCGGTGCAACATTAACTGATCAGAATACCCAAAGGTCTAGAAATGGAGCGACGCTAGTACTGGATTATGATTCTGACTTCTTCGAAGTGAAATATTTTTCATTGTACAATAGAAAAATTGATGAAAGCACGAATAGAACGAACAGCTTTACTTTCACAAGTCCTAATGAGCCTTATCGTCAGAATGTAGGAGAGTATAGAAATAATACAAACTTTACCATTAACTCACTTCAGACGAAGTATAAGTTTCTAGGTACGAATCTTAATCTTACACTATCAACTAGCATTGCGAATAGTACTTCTCCAAGCACAAGCTTTGATTTCTTGCAATTAGATGATGGTGCTGATCCAATCAATCAGGATTATTTAATCTTTAGACACCCAGCTGAAGTATTAAATAGTTTTCAGAATATTGATGTTAATTCTACCTATTTCCAAGGTGCTTCATTAAGCACCTCTACATTAAAAGACATTAATAGAGATATTCTTTTAAACTATGAAATCCCATTTGAATTAAATAAGAATTTTTCTGGAGTGATCACTGTCGGTGGAAAGTATCACTTACTAACAAGAGATAGTGGACAAGATGAAGACTTTGTAGATTATCAATATGGAATCGGAAGGTCTAGGAAAGAAGCATTAATAGCGCTTTATCCTTGGATTGAAACTAACCTTGGTGCTCAGCGTGGTTTAGAAGCTATAAACTTTCTAGATCCTAATTATGATCCAGGTGTTTTTCTTGATGGAAGATATAACTTAGGATGGTCAGCGGATATCAATATGTTGTCTGAAATGCATAAAGACTTCAAGGACAACAGTGAAAAATCCTTTCAGAAAGGTGGCTATAGTAATTTCTACAAGGATTATACAAATAGAGAAGAGTCCTATGCAGGTTTTGCAATGGTTGAATTTAATCTATGGAAGAAGCTTATGATTTTACCTGGATTGAGGTATGAAAGAGAAGCAACAAGTTATCAATCCTATCTGCTTTTCACCCAAAGTGGTAGTGTAAGTGGAATAAAAGGTGTTCCTAGGCCAACATCTGCAGATCGGATGAATGAGTTTCTATTCCCTTCATTGAATATGAAGTATAAAATTAACGATTGGAGTTTTCTACAGGCTGCAGCTTATAGAAGTACGTCCAGACCTGATTTCAGAAGGCTTTCTCCATTGGTTATTATTCCAGAGTACTCTACATCAGCGTTTACCTCAGGAAATCCATACCTGAAACCTTCGACAGCTTATAACTACGATCTTGGATTGGCAGTATATGGTAATAAAATTGGTCTTTTCACAGTGAATGCATTTTATAAAGAAGTAACAGGATTCATCTTTACAATGAACAACTACTTCCCATTAAGGAATGATAGAATCATTAACGCTCCAAGTACATTCTTAGATGGTTTACCGGGAGAGGAACTTTATCCATATGATGAACTAGAGCCGGTAGCAAGAACAAATATTGCTTTTAACAATTTAGAGAAGTCTTCTTATAAGGGAATAGAGGTTTCATGGCAAACGAATTTCTGGTACTTGTCTAATTTCCTTAAAGGTTTCGTCCTTGATGTGAATGCAACATTCTTAACGTCAAGTACTCATTATCCATACTTTGACGAAGCCGTAGTTGGTGTAGATTCGTCAGGTTTTTTCCCAAAGGACATTATTGGTTTCGAATACAAGACTAGAGAAGGAAGGTTCGCTGACCAACCGAACAAGATCGTCAATGTAATTCTAGGTTATGACATCAAAGGATTCAGCTCAAGGTTATCTTTTAGATACCAGGAAAGATCGATCACAGGAATCGATACTCGACTGGCCTTAAGTGAGTCATACTATGATGACTTCGTTTTAGTCGATTTAAGCTTGAAACAGAATATAACAGAAAGACTTTCCATTTATGCTAATGCTACAAATATTCTAAATCACATCGATGATTATTTCGTAGAATACATAGATCAAGATCCACTACCTACAAGTAGTGAACAATATGGTAGAAGAATCCAATTTGGGTTACGATATAATTATTAAAAGTTTACTTATTAACAACAAAATCTTTATAACATGAAACAAGTTTTTACATTACTTTTATTTATGCTTCTGAGCGGATTCGCCTGGTCGCAAGACACCCTAGATATCGCTTCTGGGCCAGAAAACGCTGGTCTGCTTGAAACGACTATCAACAATGATATAGACGCGGATACGCTTCGATTAAATCCTAATCGAGTATATAGATTAATGCCTGGTTTCCACTTTCAGAAATCTGCCATTAATGTGGATAACCCAGATGGTACCATCACAATTGTAGGAGCAAAAGGAGGCAAAAAACCTGTTATTATTCCGATTACTACAGCTGATATCGGACCATCTAATAGCATTATTAACAGTAATCTTACTATAGATAATGTGCACATCCAAAACATGAATGACCAAGGCGGTATTACACAATTTACGTTCGAATTGCAAGGTTTGAATAGAAAATTAAAAGTGTCTAATTCTCTTTTTGAATTTGCTGAATTTGGTTTTTTCTTCGCGAATGCGGTAACTGATGGTTTAGTTATAGAGATGAGAAACAACTACTTCAGAAACATGTTCTGGGAAAACCAATGGTGGGCTTACAGAGTAGTAGAAGCTAAAGTTCCTATCGATAGCTTAACATTCGAAAACAATACGGTTGTAGGTAGTGGAATGGCAATTCTACAGCAAGAAGCAATGTGTAAATATGCTTTGTTTAATCACAACTCATTTATCAACAATGTTGCTCACGTTATCTTGAATAACTACTACTTAGAAGCTTATTTTACGAACAACTTATTTTATAACAATCAATTGAAAGGTGAGGATACAAATCTTATTGCACTTGAGCCAGATAACATTCCTACTTGTATTGTTGGATTAGATACCATAGAGGCATCTATTTTGGTTCCAGCTTGGGCAAGAGTAGATGAAAACACATTGACGGATGAAGTTTCTGATATCAACAACTATAAAATCTACACTGCAGATAACATCTACTTTAATCAAGATGAATTAGGGGCGTATTACAATGGTGGATTTAATGATATAGGAGACTATCCTGTTTCTTACATCACGTGGAGTGGAGCAGACGGCCCACACAAAGTAAATGTTCCGACACCATGGATGAATGAAAGAGCAATTGCATTTTATGCTAATTATGATAACATCGTAGAAGAAAACAACATCCTTGGAACAGACCCTGAATTAGCTACCGAAGCAATGTCAGCTGATGATGTAGAGCAATTTGCAATATGGAATAGACTACAATATGCTGTAGCGGAAGAAACGAGAACTCCTGATATGAGCGGATTCTACTTCGGTGATACTGACCCTTTAACTGTTCCTGGTGAAAAGACAGAAGATGGAGATGGTATTGTGAACTTTTATGACTTGAATGAGAATTTCCAGATAGGATCTTCTTTTGTATCAAAAACGGATGGTCATACCATCGGAGCGTTACACTGGAGTGATGAAATAGATAATTTCGACCCTGCTGCTTCTAGAGCAGCAATCGAAAGTAGATATGCTGATGCAGTATTAGGAATCTCTTCTGTTGAAAACTCTAAATTGGGAGAAGCTCAGCCAGAATTAGCTCAGAATACTCCGAATCCATTTGATGTTGCAACGAATGTTGAGTTCAACCTTGTTAAAACTTCGAATGTGAAGCTTACACTTTCTGACCTTAATGGTAGATTGATCCATACTTTTGTGAATCAAAAATTAAGTGCAGGAACGCACGTATATTCTTTAGAGAATACGAACCTTGCTTCAGGTATATACTTATACACATTAGAAGCTGGAGATTTCAAGCAAACAAAGAAAATGGTAGTTAGATAAGAGCTGTTGGATAATTCCTTCAGTAGTTAAACAGGCCACCTCTTATGTAATGTAAGGGGTGGTTTTTTTTATGTCAATTTTTTCTATTGCATATTAATGTGAAGCATTTTAGGATGCTTGCACGATACAAGTATTATCTCGCAGAGCCGCTGAGGTCGCAGAGAATTTTTTGGATTTAGGTTAAGAAATGAAAATCACCTTGATATGGAAGTTGGTAGAAGCTAGAAAGGAGGTAAGTTCTTCACTTATAACTTTGCGTGCTTAGCGCCTCTGCGAGACACTTTTCTTTTATTGGTAAGTAAGTAAAGTCCATTACATAAAAATAGCCTTCTGTTTGCAGAAGGCTATCGAATTTTGGTAATAAAGATTGAGTTTTACCCCTAGTTAAAGAGGATTCTCTTACATCTTTGGTTCTCCCTCATAATAATGGATAATCGAGAGTATATCTTTGTCAAACTTTAACGATGGGTCAAGCTCGAATAATTTATTGTGCATTTCGAAGTTGTCGATTAAGGCTTCATCAAGTATAACTAAAGCTTCCTTTTTACGACCGATTAAACTAAGACAAACTGCTCTACAGTAAAGCAACTCTGGTCCTACAGCGTCTAGTTCTGCATTGTCCAAAACGTCTAATGCATCATCTATTCTATCTAACTTTACGAGTAAACTTGCATATTGGTACCACAAGTGTTCTTGCTCAGGTGCAATTTCTGTTGCCATCTCATAATAGATAACCGCGTTCGCATTGTCTCCTAATTGAACATAGGCTTGAGCTAAACTTTCATAGTATTCTTCTCTATCAGACTCTAAGTTGATCGCCTTGTTAAATGCACTTATAGCTGAATGCAATGATTTTTCCTTAAGATAACATTGACCTAAATAAAAATAAATTTCGTCATTGTATGTATCAAGTCTCAATGCTGAAAACAAATTCGCTTTTGCCGAGAGTAAATTTTCTAACTTCAAGTGGCATTGTGCGATCTGAAGTAAGATTTCACTGTCCGGTCCGAAGTAACTATTCGCCTCTTCGAAAATCGTAAGCGCCTTAGAATAATTGCATACCTGAACACAGATATCAGCACAATCTAAATAAGCTAATTCAAAATTTTTATTGATGATAAAGCTGTATTCCATTGCTGAAATAGCTTTTTCATATTCTCCTGTACAAGCAAATGCATGTCCTAAATTATACCACGCTAAGAAATTATAAGGATTGTTTTCTAATAAAGCTTGGTGATATTCTATACTTTCTTCGAAATTCTTAGCAAGATCTACGCAAATGAAAATTCGCTCTAATGCTACGGAATGATCTGGAGATAACTTGATGATCTCTTTCAAGGTCAAAAACATTTTCTTGTATTGTTTTGACTTCTCGTAGATATGCGATTCACAAATGTAAATTTCGATCAATTCAGCATTCCCAGCGTATAACTTAATGGGTTCAAGCATCTTTAATCCTTTCTCTCCGCCGATACATCTCGCTTTCAGAATAATGATTTCATTTTCAAAAGGAGAAATATTTTCTGCTTTCTCTATAATTTCTAGGGCTTTGGATATCTTTTGGTCTCTGATTAAAAGCTTAGCTTTCGTGATATAAAATTCAGCTCTGTACTGAAACTGGTCTAATGCCATGTTCACGACTTCTAATGCCTTATCGATAAGGCATTCATCTTCGTAGTAGTTGATCAGCTGATAATACGTCTTCTCGTCAAGGTAAGTCAGATTCCCAGTTTCTGACATGGCCTCAAACTCAGTGACAAGATGTATCAGTCTATGGTCTCGTTTCGTTCTATGTTCCATTGTTCTCTTCTGCTGGATTATAATTTAACAGGTGGTAAATATAAATAAAAATGCAACCAAGAAAATTTATTAACTACATTTTTTATCCACATTTACATATCTAGTCCGATTCTGATAAGCATCTGAAAATCAATCTATTAAACTTTAGTTAAATGTCTTTTTCGTAAAATATCCGACCTTAATTGTTTATAAGCCACATACCTATACATTACGATTTAACTTAAGTGTTTCGTGGAAAAGTTTTTCTAATTGCAAAAAAGAGACCTGTAAGAATGAAAATTCCTGCGATGACTTTTGTTGTTGTTAATTGGTCTTTCGAAAATGAGATAGAAAGAATGGTGGTTAGAAATGGTTGCAGATATAAATACAATCCTGCAATAACAGGACTTAAAATCTTAATCGCATATGCATTCAGTGCATAGGTGCAAAAGGTAGCAAATAGGATTACATAGCATAATCCGAACCAAGCATATCCTGAGAATCCTTGCCAATTGATTTCCTTCAGTTCAGGAAAGGATATTAATAAAATAGCAGGTGAAGCAAATGTAAATACCCATTTTATAACTGTTAATGGATGGTACTTTTTTAGCATTGGCTTTATAAGCACAAGGTAGAGACCATAGACGATTGCGTTCAAGAAAACTAGTGAATTTCCGAAAATGTAGTCTTTGTGCAATTCAAACTTTCCCTTAGCGGAGAGCAGTATGGCTGTTCCGATTCCAGCTAGAAGCAAACCGATGATTTTGCTTGTTGTTAATTTTTCTTTTAGGATGAAAACTGAAAAAATGGCGACGATGATTGGTGTTGTACTGATGATCAGAGATGCATTAATCGTAGGTGTTTTTTCTAGACCAATCAGAAAGGTATACATCGCGAGAACAATTCCGATTGCCGAACATAAAATAAAGTATGGAATGTCCTTTCGTTGAATCTTTTCTTTAATGAAAATACTGTGAAATATCCAGAAAAGAATGCCAGCACCGAATACTCTAAAGAAGACGAGTGCTACTGGAGGAATAAAATTCCCAACCATCACATCTTGAGCAACGATGAAGTTTCCACTATAGAAAATGGCGACACCGATTAGGGCAAGATGCGCTTTTAACGTTTTAATTGTAAATGTTTTTGGGCTAGTTGGCACTTAATTCAGCTTTCTACGTTAATTTAGTATCTAATAAATAATAATGATGGAAAAGGCTCCTTTCTCCGGTTTAAGTCGGCAAGATATTGTAGAATCATTAAATAATGAATCATTTGATCTTTTAATCATTGGTGGTGGTGTAACAGGTTGCGGGATTGCACTTGATGCTGCTAGTAGAGGATTAAAAGTAGGACTGGTGGAAAAGAAAGATTTTGCATCTGGAACAAGTTCGAAATCGACCAAGCTAATTCATGGAGGATTGCGCTACTTGAAGCAGTTCGATGTTGGTTTAGTTCGAGAAACAGGCCAAGAGCGAGCAGTATTGAACAAACTTGCTCCGCATTTGGCATTGCCAGAGAAGATGTTGTTGCCTATTGTAGAAGATGGGACTTTCGGAAAATATTCAGCATCCTTCGGACTTTGGGTATATGATTTTTTAGCTGGAGTTTCAGGGAAGGATAAGCGGGTGATGTTGACTAAGGAAGAAGCGCTAGAAAAAGAGCCATTATTAGATGAGAAAATTCTAAAGTCAGCAGGTTATTATGCAGAATACCGAACAGATGATGCAAGACTTACTATCGAGTTGATAAAGAAAGCGGTGAGTTTTGGAGCTGTAGCATTGAATTATTGTGAAGTTGTTGACTTTATAGAAGAAGATGTGATTCAAGGCGTTATTGCCAAGGATCGACTGAACGGAGAAACATATCATATTAAAGCAAGTAAAGTTGTTTCAGCGGCTGGCCCTTGGGTGGATACCTTGCGAAAAATGAATGAATCACTGAAAGGTAAGAGGTTGCACTTGACGAAGGGTGTTCACTTAGTTTTTCCACATGAGAAATTACCACTAAACCATTCTGTATACTTCGATGTGCCTGACGGACGCATGATATTTGCGATTCCTAGAGGCCGAGCAACTTATGTGGGAACTACGGATACGAATTATACTGGAGATCTGAATCGAATTGTTGCGACTAAGGCGGATCGTGAATATCTTATAAATGCTGTCAATGGAGCGTTTCCCGATGTTAATCTTACAGAGGATGATGTAGAATCTAACTGGTCAGGATTGAGACCACTTATTCATGAGGACGGAAAGTCACCTTCTGAACTTTCTCGAAAAGACGAAATTTTTCAGTCGGAAAATGGTCTGATTTCTATAGCCGGAGGAAAGTTGACTGGATATCGAAAAATGGCGGAGAAGGTGATAGATCTAATTGCTGATTTGCTGAAAGATGAAAAAGGTATTGAGTTTTCAGATGCTAAAACAAAAACGATCGGATTAACGAATGCTCCATTTAAGTCCAATAAAGAAGTTACTGATTATATTAAAAAGCTCTCTGATGAGTTCGTGTCGGAAGGAATCAATCCTTACTATGCCTGGTATATTGTCACCAATTATGGCAAGGATTGCCTTGATATAATCAATGAAGCCAAAGGAGAGAATGGAACCATTTCAGAGCAAGAACTGATTTTTGCGGAGGTGAATCATTGTATTACAAAAGAGCAGACCATGACCGTAGAGGACTTCTTCGTAAGGCGCACGGGAAGGTTATATTTTAATATTAAAAGTGTTATTGACTATAAAGAGGAGGTTGTGAAATTAATGGCAGAGAAATATGCGTGGTCGGAAGAGAGGGTTGCCCAAGAGACAGAGAATATCAACATGCTCATTCAGGACGCGACGACTTATTATGATGAAGAGTTTAGCTAAAAAAATCTTTCTTGCTTATTTTATTTTTACGGTCTTGTATTTTCTGTTTTCCTATGTCTTTTTTGAACCTAGCTCATCGAATGCGAAGAACATAATTGCGGCGATCTTAACTTCGTTGGGAGACTTGTTGTATTGGTTGACGGTAATAGCGATTTATATAATTTCAATGTTAGTATCTTCGATTATAGGCATGATTGTTTTTCGAAACAACCGATCAGGTTTCATTGCGTTCAGAGCAATTGCGATTGGTTCTGGTATTTTATCGATTATTTGGGTTGTAGCATCTTATTTTTAAGGTCAATGGAAAGGCCTGATTAAGATGGCTTAAATCTGCAAGAGATGAATTAAAATTTAAGATCCTATCAAGAGGGTTCTACTATAGGTTTTTGAGCGTCAAAAAAAATAGCATGAGAAAAGGAAAATTCTCATGCCATTTAATTCTAATTATTTCTATATTATCCAAAGATGAATTGTGAAAACCTAAAAGCTACTTTTCTATACTTTTAGCACCAATTTCCCTTTCTTATCTCCAGAAAACAACTTCAAGAATATTTCCCTGAAATTCTCAATTCCTTCGAAAACGGTTTCTTTTGGTTTGATTTTTCCTTCAGCAACCCATTGTCCCATCTGACTTAGGCCTTCTTGATATCTTTTAGCATAATCAATGATTATAAAGCCTTCCATTCGGGCACGATTAACCAATAAAGACAAGTAATTTGCTGGACCTTTTGGTTTTTCAGTAGCATTGTACTGACTAATTGCTCCACAGATTACTACTCTTGCGTTCTTATTTATCGCTGTTAATGCTGCATCTAGAATCTCTCCTCCCACATTATCAAAATAAACATCTACACCATCAGGACAGTATTCATGTATTTTATGAACGACTTTTTCGTTCTTGTAATCTATCGCGTGATCGAAACCTAGTTCATCCACTAAGTATGCACATTTCTCTGCTCCTCCAGCGATACCAACTACTTTACAATTCTTAATTTTCGCAATTTGACCAACAACACTTCCCACTGCTCCAGCTGCACCAGAAACCAATACTGTTTCTCCTTCTTTAAGTGCTCCTACTTCTAGTAAACCAAAATAAGCTGTTAGGCCGGGCATTCCTATGGTTCCAGTATATGTTTCAAGCGGCGCTAAATTAGGATCAACTTTATAGAAACCTCTTCCATCTGTTGCGGTATACTCTTGAACTCCACCAGTTCCACAAACGAAATCTCCTTTTTTGAATTTATCATTTTTGGATTCAACTACTTCTCCTACAGTCAATGCTCGCATTACATCATCTATCTGCACAGGGGGAAGATAAGACTTCGCATCATTCATCCATCCTCTCATCGCTGGATCAAGGGAAATATATTTATTTTTAACTAAAATTTCGTTTTCACCTATTGTCGGCGTTTCTGTTTCAATTAATTCCCAAGTATTTTCATCCGGCAATCCGTGAGGTCTATTTCTTAATATCTGTTGTTTATTCATTTGTTATTTCTGTTTTTAATTGAGATCATTAAAACACGGTTTTAACTTTATTGTTTTGCATATCGCTTCTTAATCTATTTGAAAATATTGATGTTGCACTTTTTGCGATAACACCAATTGATTTGATGGTCTGACATGCAGTCAGGCTATCAATATCATGGTTAGTAAAATGCAAGCTACAAAATCGGCAAATAGCCATTCACCAAAAAACTTCATAGCCTCGCTACATACAAGACCATGAAGATTTTTTCTTGCCTTCCCAATCTTAACAGTAAAATAACAACGACTTTGTTATTTTCCCCCGTTTAATAGTTCTATGTTTGCGGGCTTTTTAAAAATGAAGAAAATATGGAGACTGGATTTTCAATATTATCGACAGCATTAGTTTTAACATTTATTCTGGATCCGTTCGGAAATGTTCCATTATTGCTAACGATTCTTAAAGATATAGATCGTAAGAAACACAGACGCATTATCATACGAGAAATGCTCATAGGGCTTGTAATTTTGTTATTATTCCTTTTTGCAGGACGTGGATTTCTAAACTTATTTCATCTAGAAACATCATCTGTTTCTATAGCTGGTGGATTGATCTTTTTAATCATAGCGCTTAAGTTGATATTTCCAGCCGCAGACGGGAGCAGTATTTTTGCATCTACTGGCGAGCCATTTATTGTTCCGATTGCCATGCCTATGGTCGCCGGCCCATCTGCTTTAGCTACTTTAATGGTTATGGCGAATAATCATGAAGGACACTTGAGTGGGTTGTTTTTCGCTGTCCTAATTGCTTGGGCAATCACTGCAACAATTTTACTATCCTCTCCTTTGTTTTTTAGATTACTACGAAAGAAAGGGTTGGTCGCATTAGAGAAATTAATGGGAATGTTGCTTCTTATCATGGCTGTCCAGATGTTGCTAGATGGAATCAGTGAATACATTAATACTTTTATAAGTAGTTTATAAGCTTAAGGAACAGTGGTTCTACATTAACAATTTCATAGAATCACCTGAAGTAGTCTATCCGCTTACAAGCGGAAGCCTATGAATATTGTGGATTCGAAGCATAAGGTATGCAGAGAATTAGCAATGTTACATAACCTGCTTCGAATCAGGTGTCGCACCTACGGAGCTTATAGATTATCGTGTTTTATGAGCTACAAAGATGATGTACCTACGGCACATTATTACCATCAGGTTAAATAGTCTTTGTGATCAGAGTTTGATCTCACAGCCGAACCACATTGATAGGCTCAACTGAAAGTGAGACGATCAGTGGTTCTACACCATACAATTTCATAGAATCTCCTGAAGTAGTCTATCCGCTTACCAGCGGAAACCAATGAATATTGTGGATTCGAAGCATGATGCATGATACAAGGTACAGCGTACCGACATTGTTTGTAACTTGTCCTACAAAGTGAAATCAAGGTACAGCGTACCGGCATTGTTAAGTTTAAAGTATGATTTTTAATTCACACCACATTGATAGGCTCAACTGGAGGTGAGACGATCAGTGGTTCTACATGAACAATTTCATAGTAACTTATAGCGACAATCCTCCATCCAGCGTTAAACATTGACCTGTCATATAGGAAGACTTATCAGATGCCAACCATATCGCTGCATCCGCAATTTCGGAAGCTTCTCCATACCTGCGGAAAGGGATAAGGTTTTTTAATCCGTCCTCTAGTTCTGGTTTGAACTTGAACATTTTATCCAGCAAAGCCGAATGCGAATATCCTGGACAGATCGCATTGATTCTAATTTTCTTTCGACCATATTCCATCGCTGCCGACTTGGTCATGCCCACCACTGCAAACTTGGAAGCTGCATAACTAATATTATTAGGAGAAGCCTTGAGACCTGCTAATGATGCAACATTGATGATGTTTCCTTGACCTTGCTTGAGCATTTGAATAAGCGCAGCCTTCATGCCATAAAACACTCCTGTTTGGTTCACCGCAATCACATCATCCCAATCCTTAAAAGAATACTCCGCTACGGGTACTAAATTTCGTGGCCCAATTCCAGCATTATTTATCATCACATCCACACTACCAAATTGACCTACAGCTAAATTTATAAGACCTTCCACTTGCTCATAATTAGAAACATCTACTCTCGAGGTAATGACATTTTCACCAAGTGTATTTTTCACTTTCTCTAGACCAGTTTCATTGATGTCAGCGAGTACAAGTTGATAACCTTCTTCTGCAAATGCATTAGCCATAGCAAGGCCTAAGCCAGATGCCGCGCCAGTAATTACAGCTGTTTTCTTAGTATTCTCCATTCTAATCAGTTAAAATAAGTTTTCAATTTTCTTTTTCTCGATCGCTTGCAAAGCCATCATACACAACCCTTCAGATGCCGCTTCTAATCCTGCAAACTTCGGATCGGTGGTTAATCCTTTTTTATATCTGTAGTAGATTTGCTGTGCAATAACGGCAATCTTGAACAAGCCATATACGTAGTAAAAAATGATATGGTCAATTTCCCTGCCTGACCTGCGAGCGTATTCTGAGACCAATTCTGATCGAGATAAGTTACCAGGATACACCGTAGAAGATGGGAGCCCTTTCTGTAAAAATTCAGGATCCGATGCCATTGTCCAGTAACCTAAGGTCGTTCCAAGATCCATTAACGGATCGCCGATTGTGGCCATTTCCCAATCTAATACTGCTGCCACCTCACTCCAAGTATCATCCTTGAAAATGACGTTATCGAAACGGAAATCATTGTGAATCAAACAGTGTTCTTCAGATTCTACTTGATTTGCAGCCATCCAATCCATAACGACAGCTGCTGCTTTCACTTCTTTGGTTTTAGCAGCGATATATTGCTTGGACCAATTCCGTACTTGTCTTTCTACATATCCTATAGGACGAGCGAAATCTTCTAGTCCAACTTCTTTGTAATCGAGCGCATGAAGTTCTACAAACGTATCCAGCCATTTATCAGATATTTCACCATAACTTTCTGGAACTAACTTTTCGTTACGAACAATTACACCATTCACTTTCTCCATTATATAAAATGGAACACCTAGCAATTCAGATTCATCGAAGAAGTAAACTTTCGGGATTTTCTTAAAATGTCCTTGAAGTGCATTGAGGACTTTATACTCGCGTCCCATATCGTGGCCTCGCTTTACCGCTCCGAATGGTGGTCGTCTGAGAACATATTCTTTCTGATCAGTGGTAATGAGGTAGGTAAGATTAGAATAGCCACTTGAAAATTGTTGTAGGTCAATGTTAGAATTCACATCGTCGAGGAGATTCGCCTTCTGTAAGATTTCTCGAAGTTTCGACTCTGGTATTTCTTCACCTTTAAGTACTGTTCTTATTTCGCCCATTTCTTGATGATGCTTTTTCCTAATTGATACATATGCACTTCATCAGGACCGTCCGCTAGTCGGAGCATCCGTGCTGCTGCAAAATAATGTGCCATCGGGAAATCTTGACTTAGTCCCATTCCTCCATGAATCTGCATGGCTCGATCGATCACTTTTAGTGCCATTTTCGGAGCCACAATTTTAATCATTGCGATCTGATCTTTAGCGGCCTTATTTCCTTCACGATCCATCTTGTCCGCTGCCGATAAACATAGTAATCTTGCTTGGTCTATTTCACATTTAGAAAGAGCAATTTCTTGCCTGATACTACTATATTCTATGAATACTTTTCCGAAAGTACTTCTTTCCGTGGCACGTTTCGCCATTAATTCAAGGCTTCTTTGGGCCATTCCGATTAATCGCATACAATGGTGAATTCTCCCTGGTCCCAGTCTTCCCTGTGCAATCTCAAAACCCCGTCCTTCTCCTAGCAATAAGTTGGCAGCTGGAACTCGAACGTTTTCTAATATTATTTCTCCATGTCCTTCAGGAGAATCATTGTAGCCGAAGACAGTTAGTGGGCGCTTGATTTCTAGGCCTTTAGTATTCATAGGGACAATGATCATGGATTGCTGAACGTGACGTGCAGCACTAGGATCGGTTTTCCCCATGATAATGGCAACTTCGGAATTGGGGTGTAATGCCCCAGAAGACCATACTTTATGACCATTGATAACATAATGGTCTCCATCTTTCACGATGGATGTTTCTATATTCGTAGCATCTGAAGAAGCGACTTGTGGTTCCGTCATCAGAAATGATGATCGAATTTCTCCTTTCATCAATGGCTTTAACCATTTCTCTTGTTGTTCTTTAGTCCCATATTTAGCAAATACTTCCATGTTTCCAGTATCAGGTGCAGAGCAATTGAATACTTCTGAAGACCAGAGCACGCGTCCCATCATTTCCGCTAGTGGTGCATATTCTAGATTCGTAAGACCTGGACTCAATTCACCATAACTCGCTGGAAGAAATAAATTCCACAGCCCTTGCTTCCTAGCTTCTGCTTTTAAGGCATCTAATCCTGGCCATTGTTGCCAATCATTAGCATGTTCGTGATGAAACTGAGCGACCTGACTTTCGACAGGATAGATATGTTCATCCATGAAAGCTTGAAGCTTTGCCTGGTATTTTTTTACTTTTTCACTGTGTTCGAAATCCATGAATAGTTAAAAGTTTATAGATTAGAGGTTAAAGGGTTAAGCATAAATTTCACAAGTAGAAATCAAATGTGATCAACCTGCAATCAAATATCCGCCATCGGCTGTGTAGACTCCGCCCGTCATGTAAGAACCATCATCTGAGGCCAATAACAAGGCGATTCCTGTCATTTCTTCTGGTTGAGCCATTCTACCACTTGGAATAGATCGCTCTAATTTTCCAAGAAGCTTTTCATTTTCCCATAAGGCCTGACTGAATTTAGTTTTTACCAAGCCAGGGCAGATGACGTTACTTCTGACATTGTGTTTTCCCCATTCTTTCGCTTGATTCTTCGTCAACATGATTACTGCCGCCTTACTGGTAGAATATAACCCTAAGCCAAAGCCAGGGTGAATACCTTCCACCGAACTAATATTAATAATCGATCCACTTCCATTTTTAATCATATGAGGAAGTACAAGATTTGACAACGACCAAACCGCCTTTACATTGACATTCATAATCTTATCAAAGGCTGCTTCATCGCCATCTTCAATCGGTCCGAAAATCGGATTAATTGCTGCGTTATTCACCAAAATATCAATCTTGCCGTACTTCTCTATGGTCTGATCAACTAAGGATTTTCTTTGTTCCAGATCTCCTACATGACAAGCAATGCCCGCCGATTCATAACCTCTAGATGCTAATCCTGCTGCAACAACATCACATGCGTCTTGCTTTCTACTGCTAATTACTACTTTTGCTCCCTGCTCACAGAATTTTTCTGCAATGGCTAGACCAATTCCTTTACTAGAGCCAGTAATGATGGCAACTTTATCTTTTAAACTCATATGATTACTTCCTTTTCAGTTTTTAATGTCAACATTGCTGGATCCATAATGATATCCTTCAATCCCGCTGTAGCTTTAACCTCGTAGTGGAAGAAAAACTTCATCGTGTGAATTTTACTTTCTAGAAATTCATCAGAATAAACACCTGATCCTTTCATTTCAGTTGCCTTAATACCCATTTTTAGCCACTGCCATGCCACTACTACAGTAGAAAAATACTCCATAAATAGGGATGCGTCGGCTAAGTAGGTATTGAATTTACCCTTGCTCGAAAATTGACCTAAATACTCCATAATATCGACGATATCTTTAAGTCGTCTCCCGAGCTGATCCGCATAGGGTGCGAAATCATCTATTTTTCTAGCGACAGACAGTGTTTTACTGATTTCCTGTGCCAATAATTGAGGCGCTTTGCCTTCATTCATCGTCATTTTTCTACCGAGAAGATCTATGGATTGAATACCAGTTGTTCCTTCATAAAGCGTGAAAATTCTGATGTCTCTATAATATTGCTGAAGAATGTATTCAGAGCAGAATCCATAACCACCTAGGACCTGAAGGCCATCAGAAACGGCATCAATTCCTTTTTCTGACGGATAGGTTTTCGCCATCGGAGTCAACAATTCTAATAGTAGATGATATTTCTTTTTTTCTTCCGGATCATTACTTGCAGTGATGCGATCATGGTAGTATGCACTTTGCAATACGAGACTCATTGCACCTTCACTAATTGCTTTCTGGCGAAGCATCAATCGTCGAACATCGGGATGATTGATGATAAGCGTTTGCTCTTGTGATGGATCTTTTTTTCCTGTATCTGTAACTTTTCTACCTTGACTTCTTTCATTGGCATATTTAAGAGATGCTTCATATGCAGCCATAGCAATTGCAGCAGCACCTCGGCCTACTGCAATTCTCGCACCGTTCATCATCTTAAACATTTGCTTCAAACCTTGATTAGTTTCTCCCACTAATTCACCGACACAATGGTCTTTTTCTCCGAAAATCAGGTGTGTGGTACAGTAGCCTTTCTGACCCATTTTAAGGAATTCTCCTGCTGTTATGACATCATTCGAGGAACCATCTGGGCTAAACTTAGGAACAGTGAAAAGAGAAATACCTTTCGTTCCAGCTGGAGCTCCGTCTATTCTAGCTAATAACAAGTGAATTACATTTTCAGTATGTTCATGATCTCCACCTGAAATAAATATTTTCTGCCCTTTTATTAAATACGTACCATCTTCCTGAGGTGTCGCAGACGTCGTGATATCCGAAAGTGATGATCCAGCTTGAGGTTCTGTCAGGCACATGGTCCCAGCATATTGCCCAGTCATCATGTGCTCAGCGTACTTCTGAATCAGATCATCCGATCCGAATTCAAGAATTAACTCTAGAGATCCAAGCGTCAAACCTGCATAACCAGGCATGGAATTGTTGGCCGCATCCATGATGGCTGTTGCGACGGTATGAACTGACAAAGGAATTTGTAATCCGCCGTGATCATTAGATAAAGTTGCTGCAATAACACCCAAGTCTGCTGCTTCAGAAAACATCTTAGCAACTTGTGGATGCGTAATGATTTTTCCATTTTTAAAATGAGCAGGGTTTTCATCCATCTCTTGGAAGTAAGGGAATAGTTCTTTTTCCGAAAAATCTGTGATAGAATCTAGGAACATTCCTAGTCCTTCTTTATCGTGGTCACCGAAGTATTCGGATTCCAACAATTGCTCTGCATTAAGCACGTCGAATAATTGGAATTTTAGTGTATCTGTATTTATAAATGTTGCCATGTTCGTGTTTTTAAGTGAAATGTTGCGATTACATGCCGAAAATACGAATTAAGGGATAGAATTTGACTCTAAGTCAATATATAAATTGAGTTTACAGTGTTTTTTTTAAACAATACTCACAACCGCCTTCCCTTTTACTTTTCTTTCCATCATATCCACCAGCGCTTGAGGACCCTCTTCTAAGGAATAAATTTTATGAATGTGTGGTTTTAGAATTCCTTTTGTGAAGAGCTGAAGCAAATCCATCGTGTTCTGCATATTTTTCTTAGGATTCCTTTGTGCAAAACTACCCCAGAATACACCTACGATGGAACAACCTTTTAGCAAAGCAAGATTCAATGGAATTTTCGGAATACTTCCTGCTGCGAATCCCACCACCAGATGTCTTCCTTTCCATGCAATTGCCCTTAATGCCTGTTCTGAAAAATCACCGCCTACAGGATCATAAATCACATCGACTCCTTTTCCATTGGTCAATTCTTTCACCTTTTCTTTCAGATTAACTTCCGTGTAATTAATGAATTCATCTGCACCATGCTTCTCGCAAAGCGCTAATTTTTCAGCGGTAGATGCTGCTGCGATTACATGTGCACCCAGGTGTTTTCCGATTTCAACAGCACTAAGCCCTACACCTCCAGAAGCACCGAGAACAAGGAGTGTTTCTCCTTCTTTTAATTCTGCACGATCCACTAAAGCATGATAAGAAGTACCGTAAGCAATCATAAAAGAGGCAGCATTCACCATCGGCATTCCTGGGGGCTTCGGGAAAGTAACACTCGCTTTCGCAACTGCTTTCTCTGCCATGCCTCCGTAAGTAGTCATCGCAATGACTGTATCACCCACCTTTAAATGTTTCACAGCTGAACCTACAGCTTCTACCACTCCAGCTATGTCACCACTCGGCGAGAATGGGAATTCAGGCTTGAACTGATAAAGCCCCTGTATGATCAGCGTATCTGGAAAATTAATTCCGCAAGCGTGTACTTTGATGAGGATTTCATCGTCTGCTGGAATAGGATCTGGAACATCTTTGAATTCAAGATTAGAAGGAGGGCCGAAGGATGAACAAACAATTGCTTTCATAAAATTGGATTAAAATTCAATTTGCTCAAGATAAAATAAATAATATTAACCGTGATCTAGGTTTTACGTCAGAATTTGATAATTACCTCTGACTCAAGTTAACTTAAGATATGATATTTCCGATAGTAGGAAGAAATGAACTATTTCATGATGTTGTTTGAGGCTTTAGAATCGACATTGACCTACATAAACCACACACATTTCATGTTAATTCTTGTTGGTCGGCATGCTTAACATGTCGTTCACATATTATTTACGTTTCAAAGTATACTTTGTTCGTACTTTTGTGTTAGAATAGAAATAGAACTAAATAGTAAGTAATGAGAAAATTATCTGGTATCCTTTTTATAATCGGTTTTGCGTTCAGTGTATTTGCACAAGGACCAAGTCCAATAGCCGAGGAAAGTCTAAAAGTTATCATTAGAGGAACAATTGTAGAAGGACAGAGTAACCTACCTGTAGAATATGCAACTGTCGCAGTACTTTCTGCTGATACCAAAGATTTAATAGCTGGTACGACGACAGATGTGGATGGAAGATTTGAGGTAAGCGCATTAAATGATAATGTGATTATAGAAGCGAGTTTTATCGGTTTCGAAACGAAAACAATTACAGAAATAAATTTTAATAAAGGTATTGCGGATCTTGGGTTAATTACCATAAGTCCTAGTTCTCAGATGATGGATGAGGTTATCGTTCGTGCTGAGAAATCTCAGACGGAATTCAAGTTGGATAAGAGAGTGTTTAATGTCGGTCAAGACTTAAGTAGTACTGGCGCAAGTGCACTGGAAGTTTTAAACAATGTTCCATCCGTTACAGTAGGAATAGAGGGAGATATTAAGTTAAGAGGAAGTGGTGGTGTACAGATGTTGATTAATGGAAAACCTTCTGTAATCGCAGATGAGTCTGGAAATGCATTAGGGACTATTACTGCTGACATGATTGAAAAAGTAGAGGTGATCACTAATCCAGGTGCAAAATATGATGCAGAAGGGACGGCTGGAATCATCAATATCATCCTAAAGAAAGATGAGAAAAAAGGTCTTAATGGTTCTATTACCTTAAATACTGGAATACCTGCTAACCATAGTATCGGTGTAAGTGTGAATCGAAGAACGGATAAGTTTAACCTCTTTTCACAGTTCGGTGTAGGGACTAGAACATATCCTGGAACTTTTGAAACAATTAGCAGAAACTTGAGCACAGGAGAATCTATAATCAGTGAAGGTACTTCTGAAAAAAATGAAATCTACTATAACTTCATATTGGGTACAGACTATCATTTTGATGATTATACAGTGGTTACGCTTTCTGGAAGTTATGCTTTCGAAGATGAAAGTGAAAATTCTACTTCTCTGTTTTCGTTAACAGATCAAAACAATCAAGCGCTTTCCTCTTGGAGAAGAGATGAGTTAACGACGGCAGGAAATCCTAAGTGGCAATATGAACTTCAGTTTAAAAAAGATTTCAAGGAACATAAAGATCGTTCGTTATTGTTCAGCGCTATTGGTCGAGCATTCAGCAAAGACCAAATGTCGAACTTTGCTAATGCTTATTCTTTAGGATCTGTGGATAACAATTTCAACCAAAATACGGGAACTGATTTTGGAGATGTGAATTATACTTTCAAGTTAGATTACACACATCCTGTTTCTGAAAGAGTAAATGTAGAAGCGGGTGCTCAATACTTGCTTTCGAATGTAGGAAATGACTATTCTGTAGAAAACTTTATAGACGGTAACTGGGAATTGCAGAGTGACTTAACGAATGTTTTCAACTATAACCAAGGAGTTGCTGCTGCTTACGCAACGTCTTCTTACGAGGGAGATAAATGGGGTGTGAAAGGTGGTCTTCGACTAGAGCATACGAATCTGAATACGGTTTTAGAAAACACGAATGAAAATAACGAGCAAATCTATACCAATTTGTTCCCTAGTATTCACACCTCTTATAAAGTTACACCTGCTATATCTCTTCAAGCGGGATATTCGAAAAGGATATTTCGCCCAAGAATGTGGGATCTTAATCCTTTCTTCAATATTAGAAACAACTTTAGTGTGAGAACTGGAAATCCAGACTTGCTTCCGGAGTTTTCAGATTCTTATGAGGTCAATGCTATTTTTATTGCCGATAAAGGTTCTCTTAATGCTGGAGTATACCACAGATATACGACAAATGTTGTAGAGCGAATTACAACTTTAGACGGAAATGTTAGTACTTCTATTCCTTTAAACATTGGCACACAAAACACGACTGGTCTAGAAGTGAATGCGAAATACATCGTTAACAAGAAAATCACCTTGAATGGAGATGCGAATTATAACTACTTTTCTAGAGCTGGTGTATATGAGGCAAATAATTTTGACTTTAATGCGGATCAATGGTCGGCAAGAGCGACTGCGAAGTTTAAGCTTCCAGCATCGATTGACTTCGAAGTAACAGGAAATTATAGATCTAGAGTACAGACTCTTCAAACGCTAATTTCAGACTATACCTATCTAGATTTAGGGGTAAGAAAGAAGTTTATGAAGGGTAAGACGGTAGTTAGCTTAAGTGTAAGAGATCTATTCGCATCTAGTTTTAGAGAAAGTGAAACGAATTTCGGTGATTTGTACCAATACAACTTCTACCAAAGAGGTCGATTCGTAACACTAGGAGTAAGTTATGGATTCGGAAAAGGCGAGGCGATGGAATTTTCTGGAAGTAGAAGAAGACACTAATATCTAGGTAAGGGAGTCATCTTTTTTTAATGGTCAATGTGAGAGTTGAGAACAGGATATAGTGCTATCTTATCAACTGAACACTGCCCGTGAATTGGTGTATTTCTTTATCTGAAAATAGAATTTTAGCGGTATAAATGTATGTGCCATTTTGAGCTGGATTCCCATTGACATAACCATCCCAAAAGCAGGTTTCTTCATGGTAAACGCATAATTCACTTTTGAAAACTTGATTTCCCCAGACATCGAAAATTTTCATTTCTTTAATGAATTCGGTTCCTTTACCTAGGAAAACTTCGAAGCGATCATTCTCTCTATCATCATTCGGAGAGAAGGCAGTAGGGAAGTAAACTCGACGTTCTTTTGCGGCAATTAAGCCTTCTATGATAACAACAGTGGTATCGTAGATGATGTCTTCTAATTCGTAAAAAGCAAGGTCGTCAAGTGCAAAATCATTTCCCGTTGGATTCAAATTTTTATTGATAATGCAGATTTCTGCGGAGTCAGTTTCTCCTGAATTCCATATACCATAGAACTGGAGCCATTCACAAACTTGTGTCGTAGCTGTCAGGACGTTTCCTACTTGCTGCCCATTCACCTGGAAACTTAGTTGAGCTGGATTCGCTGGATTACTAGAAGCTAGCCAAGCGGAAAACGCGTAATTAGTGTTCGGTTCTACTGTAATATTCTGGCACCAAACGTTAGAATTACTAATAGGAGACCCATCCACCACCATCATTTTTCCAGCGCCATCTGTATGATCTGAACAACGTGCAAAGTAAATCCCATTTAAGTCAGCAGGGCTGTAGTCAACGCCATAAGTTCCTTGGGAAATGATGATCTTTTTAAAGTCGTAATCGCTTGTGAATCCGATATTCCCTTCTGAGAAGTCAGCATTAGAGATGAGGTTTTCATTCTTAATGCCTGTAAGAATCTCTGCGATGTATGTTGTTTCTACATAAGGTTTGGCGATGGGATTGTAAATGTGCGCGTTACTCAGACTTGTTGCAGAAGACCAAGTATATGCATAAGCGCCTTTCACAACTTCCAGTTGAATCGTATCGCCAGGATCGCATACGTACAGCGTATCTATCTGTGCATCCAGATAAATTATGGTTAATAAACAGGTTAGGAAGCATACAGTTTTGCGAAGCATGTTAAAATAGTCTAGCCAGAAATTATTGGGTGAGTATAAAATCTGTAATCACTATTCCATGGTCTGATGGATAGTTGATCTTCTTTCCATTTATAGACAATGGTTCTCCCAGAAATGCCTTATAGGATTTAGAATGAACCGCTTTAAGTTTAGGGCTTTTGTAATAGATGTAGTCTATTCGATGTTCATCTCTTTTGCCTTTCGAATCCCAAGTAATCCCAGGAGATGTTATCGGATCTGGATTTATTTCGCGGTATGAATCGATCATGTCTAGATCCTGGAAAATTTTCGTTGCATACCAAGGTACGATCAAGCCATTATGAATTTCCTTTGTGTTTTCTCCCCAGTCTAGGTGAGAAGGACTGTTCATATCTCCGGCATAGATTAAGGGAATACTATCTGTTTGTACTGCATATTTTTCGATGACGGGTAATACATTATTAACCATGTTAACCCTCGTTTCCGTTTTCTCCCATTCTAATAATTCGGCCACTGACTTGCCCATTTTCTCTGGTTCATTTTCCCAAGGCAAGTAATGGAACCAATTAGAGAAAAAGTGTACTTTTTGATCATTAATAAAAATCTCTCTGCCTCCTAAATAAAATGGATAGTCGGTATCAATCCTATCTCCGAATGGGAATTTTGAATAGATGGACAAGTTGACACTTCTGTCATCTAATGCCGTTCCTTCTTTAGCGATTAGGTGGAAGTTGTATCCACAGGCATCTGCAATTATTTTTCCTGATCCATAGGTTTCTACCATGAGGATCACATCTGGATTAAGTTCTTTAATAATTTCGATCGCATGTTGTGGACCATTTTCTATATCGCGCGCTCCATGCAGGATATTCCAAGCCATCACTCTGAAAGTAGTCGTTTCCTTTTGGGCATTGGTATTGATAAGGAAAGAGATAGAAAAAAGTAAAAGAAAGATGTGTTTCATAGGTGCCTATTAAGATTCATCAATTTAAATAACTATTCTTAGAATGTTGATATTCTCTTCATCTTTATCATTAATAGAATAGATTTAAAGATAATTCCGATATTGAATATTAATATAAAATCCAATTTGCGAAGTATAATCATCCATATTTCTAACGCAGGTATTGCGTTAAGCAAAGATCTGAAGCTTTCCTTGCGAGACACCAACTTGCCTGCAGCATATCTGCAGTTTAAAGATTCAGCAGCGATTTATTGGGAAGTAGAAATGATTTCATTTAACAAGAATGGACAGGTTCTTAAGGTGAGTGTTATCGATTATAAATCAAATTCAGTCATGAGATTTCATGAACAAGTTGCAAAATTTCCAATTAAGAAATTGCAATTTGAACCACTGCATTGGACAGAATTAGAAGGGTTACTAAGTAGCTATCAAAAGAAAAATCTTACAGATATCATTACAGAGAAAGCATTTCTGAAATCCAGCTTTAAAACCATCCTCGTTCCACTCAAAATTGGGCTGAAAAAGATCACATTTAACCTTGGATATGTAGAGTTCCCTCACACCTTCAAATGGAACACAAAGTCTAATATTCATCGCATTTCCATGCCTGATAGCATTCCAGAATATAACTACATCAAGCCCTACTTCAAATCAATATTGGGTAAGTCAAGTATTGATGTAGTTGTAGAAGTAGAAAGTTCTATAGAAATGATGCGAATTAGAGCAGTTAAGTCTACTGATTTAAGTAAAATTAATGAAGAATTTATTCGAATCCTTAAAATTAAAAAGCTAGATCAATGGTCATCCAAGAAACCAAAATTTGCTCCCCCAGATCAAGATCTTTTCACCTTCGAAGAAGCAATGGAAAGTTATGGAGATGAAGCATTAGGAAATATAGATTTCTTTGAAAAAGATTTGCTTTTTCATTTGCTAGAGAAAGAAAGTATTCGAAATAAGATGCAGTTAGCTTATCTAAGTGATCGGATCCAGCAAGGTAAATTATTAATGACATTGGTCCCGCAGTTCGGGTTCGTTTTTAGATATAAAGGCGAGGAGATGACCCATTACATCTGGGAATTGTTAAACTCCCATGCTACTTATGTTTGGTCTACAATAATTCTAGATAATGAAATGGCGATAAAGAGAATAGAACATGAAATTCGTACGATTAACGTACAAGGCCGAACGCAATATCGATCCAGCTTTGAAAATGGAGAAGATTTGTTCTTTAATGCATTAATTCATAAAACTGGAAATTATAGTTATGAAGAGTATTTCTCGAGATGGAAGCAGAAACTGGATCAAATTTTAATTTAGATAAAAGAAAAATAATATCGTTCTTTAGAAAAAAAAATGAAAGAAAATAAAACCATTAAGTGGGTCTCGATTATTCTCCAAGGGATAATCGCTATCATGTTTCTGATGAGTGCAGGAATGAATTTGTCAGGAAGTGAGACGGCAGTAGCAGGAGCCGCTGATATGGGTTATCCAGCTTCGTCCGTTTTGTATTTCGGAATTGTACAGCTCCTTATGATCTTATTATACATCTATCCGAAAACCTCTATTATAGGTGCAATTCTTATGACTGGTTGGTTAGGAGGTGCAGTTGCAACGCATATTATTCATGGTGACGCTGTAAGTATGACGATCGTTCCGATTATAGTAGGCGTAGTTGCATGGATTGCAATTGGTTTGCGCAATGAAAAGTTAAAGAGTCTATTTTCTTTCTAGAAAAGAATGCTAGCATAGAATCATAAAAAAAGGAGACTTACTTTTAAGCCTCCTTTTACTATACCGATGTGAAATTGAATTTACTTTTCTTAAGTGAAGTGAATCACTTTTAGATTGCGAATCGACGCATCTCTGTTTTCATTAACTCTTTTAATTCGTATGCAACATCCATGGTCATCAATAAATCTGATGGAAATGGTGAAGGATAGTTTTTGATTCTACCTCTCGTTCTGTCGCTTATGGCCCTTCGATCTCCAGTCATAGAGCTTGCGAAATCACTGAAGTGCGCATCTACTGAAAATGGTCTGGTCTCTATTAATTCTTTAGTTTCTGCATCAAATAATCCAAATCTTCCTGAAGCTGTTGCTGATTTCTGGCGGTTGATTTCTATCACTTGGGCAACAACTTTTACATATTTGTCCACTTTAATATCATTACCTAAAGAGTCTTTTTTCACATTTCCTTTCTCGTCTAAGGCATACTGCCATCCATCTTTGATTTCCTTTTCATCTATATATCTATTGATATATTCTCTTTCAGGGCTTATGTCAATGTTATCTACATCTAATCTAGCGACATAATCAAAGTCATAACCTAGAGAGCTCTTTGTATAATATTGAGTCCAGAATGTGTTTAGTTCTTTTACATTTACACTCATGATTTCTTCTTCAACTTCTCGAGGCATAAAGCCAAATGTATTGTTGTAAAGTTTCACCAAAACTCTATTCGTCCCTAAGAATTGTGCTTCCTCTTTTAATGATCTACTATCTTTATACTGATCAGTGTATTGTTCTAGTGTTTCTAGTCCATCATATGCTTGTCTTGCAGCACGCTTGTCTCCTTTCTTGCCTAAAGCTATTAATCTAATGGCTTCATTGTAGTGGTATGCGGTTGCATTATTAGCGGCTTCATTTTTAAGGCTATTAACATTGGCAAAATTGAATTTTGCTCTGTATCCATCTTTACTTACTAGTGGAAGGAAAGGCATAATTAGATCTTGACGATCATCTATTTTTTGGTAAATGTTAAAAATTTCATCCCAGTTGCTTGCTCTTCCAGTCGTTTTTAATCTTTCTGCATAAGCAAGATCTTCAGCAGTTACTTTTTGAAATGCTTCTTCAAGCATTTTAAGGTCTTTAGCTTTTTTGTTTTTCTTGCCACTTAATTTTCGAGCTAACTTTACGATGGCTTCATCGTAATTCCCGTTGTCAACCATTTTCTCTAATGAAGTACATGCACTAAAGAAAACCATGGTTGCGATTCCGATTATGATTGTGAAATTTTTCATAAGGCTTTCTTTTAAATAATTGATTAATTGTTGTTTGTTTGATAGAAAGACGGAGGCAAGTGCCTGATGTTGCAGACCTTAAGAGAGTTTAACTTAAGGAAATGTAATTGTTAAGGAAATTAAGGAATGTGTAGGAACACATTTTACGATTTAGATTAGTCCGATGCTTTTTATGTGATGATGAGTGGGAGGTAAGAATGCATTGATTTTTTGAATTTGATGGATTTTCTATGAATAAACCTTTCGCTTTTGCACAGAGTCAAGCCTAAAAAGTGACAGGTTGATGCTTAATTGAAAGTTTTAACCAAAGACAGAAAATATTTTAAATTCGAAATAAGTTTATAGACCATGAGTAGAATAATACTAGGATTTATTTTCATTTCATTGCTTGGATCATGTGCCTCGACGAGAATGATGACACAACAGGCAGAGTATTCCAGAATGCTGAAAAGTTTGGTGAATGCGCCGATCGATATCGAAGAAAAAATGGATGGCGTTGCTCAGGTTTTTGATATGGTACTCCAAGAATCAATGGACTATGGATCAGATAAGAACACTTTAAAGCATATTAATCAATTTCAGAAGCGGAATAAGTCGACGATGAATGACCTTTATCAGCAGATCGAAAGTGAAATGAAGAAAATGAATATGGCTCAACAGCTACAATTTTCTGTCTCTATTCTTCGTAAGCCTTACATTAAATCCTTCATGGATATTGTGCCCAAGGTGGAGAAAAAAATCAATCGAAAAATTCGACAGATCTCCATGTTTGGGAAATTTCTGAAGTTTCTGAATCCGTTTTAGGGAAGAAAAAACATTTTAATTAAAATTTAAAATCCAAATAGTTTTATTAGAACATTATATCAACTTTACATTTGTGAAATGATATAATGCTCCAATAAAACTTATAATAAATTAAAACGAGTAACCTATATTTCCTGCTATAAGTAAACCTTTTCCATAGAGTAAGTCTAAAGCAAATTTTGATTCATCAGTAATATCAGTTATCGTTGTATACGGTTTCGTTATCGGCAGCTGATAACCTAAATTTGCACTTATAGTAAAGCCACCTTTACTCATAAATTCTAACCCTCCAACCAGTTGCATATTTACAGTTCTATTAATATTCACAGTTTCTGTTTCAAATTCATCGTATAGATTTACACCATCAACTTGTAACGGAACCAAAACTAGACCAGCACCAACAAAAGGTGAAAAATTTCTTTTAGATAAAAAGTATCTACCTCTTACTCCCCATCTTAATATTTGGGTACCAAATCCAGCTCCAACATCTACTCCAAGCCTTTCATTTACTTGTCTAGTGTAATTAATTCCAACACCTGATAATGATTTGAAACCAGCTTCCGCAGTTATAACATTTTTCCTTTGCATTCTTATAGGTTCATCAATGTCGTTTTGAGCAATAAGTGAAAGGGAAAAAAAGATGAACAAAAATGGTATAGCTTTCTGAATATTATTTTTCATGTCTTTGTTTTTTTGATTTTCGAATTAATTTTATTCTATACTTTCATGTAAGACACTTGTAATCAACTAATTCCCTATTTTTTTGAGAAAAAGATCAATCGAAAGCTGCGACATATCTCTATGTTTGGCATGTTTCTAAATCCGTTTTAGTCTTTCATGACTACGAAACCCACATTGATAGCCTCAGCTGAATGTGAGACCATCAGTGGTTTTCTGGCAATCCGAACAACCCACAAAAAAAGGCTGTCTAAAAATAGACAGCCCATCAAATAAAAAATTATTTGGAATTAAGTTTATTTTGCTTGCGCTTTGAAAGCATAAGTCCAGTCATATTCTATTCCACCAAATGCACTTAAGTCAATTGGTGTGGTCGTTACTAGATCCGTTAAGCTATAATCTTTTATAGTATAAACCTCAGTGGTAATATCACCAGGGTCGAAAGCATTATAAAATGACATCGATAATGTCGATTCATCATTGCTAATTTCGTAGGTACTATAAACAGATAATCCATCAAAATCGCAAGTTCCTCCACCAGATCCAGTTAACTCACCAAAATCTAACGACATCGTTCCATCAGCATTGAAAGTAAAAACATTGTCTTTCTCACAATCTATAATTTGCTCAGATTCTGGTTCAGACTCAGCAAATAATTTCCCTAATTTCGAGTTTAATCTCCAGTCAAATTTTACCAAAACATAGGCTAAAGTAATATCCGTTGTAATAACAAAATTTGCATCTCCAGTCTGATCTTCTTGGTCTACAACTGTAAACTGGAAACGTACAGGTGTCTCTGCACCTTCTTCATTTAATACATACGTGAAGTCATACGGAAGTGCTGATGATACAGTCATTGTTCCATTCGTTCCATAAGAATCATCCACATCTGTCCCTAAATATTTTGTAATTCTAAGTTCTTTGTACTCTCCGTCAGTAACAGCCGATAGCGTTGTACTTGCTGTCTCACCAATCTTTCCAGTAAACGTCGTATCTGACAAGCTCACTGTTGGAGCTGCTTTCTCTTTGGTACATGAGGTTATTGTAAAAGTTCCTGCAAATAAGACTGCAAGAAGTGTCCACATTTTAAATTTTAATTTATACATACTAGTTTATTTAAATTTGTTTTTATAAAATTTTTAAGTCAATACTATTATTCTTCACTCGACATAGATGGTGGAGGACAGGTTTCACAAGACCCCCATTCTTTATTAGGATTAGGTCCCATTACAATGGTCAGTTTCCCACCTTTTACCAATTCATCATGATAAAACCAAGGCTTGTTTAACACTGCTCCATTTAACTTTGCCGATTGTATATATTTATTCTCTTTTGAATTATTAATGGTTTCTATGACAAAGGTTTTTCCAGTATAATAACGTTCATCTAGATGAATCGTCACCTTATCAAACACTGGACTTCCTATTTCATACACAGGACGTACTGCAGCTCCACCTCTCATTTGAAATAAACCCATAGAACTCATCACATACCAAGCGCCCATCTGCCCTTGATCTTCATCTCCAGGCCAGCCTTCTTTAGGACCTAAGCCATAGTAGACATCCATGATCTCTCTAGACCATTTTTGCGTTAACCAGGGTTTTCTTGCATAGTTGAAAAGATAGGCCGCTTGCATATTGGGTTGGTTTCCATGATTGATCGGAAGCACACCCATAGAAAACAAGCTATTATCATGCGTAGATTCTGAGTTAAAGCGCCAAGGTTTTGATTTTTCGAATCCTAGTTCTAACCTCTGTGTAAAAGTGTCCACACCCATTAAAGAGATCAGCCCTTTTAAATCGTGAGGAACAAACCAGGAATATTGCCATGCGTTTCCTTCACACCATCCTGAACCTAGAAATGTAGTACAGCAGAACGGACTAAAATCGGGTTTGAAGCTTCCGTCTTCCATTTTCAGATTCATATATAGTCTCGTTGAATCCCATAGATTTCGATAGTTATTGGCTCGACCTTTAAAATATTTGTAGTCCTCGATTTTCCCCATGGATTTGGCCATTTGACTGACTGTCCAATCGTCGAAAGCATACTCTAAAGTGTTAGATGATGGCCCAGCACCATACGGAACATAGCCATATTTCATGTATTCTTCGAGTTGCCGATTACCCACGAATCCACCTGCTTTATGCGCAATTCCTGGTGTCGTCTGAACATGCTTTATAGCTTCATAGGCTTTTTCGACATCATAATTTCTGATTCCTTTTTGATATGCGCTTACAATAAGCGGCACTTCATGAGAGGCAACCATGATACTAGAATATTCAATTCCTGTCGGTCCTTTCGGAAGCCAACCTCCTTTATCATATATCTCTAAGAGGGACTTAACCCATTTATTCGCAATATCTGGCGTTGCCAATGTCCAAAGTTGATTTAGATTCCAGAATGTATTCCAGAATGCATCACCTCCGTATATTGGAGAATCAGGATCTTCTAATTGTTGGACTTTTTCGTACATGTCCACATACTTACCATTGACATCATTCCATATCGTTCTACCTACATACGATCTGTACATGTTGGTATAGAATTTCTTTAGATTGACCTCTTCAGAAGATTCAACTTCGATCGTTTTCAATAAGTCATTCCAAGTAGTTCTTGCATTGCTTCTTACTGCGTCAAAATCCCAACCATAAGGTTCAATGATTTCTTTAGTAAGATTTAACCTTGCTTGTTCTTTGCTAACCAATGAAATCCCAGTCTGAACCAACACTTCATCTCCTTCTTCTAAATCAAAATTGACAAAGGCACCGATATCTGAATGATCCCATCCAGAAAAAATTTCTTCAATATTTCTAACCACACCGTCTCTGGTCCAGCCATTCATAGAAGTAAAAGGTTTGCTGAATTTCATTACCCAATGAAGAGTATACTCATTGTAACCCGCGCCTCTTAGACTTTGGTGCATTGAAAATCCTTCTATCTCTGTATCACTGACTTTAGTTATTACACCATTAAACAATTCATAACTGTATTCCGAGTCTATCTGTAGATCTATAAGGATTCGTGCTGAATCCACATTATTAAAGGTGTATCGTTGGAAGCCAGCTCTAGTTGTGGAAGTTAATTCTGCTTTAATATCATAGTCATCTAACTGAACGGAGTAATATCCTGGACTTGCAACTTCGTTATCATGAGAAAACCTAGATCGGTATCCAAGATCTGGATTATATTCTTCGCCAGGGATAACCTTAAGTGGCCCATTCGTAGGCATGGTTAATAATCCCGCCATCGTCCAAGAATGGATATGGCTAAATCCGCTAATATTTTCTACATCGTATTCATATCCTGCTTTCCATCCTCTCCTTTCATTATCAGGACTGAGTTTCACCATACCGAAAGGCATCGCAGCTCCTGGAAACATCATCCACCTAGAATCATGGGTTCCGGAAAGAGGATCTACATAATCTACAGGATCTTTTTGGCCATGGACGCTGGTGCTGATGATACCAACAACAACAATTAACAGTGATTTTATGATATTGAATTTTACCATGCTTTCTCGATCTCTTCTAGTGATTTACCTTTGGTTTCAGGAACTTTCGTATAGGTGAAAATCATTCCTAACAGCGCCATCGCTGCGAATATCCAGAATGTGAATGCTGGCCCCATTGATTCTAATAGAATAGGGAATAATTGTGTTACTACATACACCGCTACCCAAAGCGAAAAGGTTGCAATTGACATTGCTACTCCTCTCAGTTTGTTCGGGAAGATTTCTGAAATAACCACCCAAGTAACTGGTCCAAATGAGAATGCAAAACAAGCAATGTAACACAGGATAAAAAATAGCAAGCCCAGCCCTTTCCATTCAAGGAAAAAGGCTAGACCTACTGCAAATAGGCTAATAAACATACCTAAGCCGCCGTATAACAATAATGCTTTACGGCCAACTTTGTCTACCATTCTAATTGCTACAAAAGTGAAAAGGGTGTTAATCACTCCGATAATAAGCGTCTGGGTAAACGCGGAGTCCGAAGTGGCTCCAATTTCTTTAAATATTTCTGGTGCATAGTACATGATTGCATTAATGCCTTGAACTTGAGAAATGATGGCAAGTACGATTCCCACGATGATGGCAGGTCTGAATTTGCCAGAAAACAATTCTTTAATCGTTCCTTTCTCTTCGTTTAATGTTTCTTTGATTTCAGCCATGATCTCATCCGCTTTTGATGGATTATTCACCTTGGCTAAGATGGCAAGCGCTTCTGTTTCTTTTCCTTTTTTAGTAAGCCATCTTGGACTTTCAGGCACGAATATTAACGCAATAAAAAATAGTGCTGCAGGCAAGATTTCAGAACCAAACATATACCTCCACCCTTGCTCGACATTCCATACTTCATCTCCTAGGTTTTGTATTAATAAATTGACAAAGAAAATAATAAGAATACCTAGTACAATCGCTAGTTGGTAAAGGGAAACTAATTTGCCTCTAATCGAAGCTGGAGCAAGCTCTGTAATATATAATGGCGCTAGCATGGAAGCCGCTCCGACACCTATTCCTCCGATAATTCTCGCAACGACAAAAAAGCTAAGGTTTTGTGGAATGGCACTTCCTATCGCAGATATAAAAAATAAGGCCGCAGTTAGTAGTAATATTTTCTTTCGACCATACAGATCACTTAAAGTCCCTGCAAGCATCGCTCCGATGATACATCCCACGATCGCACTCGATGCAGCCCAACCTTTCATGGCAGAAGTGAGTTCGAACTTGGTCTGAAGAAAACCGATCGCTCCTGAAATTACTGCGGTATCATACCCGAAAAGCAAGCCACCTAAGGCGGCACTAGCGGTTAGTAAATAGACATACTTGATATTGTATTCTTCGCTTTTCATTTGCTTTCATTTTTAACATATGCCTTAATGGTAGCACATTCGCTACCTTCGGATGGTCCATGTGGTGTAATCGTGTATTCTCCTACAGCTGCCGGAACGACGAATGTCTCAGCAAAGTGGATGATGAAGGGTTGAAATTGATTCGTAGGACTTTCTACAATGGCTTCTTTTCCTTGGACGAGGTTCAAGACATTCAGATTTCCGTTTGTATGGTGAGTAACTTTCTTGGAAAACCAAGTTCTTACCGTTTCTATAAATTCACTTTCGTGCAGACCTGTTTTTTCTGATTTATAGCCATCACCAGATTCAAGCACTTCTACTTGGTCAATTAAATTTTCTTTTACCCATTTTTCATCTCTATCCCACTTTATGTTTTTGCTTCCACGCTCTATATTAATCGGTCGCGGTAGACCATCCAATCCTAGTCTGTCCCAGTCCCATAGTTTAAATGTGAAAATGTATGGCGTCGCACTGATCTCTAGGACCATAGTATTCTTTGCTGAGCAATGAACGGTTCCTGCAGGAATTAAGAAATGGTCATGTTTTTTCGCTGGCCAAGTTGCCGTATATTTATCTGCATCAAACGTATTTCCTGGTTGCTGCGCATCATTTAAAGCGGCTATCATCTCATCAGGATTTATACCTTCTTTTAAGCCCAAGTAAACAATTCCGTCGTCTTCAGCATCCAGGATATAATAACTTTCATCCTGGGTATAATCCATATTGAATTCCGCTTTAATGTATTCATCAGAAGGATGAACTTGCAAGCTTAAGTTTCCTCCATCCATGGTATCGAGGAAGTCAAATCGGATAGGAAACTCCGCTCCGAAACGCTTTTCTACCATCTCTCCAAGCAAGCTTGTGGTCTGAAAGAAAACGAGGTTCGATGCTGGAAATTCAAGTGTTTCGTCACCGATCTGAAACAGCACACTATTTTCTTCAGGAACACAATCGAAACCCCAGGCAAAATTAGGTTCGTCTTTGCTTAATCCGATAACTTCTCTCATCCACTGACCGCCCCACGGACCTGGATCGAAGAATGGGACAAGCCTAAATGGCTGACTGACCGTTTGACCTAAAGCCTTGTCTAGGGTTGCCTTCGGTATGATCTTCGGCTCTTCTTCCTTGTTGGCATCTATGACAAAATCCCAGTGCGCGAAGGTTTCTTTTTTAATTGCATCGCAGATCCGCCAGTCCACAAAAAATGCACGCTTATAACGACGAACGACATCTAAAATGTAATTATCTGTACCGATATTCGAAACTTCTCCTTTTCTCATTCGCATCTGGATTTCCCAGCGCGCCATATCTACATAGATAAATAGAAGTGGATCTTCCAGAATAACAGAAGCTCCTATCCCAAAAACGATGACCGGACCCGATGTTTTTTCAATTTTCAATCTGGCAATTTCCAACTTGAAATCGTCGAATAGGTCTTTGATTTTCAGATTCGTTATCCGTCCAAATATTCGATCATCAGTTACATCTGGAAAAGTAATAGCATCTATCTCTTCCTGCGTTTTGTAGACACTGCTGGAATTAATGATCAGAGCGTCTTGGAACTTAGTCTTAAGGATGTTTTCTAAAGGTTTTTCATTTACTCCATGATAGCATTCCACAACGATGTGTTTAGCACCGTCGTCAATTTTTGCTTCTATTAGATTGCTAATATTCTCCCATCCAACTTGAACGTTCTCATTGCCATCTATTTTAACCACCGGAAATTTATCGTAATTCGGTTCCATCACTCTATCCTCTTTTTATTTTTTGATTTATAATTTCTGATAAGCCGTACAATGCGGCGAAATCTGTGTTTTCTGCTGTTTTTAGAATTACATTTTCTGAGCTGATCCACCCATGCTGATCTATTGTTTTTCTAAAGCTGTTCAAGATGACTTCCCCTTGGTTCATAATGCCTCCTGCGCACACAATGCACTCTGGATTGTATGCAAGAATTAGGTTTATCATCATTTTTCCCCAAGCATCCAATGATTCATCTAGAATGTAGGCGAAGGCATGATTGCCCATCTTTTCTTCATCGAAGATGTACTTGTAATCGATCTTAGAAGGTTTATCTTTTAGGCCAATGTTAGCAGCACTATTTTCAACTTTTTCAGTTAGTGCCCACGAAGAAGCAACAGATTCCAAGCATCCTTCTCCTCCACAATTGCACTGATCGCCATTGAAGTCTATTATAGAATGACCGATTAGATTGCCTGCGAAATAGTCTTTGCCTTTTAGGAGTTGGCCATTAAGCATAACCGCGGAACCAATTCCAGTGCCGAAAGTGACCATGACTAAGTCCTGATATCCTTTGCCTGCACCATGAAATGCTTCACCCATTAAGGCTGCTTTCGCATCATTTTCGAGAAATATAGGAACGCCAAAATTTTGCAAACACCATTCGTTTAGGTCAATGTCTGATGCATCCGTGTATTTTACGTAATTAGATAAAATTTTGTTTTTATCAGAGTCTACGAAGCACGGTAAGGACATTCCGATAGCAATAAGCTGGTCATGCTCATACATTTTCTGTATGACTTGTACTTTTTCTTTGATTAACTCCAGAACAGTTTTCAAAGATGAATTATCATCTATAGCCACTAATTCGTGGTGCATTAGCTCAGCATTAGACATAACGCCCAACTTAATTCTTGTTCCTCCTATATCAAAGCAAATGCTGTACTTCATCTTAATAGCCTGTATTTTGTGGAAGTAAATTTTTATTCAAGTCTAACTCTTCTTGTGGAATCGGGAATAATTTGTGAAAGTCACTTACTTGAGCTTCAGGTTTTGCTGCTTTCACGGTTTCTTCTAACTTATTAAACCGGACGAGATCGAACCATCTCTTTCCCTCTCCAGTGAATTCCCAGCGTCTTTCATTTAAAAGCGCCGTTTTGAAAGAATCATAGGATAATCCTTCCAAGTCAGGAAGCACATCAAGGGTTATTTCTCCATTGAATCGTGCTCTTTTTCTAATGGTATTAATGGCATCATAAGCTTCCGCATTAGGTCCGTTATTTAACTCGTTAATGGCTTCAGCTTTCATGAGGTAAATGTCAGATAATCTCAAGTAAGGAAAATCGTTTTCGGTGTTTCCACCATTCGGCTCTGATTCTTGATCCCAATATTTTCTGATGTGTGGTTCGATGGATAAAACTCTTCCATCTAGGGCAAATACCTTATCCATTAAAGTAACTTCTCGTCTTCGATCATTCGGGTCGTATGAATCGAATAGATCTTGAGTTGCGACTTGCCATCCTTGGGCATTTACACCGGTAATTTGTTCTTTCAATTGAGCAGGGAGTAATCGGACATTGAATTGACCTACTTCCCAGAAAGAAATAGAACCATTTGCATCGCCGAAACCAATATTAAAAATAGATTCTTTGCCATTTTCATTTGCTATCCTGAATGCATCTGCAAAATCTTCCCAAAGTTCATATTGCCCCGAATCCAATACTTCATCGCATAAGGCAATACACGCTGCATATTCTCCGATGGTTAAGTGAACTTTGGCCAACAAGGATTTCGCAGCACCAGAAGTTGCACGACCTAATCCATCGCCTCTATCATGTTCCGCAAATGTATTTTCTGAAGCAAATGTCAAATCTGCTTTAATTTGTTCGTATACTTCGCTAACGCTGGCTTTCGATGGAAATAATGGAGGCTCTGTATCTATAAATAATGGCACTTCACCAAATAATCTTACTAACTCAAAGTACAACAGACCTCTCAGGAATCTAGCTTCTCCTAGCAAACTTGCTTTTCTAGCCTCGTTCATGGAAACATCAGGAATACCATTAATGGCAAAATTCGCATTGTTAATCCCCTTATAGCAATTCTGCCAGAGGTCATAAAGCGTTCCATTCACTGGATTATGTGTGAAATTTTCTAATTGATCATATTCTAGAACGCCCACGAATCTGTTTTCCATTTCATCACTTGCTAGACCACTTGCAACCCAATAACTACTATGATATACACCTCCGAAAGTAGGCGGTGTACTAGTAGAATTCAAGATGGCGTAAATGGAATTCACTGCCGAAATAGCATCGTTCTCTGTCTCGAAATAATTATCGACAAAAATCTGATCTTGTGGATCTTCTACTAGAATATCCGTACAAGAATTCATGCCGAATAAAAGGAAAAAGCTTGCGATAATATATATGTGTGTTCTTTTCATGATGTTCAAAATGTTACTTGTATTCCGCCTTGAAAAGTTCGTGATAATGGATATCCTCCATAATCTATTCCTTGCAGTAGACTACTTTGTCCGAATGCAAATACTTCTGGATCATAGCCTGAATATTTAGTGAAAGTCCACAGATTCGAAACATTAGCATATACTCTACATCGTTGTAGGTTTATTTTGCTTCCGATTGACTCCGGGATGGTATAACCTAGACCAACATTTTTAATTCTTATAAATGAAGCATCTTCTATTTGTGCGTCACTAAATACATTTCGTTCACTAGGAGCCACTTTAGGATAAAAGTTGTTCGGGTTTTCTGGAGTCCATCTATTTTCCCAGTAGGAAGTCAATACATTCGTTTCACCTTGCAGTGTTCCGATTTCAAATAAATAAGCGTTCACCATTTTATTTCCGTGAGAACCATTGACAAAAATCGAAAGGTCGAAATTTTTATACTCAAAGGTGTTCGTCATGCTCCAGATGAAGTTAGGAGCAGCCTTGCCTAAGACTTGGCGATCAGCTTCAGATATCTTTCCATCAGGAGTGTTCGTTAAGTTTCCTTCTGCATCTCTACCATTCCAATCCACATACTTTCGATCTCCAGCTTCCGCGTTCTGACCCGCTAAGACTGCGGCTTGTTGTGCCTCTTCATCACTTTGAAATAATCCATCAGATTTTAGACCAAAAAACGTTCCGAGTGGTTGTCCGACTCTTAGGAAACTCCATCCTGTAGGTACCTGAAGTACGCCAGGTACTGGGATATCATTATCATCAACTAAAGCTAGAATTTCATTTCTATTCACGGAAATATTAGCATTGGTGTCCCAAATAAAAGCACCTGTTGTATTGTGCGAGTTTATACCAAGCTCAACTCCTGTATTTCTTAATTTTCCGATGTTAGATAGATAACTGGAGAATCCCGATGTCGTTGGAATGGGTGTGTTTAATAGTAGATCGTTCGTGTTTTTCATGTAACCATCTAGAACTATTCCGATTCTACCTTCCATAAATTCCATGTCGATTCCGATATCTGCTTGGTTCGTTCTTTCCCATCTCAATCCTGGATTCGGAAATCTCAAGGGTTGAAAACCAAGATATGATTCACTATTAGTGAAGGTTCCTTGCCCTGCTGGGCCTACCGTCGCTAATGAAGTATAAGAAGCAATTTCTTGGTTCCCAATTGTTCCATAACTCATTCTGACTTTCAATGTTGAGAAGAGACCTAGATTCTGAATAAAGGGTTCTTTGTGTAATTTATAGGCTACCGATAAGGATGGAAAAAATCCATATTTACTTTCTTTACCAAATTTTGAAGAACCATCTAATCGTCCTGTTAATGTTAGTAGGTATTTATCATCAAGGATGTAATTCGCTCTTCCAAAGTAAGATAGAATTCCCCATTCAGATTCTCCTGTTGCCGGTGGCTGTGGATTCAATGCAGAGCTTAGACTATGATATCCAGTTCTGTTGTCTTGAAAATCTAAAGCAAAGGCAAACAATCGTTCGGAATTAAATCCTTGAATGGAATATCCAGCCAGTGCATCTATGTTATGTCTCTTGCCGATGTTTTTATTGTAGTTCAATGTTAGTTCAGTAAGCCAACTGACACCGTCTACTGTTCCGACGACCGCCTCTCCATTGTTAGGTTCTGTTCTTTTTAAGAAATTAGGAACGTATCGGTTTTCTTTTACAGAAAAGCCATCTACTCCTAGACTCGCCTTAAGGGATAGGTTATCTAGGATTTTGTAATTCGCAAACATGGAACCGATAACCCTTGAATTCAGACTGATATTATCCGTTTCAAGTGCATCGGCAACCGGGTTTCCGATGTTTCTTCCACGATCATCTTGGAAGGTATAACCACCAGGGCCGTTTTTATTCAGCACTGCTAAATTAGGTTGAAAAAGGACTGCGGAAACGGTCGCACCGGGTAAGAGCGTTCCGGTTCCTTGAGACCCTGTTAGCACACCATTCGAAGTGATGTGACTTAATCCAACATTAGCTCCAACTTTCAGTCTCTGGGTGAAATTATTTTCAAGGTTAACCCTGAAATTATATCTTTCGAAATTGGAATTTATGATAATTCCTTCTTGATTAAAGTATCCTCCAGAAATAGCATAACTGGTTGTTTTGCTACCACTTGTAAGGCCTAATTGATAACTTTGGATGGCTGCAGATCGAAGAATTGCTTCTTGCCAGTCTGTTCCTTCTCCTATTTCTTCTGGAATGATGTATCGAACATCTACAGGAAACCCTTCCTCTCTATTGTATTCATTTATATAATTGGCGAATTCTTCCCCGTTAAGAAGGTCTAATTTTTTAGAGATTTTCTGAACGCCAAAATAACTGTCGAAACTGATGTTGTTTCTTCCTTCACCACCTTTTTTAGTTGTAATAAGAACGACACCATTGGCACCTCTAGAACCATACAAAGCAGTTGCCGAAGCATCTTTTAATATTTCTATGGATTCGATGTCTGCAGGATTAATTGCTGAAAGACCGTTCAGAGAAGAACCTGCTGCTGCGCCCACATTCACTTGACCATTATCAGAATTCATTAGCATTCCGTCTATAACATATAAAGGCTCATTTCCAGCGTTGATAGAACTGGTTCCTCTAATTCTTATCGAAGTTTCTCCACCTGGTCTACCACTGACTTGAGTTACTTGAACTCCTGCGGCTCTGCCCTGTAAGGCTTGGTCGACTGACGTTGCATGAGCTTTCTGAATGTCATCTGCGGAGATGCTAGAAACAGAACCTGTAAGGTCACTTTTCTTGACAGTACCGTAAGCAACCACAACAACTTCATCAAGGACACTACTCTGCTCGCTCAGTTGGATGTTCAGAAAGTCGCTATTTAGGACAGGAACGTTATAGTTTGTGTAACCGATGTAGCTAAATTTTAGGGTGTCACCTGCTTTTAGGCTGATTTCAAAATTTCCGTTAAAGTCCGTTATGGTTCCAGAAGTCGTATTTGAAAATACATTAACACCTATAAGTTCTTCACCCGTATTAGCGGAAGTCACTTTCCCTTCTATATTTAAGACATCTTGTCCAGTGACGATTGTTGCTGAAAAAGCAAGCACTAGAAATAAAAATAATGATCTGAAGGAAGCATTCAGATACAAATTGTGAGTTAGAAAACTAAAGTTTTTATACAACATCATTCTCTCTTTAATTCTATGAAGTAAGTAAAACTATCAGCTCGGTAGTATGTCTTGTTGTATTCGACGACCCGTTTTCCTTGGTCTGAAACAATTCTAGATCTAGACAAAACAGGATCTCCAATTTCAATATTGAGTTTGTCTGCAAGAACAGCATTGGCTTTTTCGGCCTTTATTTTTTCTTGAGAGAAGTGGACTAAGGTATTGTACTTTTTGTCCAAGAGCTCGTAAAGAGGCAAGTTGAAATCGTCATCTTCTGAAAGATCAATTCTAGGATGAAACCAAGAAGTGGTAAGGACTGCAGGTTTTTGGGACGTGCCCCTCAGTCTTCTTAGTTTTAATACGTGTCTTCCTTGTGTAATCTTGAGCGCATTAGCGACTTCTTCATTTGATATAACGTCACCAACTTCTAATTCGTAGTTGATGACGTCTATCCCCTTGGCATTCATTTCTTTCGTAAAACTTAACCAGTTGCTAAGGTGTGAAATGGTTGGCTGTTTTGAAACTCTTGTTCCGACTCCCTTCTTACGTTCAAGTAGGTTTTCGTTCACAAGATTTTTAATAGCTTGTCTTGTTGTACTTCTAGAAATGCCGAGTCTTTTAGAAAGGTCCACTTCGTTCGGTAGCAGTTCTCCATTCTGATACTTTGGAAGTGTAATGAGCTTTCTAAGCAATGTTTCCACTTGATAGTAGAGCGGTATTTTACTATCGTGTTCAATTTTTAAATCCATGTCCGTATGTCCATACATACCAGCAAGGTAAGAATTTTTTCAAATAATTTTAGATTTTCTAATATTTATCCATTCAAATGTCAGATATGTTAGAATTAAATAAGTGGATAGGGCGTGAGGAGTTAATTTAATTTTGTGGAATAGGTCAGTATTATTCGATGAAGCAAAGAAAACAATGCAGGGAATAATCCTTGATCTCGTCTCTTATCAGAATTTATTGGGTCAAATATTGTCAGTATATAGTTTGACAATGATTAATCATTTGTCAAATTTTAGTATGACAACCAACATCCAGTTGTAAGATTATAAGGTCTAATCTAAATGTGGGAAATTTACCATCTTAATATCCTGCTATACCTCGATAATGTAAATTCACTTTTGCTTTTATCAGTGAGAATTATTGTCGGAACACTCTTCAAAACTGTATTGAATTCTTTCCATTCAGCGATTAGTTCAACATTGCTATCAATCGGGACTTCAGCAGTGATCTCGATACCGTTATCAGCAGTTCTATTAAATTGAACATTAGAAAAAGGGATCACAAGTTCATTCGATTTAATGATCAGAAGTTCATTCAGAAGTCCAGGATTTTCCTTTAAAACACCGAACCCACCTAACGCTTCCTTTAAAATATCATCTGTTGTGTGAATCTTTATTAACGCCGAAACATCTCCCTTTTCCAAAAGGAGCCGAGTTGCATTTCGATTACTTTTCTTGTTAAATGAAACCGTATGTAGTTTATTAGTCGCAAGATTATCAAAGCTTTTCTTTACTTCCTTGCCCTCTACTTCTAAGATCAAAAGGGAAGAGATTAATGGATATTCTGCACCAATGCTATGCGTAACATCTAGGTGATCAATTGCTTGTTCTAATTTAATCTTGAAACTATAATGGATGAAGGTTTCCTTAAGTTCTGAAATAGAAATATGATCCGATAGGGACAATTCACCCAATCTAAAATCTTCAATTTTTAAGACACTTCCTTCTGAATGGATTAAGATAGATTCCGATAAAGACGACCTGTATACTTCGGAAGCTTCTAATATTTCATCTGCGGTGTAACGAATGTTTGAATCAAGATGTAGATAGTTGAAGAAAATTAGATTTTCAGCCGATACTTCTAGGTTGCCAGAAATATATTGATCTCCGATGTACAATTTGCAGATGGAATAGGTAAATGGATGCGCATTCATAGCTGTGGTGCTCCACCAAAATATTAGCATACAACTTACAAGTCTGCCTATTCGTCTAGTCGAAATCGCTCCGTTCATCAGTTTTGAACTTTTATGATTAGAAATTCCCAAGGCTTTAATGAAAGGTCACCACTTACCTTTTCTCCATTTGCTTCTTTGTTGTTTGATTTATAAACAGCATATTTTTCATCTATTCCTAGATTAATTATCGATTTTTTATCAGTGGCATTTAGCAATTTGATGACCCAGCCTTTTTGGTCTCTAGAAGGCTTAAACGAAGTAACAATTACATCATTAGATCCAGATATATTCACTAACGGCTTATTCGAAAATTGACCTAAATCCGCATAGGAAACGATTAACGGCTGGCTCTGTTCCATTCCAAATTTCTTGCGATCTGCATCGGACCACTTTTGATAAGGTTTTATGCTGTATCGGCTGGTGATCGGCCCTTCTTGATGACCTTTATAATTGACAAACCAAGTATTATTCATCACCCAGGAAAACAGTAAAGTGGACATTTCATGCTCCGTTCTCCACTTTCGTTTGTTCATGTCTTGCATCCATTCTTGACCGATCATTCCTCCGAACTCCACAAGTGGAACATCTAAATTGGCCAAAATCACACCATATTCATCATTGGAAAAATCTACAAATCGTTGAGGACAGTAGAAGTTTTTATTGGCTCCAGCCAGCTGATTTTCATCTGGTTCAAGGATAAAAAATGCTTGATCAATTTTAGTTTTAGCATTGGGCACTGAAAATGGAAAAGCGTAACGTACATTTTCATTCTCTACTATTTTCTTCTTGTCCACCGTGTTCTCTATGTCTATTTGTCCTAGCATATGAACGACTCGAATTCGCCGAGAAAGCGATTCTGCGCCAGGTGCTGTACTTGTGATCATGTACTCATCAAAGATCGGCCCTTTATGTAGCGTATCTATTGTGACATTTGATGATCTTTGAGGATTTTCGGCATTTAATCCGGTATACCAATATTCATTAAACCCAAATTGGCTTGTTGAATCAATAAAGTTATGATTTCTATTTCTCAGCCTCAGAGTGCTTAAGTTGCCATTTTTATCAAATTTTATATCTATATCTTTTCTGACAAAATATTTGGTCATTCTTTCATTGGACGGAGGACTATAGGAAACCTCGTAAAGCCTCGTTTCATAGGCAGGAACTCCACGAGCAATAAACACTAGCGACCCATCCGTTAAAAATTGACTCATAACCCTAATACCATTATGTGTCAATACATAATTTTCATCCCAATTAGGAAGGGTAATTAAGCCAGATCTTTTCCAAGAAGAGGTATTCGTAACGTAAAAATCCGAAATATTACCTTCTTCTACTTGGCTGGTTAGCAATTGAACAGCTAGGCTATCTGCAGTCAGCGCGAAACTTTGTTTGACCTTCCATTGATCTTTTGTGAAATCACTATCTGGATCAGACTTGCTAGAAATCGCACCCCAAGTATGCTCTGAAAAAAGCAGCACATTTCGCCATGCTTCATCTGAAACTTCAACTGGAAATTCAGATGCTTCTTCACTCATTGCCCACAATGCTTCTGCTTGAATCAATTTGTCAGCGGTATTTCGATTTAATCCTGTTTCTGTTGCTGAGGAAGCCGCTCCATCTTCCCAGTATGGTGTCAAATCGCCACTGTAGGTTGGCAGTTTATCTCCATATTTGGCTTCGAAATCCTTAAACATTTCTGAGGTAGTCGCTATTCTAAATTTAGGATACGCATACGTTTCGTTCCAATTTTTGATAAAATCTGGCATGCCTTGATCTGGTCCAGCATTGTCTCCCATGGTATATCTTAACTGAACAATATCGTAAGGATAACCTTCATCTTCTAGTTCGTTAAGAAACTTGAGAATAGGAGTTCCTCCTGATTTATCAAGGGTTCCTAGCAACCAATCATGAAACCAAGAGTACCCGTGTGTGGACATCCAAAATAGGATTTTGTCCTCTCCAGAAGGGGAAACCCAGTAAAAAGGTATGTCTCCCCATTCATTGATCGTATTCCCAACTTGATACCCACCATTTGCAAGATGGGGCATGTGATTCGGGCCTATGGAAAAATACTTGATATCATTTTCGAAAAGCGCGGTATGAATTCCCCAACTGTATCCAGGTACATCTGTGATCATTCCAGAAGTTAGTTTGATTCCATAGTTACTTTCTAGGCTATTGGCAGCATCTGCAATATGAAGCAATTCTTCATCTCTTTGCAATCCTGTCAATTCACTTCCGTAAAGGGCATCTAGACCGATCCAGCCTTTCTTTACAGCTTCTATAAATTTTTCTTTTTTCTCGGGCGTTGCTGTTTTTAAATAGGAATCAACGGCCCACATAATTTCAGAATTCCATTTATACCGTGATGCTTCCGGGTAATCTTTAGTTTTCTCAGCGAGTGCAATTCCTTCTTCGAAATTCCTCCATTGCATTTCTTCGACTTCATGCTGAAGATGCGTAAATCCAATGTCAATATGTGAATGTGGTAAAAAGTAAACCTCGAAATTACGAACGGGCTTTTGTCTCAAATGGAAATCGGAAGTCTCTCCATCAACGGCGAACGATAATTTGATGTTTCGTGCTTCCTCTACTGGCTCTAATTCTAAAGTAAATTCATTTCCACCTGCCTTGATGGGATAGGATTTTTCATCTTTACCATCGATGGAAATTAGGCAATTCGTTTTCTTGCCAAGATGGTTGTACTTTATTTCTAGCGGTTGCTTGAGACCATTCTTTGTATTTTTAATGGCCGGCAGAATTTCAGCGGTAAGTTCTTTTTTGACAACATTTTGGAAAGCCATATACCAATCTTGGCTTGCAGACTTGCTTCCCTGTATTTTAATACTTAACCTTTCTCCTACTGGATAATCACCGGATTTAATTGTCAAAAACATAAACCCAAAAAGATCTCCTTTTTTATCGTCTTTAAACGACCTGACAAATGCAAGTTCTGATCCATCGTCTAATTTGATGATCCAGTCACTTGGCTCTGGATCTGTAAAAACAGGAAAGGAATATTTCTTTTCACTATTCACATACAAATCAAAGAATGGAGTTTTCTTCGCATCGCCTGACCTTGCAGCTAATGCCATTTCCCAAACAAAGGTTAGGTATTCTTCCTCCGTTTCAACGACGGGTTCTCCAGAAAAGGAAAGGTATTTTTTGCCATCATTAGCCCTAACCAATAAAGCCACACTTTCATCCTGAAGATTTTGCAGAAAATCGAGCCGTTCACCTTCATTTGGCGTTAGGAATCCTTGATAATAAGTTTCAGATCGAACTGGCCACTCATTTTCTATTTCTATGGTTTGTTGACTGGAAACCGGCAGCGATAAAAGAAGAAAAAGAAGCACGGCAGAAGCAGTATAAATTTTCGTTTTATACATAATGGAAGGGTTTAAACGATTTCAAAATCCTTGCTAATCTAAGCTAATTTTTATAAACCTTGGTCGGTAAAGATTTGGCTTAGTCAGAACATCCACGAAAAAGTCAAAGGAATTTACGTTGTAACTAATGAGTAAAGAGTCAGGACTGGAGATGCTAGGATGCCCTTTCGCATTGTAGGCGAAAAAGTCTTTATCTTCCAATACTTCAGGGCAGTGATAGATTGTTTTCGGAGGATAAAATGGGCCTACTGGTGACTTAGAAAGTTGCATCACAACACTAGGTTCCATTCCTGCATGTTGATATACGAGTACAAATTGTCCGTTCTGCAATGGTGAAACACTCATTTCATTAGAGGTATTGCTGACAAGTTTCTTCACATTTTCCTTTTCAGACACCCAGCTTTTTCCATCCCAATATTTCCAAGCACTCATCTTATCGAAATCATTTGGAAGCACACGCGCTGCAAATAAATCCTTCTCGAAACCTATCGTCCCATAAATGTAGATGTATCCATCTGGATGAGGCGCCCCAGCTTCATTTGTGTTTACCAAAATGGCATTTCCGAAAGTTGCCTGCCCCATATAACCAGCTACAGGAAACATCAGATCTGTTTTGATGATCTCATAATTAGAAAATGGATAGCGCTCATGTTTGTCAATTTTCAGGATGTCTACAGATAATTGCTCAAAGCTGAAAAACCCTTCCGTTTCTACATCAATGATCTTATACGCAAAAATGTATAAAGCGGAATCTCCAGCGGTGTTAACAAATCCATCTCCTAACCAATAGTAATGTTCTTTATTTTCATCATTGGGTTCGAATACCGTTTTAGGCATTCCATTTTCGGACTTGTAATCGAACTTTAGCGAATTAATCAAATCCTCACCTGTAGCTATTCCTAAGGAATTATGAATCATTTTATATTCATCATTTCCTAACTTATTGTCCTTGATTTTTCCCTTTAGTTTAATGAGAGAATCACTGAAAACAAACAGTATAGAATCCTTTGCTGAGGGTTTAGAAAATTCTTTTCCATTTAATGGAATGGAAAAAATTCCATCAACTCCGAATACATTTTCGTCACGAAGAAAAGCATTTGTCCATTCAGCGTCTTGTTGAATAAAGGATTCTACTTGAGATGTAGAATTTGTTTTTTCTATGTCAATGTTGGGCTTACAACTTGCAAGCAATATCACGATGCAGAAGAGAATTAGTTTTTGAAACATAGCGATAAAGATTAAAAAAAAATGTGAAAAACTTCATGGTCTCACATGGAGTTACCTGTCCGCTTACCAGCGGAGGCTATGAATATTCTTTAAAATGAAAGATATCAATAAAAACCATGATCATTGAGAGGCTAACTGAAGGTCAGTATCTCAGATCATGAACCTAGAGATAAAAAAATTAATAATAACTTTGTCTCATGCTTACAATGTCAAAATATTTCAAAATTCTCGTGTTCCTAATTTTCTTAGGAAGCAGTCTAAATGCACAAATTTCCCTTCCTAAAATTTATGGGTCTAACATGGTCCTTCCGAGGAATAGTGAAATTCATATCCAAGGCAAAGTGAAGAAGGAAAAGTTTCTGACGTTGAATTTCCGCGATGCGAAAATAAAGACCGAAGTAAATAGAAAAACTGGCGAGTTTGAATTTATATTGAAGAACTTGGAGATTGGTGAAGCAGCTGATCTCACAATAACGGGAAAGAAGGAATCTCTAACTCTATCTAATGTGGTTGTTGGTGATTTGTGGTTGTGTGCTGGGCAATCCAATATGCAATATACCGCTAGAATGCTAGGCTTAACGGATGAAGAAATCGGATTTGATGCAGAATCGAATATTAGATTGCTAAATGTAAAGGTCGCTACAGATTATCTCCCACAAGAAGAAATTGCTGATGGTATGTGGGAAGAAGCTAACCGAGAAAACATTAAAAATTTTAGTGCGGTGGGGTATTTTTTCGGTCAATATTTGAGTAAATCTCAAGATGTTCCTATCGGTTTAATAAGTAGCAATCTAGGAGCGACTTCAATAGAAACATGGATGGGAGTGGATGTGTTGAAAACGTTTTCTCAGTTCGATGAAGTTACGGGTGAAATTGAATCGATTGGTAAAGATTTTAAAACACTTCAAGCAGAATTTGAAGCTGGTGAATCAAAGTGGAATAAGAAATATTACCACAAAGGACCAGGAATGGAAGGAGAATGGTGGAAGGAAGATTTAGATGAAAGCGATTGGCAAGAGACAGAGATTCCTATGTTCTGGGAATATTTGGGAGAAGAAGACCACGATGGAAGTTTTTGGTTTAGAAAACGATTTGATATAGAGAAGCAATCGCTAAACGAAGATTTAGTTCTTAAGTTAAATCAGATCGACGATTATGACATCACCTGGGTCAATGGACATGAGGTGGGAAGAAGTTTTGGAAGCGGAAACTTTAGGAGTTACATCGTTCCGAAGTCGTTTTTGAAGGAAAAGGATAATCAACTAACGGTGAGGGTTTTTGATATCGGTGGGCTAGGAGGAATGTATACGAATGCATTCTGGGGAAATAAAATCTTAAACGGAAAATGGAAATATAAGAAGGGAATAAAAATTGACAGTAAAAAATTCCCTAAACCTGTTCATCCGAATGGAAGTATTTTTTCCTATCCATCATTGCTTTATAATGGAAGTATTGCTCCGCTTCATCAGTTGCCTGTTACAGGAGTGATCTGGTATCAAGGAGAAGCCAATGAGCAGAGAGGAGAAGAATATGAAAAGCTGCTCAGCGCGATGATTGCAGACTGGAGAACAAAATGGAAGAATGAGAAACTCCCTTTTTTCATCGTCCAACTAGCGAATTATAGAGCAGAAACAGAAGAGCCTAAAGATGAATTGTGGCCAGAGCTTAGAGCTTCCCAATTTAAAGTTTCTGAAATGGAAAATGTGGATATTGTAACTGCGATTGATATCGGAGAAGGGGGAAATATTCATCCTAAGAATAAAGCGGAAGTTGGACGACGTCTTTCTTATTTAGCTTTGCATTATGTTTATGGTATGCCATTGAAAAAAGGTCCAACTTATATCAGCAACATCATTCAGGGCAACGAAATTTTAGTTGAGCTTAATACTTATGGAAGTCGTTTGCATAAAAGGTTCGAAAGTGAGAAAATTGGGGGATTCGCAATCGCTGGTGAAGATGGTAAGTTCTACTGGGCAGATGCTGAAATTATTTCAGATAACACCGTGAAGGTCTGGTCGGCAGATGTTCCGCAACCCAAATATGTAAGGTATGCTTGGTCTGATAATCCAGGATTTCTAAATTTAGTGAATGGATTTGGTTTGCCTGTGTTTCCTTTTAGGACGGATGATTTTGACTTGTTGACAAAGGGAAGGGTGTATCAGTTTGATCCGCATGGGTTTTAAGTTGATAGCATCACCGATAGTATCACCTCCAGTGAGCCTATCGATGTGAAGCGGTTGAGCAAAATAGAATCGTTTTGAACCTCACAATATTCATAGTCTTCATCTGGTGAGCTGACAAGTCTGCACGTTAGACCATGAAATTATTTCTGATGGAGGAGTGAGCCTTTCGATGTGCTTTGATTTAATATCATGTATTAGCTCTATAAGGTCCAGAGGACCGACCCTGTTTGTAACAATTGAAATCATAGAAGAAACTAGGTACAGCGTACCGGCATTGAATTTTTTATTATAGGTGATTAATGTTCAAAAGAAAACATACAAACGCGGTTCGCATGGATTTTAAGTTGATAGCATCACCGATAGTATCACCTCCAGTGAGCCTATCGATGTGAAGCGGTTGAGCAAAATAGAATCGTTTTGAACCTCACAATATTCATAGTCTTCATCTGGTGAGCTGACAAGTCTGTACGTTAGACCATGAAATTATTTCTGATGGAGGAGTGAGCCTTTCGATGTGCTTTGATTTAATATCATGTATTAGCTCTATAAGGTCCAGAGGACCGACCCTGTTTGTAACAATTGAAATCATAGAAGAAACTAGGTACAGCGTACCGGCATTGAATTTTTTATAATAGGTGATTAATGTTCAAAAGAAAACATACAAACGCGGTCCGCTGGACCTTTTTAAGTTGATAGCATCACCGATAGTATCACCTCCAGTGAGCCTATCGATGTGAAGCGGTTGAGCAAAATAGAATCGTTTTGAACCTCACAATATTCATAGTCTTCATCTGGTGAGCTGACAAGTCTGCACGTGAGACCATGAAATTGTTTCTGATGACAGCGCTTTTTCAGCGATGTTATCATTTTTCAACTTAATCGAGACATACAGTTTTGAGCAAGTAAAAATCAATGAATTCATATAGGAATTAGAAAAAAGGGAGACTTACTTTTGAAAGTAAAAATGAAATATATTTTACTGTTTACACTATTGCCATATTTTATTTGCGCTCAAAACTTATCGAAGAAAGTAATCATAGACAATGAACTTGAAATAAATAATATTGATTCAGCAGGTACAGCAATCATGGTTAATAGCTCAGGTGATGATGCAACTGGAATAGTATCTACAGTATCAGCACAAAATCTCACAAAAGGTTTATTAAAAGCTATTCAAGGAGAAGTTATTTCTTCATCTTCAAACAGCACAAATGTTTATGGAGGTTACTTTAAATCTTCAGGAAGAACAGCAACAGGAATATATGCAAGTGCTTTTAGTAGTAATTCAGGAAGTACAACAGGAGGTTATTTCGAATCTAATTCTACGAATTTCTCAACAGGAATTAAAGTTATAGCAACAAGTAATTCTTTAAATCATTTAATAATAGGCGGAGACTTTGAAGCGAATGGTCGTCAAGGCACAGGTGTCTTTAGCAATGCAACATATATAGGGTCTAATAACCCATCTAATATTGCTAGTAATAAGGGAGGTCATTTTATAAGTCAAGGAAATGCTGGATATGGTGTGTATGGAGTAGCTAACAATGACAAAGATGATAATACCGAAGTAAACTATGGCGGCTATTTTATTAGTAATGGCAAAAACGGAATAGGAATTTCTGGAATAGCTACAAATGCAAACACGTCATCATTTAATTATGGTGGCTATTTTGCTAGTAACTCTTTGTTTGGAACAGGACTTTTTGCAACTGGAATATATCGAGGAATATATTCTAAAGGACGAACCTTAATAGAGCAATTCTCTGTGTCAGATGATGCAAGTTTACTTTTCAGTAATGGAAATCCCGGAGAAGTTATTCGCTTGGATCATGGAGATAATAAACTATTGATTGGTGATATATCAAATATTGCTGACGAAGTGGTTATGTATTCAGGTGGAGCAGAAAGGATTAACATAAATAACAATGGACATGTTGGAATTTCTGAATCAAATCCTTCAGAAGATCAATTCCATATAAATAATCAAACAACCTTCGGCGCGTTCAGAATTCAAAACTCAAATAGTACAAAGTTTAGAGTGTATAATAATGGATCGATTACAGTAGGTTATAATAATGGGAACGCAGGTGTTTCTCGTGCGTTACAGCTACAAAATAGTTCCACACTGTTATTAGGGACTGCAAGAGCTTTCGCATGGCAGACTTATTCTGACAAAAGGATAAAATCTAATTCAAGTGCACTTCAAAAGGGCCTTGATTTGGTTATGAAATTAAAACCTTTGAGATATCATCACCATAGTTCAGAAATAGATGAAAATGGTGGAATAGTAAATCTGAGAGGACCTAATTATGTAGAAACGATTGGTTTTTTCGCGCAAGATGTATCGAAAATTGTTCCTGAGGCAGCAATGGAGCCGCGAAGTTCAAATGATCTTTGGTCTATGGACTACACAAAATTAATTCCAGTACTCACCAAAGCTATTCAAGAACAGCAGGTTGTTATTGAAAATCTACAAGAAGAAATTGATGAACTGAAACAGCAAAACAGTGCTATAAAAGAACTAAAGCTTATGGTCGAAGAATTACAGAAAAAGTTAAAATAGGTAACTTTCATGATTTAATTCCCAGGAATAGAAATCCCGATTCCGCCGTCTATTCTAAAGGATTGTCCTGTGATGGAACCAGCATCATCTCCTGAAAGGAATCCGATTAATGCTGCCACTTCAGAAGGTGGACAGATTCGTTTCATTAAATGCATGTCTACAACTTCATTATACGTTTTATCTCGATCTTCCGCTTGATCAAACGCTACTTGTAACATTGCCGTATCGACAGAACCTGGACAAATTGCAACGCACCTAATTTCTGGTGCATAATCAACAGCAATACTTCTAGTTAACCCAAGCATGGCAGTTTTAGAAGTAGAATAAGGTGCAACTCTGTGTTGAGTAATATAAGCTTGCACACTTGAAACATTGACGACTACTCCTTGACCTTTTTTCTGCATAGAAGGAATAGCATGTTTCGCACATAAGAAGGCACTTTTCAAATTGACATTCATCACTAAGTCCCATTCTTCCTCTGTCGTTTCAGTAACCGTAGAATATCGTTGAATGCCAGCACTATTGACCAAAATATCGAGATCGCCATATTTTTCAATCGTAGTTCCAATACATTTCTTGACTTCAGCTTCCTTTGAAACATCACATTTCATAAAGGTAAATTGGTCCTCAACATTTACTGCGTCTAATGCTGCCTCATTGACATCAAGTCCCACAACATAATGACCTTTTTCAATAAAATAAATGGCGCACGAACGGCCGATTCCCGATGATGCCCCTGTGATGACGATTACTTTTTTTTCCATGTTATATTATCCTTTATATCTTTTTTGAACTTGTCCTTTTATATCCGTTTCAACTGAGAAAACTCGTCCTGCCAGTGGATTTGCTGCTTTCTCTGCTTTTGATAAATTAAGATTAGAAGTTGTTATCAATAGCGTCTTCATATCCTTTCCTCCGAAGCAGCATGACGTTGTATGTAATACGGGTACTTTTACTTCTTCAATTTTCTTCCCTCCCGAATCATAATGTTCAATTTTACTACCCATCCACATTGCAACCCAAAAACCACCCTCTGAATCAATCGCCATTCCATCTGGATACTCTTCTTTTGACCACTGGATATGGATGGTTTTATTAGAGATTTTGCCGGATGTCATCTCATAGTCATAAGCAAACATGGCGTTCTCATGCGTATCGATGAGGAAAAACTTCTTATTGTCAGGACTCCAGCCCATACCATTCGGCAGAAGTAGGTTCTTTTCTAGGATAGTGTAATGGTCATCAGATTCCAAACCATACAGATTGCCTACGGGTTTCATCCCGTCATAGGTCATGGTCGCCGCAAGAAATCTACCAGCAGGATCTACTGCTCCATCATTCATTCTGGTTTCGTGGATTTCACGCTCTGGCGAGTTTTTTATAAGGGTCAATGTTTTACGCTCTTCATCAAAAGTACCAAAGCCATCTCGAACAGCAACAACACTTCCACCTTCTGCTCTTAATGCCATCACACCGAGTGCTTGTCCAACATCAAACCGTTCCGATTCCTGCGTCTGGTAATCTACTTTATAATAGTGTCCTTTGAGCAAATCTACACAATAAAATTTTCCTTCTATTGGGCACCATACAGGTCCTTCTCCGTGCTCGAGCTTTATGTCAAAAATTGGTTTTGCCTCCATTTCGTGTTTATTTTAATCGGCAATTAGTGGTTAATGTAGTAGAAATGCTTCCGTTTTCAGGAATGTTAAGCCAGTTATCCTTCATTTCTTGTGCTGACGGATCAGGCAACCACTTTGCTGACCAAGGCTCTAAAGCAATGGCAAAAGCATTACCCCACCAAGGAGAATCTTGACTTGCATATCGTTCTTGCCAGTACCATAAGGACTTGAAGATAACCTTATCCCAGTGGACGGAGAATTCCATTTCATCTGTATGAATACGATAAAATGCTCTTCCTTCAAATTCGCTTAAATACCCTAAATCACTAAAATGTTTACTGCTAGGAAGGATAGTATTTCCATCAACTAAGTTTTCGTTTATATCTAACACCTTCGGCCAATCTTGTTTTATACCCGGCTTGAAAAGGCGATGATCAGGCATTAATATTTCAGCTTCGAATTGTGTAGCACTCGTTTCTATTCTTCCACCATTTCCTAACAACTCTAGACCAAAAGCAATATGATGACCCCACATGAAGGCAAGTGAAGTATTAGATTCGTTGGTCAATTTTTCATCTATAATTAAATTGCTTTCTCCTTTTTTTATTGTTAGCGTTTTTTCAATGAGTAATGGCATTCTCAATGGTCTAGTCCAGACTTTGAGCGAGACTTCTTCAGGTGAATCTTGGACAATGGCGTACTTCCATGGAATCAATGACACTTCCCCATGTTGCCCCAGTTCTGCACCCCGCAAATTCATCGGTGCCGTGTTCGGAAGAATTTCCTGCCAGCCACCATAATAGTAATCTTCGAATTGGTTATTGGTATTTCTCATTTGCGAGAAAACGACGTTCGGATTATGAATATCCTTATCCAATTTCAGTAAAAGATTCTTCTGAAGAGGCTTGAATTCAAAATGAAATATATCGCTTCCTCGATCGACGAGAATTCCAATTTTCAAAAATTCATTTTCCATAAATACAACCTTCATCCCATTATAGGTCCAGTTGTCATTTATCGTACAGTCATTTCTCTTCATTATGAAACATTTTCAATCAAGGCTTTCATATATCCCATAGAATACGCCATACTCGCATGCCAAGGAGCATCACAACTCATAGCTGGGCTGTGATCTGGAATAAGGATGCCATCATAATTATTTCTTTTGAGAATTCGAATCACTTCTGGCATGTCGATGTCTCCTTCATCTACGAATACTTCTCTGTAGTTAGGAACCTTCCCTTTTACATTTCTGAAATGAACGTAGCCGATCTTATTATCACGGCTTTGTTTGTCTACAAAATCTAACACATTCGAGCCCTTCATTTCTTGAATGGTTCCTAAGCAACATTCAAATCCATTGCTCGGACTATCTGAAATCTCTAACAGTTTTTCATAATAATCTTGAGTATAAAACAGTCTGCCAGTATTTCTTAATTCAGGCATAGGAGGATCGTCAGGGTGTGCGAGCATTCTGATGTTATTCTCTTCTGCAACGGGCAGAATATTTTCGAGAAACCATGTTAGTCGATCCCACATTTCTTCTCTCGGCACATAGTCTATGACTCCAGGACTTGCATTTTCATTATAAGTCATGTTCCACACCATACCATTCGGAATGGGCGCATTAGAATCAATTGCACTCGCATCATATCCGACGGTCATCGGATTTCCTCTTCCATAATTTTTGCTAGTCCATCCCCATACTCCAGCGAGACTAAAATAGTAACCCATATTCCTAATTCCAGCTTTCCCCATGTTTTTCAACATGTACTTTAGGTTGTCCAGTTGTTTCTCTTTTTCAGGTCCATCTAGGAGAATATCATACCAATGTGCAGGATCAAAATTTTCTATCGTATCCCATTCTAAACCATGTGCATTGATTTCTTTTTTCAGCGCTAATAGATCTTCAAATTCCCAGAATTTTTCCTGATTATTTGTCTTACCCCAACCATTTAGGTGATTATTAGCTAAGTTGGGATTTGAGCCGCCGCTCATATAGTCAACTAATTGAACGACAAGATGTGATGCTCCAGTTTGCTTTGCAAATTGGAAATTTTGCGAATTAAGAAGGCTCTTGTAAAGCCCCAGACCTAGTTTTAACATAAAAGATTTGTCTATATTTAATTGTAATTTAGCTTTTTCAGCTTGAAATTAGAATATGGAAAAACATATATGTCTTTTTTTTCTCCTTTTCTTTTTAGTGGTGGGATGTGAAGATATAGAGAAAGACTTTACAAGGCACGATACGGAGTATGTAGAAAAAGATCCACCAGAGGAGGAAGGCGATACTACAGTAACGAATCCATATGATCCAAGAGATTGCTGGGACGAAAACACCGTTGCTGTGCATAATCAGGAGCTTAATGATCTTTTTACCAGATATGAGGATGGCTGGACAGGAGGTGATGCAACATATTCTATTCCGATCAATGAAAATACGAACTTGTGGATTTTTGGAGACACCTTTCTAGGAAGAGTCAATGAAGATCGAAGTAGACCTGGAGGACCGTTAATTAACAATACATTGGTTATAGAATCAGGGGATGAATTCACGACCTATTATCAAGGAACACCAGAGAATCCAAGAGCGTTTTTAACTCCGCCTGAAGAAGGTTGGTGGTATTGGCCAGGTCATGGTCAGATGCATGATGGTAATATTCAGTTGATCATGTTTGCGCTGAGAAAAGAAGGTGATGGAATCTTTGGTTTCGAATATGCAGCGATAGATTTAGCAACGATTTCTTATCCAGAAATGGAGGTTTTATCGGTAGAACGTAAAATGGAATTTACAGGTGCCAATTTTGGGGCTTGTCTATTGCAAGAAGATGGTTATACTTATATCTATGGGGCGTATAAGTCAGGTTTTAATAAATTCTTACATGTGGCAAGAGTAGAAGGGACGGATTTGTCAGGTGAATGGGAATATTTCTCTTCGCCTGGAAAATGGATCATTGGAGAGGAAAATAGTGCGCCCATATTTTCTAATGTTTCAGAACAGTTTAGTATAATTAAAAGAGAGGAATCGTATTATTTGATGAATCAAAATTATGCATTAGGAAGAGAGCTTTATCTATACAAGAGTAATTCACTAACAGGACCTTTTGAAGATAGAAAAACGATCTACTGTACACCGGAAACAATTGATCAAATTTTTACTTATAACGCTTTTGTACATGAACAATTTTCTACGGAGGACACCTTAGTCATATCCTATAATAATAACAGTAGAACTTTTGTGGACATATTTAGAAATGCTGATAATTATCGACCTCACTTTGTAAATGTTTCAGGATGGAAATAGCGGAAAAGTATACATCAGCATTCTACACATTAGTGGTTAGTATTAGCTTGTTCTTGATAATTGGGTGTGCTGAAACGAAAAAATTGACAAGCGAAACGATCCCTTCCTACACTTTCACAAGTGAGCCTGCCGATGAATGGACTTCATTAATGGAGAGGGAAAGTGGCTGGTTCGGAGCGGATGGAGTATTTACGATTCCCTTAGATGGAAGTGAACGGCAAGGTGATGCCGAGAAGAAGACGCTATTTATATTTAGCGACACTTACATCGGTGAAGTGGAAAATAGAGTTCCGAAAGACGGGAATGTGATGGTGAACAATACCATGGCTTGGCTAGATGGGATTAAGCCTCTCGAAGATAAGTTGGAATTTACTTGGAACGAGGATGACAAAGGAAATCCAAAGTCTTATTTTATACCCAACAATAAATTATCTGAAGAAGGCGAGTATTTTTGGTTAGGGGATGGGTTTGTCAATAAAGAGATGGATGATGCGATGTATATTTTCGCCTACCATGTTCATAAAACGGGACCAAATGTATTTGATTTTCAACAAACTAACATTTCGTTATTAAAAATTAATAAGCCATACAAAGAGAATTTTTTAAAACAAGAACAAATACCCACAAGTTTAGGATTCGTTCATCCGAAGTATGGCCGAGTCTATTTTGGTTCGGGAATCTTTAACAATACAAAGGCAGCTTCAGCATCGAATCCAGACGGCTACCTTTACATTTATGGGCTTATGGGAGAAGACAAGTCATTAATAGCTGCTAGAGTCAAACCCAAGAATATAGAGGATTTCGCTAAGTGGCGATATTGGGATGGGAAAGGTTGGAACAAAGATAAAATGGCGGTTGCACCGATAACGAATGGTATTTCTAATGAGCTCAGTGTTACACCTACTGAAGATGGACATTATCTACTGACTTTTCAAGTATTTGGCATTTCCGATAAGGTCGGTATTCAAGTGGGGACTAGCCCAATAGGGCCATTCGGTCCGATTAATGAGGTCTATACATGTCCAGAATATGCAGAAGGATTGCTGCCTTATAATGCGAAGGCACATTACCACTTGTCTTCGACAGGAGAGTTATTGATTAGTTACAATACGATTACCTTTGACTTTTGGGAAGATATTCAGAAAGATGCGACGATCTATCATCCAAGGTTTATAAGGGTGAAGTATAAAGTAGCGGAATAAAAATTTCATTCAACTAATTTTTCATAGGCTAAAGAAGCTTTAGATTGGAACTTTGAAAAAAAGCACACTCTAATTGTGGGTTATCTGATTTTATTGGGTCTTATATACTGTTATACTTAATATGGTTGTTAAGTAGAAAAAGAACAGAATTAGACTAAGTAAGATCATGAAGCGGAATTTCGTTAAAAATAAGCATGAAAAATTTTGTAACCCACAAAGAAGCTTCCTCAACATCATTTTTTTATTAATTGGTATCATGCTTTCTAGTTGTGCTCCAGATGCAAAACCATTGGAAGAAAAGGCAGTTCCCAGTAAAAAGGTGACGGCAGTTGCAAAGGCAGCAAAAAAGAAAACCGCGTCCTCGAAAAATACCGCATCTTCATCAGATATTATCAATCATCGAGATGTAGATATCTACTTACTTGCTGATTTAATACATAAGGAAATCAATAAAGTGAAGAAGGCAAATGGACTTCCCTTACTGAAAAAGGATAAGGTCTTAAAAAATGCAGCAACAGACCAGAATAATTATCAGATTAGGATCGGAGATATTTCTCATACTCAGAAAACATCCAAGAAGGAAAATGTAGGAGATCGAGTCAGTTACTATGGCGGTGGATTTCAAGCCATGTCTGAAAATGTGATGTATGAAGGTTTCATCATCAGATCAAGTGGGAATAAGAAAGAAATCATTGCTCCTAGCTATGCCGCCCAAGCTAAAAAAATGGTTAGATCTTGGATGAATTCACCTAGTCATAGAAAGAACATCATGAACCCAAAATATGATCGTGTAGGAACAGCTGCTGGTTATCATGGTGAGCTTCATGCGGTTTTTGCAACCCAAGTTTTCGGCAAAAAATTCTAAAGCAAGTAAGAACAAGGATCAAGTCTTAATTCTAAATTGGGCATCAGTTCTCTTTACGAGATTTCATAACACATAATTTGCTCGCAAATTCCACAGATTATCGCAGAAAAAATTAAAAATTTCTGTAATAAACCAATGACTTAGAGGGAGTTAATATTGCTTGATCCTAACCTACAAACTCAATTTTCTTATGAGTTCCGTCGCAAAAAGGCTTATTCGAAGAAGCGCCACATCTGCAAAAAGATGTTCTTGTTTCTCTAATTGTTTTCTCGCCGTCGATGCCTTCTATTTCTAGATCACATTTTACGATTAGAGGGCCATTTTTAACAACTACTGCTTGTGTGATATCTTCTTTCATATTTTGATTTGTTTCATTATTCATATAGTAAGTTAAAGCTCCCGATGGGCAAGTCTTAACTTGTTGTTGTAACGCTTCTGTTGTTGCATTCTCAATTTTAATCCACGGTCTTTCATTAGGATTATATACATCGGGAAGCTCATGGATGCAATTTTTAGCATGATAGCATCTTTCCGGTTTCCAAACTACGGTAATTTCTCCGTTAGTATATTCTTTTATCTTTTCTTTTGCCATTTCTTTGATTTTTTAAAGCAAAAATATTGAGGATACACTTGAATTTTAATTCTTGAGTAGCCACGACCATTAAAGTTAATAAAAGAAAGCCAACTCAGAAAAGGTAGTACATAAATCAAACCAATAGTTCTCGGATCACTAAATAAGCGTAAAAAGGCAAAGGTAAAATGATACGAAAAGCTATCAATGCTCGAAACAGGTGTAAAACTTTTTAACTACTTTAGATTCTTCTCACGAGAAAACCGAATATTTTTAACGATGAAGAATATCAGATCCATCCTTTTTTGGTCCATTATTTCCGCAGCCTTTATAGGGCCAGGAACGGTGACTACTGCGGCTAAAGCAGGATCTTCATTTGGTCTAGATTTATTATGGGCGCTGACTTTTTCTATATTAGGAACAGTTGTGCTTCAAGAAGCAGCAGCTCGATTAAGCATAGTTTCTGGAAAAAATATTGGCGAGATTTTATCGAGTGGAAAAGATCGGAAATGGGGACAGCTGATTTTGATTTTTCTGTCGGTCGCATTTGGGTGTGCAGCCTATCAAGCAGGAAATATGCTCGGTGCGGTCGCTGGTCTTAATTTATTTACGGATGTTTCCGTTCGGGTTGGGACTGTTGTAATTTTCGTTATTGGATTTTCACTTCTCTGGACTTCTAATTTTAAGTTGATTACAAGTTTGCTAGGAGCAATTGTAGCAATTATGGGTTTTGCTTTTATTTATACGGCTTTAAAATCTGATGTTTCAGCCCTGGAATTCACTTCGAAGGCGGTCATTCCGTCCTTTCCTGGAGATTCAGATTTGCTCTTAATTGGCCTTATCGGTACGACCATTGTTCCCTATAATATTTTTCTGGGTAATGGCATAAAGCATGGTCAGGAACTTCGGCAAATGAGGATCGGGTTAATCATCGCCATTATCATAGGAGGAATTATTTCGATGTCCATTATGGTGGTAGGGACTCAGGTTTCAGGGGAGTTTAGTTTTGTAAATTTAGCAGAAACACTACGTTCGAAAGGAGGCTCTTTTATTGGGTCAATGTTTGGGTTAGGACTTGCAGCTGCAGGTCTCAGCTCTTCGATTACCAGTCCACTTGCAGCAGCGATTACAGCAAAAAGTACTTTCAATGATTCCCGTAATTTATGGGATGAAAAGACGATTCGATTTAAGTCGGTATGGATCAGTGTAATGTTAATAGGGTTAGTGATGGGACTATCGGGACTTAAAGTAATTCCAGTTATTATTGCCGCACAAGCGATTAATGGTTTATTACTTCCTGTGATTGCTTGCTACTTGCTAATCATTGTGAATAGAACCGATCTCATGGGTGCTTTTAAAAATGGAATATGGCTTAATCTAATCAGCCTGTTTATTATTGGTATCTGCTTTTTCGTAGGGACGAATAACATTTTTGGTGCATTAAGTAAGATTGCAGGCGATCCGAGAATTAATAATCTAGTTCAACTGAAATTAGTCATTGCAGTCATAGGTGTCGCCATTATGGCTTGGGTCATTATCAAAAAGAATGGAGCTAAAACATTGACAAAATAAATAAGACCTAGTCTTTAACTTGTGCATCCTTTAAATATTTTATTTGTTCTTTAATTTCACTAAGCTCTTTTTCTAAAGCATTATTTCTATCAGATAATTCTTTGACGGCTTCTACGAGGACTGGTGTAAGTCTCGAATAATCTACTGACTTATATCCATCATCATCCGTCATGACCATTTCTGGAAAAATAGCTTCTATTTCTTGAGCGATCACACCAATCTGTCGATCATCATTGAAATTCTTTTGTGGAAAAGCATCTTGGTTCCAGTAATAATAATATCCATTCAACTGATTGACTTTAGAAAGCGCGGAAGATATGGGTTTAAAATCGAGCTTATATCTTCGATCTGAGCATGCACCTATGCTACCAGTGTAACAGATGTTTCCTTGAACATGTAATTTCTGAGAAGGATTGCTATTCCCAATTCCCACATTTCCATTATTCAAGATCGATATTCGTTCGCTACCGCCAGCTCTTAGAAAGACATCATTTCCTACATCGTCTACATCCCCCAGATAAATATCCTCGGTATTTCTTTGGTAAGTTATGACTCTTCCTTCTAGTCCCGACCCAGATTGCATATATAAATTGGCGTCTGAGCTGGTATTATATGCCTCAATTTTTGCTTGACCTTTAACGTGAAATTCCTTATCGGGACTCGAATCGCGAATACCAAGCCTTCCATTACTCCTGAGGGTCATAATGGGTGATAATCCAGATGAAATATCTGCTCCGCCCTCGAAATACATGTGACCTGTAGAACCCACTCTTATTTTAGCGTCGTAAGACCCAGGACTCGTTCTTTCAAATAGCAGTTCTGGATTTGCTGAATCAGTTATTCTGCTATTTCCATTTAGAGTTGTTTCTCCATTAATGGTAGTGTTTCCATTTTTTAAAACAACCATGGCATCAGAAGGGCTGTTGATACCATTTCCGATCACAAATAAACGATCAGAAGACACCCACCCGGTAGATGAATTGGGAGTGTAAGATGTATTGTTTAATCCGATCACAAATTCATTGTAAGAATATGCTCTGACACCACTTCCTATTGCGGTAGAATGATCTCCGAGTGTTTCTGAATTCGAACCAGCAGCGAAGGAATAATTTCCATTGGCATAATTGTTTTGACCAATCACAAAGGTAGCGTTACCGTTGGCTTCATTCAGAATGCCAGTTGCAAAAGAAGATTGACCATTAGCTTCCACAAAACCTAGTGCAAATGACTCATTCCCTGAAGCAATTGCTCGACTTCCCAAAGCAACAGCATATGTTCCTTTTGCATAGGATTGATCACCGAAGGCGAATGATAAATCACCCTCTGCTAAAGATTGATAACCCATTGAAACGGAATATATTCCGGATGCTGTCGTTCGATTACCAACAGCAAAAGACCCTTCTCCTTTACTTTTCACATTATATCCCCAAGCTAGAGAAAACAAACCTAATGAATCTGGGCTCCAGTTCGGGGAATTAGCTAATTGGCCGCCAGCGAACGCTCCTTTCGTCTTATTAAATAGTGAAAAATTTTCGGTAACGTTTTCACCATTTATGGGGGCTGCGTCGCGACCAAGAATTATATTTTGAGATAAGCTAATTATTGGAATTGTAAGAAGTAGTAGGCAAATTAGAAATCGCATGATCTATTATTTAGATAGCTAAGATCTCTCAAAAATAAATGGTAAACCTATATGAATTCATTGATTATTAAGAGTGATAAACTGGGAAATTGACCTACATTTAGAACTATATACACTTATAATTATTAGTATAGGCAAAGAATAGATTGTGCACGCAATAGAAATTAAGAATCTTACGAAGTACTACGGAAAATCGATGGGTATCGAAGATGTTTCTATCTCCATTGAAAAAGGAGAGGTTTATGGTTTTATCGGTCCGAACGGTGCTGGAAAATCTACTGCGATTAGAACATTAATTGGATTGCTACAGCCGACCTCAGGTTCAGCTACTATTAATGGAAAAGATGTTTTTCAACATGGTGCATCGCTAAGAAAGTCGATAGGTTACCTGCCTTCTGAGGTTCATTATTATGATCGAATGTCTTCTAGGGAGTTACTTGAATACCATTGCAGGTTTTATGGGATTAAGGATTATACCAAGATTGAAGAATTAGCTAGCGACTTTGAATTAGATCTGGATAAAGAAATTGAAGATCTTTCATTTGGAAACAAGAAGAAATGTGGAATCATCCAAGCAATGGTTCACGAGCCAGAAATTTTGATTTTGGATGAGCCGACTTCGGGATTGGATCCGCTTATGCAAAATGTGTTTTTCAACAAGTTAGAAGAGCTAAATCAGAAAGGTGTCACTATTTTTTTCAGCTCTCATGTACTTTCGGAAATTCAACGTATCTGCAAGCGGGCGGCGATTATTAGAAATGGAAGGATCGTAGCGATAGAAAATATAGATGGATTGCTTAAGAAGCAAATGAAACTGGTCAAAGTTATATTCAAGGAAGTTCCTTCGAATCTGGTATTGCCAGAAGGCGCTCAGAAGAAAACTTGGAGCAATAAAAAACTCTCCTTTGAATATATTGGTTCAACGACGGTTTTGATCAATTGGTTATCTAACCATGAAGTATTTGATCTGACCTTGACAGAACCAGATCTAGAATCCTTATTTATGAATTATTATGAAAGATAGTCGATGATCTGGAACCTATACAGCAAAGAGCTGAAGCGAGGAATTAAATACTTATTGATTTGGGCAACGGTTTTGGTGATTCTTACCATTACAACAATGTCTATGTTTCCGTATATCAAAGATGCTGGAGAATCTATGTCATCTATTATGAATATGATGCCACCAGCCATGTTGAAAGCTTTCGGAATCGACGCGAATATGTTTACCAGTATCATTGGTCTGTATAATACCTATTATGGATTTTACTTGGTGTTGTTAATGGGAATTTATTCTGGGACAAATGGTGCAACAATCATATCGAAAGAGCAACGAGTTAAGACGGCAGAATTTCTGATGACGAAGCCGATAACGAGAGGTCAGGTTTATTTTACGAAAATGATGGTGTTGTTTACTTTGCTAGCTTTGATTTTCACGATTCAAGTTTGCTTTGCTTACCTAGGGGTTAAGATTTTCGGTGAGGTCAATGTAAACTGGTCTGTGTTTCGAACCATGCACATTCATGGATTAGGTTTGCTTGTTTTCTTTACAGCGTTAGGTGTTTTTATTTCAATGTTAGTGAAGCGGAAGGTCAATTTTATGGGCGTTATCGTTGGAGTTGTTTTTGGATCTTACTTTATCGATGCGATTTCTAAGGCGGTGTCTCAGGTTAAATGGTTAGGCTATATCTCCCCAAATCACTATCTGGATTTCAATATTTTTGCTCCAGGATTTGAATTAAGGGTTGTAAATCTTGCCGTCTTTTTATTGATGTCGTTAGCATTGATTGTAGCTTCCTATTTTATTTTTAAGAAAAAGGATATTAATACTTAATAGCCTCTGACTATCCAGGTTTAGGGGTTGAATTCACAATTAAAGTGGACGATTAACAAATTCGGTGCGCTGCACCTTTTCGGAAACAATATTTTCGTATCAGAATTTTATCTAATTCGCATTCACAAGCTAGAGTCAAGAGGTAACAACATAATAATTCATATTCATGAAGGTATTTATAGGGATTGTCTCGGGCTAAAGCCCAAGGTCCAATGGGCAGTATGATTTTCAAGTAATGGTATGATAAACAGCAAGTTAGGGGTATACTTTCAAAGTATTTATAAGGTTTGTCTCCTCTGGGCATTACAAATCATTCACAAATGTAAATGGATGCTCTTCATATGATCTGACCAATCCCGCTTTAACTGGATTTGTTTTTATATGATTGATGATACTACTAAGCATCTTTTCATCTCTGATATAAGTATCGAAATTTTCATCTTCCCATACTTGTCTTTCATCGATTTTGCAATAATGGTTGATATATCTTGCTGATCCTTCTTTAATAAGACTAATGATTTTATCCAATTGCACGTAGTTCTTAGGAACGGTATTGGGATCATATATTTCTTTAATCTGAACACTGGTATCTATAAGCATATGGAAGTGATTAGGTAGGATGGACAAGGCCAGTAACTTATAATACCTCATGTGGTAAGACTCAATACGTGCAAGCAATACTCTTGCAATTTCAGGTGAAGCTAGGAAAGTAGGTCCCGTATTCGCATTTAATTTTTCATCGATATCAAGCAGGTATTTCCTACTAGCAATGTATTTTCTATCATTGCTCAATTCTTCCGTGTCAGCATGTCCGATGGTACTTATGCGATTATTGTATTCCTCTTTGATTTTCAACAACTCATTTTCTTCTATCGCCCCTTTAAGTGAGCAAGTAATAAAGAAGGTTGCGCCAATTGGATGAACAGGAGTTGTATTTCTTTTGTTTACTATCTTAGAATCCTTCATACTTGATTAATGATTTAGAAATGTAGAATATTAACACAAGGCATGATATTTTTTTAAAAAATATCGCTCTTTAAGTTAAGAAAGTTATTTTAATTAAAAGAAAGATATTTAGTGATCTAAGAAGTAAAATTGTCATGTTTTCTTGTCTCAAAACTGACATTCTTTCCGATAAGTGAGAAAATATAAACGTGGCTAAAAATTTGATTCAATAGATAATGAATGTAATTTTAGCTTCTACTCATGGCAGAAGCACAAATATTGACAATTATAAAAAGAAAATAATATAAATGACATACGATAATTTCACAATAAAAGCACAAGAAAGTATCCTCAGAGGACAGCAACTTGCTGGAGGCAAGGATCAACAAGTGGTGGATACCAGCCACTTAATAATGGGGATTATGGAAATCGATGAAAAGATTCCAGAGTTTCTATTCAATAAAATGGGAGTGCAAGTAAGTCAGTTGAAGGTGGAATTAAATGACGAGATTAATTCCCTTCCCAAAGTAGAAGGAGGAGGAAAACAATATCTATCTAATGATTCTAATAAGGCACTTGCTAAGGCAAAGAAATTTATGAAAGAATACAGTGATGAATTCATTTCTGTAGAGCTTATTCTTTTAGGAATTGTAGATGGATCTGACAAAACCTCTAAAATCATTAAAAGCCTGGGAGGAAGTGTTCAGGGAATGAAAGATGCGATCACTGAATTAAGAAAAGGAAGGAAAGTCACAGACCAGAGTGGTGATGGTCAATATAATACCTTGAAGAAATTCGCTATCAATCTTAACGAGCGTGCGGAATCAGGTGAACTCGATCCGATTATCGGGCGGGATGAAGAAATTAGAAGAATTCTACACATCCTTTCTAGAAGAAAGAAAAATAATCCAATACTAATCGGAGAAGCGGGAGTTGGGAAAACGGCGATTGTAGAAGGAATTGCGTGGAGGATTGTGAAAGGAGATGTTCCTGAGAATCTACTAAGCAAGCAAATATTTGTGCTTGATATTTCGACCTTAGTAGCAGGAGCAAAGTATAAAGGAGAATTCGAAGAAAGATTGAAATCAGTGATTAAGGAAGTGAAAGAGTCAGATGGCGAGTTTATCCTTTTCATTGATGAGATCCATACCTTGATCGGTGCTGGAGGAGGAAATGGAGCGATGGATGCTGCGAATATTTTGAAGCCAGCATTAGCGCGTGGAGAAATTAGAACCATCGGTGCAACGACTTTAGATGAGTATCAGAAATACTTTGAAAATGATAAGGCTCTTGTTAGAAGGTTCTTGACGGTATTTATAGATGAGCCATCTGTGGAAGATACGATTTCGATCTTGAGAGGAATTCAAGAGCGGTATGAAGTGTATCATAAAATGGATATTCTAGATGAAGCATTAGTTGCGGCGGCGGAATTATCGCATAGGTATATTACGGATCGCCAGCTTCCAGATAAGGCCATTGATTTAATAGATGAGGCCGCTGCGAAATTAAGATTAGAACTTGATTCTGTTCCAGAAGAAGTAGATGAGTGGGAAAGAAAGGTGAGACAGCTGGAAATTGAAAAAGAAGCGATCAAGCGAGAAGGAGATAAACGAAAGCTAAAAGTTATTTCAGAGCAAATCGCGAATGCGAAGGAAAAATTAGCTTCGATAACTGCTGCTTGGAAATCGGAAAAAGAAATCGTAGACGAAATACAAGCAATTAAGAAAGAAATAGAAGAATTCGAGCACTTAGCAGATGTTGCAGAAAGAGAAAGTGACTTCGAGAAAGTAGCTAGAATTCGATATGGTGATCTTAAAGATAAAGAAGCCCAGTTAAAAGAAGTAGAGAAGAAATTAGACCTGCTTCCTGAAGGATCGCGATTTACGAATGAGGAAGTAACGGCGAATGATATAGCAGAAGTAGTTTCCCGATGGACTGGAATTCCACTTCAGAAAATGATGAAGACAGAGCGGGAGCGTTTATTAAATCTAGAAGCAGAAATCGGTAAGCGATTAATCGGGCAGAAAGAAGCAGTTGTTGCGGTTTCAGATGCAATTAGACGTTCACGGGCAGGATTACAAGATCCGAACAGACCGATCGGTTCGTTTATATTCCTTGGACCAACAGGGGTAGGTAAAACGGAACTTGCGAAGACACTAGCTGATGTTTTATTCGATGACGAAAAGGCGATCGTTCGAATTGATATGAGTGAGTACCAAGAGAAGCATTCTGTTTCTAGACTGGTAGGAGCGCCTCCGGGATACGTAGGATATGATGAAGGTGGTCAATTAACGGAAGCTGTAAGAAGAAGACCTTACTCTATTGTATTGTTAGATGAGATCGAGAAAGCGCACCCGGATACTTTTAATGTGTTACTCCAAGTGCTAGATGATGGTCGATTAACAGATAATAAAGGTAGAGAGGCGAATTTCAAGAATGCGATTATCATCATGACTTCGAATATGGGTTCTGATGTAATTCTGGAAAATTTCGAAGATCTAGATGCAGTAGGAGAAGAGCACAGACAAGATATTATTGATACGACGAAGATTGAGGTTTTCGAAGCACTTAAGGAGAATTTGCGGCCTGAATTCCTGAATAGAATAGATGACAAGATTATGTTCTTGCCTTTATCAAAGGAAGAAATCAAGAAGATTGCAGGTTTATTACTTGGGAAATTGAAAAAGAATCTTGGACGTCAAGGATTAAAAATCGAGATGACGGATTCTGCTATGGACTTACTTGCTGATTTAGGATATGATCCTCAATTCGGTGCAAGACCACTAAAAAGAGTTATCCAGAATGAGATTATCAATGAGTTATCGAAGTTTGTGCTTGGAGGTTCATTGGTAGATGGTGAAACGATTTATGTGACAACAGATAATAAAGGATTTGTATTCTCTGAGACGTTAAAGGAAGATTCTGGAAAGCCGAAATCTAGTGCTAACGGGAATGTGAAAAGTCAGCGGGAAAAGGATCTTGAGAACTTAGAAAAGGCCACGAAGAAAGTGGAAGATGCGGTGAAGGATATCGAGAAAGATTCAGGTGAGAATGGCGCTCAACCTAAACGGAAGAAGGATAAATAATAGTCCACATCAGACTGATAAAGAAGTAAGCTCGATCCTAATTTAGGATCGGGCTTTTTTTATTCAAAGACTATTGATTTTCTCATTTGTATTTGGATCTCATGAATTACAATATTGGAATTCCACTTAGGTTTTATGTATTTTGTAAGAGCTTTAAAAATATACCCAGGAGAAATAGATGAAAAACATGAGGCAATACCTTACTTCTATTTTTCACCATGCTTTTGTTTATACCATTGCAAAAACTAAAAACTTTTTTATGGCTTCTCTTCTAAAGTTTTCTTCGATTCTCTTCTTCATTTTGCTTTCATTCGAAAGTATGGCCTGCTCTTGTGCTGCTATTCATAATTTTTGTGACTTATTCAGTGAAAGTGAATCATCCATTTTATTACTGGAAATAGAAAAAGATAGTTCTTATGGGAATATAAATAATTATAATTTACCCCAATATTACGATGCTAAGATTGTTGAGACTTTATTTGGTCCTGAATTAGAAATAGACTCTATTACTTTTATGTCCAGATTTCCTGACTGCGAATTCAGTATGTCATTAGACATTAGGGACACCATAATTATTAAGATTTCAACACTAGAACCAGACTCCAATGCTCATTATCCTACAACTTACATGTTAACTCCCTGTTTAAATAACTTTCTTCAGATTGAGCATAGTAAAGTATTTGGAAATTTCAACTACGTACGGTATTCAAGTCAACACCTAGACACCATGTCCTTTGAACAATTTCTGGACTGGTATCCTAACTGTTCAGCGATTATCAATACAAACGATATAGAAGAGTTCTCGGAAATTAAAATCTTCCCTAATCCAGTTGTGGATATTTTAAATGTAAAGAACAACTCTGACAAACAAATCACTTATTCGCTTTTTAATCTCAACGGAATACTTGTCGGAAATGGAACAACAAGTGCCCGATCTCAAACAGAGATAGTTAATATTGCACTCCCTAGTGGAGTTTATTATCTAAGGCTCGAAGATGGAATCAGGCAGAAAATTGAGAAAATTTTGAAGCTATAGTGGTTTAATTTCATCTCAGTGAGAAAAATGACCTTGAAATTTAGGACAGAATAGAAGCAATGTAGTATAATTGGAGCGACATATTTAACCAACCATGAAACGTTTCAAGTTTATACCTTTTCTTTTTTTCATTATATTTCTTTTTTCTTGTTCGAAAGAGGAAAAGAAAATCTTATTATTCAGCATCGAAAATAGCACTAATAAAGAAGACATCGCAAGTGCTAAAGCCACCATCAAGGCGTTAGCAGATTCTTCGGAAGTGTTTATTATTGAGTCAGATTCAAAGGAAGTATTTACAGAAGATGCACTGAAATCATTTCAGGCAATTGTATTGCTTTATACCTCAGGAGAAATACTAAATGATGTCCAGAGAGCGGATGTAGAGAGATTCGTAGAATCTGGAGGAAGTCTTTTTGGAATAGAAGCAAAGCCTAAATTGGCTATGGACTGGCCTTGGTATGGAAGTTATATGGACCAACCTTCTGCTAATCTTGATCTGAATTCATCCGACTTTCAGTCCATTATCCAAAATTCCATTGACAATAATCAACTAAATTACGCACTTGCGAAGACGCAACGAGTTCCCGAAGAAAATCGATTCCGTAAAGAAGTGGTAGATTTTAACCTTAATGAGCCGATGGAACTTGATGAAATAGAAGGCAAAGGTATTCTCTTTGTAGAAAGAAGAGGTCTGCTGAAATTATATGATTTCAATCTGAATCAAACTAGGGAGGTTGGATCGCTGGATGTAGCGTATGCAAATGAAGACGGGCTTCTTGGTTTGGCGGTAGATCCGAACTTTAGTGATAACAATTGGATCTATTTGTTTTATTCTGCTCCTGGTGAAGACCCGATTCAGCGCGTTTCGAGGTTTAATTTTACGGATGATTCATTAGATATAAATAGTGAAAAAGTTCTTTTAGAAATCCCTACGATACGTAAGTGTTGTCATAGTGGAGGTGCGCTAGAATTTGGACCTAATGGAAATCTGTTTATTACGCTCGGAGACAATACGAATCCATTCGAATCTTCTGGCTATGCACCGATAGATGAAAGACCAGGAAGAGCACTTTGGGATGCACAAAAATCAGCAGCGAACACAAATGATCTAAGAGGTAAAATTTTAAGAATCAAACCTGAAGACGATGGAACGTACTCGATTCCAGAAGGTAATCTATTTCCTCCTGGAACACCGAAAACGAGACCAGAAATTTATGTTATGGGACTTCGAAATCCATTCAGACATTCGATCGATAGTAAGACGGGCTACCTTTATTGGGGAGATATAGGTCCTGATGCAGGAAAGCCGGATCCTAAGCGGGGTCCTGATGGAATGGGGGAATTTAATCAGGCAAGGAAGGCTGGATTTTGGGGATGGCCATACACTAGAGGAAATAATCAGGCTTACTTTGATTACGATTTCGCCGCAGGTAAGTCTTTAGATCAATTTGACCCTAATAACTTGATCAATAATTCTCCGAACAATACAGGTTTAGAAAAATTACCTCCGGCGCAAGAATCGTTAATCTGGTTTGGATATGGACGATCAGAAGAATTCCCGTGGATAGGCAAAGGAGGTATTAACCCAATGGCAGGTCCGGTATTTCATGCGGAAGGACATGGTGATGAATTCCCTGAATACTTTGAGGATAAATTATTCGTATACGAGTGGATGCGTGACTGGATATATGTGGTTACTTTAGATAAAGATCAGAATTATGCAAAAGCGGATGCATTTATGCCTAATACAGAATTTTCGCATCCGATGGATATGATTTTTGGTAAAGATGGAATGCTCTATGTTCTTGAATATGGTCAGAAATGGAATTCTCGAAATTTTGATGCTAGATTGAGCAGAATTAAATACATCAAAGGTAATAGGGAGCCAATTGCAAAGATCGAAGCAGATAAGGAAGTGGGTTCTGCACCACTAACCGTTCAATTTTCTGGTGAGAAATCAATCGATTATGACCAGGACAAGTTGAAATTTGAGTGGTCATTCGATGAAGAAAAAGTGCAGTCGAAGGAAGAAAACCCAACATTTACCTTTGAAAAGGAAGGCATATATACGGTTTCACTTACTATTTCCGATGGGTCTAATGGGAAATCTACGACTACCCAAAAGATTATGGTTGGAAATGAAACGCCACAATTGACTATTAATACGGAAGCAAGTAATATTTACTGGGATGGAAAGAAAGTTGATTATACTGTAAGCGTAGAAGATAAGGAAGATGGAAAAACGACTGATGGAAGTATAAAAGCAGGCGATGTGAAGGTAACTTTTACTTATCTACCGGAAGGAAAAGATATTGTCTTAGCGACGGTAGGACATCAGCAAAGTGTAAAGCCAGAAGGACTTAGAATAATAGAAGCTTCAGACTGTAAAGCTTGTCATGCGATGGATGAGAAAGTGAATGGCCCAGCTTACAAGGACATTGCGAATAAATATACTTCGAAAGATAAAAACAAGTTAATCGGAAGCGTCATCAAAGGGAGTTCGGGTGTATGGGGAGAGACGATGATGTCAGCTCATCCTCAGTTGAGTTTAGAAGAAGTGGGAAAAATAATCGATTATATTCTAAGTTTACGAACGCCCGATAAAGAAGAGCAGACCTTACCATTATCAGGAACAGTAACTCTTGATGAGCATGTAAAAGATAAGTCTAAAGGCAGGTACATTCTGATGGCATCTTACTTGGATCGTGGCAACCCGAATGTTAATGAAAGCAGACTTTCTGTAAGTGATCAAATAGTTTTCAAAGCGCCTAAATTAGAAGCTGAAAATGCAGATGAATATAGCGAAGGATTAAGCGCATGGGGTAGCCAAGGAAGCACGGTTATGGGTTCTATTCTTAACAATACATTTTTAAAGTTTGAGGATGTGGACTTTAAGGGACTAAACAGTGTGAATATTGCCGGTGTCTATAATGCTGGGTATGACTATGGAGGGAAAGTGGAATTACGTATAGGTTCTGAAGATGGTAAGTTAATAGGACAAACGGATGTGGGATATTTTCATCCAAAGAAAAATGGTAAAGAGTCATATGAAATTCCATTCAAAACGCTAGAAGGTATTCAAGACTTATATGTTGTTTTTAAAAACGAAGAAGATAAGGACAAGTATATTTTAAATGCGGATTGGATCTATCTGAATTATAAAGGATAAAGGAGGGTTTCTCTCGAATCAGCTCCTGAGATCATCCATATTTATTAGATCTTAAGTAGCTGGTCTTTATTTAGGTCAATGTGATAAACTTCCTTGAAACATGAAGCGTTCAGTTCCACAAAAATCGTGAGCAGTTGGTTGTATGTTTTGAGATCTAAGCTGCAATTATCGGCGATAGGCTATCTGGTTTTTAGCATTGGTAAAGAAGCCATTGATGTAGTCACCTTCGCATTCTTCAAGGAGCAATGCCTTTAATTCGGAAACTATTTCAGGATTCTGGTCTGCTAGATTGTTTTCTTCTCGAAAATCGTCAGGTAGGTAGTATAATTCAAATATATTCTTCGGATAATACATCCTTAGTTTCCATCCACCTGAGTTAATTAAAGTTGGTCCTTGGAATGAGGAATAGACAAGATAGCCTCTATCGTTTTCTTCTTTTTTTCCGATCAATGTATTATAATAGGAAGTTCCATCAGTCTCGGAAAGCGACTTATTTTCTACCATATCCGAAAGTGTAGACATAAAATCATAACTAGCGACTAATCGATCAGACGTTGAATTGGCCTTCACCTTTCCAGGCCATTTGATGATTAGCGGGACCTCAATCCCTCCTTGCAAGTTGCTTCTTTTCATTCCTGCCCGACCATTGTTCCCATCGAAAACATCGCCAGCAATTTCGCTATAGTATTTATCTGTTAAGTCATCGAAGCGGATTCCAGTTTCCATATTGGTATAGGGTTTCACGACGCGTCCTTCTTGTGCATAGTAGATTTCATGGCCGTTATCGCCTGTGAAAATCACGATTGTGTTATCTGTGAGGTCTAATTCCCTTAGGGTTTGGATAATTTCTCCTACATTGTCATCTAGCAACTTTACCATAGATGCATATTCTTTTTCTATTTGTGTCAATGAATCATTATTGACGAAATCAGGATGTACTTCTGGGATCGAAACGGGTCCATGTGGAAGTTGAGTAGGGAAGTATAAGAAGAAAGGTCGTTCTTTATTGTCATGTAGGAATTTATGAACGCCATCCATGAATATATCTTGTGAGTAAGTTGCCTTGCCAGTCATATCCCACCGTTCTTGATATGCTTTATCTGTTTCTCGTTCGATAGACTTACCACAATTAGCGAGTGTATTACCTTCGAAATATCTGATTTTTCCATCCTCGAATAAAAATGGTGGGTAGAATCCATGCGCTCGCTGATGATCTAGATATCCTAAATAGTGATCCCAGCCGTGCCTTGTCATTTGATCCATTGTTGCTGAGAATCCCCATTCTAGTTTTCCAAATTGGCCTGTAGTATATCCCGCTTCTTTAGCGATGTTTCCTATGAATTTTTGGTGGTCTGGAATCGGAGTTGAAACACTTTTTATAGTGCTGTCTATTTCGGCAAGGGTTGCTTCGCCAGTGGATATACGCTTATAAATTCCAGCACCTGGAATCTCAAATGCATCAGCATGCAGATCGTGCAATCCAGTGATTAGAGTTGCTCTTGCTGGAGCACAAAACATGGCTGAATATGCGTTTGTGAATCGCATTCCATCTTTTGCGAGTTGGTCTATGTGAGGAGTTTTAATGATTTTCTGACCTTCTATGCTCAGTAATCCTTTTCCCAAATCATCTGCGTAGATCAGAACGATATTGGGTTTTTCTGGAGTAGAATTTGAGGGATTGTTAGGAGTACAAGATTGAAAAATAACCAGCGTGATTATAATGAAAAAGATAGATGCGAAAAGAAATGGATACTTCATGGAATAAAGGTAAGTAACTTTTCTTTGCTGTCCTGAAGCCATCACAATTCTCTTGATGACAGCACAATTCTTTTGATGACAGCACTTTTTTCTTGATGACAGCACTTTTTCAGTGATGTTATCAATCTACAAGAAGCATATCTGAAGCGTAAACCTAGCTCAACAGTCTTAGCACAATACCTTAGCTCTGCTTGGCTTACAGGATCTTTATTAAAAATCCAATTGCGATAAGTATTTCATATTATCGATGTCTGAATAGTCATATTCGTAGATCTTTTCAGGTCCGACCACTATTACTAAGCCATCATCAGCAATCACATCAAAAGCATCGAATCCATCGAAATGATGAATCAGTTCTAAGTTTAACGGATCTGAAACATCGAATACTTTTAAACCATTCTCCTTTTCACAAACAAATAACACATCGCCATCTAATGCTAATCCTTTCGGAGATTCCATCTGAATCGAATTGATTAATTCCGGTTGCGCTATATTCGATATGTCATACACTCTTAATTCATTTAACTGAAACCTAGCACATTCGCCAGAAATTCTAGCACTCAAGCTCGCATAAGCATACTCATCATTTACAGTAATTGGGTCTTGCCTACAAAAATCTTCCCCGAAGAATCCATAATTAGTTACCGACTTCTCTTGAGGTATTCCACTTTTAGCAATTTCATAGATAAACATTGAACTCTGAGATCCAATAAATAAGTTTCCCTTATGATATAGCAGAGATTCAATATTAAAACCGAGATCTAAATCGTCCAAGAGTATCGGATTTGCGCCATCTTTAACATCGAAAGTCTGAAGTTTTTCTTTATTGATGACGTACATGTAATCATTGATCACCAGAAGATTCGCATAAGAACCAGATTGGGTTGCGGTGCTACTTACATCGGCTCGGTCTAGATTGCTGCAAGCAGAAAGAAAAATAACTAAGAAAATGAATATATATTTCATGGGTTAAATTTTTAAGCAAGTTGGATTAACAATTTCTGCTCTTTTCCAATATTTCACCAAACCTTTCGAAGGATCAGGGCATTCAAAATATTCTGCAGGCTCATCTGGAAACTGCTCTAATAGATTTTCGTAAAATGTATTCTCTATGTATTTCACAAATTGAATATTTGCATAGTCTTCTATATTGATCACTAAAAGGTGCGGTCCGTTGTCTGCGTAAAGAAAACTTCCTTCTATGGTAAAGTTTTGATTGCCAGGAATCCGCCAGAAGTATACATATTCTGGTTGATTTGGATTCGTATTGTCTATCACATGAATCCCTATTTTTATATCATTGACAAATAAAAAATTACCCACCTTAACAAACTTCCCTTGCTTAATAATCGCTCGCGGTTCTTGACTATCTATCTCAGAGAAATCAAGTGCGTCGAAATAAACAGGAACTAATCCATTAACGATAAGGTCATCCTTTTTGCAAGAGGTGATCAGTAAGAGCATGATTAACCACACAAAGTGCTTCATGGTGAAATAACGTATGAAATATTAAAATGTAAGTAAAATATTGGTCCTATGTTGTAATTCCAGTCAATAAAAAAATCAACTTCTTCCTCGAAAAACTGATCGATCATGATTGGTTCTTGACTGCCATTGATGAAATATCGCGCTGCACCTAGTCCACCACCAAACTCCCATGTCCATCGCTTTCCAGAAGGTATGAAAATATTAATCGTACCTACACCGCCATAGTAGTTTCTAGTTCTTTCGTAGTTATGTAGAATGGTCTGGAACTCTCCATTCGAAGCGGTCTGAATCAAGGTCCGGTATTCTTTCGTCCATCGATAGTGTCCATGAATTCCCATTGTTAACCCGATACCTCTACCTCTTAGCACCAGACTTTCTATTCCTGGTCTTATTCTAAACCCTTGAGCTTGATAAGGAGAATCGAAAATGTATGCTATTTCGGTCGTTAAGTTAACTGTAGGTTTTATGGCTTTGTCAATGCTAAACTGGACGCCACTGTAGCCGTTCAGAAACGAAGACGGTGTAATTCCCGCACGAAAATCAGGAAAAATAACTTTTTCTTGTTGTGCTTGAATTAGCATGGCGGACGAACCCCAAAATAGAATGATTAAAATTCTCTTTAGCATCTGCATTTATTAAAAGATGACTTAAAATCGAAAAGTGTTGCTTCTTTTTCGACGATAGGGTTATTTTATCGGACGTTCATTGTATTTTATCCGAATATTCAACGTTAAATTTACGACGAAAAATCAAAGTGAAACATTACACATGATAAAAAATGTTAATCTCTTCATTTTTATTACTTTTGTAGATTAATTCAAGACTAATTATGGTATCAAATAAAAAACTAATAAACATTGTAGGCTGGAGTGTCTTTGCAATAGCTGCGATCGTTTTCTTTTTCTCGGCTGAGCGGACTGGAAGTTTGTGGGATGTTGGTGAATTTATTTTAGGTGCTTATAAGCTGCAAGTAGTTCACCCTCCAGGTGCACCGCTGTTCATGATTGTAGGTAGAGTATTCGCTTTTTTCGGTGAAATATTCTCCAGCAAACTTTCTGATATTGCATTTGCAGTGAACATGATGTCTGGAATTTGTACTGCCTTTGTTGGAATGTTCGTAGCATGGACAACCATGATCTTTGGTAAGTTAGCTTATGTAGGAAGAGATGGAGAATTAGAAGGTGGTGCACAAATTGCGAATGCTTTTTCAGGATTAGTCGCGGGATTATCTACCGTGTTTGCTACATCAGTTTGGTTTTCAGCAGTAGAAGGTGAAGTTTATGCTATGTCTACATTTTTCACAGCGCTTACATTTTGGTCTGCTGTTAAATGGTACGCATTACCGGATAACCATAAATCAGATAGATGGTTGCTATTCTCACTGTATGCGGTAGGATTATCAACAGGAGTTCACTTACTTTCTATATTGACACTTCCAGCAATTGCTTTATTATACTATTTCAAAAAGTATGAAAAGCACACTGTTTTTAAAGGAATGTTGGCAATAGGTGCAGGTTTAGTGGGGATTGGAATTATACAAAAACTTATCGTTGTAGGAATTCCTACCTTATGGAAAAACTTTGAAATTTTCGCGGTAAATGGTCTTGGATTGCCGTTCCATTCAGGACTTGTGATTACACTAGCACTTCTAGGAGCACTTGTTTTTATTGGTTTAAAATATGCTCATTCTAAAGGGAAATATCTGTTGCAAATGAGTCTGGTAGCATTGACCTTAATAACGATAGGCTTTTCTACGATCGGAGTAATTGTTATTCGTGCCAATGCTGACACACCTGTGAACATGAATGTTCCTAGTGACGCTGTTAGATTGCTTCCATACTTGAATAGAGAGCAATATGGTGAAAGAGCTTTATTATACGGACCTCACTTTGACGCACAACCTGTTTCGGTTAAAAGTGAAAAGAGATATGGAAGAGTAGGCGATAAGTATGAGATCGTAGATGAGAAGTACGATTATGAATACCGATCTCAAGATAAAATATTATTTCCAAGGATAGGTCATGGTGATCCAGGAAGACCACAATTACACAGAATGTGGTGGGGTAATGATAAGGATGTACCAGGCATGGCTTATAATATTAAGTTTTTGGTTCAGTACCAACTTGGATGGATGTATGGCCGATATTTTATGTGGAACTTTGCAGGGAGACAGAATGGAGCGCAAGGATATTATCCATGGGATAAGAGTTCTGGGCATTGGGTTTCGGGAATAGGTTTCGTAGATGATGCTAAGTTAGATTATGATACATCTGAGTTACCAGAAAGTATGCAAAGTCTTGCAAACAATAATTACTACATGTTGCCATTTATATTCGGGTTAATCGGATTATTTTTCCATATGCGAAAGAGACCGAAGGACTTCATGGCATTAATGATGTTGTTCTTAATCACTGGTATAGGGATTATTATTTATTCTAACCAGCCTCCGAATGAGCCAAGAGAAAGAGACTATGTACTTGTAGGTTCCATTTTTACCTATTGTATGTGGATCGGCATGGCGGTGAATGCGCTATATATGGGCTTCGAGAAATACAAGTTCAAAGGGATTCCTGCTGCAGGAGTCGCGGGAGCTTTGGTACTAATTGCTCCGATCTTAATGGGTACGCAGAACTTCGATGACATGGGTCGTAAAGATCATTATGCATCTAGAGATTATGCTGCGAATTTCTTGAATTCGGTGGATGAGAATGCGATCATTTTCACTTATGGTGATAACGATACATATCCATTATGGTATGCACAAGAAGTAGAAGAAATAAGGACTGATGTAAGAGTGGTTAATCTGAGTTTGATTGCTGTAGATTGGTATATAAATAAATTAAGATCTAAGGTCAATGATTCTCCACCTATAAAATTGACCATTTCAGAAGACGCTTATAGAGGTTCTCAAAGAAATCAGCTTTTCTTCTATCCTCCAGATAACAATAGTCCGACGAATATTATCTCTGCCTTAAAATTAATGGGAAGTGATGCGCGACCTCAAGGAGCTAATCCTAAAATGAAAGGATATATTCCTTCTAAGAACTTGATTATTCCTACGAATAGAGAAGCGGTAGATCGTTTAGATATGAATTATCCAAATGATCCAACAGCGATTGCTCCGTATATTCCATTTACATTTCCTCAGAGTAAAACTTACTTGAGGAAAGATGAAATGGCAGTATTGGATGTTATTGGTTCTAATATATGGGATCGACCGATATACTTCGCCGTGACGTGCAAGAATGATAAATTGATGGGTGTCAATGACTATACGCAGTTGGAAGGACTAGCGTTAAGAGTGGTTCCATTTAAGACGGCTTCCCAAACAGAATTAGGAATCTATGGAAGTGGACGAGTTGATGCTGAGAAGTTGTATGACAATGTGATGAACAAATGGCAATGGGGGAATTTCGATAAGAAAAAAATGTTCATTGACAATAGTTATGGAGCGGAAATCCAAGCAATGCAGATGGCAATTCTAAGAGGAGCACAAGAATTTATGTCTTATGACAGAAATAAAGCGGTAGCATTAGCAGATAAGTATTTCGAAGGTTTCCCTAATTTCAATTTCCCATATGATGACGGAGTCTATCCATTTATCCAAATGTATATTCAGTCTGGAGAGATGGAGAAAGCGAAAAAGCACATGAGAATATTGGCAGAAGTTTCAGCGGAACGATTGAATTTTTTTGATACAGGGATGGCTGAAGATGTTAGGGACAATAGTTTCAGGCGAGAATATGTGCTGGCGTTAAGAGGTGCGAATAATATACTTAATGATGTAGACAAATTGGGAGATCCTGAGTTTGCAGCAGAAATGAAGGCATTAGTGGGGAACTGGAGTTTGCAGGGGTTGAATAATTAGGATGAGTCGGGAGTCTTTAGTCTTTAGTCGAGAGTCTTGAGTCATAAAGGAGCTTGGACTTTAGTCCGAGGAGGAGAGAGAGTCAGGAAGTCTGAAGTCAGTAAGTCGGAAGTCTTGGTCCTAAGTCGAGAGTCTTGAGTCCTAAGTCGTAAAGTCCTAAGTTGAGTGTCTTGAGTTTTTAAATTATTAAAGAGATTTAAATTTTAAAATACAATTATGAAAATTGCTATTGGAGGTGATCACGCAGGTTTCCCATATAAAGCACCGATCATTAGAATGCTTGAAAAAGAAGGGCATGAAGTGACAGATTATGGGACTAATTCTGCGGAGTCAGTTGATTATCCTGATTACATTCATCCTTTAGCAGAAGCTTTAGGACACAAAAAGCATGATCTAGCTGTTATAATATGTGGTAGTGGGAATGGAGTAGCGATAACTGCTAATAAACACCAACATATTAGAGCCGCAATATGCTGGAAAGTAGAGTTAGCTGAGTTAGCCCGAAAACATAATAACGCCAATGCCATTTCAATTCCTGCTCGTTTTGTGAGCTTAAAAATGGCAAAGAATATGGTGAAAGCTTTTATCACTACAGATTTTGAGGGAGGTCGCCATGCTAGACGTGTGGATAAGATTCCAGTTTGTTAATTTATCAATGAATAAGAAATGAAAAATACTTTAATACTACTTTTTGTGTGTTGTGCTACCTTGATGAATGCACAGTTTATTTCAAGCGTAACCAAGCCTGATTCTTCAGCGATGTTAGAAGTGGATGAAAATGACCCTGCTTTCAAAGCTGCCATGACGATTACGAAAGAAGATTTAACAAAACACTTGACCATACTGGCTTCAGATGAATTCCAAGGTAGAGAAACAGGATATCCGGGAAATGATTTGGCCTCAGCATATATAGCAGGAGAAATCAAAAGAATAGGCATCGAACCAATCACGGGAGATAGTTACTTTCAGAAAGTTGACTTCAAGTGGATTAGCTGGGATGATATTTCGATTACAGTTGGCGAAAACAGATACAAGCATTTGTGGGACTTTCTTTCGTTTCCTGATAAAAACGTGGACTTAGGAGAAGTTGACCTAGACGAAGTAATTTTCTTAGGATATGGAATTGATGATCCGAAATACACAGATTATAAGCGTGCGAAAATTGAAGGAAAAGTCATCATGATTAATGAAGGCGAACCGATGGATGAAGATGGGAAATACATCATTTCTGGTGATACGCAAGAAACAGAATGGTCACAATACCCAGAAAAGAAATTGGAACTTGCTCATAAAATGGGCGCTAAGGCAGTCTTGATTATCACTAAAGATATCCAGAAAATGCTTGGTGAAAACAGGAGAAAACTTTTAGGACCGACAGTGGTTATTGGTCAGTCAGAAGATGAAGAAGCTCCTGTGGCAAATAGTATTTATATTTCAAGTAACATCGCAAAGGACATTATCGGGAGCAAGTCTAAGAAAATGATCAAGGCTAGAAAGAAGATGGCGAAAGGAAAGTCTAAGAGCTTGAAGCTTAAAACAGACATGAAGCTTATCCAAAAGAGAAAAGACTATTCACTTGCTGGTAATAACATCCTTGCTTATATGGAAGGAACAGATAAGAAAGATGAATTACTTGTTGTATCGGCGCACTACGATCATGTAGGAATGAAGGGAGATGATGTGTACAACGGCGCAGATGATAATGGATCAGGATCTACAACTGTTCTGGAATTAGCAGAAGCTTTCCAGAAAGCTAAAATGGCAGGAAATGGACCTAGAAGAAGTATTTTGTTTCTTTGGGTAACAGGTGAAGAGAAAGGATTATTAGGTTCAGAATATTATGCGACTTATCCAGTTTTTCCATTAGAAAATACAATTGCAGATATTAATATTGACATGGTCGGTAGAGTAGATGAAAAGTATAAAGACAATCCGAATTACATTTATGTAATTGGTTCTGATAGAATAAGTACAGACTTACATGATGCGAATGAGGAGGTGAACCGTAATTATTCTCAGATCACGCTCGACTATACATACAATTCAGAAGATGATCCGAATCGATTCTACTTCAGATCAGATCATTATAATTTTGCGAAAAACGGAATTCCTTCTATTTTCTTTTTCAATGGTGTCCATGAAGATTATCACAAGATTACTGATACTGTTGATAAGATCAATTTTGATAAAATGACGAATGTTGCAAGACACATTTTTTACCTTGCTTGGAAGCTGTCGAATCAAGAAGCAGATCTTAAGATTACGAACGGGAAAGCTTAATTTAGTTGATAGTTGACAGTTGAAAGTTGATAGTTCGAGATATGTATATGCCTGAATAACGTTGACCGGGTTTAAATAAAATCTTTAAAGTATAGTTACTTTTAAACTACTTTATATTACCTGTGTTTTAGGTTGTTTTTTCTTAAAGTTACATAATTTATTTTCAAAT
>NZ_JAJNKA010000004.1 GCF_021533215.1 Portibacter lacus | reverse complement strand
ATGATAAGAGCCCGATAGAATTTTCAAGCCGCCAACAGCCCCTTATTGGGGTTTTAAAACCCCAATAAGGGGCTGTACTAGAAATAGTATTTAAATTATAAACTGTATTAAGAAAGGTAAGTCTACAAGAGAAGGTTAATGAGGAGGGATATTTGGGAAACTTTACCTTTTTAGAAAAGAAAATCTGATTTTCTATGTGTTAAAAAAAACTTGCTTAAGAGTTGTAACTAACAATCAATCATAGATAGTATGAATAATTGTTAGTTGCAACGATTCATAAGTTTGTTTCTTACTTTAGTGCTGCCATAGATTTTTTCATTTCTTCCATTTCTTTCTTCATGGATTTAAAGTCATTAATCAATTCTTCTTGTTCGTCAACTTGTTTTTTGAGGGAGTTAATCTGAATTTGTTGTTCTTGAATTCCTTTGATTAAAACAGGGATGAGATCTGAATAATAAACGCCCATACTTGGAAGTTCTACTTTTACCATCCTCGCATCTTTGTTTTCATCCTCAGCCTGCCAATCATGAGTTTTAACCACTTCTGGAATTACTTCCAGTAATTCTTGTGCAACTAAGCCAACTTTTGTTGCTGAATGTGGATTGTTTTTCCAGGTAAATGTAACAGGATGTAATTGCAGTATCTCTTTCAATCCATAGGATAGATCTCGTACATTATCTTTGTTTCTGATGTCGGAAGTATTAATCGTTCCATTTGTTGCATAAACATCATCCCAGCGAAATGTACTTGTCCCTAGATCATAAACATTGTCTGTGGTAGGTCTAAGATCTCCATTTGATGCAATTTCTGAGCTTCCTCCATCCTCGAAGTATTCGATACTTGCAAATCTAATCCTGCCGTTAACCTGTAAGGCATCTAAAGGATTTGTCGTCCCGATCCCAACATTACCATTCTTTTTCACGGTCATTGCATTCGCTCTGGTGGATGGTCCTGTTCCTATTCCAATCTCGAAAATCGGATCCGAGTCATTCCACGATGTGCCACTACCTCCACCCACATTATATCTTCCGACTGCCATAGAAGCATAGGATTGGGCTTGTACCGCATTTCCTATAGCTACAGAGTAAATACCTTGAGCCTCTGCAAAATAACCTGCAGCAAAGGAATAATTTGCCTCAGCATCTGTGCTGTATCCTAGTGCTGTACTTCCCAAAGCGAAAGCATCGGTATTAAATCCCATTGCGGTTGAATATTGACCATCTGCATTTGAGAAAAATCCAGTCGCGAAGGCGTAACTATTAGTGGCTTCAGTATCTCGTCCCATTGCCGTTGCTCCATATCCCTGAGCTCTTGTATTTAATCCAGATGCAAATGAATATAACCCTATACTATCTCTATTCCAGTAAGTACTAGCTGCACCAGCTGCAATTGATCCGACTCTGAAAGCGTGTAGATCAGGTAAAAACATTAGCTTGTCTCCATTTCCTAATGTGTCTATTCCAAAAAGAACTCTGTTGTTATTACCTACATGGAACTGGGTTTTGGGACTTATTCCTACATTTAGTCCTAATCGGCCATCTCCCGTTAAAGTCAGAAGATCTCCTGATGTACCATTCCAAAAATTTAATCGATCATTTCTATTGTTTGTAGCTATGTATGCTGCAACGGTCCAATAATTATCCCCGTTGTCATTGTCGAATTTAATTCGAGCATAATCGTTACCATTTTCATGTATTGATAGTTGAGGATTTAAAATTGAACTGTTTGAAGTAATCGATAACTTGCCATCAGGGATGGTAGTGCCAATACCAACATTTTGACCAATCATGTTTAAGGTAATTAATGTGAAAATGAAAATAAGGGAAATAGTCCTGAAGAAAGGTGTTAGTGTTTTCATAATTAAGTGGTTATGTTTTTGTTGTAAGTTAGTTAGAATTCACACTTAATATTTAAGAAAATGAATATGTTAACAACTTAAAGGATGCCGATGACGACAAATAAGAAGTAATTGATGTAAAACTCTGATTGTGAGAATATTTGGAGCGTTTTACGCTTATCGGAAAGGATTCTAATGAAAGATCTATCTTAGATATAAACAAATGTTATTGCCCCAGATTTTCTAATTTTGAAATCGGTTCTGTAAAGGTAGAATCGACCTCCATTGCTTTACGAAAGTAAGTAATTGCCATTAATGTATCACCTTTAGCTAATAATGCGTCTCCATAACTATCATAAACATTTCCAGATTTTGGGAAACACTCAATATTGAAATTGAATATTTCTAATGCTTTTTCATATTCTCCCGTAAAGATCAATCCGTGACCGATAATATTCATTTCCCATTCATTAGCATAGTAGATATCGGTTGTGTCTTTAAATAATTTCTTCCATTCTATTTTTGCAGCTTCTAAACCATTTTCTTCGTAACTTTTTGCAAATGGGAATCTTGCAGAAACATTGTAGGATTTAACCTCCAAATCTTTTATTATTTCCATAGAAGCATTAGCAATTCGGGCAGTTCGAGAATAAGCACGATTAGCCATTACCGCTATACTGATATCTTCCTCAGGATACATTATTAACTGAGATTCGAAGCCAATATCAGCACCGGTGTGAAGTATGGTTTTCATTCCTTCGTAATGTTGTAAAAACCAACTAAAACCGATTTTTTCATTCCACGGTGTATCGAACCATGGATTAAAAAGTAAATCGTAAGAAGCAGAATCTAAAACTTTTAGATTTTTTAATGTACCATGATTCAGATTGATCATTCCCCAATTACACATATCTAATACACTTGCACTTAGAGCATTGCTAGGTGCATACATTCTATTATATGGATAATATTTCCATTCTTGTGTTGTCGTTCCAATAATGTATGGAGCAGCCCAATGCTCAGGTAGGTACTCTGGTTTTAAAAAAGTTGCACCTTCCATTCCACTGGGTTTTAAAATGTGTTCTTCTACATAATTTTCAAATGTCATTCCTGAAGCTTTCGATATAATATCTCCCAAGGTATTGAATCCAACGTCACTATAACTAAATTGAGCTCCAGGGTCAAATTCTAATTCATAGTCAGATGCTTTTTTCACATATCGTTCCAGTGCCTCTTCATCATAACTAGGTTTTTTCCATTCATCTAATCCAAGATGTTGAGGTAGGCCAGAAGAGTGTGTTAACAATTGTTTAATGGTGATGTCTTTGTATTCCGGACTCTTAAGTTTAAAATAGGGCAGGTGGTCAATGATGCGGTCATCTATATTTAGTTTACCCTGCTCCTGTAATTTTACAATTGCACTTGCAACAAAAGTTTTAGAGATGGATGACATGTGATATTTAGTATTTAGCGTTGCAGGTTCTTTTTTTGCTAGATTGGCATAACCAAATGCTTTCGCGTAAATTATTTCGTCGCCTTTCGTAATGCCAATGGCTACACTAGATTTGCAATCGTGGTCAGCTAATATTTTTTCAACAAAAGGTGTTAATTTTTCATTCAATTTTTCTCCAAGTGTTCCATTAACGATTTGAGAAGATTCCGGAACTTGCTCTTGGAAGGCACACGCAAATAATATACTTAATCCAATAAATAGTGCAATTGAAATAAACTTCATGATTTGGTGTTTTTTAGAGTGAATTGAATAAATTATTCTTGAATATTCATTTGAGAAGTAATATTATTGATACTTATAGTCCAGTTTTCTTTTAATCCATGAGCTGCAGATTGCAAATCTCCTCTTTTAAGTTCGAGTAATATTTTTTCATGCCCTGCGTTAGAAGCTATGTTTAGTTCATCATATGCCATATATTCCAACTCGTAAAAGAATAGTCTGACTCGAAGATCATCTATCATTTTTTTAATTAAGGAGTTGGAAAAAGGAGCGATTAATTGTTGGTGAAAAGCCATATCTCGTTTAACTCGCGTGCCTTTCGTTTTTGCGGTGGAGAATGCATTCTGGCAATGTTCTAATTTTTGAAGATCTTCTGAAGAGTATGTACTTAGTAAAAGTGCAGATGATTCTAAGATAGAAATGGCTTCGTAAAGTTCTATGGCTTCTTCTTCGTTTAACTCGGTGACTATGAAGCCTCTATTAGGGATGTAGCTTACTATTCCAGATTCAGATAATTGAGTAAGGGCTTCTCGAACTGGTGTGACACTTACTTCTAATTTTTTAGAAATAGAGGGAAGAGAAACACGTTGGCCAGGAATTAAATCTCCTTTAAACATGGCCTTAAGCAGCTCTTTTTTTACTTCATCTCTAAAGGTTATTTTCTTTATCATAAATCAAATATAGTATATCGTATACGATTATGCAAATTTGAAAATGACATTTTTACTTATTTGTTTTGATAAAATTGAGCAGGGATATAGGAGTTTCAGACTCGTATAAGCAAGCTTATATGGCTCTCTATTCCAGTATTTATTTTCGACTTAGTTGTAAGAAGACCTAGTTTAATCTACCAGTCTTTCTACCTGCGGTTCTAGATCAGTGAGGTCAGCTATTTTGACTGGTTTTCCACTTTCTATGCTCCTTCTTGCACCTATACCTATTAAAATAGACATTGCTCCATCCCTGATTCCAGCAGCATGTTTGTATGGATCTGGCGCACTAGGATTTACAAAGATTTTATCTTGCAGTCTAGCATCTCCTCCACCATGTCCTCCACGGTTGAATTCGACTTGCTTTACTTTAAAATCTTCCCAATTCTTATGAACAATAATTGGGTTAGAAACCATTTTTTTGTCTCCAGTCTGTTCCATTTCTGCTTTATGAAGATCTTCCTGTAGTAAGGATTCATCATCGTTATATGGGATATCTTGCCACGCTTCTATCCGACCTTCAGTACCGTTAAATGCAATCCTCCAGCCTTCGAATGGGGAATAAGTAGTCAATGAATAATTCACTACCGTATTATTCATGTACTTAATTTGAGCGGACATCTTATCGTAAATGTCAATCTCATTTCTAAACAAACAATTATCTCTGATGTATCCATCATGTTTTTCATTAGCAACATAGAGATTCATGTCCATTTTACTCTTCGTTATATCGTAGTGAAATTTACAATCCTTCTTGTGACTACATTTTCTGCAATTTTCTCCTCGAAAAGGTCCATTCTTACCATAATGTTCTAGGTCACCATACGCAAAAACTTCTCCTGGATCAGAATCTAACCACCAATTTAACAAGTCAAAATGATGTGTCGCTTTGTGAACCCAAAGAGATCCACCCGAATCCATCTGACCATGCCATCTTCTATAGTAAGATGCTCCATGATGTGTATTCAGATACCAATTGAAATCTACTGAAGTGATTGTTCCTATTGATTTTTCGGAAAGTAATTTTTTGATTTTTGTTGCATACGGACTCCATCGGTAATTAAAGCCCACCAATAGTTTTTTAGAGGACTTTCTTTCCGCATCGAGAATTTCTTGACATTTTAATTCATCAGTAGTCAGTGGTTTTTCAGTCAGTACATCACACCCGAAGTTTAACCCTTTGATGATAAATTCGTGGTGTGTAGAATCCTTCGTTGTAACGATAAGTAAGTCGGGTTTTTGTTCGCTGAGCATTTGGTCAAAATTGACATAAGTAGGGCAGCTCACATTCATATATTTCAGTGCATGTTCTAGTCGTCCAGGATTAATATCACTTAAACCTACATATTCTAAAATATCCGAATATTCTTCTACTAATCGTTTTCCCCAGAAAGTTATGCCACGAATTCCGACACCGACGATGGCGACTTTTAATTTCTTGCCTGTTTTTCCAAAAGCAAATGCACTACTAGGTATCAAAGTGCCAGCGCTGAGCATGGCTATAGAGTTAAGAAAACTTCGTCTGTCTATGTTGTTCATCGTTTGTTCTGAGTTTAGATTTGCAAAATAATATTTTATTATTAAAATTTATGCATTGTTTGTATATTGTTTTAGAGTCTTAATAGGTGTTATAATTTCTTCCATATTGAAAAGACTTAGGTGCGCATTTTAGCCATTTTTACGAAATAGAGAACGTTCCTGGGATTTGTAAACTAAAGATGTTTTTTCATTCTTTAAGGCAAAGGAGTATTCGTGGAGACAATTTTTTCTTCAAAGGTTAATTTTTATCAAGTGCTAAATACTTTTTTTTTCTTCAAAATCATTTAAGCAATATGAAATTTAGAAGTTTGATATTCTTAGCCATTTGGTTTTATGCATTTACCTTGCAGATAAAGGAAACTCCACTGGATTCAGAACCCATTAAGATCGTCCAATCATCGTTTCAGGATATTTTAGATTCTGCCAATGTTGCAGGTTCTATTTTGCTATATGACTTAGAAAAAAATACATTCTATTCTAATGATTTTGACCATGCTTCGAAATCATTTATCCCTGCTTCTACCTTTAAAATTCCGAATAGCCTCATGGCTTTAGAACTTGGGATTGTAGAAGATGGAAGTACTGAATTTAAGTGGGATGGTCAGGTTAGAAGTGTTGAGAATTGGAATCAAGACTTAACATTTAAGCAGGCTTTTCATTATTCATGTGTACCTTGTTATCAAAAAATTGCCAGAAATATCGGAGTAGAAAGATTAAGTAAATACACGGAGGATTTTGGTTATGGGCACTTGGATATTAATTCCAGCAATGTAGATATGTTTTGGTTAGAAGGGAGCAGTAGCATAAGTCAGATGCAGCAAATTGACTTTCTAAAAAGATTTTATTTGGGTGAATTGCCGATATCTGAAAGGACCGAACGCATTGCAAAGGAAATGATGGCTGAGAAAAATGGCAAAGATTTTAAGCTTATTGGGAAGACAGGATTAAGCATGAGTGGAGTAGGGTGGTACGTGGGTTACCTAGAGAAAGATGGTAACACTTATTTCTTCGCTACGAATTTGCAAATGAAAGAGGATACTCCTTATGCTGTGCGTAGAGGTGTAACGATGGCTGCACTAGAAGATATGGATATATGGCAGTTGAAACCTTAATTATTTCCAATTGATTTTTAATTCTTCCCAAATAAAAAATAGCCCGCTATTGAGCAGGCTACTTTATTACATTTGGATTGTATAAATCGGAAAGTTATTATTCCTCTTTATCTATTTTTTGAACCGGTTTTAGTGGAATTTTTGGTTCTTCTCCTTTTAGATTGACTAAGCCCTTCGGAAGACTCATTCCCGATTGTTCTAGGAAGTCATTCAGTTGTGGGAGCATTCCGTAAAGTCCTTGTACAAAATTTCCCATTCCTTCTCCAGATCCATTGTCATAGACAACCACTTTATCAATTTTCAAATCCTTTATGGCATCGACTTGGATTTTAGCAATGTCTGTCAATTTATCTATCATTAAATATCCGATAGCACTCTGAGCATCACCGCCAGCAGCTTCAACTAATTTCTTGAAACCAGCAGCCTGACTGTTCAATAATTCTTCTAGACCTTCCGCTTGCGCCTTGTATCTTGCAAGAGTCGCTGTAGCTTCCCCATTCGCCAGTTCCACCTTTGTTTCTGCTTGTGCCTTCGCATCGATGATGGCTTTTTCTTTCTCAATGTCTGCTTCTACAACTTCATCTGCTTGCTTTCTTGCTTTTTCCATCGCAAATCTCGCTTGCTCTGATTCTTTTTCAGCCATGTAAGCTTCTTGAAGTGCTTTCGCAGATGCTACTTTTCGAGCTGCGGTTGCTCTTCTTTCCGCTTCTGCAACTTGTACATCACGTTCTGCATCTGAAGTTGCAACGCGAATGGCGGCTTCGTTTTTACCAGCTTTTGCTTGTGCTTCTGCATCTGCTTCTCCAACCTCAGCTCTAGAATTGGCTTCCGAAACTTTAATTCTCTGCTCTCTTTGTGCTTCCGCTTCCCCGATCGATCCTGTTCTTAGCTCATTCGCCACTTTCACCTTCGCATCATTAATAGCTTTTGCTGCAGCCTCTTTTCCTAATGCTGAAATATATCCTGACTCGTCATGAATATCTGTAACATTGACATTTATTAATTCAAGACCTATTTTGTTCAACTCATCACCTACATGACTATATACTGATTCGACAAACTTATCTCTATCAGAATTAAGTTCTTCGATCCTCATATTCGCAATGACTAATCTCATCTGACCCATGATGATATCCTGAGCAAGTGCTGCAATACTTTGTCTTTCTAAGCCAAGTAATCTTTCAGCAGCGGACAACATTAAGTTAGACTTGTTACTTATTCCTACAGTAAACTGAGCAGGAACAGAAACCCGAATGTTTTGATTAGATAATGCATCTTTTAGATTGACATCAATAGAAAGTGGTGTTAAATCAAGGTATCGATAATCTTGAATGACTGGCCATACGAATGCTGCTCCACCGGCGTAACACTTAGCGCTGGCTCCACCTCCAGTCCGACCATATACGACCAGGATTTTATCAGATGGACATCTTTTGTATCGACTGATAAAAAACAGCAATAAAAAAATCATGATGACGGCAATAGCAGCGATTATTGCTAAGGGACCTGTTAATAATTCCATAGTATTTTTTGTTTTAATTAGTTGTTATATAATATGACTTCAGCGATTTGATCCTGAACGGCTAATACAAGTATTTCAGCTCCAGTAGGAATCTCCTCTTCATTCTGTGATTTAGCTTTTATTTCTCTGGTAACACCATTGATTTTTACTTTAATAATCCCAGTTCCTTCTCCCGGAATCCTAAGATAAACTTTTCCGCTCTTTCCTTCTGCTTGGTGAAAATTCCAATTCACTTCAGATTGCAAGTTTAAGAGCAACTTAAGAAAGTAACTTAAGATGACTACGGCAATGGCTCCAGCGCCTAATCCGACAATAACGGTTAGGATGGGATTTGCAGATGCCTCTAACATTAATTTCGTAGCATAGGCTCCGATCGCTAAGAAAGTGAGACCGGATTTGACAATTCCGAGGCCGCCTGCATCTACATCTGTATCTCCTCCGAGATCGAAGTCTAGATCCAGACCTCCTAGTAATGAAAGGATAAGAAGTAAGAGTAACAAACCTCCCGAGATTAGCGAAATGTATAAAAAGATTTGAATGAGACCTTCCATAGTTTTAAAGTGTTAAGATATTCTTAAAATATACATTCATATCAATGTAAATATTGATATCCGTAGTTCCAATTTTAGGTTAAGTTAGTCGATTTAATGAAATGTTTCGTCGAGTGTGCTGATTTTTGTGTTGGTTTTGATTCTTTTTGATGCTGTAAGCGCTCAAAGCGATGACATCAATCTCGAGTAGAAAGATCTAACGTCGCCAAAAGCGCTGTCAGATCGACAACTTGCATGGATCTTTGATGTTAGCGGTCAAAGCGATGACATCAATCTTGGGTAGAAAGATCTAACATCGCAAAAAGCGCTGTCCGATCGACACCTTGTATGGATCTTTGATGTTAGCGCTCAAAGCGATGACATCAATCTTGGGTAGAAAGATCTAACATCGCAAAAAGCGCTGTCAGATCGACAACAGGGATGAATTTTTGCTGTAAGCGCTCAAAGCGATGACATCAATCTCGAGTAGAAAGATCTAACATCGCAAAAAGCGCTGTCAGATCGACAACAGGGATGAATTTTTGATGTTAGCGCTCAAAGCGATGATATCAATCTCGAGTAGAAAGATCTAACATCACAAAAAGCGCTGTTCAACCGACAACTTGCATGAATTTATGATGTTAGCGCTCAAAGCGATGACATCAATCTTAAGTAGAAAGATCTAACATCGCAAAAAGCGCTGTCCAATTAAAATAAAATCTGTTTAATTGATTTAATCATTTGTTTAATTCAAATGTTTAATTTAACTTTGGAGTCTAATAATTACAATTAATGTCAGATAAAGAGTCAGAAACGGAGGGTTTAATAAAGGAGGCAGCGAGAAAGTTATTTCATGAAAAAGGATTCGCAGGAACCAAGACGCGGGATATCGCTGAAGCTGCTCAAATCAATCTGGCATTACTCAATTATTATTTTAGAAGTAAGAAGAAGTTGTATGACATCATTATGATGGAGTCTATTCAGCATTTCTTTTCTGATTTAGTAGTTGTTATTAATAATGCAGAGACGAATTTCCTTGAGAAATTGCAGGAGTTAGCAATTATATATATTGATATGTTGTCGCAAAATCCGGACATCGCTAATTTTATATTGAATGAAGTTAGACAGCATCCAGATCAATTTACAAGTAAGCTTGGTGCTTTAGAAATGGCTAAAAATTCAGTCTTTCTAAAACAGTATACAGAAGCAGTTAAAGAGGGAGTCATTCCGCCTGTTCATCCAGCTCATTTCTTGATGAATTTTGCAGGTCTTGTTGTGTTTCCGTTTATCGTAACACCGATGGTTTCTGTAGTTACTGGATTGCCAAGGACAGATTTGATCGAGCTGATTCAAGAGCGAAAAAGGCTTGTCCCGCTTTGGATTCAGTCCATGTTGCAAGTAAAGTGATTTTTTTTGACCATATGTTAAACAAATGATTAAAACAAAAAAATGAAGAAGATGCGTATATTACTTTTGATTGTTTTTATCTCCTTAATTGGCTTGAGCTCTCCCGCATTTGCTCAAATTGTAGCAAAAATAACATTGGAAGAATGTCAGGCTTGGGCAAAGTCTAACTTACCACTTTCGAAGCAATACGATCTCATCGGGAAATCTGCTGAATACAACTTAAGTAATGCATCAAAGCAATATTTGCCAATGGTTTCCTTAAATGGGCAAGCAAGCTATCAGTCAGACGTGACTAGTCTGCCGATTGATCTTCCTAACCTTGAGATTGAATCCATTGACAAGGATCAGTATAAAGTATATGCAGATATCTACCAACCACTCCTAAATGGTTCGCACATAAAGACTAAAAAACAACTCATTGAAAAAGGAAGGGAAACGGAAGAGCAAGAATTAGAAGTGAGCTTGTACCAGATTAAGCAAAGAGTTAACCAGATCTATTTTGGTATTTTACTGATCGATTTACAGTTGGAGCAATTAGAAATCCTAAGCGAAGACTTGTCTAATGTCTTAACAATGTCAGAAGCAGCAGTGGAAAATGGTGTTTCTACTTTAAGTAATGCTCATTTACTAGAAGCTGAATCTTTAAATGCTTCTCAGAAACGCATACAAGCGGAGTCACAGCGCAGCACTTATCTGAATATGTTAGCTTGGATTACAGGCCAAAACATTGACCAAAAAACGGAATTAGTAATTCCTGAAAATGCTCCCAATACTACAGACATAAATAGACCTGAACTTTCACTCTTCAATCTTCAGCAGTCTGCACTTAGCATTAAAAACAAAGAAATAGACAATCGCTGGATACCTAATTTAGGTATTTTTCTTCAAGCTGGTTATGGCAGACCTGCACTGAATTTTCTGAGCAATTCATTTGACCCTTATTATATAGGTGGATTGCGATTAAATTGGAACTTATCTAATTTGTATTCGCTGAAAAATGATCGAAATCTTTTAGCAATTAATGGGCTAAAAATTGAAAATCAAAAAGAAACTTTCTTGTTCAATACACAAATTGACCTAGCCCAAAATTCTGAAGAGGTCAATAAATATAATGCGTTAATCATGGAAAGTCAGAAACTCGTGAATTTGAGGAGCGAAATTAGGAAGTCGGCTGAGGTTCAACTAGAAAATGGAATGATTACCTCTTTAGAATATATTCAGTATCTCAATGCAGAACATAAAGCAAACTTGGAAATGGCTGTTTACAAGATTCAATTGCTGCTCGCAAAATATACGCTTTCATTTATCAACGGAAATTAAAAAAGCAACTTAATGAAAAATCAAAATATATTAGGCCTCATCGTATTAAGCGGATTGCTCTTATCCGCTTGTAAATCCACTGATAATAATTTCGATGCTACTGGGAGTTTCGAGGCGATCGAACGAACTATTAGCGCTCAAGCTACAGGGAAAATATTGGACTTAGAAATTCATGAGGGCCAAGAATTAAAAGCTGGAGATACCATCGGTCATGTAGATGTTTCGGCATTGCAATTGCAAGCTGAACAGATAGAAGCAAGTATCGGTGCAATAGGTAAGAAAACCAATGATGCTGGGCCACAAGTCTTCATTCTGGAAGCTCAGAAGCGTGTTCAAGAAGATCAAATTGCTACTGTAGAACAGCAAATCGAAATCCTCGATAAGGAGATTGGGCGATTTCAGAATTTAGTGGAAGCGAAAGCTGCACCTCAAAAACAATTAGATGATTTAACTGGTCAGAAGTCTATTTTGGTCAAGAAACTAAAGGGCGCAGAAATGCAGATTCAAGTGTTAAATGCCCAAGTTGAAGCTGCGAAAAAGAACGTCAGCGTGATGAATAGAGGAATTACCAGTGAAATAGAGCCAACGCTGAAAAGATTGGAAATGATTCAAAAACAGATTGATGATGCCACAATTGTGAATGATTTCAACGGAACGGTGACTACACAATTCGTCTATGATGGAGAATTTGTATCTATGGGAAGACCGCTATACAAAATTGCTGATCTTTCAGAAATGACCCTGAAGGCTTACATCAGCGGAAACCAGTTGGCGCAGATCAAACTGAATGATCAAGTTACTGTGCTAACGGATGATGGAAGTGGAGGATACAAGGAAACCACGGGAACTGTTTCATGGATTAGCAGCAAAGCAGAATTTACACCTAAAACGATCCAGACGAAAGATGAAAGAGCCAATAAGGTTTACGCTATCAAGATTTTAGTGAAGAATGATGGATCTTATAAAATGGGAATGTACGCTGAAGTAAATTTCAAGTAGGATGAAAGATATCATCGTAGAAAATATCTGCAAGTCGTTTCCGAAAGAGCATATCCAGGCGCTGGATGACATTAATATAGAAGTGGAAAAAGGAGAGTTGTTTGGATTAATAGGTCCCGATGGGGCTGGTAAGACAACACTCTTTAGGATATTAACCACTTTGCTGTTAGCCGATTCTGGATCAGCAATAGTGAATGGATCTGATGTGGTAAAAGATTATAAAGCCATTCGCAGGAAGGTAGGATATATGCCGGGAAAGTTTTCATTGTATCAAGATCTATCGGTGGAAGAGAACTTAAGTTTCTTCGCAACTATTTTCAATACTTCGATTAAAGAAAACTACGATTTGATCAAGGATATCTATGAACACATCGAGCCATTTAAGAATAGAAGAGCTGGAGCCTTATCAGGTGGAATGAAGCAGAAATTAGCACTTTGTTGTGCGTTAATTCATCGACCTGAAGTCTTGTTTTTGGATGAGCCGACTACTGGTGTAGATACGGTTTCTAGGAAAGAATTCTGGGACATGTTGAAACGACTGAAAATGGAAGGAATTACGATTATTGTATCGACACCATATATGGATGAAGCGAACTTGTGCGAGCGAATTGCTTTAATGCAAAAAGGGAAAATATTATCTGTGAATACACCGACGCATATAAAATCATCATTTCCCGATCCACTATTTGCCATTAAGACCGAGCATATGATCAAGCTGCTTGCCGATCTGAGAGCTATTCCTGAAATTAAATCTGTTCATTCCTTCGGAGAATATCACCACATTACATTAAATGAGCCTTCGGAAAACGAATTACAATTGCTTCATCAAACGCTGGCCAATGATAAACATGAAGCGATCGACATTAAAAAGATCGAACCAGAAATAGAAGATTGTTTTATTCAATTAATGTCAAACTAAAAGCATGAATTCAGAGCACGCAATCATCACGGATCAACTCACGAAATCTTTTGGATCTTTTACTGCTGTCGATCACATCAGTTTCGAAGTTAAAAGAGGTGAGATTTTCGGTTTTCTGGGTGCCAATGGAGCGGGCAAAACGACAGCCATGCGGATGCTTTGTGGTCTTTCAAAGCCAACAAGCGGAAGTGCTACTATTGCGGGATTCGATATCTATAAGGATACAGAGAAAATCAAGACGAAGATCGGATATATGAGTCAGAAATTTTCGCTTTACGAAGACCTGACCGTGAAGGAGAATATTCGATTTTTTGGTGGGATTTATGGACTAAGCAATAAAGCACTGAAATTGCAAACAAATAAACTGATAGATACTCTTGGATTAGAATCTCAATCTGGTAAATTAGTTGCTTCACTTCCGCTTGGATGGAAACAAAAATTGGCCTTTTCAGTGGCCGTCATTCATGAACCTTCCATTGTTTTCTTAGATGAACCGACGGGAGGAGTGGACCCTATTACAAGGAGGCAATTTTGGGACTTAATATATGAAGCTGCACAACGAGGCATAACCATTTTTGTAACGACACATTATATGGATGAAGCAGAGTATTGCGATCGGGTTTCGATGATGGTAGATGGCAAAATAGCAGCATTAGATTCTCCTGAAAAGTTGAAGTTGAAATACAATGTAGAATCAATGGATGATGTTTTTTATCACTTGGCTAGGGCCGCAAAACGAGGTGAATAATGAAGCAGTTCATGATATTTGTGAAAAAAGAGTTCAAGCATGTTTTTCGAGACAGCAAAACGCTGTTAATGCTTTTTGGGCTTCCGATTGTTCAGATTGTGCTCTTTGGTTTTGCATTAAGCAATGAGATTAAAAGTGCTGATGTCTTAATCTGTGATCATGCGAATAACAATTATTCCCATGAGATCATTCATAAAATTTCAGCATCGAAGTCTTTCGAAGTAAAACGAGTGACCACGGATCATTCTGAAATAGAAGAAGCATTTAAGCAAGGCTCGGCGAAAATTGCAATCGTGATTCCAAGCGATATAGAAGATCAGATTTTTCATTCGACACACGGTAGTTTGCAAGTCATCTCTGATGCTTCTGATCCTAACACGGCTTCAACATTGACCAGTTATATCTCTAATATCATAATGGACTACAAGCAGACTTTGAATGCAGGAAATAGTCCGCCCATGCAGGTTGTTCCAGAGATTCGAATGTTATACAATCCAACACTTAAAGGAGCGACTAATTTTGTTCCTGGCGTAATCTCTTTGGTGCTTTTGTTGGTTTGTGTTTTAATGACTTCGGTTTCAATTGTGAAGGAAAAAGAAAGTGGGTCGATGGAGATTTTATTGGTTTCACCGATGAATCCATTTACTGTGATCATCTCGAAGGCGGTTCCTTATTTCTTTCTTTCGTTGATTAACCTGACGGTAATATTGATCATGAGTGTTGTCTTATTAGATATGCCGCTGAATGGAAGTATTTTCCTTTTGTATTTCGAAAGCAGTATCTTAATATTATGTGCACTTTCCTTGGGTTTGCTTATTTCGAATAGTACAGATTCTCAGCAAGCAGCCATGTTAATTTCCTTAATGGGCATGTTAATTCCGACGATGTTGTTGACAGGTTTTCTATTTCCACTAGAGAATATGCCACTGCCACTCCAGTATTTTGCTAATATCTTACCATCGAAGTGGTATTTTATCATTGTGAAATCAATCATGATAAAAGGGCTGGGTATTTCAGCGATCTATAAAGAAACACTTATTCTTATCGGGATGACTGTGCTGTTACTTTTCATCAGTATTAGAAAATTCAAAATCAGATTATCATGAGAACATTGAAATTTTTACTGGTGAAAGAGTTCAAGCAAATATTCCGTAATAAGAGTTTGCTGCCGATGATTTTCATGATGCCGATTATTCAGTTGTTGGTCCTGCCACTTGCTGCAGATTTCGAAATTAAGAATATCAACATTTCGATAGTAGACCATGATCGTTCGGAATATTCGAATGACTTAATAAATGCGGTGACTTCTTCTGGCTATTTTCAATTAGTGAGTTTTGGTGATTCATACCAAGCTGCTATGAATGAAATTGAATTAGATGCTTCAGATCTGATATTAGAAATCCCTAGTCACTTTGAACAGAACTTAATTAAAGATGGTGCGCAGCAGGTTTTTATAGCGGTCAATGCAATTAATGGGACGAAGGCAGGATTAGGTGCATCCTATTTGAATAGTATTATTCAGAATTTCAATCAGAATATTATGGTTGACGCGATTGCCTCTGGAAATGCAGCACCACTGAAAAATATAGAAGTGGTTTCTCTGAATTGGTTTAATCCCAATATGAATTACAAGATTTTTATGGTACCAGCGATCTTGGTATTACTGGTGACCATGGTCGGAGCATATATGTGTAGTCTTAATATTGTGAAAGAGAAAGAAGTGGGAACGATCGAACAGATTAATGTCACGCCTATTAAGAAGCATCTGTATATTTTGGGTAAGATGATTCCATTTCTGGTGATCGGGATTTTCATTTTTACGATTGGATTTTTTGTCGTTGCAAGGTTAGTTTATCAGATTGTACCACTGGGAAATCTGTTTTTATTATATGGCTATTTATTCTTGTTCTTGGTTGCTCTTCTAGGTTTCGGATTGTTGATTTCCACTTATTCGCAGACGCAACAACAGGCGATGTCTATTGCATTTTTCTTTATGATGGTCTTTATTTTAATGAGTGGATTGTTCACACCGATTGAGTCGATGCCGGAATGGGCGAAGTATATTGCTTATAGTAATCCAGTGACTTACTTTATAGAAGTGATGCGAATGGTGGTTTTGAAAGGAAGTATGCTGAAGAATATAACAAATCATATTTATGTGATGATTGGCTTTGCGATTTTTTTCAATACTTGGGCGGTGATGAATTATCGGAAGACCAGTTAGGATTTTACGATGTGCAATTATGATTGCTATCTTGACCTACCGTCAGCCTATCAATGATCATGGCTTAGCTTAGTTGTGAAGGATGTCGTTAAAGTTGATGTTTCCATCGCGTCATATTCATAGCCTCACTTTATGTGAGACCATGAAGCCTCGCTCTATGCGAGAAGATGAAGCTTGTCCTTGGGTAATTTTATGAAGTTTTTCTGAGAAAAATATAATGATCTGATAGTCTGACCTACCGTCAGCCTATCAATGATCATGGCTTAGCTTAGTTGTGAAGGATGTCCTTAAAGTTGATGTTTCCATCTCGTCATATTCATAGCCTCACTTTATGTGAGACCATGAAGCCTCGCACTATGCGAGAAGATGAAGCTTGTCCTTGGGGAATTCTATAAAGTTTTTCTGATAAAAATATAATGATCTGATAGTCTGACCTACCGTCAGCCTATCAATGATCATGGCTTAGCTTAGTTGTGAAGGATGTCGTTAAAGTTGATGTTTCCATCGCGTCATATTCATAGCCTCACTTTATGTGAGACCATGAAGCCTCGTTTTGTGTGAGAAAATGAAGCTACACCTTGGGGAATTCTATGAAGTTTTTCTGAGAAAAATATAATGATCTGATAGTCTGACCTACCGTCAGCCTATCAATGATCATGGCTTAGCTTAGTTGTGAAGGATGTCCTTAAAGTTGATGTTTCCATCGCGTCATATACATAGCCTTACTTTATGTGAGACCATGAAGCCTCGCACTATGTGAGAAAATGAAACTACACCTTGGGTAATTCTATGAAGTTTTTCTGAGAAAAATATAATGATCTGATAGTCTGACCTACCGTCAGCCTATCAATGATCATGGCTTAGCTTAGTTGTGAAGGATGTCTAAAGACTTGATGTTTCCATCGCGTCATATTCATAGCCTCACTTTATATGAGACCATGAAGCCTCGTTTTGTGTGAGAAAATGAAGCTACACTGGGACAAATAAAATGAGCATGACTTGACGTAGCTGAATTATGCAACTCTCAGATAAGGCGCTTCGGATTCTCGATCCATCTAAGGAAAAGAATTGAATATTATAATAAAACCATAGTTAAGTCTAATTTCTTCACATTTTAGTAAATATTTGTCTGTTCTTTTTACAAAGTCGTAAATTAAATTCTATATTAACATTTCAGTTTAAAATGGAAAAATGGACATAGTTGAACGTAAAAAGTATTGGCGGAAGAATCTCAAGTATTTAGCCATACTTCTTAGTATTTGGTTTGCAGTATCTTATGGCTGCGGAATTATTTTTGCAGATCAACTCAATCAGTTTAATTTTCTAGGATTTCCTTTAGGATTTTGGTTCGCTCAGCAAGGTGCTATCTACGTTTTCGTTATTTTAATATTCGTGTATGTGTGGCTTATGAATAGATTAGATAAAAGCTTTAATGTAGACGAAATATGAATATTGAAACTTGGTCATACCTTATCGTAGGTTTAACATTTGCATTGTATATCGGAATTGCCATCTGGGCAAGAGCAGGGTCAACTAAAGAGTTTTACGTTGCAGGAGGAGGAGTTCATCCAATTCTGAATGGAATGGCAACTGCTGCGGACTGGATGTCAGCGGCATCGTTTTTATCCATGGCGGGATTAATATCTTTCATGGGATATGATGGAGCTCAGTATTTGCTAGGTTGGACAGGTGGATATGTACTACTAGCGTTATTGCTAGCACCTTATCTTCGTAAATTTGGACAATTCACAGTTCCCGATTTTATCGGAGAACGATATTATACACAGACCGCAAGACTTGTAGCGGTGATCTGTGCTCTATTTGTTTCTTTCACTTATGTCGTAGGACAAATGAAGGGTGTAGGTGTTGCGTTTTCAAGATTCTTAGGTGTCGAATTTGGAACTGGAGTAATCATTGGTGTCGCCATTGTTTTCTTCTATGCAGTATTGGGTGGTATGAAAGGAATCACTTATACTCAAGTTGCTCAATTTTGCGTATTGACATTTGCATTTACCGTACCAGCTGTTTTCGTTAGTATTCAGATGGTAGATAATCCTATTCCACAATTAGGAATGGGTGGAGCGATGTCAGATGGTACTGCTATGTTAGCCAAGTTAAATCAACTTTCTATAGATCTCGGATTTAATGAATATACAAGTCCCAATAAACCCAGGATAGATCTCTTCTGTGTGACGGCAGCTTTAATGCTAGGAACGGCAGGATTACCGCATGTTATTGTTCGTTTCTTCACAGTGCCGAAGGTTAGAGATGCAAGGAAATCAGCTGGATGGGCATTACTTTTTATAGCGATTTTATACACTACAGCTCCAGCAGTCGCGGTATTCGCGCGTACCAATGTGATTACAAGTATAGATAATGTAGAATACGCTGAAGTACCGGGATGGTTTAAGAGTTGGGAAGAAACGGGGCTGCTAAAATTTGAAGATAAAAATGAAGACGGTCGGATTCAATATTATAATGATAAAAACGAAAATTTTGTAAATACAGTAGCAACAGAGAAAGGTTGGAAGGGGAATGAATTGGTCACATTTGATCGAGATATCATTGTTCTTGCAAGTCCTGAAATTGCCAAATTGCCTGCATGGGTGATTGCATTAATGGTTGCCGGAGGTTTAGCCGCCGCATTATCAACTGCGGCAGGTTTGTTACTCGTGATTTCCAGTTCTATTTCTCATGATTTACTTAAAAAATGGTTGATGCCTAATATATCAGAGAAAGGAGAGTTAAGAGCAGCAAGAATTTCTATTGCCGTTGCAGTAGTTGTTGCAGGAATCGCAGGATACAATCCACCTGATTATGTGGCCGCCATTGTTGCATTCGCATTCGGACTAGCAGCATCCTCCTTTTTCCCCGCGATCATATTGGGTATATTCGATAAGAGGATGAATATGCAAGGTGCTGTGACTGGTATGATCATAGGGCTAGTGTTTACAGCGACTTACATTATTTACTTTAAATTTGGAGGTGGAACACCTGACCAATATTTTTTACAAATTTCGCCAGAGGGAATAGGAACAGTCGGTATGTTACTTAACTTAGTGATATCACTGATAGTGAGCAGGGTAACACCACCGCCGCCAGAATCCGTTCAAGAAATGGTGGAAAGCATTAGAATACCAAGAGGGGCAGGAGCAGCCCAAGAACATTAAAATAAAATTATATGACTCATCAGATTAAAGACTTAGCAGATTATAAAAAAACGTACGAGCATAGTATTAAAAATCCTGAAGCATTTTGGGAAAGTGAAGCGGAATCATTTACATGGATGAAGAAGTGGGACAAGGTGCTAGAATGGAATTTTGACGAACCTAAGATAGAGTGGTTTAAAGGAGCAAAATTGAATATAACAGTTAATTGCTTAGATCGTCACATTAAAGATAGAGGAGATCAAACCGCATTATTATGGGAGGCCAATGATCCTTCTGAACCATCGAAACATATAAGCTATAGTGAATTACTAGGTAAGGTATGTCAATGCGCTAACGCACTTAAAGAATTAGGAATCGGTAAAGGAGATAGAGTGGTATTTTATATGCCAATGGTTCCAGAATTAGCAATCGGAGTACTAGCTTGTGCTAGAATAGGCGCGATTCACTCCGTAGTTTTTGCAGGTTTTTCAGCCCAAGCATTGGCTGATAGGGTAGACGATGCGCAAGCAAAAATGATAATTTGTTCTGATTACAACAATAGAGGCGCGAAGCATATTGCAGTGAAAGATGTGGTAGATGAAGCAATGGATAAAAGCTGTAATTCCGTAGAACATGTTCTGGTGCAAAAGAATGGAAACAACGAAGTGAACTGGAGTGATGATACAGATGTGTGGTGGCATGAAATCGTGGATAAGCAGTCGAAAGAGTGTGAACCAGAGGAAATGGACGCGGAAGATATGTTATTCATTTTATACACTTCAGGATCTACTGGAAAACCAAAAGGAGTCGTTCATACTTGTGGTGGATATATGGTTTATACATGTTCTTCATTTAGAAATGTATTTCAATATAAAGATGGAGATGTTTACTGGTGTACGGCAGATATTGGCTGGATAACTGGACACTCCTATATCGTTTATGGACCTTTACTTGCCGGTGCGACCAGTTTAATGTTCGAAGGAGTTCCAACTTATCCTGATGCTGGAAGATTTTGGCATATTTGTGAAAAGCATAAGGTAAACCAGTTTTATACTGCGCCTACCGCGATACGAGCATTAATGGCGTGTGGAAATAATTGGCCTGATAATTATGATCTTTCCTCTCTTAAATTGTTAGGATCTGTAGGAGAACCAATTAACGAAGAAGCATGGCATTGGTATGATGAACATATAGGTAAGAAAAATTCACCGATTATTGATACATGGTGGCAGACGGAAACAGGAGGAATTATGATTACTCCGTTACCTGGAATCACTGATGCAAAACCAACTTTTGCTTCTTACCCTCTGCCAGGGATTCAACCGATATTGCTAGACAGCGATGGAAATATTCTGGAAGGAAATAATGTAGAAGGATTATTGTGTGTGAACTTCCCATGGCCTTCTATTCTTAGGACTACATATGGTGATCATGCAAGATGCAAATTGACCTACTTCAGTGCCTTCCCAGGTTATTATTTTACAGGTGACGGAGCAAGAAGAGATGAGGATGGCAGAATTAGAGTTATCGGAAGAGTCGATGATGTACTTAATGTTTCTGGACACCGAATGGGAACTGCAGAGGTAGAAAATGCAATTAATGAGCATGAAAATGTGATCGAATCTGCTGTAGTAGGTTATCCACACGATATTAAAGGGCAAGGAATATATGCCTATGTCATTATTAATGGTGTTCCTAGCGATGATATTATCAATGAGATAAGAGCTGTTGTAACGAGAGAAATTGGTCCGATCGCTAAGCCTGATAAAATTCAAGTTGTACCTGGACTTCCTAAAACAAGATCAGGTAAAATTATGCGTCGAATTCTAAGAAAGATTGCATCCAATGAATTATCGAATATGGGAGATGTAAGTACATTATTGAATCCAGAAGTTGTAGATGAGGTAATAGCAGGAAGATTGTAATCAACCATTTGTTATAAGGACAGAGAATTAACATTTAAAAATATTAAGCCCGATCGAAAAAGAATAGACTTTTTTGATCGGGCTATTTTTTTAGTTCCAATTTCTAAGCTCGTCATTTGAAGTAGTCTGAAATTTAGCAAGAACAATGCCCCTTCAAAACTCAGTTCTGAAAGGGGCACTATCATTTTTAAATAACCGCTATGTTTATCCTCGACCTTTTCTACCATTTTTACTGGTAGAAGTCGATCGTTTCGGAGTATTTTTTTGAACAGATCTACTTTTGTTAGTGGTAGCGCTTTTTCTTGAAGGCGCTCTCGTGCTTGCACTTTGTTTTCTACTTTGTGAAACGCTTTGCTGCTTATTGCGCGGCGCTGTTCTCGTCTGAGTTCTAGTCTTTAGTTGAGACTGGGAAGTTCGACTTTGACTGCGGTTTTGAGTCTTCACTACCTTATTCTGATTAGATCTCGTCGACTGGCTTTTCTGCACTTGCCTTGTTCTTGTTGGAGGAGAGGTTGTAGTCCTCTTCGTACTTGAATAAGGTTTTGAAACTTTACTTGTTCGGCTTTTATCCCTTTGTACGGTAGACCGTTCACTCCTGTTCGTCCTTGGTGAAGTAGTCTTATTTCTATCTTGATAAGTTACCTGACTGTTCCTTGTAGAATTCCTAGTCCCGACGTTATTGTGTTTCTGACTTCTTTGTGATGTTCTGTAGGTTTGGTTTTTCTTACCATGTGACCGATGAACAACAGATGTCCCATATTTTCTTCTATGCTTGATCGTACGTTGTGTCACATGGTGACTGTGTGATCTAAATGGTCTATAGAAGTTGTGAACACGAATAACCCTGTGGACATACACAATATGACAATGGTTGTAATACCTTACTCTTCTAGGATGGTAAACACTCCATCCATGTTGGTGCCATGGATTCCAATAGGTAGGATAGTAATTCCATCTATAAGGGGATACATAAGTGACATATGAACGGTCAAATAAATTCTGAACAGCTCTCCAATGATATACATTTACATAACCTCTTTCGAAATTGTAGTCTCCAGACGAAGAATATCCAGCGCTATTATAAGGTTCTGCGATAACTTCTTCTCCATAAAGGTCTTCATCACCTATGATCTGAAGTATTGCAGTTCTTCTCCCTGTTCTTTCTATCTCGATTACAGCGACATCCTGTACATCTCTTCTTCCTAGAATGGCTTGCAGAACGATGACATGGAAATCACCCTGACTCCGATGTTCGACCCGGATGTAATCAATATCTCCATCATAATTCAGATCCAGGTTATTCACCCATGAATCCTCATCGTTTAGTTTTCTTTCAAAGTTGCTAATTGATCGAGATTCTTTGAATAATTCAATGGCTCCTTCTAAGCTGAAATAATCACCCTCGTAACCGGTTCTTTCTTCTCCGTATTGTGCGTTACTTGCTGTCAAAAATATTCCCGACAATAAGCATATAAATAAAATCTTTTTCATAATAATTAATTTAAGTTGAGTAATAACTAGCGGTTATTCCTCTTGTATTCTACTCTAATGACCAAATTATATTACGAAAGTTACAGTGTTGGCTATGCTTTATGGTATAATTAACAATTGTTAAGGAAATGTGATGAGTTGGAAGATGCGCCTGTGCTGGCATTATGAACTACATTAGGTCGCTATTTATTGTTAAATATGACCAAATGGTAAGATCACTTATTAATGAAAATTTAACTATAATTTTAACCCCAAGAATTTTAAAAAATCTGAAATTGAAAGTGTGGAAAATCAATGTGCTATAGTATTGGCAATACTAAATTGGTAGTGATAGCATTCTGATAGTTTCCAAAGCAACTAGGTGATTTAGAAATATAAAGCTTGTGATGTGAATCTGAAAAAGCTTTGAAAGTGAAAAAGTTGTGAATGACCATGTAATCCTAGATAGATATCGTGTGATTTCATGGTCATTCATTAGTTTTAGACGCCCATGGTTCCAATTAGTAATTCTAGATTAGGAACTTGACTTCCTCCAGCGGGTTCAATTGTAATCGCATAAGTTGCCGTCCCATCCTCAAAATCAACTTCGAAAATTTGATTTTCGCTGTCTGAAAATACAGAAAGTGGAATTGGATCTTGGTTTGGCTTGAGTGACCATAATTGGAATGCTTGTTCTCTGGATATATCAGGAAGCACTAGCGCTTGTAGATAATTCTTTCTTAATGCTTCATTCGTGTGAAGATATAATGTTGTAGATGCATAATTACCTGTGGCAGTCATTGGCACTATTCTGTTTCCAGCATTATTAATGATTGCTAATATAGCTTCTAATTCTGCATTCGCATCAGCGATGGAATCACAGCTTAATTGGTAAGATGTATTCTCGCTTCTAAGATCATTGTTTTCGGCTGCTAGCTCTTCAGCTTCATTAGCGTGATTACTTCCCCATAATAAACTTGCTCCAAGGAGGCATGCTAATATAATAGATGGGAAGAAGAATGGTCCGAAACCTTTCTTAGGTGGATCGACATCAGGATCAACAGACTTGCCAGTGATAGATTTAATGATCTCACCTTTTAGTTCTTTTCTAGGTTGGACACCTTTGATTTCTCCATAAGTTCTTAATGCACGTTCTATTTGACTTAATTCTGATTTTAATTCAGGATACTGTTCAACATACTTCTCTACCTCCGCTCTTTCATTTTCTGTAAGCGTCCCAATGATATAGGATTCTAAAAGCCCAGAATTTCTAATTTCTTCTATATTCAAAATATAAATATTTTTACTAATACTACTAAAACTAATAACAAGAACATGCCCATAAAGAGCTTCTTCTCATCTTTTAAATTTGTCCTAATAATTGTAATAGCTTTTCTAAGTCTTGTTTTAATTGTACCTAAAGGAATGTCTAATTCATCAGACAGTTCCTGTTGGGTATAACCTTTTAAATACAAGTATTCTAAAATGATACTATATTTTTCCTCTAAGCCGTTAAGGATTTTTTTCGCATCTAAAGCATCAGTTGATGTACTTGTTGCCTTCCCATGATTTACGTGAGGTTCTAAACTTTCGGTTTTTTCTTGACGCTCAAAAGATTTTAATCTCCTGATATCTAATGATGAATACCGAACAATCTGGGACATCCATGTATATAGGGTCGCCTTATTCTCATCGTATTGTTGAATATTTTTCCACACTTTCAAAAAACTATTTTGTAGTGCTTCCTCAGCGTAAGAATGATTATTCAGGACTCTGAACGCTATCCCATATAGCGCTTTAGAGTAATTATCATATAATAACTCTAATCCCTTTTCATCCTTAGCCTTAATTAAATCTACTATTTGTATCGCTAAGCTCATATCTCAATTAAATGTACAATCTATTCATTTTGTTCGTTTTTTACGCCAATAAATAAAAGTTTAAAGGATTTAAAACTTTTCCTTCTACTATAAACGTATCTCTATTGTCCGTGAAATATTTTATAGTAGTAAGGGTTTAATAGCATTGTAACTATTAAGTGAATCGTTTAAAAGTACAATAAATTTGTTTGGCGTTGTACTAAGAATGATTTTTTTTAGGTAGAATGATTAGGAAACCTTTATCAAATTATAAAGCATATTTCATTAATAGTTGTTTTAAGCCTGGGGCAGCTTTCTAAGGAAAGTTGCCCTTTTATTTGGAGTCTAGCGCCTTTTCGATTTGTTCTTTTGCAAGTTGGACAAGTTCTTCAGGTTTCTTGTCTTCCGTCTCTATAGGCTCAAGGGTAGTCCATTCCAGTTTGGAGAATGAAGTTAATGGAAATACACCTTTAGGATTAAACTTGGCTAGATTATTAATGGCAATGGGAACAATTACTGCATTTGGAATCTTTTTCAGCAATATAGCAACACCACCTACAGAAAAGTCTTTCAGTTTTCCAGTTCTAGATCGTGTTCCTTCCGGAAAGATCGTCGCAGAATACTGATTTTCATGGATATAAGATCCCATTTTGGCTATCGCTAACATTGCTTGCTTTCTATCTTTTCGATCAATTAAAGCAGCTTTACCAACCCGTAGATTATAGGAAATACTAGGAATTCCTTTAGATAGTTCAATTTTTGAAACAAATAACGGAGTATATTTTCTTAAAAACCAGATGATTCCTGGAATATCAAACATGGATTGATGATTCGAAATAAAAATGATAGATCGATCTTTAGGGAGTGGAACAGATTTTTTAAAATGAATAGAAGATCCAGTTAAATACCATCCGAAAACGATGAAAAAATTTAAGGCATTAACCACTTTTTGATGTGCTTTTTGACCAAAAATATTGAAAACAATTCTCTGTATCACATCGAAAATTAAGAGAATGATTCCAAAATAGACCACGTATATACCACTTAATATATAGTCAATAATTTTTTTCATGCTCAAATGTAAACATATCGCGCGAAAGACTGAATACCCTAAAATTAATTTTTCATATTAAATATATTTGTTATATTTACAGTTCTATATCCCAATAGATTACAACTATCCTGAGAAAATAGATATTTAAAACTGATTTATTTTCATTCCAAAAACAGATTTTAATATGAAAGCATTATGCCTTCAAATTAGCATTGCTATGCTCGCTGTGTTCTGCACGGTAGACGTTACAGCGCAATTATCCATTACCTGTCCAGATGCAGAACCACAAGCATTATCCTGCTTTGGTGACTTGCCAATACAAGCTGGAGATTCACTCGGTTTCTTAACTTATGAAGGTGCTTCCATTGATGGAGTCACTGGTGCATTAAGTATAACATACACTGAAGTAGTATTGCCTGGAACTGGGTGTCTAGGTGATCCGATAGAGGTCACTAGAACTTTCGAATTCAGCGATGAGTCTACTTCGAATAGCATCTCTTGTACGGTGACTTACGAAATCGAAGCACCAGAAGATGGAGATCAATTCACTTGTGAAGATGTCGTCGTTGTTTTAGATGAATTCGGCGAAGCCATTCTGGATCCACTAGATGTTGCATTTAGTTTTACAGGTACTTGTAATGATGATATTACGATATCGGGAGCTGATATAACGGAGTTCTTTTGTAATAATACGATTGACTCGCCTATTCCAAATTTATTATTTGCTGAAAATTCATGTGGACAATCGATTACCTGTGATTTTGAAGTGTCTGTCGTAGATGTGGATCGACCATTAATAGATTGCGGCGAAAATATTACCATAGAACTAGATCCATGTGTATGTGAAGCTGTTGTTGAATTTTCAGAACCTCTTGTTTCAGAAGTATGTGCTGGAGAGGGAAATCTTGAAGTGATAAGAACAGATACTTTTAATCTTATATCTGGTGATGTTTTTCCAGAAGGACTTACAGTATTGTCCTTCGAAGTGGAAGACTTTTCTGGGAATAAAAATAGTTGTAATCTGCAGATTAGGTTGAACTCTTCAGATCCAGGCAGCCTTGCATGTAAGGGAGATCAGAATATTTCATTGAATCAGAATTGTGCTGCAAAAGTAACACCCTTGATGTTAGTGAATGATCCTCTATGTGACATTGATTCTTATCAAGTGACTTTATTTGACGAGCAAGGTTATGAACTACCTTCTGATACCATTACCGCTGAATATTTAGGACAGATTCTAACGGCTCGTGCCACTTACGAGTGTTATGATAATTATTGTCAAGCTAGATTTACAGTTGAAGATAAGATGCCACCTATGATTAGTTGTAGTGACATGACGATTAGTTGTAGCGATTTTATAGAGTTCCCACTTCCAACTATTTCTGATAATTGCAGTGTGTTTACTCCAGTTTTACTTAATCAAGTCTTAGCTGATGTTGCTTGTGAATCTCCAAACATTGACAAAGTAATAACCAGAACTTATGGTGTAAAAGATGAGAGTGGTGAAATTATACAGGAATGCGAACAAGTATTATCTATTGAAAAGTTTGACATAGAAGAAGTAGAAGGTCCAGAGCTTATTGTTTCTGTGGATTGTGGCTCTGGTTATGCAGTCGATGCCTATGGGAATCCTGATCCATCTGTAACTGGTGCCCCTTCACTTAATGGGATTGATTTATATCCGCAAGCTGATTTATTCTGTAATGTATCATTGACATATGAAGATATGGTCTTTCCAGGTACAACGTGTGGAAGAACGTTACTAAGAACTTGGACGGTTGTAAATTGGTACTGTGCGGATGATGGCATGAAAACATTCAAGCAGTCGATAGCAGTAATAGATACTACACCACCAGCGATAGTTGCTTCAGAAGATGTAACTATTTCTAGTGCAATGACTAGCTGTGAAACAGAATATACTATACCTGCTCCTCAGATTTCTGATAATTGTCAATCTGATCTACAGATCGATATTATCTATCCTGGTGGAATAGAGTTTGATACAACTTCTGCAACTGTAGAATTAGATTTAGGTGAAAATATCATTACATATAGAGTAACTGATAGGTGTGGGAATTTAGCTATTGCATCTTACACCGTAACGGTAGAAGATAATGTAGAACCTGTCGCGATATGTCAGTCTGGATTAAGTTTTAGCCTAGATGGGCAAGGAATGGCTGTATTAACAGCATTGACTTTTGATAACGGAAGTATCGATGGATGTACCGATGCATTGTTAGAGATTGCAAGAATGACGGACAATTGTGGAATAGAAGGAAATACGGAATTTGGATCCCAGGTCATATTGTGTTGTGAAGATATAGGTACCGAACTTATGATTGCTCTTAGAGTAACGGATGATGCTGGAAATTCTAACCAGTGTATGACATCTATTCAAGTAATTGATAAAACGAGGCCTTCATTTGTTTCTACATTACCAGATATTACGGTTAGTAATGATTTTCCATATGATACCAGTAATCTTGACGTATTTGGATTTGTAGAACAGAATGTTGCATTTCCTGAAGACATTAATATTGATGCAGATTATGTTGAATTTAGTGGTCCTAGCGTGAATGCTTTAGTGATGGATAATTGTAGCGTTAATACGATAACTGAATATAAGGTATTCGATATTAATATGTGCCAAACTGGAAGTATCACGAGAACATTTGTCGTATCAGATGAGTCTGGTGTGGCCGATACAATTACACAAACGATTACGATAACTGCTCAAAGTGAGTTTACCTTAGATGAAATAACATTTCCTAATGACACTATCATTGAAAATCAATGTCCGGTGGATTTAGCGGCGCTTGCTCTTGAATCTCATCCTATATATGATGACAGTTTCAGCAGCATGGTCAGCTACACGAATGAAGATGATACCGTTGCATACACTTCTGATGGATGTATGCTCATAGAACGAACGTGGTTTGTTTCAGATTGGTGTAACAAGCCAGACGGATTAACTTTTGCTACATTTACAGATGTTCAGCGAATAGAAGTGCTTGATAATATTAGTCCTGAAATTCTTTCCGCTTGCCTAGATTCTACGATTTGTTCCTATGTATCACAATGTGGACCGCATCCAGTAAATTTAACTGCAATTGGTTCAGATAACTGCACAACTGAAGATAGTCTGAAGTGGACCTTCACAGTAAATTACGCAGATGAAACTCCAGATTCCCTAGGTGTAGGTAATCAATTTAGTGGAGGCCTACCTGTAGGAGTTAATACGATAACATGGACATTAAGTGATGGATGTGGAAATGTGGATGATTGTACTTCTACTATTACTATAGAAAGTTGTCTTAATCCGCAACCAATTTGTCTACTAGGTCAAGAATTTTTCATCAACCCAATCGATACTTCAGGTGATGAGATTGCAGACTTAGATGGCGTGAGATTAACAGCGGATATGATTAACGGAGGAAGTTCTCATCCATGTGGGAAAGAAGTTTTTGTTAGTTTTTCTGAAGATATAACAGATACCGTACGGGTTTTCGAATGTTCAGATTTAGGTGATCAACCATTGATGTTATACGCAACGGATGATGAGGGACGATTTGATTTCTGCAATGTTTTCGTAAATATCCAAGATACAAGTTCCGTGATGTTATGTGGAATGGGAAAAGTAGGAGGAATTATCTTCGGAAATGATGTGGATTTTGTAAGCCAAGTAAATGTGGAATTAAAAGGTTCTAACTTGGTCACGGAAACAGATGAAAATGGATTTTTCGCATTTCCTGAAATGCAATCAGGTGGAGCATATGACTTGGTGCCAAGTAAAATCGATCAACCAAGAAATGGAGTTTCGTCGGCAGACTTAGTGCTTATTCAACGTCATATATTAGGGATGTCTTTATTCGAATCTCCTTATAAAAGAATCGCAGCAGATGTGAATTTATCAGGACATATTTCGGCAGCTGACTTAATCAGTGTTAGAAAGGTGTTACTGGGATTACAAGAAGACTTTTCACATGATAAAACTTGGACATTTATTCCGAGTACGCATGTATTCTTAGATCCTAAAGATCCATGGGCAAGTCCTATTCCGGAAACTGCTGAAATATATCAATTAGCTGGTGATCTCTCTGTAGACTTTATAGGAGTGAAATTAGGTGATGTGAATGAATCGGTAGAAATGAACGGATTGATTAGTCAGGTGAGAAGCCCTAAGGCAGTAAATTATCAGATTAAGAACGATCGATTAGAAATATTTGCCGCTGAGGAAATGGATTTTGCAAGTATACTTGCGACCATAGATCTGAATTCGCCAGATGTTCAATTGAGTGAAATCGGAAATCACATGGACGATATGGTGATTAATCATCATTTAAATGAGGCAGGCATATTGAGAGTTATCTTGATGAGTCCTTCGAATGAGCATGTTGAAAAAGGAGACTTGTTATTCTCAGTAAAACTGGATGCGCAAGATGCCGAAAAAGCTTTCTTCTCATCAAAATTAGATGGCGTAGCCTCTGAAATTGCTTATGAAAATGGTATGTCAGAATCGATTGAGTTCCGATATGTTTCTGATCAAGAACAAATGGTCTTAGGTCAGAATATTCCTAATCCATGGGTAGATTTTACAACCTTCGAGATTTATATGCCGAAAGCAGAAACTGGAGTACTAAGAATCTTAGATGTTTCAGGAAAAGAGATCTTGAAGAGAAATGTTAATCTAGAGAAAGGAAAGACACAAGTAATGATAAAAGATCAAGAATTGCCTCAAGCCGGTGGAATGTATTTTTATGAAGTAAATACATCTTACGGCGTGGCTTCTAAGAAGATGATGTATCTAAAGCATTAAGCTTAGAAATAAATACATCGTATCTATAAAGATCAAAAAGTATAAGATTGGGTTTCGACGAATAAAGATTTTTCAAAATCCAACCCTTTTTCCTTCTAATCAAGTTGTGCAGAAGGCTGTTAAAACCAATTTTTTTTAGTTTTTCGTGGAAGGCGACCATTTTTGTATCGGTTAATGAATCATCTCGATATAAAATGGCAAGATTTTCAGCAGCAAGTTTTGACTTGTTGAGAAAGTCCTCGTTTTCTTCCACACCCTTATGAATGAGTGGATTCTCTATATGTTTTATGGGAATTCCCTCATTCTTTAAGGTTGTTGCAAATAAAGAATCCTCGTAACCATAGTCTTTTATACTTTCATCGAACGGGTGAGAAAGAATTAGCGCTCGATCAACCATGAAGTTATTCGTCTGAAAGGATCGATATGGAATTTTTATTCTGCTCTTCAATTTTAAAGACTCTCTTTTGCGACCATAAGTCCAATGCAAAATTTTCTTTTCATCTTCCGGTTTATTAGGGTCGTAATTCCGACCTCCATAAATGATACTAGCAGTATTGATGTGTTCTATATAATTAGATATGAAATTGGGATTCTTGATTTCGCTATCACAATCTAGAAAGATTAAGTTATCGTATCTAGCGTTTTTAGCTAGCCAATTTCTGATTTTTGCTCTGCCCATATTTTCACTGAGTTCCACATACGATACCCCGAATTCCGCATCTAGCGAACGATTTGCTTTGCGGTAGAATTCGTTAGAACAATCATCATAACAAACAATTTCGTATGGAATATTTGCAGATTGACATTGACTATTCAGCTCTTGGATAAGCTTAAGCACTTCGAAGTTAAATATTGGTACGAGAACTGAAATCATAGCGCTAATATATCCATTGGTTTCGAATAGTAATTGGAATTGCTTTATAAAGCGATATTAATTCGATATTATTTCATTCCTGATGTAAATGATATGGAATAACACAAATTATTTTTAATATTAGGTATTGGTAAGAAGATATAATATAGGATGGACTATGAATTGCTGAAAATATTAGGTGTGTCTCTTGGTTTAGGCTTATTAACTGGGCTGCAAAGAGAATATCATAATGAGAAATTAGCAGGTATTAGGACCTTTTCGTTAATCACTCTTTTGGGAAGTGTTACAGCTCTAATCGGAGTACATTTTGATAGTGTTTGGTTGATAGGAGCGGGCCTAGTGGCAATCGCCATCCTCGTGGTTGGCGTAAATGTCATGATCTATAAAAATGAGGATGCGGAATTAGGTCAGACAACGGAAGTTGCGATGCTGCTTATGTATGGCATCGGAGCTTATTTAGTTATCGGTGATATGGTTATCGGTGTGGTGATCGGAGCAATTACAATTTTGCTTTTGCATTTGAAAGGAAGTCTCAGCAGTTTCGTAGATGGATTATCTGAAAAGGATATCACTGCCATTATGCAGTTTACCGCTATTTCATTATTGGTATTACCCATTCTTCCGAATCAAAACTATGGTCCGTACGAAGTTCTAAATCCTCGAGATATATGGATGATGGTTGTGTTGATCGTTGGCATTTCGTTAGTTGGATATTTTATATATAAATGGTTAGGAAAGAAGGCTGGGACGATATCCAATGGTATTTTGGGAGGTTTGATTTCAAGTACTGCAACAACGGTTACCTTTGCACGGCAGACTAATGGAAAGAATTCTGTCAGCAGTTTGGCTGCATTTATTATACTAGTTGCCTCAGCCGTTTCTATGATTAGGGTATTACTGGAAGTATTAGCTGTGACTCCTCATAATTTTGCCGTTATTGCTCCTCCGATAATCATTGAAATATTAGTGATGGTTTTACTCGCAGGAGGCTTATACTATTATAATTCTAAAGAATCTGTAGAGGAATTGCCTGAGCCTGATAATCCTGCTCAATTCAAAAGCGCATTAATATTTGGTGCATTATACGGAATTATTCTGCTTGGCGTAGCTGCTGCTAAGGATTATTTAGGTCAAGAGGGTTTATATATCATTACCATTATTAGTGGATTAACAGATGTGGATGCGATAACATTGTCACTCTCTAATACGCTTAATCGCGGAGAAATAGAAGCCTCATTTGCATGGAAGTTAATTTTGATCGCCTCACTATCGAATCTTTTGTTCAAGGGGATTTTAGCCGCTGTATTGGGATCTAAGAAGTTAGGTATTTATGTTTCGATCTTGTTTGGAATATCCATCATTGCAGGAATTGTTATTGTTTTGACGTGGTAAGCATTTGAGTAAAAAGGTCAATAAATAAAGAGGCTTAAGCTGAATTCTACATATGCTTCCTATATTTGCAGCTTATGAGCAAAGAGATTTACTTAATTAGACATGGGAGAACAGAATTCAATAGGCTTGGAATCTGGCAGGGCAGTGGTGTAGATTCATCATTGGATAGCGTAGGGAAAGAACAAGCTGAAAGATTTTTTAGCACTTATAGAGATGTGGAATTTGATCTTGTCATTCATTCGACGCTGAAAAGATCTAAGGAAACGGTCAGCCCATTTATCGAAATGGGAAGAGAAACACATGAAACAGCGTTGATAAATGAAATTTCTTGGGGTGATTTTGAAGGGAAAGTTCATACAGATGAAAGTCTAAGGAACTATAAAAAAGTTGTGGAAGAGTGGGGTAGTGGTCAATATGAAAGTGCGTTGCCAGGTGGTGAAAGTGCTAGAGCATTGGAATTAAGGTTATCCAATTTTGTTGAAGAATTAAAAGAATTGTCCCAAAGTAAAATTCTTATTTGTAGCCATGGAAGAGCGATTCGAGGATTGTTATGTGTGATGAAAAATGAGCCAATGAGCGCTATGGAGAATTACCAGCATGCGAATACAGGTTTATTTAAGGCTAACTTTTACAATGGTAAATTTGATTTTCAGACTTACAACAATATTGACCATCTAGAATACTAAGCATTCCAGTTATGTTGCTCTCTTCTTAATGGGTAGTTCTGTAAATTTATTCGCTATATCCTTAATGTCGGCGCTCATAATCATAGATATGGCTTTCGTTTCTTCGAATTGTTCTAGAATGATCCTAATAACTGAAATCAGTGGAAGCGCTAGAATGACACCTCCTATTCCCCAGAAAGAACCAAAGAATATTAAGGATAATATAGCCACTAAAGGATTAATATTAACTTTGTTACCAACTACCTTTGGCGTTATAAAATTGCCTTCTACTTGCTGTATGACAGCATAGTAAACAATCACAGCGATCGGTTGCCACGTGGAATCAGAAGTACTTAGCGAATAAAGAAAGGGCAGTAATCCACCTAGGAAGGTTCCCACATATGGCACAATTGCTAGTACACCTGCTAAAGCTCCCCAGAATAGAGGATATTCAATTCCGATTAACCAAAGACCCAATGTATTAAGTGTGGATAGGATTAGAACTACGATTCCTAAACCTGTTACGTATCCTTGAACTGTCTCTTTAATGGCGAGAAGTGTGTCCTTGATATCGTCTCTGTTATATCTTGAAAATTGGTAAATGATAAAGTTTTTTATGCTCTTTTTATAGAAAAGTATTAAGAAGGTATAAAGGAAGGTCAGTGCTGTAGAAAGTAATATTTCTGAGGAGGAAACAATTCCGCTACCTATAGTATTAAGCTGGCCATCTGACATGTTATCTATGTTGTTAGATATCATTTCTTGGGCGTCAAATTGATTAAATGGATTCAAATTTTGAATCTTTTCTATTACTTTATCCACTCCTTCAGTAACTTTTTCGGCAATAGATGGAATATTATCTAACATTTCTACCAGTTGTAGCGAAAATATTGTGAAAAGAAGCACTACTGGTAATATCACACATAAGAAACCTAGCAATATAGCTAACCACCTTAGTTTGATCTTCTTAGTAAACCATTTCGTGATTGGAATTAAAAAGATGGCAAACAAACAAGAAAAGAGTATAGGAAGTACAATTCCAGATCCGACATACAGTAGCCATCCAAAACCTATAATTATAATAGTGATATAGGCTAGATTCTGGATGGTCGTATTTTTCATATGAGTAGACTGAATTGTGAATGGATAATGCTTAGTTTTCTCAAAGCATTATCTAATACTTTGGATAGAAAAATAGTGTATTTATTTGACAAATGGATGATCTATCTATTTAACCAGGCATCAAGCATCCAACTGTTTTTCTCAACAGATGCTAGAAATCCTGCTGTCATATCTATTGTTCCTTCATCTGAAGCATCTCCAGCTGTTTCGATTACAGATCTTAAGTTTGTAATGATTTTCTTGTGATCATCAAGAATATTAGCGACCATCTTTTTCGGATCATCCGTAGATCTTTCATTAATGTCAGCATTCTTTAAGTACTCAGCAAGAGTGGATGTTGGTTTTTGTCTCAATGTTAATACTCTTTCAGCAATTTCATCGATGCTTACTTTCGCTTCATTGTACAGTTCCTCAAACTTAATATGTAGATCAAAGAAGTGCTCACCACCAATGTTCCAGTGATAATTTCTTAAATTTTGGTAGTAGATCTGATAGTTACATAGTAACTGATTTAATTCATCTACTGTTTTTTCTATATTTTCAGGCTTAAATCCTAAGTAGTTCATTTTGATTGTAATTTTAATTTTGAAAAAGTGATGATCAATTTCTGTTAAAAAATTGATCATCAAAAGGGAGGCTATTATAAGTTATTGATAAATGATTTGATATCCTCTTTAGCTTCTCCTGTTTTTTTCTGAATTCTACCGAGTAGCTCATCTTCTTGACCTTCGGCATAAGTTAAATCATCATCTGATAAATCCCCGTATTTTTGTTTTAGAGATCCTTTAATGATATTCCAATTTCCTTTTAGCTTATCTTGTAAAGCGCTCATATTTATGTGTTTATTTGTTAGTAATTATTTTGTATCCTTGTTTAATAACAGACAGGTATTTGAAAATTTGTCTGATTAAATTTTTCTGGGGTAAAATTGTCCTAGCGATCATATCTGCACTAGAAATAGCTCTTTTCGGATCATCTATAATTCCATGTAATGCTCCAGGTATGGAACTTGTGCCTATTGATATATAATCTTTCAGACTAGCATTGTTAACATTTTCTTCTAACAATAAGGAAGCTCTGTCTATTTCTTGCTGTAGTTTTTCTTTCCGTTCAATAAGTGTAACATCCATATCTATATTTTATCTGCGATTTTGCTGTAAAAAAGTTTAGCTACAGGTCTATACAGTAAAGGTTTTCTCAATAAATAAATTACTGTGCAAATGATTAGTAACCCTATTCCAGAAATCATTAAGCCAATTAGTACTGATCCTGTTGCTTCAGCAAGTAATATGATTAAGGCAGTTATCAATATGGCCAGTAGAATGAAGAACATGCCGGATAGCATTAATGCAAGAATGATAAGTCCTAGAGACTTTGCTACATTCTGAGCGAGATCTATTTTGAATATTTCAATTTTATTATTGATGATCGTTCGAATATATTCATAGTTCTCCCCTATGTCGGTCATTAATTGGTCGTTCATTGAATTGAGAGTTTCTGGTAAAAGATCCTGTAATACCAGACTGGTATTACAGGTTGTTATTGTTGATACTTAGGCTTTTACACCATTGTTTAATTTTTTCTTAGCTTTGGCAACACCACTTTTCAAGTTTGATGCTTTATCTGTTGCAAAGTCTTCTGCGGCATCTGCTGCTTCTTCAGTTTTGTTAATAAATCTGTCTTTTACATTAGTAATGGTACTTGATGCGGAATCAAGTGCTGTTTTTGCAGATTCCTTAACAGAGTCTATTTTTTCAGAGGCAGTTTTCATAGCTGATTCTGCATAGTTTTTAGATGAAGTAGCAATTTCAGATGCTTTTTCACTCACTGTGTTTTTATATTCGTCAGCTTTTTCAACGATTGCATTTCTCACTTTTTTCCCGTGGGGAGTATTAAGATAGATCGCTGCTGCGGCACCTGTGATGATACCTGCTACGAATAAAAATTTATTAGTGTTATTTCCTGAATTATTGTTGTCGCTCATAATATTTGATTTAATTGTTTATTAATGTTGTTCGTTGTTCTTACTTAATCTGAATCTTATATGTTCGAAATGAAATTGATTAAGCTGCTAATTTTTCTTGAATAGTTGATAGGTTTTTCAATTTGGTTCTTGCAAAATTGATTCTACTTTTCACAGTTCCTATTGGAATGTTTAATATATCAGCAATTTCGTTGTATCTGTATCCTTCCACATACATAAGGAAAGGCAATCTACTCTTGTAACTAAGTTCTTCTATAGATTCTTTGATTTCCTTAATTCTTAACTGTGAAATAGCGTCATTCCTTACAGAATAGGTGTTTTCAAGTGCGAATGTGAAATCTTCGATTGGGTTATTAACTACTCTTCTTTTCTTCTTTCTATTATATTTGCTAATAAAGGTATTCTTCAAAATTGTGAATGCCCAGCTTTTAAAACTCGTTCCATCTCTAAATGTATGCATTGCTCTGAATGCTTTAATGGCAGTTTCTTGTACTAGATCTTCCGCGTCTACATGATTATTAGTTAATTTTCTTGCAAAGTTTGTAAGAGCATTATTATATTCATTATAGTTCTCGATAAATTGTGATTCTGTCATTTTTATTAATTTATTGATTAGTTAATATATAAGTATAATAACATTAGGTGCTTAATTGTTCATTAAAAACTCAAAATAATTAACAAAAATGTGCATTAAACCAACAAGAATATTTTAACAGGCTGAAAATCAGCTATTTGTATGAATTAGAAAAGTGCAAAAAAAATGTGCTTAATCAGCGCATTTGTGAAAAAATGGAGAATGTGATGGTTTTTTTAGTGTAAAACCGAGAAGATGGAGGGATTAGGCAGACTCAGACTTAGCTATTTCAAGAAAAGTGGTAATAACATTCTCATTATAAGAAAGGAGGTGTTCCATTAATTGAATAAAATTATCAATATCAAAAATTATTTTTTCTTTTTCAGGAGAATCTACAACCATTCCATTTTTTCTAAAGTTATAGAATGCTTTAAATCCTTCTAAGACCTTTCTGATTTTCTCTGATTTCTCAACAAAGGTTTCTATTTGTATATTCTCAGTGATGTCTAGTTTCAGATCGACAGTAGGTGCCGTGGCTGATTTTTGATGAAAGCTTTTGTATTCAGTATCCTGAGATAGCTCAGTTTCTATTAATGTACTGACATCAATGTCAAAAATCCTGGCCATTTCTAGAATGATTCTTAATCTTGGTTCTACGTTCTTACTTTCGTAAGCTGCAATATTAGACCTTTTTATATTAAGACGTTCGGCTAGCGCCTCCTGACTTAAGCCTTTAACTTTTCTTAAAAACTTTATATTATTAGATAGGGTAGACTTCTCAAGTGCCATACATATAGCTTTTTTATGATTACTTATTTACCGAACTTAAAAATATTCATTATGTTCGTTATAAGAATATAAATAGCCGGCAATACTAAAGTTGTTCTTTTTATGCTCATCATTTTTGATTTCTGGCACAAAATAATGATAAAATTCACTTATATCCAAATTTTGTAATATGATATGATCGGAAAAAAGAAGAATATTCCCAAACCCACACACTTTGGAAAAAATTTGCGATTTCTTAGAAGACTTGAGGGTTTAACTCAAAGTGCCTTCGCTGAAATAATTGGAATTACAAGAAATAGCATCGCATCATATGAGAATGGTATGGTCGAACCGAGTGCTCACAATTTTTTACGAGTTTGTGAATATTTTAATGTTGATGAAAAATCTATGCTAGAAGATATTTTGTCAAATCAGGACGATGATAGTGCAAAATCAAAAGATGTATTAGTTAAATATGCAGAAGATTCCTTTCAAGAGTTTCTAAAGCAAACTAATGAGATGACGAAGGTTTATGAAGGCTATAAAGTATTTTATGCCATGCAGAAGGATAAATTGACTGATGACGAAAACCGAGATTTCTACCTTATTCTTGATGATCTGATGACACTCCTCCAGTCTTTAATCGCAGAAAACTGGCGCCTTATAAAGAACGTATACCCTCAGCAACAGGTGTTGGATGATGATGAATAATCATTTTTAATCATCTTTCGAACAAATGATAGTTTTATTCACTATTGATTTTGTAAATATTTTTATTCATTATAAAATCAATACTTATGGATACCATAGAAATAAGAAGCGTCTTACAAGATCTTATTATTAGACTAAAAGATGCTGAGGAAGGATTTACTACCATTGCCAATGGAACAAGAGATGTTAAATTAGAAAAGTGGTGCCGGAAGTTTGCAGAGGATCGCCATGAAATGCATTCAGAATTAGAAGAATATTCACAATCGTTATCCGGAGATCCTACTGTCAAAACAAGTATATTAGGTGAAATGCACAGGCTTTTTATCAATTTCAAACTGAATTTTGTAGATAGTGACATACCTGGATTGGTAGATGAAATAGAACGTGGAGCTAGCAAATTATTAAAAGATTACGAAAATGCACTAGCTAGTGTTGAACTCCCTACCGATATACTTTCTACATTTATAAGTCATAAAACTGTAATCGAAGTTGAGCTCGAAAGAATGCTTGAAATGAAGAAGAATTATCTTACACCGAAATAAACCCAAATATTAAGAAATGGACATTATTAAAGATTTACAATCACAATTTCTGACTTACTATGATAAGCTGATTGTGATTTTACCGAAGTTGTTGATTGCGATTGCAGTGAGTGTGCTATTCGCAATAATTGTAAAGTTTTTCAGAAAGAAGATCATGAGATTTGCTCGCTCGAAAGCGGAGGACGATTTACTTGTGAATTTTTTCGACAATATCTTTAGGATTTTCAATATCACCCTAGTCATACTCATCTTTTTATATATCATTGGGCTTTCAGCAGTTGCTGGTTCAGCACTTGGCGCAGTAGGAATCTCTACCTTTATAATTGGTTTTGCATTTAAAGATATAGGAGAGAATTTCCTTGCGGGGATAATAATGGCTTTCAAGCGTCCCTTTAGAATAGGAGACTATGTTAAGACATTAGAAGTCGAAGGCTCTATCATCGAAATGAATATGCGAGATACACAAATCAAGACTTCTGATGGAAAAGATGTGTATGTGCCTAATGCGCAAATCTTGAAAAATCCATTATATAATTATACAATAGACGGATTTCTTAGGGGAAGCTTCATGATTGGCGTTGATTACAATTCAGATATTGAAAAAGCTAGAGAAATAATTTTGAGAGAAATATCTGACATTCCTGGAATTTTAAAAGAAGAAAAACCTCCTAGAACTCACGTAAAGAATTTGAATACGAGCACTGTAGATATAGAAGTACATTATTGGATAAATACTTTCGATAGTAATTATTCTGGATTAGAACTTAAGTCTATTGCACAATCAAGAATCGTTACCGCTCTAACTCATGCTGAGATAGGACTACCAGCAGATATCGTGGAGTTAAAAAATTATGATGATGGAATTTCACTTAAGCCAAATAAAATATCTGAAAATTGAAAAAGATAATCACTATTAATCCAGCTACTGGTCACGAATTAAATGAATACGAGAGCTTCTCAGATGAGAAAGTATCAAAATTGATTTCAGCTACTCAAAAAAGATTCTCAGAATGGAAAAGAACTTCTTTTAGTCATCGAGCTGAATTGATGAATAAAGCGGCAAAAGTCCTTGAAGATAATAAGGAAGAATACGCTGAAATGATGACTCAGGAAATGGGTAAGACTTATAAATCAGCAATAGGTGAAGTGGAAAAATGTGCTTGGGTCTGTCGATACTATGCAGAGAATGCAGCAGAATTTCTGAAAAGCGAAGAAGTTGAAACGGAAGCCAGTAAGAGTAAAATTTGCTATCGTCCGTTGGGTGTGGTTTTAGCAGTTATGCCGTGGAATTATCCATTATGGCAAGTTTTTAGATTTGCAGCACCAGCATTAATGGCTGGAAATGTAGGACTTTTAAAACACGCGAGTAATGTGCCAGGATGTGCCTTAATTATTGAGGATGTATTCAGACAAGCTGGCTTTCCTGAGAACACATTTACGACCTTAATTATATCAAGCAGTCAAGTGGAAAAAGTTTTAGACCATTCTGCTGTAAAGGCTGCTACATTGACAGGAAGTGGACCTGCAGGTTCAGCTGTAGCCAGTTCTGCTGGAAGCAAGATTAAGAAAACGGTACTAGAATTAGGAGGAAGTGATCCTTACATTGTATTAGAAGATGCAGATATAGAATGGGCCGCAGAACAATGCAAAACCTCTAGACTTCTTAATACAGGACAAAGTTGTATCGGAGCGAAAAGATTCGTGGTCGTCGATGAAGTCTATGACGAATTCCTTGAGAAATTCAAAGAAAAAATGGCCCTTGCATCAGTAGGAGATCCTATGGATGATGTGGACATGGGGCCTATGGCAAGAATAGATCTTAGAGACGAAGTCCATGATCAAGTGGAAAGAAGTGTCAAGAAAGGTGCTAAAGTGATATTGGGTGGGGAAATTCCTAACAAACCCGGAGCATTTTATCCAGCAACCATTCTGACGAATGTAAAACCTGGGAACCCAGCATATGAAGAAGAGATTTTTGGTCCAGTTGCAACGGTAATTAAAGCAAAAGATGAGGAAGATGCCATTCGCATTGCTAATGATACTGAATTTGGTTTAGGTGCATGTGTGTTTACTAAGGATTTAGAAAAGGGTGAGCGTATCGCCGAAGAAGAACTAAATGCTGGCTGCTGTTTTGTTAATCAGTTTGTTAAATCAGATCCACGACTTCCATTTGGCGGAATAAATGCCAGTGGTTATGGTAGAGAATTAAGTTATTATGGAATAAGAGAATTTGTAAATATAAAAACGGTCTACGTGAAATAGGGAGTCTCCTTAGAATCCACTAGGAATATATTCTATTTTCATCAAATGGAAAATTTCCGTTTCTGTCCCTTGATGATCAGATTTCTAGATTTTGTTGACTTTATTTTGAAACGTTCAGTCATGCTTAGTTTCCTGAAAAGAAATTTGTTTTCAGGTTTTGAAACAGTCTTCCTATTTTTGAGTGAATTAGGTTTTCTCATATTCTAAAGATAGCAATTATTCGGGAATTTTGAAGATTACATTGACCGGAAAATGATCCGAACCTATGTTTTCTAAGACTTTAAAATCAACTAATTCCAAACCACTAGAACAAAAAACATGATCCAATGGGATTTTGATTGGAGACCAAGTAGGGAAGGTCGGATAAAAGCCTCTTCCTGCTCTGGGATCTTTCATACCTGTCATTTTTTTAAATGCTAATGAAGCTCGACTCCACGCCACATCATTCAAGTCCCCAATTAGAATTTGGTGATCGTCTTCTACTTGTGCATTTAAATAACGAGCAGCTTGAATTAGTTCTCTGTCTTTCGATCTGCTGGTTTCAGCCTCTCCGAGTACTGGTGGCTTAGGATGAATGCCTAGTATTCTCACCATCACGTTATTCTTTTTTATCAGAATCTCAGCAGAAGGTATTTCTTGCTTGACGAGATAGTTGATTCCACCTTCTAATAATTCTAGTTTCGAATACAACATCAACCCATAGGTGTTTTCTCGAACGTCATTCAGATGGAAGTTGTATTTCTCTTTTAACGACGACAACCCTTTTGCCCAATCCACACTTGTCTCGATTAAAAAAATAATATCAGGCTCTACTTCTTCAACCAAGTCCAGCAATTTTTGATATTCAGTATTGTATTGATATACATTATAGATGAGTAGATTAAGCGTGTTTTCAGTAGATGATTCCTTTGCAGATGGCACTTGTATTTTCCCCAAGCTGGTAAATGGCAATATAGATTGGAGGCAGACAATGACTGCGGCTATTAAACCAGCGATCATTATAAAAGTCCACAATGTTGCTCCTGCAAATACTAGCAGCAAAATGATCATTAACACATTCAAGCCCAAATAGACTCCTCTGAAATAAGCTTGCCCTCTGACAATCCAATGCTCAATATCAAATTTCGGTAGGAAAGTTCCTATGATAGCTAATATCGATATAGTATATAATACGAAAATCATTAAGCAGTATTAATTCTAAAATTTTATAAGGAAGTGAACAATTAAATATCTTCTGAAGTATCAATTTAAAGATAAATAAGTAAAATAAAACAAAATGAAAAAAATTATTGGAATAGTATTAATTGTCCTAGCGGTAGTCCTAGGATATATGGGATATAATCAAGTCGCTGAAAGCACCGCATCAGCTGAAATACTTGGTGTTGAATTAACAGCATCTGATGAAGGCGGCCAAATGCAAGGTTATATTTTACTTGGACTGGGCGTAATTAGCTTGCTAAGTGGAATATATTTAATGGGTAAGAAAGATTAGAAACAAATAAGTTCGATATATTAGCAATGTGAAAAAAACAAAATATCATTTTATTGTTTTCTTTTTAGGCATTGCTAATATACTATTTGCGCAAGCGTTATCTCCCCGAACAGCCAATTATACAATGGACATCAACCTCGATGTCAGTGAAAAATTACTTCACGGTAAGTCTATCATCGAATGGACGAATCCATCACAGAATGAAGTCGATCATCTTCATTTTCACCTCTATTATAATGCCTTCAAAAACAGTAATTCTACTTTCTTAAAGCACAACAACGAACTCGGATTTCTAGATAAATCTCTGAAAGAAGATTGTGGTTGGTCTTATTCAGAAGTCAATTCTTTAAAAGATAGCGACGAAAATGAATTAGTCCCAGAAAGTTACTTTATATCTCCTGATGATGGTAACCCGGATGATGAAACGGTTCTGAAAGTGCCTCTAAAAAAGATAGTGATGCCCGGGGAAACGATTCAGGTAGAAATGGAATGGACGGCGAAGATTCCGAAAGCTATGATCCGGACAGGGTACAATCAAGATTACTATTTTTTCGCTCAGTGGTTCCCGAAGTTAGGCGTGTACGAACCTGCTGGGATGAGATACGAAAAGGAAGGGCAGTGGAGCTGCCACCAATATCACGCCTCTGGCGAATATTATGGTGAATTCGGCAATTATGATGTCACGCTTAGAGTACCGAAAAACTATATCGTAGGGTCTTCGGGAGAACAAGTAAGCGAAACGGAAAAAAATGGACAGAAGGTGGTGCAGTTTAAAGTGGACGATGTTATCGATTTCACGTGGACCTGTTCACCGCACTACCAAGTTTATACCGAGAATTGGCAAGATGTTACTCTGAAACTGTACACATATCCAGGCCATGAAATATTCAAAGATCGATACTTTACGACCGCGATCCAGTCCCTGGAATTTATGGATAAAAACGTTGGGAAATATCCATATACGACTTTAAGTATGATCGATCCGCCGATCCATGGTATGTTTACAGGAGGAATGGAGTATCCGACTTTGATCTCTTCCTTGAGTCTAAGTTTTTTGCCGGAAGGCATAAAGACGCCAGAAACATTAATCGTTCACGAATTTGTCCACCAGTATTTTATGCAGATGGTTGCGACTCACGAGCAAGAAGAGCCATGGATGGACGAAGGAATTACTACTTATTACGAAGGCAGAATACTAGATGAATACTATGGGAAGCATACTTCTATGATTGATGCTTGGGGAATAGAAATAGGAAATAGAGCCTATAATCGGATGGAATTTTGGTTAAAAGATAATCCGAAAATTGCTGATAATAGTTATAAAGCTAGAGACTTTGTACATGGCGGATATAGCGCGATTGCATATAACAAGACAGCCATGATGCTGAGAACACTGGAAGGAATTCTTGGGATAGATAAGTTTGACGAAGTCATGAAATCGTACTTCGATCAATGGAAATTTAAACATCCTTGTGGTATCGATTTTATAGATGTTTTCAAGGAAGAATTAGATGCATCATTCTTGGCCGAAATCAAATTCGATCTAGATCAATTTTTCGACCAGGTACTATATGGTTCATTGGTCTGCGATTACAAGGTGGCTGAAATTGTAAATAAGGAGAAGGTGGCAGCTTTAGGTTATGTGAATAATATTGATAATTGTGTTTCAGAAAGTGACCCCAGAACGGGCTTATATGAAAGTAAAGCAATTATATACCGGTTAGGAGAGGTAATTCTTCCAGTGGATGTTGTATTAACTTATGAGAACGGACATGTGGAGCAATACCTTTGGGATGGTGTGTCTAGAACTGCTGAATTCGGTGGTGTTTCTGAACATCAGTTGATAAAAGTACAGATAGATCCGGAGAGAAAAATTGACCTAGAAGAAAATCTAATCAATAATACCATCATGAAAGAGAAGTCTGAAGCCTATAGAAAATATACATCTAAGTTTAAAGTAGGAGTTCAGCATTTATTAGACTTTTTAAATTTTTTAAGCTAGCCATTGAAAGCGATTAAATCATATCAGACAGCTTGGGCGAATATCTGGAAATACAGGTTTCCGATTGCCTTCTTGTATTTGGCTAATATCGTCTTCACGTTTATTGCGAGCTCCCCTTATACCATTTACTTCAAGCAGAAAATGCAACATTCAGATGTATTAGACTTTTATGAAGGTTTCGACATTACGATGATCGGTGAATTTGTGAATAATTATGGTCAAGGTCTAGTACCTTTAATGACTTTGTTTATCATTCTAGTTGTATTTTACTACTTCTTTTCCATTTTCGCTAATTCCGCCATTCTATATGCGGTTTCTAGCCAGAATAAGTTCATACCATTAAGGTCATTTTGGAATGGCGGTTTGAATTATTATTGGAAAATAATGAGGTTGAGTTTGTATTATATCTTAAGTGTCATTTGCGTAGTTGGTTTCGCATGGTTTGTGTTACTTGCCGTAGGAATTAATATTTTGGAAGTGGAAAATGATGCGGAGTTAGCAAGGAAAATTAAATATGCCTTGATCGGAATATTGATTTTGATTGGGATTTTCTCGATGATTAAGCAATACGCTAAGCTGCACATCGCAACTAAAAATTTACCATTTATATCATCGTCAATTTTGAAGTCAGGTGGATTTGTTATCAGAAACTTTTTACAGACGACCTTACTCTACTTGATTAACATAGGTGTCTTGGTACTCTTTTTTATTTTATATGTCAATGTTAGAAGAGTCATCAATGTTGATGCTTGGTTATTGACATTCATAATCGCTCAGGTATACTTACTTTTTAAAATTGTATTTCGAATAGTGCATCTAGATAGCTGTCTTACACTTCTTTTAAAATTGACCAAGAAAAAGTAAAGGAAGGCGAGAGATACTAGAGCGAATCGTTGAATAGCTCTTAGTTCATGTACTTTTGTAAGTTTCTAAGCAAAACTTCTGGCGGTAATTTTCGATCAGAATGTTCTTTAACGCTGGAAATCAGATCATCGGTTAATTGCTGGCGGAAACCTAGTTTGAAACCCATTTTTTGAACAAGAATAATTTCTTCAGAAGTAACTTCTTGGTCGCTTTTCATGCAAAAAAGAAGATAATATAAGATCGTCATTCTTTCTTTTTCAGTCTTAGGCGGCGTAAAAGTGTACTGGTCAATTTCTATTTGAATAGTTCTCATTTCTTCCGGTGAAATACCTAGAGTGCTGGCAACCTGCAGAATGAAAGAGAATTCGCGCTCATCAAAAGCACCATCCTTCCTAGCTAGCTTTAGCAACAAGGCGACGATTTCTCGACTAAGGTGTTCTTTATTTGTTTCTTTCATTCCACGGTAAAATAGAAATTATTTTTTTGAATATCTACTAATTTATGTGAAAAACAATCCAAAAGGCAAGTAGCTTTACATACTTATTGCTTAAATTAATGACTTAATCCAAATTAGAATATGTACGCAACAAAAATTGCAGGAATAGGCAAGTACATTCCTGAGAAGATCGTAAAAAATGAAGATTTTGTTGAATTTATGGATACCTCGGATGCGTGGATTCAAGAGAGAACAGGAATCAAAGAAAGACATTATGCAGAAAAGCATAAGGAAACCACGACAACAATGGCAGCCAGAGCTTCTGAGATTGCGATAGAAAGAGCTGGGATCAATAAAGAAGACATTGACTTTATCATATTCGCTACATTAAGTCCAGATTATTACTTTCCGGGTTGTGGCGTGTTACTTCAGAGAGAATTAGGCATAACGAAAACGGAAATAGGGGCATTAGATATCAGAAATCAATGTTCAGGTTTTGTGTATGGCCTGACGGTCGCGGATCAGTTTATCAAATCAGGGATGTATAAAAATATCCTCTTAGTAGGGTCAGAAATGCATTCGATGGGACTGGATTATACGACAGAAGGTAGAGGTGTGACAGTGATTTTTGGTGATGGAGCGGGAGCGGTTGTTCTTCAGAGACATGAAGAAGAGGGGAGTGGTGTGCTTGCAGCACATCTGCATTCAGATGGAACACATGCAGAAGAATTAGCAATGATTAATCCTGGATCTCATGGAGGTTATCATCTGAAAGAACGTGATTTTGGTTTTCCTGATCAAGAATACGGTGGGATTTTTGTTACGGAGAAGATGCTCAGCGATGGACAGTTGTTTCCTAATATGACGGGACAATTGGTATTTAAGAAAGCAGTTCAAAAGTTTCCCGAAGTGATCATGGAATCGCTGAAAACGGCGGGGTTGGAAACGACAGACATAGGATTGCTTATTCCACATCAAGCGAATCTTAGAATCGCACAGTTTGTTCAGCGATTGCTGAAATTAAGAGATGACCAAGTTTTTAATAATATAGAGAAGTATGGAAATACCACTGCGGCATCGATACCGATAGCGCTTTGTGAAGCTTGGGAATTAGGTAAAATTAAAAAGGGCGATATCGTATGTTTGGCTGCTTTCGGAAGTGGCTTCACATGGGGAAGTGTTCTTATAAAATGGTAAACGAAAGAGATGACAGTAGATATATTAGCAATAGGTGTGCATCCCGATGATGTAGAATTAAGCTGTTCCGGAACATTGCTAGAGCAGATAGAGAATGGATACAGTGTCGGTTTGGTGGATTTGACGCAAGGAGAGTTAGGAACAAGAGGAAGTGCTGAGATTCGATTGCAAGAAGCATTAGATGCAAGTAAGATTTTGGGTGCTGAGTTTAGAGAGAATCTAGGGATGAGAGATGGATTATTCGAGATCAATGAAGAGAATTTGTTGAAGCTCGTGGTGTCTATAAGGGCGCATCGACCTAAGATTGTACTAGCGAATGCCATACGAGATCGGCATCCAGATCATGGGCGTGCTGCGGAGTTGATTCATCAGGCATGTTTTCTAGCTGGCTTACGGAAGATAGAAACGTCTAAAGATGGTGTTCAGCAAGAGGCATGGAGACCGAAAAATGTATTTCATTATATTCAAGACAGAGCATTAGAGCCGGACTTTGTATTTGATATTTCTAATGTTATTGAGCAAAAAATGGAGGTGATAAAAGCTTTCAAATCTCAATTTTACGATCCGAATTCTAAAGAACCACCATCGCCAATTTCAGGGTCTGATTTCATGGAATTTATTCTTGCTAAAGCGCGGAATTTTGGTAGGGAAGCTGGATTCGAATATGCGGAAGGATTTACGACTTACAAGAAAATAGGAGTGCAAGATTTGTTTGATATTAGATAGATGATAGTGAAAAAATTTTCCCGCAGATTTCGCGAATTACGCAGATTGAAAAAATATTTAGACTCGGACCTGTCTTGCTTTAGCGAGAAGCTAAATGTTCTAGAAAGTGGACAGTTGCTAGTGAAAAATTTTCCCGCAGATTTCGCGAATTACGCAGATATAAAAAAAACATTTAGACTCGACATTATCCTGCTATTAGCAAAAAGAATTTACCCCCAAAAACAGGTCCACAATCTATTTGAAGAAAGAAATGAAATTGACCTCTTGTCCTAAAAACTAAAAACTAAAAACTAAAAACTAAAACTGCCTACTGCTTTACAGCTGTCATATCACACTTAAGCGTCTGACCGATAATCACCAATAATACTCTTAATTCACCAGATAAATTTACTCCTGAGGCATCTATTGTTGCTTCTCCTGAATAAGTTAGTTGTGTCGTTTCATCCGGAGTAGCAGGATTTAATGCAATATCTACCGTTTCTGGGTCAATTACGAGGCTATTTCCATCTACTCTTGCTGTTAATTCAGGTAAAGGTGGATCTACATTTTGAAAAGAAATCAGAACTTCAGAATTATTTGTCAGCCCTTCACTAATTACGATTAGGAATTCTTCATCACTTGGCAATGGTGCTTGACATGATAATTGACCTGCGAAAGTTCCGACAAACTTATCTCTTGCATAAGTACAAGTTCCATCACTTACATCAGCATCTGCATTATAATTTTCTGCTTCGACATCGGTACAACCCTCTACTTTCTTACAAGAATCTAAAAATACAATGGTGGATAGACCTAACATTGACATAAGCATAAAACGGAATAGAACTTTCATATCATTTAATTTTTGGCTGTGATTTTATAATTTGGCTTTTGTTCGAGATAATTGACATAGTCTAGCGAACCTAAGCGAAAACGCATATTTACATTAGAATTCCTCGCTACCTTTTCTTCAAATTTGCAAAACAATGATAGTTTGTCATAGCTGTAAATTAGCGGCATGGACGAATTCTGAAAGGATAACGTCGAATCTATCTTAAATGTGTTATCAAACTTCTTAATATCATATTTTTTTTCAACAACAAAAGATTGCTGCCCGAATAGAGAAAAACCAAACGACATCAAAAAGACAACACTAAGATTTTTTACGACTCCCTTCATATAATTCAAATTTATGAAACTTTGCAGGATTTGGTCCATTGAAAAGATTGAATTTCCTACTCGGTTTCAATCCTAACAATTTTAAAGCCTGTATGTTTGAAGAAATGATCCAAACCGTCGTTCCAGGCATGTTTGTCTTCATATGATCACCTATTTGCTTGAAAAATTCTACAATATTATCTTGCTTAAGTCGAATATCGTATGGTGGATTAATGATTACAAAAGACCCTGAAGGAATTTCCATATTTTCGAAAAAGTCCATTTTTTCTACCTCAACCAGTCCTCGTAATCCAGCTTCTGCAATATTGTATAGACTCGCATTGACAGAGGATTGATCAAGGTCAAATCCTTTTATAGTAATGTCTAATGGCTTAACCAGAGACTTGCTTTCCATGACGACTTCATCCCAAATTTCTTGATCGTATCCTTTCCAGTTCATGAAGGCATATTCCCGATCATAAGATTGTGGAGGATGATTGATCGCCATTCTAGCTGCTTCGCATAGGAAACTTCCAGAACCGCACATCGGATCATAGAGATCCGTTTTTCTGTCCCAGTCACTTAACATCAATAATCCCGCTGCTAATACCTCATTAATCGGCGCTTCTACAGCCTCTAATCTATATCCTCTTTTATGTAACGATGTTCCACTACTGTCTAGTGAAATGGTAACTCGATCTCTATGAATGTGGGTGTTAATACGAATATCTGCATCTTCTACATCCACGTCAGGGCGCTCGCCCCATCTATCTCTCAGCTGATCCACGATGGAATCCTTCGTTTTTAAGGCCACATAGTGAGAATGGTTAAAAAAGTCCGATGAGATAGCAGAATTCACAGCAATAGTCTGACCTTTTCTGATATATCGATCCCAGAATACTTTCTTAACACCATTGTACAAATCGACCTCATTTCGAGCTCTGAATCTAGAGATCGGCATCAATATTCTTAATGCTGTTCTGAGTTCTAGATTAGATCGGTACATGACTTTTTTGTCACCAAAATATTTCACAGCACGCTGACCTATTTCTATTTCACTCGCGCCTATGTTTCTTAATTCTTCCGCTAGAACCTCTTCCAGTCCAGCCATCGTTTTCGCTACTAATTCCACGTTTTATTATGTTTGAATTACTCCTACATTAAATTTTTCAATCGGCGCATTTTTACAAGCATTGAGACAATTAGAGATAAAATCTCTAGTGTCTTTCGGATCAATGATGCTATCTACCCAAAGGCGGGCAGCGGCGTAATATGGCTCTGTCTGCCGGTCGTATCTTTCTTTGATCTTTTTTATTAAATCTGCTTGTGCTTTATCGTCGACTTCTTCTCCTTTCGCCTTCATCGAGCTTACTTGTATCTGAGCTAGAACTTTCGCTGCTTGTTCGCCGCCCATTACTGCAATTTTTGCAGTTGGCCATGCAGCAATAAATCTTGGGTCGTAAGCTTTTCCACACATCGCATAGTTACCAGCTCCGTATGAATTACCCATGATAATTGAAATTTTTGGGACGGTTGAATTCGAAACAGCGTTCACCATTTTAGCGCCGTCTTTTATAATTCCTCCGTGCTCAGAACGCTTTCCCACCATGAATCCCGACACATCGTGAAGAAATAACAATGGAATCTTTTTCTGGTTGCAATTAAGGATAAATCGAGTGGCTTTATCTGCCGAATCCGAATAGATTACGCCTCCGAATTGCATCTCTCTATTCCCATTTTTGACTACCATTCTGTGGTTCGCCACGATTCCTACAGACCACCCATCTATGCGAGCATAAGCACAGATAATAGTTTTACCGTAATCTTCTTTATAGTAGGTCAATGTATCCTTATCCACAATACATTTTAATATTTCTCGAGTATCATATGGTTTAGCCCGATCTGCAGGCATTATTCCAAGTAAATCTTTCGCATGTCTTTCGGGTTCAATTGCTTTGATTCTATTTAATTCTGTGGTAGGTGTACCGCCCATTTTAGAAACCAAATCTTTAATAGTGTCAAGGCATGATTTATCATCAGGACAATTGTAGTCTGCAACGCCAGAAATTTCATTGTGCGTTTTCGCACCACCAAGCGTCTCGGAATCCACATCTTCACCTATTGCTGCTTTAACTAAGTAAGGTCCAGCAAGGTATATAGAACCTGTTCCTTCTACAATTAGCGCTTCGTCAGACATAATAGGTAGATAGGCACCTCCTGCAACACAACTACCCATGACTGCGGCGATCTGCGGGATTCCCATACTGGATAATTTGGCGTTGTTTCTGAAAATTCTACCAAAGTGTTCTTTGTCAGGAAAAATTTCATCTTGCAAGGGAAGGAAGACACCAGCGCTATCCACAAGGTAGATAATTGGCAGTCTGTTTTCCATTGCAATCTCTTGAGCTCTTAGATTTTTCTTTCCAGTAATCGGAAACCAAGCACCTGCTTTCACAGTGGCATCGTTAGCTACAATAATACATTGTCTTCCAGCTACATATCCAAGAACGATGACCACTCCTCCCGATGGACAGCCACCATATTCTTCATACATACCATCTCCAGCGAATGCTCCGATTTCTACAACTTGAGATTTCTTATCGATTAAATAGTCGATTCTTTCGCGAGCGGTAAGTTTGCCCTTGGCATGTTGCTTGGCAATTTTTTTCTGACCTCCACCTAGATAAATTTCGTTCAATTTACGATCCAAACGACCTAATGCAAGGAGCATTTCATCTTCGTTCATATTAAAATTTAAATCGGTATTCGACATAGGTAATGATGTTTTTTACTTACAAGTGACTGATTAATATGGATTTTATCAATGTTCACAGTGTTGAATGTAAAAGTACATTTAATCCATTAAAATAGGCGGGAATTCATAGAAATATCGACTGAGAGTATTTAGTCAGACTCAGCCTGGGAAAGATTATTGCCCCACAGAAAATGCGACACATTCTTGCTCTGCGCAATGGCTCTGCTTAAAATGCATCACATTGAATCAAGGTAGTTTCGATAGCAATTTCATGGTCTCACTTTGAGTGAGGCTATGAATATTGCGGTGTATCATGAAAACTTAAAGGACCTTGGGCTTCAGCCCGAGAAAGATTATTGCAGAGCAAAAATGCGACACATTCCTGCTCTGCGCAATAGCTCTGCTTAAAATGCATCACATTGAATCAATGTAGTTTCGATAGCAATTTCATGGTCTCACATGGAGTGAGGCTATGAATATTGCGGGTATCATGAATGCCTAAAGGACCTTGGTTTCAGCCCGAGAAAGATTATTGCACCACCAAAAATGCGACACATTCCTGCTCTGCGCAATGGCTCTACTTAAAATGCATCACATTGAATCAAGGTAGTTTCGATAGCAATTTCATGGTCTCACATGGAGTGTGGCTATGAATATTGCGGTGTATCATGAATGCCTAATGGACCTTGGTTTCAGCCCGAGAATGATTATTGCCCCACAGAAAATGCGACACATTCCTGCTCTGCGCAATGGCTCTACTCAAAATGCAACACATTGAATCAATGTAGTTTCGATAGCAATTTCATGGTCTCACATGGAGTGAGGCTATGAATATTGCGGGTATGATGAATGCCTAAAGGACCTTGGCTTCAGCCCGAGAAAGATTATTGCACCACCAAAAATGCGACACATTCCTGCTCTGCGCAATGGCTCTACTTAAAATGCATCACATTGAATCAAGGTAGTTTCGATAGCAATTTCATGGTCTCACATGGAGTGAGGCTATGAATATTGCGGTGTATCATGAATACTCAAAGGACCTTGGCTTCAGCCTGAGAATGACTTAATCTATCACAAATGCATATGGAAACTCACCTGGGTAATTCTCATAGAACCCCTCTAGAACCACAAAACCTTTATGCTTTTCCAATTCTTTAATTAAGTCTTCCACATTTCGAACCGGCTTCTCATTGATCTTTGTAATGATATAACCAGGATCCATATTCGTTCGCTCTATTTTACTGCCCCTAGAAACACTAACAACATAGATACCTTCAGTATCCAATCTCTTCTTTTCAGTTTTATCTAGATTCCTTAGTTCGAAACCTAGATCTGTCAATATCTTATCTTTACGAATTGCCACAAAATCCGTACTATTTATCTGATTTCTTAAAGTAACTTCCGCCACACTCTTTACGCCATCTCTAAAGTAAGTCAGTCTAATATTATCGCCAGGGCGGAAACGACCAACTTGCTCCATAAATTCAGGAGTACTTAAAGTAGGAATATCATTAACACCTACGATAACATCACCCTTCTTTAGGCCAGCTCGAAATGCCGCTTCACCATTATTGACAAGATCTAAATACACTCCACCAACTGTTTTAAGTCCTAATTTATCAGCTTTATCATTGTCCACATTCAAAATAGATACTCCTAACCATCCTCGCTGAACAGCTCCAAACTCGATAATATCATAAACTACTTTTTTAGCCAAATTAGAAGGAATGGCAAATGAAAATCCCTCGTATCGACCGGAATAAGTCATAATCGCGGTATTAATTCCAACCAATTCACCAGCAGTATTAACCAATGCTCCACCACTGTTTCCAGGATTTACAGCAGCATCTGTTTGAATGAATGACTCGATGCCTTGCTGTTCCAGAATATTGATATTTCTTGCTTTCGCACTTACGATCCCAGCAGTTACTGTAGACTGAAGACGAAATGGATTCCCGATCGCAACAACCCATTCACCGATCAATAAAGAATCAGAATCCCCAAATGTCAAGAAAGGTAAATTATCCGTTTCTAGTTTAATAATAGCCAGATCAGTTGTTGGATCTGTCCCTATTAATTTTGCTTTGTATTCCCTGTTATCATTCAACATGACCTCTATCGATCCAGCATTTTCTACGACGTGATTATTCGTTACGATATAGCCATCTTCAGAAATAATAACACCAGAACCAGTTGAACCTCCAGCGCTTTCACCCATTATTTTTGCTTTTCCAGAATTTTGGATGGATCGAATAAATACAACAGCAGGCCTTCCTTTGTCTGCAGCACTTATAAAATCCGTAGGAGACGATGAAAAGTATGCTTGTTTGGATTGATTTACTTTAGCAATTCTTTCAGCGGCTAGTGTAGCTGCAGGTCGATATTCGACAACCTTTTCTTCGGGTGCGAAAAATGTATTGTTAATATATACTGCCGTAAATGCACTTACAAAGCATAGGAGTATAATCTGGATATTCTTTTTCATCGACTTCTGTACTGGTTAGATATGTTCAATGTAACAACGATAAAAGTAAGTTAATTTGATATGAAATGCGAGTTAAAATTTATATAAATGTAAATATATGACTGAAATGTGTAATATGTTTGTGTTTTGTGCCTTGCTGAATTTTGCATAGTTTTGATTTGCACGCTATTCTAAACTGTTAAGTATTGCAGATGTCCTATCGTTCGAAAATTGTTGGATTTATTGGAGTAATTTACTTTTTTAGTTTTTTTACGCTGTATAATTTGTACGATGTAATGTCCAATGGAGATTCATCAGGATATTACATTCATTTGGTTTCGGCATTGATTAATCAGGATGTCGGTGAATATTCGAAAAGTACGGCATCGATGGTTGAAAATTTTCCATCTTCTTCAGTTCTATTAGATGATCCCTATTGGTTAAGAGAAACGAGCATTGGTAGGAAGTACATTAAGTATTCTGTAGGTGTTGCGGTCATGGAGTTGCCAGCTTTTTTTCTTGCGCACATCTATACAAAATTTGATCATCGATATGCTTCGGATGGATGGAGTAAACCCTATATCATTTCTATTAATATATTGAAAGTGCTTTATATTTTGATAGGGTTATATTTTCTGATACCCATTCTTTTAAATTATTTCAATCAAAGAATTACAGCTTTAAGTATCATCGGAATTGCACTAGGAACGAACCTGTTTTTCCATGTTCCTAATTTAACGATGGCACATCCATTTCAGTTCTTCAATATGTGCATGTTGATCTATTTTACGAGCAAATTTTATACTAATCCTAACTATATCAAAGCTTGGATGATCGGCTTATTCGTGGGGTTGATTACGATTACTCGAATTCCAGAAATCATCGCCTTAGGGATTCCTGTTTTATGGGGGATTTATAGTATTAAAACCTTGAAGGAGCGAATTAATTTTTTAGTGGGAAATTACAAATATTTAATAATAGCCCTAGTTGGTCTCATTTTAATGCTTAGTCCACAGATTTCTTACTGGCATTTTGTAAGTGGCGAATTCTATTTTAATCCATATGCAGGAGAGGGTTTTGACTTTACCTCGCCGGATTTCTTTAATGCATTTTTGAGTTATAATAATGGTTGGCTTGTGTACACTCCTTTAATGTTATTTTCTTTAATTGGATTATTCTTTCTCCGTAAAAGAGCACCATCAGTTATTTTACCCATTTTGGTGTTTGTCGGATTGAGTTCTTGGATTCACTTCTCCTATTATACGGTTAATTACTTTCCAGGTCTCGGCTCTCGAGTAATGATTGAATCATACCCTTTATTGGTTTTTGGGCTCGCTGCGTTTTTCGATATTTGTAAAAAAAATCAAGCTTTAAGAATTTTCTCACTGTTCATCTTAGTTGGGTGTATTGTCCTTAATATCTTTCAATCTATCCAGTCGAAAAAAGGCATTCTACTCTCAGAACAAACGAACAGGACCTATTATTGGACGATTTTTGGAAGACTAAAAATTGATCTAAATGCTGTTAAAGAGTTTGATTCTAATGAAGAGCAACCAAATGAGGATAAAATTGAATTAGTGAAAAACCTATATTTTGAAGACTTCGAGAAGGTCAATGACGATAATCTAAGTGATGAATTTTCTTATTCAGGTCAATTTTCATATTTTTCTTCAACTCCACAGCCTAATATTAAATTTGAAGACAGTTTTCAAAACCTAAACCTCCACCCTGACGAGTTAATTAGGTTAAGTATCTTCTCTTATCGTAAAAATGAAGATATGGTTACTGTTCAATGGGATTTAGAGCGCATTATCATAAAGTTTTATGATGAGAAGGGATATGAAAAAAAATCAAGAGGTTTTAAAATGGCGAGATTTGTTGGCAATGAAAATAATTCAATCTTTCATATGGGCAAAGCGGATGTATGGGGAGCAGCAAGTTTCTTTGTGAAAGTACCTAAAAAGGCCACCCCAGAATGGAAGATGAAAGTTACGATAGAAAATAAATCGAATAAAAAATTATATTTTGATGATTTTACGATAGATCGGTTTATTAGAAAGTAAAACGCATTTGAAAATAACTCTATTGATTGATTGATTGATTGATTGATTGATTGATTTTAAAGCAATTGATGAATTACATTTTGGATGAAAAACAATAAAGAGACAATTGGCAAGGTCATTTTTTGGTCAATGGTAATCTATATTCTATTTGCACACCTAGACCACTTGCCTGTTATCATATGGGATGAGGCTAGGCTTGCAGTGAATGCTTATGAAATGTTTAAGTCCGGGAATCCCTTCCTGGTTTTTTACGATGGAAGTCCAGAGATGTGGAGTGTGAAACCACCATTCATGCTATGGTGTCAGATCTTCTTTATTAAAATTATAGGATATTCTACAACAGCTATTAGGTTGCCATCCGCTTTTGCCGGATTGGGAACAGCGATCATTCTGTTTCGTTTTATTGCTAAAAGAAGTAATTCATCATTATTACCATATATTGCGGTAGGCGTATTAATCACCACCCCTGGCTACATTATGGTACATGGCACACGAACTGGCGATTATGACGCGATGCTTATATTTTTTAACACCTTTTATTGTTTCAGTTTTTACAAATATTTGGAAGGAAGGAAGGAAGGAAGGAAGGAAGGAAGGAAGGACAGCACTTGTTATTCACCTTCCTTGGAATTTTATTGGCAACGTATACGAAAGGTGTTGCAGGTTTAATCTGCACTCCCTTCTTAGTAATAGCAGCAATCTTTCATCGTTCAGTACTTTCAGTTTTAAAATCAAAGGAATTCTATATTGGCCTCATCGTCCTAATTGGTTTAGTAGGCTTCCATTACATTTATCGAGATTTTATCACACCAGGTTATTGGAATGCAGTCGTTTTTGAAGAACTTGGTGGTCGATTTTCCGGCGAGATTCCAGGTCATGATCATCCTTGGTATTACTACCTCAAGTTAATGTTTTTCACACATTATACATTTTGGTTTCCATTTTTGATATTGGGGATTATCCTTAGAGTATATGATATTAAGAATAGACAGTATTTAAATTATTGCTTGGCAGCTGGCTTATACTACTTGTTAATTGTGTCCAGTATTGGGACTAAGTTAGAATGGTATGCAATGCCTGTTTATCCGTTTTTTTCTGCTATAGTTGGATCCATGATTTTTTTCATTTATTCCCAATGTAAACGAGTCCATATTTATAAGAATGGTTACAATTATCTGGGTGGAGCATTCTTATTGCTGCTTTTAGTTTTTGGTATTTTCAAAGTAAAAGAAAATTTTTTTACACCACATGTTAGGCCATTTGAAGAGGAAACTTTTAACATCAATTATTTCTTAAAAGATCAATATGAAAATTTAGATGATCCTGACAAATATATCCTTATCAATGAAGGGTATTATGCACATTTGCTATTCTATAAGTACTATCACCATGAGAATGGGAGAGATCTAAGGATCACCACAAAAGAAAATATAAACCCAGGAGACATAATTATTTTGCATGAATTCAGTGTTCTTGAATATGTTTCGAATAAATTTGAAGCACGAGAACTAGGCAGGTATGAAAATGTGAAAACTGTTAAAATTATAGATTACAAATAGGATTTACCTAACCTGATTATTTCAGCTTATAATTATTAAAAAGAAATTCATATGGGCTTTTTCTAACCAGTTCTGAATCCACCGCTCTGAACGTCCATTCATCCACATGGAAGGTTTGATTGATGTTTTCAACATAAACATTGATTGACTTTGCTTGAGCAGGAATTGTCCAGTCTTCACTCGCTCTTACCCATGAATGATGGATGTCTCTCGAAATAAATGCATCAAATCGACCACCTCCGATCACATTCCCTTCTTGGTCTAAAAAGTCCAGTTTAAATTCTGGCATTCCGTATTTGTGATTGTCTAGCTTGATCCAGATAGAAGATTCATACGTCCCGACGATCGAATCGGGTAGGCTTGTAGAAATCAATAAACCTTCTTGATTGATTACCTTACTGCCTGCTCCTGTATAAGAAAAGGAAGGGTCTTCATTGTCGAAATTTTCATAATGAAAGAATAAACTATCTGTATCGAATACTGAAACTTTGGCGTCAGCAAATTTACTGATAATACTATCTTGGAATGAGCTAAGATCTAGTTGATCGATTGTTAACCTTCGCAATTGAAAATCTTTCTCATCAGCGAGCAATGTAGATTGATTAAGCAGATATTTCTCACCAGTGGTTAATTTCTCAGGGTCTTTTCCGAAAACTATTAAGATGTCTTTCTCTTGATCCAATTGCGTTAGCAATGCCCTTTTAATCTTTGGATCTGCGCTTAACTGAATAGCATTCGAAGCATCCGTTATACCAATTCTGGACAGCATTCCATTGATCATTGGAAGGCCAGTAGACATGGAAAAAAGTATGGAATTAAATTCGGCATTAAAATGAGGAACGATGTGAAACTTGTCATTCCATCCTTCCATTAGTGGAACGGAGTAGAGCGCTTGAAACTCTTCCAATTTAATATCACTATCCTCAACAATACCTAGCATTTTAGACTTCGTTTCCTGAGAATAAGGATTATTAAACATTTGCACAAACACCTTTTGGTCAAGGTATATATAGGTTTCAATTCCCCAAATCGAAAATACAAGGAAGAGCAAGATTGGGATAACATATTTTCGAGAAAGTCTGTCAATCGAAATCACCTTGTTAAGGTAAATCATAGACAAAATCGTTGCAATAAAATAAACAGGCCAAGCAAACCTAGCAGAGGCCTTGAACATGGTCAGTAAACTGATTTTCAAAAAGAAATAATCTCGTAAAAATGGGATGTAATACAAGGCAGCACTTCCATAAATGAACATGATAGCTCCTGCTATTCCCAGAATTGTGAATAGTTTTCGGTACGTATTTTTATTTAACTCAGGCTTCTTCAGCAAGGTAAGTAAAGGGGCGGTCACTAGGATCAAAATTGGGATAATACCAAGGTTTATCCAGGTTTCGAATCCACCAGTTTTTGGATTGCTCACCTTGCTTAATAACTCATGGAGAATACCAGTAGGCGGATAAAGGAAGCTTGCTAGATTTGCTCGATTGAAAAAGTACCCCCATTGAATTTCTATACGATCAGCTCCAGGATCGGTCAGTTGGATAAATAGGTACAATGCAATGATTAATACCACAGAAATACCGAGTAGGTAAAACCCCTTTTTTCTTAAAGCTTTCTGAGTAAGGAGAATGATAGATATCAACAGCGAAAATGTAAGGTTAATCATTCCGATATAGAAATTGTTCAGCCCGAAAAACAATAGGACTAGCATAAATGCAATAACATTAAACTTTTTGATCTGATCTCTAAGATAAAATTGACATAGAAAGAAAAAAGTATACGAGAAAACAAACGGAAAAGCCAATCCGAAATGTCCAGCACTCAGCCTAATCATCATGGGAGAAAGCAAGATGATAAGTATGCTCGCGGGGATTGAGATCGCTTTGTTTATTTTAAATAACTCCAGTGTTTTATACACATAAATAGACGCAAAGCCAAGCATAATATAATGGAAGCGATGACTCCAACCCACAATTTTATTAGGCGTAAAATAGCCAGGTAAAACATCATGAATCCAAGAAAATGCAATACTCAATGCCGCTTGCGCATCTGTCATAAAGATGGACTCAAAATTCGGAAAATTCATGCTTTCGAGCATCATCCCATTTCCAAAAAAAGTGTGGAAAATCATGTTGTAATAGATGAATGATCCATCGCCACCGAAAGTATAAACGTATGAGCCAGGATGCCAAAAAGCATCGCCCAGAAAGTATGCTAAAATAACCTGTACGATTACAAAAATAGAAGCAAGGCTAGCTAAGTTTTTCCAATCTGTTAATAAATCTTTCAAGATGTTAGATCGCGGTTTTTTCTATTGGGCAAAGATGATAAATTATCCTTAAGTTGCTTGAATTACGTAGGTAGAAATAAGAGAAAGTGAAAAGAGCGAAGGATTTTTTATTTTTACGGTTCAATTATGAATTATTTTTCTGAAATGTTGTTATGCATATTTCTGAATAAATTTTATAAGCAGTAAACAGTTAATCAAGTGGAGTATAAATTTTGGAAATATCAAGGGACTGGAAATGATTTTATTTTTCTAGATGGGCGGAATGATGTATCGGCAATTAAGGATAATACGCCTGTTATTGCGAGGTTGTGTGATCGGAAGTTCGGCATAGGAGCAGATGGATTGATCATTCTTGAAGAAGGAAGTGAGCATGATTTCCGAATGGTGTATTATAATTCTGATGGAAGTGAAAGTACGATGTGTGGGAATGGAGGACGATGTGCGATTGCATTTGCGAAGTTTATTGGCTTAGCAAAGGACTCTACTGTTTTCGATGCAATCGATGGAAAACATGCGGGCGAAATTTTAGAGGATGGATGGGTGGAATTAGGGATGATCAATGTTTCTAAGATTTCAAATTTGAAAACGAATGTATACGAGATGAATACGGGGTCGCCGCATTATGTGCAGCTTTTGAAAAAGGGAGAGGCACTTGATATCGTGGATTTCGGAAGGAAAATACGGTACAATGATCAATATAAGGCCGAGGGAATCAATGTGAATGCGGCGAAAATGCTTGAGAATGGAATCAGTGTAGAAACTTATGAGCGTGGGGTAGAGGATGAAACGCTGTCTTGCGGGACTGGTGTTACGGCTTGTGCGATTGCTTATAATGAGTTCATGGGAAATAAAGGTAAGAATTCGGTGGATGTCATGACGAAGGGCGGGCAGTTGAAAGTGAGTTTTATGGAAAAGGATGGGCAGTATTTTGATATTGTATTGTCTGGGCCGGCGGTTCGGGTGTTTGAGGGGGTGATTGGTGTTTAAGTCGGGAAGTCTGAAGTCTGGAGTCGGGAAGTCGGAAGTCGAAAGTCGCGTTGCTCATAGGTCTGAAGTGATAGGTCGGGAGTCTGGTTTTAAGTCTGAAGTCTGGAGTCGGGAAGTCGGAAGTCGAAAGTCACGTTGCTCATAGGTCTGAAGTGATAGGTCGGGAGTCTGGTTTTAAGAATGAAGTCGGAAGTCGGAAGTGTTAAGTCTGGAGTCGGGAAGTCGGAAGTCGAAAGTCGCGTTGCTCATAGGTCTGAAGTGATAAGTCGGAAGTCTGGTTTTAAGTCGGAAATCTGAAGTCACACGACTCAAGACTTTGGACTCACGACCCAAGACTCACGACTCACGACCGAATCATTAAATTATAGATGCTATATATTTCTTTGCAATATATTCCCATAGCTCATCTATAGAACCAGATAAATCAGGCTCGCCAGCTTGTCTATACCAGTAAGAAGCATTCCACTGATCTCCTTCTATTCTATGGAGTAGCCCATGAACTAGACTTCCGTATTTGCTATGATTATCCTGTGCAATATTATGTGCGGCATCCCAATTATCCTGTTTGATTAGGTATAAGCTCTGGAGGATTTCGTCGTCAAAGACTTGTCCAGGTAACTCACACTTTGATTTAAATTCATTGATGGTCATAGGTTGCTAATTTACGATTCATTAATTTTTTAAATAGGTTTCGCTCTATTGTGGTTAGGAAAAATGCTGACGCAAGTTGCAATGGTTTTACCTCGCTAATAGCTCGCTGATCCCTGCAATACGCTTCGGCTCGACGATCTGACTCACGACTCACGACTCACGACTGAAGACTCTGGACTCAAGACTCACAACCCCAACTCCAGATTCATCTTCGATCCTTTCAACTCCGAAAGCGCATGCTGATCCTTAATCTTTATTGCAATCTCTATTCCCTGGTCATAAACCTCCATCGCTTTATCCGAATCATCTAACTCCGCATATAACGCACCCAAATGAAAATACAATCCCACATAATCTTGATCTATACTTCTCAACTTTTCATAGTAAGATAAAGCATTCTCAAAATCTTCTTGCCCCTCATATTCCTTGGCTATTGCAAAAAGTAAAAAACCGTCGTTTGGACTATCCTTTAGCAGGTTTAGTAAACTTTTTAATCTTGAATCCATTAGTATTAAATGTTATCGGTAAGAATTATATATATTTGTGGCAAAATTAAGTAAATAACTTATGAAGTTTTTAGTTTGTATAAGTAAAACTCCTGAAACCACTGCTAAGATTGGGTTTACTAATGATAATAAAGAATTCGATACGAATGGAGTTCAATTTATCATGAATCCTTATGACGAGTGGTATGCCTTAGTAAGAGCATTAGAGTTAAAAGAAAAATTAGGTGGTGAAGTTGTAGCGATCAATGTTGGTCCAGCTAGTAACGATATTATCATCAGAAAAGCCTTAGCCATTGGTGCAGATAAGGCCATTAGAGTGAATGCAGAGCCAGAAAGTGCTTTCGCTGTAGCGAAATATATTTCTGATCATGCAAAATCAGAAAACTACGACATCATATTTACAGGAAAAGAAACCATTGATTATAATGGATCTGAAGTTCCAGGAATGATCGCTGAGTTTTTAGATCTTCCATTTATTTCGTACGCTAGTAAATTAGAACTGGAAGGTTCTTCAGCGAGCATCGAAAGAGATATCGAGGGTGGGGTAGAAGGCATTAAGTTGGATACTCCATTTGTATTGTCAGCAGCGAAAGGTCTGGCGGAACAACGTATTCCTAATATGAGAGGAATTATGATGGCGAAGAGAAAACCACTAGAGGTAGTAGAACCTGCAGTAGTAGAAGAGCCAGTTTCGATTGCTTCATTTGAACTTCCTGAGAAAAAAGAAGGAGTGAAAATGGTAGATCCTGAGAATATGGAAGAGTTAGTAAGATTGCTTCATGAGGAAGCAAAAGTGATTTAATTTTTAAAAGAAGAGAAATATGTCAGTATTAGTATTTGCTGAAACGATAAAAGGAAAATTCAAGAAAGCGACTTTCGAGGCGGTAACCTACGGCCGGAAATTAGCAGACGCTTTATCAACAGACTGCATTGCACTATGCTTAGGTGATGTTACTGGAGCGGAAGATCTTGGAATTTATGGCGCATCGAAAATTCTTAATGTTAAGGATGATGCATTGAATCATTTCGATAGCCAAATTTATACTTCTGTAATCGCACAAGTAGCTGGGCAGACAAGTTCAGACGTTATTGTGTTAAGTCATTCCGCGAATGGAAAATCACTTATCGGTCGTCTATCTGTAAAGATGAATGCTGGAAGTGTTTCAGGTGTAAATGCCTTACCAAATGTAGATGGGAGTTTTTCTGTTTCTAAAGGTGTCTTCTCAGGAAAGGCATTCGCAACCTATGAGATAATAACAGCTCAGAAAGTTATTTCTCTAATGGGGAATTCTTTTGGAGTACAAGAATTAGGAAGCGCTGGGACTGTTGAAACAATTTCTGCAGATGTTCCTGCTTCGAGACTGACCGTAACAGAAGTTCAAGTTTCTGAAGGAACGGTTCCGTTGCCAGAAGCAGAATTAGTTGTATCGGCTGGAAGAGGAATGAAAGGTCCAGAGAACTGGGGAATTATAGAAGAGATGGCTGATATCTTAGGAGCAACAACAGCTTGTTCAAGACCAGTTGCAGATTCAGATTGGAGACCTCACCACGAACATGTAGGTCAGACAGGAATCGCGATTAGACCGAATCTCTATATCGCTATAGGAATTTCAGGAGCTATTCAGCATCTTGCAGGAGTAAATAATTCGAAAGTAATTGTTGTTATCAATAAAGATCCAGAAGCACCGTTTTTTAAAGCCGCTACTTATGGAATCGTCGGAGATTTATTCGATGTCGTTCCTAGATTAAATGATGCATTAAGAAAATTCAAAGCAGAAGCTTAAAAAAAAGGTCTCTTTTAAATGAAGAAATTAGAATTAGATATTGTAGCTCTTTCTCACAGCGTAACTCAATCACATAATTATGCTGTTGTTCTTGGAGAGATATTGGGCTCGAGAAGATTGCCAATTGTTATTGGAGGTTTCGAAGCTCAAGCAATTGCTGTGGCGATGGAAAAGATGTCACCAAATAGACCGTTGACACATGACTTGTTCAAAAACACGTTAGAAACTTTTGACATTGAACTGAAAGAAGTCATCATAAGTAATCTTCTTGACGGAATATTTTATGCGAAATTGATCTGCTTAAGAGCAGGTGAAATTGTGGAAATAGACTCTCGCACTTCGGATGCTATCGCTATGGCGGTCCGTTTTGATTGCCCTATTTTTACCTATGAGTTTATCATGGAGCAAGCTGGTGTAGTGTTGGATGATGCGGAAGAGGAGAAGATGACTTCCACGTCGAAAGCAGTTTCTAAAAAAGAACAAGAAGATGCGCCACTGAATACTTATAGTGATGATGCCCTGAATAAACTACTAGATGAAGTCCTTAAGAATGAAGACTACGAGCGAGCAGCAGAAATTCGCGATGAGTTGAAATCTAGAGGAGGGAAAGAAAGCTAATTTTATTTTAGGTCAATGTTTTAATTTTTACTTTCACTTTGCATCTAGCAAGGAAGGAAGTGCTATTTTTAATTCTTCCATCATGGTTTCTGTGATATCCATATGAAATACAAATCGGATGGTCTGAGGACCGAATTGAACAGCCAGAATATTCTTTTCTTCTAGTTTTGATAAAACATGATCTACAGGAAACTCAGGTTTTAAGTCAAAAATCAGGATATTGGTTTTTACAGGTCTAATTTGATCCACGTAGTGACATTGACCTAGAAGTTTTCCTATATCTTTCGCTCGGTCGTTATCTATTTTTAAACGGTCAATATTATTTTCAAGAGCAAATATTCCACCGGCAGCAATGATACCAGCTTGCCTCATTCCTCCGCCTAACACTTTTCTAAACCTTCTTGCCTGCTTTATAAATCTTTTATCTCCGATTAATAAGGATCCTACCGGTGCACCTAATCCTTTAGACAAGCAGATTGAAATGGAGTCGAATAAATCTCCCACTTCTTTCGTTTTCTCACCTGTTTCTACAAGAACATTGAATAATCGAGCTCCGTCTAAGTGCAGCTTTAACCCTTTCTCCATGCATAATTCAGTGATCGGTTTAATTTCCTCTAGGGTGTAGAAGCTTCCACCACCTTTATTGCAAGAATTTTCTAGAACGACTAAAGTTGACTTAGGAAGCCAATCATAATCTGCATTTATAGCACTTGAAATTTGTGTTGCGTTGATTTTGCCATGTTCTCCATGCAATAACTTTACTCCGATGCCAGAATTGAAAGCGTATCCGCTGGTTTCATATTGGTAAACGTGTGAAGATTCTTCACAGATCAATTCTTCCAAAGCTTTCGTATGGACCTTGATGGCAATTTGATTAGTCATCGTACCGGAAGGGCAGAATAGAGCAGCTTCCTTTCCGAACATTTCTGCAGTCATTTTTTCGAGTGCATTAATGGTGGGGTCTTGCCCGAAGACATCATCACCTACTTCAGCGTTCAGCATGAAGGCTCTCATATCAGGACTCGGTTTTGTAACCGTGTCGCTCATTAAATTTATCTGACTATCCATATTCCAAGTTTGAAAACATGAAAATAGGAAAATGATGTAAGAAAACTTAGCGGTAAATTAACAAGGTTTTAAAAAACAGACCCATCAGATCCGAAGAGCTTAAGATTAATATCAGAATGAGTGGCCTTAAAATTGCTGACCACTTCTTTTATTTCATTAAGATCAGCTAAGTCGAAAGCTAGAGTTTTCACAATTCCACTGCTCGGCGCATCATTTACAAAGATTTCTCCTTGCTCATCTATTTCAAAATAAGAGTATTTGCCTGGCTTCATATAGGTAAGTGGCCTTGTGGAATAATCATTCCTTAGCAGAAACGATTCAATGATCTCTTGTTCACTAGAATCTACAGCTTGGTAGTAACCCCAAATAAAGCGACTCGGTATCTTATTAATATATGGTTGGTCTATAATAAGACCTTTCGCAGTGCTAAGATCGAGTTCGTAACCTTTATCAGAAACTTGAAGAATACCATTTTGATTCACCTGTTCTTGAACTTGAATCCCAAGATCATAGGTGTTGTTATTAACATGAAAGGTAGCTGTACCTTGAGGGTAACTTGTTTCATCATTACAATCAGGTGGTGTAATGATATCTTGTATTATAATACTTAGATTGTTATTAGATATATTCTGCACAAGCCCCAGTTCTGAATCTTGACATTTAAACTGGTCGAGTAAAGTTATATTAATGGCTAATGACCTTTGAGTAGGTTCAAGTATTTCAACCATCTCTATTTCAAATTCATTATCTACATTAAGTACAAGCTCAGATCCAGGGTCTGAAAAGTACGAGCAACTTCCTACCAAAAACAATAAAGCTATAAAGCCAAATTTGAATTTCATTTCATTCTTTTTATCTACGTAAGTAACGCTGTGTAAATATATATGCTGCTTACAAATTAGAAGTTAAACATAATATTTATTTTTTGCTATTCCTAAGACATCTTAATGTCTTCTTTTATACTTCTTCAATACCTATGTTATTGACATATGTCAACAGAATTCAGCGATTATAAGTCAAAATCAGAACAAATATGTAATGCAATTTTGATGCCATTATATATTATAATTATAAAATATATATTTTTTTTATAATATATTCTATACTTATAGAGAATAAGTTTATATATTTGTAAAGAGTCTTATAAGACTTTAATCAAAACTGTTACACTGCGCCTATCACGAGAATATATAGAAACCTTCTGTATATAAGAAAACTATTGGTTTTAAAACAAACTCGATTTAAACAACGTAAATGAGACGAATTAATTTGTCCGGAGTGACTACCGGAAGGAATTCTCTGAAAATGCTATTGCTATCCCTAGCAATGATCTTTCAGTTCAATTTCTTAAACGCACAATGTGATCAGTTGCCTGGAACTATTACAGGTAATGTTCAAGATGAAGTATCTGGGAATGGAGTAGGTAATGTTTTGGTTAAAGCTTTTAATCAAAACGGAGAATTGGCTATTCAGGCAATGACTGACTTTTTTGGTAATTATGAACTTTCAGGTCTAGGAGATGGAGAAAACTTCAGACTTGAATTTGTTTATGGTAGCAATTATGGGCCCGCCATTCATAATGAAAAAAATAAAACAGACATACAGTTTGTAACAGTGCCAGCTTGTGGTGCTGATTTTGCTGTTTTAAATCCTGATGAATATTGTGCTGAAAATGCGCAAGTAGCTTTAACATGTTTTGTTAGAGGCGCTGATGGTGAAAACGATGAATTAGAAACAATTGTCTATACAGATTTTGATTTTGGTCTTGATAGCAAGGTTCAGAAATATTCTAATAAGGCAATGACTGGTTCTGTTTGGGGGCTTACTTATAAGAAATCAAGTAGAACATTATTTTCAGCTGCATTTATAAAGCAATATGCTGGCCTGACTGCAAATGGACATGGTGCAATTTTCGCATCAAATATTAAAACAGGTGAAACTTACTTACACACTAGACTGGATGAACTAGGTCAAGACATCGGAACGATCTTACCGGATCACAATGATGCAGCCTATGGAGCTCAAGCAGGAAAGATCGGATTAGGTGGTTTAGAAATTTCTGAAGATGAAGAAACACTATATGTTATTAATATATATAATAACACGTTAGTTAGTTTGTCTTCTTCGAATCCAACCGCAGAAACAACAACTGCATTTAGCATTCCAGACCCAGGGTGTGTAAATGGAGATACTTATAAAGCATTTGCGATTACTAGAAGTGGAGATAAGCTTTATGTTGGTGTTACTTGTACTTCTTTAGAGTCAGGTGAAGCTGGCGAATTATCTGTAACCGTTTTTGAGTTTGATATAGCGACAGAAACATTCTCTCCTATATTCTCTACAGACTACCCTAAAGGTTACTGGAAAGATTTACCTGCTAATTCACGTAAGACACAAGCATGGCTTACAGATCTTGGAATTACTGATGAAGGAAATATGATTCTTTCATTATCTGATCGTATCGCTCATAGATATGCTGATCCAATAACGAATGGAAGATTAGATGATCAACACCCAGACATTCTATTAGCTTATAATGATAATGGAGTTTGGAAATTAGAAGATAACGCAGTTGCTGGTTCATTGATCGGTAGTCATCCGAATGTTGATGAAGGCCCAGGAGGTGGAGAGTTTTTTGGTTACGATTACTGGATCTCTGGTCCTGATTATCACTCAGAAATTGCAACTGGAAGTATTTTAGTTCTTCCAGGAACAGGATCAGTTGTGGCAACCGTATTCGACCCTGATTTCGATTCTTATACTGGTGGATTACACAAGTACAGCACATCTAATGGTGATAAATTAGGTGTCGGTATTATATACGAGCATACGAATGATCCTCAATTTGGAAAAGCTTCTGGATTAGGTGATATCGTTGCAATTTGTGGTATTCTTCCACAAGAAATCGGAAACCTTTTATGGATAGATGAAAATAATAATGGCGTACAAGATGCAGGTGAACCTGTTCTTTCTAATATCGCTTTAAGCTTATATGATGCTGACTGTAACTTAGTTGGTACTACACAAACGGATGATAAAGGAAACTACTACTTTAATGATTCGAATGTTGACTTGAATCAAGACGGACTTTTCGACGGGTTAGACTTGAATGCAGACTACTATGTTGTTGTAAGCGATGATGCTTATGATGCGACTACAGGTATTTTAACTGTAGATGGAAATGCTGTATTTGTTACAAAACAAGGATTGGGCTTCGGTTCTAATCCTGAAAGAAATGATAGTGATGCTAAGATCGGATCTGATCTTTGTGATGCTATTAATGGTAAACCTTACGCTAAGGTTCAGACTGGAAGTTCAGGACAAACAGATCATAGTTTTGACCTAGGATTTAGCCCAGAAGGTGACTTTGACTTGGCTTTGAAAAAAGAATTAGTTGGAGATTATGGTGTTCAATATGGTGATACTGTAATATTTAAGATAACAGTTATTAACCAAGGTGGGGTAACAGCAGATGAAGTTGTAGTCAATGATTACTTAGCTTCTGGTTACACTTTCGATGAGAATGCAAACGCAGGATGGAAAGATAATGATGGAATTCTTCAAACCTTAATTGGAGCACCATTATTACCTGGTGCAGAAGTAGAATTGTTTATTAAGCTAGTTGTTAAAGAAGGTGCTAAAGCAAACGATTTAGTTAATTATGCTGAAATAAGCATCGCGTTAGATGCGAGTGGAAATCCACTAGTTGATATAGATTCTACTCCAGATGATATCGTAGATAACGATAACGGTGGTATTTTATATCAAGCGACAGATAATGAAGTGAATGATGATGGTACGATTGATGAAGATGATCATGATCCAGCTGGTGTAAGAATTTTTGACTTAGCATTAAGAAAGGTTCTTAAGAATCCAGAAGAAGAAGTTGTTGCAAACTCAGCAGTTGATTTTTCTATCACAGTATATAATCAAGGTTCATTAACTGCTCAGTCAGTGACCATTTCTGATTATATTCCACAACCATTATTCTTTAATCCTGATATCAATGACGGATGGGAATTATTAGATGATTCAACAATAGTATATACTATAGACCAAGAAATTGTTCCATCTTCAAGCCATACGGTTGATTTAACTTTAGAAGTTGGGTCACTTTCACCTAATACGGCGATCATTAATTACTCTGAAATCAGAAGTGCGATTGATGAATTTGGAAATGAAGGAACAGATGTAGATTCACAAGCGGATGGAATAAGAGATAATGATAACGGAGGAAGTCCATATGATGCTACAGATAATGAAATAGATGATCATGGTGATATCGATGAAGATGATCACGATCCAGCAATTATTAACACTACTTTGTTTGACTTAGCATTAAGGAAAACAACGGTTTCTGGTTCAGTTAAAGCAGGAGAGAATGTTGAGTTTAATATCACTGTAATTAATCAAGGAGAACTTGCTGCTAAAACGATAGGAATCGTGGATTATATTCCAGAAGGATTATCATTGAATGATGATAACTGGAATTTGGTTGATCCGACGATGGCAAAATTATTGTTTGTAGTAGAAGGTGGATTACAACCTGGAGACAGTATTGTGAAATCTATTACACTTACAGTTGATCCAAGCTTTAATGCTGGGACGCTTATTAATTTTGCAGAAATAGACTTAGCATATGGAATGAATGATCAAGATCTTAGTAATAAAGATATTGATTCACGTCCAGATGATTTAAGAACTAATGATATAGGTGGATTACCATTTGGACCTACCGATAACCAAGTGAATGATCCAGGATTCGAAGATGAAGATGATCACGATCCAGCATATGTATATGTATTCGCAAGTTTAGTTAATGAATCATGCATATGTCTTGAAAATGCTTCTACTACTGAAGCAGGTCAATTTGGAGAAATCATAGAAATAATAGCACCTTCTGGTTTAGAATGGTATATCCATGAAGCAGATGGTTTATATGATGCTGCTGTAAGCCCAGCACTTGCACCAGTAAGTTCAGATTTCGCTACAGGAGCTCAGTATCCATTGACTAATTTCACTACTGGACCTGGCGGATATATGTTACTAGAATATCCTATCGGTGCAACTGGAAACAGTGCATATTATATAACAGGTGTTAGAGTAGATGGAGAAGAGTATAGCGTGGTTGTTAGAAATAACATAGGCGATCAAGATATTATTACGGGAGGAGCATGTAATTATGAAACTAATGCATTCACAGCACCTGCTGGTGTATGTGCAGGATCTATTGAAACTTTCTGCGTAGAAGGTTTTGATGCTGCAGACATGAATGTGTGGAGTGTAGTTGGTGATGCAACGATCGTAGGAGCAGACAATGAAGCTTGTGTTCAAGTTGAATTTGGCGCGACAGTAGGTGATGAAGTAAATATTGTATTTACAAGTGGATCAACTGAAGCTTGTTACGCTCCAGCAATGGAAACGGTAACAATAGGAGCTAGTGCAGGATTTTTATCTTGTTTAGGTAATGTTAATATTTCATTGAATGATGACTGTGAATTAGGATTAACTCCTTCTTCATTATTGACAATTCCAGTTACTCCAGATGCAGTATATTCAATAATCTATTCAACTGCAGAAGGATTTATGTTACCAGAAAATCCTGATTGGTCTAAATATTTAGGAAGAGAGATCATGGCGAAGGTGATGGATAACTGTAGTGGTAATTCATGTTGGTCATTCATTACTATAGAAGATAAGCAAGCACCAGAAATTGAGTGTTTCGATCTTACAGTTTCATGTATAGAAATGATGGATTATAATGGTCCATTTGTATTGGATAATTGTTTTGGTGAAGGAACTTTAATTCCTACGACTAAAACTAATACAGCATTAGAATGTGATCCTGACTTCACGTTTAGATTAACACGTGGATTCAAAGCACAAGATGATTTAGGAAATACTTCTAACGAGTGTATCCAGACGATCATGGTAGAAAGACCAGACTTAGATGCTATCGTAGCTCCAGCTAATAGAACGATAGAAGAGAGCAGTGCTTTATCTTGTGTAAGTTTTGATACTATAGCAGGTGGTGTTCCTGACCCAGCAGTATATGGAGTTCCTACTTTAGAAGGAATACCATTGTATCCTGGAGCTGGACAGTTCTGTAACTTAGGTGTGAATTTCAAAGATACTGTATTCCCACAGAATGGATGTGTTAAGAAAATAATGAGACAATGGTTTATTTTCGAATGGCATTGTGAATTCGGAAGACTTGATACGATCACGCAAATATTCAATATTGCGGATATGTCTCCTCCATCGATTACTTGTTTAGGTGACATGAAAGTAAGTTCTAATGGATCTACTTGCGAAGGTGATATATTATTACCAGCTGCTTTAGTTTCTGATGATTGTTCTTCTTCACCTAGAGTTGATATAGCTTATCCAGGAGGATTCCTTGAGAATTCAAATGGTGGACTTATTCAATTGCCAATAGGTATTCATGAAGTAACATATACTGTATATGATGATTGCTTAAATTCTTCTAGCTGTAGTATTATGGTAGAAGTAGAAGACAGAACTGCTCCTATTGCAGTATGTCATCAGAATACAGTTTTAAGTGTTAGAACTGATGGAACTACTTATGCATTAGCAAGTGTGTTCGATGATGGAAGTTATGATGATTGTGGTTTCGATAGAATAGAAGTGAGAAGAATGGATGCAGGCATGGCTTGTGATTCTGTTCAGAATGAAGCATTCAGCGATAGAGTTGAATTCTGTTGTGCAGATGTTGGAGTTGAAACAGTTGTTATCATGAGAGTATATGATGTGGAAGGAAATGCTAACCAATGTATGGTGAATGTTCAGATCCAAGACAAAAATCCACCATCATTAATTCCACCGGCAAACATCACAGTTGATTGCCAAGAAGTAATTGAATTAGATGATTTATCTGGTTTCGGTGTTGCAACTGCAACTGATAATTGTATGAATCCAATTATTTCTGAGCAAGTTATTTCTGGATTAAATGAATGTAGAACTGGAGTGATAGAAAGAAGATTTACTGCAACTGACGGAAACGGAACAGCGATTGCTTCTCAGTTCATTACAGTAATTACTGAAGATACATTTGACCTAGATAATATCACATGGCCATTAAATTATACAACAACAGCAGCTTGTGATCCTGGATCATTAAAGCCTGATAATTTACCTGCTGAAAATGGATTCCCAATTTTGGATGAAGGATTCTGCAGCCAAGTAGCTATTACTTATTCTGATAAAGTATTTAATATCTTAAATTCAGAAACTGCTTGTCAGAAAATAATAAGATCATGGATCGTTGAAGATTTCTGTCAACCAATAGAAGAGAATAAATTTGCATCTTGGAGATATGATCAAGCGATTACGATTTCTAATGATGTTGCACCTGTGATTACTTCATCTTGTGAAGATGTTACGGTTTGTTCAACCAATGAAGATTGTGCTACTGGCCCGATTACTCTTACTGCTGGAGCGTCTGATGACTGTACTCCTGGAGGTATGATGAGATATAGCTATTATGTAGACTTCGGAGACGATGGAGGAGAATTTGATGTAGAGGATTTCGGTAGCGGTGATACTGTTACAGTTATGGGTGAATACCCAATCGGAACGCATAGTATTTTATTTGTATTCGAAGATTTATGCGGAAATTCAGCTACTTGTAGACAAACATTTACAATCGAAAATTGTCACAAACCTTCTGTAGTATGTCATGATGGAATTAGTGTTGCATTAAATCCAATGGATACTGACAATGATGGTGAGCTTGATGATGAAATGGCTATCGTTAAAGCTAGATTATTTGATGCAAGTAGTTTCCACCCTTGTGGAGATGATTTGTTATTTAGTTTTACTGAAAATCCTGCGGACAGCTGTAAGACATTCAGCTGTGATGATATTGGATTAAACGATGTAACGATATATGGAATAACTGAATCTGGACAAACTAGCTTCTGTGTAACAACACTAGATGTTCAGGATAATAATGATGTTGATCTTTGTAGAGGTGTTGAAGAATGTATTGTAATGCCTACGGATATTACAATCACAGAATGTGTGGCTGATTTCTCTCCAGAAGTTATAGGAGGAGGGCCGACGATCGATCCTGATTGCATTTGTACAAATACAACCATTGAATATGTAGATAGAGATTCTACAGATTTAACTAATACTTGTACGATCATTATTAGAGATTGGACAGTTACATTTAATTGTGGTTTCCCTAAATCGTTTGCAAGTAAGCAGGTGATTACGAAATATAATGATCGTGCACCTATTTTGGACTGTCCTGAAAATATTACCGTTTCATCTGATGATGCGTGTAATGGAACAGTTATCGTAGGTATACCGGAAGTACTGAGTGATTGTACAACAGACTTTACCATTACGAACGACTCTGAATATGCAGACTCTAATACAGGAGCAGCTTCAGGAATGTATCCTGTAGGTATCGATACGGTAACGTATACGGTAACGGATATCTGTGGAAATGTTGCTACATGTGACGTAATCATTACAGTTACAGATAGTGCAGATCCGATTTGTGATGTGAATGACATTACTATTGCTATTACAGATGAATTCGTTGACGTAACGGTTAGTGCAGAAGATATTGATAATGGAAGTTTTGATGAATGTGGTTTAGTTGTGGACAAAGTATTAGTACCAACTGTATTCGGTTGCGCTGATGCTGGAGTTGTTCAAGATGTAACATTGACCATTACAGATGATAGTGGAAATTCTACTGAATGTTTCGCACAAGTAACAGTTGTAGATAGTGTAGCACCAGTTTGCTTAACTAAAACAACAACTGTTAATTTATTCGACGATGCTTCAGTAACGATTCCTCCTACAATACTTAATGATGGAAGTTACGATCCTTGTGGAGAGTTAGTAGATATCCAAGTGATGGGAAGTGTAGATTGTAGCATGGTAGGTCAAGACACTGTAATCCTTGCATTAGTGGATGATAGTGGAAATAGAACAGAGTGTAAAGTAGGAATAACAGTTCGTGATTTAGGAACTCCTGAATGTCGTTTAATTCCAATTACTGTTCAGTTGGATGGTTCAGATCAAGCAACCATAACTGGAGCAGACATTGACAATGGAAGTAATGATGTATGTTCGGGCTTAGATACTTTAATCCTTGACAAAACGACATTTAATTGTGATGATATAGGAGATGTAACGGTGAATGTAATGGCAGTAGACAGTGCTGGAAATTCAACAAATTGTTCTACAGTAGTTACTGTGACAGCTAATCCAACATTAATGTGTATTGCTGAAGATATCACGGTTTACCTTGGAACAGATGGAGAAGCAAATATTACTGCTGAAGACATCGATGGTGGTAGCGGAATTCCATGTGCTGAGGATGCTGAGTTATCTATAGATAGAACGACCTTCTTCTGTAATGATGTTGCACTTCCTAGAGAAGTTACACTGACTATTACAAGTGTATTAGGGGATACTAGTTGTACTGCAATGGTAATGGTACTTGATACTATTCCTCCGATTGTTAACTGTCCTGCAGATCTTACGGTAGATTGTCAAGATTTATCAGATGATTTATCTGTATATGGTACGGTTAATACTAATGGTAGTAACTGTGTTGTACTTGCTGAAGATATTACAGTGACTCCTGAGTTTAACTTGAATGAATGTGGATTAGGAACTGTAAATAGAGTTTTCGTAGCAGTGGGTATTAATGGAAACAGCAATACTTGTACACAAATCATAACGGTGGAAAATGCGGATGCTTTCGATGAGGATAATATTACATGGCCTACATCGCCACTAGCGATTAACCAATGTACTAGCATTCACCCAGATTCAATAGATAGTAGACCTATTATCAATGTTGATTCTGAAACATGTACTAACATCGGAATGGATTATGTAGATGTTAATTTGACAATGAATACGAATTGTGAAGATACGATCAGAAGAACATGGACAGTAGTTGATTCTTGTCCTTCTCCGTTTAATGTTTTCACGTTCGACCAGATGATTCTGATTTCAGATGAGATGGCACCAGTAATCACAACTGTTGACACAGTATTCCTTTGTGATACATTAGTAAATTATACATTCGAAGTTGAAGACTGTAATGAAACTACAGTAACATACTTCTCTTCAGTTGGCGCTGGAGACGGTACGACTGTAACTGGTGATTTCGAAGAAGGGAATACTACTGTTTATTTAGATGCAATGGATAGATGTGGAAATAATTCTACGGATTCTGTTGTAATTAATATTGTTCTAGATACAGTACCACCTGTTATAGTATGTATCAATAGAAATATTGTAATAGAGGAAGATGGATCGACTCAAGTGTTACCATCTGATTCACAATGGTTCTTTAGAGTAAATGATAACACAACGGATTCTTCGAATTTAATGTATTCATTTGATCCTAATTTTGACATGACCAATGACACCTTAGCATTTACTTGTGATAGTGTGATTGTGAAATCGCATGTGATTGATATCTATGTTAAAGACAAAGGAGGAAACGTATCTACATGTGCAGCGACTTATGTGACTACAGATCCGAATGGAGTATGTGTAGATGGATTAGCCACGATACAAGGTTTGATCTCTACAGAGAACAAAATTGAAATTCCTGAAGTGGAAGTTCACTTGATCAATGGTGATACTTATGAAATGACGAATGATGGTGGTTTCTACAACTTCCCTCAGATGACTTCAGGAAATGTATATGAATTGAAACCAGAAAAAGATACTGACCACATGGCTGGTGTTACTTCACTGGATTTAGTATTGATTCAGAGACACATTCTTGGAACTCAGAAGATTTCTTCTACTTACCAATTAATTGCAGCAGATATTAACAAATCTGGAGTAATTACAGGAAAGGATTTACTAGATCTGAAAAAGAACATCTTGAATATCACTAATAAATTCCCTAACAATAAGAGTTGGAGATTTGTAGATGAAGATTATCAATTTGTTGATGCTCAGAATCCATTTAATGAATTATTCCCTGAATCTTACATGATTTATGATATGGCTGGTCCAGTTTATAAAAACTTCGTAGGAATTAAAGTAGGTGATGTAAATGGTTCTGTTCAACTTGGTGGAAAAGGAAATGTAGTAACAAGATCTACTCCGATTGCATTATCACTTGATGATGAGATCCTTAGTGCTAAAGACGTCGTAATGGTTCCAGTAACTGTTAACAGACAGATTTCATTGGCAGGATATCAGTTGAGCTTTGCGCTAGAAAGTGGACTTGATCTTATGGACATTGAATCTGATTACTTTGATATCAATGGTAGTGACTATTCAGTTACTCAGTATGGAACTCAGAAATTAGTTACAATGGTCGTAGTTCCTCAGGAAGACATCGCGATCGAAGAAGGATCTGAATTACTTAGATTGAAACTTAAAGCGAATGCTAGAGTACAATTAGCTGAAGCAATAAGTATGAATGAAGCATTCAGTAATGAGTGGTATGATGCTGGATTAAATACGAGTGATATCGATCTAAGATTCAATGAAGAAGATTTTGCAGATGCAAATGTTCTACTTCAGAATACACCGAATCCTTGGAAAGACAAGACACTTATTTCGTTCACACTTGGAAGTGATCAACAAGCAACCATTAATGTTTACAATGTTACAGGTGCATTAATCACAAGTATTTCTGACAATTTCAAAGCTGGAAATAATCAAGTAGAGTTCAAGGCGAACAAATTCAACGAAAGTGGTGTTTATTACTACGAATTAGTGACAGATCAGACTAGGATCTCAAAACGAATGATTTTGATCAAATAAAATCAATTAATAATATATAAATGGTCTGATTATTAGTTTAGTCAGGCCATTTTTTTTAATAGCAATTTGCTGTACAATAGAAGAGAATAATTACTTTTGTGAAAAATTAAAACAACTTAAATATTATGAAGAGAATTTTCAATTTAACGTTACTACTTTGCGCATTGAGCGCTTCTACTTTGATGGGACAGATTAAGACTCCATCGGCAAGTACTGCAGCTTCGATAACTCAAGAATTTGGATTAGGTGAGATCAGTATCGAGTATGCAAGACCAAGTAAAAAAGGTAGAGATATTTTTGGAACAAATGCACTAGTGCCATATGATAAATTATGGAGAACAGGTGCTAATCAAGCAACTAAAGTTACTTTTTCTGACGATGTGAAAGTTGAAGGCGTAGCTTTGAAAGCTGGATCTTATGCAGTTTTAACTAAGCCAGGAAAATCTTCTTGGGGTGTAAATTTTTATAGCTATGAAAGTGGAAACTGGGGCAGTTACGTAGAGAAAGATGCTACAGCTTCTATCATGGTAAAACCTGCAAAATTACAGATGGCTTTTGAAACATTTACAATTATGATTGGAAATGTAACAAGTAATAGCGCTGTTATCGGATTAATGTGGGACGATACTTATGTGCCAATTAATGTTACTACTGAAGTTGATACTAAAGTAATGGCTGCCATTGAAAAGACATTAAGTGGACCTACAGCTAATGATTACTATAATGCAGGTGTTTACTACTTAAATGCAGATAAAGATTTAAACAAAGCATTAGAATATGTTCAGAAAGCAACAAAAGGTGACAACCCTATGTTCTGGCAATTAAGACAAGAGTCTTTGATTCTTGCTAAATTAGGAAGATATAAAGAAGCTGCTAATGTAGCTGAAAAGTCTTTAAAATTAGCTGAGAAAGCTGGTAATGATGACTATGTTAAGATGAATAAAGATTCTATTAAAATGTGGTCTAAGAAATAATCCACTTTTAAGACTTAAGAATAATCGGACCCTATTTGCAAGAATAGGGTCTTTTTTTTGGTCAATGTGATTTCGTTTAATGTTGCAATTTATTTCTCAATAATTATAGCTTCATTTAATAATTCCGTTCTAGTGTTAATCGCAGAAGTAACATAATCCGTCATGATTGCATCAACGCCTTTTAGCATAAAGTATTTTAACTCTTCTTCTTTAGATTCAAATCCCTTCACTCCTAAAGCAGCCATTGATTTATAATCACCTTGAAAGTTAGGATCTCGGAAAGTATACAAATGGATAGGAATGCCCATTTCACGTGCAATTTGTATAAAGGCTACCTTTTTATTTTCTAAAATATACTTAGATGGCACCTTCCATACATGCAGCATCTGTAAGTTTCTATTTAAGATTTGTTTCTTTAAGTATTTCTTAGCCTTTCTGCTCTTTGTAAATTTTGATATTTCTGAAATATTATCAAAAGCCAATTGAGTTTTAGGGATTTTATTCAATTTTGGGTTAACTGCAATCACATCCATCATTTCATAGTCGAAAGATTGAATCCAAACATTGACATCAGTCAGCAATTCTCTTTTTTCTAATGCTGCGGTCACTTGGGCAGATATTTTATTTAGAGAAGTGGTGTGCATATGGTTCTTCTTAGTTTTTATTTCAATGTATATTTTTAAGTCCTCTCTGGTTTTAGCCGCTCTATTAGTTAATAATAGATCTATGGATTCACCGAGGGTAGGCATTCTATACTCGTCTGATAAGGTCTTGTAATCATATCGATCGCCACCTGGTTCCGGATATGTAATTTTTAAGGTTTGGAGCTCTGCTTGTGTGTAATTTATTACATCATAACCACGACCTGGAAACATTTCATCTAATTGCTCCTTGCCTAACAGTCGCTTCAAGTCGAAATCATGACCTACGATCAGTTTCCCATCTTTAGTCGGTATTACATCTAATTCGAATCCATCCGCACCTAGATCTAAAGCTTTCTGAAAACCCCAAAGTGTATTTTCACCGCCATATCCCGGTGCTCCTCTGTGGCCAATGATATTGCAATAGTTGATCAGTTCAACAGCCCGCTGAGCTGAAATTGTCATTGTTGTCATAAGTAATAAAATCAGTGTTTTCATAGCTATAAATATAAGGAAGTAATGTTAACTCCATATAAATCTTTGTTTCAAGTTCTGTAGGATGAAGTCAAATTAATATATTCTATCCTAGCAAAATAATATATTTGCACCATGGAAGAGAATCGTTACCTGAAACTATTACAAGCAATTGAAGCTGAGAGAGAAGAGGAAGAGAAGTATTATCTTAAATTAAGAGCTAATGATTCGCGTCAAGAGAAGATTAAATCTGGGATTCTGCTTTACCCATTAAGTCTGGAGCGATCTAATTATACGATAGGAGAGCGTGTAGAAATTGTTTTCTATAGAACAAAGAATAAAGAACAATCACACAAATTTAGAGTAGGATCAGCGTGTGTTTTGCATATAGAAGGTAGAGAAGAAACTTATAAAGCGAGTATAGCCTTTTCTAGGAGAAATGAGTTCAGGGTAATTCTTTCTAGTTCCAATGTAAATTTAGGTGACTTTCCGAAGAATGGGTGGTTTTCATTAGAGTTAAGCTATGATGAAAAGCCTTATAGAGTGATGCGAGATGCGATTAATCAACTACTAAAGACGAAGTCGATTCCACATCAAGAGTTACGAGATGGGGTGAGTAGTTTGAATCCTTTCAAGTACAAGCGTGATGTGGATATTCATTACCATTCAGCATCACTTAATGACGCACAGAATACTGCTGTAAATGAGATCGTAAAAACCGATCGAATTTCTATTATTCATGGTCCTCCAGGAACAGGGAAGACGACTACAATAGTTGCATTAGTGAAAGCGCTTCTGAAAGACGAAAAACGGGTCTTAGTATGTGCACCATCTAATAATGCGGTCGATTTATTGGCTAATCGCTTGGATAAAGCGCAAGTAAAAGTACTTCGACTTGGTAATATTACGCGAATTGATGATAATATCGGTCACTTAACTTTAGATGAAAAATCTAGAAATCATGCGGATTGGTCTCACATTAAAAAAGTAAAAATAGAAGCTGAAGAGGCGAAGAGAATAGCTGGAACGTATAAGCGGAAGTTTGGTTCTGATGAGCGATCTAATCGATCTATGATGTACCAAGAAGCAAAAGAGCTCAGGAAGTGGGCGAGAGATTTAGAAGATCGCTTAGTGGATAATATCGTCATGGACGCAGAAGTTATTGCAGCTACACTTATAGGAATAGAGCATAAAGTGCTAGATGGATTAAATTTCGAAACAGTTATAATTGATGAAGCTTCTCAGGCGTTAGAACCAGAATGCTGGAACGCGATCTTGAGAGCTAAGAGAGTGATACTAGTAGGAGATCACTTGCAATTAGCACCGACGGTTAAGAGTCGAAAAGCAATCGAATTAGGCTTAGAAGATACATTGCTTCACAGATTAGCTGATCACATTGCCCATAGTTTTTTGCTGAATGTTCAGTATAGAATGAATGATAAAATCCTTTCTTTTTCCAATGTGAAATTCTATGAAGATCGATTGATTTCTGGTGAGAAAGTAGCTTCATGGACGTTGCCGAATGACCCAGAACCACTTGTTCTAATAGATACGAGCGGTTGTGGTTTCGATGAAGATTTTAATTATAAGACAAGGTCTCTATCGAATGAAGGAGAATACTTTATACTACGCGAATTTCTCTTAACACAAACGGAGAAAATGGCTGGTTCGAGCATTGGTATAATCAGTCCATACGCCGAACAAGTAAGGTTAATAAGAGCTCAAATTGCTGAAGATGTTGATTTGAAAAAGTGGGATATTCAAGTGGATACGATCGATGGTTTTCAAGGTCAAGAGAAGGATGTTATCTGCATTTCGTTAGTACGTTCGAATACTAATAATGAGATTGGATTTTTGAAGGATGCTAGGCGCTTAAATGTTGCAATGACGAGAGCGAAGAAGAAATTAGTGATGGTAGGTGATTTCGCAACCTTATCAAATAATGAGCTTTTTTCAGATCTGATCAAGCACGTAGAGGAAGTGGGGAATTACAAAAGTGCTTGGGAATTTATGACGTATTGAGTCGTGAGTCTTGAGTCGTGAGTCGTGAGTTGTGCTTTGCAAAGAGAGTAGAAATAAATTTTGTTCAGTTCGGCAACCGGCAACTTAAAAACGGAACTGGAAAACGGCATTCAGAAATGGAATAAAAAAAACTAAATCATTTTTCTATCTTTAGTAGAATTCGAAATCAGAAATTATAAAAGATTATGAAAAAGAAATTAAAGATAATAGGTTGGATAGCACTTGCTTCATTAGTCATAATTCAATTCTTTCCTATAGAAACAACTAATCCAGAGCCAGATCCATTACAAGAAATATTTGCTAAATTCGGAGCAAGTGATGGTTTAATTATAAAAATCAAAGACGCTTGTTATGACTGTCATTCCTATGAAACAGATTATCCTTGGTATACGAGAATACAACCAGTAGGGTGGTGGATGAAAGGACATATTGAGGAAGCGAGAAAACATCTTAATTTTTCGGAATTTGCCACTTATAATGACAAGAAATCGAAGCATAAGTTTGAAGAATGCGTAGAATATGTAGAAGAAAAATGGATGCCTATAAAGTCATTTCAGTTAACACATCCTGAGGCAAGGCTAACTACTGAAGAGCGAGCAGAAATGGTTCATTGGTTTCAGAAATGTGTAAAGAGTTATAATTAAGGAATGAAGTTAGCTAGTTAAGCTATGCAAGAGATTGAATAAATAGGAAAAAAAAGAGGCTTGAACTTTATCAGTACAAGCCTCTAATATTTTATGGTTTATGGTAGATTAATCTACAATAAACTTAACTGTTTTAGTTCCTTCTTCAGTTGCAACTCTTGCAAGGTATGTACCTGAAACATAAGTTGAAACATCTAAAGTAACAACATCTCTTTGTACGTTAGAAAGATTCTGGTAAGAAATTACTTTTCCAGTGATATCAGCAATTGTAATGGTTGCATTAGAGCTGTTCTCTAAGTTTAATTCAACATTAAGTAAGCTTGTCGCTGGGTTAGGGTATACTTTTAAAGCATTACTACTTAATTCTAATTCATCAATAGACGAAGATAACTCAAGTTGTAATCTAAGAATTGGTGCAGATTTAGAACCTGTAAATCCACCAAACCATCCATCAGAATAAAATAAGTCTGTACCTGTATTTACATCTGTAGCAAACAAGTGTAGTGGAGAAGTTGAACCTTGTGTTCCCCAATGAGCAAATAAGGCATATGTTTCACCAGCTTCAAAGATAGGTGTCGTCTCATCTGCTTCATCATTTAAGAAAGGCTCATCTGAAACAATAATATCAGCAGCAGCATCAGCTTCATCTATTGCATCTTGTGAGAATGCTATGAATTCCATAGAAGGATGGCTTATAGTAGCGATGTCTTCTTCATAATTTGTAGTGGAATCAAAACTATCAAGAGGTGTTGTAAGTTTCCATAACCAAAATTCTACTGGACGCCCAATTAGAGGCTCTGAATCAGCTCCTACTTGTCCTACTGCATAATTTATTGAGCTAACCGTGTAGTTTTCCATACAATTAAGTCCAAATTGGTAAAAAACACCTATAGCATAAAAACCACCATCATTCCATGTTCCAATATTTCCTCTTCCATTGTATTCCTTAGAAAATAAGGATTCATCAACGATGAAAAAATGAGAGACTGTGTTATCTGTCCCATTAAAATCATCTAAATTATCTGCATTATAAACAGTATGATCTATTCGGTAAACAATATCATCAAGGCCTTCAGGTGCCCAAGAGTTTACTAGATTTAAAGTGCTATCATTTATGCCTGGAGCGAAATCAGCCAAAACCAAACTATCTGAATAAATTACTGTTCCAGATTCATTTTCTACTACATCTACTCTGTAAACTAAGGTAGTAGCAGTATCTGCACCTATATTTGAAACAACTGTACTAAAAGAGAAAGTATCTACTTCAAAAGCACAAGCAGGAGCAATTGCAGAATGGGGAGTATAAAAAGGACTCGCATTATCATCATTCATAGCTAAATCATTTCCAGGCAATTTAGTTACCGCAACATCATCAATCATCCAGTAGTAGTAATCACCTGTCCAGTTGAATTTAATAACAACTTCGCTTGCACCTCCCGCAACGCTAGAAATATTGATCACTTTAAACTCTGTATTTGAGTTGATTGCAGAAACAGGAAATGAGGTAAATGTTGTACCTCCGTCATTAGATACAAGAACTGACACAGAAGCATCAAAATCTCTAAATTTTTGGTAAAAAGATAACGCAACTGCATCTTCACCTGAAAGATCGATCACTGGTGAAATCAATTCACTTGTCTGTGGTGAAGGCGCAGGTCCAGCACCAAAAGCACCAGCAACACCGCCATTATCTAAAAAGTCAGAATCAAAGTAGGCTGCGCCATTTGCCGCAGAAGGAGATAATATAACCGTGTTATTACCTCCATACGCACCTTCATTTGGTATTGCATCTTCATCCCATACCCATAACGCATTAGCAGTAGAGTCTGCATTTAGAGAAGAAAGAGCAACCACAGTCCAGTCGTTTAGTCCTCCATCGAATTCTCCATTTGGATCTCCAGGACCACCCCAAAGAACATCTTGTGCTGACATACCTAACGATACGCATAGCACTACTAATAAAGTAAGTGTAAATTTACTATTCATATAAAGATTTATTTAATATTAAAAAATTAATAATTTTGTATTAAATTCAAATATAATAACTTTTATATTTATAAATAGTCGACTAGATAACCTTTTTACCGCTATTTCATGTTTTTAGTAACATTTGCAATCATCTTCTTATCGACGACCCCCACACCTGGGATTTTACAGACTGCAGCCCCGCCTAGATTGGCAAGTTGACCTATTTCGCTAATGCTAGCATCTCCATTGGCATAAAGAAGACTGACAAGACTAATCACCGTATCACCAGCTCCACTTACGTCGACTATGGATTGGACACTAGTAGATTCCCAGTGATGATCTTCTTCCGTACTTACGAAAACACCATCTGCGCTTAACGTTAGTAACACCATATCGCAATCCATTTGATCGAAAACCTCTACACACGATTGACGAAGTGCTTTAGATTCGACTTTAACCTCATGACCTAGAAAATTTCTTAATTCCTTCAGATTAGGCTTGAAAATATCTACTCCTTTAAAGTATTCGATATTCTCTTGCTTAGGATCTAGTGCCGTTTTTACTTTATTTTCTTTAGCCCATGCTATAATCGCCTCGATCATCTCAGGACTAAATAATCCTTTATTATAATCTTGCAGAATAATGATGTCAATTGGTCTTTCATGATTCAGAAACTTGACCATTTTGATGATCTTGGTAACAATTTCTGAGTCTATAGGATGTGTATCTTCGTTATCGACCCGAAGAAGATTCTGATTCGAGGCCAAAATTCTGGTTTTGCATGTAGTCCGTCTCGAGTGATCATTCACTAGAAAGGTTTGCATACCTTTCCGATCTTTGGTTAGACCCGTGATGATCTTTCCATAATCGTCATTTCCTATTAGGCCGATTAATGATGTATGAGCTCCAAGACTTTGTGTATTCATCGCAACGTTAGCGGCTCCTCCCAGCCGATGAACTTTTTCAGATAAACTTACCACTGGTACAGGTGCTTCAGGAGAGATTCTCGTCGCACTCCCTAATATGTATTCATCTAACATTACATCTCCTAAAACGAGTACGTGCACATCATCAAATGATAATAACTCATTTATTCGCTCTACATTCATAATTCATTTTTAATGTATCTGATAATATCTCTGGAAGCACTTCCATTTTCTTCAAATATAACAGAATATATTTTTTCAATTTCTAACTGAAAATCTCCTTCTCGTAGTGTATTTACAGCTTCTTCTAAATCATGAACACTGGAAATTACCTTGACAAATCTTTGCTTTGAAAGATACCTAGCTTCAGGAAATTTTTCATATTTAGGCCCGAATATTAGCGGTAACTTATACACAAAAGGTTCTAATATATTATGCAAGCCATGAGTGAATCCACCACCGATATATACCATTGAAGCATATCTGTATGCATCTTTTAATAAGCCTATTTCATCTACGATAAGAATGTCATAACCTGAAAATACAGGAATTGCTTTTATGCTGGAATAGATAATACATTGTTTTCCTAATTGATCTTTAAGCTCGAAGATCTCCTTTTGGTCAATATTATGCGGAAAGATGATAATCCGTTGGTATTCAGTTATATCGTCAAATATTTTAACGATTTCCTCGTGTTCTATCGGGTAACTGCTCCCGAAAACTAAAACTTCTGAATCTCTAGAGAATTCTTCAAATATCTTATTCTCAACGTCCAGCATTTTTTGGTTGTATATACTTTCCACTCTTGTATCTCCTGCCAATGTGATATTCTTAAATCCTTTTTGTTCAAGCAGTGCATACGAGGCAGTGTCTATTAAAAATAAGTGGTCCGTTTTCCTTAGCAGATTCAGAAAAGGTTGTGCCAAATTTCGGAATAAATAATGTTGCTCACGAAGGGCTACAGAAACGAAGATTAAAGGAATTTTAGCAGCTAAAATAATTCTTATAAAATTCCACCAAAATTCGTACTTGATAAATATAATCAAGTCAGGATCAGTCGCTTTTAGGAATTTTCGGGCATTGTTAGAAGTATCAAATGGCATGTAGCAAACGTAATCGGCCACCGTATCGTATTGCTTAGGTTCGTATCCTGAAGGAGAAAAAAAGCTTAGAATGATTTCCATTCCAGACTGGCTTAATTTTTCTATTATCGGCCTTGCTTGTTCGTATTCACCTAAGGAAGCACAATGTATCCAGACCCTTTTTTTTAATTTCGGAGATAAATTAATAGGCTTCGCTCTGCCTCGAACAGCAAGTTTAGATTTTCGATTAAATATGGCATCAATGTGAATACCTATTATAAACAACCGAATAAAAATGACGTAAAGAACTCTAGTCATAGAGTTTCTAATGCTTTAGTGAAAAATATGTTGTGCAATTCATTAACATAGTTTCCCGTCATCATGAAGAATTTTTCATCGAATACATGAAAAAAAACTAATATTGCAAAGATGTTTAATTTAGATTCGTATTCAAATTATAAACGACATCAATCCTGAATACTTCTCAAAATAAATCAAAATCCGGTTCACAACCATGAGTTTTCATATCTATTGAAATCACATTCAGTGAAACTGTGAATGAAAAGGTTAATCCATCAAAACTAATCTCTCACATGACCATCTCCGAAAACATAGTATTTATTTGTTACCAATTGCTCCAGTCCTAGTGGACCTCTATGGTGTAATTTATCAGTACTAATTGCTAGTTCCGCACCGACGCCCATTTGGCCTCCATCCGTAAATCGGGTGGAAGCATTATGATAAACTGCTGCACTGTCCACCTGCTCCATAAATTTTTTGGCAGCTTTCGTCTTTTCAGTCATGATGATAGAGGAATGACCACCTGAATACATATTGATCATCTCTATTGCTTCATCTATAGACTCAACTGCTCCAATCATGGCTTTCATTGACAAAAATTCCTCCTCCCATACTTCTTCTTTTTCGAATGAGTTTCCAGAAGGCACTACATCTGCTAAACTAGAATGCATCGCAAGTTCAACCTTATTGGTCATGAATATCTGCCTTAGGTTTTGAATTTTTGATGAATATTGGTCAATGTTTTTATTAATTAGAATCTTGTCTAAAGCATTGCAAGCTGAAATTTTCTGCGTCTTTGCATTGAGCATCACCTCAATGGTTTTTTCCCATTCCGCATCATCATGTATATACATGAAGTTATTTCCTCGACCACTAATTAGAACTGCACACTTAGCATGTTCCTTCACAAATGCGATGAGTTTCTCGCCACCTCTAGGAACGATCAAGTCAAGTTTTTCTGTCGGAGCAATGAGGAATTCTTGAGTTTGAATACGATTCATGTTCAAGAATGTAATGAGGTCTGTAGGCAGATCATGCTTTTCCAAGGCTTCATGCCAGCATTCCACCAAAACCAAATTAGAATTAATGGCTTCTTTTCCACCTTTTAGAAGGATTTTACTATTAGCCTTGAAGGCAAGCACAGCCGCTTCTATGGTCACATCAGGTCTAGATTCATAGATAATCATGATTGTCCCGAATGGAGCGGTTTTGTTCTGAATCTTTAAGCCATTTTCCAGTTCTATCTCGGAGATTATTTTGTCCACAGGATCTTCTTGATCTTTGACCTCTTTAACGGCCTTAATCATGGTGTCAATTTTATAATCATCTACGATCAGACGATCATACATCGCTCTATCTGTAGGGTCATATAAATCAAGATCTTTTTTGTTAGCTTCGATAATCTTCGCTCTGTTACTGTCCAGAATTTTAATCATCGATTTCAACACCTTATTCTTCTTCTTGCTGGAAATAATCTGCATAGTCAAGTTTCGTTTGTATTCATCCTAAATGGATGGGATTTTGCGATTGCAAATTAAACGTATAAAAAATGAAAGATGGTCTTTATTTTGTTAAAATTCTCTAAAAACAGGATAACGCTTGTATGTTTTTTCGTAATAAGGTGACCGTTTATAGATGTAGTTCAATTGTGCATAACTACTGTTGCTGAATTCTTTATCATTCCTTTTCTTCTCTTCAAAATCTTTTCTAAGTTCCTTATCTTTTTTTAATAAATCTTCTGCTATTTCTTCGAAAACGTAGGATGAGAAATGCTCCTTCGCCATTAAAATGCCATCGAAAAAATTCCAAGCAAAATACGAATCAGGCGCTTGAGGTTCTAACGTAGAAACGATGTACCTGTTTTTTGATTGGTTTGTTCGAATTCTATAATCTCCTTTTCGGATCTTTATTTGCTCTTTTCCGGTAGAAACGGTTACTTGAGAATGGTTATAATGTCCCTCATATGCAGATTTCGGATCTTCGTAGTCTTCTATTCGATAAACCTCTAAGGTCATTTCTTGATCCTCTGTAATTGTTTCAATTTGAACTCCATTCGCTCGCAACCTTTCGATGACATCGGTATACGCTTGTGGAATAATATAAGCCTTAGGTTTACTAACGGTCAATGTTGATTTATAGGTATTGTAAAAAGGCACAGACTTCTCATACGGCTTGCTTCTATCATAGTACATGCGGTCCAGGCCAGTAACCTTGCTCTTTTTTGTTGCAGACTCATAACCCTTGAACATGAGTTGATCTTCTTTTTCAAAATCTAACGTCCAGTTCAGGTCAAATTTTTCTTGAATCCTTGTATTTTCAATTGCTCTATTCCTAACATCTTGTAATGATTGCTTGTTATCTTTAATAAATTCAAGCATGCTAATCATGAATGTGTAGGTACTTTGTACGCGATCCTTGTATGGTTTGAACATATGTGTTTCAGGCATAAAAGAAATGGTGTTATGGAGAGCGGCATATCCAGAAGAATAACGTGGAAGGTCTAGAAATCCTGCAATACCTTCATCAGGCGTGCTTCGACTGTATACATATGGTGTCATTTCATAATCCTTTGACTTCATTTTGCTATATAATTCAGGTAGCATTTCATTCGTCATATACCTTGAAAGATTAGCTTCTAATTTGTCCTTTTGAGTAGCGATTAGCGTTATGATGTATTGATAGTCAGCGCCATTAGAGGTATGATTGTCAATGAATATGTCAGGGTTCCACTTTGTGAATAAGCGGTTCATGCTTTTCGCATTTTCTGAATCTTGCTTAATGAAATCCCTATTTAGATCTAAATTTTTAGCGTTTCCTCTGAAGCCGTAAAGTGCTGGACCGTTTTGATTTGCTCGGCTGTAGGCACCTCTATTCAATGAACCGCCAATGTTATAGACGGGAACAATAACGATAATCGTAGAATCGAGTAAGTCAGATTTGTTTTGAATTAAATCCTTTGCTAACATCATGGAAGCGTCTATTCCGCACGGCTCGCCAGGGTGGATTCCATTGTTAACAAACATGACCGCTTTGTTTTCTTGTATTGCTGCTAAAGGCGTGAATTTCTTAGACTTATCTATGATGACTTCATGTAGCGGATGTCCACTATCGGTCTTCCCGAATGCATTAACTTGGATATAAAGAGAGGTTTTGTCGAGGTATTTATAGTATTCGATCACTTCTTCATAACTGGCGGAATAATTATTATCCTTTTCGAAAGGAGTGAGTGATGGATCTAGGGAGTCGATGAGGCCTTTTGTAATGTTGCACGAAGTAATAGACAGAATTACAAAAAGCAGTAAAAGTTTATGCATGACTTTTTTATGTAAATGTAATTAAAAAACCTTTTGATGCCATTACTTCTTTTGATGACAGCGATTTCTTCTTGATGACAGAGCTTCCTCTTGATGACAGCGCTATCCGCGATGTCATCAATGTTTGCAACGAAAAGCTTTCTCCTAAAAAAATATAACATCTTCTTCTTTCGCGCAGGCCACGTTAAAGATGTCATATTGAGTAAATTCTTGTTAATATACTACCTGATAATAGCGCTTCCTCTTGATGACAGCGCTATCCGCGATGTCATCAATGTTCACAACGAAAACCTTTCTCCTAAAAAAATATAACATCTTCTTCTTTCGCGCAGGCCACGTTAAAGATGTCATATTGAGTACAATCTTGTTAATATTCATTCTAATAATAGCGCTTCCTCTTGATGACAGCGCTATCCGCGATGTCATCAATGTTCACAACGAAAAGCTTGCTCCTAAAAAATATAACATCTTCTTCTTTCGCACAGGCCACGTCAAAGATGTCATATTGAGTAAATCTTGTTAATATTCATTCTAATAATAGCGTTTTCTCTTGATGACAGCGCTATCCGCGATGTCATCAATGTTTGCAACGAAGACCTTTCTCCTAAAAAAATATAACATCTTCTTCTTTCACACAGGCCACGTTAAAGATGTCATATTGAGTAAATCTTGTTAATATCCAAATCAATGTTTCGAATCTATCGCCTTCGGCCACCTATCTGAAAATGAATATGATCATCATGTCTCACTGCCCAGCAGCCAGCACTTCTAACCTTTTCGCTTTGAATACCTAACCTTTCTTTCAAGTGAGTTTCGATATAAATTCTAGAAGTTTCTTGATTTTCCAAAAGTTTATCAATAATCAGTTTTGTATTAACTTCATCGAAAACATAGTCCTTCTTCTTGAAGAACCCAGCATATCGACTAGCATCGTATAACTGATGTCCACTTGACTTACAGATTTCGATCTGATCTGTTTCACCGCTTTTAGGACCCACAAAGTTTCCATAACCAGTAAAGCAAGAACCTTTATTTGTTAACTGACCATCCTTTTTATAAGCGAAACACAGATCTACTTTCCGACCATTACTATGACTAATATGAGGAGGCAGTGGCATTTCTTTAGAAAAAGGAAAAGAAGAATCTAGATAAACTAGTTTCAAATTTTCATTAGCAAGTTGAACTTCATCTGCCGTTTTTAACAGAATAGAAAGCGTTTGCGGAGTGACATAATTTCTATTCAAAAGAGGGTAGAGTAGGTTATGAGGAATCAAGTTCCCCTGTTTCGAATTAGGCATTGGCACTTTGCCATAAATACTTGCAAGCGGCGGCACAACAAAAAGTACTACAATTAAATAAATACCCACAAAGCTGACAAACTTAAAGAAGAAATGCGTTTTAGGTTTTCCAATTGCCCAAAGCAAAAAGACGACAAACCAAACTATGCCTCCTATCTGAGAAATGAGTGATAGGAATATGATTACGAATCCATGGAAAAAGACTATAAATAGCTTTTTAAAAAGTTTTAGCATATCCTTTTAACGAAGTAAAAAATGAAAAAAACATGTTTTGGGATTTAAATTTGAGAGATTGCTTCATTTATAATGGCTTCCTTAGATTGGTCTATATCAATAGTTATAGCATGCAGTGGTTCTTCCAAATCCTTGAATTGCGAATCTAATAAATTTAAAGGCATAAAGTGATCTTCTCGTGCGTTCATTCGATCATGAATGAGTTTAGGAGATCCTTTAAGGTAGACGAAAACGACATTTATGTTTCTTGATAAGATTTCTCTGTAGCTCTCTTTTAAAGCTGAACATGCAAAAACCAAAGCGGTAGATTTTACTATATCTGCACTAAATGCGTTGATTTTTTCTAGCCAGGGTTTCCTGTCTATATCGTTTAATGGCTCACCAGATTCCATTTTAGCTATATTTTCTTTCGGATGAAAATCATCAGCATCATAGAAAGGAAGATCTAAAGACTTAGCAATTCCTTTTGCAATGGTAGACTTTCCAGAACCAGAAACACCCATTACGATGATTAATTTATTCTTTTTCATTTCAGTTCCAATTTATGATTTATTCAATAACTATCCACATCATTTATGGAAGGAGTAAAATATGTAGTTTTTAATTATTGTAAACATATAGTATAAAATCATATGTGTTAGGTTCGAATAAGGAAGAATCCATACTTGCTTTCCAGCCTATGTTTGTGTTGATAACATGAAAGTTATAGTGACTTTCTATTGACCTGAAATCGAGTGTTCTTATAGAATGGACTGTTAGCATGTCATTTCTAAACTTATGAATAGTCGTAAAGGGTTGTCATCAACAAAATTAAATAAGATGATTATTTTAAAAATTGTGGTCATAATTTTAATGGCAGATTTACTAACTGGATTTTTTCACTTCCTTTTAGATCAATACGGTAAGCCGGACGCTAGATTTTTCAAAAATGCAATAAAAATCAATCTAGCACATCATGAGAATCCACGCTTAATGGTGGACCGAACTTACTGGCAATTAACAAAAGACAGCTATTATATAGGAATTGCGCTTTTTGCAATCAGTTTACTCTGGGGATTTCATTGGGAGATTGCGCTACTTCTAATAGTAGGTGCTCAAGCTAATATTTTACACAAATGGGCACATATGAAAAGATCTGAAAAAAGCATCCTGATTCATTTTCTGCAGAAGATTAAAGTTTTACAGAATAAAAGACATCACGGAAACCATCATAGAAAACCCTTCGATAGTTATTTCTGTGTGATGACTAATTTTTGGAATCCAATTTTAGAGCGGATATATTTCTGGGAAGGAATGGTTAGGTTATTAAGGATTTTCGGATTAGAACCCGTGGCAGGAACCAGTATTCGTAATAATGTTTAGACAGAAATAATCTCAGTTCTTCAATTGCTCTTGCTTTTGAAGAACTGAGATTCTTATATTGGATTGTATTTAATTGTTTTCAGGGATCAATTTATAAATGGCACCATCAGCTTCCGTACTTACATAGATATATCCTTCATTATCTAGTCTGACGTTTCTAACTCTTCCGATGTTTTTTAGCATTTGTGTTTCTGACATATCTTCGGCAACTTTTGTAACATATTTGAACCGAAGAGAGCCAACTAGAATTTGATTTTCCCAGCCCGGATATTTGTCAGATTGAATCATATCCATTCCACAAGGAGCAATAGATGGTACCCAATATTTCTCAGAATTAGTCATTCCTTCCATTTCTGTTTTATTGGTAAATGTGGTTCCATTATAATTGATTCCGAATGATACAACTGGCCATCCGTAATTTTCACCTTTTTTAATGATATTTAATTCATCTCCACCTCTAGGGCCATGTTCGTGTTCCCATAAAGTATTGGTTTTAGCATCAAATTTCAGCCCTTGCGGATTTCTATGACCGTATGAATAGATACTTGCAATTGCATTTTCTTTATCAACAAAAGGATTGTCCTCTGGAATGCTTCCGTCCGTGTTGATTCTATGAATTTTACCACAATGATTTTCAAGTGATTGTGGATTGTCATCTCGTTTTCCACGGTCACCTACAGATATGAATAAGTGATTGTCATTGTCAAACTCTAAGCGTCCTCCATAATGATGCTTTGTAGACAAGTAGGGAAGTGCTTCGAAAATTTCTGTTACTTCTTTTAATGATTGACCATCCAGTTGAGCTCGTATAACTGCCGTCGTGTTTTTGCCGTCTTTTGGTTTGGTAAATGAAAGATAAATAAGACTGTTTTGCTCGAAATCTGGATCAAGTTCGATGTCTAATAATCCACCTTGTCCTTCGTTCTGAACTTTTGGTACGCCGGAGATTTCATTTAATGTACCGTCAGCTGTTCGATGAAATAAGGTACCATTGGTATTAGTGATCAGCATTGAATTATCTGGCAAGAACACATATCCCCAAGGCACTTCGATTTCATCTGTGATTAGTTCCAATTTGAATTTAACGCCATCCACCTCAAATAATGAATCTGGATTAAACTTATTATCAAAAGAATACGAATCTCTATTATCAATTCCATTTTTAATGAAGGCTGCCAGTTTGCCGATCTGCTCATCTGGAATAATGCTATCAAAAGAAGGCATACCTAGGTCTTCATAACCAGTTTTGATAGAACTAATTATGGAGTCTATTGCATTGCCATGTTTCCATTTTCTGTCCACGAACATTTCCACTTTTTGACCGTGGCAAGAGGCACAATTAGATGCATAAAGTGTTTTCGCTTCTGCAAATTCGTCAACTTCTACATGAGAAGCTTCCATCGCATTTTCACAGCAAATTGTGAAAACGGTAAGTAATATTAAACTGGTTATGTATTTCATCTTGTGAATATAATTAATGAGTTGGATTAATGAGGATTCGGTCTAGAACTTTTTTAGGAAAAAGTCTTAGGTTGAAATAATGAAGCGTATCAATTCAGCTCAACGATCTCTCGTTCCTCGAGCTCGGTGATCTACACTTCTCTTCAGATCGTCGAGCTTGAAGTGCAACGGAGTGATCGGCAAGCTGGTCGAAGTGAAAACGTAATTTGTTGGCTTCAATAATCTCGCGATCCGCACCTACTTGATAGCCTCACTGAATGTGAGACCATCAGAGGTGCTTCTTTGCCCACAATTTCATGGTATCACCTTCCGTGAGGCTATGAGATTGTGGGAATCCAAACGGGCACGATGATCCGATAAAGATTAAGCATTAAATTCCCCTAATTTTTCGTTATACTTGCATGTACAACTATTAACTATGCCACTATATCACAAACTCGGAAAAATACCACCGAAACGCCACACACAATTCAAAAAACCAAACGGCGAATTCTACTACGAACAGCTTTTCGGAACCATCGGATTCGATGGAATGTCATCGCTTATGTATCATATGCAACGCCCCACTCAAGTCAAGGAAATCCTGAATTCTAAAGACGTTTCCCCGAAGGCAGTTCTTGAAAAAAACATGCGTTCATTGAAGTTAATAGGATTCAATGTAGCTCCTGAAGATGACTTCTTAGACAGCCGAAAAACAATGCTGTTTAACAAAGATTGTCATATTGCATTGGCATCGCCTAAAAAATCAATTACAGACTATTTCTACAAAAATGTCGACGCTGATGAACTTCTTTTTATCCATAAAGGTAGCGGAACGCTTAAGACCATCATGGGGGAAATTCCATTTGAAAACGGAGATTACTTAGTCATCCCAAGAGGCGTGATTTATCAAATTGAATTTGACACAGAGGACAATAGATTATTCATCGTTGAGTCCTTTAAACCCATTTACACCCCTAAAAGATACCGAAACTGGTTTGGTCAACACCTTGAATCATCTCCTTTCTGCGAGCGTGATTTCAAGCTGCCTAAGAATCTTCAGACCTTCGATGAAACAGGTGACTTCTTAATGAAAATCAAAAAGCAAGGCGTCTTGCATGAATTGGTCTACGCTGCACATCCATTTGACGTGATAGGTTGGGATGGATACAATTACGCCTACGGATTTTCGATTCACAATTTTGAACCGATAACGGGGCGTGTACATCAGCCGCCTCCAGTTCACCAGACGTTTGAGACATCTGCATTTGTGGTCTGTTCCTTCTGTCCAAGGCTCTATGACTATCATCCATTGGCTGTGCCAGCTCCGTATAATCACTCTAACATTGATTCTGATGAAGTCTTGTATTATGTAGATGGTGATTTTATGAGTAGAAATGACATTGACCAAGGCTATATAACGCTTCATCCAGCTGGTATTCCACACGGTCCACATCCAGGATCTATGGAACGAAGTATTGGAAAGAAGAAGACAGAGGAATTAGCTGTGATGGTGGATACATTTGCACCGTTAATGGTTACCCAAGAAGCACTAGACATTGACGATGGAAAGTACTATAAAAGCTGGCTTCCTCATTAATTAAAACATCATAATTAAGACTTTTTGGGACTTTGCAACCGTTACTTCGGTTATTCGTCGATAAAATTGGAAAAATCCAAATCTATTTTTATATTTTTAAGTTCACTATAAAATTTACCAATGGCAACTTATACAATTAATGTAAACGGCAAAAAACGAGAAGTCGATGCTGATCCAGATACACCGCTTCTCTGGGTACTACGTGATCACTTAGGACTAGTAGGCACAAAATATGGTTGTGGAGTGGCTTCATGTGGAGCATGTACGATTCATTTAGACGGAAGTGCAGTAAGATCGTGTTCCGTTCCGGTGGGTGCCATTGAAAATCAAAAGATTACATCTATCGAAGGGTTGTCTGAAAAAGGTGATCATCCCGTTCAGTTAGCATGGAAAGAACATGATGTTCCTCAGTGTGGCTATTGCCAAGCTGGTCAGATCATGTCTGCATCAGCACTTTTAAAGAAAAATGCTAATCCCACAGATGATGAAATCATGGGTGCAATGGCTGGAAATATATGCAGATGTGGAACTTATAATAGAATCAATGCAGCAATTAAAACTGCGGTAAAAAATAGCTAATCCTTAAATCAAAGAAAATGAATGTTAAAGTAAATAGACGATCGTTTATACAAGTTTCTTCATTGGTAAGTGGAGGGTTAGTCTTAGGATTTTCTTGGGGCTCTTGCACAAGACCTGAAGAAGTTATTGTAATGCCGAAAGAATGGTTTGACCTCAATGGGTTTTTAAAAATAGGAGACAATGGTTTAGTGACCATCATGTCACCTAATCCTGAAATAGGACAGAATGTTAAGACAGCAATGCCGATGATCATAGCTGAAGAGCTAGATGTAGATTGGAAAAATGTTATTGTTGAACAAGCGCCATTAAATACGGATTTGTTTAATCGTCAAGTTGCAGGTGGATCGCAATCCATAAGACAAGGCTGGACGTCTCTAAGAACTACCGGTGCAACGGCTAAGCAAATGTTGATCAATGCTGCAGCACAAAAATGGGAAGTAGAAGCTTCGACACTTAAGGCTGAAAAAGGGTTTGTTATCAATAGTGCAGGGGAAAAATTAGGATATGGTGAACTCGCATCTATTGCAAGTGGAATGGAAGTGCCCACATCTGAAAGTGTTAAACTGAAAGATCCTAAAGATTTCACTTTAATCGGAACCAATGTTTCTAATGTAGACATCGATAAAATTATAACTGGAAAACCATTATTTGGCATTGACACCAAAAAAGAAGGAATGGTCTATGCTTCGGTTTTACGACCTCCAAGTTTTGGGAATTCCTTAAAATCTGTTAATGATGCGGAAGCACGACAAGTTACTGGTGTTTCGGATGTTGTTCAGTTTGGAGATAAAGTAGCAGTCATAGCTAGCAATAGTTGGGCTGCAATGAAGGGCAAAAAGGCTTTAAAAGCAGAATGGGAAAATGGAGAGACTGAAGATACAGCCTTTCATGATGAGGAAATGATGACGCTACTGAACACGAAAACGGATAAACCTAAGCGTGAGGAAGGAAATGTAGAGAAAGGATTTGCCGAAGCAGATGAAGTAATCGAACGAATATATGAAGCTCCATTTTTGCCTCATAATTGTCTGGAACCCATGAATTTCTACGCTGACGTAAGATCAGACAAAGTAGAATTATTAGGACCAATTCAGACTCCGGCTGGAACAAGAAAGCAAGTGGCTGATTTACTTGAAAGACCTGAAGATGAAGTCTCTGTCGATATGACACGAATGGGAGGTGGCTTCGGAAGGAGGCTTTATGGAGATTTTGCGCTAGAAGCTGCAGAAATATCAGATAAAATTAAAAAGCCAGTTCAAGTGTTGTTTACAAGAGAGGACGACATGACAGCAGGTACCTATAGACCAGCCTCGAAGTATAAGTTTAAGGCAGGAATCAAAGATGGTAGGATGACCTCCTATCATTTAGTCGGGGTCGGATATGATATGTGGGGGAATTGTACTCGACACGATAATTTTCCAGGTGGCGCAGTGGATAACTATTTGGTAGAATCTCATACTCCACATACTAATATAACTACGGGAGCATGGAGAGCACCTATTACTAACTTTTTAGCCTTTGCAGAGCAAGCATTCTTAGATGAAGTTGCTGAAAAATGTGAGAAAGATCCCGTTGAATTCAGATTAGAATTGTTCGAGAAAGCAAAATCAAACCCAGCTGGTAAAGTTGAATATGATGTTGACAAATCAATCGGTGTCATAAAATTAGCAGCAGAAAAATCAAATTGGGGGAAATCTCAAGATGGCGTATATCAGGGATTTAGTACTTACTATTCACACAATACTTATGTTGCTGAAGTTGCTGAAGTTGTGCTTGAAAATGGAAGTCCTAAGGTTCAGAAAGTGACCTGTGCAATAGATTGTGGAATTGTGGTTAATCCTTTGGGAGCGTTGAATCAAGTGGAAGGAGGAGTTGTGGATGGAATAGGGCATGCGATGTACGCAGATTTCTCATTTGAAAATGGTAGAGCTAATCATGAAAATTTCAATACCTTCCGATTAATCAGAAATCCTGAAGCGCCAAAAGTAGAAACGCATTTTGTGGAAAGTTATAATGATCCTACAGGTTTAGGAGAACCGACACTGCCACCTGCTGGAGGAGCAATCGCTAATGCATTTGCTAAGGCAGGAAAAGAAAGGATGTACAAGCAGCCATTCATTCAAGCCAAAGGTTTAATTGGGTAATTTTTAGCAGTTTTTTATAAGGAATCGGTAATAAGAATTATCATTGTCATGTAAAGAATTAAAAAATTTAATAGGACGATTTTATGAGTGAATTAAAGTGGAATACCGCAAAGGAATACGAAGATATTACGTACCGTAAATTAAATGGAGTAGCCAGAATTGCATTTAACAGACCTGAGGTCAGAAATGCTTTTCGTCCTACGACTGTTTTCGAATTATATGAAGCCTTATCGGATGCGAGAGAAGATCGGTCTATTGGAGTCATTCTCATTTCAGGGGAAGGCCCTTCGCCTAAAGATGGTGGATATGCATTCTGTTCTGGTGGAGACCAACGAGTTCGTTCTAAAACTGGATATAAAGGAAAAGACGGAATCAATAGATTGAATATCCTTGAAGTTCAGCGGCTTATCAGGTTCATGAATAAAGTGGTCATCGCTGTTGTTCCAGGATGGGCTGTAGGTGGTGGGCATAGTCTTCATGTGGTGTGTGATCTAACATTGGCAAGTAAAGAGCATGCAATATTCAAGCAGACAGATGCGGATGTGGCGAGTTTCGACGGTGGAATGGGATCAGCCTATCTGGCAAGACAAGTAGGACAGAAAAGAGCACGTGAGATTTTCTTTCTAGGTCGAAATTATTCTGCTCAGGAAGCTTTTGAGATGGGAATGGTCAATGCTGTAATTCCTCATGACGAGTTAGAGGATACCGCATATGAATGGGCACAGACCATAATGAAGAAAAGCCCTACAGCTATTAAAATGATTAAATATGCCTTTAACCTAATTGATGATGGTCTTATCGGTCAGCAAATTTTTGCTGGGGAAGCAACTAGACTCGCGTACATGACGGATGAAGCAGAAGAAGGTCGGAACGCTTTCCTCGAGAAACGAGATCCTGACTTTGATAAATTTCCTAAATTCCCATAAGTATTAGCCCTATTTAGGAATATTACATATAATATTATTAAATGTATAATCTTCTGATTATCTATGTTTTGTAAAATTATGGAAAGTCAATCAACTTGAGTTAGTATTCGACGTTTCCGTTTCGCTTTATTATTCGATGTTAACTTCTCTTGTGTAAGTATATTGATCGTTGTTATAAGTACTGTAATAATAATAGTATAACAAATAGTAATGATAAAGGTCATTATTGATCACATTGCTACCTGGAGTATTTACCGAAGTATCAGTAAACCAATTGTATGAGCCATTGGTATCAGAGCTTTCTATTTTAAATATTTGTTGCACACCGCTGACAGCTAGTTTCGATCTTCGAAATAATGTCATAGAAGTAAACTCATTATTTAAGTCATCACGCATTAATGTCTCCATTTTGGATAAAATTTGTCCATCTTGAAATTGTACACCCTTATGACAGGTATATGAATCAGTGGTATAAACATCACAATTATTGAAGTCATATTCATTGAAAACCTGCTTGAGTGGCGAAGTACTAAGACTTCCATCTGGATTGATGACTAGATTTCGAGCTTGGTTATCGGCATACTGTGGAAGTGTAAGAACTCCATCTTTTATTTGCAAAACGGTTCCTTCTCCTTGTTCAAAAACAGTTAATTGGTCGGTGGAACTATTATAAGAGATATCAAATTTTGTTTCTCCTCCTGACAGAAAACTAGCTTTAGGATTATTGTCATTTAGTATAATTTCTTTGGAAGTTATTGAATTACTTACCTCTAGATCATCATTTATGGTCAGCGTATTTGTAGAAAAATCTCCATAAATTAACGGAGTAGTTGTGCTATTATTGGCAATGAAAAGTTGATTGCTTCCTGCAGAAATCGCACCTGCTTCATAACCTAAGAACACATTGTTAGAGCCATTATTTAGCAATCCCGAATTAAATCCAAGGAATGTATTATTGCTTCCATTCGTCTGAATTTGTCCAGAACCAGCTCCGATCATCGTATTTTTAATTCCTGTTGTAATACCTTCCCCTGTATTTCCGCCTATAAAAGTGTTTCTGCTTCCTGTGCTTAATTGTTTTCCAGCTCTTTTTCCAATGACCGTATTAACGCCAGCTCCACTAGTAGTAGCTGTTCCAGCATCATGGCCTATAAATATATTATTACCACTTAAGTTAAGCCTTGTACCGTCGTAACTAAGTTTATTTGTTGCCCCATTCGCTTGCATAATCACGGAGTCTATAGCACCTTCCGTCAGAAATACTTTCGTATCATTATCAGCATCATTTATATTCTGAAATGATTTCCACCCCTCACCATCATATCCCATAAATTTCGATCCATCCCATTTGATTACTCCTTTTTCGTCATTATTAGTATCGTTCCCTACTTTAATTTTCCCATTTACGTGAAGTGTTTGACTAGGATCTTTTGATCCCATATTAATTCCTGTTCTCCCTAAATCATCTATTGTTAATGAAGGATGTGGATAGTAGTTCTCTCCTATAATTTTACCCCATCCAGTATGAATTTCTGTTTTATGAGGATAAAATAATAAACCCTGATCGAATCGTAGCATGGACGCTGAACTGATTAGTCTGTTGCCATTCTAAATAATACACAATGCTACACTGCTCGTCCATTCGTAGAATTTCCCTAATCCAAAATATCACCCCAAGAGGTGAGGCTGACCATTCACAAAAGAGTGAATATTGTTTAAAAAAAACATGAAAACAATGAATTTGCTCGTACTTGCTCTTGGTTTATTAGTTGGTATTGCATGTACTAAGGATGGAGATAGTGGAGATCCAGAAAATGAGCTTTTAACGAAGCTTGAATCTAAAGCGTCTCAGACGGTATCAGGTAACATTTCAGGAGGTAAGATTTTAGGAACGCTTGACTGGGCTTGGTCTAGTTCCAATGCTTGTTTCGTAGAACCAGCAGAATCCAGATATCAAGGAAAGCACATCTTTTATCAAATCGAATTGCCTACTAATTCCATTATTAAGATCTCATTGATACCTAATGATGCATCCACTGCGATGGGGTTATATGCTTATTCGAAAGCAAGTGGTAATGTTACTTTTCCAGAAGACTTGAACTCTGCCGTGACTTGTGAAGCAGATCCTTCGAATAATAATGGGCGTCAGACGGGTAATCGCTCAGTAGAACTAAATGCGATCAGTAATCCTTATTCGATTATGATCGGCGTGGCAGGTGCTGAAGGCGTGGAAGATGCTGGATTTAAATTAGAAATTGAAATAGAAAGTTAGAATTGGTTTTGAATAATAACGCATGGTCTCACGTGAAAGTGAGTCCATGTTTTGTTTTAAATGTGTTTTATCTTACCCCAGAAAAACCTCGATACGATAATGGCGACGATTGCCACTAGAGAAAATAGATAACCTCCGTCTTCTGCCACCGTATGTGCTGAAAAGGCTAGAACTGCATCGAAAAAAAGTCCAGCATATGCCCATTCTTTTAGAAATTTTGAAGCATTGCTAAGAATAGCAACCAAGGCTAGTGTTTTTAAGATTCCATTAGGAATAACGATCCAAGCAGGAAATCCTAAACTTTCATAGAATCCTTGCGTCATCTCTGAATTTAGCAAATGCATGTTAATTGACATCAAGAAGACTAAACTCAAGATGATTGTTGCGATCCAATAAATAATCTTATCTCTTTTCATTTCAGTTGATTTGTAATTTCATAAAGAGCAATGGAAAGTGCAGTGCCCACATTTAAAGACCCCGTTCTTCCGTATTGCTGGATATGAATAGAGTGGTCAGCAAGAAGAAGACTCTCAGGACTTATGCCGTGTCTTTCTGATCCTAATAGTAATGCAATTTTCTCCTGTGTACCCAATATTAATTTATGAAGAGGTTTGCTTTGATCTGCTATTTCTAAAGCAATGATTTGATAGCCTCTTTCATGAATCTTATTTAACTGCACTTCGGTTTCTTGTTCAATTATTATATCGATGTATTTTTCAGCTGACCTTGCTGCCTTCTTAAACTTATCAGAATGCACATTACTATACGGTCCTAAAAAATGAATTTCGGATACACCGAATGCCTCACATGTCCGAATAATCAAACCCACATTGGCTGGAGAATGAATATTTTCAACAATGACTAAAAGCGGAAATTTCTTTTGATCCCAGTTTATTTTATCCGATGGTACTTGGTTGGACATTCAATTTTATAGAATTAATGACTTTACGTACGGTTTTCTTTCTGATGTCTTTTTCTAAATTCCTATTCTCATTTTTCTTTAATTCATATTGGAACTTAAAACTAATCTGATCTTTTTCGATAGATACGACTTTCAAATAATAACTATCCTCAACAATGAAATCAGAAAACTCTTGTATTTCTTCGATCAATTCTGATTCTAATTGCTCGATGGTATTAAAGTAATTCGATCCCAGATCAAAATTAATATTGACCTTCCTAACGTTACCCTTTGTGTAATTGATTATTTCACTGAAATAAGCTTTTTCATTAGAAATGATAATAAGCTCATCGTCTTCAGAAAGCAATTTAAGCTTTGCAAGTCGAATATCTAGAACTCTTCCTTTTAGTTCTCCTATCTTAACATAGTCGTTAATGGATAATGTATTAGATAGAGCAATGTGAAAACCGGCTATAATCGGTGAAATGTATTCTTTAGTTATGATAGCAATTGCAGCTGCAATGATACTCAGAGAAGTAAATAAGGTTGAAAATTCAACACCTATTAAACTTAAGACAAGACCTATGATACTTAAGGTCACGATTAAGTAATAGATATTCCTGACGCCTAGTGTAACATTGTTCGATTCTTTAGAAGTAAGGGTTTTCCTTCTTTTATAAACAACAAGGAAAAAGGATAGCAGAATATTTAAGGAGAATAAGAAAATTAGGAAATCTAAAAAAGTGATGACCCAGTTATAAGGTATGCCTAATAGCAAATCAAAATACCTGATTAAGATCAGCGCAATTAAAATGAGTACTTTAATGAAAATATTCAGTCTTGACATGGTGCAAAGCTACACTTTCTTTTTCTGAAATACTCCCCAAATGATCGTTATTAGTAGTAAGACAATTCCAGCAATTGCTGCCATGGCAACCGTGTCTTGATAACCAGATATTTCGGATCTTTTAATTACAATTCCAATAAATGCCCAGATCAACACTAGAATATAAGCTACATCTTTTCGCTCTGCAAATACTCTAAATCCTACTAGCGTCGCGACGAAAATCATAATCATTGCCCACACTGATTCCGGAAGCCCGAATCCATCCCATCCTATACTCACTAGCAATGTCGTTGCATTAGCAATAGTCGCAACAGTTATCCAACCTAAATACAAACTGAATGGAATATGCACCAGCCATTTGTTACTGAATCTAACATGTCGCTTGCCAACCTCTAATCTCTGGTAAATGTAAATCAACGTGATCAAAATGATTAGCATGACTAAGAAGGAGAGAAAAATCATCTTGTGATGCCATAGCAGTATCCAAGTGATATTCGCTAAACAATTAAAGACAAAGAAAAATGATATCCTAGAAATAAAGTGATGTTCTTTTATTTCATCGAAGTCTGTTTTGATAAATTGATAGATAACGAATCCAATTAAAAATAAATAAATCACTCCCCAGATTGCGAATGTTAACCCTGCTGGAACGAAAACATTCGGATATAAATCTGATAATTCACCAGTATTTATACCATTGATAGGCAATGCATTAGCCAGGTAGTTAACCGTTAATACGCCAGCTAAACATATCGTATTCAAAATTGCACACAATCTATAAATATTCATTTATTTGGGTTTTTCGCAGTTTACTTTTTTCCGCGTGTCTATTAATTGAATAATTTTCCAGCCATTTTGTTCGATCAGTTGAAAAGCATCTATCCCACAATGACTGAATTTGTCACCTATATAAAAGGCATAATCCGTCCACACTTGAGCAACACCCATCTCTACATCTACTTTCGTGTTCCAAATTTTTTCATCCCATATATCATCATGCGGTGTTCCGACTGCATTCAAGAAAGCCTGCAAGTCTCCCTTTTTGATAACGATATTACCTTCGCTATTCTCTGCACTAGTGTACATCCTTACATCATCAGAAAAAACGGAATGAACCATACTGCTATCGCCAGCTCTCATCCCATCGAAAAGTTTGATGATAACATCATGTACTCCTTGTTTTTCCACTGAATTAATTAATTCCTGGCTTTTGAGATTAAAACTGATCAGCATGAGTGATAAAAGAATATATTTTCCCATTTTAGAAAGATAGCTATTTTTTAATATAATTTACACCAAAACTTAATGTAGTGTAATCTAAGTCATTCAAACCGAACTGAATTCCACCGTGAATAATAATAGGGCTCTTCGATTTATAATTAGCTTCCACTCTGAGTACACTCGGTCGATCTCCTACTTCTAAATAGCCTATATAACCTGCCCATTCAGTCTTAAATTCCCATTGACCCTTTAAAAAATGACTACCTAGCGCATATAGGAAGGCGTCATTCTGAAAATGTAGACCATCATATGTCTGGTAAACGTACAGTCCTGTTACAAAGTATGGACGAATCCAAGTGAATGTTTTAGCATATGTTGCATCAAAAAAATAGCCCGGCGTATCAGTAAATCGTCCACCTTCCAAATTATTTCCTGAAGCAGTTTTGAAATTGGCACTAACCAAGATATCCAGCCAATTCACCTTTTCCTTCAGAACATGAAAGTAAGTTCCAAAATAAAAATCACCAGATGAAAATCCGTTTGCCTCATACTGACGTATACGTCGAGCATCTCTTAATTGGTCAGAGGTATTATAATGTTCAATGGGAACCATCCACATTGCAATCGCAATCCGATCTGAAAATGGAATATCTAATCTGGCAAAGACATCATAAGTCGGATCTTTAGTGTAATGATGATATCTGAATTGTGTGTGAAACTGTACATGTTCTGGGATGCCTAGGCTGTTAAATGTAGGAACGGGCAATGCATTCGGGCCTAGACCAGAGGTCGATAGATCAAGATACTCTTGCCATGGAGTTTTCCCATCCCACTGAACTAAGGTATTCCACCAGCCATAATCTTGAGCATCCATCTTGATTACTAAAGCTGCAAATAAGGTGATGATGAATAGCGATCTTTTCACCGCTCTATGACAAATTTTCTTGCGCTTAATGCTTTCCCTTTTTCCTGGACTTTGATGACATATACACCGACTTCTAAGTTTCCAGAATTTAATGAAAAGGATTGATTCTTGGTTTTATTCATAAAAACTAATCGACCTGCTGTGTCGAAAATGGAAATTACTTTTTCATCTTCATTCTGAAAGTTAACAAGCAGTTGATCTCCCTTCTTTATAGGATTAGGGGAAAGTCTGAAAGTGGACGCTTTATTAATTTCTACAGTATTCGTCGCTAGGCTACCTAAAGCACTATAGGCATTAATTCTTCCATGTCCATGATATGGGTCCCAACCAGCCAAATCTTCATTAGATCTTCCGACTTGATCTTCCGCAGAATTGGTAAGAATAGATCTGATAGATTCTAGTGTTAAGTCAGGATCGACGTCAAGTAAAAGGGATACAACGCCTACTACATGTGGAGTTGCTTGTGATGTTCCAGACCAATAAGTACCGTAATTACTGTTGCTATTATAACTAATTCCATAGATATAATTTCCTGGAGCAGAAACATCTATATGATCGCCATAACTGCTTCCCTTTGTGGTATTCCATGGGAAAGAATTAGAACGTTTGTCATCTGGATCAGTAGATCCGACCGCAATCGTATTATCATAAGCTGCTGGATAATATGGGACGCTGCTGTTTTCGTTCATCATACATGCAACGATGATAACACCTTTATTTGTTGCATAGTTAATTGCATCTTCCATCACTGCAGAATAGCTAGAACCTCCGACTGACATATTGAGCACATTTGCTCCATTGTTTGCAGCGTAATAGATTGCCTCTGCCCACCATGAATAATAACCTTGGTTGTTTTCATTTAGAATTTTGAGCACCATTATCTTTGAATTCCAGTTAACACCTGCAAATCCATTATTGTTATTAGCATTCGCGGCAATTATGCTGGTTACGTTAGTACCATGCCCTAAATCGTCAGCAGGGATGTCGTCATTATTAGCAAAATCCTTTCCGTGAAATCCTTTTTCATTCGACCAAAGTCTGTTTGAAATTTCAGGATGATCTAATTTTAATCCAGAATCCAGAATAGCGATGATGGTCTTTTCATTTCCTTTAGAAATTTCCCACGCCTTCTTCATTTCGATATCGGCTCCTTCTTTTGTACCATTCCCTAGCGGAAAACTTCCATCGTTATGCAAGCCCCATTGTTTCGAGAACTCAGCATCATTAGGAATAATTTCTCCACCTCCATGACCTACATAATCTGGTTCCACATAGCTGAACAAGCGAGTATCATAATATTGGTAGATTGTTTTCGAGATATTAATTTGACTAGAAAAGTCTATAGAATATGTGTCTGCTCCATTTTCAGGATTGATAACATGAATTTTTTCTACTCCATGCTGCTTATTAAGTTTATCTAAGCTGGGAATATTAAATGAATTTTTCTTGAAATCAACATGGCGCACTTGGGAGTTGTCCTGGAATTTAACCAAGATTCTTTGCGAATGGTGTTTAGCCATCGTTTGAGCACTGCAGAGATGACTCAGGAGGATCAGCGCAATAAGTTGCAAATATTTCATCAATTAGGTTTAATGCTTAGAAATATCTCAAAAAGGTAAAAGGTGTAAATAGTTGTTTTGAAATAATTCTTATCGTAAATGTAAGGATTTAGATGAATAATGTGTCTTTTAAAATATGGATATGTCATATATAAGGTAATGATCATAATTAAATAGATCTTGTACATTTTAGTTAACAACTATCTTTAAGCGTATTCTGTTAGGTTTTTTATGAAGAAGGATGAAATCTTTTACCATGTTTTCCAACGAAGTTTCTACGATGCTAATGGGGATGGTCACGGCGATCTTCAAGGGCTGAGATCTAAACTGGATTACATAGAGGAATTAGGTGTAACATCTATTCTGTTACTTCCTTTGTACGATTCAAGTTTTTACCATAATTACTTCGCGAATGATTTTCGGAAGATCGATCCAGTTTATGGAACGTTCGATGATTATATCGAGCTCATCGATGATATTCACAGGAGGGGAATGAAGTTGTATCTAGACATGGAGGTGCAATATGTAGCCGAAGATCATTTATGGTTCAAGGATTCATATGGAAATCCAGCGTCTATTTATTCTCAGCATATTATCTATAATGATGATCAGAACACGAAACCTGAGTCCATCATTTTTAACTTGACCAGTATTCATTCTTACGATGGTACGGAGAAAAAAGTGGCTTGCTTGAATATATTGAATCCACCTACACAGGAGTTAATTTATAAGGAATTCGAGTTTTGGACAGATCCATATGGTGACGGGTCTCTAAGATCGGGAGTAGATGGATTTCGATTAGATCATATGATGGATGACCTGGATGACAAAGGGACGATTACGCACGTTTACTCGAAATTATGGAAGCCATTAATAGATAAAGTTAAATCGATAAACCCAGCTGTCAAATTTATAGGAGAGCAAGCTGATTGGGACTCTCATGGCTCTAAAGGTTTTACAGAGGCTAATGTGGATTACATGTTTGCATTTCCTTTAAAATTTGCCATTAGCAATCAACATAAAGGGGACATCGAATGGGCGCAGCTCAAAGGAATAGAGATAACGCCTGAGGATAAAATGCAAATTATCATGATAGAAAATCATGATACAAATAGGTATGCTACTGATGTAGCAAGTCATCCTGGCCGACTCAGAACTGGAGCAGCGCTAAATATCCTTCTAAAAGGTATTCCAGCGATTTATTATGGTCAAGAATTAGGAATGAAAGGAGCAGGTGGCTTTCAAGCTTATGGAGTTTCTGATGGAAATGATATCCCAAGAAGAGAAGCATTACCTTGGTGGGCGAAAGTAGAAGGACCCGGAATCTGTCTATGGTATAAGGAAACTGGACCGTGGTGGGATGATTCTAATCTGTCTGACTATGATGGAATTTCAGTAGAAGAACAATTGCTTGATCCTAATTCATTACTGAATTTTTATAAGGAAATAATCAAAATACGAAATCAGCACGAAGCTTTTCAAAATGGAGAAATTGTGTTTCTCGATAATGAAAATGATTATGTAATTTCTTATATTAGATTTTTTAAGGAAGACTATTTTTTAGTGAATATTAGTTTATCAGACGAAAAGCAGTTGATTAATATTGGTCAATTTAATATCAAGGAATCAATATTTTCGTACCCTTATAAAGAAGAAAACCCCTCCATACTCCAACCATTTAGCATTCAAATTTATAGTTTATTTAACGAAAAGAAAGAATATGATATTGAACATTAGTAGTGTTTTAAAGGTTCGGATAGGTATGATGATGTTATTAAATATTTTTGCTATCCAGTTTGCGCAAGTCCCTGAAAATCATACGATTCCTGAAGTTCTTCAAGATGAAATTAATGTTGCTTTAAGTTATTATCCAGATTTGAAGGATGCTGAAATTGAATTCAGATTTAAAAGTGATATCAAGAAGTCTACCATGCAGGCTAGGCCTAAATTTGGGTCTTTTTTCAAGTCTAGAAAGAATAGAGCTTATGTCGTTTTAATCAGTGAGAATTTTAAAATTTCTAATAGGGAATTTAAGACGATAGATATGCCAAGAGATGTGATGATCGGGTGGATCGGCCACGAGCTAGGACACATCATGGATTACAGAAATAGAAGTAAGTCTAATCTTATTAAATTTGGTATTAAGTATTTATACTTTGATAATTTCATTGCGAATGCAGAGCGTAGAGCTGATTCTTATGCTGTTGCTTCTGGAATGGAAGAATACATTCTGAAAGCGAAAGAGTTTATATTAAGTAACTCTGATATTGATGTGAAATATTTAGCACGAATTAAAAAGTACTATTTATCTCCTGAGGAAATTTTAGAATTGGTCAACGAAAGAGAGGCGAAGGAAGCATCTGCTTTATAGTGTAGTGAATTCTTCCCATTCAGAAAATTTATCTTCACCCATCACTCGTTCCATTTTAACTTGGCCACCTTTCTTTTTATTTCTGCCATTCCAGTCATAGAAAACATCTGGATTTACAACTCGTACTTTGACACCTTGTAACGCTTTTGATCTTGCTACTTTATAATTTTTATTAGCCTCCTTAAGATGACTATCTAGAGTTTTAGCAATTTCTATTTCATCAGCTTTAAGATCATCAGAGCCTAAATACCACACATGATAGAAACCGTCCTCATATTTTTTAGCGCACAAGGTATACTCAGGAATAGTTGTATTGTATTTCTCTTCTAAATGTTTTACGGCGACGTCTAACTTGTTAACTGACAATTGCGAGCCAACGGTGTTCAGGAAGAATTTGGTCCTACCGGTTATCTTAATCTCAGCCTTTTCCACATTTGTAAACATGATTGTGTCTCCGATCAAATATCGCCATGCACCACTTACTGTACTTATAATTAATATATAATCTTGGTCTTCTTCGACTTGAGAAAGATTCAAACTTGGGGCTCCTTCTATCACCGATCCATCTTCTTTTATATATTCAGGTTGGAATGGTATAAATTCATAATAAATTCCATTGTCAGTGATCAGTTGCATAGCATCTGTTTCAGGTCGCACTTGGCAAGCGATAAATCCCTCCGAAGCTAAGTACGTATCTATAACGGTGACAGGCTTGCCTAATAAAGCATTGAAGCTTTTTTCATAAGGACCGAATGCCACACCTCCTGAGGTATAGACTTGTAGATTAGGCCAGATCTCATGAATGTTGTTCGCACCATGAAAATGGATAACTTCTTTCATCATTAATTCCATCCAAGATGGGATTCCACTTAATCCTGAAATGTCCCACTCTTTCGCTCGTTCAGCAATAACACGAACTCTGTCATCCCAATCATCAATTTTAGCAATATCGTCTCCTGGTTTATAATATCCCTTGAACCAAAATGGAATTCTACTTGCGCTAATTCCACTAATTTCTCCCTCCAAGTGTGTCTCTTTATCTTCGAGATCCGTAGAGCTACCTAGCATCATGAACTCTTTTTCGAAAAACTCTGGAGGTAAGTCAAAATTTCTAAGTGATAATACTTGTTTTATTCCACCAGCTCTAATGGCAGCAATCATTTCATCTGTAACAGGAATACGCTTACTAGTTTTGCCTGTTGTGCCAGAACTCAATGCAAAGTAATCAGGAGAACCAGGCCAAGTTATGTTTGATTCACCTTCATGCATTAAGTGCCACCACTCACTATTCATTTTCTCGTAATCATGATAGGGAACTTGCTTCTTAAATGCAATGTGGGGATTATTGCTATCTATGATCTCTTGAAAGTTGTAGTGCCTTCCGAATGAAGTTTCCTTTGCTTTTTCTAATAGATTTTTAAGTACTTTTTCTTGGTTACGAATGTGATCCTCTTCAGCTAATAAGAGATCACTAAAATCTATTAAACTCTTTACGATTGTTCCAAATATTGCCATATGAATGAAACCTCGAAAGAGCCATAATTGATCGGTCTATGACTATAAATCACAAAAAAAAACTCAGAAGCCTTCCTTTCAAGAAGATTTCTGAGTTTTAGAAGGAATAGGGTAGTATCCTATTTCTTCTTTGCGACAGGAACATCAAGCGTCAAATACTCATCTTTTCCAGTAACTGCATTTAAAATTTCAAATTGTAAATCTACCGTGCTTAAACTTTCGAGCGTTCTTACTAAAAGTGTTTTTTCTGAATGTGCTGGAATCTCTATGATTCTGGCATTTCTCTGAAAGCTGTACTTAGAGGTATTGTTTAATATGAAATCGACATCTGAAATGTTAGTGACTTTCACTTGTAAGATGGTAGTAGGCCCGATATAGTCATCGTATTCGAAAGAAAGCGAAGCGTTGCATATTGCCTTAAGCCACTCTTCTTCACCTATCAAATTGTTATTAAACCAAGCTACGGTTCTTCCAGCAAAAAGCGCCTCTTTCATAGATTCTGCAGTTTTCTCTTTTGCAAAAATCAATGTGATGGGTCTATGGTTTCCACTCGCTATTCTAAATTGATAATCTACTAATCCGTGAACATCAGAAGCACCTATCTGAGTTAACCCATATTCTTTAGCGATGTCAATAGTCTCTTCAGAGTAGGTTATATCATTTACTACTTCGATCCCATGTATTAAACCTTTGCTGATTAAATCTTTATTAAAGTCATTCATTCTTGCTACTCCATCAGGTCTGTGAGCAACCCAGTCTGGGTGATTCCACATTACGAAAGCACCTTGTCGTTTTGCTTCTTCGAATACATCTATAGATTCTTCGACTAATAGTTTATTAGCATCTTCGATAAATAATGCATTACAGTGACCTGGGCCAGTAGGTAACGATCTAGTAATTTCCGCACCTGGAATAACAATTAAGTCGTGAGCTTTCGCATTATCTCTTGCGATATAGTAGGCTCTATTTCGGTCTGGGTTAGGAAGATCGTCTTTGTGATTTTGGTATTCTAAGTGTTCTGTGATCGCAATGGCATCTAATCCATCCCATAATGCCTCTTCTACTCTGATATTAGGCCAAACACTCCCATCTGAAAAAACAGTATGAATATGTAAGTCAGCTTTTAAACTTAAATATCCATCAATATCAGGGAATTGGATCTTTCTGTCGGTGTCTTGAGCTGTAATTGTGTGCGCGAACAACATGGCGACAAACAAAAAGGATAAATAATTTTTCATGTATAGTATGTTTTAAGGTTTAAATAAATCAATGGTGTTGGTATAAAACTGTGTGCCGAGGAATGTGGCTTTCTGACGATTTCCATTTTGGAAACTTATCCGTTGATTACGTTATGTGAAATTCAACTGAGAGGAATTACTTAGCATACAGTTATACCTTACAATTATAGCAAATTAAAAGGATTAAAAAAATTAAAGGAATGGCCTTTTTATTAAGTTGACATTAAGAATGAAATCCTTCGAATTAACGAAGGAAAGAAGCAGGTTTTTATTTGCTTTTCTATCACCTGTGATTTTGAAAAGGATAAAATTTCATTATCTTTCTCATCAATTCAGAATTAAAAACCATTATGAAAAGAAGAAATTTTATCCAATCAGGATTAGTAGCAGCTCCATTTGTTATGGGGGGCGTGGGAAAATTAAACATTAAAACGGAAAATGCGAAGCATAATTTCAAGATGAAGTATGCTCCTCATTTAGGTATGTTTAAAAATCATGCAGGCGATGATCCAGTGGATCAAATTAACTTCATGGCGGAAATGGGTTTTAGAGCTTTCGAAGATAATGGCATGGCCAATAGATCCATAGATGATCAGAAAAGGATAGGGGAGGCACTTGCTAAGAATGGAATGGATATGGGTGTTTTCGTAGCACATAAGATTTACTGGAAAGAGCCTAATCTAGCGAACGGGAACAAAGAAAAGCGGGATGAGTTCCTTCAGTCAATTAAAGATTCTGTGGAGGTAGCAAAAAGAGTGAATGCTAAGTGGATGACCGTTGTTCCTGGACATTTAGATCTTAGAAAGGAAATGGGTTACCAAACTCAGAATGTGGTTGACTCTTTGAAAATGGCTTGTGAAATTTTAGAACCTCATAATTTGACCATGGTTTTAGAACCATTAAATTTCAGAGACCATCCAGGTCTTTTCTTAACTAAGGCCGCTCAAGGATTTGAAATATGCAGCAGCGTAGGAAGTCCTTCTTGTAAAATTTTATTCGATATTTATCACCAACAGATTACAGAAGGAAACTTAATTCCTAATATCGAGGCCGCTTGGGATGAAATTGCGTATTTCCAAATAGGCGATAACCCTGGAAGGAAAGAACCAACAACGGGAGAAATAAATTATAAAAACGTTTTCAAATTTATTCACGACAAAGGTTTCGATGGAATTCTAGGTATGGAACACGGTAACTTCAATAAAGGCAAAGAAGGAGAGGAGCAATTGATTAAAGCTTATGTGACTTCTGACGATTTCTAAATAACTGGCCACAGGGAACTTGATGCCGAAGCAATTTTAGGGTGTAAAATGACTCTCCGAATTAAAGCAGAGATTCTCTAATTGCCTGCAAACCAGTTAAATCTTTATTTTCAGTTTGAATAAATAACGTAACCCCAAGGGCCAATCGTTAATTGATCTTCAGAAAGCTTTACGGTTTCAGATAATAGCACCTTCATCGTCGAAAGATCAAAATTCTCACCTAAAGATATGGAATTTTCGGAATTTGTGAAATTTATAAAGGTAAGGACAGTATTACTGTCTTTTTTACGTTGAAAAGCCATAATATTATTCTGTTCTGAAATGCGAGTTGGAGGTGCGCCAAATTCTCCATTCCAAAGGGCTTCGTTTTGCTTTTTTAGGTTAAAAAGCGTGGTATAAAATTCTTGGTACTCATAATTTTCAAATCCAATGTCATCCTTTTCGAAGAATTCTAATCTCTTCATTAGCGGTTCTTCCTGACCACCATATATAAGAGGCATTCCATCAAAAGTAGCGGTAAATACCGCCATAGCTTTGTGAGCATCTTCCATCCGTTCAAATACAGTTCCTGCCCAAGTATTCTCATCATGGTTAGAAGTAAACATCATATGGTAGCCCTTTTCGAATTTGGCCGAATCTTCTTCGTAATAAGTCCATATATCGTCAACAGATTTCTCTCCTTTAGCAACTTCATTTAATAAGTGATGTAGACTCCAGCCATAATCTGCATGAAATCCACCGGCATTTCGCTGCTTTGGAACCTCACCTTCAGCAAGTAGAAAAATATCTCCCTGTTTTTTCAATTCTTCATTGGCCTGCATCCAAAAATCATCTGGAACACCATGGGCAACATCCATTCGGAATCCATCTATATTTCTTTCATTGATCCAATATTTTAAAACGGAAATCATCTCCTTTCTCATTTCCTGATTGTCATAATTAAGGTCAGCAACATCCGTCCAGCCCCATGATTCTCCAGTATTATAATCAATCGGATCTATGATTTCTCCTTGATCATTTTGTGTGTACCATTCTGGATGGTCCGTAATCCACTGATTATCCCAACCAGTGTGATTAGGCACCCAGTCAATTATGATTTTCATATCCAGGTCATGAATCTTCTTCACCATTGCTTCAAAATCTGCCATCGTTCCATATTCAGGATTAACATCTTTGTAATCAGCTACGGCATATGGAGAGCCAAGTGTACCTTTTCGTTCCTTAACAGAGATGGGGTGAATCGGCATTAACCAAATGATCTTTATGCCCATATCTTTAATTCGAGGCAAGTGTTTTGAGAATGCCTCGAAGGTTCCCTCTTCCGTAAATTGTCTCATGTTGACTTCATAGATGCTTGCATCTTTAGCCCACTCAGGAATGTAAGAAGTTGCAATATCTTCAGTTACTATTTGCGCTTTCTCCACTTTGGATTCACAAGCAAATAATAAAGAGAACAATAAAAGGTAGAGAGCGTAATTTTTCATTATTTGATTTAATTTTTTTTGACTATTGGATTAAGCGTTAGGCAATACAAATTCTGTATTCTCTGCGGATAAAGCAGCTTCATTGCCGTTAATAGCAACCACAACTTTAGGCCCACTTAACCGAATGATTTTACTAGATTCGCTCGTAATAACGATGTCTAGAACTGTTCCTCTGAACTTTAATCTAAAGGATAGTCCCTTCCAAGATTTCGGAATTTTTGGTTCGAAATGTACGATGCCATTAATCACTTGCATACCGCCGAAACCTTTCACGATGCTCATCCAAGTACCAGCCATAGAGGTAATGTGCAGGCCATCTTCTGTATCATTATTGTAATCGTTAAGGTCTAATCTTGCTGTTCTATTGTACATCTCATATGCCTTTTCTGGCATATCTAATTTAGAGGCAAGTATGGCATGAATGCACGGTGAGAGACTAGATTCATGTACAGTCCTCGGCTCGTAAAACAAGAAATTTTTACGTAAAGTATCTATGTCGAATTCATCCTGAAAGAAGAAAAATCCTTGAAGGACATCGGCTTGTTTAATAAAACAAGAACGAAGGATCCTGTCCCAAGACCAATTTTGGTTTAATGGCAAATTTCCCTCAGGAAGATCTTTAACGAGAATTTGTTCTTTGTCTAAGTAGTTATCCTGCTGTAAATATATGCCATATTCTTCATCATATGGGTAGTACATTTTATCAATAATATCTAACCAACTTCCTGTTTCTATTCCTTCTTTGAACTGTGTTTTCTGCGTTATTCTTTCGTAATGTTCTGGATGATCTTCTTTTAGGTCAATGATAGACTGAATGGTATATCGCAATGTCCAGCAAGCTAGATAATTCGTATACCAGTTGTTGTTAACATTGTTTTCGTATTCGTTAGGTCCTGTAATTCCTAACATAACGTACTGTTGTCTCTTCTCTGAGAAGTGAATTCTCTGCGCCCAGAACCTAGAAATAGCAATTAATACTTCTAGTCCATATTCCGCCATGTAAGACTGCTTGCCAGTGTAATTGATATAATCATATATGGCATAGGCGATCGCTCCGTTTCTATGAATTTCTTCGAATGTTATTTCCCACTCATTATGACATTCTTCACCGTTCATGGTTACCATAGGGTAGAGGGCTGCCCCATTTGTGAAGCCTAATTTTTCAGCGTTTTCTATTGCTTTTTGTAAATGTTTATACCTATAGATTAATAAAGCTTCTCCTACAGATTCTTCCGCAGTACTCATGTAGAATGGCAGGCAGTAGGCCTCCGTATCCCAGTATGTACTTCCTCCATAACGTTCACCTGTAAATCCTTTAGGACCGATGTTTAAGCGATAATCATCTCCTGTATAGGTCTGATGTAATTGGAAAATATTGAAGCGAATACCTTGTTGAGCCTGATCATCTCCTTCTATAGTTATGTCAATGTCTTTCCACTTGTTAGCCCATATTTCCTTTTGCTTCGTTAGATAGAAGTCATATCCATTAGCTAAAGCAGCCTGCACTGATTGAATAGCGTGATCTTCTAGTGCGCCTTTTTCATGATTGAGCGACGAAGCTAGGATGACATATTTGTATAATTGAAGTGTATCCCCTTCGCTACATTTTACTTCGAAAATGCTACCTACTTCTGTTTCAGCTGGTGGTAGTGGTTTTGTCGAAACAGCTTTTTCATTTACAGTTACGGATATTGTTTGTGCAGTAGTTACTTGGAAAGCAGTCTTTTTTGTTTCTGCAGAGATGGTGCATTGATCTTCATTACAAATTGCACGATATTGATGCCAAAAGTTCTCCTCATAATTGGAATCTTCATTCCGAACATCAAAGTCTATTTTAGCTGCACAAGTTATTTTTGCACTGCCTTTGATTAATTTGATCTGATAAGATATTAAACCTAATTCTTTGTTTTCGAAGGAATTAATACGTTGTGAATTGATCTCAACTTGAACACCATCAGACATTTCTACTTTCGAAAATCTCCTTAACACACCTTCTTGCATGTCAAGTTCTCTTCTGAAGTCTAGGACCTTACATTGAGCAAGATCTAACCTTTCACCATTCACATGAATGTCTAAGATATTCCAATTGGCTGCATTAAGCACTTTCGCATAATATTCAGGATAGCCATTTTTCCACCAGCCGACTCTTGTTTTATCAGGATAGTATACACCACCGATATAATTGCCTTGCAGCGATTCGCCTGAAAAGTATTCTTCGAAATTGGCACGTTGACCTAGGCGGCCATTACCAAGACTGAAAATACTTTCAGTAACTTTATTCATCTCTGCATGAAAACCTTCTTCAATGATTTTCCAGGGGTGTACACTTAAATAATCCTTCATAATTTTTCTAAAATATTCATATCCGCATCCGACAAACTTCTTAAGTTGATATCGGCAATGTTAAGTATTTCTGGATCGCCTATTCCTATAGAATAGAAGCCTCCATTTTTAGCTGCTTCCAGCCCTTTGTATGCATCTTCTATCACAACTGATTCACTAGCTTTTACGCCTAGTCCTTTAGCAGCAAGTTCGAAAACCTGCGGATCTGGTTTTGTTTTAGTTGTATTGGTGCCATCTATTATAACATCAAACTGATCAATTAAATCCAAGCTCTCTAGAATTCGACGAGCATTTTTACTTGCTGAACCCAATGCTATTTTAATATTATTATCCTTGCATTCTTGGATCCATTCCAGTGTTCCAGGCAAAATATCTTCCCGATTTAGATCTGTTATTAATTCTAAATAATGGAGATTCTTGCTAATTGCTAATTTCATCTTATCATCTTGGGACATATATTGAACATCGCCTAGAGATAAAATGAAGTTAAGAGAATCCATTCTGCTTATACCTTTTAGATTTTCATTTTCTCTTTCTGAAAACGGAATACCTAATTGATCAGCTAGTGATTTCCATGCTAGATAGTGATATTTAGCTGTATCTACAATTACACCATCTAAATCAAAAATGACCGCTTTTATTTTATTCTTCCAATCCATAATAATTACATACTTAGTGTAAAAATAACACATTACCTCAAAATACAAATTAATCCACTGCTTCTTTTTGAGATTTGCTGATAATCATGAACATTGAGCGGATAAAATAATGTAATTTTGGTCTTGTTTTTGCAACTCCATATATATGACAGAAGATTTAAAACTTTCAAGAGCTCAGATTTCTAGAGCGGCCCTTCAGCGACTTTCACTTGCAATGAGACACCTTTTTACTAGAGGCAGTTATAAGCCGTTAGGTGTTTCAGGTGAATCCATGATCAGTTCTATGCTGGCATTAAACCCAGAAATATATGGGTCTATGGGTGATGAAGAGAAAGTAGAATTAAATGGATTGTTGTATATTTTTCAGAGATTACCTCAGGGAATAGAGCAGTGCCGCTACATAAAATTAATCAGTAGAGAAGGCTTAGAAGAAACCAATTTTGAGCCTTTAATTCCAAGCAAAAGAAGAAGGAATTGCTATAGAATCGATGAAGAGCAGATGTACATAGAGATGACAAGAGGCCGCAGTGATATTTATGATGTCCTAACCCACCTAACCTTCATGTATATCGAGGCAGAGAAAATTAGAAGAAATAGTCTTGACCCTAAAAATAGAAAACGAAGATCATGGAAAATGCTTAGAGAGCTGGTTCAAGATCTACGTGCAGGAAAAGAAATCAATCAAGAAGTTGGATACACGTACTTAAGTGCAATCTTAGGGCGGTCTTTCAAGGAAACGGCAGATGCAGCGGATAAATTTTCAAAAGCTAAAGATGTAAACTCTCTTTTAGAAATCATCTATGAGTTAGGAAGATTAAGTATGAAAGAGTTTTTCGATAAAGTAGATCGAGAAATTAGTTTTTCATCTCCATTAAGAGCCAAATTAGGTCACCATATTTTTGGAGAAGAGTGGGCAACTCAAATTAAAGATACACTTTGGACTCATTCGCTCTTCAAAAAGGACTTACATGTGATAAGTGCGAATCTGCACAGTGTCATGAACAGCCTATATGCAAAGCAAGCATTGAAGTCAAAACAGAAAAATAAATCTCTAGAAGAGCTAGCGGGAATGCTAAGTGAAAGTAAGGTGCTCAGACAAAAAGTTCGAGATTTCGCTCTTTCTAATGGGATGTATGAGATTCATAATCCTAGTGGTACGAATATTTCTGTTCAGGTAATAGATTGTTCGAAAATTAAGCCTGAACACTTGACTCCAGAACTGGGAATCGGAATCGAAAAGAATAAATTACAGGATACCGTTTTAATTGTAATGGACTACGCTTTCGGAGAACAAGCTTATGAAACAATGGATGAATTGCTTAAGCCTTATGAATTCGAAGGTAAGAAGCATAAGCTTGATATTTGCTCGATCAATATTATGGGTAAAGCAGGAATTTTGCAAGGAGGAAAAAGTGATTTGATGATTCCTAGTTCACATATATTCGAAGGAAGTGCAGATAATTATCCATTTGATAATGAGTTTAGTGCTAAGGATTTTGAGGGGTATGGATTAGGAGTTTATGAAGGTTCGATGATAACGGTTCTAGGTACTTCTCTTCAGAATAGAGATATATTAAGGTATTTTCTGAAATCTTCTTGGAAGGCGGTTGGATTAGAAATGGAAGGAGCACACTATCAAAAAGCGATTCAAGCTGCTGCCTTGATCAGAAACAACATCAAAAGAAGTGTGAAATTAAGATATGCATATTATGCGTCAGATAATCCTTTAGAAACAGGAGGTACATTGGCTTCTGGTTCATTAGGACTAGATGGCGTTAAGCCAACGTACTTAATTACATCGAAAATGCTAGAGCAAATTTTACAGTAATAATTAAGTTTTTAAAGCAATTGTACGAGTAAGTATAATATTAGAAAGCATACCTGATGCTATAGACTTTGCGCATATACTATATTTATTAGCGCTAGCAATTTGGCATTCACATAATTTTTTGAATTTTCGAATTAAATTCCTTTAAATCAATGTATTAAATTCTTATGTTTAAGTAGTTATTTATATTATAAATTAAATCATTCCCCATGAAACTTACTTTATTAATTGCATTACTATGTACATAATTAACAACTCAAAATACTTCTGCTCAAGTTGCCATCGGTAGTAATAATGTCCCTCACAGAACAGCAGTTCTTGAATTAGACAGTAATAAAAAAGGATTTTTGCCGCCACGACTTTCTTCGACTTAAATAAAATCAATTATTGAACCGGCTGAAGGACTAATTGTATATAATACAACTCATAAGTTACCCTTCTTTTTTAATGGATCTTACTGGGTTAGTTTTGATTCGACCATCGGTTTAGTAGAAATCGGTGACTATATTCAGGGTGGTATTGTCTTTTACCTCGAGGAAGGAGGTGCTCATGGGTTAGTTCTTTCTTTAGAAGATTTAAGAAACAGGGAATTTGGGTGTAATAATATGGATATAACTGGTGCTGATGGTGGTGAAATAGGAGATGGAGCTCAAAATACTATTGATATATTGAATTCTTGTGGAGGGTCGGACATTGCTGCTAAAGTGTGCGATGATTATGTTTATGATGGGTATGATGATTGGTTTTTACCCACTGTTTCTACTTTATTAGAATTTAGAGAGCATTTTACAACAATAAATAATAAATTATTGGAAAATGGGGGAGAGGTAATAGCTGACTACAACCAATTTTGGTCTTCACTTGAATCCAGTTCCTTTAATGCAGTTACTGTAATTATGAATCCTTCTGAATTATTCCCAATAGAAAGCAGACCCAAAACTCATTCGAAAGATGTAAGAGCAGTAAGAGCATTTTAATTATACCATTTTAGCTAAGATTTTGAAACAATCTCGCGCCTGGACTATAATGAAGACCAGGGATTTTCAAAGCATGAATAATTATTCTTCCCGTCCAATAAACATCTGAATAATATATGAAATTATGATTACTGAAAAACATCCGACAACATTGAACCACAAATAAGAATCAGTGGCGAATGTTAAAGCTATGACAATACACTGTGCTACTAATGCACCTATAAATACCGCTTTGGACTTTACTCGTTTCACATAAAAAGCAACCAAGAATATCCCTAGAATTGTTCCATAAAAAATGGAGCCAATGTAGTTGACCAACTGGATAAGGTTGTCAAAAAGACTTGCGGTAGATGCGACTATAATCGCCATGATTCCCCAGCCAAGGGTAAACATCTTACTCGCATTCAAGTATTGTTTATCCGTAATCTCTTTCTTAATATTTCGCTTGTAGAAATCCACAGCAGTTGTAGTTCCGAGCGCATTAATTTCTGCCGCGGTAGAAGACATAGCTGCAGATAAAATCACAGCAAGTAATAGTCCAATAAGTCCCTTAGGTAGATACTTGAGAATGAAACTTAGGAAAACATAATCTCTATCATTAGATTCGATTTCAAGCCCAGAATCATTCATGATCTGACGACCAGACTCTCTCAGTTGGGAAAGACCAGCTTCTTTTTCTTTTAATAGCTCCTTAATCTGACCTAATTTAGATTCGTCGTCTGCATTAGACGCTGCTATAAATTGTCTAGATAATGCTGATTTTTCATTCTGGAGAAGTTGGTATTCTTCTTCTACTTGAGCGTATTCAGCAGCATATGGACTAGCTTTAATCGTTTCTTCTGCCGCGGGATTAAAGTTTAGTGGATTATTTGTAAATTGGAAAAATACAAATACCATAACTCCGACGATAAGAATGAAAAATTGAAGTGGCAATTTGAAAAGTCCATTAAATAACAGCCCAAGTCTACTTTCTCTTAAAGATTTTCCACTTAGATAACGTTGAACCTGCGATTGATCTGTTCCGAAATAAGCGAGGGCTAAGAAGAAACCTCCAGTGATTCCAGACCAAAAGGTATACCTTTCTTCAAAATTGACCGAAAAATCTATTGCTTTCGTCTTTCCTGAAGCTCCTGCAAGTTCCATTGCTGTTGAGAAATTCATGTCTTCTGGAAGAAGTCCTAGAATGATGAAAAAAGCAATGACCATTCCAGATAAAATGATGATCATTTGTTGCTTTTGGGTAACGGAGACCGCCTTAGTTCCACCTGAAACGGTATATATAATAACCAAGATTCCGATGACTACACAAGTCAGTTTTAGATTCCATCCCAGCAAAACTGAGAAGATGATCGCCGGCGCGTATATTGTAATACCTGCAGCAAGTCCACGTTGCACTAGAAATAAAAATGCTGCTAGCGTCCTTGTTTTTAAGTCAAATCTTTGTTCTAAATATTCATAGGCTGTGAAAACCTTCAGCCGATAAAAGATCGGTACAAACGTAATACAAAGAACGACCATGGCTAATGGTAGGCCGAAGTAAAATTGAACGAATCCCAATCCTTTATCAAATGCTTGTCCTGGTGTGGAAAGAAAAGTAATCGCACTCGCTTGAGTTGCCATCACTGACAATCCTATGGTCCACCATTTTGAGTCACTTCCTCCTTTCAGATAGGATTCAGAGGTGTTTTCTTTTCTGGTTTTATATAATCCGTAGACAATAATAAAAAGCAGGGTTCCGATTAGAATGATCCAGTCAATTTGACTCATATTATTTTGTGCTTAATGTTACAAACAGAAAAATAAGCACATAGATGATATTTGCACCTATGACCAGTAAATACATCATGTTCCACTTTTTATTGCTCTCTTCCATATTAAGGTCTATCATATTTGCCAATGGAAACTAAATTAGCAAAAATTCTGTAAGCGCCCGCTACTCCTGGTGGTAATTCTCTGAACCAAGAGTAACCAGTATAGATATAATAACCTTCACCGTACTTAGCAACTAACAAACCTCCGTTTTTCGGATCTTCGCCCGGATCATTAGAAGATAAAATTGCATCATATTGGTCAGCCCATTCATTAGGGAAATATAAACCTCTTTCTTGTTGCCAATTTTCGAAATCCTTCTGTGTAATCTTATTTGGATAATTTAATACTTCATGTTCTGGAAGCAACATTCGCACTTCTGCATTTTCATTTGTTACTCGATCCCTCGAAAGTTTCATCGGGTAGGGGCCAAGTTCGTCTACACGCGTTCCTCTGTTCGTATTATATTGCACGATCATCGTTCCACCTTGTTTCACATATTCAAGGAAGTTATCATGGTAGAATTGTATTCTATCAACGGTATTATATGCTCTTACTCCTAAAATTAAGGCATCGAATTTACTGAGATTTTCTACACTTGCTTCATCGATATCGATAACATCCACCTGATATCCGATCTGTTCTAAACTCTCTGGAATTTTGTCACCAGCACCCATAATGTAGGCAACTTTCTTACCTCTAATCTGAATATCTAGTTTTACAACTTTAGCACTCGCATCTGATATTACCGTTTGAGTAGGAATATGATCGTACTTAATTAAAGAAACTTCATTGGTGTAGGATACACTATCTGTATCGAATATTAATGGCACTATAAAGTTCTCATCTTGATCTTTAGGTGGTGTTACTTCGAACTTGAATACTTTCTCGGCACCTTTATCTGCAATCTCTACCTCGTATTTCGCTGGACTTACGGTCCAGCCATTTGGGTGACAAAGTTCTAAGCTTCCCTTAACATCGTTTTTGCCAGCTTTCACCACTACAGTGATGTCTTTGCTCTGTGCATCTGGAAAAATAAATACCTCACTTAATAGTTTAACAGAAAAAGCAGGAATAATCTCGAATGGTTCATATACTTCTCCTTTCACAGGGTCTGAAGTTTTGTAAATAATTGCTGAGGTCACGGAGAATGTATTTCCATCTATTTCGAATGTATAAGTAGCAGTATAAGGAGGCTTGTTTTCTGGTGTTCCCCTTAAGAGCTGATCTTTCACACTGTACATGCCCAGAGTTGCATCTGAATTCAACCAATAAGCTGAAGAATATGGCGCATCTTTAGGTATCGAGAAATCTAGTTTAGTATTAAAACGCTTGTTGTTTTCAAGGATCTCATTCACGTTAAGTTCTTGTTCACCAGGCGTTAGGTTTATAGAAACTAGTTTTAGATCAATGGGTGCTCTATTGATAATCTCAATATTCGCGGATAGTTTTTCTCCTGGAGATGCTGATGGATTATTTACTCTGACCTCAGCGAATAATCCTAAACATTGTTGGATGATTTCATCAACTTCGGCTAATTTGGTTTCTTTCCAATGTTCATCAGAAATGCTTGAAACCATTTTTCTTACATTGACCAATTCAACAACAGATTCATATGGCTTTTCAAAATTAAACTCTTTAATTATTTTACTTACAGCTTCACCGATAGGCTTGCCTCCTTTTACTCTAGACCAAGTGGTATTAATACCTTCGAAAGGATCTTTCATTTCCGTAGGACGATCTCCTTTTAGAAATTCCATGTATTCAGACTCACTTCCTCTTGTTCCAGAAGAGCCGAAGCCTTGGCACTTGTGCATACTTCTAGCTTCCGCTGCAATTTCGGTATTTGATTTTCCGAGAATAGGGTAGTAGACTCCAGCGTCAACTGCGACTAAGTTAGATTTGTCTGCTTCCTCGAATTTATCCCTACTTCCATAAAACCACCAAGAAGTATTGAAAAACAACCTTGTCGGTTGCCAAGTTTCTACATATTTCAATTGTTCAGGGTAGACAGATTTGTCATTGGTTAAATCGAAAGCCTCTACAGACAGCATTGCAGATCCGGTATGGTGACCATGAGTAGAACCTGGAGACCTATGATCAAAACGATTAACAATAACATCCGGTCTGAATTTTCTAATGGTCCACACTACATCTGACATCACTTCTTTTTTATTCCAGATGGCAAATGTTTCGTCCGGATGTTTAGAATACCCAAAATCATTCGCTCTAGTGAAGAACTGCTTTCCTCCGTCGATTGCTCGGGCTTGGAGTAGTTCTTGCGTTCTCATTACGCCTAATTGTTCTCTGATTTCAGGTCCGATCAAATTTTGTCCTCCGTCTCCTCGAGTTAATGATAGGTATGCTGTATTGGCATGAACGGCATTAGAGAAATAGGATATGAGTCTTGTATTCTCGTCATCTGGATGTGCTGCAACGTATAAAACAGATCCTAAAAAGTTTAATTTTTCAAGTTTTTGAAATATTTCTCCGGAGGTTAATTTATCTGGTGCTTGGGAATGAAGAGGTAAAAAGAACAAAAAACTCAAAATGAGATTCAGGATATATTTCATTTTTTATACATATGTTGTGGATCATAAAAATAACATCTTTTCTGAAAGCCATGTTTTTTATTTCTTCCTTTTGGATTTTCTTAACATATTAAAGCGCAGGTTTTATATTAAAATAATTATGTAATTGTCAGATTTACAGTGTGATATATAGTATAATTTACAATATTTTAAAAAGTGTCAGATTAATTGCGGGGTAGGGTATTTTACCGTGTCACATGTATATGAAGTATTTAAAGTTAGTATAGTACTCCACCGCTACATTTTGAGCTTATAAAGCACTAATTGTAAAGAATGTAGAAAAAGTAATATTAGCTTTGAAACTTAATATTTATATGTAAAATAAATATATGAAATTTGGGAGGATGAAATTTGGAGAGGTTAGTTAATTTACCTTTATTTGTTACAACTTGAGAAGTTCCCCCTAACAGTAATATTATTTAATGATTGCCAATTTTTGGCACTACTAAACTATTTATAAACCTAACGTTATGCTCGTATTTTACGTTACTGTATTGTTATTAGGATTAAGCTTAATTGTAAATTTTGCGCTTAAATATTCTCAAAAATAATTTAAGATTTACACCATTAAAACGTGTTCAAGAGAAGGAATCTGGAATCCAATCAAATTAACACATTTTTTATAAGCATTAATTTTTATCGAAATTCTAACCTTTTATAGGTTGAATGGCTAATTTATATCTAAGAAATCTATCTAGGATTTTATAGGTGAACTGCATTATGCAGGCTTCACCTCAGGCATTTTGCACTCTTCATCTGGACTACGACCACAAACCGTGCACTCGCCAATTTCACTCTTAAGCATTGGGTTATTCGTTGCACATGTACCTCTAAATTCATTACCTGTAACTATATGACGGATGTTTATTAATAGGAATGAAATCCCAAAAACTCCGAAAATAATTAGCATTGTATATAATAATTCGTTCATTGTTTGTTTGACTTGTGTTGAAGTATAACGATATTAGTGGCAACAAAGTTTGTTAAAAAGAATGGAATTATCATAATAATGGATGAAAAATTAGAAGCTTTCGGAAGATTGCTAACGATAATGGATGAGTTAAGAGAAAAATGTCCATGGGATAGGAAGCAAACTCTGGAATCTCTCAGAAATTTGACAATAGAAGAAACGTATGAACTTGCAGATGCGATTTTGAACAATGACTTAGAGGAAGTCAAAGAAGAAATAGGTGATATTATGTTACATATGGTTTTCTATGCTAAGATAGCAGATGAAAAAGGTGCATGGAATATTACAGATGCACTTCATGCAGTATGTGAGAAACTAATTCACCGTCATCCACATATTTATGGAGATGTGAAAGTAGAGAATGAAGAGGAAGTAAAACAGAATTGGGAAAAATTAAAACTACAAGAAGGCAAGAAATCCGTTCTTTCTGGAGTTCCTGTTTCCCTCCCAGCCATGGTTAAGGCATATCGAATGCAGGAAAAAACGAAGCAAGTAGGATTTGAATGGGAGAATGCAGGTCAAGTTTGGGAAAAGGTAGAGGAGGAGATTCAAGAATTTAAGGAAGCAAAGACACCAGAAGAAGCAGAAGATGAATTTGGTGATGTACTTTTCTCGTTAATTAATTACGCTCGCTTTAAAGGAATTGACCCCGAAACGGCATTAGAGAAGGTTAATCGAAAATTTAAGACAAGATTTGAATATATTGAGGAGAATGCGGACCGACCTCTTGAAGAAATGAGTTTAACAGAAATGGATGAATTGTGGAATGAAGCAAAAATAAAATAGACCTTTAATCTTAATACCCTTTAAATGTATAGAATAATAATCCTAGCATGTTTACTTCTAAGCGTCAGTGCTATAGAGATAGGAGCGCAGTCATGGACTGTAGAAAATCAAAGAAATGTTCCTAACCTTGGCGAACAAAAAATTAAGCCAGATCAATTTATCCTAGCAAGAATTAGTGATCAAGAGATCAAGGAAGTATTATGGAAAGCGCCTATGGAATCCAATAGTAGGAATTCAGAAACCTCGAGCTTGAAAATAATGCTTGCAGATGGAAGTGTAGATGATTTTGAAATTGTGGAATATTCAATGATGGAGGCTGGTTTAGCAAGGAAGTATCCAGATTTTAAGACTTTTTATGGAAGATCTAAGAGCACGAAAAACAGATCTATTCGCTTAGATTATACTTTGAATGGTATTAGAGCTGTTATTTCGGATGATAGTGGCGAAACTTATATAGATCCTTACCAGTCTAATGATAATGAGCGCAGGATTATATATCGGAAGTCGGATATTAGGAGTCAGAGTGATTGGAATTGTTTGACAGATTCGAAGTTGATCGAAGCTGAGAAATCGGAGAAAAGTCGATTTGCGGGTGATTGCATGCTTCGTGAGTATCGACTAGCAGTTGCTGCAACTGGAGAATATACTGATTTTCATGGAGGGACAGTTGCACTAGGACAAGCAGCGATCGTAACAGCAATGAATAGAATTAATGGCGTGTATGAGCAAGAGGTCGCCTGCAGAATGATCTTAATAGCTAATAATGATTTGTTGGTTTATACTGATGGTGCTACAGATCCATATCAAAACTTGAACCCGAGTGCACTATTAGGTGAGAATCAAACGAATGTAGATAATGTCATAGGAAATGGGAATTATGATATCGGCCATATATTCTGTACTACAGATAGTGGTGTTGCATATTTAGAATCACTATGTAATAACACTAGTAAAGCGGGTGGCGTGACAGGACAACCTAATCCAATTAATGACCCATTCTGGATAGATTATGTGGCACATGAAATGGGGCACCAATTCGGAGCAAATCACACCCAAAATAATAGTTGCAACAGGAATGGAGGAACAGCAGTAGAACCAGGTAGCGCGAGTACGATTATGGGTTACGCTGGTATATGTTCACCTAATGTCCAGAATAATAGCGATCCTTATTTTCATGCCATTTCTATAGAAGAAATGTCTGCCCATATTACAAGTACAAACTGCGCAGTTGTATCGAGTTTTGGGAATAGTGCGCCGGTGGTATCACTAGTAAACAATTATACCGTCCCGAAATCAACGTTTTTAGTTTTAGAAGCGGAAGCAATAGATGCGGATGGAGATAATCTAACTTATTGCTGGGAACAAATGGATAATGAAGTAGCAACGATGCCACCAGTATCAGGAAATACGGGTGGCCCGGCTTTTAGATCTATTAATCCAACTTCAGATAACAAAAGATACCTTCCCAATATTTCCGCAATTATCGCTAACACGACACCGACATGGGAAGTTCTGCCTTCAGTAGGAAGGACAATGGATTGGAGAGTGACCGTAAGAGATCATGCTTTAACAGTAGGTTGTACGGACGAAACAGATATGACCATCACGGTAGATGGAACCTCTGGACCATTTTTGGTAGATGATACCTCGATTCCAAGTACCGTTGCAGAAGGTGAAAGTATAACTTTAACTTGGGATGTTGCTGGCACGGATCAAGCTCCTGTGAGTTGTTCAAATGTCGATGTGTTCATGTCTACGGATGGAGGATTAACCTATCCGATCACACTTCTATCTAATGTAGATAATGATGGAACGGAATCATTCGTTGTTCCTGCAGGGCTCACAACCACGGCAAGAGTTATGGTTAAGTGTTCAGATAACATCTTTTTTGATATCAATGATGCTGATTTTGAAGTGGAAGTTGGTGTGGATGGATATACAATTGATGTGGTTCCTGCTGCAGGCGAAACGTGCAATGATGAATCAATTATGTTTGATGTTAATGTAAATCAGATAGGGAATTATACTACACCTGTAACATTAAATATCACAGGACTTCCAAGTGGCGCTAATGCTAGTTATTCAAGCAATCCATTGACACCAGGAAATTCAGCAACAGTAACCTTAAGTAATTTCGGAAGTAATGTAGGCAGTTTTACACTTGACGTAGTTGCTAGTTCAGGTGGTAATGTAAGAACTAAAAATTACGAGTTGGAGCTCTATGAGCCAACGACAACACCGACTTTAATTTCACCAGCAAATAATGCGGTAGATATAAATCTTAATCCAGAATTAGCTTGGAGTGCAGTACCTACAGCTGGGACTTACGAATATGAGTTAAGGACAGGACCTAATGGAACAGGTAGTCTAATTGAATCTGCAGCCATAGCTAGTAATTCAATTATAATCAGTACGGAACTTGTTGCTTCGACAACTTATTATTGGCGCGTGAAATCAATAAATAGTTGCGGTATGTCTTCGTATTCGTCTGATTTTACATTTACCACAGGTCAGATTATAAAGGTTTGTGAAACATTTATTTCCAATGATACACCTAAGACAATTGTAAGAGATAGGGGCGGTTCTGGAACAGCATCAGTTGTTTCCATACCTGTTGCTTTAAATGAAATAATTAGAGATGTAAATGTAATTGATGTCTCAGGAACTCATAATAATGTAGGTGACTTAGCATTTGTATTGTTATCTGCTGGAGGGACCCAAATTACACTTTATGATTTTTTTAATTGTGGGAACGTCGACGATTTTGATATGGGCTTTGATGATGAATCTGCTATAAGTGGTGTAGATTGTCCACCAAATGTAAATAATACATATCAACCTGAAGGTTCTTTGGGTGATATGGATGGAGAGAACGCCAATGGTGAATGGTTGTTTGGGGTTTTCAACTTTGGGAATACAATAGGTTCATTAACCAATGTTTCAATCGAAATTTGCTATGATGGAGTGGCACCTCCATGTAATCTTAATGTTTCTTCGACCAATAGTTCTGGAGCAGGAACACTACATAATGCAATAGGATGTGCAACTTCTGGGGATGTGATTATAATTGATACAGGACTAAATAGTGAAATAGATCTGGAAAGTTCTCCTTTAGTAATCTCAAAGAACCTTACTATAATGGCGGACCCTGTTGATAACATAATCATAAAATATGGAGGCCCAGGATCAGCGCTAGAAGTGATGAGTGGTTTTAATTTAACACTAGAAGGAATAAATTTAGAGCAAAGTGTACTACCGAAAGGGGTATCTTTGAAAATTGAAAAAGTATTGAAGAATCCCCGGAAATAAGCTGGTTGCAATAAATAAATTTAACCTTTGCAAGGATTCTACAACAATTGAGAGGTAATAGATGTTTTTATAAATATTAATAATTTTTATATTTGTGTATGTCAGAAGAAAAAATACTTTTAAATGAGAGCCAAGCGGATAAACTTGAGCGGATTGCATACATTCTAAAAACCATTGCACATCCAGTAAGACTTGGTATAATACATTTACTTGAACAACATGCAAGATTATCAGTAACAGAGATTTGTGAAAATCTTGGTACTGAACAATCATTGACTTCTCACCACCTTCAGAATATGAGGCTGAAAGGTCTACTTTCTGTAAAAAGAGATGGTCGTTCTATGTTATATTCTTTGAAGGAAAGAGATGTTTCTCTAATCATCGAATGTTTAGAGAATTGTAATTGTAATATGTAAACTTTTTATGTCCATTATCAAAAGTATTTTTAATTACAATTGTCCAAGATGTCGACAATCCAATTTGTTTAAAAAACCATTTTCCATGTCTAATCCTTTAGACATGAATCATTCATGTGAAGTCTGTGGTCAGCGTTTCGAACCCGAACCAGGATTTTATTATGGAGCCATGTTTATTTCATACATCTTTTCGGGATGGTTTTTCATTGGTGTTGCGCTACTACTTGTTTTTGCTGCTGGATGGTCTATAGAAGCTGCTATGGGCGTTGTTGCGGCTTTAGCTGCCTTATTGTTTTTCAAACTTCTTAGAATTTCTCGATCTTTATGGATTCATATGATGGTAAAATATAATCCTTCTTACATTAATAAAAAGAGCGCGAATGAAAGTAAGAATACTTAATCAGTCTATCAGATTTAGAGTATCAATGGATGAAATGGATTTGATCGTTTCGAATGGAGCAATATCATCTAGCATCTTATTTCCAAGTGGACAATTAACTTTTCAAGTTCATACTCATCCGGAAAAACACAGTATTGACCAACAAAACCAAAATTGTCAATTGTTTTTAAATAAAGAAGAAGTATCAAGTCTTCATGGCAGTGATCAGGTTTCCATTTCTTTCTCCCAAAATGATCTGAAAGTAGTTTTCGAAAAGGACTTTAAATGTTTAACTCAAAGAGACGAAAACGAAGATCACCTATATCCTAATCCTAAAGGTTCCCATTAATTTTTGTCTGGTAGACATGGTCATTCATAATATCAAATATTTATAAAATAAGGAATATGCAAGTAGAACAAATTTACACAGGATGCCTTTCACAGGGTTCTTACTTCATCAGTTCTGATGGAGAAGCAGTTGTAATAGACCCACTTAGAGAGACTAAACCTTATCTGGATAGAGCAAAAAAACAAGGTGTAAAAATCAAATATATACTTGAAACCCATTTTCATGCAGACTTCGTTTCTGGTCACATAGACTTAGCTAAAGCTTCAGGTGCAACGATAATCTACGGACCTGGCGCGTCAACTTCTTTCGAAATGAAGAATGCAAAAGACGGTGAAACATTAAAGGTGGGTAAAATCTCCTTCAAAGTGTTACACACTCCGGGGCACACGCCAGAATCTACTTGTTATTTATTAAATGATGAGTCTGGTAAAGAATATGCTGTTTTTACAGGTGATACTTTGTTCATAGGAGATGTTGGGAGGCCAGATCTTGCGCAGAAGGCCACTGATTTAACAAAAGAAGATTTAGCTGGATGGTTGTTTGATAGTCTTAGAGAGAAGTTAATGCCTCTACCAGATCATACCATCGTTTATCCAGCTCATGGAGCTGGTTCGGCTTGTGGAAAAAAGATGAGTAGTGAAACTTGGGATACTTTAGGTCATCAGAAAGAAACGAATTATGCTCTCAGAGCTGACATGACCAGAGCGGAATTTGTAGCGGAAGTAACCAGAGACTTACTTCCTCCTCCTCAATATTTCTCTGAAAATGTAAAATTGAACAAAGAAGGTTATACCTCTATTACGGAAGTGATGGCTCAAGGAGCAAGAGCTTTAAGCGTCGATGATTTCGAGTATATCGCTAATCAAGAAGATGTATTAGTATTAGACGTTAGGAATAAACAGAATTTTGTGAAGGGGTTTATTCCTGGATCTATATTTATCGGATTAGACGGAAGTTTTGCGCCTTGGGTAGGAGCACTTGTTACCAATCTAGAACAGAAGATTCTCATCGTAGCACCGGAAGGTCAAGAATCAGAAGCGGTTAAGAGATTGGCTAGAGTAGGTTACGATAATGCGCTAGGATTTTTAGACGGTGGATTTGGTGCATGGAATAAGGAGGTCGATCAGATAGAAACGATCTCGGTAGAGGAATTTGTGGGAAGCCAGCTGGATAAGAAAATTTTAGATGTTCGGAAACCCGATGAATGGGAAACGGCACATATCGAAGGAGCACAGCATTTTCCTTTAGATTTCATTAATGATCACATGGGTGAGCTGAATTCTTCTACTTCCTATGTGATTCATTGTCGAAGTGGGTATCGATCTACAATTGCTGCCTCCATTCTTAAAGCTCGAGGTTACGACATGCTTATAAATGTGCACGGATCTTTCGATGTAATCAAATTTTCTGAGCTTGAAGTAAGTGGGAATTGTCCATCTTTAGTTTCTTAGCACTTGACTATTAAGGTAGTTATATGTAATTTATGGATAGCTTACAACTATTTGCATGAAATTACTAATTACACTTTTGGCGTTATGCGTCACCTTACCCATTAATGCACAGAAAACATATAAGGCAATTAGCTATAATATCCGCTGGAATAATATCGCAGATGATCTTGACCAATGGGATAATAGAAAAGAAGCAATTGGTAATTTCTTAGAAGAAGAAAAACCTGATTTTGTAGGCATGCAGGAAGTGCTGGAAGATCAGTTGTTTTTTTTGAATAAATACTTAGTCTATTACACACATATAGGAGTAGGTCGTGATGATGGAATAAAGAAGGGAGAATTCTGTCCCATTTTTTATGACGCCGTAAAGTGGCAAATTCTTGAAAATGAAACCATCTGGCTATCTGAAACGCCAGGAAATGCCTCCAGAGGCTGGGATGCTGCCTGTAATAGAGTGGTGACCTACGGATTATTCGTAAATATCGAAAGCGGAGATACCCTTTCTGTTTTTAATACCCACTTTGATCATAAAGGCGAAACTGCTAGAGAAGAAAGTGTTTCGCTCCTACAAAGTTTTGTCGAAACGAAAAGTAAAAACCGAGATTATATTGTATTAGGTGATTTTAACTTAACACCAGTAACCACTTTATACAGATCACTTACTAACGTTTTCAAAGATACTAGAGAAGTTGCTAATCATCGTTATGAAGAACACAGTGGAACATTTAACGATTTCGAATTAGAGGGAGAATTTTCCAGAAGAATCGATTATATCTTCACTAAGCCTTCTATGGACGTTTTGTTGTACGACTGTCCAGATCTCAGAATCGATGGAAGACATTTATCTGACCACTTTCCTATCGTTGTTATTTTTAGGTCTATAAAAAATACTGATTAATCAGTGCTTAGCCTTTCTTTTATTGGTCAATGTTAGAAACTTTAACTATCGAAATTCTTAGAACTTTTAGTTAAAACAAGGTCTGATCATACATCTCTCTATGCTAGGGCAGTTTCCATCATTCAGCATAATAAAAAGTGTATTCAAATTAATGGAAAAGATTTTGCTGATCAAGACCTAGTTTATATTTTGCATCCAATACACTAAAAAAAATTCTTGCTAGAATAAAACCTACCGTATGATTTCACGCGTAGACTAGGTAAGCATAAACTTTAATAAATGAAAAATACTTTACTCTTTGTCTTTATTTTTGTCGGCAGTTTAAATATCCATGCCCAAAAAATCAGTGGAATTATACAAAATAGTAGCGGTGTCCCAATTGAGGATGCTTATATCCTACATTTTAATCATGATCACCATGCTCACACCAATGAAAATGGATTTTTCTCTTTGAATGAAGCAGAAATTGGAGATACCCTTCAGATCATCCACCTTTCCTATAAGGATCTGTTCTATAAAATTTCAGAAATATCAGATAATCTGAAGATTGAAATGGAAGAATCCAGCTTTGAGTTGGGTGAAATTGTCATTGGCGAAAACGCTAAGAAGACTAACCTTATTTCTTACATTGATAATCAAACCACAACGGTTAACTCATCACAAGAAATCTTGAGAAAGGTACCTGGGTTGTTTATCGGCCAACATGCCGGAGGAGGAAAGGCAGAGCAGATTTTCTTAAGAGGATTTGATATAGATCATGGAACGGATATCGCATTGGCTGTTGATGGAATGCCTGTAAATATGGTGTCTCATGCTCATGGACAAGGATATTCGGATTTGCATTTTTTAATTCCAGAAACCATTGAACTCATTGATTTTGGGAAGGGACCTTACTACGCAGATGAAGGAAACTTTGCTACTGCAGGATATGTGGGTTTCAAAACGAAAGATGAAATTGCAAATTCTCAGGTTAACATAGAATTAGGTCAATTTAACACGCTTCGAACGTCGGGAATTTTTAATGTTTTAAATCAGAATAACCACGATGCTTATATTGCAACCCAATATATGATAAGTGATGGACCTTTCGAATCTCCACAAAATTTCAGCAGGGTTAATTTCTTCGGAAAATATACAGGAAGAACTTCATCGAAAGATAAATTCTCCGTCATTGCTTCTCATTTTCAAAGTGAATGGGATGCTTCTGGACAAATTCCAGTCAGAGCTGTTGAGCAAGGTTTAATATCACGCTTTGGTGCTATCGATGATACGGAAGGAGGAAATACAAGAAGGACTAATCTTCAATTCACTTATTCTAAGACGCTTGATGACCATTCCTACATTAGGAATCATGTCTATTATTCAGAGTATGATTTTGAGTTATTTTCCAATTTCACTTTCTTCCTAGAAGATCCTGTTAATGGAGATCAGATTAGACAATATGAAGACCGACAGTTATTCGGTTTCGAAAGTGTCTGGAATCATGAAAAGAACTTAAATTTTGCGAATTCGCTGGTACGTGCAGGGATTGGGTACCGAAATGACCTAAGTAAAGATAATCGGTTATCAAAAACCCTAAATAGGAAAGAGACTTTAGAAGATATCCAATTTGGAGATATCAATGAGAAAAACGTGTTTTCATTTGTCAGTGGTGAATTGGAATTTGATCGACTTTCAGTACAAGCGGCATTGAGATGGGATTATTTTAATTTTAATTATGAAAGTAAATTGTCTACGCTTTTCGATCGGAAAGTGCAGGATAAAAGTGTTTTCTCTCCGAAGTTGAATTTTATTTATAATCTGAACAGATCTGTTCAGTTGTACTGGAAATCAGGAATAGGTTTCCATTCTAATGATACTAGAATTGTACTCGAACAGCAAGTAGAGGATGCACTTCCGAAAGTATATGGAACAGATGTTGGAGTGGCCTTTAAGCCTTTTAAGAGAATGTTCGTGGATGTTGCGCTATGGTATTTGTTCTTAGAACAAGAATTTGTATATGTAGGAGATGCTGGGATTGTCGAGCCATCTGGAAAAACAGGTAGAGCAGGTGTAGATTTGGGAGTGAGGTATCAGATATTAGATGAGCTTTATTTTAGCGGTGATTTTAATTACACATATGCTCGAAGCTTAGCTGAATCAGACGGGGAGAATCTAATTCCACTAGCGCCACCGATGACCTCCACTGCTGGACTTTATTATAAAAAAGGAAAGTTTAATGCAAGTTATAAGAGCCGATTTATCAAGGATAGACCTGCTAATGAAAATGGTAGCATAATTGCAGATGGATATTTTATCAGTGATGTAAATGCTAATTATACTTTTGGCAACATTAATATTGGTTTTGCTATAGAGAACTTGTTTAACCAAGAATGGAATGAGGCGCAATTTGCAACGGAAAGTAGACTTATTAATGAGGTTAATCCTGTTGAGGAAATTCATTTTACGCCAGGAACACCGTTTTTTGCAAAAGCGATTCTAAAATTTAACTTTTAGATAATATAATTAGTACAGGAATTAGGCATGAGCTTGACAGTGAAACATTGAACTGGTCAGGGGCTTGAATAATATTTGTACCACGTTTCGATATACTTTGACACGCATTTTTCTGGATGGAAGAACATTAAATATTTGTTATTGTTATGCTAAAAGGCACTTCATTCAGCTGGTAGAATTAAATTAGATTCTACAAAACTAAATAGCAATGTTAAAGTATATTACTTCTGTCGTTTTTCTATTTTTCTTTTTGGTCAATGTGATGGTCGGTCAGTATGCCATGGATCTGACTCCGAGAATCAGTTCTGATAATAGTATTTCGGAAAGGGTAGCATACACGAAAATTAGTATTGATTATGGAAGTCCTAAAGTTAGAGGCCGACAGATATGGGGCGAAATGCAAGAATATGGACAGATATGGAGAGCCGGCGCGAATATGGCGACAGTCATTTCCTTTTCAGAAAAGGTGAAGATACAAGGAAAGGAACTTCCTAGAGGATCTTATTCATTCTTTGTAATACCTCGAGAAAATGAACCATGGACCGTTATCTTTAATAAAGTTGCTCAGCAGTGGGGAGCCTTTGGATATGAAGAATCAGAAGATGCATTGAGAATCGAAGTTGATCCTGTAATTAATAATCATGTTGAAGATTTGACTTTTGATATTATAGCGAAAGATTTTGATGGCGCTTATGTGGTTTTGGAATGGGCGAGTGTGAAGATCAGTTTTTATGTGGAAGTGGAACATTATATTGTTTTAGAGGAAAAGTTGGCGGAGAAATTAGAAACGTTACCGCGGAATACACATTGGGTGATCTATCTCCAAGCGGCTAATTATCTGATAGATGAAGAAGAACGATTAGATGTAGCTGCGAAATGGTTAAAGGCAAGTGAAGACTTATATTCCGAAGATGGAGAATGGAGTGGACAGTATTATCCGAAAGCATATATTAAAGGTGATCTACTTTGGGCGAATGCCAAATTATCTGCCTTAAATGGAGACTTCAGTTCAGCTTTAAATTATGCAGAAAAAATGAAAGCTATTCCTGGAGATTATGTTTTTTACGATCGAGAAAATGAAGTAGAGCAAATAGATCAGCGAATAGAAGAGTGGGGGAGAAAGTAGATTAATCTCAGTCTGATATTCTTATGCAGTGCAATTTAAAATGCAAGTAGTTTTATAAATAAGAAGAGCCCATCGAAGATTTCTCCGATAGGCTCTTTTGTATTATTCTACTTTAGATTACTTCACTGCAGTAATCGTTAAAGAAGGTCTATTTGCTGTTCCGCTATCAACTGAATTTCTAGTTAATCCATTCACATTGATCACTTCTACGTCTAATCTAATCGAAACACTTTCTTCCGTAATAGAAGGAATTTGATAATCCATAATTAGCTCATCAGTTTGTGAATCTTCTTGAAAATTAGAAACGAATGGGTAAGATTTAACTTCCGTAGTTTCTCCGCCACCGATCGTCTGATATAACTTAATCGTAGATATTTCATCTAATGACCAGAAATCAAGATCGATCTGAATGTTCGTTCCTACTGGATATGTGTCCATCTCGTCAAGGATTGTAATTCCAGCAATAACTGGAAAATGCTTCCCTTCTGTTGTTGTATTATCGCCTAACCAGTCACTTTCTTTATAGCAAGAACTTACTGTAAATGCGATTAAAAAGAGAAAGGCTAAATTTCTTAAAATATATTTTGTATTCATGTTATTTTATTTTAATCAAAATGAAATTTATTGGTCTCTCCACATTTGAACCAATAAGTCTTTATTGTTTGCTTGCGTCTCATCTCCATTTCTATTAAACTCATCATCTGGATATCTAACGCGCTGGAAGCTACCGCCTAATTCGAATGGATCTGCTTCTACAAAACCTGTGTATGCATCTGTAGAGTAGTTATATCTTCTCATATCTACCCATGCTTCAGGGTTTAAATACAAAGCAATATATTTTTGCTCCATAATATCAGAAAGCGTCAAGTTATCCGCTCCAACTGCAACATTAGGATGAGTTAAAAAGTCTCCTGCTTCCACTTCTAGTTTAGAAACGTTAGCCGCAATACCTTCTAAGTATGCATCGTAAGCTCTCGTCTTATCATTCGATATAAATGCTGCTTCAGCTTCGATAAACTTTGCTTCCGCATAAGAAACCATAACGATTGGTGCAGATTCTGTACTGTGCCATGTTGTTTCACTTAGATCAGAATTATTTGGCGCTGCATTATCATCATAAGAAGTAATTCCTACTACTTCTGCATTTGGAATATCTCCTGCATCTACTAGTGCAGCCATTCTAGGATCACCTTCATCAGTGATTCCTTTTAATAAGTCAACAAAGTAAGATCCCTGAGTAATTGTCAAGTTCCCTGTATTGTTCGCTAATGCTACACTTGTGTGCCATGGATTTTTATTCACTGAATTATACATCAATTGGAAATCATCTCCATTACTTGTAAATCCATTTGAAATAGCCGACAAAGCATCACTAGCCGCTTGCGTACCATTCTTATTTGTCAAGTGGATCGCGTAACGCGCTTTTAATGTGTAAGCTAATTTTATCCATTTAGAAATATCACCATTGTATGCTAAGTCATCACTTCCTGGAGCAAAAATAGACTCACTTTTCTGTAAATCGGTAATAGCAGCATCTAGTAAGCTATTAATAGACGCATACAATTGCTCTTGAGAATCGAACTTAGGTGTAAAATTATCTGAACCTAATATAGCCTCAGAGTAAGGTGCAGCCTCCCAGTTATCAGTAAGCAATCCAACATTTATAGCTGAAAGTACTTTTCCTATTCCCGCATAATGAGGTGAATTACTCTCCTCAGCCTTGATAATTAACTGGTCTAAATTATTTAATCCTTTTAGATATATCCCGCTCCATGTAGAGCTTAGAGATAAAATCTGAGGATATCCAAAGTATGAACCTAGATGCTGTGTAATCTGATTCGTAGTGTATGCCGATCTGTAGTGCGCTGCACTTGCAGCCTCGATCGTAGTAGGTAGCAGTGAGTTTAATGTAACATCAGTCACTCGATTCGGATCTGTGTTAACATCTAAAAAACTCTCACATGATGCAAACAACATAAGCACCAGTGACACCGCTAAAAGCGTTTTTATTTTTATGAACTTCATATTATTATTCAATTTTTATTAAAAGTTTAGATCAAGACTTACAAAGTAACTTCTTGTAGCCGGTGTCTGTAATCCTGTGTAACCTGCAATATTACTTCCTGAACCGAAATAGTTGATTTCAGGATCGTAGCCTCTTGCTGGTGTACTTAAGAATAAATTGTTCCCACTGAAACTGATTCTTGCAGAACTGATGTATTGCTTGTTTAACATTTTAGATGGAAGACTGTATCCTAAACTCACCCTTCTAACTCTAAACCAAGATGCATCTTGTAATAAAATTTGGTAAGCATTATTATATCTATTTCCATCTCTATAAAGCGATTCTCCATTAATCTCAACAGGAATGTTATTAGGACTTCCATCTGCTAATACACCGTCAAAAATAACTTCCTCATGTCTTCGCTCTGTTTCAGCAAGTAATCCATTTCTTAGACTATTTCTAAATCCTCTGTCATATACATCTCCACCGCTTCTCCATTCTAGTAAAAATCCTAAACTAAGACCTTTATATGTAAAAGTGTTAGTCATACCTGCCGTGAAGTCTGGGTAAGCATTTCCAACTAAAATCGTACTATCGAAGTTGATTTGTGGGAAACCATTACTTCCAATAAGTAACTGGCCATCTTCAGATCTATCAAAGTCCCATCCATATAAGTCTCCTACTTTTCCTCCTGGAACTAACTTACTAGTGATTCTATCATCAAAGAAAATAATTTCATCGATTCCTTCTTTTATAGAGATCACTTTACTAGTCATCTTAGAATAGTTAATCGACATATCCCAAGAGAAATCTTTCGTAGAAACTGGGTTTAAGTTAAGCAATAACTCAACTCCTGAATTTTCTATTTCTCCAGCGTTCGTGATGAATCTTGAGTATCCTGTTGCATTACTTACAGGAACTGGGATGATCTGATCCTTACTGTTTTGTTTAAAGTAAGTAAAGTCGATACCAATTCTATTTTGTAAAACTCTTAGGTCTAATCCGAATTCTGTAGATGTAGTCGTTTCAGGTTTTAAGTTGAAATCTCCAGCCACTGAACTTTGAGAGAATCCATTAACTCCATTGAATGGGAAGTTAGATGCTCCACTGTAGAATATACCAATTTGGTATGGTCCTGCGTCTTTTCCAACTTGTGCCCAAGATCCTCTAAGTTTTAGGAATGTAAAGAAATCAGGTAAGTCAGTCATTTCAGAAACTACCCATGACAAACTTGCACTTGGGTAAAAGAATGATCTGTTTTCAACTGGTAAAGTTGAAGACCAGTCATTACGAGCCGTTAAATCTAAGTATAAGTAATCCTTAAAGCCGAAACTTGCAATTCCAAATAAACCAACCAATCGCTGACGAGATGCATTTTTACTTGCAAATACATTACTCGTATTACTTAAGTCATAGAAGTTTTCAAGTGAAAATCCTTCTCCTCTAGTATTAATACTACTAAATTTAATATCTGTAATATTATTTCCTACTGTCAATGAACCCGTGAAATCAGGTGTCAATTGTTTAGAAGCTCTCAAGTAAAGATTCGAAGTGATCTCGCTATAATTGATTTGTTCTTCGATGATGAATCCACCAACTTGTGAACCTACATCAGTTCCATCAGGTACACTTCTCACTCTAGAATCATTATAAAAATCATTTCCTAATTTATAATCTAATTCTAACCATGGTAGCGGCTGGTAATTAAATCCAATATTTCCGATAACTCTGTTTACGTCATCAGAAAGTTTTGAAAATTCTGCTAGATATCTTGGGTTGTCAATGATTCCATCAGAGAAATCTCGCTGGCTACCATCTGGATTGATATAATCATTCACATCAAAACTTGTCGTGTAATATCCTAAAGAACTTAAGATAGACTTATCACCTGCATGAGGCTTGTTTCCACCTGACTTAGAATAGTTAACTGAACCAGATACTGTTAATGGATCTGAAACCTTTACTTCTCCACCTATTCTAACAGTTGTACGATCCCATTCAGTAAATGGAATAATTCCCGTATGATCTAATCTAGAAAAAGAAGTTAAGTAGGTAGCTCTATCATTTCCACCTTGGATGCTGATTGAGTTTTTAAATTGGCTACCAGTCTGAAAGAAATCATCAGTTAAGTCAAATACTGGTGTTAGTCCTTCATATACTTTCGGTCCATAAGTCTGGAATCTTAATGGAGAACCATCGCTGTTAAATCGAAGTCTTCCATGTCTTCCTTCTCTATGTGTGCTTACTAAGTCTGGAGATTTGTTTATTTCTTCCCAGCCATAAGTAGAGTTGAAACTTACATTTGTTTTTCCAGCTTGACCTTTTTTTGTTGTGATTACAACAACACCATTTGCAGCACGAAGACCGTATAATGCAGTTGCAGCAGCACCTTTAAGAATACTTACTGAAGCAATATCAGCAGGATTCAAATCGGCAGCTCTATTTGTAAAACTAGATTGCTCTTGACTATTTACAGCATTAGAACCTGAACTCGGAAGTTGTGAACCAGAAAAGGTTTGGTTTCCGATAGGTATTCCATCTACTACAAATAGCGGCTGATTGTTAGATCCAGGATTCAAGGAGTTCAATCCTCTTATTACAATACTAGATCCAGCTCCTGGTGCTCCCGAAGAAGAATTAATTTGTACACCTGCTACTTTACCTTGAAGAGCATTAATAACGTTGTTTTCTTGAGTTCCAGTAAGTTCTTCAGCATTTACTTCTTGCACTGAATAACCTAATGCTTTCTTATCTCTAGAAATTCCCAAAGCAGTTACGACTACTTCGTCTAATTGTAATCCAGTAGCTAGGCTAACATCCATTGTCGTCTGTCCTGCAACTACTGTTTTTTCCATCGTGGTAAATCCTGTGTAAGAATAAACCAATACATCACCAACTGCTGCACTTATCGAGTAGTTTCCATCCAGATCAGTTGTGGTTCCAGTGAAAGTGTTCTTAATGATAACACTTGCACCGATTAAGGGTTCTCCAGTATCAGTGGAGACGATTTTGCCTGTAACATTTAATTCTTGAGCGCTTCCACTTAGAAAGAACCCAATCATAAAAAGAAAGGCCATAGTGAGTCTTTGTTTCATATATTAATTTTTTTAAGAATTACATGAACCTCAATTCATATACCTTACTGATATTCAATCATATAAATGATAATTAGATACTAGATGTGTGTTAAGAATTGAGATTCCATATGTTATTAATGTTGCAGTTTAGTAAATAATATTGGAAAAAAGAACATTGAATGCCAATTTCGTATGTTAATTAGACTGAATATATATAATAATCGAGGAAAGGCTTTTAGGACTCTTTTAATTCATTTGTTCCCCATAATTGATGCCAATCCTTATGCATATCCTGAAGTGACTGATCGATAAGTTGACGAGATTTACGCATTAAGGTAGTTCCATTATCCGAGATCAATGGCTGGTGAATTTCTATTTTGACTTGAGTTTCCTTTTTTCCAAATTGAATTAAGAATTGCTTTAGTAAGGAAGGCTCAATCCATAGGTCAGATTTGTTTTTGTATTCAAGCGCAATAGGAACGACAGGAACACCTAATGATGCAGCTTCATCAAAGGAGCCTTTATGGAAAGTAATTGTTTTTTCCTCTGTTCCAGTAGTTCCTTCTGGATATACAATTAAGTCAAGTCCAGCCTTCATTGTGTTGTGCATCGTAGCTCTAGCAGCACTCCTGGAGTCTTTTTCGTCTCGTTTTACGTATATAACACCTGTTAATTCAGCCCCTTTGCCGAGAAATGGAATGTTTTCGACTTCTGCTTTAGATAGAAAGTAGGCATCTTTAATATGAGCACAAATAACTGGATCTATTAGATTTCGATGATTTACAACATATAAACAAGGCTGAGGAGGAAGTTCACCTTTCACTTCTATCAATTTGATGTTTAAAATCCTAAATGCTATTTTAACCCAAGCGCGACGCAGTCTAAAACCTCTTTCGATCGTATGTGGAATAAATAAACATTTGATTCGATACCAGCTCAGGTATGTCATTAATGTAAATACTAGTGCCAATAATCGCCAGATTGCCCTTGTTGTTTTTAAGGGTTTCACTTTTTCTCTGCCTTCATCTGAGGGAAAAATAAAACATCTTGAATCGAGTGCTGTCCTGTTAATAACATCGTCAGTCTATCCATTCCAATCCCCAAACCAGAGGTGGGTGGCATCCCAAATTCGAGCGATCTTAAGAAATCCTCATCTAATACCATTGCTTCATCGTCTCCACGTTTCGCAAGTTCTAATTGGTCAGCAAATCTTTGTCTCTGATCTATTGGGTCATTTAACTCAGAATAAGCGTTCGCAATTTCTTTTCCGTTAATGAATAACTCGAACCGTTCGACTAAACCTTCTTTCGATCTGTGCTTCTTAGCTAATGGTGTCATTTCCAATGGATAGTCTGTTATATAAGTAGGTTGGATCAAGTTCGCTTCTACTTTCTCTCCGAAAATTTCATCAATTAATTTTCCACGTCCCATAGAAGGATCCACTGGGATATGTAATTCTTTACAGAAGGCCCTCATTTCATCTTCGCTCTTTTCAGAAACATCTACTCCTGTATATTTCTCAATGGATTCATACATACTCATTCGAACGTATGGTCCCGCGAATTCAATTTCGTTACCATCATACATAACTTTGGTAGTGCCATTGACTTCCTTAGCAATGTATTCAAGACATTGCTCTACCATTTCCATCATCCAGATGTAGTCTTTATAAGCTACATATATTTCCATAGAAGTGAACTCAGGATTGTGTGTACGATCCATTCCTTCATTTCTGAACATTTTTCCTATTTCATAAACTCCTTCGAAACCACCAACGATGAGTCTTTTCAAGTAAAGCTCATTCGCAATTCTAAGAAAGAAAGGCATATCTAAGGTATTATGATGTGTTTTGAACGGTCTTGCAGCAGCACCACCATGAATAGCTTGCAATACAGGTGTCTCTACTTCTAACCAATCTCTATCATCGAAAAACCTTCTCATCGAAGAAAGGATTTTAGATCTTTTTCTGAAAACTTCTTTCACTTCAGGGTTCACAACAAGATCGACATATCGCATTCTGTATCGTTGTTCCGGATCTGTGAATGCATCGTGTACATTCCCTTCTGCATCTGTCTTAACAATAGGAAGCGGACGTAATGCCTTCGACAGAATGGTTAATTCACTTACATGGATAGACAGTGTACCTGTCTTTGTTGTAAATGCATAACCTTTCACACCTATGAAGTCACCGATATCTAATAACTTCTTAAAAATGGTATTATATAAAGTTTTATCTTCTCCTGGGCAAATTTCATCTCTATTCACATAAATCTGAATTCGACCAGTATTGTCTAATATTTCTGCAAATGAAGCTTTACCCATGATTCGCTTCTGCATGATTCGACCTGCAATAACAACTTCTTGGAAATTGTTTTTCTCAGCATCATAATTTGCGTGGATTTCAGCGGATGTTGTGTTTTTCTCAAACATCTCTGCTGGAAACGGATTAACTCCAGTTTCAATTATTTTTTGTAAATTTTCTCTTCTTACAATTTCTTGTTCACTAAGTTGCATATACGACATTTTTTAAGAAAGGGCAAAAGTAGGAGTTTTAAGTGATAAACTATAGTGATTTAAAAACATATCTTCCTGTAGAAAGCAAATCCTGCTTGAGCATCACATATTATTAAGACAAGTGGTGGAAAATTCAAAGCTTATATTAGTAATATCAAATGGATTCAATTGAGTTATTTGGACAGTTTAGAATTAACAATTTAATAATAATCATATATATAAATATATTAGCAGAAATTCTATTTTTACGCTGATGAGAAATGGTACACAAGGTCGGTTGTTATTTGTTTTGCTTTTCTTGATCGGATTCGGCTATGTGAGTGGTCAAACGACAATTTTTAGTGAGACGTTTAATGAGCCATTAAATAGTACATCTGGAACTGATCAGTTTGGGACAGGATGGAATGCAACATGTGCAGGATGCCTAAGTTCTGGTGGACGATACAGTGTTCAAGGAGGAGTTCTAGAACAAAATAATTCAGAAGGCCCTGCTATTTTTTCTACAAATAGTATTAACATTTCTAATTGTAATACTCTTACCGTTCGAATGAATTATGTAGGTCAACCTTATGCTGGATCTGGAAATTTCGAATCTCCTGATGAGTGTGATTTTGGAATGCCTTGTGCTGGAGATACTGATAACCCGTTAGCTGGAGATTGTGCGCCTTGTTGGGATTTTTTTTTAGTTGAATTGGTTTATAATGGGGGCGTGAGAGAAACAGTTCGTTTAATTGGAAATGGAGATAATCCCACAACTGCATTGATCGATTACACAAGTTCATGCGTAGGGAATAAAAATAGTGTTTCTTTAGAGATAAAATCTCAAACATGGGCATCAGCTGAAACGAATACAACGGATAATATCATGATTATCTGTAATGATCCTACCACAGGACAGCAACCTGTGACTTCTACTGTTGTCTATTGTGATGGAGAAACGGTTGATATGTCTATTAGTCCAGTTGGAGGAGCGACTTCTTATCAATGGTATGATAATAATGATAATCCAATAAGCGGTGCTAATTCCACAAATCTTTCCTTTACAGCAAATGATGCCCTTGGCAGTCCACAGAATATTTCTTACATAGCCAGTTTGTCAAACGGATGTAAGGTTTCAGGGGATTTAAACATCATCGTGAACCCTTCTCCTACTGCAACGTTACCGGGATCCATATCCGTTTGTCAAGGAGACAACATCAGTATTCCCGAAACTGGCGGAAACTCTTCTTGGTCATGGAGTGGACCTGGACCCGGAAATCCAGGAAATAATTCAACTTGGAATATCAATAATGCCCAACCTTCCGCCTCAGGATCTTATATAGTAACGGTGACGGATGCAGGATGTAGCTCTACTGCATTTACAAATGTGACGGTTAATCCCGGAGGAGCATATACGATATCTACCATGCTACCTTTGTGTGAAAATGATGGTAGTCGAATGCTTAATACAGTTCAAGACGGTAACCCTGGAAATTGGTCAGGAAGTGGCGTTTCCAGTAATAGCTTTGATCCTTCGAGTGTAGGGCCAGGAACCTATTCAATTACCTTTACTCCTACATCTGCAGGCTGCCTAAGCCCACAAGCGATGGATGTAACGGTGAATAATTCTCCGAACTCATCAGTTCCGACTTCACCTTTAGAGTCTTGTGGATTAGGAATGGCTAGTTTTGATCTGACAAATTTAAATAATGAAGTTAATGGTGGAAGTGGTGAGACCGTAATCTGGTATGAGCAAGCAAATCAAGTTGACGAAATATTAGACCCGACAAACTATACTGCGGTTTCTTCTACCGTGTATGCCGTGGTCTCAGATGGAATTTGTTTTTCTGATGAACAACAATTAGACCTATTGGTCACCGATGGGCCTGATATTATGATGTCACCTACTATTGACGGTTGTGAAAGTGTAACAGTTAATGCGATTACCATATTAAATGAGTCAGGGAATCAAGCTTACTACGATATGCCTGGTGGTATGGGGACTCAATATTTGCCTGGTCATGTATTTACAGAAGATATCACCATTTATGCATACGACGAAAATGGAGCGTGCACCGATGAACAAGAAATTGTCATTACAGTGGGCAAACTCTCTGAGGCTGGGCCTGATGTAGCAATAGATACCTGTATAGCAGGTGTCATTGACTTACAAAGTCTGGTTGATCCTTCTGCAGATTCAGGTAAATTTTCAGATATAATGGGCAATCCAGTACCCGACTTTATTGATCCAGATACACTTACTGTGAATGGGTTAAATTTGACTTACACGACCATTTCAAGTGGTGTTTGTTCACCAGATGAAGCTAAATACACCATAGGATTATTTGCAGGAAATGATGCAGGAGATAATGCGAGCACGACCATTTGTACGAATGAAACCATAGACATCAATACGCTGACCACAGATAATGGCGCTTCCGGGTTTTTCATTTTTACAGATGGGACTACAAATCCGCAAACTACATTTATGATGGCTCCAGGTGACCCACCTTTTCAACTTGAATTCTACTACATTGTTGACGTACTTGGTTCTTGCGATCCTGATTCAGCCTTAATTATTGTAGAAGGATTAGAAGCGAAAAGTACCTTGATCGACGGAATGGTTTGCCCTGATTTTGAAACGGAAGTATTTGGTGTGATGTATTATTCAGGGAATACCTCTGGAATGGAAATGGGAATGTCTAGTACGGGATGTGATAGTATTGTTAATATTGACTTGACATTTAGACCCGAGAATCGATTTAATATCAGTGATGTATTATGTATCGGAAATGATATTACCGTGAATGGAGTTGTCTATAATGAGACGAATCCAATAGGAGAGGAATTTATCATCGGCGGAGATCAATTCGGTTGTGATAGTATCATAGAAATTGACCTAACCTTTGACTCTGAAGTAACAACCCTGATTGATTTTAGCTTATGTGAAGGTCAGGATACCATTATCAATGGTAAACTTTATAATCAAGCAGATGCCACTGGTTCAGCTAATTTCGTGTCATCGACAGGGTGTGATTCCATTGTCAATGTTGACCTATCATTTGCCCAATCATCTGAATTTTTAATTTCAGAGACGATTTGTATAGAAGATAGTTTGGTTATAGAAAATGAAGTTTTTAATCACCTCCGAAAGAGTGGAATGTTTCTATCAGAATCCTTGAATGCTGCTGGTTGTGATAGTTTCATAATGGTTGAACTAATAATAGATGATTCGTTTCTGAAAATATTTGATAATGAATTGTGTTCTGATGAAAGCATTAACATCAATAATATAACCTATAATGCCGCTAATCCATTTGGTTTTGATACCATTAGTAATGCAGGAGCATGTGATAGTGTTTATGTTATTACTCTCAATTTTTTACCAGCGGATACGAGTTATATAGAAGGTAGTTTTTGTAACGATACTAGTTTCATTGTTAATGGAGCTACTTATGATCGAAACAACAGCCAAGGCATGGAAGTGGTCAGTGGGGGAGCAGCTTCGGGATGTAATGAATACATCTTTATAGACTTAGAATTTATAGATGGATTAGAAGTTACTTTAGAAGAAGAACTTTGTTTGGATGATTCAATAGTCGTGAATGACGTTGTATATAATGCAGCGAATCCTACTGGACAAGAAATGCTGCTGAGTTCAAATGGCTGTGACAGTTTAGTGAATATTAATTTGACTTTCCAAGGAATGGATGTAGCCATCATTTCGTCCCTACCTGACTGCGATTATGCAAGTCTAGGAGAGTTAGAAATCGATATAAATGAAGGGGCAGAATTTCTCATGGACATTCTGCTGAATGGTGTTTCCGTCCTAGAAGAATATCAAGCAAATACTCGATTGCTTAATTTGCAACCTGGAGATTATACAGTTGAATTCGTTGATATTAGGGGCTGCTCGCAAGAAAAGTATTTTACGATCTATAATGTTTCTATTTCAACATTATCGGTGGATGCTACAATAGTCAATGATTCTTATTATCAAATTTCGACCAATTTTACTGGGCAAATAGAAAGCATTAGGTGGACACCTTCTAGTGGGCTGAGTTGTGTAGACTGTGAAAACCCTGAAGCTATGCCAGATGAGGAAACAACTTATGTGGTGGAGATTGCAGATGAAAATGGTTGTACTTTTCAAGATAGTGTCACCTTGCAATTCATATTGAATTCGGTATTATATCAGCCTAATATTTTCAGTCCTAATGACGATGGTGTGAATGATATTTTCTTCATTGATTCTGATCAGGCGTTCGAATTTTCGTCTTTTACAATTTTCGATCGGTGGGGAAATATGATGTTCAAGGAACAAAATGGTGTAACTGGTGATGCGTCAGTAGGGTGGGACGGTTATCAAAACCTTCAAGGAGTCTATATTTATGTGATGATCGTAGAATTTCCAGATGGTCCTGAAACCATTACAGGTGAATTCAGTTTAGTTAGGTAGATGTTGAAAATTGCCTATTCTCCAGTATATAAGTATGAATTGCCGAAAGGACATCGATTCCCAATGGATAAATACGAGCTGATTCCAGAACAGTTACTTTACGAAGGAAGTATCACTACAGATCAATTTTTTCATCCAGATCAATTATCAGAAGCTGACATTTTACTGACTCATACCAATGAATATTGGCAAAAATTGGCTACGAATTCGTTGTCGAAAAAAGAAATTCGAAAAATTGGATTTCCAGTACGACCAGAATTGATAGATAGAGGACGATATATTGCGAAAGGAACCGTGGATTGTGTTAAGTATGCACTGGAAGATGGTGTGTCAATGAATGTTGCTGGGGGCACGCATCATGCTTTTGCAGATTCAGGGGAGGGCTTTTGTATTTTCAATGATTTTGCGATTGCTGCGAATTACTATTTAAGTAGAGGGGTGTTGCAAAAGATTCTAATTGTTGATCTAGATGTGCACCAAGGGAATGGAACGGCTAAAATTTTCGAAGAGGAGCCGCGGGTTTTTACATTTAGTATGCACGGCGAAAAAAATTATCCCTTGCGAAAGGAGAAGTCAGACTTAGATATTGGTGTTCCAGATAAAATAGAAGACGCGGATTACTTGAAGATATTGAAAGATACTCTGCCAAAATTACTGGATCAGGTTCAGCCAGAAATAGTTTTTTATCTGAGTGGAGTAGATGTATTATCTACGGATAAATTAGGGCGATTAGGCATGACGAAAGAGGGTTGCAAACAAAGAGATCAATTTGTTTTCGAGTCGTGTTATCATGAAAATATTCCTGTTGTCGTGAGCATGGGAGGAGGATATTCTGAACGAATAGCGGATATTGTAGATGCACATGCGAACACTTTTAGATTAGCTCAAGAAATTTGGTTTTAATGAAACACAGACACTTTATAATACATAAACCTTTCGGTATGATTTCTCAGTTTGTAAAGATGCAAAGGAGGAAGAAGCCAGTGTTAGGAGATTTGCATGATTTTCCGGAAGGAACGATGGCGATTGGGCGGCTAGATGTAAAGTCAGAAGGGTTACTTTTTTTGACAACAGATGGGAAGGTGAGTCATGCTGTTCGATCTAAGAAGGTGGAGAAAGAGTATTATGTTCAGGTAGATGGAGAAATAACGGAGGAAGCCATTGATAAGATGAAGAAAGGTGTGGAAATAGGTTTTGATGGAATAAAATACATGACTTTACCTTGTAAAGCGTTTAAATTGGAAGAGCCTCCAGGGTTTCCAGAACGTACGATCAAGGTTCGGGATGATCGGCATGGACCTACTTCATGGGTTTCTGTAATTATCTCGGAAGGGAAATATAGGCAGGTTCGAAAAATGACTGCTGCTGTTGGCTTTCCAACATTGCGCTTGGTTAGAGTTCGAATCGGAAATATTAGAATAGATCAGTTGATATCTGGATATGTAGAGGAGGTTGAAGGATTCTTGTGATCTACAAAAGGTATAGGAATGCTTCTTTTTAGTCTTGCGTTGTGATAAAGCATAAAGGTTTAAGGTCTTTGGAGTAAATTGGCTTGTATTGTGCTGGTAACAAGAGAAGCGGAAACTTTGAAGAAAAACAATCATAAGTTCACTTATAGAGATAATGAAAGTCTTTTCGTGTGCCTAGGTGCAAAAAGTTTTAATAATAAGAAAGTTTAGCTTTCTGAAAAAAATGAACTTTAGAGTTTACGTAGCTTGAAAGTATTTTTCCTTGCCCATTACCACACTAAAAATAAAGATAATTAAGCAAAGTGAAATGAGTCCCCATTGACCTAAAGTTGGTACTTGTGCTGGTTGTGTGTATGAAATAACAATTTCTCCATTTCCTGCTCTTATGTTTGATTGAGTCGATGAATTCGTAAGACTAGGATCAAGGTAACTAGAGCCACCTCCGCCACCTCCCGCGCCGACACCACTTCCATCATCTGCACCACCTCCGCCACCACCTCCATAGTAACCACCACCGCCGCCACCGCCTGCAACGTCATATAGTCCATCAGTTCCATTTCCACCAATTCCCAATACTCCTGAACTACCCATATTAATGCCACCTGCATCTGGAGGACCTCCCATTCCGCCTGCTGTCTGACTGGCCCCCATTCCAAAGTTTATTCCATTTCCAGGATAGCCTTCTCCACAATTATAAGCTGCAAAGCCATCTCCACCCATAAGACCACCACCGCCTCCAGCTCCACCACCGCAACCACATGGTTGACAAACTCCGTTGCAATAGTCCCTTGCACCACCACCGCCGCCACCAGCCACGATAATTCTATCCGACAAGGTATTTCCATTAATTCTTATATCGGAAGCACCGCCACCACCGCCAGCATTACCTCCAGAGCATGAACCTCCAGCTGTTCCAAATCCACCGTTTCCTCCTCCATTAAAGCCACCGCTTCCATCGGTTCCACCTGCTCCACCAACATTAATATACAAAGTTTGACCGGGTGTAACAGCAAGCGTTCCGGTAGCATTTCCACCACCACCTCCTTCACCATTAGTCATCACTCGATCTATCGCCTGTGCTCCTGCACCACCTGAAATATCTAAATCAATGGAAAAAACTCCTGCAGGAACAACCCATGTTTCTGTTGCTCCGGTATAGACATAGATGTCTGAAGTTTGACTGTTTAATTGGAATGAAAGTAAAAGAGTAGCGCAAAATATGTAACTCCTGTAAATTATGTTCATTGTGAATTGGGGTTAAAGGTTTTTACTTATTAAGATGCAATTAAATGATTTATGCTCAAAAAGAAAAATATTTTTAAATCAATGTAAATATAAAAAAACATATATGTTAAATTCATTATAAACTGATTTAATTTGACTCGGGATTCTATCTATTACTACTTTTCCAGAATTCTACAGAAAGAAAATCCCCTCTGATACTTACAATTTTCTTAGATTTGACTATACTTGTTCTGTTTGCGTGTATGTACACACAAATAATTTTGAACACTATTATTTTCTTTATAAACGGTAGAATCATGAAGTTTAAATACATTTTCCTACTTGCATTCCTTGTTGGAATCCAAGCATCCATTATTTCTCAAGCCATCTATGAGGATGAAAGATATGTGCCAGAGACAGATCCACTAGTACTTGAAAAATTAGATGAGTGGCAGGATATTAAATTCGGTTTATTAATGCACTGGGGAACATATAGCCAGTGGGGCATCGTGGAGTCATGGTCTTTGTGTCCTGAAGAATACGGATGGTGTGAACGAAAGATGGGAAGTAATCCAGATGATTACAATACGTATAAAGCAGAATATGAAGGGCTTCAGAAAACATTTAACCCGACTAAATTTAATCCGGATCAATGGGCGAAAGCTGCTAATAACGCAGGAATGAAATATGTTATTTTTACCACGAAACATCATGATGGTTTCTGCATGTTTGATTCGAAGTATACGGATTACAAAATAACTTCTGATGACTGCCCATTTGCAACGAATCCACGAAGCAATGTTACGAAGGAAATCTTCGAAGCTTTTCGTAAGAAGGATATGTGGACAGGTGCTTACTTCTCGAAGCCAGACTGGAATGTAGAAAGTTACTGGGATCCTAAGTATCCTCCAAAAGATAGAAATGTAAATTACGAGCCAGAAGCCAATCCAGAAAGATGGCAGGAATATGTTGATTTTACGCAAAACCAGATGTTGGAATTACTAACGGACTATGGAAAAGTGGATATTTTATGGTTAGATGGTGGTTGGGTTTCTAAGAAGCCTAAAAGTGTGCTAACGAGCTGGTATGATGATCAGTTAAAAAATTCTGAAAGTGGCTATATCAAAACAAGAGAGATTAACCAAGACATAAAAATTGACGAATTCGTAAAGAAAGCAAGAGCAAAACAGCCTGGCTTATTGGTGGTAGATCGAGCCGTTCATGGTAAAAACCAGAACTACCTTACTCCTGAAAATCGAATTCCAGAGAAAGCATTACCATATCCTTGGGAATCGTGTATCATTTCAGGTGGTGGATGGTCGCATACGAAGAACGCGAAATATATGTCCGGTAGAGAAGGTGTTCAGACGCTTGTAGATATTGTGGCTAAAGGTGGAAATTTACTTTTAAATATTGCACCAACACCAGAAGGAGAATGGCAGCAAGGTGCCTATGACTTATTGGCGGAATTCGGTAAATGGATGGATGTCAATAGTGAAGGAATATATGAAAGTAATACGCTTGCACCCTTTAAAGAAAAGAACATTTGCATGACTCAAAAAGAGAATGGAAATACATACTTTTTCTATATGGCAGAAGAGGATGAGAAAAATATGCCTTCTAAAATTAGTGTCGAATCTCACCAACCTGCAGCAGGAAGTGAGGTTACTTTATTGGGTTATGATCAACCATTGAAATGGATGAAAGAAAAAGCTGGGTTTAGTGTTGAAATTCCTACTACGTTACAAGAAAATCCACCTGCTGATTATGTATGGACCATTAAAGTTTCAGCATTAAAATAAAATTGAACTTTAAATTATCGCTTATGTCAAAATTAATTTCTTTTGTATTACTTAGCTTTTTTGCTACAGTAGGTTTTGCTTCGGTTACGAACGATACATTGGACTATAAAAATCCAAAATTACCTATCGAAGAAAGAGTAGATGATTTGTTATCCAGAATGACGCTAGAAGAAAAATTTTGGCAGATGTTTATGATTCCAAGTGGACAAGCAACAGATCTGTCAAAGTACAAACATGGCATTTTTGGTTTTCAGGTGGCGACGAAAAGTAAGTCAGGAAATTCTGCAGAGCAATTACTTGATTATTCCGGTGGAGGAACGGCTCTGCAAACTGTACTCGCGATCAATGAAATGCAAGAATATTTCGTGAATAAAACGCGTCTCGGGATTCCAATTATACCATTTGACGAGGCACTTCATGGACTTGTGCGACCTGGCGCGACGAAGTTTCCACAGGCGATCGCATTAGCGGCGACTTGGAATACCAACTTAATGGACGATGTTGCTGGTGCTATTGCGAAAGAAGTAAAAGCAAGAGGCATTCGTCAGATCTTATCACCAGTGATTAATATCTCAAGGGATGTGCGATGGGGTAGAGTAGAAGAGACATATGGAGAAGATCCTTTTCTTACTTCTCAGATGGCAGTCTCATTTATTACCCAATTTGAACAGTCGGGAATTATCACGACTCCAAAGCATTTTGTGGCTAATGTGGGTGATGGCGGTCGTGATAGTTATCCAATTCACATGAACGAAAGATTATTAGAAGAAATATATTTCCCAGCTTTCAAAGCTTCCTTCCAAAAAGCAAAAGCTTGGTCGGTGATGACTTCTTATAATTCATTAGATGGAAGACCAGCAACGGCTAACGACTGGCTATTAAATCAAAAACTAAAGAAAGAATGGGGCTTTGATGGATTTGTGATTTCTGATGCTGGTGCAACTGGTGGAGCTAACGTATTGCATTTTACAGCAAAAAATTATGCGGAATCAACGGAGCAAGCGATCGAAGCGGGACTTGATGTTATTTTCCAAACTTCCTATGATCATTATCCTTTATTTTTCGAAGCGTTCGAAAAAGGGATGATCGATGAAGCTGCCATTGATGAAGCAGTTAGGAGAGTGCTTCGCGCCAAATTTAAACTAGGACTTTTCGAAAATCCATACGTGAAAACGGATAATATCGCTGACGGAAGTACGTCACCTGCGCATAGAGCATTGGCGAGAAAAGCAGCTGAAGAATCTATTGTTTTACTGAAAAACAAAGACCAAGTTCTTCCTTTAAGTAAAAAATTGAAATCAATCGCGATCATCGGTGAAGATGCTGATGAGGCGAGACCGGGAGGATACTCTGGGGAAGCAAATAACCCCATTTCTATTTTAGCTGGATTAAAAACTAAACTAGTAGATGGTGTAGAGGTCAACTATATCGCAGGGCCTGGAAGAACCTCTCATTCCTACAAGACCGTTCCAGGAAATGTACTCTTCCAAAAGGACGGAAGGAGTGCTGGATTAGAAGCCGAATATTTCAATAATATTACGATGTCTGGAGCGCCCGCATTAAAAAGAATCGATAGGAGAATTGATTTTGGATGGACGTTGTTTTCTCCAGATGAAGCTAAGATTAACTATGATTATTATTCGGCTCGATGGACAGGGAAACTTGTAGCGCCAGAATCTGGTGATTTTGAAATCGGAATAGAAGGTGATGATGGATATAGATTATACATTGATAATGAATTGATTATTGATAATTGGCGAAAGCAGACCTTTCAGACCATTACAGAGACCTATTCTTTTGAAAAGGGAAAAGCTTATTATATTAAAATTGAATACTATGAGACCGTGGGAAATGTTAGGTTTAAGCTGATATGGAATGTTGGAGTGGAGAACAATTGGGAGGCAGAAATAGAAGAAGCGGTTCATGCAGCTCGAAATAGTGACTTGGCAATTGTATGTGTAGGAATCGAAGAGGGCGAGTTTAATGATCGCGCCTATTTATCCCTTCCAGGGCATCAAGAAGAATTGATTAATGCTGTTTCGGAAGTTGGCAAGCCAGTGGTGGTTTTATTAGTAGGCGGAAGTGCGATCACGATGGATAAGTGGATGCATAATGCGGATGCTATTGTGGATGTTTGGTATCCAGGAGATGAAGGAGGAAGTGCTGTTGCAAATGTTCTGATGGGAGATTACAATCCAGCAGGAAGATTACCGATTACCTTTCCGATCCATGAATCTCAAGTACCTTTATATTATAACCATAAGCCAACAGGCAGAGGGGATAATTACAATAATCTAACAGGGAAAGCTCTGTTTCCATTCGGATATGGAATGAGTTATACCGAATTCGAATACAGTGATCTACGATTAGATAAGGAAGTAATTGCCGCTGATGAAAACACAAAGGTTCGAATTAAAGTTACAAATAAGGGAAACTATGACGGTGATGAAGTTGTCCAATTTTACATCAGGGATTTATTTGCATCCGTAGCCCGTCCAGTTTTAGAGTTGAAAGGATTTCAGCGAATTCATTTGAAAAAAGGAGAAACAAAGGAGGTGGTTTTCGAAATCACGCCAGCATTATTGACGATGTTGAATCTGGAAATGGAGAGAGTGGTAGAGCCAGGAGATTTTAGAATTTTAATAGGAGCAGCATCGAATGATATTCGATTACGTGGCACGTTAAATGTTAAGGAATAAAGACAGAAGGCTTGACCTTTTATATAAATAGACGAAATGACAGAATTTTGGGAATCTAGTTTCAAAGATAAGCAGGCCATGTGGGGATTAGATCCCGCAGATTCAGTTTTTGCTGTTGCAGAGTTTTTTAAGAAAAAAGAACTTAAAGAGGTCCTTATCCCAGGCTACGGTTATGGAAGAAATGCTAAAGTATTTTCCGACTTGGGATTAAATGTTACGGGAATAGAAATTTCAGAAACAGCCATTCAGCTTGCTAAAGATCATTACGGAGATCAAATAAATGTATTTCATGGCAGTGTTAGTGAAATGCCCTTTGATGACAAAAAGTACGATGGGATTTTCTGCTATGCCTTAATTCATTTGTTAAATGAAGAGGAGCGAAGGCAACTTATTCAAGATTGTTATGATCAACTTGCACCTGAGGGTTATATGGTATTTACAGCCATTTCAAGCAGCAGTCCTAATTATGGTCAAGGTGAAGAATTGAGCAAAGATAGGTTTAAGACTAGTCACGGTGTTAACCTTTTCTTTTATGATAGCGAAACTGTTCAAGCAGCTTTTCTTGATTACGGGTTGGTAGATGCTGAAGAAGTTACGGAGCCAGGTGAGATAGTAGAAGGGAAGCCTTACCAAGTGTTTTGGAAGATTGTGTGTAGGAAGGAAGAAGAAATAGATGGGAATCGCTAACATCAGAAAAGTGATCTGATGGTATGACATGGAGTCATGCTATCAAATGATCACGGGACTTCGAAAAGGAAATTGATGTCATCGCGGAAAAAAGCACTAACATCAGAAGAGTGATCTGATGGTATGACATGGAGTCATGCTATCAAATGATCACGGGATTTCGAGAAGGAAACTGATTTCATCGCCGAAAAAGCGCTAACATCAGGAGTTTCATTAACATCAAGTGTGGAATTAGTACTCCGTTCGATCTTGTTTCTTAGTCCAATTTTCAAATGCTTTCACACCTTCTTCTCTGAGGACGGAAGTGAATTCGATCTGACGCTCCGCCATATTCTTAGCAATTTCATCATAGATCATCTGATCATCAAAATCAATTGCTGCAGCATCTTCTCTCTGACATGCATAAAATACTTTCTTAGGTCTAGCCCAGTAAATTGCTCCAAGGCACATTGGGCAGGGTTCACATGAAGTGTAGATGATGCAATCGTCCAACTGGAACGTACCTAGTTTCTCACATGCGTTTCGAATAGCAACAACTTCCGCATGGGCTGTCGGATCATTAGAAGAAGTTACTCGATTATAACCTTCAGAGATGATTTCTCCATCCTTTACGATCACAGCTCCGAAAGGGCCACCAGCATTAGCGTTCATTCCTTCATTCGCAAGTTCAATTGCCCGCCTCATAAATTTTTTATCTTGATCCGTCATCTTATCCTTTTTATGGCTAAAGTAATACAGTTTAGTATTCTATTACAGTTATTTTGAATAGTCCTCTTCAACAAGTTCATTCAGAAATTGGTTCACCTAAGTTTCTCCAATCACTTTCCTATCTTTAATTCCAAGATGTCTTTCAATCTCTTGCTCTAGATACTTAGCTTTTGCTAGACTATTCACTTGTTTAACTAGTTTCACATGCTTCTGCCCTTTAGGTCCATTTACAATCATGAATATTTGTGCAACAGAAGTAGCACTTGCAGAAGGAACACTCTTAATATACACTTGATCTATTTCTTCAATCGAATATATTTCATCCTTAATAAATTTTCTAGGTCTTCTTTCTATGTATAGATTTTCCTTGTCAATGTGAATATAAATCTTATGTTTCTTCCGAATAAAAAAGTAGGAGATATAGGCAATTGTTGCAGTGATTAAAATGGCCAGCAGAATTGTTTTTGAAAATCCAGTGGAATCGACCATTTTTATAAATATAAGTGAAGTTATCATTAACAATAGTGGAAAAAAGGCAACAATTGCACTCTCTAAATTTCCCCAAGGTTGTTCATTAAGAGTAATATCCAGATGTTCACCGAAGTAATTAAGTTCTACTCCTTCTGGCTTTATAATTTCTTGGGAAATTTTATCATGAACTAGAACTTCATCTACATCTTCACGAAACGAAAAAATTGAATTACATGCAGAACACTTGGCAGCATATGAGTGAATATTAAGATTTTCAGCTGGTACAGGTTCTGAACAAGAAGGACAGTAAACTTTCTTGCCCTTTTCTGAATCGGAACTTAGGTCTTCTAATTCTAGCTTTTCTTTGTATTTATATTCTTCTGAATAATCCTTATTCATAGATAGGTTTTCTAAAATTGCATTGTTAAAGATAACATTGGCAAGCTAAAAAGAAATACTGAATGAATAAAGTCAACCATGATAATTAACAAGCTTCCTGAACTTAGAAGTATAATTGAAATGAAGTTTAAAGCTTGTTATTTAAAGAAGTTGAACTTTATATGCTGAATTTCATTTTAATTAAACTTTAATTCAATTTTGGACTTTTAAAGTATTTACGGATCATCTTTGATAATCCTTATGCCAGTCCATGTTTTGTTGATTATTATTGCTTTTATTTGCAGTCTAGAATGACAGATCAAACTTCAGATACCGTTTACGTAGATGTAATTCTTCCTTTGGCATTGCCGAGGCAGTATACTTATACCGTACCGAAAGAGCTGGAAGGAGAAGTTGGTTTCGGAAAAAGGGTCGAAGTCCCTTTAAGGAATAAGCGTTATTCTGGGTTAATAGTTGGAATAAGCAAAGGGTTAAAGCTCGAATACAAAACGAAGGATATCCTTGGTGTTATCGATGATATGCCGATCATCACGGAAATTCAATTTAAGTTTTGGGAGTGGATAGCCAAGTATTATTGCTGTACGATCGGAGAAGTGATGTTAGTTGCCTTACCAGCAGGTCTAAAATTGACAAGTGAAACGAAAATAGTCTTAAAGGATGGTGTGGATGTCTATAAATATGAGCTCACCGATGACGAATTTTTGATTTCAGAAGCAATCGAGATTCAGAATGAATTGACCATAGAACAAATTCGCGGAATCCTAGGAAAGAAGACCGTCTATCCAGTGATTAAATCGTTGATGGAGAAGGGTATTGCTTTTGTCAAAGAAGAATTGCAATACAAATTTAAGCCCAAAACCATCAAGATTCTGCGTCTCTCCCCACAATTGGAAGAAGATGAAGCAAAATTAAGTGAAACCTTTGACCAAGTGCAACGGTCAGATCTACAAACCAAGGCGCTTCTAGCTTATATTCAGCTCAGGAGAAGTAATAAGTGGGTTCCGCAAACCGCAATATATCATCTGTCAGGTGTAACGAGTTCTGTGATCAATGCCTTAATCAAGAAAGATATCTTTATTCAAGAGGAAAGGGAAGTGAGCCGACTAGATAATGGATTAGATGAGGTTGTGCCAAAGCAAATTCTAACGCCGATTCAAGAAAATGCGATTCGACAAATCAAGGAAATATACGAGGAGAAAGACGTGGTACTATTGCACGGTGTCACGGGAAGTGGAAAGACAAATATCTACATAGAACTAATTGAAGAGGCAATAGCACGAGACGAACAAGTCTTGTTTTTACTTCCTGAAATTGCGCTTACCGCTCAGATTGTAGCTAGAATCAAGAAGGTGTTCGGTGATGATGTCGGACTCTATCACTCGAAGATGTCAGATAATGAACGAGTGGAATTGTTCAAGGCGAGCATGTATAAGAAAAAGGTAATCGTTTCTGCAAGGTCTGGTATCTTTCTGCCCTTCCAAAAGCTAGGATTGATCATTGTAGATGAAGAGCACGATGCATCTTATAAGCAGAATGATCCTAATCCTAGGTATCACGGTAGAGATGTTGCGATATACCTTGCGACATCACTAGGAGCTAAGGTCTTGCTTGGTTCAGCAACTCCTTCGCTTGAGTCGTATTATAATTGTAAGCAAGAGAAATATGGTCTAGTGAAACTGAGTGAACGATTCGGCGATGTTGCGATGCCTGAATTAGAATTAGTCGATCTGAAATATATGTATAAGACGAATCGAATGCAGTCGATTTTTTCTTTGCATTTGCTCGAAAATATCAAGGAAACCTTAGCGAGAAAAGAGCAAGTGTTAATCTTTCAGAACCGCCGTGGATATGCACCGACAGTGAATTGTGAATTGTGCGGATGGACAACGGAATGCGTGAATTGTGACGTTACACTGACGCTGCATAAGTATATGGAAGAGTTGCGATGTCACTATTGTGGGTATCGTATAAAAATGCCACCTTCTTGTCCTGCATGTGGAAATCCTAATCTTAATAAGAAAGGCTATGGGACGGAGAAAATAGAATTAGAGCTGAAAGAATTGCTGCCTGAAGCCAATATAAAGCGGATGGATTATGATACGGCAAAAACGAAGAATCAGCAAGAACACCTCATCACGGATTTCGAAGAGCGCAAATTTGATATCCTGATTGGAACCCAGATGATTACTAAGGGATTAGATTTCGAGAATTTAAAATTAGTTGGTGTAGTCAATGCGGATTCAAGTATCCATTTTCCGGATTTCAGAGCGCATGAACGCGCTTATCAGATGCTTACTCAAGTAAGTGGTCGTGCTGGAAGGAAGGGGACACAAGGAAAGGTGATTTTGCAGAGTTTTATGCCGAATCATCAGGTGTTAAAGGACGTTGTCATGGATAATTACGATAGTTTCTATGCTCGAGAAATCATGGAACGAGAGCAATTCTTGTATCCGCCATTTTTCAGGACGCTCAATATTACCCTGCGCCATAAGAAATTTAATGTGGTAGAAGAAGCATCGAGGATCATGGCTTCTAACTTGAAAAAGAACATCGGTTCTCGATTAATGGGGCCTGCACAGCCATCCGTTGCCCGAGTGAGAGGGATGTACATTATGAACATTTTTATTAAAATGGAGAAAAATCCTAAACTTATTCGTTGGATAAAGGATTTAGTTTTGAAAGAAAAGTATATATTTTCGGATACAAAAGGTTTTCAATCCGTCAGGGTCAAAATAGATGTAGATCCTTATTAAATTTAAGTTATGTCAGAAAGCAAGCAAGGTTGGGTTAGTCGGTTAGAAAAAAGGTGGAAGGTTACACGAACTCAAGTCTTTATTATTCTGCTAGTTTTTGCTTGTACAGGATTTACAGTGATGTTTCTTAAGCGTCCGATCGTTGCATTGTTTACCGATAATGGCGAACAACCTATCTTATTTTCTATTCTGTATTATATCCTTATTTTACCTGTGTATAATCTTATTTTGTTGGTATATGGTTTTATTTTCGGTCAATTTCAGTTCTTCTGGGAGTTTGAAAAGCGATTTTTCAATAGGATGACTGGACGTAAAAATGGATGACTTGGGTACCAGTATCCACTGACGATTAATAATAAATAGTATAGTTCTCAATTATTTATCTATCTTTTAGCGGCTTATCATAGAAGCTCTGCTGGCAGCTTTAAAACCTGAACTGTCAGTCTATCTTATAAGAGCAATATTTACATTTAACAAGGACGAACTTGAAAAAGAAACTTACAATAGGGAGGAAGGATAAGGGTGATCTTCCTGATTTAGATTTGAAAAACATTGACCTAAAAATTGATACTGGGGCTTACACTTCAGCTATTCATTGTCGTAAAATTGCAATTAAAATTGTCGATGGGAAAGAAGTGCTAACCTTCACCCTTTTGGATCCATCTCATAATCAATATGATGAAAAGGAATTTTCGACGGATGACTTTACAGAGAAGCGGATCAAAAGCTCATTTGGTAGCTCTGAAAAGCGATATATCATCAAAACAACCATCAGACTTTTCGCAATTAGATATAAAATTGAACTGTCCTTAAGTGAACGGGGTGAAATGCGATTTCCCATTTTGATTGGCCGGAAATTCTTGATGGGAAGATTTATAATCAATCCATCAAAGTACGATCTCTCCTACAAATTGAAACTTAGTAAACGAAAAAAAACAGAATAGAATGAAAATCATAATATTGTCACGCCAACCTCAACTGTATTCTACCAAGAGACTTTTCGAGGCTGGAGAGGCTTTGGGGCATGAAATGTTAATAGTTGATCACCTGAAATGCAACATTGAACTAGAAAAGAAGAAACCTAAGATTTATTATAAGGGCGAATACTTGGAAAATGTGGATGCGATCATTCCTAGAATCGGTGCTTCGGTTACGTTTTACGGGACGGCTGTCGTTCGTCAATTCGAAATGATGAAAGTATTTTCAGCTGTTGAGTCACAAGCATTGGTTCGTTCTAGGGATAAATTGAGGAGTCTTCAGTTGCTAGCAAGGGCTGGGGTAGGCATGCCGAAAACGGTGTTTACTAATTTCACGAAGGATGTGAAACATGTGGTCGATACAGTGGGCGGCGCGCCTGTGATTCTGAAATTATTAGAAGGGACACAAGGGCTGGGAGTTATTCTTGCCGAATCGCAAAATGCGGCAGGTTCAGTGATGGAGGCTTTTAATGGATTAGAGGCGAGAATAATCGTACAAGAATTTATAGAAGAAGCTGGAGGTGCTGATATCAGGGCATTTGTGGTGGACGGTGAGGTAATCGGAGCGATGAAGCGACAAGGAAAAGAGGGCGAATTTCGTTCGAATCTACATAGAGGTGGAAGTGCCAATATTATTGAGCTTACGGAGGAAGAGGAATCTACGGCTTTGATTTCAGCGAAGGCGATGGGTCTAGGAGTCGCGGGTGTTGATATGCTTCAGTCGAAAAGTGGTCCATTGGTATTAGAAGTGAATTCTTCTCCAGGATTAGAAGGTATAGAGAAAGCGACAGGTGCGGATATTGCTGGGAAAATTATTCGGTATGTGGAGCGAAATGTAAAGAAGTAATGATCGTTTTCAGAAGTCTTTCATTAGACTTTTAGTGGAAGTCTAGGATGATTTTATTAATCCAAATTTAGGTTAATAGAATCATATTCAATTTTGGTAAGGGTTAATCCTTGAGCAGGCGCTAATTCGAAGTGTTTTGGTTTGTTTTTCAGGTCAATGTAGTCTTTGAATTCGTCGATATGAAGACTTTCATTACCGATTTTGATTAAGTTTCCGACTAATAATCTCATCATATGATGCAGGAATCTACTGCCACGAACGGTAATGATGATGGTTTGACTTTCTTCTTCGAGCATTACAGATGCATTGAAAATCGTGCACATCGTATTGTTCATCAACTTTGGTCTCTTGCAAAAGTTTTCAAAGTCCTTATTGCCAATAATATAGGAGATGGCTTCGTCCATTTTTAGGTGGTCTAGTTTTGTAAGGACAGCAGTTGTATATTGATTGGTAAATGGATTTTTCAAATGAGATAATCGGTATTGATAAGTACGTGCTGTCGCATATTTTTGTGCATTGGCTTTCTCCGAAACGGCAGTGAATCCTAGCATCGCAATATCTCTAGGAAGCATTCTATTCATCTTAAATGTTAGGTTAGTTGGGTCAATTTCCAAGTCTACATGGAAGAAGTACTGACTTGCATGCACACCAGCGTCGGTCCTTCCGCAACCATGAATGATTACTTTTCTTTGTAAAATGGTGGCGAATGCATCTTCGATGGTTTGTTGAACACTCGGTGCTGTTTTCTGCCGCTGCCAACCAGAATAGTTGCTACCGTTAAAGGAGATTTCGAAGAAGTAGCGGATCATGTTTGTTTTTAATGCAAATATAATGAATAGCTGTTAGCTGTTAGCGATAAGCTGTTAGCTTTCAGCAGAAAATTATGTTGATGAATAGATCGGTAAGCCGAGTAGAGTAGTGAGCGCGAGCAAGGATTGCCGAGCTGTGATCGTTGAAGCTTTTAGTTTCTTGTTTTTAGTTTTCAGGAAAACAGATTCATTAAAGTTTCTACTTAATCAGCTAAAAAACATTCAGCTTCTCGCTAAAGCAAGACAGGTCGCAGTCCTAGCCTGGCCCAATTTCCACCCGCTGGCTTCTCGCTATAGCAAGACAAGTTCGAGTCTTCATGTTTTTATAATGATCTGATGGTCTGACATTCAGTTCAGGCTATCAAGATCATGGATTGCGTGAAAACATTTGATGAATAGATCGGTAAGCCGGATAGAGTGATGAGCTATGAGCACTTAGCTATTAGCTTTAAGCAGAACAGGACCGAGTGTTCCTTTCACAAAACTTAAAGTTAATGATCTGATGGTCTGACATTCAGTTCAGGCTATCAAGATCATGGATTGCGTGAAAACAATTGATGAATAGATCGGTAAGCCTAGTAGAGTGATGAGCTATGAGCGGTTAGCTTTTAGCTTTAAGCAGAACAGGACCGAGTCAATATGTTATTTTAATCTTCGATCTTCGCTAAATCATAAAATTAATGATCTGATGGTCTGACCTCCAGTTCAGGCTATCAGGATCATGGATTGCGTGAAAACATTTGATGAATAGATCGGTAAGCCGGATAGAGTGATGAGCTATGAGCACTTAGCTATTAGTTTTAAGCAGAACAGGACCGAGTCAATATGTTATTTTAATCTGCGTTCTTTGCGAAATCAGCGGGAAACTTTATCCACTAATACCTATCCAGTGACCTGACTTGGTTTAACCTTGAAAAAGTTATTCATTGTCATCATATATCTTGTAAAATCCTCCAGAAGAGCACTCGTTTCTTGATGCCCTTTCTCAGTGAGACGATAATATTTTCTACCTCTATTTTTTACCATTTTTATAGAAGATTCAATAGTGTCGTTGGCTTCCAACTTATGAAGTAAAGGATATAGCGAGCCTTCTTTGATTTCAATTTCACCTTGCGTACTTTCTTTAATCAGTTTCGTGATTTGATATCCATACATTTCCCCGTGTTCGGATAATAGTTTCAATAAAATAGGCTCAATGCTTCCCTTGTATAATTTTGGATCCATCAGTTTAGGGCATATTTTTTATACTGTTCATTGAATTTTTTCAAAAGACCGTTAGGGATCTTATATGCTAGGATATACAGGCTAATTAAGAAGAATGTTAAGTAGAAAGAAGTAAACCAAATTAAAGGAGTCGTTAATTCGATTATTTCATTACCATTAAAATTAACCGCTGAACTTGGAAATATATATCCGAAGGTGAATAGGATAGAACCGCTTAGTCCATAATAGGAATCTAAATAGAGATACTTATTCATTATGTCTTCCTTCATATGTAATTTAAAACTTAAAGAAATTGCCAATGCAAATACCATTATTGCTATGTATGGAGTATGATTCCAAAAATTAAAGGAATAGAATGTTTGTATTAAATAAGTTGTCGAGAAAATTAGAATAGCAATAAATATCAATGGCGGTTTAAGAAAATCAAGGAAAAGTTTAATAATGTGCTTTTGCCAAAATTTGCGCATGGCTTTTTCTTTCTCCTTCACCACTTGAGAGAAACCTAACGTACCGAAACCTTTATAAACTTCTTGAAGAGCATCTTCAAATTTCAGGTCAGGTTTCTTAGATTGCTTCTCCTCAATTCCGCTTGCAAGGTGATCCACGAGTTCTAGCTGAACATCTTCATATCTCACGTAATGCTGAACTAAAAATCGTTTGAGATAATTTATTTCTTGTGTGGTTAATTCTGCCATGAAGTAAATATACATAGGAATACTATGTATAGCAAATTTCTTTTTATTTTTTTTAACCTACTCAACTAGATCGGTCAGCCTAGTAGAATGATGAGCTATGAGCACTTAGCTATTAGCTTTAAGCAGTAAGCTGTTAGCGATGAGCAATGAGCTATTAGCTGTTAGCTTTTAGCAGAAAAGTATGTTGATGAATAGATCGGTAAGCCGAGCAGAGGACTGAGCGCGAGCAAGGATTGCCGAGCTGGGATCGTTGAAGTTTTTAGTTATTTGTTTTTAGTTTTCTGGAAAAAGAAATAACGTAACAAAATAAGGTGTCGCACCTCTGGCGCTTATATTTTTTTGAGTGTATTTGATGTTACAAAGGTATCGTCCCTCTGGGACTAGTCAGAATCGTAAGCTGAGTAGAATTAGCGATGAGCTGTTAGCTTTTAGCTGAAAAGTATGTTGATGAATAGATCGGTAAGCCGAGTAGAGTAGTGAGCGCGAGCAAGGATTGCCGAGCTGGCATCGTTGAAGTTTTTAGTTATTTGTTTTTAGTTTTCATGAAAACAGATTCATGAAAGTTTCTACTTAATCAGCTGATAAAACATTCAGCTTCGCAGTCCTAGCCTGGCCCAATTTCCACCCGCTGGCTTCTCGCTATAGCAAGACAAGTTCGAGTCTTCATGTTTTTTTAATGATCTGATGGTCTGACATTCAGTTCAGGCTATCAGGATCATGGATTGCGAGATAGCATTTGATGAATAGATCGGTAAGCCGGATAGAGCGATGAGCTGTGAGCTGTGAGCGGTTAGCTTTAAGCAGAACAGGTCAGAGTGTTCCTTTCACAAAACTTAAAGTTAATGATCTGATGGTCTGACATTCAGTTCAGGCTATCAAGATCATGGATTGCGTGAAAACACTTAAAAACATTCAGCTTCGCAGTCCTAGCCTGGCTCAATTTCCACCCGCTGGCTTCTCGCTATAGCAAGACAAGTTCGAGTCTTCATGTTTTTATAATCTGCGTTCTTTGCGAGATCAGCGGGAAACTTTATCCACTCAATACCTATCCAGTGACCTGACTTATTTTAACCTTGAAAAAGTTATTCATTGTCATCATGTACCTTGCGAAATCCTCAAGAAGAGCACTCGTTTCTTGATGCCCTTTCTCAGTGAGACGATAATATTTTCTACCTCTATTTTTTACCATTTTTATAGAAGATTCAATAGTGTCGTTGGCTTCCAGCTTATGAAGTAAAGGCCTTGCAAGACACATTTTCCACCCGCTGGCTTCTCGCTATACCAAGACAAGTTCGAGTCTAAATATTATTTTAATTTGCGTTCTTTGCGATATCAGCGGGAAACTTTTTCATCTATCCACTAAAAAAACATTCATAGCATCACTCTATGTGATACCATGAGTTTTTTCTATCCACTAATAACCTACTTTCTCTTCGCACTCAACTCCATCAACTTCTTCATCAAAATCGACTTCCCATCATTCTTAACAAAATGATCGATTGTCGAAATATGCCCATTCGTATGGTCATTTTCCATCGTAGAAATCAAATTCAACCTTAGGTTACTTTTCATTCCACACCATGTCTTGTAATCATAACTCAAGTACTCCTTCATCTTTAATTCCGCAGTTTCAAGTACTTGATCTAAAGGAACCAATTCATCAACTAATCCCATTGTTTTCGCTTCGAGCGGATCCATTAAGCGACCAGTCAATAAATTCTGATATGCCCTTCTTCTTCCGATCCAGAAACTGTACAACTCAAATATAGCCGGTGTCGGCATCACACCTACAGGCAATTCATTTAAGCCAATTTTATACTTATCATCATCAGCCATTACTCGGTAATCCGAAGCAATCGCAAGCACACAACCACCAGCAGGACTATGTCCATTAATGGCTGAAACAACCGGAAATTCTGCCTTCACAATATTTAAAGTCAAATCAAAAAATGCCTTGAAGAAAATTTCAGTCTCTGCTTCAGATTGACCAATCAATTCCTTCATATCCAGACCAACGGAAAAGATGGAGCCTTGACCATTTAATATGACTCCTTTCGCGCTTTTCTCGTGAAAACTACTAAAATATTGACCTAAATCCGAAATCAATTCCAGATTTAATGCACTTGCTTTCCCATTGTTAAATTGACAAATCTCAAATTCTCCTTTATCAATTATATTTAGTGTTTTAAAACTCATAATTTCTATTTTATAATTGTGCTGCTAAATGAGACGCCTCATGTATTGCTCTCTTCGCGTCCAATTCTGCCGCTAATTTTGCCCCGCCAATCAAGTGAACTGATTTTCCACCTTCTGATAATTCATCATATAGATTTCTAAGTGGTTCTTGGCCAGCGCATACAACAACAGTATCTACTGGTAAAATTTTCGTTTCTCCATCATGTGTGATATGCAAACCTTCATCATCGATTTTGTCATACTGCACATTAGCCAACATCTTTACTTTTTTCATTTTCAATGAAGCTCTATGAATCCAGCCAGTCGTCTTTCCTAGATCTTTTCCATGCTTTCCACCTGATCGCTTTAGTAGATAAAGCTCTCGAGCCGCAAGTTCAATTTCTGGTTGTTTTAATGCGCCAGCTGACTTATATTCCATATCAACTCCCCATTCATCCATATATTCTTTCGTATGAAGACTCGGCAATATGCCCTGGTGCGCCAAATATTCTGAAACATCGAATCCAATACCTCCAGCACCGATTACCGCCACAGAAGCACCCACTGTTTTCATTCCACTCAATACTTCATCATAGATGACCACTTTTTCATGATCGATGCCTGGAATTTTCGGCACTCGAGGACTTACTCCAGTTGAAATAATGATATCATCATAACCTCCAGCTTTTAAATTTTCATGCGTCGCCTTAGTTTCTAACCTAACGTCAACATTGTATTTCTTAAGCATGACATCATAATATCTAATCGTCTCCGCATATTCCTCTTTCCCAGGAATTACCTTCGCAAGATTAAACTGTCCACCGATAGAATCACTACTTTCGAATAAAGTAACATAGTGACCTCTTAAAGCTGATATCGTTGCTGCCGCCATTCCTGCTGGTCCTGCACCTACAACCGCAATCTTCTTAGCAAGAGCTGCAGGCTCATAATTTAGTTCCGTTTCATGACAAGCTCTTGGATTCACTAGGCAAGAGGAAATTTGCATAGTGAAGGTATGATCGAGACATGCTTGATTACACGCAATGCAGGTGTTAATTTCTTCCGCTCGATCCTCAGCTGCCTTTAAAACAAACTCAGCATCAGCAAGGAAAGGACGTGCTAGTGAAACCATATTGGCTTTTCCAGAAGCAATAATTTCCTCTGCAATTTCAGGCGTGTTGATTCTATTTACCGCAACTAATGGAATATTTACTTCGCCCATTAACCGCTCCGTTACCCAAGAAAAACCGCCTCTTGGAACGACCGTCGCAATCGTTGGAATCCGTGCTTCATGCCACCCGATTCCTGTATTGATAATGGTTGCGCCCGCTTTTTCAATTTCTTTCGCAAGTAATACAACCTCTTCCCAAGATGATCCTCCTTCTACCAAGTCTAACATTGACAATCGATAAACGATGATGAAATCTTCACCTAAAGCCTCCCTTGTTTTACGCACTATATCCAATGCGAAACGGATTCTATTTTCATAAGAACCACCGAATTCGTCCGTTCTGTGATTCGTTCTTTTTGCTATAAATTGGTTAATTAAATAACCTTCTGAACCCATGATTTCTACACCATCATATCCTGCTTCTCTAGCTAACTGGGCACATTTTACAAAATCCTCGATCGTCTGATGGATCTCAGGAATACTTAATGCCTTGGGTGTGAAAAAATTGATAGGTGCCTGAATGGCGGAAGGTGCTACCAGTTCTTGATTATAAGAATAACGGCCTGTGTGCAGAATCTGCATACATATTTTCCCTTCCTCCTTGTGAACAGCTTCTGTAATTAGTCGATGCTGGGCAACTTCTTCCTTATTTGTCAATTTTGCTCCATGAGGCGCGACAACTCCTGCTGGATTAGGTGCAATTCCACCTGTAATGATGAGGCCAACTTGCCCTTTCGCTCTTTCTGCATAGTAAACTGCAGCTCGCTCGAACCCGTTAGGAACTTCCTCTAACATCGTGTGCATAGAGCCCATAATCACTCTATTCTTCAATTTTGTAAATCCTAAGTCAAGGGATTCTAATAAATGTGCGTATTTTTCCGACATAATTCAATTCTAAATGTGGTTCAAGATAACAGAAAAATGTTAATGAAACATTAGATTTTTAAAAATTTGACCCAAAGTCAAATAAATTTAGGCAAACAAAATATAATTCGTCTAAGGTCTGCATTTAAAATACTAATTTAAGAAAATATGCTATTACGATTTTTTATTGTTCTGTATTTATTGACTGGCTCGGTTCTGATCACTGCCCAAAATAAGGATATATCTATGTTTATTTTTGGACATAGTTTAATTGATCACAGACCACCAGCGACGGAAACTCCAAGTGATGAAACAACGGTTCCTCATTGGATCTATTTGCTAGCTCAACATGCTAATCATAATTATGCTGCTGGAGGTCAGTACGGTTTTCTGCAACAACATGCTAATCTGCCTCCTTTTTCTCAATGGGGCTACGATATTGTGCCTGGTGTATGGGATTCAGATTTCATGTCTTTTCAAGAAGCAAAGATCAATTCCACTATGATTACAGCTGGTAATTTTATCCAATATCAAGGTCCTGAATTACCATATGAAGATCCCAATAATACAGATCAGTTTAGTCCGATTTCAGCGACTGAGATAATAGTGGATTGGTTGGGAGAGAATACGGTCGATGGTAATATTTATATCTATGAGAACTGGCCAGACATGGCTGGTTTTATTGCAGGAGAAGGATTTCCTGCGTCCGCTTCGGAATTTACAGCGTATAACGATTATACGAGAAATGCCTTCCATGAATGGTGGATTGCCTATCAAGATGCATTGTTGGAATCTAGGTCTGAGGCGAATGTTCGCATGATTCCAGTGGGACCGATTCTTGCGGATTTATTAGATGGACTATTGGCGGACATTCCTTTTGAGGATTTATATGAAGATAATGCACCGCATGGCAAGCCCAATATCTATTTCCTAGCAGGACTGATTAGTTATATGGCCGTCTACGAAGAGAAAGCGCCTGCTGATTTCGAAGTTCCTGATTTAATCCATTCTGAGATAAGTGAGCATTATGTTAAGGTGGTCAATTTTATTTGGGATTATTTAATTGCATTTAATACGGGTTCGGGAGAAAGCAGAGTATTTACATCTGTGCCTAGTTCTTTACAAGATTGGCCTCAACATGAAATGGAGCGAATGGTTATTTTTCCTAATCCTTCAATTGATAAAATTCATATCGAAATTGACGAGGAAATCATGAATGTGGAGGTTAGAAATACATTAGGACAATTGTTAATTGAACAAAATGGGCTGCAATTGAATTTAGTAAATGTTAAGTCACTTCAGGCTGGTCAATATTTGATATTAGTTCAGACAAAAAGCGGCCACATTCATAATGCTTCCTTTATCAAGTTGGAATAGGAAGATGGAGAAATAAAACGTACATAAATAATATGAAATTCAGATCTATCTTACTCATGATTACGCTGCTCACAGTGGTAATGGTGAGCTATAATTTTAATGAGGTAGCTGAAGTTCAGCTGGAAGAGCAAAGTATGGAGGCGTTCGGGACTATGATGGAAGTAGTCATGCATAAACGCTGTATGAATTGTCATCCGAAAGGTGATCAACCACGTCAGGGAGAAGATAGTCATTTGCATTATTTCGGAGTTCAGCGTGGCGAAGATGGACACGGAATTGCAGCTTTGAAATGTGAGACGTGTCATCAGAAAGAGAATAATTTGAATTCAGGAGTACCAGGAGCGCCGCACTGGCATCTTGCTCCTAGAAGCATGGCTTGGGAAGGTTTGAGCAGAACAGAAGTTGCTTCAGTTTTTATGAATCCAGAGACGAATGGTGGTAAATCACCTGAAGAAATAGAGAAGCATATGACGGAGGATGATCTAGTACTCTGGGCATTCGAGCCTGGGATTGGGCTAGATGGAGTCCCGAGAGAAAAACCACCAGTTTCTAAAGAAGAATTTATAGAAGCTGTTAAAATATGGATTGCTAATGGCGCTAAAATACCATCTGAATGAAAGTAGATTTTAAATTAAATCAAAAAGAGGTCAACGTAGATGTAGATGAAAACACGCCACTTTTATGGGTGATAAGAGATGTTCTGGACATGAAGGGAACGAAGTTTGGCTGCGGTAAAGCGGCCTGCGGAGCTTGCACGGTTCATGTGGATGGCGAAGCTGTTCGATCATGCTCATTTGCAGTGAAATTTGCAAGCGGGAAGTCGATTAGAACAATAGAAGGACTGTCTAATGGCGAGGACTTACATCCTGTTCAGCAAGCATGGAAGGAGGAGATTGTGCCTCAATGCGGTTATTGCCAACCTGGTTTTATGATGGCCACAGCTGCTTTGCTCGATAAAATTCCGAATCCTACTGATGAAGATATTGATAAAAATATCGTCAATATTTGTCGATGTGGCACCTATTATAGAATGAGAAAAGCAATTCACAGAGCTGCTGAGTTGAAAAATGAAGCATCATGAGTAAAAAGAAAATTTCTAGAAGAAAGTTTTTAGTTCGAACTTCAGCAACTGGCGGAGTTCTTCTTGGTGCGATGTATTTCGGAGGATGTGGAGTGGTGAAACGCAAGATTGCAGGGATTGCGAATACGGCAGAGGCGCCATATACTGGAAATACAGATGATCCAATGATTTGGTTCGAAGTAAGTCCTGATAATAAGATCACACTGAGTTCTCCGAAAGTTGAGATGGGGCAAGGGACTTTCACCGGAATGGCTCAATTAGCTGCTGATGAATTAGGCGTTGATATAGAAAATATAGAAGTAAAACATGCTGCTTCCGACTCTGGAAATATCGATAGTTTTGCAACTGGAGGGAGTACCTCCATTATGAGTTTGTGGGTTCCATTGAGAGAATTGTCAGCTACGATGAGGCAAATGTTAGTGAATCATGGAGCTGAATTACTTGGGGCAGAACCTGCTGATGTCGAAGTGACTAAAGGTAATATTACGGCTAAGGGTAAAACATTGACCTATGGAGAAATTGCTCAGAAAGTTACTGAATGGAAGGTGCCTAAGACTCCGAAGCTAAAAAACATCAATGATTATAAATATATAGGGAAACCAGTTCCAAGGGTAGATCTTCATGATAAAGTAGTCGGTGCTTCGATCTATGGAATAGATGCAACAATGCCTGATATGCTGCATGGTGCTGTCGTTCGATCTACTCATATCGGTTCGAAATATAAACGTGCGGATATTAGCAAGGCTGAAAAGATGCCAGGTGTTGTAAAAATTGTGGTGGAGGATGATTTTGTCGGAGTAATCGCGAATTCATATACAGAAGCGCACAATGCTAAAGATGCAATCCAGGTAGAATGGGAAACAGACCGCGAATGGCAGACGGAAGATATTGAGAAAATGGTGGAGGTGGGTCAAGGTAAACCGGTCACCATTCAGAAAGAAGGAAGTGCTAAGCGAGTTTTAGCGAACAGTGATGATGTTATTTCCTTAGCATATAAAAGTCCTATTGGTGGTCATGCGCAACTAGAACCTAATGGAGCACTTGCTTACGTAGATGGTGAAAAGGCCACCGTTATGTTGTCTACTCAAGTGGTGAAAATTACACGTGGAGAAGTGGCTGATCGACTTGGCATCTCTAAGAAAAATGTCAATATCATTCCTACTTTTCTCGGTGGGGGGTTCGGTAGAAGACTTCATACACCGAATGCAGTTCAAGCGGCTATTTTATCCAAAGCGGTCGGAAAACCTGTAAAATGTTATTTCAGTAGGAAGGAGGAATTCCAGCAAGATACTTTTAGACCACCGACGCACCATGTGCTTAAAGCGAAGATGGATGAAAGTGGCAAGTTGATAGAAGCAATAGAACATAATGTATCCAGTGGAGATGTGATGTATGGATCTCCTTTAGTTCCGAGAATTGCACAACCTTTAATTGGTTCTGATGTGGGAGCATGGAGAGGTGGAATGATTCAGTACAGCAAAATACCTCATTATAGAGCGGTATCGTGGAGAGTGAAGTTGCCATTTGCGACAAGTTGGTGGCGCGCATTGGGTTTGCTAGCGAATACATTTGCCATAGAAAGTTTCATGGATGAATTAGCGGTGAAAGCTGAAATGAATCCAGTAGAATTTAGATTAGCCCAGATTAATGATGATGAACGAGGAAGTAGGCTGAAAAAGGTAATCGAAAAAGCAGCTGAGGAGTCTGGTTTTCAAGATGGTGTTATGGCTAATGGAAGAGCTATGGGATTTGCAGCATCTACGGATGCGAATACACCAGTTGCACAAGTTGTGGAAGTGTCTATTGAAAACAATGAAATAAAAGTACATAAAGTTACTTGTGTCATAGATCCAGGTCTAGCTGTGAACCCTGACCAAATCAGAGCGCAATGTGAAGGTGCTATTATCATGGGTATGAGTGCGTCGATGTATGAGAAGATGCAAGTGGTGAATGGTCAGTTAACGCCTACGATTTATGGTCCATATCGAATGGCATTGATGAAGAATGCACCGAAAGAAATTAATGTACACATCCTTGAAAATGCAGAAACGCCTGGTGCAGTAGGGGAGCCACCATTAGGGCCGATCGGAGCAGCAGTTGCTAATGCGGTATATAGGATTACAGGAAAAAGGTTACGGGAGATGCCGTTGAGTTTAGGGTAGAATTATTGGGAAAAAGTTATTCTTCGAACTTAAGTTCTTACCTATATTGGATTTCGTACTTCATTGCGAGAAGAAAATCTCGGGATAAATCCCAAGGTCCTTTGAGCATACAGTATTCAAGTTAAAGTATAAATGAAACTCGTAGTCTATTGCCAGAAAGATAATTTCAGATCCAAGTCCAGGTATAATAGGACCTCGTACTTCATTGCACGAAGAAATTAATCTCAGGATAAATTATAAGAACACATCTCAGTATAAACCTAAGGTCCTTTAAACTATAAACTTTAACCTCTAAACTAAAAAAAACTATCCCTTAAGTTCTCTTGAAATCATCTTGAAGCCTAACAATATCATCTTCGTCTGAAGGATGATCAGGATCTGTATGTTGCCAAATTTCTGCAACTTTTCCCCAGTCATCAAGACCTACAAGGCGGTGCCTTTCACCTTTTTGTAGGGTAATAATATCACCAACTTTATATTCTTTTAGCTCTGTTTCTTCATCTGTATCACTTTTCACAACACCGACCGTTCCTTCGACAACCGTCCATACTTCCGATCTTCTATGATGGTACTGCCATGAAAGTCTTTTATGAGGAGCAACAAGAAGAATCTTAGGACTTACTTTTTTGTTTTTGGTCAATGTATTTACCTCGAATTCAGGAAAAAATTCATTGATAAACTGTTCTGTATGTTTTTCATCTATAACAAAGAAGCCACCCCAAGGACGATTAAAATCGGTTCTTTCGAATGTGTAATGCTTTGCTTCTAGTTCTTCGTTGGTTGTTTTGAAAATTTGCTCCATTTGCTTTTAATTAATTGTGTAAAAGAAGACTCTATAGAATCATCCATCATATACAAGTCAAACTTCAGAAATAAAGTTTAAAAAGTACTTATTTTATCGATGATTTCTAAAATTTATTTCTTTTTCAGCTCAAATCGATGAATAATAGAAAGAGCTACATTCGATGCATTTATTCCTCCTTCAACATAAACGTTATCTAATGCTTCAAATTCGGAAGCTTGTATAGAAAGACCCAGCGATGGTATGGTTTCAATACTAACATAGAATTGTTGATTAATATCATAGGAGAGACCAAGTACATAACCTATACCTACTCCCACATTTGCTGTTGGGCCTGTGCTGCTTCGATATGCAAGATTTAAAAAGGGCTCGAAACCTCTGTAGAAAACTAATTTATCAGAAATTTTCTTTCGGATCTCAACACCAATGGCCAGATCACTTCTAAATTGAAATGATGAATTATCATTGACCAAGCCTAGTTGAAATATTCCTGTTGCGCCTCTAAGTCTAAAATAATCTCCATTCCTCATTTCCTTCTTGTATATCGCTCCGAAGGATTGGAAATTAGATAGTCGTAGACCAATTTCCGTATTGGTGTTTTGGGCACTTAATGTGGTAATGGATATCGTAATAGCTATAAATAAAAATAGAGGTTTTTTCATAAGATTGTTTTAATCAAACTTATAAAAAAACCTCTCTTAAACTCTTTTGAATAGTAGATTTAACGGTAAATTAACCAGAGCTGTTAGCGTCTAGTTAATTTTTAATTTTCTTTATTACCGACCTGTCATTGGCTTTAATGACAATAAAATAATTTTCATTTTCTTTGGTAACTGGGTAATCAAAATTGTAAGTTTTAACTCCAGATTGCACAAATTGCTTTCTAAATAATTCATCTATTTTATCTCCACTTTCGTCGATGAGATACATTTCCATGGTTTGATCCTTTGGTAACAGGAACTGAACCATGATTTTAGATTTTGCAAAATCAGGATAAACCGTAAATTCAATTTCACCCATAGATAATAATTCTGTGGACGATGTTTCTTGAGCTTTTAGCTGAGTTGCTGAGAAGCAAAATAGTAAAGCAATGATGGCACAATTTAGTATTTTCATTTTCTTATTTTTCAGTTGTAAGTAACATATTACAAATAATCATAATTCGTGCCATAATTGAAACCATCCCCATTTATTTCTGTTTATTAAAAAAAAGATATGTTTAGACTTTCTGAAATGCCTGATCAAAAGGGAAAAATTGCTATTGTTACAGGTGCAAATATTGGCCTAGGATATGAGACAGCCAAGGCTTTAGCGATGAAAGGAGCGAAAGTGATTATGGCGTGCAGAAACAGAGATAAAGCTGATTCGGCTATGAAAGCTATTTTGAATGAATGGCCAGATGCAGATCTGGAATTTATTTCACTTGACCTTTCTTCGAAAAAATCGATTAAGAGTTTCGCAGATTCTTACAAAGCAAAATACTCAAATCTTGATTTGCTAATAAATAATGCGGGGATAATGATTCCTCCATATCGAGAAACAGAAGATGGATTCGAATCACAGTGGGGAGTCAATTATTTAGGTCATTTTTACCTTACAGGAATGTTGATGGAAACGATAGAGAATAGTGACCATGGAAGGGTGGTGACCTTAAGTAGTCTTGCTCATATCAATGGAAAAATCAATTTTGATAATCCGAATATGAAGGATTCTTATAAGCCAATGGTCTCTTATCGACAAAGTAAATTGGCATGTTTGATATTTGCTTTTGAACTTCAGAGAAGATTGGAGGCAAAGGATTCAAAGGTCATTTCAGTAGGTGTTCATCCAGGTGTAGCATTGACAAATTTATTCGCTGCTGGTCCAAAGTGGATGAGGCTGATCGCGCCATTATTCAAAGGGATGTTTAATACCGTGGAGGGAGGTGCTAAGCCTTCGATTATGGGAGCCATTGATCCGACCATGAAAGGTGGAGAATATCTAGGACCGACGGGAAAAAGAGGTATGAAAGGAGAACCAGGCATTGTAGAATCTAATGAGATTTCTAAAGATAAAGCTGTTGGAGATAAACTTTGGACGCTTTCAGAAAACCTGCTGGACTATAAGTTTGATGTCTAGGCCCATGAAATTAGATTTATTGCTTATTGAACCAAGAAATTTAGTGGTAGGAAATTTTAATTGAAAGACAAATGCATTTAGCTTCGCAGTCCTTGCCCTCGCTGTTATTGCTAAGCACGGCTTACGAGTCTAAATGCTAACTCAAGTAATTATTGACACACGAAATTTAGTGGTAGGAAATTTTAATTGAAAGACAGATGCATTTAGCTTCGCAGTCCTTGCCTTCGCTACTATTGCAAGGCACGGCTTACGAGTCTAAATGCTAACTCAAGTAATTTATTGAACCAAGAAATTTAGTGGTAGGAAATTTTAATTGAAAGACAAATGCATTTAGCTTCGCAGTCCTTGCCCTCGCTGCTACTGCTAAGCACGGCTTACGAGTCTAAATGCTAACTCAAGTAATTTTGTTGAACCAAGAAATTTAGTGGTAGGAAATTTTAATTGAAAGACAAATGCATTTAGCTTCGCAGTCCTTGCCCTCGCTGCTACTGCTAAGCACGGCTTACGAGTCTAATTGCTAACTCAAGTAATTTATTGAACCACGATATTTAGTGGTAGGAAATTTTAATTGAAAGACAAATGCATTTAGCTTCGCAGTCCTTGCCCTCGCTGCTACTGCTAAGCACGGCTTACGAGTCTAAATGGTCAATTAGTGGTTCATTGAAATATGGTTCTATTTTAAATCATTAATCATAATTTCGATTGCTTTTTCCAGTTGCTGATCCACTCCTTTGTCTACCATTCCAGGCATATTTTTCACCTTTACATCAGGTTCAGTCTGTAGATTCTCCATCCAGTTTCCATTTATATCTTTAGCACTGACAGGAACCACGCCCCATACAGAGCCATCTGGAAGTCCTTCCCATCCAGCAAAACTACAAGTACCTGGTGTAGGCATACCTACCGTTTTTCCTATTTTTAAATCAGTGTATCCTTGAGAAAAACAATGACCGTCAGAGTATTGAGCCTCACCGATTAAGGCAAGCGTAGGTTTCGTCCATCGAGAAGTAGGTTCACCTCCTACGACTTTTGCTTCTGTAGCGTAAGTGATGAATGGAACACCAGTGAAAAACATCGCTAAGTCAGCTACTAAATCACCTCCACCATTAAAACGAGTATCGACAATCATACCTTCTTTCTCGAAATATTTCCCCATCATATCTTCATAGATACTTCTATACGGTCCATCTCCCATTCCAGGAATATGAACATAGCCAAGTTTGCCTCCGCTTAATCTTTCTACTTCATCTTCATTTATTTCCACCCATCGCTTATACAATAACGCAGACTCTTCTCGAAGGGTAATTGGTTTTACGGTAATGACTTCACGCTTTTGAGTCTTAGGATCAAGAATTTCTAGTAATGTGAATTTGCCAGCAATTCTATTCAAGTATGCTGCAATATCTTTATCCGCGGTGACGAGTTCACCATTTATCTTTTCGATAATCATCCCTGCTTTCACATTTAATCCTGATTTATCAAGCGGGCCTCCTGATATGATTTCTTCTATCAAGGTTCCATTGCCGCTATGATCATAAGCCATGAAGATTCCCAAAGATGCCGTTTCGTCTGCATTATCAACTTTCAGCCCACGATACCTTGCACCTGCATGGGAAACATTTAATTCTCCTAACATTTCTGAAAGCAACTCTGTGAATTCATATGAATTAGATATAGATGGTAAATGCTTCTCATATTCCTTCTTCATCAATGGCCAGTCAACACCATGGAAATCAGGGTGGTAGAAGATAGCATTGGTTCTGATCCACACATGATTAAACATAGCAACTCGCTCTGCATCTGCATCATAAGCCATTTCACCATCGATTTTTACGGCCTCTTTTTTAGATTTGGCAACATCAATTTTTGAAATTTTTCCTCCACTAAGAAGAAACAAGTTTTTCATTTCATCATCCCACATTAAGGATCCTCTAGTAGCATCTAACTTAAGTGCCATTTTGGTTTCCTTAGTTCTTAGGTTAGTACTCCATAAATTGGATTTCCCTTCGAATCGAGATAAGTAATACAAGGTTTCACCATCCTTAGACAATACTGCGTCACTAAGACTTGACGAGTGTATAGTCAATCTTGACGTCCAATCTTCCATTTTGTCCCATTCAAAAGTTAGCAGCGTATCTTTTTTTACTGCCTTCTCTTCCTCTTTCTTTTTGCCTTTTTTCTTTTCATCCGATTCCTTCTCCTTCGCTTCTTTAGCCTTTTTTTCTTTCTCCTCTTTTTTCTTTAAGGCTTCAATGGCTTTTTGCAATTTGTAATCTTCTTCGCTTAGATTAAATTTATCCCATTCATCTTGATTGAAAAACATGGTATATACGTCGGATTGTGATTGGCCGCTTGTTGCATAAGACTTCAGTCCATTTCTATTACTAAACCAAAGCATTTGCTTTCCTTTATTCACCCACAGCGGAGAGCTATCAGAATATCCACTTTCGGTCAGATTGACTCTTTTCGAACCATCGGCTGCCATCAATAAAATTTCATCATTGCTTAGCGTTTTTCCCCAGTCAACCAGTAACCACTTACTATCGGGACTCCATTTAAAATTCTGATCACCATCTGACATGTGAAACAGGTCATCTGGCGTTAGAAGTGTAACCTCATTACCTGTACTGTCTTTCACTTTAAGTGTTCTTCGATCTTCTATAAACGCGAGACTTTTGCCATCTGGAGAATAGTTAGGAAGGTAATTGTCTTTGTCATTTGAAATAACGACGCTTTCCTTCAGCAGGGTAGAGGCGTAGAAAAAAGGCTCCTCCTCTCTTACTTTCTCTGTTTTGAATATGCTCCACTTACCATCTCTTTCACTGCTATACACGACGGATTTCCCTTTCGGTCCCCAAGTCACAAATCGCTCGTTTTCAGGAGTATTCGTTAATCGTTTGGTAAATGATTCCTCGACAGAAGTAACGAATACTTCTCCTCTCGAAATAAAGGCTATTTCCTTTCCACTAGGTGAAATGGCCATTTCTGCAACACTTCCATTTATACTGATAAATTTATCGGTATTCGTACTGGACTGTGTTCGGATAGAAACTGGAACTTTAACAGGCTCTTCTCCTATCTTCATAGTATATAACTCCCCATCGAATCCAAAACAAAGTGTTCCATTACCAATACTCAAGAACCTAACAGGGTGCAATTTGAAATTCGTAATTTTTTCAGATAGTTCTGGATTTGTGAAGGTACTTTGATGTACATTGAAACTTCCGTCGATTTCCTTCAGAAAGTAGAATGACTTTTCATCTTCACTGAAAACAGGGGTTCTATCTTCACCTTCGTAGGTTGTTAATTGGGTATGTACATTATTCGTAACATCATATTTCCATATATTTCTTGTAACAGCGGATTTGTGATGTTTTCTCATGGGATCTTCACCACCTACTCGGTCATGATAAACCATGAAACTTCCGTCTTTACTTACCTGCACATCTTCAGCAGGAAAGGTCAATAATTGATCAACTCTGCCACCAGCTATCGGGACACTGTAAAGCTCAGACTGCGAGCGATGTGGGAATTGTCTATGCTGAGCATCATCTTGACGAATAGCGTCGAAAATGATGTTTTTATTATCATGGCTAAAAGTGTACGGAATTTCATTGTTAGAATGAAAGGTGACTCTTGTTGCTGGTCCGCCCATAGCATCCATAACGTAGACATCAAAATTTCCATACCGATTAGATGCAAAGGCTAGTTTTTCTCCATCTTTACTCCATGTAGCTGCATAATCATGCGCTTCGTGAAAAGTTAGTTGTTGTGCCTGTCCACCTGTTACAGGGATGCGATATAAATCTCCTTTGTAGGTGAATGCAATTTGTGTTCCGTCAGGAGAAATAACTTGGTTTCGAATCCAATTTGGGTTTTCTTGTGCAAATAGTGAAGTGGCTATTAAAAGAAATAGCGGCAGTAATCTCAATTTCATTTTATGTGGCTTTAAGTTATAACCCCGAAAATAATCAAATTAATGATTCTTCCCAGCTAATTTTCTTTCTAGGAGCACTTATGCTTTTTCTAATAATAAAATTGATTTCCGGTAGGAGCGTAATACTGCAATTATAAATAAAAAAAGTTTCAGCCAACCATTTTGAAAGAAGGAGCGTCTATACAAAATGAAGATTAGTTTGTCCTGATGAAATTGGGAAAACATTGACATAAAATATTAAAATTTAGAAGCTATGAAAAATCTGTATGTATTCCTTATTATATCTATATTAAGTATCGTTTCTTGCGAGAAAGAAATGGCCACCCCACCTTTACCTAACTGCGATGAAAACACAGAAATAAATGCTGACGAATACCAAAATGCGATGACAGAAGGGGTAGAGATTATGAAAGTGGAGATTGTTGATCAATGTTTGAATATAACCTATAGTGCAAGTGGTTGTAGCGGTGATTCTTGGAAAGTAAGCCTCATAGACTCGGGCGATATTCTAGAATCAATGCCACCGCAGAGAAATCTAAAGTTTTCACTAGAAAACCAGGAAGTATGCTTAGCTTTTATTACTAAAACCACCTCTTTTGATATCTCTAATCTCCAGATAGAAGGAAATAGTGTTGTGCTTAATATTAATGACTCGGACGAAAATATTTTATTCGAATATTAAAAATTAAAGTAAGTAGCGTTCGCAAACTAACAATTTCAATACACATTTATCTTTGGCTGAATTTCCACAGGGATATTAATTGCCCAATGACTAAATTAGCTCATATTAGTGAAGGTCTGTCTAATTACAAAGTGCAAGAATTTCATTGGCGACTTTTTTTGCAACGTCAAAACTATCATTGACATCGTCACTAATATTGACAATAACTGAAAAGATTACATCTCCGTGCAATACATGCAGGTGTCCGTCAGTACCCATAGTGCTAGTTTCCCAAGATGCTCTATCACCGATTCCGGATACGCTTTTATAATTGAAATTGAGTGACATTTTAGATATTGATGTACCGATTTTCTTAGCTGTTTCTGATTCTTCAGCTAATTCTTCTTGGAGTTTTTTATCAAATTTTTCTGCATCTTCTGCGGTAACATTTTTATAGTATCCGTCAAAGTATTCTGGAAATGGTTGTTTTATTTTTTCTGAATCGAGAAGTTTAAAACTCCCAATTTGTATTTGGTTATCTTGAGCTACTTCCATAGCACCTAGTGCAGTTTTTACAGTTGTTGTTCGGTCAGAATCCCACCTAAATGTGCAAGTTAAATATAATGGGTTTTTCATCTTTACTGGTTCCTTAACCGTTACTAATTCAGGATCTATATTTGCAATACTAGCAGCTTTTTCTTTCGTAAGTAAAGCACACGGATCCATTGCATACTTGCTCAGGCAGGATTTAGTCTTACTCGATGATTTGACGGAAGCATCTGCAGTCGATGTTTGACTATTGCCACTACAAGAAAATAGGGATAGCAGAACGATAATGGTATAAATAAGAAGTCTCATATAGTTTTTTTTCTTTAGTCGGAGTTAGTGCTACTAAGTTAACTTTAATTACACATATTTTTTTAGGTCAATTTTAGAGTGATACATTAATTGCAGCTTTATAAAAGGTCTGCTTGATTTTATTCTAGTTGAATGTATAAGTTAAGATTTGTTTATCTTTTAGGCAAGTATGATCTGCTTTAATCTTTGAATTAGGTTTTAGGAGTCAGAGGAATCTCAAGAATAGAAAGTTATCTATTCTGATCTAAAAGTGAACATTTAGTGTCTTAAATTGATAAGAAAAGCAAAAAAGAGAATGGGAGATACTAAGAATTTATTTAACAAAGAAGCAGTTGAGAAAATACAGGATATGACCGGCGGAGGAACAATGATGATGTTCTGCTGTGACTTAGATGCGAAACCTTTTCATGCCACGCCGATGTCTACACAGAAAGTGGAGGATAATGGAGTGATTTGGTTTTTTAGTTCCGGAAATAGTGAGCGTAACAAAAAGCTGAAAAAGGATTCGCGCGTCCAATTATTAATAACGGATGATGGCTCTAGTAATTACATGAGTATATATGGCGATGCAATTTTCGTGCACGACCAAGAGAAGGTCAAAGAATTATGGTCGCCATTTGTGAAAGCATGGTTTCCTGAAGGTCCCTCAGATCCGAACTTAACCCTCTTAAAATTTACACCCAAAGAAGGATTTTACTGGGACACAAAGCACGGTAAACTTGTATCTATGGCTAAAATGATGGCTTCTGTTGTGACAGGAAAAGCAATGGATGATAGTGTGGAAGGGGAGCTGAAGTTATAAGAGTATATTTAATTGATAAAAAAATTAATCCTCACCATATATTTAAAAATAAATTAATGTGATATGATCTTCAGTCTAGATCATTCATGAAAAAAGATAACTACTTAGGAGCCTGATTATTATAAATAGTTGGGCTTTTTTTAGGTGTCAATTTTATAGTTGTAATTTTCAATTTTCATTGCTAAAATTAGAATTTTTTGAAAAGTAAAATTTTCTAATTCGTTTCATTTTTTACCTTTGCGATGATGAAATAATGTAAAGATGCCTTATCTAATTGAATATTGAATTTTTTTGTATGAAACTGTGTACAGGCTCTATTTTTCTTATTTTCTTATTGTTCAATTTACAATTGAACGCTCAGTATAATTTTAATTCTGGTTTCGAAACAGCCGATCCTACTAATGATTTCGAAGAAGTAGAATTAGTCGATAAGATGGCTATTCACGAAGCATTTTTGACTAAAGCTTTAGCGGATACAAGTGCGCTAACTAAAGTCTATGCCTATGTATATCTATATTATGACTATTTAAGAGCGAATGACTTTTCAACTGCAGCTGATTATTTAATAAAAGCTGAACATATAGTAGAAGATTCAGGGAAGCCGGGATGGAAAGGTTGGATTAGGCAGCGAAGAGCGATTTTAGAAGTGATACTGGATAATAGGGAAAACGCCTTGGAAGTATACAAAGAATCGATTCTATTATGTCGCCAATCGGGGGATAGTTTATGTGTTGCTAAAGGTTTAGAACAAATGGGCTCCATGTATGCACAAATGGATAGTTTTGATATTTCGAAAGTCTATTTCGAGAGAGCGTTCCCACTTCTAGAAACTTATGCCCCAACATTGACAAAAGGAATTTCTTACAACAACTATGGAATACTGCTATCTAGACAAGGTCAACCTAGAGAAGCAATCGAATATATGGACAGAGCGGTAGATATATTCACAGAGGAAAAAGAGTATCTGAAAGCAGGGAAAGCTATGAATAATCTGGCAGATGCGCATCGGAGATTAGGAGAATATTTAGAAGCCGAAGATGGTTTTCTGAAAACCATTGAATTCAATAAGTCACATGGGTTAGACGAGAATTTAATTCGAAATTATCTAGGTTTATCTGAAACGTATGATGAATCAGGTAATTATAAAGCGTCTAAACAATATCTGGAAAGATTCTATGACTTAAAAGACAGTCTTGTAGGAGCAGAGACAAAGTTGAAAATTGAAAAATTAGAGTCTGACTATGAACTGCAAGAAAAGGAGCTGGAGTTAAGTAAAAGTAAAGAAGAATTGATCCTTGCGAATAGAGCTGTAGAGCGTTTTTTCGGTTATGGAACGCTGATCTTATTACTTGGTGCATTCTTAATATGGAGATGGTATTTGCAACGAAAACAAACAAAAGAAGCATTAGAAGAAAACAAGAGGAACTTAAAAGAGTTAACTAATTTGCTGCTCGAAAAAAATTCAAAAATCATTGAATTTGAGGAGAAATTAGAAAAATCGAATGTTTCTAAATCCAAATCTAACAGTGACGATGTTCCATTTTATAATGAAAGAGTTTTAACAGAAGACGACTGGACATCTTTTAAATTGAAATTTGACAGATCTTATCCCAATTATAGAAAAAGACTTAGACAGCAACATCCTAATTTAACAGATGGTGAAGAAAGATTGTATCTCTTCATAAAGCTAAATCTTAGCACTGCTGAAACAGCTACTATTTTAGGTATTTCTAAGGAGAGTGTGAAGAAGAATAGATATCGACTTAGGAAGAAACTTGAGTTAACTACTGAGGATTCTCTTGAGGATTTAGTACAAACATTTTAGCCAAAATATAGACCATTCATAAGGAGCTTTATATATTATAAGAATTTGTAATGTATTATTTATTTAATGATGGATATTTCCTGAGGAATTATATGAATCGGGACCAGTTATTTTAAATAATTATACTTATTAAGTATGCTTATCCACATTTTTCTAAAAAAAATATTTAGCCCTTATCCTTAACTATACTAGTGTTTTCGGCTTGTCCACCTCTTTGTCCACCCCTGAAATTAGACATCACTTGCTTCACAGACTATATTCGTAAGGAATATACAAATTCAATACTTTGAAGCAGTTCAAAGAATACTAATTATTATTATCTAATTATACTAAAGGAAAATTTTAAACGATGAAAGTATTTCAACGATTACTCGCGTTGTGCTTTTGTGTGTGTATCTCATTAATCGGGAATGCACAGGCTCAGAATGAGCACACCAAAACACAAAATCTTAAAGAAACCAATTTTTACAAAATCCAGAAAGAATTCAATTCGAAATGGTCTGGTAGGTCTCCTGTAAAAGGACAGGGATTTAATGTATTTAGAAGATGGGAGGCACTCATGGAGCCAAGAGTTTTTCCTTCTGGAGATATCACGCTTCCATCTACAACTTATGCTAATTATAAAGAATGGGAAAAGGAAAACTTAAGTGTAACCACTCGTTCAGCTCCTAACAACTGGACTGGTCTTGGTCCATTCGCTAAGCCATCAGGTTATGATGCTGGGGTAGGCCGGGTAGATTTTTTAAAATTTGATCCGAATAACAGTCAGATCATGTACGTAGGAACGCCAGATGGAGGCTTATGGAAGTCAATTAATGGTGGTGCTTCTTGGTCAACAAATTCAGATTTTCTGTCAGTTATAGGATGTTCAGATTTAGTAATCAATCCTAAGAATACACAAGAAATGTATCTGGCAACAGGTAATTGGGAAGATGATAGAAGAAGTATGGGGGTCTTAAAATCAACAAACGGAGGCTCATCTTGGTCTACTACAAGTTTATCCTGGAATGCAACGGATAACTATAAAATTAGAAGGATGATCATGGATCCTGATCATCCAGACACTATGATGGTTGCTACAGATGGAGGAATTTTCAGAACGACAGATGGTTGGGCTAGTTCTCCTGATAATTCTGGATTAGATGGAAATTATAACTTATACGATGTGAAATATAAGCCAGGGGATTTTAGTACAGTCTATGCTTCTGGAGTTTCTGGTAGTGAAGTGTTTTGGAAATCAACAGATTATGGTGAAACCTGGTCAGCGGTTACAAGTGGTCTTCCTGCTGGTAGTGGTGTTTCAAGAATAATTATAGGTACATCAGCAGATGAAACAGATTATGTGTATTTGTTAGCTGGAGATACGAATAATGGATATAAAGGTCTTTACCGATCTACAAATAGTGGTACAAGTTTTTCAACGAGATCCACAACACCTAATATTTTACATAGTAATAGCAATGCGGTTGGATCTGGCGGCCAAGCTAATCATGATTTAGCCATTGCAGTTGCCCCTGATAATGCGAATAAAGTCACCATTGGTGGAATTAATCAGTGGAGATCCACAGATGGTGGCTCAACCTGGAATCTATTTACATATTGGTTAGGGATTGATACTGATCATCCAGGGGAAGGTTCATTGGTTCCTTATACCCATGCAGATATCCAAGATATTCAGTATTTGCCTGGAAGTTCTTCGACAATATTCGCGACTTCCGATGGAGGAATCTATAAATCAACTGATGATGGTGCATCTTTTACAGATATTTCTAATAATCTGAGTATTGCACAACAGACGAATGTTGCACATCATGCGATAAATCCAGTACTAATCGTCACTGGGTTGCAAGATATTGGAACAATTAAAAAATCCGGAAATAATTATTCAGTTATTAATGGTGGTGATGGGGAATCTGCATTCATAGACAGAACTGCAGAAAATGTGATCGTAACTTCAAATCCATACGGTGCTCATGATATATCGTATAACGGTGGAGTTGATAAAGATCCGATGACTGGAATTCCTGCTTCTTCGGAATTTTATGCTCCAATTAGCCAAGATCCAAGCAACGCTGATATCATGTATGCTGGAGGTAGAACTGCACTATACAAGAATATTGATTTTTATAATCATCCGAATACGTGGACTACAGCTGGAACACCTCCTGGATCTGGAAGCATTCTAGAATATGTAGTTGCTCCTAGTAACAATCAAGTGATCTATACAATAAAAGCAGATGCAATAGGAAAGACAACGAATGGAGGTGGAGCTTGGACAAATGTGACTGGTACCCTGCCTTTAGGATCTGCGCTTCCCACTCAGATTACTGTTTCAAATGTAGATGCCGATAAAGCATGGATTACATTTTCTGGTTATAGTGCTAGTAATAAGGTTTGGAGAACTACAGACGGTGGTGCAACATGGTCTAATATATCTTCGGGATTACCGAATCTTCCATTTAACACGGTAGTTCACGTCAATGATACTCCTAATGATGTTATTTATGTCGGTGGAGATGTCGGTGTATACCAATATGAAAATGCAGCAGCGAATAGAGGTCCTGGCAGTTGGACTTTGTTCAATTCAGGATTACCGAATGCTAAAGTAACTGATTTAGAAATATTCTATCCGGATACAGGTGCTCCTAAGTTAAGAGCTTCGACTTACGGAAGAGGTACATGGGAAACTGAAATCCAAGGTGCTATTGTACCAGTTGAATTAGTTTCGTTTACTGGTGAAGCATTTGAGAGTGAAAATATTCTGAATTGGGAAACAGCAATTGAAATTAACCTAGATGAATATCAGATAGAACGAAGTTCAGATGGAGATCACTTCCAAATGATCGGAAAAGTAATTCCTGGTAATTTAGAGTTTGATAATCAATATCAATTTTTGGACAGAGACAGAACAGATGGGATTAGCTTTTACAGATTGAAAATAATAGATCTGGATGGCTCTTTCGAGTACTCTAATACAGTTGTTCTATATCATAAAGGTCGTGATCATGGGATCAAAGTATCTCCTAATCCAGCCACTTCATTTGTTATGGTAACAGGGCTTTCAGAAGAAAATTCGAATGCTGTGCTACGTGATCAAATGGGACGAATCATTGCAAAACAAAGCGTTATCAATAACAGTCAGATACTTTTAAGTTATCTGCCTAACGGTACTTATTATATTTCGTTTTCGAATCAAATGGGAGGTGAGGAAACTACTTTGAAAATTATTAAGATTTAGTATAATTTGTATAATTAGTACGTGCGGCTGATTCCTATTCCTTGGAATTGGCCGCCTTTTTTTTGTGCCAATTTTCGTTCTTTAGTTGTATACTAAGCCTATTTACAATAATGAAGCATCTTTCAATTTTCATCAGATTCCTACTTTTCTAAAGTATTTTCTAACCTCAGCTTAGTCTGCCCTTGATCTAAGAAAATATTAATTTTCCTAATTCTTACTTCATTCTTAAAACAAATTCAGTGATTCTGTTTTTAATATTCAATTAGAATGCAGAAATCAATGAAGATGAAATTAGAAACCAAAGTCTGTGCTGTTTGTGGAAGAGATTTCGAATGGCGGAAAAAGTGGAAAACAGTATGGAATGAAGTAAAATACTGTAGTAAGAGATGTCGTGGCGAAAAAAATAAAACGATATGAAAAGTGTGAATCTTGTTTTCCCGCACCAACTTGATTATAAAGGCCTTGTCATAAATTCAGATCGTCCAGTTTACATCATCGAGGAGTTTCTGTTTTTCAACCAATACAAATTTCATAAACAAAAAATTGCGTTTCACCGCGCCTCTATGAAAGCTTATGCTAAGTTTTTAGAGGACAGAAATATTGAAGTGGAATACATAGATGCACAATCTAAGAAATCTGATATTCGAAACCTGATTCCTTCATTGGCCAAAGATGGAATTAAACAAATACGCTTTATCGATCCTACAGATGATTATTTGCGTCAAAGAATTATTGAGAAAGCTAAGGCAGAAGAGATTGAGTTGATAGAAGAAAAGTCAGGACTATTTATGAATACATTGGAAGAAATCCAAGCGTATTTCAAGCCTGAAAGGAAGAAATTTAATCAGGGCCAATTCTACATTCAGCAAAGGAAGAAATTGGATATTTTAATGGATCCAGCTGGTGAGCCGATAGGAGGGAAGTGGAGTTTTGATGATCAGAATAGGAAGAAATACCCAAAAGGTAAGGAAGCCCCAGAAATCCGTTTTCCCGCAAACAATGATTTCTATGAAGAAGCTGTAAGCTACGTTGAAAAGTACTATTCTTCTAATCCTGGAAGATTAACAGAAAACCCATTATATGCTATAGATCCATCCAGCGCAGAGGCATGGTTTGATCAGTTTTTAAAGGAAAGATTTAAAGAATTCGGTGCCTACGAAGATGCATTAATGACTAAGGAAGCCATTTTGAATCATAGTGTCCTCAGTCCATTGATTAATGTAGGCTTGTTAAATCCTAAAACGGTGGTAGAAACAGCGGTAGATTTCGCTCAGAAAAATGATGTGCCGATTAATTCTGTGGAAGGATTTGTTAGGCAGATCATCGGGTGGCGTGAATTTATAAGAGGCATATATGAAGTAAAAGGTAGAGAAGAAAGAACGAAAAATTTCTGGGGTTTTAAGCGCAAGATACCAGCATCATTTTACGATGGAACGACAGGGATAGATCCGATAGATATCGTCATTAGAAAGGTTGTCGATACAGGTTATTGTCATCATATAGAACGGCTCATGGTGTTAGGTAATTTCATGATCTTATGTGAGTTTGACCCTGATGAAGTCTATCGATGGTTTATGGAGTTATTTATTGATGCTTATGACTGGGTGATGGTTCCTAATATCTATGGCATGAGCCAGTTTGCTGATGGGGGAATTTTTGCGACTAAACCATACATCAGTGGAAGTAATTATTTGAAAAAGATGAGTGATTATAAAAATGGAGATTGGCAAGAGGTGTGGGATTCGCTTTTTTGGAGATTTATGAATGTTCATCGAGATTTCTTTCAGCAGAATCCCAGATTATCTATGTTGCTAAGCACGTATGATCGCTTCGATAGAGAAAAGCAAACGAAGCTCATGGATAGAGCAGAGGAATACTTAAAGACTTTAGATTAACTAACTTCTGATGTTTTTAGTTTTTCTTAAGGATCAATTATGCTCCTTAAAACGAGTATGAAGTTCTGTCAAAAAGATAATAGGTTACAACTTTTATAAAAATGATGTTTCGCCATTTTTTATTTGGTTCTTCAAGAGGTTTCTGGCTTTTCAGCATTCTTTAAAATAACATTAAAATACAGTGATTCTTTAATCCGTATTTGCTATCTCATATACATATAGTAAGTTGATTATTTCTCATTTATCAATAAGTAGCATATTTAACCATCTGCTAATATGGTGGTTATTGAAATGGAGTAAGTTCTGGTGAATTGTTTTTTTGATGACAATCTTCACTTTGGAAATAACAATTCCTTAATAAATTGTTAAAAAAAAATTGCCGCAAAGTCGACATTTGAAAATTCAGGACGTTTTAATACAGAATAAAATTTCCTTACCAATGGAAACTTCATTAATCTCTAAATTTTTCAAATGAAAAAACTTTTTTACAAACTCAAGTATTTATTGTTTTTGACTTCCATGTGCTTTTCATCTATGATGATCGGACAAAAGTCAATTACAGGTACAGTCACAGAGGCTTCCTCGGGAGAAGCTCTAATTGGTGTTACTGTTCTTATTAAAGGCGATCAAGCGAGAGGAACCATTACTGATTTTAATGGTGAATTCGAAATCGTTGCATCAGAAGGCGAAACGCTGGTTTTTTCGTACGCAGGTATGGAAGAACAAGAAGTGGAGGTGGGACCGACAGATGTCCTGAATGTCCAAATGTCATCTAATATTCTTTTAGATGAGGTCGTTATTACTGGTTATGGTGAGCAATTGAGGTCATCTTTTACGGGTTCAGTTTCGAAACCTAAAATCGAAGATATTCAACAAGCTCCTAGAACGAATTTCCAAGAAAGTTTAACTGGAAACGTCTCTGGTCTTCAAGTTAATCAAGGAAGTGGTCAGCCTGGTGCTTTTCAAAATGTTAGAATAAGAGGACTTGGTTCTATTAATGCTGGTACGAATCCACTTTATGTGATCGATGGTATTCCAGTAATCAATGGAAACATTGGAAACGAATCAACAACTAGTACTCCGATGTCTGGAATAAATCCTAATGACATAGAAAGTATTAATGTTTTAAAAGATGCTTCCGCAACTTCATTATATGGATCCAGAGGAGCGAATGGTGTAATCATCATCACAACTAAGAAAGGTAAGTCTGGTAAACCTAAATTTAACTTCGGTGTACAAACGGGTGTATCTAATGTTTCTTTGGCTGATAAATTAAGACCACTAAACAGTGCAGAATATGTGGAATTAATGAAAGAAGGCTTGATTAACAGAGGATTTGCTGAGAATGATGCAGAAGCACTTACTTATCTGACAGATAGAGGAATAGATCCGGCTGTGGATACAGACTGGTTCGATGCCATTACTCAGCAAGGAAGCTTTAGAAATACCAATTTATCTGTTTCAGGTGGAAATGATGCTACTAGATATTTTGTATCTGGTGGATATCAGCAGAATGAAGGTGTTGTGATTGGAACTGGTTTTACGAGAGCTTCCGCTAGAGTGAATTTAACCACAAAATTTGCTGATTGGATTACCGTTGATTTTAATAATAGTGCTTCGTATACTAGTCAGAACACAGCATTAGATGCAGGTGCATTTGCTAACCCAGTTCGATCTATATTTAGATTTATACCTACTGAACCAGTTTACAATGAAGACGGCTCTTATAATTTAGGAATCAATTCTGGTTTTCATCCAGTAGGAGAAATGTTAGAAAATAAAAGATTGTCGAATATCTTAAACCTCAATTCTTCAGTTACTGGAAAAATTGACCTAATGAAAGGATTAAGTTACCGACCTACGGTAAGCATTAATCGTATAGAAGGAGCTGATGAAACGTATTTTATCCCAGATTTTGGAACAGGAAATTCTAGAAACGGATATGCAGAAGCTGATTTCGATAACAATACGAACTGGATGGTTCGAAATCTAATTACTTATAATAATTACTTCAATGATGCGCATGGATTAGATATTACGCTAGGACATGAAGCTCAGAAGTTTTCGAGCTATTTCGTACAGACACTTATCGGAAACTTACCATTTCCTCAATTAAATACCTTGTCGAATGGTGCCAATCCGGAATCTATCAGCGGTTCGAAAACGGCTAATACCATCGAGTCATTTTTTCTTAACACAAGTTATAACTACCAAGGGTTAGTCTACTTGAATGGAACGATAAGAAGAGATGGATCTTCGAGATTCGGTTCTGATGTAAGATACGGTACGTTCTGGTCGGGAGGCGCGAGTGTGAACTTACACCGATTGTCTTTCCTTAACGGAAATAATGCGATATCTGCTCTTAGATTAAGAGCAAGTTATGGGGAAAATGGAAACGAAAGCATAAGCAACTTTGCTTCACTAGGGCTTTATTCTACTGGAGCTGATTACAATGGTAATCCAGGAATCTTTTTATCGCAACTTGCTAATCCAGGTTTAACTTGGGAGGTGAATAGACAACTAGACGTTGCTGTAGAGTTAGGATTATGGAACAGAGTAGACTTAGTGGTTGATTTCTATAACAGAAGAACTTCAAGTTTGATTTTTGATCTTCCAGTTTCGCTCACCAATGGTGTTTCTTCTGTAACAAGTAATATCGGTTCCCTTCAGAATCAAGGGGTCGAAATTGAACTAGAAACGCAGAACATTGAGAATAATAACAATGGTTTTAACTGGAGTACCAGTTTTAACATCACATTTAACAAAAACAAAGTCATATCCCTTCCTGAAGGAGATTTTGCAGACGGATCTAGATATAGAGAAGTAGGAAAACCATGGAGTACGTGGTACTTCCAAGGTTATGCTGGAGTGGACACCGAAACGGGTGAGGCCATGTGGTATACTGATGAAACAGAGTCAGAAACGACAACCTCATATAATGCAGCAGAGCCTTATCAGCAAGGGACTTCAGATCCTGACTTTTATGGCGGTTTGACTAACGTGTTCAGCTATAAAGGGATAAATCTAAGTGCTCAATTTGTTTATAATTATGGAGGTAAAATTCTTCACTCATGGCACAGTTTTACCCATACAGATGGCTCTAGATCGTTAAGTACAACGGGAAATTTAGCTCGTTCTATTTATGAAAGAAGGTGGCAGAATCCAGGTGATGTAACTGATACACCGCAGTTTATTTTTGGAAGAAATACAGGTTCTCGAAACAGATCTACTAGATTCTTGTACGATGGGACTTACATTTCGTTAAGAGATATCTCTTTATCCTATTCACTTCCTAAAGCTTTAACTCAAAGAGCAAGTATCGATGATACACAGTTGTTTGTTAGAGGAAGTAATATGTGGATATGGACTAAAGATGAAAGATTAGAAAGAGATCCTCGTACAGATGCAGGAGGATCGATAGATCAGGAAATTCCTATTCCTACTACATTCACTTTTGGTTTAAATGTATCTTTTTAATCATCGAAGAAAATTAAGAAAAAATGAAATTATATAAATATAGTATGCTGATTATGGCTTTTCTCGTGGTATCCTCATGTGGAAAAAGCTTTTTAGAATTAGAACCGCAGCAATCATTTGGGTTAGATGTTTCGATTGTAGATTTTAAAACATTAAATGCAGCGACATTAGGGGTATACAGTAATTTTCAATCAGAAAATGCTTATGGATGGGACTTTAATGTGATAGGTGATTTGCGAAGTGACAACACTTATATTTCTAGTAAAAATGCTGGAAGGTTTTTGGTTTTTGATGATTATGCGTTGACAGATCAGAGTGGAAGACCGCGAAATGAATGGTTAGAAATGTACCAAAATATTGTCAATGCATCAAATATCATTAACAAGTTTGCAGATGTAGAATTGTTAAGCTCTGAAGAGGAAGATGGACAAGACTTGCTAGGTCAGGCTCACGGCTTAAGAGCATTATCGTACTGGAATTTGGTGAGATTATTTGCAAAGCCTTATTCTGCTGATGGAGGAGCAAGTTTGGGAGTGCCTATAACTAATGAAGGCACAACAGGTACATTGGTCTCGCCTTCACGAGCTACTGTTGCGGAAGTTTATAACCAGATCATAAGTGATCTGACGATGGCGACAAGTAAAATTTCTACAACCGAAACAGGCAGATTTTCTAAAGCTGCAGCTCATGGATTATTAGCGAAAGTCTACCTTTACCAAGAAGATTGGTCGAATGCTGTCACCGTAGCAAATACGGCTATAGGTGAAGCTGGATATAGCTTGTATGGATCAGGTGATGAATGGTTGTCATCATGGGGCGCTAATGCTGGATCAGAAGATTTATTTACACTTGTGAATTTGCCTACGGATAATTTGGGTGTTAATTCAGTAGGAGGAATCTACGATCAGAATGGATATGGTGATATTTTGGCGACGGATGATTTGTACGGAATTTATAGCGAAACAGATGCGCGAAGAGACGTTATGTCTCGTGGAGATCGAGCTGACGGTGAGGTAAATGCTGTTTTTGCAGAAGGGAAGTATCCTAGAGGAGAAACAGGCCAAGACTATCTAAAGATTATTCGATTAGCGGATGTGTATCTTGTCAGAGCTGAGGCGAAAGCAAGAATGGGAGACGAAGCGGGAGCAATTGCTGACCTAACGGCAGTTGCAAGTCGTGTAGACCCTAATTACGCAGAGACCACCGCAACAGGTGATGACTTAATCGCAGAGATCTTAACAGAAAGAAGAAAGGAATTAGCTTTCGAGGGTGATCGAATTTATGATTTAACAAGGACGAAAAGCACATGGACAAAATTCAGAACATTTGACGATTTAACTGTTTCGTGGGATAACGATTTAGTGATAAATCCGATTCCATTAGATGAGATGAATGTTAATCCGAATATGGTTCAGAATTCAGGTTATTAGAATCTAATATCATCATAACATTATAGAGGCTATCTTGAAAGAGGTAGTCTCTTTTATTTAGGTCAATGTTGTCGCGGTTCGAAATTGGAAAAGCGTGTAAAGAAAGAGGATTTTCGGTTCGAGAAATAATTTGCTGGAATTTGGTAATTTATTTTACATTTACATAGTAAGCGGAAAGTAGCTTATTAAAAATTAAATTAAATGGGGGATTAGCTCAGTTGGCTAGAGCGTTTGACTGGCAGTCAAAAGGTCGCAGGTTCGATTCCTGTATCCTCCACTCCCGAAAATTATATCATCTCTGTTTTTCATAAATGATCTCCTTTGAATTTGAAATCCATCCATAAAATTCTATCTTTTTTCATTGCTGCTGTCTGGCTAGTTAATGGGCTGTTTTGTAAAGTCCTCAACTTGGTGCCTAGACATCAAGAAATTGTAGCCAGAATTCTAGGAAGTGAATATGCTCCGATCATAACTTTAATAATTGGTAGTTTAGAAATCTTAATGGTGGTCTGGATTCTCAGCGGTTATTATTCTAAATTAAATACCATAACCCAGATTAGTATTATTATCTTAATGAATATAATTGAGTTTATATTAGCTAGAGACTTATTGCTATTCGGTTATGCTAATATCCTATTCGCAATACTTTTTTCAGGGCTGATATATTATAACGAATACACATTAAAATCAAAACTTGTTCAATCTTAAAAACCATCCTTTTGCGGTAGAAACTTATTTCGAGAACTCGATTGTGCTTACTTATGCCATCGCTAAGGAAGAATTACAAGAACTGATCCCTGAATGTCTGACATTAGATACTTTCAATGATCAATGGGCTTTCGTTGCGCTCGCAATGGTAAATACAAAGAAACTGCGACCGAAAGGTTTTCCGGCTTTCTTAGGTAATGATTTCTTTTTGATTGGCTATCGAGTATTTGTCCGATACACGGATAAGAGAGGACGGAATTTGCGTGGATTGTATATTTTAAAGTCGGAAACCAATAAGAGAAAAATGTCTTTTTTCGGAAATATCTTTACACATTACAAGTACACTACGACGGATATCGCTTACAATAAGGATCAGCACAGCCTTAATATACATTCAGTTAAATCAGACTTGGACGTAACGGTCAATTCAGAAATGCAAGACGTCAATCTGCCTGAAGATTCAGTTTTTAATGATTGGAAGGAAGCTCGCAGATTTGCTGGGCCACTACCTTTTACATTTACCTATAATAAGGAAAAGAAAGAAGTATTGTTTATAGAAGGCGTACGACAGAATTGGATTCCGAATCCTATTCAGGTTGATAAAGCAGAAGTTGGCTTTATGAAGATGATGAAGTTTGATAATATTAAACTTTCGAATGCATTTGTTGTAAGTAATATTCCATATTATTGGAAAAAAGGAAGAATCGAGAAATGGTCATAAAGCGGCGAAAATTTCAAGGCGTTCTGAATATATTGAGTTTTAATAGACACTTTTATGTGATCGGTTTATTGGTTCTGGTAGTGATCATCATTGGTCTATTACTCTTTGAATCGCCGATGTCTTGGTTTATCATTATTGTAAGCGCTTTTTTATATGGACTTCTCATGCCTTTATTGGTCTCCGCGTATGTTTATGACTTTTCTGGATATTATGATTTTGATTGGTTAAAGAAACTGAATTTAATGGAATTGAAACCAAAAAACATTGTAAATATCAATGCTGGTTTTGATGAGACCAGCTTTATCTTGAAAGAAAAATTTCCAGAAGCAGGATTACAGGTCTATGATTTTTATGATTCCAATCAGCATACAGAACCAGCCATTGTCAGGGCTAGAAAAGTTAGCTTGGTCTATCCAAATACACTTCAAATAAAGTCAGATGAAATTCCTCTAAATGATCAGTCGATCGATATGATCTTTCTTCTTTCGGCAGCTCATGAGATTCGATCTCACGAAGAAAAAGTGTTGTTCTTAAAGGAATGTCATAGAATATGTAAGCTAGGCGGAAAGGTTATTACGGTAGAGCACTTGCGAGATGTGCCTAACTTTTTTGCGTTTTCCATTGGATTTACCCATTTTTTCTCAAGAAAAGCTTGGGAAAAAGCTTTCCAAGAAGCTGGTTTTTCTTCATTCGCGGAAAGTAAATTTACGCCGTTTATGTCTATATTTAGCTGTTCACCTTAACCCTTTAGATGCAGATACACTTTCAGATTATAGGAGTTTTACTAATGATATTGGCTTGGGTTCATGTTGTGTTTCCGAGATACTTTAACTGGAAAGAAAATCTCCAATCATTAAGCTTAATGAATCGGCAAATGATGATGGTGCATACTTTTTTTATCGCACTTACGGTCTTTCTGATGGGCCTACTGTGTTTTACTTCTGCCAATGAACTCGTGGAAACAAAATTGGGTAAATCCATTTCTCTCGGCCTTGGTATATTTTGGGTCATTAGGCTTTATTTTCAATTTTTCGTCTACTCGCCGAAATTATGGCGAGGGAAGGCGTTCGAAACTGCAGTCCACATTTTTTTTACTGGATTTTGGATATATTTAAGTGGTGTTTTTTGGTTGAATTTTCTGAGTTGAAATTGAAAGGACGCTTGTTGATCAATGAAGGCCCATAATAGATGCCATGAGTACAATGGCGTTATCCAGCAGGAAATTAATTACTTATAACCATTGAACTATTCTAAATGAAAACAAGGAATCGCTTATCAGTTGTCGTCCTTTTCTTAACATTTGTGTCTTGCACAAATAATAAAAATGTTGATCTAGCAATAAAAAATTCGCCTGAGGAACCGCGAGAAATTGTTTCGGATCATTATGAACTATTCCTCCCTAATACACAAGAAGGCTTACTGATACTTTTTCCATGTTTCCCTTGCAATGCAGAAAATACAAGAACAGAATTCAATATCATTGACCTAGCCATATCTAATCATATTGCGGTTTTACTAATGAACTTTAATCAACATCTATGGCTATCCTCACAGGAGAAAAAAGAGCTGGAAAATATAATAATGAATGCGATTAATAAAAACAGTATCAACGCTAGCAATACTTATATCGGAGGTTTTTCGAGCGGCGGCAATGTCTCACTACTTCTAGCGGATTATTTGAAATCATCCAAGTCGCCCATTCAACCACAAGGTGTTTTTATTGCCGACTCTCCCATAGACTTGTTGGCTTTATATGAAAATGCCCAAAAGACGATTAAGAAAAACTTTTCTGAGATTGCTGTGGGTGAGGCCAAGTGGATAGTGGAAATGCTAGAGACAGATATTGGCAGAGGAGATACTGCTTTGGTTAAATATAAGATGAAGTCTCCCTATCTATCTTGTATTAACGCGATTAATAACCTCTCAGCATTGAATGATTTAGAAATTAGATTATATTCAGAGCCAGACACCGCTTGGTGGAAGAAAAATCGTCAGGCAGAATATGAAGATATGAATGCTTATTATATAGAGCAATTTACCGATGATTTGACTGAAATGTATGGTGATGAGAACGTTACTTATATTAAAACTGAAAACAGAGGTTATCGATCCAATGGTGATCGGCATCCACATAGTTGGTCAATCATTGATGAAAATGGACTAGTAAATTGGATACTTTCAAAGCAGAAATAATCAGGCAGTAATCGAGTAGAGCGAATACATTATTTAAGTGATTAAAACATTGACCTAAAAAAAATAGCAACCCTTCATTACGAGGGGCTGCTAATTAACAACTTTATAATACGAAACTTACTAGCTTATTGTGGGAGTAATACAGTATCAATAGCGTGTATTACACCGTTTGTTGCACTTTGATTTACAACTATGATTTTAGAATTTCCATTGATGGTCAAGTTTTCCAAATCTAGAATGATTGGAACGCCCGCCGCTGTAGGTAATTCATTCTGTGCATTTACTGCACCTGCAATATCTTTGTCGAATGCTCTTGCTGGAACGACATGGTAAGTTAATACCGTAACCAATGTTCCTAATGGAATGTCAGATAACGTTGCCCAAGAATCATTGCTATCTAATAGTGCTTGGAATGCTGCATTTGTCGGAGCAAATACGGTAAATGGTCCATCACTTGATAAAACATTTAATAAGTTTTGCTCTGCTGTTCCTTCATCTGCAGTTCTCTGAAGTGCAGCAATTAAAGAAGTGAATTCACCATCTGCAGACAATGCGATTGCTTTCTCTACAACGTTTCCTGAAGCTGGTAATAATACACCATCTATAACATGGACTACACCACTTCCACTCTCTATATCAACAGCTGTGATTTCATAATCACCATTGATGAAGTTTCCGCTATCTACCAATGAAAAATAGATCATACCGCCATTTACTGTTCCTGCTTCTCTTGGTATTTCTCCACTTAATACTTTTGCTGGAACAACGTGGTAAGTTAACACACTAGCTAAAGTAGCAGCATCTAAATCAGCTGGAACGATTCCAGAAGTTGCGAATGCCTCATTATTAGGTGCGAAAATGGTCAAATTCGGTGTCGTTAATAACGTTTCTACTACACCAGCTTTTACAGCTGCTTCTATTAGTGTTGTGAAATTTGTATTGAAATATGCTGGTTCTAATACTGTGTTAACAAATTGTGCAATATCATTCGGTACAAGTACTGAACCGATTGTATGAATTACTCCATTTGTTGCTTCCACATCGAAAGGTGAAATTACTGCAACACCATTAACGGTAATCCCTGATGCTGTACTTAGCGCGATTGGTTCTCCAGCCGCTGTTTCGACACTGCCTGAAGATATATCTTTACTTAATACACTCCCAGGTACTACGTGGTATAATAATATTTTTTCTAATACACTATTCGGTACATCATCTATACTTGTTTGTCCTATTTCAGCAAGGAGAGTTGCAAATGCCTCGTCAGTAGGTGCAAATACAGTGTATTCCGTTGTTCCTGAAAGTGTTCCAATTAAATCTGTTTTTACGAGTGCAGCAGCAAGAGAATTAAACCCACTAGCTTGAGCAATCTCAACTATATTTTGGGTTGGTCCTACTGGCGTTATCGGATCTTCTTCGCTGTTACAGCTTGAACTTGTCATTGTAAGAAAGAAAAGACCAACAGCCATTAATGAATTTAAGAATATTTTCATGTCTAAAGTTTTATGTTTAAAAGTTGAACAAAATGATTTTCTAGTTAACGCTTCTTGTTCAATATTTGTTCATTGGAAATTGAACAAAAAAATAAATATTTTATATTTATCTTTATAAAACACTACCTTAACACCTGATTTTAATAAGTAAATATTAATAAACTAAGAGATGCTTTTATGAAATACACAATGTCTCAAGTAACTCAATTGACTGGAATTCAGGCTCATACGCTGAGGGTTTGGGAAAGGAGATATGATTTCATTAAAGCAAAAAGAAAGGAATCTAAGTTTAGATATTACACCGAAGAACAATTAAAAATTTTATTGAAAACTTCTATTCTTTTGCAAAATGGATTTAGAATTTCAACAATTGCCAACTTAGAATTAGACGAAATAAATTGGGAGGTAGAAGCGGTCTTCAATCAATCAACAGAAATCGAATCAGATAAAATACAGGCCCTGGTTTTAGCAATGCTTAATTTTGATGAGGCATTATTTAATAGAATTTTCGACCAGACCGTAGAATCAATAGGTGTATTAGAAGGGTTTACAAAGGTTTTTTATCCTTTTTTGAATTTGCTTGGTGGCATGTGGGTATATAATAAAGCAAATCCGGCTCATGAGCATTTTATCAGTAATCTCATTCGTCAAAAACTGATCGCACTCACAGATATCTTAGCTTCTCCAAAAGATAATGCTCAAACCATCGTTATGTTTTTGTTAGAGGGCGACGATCATGAACTGGCGTTACTATTGGCATATTATTTAGCAAAACAAGCAGGGTGGAAGGTTATTTATCTGGGTATTAGAGTGCCTGCAGCAGATCTTGAACCTATATTAATTCAAACTAAGGCGGAAACACTTTTCACCACTTTTACGATTCTTAATCCAGCGGAACAAGCTAAATTGACTGAATTTGCACAAAGGAATGGCAACATTAGCATCTTAATTTCAGGAAGCAAGACTGTGGTGGAGTCTATTCCAGATTACTCTTCTATGAAATATCTCCCAAGTCCATATGACTTTATTTCTTTTCTTGAAAAGAACTAATGGTCACTTCTCTTAATTAGTGGTAATGTTATTGCCATTTCCTCTGCACATAGGTTATATATTTGCTTCTTTTAGCTCAATATTTGATTTTCGGTTTACGATGAAATTCACCCATTGTTCGCTTATTCTTTTAATTGATGTGTTCGCCTATTTTCAATACTTCTAATTCTTGCTTGACCAATTTCCAAACCTCTTGATTATAATTGCCCATATTAATTCCAGTTAACTCATCTAGTTTCTTTAAATATGCCTCTTCTTCTTTAGCAAATAGCAAGTCCATTACTGCCGAAAAACCTTTTTCTGTCTCAATTTTTTTAACAAATAGTGCATTGATCATAAAATCACTAGGATTTCGATGACCATCTGTGATAAATGCCGCTTTTTCTGCTTTCAATTTCAGCCAGTCTGTGGATTCATTAAATTTTAATTGATCTTGAAATGCAATAAACATTTCCTTCCAGTTAAAACCCCAACTACCTCCGTACAATGTTGCAATTCCTTCGTCCACGGCGTGATTAACTTTATTTCTTGGCGTTACTTGTCTTAAGCGTGCATGCCATAAATCATGTGGATCAAATTCGGACAAGTATGATTTATGGACAAGATAGATATCTTGATTTTCGTTGATTACGCTCCAACTCATCCTCCCAGCTATGCCATTGTATCCTAATCTAAATGGTAGTCCCAAATACGGCTGCGTCCTTAGACCATCATCTAGTAAGTAGAAGGTTACCTCTTTGGATTTGATCTCGAGATTCGCATCATGGAATTTAGATTGCTTAATGTATTCCTTTGATTTCTCAACATTGATTGTTCCTTGATAATGGAAGGTGTAATTATCAATTGAGATGGTGTTCCAGTCTTTAGTATTTCGATTCAATGGAGAGGAAAACAAGAATGATTTATCGGCTTTGTGTGCGATCAATTCTATAATGGCTTTCAATTTCTGATCCGCCTTACTGACATAGGAAATCTGAATAAAATATTGATTTTCAGAGAGTGAGCTTAAGTCGATAAGCACAGGTTGGTAGGTATTCGTATTCTTGCTATCATCATCATTTTGAATGCCAACTATTTCGTCTAATAATAGGGAGGTCTGTAAATATTCTGGTGGATATACCCAATCATTTTCACGCGCATTGGCTTGGGCTGCGATTAAAAATTGATTCAGTGAAGTGATTAATTGTTCACTTTTGATGCTGTCCTTTGGCAGTCTAATTTCTGGTATTATTTCTAGCGTGGAAGATTGAGTATTTGCGGTATTTACACAAAATAGCAGTGCTAGTAGAATCAGTGTATTTTTCATTGATTACGTTTTATTGGTTAGGAAATAGCCATAGAAGTACTACCTTCCGTTGCGGAAAAGTGTATTAGACTATGCCTGAAATGAGGTGGATCTACAGTTAGCATAGTCATATATTCATTAGACTATAATGCTAATAGAGCCGAGATATTTAATATGGTAATTCTAGAATATGAATTAAAGATATTTCGATAGTTCAGTTAATTGCAATCATTATCAATTGTTAACATGTAGTTTGCATCGCATTAACAAATGAATTCCTGCATGTAATATGTAGTTAATTTCTTTGATAGGCTGCCATGGAAACTTTGTTATCCCCTTTGCCGTCAATTAGATTGGAAAAAGCGCTTTCATTCTTTTACCTTAGTGATTGATGATAAAAGAACAATGTATTGGATTTTTAAATACGCCGCCACTATGGGAAGATAATCTATTCGACATTGAGCAATTTGATTTTCCCGATTTGGATATGGAATCTTTCCAGCCAGCTGTCATTCCGAGAAATATACGCCTAGGGCATCAGATAGAATATGTATTTATGCAATTAGTGACGCATTCTCCAAACTTCGATGTGATGCTGCACAATCTTCCCATCTGTGATGAAATAAGGACTGTTGGAGAAATTGATTTCATTTTAAAAGATAGAAAACGTAACCAATTAATTCACGTAGAATTGACCTATAAGTTCTACATTGTCGATCCCGCAGTTGCTGAACCTTTACATCGATTAATTGGTCCTAATCGGCGAGATAAGTTCGTTACGAAATTGGAAAAGATTAAAAAAATACAATTTCCATTATTGCACACCGAAGCCGGTGCACAAGCGTTACTTGAAAGAAATATCGATCACCTAGACTTAGTGCATCAATGCTGTTTTAAGGGTCAATTATTTATGCCTTACCTTAATTCAGAAATCAAGATCGGAGGACTTAACCACGATTGTGTGGTGGGTTTTTGGTTGCGGTTTGCTGAATTTAATGACCCTGAATTTGCAGATGCTGAATATTATATACCCACGAAATCAGAATGGGTAATCGAACCGAGTAATCAAGTTCCTTATCAGTGCCATCTGGAAATTTTGAAGGAGGTCAATGCTAGACTTTTAGAAGGAAAAGCGCCCTTGATCTGGTCGAAGAGTAAGAACAATGTGTTTAAGAAATTCTTTGTGGTTTGATAGGAGAGAAAGTGAAATATGGTTTATGGAATTACTGAAGACTAGCTAATATGAGTCTATGATCAAGAAAAATTATTATTCCAAGCCGTGTGTAGAATGTCAATTTGATTTCGTTATTTTAAAGAATGAAATGCTTTATTAGAAATATCATTTTTTCAAACTAGTGGGCCAAATTTAGATTGTATTTTATGCATGTCTATTATGGTGTAAAATAGGAAAATCAATGGATGTTAAAATAATTGAAACAATTGTTGCAGTTGCGGTTTATTTCCTGTTGCGTATCCTGTCTAGTAAAGCAATAGACCGAAGAGTAGAAATGCATTTGATGCAAAAGACCAGAGGTAAGATTATCAAAAAAGCCTTCCACCTAATTGCCATACTAATCATCCTTATACTCATCTTAATTATTTGGGGTGTTGATCACTCAGAGTTAGCGATTTTTATTGGTTCTGTATTGACGGTATTGGGAATTGCCTTAGTCGCCCAATGGTCCATACTGTCGAACATTACTTCTGGAATTATTATATTTTTTAATCATCCGGTTAAGTTGGATAACACCATTTCCATCATAGACAAAGATTTTCAAGTAGAAGGAAGAGTCAGTGATATCAGCCTCTTTTTCGTTATTCTGAAAACCAAAGAAGGAGAACAGATTACCATTCCGAACAACGTCTTTGTCCAAAAAATGATTAAAAAGAATATTGTAGACTAAATTTGCCAGCAGTCATCTCCGCACGGGAAAGAAGGATTTCTAGAAATCCAATACAATACCGATACTTGGTAAGACGATCCCTTGTGATTCAGGAAGTAAAATCAAAGAACTCGGTAGAATAATTTCGCCAATTTCATTTCTGTCTAATCCATAGGATGGTGGAGTAGGGACGGCTTGTCCGAACACATTTTGGACTTCGAAATATAAGTTAAGCGCGAACATCTTAGCATTCCATTTTTTATCAAATCGGATATCGGTCTGATAGAAGGGTTCCAGATTATTAGCTCCGAGTTGATCATAATCTAGAATCGTCAGTGGATATTCATCAAGTGTTCTTTCTAAATCTACAGGTGCATAAGGTGTCTGACCTACTAGTCGACTTCTAACACTAAGTTCGTAGTTGTTTCCGAATTTCCATCCACCTGTAAATGATAGTAGGTGTCTGCTATCCCATGCGCTTGGCTTAAATTCACCGGTGATATCCGCAAACTCGCTGTGAAAATAGGTGTAGGCTAGAATCGCATATATTCCTTTGAATAATTTTTGCTGCACCAAAAACTCGCCTCCATATGTTCGTCCCTTTCCTGATGATATGATATCCTCATCTCCGAGAATAGAGAAATCACCACCTTGATTAGCAAGAGATACTCCGTCTTTGATAGAGATCGGATAGTTATTATACAATTTATAGAACCCTTCCACACTGAATTTTAGTGATGGATATGGATAGTGAGCAAGACCAGTTACGAAGTGTATACTGTTAATGTACTTCGCATCTTTATTTAATAAGTTGCCACTATTATCTTGGAATCCTAGTATCGTATACGGCGCAATTTTATAATAAGAACCGACAGTAGCATTCCATCTCCAGGAATCATTTTTATCTAATCGGACAGAAACTCCAGCTCTTGGAGAAAGCGTTTTTAGCAATTGGTTTGATTCTTCGGTGAATGTATTCGCATCACTTCTAATCCCAACCGTAAAATCTAATCGATCCCAAATGTTAGCCTTGGCAGCTTGCACGAATAATCCATATTTTACGAAATTAATTCCCGCTTCATAATTAATGTCCTGCAGGAAGTTTTGGGTTTTATTAGTGTACTTAGAAGAAATAACATTAAAACCAGTTGAGATCGACCAGTTATTTATAAAATGCGTGTAGGTAGGTCTTAATTTAAATTCCGTTTCCCGACTGAACGTTTGGTAATTTAGTCCCACTTGGTTTTCGTTGTCCTCGTAGCCTGAAAATTGGTTTCTTAATCGATTAAAACTGAACGCCGTATTATAGATTCCTTTTCCATCTTGTCTTCTGCGTTTCCAAATTAATCCAGTACTTACAGAATATTGCTCGATTAAAGGCACTTGTTCTAAAGTTGCTTGTTGTTCGGGAGTAAAATCATCTGGGGCTTTTAACGTAAAATCATCGATAGCACCTATTCCAGTAAAAATGAGCGAATTGTATTCATCTATTTTATGGTCAAATTTATATTGGTAATCCCAGTAAGACGGTCGAATCGGAAGACCGATTAATTGGAAAAGCAACTGAAGGTAAGATCGTCTCAGTGAAAATAAAAATGTTGTATTGGACTCTTCTTTATCGCCTTTGAACAGTGGACCTTCTATTGTTGCTGCTGCTTCACTTGCGCTAACTCTGAAATTAGTCTGGAACTTCCGTTTATTACCCGATCTCTGATCGAACTGAAGAACACCTGAAAGCGGATTATCATACTTGGCTCCGAAAGAAGAAGCAGATAATTCTACACCTTCGATAAAAGAAACATTCAGCAAACCTGCAGGTCCACCCGCACTTCCTTGCGTGCTGAAGTGATTAATATTCGGGATTTCTATTCCGTCTAGATAATAAACATTTTCATTCGGCGCACCACCTCTGATGATGATATCATTTCTGAATCCACCGATAGAACCACTGATTCCCGGAAGACTTTGAACCACTTTCGCAATGTCATTATTACCACCGGGATAGGTCTTTAATTCTTCAGGAGATAATTTCTGTAAGGAAAGTGGTGATTCTAAAGAACGAGCAAAGGGACTAGCCGTAATTTCAACATTGTCCAGTAAAGTTCCTGCTGCATTCAACTCAATATTTAGGTCTGAGTTACCTTGTGACTGAACAAGGAAATTAGATCTAGTGTAGCTTTCATATCCTAGATAACTGGCAGTAATATTATAAGTTCCTGGTTCTAGAGAGAGTTGGAATTTCCCATCTAAATCAGTAGTCGTACCTCCGCCAGTATTTTCTACGACGATATTGGCTCCGATTAAAGTTTCGCCAGTTTGGCTATCAGAGATGACGCCATAAATTTCAACTTTAAGTTGAGCAAAGCTTAGTAACCAAAAGCAAGATAGACTAAGAGTGAGAAGCAGTTTTTTCATGGAAGTAGAATTGATAAGTAGGATGAAAAGTTTTTAAAATTGACATTTTTTTTAAAAATATATAATGCAGCGCACAATAAGTATCTAGGTTTTAAGCGTTCAATTTCAGCTAGAAAATCTAAAATTTAGATTCCACTTCGCTAAGTCTACATCCTTTTTTACCGAAAATTATTTCTTAATTAATCACGAGCTGTTAACACTGCAACAAATCTATCAGGTTCTAGTTCAAATTCTTCGTTAGCTTTTAACAATCCAATGAGTCCTGCAGTAGACGCTGGCAGAATTTTAGAACCTTCTACTTTAAGTAATAAAGCGCTCATTTCTTTCATCGCTTTGTCTGAAATATGATAAGCTAGACCATTGGACTCATAAAGGGCTTGTAAGGCTTCTTCACCATCGAAACTATGCCAGTTGATCAGCGGCTCATTAATCGAGGTTTCTTTTATTTTAGCAGGATCTAGGTCTACGCATGTTTTAAAACCCTTGCTAAAGGAGTGAATAATTGGATTTTTGTGAGTAGAAGAAGCAGCAATCATGCGCGGAATTCTGGAGGTTTTTCCTCTTTTATATAAACTCACAAATCCGCGGTAAATTCCTGCGAATAAAGTCCCATTCGAAACTGGAACTGCACAAAATTTAGGCGCATCTCTCAGATCATCATAAATTTCAAATGCGATCTGTGCATATGCATTAATCTGGATAGGTGTGTTTTCACCGCCAGGATTCGCGTCATACCAGTCATTTTTTAAAGCTGCTTCAGAACTAGTACGAACGACATCTTCATACGTCCCTTCTGCTCTTATAATTTCAGCGCCTAAGGATTCCATCTCTGCAATTCGATCGGTGTGATAGCCAGCAGGAATATAAACCATACACTGCAGGTGAGCTAGATTTGCTGCGAGAGAGACGGCAACGCCATAATTTCCGCAGGTAGCTAGTACAATCCGATCGTAACCTCGACGCAGCGCATCATAAACCTGTGCGAAAGCAATCCGATCTTTTTGGGTTCCTGTGGGGTTATTACCTTCGTATTTTATATACAGTTGTCGAATATCGAATTGTCGCTCCAAGGATTTAGCACGCATTAATGAAGTATCACCAATTTCTAAATTGATAATATCTTCGAAGAGGGCCAACCTTGAAATTTCTCCTACGGGTAATGCTAACATTTGCTCACTTAAAGCATTAGCTTCTTTAGCAACTTTATTCTGCGCAGACTTAACATTGTCTCTTAGATTCATTTTTTGAATAGTGGATTTGTAGTGGTTAGAACATCCAGCGGTATCGAAGGATGGCAATTTAATAATGGCCAAAATGACAGCCTCAGAAACTTAATGAAATTTATATAATATAATTATGCTTTTCAATGACATTCCTAACTCTAAAATTTGCATTTTGCACTTAATTTTATAGTTTATTTAAAGGCTGATTTTAGCGTTTTATGTAAATGTTTAGTTAATAAAGACCAACTTGTTTGTTAACAAATAACTTTCAAATATAATTCTATAAATTTTTCTATTTTTTTGAGATTATTTGATAGTATATTTTGTTATGATTTTTATTTATTTATAATGAAGTAGTTAAGGAAAGTTTGTTTGCATGATTTTCATGTAATTTATCAATAATCTCAGCATTTTATAAGTTGAAAAATGTTGATTATTTGTTTGCGTTATTTGGATTTTAAATGCAAACTTTTTTTAATCAAAATAAAATATAAAACTAAATTTAATGACCACTAAGATCAGCGGGAACGCTATTGTTTATTGTGACGGTGCATTTACCTTACCAGAAGGTAAAACGGCGCATGGATTAGTTCGATTTACAGATCGATATGATGTACTAGGAATTATAGATCAGAAATATGCTGGTGGAGATGCAGGAGAAGTACTGGATGGAAAAAGAAATGGAATTCCTATTTTTAAAAATTTAGAATCTGCATTAGAAGCCTTAAGTGATCATGCACCCAAATATTTTGTTATTGGTCTTGCTCCAGATGGAGGAAGGTTGCCATCTGAAGCACTAAGTGTGATCAAGAAGGCGGTCTTAGCTGGTCTGAATATAGACAGTGGCTTGCATGATTTTATCAGTAATAATGCAGAAATCCAAAAGCTTGCTGATGAAAATGATGTTCAAATTAGAGATGTCAGAAAAACACCAAATAGAGATCAATTGCATTTTTTTACTGGCGAAATAGAAAAAGTAGACTGCTTAAAATTAGCTGTTCTTGGGACGGATTCCGCAATTGGAAAAAGAACCACTGCATGGATGATCGTACATGGACTAAGAAATAAAGGGAAGAAGGCTGAGATGGTAGGGACAGGCCAGACAGCTTGGATGCAGGGAGCGCAGTTTTCTATGATAATGGACAGTTGTATAAATGACTTTGTTTCTGGCGAAATAGAACATGCAGTTGTCAGTGCATATAAAGAAAAGAAGCCAGATGTGATTGTTATAGAAGGGCAGGGGAGTTTAATGAACCCAGCATATCCTGGTGGATTTGAGATTCTGGCGGCAGGAAGACCTGATTATGTGGTATTACAACATGCTCCTACTAGACTAGAGTATGATGGTTTTCCAGGTTACAAGTTACATTCATTGACAGAACAAATTCATGCGATTCAAGTCATTTCGGGAAAGAAGGTCATCGCTATAACGGTGAATCACGAGGGACTAAAACCTAATGAAATCAGTGATGCTTGCGAGCGTATCACAGAAGAAGTAAATTTGCCAGCATTTGATGTGCTTGCTCATGGACCTAACGAATTAGTGGACCTTATAATTAAAAACTATGTTAATCGATAAGATTAAGTTTGTGAAATTGGATTTGTGTTTGAGAAAACCTTATACTATTGCCTACGAAACGATTTCGGAAGCTACTAATTTTATATTGAAAATATCCACAAGAAGTGGAATGTGTGGATATGGTTGTGCGGCTCCTGATTTAGCCGTCACTCATGAAGATCCAGCGATGGTTGAAAAAGCCATAACAACGGTTGTTATTCCATATTTAGAAGGTAAGAATCCTTACTGTAGAGGAGAAATTTTAGAGCATTTTAGAAAAGTATTGCCGAATCACAATTCGACTTTAGCGATGATAGATATGGCTTTATTCGATTTGCTAGCACGTAGAACGAATTTGCCATTATACCAAGTTTTAGGCGGATACAGACATTCTATTCCTACCAGTGTGACTATAGGAATATTGCCTACAGATGAAACATTAGAAGAGGCTGCAGAAATTATCAGTAAAGGATTTTTTATCTTAAAGGTGAAAGGAGGATTAGATATTGATAATGACATAGAAAGAATTAGAAAAATAAGGGAGCAATTTGGTCCTGTAATTCGTATTAGATTTGACGGAAATCAAGGCTTTGATTTGGATGAAACGGTGCGATTCATAAAAGAAGCACATCCTTATAATGTGGAAATATTGGAACAGCCAATGGCAATAGGTTCAGAACTTCCTAATTTTGATGAGGGTAATAATGGAACGTTGCCGATCATGGCAGATGAAAGTTTGAAACACCTGAAGGATGCATTTAGAATAGCAAAGAATTCAGCAATAGATATGATTAACATAAAAATTCAGAAGGTAGGAGGACTGGAAGAAGCAATGCATATCAATAGCGTTTCTAAGGCAGTAAACAATGAGGTGATGATCGGATGTCTAGATGAATGTGCACTAGGCATTTCTTCAGGGTTGCACTTAGCACTAAGTCGACCTAACATCCAGTTCGCTGACCTGGATGCTCATTTAGATTTTGAGAATGATCCTTTTCAGAATTTATTTACCATTAAGGAGGGTCTTATGTATCCGAAATTACAGCCTGGATTAGGAAAAATTAGCGCGGAGATCAATGACATGTTTATTACTTAATAACCACCAATAGATGAAGAAAGGAATTTTAATAGTATTTGATTTAAGAAAGCAGTATGATGGATATTTAAATTATGTAATAAAAATTGCAAGTGAATTTTCACTTCCTATAAATTTAGTTCATTGCTATCCAAAAGCTGACTACAATAGACATTTCTCTTTCCCAAATAAGTCATATGGAGAAGGAATTCTAAAGTTGCTCAAAAAAGCCCTTGAACCATTTCAAGAAAGCATCAAAGCTGGAAGTGTAAATGTAAAATATCTAGCCTACCAAGGATCTGAAGTGGAGGCTGTGCAAGCATTAAGTGCAAAGTATGACTTTGTAACTTTTGAAACTCAAATCTACAAGAATACCTTCACCAAGTTTTTAAATAGTAAAATTGCTTACCTAACGATAGCTTCTCAGTGTCCCTTACTCGTTATTCCGCCTAAAGTGCAGTTTAATGGATTGAATAGCCTCTGGTTAATCGCTCGTCGGGATAATGACCTTGAAAAATTAAAGGCTGACTTGAAATTATTAAAAGTCGACAGTGATAAAATCACGGTTCATCATTATGAAGAGAAGAAACACACCTCTAATTTGTGGCGACGAATGTCTACTGTAATGGGAATTACTGCTGGAGGTAAATTAGATTTTGATATAGAAATGCTTGAGAAAGAACACATTGATATGTTATTCTTAGTTGGTTATAATCAAAATGCTTTTCAAGTGTTTCTAGGGACGAAACTAATGAAAACTATATTCTCTATGGGTATTCCGTTAATGATTCACCACGAAGTGGAAATTTAACTTGGAAGCTTATATTTCTTTAGAAATAACTCTGTTAGTCCTACCCAAAATGGACTGATAATCATGGTCAAGGAAATAAGACTGATCGTAAAGTTATACCCGTAACGAGCAAGGATTCCTAAATTAAATGCTGATAGACTAATTAGAAAACTAAGTTCTCCAATCTGCCCTAAAATAGAACCACCCAATATGGCTTCTCGCCAAGTATTTCCAAATAATTTAAGAATAAATGAATTAATCGCATGGTTAGTAAGATATACCATGATAAGTACGATGGAGATTTCTCTCAAATTCTCCCATACGAAGGTGAAATCGATCTGAAGTCCGATTCCTATAAAGAAAAAGGCAACGAAAAGAACACGTAACGAATGCAATACATCATGAATCCAATCTGTCGATTTTCCAGCGTGCATTACCATTCCTCCTATGAATGCTCCCAATGCACCAGATAATCCGAATAAAGAAGTAAGTAGCGCAAATCCAAAACAGGATAAAATAGCCACGAAGACCTGAAGTTCATGATCTTCTTCCAGCCCTTTAGAAAACGGAAGTATGATGGTCTGTTTCTTAAATATATATACCAAAATAGCAACAATAAGTGCACCGCCTATTATCATCAATATAGCAGAAGATGTAGATATCTGTTCTCCTCCCATAAATGAGGTTAAGATCAATAAGGGTACTATCAAGATGTCCTGTGTTAAGAGAATACTTAGGATGTTCTGGCCTAACTTGGTATCTATTAATTCTTTATCGGAGAGGAGTTTGATGACAATAGCTGAACTACTGAGTGCGATGACAAACCCGAGTATGATGGATCTTTTTATATTCCAGTCAAAGAAAAATCCAAGTATTAAGAGCATTGCTACACTGAGCGCAATCTGCATACTGGTGCCGATAATGGCAATCTTCCATTTCTTAACTAAATCAGGAAGACTTATTTCCATACCAATGAAAAACATTAGCAATATAATTCCGAGCTCGCCTAATCGATGAATTGCTTCTGCATCTTGAATGAATTCAGTCTGACCTAACATAATACCCATCAAAATGTAACCGATGATGAAGGGTTGTTTAATCTTTTTTAACACATAACTTACCGCTATTGCGAGAATGGCAAGTATAGAAATTAAACCAACTAATGGGTCAAATGAGGCTAAAAATATCATAGTGTAAAAGTAAACTTATATATTACAAATTTACTATATATACTGTGTATAAACTATTAAAATTTTATTAGATTTTAGGTTTTTGTTTATGCGAACTCACTGTCTAATGTCTGCATGAAATCTTCAGTTAATTGATTGAAACTCCATCTGTCCGATGAAAACTGATCTTGGAAGTAACTCACGAATGAATTCAGCGTTATATTATCTAGGTTTCCTCCTTTTCTAAAGTGAGCATCATACACTTCTCCAGTAATTGTCGTCAGAAAACCCGAAATACTTGCTCGAATCAGGGAGTCTTGAAGCATCTTGTCTAATTTTGTCTTCGACGCTAGTGCTGTTACTCCTGTAGTAATCAGTTTAGAAATTAAAGAAGATAAAAGAGACGATATGATAAGATTCGTTGTGTCATCTACTTTTACGCCATGTTCATCAGCTAATCTCTGAACCATTGTATATTGAAAATAAGTCATCCCTGCCACATCAACTAATGGTATAGGTAACGCAGAAATTGCTGAAATTTTAGCCGTTGTATCTGCAATGATTGAAGTTGAAGCTTGAATATCCATTATTGTTTTTATTATCTAAGTTCTTCGTTCAATTATTTGTTCGAATAAAAAGTTATTCCTTTTGTAAATTGCAATATGATTCAAGACACAGATGCGCTAAGAGATTTGATAGCGGGGATTCCTTTCGGTGTAATCACATTTACTACAGATGGTCAAATCCTTAATGCGAATAAACAAGCCAGGAAATTATTGAATATAAAGTCTGATATTGACCAACTTACAGGCCTGGACTTATTCGGGATTATTAAGTCCGATCGAGTACGGAAATCCATCAAACGACTTCTAGATAATAAGCGAAAAGGATTTAACCTTCAGAGAATTCATGTCGGTGGTAGATATGTCAATATTAGAGGGAAGAAATTGAAGGATAACTTCCTTATTACGATCATCGATACCACTGAGAATGTGGAATCCCAAGACACCGCAACATTGAACCTGATTCTAGGACAAGAAAGAGAGAGAACCAGAATGTCGAAAGAAATTCACGATGGAGTAGGTCCTATGATGTCCACTATTAAACTGCAAGTAGATGCATTATACGGATTAGCGACGAATGAGAAAGTGAAAAGCAAATTGGACTCTATTAATCAAATGATCATAGATACTTCCAGAGACATTCGGCAGATTTCACATGACTTAATGCCTAGCAGCCTTAAAGATTTCGGCTTAGTGACAGCGATCGAAAACATGGCGAAAAGGATCAATGAGCATAATTCGATGAATATCACCATTTTTTATCAACTGAAAATCGAAGAAGGTATCTTAGACCATGTGATCGAGCTTAATATTTTCAGAATTGTTCAAGAAGTCATTAACAACGCTATTAAATACTCCGAATGCACAGAAATTCACATTCAACTCAGAACATATGACGATAAATTGCAGTTGACCATTGAGGATAATGGAAAAGGAATGAACATAGAAGAAGTAGAGAGCGGAATGGGATTGCAGAATATTGCAACTAGAGTGAAAACCTTACATGGAATTTTCGAGATGGAATCAAGTCCTGGAAATGGCTTGCTTTCGCAAATCATCATCCCTCTAAAAACAAAAAAATGATAAAAATAGGTATTGTTGATGATCATAAAATATTCAGAGATGGCGTCACATCGATTATAGAAGATGTAGAAAACATGGAGGTGATTTGGAGTACTTCGAACACAAAAGAAACGATTGCCTCGCTCGCTCAGTCACTACCTGATGTTATTTTAATGGATATTAGTCTAGGTAGTGAAAGTGGAATCACATTGACCAAAGAAATATTAATTACTTATCCGGAAGTCAGGATTCTAGCACTGTCCATGCATTTCGAAGATAATTATATTGTGAAAATATTAGAAGCGGGTGCGAAAGGATATATTTTAAAAGATTCAGGGAGTGAAGAAATGCTTCGAGCTATTAATACTGTTAACAATGGTAATACCTACTACAGTAATCATGTCTCTTCAGTGTTGATTAAGCATATTACTCAGGGTACGAAGCCGACGGGAAGATCATTAGAAGTGCCATTGACTAAAAGAGAATTAGAAGTGCTGAAACTGATCGCAGAGGAGTATTCTAATCCTGAAATCGCAGAAAAATTATACATCAGTATTAGAACAGTCGATACGCACCGAAGAAATTTACTGGACAAATTAGATGTAAAGAATACAGCAGGGTTAGTGAAGTATGCCATGAAGATTGGGATTACGGAGTAGCTATTTCAGCAGGTTTCGGGAGAGGGGTTGAGCTAGTTAGAAATAAAAAAGCCGGTTGACCTTTACTACGAGGTGAACCGGCAGACCGATAAATTTTAAAGACTACTTTTTCTTCGTTTGTGGAACAGCAGATTTTCCTTTTGCTTTAGGATTCGCTGTTGCAGCTATATTTCCTTTTCCAGCTCTTATTGCTTTCTTTTTTGCTGCGCTTTGTTCAGCTACCTTTTTAGCTTGATTTCTCTTTTCTGTTTTTGTTTGTGCCATTTTGATTTTTTTTTTAAAGTGTTATTGTTATGACGAGAACCTTCGTACTCGCTGTTTTATTTTAAATCCTTTGTTTTTCGAAAGGATAATCAATTCTTCTTCACTTCCGAAGCGTATGATTCCATCCTTTTTCAAATACCTTTTGATTTTAATCATCTCCGTTAATTTTCAATACAAATATCTGGGAATTTCTAGATCTGTAAATCGCGCAAAAAGCGTATTTTTCAATCTAGGTAATTCTCGTAGATTATAATTTAATAAGTCGATCACTTAACAATACTTTTCCTCCCGCATAATAGATGCTATAGAAGTAGACTCCAGGAAGCAAACTTTCTAATTGAATAACTTGGTCCTCTATCGCACTTGAATATACTTGTCTTCCTGTCATATCAGTTAATGAAAAGTAGAGCTTGTCTAGCTTCGAATGATTAACATTTATGTTGATTTCATCTTTGAAGATGGTTGGATAAACAGAGATATTTGCTTCGCTATTTATATTGATTGTGATGATATCACTATACATGAATTCAGCATTGAGGTCTACTTGCTTCAGCCTATAAAAAACCTTGCCTATTGCTTGTCGATCTAGAAACTCATATTTGCCTCCAGCATAAACTTTCCCTATAACAACATAATTTCGTCCATTTGCTGATTTCTCGATGATAAAGTGGTCATTGTCAATTTCATTTTCAGTCACCCATTTAAGGATCACTCCGTTTTCAGAATGACTTGCTGTAAATGATACAAATTCTACAGGTACAGTAGGGGAGGGATCTATTCCGAAATTGACTTCAGATACATCTGCACCCATTGAAATAGCGACGGTTAGTTTGCCATTCGGACTGCCGTCACTTCCAGCATTTGTACCGATATGATCGCCGACCCATTCGTAGTCTCCAGGTAAGTTTTGGGCAGGAGCGGCAGAACTAATGGTACCCCGAGTACTACTAACTTGGACCTCATAATTGCCAGAAAATAGTCCTAGAAACTGATAAGTTCCGTCACTTAGTATTTCAGAAGATTTTACAACGATTCCATTTTGGACTAGATTCGCATACATCTTGGTTGTCCCTGCGAATGGTGTTCCGTTACCATTTACTGTATTGTCTGTTAATCTATTCGTATCATAGAACAAATGTCCAGAAATGGCTGGAGGTGCATAGCATCCAGAAGCGGCATCTGCATTTTTACTATTTAAAGTTGCTTGGCCGGCAAAATCAGTGAAAGCTCCTGAGGTTAGATTAACAGAATATATTTCTCCATTAGAGTCAATTCCTCTTACCAATCCATCTCTATTTTTATACAATCCTAAGATGGTTCCACCATTGATAACACCTGTATTACCTACAGATGTCATTGCTCCTGTGGCTGGATTAATTCGGTATAGTTTTTTGTCAATGAAATTGCTACCAAATAGAAATCCAGATGCTTCGTCGAAGATGATGTCTGTAATTTGAACTTCACCTCCCGCACAGGTTGGACAGGTCAATGTCACAGTAGACAAGACTTGAGCGCCACTTGTACTAATTCTGATTTTTTGCAATTTATTTCTGAAACCAGTGGAAGCGGTATTGGTGTAAGAAGTGTTCACATAGTAGTTATTATCTAAGTCAAAGGTACCTGAGCCAATATTTCCTCCAGCTGCATCTATATCTGCTCTATTATTTGTGTTGAACTTTATAATTGATCCAGTTACGGGTACTACTGCTCGCTCACAATTGGCACCTATTCTGTATAAGGTGCCAGATTGGCCTGAAGAAAGTGTTCCATCATATCTAGAAACTGCATATAGGAAGTTATCATGCGGATTAAAAGCTAATCCATTAACAGATCGGCCTAAGTCAGCGCAAATCGTGGTTCTTGCCCCAGTTGCAGTTACTATTTTGCTCAGTCTTGAATTAGAATAAGTTGTATTGTTAGTTCCATTATTCTCTGTTGCAGAACTCACGTAATATCCGAAACCATCACTTCCTGTACATGAAAACGGTGTTGGGTTTTGTGCGAAAATGGCATTCATGCAACGGATGGTGATTACCATCGTAAATATTAAATTTCTCATATTTATCAATAAATTCCAGGTTGTAAATAAAAAATTATGTCTAGGTAAGTAGTATTTAGTAATGGTCTTAAATTAGTATCTCCGATCTTTCTTCTTGATAAAGTGACCTTCGTTTTCAAAGTGCGTTTTACAGAATTTCTTGACATTTTTGATATCATAAAATGCTTCACCTCGATAGATAATCACCGGTAATTTTGAATCTTTTTTATCAATGCCTCTTCGCTTAAGCATGTCTAGATACATCTGTTCTGTATCACCATTATAGGAGGTATTTATTTCATTGTATGCGATGCCGTTTTGATTGAGGTAGATCAATAGTTGAGTACTTCGCTTGTGTTTGTTTTTAGTATAAATGGTAATGTTAGGTTCATAAACAAGCGTCGAGTTTTCCATTTTCTCAATTTTGTAATTGATTAAATAGTGAGTAGCTTTTTCGGAAGTAGGTTTTAATTTTGCGATTGAAACCTTTGTGTTGGGTTCAATTTTTAGTTTAAGTGGAAAAACAGCATCGGTGGTCATTTCAGTGAGTTCCACATTTACTGATACGGTATAAAATTTATCTGAATGATTGATAACAGACAAGTCTACAGATCGGTCTTCATTCTTGAGTTTAATAAATTGTAAATCTTTCTGAGCGGAAAGCTGCTGAGAAAAGATGAATATAAAAAAGACTAAAATTCTCATTGTTTTATTTTTTTAAGACCGCAAAATTCGGGATTCTTTAAGTCTAATAAGTAGGTGAATTACCTATTTTTAAAATAGGTGTTTATACCTGTTAACATGCCATTATAACGAGTGATCTTTGTGCTTCAATTTAAAAAAATGAAAACTAGAGTATTTGTTATGTTGGCCTTCTTAATGACATCATTAATGTCTATTGGCCAGAATTATACAGTCAGTGGAGAAGTCGTGGATAAAGACAATTTTAGGCCATTAGACGAAGCGTTAATAGAGGTTTATCGAGATAGCATATTGCTTTCTAATTTTGTAGAAACAGATTTTACTGGTGGATTCGAAATATTGCTTCCTAAAGATGGAATCTATACTTTACAGTTCGTTAGATCAGGTTATCGAGAAGGACAGATTATCGTAGATACCAAGAATGATAATATGGATCTTAGGATAAGATTAATGAGGCTTCCTGGCTATGAGTTTCAAGCAACGATCAAGGATTTAATTGTTAAATCTGGAAAGAAATCATTGGGCAAAGAAATCAAGAATTTCAAGATAGAGATTTACAATAACACGACGAATAAAGAAGTCAAAGTGGTAGAAGATGATCCAAAGAATTCCTTTATGACCACGTTCGAAAGAGGCAATCATTATACGATGCTTATTAGAAAGAAAGGATATTTCGCGAAGCGAATAGAGGCATATGTGAATATAGATGGATGCATCTTGTGCTTCGAAGGATTAGGAAATGCCTTCATTCCTGAAATCAATGAAGTAACGACGGATGGAAATGAGAAAGGCAGTTTGATTACGGATATACCATTGAGAAAGATTGTAAAGGACGAAGCAATCAGACTGGATAATATTTATTATGATTTTGATAAATGGGAGATAAGATCTGATGCAAGACAACCATTAAATGATCTTGTGCAAATATTAAAGAGAAATCCGATCATTATTGAATTAGGATCACACACGGATTCAAGAGGGACAGATGAATATAACATGACCTTATCTGATAAGCGAGCACAAGCTGCAGTGGATTATATCATAGGAAAAGGTATTAAAGCATCTCGAATTACTGCTAAAGGCTATGGAGAAGCAATGCCCCTAAATGGTTGCTCGAATGATGTGGATTGTACTGAGGCTGAGTTCCAATTTAACAGGAGAACAGAATTCAAAGTAACTGGCTTCATAGAGTCTTCTAGTTTCGATAAGAAATCATTAAAGCAGATAATCGAAGAAGAAAGGGTAGCAAAGAGAAGAAGTGTGGAGGTGTTAGAAGGTTTATAGCATTTCGACCATCTCGGACTGCAGTTCAAGGTACTATGGAACTAAGATTCGAGCGGACAGATTGGTGGGGCTATTTATACATAGATAGCTCTATCAAAAATGCAACGCTTTCTAGCTATCGCGCATTTCCACGCTTAAAAAGCATTACATTGAACCTAAAACCTAAAAGCAAAAAACTAACAACTACCTGCAGTCCAAGGTAATATGGAACTAAGATTCGAGCGGACAGATTGGTGGGGCTATTTATACATAGATAGCTCTATCAAAAATGCAACGCTTTCTAGCTATCGCGCATTTCCACGCTTAAAAAGCATCACATTGAACCTAAAAACGAAAAACAAACAACAAAAAACTAAAAACTACCTGCAGTCCAAAGTCCTATGGAACTAAGATTCGAGTGAACAGATTGGTGGGGCTATTTATACATAGATAGCTCTATCAAAAATGCAACGCTTTCTAGCTATCGCGCATTTCCAGGCTTAAAAAGCATCTCATTGAACCTAAAACCTAAAAACTAGCAATCAAAAAACTAAAAACTAAAAACTACCTGCAGTCCAAAGAACTATGGAACTAAGATTCGAGCGGACAGATTGGTGGATCTATTGATACACTGTGAGCTTTATGAAAAAATGCAACGCTTTCTAGCTATCGCGCATTTCCACGCTTAAAAAGCATCACATTGAACCTAAAACCTAAAAACTAACAACCAAAAAACTAAATACTACCTGCAGTCCAAGGTCCTATGGAACTAAGATTCGAGCGGACAGATTGGTGGGGCTATTTATACATAGATAGCTCTATCAAAAATGCAACGCTTTCTAGCTTTCGCACATTGGAACGCTTAAAGAGCATCACATTGAACCGGAAACCTAAAAACTAACAACTAAAAACTTCTACGGCGCCGGATTCGGAATCTCTTCATGTACTTCGTTAATTTTCGCAAGCGTTTCGTCGGATAAAGTGACATGAATACTATCAATGTTCTCCTTTAGTTGTTCCATATTCGTTGCGCCAATTATGTTAGCGGTTACAAATGCTTGTTGATTTACGAATGCAAGTGCCAATTGAGCAACAGAAATTCCTGCTTCTTCCGCAATTTTCATATATCGTCTTGTTGCTTCATGGGCTCTGTCATTACTATATCTGCTCATGGCTTCAAATTTGTTAATTCGATCTTCAGGACGATCATTTCCATTGTGGTATTTGCCAGAAAGCAATCCAAAAGCCATAGGAGAATACGCAAGTAAACCAACCTTTTCCCGAATAGCCATTTCTGCAAGACCAACCTCAAAAAGTCTATTTAAAAGACTATATGGATTCTGGATACTTACGATTCTTGATTTGCCAGTAACAGCTGATTTTTCTAAGTGATGCATCATTCCCCAAGGCGTTTCATTTGAAATTCCCCAGTGACGGATCCTTCCTTCCTTTACCAAGTCATCCATGGTATTCAGGATCTCACCAAAATTATCTTGCCACTCGTCATTTTCGTGATGAACATATCCACGTTTCCCGAAAAAGTTGGTTTTCCGTTCAGGCCAGTGCAATTGATATAAATCGACATAGTCGGTTTGTAACCTTTTCATTGACTTATCCAGTGCCAAGTGGATCTGTTCTTTCGAGAAATTTAACTTAGGTCTTATAAAACTAAGTGGCTTGGATGGACCCGTTATTTTTGTGCCTAGTATGATATCCTTTCTCCTTCCTGATTTTTTCAGCCAAGTTCCTATTATTTCTTCTGTTTTCCCTTGATAAGGTTGTTCTGAAGGAACTGCATAGAGCTCTGCAGTATCTATGAAATTGACCTCATGATCCAGTGCGTAATCTAGTTGTGCATGTCCTTCCGCCTCTGTATTTTGCCGGCCAAAGGTCATGGTACCAAGACAAATTTTACTCACTTTAATATCTGAATTTCCTAGTTTACTATACTTCATTTATTTCTGATTCTTTTTTAGAAGTCGAAATGTAAGGAATTTTTGAAACTATTGCGGCAGCTGAATTGGAACAAATAATTTGATACGTGTTCCTTTACCCTCACTTGTTTCAATTTCTAACTTTGCATCAAGGATTTTAGATCTTTCAACGAGCGTCTTCATACCTAAACCATCTAAGTGGTTTAAGTTCTCCGTTCTGAATTTGAAGCCTTTTCCAAAATCTTGTAGTGAAAAAAGTACTGAAGAAGCTGTCTTTTTAACTTTAAATGATGCGGATTGAGCATTAGAATGCTTAACCATGTTATTCAGTGCTTCTTGAATTATTCTGTAAATATGCAATTCGGACTTAGGAGGGAATAGATTATCTATAGGATCTATTTCTGCTTCAATAAAAGTATCCGTTGATTCATCGATAGAATTTACAAGTGATTGTATAGCAGCAGTTAACCCATGCCTTTCTAGAACGGAAGGGTGTAATCCACTTGAAATAGCTCGCAATTCTTCTAAGGTTTCTTTAGTGAGTAGTTCCGATGATTTATCTCCTAGAACTTTTATTTTCATACTCAATAAGACAAGTTTCTGACCTACGCTATCATGCAATTCTCTCGCGATTTCTGTCAATTGGGTTTCTTGAGCTGTAATAATATCTCTGGAGAAAGTTTCATGCATCCGAACTCTATTTCTTGATGCAATAAAATACCAAAAAATAATGGCGAACATTCCTAAGAATGTGAGAGACAAAAACCACCAAGTTCTGTAAAAAAAGTCTTTTGCAATTATTTCTAAATATAAAGAATTACCTATTTTTTTCTGGTTGAAACTGATAGCCTCTATTTCAAGATTATACCTACCAGGTGCTATATTAATCAGGTCTATTTTCTTAGATGATCCTAATTTAGACCATTCGCCATCGTTGATTCTGTAGTGATACTTGATGTTTCGGACAAGGTTTTCGCCAAGTACAGAATATTCATAGGTCAAGTTTCTATTCTCGGGAGGCAAAACAATAGGATTTGCTTCTTGTAATGACAAGACATCGATCTTTTTAACCACTTTATTTTCTTTCTTACTGAAATATTGAAGTGAGATAGGTACTAAAGTGGAAGATTTAGAAGATGGAAGCAAGGAGTCTGGATGGAAATAATTAAGCCCTTTTAATGTACCTAGGAATAAATAGCCTTCTTCGTTTTCAAATGCACTGTACCGATTGGCTTCATAATTAGTAAACCCTTCGTCTTCATTGAACCGATATTGTGTTTTGGTTTTAGGATTATACTTAACAAAACCACCGAAAGTACTGATCCATAGATTTCCTTTTTCGTCATTTTGAACATCTGCAATACTTGCCTCTAAAGCATCTTGGTATATTAGTTTAAATTGCTCTTTGTCTGGATCAAAACTATATAATTTACCAGATCGACTTCCTATTAGAAATTTGTAAACAGGATGTTTTGATATGCTTAGAAGGTATTCGGATGATTTCGTTTGATCAGGAATTAAGAGTTTACTGTTTCCCTTGTGATAGATGTACAATCCTTTCTCAGTTGCACCTAATACCTTTCCATTGTATAGATCTATATCTTGAAAATTTAAAGTGTCAGTTAAATCCAGATCTTCATAAATTTCTTTTTCTTTATCAAATCTGAGGAGCTTAAATCTTGTCGTTCCGGTATAAATATAATTTCCATCTTCCACCATCGACTGCGCAGGGAAATATATAAATTGGGTCAGCTCATGGGTCTGCAAATCAATTTTACAAACCCCATTTTCGTTATTGGTCCAAAGAGTATTTCCACTTTTGAATAGGTTTCTATTGAAAAATGGAATAAAGGGTTTTCCATTTAATAGTATTTCAAAGGGTTCCGTTGTCCTTTTTTTAGGATCAACGATAAAGTATCCATTCAGCTCTGTTGCAACTAAATATCGATCTTTTTCAATTTTCATGATTGATCTAATACTGTATTGGGTTAAGAAGGTAGCCACTTGATTACTTTCAAAAATAAGTTGATGGAAAGTCCCATTTTCAGCTAAGTATAGTGACTTATGAATGTTAACAGCGGCATGTTTAAACTGCCTACTTCCTTCTATGTAATACCCTTTACTTGGGACGTCGCCTAAGGAATCTTTTACAGCAAACTCAGATCCATTCTTTACCAATGTTTCTTGAAAAATATGGCCAGAATCATCACTTTTTACGATGATATTCAGGTCTATATTATCATAGGAAGACTTAGACCATTTTCTCGAAGCAGGATCGAAGCTATAAAAATCTGGAGATTGATGGAACTGATAATAAATGGTATCATTATACGTGAATAGGTTTTTAACCATATGTTTAAATGGATCTTCAGAAAAATTTGGGTCTATACTTTTGGGAGAAATAATCGAAGACTTTCTAGTTTTTAGGTCAAGAAAGTGAATACCTACATGACTATCGTGAAGTATTAATCCTTCATCATATTTTCCGATGTCACTTACAAATCCAGATCTATCTGAAGTTATTTCCGCAAATAATTCTGCTTTATTGTTTTCACCTACTTCATAAATTTTACAGAATTGTTCTGAATTTACACAAATAAGCAACTTACCTTTATAGTTAAATATTTTCGAAGCATGATAATGTACATCCTTTTTTAAGGGAATTATAATTTCTTTATATTCTAAAGTTTCAGGATTTAATGTATAATATCGATTAAAGTCATCTAATGTTACGGAAACAATGATCTCACCATTAGGTTTATTGAAAAGATCGATGCTCCAGTAGAATCCGGAAAGGTCACTGGGTAGTGCAATTCTCTGAAACGACATTCCATTAAATCGCTGAATTATACCATCTAAGTTTTCATTTTTATATAAGTCTAACCTTTTAGCTAATCCAGATATCCAGACCCATCCATCATTCCCAATGATCATAGAATTGACAACTGTAATGTCAAAACCATCATCTATTCCATATTGGTAATGATGTAGGGGATTATTTCGACTATTTTCAGATTGACAAAAAACAAGTTGAATAAGAAAAATAGGTACTATCGCTAGGATATGCTTTAATTTCATTTGTGGTTAAATGTATGGAGTAGAAATATACTTTTTACTTATTTAAATTCCGGATTTTAGTCATGTTTTTGTGGAGAAATTATTGATACAAAGAGATTAATATGAGTGCCTTCTCTTTTTTTGCTTTAATTTTCTATTTGGCGTTGAGGATTTTTGATCGCTTTACAAGTGTCTTCATTTCTAGACCTTCTATTTTTTTCAATTTTGCTAGGAAGTTCAGCATCAGCTAATTTTATTGATTCGTCTGTTCTTATACCTGCTTTCAATGCTTTGCTAAATAGACTATTACGAATCATCAACAAAAATTAATTGAAATAAAGATATAAGAATCTTTTTTATCTACTTTTACACTCTAATATTTAATATGGAGTCTCGAGATATTTTAAAGGAACTGAAAGCTGGTGTTTATAAGCCTATTTACTTCTTGTCAGGGGAAGAACCTTATTATATTGACCAGATTTCTGATTACATTGAAGATCATATTCTTGATGAAGGAGGAAAAGCATTTAACCAAGTAATCCTCTACGGAAAAGAAGTAGACTTTAAAACAGTAGTAGATAACGCTCGCCAATTTCCTATGATGGCTCCATACAGAGTAATCATTATTAAAGAAGCGCAAGAGATGAAATCTCTCACTAGTCTACAGTCTTATATAGAAAATCCGTCACCACAGACGATCTTAGTAATTAATTACAAATATAAAAAAGTAGATAAGAGAACAGGATTCGCTAAAGCGATTAAGGCTAATGCAGTACTGTTAGAGACGAAGAAAATATACGACAATCAATTACCAGGATATATCGATCAGATTGCGAAATCTAACGATCTGAAAATTGATCAAAAGGCAAATGTTTTACTCGCTACTTATATCGGTGCAGACTTGTCAAAGATCAACAATGAGATAGGGAAACTGGCATTAAGATTAGAAAAAGGAGAAACCATTAATGCACAGCACATCGAAGAATTCGTTGGGATATCTAAAGATTATAACATCTTCGAATTACAAAATGCGCTGGGGAAGCGTGATAAAGTAGTTTCTTTCAGAATTGTGGAGTATTTTGCTTCGAATGAAAAGAAGAATCCGCTAATCGTCAGCATTAATTCTCTCTATGGATACTTCACAAAAGTATGGCAGACACAATCATTATCATCATTGGATGACAAGTCATTAGCGAGTAAGATTGGTGTTTTTTCTAGTTTCTTCATGAAGGATTATCGATTAGCTGCACGAAATTATTCTAAAGATAAACTGAAAAGAATTCTTTTAGACTTGCAAGAGTATGATGGCTACAGCAAAGGGGTAGATCGAAGAAATCCCGATCAAGGAGACCTTCTGAAAGAACTGGTTTTCAAGATCCTAAACTAAAGGTGGTTTATAACCAAATCTCGATTCAAATTTATCAATGAAGTAAGACTTTTTACCAAATCCTAAATACTTAGAGATAGTTTGGAAATCAACTTCCATTTCAGTATTAATGATTTCCTTAGCTAAGGCGAATCTAATGTCATTGACAAATTCTTGTGTAGATCTGCCATTAATCGCCTTTATTTTTCGTCTTAATTGTCTAGAACTGAGATTCATTGCCTCCGCTAGAAATTCTCCTGAAAACTGATGATTAGAAAGATTCTTAATGATATAAATTGTAATAGCTGCAAGCCATTCATCTTGGATTTCTAATACTTCAATAATTTTAGCCCCATACTTTTGAGACAAGGAAAATTCCATAGCTTTAATTGGGTTGTGAGAATGTATAGTAAAAGAAATTTGATCTTCTTGAAAATGATCATTGATTAATGATTTCAGCTTGTTAAGAAAATCAGAGGTCTCAATTTTAGATAGATTAAAAATGAGTTCAACATTGTCGTTTACCAATGCATCGTTAAATGATTGTGTTTGATTGTTTTTTGTGGAGTAGATCATGCTATTAATTAAATAATGTAAATAATTATAACAGGGCATTAATTACATTATAAAATTAAGAGATCGTGTAGAGGTAGGAAATACGTATGTACCCTTATTTATGTACGTGGTAGTACGTAGTTAGAGGTTATATATTAAATCTTTATTGCCAGAAACCCAATTCATCAAAGCATATTGGCCGTTTTCTAGTAATAGTTTTTTAATGATGTTGCTTCTGTGCTTTTCAACCGTTCTTTCTGAAATATTAAATAATTCACCGATCTCTTTCGAACTTTTTCCTTCGGCAATTTTCTTGATAATTTTCTTTTCGGAAGGGGAGAGTTTATCTAATCTCAAACTTGGAATGTCTTCTATTAAGGCCTCTTTGTCTTGTAAAGAAGTACTAATGAAGTTTTCGTTCTTAGCAATGGCATAAATACAGTTCTCGATATCTGCAAGTGCATCTTCTTTGAGTAGAAAACCTTTCACTCCTTTTTGCTGGCCAATTTTAATGGTAGCTCTGTCTATCTGATAGGAAAGTAATATGGTATTAACTGCCAGTTCATTTTTATATACTAAGTCCGCTACATTTAAACCTGTCATGTAAGGCATATCGATGTCTAATATTGCAAAGTCGGGTTTCAAATCGATAATGAATCTCCATGCTTCACTTCCATCTCGTGCTTGTTTCACAACTTGAAATCCTCGACCTCTTAGGAAATCCCCTAAACCTTTAAGCAACAAAGGATGGTCGTCAGCAATTAAAATGCTTATTTGGCTTGGGTCGATCATATGGAAGGATACTTGATTTTTACAAATATCTGAATTAGATGCTTAATACCAAGGATATTGTGTAAGATTTCTTACATATTACATATTGTTAAAACATGTAATTTTTGATATAAGGTGTTGTAGTTCAGACTAGTATGTTTTTGTTGTCCGAAATTTGGTCCACTTTGTCCGATTTGTGGCTTACAAAAACTAGCATTTTGCTTCGTGTCTTTGTCATATTTGTATGAGAAGTAAACCTAAAACTTTATTCAACCCCAAGAATAATGAAATCGAAAAATAACTCAAGAAGAAACAATTTTAGTATTAGTGCATTCTGTTTGCTTATTTGCTGTCTAATGCCGATATGCAATTTGTCTGCGCAAAGTATTGCTTCAGAAGAGAGATCAGATCTAGTTAAAATAACAGGTGGCTTTGCCATAAACTTAGGAGCTTATCAATCCTTTGGAATAGAATCGAGACGAGATCCATTCTCTTACTTATTCGCAGGGAATTTGAATTTCAATATAAAGGGCGTCAATATTCCAGTAGGTGCAAGTTTTTCCCAACAAGAGACCCGATTTCTTCAACCATTTAACAGATATGGATTATCTCCGAAATACAAGTGGGTTCAGACACACTTTGGCTACCGAAACATGGATTTTAATCCGTATACTCTAAATTCTCATACTTTTTTAGGAACAGGTTTTGACATTGACATACCAAGTAATAAAGGTCCTAAGATTAGTGTTTCAGCAATGTATGGAAGACTTAGAAGAGCGATAGAACCAGCTGAAGCTTCCATTAACGGTGGTTTAGCAGCATATAAGAGAAATGGCTATGGTTTTAAAGTGAAATTGACTAATAGAACAAACGCTGGCACCTATTTTTCGACGGATATGTTCAAGGCGAAAGATATATTAAATAGTGTCGAAACACCCTTAGACCTATCATTGATCACCCCTAAAGAAAACCTCACCCTAGGCTTTAGGGGGCAGGTCAATTTACTGAAAAATATCTACGTTAATGCTGATCTAGGTGTGTCCGCTTTAACTAGAGATCAGCGAGCGGAAGTATACACTGGAAATATTCCTAGCTTATTTAGTCCTTTCGAATCTTTATATAGTAGCAATAGTTCTACCCAATACACGAATGCTTATCAGACTGGGATCACTTACGCTAACAAATATTACAGTGTTGGGGTAGAATTTGAACACATCGACCCAGGTTATGAAACACTTGGATCCTATTACTTTCAGAATGATTTGGAGAACATAACGGGACAAGCATCCACGACCCTTAACAATGGAAAAATTAGATTGAATGGTTCATTGGGAAGTCAGCGAAATAACTTGGACAGTGATAAAGCAACAAGAACGAATAGAATAATCGGTTCTTTCGGCTATAATCATAGTATTTCTAATCGGTTAAGTACCAATTTTAATTTCAGTAATTATTCATCTAGCGTGAAGGTGGTGTATGAAGAACTGACAGATTCGGTGAATTTATTTCAAGTGAACACGAACATTAGTGCGGGAGCGAATTACCTATTGAATAAGAACAATAGCAACCAAGCTTTAATAATCAATGCCGGATACCAAGTTGGAAATTCAAGAGATGAGTATCGAATTTTTGATAACACAACGAATTTCATAACGCTGAATGTTGCCCATATGTGGAGAATTGTAACCAAAGATATGAGCCTAAATACAAACTTAAGTTATGCTAACAACGAAACAGGGAATAACTCTTCCACACTTGTAGGACCGACCGTTTCCCTTAGTAAATCACTCAAATCAAGAGGGATAAAACTTTCTTACGCTATTGGATGGAAGCAGAATGTGCTCGATGGTGCTGCAAGTTATCAGCTCTTAACGAATAGATTTAGATTGAGTTACCGATTGAAAAAAATAGGAAGCTTAGGAGCTGAATTATATCTATTAAATAAGAATGATCAAGGTCCTCAAGATCGATCCTTTTCAGAATTAAGAGCGAGAACGAGCTATAAATACAACTTTTAGAAATTATGAAACCTCAAAACCTCATTTACCTCGTGGTGCTGGTACTTGTTAGTATATCTGAATATGCTTTCTGTCAAATAAGTCCAGTTAATGCCCAGTTTAATTTCTCACCACCATCTTCGGTTTACCTGTCGGATTACACCTTACCTGGCTCTAACAAATTGCAACTGATGGTGAATCTGAACGATGAAAATGAAGATTTCCTAGATGTTTTTTTGAAAGTGGAAATAAAAGGGAATGGAGTAATCTTGAAAAGTAATCCAGATTATAATTATTCACCTGTAACACTGAATACAGGGATCAATATGCTAAGCGGCTCGGATATAGAACAATATTTGAATCCGGCGAATATGATTATAACTGGTCTCGATCCAGCCGAATTTATACAAACCTCCATCTTACCTGAAGGCATGTATACTTTCTGTGTTACCGTAGTAGATTTTCTTAGAAGAGACAAAGAACTTTCTATGCAATCTTGTAATACAGCAACCTTATTAAAGAACAATCCACCTACGAATATTTCTCCACAATGTGGGCAACCTGTAGTTGCTGGAGGTGTGCAGAATCTACAATTTCAATGGCAGGCTAATCATGATAATAGTATCATGGCTGAGTATAGCTTGAAAATAGTAGAAGTTTTGCCTGGGGTATCACCTAATGACGCCATGTTAGGAGCGAATACACCTATCGTTGAAGGTTTAACGTCAACAATGAATCAAATTCTGTATGGCCCCGATCAACCAGAACTAGAAATTGGACATACTTATGCATATCGAGTTGATGTTGAAGATATGGAAGGTTTAACAACTTTCGAAAATGATGGTATCGGTGAGGTATGTGTATTCGAATATGGATATGAACTAGGTGGAACTGTAGATTTGATAGCGCCTGAAGTTGGGGGATCAATGAAAGGAGAAGGGAGTACAGTATTTCAATGGGGAGGCCCGAGTAATGCAAGACCGGGTGATCCTATTTATTACAGATTTAAAATAGTAGAAGTAATAGAGGGACAAGATCCCGTGGAAGCCATGACAAATAATGGTTTAGTGATAGATGACGTTACGGATATTGCTGTTAATCTAAGTTCGTACAACTATATTTTAGAAGAAGACTTGGGGACAGAAGCTAAGTTTGCTTGGCAAGTAGAAGCTTATGTAGATGATCAACTAATCGCGTCTAGTGAAGTACGGCCATTTGGAACAAGGCCTTTCATAGATCATTTTACGGCTGGTGGTCGAAGAGTAGAAGTACTGAGTGTCAGTAACCAAGATCCTGAAAATTTAGCCGGGAGAGGAAGCATGCAACTCATCGAAGGCGGCGCACCAACTCCAGTAGCTTTTTCCGGGTTGAATATTGGAATATATCCAAGTGGGAACATATTAGAAGATGGCTCGATGGTTTCTGAAATTCCTGGTGGATTAGATATTGAATTAGAAAGCGAAGATGACCTAAATGCTGAATTTAAAGCAACACACGTCGTTTTGGATACCAGGGAGTTAAGATTAAGAGGTAAAGTTGAATGGGTATTCCCTTTAGCATCCACTTCCACTGGAGGAGTAGCTAAAGTCTTTTCAAAAACGATGGACGTTGACTACAATAAGTTTAAAATTGTGGATGATGTAGATTTTGAAAATCAGTCATTTGAATTACTAGATCCATATGGTTATGTTATAGAATTATTAGAATCGTCTAAGTTTATTATACGTGATGACAATGTCGTTGTTGATATGACAGGAAGTGTCACACTGCCAGATTCATACAAGACAGCTAGCGGAAATAAAGCTGTTTTCCCTTTTGAAAACATAACGGATTTAGAATATTTTGAAGGTCAAGATTATTCTGATGTAGAGTCATTTTTAATATTTGAAAAGGACAAAGTTAGCTTGAAGCCAGGGTCTGCAATATTTGATTTTTCAGATGCTCAATCTCCTTCGGGTGGAAGCAGTGAAGATTCATGGAAGGGTGTTTATTTTCCAAAGTTTGTAATTGATTTTCCACTTGACTTTGATGCTTCAGGACAATCCTTGATAGATGAATCTTTTAATAGAACTTTCAATAACTCAGATGGGTCAAGCAAAGCCTGGATCGATGGCAATGGAATCACAGTTAATGCTGCTTCAGATGAAAACTTAGAAGCTAAGTTTAATGAGTTCGAAGGTAAATACAAAAAATGGAAAATAACTTTGGATGAGGGTTCAGTAGATGATTCTTATATCAGTGGATTTATTAAAATTCCATTGCTGAGTGACGAAGAGTTTGCTTATACGATACCTTTTTCTAATGATGGTTTAGCTACTGGAAAATTAGATGAAGAATTAGATAATTATGAAGTTACGATGATGGCTGGTGACGAGCAGAGGGAAATGATCTTGACGATTCATAGTGCAACCTTTGGAGATCAAAACAAACTCAACTGTTCTGCTTCTTTAAATTGGCCATTCTTAAATGCTCATAACGGTGGACCTTCAGATGGGCTATATTCTACAAGATTCGATATTTTCGGAGATGGGAATATTGGGTACGATGGTGCGAATAATATGATTCCACTAAATAATACGGGTACAGGAAGACTAGGTGGTTCTTTCCACGCGACAGTTGACAGTATAGGGGCTGGATTTGCTGATAATTCGTATTTCTTCGTCGCGAGCTTAGTGGTTAATTTAGGTAATCAATTGGCAGGTGAAAAAGGAGTGACGAGAGCTTTGTTTTCAACTTCCAAAGAAGTGGCAGAAGATATTGAAATTAAAGGTAAGGAATTAGCAGGTACGATTACAGGTAAGTTAGGATATCTGACAGGAAACATTCAGATTCCGGATTTAAGTATTGTAGTTCCAGGCATTGTTAGTGTTAAAAGTCAGGCTGTTAGTTTTACTACAAATGACAGCATCTGGGGAGCTAGTTTCAAAGGTAACATCATAGTAGATGTATATAAACCTAAGAAATTTAGTATATCGGCTAATGTCATTGTAGGCCACAATCCGACTTCAGACATCGCATTCTTTTATGGAGAATTAGGTGCAGGCCAAGTAGATTTAAAAACATTTAAAAATGAGGATGGTAGTCTAGCCAATTCAACAGTAGATAGTTATAAAGATCCATCACACTTTGCGAAAGGAGTGGTTACAGATACAACAAAGAATGACCTCTATCTTAAAGTTGGTCCTATTGCTTTCACATCGATTAGGCTTAAAATATTTCATAACCTAGAATATACGGAAGATGCAAAAGGAGCGATCGTTTTCCAACCAGTTACAGCTGGAAATAATTCTTGGGGTTTTGGTGGAGGATTAGGTGGTCAATATGAAAATGGAAAAGAATTCAAAATGTATTTGGGAGGCTTCGGAATGACGAAGAATGGAAATCTTGAGACTTTAGCTTTTGATGTGAAAGGGACTGTCATGGATGATATTGATTTCAATGGAAGCGTCCTGCTGATGTTCGCTGCTCAGCGTTACCAAGTGACAGCAGGTGTGAGCTTTGAAAGTCCGTTGTGTGTAGAAACTCAAATCTGGGTGGATGTTGACATCCCGAGGCAAAAAGTTGTCGTGGATCTCGGAAAACGAACTCAGAAAATCAATATTAGTCAAGGTGGTTGTGTAGGGATAGGTGGCGAAGGATGGTTTCATATCGCCATCGATGAGGCTAAAGATTCCATCGGTATGGAATTAGGATTGGGCTTTGTCGCAAGATTTGAAAAGAAGTCTGACTGGTATGTTCTTGTTCCGATGATTTTAGAAGCCAGAGGAGTCATGAATGCGAAAATAGGTGTTGGTCTTTTTGGCAATGTTTCAGTGGAATGGATGAGTGGGGAAACAGTCTGGTACTGCAGAAATATAGGTGTTTATCTGGATGCCATGGCATCGATCAATGTAGAAATCAATACCCCAGCTGGAGGAGATGTGATCCCCATAGCATCCGTTGCCATAGCCGGAAGTGCGCAACTTGATATTATTCCAGCACCCGTAACGGCATCAGGTAAACTTGCAGGGACTGTCACCATTCTTGGTGTTTCAGCATCTATAGAATTTGCATTTTCAGGATTATCATTGGGAGCAGCTTAAATCGTTATGAAAAAAATGATGAAACATATAATATTACTCATATTTATACTGCAAGGTTATTCCAACTTTGCACAAAACGAATTGGTTAAAACAAAATCAATAGATGGTACTATTTTAGTCAAGTGGTTTCCAGAAGAATTGGTTAATGCCGATGGTTTTGACGTCTTTCGATCTGAAAATGGCGGGGCATACATTAAGCTGAATGAAAGCCCAATTAAAATTGACATAGAAGAAATTGCTAATGAGCAAGATCAAGAATTAAAGAATTATAAACAAATGGCTGCCCGATATGTAGAAGGTGCCCAAGATGAGCCACTTCTTAAATTCTACATACTTGTTAAATCCATGGTTTCCGATGATTTCGCAAAATTTATTGGAATAAGGTATGATGATCATAATGTTATAAAAGGGAAAAATTATCGATACAAGATAGAGCGTACAGCTAACAACAGCCAACTCGGTATATCTGAAGAAGAAAGTCTGGAAACGGATTTACCAGTAGCACCTCCGAAAGAAACGAGGTTAGCTTTTCAGAGCGGTTCAAGGAACACTTTTACTTGGTTGCCAGAAACAGATCGGTATTTTGCGGTCAATGCCTATCGGCGGGCTGATGGAGAAACAACATTTACAAAGATTAATAATACACCAATTATACCTGGGCAAGCGCCTGATGAGTTTGGCATAATTCGGTATCCAGATTATTTTTTCGAAGATACTTTGGTAACTAAGGCTTCCTACTATTATGTATTTAAGGCAATAGATGCGTTCGGTGATGAAGGACAAGGAAGCCCTGAAATATTTGTCAAATCATTAGACGAGACTCCTCCTGCTAAAGTTTCTGATATCACGCTTTCTAATACAGATACGGAAATAACTATTGGGTGGGATAAGTCAAGAAGCAATGATGTTAAAGGATACAATGTTTATAGAAGCTTTAATGGTGATACAACTTACGTTCAGAGAAATGATAAGTTGCTCACTGGAACGAGTTTTGTCGATCCGATAGATCGTCCAGGCACATATATGTATCACATAGAAGCATTGGATGAAGCTAAGAATTCAAGCCTTTCAGAATTAAAATACATCATAGTTTCAGATTTGACTCCGCCACCTAATCCTTATGACTTGGGTGTTAATGTGGAGCCAGGGAAAGTTAGTTTGACTTGGAAAGGAATAAAAACCGATGATTTTTGGGGATACAAAATTATGAGGTCTGATAAAGAAAATCCTACAAAAGATGATTTTCAGTTGATTATTCCTGAACCATTAAAAGAAGAAAAATATGAAAATATACTGGCGGGTGAATCCGAGCTTGCCTTGTATTATGCGGTTGCAGCAGTTGATACCTTTAATAACGAAAGTGAATGGCTGATTTCTGATAAGGTCATGACACCTGATACAGTATCACCACAGGCACCAGTAATTGTCAATGTTACTAGCCAGGAAGAATCGGTAAATCTTCAGTGGATTGCTAGTCCAGATCTGGATGTAGTAGGTTACCAGGTCTTTCGATGTGAAAAGAGTGATAAGAATTGGGTGAGTATAAATGATGACCTCGGTGTAGATGCCCTTACATTTAGCGACAAGAACCCTGTTCAGGGCGAAATGCTTTGCTATAAAGTAGTTGCGAAGGATGATGCTGGAAATATTTCACCTGCATCTAATGTGTTTACTATTAAGTCGAAATCTAAAGATATTTCGGGTGAGCAACGTATTAATTTGTCGGGTAGCAAATATAGAAAGAATAAAAAACAAGTAGAATTAGAGTGGGAGGAGGACAAGGATTTTCAGTATCGGGGCTATATGGTTTTTCGATCTGAAAATGACGGAAAATTAAGTCCAGCTTCGGCGCTTTTGACAACGACTACTTACGAAGATAAGTCCATTCAAGAAAATACAAATTATCAATATCAGATAAAGGCATACACTGTCAAAGGTGTAGTGCTAATCTCTAATATTCAAACCATAACCATCAAGTAAAAGTCAGAAAATATATCAATTATGAAAATTGTAAAGAAAATAAAAATAGCCCTCACTGCATTGTCGATAGTAGTTCTTGCAGGATCAGCATTACATGCCCAAAAAGTTGGAATTAATACCCAAACTGTGCCCGCAGACGCAGTGTTAAATATTGAAAGCGGAGGAAGCAAAGGGATGATTCCACCTAAGGTATCAAATGGAAATCGACCTTCGTCAGCAACTGTGGGAAATACCATCTATAATACAACAGATGATGCATATCAAGTTTATACTGATCTAGGATGGGAAACCATTGGAACACCGAAAGGAGGAATAATCATGTGGCGAGGCACAACCGCTCCAACTGGTTGGGCGATATGTGACGGAAACAATGGAACACCAGATCTTAGAGGTAGATTTATAGTTGGTACTGGAAATTCTGGAATAGGGGGAACGACTACATATGCATTAAACGCTACAGGAGGGGAACAAACCGTTACATTGACAACAAGTCAATTACCTGCACATACACATGGATCAGGTACACTAACAACGGATGATTCAGGTTCCCATTCTCATGGCCTAGGGTCTAGAGGTGTAGTTCTGAGCTGTGTTGGTTGTAATTCTGGAAATGTTGCTGATGGATCTACTGACGATTCAGATATAAGTGGTACGAAACAAGGAGGTAATCATAGCCATGATGTTACTGGTAATACTGGATCTGCTGGGACTGGAAATGCCCACGAAAATCGACCACCATATTATGCCCTTGCTTACATCATGAAACTTTAATTTTTAATGGCTTTGAATCCATTTAAATAACCCCATTATGCAGTAAGAATGAAAAGAAATATACTTTATATAACCTTATTTTCCATCCTTGGTATATGTCAAGTAAAGGGACAAACTGCCTTTTATTGTGAAAATTGTAATGTTAATCTGAGAAATGGTGCAATTTTATATGTGGAGGGTGATTATGTAGATAACTCTTCCACTGAAGGTATGCAGATGGTCTCATTGGATTTAAGTCAAATATTAGTAACAGGTAATATTATTCAAAATGGAATTACCAATTTATTTAAAGTCGGTGATCGAACAACGGTTAATTTCGCCGGTAATGGAACTCAATTTATCCAAGGCTCTTCTGCCGCTCAAACTAATTTTTACAATGTGGATCTAAGTTCCTCTGGTGATAAAACCTTACAAAGAAACATTTCCGTTAACAATATTTTTTCTACTAATCCAGGTAACTTAAAGCTTGAAACATTCACCTTGGAACTCGTTCTAGATCCTAGTTATGGCCCTAGATTATTTGGAGATGGAAATCATGAGCCGAAGATCTTTAACGAATCTAATACTGGAAGAGTCTATGGCATCAATGGGAAAATAAGAATAGAAGGAATGGCAAGTTCATCTTATTTTGACTCATTTAAAAATCTAGGAAACATTGGTGCAGAATTATTGAAACCCGGAATGACGGACATACATATAGAGCGAGGGCACCAACCCCAGACTATAGGAACTAATCAATCTATTAAAAGATATTATGACATTTTATCAGGGAATTCTGATCCAACTGGAGGTAGTTTAAAGTTTCATTATTTAGAAGGTCCATTTACCGATATTCCTAACATTTCCAATGAGGAAGATTTAGTTTTCTTCAAGAGAAATATTAATAGTCTGGGCACTCTAGAAGGTGGAGCTCCTTGGCTAAATGACTCTATTTCAACAATTAATATATCTGGGAATAATGCGACCAGAATGGACGTTCCTAATTTATATGATGAGAGATTTACGCTCGTAGAATGTTCCGCTCCAGCAGTTTCTGCTTCAAGCAATGTGGATAGTGTTTGCGTCAGTGAAACTGTAACACTGGATGCAGGTTCAGGAACAGGCTGGACATACTTATGGAGCAATGGTGAAGCAACTCAAACCATTGATGTTTCTAAGAATTTCATGGTGACAGAGAAATTTTATGTTATTGTGCAAGATAGCAGAGGTTGTGTTGCAAGAGATTCCGTGGAAGTAGCTTGGTTAGATTATCCTACTATTGATTTTACTCCAGCAACTGAAACAGTATGTGATGGATCAAGTTTAGAATTAAATCCAACTGTAACTGGCACGAATTTAAGTTATTTATGGTCTACAGGAGAGACGACACCGACGATAATGCATACATCTGATGGTAATCAAAGCATCAATTATAGTGTTACGGTAACTTCATATAACAGATGTGCTATTAATGCATCTAAACAAGTGGATGATGCCATGAATCCTGTCCTAGATCTTGGTGAGGATATTGTTAATTGTGATGGAGATCCACAAACCATTATTGCGGGACCTGCATCTGGATTTGTATATGAGTGGCGAAATGACGAAGAAACGGTGTTAAGTAATAGTCATCAATACACAGTCAGTGAAACAGGTTATTATAGTGTTGATGTGACAGAAATTGCAACAGGATGTAACACTTACGATGACATTCGAGTGGGAATAAGTGATATTCAATTATCCTATACAAAAAATGATGTTCAGTGCAATGGCCAAGCTGGTGGAAATATAGTCTTAACTATCAATGGGGTATCGGGAGACTACTTAGTAGAATGGTCGAATGGTGCAGAAACGGTGGACTTGTCAGGTGTGGTTGCTGGAACCTATAGTGTCACGGTTACGGATATGGAAGGCTGCTCTGCTAATTTGCAAAATATAACGATCGCTGAACCAACTGCAATGTCAATTAATCCGATTATAGTAGATGATTTATGTGATCTAGGAAGTGGTTCTATCATTTCTAATCTTTCTGGAGGAGTGCAACCATATCAGTCTATCAATTGGTATAACCAAAATGATCCTCAAGGCGGTCCATTTGCATCTACACAAGATGTAACTGGCTTATCTTATGGAGAATACGTAATTAGTATAATTGATGCGAATGGTTGTCAGTTTGATGAAATACTAACTGTTCAAGGAGGCCCAATTAACCCAACTTTTACTCCTGTTATTATAGATATTTCATGCCCTCAGGCAAATGATGGATCAATTGCAATAAATAATGTTAGTGGAGGGAATGCACCTTATAGTTTTGCTTGGTCTAGTGGAGAAACTACATCTTCGATCATGGACCTTGAACCTGGAGATTACAGTGTGACCGTAACAGATGTTAATGGCTGTTTAATGCTAGATGAAGAATACAGTATTATAGCTCCTGATGAACTAGAAATCAATTTAGTAGAACAACAAAATGTATTATGTAATGGCGATGCTTCTGGAAGTATTAGTATATCCGTAACGGGTGATGCTGCTACTCAGTATAGCGTTCTATGGTCTACAGGAGCAACTTCCGAGGCAATTGCTGGAAGGCTTGCTGGACTTTATTCTGTCACAGTAACTTTCGGTAATAATTGTATGGAAACGATGGATTTTGAAATTACGGAACCTGCAAAAATGGGAGATAACCCAATCATTCAGGATGATCTATGTGGAAATTCAGGTGGTTCTATTTCAACGGGAATCGTAGGAGGTGTAGGGCCTTATACCTATAAGTGGTCTAACGGTGCAACTACACCTGATATTTCAAGTCTTAACAAGGGCACCTATAGTCTTACTATTACAGATGCTAACAATTGTACATTGCTAAAAAGCTATTTTGTCGACGATGTGCTTCCATTAACGTTAAGTGAAAAGCATCAAGATTTACTATGTATCGATGATCAATCAGGACGAATAGATATTTTGCACACAGGAGGAACTCCAATTAACACGTACTTATGGGCGACTGGTGAGACGACTAGAATTATAGAGGGTCTATCGGCTGGAACTTACTTTGTTACAGCTACTGATGCTAATGGATGTACAGACAATATTTCTGTAACCATCCAGAATCCTGATCCTATCATTGCAAGCGCAAACGTAACAGATGCCACATCGACTGGTGCGGCTGACGGGTCTATCAACCTAGATGTTTCAGGAGGAGCTGGAGAATATACTTTTTCATGGTCCAATGGAGAAACCACCCAAAATCTGGACAGCTTATTAGCTGGTATATATGATGTTACTATTATAGATGCTAACGATTGTCCTTTGGAAAAATCATTCGTAGTTTCCGAACCTAATTCGATTTTAGTTGAATCTGAAATTATTAATTTGACATGTTTTGGAGATAACTCTGGTAGCATTCAGCTTAGTCTAAGTGGTGGGGTAGAACCTTACTCCTACAGCTGGTCTAATGGTGAGAATTCTAAAGACTTATCTGGGCTAAGCGCAGGTTCATATTCAGTGACTATTTATGATAACGATGGCATTACCACATTTAAATCCTTCGAAATTATAGAACCAACCAAGATCGAAATCGTTTTCGATAAAACAGATGTTCAATGTAATAGTGAGATGAGTGGTTCGATTACTGCTTCAGTTTCTGGAGGTTCTGGTGAATACATGTATGTATGGTCTTCTGGAGAAGGAACGAATTATATTGAACAACTTACTGCTGGAAATTATGAATTAGCGGTTACGGATAACAACGGATGTCAAACCGTTAAGAGTATAGCAATAGAAGAACCTGAATTACTATCAGTAACAATCTCTTCGAATAATGTAAGTTCTACAGATGCTAGTGATGGAAGTATTTCCTTAGAAGTAAATGGAGGAACTTCTCCTTATACTTACCTGTGGTCTAATGGCCAAATTTCTTCTACAATTTCAAACTTACCTGGAGGAGATTATTCAGTAACCATTAGCGATAAAAATGGATGTTCTATTGTTTCGTCAGCTATGATCTTCGATCCTTCTTCCATTTCTGCTAGTGCTGATATCGTGCACATCGATTGTGGAGGAGACGCAAGTGGAAGTATAGATATCACCATGGATGGTGGAAGTGAACCTTATGAATATTTATGGTCTAATGGAGAGGTAGCAGAAGATATCAGTGGCTTAGTTGCGGGTGAATATAAGGTTACGATTACAGATAATAATGGCCTAATTGCGAGTTTTACTTATGAAGTAACTGAAACAGATCCGATTACCATAAACAGTTCTGAAATACAAGATGTAGATTGTGGAGGAAGCACTGGTTCTATTTCAATTGCCGCAATAGGTGGAACTGGTGTACTTACTTACTTATGGACATCTGGAGAAACAACGAATTCTATTGAAAATAAGGAGGCTGGAAATTATGAAGTTACCATCTCAGACGAAAGTGGTTGCTCAATAACAGAAAATTTTGAAATTGCTTCTTCAAGTACTATCGAATTGGAAACATCTTTTGAAAATTCTTCTTGTGGAGAAAATTTCGATGGAAGTATAGATTTGACCATTTCAGGAGGTAGTAGTCCTTACACCATCAGCTGGAGCAATGGACAAATCAGTGAAGACTTAATTAATTTAGGCCCTGGTACCTATGTCGTAACGGTTACCGACTCTAAATCATGTAATGCAACTACTTCTGTTACTATAGAAGGCGGAGCTAGTTTTACACTACAAGGAGCGGTGCAGGATGTTTCTTGTTTCAATGCAAATGATGGCGCTATTGCTATTTCAGTAGATGGTGGAAGTGGAGAATTGACCTATGAATGGTCTAATGGAGAATCTTCGCAGGAGATCTCAGGCTTAGATCAAGGAGTATATTCTGTTACGGTTACAGATGAAAATGGCTGTTCAGATGAGTCAAGTTTTGCTATTTTGGAGCCAGATCCAATGACATTGAATCTAACTTCTTCGTTAGCTGGTTGTACATCAGAAAATGATGGAAGTTTGTCTGTTCAAGTTAGCGGTGGATCATCACCGTTTACATACTTATGGTCGACATCAGCAACTAGCTCACAGATAATAGGATTGAGTCCTGGAACATATACTGTTACAGTTACAGATGCTGGTGGGTGTTCTTCTACATTGACAACAGAAGTACAAAGAACCGATCAAATGTTAACGGCTAAGTTTCTTGTGGCCTCACCGGTAAGAGAAACAGAGACATTGCAGTTTCTAGATCTAAGTTTTCCTAAGCCTAATAGTTGGTTATATAAATTCGGCGATCTTAAAAATTCTACTTCACAAGAAGAAGATCCATTATTTAGATATCCTAATGATCCTTCAGTGGCAGAATCCATCTACAATGCAACGTTGATTGTATCTAGTATAGCATGTATAGATTCAACATCGAAGGAAGTAAGAATTATCAATACAAGAAGTCCGAATACGGAGAACCCTAATAATGTAATAGAACCATTTTATACTGAAATTGAAGAGGTGAAAGTCTATCCTAATCCAGCAATGGAATATGTGAATACAGAAATTTCTCTTAACCAAAAAGACAAAGTTGACATTCGACTGGTTAATATGAATGGTCAGATATTGAGACATTTTTCAATGAATGCATCACAAGTGTATTTTGAAAGAATAAATTTAAAAGGGTTAACTGCTGGTTATTATTTTATCTATGTGACCAGTGGTGCGGATAGTGTAATCAAGAAAATTGTTGTTGTGAAATAGTTAGCAATAGTACGGAAGAAAATAATATAGCAGTGAGGCGAAAATCCTCGCTGCTTTTTTGTATTTATACAATTTTAATTCTAAATCATCATGGTTTACCACGCTTTAGATATTGAAAAAGACCTATCGGCTTACGTAGAATCGGTCTTTTATTTTCGTGATTTTCATCCTGATCATAGCATTGAAAGGGTAGTTCCAACAGGCCATGTTTTTCTGTTAATCGAGTTAGATGATTTACCTCGTTTTACGTATGAAAATATTGACCTAAAAGAAAAAGATCGCTTTACTAAAGCTTGGATTTCAGGTACACAAAAAGACTTTCTTTCCATTTCAGCTCCACAGAAATCTTCGATGATGGTTGTTCAGTTTAAGCCTTTAGGTGCTTATCCTATTTTAAAAACGGACTTAAGTTTGATAGCTAATAAAGTGATAGATGCAGAATTGGTTTTTAAAGGAGCTGTATTAGAACTTAGAAAGCTAATTATAAATTCAGTTAATGTAAATGAAAAATTCGCTTGTGTATGTAAGTTTCTGAATACCCATTTAGATAGGTGCATAGTGGTGCCTTCTGATATTATATCTTTATTTGACTTGCTTATAACGACTCCTTTTTCGAAGCATAAAGAAGCGATCGGTTCTATAGGTTACTCGCAGAAACATATTATCAGCCAGTTTAAAAAGTACCACGGACTCACTCCTAAACTCTCACATCGAATCTTAAGATTTAATAGAATATTAAATTTGATCCAGAATAAAACGAAAGTAAATTGGACTGATATTAGCTATCAATGTGGTTTTTCTGACCAATCTCATTTTATAAAAGAGTTTCAGCAATTTTGTGGCATTAATCCTAGCGATTTTATCATCAATAATCATAATGATGAACTAAATTTCTTCCCTATAGCCTAGCAGGTTAATTTTTTACAATTATTGTTATTTCATATTACTTACATTAGCTCTTAATATGAAAACTAAATTCACAATTGCATTCTTTGTTTTATTTTATGTCAATGTTTTAGCTCAAGTAGAATCAAAGATCGATTCCAGTATAAATGGAGAATTAATCTTAGCGCAGAAATTCGAGGTCAATGCATCAATAGACGAAGTATGGGAAGCATTCACAACAAGCGAAGGATGGGAAAGCTGGGCTGTTACCAAAGCAAAAGTAGATCTAAGAATAGGAGGTAGTGTGAAATCGGTGTATAATCCAGAAAGTACAATAGGGGACAGCACAACAATTACGAATAATATTTTAAATTTCGTACCTTATAAATTAATAACTCTTCAAGCTGAATTAAACCCTCACTTTCCTGAATTTATCAAAGATGATTCTGAACGACTTTATAATGTAATTTTATTTGATGACCTCGGGGATGATCGAGTAGAAGTGACTTCATACGGAATCGGATATCGAAATAATGAAAAATATATGAAGCTTATGCAGTTTTTTATAAAGGGAAATGAGATGTTATATTTGAAATTAATAGAAGAATTAGAAAAGAAATAAAAGGATGGAACAAGCATTAAAAACAATGATCGACAATATGCCAGAAAAGACTGGTAAATCATTAGATGAGTGGAAGAAAATATTGAAAGCTAAGAACTTTGCAAAGCATGGAGAGGCGATGAAGTTTTTAAAAGGAGAACACGGTGTTACCCACGGATTTGCGAATACAATCGTGAGTTTGGCGAAGAAAGATAATGAGGAAGAAATAGATTTAGTTGCTGCACAATATACTGGGAAAGAAAGTCTTAGACCTATTTATGATGAGATCATCTCGATCGTTTCTGAATTCGGTGACGATGTGACCATTACCCCTAAGAAGACAAGTGTCAGTTTAATTCGTGCTAAGCAATTCGCATTGATAAAACCAGCAACTAAAACAAGAATCGACCTTGGATTAAAGATAAAAGATCAAGAGCCAACAGGGATTTTGGAAAATTCAGGCCCTTTCGGAACCATGTGTACACACAGAATTAAGATATCTGGAGTAGATGACTTAAATGAAGAAGTGGTTAATTGGATGAAAACGGCTTACACTAGGAATCTGTAGTGCCAAAAATCAATTTTCTGACCTCATTTCCTAGTAAGGCAAAAGGCGTATAAATAATTACATCTGCTATACTAAACCAAAGCGGATGCGGAATCGAAACTAGATTCAACACGCCAGCAACTAAAAGAATTAATCCCACAAATAAGGCAGCACTACGTTTTTGAACTTTAGCCATTTTACTAGCAATAAATCCGCCGACTAAAGCTCCGATTGCATGTGCAAAAAGTACCGTAATAAATGCACTCATAGGCAAACTACTAATATGGTTGGCAACTGCGTCTAAATCGGTAGGATCAAGGTTTTCAGGATATGGATGCATCGAATTACTTACTCTTTCAAGGATGCCTATTACAATTGCACCAGCAACAACGCCTGAAAGAATTGAGAAAATTCTATTGACGATCAATTTAGTTGTTTCCTTCATTTTAGCTAATTTACAATTTCATTTAAGAAATGGAATGAAAAGCTAAGTGAATTTTTTTTGACTTGGATTGTAAATATGATTCGGTAGAGATGAATTACATCCAATTGATGAAAGAATTTATTAATTACATCAAACAAAAACGTGTAGAAAAATGAAAAAAATTAAGTGGGGAATCATAGGACTTGGAGGAATAGCTAGAAAGTTTGCAAAGGATCTGAATGAAACAGAAGGATGTGAGATTAGAGCAGTAGCATCCAGAAGCCAAGTAAAGGCGGATGAATTTGCAGCTACTTTCAATGCTCAGAAGGCATTTGGTAGTTATGAAGATTTAATGCAAGATAAAGAAATAGACATCATCTATATTGCCACACCACACTCGCATCATTATGAGAATACCATGATGTGTCTTGAGGCTGGATTTAATGTTTTGTGCGAAAAAGCATTTGCTATCAATAGAGAACAAGCGGTGATTATGATTGAGAAAGCGCGAGAAAAGAATCTGTTTTTGATGGAAGGGCTATGGTCAAGATTTAACCCTGCTATATTAGGAGCATTTAATGATGTGAAGAATGGGCTCATAGGCAATCTTTGTGGAGTGAAAGCTGATTTTTGCTTCCATTTCCCTTATGATGCGGATAAAAGACTTTGTAATAAAAATTTAGGAGGTGGAAGCTTGCTAGACATTGGGATATATCCGATTTTCCTATCTTATTTATTCTTAGGGAAACCAATCAGGATGAATGCAGAAGCGGAGTATTTTCCTAATGGCACAGACAAGAATTTAGTCATGCTTTTCGATTACGAAAATGGTGAAGAAGCGATTTTGAATTCAAGTTTACAGTACTTTTCTCCTTGCGACGCATATATTTATGGAGATGAAGGATGTATCAGAATACATGGAAGATGGCACGAGGCTAATGCGTACACTAGATTTAAGAAAAACATGGATGAGCCGATCACAAAAGGGTTCGGGACTAGACCTTTCTCTTTTAAATACGAGATAGATGAAGTGGTCGCTTGTCTGAAAGAAGGGAGGAAGGAAAGTGCAAAATGGAGTCTACAGAATAGTCTTGATTTAATGGAAGTACTTGATTCTGTTAGAAAGGATATTCATCTGAATTATGGAGCTATAGAAGAGACAAAATTAAGTTAAGGTTAGACAAAGTCAGTATCCTTAGTTTCTCTTCTAATTTCGCGAAGATCATCTAAGTCTAATTCATCTATGTCGCCATATTCGTCCTCGAAATTTTTAAGGACTTGTTGTCTTTTTAGGATTTCTTTGCGCAGTTCTTCTTTTTCCCATTTTTCACCCATGCCGAAAAAATCAAACGCTCGTACACACTGAATGAGCACGCCTATTCCCCAACCGAAAATAGGGTAGAAGGCCCATTCGAGGAAGACCGATCCGTCATTCATATCCATGAATATGAAAAACAGTGCAAATGCAGCCCAAGTAATGAGGCTGATCATTGCTCTTTTCTTTGTTTTAGCTTTCTTTTCAGCCTTGTAGTAAATGCTTGATTTATCCATTGAATATAAAAGTAAGGTTTTTATTTAATAAATTAATTTTGCTTTTAAATTACAAAAAGTATATTTAATCTTTATTTAATATTTTAAGGGAAAACGGATACAAATCGTTCCAACCTTATTGACATTTATATAAACGTTTATGAACCTCAAAAATGCATTAATCGTTTTTATATTAGTATCTGCTAATATAACTACCTTATCTTTTATTAACCTTGAACACAAGAAGGAAGAATTACCAGAAATCACCTTGTCAGAACAGCGCTTTGCCAACGAAGAGAGCTTTTCCAACGATCCCTTTATTGGCGAAATAGTTTTGTTTGCAGGGAACTTCGCGCCACGAGGTTGGGCTTTTTGTGACGGACAGCTTCTGTCTATACCTTCTAATTCTGCATTATTCTCTATTTTAGGGACAACTTATGGAGGAGATGGAGAGACCACTTTTGGCTTACCTGACCTGAGGGGAAGAGTCGCTGTCGGTCAAGGATCAGGTCCTGGTTTAAATCATATTAGTTTAGGACAGAAATTAGGAGAAAATGAAACCTCCTTAAATATTAACAATCTTCCAAGTCACAGTCACCAAGTAAGTGCGAAATTATATTTAGGTGATGGTCTAGCTACATCTAGTATAGGCGAAGGAAATCATCTTGCAGTTAATACAGGGACAACTCCTATTTATACTGATAATATAAATACTACTGTAAATTCAGCTGAAAATTTAGATATAAGTATTTCTACTGAAGGGAATAATCAAGCGTTTTCTAATATGCAACCTGGATTAGGTTTGAATTATATTATTGCGCTTTTTGGAACATACCCTTCTTCTAATTAATTTTTTTAATTAAAACATATCAAGTTATATGCAGCGAAATATCATATCCACACTGTCTATTTTACTCATTGTTAATATTCTTTCTTTTTCATTCTTACATAATCAGGATAGTAAAAATGAAACCCCAATAATTAGTGAAGCATATTCTGTAGATCCATTTTTAGGAGAAATTATTCTATTTGCAGGAAATTTTGCGCCGAGAGGATGGGCTTTTTGCGAGGGACAATTATTAGCAATTAATCAAAATCAGTCACTTTACGCGTTGCTGGGAACATATTATGGCGGAGACGGAGAAACCACCTTTGCTTTGCCTGATTTAAGAGGTCGAGCACCGCTTCAACCAGGCAATGTCCCTGGTATAAATAGTTATAGTTTAGGTGAAAGGATGGGTGATAAGTCTATTTTATTAAATAGTACTCATATTCCTTCCCATACACATACGGCATCAGGATCAATGATCCTGGGTTCAAGTATTACCGATGAAATAGGAAAAGATCGATTCGTTTCAGGACAAACAGGTGAATCACCCCTTTTTATTGAAGGGAGTACCTCTAATTTTAAAGATTTAGGAACAGATAATATATTTGATACTTCGAATGCAGGACTAAGCCAACAGGTTTCAAACTATCAACCAAGTTTAGGCGTAAATTATATTATTTCATTAAATGGAACCTTTCCATCCCAAAACTAAAAATGAAGCTAGCTCCAAAATTTCATAGAATATTTATTATTTGTGTCTTAAATTTCATGGTATTGCAGATCAATGCTCAAGTGATTGCCGTAGATGAATATTGTATTTCCAATTCATTTGCTCAAAATGGGACCATGAATGATCGGCCACTTTACGGACCAATTGCGGGAATTTATATCTTCTGGGATGATACAGAAGAATGGGTCATGGGAAGCCTCGATAAGAATTATGTCTATTATACAAGTCAAGATAACTCAACAGGACCAGGATGCTCGAGCACTTTTACTTGGACTGCACCAGCGAATTCGGAATGTGAGAACATAGCTGTTTCTGGAGAGACTTGTTCTATTATAGTGCCCGTGGAATATGTTTATTTGAAAGGAAAGAAAGAGCAAGGTAATAATCTAATCACGTGGAAAACGGCTTCAGAAATAAACAATGAAGGTTTTGTGGTAGAGCGAAGTACTGATGGCATTTCATTTTCGAAAATAGGGTTTGTGAATGGCAAAGGGACAACTAGTTTTTCTTATGATTACGCATTTGTTGATCGGAGTTTGAATACTTCAATCAGTTATTTTTACCGACTGGTGCAACGCGATTATGATGGTCATTCAGAAACCAGTAAGATTATCCAGATAACTGGTAGTCGTGAAGGGAAGACCATTGAATATGCCTCTATGGCAATGTCTAATATTTTACTTTTTTCAAATTTTAAAAGGTCGAATGTTAGCCTGGAGTTATTTGATATGAATGGTAAAAAATTATATGCTAATTCTGTTGCACTTTTGCAAGGTGAAAACGCTCTGAATATTCCTGATGTACCTTCTGGACAGTATATACTCTCAGTCGAAATGGAGCATAATGAATTAGAGCTCTACAAGTTGTCTAAGATTTAAAGGGTCTTAATCTTGCATTAAGTTTTGCTGAATAATCTTACTGATAAGAATAGCTGCTTATAAGTTTATGTTTTCTACACATGATAAGAATCAGTTATTAAGATTGGTGGAAATATTGAAGGAGATCTAGTGCCATAATAGCTTTTTCAAATTCCTTTATGTCTTCGCTCGTATTGTTTCTGCAAGGTGTTCTTAGTTGCCCACAATCTACGCCAACTAGTTTCATCAATGGCTTTCCTCCGATTACTCCGCCACCATATTTTATGAGGTAGGAGATGAATTTTGCTGCTAGGAGCTGATAATTTGCAGCACTTTCTATATCACCATTATTGTATGCTTCGATTATTTTAATGTAAAGTGGTGCCATGTAATTATAGGTGCTTCCTACTCCGCCTTTTGCCCCAAGTGTTAACCCTGCCAATAAAGTTTCATCTTGACCATGCAAAATATTCCATTTCTTATCATTTAAATTCATGCATAATTGCATTTCCATCATGTTGTTATGTGTAAATTTTATCCCAGCAAGGTTGGGGATTTTACTTTCAGCTTTGTTAAGGAATTCCACCATAGGTAGATTTACGCCTGAGACACTAGGAATATGGTAGTAGAAAAATGGTTTGCTAGCTCCAGCCTGCGCAATTTCTTGACAATAGGATATCAAATCATCTACATGATCTGGTTTTAAAAAAAGAGGTCCCATAGCGCTAAATGCATCTGCGTCGATTTCACAGGCATGTCTAGTCAATGAAGAAGCATCTTTATAAGAAGTAGCACCTACATGAACGATGATTTTAAATTGATCATCTCTGTGCTTCATCCATTCTGCCGCAACTGCTTTTCTCTCTTCAATGCTCATCAATAGGCCTTCACCTGTTGTCCCACAAACGAATGCACCGCTGACGCCATTTTTCTTTAGGTAATCAGCATATTTTGAAATAATTTTTAAATTTATTTCACCATTCTCGTCGAATGGAGTGTAAGGTGCGGCTATAATTCCTGTTAAATTCGTTTCCATTTTTTATTTGTCTTTAACCTATTCTATAAGTGTGTTATGCATTAAAAGAGTGTTTTCTAGATGAGTTAGAAAAACATCGGGTTTTTTTATAACTGACTACCAATTTTCGTGATATTGATGCTTATGTTAAAATCAGCCTGAATTTTTTTTATCAGCAATCTACTAAATATTAAGATGTAAAATTTGAGTTAATCGCTTCTACTTATTTAGGATTTTAATGGATTGGAAGATGATGTTTTCATATGGCGACTTCACTCCACCTTCATAGAACAAGGCCATGTTTCCATCATCCATTTTTGTAATACTAGAATAAGCAGAAGGACCAGGGAAAATTGTTCGTATAAACGGCCAAGACTTTCCTTCATCATAACTCATTCTAAAACTCAAGTTCCTTCGCCCACCTGATGTTGCCGGATTTAAAAACATAAGTAAACTTTCATTGTGATTATCCTTCCAAGAATATCTTATAAAACTAGCCTGGCAGACTGGTTCCACAAGTTCCTCTACTGTAATCGGGGCTGTCCAGGACAAACCACCATCATAACTTGTAGAATGCGTTCTTCTATTGCTATAGCCATATGATCTCATGTTCATTAGCATAGTGCCATTGCCATCATTCTTTTCAATAACTTGACATTCGTTTACCTTAGGTTTAATAGTCCCACCTAATTGCCATGTTAGTCCGTGATCGTCGCTATAGATAATATGTGAACCATATTCATACGGACCATTTCTAACTTTTCCTTTTGGATCATCGAAACTATGGTCACACGGAATAACTAACCGACCTTTATGAGGCCCATATTTCAATTGAATTCCATTGCCAGGTCCTGTAGCATACCATCCCCAATCTTTTTTCTTTGTTGTTGAAGTTATTTCTCTTGGTTTATCCCAAGATTTGCCATTATCCTTACTTTTCATGACCCAGACTGTTCTTGTGGATTCAGCTGTTTTTCGAATAATATCGGTCTCATGATCACTACCTATATTATGTGTTAATAACAAATGAATCTCACCTGTTACTTCATCTACGACAGGGCATGGATTCCCACATGTATTGGTCCCGTCATCCCAGATAACCACTTGGTCACTCCAGGTTTTTCCATTATCTGATGATCTTTTTAATAAAATGTCAATGTTTCCAGCATCGCCTTGGCCATCCTTTCGACCTTCACAAAAAGCTAAAAGCGTTCCATCGCCAGCGGTTACAATAGCTGGAATTCGGTAAGTGTCGTAACCATCGATATTTTTTGAAAATAATGCTATTGAATCAATGGTTTGAATGGACTGTGTATTTCCATTTAATGCGAAAATCATGAATGATGTTAAAAAGAATAGTATTGCTTTCATAGTGTTCTATAGTTTGTTAATTCTAATTTGTTATGTATAATAATTTAATGAAATATTAAATTTTTATCAAGGAATCATGAACCCAAGAAATCATCCGTAAAGTGGCCTCTACTTTTTTCTTTGTCAAATTTTGCCTTGTTAAATGCTTTAGAGTCTCCCTTCGGAATGGTTAAGCTTTTCCAATTGTGACCGCTATAAAATTTACCTACTAAAACGATCTGACCTACATGGTAAGCATAATGAGCCATTTGTCGGTTAAGAGCTTCAGTAACCGTATGTCCCTGGTTTCTTATATATACAATGGTATTGAGATCTTGAATTTGATCGATTGCCTCAAATACGATTTTCCATCCATCTTCCCAATATTTCAGCAATTGCTTTCTATTTTTGATTAAATCTAGAAACTCTTCATCTCGATTTCTCCATTCTTTTTCGCCGTCACTCGTTAAGAAGTCTGTAAATCGGCTTTTCATATTCCCACTAAGGTGATTTACTATGATGGCAATTGAATTAACATCTTCACCGAGTGGTTTAAATAAGTCTTCATCGGATAACTGTTCAAAAGTTCTATCACCAAGCAATTTGTAGTAAGCAAATTGCTTTTTAATACTGGATAAATAATTGTTTTCCATGTCGTTTTTCATTATTGATCAAGATAAAAATTTTGAATGCAAGCATGAAATTGCATATTAAATATTTTTAATTTAATTATTATAAAAGTTTGAATAAATGAAAAATAATGCTCAGAATCTAAGTAATCTACATGGTTTTAATGATTACTTTAGATATTTTGAAATTAGAATTGAAGAAAATCTTTTATTGTATTCCTATATTTGACAAGAATTTCTATATTAAAGTTCTAAACACGAAATATGAAAAAAAAGTCAAGTAGAAGAACATTTATTAAGCAATCAAGCTTAAGCGTAGGCGGCATAATGATCGTACCTCGGGATATACTAGGAGGAGTAGGTTTTACCGCAGCTAATGATAGAATTAATTTAGCTGCAGTAGGAGCCGGGGGAAAAGGACATAGTGATATCAGAGATGCTGCAGGATTTAATAGCCTTACCAATTCATCAAAAGAGAATGTCGTTGCATTATGTGATGTGAGTTCGAAAGAAGCAAAGAGGTCTTTCGAAATGTTTCCTAAAGCAGCTAGATACCAAGATTATAGAGAAATGTTTGCGGAAATGGGTGATAAGATAGACGCAGTGACTATCTCTACACCAGATCATATGCATGCACCGCCAGCAATGATGGCGATGAAAGCAGGAAAGCATGTCTATGTTCAGAAACCGTTGACTCATGATGTTTATGAAGCAAGAATGCTTACTGAAGCAGCTAATAAATATGATATTGTTTCTCAAATGGGAAATCAAGGATCGTCGGGAGATGGTGTTCGTATTATTACAGAATGGATAGAGGCAGATGCTATAGGTGAAGTAAAAGAAGTGCATTGTTGGACAAATAGACCAGTCTGGGAACAAGGGATGAAAAGACCAGAAGGTTCTATTTCAGTTCCTGATTATTTAAATTGGGATTTATGGCTCGGAACTGCTCCGAAAAGACCATATCATAATGGATACCAACCTTTTAATTGGAGAGGATGGTGGGACTTCGGAACAGGAGCCTTAGGAGATATGGCTTGTCATGTTATGGACCCAGCTGTTAGAGCATTAAAACTGAAATATCCATCAGCAGTACAAGCATTTGCGCCATTCAAAGTGGTGAATTGGTCGCGTGTAGACTCATTAGATAGCCCTCCACCTGCAAGTATGGTTTACTATGAATTTCCAGAAAGAGATGGATTACCACCGGTTAAGTTAACATGGTATGATGGAGGAATGATGCCTCCTAGACCTGAAGAATTAGCTGATGATGAACCTATGGGTAATAATGATGGTGGAGTTCTTTTCGTTGGATCAAAAGGAAAATTAATGTGTGATTGTTATGGAGCTAATCCAAGACTTTTACCGAAATCACGAGATGAACAATTCGAGGCTCCGACACCAACAATTACAAGAGTAAAAGAGAAAAACCACCAGCGTAACTGGATAGCAGCGATTAGAGGAGAAGCGGAAGCAAGTTCTGATTTTGACTATGCAGGACCTTTCTCAGAAATCGTTCTGATGGGGAATCTCGCAATTAGAAGCTTATATACTCAAGAGGAAGTCTCTAATAACGGTAAGAAACATATGGCTTATACTGGAGTAGGAAGGAAACTTAGATGGGATGGTGAGAATATGAAAATCCTAAATTATGACCCAGCTAACCAGTTTGTAAAAAGGGAATATCACGGAGGTCACACCTTGTAGGAAAAAACAAAATGATTTTTAATGCAGCTACTTCTTAGACACTAAGAGTGGCTGCATTTTTTTTATGAGTAATTCTCCTTTGAAAATGAACGGTTTTACGTGCAGTCACATATTGTAAAATGTAGAACGATTTCGAAGTTATCTCTTCTCACTTACACTTTTTCGCCAATTGAAATACCATTTCTTAAATGATTGCCAACCTTTTAGACTGCCGTCATTAAGAGCAGTGAAAACTTGACGTTGATAATCTATTGCATCACTAGGTCTCAATCGAAAAACACGTTTCGCGTGGCCGTGTGCGCCAGGAACGACAATCCATTCTTTGTTAATATAAATCAAAGTATGTACTGCATATTCATCAGTTTCAGGATGGTCGAGATAAACCGTAATATGGTTTTCGATGCCAGAAAGCTTACGGAAAAAAGGTTGAGATAAAACTGGGTTTTGTAAAGAAGCGATAGTTAATGGGGTAAACAAAACACTCATGATCCTGAAAGATTCCTCCGCATTGATGACGCCATCATCACCGTGAGCTTTCATATTACTTATGTTTTGTGCTTTCAGTTTGATTTCATAATCAACATCTGATGAAATGCCTTCTACCATTTCAAATTTATCTGATCGATGAATTACTGTAAATCGTTCACCAGTATCTTCTACTTCGATTCCTATTTTGTTGAAAACTCCTTCAAAGTACTTGGCTAAACTGCGTTTGTCTAGCATCTCCTGCCAGACTTTCATTGATTCTGTCATATCTTAATTTTTTTATGGTCATGAATTAGCAAGTGCCAACATTTTTACCACCTTTTAGAGCTCTATCCCATGAGGATTTTAGAAGTTTCTCTAAAACTTCTAAGTTAATATCCGCAAGTTTGTTGACGTACAAACAAACCTTCCCAGTTCTATATTTGCCTAAGTTCTTCAGTAAGTTATTTTGTTCTTCTGTATCATTAATGATGTAGAATACGAAGTTTGTTTTTCTAGGTGAGAAAGCAAGCATAGGCATTTCTCCATGTTTATAAGATGTTCGATCAAACCCAATGATAGAAGGGCCCCACATTCGTGGCGCCCTTTCAGTTATATCTTTTATCATTTCAAGGACCTGGCGTGCTTCGTTTTGTTTTCGTTCATTAGGTAAAGTGTCAATGTATATATCTACACTTTCATCAGTCGGAATTGTTTTATTTGCAGCCATTTTTCTAGAAAGATACTAAACAGAAACGAAAATGTCTACTTCTGCATCATTTGGATTCATGGTTTTAGCACCGTAAATCTCAAAATCTGATTGGTAGGATCGATTGATATCCATTTTCCAAATTTTCTCCCATGCTTGGTAAACCATAACCCCTTGAGTCAAATCTCCGTTGATGGTAATTTGCTCATAATGGCATAGAGCTATTTCTAGAGAAACCATTCCTTCAGGAATTTCATCTAGACTACTAACCTTGCATCCAAGTATAAAAGTATATGGCTTGGTGAAATCGCCTTCATAATCGGTATAGATTGCGAAGATCTCTTCACTTACTTTGTTTGGAATCTGTTCCATTATTTTTTGACCCATGAATTTTTGCCAAAGTGCAGGAATATCTATAGCGCCAGTATCATGGCCGTTAATTGTTCTTTTAGAAATACCAATAATTTTGAATCCATCTAATTTTACTTTGCTCATTGTTTTATTTTTTAATGTTTGCACAAGTTTAAGGTAGTGGAATGACAACCCTTTGGCAAGGGTGTGCTATGGGGTGCAAATAAATTTATTGATTATGTGTTTTTCTTGAGATTCTTGAATGGATACCCACAATATTCATAGGCTCACTAGAGGTGATACTATGAAATTGCTATTGTGATGAGGTGCCGTAGGTACTAAACCTATGTAGCTCTGAAAGAGCATATAATATCAGCTCCGTAGGTGCGACACCTTTTTCGAGGTATTAGTTTATGATAAAATTTTAAATTCAAATGTATACCCGCAATATTCATAGGCTCACTGGAGGTGATACTATGAAATTGCTAATGTGATGTGGTGCCGTAGGTACTAAACCTATGTAGCTCTGAAAGAGCATATAATATCAGCTCCGTAGGTGCGACACCTTTTTCGAGGTATTAGTTTATGATGAAATTTTAAGTTTAAATTTAAACCGCAATATTCATAGGCTCACTAGAGGTAATACTATGAAATTGCTAGTGTGATGATGAGATAAGTTCCGTAGGTAAGGAGTCTATAGTGCTCTTTATGAATGCTTCTTAGCCAATTCAATTAATTCAGCAAAGTAATCTAAAAGAAGAAATGAACGATCATCAAATTTTTGATTAAGTACGACCAATTTTTGAATACGATCCAATCTGAATTCGCGAAAGGCGTTTCGCTTTCTACACCAAGCAATTAGGATCCAATTTTCTTGTGTATGATAAAGCGCTTGAGGTTCTATTTCACGGGAAGAAGAAACACCCGCTGCGTTCACATAATCTATTTTAATAATTTTTAAATCTGTAATTGCTTTTTGTATGTCGGATAAGGAGTCGCTGGAATTTTCGCGTTTAAAATTTTTCATATAAGCCACTCGTTGGCTTAATAATTCAACCTTCTCTTTACCTGCTGACTTAAGGGTGGTTTTCAGTTTTTCTATTGCAGATGAATGATTCTTAACTAAGGATTTATCTCTGTTTTGAAGAATAATGTGGTGTGCAGTAATTAAGGCATTTGCTTCTTCTTCCGTAAACATGACCGGTGGAACATTGAAACCATCGACTAAAGAATATCCTTTTCCTTCTACCGTGTAGATAGGAATTCCAGAAGCTTCTAAAGCTTTAATGTCTCGGTAGGCAGTCCGTTTACTAATATCAAATTTCTTGGCTATTTCGCTTGAGGTCAATATTTTCTTAGATTGCAGCATAGTCAATATTGCTGTCAGTCTAGATAGTCTTGATATGTTGTTTAAATCCTTCAATTTCGATTATATTATTGAAAGATAGAAAAACTAAATGATTTTCAATTTTAGAATATTGATTACTTGGTATTAAGAATTTGCTGTAAGGAAGTTGAAGCAATAAACGATTTGCTTTATCATCGGGAGAAATTCACTTGATCTTCGATCTCGTTTTTTCCACCTCGGACTGAAGTCCAAGCTCCTGTTTAAGAACCTAATCTGAGGACTTACCTTGATGAAATTGAAGTAGCTTATTTGTCAAGTAACAAAAAATAAAATTCACTCGATCTTCGATCTCGCTCTTTCTTCCTCGGACTGAAGTCCAAGCTCCTGTTTAAGAATCTCATCTGAGGACTTACCTTGATGAAACTGATGTAGCTTAATTGTCAAGTAGCAAAAAATAAAATTCACTCGATCTTCGATCTCGCTCTTTCTTCCTCGGACTGAAGTCCAAGCTCCTGTTTAAGAATCTCATCTGAGGACTTACCTTTATGAAACTGATGTAGCTTAATTGTCAAGTAGCAAAAAATAAAATTCACTCGATCTTCGATCTCGCTCTTTCTTCCTCGGACTGAAGTCCAAGCTCCTGTTTAAGAACTTAATCTGAGGACTTACCTTTATGAAACTGATGTAGCTTATTTGTCAAGAAACAAAAGTTAAAATTCACTCGATCTTCGATCTCGCTCTTTTTTCCTCGGACTGAAATCCAAGCTCCTTTGGTTACTCACTGTAACAAAAAACTAAAAACAAAAAACCGAAATTATTCTTGCCATAGCACCCTAACTTCCACTGCATTACTAAATTGTTCACCTCGACATTCTGTTATTCCGATAATGGTCCCTAATGTGCAGATATTTTCACACGTAGCATTGAGAATCATCGTACTTCCATCAGAAATACATTGACCCATATCAAAAGCATAAACGGTTTCATCCTGAAATTTATATTCTATTACGCTTGGTCCTCTTTGTGAACACGGATCAGAATTGGCCTTAAAGGTATCTATCTGCGCTTGGATACAAGCTGGAACGGAATCATCTATTTCAGGGTCTGGATCTTTATTACAAGAAATGATAAATGCGAAACTCAATATATAGATTAGATATTTCATGATTTTTTTCTTTTATAGACGCCGTGATTAAACAAAAGGTTGGTTGATTTCATGCTTTTCAAAAGGAAAATTTACAGGGAGTTACTTTCGACTTAAATGTCAAAACTTTATTATATATACTGTAACAATACCTAATTTTGTTCGTTCTAGTACACAGAAAAACAATTGGAATGACAAAACAACTACTATTGTTCCTTGGGATAGTCTTATCTATAAGCCTGTCAGCCCAGGAGAAATACACTATTTCCGGATACATTCGAGATGCTTCGACAGGGGAGGAATTAATTTCTGCCAACCTTTTCGAGACCACAAATGGAGTGGGAACCGTTTCGAATCTCTATGGGTTTTACAGTATTACACTTCCTAAAGATTCTGTTTATTTAAACTTTTCTTATATCGGATATCAGTCCCAATCTATCGGTATTTACCTTGATAAAGACGTTACTTTAAATATTAACTTGGGTGAGTCTGTGGAGTTAGAAACTGTGGAAATTGTGGCGACTAATGCTCAGAAAATTGAGGAGAAAACAGAAATGAGTGTCATCGATGTTCCGATTGCTCAAATCAAGAAAATTCCTGCGCTTTTAGGTGAAGTGGATGTACTGAAAACACTCCAATTGTTACCAGGAGTGCAGTCTGGTGGGGAAGGGCAGTCTGGACTTTATGTTCGAGGTGGATCACCAGATCAGAACTTGATTCTATTAGATGGCGTTCCTGTATATAATGCGAATCACCTTTTCGGTTTCTTTTCTGTTTTCAATGCAGATGCTATAAAGGATGTGAAATTGACTAAAGGTGGATTCCCAGCACGGTATGGAGGACGACTATCTTCGGTATTAGAAATTAACATGAAGGAAGGTAATAACCAAGAATATCATGGTTCTGCTTCAGTAGGCCTGATCTCTTCTAAGTTTACTTTCGAGGGGCCGATCGTAAAGAATAAGGCTTCCTTTATTGTTTCTGCTCGAAGGACATATATTGATGTATTAGCAAGACCGCTTATCAGTTATGGCTTAAGGCAAGAAGGTGCAGAAGGTACTTTCGGATATTATTTTTATGATTTAAATGCGAAGCTAAATTATCGAATTTCTGACAAAGATCGATTGTACTTAAGTGCTTATACAGGTGACGATAAGTTTTATGTGAGTACAGTAGAAGAGTTCTCAGATGGCAACTTTGGGAAGTCAGAACAATCCACAAAATTTAACTTGGGGTGGGGGAATATTACGACCGCTGCGAGATGGAATCACTTGTGGACGAATAAATTATTCAGCAATGTTACTGCTACCTATTCTAGGTATAATTTTAACACGCTGATAGGAAGTAGATCTGAGGATTTTAATGATGCTGGCGAAGTTGTAGATGGTGAGAATCTGAGTGCTAATTATGATTCAGGAATCGATGACTTATCCTTAAGAGTAGATTTTGACTACATTCCGTTACCTAATCATTTTGTGAAATTTGGTGCTCAGGGAATCATGCATAAGTTTAATCCAGGATTGTTCGAAATTAATGCTGATATTACAAATAATGGTGTTCAAGGAATTGCTTTAGATACGATTTTTGGGCAGGATATTGTGAATTCATTAGAATACAATGCCTTTATCGAGGACGACTATAAAATCACAGATTATCTTAAAGTAAATGGTGGTTTGCATTTTTCAGGTTTCTCCTTGAACAACACTAATTATACATCATTGCAGCCGCGGATTTCAGCTAATTTTAGACTGCCTAATTCTTATGCACTGAAGGCATCTTTTGCAACAATGCGTCAGTATGTTCAGTATTTAACCAACGAAAATCTAGGGTTGCCTTCAGATCAATGGTTACCGACTACCGAGCGGATTAAACCTCAAGATTCTTGGCAAGTTGCATTAGGTATCGCGAAAACCTATGGTGATCAATATGAATTTAGTGTGGAAGCCTACTATAAAGAAATGAAGAACTTGATCGGTTACAAGGAAGGAGCTTCTTTATTTAACCTAGGAGACTGGCAAGATCAAGTAACCCAAGGGCAAGGAAATTCATATGGTGCGGAAGTCTTTTTGCAAAAGAAAAAAGGTCGATTGACGGGTTGGGTAGGATATACACTTTCGTGGTCTAATAGACAATTTGATGATAAGAATTTTGGGAATTGGTATCCTTTCAAGTTTGATAGAAGGCATGATCTTTCCATTGTAGGAATTTATGAAATTTCGAAGCGCGTGAGTTTTGCTGCAACATGGGTTTATGGAACAGGTAATGCGATTACTTTCGCGGAATCTTTAGTTCCTACAGTTACGGATAATCAATATGGTCCTTCTTCTGGTTTTATCGAGTATTTTAAAGAAAGAAATGATTTCAGAATGGGTGATTATCATAGACTTGATGTCGGTTTTGATTTTACAAGAGAACGTAAGAGATATACGCGTACATGGTCTATAGGTGCATACAATGCGTACAGCCGAAGAAATCCATTTTTCCTTTCGAGGACAACGAAGTATACCACTAATCCTGATGGCACAGCAGAAAGAGAAGAAGTGCTAAGACAGTACAGTTTGTTCCCGATTATTCCATCTATAAGTTATAAAATCGACTTTTAATTATGAGAGATATACTATTTTTTTTATTGTCAATGTTTGTGCTAAGTTCCTGCGAAAATCTGCTTATTAAAGATCTAGAAATAGATGATACGCAATTTGAAAAACAACTGGTGGTTCAATCTTTCGTGGAAGCCAATACGGATTCTATCGTTGCATTTATCTCAGAAAACGAGTCTGTTTTAACACCAACTGATGAGATCAAGTTTCTAGATAATGCGGATGTGCAATTATTGTATCAAGGCAATGAGATTGCTAAGCTAGAGCAAGGACAAGATGGACGTTATTACCATTTCTTCGATACTCCTATCACAGAGCGAGGAGAATATGAAGTAGTTGTTAGTCATACGCCTTATGCAGATGCATCAGCATCCACGATACTCCCAGAAGATAGAAGTATTCGTGACCTGAAGTTTAAATATGACGTAGGAACTGACCCGCTGGATATGTCTACCGCAAGTGAAATTTCATTTGTAATAGATGATCAGCCAGGCAAAGATTACTATACGATCAATCTTTCTACCGTTTCTTCAGGTTTAGATACTTTTGTTTATGAACCAGGCGATACTAGTTTTTATGAGAATAAAATTTACATATATCAAGCTTCTACGCAATTAGATCCGAGTATAAGTACGATAGGTTATGAGGGAGATTACGTAATCAGTGATGAAACATTTGATGGTCAAAGTAAAACCATTAAAATAAGATTTATACTCAGTCATTCAGATAGTTCACCAGGTTTTGAAGATGAGGTTAGAGAAGTTCTTCGATTGAATTTTACAACTCATTCTGAAGATTCATTTAAGTATACGACATCCTTAAATGCTTACTATGATTCAGGTGATTTTGGGCTTTTTTCAGAACCAGTTTCCGTGTATACAAATATAGAAAATGGACTAGGAGTCTTTGCTGGATTATCGAAAAAAGAGTATACGTTTGAATAACATCTGAAGTTGAATTTACTCTAAATGGCAATCAAGTAAGTCTGATAATGGCTAGTCTAAAATAGGTTTAGACTAGAAGCCATTAGCAATCTGATTAAAGAATCGTGCTATTATGGACGGGTTAAACAGTATGATGAATATCATCCCATATAGTGCTCCATAAAAGTGTGCATCATGACCTATTCTAGTATCTTGTTTCTTAGCTGCCCAAGATGAATAAACTAGATATAATACTCCAAAGATAAATGCTGGAATATAAATCGGGATGAAGATGATACCAATACCAGACATTGGGCTTATCAATATACTGATGAAAATCACTCCGGATACGGCACCTGAAGCACCAATTGCACTATAGGCTGGGTTGTTTTTATGTTTAAGGAAGGAAGGTATATTAGCAGCTACAATACACGTAATATACATTAATAGATACATGACTCTTCCCGGAACTACTCCAAATTGGCGTACAAAATAATCTTCTACTATCGCTCCGAACATCAATAAGACGTAACCATTAAAAATCAAATGCATCCAATCACCATGAAGGAAACCTGAAGTAAGTAATCTGTAATATTCCTTATTCCCAGCTTCCGCAACAGGTAAGTGTTTAAACTTATCGAAAAAAGCTCTGTTTGAAAATCCTCTAAAGGAAATTAAGCCTGTTAAAACTAAAATGGCTAATGTTAAATTGAATTGAATTCCTTCCATGCTGCAAGGTATAAATTTGGTGCAATATTAGAACCATTTAGATGAAAAACAGTTCAGTCGGATGCTTAGGAATGTAATAGTACTGCTACTCGTTATGGTATTTTTCTCCATTTAGAATGGTAAAAGCTCTGTACATTTGCTCTAAGAAAAACGTCCTAATCATCTGATGGGAAAATGTCATTTTCGAAAGAGAGAGCATTTCCTTAGACTGATCATATACAGACTGATGAAAACCATATGCCCCTCCAGTCAGAAAGATGACCCTTTTATAAGAGCTTATATGAAATCTATTAATTTTTTCAGAAAATTCAACGGAGGTGTACTGTTTGCCTCTTTCGTCTAATAAGATCAGATAGTCTTGTGGGTCTAATTGACTAAGAATCATTTCTGCTTCCTTCGTTTTAATAACGGCTGGATCATTTCCGTGTCCTTTCACATCGTTAAATACTTTGTAGGTCAATTTAGTATATCGCTTGATGCGTTTAAGGAATTCTGCCTCAGCTGAAATAAAGTACTTTTCCTTCGTTTTTGCAATAACCCAATACTCAAATTTCATAATGTGTTAATTTAACACTATCTTCGGTTTTTAGCTAAATTTCTAGCTGAAATGTTAGTTGAAAACTCAAATATACAATCCTATGACTAGAAGTGATAACATTGTACTGGCACTTTCTCCAATAGATGAAGATCTCAAGTTGGCTTTTACGGTTGATTGCGTGATTTTCGGATATGATAATGACGATCTTAAAGTGCTTACGATCGAATGTAATATGGACCCATTCATGGGCATGATTTCATTATTAGGTGATTTTATTACTCAAGATGAAGATGCTGATAGCGCTGCCAAAAGGATTTTAAAATATTGCACAGGGAATGAGGATATCTTTCTAGAAGAAGTAAAAAGCTTTAGTAAACCTGATCGGCATCCATTTGGAAGAGTGATAACGATTGCTTTCTATTCGCTAGTCCCTATTAGCCTTACTAAGCTGACCGATTCAGCAGACAAACACCTGAAGTGGGTTTCAGTAGACGAGATTACGGAGATGGCATTTGATCATAAAGAAATCTTAGACAATTGTCTTTATCAATTGAGGAAAAGCTTAAGAGAGAAGCCGATCGGCTTCGAATTACTCCCGAAAAAATTTAGCTTAAAACAATTGCAGACACTTTATGAGGTCGTGCTTGGAATAGAATTAGATAAGCGAAATTTCAGAAGAAAATTACGATCGTTGAATATCTTAATAGACCTAGAAGAACGTCAGCAAGAAGTAAGTCATCGTCCAGCCAAGTTGTATAAATTTGATGAGCATAGTTTTGAAAAGAAAAGCTCTGATGGTTTAAAATTCGAAATATAAACATGAAAAAATTAATACTATTTTTTTTGCTAATTAGCTTTTACGCTAACGGGCAAGTTGTAAGAACAGAACCTGCTTTTCCATCACAATTTGATGACATTACGGTTTATTTCGATGCGAAACTTGGTGATGGTGGACTCGAGGGATTTACTGGAGACGTATACGCACATACGGGTGTGATTACGAATCAGAGTAGTGGACCGACTGATTGGAAGAACGTTCAGGGTGAGTGGGGAGTTGCATTCCCGAAAACGAAGATGACGCCTGAGGGCAATGATATTTATTCTATTGCTTATAATATTGAAACATTTTATGGGATTTCGGATGATGTCACGGTAGAGTCGCTGTCATTCGTTTTCAGAAGTACAGATGGCAGTGTTACTGGTCGAGATGAAGGTGGAAAAGATATATACGCACCAGTTTATCCACCAGAAACGGGGTTGTTGTTAACGGTAGTTTCTCCTAATTCGAATGGCAATATTTACTTTCCGAATGATAGTGTAGCCATCGAATTTGTGTTGAATGATTCCGCATGGGTGACTGTTACGGATAATGAAACACTGGTTTTTGGCGATTCTACGATGACGGATCAATTTTATATCCACGAACCTGCTATCGGTCTTCATAAGTTAGTTTATACAGCAAGTAATGCAGACGATACCATAGAAATTAAGCGCAATTTTATTGTTCTAGAAGAGGAAGCGAGTTTGGTTGATTTGCCATTTGAGGCGCCACTTGGTTTTTCCTATCCAACAGATTCCACCTATTTGTTTCAGCTGTACGCACCAGGGAAGGAGTATGTATTTTTGTTAACTCCAGATAACAATTTTGATGCAAATTTGTCATATCAACTGAACAAAAGTGTTGATGAAGCAACATTCTGGATTTTATTAAATAAGAGTGAATTTGTAGAAGGGCAGACGATGTATCAGTATTTAGTGGATGGAAGTATTCGGATTCCGGATCCTTATTCTACAGTGGTCTTAGATCCAAATCACGATGGAGGCGTGCCAGCTGATGTTATGGCGGAGTTACCTGATTATCCAGAAGGGCAGACAGAAGGAATTGTGACAGCATTTGATTATGAAAAAGATGCCTTCGAATGGACAAATACTGATGATTATGAGCAACCTGAGCAGACGAATTTAGTGATCTATGAAATGCTTATGCGTGATTTCTTAGATGATCGAAATTTTAAATCGTTAATTGATACGTTAGATTATTTTGAAAAGTTAGGGGTTAATGCAATAGAATTAATGCCAATTACAGAATTCGAAGCGAATCAAAGTTGGGGATATAATGTATCGTTCCATATGGCGCTTGATAAGTATTATGGAAGTAGGAAGCAGTTTAAGGAATTTGTCAATGCAGCTCATGAGCGTGGCATTTCTGTCATTTTAGATGTTGTGTATAATCATGTTTTTAGTCAAAGTCCTTTAGCACAATTGTATTGGGATCCGACAAATTTTAGACCGTCGGCAGATAATCCTTGGCTGAATGTGATTCCTAAGCATCCTTTCAATGTTGGATATGATGTTAATCATGAAAGTTTAGCCACGAAGACCTGGGTGAAGCAGACGTTGGGATATTGGATGGAGGAATTTCATATAGATGGATTTAGATTTGATTTGACAAAAGGATTCACTCAATTAAATTCAGGAGAGAATGCTGATTTAATGGCGCAGTATGATCCTGGTAGAATCAATATATTGAAAGATTATGCAGATTATGTATGGAGTGTAAATGAAGACGCTTATGTCATTCTAGAGCATTTCGCATACAATGAAGAGGAATTGGAGTTAGCGAATTATGGGATGATGTTATGGGGAAATATGAATCATGAGTTTATTGAGGCAGCCCTTGAGAATAAGTCTGATTTGGAATGGTTGGATTATACTGTAAGAGGTTGGGATAGTCCGCATGCAGTTGGATATATGGAAAGTCATGATGAAGAAAGGTTGATGGTTAGATTGCTTGATCGTGGTTTTTCATTAGAAAGGGCATTAGAGAGAATAGAAACAGCGTCATCTATATTCTATATGGTTCCAGGTCCTAAAATGCTTTGGGAATTTGGAGAACTTGGCTTTGATTATTCGATCAATTGGTGTACGAATGGTACGATAGGAGATTGTAGATTGGATCCTAAGCCAGTGGTTTGGGAGTATTTAGAAGAAGAAGATAGGGCAGAATTAAATGATGTGGTGAGTGATCTGATCCATTTAAAAACAAATTATCCTACATTTAGTACGAGTGATTTTACCTTTAATGATGCGAATCAGTATTTGAAAACCATTCATTTTAATCATGATGCTATGGACGCTTTGGTGATGGCCAATTTTAGAGATAGAGAACAGGACTTTATTCCTAAGTTTCAATATACTGGCGTATGGTATGAATACTTCACGGGAGATTCATTGATTGTTGAAAATGTAGAGGATAGAGTGGAATTGTTAAGCGGAGAATATAGAATTTACACATCAGAAAGAATTACTCCTCCGAATGGATTTAGTACGAGCGTTTCGGAAAGTGATGTGATATCTGGGATTACTGTTTTTCCTAACCCTATTCGCGTTGGACAGCGTTTGTATTTCACAAATGGAAAAAAGGTCGATAATGTTGAAGTGTATGATCATTTAGGTCGACTGGTAAGGGTAGAGCATGGGAAGTCAGGAATGATTGTAAATGAAGGATTTCTGCCTGGAATATATTTTCTGAAAGTGTATACTGATCAAGGTATAGAATGCGGAAGTTTTGTGGTGAAATAAGCATTTAATCTTATTGTTTTCTGTGATGGCATCAATGATGTCGGTAGAGATCTAACATCGCTTAAAGTTGCTGTCAGATCGTCAAATTATTATTTGTTAATGCGACACTTCTAGCCTAGCTCTTGTGGGAAGATGAGATGTGAAGTATTTAGAATGTGTCTGAATTTTAGGAATTGTTTATTGCGACACCTATCAACATTGATAGCCTTCCGCTGGTAATTGGACAAGCTACTGGATGTGAGATCATCAGATTGCTCTCTAGCATCTGTAACATTTAGACTCGTAAGCCAGCGGGCGGGTAATTTGTAAAGCAAGGACTACGAAGCTGAATGCGAGTTGGAGTTTAAGTGAGATAAGAAGTTGTTGGGGAAGTATAATTTAGAACCCAAGTAGCACTGATAGCCTCCCGATGATAATCGGACAGGCTGCTGGATGTGGGACCATCTGGTTTCTCTATCACCTAGCAACATTGATCACAAAAAAAAAAGAGACTGCCTAATTGCTAAGCAGCCTCTTTTAAACTTATTAGAGTTGATTTAAAAACATTTACTTCACACTGATAGGCTTAGCTACCAAGAATGTCTTGTTGTACATTTTCACAAAGTAAGTACCAGGTACCAATGTCGAAACATCAATTCTTACGCTCTTCTGAGCAGCACTCACTTTAGAAATTACTTTCTTACCTGTCACATCGATGATTTCAATATTTACATTTCCAGTAATTAACTCAGAATCCATATCGATATTAATAAAGTTATCTGTAGGATTCGGGTAAATTTTCACCTCATTTAATAATGATTCAGAATGAACTGAAGATGGTGGTTGGAAACTATAAGAAGCTTCATCAGATCTAAAAGATACAAAGTATGTACCAGCAGGTACAGGAATATTGTCTCCATCTTGAACGCCAACACCAGAAGGGAAATCAGCTGCTCCCCAGTTAATGGCCCAGTCAGCATTAACTCTGAATTTACACTCTCCTTCTACTAAGTCAACAGGAGATAAAGTCCATAATTGCTCATCTACTGCATCTTTATTCAAAAAGATGTCGCTATCCCATCCGCTATTACCATCATCTATTCCATTGGCACTACCTACGATACCAATTGTATCATAAATTACTAGTTCAATGAATTCGTATGTTCTAGTGGTTGTATTAAAATTGATTATGTATTCACCTTCTGTAACTGGAATATTTGCACTTGTTGCATTGTATCCAGCTATTCCAGAAGGAAAATCTCCACCTCCCCAACTGTCTATCCAATCATTATCTGCTCTAAATTTAGCTTCACCATTTAGTAACTCAGTTCTTAGCGTCCATTGTGCAGAGTCCGTTTCACTTCTTGTCATATCTCTATCTTCTTCCCATCCGTCAGCAGCACTTCCGATTAAACCAATTGTTTCATAATAGATCACTTCTAAGAAATTATAAACTCCCGATTCGGTATTAAAAGTTACCAAGTATCTTCCTGGAATTACCGCAATATTGTCACCAGGCATTACTGCTGTGTCCATTGGAAAAGTCCCTGATCCCCAAGTGACATCCCAGTCATCATTTGCTCTAAACTTGATTTCTCCTTCAGTTAATTCGATATTACCTTCCCATAGATTAGGATCACTTGCACTTTGTACTAAGTAAGTAGCTGAATCCCAGCCACCGCCAGTAGCATCACCAAGAATACCTATAGAAGAGTATGTAACTAACTCTTCGAAATTGTAAGCACCCGATAAAGTATCAAAAGTTATATTATAAGTACCTGCTTTAGTTACAGGAATATCACCTCCAGTTTTGCTAGCTGTACCCATAGGGAAATCATCTCCTCCCCATGCAACTGCCCAGTCATCGTTTAATCTGAATTTTGCTTTCCCTTCCGTCAGGTCTGCTTTTACAAAGAATACACCATTAGTATCTTCATACATGTTGATATCAGATTCCCAGCCATTAGCTGTTGCGTCACCTATTAAACCTATTACAGATTCTACTTCGAATGAGTATGCACCCGATAACGTGTCAAATGTGATGTGATAAGTTCCTGCGAAGACAGGAATGTCATCTCCTCCCTGAGTTCCAATTCCAGTAGGGAAATCAGAAGAGCCCCAGTTCGTATCCCATGTATCGTCTTTTCTGAATTTCACAGCACCATCAATTAATGTGATGTCCATTGTCCATAAATGTGCACTATCTGGGTGTTTTACCATATTGGTATCTACATCCCAGCCACCAGGTGTGGCACTACCAATAATTCCAATTGTCTGGCTATTAGCAGTAAAGAAAAAAGCACACAAAATAGCGCCCATTAGTAAACGTAATTTCATAATATTCTTTGTTTAAATTTTTTAATTTTTAAGTTCTTAATGTCAATTTGACACAAAGTACGGAAAAGTTTTTTATTTTCGCGTTAGATTGATTAAAAAAACATTAAATTAATTTCAATGAACTTCACTAAATTTAATTTGCTTAACGTCGTAACTACACTAATGTTAGGGCTTTGGGTGATTTCACCTGCGATTAGTCAAAAACTAATCAGTGGAATCGTCTTAGATGAGCAAAGTAATGATCCTTTGATAGGCGCAACTATAATCGCGAAATCGGATCAAGGAATAGGTACGACAACTGATTTTGATGGGAAATTTGCATTAGATGTTCCTGAAAATGAATCAGCTGTTATAATTAGTTATACTGGTTATTCGGATAAAGAAGTTGTAATAACTAGTTCTGAAATGGGAACGATTTTACTTTCGTTTGGGGAATTACTGGATGAAGTGGTTGTGGTAGGATATGGAACTGTGAAGAGAGAAGATGCTACAGGATCTATTCAATCTGTGACTTCGAAAGATTTTAACAAAGGTGCCATAACTGGGCCTCAGCAATTGCTTTCAGGGAAAGTTGCCGGTGTCGCAATTACAACTGACGGATCACCTGGCGGAGGTTCTAAAATTCGAATAAGAGGAGAATCTTCTCTGTCTGCTTCTAACGATCCGCTAATTGTTATAGATGGTATTCCATTAGATAATGGAGGGGTTTCAGGAAATCGAAATCCATTAAATGTGATTAATCCGAATGACATCGAATCCATGACAGTATTAAAAGATGCATCAGCAGCAGCCATTTATGGAAATAGAGCAGCAGGAGGTGTAATTATTATTACGACCAAACAAGGTGAATTAGGAAAGAAAATAAGAGTGGGGTATAATGGAAATATTTCAATTGGTAATACTTCTAATCGGGTAGACGTTTTGAACGCAGATGAGTATCGATCTATAGTTCAGGAAAGATATGATGATGGCGATCCAACTACACCAGATCATCCTGCACTTGGATTATTAGGTGATGCTAGTACAGATTGGCAAAGCGAAATTTACCGGCAAGCTATTGGTACAGATCACAATCTTAGTGCCTCGGGAGGCATCGGAGTTGTACCGTATAGAGTTTCTATTGGTTATACCGACATGCAAGGGATTCTAAAGACAGATAATTTTAATAGATATACAGCAGGGATCAATTTATCACCTGGACTCCTCAACAATTCTTTACAGCTGAAGTTGCATTTTAAAGGGATGTTAACTCAAAATGATTTTGCTGATAGAGGAGCTATTGGAGCAGCACTTGGATTTGATCCAACGAGATCGCCAAGAGATCCTGATAGTCCATATGGCGGTTTTACAACATGGACTAATGTGAATGGCAGTCCTAATCCAATTGCACCGACGAATCCAGTTGCGTTACTTGAACTGAGAGATGATCGATCAACAGTGAAAAGATATATTGCGAATGCAAGTGCAGATTACAGACTACCTTTCTTTCCAGCTTTGAGAGCAAATTTAAATGTAGGTTATGATTTTTCAAATGGTTCTGGTTCGGTAAAAATTCCAACAACAGCAGCTTTTGCTTTCAATGCAATTAATGGTGGTGGAGTAGATAATATATATGAGCAAACAAAAGAAAATTCATTACTTGAGTTTTATTTGAATTACAAGGAAACTTTCGGGAAGAACACTTTTGATGTTTTAGGTGGTTACTCATGGCAACACTTTTTTGTGAACAATACCTTTACAAGTTCTAACGTAGCAGGAACGCCTTCTGAAACCCAAACTGGAAGTGATCCAGCGGAATTCTTTTTATTATCACTATTTGGTCGAGTTAATTATAATTATAACGATCGCATATTATTAACAGGAACACTCAGAAGAGACGGAACATCTAGATTCGCTCCTGAGAATAGATGGGGGATCTTTCCTGCTGCCGCTTTAGCGGTAAAGGTGATAGATAATGATAATAATAAGTTTAATAATGTTAAACTACGACTAGGCTGGGGTGTAACTGGTCAACAAGAAATTGGTGATTATTATGCTTACCTAGCAAGATACCAAACTGGTCTGAGCAATGCAGCTTATCAGTTTGGAAATGAATTTATTAGTACATTAAGACCTAATGGTTATGATGGCAATATTAGATGGGAAGAGACAACGACTTATAATATTGGAATAGATTATTCGATTATCAGAGATAGAGTTTCTGGTAGTGTAGATGTATACCAACGAGATACTAAAGATTTATTGAATAGAATTCCAGTTCCAGCAGGAACCAATCTTACGAATTTTATCACAACGAATGTAGGAAACATGCAAAATAGAGGAATTGAATTTGCATTGAACACAACTCCTGTTTTAACCAAAAATATCACATGGGATTTATCGGCTAATTTAGCTTTAAATCGAAATGAAATTACCAAGTTGACCGCAACTGAAGATCCATCTTACATAGGTATTTTAACAGGAGGAATTTCTGGTGGTGTAGGTTCTAATATTCAGATTCATAGTGTAGGTTTTGCGCCAAGTTCTTTTTATGTATTTGAACAGAAATATGATGAAGGAGGGAATATAATAGAAGGCGAATTTGTAGATAGAAATAATGACGGAATGGTCAATGAACAAGACAAGTACCGATTCAAGAACCCTACACCTGATTACTCTATCGGACTGACAAGTAATTTGAGCATTGGAGACTTTGATTTCTCATTTGCAGGAAGAGCTAACATTGGCAATTATGTATATAATAATGTGGCGACGGATATGGGGTATTATGATCGTTTATATAACTCTAATAATACGATATGGAATATTCACCAAGCGGCAATTGATAATAATATTGTTAGTCAGTCGAATGTAACCTTCAGTGATCATTACGTGGTAGATGCTTCATTTTTTAGATTGGATCATATTACTGCAGGATACAACTTTTCTGAGTTGTTAGGACATAATGTGAGGCTTTACGCAACCATACAGAATCCTTTAGTCGTAACTAAATATGAAGGATTGGATCCAGAAATAGGAAATGGAATAGACAATAGTGTTTATCCAAGACCGAGAACCATTTTAATAGGAGTTAGTGCTAATTTTTAAAAAACAGACAATGAAATATATCAAAATATTAAGCTGTGCATTTGTAATTCTAATGAGTGTCAGCTGTTTTAAAGATTTAAATACAGTCCCTCTAGATGAAGATGTTGTAACTGCGGCAGTGGTTTTCGATGATCCAAATTCATACTTGCAAGTACTGGCTAAATTATATGCAGGTCTAGCAGTTTCAGGTCAACAAGGTCCAGCAGGACAGGCGGATATAGAAGGAATAGATGAAGGTTTCGGTCAATATTTGAGAGGATATTGGTACCATCAAGAATTGACAACTGATGAAGCACTTATTGGATGGAATGATCAGACAATCGGTGATTATCATGATCAAGATTGGACTTCTGCAGATGGTTTTACATTTGCCCACTATTCAAGAATATTCTACCAAATTGCATTGGCAAATGAATACTTAAGAGAAACTACGGACGAAAAATTATCATCTAGAGGTGTAGATGCTGGATTGAAAGCGGATATCCAAGGTTTTAGAGCTGAAGCAAGATTTCTAAGAGCATTAAGTTACACACATGCACTAGACTTATTTAGAAATGTACCTTTTGTAACAGAGGAAGATATTGTTGGTTCTTTCTTCCCAGATCAAATTAAGGGAGCAGACTTGTTTGCGTTTATTGAGTCTGAATTGAAAGATATCGAAACTAAAATTGCTCCTGTAAGAACAAATCCTTATGGAAGAGCTGATCAAGGTGCAGTGTGGATGTTGATGGCTAAGTTGTATCTAAATGCGGAAGTTTATACAGGTACAGGAAAATATACGGAATGTCTGGAATATTGTAAGAAGATATTAAATGCCGGATACGAATTGGAACCAGAGTACGAATATTTATTCTTAGCTGATAATCACCTTTCAAAAGGAATTATTTTCCCTATTACCTATGATGGAATTCATACAAGAACTTGGGGTGGAACGACCTTTATTGTCAGTGCTGGAATAGGTGGAAGTATGAATCCAGAAGATTCAGGAGTTTCTGGCGGCTGGGGAGGCGTGAGAACAACTAAAGAATTCGTTCAAAAATTTCCGGATGCAGATAAAGTATTAGTTTCTCCTAATGAAGGAAAAACTAAAAGCTATCCTAAAGTTTATGTACCAGGATCATTTAATGATTTTGACGCTTCTGATACTGATAATTCATTGGCATCAGTGGCATCGGATAATGTTTTCGAAGGATATAAATATTTCCCAGAGGCAGGTACGCAATTTGTTTTCACAACCATTCCGTCACTAGCTTTAAAGTTTGGAGATAATGAAGGGGACGGAATCTTAGAGCAGAATGGTGCTGATATTATCGCAGGAGAAGCTGGTTTATATTATTTCAATGTGAACATGAATGACAAAACGTACAGACTAGAAAGACGAGATTTTGGTATTTTAGGGGATGCGACTTCGGCAGGTTGGGATGGAGATGACATTAATATGGAATGGGATGAGGAGCTTGGTGGATTGAAAGCAACATTAACATTGAATGCTGGCGAATTTAAATTTAGAGCAAATGATGATTTCGCGGTAAATTTAGGTGATGATTTAGGAGATGGAATTTTAACACAAGATGGTGGAAATATAATCATCGAGAAGGGTGGTAATTATGAAATAATCTTATTCATTGACAAGCCAGATTATACATATCAGATCAATTTTCTTGATTTTGACAGACGGAAATTATTTTATACTGAAGGTCAGTCTCTTGAAATAAATGATATTAGTTTGTTTACGGATGGTTATGCAATCAATAAGTTTAAGAATATAAATAGAGATGGAAGTAGAGGTTCTGATGCGGCACACCCAGATACTGATTTTATCATGTTCAGATTAGCGGATGTGTATTTAATGGCTGCGGAATCAATCTTGAGAGGTGCATCGGGTGGTAGTATGGATGAGGCATTACAGTATGTGAATGCGGTAAGAACTAGAGCATTCCAAGGAGAGTCTGCTAACATTAGTTTAGATGAATTGACATTGGATTTCTTGATAGATGAAAGAGCAAGAGAGTTGTATTGGGAATGCCATAGAAGAACTGATTTGATTCGATTTGGTAAGTTTAGCGATACAGATTATACTTGGGCGTGGAAAGGTGGTGTGAAAGAAGGGAAGGCTGTGGAGTCTTTTAGAGATATATTTCCTATTCCGTCTTCTGATATAAGTGGTAATCCTAGTTTGACGCAGAATCCGGGGTATTGAGTGAGGGAGTCGGGAGTCTTAAGTCAGGAGTCGGTAGTCTAAAGTCAGGAGTCTTTGGGTATAAAAATAAGGAACATTTAGATCTGTAAGCCGAGCGAGAGATTGTGGGTAGGTAAGGATTGCAGAGCTGGATGTGGATGTGGAGGTGGAGTCTTAAGTCTAAAGTCTAAAGTCGGGAGTCTAAAGTCGGGAGTCTTTGGGTATAAAAATAAAGGACATATAGATCTGTAAGCCGAGCGAGAGATTGTGCGTAGGGAAGGATTGCAGAGCTGGATGTGGAGGTGGAGGTGAAGAGTCTGAAGTCTGAAGTCCTAAAGTCTAAAGTCGGAAGTCATGAGTCCTGGAGTCTGAATAGTTGATAGAGGATATTTAAATTAAAATTGTGGTTTCGAATGGGTGACTAGTCCGATTTTCATATGATGGTATGACTGTTTTTAAGAAACATTTAGACTCGGACCTGTCTTGCTTTGGCGAGAAGCCAGCGGGATGATTTTGTGGGAAAGCAAGGACTGCGAAGCTGAATGTTTGTTTAGGTGACAGATAATAGTGGATATATAACAGTTGATAGAAAAACCTCCCATATAGCTCATCAGCTACAAACTTTTAACAGTGCTATATGTTATAAAAATAAAGAAGAAATGAACATCCGAATCGCCCTTTTATTACTCTTTATATTTCCATCAATCGGTCAGACACAATCCTTCTACTTCGGAGCAGATCAATCCTACGTTAATGAAATGGAAGATTGCGGTGTGGTTTATAAAGAGGACGGCGTAGCAAAAGATGTGTATCAGATTTATAAAGATCATGGAAGCAATCTAGTTAGGTTACGATTATGGCATACACCGAACTGGTATGATCAATTAAATTCGGGAAAGCGATATTCTGACCTTCCTGATGTCAAAAAAGCAATCAAAAGAGCTAGAGACAAAGGAATGGATGTCTTATTAGATTTTCATTTATCAGACAATTGGAGTGATCCGAGTAAGCAATTGGTGCCTGCAGTATGGCTGTCTGTAGTAGATAACTTGCCAGTTTTACAAGATTCGCTTTATCAATATATCTATAAAACATTAGATGAGCTTCAGAAAGAAGATCTCTTGCCAGAAATGGTTCAGATCGGAAATGAGACCAATAAAGGTATTCTGCTTTCTCCCCAAGATAATGAAGGCTGGAAGCTAGACTGGGATAGAAATGCAGCACTTTTTAACACTGGAATAAAAGCAGTTAGAGACTTTGATGCTTCTATAAAAATTATGATCCATGCTGCTGGTCCAGATGATTCGGTTTGGTTAATGGAACAGTTTCATGATAATGGAGTGACGGACTTTGATGTAATTGGGATTTCTTACTACTGGGCATGGCATAAACCGACGAGTATAGAAGATACACGAGAAATCGTTAAGGGACTTATTCAGAATTACAATAAAGAAGTCATCATCGCAGAAACTGGATATATCTGGACTACTGCAACTAATGATTCTGCAAATAATATCATTTCTGATACGGATCCAAATTATGGGCCTGCGTCTCCCGAAAGTCAGAAGCAATGGCTAATTGATTTAACTAAGGAAATTATCGTAGCTGGTGGATCAGGCGTTATTTATTGGGAGCCTTCTTGGGTATCATCAGGTTGTAGTACACAATGGGGTCAAGGTTCACATCAAGAACATGCTACCTTTTTCGATTTTGACAATAACTTATTGGAACCAGGTGGAATAGAATGGATGGAGTATGACTATGGTCTCACTTCTTCTATTGATATTCAAGAAACATTTGTAGAGAACTTAGACATTAGATTTTTGATAAGAAGCAACTCCGTTTTAATCAATATGGAAAACCATAAGGAAATTGGTGAATATTCATTTCAAATGATCGATACATCTGGAAGAATTATCCAACACGGTAATTTGAATACAGATGAAAACTTAATTCAACTTCGAGATAAAAGTAGAAGTGTGATTATCGTTCAAATTTTTAAAAATCAACTATTGGTAGCTTCAAAAAAAATCATCGTTGGTCAATAGCCTCAGTTATGATTTTAAGGACTGAACATTTAGATAGCATCTAAAATAGCCTTCATTTTTTAAGTGATTAATCCTTTTTCCAGTGCATGTTCCATCATAACTTCAGAAGATTCACTGAGAATTACATCCGTTTGATGTCCTGAATGTTCTTCAATTAAGCTTTTTATTCGACGCGCATTTTTATTGTTTTTAGTTTGCCGAATATAGATCGCCTTAATTTGATCCGGGAAATCGTGAGCCAATTTTATATATAAATCGGCATCTTCAGCTGCGGTATCTCCAAGCATAATAAATGGCAAGTCGGGATGGTTTTTAAGTATTCTTGTGATTGATTTAATTTTGTGATCAGAGAAATGACCAACGGGTTTGATACCATAGTCTCTTAGTAAAATTGGTCCTTTCGGTAACTCTTGCATTTCCATAAAATCCACTAGTAAGTCATAGATGTTCCAAGGACTGTGCGAAATGTAAAAGATAGGATTACTTCCATGTGTGAATTTGCTGAACAAATTAACAATTCCTTCCATCGGCATTCTCTGATGCGCATCTTTAAAGAATGTAGCATATAGCATTTTCAATTTGAAAAGGGATGTAACATTTGTTTTAAGGACCGTATCATCTATATCTGTGATGATACCATATTCCGCCTCTGGAGTGGTATGAAAAACTTCCGCAACTTTAGAAATCCCTCCGGCGATTGAGATTTTTGCATCTAGCAAGCTTGCATTGTTTTCATTCATAAAATCCCAATGCTCGTCAAGTGTGAAATATCCTTCTCTATCGGTTATTAGCTTAAAATCTCTTCCTTCTATAGAAATTTGCACTTCCACACCAGGCACTTCATCCGTTTCAAATCGCTTGAAATTCTTGATGAAATTTCTGATAGCACTCTGACTTTGAGTTTTTAGAATACCTCTATCTTCTAATATTCGACCTTTTAAAAATATGCTCGTTGGGCTTGCATAACCTCTGTATGCATGAATAGTTAATGGCTCCTTGGTGTCTGAACTTACTTTTTTCTTTCTCCACATGTTGTCGCTACTTTATTATCAAAGATGATACTCGAATTAATTGTTCAATGATAATAATTATTCAAGTATATATGCCGTCATGGCTTTTAATTGTAAAGGATTATTGAGATTAATTTCTTGCTTACTTATAATATCCTTTGCTTTACTCTTCGGGAAATACTTTTGATACTTTTTGAAATCAAGTTCGACATTCTGTTCATTCTTATTGAGCAATATGATGACCCTATCATCATTTATGTACCGCAGAAAAACATATACATCATTATTATCTGGTGCGAAGTGAAGCGTTTTCCCATTATGGATAACTTCCTTGTCTTTCCTCCATTTCAAAATTGTCTGCATATATTTTTTGAATTCAATTTGCTCACTTGTAAATGTTGGTTTTTCACCTGGCCACCCGCCTGGAAAATCAGATCTGATCTCCCCGTGATCACCAGTAGAATCTGCCATCAAATATTCTGTTCCATAATAGAATTGTGGAATTCCTCGCATGGTTGCAAAGTAGGCAATTGCAAGTTTCGTTTTGTCAACATCTTTTCCTACTTGAGCGTGGATTCTACTCATATCATGATTGTCAGGAAAAATAACCATATTCATCGGATCTGCATACAAATAATCTAGACCCAACATTTCATAAGCATGATTCCATGACGAGTGCCAATTTTCCTCTTCAGTCAATGATTTGACAACTGCATGCTGTAGTGGAAAATCCATTAAACTTTTTAAGTCAGAGGTATAACCATTAGGATTATCTTTCCCTTTTTGCCAATAAGATACCACAGTAGGGTTTGTATACCACTCCTCTGCAACAATATTGAAATGAGGATATTCTTTCATAACAGCTTTTGTCCAGTCCGCCATAAAATACATGTCGGGGTATGGGTAGGTATCTTGCCTAATCCCAGATATTCCTGAGTATTCTATCCACCAGAGTGTATTCTGAATTAAATATGTAGCCATGGAAGGATTGCGCTGATTGAGGTCGGGCATAGAAGGTACGAACCACCCATCAGTAAATTGCTTTTTGTCTTCATCCGTTGAATAGGGATCTAGAATCACTGTTTTACGGTGGTTGGTATTGGTGTATTCTGGCCACTGATTAATCCAGTCTTTCGTAGGTAAGTCATCCATCCACCAATGCAACAGTCCACAATGGTTTTCGATCATATCCATGATGATTTTAATGCCTTTTTCTCTAGCGACATCACAGAGATTTCGATATTCTTCATTCGAGCCATATCGCGGATCGATCTTATAATAATCTGTTGTAGAATAGCCATGATAGGAATAGGTTTTCATATCATTTTCTAAGAGTGGATTTAGCCAGATGGACGTAAACCCCATGTCTTTAATATAATCAAGATGATTCACGATTCCTTGAATATCGCCTCCGTGTCTACCTCCTAATAAGTTCCTATTTGCTTTTTCTCTGAGGCCATCTACGTTGTCATTGTCAGTATTCCCGTTAGAGAATCGATCTGGTGTAATGAGGTACATCACATCTGAACCATTGAATCCTTCTATATTCTTACGTTGTGGATTTCTAGCTTCGAGTGGATAATCGTGGCTAAGCGCTATTTTTTCATTTTTATATAGGTCAATTTTTAAGCTACCTGGAGCTGCATCCGCTGATATTCGAATCGTTACAAAGAGGTAATTTTCATTTTCAAAGGATTTGTGAGAAACAAGTTCTACACCTTTCTTATCAAATTTCGGTGTCAATGTTGCCAAGTCTTTGCCATAAAGCATAATCTCAATTTCATTGTATTCCATGCCTATCCACCAGTTCGGAGGTTCCACACGTTCGATGGATTGAGCATTTAATTGGATGTGAATAAAGCAAGCTAAAATGGCTAAAAGTAGAGTCTTTTTCATTAAAACAATTTTCTTATATTTTGATTATCGAAATAGATAGTAATATAAGAAAATCGAGATGAAATGAGAAGGATAAAATGAACAAGGCGACACTTATATGCTGGTAACGAGTGTGGGTGAGAAGTGAATATTATTTTTGGATTTTGGGCTCCAAGAAAGATCTGTCACCTTGTCCGCTAACCAGCTGATTTTAGCTGGTGCGCAATGCTCTACCAAAAGTTACTAATCGAGAAGAAAGTTAGGATTCCTAAAACTTATACGATAATCCTAATCCATCAAATAATATAAACCTGAAATCTAACCCATCATAATCAAAATCTGGATTATTGCCGAATGTTTTATTGGCCTTTATGGTTGCGTAATCCATATAAAAAGTACTCGTAAGGAAGACGTATAAATTATCAGTGATATTAGTAAGGAAAGTAAGCTGACCAGCGACACCTATGGCTCTTCTGTTATATTGAAAATCTAAGACTGGAACTTCACCTGGGAGATTAAAATCAGCTTTGAGATTAACAAATGATCCTCTAACACCTGCCGCCATAAAAAATCCAAAATGTTTGAAATTTGTCTGTCTTTCAACTCCTAAGAAAAGTGCATTGTTGTAAAATGTACCATTACTTACGATACTATCATTTGAAAGATAAGGAAATGCACCGCCCACTTTACCGCTAAGTTCTGCTTTCATAAAGTATGGAGTAGATTTAAATCTTCGTAAATAACTTAAGGACATATCATTAAACCTTGGATAAGCTGATAATCTACTATCAAAATCAGGGCTAAATAAAGTACTACCTACAAGTCCATATCGAATTTCGTGGTTCCGAGTGGTATCAATTTGTGCTATTGAAACATTGACAAGGATAAGAGTTAAAATTGCAAATGTGAGTAAGGCTCGTAATTTCATGACGATTAATTGTGGTTAGAAAAAATCGACTCTACTTTTATAACGATGATTGTAAAGTTTTATTTTAGTCGTTTAGTCGTTAAGTCTAGAGTCTTAAGTCTTAAGTCAGAAGTCTGCAAATCTGGAGTCTTTAAGTCGAAAGTCTAGAAGTCTGGAAGTCCTAAGTCTTAAGTCGTTAAGTCAGAAGTCGTTTAGTCAGAAGTCGTTTAGTCTTGAAGTCCTAGAACCTTATTCTCCTTTCTCTCTTACAATAGGTAGTTTTATACTACTCGGGAATTCAGTTGAATGATGTATCGAATTCTTAGCTACAACGCCTTCACTTTCGTCATAATTATTTCCTCCAGTATTTAGATTTCGTACGAATCTCGGGAAATTACTGCTTGATATTTCTATTCTAATTTGGTGCCCTTTTTCGAAATAATTACTTGTAGACATTGGGCTCATCTCTATTTTATACACTTCGCCATCCTTCATAAATACTTCCTTATCATAACCTTCTCTATATCTTGCTCGTTGTATGGTTTCATCAAGATTATAGGCAGTTCCATCTGGATATACATCGATTAACTTAATCGTGAAATCAGTATCCTTAGCATCAGATGAAACATAAAGTGTTGTTTCTATAAAGCCTGAAACTTCCACTCCCTCAGCCAATGGCTGCGATGTATAAACCAATATATCATTTCTAGTCTCCATTTGTCGTTGGTCAAATGCTCCACCTTGAATCGCATTTCCTGTGCAACAAACATTTCCACCATAACTCACCACAGGATTCAATGGATCATATACAAATTGGTCTGGAGTATCGGTTTTTGGTGGCTTAGTCGTGAGCATTCCGTCACCGTAAAGACTGTTGGCTTTTCCGTTGCTGCTTAAATAAAAAGACTTGGATTCAGTTCCTTTTGGTGGAAAGACATCGCTTGTTTTCCATTCATTTTTCCCCATTAAATAGTAATGTACTTTTGGCTTAGAAAGGATGTCATTTTGCTCACCTTTTAACCAATAGTCAAACCAGCCGTACACGAGTTCATCATAATCGAGCCTTGCATCACCTACGCTTCTTTCACCTACGATTGTGTTTTCTGTGGCTCTGGTGTACCTGCAATGCAGGGTAGGGGCGATGACTAAATATTGATCATCACGAGCTTTGCTAACATGATTGTACAGTTCGAGATTCGGTGCAGTCGAAACATCATACCACGATACAAACCAATATCCAGGAATGTCAATTTCCATATTTTCGTGGTAAAGCCCACCTTCAAACCACTTCGGATCATTAGGTTTTCTTGTGATCATTTCTTCGAAAATTCCTTTTGGACCATCTACATTTTTGATGATATCTTGTACAGGAAGATGCCATAACTTTTCCTCCCAATCCACCTTAGGGTATTCGGGTGCCATGTCATAAAACTTTTGTAGTCTTAATAAATCTTCTTGGGCAATGCCAGGTGCAAGTTTAGGTGCATCAGGATCGTGCTGGACACCATATAACCAAGCGAAGAATAACATTTGTTCCGCTCCGCCTCTATACCAGTTGCCTTGTTCATAAAATCGGCCCACTGTACCGACTCCTGCTCCGAAACCTTGGGGAACCATCGCTCCGTGTGAAGGGTGATCTAATGCTGCAACCGCCATTTGCCATTCTGCAGTAGAAGAACAGCCGAGTGTTCCTATTTTGCCATTGCTCCATTCTTGATCCTTCATCCAAGAAAAAGCATCATATCCATCGGTTAATGGTGTTCCTAATATGTCCCATTCTCCCTCTGAGAAAAACCGGCCTCTTTCATTCTGAACAACATATGCATATCCTTTCTTGATGGCTTCATACGCTCGAGCATAGGCTCGCGTGGATTCTTCCCCATCTCTCCACGAATTAAAATTGTATGGAGTTCTGGAAAATATAATGGGTACCTTTTTATCTGTCTTCGGGCGGTATATGTCTGTAGCTAATCTCACACCGTCTCGCATAGGCATCATTACCTTTTGATCGACGATTGCAATTTCTTTTAAAGCTTCAAGGCTAATATTTTGTGCTTCAGAATTAACACTGCTTAGAATAATGAATAATAATAGTAGAATAGATGTGGCGGCTTTCATTTTTAAATGTTTGTACCAAACTACAAATAGATTTGGACATTTTCTGTAAACCTATAAAGCTAAATGCTAAACTATTAACCTGAATTCCAATTATCCTTACTCGTAATTATTTGATGATAATCATACTTTAATGAGGAAATTTAGTGTAGAATATGAGGGAGATTTAAGGTCTTTATTGGAGATGATTGATAGAAATCACAGAAATCCAACATTTTCTGCGTTAGATCGCTTCGATTTAGCCCGTTAAATCTTCATCGATGTGCCTTGATATTGACGTTTTCTAAGATTTTTTCTTCGCAATTATAACCCGATCTCAGGTTATTAATCTTACATTTGACCTCTTAAATAAAATGATAAGCAATTGAAATTATCCACAGAATATAGTCCGGTAGAAGTTGAAGACAAATGGTATGCTCATTGGGAAGCGAAAGGTTATTTCCATTCGGAGCCAGATGAAAGAGAAGCGTTTTCAGTAGTTATTCCACCACCGAATGTAACAGGAATGTTGCATATGGGGCATATGCTTAATAACACCATTCAGGATATTCTTATCCGTAAAGCCAAGTTGGATGGGAAGAATGCGTGCTGGGTACCTGGAACAGATCACGCTTCGATTGCTACAGAGGCAAAAGTGGTAAGGATGTTACGAGAGCAAGGAATAAAGAAATCTGACTTAACAAGAGAAGGATTTCTAGAACACGCTTGGGAATGGAAGGAGAAATACGGAGGAATTATACTTCAGCAGCTGAGGAAACTAGGTGCCTCTTGTGACTGGGACAGGACAGCATTCACAATGGATGAAGAACGTTCTAAGGCAGTAATGCAAGTATTTGTAGATCTCTATAATAAAGGGAAATTGTACAGAGGTCTTAGAATGGTGAATTGGGATCCAGAAGCTAAGACGGTATTATCAAACGAAGAAGTATTATATAAAGATGAGCAATCACATATATACCATGTAAGATACCAGATAGAAGGAAGTGAGGACTTTGTAACGATTGCAACAACACGACCAGAGACGATTCTCGGTGATTCTGCTATTGCAGTTCACCCGGATGATTCTAGATACACTTTCCTACATGGGAAAAGAGCCATTGTTCCTTTAGTTAATAGATCTATTCCGATCATTTTCGATGAGTATGTAGAAAGAGAATTTGGAACCGGTGCGTTAAAAGTTACTCCTGCTCACGATGTGAATGATTATGAAATAGGGAAGCGGCATGAGTTAGAAGTTATCGAAGTTTTAAATGATGATGGAACCATCAATGAAAATGGTGGACTAGCACATTATGTAGGAAAGTCAAGATTTAAGGTTCGAACCGAAATCGTAAAGGAACTGGAATCTTCGGGAAATCTCGTAGAAATTAAACCATATGCACATAATGTAGGTCGATCAGAAAGAACGAATGCAGTTGTAGAGCCGAAACTATCGCTTCAGTGGTACGTGGACATGAAATCCTTGGCGGAACCTGCACTGGAAGCAGTAATGACGGATGAGGTAGAATTCTTTCCAAAGAATCAGAAGAATGTTTACAAGCATTGGATGGAAAATATTAGAGATTGGTGTATTTCAAGGCAATTATGGTGGGGACATCAGATACCAGCATGGTATTATGAGGATGAAGTTTTCGTAGCGACCACAGCAGAAGAAGCACTTTATCAAGCGCGAGCAAAAACAGGTAATCATGAATTAGAAATTTCAGATTTAAGACAAGATGAAGACGTTTTAGACACCTGGTTTTCTTCTTGGCTATGGCCAATGTCTGTTTTCGATGAATTCAGTACTAAAGAGGAAATTGACTATTATTATCCGACGAGTGTTTTAGTAACAGGATGGGATATCATCTTTTTATGGGTGGCGAGAATGATAATGGCTGGATATGAATGGAAACATGAAAGACCATTCAAGCATGTTTATTTCACAGGGATGGTTCGGGATCAGAAGCGTCGTAAAATGAGTAAGCAGCTCGGGAATTCTCCGGATGCCCTAGAACTTATTTCCCAGTTTGGAGCAGATGGTGTTAGATATGGAATGTTATCAAGTTCCCCAGCTGGTGGTGATTTACTGTTTGATGAGAAATTAGTCGATCAAGGTAAAAAGTTCTGTAATAAATTATGGAATGCACTTAGAATGTTTAAAAACCTGGAAATAGATGATTCATTAGAAACACCTATTGAAAATAAACTTGCAATCGAGTGGTTTGAGCAAAAAAAATCAGCCATTTTAAATGATTTGGCTTCTAATTTTGATCAATATCGATTATCAGAAGCTTTGGTTTCGCTGTATAGTTTTGTATGGACGGATTTCTGCTCTTGGTATCTAGAGATGGTTAAGCCAGATTATGAAAAACCGATTGACAGCTATACCTATGAAAAGTCAATGGATCTTTTTGAAGATTTATGTTTGATGTTGCATCCATTTATGCCATTTATTACGGAAGAAATCTGGCATAAACTGAAGGATAGAAAAGAAGGAGAAGATTGCATGAATGGATCATGGCCGAAGGCAACATCTTATGATAAGGAGATCATTGCTAAGGTGGAAAAAGCGAAAGATGTTATTTCTAGAGTTCGTGAGATTAGGAATAAGAATGGAATTAAGAAAAATGAGCCATTATCTGTTTTGGTTGAAGAGAGTAAAGGAGCGCAGGATTTATTAGCGGTCAATGGTGTTAAGGAAATATTGATAAAGCTTGCAGTACTGTCCGGGATAGAGTGGGTGAGTGGGGAACCTGAAAAATCTGTTGGTTTCTTATCTGGAACTGAAAAGTATTATGTGGAGATTGAGCAAGAAATTGATGTAGAAGCAGAAAAGGAGAAGTTGGAAAAGGATTTAGCACATGCAGAAGGTTTTGTAAATTCTGTTGAGAAAAAATTATCCAATGAAAGGTTCGTCAATAATGCGCCAGAAGCAGTTGTGGCTATGGAGCATAAGAAGTTAGCAGATGGTAAGGAGCGGGTTCGGATTATAAAGGCTAGTTTGGAGAAGTTGTAGGAGTCGGGAGTCTTGAGACTTGAGACTTGAGTCTTGAGATTTAATGGAGCTTGGACTTTAGTCCGAGAAGGAAAGAACGAGATCGAAGATCGAGTGAATTTCAGTTTAAGAAAGTTGGAGAAATCTCGCGCTGAAGCACGAGGTCCAGTTAACACTTGAGTTTCAAAGGGAAGATAAGAATAGAAATATTAAAAGGACCTTGAATTTTAATCTGCGAAATCTGTGGGAAAATTATGAACGTTTCTCTTCCATATATAACCATTGCCAAAGTGCAGTTGAGTGCATACTCTGAACAATTTCATTTTTCTCTAATAAACCTAGTACGTCCTCTTTTGTGAGCAGTTTAACATTAATATCTTCGGTACGATCTAAATCTTGGTCTTTAATCCTCTTTACACCTTTAGCAAGGTAAATAAATGCAGTATTAGTATGTGTTCCAGGGTTCGCACAAGTTTTTGCGAAAAATTCCCATTGACCTCCACCATAACCAGTTTCTTCTAACAATTCTCTCTTCGCAGCAAATAGAGGATCTGGGTCATCATCATCGATCACACCGGCAGATAATTCCATGGAAACAGTACCATAAGCATGTCTATACTGTTCAACAAAAATAAACTTATCGTCTTCTGTTAAAGCAAGTGCAATCGCCCAATCTGGGTATTCCAACACATAATAATTATCCAAGATTTCTCCATTCGGTAGTTCAACTTTGTCAACTCTAGTAGTAAACCAAGGTGGATCTTTTGCGATATACTTAGATGATAATACTTTCCATTCCATCGGACAAAAATACTCAAGAAAATGATAATGTTTTGAGAGGTTGCTAGTTTCACCTATATTTATGCTTTAATAATGAGAACGGTAACTAGACACAATTACATATGAAATTAAGAATACTAAGTGGAATAGCATTTATATTAGTGATGTTGATGACAAATGTTGTCATCGGTCAAACTGATGGAAATGATTTTGAATTTATTGTAAAATCTCCTTCAAGTGCAGCGGGAACTTATACATGGGGAGGAACTACAGATTTCGGACCGGCCATTACTAAAAGTTTATGTGGTGAATTGGTCTGGGCTGAAGATGGAGAGACAGAAGGCTGTGAATCGATTACGAAAGATTTATCAGATAAAATAGCATTAATAAGAAGAGGGACATGTGATTTTAGCTTGAAAATATGGAATGCGCAACAAGCTGGGGCAAAAGCAGTTGTTATCGTTGGACATGATCAAGATCCGAATGGTGAAGGAGCGTTAGTAGGAATGCTAGCTGGTGATAATGCGGATGACGTAACCATACCTGCAATATTTATTTCATATACATCGGGCTTAACTATTGTTCCAGCGGTAGAAGCCGGCACAGTGGAAGTTTGCTTTGAAATTCTGAGTTTTTATTCCACTTTCGGACCTTATTCTTATTCCACTCCACAGAGTCAGATTGTTCCTATGGAAAATATGAGTGTGGTAGTTATTAATCAGAGCAATGAGGATAAAATAGGAGTTGAAACTAAATTGCAAATAACTAACCCTTTAGGTGAAGTTCAGGAAATTGTTTCTGTGGATGATATACCAGGCGATGGTCAAGCATACTTAATTGAATTCGATGCTTATACACCAAAAGAAATTGGGGAGTATGAAATGAAATATATAAGTGGATTAGAGGATAAGGAGGTCAATAGGAAATTTGAGATCACTGAAAACACATTTGCAACAGATGATGGAGTAATTACAAGAGGAATCGGTCCTGATAGTACGACATTTGCGGATGCAGAATATTTTTATCAGTTCGGAAGTTTGGTTGTTCCCGGAAAGAGTGAAATGGCAACCCATGTATCCTTTGGCTTAGCAAATGGTGCTGAACTTTTTACGGGTGATGCTAATGCAGATATTGTTTTGATCGCCATTTACAACGCGGATAATAATGGAGATGGAGCGATAGATATTGCTGATCAAGGTGTTTTAGACTTTCAACCTTTTGGTGATCCAATAGAAATTGGTATTTATGAATTGACAGGAAATGAAACGATTAATGATGTTATTTCGGTCGCATTGGATAATCCGCTATTATTAGAAGAAGGTAATCTTTACTATGTTTCTGTAGCATATGATGCAATAGAAGCAGGAACTGGTATCGCACCGGAATTCGCGGCAACTGCGAGTGTGGATTATCCGAGAATATTGGTAACAGCATTGGATTTGGATGCATTATATACAGGATTTGAGAATGCTTCATTAGTATGTAGACTTCATGTAGAAGGATTTAGTAGTGTAGTCGAACATAACAAACCATTGTCAGCTGATAAATTGAAAATTCTAAGTAATCCGATTCAAAATAGAAGATTGGCTTTTGAATTGAATTTAACAGAACCTTCCGATAAAATAGATGTGCTGATAAGAAATTTAGAAGGTAAATTAATAGAGCATATGGAATATGCAGATAGATCAAACCTTAGTGAGCAAGTAGACTTAAAGGGTATGCCGAGTGGTACTTATTTTTTAAATGTCATTACTTCTGAAGGATTTCGTTCTATGAAATTTATTATTGCTGATTAAGAAAAGTTGTCTTAGGACTTGAATCGGTTATTCGGTTAAAATTGGGGTTAGAGGTTAAGAAGGGGGAATGACACGTATTCCCCTGGAGGAATTTACAATTATTTTGGTCTTGGAGTATTAGGATTTTAAGGTGTAATAATTTGTTAATCAATGAGTTATTACTTATTTGCTTAATAGGAGAATGCTGATGGTCAGTCTACTAAAATTGGATTAAAAGAACTCCAAAGATTAAGTATTAAACTATAAACTAATCTGTTATCTTTGCATTTATGAAGAAAATAAGGAATTTCTGTGTGATAGCGCACATAGATCATGGTAAGTCTACGCTTTCAGATCGTCTATTAGAATTTACTCAGACGATATCTGAAAGAAACATGAAAGATCAGGCGCTCGATGATATGGATCTTGAGAGAGAGCGAGGTATTACTATAAAAAGTCATGCTATCCAAATGGATTATAAACATTTAGATGGCGAAACATATACATTTAACATGATCGATACTCCTGGTCATGTTGATTTCTCATATGAGGTTTCACGTTCTATTGCTGCCTGTGAAGGCGCATTATTATTGGTCGATGCTTCACAAGGAATTCAAGCACAAACAATTTCCAATTTGTATTTAGCGATTGAGCATGATTTAGAAATAATTCCAGTCCTAAATAAGGTGGATATGGAGAGTGCGATGATAGAGGAAGTTTCAGATCAAATTATTGATTTGATTGGATGTGATCTAGAAGATATTATTCATGCAAGTGGAAAAACGGGAATTGGTATCCAAGATATCATGACAGCTGCTGTGGAAAGGATTCCACATCCAAGAGGAGATGAAGAAGCTCCTTTGCAAGCATTAATTTTCGATTCAATTTTTAATCAATACCGAGGAGTGATTGCCTATTTTAAAATAGAAAATGGGAGCATGAAGAAAGGTGATATGGTCAGATTTGTGAATACGAAGATGGACTATGAGGCTGATGAGATTGGTGTTTTGAAAATGGACATGATCCCAAAGAAAGAGCTTAGGGCCGGAGATGTGGGTTATATTATAACTGGGATTAAAAGTTCTAAAGAGATTAAGGTAGGGGATACGATTACTCAAGTTGATCGACCATGTGAGAAAGCAATTGATGGATTCGAGGATGTGAAACCGATGGTATTTGCTGGAATTTTTCCGATAGAGAATGAAGATTTCGAGGATCTTAGAGATTCATTGGAGAAACTTCAATTGAATGATGCGAGTTTGGTTTTCGAACCAGAGACATCTGTGGCACTGGGATTTGGATTCAGATGTGGGTTCTTAGGAATGCTGCATCTAGAAATTATCCAAGAAAGATTATCTAGAGAGTTTGAACAAGAAGTTATTACGACGATTCCAAATGTTTCTTACTTTGCCTATACGAAGAAAGGAGAGAAGATGTTGATTAATACTCCTACGGATCTTCCAGATCCAACCTTATTGGATAGGGTAGAGGAGCCTTATATTAGTGCACAGATTATTACGAAGCCAGAATACATTGGAACGATAATGACATTGTGTATGGAGAAAAGAGGGGAGTTAACTAAGCAGATTTATTTGACGACTGAAAGGGTTGAGCTTTCTTTTGAGCTGCCATTAGCGGAGATTGTTTTTGACTTTTACGATAAGTTGAAGTCCATAACAAGAGGTTATGCGAGTTTTGATTATGCTCCGAAAGATTATAGAGCGTCAGATTTAGTGAAATTAGATCTTAAGTTGAACGGTGAACCAGTGGATGCTTTATCTTCTTTGGTCCATAGAGACAAAGCGGCTTCTTTCGGGCGAAAGATCTGTTCTAAATTGAAAGACTTGCTTCCTAGACAGCAGTTTATGATTGCGATTCAAGCAGCAGTAGGTGCTAAGATTATCGCTAGGGAAACGATTTCTGCTTTGAGAAAAGATGTTACTGCAAAATGTTATGGTGGTGATATTACTAGAAAGCGTAAGTTGTTAGAAAAGCAAAAGAAAGGTAAGAAAAAGATGCGTCAGATCGGAAGTGTAAATGTTCCGCAGAAGGCATTTTTGGATGTGTTGAAGTTGGATTAGAGTGAGAGTCTTGAGTCGTGAGTCATAAGTCTTAAGTCTTAAGTCATAAGTCTTGAGTCGTGAGTTTGTTCTCGAAGAATTTAAATTCATATTTTGGAGCTGCTTAGTTCATGCGATTTATTTTAAGAGCTTAAGTGAGATGGAGAATCCTTTTATAATCATAAAAGCGTTACTTTTTTTGTGAAAGTTCTATTTTGAAAAGACGCATCACTTTTCTGCTTAACGCGCATTGCTCAGCTTAAAAAGCGACACGTCGAGGAAAGTATTAATGTGATGCTTAATAAAGGGAGAAGGAGTGGGAAGGAGAAAAGCGTTGCATTTTTTGTAGAAGACGCATCACTTTCCTGCTTAACGCGTGATGCTCAGCTTAAAAAGCGACACGTCGAAGAGAGTATTAATGTGATGCTTTTTAAGTGCAGAAGGAGTGGGGAGGAGAAAAGCGTTGCATTTTTTGTAGAAGACGCATCACTTTCCTGCTTAACACGTGATGCTCAGCTTAAAAAGCGACACGTCGAGGAAAGTATTAATGTGATGCTTAATAAAGGGAGAAGGAGTGGGAAGGAGAAAAGCGTTGCATTTTTTGAAGTGTAAAGTTAATAATCATAAAGGATAATTTATTAATCAGTAGAAATACTGAAATTAATGAATACGCTTGCTAGATTTGAACCTCGAAGAGATTATCATATTTACAATAGAACTAATAACAAGGAACTACTATTTAGGAATTCAGAAAATAGACGATATTTTCTGAATCGTTTGAATTATTTCTTAAAAGACTATGTCAAATTTTACGCTTACAGTTTACTGCCAAATCATTTTCATTTACTAATTAAAGTGAGATCTATTGATGAGATTATTGAAAACATTAAGCGGATACCTAATATAAAGATTACTAAAACTCAACAAAGATTTCTGCTTCAAAAAGATAAGAATGATCTGATTAATGATCTTATAGTTAACCAATTTCTAAAATTCTTTACTTCTTATTCCAAAGGTTTTAATAAAATATATAAGAGAAATGGAAATCTCTTTGCTAGGTCATTTAAAAGATCGTTAGTTTACAATGATAGCAGACTAATGTATTGGCATTATTATATTATTCATAATGCAAGAAAGCATAATATTGTGTCAGATTTCAGGGATCATCAATGGAATAGTTTTTTAGGAATTATTAACGAAGTTAATTGGCTTGTCTTTGATGATGTAATTAGTTTGTTTGGGGGTAAAGCAGAATTTGTACAATTTATGGAAACGGAAGAAAATGGTAAGATTCTGTTTTCGAGTTAAGGTTAATGTGATGCTTTTTAGGGGAGAAAGAGGGCGTTGCATTTTTGTAAAAGACGCATCACTTTTCTGCTTAACGCGCGTTGCTCAGCTTAAAAAGCGACACGTCGAAGCAAGTATTAATGTGATGCTTTTTAAGTGCAGATGGAGTGGGGAGGAGAAAAGCCTTTGCATTTTTTGTAGAAAGACGCATCACTTTCTTGCCACGCGCATATCCTTGCTTAAAAAGCGACACGTCTGTCGAAGTGAGGATGGCTAAAAAAACAAAAGGCTTCTCGAGTGAGAAGCCTTTCATTATACTAATAAATACTATTTTAACTTTCTACTATTTCAATTTTACGAATTGTTTGTTCACAACTTCGTGGTTTAATTTTGCTTCGATGTAGTATACTCCAGGAGTATAACCAGCTACATTAAGTTTAATGTAGTTATTCTCAAAAGAAGAAGCAGGAAGGTTTTCAATTAACTGCCCCAATTGGTTAGTAATTTTAACTCCTTCATACGTTCTATCTAAATGTATATTCACATAATCAACTGTAGGATTAGGGAAGACTTTAATATCTCCTTCATTCCCAGTTCTAAAATCCACAGTTTCTACTTTAGAATATTCATAGTCACCATTAAAGTCAACTTGCTTAAGTCTGTAGTAGTTTAAACCAGCAACTGGTGTTCTATCAATAAACTCATAATTTTGAGTCTCTGTAGTTGTTCCGTTTCCTAACACTTTACCGATCGTAGAAAATGATTTTCCATCAGCTGAACGCTCAACATTAAAAAAGTCGTTGTTGATTTCTAGTTCAGTTTCCCATTTAAGTATTGAGTTCGAATTATTTTTGACTGCAGTAAAAAAAGAAAATTCCACTGGAAGAAAAGCTCCAGCTTCTCCCAAGTCCCAAGAATTGCCAAGGATGATATTTGATATATTTGGTGTAGTACCAAAGCTAAGGCCAAGATCTGAAGTATTAAGGAAAAAATCTTCCCCAGCTCTGAAAACAGCCTGCTCTTTTATATCAATTGGTAATTTTAATGTAAAGATATCTATTTTGACACCAAGTGCTATTGGAATATCTGCCGTTTCAGGTGCAGATAGAGTCATATAAACATTACCATTATCTGTACCACCAACTTGGTCTAAAGTATAAGTTATAATATTAGCAGAATTCGTGAATCTGTCTTTAAATGGAAATGAGTTTCCAGGCACAAATTGAATATTTGAGTTAGGTTGTTCTGCTTTAACACCTGATGATTGTGACCACCCGAACGTGATTGTTTGGCTTCCCCAATCATCAGAGCCATCATCAGCGATAAATGCCCCTTCAACAGCTGTATAACTCACTAATATACTTTGGAATCCAGTCTCAATTTCACCTAAGTTTTCTATTGTAATCATAATTCTTTGCGACATACCTAATTGTAAAGTCGCAATCATAAGTAGAAGTGTATATATATATTTCATTTTTTTTAATTTAGTTTTCTGGTAATTGTTCAATAAGTAATAAATAACTATCGACAGGTCCACTTCCGAAAAAGCCTGTATTTCCTGGATGGGAAAGAACAGAGTTTGCAGGAATAGATGAATCAGAAGGAGAGGCATTTGCAAGTACACTACCATCAAAATTGATATCTCCAGGACTGTAGACATTACTAACACCTAAGTAAGAATCAATAGGGCCACTTCCAAAGAAACCGGTATTACCTGGATGGGAAAGAACAATTGAAGTTACTGAATTTGCATCTGAAGGTGAATTATTACTATATATTATACCATTGCCATCTACATCTCCTCCCCACATCATCATTTTAGCATCAAAACTTTGTTGTGCATGAGTACCAAATGTATTTGCTGCTAAAGCAGTAAAATCTATATCACCAATTGTAGACAATAGTGGAGTTGTATTATTTAGCATTATACCTAAGTGATTTCTATGTTTGATAGAAACGTATGTACTTGCAGATGCATTCTTAAAGTATAAGACATCATTGTCGGTTCCTGAAAAGTCCATTAGACTTCCATCATTTAATACAAATGCACTTCTTGAAGCAATTACAGTTTCATCATCAGAAACATCTCTTAGTTCTACTAGAACCCAATCAACTACTGTAGCATGTGTATCAAAAAATCCAGCTGTTACCGTTTCTCCTGTTCCATATGGTGATGTTAGGGCTTGAGTAGCTAATATTCCACCAGAACCTCCATTAAGGTCAGTTCTCATTAAATTAGAAGCATCATCATAAGCTCCACCTAAAATTACTGAAACCATACTCTTACCAAACGTATTACTTCCAGTCAGTTCTCTTGAATCAGTTATAGTTGCTGCCACTTGATCACTACCTGTATTATCTACATCTTCATATGTCCAGTTTACACCATCATATAAAGCAGCTTTAATTAATGATTCAGCTCCTCCACCCAAGACTTTATCATTGGTATCATCATATGTACCTGTTATATCAGCACTGAAAGATCCACCAAATCCAGATTGATCTACATCCCAATACTTAGTTAAGTATTCTGTTGCATTTCTGTTTGGATTACTAGCATCTTGTGGTAGTGCAGGATGTATTGCATCTTTTAAATTTACAGAGATTGTTGAAGTTCCAACTGTTCCAGCTGTAACTTCTGCTTCTAATGGTGTATAACCATTGGCATCACCTATAGGGAATACGAAAGATTCTAAAGCATCATAAGTCTTTACAACTTGTCCAGCTCCATCCGCTTTAATATAACCATCGCTTGCACCTCTTGTAACTATTGCTCCAGCTCCTAAAGTTAAATCTTGACCAGCAATATCTAGATTTGCAGAACCAGTTTCGAATACAAGTTCATTCGTTATTCCTAATCCTGTCGCAGTTAATGATACATCTGCATCAGTATTTGTTACCGTCACCTTCCTCACCGTCGCTCCATTAGCATCAAAGCTTTGTGCAGCATCCCCACTGAAGATAATATCAGAATTCGTTGCAACAGAGGTTAATGTTCCATCATTTACAAAATTTCCTTTAACCTCGATGGTCCCAGAATTTGTAATGGTACTAGAGGCCATATTATCTATGTCTCCTTCCACAACCAAAGTCGCACCTTCCTCTATAATAATGGAGGCACCGTTATTTGTTAATTGCGCAGTTGCAAAGAAAGGCAGAAGCCCCAGCAACCCTAATAATTTGTATTTATTTTTCATATCCTTTTAAGTGGGTGAAACAATTCTTTTCAAATATAATAATATTATGGACCAAATTCCATGAAAATGAGTATATGGTCGTTGTTAGTTATTATTTGACAATTATAAAATGGTAATCAAGTGTTAAATAATAACGTAATCCGCTTTTCGGATCTACATTTTTTAATTCCATGGCAATTTCAATCGTCTCTTCCTCATCCTTAGTTGTCGAATCAAAAGTTACATTAAAAACCATAGACTCTCCTGGCTTTAAAATTTTTCTTTCTGGATAATCAACCTCTGTACATGCACAATAATCTAGATAATCTATCTCAATATTGTCTTTGCCTGTATTTCTCATCTCGTAACTAAATATCTTTTTCTCTCCTTTGGTTACCTTTCCTAAGTCAACATATGTCTTATCAAATTCAAAACTTGTCGTTTCTACAGGTGTAACTACCTCTGAATCAAACGATTTCTGGCCATACATGTGATTGGAAAAAAATATTGTTAATACTATAAAAGCTACTTTCATTTTCTATTTCTTAATTAATGACACTAAAAAATATGGTGTCCTCATGTTCTTCCCTCTTTATTTTGGTCTTTTATTTTACTAAAAGGTTAACAAATAAATATATATATTATTGATTTTTTCTATTTATCTATTGAAATAGATCAATATGAATATATCTATAAATTAATATGTGTTTTAGTGCTATCTTAAAAATAGGGTTTTATTGTATATTGCGCAATTATTTACACTAAGTTAATGATGAAAAAACGACTTTGCCTAATCTTTGTTTCCATTTTTATACCTTTTTGTCTTTGCTATACACAAAACATTGAAGTTGTAATTTTAGGAATAGCGCAAGATGCAGGATATCCCCAAATCAATTGTCAGCTAAAGTGCTGCGCTGGTATGCCAGAGAAGAAAATGGTTTCTAGTATTGGAATTGTTGATAATTCTTCAGGAAAAATATATATGATTGATTGTACTCCTGATTTTAAGGATCAATTGAAAATGTTATCTGCTTATGGTTCTGAATATGGTCAATTGCCTGCTGGGATTTTTCTTACACATGCTCATATTGGACACTATTTTGGTTTAGCTCAATTGGGACATGAAGTGATCAATGCTGGTAATGTTCCCGTATATGCAATGCCTAAAATGACTAATTTCCTTAAAAAGAACGGACCGTGGGATCAATTAGTAGAGCAAGAAAACATTGACCTTCAAAAATTGAATAATAATAAAGAGGTTGTCCTTTCTGAAAATCTAAGAATTAAACCTATCCTTGTTCCTCACCGTGATGAATATTCTGAAACAGTTGGTTTTGTTATCTCTTCTAAGAAAGAATCACTCCTCTATATTCCTGATATCGATAAATGGGAAAAATGGGATACAGATATTGTTGCACTCTTAAAGGAAGTTGATTATGCGCTTCTCGATGGAACTTTCTACCAAGATGGGGAGATTTCTAATCGAAATATGAAAGAAATACCTCATCCTTTTGTTGTGGAAAGTATAAAGAAGTTTTCAGACCTTCCAGCATTAGAAAAGGCAAAGATTCACTTTACACATTTGAATCATACTAATCCGCTTATTGATAAGAAATCAACTTCTTATAAGTCGGTCTATTTAAATGGTTTTAATGTAGCTAGCGAAGGATTATCATTCTACTTAAATTAGTATAGAGGTTTTTATTGGAGTTTTCCCAGTTAAAAACTTGCTGTATAAGAGATGATGGAGTCAAGTTTCACTTGAGCTAAAGACTCAGATTTAAAGTTTTCGTCTAATACTCTCGACCTGAAGTCCACGGTCCTGTGGAGTTCTAGATTTAATAAAGTTTAAATCCATTCTTGGAGTAAAATCAATATTCAATTAGAGCTATAGGTTATTACTCTCGGACGGCATTCCAAGGTCCCTAAGAATAATAGTTTTAGAGAAATACAGTGATTAAGTCTATTCTCAACCTAAAGCCAAAGATCCATTCCGATTTTCGGCAACTGCTCATCTATTTTAATTCTATCCCTCTGGATAATCAGCATCTATCCATGCACTTACTTGATCGATCTTACATTGTGAAAGCTTAGATCCGTTTTTAGGCATCGGAGAGAAATTGTTGTCTCTATTTAACGCTCCAAGTATCCGGCCATTCTGAGCGTACGCCTTTGCCTCAGTGAAGTTTGTCATTTCTCTTCCCGTACCTGAGCCATGGCAGCTTGAACCTTGACATCCGCTAAGTATACTTTTAATGGTACCATTATAGGTAACATCAGTCAAGTTGCATTCCTCCTCCATTTCTTCTTCCATTTCAGGTGTGATGGATTCTTTGTCGCACGAGAAAATTGTGATGACCGATAGGATCAAAATAAATGATTTAATAAAATTCATAAAGTCTGTTTAGTTTATAATATTTGTTTATAACGAACAAAATAGGAATTATTAAGGCTATATGGTCGATTATTTTTTGATATACCTTGACAAAGACAATAAAGATTTCAAATACCAGAGCTCAATTTAATTTCAGAATATTGTTCAATGGCAGTAAAAGTCCCAAGAATCGAATACTAAGTATGAAAATTATTGTTGATTCTTATCTATCCTTTAATTTTTTCAAGGTCAGTAGGTAATTCTTGAAAACCCATATTGTAAAGCGTAAATCCGAAAATATCAGCGTATTGCTCTATCGTTTTACTAACTGGGGTTCCTGCTCCATGACCTGCATCCGTTTCTATTCGGATTAATGTTGGATTGGTTCCACTTTGTTTTCTCTGTAATTCTGCTGCAAACTTAAAACTGTGCGCTGGGACAACTCTGTCATCGTGATCTCCAGTGGTTATAAGTGTGGCAGGATACTCGACACCTTCTTTTACATTATGAACAGGTGAATAGCCTTTTAAATATTCGAACATTTCTTTGCTATCTTCTGCCGTCCCATAATCATATGCCCAACCAGCTCCAGCAGTAAACGTGTGATATCGAAGCATATCTAAAACGCCCACTGCAGGTAGTGCAACTTTCATTAAATCCGGTCGCTGAGTCATAGTTGCTCCGACTAGTAAACCACCATTTGATCCACCTCGGATAGCGAGATAGTCTGGAGAGGTATATTTTTCCTCAATTAAGTATTCTGCCGCAGCTATAAAATCATCGAAAACATTTTGCTTTTTCATCTGAGTACCCGCATCGTGCCATTCTTTACCATATTCACCTCCACCTCTTAAGTTAGGGACGGCATAGATACCACCTTGTTCCATCCATACCGCATTCGTAATGCTGAATGAGGGTGTAAGGCTGATATTGAATCCGCCATAACCATAAAGAATGGTTGGGTTTTTACCATCAAGCTTGAGACCTTTTCTGTACGTAATGATCATCGGAATTTTAGTCCCATCCTTAGATTCATAAAAAACTTGGTTACTTTCATAATCGTCAGGATTAAAAGCAATATCTGGTTTTTTATAGACTTCAGAATCTCCAGAGCTAGGATCGAAAGTGTAAATGGTTCCAGGTGTTTTATAGTTTGAAAAAGAAAAATACAAGGTTTTATTCTCCTTTTTTCCACCGAAACCTCCAGCACTTCCTACTCCTGGTAATTCAATTTCTCGAATGAGCTTTCCTGAATAATCATATTGTTTAACTTGTGAAACAGCATCGACCATATAATTCGTGAAAAAATATCCTCCTCCTATCGAAGGGCTTAGAACATTTTCAGTCTCTGGAATAAAGTCTACCCAATTCTCTTGTGCTGGGTCACCTGCATCCACTGTAACAATTTTTTGATTTGGTGCATTTTTATTGGTTACAATAAATAACTTTTCGCCCTCATTTTCAATAACATAGGAGTCTGAATCTGTGTCTCCTTGTAAAGTCACTATTTTACTCCCAGGATTTGTTAAGTCCTTTAGGAACAACTTGTTTCCAGAAGTAGAAACACTTGCAGAAATAAATAAATACTTGCCATCATCAGAAACATATCCACCTACATATCGATGCTTCTCCGCTTCATTTCCACCGAAAATTAACTCGTCCTCAGACTGAGGTGTGCCTAGTTTATGATAGTATAATTTGTGTTGATCTGTTTTAGCAGAAAGCTCGCTCCCTTTGGGCTTGTCGTAACTAGAATAGAAGAAACCTTCGTTGAGTTTCCAAGATAACCCACTGAATTTGACATCAATTAAGGTATCCTCGACAATTTGCTTCGTTTCAGCATCCATAATCAAGATCTTTCTCCAGTCACTGCCACCTTCAGAAATAGAATAGGCAGCTATTTTCCCATTTTTAGAAAAGGAAAGTCCGCCTAAGGAAACTGTTCCATCATCACTGAATTCATTTGGATCAAGAAAGATTTCATCATCACCATCTTCACCTTTTTTTCGATAGATTACATATTGATTCTGTAAGCCATCATTTTTGTAGTAATAGGTATAGTCTCCTTCCTTGAAAGGGGCACTTATTTTTTCGTAATTCCACAATTTTTCCAACCTGCTTTTTAAATCGTTTCTGTATGGTATGTGATTTAGAAAATCATAAGTAACGTTATTTTGTTCTTTAACCCAAGCCTTAGTTTCATCGCTCATGTCATCTTCTAACCATCTAAATGGATCATTTACTTCTGTCCCGAAATAATTGTCTATGGTGTCTACTTTGCTTGTTGTTGGGTATGTCAATTTTTCAATTTTTGAATTTTCTTCTTTCTGAACACAATTAGAAAGAAGGATAGGAATAAGAAATATTAGGAGAAATTTATTCATAACTGGGAGGTTTAGTACTCAAATGTATGAAAAGGTAAATAGGAATTTAATTCGTTCGTCGAAAATCCTTATTTTGGCGCCAAATTAATATATAATATGGGAAGAGCATTTGAATATAGAAGAGCAGCAAAAGAGAAAAGATGGGCTAAGATGTCTAAAATTTTTCCAAAACTGGGGAGATCAATTACGGTAGCAGCTAAGGAGGGCGGACCAGATCCAGACATGAATTCTTCACTAAGGTTGGCTATTCAGAATGCTAAGGCAGCTAACATGCCTAAGGACAACATTGATAATGCCATAAAAAGAGCGTCAGGGAAAGATGCCGAAGACTATGTAGAAGTAAATTACGAAGGAAAAGGCCCGCATGGTGTCTTAATCTTTGTAGAATGCGCCACGGATAACACGACCAGAACAGTTGCCAATGTGAAATCTTATTTTAATAAATCAGGAGGAACAATGGTGCCAATGGGAAGTCTAGAGTTTTTGTTTGATCGTAAAGCAGTTATAGAATTTACGAAAAAAGAAGATATGGATTTAGAAGAGTTGGAATTAGAGCTGATTGATTATGGCTTAGAGCGATTCGAAGTGGATGAAGAAACGGTTTATGCGTATGCGGATTATACTAATTTTGGTAACTTAAATGAAGGTTTTGAAAAATTAGGTATAGAAATTGTAACAGCTAATTTACAAAGGTTACCAAATTCTCCAACTGATTTCACAGACGAGCAAATGGTAGACATAGAAAAGTTAATTGACAAAATAGAGGAAGATGAAGATGTGCAAGCCGTTTATACAAACCTTGCATGACAAATTGGAATTTAATTGCACTTAAACTAGGTAAAGTAGAATAATAATGTTTTAATTTACGTCATAATATTTGAGGAGGGGCCATCTCAAAAATCGATTTTGAGCTTTTTATATTGAGGTGCGCCCTTTTTTTTCTAAAAATAGTACTTACATCTCTTACTCAATCATCTATAATCAAGGCATTTACCGCTAGGTTAAAATCTAATTATACAGCACTTATATATAAGGTGAATTCAGCGTAATTTTCTGGATTAGATTTTTGATATATACTTTCATCTTCCGAAGATAGAACACCGCCTATTCCGTTCATATAGCGATCGATACACAATATGTAGTGATCTGATTCCACTAAGCCAGCTTTTGTTTTCGGGAAAGTAGATCGATCTTTATATTGGTCAAAATCATAAGGCGAATAGCTGAAGCCAAAGGGAAGAATAGATGTAAATCTGAATCCATTTCCATGAAGATCTGTAATCACGATTTCTTCGTTTTCAGATCTATAACCTGATTCTTGCGGAATGATATAACTAGGAATCATTTTTTCAGGTGTCGTATAATACTGCCCCCAGAAAGCGGAGGATTTTCGATCGCTATAATTTTCATGAGGACCTCGACCTAGATAACTAACTTGGCTATATATCTTAGGGAGTTGAATTTTCACACCGAATCGAGGTAGCGGGCTTGTCACTTGACATTTTAGTTGAATGCATAAGGTGTCTTCGTCTATATAGTCTTCTGTCAACTCGTATTGAGGAGGATTTTCGAGAATGTTTTTCTTTTCATCCTCCATTTGAGAAGGCAACTTTCTAAGATTTGGAGCAATAACAAAAGGGAATACTAAAGTTCTTTTTGAGCTCGGAATTTCAGCTGTTTTTCGGTGTAAGATGAATTGTTCTTCTCCGGCTAATTCTCCATTATTCATAAAGCATCTTACATCAAGAAATACAGAATCTGAGAATTTGTTATTGTCTAAGTTGTACGTAATCAATTCTGAAGCCTGAGCAGGTAATTCGAAGTTTCGTCGTTGAAAAAATAACTGCTGTTTAGCCTCCCAAATTCGAATTTCAATGACACCTATGATCGGTTCGAAAAGATTGTTGTTCCTGAATACGATAAGCTGTTCTTCTTGATCTATTCTGAAAACGATTTCTTGAAATATTTTTTTTAGCTCAAAATAAGTGGGGTGGGGAGTACGGTCAGGAAGGAGGATGCCCTTCACATCATACTTTGAGTCATAATCCCATTTCCCATCAGAGGTCTTTATCCCACCGTCTATAAAGCCATCGACAAACCCACCTTGCAAGCAATCATTATTATTTATAAAGTCCCAGTAAGTTTTAAGACCACCAAGACTATTTCCAAAAGCATTGTCGATTTTAGAAAGTATTAATGGTTTGCTTGGGTTTGAATAGACATATGCAGAAAGTTGATCTACATTCAAGTAACTAGGACAGTATACATCAGAATGGCCTTTGGGACGTTCTTGAGAAAGAAGAACTAGGCGCTTACGCTCCTTAGATTTTATCCAGTGGAAACTGGTGTCTAAGTTAAAGTTGTTTTCCGTGCCAATGTGCCATCCGATAACGCATGTATGATTCTTGCTTCGATGGAACATGCTTTTCACATTTGCTAAATGGTAGTTTTCGCTTTCCTCCGCTGATCTTAATAGCGCATCGCTGCTTTTTTGAGCGGGAACATGGTCGATGATTAAGATTCCATATTTGTCACAGAGTTCATACCACTTTTGTCGATGTGGATGATCAAAATTGATCACCGTATTGATGTTAGCAGCCTTGAGCATACGAATGTCCAGCAACATTGTTTCATCATTAATCATGCTTAGTTGACCATAGGGCGCAGACCGGTTAATGCCTTTGATACATAAGTATTTTCCATTTAGATATAATAACCCATTGACTATTTCGATACTGCGAAAGCCAATGTACTGAGTCATCGTCTGAAGAATAACTCCACTTTGATCTATAACACAGAGCTCTAAGAGGTATAATTTAGGATACTCAAAAGACCATGATTCTAGAAATAAATTCTTTACAGACAAGTTTTTTAAGCAATCCTTAATCAAAATGGGATGATCATTCTCGTAAATAGTGACTTCAACATTGGCATCGCCTATTAAATCCACTGATAAATCAAATGCAGCTCCATTTAGTTCACTCCAAGAAGTAGAAATGTGATAGTCCCTTATGTATTTCTCTGGTAATGAATAGAGACAAATACTCCCTAGAGTAGGTGTTTTGTAAAGGCTGGTAACATCTTGAAAAATTTGGACGATTAATTCATTTTCGCCGCTTTTTATAATGGATGAAACATCGAATTCTATTTCTATTGATTTGGACTTGTTGAAACCTAAAAAATCACCATTTAACCAATAATACGATATGCCACTTACATGCTCAAAGTTAATGAAATGCTGATTTAGAGCCTCTTGTGGTTTTATTCCAAAAGTTGTTTTATAAAGATAATTCTCCCATCGTTGAGAAGCTTTTTTCTCAGAATCAGGAGCGGAGTAAGGGGAAGGATTTAGGTCAATTTTAGAAGGTAGAATACAATTTGACCATTCTATTTTTTGAAAGTCATCACTAAACGGACTGGAGACTTTACTAAGATGCTTAGTTTGCCATGTACCGTTTAGTGATAGACGTAACGCTGGGTCAAATGAATAAAAGCAATGTGGTTTTAACTGACCAACATTTTGAACTTTTACATCTTCGAGCCAGGAGTAGTTCATTTCTTATAGATGAATAACTTCATCATATGCTGCAGCTGCAGCTTCCATAACTGCTTCACTCATTGTGGGATGCGGATGAATTGATTTAATAATTTCATGCCCTGTTGTTTCAAGATTTCTAGCAACCACGACTTCAGCAATCATTTCTGTAACATTATTTCCAATCATATGCGCTCCAAGGAATTCACCATATTTTTCGTCAAAAATAACTTTTACGAATCCTTGAGGTACTCCTCCTGCTTTTGCCTTTCCAGAAGCAGAGAATGGGAACTTTCCAACTTTGATTTTATAGCCTGCATCCTTAGCAGCTTGCTCTGTGTATCCGACAGATGCTACTTCTGGAATACAATAAGTACATCCAGGAATGTTATTATAATCTATCGGTTCTGGAGAGTGACCCGCTATTTTTTCTACGCATGTAATTCCTTCAGCAGAAGCTACGTGAGCCAATGCTGGTCCAGGAATCACATCACCTATGGCATATATTCCAGGAACATTGGTTTCATAGTAGTCGCCTACTAAGATCATTCCTTTTTCTGTCTTAATCCCAAGTGCTTCTAGTCCGATGTTTTCAGTGTTTGGACTAACTCCAGCAGCAGAAAGAACTACATCACATTCGATCACTTCTTCTTTACCTGTTTTTCTGTTTTTAGTCGTGACTTTTATCACTTTACCTTTGGTATCTACCTTCTCTACAGAAGTATTCCCAAGTACATTTACACCTTGTTTCTTAAATATCTTTCCTAATTCTTTAGAAATATCAGCATCTTCTCTAGGTACCAATCCTTGTTCCATGTATTCAACTACAGTTACTTCAGTACCTATTGAATTATAGAAAAAAGCAAACTCAACTCCGATTGCTCCAGCTCCGATTACAACCATTTTCTTAGGTTGAGTTTCTAAGCTCATGGCCTTTCTATATCCGATGATTTTCTTGTCATCAATCTGAATTCCAGGAAGCGAACGAGCTCTTGCGCCAGTTGCAATAATGATGTTCTCAGCGCTGTACTCCTTTTTCTTTCCATCGGCATCCGTAACTTCTACTTTCTTACCTCTAAGTAGTTTCCCTTCTCCAGCGATTACTTCAATTTTATTTTTCTTCATCAAAAATTGAACACCTTTACTCATAGCATCTGCCACACCTCTACTTCTAGATATCATAGCACCGAAGTCTGCGGACGCATTATCTATTGTTATACCATAGTCACTCGCGTGATTTATGTAATTAAATACTTGCGCACTTTTTAATAGCGCTTTCGTAGGAATACATCCCCAGTTTAAGCAGATTCCTCCTAAGTTTTCGCGTTCTATTATCGCCACTTTTTTACCTAATTGCGAAGCTCTAATTGCAGCAACGTATCCTCCAGGTCCACTTCCAATTACTATGATGTCAAAATTCATTTTGCTATTTATTTTTTAAGTGATCAAAGATAGAATATTTCTCTTAATTCATGTATTGTATAGGAGCCAATCCTTCTTCGAAATCTCGTAATTCAACAGATGGCGAGGTAAATTTAATGTTTCCGTCATAATCGATGATTTGGACACCTTCTCTTCCTAGTACTCTTGCGAAGCCATTATGGAAATCCCAGACCAATGCATAGACTGGATCTGTTACTGCTTTACCTTCTATGTCGAAAAAGCCCCAAATACCTTTCACACTGTATGCGCATCGACCTTCTTTGTACTTATAAAGCATCTTGTAGCTACATGGAATTACTTCTTCTCCATTCGCATCGATCATGCCAAATAGACCATTTTTATTGACCATCCACATACCTTCATGACCATACTCAATGTGTTTGTAATCAAGAGTTTTAAAAACTTTTCCTTTTTTGTCAATAAATGACCAAGTACCAGAATTTTTTACTGCGGCAATACCATCATGGAAATCTGTTGCCATTTCGAAACTTGGTTCTATAGCAATTTTAGAGGAACCATAAAATCCATATTTACCATCCTTTTTAATTCTAGTAAGCCCTTCTGAGAAGTCATAAACTTTATCAAATTCAGTTGGAATTAGAAATTCACCTTTTGTGTTGATGACTCCGAAATGATCAAATTGATTCACTTTAGCTCTGTTTTCACTGAAATTACTTGCCTTCACGAATTGTTGCTCGAAAGCAATACTGCCGTCGGGTTTGATATATTGATAAAAACCATTAATCCCAACTTTAGCCAAACCATCATGGAAATCTTCAGCTTCTTCATAGATCGGCTGGATCACTTCTTTGCCGTTTTTATCCAAGTAGCCATACTTTTGATCAAAGGTTTGAAATCTAGCAAGACCATCTTCAAAATTAAATAAGGATCTATATTTGAAATCTATAATCGGACTATCATCGTGATTGATCATGCCCCATTTTCCTAGAAAGTTTACAATTGCTAACCCATTTGAAAAAGGCCTAGCAGCATCGTATTTATTAAGAATAATCTTCTCGCCAAGAGTATCAATAAATCCCCATTTGTTAAAAGGTGGTTCATAATCTTGGAAGTATATTTCTTCCTCATTCATATTGGCTTCTGCTTCGTCGATTGCCTTTTCGTCCGACTTGCATGATAATATAAAGCATGTTATGAAGAATGCGATCAGAATCTTGCCACTCATATATTGTTTTTTTGCAAATATAAATTAATTCCAATTCTAAGATCATTAAAACTAGACGTACATTCATTTTGTGAGGAGGAAACACGCTTCCTTAACTTATAAAGCTTTAATGGAATAGACCTTAATACAAATTAAGGTTCATTGTTTGAACCTGCATAGTTGGTATTAAATTACGATGTATATCCAATACAAGTTATATTCAAGAGCAGGATTATTAGCGCTAGAATTCGTTAGAAACTATTCAAAGTTCCTTTTTTTTATCAAAAAAACCTTCAAAAAGGTAATAGCTAATCCATTACATCGATAAGATCCGAGCCATTTCTAACATGGAACTTTTAGGTTTTTTTGCTTGAGAAATAGCCTCTTGAAATGGCGTTAGACATAGCTCATCGTTGATAATGCCTAATGCTACATTGCTCTCACCTTTCAGTAAGACCTCTATCGCATGATAACCTAGTCGACTGGCTAATACTCGATCACGACATGATGGTGCACCACCACGTTGCATGTGTCCTAGAATCGTGACTTTTGATTCATATCCATCATACTTTTCGTTCAGTCTATTAGCAATTTCCATTGCATTTCCACTTCTATTTCCCTCGGCTACGATAACCATATTAAACATCTTATCTCGATCATTTGCTTTTTTCAGCACATCTACGAGCTCATCAAGAGGTGTGTCATATTCAGGAAGGAAAATACATCCTGCACCACTTCCTATTCCAGTATGAAGTGCAATATATCCTGAATGTCTTCCCATGACCTCCACGAAAAATAATCTAGAGTGAGAGTCGGCCGTATCTCTGATTTTATCTACAGCTTCGATCGCTGTGTTAATCGCCGTGTCAAATCCGATGGTATAGTCTGTACCATAAATATCATTGTCAATTGTACCCGGAAGTCCTACGATAGGTATATTATATTCTTGGCTGAAGACTTGAGCACCAGTGAAAGTTCCATCACCACCGATAGCGACTAAGGCATCGATTCCAGCTTCTTTAAGATTTTCATAGGCTTGTTTTCTACCTTCAGGAGTCTTGAATCGCATACTACGAGCGGTCTTAAGTATCGTACCACCTCTTTGTATAATATTTCCAACATCTCTTGCGGCAATAGGCTTGATTCTGCCATCTATCATTCCTTCATAACCTCTATAAATACCAAAGGCTTCAAGATTGTGATAAGAAGCGGTTCTAACTACTGCTCGCACAGCAGCATTCATTCCTGGAGCATCACCGCCTGACGTAAAAACTGCAATTTTTTTAATCTTCGTCATGTCAAGTTTAATCTATAATTCAATTAATTTCGAATAAGACAGCGAATCTATGGGATTTTGGATAATCTTTCCTAGTTTATAACCATATTTTGAGCATAAATCTTCTATTTCTTGCTTAAAGTGCCATGAAATAGATCCAGAAAAATGATGTTCTAGGTTTTCAGCCCCTCTAAAATAGGTAAGTTGCTGCTGGAAAAATAAATCTAAATTCGAAAACGAAACGTGTCTTCTATATGTCGGTGTGCTATCGATGAGAAAACTGCAATAACTTGCAATATAACCATTAGGCTTTTCTGAATCATGGTAGACTCGCTGGATTAATTCGTCTCTTGTTAGTTGATATTTATTCGAAAAAAGCTCTTCATCCTCTAAACTCATTTTATGATAAAAGTAGTCCTGTAAGATGGTCTTTCCCATTCGGAATCCACTGCCTTCGTCACCAAGAATAAATCCTAGGTTATTTATTTTTTGTTCTATCTTATTATCTGAGAAAATACAACAATTAGACCCCGTTCCCAAAATTGAGATAACACATCTTTCCTTGTTGGAAAGGGCTAAGCCTGCAGTGACCAGGTCAGATCCGATGATGATTTGTTGAACATTGGAAAAGGTATCGGTAAGTTTTTGTTTTAAGAGGGATTCTTTGGCCTTATTCCCTGTTCCAGCGCCGAAGAAGAAAATTTTACTTACAGTGGATTTGTATTTTTCAGGGACGTCGTAATTTAACTGATCAATATTACTTGTCGATAAATTAAATCCCTTAAATTTAAAGAATTCAAACTCTTCTGCTGCATTTAAAAACTTCCAATTAGAATTTGTAGCACCACTATCAATAATCAAAATGATATCCTTCATCACTCTATAAAATCTATAAAATTAAAGCGAAAAGTACAATTTTCTTTTCGTTTTCCAACGATTTTCCAATAACCGTCATATTTTATTTCGACAGGAATATATAAATCATCATGCTTTTCTAGCGCGACCATCATCAAAATATCGAAGCGATAAATGCCAGCATTATATTGTAGCTTGTATTTTCTAGATAGAACCTGAAAGTTCTCTTTCGCCATCTTTACCTCTAGGTATTTTACGACTGATCCGTCTGGGTTTTCTTGATTGTAGAATGGATTAATGGTTGCTGTAAACACATAGGATTCTCCATTAGATTTAAGAGAAAAATCATAGTGTTCGATCATTTCTTCTGAGAAAATAGCTGTTTTACTGCCGATTAACGGAATATTGGCTTCCTTTCCTGGCGTATAAATCAATTTCTTTAATTCATCTATTCTACGCTCTAATATTTTCTTAGCGCGGCTAACCTTTGCTACTTGTGCTCTCTTCTCGCACGGAATGCTAGATTGGTAAAAAACTCGATCATAGAGATCTGACGTGTAATAATTATAATTACCAAAGCGATTGTAATAGTCACCACTTGCTGATTCTTCCAGCACTTCCATCCATTGACAGAGACCGTTATAGCTTTGTTTGTTTTGGCTTTGATAACTTGCTTTAATTGCACCTTTATTATTATGAAAGCGAATATCATTCGAATAGGTGTATGATATCTGTCTAAGGTTATTAAATGATTGCTCTAGGGAATTGTCTTGTTGGATAATTTTAATAAATTCCTCAACGCTAAAACCACCGCGTTCAGCTGTTATCATAATGCTGTCTAATTTAACATAGGCGCTGAAGTCAATGTATGAACTATCCGTTTGGGCATGAAGTGGAAGTAGTGTAAACCAAAAAATGACTATTTTCCAGGGACGTTTCAATTTTTGTTTTTAAGGAGGTAATCGTATGCTAACTGTTGCAAATCAGGTCTGAAATTCATGCTGTACAATTTTCGATTGCTTCGGTAGGGATAAACTCTATTACTGAGGAATATAACAATTAGGTCGTACTCTGGATCCATCCATATAAAAGTTCCAGTGAACCCACTATGACCAAATGAAGATGGACTTGCAGATTCTGCCACATAGGAGCTACCGGCCTTATATGTTAACATGGGTTTGTCGAAAACAAGACCTCGTCTATTATCATTTTCTGGAAACTGAACAGAAGTATACTGTGCTACAATCTGATGGTCAAATATTTTATCATCCTTTGCTAGTAAAGCTTCACCAATTGTTCCTAACGATCTAGCATTAGAGAATAAGCCAGCATTGGTAGAAACACCGTTAAGCATAGATGCGTTCTCATCATGAACATAACCGTGTACTAATTTATGTCGAAAGAAGGTGTCTATTTCTGTTGGTACAATTTCTTCAAGAGGAAAATATTTAGAAGGCTGAAAAGTGATACGATCTAAATCTAAAGGTTCATATACTTCCTTTTTTAGAAACTGGTCTAAAGGCATTCCCGAAGTTCTTTCGACGAAGTCTGGAATGAGCAGAAATCCTAATCCTGAATAAAGGTATTTTGCTTCGGAGTTCAATGGTGATTTTTTGATTAATTTTTCAATCTTTCGAGCATACCTTCTGTGCAGAAATATTTCATCATCTATTTGAATGTTGTTGTATTTGTTTTGGGTATAAGAAAAGGTTCTCCATTTGTATCGACCGTTCTTTCGTTTTGCCGTTTGCCAGAAAACAATGTAGGGTTTCAACTTGGCTTGATGTGCAAGAATGCTCTGCCATGTGAAGTCTGCTTTATCTGTGTTCTTAAAAGAAGGGTGGGTTTCTTTAAGAAGCATATTAGGATTAAATTTTCCTTTTTCTTGCAATTTCATCAATGCAAGACCTCCACCCATTACTTTTGTAACAGAAGCTAAATCATAAAGATGGGTTGTATCCACAGGTGTAATGTGATCATAGGTGTGATATCCATAAGCTTTATGAATTAATGTTTTATTTTTGTGTATAATGAGGACTTGAGCTCCAGGAAATGCCATAGAATCAATAGCATTTGTCACAATCGAATCAATCTGGCTTTGAAATTGCTTTAATGATTCCTGAGCGTTTAAATTGAACGATAAAAAAAGAAATAAACTTAAAAATCTAATATTTGTAACCATGGTTAAAGTTAAAAATGTCTACTTAATAATTCTCTTAGTTTTCGTATCCATTGCGATTTCTACTGCACAATCTGCGGAATCACATCAAATATTCACTGAATCTCTAAAAAAATCCAATTTCAAAAAATTGCTCAAGAAAGCAAAAAATGCGGACGTTATTTTCTTTGGAGAAATGCATAATGATCCGATTAGCCATTGGTTACAATTAAAACTCATTAAAGAGCTGGATAAAGACAATAATTTAATTGTTGGTTTAGAGATGTTCGAAAGAGATAATCAAGAGGCACTAAATAATTACTTAGATGGAAGCATCGATGCTAAGAAATTAGAAGAAGATGCTAGGTTGTGGAATAATTATAAAACAGATTATGCGCCGATTGTAGACTATGCTAAAGAGAATGATATCAAAGTCATCGCTAGTAATATTCCGCGAACATATGCGTCGATGGTTTATAAGCAAGGATTTGAATCGATAGAATCCTTAGTGGCAGAAGAGAAAGCTTATATCGCTCCTTTACCGATTCCATATGATGCGAGTTTGCCAGGTTATGTGAAGATGCTGAATATGATGGAAGGCCATGCTGGAGAAAACTTTCCTAAGTCTCAGGCTGTGAAAGATGCGACTATGGCTTATAGTATAAATGAAAATTATGAAACCAATAAGAAATTTGTTCATTTGAATGGAAAATATCATTCTGATAATTTCGAAGGTATTATCTGGTATCTAAATGAGTATAATCCAGCTTTAAAAGTATTAACGATTTCTACTGATATGACGGATACACCAAAATCAGAATTGGCAAAAGCTGACTTTATAATTTTAGTAGACAAAGATATGACAAAGACATATTAATACATTATAAACATAATGAATTGTTAATGACGGTCCAAAATAGCCATATAAAAGAAAAATTTATGTTGATTTACGCAACACTGAGTAATACACCATGAAGTAACACCGAAGTGTTATTATCTGCTCATAAAGAGTATGATGAGAAAAGAAACTCACTTAAAACGAACTATTTAAGTGGGTTTTTTTTTGCCCATACGTTTCTTATCCTCGTTTATGTTAAACAATCTTTTCACGATTTAGTTTAAGAATAACATTTTATCTCTAAAGATCAAGCATGTTAATCATTCAAGGCAGCCATCGAAAAAATGGTAATACAAATCTCGCAAGCACTTATTTAAATGATCAAATTAAAGGGGAAGTCGTTCATCTTAATGATTTTGAAATTGCCCACTTTAATTATGAAGGTCCGACTGATGATGACTTTTTACAAATTATAGAGAAAATTATTGCGCATAAAGAAGTTACCTTGGTTACACCGATTTTTTGGTATACGATGAGCGGCAAGATGAAAGTCTTTCTCGATAGAATTTCAGATTTATTAAAGTGGAATAAAGAAACTGGTAGAAAGCTTAGAGGCCTTAAACTTAATGCAATTAGCGTTTCGATAGAGGATGATGCTCCATTGCATTTTCCTTATCCATTCGAGATGACTGCAGACTATCTCGGAATGAAATTTGGTCAATACATTCATTGCTATGGTGATGAGCTATCTTTGTCTGACGAATCTTATCAACGAATTTCTGAATTTACTACCATTGCTATGAAATAGTAAATGCTTGCTAAAACGGAATCTATTATCTTCTCGGAATCAAAGTACTAGGGTAGGTCACTACACTCTCATTGCCATCAGCTGAAACTGCAGCCACTCCGAATAAATAATTATCTATAACAATTCCTTTCAGCGTGAATTCACTGACATTTCCCACGTATCTTGAATATTGCCATTGAGGAGAAGTCGTATCTCTCCAATAGATTTTATATCCTTTCACGTGCTTGTCGTTACTCTTGTCCCATTTCAACCGAGTCGACGGTTGGACAGCGCCACCTATCATCAATCCTTCAGGAGGCTTAGGAGCCCATGCAATACCTGCAAGTGTAATAGCATTAACAGCGGTTAACTTAGATGCATAATCAAAATCAACACCATCGATGACATCTCCATAAGCGATACCATCTTCAACTCTAATATCCTGATGCTGCATATTATAGTTTTCGTGTGTTTCCATAATTCGTACTCCAGGAAATCCAGCATCATTGAAAGGTTTGTGATGCCCACCTCGGCCAAATCTATCTAATCTGTAAATCATGATTGCTCTTAAGTTCGTCATATACTGACTCGTCATTTTTTCTACGTATCGAGCGAGTTGACGGCTTGGCCCATCTACTTCTCCGCCATAGAATCTTTTCCATATTCTTTTTTGCTCATTTTCATCAGGTGGAGCTGCTTGAGAAAAAACTCTAAAAGTACTGTTGTCAATGACACCATCTATTCCGTGAATATTCCCAATCATATCATTGTTCAAAATTCCAATGATATCCCAGCCTTTATCTTTGGCTTCTTTGGCCATGATCTGACCGCCGAAGAGACCTTGCTCTTCTCCAGAAAGGCCAACGAATATGATAGAGGTAGCAAAATCGTATTTCGAGAGTATTCTAGACGCTTCTAGGACTCCTGCGATTCCACTTGCGTTATCATTTGCGCCAGGAGAATCATCAGTAGCATTAAGAGGATTAGATACTCGGCTATCGATGTCACCGGACATGATGATGTATCGATCTGGATAGACGGTTCCTCTTTTAATGGCCATAACATTAACAATATGAACACCTTCAGGAATTCTTCTGGATTCACCTGGTTTAACGTCCCCGCTTTGGTATTTCACTTCTAGACAACCACCGCAATCAGATGAAATATTTTCAAATTCTGCTTTGATCCATCTTCTTGCTGCACCTATTCCCCTCGTTGTAGAAACGGTATCTGATAATGTATGTCTAGTTCCGAAACTGACCAGTTTCTCGATGTCTGATTGAATGCGATCTGCAGAACTATTTTCAATGATTTCATACATTCGATCATCTTGCTGAACTTGAGCAATTCCAAGATTAACACAAAAAAGGAAGATGATAAAATAAAATAATCGGGTTGCAGTTGTCATATCTGTTGTATTTTAGCCCAATATAAACTTATTTATGGTTTTAGAAGTAGCAATTTTAGAGGTAAAAAAAGGAATGGTGTCGAAGTTTGAGGCAGATTTTAGAAGAGCAGAACCTCTGATTTCGAGCATAGAAGGTTATTTGAATCATCGCCTTAAGAAATGTCTAGAGAATGATCACAAGTTTATATTACTAGTAGAATGGGAAAGTTTAGAAGCGCATACGGAAGGTTTTAGGAAGTCAGATCAGTATTTAACATGGAAGAAATTATTACATCATTACTATGATCCATTTCCTGTGGTAGAACACTATGTCTCATGAATAGGAGAAAGTTTATATACAACAGCGCTGGTATTTTAGCGATTCCGCTATTAACGGGAGTGTATAGCTGGCAGATGGAGCCGTTTTGGTTAGAGTTTGTCCATAAAAAGATGGATATTAAAAATTTGCCAAGTAAGTTACAAGGAAAGACCTTAATGCAAATTTCAGACATGCATGTAGGAGATCGATTTCCAAGAGAATACTTGATGAAATCTCTTGAAAAAGCTAAGGTCCATGAACCTGATATAGTAGTCTACACGGGAGATTACATCACTTATGATTCAGATGAACAATTTAATCAACTAGAAGAAGTTGTGAAACATACTTTAAAAGGTAAAATGGGCACTTTTGGCATTTTCGGCAACCATGATTATGGAGAAAACTGGAGTAATGCAGAAGTTGCGCATACGATAAATGGAATTTTAGAAAGAGCTGGCATTCAGGTACTCAGAAATGAATACGTCGAAGTTGAGGAATTGGGAATCATTGGCATTGATGACTTCTGGGGAACGAATTATAACCCAACTGAAGTGCTGAGAAAGGTGAAGAATGAAAATGGTAAGATTATTCTCTGCCACAATCCAGATGTCGCTGATGAAGCAATCTGGGAAAACATCAATGGATGGATTCTCAGTGGGCATACACATGGCGGACAAGTCGATCCACCATTCTTAGAACCACCGATGCTGCCTGTTAAAAATAAGAACTACAGCGCTGGTGAAATTGAATTGAATCCGAATTTGTCAATGTATATTAATCGAGCCTTAGGTCACTTGTGGCAGGTCCGATTTAATGTCAGACCAGAGATTACTATATTTACATTAAATAAAAAATAAATGAAAACAGCAGCAATTTGCCTTATCTTATGTTTAACCATTTTTTCTTGCGAAGAAAAGCAAGTGACAATAACGAACCCGCCTGCAAGTGGATTCAATTTAGAAGGAAGTGATGCTAAAGCAATTGAGATTGCAGATGCTGTTATGCTTGCCTCTGGAGGCCGGGCTGCTTGGGATAGTACAGAATATCTTCAATGGAGATTTTTTGGGAATCGGTTACATACTTGGAATAAAAAGTCAGGTGATCTGATTATCGAAAGTGAAAAAGATAGTTTATTGATCAATATGAATCTAGAATCAATGACTGGAAGTGTCAAGGTGAAAGGAGAAGTAGTAGATGATGTTGCTGCTCAGAAGGATTTTCTTAAACGAGGAAAAGAGTTTTGGATTAATGATTCTTACTGGATTTTCCTTCCTTACAAATTGAAGGATTCTGGTGTTACATTGAAATATATAGGCAAAGGAGAAACGACATCTGGTGAGGAAGCTGAAAAGGTCCAGCTGACTTTTGAAGGAGTAGGAGTAACACCAGAGAATAAATATGTAGTGTACGTTGATCCAAACACTAATCTTGTTAGCCAATGGGATTTCTATACGAATTTCGAAGATGAAGAGCCGAGATTTTCTACACCTTGGACAGATTATAAAACATATGAAGGATTAAAACTTTCTTCTAGTCGAGGAGACGGAAGAGGAATGCAAGATATCGCAGTAGGTCAAGAGCTGGCTTCAAAATTTAAGTAAGTTTCACTTAGCCTAATACATTTAAGATATGCGGTAGAAATACTAATGTTTTCTTAGGAAGAAGTCTGAATAGATAGAAGATCGAATAATAGCTAATATTCGAATCTTTTAGAAAGGCACAAAGTAAATAGGATTACTGTATGCTTTTACGAGAGTAAAAGTTGGTTGGAATTTTCATTCCAACCTTCCATTTCTTTTTAATTATGGTATGCCTGATTATGTGCTAGTGGATTTCCACAAACTGCACAATTTGCTTGAGCTGCCGCACCTCCAGCACAACCATTAGAACAAGTATAATGGTAAACTCCAGCAGCATTTGTAGCAGCTGCAGGAACTGGATTAGGTGTAATTGCTCCAGGAGTTGCTGCACCTGGCGTTGCAGGTGTATTGTGAAAAGCTTGATTGTGAACTAAAGCTTGACCACAATCTGGACATGCTCCTTGTGCATCACCACCTTTAGTCGGGTGTGTACTACAGTAATAATGTAACACACTTGGACTTGCTACTGAGGCAGCTGCTGCTTGAGCTGCTTTCTGTGCTTGTAGTGCTGCTGATTCTGCATTGACTGCATCATGTTGTGATTGTGTCATTACAGGAGCTGGTCTCTCAGGACTGTCTGCACAATTAGCAAATAAAAAAATGGTAAGTGATAAAAGGAAAATAAGTCTCATGCTCTATTTTTTATAATACGTATTATATAAGAATGTAATGTAAAGGTATAATTATTTTCTGTCAAAGTTATTTTCTTCTTCACTAAAATTATATAATATTGCAGACGCAATAATTGCATATACAAATATACTATGGTAAAAATCCTTCCGCATATTCAGAATTTGACACCTTATAAACCAGGAAAATCAAGTGATCCTTCAGATTTTATTAGGTATAAAGCCATTCTAAGTTCTAATGAAAATAATTATGGTCCATCACCATTAGCGATGGAAGCCATCCGAAAAAATTTAAGTTCTATCAACCTTTATCCTGATCCTCTGGGAGAAAGTTTAGTCACCGAGCTAGCTAAAATGCATCATCGGAATGAAGAAGAGATCATTTTATCTAATGGTTTAGACGGATTGCTGTATTCCATGTTTAAGGCCTTTACTCTAGCTGGAGATCACGTGGTAACGAATGATAACTCGTTTGTAGCTTTTAACAAGTTTAGCTTAATGAATGACTTAGCATTAGAAATTGTTAGCAATATCGATTATGCTTTTGACTTAGAACAAGTGGTTGCTTCAGTTAAGGAAAATACGAAAATGGTTTATTTATGCAATCCGAATAATCCAACAGGCATGGCGATAGGTGCTAAAGAATTAAAGCGTACCATTAGTCGAATTTCGTCTAATGTTTTAGTCATTATTGATGAGGCATATTTCGCATATGCACAAGCTATAGATGCTGATTTTCCAGATTCTTCTTTGCTAAATCTACCCAATGTACTAACACTTAGAACATTTTCTAAACTTTACGGTCTGGCTGGGGTAAGAATAGGTTATGCTATCGGTTCTTCGCATGTTATTAATGTATTAAAAAAGGTAAAGCTTGTTTTTAATCCAAATCTGCTTGCCCAAGTTGCTGCCACTGCAGCTTTAGGAGATGAGGAGCATGTAGCTAAAACACTGACTAATAATACAAAGTGGATACATATTTTGCAAGACCAATTTGCTCAGAAAAATATTAGAACATTGCCATCTTATGCTAATTTTATATGTGCAATTTTTTCTGACGCTACTGCTGCGAGCAAATTCTTTGAATTTATGGATAGTAAAGACATCTTATTAAGGAAATTAGATGGTTTCGGAATGCCTGAAGGTGTCCGAGTTTCAATAGGAAACGATGAAGAAATGAAATACTTCTCTGAAACTTTACAGCAGTTCTAGCGTTTTTGACGACAGTAGATATGGGTGCACATTAAGTACTCGTTAGACTTTTATCTATGTCAATTTTTGAGTCTAAGAAATATTGCAATTCTTGGTAATAAGTTAACCACAATTGATTAGATTATATCTTGGCTTTTGCCCTTGCTTGTTCTCGAACCCATTCTATGTAATCAGTTTGCGTAATTTCTGTTACACCGAGTTGCCTTAAGCACATGACTACTTGGCCACGATGATAGCTACCATGATTAAAAACCGTTTGAGCAATTTCCCTTGCTGGAATGGAGAATTGCTCTCCTTTGTGCTCAAAGTTCACTTTCCTTTCCAGATCTGTAGTTTCAACATATTTCCTAAACTGCTCAGAAGTGGCTTGCCAAGAAGTAAATAATTCTTTGCTATTTCCCTTGAACTGATCAGATTTCAAAACGCCCCAATCATTTGTTTGTAAGCGCGAAAGCCACCCAGCCTCAGCATTCCAGATGTGCAAGAGAATAGAACGTATAGATGGAAAGCTGCCAACCACTTCCTGTGTTAATTTGCTTTCATCCAGTTTAGATAAATCATTGATTAACCTGTTGTTAGCCCATATGTTATATGTGGCATAGTCTATATATCGCTGATTCATGATTTATTAGTTTTTTAAGTAGTATTCACTATCGTTATTCAGTCTCTTCATTGTCATGTACAAATAAACAAAGAATTCCAGCAATGAGAAAACTCACTCCTCCGATCAGCATTGCATTAATGGATTCATTTCCTAGAAATGTCTTTAAAATAAAGCCTAGAATTCCAGCTGCAACAATCTGGGGGATAACAATGAAAAAATTAAAGACGCCCATGTAGTAGCCCATTTTTTCTGCAGGTAACGTGCTCGAAAGAATGGCGTACGGCATTGATAATATACTTGCCCATGCGATCCCTACACCGACCATCGAAATCAAAAGCATGGTAGGATCGGTCACAAAATAGATAGAAAACAAACCAAACCCACCGCAAAATAATGCTATTAGGTGTGTCATTCTTCGACTGGTTTTCTTTGCTAGAATTGGCAATAAAAATGCTACAAGCGCTGCAATCCCATTATAGATGGCAAAGCAAATCCCAACCCAGTCTGCTCCTTCATTATATAAAGCTGAAGTAGAGTCACTCGTTCCATAGACATGGCTAGTTACGGCTGAAGTTGTATAAATCCACATGGCAAATAGTGCAAACCATGAAAAGAATTGAACAAAAGCAAGCTGAAGCATTGTTTTTGGCATCTTGAATATTCCTTTGAAGGATTCTATGAGTCCTCCAAAAATGGTGACTTCTGCATTTTCTGCTTTTAGTTTTTCTAAGTCTTCTGGTGGATATTCCTTGGTTTTGATAACTGTCCAAAGTACAGCAAGAAAGTATGCAATTCCTCCTACGTAAAAAGACCATCTAACGGAATCGGGAATTAAGCCATCTCCAGCAACATTACTGACATTAAACCAATTCGTGAAAATCCAGGGTAGGGCAGATGCGATGACAGCACCTATACCAATAAAAAAGCTCTGCATAGCGAAGCCACTGGTTCTCTGCTCGTTAGGGAGCATATCTCCTACGAATGCTCGAAAGGGTTCCATGCTTACATTGATAGATGCATCCATTAACCAGAGCATAATTACTGCCATCCATAACGCCGTTGAATTCGGCATTAGAAACAAAGCAATGGTGGCTAAGATAGCACCAACTAAAAAGAAAGGCCTACGACGCCCCCATTTCTCTGACCATGTTCTATCGCTATAATAACCGATTATCGGTTGAACCAATAAACCCGTTACTGGAGCAGCTAGCCAAAGGATCGGCAATTCATCTTTCGATGCCCCGAGGGTTTCGAAAATTCTACTCACATTGGCATTCTGTAATGCAAATCCAAACTGGATTCCAAGAAAGCCGAAACTCATATTCCATATTTGCCAGAAACTTAACTTAGGCTTGACTGAACTTATTGATATTGTACTCATGACACTAAGTTATTATTTTTTCTATATTCCTCCCTTATCTTTTAAGAAAAGCGTGAAATTTATGAAAGAATAATTTGGAGAAGGAACTTAGAGGTTATTTTAAATTGGGTGTTTTCAGATATCAGCAGGTTTTTTTATATGAAATAAGGATCTGGAATTTATAACCTATCAACAAGAAAAGTAGCCATCATTATTGCCATCATTTTACTTCATCGCGAACCATTCATAGCGTAGACTATGAGCATCCTAATGTAAGACGAAAGTGCTAAGCTTACGGAATCTTCCTTTAAGTTAATGTTGAAAACATTGACCTAAAAAACATGTAGAAAAAAATCCATGGCAAATCTCTTTATTGTTGCGTTACCACAAATCGCTTGTTCTCCACTTCTCCTTCACTCGACTTAATCTGGATGAAATATACACCATCTATTCTAGGAGCAGGAATTGTTTTATGAGCGCCTGAAAATTGACCTTCATCTAATTTTGTTCCCGCACTATTATAGATTGTATAATTAACCAATCCGTCGAATTCATCATTCTTAATATTGATTTCTTTCAGCACGGGATTAGGAAATAAAGTCCAATTTGACTGAAATGAGATCTCATTCTCGACGGATGATACACCTGCTAGCTCTACCAGAAAAGCATCTAATCCAGCTTCTACCAAGTGACCATTTTCAGCATCATCGGATGCTTCGAAACTAATTTGAACTTGATCATTCAATGCAATAAAGTCCGCTAGTTTAAATATCATTAGTGGTCCCCAGCCATTTGTGTTTTCCGAAATATTAACCAAGAGCACTTTCTCACTTCCATTACTTGCAAAAACCTTTAGAGTGTCATTTGCTGGAATTCCTGAACCGCCATCGTTAAAGAACCAAGGATTAAACTGAAGGGTAGCATTAGGTGAATTACTTAGATCCATCATAGGACTGAGTAAAATCGAATTTCCATCGTCTACATCGAAAGCACCAGCGCCACCTGCTCCATTTCCAGTTACATAGCAGAACTCTCCTAGATCTCCATCTACGTCAGCGCTTGGATTCGAATTCACTCCATTATAGATCGTTCCGATAGGTATAGCTCGGACCCATTCGCTTCTGGTATTCGGCGCTTCTTTCGTCCAGTCATAATCAAAAATGAAATCATCTTGATATCCTGGTTCTAGTTCAATGGTATAGCTACCATCTGCACTAAAATTGACATCCATAACCTCATATTTGTATCCCCATTTTCCAGCAATGATCTTAAAGTCTCCAGAAACATAGTCACTTATTACAAAGCCTTCTGCATCCGTCCGTTTTTCAATTTCCAAACCTCTTTTTTGCAGTACTACATGAACATCACTAATAGGTTCGCCGGTAATTGCATCCACCGTCTTGATGGTCTGATTAAAAATCGGTCTTTTAGTTAATTGGGCATTTAATTCTTTTATTTCTCCTTTAATAAAGGTCGTTTCACTTATATATGGCTCATATTCTGGATGATAGAAGTCAATTTCGGAGTTGCCTTCTACTAAATCACCAATGGCATATTCCCCTATAGGATTCGTATTGTCATCGAAAGGTTGTTCGGTCAATGCCTGCACGATTGCGTTAAAAATAGGATTTCCAGTTTCGGCATCGGTTACTTTCCCTGTCAGATAAGCTGCTCTTTCATAAGCTGCTTTTAAAACAAATAGTCCATTATCTATATCTGAAGCAATGATTAATCCCGAAGGCAGATATGGATATACGCCCCAGCAATTGGGATTTGTGCCTGTATTAAAATGTCCTACCTCTATAAGTTTATCTGGTTTTCTGACGTCGTTAATGACCACCCCGTAGTCATACCAAGAAGTAATGAGAAAGTCATTAAAAAAGTGAGTGTTATGTGGTACGATCCCTAAGCCAACTATAGAGGCTGGTTCGAAAACATCTACTCTGGCTGGATTTTCTAAGTCAGAAATATCATAGGCATCGATCGTTCCATTGGCAACTTCATCGGTTGTGTATACGTATTGGTTATCATCACTACTCCATGCATTATGCGTAAAGAAATGAGTGGTTGGCGTCTTTCCTAGTGCTATCGGATTCATGATGTCCATGATATCAAAAATGGACAGTTGACCTGCAAAAACTTCAGAAGAGAAAACTAAATTATCCCTAACGAAAACATCGTGAGAATAAACCGTGCTTATGGTATTAATCAACTTTGGGTCTAACGGATCAGTAGTAATGTCGAATGCGGTAACTCCTGAAACGGGAGTATTATTTCCGTTACAGCCAGCAAGAAACATGACTTGAAGCGAGGTATCAATATATAGATTATGACATCGCTCTATAGAAGTCCCATTCACAACAGGATTTACTTGGGTAAAGGTAATATCATCAGGGGCATTAGTCATATTAATGATGATTACACCATCATTGCTTCCTGGTTGATCTGCGACCACATAAGCATAATTACCAAGAACCTTTATATCTCTCCAGACTGTAGACGCTCCAGGTACTCTTTTAACAAGAAGTGGATTCGAAGGATCTGCTAGACTGTATATTTCTGTGGCATTCCTAGTTCCGATGATAGCATATTCTGTACCATCTTCTGCTACATATCCCCAGATATCATTAAGTTTTTCTGCATTCGGGACATGTGCTATCTGCTCAATGTTCAAATTACCTTGACCAATAATGGCATTGAATCCAATGACAAGAAAGGTAATTACACTAAAAAATGCTTTCATATTTTATCTTTTGTTTATAATCATGGTAGTTAAACGCGAAACACAAGTTAATGTTCCTTCTTCATTTCTTATTTCTATATTCCACACGTGCATCGATTTTCCGACTCGAATCGGAGTAACGCGCCCGATCACTTTTCCGCCAGTCACGCTTTTTAGATGGTTTGCATTGATTTCTATCCCTACAGGAACAAGATTAGAATCTGCTTTTAGACAAAGACCAGAGGCTATAGAGCCTAATGTTTCTGCTAGCGCTACAGATGCTCCTCCATGTAGAATACCATATGGCTGGATGGTTCGATGGTCAACGGGCATCTCTGCCTCTAGGTAGTCATCACCGAAACCTGTAAATACAATGGCAAGATGGTTGACTAGACTATCAACTCTCACTTTATTAATCTCTTCCAAATTGAATTCCTGCTTCCAAATCATATATACTTATTTACTGGATAATATTAACGTTCGGTTTTTATGTCAATGTGTCTAAGGATTAAAGATAAGTGTTTTTAGGTCAATTTTGTCTTCTGGGTGTAACCAGATAGCGTCTGGAATCTTGCGAAACCACGTTAGTTGACGCTTAGCATATCTTCTTGAATTTCGCTTAATGAGTTCAATGGCTTCATCTCTTTCAATTTTTCCGTCGAAGTAGTCGAAAAACTCTTGGTATCCAACCGTTTGCAAGGAATTATAAGAACGAAAAGGAAATAATTCTTTGGCTTCAGCTTCTAGTCCTTGTTCGATCATCTGATCTACTCGCAGATTAATTCTTTCGTAAAGTTCTTCTCGATTTCTATTAAGAATAACATAAGTTGGTGTAAAGTTTCTGGCTCTACTTCTCTTGCCTAAAAAATGGCTGAATGGTTTTCCTGAACTTTCAAAAACAGATAGAGCTCTTACGAGTCTTTGTTTATTTTCGATATCTACTTTCTGAAAGTAGGTGGGGTCTTTTAAGGAAAGTTCAGCCTGTAATTTTTCTAATGGGTACTGATTAATCTTTTCGAAAATGACACTTGGTACGTCTGGGAATTCATCGAATCCTTCACATAAAGCCTTGATATACAATCCTGAGCCTCCGGTAAGAATAACGGTATCTGATTTTTCAAATAGCTTATCCAACAATGCTAGTCCGTCACGTTCGAAGTCACCAGCTGAGTAATCTTCACTAATGGATAGGGTATTAATAAAGTGATGAGGTGCGAGCTGGAGTTCATTAACAGAAGGTTTAGCAGTGCCAATATTCATCTCTTTGTAAAATTGCCTACTGTCGCAGGAAACAATTTCCAGCTGATATTCTGTCGCTAATTGTATGGTTAGCGCAGTTTTTCCTACTGCTGTCGGACCGGTAATTACTAAAAGATGTTTTTCCTTCAATGCATTATGCTTATCATTGCACAATAATAAGTTAATTTCGCCTTAATGCTCTATTTTATTTTAAGACCGCTGACCCGATTTGCATTAAAAGCTTATTTCCGAAGGATAACCATTAATGGGCTCGAAAACCTTCCCTTGGATTCACCGGTTTTACTTTGCAGCAATCATCCTACTGGTTTTATAGAACCATGTTTGCTAGCATGTTTCCTACCCAGAACACTACATTTTCTCGTTCGTGGGGATTTATTTGAAAAGCCAGTACTAAGCAAAATTCTTATTTCTACTAATCAGATTCCTATCTATCGTTTTCGTGATGGATATGGGAAATTAAGGAATAATAGGAAGGTGATGAATATTAGCTATGAAAAATTAGCGGAAGGTAAGGCCATTTTGATTTTTCCTGAGGCGAGTACAACAGAAGTGAAACACTTAAGACCAGTTAAGAAAGGAGCTGCTCGAATGGCGCTGGAAACTTTAGAGTTGCAATCGGACAAAAATCTAACGATTGTTCCGATAGGGATTAATTATTCAGGTCCGAATAGATGGAGATCTTATGTCAATATTAATATTGGAGATCCGATCCATCCTGAAGTGGTTGAGGATCAGAAAGAAATGCCGAGGGCGATTAAGGATTTAACGGTTACTATAGAAAAGAAACTAAGCGATTTGCTGCTAGTTCTGAATGATAATGTTGCACAAGAATCATTGAATACTGTGTTAGATTTAGGTCAATGGGATATTCCTGTGAAGACGGGACTTCGTGTAAAACATAATGAGCCTGAGAAGTTTATTCAAGAAAGAGACCTGAGCTTAAAGTTAAATGAAGATGTTGATTTCGATGGGGTGGAAGAAGCCCGGCCAGATTTACACAAATTTGATCCCAAGCCAGTAAGTTTTGGGGAACTGCTTTTCGGTGCACTTATCTTTATTCCTGTTTGTCTGTTTTTATTGCTTAATGCATTACCTGTTATTATAGGTATCAAGATTAGGAATAAATATGTGAGGGAAAATGAATTTATCGCCTCCATAGCTATTGCAGCTTCGTTAGGAGCTTACATGATTTTATTCACGCTAATCTTTATCATATTGCTATTTGTCGTAGGATGGTGGGCATTTTTGATGTTTTTGCTTCCTTATCTAGGACTTATAGGATTAAAAGGACGAGATTATCTTAAGAATATTCAGTATAGATTAAAATTAAAAAGTAAATTAGGACAATCGAAAATGTCTAAAATTTACGATAATGGTATACGAATTGTTCAAAAAATCCAACAAAACTCACTTTAAAAAATTGATGATTATGCGAAAGTTTCTAGTCTTACTATTGGTACTTCCGTTTTTAACTTTTTCTTGTGAGCAGCAAGAAACGAATGTAGTAGCTGCAGATAAAAAAGAGCGACCTGAATATGCCATGGTAATTCATGGAGGAGCAGGAACGATATTGAAAGCGAATATGTCTGAAGAGAAAGATGCGGAATATCGAAAGGCATTATCAGATGCACTTGAAATCGGAGAAAACATATTAAAAAATGGTGGATCAAGTATTGACGCAGTCCAGAAAACCATTAATTTTATGGAGAATTCACCGCTGTTCAATGCTGGGAAAGGTGCGGTGTTTACCAATGCAGGAATTAATGAAATGGATGCTAGTATCATGTACGGAAAGGATCAGAACGCTGGGGCAATAGGAGGAGTTACCAATATTAAGAATCCGATAAATGCTGCAAGAGCGGTGATGGAAAAGTCGGAGCATGTGATGCTTTCTGGAAAAGGCGCAGAGGAATTTGCGAAGGTGCAAGGTCTAGAAATAGTAGATCCATCTTATTTTAGAACGGAAAATAGGTTGAAAGCGCTAGAAAGAGCGAAAGCCAAAGAGATGGAACTTGGGCTTGAAATTCAAGACCTAAATGGTGATTATAAATACGGGACGGTTGGTGCTGTTGCTTTAGATAAAGATGGAAATCTATGTGCTGGTACATCGACTGGAGGAATGACGAATAAAAGGTATAATAGAATCGGGGATGCACCTATCATCGGTGCTGGAACATTTGCAGATAATGCGAGTTGTGGAGTTTCTTCTACAGGCCATGGTGAATTTTTCATCCGGTATACGGTGGCGAGAGATATCGCAGCAATGATGGAATACAAAGGTGTAAGTCTAGAGGAAGCAGGTAATTATATAATTAATGAAAAGCTAGTGGAGAAAGGCGGCAGTGGAGGAGTGGTAGCGTTAGATAAAGATGGAAATATATCGATGCCTTTTAATTCAGAAGGAATGTATAGAGGCTATGTGAAGCCAAATGAGAATGTAGTGAAAATATATAAAAATGAGTGATTTGTTGTCAGCTAACTTTGAAATTTCTGATGAGTTGTCGCTAACAGAAATTCGGTTTTCGGATAAAGATTCAATTGTGAAGCACATTAATGATCCAGAGATTTATAAGAATACGCTTCATATTCCATATCCATATTTTGAGAAGGATGCAGAGGAGTTTATATCGATCTGTAGAAGATTTGAAGAGCTTTTTAGTCATGTAGACCAGTTTGCACTTAGGTTAAATGGGGAAATGATTGGTGCCATTGGATTTTTGTATTCTAGTGGTGAATCATCACACAAAGCAGAAATTGGTTATTGGATTAGTCCGTTTCATCGTCGGAAAGGGATTATCACTAAAGCTATTAATAAGATCCTTGAGATAGGGTTTGGGGAGAAGGGACTTTTTAGAATTGAGGCCAATGTTTTTTCGGATAATATTGCGTCTAAGAAAGTGTTAGAGAAGGTTGGGTTTGAAAATGAAGGTCTGAGAAAATCAGCATTTATTAAGGGCGATAAGCTAGTAGATGCTTATCATTTTGCGATACTGAAGTCTTGATTTTTTTTCTTGAGTTGATATGATTTAAGACAACATTACAATGCCGGTGCGCTGCACCTTTGCTTTACTGTCTGTGGATGTGTTACCAACAAATTCGGTCCTCTGGACCTGTTGGGTTGTGAAAAGTGGTATTGGTTAGTAGCTGCTGGCTATTTGCGATACATAAGTCTTAGAAAAGTTTTTCTTGAGTTGATATGATTTAAGACAAAATTACAATTCCGGTGCGCTGCACCTTTTCTTTCCTGTCTGTGGATGTGTTACCAACAAATTCGGTCCTCTGGACCTGTTGGGCTGTGAAAATTGGGATTGTTTAGCGGCTGCTTATTATTTGCGATACATAGATTCAATATAGGATTTCAGGTAAGAAACGCCTATAAGGGCGAAACCACTGTAGCCCATTAAGGGCGCCACTCATAAAGCGCCTTTAGGTGCGACACCTAGGAAGGCCAATGCAGAATGGCATTAAATAAATAATTGACCTATCTTATGGTTGGCAAATTTTAAGATATTCTGAAGATAAGTCACGTTTGCTGCATAATTGCGAGCATTCCATTTACTGCTATATCATCATTTTTCATTTTTTATTGTCACTAGAAGTTAATATTTTGAGATTACAGCTATTAATATAAAAAACGAAGCATGCTTAGAAAACCCGATCAGACCATATCGAGACAAGAATTTCTAAACACGTCAAGAAGAATTCCTTCTCTAATTAGAGATAGGATAGGGGAACCACTAAGATCACACGTATACGATGATACCAACTTGCTCAAGAAAGACCACGCATTTTTTGATGTCCATGCGCATTCCTTTTCCATAGATCACATTCCTTCCGGTTTCATTAAGCTGTTAAACTGGGTGAGCAACCAAGATAAGGTGAACTTGCTTGCATTGCTCAATAAGAACTTTAGCAAATATTTAAATTTACATGACCCGAATAAAGTCATAGACAACCTAATCAATGCTTATGATAAGTCATTCGCTGATGATAACATTCAACCTAAACTCTTCATTGTTAACCTTGCCATGGATATGGAAAGAGGGATTTCCGGTGCTCCTGTTTTTAATTATAAAACACAACTAGAGCAGTTGCTTCAAATGCTGAAAGGAAGTTCACCCTTTATGCCTACAGGTCGGCAATTCTCTTACGAGAAGACAATTCTTCCATTTCTAGCCATTGACCCAAATAATCCGGATGCTTATGAATATTTCCTATCCGCTTTTATTAAAAATTATAACACAACAGGAATACAAGAATTAGATGACAAAGCACCATTTCTAGGAGTTAAACTTTATCCCTCATTAGGATACTCGCCTCTTGATCCAATTCTCTTAGATATTTATAAGGTTTGTGAAGAAAAAAGTATTCCAATAACCACTCATTGTGGAGGGCTCCGCACTAGAACAAGTCATAAAAAAATAGAAATTGGCAAGCGAAAAATTCTAAACGGTCAAGTTGTCGATTCTAAACACGAAGTAGAAGTTTATTCTAAAGATAGAGCGAAAGCTATTTTTCTGGACCCGTTACACTGGGAAAAAGTAGCGATTCAGTTTCCTAAACTAAAATTGAATCTTGCCCACTTTGGTGATAATGAAGAATGGAAAAAATTTCATAAGAATCCGAAAGACCCGAAAACGTTCGTTTTTAAGACCATGAAAATGATAGAAAAGCATGAAAATGTTTACGGGGATATTTCATACTGCTATTACGATGAAGCGAACAGAATCAAGATTGCAGCCATGATGCAAATGCCAAAGTATCAACATCGGATTCTTTATGGTTCTGATTTCTACTTGACTGAGGTTGAGAAATTTAGAACCAAGGACTTATTCAATAAATTTAAAGAAAATTTCAAGCTGATTCCAGAAAAGTACCAGCTCATGACAAGTACAAATCCATATAACTTCATATTCGGCGAACCATGAAAAAACTCCCTAAGAAACCATTCGAATCTATAGCATTGTGTATGTCAGGTGGCGGGTACAGAGCAGCTTCATTTCACTTAGGTGCGATGTCTTACCTTAATCGCGTAGACTTGTTAGAAAATGTGAAAGCAATTTCTACCGTTTCTGGAGGTACCATAACGGGCGTTGTTTATGCCCTATTCAAGGAAAGAGGAGAAACATTTGATCAGATCTATGATCGACTTATTTACCAGTTACGGAATAGGGATTTAATAAAAGAAGGAATTGCGAAGTTGAAATTAGATGGTGAATGGCAGAATAAGACAAAGCGAAGAAATCTAATCAATGCGTTTTCAGAAATTTATGATGAGCATTTCACCGAAGGAGCTACATTCTCAGAATTTACAGAGGATGGTAAGTCTCATCTGAAGTTAGTTGTGTTTAATGCAACGGAGTTTAATCATGGAATTAATTTTAGATTTCAGAATCGAGGAGCACTAGGCAACAATTATGTTAAAGTTCCTAAAGCTATTCAAGGAGAAATAAAACTAGCAGATATTATTGCTGCTTCATCTTGTTTCCCAGGTGGCTTTGAACCCATTGGATTTCCAGGCGATTTTCTTCATGCTGCATCTAATGGATTAGAAGAACTTAAGTCTGAGAAGTATTTAGAGGATGTGGGACTTATGGATGGAGGAATTTATGATAACCAAGGCATAGATGCCATTCAATTAAGCGAAGTTCGGAATAGTGAAAAGCATGACCTAATCATTATTTCGGATGTGTCTTCACCCGATATGAGTGGCTTTGAATTTTATAAGGATGGAAAAATGGAAGGCCTTCGTACGAAGAATGTGAAAAGTGTGATACAATCCATTCGCCGTATTACGACAGGTGTTTTACTAACTCTTTCGGTCCTCATCATTGGTGCTATAATCATTGCTTGGATGGCTGGCTTCCAAAATAATATAGGAACTGGAATCGGTATAGCTTTACTTTCCGTAGGCATCGTATTGTTAGCAGGATTTTTAATAGGGCGAGCGTTTGTGAAGGGATTAGGGAGAAAAATTGGGAATTTTATAAAGAAGCAAGTGCCTGAATTCTACTATCAACATCTGTCTGCTCTGAATTTAACCGATTATAAAGTGGGTGATTATGAGCCGTTAATTATGGATAGAATCAAGTCCTTATTGATGTTGTTACAGGATGTTTTTCTCAAGCAAATTCGTCGATTGAATTATGGCAAGATCTACAATAGTGTAGATTATGAACATCGTAGAATTTCGAACCTTTCTAAGGAACTGACGGAAGATAACTTTAACAATAGAACGAAAAGGTTTCAGTCTTTGCCGAATTGCCCTGAACATATGAAAAAACCTTATCCTGATTTGCTAGGTAAAGAACTCGCATCAACCATAAGTGAAGCAGCAGGATTTGGGACCAATCTATGGTTCACAGAAGATGATGAGCTGAATAGGATGTTAGATAAATTAATTATCTCTGGACAGTTTAATATGTGCTTTAATTTAATTGTATATATTCTTGAATTACAGCAAGATGAAGACTACAAAGAGTATTCTCCATTGATCAAAGCAGAAGTTGAAACACTTCTTCAAAATTTGCTCAATGACTGGGATTTATTCGTTGCGAATCCAAGATTTCTAATTAATTAGTCGGTAAGTTAATTTGATTAAAAAGTTGTTTGTGATTTTCTTTGAGAACAAATCTTCTCTGAATGAGTGAAGCAATTTTTTGCTCGGATCTCCGTTATTAGTGGCCCCTTGAGACCAAACTAAGAATAATTCAGAACCAGGAATGTATTCCCATCTTAACACAGCATTAGATCTGAACTGCATAAAATTGAAATCTGGATTTTCAAATTGATAATCAATTTGATCATCAAGATTTTCATCCACATGGTATAGGTCATTATTAGAAAATGTGATTTGACTTGTACTATATGCAGCAAATCGATCGTCGAAATTTCTAGCAAGCGGATGATTAATATACTTGAAGTCACTATATTCTCCTTTGGAAATAAAGGGCTGCCCCCAATATTCTAGTGTCAGATTCGGAGTAAAATTATAACTAAGTCTGACGGACAATGACACTGTTCTCTGAATTACACTTCCAGTTATATATCGATCTTGATTATTAAAGGTATTAAAGCTGACGTTTTGCAAAGCATTGAAATTATAAGAATACTCGGGTCCTGCTGAAATGGAAAATGCATCACTCGCTTGCAAGGAGAAGGAAAGTTCATAGCTATATCTGTTGGAGGATCCTTTGTCCCATGTAAATGGTGTAAACTTGCTCCAAAAAAGATTAGTCCGCAATTTTTTTCTTGAATCAGTCCCAATGTATCCCCAGTTATTAAAACCACTACTATTTCGAAGTGAAGGCCCTCCGAATAAAGCTTTGTTCGATATTTCTTTGAAAGTTACAGTCATGCCTGTTCCAGCTTCCCAGAAATTTGTAAAGCCACCATGGATATTTGTATTCACAGCTTGTAAGTTGTTGACTCCACCAAATGAATATCCCAAATAATGGTTGTAGTTAACTCTTGCACTCCTGAAGATTCCAAATGGTTTAGGAAAACGATAGCCCGCCCATAAGTAGTGATTAATAATATCTGCAGAATTTAAAAAGCCAATGTCATTTAATTCAAGCCCTGGTGATCGCCAAGTCAATCCAAATTGATAAGAAATATTATCCTTACCACCATAATTTGCCAGCGCAAGGTCTCCGCCATGCCCCGCCAAATTTGTTTTGTCATCCACAACATTCAGATGATCAGCATCGGGTCTTTGGAAATAGTGTCTGAAATCTTCTTGTGTTTCTTTGATTTTTAAAGCGGTTCCAGCTACATTACTAGCAATCAACTTACCCACAAATTGCCATTTTCTATCTTGCCATGAATGAAAAACATTAAGCCCGCCAGAACTAGTGGTTTTGTGATATTGATCTTCGAGTCCAGTGTCCTCTAAAAATCTAGTTACTTGTGTGAAAGTGCCACCGACTTGAGAAGCACCTCCTTGTAAATCTTTAGAAAGTCTACCTACGAAATAGTTCGTAAGAGGCTCAACTGTACCCTTATGTTCTTTTTCACCTATGTTATATGTTGCAAATTCTTGCGCAGTCATTCCTTCTAAGATACCAAGAGACCATCCTTCTTTAGTTTTTCCACTTACTTTCGCTGCGCCTAGAATATTTGTAAATTCAGGCCTTTTTATATTATGAGCATGACCAGGAATATGGTGTGATCCTCTAGGGTTACTTCCGATTCTCCTTGAGTAGAACAAGTTGTCGTTATTATACGGTCCACCGGCTTCTGCATTAGTACCATCAAAAGAAAACAAATTATTGTTTTCAATAAAAAATGGGCGGCGTTCTTGAAAGAAAACTTCAAATCCATCGATGTTTAATACGGACGGGTCTGCATCTACCTGTCCGAAATCAGGGTTTAAAGTATAATCTAACGTGATGTTAGATGTTAATCCAATTTTGCCATCTAATCCTCCAGTCAGCTTAAACTTACTATTTTTTCCAGAGGACTTTCCAGTGACAATATAGGGTTGGGTTTCTACTTGTCGTTTTGGTTTCAGGTTTTTAAGACCTCTTAAAATAGCAAAATTACTGATGTAGCCAGATGCATTCTGTGGAATAAACTGAAAAGAACTGAACTCATCCACTCTAAAATCCCTCCGTTGGATATTAAATCCCCATTCTTGTTCACGTGCTTGTGAATATCTTAACTGAGAAAGTGGTATCTTGATTTCAGCGTTCCATCCATTTTCTGTGATCCGAGTTGCTGCATACCAGATTGGATTCCAACTTTCATCCCAGTTACTTCCATTACCTGTAATGAATTCATCCCCTTTTACACCAGAAGCAGAGATGGTAAATGAAAATCCGGTTGCATTATCTCTGTAGCTGTCGAAATTAATTTCTACCCAATCACCAGGAAAATTGTCTCTTCTACTTAATCTCTTCTCAATTTTATCTGGTTCGTTATCATAACATTCATATCCAACATAAATGAAATTCTGATCATACACGATCTTAAATTTAGTATCTCGAGTTGCTTTATCACCATTGTTAGGTTGTCTTACTCGAAATCCTGTACCCCAATCTACGCTATCCCAAATCTTTTCATCCAAGAAAGCATCAAGTTTAATCACTTGGTTATCAGGTATTGAGTTTGTATTGTAGATTCTTTTAGGAACAATGGAATCTGAGGATTGTGCTAAAGTAATCTGTATGCTCGAAAAGCAAATGCAGTAGAGGAGAATTTTCATTGGGTTTTCTTGTCTTTTATTTAAAGACTTGGGTATTTGAAAAAAGTTGCTCTTTTTTCTGAATTATTTCTTTCTGGCACAGTACTTGTATTTTAACAGATTGCAATTAGTTGTTATTTGATTATAACAGTTTAGACACAAAAAGTTGTTGTCTAATTTTAAGGTTTAAGCGTATGGCTTCCAGAGATGGGGGCCTTTTTTTTGCCTAAAATGAAGCTTGAAGAACAATCGATGTTAAATTATTTCGATGCTTGGATAGACTCATTTGCCCAAGTAACAATATGCGAATCTTCTTCTAATATTTCCTCAGGAACCGTATAGTAGGGCATTCTGCTGTGTTTTATTGATCCTTTTCTAATATATTTTTGACTTAATTCTGGTGTTGCCTTGAAGAAAATTTCACCTATAGCATTTACGATTCCAAACATCTTTCCTTCATGGAAAATACCGTAACCACCAAACATTTTCTTGGCAGTGATGCCTTCTATTAGATCTAGTTGCTCAAGCAGAAATATTTGAGCATTTTCTGAATCGCTTGTATGTTTATCACCTTTGATGCCCATTGCTTTGAATTTAAATTAAAATTGAAATAAGGTAATATAAGCTATTTAGAGCAAAAGTCAGATTTAGAATTTCTTGCTTTGATTTCGAATTATTCAAATGCTTTTTCTGTTGATTAGCCCAATTTATATAAAGCAATGCTTACATTTAAGGAAAAAAAATGCGTTTCCTACTTCTCTTGTTGATTTTGATATTTATAGGCTGTCATTCAAGTAAAAAGACCATTGACCTTTATAATGGAAAAGATTTTACTGGCTGGCATATAGATGTGCCTGATATGGATACAACTGACGTGGAAAGTCCATTTATTGCTAAAGAGAATAGTATTATTACTATGGGCAATCCAAGAGGTCACTTGATCACAGACGCTGAGCACAGTAATTATAGATTAGAGGTTACTTATAAGTTTTTAGGAGAGCCTGGGAACTGCGGAGTTTTGCTTCATGCCTCTACGCCAAGGTCTTTGTATGATATGTTTCCTAAATCTATAGAAGCACAGATGATGCATGAGAATGCTGGTGATTTTTGGGTGATAGTGGAAGATATTACAGTAGATAATATGGTGGAAAGAAGGGGGCCGAAGGAAGAGTGGGGGAACACTAAAGGGATGAAGAGGAGGATTCTTAATCTCACCGATGGGTCGGAAAATCCGCTCGGGGAATGGAACACGATGGTGGTGGAATGCTTTCAGGATAAAATCAAAGTTTGGGTAAATGATGACCTTGTCAATTATGGCTATGATTGCTCCGTAACGAAGGGGCAGATCGCATTACAGTCTGAAGGCGCTGCAGTTGAATTTAAAGATGTGAAATTGACACCAATAAAGAAGCTTAGTGATTAGAGAAATATCTTAGCATATAATTTTTGACAATTCAAACATCTTAATTAATCTTTTCTAAAAGTCAAGTTAGTTTTTGCATTATAACCGACATAGTAGGGGATCGAGTAAATTATTTGGTCTTATATAAAAAGGATTATTTATGCAATTCCATGACCTGAAACCAATATTAGTGGCATTTGTAATTTTGATTAGTATATCATTTACATCTGCACAATCAAATTTTTTAAGCACTGGTGGATTTCTTTTCGCCAATGACAGTAACCTGAGTGATCCTAACGGAAAAGCGGCGGTTGATGAAAATGAGTTAGAACTATTTGCTGCTTCGAGAATGCTATCGACTAGCTCCTCTACTATGATCCCAGTTGAATTGAATCACTTCGAAGTGGAAGTGATCAGTAAGCAAGAAGTGATGGTGAGATGGATGACGAGTCTAGAAATAGAGAATGATTTTTTCGAAATAGAAAAATCTGAAGATGGTGTGAATTGGTATGCGATCGGCGAAATGAATGGAAAGGGAACCAATTTCGAACATGCTACTTATATGTTTATAGACAAACATCCAAAGCTAGGACGCTCGTTTTATCGAATAAAGCAAGTCAACTTTGACCAAGATTATGCTTTTTCTAATGCGGCATATGTAAATATTCATACCGATGATTTCCAAATTTTTCCAAACCCAACACGAGACAAAATCTTTTTATTTGTAGGGCATTATTCGAAGGATCTGAAATTCGAAATCAGAGATATTATTGGAAATATTCATTTTAAAGGAGACTTAACAAGTATAGAAACTGAAATCAACGTTTCGAATCTTATTCAAGGTACTTACTTATTACAGATTGTTTCTGAAGATGGGCACTACAGAAAGCCAATGGTTTTTGTGAAAACGAAGTAGGTCAATAAATAGCTAATTAAGATCTAAATTATACCTATTTTTCTTGTAGGTAAAATAAAAGGTTATTCGATGAGGTAGACTTAGCCGCATTTTCTCAATTTAATAATGATATTTTAATTCATTTTTGACTTTGTATTTCTTTTCTTTGCAGAAGAATAAAACCAGATTATGAAACTCATCGATGGAAAGCAGCTTTCCCAAACCATTAAGGAAGAAATTAAATTAGAAGTTGACGAGATCAGAGCGAAAGGTGGAAACATTCCGCATCTTGCTGCAGTCCTTGTAGGTGATAATCCTGCGAGCCGATCATATGTCAGAAATAAGGTTCGTTCTTGTGAATTTGCGGGTTTCGAATCTACCTTGATTCAGAAAGATGCAAGCATTTCCGAAGAAGAATTACTTGAAATCATTCAGGAATTAAATGAAAATGAAGATATAGATGGCTTCATCGTTCAATTGCCATTACCAGATCATATCGATGAAACGAAAGTTACGCTAGCTATAGATCCAGCTAAAGATGTTGATGGTTTTCATCCGATCAATTTTGGAAAAATGGCGCAAGGTTTAGATTGTTATCTTCCAGCGACGCCATATGGTATATTGCAAATGTTAGAGCGCTATAATATCGAAACTTCAGGGAAGAATTGCGTGGTTGTAGGAAGAAGTAATATCGTGGGAACACCAATGAGTATTTTACTTTCTCGGAAGGCTAATCCAGGAAACTGTACTGTTACATTAACGCACTCAAGAACCAGAGACCTTGCTGGAGAAATATCGAGAGCTGATATTGTTATCGCTGCAATCGGAATTCCTAATTTTGTAGGTGCGGATATGGTGAAAGAAGGCGCAGTAGTAATCGATGTAGGCATTAATAGGGTAGAAGATGAAACTAGGAAATCAGGATACAGATTAGTCGGAGATGTTGATTTTGATGCAGTATCAGAGAAAGCTTCTTACATTACACCTGTACCAGGTGGTGTTGGTCCGATGACGGTTACCTCTTTATTGTTGAACACCTTAAAAGCTTCTAAACTCAAATAAATGAAGCAATATGTATCTATAATTTTTAAGCTTAAGGACGAAATTCAGAGAGCAGTATTGAATTATAACTTGAGCAACGCTGGAGTTGAATCTATCGAAGAAAGAGAAGATGATGTTATAGCTTATTTCGGAGTTGAGGAATGGGAAGAAGCAAAGTCGGAATTGGATTTAGATGGGATTGATTACGAAGTAGTTCTTGTGAAGAATGAGAACTGGAATGCTAAGTGGGAAGCTAGTTTCGAACCTGTTAATATAAATGATTTCTGCTATGTTCGAGCACCCTTTCATCCAGAATCTGAGAAAGCAGGACTGATCGATATTATCTTAGAACCTAAGATGGCATTCGGGACTGCTCATCATGAAACCACCTATATGATGATGTCGGAGATGAAAGAAATCAAATTCGAAGGGGAATATGTTTTTGACTATGGTTGCGGAACTGCAATTTTATCTATCCTTGCTGAAAAACTAGGCGCATCGGGTATTTATGCCATTGATATAGAAGAAAATGCAGTTGAAAATGCCAAGTACAACGCTGAAATTAATGGATGTGAAAAGATCACATGCGAGCAAAAGACACTAGAGGAAACAGATGAGTTCGCTTATGATATTATTCTTGCGAATATCAACAGAGGAGTGCTATTGAACTCTGCGAAACCATTGAAGAATTATCTGAAGCCAGGAGGTGTTTTGCTGTTATCTGGAATACTAAGAGAAGATGAGGATTTGGTTTTAGACGCTTACAAGGCTGAGGGTTATACATTCGTTCATTCCATTCAGAAAGGAGAGTGGAAGTGTGTGAAGCTTTCTGTATCAATTTAGAGAATTAATATACTGGAGTAATTTCAAAATCCATGAAAATATCGATCTTATTTATTCTAATGTTTGCATTTAATTTTAGTTTCTGTCAATCAGAAACAGGCGCTGTGCAATTTTGGGAAAAGCTAAACACTTATTGTGGGCAATCATTTGAAGGAGAAATAACTGCTGGAGGAAAAGAAGGTGATGGTTTCGTAGGAAAGAAATTACTAATGCATGTTAGGTCTTGTGAAGAAAACCGAATTCGAATACCATTCTTTGTTGGAGATGATAAATCAAGAACATGGGTTTTAACTTTAGCGGATAATATATTGAAACTGAAGCATGATCATCGGCATGAAGATGGAAGCCCAGATAAAGTGACCCAATACGGAGGTAGATCGACAAATTCAGGATTGCCAGAGATTCAGTTCTTTCCAGCGGATCAGGAAACTAGTGATTTGATTCCCGCTGCATCTACTAATGTATGGTGGATTACGGTAGATGAGAAATCGTTTACATATAATCTGAAAAGAGTGGGCACCGATAGAATTTTTAGTGTCAGTTTTGATACAACGAAACCAGTTGAAACTCCTTCGGCACCGTGGGGTTGGGAAAAATAAACGATTTAGAGAACAAGTGAAACTTAGTTGTCGGGGTGTGACCAGGACAAATTTCAAGTGCGCTGCATACTTCATCTAGCTCAGGAGCAACGATTAACCACATTTCATTAGAGTCTATCAATAAATTTTATAAAGTGTCCCAGTTTTTTACTTTTTCATATACCGTGTGAATCGGTAAACCCATAATATTGAAATAGCTACCTACGATTTTCGTAACGGCAACCATTCCCAGTCCATCCTGGATTCCATAGGAACCTGCCTTATCAAATGGCGATGCAGTGTTAATATATGCTTCGATTTCCGACGCTGAAAGTGAGGCAAAATGAACCTCAGATACATCAGAAAATGAAATCGTCTTACTTGCAGATTTTATGCAAACTCCTGTGATGACCAGGTGCTTTTGGCCAGATAATTTTTCAAGCATTGATCTAGCATCATCCTTATTTATTGGCTTCCCTAGAATTTCATCTCCAAGAATAACAATGGTGTCCGCAGTCAATACTAATCCATCTTCTGGAATCGTAGATAACGCATTGGCTTTCAGCGTAGCAAGGTATTCGGCAACTTCGCCAGCAGGTAGAGTCTCTGGATAAACCTCCTCAACATCTATTGAAATTAACTCATACTCGAATCCTGCATTGCTGATTATTTCCGCTCTTCTAGGTGATTTCGATGCTAGGAATATTTTATGCATAATTCATGTTAAGATGTACTAATAGATATACGAGCCCAAAGATCATTATAAATTTGATTTGTCTACTTAGGATGATGTATTTGGACTTATGTCGTTCAGCTCGGTTAATTTTCCAAAATAAATAAGTAATGGGAAGGATAACAATGAGGATGAAGACTGTTAATTCTATACCTGAAGTATATATTTCTTTAAAGAAAAGCCAGATGAGTGTCGTAATGAACAAGACTACGGTAAGTACTTGGCTAACTAAATCTGCTTTCTTCAGTCCAAGTGCAGTTGCTAGTGTCAATATTCCTGCTCGCTGGTCACCTTCTAGGTCTTCCGAATCTTTGATAATCTCTCTAATCAAATTGGCAAAAAAAGCAAATATGGTAAAGGACAAGATGACAGAATACACAGATAAGTAAACGGATGGAACCTCATCATACAATTCACCAAATGCATTAGATTCAATAATTACAAATATGAATGGTACCAGGCCAATTAAAAGAGAAACCACAACATTTCCCATTAATATAGTAGACTTGAAATACTTAGAATACATCCACAAAATTAGGATGCAAACACCGCATAACGCAAGGATATTAAAAGACTGGGTCTTGTAAAAGATAAAGATAGCGCAAGCTAAGGCGAGAAAGTTTAGCAACAAATAGAGTTGCCTAGCTGTCTTTAACGAGAGTTGGTGGCCGATGACTTTTTTGTCAGGCTTATTAATTTCGTCGGTATAGATATCCTGCATATCATTAATCACATAACCGCCAGCAGTGACGAGCAATGTCATTAGCATCAGCAAAGTAAATAGGAAGTTGTTTAAAATAGGGGAAACTTGATTAGCAAGTAGGACAGGTTGTACTAGGAAAAACCAAAATATTATTTGAGTAATTCCGATGATAAATAAATTCGCCGGCCTGACGATCTTTACCATTTGTCTTGACTTCTCATAACGCGTTCGATAATATCACGGACACAACCTTTTCCGCCTTCATATGGAGAAATGTATTCACATTCGTCTAGTAATTCTGGAACTGCATCGGCAGGACAACACGATAAATAAACAGCTTTTAAAACATCGAAATCAGGTAAGTCATCGCCAACGAATAGACTTGTTCCTGGATTTATTTTTCCAGCGGCCACCATGTCATTAAATAAAGCCATTTTATCTTGAACACCAATGTGTACTTCGCTCATACCTAACTTTCTGAGTCGATCCTCTACACCTTTAGACGTGCCTCCAGAAATTACAATCAGTTGATAACCAGCTTTTACAGCCTTCACGCCAGCATAGCCATCTTTAGTATTCATCGTACGAAGTAATCCACCATCTTCTGTAATCAGAAGATCGCCATTTGTCCATACACCGTCTACATCAAATATGAGTGTATCTATTGATTTGAATTTGTCAAAAACTACTGGTTGTCTCTCCATTCGTAAACCCATTTTGCTTGGATCTGCTCTAGGTGAGCTTCATTACATTCTTCTCGAAGACCCTCGAAATTAGGTAATTCTAACACCCACTCAATTAATTCTGTAAATCGGATTCTGTAAATTTTACTTTCCGTAAAATCATCACCAAATTTATCATAAAGCTTCATTGCTACATCTTCATGATCCGCCCACGAATAGGGCATGTCATCTAAACTTTCAAATGCCATTGATATCTTATTTTAATGTTCGTGGCCAATAATTTGTTTTTGATCAGGGATCTGAACTTCTATATCTGCATCATTATTTAAAATGACACATTGACAAGCTAATCTTGATTCCAGCCTTGGATTGATTGCTCGGTCAATAAAGTCTTCCTCCTTATCAGAAATCTCCTCTATATCATCTTCCCCTTTTTCAACATAAATGTGACAGGTGCTACAAGCACAAACTCCGCCACAGTTATGGTTAAGATGAATGTCGTGATCTTCCGTAAGTTCTAGGATTGAATATCCTTCCTCTGCATTTTCAACAATTTTCGTTGGAATGCTTTTATCTTCAAATGTAAATGTTATTCTTGCCATAATAGTATAGCCGCAAAGCTATTATAATTTTTTGTACTATACCTAGGAACACCGAAGAAATTAGAATTGTTTCACTGAAGCCGATAAATCAGTTATTTATAGCATTTATTCAATGAATTACAGCCGAAAGCAACTTTTCTGGAGGACAAAAGCTCTAGTAGCAGAGCTAAATATTCAAGTTTTTTTAGATCGAATACAGTTATTTTGATAAGAGGTAATTGGAAAATGAGACACTCGTAACCACCATGATTTATTGATGTTTTATCTTTTTGAAGTCGGATAAGTGTGTTTTTTGAATCAAATAATTAAATGTTAAGGTAGGTCTCCTTAGAAACAATAAATTGGCAAGAATGATTATTATTTATTAAATTATCATTTGAAATGAAATTCCATGGCAGAAACGAACGAAACAAAAGGAGCGCTGAAATATAAGTTTAGAGAACTTATGGTTTACGCTTCTACGGAGTGGTTAGCAGATAATAAGAAGAAATATCGTCAAGTATTTGACAGGTATGAAACATCCTATATTTATGCAGAACTTTCCTTCCATAATAAGGAGTTTGATCGCTCTGTGTGGGAAGTGGGAATTCAACTAAAATGCTTCGATGTTATTAATAATACAAAAGAGGTATGTGCTTTAGATTTCAAGCGCAAAGTGAGCAAGTATGACAATGTTGTTTACATTCGAGAAGGCTGGGGAAATAAAAAAGAAGGCGTATTCTGGAAGAAAGGAACTTACTATTGGGAAGCTTGGATAGATGGTGAAAAAGTAGCTACAAAATACTTTTATGTAGAAGATGTCGGGGCGAAGGTCAATGGAAAGGAGAACTTGTATTTCGATCTAGAGTCGCTAAAGTTATACGAAGGAAAGTATGATGACGTGAATGAACCCGATCGAACTTATCTAACTGAGTTTTCTGGAGAAGAGACACGTTACATTTACAATGAAATTTTACTAAAAAATAAGAATCAGCACGAAGAATGGCATTGTGAGCTTTTTGCTAAGTTCTACAATGAGGCTCGGGAGCTGAAAGGTCAAGTTACCAGACTTCAGACGGTTAAGAAAGAGGACGAATTTGTGAAAATTAGTGCAGGATGGGGATCGAATGTGAAAGGTTCGTGGCGAGATGGTGCATATACAGTCGAACTTGTATTCTTAAATAAACTGGTCGCTGTGGTGCCGTTTACAGTCGGTGAGAATTTTGAGGAAGGTGTTCCGATGGTTCAGTTGCCATATACTAGAGAACCTGTGATCTTAACACCTGGTGTAGAGGAAAACCAAACTTTCGAAGAGTTAATGGTCAAGCTGGATGGATTGATTGGCTTATCTCATATTAAGAAGCAGGTGCGAGAGCATGCACAATACATCAAGTTCCTACAGCTTAGAAAGGAGAAAGGTTTCCTCGAAAAAGATGATATCAATGTTCATTCGGTTTTCAAAGGGAATCCGGGTACAGGAAAGACGACTGTTGCTAGACTAATGGGGCTGATTTATAAAAAGATGGGCCTACTTACGAAAGGCCATGTTCATGAAGTAGATAGGGTAGATCTGGTAGGAGAATACATCGGACAGACTGCTCCCAAGGTTAAAGAAGCTATTGAAAAAGCAAGAGGTGGTGTGTTATTTATCGATGAGGCTTATGCACTTGCAAGAGCAAATGATGATAGCAAAGATTTCGGAAGAGAGGTTATCGAAATTTTGGTGAAGGAAATGTCTAATGGCGAGGGCGATATGGCAGTAATCGTTGCAGGTTATCCGAAGGAAATGGATCACTTCATTGCTTCGAATCCTGGATTAAAATCTAGGTTTAAGCTGTTTTATGAATTTAAAGACTATTTGCCACAAGAGCTTTCTCAGATTGCGGAATATGCTTGTATAGAGAAGGAGGTAGTGCTGAGTGAAGACGCAAAAGAAATCATAGATGATTTGATTGTTTCTGAATTTAGAGATAGAGATAAGACATTTGGAAATGCAAGGTATGTATTTGATTTGATAGAGAAAGCGAAGGTGAATCTTGGTCTTAGGGTGATGAAAGGAAAGACGAATCAACTCGATACTGTGGCTTTATCTTATATCATAGGTGATGATGTGAAAGCAATTCAAGAGGAGGAGGCGATCATTAGACCAAATATTCCGATAGATAAAGTGTTGTTGACAACTGCTCTTGATGAGTTAAATAGTATGATCGGTATAGAAGGTGTGAAGAAGCAAATACGAGAGCTTGTAGAAATCGTTAAGTATCACAAGGAAAGTGGAAAAGATGTGCTTAATAATTTTTACTTACACACAGTTTTTGTAGGTAATCCAGGAACGGGAAAAACGACGGTGGCTAGAATTTTGACGAAGATTTATAAGGCCCTTGGAATTCTGGAACGCGGTCACATGGTGGAGACGGATCGTCAGGGATTGATCGCTGGATTCGTAGGACAGACAGCGACTAAGACAGCGGAGAAAATTGATGAGGCGATGGGTGGTGTCTTATTTATAGATGAGGCATATGCACTTTCGAATTACAATGGACTTCAAGGAGATTATGGAAATGAAGCGATTCAGACTATTCTCAAAAGAATGGAAGATCATCGAGGAGAGTTTTTCATTTTTGCAGCTGGGTATCCTGACAACATGGAAGTTTTCTTAAAGGCGAATCCAGGATTGAATTCTAGATTTGATAAGATTCTAAGGTTCGACGATTATACGCCGACTGAGTTGTCGATGATTGCGATGAAAATGATCACCGACGATAATTACCATATTACTCCAAAGGCAGTGAAATTGCTTTCTGAGAAATTAGAGTATGCCCATAAATTTAGAGATAAGTTTTTCGGGAATGCGAGAGATGTTCGGAATGTTGTGCTTGAAATCGTTAAGAATCAAAATTTAAGATTGTCTTCTCTTAAAGCGGAAGATAGGCCGAAGAATGGTCGGGCGCAGATTATTTTTGACGATGTTAATAAATTAAACTTGGAGGAAGAGATGAAGGTGTTTAATCGACCGACGATCGGCTTTAAGAATGATTGATCAATGTGAGACTTCTTGCTAAATGAGAAGGGGAGGAGTAGAGGTTTCGGAGGAGTCAGCTCAGTGATCCCTACATTTACGATATTCTGGTAAAGAAATAGGTCCCTAGAATCAAGGAGTATTCCGGGCTCCAGTAAACTTAATTTTCAGGCTCAATGATCTAACTTGCCTACAGTTACGATATTCTGGTAAAGAAATAGGTCCCTAGAATCAAGGAGTATTCCGGGCTCCAGTAAACTTAATTTTCGGGCTCAATGATCTAATTTCCCTACATTTACAATATTCTGGTAAAGAACTGGGTCCCTAGAATCAAGGAGTATTCCGGGCTCCAGTAAACTTAATTTTCGGGCTCAATGATCTAATTTCCCTGCATTTACAATATTCTGGTAAAGAACTGGATACCTAGAATCAAGTAATATTCTGGGCTCCTGTAAACTTAAGTTCGGGCTCAATGAACTAACGTCCTAATTCTCTAAAATCTCACTTTTAATCCTCCCTGTATATTCAATCCAAAATTCGAATAGTCATACCATTGCTGATACTCACTTCCTAGTAGATTATTAAATTGGACATAAAGAGAAAACTGATCATGAATCTTATAATCCGCATGAAGGTTTAAGTCCAACATATACGGTAATGTTTCATCCTCGAAATCATCATTGAATACATTGACACCATCTCGAATATAAAGCGAAGGATTTATGGTCAATTTCTGATCCAATAAATAGTACTTTAAGCCAAAATCAAATTGATAAGTTGGAATATGGAACAAGTAGATATCATAGTCTTGAATTCCAAAATGAGCATTCATTTCAAGTTGATCGCCGAATTTATACTCTGCATTGACATCAAATTTTAAAACATTCGCAGAGTCCTTTTGAATAACAAATTGTCTCAATCCTAATTCATTGACTTGATTTCTGAACATGACAAGGTCAGCAACAGAGCCGTAACTCACCTTAGCATCATAATTTAATTTTTTGACCGTTCCTTTGAATCCTAATCCGTAAAAATTATGAACGGTGTTACCTAGATCAGGAACAACCGAAGCACTCAAGTAAGGATTATATTCGACTAAACTCTTCATATGGTTTTTCTGTAAATTTCCATTCCAGAACGCGTAGGGTATTAGCCCTAGATCAAACAAACTATAGCTGATCTCAACATCTGGTAAATAGTACGTTTTATCCTTCGCGAAAGCAAAATCTACCCCAGCACTGAATCTAAATTGCTCATTATTATAAGCGAACCCAGGTTTAATGTGGTAGTTGTTAATGCTTGTAGATCCAGTGTCTATAATACTCGTAATATCCACAAGTCCGTCCAGAGATATGTTGAATTGTTGATTGATGTTTTTTTCAATTCTTGCATCTACCTTAAAGTTGTTTTCGTCCAAATTTTCGTCTCTCAGAGAAACATTCTTAAAGTCAAATCCTAAGTTGTAGTTGACATCATATTCATTTTCCTCCGCATTATATAAATTGAATCCAAAACCATAATCTGCAATTGTTCTGAAATATGCTGTTGTATCTTCTGGCACAAAATCTAATGGTGAGCCATAAAAACCGATGTCTTTCTGGTGATAACCGATATTTGCTCCGAATGCTACTAGCGCATTAAAATTATGATCAATTCCAATGTCCGCAATAATTTGCTGACGCTTTTGGAAGCGTTCGGCCTTGTTTTCCATCGTAAGGTAGTCTGCATTGACCGTAAAACCAGTTTCGTTTCTTGTGACAAAGTGATAACCTAAACCTGCATCTAGAGTGTTGAGATTTCCACCTCCTGCTCTCACAAAACCATTGTATTTGATAGGTTTGGCTTTAGCAGGGATGGCTACTGGTCGTATGACCGGATCCAAATATGCCAGTTCGATCGGTCTGATATTGACCGAATAATTGAATTTTTCTAATACCCGCTGCGCTGGCGGTTCAGGAAGTGTATTTACTTTTCTAGCATCTTCTAGTCTTGCTTCGAATTGCTTAATGACTTCTACTTGTTCAGCAGGTAGATTCTTAATAGAGTCAGGTGTCTGAGCGTTCAAACATTGACCTACAAAAACAAAAATACCTATCCAGATTATCTTATTCATTTGCTCCAATTGTATCGAGTTTAATTGTTTCCGTTGTATCTTCTATTCGATTGGCCTCTTTTTCCTTTCGGATAATAATTTCAAGTTTTTTCTTCGCTTCTGTAGTTAATTCTTCAGATTCAGGGAAGTTTTCGATGACCGCTTCGATGGCTGCTTTCGCATTAAATAAATCATCCTTTTTAATCATGATATCCGAAAGAAGGATTAAATTTTTCGCCACCCAATAAGGATATGCTGTTGAATTACTAACCGTTTCTAAGGTAATTTCCTCGGCCTCATCAATTTTGCCTTCCTTGAATAATATGTCATTCAGTAGGTACTTCGCTTCTGCCGCATTCTCATTGTCTACTAGTAGAACAACTTGCTGGAGATTCGCTTTCGCACCTGCCCAAGATTTATTAGCATAATTCATTTTGCCCGAAAAGAAATTAGCCAATGCCTTGTCTTCTTTTCCCGCTAGTGGATTATTAATCACCTTACTGGACATGGCTAGAACCGCATTCAGATCACCGAATCGATTCGCTGAACGAAGTGCGCCTACTTGTGCTTCATATTGTAGCAGTTTATCACTTGTGACATCTTGCAGCAAATTGTAATAATTGAAAGATTCTTCGAACTTCTGAAGATCATTGTATGCAATCACTGCTGCTTTGTAAATGGCATCCTCGTAGTAATCGCTCTGTCCTGCATTAATTACTCGATCATAATCGGGCAGTGCTTTAGCGTAATTATTCAGAATGGTATTGCTTTCTGCTCGATTATAGATGGCCCGAAGTCGGTTGATTCCATTCGGAAACTGATCTATGTATTTCGTATAAGAGTCTATGGCTTCGATGTATTCCCCATTTTCGAATCGACCTTGGGCAGCAATATAGGTTAAGGAATCTCTTTCTAGAGAAGTCATCTTATACCCAGTAGACTTTTCTACGATACTTACGAATTCATCAGCTTTTCCTAAATCCTGAATGTAGATTTCCTCCAAGGCAACCAATGCTTCTTGCGCTTCACTTTTATTGGGATTATTCTTGAAAATATTCGTGTAATATTCGATTGCTTTATTGGTGTCTCCTTTATTATAAGCGATTAATCCTAGTTTCAATAAAGCTCTAGTAATCAATGGCGAGCGACCGTTAAAATTGAATATTTCTAGGTAAGCAAGTTCTGCTGCTCTAGCATTTCCGAGCATCAACTGAGTTTCTCCAATCTGGAAGAAGGCGTCGTCTCTGAAAGAAGAATTAGGAACAACTTTGTTCAAGTCATCAAGCAAAACGATCTTTTCATAAAAATTTCCTTGGAGGCCTTGTATCATACTTAATTGAAAAAACGCATAATCTTGTCCAGGAAAATCGATCTTAGATGCTTCTTGATATTGCTCAGATGCCTTACGGTATTGATTAACTGTGAAATAACAATCTCCCATTCGATTCAGAATATCGGCATACATTCTACGCTTTCTGATATCATTGCTGGTTTTGTAATTCTCAACCTTCATGATGGTTTTACTCTGATTAAATCGGTCAAGAGCAGAACTGTAAGACTTAAGTTTCAGATGGTTATATGCTTGAATGTAATTCGCTAATAACGGACTTGCACTCTCTGGAAGTGGCGAAGTCATATTAATCAAAGTAAAGTATTTATTAAGGTAGTCAATACTAGAGTCGAACTTTCCTTCTTGGTGTGAAATGTCGGCAATGTGAAAGTAAATGATTGCACTATAATATTGATCTACTGGTGTCGAAGCGGCTTTAAGCAATGTTTTCTTTGCCAATGTTTTCTGACCGTCTGTGATCAATTGAATCCCTCTTTCCAGAATGACTTTCTGATATGCTTTAAGAATTTCAGGCGACTTGCTTTCCATAGATTCGATCGTCTGAATAACCATGGTATAATCCTTCGATGATTCGAAAAGCGAACCTAGAACAGCCTGGGCTTGCGTGTAATCTCTTGCCGAAGGTGGAAGTGAAATCAACGAAGAAATAGCTGCTCTATCATAACCTAATTCTGCAGACAGTTTTCCAAAGTTAAAGGTTGCCTCTTGTTCCATGTCTAGATTTAGGTTGTAATCCATCACGTTTTTAAAGGAGACTCTTGCTTCTTCTTTTTGTCCAATTTTCAAGTATGAATCAGCTAAGTAATGATTACTTACTTGACCGAGTTTAGAATCGAGATTGCTTAATTCTTTGAAGTTCTTCGCTGCTTTTTCAAAGTAGCCCAATTGGTATTGAGTAAAAGCTAGCTGATAGAAATCTTCCTTACGCATCTTTCTTGACTGCGATTCATAATATTCTAGATGAGGTAATGCAGCTTGATATTTATTAAGAATAAAATATGTTTGTCCAAGAATGTATCTTAATTCCTTTACATTCTGAACGTCCGGATTATTCAGCTGGGCAGGGACATATTCTGCAATATCATCGTATTTTTTCTCAGCAAAGTAGATTTGCGCAATGTAGTACGGGATTCTAGTCTTGTAATCAGGGAAGTTCTCCAGTACAAAAAAATACTCGATGGCTTTATCATATTCTTCATTGAAGAAATGGATCATGGCCATATAGTAATAAGTAGGGTAGTAGTAGTCGGTATCTTCACCTAAAATAGGATTAAAGTTTCTCTGAGCAGTCTCGAAATCCTTATTGATAAAATGACTATAGCCGAGATTGAATAGGACTTCCGCTCTATCCTCCTTGGATAGTTTATTGATCCCGATATAATTATAGTATTCGATGGCTTCCTTATAAAGCTTCTTTTCGAATTTTAGATCGGCAATTTCTTTCACTGCCTCGAAAGCTAGTGGATCTGGTCGATTGCCATAGTAGAAATCCATGATCATTTTTTCAGACCCTGGAAAGTTTCCTCTTAGGGCAGACTTGGCTTCCATGAATGAAGACTCCGTCTTTAAGAATTGAGACCTTTCATCAAATTGGGTAATGGAAATCTTTCGGGCTTCTGCAAATTTCTTCATCGCTAAACCATAGTTAGCGTGATTGAAGAGGTCCATACCTTCACTGAAGTATCGATCAGCTTGGGTATAAGTAGCAGTAAGTTGTCCGTTAACCAGCAAGCTGGAAAGTAAACATATCGTTATAGCAATGCATCGAAGCATAAGTATCGTTCTTTAATATATTAAAACTATTTTTAATGTGTAAAGATTGCTATAAATGTTGAATTTTTGTTTGAAAATGTGCTAAAAGTGGGGGAAAAGCGCAAAGAATTAAGGAGATTATATAAACGAGGCAGATTAAAGCTTTATTATCTATCCAGATTTTTATATTTAATTAATTACTCAGCTTAGAATTTATAGATGATTCCATTTCGGATTTGATAATTCAGACTAGGCACTTCTATCGGTGGTTTCGCATCGTACAGAAAAGTGAAGATGGTGGAAAAGTGAAGGTTTTTACTAATGGCGAACTGTAGGTTGGTATCATTAGAAACACGGTAGTCGTTAAAGTCCTTGATCAAAGGTTGGATGTAAGTTGTATTCGATAGACTTATACCATCTTCAGGAAGTAGTGTGAAGGTAAAGTAGGAACTTATCCTATGATCATTGTTTTTAATGACGGGTTCAGTAAGCACTTCATATTCATGCATATAAGCTAATCCGAAATAGAATTTGGCTTTTTCAAAATTCGATAATTTCATTCGTGCTCCAATTCCGTTAAGAATTCGTTCCCTTACTTTGGTCAATGCATTATTCTGAATCTGAAAGAAATACTCTAATCTAACCCACTCATTCAGTTTCCGATTATACCTCAGGTGTGCGTAAGCCCGATTGTCAAAATTTTCACCATCTGCATTGATGATATCATAATTGACAATGAAAAGATATAAATCTCGGTCTGTTTTATATTGTAAATGGCTGCTCGCATTTAAAGAGAAGACCGACTTCGTGAATTTAGAAGCGGAGACCGATAAGCTCACCTTTCCAGCCCAGCCAGTTGTATCGGTTACCAATCTCCGCTGCTCTACATTGTATATCTGTCCTGCTACTTCGTAACTAATGAGCAGGAGTAGGAATAAGATGTATTTACTTTTCAAAAGTTAATAAGGTTTTTTCAATAATATCGCAACATTCATTTATTTGCTCTTCTGTCATAACGAGAGGTGGCGCAAATCGGATAATGTTCCCATGAGTTGGCTTAGCAAGTAATCCATTTTCTGCTAGCGCGACACATATATTCCATGCAGTATCACTATCTTCATCATCATTGATAAGGATTGCATTTAGTAATCCTTTTCCTCTAACAAGATTGACCAAGTCCGATTTTTCAACGATCTTATTCATCCTTGATCTGAATATAACACCTAATTTTTGAGCATTTACCTGTAGCAATTCATCTTTCACCACTTCTAGTGAAGCAATAGCAACTGCACAAGCAAGTGGATTCCCACCAAAAGTAGAACCATGTTCACCAGGTTTTATGCAATTCATGACCTCATCATCCGCAAGGATTGCAGAAACGGGAAAAACTCCTCCAGACAATGCTTTTCCTAGGATTAGAATATCTGGTTTCACATCAGGTCTTTTTTCACAGTGACCTTCGCAAGTACAATTTCCACAAGTTGCGAGTAATCGGCCTGTTCTTGCGATTCCAGTCTGCACTTCATCAGCTACAAACAAGGCATTATTCTCTTTGCATAATCTTGCTGCAGCAATTAAGTATCCTTCATCGGGGACGAACACTCCTGCTTCACCCTGGATCGGTTCTACCAAAAATCCAGCGACGTTGGGCTTTTTCAATGCTTCTTCTAGTGCTGTCAAGTCATTATAAGGAATGACTTCGATTCCAGGTAGATATGGTCCGAAATTATTCGTGGCAACTGGATCAGTCGAAGCTGAAATTACACCAAGAGTTCGTCCGTGAAAATTACCAGTTGCGAATATGATTGTGGCGGTATTCGGTTCTAGTCCTTTTTTCTCATAGGCCCACTTCCTGCATACTTTAATAGCGGTCTCTACTGCTTCTACACCAGAATTAATAGGAAGTACCTTATCGTAATTAAAATATTCAGTGATGTATTTTTCATATTTGCCAAGCACATCGTTGTAGAAGGCTCTGGAAGTAAGCGTTAATTCTTGTGCTTGATCTGTTAATGCCTTAATAATCTTCGGGTGGCAATGTCCTTGATTAATAGCAGAATATGCGGAAAGGAAGTCGAAGTACTTCTTGCCTTCTACATCCCATACATATACACCTTCTCCTTTAGAGAGTACTACTGGTAAAGGATGATAATTATGAGCACCATATTTATCTTCCATTGCAATTAAATCCTCTGAAGTCAATTCTTTCTCTATCATTGTTTCTCTTTTTTGCTAAATTAAAGAATTATTTTCCGACCGCTTGATGAATCGCAGTAATTTGCTGAAATAGATCTTGGAGTTCATCATTATATATAACAAAATGGCTTTTTAGTATCTTATCTCGATCGGAACTTTGTTGTGTAATTCTTTTTAAAATCTCTTTTTCAGGTTTCTTATCTCTTAATTTCAGTCTTCTTAATCTTGTTTGCATCGGAGCAACTACAGTTATTAAGTAGTCAAAATCTTGGTAAGTCCCATTTTCAACAAATAAAGCAGCTTCGTTAATCACATATGAAGAATCGGTATGAGCTGCTGCAAATTCACTAAAATCTTTTCTGACTGCAGGGTGTACAATCTCATTGATCTGAGTGAGTTTTTTATTGTCATTGAAAATTTGGCTAGCTACAAATTCTCTATTGAGTGTCTGGTCAGCATTATAAGCCTCTGATCCGAGCAAAGAAATAATTTGGTTTCTAACTTCCTCGCTTTCGATCATTAATCTCTTTGCATGGAAATCTGAATCATAGATAGGAATTTTCATCAATTTGAAAATAGCTCCGATGTAAGATTTGCCGGAACCCATTCCACCCGTTAATCCAATAGTTTTCATAGTTTTTGTTTTGTCAATTTATTTTTTGGAATCCTTTTATAAGTATGGGGACTCGAGTTTTTGTTTTCAACAAATAAACATAATGGATTAGTTATATAATTTTCAATTTTAGATGTTAATTTTCAAATCTGGGCGTAGTTTGATGATTTAGGTAGTATTATATAAAATTTCATATTAGATTAAATATTTTTATTTAATATTAATTTTAGAGCAAAAAAGTGGCTGTTTCTATGTATACTTACATTTGAAATCTTTTTCAACCTCGATGAAATAGGTTTTAGAATTAATTTTTATTCAATTTGTAGGTGGCGATTGTAAAATTTGTGTCAATTATACAAATCCCACACACACCCTTACCCAAACACAACACTCTTATACCCACATCCCCGTATACCCTATACCCGTATACCCCTAAACTCGTTCACCCAATTACCCGTATCCCCGCGTAGAATTTTAGTACACCCATTCATTTTTTTAAAATATGTTATGATTTTAAACGATTTAAAAGGTGTTTTACTATTGATGTTATTTTGTTGTGCTGGTAATTTCCTAAGTGCACAAATTACTGTAGATTTCGAAGCAGATGTCAATGAAGGATGTTCAGGTATCCAAGTTAATTTTCAAGATAAATCCATCAGCTCAGATGGAAAGATTGTAAGTTGGAAATGGGATTTAGTAGATGGGAGCTCTCATTTGCAAAATCCAGGAAAAATATTTGCAAGCATCGGTAGTTTTGACATATGTCTCACCGTAGAAGATGATAATGGGAATTCAGCCTCACTATGCAAAGAAAAGTTTGTTACAGTTTATGAAATTCCTAAAGCAGATTTTAAAATTGATGTGACCTCTGGTTGCGCTCCATTACTGGTTAACTATACGGACTTATCAAGCTCGCCTAATGGTATAATAAAGAACTGGTCCTGGGGACTTAATGGAAGTAACGGAATTATAAAAACGTCTGACTCGGCTCGAGAAATATTTAGTAATTATAATACTCCAGATATCTATTCAATCAGTTTATCTGTAACAGATGAAAAGGGTTGTTCGAATACTATTACGAAGCCAAATTTAATTGAAGTGCTAGCACTGCCAGAGATAAAAGTAACCACGCTAGATCCTATAGGTTGTTCATTTCCAATGACCGTAGATTTCGTGAATTTCGGCGATGAAGAAAATATAGAATATACATGGGATTTCGGAAATGGCGAAGAATATGTAGGATATGATCCAAGTGAGGTCGTGTATAGTGAAGAGGGTGCTTATGATGTGCGGATTATTGCTAAGAATACTTTGACACTTTGTTCGGACACGTTAATTCTTAAAGATTATATAAATTCGGGTGGAACCATATTATTCGACTTTTATCCAAAGGAAATTTGTCGAAATGGAATCGTTCAGTTTGAAGATTTATCACCTGTAGAAGCGGATAAATGGGAATGGGATTTCGGAGATGGAACAAAATCAGCAGAAAGAGATCCTAGCCATACTTATAAGTATCCAGGAAAATATACCATTTCTCTGTCAAGAAAAACAGCAGAGTGTTCTGGTCTTCAAGTTTCACAATATCAAGTTGAAGTTTTTGAAAACCCTGAATTTAATTTCGAAATTGATAAATCAAAAAGCTGCCTTCTTCCGGCGGAAGTAACTTTTAAAACAGATTATAATGATGGAAGTCTTTATAGGTGGTACATAGGAAAACCAGGAGCTTATGAAGCTATATTGTCAGACCAGGAATCTTCTTATGCTTTTCCAGAATACGGATCATATGAAGTGAGATTAATGGTAGATAGTAAATTAGGCTGTAGGACACTGAAACTTATTGATACTGTAGATATAGAACCTTTTAAAATTGAGATAACTGGCCAAACAGAAGGGTGTATCCCATTTTCAGCTGATCTCGGAATAAGTAGCAATTCTACAGTTCCGCTAAGTAACATTTCATGGGAGATTTTAAAATCAAAAAGTGTAAGTGGACCAGATTCTTTAGTTAGTAATAAAGAAAATATTAGTATCATGATGGATGAGGTAAGTCGTTATGGTTTAAGCTTAGTTGTTGAAAATTCAGTAGGTTGTATTGATTCTATCCACAGCAGTGAAATTCTAAGAGGAGGAACTATGCCAAGTGTGGAATTTGGAATAAGTGATGATGTGGTTTGTCCTAGAGAAGTGATTAGTTTCGAAAATTTGTCTTCTAACAATGTAGATACTTGGAATTGGGAAATTAATGATTCATTATTGAGTGAAATACCTAATCCAGACATGTCTTTTAGCTCACCTGGATACTACACGGTTAGACTAAATGTTGGGCAAAACGGCTGTTACAATTCTATCACAAAACCTAATTTATTTTTTGTTAATTATCCAGGAGCTGCGTTTGATTTAGAATACAATTGCGAAGACCCATACCGTATAAAAGCGATCAATAGATCTTCTCATTATGATTCAATTGTATGGAGCTATCAACTAGGAGGTGAGACGATTACAAAACCACTGGAAGATAGCTTAGAAATTGTGTTTCCAGATAAAGACATTTACATTCTTTCGCTAGAGGCTTTTAATGATGAAACTGGTTGTAAAAATATAAAATCTGATACGGTATGGATCAGCGATTTAAAATCAGATTTTTCGGTGTCTACGCATGAAGGATGTGCTCCATTAAACTTAGAGTTTACAGATCAATCGGTAGATGCTGTTTCATGGAAATACATATCAAGTGTGAGTACTTTCAGCGATGATACACTCCCGAATCCAACGATGCGCATATATCCTGCAGGTGAATTTGATGATATTGGTCTAATTGTGACTGATAGGCACGGGTGCCAAGACACTTCTTTCACAAGTCAAGTTCGAGTAAATAAGGTTAATGCTTCATTTCCCATTCCTGATCCGATCTGCTTAAACGATACTTTGTTCCTTGAAAATACTTCCACTAGTGTATTAAGTAGTATCACAAGTGTCCAGTGGATTTTAGGTGATGGTATAGATACGAGTTATTTAGAAAATGGAGCTTTTGCTTCTGGGGAAAAAGGAAAACATGATATTAAGTTGGTTGCCGAGGATGAATGGGGATGTAAAGACTCCATAACTACAGGTCTAGCGGCCTATTTTAGAGCTCCTAATTTTGAATTAGTTGCAGATAGTCTCTCGTGCACAACGCATGAAATTGATTTTAGAAATATACTGCATTCTAGTTCATATAAGTATAGGTGGAGTTTTGGAGATGGAACCTATAGTAAGGAGCCTCATCCTAAACATTTGTATACTAAAGAGGGTGATTTTGAATTGGCTGTACGAATAACGGATGATGAATCTTGTGTTAATGACATTACATTAAGTCAGCCTGTAAGAGTTGCGAATCCAATTGCTTCTTTTGCAGCAGACAGTACTTTCGCATCATGTCCACCGCTAGCAACCACTTTTATAAATCGGTCAATGAATAGTTTGAACCATAAGTGGAACTTTGGAGATGAGAGTGGGAATTCTGGTGAGTTTGCTCCAGAGCATTTATACATTACACCAGGGATATTTGATGTAGAGCTAATTGCTGTAAGAACGGAACATTGCCAAGATACAATCCTATTATCTGATCTTATTCAACTGGAAGGTCCACAAGGTGAATTTACCTTTAAAATTGATTCGAGTTGTGTTCCATTAAAAGTAAGTTTCGAAGCAGCCCTAGCTGAAGATTATTTACTAACATGGGATTATGGTGATGGAAATCTAGCGGAAGTAGAAGGAGAGACTGACTTTTCTAATGTGGACTACACTTACTTAGAACCTGGAGAATTTGTACCAAAGATTATTCTAGAAGATAAAGAAAATTGTAAGATTACTAAAGAGGGAGAACCCATCCAAACCCATGCTTTAGAAGCGGGATTTTCGGTATCAGATTCTATATTTTGTGATGTAATCCCTAATTCGGTACAATTCAAAGACGAAACATTTAGCACAAATCCTATTACCTCCTATTATTGGCAAATAGGATCAGATACATATGATATTCAGAATCCAGCATATGCTGTAGCCGATACAGGAAGGTATGTTGCGCAATTAGTTGTTAAGAATGGGTTTTGCGCAGATACATTAACGAAGGAGAATTACATAAATGTAGGATTCTCTCCGATCTTACAACCAGTAAAAGATACATTTAATTGTATTAATACTGAAATCACATTAGCTGCACTTAGTGCTGATGAGAATGATGTATTTGCATGGTATAATTCTATCGGTGAGGTTGTTTCTAATGAATATGTTAGCACAATAGAAGATCTTAATAGTAGCCAATTTTATGTCGTAGAAGCGAAAAATGAATATACCTGTAGTGTTCAAGATACGGTATATGTAGAAGTAATCAATGATGAAACGAGGTTTGCTGGTCCAGATAAAACAATATGTTTCGGTTCATCACTGGAAATGACCATTGACTATGGATCTGATATTTTATGGTCAAATTTAGAAGATTGCCGAGATTGTACAACAGTAAATCTTTCACCTGATGCTTTAAGTACCTATTTTTTAGAAATTACAAATGAATATGGGTGTCTGGTTAAAGATACTCTTGTCGTAGATGTACTATTCCAGGATGATATCGATGCTGGTGAAGATCAAGAGGTCTGTATTACTGAACAACCGGTCTTATTAGCATTCGTGGAAGGAGATGTGAGGTGGAGTCCGAGTAATTTAGTAGACTCGCCAAATGATTTTTTAACTGGCGCCAACATTACAGAATCGACTCTGTTTTATTTAGAATCGACGAAGGATGAATGCACACTTAAGGATTCTGTATTCATTAACATCCTGCATAAGGCTAACTTAGAAGTAGTAGGTGATACCGTATGTTATGGTGAAATGTCTCAATTAAGAGCAGGTGGTATTATAGATAATGTTCACTGGGAAGGAGATATAGAGATGATTTCGAACACGGAAATAATGAATCCGACATCGAATACCATGGTCAGCACACGTTTTATGGCAATAGGAGACCTAGGAGGATGTGTTTCGGATACTGCCTATGCAGAAGTGATGGTTTACCCTGAAATTGTTGCACAGCTTCCAGAGGTAAGACAATATTTCAAAGGTACAGAGGAGATAGAGGTGGATTTACAGATTTTCAGTGGTGGCGACTATGAATATTCTTGGAGTCCAGCAGAAATGGTTGATTGTCCAAGTTGTCCGTCTGTCATGATCAAAGAACAAGATACAGCTCAAGTGGTTTCTGTTTCAATTATGGAGCCTGAAAGTGGATGCTCAGATACTTTAAGTGTCAATGTTAGACAATTTTATGGTTGTCAGAGTGCGGCTTCAGGGATCGGAATACCAAATATTTTTTCTCCTAATAATGATGGAAACAATGATGTGTTAAACATTGACAGTCCTGCATTTGATGATATAAAGTCAGTAACTATTTTTGATCGCTGGGGACAGCAAGTGTTTCATACGAATACAGTGATTGATAGTTGGGATGGAACGATCGACGGATCTCCTGTGCAAACTGGAGTTTATACCTATCTCGTCCAAGCTACTTGTCCTGATAATGGAGAATTAGTGCAAACGACGGGAGATGTTACTGTCATCAGATAGAATTAATTTTTCTTAGGGGTCAATGCAGCTTTTGTGAAAGGAAGTATAGGTGCACTTAACATGCATTTTATATTTTCAAAGAAATTATTTTCTTCATCTAAAAATTTAAAAATATCTTGGAAAGATCGTTTTTTGAACAAGGAATCAAAGACTTCTTTCCCCGTTACATAATTATTCAATATGGCTTTCAGCATGGTCGAATCTAGCCATTTATATAGTGGAGTAGAAGAAACATTAATATGGTTTCCATTGATAATTTGCTGAGCGAGTAGCTCAGATCTAGTCAAGATTCTTTTGAATGCATAGCCACTTGAAGGTTTTACCCATCCTCCTGCTGTTCCAATACGTACAATTTTAGAAGTATTATGTGAATCGAAAGGGTAGGAGGTCATCGGAATCACGCCTTTCTCTTTTTCTTTTATTTGGTAATGGTCAATTTTTAAGTAGTCCTTGATGTATTCTTTAATACTTTGGTCATAATATTCCATTTCCTTAAGTTCGTTCGAAAAAATGGCAATCTCCACTAAAGCAACAGTGGCTGAAATGGGAAGAACATAGAAGAAACGGGTATCATTTTTCTGAGGAATCCTAAAATCCATAAATGTAGCGATGTCTGAATCGAAACATGGTTTTTCAGTTTCTATAAACCAACCTCCGAAATGCTGAGCAACAGTATAATGTTCTTTTGCATTAATCTCAGGCATGGTAATTCCATCCAAGATGAGCGGGGCATGATAGTTTGCTTCTTTGCTTGTTATCTTAACCATATCATTTTGCTCATCGATGTGAATGACTTCATCATTGACATAAGTGACATTCGGATAGGATGCTAATTGCTCGTGAACATAAGCATAGAAATCACTAGACCGAAGCATTTTATATTGATAAGGGGCAATTGGTTTTGAAGCGATGGTTTGATTTCCGTAGAAGTTTAATTTATTCCAGGTGCTGCTTAGAAGGTGATCATATTTTCCGGGCTCATCTTCCCAGAAAGACCAAGTTCGATCATTAGATGTTTTGACCTCTTTTTCTAAGATGAGTATCCGTTTTTGCGAAGGTGCTAATTCCATCGCACAACTTAAGCCAGATGCTCCACCGCCAAGAATTATTATATCATATTCATTCATCGTGTACTGTAAATGTTATGTTTTCTACTTCTGTTTCTTCTGTAATATCTTCGATGCTTCTATTCAGAAACTTAGCTTTCAATTGATAAACCATAGGTGCAATTTCCGAAAGTCTTAGTTTAACTTTAATTTTTGCATCCGCTTCATATGTTGTATCGGTTATACTAAGATTTAAAGAGCTGACAATGTTCATTACTTTTCCTACTTCTTCATAACTAGAAGTTATTGTAATATATCCAGTTATGAATTCTTCGATGATCTGAGCCTGGTCTAGTGCCATCGCTGCAGATTCTTTGTAGGCTTTAATTAGTCCGGAAGTACCGAGTTTTGTCCCACCGAAATACCGAACTACGACAACTAAAGTGTTGGTTAGGTTTCGTTTTTCTAATTGGCCCATAATTGGTCTGCCTGCCGTACCAGATGGTTCCCCATCGTCATTGGCTCTGAACATTAATTTATCAGCTCCGAGAATATAAGCATAACAGTAATGCCTTGCTTTCAGATGAGATTTCTTAAGATTATTGAGACATTCTTCGATGTCATCAGTAGAAGCAACTGGATACGCATAGGCGTAAAATTTACTTGATTTTTCTTTTAATAATGCTTCAGCCTCTGATTTTATGGTATGATAATGATCGATCATTAGGATGAAATTAATATGATAGAAATAATGGCAAGAACGAGTCCTATCCACTTGAATAAATTCATTTTTTCCTTGAAGAAAATAAGCGCTATTAGTGCAGAAAACGCGATGATACCGACATTGTTCATCGGGAATAATACAGAAGCTTCCCAATCATCTGCTAGCAGATATAATAAGAAGTAGATGGAATAGAAATTAGGTATTCCTAATACAATTCCTGCCACTACGTTTTTAAACTTGAATGTACTTCGTTTCATTGCGATCTGCCCAATCATTATTAGTAAACCTACAAAACCAGCAATTCCGAAAATACTGCTGACTACCGCAATGTCGGATCCTGTTGAAATGCCCTTTACATTGAGATAAAACAAAAGAACTTCTATGGTTGCAGCGACAAGGAAAACTCCGATAATCAATAAGGTGTATTTTTTAAAAACGGATTCTGCGTGACCTGGCTTAGTAGATGGCAGCTGAATGAGGATTATGGCGATGATCGCTCCTATGATTCCTGCCAGTTTCCACTGGGTGAGTGATTCATCGAAAAAAAGAATGGCAACAGATGTCGGAACTATCAGAGAAAGTTTCTGAATCAGTGCAGTGTAGGAAATACCAATTTTCTGAGTTGAAAGCGCATTTAGATTAAATCCGAAAATAAATAACAATCCGAGAAAGCACACATAGGGAAACCAAGGTCTAGAAATAAAGTCTTCGGGAATAGGAAATTCTCCTAATTGAAAAGAGCCGACAATAAGACAAGTTATATAATTGAAGACAATAGCTTGCAAATTATCGATTCCATATTTAGGAAAAAGTTTAAATATGATAGCGACGATCACATTTACCAAAATACAAATAATGAGAATGATCAATTTCTAGCGTTTTTTTGCGAATATCGCATTTAATAATTATTAAGCATCTATTAACAAAACCTTGTTGTTAAATTTCGGATATTTGTTTTTGTATATTTGCGAGAAAAAAAAGGTTAAGTGGAAGAAACATTGAGATCTTATGATTTTGCTTTAGAAAAGTGTAAGTCATTATTTTTAAAGAAGGCTAAAGATTATGGTGCTTCATGGAGGATATTGCGAACGAGTTCAGTAACTGATCAATTGTACATTAAAGCTTCGAGAATTAGAAGTCTAGAAGAGAATGATACTCGCAAAGTTGATGAAGGTGTGGAACCTGAATATATTGGGTTAGTGAATTACAGCATAATGGCATTAATTCAGTTAGAAATGGGACCATCAGAGAATCCAGATCTTGACCCTGAAGAAATTGAAAAATTGTATACGAAATACGCTGAGATTACTCGTGATTTAATGATTGCGAAAAATCATGACTATGGTGAAGCTTGGCGGCAAATGAGAATATCGAGCATTACGGACTTAATATTAGTAAAGTTGCTTCGTGTTCGACAAATAGAAGATAATTCAGGGAAAACAATAGTATCAGAAGGCTTAGATGCGAATTATCAAGATATTATAAATTATGCATTATTTGCATTGATAAAATTAGAAGAAGGAAAAAAATAAGATATGACGTTAACTACTATATTGATTTATGTGGCTATAGCAGCAGTAATTCTTACGGCTATTGTAGGTTTTTTGAAGAAAGGAAAGGTGAATTGGGTTTTGACTTTTCTTCAGAATTACTGTGGTGCGTTGTTTATCTTTTCAGGATGGGTTAAAGCCATAGATCCACTTGGAACTGCTTATAAAATGGAACAGTATTTCGGAGAATTTACTTCTGTATTCGAACCGACTTGGTTTTCATTTTTGGGACCATTGTTCCCGTTTTTGTCAGAGTATTCTGTTGGCTTTTCAGTCTTTATGATTATTCTGGAGATTGCTTTAGGCTTGATGTTGATTTTTGGAATTAGAAGGCTGTTTACTTCTTGGGTTTTTCTCGGGATTGTAATTTTCTTTACGATTCTTACCGGATTTACATTTCTTACAGGCTTCGTCCCAGAAGGTGTGAATTTCTTCAATTTCGGATCATGGGCAGCCTACACCGAATCTAATATGAAGGTGACAGATTGTGGTTGTTTCGGAGATTTCGTGAAACTGAAACCTAAAACTTCATTTTTCAAAGATGTATTTCTGTTAATTCCTGCAATCATATTTGTAGTAGCGCATAAGAAAATGCATCAGATATTTAACAAAGAAATTAGAACAGGAGTACTAGCAATTTCGATTATAGGACTCTTTATATATAGTTTGAGTAACTACAAATGGGACATTCCTCATGCTGATTTTAGACCATTTAAAATTGGAGCGGATATAGCGACTACGAAAGCTAAAGAAATGGAAGCTGCAGGAAATGTACAAATCATAGCATACAAACTACAAAGCAAAAGTGATCCAGGAAAGGTAGTTGAATTATCTTATGATGTATACATGAAAGAATTCAAGAAGTATCCGAAGGCAGAGTGGACGGTTATCGATCAGGTAAAAACAGAACCAGCTATAGAGCCGACGAAGATAAGTGATTTTGAGATTTCATCTTTAGATGGTTATGATGCTGCTGATGAATTATTAAGTGAAGAAGGATATAGTTTGTGGATTGTTTGTCATAAACTAAAAGGGGTTAATGAATTAAATAAAGTAATGGTTCAGGATACCACCTTCGATGTAGATACGGCAGGTGTGAAGACTATAGCTGATATTCAAGAGAAAGAAATGGAGGCTTATCAAATGAATTGGGATGAGGAGTATTCAGAGAAATTTGCAACAGCGATTAATCCATTTGTAGAAGCAGCGAAGAAAGATGGAGTAGATGCACATGTATTTATCGGGAAGTTTGGAAAAGACGAAGTTTTAGATTTTAAAGATAAAGTTGGTCCTGATGCGACTTACTATACAGCGGATGATATCTTATTGAAAACAATCGTAAGATCGAACCCTGGAGTTGTTCTAGTGAAAAATGGAGTAATCGTTCATAAATGGCATGTGAAGAAATTGCCGCCTTATTTACAGGTAAAAAGTCAATTTGGTATATAATAAGGATGAAATTTTAGATTTTAAGCCACTATATCAAAAAAAACTATTTACTTTGTATTAAGAATTTATTTAATACAAGAGCCCTTTGAAATATTATGCTTAGTAGAAGATGTGTCAGAATCAAAGTAATGCAATTATTATATGCATTATCAAGAGATGTTGCTTTAAAGATTGATCAAACTACTAAACGGTACTTTGGATCCATTGACAATACCTTTAACCTATATCTGCTTAATCTATATACGATTCACAGAATCTGTAGTATAGCCATAGAAGATAATGAGAAAAGGAAAAGTAAGCATCTTCCTTCGGCTTATGATAAAGGGTTTAGTGCGAAGCTTTTTAACAACCCAATAATTCGATCTATTGATTCGAATTTTAAGTTGAGAAAGAAGTTTGATAAGCTTCATTTTGAAAATAAAGCGGATAAAGATTTTTGCAAGAAAATATATTCTGAATTTTCGAAGACGGAAGAGTATAAAAGCTATATTCAGAAAGAAAGTAGTGATAAAGATCATCTAGAAATCCTATTAGAATTATATAGACATTGCCGAAAAAGTGAATATTTTAATGAGGTAATGGAGGATAGTTATTCAGAATGGGTAGATGATAAATCATTAATCATAGGAGCCATTAAAAAGAGTATTAAGAAGCTTCCAGCTGAAGAGAATTTCTTTCAGACTTTCTTTCCTGAAGACGAGACAATTAAAGAATTTGGTCAAGAATTACTCGAACTCTGCTATGAAACAGATGATGAGTTATTAGAATATATCAAACCTACATTGAAAAATTGGGATCATGAACGATTAGCTATAATCGATATGGTTCTTTTAAAAATGGCTATAGTTGAATTTATCCATTTTAAAACGATACCTACTAAAGTAACCTTAAATGAATATGTAGAGATCGCAAAACTTTATAGTACACCGAAAAGTAAAGACTTTGTCAATGGTATTTTAGACAAAATTTTAAAGGAATTACAAGATACGGGCAAGATTATTAAGGAAGGTAGGGGATTAGTAGAATAAAAAGTGTCTTAATTTCATACCGATTCGAACAATATGTCACGTTGAACACGTTATATTCGTATAAGTAAATAAATATTTATGCAATTTGTGTTCAATATAAAAGATTATAATCCTATGAAAATTAAATTGATCATTCCAGTGCTATTATTTACATTGATAAGTGGCCTGAATGTTAACGCGCAATCAACAACAACGGTAATTGAAAATGTTATCCTTTTTAATAGCAAACCTTACAAAGTAAGGATGACTCCTAAGGGCAAGATTTTATCTTTCATTAATGATGTGGATAATAACTACGCTAGTCTTAACAAGATTAGTGCTAGTAAAATTGAAATGCCTAGTGACGAAGTTGAATCCATGACGGATCTAGCAAGAGTGAATGGAGATAAATTAGAACTTGAGAAATCAATGATTAAGGATATTTCAGAAGAAGAAGTAGGTGAAATGCTAGCTGAAAATTCAGTTAGAGAGGAAGATGAGATGAATGCTAAAGGTGATGTAAAATCCACAGACTATGATTACGAATTTGCATTTGATCATAGAGATGCAACACTTTCTCCATCTTCAGTTAATCAGTTAAATCAGATCGCAAAAATTCTGGAAAGTGATGAGAATGCTCGATTAGAGATAAAGAGCTATTACTCTGATAACGTGGATGTAAGTAAGATTCTATCTAAGAATCGCACAAAAAGTATCCAAGAAATGCTTGTAGAGAAAGGCATTGATCAATCACGAATCAATATTCAAGAGTCTAATAATGAAGACTGGGCGAATAATAAAGTTCAGTTGTCGATCCATTAAGACGGTTGTAACATTGTGATTTACATCTGCATTTAATGAATTTCTAAGTGTACTATAGATCCATTTATTTGGTTGTAAGGATTTCCTTATAAGGAATGTGATGAACAGACTATTTTTTTCCTTACTGGAAATTCGAGGTAGTCATCATTTCATAGCTTAGGCTAGGTAATTATTTATCTATATATGCGGACATATGGAAAGCATTTTAATATCCATTTTTAAATCACTTCATACTTTTCTAAATAATCCTATCTTTGCAGCCATATCGATAAAACCATATGACTGCAAAGATAATAATACTTGATTTCGGCTCACAATATACTCAGCTTATTGCGAGACGACTCCGTGAACTAAATGTTTACTGCGAAATCCATCCATTTTCTAAAACCATTGACCTAGACGAATCTGTGAAGGGAATAATCCTTTCAGGCAGTCCCTTTTCTGTGAAAGATGAAAGTGCACTTCAGGTCAATCTGGATGCGTTCATCGGGAAAGTTCCTGTTCTAGGTGTATGCTACGGCGCTCAATATATTGCTCAGAAATTAGGCGGTGATGTTGTGCGATCTGACCACAGAGAATATGGAAAGGCAATGATGTCTATCGATCGTACGAAAGATGACCTGCTACATGGACTAGGAAGTCATACACAGGTATGGATGTCGCATGGAGATACGATTAAAGTTCTTCCAGATAGCTTTGAAATTATTGCACATACGGATTCTATTCCAGTTGCTGCCTATCGATCTAAAGAAGGAGCATATGCCAAGCCGATATACTGTATCCAGTTTCACCCAGAAGTAACACATTCTTTAGAAGGAAAGGCCTTGTTAAAGAATTTTGTGACTGATGTATGTAACTGCCCTTGTGACTGGACGCCAGCATCTTATGTTGAACAAAGTGTTGCAGAACTTAAGGAAAAAATAGGTGATGATTCTGTGGTTTTAGGATTATCAGGTGGAGTAGATTCTTCTGTAGCAGCGATGTTGCTCCATAGAGCCATAGGCGACAGGCTGAAATGTATATTTATAGATAATGGTTTACTCCGTAAGGATGAGTTTGAGGAAGTATTGGTTTCTTATGAGGGATTAGGACTAAATGTGAAAGGAGTAAGAGCAAATGATGAGTTCTTAGATGAACTTACTGATGTTTCGGATCCAGAGACTAAGAGAAAGATAATCGGGAGAGTATTTATCGAAGTTTTCGATAAGGAAGCTAAGCAATTAGATAATATTAAGTGGTTAGGTCAAGGTACGATCTATCCTGATGTGATCGAATCCGTAAGTGTTCACGGACCTTCTGTAACTATTAAGTCACACCATAATGTGGGTGGGCTACCAGCAAAATTGAATCTGCAGATAGTAGAGCCGTTGAGGATGTTGTTCAAAGATGAAGTTAGACGAGTCGGAGCAGAATTAGGATTGCCGAATTACATCCTTTCAAGACATCCATTTCCAGGTCCTGGATTAGCGATCAGAGTATTGGGTGCCATTACCAGAGAGAAAGTTAGATTATGCCAAGAGGCAGATCATATTTATATCAATATTTTGAAAGAAAGTGGTTGGTACGACAAAGTGTGGCAGGCAGGTGCAATATTGTTACCTGTTCAGTCCGTTGGAGTTATGGGAGATGAGCGAACATATGAGTTCACTATTGCGTTAAGAAGTGTAAATTCAGTGGATGGAATGACTGCGGAGTGGAGCAAACTTCCACATGAGATATTAGCGCAGATTTCTAGTGAAATAATTAATAAAGTTAAAGGGATTAATCGAGTAGTTTATGACATCAGTACGAAACCTCCGGCCACTATTGAGTGGGAGTAAAATTATATTGCTTTTAGGCTTAATGATTTTTACTTCTGGTTGTGGATTATTTAATAGTGCCAGAGATAAGAATAAAGATAATGTCGTCAAGGACAGAACTGAAACAGCGATGGATACAATGGAATTAACAGAAATTCCAGAGTCTGAAGTTTCACCTATCAAAAAAGATCCTCAGATCATTGAAATCGAAGACGATTTTAGTGCTTATAAAAAGGATACTTATAAAATTGGAATGTTTATTCCTTTTAATGCATCTGATTCTAATTACGATGTGAATGATGGTGGAGATCAAAAATTTGTCAACTATTACGCGGGTGTGAAATTGGCGCTGGAGGAATTTGATCAAGAAGGTCATCATTTCGAAGTGAAAGTGATGGACAGTGAAAGAAGTCCTGAAGTCGTTCGCGGAAAGATAGAGAGAGGTGAAGTCAAAGATTTCGATGTGATCGTGGGCCCATATGATAGAAACGGATTATCTCTAACAGCGGAATATGGCAAAGAAAGCAAAACGGCTGTTATATCCCCATGGTTGTCGAGTACAAAAATCACGGATGAGAATCCTTATTATATACAATTAAGACCTTCGCTATCTTCTCATTATTTTAAATTAATAGATCACGTTAATCAGAATTTCACAGCAGATGAGATTGTACTCGTAGGCAGGAATATTAATTCAGATAAGAACCGATTCAGATATTTCCAAAGAACCTATTCGGCTATTAATGACTTCAATAATGGAAATGAGCTGAAAGAGTATTTCATAAATGATGATTCTTTAAACTATGCAGACTTTGCTTTCAGTAATTTGTTTGTAGGCGGCGGAAAGAAAGCGATCATCCTTCCGAATTGGAATTATAATGATGAAGACTTTATTTATTCTGTTTTGAGAAGGTTGAATATAGAGCGAGGTAGAGCCGAAGTATTCGTTTATGGAATGCCAATTCTTTTTGATTCTGAAAAGATTGATTTCGATTTTTATAAGAACTTGAACATAAGAACTTGCGTGTCAGAATTTGTTGATTGGGAAGACGAGAGAGTGAAGACATTTATGAGGAAGTTCTATGATAAATATGGCGATTTGCCGACTTCAGATGCTTTCGAAGGATATGATATGATTAATTTTATCGGAAGTAATTTGGTAAAGTATGGGATAAATTTCCAACTCTATTTAGAGCAAGATCGAAATCGATATTTACAGACTGCGTATAATATTCAGAAGATCTATGATGAGCAAGATGAGCAATTTGAACATATAAAATACCTTGAGAATGAGCATCTTGATCTTATTCAATACAAGGGAAATAAGTTTGTGAAAATTGACTAAGTATCCAGTACATCTGACGGAAGAACGATCTGCAAAGATTAAGAAATTGGCATCTAATCGCCAAATGGGTCTCGCTGTATTACTCGAAAATGTTCATGATCCGCATAATATTGGCGCAGTTATCAGAACATGTGATGCAGTTGGGATTCCTAGAGTTTACCTTTTGGTTTCAGACGCACGAGTTTGGGATAAAATTGAGCTTGGAATAAATGCGTCTTCAGGTGCAAGAAAATGGGTGGATGTATATGTTTACGATGACTATGCGAAGTGTTTTGCTGAACTAAGAAAACATTACGATCAGATATTGGGAACTCACTTAGCCCAAGATAGTATTTCGTTATATGACATTGACTTTGTGAAATCTACAGCTATCGTCTTAGGAAATGAGCATGAAGGATTGACAGAAGAAGCCTTAAGCTATATCGATGGAAACTATATTATTCCACAAGTGGGTATGGTCCAAAGCCTGAATATTTCTGTTGCTTTTGCAGTAAGTGCCTATGAAGCACTTCGCCAACGATCAGAAGCAAAGTTATTTAATCCCGAAATCCTATCTACCGAACAAGAAGTTCTACACCAAGATTATCGGCAGCGTAATCTTATTCAACACAAAGGAGACAAAGCTAGGATTATTAAGTAGCAGAAAAGTGATGAAATTATTCTGAAATAACGATCTCTTTAGCTTTTTTAATTACTGAACCATATGATAAAATATAGGTGCCCAGGGGAACTTCAGATAAGTTTATTTGAGTGTTTACATCGATAAATTTACCTGATTTCACAATACTTCCATCTATGCTTAATATTTCATAAGGTTGGCCGATTTCTGTAGGACTTACCTGAATCGTTATAATTCCTTGACTTGGATTCGGAAAGATATTAACCTCATCTTTTTCAGCAATTGTTTTATGGTCACTTGATGTAGGAGCTTTAAATTTGCGAACAATTCCATCCGCTTTTGTTAAAAAGTAAATTTCACCTGAATCATCGATCCCGAATCTTAAGTCTGCTCTACTGGATTGTGATAACTTATTTAATGTGGTAGCATTTCCATCTTCACTTAAAAGTCGTAATTCTTTAATCTTAGCAAGAGGGCCACCTAGTACAAGATCTTCCACAGGGACATGAAATAATCTACCAGTCGGAATATCACCAAAAATATAATGACCTGTCAGTTCAGGAATTACATTTCCTCGGTAGACATACCCACCTACAATTGCAACGCCATCATCATGGTCATACTGAGCGACAGGGTAGGTGTAATCGTAGATACTGTCATCCTCGGGTAAGTCATAAACAAAATCTCTACCTAATGGTCGATCATATTTAAAGGTTCCTTCTCGCTTGTCCCAACCATAATTAGCACCAGCTATTCCGATATTTAATTCTTCAATGTTTTTCTCACCGATATCTCCGATAAACATAGTATGATCACCTTCTGAATCCCAACTGATTCTGTGCGGATTTCTAAATCCATAGGCAAACAATTCTTGAGTTGCTTCTTCATCATCAAAAAATGGATTCGAGGCGGGGATACCGTATTTGCCATTTGTGCTGTTATTTCCCAGCGGATCAATTCTGAAAATAGACCCCAAGAATGAAGACTTTTCATTTAGATTTTCGCTTTTGAAGTGCAAGGATGAGCCACCATCACCAATACAGAGATATAATAGACCAAAGTCTTCATCTTCAGAATCGACTGTAGGGTTAAACTGCAAATCTTGAAATCCGTGCAAAGCACTTGGAAATTCAGCTCGAATCAATTCTCTGTGTGTGCCGGAAAAGGTAGCGCTGCTAGGATCATCATTTTTCCATTCCGTTAAGACCCACTGAAGTTCTATAATATCGAAGGCTTCGGGTTTGAAATCAGCCTCAGCGCTGTTTGCTGATTCTGAATGGGTTGTATAAAGCAATCCGTTATCCTCATAGTCTGGATGAAATGCAAATGCACCAAAACCAGTCCCCTTACCAGGAGCATCAATGAAATTATCGCTATAGTCCTTGATTTTGAGAAATGGGGAGTGTGAATCATTATTAGTGATCCACAAGATTCCTCTTAAATCAATAATAGCCTTCCTACCAGAACCATCTGGAATTTCCCTCAGCATATTAATTCTTGCTTTAGGATCACTATTATTTGAGGGTTGAATAATAATGGATTCCTCTAAGGTTACTAAAATCCCAGATGGTGTTATGCGTTCTGGTATAGGGTTGTTTGTTTGGGCATAAACGGAAACTTGGCATATAATGCAAATGACTGAAAACAGTATGGTTTTGATCACTATTTAGTTTTATTTTGGGATTTTTCTAATTCAAGACTTGCTAAGATAAATGGTCCTGTCCCTTTCGGATCATTACTTCTAATTTCTTCATTCACGTAGTAATCATAAGAACCGTCTCTATAGGGAGTTCCTCCAAGTCCAGCAACGGCGCAGCACTTAGTTAGGTTAATTTCTCCGTCATTATTGATAACGATAAGATGTTCAGTAAGTCCCGAATGTGCTTTAGCTCCTATTTGATAAAATTTTTGATCAATATATCCAAGGCGAACACTTTTCAACATAACATATGAAAACATGGCGGTACCTGTTGCTTCTTGGTAATTACCTTCTTTTTCAGGAAGATCCATGATCTGAGACCACAATCCAGTTTCTTTGTCTTGGAACGGAGTAATGGACTCCATGAGATTATTTAATATTCTAATGAGATCTTTTCTATTTGGATGATCTTCGGGGAAATAGTCAAGAACATCTACCAAGGCCATTGCATACCAGCCTATTGCTCTTGACCAAAAATGGGGAGAAAGTCCTGTATCTTGGTTAGACCATTTCTGCAGTTTACTTTCATCCCACCCATGATAAAAAAGTCCGTTTTGTTTTTCTTTTGCATATTCTTCTAACAACATAAATTGCTTCGCTATATCATCAAAATCTTCATATGCACCATGCTCCTTAGCATATCTTGCATAGAATGGTCCACCCATATATAAACCATCTAACCACATCTGCCATGGATATCTTAATTTATGCCAGAATCCGCCCTTGGTATTTCTAGGTTGCCATTCAATTTGATTTCTCAACGTTTCCATTGCTATGCGATACTTCTCATTTCTTTCTTTTTTATGAAGATCAAATAAGTATTTTCCTGGGTTAATATTGTCTATGTTAAAATCTGTGATATTGTACCCTAGAATAACACCATCAGGAGAAATCAAGTCATCAGCATATCCTTTTGCATAGACGAAGTATTTTTCATTCTCAGTTGTTTTGTATACTTCAAGTATAGATTGGGCAACAAGACCGTGAGTATAACTCCATTTCGGGTCAGTTCGTGATTCTATCATGAATAGTCTATCATTGCGTTTCATTATAGATAGTGCCATTCTTTCACTCCAAGGTAATTCTTCACTTATGGATTCTATCTTCTTTAGTTGCTGACTGTTAAGTTGTGTACAACTCTTAAATGCTATAAGAACAAATACACATGCAACGCTATAGATTACTCTTTTCCAAGTCCTCATCATCCTTTTATATTTCTTTATTTTATTATTCATAATGTTAAGCATTATATTCTAATAAAAGAGTCACTTTTAATATAGAATAAGTCTTTAATTGTTGATGGTAATAGGTTGGTTAAGGGCTTCTACACTTTCATTTAAGTATTTTATAAAATCAGCTTCTGAGGTAATGCCATCTTTTTCAAGTTCCCATGCAGCAAGAAAGAAGTAATCCAGCTTTTTGAACTTAGGTTTCAAGACTAGCACATGACTGTGATCATCCTCTGTTACTTCTATTAAATCATCGTTTTTGAAAAGGACAGCCATTCCCAGATTGTCATCGTTTAAGGACTGTTTTCCATAGGTTGCAAGGTATCCCCATCCGGAATTTCTCTTATTCGACATGCTGATCAATGATCCATTTTTATGTTTTACTATTCCAGTGCAAATGTTATCCACGTTTTCACTTAGAGTAATTTCTTGATGTGACATTCTACTCCCTGCTGCAATTGATATATCTGATAATAGGGTTATTTTTTTATTATCGATGTTCCAATTATTATAGCTCGTTCTAAACCTAGAGAAAATGTTCCCATTGTCTAGAATTTTTACATCTAGATTTGAAGTTTCAGCTACTCTTTCTGCTTTATTGTTAAGCCACATTCCCAGTGAACCAACTCCTAAGGATTCTCCGACTTTTAGTACATCCATTCCCCAATCTGCCTCTTCATGATAAGAATCGAATCCATCTTGACCAACATCCTGCAAAACCATATTGGGTGTTTTTTTACCAAAAATATCTGTGGCATTTCTCCAATCAAGGTAAAATCGGTATCCTACTTTATCGCTTTCCCAGCCTGGTCCTTCATATCGTATAAACCAACTGTGATCGGTATGTTCTGGTGGAACAGCTAAATGATTCGTGTTTTCAAAATGTCCACCTATATATTCTCGACCTTCCCACTTTCCACTTACTTTATGTGAAATTTCAGCTTGTGTTCTTTTAGGAAATTCTAAAGTTTCTGTAGTTAGTAGTTCTTGAAGATTAATGTTTTTTAATTCTTTACCTTTAAAATCAGAAAGGAAAATCAGTTGATCATTCTTTCCATCTACATCGGTATCTATTAATTGATATGGAACAGATAATGCGAGACTTTTTTCATCAACCTTTAACTTGGACAATACATCTGAAAGATTAAGTTTTATTATCTCATCCATTCTATCAGCATTCAGCTTATTCTCTAAAGAATACGAAGCCTTAGATTTTTCAACTTGTTTACAACTTAGTAGTGCAACTGAAAGCATGAATAAATATGAAAAAGATCTAAGCGAAATCATCATGTTAATTGAAGAAGTTAAAAAATAGGAGGATGCAATAATTGCAACCTCCTAAACTGAATATGAATAAGTCTACTTACTTTATTTTAACTAATTTTCTAGTGGTGAATTTTTTACCAGAGGATAATCTGAAGAAATAAACACCTGGTGTTAATGCATTCACATTAATACTTTGTGTATGACTTCCAGCTTGGAATTTATCATCCATAACTGTTTGTAGCTTCGCACCGTTGATGTCATAAATTTCTAATTGGACAGAAGCACTGTTTTCCAAAGTAAAGGAAACATCTACACTATTTAAAAAAGGATTCGGACTATAAGAAAGATCAACTTCAGCGAATTCGTATTCTTTAATTCCTACAGATAAATCTGCAAAATCATCTACGAAGTCAGGATGCCAGTAGGTCGCTCCAATTATTTCTCCGTCTGTAGCACCTCCATATAAAGCGCTATTCATTACTGTAAAGTCACCATTGTCTGGATCTACAAACATTGGATCTACATCAATCATATTGTCAGATTTTCCAATGGTACCTCCTACATCAAAAATTGGTTGAACATTAAATAGTACATTGTTATTGATATTAATATTATGTTGTTCAGAAGTATTATCGAACTTGAGTGAACCTTCATTAGCAGATAATTGTGTGTGGAAAATATTGTTTTGTACCGCAATATCTAATAATGATTCTGTAGTTGGGTTATCAGAATTTCCAAGTAATTCTTTATTATCTACTAAATCTGTAGATAAAGAGTATCCAGTATTATGATTGAACAAGTATGGTTGGGTTATGCCCGCAGGATGATGTCTGATCCACATAAACTGCTCTCCCAAATTCCAGAACGTTACATTTTCAATTACGAACTTACTCTCACCGTAAAAACTCTTCAGATAAATGCCGTGCCCACTTCCAGAATCATAGATAAAAGAGTTTTTAAAGATTGCTCTCTTAAGATTCGTTTCTGTAATACCACCATCTGCTGCTTCATCGAAAATATCATCTAAGGTGTTATGCAGTCTACATCTATTTACAAATATGGACATAGTTGCACCTACTGTAGGATCGGTGTCAAATATATTAGTTGCTCCCTGTCCATCTACATCGATTCCGATTAAATGAAGATCAGCGCCAAATTGTAATAAGAATAATGGATTAGATCCGAATAGATTTTCTATAACAGGCATGTTATTTAATCCTGGTAGTTCAGGAATCTCTTCTGCTATAATGACAATCTTCTTATTTATTCTATAAGTTTCGATCGGAGTGTAAGTTTCTCCATTTTTTAGAACTAAAGTGTCTCCACTTACAGCTGAATTAATGGCTGTCCATAAAGTTTCGAAACCAGGCTCGATAACGGTTCTTGAGTTACCTTGACCTTCTATAGTGAAACTTAATGAATAATCCTTAGTTGTTCCATCTTCAGCAGTTATACCTAATGTAGTACTTCCTGGAATCGCTGAAAATTCTCCATCTCCGGTAACTACAGCAGCAGGGTGACTAGTCGTTGCAGTAATCGTAACAGAAGCCGTTCCTTCTGGGACTTCTACTGTATAACTTGTAATTGCAGGATCAAAATCAGGACTTAAAGTTCCAGCACTCACTTCTATGTTACTTAAGTTCGCATCATTACTTAATTCTTCTATAGTTGATAATACTTCACATTCAGAATCGATCGTGAAAGCCGCATTTAAGCTAGCAACTTCTGATGCATTGAATGCAAAGTCATAAATTGCAACTTCATCAATACCACCATTTATTTTTCTTCCGAATTGGTGATAATTACCCATTACAAGTGGTAATCCAGTAGTTGAAATATCTCCATCTGTTTCATCAAGAATACTAGCTACTTTTAATCCATTTAAATAAAGAAAAAGTGAATCTTGATTGGCGTCTCTTACTGCAACAATATGATTCCATTCTTCTTCTGGATAGTTAGTTTCATCTAAATCATATCCTAATTGCGTTTTTACAACATCATCATCTATTGCGAACCTTAATTGATTGTCTTTAGTAGCAATGGTGTAGTAATGACCATTTCCATTAGGCAGGTGTGTTCCATTACTTGTATTATCACCTTTAAGAATTAAATTCATTTCAGGTGTAAATGAAAGTGGGTCTATTTTTGCTAAAAGTGAAATGGTGAAACTTTGATTCATTCCAAAATTAATATTTGGATTATCATTAACATAAATAATAGCTTCATCTTTAGTTGCTCCTGCAAAGTTGATAGAAGTACCTTCACCACAAGATTCCCATGTGATACCATTTCCTCCCATAATTTCTCCATGGGCACCTCCTATGGCATCTGTTACGATTGAGCCACTAGCATCAGACATATCCCATTTTGCAACAGGTCCTGCTGCAGGTAGAACACCAGTTGGTTCATTGCCTTGAAGAATCGCGAGCGCATTGAATAAAGCGATATATGCTTCGGTAGTAAATGGAGTATAGTTTCTTAATTTCGGAGAAGAGTTATCGTCAGATCCCATCTGCATATACATTCTAGCACCAGCTAAAGTCGTTCCTGATCCAGGATATGTTTCTACCCCTGCATCCCATAATGCCATGTGTACTGTACCATCTCCTACACTATCTGGAACTGAAAGTGTTCCAAGTAGCGTTGCATTATGGTTGATTTCAAAAGTATCGGCTCCATATCCTAAATAGTCATAGAACCAAGTCATATAGTCTATTTCATCATCGTCATTGATACCAGTGAACACCGGATGGTCCGCTATTTTCACCTTGGTTATTCGATTCATATCTATTGTAGAGCCGTCAGAATTTTCTCGTGAAGCTGAACTTGAATTCACGATATTAAGTCGGTTGTTTCTTACCAAATAAGCACTGAGAATAATAATAGGAGTCTCTACCGCTGCCCAGTCTGCAGCATCAGCAAAATCACCAGAACTCACACCTCTACCTAACATCACTACATCATAGTCATTAAGCGCCTCATACGAGAATGCAAAATCTACAGGTACTGTTATGCTTCCTTCATTATTATAAGTTACATCAACTTGATAACCTCTCTTTCTCAATTCTGCAATTATTTCTATTTCTTCAAGATTTCCACTTTCATCCACATCTTTTGTGAGATACGCAATCTTACCTAGTGTTTCTTTTCCTTTAACTGGAATCAACTCACCATCTGGTTCAGCACCTAGAAGCATTTTGATACCATTATGTAAAAGCAGTGTTGATTCATCCGTAAAAGCGGTATAATTTCTAATTTTGGGTGAAGAACTGTCGTCAGATCCCATCTGAAGATATAGTCTTTTTCCAGCTAGCGTTGTTCCTGATGCTGTATAAGTTTCTGAACCAGAATCCCACATTGCAACAGCAACATTTCCTGCGCTTACACTATCAGTTGCCCATGTTCCGAGAAGCGTTGCTCCGTGATTAACTTCGAAAGTATCTGCACCGTAGCCTATATAATCATGAAACCATGTATGGTAGGCTATTTCACCGTCACCATCACCATCTAAGCCTGTAAATATGGCATGGTCTGCTATTTTGATATTTGCCACTCGATCTTCAGGAATAGAAGTTCCATCTGCAGCTTCTCTGGAAGCTGAAGTTGAATTCATAAGGTTAAGTCGATTACTTCTCATGATATAGGCAGAAAATTGAATGATTGGAGTTGTTACACCAGCCCAAGCATCTATTTCAGTATAGTCACCAGAACTAATCCCTCTTCCGATAATGATTAAGTCATAATCATTCACAGTTTCGAAAGTAAATTCAACGTCAGGGGTATAGGTAATCGCGCCGGCATTGTTATAAGTTACATCTACATCGAAACCACGACTTTTTAGGTCATTGATTAATCCTTGTTCTTCTATCGTGCCTTCAGGGGTTAAATCCTTTGTTAAGAACATAATCTTGTATGCTGTTGCATCAAAAGCCATTCTACCATTCTCAAAACTTGAATTATGGCCATCCAATGGACGATCTTTTGACTGGGATTGTAATCCTGTGATTACAAAAGAAAGTAATAATGCAATAAGAGTTAATTGTCTCATATTTGTTTTCATTTGAAATTTGTAAATATTCGTTAATTTTTAATATCCAGGATTTTGATAGCTAGCTCCATCGACCATGGCATCAATTTGACTTTGAGGTACAAATCGTATGGCATGATAGTCCTGAATATTAGGAGCCGCATCGTGATTATAGGCTTGTATTCTTTCCACTAGTTTTCCTGTCCTTTTAAGATCAAAAAATCTCTGAAATTCAGTTGCTAATTCTCTTGCTCTTTCATCTAGTATAAAATCAATGCTGAGATCAGATGAGGTGATAAGCATTTCATCTTCTTTTCCTTCTACAGCTCTTGCTCTTCTTAAAGTATTCATCATATCAGTGGCTGCATCCATATTGCCAAGTTTCATTTCGGCCTCAGCAGCGATGAGGTACATTTCCGATATTCTGAAAACAAATGCATCTCTTTTACTGTATTCTGTACTAAGTTCTAATCGGGTAGGGTCCTCATATTTTTTTGAAATAGGAAAGTAGAATTGTCTATTAATAACATTATCATTTAGAGATCCATCAGGTAAATACATATCATTGATATCTATGATGATATTTGCTTTCACAGGGTCAATGTAAAAGATATCATTAGGAGAGAATTTCCCTTTTTCAGATTCAGGGACAGGCTTTTTAGAGAAAATGATAGAAGTATCACCAACTGCAAATATCGGTTGAGCCCATAATTCTCTTTCCACATCAAATTTTACACCCTCTACAAATACGAAAGGTTTCCATTTTGGAGAAGCAGCAACATCATTAGCTTTCCATACTGTTTTAAACGAACCATAGAAACGTTCGTCGATATCTTCATTGTATAAATCAATAAAGTGTTTAGTCGGTGCCCATCTCTGGAATCCACGACCATTTTCTACATCTCTCACAAGTCCCCATCCAAGATTCTCGTATCGTATTTCATACATGACATGACCTGTGTGTCCTCCTAATCTCTGAATAATTCCAGTAGAATTATATAAATTTCCATTTTCATCCGTAAAACCAGCTTGAGTTGTAATCGGGTCCGAAGAATAATTTACCGCCCAGATAACTTCATCATTCTTTATATTGTCAATACTCCAGATCTGTGACCAGTCATCTAATAGCGCAAATTCATAGTTGTTAATTACATTCTGTGCATGTAAGGATGCTTTTTCGTAATTCTCTGCATACAAGTGCACTCTTGCCAGAAAAGCTTCTGCAGCAGGTTTAGTAATTCGACCATAGTTTGCAGGGTCTCGTTCATTGGGTAAATTAGCTAGTGCAACTTCAAGATCGGTAACAATCTGAGCTCTAAATTCAGAAACTGGTGTTCTATTAGCCGATCTACTTACTTCTTCTGATGGTTCTGTTGTGAAATGAACACCACCCCAGATTTCAGAAATTAACCATAGATAGTGAGCTCTTAAAAAACTAACTTCCCCTCTTCGTTCTGCTCTTTTCCCTTCATCTGAATACGGAACATCATCAATATTGGCCAAAATCAAATTGCAGGTATTAAGTGCTTTATACATCTCTCTCCACATAGCCTTCATCCGTTCTTGTTCTTCAGAGGTTGTAAAGGAAGCGTATGTGCAAAATCCTTGAGAACGATTATCTAATCCCCAAGTATATAGGTCAGTTCCGGCCTCTGTAAGGTCCCAAGCATTTTCTTTGCCATAATATGCCCTTAGGGATACATAGGCTGCTGCAATTAATGACTCGAAAGTTTCTTCTGAAGAAATGGCAGAAGTGGAATTTTCACCACTTAAGTAATTCTCTTCTAAGAATTTTTCGCAACCTGTTGTGCCCATGATTAATAATAAAAGAAGTATGAATATTGATGTTTTCATTACTTTATATTTTTTATGCTGCTCTCTGAAGCAGATTTTGTTTATTAATTTTTGTCTCTTTATTTTACCTAGAAGGATAGATCAACTCCGAATAACCATAACCTTGATAAAGGCCATGAGGTACTACCATTTCGCTCTGGGTCTAATCCTTCTAATAAGCTTGAATACACTATGAATGGGTTTCTTGCACTTGCATAAACTCTTAGTTTTGAAACTTTTATATTGCTAATTAAGCTTTTTGGTAGCGTGTACCCAAGGGTGATATTCTTAATTTTTATGTAAGAATTATCTGCATATGAAAGGGTAGACTCATATGGTAATTCAGCTCTACTTGCATCTAATCTAGGGTAGGAGTTAGTAGGATTATTAGGTGTCCAATAATCTATTGCTAGTAAGTTGTCGAGCATTCTAGGATCAAAATCATAAGCACTTGCATCGATAAACTGTCCCCATTTAGCAAATAGGTTAACCGTTAGGTCAATGTCATATACTTTAAATGTATTGATCATGCTTCCTATCCAGTCTGGTCTTCTAGCTCCAAGTATCACTCGATCATCAAAATCAATTACTCCATTGTTATCTTGATCTTTTACTTTTATTTCACCTACTGCTGTGAATGTAGGATCTGATTCATCTCCATACTGAAAGATGCCTGTTTTCTCGAAATCATAAACAACACTTAGGGGTTCACCTACGAACCATAAGTTTCCTTCATCTCTTCTTAGACCAGAAGTCAATTCTACAATCTCTTCTTTCGAAGAAGCATATGAGAAGACTGAATTCCATTTGAAATTCGATGTATTAACATTAAAGGTTTGTAAGTAAATCTCATAACCCCAAGATTTAGTCTTTCCAGCATTGACATAGACATTGTCAAAACCTGAAGTTGGTGGGAGTTGGTCTTGTAGTAAAAGTCGATCTGTATATCCCTGGTAGATATCAAAAGACCCTGAAATTCTATTGTTAAATAATCCAAAATCCAGCCCGATATTTCCTTGCTGAGTTCTTTCCCATTTTAGTGAAGAACTTGCCAGTGCTACAGGTCTAAATCCTAATATACCTTCTTCCGCACCTGGTTCTCCAAATTCATAAAAAAGAGGGTTGGTGTTCAGCGCTGCTGCAGTAGAGTACGGATCAATGGACGCGTTTCCAGATGATCCAAATCCAACCCTCAATTTCAAATCAGAGATCACAGATAAGTTTGTTAAAAACGATTCTTCTTTAATCCTCCATGCTATAGAAGCTGCAGGAAAGAAATCCCATTTGTTTCCTGGACTCAATTGCGATGCACCATCATATCTTCCAGAAAAATTAATAGTGTACTTGTCTGCTATAGTATAATTTACTCTTCCTAAAAATGAAACTAGAGCCGTCTCGTTCAAACTACTAAATGTGGTCTGACTAGCATTTGTATTTAGATTGTACCATAATTGTCTTTCGAATAATTGTTCTTGTCCAGCTAGTTCATATCGTTCATTTCTTTTTGATTGTACTTCGTGAACTAACGTCCCTGAAAATCTGTGAATTCCTATATCATTAGAATAAGAAAGTATATTATTCCAAAGAAAACCAGAGCTGTAACCTAAGTTGACACCTGAAGTTGTAATACCTTCTGTAGGCACTTTCTGAGGGTACATATAACCATTCCTATTTCCACTTAAATCAAAGTTGAAATTGGAACGAAAAACAATGTGCTTTGTCGGCTTTACTTCTCCGTAAAAGGTACTGAAAAAACGACCAGATCTTTGCGCACTAATATCATCTATATTGGCAAGTGGGTTTTTTCTTGGGTTGGCGAAGTTTGGTTGATAAATGTAATTCCCTAAACTGTCATAAGCTTCCGTGATCGGCGAGCTTTTAATAGCACTTGTGAAATTAGGCCCGTTCCCATCTCTTTCTCTAAAAGTGAAAACAGTAGAATTACCAACTTTGAAATAGCTATTTATTTTGCTATCTAAGTTAAGTCTAAAAGTATACCTCTTGAATTCATCTGCTACAACGACCCCATCTTCAGAAAAATAATTGAATGAAGTAGAGTATGAGTTTCTTTCTCCACCTCCTTCGAATCCTAGGTAGTAACTTGACTGGCTACCTGGTTTCGTGACTACATCTTGCCAGTCTGTGAAAATACCTTCCTCTACACCTCGAACTTCGTCTCCTAGGAATGCATTTTGAATAGCAGGATCTGTTTCCCAATCTTCGATGTCTCTCTTTGCATCTATTTTCGCCTTGATATATCCTTCTCGGTCAAATACTGGAACCTTAGAAAAAGCTTCAGATACTCCGTGATACATTGAGAAATTTACCTTTGATTTTCCTTGGGTACCTCTTTTAGTTGTAATAAGGATGACACCATTCGCACCACGAGAACCATATACAGCAGTGGATGATGCATCCTTTAAAATTTCAATAGATTCTATATCTTCTGATGGAATATCAACATTGTCACCATATGGAACCCCATCTACTAATACTAGCGGTGCATTATTGGCTCTTAATGAACGCTCACCTCTTACAAGGATATCGATTCCTGATCCAGCTCGTCCATTATCTCTTGAAATGTCAACTCCTGGCACTCGACCTTGTAAAGATTCAAATACATTAACAGATTTTACATCTGTTAACGCCTCATCTCTAATGGAAATAATGGATCCAGTAACATCACTCTTTCTCATCGTTCCGTATCCGACGACAACTACCTCATCTAATTTACTAGCTTGGGTTATCATGACGACATCCAAGATTGTACTGTTATTAACCGCAATTTTCTGCGATTCATAACCTAGGTAAGAGAATATCAAAGTATCGTTATTAGGGACGGAAATGGAATAAGAACCATCATAATCTGAAATAGTCCCAGTTCCAGCATTCTGGCTTAAAATATTTACGCCAATTAACGATTCGCCTACTTCATCTTTTACAATTCCTTTAACTGTATTTTGTGAAATAGCCGACTCAGCAAAAAAGAGGCTGATTGTAATTAGGCAGTATGTAATTTTGCAATAAAAATTTGTCATAAAATATTATTCTTTGTCTTCTTGTGCTTACAAAATATCGTCTATGCAAATCTAATGGATCATGGTTGTTTTGGAACAAAAAGTCACTATGCAAGATTTAACATTATGCATTCATGAATTAACATTATCCTTTATACATGGCGATTTGACGAGATTTGTTTCTTTTTTTTTCTAGTATTCACGCTCTGTTTATTTGGTAATTTGAATTTTCTTGATCATTATTCCTTTTGAAGTTGGAATGGAAACAAAATATATTCCCGCGGGTAGATTTTTAGTCTGAATATTAATCTTGTTTTGGCCGCTTTCATGAGCTGAAAAGTGCACTTGGGATCCATTCACATCTATTAGAGAAATATTTTCTACTTGGAGATCATTATTGTCAAACTCAATGGTGAATTTATTTTGTGCAGGATTTGGGTATATGTCAATTTCGTCTTTAATTAATTTTGTATTTACACTGGATAATTCCGCAAAATCAACAATTAGCAATCCCTCAGAATAGCCGCCATGAGTATCTACTAGTTGATAGACGACTGTATCAGGTGTTAAAGGATCAAATCCTCCGATATACCTTAGTTTATTAAACCGTATTAAAATTACACCCTCCGGTTTATTCTTTATGCCTGCTAAGAATAACTGATCTCCGTCTTCATCCGTATCATTTTCGATCACATCCATATCAAAAGAGTGATCGCCAACTTCTAACAGATATCGATCCTCTACAGCAATAGGATCTGTATTGGTAGACTTATTGAATGGGCCTGCTTCATTCATTACAATAGCAGGAATTAATCGCGTACTATCTACCGAGTAATCATAGAAATCTGAAGGGTTAAAGGCTGTTCCATTAGTTTTCTGATCACTACTGCTATACTCATATATGTTATCTATTGCTACTAACTCTGGATCTTTCACCCCGAGACCAAAATCATCCAGACTATGGGGATTAAGAGAATTTCGAAAGTAATTCCTTTCGACTACCACATCACTTTCTAGTCTTGCAAGAATGCAATATGATGCAACATCTTCGAAGTAATTATTGTATAAATGGATGTCTCCATATCTTATTCTTGGAAGTCTTTGATTTAATCCTTTATCCACTGTTCCGTCGAACCAACAATGATGAAAGGTTACTTTTAGATGATCACGATCTTGAGTGGAATTATCACTTGAGCCGATTAACGATACTTTGTTGTGATCCATGAATCTAGTATAAGATACTGTCACATAATTGCCAATGTTTGACGCGCTTGAACTTCTTACATCTAGAAGTCCATCGGCACTTGTCGCCAGCAAACAATGATCTACCCACACATTTTCGGATTGTATAGTTATGGCATCGGTACTGTTTGTCTTTCCATCCCAGTCTCCATCATAAGAATCGCTAATAATTAAATTGCGAATAATGACGTTTCTGCCATTAATTTCTAAGCCTCCATATCTTAGCATGGCATTGGTTGTTGCTCCGATGATCGTTTTGTTAGCATTGACACTGATTCGTTCATAGAGTATTAATTCCAGCGTGTCTTCTATTTTGATAATCAACGGATCTATCGACGCACAAAAAGCAGCAAATTCATTTCGAGATGTGGGTGTAACGACTTCACCACCTTGTCCGCCTGTGGTCCCACCATTGGCAGCTGCCCAGCCTACGGGGCCTGACTGCGCAATTGCTCCTGAAATTGATATCAGAAAAAGACCTAAAAAAGTAAGTTTCTTTATGTACATGTTTAGTAATTATATGTTAATAATTAGTGTAATCTTCTCGATAAAAATGGACTCCTATTGGCTAATGAGTTTGGTAATTCTTTCTTGATTTTGAAAGCCAATTTTAAAGACATAGAACCCACGAATACCTTTATTATTCCACCTATAGGTGTGATCACCAGCTTGCTGATTTTCGATGAACTGTTGCTGAATTAATTTTCCATCTTGAGATAAAACAGAAATACTAACATCTCCTGAATTGGGTAATACATATTCTATTGAACAGGTATCTGAAAACGGATTCGGACTAGCTTTACGAATGAAGAAGCCAGAATGTTTTTCTTGGATAACTTGGGATGTTGTTGGATCATAAGTATAAGACCATGTCTCACCTTCTTCTATTCCATATTCATTCTTACTATCAATACGCCAATAATAAATGGTGTCACTTTTCTTTTCCGTAGCGATATAATAGTTGTTTTTTTGGGTTCCTTTGTATTCAAGATTATCTGGATCTTTGCCAAAGTTGACAAGAAATGAATCCACTGTGCAATGATCATATTTCCATTCTAGTCTCACTAGATTTTCATCATACGCCGCCATGTTTTCTGGATGAGGTGCATACGCTATGTTTGGCAAATTATCAGCTGTTTTTTCAGTATGAAAGTTCCATACAGAACCTTTGACGGTATCTTGCCCGAAAACTTCATCTATTCGCCATTGATAAGTCGTATTTTCTTCTAGTCCTGATATTGCAAAATTGCTAATTTCAGTTGATTCGATAATTTTTAATTCCTCTCCCATTTTTCCTAGGCTAATAAGGTGTTGTTCAGCACATCTGCCGGGAATCCAGGCTAATATTCCTTCTCTTGAAAAGCATGCATTTTTTTCTGGAGTAGGAAAAGAGGCAGCAGGTAATAAATGGGAGACTTTACTTTCTGGATCCCATTCATTATTAAATGTCCAAAGTGCATTAATATCATCTTCTTTAGGATTTCCAGGCGCTTCGTGTAGATTATCTTTATACCATGTCCAGTCAAATTGTGGCCTATGATTGTTATAGTAATATTTTCTATCAGGACTCCAAGTGATTTCGTTTTTGCCTTCCCAGTAAATTTCCTGATTTTTCATGTTTTCAGAAAAAGTACAATTGAGCAAGTAAAATTGAGCATCACGATGATATCTTCCTAATGCGAATCCGACCTTCCCATCGAATGTCCCATTCTGGATAACGAGCTTGTGATCTTCCCCACCGCTTCCATCATGCCATATACTTGCTGTTGAATTATATCCGTAAAATGTACAATCTTCCATATAGCAGTAGCCTCTCGGCGCAATAAAGTCAACATACCCAGTGAAAAAGCATGATTTATGATAATACATTCCACCATCTGTATTCCAGAGACTTAAGGTATCGCCACCAGTGGATATAATATTGCAATCGATGGTGATGATTCTGTGACCACCGCCCCTCATGGCAAAAGTGTGATCATTTGGATTAGGGAAATCAGGGTAAACGTCAGCGAAATTGTTTCGTATGGTCAGATGTGCAAACGTAAGGTCAGTAACATCCTTTGCAATATTTACTGTAGCTGCTCCCCAGTCTGAATCGTTGGTTTCTCTCCATGATCTCCTAAGCACTGCAGTCGTGATAATCGTTGAGTCTCTACTTTCACCAACTAATGTGATATAGCTTTTCTCAAAATACAACTTTTCATCATAGATGCCATCCTTAATAAAAATGGTATATGGCTCAGCTTGGCTACCTGTTGATGCATTAATGGCTTCTTGTATGGAAGTGTAATCTCCACTATTATCTAAAGATACGATTGCATTGAAGCGAGCATCACATTGACCTGAAATAGAAAAGGTGAATAAAATAAAGATTAATGTTATAAAACGACGAAGAGTGCTGAGGCGCATATTGACAATTTATATTGCTGTAAATTAGAATTTGCAGCATTCGGGACCTATTCATTTTATAACAATTCAATAGCATTTTTTCCCATTTCTTTAATATTCGACCTATTATTATGGATTAAAAGCAAACTTTTATAATTTACTATAAATAATGCAGCCTTTGGTTTTTTGATTATAAAATTGGGGCGAAATTGATTTTTCACGATTAATCATTTATGGAAGTAAAAAATAGCATCATTTCATTTTTACTAGTGCTTTTCTGTTTTCAGACTTTATTCTCGCAAGAGTTATATGAACCGAAAGAAGTTAATCCATTATCCCAGTCTTGGCGATGGAAGCAGTTTCCCGAACTAGAAGGATTGGGTGTCAGAGATATTTATGAAGGGCCTAATAAATCTGTTTGGGTAGCATCGAACGGTGGAGTTTATCAATATGATGGTTATAATTGGAAAATTCACAATGAAGAGAATGGTTTTATATCTTCTCCTATAGAACAAGTTATAGTTGATAATAACAATAATGCATACGCGGCTTCCACTGGCGGGATTTATAAGTATGATGGTAAAGTATGGACCCAGATTTTTGTTACACCTAGCAACCTTTCATTTGATTTTAATAACCTGAAGTTGCTAGAAGATAATCTGGTTGCAGCAACTTGTAATAGGGGATTTCTGATCTTAGGTGAAACGAATCGTCTTTACACATCAGAAGCTAAAAAGTCTACTTTGCAAAGCCTCTTGCATGATGTAGAAGTTATAGCCTTGCCGCATGAATTTCTACCTAATGAAGATTTTAGAAATGTCTCAGATATTCTTGAGGATCAGCATCAGAAAATATGGATTGGTTTCACGCTCGAAAATGAACAAGGTAGAATTTTGAGGTTTTCTAGGGAGAATCTTGAATTAAGCCAGATCAAAAATTATGAAATTTTCGCTTCTACAGAAAGAGTTAAGCTTGGAGAATCTCAAAAATTTTTAGAAGCACATGATGGTGCAATATGGATTATCAACTCTACTTATAAAACAGGAATTTCTATTTATAAAGAAGGGAAATGGTCTTATCTGAAGCTAAATGATGAGCTTGGTGGTGATGAATACATGAATGATATCGTCGAAAGTACGGATGGGACTATATGGATAGGTTCCCTCGGGAAATTATACACCTACAAAAATAAAAAGTGGTCAGTCTATCTAGCTCCACTACATCCCATCCCTGCGAATCAGGTAATGCTGCATAAAAGTAAAGGGAATTATATCTGGGTAGCAGGTAACAAGTCAAAAGTGTATTACTTAGATTTTTCAACAGATCAGTGGGTTACTTATGACAAATTAAATTTTCAATTTCAGAATAAATTAGGGGAAGATTGGTTTCTGGATGTCAATGGAAAAGTAGTTTTTCAGGACGGCACTAAATGGTATGCATATTCGGCCAAGGACGGATTAATGGACGCACCCATTAGAATTATCCAGACCAGAAATGGTGAAATATGGGCAGCTGGTTCTCATCAAGGAATTGCCTCGACTGCCGTCTTAGTTGATGGCAAATGGGTAAGAAAAGATCATCCATATCTGTCTTGGGGCATAGATTATAGGTCAATTTTTGAAGATAAGGATGGTAATATATGGTTCGGTGCTGCTGTAGATGCTGAAACGGAGAAAGGGCAATTTGCTGGGCTTCTGAAATATAGAACTAACACGGATGAAAAAGAAAAGTGGATTCATTATCCTGGACTTGCCAATGGATTAAGCCAATCTAATGTTTATGGTATCGGACAGTCTGGAGATGGTAGAATATGGATAGGAGGTGGTAGTCTGCATAGTTTTGATGGAAAGGAATGGAAGAAACCATTAGATAAGCAGCTTCAGCAATTTGTCAATGTGGCTTATAGTAATAATGGATTATTCTTTGCTGGATCTCGATATTATGGCGTATTCACATTTGATGGTCAAGAATGGAATCATTATGATAAGTCTAGCGGACTTGCTGGGAATACGATTATAAGCATAGATGCCATTGATTCTACAACAGTTTATGTGGCAACCGATAATGATATTTCAAGGTTTAATGGTGAAAGTTGGGTGAAAAATATATTTCCTGCTGAGCTTAATATGGAATTCGAAGGTGGGCAATTGTTACACGATCGAAATGGAACTTTGTGGATTAATAAGTCTAAAAGAGCTTGGAAGCGAAGGGCTTTTTCACATAATAAATCCAATCAAAATAATAGTTCAGATTTTTTAGCGTACCGGTATAAGCCTGATATTAACCCACCAGAAACGGAAATATTTATGTTAGATGATGAAATTTCACCAGAGGGAAATGCTGTCATCAACTGGAGTGGAAGAGATTATTTTGAACAAACGGCTCACGATAATTTGATGTATTCTTATAGTCTGAATGGTGGAGAGTGGTCGCCGTTTACTTATGATAAGCAATATACTTTTGTAAGTCTGTCGAATGGTAGGCATGAGTTAAAAGTAAGAAGTAGAGATCTAGACTTGAATGTAGATCCTTCACCAGCAGTTATGCAGTTTAGGGTTTTACCTCCTATATGGAAGCAAACTTGGTTCATTTTGTTGATGTTAGCATTTGCAAGTGTATTGGCAATTTATGAGTATAGAATTATTACTAAGAAGAAAAAATTAGAAGCACTTAACAAGTCTTTGCAGAGTGTCAATGAAAAACTAAAGTTTAAAAGTAGTCAGATTAGGGCGCAGAATATGGAAATCTTAAAACAGCAAAAGAAAAATTTATCTCAAGCTAAAGCCTTAGAAATCACTAATCAGAACCTAGAGGAAAGGAACAATGAGATCGAAAGCCAAAAAGAGAAATTGGAATTGATGCTAGTGAAAATTGAAGAACTTTCAAATGCGAAAATTGGGTTCTTTACCAATATCTCCCATGAACTTAGAACTCCTTTGACATTGATCAATGGACCTATTCAGCAGCTATTTCATCATAGCCAAAATCTGACCACTTTGCAGAAAGAGAAGCTATATCAAGTTATACAGCGAAATTTAAGCAGACTATTAAAACTCATTGACCAATTACTAGAGATGAGAAAATTAGAGAATAGCAATCTTGAAATCAATAGGAAAACATTGGATCTACCAATGTTCTTAAAGTCTATTGTATCTTTCTATGATAGTCTAGCAATTGAAAAAGAAATTCTACTAGGTTTCGAATATGACTTAGATGGAAATTACTTTGCTATTGATACTGATAAACTAGAGAAGGTCTTGGTTAATTTGATTTCTAATGCGTTCAAATATACGCCAAATGGAGGGGCAATCCAGATTAAATTAAGCAATTCGTATGATTATAACTCTTCGCTAAATGCTCATGAATCCTACATGAAAATCATGGTTCAAGACTCTGGTGAGGGCATTAGTGAAGAAGATCTCGCACACATTTATGATCGGTTTTTTACTAAAGGAAATCACACGACGAATGGAACAGGGACAGGAATAGGACTAGCTTATACGAAAGCGTTAATGGAAGTGATGGAAGGAGATATAGAAGTTTTTAGCGAAGTAGGAGAGGGGACGACGTTCGTGCTTTATCTCCCGCTAATTAGTAAAATCGATAACATTGAATTGGCTAAATATCATGGTTATGATTTTCACTTAGCGAAGAAAGAAGCAGATATGTTGTTTACTTCTTTTGAAGTACAGAATGAGCTTCAGTCTACTTTACACAGCTTAAATGTTGCATCAAGAAAAAAAATATTGCTTGTTGAGGATAATCCTGATATGATTCAATATGTTGGATCATTATTGGAGAATAAATACGATGTTACGAAAGCTTTTAATGGACTGGAAGGTCTTAAAAAAGCGAAAGAACTTTCTATTGATCTGATCATAAGCGATGTCATGATGCCGAAGATGAACGGTTTAGAATTCTGTGAAAAAATTAAAGCAGACCTTACCACTTCTCATATTCCTGTTATTTTACTAACAGCTAAAGTGCTGGAAGAGAACGAAATAGAGGGGTATGTTCATGGAGCAGATGAGTATATTACCAAGCCATTTAGTCCCAATTTACTTCTTTCAAGAGTTGCCAATATATTAGATCAGAGAGAAATATTGAAATCTAGCATCATAAGGGATTTCATGCTGACGCCGCAAAAACTAAATTTAACCTCGCCAGATGAAGAATTAATGCAGAAAACCATCTCTATAATGGAGGAAAACATAGAGAATTCTGATTTTAATGTAGACCAGATGTGTAAGATGGTACACTTAAGTCATATGCACTTTATTCGTAAAATAAAGCAGTTAACAGGAAAGAAACCGGTTGACTTATTGAAATCATTCAGACTAAGACGGGCAAAAGATTTGCTGATCGGTAATGATATTAATATCTCTGAAATCGCTTATAGAGTAGGCTACGATTTACCGAATTCGTTTTCTAGGGCTTTCAAAAAAGAATTCGGCATGAGCCCGAAAGAATACAAGGAAAATAACCTTGAGAATGCGGAAAATAATTAGGCGTTAATATGCTATAAATCTTTTAGATATGCGGATAAAGGATGATTAATCTTTTTCAGTTCATTAACGAAAATTCTCGATATTTCAGTTGCGCCCAGAACTGACAAATGTGTGTTATCTTCCAAGCCCTTAGGAAAGTATTCATTCTCATTCGGAGCAAAATGGAGGTGTAAGTTTTTAGATCCCTCTACGCCATACTTCACTTCTAATAATTCGCTGTAGTACTGAAGATCGATAAATGGAACATCGAATTCTTCGGCAACAAGCCTTGCTGCAAGAGGGTAGTCGCCGTGTGTATCGATCAAGGTTCCATGCTCGTTGAATTTACGGCGTACGATAGAAGAGCATATAATCGGGATGGCTCCTTTTTCTCTAGTTTCTCGCACGTAATTAATGAAGTTATGACGGTAAGTAGAATGCGGATTCGTGAAGCGAGCAGGGTCTTTGTCCTTCATGTCATTGTGACCGAACTGAATGATCACATAATCGCCTTCTTGCAATTGATCATATACCTTTTCCCAAAGCTTTAAATCTCGAAAATTTTTAGAACTTTTTCCATTTACTGCATGATTATCAATTACAACATTGTCATTAAAGAATATGGGAAGTAGTTGTGCCCATCCTTTTTCAGGATTTTTATCAGGATCTACTTTATCTGCCATCGTCGAATCACCGATAGTATAGATTTTGACTTGTTTTTTTTGCCCAAATGCGATACAAGTGGCACATAATAAGACTAAAATTGTTTTCATGGTTAGAATATTTTAATATCTGGAAATGCTTGGTTTTGCGTTATGCAGGGAAATTATGAATATAAAACTATTTCTTTTCTACATCATATTTCTTAAGTACCAAATATTTTAATTCTGTGTCGCCAGCGTTGCTGATTCCGTGTGTACTATTAGGTGGACAATATAACGTTGTGTTTGGTCCTACAATCGTATTTTCTCCATTTAGATGAAATTTGGCGGAGCCTTCTAAAATATAAAAGAATTCATCGTTTTCATGAGTGTGTGGTGCATGGGTCGCTCCATGAGGCTCTACGACAGACATTTTTATCGTGCGACCATCGACAAAATGCTTATCCACAAACCAATATTGATAGCCTACTTTTGTTTTATCGGTTTGCTCTAGAGAGAAGGTGTTTACACAATTTTCAATGGTAAAGGCTTCTTCAGAATCTTTTGCTTTGTCTTGCGCATTAACCGATTGGTAGAATAGGAGCATAGTTAGTGTCATTGCAATCTGTAAAGTAATTCTTTTTGATTTTTGTAAATGGTTTGATATTTTCATCATTATCGTTTTTCTTAAATTTTAGGATCATCAGCTTTTTTACCATTAAAAGTTGTATTCGAAAAGTGAATGTTGTTTACATTTTCAATAGAATATGGCGAATCAACTTTTTCCACAGTGACATTAGTGAGGTAGACATCCGTAATAGGAGAATCAGGATGTCCTTTAGCTAAAATTCCATATTCTCCACCATTCTTCACATTTATATTTTCAAGGTGAATATTACGAATAGTTGGTACGAAGTCGCCACTTTGATTGGCATAAATGCCGTAAAACATATTCAATTTGAGGACGCATTCTTTAACTTGTCCTACTTCTAAATTTCTGACATAAATATTTTCGATAACGCCACCTCTACGTGAATTTGTCTTAATTCGGATTGCTCGATCTAGGTTCGGGCTGTCCATATTGCAGTTTTCTACAAAGATATTTCGAACGCCAGAAGAAGCTTCACTTCCGATAACTACTCCTCCATGACCATCGATCATTTTGCAATTTTGGACGACTATGTTTTCGCTTTTAATTCCGACTCTTCTACCATCTGCATCTCTCCCTGATTTTATGGCAATACAATCGTCTCCTGTATTAAAGGTGCTATTCTTAATTAAGACATACTTAGAATACTCTGGATTACATCCATCGTTATTCGGTCCGTGGCTATCTACAGTCACTCCATCGACGGTTATAAACTTAGACTTGAATGGATGAATCACCCAGAAAGGAGCATTTTTTATGGTGATTCCTTGGATTAGGATTTTCTCACAAGTATTAGGCTCGATGAATGTGGGCCGAAGGTAGTGCCCTTTCCCATAGATTCGATCTTCTACTTTTATGCCATTATCTTGGCTGGACATGAGTCTTGGAAGACTGGTGCTATCTTTCTGATTAGGCATGCCTTCAGACCAGCCATACTCCTTGTTACCTTTCCATATCCACCAGTTTTCATTGCTTGCTTGTCCATTTAGTATTCCTTTTCCTGTAACCGCAATATTCGTTTGCTTGTACGCATAAATTAAGGGGGAATAATTAATACACTCGATGCCTTCATAGGCAGTGGAAACCATTGGATAGTCAGCTGGATTTGTACTGAATAGAATCTCAGCTCCTTCTTGGATATGGAAATTTACATTGCTTTTAAGATGGATCGCTGAAGAATGATAGATACCAGCGGGTACGACAACCATACCTCCACCTTTCTCTGTACATGCATTAATTGCTTTCCGAAATGCATCGGTATCGTCTTTACCATCATCTTTAACTGCGCCATATTCTAATACATTATACTGAGCATCAGGAAATGTCGGAAGGGTGATCTTATTTAATATATCGGGTAATTGGTCCCAAGGATCAGATTGATTTAATTCAAGATTTGATTGATTAATGGATGAACTTTCTTTGCAGGAAGATAGCAGTGAAATGCATAAACTTAAAATCAAATAAATAGAAATGAAAGTAAATTTTCTCATACGAATTATGGATTAATTGATGACATTTCATGATGGAATCTAGAACCCAATTTTATGATATGCAATCGATTACTAAAAGTTATATTTCAACCATTTTAAATGGTAATCAATTTATTAATATTCCCTTAAATCATGGTGAAATGTTAATTTATGCTGAATATTAATGAAAGTTGGCGCTATATTTTATCCGTGTAATCGATAATATTTTAATTTATTGATGTATTCGGGGAGATATCTTTCTATATTTTAAATGTATTTTTGCTTTATCAATGTCATTAAAGGAAATTGAATAATGGGTGATAGAACCACCATTTACGATATAGCAAAAAGACTGAACATTACAGCAGCAACAGTTTCTAGAGCTCTAAGCAATAACTCTAAAATTAGCAAGAAAACTCGAGAGCTTGTTTTTAAAACAGCTGAAGAGATGAATTATAGGCAGAACAAACTTGCCTTAGCGTTGAAAAGTGGGAAAAGTAATAACGTCGGCGTGATTGTTCCTAGAATCGATCGAAATATATTTTCAGCTGTCATTAGAGGTATTGAGGAGAACTTACATTCAGAAGGTTATCAAGTCATCATTTGCCAGTCACATGATGATGAAAAATTGGAAATTGAAAATATCGATGCTTTAATCAATGCACAAGTAGATGGTATCATTATGTCTTTAACATTGGAGACCTCAGAAAAGAACAAGGCGATAAAAAGGATTGTAAAAAAAGGAATTCCACTTATTTTCTTTGATAGAAAAAAAGACATAGAAGGTGTTAGTACGGTAACCATTAATGACTTCGAAGGAGGATATAAAGCTACTCAACATCTAATAGATCAAGGTTGCAAGGAGATTGCTCACCTCGCTGGTGATTTTGCTATAGAAATATATGAAGATAGATACAAAGGATATCGAGAAGCATTAAGTGATAATGGAATTGAATTTCGAGAGGAATTCTTAATTCACACCAGTAGCAAGGTAGAAGATGGACAAAAAGCAACTCGTGCATTATTGAAATTAAAAGAAAGACCAGATGCCATTTTCTCTGCCAGTGATTTTGTCGCATTAGGAGCCATCCAAGAATTACGAGCCCAAGGCATAAAGATTCCACAGGATTTTTGCGTCGTAGGCTTTAGCAATGAGCCGTTCACCAAATTTATGGAGTTATCAATGAGCACTATTGATCAGTCTCCGCGAGATATGGGTAAAATTGCTGCCAATGTATTTTTAGAGCAAGTGACCAATAACGATAATGTGAAAATTCAGAAGAAAGTAGTACTCGCTCCTGAGCTTCTGATTAGAGATTCATCTTCTAGGTTACCCATTAAGTAGTAAGTACTGTATTCCCTACAGAGAAACGCCTCTTCGCCAAGGTATGAAATCATCTTGGTTTAAGGAGACGGCTTTCGACTCAATTTTTCCACTTGCTACATCGATGATGTACTCGAGTAAAGCTTCTCCCATTTCCGCGATGCTCTTTTCCCCTTTGATAACAGGTCCAGTGTCTACATCGATGATATCACTCATTTTACTTGCCAGTTCTGAATTCGAAGAAACTTTAATAACGGGCGCAATAGGATTCCCAGTAGGCGTTCCGAGACCTGTTGTGAATAAAACGATATTCGCTCCAGAGCCTACCATAGCTGTTGTACTTTCTACATCATTTCCAGGTGTACATAAAAGGTTTAATCCTCGCTTGGTGATGTATTCTCCATAATCTAGCACATCAACAACTGGCGACGTTCCTCCTTTTTTTGCGGCACCTGCAGACTTCATTGCATCTGTAATTAGTCCATCTTTGATATTACCAGGGGAAGGATTCATGTCGAATCCTGATCCTGCATCGATGACCGTTTTTTCATACGCCTTCATAAGCGAAAGGAACTTCTTTGCTGAATCTTCATCCACACATCTGTTTACTAATTCTTGCTCTACACCGCAAAGTTCTGGAAATTCAGAAAGAATAGCAATTCCATTCAGTGCAACAAGGAGATCTGAAACATATCCCAGCGTAGGGTTCGCTGAAATTCCTGAAAAACCATCAGATCCACCACACTCAAGACCTATTCTTAATTTGGAGAGTGAGAAGGTTTCTCTTTGTATAGCATTGGCTTTTTTGATACCTTCATATGAATCTTTAATGATGGTACTTAGCATGTTATCGACTGTTCCCATTTGCTGCTGTTCGTAAATTAAAACAGGTTTGCTAATATTAGGATTTATAGCTTTTAGAGCATCTTTAAATATCTCGATTTGTAAATTTTGACAGCCCAGACTAAGGACAGTGGCTCCTGCTACATTCGGATTATTCACATAACCTGCTAGTAGTTTTGCTAAGCTTTCAGAATCTTGTCTGATGCTACCACAGCCGCCAGGATGCGTGATGAATTTTACTTTAATATTGCTGAAAACATCAGTTGTATCTTCATTAATCGCTGGTTCTTGGCTTCCTCCATTCACTAGCGATCGCAGCAACATTCTATGGCTGTTTGTTTTTTGAGTAAGCAACTCTTTTTCGAAGACATCTTTTAATACTTCGATGTTTCTGTTCTCACAGAATACAAGCGGAAAGAAAATCCATACATTTTCAGTTCCTACTTGACCATCAGGCCTTCTGTAGCCTTCGAATGTCCTTTTTTTCCATTTTTCGATATCCGGTGGCGTCCAGGAAAAAGTATCATTTTTGCCTTCTACCTTATCGCTTTGATGCTTTACATTTTCTGTCGTCAGGACTTCTCCCTTCTTGATCTCTTTAGAAGCTTTTCCGACTAGAACACCATACATTATAATTCTGGTACCAATTTCAAAATCCTCCAAGGCTAATTTATGTTTTGCCTTGACGTCTGAAACGGTGAGCATCATTTGATTTTCAAAATTAATTTGCTGACCGCTCTTTAGATTGACTAGAGCAACCGCAACGTTATCATTAGGGTGAACTTTTATTAATTGATTTTGCATTTTAATTTTTTACTTCAAGTTGATTTCGGAAATTAATATAACCATCTTTAATTCCATTTTTTTCAATTTCTTCAAGAGCTAACGTAATCGTATCTGTCAGTGAATCAACTAGATTCAAATTCTGACCCCAGAAAGCCTCATGACCCAGTACTTTTTCTACAACTGCGCTAATCTGAGGCTCATTCCAGAAAGTATTAAACATCGAAATTACATCTTCTGAATCTTTAATTGGTAATTTTTTACCTTTCCATTCTCCTTGATAAAAACGAATTAAGCACGCAAACGAAAAAGTTAAGTTGATAGGAAGTTGACTATTCGCAGATTCGAAGGCTAACAAACTTGGAAGCACTCGCACTTTAAATTTTGCGATAGAATTTAAAGCAATATCTGCTAATTGATGCTTTATAAATGGATTTCGAAATCGATCTAGCACATCATCGGCAAATATTCTTAATTCCTCTTTATCCATGTCTAAAGTTGGAATAATTTCATCAAAAACTGCGTCTCTGATAAATACTCCCGTGAAGTCATTATCTATGGTTTCTTTCACGGTTTCATTTCCAAACAACAAGGAAAATGGAACCATACCAGTATGTGCACCATTCAGAATTCGAACTTTTCTCGTTCTATATGGCTGCATATTATCCACTATTTTCACATTCATTCCTAACTTATGGAAGGGTAGTTTTTCTTTTAACCTTTCATCCCCTTCTATTACCCACAAGAGAAACGTTTCAGCAGTAACGATTAGCTTATCTACATAAGGTAATTTACTATTATAATGGTCAATGTCAGCTCTCGGATACCCAGGTACGATACGATCAACAAGGGTATTGTGAAAGCTATTGTTTGTTAGCATCCATGTTTTAAATGCTTCGCCTAAATCCCAATCTTCTATATATTTTAGAATGATACCTCGAAGTGTATCTGCATTATGGTTGATTAATTCACAAGGAATTATAGTTAATCCCTTATCAGCATTACCCTGAAAATATTGGAAGCGAGTGTAAAGAAACTGGGTTAACTTACCTGGAAAAGTATCAGCTGGCTTAAGTTCATTGTATTCTTCCAATTTATATGCTATCCCTGCTTCTGTAGTATTAGAAATGATAAATTCAAGTTCTTCTTCTTTGGCCAACTCCAGATAAGTATTGAAATCTTCGTAAGGATTTACGCCTTGAACAATATTAGAGATTAATAATTTATCCTGGAATTCTTCTCCTTTTCGAATCCCATTCATGAAAAGGGTATAGAGGCCATCTTGTTGATTAAGCAAATTAACAAGTCCCTTTTCTATAGGTTGGACAACGGCTATTCCAGCATCAAATTCGATTTCATCATTTAGTCTTTGAAAAGCATATCCAATAAAGGCTCTAAGGAAGTTACCTTCTCCAAATTGAACGATTTTAATAGGCAGTTTTTCACTAAGATTTATAGCTAGCCGGTTTAGCGATTTTTGTTCTGTATGTTGTGATGTAATCATAATAAAGGGTTAAAGAATGTAATTAGAGGTTTCTGAAAGATTTAAGATTAAAACATTTACCTAGAAACTCTCCCAGAAGCATCTCCTCCCATTAATTTCTCCACTTCTTCTAAGGTTGCTAAATTCGCATCACCGTAAATCGTATGTTTTAAGCAAGAAGCAGCAACAGCAAAATCTAAAGCTTTCTGGTCCTCACTAGGGTAGGTGAGTAATCCATAAATTAATGCGCCCATAAAGCTATCGCCACCTCCTACACGGTCTACGATGTGTGTGATCTGATATTGTCGAGATTCGTACATCTTTTCTCCATCATACATGACACCAGCCCAAGAATTATGTGATGCAGAAATAGAACCTCTGAGTGTAGTTATTACTTTTTGTGCTTTCGGAAATTTAGCCATCATTTGTTTGCAAACTGAAAGAAAAGCTTGGCCCGAAACTTCATGACCTTGTGTGGTAATGTCTAATCCTTCTGGCTTGATATTGAAATGCTTCTCAGCGTCTTCTTCATTACCAAGAATAATATCACAGTAGGAAGTTAGTTCTGTCATAATCGCTTCTCGATCTCCTCCATAATTCCACAGTTTGGCTCTATAGTTTAGATCCGTCGAAATGGTTATTCCTAATTTGCTTGCGACTTTTACCGCTTCTAAGCAGGCATCAGCAGCTCCTTGGGAAATGGCTGGAGTAATTCCGGTCCAGTGAAACCACTTGGTGCCTTGGAATACTTTTTCCCAATCAATCATGTTAGGTTCTATCTCTGCCATTGCAGAGTGAGCTCGATCATAAACCACCTTGCTTCCTCTAGAAACAGCGCCAGTTTCCAGAAAATAGATTCCTAGACGATCTCCTCCATAGATGATCTGGTCGGTTCCGACACCTCTTTTTCTCATCTCCATCATCGCACATTCTCCGATGTCATTTTTAGGTAATCGGGTAACGAAATCCACATCAATACCATAATTAGCGAGTGAAACGGCAACATTAGATTCGCCTCCGCCGTATATTGCTTCGAAACTATTTGCTTGTGAAAATCTTAAAAATCCCTGTGGGGCTAGTCTTAACATGATTTCTCCAAAAGTTACTACTGTACTCATTTGTTTTTTTGTTTTTTCTGGTTAAAAATTAAAGTATTCTTTGGCATTGAAATAGCAGATGTCAGAAACCAACTTGCCGATCCATTCGATGTCTTCCGGAAGCTCGCCTCTCTTCATTTCATCGCCTAATAAGTTGCATAGAATTCTTCTGAAATATTCATGCCTTGGAAAGGATAGGAAGCTTCTAGAGTCGGTTAACATACCTATGAAACAACTGATCAGTCCCATGTTAGAAAGGGCATTAAGTTGCTTAATCATCCCATCTTTCTGATCTAGAAACCACCAGCCTGATCCGAATTGTACTTTACCCTTGATGCTACCATCATTATAATTTCCGATCATCGTTGCGATGACTTCATTATCTGCTGGATTCAGATTGTAAAGAATGGTTTTGGTCAATTTATCTTTGGTGTCCAGCGCATTCAGGAATCTAGATAAATTTCTCGCTTGTGGGTAATCACTTATTGAATCCCAACCAGTATCAGGTCCTAGTAATTTGGTCATCCGAGCATTGTTGTTTCGCAGTGCACCAAGGTGAAACTGTTGCACCCAAGAAAATTCATGATAAGTCTCCGCAAGGTAAAGTAGGATCGCGCTTTGGAATTGCTCGGCTTCATGAATACTGACCTCTTTATTTGCTCTCTTTTTAGAAAAGATATGCTCTATTTCATTAGTACTAGATGGTTCGAAACTGATGTAATCAAGTCCGTGATCACAAAGCCTACATCCCATCGAATGGAAATATTCTATTCGCTTTCTAAGTGCATCGCAAAGATCTTTATAAGTCGAGATATTAATATCAGCTGCCATTCCGAGCGTATCGATATAATTATTGTATCCATCATTAAGAATGAGAATGGACTTGTCAGGTCTGAAAGCGGTGCTGACTTTTACCTTGAAATCTGTTTTTGCTATTTCTTGGTGAAATTTCAGATTGTCGATTGGATCTTCCGTCGTGCAAACTGTTTCAGCACCTGATTTTAACAGTAAATTTCTGCAACTATATTCAGATGAACTTAGCTTTTTAGCAGTTTCCTGATAAATCTTTCCAGCTGATTGCTCATTCAGGAGGATGTCAATGTCAAAATACCTTGCTAGTTCTAAGTGTGTCCAATGATAGAGTGGATTTCTCATCGTATAAGGAACCGTCTTAGCCCAGGCATTAAATTTCTCTTCATCATTTGCAGATCCAGTTATAAATTTTTCATTTATTCCTAGCGTTCTCATTGCACGCCACTTGTAATGATCTCCGTTGATCCAAACTTTAGTGATGTTATTAAAGATGGTGTCTTCCGCAATTTGCTTAGGAGGAAGATGATTATGGTAATCAATTATCGGTTGATCTTTCGCATAGGTATGATACAGCTCCTCTGCAAAACTATTTTCTAGTAAAAAATTATCGTGGATAAATGCTTTCTTCATTGATTTCGATTAATAATAAATTGGTCTATAAATATTGCTTACTTACCCAGTTATCTTAGTTGATTTGGTGGGCATACATCCATGTCACTGTAGTCTAAGTTTTCTCCTGCCATTCCCCAGATAAATGAGTAGCTAGATGTTCCAGCTCCTGAGTGGATAGACCATTCTGGTGACAAGACAGCCTGTTGATTCTGTAAGAAGATATGTCTAGTGTTTTGGGGCTGTCCTATAAAATGGCAGATGGTTTGCTCTTCTTCTAAGCCAAAATAGAAGTAGGCTTCCATTCTTCTTTCGTGTGTATGTGCAGGCATTGTATTCCATACATTTCCCTCTTTTAATTCCGTTAGTCCCATTTGGAGTTGACATGTTTCAACGATAGAGTTCACGATCAACTTGTACAAAACTCTTCGGTTTGCGTATTTCTCATCACCTAATTGTACAATTTCGGCATTATCTTTTCCCACTTTTTTGGTTGGAAAACTTTTGTGTGCAGGCGCTGAGTTGATATAAAATAGAGCTTGATCAGATCCAGCATTGGAGAAGGTTATTTCTTTCTTCCCTTTTCCTACATACAGAGCTTCTTTTTTATCTAGTTCATAGGATGTACCATCCACCGTAACGACACCCTTTCCGCCGATGTTAATAATTCCTAATTCTCTTCTATCAAGGAAGTTTTCAGATTTAAGGTAGGGGATGGTTTCAAGAGCTAATGCTGATGCATTAGGCATGATACCACCTACGATATATCTGTCGTACATTGAATAGGTGAGGTTGATTTCTCCTGAAACGAATAAGTCAGAAATTAGAAATTGATTCCTGAGTTCGTCCGTTGAATATTTTATGAAATCAGTTGGGTTTGTTGCGTATCTAAAATTAAAATTGGTCATAATTATATATTAATGTAATCGATTACACAAATTTAATATAATTTGGAATTATTGCAAGAAATCCAATTGAAATCAGTGATATTATTTTCGGCTTAGTGGGATAGTGTAATGAAAATAAAATTCTTGAGGAAGTTTAGTTCAGTGCGAAATTGCTGTATACATAGCACTATTCGTTTGAAAGGAGGCAAAAAAAATTACGAACATATGGAATGATCGTAATTTTTTAATTGTTGAAAGTTATTTCTTTATTTCTAGATAGAAGCGAGTTCAGGATGTTGAGAATTGGTTGACTTAGCAACAAGTAAATATTCTTTTGCTATATCTTGCTCTCCTTTCGAAGTATAGATTTTAGCCAGCATTCTATTAACGTCTATATTCTTAGGACGTTTTTCATATTCTATCATAGCAAATTCTAAAGCTTTCTCTTGATCTTCTAAAATTTCATGATAGAGCGAAGCGTATTCTAAGTTCATATTATGACCACTGTCGGTGTCATCCTTTAGCATTACCATAATTTCAGCTATCAAATCCTTCATTTCATCCTCTCTTTTCTGTGTTTTATACAGATTTGCTAATGAAACGTAGAATCCAACTTCTGGAATGATATTGATGGCTTTTTTATAAGTGGCTTCTGCTTCTGTATACAATCCTTGAGAAGCTTGGATATCACCTATTGCGCCTACGGCAAATGGATAATTTGGCCTCATTTCTAGGATTTGCTCATAAACTGACATGGCCATATCTAGTTTACCATATTGTTCATAGATGTTCCCTAGTGTAAGCATTGCCCAAGCGGTTTCTTCAAGTCCTGGATACCCAGATTTAACTGCTAGAATCATGGCTTCGATACTACCATCCACATCACCATATATTTCTCTTAAATAAGAGACACGGCTATAAGATCTAATGTCGGGTTTGATCATCATCATTTTATCGACCAGTTTAATCGCCTTATCGTAGTTTCCTAATTCTACATTGGCATCGACTAATACACCATGAATCTGAGCATTCGACGGATTCATTAATGCAGCTTCATTCCCAGTTGCTAGAGCATCTGCAAATTCATGCAGTGATAATTGGACTCCTGCCTTAGTTGTTAGGGCGAGGAATTTCATATCGTTAGAAATGTCTTTTTGATCAAGTGCGGAATTAAGAACGCTCAATGCTGCTGGATAATAATGTCCGTGTTCTCCTGTAACTCTGGCCTCGCCGATATAGAGTTGTGCCATTTGAATTTTGGATTGAGCATCATCTGGATTATTTGAAATGTTTGCTTTGAAATTACTGAAGTTGTTTTGAACATCATCCCATTCTTTGCCGTTCTGGATGACCTCACTTCTATTGATAAGTGTGGCAATCTGTGGCTCATCATTACCAGATGCGGGAAGGTCAGCGCTACATGAATAAGTAATGGCTACAATTATTGTCAGTAGTGCAAGGGAAAAGAGTTTAGTTTTGAATGTAAGATTTTTCATTTATTATGATTTGAAGATTTTGAAAATTTGAAGTTGCCTTCATGGATAGTTACGCTTACATTTCGATGTTTGGTTTTTTTCTAGCTTAAATAAAAAAGGGCCGCAATAATGTGCAGCCCTTCTTTTCAAAAAATTAAAACCATTTCATGCGGTTCTTCAGGTCGCATGAGTATTCTTGAGTCTTAGTCGATCTTTGTAAATTTGATCGAATGTGTGAAATTTTCATTTCTGATATTTAAGAAATAAACACCACTTTCTAGATTAGACACATCTACATTGCTCGTGTTGTTGTAAATCTGCTGCTCAGATAATAATTGACCAGAGATAGAGTAAATCTGAATATTAGAGTTTGATAATAGAGTTTGCTCTCCATCTAATTCCAAAATTAATTTTCCAGAAGTAGGATTAGGATACATATTGATACCTATTTGCTCTTCGCCTATTTCTATAGTAGAAGACGAGAATGGACAATTAGGCATTTTAACAATCTGTCCTCTGATTTCTCCGTCAGGATTATTAGAAGTATGAATGTTCACATACGTATTTCCTGACTGAATCATATTTGCTAATGAAGCATTAAACTCGTCCGTTACATAAAAGAATGTTCCGCCATTCTCCCATCTATCGGTCATGTTAAATATCACATCACCATTTTCTCCAGTCGCTGCGTTATGAATATGAGCACCTGCGAAATCCGAGCTAAGCTCATTCGCAACGACCATCATATGCATTTCATCAAAGTCTCTATTGAAGGCAATCATTCCAGAACCGGCAGCATTTCCAGCGTTTACAGGACTCGGGATTTCTTGTTCTTGACATACATCATAGGCATATCCATCACGAGCGATTCTGTAAACTTGTCCTCTTAATTCTCCACTTGGGAAAGTAGCAGAGTGAAGGTTTAAATACAGATCACCAGATAGAAATTGAGATAAAAATGATTCATCTATAGGTAATGCATTTGAAGTTTCGATCATGTTATCCATAATGAAATCCGATAAATTTAAAACAACATCACCATTCTCTCCTAAAACTGCATTATGAAAATGAGCTCCAGTTATTTCCCCCGTTGTATTATCAGCAACTATTGCAACGTAAACACTATCTAAAGAAGGCTTAATCCAACCAATTGCTAAGCCGAAACTATTATTATCTAGGGCAGGAACTTCCTGACTTCCAGCTAACCAAGAATCAAAGACTAGCGCTCCACCAAGTGGTACGATTTGTCCTCTGATTTCTCCTCCTGGATTGGCAGCGGTATGAATGTTAACATACAATCCACCAGCTTTCATCATATTAATATAATCTCCTGCTTGTAGTTTAACATTGACCGTATTCCCTACTAAATAAGGAGTAAGATTTTCTACTACATCACCGTTTGCACCTTCATCGGCACTGTGTAGGTGAATTCCTGTGATTGGTCCAGATAATCCTGAAGCTTGAACTTTTATTTCAAGAACATTAGTATTAGAAGTGTAATGAATGGATGCTAATCCTCTACCATCAGTATCAACTGCAGGTACTTCTTGATTTCCTTCTATTTTAGCATAGAATGAAGTAGCAGCTTCTAATCCTAGATTTCCTCTTATTTCACCACCTGGGAAATTTTCAGAATGAATATTAAGGTAGTAATCTCCAGTGATAAAACGTTCTACGTCTTGTCTTGTGACTGCGAAAGTAGATTGGATTCTTCCTTCTGTATAATTTTCAGTAAAATTAAAAACAACATCACCATTCTCGCCAGGTTTAGCAAAGTGAATGTGGGCACCTGCAAATTCAGATGAAAGTCCATTTACCGTTGCGTTAAGCGTAGCCATAGAATAATTTTCTGTAAAAGTTATGGTTGCGACACCTAAGGCTTCAGTTGAAACTCCAGGTACTTCATTAGATCCGCTTAATTTTGCACTAATTAAGAAATCATCGCTAAAATTAGGATCAAAAACATTAAGCATAGGACTTTCGATTTCTAGATTGTAATTCTCTAAGTAAATCGCTGAAGCTCCTGCAAATATTTCATTGTAAAAAGGACTTGCATCTCCACTATCTGTTACGTTAAATCCTAATACACGTCCACCTCCATTTGCTCTCTCCGCTACGAAAATTTGACTTGAAGCAGCATCGTAAGCAACATCAACAGGATTGCCTAAGAAAGTAGAAGCACCTACTATTCTAACTTGCTCATCCATTGAAATAACTCCATCTGCACTTGCTTGTGTGAAGTTTTGAATCGTTACAATAGCTCCATCTGCTGGATCACTTCCTGAGCCAACATCGGTTAAAATCATTAAATCTTGATCTTGAATATAGGTTATCCCATGTGTTCTGATCATACTGTCAATCACTACAGTTCTAGAAGGCTCAAGTGTCCCTTCGCCAGCACTAAGAAAACCTTCGAAAATTGCAAGCTCGTTAGAATTGTCAATGATTGCGTATAGGTTATTCGCTGTCATGTGAATTCCCCACAGATTGATACTTACATCGTTTGTTTTGCTTAATGTTATTTCTGAAGGACTAATCGTATAGGTTACTAACTTATTCACCATATCATTACTTTCGTCTGCATCTTGTGCAACAGTAAGCGAATTTCCAACGACAGCAATTTCTCTACCATTAGTAAAGTCTGAAGAAGAAGTAGCTGTTAACTCTGGTGAAGCAGACATTTGATAATTCTCTATAGCATTACTATATGCATTTATAACATTGTCCGTTCTATTCAGTTGGTAAAGTACATCATCCGTTTCGCTGTAATAAATTCCATCAGCATCCATCGCAGAAGAAGAAATATTCCCCATGCTGATACTGCCATCATCTTCTATGTCATAAACTCCGATTGTAGAGGAAGTATTCGAAGAAACAAAAAACGAAGGATTATTAATCATTTCCTGAGCAACTTCGTCTTCTATAATTTCACCACTACATGCTCCAGTTCCACTAAATGGTTGTGCAACATATGGAAATGATGAATTAAACGGTTTATCGTTTGCTTCTACACCAGTAGAGTAAGTTAATACGTCTAATAAGTCTTGTGTTACAGGACTTGGAGAGTTTGCTGGATCATAATCATCATACCATAGTCCGATTGCAGCCAGAACCACTCCGCCTACTGCTTGTAATTCTATTCTTGTAACATCATCTTCTAGTCTTCTTCCGTTCGGGAATCCATCCATATTCGGTATAAATTCTAGATCAGCTGTCGTATTAAAAGGAGCAACTGTTAATCCTATAGCTGCTGCTTGTACTAATCCTAAAGAACTGAAATTAGCATCATCTCTAGGTGTTACTGGAACGGCCATATTCAGTCTTAACATATCTCCGCCATTAGGCAAGAAATTGTTAATGAAGGGTTTACCAGCAGCTAGTGGATTGCCATCTTTTCCAGTTGCAAGTTGGTAAGGAATGGCATTCGGAACTCCTGTATGAAAAATTGGCCATAAATCCACAGCTCTTGGTTTACCAGGTATAAGGAGTAAGCTAGCATATGCTTCGAAAGCTGTTCCTGTAAGATCTCCATCTGCTAGAGCAGATACGCCATCTCCTCCATTACTGAAATTGAATGCTCCTAAAGAAGCTTTTTGAATTCTTAATGGACCGAATGCTGGAACTGCTCCACCGAATAGGTCATCATCCATATATAATGCTAATTCTGGATTGTAGAAAAACTCATCCATTTCTGTTTCTGCTAACTCATCATATGGTGTTATCGAATTCCAAAAATCCTTATAACCTATTGGAATAACTGCTTCATTAGTTAAAGGCATTCCAAGTCTTGAAACTTGTACCCAATCTCCAGAAAAGCTAGGTGCACCTGTTGCAGATAAAGTCTGTATAGCAGGACGAGAAGCGGAAGCCCAAACTCCTATAACATAATCAGGATCAAGAATCGTACTTGGCGATGCCGCAGCTCCAGATTTTAAAAGAGTTGAAATTGGTATTTGTATAGCAAGTGTACTTACGTTGTAACAACCGACACCATCAACAGCTTTTCCGTTTTGACGAGGTGCATTGCCTAAATCAAAAATACCTCCTAGATCCACAAAGAATGGATCATCACTTGGACCTGCAAATACGGTTTCCCCAGTAGAAGCAGTTGTAATACCTCCATTCCATAATGCATCATAAGTAGTGTTTAGCCCAGCTCCGCCTGTAATAGATCTTTCTCCTATATTATTAGGTGGAACGATTCCATTCTCGACGATAACAGAAAACGTTTGTCCTCCATCTAAGCTTCTTTCTAAAGTATAAGTAGCTTTTTGATTTTGCTTACCTAATCTCATATTGAAAAAAGTGGTTGGGTCTTCATTTTCAATGTTAAAGGTGAACCTGTATGTAATTTCATCTCCCACGATAGAAGCGTCATTATCTACATGAATTTCATAACGAATGTTTTCTCCGAAAGTGTAGTAGTTCGGCCCTCCTTGCGGTAATTGGAAAGGAATATAAGTTGCAATTAACGTAACGGTATTCGGATTATCAGGACTACGAAAAGCATACACATCTACATTATCAGCGAGTGGATCACAAGAAATAAGCGGTGCTTCACGGTGGCTAGATGCCATTATTTGAGTCATGGTTACTAATACTATGACCAAGCATAATAGAAGTTTGAATTTTTTAAATTTTTTCATTTTTATATTTTTTAATCTTAGAGGCTTATTTCGGCCGTTAAAGAATTTCTTTCTAGTAATTAATAATCTATTGTCTAACTGCAGTTCCTCTCCAAGGCTGAGCCATATAAGGGAATGAAGTTGTAAAAGGAACATCATTCTTCTCTACACCTGTTGTATAGGTAAGAACATTGAGTAGATCTTGCGTTACAGGGCTAGGAGAAGTAGATGGATCATAGTCATCATACCATAAACCTATTGCTGCTAGCACAACACCACTTACAGCTTGTAATTCTATTCTGGTTACATCATCTTCCAGTCTTCTACCATTTGGAAAACCATCCATATTAGGAATGAATTCAAGATCTGTAGTTGTGTTAAAGGGTTCTACTGTTAAGCCGATTACCGCTGCTTGCACTAAACCTAAAGAAGAAAAATTCGGATCATCTCGTGGAGTAGGCGGAACAGCCATATTTAATCTTAACATGTCACCACCATTTGGTAGAAAATTATTGATAAATGGTTTTCCATTTCCTAGTGGGTTACCACCTTTTCCAGTTGCAAGTTGGTAAGGAATTGCATTAGGAACACCAGTATGGAATATTGGCCATAAATCAACAGATCTAGGTTTTCCTGGAATAAGTAGTAAACTACCGTATGCTTCGAAAGCGGTTCCTGTTAAATCTCCATTTGCTAGAGATGCTACACCATCATGGCCATTCGAAAAATTAAAAGATCCTCTTGACGATTTTTGAACTCTAAGTGCTGCGAATGCAGGTACTGCTCCTCCGAATTGGTCATCATCCATGTATAAAGCAAGTTCAGGATTGTAGAAATATTCATCCCAAGTTGTTTCTGCTAATTCCTCATAAGGTGTTAACCTATTCCATGCATCTTTATTTCCTATTGGAATAATTGCTTCATTTGTTAAAGGCATACCAAGTCTAGAAACTTGTATCCAGTCACCACTTACATCATAAGTACCATCAGATTTTAATGTTTTAATTGCTGGTCTTGAAGCTGAAGCCCAAACTCCTATAACATAGTCTGCATCCAAGATATTAGTTGGAGTACTCGGTGCACCTGCTTTTAATAGCGTTGAAATTGGCACCTGAATAGAAATGGTATGTACATTATATTTTGCGAGTGCATCTCTCGACGGGCCGTCTTGTCTTTTTGCATCTCCCAAATCGAAAATAGCTCCTAAGTCCACGAAAAATGGATCATCTACAGGACCTGCAAAAACTTTTTCACCTGTAGAGGCCGTTAAAATTGCGCTCTGAAATAATTCATTGTAAGTGGTGTTTAAACCAGCTCCACCTTCGATAGATCTAGGTCCAATATTTGGTGGTGGAACAACTCCATTAGAGATAATAGTTGAAAACGAAGCGCCTCCATCTATACTTCTTTCTAAAGTGTAAGTGGTTTTTAAATTTTGTTTTCCAAGTCTTATATTAAAGAAGGTTGTCGGATCTTCATTTTCTTGGTGGAAGGTAAATCGATAAGTTATTTCATCACCTACGATAGAAGCATCATTGTCGATGTGAATCTCATATCTGATATTCTCACCAAAGGTATAGTAATTAGGTCCTCCAAAAGGCAATTCGCCTGGAATATAATTCGCTATTATGGTGATCATATTTGGATCGTCAGGGCTTCTGAAAGCATACAGATCTGTATTATCTGCAAGTGGATCATTAGCAATTAGCGGCGCTTCTCTATGAGATGAAGATTCAGCAGCATGCCAAATCATCAACATAGAACAAATCAGTAAAATTTTTTTCATTGTTTGTAAGAATTTAAATTGAAAAGAAAATGAAACGAAGGATAAACTATTATCCCGTCTACAAAATCAGATACGGTAGGAATAGATTTCTTGGTTTTATTCTTTTGAAAATTGATGGGTTGCATTCACTGCGAATGAGCTGGAATTAGCGAATAAGTTGAGGTACTTACTACGGAGAAAAGTTAACATGTTAAGCACTGATGCTTAATCATACGGAGCTTTTAGGTATATCAGTCAATGTTTGAGTCCGGCAGATTCGAACATTAAATAGTACAGATAAAATAATTATTAAATGTTTAAGGAATTTTATCCAAATCCTCAAAATCAACAATGTCTTTTAAGAAATCTTTGAATAATTTGGATTGATCGCGGCCGAGGTTTTCACCATACTTTCCTACTCGAAATGCGGTTAGCATGAAGATAATACCAATCGGGAAAGCCCATATCATTGGTGTGTATTGACCTAGCATATATTTGGATGCTGCGAATAAGGAAATGAAAAAACTAATGATGCCTACAGAGAAGTAAATGAATACGAATAAAGTCCATACATTAGGTCTAGGACCGATAAGTCCTGCAATCTTTGAATTTTGCTTATTATCTTCAGCTTCTTCCACTCGGAAATTTAATTGGGGAGACCAATAATGAACTTCAGATGGAATAATGTCTAATGTAACTAGGTCATTGCTGATGTGGCCCGTGATTTGGGACGGTGATGATTCTAGTTTTGACTTTATTTTGCTGATTACCTCCAGATGTTGCATCGGCACAATGAATTCAAATCGTGGCCTGATATGGGTCATGTTCTTTTTGGTAGTCATGCTTATTCCAATGTATATGGGAATTTAGCAATAATGTTTGATATTTTTAAATAAAAAAGACTAGAGAAGTAATCAGCACCAACATCTAAATTGATGTCATCACTTAAAGTGATAACATCAGACGACAGTTTTTAGATATTCCTCTATCTCCGTCTTATAGGTTGACATTTTATTTTCTAAGTCTTTTTCTTTAGCAATAAGAGATTCTAGCGCAACGCCTTCCTTCACCAGTAACTGATCAAATTTTTCGAAATTTTCATCGATCTTCGTCTTTATTCTTCCGATGTAAGCTTCTAATTTTTCGCTGATTTCTTCATTAATTCGCGTTCGTCCTTCATCAATTTCTGTTTTCACGCTCTTTACGATTTTCTTCTTTTTCAAGCCGAGTGAAAATCCAGCAAATATGATTCCGGTTGCAGCTAAAATTCCACCAGTAATATCGAATACTGCGATATTTGTCACGGCAGTCAGAATAACCCCAACGACAGCAATTCCTCCTCCAGCTGCCAGATTTGGAGTCATGTTACTATTGCCCATAATCTGATCGTCGTAATAATTTTCTGATCTGCTAAGGAATGAAGAAAATGTTTCTTGAAGATCCTTTAGTACATTCGCTCTTCGTTCAGCGATATCACTAAAAATTTCATGATTATCTCTTAAGACAGTAGTGCTAGATTTGATTTTTAGATCAACGATCTTAGCCATGTTTTGAATACTATCTGCAATGTCTACGACGCCGTCTTGGAGCTTATCTTTTAAGTGTTTATTCAGATTCTTTTCCAAGTCTGCTTGCAGTTCAGCTAACCAATCTTTAACCGACTTTGTACTTCCTATCATAGAAGAAAATGAACGCTTGAACATCGGGAGAATCGATAGGCCATCACTCAGTTCATTTAACTTGGTTAGTGTGACACGATCATATGCATTAAGCAAATTCTCTACTAAACTATCTACTTGTTTAATTGATTTATCCTCTTGATTATCCAGTGTTTCTCGAATTTCTTTTCGAAACTCCTTATCTAATTCATATTGTTTCTTCCGATCTTGAATGCCAGCACTGATTCTAGCTAAGATCTGTTGACCTGAATTTATAGAACTCAAAAGCTTCAAAAACGGCGTTTGACCACCTGTTATGTTTTCTTCCAGATACTTACGCAGTTCGATAAATCCAGAATTTTCGGTATCATGTTCTAATTCTTGTTTCGCAGAAACTGCAAATACTTTTGGTTCAGCAATTCCTTTCTTTTCAGCTTGAGCTTTCACACCATTTATATTGATGGTTAGGTCTTCTATAGGTAGCAAGTCTTTTTGCTGAAGAACAAAAATAACTTTCTTGTGCCAGTCTGTATTGATGTAATCGAAAAACTCCCACGATGATTGTCTGTAAGGATTCTTTGCTTCGAAAACAAAGACAATTAAGTCAGAAGAAGGAATGAAACGCTCTGTAATCTCTTGGTGATGATCGACAATGGTATTCGTTCCCGGCGTATCGACGATGCTGATATCCTTTAGTATTTCAACAGGTTGGTAGATCTTTTTCAGAAAGGGATTGATGATTTCTACGCGATCTTCCCCGTAAGTAATTTGTTGAATCGTATCTGTCATCGGTGAAGGTGCAACTTTACAAATTTCCTTATCTGATCCGAGCAATGCATTGATGAAACTACTTTTTCCGGCTTTCACTTCACCTACGATTACAAACATGAATGGTTCATGAATACTTCTGGAAACTTCACCTGCAGTTAATGCAAGATCATCATTGTTGATTTTCGCGACGATTTCATTCAATCCGTGAAATACTTCTTGGAGATTGTTTTTAATCTCTGTCGCCTTTTGATCTATATGTTCTTTCATTTATTCTTTCTGATCTTAGCTAGATATAAGGGCGCTTCGGGACCCATGCAAAAAATTAAATCTAATATACTCAAATTCGGTTCAAATGGCTGCTCCTCCATAAAAACCTGGTCATATTGATGAAAAATGAATTCTTGAGAAAGTTGGTCTTGATATTTAGATTTTGGGCTTATAAAATCTCTTTTTAGGTCAATGTTTGTCTCGTCTCCATCAATAAACTTATTCGTTAATACGATCTTCTTTTCAATACCAAGTATTTTGTAAAATAGTTCTATAATTTCTAAGTTTAACTTAAATAGGAATTGATGTTTTCGGGATAGAATGTCTACGAAATAGTGGTAGTAGAACTCAAAGTATGGTGATTTGCCATAGCAAGATTCTATGGATCGCAAGTGATTCAATGCCCAGTTCTCATCGTTATTTATGCCTACGTCAATTATCGGAAGTTGGTTGTTTTTTCCACTGCTGAGTGGGACACTTAGAGCTAATCGGCCTTGTGCACTCATGATTTCTGTTCTGTTACGGTAACTGCCTTTGTGGTAATGTTCGTGCTGATCGATTATGATCCCTTGGTTTCCATGTGCAAATGCAAAAAATGCGATGCTGGGAAAGTACTGAGTTTCGAGAAGTGTTTTAGGCATTCGTAAAGCGATTAGATAGATGTCCAAAGGTAGTAAAATGTTTATAGAAATGGATTTGTGATATTGAAACTCTGAGTTGAGTTAATTAATGATATGCAAAGGAAGTATAGTATAATAAGATTAATTGAAATTGAAAATTACAAGGCCGGTGCGCTGCACCTTGTTGTTTAATGAGAGAGCGTTGTACAAACAGTGCCGGTGCGCTGCACCTAATTGGATGTGAAGCTAAAGTGTTTACAATGAAGGTTGGGCCTTTAGACACTTAATTGGGATTATACAACCACACTTAGCTTCCCATTAAAGCGAGATAGGATTCGAGTCTAAATGTTTTAAGACTAAGGAAAAGCATAATGATTTAATAAGGAAGGTCAAGAGGACTGAAATTGTCTGTAAGAAAGTAATGGAAGAAATATGAAGTGCAGCGCACCGGCGTTGTTTGTCTCCATTTTAAAATTACAAACCTTGTCCGATTACCAGCGGATTCCTATCTTTCCACCATGAAACAATACCTTCAGAAGCAAAATAAAACATCGAGCCTTATTCATAAGGAACCAAACCCAGATCTCAAATTAATCGTCGTTATCCCAGCTTATAAGGAAACGCAGATTACGGAGACGATTCGCTCCCTATATGATTGCGACCAGCCTACATTTGCCACTGAAATTATTGTTTTTGTGAACGGGAAAGAACAAGATTCTGAAGAAGTCAGAGCAATCAATGAAGTCTGCTTTTCAACATGTCTCGCCTTGCATGCTGAATTATCAACGGAAAAACTGACCTTTCATTTCATCAAGCAATTAGATTTTAAGTCAAAAAAGGGTGGAGTAGGGCTTGCCAGAAAAGTACTGATGGATGAGGCTTGCTTCAGGTTTAATCAACTGGATAAGCCGAAAGGAATCATCGTGAATCTTGATGCGGATTGTGCCGTTGCTAAAAACTACTTTATTGCGATTTCCGATTTCATGGATGGATCTACTTTAAATGCAGCTTCCATACACTATGAACACGTTTTAGGAAACGAGTCAATCATATTTTACGAATTGCACTTGAGGTATTTCGTTGGAATGCAAGCATTGCTGAACTTACCATTTGCTTTTCAGACCGTAGGGAGCGCAATGGCTGTGGATGCAAAAACTTATGCAGCTGTGGGTGGGATGAACACGCGAAAAGCGGGAGAAGATTTCTACTTTATGCATAAGTTTATCAAAATTGGAGTCTGTGGAAACATCTATTCAACGACGGTATTTCCCTCTGATCGGGTCTCTGATCGTGTCCCATTTGGAACGGGAAAAGCGATTGGTGATATGCAGGATGGTAATCCATTTTTAACCTATAATCCGGAATCATTTGACTTATTGAAACCATTAGTGGAAGGGCTGCATCAACTTCAGAAGGGTGAAAAATTGACCTTCTCAAAAGCACTTCAAGCTTATTTTGATACGATTCAATTCGATGAAAAGGTTGCGGAGATTCGTAATAACACGACTAATTTTAAAGCATTTAAAAAGCGCTTTTTTCAATTCTTCGACGCCTTTAAACTAATGAAAGCATTGCATTTCCTTAGAGATAATGGATATCCTGATGTACACTTAGATAAGGCATTACCTACTTATTTTAATAAAATTAGTGCAGAATATTTAGGTGTGAATAAGGCATCTTTAGAGAAATTAAGGACCCACGATTTAAGATTTAAGACTTAGAACATTGGATTTCCGACTTAAGACTAAAGATTTACGAAACTAAAGTCCTAATGCAGCGCAGCCCTAATCTCTAATCCATCGATCACTTCTTGTTCTTGATCTACCCACCATTCTAATCTCTTGTAAACCTGATCTTCCGGAAAATAATTAAGCGCCATCTTAACAAAAATATGCCCGTGTTTCGCTTCAGAAGTCCACAACATTTTATAAAACCTCTTTAATTCTGGATCATCTAAAGCATCTGAAACCATCTTAAATCGTTCCGCACCTCTCGTTTCTACGATAGATGCTACAAGTAACCGATCTAAAAATCGCTCTTCTCGACCTGAATGACATTTCTTAATTAGCCCTTTTACATATGGATCTTCTCCCATACTTGATGGCAACGGAATATCTCTCTTGACCATTAACTGATAGACTTGCTGAAAGTGTTCTAACTCTTCTATACCCGTTTCAATTAACTCAGGGATAATTTCTTTACGATCGGGATACTTGGCTATAAAACTCATTGCCATCGAGGATGCCTTCCGCTCACAATCCAGATGATCTTGCAAAAAGTCATCAAAATTTTCCATAACAGCAGTAATCCAAGCAGTGCTGCTCGGAGATTTAATATCCAGGTTTAATTTCATAACTATAGTGAAGCTCTATACATAAGATAAAGGAGAAAAATTATCACTAATGTTACAATGATAGAAACCGTGAAAAACTTTCTCTGGCTTTTTTGATCTCTTATTTTTTTTCTTTGTTGCTTTCCTCTTGACATAATTTTTCCAAATTTTCTATTTATACCACTTAAAGCTCTATATGCCTAATAAATGTTCTTAAATATAATCAATGATCCGAACCTATTCAAATTGAAGTTCAGATTTGATGCTTTCTATTCGATCATCAAGTGCTTTTTCGACATCTGCAAGGTTATCATTCTCTTCTACTGCTTGCTGAACACTAATGTAAAACTTAATCTTAGGTTCTGTTCCACTAGGTCTTGCAGCAACCTTACTTCCATCTTCTGTGTAATAAATGAGCACATTAGATTTAGGTAGGTCAATGTTAGAAGTCGTGTTATCTTGTAGATTATGCGACTTGCTTGTTTGATAATCTTCCACGAGTACAACTGGCGATCCATTTATCATTTTCAATGGATTTTCTCGTAGATTTTTTAGAATTTGCTTGATTTCTTCAGCACCTGAAATACCTTTTTTTACTAGTGAGATAAGGTGTTCTTTGAAATATCCATACTGTTCGTACATTTCCTGTAGATGCTGGAAAAATGAACTGCCTTTTGCCTTCGCTTGTGCTGCAATTTCACAGGCAAGCAACGTACTTGTTACAGCATCTTTATCTCTTACGAAGTCACCAACCATAAAACCATAACTTTCTTCACCTCCTCCGATGAAGGTTAGGTCTGGATTGTCTTGTATTAATTTGGCGATCCATTTGAATCCGGTTAGTACTTCTTTATAGGCAACACCATAAGCATCAGCCATCACCCGCAACATCGGCGTGGAAACAATTGTAGAAGCTATGAACTCATTTCCTTTGAAACCTTTTTTCTTGTATTGCTCAAGTAAAAAATTGACCATAACGATCATCGTCTGATTTCCATTAAGCAGCACCATCTCATTGTTTTGATCTCTTACTGCAATTCCTAGTCGATCCGAATCTGGATCCGTTCCGATGAGAATATCAGCACCAACTTTAATGGCTAATTCAGTTGCCATTTTTAAAGCTGCTTTTTCCTCTGGATTAGGTGACTTTACAGTTGGGAAATTTCCGTCTGGTTCCGCTTGTTCTTTAACGATGTGTACATTTTTATAACCTGCTTGTTCTAAAGTCTGGGGAATGGATTTTATTGAAGTTCCATGTAATGATGTAAACACAATGGTTAAGTCATCTTTGGCATCTTGACTTGTGTTAAAACTCCCATTTTTTACACTAGCGTCTACGAAAGGACCATCTACACTTTTATCGATTAATTCTATCAAATCTTCATTTGCATCGAATTTGATATCACTATATTTTAATGCATCAATGGTTGCAATGATTTCTCCATCCTGAGGTGGAACCAACTGACCACCATCTTGCCAATACACCTTGTAACCATTATATTCTGGTGGATTATGTGACGCGGTTAAAACTATACCTGCGTGACAATCTAAAAATTTCACAGCATATGATAATTCTGGTGTTGTTCTCAAACTAGAAAACAAATACACTTTAATACCATTAGCAGAAAAAACTTCTGCTACAGTTCTCGCAAGAGTGTCACTGTTGTTTCGGCAATCATACGCAATGACTACTTTCACTTGTTCATTAGAAAATTGTTTTAGCAAATAGTCACTTAAGCCTTGTGTGCTTTTGCCCAGCGTATATTTATTGATCCGATTGGTGCCTACTCCCATGATTCCTCTCATTCCACCTGTTCCGAATTCAAGATCCTTATAGAAACTCTCTTCTAAATCGCTTGCCTTAGCATCGATCATTTTCTGTAAAGTTTCTTGTGTGTTTTGGTCAAAGGTTGGACTCAACCATTCTTGGATTCGTTGTTGTAAATCAGCCATAATCTTTCGTTCTTGTTTAAAATTAATAATAAGGCTTTCAAATGAAATTGCTATATATTTTCTTTAGTTTTTTTTAGAATATAATGAATGTAGTCCAAGAATAGTATGCTGTATTGGTTTCTAGAGACAATATTGACAAATAAAAAGATGAAATTTATGGACGTGCTCTCTAGTAAGAGTATGCTCCTATTATACTAAATATATATTCAAATGAAGGGCTATAAAGATGAAGGGATAAGGCTTACCTCATCTTCTGCTGATAAAAATCTACAATCTTTTCATCCACAAAGATATCTCTTGGTCTGATCTGTCTTTTTAGTTGGATGCCTTCTAATGATCGGCATCTGGAAAGGGCTACATAAGTCTGTCCATATTCGAAAGAGCCTGTTCCAACATCGATAATTACATTGTCAAAAGTTTTTCCTTGACTTTTGTGAATGGTAATCGCCCATGCTAATCGCAGCGGAAATTGCTCAAAAGTACCAATGATTTCTGTCGAAATTTTTTCTTCCTTGTTCTTGTATTTTTGAATCTCCCAAAGTAGTTTCGGGACTTTTATGGTTGCAGAAGAACCATCTCTATTGAGAATCTCCACATGGATTTCTTCATGCGCTAGATCTACTACTTTGCCTATTGTTCCATTGACAAATTGTTTTTCTGGATCGTTCTTCACAAACATGACTTGAGATCCGATTTTTAATTTCAATGCTAATTCAGCTGGAAATGCAGTAGGAGGAAAGTTACCTGTGACCTTTGCTAGGTAGGTAAATTCTTCATTATTCAATTGTGAGATATGGCGACGATTGATTTCATTGACGATTGAATTTCGACTGGATAAAGTGATGACAAATTCCGACTCTTCGATTTCTTCTACATAGCGTTCATTGAGATCCATTAAAGTGTATTCGTCTATATCATTGGTCCGAATATTATCGAGGATATTAATAAAATGACGTTCATCTTGTCGGTATACGTTGCTTAATTCGATCATCTCGAAATCAGTTTCTTCCTGCCAGACGTGAGCAGAGAAAAAGTAAGGTGACTCGTAATTCTCCATCAAATATTGACCTTCCACCTTATTCCCTATTACTGGAGGCAACTGAAATAAATCCCCGAAGAAGATCATCTGAACACCACCGAATGGAATATTTTTACCGCGATTTACCCTCAGAAACCAGTCTATATTATCCATCATATCCACTCTGACCATCGAAATTTCATCTATAATGATGATGTCGATGTTCAGAAACATGCGATAATTCTTACGTCGTCCGATATCGTGCTTCATCAACAGTTTCGGTGGAAATCCAAAGAAAGAATGAATGGTTTGACCATTAACATTAAGGGCAGCGATTCCAGTAGGAGCTAGTACGACTAATTTTTTCTTAGTTGTTTTAGCGAATAATTGGAGTAGGGTAGACTTACCTGTCCCTGCACGCCCAGTGATGAATAAATGTTCTGAAGAGTGTTCCATGCGATCCAGCGCATAACGGTGCTCGTCGCTAAGTGTTAATGGAGACCCACCGATCAATTGATTTCTTTTAACAACAATACGTAAACTGGAAAGTGATCTGAATAACCAGAAATATACGTGTCACCTGCAAATGTCCTAAATGGATATCCTTTGTATTGTCCAAACGGCTGGACTAAACTATTAGGATTATGGATGACTGCTTTGTAATAAAAGAATCCCTCTTGGGTCTTAGGTAGCAAAGCCTGACTAACAACAATCTGGTCAAAAAGTGACCAAGCATCTCTATAGGCATTCGATCCGATTCCTTTCTTATAATATGCCCACATTGGATTAAAAAATCCTCCATCTGGCGTTTTTGTTGCACTTTGTCGAGCTTGCAATACATTCTTAAGGCTTGGACTTGTCGGATCATCGTTTAAGTCACCCATGATGAAAATCTTCGCCATAGGTTCTTCGACTTTTATGGAATCGGTGATCATTTTGTTCAATTTTGCCGCAGCATTTCGCAATGGTCTCGATCTTTTCTCGCCACCACTTCTTGACGGCCAATGATTTACTAATACATGTATTTTTTCGCCATCTAACATTCCACTAACGTATAAGACATCTCTTGTATAGACTCTTTTATCATCTCTATAGATCATTAATGGGTGATACTTATGAGCAATAGGAGTGAAAAATTCTTCCTGATATAATAGTGCTACATCGATACCTCGTCTGTCAGGAGAATCTTCATGAATGATCTGATAATTGCGTTTTTTAATGGCCCTTTGTTTTACTAAATCCTCTAAAACACCTCGGTTTTCAACTTCAGAAACACCTAAAATAGCAACACCATCCTTGTTTTGATCTGTTCCAAGTGTTGCAATCACAGAAGATAAATTGCCTAATTTCTCATTATATTTCTCTTTCGTCCAGTTTTTAGATCCTTCTGGAGTAAATTCTGTATCACTTACCTCATCGTCATCATTAATGTCGAATAAGTTCTCCAAATTATAAAAACCAATGCTGGATATTTTATACTTTTTCTCTTGAGCATTCGAAGAGACGGCAGTTATAAGAAAAAGGGACAGTATTAAATATTTCATTCTTGTTAATTCAAATTACACTGAAAAGGACCGCAACTTAGGATAAATTAGCTCAACTTATAAGTCAATTTACCTAAAAATTACAAAAATTACATTTTTTTTAATATGTTGTTAATATAGTATTGTTAATTTTGCGCCACATTTAATACAATGCTTAACTGATGCTGAGAATTCCAACAATAATAATTTTAGCTTTTCTTTCACATTTGACTATTCTTAATGGTCAGTTTTCTGTCGGAGGAAAAGTCTTAGATAATGTAAATCAACCTCTTGTAGGAATTGAAATTTACGATGCAGAAGAAAGCTTGCTTGCTGAAACAGATGTCTATGGGAAGTTTCTCATTGAATTTGTAACAAAAGGCAAAAAGACTTTAACATTTACCTCTTCTTATTTTCAAAGTAAGACCATTATAGTTGATGCAACTGATCTAGAAATGGAAATCGAATTACTTCCAGTCGTAGGAAGTATCGAAGAAACTGACTTTCAAGTGGTGTCGCTTTCTGATGATGAAGTGAATGAAGGAGGCTCTTCACAGAACGTCTCTAGTTTATTGCAAGCATCTAATGATGTGTTCGTAAATAATACAACTTTTCAGTTTAATGTAGCAAGGTTTAGTGCTCGTGGATATGGAAATGGAGATACGAGAATGATGCTTAATGGTATGCCAGTTAATGACTTAGATGATGGTAGAGTGAACTGGAGTTACTGGGGAGGATTAAATGATGTGTTAAGAAATAGACAGACTAAATATGGATTAGGAGACATCGAATACTCATTCGGAGGTATCGGTGGAGCGCAGGATGTGGATCTAAGAGCAAGTTACCAAAGAGTTCAAATTCGACCTTCGTTTGCGATTTCTAATAGATCTTATACGAAACGGGCAATGTTTACTTATTCATCAGGAGTTAAAGATAATAAATATGCATTCAGTGCGTCTGCTTCTAGAAGGTGGGGAAATGAAGGTTTTGTAGATGCTACATTCTATGATGCTTGGTCTTATTTCTTAAGTTTCGATTACTTCTTAGATAAGAAGAATAAGATTAATATAGTTGCACTTGGTGCGCCAACACAAAGAGGTAGAGGCGGAGCTTCTACTCAAGAGTTGTATGATATTGCAGGTTCGAATTATTATAATTCATACTGGGGATATCAGAATGGAGAAAAAAGAAATTCTAGAACTTATAATTCTTTTCAGCCAATTTTCATGTTAAGACATGACTTAGAGTTAAACAAGAAATTTACATTGGCCACTACTGTAGCTTTCCAAACTGGTTATTTTGGTTCTTCAAGGTTAGACTGGTATAATGTTGCTGATCCTCGACCAGATTATTACAGAAATCTGCCTTCATTCTATAAGGACAGTCCAGAAATTGCAGCTTACATAACGGATCAGTTGTCCATAGAGGAAAATAGACAGATCGACTGGGATCACCTTTACTTTATTAATAAGAATACAACAGAAGATTTTATTGATAATGATGGAAATGTTGTCGCGTCTGGACATAGAGCTAAATATTTAATGGGTGAGCAACGGTTTGATGCTCAGAAATTGACATTTAATTCTAATTATAAGTACAATGCAACAGATAATATTACCTTGAATGGTGGATTGACTGCACTTCAGGAGGTAAATCATAATTTCCAGACCGCACAAGATCTTTTGGGTGCTGACTACTACATTGACATTGATAAATTTGCAGAAAGAGATTTCGCACCGAATTCTGATGAATTACAAAATGACTTAAATAGTCCTAATAGAGTAATCGGAGTTGGTGATACCTACGGTTTTGATTATAACAACACGACACAACAAGCATCATTCTGGAGTCAAGCTTTGCTAAAGACAAATAATATTGATGCCTTTATAGGAGGAGAAGTTTCGTATACTCAATTTTATAGGGAAGGATTTATGAGAAATGGTAAGTTTCCAGATAATTCTTATGGGAAATCAGAGACATTGGCATTTACCAATTATGGTGCGAAAGCAGGAATAAGTTATAAAATAGATGGAAGGAATTATGTGAACTTGATGGGGAATTACCAAACGAAGGCACCATATACGAGGTTTGCTTTTATCTCTCCAAGGACGAGACATGATGTAGTTCCTAACTTACAGAGCTCTAAGGTATTATCTACTGAATTAACGTATAATCATAATTCACCATTATTTAAAGCAAAAGTGAGTGGATATTATACGACCATTAAAGATCAGACGGAAGTATACAGTTTCTACCATGATGAACTTAATGGATTTGTGAATTTTATATTGACAGATATCGATCAGCAGCACATGGGAGTAGAGATTGCTGGAGATCTTAAATTATCTACGACTCTGTCAGTTGTTGCAGCCGCTTCTTTAGGAGATTATATCTACACTAGTAGACCATCGGCGACGATCTCACAAGATAATAATGCGGAACTGCTAGAAGAAGATCAGACCATCTATCAAAAGGATTTTTACGTGCCTAATACGCCGCAACAAGCGTATACCGTGGGATTAAAATACAACTCATCGAAGTATTGGTTTGTTAATGTCAACTTTAATTATTTCGATAAGATCTTTTTGGATTTTAATCCAACAAGAAGGACAGAAGATGCTGTTGCGGACTTGGTTAAAACAGATAATGAAGTGCTTTGGGAAAGTATTTTATTCCAAGAGCAATTACCATCTAATTATACGGTAGATATTTTCGGTGGTAAGTCATGGAGAATAGGTCAGAAGTTTATTTACCTAACAATAGGCGTTAATAATGTATTGAATAACCAGAATTTTAGAATTGGTGGTTATGAGCAGAACAGATTTGATTTTGAAAATAAAGATGTAAACAGATTCCCATCAAGGTATTTTTATGCTTACGGTGCGAACTATTTTATTGGATTAAGTTTTAGACTATAATATGAAAAAAGTAATTTATTTATTAGCAATTGTATTTTTAGCATCGTGTGTGGACCACATGTTTGATGAGCCACCAGGATTTGTTCCTGAAGTTGTTGAATCAAATGCTATGATTAGTGATCTACTTGATCAATGGGTTCCTGAATCGTTTACAGAGATTACAGATGAGCTAACTTTCGAAGGCCAAGTTGTTGCCAATGACGAATCTGGTAATTTTTACAAGCAATTAGTACTCCAAGATGAGACTGGCGGAATTCAAGTAAGATTAGATGCCATCGGTTTGTTCAATGAATTTCCACTGGGGAGAACAGTAACTGTTAAATGTCAAGGTTTGTATATAAGTGATTATAACGGATTACCACAATTGAGTGCAGTTCAAGGAGAAGCTGGAGATTTAAGTTCGATTGCTATTCCGGAACCACTTATTCCTGAATATGTATTCAATTCCACAACTACAGAAGATGTTCCTGCAAATGTTGTTACAATTCCTGGAACTCAACGTTCTATGGTGAATACGTTTGTGAAATATGATAATGTTCAATTTACACTAGGATCGACAAATAAGACATTAGCTGATGCAGTTAATCAGTTTTCTGTGAACCTCGATGTTGAAGATTGTAGTGAAAATCAAATTCTTGTTAGGACGAGTGGTTTTGCTTCGTTTGCAAGTAGTGTATCGCCAAATGGAAAAGGGAGTATTCAGGGTATATTAAGTGTATTCAGAGATGACTACCAATTATTGCTTCGAGACTTCTCAGATATCAATATGGAAGGATCGAGATGTGATGGTGAAGAACCTATCGATACGACGAATATGAATACTGGAGATCCAGTTGATGAAGTGGTAGAGGATTTTGAAAAACAAGTAGATAACCAAGATATCAGTATTGAAGAATGGTTAAATGTTGCGGTGAAAGGAGATCGTAAATGGAGAGCTAAGGAATTCGATGGTAATGTATATGCGCAAGCAACTGCATACAATGACTCTAATCCAGAAATGGAAGCATGGTTAATCACTCCTAAGATCAAGTTTGATGCGCCTATGAAGCTAGAGTTACGGACTGCAATTGCATTCCATGTTCATAATGGCTTAACGGTTTGGTATTCAACTAATTTCGATGGATCAGATGTGAATGGTGCAGAATGGAATAGTCTTGAATTAAAAATTGCTGGTTCAGGAGCAGCAAACTATGCGTGGGTTGATTCTGGAGAAGTTGATTTATCAGCAATAACTGGAGAAGCTTATATCGGTTTCAAATATGAAGGAAATGCGACAAATGGAACGACTAGTTTTATCATTGATGATGTAAAAATTGTAGATAAATAATGTCTGAAACGCATTTCAGATTTAAGCAGTTCGAAGTTTCTCAGGAGCAATGTGCTATGAAGATTAATACCGATGGCGTATTGCTAGGTGCTTGGGTAGATGTTGCCGGAAAAAAGAAGATTCTAGATGTAGGTACGGGCTCAGGAGTTATAGCAATGATGCTTGCTCAGAGATCAGATGCTGAGCACATCGTCGGAGTAGAAATCGATGATGATTCTTATGTGGAAGCTAAAGAAAACATGAGTCTTTGTGAATGGAAGGATCATCTAGAGGCAGTTCATGCTTCTGTTCAAGATTACTCCAATAATTGTGACGAAGAGTTTGACTTAATCGTTTCTAATCCTCCATTTTTCAGTGGAGGAACCTTGTCAGCAACGCAAGAAAAAACAGATGTGAGGCATACGACGAAGTTGTCCCATAATGATTTGCTAAGAGCTGCTTATGATTTACTTTCTAAAGATGGTGATTTTGCAGTTGTGCTTCCACACTTAGAAGGACTTAGATTTGTGGAACTAGCGGAGCAATATCGTTTTTATTGCAGTCAGATAACGGAAGTCAATTCGTTCCCTGAGAAGCCGATTGCCAGATTATTGCTAAACTTTAAGAAGAAATCTTCCACCTTAGTGAAATCAAATTTGTCCATCAGGACAACGCAAGATCAGTATAGTGACGAGTATATAGCGCTCACGAAGGATTTTTATTTGAAAATGTAAAATCCAATTCTTCCTAAGTTAGGAATATCGTGAAGGAGTAAAGCGCTGGATTTTATTAGTTAGGTAAATGCTCGAAAGTGTTTTAAACTATTCGTTTACCAGCAGTTTCTACAGTAAGCAAAGTTCGAATTCCACAGGTCTGTAGGACCGTCCTTGTTAGTAATCCTGCTTATAATGAAGTGAACAAGGTGCATCGCACCGGCACTGTTGGCTATGGTGAAGTAGAAAAATACATTTGCCTTGGATCATCATATTCCCAATCTGTATGTATCAATAACAAAGCCGTTGCGCTGCGCCTCAAGATTAACCACTTTATGTTTAGTCTACATGCAACGTCGGTCCTATTTACTTCTGACAGCAAAAGATTTAAAAAGAATAATTGCATAATCTGATGCGATTTTAGCTAGGAATCGCGAGAAGGAGTAAAGCGCTGGATTTTGGATGGATGAATTCCAGGAAAGCCCCATCACTTTTAACCCGCACTCAATATCTTGTTTAAATAGTTACAGTTAGAGGTAATTAAGCCACCCACATTTCCTAGGATAAACAGTAGCGTTTCGAATCCATTCGGTCGAAATAGTTTACTTTAAGATCTCTCTACTAATCACCAATTTCTGAATTTCACTCGTCCCTTCACCGATCGTACACAACTTAGAGTCACGGTAGAATTTCTCAACTGGAAAATCCTTAGTATAACCGTATCCACCAAATATCTGAACAGCATCAGTTGCGATTTCAACACAAATTTCAGAGGCATAATACTTAGCCATCGCCGAAATTTTAGTCACTTTCTGTTTAGCATTTTTAAGATCTGAAGCTTGTCTGATTAAGAGTTCAGCAGCTTGAATTTTAGTTGCCATGTCTGCTAACTTAAATGCAATTGCTTGAAACCTTGAAATAGGCTTTCCAAATTGTTCTCTTTCTTTACTATACGCAACTGCAGCTTCATAAGCACCTTTTGCAATTCCAAGTGAAAGTGCAGCAATACTAATTCGTCCACCATCAAGTACACCCATAGCTTGCTTGAAACCTTGTCCGACTTCACCTATAACTTGTGATTCATGAATTTTACAATTATCAAAAATCATCTCGGCTGTTTCCGAAGCTCGCATTCCTAATTTATTCTCCTTCTTTCCTGCTTTGAAACCTTCAGTCCCTCTTTCTACTATGAATGCAGTAATACCATTACTATCTAATAAATCTCCTGTTCTCACAAGGACCACAGCGACGTCACCAGATATTCCGTGGGTAATCCAGTTTTTTGCCCCATTGAGGATATAATATTCACCCTCTTTTTTTGCAACGGTCTGCATTCTCATAGCATCAGAACCTGTATTGGCTTCTGTCAACCCCCACGCACCGATCCATTCTCCCGAAGCTAATTTAGGAAGGTATTTTTGTTTTAAGTCTTCACTTGCATAACCTAAGATATGTCCTGTACATAAAGAATTATGTGCTGCAACAGATAGACCCATCGAACCACAAACCTTAGCAACTTCAACAATGATATTCACATACTCGTGGTAACCTAGGCCAGCTCCACCATATTTTTCAGGGACAAATACGCCTAAAAATCCAATAGCACCCGCTTCCTTCATCATCTCCTTTGGGAAAAATTGTGCCTCATCCCATTCCATTACGTAAGGCCTTATATGTTGCTCTGCAAACTCACGGGCACTTTCCGTAATCATCTTTAAATCTTCTGATAGTATCTCTGACATATTGTTTATATATTGAAATGGCTTAAAACTTAAATTTTACTTTCTTATGATCTGATAATCAATATCTTATTGTTTGGAAATTAGTAAAGAAACTAAATTATTTTATCTTAATTTTCCCTTTAAAAACAAGCAATTGAAAACCAGTTTATCATGAGTTTTTAAATCATTTCACCGTTATAGACTGCTAATTTAATAAGATAAACGAGAAATTTGCTCGGTTGTTGAACTAGAAGTCATATTTATCTTTCCATAAACTCTTCAGACGCTCTGCAATCCTATTTTCTTGTGGGTTATTACCCGGTTTATAAAAATTTTGTTCTGTTAATCCCTCAGGAAGAAAATTCATGATGGTGAAATTGTTTTCATAACCATGTGCATACTTATAATCAGCTCCATAACCTATAGATTTCATAAGTTTTGTCGGTGCATTTCTTATTCCCAACGGAACAGGTAAATCACCAGTTTCTCTAACTTCAGCTTGTGCTTTAGCAATAGCCTCATAAGTAGAATTACTTTTTGGGGAAGTAGCTAAATATACTGCGGTCTGGCTCATTAGTATTCTCGATTCAGGCAACCCAATAGCCTGAACGGCTTGAAAGCAAGAAGTAGCAAGGAGTAATGCATTCGGATTCGCTAGCCCTATATCCTCACTTGCGGCAATCATCATTCTTCGGCAGATAAATTTGATGTCTTCACCACCTTCGAGCATCCTCGCGAGATAATATGTTGTTGCATTGGGATCACTTCCTCTAATCGATTTTATAAAAGCAGATATAATGTCGTAATGTTGCTCACCACTTTTATCGTATCTACTTAAATTGTTCTGGATTGCTCCATTTACTATCTCATCTGTAATAACAACCTCTTCGTCTTTCGAAAATTGATCAATACTAATTTCTAATGCATTTAATAATTTCCGAGCATCTCCACCTGAAATTCTAATTAATGCTTTATAGGAACTGATTGTAATGTTTCTAGTCTTAAGGTACTCATCTTTCTCGATCGCTTGGTCAGCAATAGCCATTAGGTTTTCCTTAGTCAATTGCTCCAGAATATAGACTTGACCTCGACTAAGTAATGCTGGAATGACTTCAAAAGATGGATTTTCTGTTGTCGCTCCGATCAATGTGACAATTCCCTTTTCCACAGCATTCAGTAAAGAATCTTGTTGGGATTTAGAAAATCGATGGATCTCATCAATAAACAAAATGGGGTTAGGACTTCCGAAGAAATTCTGCTTCCGAGCTTTATCGATGGTTTCGCGAATATCTTTTACTCCTGAATTGATGGCACTCAAAACATGGAATGGGCGATTAAGAGAAGTCGCAATGATCTGAGCCAAAGTCGTCTTTCCTGTTCCAGGAGGTCCCCATAAAATGAGGGATGGCATTCGACCAGAATCAACTGATTTTTTCAATACACCGTCAGGCCCAACTAAGTGTTCTTGGCCAATGTAATCTTCTAATTTTTTCGGACGCATACGTTCCGCTAGTGGGATGTTCATCATTTAAAAGGAAATTCCTCTTGCCATTAAAACAGCAAGTAGTGGAATAATAAAAAGTAACGCTATTTCGATTCGTAAATACATAAATATTTTCTTAGGAATCTCGACCAACTCATCTTGATCTCCTTTTCTATTTTTCATGAAAAATACGGTCGGAAAAATAGAAAGGATACCTATAACTATGAATAATGTAAACTTGGTATGCATCACCGGATTCGTATTGTAAAAGTCAGCGCCTTTACCTACACCGAACCACATGGTTAATCCTGTAATGACAATGAGTATAGCTGCAATTCCATAAATCGCATCTATCATTGCCAATTTCTTAATGGTCTTTCTTGGGAGTGATTTCTCAAGCAACATGTGCTCAGAGACCAATGCACCAGCCACCGTAATTATAGAGATAAAATGAAAATATCTTATAAATAATTCTAAAGTCATTTTGTTTTTTTTACAGATCACTTAACGTTGCAATAACCTAAATGCAACTTACCTTTATAATTCTTATTTCGTTGAAATGTTCAATTTAGAAATCAATCAGAATACTCAAGTATCAATAGTTTGATTTTATTTTAAACTACCTTTAGGCATTGACCAGTAAAAATATCATTTCCTAATGAAAGAAGATGCGTTTAAAGCGATAGAAAATCTTTTTATTGAAGAGTCTAATCCAGCGAAAATCCAAAAAATGACGGATTACATGAAAGGGCGATTCGTTTACCTTGGCATCACATCTCCAGAGCGCAAAGTGATTCTTGCCAAAATTTTTCAGGGTTATAAGTGGTCAAGAGAAGAACTTCTTTCTTTTACAAGGCACTGCTGGAATTCTAAATTTCGAGAACTACATTATGCTGCGCTAGATATGATGAATAAGCATTCTAAGAAATTTGAATTGGAAGACATTCCCTTTTTTGAATCTTTAGTAACGACTCATTCTTGGTGGGATACAGTGGATAGCTTGGCAGTGCATCCGATTGGGAAGACACTATATAAGGATGTGGATGATCGGAGGAAGTGGGTTACAAAATGGGCTGAGTCCGAAGACCTTTGGTTAAGAAGAACAGCTATTCTACATCAACTGAAATATAAGTCTGATCTCGATGAAGACCTCATGGAGTTTACGATTCTTAAAGCAAATGGAACAAAGGAGTTTTTTCTCAATAAAGCCATCGGATGGATATTAAGAGAATATTCTAGAACTAATCCAGCATATGTCCTTCAGTTTTGTGAAAGACATGATCTAAGTAACTTGAGTCGAAGAGAAGCACTAAGATTAATAACGTAATACGTCATGCAATGTGAAAATCATTGCTTATACGAAGTTACTAAAATCAGAACTTTGGAATTATCAATTAAAATGAAAAGCTAGTTTGGATACCCTTCAAGAATTTATATTCTTTTGAAAACATTAAAAAAGTCGCCTTCATCAAGGAGGTTATTCACCATCTCGAACATGTTCTCTTCATTAATTTCATCCACTACAAGAGAACTAGGTAAATAGAGGTAGTTAGCACTACTATTGATCTGCTTACCATTTTCTAATTGTTTTAACAAGACGTCGATGTGGTGAATTCGAGCCATGTAACCTTCTTGCTTTTCATTAAATATAATAATATCAGCCGAAGTCAAGTCTTCTTCAAAATTTATTATTTTTATTGAATTCACAGTCATCTTCTAAAGATAACAAAGACTTATCTAGCAATTGCACGACATTTGACGATCGGTGAAAAAATAGGAATGAACGGAATGTTATACTTTTGCAAGCTGATCTAAGAAAAGCTGTTTTCTCCTCCTCGCGATAGGGACTACTGAATTGTCATCCATGTGAATAGTACCTTCCTTCAGATACTTTTGAATTTTAGCCATATTTATCAAGTGGGATTTATGAACGGCGAAAAAACCATAAGGTTCTAATAATTTATGAAACTCACCGATGTTATAAGAGCTAATAATATTCTTACCATCACCATTCACGACCTTTGTGCATTTCTGCAGCCCTTCACATCTGATAATATCCTGAAGTCGAATGAATTCAATACCGTACATGGTCGGTATCCCTATTTTCTTATTGTTATTAGTGGCCATTAGATTATTCAGCAAATGAACATTTCGTTCCTTTGATTTCTTTTCTGATATCTTCAATTTCGCCTGTTGGATAGCAAAACTTAAGTCATCATCATCTACTGGTTTCATCACATAACCGATAGCACTAAATTGAATCGCCTGAATCGCATAATTCTGATATCCAGTTACAAAAATGATTTCAAAATCAAGATTCTTAGATGCTTTCAAAACGTCAAATCCAGATTTTACAGGCATTTCAATATCTAGAAAAACCAAGTCAACTTGATTCGAATTTAAAAATTTAATCGCTTCATCCGGATCTTGGATTTTAGTAAGGACATGAATGCCTTGATTTAATTCTCTAACTTTTATGTCAAGTACTTCAGCTGCTTTCCGTTCATCATCGATAATTACTGCATTAATCATAAGTCTTTAGAATTTTTGGTAAAGTGATAATGACTTTAGTTCCTAATGAATTGCCATCATCATCCATTAAGTCAATATATTCAATATCAATATCGATGTTTTTTTCCTTTTTTAAAACTTGAATTCGTTCTTGGATAATTTCTGTTGCTCTTGATCGATGTTTTTTTAAGGAATTAGCTCTTATTTCCTTCGCTTTCTCTCGCCCTACACCATTGTCAAAAATAATAACCTTAATGGTATCACCGTCAGGAATTGCTTGAATAATTAATTTACCATCGGTTCCTTTCTTATGATACAATCCATGATTTATGGAATTCTCCACAAATGGCTGAAGAAGCATGGAAGGCAATGTCAGATTCGTTTTATCGACTCTAGGATCGATGTCGAATTCGTACTTGAATTTATCTTCGAACCTTAATTCTTCTAACTCAAGATACAATGCAAGCAATTGTTGTTCCTCATCGAAAGAGATAAACTTTGACTTAGACGACTCTAAAAACATCCTCATTAATTTCGCAAACTTTGTGAGATATTTTTCAGCCTTCTTTTTTTCATTCGTTTGGAGATACAACAAAATAGCTCCTAGTGAATTAAAAATGAAATGTGGATTCATTTGGGAACGCAAAGCCTGTAGTTCAAGTTCAGCCATTCTGACTTCATTTTTTCTACGAGTATTGTCTCTTTTCTTATTTATACTTATGATTTTTCTGGTAATAAAATAGCTAAGTAATCCGATCAGTGCCACAATGAGAAGAAACATGATTAAAGACTGATATTCTCGTTTCTTGATCATGGAGATTTCTATCTTATCTCTCGATTTTAAAGGGTTTGCTGGATAGATATTTAGCTTGACATTGCTATATTCTAGTGAAGGAATAATGATCTTGTTATCAACTAAATCGTACTTGAGATTCTCAGGAAAACTTTGAATTCTAGGTGAAATTGGATTATCAATATTACTTGATTTATAGAAATTATTCTGGTGTATGTCAAAAGTGATATGATTAACACCTGATGATAAATTGATCTCCCCGCCCGTTAAATTTTGGCTAATGCGTTCTCCGTCTTTTTCATATACCACAGAAGGAATGGAAAGTACTGCACTTTCTGAAGCGGTCATCGCGAGATCTGGATTAATTTCGGTAACACCATTAATCGTCCCAAATAGTAAATGATCATTTTTTAAGTTAATAACCGCATTAGTGTTTAACTCGTAAGAAGAAAGACCGTCAGTTTCTCTGAAACTCCTCATATACTTATAATCCTTATCCAAGATATTTAATCCATTTCCAGTTCCAGCCCATATTCTACCGAGTTTGTCCTCTATCACGGAATATATCTGATTATTCGTTAATCCGTTATTCTCATCAACTATTTTTACTATTTCTAGGTCGTTATTTAAGAAAATGATTCCTTTTCCTAACGTACATGCAGCATAACCTTGAGAGATTTTCACGATAGATTGGATGATCGTCTCTGGAATAATAGTCTGAATGGTTCTGTCTTGAAGATGGTAAAGGATTAGTCGCTTACTTGTAGCAATCAGAAGTCCTGACTCATTGTGAAATTCAAACCTTCTAGATCTTTCATCTTCTAATAGAAGTAAGGTGTCTGTAATTTCATGTTCAGTGGGGTTATATCGAAGAAGAGTTGATTTAGAATTTACACTTGAGCTAAGTATTAACTCCTCCTTATTGAGACGTTTGAAATACATGACTGGTAGGTCAAAATCATGGCGATCTACTTCCTTTGTTTGAGGATTATAAGAAGTTAATATTCCAGTTCTTGAATCCGTGTAGCCACTTACCCATATATTACTATCTACTGCATCATAATAGCAATTCAGATTATTCTCTAAGTTATCACTTAATGGCAACCAATCAGGTGGCTCTGGAGCATTGTATTTGAAAATTCCTTTGTTTTCTTTTACATACCATGCATCGCCATTCGGCAATTCAGCAAATGAAAGAATCACATTTCCAAAACCATTATTAAGAGAACCAGACTGGTGATAAGGAGTAATTCCTTGAGTTTGCATTTTAACATAAAACAAACCAGTGTGGGATCCGAGTAGAATTTTATCATGGATATCTTCTACATATCCGTCTATAAAAGTTTCATTTATATCCGCTAACGCCTGCCATCGAGTTAGACTATCTTCATCTTTAATATAGATATCTTCGCTATGCAGGTAGGATCTTGAAAGTGCAAGTAAAACCCTTCCTTTTTTATCTTTTTTTGCAAAGACTAGTTTAGCATTTTCTTTGATGGTTTCTAGGTTCTTATTATGGAATCTGTAAGTCCCATTTCTTCGAGGCATTGAAAAATAAAAGTCGTCTGGATTGATATATTCTGAACTAACATGGGCATTATGCTCTCTGAAATTAGATGGAAGCGTTAATTCTAGTTCTGAAGAATCAGAATAGCGATATAGTTTTTCATCATTTGTGAAGATGAGATAATCACTTCCCACCTTGAAAATATTCTTAAAGAACTTAGGCCTTGATAATTCGATGGTATCCAGTAATTCATATGTAGCATATAAGTCTTCGGAACTAGATTTATATGCGGCTAGTAAGCCATCCTTTTCATAATAAAGAATCATCTCCTCATTGATCAGATTGATATCTTTTAATTTGCAATCCTCACAATCGGGATTATTAAGTGGAATCTGATCAATTGATTTCTTTTCTTTATCAAGAAAGAAAGCCTCCGATTCCTGAGAAATAATGAGGATTTTATTATTAGAAAGGCATGTGAAATACTTGGGATTGATAATAGAGTGAACAATATTCTCGGTTACATATCGGCCATCATATTTCTGAATAACCGAAGTCTCCATTAGCCAGAATATGCCTGATTCGTCGCGATCTATTTTTCGGACTTCTCTATCTTTTAAGTAATTGTCTACACTGAGTTGGGTATGAAAAGTGATTGGAGACTGCGTTGAAACAGTCTCCAATGCTACAAAATTAAAAATTGCTATTATAAATAATAAACTACTTGCTTTCATCACCAAAACTGTTCTCCATCTTAGGGGTTAGAAATTGATTTTTTGGGGTCAAGGTGATTATATCCTGACCTAAATATATTATTGTTAATGTGATATTTTTAGTGGTTTTATCCATCGGTATTATTCCAGTCTTTAAAGGTGCTTTTCAGGAATTAACGGTAGTTTTGAACATCCATTCCAAACGATAATCAAAACTAATATACACTTTGCTATTCATCTGAAGTCTAATATATTCTAATGGATTCGATAAATCAACTCCTTTCTAATTTGTTACCTGATTTAAATTGGAAAGTTATCAACAAGCACTTATTTTACAGCTTAGAAAATCTATCCATGCAGAAAGTTATCATTTTAATCCTCGTAAGTTTGTTCTACCAATTAAATCTAATTGCTCAGATGCCTGTCATCTTTGGTGAGAAAGAAAGAGCAGCCGTCGTGGATGAAATATTAGAGGAGCGTTTCGAAGTATTACTTCCTGAATTAATGAAGAAACATAGTATTCAGATGTGGGTGATCATATCACGTGAATATAATGAGGATCCATTACTAAAAACCATGCTACCTAGTACATGGCTTTCGGCAAGGAGAAGGACAATATTGGTATTCTATGCACCAGAAGGTGATTTACCGCTAGAAAAAATTGCTATCGCAAGATATGATGTTGGAAGTTTGCTGAAAGGCAGTTGGGATAAGAATGTGAACCCTGACCAGTGGGACGCGCTCGTACAGTTGATCCAAGAAAAAAATCCAAGGAATATAGGTCTTAACATATCAGGAGATTTTGGGTTGTCAGATGGCTTAGTATACACGGAATATCAACAATTCATGGAAGCGCTACCTCAGAATCTACACGAAAAAGTAGTCTCTGCCGAACCGCTAGCAGTGAGTTGGTTAGAAACAAGAAGTAGCAAAGAAATAGAGCTATATCCAACCATTTGTAGGATAGGGCATGAGATTATTGATGAAGGTCTTTCGGAGAAAGTAATTCATCCAGGGATTACCGCCACGGAGGATGTCGTCTGGTGGTTAAGAGATAAGGTGAGAGCGCTTGGTCTTGATGCCTGGTTTCATCCGACGGTCTCATTGCAGCGGGCGGATCCAGAGAACTTTGACCACTTAAGGACTTTTTCTAAGAGACCAGAACGTCAGATTATCCAAGCAGGTGATTTACTACATGTGGATTTTGGAATTACATACTTGAGGTTAAGTACGGATCAGCAGCAGCATTTTTATGTATTAAAAACAGGAGAAACGAAGGTTCCTGAATTTTTAACGAAGGCATTTGAACGAAGTAATAGACTACAAGATATTCTTACGTCTAATTTTAAAGAGGGTAGGACAGGGAATGAAATTTTGAGATTGAGCTTGGAACAAGCCAATGCAGAAGGCTTGAATCCAAGTATTTACACACATCCTATAGGATTACATGGTCACGCAGCAGGACCGACGATCGGAATGTGGGATCAGCAGCAAGGTGTACCAGGAAGAGGCGATTATCCACTCTTTTATAATACAGCTTATAGTATTGAACTGAATACTTCCACAGAAATTCCTGAATGGAACAAGATCATTCGAATTATGCTGGAAGAAGATGGATATTTCGATGAAAATGGTTTTCACTATATTGACGGAAGGCAGAAGGAAATTTTCACTATTCCACGGAAATCACCATCATATTAAATTTACTAATTCACTAAATTTTGATTTTTTTTTAATGGTCAATTTTAGAGTAAAACTTCGATAGCGTAAGGGTTTTAACGCTGGAAACATAACATTTTAGATCTACTTAACATATATTTAATTCTTCCAAGTGCAACAATGTTGCATTTAATTATTAGCTTTGTTTTATCATTAACCTAACACACAATATATAAAAGATGATAAATCGAACAAATTTTTTAGCAAGTCTATTATTTTTAGCTATTTTCACAATGATATCATGTGAAAAAGATGATCCTATTATTCCTAATGAAGAAGAAGTTATTACTACGCTTATATATACCCTTACACCGGAAAATGGAGGAGATCCAGTAGTCATGAGTTTCATCGATTTAGACGGAGATGGTGGTGATGCACCGACTATAACTGCGCAACCATTGGCTTCAAATACTACGTATAATGGCGTCTTAGAACTATTAAATGAACAAGAAACTCCAGCGGAAAGCATTACAGAAGAAATTTCAGAGGAAGCAAATGATCACCAGTTTTTCTTTGATACGGATGTAGAAGGTTTAACAGTTACCTATTCTGATGAAGATAGCGACGGGAATCCATTAGGTTTAGCGACAAAATTGACAACAAGTAGTGTTCAAAGCGGATCATTAACCATTACGCTTAGACACGAAGCGGATAAATCTGCATCAGGAGTGAAGGACGGAGAAATAGCTAACGCAGGAGGAGAGACTGATATAGAGGTAACATTTGATGTTGAAATTAACTAAGCTAATAATAAGCATATTATTTTTATTGATGAGCAAGCTTGCCTTTGCTCAAGATTGTTCCCTCACAATCAGGGGGCAAGTGACGGATAAAGAGACGCACGAGATACTTGAGTTTGTCAATGTTTACATTGTTGAATCAGGAAAAGGTGCAACTACAGATGAACATGGGAATTATGTGATTAATGAAGTCTGTCCTGGAGATTATCACCTTCGATTTAGTCATATTGGGTGTGAAACGAAAGAGCAATTTATTTCGGTCAATGTTTCTACGGAGTTTAATATGGAAATGGAACATGCCGCGAGTTTACTTGAGGGCATTACTGTAATTGGAAAGCAAAGTGAAACATCTACCCAGAATACGCAAATTCTCAGAGAGGACAAAATTAGCGATCAACTAGATCAAAATATTTCCAATATACTAGAATCTATTTCTGGTGTTCAGACCATCAAGAATGGAAATGGTATTTCGAAACCTGTTGTGCAAGGCCTGTATGGTAACAGATTGACGATTCTTAATAATGGAATTGCTCAGAGTGGACAACAGTGGGGAAACGACCATAGCCCAGAAATAGACGCAATGGTTGCGAATCGAATTTCAGTTGTAAAAGGAGCGAGTGCACTAGAATTTCCTGGGTCTAACCTAGGAGGTTTAGTGCTCGTCGAACCTTCCAAAATTGAAAATGAACCGCACCTACACGGCTCTACTTCTTTAGCGTATAATACGAATGGACGAGGTGCATCGTTGAATGTTCAGTTACATAAAGCGACTGATTTGATTAAGTGGAAGATCAATGGTAGTTTAAAGAAAAGTGGCGATCAGAATACTCCAGATTATTTTCTGAATAATACGGGAAAAGAAGAAGGAGATTTCGCTGTACAGTTGGAAAAAAACTTCGGCGAAAAGTGGTTTACCGATTTGTACTTCAGCACGTTTAATACTTCCTTAGGTGTCCTTAGAGGAAGTCATATTGGGAATTTGACGGATCTGGAAGCAGCTTTCACTAGTGATGTTCCATTTTTTACAGAAGAAACATTTAGTTATGCCATAGATGCACCTAAGCAAGTCGTTAATCATCATTTATTGAAACTACATTCCAAGTATTTTTTGACTGATGAGCATTGGTTGGATTTTACTTTTTCAGGTCAATTTAACAATCGAAAAGAATTTGATGTGCGTAGAAGTGGACGGTCATCAATACCTTCATTAAGTCTTCAGCAATTCACTTATTTTATTCAAGGGAAATATAATGCAGAATGGAAGAATGATTGGTATTTTAAGACAGGAGTACAAGTTAATTTTATCGATAATACCAATAATCCAGAGACAGGAATCATCCCATTAATACCTGATTATTTTTCTACAGAATCGGGTGTTTATAGTATTTTAACCAAGCATCATAAATCTTCTGTTTTTGAGTTCGGAGTGCGTTATGAATATATTTCACAGGATGTGCCGACAATCACTCAGACCATTCCAAGAGAAATCATTCGATATGAAAATGGATTTCATAATATTGCTACATCGCTTGGCTGGGCTATGGACCTTAGCAAGGACTATAATTTGTCGGCGAATGTAGGTTATGCGACGAGGAATCCAGCGGTGAATGAGTTGTATAGTGGAGGACTTCATCAAGGAATTAGTGGTATTGAGGAAGGTGATCCTAGTCTGGATGCTGAAAAGTCTCTGAAATCTACCTTGACTTTCAAAGGGAATAAACATGGTAGATTTGGATTTGAAACGCATTTCTATGCTCAGCGGATTCAAGATTATATTTATTTGACACCTACACAAGAAACTCGATTAACCATTCGAGGTGCTTTTCCAGTTTTTAATTATGCTCAGACGAATGCGATTATTGCAGGTTTCGATCTTTCGGGTCAATATAATTTCTTGACAAATTTTTACGGAAGACTAACTTATAGTTATATTAAAGGTAGTGATACAGAAAAGCAACAACCATTGGTTTTTATACCGTCTAATGTGCTGAAGGCCAATGTTAATTTTCAGTCTAATAAGCAATTCTTAATTTTTAAGAATGCTTTAGAAAACATTCAATTGAATCTAGGAAGCAAGTATGTTTTCAAGCAGGTCAATTATGTATTAGAACAGGATTTTGTAGCTCCGCCAGATGGTTATTTTTTATTGAACTTGGAAGGATCAGCGGAAATGAAAATTGGAAACTTAAATTGGCGATTCTTTGTAAATATGAGTAACTTATTGGATGTTTCCTATCGAGACTATCTTAATAGGCAGCGTTATTTTGCGGATGATATAGGAAGGAATATCACAATTGGAATTCGAACAAAATTTTAAATAATGGAAGAACTAAAAGATTTATTAAATCAAAGAAACCTGAAGGCAACGCCTGCAAGGTTGCAGATTTTGAGTTTGGTTCAGAATTATGATGGCGCAGTGCCTTTCGGTGAAATCCAAAGCCATCTAGGAGAGCTGGATCGAACGACCATTTTTCGAACGATTAATGCATTGCTACAAAATGGACTGATACATAAAACGCAGTTTGGGAATGCAGAAACTTATTTTGCTATGTGTCCGAAAACGTGTTCGGAGCAAGGACATCAGCACCAGCATGTTCATTTCAAGTGTACAAATTGTGAAGTGGTTTCATGTGAAGATTTATCTAGCAATCCGCGAATAGAAATTCCCAATTTTCAGATAGACAAAGTGGATATAATCTTGACGGGCGTTTGTAACCGCTGCTTAGTTGTCCAAGTCTCTGTAAATTAGCAAAGATGCAGCGCTTATTCTAATGCCTGCGCTCTTACCTTGATGACAGCGCTTTTTTCCGCAATGTTATCAATCTTCTGAAAGTAGATAGATGAAACTCTGCACCACATTGATAGGCTCAGCTGAAAGTGAGGCTATCAAGTGCTGCTTAATAACATCACTAACTTTATTCCTTAACTTCTCCAGTTATTCGGGCACCTCCAGCCAATCTATCAAAATAAAAATTATCAACACCAGCAGAATCACATGCAACCGTTAACTCATCCACTGGATCATACATACCTTCATGCGTCAACTGAAAAGTTCCCCAATGAATCGCATAACTTTCCTTCGCATCAACATCCATATGCGTCTGAAAAGCTTGCTGAGGATCCATATGCACTTGCAACATGAAAAACCTTGGCGTGTAAGCTCCGACAGGAATTAACGCTAGATCAAAAGGTCCATATTTTTCTTTGATGTCAGTGAAATGTGGTCCATATGCCGTATCACCTGCGAAAAATATCGAAGAACTTCCTTTGATAACATATCCACCCCAGAGCGTTTTCCTAGGACTAAAAGCTCTATTAGACCAATGTATAGCTTGCGTAAATGTGAATGTTAATCCATTGATCTCCGTTTCTTCATTCCAGTCCAATTCTACTACATTCTCCAATTTGAACTTTCGAAGAAAACCTTTCAAACCCAAGCCTGCAAGAATAGTTGGATTGTCGCGATCTCTCAATTTTTTCAAGGTACTAATATCTAGATGATCATAGTGATCATGACTAATAAGTACTGCATCAATTTTTGGAAGTTTATCAAATGGAATGCCTGGATCTCTGAACCTTTTCGGTCCTGCCCAAGATATCGGGCTTGCCCTCTTCGAATAAACAGGATCAGTCAGTATATTCATACCGTCCATTTGCATTAGAACTGTAGCATGGTTGATGTGGAAATAACGTACCTTTCCTTCTGTTGTGAAATTGTCAATTTGTTCCAAAGAGAAGTCCGATGTTTCTTGAAATTCCCACTTCGCTTTTTTATTCTGGCGATTGTATTTCATTAATTTTCCAAAATCTCCTAAGCCTCGCCCGTCCGGATCGTGGAATTTTTTTCCATCGAAGTGATCTGTTTTCTCACCTTGGTAGGTTGGAACATTGAGCGTAGCGCAAGAAACAGCTATAACAACAACAAGCACTAAGATGATAATAAGTAGGTTAGACATTTAACTTGAAATTAATTTGTATCCGATTCCGTGAATATTAATGATCTGAACACTTGAATCTGCTTTTAGTTTTTTACGTAATTTAGAGATGAACATATCGAGGCTTCTGCTTACCATAAGGCCTTCATCTTCCCACACTTCTTTTAGCAATGCTTCCCGCGTAACCACATCATTTATTTGCAAATTCAGGATGCTAAGAATTTTCGCTTCTTTATAAGTAAGTGGTTCTTTTTTACCATGAAATTGTAAGTATTGCTCGTCAAAATTAAAGCTAAATTGACCTATATTATTCACACTTTCATTCTTCGAAGTCGCTTCTACTTCGTATAATGATTCCTCCACTGGAGGCACATGTGTTTTGCGATTCCTCCATAAAAAATAGAATAGGAGCATTAATATTGGGATGCCAATGAAAGATGCCACAGCGTAATTCGAACGTCCTTCGTCATGGAGGAATTTCAATTGAATATTATAGCAATCCTCTTTTTGATTTCTACCGAGACAAGAAACCAAGTCGTCATTTTCTACTGGCGAGATAAAATAGGAGAATACCAGCTCATCTAAGGAGCAAGAATTCACTTTGACGATATATTCATCGCTGGAATATTTTTTCATTTCCCGATCGATGATATGGATAATGGTATCTGATACAAAGCTGAAAGGTAACTGGAAATCGAGTTGGTAATTGCTAGGACTTAGTTCTTTTATCGGGCTAATGCTAGATGTAGAATCTCCTGTATACTTTAAGATTTCATGTCCTATTTTGCGAACTAGAATGACTTCCTTATCCTTTATTAAAGTTGGATTTTCTGTAGCACAACTCCAACATAACATTCCGAACAAGAAGAATAGCAAAGTTCTTTTCATGATGGCAAAAATAAACTATTGAAAAGAATTACCCATTAAAGCAGATACGATTTACAACTATTTACAGTCATTTACACCTATTTTACTCTTTTCATTTCAGCATTTTAAGGTAATTTATCAATGTGCCAAAGTATTATTTTATATAGAAATTTGGCAACAGCAACACAAAATCTACTGCATACACGTTTATTGAGTATTGTTCATAATGCAAATCTAATGAAGAGGAGTTATTGTTTTTTAGCCATATTATTCGTTGTGCTTTTTTCCAGCTGCGAGAAAAAAACGCTTCCAGTAACTGAAGAATTTCCTTCCATTACTTTTCAAGTTGAATTCATAAAAGGAAATGAAGGGTATAAAAGTGAGGTGAAAAGCTTTAATAATAGAAGAGAGCATTTACATTGGGCTGAAAACCATGATGGGACATATGGGGTTTTTAGAGAAGTTACATACGATATCATTTTAGAAAATGGTGAAGAGATGGAGTTTGGTTTTATGTTATTAAAAAATAATGTAAATAAAGATCTACTTATCGTTGAAGACTGGAGTGTTACAGCTGATAAAAGCTGGGAATTTGTAAGTTTTGAAGATGAAAAGACTAATTTCTTTGAGAATTATGATGAAGCGCGAATTCTTATTGGATACAATGTTATTTTCTACAAAAGCGCTAATGAAGATTTTAATGTCATAGAAGTTGATTCAAAAATAGAAAATGGCGTTAAAACTAGTTACGCAAAAATTGAATTTCAAGGTAGTGCGAGGGGTTTTTATGACCCGGAAGCTACCAGTGGTGAATTCATATTGACTAATGGAAAATTAACAGATCTAAGATCTTTTTGAAATTAAAAAAACGACCTTTAATTATCGACAGAATTAATAATCAGTTCTGCTATTTCTTTAGGTTTTTCCATTGGCACGAGATGGCCAGAGTTTTCAACGGTTACAAATTTTGCATCATCTTGCAGGCGCTGCCATTTGTTCCAGTTTTTGTCATTGATTACATCACTTTCTCCTGCTCTTATACATAAAGATGGTGTCTGGATCTTAGGGAATAATCGGTAAGGATTTTCAATGGTGCAGTAAATTTTAGACTCCCAATACTTAGAAAAAGTAAGTCTGTAATCGCCATTTTCATCTTCTTCTAAGCCATATTCTACATATGCTTTCAATGTCTCATCATCCCATTGACTAAAAATATTCTTTTTCCTCAGCAGATCAAATGCTTCTTGCTTTGACGCCCATTTGTGTCTTCGTTTTAACGCAATTTTTGATGGAGGAACTAAGTTTTTTGCTAGGCTGTAAGGCATTACTGAAAGCAACGTGAAAAAGATCTGAGGAACACAAGGTGGTTCAATTATGACCAACTTGCTAAATAAATCAGGACGTTCTACGGCGGCCATCATGGTAACTGTAGACCCAAGTGAATGTCCAACTCCAATAATATTTTTCCAGCCTTTTTGATCAGCCAGTTGGATAAAATCATCTCTCAGTCCATCCCAATTGGAAATGTCATTCGGATCGGCATTTTCGTGAAATGGACGCAATAAAAAAGAATGGACTTCGAATTCTTTCTTCAGCTCTTCGATCAACAACTTATAAACTCCTGGATGAAAAGAATTCGCATGTGCTAAGTGCAGTACTGGCCCTTCACCTCCCCAATTTATTACCTTATCCTCCATTTTTCTTAGTATTTCTCATTCATGTTTCAAAACCGATTTTAATAAGAATTACAAAATCGATTTGTCAATTTGTGTTATAGATTACATTATAAAAACAAGAAATCTCTGTTTAAGTTTCGTTTGTTGAGCTATTAAATCTCAGAGTGATTTCACATTGTATTCTTGTCTTTCGATATAATGTTAAGCGAAATTAGACTCATAGCTATGACTTCATTATGGTTTCAAATATAGGATCATCATTTTGCTTGGCAATATATCCACTAGAGATTTAGAGGATGTGTTTATAATTTTTGATTTATGTCAATTTTAGAGCTGAGCAATTTGCATTGGAAAGAAACGAACAAAAATGAGTTATTCATGAGAATTTGCGTGTTTAAAACCAGGCTATCAGATATAGCATTCACATTTTACTAGTTAACTTAAGTGCTCCAGCGGTCTGAAAAGCATCAGGAAGTGTCATCTTACAGTAAAGACTTATTGATTTTGTCAATAAATAAAAATGGATCGCATTTCTGCATTTACACATCAAGTAGATACTTAAAAGTACTACAGTGAAATTAGAATTTATATGATACTCAGGAAGACTCATGTCCCAGCGCCTTTATGCTTCTGCAAGTTCAGAGAATCAAAATAAAAGAAGCCACCATCGGACTGACACCTAAAATTCAACCCACATATACCAAATTTATTACTCTTTTCTCGCTAATTAATTGTAATTCAGCCCTGAAACTCCATACTTAACGTAATGTTTAAAATATAAATGCTAACTTTGCGGCAAAATAAAGATATTTGAAAAATTTTGAAGAAATAGGGCTGATTCCAGCCCTAGAAAGAGTCCTCAAGGAAAGAGGATTCACCGAACCATCTGCGATTCAATCCGGTTCAATTCCAGTTTTATTAGAGAAAGATACAGATTTTATAGGTCTTGCTCAAACAGGTACTGGTAAAACAGCTGCTTTTGGCTTGCCACTTTTGCAAAAAATAGATGTTGCAAAAAGAGTGACACAAGGTATTATCCTTTGTCCAACTAGAGAACTTGCTATTCAAACATTTAAGGAGTTAAATACTTTTGGGAAGTACCTTAAAGGAATAGGCATGGAGAATGTATACGGAGGAACTCCTGTACACGCACAAGCGAAAAGAATCCAGAAGAATGCACCACATATTATTGTGGGTACACCTGGTAGAGTAATTGACTTACTAAAAAGAAAGTCAATCATTCTTGAAGATGTTAGATTTTTTATCCTCGATGAAGCGGATGAAATGCTGAACATGGGATTCGAGCAAGAGATTAAAAAGATTTTAGAATTTGCATCTGATGATGCGAATACTTGGCTTTTCTCTGCAACGATGCCTAAGTCCATCCGAGGGATGGTGAAGAAATACATGAACGACCCAGTGGAGGTCGCGGTTAACAAGGAAAATAAAGTCAACAAAAACATCAAACATTACTTCACTTTCGTGAATAGGGAGAATAAGTTTGATAAATTGACCTACATCATAGATAAGGCAGACGACTTATACGGTGTGATTTTCTGTCGTATGAAAAGTGAAACTGAACAACTCGCGAAAGACTTAAACAGAGCGGGCTACAGTGCAGAAGCCATTAACGGTGATCTTACGCAGTCAAAGCGGGAGCACGTTATTAAGAGGTTTAGAAGTAAAAAAGCGAATATACTTGTGGCATCAGATGTTGCGGCGAGAGGATTAGATATCAAGAATCTAACTCACGTAATACACTATGCGTTACCTGATACTTTCGAGTATTATACACACAGAAGTGGACGTACAGGACGTGCAGGTGAGGACGGAATCTCTATCGCTTTCATCGGAAAAGCTGAAGTTGGGAAAGTTCGACGTATGGAAAAAGCGTTGAAAATTTCTATCGAAGAATATAAAGTTGATTTGAAACCACCGACTCCAGAAGAAAAAGTAGAGAAGTGGTTTGCTGATAATGGAGAAAACAAAATTGCATCTAATCCACAAATATATGAGGCGCTTGCTGAAAAGTTAGAGGATTGGACGAAAGAAGAGCTAATGGCTTTAATCTCGAATACGCAATTAGGTCCTACGAAGCAAGAATTACGATATAAAGAGTTAGACGAAAGACGTCGTGATGGTCGATCGGATGATAGAGATAGAGGCGGACGAGGTCGTGATAGAGATAGAGGTGGTAGAGGAAGAGATAGAGACAGAGGACGTGACCGAGATGATAGAGGCGGACGAAGCCGTGATAAAGATCGTAGAAAAGATTCTCGTTTTGATAGAGATGGAAAGGGTAGAAGAGATGACGACAAGTCATACAGTAAGAAGGACAAGCGGAAAGTGAAGGAAACTAAAAAAGACAGAAAGAGTCATCCTGATTTCACTGATATATTTATCAATATTGGATATTCAGATGGTTTCGGAGATGTTGCATTAGAAGATTTTATTTCTAAAAACACAGGAATTTCTAAAGCTAAGATCGGATCTTTTGAGGTGAATAAACGATATAGTTTATTCGGTCTAGATAAGGGCGTGGCTAAGCAAGTCGATGCACTTTTCAAAGATGTAGATCTTAAAGGTAGAAGAATCGTAGCAAAAGTGGACAAGGATAATTAATTATCAAGTCTTTATGATAAAACATTCAATGAATCACTTCAAGTGGTCCGTTGAATGTTTTTCTCTTAGAGCAATAAATGAGGATGGTTTTGAGCTTTATTAGCAAAATTCATCTCACCCATATCAATAGAAGCACAAACACGAAATCGATTTTATGAATACGTGGAAGGCGTTACAATTCATGGTTATAAGTACCGCCTCATTTACTTGCATGAATTCGATTATCAAATACCTGGATTCTTTCCATGCATTTGAACTAGTTTTCTTTCGATGTATCGGATCACTTATCATCTGCATCACTTATCTTAAAGTGAAGAAGATTCCCATGTTAGGTAATCAGCGTAAATTGATGATTGGAAGAGGAATCGCTGGGGTACTTTCTATGGCATTGTTTTTCTCAGCTTTAAAATTGATTCCATTTGGAACGACGATTTCATTGCGATATCTAGCTCCAGTTTTTGCAGCTGTTTTTTCGATATTCCTGCTGAAGGAAAAAGTATTTCCTGTTCAATGGATATTTTTCGGACTTTCTTTTCTTGGAATTGTCTTTCTCAAAGGTTTTGACTTGAGAGTAAGTACTTTAGGTCTCGTTTTGGTCTTATCATCTGCTTTTTTTAGCGGACTCGTTTACATCTTTCTTCGGGCAATCGGCCCCAGAGACCATCCTGTTGTGGTCGTAAACTATTTCATGATTATAGCAACTTTTGTTGGTTTGATAGGAAGTATCAATGTTTGGATTCAGCCCACTGGTTACCAATGGCTACTGCTTGGTAGTCTAGGTTTTTTCGGATATCTAGGGCAGTTATACATGACGAAAGCCTTCCAAATAGCAGAGGCGAATAAGGTTGCACCGATGAAATATATCGAAGCAATCTTTGCGATTATTGTAGGGTGGATCTGGTTCCATGAAAGTTATACATGGCTAGGACTGTTAGGGATCGTCCTGATTATTACTGGAATGTTGCTGAATGTAATGGTGGGGAGGAAGAAAGCATCTAATCCTTAGATAGATGAAAACCAGCCGTAAGAATTTAAGACTGTTTTCTATTTCTTTCTGTAAATTAAATGATATAATGTGCTAGAATCCAGAATGTCAATAGAAATGGATCAATAATCATCGAGCATGAAGTTTAAAAAACTAAAACTCTATACGAATCAACTTGAATCAGAATTGAAATTCTATTCAGAAACGATGGGTTTCCCTGTACTACACAAGAGTATTAATACATTTACCGTTAAAGTAGGATGGAGTGAATTAACATTTGAAAAATCAGATGATTCTCATAAATATCACTATTGCTTCCTAATTCCTGCTAATCAATTAATTCAGGCTCTGCAGTGGATGGAAATGAGAACGGAAGTCATTGAAATCGAAAGTGGCAGAAAAACTCAACACTTTGAATCTTGGAATGCAGATTCTTTTTATTTCTATGATGGTAGTGGCAATGTAGCAGAATTCATCGTCCGGTATGATCTAAAAAATAATGCTGATTCACCTTTTGACATTTCTAAAGTTTTAAGTATCAATGAAATGGGAATGCCCTCCAATAAGGTGAGCAAAATTAATGAGCAGTTGGAAAATGAACTGCAAACAAAATTTTGGAAAGGAGACTTGGATCGATTTGCTACGAATGGCACTCAAGAAGGGATTTGGTTAATACCTAACTATGAATTAAAAGATATTTGGTTTCCTACTTCTTTAAAAATCACACCTGAGCCATTAGAGGCAATTATTGAGCATGACGGAAAGCAATACCAAGTTGAGTATAAGGATGAGCAGTTGTTAACGACAGAAATTGCTTAGGTGCTTAGGTTTTTTTGTTCCTACTTATTTACCAAATGATGAATTAGTATTGCTTTACTTCGCTTGATTCAATTTCTCCTTTAAAGCAATCGCCGCAGGCGTAATCGCTAATCCGCCCAATCCAGTACATTTCACACAAGTAGGCATATCTGCGCTCACTCGGACAACGGTTTCTAGTACTTGGTCCAATGGAATCAGATGAGCAAATCCTGCAACTGCCATGGTAGCTGAAGAAAGAGCATTGACCGCAGCACTCGTATTCTTTCCTAAGCACGGTGCTTCTACTCGGTCTGCAATCGGATCGCAAACCAGTCCGATCATATTCTGAATTGCCATCGATCCTGCTCCCAGTGCCTGTTCTGCTGTTCCACCAAAGAAATCAACAATCCCAGCTGCTGCCATGCCTGCGGACGCTCCACATTCCACTTGGCATCCATGTTCTTCCGCTGAAAAACCTGGACCCATGGCAAAATAAGCTCCGACCAATCCAGCTGCATAGTAAGCCATGATTTTATCTTCCATCGTTGCTCCGATATCATCAGCTACCGCTTTCATAGCAGCGCCTACCGTTCCGCATGATCCTGCTGTTGGATTCGCAACTATCACTTCGAGGGCACTCTTCGCCTCCATGATCGCCGCCACATTTTTGACAATGCTATTGATAATAGAGTTTTGTAAAATCTTTTTTGATTTTTCTGCTTTTTCAATCAAATGCGATTGCTGGGGTAGTATTCTGTCTTCGTGACTGGTACCGCGAAGCCCAATGGCAATGCTTCCTTCGATCAGTTCAATGATGTTTTGCATTTTATCTTTCAGTTCTTGCTCCGAAAGGCCACTTCGATGTTGCTCATACATCAAACCTAATTCCCCGAGAGAAAGATTTGAATTCTTACTATACTCAACTAAACTCTCTATTGTTGAGAAAGGAGGATTCGATTGGCGACCGGCTGTAATGGGCATGATTGGTTTAACATTGGCCACCTTTTCTACTTCTGATAATGAGTCAATATGCTGAATTAAAACATGATCAAAGGACTTGAAACTTTCATAGATATATAGGTATTTACCGCTTTTTTCATTGATCGAAAGGGTAGTGTGATCGGGCAAAATATCATTGATTTCTTTGCTGATATCTTGATTAGACCACATGAATAACTCATGGTAATCTCCTTTCATATTTACGGGGAAACCATCTACTTCTTGAAGCTCGAATGATCCACCACCAAGAGAAGCCGCAAGAATTTTAACCTTACCACCTTTCTTTCCGGTCAATGTGATCTGCATGCTATTCGCATGTGTATTAGGAAAAGTACTGATTTTGTAATCAATTATAATTCCACGTTGCTCAGCGATTTCGTCAGTCCGTTTCATACGATCATCTGCCATGTCAATTTCTAGTAAACCACCATCCATGCCAAGCACGGTTCCTTGATCCTTGTAATTCGTCACCCAAGCTCCATCTTTGTCAAACTCAATTAAAGCTTGAGTTAATTCATCGTTAAGAATTTGAATAGCCATTTTTCCAGCACGCCACGATGCTGCAGTATGTGAACTAGAAGGACCTCTCATGATGGGGCCAATGACATCGTTAAAAATACTAGGAAGAATTTTCATGATCGAGATTTATTGGTATTAGAGATTGAAGCAATTAAAATAGTCAATAAATATGGAAGTTGTAAGCTTAAGGAAGTTTCTTTTTGGGATGATTTCTATGAATAGCATTTGATTAATAAAATAGGTTGATTATATCACTTAAAGACTGATGGCTTAGGTTTTAATTGATATTCTAAACCATCTTAAATAAAAGTGGTGAGAAAAACATTAGCTTTGCAGAAATCTGAACGGCTAGCATCACAGCGGTAGAAATAGAGATATTTATTTCTGAATAGTAGGTTCTGAATACGAAGTAAATACATGGAAAGTAAGAAAGTGAATGAGCCATTAAGTAAGGAGCAAATTGATCAATGTATCCATTTGTTAGAAACGTTAAATGGCGATTCTAGCCAAATATTGGAGATTCCGGAAGAGCAAAGAATTAGACTTCTTATGCAAGCTGGAATGATTTCAAGACCACACCGGAATGAGCTGAAAAAGCGACGGAAGAATGCTAAGAAAGCTGCAAAAAGAAAAGCCGCTGAAAAGGATAAGCATGCTCGGAATGCAACAGGTATTAGGAGCGCGCGGGAGGCATCTGTTTTTATAGCACCTAAAATGATAGGGCCTGAATCAATAGAAGAATCAAATGAAGAGGTTTCTGTTGCTCCAAGGAATTGCTACGTATGTAAGGCCGTTTTCACAAAACTCCACCATTTTTATGATACGATGTGTGAGACATGTGGTGATTTTAACTATGCTAAGCGTTTCCAGACCGCGGATCTTACAGGTCAAGTTGCTTTAGTGACGGGTTCTCGTTTGAAAATAGGTTACCATATTACTGTGATGATGCTTCGAGCTGGCGCAACGGTGATAGCAACGACAAGATTTCCAGTAGATTCTGCATTGCGGTATGCAAAAGAAGAGGATTTTGAAGAATGGAGACATCGTTTGAAGATTCATGGTTTAGACCTTAGGCATATTCCGAGCGTAGAAATATTCTGTAATTTTATAGAACAGCAACACGATCGTTTAGACATATTGATCAATAATGCAGCTCAAACAGTTAGGCGACCTGCTGGATTCTATCAACATTTACTTACTACTGAGGAAACAGAATTTACAGATTTGGAGCCTAAAGTCCGAAACTTGTTATCTGATCATGAGACCTGTCTGAGAGCTTTAGGAGTTATTAGTTCGGAAGTAGAAGGCCAGAATAAAAACATGCCGGTAACTTGGCATGGAAAGCAAGTTGGAATTGGATTAAGTGCATCTGCTAAGTTGTCACAAATTGCATATTCAGCGGATCACTCGCTCTTGGCAGAAGAAGTTTTTCCATCTGGTAAAATGGATGCAGATTTGCAACAAGTTGATCTAAGAAAGACGAATAGTTGGAGATTGAAATTGGGCGAAATTCAAACGTATGAAATGCTTGAGGTGCAACTCGTTAATTCGGTGGCTCCCTTTGTGTTATGTAATCGATTGGTTCACTTGATGAAGAAGGAGAATACGGGAAAGAAGCACATCATTAATGTTTCTGCTATGGAAGGGAAGTTTCATAAGTTTCGTAAGGAGTCTAGGCATCCGCATACGAATATGGCGAAAGCTGCATTGAATATGATGACGCTCACTTCTTCTGCTGATTTTGCTAAATATGGAATCTACACGAATGCGGTAGATACGGGATGGGTTACGGATGAAGATCCTGTAGAATTGGCTAAACGAAAAGAGGAGGTGCATGATTTTCAGCCACCATTGGACATTGTAGATGGTGCAGCAAGAGTATTAGATCCGTTGTTTGATGGAATTAATACGGGAAAACATTGGTGTGGTAAATTTCTAAAGGACTATAGACCGATCAGCTGGTAAGGTATAATATGACATCTTTAATATTGCTTGTTACTTCAATATGACATCTTTAAGGATGCCTAGAGCGAGGACGAAAAATGTTATATTTAACTAAGATCAAACTTGCAAGGAAAATGGCTCAGCAGTCACAACCGCGAGTCACCGCTTTCTTCTCAAGAAATATTCTATCCTATTAAAAGTTTAAACTCGCCGACGATGCTTTTAGTTGTGCTTACTGGTCCAATAGCTCAGCATTTATATCTTCAATATGACATCTTTAAGGATGCCTAGAGCGAGGACGAAAGATGTTATATTTACTATAGTCAAAATTGCAAGAAAAAATGGCTCAGCAGTCACAACCGTGAGTCTACGTTTTCTTCTCAAGAAATATTCTATCCTATTAAAAGTTTAGACTAGTCGACGATGCATATAGTTGTGCTTACTGGTTCAATGGCTCAGTATTTATATCATCAATATGACATCTTTAGGGATGCCTAGTGCTTGGACGAAAGATGTTATATTTGTTGTTATGATCAAACTTGCAAGAAAAAATGGCTCAGCAGTCACAACTGGGAGTCACCGCTTTCTGCTCAAGAAAATATCTATCCTATTAATAGTTTATACTAGCCGCCGATGCTTATAGTTGTGCTTACTGGTCCAATAGCTCAGCATTTATATCATCAATATGACATCATTAAGGATGCCTGTCGCGAGGACGAAAGATGTTATATTTGCCATGATCAAACTTGCAAGAAAAATGGCTCAGCAGTCACAACCGCGAGTCACCGCTTTCTTCTCAAGAAATTTTCTATTCTATTAAAAGTTTAGACTAGCCGATGATGCATATAGTTGTGCTTACTGGTCCAATAGCTCAGCATTTAATTCATCAATATGACATCTTTAAGGATGCCTGTCGCGAGGACGAAAGATGTTATATTTACTATAGTCAAACTTGCAAGAAAAATGGCTCAGCAGTCACAACCGCGAGTCACCGCTTTCTGCTCAAGAAAATATCTATCCTATTAAAAACTTATACTAGCCGAAGATGCTTATAGTTGTGCTTACTGGTCCACTAGCTCAGCATTTAATTCATCAATATGACATCTTTAAGGATGCCAGTCGCGAGGACGAAAGATGTTATATTTGCTAAGATCAGACTTGCAAGGAAAATGGCTCAGCAGTCACAACCGCGAGTCACCGCTTTCTTCTCAAGAAATATGCTATCCTATTAAAAGTTCATTCTAGCCGTGCTTACTATTACATTTACACCCAAGAAACAATTGCTATTTTTACTCAAAAGAATACGTGTTTTACTCATAATCCTTAACACAATGCCTACATTGACAATTAACTAACATCGACTGCTAATGACAATACCCATCGAAATAAGAAATATTAGTTACCTATTCGGAATCTTACTGATTACTAGTTGTTTTAGAATTCCATCCTCAGCCCCTGAGGGAATGAATCTGTCTATTCAGAAATTTGCAAAGATGCCAACTGAATTAGGAGAATGCTCAGGATTGATTTATCTGAACGAAAAATTGATCATTAACAACGATGGTGGAGGAGGGCCATATTTGCATCTAATCGATCCTTCAACTAAAGATACACTTGGAAGAAAACTCATATCTGGAGCTATGAATAGAGATTGGGAAGCAATCACCTATTACAAGAAAAAGAATGAAATTCTGATCGGAGATATTGGTAATAATCTAGGACAGCGTAAGGATCTCAATATATACCACGTGGACGCTTCCACATTTCAGTTAAACAAAACCGTTTCCGTTGTATACCCAGATCAGACTAGTTTTGATGTCAAAAAGCATAATTTCGATTGCGAAGCCATGATTGTCAAAAATGACAACTACCTATTATTTACGAAAAATCGTGGCAATAAAAATACGAATATCTATACCGCTCCGATCTACACTTCTGAATTTGTATTCCTCGATTCGATCCCTTTAGAAGGCATGGTAACGGATGCATATTACCATGAAGAAAGTGATCAGGTTTTGCTTTTGTGCTATCAATTTGTTTTTGGAGGTTTTAAAAACTCACTTGTAATTCTGAAACCAACTTCGGAAGAAAACTTCAAAGTAAGAAGTATTTTTAATATCAAACCAGCAGAACAAATAGAATCCATCACCCACTTTAAGGATAATAAATTTTTAATTGGCTCTGAAACTGGATTTGGAAATGGGAGACATTTGTATATTGTGACCATAGAAGGCTTTTAGACATGAATAGACGAAATTTTAACGCATCGATTTTAGCAGCTGCGGCAGCTTACAAGTTTATAACCGTAGACGATTTTGGAAAGAAGAAGATTCTGCCTCCAAGATTGAATCCTGGAGATTTGATTGGAATAATTTCTCCAGCTGGCGTGCTTACCGAAGAGAAAATTCAAACCTCAATTGACAAGGCAATTAGCTATGGTTTTCGGGTAAAAGAAGGAAAGTATCTAAGAAAAAAATTTGGTTACTTAGCTGGGAAAGATGAACAACGCCTTGAAGATTTTCATTCGATGTATTCGGACCCAGAAGTGAAAGGTATATGGTGTGCTCGAGGTGGTTACGGCTGTACAAGGATCTTGGATAAGATTGACTTTCGGTTGATTAAAAAGAATCCGAAAGTTCTTATAGGTTATTCAGATATTACTGCGTTGTTGAATGCAATATATCAAAGAACGGGTATTGTTGGATTTCATGGTCCGCTAGGTGCTTCAGAAGATAATACTTTTTCAAGAACCATTCTGAGAGACCTAACGATGAATGTAGAAAAAAGAGTTACCATAGAACCTTTTTATCCTGTAGATACAAGCTATGACGATGTGAAATCTATTATTCCCGGTCAAGCAACAGGAATTGCAGTTGGAGGTAACTTATCGCTAATTGCAGCCATGGTCGGCACGCCATACGAAATCAAATTCAAGGACAAGATCGTGTTTATAGAAGATGTAGGAGAAGAGCCTTATCGAATAGATCGGATGCTAACTCAAGTGGTGGAATCTTCTGACATCGCTAGGGCAAGAGGAATTGTTTTAGGTCAATTTAGCGGATGCAATCCAGATAATCCAGAGCGATCTTTATCCTTAATGCAGGTACTCGAGGATAGACTGAAGTCGTTAAATATTCCATGTGTCTATGGCCTTAACTTCGGACACGTAGCTCATAATTTCACCATTCCTATCGGTGCCAATGTTAATGTCGATTTCAGAACAGGAAAGATTCTGGTCCCAGACCAAACCGTCAGATGAAGACAAGCATAGTCATATTGCTTTTGATGATATTCAACTTGAATGCACCTGCACAAGATGACAGCCTTACGATTAACAAAACGACATTAACAACTGCTATCATTACAGAAAGTGTGTTATATGCTGGCATGATTTCAGGCTTAAGATACGCTTGGTATAAGGATGTTTCTAGAGTTCCATTTCATTTTTATAACGATAATAAAGGTTATTTGCAGATTGATAAATTCGGGCATGCATATGGTTCCTTTTTAGAGAGTAAAATATGCTATGAGTGGCTGCGTAAAGCTGGGGTTTCTAAAAAGAAGGCTTTATTATATGGTGGCACGATGGGTATCGTTTTACAAACGCCGATTGAAGTTTTCGATGGTCTATATGAAGGCTGGGGATTTTCATGGGGCGATATGATTGCGAATGGAGCAGGTTCCTTATTTCTAATGTCTCAAGAAGCTTTATTTGATGATCAGTTAATTGATTTTAAGTTTAGTTTTCGTAGATCTTCCTACGCAGATGCGTCTAATGGCTTGCTGGGAGATAACCAATTAGAAAGTTTATTTTATGACTACAACGGACATTCTTATTGGCTTTCATTTTCTCCGAGCAATCGAATTCCTAGGTGGGTTAATGTGTCTATCGGTTACAGTGCGAATGGGATGTACGGCGAATTTAGAAATTTTACAAGTTATAAAAAAGTGCCGCTCCCCTTAGTAGAAAGACATCGTCAGTTTTTGTTGTCAATGGATATAGACTGGACTAAGATTCCAGCGGATCGTCCTTTCCTTCGTAAATTATTTTTTGCTTTAAATCATATTAAACTCCCTTTTCCAGCTTTGGAATATAATTCTTTAAAGCAATGGAAATTTCATTCTTTTTACTTCTAGATAAATTGTATTTTGTCTTTATATTTTTAAAAAATTACGAATATGGCGAGACATTTGAAGATTTTGATTCCACACGGAATGCAGTATAGTTACTTGAACCTAATCCCTCTGTTAAATAAGTTTGAAAACAATTCGCAGTTTAGTGAAATATGCCTTTATCATGCATACGAGCCTCCCAAGATTAGAGGTAAAGCCATGCCTCAGACATTGAAGGACTTAATGGATGATGATGAAAAAACAATTAAGAATTTTCTCAATAATCAAGCTGAGATCATGTCTAAGTTGTTAAAATCAGACACTAAAATAAAGACGTCTGTTAGGAAAAACAGACCTGTTCAGGGTATAAAGGTGAAGATTAAAAAGTATAAACCAGACATTCTCATGATGACTACTCAGAATCACATGGGAATCTCGAAATTTATAAATAGTTCGAATGCACTAAAATTACTGAACCAGATAGATATTCCGATCTTGATCCTTCCTCAGGATTACAAGTTTAAGAAAGATATTAGATTGAATTTTCTGATCCAGCATTTCGAGAACTATGAATTAGCCAAAGAATTATCGAAAGGCTTCAAGGATATTTTTGATGATATTCGATTTATTCACAGAGATCCAGATAAAAAGAAAAAAACAACAAAAGATATTAAGGTTGTTAGTTCCATAGAAGACTACATTAAAAAATCAAAGAACGACGAAGTATTTATGCTTATTCGAAAAAAGAAAGGAAAACTTCAGAGTGCCTTAAGCAAAGGTTTCGTAGATCGTTTATTGGGATTGAATCAGGCTCCAGTAATTATTGTAAATCAATAGAAATGTAAATAATGCGTAGTCTAATGTTTTGCATGGTGTTTGTCTTATCCATAGCGATAGCATTTGGGCTGAATGAAAATTTACACTTAGAACTACAGGTCGAGATTTGTGATAATGCGATTGATGACGATGGTAATGGATTAATAGATCTTAATGATCCAGGTTGCGATTGTGCAAAGCCAGAACCTCAGTCTTTAATTCCGAACCCGTCTTTCGAAGAACAAAATTGTTGTCCACAAGGTCGAAGCCAACTGGATTGTGCAAAGAATTGGATTCAAGCTTCTGAACCAACTACAGATTATATTCATGAATGTGGATGGGAAGGATGGGAAAATATTCCAGCACCCGTACCATTTCCTGACGGAGAAGGAATCATGGGTTTTCGCGATGGAAGAAATATCAATGGAAGTGCTGAACGAAACTGGAAAGAATATGCTGGAGCATGTCTGATGTCTCCTTTGCTAGCTGGAAATGAATATACATTTGAGTTTTACTTAGGATTCGTAAATACTACAATTTCCCCTGCTATAGAAATAGCTTTTTTTGGGACGACAAGTTGCGATCACCTCCCATTTGGAATTGGGAATCAAGGATTAGGATGTCCGACTAATGGTCCTAACTGGCAATACCTTAATTCAAAAAGAGTCAATGGATCTGGATGGGTGCTTACCACTATTACCATTGTTCCTAAAGAAGATATATATGCCATTGCAATTGGTCCGCCTTGTGCACCGAATAGCAGTACTGAAAACCTCTACTATTATTTTGATAATCTAATTTTAGCAGAAAGTAAATTCTTCAGCAAAAATATTGATGAAAATGAAAGTGTATGTGTTGATGATTTTGAATTGAGTGTGACACACGATGAAAATGCAACTTACCAATGGTATAAAGATGGTATTGCCATCATCGGCGAAACCGATTCAAGTTATAAGCCACACTTGGCCGATGGGAACTATGCTGTTATGGAATACCTGGAGGGGCAATGTAATCTCTCGAAAGTCTATGCTTACGAAGTCCCTGAATATAGAACTGAAATTACCCAAACTATATGTGATGATGAAAAGTATGATTTCAATGAATCCCAACTGGTAGAGCCTGGAATTTATCTTGATACAATATTGACTGATATTGGTTGCGACAGTATTATAATCCTTGACTTAAGTGTTCTAGGAAAACAGCAAGATATGGTTTCTGCTAAGATTTTCGAAGGTGACGTTTTTAGGATGGAAAATTTTAGTTTTTCAGACGTTGGAACTTATGAGTTGAACTTGCAATCAGCTCAAGGTTGCGATAGTTTAGTTGTACTTGACTTAGCTTTCTATAAAATTTACATACCTAATATTTTTTCACCGAATGGAGATGGTGTGAATGATGAATTTGAAGTGTTTTTAAAGGAGCCAAACTTATTTTTAAATTCCGTATCTATCTTTAATAGATGGGGTAGTAGAGTTTATTATTCATCTGACTTGCTTCAGGAAACCGACTACACTTGGGATGGAAACATTGCTAATGAAAATGCCAGTCCCGGCGTTTATACCTATGTGATAGAAATCAACTTGGAAAATGATAGAACCAAGGTAATCACTGGAGATATTACGATCATTCAATAAAACCATCCTTTCTTAAATTTTTCAATCAATCGTTCAGAGGTCTATTTGAATTGGAGTTCATATTTTTTTGTTGTCAATTTTTATTCCTTGTCGCGAAGGATTTCTCACTTTTTAAAGTCTAACCATTAGAAATCATAAAAAGTGTAAAAAATGCGCAGCCTTCAGTTTTGCTTGGGATTTATATTCCTTACCGTTCTATCACCAAGACTTCAGGCGAACACAGGTATGATCGATCAAATTGAAATTTGTGATAATGGAATAGATGATGACGGAAATGGACTGATAGATCTGAACGATCCAGGATGTGAATGTGCTCAGCCAGAACCAGTGTCTCTAATACCTAATCCATCTTTCGAAGAACGGAGTTGTTGCCCTCAAGAACGGGCTCAGTTAGACTGTGCAGTAGATTGGATACAAGCATCAGAGCCCACTACAGATTATATCAACAGCTGTGGGTATACTGGGTCCGATGATCTCCCACCACCGTATCCTTTTCCAGATGGGCTAGGTGTACTGGGCTTTCGAGATGGCAGAATAAGAAATGGAAGTACCCAGAGAAATTGGAAAGAATACGCAGGTGCATGTCTAATCTCGCCATTACTTGCAGGACAGGAATATACCTTTGAATTTTATATAGGATTTGTCAATGCCACAAACTCTCCTGCAATAGATGTGTCATTCTTCGGTACTACAAGTTGTGATTATTTACCTTTTGGAGTTGGGAATGAGACTTTAGGTTGTCCGACGAATGGACCGAATTGGCAGTTTTTGAATTCAAAAAAAGTAAGTGGTACGGGTTGGGTGAAGACTACAATTACCATTGTCCCAAATGAGGATATTTATGCAATTGCTATCGGGCCACCGTGTGCATTGAATACTAGTTCCGTAAATCTGTATTACTATTTTGATAACTTAATTCTAGCTGAAAGCAAATTTTTCAGTAAGAATATTCAGGAAAAAGAAAGCGTATGTGTAGATGATTTCGAAATAAGTGTCACGCCTAATGAAAATGCAACTTACCAGTGGTATAAAGATGGAATTGCCATTATAGGTGAAACAAATTCAAGCTATAATCCACACTTGATAGAAGGTGATTATTCCGTAATGGAATACCTGGATGGACAGTGTAATCTGTCAAAAATTTACCCTTATGAGGTTCCTGAATTTGTTACTGAAGTAAACCTAACCATCTGTGAAGATGAGCCGTATGATTTTAATAGCAATCTATTATTAGAACCCGGCATATACATCGATACGGTGTTGACCGAAATGGGTTGTGATAGTATAGTGATCCTTGATTTAAGAGTTAAAGGAAAGCAAGAATCATATATCTCTGCTAAGATTTTCGAAGGAGATGTTTATAAAATAGAAAATTTTAGCTTCTCTGAAGATGGTGCATATGAATTAAATCTTCAGACTGCAGAAGGCTGCGATAGCTTAGTTAATTTAGACTTGGCATTCTATAAGGTCTATATTCCTAATATTTTTTCGCCTAACGGAGATGGTGTGAATGATGAGTTTGAAATATTTATAGAAGAACCTGACTTGTTTATACATGCAGTGTCCATCTTTAATCGATGGGGAAATAGAGTGTACCATGCTTCTGATCTTATGAATGAATCAGCCTATTCTTGGGATGGTACCATTGCTAACCAATTCTCTGATCCTGCAGTTTTCACTTATCTGATTGAATTTGATTTAGAAAATGATAAGAAGAAAGTAATAGTAGGAGATATTACACTCGTACACTAAAAAAAATAGCCTACCAAACTTGTAAAATAAGCTTGGTAAACTAAATGGAGATATGCAGAGTATAAAGTACACATTACATGTACCCTTGGTCTCCAAATCTTAATTATCATTTTATATAAATATAAAATGGAGGTCTACATACTATTAAGACGTAAATAGAAGCCGATTGTCACATGACTTATAAATTATAGTACAGTTCTATAAACTAAGGATAATCCTACTGAATATTAAGTTTATCATATTTTTTTTCATGTCACCGAAGGATTTTCAAATTCGCGCTGTCTAATGACTACAAATCAATAAATATGAGTCTTAAAATATCAATAAAAGTTTTATTTATGTGCTCCTTGTTGTCAGTTTGTACGACAGGAATGTTTGCACAAGACAGCTATTCTAAGGTAACTAGTGACTTTGAATCTTGGCATTCAGTACGGTTGAAAGCAAAGTTTAATAAGAAATTTACAGCCAGTCTCGAACAAGGGATGAGGTTAAGTGAAAATTCAACAACCTTAGATCAAGCATTGACAGAAATCGGCATCTCCTACAAACTGACGAAAGGTTTAGAAGTGGGAATGGGCACAAGGTATATCTACGATAGAACCAAAAATGATAATTACGAGAATAAGTTCCGATATAATCTAGACGCATCTTACAAGCAAGAAGTTAATCGACTTGATCTCCAATTAAGATTGAGATTTCAGAATAAGAAGGAATTGGATTGGGAGAATGTCGACTTAGATGATCCAAGTTCATATTTCCGAATCAAATTTCAGACGAACTACAATATCAAAAACTGGAAATTGGATCCAGAAATTTCAGCAGAAATATTTAGGAATCTGGAGTCAAATGGAGGATTTGATAAGATCAGATATACCATTGCTACCAAATATAGCTTTAAAAATGCGGGTGATATAGGAGTGTTCTATAGGATGGAGAATGAATTAAATACAAGTTTACCAAAGACCACTTATATCGCTGGGCTTAAATATACATACACTATAAAACCTTATAAATAATGATAAACGGTAAATATTTATTCTTATCCATGGTCATATCATTCATATGTTCTTCTTGTTATGACGAAACAACATTCACAGCTGGCGAAGGATTAGACGATTGGAGTGAGACTACACACAGTGCGAATGCTGACCCAGATTATGATGTTGTGTTTCCTGATAATAAAGTCAATAAATTTACAATCACCATAGCTAATGATGAGTGGGAATCCATGCAGGATAATCTGACTGATATCTACGGATTCAGCACAAGACCAGGAGGAGATTTCTCTGATGAAACGCCTGAATATTTTCCTTGTGAGTTGGAGTTCAATGGGATAAAGTGGTATAATGTAGGAATCAGATATAAAGGAAATTCTAGTTTGCAAGCTTCTGCGCAAGGTGAACAGAAACTCCCTTTTAGACTTGATTTTGATGAATTCGAAGATGATTATCCAGAGATCACTAACCAAACTTTTTATGGGTTTCCTGCACTCTCGATGAGCAGTAATTACAATGACAAATCATTAATGAGAGAGCACACGGCTAATTATTTGTTTGCTGAGAGTGGTATACCTGCACCGTCAGCAGCATACTATGAATTGTATGTTGACTATGGCCAGGGGCCTGTATACTTCGGATTGTATACCGCAGTGGAAGTAGTTTTCGAAACCATGCTCAAGAAGTCTTTCGGGAGTGATTACGGAAATTGCTATAAGCCTGAAGATGATGGTGCCCAATTTTCAACCTATGGATTCAATTTGTCAGACTTCGAGAATAAAACAACTGGAGGAACCGGCGAGGAAGATATAGAAGAATTATATAACATACTTCACAGTGCGGAAAGAACTTCAGATGTGGAAGCTTGGAAAGATAAGCTGGAGTCAGTTTTTGATGTTGATGGATTTCTGAAATGGCTAGCAGTTAATACGACGATTCAAAACTGGGATACTTACGGTAGAATGGCGCATAACTACTACTTGTATCATGATCCTGCGGATGGTTTGATAAAATGGATTCCCTGGGATAATAATGAAGCTTTCGATGAAGGCAAACAAGGTGGCGCGCTCGCATTTAATTTCAGTGGTCTGAATGGTACGAGTTGGCCATTAATCGGTTATTTAATGAATGTTAGTGAATATGAAGAAATCTATAAAGGACATATAGTCGATTTTATAGAAGGTCCATTCGAGCAGTCTAATATGGAAAACTATTATTCCATAACAGAACTGTTAATAAAAAAATCAATGCAAGGGGAAACGACGGACTACAGTTATTTGAATTCATACAATGAATTTGAATCAGCAGTAAATGTCCTGAAATCGCATAATGCCAATAGAATTGCTGCTGCGAATGCATATGCAAAATAGAATGAAAGGAGCTTCTAACTAATAATTTTCAATGGGTAAAACTTTTGCCCTGCCAGTTTTCTGAGTAATAGTGGTCGTAAAAAGTAACTATTGCCGGAATGACCAGTTTTATGATTAATAAGAATATATGAAAACATGCATAAATAGTATAGCTGAGGAGTTTGATTCTATTTCTTTAGAGGAGATGGATTCGGTTTCATTATTGAAGAGAACGGATACGAAGTTCATTATTCCTGAAAACAAACTTGAGGAAATACTCAGCGCAGTTCAAAGTGAATACAAATTACTAGAAATAGGAGGACGAAGAGTGATGAATTATAATTCGCTCTACTTCGATACTCCAGAGAAGAAATTTTATTTGGATCACCATAATGGAAAAGTTAGAAGGACAAAAATACGGATTAGAGAATATGTTGATTATAAGAAATTCTTTTTTGAAATTAAAATGAAAGATGGAAAGGGGAATACGAATAAATCTAGACTGACCATTCCACATTTTGAACTAGAACTTCCAAAACTTCTGCAACAATTTATAATAGAAACGACAGGCGTAGATTATGATCTAAGGCCTGTGTTATGGAACAAGTTCAAAAGAATGACACTAGTGAATATCGAGCACAAGGAAAGAGCTACCATTGATCTAGATTTAGCCTTTTCTCATAATGGAATAGGAGAACGCATTCCTAATTTAGCGATCATAGAATTAAAGCAAGAAAGATATGATCGAAGCTCAGCTTTAGTCAAAGCTTTGAAAAAACACAGTATAAACCCATTGGGATTTAGTAAATATTGCACCGGAATGACCAAGTTATATGCAGATCTTAAGTATAACGTCTTTAAACCAAAATTATTAAGATTAAATAAACTAACTAAAATAACAGCTTAACATGGAATTATTCGGCATCCCAGTATTCGATGATGATTTTTATAAAATGCTTTTCAGATTTGTTCTCAATATTACTTTAATCACTATCATTATCCGATCTTTTTATTACAAAACTTCTGGGAATAAGACTTACTTGTTCACTTATTATATGATAGCCATTATCGTATTCTTTTTGTGCTTCACGTTGAAGAAATTTGAACTAGACTTGGGTATGGCATTAGGGCTATTTGCGATTTTCGGCATTATAAGATATCGGACAGACCCTATGGAAATAAATGATATGACCTATCTATTCATAGTCATCGGTATTTCGGTTATTAATTCATTGGCTAATCAAAAAATGAGTTATGCAGAAATTCTAGGTGCTAATGTGATCGTTATCGCTTGTATCTGGATACTTAGTATATACAAATTTGGTGCAAATGAAAGTTACAAGAAAGTTGTGTACGAAAATATAGAGAATATAAAAGCTGAAAACCAAAATGCTTTGAAATTAGATTTAGAAAGCAGGACAGGATTGAAAATTAATAGAATCGAAGTTGGAAATATAGATTTCTTAAGAGATCTGGCGGATATTAAGATCTACTATAATAATGAGCAAATAAGTGAATCATAATATTGAAGAAACAATGATTGAATCCCTTGAATACTTTGTTATGATAATAAACAGACCGAGCTTCTAGAATAATCGAAGCTTCATGTTTAAAGCAAGTTCAATATAAACTTTTTGCTATCTATCTAGTTGTAAAATAGCACGTAGAAGTTTTACGATGCGTTAAAAATTATCGCATGAAGTTCATCATTGCCATTTCCTTTTTAGTTTCATCAAGTTTTATCTTCGATGCGGAATCGTTCCAGACTGTTGAAACCAAACTTGCTCCATGTCCTAATTCGCCTAATTGTCTAAGTACGCAAGAAACAAGGCGAAGCAAAAAGATGCAAGCTATTCCGTTTTCTGGTTCATCAATTGCTATCATTAATGAACTAGAGGAAATGCTAGGAAGTTATGAGAATACTACGCTGATTGAGAAAGATGGAAACTACATGCACTTTGAATTCCTCACTCGAATTGGAAATTTTATCGATGATGTAGAATTCCTAATTGACGATAAAGATAAAGTAATTCATTTTCGCTCGGCTTCGAGAGAAGGCTATGGAGATTTTAACAAAAACAAGCGAAGAATGAAGATGATAGTTAAAGATTGGGAGAAGAGAGTAGGCAATTAATCACGCCTAGTTGCCTTTTTGGATCGAAGGCATTCAAATTATATTTAGAGACTGAATCTCCGCCTACCATTCCATTAGTATCCTTTTCCAAAATTCTTTTACCAATTTTCCTGAAATAAGCTATACTTTTAGATCGAATACTTAATTAATACACCACTTTAAGAAATTTGGATGAAGAGGAAAGCTTTAATATTAATCATCATTTGTTTCAACTTTTCACTGTTCGCCCAAGAGCAGACAGTTGGACTTTTAAGTTATAAAGAAAATCAGATATTCGATGGCTATACATTGTTTTTTCCAAGAGCACAGTCTTCTGTTTATTTGATTAATAATTGCGGAGAAGTTGTACATTCTTGGGAAGACAATGACATTTATATTCCTAACAATTCCGTATATCTTCTCGAAAATGGCAACTTGGTAAAATGTAAAAAGAGACCCTTAGGTGATTCCATAGGTAAAGGAGGCGGAGGTGTATTTGTGGAGATATTATCCTGGGATAATGAATTGCTCTGGTCCTATGAGTTAAATACGGAACAAGAACGTTTGCATCACGATGTCAGCATTATGCCGAATGGCAATATCTTAATGATTTCGTGGGAGAAGAAGACGAAGGAGGAAGCAATAGAAAATGGGAGAGATCCAGAATCAATGGGTTATGGTGAATTACACCCAGATTATATATTCGAAATTAGTCCAGAAAGTAATGAAGTAGTGTGGGAATGGCACGCATGGGATCACCTTATCCAAGATTTTGATTCAACTAAACTGAATTACGGAAATGTAGCCAATCATCCAGAGTTAATCGATCTGAATTATATTGAGAATCAAGGAGCGAATGATTGGGACTGGTTACATGTGAATTCTATAGATTATAATGCTGATTTAGACCAAATCATTCTGAGCGTTCCCTATTTTAACGAGTTATGGATTATAGATCATTCCACTTCTGCTGAGGAAGCTGCAAGTCATTCTGGTGGAAATTCAGGAATGGGAGGGGACCTGCTTTATAGAGTTGGTAATCCACAAGCCTACAGGCGTGGAGATTCATCAGATCAAACATTGTTTTTTCCTCATGATGCACATTGGATTAATGAATTCGTAGATACGGGAGATAGTATTTCCACTGAAATATTAGCCTTTAACAATCAGGTTCCAGCAGGATATTCGAAGATGGAAAAATTCGAAACGCCATGGAATTCTATCACACAATCTTATGATCTTGTGGATAGCATTTATGAACCGAGGCAGTTTGCGAATTCTATTACTCATCCAGATACTTTTTCTTTTTATTCTTCAGGTCAATCTAGCGTTCAACTGCTGCCCAATGAGAACATCTTAACGTGTAGCGGCACGCATGGATACATCGTTGAATTGTCTCCAGAAAACGAAATAGTCTGGGAGTATGAAATTCCATTTAAAGCTGGAAATAGGGTAGACCAGGGCACAATACTAGAAGCACGGGAAAATGTGATTTTTCGAGCGTTTAAGTATCCAGCAGACTATGTGGGATTTGAGAATAGGGATTTATCTCCAAAAGGATTTATAGAATTAAATCCAAATGAAGATTACTGCGAACGCTTGGTAAATGTTGAGCATGTAGAAGTGATAGAGTTCAAAGTTTTTCCTAACCCTACGGCCAATGTTATAACGGTAGAGTGGTCTGGTCGTTCAGAAGCAGCAATTAAGGTTTTTGATATTTACGGAAGACTATTAGTTTCAAAAGCAGGAAAGGGAAATTCAGAAAAGCTAGATTTGTCTGGATTTAATCAGGGTATTTACGTGGTCAATGTTAATAATGAATCTAGCGTTATGCTTTCTTTGAATTGATAAAACTTGTGAACAAAAAAAAGATTGGAGTATTTTAACCCTCCAATCTTAGCTTAATTAAAGCTTTAAACATTACTTGCTCTATTAAGTCGTATAAATTTTAAAAGGTCACATATATAAGAATTAATTTATATTTAAAATTAAATGAAGTGAGATGGCTGCAAAGGTTTAAGTGCTGAATATGAGCAGTTTAGGTCGCAGTAGATCAAGTGATTTTTTTTATATCTATCTTGTGAATCAATGCCTTAAAAAAAGCTAGAATATTGGTCCTAAGTTTTATCCGTATAGTATTCATATTGTTGTTTTGCATAACTACTCACTTAGCTTTGCATGCACAGGAAGACATCTCACCTAGAGAAGCTACGATAGCAGCAGAAAAAGTGATCAATTCGATCAGAAGTAATAAATACACAACACTTGCTGAATTATTAGTTTTAAGGATTCAATATTTGGATTTAGTTGGCAAATCAGATTTGAAGCCAGATGAAAAGATTAAGATCTTCAATACTTTAGGATTTAGTTTCCACGCTGAAGGTATACCATCCGAATCTATACGTTGCTATAAAATGTTACTTGCTGAATATCAAGCATGGAAATCAGAACATCCATCAGCCGATTCTAATGAATTCTTACCGGACAGAACATTTGCTTACGCGATTATTTCTCGGTCTTTTGCAAAATTCAATCAGTTAGACAGCGCAAACATTTACCTACAAAAAGCTATTTCTATTTCTGAAGCAAGCGAAACCATTTACTACCCATCTGCTCTAAATAATTACGGCCTGCTTCTAAGTTCATACGAAGAAGAAATGGATTCAGCTTTGTATTATTTTCGAAAGGCATTTGAAATCACTCAAAATAATTTCCCTGATCATTCATTGTTGGGGAGCATTAGAGATAACCTTGCTGATAATTATCTTGAGAAAGGTGATCTGAATCAAGCGAGAGCCCTTTACCTAGAAAATTTCGATTATTTTAGAAGTCAACGATCAGACAGCGGTGAAATAGAAGATCTTACCCGAATGGTGAGTGCAGGAATCCAACTTATTAATACTGATTTATCCTTAAATGCTCCTGCGAGAGCTAGAAATAACCTTGAAATTCTAGAGGCTTCGATCGTTAATCAAAAGTTATCTGCAGAATCGGAAATCGATTTTTTTAACTTAAAGCATCGGATGTTTGAATTAGATAAGCAATTGGATTCTGCATATATTTTTGCACAGAAGGTTTTGTTTTTGAAGGATAGTGTTAATCGAGTTAATACTGAAAAAACTAAAGCGAATTCTTTTGCGCTAAACGATATCGTCATGGAGCGTGTCAATTTGTCCCATCAGATGGAACAGAATCAAAAGGCCAACCAACTGAAAACTCAGCGATTCATTACAGGGATCGTTATTTTATCTGCCATTGTGATCATTACTTTGATTTATTTTTTATACCAAAGACGGAATCAGCACTTGAAAAATTTAGAAAATGAACGACTCATTACTGATCAAGCCTGGCATTTAGAAAAATTAAAAAGTGCTCAGTTAAAATCTGAAATAGATTCTAAGCAGCGCGACCTTTCAGATTTTGCAATTAACCTTTCGCATAATTATCAATGGGCGCGTGAATTATACGAGAAATTCCAAAAGATCAATTTGACGAAGGGGCGAGGCCGAGCAAAGTTATTACTTGAACTAGAAGAGGACATTCGAAAGAAAATTGACTTCAATTCTGATACAGAAGACTTTTTTAATCGATTAGATTTATTGAATGATGCGTTCTATAAAAAATTGAATGATAACTTTCCTAACCTTTCTAAGACAGAAAAAAGGCTTTGCTCGTTAATTAGGTTAAAGTTAGAAAGTCAGCAAATAGCTAATTTTCAAAACATCACTTTGGCCTCCGTAAATACCGCGCGATATCGATTAAGGAAGAAATTAGGATTAGATGAAAGTGTTAATTTGGATGATTTTATTCTGCACTTATAATAAATTTCAACTATTTGATATTCAAGTGTATATGATTGGTGTTCGTGGTTTTGTCTATTATTTGTCTATCGCCTATATTTGACATGAAACCTACCAGTATATAGATTGCGGAAAATTATAATCTTAATCAACATTTAATGACTAAATTTTCCTGGTTTTCGTTGCTTTCATTAACCGTATTTTCATTTCTACTTTCTTCTTTGATCAATTATTGGGAAGAAATAGCAAATGCTTTTACTCGGAAATGTTTGCTAATCTTATTTCTTGCTTTCTCCACTTTCAGTATGACATATGGGCAAAATATTAGTGTGAACAACACAGGAGCATCTCCGGATGCTTCCGCAATTTTGGATATTCAATCTGCTGAAAAAGGGCTCCTCATTCCGCGGATGAGTTCCATCGAACGGCTCGACATTGCGAGTCCTGCTGATGGGCTATTGGTTTATGACAATACTACAGAGAGCTTTTGGTATTTTAAAAGTGGAAGTTGGGAAGAGATTGGATCTGGAAATGAATTGCAAGATTTGGATGCAGATACGAAAATATTGACGGAGCAAACTCCAGATGATGACAACATCCGATTTTATAATAAAGGAGTAGAATTTGCGAAAATGGATGGGAAGACCTTGCATCTTGAAGCACTTGGACAAAGCATTTTTATAGGGAAAGAAGCTGGAATAGCAGATGATGGTACGAGTAACAAGAACACGGCAATTGGATATCAAGTATTAAGTACAAATTCGACAGGATATAATAATACGGGGAGTGGTTATAATGCGCTTAGGTTCAACTCAACAGGATCTTCGAATACAGCATATGGATACGAGTCAATGAGAGCGAACACGACAGGATCCGAAAATACTGCTTATGGATCTAATACGCTGAGATTTAATACAACAGGTCAGGTGAATACGGCTAACGGAACGAATACCCTTAGGTACAACACCACTGGATCGGCGAATACAGCCAATGGTTACTCAGCACTTAGATCGAATACATCTGGTTCCAATAACACGGCTAGTGGTGGATTTGCTTTGTATGCTAACACTGTCGGACGGAACAATACAGCAACTGGTTACGAAGCATTAGAGGCGAATATATCTGGTTTTGATAATACCGCAATAGGATATGGGGCACTGAAGTTAAATACTTTAGGAGATAACAATACAGCAACCGGTCATTCTGCGCTAAATGATAATACAATTGGGGATAATAATACAGCGACTGGTTTTGCGTCCCTATCTTCGAACTCTATTGGGAGCAGCAACACTGCTAATGGTTATGCCGCACTGAAATCTAACACCTCCGGATCAGAGAACACCGCTAATGGATACGAAGCACTTACTACTAATACAACGGGTGAGTTCAACAATGCCAATGGTGCTTATGCATTGAAATTAAACACCACAGGTTCTCATAATTCTGCGAGTGGTTATGCGGCTCTTTATTCGAATACTACTGGTAATAACAATGTCGCTATTGGAAAAGAAGCGCTTTATCTAAATACGCAAGGTAGTTTTAATACTGCGATAGGATATCAATCTCAATATAACAGCATTACTGCCACTCAGAATACATCTAATGGTTTTCAAACCCTATATAGGAATACCACTGGATTCCGAAATACGGCAACTGGTTATCGAGCTTTATTTAATAATACGGAGGGCAATTGGAATACGGCGTTTGGATTTGAAGCGCTATTGTCTAATGTAGGTGGAGATCTAAATATGGCTGCTGGGTATCACGCTTTGTATAACAATACTCAAGGAAGTTGGAACGTCGCAGTAGGTCGAGAAGCGCTCTATAATAATACAACAGGAAATTCTAATACGTCGATTGGTTATCAATCAGGAGTAGGCTCAGGAGACTTGGAGAATGCTACTGCCATTGGTGCTAATGCGGTCGTTAATCAAAGCAATAGCTTAGTACTTGGAAATAATGTGAATGTAGGTATGGGAACATCTAGTCCATCTTCTTCCGCTAAATTGGAAATTTCAAGTAATTCGAAAGGACTATTAATTCCGCGAATGACTGCAACTCAAAGAGATAATATAACAAGTCCAGCAACCGGGCTTCTAGTTTATGTGACCACTGATAATATGTTTTATGCGTATAGCGGGAGTGCTTGGTGGGCGCTGAATGCTCGTACGAGTTTACTTCGGGATACCGATAATGATACCCAAATTCATGTGGAACAAGCTCCCGATGAAGATAAGATTATATTCAGAGTGGCAGGTGCTGAAAGATGGAAAATGACGGATGCTCGATTAGAGCCAGCAGCTTTTAATTTTGGGCTTTTTATTGGGATAAATGCAGGATTGGGAAATGCTACATTGGAAGATAATTTAGCCATAGGTAATTACGCGTTAAGTAATAGTGTAAGTGGTTCTTCAAATAATGCGGTTGGTTTTCAGGCATTAAAGAATACAACTACAGGAAGTGAAAACACAGCCAATGGTTCTGAAACGCTATTTACAAATACGACTGGAAATAAAAATACAGCGAATGGCTATAGAGCAATGTATAATAATACAGAAGGGTATAGTAATGTAGCAAATGGATATAAGGCGTTATCTAATAATACCACAGGTGCTGGAAATGTAGCACTGGGTCATCAAGCAGGTTACCTGAATAATACAGGTAATAGAAATACGGCTATTGGGTTTAATGCACTTGATAATAATACCACAGGAAATGATAATACAGTCATTGGTTTTGGGGCAAATGTGGGTTCAGGGGCATTAGGAAATGCTACTGCGATTGGAGCCAATGCAACCGTTAATCAGAGCAATAGTTTAGTTTTAGGTTACAATGCTAATGTAGGTATAGGCACTTCTTCACCTTCACAGAAATTAGATGTGGTCGGGAATATTGTAGCTACAGGTACGATTACAACTAGCTCAGATATCAGGTTCAAGCAAGGATTCGAAGGTTTTACCAATACCCTTGAAAAAATTAAAAATATAGAAGGGCAATATTACTTCTGGAACCAACAAGACTTTCCTGAGAAGGACTTTTCGAACGAACGTCAGATCGGCGTAATGGCGCAAGAAGTTGAAGAGGTGTTTCCTGAGCTGGTGGTGACGGATAGGGAAGGATATAAGTCGGTAGACTATTCCCGATTGACGCCTATATTATTAGAAGCGATTAAGGAACAACAAGAAATGATAGAAGAATTGCAATTGGAAAATAAGAAGATGAAAGAATCAGTGGTGAACATGAATAAAACTATTCAGAAAGATATCAAAATGTTGAAAGAAGCGCTAAAATTGAAGGAAGGAAAATAGGGATTGAGTTTGATATCAGGACGAAAATTTACTGAAGAATTATTTCAGAAGTACTATAAATAAAAAAAGATTGGAGTTCCTAATTCTCCAATCTTAAATCTTAATTAAACCTTTTAAACATTACTTGCACCCTTAAGACGAGAAGTTTTCAAAAGAGTCACATTTTTTATAAAACTTTTTTCGATTTGTCATTTTTTCTTAGAAATAGTCATAGAAAAATAATGGTATCACATAGAGTGATGCTATGAGTTTTTCGGTTCGCAAGAGTTGCAGTTGTTAGTTGTAAGCTGTAAGCTATTAGCTGTAAGCTGTGAGCAGTGAAGTACGAGGTCCATTTAGAGTTCATAATCAGTCATAGAAAAATCATGGTATCACATAGAGTGATGCTATGAGTTTTTCGGTTTGCAAGAGTTACAGTTGTTAGTTGTTAGCTGTAAGCTGTGAGCAGTGAGCTGTGAGCGAAGAGCTATTTTCGTAAAGTATAGTCCTTGTTATAAAGATTGTATAGAGAGTATTGTACTGAAGTACAAGGTCCATTTAAAGTTCATAATCAGTCGTAGAAAAATCATGGTATCACATAGAGTGATGCTATGAGTTTTTCGGTTCGCAAGAGTTGCAGATGGTAGCTATGAGCTATGAGCTATGAGCTGTAAGCTGTAAGCAGTGAAGTACAAGGTCCATTTAAAGTTCATAATCAGTCATAGAAAAATAATGGTATCACATAGAGTGATGCTATGCGTTTTTCGGTTCGCAAGAGTTGCAGTTGTTAGCTGTAAGCTACAAGCTACAAGCTACAAGCTGTAAGCTGTGAAGTACAAGGTCCATTTAAAGTTCATAATCAGTCATAGGAAAATCATGGTATCACATGAAGTGATGCTATGAGTTTTTCGGTTCGCAAGAGTTACAGTTGTTAGATGTAAGCTGTGAGCTGTAAGCTGTAAGCTGTGAGCAGTGAAGTACAAGGTCCATTAAAAGTTCATAATCAGTCATAGGAAAATCATGGTATCACATGAAGTGATGCTATGAGTTTTTCGGTTCGCAAGAGTTGCAGATGGTAGCTATGAGCTATGAGCTATGAGCTGTAAGCTGTAAGCAGTGAAGTACAAGGTCCATTTAAAGTTCATAATCAGTCATAGAAAAATAATGGTATCACATAGAGTGATGCTATGAGTTTTTCGGTTCGCAAGAGTTGCAGATGGTAGCTATGAGCCATGAGCTGTAAGCTGTAAGCAGTGAAGTACGAGGTCCATTTAGAGTTCATAATCAGTCGTATAAAAATCATGGTATCACATAGAGTGATGCTATGAGTTTTTCGGTTCGCAAGAGTTGCAGATGGTAGCTATGAGCTATGAGCTATGAGCTGTAAGCTGTAAGCAGTGAAGTACAAGGTCCATTTAAAGTTCATAATCAGTCATAGAAAAATAATGGTATCACATAGAGTGATGCTATGAGTTTTTCGGTTTGCAAGAGTTGCAGCTGTTAGCTGTTAGCTGTGAGCTATGAGCTGTAAGCTGTGAGCTATGAGCTGTGAGCTATTTTCGTAAAGTATAGTCCTTGTTATAATGATTGTATAGAAAGTATTGTACTGAAGTACAAGGTCCATTTAAAGTTCATAATCAGTCATAGAAAAATCATGGTATCACATGGAGTGATGCTATGAGTTTTTCGGTTCGCAAGAGCTGCAGTTGTAAGCTGTAAGCAGTGAGGTCCTTCTCAATCTATAAACCCATCCTTGAAATCTTCCAAGGTCCTTCGTTCTTTTTTGGTCGGTCTTCCAGCTCCTTTTTCCCTGATTTCAGGCCTCGCTTTTCCAATAAACCAATCATTAAATTTGTTGAGTTCCTCCTCAGAAGTGTGATCTTCATAACATTCTACAGCAAGCGGAGCACCAACTCTTTTTGCTATTAATTTTTGAACCTTGAATACTAGGTTGAATCCATTTTTATGAACACCTATCTCATCACCTACAGAAATATTCGCTGAAGCTTTGGCTTTTTCGCCATTAATCTTAATATTTCCCTTTTTGCAGTTATTCGTAGCTAGTGTTCTGGTTTTAAAGATTCTAACTGACCACAGCCATTTATCTACTCTAAGCTTGTCCATCTTTCAATATCGGAAATTCTAAATCCATGTTCTCCATGGTCTCTAATACTTTAGAAGCAATAAAATAATTACGATACCATCGCTGATCTACAGGAGCAATAATCCATGGCACGACAGAACGATTGATTGCATCTTCGTATACCCTCATGTATTCATCCCAAAATTTTCTTTCTTCCCAATCGCCAGGGTTGTGTTTCCAATTTTTCTCTGGAATATCTATTCGCTCTTGTAATTTTTCCTCTTGTCTTTCTTTTGATAAGTGGAGGTAGAACTTGAGAATAGTGGTATTATTATCTTCTATCAATAGGGTCTCCCACGCATTAATAGCGTTAATTCTTTGCGTCACTCGTTCTTCTGTTACCCATTTATGAACTCGTTGCACTAAGATGTCTTCGTAATGTGATCTAACAAATATTTTGATCATCCCTTTTGCAGGAGCTTCTTTCGTTACCCTCCATAAAAAATCATGAGCGAATTCTTCTTCTGTTGGTTTTTTAAATCCCTTAACAGATACATGTGAAGGACTTGTAGCTCCGAACACATGCTCGGTAGAACCATCTTTTCCCGATGAATCCATGCCTTGAAAAACAATTAACAATGAGTGCTTTTTTTGAGCTTTCATTATTTCTGCTAGCTCACCTATTCTTTTGGCTATTTTTTCTGTTTTTTTCTTTGTTTTATCTTTGTCCAGGCCTTCTGGAGCTCTCGTTGATATTTTACTCAAATCTATCATTAGGCATTCATTTTTGTTCGTTTCACTAAGTAATTCTGTAGAATTGGATGGAATCCTTTTCTAATATCTGCTTCTACTAAGTCAATTTTGTATTGTAAGCACTTCGCTTTTAGGTCATCGGTGAAAGCTTTCAGTTTAGTCTGATAATACTCCTTCACTTGATTCGACTGCAGTTTAACTTTTTCGCCACTTTCCATGTCTATAAATTCATAAGGTCTATTTTCGAACTCGAAATCTAGCTCTAAAGATTTATCGACCGTGTGGAAAAGCACAACTTCATGCTTATTATGCTTTAAGTGTTGCAGTGCTGCGAAGAGCTTATCAGAATTTTCACTGGTATCAAACATGTCACTGAAAACCATAATGAGCGATCTTCTATGAACACTGTCAGCAATTTGATGAAGCGCATCCGTAGCAAATGTCTTTTTCTGAGGTGTAGTATCGTGAATCAACTGATCAAGATAGGTCAATAATAATCTATAATGAGACGTACTAGACCTGCACTGTGTATGGATGTTGACAGCGGAATCAAATAAACTTAGACCAAATGCATCTCTTTGTTTCTTTAGCAGATTCATGAGCGATGCAGCAGCTAAAGAGGAAAACACGAGTTTGTTCATGCGATTTTTATCCTCCGGGAAATACATTGACGAAGAACAATCGACTACAATCTGACATCTAAGATTCGTTTCTTCCTCGAAACGCTTAGTGAAAAGCTTGTCTGTTCGAGCATAAACTTTCCAGTCAATGTTCTTAGTAGATTCTCCTGGATTATAAAGTCGATGCTCCGCAAATTCAACTGAAAACCCATGGAATGGACTTTTATGTAATCCAATAATAAATCCCTCAACTACCTGCTTTGCTAACAAATCCAGATTGTCTAAAGACTTTAGGTCGTAATTCTCGAAAAATTCCATTTGCTGAATTAAAATTAATAGTTGGCCTTAAATAAAAAGGTCCCATATTGAATGTCAATATAGGACCTTTTATTATTTATCGGCGTATTTTTTACAAATGCGCTTGGATTTTACTTTCAAGATTTGCTTTTGAAGTTGCTCCAACTTGCTTGTCAACAATTTCTCCGTTCTTAATGAAAAGAATAGTAGGGATACTTCTAACTCCGTATTTCATAGAGATTTCAGGATTGTTATCAACGTTAACTTTTCCTATTAGTGCTTTACCTTCATAATCTGTAGATAATTCCTCTATGATTGGAGTAACCATTCTACATGGTCCACACCATTCTGCCCAAAAATCAACAACTGCAAGAGTGTCTTCTGCTAAAGCTGTTTCTTGAAAATTGCTGTCTGTGAATTCAAATGCCATTTTATATTAATATTTTATTGTTCAATAATCTTAACCTCATTTTTATGATAATGGTTGCAAATATAATAGTAATATTCTATATCTTTTCACCTTTTTATAGCTAAGACGCTATGAATATTAGCTTTCAGCATTTGTCGCCTACTGACAATTCAAATCATTTATGAAATTGACCAAAAAATATATCGGATTGCTTGCAGGGATATTCACTATTATCCTCTTCCAATTCTTTAAAGCTTTTCCCGCTGTACTAGAGTCAGTATACACGAATGGCGTTTATAGACTCATTAGATTTATTTATTATTATACATTTGCCTACTTCCCTTTTCCTTTATTATATGTATTCATTGGTGGACTAATTACTTATGCGCTCTATCTCTTAATGAGAAAGAAAAAGGCTAAAATAATACCGCTCGTTCTTAATTTTCTAGGATGGATAATTGTTGTCTTTTATTGGTCATGGGGATTTAACTATGCAAGGACAAGTTTTGCTGACAGGTCGGCGTTAACCGTATCGGAGCCAGATGAGCACTTTCTCTATAAAGAATTATTAGAGGTAGATACAATTCTAATAAATCTTAGGAAGTCGATCTTAGAAAATGATACCATTCCTTTAAGCGAAATACACTTACCTAATGATTATCAAGAAATTATTAATCATAGTCAAGTTGATTTATTAACCTTTCTAAACCAACCTATATATAAGCAACCGAGGATTCGATCATTAAAACCGAAAGGAAGTCTCTTAAGGATCAAGACAGCTGGCGTTTACTTTCCATTTGTTTTCGAAGGACACATAGATGATGGATTGCACCCCATCGAAAAGTCTTATGTGCTAGCGCATGAAATGGCCCATGCATATGCCTTTACGGATGAAGGCGTATGCAATTTTATTGGATTTATGACCTGTGTTAATACAGATAACGAATTTATCCAGTATGCAGGATGGTTAGAATACCAAGGATACTTATATAGGGCATTAAGAAGAAACTTCCCAGAATTATTAAAGGATAACAATTATGAATTACCCATGGTTGTGAAAACTGATCTGAAAGATATTCGGAAGAGGTTAGACTTATATCCAAGTATTGCTCCCCAGCTCAGAGATTTGTTTTATAACAACTACCTGAAAGTGCAAGGTGTCCATGCTGGAATGAAGAGTTATGCTCAGATCACTAAGCTAGCTTATAGTTTTAAGCAAAAGTATGGAGATTACGACTTCAAGCAGTTCACTAAATGAGGTCTCGAAAATTATGAGATTCCGCGACTTAGGTAGTTAAGTTCCTCTATTAATTTCATCAATTCCTTATTCAGGTTTCTAATTGCAAATTCTTTTTCTCGATTGATGATCGTCGTAGGTTCTAGATATCTGTAAATGGTTCTCAATTGTAAGTACTTTACATCAAGCATTCTACAGGAATAAGCGAAAGCCGCACCATTCGTGGTTACAATTTCAGCATGGTACCTTTTATTGATTTCTTCGATGGTTTCGAATGTACCAGGAATCGTATTAACACTAATGTTTTTAACCACTCTAAGCTTCAGTGGATTGATGATGTCTTCATTAAATATTTCACCTTTGAAGAAAGGAAACCTCGTAGGTTCATGAAATTTTAGTTTAAATAGATCTTTGAAAGTTCCATCACTTTCTTCTATCCCAACATCACCTAGTATATCTCGTCCCACATTCACCGTCTGACCTATTTCAACAATTCTCGTTGTTCCGGCTGCTAGTCCAGCAAATATGGCATAGTCTATATCTTCGATACCATGGAACTTGGCCAATGCATACGGCATAAATATAGAAGCATATCCTGTGACAAGGGGAAATACAGTTAAATTACCTTTTTTATATTCTGAAAAACTGATCTTCTCCCAATTTTCATCCATATATTCAAGTGTTGGATTAATTTCTTCTCCTGAACTTGAAACAATTAATATTCTCATGATTTTGCGCTGTAAATAATGCCTATTCCAGTTGAATTTCCTAATACTGGATGATAACCGTTACCTAGATTTATTGCAATTTTAGTTAATTTAACCTTACATCCAAAATAAAAGCTTCCAGGAAATGTGTTCATTCCAACACGGATACTGAAACTAGAATGTAGGTCGTAATCGATGCCTACTTTTATGTTTTCCCGCTGACGTATATTTTTTTCAATGTCTGCGTATAACCGAACGACTTTACTTACTTTATAAAGTATACCAGCACTAAAAACAGTAGGGAAATCTGTATTTTCTGAAATCTGAAGCGGAAAAGGATTAGAAACATGAACACCTAATGAAACTTTATCACTGAGGTCGGTTAATACGCCAATTTCCATATTAGGTTCGAAAGAATTTCCGTAATTCTCAATTTGGAACTGATAGGCATTAAAAGTTGCCGCTAATTTGAAACTTTTAAACAACGCTCTAGAATAAGTTAAAGCATAGTTTTGGTAATTAAAACCTTCTAAACCGTATCGCTGGATTTTTAAACCAAATGTTCCTAACTTTTTAGTAGGGATCACTGCAGCTGCATGTAAGTGGAGTAGCCCTGAATCATTAAATAGCCTGGCTCCATCAACACTAAAACTCAACTCTTCAGCATCTGCAATTCCGGCTTGATTATACAATAGGGCATAATGACCAGAATATCCAGTACCTGCATTTCCTATACCCAATAATTCAGCTCCTTTCTCGAAAGGACTTTCCAATTGTGCCTGTATCTGCAATGTTAAAAAACAAAGACTAAAAAAAACAATTAGTTTCATGGTGGGAAGATAATAAGGATTAATATTATTATTGCATTAAGATGGCAAAGTTTAGAAGAAATCATACGAAAAGCGGAAATTTTTTTTCAAGTACATTCATAAGAGTTATCGCTTTTTTATTCATGGGCGGATTTGCAATATTTTATATTTTTCGCAATGTCGATGAAAAAGACTTAGGAGGATATGAAATTCCAACTGCGGATCATCCGGAGAATCGGTTCTATTTACCGACAGGAAGTAATGGTGAATTGATTCATCATACCTACTATTCCCTTGCGTATAATGAAAAAATGGAGCAGGCAGACTGGGTTGCTTATGAGCTAACCAAGGCCCAGTTGTTAAAACCGAATGTGAAAAGGGAAAGACAGTTTCGACCAGATTATGATGTTTCCACCCAATCTGCATTCCACAGAGACTACACAAGATCTGGTTATACAAGAGGACACTTAGCGCCTGCTGGAGATATGGCTTTTAACGTGGAAGCGATGAAGGAGTCTTTCTTTATGAGTAATATGAGTCCTCAGTTAGAATCATTCAATGGCGGAATATGGCGGGAATTAGAAGAAAATATAAGAGATTGGGCTTTTGATAATGATAGATTATACATTGTCACAGGTCCTGTATTAAAGAAAGGAATCATCAAGAAAATTGGTGATAATAAGGTAGCAGTTCCTAAATATTTCTTTAAAGTTGTTCTTGATATCGTGGGAAATGAAAAGAAAGGAATAGGTTTTATTATGGAAAACGAAATGAGTGAAGTTCCTCTTCAGGAATATGCCATTACTATAGATAGCGTCGAGCAATTTACTGGATTTGACTTCTTTTCTGACTTAATAACAGAAGATGTAGAAGAAGAAATCGAGTCGAAGGTAAATGTTAAAGATTGGCGCTTTGATAAAAGAAAGTTTGAAGATCGGAATACGCGATATCGATAGCAGAAAAAAAAATACATAAAATATAATAATTGCAAATAAGGAGAAACTTCTAGAAAACCAAAACAGGAAAGACAGAAGTTATTGAGTTAGTTGTTAAGGCCACTACAAGAAGTATATGTCTACTTGTTCTTGGTTTTAAATTTTAAGATCTAGCTTAATTAATGTGAGCCGCCAATAAGAGCACTATAGTTTCTGGAATAAGTTTTCCATGGAACTGAAGTGTGAAAATCCTCTCCGAAGTATTTCATAATCATAGTAAATGATTTAATATCTCTGTATCCAGGAATGGATTGAATCAGACTCAATTCTTCATCCAGAAAAACGACAGTAGGATAGGAGAGACGCCCTCTAGTTATCTCTGCAGCTAGCTGATGATATCCTCTTTTACCGCTTTTATTAAATTTGTAGACTTTTCCATTTAGAGAGATATCGTCTTTTTGCTCAGCATCGAACTTGATGGCATAGTAATATTTATTAACGTATTTTACGATTTCAGGATCTTGAAAAGTACTTGCATCCATCTTCTTGCACCATCCACACCATTCAGTATAGACATCGACAACAAACTTTCTCTTTTCCTCCTTTGAAGCGATAACAGCTTCTTCCCAAGACATCCAGTTGATCCCTTGCGTATAACCATTAAAATAAAAAGTAGTCATTAATATTAATCCTACTAAAAATTTTTTCATTCTTATATTTTTATCAATATCAAATACTGATTGGTCCTCATTCCGTTCTTATAACTATCCAAATAACAATATTTTTCCCAGAATTCTTTCAAGAGTTAACGTTTTAAAGAAAGTTTAACAAAGATTATTCGAGATGGTCAATATTTTGTCACTTTCTAAATTCAGTTCTCCTTCTAGTTTACCTATGATGTTAGGAGATTTAATTCCTGAACCCAGCACTCTCTCTGTGTTAATTATCATTGCCTGATCCCATAATTTGTTATCCAGAAACTTCCCGATAGTGTATGCTCCTCCTTCTACAATTAACCTGCCGATCTGCTTTTCCTTGTAGAGTCGGCTTAATAAAATAGATAAGTCTAGATCAAATGTCCATTGATCTTTGTGCTCTTTTAAATTTTTTCGTGGTGTCTCATTGATCATTAAGGTAGGGAGGGAATCTGTAAGTAGTGTGGATTCATCTGGGACGCTATTTTTTCGGTCAATGCAAATTCTTAAAGGTGAATCACCTGAGTACAGTCTATTTGTCAATGCTGGGTTATCGATAACGGCTGTGTTCGAACCTATTAAAATGCCATGATTTTCAGACCTAAGTTGATGACTCCATATCTTGGAAAATCGATTGCTTAACCATGTTTGCTCTCCCTCCTTCGACATAAAAAAGTCTTTGGACTGAGCAAATTTAATGGTGATAAAAGGCCTGTTATTGAGTATGTTAACCTTGAATGGCTGAATTAGTTTTTCACATTCAGATTGCTTGATATTTGTAGTAATATGCACTCCCTTACTTGCTAAGAAAGAAAGACTAGAACCAGCCATTCTTGGATTCGGATCTTCACATCCTACGACCAGTTTTTTAATGTTATTCTTCAGGATTAACATGGCACATGGAGGTGTTTTTCCATGAATATTGCAAGGTTCTAAGCTTACATATAATGTGCTATCTGCAATCAAATGTTTATTTTCTGGAGCAACGCTATTGATTGCATTGACTTCAGCATGAGGACCGCCATACCTTTCGTGGTAGCCTTCGCCGATTACTTGATCGTTATGAACCAATACTGCCCCTACATTTGGATTTAATCGTACCCGTCCGCCTGCTTTCTGAGCAAGGTCGATGCATCGTAACATGTAGAGCTCATGGTTCATGAAAAGATTTTCTTGATTTTATCTACACAATCATCTACTTCTTCTTCTGTATTAAAATAGGAAAACGAAAAGCGTACAGCTCTTCGATCTTCGGGAAACTTTATCGATTCTAATACATGTGACGCTTGCTCTACACCCGAAGCGCAAGCACTTCCAGCGGAAGCTGAAATCCCTGCAATATCTAGATTAAATGTGATCAATTCTGTTCTTGCATTCTCTGGAAAACTTACAGATAGAATAGTAGGAATGAAGCGTTCAGGATTTTCATCTTCTAAAAATAGAATCTCGGGAAGTGCGGCCTTTAACTTTAACTTAAATCTATATTTTAATGCTCTTATAACATTAACTTTCTCTGTTCTTTCAGCTGCATAGATTTTTAATGCTTCTGCAAGTCCAGCAATACCAGGAACATTTTCGGTTCCACTTCTGAGTTCCCTTTCTTGACCGCCACCGGTAATGAAAGGCAGCAGCGTGTAATCGTTACTTAAGATCATAAAGCCAACTCCCTTAGGACCGTGGAATTTATGAGAAGTGCCGCTGAGGTAGTCAATTTTTACTTTCTGTAGGTCAATGGGCATTTTGGCTATCGATTGTACCGCATCGCAGTGAAAAAGTGCATTGTTTTCTTGACATATCTTCGAAATACTTTCAATGTCTTGAATGACTCCTATTTCATTATTAACATGCATTACAGAAACCAAAGTCTTCACCTCGCTCTTTGCTAAAATCGTCTTTAATTCACTTAAGTCAATTAATCCTAAGTTGTTGACATTCAGTATTTCTAGGTCGATTAAGTTAAGCTTTTCTAATTCCTTTACGGTATTGAGCACACATGGATGTTCTATGCTGCTGATAATCATTCTTTTCACTCCAAGATCTTGGACAGAACGTCTTAAGATCATGTTGTTAGCTTCCGTCGCGCTTGACGTAAAAAACACTTCTCCTATCGAACAGTTTAATTCTTTAGCAACTGATTTTCTTGCATCTTCTATGATAATTCTAGCTTTTCGACCTGCCTGATGAATGGAAGAAGGATTTCCATATACCTCACCCATTAATTGACTCATATGAGCAATTACATCGGGATGCATTGGTGTCGTGGCAGCATTGTCAAAATAGATTCTCATGAATTTAGAATTTCATTTGCTTTGTTTTGAACTTGACCAATAAAGTCAGCAGCAATTTCTTCCGTCTTTGCTTCAGCGTATACTCTGATAATAGGTTCTGTATTTGATTTTCTTAAGTGAACCCAAGCTCCATCAAAATGTATTTTCAGTCCATCCACAGTATTTAACTCATTGGCAGCATATTCTTTCTCTAATTTGCTCAATAAGCCATCAACATCAATTTCAGGAGTAAGTTGAATTTTATTCTTAATGATGGTATAAGTAGGGTAGGTTGCCTTCAGTTCACTCAATGGCATTTCACGTTCTGCTAATAAATTGAGCATAAAAGCTATACCTACTAGGGCATCACGACCGTAGTGTAATTCAGGAAAGATAACTCCTCCGTTTCCTTCTCCACCGATCACTGCATTGGTTTCTTTCATTTTATTCACCACATTCACTTCTCCTACAGCAGCAGCTTCATAAGTCCCACCATTTTTTATGGTTACATCTTTCAGCGCTGCTGTCGACGAAAGGTTAGAAACCGTATTTCCTGGCTTCTTGCCAAGGATAAAATCAGCAACAGCGACAAGAGTATATTCTTCGCCGAACATGTCTCCGTTTTCAGAAACAAATGCTAATCGATCTACATCTGGATCAACACTAATCCCAAGATGGGCTCCTGTTTTTACTACTGTTTCTGACAACTCCTTAAGGTGAGCTGGCAGTGGTTCTGGGTTGTGAGCGAAATCGCCGGTAACATCTGCATTGATTAAGGTGTATTCGCAACCTAGTTTTTCTAACAAAGGTGGAATTGCAATTGCACCAGTAGAATTGATACAATCTACGACAACATTAAAGCCAGCGTTCTTGATTTTTTGAACATCGATGAGATCAAGGTCTAATATCTGTTGGATATGTTTATTAATGTATGATTTATCAAAATCATATCCACCAATATGGTCTACATCCGCATATTCAATTTCTCCGCTACTGATAAAAGCTAATATTTCTTCACCGTCTGCTTTAGAAATAAACTCACCTTTTGCGTTTAGGAATTTTAGTGCATTCCATTGCTTAGGGTTATGACTGGCTGTAAGTATAATACCAGCTGCTGCATTTTCTGCAGGTACGGCTATTTCTACGGTAGGTGTCGTAGATAATCCAAGATCGACCACATCAAAACCCATCATCTGCAAAGTGCTGCAGACAAGATCAGAGACAATCTTTCCAGTAATTCTTCCATCTCTTCCGACGACCACTTTTTTAAGATCACTATTCTTAGAAATCCAAGTTGCAAATCCAGCCGTACACTCGACAAGATCTTGTGCTGTTAGGTTATTTCCTTTACTGCCACCAATGGTTCCACGTATTCCTGATATAGATTTTATTAATGTCATATGTATAATTTTGATGCAAATCTAAAAATATTACTACTTTGCTGAGCATTATGAGATCAGCATTATTAATTTTTCCTTCAGAATGACCTTATTAAGTATTATTGATATAGATAAAAGCATTTTCACGCTGATCAATAGAGAATTGACAAACTCTTTTTTGGATTCGCTGTTGTTCTACTGGAGAAATCAGTATACATGGATACCTGTGTATATTTTTATTATATCATATGTTGGCTATAATTTAAAAAGGAAGGCGTATTGGTTTTTATTTTTTTTAGTTTTAAACTTTGGGATGACTGATTTTGTGAGTAGTAAGATTGTTAAACCCTTAATAGAACGGCCTAGACCATGTCACGTGGAGAATGAAACTTTACAGCCAAGGTTATTGATTACTTGTGGATCTGGATATAGTTTCACCTCCTCTCATGCTGCGAATCATTTCGGTATCGCATTTTTTCTGATATTTGCATTGAGAAAAAGGAACAAAGTGGTTAGCATTCTGTTGTTTTTGTGGGCCTTTCTCGTGGGATATGCGCAGATTTATGTAGGCGTTCATTTCCCCCTTGATATAATAGGTGGCGCATTGTTGGGTGTTGGAATTGCACTGATTTCGTGGGAAATGTATAATTGGAGTATGAAAAAAATGGCCTTATGAGTTTAATGCCTTACATAGCATTGTTTGCTTCTGCAATGATAGGCGGAGCAATAGGCGTATATCTCGATCAGCAAAAGTCGAAACAGTATCTTCAATTTATCCTTCCTTTTAGTGGTGCCTTTTTACTAGGTATCGTGGTTCTTCATATGCTTCCAGAAGTGTTTTACGAAAATGAAGGAGCACATTTAATGGGTGTATTTATTCTTGGTGGGTTTTTACTTCAGAACTTACTGGAGTTTCTATCACGAGGAGTAGAACATGGTCATATTCACGCGAAAAAAGACCATAATAAGTTGTACATCTTATCCATAATGGTAGGATTATGTGCACACGCATTTATAGAAGGATTGCCTGTAGCTCAGGCTGCAATGGTTCATGCAGGTCATGGTCATACAGAGAGTTTTATTGGGCGGCCCTATCTTTGGGGAATAGTTGCGCACAAACTTCCAGCAGCAATTGCTTTAAGTATTTTGTTATTAGCGTCTGAGGTTAAGAAAAGTGCCATGTTTCTTCTGATCTTGATTTTTGCATTAATGTCACCGCTTGGTACTTTTGTTTCTGAATTGACAGCCATAACAGCGGAAACTCAGAGAGCAATTTTAGCTATCTCTATCGGATTTATTCTTCATATTGCTACAACCATCATTTTCGAAACGGATACCAATATGCATCACTCCATTTCTTATAGAAAATTACTAGGAGTCATATTAGGATTTGGTTTGGCGTTTTTGAGTTTAATCTAAGCCAAGAACCTTAAATTCTAATTTCTACGAAAATTGGGAAGTGATCAGAAGGAAATTTAGAATCTATAGCACTAGAAAGCACACCGTATTTTTTAATCTGCGTCTCAGGTGATTTAGAAATAAAAATATAATCAATTCTTCTTGCTGCAGGTTTTTCATAATTGAATGAGTTAAATGTACCATCAGGTCCAAACTTTACTTCAGCATGTTTCTTTGCATCCTGCAAATCTAAACTGATTTCTGAAATGATCTCAGTATCAGGTGTAACATTGAAATCGCCCATCAGGACAACTGGAAGGTTCTCATTGTTAAGCTCTTTAATTTTTTTTACAATAAGCCTTAAACTTTCATTCCTTGCTTCTACTCCTACGTGATCTAAATGGGTGTTGAATACCCAGAACTTTTTCTTTTGGTCAATGCTTGTAAATAATGCATAAGTGCAGACTCTCGGTAAAGCTGCATCCCATCCTTTCGAAACCTCATTAGGTGTTTTTGATAACCAAAAGGTATGCGATTGCTCGACAGTTAATCGTTCGGTATTATAATAAATGTTAGAATGCTCTCCTTTGTTTCCGCCATCTCTCCCTATCCCTATGGTCGCATAATTGCTCAATACAGAATCTAGGTAAGTTACTTGGTGAGGAGTTGCTTCTTGAACACCTAAGATGTCTGGTGCAAGAAAGAGCACTTGAGATGTTAAGAATTCTTTTCGATTCGGCCATGCGTTTTCTCCATCTGAAGGAGTGTCTAATCTGATATTGTAGGTCATTACTTTAATGTCTTGTTGCGAGATACAAGTGTTGTATAAGAATACAAGCATTAAAACGTAGAAAGTCTTTTTGAACATGTGTTAATTCTTTTTGAAGACTCTAACGTAATCAATTATCATTTGATTTGGAAAAATATTTTCATCGATTCCCTTAACTCCTCCCCACATTCCTCCAACTGCAACATTGACCTTAAGATGGAAGTGCTGATCAAATGGCCATTCATCCGTCGTCTTGTGTTCGTTTTCGATGTGATTATAGACTTTACCATTAACAAGGAAATCAATAGACTCAGCCGTCCAGATAACGGAATAATCATGAAAGGTATCGTATGGGTTTTCGATAAAAATACTTTTGCCCTTTTGTGTATTCTTTAAGTGATTGTAAGCCTTGGTGTGAATCGTCCCGAAAATGGAATCTGGATTATAACCTACATGTTCCATAATGTCAATTTCTCCACATGCTGGCCAACCGACTTCAGGGCAGTTTTTACCTAACATCCAGAATGCTGGCCACATTCCTCTTCCTTTTGGCAACTTGGCTCTAATGTCGATTCTTCCATACTGCCATTCAGCTAAATCCTTTGTCGTGAGACTTGCAGACGAATAGTCTGAGTGAGGCCTATTCTTTTTCCAACTCTTATCACTTTCACTTATAAAGGCCTCATTTTTAATAATTTCCTTATGTGCTTCTATGATTAGTGTCCCATCTTCAACCCTTGAGTTTTCAGGTTGATTGGTATAATATTGTAATTCCTTGTTTCTTTTGAAACCTATTTCATGCTTCCACTTAGTAGAATCTGGTTTTCCTTTGTAATTAAATTCATCTGCCCATATTAATTTCCAATTTGCGCTGGTTGGGCTTTCTTGTCTTCTTTCGAAAACTAATTCAGGTTCATCTGTAGTGATATAGTCAAAATCATTAGCGAGTAACCAATCGATATCTTCTATTTTATTGACAGTCCATGCATTCAGGTCCAGATTTTTAAGCCTAGCATTGGTAATCCATTCTGGTTTTTGTTTAAACTTAGAATAATGATAGTCCAGACCATTAATACCATCATTGCTCAAAGATTCAGGAGACTTGGAACCATCTAAGTACATCGTCTTAGCTGATGGATTTATTTCTTCTATTCTTTGGACAACTTCGTAACTGAAACTGATATAACTGGAGATGTACTTTTCAGCTTTTACCTCTTCTACTAATTCTAAAACTTTATCTGTAATATAACTATTTCGACCTTTAATTCCGGAGGGTTTGATTTCACAAACTAAACCTGTGGCTGGATTATTGGACATACCAGCTTTAAGATAATCCTCTAGTGTGGGTAGCATTTCCCCATTCGGAAGCTTATGCTTGGCAAGTTCCTCGTAAGTTGATTCTTCTACTACTAATTCATTGTAATCGTGGTCGTGTGTAACGATCAGCACATCATCCGCTGTCATTCGGACATCGAACTCTGATCCTGTACACCGAAGCTCAATTGCGTGCTTTAAAGACGCAATTGAGTTCTGTGGTAGACCCTTATCTTTCCAAGCTCCTCTATGGGCGACGACTTCGTTATTGGCAAATTCAAATTCTTGTGATGAAGGAGAAAATGAACAGTATTTTATCAATACCAATGCCAGTAAAATAAGATATCGCATGCTTGTCTAAATTTAATTAATTCATAAGGATCAAAAGTGTGTGTAATAGGTGTATCGAAGATAAAATACAAGAACGACTTGAGCCATTCTTGTATTTTATAGTAGAATCAATCAATATCCAATATTCTGCGGATAACTATCTCCAAGTAGGTCTAAATCACGCTGTGGTATAGGGAAGTTTATATAGTGATCTTGCCAGTTTGTTCTAGGGTCTTTCGCTCCTAAGTTAGCTGGGAAATATTCTCCATCACCTGCATAATTCCTAATTTGATTATTGATAACCACTTGTCCCATTCTTTTCAAGGTAAACCATCTGTGTCCTTCAAAAGCTAACTCTCTCGCACGTTCATCTAAGATTGCTTGCTCATCTAAAGTGGAAATAGGAGCGGCCCCTGCTCGCTCTCTTACTGCATTAATATATGAAAGGCCATCACCTCCTAATCTCATATTCGCTTCAGCTGCGATTAAGTAAGTTTCCGCTAATCTGTAAATCATCACATTGCTGATCTGAAAATAGGTTGTTGGGTCATTGTCTTCTTGAGCGAATTTCAAGCAAGCTGGATGAGTTCTTTCATAGTACTGCTTATAAGTATCACTTGGATTATCTAAGTCAGTAATCGGTTGGTAAAGATCTATTTCTTGGCCAATGTTAGGTCCAGAACTATAGTAGTATTTTGTGATAAAATAAGTATTATTATCTCGATCATCATCTGGATCTTCGGCTAGCAAATCTAATAAGTAATTATTAGGCAAGAGTCTAGAATAACCTCTTCCGCCATATTCAGCCCTTGATTCAGAATCAGGTGCTAACCAATATTTTACGCCCATATTGGCATTTAAGAAATTTCGACTTCCTCCACCGAGAACATTTTCTTCAAACTGAATTACAAATAATTGTTCAGAATGATCCATGTTACCCTTGAATACATCAGATGTTTTAGAAACTAAACTGTAAGGGCCTTCATTGATCAAGCTTTCTGCTTGATTTTTTGCCTCAGCCCAATTTCCTTCCCACATTGCTACTTTTGCTTTAACGTGTTTCGCAGTTCCTTTAGTTACTCGACCGAATGTTCCAGTGTATTCTAGATGATCGATTGCAAATTGTAAGTCACTATTGATCAGTGATAAGATCTCTTCTGGACTTGAGTTTGAATTGATAATATCAAATGCATTATCAACGGTAACCGATTCTGTATTAACATAAATATTATTAAACATTCTGTATAACCAAAAGTAAGCTTCTGCTCTAAAGAATTTTGCTTCTGCGATAATGGTATTTCTTACGTCGTCTTCTATATCATCCAGATCTTCAGCTGCATTGATAATTTCTGTAGACTTGGTAGAAAGTCTGTAGTAGTGTCTCCAGAAACTATCTGACAGTAAGGTAGCTGAATACTCGATAGGAGAAACTCCTCTCTCATAACGTCCCATTAATCCTAAGTATCCAGATCTATTAAAAGCTAGATCACTCCTAGATGCCATCATATGAGCAGCAAGAAAATCTTCTTGGCTTTTATCATATCGATCTCTATTGTATTTATATAAGCTTACAACACCAGATTTTAATCCGTCCTCCGTGTTGTATACGTAATTAGCGTCAATTGATGTGCTAGGTTGTTCATCTAAAAACTTCGAACAAGAAGTAATAAAAGTGAATGCTAGTAGGACGAGTAAGCATTTACCTAATGATTTATATGTGTATTTTATCATGATAAAAGTTTTTAATATTAGAGTTGAATTTTTAAACCAAATGTCCACACTTTAGAATCTGGATAACCAGAATCAGCGCTAGAGAATGTATCTCTGATATTAACTTCTGGGCTATATCCAAGATATTCCGTTTGAGTAAATAAATTAGTTGCTGTTACATAAAGATTAATCATCTCTGTGTTCAACTTTTCGTTCACAGCTGCTGGTAGCGTATACCCTAATTTAACAGTTCTTAACCGAACATAGGAGGCATCTTTGACAGCTAATGCACCTAGATACTTAGGAGCTGAATCAAAATTTGGTCTTGGATAAGTTGTCGATGGATTCTCAGGCGTATAGTATGGTACTTTCACACCATTCGCTTTTCCTTGTAATGTTCCACCGTTGTTAAAGACTGATAAAAACGGATTCACTTTAGTAGCACCTTGAACGGCATAAAAGTCAACCAATAAATCAAAGCCTTTGTAGGATAAATTAGAAGAAAGTGATCCGAACCATTTTGGGTTAGGATTAATGAAAACCCGATCTTCTTGCGTTATTTTTCCGTCAGGTGTGTTGGTTACATTTCCATCTTCATCGACACCATTGACATCAGAAATACGAATATCTCCTGGTCTTAGATTTTCCTGTGGATCTGTTGATTCTGGGTTGGCTTGTGGTGCGTTTTCGAAATCATCTCCTTCCTGCCAGATACCATCGAATTGGTAAGTTCGAATAACGCCTATTGGCTGGCCTACATAGTATCTATAGGTATCATCTTCTGTTATCGGATTGCCTTCCGCATCGTCGTAAAGGTCTAAAATTTTATTTTTATTATTAGACCAATTTGTTGAAATAGACCATCTGAAATCAGGTGTATTGATAACGTTTGCTTTTAATCCTAATTCGATACCAGTATTTTGAACTTCACCTGCATTAAAGTAAGTGAAAGTATATCCAGATGTAGAAGGAACTCCTCTTCTTAATAATAAGTCAGTCGTTCTAGAATCATAGTATTCTATGCTTCCTTGTAAGAATCTCTTAACGATAGAGAAGTCTAGACCTACATTGAAAGTAGTAATCGTTTCATGCTTCAAGTTCACATTTGGTAGTGCAGACGATGGAGAATAACCTGAAGCAGATTGGCCATCGAAAACATAATTTTGTCCATCAGCTGTGAAAAGGGAAGCATATGGTCGGCTTAATGCATTAGCAAGTGAACCATAACTTACTCTAAGTTTCAATTCATCGATAGCTTCGACATTCTCAAGGAAAGCTTCATTGTGGATTTTCCAAGCAAATGCTGCTGCTGGATTATAAGTCCACTTGAATCCTGCGGCATTTACAGAAGCACCATCAGCTCTCATTGTTGCTGCAAACATATACTTGTTAAGTAAGTTATACCTAGCTCTTCCCATATAAGAAGAGGTTCTAAATTGAGTCTTATTTCTATTCACAGAAACACTTCCGATGGCATTTGTAATACCATCGTAACCTAAACTTTCATTTGTGAATCCACGACCTTCCGTAAAGGTACTTGAGTATTTATTCTCATCTACAGCTTGTACTAGGGTCACATTGAACTTGTGGTTCAAATTGATCTGATTATCATAGGTAAGAATATTTTCAATCAGATAATTCTCTCTTAATTGGTTTTCTATACGAGCAATTCCGAAGTCACTGTCTCCACTTGAATGAAGTGAAGAAAGATATTGACCTCTTTCTGAATTCCTTCTGGTCATTGATCCTTTGAACTGGTATTGTAAGTGATCAGTGATGTCCCATTTAGGGATAACGGTAATCACGAAATCATTACCCTTATCATCGTGGTCCGATTCTCTCAAATTCCATAAAGGATTTGTTCCTGTTAATTCTTCACCACTTGGAAACTGAACTAATTCACCGTTGTCATCGTAAGCACGTCCAAGAGGGGAGAACGTGATCACATTCACATTAGATGCTCGCTCTGCAAAATCATTCAACAAGTTAAGGTCAAAAGTAGTTGAAATCCTATCTGTTATTTTCTGATCTACGTTCAGTCTTAAGTTATTTCTCCTGTAACTAGAAGTAGGAATAATTCCGTCTTCCTTGAAATAATTCAAACTTGCGTACACTTTAGTAAAGTCAGTGCCACCACTAATACCAATAGATTGACTATTAACGAATCCTTTTCTTAGCAATTCTTCTTCCCAGTCTACATATTCTTTATTTGCAATAGATTCTAATTCCGTCTCAGAAAAAATATCTTCATCGCTAGGGTAGGCGTCATCTGCATCATTTGCTCGGGTCGCTTCTCTTTTCAGCTGCGCAAATTCTTCACCACTATATACGTTAAAGTTTCTTTCTATAGACTTAGAACTTAAATAACCGTGATAAGAAACACTTATCTTGTCAGTTCTTCCTCTTTTCGTTGTAATCAGCACAACACCATTTACAGCTCGTGAACCATAAATTGCCTGTGCAGAGGCATCTTTAAGAAATTCTACAGATTCTATATCATCTGGATTGATATCTTCTATTCCTCCAGTTCTAACAACACCATCTACTACATAGATACCGCTGATGTTTCCTTCTATCGAACCTCGACCTCTAAACAGAATTTCAGATGAACCTCCTGGCCTTAATGTTCCTCCTCCCACTTCTACTTGCAAACCCGAAATCCTTCCTCTTAGCATTTCTGTCACATCTGATGTGGGTGTAGCCACTGCTTTTGATAAATCAGTTTTTGTTACTGCACTGACTAAGTCACTTTTCTTTTGTGTTCCATAACCGACGACAACAACTTCATCTAAAGTGGTTGCATCATCATCTAAAAGAATCATCATGTCTTCTCCTATGACATTTACTTCTTTAGATTTATACCCAAGGTAAGAAACAATCAGTGAGGCAGATTCACTAACTTCTAATGAAAATTTTCCATCTATATCTGTTGAGGTTCCATTATTGGTTCCTTTTTCAACAACTGTTGCGCCTATAAGCGGTAAGTTGTCTGTTGATGACTGTACTGTTCCATTCACAACGCTTTGCGCAAACATGGAAAAGGAACTACATACTAATAGTATAATTGTAATCCCAAGTTTGTAATTAAGTAATTTTAATGTCATAGAGCTTGATTTAATAAACTAGTTAATGAACGAGTAGCTTTCTACATGTTATAAAATTACCAGCATAAAAACCTAATACTGTAATTTCCGCCTCCATAAAAAACGAACATGGTAATTCTTTACCTTTTCTTAATATAGTGTTAATGTTAACCTACCATTTTTAAGGTGACATCATTCCTGGCTTTATGTCACCTTATATATGCCTATCCTTCATGTATACAGCGGTTTACGAGATTATTTCTGGTGAGCTATCTTTCCATTTTTACGGCTTAAACATTTTTTTTCAAATAAAATTTCATTTTAAAAATAAAAGCAAGTGATAATGCACCGTGTTGTGGTAATGTTGTGGTGAAAAATAGGCTTGTAGGGGTGAATGTTAGAATTTTATGATATAGTCTACGAGCCCATCTTCATGATTTAGACCTAATCGTTTTCTTAATCGGTATCTTTTTGTTTCGACACTCTTAGTCGAAATGTTAAGAAGCGGCGCGATTTCTTTCGAAGATAAATTCAATCTTAAATAAGCACAAAATCGTAAATCATTCGGAGTCAGTTCTGGGTGCTTTTCTTTAATCTTATCCAGAAAATCTTTATCTGCATTGTTAAATGCTTTCTTAAATAACTTCCAATCGTTGTTATTGCTCAGATTATTATCAATGAGCTTAATCGTGCTTTGGATATTATTTTGCTGGAGATCCTTTTTGATCTTGTTCAATAATTCATTCTTCCTGATAATACTCATTGTAGAAATGGCTAGCTCACTGTTCTTATTCTCAATTTCCTGATTCAATTTTTCGTTTTGAATCTGAATGATGGTTTTCTCATTTTTAATCTGTTCATGCTTAAGAATCCTTTCGTAATAAAACTTATAAGCTTCATGGATAAGAAATCCAATGAAACCGAGCAAGATTAGATAAAAGACCAGAGCGACATTAGAAATATACCAAGGCCTCTTCACGGTGAATGCGTATGTCTCGATATTCGTAGTTAATTGATTCCCCACCTTCCCTCTAACCTCGAAAGTAAAGTCTCCAAAAGTGAGGTTTTCAAACTGGATTACTGAACTTGTTGACCAATTGCTCCATCTATCCAGATGACCTGCTAACTTATATTGGTACTTTACTTCTAGAAATTTATCAAAGTCAGGAACAGAATAGTCAAAAGATAAGATTCCATTTTTGTGATCGAAGATACCGTGTTCATGCCTGTCCAAAAAGGTAACATCTTCGTCTAAGTCTTTTATCGAAATTTCGTTCAGAAAGATAACATAGTCCTTTTTAGGCTTCTTCTTAGAAAGATCGATCGTAAGATATCCAGTTGTTGTTCCAAGAACGTACTTTTCTTTCTCTATCAGTTGTATGTTTTCAAAACTGAGAATGCCTTTTCTCAAATTAGAAGGAATGGGAATATTAGTGATTTCTAGTTGATTAGTGACATCATTATTATCGATGTAATTAATATTGTTCAAGGAGAAAGTCCATAGTCGGTCATTCTTATCTACGACCATTTTTCCGGAAGTGTTTTCTGAAGTAGATAATAAGTTATTGAGAATAGTATCGATAGTGAATTGTTCAGATGAAGGCTGATATGAATAGAAACCTTCCTTAGCAGCAAATAGGATATTATCTTGATGCTTGACGAGGCTTGAGTTTTCTCTATTGGTCAGTTCGGAATGAATATGAACATTAACTGCCTTCTGAAGTGCATCATCTAAGGTTAATCTAAATACACCTTTGTATTCATGATTTACCCAAATTTGGTTTTCATCATCAATTTCGAAAAATCGTGAGGAAATATTAAAATCTAAGACCTTATTTCTTTCTTTCCATTCATTATTGACCTTTTCTAATATGTGTAAGCCACTATAATTCCCTTGTAATAGTAAATTATCATGGTTAGGAAGCTTCCTGAAATTCCAAGCTCCAAGAACAGAACTGATGCTTTTCGACTGATCACCATCTATAATAAATGTTCCTAGGTGGTGACCGCATAGTAGATGTTCATTATTGTCATTGTAGAGACTCCAGACCTGCCCAGCTGTTCCTTTTACAAAAGTGAATGGGGCATCTGGTGTTGATAGAGATCTGAAGAAAAGCCCTTGATTCGTTCCGACATAAAGGCTGTTTTGAAAGGTGTTTATCGTGTATACCGTACCCAATACGCCATCATAATCTATAAAGGATTTGATTGGTGAAACAACATTAATACATGTAATTCCATTGTCTAACCCAACCCATACATTATTATCAGCATCTTCGAATAAGGCGAGGACCGTATTGTTACCCAGTCCTTTCTTTTGGTTCACATCGTATTCTATTTCTCCTAGCGCATTCATAATGAATAGGCCATTAGAAATCGTACCTAATACAAGATCTCCATTTTCTAATTTTATGCTGCTGAAAATATTCAGTTCTCTTAGAAGTTTTTCAGAAGGAGAGGTCCATTTTTTGAGTGATTGATCTTTATGAGCATAGAATCCGGAGTTTCTGGTTAAGATGAAGAGCTCTTTCTCTCTTTCGTAAATATTAATCACTCTATCATTAATAACAACAGGAACATCAATGAACATTTTGGGTTCACCGTTTTCAATTTTATATATCCCTTCATTCGCGACGTGATAATATATTTGATCGTTGACTTTGAAGACTTTATAAATGATATTTGTTGATGAGATGATTTTGAACTCCTCAGTATCCTCGTTGTAGAAAAACAAGTCTCGTCCAGACTGGAAAAGTATCCAGTTTTCATAAGCTAAAATGTTCCATATTTGATTGTCTGAGAATTTGAAGTCTACTAATTTGGGTATTAATGATTGGTATTCGAGACTTCCCAGATCATTTTTCACCCAGTAACCAAATTCAGCATAACATCCAGTGTAAATTCTATCGCGAACTACTTTCACGGCTCTCAATACGGAATTATTGGGGGAAGGATACAGATTCCACTTGGAACCATTGTATTCCATTAGGCCCATGTTGTTCGCAACGTAGATAAACTTATCTCCGCCTTGAGAGATCATCCAGTTTTGATTGTCACCGCCATATTCCGTAGGGCTATAATTTACGATAGGCGGAAGTTCTTGAGCATTGACTAAATGGCACAAAAACAGAAATAGGACGATGTGTAATGTTTTATTAAAAGACATTTTATGTACTTCCATTTGCTTATTGCAAAGATATTTTAAGTAATTAATATGTAGACATCTATCTATCATAATCTACCCAGATAGTGTATTTATAATGGGCATAAGGCATTACTTGGGACAAGAATCATCTACATTAATTTTAATGCTGATAACACTATTCTTGATGACGTTTAATGTGGAACTGAATAAGAACGAATGTGCCACAACTTATATAGCTTACTCTGCTTTGATTTTTGCTATTAATTGATCTTCTCTTGCGTTTGCAGTTGTTGCAACATGCTTTGTAATCATATCGTTTAATTCTTCCACGATTTCAGGGTATTTATCGGCCACATTATATCGTTCTCCTATATCACTTTCTAGTTGGAATAATTCTAAGCTTTTCATTTCTAGCGCTTCACCGTAATTGACTTCCTTTCTTTGCTTAATATGCAGTTTCCATGGACCTTTCCTGACTGCATAAATTTCGCCTCTGGTCCAGTAGAAAAACTCATCTCTAGGACTTGCTTGCTTATTTTTAAGTACTTCTGAAAGATCATAACTGTCTATGGTCAGGTCTTCGGAAAGTGGAATATCCGTAATACTTGCAAATGTCGTCAAGATATCTAATGTACTCCCTAGTTCTGTTATCATTCCGGGTTCTACATTTCCAGGTCCCCAGAAGATAGTTGGTACCCGTTGTCCACCTTCGAATGTCGTTCCTTTTCCAGCTCTAAGCGGTCCAGCAGAACCGCCATGTGATTTATAAGAAAGCCATGGTCCATTATCGGATGTAAATAAAACGATTGTGTTTTCTTCTAAATCCAAATCGCGAATGGTTTGCAACAATCGTCCTACATTATAATCGATTTCTTCTATTACATCTCCATAAGTTCCTCTTTTACTCACGCCTTTGAAATCTTTAGAGACGAAGAGTGGAATATGAGGCATCGAATGAGCTAAATACAGAAAGAATGGTTTATCCGCATTTTCCTTTATAAATTCTATAGACTTATCAGTGTACCTTTTCGTGATGGTCGTCTGATCTACTGGCCTTTCTATTACTTTCTCATTTTCAATTAGAGGAACATCATAATCTGTAACTTCCCATTCTGCATAAGGATCTTTAATTAATTCGCCATATTTTCTCCATGTATCTTTCTTCGCATCCATATCGTTAGAATATGGAATTCCATAGAAATAGTCAAAACCTTGACGAGTAGGTAAATATTGGGGCAAATGACCTAGATGCCATTTTCCTATCGCTGCGGTTGTATAATTTTTAGTTTTCAAGGTCTCCGCAATGGTCACTTCATCGGAATGCAATCCAAGTGCAGAATCGGGAAAGAATACCGCTCTTTTCTTAGAAGTCATTCCAGAGCGAATAGGATATCGGCCAGTTAGTAATCCAGCTCTACTAGGTGTACAGACTGGATCCGCCACATAAAACTGTGTCCATTTTTGACCTTCTGCGGCCATTCGATCTAAGTTTGGTGTGGAAATCGTTGGATTACCGAAAGAAGAAAGGTCTCCATAACCCAAATCATCACAGAAAATGATAATGAAATTCGGAGTTGTTTGTGCAAAAGCTTGTACAAAACAGATTGCCCATATAAAAGCCGATAAGAAAAATTTCATAGCGTTATAGTGTTACTTAGCCATGAATGTAAGGTTTTTAAAGAAAAGAGTTAAAAGTCATTAATGATTTTAAAAATATAAGACCAAGAAAATGCAAGAAGAATTTGATTTAAGCATAGTTGGAAATTACAATTTCTTATACATGGACATTTTTCAACACCATAAAGTAAATGTTTTTTTCAGGACGTTGAGCATTATGTTTTTGCTATTTTATTTGATTTATATAATAACCTGTTTGATTTTAGTTATTTTTAGAAGACACTTAAAATGAATTTTACACAAACTATAAATTATGTCAATTTTTACTCTTCATATCAATGGAAAAAAACAAGAAGTTAATGCAGCTCCAGAAACTCCTTTACTTTGGGTATTGAGAGATCATTTAGATCTTGTGGGTACCAAATTTGGGTGCGGAATAGCACAATGCGGTGCGTGCACTATTCATATGGAAGGTGTAGCAATGCGATCTTGTATATTACCAATTTCTGCTTTAGCTGATAAGAAAATTACCACAATAGAGGGGCTATCCCAAAATGGTGATCATCCAGTTCAGAAAGCTTGGCTAGAGCACGATGTTCCACAATGTGGATATTGCCAAGCAGGGCAAATTATGAGTGCTTCAGCATTGCTATTAGATAATCCTGATCCGAATGATAATGAAATAGATGCCGCAATGAATGGAAATATATGTAGATGCGGCACATATACTAGGATAAAAGCAGCAATAAAAACCGCTGCGAAATCATCTTAATCAGGAATTTATTGATTAATTATCCTATTTAATCTTTATTAAAAAAAATGAAAATGGCAATAATAAAAACAACTTTTGGTAGAAGAACTTTTCTGAAATCCTCTGCATTAGCAGGCGGTGGAATGGTCTTAGGTTTTTCTTGGTTAATATCCTGCCAGTCTAAATCAGAAGAAGAAGTGATGGCAATGCCTGATGAATGGTTTGAATTGAATTCATATTTAAAGATCGGAGATAATGGATTGGTAACTATTTATGCTCCAAATCCTGAATTTGGGCAAAATGTTAGGACTTCGATGCCAATGATTATTGCAGAAGAGTTGGATATAGATTGGAATAAAGTAATAGTTGAACAAGCTCCTTATCATGCAGAAAAGTATGGCTTTCAATTTACAGGAGGAAGCAGGGGCATTATGTCGAGGTATGAGCCACTTAGAATGGTAGGTGCTACTGCAAGGCAAATGTTAAGAGAAGCAGCAGCAAATGCATGGGAAGTTCCAGTTAAAGAAATAACCACAGAAAATGGGGTATTATTTCATAATGCAAGTGAGCGATCGGGAGGTTATGAAATATTTGCGTCCGCAGCAGCAGATATTCCTATTCCTACTGAAGTGAATCTAAAAAGTATTAAGGATTTTAAAACCATTGGTCATTCAAGAAAAAATATTGATGGGAAGGACATTGTAACCGGAAAACCCATGTTTGGAATGGATTATTCTAAACAAGGAATGTTAATCGCAATGATTGAACATCCGCCTGCATTTGGGATGACTTTGAAATCTGTCAATAGTGCAAAAGCAAAGGCAATGCCTGGAATAGTAGATGTTGTTACTATACAAAGTTTTCAAGATGGATATGAAAAAAGTGGTTTCGATACCAATGCGTTTCCTGAAATTATTGCGGTTGTCGGTAAATCTACTTGGGAAGTAATCCAGGCAAAAAAGAAATTAATAATAGAATGGCAACCTATCGAATCTTCCACTGAAATGATCAAAGGATTTGGAGGAAGAAAACAAAAACGAAATATTCCAAGTGGACTGGAATCTAGTGAAGACCATAAATTAGGTATAGAAGCAATAGCTTCTATACCAGGCAAAATTGTAAGAAAAGATGGTAATCCTGAAGAGGCATTTAGAACGGCGGCTAAAGTCATTGAAAGAACTTATTCTGCTCCTTTTCTTGCACACAATTGCATGGAACCATTAAATGCATTTGCTCATTTTGAAGGTGATAGAGTGAAAATTGCTGCACCTATCCAGATTCCTTCTTTGATTATACCTACACTTTCTGCTAGTCTGGGAATACCAGCGGAGAATATAGAGATGGAACTAACTAGGATGGGTGGAGGTTTCGGTAGAAAAGCCTATGCTCATTATGTAGTTGAGGTAGCTTTAATCTCACAAAAAGTACAAGCTCCTGTTAAATTAGTTTATACACGTGAGGATGATATGACAAATGGTATTTATAGACCGGCCTATCAAGCCACCTATAAAGCAGCACTAGATGAAAATAATAATCTGATAGCTCTACATATAAAAACAGGTGGAATTCCTGAAAGTCCTTTATTTGCAAATCGTTTTCCAGCGGGAGCAGTTGACAACTATATAGCCGAAGAGTGGTCTATAGATTCTAATATTACGATTGGTGCTTTTAGAGCACCTAGATCAAACTTTATGGCTGGGGCTGAACAAGCTTTTATCGATGAAGTTGCAGAAGCTGCTGGTAAAGACCCTATTCAGTTTAGATTAGATCTCTTAAAAAGGGCAAAAGAAAACCCTGTGGGTGAGAACAATGAGTATGATGCTGAGCGCTACGCGGGTGTTTTAGAGTTGGTACGTGAAAAATCAGCTTGGTCACAAAGTCGTCCAAATGTTCATCGTGGAGTTTCTGCTTATTTTTGCCATAATACTTATGCAGCACACGTTTTAGACTTAACTATAGAAAATGGGACTCCTATTGTTCAAAAAGTATCATGTGCAATAGATTGTGGTGTCGTCATTAATCCTGATGCCGCAATTAATATGGCAGAAGGTGCTATAACTGATGGAATCGGAAATGCTTTTTTTGGAGAGATGACATTTAAAGATGGTGCTCCTACCAAAAACAATTTTCATCAGTACAGGATGATTAGAATGAAGGAAGCACCAAAAGAAATTAGTGTCCATTTTGTTCAGAATGAAATAAATCCAACAGGGATGGGAGAACCACCATTTCCTCCAATTTTTGGAGCTGTAGCTAATGCTATGTATAAAGCAATAGGCAAAAGACAATATGAACAGCCTTTTATAAGTGAAAAGAATGTAATGGGATAGAGACATTTTAAAATGAAAATTAAAGAAACAATTCATTGGTTTTATAATAGGAAAATTGGTTGGCAACCGGATGAATTCAATGCTAACTTAGGTCATTGTAAAAAAGGAGTATTTTGTATTTTTAATGCAAATTTTTTTCAGCAATTTGGAAATATTAATCAATATTCAATCCTCAGGGAAAGAATTTATTCGAATTATCAGATCATCAAACTGGGGAAGTCCTCAAGATATTTGACAAAATGAGTGAGGAAATATCTTCAGATTTTGTTTACAAATATGAAGTGCTTAGAAATTAAACATTTGCACTCATTCATTTTGCATTGAAAATTACGCCTATAGATCATGTGAAAAAGAAAAAAATAGAATGCTTCTGAACTTATTTGTTATATGTTTTTCGAATTATTAGAAAGGCAATTCCCCATAGATTATAATCATTAAAAAAATAAAATTCGCTCAGCTTCTGAATTCGCTAAACAATTAAATTTTCATGTAAATCACTTAAATAGGGCGCTGAAAGAAACTTCTAACAAAACTACATCTCAAACTATATCAAATAGAATATTACAAGAAGCAAATATATTGCATATTCCTGCACCTTTGACCCCTCGATTCCTATCGGTTTGACCCCTCTGATTCTTGAGGTTTGACCCCTCAAAAGTAGAAGAATGTTAATAACATTCTTACGGTTTGACCCCCTAAGAATGTGG
>NZ_JAJNKA010000043.1 GCF_021533215.1 Portibacter lacus | reverse complement strand
AGATCGTACACTCATCACTCACTGCACTTCCTGACTCTGCCAAGAACTGCGCTTCTGTTATCAATACTTCTACATCACTATATGCTAGTGCTGTTAATCCGCCATTGGTTATTTGTGATTCATCACACCCTTCTACCGTAATATCACTTGGACAAGTGACTACTGGTGCGGTCGTATCATCTATTGTGATGGTCTGTACACAGATCGTCTCATTCAAACATGGATCTAATACTCTGAAGGTTCTGGTCACTGTATATGGACAAGTCCCTGATACTACATCTACATAGTATACTTCAAAGATCGTACACTCATCACTTACTGCACTTCCTGACTCTGCCAAGAATTGTGCTTCTGTAATCAATACTTCTACATCACTGTAGGCTAGTGCTGTTAATCCACCATTGGTTATTTGTGATTCATCACAACCTTCTACTGTGATATCACTTGGACAAGTGACTACTGGTGCGGTTGTATCATCTATTGTGATGGTCTGTACACAAATCGTCTCATTTAAACATGGATCCAGTACTCTGAAGGTTCTTGTCACTGTATATGGACAAGTGCCTGATACTACATCTACATAGTATACTTCAAAGATCGTACACTCATCACTCACTGCACTTCCTGACTCTGCCAAGAACTGTGCTTCTGTTATCAATACTTCTACATCACTATACGCTAGTGCTGTTAATCCGCCATTGGTTATTTGTGATTCATCACACCCTTCTACTGTGATATCACTTGGACAAGTGACTACCGGTGCTGTGGTATCATCTATTGTGATGGTCTGTACACAAATCGTCTCATTTAAACATGGATCCAGTACTCTGAAAGTTCTGGTCACTGTATATGGACAAGTCCCTGATACTACATCTACATAGTATACTTCAAAGATCGTACACTCATCACTCACTGCACTTCCTGACTCTGCCAAGAACTGGGCTTCTGTTATCAATACTTCTACATCACTATATGCTAGTGCTGTTAATCCGCCATTGGTTATTTGTGATT
>NZ_JAJNKA010000042.1 GCF_021533215.1 Portibacter lacus | reverse complement strand
ATGAACCGGGCTTCTGAATTTTATATATCTAAACTACTCAATAACTATCATTTTCTTAGTTGCACTATACTCTCCAGCATTGATCTGGTAGTACATTACGCCTGTTACATCTAGTCCTTTCACCATTTCTCTATTCTGTCCTTTCTTATAGTCTGCACTCTTTGTGTACAATACTTTTCCTGTTACATCATAGATCGTCAAGCTTGCTGAACTTGCTTCTGGTAAATTAAAACTAATCATTGTTGATCCTTTAAATGGATTTGGCTCATTTTGGTATAATGCGAATCCATCTAAGTTTTCTCCTCTGTTCGTTCTTAAGCTTACTTCATTAACTTCTAATGAAGTTCCTACATATGCTTCTGCTGCAGTTACTTTAGAACTAATGTTTATTGTTTCGCTTAATTTAACTGCTTTGTTCGCTTTGAAATTAAGTGTAAACAATACCTCGTTTGATAACACAGTTGCTCCTCTTACATCATCGAATGAAGTTGTTATGATTCCTTCCTCGATTCTGTTCAAGCCAAAGTTTCCTTCGCCTACTTTCAAGCTTCCTGATTCAACTCCAACAAATTCTAAGCCTTCTGCAAATTCTAATGTGAATTGGTATCCGTATACTTCATTGAAATCTGATGATTTGAATGATACGCTTACTTCATCTCCACTGTTGTAATTTGCATCCGCTATTTCTAATGTCAATGTTTTTGACTCTCTCACTTGAGCATTTGCGTTTGCACTTGCTACTACTGTATTGTTAATATCTCCGATTTTTACTGCTACGAAATCAGCATCCATCATATCATTTTTCAATGCTTCCACATTCGCTACCTCATCAAATGGCCATGGCTGTGTTGCATCATTAAACTCATAGTCTTTTGATACAAATCTCCATGAATCATTATTTGGCAATTTATTTCCTTCGTATAATCCTAAGATTAATTTTCTTAATTGAAGTAAATCTGTTGCTTTTATGCTTTCATCATTGTTGATATCTGCTGCGATTAAATCATATGCATTCTCAATTCTCTGAATGTTTAGTAAGTGCTTCTGAATCAAGATTAAATCTAAAGTTGTTACACCATTTGTATAATCATCATTCTTTGCAGAAGTGATCTCATAGTTGTAATCTTCTGGATTCCC
>NZ_JAJNKA010000041.1 GCF_021533215.1 Portibacter lacus | reverse complement strand
TGTAGCCTTACCAAAAAATAATACAAATCTAAAATTAACTAAATTTGAATTATTATGAAAAGAAGTAAGTTTACAGAAACACAAATTATTAAGGCTCTGAAAGAGAATGAGTCAGGCAAGAGTGCTGAGCAAATTTCAAGAGAATTAGGGATCAATAAAGGCACATTTTACAACTGGCGCAAGAAATACTCTGGAATGGAAGTAAATCAGCTAAAGGAGTTAAAAGCTCTTAAGGAAGAGAATGCGAAGTTAAAGAGGATGTATGCAGACCAGGCATTACAATTAGAGATGGCAAAAGATGTGATTTCAAAAAAGTGGTAAAGTCTTCTGTCAAGAAAGAAGCTTGTAAGTATTTAAAGAAGAAATACAAAGCCAGTATAAAAAGCATATGCGCAATATTTAGATCTACGCGAGCAATCTGGTATCACACAAGCATTCTGGACGATTCTGAAGTAATAGAAAAGCTTCAAGAGTATGTAGAAACTAATCCCAATAGAGGATTTGATAATTACTTTAAAAGAATCAGGAGAGAAGGCTATAAATGGTCAAGGAACAGAGTGTTGAGAGTTTACAGAGAAATGGGCTTAGTAAGAAGACCGAAGAAGCGAAAGAAACTTCCAGAAGGGCTACGAAAGCCATTAGATACAGCTAGTATACTTAATGAAGTATGGAGTATGGATTTTATGAGTGATAGTTTTGAGGATGGTAGAACGCTAAGGGTTCTAAATATCATAGATGATCACAATCGAGAGAGTTTAGCTATACAGGGAGCACTGAGTATGCCTTCAGCTAGAGTAATACGAGTATTAGAACAATTAGAGGAAGAGATAGGATTACCGAAGTACATAAGAACAGATAATGGCCCAGAGTTTATATCAAAGGAATATAAAAACTGGTGCGAAACTAAAAATATAATACCTGTGTATGCTTCACCAGGAACGCCAACGGAGAACGCCTACATTGAGAGATTTAATAGACTATTCCGAGAAGATATTCTGGATGCATATTTGTTTAGGAATATTAAGCAGTTTGAAATCATAGCAGAAAAATGGAGAGAAGATTATAATAATTTTCATCCACATTCTTCGTTGAATGATAAGAGCCCGATAGAATTTTCAAGCCGCCAACAGCCCCTTATTGGGGTTTTAAAACCCCAATAAGGGGCTGTACTAGAAATAGTATTTAAATTATAAACTGTATTAAGAAAGGTAAGTCTACA
>NZ_JAJNKA010000040.1 GCF_021533215.1 Portibacter lacus | reverse complement strand
TGTATATGCCTGAATAACGTTGACCGGGTTTAAATAAAATCTTTAAAGTATAGTTACTTTTAAACTACTTTATATTACCTGTGTTTTAGGTTGTTTTTTCTTAAAGTTACATAATTTATTTTCAAATTGTATTGGCGTCATTTTTTTCAAACTAGAATGCGGTTTATCTGTATTGTATAAGTTAACTGCTCGGTCAACTCCTTTTACTAATTCTCCTAGGTTTTTTAAGTTCCAGTGATGCAGATAATTGTTTTTAATTACTCCATTTACCCTTTCAGCTTTTCCGTTTTCGTATGCGTGTTTACACATACTATTCTTAAAACTGTATTGTGTGGTAAATTCTAGGAATTCATCGGCATAATATTGACCTCCTCCATCTGAATGAAAGATTATTCCAGGTGCGATTTGCCCTTTTCGAGTCTTTACAGCATTACGTAGGGCCGGTAGTGTTGTCTGTCTGGTTAGTAATCGATTCGAAACATTATATCCCAATATGCGTCTTGAATAGCAGTCAAGTATAAAGGTGATGTAGTAAAAACTACCATCGATTTCAAAATAGGTAATATCACTACTCCACGCTTGATCTTTATCGGTTAATATTTTATCATTTAGAAGATTATCAAAGCGTATCACACCGCTGCTATCAGTTGTCTTATGCCTTGCCTTTGTTCGCTTAGCTGTAAAACCATAATCTCGGCATATCGCCTCAAAGCGATCTCGTCCTATGTAGCTTGGATTTATCTTATAATACATATGCCTACAACACATCGTTGGATGATCCAGACGTATCTGTCGTATCAATTCTATTATATGTAAAACCTCCTCTTTGTAACGATTACTTCGTCCTATATATTGATGAATAGCTTGTTTGCTATAGCCAACTGCTGAATACAATCCATTTAGACTGAAGTCATATTCATCTCTATGTTCTCTAAAATAAATCACCGTTTCGTGAAAGGTTTTTTTTTGATTTCTATCCCATACTTTTCCTCTGCTATTTCTATCATCTTTTCCTTGAAAGTCAATTCTATTTCCTTTTGACCAACCATCCTTTCTAATTCTGCAATCCGTTTTTGTAGGGCTAAAATCTTCTGAGTATCACTTTTTGATTCCACTATAATACGTTCTGGTTTACTAATACTTCCAAATTTATCAATCCATTTGTAAACTGCAGAATATGAAACTGTATAAGCTTTACATATTTCTGAAACTTTTACCTTTCCTAGCTCAATGTCCTTGACCTTTTTTTTCTTAAACGTTTCACTAAATCTTCGACGTTGCCGCTCTGTCTGATTTAATCCAGAATGTTGTTTTCCACTCATAATTCTTTTAATTTGTGGTCAACTTATTTCAGGCAATGACA
>NZ_JAJNKA010000039.1 GCF_021533215.1 Portibacter lacus | reverse complement strand
CTGACGTTCGTACACATCTTTTTAATTTAATATGTTGTAGCCAATCATAATTGATTCGAACTTCTCTAATCCCCAAACAAACGTTTTTGTTCCCGGTGGTCGACTTGGCTGATAGAACTCTTTCCAGCCACCCAAGCGAGCAATGATCCAAGAAGCATATGCCAAGCTAGCAGCATCATGTGGGTTCTGTTGTTTTACAGTACCTCCTTCTAATTTTTTATTTAGGGACTTTAGGCACCTGATTTCCTTTTCACTAAAAAGAAGATCTATTTTTTCACTTGAGCTGCCGTCTCGTGCAGCTTTTAATTGTAATACCTTTATGCTTGCTTTCATCACTAATAATATTAGTTTCCTGATTACTTTTCCTGTACTGAATTCGGTGCCCTCTATATCATAGCCATCTGTTTTTAGTAGCTTAAAGAACTCTTCGATTAACCATCTTCTCTTGTAGATATCTACTAGTTCTAGTACTTGACTGTGGCTACTTACCTCGCTTGAGGTATATAACCTCCACACTATAGGCTCTTCACCGTCCTGATTGCTTACCTCTTTGATTTCCACAACTGTCATTGGAACACCATCTGGGTTCTTTTTTTGCTTTATTCTACTTGTCTGCCTCCAAGGGATTGTAATCCTTTCGTATCGCAGTTCAAATTCTGCATCTCCTCGTTTCCTTTTCTTTGAATTTATCTTCAGCCTAGCTTCGGCAATATTCGTACTTCTTGCAAGAAGATCATTAAGAAGTATCCTCTTCCCTTGTTCATCTATTACATACCGATTATGACTTACTCGTACAACTAGTGTTGTTCTTTGATCTGGAATACGGTCTAGTAATTCTATGATATCAGCCTCTCGATCCATAACATATGTTATGTGAGCAGCCTTAGCAAGTGTTTCTTTGCTTTGATTACAGGCAGCAATCCATTTATAGCTTTCCTTTTCTTCTATGCATTGTTTTTTTCTACTCCATTTATCTCCTTTTTCTTCGCATGTAGAACTATCTATATGAACAAACTGCGTAGAGGAAATTCCTAACATCATATTTGTTTCCATGTCATAAACAATAGCTGGGTGAAGCTTAAGACCAAAATAACGTCCTTGCTTGTTAATCCCAGTTCGACTCAATCCTTCATAATCTTGGAGTCTATTGTGTTTGTTTTCTAAACTGATAGAACAAGAATCTACCAAAACCAATACTTTGCGTTCATTTACTGCACGCTCACAATCAGATTGAATTTGATCTGTAATAGACCTTTCAGTAACTTTGTCATTCCAAAGAAATCGATAAAATGACTTTAATTCCGAAGCATCAGAACTGAAATTGTGAAGGCTCGAAGATTGCGAATCAATGAGCCTTTGCTCAAAGCAGCCCTTTTTTTTCTAATCTCTTGTCACCATAGAGACTAGTAGAAGAT
>NZ_JAJNKA010000003.1 GCF_021533215.1 Portibacter lacus | reverse complement strand
ACTTTATGCTAAGGTTTATCGAGATTGTTGACACTACTATATTTATAAGTATACTTTGGTTTAAAGGTTTAGTTGTATAGGATATAATGCTCAAAGCAATCTTGGACTTCTTAATGGTTAATGTCCTTTTTCCTTTGATGAAAAAGAACGAAAAAATCATCGCTGTGAAATTGTATTTCACCTAATCATTTAGTCCTTTTCCATCCAAAATAATGTTAATGTATTTTTCTACTCTTGCAGATCTTGTTTTGGATTGTTTTGCACTTGAGAAATAGAGCAGATAAGCCCTTTGTCTTCCGGGTGTTAAAGATTCAAAAGCTTTCTTAAGAGACGGATCTTCATCAAGCCTTACCTGAAATTCCTCGGGAACATCATACTCTTTTGTCTTTTTCATCTCCACTTTTAAGCCAGCTTTTTCCACTTCTATAGCTTCATAGACATTGGTTATAATAATTTCCTGCTGTTCCTTAATTTCCTTAGAACTAGTGAAACGCATTTGTCTAGCGGACTGGACGTTTTCTGTTTGTTGAATGAGTAGATTTTCTGCGTTTTTTAGCAAGACACCTTTGAAGAATAGAATGGCACAATACTCCTTGAAAACATGGATCAAGACAATTTTATCACCTTCGTAAGTGTAGCAAGGACATCCCCATTTTAGTTCTTCTGCTAATTCGAGATCAAGCAGAATTTGTCGAAGCAAGGTGATCTCTTCTTTCCATCTTTCATTTTTCTCAAAGTAAAAATCAACTTTTGGATTCATAGTATTCTCTAATTAAGTTCAGTAATAGTTTTTCTGCTTGCAGGTCTGAAGAACCAAGATAATAAGGTTAAGACTAAGAGTAATAAAGGAGGCAAAATATATTGAATGGCATGCCCAGATACGAGGTGTGAAATGATAGCTCCACTCATAACGAAGAAAAAGCCAGCATAAGCCCATTCTTTAATTAGGGGAAATTTAGGAAGCAGTATTGCAATAACACCTAATATTTTCCAAATTCCAATAATGGTCATTAAATAAAGTGGGTAGCCAAGCTCTATAAAGTTATCCACCTCTTCCTTCATTTTGATTAGTTGAACAATTCCGGTAGAAAGCATTCCTAATGCCAACCAAATTGTAGTGACCCAATAAATGATTTTATTTTTATTCATGATCTAATTTTTTTACAATAGCTTGTAATCTATTATGTGCCATATTAATGCCTTGGGCAAATGGAAGTTGAAGCATTTGATTCTTATATTCCACGCTTTTATAGATAATGTGCATCTTCAACTCTGAAGTTTCTTCTGACACATGGTGAAAGGTGAGAAACTCTAATTGGACTGGAAAATTTGAATTCTCCATTTCGAATGTTCTTGTTATTTTTTTGTTTAAAACAAATTCATGGATTACACCATTAAAACCATGCTTATTCCCCATTGGATCTGTCGTTATAAACTGATAGCTACCATGCTTTCGGATGTCAAGCTTGATGACTTTCGTTCCCATCCATTGCGAAACGATATCTGGGTCTATAAATGCCTTGAAAAGTAAGTGGATTGGCAGGTCGAATGCTCGTGTAATGAGTAATTCTTGCTTGTCTTCGTCAGACTGAATTTGGGTTTTAATTTTCATTGGTCGCTTGATTGATGATTTTTCATAATCATTTACAGTTTGTTAAACCGGTCATCCCACATCTTTGCAAAAGGCATAAGCCATTCTGCAACTTCTTTCATTTTATTCGGATTGAAGTGATAGTATATTTCCCTTCCATTTTGTTGCTTATCCAGTAATTCACATTCAGTAAGAATCTGAATATGCTTAGAAATAGTTTGTCGAGAGGAGTCAAAATTAGCAGCAATCGCAGAAGGAGTCATAGCTTGCAATGCAATCAGTGCTAGAATAGATCTCCGAGTGGGGTCAGCAATGGCTTGAAAAATATCACGTCTTGTTTTCATTTATGCAGCTATTTGGCTGCTAATATAATGCAGTTGAATGACTGCACAAATAATTTCGTTGTTTTTATTTTAAGATTGCTATCTATTAATTAATAAACGCAGGGAATTTTAGAAAGGGTGTTTAGAGTTTTGTGTTGAATAACTTTCTATATAACTGGAAATCCTCAAATTTTTAAATCTAAATTGACATAAAAAAAAGAAATTCGTTTTCTGAATAATTAAAAAAGGAGAGCTCATTTTCTACATGAGCTCTCCCAATATTATTTACTTATAAAAATTAATTTAAAGCGGTAGTATACCCGTAATGAGCACATCTACAGTTACTGAAGCTGAAGCATCTACCTCTACTGCTCCAAGATCAAGCGAACCTATCAGATCAGCAATGAGCATCCCTTTTAATTCCACTTCGCCATCGCTCTTTTCTTCGTAAGCGCTATAATGAATTTCATACTCACCTTCCTCTAGAAAGTGTAGTTCATAGTTTCCATTCGCATCAAGAGATGAGCTGGTTACTGCATTAGCAAATTCAATATTGCTTTGACCTTGTCCTTGAACTTCTGCATTTCTATTATAGTCGCCTTTCTTGTAAGCATATACAACGATCTTATCACTACCAGTAATGATATCGTTGCAATTTCCTTTGATGATTCCGACATTTGATTTAGATACAACTCTAATTCCTGCTTCCATTTCTGCACTAGAGACAAATTCATATTTGTCATTTTCATTGTCTTCTTTTTTAATGCATTTTCTAAGATCAAAATCGAGAACAATTTGGGATTGGCTATCAGCTTCAACATTGAAGTTATGATTTACCGTAATTTCATTGGAGGTAGAAGCAAGCTTGTGCTTCACGCTTCCATTGTTCTCTTCTACATAGCAACCTGGTGAATTTCCATTTGCGTCTTCTTCAAAATCCAATACTAAAGTAATATTGCTGTAAGATTTAGCCTCGATATCGGTATCTGCAAGAAGCTTCGTATTTCCATTTTGGTAAGCTAAAATATCAATGGTCGTCTTATTGAAACCTTCTATAGACTTGCCATCTACTTTGATCTCTGAAATAGTTACAAATGCAGCACTAACATTAGCATCATCGATAGGTGCATCCGTAATTTCAAATTGTGCCGAACCTTTCAATTCTTCATTACTATCGTTATCTTTTTGGCATGAAGTAAGAAATGTGAATACACCAAGAAATGCGAACAGTAAACTGAAATTTTTGATTGTCATAAGTTTTATTTTGTTTAATAAATATTATAAAGTGATAGGAAAACGGAGGTGCTTTCTTGCAAATTGCTTCACTTTAGCTTAATGAATCGGAAGTGTCTTGTATGAGATTTAAAGCTAATTATGATGGAAAAATGATTCTTTTAAACAAGAAATGAGAGGATTAAAACAAGTAACTTTCAGAACCTATTCTATAAAATGAATGGAAATTTTACTTTAAAGGGATGCTTAATTTCTTGATAATCTAGCCTAATTTACCAGGTAATACAATGCAGTACTAAGCCAGTGGTATACTTCTTAGTTATGTCAATGTTAAGATTTTATCTGAATGAAAACTACTTGGAAACCGCTAATTCTAGACTATCGCATTTGTTTCTCATCTTTTCTAGCAATGTATTATAATCTTTTCTTAACGCAAGATTTTCTAATTGCTTCGGATCAGCTTTTAGATCATGCAAATACTCATAGGGAGGAACTTGCTCGTAGTAGTTGGCATAAACATATTGTTCTCCGCGAATTCCTACATACTTAGGGATTTGTTGATGTTCCATTCTATGTTCACACAAAAATTCTGTCCGCCAATTTTCAACTTTTTCATTATTTAAAAGTGGCAGTAGAGAAGCACCTTGGTATAGATCAGGTTGTGAAAGACCGGCGTAATCCATAATAGAAGCTGGTATGTCAATGTTTAAAGCAACTTGATCATTTGTTTTTCCGCGAGTGTCCTGAGGATTCCGTGGATCATAGATAACCAATGGAATCCTTAATGATTCTTCGTAGTGCGACCACTTCCCAGCAAATCCTCTATTTCCCATGTAGTATCCATTGTCCGCTGCAAAGATAATGATCGTATTCTGATCAAGTCCCTTTTCCTTTAAAACCGAAAGTACCCGTTTCATCACTTGATCATACCCACTGATCATCCGATAATAAGCACGCATGTTTGTTTGATACTTTTCCGGTGTATCCCAACGCCAAAAATATCTTTCTCGGCTCAGTGAATTTTTCATAAACTCCGGATGATTTTCGAATATTTCAGGATCTGATAATTCCGGCAATGGCATTTCAATATCTTCATACAGGTGGGCAACAGCTTTAGGATACGGATAATGTCCATCATTGCCAGGCGTTTTATTTCCATCGACGGCGTGAACCGCATTGAAGCTAATCGAAAGACAGAATGGTTGCTCTACAGACTGATGATTAATGAAATCTATCGCTTGGTCTCCCTTTATTTCAGCGGAATGCCTTTTGCTTCCATCTGGCAGATCTATAAAGTGTGGCCCAGATTTCGGGGAAGGTTTATAGAGGTCAAACATTTCTGGAAGCATACTATCTTGCTTTTCGAGTCGAATCCCGAATTTGCCAATGAATCCAGTCTTATATCCAGACTTTTTAAGGAGGTAGGGATATGATTGATGTACATATTCGGAGTTAATCGGATCTTTTCCAAAAGTGTATTCGTGTTTCTTTTCATAGAGGCCTGTGATAATGGAAGCTCTACTTGCTGCACATATTGATGTAGTAACGAAAGCATTAGTGAATCGCACACCATTTTCTGCTAAACTATCGACGGTAGGCGTCTGAATAATAGAATGCCCAGCGCAAGATAGCATGTCATTTCTTTGATCATCTACAAGGAAGAATAAAATATTAGGACGCTGATTAGGTTGCGTTTTTTCCTTTGTGCTAGCGATAAAAAGCATTGGTGCAACAATCAAAATAAGGATAATGACAGCTTTAATTTTCATAGTCATTCTATTCGTTTTCATTAATCAGAAACAAAATATACAATTCTCTTGATGACAGCGCTTTTTTAGCGATGTAATCAATTTTAATCAGTGTATATATTGTTCCGATCTTTCGACAACCTCAAATGGATAGCCGAATAGAAAAAGGAGAAGGGTGTAAAAAAGCAAAATTCACTCAGTCCTTTTATGTAAAAGTATCTGAATGAATTTATACTAGCAATCGAAAAATAGGCCAGTAAATTTTTGCTAACAATAGCTTACTCGAAACTTGCCCATTAATCTAAAATAGTCTTATTATGAATTGATAGCCAGGCTAGGCTTGATTTTATTATTATTTGCGTTTCCTCTGTATACCCAAGCAATTTGTGCTAATTGGCCAACGATTTTTACAGAGTCTTTCATGGATAATTTAGAACCATCAGCGTGAATCCATCTTTTTAGAGGTTGTTCGCATAACATTGCTTTAGCCTCATTTAATCCGAAATGTAGACTCATACGCTTAAATATTTCTACATCAAAGATCCATTGCGTTACGAACTTTTCACTGAATGCAATATCGATTACATCTTTATGAAATATCTTCGCTCCACATTGAGTGTCTTTGAAATCCATTTTTAGGATTTTTCGGATAATGAAGTTGATTGTTAAACTTATAATTTTACGTGCTGATTCCTTAGTAATATTGGCTCCCATTCTTGAAATTCTAGAACCACTGACAATTTTAAAATCGGAATTTTCGATCGTTTTAACCAAGTCATCAAAGTCGGCTAAGTCTGTAGATAAATCGGCATCTAAGAAACCAATGTAATCTAGATCTTCTTTCTTAGCCATATGCAACATCCCTAAACGTACCGCTTCCGCTTTTCCGCCATTCTTTTCACAATTATAGACAGAAATATAATCTTCTCTTCCTTTCTGAAGTTTATGTAAAACTTCTAATGTTTTATCCTTACTACCGTCATTAACAAAACACAAATGGTAACCTGAGTTTTCATCAAGGTAGTCCGTGAACTCTTTGCTCAATAATCTTTCTTCCTCATTATAACATGGTATCACTACACCTACACATCGCTCTTGAATTATTACATTATTCGTAGTAGCAACATCTGCTAATTCTGGCGCTCCAATTAATCTTTTAACTCGAAGACAGATTTCATTTAGGCTTAGTGGCTTTTTCATGTAATCGTCGATTCCTAATTCGAATCCTTCGGTAATAGTTTCATCTTTTGTATCACCTGATAATACCATGATTGGTGTTTCAGACTTTTCAGTTAATCTTATGTGTTTAACAATTTCCAAGCCTGATACGCCAGGCATATTGATGTCCACAATCACGAGATCTGGATTAAAAGTATCGAATAACTCGATTCCTTTAACTGCATCAGTTTCTATTTTTACTTCGTATCCTAATTCTACAAGGCGTTTCTGTAAAGGAAGTAAAACTAATTGCTGATCATCGATTGCTAAAACTTTCATAATAAGATATATTTTTTGTTATTGATAATGTAAAGTTACGTTAGATGACTCTTCAAATAATGAAAATTAGTTTAAGTGGAATTAAGTGTAGACGAATGGTAGATAACTATAGTTGATTTAGAAATGCAGCACTGTTTTATTTATTTATCTTTACACCGAAGATATAGCTGAGGCTTTATATGAAGGAAATTACGAACAAATACTTGATTGCCGCTCTCCTGTTGGGTTTAGTATTTCATGGTAGTGCTATATTTTTCACTTTAGAGTCAACTTATGATGCATTAATTCACTTGTTTTTTGCGGATCATTATGCGAATAGTTGGTTCGAACCTTGGAATTATGAGTGGTATACTGGATTCTCCGTAATGAGTTATCCGCCGCTGGTGCACCAGAGCATAGGAATTCTGTCTTTAATTGGTGGATTAAAGTTCGGTATGTTTGCCGTAGCGATCATCGCGATTTTACTCTTTATTACAGGTGTCTATCGCTTTGCCTTGCTGATGACGTCTAATAAAACGGTAGCTGGATACGCTGCATTATTAGCTGTTTTTTCATCGTCATTCGTGGAAACACTGCATATTTTTGGACAACTGCCGAGTATAATTGGTATTTCTGTACTCATGCATTCATTACCAGAAATTTATCTCTGGTTGAAGACAGGGAAATTATGGTATCTAGCCACTTCTCTTTCATTAATTGCAGTTACTGTTACATCTCATCATGTGACACCTATCTTTGGAATGGTCTTCTTTATATTTCCATTAATAGGAATGGTCATAATGGATGTTTCCCGTGATCAAGTTTCATCTATGAAGGAAGTTACTTTCAAGGTTTTCCTGAATAGTTTTCTAAAGTTATTCAAGCGAATTGTAAGTTTCGGAATGCTTTCACTAGTCCTAATCATAGGTTGCATTCTACCATACTGGATTAACTCTAAAGCAAATCCGATTACTCAAGTTCCTATTCCACATGGATCTCGAGATAATTTCTTAGAAATTCTGTCTTCGGGTTTGGTGTTTTTCTTAATCCCGTGGGGTGTTTTACTCATCTTACTTCCCTATATTTTTTACAGGTATTATAGCAAACGCTACTTGTTTTTTGGACTATCTATCACCATTTTGACGGTGCTAGGAACGGGTGGTACGACACCGATTCCACTGAAAGTACTCGGAGAAACAGCTTTTAATATATTGACCTTAGATCGCTTTACGCTATGGGCATCAATCATGTCGTTACCTATTTTAGGTGAGTTTGCTTATCGATTCGTGGAAGGAGATCTGAAGGAATTAATCCAATCTAAATTCGGGGCAATATATCATCGGATTATTGGTGGAGTGCTTGCAGGGCTCTTTGTTTTTATGTTCATATTCACGATGAGTTTAGGCTATTTCAGACCTTCGCAACCGCAGAAGATTAAAATGTTGCCTATTGTCAATTTCTTGAATCAAGATGATCACGATAAGTGGCGTTTTTTGACACTTGGATTTGGTGATCAAATGGCATGGTTAAGCGCACAGACGAATGCGATGACGGTCGATGGAAATTATCATTCTGCAAGAAGGCTTCCTGAATTAACGACTCGGCCAATAGAGCGCCTAGAGAACTCCAAGTTTAAAGGTGTAGCAGGAATTGGCTCTCTTCAGCAATTTTTAACCACACCTGAAAAGTACAATCTCAAATATATATTCTCGAACGATAAATTTTATGATCCGATTCTATATTTCTGTGGTTGGCAGCGACTACGTCAATTGGAAAATGGGATTATGGTATGGGAACGCTTGAATATACCACCAGTCTCTTCTATTTTACCAAAAGATAAGATACCACAGTGGCTAAAATTACACTGGGGAATTATACCGTTTTTAACGGTGCTCATAGCTTTCATTCTTAATATACAAATGCTATTGGTCAATGCTTTAAAGACTAGAATCAAAGCACTTCCAGACTTTCTAAAGTATCCATTACCCTATAATAAGTTTTCCAGTGGTGTACTTAAGATAACACATATATGGTCCTTCTTTTTAGCTGCATTGGTTTGCTATGGAATATATCTTCTATACCTCAAAAATGACTCACAAAGAAGTCCTGAAAATGCAGTGATCTCCTACTACGACGCACTTGATTTCAAGGAGTTTAACAAGGCTTATCAATTAATTCATCCTGCTAGTAATTTATCTATTGCCCAATACATGTTAGAAGTTTCAGTAACAGATGGCCTTTTAAGCAGTTACGCGAAAATGAATGCGATAGAAACGGAGATTACTAATTACAATGATAGTACGGCATTTGCTAAAGTGATAACGGAGTGGATTACGCCACTAGAAAACATTGAAAAAATAGATTATAGAAAACTTTCAAGGCTGAATGGCAAGTGGTATTTACATCCCGAAGACTTAAATTCTGATTTGCCCCCTGATCAATTGTATTCAGATAATGTTACCAAGTATTACAACCAAGGTAGACGAAGAATTACCACAGAACAGACCCATCATGAAGATGTGTTAAAACAACCTGTATTAGAAGTAGTTTCTGCGAAATTAGTCAAGTATGATGGTCATTATGCCATTATTGGCCATGTTCAAAACATCGATAATGTCCCTGCGGATGTTATTTTAAAAGGAACTTTGTACAATGATGAAAATAAAGAATTAGCAACTTATAATGCGAAATACCATGTGAAACATAAGTTGATGCCTAAGGAATCAAGTAGCTTCAGAATTAACTTCGAAGGTATCGCGTGGTCTAAGACAGAAGACTCTATTCCGGACACATTTAATCCTGATGAGTTTACACCTGTTGAATTCGAAGAACAACCAACTAAGTTTAATTTACAAGTGGCGGGGAATGTGTCGGGGTCTGACTTGTATAAAAATATGGTCCTGAGTGAAATTCAGGTAGGTACTGAATCCGTAAGCGGTGTTATTTTTAATAGTGGGATTCAAGAAATTACGATTCCTCAGCTATTGATCACTTATTATGATAAAGATCAAAACATGGTCTGGGTAGATCATTTATTTGTAAAAGCTGGCATTCGCCAACAGAGAAAACAAGCATTTGACTATAAAATATTAGATGGAGGAGCGGTAGAAGTGATTAATGATGACATGAAGAATATTTTTGTAAATGGCTTGCCGAATGAAGCGATCGCTAAGAAAATAGTACAAAATCGAATAGAAGATCATATGAAATCGCACTTGATTAAAGTCAATGATCCATATTTCGGGTATATTAAAATAGAAATGAATAGTTATATAGGTAGTCCTAATTAATGAAGAAAAAACTCACATATCTCCTGCTATCAGTTCTAATTCTGATATCATGCTTAGTCCTTGCTCAGATGAGTACGAGTAATTCATATATGAATGGATTAAACTTAGAAGCTACTTACGAAGTAGGCAGTGACATCGTATTAAAGTTTTCAAAAGTTGCAGGGGAATCACCATTGATCTACTTGACCAGTAGTTATGGATCAACAGTCTTGTCGCCCGAGGAAAAAGATAATGAAATATGGTATAGACTTCCTTCGAATATCAGTGACAAAATAGGCGTCGTTCGATGGAAGTGTTTATCGGAAGGAGACGAACTTACTGGAAAATTTACCTTGGAACCAATAAATACGGTTGCCTCCTTAGAAACTTACATTGGCCCACCTAGTATAGAAGCTGGAGGAACAGATTATACGATGATGGTTGTTATTCCCACTGATTCATTAGATAATCCGCTTCCACAAAATACGCTGGTTAATGTGCAGCATCAATTTCTAGAAGTGGAAGAAAGTGAAGAAGTAGCGACTAAGCACTTAATTGCTTTTCAGAATCTATATTCAAAAAGGGAAAGTGGCCGCATGTTGGTTTCATCTTCTTGTTTAGGCGAAGATTCTAAAGAATTCAGTATCAATGTTGCTGCAGCGATTCCGGTTGATTTTTCGATCTCAGCTCATCGACCACACCATTATGCAGATGGAAATCAAATAACAACTTTCTCAACTTCTATCATTCGAGACAAGCACGATAATGTAGTTAGCGATGGAACATATGTCAATTTTTTAATTGCTAATGCTGATGGAAATACATTAAGTTCTTCGGGTACAACCCTGAGCGGTATTGCGACAGCCAAAATGATACATCCAGAAAAAGCTGAAACTTGGAGGGTAACCGCAATGATCGATGGAATAGCAGAGAGTAATTCGGTTGTTTTAGATTATGAGCAAGTCATTGAAGATTTTGAACTTACTTTTTCTGACCACAACAGAGCTTTAACTGTGGGCCCACTTCAGAGTTTTATGGGGCAAATGATTCCGGATGGGCTGCAAGTAAAATTATTCATTTATAAGGATGATCAACTCCTAGAAATTATCCCAAAAACCTCTGTAGAAGGATATGTAATATTTTACTTAGAAGAGGATATTTATAAAAACGGAGACTATCGATTTCAGATTCAGGCGGCAGGCATGGATAAAAAAATAGACAATATTAAACTATGGTAGGCTTCAGTAGAAACATATTACGCACTGCTTTAATCGCCTCTTATATAGGCATTATCGCTTTAATTGTCTCAGGAGTCAGTGCTTTGTTTAGCTACCTCAACACTGGAGCAGACAGAAGTTCGATGCTTCACACAGAAATTAAAAAGGCCGATCAGTACATTCCTACCGTTCAATGGGCGCCGATAACTAATGAAGGACGACCGATCGATGAAGAAAATTTGAACGGAATCGAGAATGATTACTTAGATGCTTGGTATGTGATGCAGGTTGCGTATAAAACAAATACCACTGCCGGAATAGAAGATTACTTCACAGATAATGCCCGAGAAAATATTTACAAATTCATTGCTTTAAATAAGGAAGCAAAAATTAACATCGAGTCGACCACATTGGCTCATCATCCTACGCTAGAATTTTTCAGTGAAGATGGACAACTAGCAGTGGTTACGGACCGAGGTGTAGTAGAATACAAGAGTGTTTATAAAGATGGAATTTCCATTCTAAAGACGAAGGAGGTTGCTGATTATAAAATCGTTCTCTTGCTTGAAGATGGATTTTGGCGGATTAGACATTTTGTGAAAGAGGAAGTCGAAGCATACCATCCAGAAACAATTGCGATTAATACAGACACGATCAATTTAAAAGGGATTAATTATTATCCGCAAGAAACGCCGTGGGACATGTTTGGCGATCGATTCGATAAAGACTTATTACTTAAAGATTTTATGCTCATCAAAGAAGCAGGGCTAAATTCTATTCGGATTTTTATTCAGTATAATGATTTTGGAAAGGCAGAAGTGAATCCAGATAAACTGGCTAAGTTGAAGATTGCGCTGGATGCAGCTGAAGAAACAAGGCTCAAAGTTGTGGTTACCCTTTTCGATTTTTATGGAGATTATTCGGTGTTGGACTGGACACTTAATGAACGTCACGCAGAAAAGATTGTAAGCACATTTAAAGACCATAAAGCAATCATTGCCTGGGATATCAAGAATGAACCTAACTTAGATTTCGAAAATAGGGGCGAGGAGAATGTTATAGCATGGCTTGATAATATGATTGATTTAGTAAAGTCAGTTGATTCTATTCATCCAGTTACCATCGGTTGGTCCAACATAGAAAGTGGCACTATTTTAAAAGATAAAGTGGACATTATTTCCTTTCATTACTACGAAAATCTGGAAGACTTAGATGCGAGTATTGCTGTTCTAAAAGCAGCTATTCCTAACAAGCCTATCGTATTGCAAGAGTTTGGAATTTCTAATTATTCCGGTTTTTGGAAGCCTTTCGGTTCTTCAGAGGAAGATCAAGCAAATTATCATCAGAAAATCCAAGAAATCATAGCAGCGAATGGCTTGCAATTCATGTCTTGGACTTTATATGATTTCACAGAAATACCGAAGGAAGTCGTTGGACGACTTCCTTGGAGAAAAGAAACCCAAAAACACTTTGGGTTTATCAATAAACACGGAGAACGAAAAGCCTCCTACAAATATATATCTACGCAATAGCTTCTTTTGCTACTTTCATTTCTGCTGCATCTGAATCCATCATAATCGCCTGAAACGTATCAAGGTAAATGTCTGCAATCTTAGACATTGGATATGCCGTCGCTGCTTCATAATTGGCCTTACTTAATTCAATTCTATAGTCATCGTTCGTAACTATTCTTTCAATGGCAATTGCCAAACTATCTACTGATGTAGGCTCAAAGAATTCACCTTTGTAACCTTCGTGAGTAACCAATAATGCAAGATCACCTAAGTCTGGCATGACTACTGCTTTTCCAAAACTTCCTGCTTGGTGCAATACACCAGAACTTCCAGTAGTAGAAGTGTATGGGAAAACAACAACTGCACTTTCATTGAATATGGTAGGAACTTCACTTTCTTCCACATAACCTGTGAAACGAACTTGAGGAACATGTTTGTAATTTTCTTGCACCTTCGCTAAGTAACCTGGGACATTTGGGTTGTCTGTTCCCGCGATCACAACTTCTAGATCTAGACCAGTAGATTTTCTAACTTTTTCTACTGCTTCTATCATCCCTTCTACTTTTTTATAGGTACCGAACTTGCCGAAAGTCATTATTTGCATTGGTGATTTCGGAATATCATATTGTGGCTCATCTGGAATTTCAAAAGTACCGTGTGGAATGAATTTTACATTCTTCGCATTATATTTTGATTCAAGGATGTCTACATATTTTTGCATGGTAACAGCAACCGTGTCCGCTTGAAGAATTAATCGTGTCAGCGTTGTTCCAATTAATCCATACACTTTCTGCATGAATTTATTGTTTGTGAAACCAGCACTTCCTAAGTCTACTTTTTCTAGGATGTTATGTAGCAACACAATGTTTGGAATCTTTTTCAATTTACATACCATAGGTAACATTAAGCCTAATGCAGCAGCAATCTTTTTATCTCCGAATTTCATGAATTGAAGATTAAATAATACCGCGTCAGGGGCAGTTGCATTGATCGCTTTTGTTACATTAATGATATTTGTATAGCTATTGAATTCCCAGCATTCTTTGATGGTAATTTTGCAACCATCTTCTGTAAAAGCGATGTCCTTTTCACCTTCTGTTTTATCGGTCAATAAAACGATTTCGGTTATATTTTCTTTTTGTCTGAATTGTCTAACTAAGTGGTATGCGTATTCGTTTAAGGTTACTTTACTTGGTGGGTATGCTGTTACGATTGCTAGTTTCATTTTTATGTTTTTTATTATACTTCAAATTTGGGCTTTTTATCTCTCTCTTCAGGCCAAGATTAGTTTAGGCGCACATTGGTGTAGACGAATGGTAATTTTCGTTAGATTAAGCATTTGCTACTTTAGCGATTCTCTGCTCATATACAAAGAAGGCAAGCTGGATGACTAATAATAGTACCATCGCAATGATCTGCATATGAACTACTTGTTCTAAACTATCATGGAAGAAAACAACGAGTCCCATCTGTAACATTCCGAATACGCCTGATATGATCACTGGAATATATTTGTCCAATGATAGATAGTAGTAGGCGAAAATATTAGAAAGGGCAAACAAGCCTGTAGCTAATGCATACTTCCATAATAAAGGTGCCATCGCTAAGTAAGATTCTCCGAAGAGTAAAGTAATGGCTGTCTTAGGAAATAAGGCACAACCAAGAATAATGATAGAAGCTATAATTGCAATGTAGCCCAAGTATTTGAACAATATAGGTGCCGTGTCTTTTCCATCTTTTTTCAGTTGAACAACAGTAGGTAACAATAACATCACGAACATCCATGCGATAAAGTATACGATTCGCCCGATCAATGCTAATGACGCATACAATCCAGCTTCATAGGACTCGAAATAATGCTTCACCATTAAAATATCACTGTTGTTAATAATGATTTGTGTTAATTCATAAAAGGCAGTTAGAATGAAGAAGTTTCTAATTTGCTTCCTTCTAGTTGGATCTACCAGTTCTTGTTTTATGGAAAAGCTAGGCATTTTAAACGGAAACAAACCAAATACAAAGGAAAGTAAAATACCTATCGCAATAACGATAGATGATTGAATATCAAATAAGCAGATTAATGATAATGTAATGACTAAACGACTGATCATTTCCCCTTGATAAGTGATGGATAAAGATTTGAATTCTTTCTTACCTTGAAAAATTCCTCTATTCACACTCATAATGAAATATAACGGCACTCCGATTCCAAAAATCACAAACATGCTGGATGTAGAAGTATGGAAAAGCGCTTGCAATTCGCCAGCGAAAACAACGATTAGGATTCCTAGTCCTATTCCTACTGCCGTAGCATTTTTATAGATGCTAGAAGTAAAAGCGCCAAACTTCGTATCTTCTATAAGCACTGAAAATTTTGCAGTGACCAACTGGAAGGTCATGGCTACAAAAGATAATACAAGCAGAAAGGTGATGAGAACAGCAGCATCTGCAAACTGGGCTGGGCCTAGTATCCTTCCCAGGACTAAGTTGTATACGTAATTCCCTCCATTGACAATTAAAACACTAAGCATGAATATTTGCTCAGGAGATATTTTTCTCGATTTTAATAAAGCTACAGCTTGCATATAAAATAATTTGTGTTGTTCATTTAGCAGTACTTGCTGCTAATTCTGTGTCAAATATAGAGAGACAATCACCCAAGAACCTTTTTATTTCGGTGAGTCGACGATTGGTGTCGATGAATGATTGAAAACGAATGCGTAACTTGCATTCATCATAAACACAGATTACATTGACAATAAAATCACTATTCTCCGCAACATTTTTCCTATTCATTTTCAGTCTTCATGGACAAAATATGGATGAAGGATTTACATATTTAGAAACTGGAAAGTATAGCCAAGCTGAAGTTTTCTTTAAGGAGATCTTGGCAGACTATCCTGAAAATAAAACGGCGCGGATATGTTATGGTAGAGCAATAGGCTTAAACAACAATGCCGAAAAAGCCAATGAGGTTTTTGCTGAACTATTGGCTGAGCATCCAGATGATCTGGAAGTCCAACTTAACTATGGTGAGTCTTTACTATGGAATAATTCGTTTTCGAAAGCGAAGTCTTATTATACCGATTTAGTGGAGGATAACCCAAGTAGTTTCCCAGCATTACTAGGTTATGCGAATACCTTATCGAACTTGAAAGAATTTGAAAATGCTTTAGTGTATGTCAACAAAGCCTTAGAAGTTTTGCCTGGAAATCCTAATGCATTGACCTCGAAAAAATACATATATCTAGGTTATGCCTACCAAAATCAACAGCAGCAAAATTATGAAGAAGCCGAAGCCTTGCTTTTAGAAAATCTAGAGCTGTTCGAGATGGATACGGAAACGATGCTGAACCTTGGAAATCTGTACATCATCGCAGATCAACTAGATAAAGCGAAATCGACTTATTCGAAAATCGCTGAAATGCCCGAAAGTCAGTTAAAAGGCTTAAATGGGTTGGCACTCGTTGCGCATCTAGATGGAAAAGATAAGGAAGCATTAGTTATAAGTGAGCAAGCTATCGAGGCATTAAATACGACACAAGAAGAAACAATCACTAATCAGACTCAGGAACGATATATCCAGAGTCTGATATGGAACAATAAATATAAAGAAGCGGATGCTCAGATTCAGCAATTGGTGGAGATTAAGCCAGACGAAAATTGGGTATTAGCACTAAGAGCAACATTGAATATCTACAAGAGTGACTTTAAAAAGAGTGTGAAAGATTACGAGCAAATCTTAGATAATGAGAAGAAATCTTTTGATGGGAATCTCGGAAATGCGAACGCACTGAAGGCCTTGGGTTATTATAATGATGCTTATCGTTATGCGGATTCCACACTAGTATATTATGAAAACCAGAAAGATGCAACAGCCTTTATCCAAGACTTGAATACGAGGTTTACCACTTTCCTAGAATCGAAGGCATCTTATACTTTCGACAATGGAGATAACATCGCCTACGCACTTCAGAATACGGTGGAAGTTCCGCTTTCGACGAAGTTAAGCCTGATGTCTAATTTTGGTTACCGAAATACATCTAACGAGATTACCGTGAATGAAGCAACCTCAAGCAATGTATCACTTGGTTTCTCTTATCAGTTAGCGAACAATTTAACTTTCAAAGGCAGTTCTGGTGTCTCTTCCGCAAATGCTAAAACACAGAACTACGCCCAACTGCTTACAGATGTTTCCTTCCATATCATTCCTTACAAACTGCAGATCTTAGATGTAGGTTACAAGCGAGAAATTCAGAGTTTTAATGCTGAATTATTGGATAGAGAAATCGTGATGAATAACTTCTATGCGAACTATAATATGAGTACTAATTTCAAACTGGGATGGTATTCGCAATACTATTATACCTTGCAAAATGACGATAATACTAGAAACTTGTTTTTCACTTCTTTATACTATAATCTATTAAAGAAACCAAGTTTAAAAGCAGGCTTGAATTACCAGTATATTACCTTTTCTAAGCAGCTACCTACGATATATTTTAGTCCTAAGAAGTTTAATGCTGTTGAAATTTTTATGAATATCATTAGCGATGAAGTAGTTGTAAAGCCTAAAGAATGGTTTTATGAGTTTACGGCAGCAACAGGATACCAGTTTATAGAAGAAAGTGATCAACAGTGGACTTATCGACTGCAAGGGAAGCTAGGTTATAAGGTCAATAAAAGATTCTTGGTTAATCTGTATGGCACGCATAGTAATATTGCATCGGCAACTGCTGCTGGGTTTACTTTTACGGAGCTTGGCTTAAGACTGAAATGGTATCTATTCGAAACACCGTTTTTCAGAAAATAATCCTTACTATTCATTTGAGATTGAAGTTACGTTTGCGCTCGTGGTGATCCAGTTCGCATTCAGCTACTTTTATTGATTTGTCATCTTACTCACGAATCGTTAATATTCTAATGCAGCTTGAGGCTCGCAATTCCTTCCTATTATACTTCATTTTTTTGCTTTTAGGTCAATGTTTAAAGCGTGGTAGCATAATTTCCACGAATATTCGACATCACTTCCAGGTAAGGTAGTATGCGTAATAGATATTCTTTAGTCAAACTTAGGTGTTTCTTTTCACAGATTCTTTTCTGGTTGAAACAAATAGGAGTTTAGATATTTATAAAGGTCAATAGTTGGATATGTGCCTTTAAACTGCTGAAAATTCTATAGAATCTCCATTGATTCAAAACCTTCTTTTCATCGATCTTTATTAAGAATAAACTAGTCTGTAATTGAATCATTGTCATGTACTATTACATTACTATCCTTTTGCTTTATAAATAATACATTTCTAAGCAAAACATATCTTTAATGCCTAATAATGATGCAGTTATAATTGGAGCAACGCAGGTTGAGAAGTGAGAAATGAAAGTTAGGTGTGGAAAATTTTCAATATAGGTTAGGAAGAAAAAGAAGTACCTATTTGAATGAAAATCAATACTAACATATCGTATTTGCTCTGAGCAAAATACATGAGATTTAAAGAATTACTCGGAGGTTAAATTACTGTTAGATTAGTTTAGACTTCTAATTTTTTAGGTCAATTTTAGAGTCCTTATTTCGAGGAAATCATTTTATAGTTAGTATGGTTCTTGATCACATGAATTAAAAAGGGGCAAATAAAAAGGGCAAAAGACCGCTCTTTTGCCCCGATAAAAAACACAAAACCATAAAAACACCCTTAAAAACCCTTTAAAAACCCTAAAAACTAGTACACGCTTAAAACACCCTTAATAATAAAAACGTGTACCTTAAAAAAAAAACACCTTAAAAACCTAAAAATTGGTACACACTTAAAACACCCTTAATACTCTAAACTGTGTACCTAAAAACTAAAACACCTTAATACCCTTAAACCTGTAACATCCTTAAAACCTTTTGAATTCATTTTCTTATTTAAAGACCAATTTGAGTGGTGCGTAATGAGAACGACTACTTAGAAGCTGGCAATAATAGAGTCCAGCAGTTAAGTTTTGTTTGTTAAATTCTATTTCATTATTTCCAGTAACAGCAGTGATACCATCTTGGAACACGATTTTTCCTGTTTGATTATAGATGACTAATTCCATCTCCTCTTTTTGATCAGCATTAAAGTGGATGCTTGTTCTGGACGTTGCAGGATTTGGAAATGCCTGGAGTGTCGCAATACCATTATGGTCTACACTTTCTATTATTAATTCTTTCGAGAAACGAACATCTGTTAATGCTAGTTTCTTGGTTGTCATACTACCATCTTTACTAACCATAGTGAAAACAATCGTTACCACATCATTTAAGATCATGTCAAGGTCTGTAGTAGAAGTGAACTTGGAGAATGGTAATTCATAAGATTGTAGTTCTTCATCTAGCAAAATCGTAGCTGTGAATTGTGATTCCCATTCAGTAATACTCTGTTTTACAAAAGTGATTTGAAGCTCACCGGTTCCTTTAGCATTAAACTTAAGACTATTGAAATCCGATAAATTAACTGCTTTGAATCTAGGAGTTAATGCTCTATAAACTGCAATATAATCGCTCGTTGTGGCAGATAAAGACACATTTCTTTCGATAGGAAATTCATCACTTTCGAAGTTGTTCTCATTAATATGGACTTCATAACTTTCTACAATCGTTTCAGGTGAAGAATCATCGATTCCCCATGGTCCGTCAGACATGAATAAATCATCAGGCATATTTTCTCCATCACCGATTCTGAATCCGATGTCAAACAAGTTGCCAGTTGGTACTTGAATGTTCGTAATGTAATTTTTATTTAAGTCAATGTTAGATTCTGAATATTCAAAGTCACTTGTCTCAGAAGTTCTGAATCCTGCATCTAATATTACGTTTTCAGTCGCATTGGTATTGATAATCTGTAAGTCTAAAGCACCATTAGTATACTTTCCTTTCCTTACAAATACTGTTGGAGCCTTTGTGTTGTTATACTCAGAAATTGGATTGACAACATTAATAAGATTTAGCACTTCCTCGCCAAGTAGAAAAAGATCATCTAATGAATTGGTCCAAATTTGAAAATTATAAAAAGTTACTTCTTGCTCATAACGATCTAAGTTCCAGTGGCTTTCTATAGAGAAATTATTGTCTTTATTGATAAGCTTAGCAGAGAAACTTAATACATATTCAAAAGTGCCATCTGCATTTTTAATAATAGACTTGATAAATGGTTGTTCGTTAATGTCTATTGTAGAAACAGAAATTAACTCAGCCCCTAACAACCGATCACAGATGTATTTCGTATGCTCATAAACTCCATTCTCTGTCTTTAGTGCTAGAATCGAAGCGACGCTTGCATCATTTTTTAGATAATCGACAGCATATACTTCGGTTGCATTGGTAATCGTTGCTAAATCAGCAGGTGTTGATTCGATGGCCTCATCTTCAGCTATAATTTCTAAAGGTATAAAGTCTTTTAATTCGAATTCTGTTTCACCATCTCTTAATGAATAATTCTGTGTTTTATACACTCGTGGTGCTGTCGCAGTATTAAATTGGTAGCTATTTTTTGCTCTATTGAAATTTCGTTTGTTGATTAAAGTGGAAAGTCTATTATTGCTTTCTAATCCACCCGCATTTCCACCTGAGGTAGGTAATTCGATTACTGCACAATCTCCGAAACCTGAACATGAAGGATCTTCGCAATCTATCAGGCCGTCACCATCATCATCTATTCCATTATCACAGATTTCTTGTGCTACTGGAGCAGTTGGGCATCTTGCACCATCATTGCTCGCACTAGAAGGCCCGAAGGCAAATAAATTAGAAGAAATACTTGCTGTATCATTAATGTCTTGGACACTTTGGATGACATAAATGGTTCCTGTTTGGTTTGCAGAAACATAAAAACGACCAGATGCATCAAAATAAACTGCACCATAAGTATAACTTAGTCCGGATAAGATTGGTACTTCGCCCAAAGCTAATACATCACCGTTTTCTGGATTAATTCTATAAAGTATGTTCGTATTCTTTTCTACTGCATAAATATTTCCATCTACTGCATTAAATGCCCAGTCGTGGATGCTGATGTTCTTGGAAAGTTTGCCTGTTGCGATGAATTTAGAATAATCACTAGATGCTGGATCTAAGTTTATTTTGTAATAGGTGGATCCACCTCCCTTTAAATAGTACACGCCTTCGCTATTGATATCACCTACATAACGACCACTGTCTGGTAATTCAGGAATGTAATAGGTGGTCGTAGTGAAGTTTTTACCTATTCTAACTATGGTTTTACTTGGAGTAGATAATGATCCCCAGATATATCCGTCCGCTGGATTGTAAGCGGTTGCGTTTATATTTCCAGGAGTTACATCTTCCGCAACAACGTATGAATTTCCTGAAGCAAGATCGATTGCATAGACATCATTGTATTGGAATAAATAAGCGCTGTAATCACAATTAAATGGAATTTCTTGCGCATTCAGTGCTAGACTTGAAAGGATAAATAATAAGCTTAGCTGCCACGTGTTCTTTATGCTCAATGTAAATGTTCTCATTTATTTATAATTATTTATATGTCAAATTTAAGGACAAATGAAGGTTGAATTTTTAATTTTCGATTGGGAAAGAGTTAGTGTCGGTAAGTGGTAGATTTGTGTAGTTGTGCTGTATTTTAAGATGTGTGAATATTGATAATGGCTAAGCTGTTTTATAACTTTTTATACCTGATTTATGTCAATTTTAATTGCCGTTTGTATTGAGCTAGATGCCTATCATTACTATTGGTAGCGGCAAATGCTGGTCTAAACTATAGAACGGGTTTAGAAGGATGACAATTTCTATATATTAGCTTTTAGTTCCGGATTTCATTTAAAGGAAATCTCATCAATGATCAAAGAAAGGGGCTAGAGAATATGTTTTGTCCTGAAAAGGATAAGGATTAAGATCGGAATTGAAAAAAAATCTATAAGAGATTCAGCCGCTTCATTAATTCTGGTCGATTCGAACGACTAACTGGAATAACTTCTTTTTTGATAAGGACGCTATTGTCTTCGATATCTACGATTTTTTTTACATTGATGACATAGGATCGATGAATCTTTAAAAAGAGATCCTGTGGTAATTTGTCTTCTATTTTTTTCAAAGTAGAATGGACAATGTAATTTTTAGTTTCTGTTTTTACATTAATGTAGTCGCCTTTTGCTTCGACTAGATATATACTAGCGATATTGATTTTCACTAATCTCCTGTCGATATTTACGTAAAGATCCGTTTCTGAACTGGATTCTTCTTGATCTGAACTTTCGACTTCTACTGCTTTAGGCATAAAAGACTGAGCTTTAAGGATCGCTTTCTGGAACCGTTGAGGAGTTATAGGCTTAACTAAATAATCGATAATGCAGTCAAACTCAAATGCTTGGATCCCGAAATTGGTATCGGAAGTAGTAAGAATAATCTTAGGAGGGTTTTTCAAGGTTTCGATAAAATCTATTCCCGAAAAATCAGGCATATGTATATCTAAGAAAATGAGATCGACTTCGTTCTGATTCAAATACTTAATAGCCTGCATAGCATTCGGGAAGTCTTCTAAAACATTTAGGATGTCTACTTGTGCACATAATTGCCTTATGATTGCTCTTGCTGTGGCCTCATCATCAATGATAATACAATTCATTCTACGTATTAAATCTGTTGCAGATATTCGGTTATGGTATCAAGAATAGATTTGAATTCAATACTTAGGTCAGTCTTCCCTTCCAGTAGATTGTTTTCAAAATCTGATGCAATCCCATAACTCTTTTCAAGACCTAAAATACTAATTTTATGTTTAAGTTTATGAACGTTGTCAGCTGCTGCTTTAAATTCTCTATTTGTGAAATTAGAAATGTAGGTCTCTCTTTCCTCTGGGTATTCTAATTTTATAATATCGAGTAACTTTTGTTCGAAGGCTGTATCTCCACCAGACATGCTCTGGATATAACTCATATTAGGTTGTTCCATATGGCTCTTTTTTTAAAGTAAAATAAAAGGTAGTTCCAATACCAAAAGTGGATTCTAACCAGATCTTTCCGCTATAAACATCCACGATTTTTTTAACGATAGATAAGCCGATACCCGTAGATTCTGGATTGTTTTCTAACTTCACAAAGGTCTTGAAGATTTTATCAAAATAAGCGTTTTCTATTCCTTTTCCATTGTCTTTAATGAAAAACTCCCAGTATTCTTCTTTGTCATGATAACCGATTTCTACTAAGCCTTCTTCTTTATCATTATACTTTATGGCATTAGTGATAAGGTTTTGGAAAAGCTGTTGCAGCCTATATTTATCACCTTTTATGGTTGGCAAACTACCTCTGTTTGTAATCGTAATATGTTCAGGAATTTCTATAATATTTAAAATATCCTCCAGAAGGGTATTGATATTTACATTGTAAAATTCAAAGCTGTTTTGACTAATGGTCGAAAATTCTAGGATGCCATTAATGAGCGAGTCCATTTTTTCAACATTGTTCCTAATCAACTGTAGACTTTCTTTTCCGCTCTCATCTATCGTATCTTCATAATCTTCTTTTAGCCATGCAGTAAGTGTATCAATGCTTCGTAGAGGTGATTTTAAATCATGAGAAACCATGTGTGCATAATCACTAAGTTCCTGATTTTGATGTGCTAATTCAACTAATAATTTTTCTCGTTGCTTATTGATTTCGACAATCTCTTTCGTTTGATTATCAATAAAGTCAACCAACTTTGAGCCGTTTAAATCGATGTTTTCCGAAATCTGCGACTCGGGTAATTCATAGAATTTCAATGTCTCGATAACGTGCTTTAACTTATCGATTACTTCTTTCTGCGAGGTACTTTCTTGTCTAAGCTGTTTATTAGCAGTGAATAATTCTTCTGAGCTTAGAGCCATAGCTCTCTGCAACATAGAAAACTGTTCATCATAATTATTATAAGATCGCTCAATGGCGTCTAGAAATGGCCCTAGTTCGGGGCTAGCAGCTTGATCATCACTTAGAAATTTTCGTATTTGTCTTTTTAAAAGGGAATTCATTATTCGCTAATTAGCGTTATCGTCATGGTCTGATTATGTAATTGGCAATTATTTTCACCATGAAATGGCGCAATTTCGCCGTACGAATAGAATCCAGAAACGGTCGTGCTTTTACCTACTACGGCCACTACTTCCTCTATTTCTTCTTCTACTCTCTGATCAAGGACTAGTTTTCGCCCGATACAACTGACGAGTAAAGCTAATTCAGGTTCGTTCTTTCTTAACTCTAAAGCTTGCCTTGCTGCACGCTCTGAAGCATTTGCGATATTATCCACATTGGTCATCATCAGTTGGACAATCGAATTTTCAGGAATATCACCTGCTAATATCATCGCATTTTTCTCTTCGTCTATATTTAAAATACTTCTTACGATAGATTGGTCTTCATCTTTTGATTTTACATTAAGAGGATATAATAAAGCTGAGCCAGGAAGTTGTTCTGACTTTTCACCTAAATATTTCTTGTAAAGATCTAGCGCTGGTAATCCGTCTAATTCATATAAAATGTTGGATTCGGATTTAGTGACCACACGCTCAGGTCCGAAAGGTGTCCATCCTCCATGAATAGAGAATGTTACTTCTAACGTTTCACCATAAAAACCGATTGCAACGATTTCTCCTTGCTTGGGATTCTCATTGTAGGAAGCCAAGGTTTTTTCGAAGCGGGCTTCATCACCTGTTAATCCACCAGTAATAAGTACATTGCTTTCTATTCCAGAGTTCATTCCTTTTGCCAGTTGGCTACCATTGATGAAACTTCCATCAGAAATCACATAGATGAATTTTAAGCCTTCGGTTGGGAATTGTTTTATCAATTCATTTCCAGTTTTATAGCTATCTCGTTCAGAGTTTAAAACATTACTTGTTTTAATGACGAAGTTACTTTTTTCAAACTCTATAGCCGTCAATGAAATCGCTTCTTCATGTACAGAATTTGCTGTGATATCACCACATGTAGATCCAAAAACCACTTGACTCTCGGGATAAACTTCCTTTATCTCTTCGTAGACATTAGGATTTTCCAATAGAAATCTATTTCCAAAAGCCAAGACTAATGGATTTTTAAGATCTTGTTTCGGTGTGATATATTCCCAATCTTTATTTTTTTCTTTCTTAAGTTGAACCGTTTTCATTACTATTTTTTTAAAGTGAAATAAAATGTTGTACCAACACTTGGTTCACTTTCTAACCAAATACTGCCTTGATGTAATTCGACGATTTTTTTGACGATGGATAATCCTATCCCAGTTGAATCTTTACTTTTCTTTAAAGAATGGAATATTTTGAAAATCTTATCATGAAACTTTTTATCAATTCCGATACCATTATCCTTTATTGAAAATTGGAAATGCGTGCCTTTATCTTCGGAAGTGATTTCTATGATGCCGTTTTCTTTATCTATAAATTTCACAGCATTACTGATTATATTCTGGAATAGCTGCTGTAGCTTTGTTCTGTTACCATGGATGGTCGGAAACTTGTTCAGGAAATTAACTTTGATGTGGTCTGGTAAGTATAAGATTCTCAATAGATCATTAAGCATATCATTAATATTTACTTCTGTCTTTTCAAGGTTTTCTGCCCCAATACTTGAATATTGCAACACATCGGTAATCAGTTGCTCCATTTTTTCTAGCGTTGCTTCTATCAATGCAATATTTTCCAGACTTCCTTCATCTAACTTATCTTCATTATCGTTTCTTAACCAGCTCACTAATGCATTAATACTGCGCAAAGGAGACTTTAGATCATGCGAAACTACATGAGCATATTCATGGAGTTCATCATTACTTTTTTCTAATTTTTTAAGTAGATTTTCCTTTTGATGTTGTAAATTTTTAATATCCGTAATGTCAAAGTTGATCCCGATTGATCCAGTAAATTCACCATTAATATTGTAGTTTGGTGCACCACTTACTAACCAGTATTTGGTTTCACCTTGTTTGTTTTGGATCCTAAGCTCGTACAGTTCTGTTTTTCCTTTTTTACGCTCTATAACTTTTTCATCCATTAATTCTCGATCCTCTTGAAAAGGAAGTAAATCTTTTCCTTTAATCCCAATGAGTTCTTCTTTAGAATAGCCAGTCATGTTAACGAAACTTTGATTGACCATTAGTATCACGTCATTTTTATCTACCTCGACGAGTCCAAGATTCATGTTAGAAATAATATTATAGTATTTCTGTTTCTCATTCTCCAGACTTTTTCGATAAGTTCGATTAAGCGTAACATCCTTAAAAGTCCATAGGTATCCTCTTGATTGATCACCATTCACGATGGGCATATAGTTTCGCTCTAATATCCTTCCATCTTTCATCTCCAGTTCTTCACCTATCACGATTTCTTTTTTCGCGTCTATTGCTCTCATTCGACTGATAAAGGCTTCAGGATCTTTAAATAAGACGCTGTTTTGCTCAGAGGCCTTAGTACAATCTATCCCTTTAAGACTGTCTGGTGGGATTTGGATGTTGAAAATCTCTGTGAACTTATTGTTCGTTAGCACTATCTTTCGATTTTCATCTTCGAGAACAACTCCACTATCTAAATTAAGAATAAGTGTAGAAAGCCTACTTTCAGATCTGATTAACTGAACTTCATCTTCTTTCTCTTTGGTTATATCTCTTACGATTCCTTGAGCAGCAACAGGGATACCTTGATCGTAAATGACGCTTGCATTGATGTGGACAATCTTTGATTCATTGGTTTTCGTAATGATATTGACATGGAAATCGGTTATCGAACCCGTTTCAAGAAGTTTGGTAAATGCTGCTGTGACCCTTTCATTCTCATTAGATTGGACCATCTTTAATAAATTAAAATCTTCTTTATTATCTAGGAAACCTAATAAAGAAACAGCAGCATCATTCATTTTTAGAATATTACCATTTAAATCTATGATGACATAAGCATCAACTATATTTTCAAAGACACCTTGTAATTGCGAATCAGTTCTTGTAAGCAAGATTTCTAAATCCTTATTTGCTTGGGATAATTTCAGATTGACTTCAAAGAGTTCGGCAGACTTACTTTCTAAGATTTTTTCAGCTTGTTTCCTAGCTGATTTTTCTCTTAATAGGGCTCGCTTTAATATGTCAATTTGATCTTGACTCATGAGTTTTTTCGGATTATAAACTTAACTTCTGTTCCATCCTCTTTTATTTTCTCGAACTCAATATCGGCTGAAGAATTAAAATGTTCGAAGGTTTTATTCATTAAGCCTAATCCGAAATAGTGCATGGATCTACTAGATTTGTAGATCATAATAAGCAAAGTATCTGTCTTTTCTAAAACTTCAAAAGTGGGAAGTTCAGCATCAGGGTAAATTTTCTGAACTTCCACATGTATATGATTCTCTATAGAAGCTAGCATTTCGATCGGATCTTTATACCTAGCTATTAATTTGGGATGACTGTTTTCTAAGACACTAAAGAAATGTTCCGCATAGACTAACAGTAGATTGTCAATTGAAATGTTAGTATGGTCACTTAGGTGCTGCAAAAGCTGAAGCATTTCTGAAAATTCATATGTCCCAACAGATGTATAAGCACCACCAGATTCTAATTCCGATTGGTTAATGATCGTGTCAACCATTTCTAATCCGAACTTATCTTCAACTAATTCTAAAAATTCTGTAAATACAATCCCCTTCATTATATTTTCTTTAATTCGTTAATACTCCAATATTCTAATAATTTTTCAATTTTTGATACATATTCCTCATATTTTAGAGGCTTTAACACATATCCGGCAATACCTATTTCATAGCATGCTATTAAATCTCGCTCGTTGCTAGAAGTTGTGAGTATAATGGTCGGTACATATTTCAAAGTTTCATCATTCTTAAGAATGGTTAAAAACTCAATGCCATTTATTTTAGGCATATTTAGATCAAGGAGTATGATATCAGGGATGTTATCTTTTACTTGTAACAATTCAAGTGCCTCTTCACCATTGTTTGCTTCTATTATTTTATGCGGAAGTTTTAATGAAGAAATCGCACGATTCAGTTTCATCACCTCTATCATGTCATCTTCGATTAATAATACTTTGAGTGTCTTCATATTTATAGTTTATAAAATATATGATTCAAAATTAAAGGATTATATCAACTAAAAATTATAAATTGGTTGCCAAGACATTTAGTGTAGATGAATGGTAGAAAAGTATAGATGAGCTGCGAATTGTGCCTTTTGATGCTAGTCGAATGGATGATCGTTGGGCTTTTAGAAACCAATAGAAATATGGTCTCTGAGCTATTTTTTCATAGGATTAATGCTCGTTTCCACTGTATATCCACATAGGCATTGTTTCGCCAGCTTTTTCGAAACCTACTTTTTGATAGAAGTCTATCGCTTTTCCATCAGCTGTTAACATTTGCATATGAAAATGAGCATATTTTTCTTGCATCTTTGAGACGATTTGCTGACCGATTCCCCTTCCTTGATACTCTGGATGAACTAGCAAATGCGGGTAATAAACCACTAAATGACCATCTGAAATAGCATTGCCTAATCCGACTAATCGCTTTTCTTCCCAAGCGGAAATTAGCGAGTGAGAATTCATCAGTCCTTTAAATAGAACATCAGGTTTTTCAGCTGCACTCCATTGATTTGCTTTGTACAATTCGATGATTTGATGTACGTCAATATCTCTAGTTTCTGAAATGGTTATGTTCACACTTGATTATTTGTTTAATAGTTATATTTGAAATTCTTAGACTAATGACTAACTTTTATAAATTTCTCTATGCTTATTCTACCATTGACTGGATTATGGAATTTTAAGAAATAGACACCATCTGCTCTTGTCCTAATGTCTATATAATTCGACGCTCCACTCGCTAAATGAAAAGTACTAATCAAAATTCCGCTGGCATTATAAAGTTGAACATTTTGATTTTCTGCAAGGCCAATGATTCTTATTTCCTCGCTACTTGGATTAGGTAGGATGTAAATTGGCTCTGATAAATGTTCGATGTCTATCTGGCTTGATGAAAGACTATTGCACCCCATATTCTCGATCGTTGCTTGATATTTTGGCGCAGGAGTAACAGAAAGATCTTGATCCATCGTTTCTAATACACCCCAACTTCCATACCGGGCACTTCTAGGATTGACAAACGAGAAATTCATCAACAACATCGGCTCGTTTCTATCATTTAAGGTTCTTACTTGATTAAACCATTCATTATATAAATTATACATAGATGTATCACGCTGAATAGCTAACAATGCTTGACTATAACTAGGCTCTACACCGAAAGGATTAGGAGTCAAATGTTGCCCGCCTTCATAAAATGCGAGTGGCACGCCGATCGAGTCTGCAATACTTTTAATTCCTCGCATCCATTCCATGTGTGGCTCGAACCCTAGTCTGGCATGATGAGCAATATCACTTACGGTTGCATTAGCACCAAGTCCATCTAATATGGCTTCTGATTCTTCATTATAAGAAAAATAGTAGGCTGGTGAAATGGCATCGACCGTATTCGGAGCCAAGTTGTAGCAAATCCGTTCACTTACATCTAACCATCCCGTCTGAACTGCAGCTACTCGAGTTAATCTTTCTGATTCCTCAGCAAAACTTGCCGTCCAGTGATCTAGTGCATTCTGAATATAAGGAACCGTTCCTTCTGGCCAAGTAATCCCTTTATCTACACAGCCATATTTATTAAGCCATTGTGCTTGACCAAATATCCAATTCCAGATTTCATTACTGAATTCTACATAAATATGTCGTTCGTCTTCAACATTGTCCCTGAAGAAATCTGCCATCTTACGGATGTAGTCATCACTCGCTCTATGCGGAATACAGACCCAGCCATCTATATCTTTTAGATTCATTAACTCCACCATATATTCATAGGGAATACCCTTGTGTCCCGTATAGGTGTATTGTCCTATTTTCGCTCGCTCATCCCAGTCTGCTAATTCAGGTATTTCCCAGTTGTAACCATCTTCTTGGCCCCAGAAATTAGTGTTTCCCCAGTCCATAAATCGAACCGTCTGGAACGGTTCTAGTTTGTCTAACCACAACTGGTAGAAGGGTTGAGTCTCATAAGTATCCTCAGTGCCTGGCATTAATAAGCGCATGTTATGAACCGGATTGTTGATGTCGGAATAAGTCATGATGATCTGTAATAATCCACCGATCGGATCTAAGTAATCAAACTCATAACGGTTATCATTCACCTTCTCTAGGTTCGTAAGTCCTCCCCACAATTCGAAATCTCCGTTTCCATCCCAAAGCAGCGTATATTTTCCTGGAGGCCAGCCATCCGTTCCATCCCATACGGTTGCAACTTGTTGAGCTAAAGCTTCTCCTTCTATGGTCTGCGGAATATGAGTTGGGTATCCATTTTCATCGTAAGTCAGTTGACTAGCAAGTTGAGTATCCCATTGATAATCTGGATCATTAACTCCTTTCGTATACCATTCTCGACTCACTTTCATCAAATTTACAAATGGTATTTCTGTGCCATAATCAGCTACGCCTGATAGGTTTGTTCCAATGTTTAACTTGCAACTATCTGGTAATTGCGCTATCGCAAACGATGTAGGAATAAGAATGAAAAGGAGACTTTTAAGTATAAAATGATGCATAGTTCTTCTGATTTCAAATTTAAAAATATCACAATTTTGAATGCCTCGCCGAGAAATATTCAAGATTAACCTAGTTTTTGTCTTTGTGACTTTCTATTTTTTCAAGGAAGTTTTTCAATATTGGATTCCTGTTATTCAAGTTCCAGACTGCTGACAATACTGTTCGTTGTGGAATATTTTCTAGGTCAATGAATTTAACACCTTCCACGAAAGATGGCTTTAAGGATTGAGGCACAATAGATAATCCGAAATTATTTTCGACCAATTTATAAATAGAACTGGCATGGATCGTATTGTGCGTTACATTCGGTGTGAAGTGGTTGTCTTCGAATATTTGCATGACATTTTCGAAATAGGAAGGGCTATATTTTTCATTGAACAAAATGAATGAGGCGTCTTTTAATTGCGCAAGATTGACAAAGTTTTCATCGTTGATTGGATGATCTTTAGGTAGAACTAGAGAAAAGGTCTCATTGAGAACGGGTATGGATTTTAGTCCACGTGGAATTTTTTCTAACCTCACAAATCCGATGTCAATATCGTGAGAAAACAATCGATCGATCTGCCCTTGATTATCTATTTCTTCTAGATTAAACAAGACTTTCGGGTGGTGTTTCCGGAATGCCAGCAGTAAGTCAGGGATGATCTTTTGCATAGCAGAACCCACATAGCCTATTTTCAAGTCACCTAACAATCCATCATTCAACAATTTCGCATGTTCGATAATGTGTTCGAGTCCACTAAAGTAATTCTTCAGTTCTACTTTTAGAAATTCCCCAGCTTGTGTTAGCTCAACTTTTCGGTTATGTCGATCGAAAAGTTTAACACCCATTCCGACTTCCATTTCCTTGATTTGCTTACTAAGCCCAGGCTGTGAAATGAATAATCGCTCTGCTGCTTTCCTGAAGTGTAAGTCCTCTGCAACAGCTAAGAAATAGCGAAGATGTCGAAGTTCTAATTGATAACACATAGTTATTAATTGATGATTTATTGATCTTGTTAAGTATCAAATCTAAGCTTATTTTTATAGAATTAAAATTACTGCATATGGAATTCAATTATGGTATCGATCACTTGACCGTAGATAAAGTCATTGACCTTGCTAATGGGAAGTTGAAAGGTGTACTTACTCCTGAAACCATCGAAAGGGTGAATGCTTGTCGAGTAAAATTAGAAACGCTAGCTGAATCGGGTAGGGCAGTATATGGAATCAATACTGGTTTCGGTCCACTTTGCGACACGCTTATTTCTCGAGAGCAGACCAGTAAGTTACAAGAGAATCTATTGATCACACATGCCGTAGGAGTCGGCAATCCAATAGATCGTAAGTTGTCTAAGATCATGATGATCTGCAAGGTTCATGCTTTGTGTCAAGGATATTCTGGAATCCGACTTTCTGTCATTGAAAGAATCTTGTATTTCATAGACCATGATTTAATTCCGATGGTTCCAGAGCAAGGTTCAGTAGGCGCTTCAGGTGATCTAGCACCATTATCGCATCTATTCCTTTCCTTAATAGGTGAAGGAGAATTTTGGAAAGGGGATTCATTAATCCCTGTTTCAGAAGGCTTAGCGGAGCATCATTTAGAACCAATCAGTTTGCACGCGAAGGAGGGTCTGGCATTGATTAATGGGACACAATTTATACTGGCGCATGCTGTTGTGGGTCTGTATAAAATGGACTATCTGTTAGATCTGGCGGATGTTGCAGGAGCAATGAGTTTAGAAGGATTTCAGGGCAGTGCTGATCCATTCAAAGCTAGGCTGCATGAAATACGACCTTTCGTAGGTTGCATTCAAGTTGCGAAAAGAATGCGAAGATTAGTTGAAGGTTCTGAGAATCTGAAATCTCATGAAGGATGCGAACGAGTACAAGATCCCTATTCTTTAAGATGTATACCTCAGGTTCATGGCGCCTCGCGAAATGCCTTTAATCATTTAAAGGAGATGACAGAAATAGAATTGAATTCAGTGACAGATAATCCGATTGTGTTGAGTGAGGATGAAGCGATTTCTGGTGGGAATTTTCATGGCCAACCGCTGGCTATGGTCTTGGATTATGCGGCGATCGCGGCATCAGAACTGGGAAATATTTCTGATAGAAGATGTTATTTGTTGTTAGAAGGAAAGTATGGCTTGCCTCGATTACTTACTTTGAATGGCGGCCTCAATTCGGGGTTAATGATTCCTCAATACACTACTGCAGCATTGGCATCGGAAAATAAATCATTGTGTTTTCCTGCTTCGGCGGATAGTATTCCAACCTCCCTCGGGCAAGAAGACCACGTTTCTATGGGTAGCATTTCAGGAAGAAAATTCAATCAAATACTCGGGAATATTGAGAAAATATTGGCCATCGAACTGATGTATGGCGCGCAAGCGATTGAATTCAGAAGGCCTAATCAATGCTCAGATATCATCGAAGAGAATCATAAATTGATCAGACAACATGTTTCCAAATTGGAAGCAGATCGAAAGTTGAAAGATGACATTAATCGTTTAATCGAATTGGTAAAGAACAGAGCCTTTGCAGTAGCGATATAAAAATCTAAAGTATGACATTTCAAGAACAAATATTACAAGGTATTCCGTCAGAACTTCCTCAGAAAAGATCGTATAATCTTGAGGCAAACCATGCGCCGAAGCGGAAGGATATATTAAGTGATGAAGAAAAGAAATTGGCGATTCGAAATGCACTGCGTTATTTTCCTAAAGCTTGGCATCAAGAATTGGCGGGAGAATTTGCACAAGAGTTGAAGGATTTCGGTCGTATCTATATGTATCGATTTAAGCCTAATTATGAAATGTATGCAAGGCCGCTTAAAGATTATCCGGCACAGTCCGTTCAGACTGCAGCTATTATGGTGATGATTCAGAATAACCTCAATCCTGCAGTTGCGCAACACCCAGAAGAATTAATCACCTATGGTGGAAATGGAGCTGTCTTTCAGAATTGGGCTCAGTATTTACTGACCATGCAATACCTTGCAAAGATGTCTGATAATCAGACCTTGCATTTGTATTCAGGACATCCGATGGGTTTGTTTCCATCTCCGAAAAGTGCACCAAGAGTCATTGTGACGAACGGAATGATGGTTCCTAATTATTCGAAGCAGGATGACTGGGAAAAGTTTAATGCCTTAGGAGTCACACAATATGGCCAGATGACAGCTGGATCTTTCATGTATATAGGTCCGCAAGGGATCGTTCATGGGACGACGATAACAGTAATGAACGCCTTCCGTAAGATTCTACCGAAAGGAGAAACGCCTGCGGGGAAGATTTTTCTTACGGCAGGGCTTGGAGGCATGAGTGGTGCTCAACCGAAAGCTGGAAACATCGTTGGCTGTATTACGATTTGCGCAGAAGTGAATGCACAAGCGGCAACCAAGCGGTATAGTCAAGGTTGGGTGGACGAGCTAATTAGTGATATGGATGAATTGATCAACAGAGTTCAGGAAGCCCAAAGCAAAAATGAGGTTGTTTCTATTGCGTTTATTGGAAATGTGGTAGATGTTTGGGAGCGATTTGATAAGGAAGATATCTTTGTTCATGTAGGCTCCGATCAGACTTCATTGCATATTCCATGGACTGGAGGCTATTATCCAGTAGGCACTACCTTCGAGGAATCGAATCGATTGATCAGGGAAGAGCCGCAAGTGTTTAAGTCAATGGTTCAAGAATCACTGAGAAGACATGCAGCTGCAGTCAATAAACACGCTCATAAAGGAACTTACTTTTTCGATTATGGGAATGCATTCTTATTGGAGGCTTCCAGAGCAGGAGCTGATGTGATGGCAGAGAATAAGATTGACTTTAAGTATCCATCTTATGTTCAAGATATACTAGGACCGATGTGTTTTGATTATGGTTTTGGACCTTTCAGGTGGGTTTGTACTTCGGGAAAACCTTCTGATTTAGATCGAACGGATGAAATAGCAGGAGAAGTGTTGACTCAAATTATGAAAACGGCTCCTGAAGAAATACAACTACAGATGCAAGATAATATCACATGGATTCAGGATGCTAAGGATAACAAAATGGTCGTTGGTTCGCAAGCACGGATCTTATATGCTGATGCAGAAGGAAGAGCAAAAATCGCCTCTGCATTTAATGCGGCGGTAGCAAGCGGCGAGATCGGCCCAGTAGTTTTAGGTCGAGATCACCATGATGTAAGTGGGACAGATTCACCATATCGAGAAACGTCGAATATCTATGATGGGAGCAAGTTTACGGCAGATATGGCGATACACAATGTGATCGGTGATAGTTTTAGAGGGGCGACTTGGGTTTCGATTCACAATGGTGGCGGTGTCGGCTGGGGAGAAGTAGTGAATGGTGGATTTGGCTTGGTCTTGGATGGTTCTGAGGAAGCAGATGAGCGGTTAAAAAGTATGTTGTTTTATGATGTAAATAATGGAATTGCAAGAAGGAGTTGGGCTAGGAATAAAGATGCGATATTTGCTATAAAAAGGGAAATGGCAAGGACGCCAGACTTAGAAGTGACGGTTCCGAATCTGGTGGATGATGGATTGCTGGAAGGATTGCTGTAAAATGTTCCATTTGACTATGTTACCTAAAATTGGTAATTTTATTAAAATTTTGGAAATCATGGGAAAGAATACATCTGTTGCTTTAGGAGAGCATTTTGAAGAGTTTATCAAATTTCGAATCAAAGAAGGCAGGTATAAAAATGCAAGTGAGATAATAAGGGCAGGATTAAGACTCTTAGAAGAAGAAGAGCAAAAATATTATGCTTTGAAGGCTGTAATCCAAGAAGGGATAGATAGTGGTATTGCTGTGGATTTCGATCCTGAGGAGCATTTGAAGCAGCTCAAACTTCAAAGAACCAAGCATGGCTAAATACGTATTAACGAAACGTGCTGTTAAAGATTTAACAGATATATGGAATTATACTTTTGACAATTGGTCTGAAAAACAAGCTGATAAATATTATAATGAAATTCTAGCAGAATGTGACGTGTTGGCTGAAAATCCAGAAAAAGGTAAAGCGTATTTTAAATTAATTGAAGACTTAAGAGGGGCAAAGATTAATAAGCATATTATTTTTTATCGTAAACTAGAAAGGCCGCTCATGGAAATAGTAAGGGTGCTTCATGAACGTATGGATCTGAAATCTAAACTAAATAGGTAATAACCTTTTTATGGACATTTTGAAAAGCTTGAATAAATATTAAGTACTGAAACAATGGAAATCTTATTTATAAATATCAAGGAATTAATTCAGGTTCGAACCGAGGACCGTTCCTTTGTTTCGGGTGCCGAAATGCAAAATTTACCGACCCTTCGGAATGCCTTCTTATTGGTCAGAGAAGGAAGGATTGTAGATTTTGGTGAAATGAAAGATTGCCCGGATATAACCATAGCGAACATTGTGAATGCTACTGGGAAAATGATCTTGCCAGCTTGGTGTGATTCCCATAGTCACTTGGTCTACGCTGGAAATCGGGAAGGAGAATTTATCGACCGGATCAATGGTATGAGTTATGAAGAAATTGCGAACAAAGGCGGTGGAATTCTAAATTCAGCAAAGAAGCTTCAAGAAATTTCAGAAGAAGAGCTGTATAAGCAAAGTAAAGTTCGCTTGAAAGAAGTTATGCAAATGGGGACTGGCGCTCTTGAAATCAAATCTGGATATGGATTGACGCGTGAAGCAGAATTGAAAATGCTAAAAGTTATCAAACGACTTAAAGTAAATTTTCCAATAGAAATAAAAGCTACTTTTCTTGCAGCACATGCTATTCCTGAAGCATACAAAACGGACAAAGCTGCATTCCTTAAGTTGATGGCAGAAGAAGTAATGCCTATCATTGCGAAGGAAAAACTTGCGGATTATGTTGATGTGTTTTGCGAGAAAGGCTACTTTTCTGTGGAGGATACAGCATACATATTAGCCGCTGGACAAAAGCATGGATTAAAATCCAAAATACATGTGAATCAGTTTAATGCGATCGGAGGCGTTCAAGCCGGTGTTAAGTTTAATGCGCTTTCAGTTGATCACTTAGAAGTGATGAGGAAGGAAGATATTCAAGCTTTGAAAAATACATCAACCATGCCTGTTGCACTGCCAGGATGTTCCTATTTCTTGGGAATTCCATATACGCCAGGACGTGAAATCATTGAAGCTGGGTTACCATTGGCTTTAGCAAGTGACTATAATCCAGGATCTGCTCCTTCGGGAAACATGAACTTTGTGGTAGCGACCGCTTGTATCAAAATGAAATTGACACCAGAAGAAGCCATTAATGCGGCGACGATAAATGGCGCTTATGCCATGGGGCTTGAGAAAGAAGTTGGAAGTATTACGAAGGGGAAAATGGCAAATCTAATATTGACAAAGGAGATTAATTCCTATGGAGTCTTACCGTATTCATTTGGGACGAATAACATTGACAAAGTATATTTAAAGGGGAAGGAAGTATAATTATGAGAAAAGAATATCAAGTTACTAAGCCAAGTCAATGGAAGGGCAGAATCACAAGGGAGGAGGATGGAATTCAATATTATTATCAAGCCATTGAAATTGTTGATGTGCATGAAAGCATTGAATCAGATGGAAATCAAATTGCACTACTCGGCTATGCTTGTGAGGAAGGTGTTAGAAGAAATCAGGGTAGGATAGGGTCATTCGATGGTCCTAAGTCATTTCGAGCGAAGTTGTCAAAATTGGCATTTCATCATTCTGATATTAAATTATTAGATGCAGGAGATGTTTCTTGTGTTAATGGAGCTTTAGAGGTTTGTCAGAATACCTTTGCTGCGGTTACATCGAGCTTAATTCAAAAGAAGATTTTTCCTATTGCAATCGGAGGTGGACACGATATTGCATATGGGCATTTCAAAGGAATCTATAATGCGATTAAAGATAGCGATAAACATAAAATAGGAGTTATCAATTTTGATGCACATTTCGACTTAAGACCTATAGAGTCGAAACCGAATTCAGGAACTCCGTTTAAGCAAATTTTAGATAAGTATGAATCCGCAGAATACTTTGTAATTGGCATCCAAAAATCTTCTAACCCGAAATCATTATTTGAAATTGCAGATGAAAAAGGGGTAGGTTATATCTTAAATCATGATGCTGTCTTACAGAAGCTAGCAGAAGTTAAAGCGAAACTTTCTCCGTTTTTAGAGCGAAATGATTACCTATATATTTCTATCGATCTGGATGGTTTTACTTCTGCAGTTGCACCAGGAGTAAGTGCTCCATCTCCATTAGGATTTAGTCCATTTTTTGTTCAGGAAGTATTATCATTTTTGTTTCAGTCTGGCAAGGTGATATCATGTGATTTAGCGGAATTAAATCCAAGGTTTGACGTTGATGGATTAACAGCGAAACTTACTGCAATATTGGTTGATTTTATAATTGGAAAGCAGAAGGCGATAATATCCAAATGATACTTGTGATGTTATTTCTTTCAGTGATGATATCAATTTTGAATTGGTTAGATCCAACTATAGATAGAAGCTAAATTTAAACTTCTATCTCTTTCTCTAAAAAAATATTTACTTTAGAATCAAGAAAACCATTTGACAATAAAATGGTAAAAAAGTATCCACTATGTATAATAATCAACTCACTGCTGCAATCATCACAACAATTTCATTTTTCATATTCTCAATTTCTATTACCACTGCCCAAATTGACCAAAAAGAAAAACTAGAAAAGGCAGTAAATAATCTGAAATTAAGAAGCATTGGACCTGCCATGATGGGAGGACGGATTGCTGATATTGCTGTTCATCCAGAAAATTTGAATACTTGGTATGTTGCTGTTGGATCTGGAGGATTATGGAAAACAACGAATAGAGGCACAACTTGGGATCCTGTTTTTGATAATGAAGGATCGTACTCGATTGGAACAGTTACCATAGATCCAAATAATACAGAGGTGGTCTGGGTTGGAACTGGTGAAAATGTAAGTGGTCGTCATGTAGCTTGGGGTGATGGAGTGTATCGAAGTGGGGATGGTGGATCTACTTGGACCAATATGGGACTCGATAAATCAGAGCACATTGGAAAAATACTTGTCGATCCGAGAAATAGCGACATCATATTTGTTGCTGCAGAAGGTCCTTTATGGGCTTCAGGCCGCAATAGAGGTTTGTATAAGTCTATAAACGCTGGAAAGACGTGGGAGTTGGTTTTACATATAGATGAAAACACTGGGGTAACGGATGTTGAATTTAATCCTGCTAATCCAGAAGTAATGTATGTTGCTGCTTATCAAAGAAGACGCCAAGTTTGGTCCCTATTAGCAGGTGGTCCCGAATCAGGAATATTTAAGTCCACGGATGCTGGAAAGACTTGGAAGAAAATAAAAACAGGATTACCACAAGGTGATGTAGGAAAAATTGGATTAGCTGTAACACCTGCTAATTCGAATCTTGTCTATGCTACTATAGAAGCAAATGATAAAGAGAAAGGATTTTATAAATCAGTCAATCAAGGCGAGTCTTGGGAAAAGCAAAATAGCTATATTTCAGGAGGTACAGGTCCACATTACTATCAGGAAATCGAAGCTTCACCTGAAGATGAAGATCTCGTTTATCAGATGGACGTTTTCTTTCATGTAACAAGAGACGGTGGTAAGCATTTTGACTACTTAGGGACTGGACGAGAAAAACATAGTGATAATCACGCATTATGGATAGATCCAAATGACGGTAATCATTTGCTTGCAGGTTCAGATGCTGGACTTTATGAAACTTTTGACGAGGGGACATCGTGGAGACATTTTTCGAATATGCCTATTTCTCAATTTTATAAATTGGGATTGGATAATGCAGAGCCATTCTATAACATTATTGGAGGTGCTCAAGATTTAGGAACACTGATTGGGCCATCAAGAACGACGAATATAGAAGGAATACGAAATCAAGAATGGTTAGTTCCGCTTGGCGCTGATGGTTATGATTCTACTTTTGATCCTGAAGATGATCATATTGCCTATATGGAGATTCAAGGAGGCTTATTGCATCGTTATGACAAACGAAACCATGAAGTTTTAAATATTCAACCGCAGCCAGCACCTGGAGATGATCCAGAAAGATGGAATTGGGATAGTCCTATTCAAGTTAGTCCGCATAACCATCAGCGAATATATTTTGGTTCTCAGCGGGTGTGGAAAAGTGAAGATCGAGGAAATTCATGGACTGCAATAAGTAAAGATCTTACAACGAATACGAATAGATATGAATTAGAAACGATCGATCGGGTATGGAGTGTCGATGCGCTTTACGATAATGGAGCGATGTCTAAGTATTCGACATTAACGGCTATTTCAGAATCACCTCTTGTGGAAGGGTTACTTTACACGGGTTCAGATGATGGGAAAGTTCAGGTCACTGCAAATGATGGTAGTACATGGACGGATATCAGCAACCTGCCGCAAGTTCCTGAAAGAGTATTTATCAATGATGTAGAAGCATCTGTTCATGATGGAAATGGTGTGTTTGTCGCAGCAGATGGACACAAGTTTGGCGATTTTATGCCCTACCTATTTATGAGTAAGGATCGTGGAAAGACTTGGAAATCAATAGTAGGTGATTTGCCAAAAAGTACGATTGTGTGGGCGATTAGACAAGATCATATCGATGAGAATCTTTTATTTATAGGAACAGAATATGGGTTATACTTCTCGCCTAATATGGGAGTGAATTGGTTGAAACTTGGAAATGGTGTTCCTACGATAGCTTTTCGTGATATCGAATTGCATACTAGAGACAATGATTTAGTGGGGGCTACTTTCGGGAGAGGATTTTATATACTAGATGATTATTCGCCATTGAGAGAAATGAGTCGAGTGGTTAATGAAGAAAAGAGTGCATTATTCCCAATAAGAGATGCTTGGTGGTATATTCCGAATGCACCATTACAAGCGAAAGGTATGCCGACTTTGGGTAGTAGCAATTATGTTGCTGATAATCCTGATTTTGGAGCAATGATAACCTACTATTTAAGCTCGGTTCCAGAGACTTCAAAATCAAAAAGGCAAGATGCGGAAAAGGAATTGAATAAGAAGGAAGTAAGTATTCCCTTTCCTGGTTGGGATCAGTTAAGAAAAGAATCTAGTGAAAGTAATCCTCAGGCAATGCTCCTGATAAGTAATGAAAATGGGGATCCAATTAATTGGATAGAAGCGCAGGCAAAGAAAGGGTTAAATAGAATCACATGGGACTTAAGACATCCAGCTTTAGATCCGATCAATTTATCCAAACCTGATTTTGTGCCACCATGGGCTGGTACTTCACAAGGACCGTTAGTGGTCCCAGGGAAATATAGTGCTCAATTGTTTATTTACTACGATGGAGAATTGTTGCCTCAGGGTGAAAAACAAGAATTTAAGGTGAAGTCTGTTGCTGGCAATGATTCGAATGTAGATTATAAAGCAATAGGTGAATTCCAATTAAAAACGAGTGAGCTTGCGAGACAAGCTTCTATAGCAGGGAGGAATTTAGGAGAAGCAGGCGAAAGTTTTAGATACATGAAAGCTGCATTATTAAAAACTCCAAAAGCTTCACAAGTATTATTTGCTGGACTTGCTGAATTGGAAGAGAAAATGAAAATTTTGCAAACACGTTTATATGGAGATCGAGTTTTGAGTGGAATGAATGAGTCTACAACGGCCTCAATTATGTCGTATGTATGGAAAGTTAAAGGAGGCCATTGGGATACAACACAAGAACCAACGGAAACTTATAAGCAAAGTTTAAAGTACGCAGCGTCAGCACTAGATCAATTTAAAATTGACTTAAGTGCCTTTCTAGATGCAGTTGAGGAGTATGAGCAACAACTAGGTAAAGCAGGAGCGCCATATACACCAGGACGAGGAATAGAATAGGGCCGAATAATTGAGAGTCTGACCTCCAGTCAGCCTCTCAATGTTATGAATAGAAGGGAAGCTTAAGTGTTAACCTTCCATAGAAAGAATTTTTATTGACTAATAATATAACTTGGATGAATACTTGAATATATGAACTTGGGTTTATGCTAAGATCGTAGAGCCATAATAAGTTGAAGTAGGACAATAGAATGGAAAACCTGACACTTTCATCCTATCCGCATATACTAATTAAAAATGCCAGGTCATGAAATTAGAGGTTAACTATAAACTTGAAAATAGAAACCCATAACTTACCTTGTAATTAACATTTAGCTCAGTAGTCCTTGCTAATGCGCAAAGCTTCACTTGGCTTACTGGTCTAAATGTCAGCGAAGTTTTATATCGCTAAACCATACCAGCATAAATGATTCCTGTTAATCGATGCATATCATAATTATAAGTTGATAGATCATTATGATTAAACTTAGACACATCATCATATCCACAAGCTCTTGCTACAACCTTGATTAAATCATTGGCCGCGCCAAAGAAATTTTTCAATTGCTGAGCAGATGCTTCGATAATTAACCTTTGTCTAAGATCTTCTTTCTGAGTGGCAATTCCGACTGGGCAGTTGTTAGAACCACAAGCTCTCATGCCAAGACATCCGATTGCTTGCAATGCAGAATTAGAAACAGCAATAGCATCTGCACCTAACATCATCGCCTTAGCGAAATCTTCTGGAACACGTAAGCCTCCAGTGATTATAAGTGTGATGTTGTCTGCACCTATTTTATCCAGATGCTTTCTCGCTCTCGCTAACGCCGGGATAGTAGGAACATTGATATGATCTCTTAGAATCGTCGGTGCTGAACCAGTTCCTCCACCTCGACCATCAAGAATAATGTAATCGACTCCTACCGCTAATGCAAAGTCAATATCTGCTTCTATGTGACTCGCTGCAATCTTAAATCCGACAGGAATTCCTCCTGTTTTTGCTCTCACTTCTTCCGCAACTTTTTTGAAATCATCCACCGTTTTTAAGTCAGGAAATGCAGCAGGTGAAATGGCCGTCTCTCCTTCCTGTAATCCTCTTACTTCAGCAATTTCTTTCGTGACTTTGTTCCCAGGCAAATGTCCTCCGGTCCCAGTCTTTGCACCTTGTCCACCTTTGAAATGGAAAGCTTGTGCCTTCATTACTTTATCCCATGAAAAGCCAAATTTTCCAGATGCCAATTCATAGAAATACTTGGAATTGTTTGCTTGTTCTTCAGGTAACATCCCACCTTCACCACTGCATATTCCCGTTCCTGACATTTCTGCACCCATGGATAAAGCTATTTTTGCTTCCTTAGAAAGTGCCCCGAAACTCATATCAGAAACAAAAAGTGGAATATCGATCATCAAAGGTTTTTTAGCATTTTTGCCTATGACCACTTGAGTAGAAACCTCTTCTTCATCTAATAAAGGTCGCGTTGCTAACTGAGCAGGGAGGATCTGAATATCATTCCATTTCGGAAGCGTGTTTCTGTCCACTCCCATAGAAGCTGAAGGGCCATGATGCCCGTAATTCTTTAATCCATTTCTGGATAGCTCCTTGATATATGAGGTATATGGTTCTGTGTTTTCTGGATGAGTATCCGCATATAGACCTAGATATGCATCCCGATTGAAAGGTTGTGGAAATTCTTTCAAGTAATCTTTTATTTCTTGTTCATCTACCCAGACGAAACCGTCTTTTATCTCAGAGGTAAATTTCTCTAGTACCTCCTCATTATTGTATTCACTTACCCCAGTATCGATCCGATAATCCCAGTCATGCAGGCCACATATTAAGTTATCACCCTTTACATATCCATCTGAAAGCAGTGCACCTCTATGAAGACATCGACCATATAAAACGGAAACATTTTCTTCATATCTAATGACTACTAAGTCTAATCCTTCTACTTCAGCATAAGTTGGTTCCCGATTTTCTAGCGAATCGAATCGTAATAATTTAATCATTTTGTTCTTTTTTGGCTTTACTGATTGATGATAGGTGATAATTTACATAGCCCTATTTATTTCTAGCCCTAAGATTGCTTAAATAATTAATACTATTTAGTAAGATGCCGACAAATAAGCTGTGGAAAGTAGAAAATCTAGTTTGCTTTTTCCTCAGAAAAAAACTTTAATTTTCTTATATATTTGAAATAATTTTTCCTTCTTTCCGCGATTTAAAAATGGTGAACGTTGCAATGATGGCCCATATTAGGTTCGACACAAATGGTGGAATGGCATTGAAATAATAACAATTAGAGGCGATTAGAACTCCTCCTATTAAATTAAAATACCTTCCAACTTTAATAAATTTCTCACTTTTCAATGTTAGCGCATAAGCTGTAATGACAAGCCCAGATCCTAACCAACCGATTACATTAAAAAATATTTCCATCTCAAATCGTCAAATTTGTATATATCGATATGTTGTGTAAAAAAAAACTATTTTAAAAACTCAGTATACTCATTTATGACCTCTTGGTTTCTCTTAAAATATGACCACTTACCATGTCTCGTTAATACTAATAATCCACATTTTTCCATATTGGTAAGATAGTTGGAAATCGTCGATTGAGAAAGCCCAGATTTTTCATAAATATAAGTCGCACAGACACCATCATCATAGTGGTCAATGCTTGTGTGTGGAGGAAAATTTTCCGCCGGATTCTTTAACCATTCTAAAATTTCAATACGTGTTTGATTTGCTAAACACTTGCTAATTTCAGTCACTAATTTCAAATCCATAACACAAACGTATCTACAATTACCGATATGTCAAAACGTTTTTAATAATTTTTTTATTTTGAAGGTCAATTTTTTCTTTAAACAGTTATTTGTTGGGTTGTTTAATAGACGTAATAGTCAGGTAATTAGATTGTTATGAGTAGTGTTGTGTTTTTAATTAAATTTACTCTAGAATGGATTTATTTTGATAATTGTCAATTTTTAGGTTCACTTATTCGGGATATAATGCCGTTTTAATACATAGCAATAATGAATATTAATGCAGAATTATTCGGTTAACTTTTAAATAATTTGTTCTCTTTAACAATTGTTATCATAGTTTACTGCATTAGCGTTACTTTAGCGGGTCGAAATTGAATTATGAATTACCTTACTATAGAAAATGCTTCGAAGACTTTTGGAGAGAAAACACTCTTTAAAGATCTGAACTTATCCATTAACGAAGGAGATAAAATTGCCCTTGTTGCTAAGAATGGTACAGGGAAATCAACACTTCTCAAGATTCTTAATGGAGAAGAATCGGTAGAAGGTGAGCAGGCAAAAATCTTATTCAAGAAGGATATCAATATTGCTTATTTGACACAAGAATCTCAGCTTCTCGATGAATTAAGTGTTCTAGATGAAGCGCTGAATAGTGACAGCCCTCAGATTAAGGCCATTCAGTTATATGAAAAAGCAATGCTGGCTAAGGATCAAGAAGCTATTCAAGATGCCATCACTAAAATAGAAGATCTTAAGGCGTGGGACATAGAAGCGAAGGTGAAAGAAATTCTGGGAAAGTTAAAGATTCTTAACCTTGATCAGAAAGTGAAGCACCTTTCTGGTGGTCAGAAGAAAAGACTTTCTCTTGCTAAAGTATTAATAAGCAATCCAGACTTTTTAATTCTGGATGAGCCTACGAATCACTTGGACCTAGAGATGATTGAGTGGTTAGAAGAATTTCTGCAACAGCCTAATCTGACAGTGTTTATGGTAACACACGATAGGTATTTTCTAGAGAGAGTTTGTAACATTATCATTGACCTAGATGAAAGAAAGCTAGCCTCATTTAAAGGAAACTATTCTGAATACTTAGAAAAGAAAGCAAGTATCCAGATGACAGAGCAAGCGAATCTTGCGAAGATGAAGAAGCTGTATTCTAAAGAGTTAAACTGGATTAGAAGACAACCCAAAGCTCGTGGAACGAAAGCGAAATCAAGAGTTGATAAGTTCGATGAAATCAAAGAAAAAGCGCATCAGAATATAACGCAAGATGAAGTTGAATTCGTTATCCAATCAGAACGTCTAGGAAGTAAAATTTTAGAAGCATATTACGTTCATAAATCTTTCGGAGATTTGAAAGTTTTGAATGACTTTTATTATAAATTCAAGAAGGGTGAAAAGATTGGCGTCGTCGGACCGAATGGAGTAGGGAAGTCAAGTTTTATTAAATTGTTAACACAGCAGATTCAACCGGACGAAGGAAAGGTTGTAGTAGGTGAAACGGTTAAGTTTGGTATATTTGCCCAGGACGGTCTAGAACTTTCGGAAGATCAAAGAGTGATCGATGTGGTAAGGAATATTGCGGAATATATTCCACTTGAAAAAGGAATGAAATTGACCGCAACATCTTTACTAGAGAAATTCCTTTTTAGTAGAGATCAGCAGCAAGTCTATTATTCACAACTTTCAGGTGGAGAGAAGAGAAGGCTTTACTTGCTGACGGTTCTGATGCAGAATCCGAATTTCTTAATTCTGGATGAGCCTACGAATGACTTGGACATTGTTACCCTAAATGTGTTAGAAGAGTATCTACGATCTTTCACGGGTTGTCTGTTGATCATATCGCATGATCGTTATTTTATGGATAAAATTGTAGATCACATATTCATTTTACGACCAGGTGGCATTATTAAAGATTTTAATGGTAACTATTCTGAATTCAAATTGAGAGAAAAAGAGTTCTTCCCTGATAAATCTACTGAGAAGAAGAAAGTTGTAGAAGTAGAACCTGCTCCTGCACCTCAGAAAAACATTGACAATCAAAAAAAGCTATCCTACAAAGACAAGCACAGGATGGATGAGATAGAGAAGTTGCTTGCTAAGAATGAAAAGAGAAAGGACGAGATCACCGAAAAGTTTTCAGATTCTTCACTAAGTTCAGATAAGATGTCGGAACTATCTAAAGAAATGGGAATATTAATGTCGGAGATCGAAGACTTAGAAATGGAATGGATGGAAATCGCAGATAAGGTTTCTAAGAATTAAATTTCTGTGCAGTTTTAAAGTAATCTATGAAGTATAAAACTTTAATATTCATAGAGAAATTATTGTTGTATTCGTACACTGACTGAACACTCTTAGAATAACTAGGTCTTAAGTTTCTTATTTCCGCTCCGTTATTCGCAAAGTTCTTCACGACGAAAATCAAATCACTTCCGGGAGCAAATCGCCAACTGTAGACGAGGTCCATATTGAGCAAGTTGAAATTAACATCGTACTTTTTACGACCATCATCAGCAATATCATCGATAGATGTTTCGATAAGTTCACCTTTTGACCCTAGAAGATGGTAGCTGTTATAATGTACTTTCGACCAATAATGTCGACCAATTAGATTAATGTACATGTTCTCATTGAAAAGAATTTTCGTAGTGAACTGATTTACCACCGTCTTCCGGTCTCTTTTTCCGAAAATAACTGGGTTTTCTACACCTGGTACATCATATGAATTAGCGACAAAGCCCACATCATTTTTGTTCAGTGACCATCCATAGCTCCAGTCCAAGCTTATTTTGTTATTCACCCGCCATCTTGGTTCTATTTCGAAAGAAACCAGATTTCGATTCTCTTCGTTCCATGATCTTACATTGATATTAGCATCAAGCGCAATTGGCTTGTTGTAATTGGTACTGACGAATGAATTAAAATACCAGTTGGTAGGAAAAGCATAATACTGAGAATAATCTCGTGTTCTTGGTTCGAAATAATCGTAGGTCACAACTGGTTCTAAGCGAAGGGTTGCACCTGCACCTGTGAAATCGCTCGTTCTCAAGAAAGTATTTAAGGTAACTGAGAAATCTGTAAAAACATTCGGAGCAACTAACCTTGAATATAAACTGGAAAGGGTTAGTTTGTAAGTGTCTATATTTTTAGGCCTCGCATTGTAATTATTATACGATCCTCGTAAAGAAACCGTCCGCTCATTCGGACTTAGTAGAAATCCGAAATCATTTATATCATAATTAGGACTCTCTTCCTTATAGCTTAACTCGTAATTATAACGACCTCTAATTTTACCAGCCGTTAGACTGTAAGTATAACCTAGATCAGTATATTCTGAATAGTATTTCTGACTTAAGGCTGAAGAACCAGCGAAACTGTATTTCTGATTTTTAGTTCTGAAGTCAAACTCGGTTCCTGTTACATTCGCGTCATAATCATCTCCGAACCGGAGTACATTCGTGTTAATCAACGAAATGAAAGAGTTGTTTTTTAAATTTTGATCAGCTACAAGGACATTGTAATTGGTCAATGGATTAACTTGAACACTTTGTGTTTCTCCATTCTGTGTGACATAATCTGCCGTGCTTTCGGATACCACAGCATTAAATACACCGATTCCTAATCCCGATTGCAATCGACCCGATATTTTAGTGGCATTTAATAATTGAGTGATATTATTATACCGAGTAATTCGGTTTCCTTCCTTTTCTTTATCAAATATTCGTTTGCTGTTATGCGGTGCCCCTCCGATTCTACGAGAGTAAAAGAGATTCGCTTTTTGGAAAAGTTCTGTTCCTTCAGTGAAAAATGCACGATTCTCATCGAATTGGACCTCGAAAGGTGTAAGGTTTAGTACTTGTTCATCGAATTTCACTTGAGAGAAATCAGGAATGAGGGTCATATCTAACGTAAATGCGTCATTTATACCATATTTCAAGTCCATTCCACCACTGATTCCTGTGCTTAAAGAACCTTCTTGCTTTAAGTTGGTACTTCCACCGAAGGAAAGATATGGCGTCACCATAAGCCTTACCGGCGTTTTTATATTTTGAATACCTTCTAGAACGCCAGCTTGAGTTAGAATTCCCTCGATAGTCGGGTCGATTTCATTCCAATAACTGGTTTCTCTAGTTCTTCGAACTTCACGGCTAAAGTTAATGCCCCATTTCTGTACATCAGCCTTCGGAAACCTTAGCGCAGAATAAGGTATTTCCATTTCAACTACCCAACCAAATTCCGTGATCTTAACACTGGAATTCCATACAGCGTCCCAGTTGCTATCCGAGCCTTCAGGAGTTAATAAATAGTCTCGTTGAACTCCTGCAGCGGAAACTTTGAAACCGAATCCATTGATTCCCGACTGGTAGGCATCGATCATTATTTCGAAAGAACTGGCATTGGTGCTTCCATCTCTCTCGCATAATTGTCTCATGATTTGATCCGGCTCAGGATCAATCAGTAAGGCACCGATGTACAAGGAGTTATCATTGTAGAGAATTCTTACTTGAGTCTCGAAATTTGCAGGAAGACCTGGCTTAGGATTTAAGGTAGTGAACTTATCCGCTATATTGGCTTTAGTCCATGCTTCCTCATCTAAGGAACCATCGATTTTTATGTCAATATTCGTGCGATCTGCTAGTAAAACCCTGTGAGGAATTTCATTTGCGAACAAAAATATAGGCAAGAGTATCAGTAATACTGAAAATAATTTCGGCATTTTAAATTGTGGCTTAACATGTCAAAGTCAGGTCTAAATTGGTTATGCTTTTTTAATTACAAATGGTTTACCAATAGGCTGCTGAAACTAAATGACATTCAACTTTAATAATTCCTAGGCCATAAAAATACTTTTTTATTTCCTTATCAGCTGCAAATATTCAATAAAAGAGGAATAATACCAAATATATATTATTAAAAATCATAATATATATGACCTGCGAATTGCGAAACCAGATGGACTCTTTAGAATTAGAAAGTCTTAAAGGTTTCTAAAATTTTCTCAACTTCTTTGTCCTTAATATCTTTTCCTAGAAACCAAGATTCATAGTTACTCGGCGGTAGATAAATTCCCGACTTTAATCCGTGGTGGAAAAGTCTACCAAATAACTCAGTATCGGTTGTCTTAGCATCTCCATAACTATGCACTTCTCGATCAGTATAAAAAATACTTATCATTGAACCAATGGAATTGATATGATGAGCAATGCCTTTTTCGCTCAATATTTCACCGAGAGACTGGTGTAGATTCTTTACGGTTTCCGTTAACTCCGTGTAGATACTTGGTGTGTTTTTTAGAATGGTCAATGTTGTGATTCCAGCCGTCATTGCAACAGGGTTGCCGCTGAGTGTACCCGCTTGATATACCGGACCAAGAGGTGCTAAATGTTCAAATATTTCCTTTCTACCTCCGAAAGCACCTACAGGCATACCTCCTCCTATTATTTTTCCAAAGCAGATGATGTCAGCTTGAATATCGAAATATTCTTGTGCTCCTCCAGGTGCTAATCTGAATCCGGTCATCACTTCATCCATGATAAATAACGCTCCATTTTTATGGCACAATGCCTTCAGTTCATGAAGGAAACCATCCTTAGGAAGAATGCATCCCATATTCCCTGCAACAGGCTCCAAGATTACACATGCGATGTCATCATGTTTGCTAAATAAAGCCTGAACCGACGCTAAGTCATTGTATTCAGCGATCAAAGTGTTCGCTGCTGTTTCTTCCGGTACACCAGGCGAATTCGGGCTTCCTAGTGTTAAGGCACCACTTCCTGCTTCTACGAGAAAGCTATCATGATGTCCATGATAACAGCCTGCGAACTTGACGATCTTCTTTTTACCAGTATAACCTCTGGCAAGTCGAACTGCACTCATGCAAGCTTCCGTACCTGAATTAACCATTCTAACCATTTCCAAGCCCGGCACGATATCGCACATTAGCTTAGCCATGTCTAATTCCAAGCTAGTCGGTGTTCCATAAGTGAAAGACTTCTTTATTTGCTGTGTTACAGCCTCGATCACTTCAGGATGTGCATGCCCCAGAATCATCGGTCCCCAAGAATTGATGAGGTCCACATATGAATTCCCATCTACATCATAGAGGTATGCACCTTTAGCTTTGTCAATGAAAACGGGTGTTCCGCCGACAGATTTAAAGGCTCTCACTGGTGAATTAACACCGCCTGGAATATACTTTTTAGATGCTGCAAACAGGGATTCGCTCTTTGAAAATGGATTCGGCATGTTGTATTATTTTAGTGTTACCCAGTCTTTGGGTTTTAGTGCTTCTAATAATTTTGCTTCTTCGCTTCCTGCTTCTGGATGGTGGTTGTATTCCCATCTCACTGTAGGTGGAAGACTCATTAAGATGGATTCTGTTCGACCATTGGTTTTTAGGCCAAATAAGGTTCCTCGATCATGAATTAGATTAAATTCAACATATCGTCCTCTTCGAATTTCTTGCCATATTTTCTGATCAGCATTGTAAGGCGTATCCTTTCTTTTCTGAAATACAGGTAAGTAAGCTTTCAGAAATGCATCACCAATTTTACTAGTAAATGCTAACTTTTCTTGTGGTTGATCTTTTAAGTAATCATAGAATATTCCTCCGATTCCCCTATGCTCATCACGGTGGCTATTGAAAAAATAGTCATCACATTTCGCCTTGAAAGTAGAGTAGTAGGATTCGTTATGTAGATCACAAGCATTTTTCAGCGTCGTATGAAAATGAACGGCATCTTCCTCGAATATATAATATGGCGTCATGTCCATTCCTCCACCAAACCAAGCGTCCACCATTACATCCTTTTCATACAATTCGAAGTATCGAATATTGAAATGAACCGTTGGTGCGAATGGATTAACCGGATGAATGACTAAAGAAATTCCTGAAGCATAGAAAGTAGCAGAAACTGCATTCAACCTCTTCTTCATTTCATCTGGCAGAATGCCATGAACCATGGAGATATTCACACCACCTTTTTCTATATACTTTCCATTAGATAGAATATTGGATATTCCGCCTCCACCTCCTGGACGATCCCAGGTGTCTTCTAGTAATTGTAAATCCTCATCTTCTTCAAGAAATGCTAGAACAATCTCCTTTTGGAGCGCTTTTATTTTATTTTCGAATTGTTCTTTTATCATTAATAACGATATGCTTTAACAGTATCCACAAATAGCTTAGCCTTTTCTACTGGGATATTCGGTAGTATTCCATGGCCTAAGTTGGCAATGTATCGATGCCCTTCGAAAGATTCTATCATTTCATTGGTTCTCTTGACTAGTGTTTCATCTGAAGACAAAAGCATAGATGGGTCTAAGTTTCCTTGCATTGCTTTATCGGAAGAAATCTTAGACTTCGCATAATCAGCGCTAATCGTCCAATCCAGACCTAAGCCTTGGCAGTCTATTTTATTCAGATCTTCCAGCAAGTGCCATCCACCTTTCGCGAATACGATACTTGGAATTCCAGGGAAAGCATTGCAGATTTTATGAATAAATGGCAGGCTGTACGCTAGGTAGTTTTGTCTATCTAATAAGCCTCCCCAACTATCGAAAACTTGGAAAACATCAATACCACTTTCGATCTGATGACCTAAATAAGTGATGGTTGCTTCTGTTATTTTATCTAATATTTTCAGGGCTAATTCAGGATGATTGAAAGCAAATGATTTTGCCTCAGAAAAATCCTTAGATCCTTTTCCTTGAACCATGTAGCAAAAAACCGTCCATGGAGAACCCACGAAACCAATCAACGGAATATCTGCTGGAAGTTCATGCTTGATCATTTTAATACAAGCCTCTACGGTAGGCATTCTACTGATAATATCTTCGCCATTCAGTTTTTGATATTCAGCTTCAGATGTTACGGTACTTTCTAATAGTGGTCCTTTTCCTGGAACTAATTCTACATTGATCCCTAGCACTTTCGGAATTACCAAAATATCTGAAAACAGAATCGCTGCATCAACACCTACTTGGTGAACAGGCATAATGGTAATCTCTGTTGCGAGTTCTGGCGTTTCAATTCGCTCAAAAAAACTATACTTAGCTTTTAATTTCATGTAGTCAGGCAGATACCTTCCCGCTTGTCGCATCATCCATACTGGAGGACGATCTACATCTTCTCCCTTTAAAACCTTAATAAAATTATTATTCATTATTGAGCTTTGATTTTAAGCATTATTTTATCACCTCCTGCAACTAAGATTTCATTCACCCAGTCACTTACCTGGCTTAAACATTCACCTTTATCCACCGTTTTCTCGACGAAAAAAGCTTCGTATCCATTTGGGTCATGAAGACTGCCTTTGAATACAATTTGGTCTCCTTTGATCTTGGCAAGTGCTCCGATCGGGGCTGAGCATCCTCCTTCTAATAAATTGAGAAATTTGCGTTCGACTTGGCTGCATAATTCTACCTCTTCTACTTGTAACTGAGCCGTTAATTTTGCTATAAATGGATCATCAGTCCGATAGCTTATTCCCAGAACTCCTTGTGATGGAGCAGGTATCATCCAGTCAAGAGTTGTGCATTGATCATTCAGCATACTTAATCTATTCAGACCAGCATGCGCCATAATGATTCCATCCCAATCAGAGTCCCACAGTTTTTCCAACCTCGTTGGTACATTTCCTCGAAGATTGTGAAATATGGTATTCTTATATTTATACTTCCACTGCGCCTTCCTTCTGATAGAACCTGTTCCAATATTAAATACTGAAGCTGTTATATCTCTTTCTACATCGTTATTCACTAATACATCTCTGGGATCTTCTCGTTGTCCAGTGCTTGTGATGGTAATTCCATCTGGTGGCACGGTTGGATAGTCTTTTAAGGAGTGAATAGCCAGGTGGATCTCTTTATCGAGAAGGGCATTATCTAGAGCTTTCGTAAAAATGCCTGTTTGGTTAAGCTTACCTAGTTCTGAAGTTTTATCGATATCTCCTAAGGAGTCAATGAGTACTAGCTCGGCTTTAAGGCCAAGATTTTCAATTTCCCCTTTTAAGTAGTTTGCTTGCCAAAGTGCTAATTTGCTCTTTCGCGTTCCGATTTTAATGAGCATCTAATGTTTTATTTCTTACCTTTTTAATCCACTGTTGTGACAGGTGGTTAAAGAGATGGTCGGTGTATTCATCAAGAAATGCAGCAGAATGTGTTTTATCTTCAGCGATAACATTAGATAAAGCGTCTTGCTTGATTTGTTGCAATTCTTTCTTTAGTTCAGAAAGCATCGGCATCCCCGATTTAATAGTAAACCATGCATTAAGATCTAAGATACTTTCAGCAATAATACGTTCTACATTTCTCCTTTCAGCAACACGCTTCCGCATATTCGCATTCACCTTATCTGATAATTGGTCCACATTAATTAATTCTATATTTTCCAATTTTCCCAATGATGGATCTACATTCATAGGAACGGATAAATCCACAATATGGTGTCTCTTGTTACTCTTAAATATCTTTTCAGTCAATATATATTCTGAAGCATTCGTCGCACAAATAATTACATCATAATGTTCAGCCTCCATGCTTAAGTGCTTGAAAGGCATCAATTTTAGATCTTTTTTATTCGCAAGTGCTAATGACTTATCGAAAGACCTATTGGTAATGGTTATATTTTTAGAAGGTGCAAATTTTAATAAGTGGTCTATGGTATGACTCCCTATTTTTCCAGCACCAAGGATAAGATATTTAGCTGTTTTTAGATCTAGCGATGTCGTTTTTATGTGTTCTATGCATGCATAACTGGTGGAACTGGCACCACTATAAAAACCTGTAGTCGTCCGCGCCTTCTTTGCGGAACTCAATGCATTATTGATGATTCGCTCCCAGGTTCCAGTGATCATTCCATTCGCCTTAGCAATTCCACACGCTTTTCTTACCTGGCCGAGGATTTCAAAATCTCCAGCGATCTGTGATTCTAATCCACTGCAAATTCTAAAGAAATAATGGATTGCTTGCGCATCAGATTTGAAGTGAAACAATTGCTCATCATAGTAATCTTTATAGATATGCTTAGAAAGTATTTCCAGAGCCTTGGCATTAGCATCTTGCGGAATGAAGAATTCAGTACGATTACAAGTAGAAACAATTAAAGCATTCGTAATCCCAGACGCTAGAAAGTATTCATAAGTTTCTTGAATATGATCTTCATCCAAGGCAAACTTCTGTCGCTGCTCAAGATTAGCTTTCTGATAATTAATACCTATAACTGACCAATTCAAATAATCTGGATTTATTGTACGATGGGCAAAAATATGCTTATTAAGCCCTTATTCAAATGGTTTTGTGTCATTTAATTGTAAAAGACTATTCTGGTATTCAACAAATGTCACTCCTTTCATCTTTCTTTACCATCAGAAACATAAAAATAAAGCCTTGGGGAGTAAAAGAGTTGCACTAATCGTTAATCTGGGTTCGCCGGATTCCACAGAGACTAAAGATGTTAAAAAATACTTGGATGAGTTTTTAATGGATGAGCGGGTAATCGACCTGCCATATTGGAAACGAGCACTTTTAGTGAAAGGGATTATTCTCAATTTTAGACCCAAGAAAAGTGCGAAAGCCTACCAGAAAATATGGTGGGACGAGGGATCTCCGTTAATTGTTATTTCTAAGAGATTGCAGCAGAAGGCTCAAGCATTGACAGATATTCCTATATACCTTGGAATGCGATATGGGAATCCTTCTATCAATGATACCATCCAGAAAATTAAAGATGAGAATCCGTTCTTAACTGAGATTTTATTGATTCCGCTATACCCACATTATGCGATGAGCTCCTACGAGACGGTGGAAGTGAAAGTGCGAGAGGCTATGCCGATCATAGGGCATGATGTTGCATTAACAGTTATGCCACCTTTTTATAATAGTAAGGCATATATCAAGCTGCTGAGTGATAAAATAGGTGAACATCATCCAGAAAACTACGATCAAATTCTTTTCAGTTACCATGGTATTCCAGAAAGGCATGTTAGAAAGACCGATCCTTCTGGAGAACACTGTTTGGTGGAAGATGACTGTTGTGAAAAAGAGCATCCATGTCAGGCGTTCTGCTATCGTCACCAGACTTTTAAAATGACAGATTTTGTTAATGCTAATTTGCAATTGCCTGAATCTAAAGTCCAGAGCAGTTTTCAGTCTCGGTTAGGAAATGATCCTTGGTTACAGCCTTTCACTGATAAGCGATTAGAGTCACTACCGAGTGAAGGCGTGAAGAAACTTATGGTTGTTTGTCCCGCATTTGTTTCTGATTGTTTGGAAACTTTGGAGGAGATAGAAATGGAGGGAAGAGAAGAGTTTCTCCATAATGGAGGCGAAGAATTTAAGATGGTTCCGTGTTTAAATGATGATGATGAATGGGCAGCTTTACTAGCTCAATGGATCACAGATTTTGACCCTAAAAAAAGTCTAAGTGAAGCAAACACATTTTGATTACATTGTTCTGGGAGGAGGAATTAGTGGACTAGCTATTTCATTAGAATTGCAATCTAGGGGAGAGGAAGTCAGCTTGATAGAGAAGAGCGATAAGGCGGGAGGTGTATTACAATCAATTTATAATGATGATTGTTATTGGGATCGAGCTGCACATACTTTAGCTGTAGATTTGGAATTGCTCACTTTTTTTCAACGATTTAACATCGAGGATTTACTTGTAGAACCTAGTACGGTTGCGAAGAATAGACAGATCGTAGTCAATGATGAAATTCACAATATTTCGAATCATCCAGGTAAGATATTGACCGCTAAATTTTTAAGCAGTGGAGCTAAAGTGAATTTGCTTAAAGAATTATTTAAGAAACCGGTCAAGATACCGAACCCTACAGTCAGGGAGTTTTTCGAATACCACTTCGGAAAAGAAATTACAGAGAATATCATCAGTGCGGTGTTCTCAGGAATCTATTCTGGAGATATTGAGAAGATGGAAATGAAAGCTGTAATGGGGAATATTTTCCAAATGGAGCAAGAATCTGGAAGTCTTATCAGAGGGCTTATGAAGCAAAAAGATAAAACCCAGAAACGTAAAATTTATGGAATAAAAGGAGGTATGGAGCATATGAATCGTACTTTATCTGCTCAATTATCCAACCTGGAATTAGGAAATGAAGTGCTCGAAATCAGAAAGGTAGACGATGTTTTTTACTTGAGAACAGCAAAGGGAGAAAGAACTTGTAAGCAATTGATTTCCTGCCTTCCTGCTTATAATTTGAGTAACATCATTTTTAAAAGCCATCAAGAATTAAGTGTAAACCTGGACGAAATTCAATATAATCCGATGATTTTGATTCATGTAGCCTTTGACCAGTCTAGTGTAGCAGAGGAGTTGAATGCATTTGGTTTTTTATGCAGTCAGTATGAATCTCCAGTTCTTAAAGGAGCTATTTACAATTCAAGTTTATTTCCATCTCGAGCCAATGGTAATTTGGTTTCTTATACCATTTTTATGAAGCCAAAAGCTAAGTGGCTAGATAATAAAGAGCGCTTAGATCGAGAAGTGGATAAGGTTTTAGGTCAATTTCAAAAATTGACAAAAATTAATGGAGCTCCCATTCACAAAGAGATGACGATATGGAAGCAGGGGATTCCTCAATTCAATAAGCCTTACGAAAGCTTAAAGTTTCAACTGATCAAGCAAGCAGAAAGTATACCTGGATTTACATTAAGTGGCTCTTATATTTCAGGTGTTTCAGTTCCCGATTGCATTAAGTATAATCTAAGGTTAGCAAGTCAGTTAGTAAAAAAGTAACTTTTAACGCAGATCATATAGGTCAATGTTAAGAATTATGATGTGGGTGAGTCTGCCATCCTCCATTCAAGAGGTGTCTTACCGAATTCTTTTTTAAACACTCGAGTAAAATAACTTGGGTCACTGAAACCACAATCGTAAGCTACTGCAGAAACGCTTGAGTTTTGATCCATCAACAATTCTTTTGCTTTTTTTAGTCTAATGAATCGGATAAAACGGTTTGGTGAAAAACCAGTTAAAGCATCTAATTTTCGACCAAATTGAGAATGACTCAGATGAGAGTTTTGCGCTAATTGTTCAACATTTAAATCAAAATCACTAATGTGAGATTCAATGTATTCTTTGACATTCAAAACAAATGCATCATCTAATTTACTTCCATAAAGTGTATCTTCTTCTAAATTATTATTGCTCACTATACCTACACTTGTTTGATGATACAATCTTAATTTATCCCTCAGATCAAATAAATTTTTAATGGTTAAAAGCAACTCTTGTTTTTCAAAAGGTTTGGCCAAATAGGCATTAGCACCAAGTTCAAGGCCTTCAAGTTTACTATCCTGATCTGCGCGTGCCGTCAACATTATTACCGGTATGTGATCAGTTCGATTATCCAATTTGAGTTTACGACAAAATTCATATCCATCCATGATCGGCATCATTACATCACTTATGATCAAATCAGGTATTACCTCACTGGCGACCTCAAAACCTTCCTGACCATTGACTGCAATCGATAGTCGGTATTCAGATAAACATGAAGCTATATACGATGCAACATCTTCATTGTCTTCCACTATTAAAATAAAAGGCTGCTGTGAATGCTGGGTCTGTGCTTGAGTCGTTTTAATTGCCGTCGGGTTTTCAGGAATTTTGATTTCTTTTGTTTTTTCTTGAGGAATACTTATTTTATTTTCAGTAGGTTTCAAGGTTGTAATAGCATTTTTCTTTTCAGCTTTTTTCTGAATTGGCAATACAACTTTAAACTCTGATCCTTTTTTCGCTCCTACAGGCGGACTTTGTACAGAAATAGATCCTTGCATTAATGCGACCAATTCTTTCGAAAGTGCCAGCCCAATTCCAGATCCATCATATTGACGAGTAATACTATTATCCACTTGATAAAATCGATCAAAAACTTTGTCTAAATCATTTGTAGCAATCCCATTACCTGTATCTTTAACTCGAATGACCAAGGAATCATTTTCTTCTCTTAAATTAAAATAAATATGTCCACCTACAGGCGTGAATTTGAAAGCATTTGAAATCAAATTAGATACAACTTGTTGTAATTTTTCACCATCGAAATCCATATCTAAAGAATTAATTTCTGGTAAAAAATGCAATTGAATTTCTTTATTGGTAGCAAAGGAACGAAAGGATTCAACGATAACCGCTAAAAAGTGAACAACATCTCCTTGAACCAATTCCAAGGACATTTTACCACTTTCCAGTTTAGATAAATTCAGCATTTTGTTGACCAGATTTAGCAGATTTTGGCCATTGCGAATGATCATATTTAGACCACTGCTAAAATGCTTTTTAGGATTGTCCTGAACCTGTTTGGCCATGCCTAGAATAATGGTCAAAGGAGTTCGAAATTCATGAGTCATGTTCATATAGAGTTGCGACTTAAGCATTTCCAGCTCCTTCACCCGATCTGCTTCTTTCTTTTCAAATGCAAGTTGCTGTTGAAGCTTTGCTCTTTTAATTGAAAATCGATAATACGTTCCTATAGCTGCAGCGATCATTGAAATATAAAGGAGATATGCCCACCAAGTCTTCCACCAAGGAGGCAAGATATTGATTTGTAATTCAGCAATATGCTCACTCCATATTCCTTGACTATTGGATCCTTGAACTCTAAAAATATATTCCTTGGGCTGTAAATTTAGAAAAGTAGCAGATCTACGATTGCCTGCTTCAATCCACGTATCATCAGCTCCAATTAACTGGTATCTGTATTTATTTCTTTCAGGTGCACTAAAATCAAGTGATGCAAATTCTAAGGTTAGAATTTTCTCTTTATGAGATAGCGTTATTTTATTAGTACTTTCAATGGTGCTTTCTAAAATTTCACTTTCATCTTCAGGAAATACAGGCTTGTTATTGACCAATATGTTGACGATATAAGTTGGAGGAGAAAATTCATCATTTAAAACTTTCTTAGGGTCAAAAACATTATATCCATTTATACCTCCAAAAGCAAGTCGCCCATCTGATAATTTCGCAAAAGCACCCGTATTAAACTCATTCTCCTGCAAACCATCTGACTTAGAAAAATTTCTAAATCTAAATTCACTTAATGAATCTGCAATTGAGGAATTCGATTGACTCATACAAAAAATACCTTTGTTGGTACTACCCCAGATATTCCCAGCATTATCAGAAAGGATACCATAAATAACATTATCTGGTAGGCCATCTTCTTGAGTCAAGTGTATAAAAGCACCTGTTTCTTTATTTAGGCGATTTAACCCTCCACCTTTTGTTGAAACCCAAAGATACTTTTCTGGATTTTTGGGGTCTTCCAGAAAGGAACTAACATGATTATAATTTAATGAAGTTTGATCACCTGGGATATTCACATAGGCTTTAACTTGTAAATTGTTCTGATTATATGTAGGTCTTATGCATTTTGTAAATCCATTTTCTGAACCAACCCACAAGTTGCCATCAGAATCTTCATACAATGCTGTTGAAAGTGCTATAGAAGGCTTTAGTTTTTCACCCGCTTCTAATTGAAGTTTTTGACCATTTTTTACATTATATGATTTGACTTGCCCTGTTTTAGGATCAATTTGTGTCAGTACATGATCATACCCAGCCATCCAAATGGAAGCATCCTCACATTCTATCATCGGTTGAAATTGATGATGATGCCAGCTGATGTCAAAAACCTGAGTTTCCTTCGAACTTGGGTTAAACCTTTGAACTTGCAAGTAGGATTGCTCCACAAATTCTAGTCTGGTCCAAATGTCTCCTGATTTGCTAAATAAGAGTGCATCTACATTGGGTTCCTCATTATTTAATCGGTTATATTTTAAATATGGACCGTCATTTTTAAACCATTGGAAAGCATAATTTTGTAAAAACAATTCGTCATCACTATCCACTACAATTTTTCTAAAACTCAAATCTTCGAGTTGATGAGTGAAGGCATTATGTTGTGGGTTAATTTTATAAATTCCAAACCCTGATGAACCTACCCAAAGAATACCTGAGCGATCTGAAGTCATTGAATTGAAAGGAAATTCTCTGTTTTCAGGTTTCCAGCTATAAAAACAAAGATCGGAATTTAACTTTATTGATGGTTTAGTCATCAGGTCCTCAGTATTCAATCCAAATAATGTATCAAGAGTGACGATCCATAAATTTTCTTGGTCATCTTCTCTTAGATCTCGGATATGAGCGAACTCTCCAACTAAGGAAGGAGTATTACTTCCATCCCAAAGAAATAAATCATAACTGCCATTGCTTGCCCATATCGAACCGTCCGCACGTGCACTAGCTGTTTCAAATGTAAAACCATCTACGGCTAAAGTCAGTTCTGTTTTTTGAGCATTGAAATGATATATGGCATTGTTTCCACCTACCCAAATTCGATCTTTTGTATCTTTAACAATTCCACGAAGTGTATAAAAATCTAGAGATATTTCATTTGTTGTAGGTTTATTTTTGCTTAAATGAGTGGGTATCGGAATTCGAATGATTTGAGGCGCTTTTTGAGCAGTAAAAAAATCATCCTCAAGTCGGAACATATTTATTTCCTCTTTGTCAATGGCAGTAATAAAATAACCAGAAGTATCTTCAGCTATGGCGGAAACATAATTTCCAGTTAGACTTAAAGGATCATTAGGATCTTGGCGAATATGATGAAAGCGACCTGTTTTTTTGTCATAAATATTAATACCTGCATTGTCAGAGCATGCCCAAATTCGTCCTGCGGAATCTTCGAATAATTTAATAATGGTATTACCAGATATTGACCAAGGATCGTTGGGATCATTAGTAAATACTTTAAATTGGTAACCATCATATCTGTTTAGCCCATCCTTAGTTGCAATCCATAAAAATCCTTCTCGATCTTGTAAAATATCATAGATCATTCCTTGGGATAAACCATCTTCAGTGGTGATGGTTTCAATTTGATTATTTACTTGAGCTAGAAGGTTTCTGCACAAGTAAATAGATAGGATTGCTATAATCAGCAATGATTTTTTGAATTTCGGGTTCATACTATAGTGAAAATAAATAAAAAGCCTAGATAATCCTATAGATGCGCAGTTTGTCCTATTAAAATCCTAAAAAGTCCTAGACCTCAGTCCTTTTCTCCTATTCGTAAGCTGCTTCAAGTTGTAGTTTTAGACCATCAATTGTTATGACAAATAATTAAAGATTTAATAACGCCAAAAAATCACGGGGATGTCGAAAACCGCATAGAGTAGGCACTTTTATAACCTTAAAATACCCAATTATGAAAACCCAATTCTTTCATTTGTCTCGATATTTATTATTGCCAATATTTATTGTTTTGATGTGGTCAGTGCCTTCCCTTGCATATAGTTGTAAATAATTAAAAGGATAATTATGAACCAAAAAGTATTAGCATTTATCGCATTACTTCTTCCAATAATCGGGATTTGTCAGCAAACCGAAAGAGACACAATTAGACTTTTTTATTTAGGAGGTCAGTCAAATATGGATGGGTTTGGCTTGAATGCTGAATTACCAGATTCCATAACATCAAATCTCGAAAATGTGTGGATATTTCATGGAAATCCTGCCCCTGATGAAGATGCAAATGGAGGATTAGGCTTATGGACTGAACTGCAACCAGGCCATGGTTGGGAATTCTCATCCAATGGTGATGAAAATAAATTGTCAGAGTATTTCGGAATAGAACTTTCTTTTGCAAAAAGACTAAAAGAATACTATCCAAACGAGAAAATAGCAATAATCAAATATTCAAGAGGTGGAACATCAATCGATAGCGTAGCAGCTGGACGATATGGTTCATGGGAGCCGGATTATAAAGGTACTAAGGGAATCAATCAATATGACCATTTTTTGAAAACGATCAACATGGCGATGAGTGTCAAAGACATCGATAATGATGGAATTGAGGATTATTTGATTCAATCAGGGATCTTATGGATGCAAGGAGAAAGTGATGCGTATAGAGAAGAGGTTGCTTTCCGATATTACGGAAATTTAAAACGCTTAATGGACCTAGTACGTGCAGCACTACATCGAGATGACTTGCCTATAGTTATTGGAAAAATATCAGATTCGGGGAATACAAAGTCAGGTAAAACGTATAGATATAGTGAACTTGTTCAGTATGCTCAAGAAAAATTTGCACGTACAGAACAAAATGTCACGATTGTAAGAAGTACACAACGATATAATTACTATGATGCTTGGCACTACGATAGCAACGGCTACATAGATTTAGGGCAAAAATTTGCAGAAGCTATTTATAATTTGAATCAGAAATAACTGGTTACAACATTTTATATGCGGCAATGCTCTCTAAAATGTCGCACTCTGCAAATACTGGACGAAATCTATAGAAATCATTTCCCTACTGGAACTTGGGTAGGGGTGAAAGAACTGGCATTACCTGATTTCATGATTGAAATAGAAATCGAAGGTTACAAAGAAAATTAAATCAAAAAATAGAAATAAAATATAATGAAAAAAGTAGGAATAATAGGTGGCTCTGGGTTTATTGGGAGTTACAATACAAGAAAATTTCTTGAAAATGGATTCAAAGTAAAAGTTTCAGCTACAGACATTTCCAAAAAAGATAAATATGAACATTTAAAAGAATTACCGAATGCTCAGCATTTAGAAATTGTTCCTTTAAATGTTGAAAACAAAACTCAACTGGTAGATTTTTTAAAGGGATGTAATATCGTCGTCCATGGTGGTACACCCTTTAAATTAGATGTTCAAGATCCTAAAACGGAACTATTTGATCCAACGATACAAGGAACTGAGAATTTTCTAGAAGTCATTCAAGAAATGCCAGAGATAGAAAAAGTAATTTTTATAGCATCAGTTGCAGCATTCAATACGGATTTTCCGCTTTTCCCTAGCAACAAAAATGCAAATGAGCAGATTGATGAGAAAGACTCTTTCATGAGTGACGAAAGCCATCCTTATGCTCAAGCCAAATTTATTGCGAATCAAGCAGTGGAGAAATTCATTGCTCAGCACCCGAAGCTAAACTTCGAAATAACGACGGTTTCACCAGTAGGAGTGATGGGAAAATCATTATCCAATAGAGAAGATTCAACTTCGGGAGGCTTACAGTTTTTATTTAAAAATAAAATGGCGCCGAATCCATTTATTCAAATGTTCTATGATAAGGACATAGAGTTTGCAATGGTTGATGTGGAAGATGTTGCTGAAGGAGTTTATAAAGCTGCAATTAAAAAGGGAATTCATGGGCAGAATTATTTATTGACCAGTGAAAGTTACCCTATTTCTGATATCACTCGAATGCTTAATCATGAAAATCCTGTAAAGAGTCCTAAAGTTATCTACCGCAATGATTTGGCTAAGAATGAATTAGGGATGGAATTCAAACCCGCCCAAGTGCCTTTGAATAATTATTCCAATTAGAATGGAAGCTTAAGTTCAATCAAATTGAAAAGTTAAGCTTCTTTCTCAGATTAGTAACATCCTAGCATAACATACGCCCTAAAACATAAATGATAATAAATAGCCAAATAGAAACAGATATAAAGGAATTTTTGCAAAACTACTGGGATACCTATTTTGAAGGTAATCTGCAGAAATGGGCGTCCTATATTACTGTGGACTATAAAAACATAGGCACCACCGAAGAAGAAATCTGGAATAGCAAAAAAGATATCCTGGATTATACAAAAGAGATGATCGATCAGATGGTGGGCAATGCTGAGGTGCGAAATAAAAAAGTGCATGTCATTCCCTATCCTCCTTATTTCATGGCTCATGAACTTGGAGATTTGTATGTAAAGGCAGAAGATGAATGGATGTTTTATGCGCCCATTAGGCTGTCTTCATTAATGCAGAAAAATGGCGAGAGTTGGATTGTTTTGCACCAGCATGGTTCTTTCCCTGATTCTAAAACAGAGGAAGGAGAGGCGTTCGGCTTCGATGCACTTAAAGCTGAAAACGAAAAGCTACAAAATGCCGTTAAGGAGCGTACTGCAGAATTAGAGCAGAGAAATCGGGAATTAGAGTTAGAAGCTGCTTTAGAAAAGGTGCGAAGCCGAACAATGGCGATGCAACAAAGTGCGGAAATTAGTGAGGTAGCATTGGTTTTGTATGAACAATTAACTGGTTTAGATGGAGAGTTATGGGGAACTGGCTTTGCATTCTGTGAGGAAAATGCTGACACGGATGAATTTTGGTTTGTTAACCATAGTGGGGTTTTGCCGAATTTAAATATACCAAATACTGATGATCCGACACATATTTCCATGTATCAAGGGTTTCTAGACCAATTAGATCTATTGACCATTGAAAAAGGGGGCGAAGAATTAGAGGAACATTACCGATATATGCTGTCGGTTCCTTCTGTTCAACCTGTATTTCAAGGAATGTTGGATGATGGCATTAGTTTTCCCAAATGGCAAAAATGGCATGCAGCTTATTTCAGATACGGTTACCTCTTGGTCATTACAACAGAGGCTTATGATAATAAAGAGATATTCGTCCGATTCGCAAAAGTATTTGAACAGGCATACATTCGATTTTTAGATTTAAAGCGAGCTGAAGCACAACGAAGAGAAGCACAAATAGAAGCTGCATTGGAAAAAGTGAGGTCTAAGTCTTTGGCAATGCATAAAAGTGAAGAACTGGGAGACTTATCACTTGAGTTAGTAAAACAGGTTCAGGCTCTAGGTGTCAAAACCTGGTTTTGTGCATTTAATATTTATGATGAAGACCCAGGTGGTTCCATCGAGTGGGGAAGCAATGGCGAAGATGTTTTTCCACAATATCGAACCCCGAGGGAAGGTATATTTCTCCGCTATTATAATGCTGGTCAAAGGGGAGAAAGCTTATTGATTAATGAAATTGGAGAAAATGAATGTGCAACACATTACGAATACTTGTGTACTTTGCCTGGAGTTGGAGGCCAATTACTAAAAATGAAAGCTGCTGGCATTCCATTTCCTACCTCTCAAATTGATCATGTAGCCTTTTTCAAATTTGGTTATATTATTTTCATTACTTATGAGGAAACACCGAAATCGCATCATGTTTTTTTGCGTTTTGCAAAAGTATTCGAACAGTCATATGCTCGCTTTCTAGATTTACAGAAAGCTGAAGCCCAAGCAAGAGAAGCACAGTTAGAGCATGCCTTGGAAAAAGTTCGTTCTCGTTCTTTAGCGATGAACAAGAGTGATGAATTGAATGAAGTAGTAGCTATTCTTTTCGAAAAATTAAAAGAATTACAAATTCCGTCAACAGCGGTGGGCATCGCAATTCCTATTGATGGTTCAAAAGGTTTTAATGCTTTTGTATGCGGAGAGAATGAAGCTGGATTAGTAATCAGTAATTATCGTCTTCCTTTTTTCGAAAACATAATTGCCAGAGAATTATACTATTCCTTTGAAAAGCAATTGGATTTATTTGTTGGAAAGTACTCCAAAGAAGAAAAAAATGCTTTCTATGAATATCTGTTTGAACATTCTGCCATCAGAAATGTACCTGATGATATTAAGAACATGATATTCGAAAGCCCGAGCTATACGATTACTATGGTAGCGGTTAAGAACGCATTGTTTAACATCAATGATTTTGAAGGAAAACTTTTATCAGAAAATGAAATTGATATCATTAAGCGTTTTTCAAAAGTCTTTGACCATGCATATGTGCGTTTTCTTGATCTAAAGAAAGCTGAGGCTCAAGCAAGAGAAGCTCAGATCGAATCTGCTCTAGAAAGAGTTCGATCTAAAACCATGGCGATGCACAGTAGTGAGGATGTAAGTTCAACTGTAATTACTTTATTCGATGAGGTTTTAAAGTTAGGACTGGATAAATCCATTCGCTGTGGTATAGGAATCCTTCAGGATAAGGAGAATATGGAAACTTGGTCGGTTACTCATTCCGAAAATGGAGAAGTTGATCTGAAAATGGGTTTGTTGGATATGAGCATTCATCCTTTGTTGGTAGAGATTAAAAAGACATGGAAAAATAGAAAAAGAGGTCTTGTCTATGAATTGAATGACAATGAAGTAATAGAATATTATAGCGCATTAAACGATGCTCCAGATTATCCATTTCAAGTAGATTTGGCAACATTCCCCCCGAGGAAATTCCACACTAGCTTTTGTTTCTCAGCAGGAATACTCTTTGCTTTTACTGAAGAACCACTTTCAGATGAAGCAACTGGTGTTCTAAAAAGATTTGCTGGTGTTTTCAATCAAACTTATACTCGTTTCCTAGATTTGCAAAAAGCAGAAGCGCAGACTCGTGAATCCCAAATCGAAGCCGCACTGGAAAGAGTACGTTCCAAAGCCATGTCCATGCGTAGTAGTGAGGATATCGGTGAAGCAACGACAGTCCTTTTTAAAGAGATAGAAAAGTTAGAAATAGAAACCATGCGTTGTGGCATTTTAATTATACATGATAATAAAGTCATGGACGTCTGGACCACTTCGACTACAAAAAAAGATCAGATTATTAGTGTTTCTGGTCAAATTAATATGACGATTCATCCCTTATTGGAAGGTGTTTTTCAAGGTTGGAAAAAAGGACTAACTAAAACCCAATATGAATTAGTAGGCAAGGACGGAGAAGAGTATTACGATGCGATCAGAGGAGAGCTAAATTATAATTTACCCGTCACAAATATAACTAAGGGTCGGCACTTTAATACTTGTTTCATGTTTAATGAAGGTGCACTTTTCGCATTTACAATAAATGAAATATCAGATAAGCATGGAAAAATCTATGAAAGATTTGCCAAAGTTTTCGGACTAACCTATCAACGGTACCGCGAATTAATAGAATCAGAAAAAAGAGCAAGAGAAGCGAATAAACAATCATCTTTGGATCGGGTTCGCGGCGAAATTGCCAGTATGAGATCCACTGAAGATCTAAATCGGATTACGCCAATAATATGGCAAGAATTGATCAATCTTGGAGTTCCTTTTTTCCGATGTGGTGTATTTATCATAAATGAGGTATACCAAAACATACAAGTATATCTTTCTGACCCAAAGGGTAAATCATTGGGTCTGATGAATCTGGATTTTGCGACGAGTGACTTAACAAGTAATTCAGTTAGTTCATGGAGAAACAAGGAAGTTTACAAAACACATTGGAATAGAGAGGAATTTATCTTATGGACTACATCACTTCAAGATTTAGGTAAGATCGAAAATAAAGAAGGATATCAAGACGGAGATGATGCACCGGAATCATTAGACCTTCATTTTGTTCCATTTGCCCAAGGTATGCTGTATGTTGGGAACTTAGAACCTTTGAATGAAGACCAAATCGATTTGGTGAAAAATCTTGCTGAGTCATTTTCCATCGCTTATTCACGCTATGAAGATTTTACAAAATTAGAGAAGGCTAAAGAAAGCGTTGAAGAAGCATTGAGCAACTTACAAGCCACCCAAAAACAACTTATTCAATCCGAAAAAATGGCATCCCTCGGAGAACTTACCGCTGGAATTGCCCATGAAATTCAGAACCCGTTGAACTTCGTCAATAATTTTAGTGAGGTGAGCAACGAATTGATAGATGAAATGAATGAGGAAATTGAAAATGGTGACCTGAAAGAAGCAAAACTAATAGCAAATGACATTAAGCAAAATTTAGAAAAAATAAACCACCATGGAAAACGTGCAGATGCTATTGTTAAAGGTATGCTCCAGCACAGTAGAAAAAGTTCAGCGGAAAAAGAACCTACTGATATCAATAAGTTGGCCGATGAATACTTACGACTGGCTTACCACGGTTTGAGAGCGAAAGACAAATCCTTTAATGCATCATTAGAAACCAATTTTGATGAATCTATTGGTTTGATTGATGTTATCCCTCAAGATATTGGTCGAGTAATTCTGAATTTAATTACCAATGCCTTTTATGCAGTTAGCGAGAAGTTAGCTGAAGTTAAAGATTCTGTTCATCAATTTAATCCTACAGTTTCTATAGCAACATTGGTAGAAAATAATACCCTTAAAATTACGGTAAGTGATAATGGAAATGGGATTCCCAAGCACATAGTGGAGAAAATATTTCAACCCTTTTTTACAACAAAACCTACAGGTCAAGGAACCGGATTAGGATTGAGTATGAGTTATGATATCGTGACTAAAGGACATGGTGGTGACTTGAAAGTGAATACAAAAGAAGGAGAGGGAAGTGAATTTAGCATAATAATACCAATAGTAGAAGGATCATGAAGGCGATAACTACATATGCGATCTTAATGATTTTTATGGGGCTGTCAACTTTAATGGCACAAGAAAAATCTGTCTTATTATCAAAAGATATGTTTCAAACTCACCAGATTCTTCCTTTGTCGACATTAGATGGTTGGGTATTTAAAAAAGGTGATCATCGAGATTGGGGAGAAGTCGAAGTGAATACCCGTGATTGGAAGCCGAAGAAAATCAGTGAAATCAATACGAATTATGAAGATGAAAGTGGTAGAATAGAAGGATGGTTCAGAATAAGAATTAGAATAGATTCATCACTCTCTAATTTAGAATTAGGACTGAACCGACAACTTTGGGCTGCTACTGATGTCTATATAAATGGTGAACTTGATCATTCCTTTGGCAGTACTAATGAAAAGTATGAAGCTTATAATCCAATTTTAAAATACCCTACAAGCATTAATCTCAATGCTGGCGAAGAATATCTCATTGCAGTTCATTTTGTAGATTATGAAACAACCTTTACACAGCGTGAAATTAGATTGAAACAAGAGAATTTAAAAAGATTTCTAAATCTGACTGGTCCAGAATATGCAGATGCTGTAACAAGGCAACTTAAACTCACACATATTTATGGCACATTAAATATTGGCATTTCATTCCTTTTGTTTCTGTTGTTTTGGTTCTTAGTATTGCTTAATCAGAATCAAACCATTTTTATAATGATAGCCACAATGGCTACTTTTGTGTTGCTAACTGCAATAGGTATTTTCTATAATACATTTTACGAAATTTCCTATGACGAAGAAAAAACGAGATTTCTTATCACGATTACCCTGCAAGCATTTATCGCAACTTTTGGCTTATTAATTCTAGAATGGGTTTTGTTAAAAAAGATTACCTGGCTATCTATTACGATTTTAATTGTGGTGACCTTTACAAGTACAATTGCGCATATATTTAGTATTTCTTTTCCCTTCGGAATCTCATTTTCTGTAATGTTGGTCTATGTATCTTATCTTCTTTACACACATTGGAAGTCAATTAACGCTGGGCAGTTGGCGGTGATTGCAGCTTTAGTAATGCCGATAATAGCAAATATATTTTATGTCAATGTACACAAATTCTCGCTTGATTTCTTTTATCATTATGATAAACTTATTACCTCGTTTTCATTGTTAAGTGCCCCAATATTTCTGATGTTATACATTGCAGTACGATTCAAAGAAATTCTTAAGGATGCTGAACTGGAGGCCAATAAAGTTTTAATGATTTCTCAAGAAAAAAAGGAACTTTTAGCAGATCAAAATGTGAAATTAGAAAGCTTGGTTACTGAGCGAACTAGCGAACTAAAAAATTCACTGGAAAACTTAAAGGCTACCCAAGACCAATTGATCCAATCCGAAAAAATGGCATCGCTCGGAGAACTAACCGCTGGCATTGCCCATGAGATTCAGAATCCGCTGAACTTCGTAAATAATTTTAGCGAAGTGAGTAATGAATTGATTGTGGAAATGAACGAAGAAATCGAAAAAGGAGATCTGGAAGAAGCAAAGTTAATTGCTGAAGATATTAAACAAAACTTATCGAAAATAAACCATCATGGAAAGCGTGCAGATGCCATTGTAAAAGGAATGTTGCAACACAGTAGAAAAAGTACCGCTGAAAAGGAACCTACAGACATCAATAAGTTGGCCGATGAATACTTACGTTTGGCATATCACGGACTAAGAGCAAAAGACCAAACTTTCAATGCAACACTCTTGACGGAATATGATGAATCCATCGGAATGATAGATGTGATTCCCCAAGATATAGGAAGAGTGATTTTAAATTTAATTACCAATGCTTTTTATGTGGTGAAAGAAAGAAAACTTTCTGAAGAAAAAGTGAATTCAGATTATGAAAATAATACAGGGTCAGAAGGACTGGACATGTACATTCCTATTGTTTCAATTAAAACTCAGCAAAAGGAAAATAAGGTTGAAATTATAGTGAAGGACAACGGAAACGGAATCCCAAATCACATCCTGGATAAAATATTTCAACCCTTTTTTACAACGAAACCCACAGGCCAAGGAACTGGATTAGGGCTGAGTATGAGTTACGATATTGTAACTAAAGGGCATGGCGGAGAATTAAAAGTAAAAACGGAAGAAGGTAAGGGAACAACATTTATTATTGAATTACCAATAGATAACCCCAAGAATTAGCCTAATATGAAAATAAATATTGTAAATAAGTACGCGATAAACACAAGTTTGATATTATGTCTCTTATTGTCATCCTGCACTAAGACGAGCAAATCTGAATCTGAAACAGCTGTAGGCAATTACAAGATTCCCGAAACCATCCCGCTCAAATTTACAGATCCTGAGCCTTTCAAATGGGAAGTGATCGAAAACGAGGAATTGCTCCCCCCCATTACCTTCTCCTTAGATGTGGATGCTCTTCCGAGTGAGTCTTTCGATCTGAATCAGTTCCGTCCGCTGAAGGAGCCAATGAACATAGAGGATTTCGACTGGGAGAATTTCATAGAGGCACCTTTAGCTTATGATTCCGTGCCTTATACGATTACTCAATCACCTATAAGAAAGCCCGACATTATAAGAATGCCGCCACCTTCAGTCGTGAAAGATGCGAACGCGAATCTATTGAAATTAACTACAGATAACGGATTAAACACGAACAGGATTTTAAGTTTCCTGGAGAATGAAGATGGATCATTATGGATAGGTTCAGGCAGTAGCCAGATAGCAGAGGGTCTAATTCTACATGAGGGTGAAAAAGCTTCTATCTATAGCTATAATCGAATTTTCGGGATGACGTATGATCAGCAGGGAAGGTTATGGTTAGCAGCAGGAACTAGCGGCATTTACATGTTAGATTTTAAAAATAATATTGAATACAAGATTACCCATAATGAGACTAATTTATTCGGCGGGGATGTCATGTGTGACCATGAGGGAATGATTTATATTGCTGCATGGGGCAGCGGCTTCTACACCATCGACCCTGAGCTTGAAAATTTACGTAAAATTAAAAATACGGACAATCTGGCTGCGAGAGTTTTCGAAGACAGTCAACACAATGTTTGGCTCGGGGCGAGGGACAGTCTGATGGTCATTGATCCGGAAAGGCAGTCGGTAAAAGATATAACAATCGATGGACTTCGCAATCGGCATACAGGAGTTTTTTATATATATGAAGATACCGGTGGATCCACATGGATATGCCTTGATTCTTATTACAATGCTGAAAATGCTGAAGAGACCAAGCTGGTAAAGATTTCCGTCGATAAAAAAACCATTTCTAGCCTCACGAGTGATCATGGCTATGATCATTCCGGTCATTCGATAGCAGAGGATGACGATGGGAATTTCTGGGTAGCAGGTCTAAATGACATTTTTATTTTAAATAAGGAACTTACTTCTTTTAAAAAGATTCGAACGAGCAATGAAGTGACCACGTTAAACGAACGTGTAAGTGGTATCAAAAGAAAGGACGGAACCCTATGGTTCGGGTCAGTGGGAAAAGGTGTTCAAATTGCAAATCGTTTCACTTCAAAGACAATTTATTTCGATGCATCTTCTGGTCTAGTTCATGATGAAGTGTGGGAAATCATAGAAAATTCAAGAGGCGAATTATGGCTTGGTACAAGTGGTGGAATTAATATAATTGACCCAAGTAAACAAACCATAAAAACTTTAAGTAATGAGCTGCTAAAAAATAAAGTAGGAGGAAATGTAGGAGTAATAAAAGAGGTATCTGATGATAAATATATATTTCGAGCTGGTGCGGGTGGTTTTTCTATCTATGATCGAAAGAAAAATAAAATTAGTCAATATCTATCAAAGTCCAATGAAGCATTGGAAGTCTGGGATCTGGAAATGGTCGGGGACAGTACGATGTATTTGTATGCAGTGACAGGGCTATATAGGTATAACCTATCTCTGAATAAGTTAGAAAAATTGGTGCTTGGTGAAAATTCAGACATCTTAATAAATAGAATTGGAGTCAATTTTATACTCGATGAAAATGAAATAATTTGGCTAGCGACAACCAACGGTAAAGGTGTCGGAAAGGTGGATTTGAAAAATAAAACCCTCAGTTTTCTGAGTGAAAATGAAGGTCTTAGTGATAATAATACTGCTGTCATTAGACTAACAAAAGATGGTGAACTGTGGATTGCGACCCTGCGAGGTTTAGGGGTTATAAATTTTGATGAGAACACCTTAACCAACCTTACAGCTGAAAACGGATTGATTCCAGACGAGATTTACGACATCGTAGAAAGAGATTCTTTGATCTATGCAGGAACCGTTAATGGTTTGATCCCCATAAATAAATCTGGTTTTAGAACTTCAGAAAAAGGCTATGTGAACTTTAATGGTGGGTATGCCTTTCTGGGTAGTGACTATCTGGTGGAATCACCCACATTTCTAGAGAATGGTCAGTTTTGGTCAGGTGTTGCAGATGAAGAAATCAAGTTTAGACTCATGATTCTGGATAGTGCTCCTGAGTTGGATAGTACATTAAGTTCAATTCACATATCGAATACTTATGTTATGGATGAACTGGCCAATAAGGATAGCCTTTTGCTTCCTTATGATCGCAATAGTCTCAGGTTTCATTACGGAAGTAGTGATATTTATAACACTGATAAGCTAAACTATCGGTATATTCTTGATGGAAACGATGAAGATTGGACTTTTGCAAATTCCAATACCAGTACAAAAAACTACTACAATCTTAAACCAGGGCAATACACGTTCAAAGTCGCTTCTAGGGGAGTGAATCAGCTATGGTCGTCACCTGTAGATCTGCAATTCCGAATCAAACCTCCTTGGTGGAAAACATGGTGGGCTTATCTTCTTTTCGGATTAATCGTTCTTGGTATTCTCAGAGGATACATCGTATTTCGAGCGAGAAAATTGACAAAGGAAAATAAGCTTCTGGAGCATAAAGTCAATGTCAGAACGAAAGAACTCAAAGCGTCCCTTGAAGATTTACGATCCACCCAAGCCCAACTGATTCAATCCGAAAAAATGGCTTCTCTCGGTGAACTTACAGCTGGCATTGCCCATGAAATTCAGAATCCGCTAAACTTTGTGAACAACTTCAGTGAAGTGAGTAGTGAGTTGATCGATGAAATGAATGAAGAGATGGAGAAAGGTGACCTCGAAGAAGCAAAGTTGATCGCTGGCGACCTCAAGCAGAACCTACAGAAAATCAATCACCATGGTAGAAGAGCGGACGCCATTGTGAAAGGGATGCTCCAACACAGTAGATCAAGTTCTGCTGAGAAGGTACCCACAGACATCAACAAGCTCGCAGATGAATATCTCAGGCTTGCTTATCACGGATTACGCGCTAAAGACAAGTCCTTTAATGCCACACTGGAAACTGATTTTGACGAAAGTCTGGGATTGGTCAGTGTTATTCCGCAAGATCTAGGAAGAGTCATTTTAAACTTGATTACCAATGCTTTTTATGCGGTCAATGATAGAAAATCGAAAAGCGATGAGACCTACCTACCAACGGTCTCCATTACAACATTGGCAGAAAATAAATCGCTGAAAATTAGCGTGAAAGATAATGGTAACGGCATACCTAAAGAAGTTGTCGATAAAATATTCCAACCATTTTTCACGACGAAACCAACTGGAGAAGGGACCGGATTAGGCTTGAGTATGAGCTATGACATCGTTAAGAAAGCACATGGCGGAGAGCTTAAGGTTGATACAAAGGAAGGCGAAGGAACGACATTTACTATAACCTTGCCAAATAGATCAGCATGAAGAAAATACTAATTCTATTCATATTGCTGGTCACTTTTGGAATCAATTGGTGTTTTAGTCAGCCTCAGGAATATAAAGATCATGAAATAGATAGTCTGACAATTGAATTTAGGGCTGCTTCTATTGATTCTTTGAAAATAAAACTAGGTAAGAGAATTATAGGGAGATATATTTCGAAAGCTTGGAATGCAAATAATACAGGTCGTTATGCTGAATCGTATCGTACTTACCATCAAGCATTTGAATTCTGGGAAGCCAAGGAAATGTTGAGCCTTTTTGAAAAGACTAAAAATTCGCAAATTGAAAGGTCCTATTATTTCAGCCTTGCCAATTTATATTTTAATTATGGTCACCTTATGGGGGCTACTGGGAATGATTTAGAACGAAAATTCAATTATTTAAAAGCTTATGAAATTGCAGTTAGATGGGATGATGCAATTAATACTACTTATGGTTTAACTGGTATTGCACTCATTCATATGGAGAACAATGCTTTGGATTCGGCAAGCCTCACCATTAAGAAGACATTGCTCTATCCTGCCGACCAGATCGGCTATAATTATTCTACCATGCTTTTTCTTGATGGCATGATTGAATATATGTCTAAAAACTATGCTGCTGCTAAGCATTCGTTCTCACGTGGATTATCTGATGCTACAAAAAGGAATAATGATACCGGCAAAGCCTTAACCTACTATGGTTTAGCGAAGACCTACACTGCACTAAGCAAGCCAGATTCCAGCTACTTGTATGCTATGAATTCGCTGGAGATTATGAAAATTATGGAAGAAGTGCAAATTCTCGAATTCGATATTGCAGGAGTGTATGAACAACTTTACGAGCACTTTATTCAAGTAGGCCAGCCAGACAGCACCCTAATGTATTTACAACTTGCTAATAAAAAAGGTATTGAACTAAGAGAGAAAAGGATTGCACAAATGGCGGCATTTCAGCAAGAGCTGCTCAATAGAGAGAAGAAGGCTAGCTGGGAAGAAAAGAAGCGAATACAACGTGAGAGTCAATTCAGAACTTATTCTTTCTTAGGAATATTGGCGGTTTTAAGTGCATTAGGGCTTATCCTTTTTCGCAGTTTTCGGCAAAAACAAAAAGCAAATATTTTGTTGGCTTCCCAGAAAGCAGAAGTTCAGAAAACATTGGCACGACTCAAAGAAACGCAAGCCCAACTCATTCAATCTGAAAAAATGGTATCTCTCGGTGAACTTACCGCAGGCATTGCTCATGAAATTCAGAATCCATTAAATTTTGTCAATAATTTTAGTGAAGTGAGCAATGAATTGATCGACGAAATGAATGAAGAAATGGAAAACGGTGACCTCGATGAAGCTAAACTTATTGCTGAGGACATCAAACAAAACCTTGAAAAAATAAACCACCATGGTAAACGTGCAGATGCAATTGTCAAAGGGATGTTACAGCACAGTAGAAAAAACGCAGCAGAAAAAGAAGCAACGGATATCAATAAATTGGCAGATGAATATTTGCGCCTAGCTTATCACGGACGGAGGGCAAAAGACAAATCTTTTAATGCGAATTTAGAAACCAATTTTGATAAATCCATCGGTCTTGTAAATGTAATTCCTCAAGATATTGGCAGAGTAGTTCTCAACTTGATTACCAATGCTTTTTATGCGGTCAATGAAAAAAAGCTTTCACAGGAAAAAGTCATTGCAGGTCATGGAAATTCAACAAATGATGATTTAAAACCATATACTCCAACTGTTTCTATTTCAACATTAGCAGAAAACAATAAAGTGAAAATTATTGTGAAAGATAATGGCATTGGAATTCCGAAACATGTAGTTGACAAAATTTATCAACCTTTTTTCACGACCAAACCTACAGGCGAAGGAACAGGCCTTGGGCTAAGCATGAGTTATGAAATTGTAACCAAAGGCCACCAAGGAGAATTAAAAGTAGACACTAAAGAGGGCGAAGGAACCTCATTCACTATAACCTTACCAAAAATATAATTATGAAAATTTTAGTAGTTGATGACGAAATGGATGTAAAAGATTTATTCCTACAAAGATTCAGGAAAGAAATTCGTAAGGGAGAACTGAAATTTGTATTTGCTTTTTCTGGAGAAGAAGCACTGAAGACATTAGATGGTTTGCAGCATGAGACAGTTTTAATCCTAAGTGACATCAACATGCCTGGCATGAGTGGACTTGAATTATTGAAGCGGATTAAATCCAAGTATATTGCTCCACCGCCCGTAGTTATGATGGTTACGGCTTATGGCGACGATGAAAATTTTAATACAGCAAAAAGTCTAGGAGCAGATGATTTTTTAACCAAACCGGTTGATTTTAAAATGCTGAAACAAAAATTACTAAGTAATTAATTTATTATGGCAAAAATATTAGTAGTAGATGATGAGTCTGATCTAGAAATACTCATCAAACAGAAATTTAGAAAGCAAATCCGTGGAGGCGAATACGAATTTTATTTTGCTGAAAATGGCCGACATGCATTGGAAGAGATTGTTAAGGAACCAGAAATTGACATAGTGATGAGCGATATCAATATGCCAGAGATGGATGGCTTGACCTTGCTGTCTGAGTTAAGTGAGTCCAGTCCACTTATCAAATCCGTGATCGTATCTGCTTATGGAGATATGGATAACATAAGAACGGCGATGAACCGAGGCGCATTTGATTTTATAACTAAGCCTATCAATTTTGAGGACCTAACCGTGACCATGGAAAAGACTCTAAAACATGCGAAACACATAAAACAGACATTACAAGCCATCAAAGAAAATAACATATTGAAAATGTATGTGGATGAGAACGTGCTTAATTTTATGAATAAAAAAGAGTATGAATCCATCATAATGGCCAATGAGACCATAGAAGGTACAGTGATGTTTATAGATATCTGTGGATTTACGACCATTAGTGAAAATGCGCCTCCCGATACGGTAGTTACGATGATAAATTCTTATTTCGATGAAATGGTTAAAGAGATAATGGCTCAAGATGGGTACATCGATAAATTTATAGGTGATGCTATAATGGCTGTTTTTAGAGGCGACTACCATTTAGATCGAGCTATAGATGCAGCCTTGGCAGTATGTACAAAGGTGAATTCTTTACCAGCTGTGAAAGAAGGTTTACAGTATAAGCCTAAGGTTTCTATTGGAATCAAAAGTGGTGAAATGGTTTGTGGAAATATCGGTTCACAAAGTCTAAGAAGGTTGGATTTTACCGTAATCGGGGACACGGTGAATACTGCTGCTCGATTACAGGATGCTGCTAAAGAAAACCAAATTATCATATCAGAAGAATGTTATGAAAAAGTAAAGGAATCCTTTAAATGCAAGAAGGTAGGTGAGATAAATTTGAAGAACAAAGCCCTTCCTTTATCAGTATTTGAAGTTCTAGAATAATTATAAATACTAATTTGTACAATATGGAACACATAAACCCAGAGGATAAATTAAATGAATTGTCGATTAAGAGAGATAGCCATGCAGAGGACATGGTGGATCATTATTGGGGAAGTATCAATTATATTACCAGCCTTATCAAAGCCTCAGAATTAAAAGCAGGACTGATTCTGTCATTTTATGGAATACTGCTCAATTTTATTTTTAAAAGTGTTGAAACTCTGTTTGCTGGGAAGTCTATAGATGTAATCTTATACGTCTTAGCGGGCTTTTGGTTTTGTGTTACCGCAAGTTCTATTTTTTATTGCATTCAGTGTTTTATTCCAAGAATCGAAGGAAAATTTGATAAAAACATCCTGTTTTTTGGAGATGTGATCTCAAAATTCGGTAGTGTAAAAGATTTCAGTAAAACATTTTATGAAGTCAGCTTGGATGAAGAAAGATTATTTCAGCAAATGGGAGAACAGATCTTTGTCATTTCGAAAATTTCAGCGTGGAAATTTGAGAATGTGAAATGGGCTATAAGGCTCTTAGGAATTCAACTTTTATTGCTTCTAATTATTGTGTTCTATTATTTGGTAAGCACGATTTGATAAAATGCTTCATCACCTTTGATTATTAACCACCTTAAAATTGACAAATAGGAAAAATTCAAATTGAATTGTTATAGTATTTGCAATTTAGTTTTGTTCTCCAAATTTTGGGCAAAGCTTCAAGGAAAAATATGCCAAAGATGTAGAATCAATAGAGCATATTAAAAATGCATATTATGAGGTAGTTTTTGGCTCAAATAGTGAACCTTGGCAATTTGAAAGGGATAAAATACATCCATTCTAAAAATGCTGTCATCACGAAATTAGATGAAAATGGGATAGCTGATTCACATGTATTGGAAGTGGAATATATTCCTTTGCTTTTGACTCCAAAGCAGGAATTTTTTTGAAAAGGAAATAAACGTGTTGTAAGTCAATTTGGTAATATGGCTCAAGTATGGAGTGCATTTGAAATAAGAACTGATCCCAAAGTAGCGTCAAATTTAAGAGGATTAAACAGCATACAGCTACACTTTGAAAATGGTAGATGGTGGATAGACAGTTGTACTTGTGAAATGGAAACTAATAATAATGCTTGATTAACAAATTTTTTATCGCAATGATAAAATTTTTTAAGAAAAATTCGGCAGACATTAATCCGTGAAACAAATTTTCGAAATATCTAATTTACGCTATTGGTGAAATCTTGCTTGTAGTCATCGGAATAATAATTGCTCTTCAACTCAATACTTATAACGAACATCTCAATAAAAAAGCTGAAATTTCATGCATTTATTTGTCAGTAAAAGAAGAATTACAAAACGATGTATGTCTCTTCCAGTAACAATTTTTTCGATATTGGATCCAGGTGATTATGTGTATGAATTCATTGAAACGCTCGATTATAAAAATGGAGGTACTATTCCAGTTGGAGAAACTTTGGTGATGGGGCACTAAGTTATCTCAATTTCATTATTTCTATCAAGGTAATAGTAGGTCACCTTTGTTGGAGAGAAGGAATGCCTGAGAAATTCAATAATGAAGATCTAGAGGTAGCTCAAATTTTGCTATCTGTTATTCTTGACCAAAAGTGGTAATGATAGATGCGTTCGCTGTAAGTCTAGGGGGAGGTGGAATTCATTTTATAAGATTGCATCAACCTGCATTTAAATTGACTAAATATTGATATAAACAAGAAATTATTAGTTGGCATGTAATCACTAATTATCTCATTAACATATTACCCCATTAACTCTTTAACTCATTAAAATTCAAATGTATTATTGCATATTGATTATTGAGCTATTCATAATTTCAAGAAAAACTAATAGAATCCTGTGACCTTTATTGTGAGTTATAGATAATTATATTTAAAACTAGGCAAGCTTTGTATTCGGAATGTAAAAAAAAAAGTTCATATTTGAATAAGAATTACTTTTAATTTAAGTCACATTAAAATAATATTTAAACTAGTCTAAATATGAGTATCGTAGAAATGAAAGTCCCGACTATCGGGGAGTCGATCACAGAAGTAACATTGTCTCAATGGTTAAAAGGAAATGGGGAGTATGTTAATTTAGACGAACCGATTTGTGAATTTGAATCGGACAAAGCTACCTTAGAATTTCCAGCAGAAGCTTCAGGTAAGTTAATCTATGTTGCTGCGGAAGATGATGATTTAGAAATAGGTGCTTTAGTGGCTAAAATCGATACGAGTGTAGCTGCTCCGGGTGGTGGGCAGGCTGAAGAAGCTACTCCTGCGAAAAGTGAGCCTGCGGTAGAAGAGAAAGCGGAAGTAAAAGAAGCTCCGAAATCAAATGATAAAACATATGCAACAGGTCATCCGTCTCCTGCTGCTGCTAAAATACTAAGAGAAGAAAACATCGATTCAGGTTCTGTTTCAGGCACCGGAAAAGATGGAAGAATCACTAAAGAAGATGCGGTAAAAGCAGCGTCATCAAAATCAGCTCAACCAGCAAAAGCTGCTGAAAGTGCACCTGCTTCGAATGATGCAGCAAGACCAGCATTCAGTAGAGGTATTCGAAGAGAGAAAATGAGTAGAATGCGTAGGACGATTGCTACACGTTTAGTTTCTGCGAAAAACAACACAGCGATGTTGACGACTTTTAACGAAGTTGATCTGACGGAAGTGATGAAGTTAAGAAAAGCATATCAAGAAAAATTCGTTGAGAAGAATGGTGTGAAGCTTGGCTTTATGTCTTTGTTCGCTAAAGCTTGTGCTAAGGTATTATTAGAAATGCCAGAAGTTAATGCACAGATAGATGGTAACGAATTAATCTACCATGATTATGTAGATATATCTATTGCAATTTCTACTCCTACAGGATTAGTTGTGCCTCCAGTTCATAATGTTGAATCACTCTCATTCGCAGAGATCGAAAAGGCTATTAAAGTTTTAGCGGTTAAAGCAAGAGAAGGCACGTTAACTTTGGATGAAATGAAGGGAGGAACATTTACGATTACAAATGGTGGAGTTTTTGGTTCTATGATGAGTACACCTATTATTAATGAGCCCCAATCAGCGATATTAGGAATGCATACTATTCAACAAAGACCGATGGCTATAAATGGTGAAGTGAAGATCAGGCCGATGATGTATCTAGCCATGTCTTATGACCATAGAGTGATCGATGGTAGTTCTTCCGTTACCTTCTTAGTAAAGGTGAAAGAATTATTAGAAGATCCTACAACATTATTGTTAGATCTATAAACAAAGAATATGACCCTTGGTGATTTTTTTGGGCTGATGAGTCAGAACCCATCCATCATTTTGTTTTACTTCATAGCATTGCCATTAAGTGCGCTTTTGGCTTGGCTATTGGGACGAGGTGATGGACATGCTTCACCTTGGAAGTATTTTTATTGTGGTATAATCTATTTGGCTTGTGTACCTGGTATCTTTGCAATTACCTTAAGCGTGTATCAGTTTCTGTTTGAACGAATGCCGATCAGTCAGATGAATATCTATACTCAGATTCTTCCTTTAGTATCGATGTTTCTTACTATTTTCTTGGTTAAGAAAAATGTCAATTTGGACCAGATACCAGGTTTTGGGAAATTACCAGCATTGATGGTGATCATACTAGTGATTTTTGGGTTAATGTGGGCACTCGATCGAACTAGGATAATAGCTTTTACAGGATTTCCGTTTTCTTACATAATCATTATTCTTGCTGTACTTTTTGTGGTCGTAAGAATTGCTATGAGGAAAATATCTTCTTAAATGTTTATTTGGTGTTAGAAAAAGGCACCGGAAACAAGAAGGAAGATTAAAAAAGTAAATAGAAATCCAAATAAAAAGAAAAATCCGATTCCCACATATTTGATAAGCGTTTTTAATACACTTTGTTCATAGTAAAGTTTGAATGCTAGATATGGATAGATCAAAGAAACTCCTGCCATAATTAATCCAAATAGAGATTTATCGCCAAACGGAATGATGCAGATCATTAAGATCCCAGCAATAAAAATCATTCCCGTGAAAAGATGAAGTAGAAATACGAAATGCTCCATGTAATATCGCTTTCTCCTGACATAAAACAATTTCAATATCAAGGAAAAGATTGGGATAAGTGCTATTAACAACCAAGTTAGATTTGCGAAGAGGTAATTGTTAAAAGAACCCAAGTCTCTAGCTCCTTTTATGAACTGCTTGACTAACAGTTTTCGTGTGAATCCTGTAACTTCTTTTTTTATAATAACAGAATCAATGTCTTCCTCATAAAGCTCATCTTTGGAGAAACGATAATGCCCAAAGATATTAACACTGGTTGAATCAGATTTTTCATTGTTGTCAATGTAAAAAGTATCCTGCTGATAAATCAAGAATAATTCCTTAGAAATGGAGTCAGTTACTCCGTTCTGCTTATAAAAGGCATTTGAATCTTTTAATGAATCCAACGTGTTTTTTAGAATTTCTTTTTGATTTTTTACGAGCTTTTGTTTTTGATAAGCATTTCCAAGATTCATTGTTTTCGACTGAATAATAGAACTATCAAGTTTAAGAAGTGAAAAAATCGTAAATAGAAAAAGGATAGCAACAAGGTATAGCCGAAGAGGATGATAGTAGGACTTCCGTTTACCCTGAAAAAAGATTTTAGTTAGTTTGCCAGGTATAAAAAGATTGCTAATTGTTTTCCAGAATCTATTATCTAAATTGAAAACCACATCGAAGAAATCCTTAATAAAACCATAGAAAGTGATTTTTAGAGGTTTATTCTTTTGACCACATTGTTCACAAAATTGAAATCCTTCGTGATTTTCATGCTTACAATTGGGGCAAATTAGGTCAATGTTTTCAGCCATTTCAAAACTATTTTAAAATAAATTGAAATTTAAGGTAACGTTTTCGTCTATTCTTACACTAATAATGTAAAGGTTTATTTAATGATAGCTGGAAGAGAAATTGGCACTCGTCAATACATCTTCCAGTTTTTTTTGGCTAGATTAAATTAAAAGCGATGAATATAAAGGAGTGGGCAGTAGAAGATAGACCAAGAGAAAAACTATACCGAAGAGGAGCGAAAGATTTAACAGATGCCGAATTACTTGCCATCATTATTTCATCGGGTACACGTTCGATTAGTGCCTTACAGTTGGCAAAGAATATTTTATCTGAGTCCAAAAATAACCTGAATTTATTAGCAGAGAAGGATATCAAAACCCTATGTAAGATTAAGGGAATAGGACCTGCAAAGGCAATAAGCATTAAAGCTGTAATGGAAATGGCTAATCGAAAAGCTGCCCATGTAACAAAAAGACGTAAAATTACCTGCTCGAAAGATTCTTATAATGAGTTAGAACTGCATTTCAGGGACTTAAATGTGGAGGAGTTTTGGATTTTATTTCTAAATCGAGGAAATATCGTTATTGGAAAACAAAGGATAAGTATAGGAGGTGTGACAGGTACCATAGTTGATCCGAAGGTAATTTATAAGAAAGCATTAGATTTTTTAGCAACAGGAATTATCCTAGCGCATAATCACCCATCTGGTAATTTGGTACCTAGTAATGCGGATTTGCAGATTACAAGAAAAATCGTAGATGCTGGAAAGAGCTTGGATATTTCGGTGTACGATCATTTAATAATAGCGGGTAATTCTTACTATAGTTTTGCGGATGAAGGGAAAATATAATGGCAAGTCATAATGAATTAGGCAGGCAAGGAGAGCAAATGGCACTCGATTATCTGATTGCTAATGATTATGAAGTATTAGAAACGAATTATAGATATCGGAAAGCGGAAATTGATATTATTGTAAGAAAAGATGGTGTCCTGATATTTGTAGAAGTGAAGACCAGAAGTGGTTTAGCATATGGTCCACCAGAGTCTTTTGTTTCAGAAAAGAAGATGGAGTTGTTTATGGAAGCTGGATACAAATTTATGGATAAAATTAATCATGATTGGGAAATAAGATTCGATGTAATATCATTATTAATGGGTAAAAATCGACTTCCTCAATTGAAACATTTGGAAGATGCATTCGTGCCGTAAGATTTTTTCTAAATAATCCTTTATTTTTTAGGAAAAAAAATTATCTTTGCACTCCAAAATAAAATTAAGGCTAAAGTCTTAAGGAAAAAAAAGAAGTATGAAAAAAGGTACGCATCCAGAGAATTATAGAGAAGTAGTATTCAGAGACGTTTCATGTGACTATGAATTTATTTCTAAATCATGTGCTCCAAGTAAAGAAACTACTACATGGACGGATGGAAATGAATATCCATTAATCAAAATGGAGATTTCTTCTCAGTCTCATCCATTTTTTACTGGTAAGATGAAATTTGTTGATACAGCAGGTAGAATTGACAAGTTCAATAAGAAATTTAAGAATTTCGGAATTAAGAAGGACACAGCTGCACAGGCTGATGAGGCTTCTGCCGAATAAAAGATAAAAAAAGTATACTTTTTAGAGCCCTGCTGAACTTTCATCAGGGCTTTTTTATTTTACTAATATGGGTATGAACTTAATATTGTTTGATGATGATTCTAGGGACAGGATGCTTCCACTTGTTTATACACGACCTGTGTGTGAACTTAGAGTTGGTATTTTAACCATTAGAGAGAAATGGGAACTTCTATTGGATACGAAGGCCTCTTATATAACTCAAGATTATCTTTCGAAAAAGTATCCAATTCAGATAACAGATCGGAATCTAGTTATTAATGGTGCATTGCTTCCCACTAAGAAATTAGTAGAATTGTTCTCACAATTAGAAACTAATCAAGCTGTCATTTATAACGATGAGTTATTAGCTGCTAATTTAGATGATGTTCAGTTTAAGCTATTAGAAGATGATCTTCCTATCTCCGAACTTTCAGGATATGATATCTCCAAGGATACATCTATTCAATTAGTAGATGAATTATGGAAGATTTATACTTTAAATGGTAGTGAAATCGAAAATGATTTCAGTCTGATTACCAAAGATAGAACGACACAACCTATTAGTCATTCGAATACGATTATCGGAACAGGTAGAATCTTCTTAGAAGAAGGTGCAATCGTAGAAGGTGCCATAATGAATTCTAACAATGGATCTATCTATATAGGGAAAGATGCTGAAGTAATGGAAGGATCGATGATAAGAGGTGGCTTTGCTCTATGCGCGAATTCTAAAGTGAAAATGGGTGCAAAAGTCTATGGTCCAACTACGGTAGGTCCATGGTCTAAAATCGGTGGAGAAGTAAATAATAGTGTTATCTTAGGTTATAGTAACAAAGGCCATGATGGTTACATGGGTAATTCTGTAATTGGGGAATGGTGTAATATCGGAGCCGATACCCAGACTTCTAATCTTAAAAATAATTACACGGATATCAAACTTTGGAATTACCAAGAGAAAAGATTTATTCAGACTGGAGAGCAGTTTTGTGGTTTAATCATGGCTGATCATGCGAAGTCTGGTATTAGTATCATGTTTAATACAGGAACCGTAGTAGGCGTTGCATCTAATATTTTCGGTACTGGTTATCCAAGGAATTTTATTCCTTCCTTTGCATGGGGAAGTATTAAGGGATATGAAACCTATAAACTTGATAAAGCTTTTGATACAATGGAACGAGTGATGAAAAGGCGCGGAATGAAATTAAATGAGCTAGATAAGGAAATTATCGAAACCATATATAGCGATTCAGCGAAATATAGATCCTGGGAGAAATGAAGCAACCATGGTGGAAGAGGGGCTTGAGTTACTTTACGGATGTTCATATAGAAAGTGTTGATTCAGAAGTCAACGAAGGCTTACATGTATGTTTATCTAAAGGACGGTATCAATTGTGTGTTGAAAATGCCATCTATTCTTTTGCAGATAAGTATGATAATTTCTGGGACACCTTCCAGAAAATGGATTTAACTCAGTTCGAAAACAAAGATGTTCTTATCCTTGGCTTTGGACTTGGGAGTATTCCATATATGTTTGAGAAAATGGGAGTTAATGCTCGATTTACGGGTATTGAATATGATGAAGAAGTAACCTACTTATACCAGAAGTACATGGGGGATCTTATTCATTCAAATATTGAATTAGTTTCCGCAGATGCATATCTTTTCATGGAATTAAACAGCCGGAAATATGACATGATTGCCATGGATGTATTTGTGGAGGACTTGATTCCTGAAGAATTTTTGACAGAAGCATTTATGGTAGAACTGAAGAGAAGCTTGACGGATGATGGAGTCTTAATTTGGAATCATTTATACCATTATGAAAAGGATCGAAAGAAAGCTGACTTTTTTTTCGAGAAAAAATTTAAGAAAATTTTTAAAGAAGGATCTTTTCTGCAAACCAGCGGGAATAAGATGATGTTCAATAAGAATATTGTACCTTCGCAGAGAAATTAAACGAGAAGAATGTTAACGATTAATGTTTACTTAAAGATAGCTCTAATCATTGTTTCAATGATATTAGGGATTTGGCTGACAGCTGCATTTGGCGTATGGTACGGCATCTGGTTTATCCTTGTTTCATTAGGATTACTTGCAAGTTACTTACTTCTAGGTACAGTGAATTCAGCAGCAAAATTTGTTCAAGTTACTGATTTTGATGGTGCAGAGAAGAGATTGGGAATGACATTGTCACCTAAACTTTTATATGTAACCAATAGAGCTATTTATTATATCATGAAGGGATCTATTGCCATGAATCGGAAAGAGAATAATGAAGCTGAAGACCTTTTTCAGAAAGCGTTAGCATTAAAACTTCCTACTGATAACGAAAAAGCAATGGTGTTGCTTCAGTTGGCAAATATTAATGCCATGAAAAATAAGTGGAACGCTTCTAAGATTTATTTGAATGATGCGAAGAAACTTAAAGTAACTGAAGGGCAGATTAAAGAGCAAATTCAGCAATTTGATAAGGCATTTTCTAACAGAGGTCAAGCGAAAGCCGCAACTACCATGGGAAGAAAAGGTTTCCGATCGATGGGAGGTGGAGGAAAGCGTAGAAGACCGAAAATGAAGTAGACTTGAAATCTGAGAAGTTTCTAATTTTATTTTGCTTCTTTATTGTATACATTGTTTGGGGAAGCACATATCTCGCGAATATAATTGCCATTGAATCCATTCCACCATTCTTTCTTGTTTGGTCTAGAATAGGTATTGCTGGCGCTATTTTACTTCTTATCACGATACTTATTGGAAAGTGGGAAATGCCCACTAAGAAACAGTGGCGAAACCTTGCGATTTCTTCTATTCTCTTTCTTGGAATTGGTTTAACTGGCGCGGTATGGGCTGAGCAATTTATTGATTCAGGAGTAACCGCCTTGGTAATTTCCATAGAACCTTTAGTGGTAGTCCTTCTTATGTGGGCAATTAATAAATCCCTTCCCAAATGGACAAAATTTATTGGATGTTTTATCGGAATGGTGGGCATGTATATTCTGGTTAGCCAGCAAGAAGTTGTTGCTGGTCCAGATGATATTAAAGGCATTTCTGCCATATTATTTTCGATTCTGTGTTGGGGACTGGGATCGGTATTTATAAGCAAAGCCGATTTGCCAAAGTCCATGTTTACGGTTGCTGCCTTGCAAATGCTTATTTCGGCAGTATTAATATTTATTGTAAGCTATTTCAATGGAGATTTTAATGACTTGGTGTTAACAGATCTTGCTCCTAAAATCTACTACAGTTGGTCCTATCTAATCATTTTCGGTTCTATTATCGCTTATTCAGCATTTAATTACTTACTCAAGAAAGTATCTCCTGAAAAAGTCGCAACAGCCACTTATGTTCATCCTATTGTAGCTGTATTTCTAGGTTGGTTTATTAGAAATGAAGTGATAACTTTTCAAACCTTAGTAGCCATGGGCGTTATGCTTACGGGTGTCTATTTTATTAATACGAATTTTGATTTGATGTTATCTATAAAGAATCGAAAAGCAAGAAGAGCTACAAAGCCATTCTAGGACTTCGTTGACTATTTATACTTAATATCTTCTTCTTAAAAAGTCGCAAAAAAAAGCAGCGCTAATTAGGTAGTTTAGCGCTGCGGTCACTTTTATGGTTTTATGTTCTTATGTCATTCAACAGGGTGTGAAATGACATGGCATTAGGCAATTAGTTGTTATCGAGATTGACCGATGATCATTAGAAGTTTCCAGGCTTCATTAAAAATTCACTCGTCTCAAAATTCTGGATAATAAACACGTTCTATATCCTTAAGACGATCAAAGATTGGATAGTCACATTTTTTGATGAAAAAGATTCAAATTTTTTAATTTACTTCTATTTCTAGGGGTTTAGAGTCGTAACTAAATTTTTTAGACTTTCTCTTTTTGTTAACTTGAACAGAGACTACATTGTCTTGGTCGTCGAATATTTCAAACAAAATATGGGAGAAGACCTTTAGTGTGTTTATTTTTGGAACATCTGATTTGAATAAATACATCACGATCGCATCATCTTTAATTTCATATTCTAATAAAGACAATTCAATAGGTGAATCATTTATAGCGATTTCAAAATTTCTATTGTTATAATCTTGGAATAATGAATCATAATCAAGATTACTCTCTTCAGGTTTTAAGATGTCGAACTTCTCATTATCCAGTGATATTCTCAAGCTCTTTTCTAAATCATCATAGAAAATTCGGTTCTGAATTTCGATCCGATGATGTTCTTCATTATATGAAATATGAGACATGCTCAGATGAAGTTCATGGAGCTGAAATGTAAATAAAGTTATTATTGAAAGGATAATGTTCATTTTATGTCAACAGATTATGTGTTAATAAAGTTTCGGGTTATTTTCACGGAACTATTAGTAATTTAAACAATGATATGAAGAAAATATTTTATTTTTTGACACTTTCTCTTTTTGCATTGAATATAAATGCTCAAAAAGAATGGGAAGGCAAGTTCGAACAATTAGGAACCAACTTACCAACTCCGAATGAATACAGAACAGGAAGCGGTGCTCCGGGTGAATCTTATTGGCAGCAAAAAGTGGATTATGATATGGAAATCACACTTGACGATGCTAAACAAACCATTACAGGTTCAGAAAAAATACACTACCACAACAATTCTCCTGATCAACTGAATTATCTATGGATCCAGTTAGATCAAAACATGAGAAACAAGAACTCCAATACTTACAAAACAATGGCAGTAGGTGGAGCAAAAGAAAATGATACAATTCCAGCTAAGATCTTTTCTCAGTATATGGACACTCCAGACTTAGAAAGAGGTTTTAATATTGTATCTGTTACAGATGATAAAGGAAATAAACTTCCTTATATCATCAATCAGACGATGATGAGAATTGATGTACCACAACCTATTAAGTCAGGTGGTGAATTCAAATTTAGAATCTCTTGGAACTACAATATCAACGACAGAATGAGTGAAGGTGGTAGAAGTGGTTATGAGTATTTTCCTAAAGACGACAATTACTTGTACACCATTGCACAGTTTTTTCCAAGATTAGCTGTTTATGATGATGCTAATGGATGGCAGAATAAGCAATTCTTAGGAAGAGGTGAGTTCGCTTTAGAATTTGGTGATTACAAAGTTGCAATCACGGTACCTGCTGATCATGTTGTAGCATCTACAGGAACACTTCAGAATCCTAAAGACGTTTTGTCTGCAGAACATTTGAAGAGATTCGAAATGGCTAAGAAGTCATTCGATAAGCCAGTAATCATTGTAACTGAAGATGAAGCCATTGAAAATGAAAAAACAAAAGATAGCAAAAATAAAACTTGGGTTTTTGATGCTAAGATGGTGAGAGATTTTGCTTTTGCTAGTTCAAGAAAGTTCATTTGGGATGCTCAAGCGGTACAATTAGAAAATAGTGCTCCTCTAGCAATGTCTTACTATCCTAAAGAAGGAAATCCACTTTGGGAAGAAGAGTCTACTAAGGCAGTTGTTGCAACATTGAAGACTTATTCTAAATTTACAATTGAATATCCTTATCCTAAAGCGATTTCTGTTCACGCAGCATCTATCGGAATGGAATACCCGATGATTTGTTTCAACTTCGGAAGACCGAATGAAGATGGTACAGTTTCAGATAGAACAAAATATGGAATGATCGGTGTTATCATTCATGAAGTAGGTCACAATTTCTTCCCGATGATCATTAACTCTGATGAGAGACAATGGACTTGGATGGATGAAGGGTTAAATACTTTTGTACAGTACTTAACAGAGCAAGAGCAATATGTAGATTTTCCTTCTAGAAGAGGACCTGCAGCTAATATTACTCCATACATGAGTATGCCGAAAGATCAGATCAGACCGATTATGACGAACTCTGAGCAGATTAAGCAATTCGGATGGAACGCATATGCGAAGCCAGCGACGGCATTGAATATTTTAAGAGAAACCATCATGGGTAAAGAATTATTCGATGCTGCTTTCAAAGAATATGCTACAAGATGGGCGTTCAAAAGACCTCAACCTGCAGATTTATTTAGAACATTAGAGGATGCATCTGCTGTTGATTTAGATTGGTTCTGGAAAGGATGGTTCTATACTGTAGACCATGTTGATGTAGAAATAGAAGATGTAAGATGGATGAAAATAGGTGCTAAGCCACAAATGGCATCTGTTGATAAAACGCCTGTTGAAGAAACATCTAAGAAGAAGAAAAAGAAGAAAAAGAAAAAATCGAAAGTAGAAGAAGTGGTAGAAATGCCTAAGGAAAAGAAAGAAGCAGAAGCTGCAACTGATTTTTCTAAAGGACCGAAACCATTTGTACTTGCTGAAACGGATGCTAGAATGTACGGTGAATACAGAAATAAAGTAGATGATAGTAAAATCATCGCTGAAGCATCTAAGAAAAATTTCTATTCAATCAAGTTTGCTAATAAAGGTGGATTAGTAACACCGATTATATTAGAATTTACTTTCAAAGACGGAAGTAAAACGATAGAAAGAATTCCAGCAGAAGTATGGAGAATGGACGAAGAATCAATTACAAAAACTTTTTCTTTTGAGAAAGAAGTAACGAACATCGTTCTTGATCCACTTAAGGAAACAGCTGATACCAATACTGAAAACAATGTTTTCCCTAAGGTTGAAGCGAAGTCTAAGTTCGATAAGCTGAACGGAAAAGCATAATATTAAGTTGCTTAAGTTTTAAGCTGCTTATTTAAGAATACAAAAAGAGACTGTCTTTCACTTAGGCAGTCTCTTTTTATGTTAAAGGAGGATTCGTATATCGTGAATATTCTTTTCAGATGATCATTAGAGGCTAAGAATCAGACGGAGTCGAAGTATTGTAAATCAACTTATTAGAAGATTATCATATAATTAACATACTTTTTTGTCCTTCTGCGTAATCTATATCACATCTATGTTGTTATATTGTTAATTCAATACCGAACAAAGAAAAATTATGAGTATAGCTACAAAGTCGAAGTATTCTCCCGGAATATTATCTCTATTGCCAATCTTCTATGTCACATGGTCAGATTCAGTTCTAAGTCCATCTGAAATAAAAATTATCAGAAAGAGAATTCAAGATCTAGATTTTTTAACATTTAGTGATAAACGCCAGTTGGTTAAATGGTTAAATCCAGCACAACCACCAAGCCCAGAAGAATTCAAAGAATGGATACAAGAATTAAAGAAACATGCACCTGAATTCGATGAAAATGAAAAACTCGGATTAAGTGAAATGGGATTGAAGATAGCCCAAAGTAGTATAGGATATCGACAAGATGAAGTATGGAAATCACCTAAGACGCAGCAAGCACTGCAAGAAATAGAAGAAGCACTCGGCATTAGAAGCGAAATAAGTAAAACCCTTCTAGAAACGAAGTTGCAACCAGGGAAATCGACCAGCGAGATTTCGAATAAAGGGAGTTTCGATACTACGAAAATGCAAGCAATACTTGATGGTGAGCATGGTGAGTTGATCAATCGAGTAAAAAAACTTCTTAGAGATCCAGCTTTCAGTTATGAAATTCTGAGAGATAAAGCTGATCAAAGGAAAAGAGTTTCTGAACAAGTTCAATACCTAGCAGACCAAGGCGCAAGTACTTATGCCTTTCCTGAAAAATATGGTGGAAAAGGAGCAGTGGCTAAAAGCATTGCTGTATTCGAAGCGGTATCTTATCATGATCAGAGTTTATTGATCAAATTTGGAGTTCAATTTGGGCTTTTCGGCGGAGCTATATATGGACTCGGGACAGAACGTCATTTTGAAAAGTACTTGAATGATATGATGACATTCAAACTGCCAGGTTGTTTTGCGATGACAGAAACAGGGCACGGTTCGAATGTTAGAGACCTAGAAACCACAGCAACATATAATCATTCAACAGGACTAATAACCGTTCATTCGCCAGTATACGATGCTGGAAAAGAATACATCGGGAATGCAATGGATTCGAGAATGGCAGCAGTTTTCGCTCAATTAATTGTCAATGGAAAAAATGAAGGTGTGCATGCTTTGATGGTACCTTTAAGAGATCGTCATCATAATCTCCTTCCAGGCGTGAAAGTATTGGATTGTGGATATAAAATGGGACTGAATGGCGTCGATAATGGAAGGATATGGTTTGATCAAGTCACTATTCCAAAAGAAAATCTTCTCAATAAATACGGAGATATTGATGAGGATGGTAACTATATAAGTCCGATAGAGAATCCAGCGAAGCGATTTTTCACTATGCTTGGTGCACTTGTAGCAGGAAGAGTCAGTGTTGGTATTGCTGGAAATACTGGTGCAAAATCTGCACTCTCTATTGCAGTAAAATATGCTTTGAAACGACGTCAATTTTCAGCAAATGATAATGAGAAAGAGACGCTTATCATGGACTATCCTTCTCATCAAAAAAGGTTAATACCTAGAATTGCTAAGACGTATGCTTTGAACTTTGCATTGCATAATTTGCAAGCGCTATATGCGAAACAATATGGTACAGGGGAAATGCGAGAAGTTGAGACACTGGCTGCTGGGCTTAAGTCATATGCAACTTGGCATTGTACAGATACGGTCCAGGAAGCTAGAGAAGCGTGCGGTGGTAAAGGATACTTGCAGGAGAATCGATTAACAGATCTAAAAGCGGATACTGATATATTTACCACTTTCGAAGGTGATAATACAGTGCTGCTACAACTCGTTGCTAAATCACTAATGTCAGAGTTCAGAGATAACTTTAATGACGGTGGATATATGGCAATTATTAGGTTTCTAGCGGATAGATTTTCAACGAGCCTAACCGAACTTAACCCGATTACCATCAGAAATACGAATGCAGAGCACCTTTTAGACAAAGATTTTCATATCAGTGCATTTAATTATAGAGTGAATAAACTGACCATTACTGTTGGACAAAGGATGAGGAATTACTTAAAAAGGAGGATTACCCCTTACCAAGCTTATCTCAGATGCCAGATTCATATGCAGGAAATGGCCGAAGCATATGTCGAAAAAGTAATACTAGACAGTTTTTATGCAACGATAGAAAGGACTGATGATGAAGGTTGTAGAGCTGCTCTGACAAAATTATGTCAACTTTTTGCATTAAATACCATCCAAGATCATAAAGGTTGGTATTTGGAGAATGACTACATGACAGGCTCTAAGACAAAGGCACTCAGAAGAGTCGTAAATAAATTGATCCAAGAACTACGACCAGAAGTACTAAATTTAGTAACCGCTTTTAATATTCCTGACGAATTATTAGGAGCAAAGATCGTGGAATCGTAAAAATTTTATCTTTGTAAAAAAGAACAAAGCATAATGAAATTATTGACAGGACAAGTAACCCTTTTAACGGGTGGATCTAGAGGAATCGGAGAAGCTATCGCGGAACGTTTTGCGGAACAAGGATCGAACATTGCATTTACTTACAGATCTTCTGCAGAGAAGGCGAATGCCATTGCTGAAAGATTAAGTGGAGAATACGGAGTGATGGTGAAAGCTATCCAATCAGATGCCAGTTCATATGAACAAGCGCAGAGCTTAGTAGAAGAGGTAATTAAAGATTTTGGCAAAATAGATATTCTTATAAATAATGCGGGAATCACGAAAGATACGCTGATGTTAAGAATGAATGAGGAGCAGTGGGATGATGTAATTAATGTCAATTTGAAATCAGTTTTTAATCTGACAAAGCACGTATTACGACCGATGTTGAAAGCACGAAAAGGATCAATCATTAACATGAGTTCTGTGGTGGGTGTTTTCGGAAATGCTGGCCAAGCTAACTATGCTGCATCGAAAGCAGGAATCATCGGATTCACAAAGTCTATTGCGAAAGAAGTTGGAACACGAAGTATTCGATGTAATGCGATTGCACCGGGTTTTATAGAAACGGACATGACGGAAGAGTTAGATGATAAGACAAAAGAAAATTTCCTTGCTAACATACCGATGAAAAGACTAGGCACTGGTCTAGAAGTAGCTAATACTTGTCTGTACCTAGCATCCGATCTTTCGGAATACATTACAGGTCAAGTGATTAGCGTATGTGGAGGATTAAATACCTAAGCGGGTTATATATATTATTCTTGTTTCAGTGTCCTTTTCAGGTTTCTGAGTTTACTCCTATGCTGGAAAATATTCCAGAATGGAACTTAGATCAAGCCAAGAAAAAGTCTAACTCATGCAATGATATTAGCGCTTATATTCCAGATACCCTGAATGCTCATGTCGATAACATTAAGTATATCCGACTTAATATGCACTTCATGAATACTTCCGATTGGAAAAGTAACTACTATGGAGAATCGGGTAAAGATTATGCTAAACAATTAATCTATCAAGCGAACCGGAAATTAGTTTATAATAAAAAAATGAACTTGCCTGAAGGAAATGCAACACCCGTTTATGATCCGCTCTATCAGTATGTTTTAAAAGATGAAGATATTTATTTTCATGCAGATGATGCCTTATGTTTTTATGTCAATGAAGGCAAAAATCGAAATAATTATAAAAGAACAGTTATCGATAAATACAAAGTTGATAATGACTCAATGCTCAATGTCTTTTATATGGTGCACCATCCAGATTCCATTAAGTCAAGGACTTACAGTGCATCAGCTGCGGGTATTGCATTAGGGAAAAGTATCAAGTTAGGAACGATCTATAAACCTGATGATAAACCGTGGCTCCATAGTCCATTATTAAATCATGAAGTAGGTCATGTGATGGGACTAAGTCATGCATGGAATAAAAATGATGGCTGTGAAGACACACCTCCACATCCTAATTGCTGGGCACCTACACCCACAGGAAAGTGCAAAGGAGTAACCTCTAATAATATGATGGATTACAATAGTAATCAACATGCTATTACGCCTTGTCAAATTGGCAAGATGAGGAAGAATATGTCTAAAATCGGATCTAAGCAACGAGATCTTTTAGAGCAGCGATGGTGTACTTTGAATCCGAATAAGAATGTAATTATTTCAAGTAATGTTCACTTTCAAGGGGCCAAAGATCTAGAAGGTAATGTTATTATTCAAGACGGAGGCCAGTTAAAAATATCTTGCAGGTTATCTATGCCAGCAGGAAGCTCGATTACAGTAGAACCTGGAGGTATGCTAATTTTAGACAACGCCAGATTGCACAATGACTGTGGAATGGACTGGAATGGAATTGTCCTCCAGAAATCAGGTAAGATCCAAGGGGAAGTCTATAAAAATGGAGATGTTAAGCTTGAGAATATTAAAGAAGCGCTATGGATCACTCCTTAATTACAAGTCTCCTTTCTGCGGTCTTAGAATAATTTCTTCTACTACTGCAGCTGGACTTAGGTTGTATGCTGACCAGATTGCTTGAGCAATGTCATCCGCTTTCATCAGCCTTTCTTCAGGTAACTCTACTCCTGCCCATGAATTAGACCAAGTAGCTCCAGGCATTACAGCGGTCACTTTTATGCCTTTGTCTTTTAATTCTTCACGAAGTACTTTCGAAAATCCGAGTAATGCAAATTTCGAAATGGAGTAAGAACCGCCATTCGGATAAGCGATTAAACTAGCCACGGAACACATATTGAAAATATGCCCTTGATTTTGATTTAAGAAAGTAGGCATCAGTGCTCTTGTAAGATGATAAGCAGAGTATAAGTTGGTTTCAATTTGGGATTCTAGTTTGCCTTCTTCTTCTTGGTGAATCTCACCAGGTAAGAATACGCCAGCATTGTTTACGAGCATGTCTATCCGAGACCATTTAGATAAAATTTCAGCAGCGAACTTTTCAACTTCGTTTTTCTTACTGACGTCTGTTTCTGTGATTATGAAATCAATCTTAGGATATTTTTGCTCGAATTCTTTCTTCATCGTCGCTAATTCCTCTCCATTTCTAGAGCAAATTGCGAGATTAGCACCTTGCTCTGCGAGTAGTGATGCAATTGCTTTTCCTATACCTTTTGTTCCTCCTGTTATAACTGCATTCATATTTTATCCGCCTTTTTTAGATGCTCGAAATTAATATTCTTAGATTTACCAAACAAAAGAGTTTGTATTAAGGTTTAAATCGGTATATGATTTCAAAAATATTCAGCGATTTTGGCAAGTTCATTCTTTGGCTGCCAAAAGTGTTTTCAAGACCAGAGAATTTCAAGATGTACTGGAAAGAAATTTCCAGACAGATGAACGATATAGGAATTGGGTCATTTATAATTGTTTTCCTTATCGCAATTTTTATCGGTGCGGTAACAGCTATTCAATTTGCCTACCAGATGGGAGGTACCTTGATTCCTAGATATTACATAGGTTACATTGTTAGAGATATGACCATTATTGAGATGGCTCCTACCATTTCATGTCTGGTATTGTCTGGAAAAGTAGGATCTAACATTGCAGCTGAAATAGGTGGAATGCGCCAGAAAGAACATATCGATGCTATGGAAATTATGGGTGTGAATACTTCTTCATACTTAGTAATGCCTAAAATAATTGCGGCCTTAATTGTAATACCATTATTAGTATGCGTGGCAGCTATCGTTAGTATCATCGGAGCTTATATAGCAAGTGTTCCTACAGGAATGTTTAGCAGTGCTGAGTTTGTTCAGGGATTGCGTTCTTGGTTCGAAGGTTATAACGTTTTTATAATGTTTGTGAAATCTATTGTTTTCGCTTTCATTCTTACGAGTGTATCTTGTTATCAAGGATATTTTGTAAAAGGTGGAAGTATCGAATTAGGTAAAGCTAGCACACAAGCCGTGGTTAGCGGAAATATATTAATCCTGATTGCAGATTATGTGATCGCCTTAGTACTAACAGTATGATAAGAATAGAGCAAATAAGAAAATCATTTGGGGATGTTGAGGTTTTAAAGGGCCTTGACTTTACTTTTGAAAAGGGGAAAACTAATTTGATTATTGGAAAAAGTGGTGCAGGAAAGACCGTTTTACTAAAATTACTAGTCGGTCTATTAACGCCAACATCCGGTAAAATATGGTATGACAATGTCAATTTTACAGAGTTAGATCATGAAGCTGTTCGAAAAATTCGAATGGATGTAGGGATGTTGTTTCAAGGATCAGCTTTATTTGATTCTATGACCGTAGAAGAAAATATTCGTTTCCCGATGGATATGTTTACTAAGAAAACTGAGAAGGAGAAAAAAGATAGAGTAAATTACTGTCTAGAAATAGTGAACCTTGAAGGGGTGAATGATAAATATCCATCAGAAACCAGTGGTGGAATGCAGAAAAGAGTCGGAATTGCACGAGCCATTGTGTTGGAACCAAAGTACCTTTTTTGTGATGAACCGAATTCGGGATTGGATCCTACAACTTCTATTGTTATAGATGGATTAATTGCCTCCATTACCAAAGAGAATAATATTACAACGGTTATTAATACACACGATATGAACTCGGTTATGGAAATCGGTGAAAATATAGTGCTTCTAAATGAAGGAAAAATCGGATGGCAAGGTAGTAAGGAAGAAGTATTAAAATCAGAAAGTGATTTATTACACGACTTCATTTTCGCTTCTCCATTTCTTCAAAAACTAAAAGACCACGTCATATAGCATCTTACACTAAGGAGACATATTTATCTTCCAGAAGTGAATTTTGAAAACCAAAGCCACCGAAACCTGCGTATTTGTTATAGGGGTTATTACCTAGTAGCAAGTTATCGGAGGCTGTGATCTGTTAGTTGTTTTGTTAATCCATAGAATTTTGTTTGATGACAGCCTCCATTTTCTTAGAAATCTATTCTGTAGTAAAACAATGGCAAGAAGCCAAGTTGGTATTCTTCTCGAATAGGTCCAAGCGGATTATCTGGTGCATAGGTCAATGTCAATATATTTTTCGTATTAAAGATATTCACAAAATCAATTGCTAGTTCATGGGTCACTTTCTTCGTGTTGTATCTATAATTTACTTTTGCGTCCGTTCTGAAATAAGGTTTGAATTGTAACTCGTTGAATTCATCATCATCTTTATAAATAATTTCAAGTTGTCTCGCTGATTCTTCTCTATCTACATTGCCATATCTTCGTCCACCAGCAAGAGTTACTTTCCCTCCTATATTAATAGATGATTTATCACTAATGTTAAATTCTTTAGCAAATAAGCCATTCATCGCATAATTTCCATTGAATGCAGTGTTAGTCCATACTTGCTTGCTGCCTCTATATTCAGAATTATAAACCGAAGAAGTTACGAGAAAATAGTACCCACTCGTGAAGAATTTTTCAACAGTCAATTCTACACCATAATTTCTGCCGTCTCCCACATTTGAAAGTTCGTTCGGGAAAAGTCTTGAAAAACCAGAGCCGGAATTGATTAATGAAAAGGAAGATTTTTCTTTTTCTACCGGTATATTATATAAATACTGATAGTAGGTCTCGAATTTTAATCGCATATTCTTCGCTAAGTTTCGATCATATGAAAAGACCAAATGATTACTTTTCGTCAGCCCTATATCTTTGTTGTATGTTTCCGGACTTCCGCTATTATCAACTCTGTTTCCATAGTAATATAAATAGTTAGATTGAATCTGAGAATGCACACCAAGTCCTAGTCCTATTTTTTGTTTAGGATCTATCTGATAAGATAACCCTAGTCTCGGTTCGACTGGAGATACAGATTGTGCATTTATACTATAATAAGTACTTGTTAAGCCTGAGGTCAATGTTAGATCTTCATTTAATCTGTATTTGATTTGGACATATGGTTGGATTAAAGTATTGATATCACTTGCATCCCATCTAGTCTGCCAATTTTGAAAAGTAGTTTCTCCTCCAGTTGCAGAAGGAACAATAAGTCTAACTTGGTCGTCGTAATTGAGTTGATAGATATCTGTATTGACTCCAGCTTTAAGGGAAAGCTTCTTGTTTACTTTCCAGTTTGTATAAACGTATGCTGAATATTTATTTTCTATGAAGGTATAGTCAAGAACATCTAACAAAGTATCTACTCTATATTTATTGTCTACAATACTTCTTTCGAAGTACTTGTGATTAGCATCTACATAGGAATGGGAAGCGGAAACTCCAGCTTTTACAAAAGTGTTAATATTAATAGGTTGAGTGTATGTAGCACCTACAATTCCCATTCTTGATCCGAAGTATTGGTCCCGGTCGTTAGATCCGAAGATAAGCGTACTGGTGTCCACTTCGATGTCTTCACTTAGTATAATGTCAATTCTACTTAAGCCTCCGATACCGAATATTGCAAAGTTTCCTCCTTTTTTCATTGGAAAGTTAAGTCTGAATGCAGCATCTTGGTAAGCTGGTACAGCATCGGTTCCTACATTTATATTTAGAAACTGGAATAATTGGAGTGTAGAATATCTATAGGTAGCAAGGTAAGATGCTCCTGAATTTCCTAGCGGTCCCTCAGCCATTAATTCCGTTCCTAAGAATCCTAATTGCGCGCTAAATTCATGCTTTGCATTATTACCGTTTCTCATTTTTAGATCAAAAACACCGGCAATACCATTTCCGTATTCTGCTGGAAAAGCGCCTGTAAAGAAATCAGAATTGGCTAGAAATTTATTATTTAAGATGGTTACTGGCCCTCCTCCCGTTCCTGGAATCGAAAAGTGATTCGGATTAGGAATATTGAAACCATCTAATCTCCATAGAACACCTTGAGGAGAATTCCCTCGAATAATAATATCATTACGAGAATCATCAGCTCCTTGGACACCAGCGAAATTAGAGGCCATTCTTGCTGGCTCTCCTCTAGAACCGGCATATCGGTTCGTTTCTTGGACAGAGAACTCCCTTGCACTTACAGTGGCCATCTCATTGCTAACTTCACCACTTCTTTTCGCGTACACAACCACCTCATCTAACTCCATGACCTTTTCTTGCATCTTGATATTAAGAATGACTTCTTTCGCAGAATTCACGATGATATCCGTTAGTTGGGCATCATTATAACCGAGGTAGGAGAAGGTTATTGACATTCTTCCTAAAGGTACTCCCTCTATTCTGAAATTACCATCTAAGTCACTGGTTCCTCCCAAGAAACTGCCATCTGCAGTCGGAATAGCCACATTAACTCCGATTAAAGGAAATTGTGATTCCTGATCTACGACTGTACCACGAACGACCTGAGTGATCTGTGCATTCGTGAAAATAGCGAGAGAAGTAAATAGGGTAAGAAAAGCTAATTTTAATCTTTTCATGTCAATTATTTGTTTGTTTATGATCCAAATATATTAAGAAATGCATAGGAGGGGTTCTTCCATTAAGTTTAATTACACATTTGAAATTATACCATATGAATATTAAGGGATTAGATTGGGGAAATTTCAACATTTTAAGATTCCATAGGTTATATATTAATAAGAATATCTTGTTATAATGTGGACTTTTATTGCAAGAGATACAATCACTTAGAAGTATTGAATTTTTACAGAAATGATGTGCTTTAAAATTATTAGGAGTCCATATAAAAAGCATATATTTGCCTATTTAAAATCAGTCTAAATAAAAAGTGAGAACGATTCTAGATTTAAAGAAGGGAGAATCCGCAGTGGTAGTGCGATTTAGTAATGACTCATTATCATGCAAGCTGCTGACGATGGGTATCTTGCCGGATGCAAAAATTACCATGATCAGAAAAGCTCCTTTTGGGGGTGCTTTTTATCTGAAGCTGAATGGTCTAAATGTAGCTGTCCGAAGTTCTGAAGCAGCGACCATCATAATCAAAGAATAATGTCGAAGAAGGAAAAGCAAATCGTTGCGCTTATAGGGAATCCAAATAGTGGGAAATCAAGTTTGTTTAATATTCTGACTGGATTGAGACAGCAGGTGGGAAATTTTCCTGGTGTAACAGTGGATAAGAAAATTGGCTCTACAGACCTAGGCAATAATAATTTTGTAGATATCATTGACTTACCAGGGACTTACAGTATGTATCCGAATTCTTCGGATGAACGTATAGTTACGGAAATATTAACGAATCCTGATAATCCTAATTTCCCGGATGCAATTATATATGTTCTGGATGTAATGAATATGGAGCGTCACCTTCTTTTAGCATCTCAGCTTATCGACCTTCAGATTCCGATGGTTCTAGCTCTAAATATGACAGATATCGCGGAAAAAGAAGGATTAGTATATGATAGCGAATATTTAGAAAAGAAAATGGGGGTGAAAATTGTCCCTATTTCGTGTAGAGAAGAAAAAAACATTGACATACTAAAGGCCACTACACTAGAGAAACTGCGTAATCCTATTGAAGCAAAAAGCAACGAGTTTTATAGCTTTTCTAAAAGTGATAAAGCAGTAATCGAGAAATTGCAGCCTTTTCTGAAAGAGGAGAATAAATATAGAGTACTTTTAGTTGCTCACCACCATCACTGGTTAAAGCATATTTCTGCTGCCGATCGGATCAATATTAAGAATATAACTGATGGTGTACACTTTGAGTCTATTAAGTCTCAGATCAATGAGACGATGTCTCGATTTGCCAAGTTCACTCCATTTGTTAGGCAATTAGAAGCGAAGGCAAATCCCAAAAGTGAGAGTGTAACAGACGCTATAGATAATGTCATTACACATCGAGTATTCGGGCCGATCATTTTCTTTGGAATTATGCTTTTGGTCTTTCAGGTTATTTTTAGTTGGTCAGAATATCCGATGACTTGGATAGAGGATGCCTTTGCATGGGGTGAGAATACAGTGAAAGATTTACTGCCAGATGGCTGGTTTACTAGGTTACTTACAGAGGGGATTATTGCTGGTTTAGGTGGTATCATGGTTTTCATACCTCAGATTTTGTTTTTATTTCTTCTCATATCGCTGTTGGAAGAGGTAGGATATATGTCCAGGGCAGTGTTTATGTTTGATAAGTTGTTCCAGAAATTTGGGTTGAATGGAAGGAGTATTGTTGCATTAGTTTCAAGTGGAGCTTGCGCCATTCCTGCGATTATGTCTACTAGAACCATAAGCAACTGGCGAGAAAGACTGATCACGATCATGGTAGCGCCGCTTATAAGTTGTTCCGCCAGAATTCCAGTTTATACGGTGTTAATTGGATTTGTAGTTCCCGCAGGAAGCTTTATGGGATTTAACCAACAAGGACTTGCTTTTATGGGACTTTACTTATTAAGTATTGTTGCTGCATTAGGTTCAGCGATGGTATTTAATATTATTCTTAAGAAGGATAATAACTCCTATTTAATGATGGAATTACCTATCTACAAACCGCCTATCTGGAAGAATATTTTTTATAATGTCAAAGAGAAAGTGCTTGCTTTTATCGTCGAAGCAGGGAAGGTTATTTTTGTGATCTCGATCATTCTGTGGTTTTTAGCATCTTATGGTCCTGCTGCTAAAATGAAAATGGCTGAAACACAAGCAACCGAAATAAGTGCGATTAAAGGGTTAGATGATGAAGCATCCGAACAACTGCTTGCGTCTTTGAAAATTGAAAATTCTTATGCTGGACATCTGGGTAAATTTATAGAGCCAGTAATTAAGCCACTAGGATTTGACTGGAAAATTGGAATTGCTTTAATTACTTCATTTGCTGCTAGGGAAGTATTTGTAGGAACGATGGCAACAATCTACAGCATAGGAGGAACCGATGATGAAAGTACCATTCGAGAGCGGATGGCCTCTGAAGTAGATCCGATCACAGGCAAACCCATATATGGATTTGCGACTTCATTATCCTTACTTATCTTTTATGTTTTCGCAATGCAATGCATGAGTACATTAGCTGTAACCAAGAGGGAAACAAAATCGTGGAAGTGGCCGATTATACAATTTGTGTATATGAGTGCGCTAGCTTATTTGGGAAGTTTATTAGTCTATCAATTATTTGCTTAGGTGATCATTGCACCACTTTAGCATATTATTCATGACTTCTTGTTTTTCAGGCTCGTTCAGTAACTCGTGGTACAATCCTTCATAATGTGTTTTCGATTTGTCTTTAGAACTAATCTGCTCATAAAAGTACTCTGATGCTTTAGGATATACCACTTTGTCACTTAAAGAATAATTCAAATAAACGTTTTGATCTATTTGGTGGGCGTTTTCACGAAGCCATTGACCCGCTTTATCAAATTCATTAGCAAAACCTGGTCGCGTTCCTTCCCTGTAATTTAGTGGATCGTTGTCATATTTCTTTCTTTCCTCAGCATCTCTGCTTATAAATTCACTACTGAGTTTAGTCGTTTTTAATTTCGGAACGATAGGAGCTAGGATTCTGATTAATTTCACTAAGATTGCTGGTTGGTTTGAGACAATATCTAATCCTGGGTTGCTAAAAATGATATTATTTATGCCGCTTAATTGGTGGCGAGCAGCAGCTATTCCGGTGACTACACCTCCCATACTATGACCAAGTATAAAACCTGGAATATTAGGATAATCATTGACCATTGATTTTGCTTGTTCTTCTAACTCAGCTACGTAAATATCAAAATTGCTAATGAAAGCTTTCGTACCTTCAGATTTTCCATGACCTGAAAAATCAAACGATCTAACAGTATATCCATTTTGATTAAAAAAATGTGCAACGTGCTCATAACGAGCACAATGTTCTGCATAACCATGAACAATAAGTATTACGCCTTTAGGGTTTTTCGTTTCCCATTCAATGGTGTTAATTTTAGTACCATTAATGTCTTTTAGTTGAGTATTCATATCGAAATTTACATTAATAGATTCACTTTTGTTAATATTCTGCTAAAGATTAATGAAGTAAAGAATTATTCATAACTTAAAATTAAGTTTAGCATGCTTTGAGATACCTCTTGATTTTTGTCATATTATTTGTTTCATGTAAATCTGATGATTCTTCATTCGATGCTGATTTACTACCAGGTTATTGGCTAGGTGGTGGGGTGAAACTAGACATTAATGCTTTCCGCCCTTTTAACCATTTTTTAGAAATTGATTCCGAAAAATGTGTTAGGGCTTTTTCAGTTGGCTGGAGAGACACTTTTAAGCCCATAGAAATAGCAAAAGATTCTATTCATTTTCCCTATCGGAAGTATCCATTGAATTCTGTTGCTATGGTTGGCGATGAATTAGCGATGGGAGAATTTTATCCATTTTATTATAAAAAAGTTCAACCAGTAATGATTCCTAAAGATTCAATCGAGATGAAGGCGGAACTGATAGGCGGTCAGTGGATTAGTGGGGATGAAATGTTAGAGTTCAGAGAGGATGGTTTAATCGTATTCAACAAAAGATTAAAAACCAAAGAAAAAATTTGCTGGGATATTTTAGATAATAATGGCATTAAATTTTTGCAAAGGCTTGGAAATTTCAAAGAATGTGAGACACCTTATTTCCCACTTGAATTGATTCATTATTTTTCGAATGATACCTTAAAAATAGAGACTTGGCGAAATAGTTCTTTTCAAACATTGACCTACAAAAGAATAGCTCAAAGTACCGAGGAGTATAGTGTTCCAGAGTTTCAAGTTTGCGATCCTTATCTTTATGAAAACAATAGAAGTGATTGGTATTATTTTAAGTATCCGAGTTTTGATGGTGGATTGTATCGGTTAAAGCAAATATTCGATGAAAGGTATACTCCAATAAAATTTGGGAAGAATAATGGTTTAGTTAAGCTTAAATTTGTTATAAATTGTGAAGGAAAAGTGGGCCGTCTTCAAATCGAAGAGATGGATATAGATTTCAGGGAAAGATCATTAAATCCGCAAATTAGAAATCAGATTGTTGATATATTTAATGGAGCTGGCGATTGGATACCTGGGGAACGAAGGAATGAAACGGTAGACGCATTTAAGTTTCTGATATTTAGAATAAAAGATGGAGAAATAGATGAAATATATCCTTAGTCTTTTCTTGTTAATCTTAGTGAGCTGTAATCAAGTACCACTTGAATATCGCCTTAATTATATGTATACAAGTGAGGAGCGAGATAGCATGGAGGTCCGGATAGCCAAGGAAGTTAATCGGTTATTCGAAGGTAGTTTATTGCGGCAAGAAAAATTAGATACGCTAATTGCTTTAAATGACGAAAAAGAAGAATATTTTCGAAAGAAATCGTTCAAGTTTTCTAGAACAGGAAGGTTTGCTCAAGGCTTTCCATTGATCGATAAAGCGGTACAACTAGATCCGCTTAGTGCACTATATTTTACAAGTTGGCAGATGCTTTTTTTCTATCGAGATTATGAGAGGGCATTAGAAGATCTGCATTATTATGATGATATTTCTCAAGGGGTGAATTACGTTTGGGGAGAGAATGTAAATTATCTGAAAGGACTTGCTTATAAGCAACTAGGAATGTATGATCAGGCCGTTTCAGAATTTGATACCTGTATCGAACATGAAAAGAGCGGAACATCTGAATATGTCTATGTTTATAGAGGAATTGCTAACCTAAGACATGAATGCCTAGATGATGCAATCATAGATTTCGAGAAAGCGATTAATAAGTATAGTAACTGTACAATGGCTTATGTGTATATGGGAGAAGCATATCTAAATACAGGGCAGGCAGAGGAGGCTATGAAGCAATTAACAATTGCAGAAGACTTATTATGTAAAGGAGTTAAGAAAACACACCCTTACTTTGAAGTATTTGACGAAGTCCAGCTGGTCCAAGTATATGATCTAATGAAGAGAGCCCAGTTAAAGATGGAGCTTCTGTAGCATAGCATGCTTCATGAATATTTCTGGGTCAGAAAGATCCATATGGATTTTATAACTTTTGGGTATGGTATCTTCATTAAGGAGACAACCTTCTTCTATATATGGATAAAGTTGATCATATCTAGCTATCTTATCTGGTGAAATACGGGAATAAATGAAAGATCTATTAATCATATCCAGATCTGGAATGCCAGATGCTGCCATAAGTTCAATAAAGCTATGTATGGTTTCTTTATGGTAATTAGCAACTCTAAATTTTTTATCATCGACGTTAAGGCCTTTCGTAAGTGAAGGATTTTGTGTGGCAACGCCAGTGGGGCAGGTATTCTTATTGCATTCTAGTGCTTGGATACATCCTACAGCCATCATCATTGCTCTTGCGCTATAACATGCGTCAGCACCTAAAGCTAAAGATCTATAGATGTCAAATCCAGATACGATTTTTCCAGAAGCAATCAGTTTAATCTTTTCTTTTAACCCAAAACCTTCTAGAGCGTTATAGGCAAATGAAAGTCCGTCTTTATATGGCATTCCTACAGAATTCGAAAACTCTACTGGAGCTGCACCTGTTCCTCCTTCTCCGCCATCAATAGAAATGAAGTCTGGTGTAATGCCAGTTTTGATCATTGCTTTACAGATACTTAAAAATTCAGATTTGTGCCCTATGCACAGTTTGAAACCTATAGGCTTACCTTTAGAAAGAATTCTCATTTCTTTTACTAAGTTAAGTAATCCGATAGGACTATTAAATGCCTTGTGGAACGGCGGAGAAAGAACTGCCTTTCCGGCAACAATATTTCTTATTTCAGCAATCTCCGGTGTTGCTTTTGAAGCGGGAAGTATACCACCGTGTCCGGGTTTAGCACCTTGGGAAAGTTTGATTTCAATCATTTTGACATTTGGCTGTGCTGCCCGTTTTTCAAATAATTGGGGATCGAAATTTCCATCGTCGGTTCTACAGCCAAAGTACCCCGTTCCGATTTGGTAGATTAAATCACCATTATGTTTGTTGTGATAAGAGCTGATTCCTCCTTCACCTGTGTTGTGTGCAAATCCTCCTATAGCCGCGCCTCCATTAAGAGCTTCGATAGCGTTACTGGAAAGGGAGCCGAAACTCATTGCAGATACATTAAATATGCTGGCAGAGTAGGGTTGCAGGCAGTCTGGGCCACCGATTAATACTCTAGGATCGTGATCTATTTTATGATGGTCTAAAGCTGCGATAGAGTGATTCATCCATTCGTAAGATTCATCATAAACGTTCATTTGAGTGCCAAAAGGAGTGGTAGATGTTTCGTTTTTCGCTCTGGCGTAAACGAGGGATCTATTAATTCGAGAGAAAGGTCTGCCATCGTAGTCAGGTTCAACAAAATATTGATAAATCTTTGGTCTAAACCATTCAAAAATATATCTGCTTCTTCCCAAGAGCGGGAAATTTCTCATTAAAGCGTGTTTTTTCTGGAGCAGATCGTAAGTTCCAAGGAAAATAAGTGGGAGGAAAATAATGCAAAGAAGAAGGAAGTATGGACTAATGAAGTAGCTTAAGCTAGCGATTAGAATTATCACAATAATTGAAAAAGCAATAAACAGTTGTCTCATCTAAATGAAGTTCTTATCCAATGAATGAAAAATGGGAAGATAGTAAATGTTCTAATAGAAAGAAAGGAGATTAATTGGAATTAGGAGAAGGGGCAATATTTTTATAAATGGACGATGAAGGTGTAGTGTATTGTAAATAAAAATATTATATATAATAATTTTATAAATATGATTTAATTTTTTTTTTGAGTATAATAATATTTTGAAATTAAATATATATTATTTTATCTTAATGGTATTAATACCTTTTATTAACAACCCTAAACTTAACCCAAATGATCAAAGTCAAATTGTTAATGCGATAGCGTATTCCTATCTTGGAATATTCATCTAAAAGAAACGATGATATTGCATTTATTTCAAATCAACATTTAGTTTATTTTATTGGAGTATTAAGTAGATGAAATTCGAATTGAATTTTTGAGCTTGCTGTTTAGAGCACAGTCTGGGATAACTCATGTGATTAAAAATCTAATTAGGTAATTAGGTAATTATATTAGAGGGCTCAGGTGATTGTATTTTCGCCTGGGCTTTTTTCATAATTAAATTTTAAATATATTTCTTTCTCAAATACTTTACTTTTTGTTTTGTATTGTTTATATTTGAAATACCTTAATTATAAATACTAATTGCATCATTGTCTAATTTTAGCTTGACCTCATAACCAAAATAGTATCTAGTTAAAATCCTGTCAAATTAAAGTTAAAAGGTGAGCAAGTTTATTTATAATCTTAATTAACCAATTAATTGCCTAAATACTAATAAAAGCCAACAAGAAACTCCAAACAATTACTTACACATGTTGTATTATAGCTTAGTTGATTCATATCGACCTTCTTTAGTGTGCTATAATTTCTGTTTCAGAAGTCATTTCTACGGTGTCCCTTAGTATCTATTCAATTAATCTTTTTAAACTTTTAAAAATTTTAATTTTATGAAAAATCTATTTTTTTTCGCGTTAGCATTGATGCTATCCTTTTCGTTATCTGCGCAAGTAGCTTCTACTTCTGCTGTAACTATAGACGATGAGTCTAATTCTAACATTATTGATGTTTATCAATTCTCTTATTTTGATTTGAATTCTACAGTAGACGTTTTAGATGAGTCTGATGATAATATTGTAAGTGTTTTCCAGTCAGGTGATACACATGTTTCTTCAGTTTATATTAATGACGCTTCTGATGAGAATCTTGTAATAGTAACACAAGATGATTTTGGATTCGGTGGAGGAAATCTTTCTTCAGTTTCAGCAGATAATAGCTCTGATGGAAATTATGTAAATGTATTTCAGGCATTTTCAGATAATACTTCAAGTGTTGTATTAGATCATGATGCAGATAATAATGAAGTTATAATATATCAAGATGATTTAGCTGTAGCTTTTGTAGGAGGAAATGAATCTGAAGTGTTGATAGATGACAGTAATGGAAATTACGTTGAAGTTGATCAACAAGAAGATTTTAACTCTTCTACAGTTGAAATTACAGATGGTTCAGACGACAATGAGGTTATTGTTGTTCAGGCTCCAGCTTGGTATACAGGAAGTGATGGTACTGATAATGCATCTACTGTTGCAATAAGTGATGAAAGTTCAGATAACTTTGTATATGTTTTTCAAGATGGATGGTCTCAGATATCAGAAGTAACTATTGATGATGATTCAAGTGATAACTATGTAGATGTTTTACAAACTGATTCTTATTTGACTTTAGGAGGAAATGATTCTTCAGTAACCATTGAAAATGAAAGTAGTAATAATGAAGTGATTATAACTCAAGATTTCCTTGGTTTATCGACAGTTGTTATCTCTAATGAGTCTAACTTAAATGTTGTAAACGTTACACAAGAGTAAAATCAATATTACTTGTTAGAAGTATAAAAAACTCTACATTTAATAAAATAAAATCGGTGGCGAGATTTATATCTCGCCATTGATTTAATCTAAAAACTTATGAAATATCTTTTACTTTTATTTTTAGTATTCATTTCTCATATGGCGAATAGTCAAGTGGTTATCCAGAATGACCAAGGAGAAATTAAAAGTAACTTAGATTTGTTCGAAGAACGTAATTTTGTCGAAAGGCAGGTTGTTAGCCTATCTATAAATGAAGGAAGCAATAATCTGATAAGCTTTAAGCAAGTAGGAGTGAATGAAGCTAATGCTCGCGTTAAAGGAGATTTTAATCAATTATTTATTACTCAAAATGGACTTGAAAATAGTATAGATATTTTACAAGAGGGAGGACATAATTATATGGAGTCTACTAATTTTAGTTCCTCAACTAAAGTAGCTAATATCCAAATAGGAAACAATAACTATCTGGATCAGAATTTCATTAAAGCAGACGATAGTAATTTTATTGTGATACAAAATGGTAATAATTTGAGATTAAATCATAATGTTCAAGGAATTTCAGATAGTGGTTTAGAGGTCAAAATGTATGGTAGAGATATGGAAATCATCATTGAAACTAAACAGTAGAATTTTATAAACTGCCTTGAAAATAGTAAATTTAGCGTTATGATTAAGAATATCGCATTAGCTATTGTATTTGCATTGACTTCTGTCATTTCTTCTGCAAATGATTTCAGGGTTAAAATTGCCTATGAGCAATTCGACACAGAAATATTACTTTATATAAAGATTGAAAACGCAAGTAATTTAAAGAAAAACTTTAACGCTAAGGTAAATATTCAATCTCAAAATTTAAGCTTTAGACCTATTCAAAAAGACTATAACCAAGTCTTAATAGTAGCCCCCAAAACAGTATCAAATTTCAATTTCGCTACTTTAGAATACTCGGTACTTTCTCAATCTATAATTAGATTGGATTTGTATCAAAGGGATTCGCTTATTAGCAAAGATTCACTTACATTAGATTTTCCTAATAGTTTTAAAAATGTTAACAGCAAAGGCGGTCCTAGAGATATAGAAATTGATTTAGGGGGACTTAAAATAGATCGTACAAGGACACCGATAGGTCGTAGTTTTTTTGAGCTTTTTGAAAAGAACTGGGTTTCTCCTAAAGGTTTATCTGATTATACCATCGAATTTGAAGAACTCCCATTTAGATTTAGGACAACAAAGTTAAAAGTATACTTGGATGGAGAATTAGTCGTAGATAGTTTTCTAAAAGACAATGAAGAATTTATACCTCAATTATTAGCATTTACGATAGGATCCGTAAGAAATAAATTAAGCGAAAAAGAAACTCGAGATGATGAGATCGGAGGAGATTGGAATGGTATTTAAAATTAATAAGATGAAAATAAAAAATGCAATCACAGTTTTAGGAATAGTATTATTTACAACTTCTCTTATGTTTGGTCAAGATTTGGTGTATACACCAAAGAATCCAGCTTTTGGCGGTAATTATCTAAATTACAGCTGGTTGCTTAATTCGGCTAATGCTCAAAATACATATGAAGAGCCTGAAAGTGACTTAGAGGACTTATTGGCTGATTTCGAAGGTGATTTCAATCAGCAATTTTTAAGTGAATTAAGACGTGAACTTTTAAGAAGTAGTGAAATTTTTGGAGAGAATGGACTCGAGGTGGGAACATTTGAAGTAGGGAATTTAGTAGTAGATATTGTTCCTGGAGTTAATGGTCTTATCGTTACGATAAATGATATTATTACGGGTAGTCAGACCCAAATTACAGTACCATACGATTAATTTAAGATTCTGCGAATGAGAATAACCTATATATGTCTTTTGCTTTTGATATTAGCCATGACTTCTTGTGGTGTAATACTTAATCAACCAATTCAAGTATCAGAAGCTAGGATTGCAAGTAAAACTAATCTCGAAAAGACATTAATTGACCTACCTAAGCCTAGTGATCCTGTTGTCGTAGCGGTATATAAGTTCAAGGATCAGACCGGTCAATATAAGCCTACCGAAATAGGTTCTAGTTTTTCAACTGCCGTTACCCAAGGCGGCACAAATATTCTAATAAAGGCACTAGATGATTCAGGATGGTTCAAAGTAATAGAAAGAGAGAATATAGGGAATTTGCTCAATGAGCGCAAAATCATTAGACAAACTAGAATGCAATATGATAATTCTAGTGAATCTAAATTACTTGTAAATCCATTACTTTTTGCTGGTGTAATCTTAGAAGGCGGAATCGTTTCTTATGATGCGAATATATTAACAGGAGGTATAGGTGTGCGATATTTTGGAAGCGGTGGTTCTGCCGCATATCGACAAGACAGAGTTACCGTCTATCTTAGAGCTATTGCAACGAAAACAGGTGAGGTATTAAAAAATATTACCACTTCGAAAACAATTCTTTCGCAATCTATAGACGGAGGAGTATTCAGATATGTGAAATTTTCTAGGTTATTAGAAGCAGAAACAGGCATAACATTTAATGAGCCTTCAGATATTGCTGTAACCGAAGCACTTCAGAAAGCTGTATATTCTTTAATATTAGAAGGAATAAAATCAGGTTTGTGGAATGTAGACGCAAGTTACAAAGAAGAAGCTATTATGATGATGGAGGAATACGATAGGGAAATTACAGAAGGTGACTTAGAAAATTATTTAGGTGTGAAAACATTAGATAAGGTTAATAAGTTTTCCGTGTCTTCTAACTTATTTGGCACATACTATCAAGGTGATTTTCCATATGCTAGATTAAATCTTGGAGGTAATATTGCAGCACATTATGAATTAAATAAAAATTGGGGTCTAAGTAGTATGATCGGAATCGGAAGGTTGTCTACTGTGGAATATGTAGATAAAAGAATTAATCCGTTTTCTGTAGATCTTCGATATAAGTTCCTTCAAAATGCTGTTAGAAACCCTTATTTGAAAATAGGGCTTGGTTCAGCATTCACAGAAGATTTCTCGAACAGTAATCCTAAAGTTAAAGCTGGATTGGGAATTGATCTTTATATCAATAAAAATTCTGCTATTAATTTATCTTTGGATTATAATCAATTCTTAAGAGATGATTTTGACGGCTTAGAAAGTGGAAGATATATTGATTATTATTATCAATTTGGAATAGGATTTAAGCATCAGTTTAATCGTAAAAAGATTATTAAGGAATGAGGAAGTATTTTTTTATGTTTTTTACTATCGTATTGTTGTATACATCTTGTCGTGAAGATTTTGGTAATCTTGATGTCTATAACAATGTAACAGGTGAAGTTGCAGATGAAGAAACCCTTGAACCAATTCCAAATGCAAAAATTTCTACGAATCCTGTAACTGAGCTTAGAATTAGTGATGAATTCGGAAGATTTGTTCTTGATAGTTTGACATCTAGTATTTATTCAATTAAAGTTGTTGTAGATGGCTACCAATCAACATTGACAAGTTTTAATATCGAAGACCTTGATAATAATAAGATTCTAATATTAATGGAAAGAGACTCGGTTGTACTTTCTCCTCCTGAAGCACCATTTAACCCATTTCCAAGCCAAAATTCGGAGCAACAGGATTTAGAAATAAATCTTCGATGGTCTAGTTCAGATGATAATGACTCTCTTCTTTATACAGTATTGTTTTTCAGACCTGATAATATTACTCCAGAAAAAATTATTGCTGAAAGTCTTGATACGTCTGTAGTTGTAAGAGATTTATCTTTTAATTCGACTTATTTTTGGCAAGTAGAAGTTACGGATTCGGACGGTTTGAAAACTTTAGGTCCTACATGGAATTTTAAAACCAAAGAGTTTCCAAGCGATATTTTTAGATATACTTTTGTCAGAAAGGTTAATGGTATAGACCAGGTTTTTGTAGGATCTCCAGCAGGAGAGTATGTTCAAATTACTTATAATGCGAATAATCATTGGCGACCAACATTTTCACCACAGAGAGATAAAATAGCTTATTTATCATTGCTAGAAGGAGATGTCCATATACTTATGATGGATAGAAATGGAGACAATGTAAATCAGGTTACATCTACAAGGCCGTTAAGAACTAAAGACATTTTAGAAACACCTTTTACATGGTCTGAAAATGGTGAAAGACTTATATACATGGATTTTGATAGAATCTTTAGTATTACTAGAAATGGGACTGGATTATTGGAATATGGATTCCAAGCCTTTGGAGATATCATCTCTTCAGTAGACTATAGTTCGATAGATGGAGGCAAACTTGTTGTAACGACTGAGCGCCCTTCCGGAAATGATTCTAAATTATATTTATATGATATTGCACTTAATGAACAAGTTGAAATATTAGATTCTTTGAATGGTCAGTTGTCTCATGCTCAGTTTTCTCCCTCTGGAAGACAAATTGTTTTTACTTATAATGAGTTATCATCTTTCTCTACAGATGGTATACCACTCAATAAAAGAATATACTATTACGATCTAGATGATGAAATCTTATTAGATATTTCTGATAGAAAAGCTGGAGGAACGGCAGATTATAATCCAAGATTTTCAAACAATGGTGCAAACATCGTTTTTAATAATAACCAAAGTGATGGTATAGGACAATCAAGCACTTTTATAATGGATGTGTCAGAGGTTTTAACAGATTCGAGTCCAGTCAGAGATACCCTTTTCACTAATTCAAATATGATCGACTGGGAATAGGTCATTTTTTTTATTTTAATTTATTTATCTGGATGATTAGTTAATCATCTGACATCGTTTTACTTATACTAAGTTTATTGATTTGTTAGTGTTAAGATGTACTTTAAGTTCTATTCGGACTATATCACATTATTAAACTTGGTTCGTTATTAAAAAAAGTGTAATTTTGTGCCCGCATGAGTAGATCCATTAAATTCTTTTCGGCTTTAATAGCTATTTTGATTTTCTTTTCATCTTGTAAGACGGAATTTGAAAAAATTCGTACAAGTAATGATCCGACTAAAATACTTACTGAAGCAACGAAACAGTATAAGCAAGAAAATTATCTTAAAGCGCAATCGCTTTATGATATCATCATTCCTTTTTACCGTGGTAAGAAAGAAGCAGATGACATATTTTATAACTATGCCTATACTCATTATGAATTAGGTGATTACATCCTAGCTTCTCATTACTTTGATAGTTATGCTAAGACCTTCGGGAACAGCTCTAGAAAAGAAGAAGCTTCATTCATGTCCGCTTATTCGAATTACTTGTTATCACCATCTTATCGATTAGATCAGACTTATACTAAAAAAGCTATTGCTGATTTGCAATTGTTCGTTAATAATTTCCCAACGAGTGACAAAGTAGATAAGAGTAATGATATGATCGAGGAGTTACGAGCTAAGCTAGAGGTGAAAGCTTTCGAAGAAGGCAAATTGTATTTTAAGATTAAAGAATATCAATCAGCAATTACTTCTTTTAAAAACGTGTTGCTTGATTACCCAGATACAGAAAATTACCAAGAAGTAAATTATTATATAATTAAATCGGCATATTTATTGGCTGCTAATAGTATTTTCGACAAGAAAAAAGAACGTTTCGAAGAAACTTTAAAGTACTATAATCAGTTTAAGAAAAGGTATCCAAGAAGTAAATTCCTTAAGGAGTTGAAAAGTGATATTGAAAATGCTAACAAACAGATAAAATCTTTATCAGTATGAATGACTTAAAGACTCAAGTTCAAGGAATAGATCCTAACCTAGAAGGAAAAGATATGGAGGAGTTTGTTTCAAAAACGCACAACGTTTATGAAACATTAGAAATAATCGCTAAAAGAGCTAATCAATTAGCAGTAGAACTAAAAGAAGAGTTACACGGTAAATTAGAAGAATTTGCTGTAACTACTGATGCAATTGAAGAAGTTCATGAGAACAAAGAACAAATAGAAATCTCTAAATTTTACGAAAGACTACCTAATCCAGCTGTTATTGCGACAAGCGAATACCTTAATGGCCAGTTAAAAGTAGAATACAAAAATAGAGATCGAAATAATAATGAATGAATATCATTCTAGGAATTACAGGAAGTATTGCAGCCTATAAAGCTGCGATACTAACTCGTTTATTAGTTAAAAATGGTCATGATGTCAAGATAATCATGACGGAAGCTGCCAAAGCTTTTATATCCCCTCTTACACTTTCCACTCTTTCGAAAAATACCGTTCATAGCAATCTCTTTGATTCTGATACATGGAATAATCATGTAGAATTAGGACTTTGGGCAGACGCAATGATTATTGCTCCTACTACTGCGAATACCTTATCAAAAATGGCCAATGGCGCTGCTGATAACATGCTCCTCGCAACTTACTTGTCGGCTAAATGTCCTGTTTGCATCGCTCCAGCAATGGATTTGGACATGTGGAAACATCCATCAACGATAAGAAACATTGACCTGCTAAAGGAATATGGTAATCTACTAATACCAGTTGAATTTGGTGAATTAGCTTCAGGATTAGTAGGAGAGGGGAGAATGGCTGAACCAGACCAAATCGTAGAATTTGTAGAGCAAAATTTCAATATCAAATCTGATTTAGCTGGGAAACGAATATTAGTTACTGCAGGACCTACGTATGAAGATTTAGATCCTGTACGATTCATAGGGAATAATTCAAGTGGCAAAATGGGCGTCGAGATTGCTGAACATGCTGCAAGAAGAGGCGCGGAAGTGATCTTAGTGCAAGGTCCAGGAAGTTTTAAATCTTCTCATGCAGGTATTAAGTTGATTAAAGTTAGATCGGCAGCTCAGATGTATGAGGCTTGTGTGGAGCATTATAACAACTGTGATGCGGCAATCTTAGCTGCAGCTGTTGCAGACTATACGCCTCTTAATAAATCTGATGTAAAGATTAAAAAGAAAGATGGTGATCTGAGTATCGCTTTGAAAAGAACCACAGACATTGCAGCTCATCTGGGAAGGCATAAAAAGAAGAATCAATTACTAATTGGATTTGCCCTAGAAACGAATAATGCTATAGAAAATGCAAAAGGTAAACTAGAAAGGAAGAACTTCGATTTTATAGTTCTGAATACGCTAGAAGATAAGGGAGCCGGTTTTTCTCACGATACCAATAAAGTCCAATTCATTTTCGCAAATCGACCAATTATTAAATTTGAATTGAAAAGCAAGAAAAAAGTAGCAAAGGATATAATAGATCAGGTGGTTGAGTTGTTTTAAGAAGAGAACAAATGAAAATGATAAGAAATCTTTTATTTATATTATTAATGTGTACTTCACTTGCATTGCAATCGCAAGAGCTGGATTTCAATGTTAAGGTTACTGTCAGTCCTACATTGAAACAAGTAGATCCTAAAGTGTTTAACGGACTAGAGCGTGCCATTGAAGAGTTTTTTAATAATAATAAATGGACGGATGATGAATTCGAAAGGGATGAAAGAATTAAAGGAAACATCCAAATAACGATTGTGGAAGATCCTTCACCAACTTCCTTTGTTGCTGATATTTTAATACAATCAATCAGACCTGTTTATAATAGTGATTATTCGTCTCAAGTAATTAACTACTACGATGGTGGAATTCCATTCTCTTATGTAGAATCTCAACCTTTAGAAAATAATATTAATAGTTATAAGGATAACCTATCGTCTGTATTGCTTTACTATATACACTACATTCTAGGTGTAGATTATGATACTTTTTCACCTCAAGGAGGGCAAAAGTATTTTCAGATAGCACAGAACATTGTTCAAGTTATTCCTGCTGGCGCTAGCTCTGATAATGGATGGAGCGTTTCAGTTGATAACAGTAGAGCAGATATGATAGAAACGATGTTAAATCCTAGAACAAGAAAATTACGGGACGCATATTACTATTATCACCGCTTAGGATTAGACGAATCGGCCAATGATATAGGAAAAGCTAAAGCGGCGATGGTATCAGCATTAAAAGATGTCCAAGCGGTGAATGCAGCTGCTCCTAACTCTATCGCAGTTCAAATGTTTATGGATGGTAAGCGTAATGAAATAGTGGAAATATTCAAGCAGTCAGACAGTCGACAAATCAATCAGCTGTATGATATTCTAACGGAAATAGATCCATCTCAAACAAATCTTTACAATCAACTTAGAGGAAGATAAATGACTAATATTGCCATTTTTGCGAGTGGGAGAGGCTCGAACGCTCAGGCTATTTTAGAATATCTGAAGGGGCATGAAGAGATTAGTGTCAAATTGATATTGAGCAATAAAAAGGATGCTGGTGTACTTTTGCTCGCAGATGAATACCATATTGAAAAATTTGTCTTTAATAAATCCCAGTTTAACTCAGAAGATATTGTTCTCCAGAAACTGAAGTCCCTAAATATTGAAGTGTTAGTTCTTGCTGGTTTCTTATGGAAGATTCCATCTTACCTAATTCAGGCTTATCCTGAAAGAATTATCAATATACACCCTTCATTGCTTCCTAAATATGGCGGCAAAGGTATGTATGGAAGACATGTTCATGAAGCAGTATACAAGAATAAAGATTTAGAATCAGGTATTACCATACATCTCGTTAATGAAGTCTATGATGATGGCAAAATTCTCTTCCAAGCAAGTAAAGAATTAGAGCCTACCGATGAGCCCAGTGTAATTGCATCGAAAGTATTAGAATTAGAACATTTTTATTTTCCTCGTGTAATCGAAGCATTTATTGAGAATGCTGAGGATTGATTAAGTTACCGAAACGAGCATTAAAACCAGCTATGCCTTGTAGTCCTCCAGTGTGAATAGCAATGATCTTATCTTCTGGTGCAAAATAATTTGACTCAATCAAATCTGCTATCCCAAACATCATTTTTCCTGTATATAGTGGATCTAGAGGAATTTCAAATTGATTGATAAATTGAATTAGTTCCGGACGGTGTTTTGCAAACCCTCCGAAATGATATTGATCATGAAAAGTAACATTTCTGATCGGTACGTCGAGGCTAATACTCCGTTCCTTAAAATCAGCGGCAAAATCTTTCATTTTCAAAGCGGAAAAGACATGTAAGTGATCTGTATCTTGCATTGCTGCCATCATACCAATGCTTGTTGCTCCAGATCCATAAGGGACGCAATAATGTATATTCGTCTCCTTAATTTCTGACATCATCTCTTTAATGCCTTCAAGTGCTAATTTATTACTACCTCCTTCAGGAATTACATAAGCATTAGGATACTCCGCAAAAGCAATTGTCGTTTTTATTTCCCTATAGCTAGTACGATCGACAAAAATAAGCTCTGCACCATTATGCTTGACAAACCGGAGCGTTGGATTATCGATTTCTTCGCCTCGAATGAAAAGAACAAGAGGGATATTGTAAAACTTGCAAGCGTAACTTAATGCGTGTATATGATTAGAAAAGGCACCCCCAAAACTAATGATTTCAGAAGCACCTAGATCTAAGGCCTGGAGTATGTTGTACTTGAGTTTACGGAACTTGTTTCCTGAAACGTAAGGATGAAGAAGATCTTCTCTTTTAACTAGTATTGCTCGACCTCCTATGGTTACTTTTGTTATTCCGCTCATCATTTATCTACCCCAAGACCACCCAAACTTTGCTCTTACACCGACGAAAGGACTTGATAGCATCTGATCACTAACACTTGTAAAATCAGATCCACTAATAAAGCGGTAACCTCCGTCGAGACTTATTCTTAACCATCTGAAAACATTGAGTTCAAGACCTATAGATGGCTGAACACTCAAGATCCGATCCCTTCCCTCAGATTTAACATCGGCGATACCATTTCCTACAGATGTATAGAAGTAAGGATGAAATGATTTATAAGAATAAGGTGTATATCCTACTAAGAAATTATGTGTTGTAAGTGAAAATTTACCACCGTCATTTAACGTACTTCTCATTTCGTAGTTATCCCATCCGAGGAGTAAACTTTTGTTAAATTCAAATGCGAAAAATCCGCCACCGATGAAATCAAAGTCATCTTGAAATCCATTAATAGATGTCGTAGATCCACCCCAGATTCCTGTAAAGCGAATTCCACTTTGACCAAAAATAGTTTCATCTTTTTGTGCATTAATACTTAGTCCCAATAGGACTATGGAAAGAATTAGTGTAATTTTTTTCATCATGAATATTTTTATATTAAGGACACCAAGAAGACGAAGAGGTTGCATCAATTGTTACAGGTTGCGCCTAAAATTTTGAATAATGGACGCGCTTCTTGAAATTTATGGAGTTATTATAACAAGTCTTTTAGTGATAATTCGTTGACCCTTAGCATCTAGCAAAGCCCAGAAATAAGTGCCCTTACCTAGAAAAGAAAAATTGTACTTGAAGCTGTTCAGCTTTCGATCAATAACTATTTTCTCACCCCATTCTTTTTTTCCAATTACATTAGAAATCACAAAGTCGTATTCCCCATAATCCAGATTCATCAATTCTAGCTTGACTTCTCCATAGGTCGGATTCGGAGATAAGACTATTTCTTGACTAGTTAAATCATTACTCACTATTTTATTTAATTCTTCCGGTGCTGTAATTTCGGCAATAACAGGGTCGCCAGCTTCATTTATAATGATTTTAGCAATGGGATTTTTTGCTTCATCGGATAAGAATAAATAGAATTTTTCTGACGAAGTTCCGAGCAAATCACCCGCCGGATCTAAGATGTTGTTATTAATTTTCGACCATTTCCCCGCACTGTGAATTTCTAGTGTTTTAGTTATTCTAGTGGATACTTCTTGTCTTAGAACCTCGAAACGATCATAGTATAAGGTTAAGGTCCCCCATGCATCTACCCTAAAGTCTGCTACTTCTTGTATTTTAATACGAATCGAATCAGCTGTTACGGGAAGTCGCTTGTTTACAATTTGCGGTATCTCAGTACCTGGCAAGGTGAAGTAGATGGTGGATCTATTGGTTAAGTCATCCTTATAGCGTAATGGTGCATATGTAATTAATTTCGGAGCATCGTACTTAGAAATTACATTATATGCTGAATTAAGAGGATGAGGTCGTTGCATACCAATTTCATATATCCTTTTCCCAGTCCTTTTATAAAAGCGAATGGTATTACTGTTTTCCTTGATAAGAAAATCGTATTCGAAATTCGTAGGAAGCATATCAACATCCTTAGACTGCAAGATTTTTTGATAAGCAAGTCCCGAGGATAAAGAAGAGAAATCCCAATTTTGATCTTGCCCTTGCTTTTTCAAATTAACAGAAGGCATATCATCGATGAAGGTTTTGAATATATCGTCTAAGACTGGCAGGTTCGCTTCGTCCAAACTTACCTGTGCTTTTAGGGCAAATGGTAAGAGAAAAATAAACAGGAATATTCTACATTTCTTCATTGGAATCACGAAACTACAAAAGTAATAGCCTTCTAAGAACTGAGTAATTAAATTTTTTATTTTTTTAACTTGACATTAACTTAGAAAAATTTGAAATTATATTCTTTGTAACTCAAGGTTTGTTAAATATTCTCCTCCTAATTTCATCAAGTCTTCATGCTTCCCTTCTTGAATTATTTTCCCATGTTTCATGACTATGATCTTATCAGCGTTCTGAATGGTGGAAAATTTATGAGCAATTGTGATGACGGTTCTATTTAACATTGCTTTTTCTAATGCTTCCTTCACTAAGTTCTCAGATTCAGCATCTAGCGCTGATGTTGCTTCATCTAAAATTAGAATCGCTGGATCTTTTAGAATAGCTCGAGCGATGGTAATTCTCTGTCTTTGGCCACCACTTAGCTTGGAGCCTTTATCACCGACTACCGTATCATAACCATCATCTAATCCCTGTATAAATGTATGAGCATTGGCAATTTTTGCGGCTTCGATAATCTCTTCATCTGATTTATCAGACATCCCAAATGAAATATTGTTTTTAATGGTATCGTGGAAAAGAATCGGTTCTTGAGAAACAATTCCAAATAAATTTCTCAGACTTTTAATGTCAAATTCTTTAATACTCTGCCCGTCTATCAGTATTTCACCATTAGTAATATTATAAAATCTAGGAAGTAAATTGACAAGCGTTGTCTTTCCCGATCCAGAGCTTCCTACGAGTGCTAAGTGCTCACCTTTTTTAATGGTCAATGTTACGTCGTCTAGTACTGCTATATCTGAATTTGGAAATTTAAAAGATAGATTTTTTATTTCTAGGGTATTGTCAAATGTTTCTTTGAGCTGGCTACCAGAGTCTTTCTTAATCTCATTTTCATTGGTCAATATAACTTGGATTCTTTCTAATGCTGCCATACCTTTCTGGATGTTATAATAGGCACTTGAAAAAAGCTTAGAGGGCTCGATTACTTGATAAAAAGCAAATATAAAAGCGAAAAATGTTTCTGGTTCTAGTTTGTTATCAAAGACCAAGGTAGAGCCATAATATAGTAGAATGGTCACTACTACGATACCGAGGAATTCAGAAAGAGGTGATGAAAGATCACGTCTCCAGAAAATTCTTGTTAATCGATGTCTGTATTGATTATTTACAACATCAAATTTTTTCTTCTGGGTTTCTTCCGCATTGAATCCTTTAATGATTCGCATGCTAGAAATACTTTCCTCTGCAATACTGATGATGTCGCCCAATGATTTTTGAGCTGCATGAGATTGTTTCTTAAGTGTTTTCGAAACACCACCGATGATAAAGACGGTAACGATAAGTAGAACAAAAACAAATAAGGTCAACTGTGGACTGATGTAGATCATGAAGATGAGACTCCCTGCGATGATAAGAGGTGCCTTGAAGATGGCTTCTATCACATTCAGAACACTTGCTTCCACTTCTTGAACATCTGCACTGATTCTTGAAAGAAGATCACCTCTCCTTTCGTCTGAGTAGAAAGAAAGTGGCAAGTCCATATATTTTGCCATGATTTGGTTTCTTAGGTCTCTGATAATCCCGTTTCGGGCAGGAGCAAGAAAGAATAAAGCTAAATATCGAAACAGGTTCTTAAAAAAGAATACGATTGCAATAAAGGCACAGACATAAAGCAAGGCCTCTTTTTTATCTAATGATAAGATTAAGTCTGAAAAGTAATAATTTAAGTGACCGATAACATCCGTGATGTTATCAGGTTTCACAGGGATTTCCGGTGTTTTCTGAAACAGGATTTGAAAAAAAGGAATAATCAAAGGGATAGAGAAAACGGTAAAGATCGCCATCAAAATATTCGACCCAATTGCCGCTAGGACATAGGACATATAGTTCTTAAAGTATCCGAACAGATCCCTGATCCCCTTCATATTTTAATTGTTATTCCTCTTTTATTTCGAATGTATCCATAAAAGATGTATTAAAGTCTCCTTCAATAAATTTTTTATTTTCCATTAATTGCTTATGGAAAGGTATGGTCGTTTTAATTCCTTCGATTATAAATTCATTCAGCGCTCTTCTCATCTTTGTAATACACTCTTCTCTTGTCTGAGCTTTACAGATGAGCTTCGCTATCATAGAGTCATAATATGGTGGAACAGTATAACCTGCATATACATGTGTATCTACTCGAACACCATGACCTTTAGCAGAGTGGAAAGATTGAATTTTTCCAGGACTAGGTCTGAAATCATTAAACGGATCTTCTGCATTGATTCTACATTCTATTGCATGTAATTGCGGAATGTGATTTTCACCAGAAAGAGGTTCTCCAGCGGCTACTTTAATTTGTTCTTTTATTAAATCGTGGTCTATCACTTCCTCCGTCACTGGATGCTCTACTTGAATTCTAGTATTCATTTCCATGAAGTAGAATTTACGATGCTTGTCCACTAGAAACTCGACTGTTCCTACACCTTCATAATTGATACATGAGCCTGCTTTTATGGAAGCAATCCCCATTTCTTCTCTTAATTCAGGAGTCATAAACGGAGAAGGACATTCTTCTATCAATTTCTGGTGTCGACGTTGTATCGTACAGTCTCTTTCAGAAAGGTGAATCACTTTACCGAATTGGTCTCCAATAATCTGGAACTCAATGTGTCTAGGTTCTTCTATAAATTTTTCTACATAGATACCGTCATTACCGAAGGAAGACTTTGCTTCTCTTCTAGCGCTATCCCACATTTCCTCGAATTTGTCCTTTGACTTGACAATTCTCATTCCTTTACCACCACCACCAGCTGTAGCTTTGATGATAACTGGATATCCTATATCGGCTGCAATTTTCTGGCCGTGTGCAACATCTTTTACGAGACCATCAGAACCAGGAACCACAGGTACACCTGCTTTAATCATGGTTTCTTTAGCTGTTACTTTATCACCCATTTTCCGAATCATGTCCGGTGTAGGTCCGATAAATTTAATACCATATTGCTGGCAAACTTCAGCGAAATCTGCGTTTTCTGCTAAGAATCCATATCCTGGATGTACAGCATCGGCATTAGTAATTTCCACAGCAGCCATAATTCTAGGAATACTTAGATATGATTCTGTGGAAGAGGGAGGTCCTATACATACAGCTTCATCAGCAAACCGCACGTGCAAACTATCCTTATCAGCTGTAGAGTATACAGCGACTGTAAGAATATCCATTTCTTTACATGTACGAATAATTCGTAATGCAATTTCTCCTCTATTTGCAATGAGAATTTTATTGAACATAAATTATATGTTAATTAACTAGGATCAACTAAAAACAGCACCTGATCGTATTCTACAGGACTTGCATCTTCAACTACAACTTTAACAATTTTACCTGCTACTTCGGATTCTATTTCATTAAACAATTTCATTGCTTCAACGATACAGACTACCGAACCCACTTCTATTGAATCACCTACCTTAATGTAAGGTGGTTTATCAGGTGAAGCTGATCTGTAAAATGTTCCTACAATAGGAGATCTAACTTCTAATAAGTTAGCATCACTTGCTGGCTTACTTTCGGTTGGCTTTAAATCAGGAATAACAGGACTTGCTGGCTGTTCTGCAGGTAGCGCTTGAATAGGCGCTTGTTGGTAAACAGGCTGCGGAATATTCATAGTGTTCTTCGAAGCAGCAGAATAATTTTTTGTCCTGATATCTAATTTGAATTCTCCATCTTGAATTTTAACCTCAGTCAAGTCTGTTTTATTGACCAACTTTATTAAATCTACGATTTCTTTGTAATTCATTTTTATTGTTTTGCTCTTTCTACATAAGACGCGGAGGCAGTATCGATTTTGATTTTGTCTCCTTCGTTGATAAATAATGGAACTCTTATTTCAGCTCCAGTTTCTACAGTTGCAGGTTTCATCGCATTCGTTGCGGTGTCTCCTTTTAATCCAGGTTCTGTGTAAGTTACTTCTAATACAAGATATTGTGGCATATCCATCGTAAGTGGAGAATCATCTTCAGTATTGAATAAAACTTCTACTATTGCTCCCTCTTTAAGTAAGCCTATAGCAGGAACAAGTTCTTCTTGAAGTCTAATTTGTTCAAAATTTTCTTGATCCATAAAATGCAAACCCATATCATCTTTATATAGGTATTGGAAATTTCTTCTTTCTACTCTTACCACTTCAATCTTGTGTCCAGCAGGGAATGTATTATCTAAAACTTTACCAGATGTTAGACTTTTAAGTTTTGTTCTTACGAATGCATTTCCTTTTCCAGGTTTAACATGTTGAAATTCAACTACTGAAAAAATATCATGGCTGTATTTTATACATAAACCATTCCTTATATCTGAAGTACTTGCCATTATAAATTTTTAAAATTTAATCTAATATAAGTTAATATGCCCACTTTAGTAGGGTGGAGCCCCAAGTAAATCCACCTCCGAAAGCAGTTAATATTAAATTATCTCCTTTCTTAAGCTTGTCTTCATAATCCCAAAGACAAAGTGGGAGGGTTCCTGCAGTTGTGTTTCCGTATTTCTCTATGTTTATCATAACACGCTCGATTGGGAAATCTGCAAAAGCTGCGACTGAATTAATAATACGCATATTAGCTTGATGCGGAACTAACCAGTCTATCTCATCTTTCGTTATATTGTTTCTATCAAAAATCTGCTGTACCGTCTCTGTCATTCCTTTTACTGCGGCCTTGAAAACAGGCCGACCTTCTTGGAATATATAATGCATACCTTTCTTAACCGTTTCTTCTGAAGCCGGGTGTAATGAACCACCGCCTGCCATATTAAGATAGTTTCTACCTGCACCATCTCCTCTAAAAACAGAATCAACTAATCCATAACCTTCTTCATTCGGTTCAAGAAGCACAGCTCCTCCACCATCTCCGAAAATAACGCAAGTAGTCCGATCCGTATAATCTACGATAGAAGACATTACATCTAGACCGATAACGATAACTTTCTTTAGTCGGCCACTTTCTATGAATTGAGCACCAGTAGTAAGGGCAAATAAAAATCCTGAACAAGCAGCATTTATATCATAACCAAAAGCATTTTTGATTCCTACCTTATCACAGATAATATTAGCTGTATCTGGAAATCTCATGTCACCTGTTACAGTAGCACATATAACCATTTCTATATCATCTGGATTCGTATTTGTTTTTTCTAACAAACCTTGAACCATACTAACGCCCATATCAGAAGCAGCCAAGCCTTCTCCTTTTAAAATTCGACGTTCTTTTATTCCTGTTCTGGAAGTTATCCATTCATCACTAGTCTCTACCATCTGTTCTAACTCCTTGTTAGTAAGGACGTATTCAGGAACGTATCCGTGGACACCAGTTATTGCCGCTGTGGTTTTACCCATAATTGAAATTCAATTTGAGGTGCGAAACTATGAAAAATGTTAACAATATTCTAAAATTAAATGAATAATGGTTTTTCTTCACATTTCGCATGACGAATAATAATTAACTATATAGCATTAATATACAATGTAATATGTATATAATAAATTGAAAAATGAATTAAAAATCATATTAAATTACTGCGAATTTTCGAATTGGTATCCTTTTTGCATAATCTAAATTGTTAGAAACCAGTAGATAATAAGTTGCAGAATTACGTAATGTATTAGCTACCCAAAAAATGATGAATTATGAGAATGATAACCATGATGTTATGTCTGTTGTTTCTTTATTCTGCTAATGCTGAAAACAATCCCAATTCCATTCATTTTTTTGATGGAGATTTTGAATCAGCTAAGATGAAGGCAGGCGATGAAGGAAAACTGTTTTTTGTTGATTTTTATGCCACTTGGTGTACGCCTTGTAAGTGGATGGAGGAAACAACTTTTAATGATACGGAAGTTGTAGGCTTGTTAACTGAGAATTATGTGTCATTAAAAATTGACATAGATGATCTAGATGGTTATAGTATAAAAGAAAGATTTCAGGTTAGTGTTCTTCCTACTATATTGATTTTTAATTCGAGCGGAGAACTAGTAGCAAGGGTAGAAGAGACGCTTTCTTCTAGAAATATGGCTAAGCTTTTAACCTTTCATAATAAGGATGAAAATAAAATTCAAGTAAAGCATTCGATTAACAGTTCACCGAAAACAACGATCAGTGATTCTTATAAATCGTACACGAAGCAAAAAGTTGCTAAGCCGTCTGTTAATACAACGAAACCAGCAAATCAAAAATTTAGAATCCAATTAGGTGTTTTTAAAGAATTCGAAAATACTTATGACATGGTTAATGCGTTAAAAAGCAAATTTTTAGAACCAGTGATTGTACTCAATGATTATGCGGATGGAAAAGTAGTTTATAAAGTAATGATGGGAGCGTTCGAGACAAAGGAAGAAGCGACCGGATTCAAAAACATTTTAAAAGAAGACTTCAGCCTGGAAGGGCTCGTAAAATAAATTTCAGCACCAAAAGTGGTGCTCACACACTAATTTTTAAAATTTATTCCAGATCATCCTTTTAAGCGGGGATGATCTTTTTTTTGTTTATGTACCGCAAATAGTGAATAAGTTTAGCTAGTCTTTTAAGAATTATTAGCTCTGAGCTATTAATTCATAAGGCTTCTGATAAAATTCATTATACAATATTAATGTTAATATATATCCTGGCTGACAAAGTCGCAGATTCATATATGGAAATCAAGCAGCATTTTTCATATTTGCGGCGTCAAAACAAAAGGTGCAATAAAGGATGACGTTTTAGCAATATTGAAGACAGTAGATCGTTTTTTATGCGGGAATAAAACAAGATCAGAACATATTAAAGAAATCCTTTATGTATCTTTGCGCAGTTACAGGATTTTGGAAACGTAAAAATCATAGATGAGTTTAAGAGGAATTTTCGGGGTTATCCTTTTTTCAATGTTTTTGGGGATGGGAAATGCCCAAAATATTGAGGAGGTGTATTTTGAACTAGGCGAGAAAACTATCTCGACAACAAGATGTCCAGAAGATGCAGGAGATCTTAATCTAATTAACTTTGATGGTCAGAGTAATTCTACTGTTTTTCCAGGGCCAATTTATCTTTGCTATCAAGATCAATTTACCATCGAAAACCAAAATAGTGTAGCAGCTTGTGCTGATCCTGATCCACTTACTATCCCTGGAATAGGATATGCATTTTATAAATCTCAGCCTAATCCTGGTATTACAGGCCCGTCGATTTCGAATGTAATTGCTGATAATGGTCTAGAAGATAATCCACCACCCTTAGTGGCAAATGGTTTCTACTCTTATAGAGATCAGGTTGATGGAGAGGCTTTATTTTTCAATGAAGGACAAGTTCAAGATTTCTTTAATGGAGGTGATCCAGAAGAAATGTGGTTTGCGCCGATTACTTTTGATGATTTTGCAGGAAATACTGTTGTAGAGAATTCGAGTAGTGAAGTGAACGTTAGGCCAGATCAAGCATTTCAGGTAATCTACTTGAATGCAGTAGAAATTTCAAATAAACAAACTGATGTAGGAGGGAATCCTCTAGCTGGAAGTTTTCAAGTAAGTGGTGGTGTAGCTGAATGGGATGGCACAAACTACAGCGACCTCGGAATATATAAAGTGGGCGATATTGGAGTGAGGGGAACCATCTTAGGATCGGGATTTACTCATAATGATGTGATCAATTTTACCGTGCCAGAAGAAGGAGATTATGTAATTTATGTGGAAGATGAGAAAAGTTGTGGTGCAGCTATGGAAATTAGCTTTACGGAAAACGATGGAGCTGTAACGTTTAATATCGGTTCTTTTACAGATGTACAAGGAGGTTCGCAATGTGTAAGTTTTTGCGTAGAAGATTTTGTAGATATTAATGCAATGCAATTTACGATTTCATTCGATCCAAGATTTTTAACATTTAATTCCTTCAGTAATCTAAATTTGCTGTTTCTTAGTGAAGGTAGTTTTGAAACCAGTTCGGCTGCAAATGGAGTTATTAGACTAGTATGGATAGATCAGCAAGGCCTAGGGCAGAATGTCACAGATGGTAATTGCATTTTCGATATTTGTTTTGATGTGAATGATGATGCACCTTTAGGAGGGTGTTCTGATATTTCTATAACGGGGAATGTCATTCCTATTTCTGTCGAGCAACAAGATCCCGATGATGTTAATATTACTTATCCACTAACGGTGACTCAGAACCCAGGAGAAGCTTGTATAGACCCAGGCGCGGATCTTACTGCACTAGTTAATACATGTAATGCAGCTGCTTCCAGTTTTTCTGGTTCTCTTACATTTCAAGTTTTTGGAGGAACAGGACCATACTCGTACCAATTAATAGGTGCGTTTTCACCTACTTCAGGTAGTAACGTAATGGAAGGTTCTATGATTTCTATAGGAAACCTAGCACCAGGTAGTGGGTATCAATTATCAATTACAGATGCTACAGGTACTAATATTATCATCCCAGTCACCATCGGAAATGGAAACCCATTAAGTGTAGATCTTACTGGAACAGATCCTTCTTGTTTTAATTTCTCTAATGGAGAGATTCAAGCTAATGTTAATGGAGGAACAACTTTTTCTGATGGTTCTTATTCTTACGAATGGTCTAACTTGATATTTAATAATGATAATATAGATCGATTAACCCAAGGAAATTATAGTGTTACGGTAACCGATGCGAATGGATGTAGTGTTGTTGGGAATGAGTTTATAGGTACAGATCCTATAAATGTAGAAATCAATGTAGATGCAATGCCTACCTGTCTTGAATCTACAAATGGTATAATAACGGCAACCATCACAGGAGGTACACCTAATTCGAGTGGAGATTATAATATAAAATGGCAAGGAGATGTGATGGCCACTTCTTTTGATGTTGGTGATGTTGTTACCAATAATCAAGTTCAAGGAGGCCTTATCGGAATTCAAGTGACAGATTCTAAAAGCTGTGTTTGGGAAGAATTTTTCACCATTGAGCCAGAAAAGGAGTTAGAAGCGAGATTTGAATTTGATAGAAATATACTATGCGCAGGTGATACCGATGCAAGTTTCAGAGTTTATGGGGAGTTTAGCGACGGGGAAGCCTTTAATCTGGATGCGAATAATTCGCCTACAGATCCAGCAGGTATAAAAGTGAATGGACCTGATCACGTATTTTTCCAAACGTTAGGAGCGGGAACCTATTCACTTACATTGACAGATGAAATAAATGGTTGTCGTGTAGATACTACATTTACTTTAATAGATCCAGAACCATTGATTACGAATGCATCAGCTGCATACCCATGTACGTCTACTGATGGAGGAACAATCGGCATCGATCCAGAAGGTGGTGTGATGCCTTATACTTTCTTATGGAATGATGGTGTTACAGATGAAGATCGTACGGGCCTAGATGCAGGTAGTTATGAAGTGACCGTGACGGATGCGAATGGTTGTACGGATATCAGAGATTTTACATTGGTTCAGAACGCTTCTTTTACGATAGAAGGAATTATCATTGACAACATCGGTTGTGAAGGAAATACAACAGGAGGGCTGGAAGTCAGAATTGTAGATGGAGATGGAAGTGAAACTTACCTTTGGGAAGGCCCAGGCGGCCCTTACAATACAGCGAAGATAGAAGATTTAGGCCCAGGTGTATATAATCTGACGATAACGGATGCAATGGGTTGTGTTCAGACGGATTCAAGAGAAATATTAGAAGGTGCAGATTTTACCTATAATGTTATTCCGACAGAACCTACATGTACTAATAGTCCTGATGGAAATCTGGCAATTTCAGTAAACGATCCAGGTGATTATACTTATGTTTGGGATCACCCTAATGATAATGGATCTGAAGTATTGTCTAACATTCCTGCAGGTGATTACTTCGTAACGGTTACCCAAGTAGATGGTTGTTCTAAAGTAGACACATTAACGTTAACTGCACCAAATGGAATCAATATAGTATTAGACAACTCTAATCCTACATTGTGTTCTTATTCTACAGATGGTTCTGCAACGGTTACTGCAAGTGGGGGAGTTGTAGACAATGGGCGGTATGGATTTATCTGGTCTTCAGGTGAAGAGGATCCATTATCTAATAATAACACTTCTACTGCAACTAATTTGGCAGCAGGAGAACAGTTCGTGGTCGTGGTAGATGAATTATGTTTTGATACTTTGTTTTTTACCATTTCTGCGCCTGATTCGTTAATGTTAGATCCTGATTCATTTGTTCAAGAAAATATAACTTGTTTTGGTGATGATGATGGTAGTGCGACACTAGCTTCTATGGGAGGATCAGGAGGCTACCTTTATTTCTGGCCAGATCAGGGTGTCGATGCAGCTTCTGTTACAGACTTAACTCCAGGGTTTCATAGATATGTATTAGCGGATGGGAATGGGTGTATTACACTTGATTCCATAGAAATTTTAGAACCAGATTCATTGGTTGCTAGTATTGCAGATGAGACGATTGACTTAGGTTGTAGTAGTGATGAAGATGGTGTTGTATTTATAGATGTCGTAGGAGGTGATGAGATAAGCGGATACAATTATGCTTGGGAAGGAGCTATTTCTACCTCGAGTTCGGCAAGTGGACTAGGACCTGGTGAATATAAAGTGACGGTGACGGATGCTAATGGATGTATCGATTCAACTTCCTATATCATAATGTCCCCAGAACCTATAACCGCAGATATTCCTACACCAGCTGAGCCTATTTGCTTCGGCGATAGAACGTGTATTAGTATCAATGAAGTTTTTGGTGGTTCAGGAGCAGGATTTAGATTCTCAATTAACAATGGACCTTTGATGGATATTGATAGTTGTGCCAATGTTTTTGCAGGGGTATACGATATTGCCATCTTTGATAATACAGGATGTTCATTTGATACCACACTTACCATTGAACAACCAGAGGAATTGATTTTGAATCTAGGACCAGATATCCAAGTTGACCTGGGCGATAGTTCTACGGTTATCAATGTAATTGTAGAAGGCCCTAACCCAATTAATGCTTTAAATTGGGAGCCCAATACAGATTTTGGATGCTTGAATGATGATTGCAGCAGAATTGCCATCTTCCCGAACAAAACTACTCTCTACACGGTAAATGTAGAAGATGACCAAGGATGTACTGCAGAAGATGAACTCCTAGTAGAGGTCATTAAGATTGTACGAGTGTTCTTTCCGAATGCCTTTTCACCTAATGGAGATGGTTTCAATGATTATTTTAATGCCTTCACAGGACGAGGAATTCAGAGTATAGATGAATTCAGAGTTTTTGACAGATGGGGGAATGAAATGTATCAAATTAGAAACTTAAGCCCTAATAGTGGCGGAACTGATGGCTGGGATGGTAGAGCAAATGGAGTCGATGTAGGTCCTGGAGTATATAGTTACTATGCTAAGGTAACTTTAATCGATGAAGAAAAAGTATTACTCAGAGGAGATGTCACTCTTCTAAGATAGCAGGAAATAAGATTTTTATACATAGCTATCCTAATAGCTATAGACAATATATATTACTCAATAATATTAAGATGAGCACTGGCTTAAGCAATGAAGGTCAGTCTCATCTTTTTTTATGTCAATTTTTTAGTGTTCATACTCTCGATTAAATCTCTTTCATTGACGACATATCACAATAGATATTTTAGAATTGCATCAAATTTGGTACTCTAATTTTGTTTTGTCTAGAGTCTAGGACACTTAGTTTTAATTTACTCCCTTTCTCTCGATCTAAATTCAGGTCAACCACAGATGCCATTGCATTCACATTTAGATCTCTAGTTAAATTCAAAGGATCTTTTAATTATAAATACTGGCATCTGAATGCTACTCTATCTTCTGAAATTAAAAAAGGTAGCCAACGCACTAAGCATTGGCTACCTTTTTTATCTGAAATTAATTTTTGTATAAATGAAGCTTAAAGGTTCACTTACGCTCTTTTTTTCTTGATTCCGCATCCTACTGCCTTAGTCATGCTCGGATCAGGATTACTTCCGGCTTCTAGCGCTTCGATTGCATTTTCAACATACTTTTCACTTGCCGCACTTGGATCTTTCGGATTGTTATCGATTGCTCCGATATATTTTACTATATGATCTGAGTCTAACAAGTATACGTGTGGTGTTTTCTGTGCACCATACTGAGGAAATATTTCTTGACCCTCATCTATTAGGTATGGAAACGTAAAACCCTTTTCCTTGGCTCTTTTCTGCATGTTTTCGAAACTGTCACCTGGCTGCATATTCGGGTCATTCGGCATAATTGCAATTACAGGATATCCTTGTGAAGCGTACTTATTATTTAATTCATTGATTCGATCTTCATACATCTTAGCATACGGACATTCGTTGCAGGTAAAAATAACAATGTAGCCTTTCGCGTCCGGATAATCACTTAGCGAAACCATTTCACCATCGATGTTTTTCAAGGAGAAATTAGTTGCTTTATCACCTACTTTGTAACCATCAGCGGGCCCAGTCAGCGCCAAAGTAAAAAAGAACAATAACAGTAAAGCTGAGCTTTTTAGAAATACATTTTTCATAACATTTTTTATTTTAGAGTTGCTTAATTAAGTTTTCTATATCTTCTACCGACTCCATTTCGGTTTCAGTAAATACACGTTCACTTCCTCTTATAATCAGTGTTGCTGGAATTGTACCTGACCAAGAAGGATCCACTTTGTCGATCCAAGTATTAGCATCCATATCATCTAGGATATACAATTCAGACTTAAGTTGATGTTTTTCTATGAATGGAACATATCGTTTCTTGAGTTGGTTTGTAAAATCTAGACTGACTAATATTGTTTTGATATTGCGGTCTTTGTTAGCAGCATTGAATTCCTCGAAATAAGGTAGTTCCTTAACACAAGGTCCACACCAAGTAGCCCAAAAATTGACCACTAGAATTTCTCCGTCTTTAGGGACAAGAATTTCTTTTTCTAAATCATCATAGTGTTCGAAAATCTGATACCTTAAAGTGTCAGAAGCCGACGCATATTCATAAGTAGTAACACTTATTATGGAACTACTATTAAAAAATTGACCTAAAAAAAATAATAAATAAATCATCTAATTCAAACGATATTTAATGTTCATTTTATCTAGTACAGCCACAAATTCGTGGTTAACATTCACTTTGTATTGATTCGAGATCAGATTCAGTTTCACTTTTTCTTTACGATCGATCACTACCATTTTTAACTTATGTTCTCCTTCGTGTGTTGTGCATAATGCGCTTAAATCTTCTATAAAGTCTTGGTTAACATACTTCGCTGGTATTAAAACGGTAATAAACTTAGTAAGCTGCTTCCCGATGGTATCTAACAACTTAATGTCCTTCGTTTTAAAAAATACTCGATCACTGTGTTTGTTTTTCTCAAAATGACCTTCGATATAAAGCACTTCACCATTCTGAATTAAGTCATTATACTTCATAAAATCTTCAGAGAAAAGTGCCAGTTCTAACGTTCCATTATAATCCTGCAATGCAAATCGGCAATATCCAGTACCTCTCTTAGATACACCGTGGAAAGCTTGCGTAACTAGCCCTGCCATTTTTAATGTGGTGCCATATACATCTTGTGCCTTGTCTAATGGACAATTCGTGAAATTCTTAATCTCTAATTGGTAGTCATCGAGCGGATGACCACTGATATAGATTCCTGTTACTAACTTCTCCTTTTCTAACTTCTCTAATGAATTCCACGGTTCACAAACTGGGATTTCTGGCTCTGTCAAAAACATTTCACTCAAGTCGCCGAAAAGGGAATTTTCAGACATTGATTTCTGTGCTTGGTAATCGTTCCCGTATTTAGATGCATGCTCTATATAGGTGTCATACTTGTCAGACGGCTGAAAATACCTAGCCCTGTTTCCGTCGTCGGTAGAATCAAAGGCGCCACCGAGAACTAGACTTTCTAAGCATTTCTTATTTACGGCCCTTAAGTTTAACCGTTTAGTAAGATCGAAAATATTCTTAAAAGGGCCATCAGTGGTTCTTCCTCTAAGAATCTCGCTCACTGGGCCTTCTCCTACACCTTTTAACGCCGACAAGCCGAAACGAATATCTCCAGCATCGTTAACCGTGAAATTCAAGTGGCTTTCATTGATATCCGGACCTAGCACTTTCACGCCTACCCGTTTCGCTTCTCTTAAGAAGAAGTTGATCTTATCCATATCATTTTTATTATGGGTAAGAACGGAAGCCATAAATTCGGCAGGGTAGTGGGCTTTCAGATAAGCGGTCTGGAAGGCAAGGATCGAATAGGCAGCAGCATGAGATCGGTTAAAACCATACTCTGCAAACTTGGCCATGATCTGAAATATATCATTTGCTTGGTCTTTGTCTACTCCTTTTTCGACAGCACCTTTCACAAATATTTCATTGTGACGATCCATTTCACTTTTCTTCTTTTTACCCATGGCCCGTCTAAGCATATCTGCTTGGCCTAGTGAGTAACCCGCCATGATCTGGGCGGTTTGCATGATTTGCTCTTGGTAAACCATAATACCGTTCGTGGGTTTGAGCAGATCTTCTAACCACTCGTGAGGGTAGACAATTTCCTCTTCGCCGTGCTTTCTACGGATAAAAGAAGGAATGTGATCCATCGGGCCTGGACGATATAATGCATTCATGGCAATTAAATCCTCAATGTTAGTAGGCTTTAATTCCTTAAGATTCATTCTCATTCCCTCAGACTCAAACTGAAATATTCCGATGGTGTCTCCTCGTTGGAATAATTCATAAGTTTTTTCATCATCTACAGGAATATCATCTGGATCGATGCGCTTTTCTTCACCGAATCGAAGAACGACGTTTTCGATAGCATCTTTTATAATGGATAATGTTTTCAGACCCAGGAAATCCATTTTTAGCATTCCGGCATCTTCTACTACACTTCCGTCGAACTGAGTAATCAGTAGATCTGTATCTTTCGAAGCTGAGACTGGTATATAATTAGTTATATCATCTGGCGCAATGATGACACCTGCTGCGTGTATACCTGTATTTCTTATAGATCCTTCTAGTTTCTGTGCCAATGTTAACACCTGACCTGATAGATCATTCTGCTTAGAAATTTCTTGTAATTTCTGGACTGCACTGAAGTCATCACCTTGCCATTTTGCTTTCGCTTCTGCTTCCGTTACTCCAAATATACTTTTGAACTTAGTACCAGGTTTAGACGGTACTAATTTTGCAATTCTATCACTTTCATCTAGTGGTAAGTCCATCACCCTTGCAACATCACGAATACTGGACTTTGCAGCCATCGTACCGAAAGTGATGATCTGCGCTACTTGGTTCCTCCCATACTTATCGACTACCCAGTCGATTACTTGTTGTCGGCCATAATCATCAAAATCTATATCAATATCCGGCATTGAAATCCGCTCGGGGTTTAGGAATCGCTCAAAAAGTAGGTTGTATCCGATAGGATCGATATTCGTAATCTTCAGTGCGTATGCAACTACGGAACCTGCAGCACTACCTCTACCTGGACCTACTGCCACTCCCATATCTCTTGCTGCCGCAATGAAATCCTGGGTGATGAGGAAGTATCCATCGAATCCCATATTCTTTATAATACCTAACTCTAATTCAATTCGGTCTCGAATCACTTCTGTGATTTCACCATACCTCATTTTCGATCCCTCATAAACTAAGTGTCGGAGGTAATCTGGTTGATTTTTAAATTGGGCAGGAAGCGGGAAGTTAGGTAATAGAATATCTCGCTCTAACTGAGGAGTTTCTATTTTACTATAAATATCCATCGTATTATCGATCGCAAACGGCACATCACTGAAGATGCTTGTCATTTCCTGCTTGGTCTTGAAATAAAAATCAGAACTTGAAAATTTGAATCGGTTTTCATCTAACTTTTTATTTCCAGTATTGACACATAGTAAGATGTCATGTGGATTCGAATCTTCTTCCTCTACATAATGGGCATCATTCGTAGCGATGACTTTAACGTCATATTTCTTAGCAAATCCTAGTAAAACTTGGTTGATGTCTTCTTGAGAAACGCCAGTTTGGTCAATATTTTCTAGACCTCTATGACGCTGTAATTCTATATAAAAATCCTCTCCTAATAGATCGATCCACCACTTTAATTTGTTTTCAGCACCTTCGAGATCTCCTCTTAATATCGCTTGTGGAATTTCGGCACCGATACAGCAGCTTGTTGCAATTAATCCTTCTGAATACTGCAGAATAAGTTCTTTGTCAATTCTTGGAAACTTTCCATACAGGCCTTCCATGAATCCTAGAGAACATAATTTAGAGAGATTTTCGTAGCCTTTCTGGTTTTTAGCAAGCATCAACTGGTGATATCGCTTATCTTTTTCACCTTTAGACTTAAGAAATGATTGCTTGTGACGATCGTCGACAAGATAGAATTCACAACCTACGATCGCTTTAATGCCTCTCTTTTTAGCCTCGGCAACAAATTTGAACGCACCGAACATATTCCCGTGATCGGTAAGTGCAACAGCCTTTTGTCCATCTCGAACTGCCTTATCCATCATCGTTCCGATATCGGAAGCTCCATCTAATAATGAATATTGGGTGTGGCAATGTAGGTGGCAAAAATCCATAGGTTGATAGTTTTACACAAAATTAATATATAAGTTATGATAATACAATTTAATATGAATGAATAGGTTCATCGTTTTGAATTAATAAGCTTTGAAAGTTTGCTGAAAAATTGTGTATTTATGGCAAAGCAGGTCGATAATCAATTGATCCACAGAAATATTTAATAAAGAATGGCTGAAATTATATTTACTTTAAAATAAAAAAGTATCTTTGCAGTCCTTTTTAAAAATAAGTAATCAACGATCATTATGAATGTTGTTAAAGTCCAAGCGGAAAAAAGAACTGAAGTAGGAACTAAAAGTTCAAAGTCTCTAAGAAGAGAAGGTAAGATTCCATGTGTATTATATGGAAACGACCAAGTAGAATATTTCACTGTAGAATTTAACCAAGTTAAAGGTTTAGTTTATACACCTGAATTTAAATTGGCTGAAATCGAAATAGATGGAACAGTGCACAAGTGTATATTGAAAGATATTCAGATGCACCCTGTTACTGACGCGATTGTACACATTGACTTTCTAAGATTAGTTGATGATGTTAAGGTTAAAGTTGAATTACCGATTGCATTTAAAGGTGATTCTCCAGGAGTGAAAAATGGTGGTAAACTTATCCAAACGATGAGAACTATTAAAATAAAAACTACTCCAGACAAATTGGTAGATAAACTTTATGTATCTATCCAAGGACTTAAGTTAGGTAACTCAGTAAGAGTAAAAGATGTAGAAGTAGGAGAAGGAGTTGAAGTGATGAGTGCATTAGCTACACCAGTTGCGCAAGTTGCAATTCCAAGAGCACTTAAGAGTGCTGGAGCTATTGGCGATTTGGATTTAGATGAAGAAGAAGAAACAGCAGAAACTGCTGAAGAAGCATAGAGAAAGAACATATCCACTATATATAAAGGGAATCTTAGGATTCCCTTTTTTTGTATAATAATTTCTGATGCTCCTATGTTATAAGTGTTGAAGCTTAGTAATGTGGTCTAAATTTTGATATATAATATCAAGAATGGATCTGAAAAAGAAAAGACTTGATCCGTAGACCAAGTCTTTCTGTTACAGCAATTTACTAATTCAACTAACTTTAAATAATGAGTTATAAAGTTTCTTTCTATAAACAAAACGGATATTTCTTCTTTGTGCTGCTTCTGAGCTTCATTGTTAGTTCAGGTTTTATGATGGAATCTGATACGGAAAGAAGCGATCGGCAAAAAAGAAAGCGCATTATAAAAACAGCTCAAAAGTACATTGGAACCAAATATAGAACAGGCGGGAAAACTCCTAGAGGTTTTGATTGTTCTGGTTTTAGTTCGTACGTCTTTAGCAAAAATAATATTAAACTAGGCGCTAACTCGAGTTCTCAGTCTTTACAAGGTCATCCAGTAAAAATTAAGGATTTACAGCCTGGAGATTTAATATTCTTCGGAAGCAAGAAAAGAATTAATCATGTTGGTATTGTGACGAAGCAATCCAGAAAGGAATTAAGGATGATACATGCTTCGAGTTCGAGAGGAATAATCGAAGAGGATATTACTAATTCTTCCTATTGGCAGAAACGTATTGTAGGAGGTAGGAGAGTAATTTAGATAGATGGAACTCATTTATTCAATTTGTGTTAGAATTATTATATGATTACATTTTTTAAATGGCTAAGGAATTATTTTTTTCCTAACTTAGCAGATTCAGATACAAATACGGAATACATGATTAATTTAATACTATTCGGGCCTCCCGGATCAGGAAAGGGCACGCAAGCAAAGAAGCTTGTTGAAAAATACAATTTACTTCATATCTCCACGGGAGATTTATTTAGATATGAGATTGGCAATAAGACAGAACTAGGACTTAAAGCTCAAGCTTTCATGGAGAAAGGGGAATTGGTTCCTGATGAAGTAACGATCGGAATGTTGAACAATAAGGTAGAAGCAAACCCGGATGTAGAAGGATACATCTTCGATGGCTTTCCAAGAACGATTCCGCAAGCAGAATCATTGGATAAGTTATTGAAAAGCAAAGGCCAACAAGTTGCAGCTTTAATTGCGCTGAATGTTGATGATGACGAAATCGTAAAAAGACTTTTAGAGCGCGGAAAGACTTCAGGAAGAGCGGATGATATAAGTGAAGAGGTGATACGCAAGAGAATAAGAGTTTATAATGAAACTACTGCCGTAGTATATAATTATTATGACCAATTTGGGAAATCACAATCCATAGAGGGAAAAGGGAGTATAGAAGATATCTTCGGAAGAATTAGTGATAGAATAGAAAAATTAAATGTCTGAAAAGAATTTTGTTGATTATGTAAAAATATGCTGTAGATCGGGTCCTGGTGGATCTGGTTCTGCTCACTTCTTTAGGGATAAATCTACCCCTAACGGAGGTCCTGATGGTGGTGATGGAGGCCGTGGTGGTCATATCATCTTGAGAGGGAATGAGCAGATGTGGACTTTGCTTCCTCTGAAGTATAGAAAACATGTTATTGCTGGTCCTGGAGGAATAGGAAAAGGTAATAATCAGACAGGTGCCATGGGAGAAGATGTTATTCTGGATGTTCCCCTCGGAACAGTTGCTAGAGATGTAGAAACTGGAGAGGAACTTTTCGAAATAAGCGAACATGATCAAATCGAAATTATCGCTCCAGGAGGTCGAGGTGGAAAAGGAAATACACATTTCAAGTCCTCTACGAATCAGTCTCCTAGATTTGCCCAGCAAGGAGAAGAAGGAGTAGAAGAATGGAAAATACTTGAATTAAAAGTACTTGCAGATGTGGGATTAGTTGGATTTCCTAATGCAGGGAAGTCTACTTTACTTGCTTCATTATCCGCTGCAAAGCCTAAAATAGGAAATTATCCATTTACTACTTTAGTTCCGAATTTAGGGATCGTAGGATATCGAGATGGAAGGTCTTTTATCATGGCGGATATTCCAGGAATAATAGAGAATGCTCATGAAGGTAAAGGGCTTGGATTAAGGTTCCTACGTCATATCGAGCGGAACTCTGTCTTACTTTTTGTGGTACCAGCAGATTCAGATAGTATCAAGGAAGCTTATCAGATTTTATTAAGTGAACTAGAGAAGTATAATCCGCAACTGCTTGATAAGCAAAGGATATTAGGTATTTCTAAAACGGACCTTATAGATGATGAACTTAAGAAAATGATGTCAGATGATATCCCTAAGGATATTCCATCTATTTGGTTTTCAGCGGTTACAGGAGAAAATATCTTGCAGATGAAGGATTTACTCTGGAATACAATTAATTCGTAAGAATCTTAAGTAGGTCGTTATAAGTTCTTGCGGGTTTGAAGTTTTGGTCAACATACCATGTACACTTCATCATGATATACTGAGGTTTTGCTTCATTTTTAAGAAGTTCGAGCGTAATGTTTCCATACAATTGCTCTTTCTCAACCTTATGCTTTAGTCTAGGTTTTAGATAGTAACGCTGCACATTTTCCTTGTCTTTATATTCAGTTTCACTATTTTTTAAGACATAGCCGATGTCTAAAACTTCGTCTTTCCAGTAATTCCATATGATAGATGGGCTGATATTTAACACGTCTGCATTTACTCTAAAAGCAAATGTAGATTCGTTTTTGAAGAAAAAAATATTCTTATCATTTTGTAGCTCATTTTCCTCAAAATCTGAAAGCTTACTACGAAACCATTCAAAAAAATTATTACCTGAAAAGCTGTTTTTCCAAGGAATAAAGCTTTCATAATCAGTATCTTCTTCATGCAAATACTCAAAAGAAGGTTGATTGTTGCTGCCGAGACTATTTCTGAATAACTTCATTTGTTTCTATTTCTTCAGTATTCTTTGATTGATTTATGGCTTCTGTCGACTTATCCCAAAATCCTCTAAATGCTGGCTTTAACTGTGAGAATGCACCTCGTGCTTGATTAGGTATAGGTTCTAGATATTCATAAGTTATGGATTTTTCAGTTTGGGGTTCAGAAATTATTTTAGTTTGATTTAAAAACCAGAGCACACCAGAATAGCAAACGATGAATAACATCGCCATTACAATTCCTCCTGCAATTTTATTTATAAAATTAAGTTTGACTGTTTTTAGCACTTTTACAAATAACTTCCCAAATAAGCGAACTATAAAAACAATAGAAATAAAGCAAATAATAAAACCTAATATGAAGCTAAAAGTGGCGCCAAGTTTTAAGGTAGAATCCAAGAATTCAATAAGGAATGGAGATAATTTAAAACTAAGAAGGATCGCAATTATTATGGAAAGGACAGCATAAAATGTCTTAATGATTCCCCTTGAATATCCCAAGTAAAAACCATATCCCAGAAAAATTAAAAATCCTAAATCAATCCACATCTTCTATATTTTTAAGTAATCTATAAAATTAATTTTGAACTTAGGCAAGATTCTTGAATTATAATTTTATATTTAATCATTGAATTTAGTATAATCCCTAAAGACTTTATTATATAATTACCGTATTTATTACCTTGATTTATAATTATTTAGGAGTATTTATAGTTATATAGCTAATGAGAATAATTTGTAACATCCTGGTCTTGCTTATATCTTGTACAAGTGTCTTTTCGCAAAGTGCTACTGGTACAGATTCATCCTCTAAAGTTCCTGTGACTTTCTTGATCTCCGAAGACGATAATGCTTATGGTGAACTAGTGGGTAATACGACGACTTCTCTTTTAGATGTCTGTGATGATGCAATGGATGTAGCCTATAAGAAATGGATCTATATGCTTGCAGATATGGAAGAAGAAGCGGAAGCGATAGGTTTTGATATCAAAGGTTTGAAAATTTGGATAAACTTTTTTTGGAATAGTGATGGCAGTATAGATCATATCGTATACTATCCGAAACCTAATTCTAAAAATATAGAATATAAGGATTTCACCAAGTTCCTAGATCATTTTGCAGAAACTTATGTTCTGGATGTCAAAGCAGAAAGTAGTTTCGCGCATTATGGAAGTGCTTCATTTCCCACATTTGTAGCACAGATGTTCCCAGAAAGAAATAAGGAGTAAGATTTCATGCAGTATAATGCGAAGGAAGAATTTGCGAATACCATTTCGCACGGTTTAGGTATTGTATTTGGTATAGTATTCCTGCCAGTTTTAGGATTCGAATGGCCTCAAAATTTATACATTTTCTCCTTTCTGTTCATATTTGTCAGTTCCACTTTATACCACGCTTCTAAGAATTATTCTATAAAACGCCAACTTCAGAAAGTTGATCATATTGCGATATACTTTATGATAGCTGGAACCTATACACCCTTTATTTTCGGATGCTTGTCAGGCACGAAAGCGTGGATTTTCTTCAGCATCATGTGGGGCATTGTACTTATGGGTACGATTTTTAAGATTTTTCTTACCGGTAGATTCGAGAAAATGTCGATCATTTTATACTTGTCTATGGGATGGATGGTTCTGTTTATTGCTAAGCCGTTTATTAAAAGTTTTGATCTGGATACGATTTTATACGTTGCTCTTGGTGGATTCTTTTATACGGTAGGGGTCTATTTTTATGCCAATGACCAGCGTAAGTATTTTCATTTTGTATGGCATTTGTTTGTTTTAGGTGGTGCAATCAGTCACTATCTAGCGGTTCGTTCATTTGTTATATAGCTGGTGGATATGTAGGTCAATTTTCAGGCTCTTTTTATCGATATTAACCTCCTCATTCTAGTCTATCTACCTAGTACTTATTGGTTTCCCGTATAAATAAAGGAAAATTTTAATATGATTTATTAAATTTGCACTACTATGAGCGAAGTGAAATATACGGAAGACAATATTAGGTCCCTAGATTGGAAAGAACATATCCGAATTAGACCTGGGATGTACATTGGTAAATTAGGAGATGGATCATCACAAGATGATGGGATATATATCTTAGTTAAGGAGATTCTAGATAACTCTATCGATGAGTATGTTATGGGACATGGTACTAAGATCGAAATCGTAATTGATGAAGGCAAGGTAAGTATTCGTGATTATGGTAGAGGTATTCCGCTCGGTAAGGTGGTAGATTGTGTATCTAAGATCAATACTGGAGGGAAGTACGATAGTAAAGCATTTAAGAAATCGGTAGGTCTGAACGGAGTCGGTACGAAGGCAGTTAATGCACTTTCTAGTTACTTCAAGGTTCAGTCTATAAGAGATAATGAAACTAAGATTGCGGTTTTCTCCAGAGGAGTTATACAAGAAGATGATAAAGTCAGAAAAACGGATGAAGCGAATGGTACTTTATTTGAATTCAATCCGGATGATGAGATTTTTAAAAATTACAGATTCCGAGCCGAATATATAGAAAATCAACTTTGGAATTATGCATACCTGAATTCAGGACTGAGAATAAAATATAACGGTAAGACTTTCTATTCTAAGAATGGATTATTGGATTTATTAGAGCGTAAAGCAGAACCGGATTCTATCAGATATCCGATTATTCACTTGAAAGCGGAGGATATAGAGATTGCCTTAACCCACGGAGAGCAATATGGTGAAGAATATTATTCCTTTGTAAATGGACAAAACACAACTCAAGGTGGAACACACTTGGCAGCCTTCCGTGAGGGAATAGTAAGAGCAGTAAGAGAATTCTACGGAAAGAATTTTGATACGAAAGATATTCAGACTGCCGTAGTTGGAGCAATAAGTCTAAGGGTAGAAGAGCCTGTATTTGAATCACAAACCAAAACCAAACTAGGATCTATCAATATGGGGCCGGATGCACCATCAGTGCGCTCATTTGTGGTTGATTTCTTGAAATTACACCTAGATAATTTCTTACACAAGAACGCGGAAACGGCAGAGGCTTTATTAAAAAGGATTCAACAATCAGAGCGTGAAAGAAAGGAAATCTCTGGAATCAAAAAACTAGCTAATCAAAGAGCTAAAAAGGCGAATCTTCACAATAAGAAATTAAGAGACTGCAGAATTCATTATAGCGATAACAAGGGCAATGATGAATTAAAATTAAATACAACGGTCTTTATAACAGAGGGAGATTCCGCTTCTGGTTCGATCACCAAGGCTAGAAATGTGCAGACAGAGGCTGTTTTTAGTTTGAGAGGTAAGCCACTTAATTGTTATGGGTTATCTAAGAAAATCGTTTACCAGAATGAAGAGTTGAACTTGCTTCAGCACGCATTGAACATAGAGGATGGAATTGATGGATTGAGATATAATCGAGTTGTAATTGCAACAGATGCGGATGTGGATGGAATGCATATTCGGTTACTTTTATTGACTTTCTTTTTGCAGTTTTTTCCTGAGCTCGTAAAGCAAGGGCACCTATATATTTTAGAGACTCCATTATTCCGTGTGAGGGATAAGAAGTCGACTTTCTACTGTTATTCTGAAAAGGAGAAGCAAGATGCCATTAAGAAATTAAGAGGAAAGGCTGAAGTAACTCGATTTAAGGGTCTTGGAGAGATTTCGCCAAATGAATTTGAAGATTTTATAGGTGATAATATTCACTTAGAACCTGTTTTCTTAACTCAGCATACGAAGATCGAAGACATCTTGAGTTACTATATGGGTAAGAATACACCAGAACGTCAGGAATTTATCATTGACAATTTGAAATTTGAATTGGATGAGGTAGAGAAGAAGGAGGTGTTTGACTTGGAAGAGGAGATTGTTTCTGCAGAAGTAAGCTGAGAAAAGTTAGAAAACTATGAGAGATCTTGATTAATTAGATCACTAGAAGTGAAGATAGATAGGAGTAGGTAGCTCGATGAAGCTATGCTGAGCAATGGAAAAAACATAAATATGAAAATTTCATTGTTGGATTATAGTCTAATTAGCAACAGTTCATTAAGATCAACTCATAGTACTAAATAAAATAATAGGATGCCTGCAAATAATTTCAATGGCTTAACTGATGAAGAGGTCATTATTGCTAGAGAGAAATTTGGTAAAAACAGCTTAAAATACTGTCCAAACTAGAAATGGGCTCGATCACAATGACTTCGATGACAAGAAGGAATATCGAACATTATCCAATGATCAGAATCCATATTTGAAACCAGTAATTGTTTTAACAGATAGGAAGACGATAAGTGCAGGAGAGGTTTTCCTGCTCCATATGAAATCATTTGAGCACATTACCCAGATAGGAGATACGACACGGAGATTTTTCGACCGTGAGTAATATGCGATTCTTACCGAACGCATGGCATTATAGATTTTCTATTCAGCAATTTCTATTGCCTAATGGGGGAAAGCCTTGATGGGGTGGGGCATGTGCCTGATGTTTATGTGAAGTACACCGCGACAGATATTATCTCTGGCAATGATAAGGTGATAGAAAAAGCAATTCAGTATCTATATGATGAATATCAGATTGAGTGAGCATTAGGTTTAGAAAATAAATTATAACTTTAATAAGTGACAATTACTATATCATGTAAATTAAGTATGCAATTTAAGTGGTTGAAAATATTGAGTTTGGTATGTTTCATCTTTTATAGCAATGCTATGAAATCTCAAGATAATGATCGGCCCCCTTATACACCTGGGAAATGCCATGCCAAATGCTTGTTTACTTCTTTGCAGGAAGAATATGAAATTGCTTATCCTGTGTACGTTGGAAATGATGAAAATATTTTACAAAATTTCGTTACGGATACCACAATTGTAATTAAGGAAGCAGATCAAAAATGGGTAACAAAAGGTCGAGATGTGAATTGTTTGTCTTCTAATCCTGAGGATTGTATGGTGTGGTGTTTAGTTGAGATAAAAGCTGAAGAAATTTATGTTGAAGGGTATTTAAAAAATACAAAAGCTACAGATGAATTCATTTTAGAGTACTACTATTTTGATGAATTAAACAAGAAAGGAGCATATATTGAATGGCGAGAGGTAGTGTGTGCTGATAAGGTTACGAGTCGTTTATTGAAAGAAGTTCGTACTGCACTCGGAATAAAGCTTACAAGTTTTAGCCATATAATGGATAAAAAAACGAAGGCAAAGCTTATTGAATATCAAAGAGAAAATGGATTGCCAATTGGACATTTAGATCTAGAAACATTAGCACATTTAGGAATAGAGCTTTAGCAGTAATAATAATAATAATAATAATAATAATAATAATAATAATAATAAGACATTGACTTATTACTCCGCAAAATGAACAAGATTAACAATCTATTCGAGGTTACATCACACCCTTCCGAGTTTTTATTAGATCAGATCAACTTACTATCTTTCTCCTCTAATGGCAAGAAGTCTACATCTAAGAATGCACCACTCGCATTATCATCAGTAATGATTTGTGGTTTTCCATTAACAACTTCTACAGAATTTCGATGGATATGGCCTGCGAAAACACCTAATATATTAGGAGCACTAAAAACTTCTTTATGAAAACTGAAGGTGGTCTTCGTATGTCCGCTTTCAGACCATTGAGGGCGTCTTTCTATTTTATAAATACCATCCGCAGCTGCACCCCAATTCGGATTCCCGCAACCGAAATAAATTTTCTTTCCAGGCGCATACATCGGAATATGTACCAATAATACCAATGGCCTACGGAGTGGGGCCATATGGATTGTGTGGAAATGAAGATGTAGGACAGATGTCTGCTTGGTATATCCTAGCAGCCATGGGAATTCATCCTATTAACTCAGGAGATAATAAGTATGAAATCACCAGTCCAGTTTTTAATGAAATTGTGGTAGAACTGGATCCGAAATACTACGATGGAAAAGAAATTAAAATAATAGCGAATAACAATTCACCTGTAAACATCTTCATTCAGAAAATGGAATTGAATGGAAAGACATTGGATAGATATTATCTTATGCATGAAGAGATTGTGAACGGAGGAAAACTAGAGTTATGGATGGGACCGGAACCGAAATTGTAGTTCTAGTGATAAATATTTCTTTATTTGTTTTACCCTTAAGATTATTCCAAGTTACATGAAAACTCTTTGACATATAATCTAGTGTTTAATTTTATTTACAATTGTACCCAGATCAATTTAGAGTTTGAATTATTCTATCTCAATCATAAACAAGTATCCAATCAGTGTGTTTGTTATAAAGATATTAGAGCTTTTTGTCATTTATCCTCTTCTCTTAATTTATTAATCAAGCAGATTAGATTCTTGATGAAAGAGCACTTGCCAACCATCTATATAGCTTTCTAAATCAATCACGGTAGGTCTATTGATTAAAATTTTATCTATTCCAAATAAATTAAAAAGTGCGCTTTTATTGAGTGGAGGAATCGTAATTTTCTTAAGATCACCACAAAATAAAACTATCGAATTCAAAACGTGATAGCCTTCTGCATTTTTCACAGGACTTGCAAGTTCAGCTCTTATTCTCCAATTACTTATTTCATACTCTGTTCTAAGTGAAAACGAACCGTCAAATTCATCTAACTCGTAATCAATAAATTCAAAATCTGGTATCGTCAAAGATTCAACTAAGGATAAAGTCTTATTTAAATAAACTCTTTTAGTCATCGAATTTTCCCAATCAAAAAATTTTTCTTTTTCAAAACGCGCATTCACTTCGATATTACTAATACCATACTTGTCACTAAAAATAAAGGTTTTAGCTGGTTCTTCATGGTTTAAAATTTCCCTCAACTTTAACTTGTCTCCAAATTCAGAACTTCCTCGAATATCTAAATCTTTAGAGGTAAGTTCTGTATTGACTTTCAGAATGGAAAAAGTGCTATCCATGTCTGTAAAATCTTTAATCACTTCTCCTTCAGCTTCGAACTCATAACAAGGTACAAGCAAATGTCTAAAGGATTCCATTTTATTAGAATAAAAAAGCAAATCTACCATACAATCATTACTAAAATTATAGTCAATTATCCTAGTATCCCTTTGCATTAAATTCTTACGAAATTCATAATCTTTGTATTCAAATTCGTGAGTATTATAGGGCTCATAATGATGAGGAATGTTCGTAATATTTAAAACGACTTTATCTGAATTATAACTCCAACGATCACTAAAACTGAAATTCTGCCCTAATTTAGGTAGAATATCCACATGGTAATTTTCAATTTTATAAATAATAAAACCACTAACAAATTCATCCGATATTTTAAACTCAGAATAACTATTGTCATATTTGATTCTTGAAATTCCATTGTATATCAATCCAACCGAAAGATTCTCTAAATTAATATTCTTCGTGCTTAATTTTATAAAATCAAAATGATGATCGAACTCTTCAAACACAACTTCATCAACAATTGTATTAGATTCTCTATCAAAAAGTATAGCATAAACTCGATTGGCACCCTTCAAGAGTGTACTATCAATTGTAACAAACTCTAAGTTTTGGCTAAGTCCCAGAAGACATATCTGACAGAACAAACACGTGAAAAAAAATTTCATATTAGATTAAAATACATGAGGAAACTTTACAAAGGACAAATTATTAAAAATTAACCAAAGCTTTCAAAGCCAATCATTACAAAACTCAGAATACGCGACTTAATGTTTTACAATTTAAGAGTCAAAGTTTCCTATTGGCTTAGATAAAAAATTCTAATTTCACGATATTTATTGTCCTACTGAGGAGAGTTAATGAGCTATATATAGGATTGTAGATAAAAGGTAACTAGATCTAACAGCTCACAAAAAGCACTTCCTCCGATTGTCGTCGCTACTCTTTCAATTCACAGTTGGGAAACGATTAAAAACAAAATATAATGATAAGACTTCTATTAATCCTTCTCCTTTTTAGTTGTGACAGTGGCAATGTTAAAGAAGAAAAGGTGAATAATGAATTATTTCAAGGAACGAAAGATCATATCACAGTACATATAAGTTCAAGGGTTGACACTACTAATAATGATGTAAAAGAAGTATTGGATTTATATGAAAATTACATCAATTCACAATCGGATTCGATTTATGATAATCCATATTGGAACAGCGAAGAAAAGGCACAATTTGAAGATTTTGACTTCTCCAGAATTAGTATATACAATGGAATAAGCAGTAGTCAGCTTTTTAGAATTTATACTCCATTCGTTCTTTCCATTGAACCTAAGAATGAAAAGTATCAAATAAGGGTCTTATATTCAAACTCAGCTATAGAACCACCTTATGTGGGTTCAAAAGTATGGTGTATACATAAACTAAATGCATTAAGAGAGGAAGGGAATTGGAAACTTGAGAACTTATTAGTAGAAAAAACAAGAAAATGGCAGAAAAAACAAGTAGGTTTTATCGAATATGTATATTCAGACGAGCATGATTTTGATGAATTACAAGCTAAAAAAGCAGTAAATTTTTGCAATAAAATAATTCAAAGATTTAATCCTAATTTTCATAGCAAGTTCAGATTCTATTTGGCAAATGATATTGATGAAATGGGTGAGCTAGAAAATTTTGATTACTACTTTACTGGTATAACAACAGGAAAAGCAAGAGAAGGTATGATTTTATCAAGCAAAGGTGATGAGTTTTATCCGCATGAATTCATTCATAAATTGCTTCCTACGAATAAAAATAGAGGGCATGTAATTGAAGAGGGCTTAGCAACATTTTTGGGAACAAAAGAAAATTTAGAAGAGTACTTAGTAATAATGAAAAAATTGGCGCATGATTATAATATAAATGAGACATTTTCATTAAAGAATATTTTAAACAATCAAACAGACTGGAATGGCTATCCTGCTGCTTACCCAGGAGGAGCTTTAATATGTGAAGTTATTTTTGAAATAAAAGGAGATGAAGGGATTCGCGAACTTATCAATAATAAAACTAACAACTATGATGAAATAATAAAACTAAGTATGAGTATCTTAAATTTGGAGGAAGATAAAGTGATAAGATTAATTGATAATAAAATAAAAGAATATAAATAGTAAACAACTAACTACTTGATGTAGTGCAGCATTTGTCTTATCGTTTTCTCTCCGACTAAAGCTAGACTTCCATCCCCCTGGAGTTAAAACGGCTTACTTTATTTATTCAGAAATTGGCATATTTTATTAATATACAGACATAAGGTTTAAAGTAGCACTGAATCATGCATTTATATAAGCTTACTCCATCTCAAAGCGAATCAAGTAAACTTCACCTTTTTTGCCAGTCATCGAAATTCCCCACCCAGGTGTTTCTTCATTGGTATCATTTCCTGCCAGGTCCGGTCGGAACAAACCAGGTGCTTTCGGAATATTGGTCAAGCTGTCTGCCATTACTGAAAAATCAAGACCATCTTCTGCATAATTGATTGATTTGCTGATCGATGCTAACGAAGCAACACTGTTCCCTTTTTTCCAGATCAATACTTCATGGCTTTTGTCTAGAAGTGAACCTTTATGTTTCTTATATGGACCTTCAGGTCTGTCAGCTATTGCTACACTCATTTCCGTTAGTCCCGGACCCTTCGATCCATGAATAATAGATCGTCCTTTATAATACAGCCATATTTGACCATCTTTTACCAAAAGACTCGCATCATCTACTCGATAACTGTCAAAATCTTCTGGTGTTTGACTGACCTTTATGATTGGGTTGTTTTCAACTCGTTTAAATGGGCCATCTGGATGATCAGCCACTGCAAGCCCTATAGCTGTAAAGTCTGTGGTATGATTTCCTTCGAAAATGCCATCTGGGTTGCCAGGAGTGGGTTGGACGCCTGTATAATATAAATAATATTTTCCACCGTGTGCTAAGATATTTGGTGTAAAGACCGAATGGCTGTCAAATGATCCCTTATCACCCAGTCCCAGTGCCATTCCTTGTTCCTCCCAGGAATGACCATCGTCTTTCGAAGTTGCATACCAAATTGTAGCCCAATAACCAGAAGTAATCGGACTGTCCATTCGAGAATACCAGATATAATAGGTATCACCAACTTTGATGATGTCACTGTTGTCTCTTCGGTTAAACACACTGTCTTTCCCTATACCACTGACATCTTGGTAAGTAAATGTAATTGACTTTTCTGCTACATCAGAATTGATCGAAGATTTTACTTCACCAGTATTGTTGCAAGCTCCGAAAAGAATGATTAGGAATACTAGAACCAAGTTTGAAGCATTGCTGTGATTTTTAAACATAGTTTTCGTTATTGTATTTCTCGTTTTTTCCTAATCAAACTCTTAATGATATTGATGACAAATATAAATTGGCTGAGAAGGAGCAGGTTGGTTAAATTAAACATGATCAGGCTGATGGGGTTAAATTTTTCACCATATAACGTGTCTGCTAATGCCCCACTTACGACCATGGATGCTATAGTCAATATGGTTATCAAGACATGAACTTGCGTCATCCAGGCGATTAACCTTATTTTTCTGAGCAACCAGTAAATTAATCCTATGAAACCAAGCAAAATGCAGAATGTAATTCCCAATTGAAACATACCCACTACGATATAAGTATCATGATACTGAAGATCAATAACGGTATTATATCCAATAAACGACAAACCGAATATTAAGGGAATAGCTAGGAAAATGACAAGATGTGGTGTGTCAATAATTCGCTTCATCTTAGTCTCTAAACTTCTTTGATGATTGAAAAAAATATAGATTATATCTAGTCTTCATAATTACTTATTTGTTAAATGCGAGAACAACTTTATCCAATATCGGTTTCGACGCGTTTGATGTTCGATCTTCTAGCTTTACTTCAAATTGAAAGGCATATCCCTCTGGAAGCGCTGACACATCTGGCATAGCCGGAGATTTGGCTACTTGTTTCGCAAAACCCTCTATGTAATCATATTCTTCTGAGATTTCCTGCCACTTCGTCCATTGATCTATGATACCATTATTCGTGGTATCCACACCTACGCGGACTTCTACACCTTCCACCCATGGTCCTGAGCTCACATAATCGATATTCATCTGTGTAAGTAAATAAAATTGACCTTCGGCAAACATAATATCTGGGTCAGGATGTCCTTGGCCTATATTACCACAGAAAGTAAATGGCTCATTTATATCACTGGAAGTAAACCAAGCAACACTCATATGCTCCCTTCCATGACTACCTGCCGGATCGAAATCGCAGAACAAATAATTCTGTCCGCCGATGGCAATAGATGCCCAATCTCCATATGCACTTTGCTCTGGCTCATGGATTTCATACTTAGCAAATGCACGTCGATCACCAGCTTTAATTTTGTGCTGTGGAATATCTTCTTTCGCAATTTTACTAGGGTAGTTTTCCGGATCTTCTGCATGCCAGTGCGGATGTGGATATTCTTCAAACTTACCGGTGGCTTCGGTTCGTTCATCCACTGGATAATTCACAATTTTAAAATCATTAAAACCGTCTGCACTCGTCGCATGAACTGCTAGAGGCGAATCCCAAGCGTGCGTCGACGCATTAATAGGCGACCAATCCTCAGCGATGATATGAAAAATACCATCAAGATCTCGAATGACTGCACAATCAGATCCATCTGACGGATCATTAAATGCCATTCCCATATTTTTCCCTGGTATTCCATCTGTTATATCTTCATCAATGTATAGGTGCGGATTTTGATCATTTGGAAAATCGTAGTAGAGGTAGAATTTGCCATCAACATATTCCGCAGAAGTGACCCACTTGGAGAATTTTTCAGTCACTGGTCCGTGGTGCACCCAATTAACCATGTCTTTACTTTGCCAAGCGTGATAACCACCTTTACTAGGTTTTAGGCCTCCTGGCGCATTAAACTGATTGTCGAAAGGAGTGGTTTTTAGGTCAATGTTTTTATAACCATCTAATGTAGTAGACTCAGGCTTGAATTCACCATCTTTCTGACTTTTGTGAAGTCTATATCTTCCAAACATCCAATAATTCCCATCACCTAGCTGTAGGGCTACCGGAGCATCTCCCAGATTAGAAGGGCCAATATTAGGAACGGGTTCCCAATTTAACCATTCTGGAGACTGAGAAAATGTGATCGTCTTCAAGGATCGCTTGTCATCAAACTTTTTGATGGAACTCTGGAATGTAGCCATGCTATCCTTAGGGCGTAACTTACCATCGGCTATTTCTAAATTAGTTTGCGAAGCAGTATTTATTGTCCAGTTTTCTTGCGAATCAATAGACCACTCTTCCTGATTTTTTGTTTTTAATTGCTGGTCATTATTGCAAGCAACACAGAGTGAAATAAAGAGGACTGGAAGTAATAATTGTATTTGTTTTTTCATATAGTATATTGAATGATGTGTCTTAAATAACTCAGCCATTTAGCTAATACTCTAGAACCGAAGCAGGCGGAAGCGGCACGTTATTTTCCTTTCGCCAAGTGGTGAGCATTGCTAACAATCGATTACTGACCTCTCGCTTTTCTTCTGCAAGATTATTAGATTCCTTTAAATCATCTGCTAAGTTATATAGTTCTAATTTGCCGTCATTAAGAAATTGAATCAACTTCCATTCACCCTTTCGAATGATAGAACAAGGTGGATTCTTATAGGTACTAGCTATATGCCAATAAAGTGGTCGCTCATTAAATGGTTTCTCCGATAAAATGGGAAATAAACTATTGCCATCTAATTCGCCTTGAAAATCATCGACACGTGCCAAGTCTAAAAACGTCGGAAAATAATCCATACCACAAATGGGCGTATTCGATTTACCTGGATTTATGTGACCTTTCCAGTTGATAACGGCTGGAACACGAATTCCTCCTTCATAAACGGTCCCCTTAGCTCCTCTTAAGGTATTAGTACCACTTTGAATACCATTATATCCATTATCAGAAGTAAAAATGATGATGGTATTTTCACGTAATCCTTCTGCATCGAGATAATCAAGAATTCGCTTTACATTTTCATCTATGGACTCAATCATAGTCGCATATCCAGCTATTTCTTCCAGATTTTTTTCACCTTGGCCTGTAACAGCATCGGGCATTTTATTCATGAATTTCTGAAGCCATTCCTTATTCCTAGGAACGGTAGGACGATGTGGTGCATAAAAATGAAGGTTCACAAAAAAGGGTTCACCTTTATTTTGATCAATAAAATCGATGGCTTCAGTCGTTAATCGATCAGTCAACCATTCATCGTCTGCTTTGTCCTCAATAAATGGATTTTTAAATGGGGCTTTATATCCACCACTCTCAGATTGATATCCATCGATGTATCCTCTGGCAGGATCTCCCCACCAAGTTCCACCCACATTTTTATTGAATCCTCTTCTTAACGGGTAGTAGGCTTGAATTGCTGGTTTAAGGTGCTTTTCTAACCAGTCCAGATTTCCGTTGCCAGGTTGTGATAGATGTTGTTGATAGGGTTGATTGACCTCAAGTTCTGGTGCTGGACCGACTAGATGCCACTTGCCCAGATGAATCAATCGATAACCTGCCTTTTGTAGTGGTTCCGAATACATCGGATGTTCTAAACCTACTGACCAATTTGAAAATATATTATCTTCTGCATTTCCACGTTCTAAGACGGGAACATTATATATTCCAGTTCTGAAAGAATGCTTCCCAGTTAGCAGCGCTGCTCTGGAAGGTGAACAGGTTGGATACATATAAGCATTATTAAAAACAAGACTTTCAGCTGCAAACTGATCAAGATTAGGAGTCTCGAACCATTTACTTCCCATAAACCCGACATCTTGCCAACCTAAATCGTCCGCCATGATAAAAACAATGTTTGGTTTCTTTTCTTCGACGCAAGAAGATAGCATCGAGTAAACCAATATTATAAATATCACCTTAGCATACATACTCATTTTCTTTAATCATTTAAAGATTTTCCAAGGCTTTATTCACATCAGACTGAATAGCCGATGTTTCATGTTGTTCTTTAGTGGTTTCAATTTTGAAAGACCAAGCATATTGACTATCACCCAAGTCAGACGGCGGAATGATTTCTAAGCCTTCAGGAGTTAAGTTCCACGTAATCTTAGCATTAGATCCGAGAAGTTTGACGGATTTCACATCATTCTGATTCCATCCTTTACTAGCTTCAATGACTAGGGGCGAAATTGGTTTTTCTAGTGCTATGGCAAATAGATTTTTACCATTCGTAGTAAATGCTAGATTTCCTTTTTCTTGGTGGTTCACTTTCCAATATCGACTTCCATAAATAGCCTCTCCGTTTATTCTCAGCCAATTCCCCATTTCATGTAACAAGTCTTGCTGTTCTTGGACAATACTTCCATCTGCCCTTGGTCCTATATTGATTAAAAAGTTACCATTCCTAGAAACCACTTCGACCATTTCCGCAATAATCGCTTCGGGAGATTTGTATTTATCATTTTCCAGATAGCCAAAAGACGTTCCGAAAGTGGTGCAACTTTGCCACTTCGGGCCGATGACTTTTAATTTCAAATTGTCTTTTTCTAAGCAACCTATCCCATCCGGCCAATTCCTGTTTGCACCCTTGTTGTTCATATATACTTCATGATTTCTCTGACTTGCATCATTCATGAAATCTGTAATCATTAGTCTACATTGATCGTAAAAGTATTGAATCTCAGGCTTGAAAACTTTGGGTTCTACTTGGGAGTTGTTGCCATCCCTAGTGAAGATGGGGATGTCATCGATCCACATAAAATCTGGTTGGTATTTTTCTTGAATTTCCTTCCATCTTGCTACGTATTCATCTGTTGCCTCTTTGCTAAACCCAAAAGGGCCATAAAGTCGTTCTGCTTCTGGATTTTTTTTGATTTCTTCAAGAATATCATCATGCGGTGTTGGATGGACTAGATATTGTTTGGTCGTAAAAAAACTAGTATGTCGCTCGCGATGATAAGATGGAGCGTACTTAAGTCCATGTTTCCTTACAGCTTTACCTAAATCACCTACTAGATCTCTTTTAGGCCCCATATCCATGGCATTATAGGGTGTGATTTCTGAATCCCAGTTGGCCCAGCCGTCATGGTGTTCAGCGGTCATCACCACATATTTAGCGCCTACTTCAGCAAAAAGATGGGCCCATTCCTCTGGATCCCAATTTTCAGCCTTGAAATCAGGTATGATATCCTTGTAACCAAATTCTGGCGGCGCAGCTCCCCACCGTTCTCTCATATAAGGATAGTAATAACTTGTGTCTTTATAAAGCCCTTTTGGAACATGCTCAGCATATCCTCTTCCTTTCTTCAGATGACCTATTGCACTGTACGGACCCCAGTGAATAAAAATGCCAATTTTTCCATCATTAAACCAATCGGGAACCGGCATTTGCTGCAGTGATTCCCAAGTTCCATCATATGGAATGTCTGCAACTTCGTTCTTTTCGGCTGTCTTACAAGTCCACAAGAATATACAAAGGGTAATGAAGAGAAGTGGATTTTTTATTTTCATCGTGGGGTGCTTTAATTGAGATTTATTATTGTTCTGTGAATAGTCTATGCTAAAAATAGAAATATAAAGCAGAATCCTCCTAAGCTTATGGATAATCAATCCTATTCATTACAACAATTTACTTGGTGGAAATCCAAATTGCTTCTTGAAACAGCGACTAAAATATAATGGATCATTAAAACCTATCAAATTCGTAACTTCTGAAACATTGTATTTCTTCGTTTTTAAAAGAGTTGCTGATTTCTTCAGTCGGATGGTTCTTATAAATTCGTTAGGTGCCATATCGGTTAATTCTTTCAATTTGCGATATAACTTAGAGGAACTCATATTTAGTTCTTGACATAAAAAAGAAGTGGATAATTCGACCTCTGTCAAATTAGATTCGATAATCTTAGTGATTTTCTTCATGAAATCCTCATCGATAGAGGAGTGAGTTAACAAGGCAATTCCACTATCGGCATCTCCCGAGAATTTTGATTTCAATTCTTTTCTCGTCTTAATTATGTTTTCAATCATTGTCCGAAGCAGTGCGGAATCGAATGGTTTAGATAAGTATCCATCAGCCCCTACATTATACCCTTTTACCTTGTCGTCGTTCTCAGTTAGTGCAGTTAAAAGAACAATAGGGATATGGCTGATAAACTCATCCCTTTTTAGTTCTTTAGAAAATTCAAGTCCATCCATTACGGGCATCATTACATCTACTACACACAATGTGGGCCTTATTTGCCGGCATATTTGTAAACCCTCCTCACCATTTTCAGCTTCATATACTTTATAATAATCTGTAAGAAAGTCAACCAAGTATTTTCTCAGTTCTACATTGTCTTCGACGACTAAGATTTTCTCCTTCAGATCCGTATTCTGAATTACTTTTTTTGGCAGATTTAATTTATAGGATTCCTGGTCATTGTTAGCTGAAATGATGTCAAAAATCTCTTCTTTTTCGTATGAATCTTTTAATATAGGTAACTCGATAGTAAATACACTTCCTTCATTAGGTTTACTTTCGACCTGAATTTCGCCTTTGTGAAGCTCTACTAACGATCTTGCCAAGGAAAGTCCTATTCCAGATCCCGTATTATAATGCTTGTTACTCATGTCTTGATAAAACCTTGCGAAGATCTTCTCTTGACTTTTTTGTGGAATACCTATTCCGTTATCACTTACTTCTACGATAATATTTCCATTACGTTGATGCAGGAAAAGGTCTACGTTGCCGTTATTGTCGGTAAACTTTAATGCATTCGAGAGTAGGTTGTATAGAATTTTATCGTACTTGTCATTGTCTATCCATCCATGGATGGTTTCACTATCTGAATTGAAATTGTAACTAATTTTTTTATTGTAAGCTAGTTCCTTGAAGAAATCGAAAATGTTCCTCGTAAATCCAACGATTTCCGTTCTCGAAACTTTTAAGGACAATTCTCCAGTTTGGGCTTTTCGGAAATCTAAAACTTGATTGACCAGATTGTACAATCGATTTGCATTCTGATAGATAAGGTTGTATCTACTTTTTTGATATTCTGTACCCTCTTCATTTCTAGATTCAATTAATTGCTTAACAGGACCTAAAATTAGGGTTAACGGGGTTCTTAGTTCATGGGAAATATTAGTGAAAAACCGCAGCTTTTCATTATTTAATTTAACGTCTCTTTCTCGATTTACTTTTTCTCCAATCAATTCCTGTTTCAGGACTGCTCGACTTCTTAATTCTTCTCTTATGAAATAAAATATTAAGAATGAAAGAAGGGCATAAATAAAGAGTGCTTGGTAACTTAACCAGACAGGTGGTTTGATAGCGATTTTATAGTTAGCAACATCGCTCCAGTAGCCATCATTATTCGCAGATCTTACTTTGAATTCATATTTGCCAGGAAATAAGTTGGTATACTGGATAGTCCTATTACTGCTGCTGGTGGTTATCCAATCTTCATCGAAACCCTCTAATTTGTATTCGAATTTGTTGAGTTTTTCATTAGAATAGGAAGGAGAGGAGAAGGTTAGTGAGAAGCTTCTGTTTTCATAACTAAGCTCGACATTTTTAGCCTCATTTATATCAAATTCAAAAGGAACCTGATCGTTCACTTTTTCGGAGGGAGCGACCTCATTATTCTGTACTTTGAATTCAGAAATGTATGGCCGAGGTGATCTTGTATTATCTTTTATCGTATTAGGAGAAAAGTAAATGATTCCATTTTTCCCACCGAGGTAAATATTAGAATTGTTAAAATTGAAAAATCCACTAGAACTGAAAAAATCTAGTCGACTCCCACTGTTTACTTGATAAATATTAAAGTCTACCCGGTTTGGTTTCAATTTAGCAACACTGTTGTTATTCATGTTGAACCAGATATTCCCATTCTCATCATTAACCATATCGGTTACCCACTTATTGGACAGTTCCTCTGGTTTTTCTAATGGCTTGAAATGATCAAGAGCAGGGTCGTATAGACATATACCGTTTCGTGTAGCTACCCATATTTTTCCTTCTTTATCTTCCAGAATATCACTGACATTATTATGTAGTAGTCCATTTTTTTCTTGGTAAATGTTTATCTCTTCATCTGCTATATTGTACTTAACAACTCCTGTTTCCGTAGCGAACCAGATGATGTTGTGATTCCCTTTCGTGATTCTATTAATTTCGTATTCAGGTAGTAAATTACCAGAAGAGTTTTGTTGCTCTAATGATTTTGTGTCTATAACAACCGCTCCAGATCCGTATGAACCAATGACTAGATTATCTTCGTCATATTTTTCAATGGAAAAAATAGGATATTGGCCAACGCCGATGTCAATAACCTTAGAAGTATTGGTTATATAATTGTAAACGATGACTTTTCCATCCCAAAGCCCACAGTAAAATGTTTTCCCATCAAAAGAAGCGATCGAAGCGATATCTGCTTGATTATTGAAAAGTGGTTTAAATTTTTCCTTATTAGAAATAAACAAACCATTGTGTCTCGTTGCCACGATGATCTTATCATCATGTGTTTTCGCAAAGCCTCTTATTCTAGGTGCTTTGTCACCGATGTGTACGGAGATACCCTTGTTGAGGTTAAACTGATTTTCATAAGGATCGTATTTGTCAAGGCCATCTTCAGTTCCAATCCAAAGGACACCAGAAGGGTCAAAGTATAAGGATGAAACCAGATTATCTGTTAGTGAAGTATTATCAGATAGGATAGTAAAATGCCACTGAAATGTTCCTTTGGCAATATCTTCTAATTGATCACATACCAATAAACCTCCCAATGTTCCAACCCAGTACTTTTTGTCTGGGCCACGGGTAATATCTAAAAAATAGGGGCCTAAATCACTTCTTATTTTAGAATCTTCTATATAGAGATCCTCGAAAACATCTGTAGTTTTGTTAAGTTTAAATAGTCCCTTTCGTGTACCTGCAAAAATATCAGATTTCGCATCTTCATAGATGAGATACAAGTATGGGTTTTTTTCGTTGGAGTCAAGTGGACTTAAGTCATATTTCACGATCTGAACTACATTCCCTTCAGAGTCTAATGTTATTTTCGCAACGCCTCCAGTATCATAACTTCCTATCCAGATATTCCCTTTCTTATCTTCGAAAATGGATTTTATATAGTTAAAACCTTCGATTTTAACTTTCTCGAACCTATTTTCATTCATATGAAATAGATGTACACCCATGCGCTTTGTTCCCACCCATATACGTTCGAATTTGTCTACATAAATGGATCTTATTTCCTCTTCTGGAAGACTGTTAGGATTATTTTCTTCTGGTAAATATGTAGTGAATTTATGGGTGTCTGTTTTAAAAAGTGTTAATCCCTTTCTGGTTCCGATCCAAAGATTATTTTTTTGCTCATCTAAGACTAAATCCGTAATGTCATCATTAAGGATATTATTTTCTTTCGAGGAATTACTTAGGTAAGATTTGAAATTGTACCCATCGAATCGATTAAGTCCAGAGAAGGTTCCTATCCATAAGAAACCATATTTGTCCTGTACAATGTGTCTAACCGAATTATGGGATAAGCCATTATTTTCATTATAATGATCGAACTTGATATTTTGTGAAAACGCACAAAAAAAACAAGTAAAACCGAACCATATAATTAAAAACAATTTTTTCATAAATCTTCTAGAACTGATTTCATCTTAAGATCACTTCGACTAAAAATACCTCAAAATATAAAATTAAGGGTGATCAAATTTAATTATTTGATTGCGCTGCTTTTAGACGGAATTTTCCCCATTTCTAATTTAAGGGTTCCTCCTGCTGTTATTTCTTGGTGCGAAATTTCATGATCCGACACTGCCTTATCATTAAGTTCGGCTTTATTTATAAAAATATTTTCTGTAGAATTTTTATGAGCTTCAATTATAAATTGTCCTCCATTATAATAATCCTCATTTAAGTGAATAGTTACTTTCTTAAATAATGGGCTACCAATTTGATATTGCGGGTTGTCTTCTGTTCCTCCATTCATTTGAAATAGACCAATCTTTAACAAAACATTCAAGCTTCCCATGAGTCCTTGGTCTTCATCTCCATTATATCCTGTTTCCGTAGATAATCCACTAAAAGTTTTAGCAATAACCCTTCTTGTCCAATATTGCGTCAAATCAGGTCTTCCTATTTGATTGAAAATGAAAGAGGTCTGAATAGAAGGTTGATTCCCAAAATTGATGGGAACTCTCCTATATTCTGGATGTGATTCTAAGGCGTGAGAGGTTCCTGCAGCAAAATTAAGTTTTTCAGCTTCTTCGAACTGCTTGTTTAATTTTTCAACGGCTTTTTCTTCGCCACCCATTAATTGAGCTAAGCCCTTTAAATCATGAGGGACGAACCACGTTGATTGTGCTCCATTCGACTCTATAAATCCATTTACAGCTTGGTATGGATCAAAATTCTTTTTCCATTTTCCGTCCACATTCTTAGGGCGCATCCAGTTCACCTCGCGGTCAAAAACATTAGCATAATTTTTAGACCTATTGATGAAGTATTGATAATCCTCATCATAGTTTAGTTTTTTAGCAAGCTGAGCAAGCGTCCAATCTTGATATGCATATTCCATCGTCAAACTTGCCCCATCTTGGTGTCCACCGAATTTTCCTTCAGGGATAGGGTAGGGAACATAACCTGACTTGATGTAATATCTTAATCCGCCTCCGAGTTGAGTATTGTGCTCATATCCAGACTTTTCCATGATTCCACCTGCCATATGATTCTTTTTCAGAGCTTTGTATATTTCATCTAAATCCTCGGTAACAATGCCCTTCTGAATGGCACTTACGATAAAGGGAGTAGAAGAAGCACCAGTCATTACATAGGTATAGTTCCCCCCTGATGGTCCTCTTGGAATCAATCCGCCATCTTTATAATATTGCAATAACGAGTAAACAAATTCTTCCATTATTTCAGGATAAGCCAAGCCCCACAATGTGTTAATCGTCCATTGCGCACCCCAAAATGAATCAGAATTATAATGATTGAATTTAGGCTTTCCATCGGAATCGAGAGGTAACTGCCCGATTCTGAAATCTTCGCCAGTTCGATCTGGGTAGGCTCCGTTGATATCACTTATGATACGCCGACCTTGTAGTGCTTTCCATAAATCAGTATAAAATCTTCTTTGATCAATTTGGCTACCTCCTTCTATTTCTATTTTTCCCAGTAGGCTATTCCATTCTTTTCTCGAATCAAGTACCGTTTCATCAAAGTTCCAATGCGGAAGCTCAACTTCCATGTTTTGCTCTGCATTATCTAAAGAAGTATAGGATATACTTATTTTCATTAAAACTTTATCCGCTGGATTTTCTAAATTGACTAGGTAATTCCCAGTTTTATTATCTTTTTCAATGTTTGATATTTTAGAATTTAGTTTGACTTTGAAATAGACAGTTAAGGGTTTTGGTCTTCTTCGGGTTGGCTCCATTACTACACTTCCTGCAAGTTCTCTAGCATTATTTTGCTCTAAAGTTCCATTTGAATTTTCGCATGGTCCGAGCATGGTATTTAGATTAAATAAAATAGCGGCGTTACCATCATCTGGGAATGCATATTCATGAAATCCTGTTCTGGTAGTACTGGTTAAGGAGGTAGCTATATCAAATCTTTCCAGCTCTAAATAGTGATACCCAGGTGTTATCTTTTCCTTTTCATGGCTGAATTTGGAATAGAAATCTGTAAAAATGGAGTGAGGATTTTCTTTAGGAACAATAACTGGCATTACGGATACTCCTGCCATCTGCCAAGCATGAATGTGACTGAAACCTTTTATGGTATCCGTATTGTATCTATATCCACTTCCCCAAGCTCCTCCTATCTGGTTATCTGGACTTAGATTAACCATGCCGAAGGGCCTACTTGCAGATGAAAAGAAAAACCACCTTGAATTTTCAGTATCTAGTAATGGATATACAAGATCCACTAGTTCTGGTTTGTTTTCTAGCGCATTTTTTTCTTTGTCAACATAATTAGAAAACATAAAAAGCAAAACTATTAGAAGTATGAAATTTGCAAATTTTGTGTTTTTATTTATTTTCATTTCATTTCAGATAAATAGGTGAATTTTCTTTTGTAGCAGAAAATAATAGTCTTTTAACAGTGTGTTATTTGAGTTCAACAACCCTTACAAGATTTCATGAATAATCTCTATTAAGGATTCTTAACTTTTAAATTTTTATTTGGAGATATCTAACGTAACAGTCTTTTAAAATGAAAATATTTTACCCACCAGAAATGTATACAGTGAATTTTATAATGGTTTAAATTTCTTTTAATCTACTTGTTTGATTTGAACCCTTAGTTATTCTCCTTTTCGTCAAGTTTAGTTAGTATTTGATTTACTTGGGTTGTTGGTAATGTTCAATAATTTAAGTTTTTCCATATTATTCCAGTTTATTTGATTCGTGAGCTAATGTAGTGTCATATGTCAAATTGCAGCATGGACAAATCATTCAAAAACATGGAAAGTTTGCATTTGGCCAGAATAAATCGGTGTGAATGGCAGTTTTGTACGAATTTGCAGAATAAAATATCGTATTGCTTGTTTACTTCAAAATAGAGCATATGGTATAGAGCTCGCCAGGTTTGCAACATAATGTGCCACTATAAAGCAGTATCATAGCTGTGATTTTCTATAAAAAATGTAAATGTGCTGGCAGCTACACAACTAGGTAGAGCATCCAATTATGGAAATGAAAGATTTAGTTTTAATTGCTTTTCCCCATAGTTTAAATGAAAACTTGCAAGTATAGGAAGTGAAGATTGGCATAAAAAAACTTGGAAAAGCTTAGTCCAACATTGACATAAAAGGTATATAGTAATTATAAAACTTACCCTGATCTGACTTTTTGTCGCATAAAAAGATGCGTACATTACATATTGTCATAATTACGTATTGATTTTTGTAGTGGTATAAAAATTGACTTATAATATTGCCATGACGAAAGTCAATAAAATAGCAATAAAATATGTTTGAAACAATAAAAAAAGCACCCGTTCAAGATGATCAGGAATCTATTCCTTTTTTCTCTATAGGGGCAAGTGAAGATAATTACGATGACGTTATAAAAAGCGAAATCCCCATATTAGCATTGAGGAATACGGTCCTTTTTCCGGGCGTTGTGATTCCGATTACTGTCGGAAGAGATAAGTCAATCGCTGCGGTTAATGAAGCTTTTGATAATGATAAGTTCATCGGTGTAGTTTCTCAAAAAGAACTACAGGTAGAAAAGCCAGATGCTGAAGATTTGTATGAAGTAGGAACAGTAGCTAAAATTATCAAGAAGATAAAAATGCCAGATGGTTCTACAACGGCGATTCTTCAAGGGAGAAAGAAGTTCGTTCTCGAAGAATTGATGTTCGAAGAGCCATTTTTTAATGGAAGGATTTCTCAGATAACGATGGATCCTGTTGATAATAAATTAGAATATGAAGCCATTATTTCCTCGATTAGAGATATGGCTAAGAAAATCATAGAGCTATCTCCTCAGATTCCATCGGAAGCTGTAATGATGCTTAATAACATAGAGAGTCATAGCTTCTTGCAAAACTTTATCGCTTCGAATCTTAATGTTTCTGTTGCGAAAAAGCAAAAAGTGTTAGAGCTTAAAGACCCTTTGAAATCTGCTGAGACCATCTTAAAGCATATGAGTTCAGAACTGAACATGCTTGAGATTAAGAACCAAATTGATTCTAAAGTAAAAGGCGACATCGAAGAGCAGCAACGTAATTTTTACTTGAACCAGCAATTAAAAACGATTCAAGAAGAGTTAGGTCAGAATCCTCAACAAGAAGAACTAGAGGTTCTTGCTGCAAAAGCAAAGAAGAAAAAATGGCCAGAAGAAGCAGCTAAAGCGTTTTCTAAAACTTTAGATAAAGTTAAAAGAATGAATCCTCAGGTTGCTGAGTATTCTATTCAGATGAATTACTTAGAGCTCATGCTGGAATTGCCTTGGAATGAATATACTAAGGATAATTTCAACTTGAAAAAAGTAAAAACAGTACTTGATAAAGATCATTATGGTCTAGAAGATGTAAAGCAAAGAATTCTTGAACACCTTGCAGTTCTAAAATTGAAAGGTGATATGAAGGCACCTATATTATGTCTAGTAGGACCTCCTGGAGTTGGTAAAACTTCATTAGGGAAGTCTATAGCAAATGCTATTCAGCGAAAGTTTATAAGAATGTCCTTAGGTGGATTGCATGATGAAAGTGAAATCAGAGGACACCGAAAAACTTATATCGGTGCAATGCCAGGTAGAATCATTCAGAGTGTAAAAAAAGCTGGCTCAGGAAATCCATTGTTTATATTAGATGAGATTGATAAGATAGGCAGTGATCATAGAGGAGATCCTTCATCAGCATTACTGGAAGTATTAGATCCAGAGCAGAATGAAACATTCTATGACAATTACCTAGAAATGGAATATGACCTATCTAAGGTTTTATTTATAGCTACAGCAAATTCTCTGAATTCCATCCAGCCCGCTTTATTAGATCGGATGGAGATCATCGAGATCGGTGGATATTCTACTGAAGAAAAAGTGGAAATAGCTAAGAAACATTTAATTCCAGAGCAAAAAGCTGAACATGGATTAAAGTCCGGTGATGTAAAGTTAAAAGATGAAGTGATAGACTACATCATCCGAAAGTACACTAGAGAATCCGGAGTTAGAAGTCTGAATAGGAATATAGCAGGTGTGATGAGAGGAGTCGCGAAAAGTATTGCGATGGATGAGAAGTATAATAAGAATGTGAAGATATCGGACTTAAAGGGCATGTTGGGTGTAGAGAAATTCCCGAAAGAAAGAATAGCGGAAGATATGGTTCCTGGGCTTGCTATTGGTTTAGCATGGACAAGAGTCGGTGGAGATATTCTATATATAGAGTCTAGTCTTAGCGAAGGTAAAGGTAAATTGATTCTGACAGGTAATTTAGGTGATGTGATGAAAGAATCTGCTACAACGGCTTTGAGTTATATCAAAGCAAATGCAGATAAGCTGAACATCAGTAAGGAGAATCTAGAGAAGTTCGATGTTCATATTCACGTTCCAGAAGGTGCTATTCCGAAAGATGGACCTAGTGCGGGGATAACAATGCTAACTGCATTAGTTTCTGCATTCAAAGGTAAAGCAATGAAGAAAAACCTTGCGATGACCGGAGAGATTACACTTAGAGGAAAAGTTCTACCCGTAGGTGGAATCAAGGAGAAAGTGCTTGCTGCAAAACGATCAGGTGTAGATACGATTATCCTTTGTGCTGATAATAGAAGACATGTAGAAGAAATCGATCCGAGATATATAGGAGGTGTTGAGTTTATCTATGTAGAAAGAATGCATGAGGTTTTGCATTATGCATTGGGAATAGAGACCTTCTAAGAAAGTATTAAAATAAAAATTAAAGCAAAAAAAAAGGGTTCGAAAATTTTCGAACCCCTTTTTTATATTCTCATTTTAAGTTTATTATTACTCTGCAACAATAATTGCAGATCTTGTATCTTCTGTTTCGATTATTTGGTATCCATATCTAGATCCTTCGATCGGGTCTACTAATTGGAAAACAACACTTGTAGCTTTTTCGAAAGTAGGATTGTCTATAATAACATCCATGAATTGTCCAGTTGCGATTCCGATTCCCATGAATCCTTCTATTCCTTTTAATTGGAAGTCATCTTTTAAACCATTAGAACCGTTTTTGCTATTCCTGTTGATTAATAACTTTCTGTTATACCATCCAGTATATTCATCGGCAAACATCCAGTTATAGATTGCTTGTATGTGTGGAATTGCTATTTCATCTTCTCCGTTAGAAAGAAAAACACCATCATTCTTAACGTGTTCAGAGAATTCTATATTTCTATATCCTATTTTTTCTGCTGATGTATTCTTGTTAGAAGTACCAGTAGTCATTAAGTTTTGAGCTAATTTCTTAGAATCTTTACTTATGTTCTTATCAACTGCTTCCAGTGGAATTAATGAACTGAATTCTTTCGACTTTGAAATCGCATTAATAACTTCATTAATTAATACGAATGATTGCTTCTCAGTAGAGTAAGATAGAAAGTCAGCGTCTAGATGGATTGAACCTAAAGTTCCTTTATCTAAATTCAACTGCGCCTCCGTTTCAGCAAGTGCATTATTGAATGCTTTTTGAATTCCTACAGTGCTATTCATTTTTACTTGAAAGCCCTCTTTATCTGTGTTTTCATCCCAGTAGATATTCTTACTAGCCTTTAATAAAGGGTCTTGAGCATTTAGCTTTCGTAATTGAGAAACTGGTACAGATGTAATATAATTTTCTAAATGTCCATCAGGATATACATATTCTGTAATGATATATTTTTTATCTTGGTGTACTTTAGCATATCTTTTGATGACTGGTGAGTCAGATTGTGCATAGGTAAACACTATAAAAAGGACACTTAAAGCGAGGGTGTAACTCCACTTCATTATTTTGCAATTTAGTTGTTATAAAAATTTGAGCCGTTTAGGGTCTCACTATGTATGACTACATTTTTTCCCTATACCCTACATTTATTTTAAATATTTAAAAAACTTTCATGTGTTTGATAAGTAGGCGACAGATTGTACGTACATAATTATGATATATCGGGCCAGTATAATAATATTGACAGTCAGTGTATTAGGTACATGGAGGTGATGGGATTTGCTGTATTTATTAGGCCACAAAAAAAAATGAAAATAATTTAAATTAATTTTTCGGGTCATTGATATTTGAGGCTTATATTCAGAATATAGCTCATTTAAACCGGTTCGTTAAAACTTTGTTAAAGAAAGTAGAACTTCCATCGAAGCCTGTTTTAGAGCGTTACATGATATGTTATGAATAAATATTACTTTTGTTGATCACTATTTAATGGTTACATTTAATTAATGAAGAAGTTTATCTTAAAATTTGCGGTTTTAGTATTGTGCGTGTTTAGCACAGTGATCGTATTTGGACAAAAAAATCAAGACACCATTAAAGTGGTTCAGTTTTCAGGGCTTGTCGTAACAGAACAAGGAGGTGATGTTGTTCCATTACCATATACTAATATTGGTGTGAAAGGAACAAGTAGAGGTACGGTATCTGAAATCAATGGATTCTTCTCATTGGTAGGGAAAGTAGGAGAGACAGTTGTCTTTTCACATCTAGGGTATCAAACTGTAGAATTTTTAATACCGGATACCATTCGGAATAATATGTATTCGTTTATTCAGATTATGTCCCAGGATTCAATTCTTTTACCAACCGCTGTAATCTATCCATGGCCGAGTAGAGAATACTTTGATATTGAATTTCTTGCCATCGACGTTTCAGATGAAATGCAAGAACGTGCAAAAAGAAACTTAGCGTCTAACGCTTTGTCGAAGTTAAGAGAAACGGTTCCAGTAGATGGGACGGAAGCAGGAAATTTCTACTTAAAGGAACAGGCAGCAGCTACATACTCTGCCGGACAGTTTAAACCTCAGAAAATATTTGACTTAGTCGCTTGGTCTAAGTTTATAAAGGCATGGAAGCGGGGAGATTTTAAGCGGAAGAAGTCAGACGATAATTAATTGTAACTTTTTGTAAATCTAGTAATGCTGGCTTTTGATATGTCATTAAAGCAAAGCAGATCCTTAGTGAAGAAATAGCCGACCAAACTTTTCCTTTCGCTACCTTTCTCAATGATCGGATCACGGCCGTTGTAGGATTCTATTATTTCTTTCCCGCAAAATTTAAATCTAACTGATTCGGATCGAATAAAGATTGAATCACATGATATAAACTCATTTACCTCAAACGGTATATTTATTGCACGATCTTTATATTATGGTGGATGACGTCGTATTCTTCTTGTTTATACATAGGAGGTAATCTTAAATATGTATTAAATCCATTGTTATTAATTAGTAATCAATGCGAAGGAAATATAGGCTTGTTACGGGAAGAATTTTGGAAAGAAATAAATTAAGTATGAAACCGATACAGACTAAACTGCAACTTATACCACTAAATTTTTAAATTTGCCATCCAGAAATTAAATTTTAAAACTTGGCTTAATGTATATCCAACGTTTACATTGCCGAAATTGGATGCTCAGAGTTGCAGCTCTAAACAAAATAATAAAATGAAAGTTACCGAATATTTCGAGAAAGCGAAAGGAGAAACATTGACCTCATTTGAAGTTTTACCGCCACTTAAAGGGGGTAGTATGAAGTCAATTTTTGATACGCTGGATCCATTAATGGAGTTCAAGCCTCCTTTTGTAGATGTAACTTATCACAGAGAGGAGTTCATATATACAGAACGTAAATCAGGCTTCTTTGAAAAAGTTGCCATTCGGAAACGTCCAGGAACTGTAGGGATTTGTGCTGCATTAATGCACCGGTATGGCGTAGATGCAGTTCCGCACTTAATATGTGGTGGATTTACTAAGGAGAATACGGAAGATGCCTTGATCGATCTAAATTTCTTGAATATCAATAATGTGTTAGCGTTAAGAGGAGATGCAAGAAAGTTTGATAGCAAGTTTATTCCAGAAGAAGGAGGCCATTCCTATGCCGTTGATCTAGTAGAACAAATATCAAATATGAATAAAGGAATCTACCTTGATTCTAACATTGAAAATGGGAATAAGACTAACTTCTGCATAGGTGTAGCTGGATATCCTGAAAAGCAGTATGAGTCACCGAACATCGAAACAGATCTAAAGTATACGAAGGCTAAAATTGATGCTGGTGCTTCATATATTGTAACTCAGATGTTTTACGACAATGAGAAATATTTCGATTACGTGAAGAGATGTCGCGCTGCAGGTATTAATGTTCCGATCGTTCCAGGGTTAAAACCATTGACAAAAAAATATCAGATAAACGCTATCCCTCGTAATTTTTATATTAACCTTCCTGAAGCACTTTCCAAGGAATTGTTAAAAGCAAAAGATACAAGTCATGTCAAAGAAATCGGTATAGAATGGGCCATCCAACAGTCTAAAGAATTAAAAGCTGCCGGAGTTCCATGTTTGCATTATTATACCATGGGAGATTCAGATACGATCGTGAAAATTATAGAGAAAACATAGATTTGCTTTCAAGTAATTTTACAATCGCAATTACTAATTTTTGTTAACTTTAGTTTTTGTCATATTGTAAAATGATCTTATGAATTTTCACAAATTCGCAGTGTTGATAACAGGTTTGTTCGTATTGGCTTGTACTGCTCATGCACAGACTTTGCCTCCTAATGATTTTCTTCCTCATATTATAGGTGATGAATTTACACCACACCACTTATTAGTGGATTACATGTATCATGTTGCGGAGGAAAATGATAACGTATTAATTACAGAGTATGGTCGTACGAATCAAAAAAGACCATTACTGAATTTAGTGATATCTTCTCAAGAGAATATAGACAATATTGATAAAATAAGATTGAATAACTTACATCGTGCTGGGTTGCCAGAAGGAAAGTCTTTCCCTGAAGTTGATCACATCACAGTTGTCTGGTTAAGTTTTAGTGTGCATGGAAATGAAGCGGCAGGTTCTGAAAGTTCGATGCCTGTAATTTATGAATTAGTCACTGGCGCAAATCCTGAAGTTAAAAAGTGGCTTGAAAATACAGTTGTAATCTATGATCCTTCCATTAATCCAGATGGTTACTCTCGATACACACATTGGCACAGAAATGTAGCCGAGAAAAATAAAAACACAAGCGCGGAAGATAGAGAACACAGCGAACCATGGCCTGGAGGAAGAGTAAATCATTACTTGTTTGACTTAAATAGAGACTGGGCATGGCAGACACAGATAGAATCTCAACAAAGGATGAAAGTGTATAACATGTGGATGCCTCAGGTTCATGTTGATTTTCATGAAATGGGCTCCGAAAGTCCATATTACTTTGCTCCTGCAGCTGCTCCATTCCATAACTACATTACCAAGTGGCAAAATGATTTCCAGACAACAATAGGGAAGAATCATGCGAAATACTTCGATAAAAAAGGATGGTTGTATTTTACGAAGGAAGTTTTTGATTTGTTTTACCCAAGTTACGGTGATACCTATCCTATCTTTAATGGTGCAATAGGAATGACTTATGAGCAGGGAGGCGGACCTAGAGGTGGTCGTGCAATTGATATGGCGAATGGAGAAGTATTAACACTTCAAGACAGAGTTCAACATCATTATACAACGGCGCTTTCTACTATAGAGGCTGCTTCGAATAATGCTGATGAACTCATTAAAGAGTTTAAAAACTTCTATGCTCAGCCAGCACCTGGTCGATTTAAATCTTACATTATTAAAGGAGAGAATAGAGAAAAAGCAAATGAACTTGCAAGTCTTTTAGATAGACAAGGAATAAAATATATGTGGACATCTGCTGGTGGATCTGGCAAAGGATTCAACTTTCAGAGTGGTCGAGAAGGTACATTTAATATAGAGGAGCGTGATTTAGTAATTTCGACGGATCAGCCTAAGAAAACGCTTATTCAGGTACTTCTCGATCCAGAATCTGTATTGCAAGATTCACTAACGTATGATATTACAGCATGGGCACTACCTTATGCTTATGGTCTCCAAGCATATGCTAGTACTTCTATTATTCGAGCAGATTCGCTGAAGATGAAATCGGAAATGTCTGCTAAGGAAGATGATTATTATGCGATTGTTATTGGGTGGGAATCACTAGAAGATGCAAAGCTTATTGCTCAGCTGCATAAGAAAGAAGTGACCATGAGGTTATCTTCTATTCCTTTCTCCATAGAGGGAAAGAAATTTGATAGAAATAGTGTAATCATAACTAAAGCTGACAATAAATCCTATGCGAACAGTTTATTAAAACTGGTGAAAGACGCAGGAGCTGAAGCAGATGATTATAAAATTGTAAAAACTGGGTTTGCAGATTCAGGCGCTGACTTAGGATCTAGTAAAATGAGCTTGTTAAAAGAGCCAAAAGTATTAGTGCTTTCGGGAGAGAAAACTTCTCCTAACTCTTTCGGACAAGTGTGGCATTATTTTGAACAAGTGCTTGATTATCCATTAACGATAGTAGATTCAGATCGACTATCTAGGGTCGATATGAGCAAATATAACGTGCTCGTAATGACTGATGGTTGGTATGGGTTTTCTAGCAATGAGTTAGATGAAATAAAGGATTGGGTAAGAGATGGAGGCAAATTATTAAGTTTAGGTAGTGCGAATCGTAGTTTTGCAGATAAAGATGGCTTCGCACTCAAGGAATTTGCCACAGATGAAGAGAAAAAAGAAGTGGACGAAGAAAAGGAGCAAGCGGAATTAGTAGATCGATTCCACTCTTATGAAGGAGCGGAAAGAAGGCGTATTGTAAATAATGTGCCTGGTGCTATTTTCCAAGTTAATATGGACAAAACGCATCCACTTTCTTATGGGATTGGGGCTAAATACTATTCTCTTAAAACGAGTAGTTTGAATTATAGACCATTGAAAGGTGCATATAATGTGGGTGTTATTGCTAATGATGCATTGACGATTGGTTTCACTGGCTCAGAGGCTAAAAAGAAATTAATTGGCAGTGTGGATTATGCCGTAGAAAGTATGGGACGTGGATCGATAGTATATATGATCGATAATCCATTGTTTAGAGGATTTTGGAAGGAAGGGCAATTACTTTTTGCCAATGCTTTATTCCTAGTTGACTAAAAATGGATGATGTGAAATTTGATTTGCCCTAAGGTGTTAATCTCTATCGCAGGTCCTGGTATTTTGAAGATGTTAAGAATAGAAAGAAGTGAGTTCCAGTAATAATTGTCAATGGGTAATCGGGTAAGATCTACATCTAAGCCAATGAAGAATTGTCGGTATCTTGGGAACTCATCTAGGTGAAGTTCGAATGTATGCTGGTCTATTTCCCATTTGTTTTCATATCCTCCGAACATGTTTTCACTTCCAGTTCCCAAGGCAAGATTTAGCCATTTTGGAAATCGGCTTTCCTCTGGAAGAAAAGAATGAATATTGACACTGGCCCAGATGGTCTGCGCATTATAATCTTTTAAGAACCTTGCTGCGAAAGACGATCCAAATAAATTATCTGCTCTTTGTTCTAGACTGTTTGTAATTTCTCCATCCGTTGAAAGAATCGGCTGAGTTGAATAGGGACGATTATAGGAAGACACTTTAAAGTGAATTCGCTGTTCTTTCCAATACCATTGCTGGGCGACGAATGCACTAATTCCTGCAGTATTATACGCAATGTCGGGCACAGAAAATCCCCATTTACCTGAGAATCCATCCATCACTTCTATGGTACTTTGGAAAAGTGTACCGAGGATTGCACCTGTTAAAATTGATTTTTTTTCACTTAATCCTGTCCACTTAGCGCCTTGGTAGCAGAGGACACCTTGGAAGTAGGCAGTATAGAAGTGCCCCATCTTATCCATGTTATTCCATTCATTCCAGTCATTGAAAAAATGAAATGAGGTTTGGTCGTATTGGCGATACCATACGTTATATAGACCAACGGAAAAAGCAGAATATGTACTTGCTGCAAAAATAGTTGCTGTATTAAATCGTTTATGATTTAAAGTATCAGATGGAACGATAAAAGAGGATTGCCCAAATAGCCATTGACCTGAAAAACAAATAAAAACAACGATGACACTGTTTCTGATCGCTTTTGATTTAATGTTCAATTTTACTAAGGATTATGGATAAATTAATATTTTTACACCTTAAGTACGCATAATAAGTCAATTGCAGTCGGATTCCAAAAAAAAGATTATCTTTCGATCACTAATGAAAACATATGAAAATTAGAATTACCATAATATCATTTCTTTTTCTTTCAATAGGTCTACAAGCACAGGATATTCATTTTTCGATGTTCCAGATGGCGCCTATAGGTTTGAATCCAGCACTCGCGGGCTCATTCAGTGGTACAGCAAGAGTAGGAGGTGTTTATAGAATCCAAGATTTGATAGGAAGTTCGAATGCTGTTGCATCATCGAGAGGTTATGAAACATACACAGCATATTTAGATGCGCCAGTGATTCGTGGGATTAGAGAGCAGGATTGGGTAGGAATCGGATTGGCCTTGACATCGGATGTTGCTGGAATCGGAAATGTAAAGCAAACTGGAACGGCACAAGCTATATCTTACCATATGCCTTTAGGTAGAGGAGGGAAAAGCACGCTTTCTTTTGCTATTAATTCTGGGACAACTTCATTCAGTGTAAAAAAGGCAGACAATTTCTTATTTGAAACAGATCTATTAGGAATTGGGTCAGATCCTAAGTTAGCAGAATATCAAGATCCAGAAAATCAGAGCACGAAAGGTGATTTTGGTGGTGGAATTGCCTTTAAGTCTATAATAGATAAAGTATCTGCATATAGATTAGGCTTGTCAGCGGCACACGTGAATAGCCCACTTAAGAAGTTAGGAAGTGGAGGTGGACAGCGTACACCTGTAAGACTAACTGGATTTTTCGAATATGATAGACTATTGAATCCAAGAACTAGAATAATTCCAGCTGTTATCTTTCAAAATTTTGGGAGTAACGTAGAAGTAGCATTCCAAGCGTTAACTGGATATTATTTAGACCCTAAGAAAGATATTACAGTTTATGGAGGTTTAGGTGTTAGATCAAACACCCTTAATCCTCTGGACGCTATTCCTATTTACTTAGGTTTCGATATGAAAGACTTACAAGTAAGGCTGGCATTTGATACGACCATTTCTGGAAAATCTTATACAAATAGAGGCTTCGGAGCGTTAGAGTTAAGTGCGAATTACATTATGAAAATTTACAAAAGACCTAAAGTCGATCCGGCAGTATTTTGCCCAAGATTTTAGTCTAAGATAAAGCATGAATATGAAAAGTTATCTTAAGATAATTGCAATACTATTATTTCCCGTTTTCTTATTTGCACAACCTTTAAAAGAGGTGCCATTAAGATTTATGTTGGATGCAGCAGATGAAGCGTTAGACAATAATGATTATTATAACGCTTTAGATTGGTATGAGAAAGCATATAAAGAAGAGCGGAATAATGATCTTGCTATTTTAATTGCTGACCTCCACCTTCAGTTAAGAGATTATAAGAAAGCTGAAAGTTGGTACGGAAGAGTGCTGAAAAGAGATAAAGATCAGCTGTATATTGATGAGCGATTTTATTATGGAATAGCCTTGAAATCACTAGGGAAATATAATGATGCGTATGCAGAGTTCAAGTATTTCATTGATTCTTCGACTATGGAAGATCTGAAGCCTAGGGCCCAGTTAGAAATGGAAGGGATGTTAACGGCTAAAGAGCTAGAAGAGAATAATGATGTAGTTGTTAGACTGATTGATAAGAAAGTGAATTCAGGTGGTCCAGAGTTTGGAGCAGCCGAGTATCAAGATGGTACGCTCTATTTTTCATCGTTTCAGACTAATAAAGTCGTCGTGATGGATGGGAAGGAGGACGTTCCATTTGCTAAAATATACACCACAACAGAAACGGATAAAGGATATGATAAACCTAAGGCGTTGCCAGCAGCTATTAATAGGGAAGGCTACCATACTGGAAATGTGACGTTTACCTCAGATGGTAGAAAGATGTTTTTCACAAGAGCTACACTGCTAGGAGAGGAAGTAGTTACCTCAAAGCTATTTGTCAGTAACAAAAGTGATTCAGGGTGGTCGCCACCTCTAGAAGTAACGTCGTTAAATGGTGATTTTATAATAAAGCATCCTGCAACTGGTGAGCTTTATGGAAATGATGTTTTGTTTTTTTCTGCTGACATGGAAGGCGGAAATGGTGGGTTTGACCTTTATTATTCAACCATGAAAGGTGACGATTTAGCAAGCCCAGTTAATTTGGGAGAAACAATTAATACGAAAGAAAATGAAGAAACACCATTCTATTCAGATGGAGTGCTTTACTTCAGTTCTGATGGCTATCCAAGTTTAGGAGGTTTTGATATTTATTCGACTTCATGGAATGGATCTAATTGGAGTGAGGTAAAGAGTTTGGGATTAGGGTATAATTCTCCTTTGGATGATAAGTATTTTACAACATATAACCAAGGGAATAAAGGGTACTTGATTTCTAATAGACCTAATGAAAAGAAACGTAATCTGAAAAGTAAGACTTGTTGTGATGACATATATTCTTTCGGAATTAGACAGTTAATCATTGACTTAATTGCTCAGGCAGAAAATGAGGAAGGACCGATGAAAGGAGCTGAAGTTACTTTGGTGGATTTATCAGGAGAAGCAATTGATCCGATAACGAAGACGAATGAAACTCTAGATCAATATACATTTTTACTGGATTCAGATAAACCGTACAAATTGATCTTTAAGAAAGAAGGTTACTATCCAGATTCTTTAGAATTTAACACAGTTGGTATTTTAGATGATTTCACGATTAATAAAAAGAAGTTACTGAAACCGATACCTGTTATTCCAGTGGATACAACGAATGAAGTCACAGAAATTGTAACTATTAATCAGGCCATTAGGTTAGATAATATATACTATGACTTAGATGATGATAAAATACTTCCGGATGCTGAGAAGGATCTAGATGTATTATATGGTTTGTTAATTCAATACCCAGACATGGTTATAGAACTAGCTTCACACACAGATGCGCAAGGAGTTTCTACTTATAACAGAAAATTATCTTTAAGAAGAGCTGAATCTGCTAAAAGATACCTAGTGGGGCAGGGCATTGCGGAAGAGAGAATTCAGACAGTCGGATATGGAGAGGATCAAATTTTAAATAGATGTGTGAATGGCGTTAGATGTTCTGACGAAGAACATAGAGAAAATAGAAGAACGGAATTTAAAATTATAGAAGGTCCTCAGTCTATCGAGATCAAAAAAGAAGTCAAAAAGACGGAGCCAGTAAGTGGTCAGCAATCCTTTGGAGATTCTGTTCCAGAGATCAAAATTTACAATAATAATATTGATTTAGGAGAAGTAAAGAAAGGTGAGGTAAAGGAATTAGAATTTACCATAGAGAATGTTGGAAATGCAGATTTAGAAATTGAAATCATTACAACATGTCACTGTACAGAATTGGAGTATTCTAAAGAACCACTTGCACCTGGACAAATGGCAGTAATAAAAGCTAAGTATAATTCTGGATTAAAAGAAGAGCTTAGAGAATATAGAGAAGTGATCAATATTATTTCAAATGTCGAGCATATTGTAGATGAAGCAATATTCAAGGTGAAAGTTGTAGAGTGATTCGACTTAAAATATGATTGAAACATTATCTTCTTTTTCTTGGATAGAGTGGATAGGCCTAATTACAGGTGTTATTTATGTTGTGCTCTCCGCACAAAATAAAGTATCATGCTGGTATTTCGGAATTGTTAGTTGTGCATGTATTGCTTATCATGATTTCTTCGGAGGTATAAAATTGTACTCGGATGGAGTATTGCAGTTGTTTTACATTGTGATGGGTGTAGTTGGACTGCTAAAGTGGAGAGAGGTAAGTATTGATTTCAAAGCTGATTGGAAATCACATCTGATTTCAATAGTAGGCGGGAGTATCCTTTCAGTTCTCTATGGTTATCTTATGGGGAAGTTTTCAGACGCTAGTTTTCCAATGATAGACGCATTCACCACTGTTTTTAGCATTATCGCAACGATTTATTTAGTTAATCGTCAATTATCCGCTTGGATATATTTTGTCATTATAGATGCGGTGATGACTTATTTATTTTACGTAAGAGGCTGGGAGCTCTATGCTTTATTGTATCTAATATTCACTTTAGTAGCAATATATGCAGTATGGAATTGGACCAGGTTATTTAGAACTAATCTAAATAGCTAAATACTGGTAAATTGGATATAGGCATTAGCCTAAAAAATGAAAAGCTTTTTATCTTTGCGGTGAATTACGAAAAAGCTTTGAATTTAATAATTATAAGTATTGCAAATGAGAGTTTATAAACTCACCTTCCTTCTTGCACTAGTCATTTTTTCTCTTCCGGTTTCAGCACAATCTTCCAGTGGTAGTAACATGCTGTCTACATCTATTATAGTTGTGGGAATAGTTCTAGTGATTGGCCTAATTGTATCGTTAGCGGACAATTTAATGCAGATAGAGGCGAAAAAGAATAATCTTGATATATCGAAGGGACAATTTACATTGTTTCCAAGCCTCAGTAAATGGTTTGGAGCAAAAAAACCTGCTTCGATAAAAGATGCACCATATCATAATCTTACTAAAGGATTTGATGTGAAGATAGCTGGAAAAGCTTCTAAGGAAATTGCTATGGGAAATGCTAAAACATTTGCTATACTTCCACCTAATTTTAATGGCATGTCTCCGATACCGAAAGTTGAGGTAAATGTAGGTGATGAAGTTGCTGCAGGAGATGTTCTTTTCTATGACAAAAAGAGAGAAGGTATCAACTATGTAGCTCCTGTGTCAGGTGAGGTTATTGCAGTAAATAGAGGTGCAAAACGTTCTATTGCTTCAGTGGTTATCCTTGCAGATAAGGTGATCAAACACAAACAATTCGCTACACCTGATTTGTCTTCTGTAACAAGAGATGACTTAATCGCATTTTTGAAAATCAGTGGAGGTCTTACTTTATTGAATCAAAGACCATTTGATGTCATTCCAGATGATGATGTTGTTCCTGCGAATATATTCGTTTCGACTTTCGATACAGCACCATTAGCGCCAGACTATAGTTTTATAGCTGAAGATAATGCGGTTGCTTTTCAAGAAGGAATCAATGTGTTGAATTTATTGACAGATGGAAAAGTATATGTAGGGCTTGATGGAAGACCTGGAAAGGTTGTTTCAGATACCTTTAAGAATGTAACCAATGCAGAAGTGCATTACTTCAATGGTAAGCACCCAGCCGGAAATGTTGGAATTCAAATCCACCATATTGCACCGATTACAACGACTAGTAAAGTTTGGACAATCGGAGTTCAGGAATTAATTTCTCTTGGAAAATTATTCTTGACAGGAAAGTACGATGCTGAAAGAACCGTCGCTATAACAGGTACATCTTGTGCTAATCCTAAGTATGTGAAAACATATGTTGGAGCAAATATAGGAGAGTTAATAGCTGGGAATGTAGAAGGAGACAACAACAGAATCATATCAGGAGATCCACTTTCTGGAAGTAAAAAGTCTTCAGAAGGTTTCATGGATTACAGAGATGATCAAGTGACCATTATAGAAGAAGGAGATGAGTATGAATTATTCGGATGGTTACTACCAGTGTCACCAAGACCGAGTATGTCAGGAACATTCCCGAATGCATTGTTCTCAAATTTCGAATTTGAGCCTACTACGAATACACATGGTGAGCGAAGAGCATTCGTGATGACAGGTCAGTATGAGAAAACATTGCCGATGGATATCTATCCACAACATTTAATGAAAGCAATCCTAACTGGAGATATTGAGAAAATGGAAGGGTTAGGTATTAATGAACTTACAGAAGAAGATATTGCAATTTGTGAATTTGTATGTACTTCTAAGCAACCACTCCAAGCGATATTGAGAGATGGCTTAGATATGATGCAAGAACAGAGTTAAAAAAATACTAATGGGACTATTAGACTTTATAAAGAAAATTGAGCCAGACAAGAAGAAATCACCATTTCTTCACACATTGTATGATGGCTTTTTCACATTTGCATATGCTCCGAATGAGGTAACCAAAGGTGGTGTCCACGTTAAGGATGGTATGGACCTTAAGAGAACGATGATTACGGTTGTGATTGCAATGCAACTGTGTTATGTTTTTGGAACCTACAATATAGGTCATCAACACTTTAATGCCTTAGGAATGTATCCTGGGTTTCTAGAGGGTTTTAATCTAAAATTGGCACACGGTCTTATTAAGTTACTACCACTATTTATTGTCGCTAACGTAGTTGGTCTGGGTATAGAATTTTGGTTTGCAGCGAAAAAAGGTCATGGAATAGAAGAAGGGTTCTTGGTTTCAGGAGCACTTATTCCATTAATTATGCCTCCGGATTTACCTTTATGGATCTTAGCTGTTGCAGTCGCATTTGCAGTAATCATAGGTAAAGAAGCATTTGGTGGAACTGGAATGAATATTTGGAATGTAGCCTTATTAGCGAGAGTATTCGTATTCTTTGCTTATCCTACTACGATGGCAGGAGATCAGGTTTGGGTTTCAGGATTCGAAGAAGTTGCAGCAGGTGCAGCACCATACTATGGATGGGCGCATAATCTATTCGACTCCTTATTTAGTTGGGGTGGGCTCGATACCTTTAAGGCCGCCTCCTCCTCCGTCATTGTTGATGGATTTACTGGAGCTACACCGCTAGCGCTAGCTTATCAAGGAGGATGGGAAGCTGTTACCGATGTATATTCTACACAAGCAATGTGGTGGGGAACAATTCCAGGATCTATAGGTGAAACTTCTAAACCGTTTATCTTAATTGGTGTTTTAATATTATTATTAACAAGAATTGCAAGTTGGAGAATTATGCTAAGTATGTTTATCGGAGCATCACTTATGGCACTGATCCTTAATGCTTGGGATGCGACACCATTTATGTCAGTACCTTGGTATTATCAGTTCTGGATGGGTAGTTTCTTTTTTGCTATGGCATTTATGGCGACAGATCCTGTTACAGCTGCTTCTACTAATACCGGCAAGTGGATATATGGATTTTTAATTGGATTTGTAGGAATGATCGTTAGGGTTCTTAACCCAGCATATCCAGAAGGCTGGATGTTAGCGATTTTATTCATGAATACATTTGCTCCGCTAATGGATCACTATATTATTCAATCTAACATTACTAAAAGACTAAAACGTGCATAGTACAGCATATATAACTCGATTCGTATTGATTATGACGACGATAGTTGCCATGGTCTTAGCTTTTCTTTCGTTCGGTCTGAAACCGATCCACAAAAAGAATGAAGCTGTATACAACAAGAAAGCGATACTTTCTGCAATAGCTGATCAGTTAGAAGGTGATTACACTAAAATGACTGATGACGAAGTACAAGGTATTTTTGATAAAAATATTACGCAAGAAGTGATTAATATGGAAGGAACCGTATTAGGATCTGAAGATGTGATTGCTGCTGGATATCCTGGTGGAAGAGCTGAGGATATAGACATGAGAAAGGAAAAAAAGAAGTCTGATGAAGATAGAATTTTTCCAATCTATACTTATACAAAGGCTGATGGAGAGAAACTATATATATTAAGTGTAGTAGGAAACGGACTATGGGATGCTATATGGGGAAACATTGCACTTAAGAGTGACAAGAATACGATAGCTGGTGTGGCATTCGACCACGCTGGAGAAACTCCTGGACTAGGAGCAGAGATAAAGGATAATCAAGCATGGGTTGATCAGTTTAAAGGGAAATCCATATATGATGAACAAGGTAATTTTGTTTCTGTAGATGTAAAGAAAGCAGGTGGAACGAAAAATCTACCTCACGCAGTAGACGGAATTACTGGAGCTACCATTACAGCAGATGGTGTCGATGCAATGTTAGAAGATGGACTTGAATTTTATGAGCCTTTTTTAAAAAAGAATAATTAAAAGTTATGGCTGAAACAACAGTAAAAGAGAAAAAATCGGGATTGAGCTTTGGTAAAGCAGAGCGAAAATTACTGACGGATCCTCTAAATGATAATAACCCAATAACCGTTCAGGTTTTAGGAATATGTTCGGCATTAGCTGTAACAACATTACTAAACAAGGCAATCGTAATGGCTATAGCAGTTGTTTTCGTGACTGCATTTGCTAATTTAATTACTTCATTACTAAGAACATATATTCCTAAGCAAGTTAGGATGATTGTTCAGTTAGTTATTATTGCATTTTTAGTTACCGTAGTAGAATTAACATTGAAAGCAGTTAGTTATCCTATCTATAAGGAGTTATCTGTTTTTATCGGTTTAATTATTACGAACTGTATTGTAATGGGTAGGTTAGAAGCCTTTGCAATGGCTAACAATGCATATAAATCATTCCTAGATGGATTAGGAAATGGATTTGGATATGGAATAATTCTAATAATGATTGCTGCGATTCGTGAGTTCTTCGGAAAAGGATCGTTGTTGAATTTTAAAATTATTGGTTCTGGTTCAGAATATTTAATAGACACGAATACAAGTATGCTATTCGGGTGGTACGAGCCTAATGTTTTAATGGTTTTATTCCCATCTGCGATGTTTGTTATCGGAGTTTTAATCTGGATTCAAAGATCTTGGAACAAGAAATTAGTTGATATTTCATAATTACAGTAAGTACAGAAAATGGAATTAGTAAATATATTTATAAAATCAGCATTTATTGAGAATCTTGCCTTGGCTTACTTCCTAGGGATGTGTTCTTACCTTGCTGTATCTAAGACGGTTAAAACAGCTTTCGGGCTCGGACTTGCTGTAATTTTCGTATTGGGAATTACAATGCCAATTAACTGGATTATCAATACTCACTTATTGGGAGAATCAGGAATCTTTAAAACAGATCTTACTTTCTTAAGGTTTATTTTATTCATTGCTGTAATTGCTTCTATGGTGCAATTAGTGGAAATGGTTGTGGAGAAATTTTCTCCTTCTTTATATAACTCACTAGGAATTTTCTTACCCTTAATTACTGTAAACTGTGCGATTCTTGGTGGATCGTTATTTATGGTATCTAAGGAATATAATTTTTCTGAATCAGTTGCATTTGGACTTGGTGGTGGATTCGGATGGTTTCTTGCCATCATAGCGATAGCCGCAATCAGGGAAAAAATCAAGTATTCTAATGTTCCTCCTGCCCTTCGTGGATTAGGTATGGCGTTTTTATTAACTGGATTAATGGGACTTGCATTTATGAGTTTAATGGGTATCGATCCAGGATCAATTTCAAATTAACAATTAAGAAATAAATCATATGATTCTTTTAATAGAAATATTACCTTTTGTATGGGCATTAGTTGTGTTCTGCGGAGTAATCTTAGGGCTTTCTTTTATGTTGATCTATGCAAGAAAGCAACTTGTAGCACAAGGCGCTGTTAAGATTGTAGTAAATGGTGATGAAGAAAATCCTATTATGGCACAGCCTGGGAATACTTTATTATCAGCACTTTCTGACCACAATGTTTTTCTTCCTTCAGCATGTGGAGGAGGTGGTACTTGTGCTATGTGTGAATGTCATGTTGATGCAGGAGGTGGAGAGACTTTACCTACAGAAATGAACCACTTAACTAGAAAAGAAGCGGCTGAGAATAAAAGGTTAGCTTGTCAAGTTAAGGTACGAGAAGACATGGAAATTCGAATTCCAGAAGAAATTTTTGGAATTAAAAAATGGGAATGTGAAGTAGTAGAAAACTATAACGTTGCATCTTTCATTAAGGAGTTCGTTGTGAAGTTACCAGAAGGTGAAGAATTAGATTTCCAAGCAGGTGGATATATTCAGATTGATGTACCGACTATCGTTACAGAATTCAAAGATATGGATATTACGGCTCATCCAACATATCATGATGATCCTGAAAAATTCCGTTCAGAGTGGGATAAATTTAATCTTTGGCCATTAAAAATGGTGAACGAAGAGCCTCAATTTAGAGCTTACTCTATGGCGAATCACCCTGCTGAAGGAAATATTGTTAAGTTGAACATTAGGATTGCAACGCCACCTTGGGATAGAGCTAAGAATGATTGGATGGCAGTTAATCCAGGAGTATGTTCTTCTTATGTATTCGGATTGAAACCAGGAGATAAATGTACAATTTCAGGTCCTTATGGTGAGTTTTTTATCAAAAAGACAAAGAAAGAGATGGTATACATTGGTGGAGGAGCTGGAATGGCACCTTTAAGATCTCATTTATTCCATTTGTTCCACACGTTAAAAACAACAGACCGTAAAGTATCTTTCTGGTATGGAGGAAGAACGAAGAGAGAGTTGTTTTATATCGAAGAATTCAGACAAATAGAAAGAGACTTTCCTAATTTTAAATTCTATGTGGCATTGGATAATCCTTTACCGGAAGATAATTGGCAGGAAAAAGAAAATATAGACGCACCGGGAGATGGTTTCAAAGGTTATATTATGCCTGTATTGCATCAGCAATATCTAGCTAATCACCCTGAGCCAGAAGAAATAGAATATTATTTCTGTGGACCTCCAGCGATGAATGCATCAGTGCTTAAGTCACTAGATGAATTAGGAGTTCCAGAAGAGAATATAAGCTTCGATGATTTCGGAGGATAGGGATTAGTTTAGAGATTGAAGTTTAAAGTTGAGAGTTTAAAGAGCTCAGATTCTGAGGAACTAAGAAATATAAAGACAGTTGAATTATCAGCTGTCTTTTTTTTATGAAAACTTCATAGTACCACTTTCGGTGAGCCTATGAATGTTTATTAGTTTCAAGATTAAAGTTTAGAGTTTAAAGGGATCAGATCCTGATAAATGAAGATAAATAAAGGCAGTTGATAATTCAGCTGCCTTTTTTATGAAGTCTTTACCTTGATTGCGCGTCCAAAAATGTCACTTTAAATAAAGGATGATTTAATAGACTGATCTCCCGTCAGCCTTTTAATATCATAGATTGCCGGATCGGAAAATATAAATATGACTTTTTCCCCACGAGGTCAATATCTTTTTTAAAGTGTCACATTGCATAACTTTTGAGACTATGAAGTTTTTCTCTAGTAAAATGAAAGAGCACAATCTTGTTTAAAATTTTAGAAATTTCCCTATTGTACTGTTTGTTAGGTCTCTCGCAAAATAGAAACCAGGATTTAGATCGTAAATATTTATTCCCTCTTGGTAAGTTGTACGTTTTAGTACTTTTCCTTGCAGGTCTATAATTTCAAATTGATCTTCATATTCAGCTGATTTACTTCTAAGTACATGACTGGCAGGATTCGGAAATAAGTCCAATACGGATTCTTTGAGATCTAGATCTTCAACATCCAAAAGTAAGCCACATGTAGTATTATCATTTTGATTCACATCGTAAAGTTGGTCTGCACCACTCACATAGAAGCAAACTTCTGGGACTAATTCAATTATTGTATCTATAAAAGTTTCTAAATAAATATCAACACTGCTATTTGCAGGAATATATGGAATGGTATTCCTTAAACTGAAGCAACCGCAATAAAAGTAGAAATCATAGCTACAACCAAATTCAGTTGAATAAACATGGACATTATATGCATCTTTATCAGATTGATTATTGACCGTAACTGAAGCTTTAATTCTATAGTACGCATCAGATTCGATTTCAATTGATGTGCCCGAGTATTCAATTGAAAAATCAGGTGAATATTGAATAGTATTGCTTGTATTAAGAATTACACCCATCTCAGGATATTCTTTTTCATTTGCATTTATTTTGGTACTCCCTAATAAAATAACTTCATTTTTCGGGCTTAGACGCATCTCTCTAAAACTAAAATTTAGATCACTATTTGTATATGTCTCTTCCCAAGAAAAGAGATCCATAAGTTGAAATATATGATGAGATTGAATATTCTGATCTTCTTTTGTTCCTAAAATCAGTAATTTATCTTCATGATCAACTATCATATCTAATACCTGGAGACTATCTGGGTATTCTATCGTTTCTAAAAGTTGACCATTCTTCTCAAAAATACTTATCTTTTTAGATCCAAGAAGGTAGTATTTGTCATTATAAACAATGATTTCCAAACCTCGATTATTCGCATGAGACAATACTAAATCTGAAGAATCTAGTTTTGCTACATCTCTAATAATGCTGGAATTGTCTCCTAATAAAGCGATATTAGTTTCCAATTTTTGTAGAAGGATATTTCCATTTAAAGATAATTGTTCAGTTTGGAAGGAAAGCCTACTAGAATCCTTGTAGAATAGTTGATTCCTTTCATTTAATATAATACTTAGAGAATCAGAAATTCTTACCGCTTGAAGCGTATCTCCGAAATATAAATATGGATGCGCATATTCACTTCTAACCCAGCTGGTATCAGCTGGGATTGTTATAAATCCACTGGATAAAACATCACAGTAATATCTATAGATGTAATCTAGATATAATTGATCATTTACTTTGCGAAGATTTTGCTTTGTAACCTGGTCTACATATTTTAGATCATATAAAAATTCAGAATCTTTGTACCATTGTAAAGTCGAATGATTTTTTTCATTCCCAACTCTTAACGCAACCACATAGGTACTATCATTAACGTATTCTAAATCAGATACATAAGAAGAATTATACTGATCAAAAACCATCGGGTTCTGGGCTTCTAAAATATTCGTTCCCAGACAAAGTAAAAATGTATAATATATTAAGTATTTCATAGGAGTGGTTTTTATATTTTTATAAATTTAGAAACTTCATTACTCTCCATATTCCTTACATAGTAAATTCCTGAGATAAGATTTTTGATATTTAAACCAGTTCTATATTGATCATTCATAACCACCCTGCCTTGCAAATCAATAATTTCAAAAGCATCTGTAAATTGAGCTGACTTACTTCTGAGTACATGCCCTGCTGGATTCGGATACAAATCGAATGTGGATTCTTTGATAACGACCTCGTCAGTATCTAGTAATAGGTCACAAGATAAATTATCTTCAAAACTTTTATCGTAATGTTGTTTTGCACCACTTAGATAAAAGCAAAGCTCAGGTTTAAGTGTAAATGTAGTCTCAATTGAAGTTTCAATATTTACTTCAACACTGCTGTTAGCAGGAATAAAGGAAAAACTCGTCTCTATTTTTGGACATTCACAGCTGGATTCTGATGGATTATGACAGCCATATTCGGTTGAAAAAACATTAACGTTGTATGCATCTGTCGAACCAAGATTGTTAACCCTAATAGATGTTTCGAGGATGTCATGTCCATTTTCATTTTGAGTAATAGAAGCACCTAAATAATCGATAGATAGATCGGGTGAATACGATAATGGGGCAGCAATATCTAATATAAATCCTCTTTCGCGATATTCAGTTTCATAAATACTCCCTAATAATAGAATCTCATTATTTGGTTTCAGTTTTATTTCTCTAAGATTCAAATGCGGTTCAGCTATTGAATATATTTCTGTCCATTCACCATCACTTAATAATTGATATAGGTAATTTGTTGTTGTATTGTTTTCTTCCTTACTACCTAGCATAATTAATTGCTCATCATGATCAATAATCACATCAATGGCTCGTAAATTATCTGGGAATTCTATAGATTTTATGAATTGACCATCCATATCAAAAACACCTATGTTTCCTTTACCCAATAGATAATATTGACTCTGATAATTTAAAATCTTTAAACCTGCATTATTTGAATGTGTTAAAATAATATCAGAGGAATCTGCTTCCTTCACCTGTTTAATGATGCTTTCATTCTCTCCTAATAAAGCAATTTTATTATCCAGTTTTTGTAAAATTACATCTCCACTTAAATTTATTTGTTCAGTTTTAAGGGAAGTGCCATTTGTATCTGGGCGAATAAGCTGTTTATTTTTATTTAGGACAAAAATTAATGATTCAGAAATTCTTACTGCCTGAAGTGATTCCCCATAATTTCCAAATAAAACGAATTCACTTCTTACCCAATTAGTATCTGCTGAAATGGTCGAAAATCCATTCCATATGTAATCACAGCTATGGTCGAAAATATAATCCAGATATGTATGATCATTTTCTTTGCGAATATCAAGCGATGCTACCCTGTCAAAGTATTCTAAGTCATATAAAAATTCTGAATCTTTGTACCATTGTAAAGTTGAATGATTTTTTTCATTCCCAACTCTTAACGCAACCACATAGGTACTATCATTAACGTATTCTAAATCAGATACATAAGAAGAATTATACTGATCAAAAACCATCGGGTTTTGAGCGAATATAAAATAATGTCCCACAAAGAGTAGGACTAATGTGATTAAAAGATTTTTCATGTTGATTATAATTTGGGTATAAAAAAATCAAGAAGTTGGGTTCTGCTTTCCGCTACTTCTCTTGTATTATTTAAATACTATTCTGCTTTAACAAATTTTAAAGTCTGCATCTTATCCTCTTTGCTTACCTGTAAGAAATATATACCAGGTAAAAGGCTTTCTGTATTGATCTCATTTGTAAATGATCCTTGCTCTATTTTCTGCCCATGCATTGTAAATATGGTGTATGTATTTCCTATGAAATCTCCATTAATATTTAAAACGTCTTGCACCGGATTCGGCGAAATAGTAATTTGATTTATTTTACTTAACTCTTCGGTTCCCACAACTTGCTGGCACGCATAATGATTCTCAATTTCCGGATCGAACAACCTGTTAGAACCATTGACCCAGAAACATAAATTCTCATTGATATGATCTGTTGGGTAAAAGAAATTAATCTTCTCAGTAATTTGCCTGCTTTCTCCTGGAGACAAAACTTGTTCATTATGTATAAACCTACTTGTCATACACCACACCACATCTGCTACAGTTGAATAGATATTCATATTCCTAGCGGTATCCTGACTATGATTAGTCACTAGCAAGGTTGCTTGTAAATAATAGCCATCAGCATTTTCATTTTTTATCGCTTCTATATTTTCAATACTTAATTCAAGGTCTGGCGCATTTATTTCTTCCTTCTCTAGATCAATAATTACCGCATTGCTACTTTGACTATATGTATCAGCTTGATATTTCGTATTGCCTACCAGTACTAAACCTGCGTATGGATTCCAATGCATATTTTTTACTTCAATGGTTTCATTTTTCTCTTCATATATAAGGAGGAATGAATCATCATTTAACAATTCATAGATTACTTTATGATCTACCAGATTATTTCCAAGCAAAAATACTTGATCATTTTCTATCAAAATTTGAACTGCAAATTTCAAATCTTCAGGGAAATCTAATGTATTTATTTTACTTCCGTTCTCATCGAAAATATCTAACGATTCGGAACCTACAACATATAAGAGTTCTCCCTTTTCAGCCATATCATTAATATAATTACCTCCAGTCACATAAAGTGAGGTATCCGCCGAATATATATTAATTGATAGGAGACTATCTTCGCCGTATATAAATACTTTGTCGTTTTTAAATTTGAAATCCAACAAATTATCAAAGAAATCTACATTGAAGACTAAATCGTTCTCAACTTTTATATCCTTTTTTATAATCGTTTTATCATTCGTCAAAAAATAGGAAACACTGTCACCGAAATTGTAAGCATCTATATAATCGAAGGTCAGAAAATTGTCGTATGCGAAGTTTATTTTATCACTAGCAATCGTATCTAGCAGAATGGATTCAAAAGTAGGAATATTCAAGTCGCATTCGAAAAAATGAGTTTGAACATCTAATTTAATTCCTTCAGGTTCTATTCTAAATCTCATGTTTTCAATTTCATTATCGATAATCACTTGCTTTGTAATTTGATTATTTTCGATCCATTGAATTACCCCTTTCGTTGCATAGTCTTCGATGATTAGCGCTTGCACATATCTATCTGCGCCAAGGAAATGTACATCCTTTATAATTGTGGAGGCAAACTCATCATTGAGTGTAATTTGTTGACCTTGGATGCTATTTATGCTTAGGGCTAGTACGAAGAATAAAAATATAGATCTCATGTGTGTAAAAAGTTTGGCTGTTCAAAATAAAAATATCTCTTTTAAAATTAAGAATTTATATTCATATGTATTGATAATGATGTTTTTATAAATTATCATATTCTTAGATGTTGATTGAAAAAAATCTTTTATCATCTCCTTCAGATTAAAGGCCATTCCAATTTATCCTTCAGCATCTAAGCAAATATTTAGTATCAAAATTTGGTACAGTTTTTCAAGGATTTAAAATACTTATATATTTTTTATGAAAATTAGTAATACTCACGCCAGTTCTCGAAATGTCGTGGCTACTTACTTAGCAAATATATTTCTTTCCGACCTCTGCTTAATATTCCCGAAGATCCATTGACAAGCACATCATTTATCACTTCTATAAGTTCCGGTTTCAGATCGGGATATTTCATGGCAACTTTGCGACATACGGTCATGGAAAAAGCCTTAATCGCTACCGCGTAAGAAGGATCTAATAAATAATTAAAACACTTTTCGAAAATCTCACCCTCGTATTCTTCCGGTAGCTCATCCATGCCTTGAAAAGCTCGAACTACATTCCTTATCAGCGCATCATGCTTAGGTTTTTCTAGTGCTTTCAATATCTCAGGAAGCCACTTCTCCATTAGCCATGGCCTCGTTTCACATACTTTTCCTAAGGTCCATGAAGCACGCTGACACAGCCGATATTCATCATGCAGAACATACTGCATTAATTCATCAAATCTCTCTTGCGAATGACCCACATAGATGTTTAATTCTTGATTCAGATTCTTATTATGTCCAGACTTTATATGCTCTTCCATATCCATATCAGAAATAAATATATATAAAACATCCATATCTTTATGAAATCACTATCTTCGCAGATATTTTTTTTGCAAATTATGAACACGAAAAAACGATTTCTGGTCACTTCGGCACTACCTTACGCGAATGGCCCCTTACATATTGGACACTTGGCAGGTGCGTATCTCTCTGCAGATATTTATGTTCGGTTTCTTAGAATGATGGACAAAGATGTAGTTTTTGTATGTGGTAGTGATGAACATGGAGCAGCAATTACCATTAGAGCACAGAAGGATGGAATTACGCCACAAGAAGTTGTAGATCGTTATCATGAAGAGTTTAAAGAAGCATTTACGAGAATAGGATTGTCTTTCGATAAGTATCATCGAACCTCAGCACCTATCCATCATGAAACTTCCCAAGACTTTTTTAGAACACTGAATAACAAAGGCGAATTTGTAAAAGAAGAATCTGAGCAATACTATGATCCTAAAGCAGAGCAATTTTTAGCAGACCGATATATCAAGGGAACTTGCCCTAAATGTGGATATGAGGAAGCTTATGGAGATCAATGTGAAAATTGTGGATCTTCCTTGAGTCCTACAGAGTTAATTAATCCCATTTCTACATTGAGCAATGCGACTCCTATTTTGAAAAAGACGTCTCACTGGTATTTGCAATTAGACAAATATGAAGCGTGGTTGAAGGAGTGGATAGAGACAGGAAAGGTAGATGGTGTAGAATTGCATAATCCTGAAGACTGGAAGAATCACGTTATAGGTCAATGTAAATCTTGGTTAGATGGTGGCTTGCAGAAGAGATCGATGACCAGAGATTTAGACTGGGGAGTAGATGTGCCACAAGAAATTGAAGGATCTGAAGGCAAGAAATTATATGTTTGGATGGATGCGCCTATAGGCTACATTTCCGCTACTAAACAATGGGCGCTGGATAATAATAAAGATTGGGAGCCTTATTGGAAGGATGAGGATACTGCATTAATACATTTCATCGGAAAGGATAATATCGTTTTCCATTGCTTAATTTTCCCTGCAATTCTTAAGGCTCATGGAGAATACATACTCCCTGTAAATGTACCAGCGAATCAATTCGTTAATCTAGAAGGAAGAAAGATTTCTACTTCTAAGAATTGGGCAGTTTGGGTGAATGAATACTTGGATGACCTGCCTGGTAAAGAAGATGAATTAAGATATTATATGATCAAGAACATGCCTGAAACCAAGGATAGTGAGTTTACTTGGAAAGGGTATCAAGATGCTGTGAACAATGAATTGGTCAATAACTTAGCAAATTTTGTAAATAGGGTAGTAGTCCTTACAAATAAATATTACGACGGTGTAGTTCCTGAATTTGATGCGGATCTGATGATCGAGGTATCAGGTGAAGATGACGAACCGGGATTTCATGATTCTGAATTACTAGAACTTCATGACAAGTGCCAAGATTGCGCAGAATACATCAGAACATTTGATTTCCGTTCAGCTTTGAAAACAGTAATGGAAATTTCATCAAGAGGAAATCAGATTCTGCAGTTTAACGAACCATGGAAGTTGATTAAAGAGGATGAAGAAACTGTTAAAGTGGTGATGAACTTGGCACTACAATATGTTTCTGCATTATCAGTGATAACGCTGCCATTTATGCCGTTTACTTCAGCAAGAATTACTGAGTTGCTTAACGTTCCAGCAATAGATCCTGCGTCAGGATATTTGGATATGCTTAATAAACTTTGCGAAGATGAAAGTTTGATCGAAGCAGGACACAAAATTGGAGAAGCTAGTCATATCTTTTCGAGAATGCCAGATGATGTAATCGATGCTCAGATAGAAAAATTGAAAGCTTCAGAAAAAGTGGAAGAAAAGGTGGAAATCGCAACTCCAGTGAAAGAAACGATCAGTTTTGATGATTTTACGAAATTAGATATTCGTACGGCTACAATAAAAACAGCCGAGAAGGTGAAGAAAGCGGACAAGCTTTTGAAATTGACAATAGATCTAGGCTTCGAAGAAAGAACAGTAGTTTCAGGAATAGCTCAGTTTTATAAGCCGGAAGAGCTACCTGGAAAGGAAGTAAGTGTATTGGTTAATCTTGCACCAAGAAAAATTAAGGGAATCGAATCTAACGGGATGATATTAATGGCTGAAGACAAGGAAGGCACGTTAAGTTTCGTTAGCCCTAAAGAAAAATGGGAGAATGGGTCAGTCGTTAGGTAAAGTTATAAGGTGGGCATTAGTATTAGGGGCAGCAATCGTAATTGTCTTTACAGGACTCGAAATGCGCGCCGAAAAATTCTGGGGCTACACACCACTTTACTTTTTTATCAGTTGCTGGGTGCTCATTGTCGCATTACTTTTACCAGTTTATTCTAAGCATCCCCAAAAGGTTAAACTTCTAGCGCTATCGTCGTTGGCAGGTTTTATATTATTTCTTGGTTTTCCGACGAAACCTGTTACACCATTTATGTTTGTGGGGATGATCCCATTACTCTATATCGAGGATAAGATTTTCAAATGGAGGCCTGAAATCTCCAGATGGGAGATTTTCAAGTATACTTTTAATGCTTTCTTAATCTGGAATATACTGTCGACTTTCTGGGTTGCGAACACCGCTTTTGTTCCAAGCATCTTTGCTTTTACATTGAATGCAGCCTTCATGACGATTCCATGGATGGGTTATCATTGGGTTCGGAAAAGATTAGGCGACCGATATAAGTATATGGCGTTGGTTTGTTTCTGGTTGTGTTTCGAATGGATTCACCTACAGTGGGAAATCTCATGGCCTTGGTTGACCCTTGGTAATGCGTTCGCACAGTATCCTTTCGTGGTTCAATGGTATGAATACACAGGCCATTTAGGAGGTTCGTTGTGGATCTTAGTGATGAATATCCTGCTATACATTTTTATTGTAAAGTTACGTGCGAAAGTAGAATTGAAAGTGGAGGACTTAATGTATCCTGTTTTTACGTTGTTCGGACCGTTAATGTTGTCCGCAATGATCTATGTGACTTATCAGGAAAAGGGTGAGTTAAGAAATATAAGTATCGTCCAGCCGAATTATGAACCGCACTATGAGAAATTTACTGTTTCAGATGCCGAGCAATTAAGAACATTCGTCCGATTAAGTGAGCTATGCTTAACGGATAGCACAGACTATCTTTTATATCCAGAAACCATTTTTGGTGCTTTTGATGTAGATAAGTTGAACGAGGAAGAACCGATTAAGGTTTTTAGGTCAATGTTGGAGCGATTTCCGAGGACAAACTTAGTCACTGGACTTGTGACCTATGAAGTTTTCGGAGATAATGAAGAACGGTCAGATGCAGCTCGAAAAGTTACTTGGGGCGGAAAAGAAACATGGTTAGAATTGCAAAATTCTGCTGTGCAATTTCCAGCTGGAAGCGATACAGATTATGATGTACATGTGAAATCTAAGTTGGTTCCTGGAGCTGAAATCTTCCCATACAATAAACTCTTATTCTTCTTAACCCCGATCATTAAAATGTCAGGTGGATCAGTAGATGGGCATGGACGACAGAAAGAAAGAACTGTATTCAGCAATCAATATGAAGAGAATATAGCTCCTGTGATATGCTATGAATCGGTCTATGGAGAATATGTAGGTCAATATATGCGTAAAGGTGCTAATGCCATATTTATCATGACGAATGATGGATGGTGGGATAGAACACCAGGGCATGTACAACATTTGAAATTTGCGCAAATAAGGGCTATCGAGCATCGGAGAGCAGTTGCTAGATCGGCAAACACGGGTATCTCAGCCTTTATAGATCAAAGAGGAAATATTCTGGAACGGACGAAGTACGGTAAAGAAGCTACGCTTCAAGGTAGCATTAGATTTAATAAGGAATTGACTTTCTACAGTCGATGGGGCGATATTATTGCAAGAATGGGAATTCTTGGATCCTTGCTGCTGTTGGTTTCTGGAACGATGAAGCGATTCCGAAAAGAGTAGGAAAATTCAGATCGTTGAGCTTGGATCAAAGCGGAAAGATCGCCGAGCTAATCTCAGAACAAAGTCTCAATCGGACTCAACGATCCACCTTTAGAATTAGGCACAAAAAAAAGGATACAGTTTCCCATATCCTTTCTTAATCGTTATTGTATGTTTTTCTAGCTTAATGCAGCTATCAATTTCTCTGCTAATTCGATACCAATTTTTTCTTGAGCCTCTGCTGTAGCAGCACCGATGTGAGGAGTCAATGAAATCTTACTGTTGGTTAATAAGTCTTCTCTTGGTGTCGGTTCTCCGATGAAAACATCTAGTCCTGCAGAAGCAACTTTTCCAGAAGCAATTGCTGCAAGTAAAGCATCTTCATCTACTGTACCTCCTCTAGAAGCATTGACGATGATAACACCATCCTTCATCTGAGCAAATTCTTTTTCTCCTAATGCTGGTTCTCCTAAAAATGGAACGTGAAGACTGATCGCATCTGCATTCGCTAACATATCTTCCATAGAAGATGTCTTAATCGTAACCGTAGCTTTGTGAGAAGCTGGACCGAAACTAATATCAGCACTTTCTAAAAATGGATCTACTGCAATTACATCCATACCAGCACCTAATGCGATGCTTGCTGTTTCTTGACCGATTCTTCCGAAACCAATAATACCTAAAGTACGACCAGTTAATTCAATTCCTGCAGCATAATTCTTTTTCAAAACTTTGAAATTAGTATTACCCTGAGATGGCATCTCTCTGTTAGAGATGTGAAGGAAACGAGCTAAAGAATACAAGTGTCCGAAAACTAATTCAGCAACTGATCTCGAAGACGCAGCTGGAGTATTAATTACATGGATCCCTTTTGATTTCGCATGGTCTACATCTATGTTGTCCAAGCCTACACCACCTCTACATATTGCTTTAAGGTTAGGTGATTGGTCAATTAGATCAGCTCTAACTTTCGTAGCACTTCTTACACAGATTGCATCAAAGTCATTAAGTTTTCCAGGAAGATCCTCCTGTGCAATTTTGTCCGTGCTTACTTCGTAACCAGCGTTTTCTAACAATTTCTTCCCTGTAGGATGAATTCCGTCGTTGATTAAAATTTTCATTTAAATTTGTTAAGTATTAATATTAAATTTTAAAACCCAACATTTCGCGGTGTCGGGTTTTAAGTTTTATTCGTTGCCAGATTGCTTCAAAAATTGAATCTCTCTGTCTCTATCTTTTAACTTCTGTTCCAGGTCTTTCACCTCTTTTTTTAATTCTTCTATAGTATTTCGTTGTGTTTCGATCGTACTTTTAAGAATTCCTTCACTTGAAACGCCAGAACTAGTATTATCTCTATCCTTGGTTTCGATTGTTTTAGTCGTTGTGTTATTATTTGAATCCGATTCTATATTCAGTAATTCCTTGATTTGATTAATAGGATTGTTACCGTTGTAGTAGCTAACGCCTATTAATACTAGAGGTGTGAAGATTAACAAGAAAATGAAAAATCTTGCGCACCCAGTCATTTTATATTTACGTCTCATAAGAAGATTTATAAATTGTTACAAAAATAAAAAGCTTTGGCATTAAATACCAACCTTATTCTACTTAATGCGTTTTTAATAAAAATAATTCTTAACACTATACGAAAGTCACTATATATCAGATGAAAAGAATAATTCTACTTATCACTGTTTCTTTAAATTATTCTTGCCAAGACACGGTAATTGATAATAACGATCATTTTATCGAATCTATCAGTTCTATTCCCGAATATGCTCAACGGGAATCCGGTGATCCAGTGAAAGGAAAAAATTATCTATTGTATGGTGATTACATATCAAGTGGCTTTCCATATGATTTCTTTCTGAGTAACTTTCCATCTACAACAGAAAATGCTCTAAATAGATCTGGAAATAGTGCTGTTATTCCATTCTCATTTAACGCTGTGAAAGCCAGAAATGGTATAGATATCGTAGCGCCTAATTGTTTTCAATGTCATGCTCAATATCTGAACGGTGAATTTATGCTAGGTTTGGGTAATTATGATTCCGATTATACCTTTGACCAATCCCTTACTTTAACTTTTAGTGATCAGGCCATTGCGAGTGAATATGGCAATCCTTCTCTAGAATGGAGCGCATATGAACCATTCAGCAAGGCTAGTAAAGTCGTTGCACCCTATTTAGTTACAGAAGTAAAAGGTGTGAATCCAGCTGATAAACTTACTGCAGTATTAGGAGCACATAGGAATCCCGAGAATCTAGAATGGGTGGAGGAAGCACTTTATGATATACCCGCAGGATTAATTCCCACAGACGTTCCAGCATTATGGTTAATGAAAAAGAAAAATGCCTTGTATTATACCGGATCGGGTAGGGGTGATCACGCCAGATTGATAACACTAGCTGAAATCTTAACGATGCCAGATACCGCAAAAGCTCGAGAAGTAGACCATGATTTTACCGATGTATATGCTTTCCTTGAATCTATAGAACCACCTTTATTTCCGGAATCCATAGATTCTGAAAAAGCTTCTAAGGGAGAAATGTTGTATAATGACCATTGTGCGAAATGTCATGGAGCGGATATTTACCCTAATTATTTAGTTGATGTAGATTATGTAGGAACAGATCCAGAATTAGCAAAAGCCAATTTTGCATATGTAGATTTTTTAAATTGGTACAATGGCTCATGGTATAATCAGGGAATCAATAAAGCGTATTTTGAAAAAACGGAAGGTTATGTTGCACCGCCTCTAGATGGAATTTGGGCTACAGCACCTTACTTGCATAATGGTTCTGTTCCAGATCTCGAAAGTCTTTTAAACAGTGCTACTCGGCCAGAATATTGGAAACGTAGAGAAACTTACAATATGGAAAAGGTTGGATGGGATTACATCGTATATTCTGCAACTGCTGGTACAACCATTTACGATACTAAAAAGAAAGGATATAGCAATAAAGGCCATAGTTATGGAGACGTATTTAATGCTACAGAACGTTCTCAAATAATTGAATACCTCAAAACACTATAGTGTTAAATTAATATTAGGTGCAATAAAATATTAAGAACAAAAACTCATTAAATCTCGCCTTTTAAAGGAATATATTATATAGATTCGCGCCTCGATGGAAAAATTAACACTGATTTATCACAAAAGTGTTAATTATCCGTTATAGAATTGTTAACGTAAAATCTTAAATATTATTAACAAAAACATTATGATGAAAAGAGGATTACTTTTTTTAGCGATGTTTGTTTGTGCGGTGGTTTCCACCTATGCGCAGAGAACCATTTCTGGAACAATTACCGATAATGAGGGCATCCCTCTAATTGGTGCAAACGTATTAATCAAAGGTACAACTATTGGTACCATTTCAGATTTTGATGGAGCTTTTTCATTTGAAGCATCTGAAGACGCTACTACATTAGTAGCAACATACACAGGCTATGAAACGAAAGAAGTTGACATTACAGGTATTTCAGTTGTAAATATCGTAATGGCGGAAGGTACTTTACTAGATGAGATTGTTGTAACAGGTTATGGAACAACGAAAAAATCTGATTTAGTGGAGTCTATTTCTACAGTAAAGGGAAGCGATATCGTTGGTATTCCTATTGCAAGTGTAGATAACTTATTGCAAGGTAGATCTACAGGTGTAGAAGTTACAGCAATTAACGGTAAGCCAGGACAAAACGGTTACATTAGAATTAGAGGTCTAACGTCAATCAATGGTAATAACGATCCATTATTTATCGTGGATGGAGTGCCAGTTCCTAAGTCGGTATATGCGGCAATCAACCCTAATGATGTAGAAGAATTTTCAGTATTAAAAGATGCTGCAGCAACTTCTATCTATGGTGCGAGAGCAAGTGCAGGTGTTGTTTTAGTTTCAACTAAAACTGGAGGAGCAAATAATTCTTATGTTGAATACTCTGGACAGTTTGGTACAATGGAAGCTGTAGATGACGGTTTCACATTAATGAATGCTTCACAGAAGTTAAACTATGAAACTGCATTAGGAATCAGACAACCAATGACTGCAGAGCAAAGAGCTGACTTCCTTGAATACGGTACAAATTGGGAAGATGTGCTTCTTAGAAGAGGTCAATTACAAAACCATAACCTTGCATTTTCTGGAGGAACTGAAAAGAGTTCTTACTACTTATCTGTTTCAAGATTTGATCAACAAGGGATTTCTGTAGGTTCTGATTTTGACAGAACAACAGCTAAATTTAATGGATCTCTTCAAGTAAATGATTGGATTAAAGTTTCGAATTCATTAAGTATTGGCAGAAGAAATGATAATGAGTTAAGAGATAGATACAATGCTCAGTCTCCTTTCGTAGGAATGTACCTATATAATGATTATGAAACAGTTTATAATCTTGATGATAATGGTGAAATTCAGTACGATGACTTTGGTGATCCAATATATAACTTCACACATCAAGGATTTAACATCGTAGAAGCACAAAGAAATAACCCAGAATCAAATGAGTGGACTGATGCTTATGGAAATCTTTCGATAAGAATGACTCCTATTAAGAATTTCAGCTTTACTTCTACTGTTGGTTATACTTATAACTCTTTCAAAAGAGAATATTTCATTAAGCCAAATTCTATCTTAGATGGATACGTAGGTGATTCTAATGCTCCTGGTATTAAGACTGATGGTGGAAATGATACAGACAGATATAACTGGTCGAATGTTGCAACTTATGATTTAAATGTTGCTGATAAGCATAACATTGGATTCCTTGCTGGAACTGAGTTTTTAAGAGATCAATATGAAACTTACAGTGTAAGTGGAAAAGGTTTCCCAATTGGCTTGTCTATTCAGAGTGTTGCTGCAGAAATTACTGGAGGGTCTACAACAAGAACTGATTTTGCTTTATTCTCTACTTTCGGCCAATTATCATATACTTTCGATAATAACTTAAGTGTAAAGGGGACTGTAAGAAGAGATGGTTCTTCTAGATTCGGTGCAGATAACAGATATGGAGTATTCTATTCTGTAGGTGCTGGATATGACCTTGCAAGAGGACTTATGCCTCAGAACACTTTCTTTGACCAATTGAAATTAAGAGCATCTTACGGAACAACTGGAAATGAGCCTACAGGTTTATACTCAGCAATTGGTGTGTTACAATTTTCTAGTTATAATGACCAAACAGCTTCTTTCCAAGGAAATGTTTCTAATCCAGGTTTGAGATGGGAAAATCAACAGTCTTACTCTGTAGGATTAGATTTCGGTATTTTCAAAAATAAATTAACGGGTTCATTTGAATTATATAACAAAACTTCTCAAGGATTATTATTCCCTAATCAATTATCAAGAACAACTGGATTTTCTGATACAGAAGATAACATTGGTGACTTGACTAATGCAGGTTATGAAGCAGAATTATATTATACACCGATTAGACAGAAAGATTTCAACTTAGAATTCGGAATCAGATTCTCACATAACAAAACGGTTATTGACAAGTTAAATTCTCGTGAGGAGATTGCTCCAGGTAATGCATTTTCATCTGTATTAAAAGAAGGAGAAATTGCTTACGTATTTAAATTAGTTGAATTTAGTAGAGTAGATCCTGAAACAGGAGATTTATTATACTTTGATGCAGAAGGAAATGAAACTGCTAATCCTGCAGCTTCTGATGCTAAAATATTAGAAGGAAAATCAGCTTTACCTAAGTTCTGGGGAGGGTTTGATATCAACGCTGGATACAAAGGGTTACAATTAATGACAACCTTCTCTTATAAAGGAGGAAATTACATCTATAATCAGAGAAGATTAGATTTAGCTTCTGGATTAGATGGAGCAAGAAGCCAACAAGATGTTGAAGCTTTAGATTACTGGAAGCAACCAGGAGATATTACTGATATCCCAAGACCTGATGTACCAGTTGAGCCTTCTTCATCTACTAGATTCCTAGAAAAAGGAGATTATATCAGATTAAGAAATGTAAGATTATCTTATAGTCTTCCATCGAAAGTTGCTAATGCTATGAGAATGAAAGATGTTTCGTTTTTCGTTTCAGGTTCTAACTTAGCAACATTTACAAATTTCAAAGGAGATCCTGAAGTAGGAGTTTTCGTAGAGGAATCAGCATCTGATGTAGGAGGACAACTTCCTGGAGAGTTCGCTGGATTTAGTTACCCAAATACAGTTAGTTATACTGGAGGGTTAACTGTCAGATTTTAATTTAAAATAAAAAACGATTATGAAAAAAATAATTATAGCCCTTTTTGCTATTGTGGGCATGTTTACTTTTTACAGTTGTGACAAAGAGTTGGAATTATTTCCACAAGATGCAACTGCAACAGAATTAGGATTTAACAATATTAAGGACTTCACCGATGCGGTTAAAGGGATTTATTCTGGCTTTAGAAGAAGCGGATATTATGGAGCTACTTCTGCAGCTGCTACGATCTACTATGGTCCAGACTTGATGTCGGACGATGTAATCATTAACTCTAATGGTAGAAGATCTAGAGAAAGTATCTATGACTGGAGACATGATGAAGATAACAGTACAGAAACATTCTGGTTGTCTGCATATAAAGTGATCCAAAGATCGAACTTGATTCTAGAAAATATTGACAAATTAGAAGATGGTCCTGATAAGGATAACGTAAGAGGTGAAGCTCTTGCAGCAAGAGGCATTGCGCACTTTGACTTAGCGAAATTTTATGCTCCTTCTCCAGCGCAAGCAGGAAATTCTGAATTAGGAATTCCATATGTAACATCTACAGCATCAGATGCTCGTCCTAGTAGAAATACTTTAGGGGAGACTTATTCTATGATCTTAAATGATCTAAATACAGCTAAAGGTGTAATTAATGCGGATAATGGTGTAGGTAGATTAAACAAAGCTGCTGTTTCTGCAATTCTTAGTAGAATTTACTTATTCATGGGAGATAACGGAAATGTTATAACTGCTGCGAATGATGCTACTGCTGGTTACTCATTAGCAAGTAGAGACGAATTTGATGATTTATGGAGAGATGAAATTGAGTCTCCTGTAATTTGGAAAATTAAAATCGTGGATGCTGATAATATTAATATCGGAGTTGCTTGGTTACAAGAATCTCCAGATGGAATTAGATCAGAATACAATGTTGATTACTCGTTATTCCAATTGTATCAAGATAATGACATCAGAAAAGATGTTTACTTCGAAACAAGTGCTTTTGCTGGAATCGACTATAACCATATTGTTAAGTACAGAGGAAGAGCAACTGGTAATGCGAACGTTGTAGATGCTAAAGCAATCAGACTTGCTGAGGTATTATTGAATAAAGCAGAAGCTCAATCTGAAACTGGAGATGATTCAGGTGCTCTTGCTACGTTAGATATTCTAAGAGCTGCTAGATATGAAGGATTTACTTCAGGTGGTGAAACAGGAGATGCATTAAAAGATGCAATTGCTCTTGAAAGAAGACTAGAATTAGCATTCGAAGGTAACAGATTCTTTGATCTTAAGAGAAAAGGATTACCAGTAACTAGAAGTGACTTCGGTGACCAAGCGGATGGTTCTGGTGAGCCTGCAGAATTTAAAGTTTTAGATGCTGGAGACCATAGGTTTAATATGGCGATCGGTTTATCTGAAATCAATGCTAATGAAAATATTCAGCAGAATGCTGGTTATTAATAAACAGTAAAAAATAATTAAAATGAAGAATTTTTTATATATAGGTCTTTTATTTTCACTTTTTATTGTCAGTTGTGAGCTGGAGGATGTAGATGTCTATCCAGTAGAAGCATACACTGATGTTGAAACTGAAAACGAGACTGTAGTTTTAGGTAAAACTGGAACAAATGTGAGTTTTGTTAAGGAAGAAACTGGTCAAACAAAAACATTTAATGTTATTGTTGGCTTAGCTGGAAAACCTAGAACAACTCCAGTTAATTTTACTTTATCTTCAGCGGAATCAGACGATTTGCCGCTTGACGCAATAAGTTATTCTACTACTGGAACTATAGAAGCTGGGAAACTAATTGCAAATGTTCCAGTAACAGTTGAATTAGATAAATTAGCAGAAGCTACTCCACAGAAGATGTCTCTTAAGTTGGTTTCAAGTGATGGTGATTTCACTAATTTTGCTCCAGTAACATATACATTGACAGTAATATGTCCATCTAATATTGCAACTGGAACTTATACTTCTACTGCTACAGGAACTTCTACAGATGGATGTTGCCCTGATGTAACTACCGTAGAATCAACAGTAACCATAACTGCCGTTTCAGAGGGTAATTATTCGATTAGTGATTTCAGCGCAGGAATATACCTTGAGTGGTATGATGTTTATGGAATTACTCCTGACTTCCAAACAGATGGAAGACTGTCAGCTGATTTCGGAGATATTTGTAATAACCTTTCAGGTACTTTTACTGAGCCTTTTGGAACAGCTAGTAGTTTGACTGGTAGTTATGATCCAGCAACTGGAGTAATTACTTATTCTTGGATTACTGGATATGATGATAAAGCAACTGTTGTTTTAACGCCACAGTAAATGATGATCTGAAATATAATTTATAGTAAAACTGTAAGTTATTTTTTATAAAATATATAGGGCTTATCCATCGGGATAAGCCCTTTTTTTATTATATTAAAGTTATGTATAAGCATGTCATCATACTGCTCTTAGTTCTTGGGTTCTTAACTTCTATCAAGGCTCAAAGATTTAGCCTAATCACGGAGATAGGAGGCCTGAAAACTCAAGTTGATGGAGATAAGATACAAGGATTCTATTATAATGGATACACTGCTGGAATAGGGACGAATTATGCTTTTAATGCTGAAAATTTTCTTTCAGTAAAAACAGCATATTACGATCAAGGTAGCAGGGTTAAAAATAAATACGAACCCAAGCCTGTAGAAGGATTTCAACTGGCACTCGACTTTAGTACCGTAGGTTTAGAGGTTTCTTATAAATTTCAGCCTTACAGTAAAAAGTATTATCTAGGAATAGGGGCCGTACACCATCAGATCATTAGCTTCGAATATGGTATCGTTGAAGAAAAGGCTAGGGAATTTGATAGGAATTTGAGCTCAGATCAATTAAGAGGTTCATTTAATAGCATCAAAGCGTATTATGGTTATGAGCTCTTTGATAGAGCTAGTCTATATTTTGCAACTCAGATTTCCACTACGAACTTAATGAAATCAAACTTTCATCAAATAAAAAGCTTAGTTCCTTATTCTATTGAATTGGTATTTTCATATGAGATCTTTGCTACAAAAAATGATAAGTTTAAATCTCGTCCAGGATCAAAGTCCAGAAAGAAAACGGTTATTAAGACTACAAAAAAACCAAGTCCATTCGCATATTAAGAGGTAGATTGTACTATTTTTAGCTTGAATTTATTTTGATGCGTTTCTAGATGCATATGTATTTAGTGAATATGCGCACACTCATAAGCACGTAACAAATATTTATAATGATCAATTTCGCCGCTATCCTTAATTTTCGGACGTCCTATTTCTTGGGTTTAATAGCCATTCTACTTTGTTCTGCTGGATGTAATGATAAGAATGCATCGACCGCGAAAAAAGAAAATCGAAAACCGAACATTGTAATTATATATGCGGATGATTTAGGATATGGAGATGTCGGCGCTTATGGTTCTACGGTATTAAAGACACCGAATATGGATATGCTAGCAAATGGTGGTATGCGCTTTACGAACGGATATGCCTCTTCCGCAACCTGTTCGCCAAGTAGGTATGCATTATTGACTGGATCTTATCCATGGAGAAACAAAAATGCTAAGATATTACCAGGAACAGCTCCACTGTTAATTAGCACAGATCAAATGACTATTCCGAAAATGCTAAAAACTCAAGGTTACCATACTGGAATCGTGGGTAAATGGCACATTGGGTTAGGAGATGGCAAAGTAGACTGGAATAGCCATATCAGTCCTGGTCCGAAAGAAGTCGGATTTGACTATTCTTATATCATGGCTGCAACTCAAGATCGAGTTCCGACTGTATACATTGAAAATGGTGACGTCGTGCGACTAGATCCGAATGATCCTATAGAAATTTCATATAAAGAAAATTTTCCAGGTGAACGAACAGGAAAAGAAGATCGAGATCAATTAAAAATGGACTGGCACCATGGTCACAATAATAGCGTAGTCAATGGGATTCCTAGGATAGGTTTCATGAAAGGTGGAGAGAAAGCAAAGTGGGTAGATGAAAATATGGCAGATACTTTTCTAGTGCGCTCTCAGAATTATGTGAAAGCTCATAAGGACGAGCCTTTTTTCCTATACTATGCCTTACAACAACCGCATGTGCCTAGAACTCCACATCCAAGATTCGTAGGGAAGTCGGGCTTGGGACCTAGAGGAGATGTCATCGTAGAAGCGGACTGGTGTATCGGAGAGTTTATTAAAACATTGAAAGAAGAAGGTTTATTAGAAAACACACTTGTAATACTTTCGAGTGACAATGGGCCAGTATTAAATGATGGTTACTATGATGATGCTGTAGAAAAGAATGGGGAGCACACACCTTCAGGCAAGTTGAGGGGCGGAAAGTACAGTTTATTTGAAGCTGGAACGAGGTTACCATTCATCACCTACTTTGAAGGGACTATAAAACCCGGGGTTTCTAATGCATTGGTTTCACAAATAGATCTTTTAACTTCTCTAGCGAAACTGGTGGGAAGTGATATAACAACTCCAGATAGCCAGGATTTTATGGATGTATTCCTCGGGAAATCTAATAAAAGCAGGAAGAATTTGGTACTAGAAGCAACCTCAAGGGTAGCATTCAGAAAAGGAAACTACGTGATGATTCCGCCTCATAATGGTGCCGCTAAAATTAAATCAGTCAATATAGAAATAGGTAATGATCCTGAATTTCAGTTGTATGATCTTAGTACAGATCTTGGTCAGCAGAATAATATAGCAAGTGAAAAACCTGAAATCCTTGAAGGTTTAAAAATGGAATTTGCTGAAATAACAAAAGGAGCCGACCTGAAAGAGACTCGACTGATTTTAAAGTAAGTAATCGTTCATTATTATGATGGTTGCTAAAGAATGAGTCTAAGAAATTCGTCCATAGTTCTTATGCTTCTTATGCATTTTGACGATTTCTCTTCTTATGATAGCATTTTTCGGATCTTCTAGTGCGGAATCAGCGTGTAGTATTTTTTCTGCAATATGTCTAGCCGCTGTAAGGATGGGCGTATCCGTAGCTAAATTAGCAATAGCGAAATCCATGTATCCACTTTGCTGTACACCTTCTATATTTCCTGCTCCTCTTAGCTGCATATCGGCTTCAGCAATTTCGAATCCATTATTGGTCCGTACCATGGTATCTATTCGCTCCCGACCTTCTTTAGAAACTTTATAGGAAGTCATTAATATGCAATATGATTGCTCTGCTCCACGCCCAACTCTTCCTCTTAGCTGGTGTAATTGAGAAAGGCCGAAACGTTCCGAATTTTCAATAATCATAACGGATGCATTTGGAACATTTACACCTACTTCTATGACCGTAGTGGCTACCATAATGTGGGTTTTTCCCGAAACAAAACGCTCCATTTCAAAGTCTTTATCCTTGGGCTTCATCTTTCCATGAAGGACCGAAATGTTAAAGTTTTCAGGCGGGAAATACTGCAAGAGCATTTCATATCCAGAATTTAGATTTTGTAAGTCTAGTTTTTCTGATTCCTCGATTAATGGATATACAACATAGATTTGCCTGCCTTTCTTTATTTCATGATGCATAAAGTTTAAAACATGTGGTCTTCGAGTTTCTGTAAAATGCTTAGTGGTAACGTCTTTTCGGCCTGGTGGTAATTCATCTATTACAGACACATCCAGATCTCCATAAAGAGTCATAGCAAGTGTCCTAGGAATCGGCGTTGCGGTCATGACGAGTACATGCGGCGGTCCTGCGGGATTTTTACGCCATAGTTTTGCTCTCTGTTCTACGCCGAATCGGTGCTGCTCATCTATAATTGCTAATCCTAAATTCTTAAAAATCACTGGATCTTCTATTAAAGCATGTGTTCCTATTAAGATGTCAATGTCTCCCGCAGCCAACATTTTAAGCAACTCTGCTCTTTTTTTTCCTTTGACAGTTCCGGAAAGAAAAGCTACCCGAATACCTAGCCCAGAGACATATTCCATCACAGACTGATAATGCTGTCTTGCTAGAATTTCAGTGGGTGCCATCATGCAATTCTGGAAGCCATTATCTATGGCGATCAACATACACATTAAAGCGACCATTGTTTTTCCACTTCCTACATCACCTTGAACTAGGCGATTCATGTGAATTCCAGATCCTAAGTCAGCCCTTATTTCTTTGATCACTCGCTTCTGAGCTCCTGTCAATGTGAAAGGGAGTTTCTCGGCAAAGAAGCGATTAAATTTCTCGCCTACTATTTCAAACACAAAACCTTTAATATCTCTTTTTCGAATGGCTTTGGTTTGCAGAAGTCGCATCTGCATATAGAAAAGCTCTTCAAATTTCAACCGCTTTTGTGCTGCTTCCAATGTTGCCTGGCTTGTTGGAAAGTGGACTTCTTTCAATGCATCATACTTGCCCATCAATTTCAAGCTGCTGAGCAGATATTCGGGCAAGTTTTCTACGATGTCTCTTTTACTTAATTTCTCAAACAACGCAACCATACACTTCCGTATACCTTTAGCATCTAAGCCGCGACCCGAAAGTTTCTCTGTAGTATAGTACACAGGGTCGAAGGCTCCCTTGATACTCTTTTCTGCCTTCTCTAGTAATTCCAATTCTGGATGTGCAAAGGACTTCTTTCCTTTGTAAATCTTTAGTTGGCCATATAAGACATACTTGGCTCCAGCAACCAAGATTTCAGAAAGCACTTTCGCTCGCTGAAACCAGATGAGCTCTACGAATCCTGAGGAATCTTTAAAGAGTCCGACGAGTCTTCTTCTATTGTTGGCGCCTTTCACAAGTTCTAAAGAAACTAGTGTTCCTTTTAACTGAGCAGAAACACCATCATAAGAAAGATCCTTAATGGTTTGGAAGGTAGATTTATCTACATAGCGAAATGGAAATTTATATAGGAGATCACCGAACTTGAATACGGATAATTCGGTTTTAAGCAAATCTGCACGAGCTGTACCTACTCCCTTTAGGAATTCAATAGGCGTATCGAGTAAGGTGTTGCTCAAGTTGAAATTTTGAGTGAATTTAGGACTTTTTTAGGAAATGAATAGCTTCGGTTTTGGCATTTTTGCCAGATGAGGATATGCAAAATGGGAATAATATGAAAATACTTGGCATAAAAAGCGGTTCTACCATAAGCTGAGGAATGACGAAGGACTCTTCAGTTTTCATGACCTTTTATGCCTCGTTCGGGTTTAATGTGTCGCCCAACTTTTTTAGGATCTTGTCTTGTATCAAAAACTGTAAGGATCGTGATTTCTGTTTAATTCTTTAATACAAAAATAACGAATTTCCTTTTGAATTTCGTTTAGGTTAATTAGACTTCATATTCCATGATTTTCCACGACTAACTCCTACTCCTCTTCATTTTTGAGCCCATCAAAAAGTGCATTTAGCCTATACATCTCATCTAGTGTTTCATCAATGTAAAAGTGAACTGTAGGAATTCTTCGAACATGTCGCTTGATGCGGTGAGCTAGTTGCTGCCGTAATCTGTGAGTATGTTGCTGAACCAATTCGAGCACTGCATTTTTATCCTCCGTGTTATAAACGGACAAGTAAATATTAGACTGGCCCATATCAGGCGTTAACTTAACATTGGTCACGGTAACTAATGCATCATTATAAATGTATGATCCTTCTTCAAAAAATACCATTCCCATGTTCCTCTTGATGATCTCCGCTACCTGTAGGTTTCTTTTAGATGCCATAATATAATTCTTTGTACAAAGATAATGTTTTAAATTTTAGGAATGAAGGGTTTATATTTTTCAGGTCAGTTGAATCTAATAAAACTATATAGAGCTAGTATATCTTATCGTTCTACACTTATTAATTGAGCAAGGTTTGCTGAAATCAGTTGCTTTTTAGACTTGAATTGGATTTCAACATTCTCAGCTTCTATTTTGGTCAATGTGAAACTCTGGTTTGGAAGAATGCCAAGTTCCCATAATTCGCTTTCCACCGCATCGCTAATCTGACTTTTTGCAATTTTAGCTTTGCTTTTAGGTTTCAAATCAAGCAATGATAGCAGCGGTCTTTTGTATTTCTGCGGAATAGGACTTCCATGTGGATCTGTTGCTGGGTAGCCTAATAAATGATCTACTTCATCTAAAAATTCTGGGCTTAAGTGGTGTTCCATCTCATCGGCATCATCGTGAATCTGTCCTTCCGTTAATCCTACTTTGTCAACTAAGTATGTTTCCCAAAGTCTGTGTGCACGAACCAAGTCTTCTGCCATAGATCTGCCTTTAGCATTGAGGATTAAATTCTGGTCTTTTATGGTAGCAAGCCCGTCCTTAACCAAGGACTGGCTAATTTTTTTAACCTTATCTATACTGAAATCAAGTTTCTTGCTGAAAAAACTAAAAGCAGTTCCAGTTTCATCTTTAGATTTAATAGCTTGACGTAGGATGTCTTCTTGTTCTATTTTTTTCTTCTGTTTCCATTGACGAATATACTTTACCGCTAATCCTTTCTTAGGAGAAAAGATAACTGCTAAAATATAGAATCCAGTAACCACAACCGTCATCGCGGGGCCAGGTGTGGTGTTAAATAATATGGAAAATATAAGACCTAAATTCGCAGAAATTAATCCTATGATGGCAGAAATAAATATGACCGTTTTTAACTTATTAGAAAGAAGTAGTGCTGTAGAAGCTGGAGTAATTAGCATGGCTACAACCAAAATGACACCCACACTCCTTAACGCAGATACTACTGCAAATGATAACAGTAGCATAAGAAAGTAATGGATCATTTTAACAGATATCCCCATGGTCTGGGCAATCGTCTCCTGAAATGTGGTGATGAATAGATATCTGTAAAAAATAATTACACTTGCTAATACGAAAACAAGAACAGTTCCTGTGATGTAAATATCCTCTGGAGAAATACTCAACGTTGTTCCAAATAAGAAATCAGACAAATCTAGGTGAACCCCTTCTCCTTGGCTAATATAGGAAATACCCATAACGCCTATTGCGAACATAGTTGTAAATACAATTCCTATGGCAGCATCATTTTTAGTCTTCACATTATGCTGTATCCATGTGATACCAAATGCTGTAAATAATCCAGCAACCACTGAGCCTAAGAAAAAGCCAATAGTACTATAGCCCACTAGAATGAAAGAGATGAATATTCCAGGCAATATTGCATGAGCTAAAGCATCACCTATCAGTGACATATTCCTTAATACAATAAAACAACCTATGACACCACACATCACACCGACCATCGAAGAAGCAATCATTGCTCTTATGGCCCATCCTGAACTTAGTGCATCTAAAAGTAATTCCATAGTGTGAAGTTAATTCATTTTTGAGATTAATCAAAACAAATTTTTAGATTAGCTTAAAATATTTGAAATTTGCTTGATTGCAAAGCGAAAAAGAGCTATTTTATGGAGCCCGAAGTGCTAGAATTTCAACTTATTTTTTGATATTTTCAGGTTACTTATTCCTCCAAGTTCCGTAGCGATCCAAGCATACCTTCCTTCATCGCATATTTGCTCACCGTGATATGATCACATTTTGTATGAGAAAGGATAAATTGGATAAGTTGGAAAGCAACAATAATAAGTGCAGCTCTGTCAGCAGGGATATCTGGTCTTGCGAGACGTTCTTCTAGATTTTGGTGAATAACCTCTTCATAAAAATCAGTGAAATGATCGATGCTGATGTCTACATAAAGTTTGTTTTTATCGGAATGCACCATTTCTGATAATACTTCGAAAGAACCTGAAGCGCCTATTAAGCTCGTGAAATTAATCCTGCGGCAGATATAGAGTAGTTTCCCTATTTCATCCCTAATATATTGGTTGATTAGCATGATTTCATCACGACTGATTGGTTCGGTTTTGTGAAAGTGACGTTTCAGAACAGCAATGCCTATTGGGTAACTATTACTCCAGTAGAAATGTCCATTTTTGATAACAATGAATTCAACACTACCACCACCGATATCCATGATAAGGTGATTTCCTTCCTTCGTTTCAGGAATAGCTAAAGAAACTCCTTCGTAGATATACTTTGCTTCGGTAATTCCGTCTATAACATTGACTTTTATTCCAGAAATTTCCTTAATAGCATGAACGAGATCTGGTCCATTTTTCGCAGTTCTTAATGCTGCAGTCCCTGAGCAAGCGACTTCTTTTATATCATAAAACGATAGAATTTCTGTGAAATCCTTAATACATGCAATCGCCTTATCATAAGGTTCTTGTCCAATTTCTTCTATTCCGTCTTGGGCGAGATGAATATATTCGCGTTTTCGAAAGTGCTCTATAAGCTGATTGTCGCTATTAAAAGAAGCAATCAGAAGGTGAAAGGTATTGGTACCTAAGTCCAATGCCGCGTATTTATCCATTCGCTCTGATCTTCTCTGCTTCTTGTAAAATATTGTTGTAAAATAAAATACCTTCATTGGTGAAACTACCACTATACTTCACGACTCCATCTTCATAAAACAGATAATAAGTACAGCCTTTCTGGAAGAATATTTTAGCATCCAGAACGATCTCACCGTTTTCTTGGAAGATTTGCTGAGCAAAATATGGACACTGCGGATCAAATTCAGTAGGCTGAACATTATTAATGTGTCTCAGTGTCTGCTGGATAGAGGCTTTGTCTTCTTGTGAAATACTGAATGGAAGATTCGGAAAGATAAAATCTATAAAATCACAATTTTCATACAGATTAATTAGGATGTCTGAGGGAATAGCTGGCGGAATATTTGCCGTCGTCGTTGCTGGCTGGCTAGGTGCATTTTCAGCTACAACTTGCGTTTTGTTCTCTTTGCAAGCAAGGAAAGAAACAAATAGAAGTAATGCAATAAATTTTTTCATCAAGTAGATTTAAAATGAATATTCTGCCCTTAAGGTAATAAAGTAACCGATAAGTCCTTTAACTGTTCCTGTTGTTGCAGTATCGATAGTATATAAAGTATTAATAGATCTATTATATCTCAAGGTCAGGGTCCAGTTTTTAGTAAATGCGAAACCTGTGCCTAATAGAAATCCAATATCGTAACTATTTATTTTCCCGTTCGAAGATACGGGACTATCTTCAAAATCAGAGGAAATTAAGTAACCATTTGAAATTCCACCATGAATATTGAACTTGTAATACGCTTCATCTTCTATCCACCAGTCACTCCATTTCAGAATTAAAGGCAGTTCTATATAGTTAATATTGATTTTAGAGACTGGCGAGAATTGATTCCTGATGATTTGTGATCTGGAACCACGCTGGCTATATAAAAACTCAATTCCTAAGTCCAAAACAGAGCTTACAGGAAATTCAACTTTTACTCCACCTGTCAATCCGATTTTATGATAACCTGCTAATAAGTCGCCATCTATTTGAGACGCATTAGCTCCGAAGACAACGCTTCCTTTAAAAAAGGACTGTCCAGAAGCAAAAGTAGATAAGGATAAACTTAAAAATATTATTTTTGCAATATTCATGAGCCACAAAATTAAGAGATAAGCTTAATTATGATAAAATATACTAAGAATAATCTTAAAAAAATGGAACAGTATCTTGCTGATCACGATTTTAAGTTAATTTACGAAAAGGGGCAATTTAAGTCTGGGTATTGTATTGTCAATAAGTCAAACATTATTGTGGTCAATAAATTCTTTGATACTGAAGGAAGAATTAACGCACTTCAGGAAATCATTCCGCAGCTAAATATTGGTGAAGGAATATTTGAAAAACAAAAATGAAAATAACCTTTCTTGGCACAGGGACATCACAAGGTATTCCTGTTATTGCATGTACATGTTCGGCTTGTGTTTCAGAAAACCCGAAAGATAAGCGATTAAGGACTTCTGCTTTTGTGGAGGTGAATGGCATGAACATATGTATAGATATAGGACCTGATTTCAGACAACAAATGCTTAGGGAAAAGGTTAGTAGGCTTGATGCGGTAGTGCTAACACATGAGCACAATGACCACATGATAGGAGCTGATGATTTGAGACCGTTTAATTTTTTTCAAAAGCAAGATATGCCGATCTTTGGAGAGCAACGTGTGCTTGATGAAGTGAAGGCTCGGTTTCAGTACGCATTTATTCCACATCCTTATCCAGGAATTCCACAATTTTTATTGACAACAATTAACGATTCTGAAGTATTTAAGATTGGAGGAGTCAATATTCAGCCAGTTAGATTACACCACGGGACGTTACCTATTCTTGGGTATAGAATAGAGGATTTTTGTTATTTAACAGATGTGAAGACTATTCCTGAGGAAGAATTTACAAAGTTGAAGGGGCTGAAAGTGTTGGTACTTAATGCGCTGAGAAGAGGGCCGCATCATTCTCACTTGACCTTAAGTGAAGCTTTAGATATGGCAAAGAAAATAGGAGCGGAAAAAACCTATTTGACCCATTTTTCACATGATCTTGGCCCTGTTGCAGAATGGGAGCAAGATTTACCGGAAGGCGTTTTTCCAGCATGGGATGGTTTGATTCTTGAGATTTAAGAAGTGATTTTTTTTATAATGGTCAATGTTAGAGTCTACATGTAGAACATATTATTAGGAAATTATTGTAGAGATAAACTGGCAGAAAAGCCTGAAGTCTAGCTTGAAATTCTAATAAGATTGGGAATATTTAAAATTAAAAGTTTTATAAATCAATAAAAAATCCTCATTTTTATAAATCATAATAACTTTTAATGCAACTAAGCGTTAAAGAGTATATTGGCTATTTAAACCTGAATTAGAATATATGAGTAGATTTCTCATTATTTTTTTATTTTTTTCAACTGTTGCTGCCGCCCAGCAGCCTATGCAGTTTAGCCAATTCATGTTAAATAAATACCAAATGAATCCCGCATATGCAGGGTTCGATTACTCACTCAATATTACAGGTATATATCGTTCTCAGTGGAATGAATTACCTACTCAACCACGAACTCAAAATGTAAATGCGCATCTACCCTTGTACTATTTAAATGGAGCAATTGGTGTTAATGTCGCGAACGAGCAAATAGGTTATTTTAATAATACTTTGGGGACGGTGTCCTATAACTATGTATTAGAAACTTCCATAGGTTTGTTTTCCGGCGGAATTAAAACTGGAATTATACAAAGTACATTGAATGGTTCTTTGTTAAAAACTCCACAAGGCATCTATGAAGGAACAACCATTTCACATGAAGATCCGATCCTTTCTGAATTAAATGAAAGTGGTGTAGGGGTGCTCTATGGAGTGGGTGTCTATTTTATTGGGAATTTATTTGAAGTAGGAGCATCAATTTCAAGATTCCCCAAAACGAATATTACTATCAGTGATACAAAGGTAGAACTGGTACCTTATATAAATTTTTATGCAGAATCCAATATTGATATTACCGATAATATTGTGATTGCACCCTCCCTTCTTGTTCGGTCCGATATGGTCCAAACTCAAATCGACGTGGCGGCAATGGCGAAATTATCTGGCAATGTTTTTGGAGGTCTAGGATTACGAGGTTATAATTCAAGATCATTGGATGCATTAATAATCATGGCCGGATGGCAATTTAATGAACATTACACCCTATCATATGCTTATGATATCGGGCTTTCGTCATTAAGGTCCAGTCACGATGGAACGCATGAAATTTTATTAAACTATAACCTGAATAAATTGATCGGAGCAGGATTACCACCAAAGATTATTTATAATCCCAGGTATCTCTAAAATTCTCCTCCACTTTTTTTTAAAAAAAGTTAAAATCAATAATAAAGAAAATTTTATGCCGTTAGGTTAGTGGCTTTTACTTTAAAAAGCGTCTACTAATTAGGTAGTTAATTAAAAGATTGTATTTCGGACCTTTAAGACGGTCCATAAACTTGCAGTAGAAACTAAGTTTGAAAAATGAAAAAGATTGTAAATTCTCTAGTTTTATTCGCCTCAGTTGTCTTAATTATGTCTTCATGTGGAAGCAGCAATTACGGTGAATTAACAGGTGTACTTGACAGACCCTCTTGGAGCGGCATTAACCCTTACGGTATGGTTTACATACCATCGGGAACCCTTCACATAGGACAAAGTGATCAAGATGTGTTTTCAACATACACACAAAGGCCAAAAGCCATCTCTATTTCCGGATTTTTTATGGATGATACAGAAATTACTAATAACGAATACAGACAATTCGTTCACTGGGTAAAAGATTCTATCGCACATACAATCTTAGGTGATTTCACAGAAGATGATTATGGAAATGAAAAATTAGATTGGGACTATGAGATAGATTGGACCGATGAAACATTAGATGAAATGTACTTCCAAGGCGATATGGCTTTTGGTGGTAAAAGAGAATTAGATACTCGTCAGATGAATTATGCTTACGAGTGGGTTGATTGGCAGAAAGCTGCAAGCAGAGAAAATATTAATAGAGCTTCTCTTATCAACAGAGATGAAGTAAATATATATCCTGATACTTTAGCATGGATTCGAGATTTCACATATTCATACAATGAGCCATTTGCAAGAAATTATTTCTGGCACCCGGCATTTGATGATTATCCTGTAGTAGGTGTGAACTGGAAAATGGCTAAAGCATTTTGTCACTGGAGATCAGAATTATACAATAAGTATAATGATAGCGGTGTAAATACTGAAGCATACAGATTACCAACTGAAAGTGAGTGGGAATACGCTGCTAGAGGTGGTAAAGACCTTTCACCATACCCATGGGGTGGACCTTATGTAAGAAACGCGAAAGGTTGTTTATTAGCAAACTTCAAACCAGGAAGAGGAAACTATCCAGAAGATGGTGGAATGACAACAGTTCCTGCTGATGCTTACTTTCCTAACGATTATGGATTATTCTGTATGGCTGGAAACGTTGCTGAATGGACAGAAACTGCATACGAGCCAAACGCTTATAGCTTTGTACATGATTTGAACCCAGACATGAAGTACGATGCTAAAGAAGACGACCCAGATGTTTTAAAAAGAAAAGTTCTTAGAGGTGGATCATGGAAAGATATTTCATATTTCATCCAGACTGGAACAAGACATTGGGAATTTCAAGATACTACTAAATCATACATAGGTTTTAGATGTGCGCTTACGTACCTAGGACGTTCTATCAATGATTTCAAATAAAAACATACTAATATAACAGGGCGTTTCGTTCAGCTGTAGCGCTTTGTTGAGTATAAAAAATGCCAACTCATTATTAGTACCGTTTATCGGTACAAAGCTCAAAGTCAATATATTATTGATCATTTATTAACATTATTTATTCAACTAACTTTTAAATTTTATAAAAATGAGTTTCTTAAAATCAAAGGGTTTCAAGTATTTTAAAAACCTTATAATCGGTTTAGGTGCAGCAGCAGTAATGATGGGTGCATTAGGAAAAATTAATAGTGAGCCTTGGGGTGGAACTATGATTACCGTAGGTCTAGTAACTGAAGCAATTTTATTCGCTTTTCTTGGAATTATTGGCCCTGAGAAAGATTACTATTGGGAAAAATTATACCCAGGATTAGACAATTATAACGCAAATTTATCTCCTCTTGCAGCAGGCGGTGGAAGTTCTGTAGAATCTTTCAAACCTCTAGATGGAGAATCAGTAGATAACAAATTAGGCGGAATGCTTGATGAATTACAATCTATGTCTAAAAGTTTAGGTGCTCTTAAATCTCTTCAAGAAGTAGATTTTTCTGAAACTTCAGAGCAACTTAAATCTATGCACAACTTCTATTCAAGAATGAATGAAGCAATGGCAACCCTTAATGATACAGTGGAAGATACGAAAATGTATAAAGAGCAAATGGTTTCATTGAACAGAAATTTAACTTCTTTGAATTCAGTTTACGGTAATGTATTAAGTGCTTTTAGTGCACCAGCTGCAAGATCGTAATTCACACCATTCGCTAACAAAAAAAATATTATAAAATGTCAATACCAAAGGAACCGCGCCAGTTGATGATTAACATCATGTATCTGGTACTGACGGCAATGTTGGCTCTAAATGTATCCGCTGAGATCTTTAACGCATTTAAAATTGTAGATAAAGGTTTAATTAAGTCGAATACTGCTCTAGAGCAATCTAATGCTGCCATCATACCAGCGATCATAGATGGTGCTAAAAAGAAAGAATCCTTAGCAACTTATGCTGAGCGTATAGATCCAGCAAGACAGCTGTCTACTCAAATGAATGCTGATATCCAGAAAATCATGGACGACATGGTTGAAGCCACTAAAGGGTGGGTAATGGATGAAGAAACAGGCGCTCAGACAGATGATCTTATGGGTAAGAAAAATATGGATATCACAACTAGATATCTTGTAGAAGAAGGAAATGGAGCAAAATTAAAGCAAGCATTGCTTGATTACAAAAATGAAATTTTATTGTTAGTTGATTCTACTGATAGAGCTACTTTTGAACAAAATATAGCTGTTAATATCGATGATAAAACTTGGCAAGACAAAGGAAAAGCTTCTTGGTCTCATATGAATTTTGATCATATGCCGCTTCAAGCAACTCTTCCTATCTTTAGAAAATTTCAAAATGATGTGAAGTCTACGGAATCTTCATTCTTAAATTACCTTGCTGGTAAAGTAGGAACGACTACTGATGTAGTACTTGATAAATTCACAGTAGTTTCTGCTCCTGAAAAATCATACGTGATTAAAGGAGAGAAATTTAAAACAGATGTATTTTTATCAGCTTTCGCTGGTGCCGATTCTAAAACAGGAATTAGTATTAGTGTAGATGGTAGATCTTTACCTGTTAACTCTGAAGGAATTGCAACTTTCGAACAAACTGCAAGTTCTGTAGGAATCAAGAAGTTTGACGCTGTTGCAAGTATCAAGAATCCAGTTACTGATGAAGTTCAGACATTTAGAAAAACTTTCGAATATGAAGTAGGTGAAAGATCAGTTTCTGTTTCGGCTGCTAAAATGAATGTTTTTTACATCGGAGTTGATAACCCAGTTGAAGTTTCAGCTGCAGGTGTTGCTTCTGGACAAATCAAAGTTAGTGCTGGTGGAGCAGGTGGAGCTAAAATCAAGAAGAATGGCGACGGAACATATACAGTGAATGTAAGTTCTCCAACTAAAAAAGGAGAATTCGCAAAAATCAATGTAACTGCTCCAGGACTTAATGCTTCTAAAGATTTTAGAGTGAAAAGAATTCCTGATCCGATTGCTAAGCTAAGTAAGCAAGCAGGTGGTTCTATGGGAGCAGGTGAGTTCAAGGCTCAACAAGGTGTTTTTGCTGATCTTCAAAATTTCGATTTTGATGCACGATGTACTATTAAAGGTTACAGAGTGGTTAGAGTTGCGAAAAGACAAGATCCTGAATTCGCAGTTAATCCTGGAACTAAGTACAGTGGACAGACAGCAAGTATAATTGCTAAGGCTAAGCCTGGTGATACTTACTACTTCGAGAATGTAAAATGTACATGTCCTGGTGATCCAGCTCCTAGAGAGTTGAATACAATGGTGTTTAATATAAAATAAAATATAGATTTTGGATGTTCTTACTCTAATAAGAACATCCACTTTATAATCCAAATTTGAAAAAGATGAAAATTGCTCTTAAATTATTAAATTCTATCTTACTACTTCTATTGGTTGTGGGATCTGTGAACGTTTCTCAAGCACAACGTGCAGAGGAAATTATTACAGAGTCAAGTGAACCAGCAAGTGAAGTATTCCTTGATGGAGTTGTTGAAAAACGACTAATGGTAGAAAACAGAGTTCTTCCTTATGAGCCGATCAGAGAAGCTGATATTGCTTGGGAAAAAAGAATCTGGAGAATCATTGATACAAGAGAAAAAAGAAATCTAGTATTTCGTTACCCAGAAAAGTCTTTCTTTTCTATTATTCAAGAATTAGCAAATGATGGTGATATTAACGTTTTCAGAGATGATCGTTTTACAGAAATCATCGAAAGTGATGAGTTAATTCAAATTCTTAATAGAGTAGATACTTCAGTTGTTTTTGATCCTGAAACTTACGAGGAGCAGATTAAAATTACAACAGAGGAGATCAACTGGGAAGATATTAAAAGGTACAGAGTTAAGGAACTTTGGTTCTTTGATGAAGAAACTTCAAGATTAAGAGTTAGAATCTTAGGAATCGCTCCGATTAAAGAAGAGTATGATGAAGAAACTGGAATGTTCAAGTATGAAGCTCCTTTATTCTGGGTTTACTACCCACAAATAAGAGAGTCTTTATCTAAGTTCCAAGTATTCAACGATTCTAATGATAGTGCGCCGATGACTTGGTACGATTTATTCGAAGCAAGAATCTTCGCTAGTTATATCTACAAGCAATCTAATGTTCTTGACTTAAGACTTCAAGATTACTTTGAAGAAAGTGATGAAAGAGGAATTGATATTCTTCTGGAAAGTGAAAAGATTAAAAACGATCTATTCAATTTCGAACACGATCTTTGGGAATACTAATAGTAAGTGTAATTTAAAAGAGCAATAAAAATATAAAAGCGTCATTCAGATTTCTGAGTGACGCTTTTTTGTTTTATAAGTTCTATCATTCGATGCGCTCCTTTGCCTCCTCAGAACAGCAAAAGCGCAGAACAAGGTCGTAGTTGCTAATTATGCGGTCTACTTTTGTAGTCCCTTGACCACTTTTTTTATATCACAAGTTGTGCATGAGAATAGCTTAAGTCTCAAGATTACTGGCTTGGCTATTCGATGACTAACATTTAGCAATTCTTAGATTCGAATTCAATGGGGCTGTAGGATTAAACCTTGCAAATTCCCGGATGAGTGTACACGAATAGATATTTGATTGTCTAAACCAAACTAAATGTTTTATGATAATCAGATGGAAGCCGGAAGCGATTTTCGAGTCGTGTATATTTCAAAGAGTATGAAAGTGATGAGCGTAATGTATTCAATTGCAACAAAGCAATAATATGCTGCTTCATTTGCTCCATATTTCGAATAACTCAATACAATTAGAAAGGACCAGACGATCCAATATTTTCGATCAGAGAAAACGCTTAATAGGATACCCAATGCTAAGTACCACGGATGTATTGTTGTGCTTAGTAATAGAAAAGTTAAGAGCGATAGCATACAAAATTGCACAAAATCTTTTGTTCTGAAAGCTAGGAGCATTACAATGGAGAATACTGCTAGGGCCATAGAAGGACCGATCATCCCAATCATGTTATAACCTTTCCATAAAGTCCCTAACGCTCTTAAAACATAGTAGATACTCGCATTGAATTCAAATTTTCGGAAATACAAATCTAAACTATCACCAAAACCTCCTAATTGGAGTAATAGCGGTAGAAATAATAAAAGCAAAATAGCTCCATTCTTGATATAGAAAATGCTTGACTTCTTGAATACCCATTGACCTAAAAAATAAGGAAGAAAAAGCAAAGGAACTAGCTTCGCAGATATAGAAAGCGAAATCATTATTGCTGCCTTGTTTAATTTATTGACCTTAAGGAAATAAAGAGACATCACAAAAAAACAAACCATGAATCCCTCGAAATGAATATTTACCATGATCTCTATAATGATCAACGGATTAAGCGCATACCATAATACATTACGTCTCGGTCGCTTCATCTCATCTAACAATTTGATGCTAAAAAAGATGGTGAATAACTCTGCGGCCAATAATAACAGCTTAATGATAACTGAAGAATTAAGCCCTGGAAAGGTAGAAATATAGAAGATTACCTGAGCAAATGGTGGATATATGCTGTAATAATCGGGTGAGTTTAATAATGGAAACAGCGTTGTGAAACTAGGATCTGTAGCAGTTTCTATATATGCAGATGGCAAATAAGTAAATGGACTTTCCCCTAGATGCAAAAGCTTCCCATCCCAGATAAATCGATAGATATCGTCGCTCAGATTCGGAAAAGCGAAAATCATCACAATCTTAAGAGCAACAGCAAAAATTAGTAAGTCACGCGTATTGAAATCTGTCTTGCGAATCAAAAGAAAGTAAGATCCGAAAGCAAGAGCAAATCCAGAAACAATTAATGCAAAATCACTTTGCTGTGGAACGAATCCAAGAAAGAGAATAGAAATGATAAATAATAAGGCTATTAAATATTTCACTTTAATTTTAAATGCTTCACAGAATAAAAGCATATTGCACCATATCCAAGTGCAAGTAATGCGTGAAGCAAGATAAAGGATTTATTATTCATTTGTATACCTGCATAGATTGCATAGATAAAGTACAAACTTAATAAGCCTTCCATAATTGTGGTGAACGGAATCTTGGTAGCCATGTACTTTTCCTTGTTCAACTTATCCTTTATACTCTTGATGTCAAATTTTGGAGTTCGAACAAATGGTGATTTTTTACCAATATACCCTTGAATTATAGCAATGGAATTATGAAGCGATAGTCCCATAGATAAAGCAAGAAACACAGGGAAAATGAAAAGAAACTTAAAGAATATCTTAAAGTAATTTTCGCCCTTCCATGTCGTTCGAACATTCGCAACGAAGTATACACCAACGATAGAAAGCATACTCAGTAAGAAGACAGCGAAATACTTCGCATTAAAACCAAGAGGTTCTAATAAGAATAACACGGGCACGCTAAATACGCCTATAATAAATACACAGAGAAATACAGAACTGCTTAATAAATGGACACTTGCATGAAGCTTCTTCTTGAATGGCAGATCAGATCTCCACACGGAAGGAAGCATCTTTTTCGCTGTTTCTGCACCACCTTTCATCCATCTGAATTGCTGAGATTTCAAACCGTTCATTTCTGCTGGCAACTCCGCGGGAGAACCCACTTCTTCTAGATAATGAATTTTCCATCCTTTCAGCTGAGCTCTATAGCTCAAGTCTAAATCTTCTGTCAATGTATCTGCTTCCCAACCTCCAGCACTTTCGATCGTCTCTCTTCGCCACACACCAGCGGTCCCATTGAACTGGAGCATATAATCCGCAGTTTCACGACCTACTTGTTCTATGGTAAAGTGAACGTTCAGTTGGAAAGCCTGAAGCCTTGTGATTAGCGAATAATCTTGATTTATGTGTTCCCACCTGGTCTGCACAACACCTATTTTCTCATCCTCGAAGTATGGAATTGTATTTTTTAGAAAGTCAGGATTAGGTAAGAAGTCTGCATCGAAAATAGCGATAAACTCACCTTTCGCAGAGCTCATTCCTGCTTTAAGTGCACCGGCTTTATATCCTGTTCTCTTTTCTCTTGTTATTCGTTCTATGTTGAATCCTTTCGCTTTGTACTCTGCAACTTTAGCTTCAGCAATTGCAACCGTTTCATCATCTGAATCATCCAGAATATGAATTTCAAATTTGTCTTTCGGGTAGTCAAATTTTGTGATATTGTCCACTAAGCGCTGAACAACATACATTTCATTATAAATAGGCAGCTGAATAGTGACAAATGGCCAGTTTTCTTCTGAAATTTCAGAGGATTCAATCTCGTTACCACCTTTCAAGTGTTTCTGATAAAGAAACAAAAGATGAAATTGCATTAAACAGAAAGCTAATATATAAATTAATGCAAGACAGTAGATTACTAGCACGATGTAGCCTAAAATGATCATTCTAATTATAATAGTTTAAATATTGTCCATAAAATTTTATGGCCAGCTAATATGGTTCCTTTGACTGTTCCCGAAACTTTTGATACACCTATTCTCTTTCTATAGATTGCAGGGATCTCTACAAACTTAAACCGATGCTTAGCAGCCTTGACTTGCATTTCCACAGTCCATCCGAAGGTCTTATCTTCCATTTCAATTTCTAATAACTTTCCATACTTTATCGCTCTAAATGGACCGAGATCAGTGAAGGTTACTTTGTAGAAGAGTTTTATTAAAGTTGTAGCAAGCCAATTTCCGAAAACCTGTTGTGGCATCATCGCGCCTTTTTCTAAATTTCCCATTGCTCTTGATGCAATAACGAAATCTAAATCATCTTCGATAATCGGTCTTACTAAGTCGGGCATTTGTTCTGGATGATCAGAATAGTCACCATCTAGAAAAACAACAATGTCTGGTTTGATAGGATTGTTAGCAATGTATTCCATCCCTTTTAAACAGGCGTTACCATAACCTTTGATCGGTTGGGAAACTACGATTGCACCAGCAGCTAATGCAACTTGAGCAGTACTATCTGTACAGTTATTTTCACAAACAATAATATCTCTTACTAAATCTTTAGGGATATCGTTGATCACGCGACCGATTGACTCCTCCTCATTGTAAGCAGGAATAATAACATCAATAAGTTGTTTACTACTCAATATTTTGAAATTGAAGTGCAAAGGTACGGTATTAATTAGTTATTTTTTTGTTCCACATAAGACAAACGATGTTTCTACGTTTATTAAAGTGTAATTGCTTTTCAGATTTAATTTTTAGTTTTGCGTCATGAAGGAAATCAGTGTTTATGTAATAGGTACTTTAGCAGCAATGCTTTTTGTTCTAGGTTCTTGTAGATATCAGGAAAGCTACTATGACAAAGATGATGCGATGGTAACGTTTTCTAAGGATACACTGAGGTTCGATACTGTTTTTACTACAGTAGGATCCGCAACACGAAGTTTCAAAATCCGCAATCCTTATAATGATGTTTTAAATCTTTCTAGGGTTTCCTTAGAAAAAGGATCTAGTAGTTTTTTTAGGCTAAATGTGAATGGTGTAGGTGGGTTAGATGTGGAAAATATCGAGATTCCAGCAAAGGACAGTATCTATGTTTTTGCTGAAGTTACCATTGATCCAGACATGGATCTTTCGGTAAGTCCTTTTATTATAGATGAAAAGGTGAATATCGAGGTTAATGGCAGCAAACAAGTGGTTGTGCTAGAAGCTTGGGGACAGAATGCTAATTATATACCAAATAACACTGCTAAAGGAAAGTTCGCATTGCTTTCATGTGACCTAGGAACTGAAATATGGGATGACCCGAAACCTTATGTAATCTATGGAATCCTTTTAATCGATAGTTGCACACTAGAACTACCGGCCGATTGTAAAGTTTACGTTCACGGAGGAATTGCATTTACAGAAGATTTTGCTTCTTATAATGATGGAAGAATTATTGTTCTAAAGGATGGTAGCTTAGTTACGAAAGGAAGTCCAGAACAACCAGTTATTATCCAAGGTGATCGATTAGAAGAGTATTATCGAGAAGACCAAGCTCAATGGACTGGTATTCAGATTTTTCCAGAAAGTAGAGGAAATGATTTCAAGCATACGATTATAAAAGATGGAATCACTGGCTTATCGATTGATTCCTTTGCCAATGCTAATCTAGATGGCGTACAGATATACAATCATGCCTCAAGAGCGCTTGTTTCCTTTCATGTGAATGAGCTTAATATTAAGAATTCGCTTTTTCATAGTGCACAGACGGAAACGGTGCTATTGAAATATGGAGGGAATATCAACATAGATTATTCTACGATTGCCGGGTATGGAGATATGAATGCAGCCTTGTATGTAGATAATTTCAGATGCACTGAAGAGGTCTTTTGTGGTCCTATCTTAGTTAATCCAGTCAATTTAAAAGTTAGAAATACAGTTATCAGTGGAAATGGAACAGATGAACTTGCGCTTGTAGATGGTACTTTTGGAGAAGTTCCTGGTACGATGAACTTCGCAATGGAGAATTGTGCTCTAACCATTGATTCCTTGCTGAACAATAACAACTACCCTAATTTCTTCGATAGTTGTCCAGGTTGTTTTACCATTTCTTTAGGTGAAAATCTTTTTGCAGACTTAGATGAATCAGATTTTCATTTGGATACATTATCTCAATTAGAAAATCGAGCCATTCCTATTCTAGGAATTCAAGAAGATATAGAAGGAAATATGAGAGACGCATTGACGCCAGATGTTGGCTGCTATGAATATCAGTTCTTATAGACTTGCCTTAGATAATGCTCTTGCAGCCATATCCCTTAAGCCAGATTGGTATAATGCGCCATCATGTCTTTCTAGTACTCGTCCTTTTTGGTCAAGAATAAGAAGTGTAGGAAAACCCGCAACACCATACATTACGCCCAGATTAGGGCCATTGTGCTTTTCGCCATCTACTTTATAATTGACAAAATTAGCCTTCATATACTTTGTCATCTCATCATCGGAGAAAACATCCTGGTCCATTAACTTGCATGGTGTACACCAGTCTGTGTAGATATCCACAAAAACTAATTTATTTCCTGCAATAGCATGATCGACTACCTGAGTTAAGGTCGTTTTCTCATTGTGGTGGAAATCCATTTTATCTATCTTCTGAACCTTAGGTTTTGGAGATCTTTTCTGAGCCGTATCTTTGGAAGATGTGCAACCGAAAGAAATGAGCGTGATTAGAAATAAGTAAAGTATAGTTTTCATATAATAAATAGACATTAAAAACTTAAACGTCCCCTTAACTTAAGAAATTTTAATTTTTGATCGCTTCAATCATTTTTTAATGATTCTTTAAGATAATTCAATTTTTTCTTAGAAGCTCTTGCATTTTCCTTGGCGATTTGATAGCCAAGTTTTCCATCGAGAAATCCACCTTTTAAGTAGTACGATTTTATAAATCGAAATGAAGGTTTTAAAAATGAAAAAAGATTCGGGCTTTCGTTTCCCTCTGCCATTTTAATGGCACCTAATCGAGCGTAGTGGTCCAGTTTTAGTGTTAGTTCTTGGATATCTCGATAGGAATAATGATTAATATAACCTGGCAGGACACTTTTAGTATGACAGGGTGCGCCTATGAGTTGTTCATGAACTTTAGCATGGTTCCATTTTGCTGTTGCTCTATGATAGAATCGGAATTTAATATCTGGATTCCATTCGCCATATTTGATAGCTGTGGTTCCGATATAATTTAATCGCCTAAATCCATATAAAACTTGCTTGTCGAGTTCCTGGTTTAGAATGGAACCGACCATTTGTGGATCTAATCGTTCATCTGCGTCTATGGATAAGATCCAATCATGCTTTGCTTTCTCGGCACCGAAATTTTTGGCTTTACCATAGCCTTCCCATTTTTTAGAAAATACTCGAGCACCCGCGGCTTCTGCTCGAAGCAAGGTTCCATCATCGCTCAGACTATCCACAACAACTAAATCTTGCGAGACCTGAAGGCAGGAATTAAGGCAATCTGTAATTTGAGATTCCTCATTGCCAGTTATAATAACAACTGAAATATTATTTTTCGAGTCGAGCATAGGCAACAAAATAGGGATTTCGTAAGACTTCTTTATTATAAGTTAATCCCTTGCCTGTTTCTTCATTTACGACACTTCCGCCGGCTTCTTCTAAAATGATTTGTGCAGCTGCGGTGTCCCATTCCATCGTTGGCGCAATTCGGGGATATAATTCAGCACCTCCAGATGCTAATATTAAAAACTTCAGTGAACTTCCTTTTGATACTAAGTTAGGCTGATTTAATTGGTCAATAAATTTCTGAGTGCCTTCATTTAAGTGAGATCTAGAACAGACTACACCTAGATTCGGATCATCCATTTTGAACGCATTCGCCTTCAGTTCCAGAATTTCGGTTCCTTTTTTGTGGAATGCGCCTTTATTGCTGAAAGCATAGTATAGATCATCTGTAACAGGCGTATAAACAATACCTCCGACCACTTTATCCTTCTTAATTAATGCAATATTAACCGTAAACTCTCCATTTCTCTTTATAAATTCTTTAGTACCATCTAATGGATCGACTAACCAGAAATAGTCGTAGTCTTTTCGAACTTCATATGGTACTTCCTTATTCTCTTCTGAAATAATTGGGATCTCAGGAAACAACGTAACGAGACCATCACATATAATGGTGTTGGCTGCTTGATCAGCCTTTGTTAACGGGGAGTCATCACCTTTTACTTCCACTCCGAAATCGTCACTCTCATAAATCTTCAGAATAGCATGGCCAGCATTAATGGCTATTTCTTGTAGTTTTTCTAAATTATCGTCCCAGTTCATATCTTATTTTTAAATTTGTCACTCGCAAAGGTAAAAATTTAAAGCAATGGGTAAAATTTTGGTTACTGGTGGATGTGGATATATCGGTTCACATACGGTCGTAGATTTAATAGAACATGGTTATGATATCATTTCAGTTGATAATTTAATTAACTCGAAAGAGGGTGTTATTGATAATATCAAATCTATAACTGGTGTGGAAATCAAAAATTATGAGGTAGATCTTTGTGATGATGAAGCGCTGAAGACCGTCTTTGCCGAAAATCCTGATATCACAGGTGTTATTCATTTTGCTGCGTTGAAAGCAGTAGGAGAGTCAGTTGAGCAACCAGTTTTGTATTTTAGAAATAATATAAATGGTTTAATTAGCCTAGTGGACTGTTGTGTGAATTCTAATGTGAAACATTTTATTTTCTCATCCTCCTGCACGGTTTATGGGAATGTAGAACACTTACCATGTACTGAGAAATCACCGATCAGAGAAGCAGAATCTCCATATGGTAGAACAAAGCAGATCAGTGAAATGATCATAGAAGATTCGTTCAGACCAACAGATGTAAAGGCGATTAATCTTAGATATTTTAATCCAGCTGGAGCGCACATATCTAATAAACTCGGAGAAGATCCTAAGAAAGTTGCATTAAATTTAGTGCCAGTAATCACAGAAACAGCACTTGGTCTGAGAGATAAGACCGTTGTATTCGGAGATCAATATGATACCAGAGATGGATCATGTATTCGGGACTTTATCCATGTGATGGACCTTGCAGATGCACATACCAAAGCACTTCAATTTTTAGAAACGTCGCCTAAAGCTAAAGCGTTAGATGTGTTTAATCTAGGAATAGGCCAAGGCGTTACCGTATTAGAAGCAATTCATGCTTTCGAAAAAGTAAGTGGTCAGAAACTTAACTACGAAATTGGCCCTCCTCGACCTGGTGATGTTATTGCAATTTATGCAGACTATAGCAAAGCTAGAGAAGAATTAGGATGGAATCCAGAGAAAAATATTGAGGATATTATGGAGACCTCTTGGAAATGGGCTAATAGGTAGTCATCGCTTACTATTTAACATTTACATTTCTATAATAGCTGTTAAAGTGCTGATGGAGACAGCATAGAAATACAGAAGAGCATATCTTTGTTATGAAGTGATTTATTCATTTCTAACCTAATAATTGATTTTGTGAGAGTATTAATAACTATACTTCTTCTTACTTGCTATATGCAAAGTTCTGCTTTGGATTATTACTGGGTAGGTGGAAGTGGAAACTGGTCTGATATTTCACATTGGGCGGCAGTTTCTGGTGGAACCGTAACCTATCCCACAGCACCTACATCCGAAGACAACGTCATCTTTGATGCTAATTCATTTACTGGGCCTAATCAGACGATTACTTTCGTTAATAATATCATTTTTTGCAAAAATATGGATTGGTCTGGAGTTACGAATAATCCGACACTTGCAGGTCCTCGATCAGTAACTATTAATGTATTCGGAAATCTAAGCTTTAGCCCTGGGATGCAACTGGATTTTGAAGGAGAATTAATATTTACTGGTGTAGTAGAAGATAAGGATATAGACTTTAGTGGTCTCACGATTCCAGGTGTCGTGACTTTTGCTGGAGAGAGTAATTGGAATATTTTCTCCATGACCAATGTAGATTCGTTATTGGAAATTAGTAGGGGAAATGTCAATTTTAATGGCATGCCTATCAACTGTAGATTTCTACATATTAATACAACTGGTGCTAAATCCATTGATTTTAGTAATTCTGAGATCATAATCAGTGGTGCATATCTTGATGAATATGGATATAACGGTGACGGCTCAGTTAGTTTTATTATGGACAATTCTAACTTAAATATGGAAGCATCAGGTTCTACGATTCAACTCACTGCGGAAAATGCCACCTTTCATCATACGGGAGGAAATTCAGTTGCTCTGAATGATGTGCTTTTTACTGCAACTACCGGTTCCGTTTACATGACTTCGAATTGGCACACAGAACCATTAATTTTGAGAAATATTAGTTTCGCGTCCAGTGGATTGATAGAAGGAACCATACATGCTGAGAATATAACTTTCGGAGCTGGTGGGAGATATCGCTTCGGAGCAGAAAGGAATTATAAATTTGGAAGCATCACAGCGATGGGAGATTGTGTGGAAGGTGTTGTCCTTATTTCAGATAATCCAGGTTTCGAATCTGTATTTACCATTGCATCGGGAAGTATTGACCTAAATTATATTACACTAAGAGATATTCATGGTGAAGGTGGCGCTACGCTAAATGCGAATAATGGTGTAGACTTAGGAAATAATACGGGATGGATTTTTACAAACTCTACCCCGGTCGATTTTTATTGGATAGGGGGCAGCGGTTCATGGGATGATCCGATGCATTGGTCTTTTACTAGTGGAGGACCACCTTCAGGATGTGTTCCATCAGGAAAGGATAATGCCTTTTTCGATGTGAATTCATTTACGGGACCTAATCAAAGCGTCAGTTTGAATAATGATGGAACATTTATCCATGATATGATATGGAATGGAGTAGTTGGAAATCCAGAGTTTACTGGTGAGGCATTGCAAACAATGATTGTAACGGGTTCTCTCGAACTAGCTGTCGGTATGGAGCATGACATCATGGGATTTTATAATTTCGAATCTCCAGAGGTAGGGAATACTATTCGAATGAATGGGAATATATTTAATGAATCTATTACATTTAGTGGGATAGGTGCAGATTGGACTTTTCTGGATGATGTGGAGGTCTATCGAATTTTGTACTTCCGTTCCGGTACGCTTAATACGAACGGAAACCAAGTTACCGTAACTCGATTTAATGCTAATTCTACCTTAGAAAGAATGTTAATTATTGAAAACAGCAACATCATTCTGAGACAGTCTGCGAATCAAGGGCCGGAATGGAGGGTAAACCTTGAAAATTATACTGTTTCTGCAGATCTATCTAATATCACTTTCAATGATAACGGTGTTTTCAACCACGAAGGTACAGGAAGTAATTATATCCCTTCATATAATGAATTAGTATTTAATGCGCTGATTGGGAGTGTGTATAGTATAAACGGTGCTACTCCGGAAGAAAGAGCAACTATTCATGTTAACCACTTAACCTTTACTGGGAGAGGAAATATGCTAGGCTCGAATGAATTTGGTATTGTAGAGCTGGCGGATGGTTTTGCTTATTCTTTTGACTCAGGTTTTGGGAGGAAACAGTCAATTGATGATCTAAGGACACAAGGAAGTTGTGCTGCGGGATTGACCCAACTGTTTGGGAGTGCTTCCGCGAATTTAGCAAGTATTGAGCTTACCCAGCCACATTTACTTGAAAGAATGTATATAAGAGATCTTGAAGTTCTATCTAATAATTTGACAAGTAACTCATCTATAGACGGTGGTAATAATCTTAATGTAGTTTTTACGGAATTGTCTGGCAGGAGGTTGTATTGGGTAGGTGATGAAGGCATCTGGCAGGAAACAGCTCATTGGTCATTAACGAGTGGCGGCCCTGGAGGAGAGTGTATTCCAACCGCCTTAGATACAGTGGTTTTTGATGAATTATCTTTTTCATTAGACAATCAAAATGTAACCGGAACACCTTCTCAAACGGCTTTTTGTAGCAATATATACAGTTTGAATCTTTTTGGAGATCCTAGGATTGATCTTAATTTTTTAATGGTCAATGGGTCTTTAGAATTTGATCAAACGTTTAGAAATAATATAGATGAGTTCATTTTCATAGGTGCTAATGCAGAAGATGTCATTACAGGAGGTCAAAATATGAATAATGTTAGATTTAGGTCTGAAGGCATCTATACTTTCAGAGATGATCATGAATTTAACCATTATGAACATGACGCTGGACATGTGATTTTTGATGATGTCAATGTTGTGGGTAATTATATGCAGTTTCAGAATGATAATGAAAAAAGCCTTGAGCTGAGAGATAGTAAAATTACACTTTATGATACAGGTGATTATGGCTTTTACGATAGAGGTAATAATTTGATGTTGGATGCGGGAACGTCGGAGTTAATTTTTACGGGAGAATCAGCAGGTGCTTTTTCAAGGTCGGCTATTGAATTAAATAAAGTTACGTTTTCTAATACAGAAGGAACTGGAAATCTAGGATCTCGATATAATTGGCAGGCAACTGATTATACAAGTACAATTGGTGCAAGGAGTATAACTTTTAATGGAAATGGAAGAATCATTGGAAACTTAACATCCGATACTATTATCGGTGTGGCTGGAAAGATCTATGAATTAGATAGTGATAGAGAAGTTTTTGTTTCTGAATATCTGCAATTAAGAGGAAATAATTGTACTCCGATAGAATTAAGGTCATCGATTAATGCAATAAACGCTACGATCTCTATGCCTCCGACCGCTGAAATTGTGATGGATTTTGTCCAGATGAAGGATATTACCGGTGTGGGAGGAGCTGAATTTAATGCAGGAGCAAGGAGTGTGAATGTTGGAAATACAAATATTGGTTGGATTTTTCAAGATGCTCCTGACTTTATTGACACAGGATTTCTAGGAACGGATAGAACGATATGTGAAGGTGAACCAGTCGAATTAACAGCTTTTAGCTACAGCCCAAATGAGGAGTATTTATGGAGTGATGGGTCTACAGATAGTGTTTTTATAACTACGACAGCTGGGACATATTTTGTAGAAGTTCAATTCGAGTCTAATTGTATATTACGTGATACGGTAGTGATTACAGATGCGCAGTTGTACGAAGCTGATCTTCCTGATCAAGTAAATATTTGCAGTGATGGATTCGTCCAACTTGATGCTGCTGTAGCACTTGATGAGGCGACTTATTTATGGGAAGATGGAAGTACGACATCAATGATCGAAGTTACGGAAGCAGGAAAATATAAAGTAGCAATAGAAGCATTAGGCTGTATAACTGAGGATTCTACTGTTGTGGAAATTATCGAAGATCCAGGGCCGTTCCTTCCTGAGGATAGGGCTTTTTGCGAAGGAGAAGTTGTAATTGTTGTTCCATTAATCACAGGCGAATCTTATACTTGGAAGGATGGAAGTGTAGGAGATGACTATGCTTCGGCAACTGGAGACTCTCTCTGGTTAGATTTGGAAATGGAGGGATGTGTATTTCGAGATTCCATTATATTAAGAGCGCTTGCAATTCCTGAGATAGATATGGAAAGTGATACCGCGATATGTGAAAGCGCCACTTTGACGATTTCGCTTTCTTCGGCGAATACTTATTTGTGGAATGATGGAAGTACATCTAATGAATATGAAATTAATACTTCAGGTAAATACATCGTAGAAGCTGAAAACAATGGATGCATTAATAAAGACTCTATTCAAGTGAGCTTGCTACCTTCGCCAATTGTGGATATAGGGAATGATATCCGAAGCTGTATTTCAGAAGATGTTTTTCTAAGTGTGCCAGATCCCAATGTTGATTTTGTGTGGGAAGATGGAAGTAACGATATGGATAGAGCTATCGAGGTTTCAGGCGAATACTGGTTAGAAGTAGAAGAAGACGGATGTGCAGGTCGGGACACGATTATTGTTGAATTGTTAAGTTTGCCTGTAATAGACTTAGGATTGGATACGGTAGTTTGTGAATATGAAATTTTTATAGTAGATCCAGTTTCGCTTTCTAATGGCGATATTCGATGGCAGGATGGAAGTACAGAGGAAACATTCGAAGTTGTTTCCCCAGGATTGATAACTGCTAGTATTTTTGATGGTGAATGCAGTAATACAGATAGTATTATGGTAGATTTCAAAGATTGCACATTTTTTGATATCTATATACCAAATGTCTTTTCGCCGAATGAAGATGGATATAATGACTTTTTCGATATTCATTTACCAGAGAATTTAATTGTAGAATCCTTTTCGATTCAAATTTTTGATCGGTGGGGGAATAGGGTTTTTTCAAGTTTGAATATCAATGATTCTTGGGATGGGAAATTGAATACGGAGACTTTATCTGCAGGTGTATACATCTATTTTATTGATTTGGATTACATCGATGAGAATGGTCCTGGAAGTGAGTTTATTTCTGGAGATATTGGAATTGTAAGATAGGAATTTCACTTACTTGTCCTCTTCGTCAACTCTCTGTAAAACTGCTTTTTGATATCCGCCCATTTTATAGGACTCGACAGAAGGAATGTCATCCTTTCCTCCCGTTATATTAGGATCATCGGACTTGCCAAATAATATTTCAAAGGTCATCCTACCATCTGTTTCAAGAGTATAAATTGAAGAAATTAAACTTCCTTGCACATCAAATGTACTGATCATTTTATCCCCGATTAAATAGCTATCCAAGATAATCCCATTTTTTTCATCTACCTGATAATGGCCAGTTTCAGTGGAAATAGTCTTTAGAAAGTAAGGCCTAGTTCCTTTTTCTTCATCCTCTCCATAAATAAGATACCAACCATAAGTTCCGATGGTATCGGTCTCGAAATTCCATATCTTCATCGGTACTTCTTTAATTGGCTTTGTAGCAGAATAAATCATTAATGTTCCCTCCCATTTTCCCATCCAGTGGGATAGCTTGGAAGAATCGCTTACTGTTATAAATGTCGACTCCAAATGGTCGTCTTGCCATAGAAGTGAATGAATTCTATTGGTTGATTCGTAATTACCCTGATTAGTAGCCATTAAAGCAGGTATACTAATTAACATTATCGCTAAGTAAATGAGAAAGGATTTCATAAAAATGATAAATTTGACCATGATTAAATACATACTAACAGTAACATCGATATTGATTAGCTTATCCTCTTTCGGACAAGACTATTTCCAACAGGAAGTTGACTATGATATAAAAGTCAAGTTAATAGATAGTATCCATACTTTAGAAGGTGATATTAAAATTACTTATAAAAATAATTCACCAGATGCTTTATCTGAAATATATATGCACCTTTGGGGGAATGCATTCAAAAATAGAACAACTGCATTTGCAAAGCAAAAAGTAAGATCGTTCAATACCGATTTCTACTATGCTGAAGAGGAAGAATTAGGATTTTATTCCAATTTAGATTTTAAAGTCAATGGAAATTCGGTGACTTGGAAGTTAGATGAGGAAAACATTGACATAGGAAAAATTACCCTTTCTCAACCATTAGGTCCTGGGGAAACGATAACGATTAGCACACCATTTTCACTAAGAATTCCTAATTCATATTCTAGATTAGGTCATGTCGAAACATCCTATCAGATGACTCAATGGTTCCCAAAACCTGCAGTGTACGATCGAAATGGATGGCATCAGATGCCTTACTTAGATATGGGGGAATTTTATTCGGAGTTCGGAGATTTTAATGTCGAAATAACGCTGCCTGAAAATTACTATGTAGGAGCTACTGGTTTATTACAAAACGAATCGGAGAAGGCTTTTCTAAAGGAAAGAATTAAATATACAGATCAATACTTATTAGATACATTAAGAGATCATTCGGCTTATCCTGCATCTTCGATGAAAATGAAGACGCTTAAGTATACCGCGGAGCGCGTTCATGATTTCGCTTGGTTCGCTGATAAGCGATTCTTAGTTCAGAAAGATGTGGCCACTTTATCTTCTGGTAAAGATGTCGATTGTTGGGTGTTTTTTACCGACCTAGAAAAAGACTTATGGAAGGATGGTGCTTTCTATGTGAAGCGGGCAGTTGAGTTTTATTCTGAAAGAGTGGGGGATTATCCCTATCCACATGCAACGGCGGTTCAAAGTGCACTAAGTGCTGGAGCGGGGATGGAATACCCAATGATCACCGTTATCGGAAGATCTGTGACAGCACCTGCTTTAGATCAGGTTATAACGCATGAAGTCGGACACAATTGGTTTTACGGAATTCTCGCCAGTAATGAGCGAGATTTTCCATGGATGGATGAAGGCATGAACTCTTACCATGATCACAAGTACACCTCTATATATTACGATGATTATGATGAGGCAGGTGGTATTATGCCAAAGAAAATAGAAAGGCAGATGGAGTATTCTACTTTGTCTTTAGCCTACCAAGTATGGGCGCGAATCGGAAAGGATCAGGCGCCGAATACTACTTCGAATGATCTAACAACGCTGAATTACTTTCTAGGAGCTTACGAAAAACCGGCGATGGCGTTCAAGCTGCTAGAAAATTATATCGGTGAGGAGCAATTAGTAACTGCTATGCGAAAGTACTATGATGAGTGGAAATTTAGGCATCCTCAACCGGAAGATACGAAGGCGAGCTTTGAGCATTCTACAGGATTAGACCTAGATTGGTTGTTTGATGGGATGTTGTTTTCAAATCAAGTGTATGATTATAAGGTAAAGTCTATCAATTTAAATGAGGGGACCATTGAAATAGAAAATAATGGAATGGTAGCGGCCCCGATTAATCTAACTTATTATACAGATACGGCAGTAGGTGAAACCGTGTGGTATGATGGATTTCTAGGCTCGAAGAAATTGCCCTTGGTCAATAAGGAAGTGAAAATAGTCGAGTTAGACAAGGAAAGAATTAGTCTCGATATAAAGCCTTCGAATAATGATTACAAAATAAAAGGCGGTGCAGTCGGTAGTAAATTAAAGTTACGGTGGTTAAGTGGTCTGACAACGAGTAAAACAGAGAAGATATTTATGCTGCCAATCATTGGCTTTAATTCTGCAGATCAATTGCAAGTTGGAATAGCTTTTCATAATTACGGGATTCCACTTAGCAATTTCCAGTATTATATCCAGCCTGGGGTGGGATCGCGAGACGGTTCACTTATCGGTTCGTTCGAATTCAGACGTGATTTTCCTCAGCGGACAGGAAAACTGAGAAATGTATCTATAGCGCTAGGTGGAAAATCATTCCATGAATCCTATAATGAACGCTTCGATTATTCATTACGATTTACAAGAATTCAGCCATCGATAGAGTTTGAATGGAAAGATAAGTTAGTGAGTCCGATTGCACATTATGTAAGATATAGGCCCATAGGTATTGTCACAGAAAATGCTAGAATTGGTCGAGAGACTGGATTCGAAGGGAAAGATAGAAATTTAGCAATTATTCATAATGCGGAGTATAATTATTTACGTCGTTCACCTATTGCACCGCTTGATGTTAAGGTGAATACCGAATTTCAACAGTATAAAAGAGGAGATGCAACGAAGAGGTATTTGAAATTATATGCAAGTGCTGATGCGAAATACGCTTATAAGAAAGGGAAGTTTTTCGAAATTAGAGGATTTGCAGGTTTTTTTCCGTTGCATACTGAAGGAGATATTTCTACTTCTGCAGCAATTGGGAATTTCTCCATGTTCTCTCGAGGATTTAATGATTATCGATATGATCAGCATTTTATCGACCGTAATGGTCAAGAAGGATTCTTTACTAGACAAGTAGCCATTGCTGATGGTGGATTTAAAAATGGAATCACGAATTCGATGCCTATCGGACTTTCGAATAAATATTTGGCTTCTATTAATTTAGCAATTGACTTACCTTTCGGGTGGTCCAAAATGCTTCCTATAAAGCCGTATTTCGATGCAGGGGTGTATAGTTATAAGGCAACCACTTCGGAACCATTCCAACAAGAGGTTTTATACAGTGGAGGCTTGATGATTGATTTTCAGAAGACAATCATGATACATTTTCCTTTGTTTAATTCTGAGAGGATTACTAATATTTATGAACAAACGGCTGCGAATTATTGGCAACGAATCAGTTTTACCATTGACATTAATAAGTTGAATCCACATGGTCTTAAGCATTGGTTCCTGAGATAAGGATCTGTTTGTTTTAAAAGGGAAGATTATTGCTGATTATCAGGTTCACTTTATTGGTTCGACTCATAGATTTCGTACCTTTTCGTTTAATTACTCGCAAATGCTAAAGCCATATCATTTCAAGGAGTCGTTATTTCGAAAAATTTTAAGGAAGAGAAAACACAGTTAACATGTCTAGAAAGTGGAAGAAAAAATCACAAGAAGAGATTAAGAATATTATCTATGGTGCGCTAGAGCAAAATATAAACTACAACAAGCAGAATATTCTCGGTGTTCCTGCATCCTACTTAGATGAAAAAGTCTTTAATCAAGATGCTTATTTTTTAAAGGAAGCACCTTTCATGTTTGCCTTGACTCAGAACCCGAATCATATCGGTTGCCATACCACAGGAACGTCTGAACCTTTTTTCAAAGGGACTCATGAGATAGAGAAGAAATTGATTGAAATCTGTGCTACGGATATACTGAAAGGAGGCGAAGGAGAGCAAGATGGTTATGTGGCATCCGGAGGGACAGAGGCTAATATTCAAGCAATCTGGATTTATAGAAATTATTACAAAAGAAAGTTTTCAGCTGAAGCTAGTGAAATTGCGATCATATGTAGTGCGGATAGTCATTATTCGATGGATAAAGCGGCTAATTTATTATCCATTCCGATTTACAAAATACCGGTGGATGAGTTTAGTAGAAAGATGAGTTCGGAGTCCATTGGAAGTGTTATTGAACAAGCAAAGGGAGATGGAGTTAAGCATTTAATTGTGGTTTGTAATATGATGACGACGATGTTTGGTTCTGTGGACGATATAGATGTGATGACCGGAGTGCTTGAGACCTCAGGCTGTCATTTTATGATACATGTAGATGGTGCATATGGCGGTTTCTATTATCCATTTACAGATAAGCAAAGTAAATTGACTTTTAGAAATCCAGCAATTACTTCTTTCACGCTTGATGCCCATAAGATGGCGCAATCTCCATATGGAACAGGGATTTTCTTAATCAGGAAGAATTTTATTCATTATGTGAATACGAAGGAAGCAAGTTACGTCGAAGGAGAAGACTTGACCTTAATAGGAAGTAGATCTGGTGCTAATGCCATTGCTGTCTGGATGATACTTGTGAAAAATGGTCCGCATGGGTGGTTTGAAAAGACCCTCATCTTGCAGAAACGGACGGAGTGGTTATGTGAGAAACTTACCGCATTGGGAATAGGATATTTCAGAAATCCAAAATCAAATATTGTGGCTATTAGGGCGACTCCAGGAATGGAGAAAGTGGCATCAAAGTTTAGTCTTGTACCTGATAGTCATTCATCACCAAGCTGGTTCAAAGTAGTGATCATGGACCATGTTACAATTGAGAAGTTAACCTTGCTTGTAGAAGATCTTGAGGTGTCTTTGTCTTAGATAAATTAAATGGTGAAATAGAAATGAATTGGATATTATTAATCATTGCAGGATTGTTTGAAGTTGGATTTGCTGCTTGCTTAGGAAAGGCAAAACATGCGACTGGAACAGAGATGCTCTATTGGTATGGAGGCTTTGCGGTATGCTTGGCAATAAGCATGGCTTTACTTATTAAGGTGACGCAAGAATTACCTATCGGTACAGCATATGCGGTGTGGACTGGGATAGGAGCTGTGGGAACGGTATTGGTTGGGATCATTATATTTAAGGAGCCTGCAACTTTTTGGCGTATGTTTTTTCTAACGACATTAATTTGTTCTATTGTCGGATTAAAATTTGTTGCACATTAAAAGCAGATATTTTGTAATTTTAAGTAAACGTAGAAATGCCTAGCCCAATCAAAAGACATCCAGATCTGCAACCAGTGAGCCGTGAACATCATCACGGGTTGTTATTATCTTTTAAAATCAGGCAAGGAATCAAGTATGATATTGATCCTAAGAGAGTTAAGAAATATGTCGATTGGTTTTGGGCGAATCATTTAGAGCAGCACTTTGAATTTGAAGAGCAGTACATTTTTCCGATTCTTCCGGTAGGAAATGAATTAGTAGAAAAGGCTTTAGCGGACCATAAGCATCTGAAACAACTTTTTGCTTCAGATGATCCTTTAGAAGAGGTTTTATCTGAAATAGAAGCTGGAATTGTGGCACATATTAGATTTGAAGAAAGAGTTTTGTTTCAAGAGGTAGAGAAAGTAGCCAATGAAGAACAACTTGCTCATATCAAAGAAATGCATGAGCTCATTGCACCGGAAGAATGGCCGGACGAGTTTTGGAATAAAAAATAGAAGAATCTCTAGGTCATTTTGGACGAATGCATGAACACTATTTAATGAAATATAAATATACACTTCATGAAAAAAATCATTTACTATGTCGCGGTTTCTCTGGATGGATATATTTGCGGCCCCTCTAATGATGTATCCAAATTTAGCTTTCAATCAAAATTAGTAGACCAATATCAAGAGGATTTACTCTCCTTTAAGACCACGATCATGGGAAGGAATACTTATGAGTTCGGGTATGATTTTGGTTTGCCACCAGGAATGCCTGCTTATCCTCATATGGAACATTTTATTTTTTCGAATAACCTAACCTTCGAAGAGCAGTCACCTCAGGTGCATGTAGAACCTTTAGATATCGCTAGAGTTGATGCGATTAAAGAAGCTTCCTGGACGGATGTTTATTTATGTGGCGGTGGAGAATTAGCTGGATGGTTATTGGATCACGGTAGAATTGACCAATTGAAATTGAAAGTTAATCCTATTATTTTGGGTGGGGGAGTGAGACTATTCGGGTTGTCTGAATCGTCTCCTCGATGTAAATTAATCGAGAAAAAGGATTACGAAAATGGTCTTAAGCTTGAAACGTATGATTTGTTTTATTATTTAGCCTTCTAGTTTCTGGATAAACGAGGAAACGAATAATTTCATTAGTTGGAAGAAAAACTAGAGTTCATATTTTCTCTACTCGAGATGTATCATTTCGATGCTTCGTTGTAATGATAAATCGGACTTAAGCGTATTAGATTTCTATTTATTGTTGTTGATAAAAATGGGTCCTATGAGTTTGTTTGGCTAATGTCATTTTGAATTAGAATGAAAAGAAAGAAGAATAATTTAATATTCAATAGGTTGATTATTTAAAATTTTGATGTATCTTTTGAGTGAATTGGCATTAAAGACATCGTGAAAGGGAGTTAAGATTCTACTTTTTTGAATGGTTTAGTGTACTCATCTTTTTATAAATATCAATCATTAGATCACTAAAATCCTACAATTATGAAGAATTTCAAGCAAAACGTAATTCAGAAAGATAAGAAAGACCTTGCCTTTGTGGCTCCGTCTATTACAAAGTATATGGTAAGAGAATTGATAACCTTTAACCCTGATACAAGAATAATTGAGGCAATAGAAACATTACTTAAGAATAGAATTACTGGGGCTCCAGTATTAAATCATTCGGGTGAAGTTGTGGGGCTTATAGATGATAAGGATTGTCTCCACGTGTTAATGAGTAGTGCGTATAATAACCATCCTGTTGATAGAGATACCGTGAGTGATTACATGTCTAATGTAATGAAGAGTATTTCTGTTGATTCTGATATTTTGGATGCAGCGACGATTTTTACTTCCACACCATATAAGAGATTAATTGTTCTGGATGATAAAGGTAAGTTGGTTGGTCAGATCAGTAGAAGGGATGTACTTCGGGCGATTAATGAATTAAATCATACGACTTGGTAAGTGGTTGGATTGTGGTGTTTCAGACTAAATTTCAAGGTCCTATGGTATTACTAGTTTCAAAGTTATAGACTATTCTATATCTCGACCTGAAGTCCAAGATACTTTAGGATTAAGTTTGGTTGTTGTGTCTAGGATTAAATTCCAAGGCCCATTGAGAATTCTAATAAATAAAAAACGAATTACTACTCTGCTTTTTGTATAATTGTCAATATTCGATCTCCTTCTCGAACTTGAAATTCCTCAACTTCTATGAAATCTGCAGGAACATCAAATTTTAGTTTGTCAATGACATAAAATACGCCAGTTTCAGTATGTTCATAATCTCGATGTGTTATTTTTTCACGTCGAGAACTAATGTAATACGAACTGGTATAGTCAATCTTGCTTCCTTCGAATAATCTGAAATCTAAGTCTTTGTATTTTTCCCCTATTGCTATTGCTTCGGCTTTATATTTTGTTGCCACATCATGTTCATAACGATCTGGAATAATAAAAAAGTTAAATCCAATTCTGACTATGATTAATGCACAAATGAAAGTGATCAGTCGCTGAGATTTATGTTGGTAGAAATAATATGCAAGGAATAACAAAGGTATAGCAACGACCATAGATTTCACAAAAGGAAAAGGAACGTCATTAAGTCTTTCTATGAACGGGAATGCTATACTTAGCAAGGCACCTACACAAATGGTAAATATCGAGAAATAGATAAACACCTTATATAATAGCGTTTCTTGCTCGTAGTGGTTTTTATGAAAGTAGAGAAATACCGAAAATAATAAAGGTATAAGCATTAAGATATATCTCGGATAGACTTCTATCGATGCCCAATACACTAAAATATTGACCGCGAAAATGATGGCACAGTACTTTATGAACTCATTCTCGAATAGAATTTTTACCAGATCTTTCCTAAATAAATAGATAATCATAATTGACCAAGGAAAGAAGTCATATGTATTCTGAAAAGGATATGTAATTAAATGCCTGAAGAAATCCCAGATATCGTGTTTGTCATGCATTAACGTTCTTCTGGTTGACTGATCAAGCAGACCAGTTATGGCATTGTTATCTGGATTAGCATTGAAATAATATAAATAATACGAACCTACGATCGCAACAAAAACTAAAATTCCAAAGAAGAGATCCTTAGAAAATAAGCGCTTCAAATCTTTTTTGTATCCAAAGAATACAGCCAAACTTAGCCCTTGAAACAGTATGGTAGGAAAACCCTTAAGCATGAATCCAACTGCTGCTAGAAAAAAGGATAACAAAAATAATTTTCTGTATTGTCCTTTCTGGTAGCAATGGAAAATAACCATCAGCTGCATATAGGTTACCCAAGAATAGCACATATCTATATAGCCTAGCATGGAATCCCAAAACAAAATTCTTCCACAGGTAACAAATAACATCGCATTAATAAATGCAAAGTTCTTATCGTAGTACTTTTTTGAGTAAAAGTAAATAGTTCCGGCATATACACCTAGGAAAATTAAGGTTGGAATTCGAAACGCCCATTCTGTTTTCGTTCCGAAAATGAGATAGGAAATATTTAGGATCCAATTATATAGTGGAGGTTTCGAGTAGTATAATGTACCATTTAAAGTAGGGGTAAAAAAATCACCCGATAGTTTCATTTCTAAGGCGACTAACGCTCTTATTGATTCGTCCTCGTTAAGCGTAATTAAATCTAAGTGGATCAGAAATGCTGGAATACAAAGCAATATTGCTAAACCATACCAAAAATAATCAGGTAGTTTTACTGCTTTCATACTTTAGGCAAATATATTAATTCTGTACAATTAGACTTAATGAACATGTTACTAGCTACTCGTTGAATATCGGCAGCTGTGACAGAACGATAAAGATCAGATTGTTTATTGATGAGTGAAATATCACCGATCATCTCATAATATCCTAGATTAATAGCCTTGTTTAAATTATTCACTTCTGAAAAAACGAGAGCACTTTCTATTTTATTCTTAACTTTTTCTAACTCTTCTTCCGAAAGAGGCTCAGATTTCAAGATTTCAAGCTCGTTCCAGATGGCGTCGATTGCCTCAGAAGTGTCTATTTGGTCTTGTGGTTTTGCTTCGATTAAAAATAAACCAGGGTCTACAGTTCCAGTAATGTAGGCATCGATATAGCTAAATAATTCTTGGTCTTTTAGTAATCGCTGGTAGAACCGGGAAGATCTGCCTCCGCTTAAAATATCTGAAATTACATCACATACATAAAAATCGAAACTCGATCGATCTCCCATGTGAAAGTTCAAATAAATAGATTTTAAAGGAACATTAGCTTCTTTTATAATCTGCTGAAATTCCGTTTGTGGCTCTTCAGCTTCCCATGTCTTCGTAATTACTTCACCAGCTTCGATGTCACCGAACCATTTTTCAGCACTTTCGAAGGCCTTTTCTATTTCAATATTACCTGAGATAGATAAAATGGCATTGTTCGGTAGATAGTATTTTTTATAGAATTTCTGCACATCTTTTAATTGTGCTTTTTCGATATGCTCTGGAATTAAGCCAATAGTTGGCCACCGATATGGATGTTTTTTATAGGCTGCTGCCGATACATCATGCCACACTTGGCCGTAAGGTTGATTTAAAGTGGTTTCCTTGAACTCTTCAATCACTACTTTTTGCTGAATTTCAAATTCTTTTTTTCCACATACTAGTGAACGCATGCGATCAGATTCTAGCCAAAGTGCTGTTTCGAAATTCTCTGCTGGAAGAATTTCGTAAAAATTAGTGATGTCGTTATTGGTGAAAGCATTGGATTCGCCACCTGCCTTTTGGATAGGATCATCAAAGTCAGATACGTTTTCTGAACCTGAAAACATCAGATGCTCGAAAAGGTGTGCAAAGCCAGTTTTATTAGGTTCTTCGTTTTTAGAACCAACATTATAAAGTATGTTTATCGCTACAAGTGGCGTACTTTTATCTTCATGAACAATAACCCGAAGTCCATTGCTTAATACTCTTCTTTCGTAAGAAATCACTTAATATTAGATTGTTAGGCACAAATATACATGGATATTTTCTACCCCTAGTTAAATTTCCAGATATTATGCGTTTATGTTAAAATGTAAAATAGCTGACATAAAAACGCATTTTCTGCATAGGGGTTGGGACATTTCTTTCGTTAATAAAGTCTATATTGTATAAAAATTACCCTAAGAGAGAATGATACCTGTTTTACTTTTTAAAACTTGGTATACTATGAAACAATTAAGCAGCTTGCTCATTCTTGTAATCCTAATCACTGCAGGAATGACATCATGCCAAAAAGAAAATTTAGACGTTGTAGAAGCGTTTGATTTGGAATCACATACTGGTAGATACGATTTCAACATCGAACTGGAAACGCTTCGAGACGGAGTAAAGACAATTACGGAGCATCAATCCATAGGATATGTAACAAGAGAAAACGATCATATGATCAAGGTTCTCTTTGACTTTGCAGCTCCAAAAGTGAATTGTGTTTATGAGTACATTGTGAAAAGTGATGGCTCATTTTTCTCGACATATCGTGGAGCTGGAGAGCGCACGGGAAAGTTTGAGGAAACATCTATCGTCTTCGAAGAGACAATAGATTTAGGCAATGGAAACTATAAACATTTAGATTTCCATGGTTTTTCAACCCTGAAATAAAGATAAACTAATACTTATGTAAGCAGTAACTAAGCTTATACCTAATTTAATTAAGCCGGAATACAGCAGTCAAGTATTTCGGCTTAATCTTTTTATGACCTATTGGAGTTAATCTCTATTCTACCTTACTCCTTAACTCCATTAATTTTACTTAGAAACATTTCACACTTGAGGGGGACTCTTTTTGATTAAGAAAGACATTCTGAAAGGATACTCAATGATATGTGAATAGGTGTGATTTGTTAATCTGAGGGATCAGAAAGGGGAGATGTTTTGTTACTATTTCATTTTTAAGTTTCGAATCTCTTTATATTTTCAAATCATATGGATACCATAATTAAATACTTACTTTCTAGTATCAGTCGATGAAATTTTTTCGAAGCTATTTAGCTCTATAACAGAAAGCTGAACTTTTCATTTTAGACAAAAAAAAAGATGCCCCCCTTCTGCTTTTGTTGGGCGGCACCTTATTCGGGCTAACTTTTTTCTTAGTTATTTAGGATTAACGGTAAGCCATCTGAACCACCTACAATAACAACCTTGCTATTTGGAGATTCTGCTAATTTTAGCGTAGCTTCTATGCCCTTATCTCTTAATATTTTTTCATTTAAACTCTTAGAAAGGATTTCATTTGCATCTGCTTTCGCTTGTGCTTCGATTAATCTTCTCTCTGCTTCCTTTCGCTCACTCGTCAATCTAAATTCATATTCCAATGACGATTGTTCCTCTTTCAGTTTTCGCTCTATCGCGTCCTGAAGTGTCTGTGGTAACTTAACGCCCCGAATCAATATATCGTCTATTATTAAGTGATTCTTTTCAACTTTATCTTTCGTTCTTTCGAAAATCTCTAACTGTATCGTCTCTCTCTTCGTTGAGTACAATTCATCTGGTAGGTATTTTCCGATAATCTCTCTTGTAGCAGATCTTAATTCAGGAAGGATAATCGTTCCTAAGTAATCTTTGCCGATTTCATCATGGAGATAAGCAATCTCAGCAGATATTGGTCTATATCTACATGATAATTCAACTTCAATATTAAGACCATTCTTAGAAAGTACAGTCATTTTCTCAAAGTGCTCCTGCATTCTAATATCATAAATGTAAACCTTATTCCAAGGCATAATTACTCTGAACCCCTGAGATAGAGGAGCAGCTTCCTTGTCTAATCCACCTGAAAATCTTTTAAATACAATCCCTTTTTCTCCTGGATCGATGGTCACAAAAGTAGTATTTGATAATATCATAATAATGATAAGGATTATAAATCCTGGGATAAGCAGCTTAGCTAGTCCTCCTTTCCTCTGAGGGTCTAGGTTAATTGTTTTTCTCGTCGTCATATATTTTTTTTTATTTAAATCTATACTCGTATTATGTAAAATACGAATACCTACTAATAAGTTTCTATAAATGATTTTTATTTATAAATCTTCGTCTAAAGTTGATCAAAGTAGGATGAAAGAATGCTAAAGATGAAAGATCTCCTGATGAAATTGAAATGGGATCTTTTAGCAAATAAGTCTTTAGCTGTTGGCAATCGAGCTAATTTCCATGGAATCTTGTTCCATCATACATTTGAAATGGCCTTTCGGGCATTCATTCTTTCCTAATTTAGAACATGGCCTGCATTTTAATCCTTGAACTTGAAAGTGGGCGACTTCTGTTTGGTATGGTCCCATACCAAATTCTGGAACGGTATTTCCCCAGACCATAATAACATGCTTTTTTAATGCTGACGCGATATGCATCATGCCTGTATCACTTGTTATTACTATTTTGGATTGATTAACAATAGACGCTGATTGATCCAGATTATAGTGTCCACATGCATTGCTAACCTTTTCAAATTGTTCGCTTAATTCCTTGCCAAGTGCTTGCTCTTCTGGACCACCTATCAAAACAATGTTATTATTAATCTTCTCAATGATTTCGATGAGCTTTTCTTTCGGAATCCGCTTGGTATAATAGGTAGCTCCCAAAACAATAGCGACATATTGACCTAAATTTAAATCGACTTTATTCTCCTCCCGAACATGGTATTCCAGACCTAGACCATCATCACTTATCTTATCATAAGCTTTGAAATATCTATCTACGATATGAAGGTTGGGTAGTTTGTCAATTTTAAATTTTACAAGTAACCATTTTCTGAAATTCAATTTAGGGAACGTACCCGAAGGTTTACGTAACCAAGTTTTGACGAGCCTAGATCGAATGTTTTTGTGAAGATCTATAATGTAGTCGTATTCTTCGTCTAGAAGAACGTTCTTTATTTCGGTCAATTTCTCCTTGAAATGAATAATCTTATCAAGGTGTGGATTATTACCTAGAACATTCTTGAATTTCTCCTTGGTTAGCAAGTGAACCTCTGCATATAGTTGTTTCTTGCACGCTCTGATTACAGGAGTACACAATACAATATCACCAATACTGCTAAAACGAATGATTAAGACCTTCACTAAAAATGTTGATTATAGTTTAGTGAAGACTGCTGTCCGATTATGCTTTCTAGTAATCACATTAAGCGAATACTGACCAGCTTGTAGATCAGAAATATTATAATTCTTTCTATTCTTACCAGCTATAAGGGTTGTATTCACTTTGTTAATTAACCTTCCATCTATCGCACGAATCTCTATGCTAGCATCTTCCTTATTTTCCAATTCTAATTCGAAGTAGATCATATCACTACTTGGATTAGGGAAAACATTTATGTGCTCTACTATCAATTCTGTTTCCTCAACATCTGATAATGTTCTTGTTCCATTCCTAAACGGAACGCCCCACTTCGCATCGGATATTAGATTTCCAACTGTACTTGGAATAGGTGTGATTTTAGTTTCGTCTAGATTTACAATGAATATGTCCGTATTAAATGTACTCTCATTTGTGAATACCATTTGTTCATCTGTGGCAGTATAGGCAGGATATCCTAAGCTAGAATTATCGAAAATATTCTCGATGTCACCTGTTTCGATATTGGCACCGATAACAGCTCTTTCATTATCTTCTATGTAGTCAAAAGCAATAATATAAGGGGAGTTTTTTGAGAATGTTGGATTCCCAACACTTAACCCGTCAGCAAGATTACTGAACAACTTAGCGATCTGTCCATCCGACCAGTTGCTCGTACTATTATCAAAAACATTTAGAAATCCAATATCCCAATATCCAATTTTCTCACCGAAACTTCCGTCGATTTCACTGTAAACATCAAACATCAAGACTTCTCCTGAAATGTCAAAATCCATCGCATCTGCAAATTTTGCATCACCCGTAGAAACTCCTTCTGAAAAAGTCGGATTGTATAGCTGAAATCCTAAATTGTTAAAATCATCTGTATACCATTCTTGCAAACTAAAATCATAGATATGAATTCGATTAGATTGTGCTAGTTCTACTGCAGCTATTCTATTTCCATCCTTTGATATCGCTACATTAGCCCATATTTCCTGATCTTGCCATATATCAACATTGACTTCTCCAGAATCCCAATTTATAGCAGTATAAGCAATTTGATTATCTGCATTGACATAAAAAATTAAGCTACCATCATCTGTTACACTTGGTTTACTGTAAGGTGGAGATGCAGAGGCAGGATCTAAAACGAGCTCAAGTGAACCATTGGCAAGTTGTAATTTGGTCTGTGACCCATCTGAAAAAACTATAAATCCATCTCCTTCATTAGTTGTCGCATCATTCGTATAATCACCACCAGCACTTTCACCGATGCCAACTTGATCATAGGCAGCCTTAGCCGCATTGGCTTCATTCGCTCCGTAAAGATCTTGAGCTGCTTGAACGACTGCTATTCTTGCGTCAATGAACTGAGATGATCTTGTTAAATATTGAGTTAAGGCTCTATAATATACTTTTTCAGCTTTGTCCTTTCCTACTGCTTCTGCGAATAAGAAGAAAGCATGATTAACAATTCCGCTATTAATATGAACTCCGCCATTATCTGCGGAACCGAAATATTGTTGATTAACATGACCTGGTTGATATCCTCTATCACCTAGTTTTGATCCTCCGTTATTAGGATTCGCCATGTCTCTTAATGCTCCTGTAGTGTAAGCAGATGAGACAACATCTTCTCCAATTTTATAATCATCTCTATCCATCATGACACCGAAGATATCTGCGAAACTTTCATTTAGAGCTCCACTTTCTCCTTCATATTTCAAATTTGCAGAAGACTGTACAACACCGTGGGACATTTCATGACCAGCGACATCTAGTGATCCTGCTAATTCAGAGAATTCTGTATTACCATTACCGTAGAACATCGCCACTCCGTTCCAGAATGCATTATCCATATCAGCATCGTCTTCATCTGTAACATTTACAAACGAAATGATGTTACCTCCACCACCATCGATCGCGTTTCTAGCATGAATATTTTTAAAATAGTCATATGCGATTCCAGCGTTGTAATGAGCTGAGACTGAAGAGCGATCATTCCAGCTATTATTGTCACTTGTTGCTACATGAAATGCGGTAAAATCGTCTGTGCTCGGACTTGAATTTTGTGCATCCATAGTCCATATTACACCTTTAGGTTCATTAGGCATCGTGGATTGTGAACTACTGAAATTCGGCTTCGTCGCATTGATTAGGAAGAAGTTACCTCCTGATTCATAAGTATCTATTGTTCTGTTAATACCGTTCAGGTCAGTTGCATTAGCCGTCTTCGGACCATCTGGTGGAGGCATATGGTCTGCGTGAAAATTGCATATATTATCATGGTCGTGAATAATTTCTCCAGTATTCGCATCCATAAAGTAGGTCTTGTAACTGCCTAAGTTTTCATATGCTTTTATATGATATGCTAGAAATTCTTGATGTGCGTAATCGTCCTTATGATATACGACTAATTCTACTGTTACTTGATTCATGTCTAGCATTTTCAAATGTTCGCTAGGAATTTCAACAAAGTGCTTCATCTTGCTCAGCATTGCTGTCATGTTCTTTTCAGCTTGCCTCGCACTAATCTTAGGTGTAAATGATGCTAATTCTGGGGTAGGAAAACCTCGACCCATTACTGTTTCTATTCTTCCTTTTTTAGCATGCATGGTTAACTCGCCAGCAAATACGGGAATTTCATTTATTACTTGCTGAACTTTAATATGCTGCATACCAATCTCATCAGTTGTAATCTCTTTAATTACCCACTCTTGCTCAGCATTGCTTATATGATATAAAGGAGCGATTTCTTCCAGATAATCGAAGGCCTGTCTAGAAAGTTCAGGCGTGAAATCTTTTAAATTTCCTTTTATATGAATAGGCATTTTATTCTTATCGAATTGGTAAGCCTTTATTTTTTTGTTAATAGATAAAGTGGTCAACTTTCCCAATTGTGTATAATCGACATGAGTCAAATTTTGAGATTGAGGAAGAGTTGGATTGAATGTAGGTTGTTTTAATTCAGTCACAGGAATTCCTGTTTTAGAAATACTTTTTAATTGAGCATTTACCTGAAAACTCCCGGTGATAATCAATAGGAGAAGTAGTATTCGATTCATAATTTATTCTTTAATTTGGCACAAATCCTTTAATTGTGCATACAACAAATTTAGGCTTTTATTTTCAGACTTTCCTGTCCATACTGATTTCAGATGTGTTCCAGCTATGTTAAAATCAACATACTTATAAGTGTTTCCTGGTTTGTTAATTCGAAAACTTAGTAAATCTGAAGATTCAGCAAACTGAAAGAGGTCATCAACTACGGAAGTATCAATTTTTTTAATGAGGCTTCTTTCCTCAGTGAAAGCATTCTCACTGAACAGATTTCCGTCTTTTGTTAATACGTACGAGGTGACAGCACCAGTGAAACCACCGCCATTCCCAAAGCCTATTTCTTCTATTTGAGATTGATTCATCAAGGACATTAAAAGGATCAAAAGCTGTATCATTTCTATTTCTTTTATTGTTAGACGTAAAAAAATAAGAAAATACACAAATAAAAAAGGTGTAAGATTATCATTCTTACACCTAACACACACCTAAAAAACCCTCATGGTAGTATTTAAATGCTAAAATTGAAGCTTGAATACAAGTGTATTGCAAAAATTAACAATACTTATTCTATTTAACCTTCATTTGAACATCTATAACACGCCAAAGAACATATTATATTTTAATATGAACTAACGTCATATTTTAATTTTCGAATAGAAATATTTTGATATTAGCATAAGTGCTAATCTAATGGTGTTCTATAGATCAATTTTACATTTAATGAAGAGAAATCTACTTAGAATTTTGCTCATAGTTAATGATCTACTAATAGATTGTGGCTCTATTTTTAAATGTTATCCCTAATATCATATTTAAGATTTATAACGCTGTTGACATTTGTCAACTACTAGATAAATTTTTCATTTTTTTCTTAATCCTTGTAAAGGTTTCCTTCTTGATTCCTAAATAGGATGCTATTTGTGTTTGAGTTACACGGTCCATGACTTTCGGATTTGCAGAAAGTAATTCTGCGTATTTCTGAAGAGCTGTATTTGCTTGTGCACTGAAAGCTCTTTGTTCCATGAATATGAAATACTCTTCGATCAATCTCCTGGAGAAGGTCTCGAAGGAATGGTGTTTTATCCTCAAATTATCTATTTCAGATTGTGATATCGATAAAAAGGTAGTGTCTTCCATGGCAATAATACCTGTATTACTAGGCGATTCTCTAACAGTACTCTTTAAAACCGCAATGATATCATCCTCGAATGAAAACCAAGTGTTGTATTCTGATCCGTCTTTCGCAATTCTAAAATGCCGAACGGCGCCTTTTTTGACAATATACATATGTCGACAAACTTGGTTGATTCTAAGTAAACTTTCACCTTTCAAAAGCTTTACTTCTGCGAAACTGTTTGTAAACTCCTCGAGCACTGAAGGTGGTAAGATATGGATTAAGCTTTTTAATGGGGAATGGTTAATACTCACTAGTTTTTCGCCTAAAATAAGCGATTATTTATCTATAAACCAATCTTTAAATCACCTTAATAAACTTTAATTTCATTTGTTTAAAGTTTACACTTTTAGTAATATTTGTAGTAACTTTTAGAGTTTTATACACGTAGTAATTTGGCGTCCAGTTCGCCTGAAATACTAGCAGATAAAAGATGATATGAAGGGGTGGTCTGTCGGAAATTTGTGCTTGGAATAGGACTTTGGTAAAAGATCGATAGGCAGAAGAAACAAGCACATTAGGTAGCGGTGGAATTTATATGATTGACCAGGTATAATTGTTATTCATATACCTGGCCAATTAATAATATCAATTCTCCAGATTTCAACTTATTTGTTGAATTTATGGAGTATCAAATTTTATTTCATAATCTCCTCTTGGTGATTGATGCTTTCCTGATGTACAGATCTGAATAATTTGTTGATAAATTCAACGCTTAGTCCGAGATTAGTAGCTTTCTTTTCAGATTTCTCTAAAATTGCATTCCATCTTTCTGGTTGTAGGATAGAAATGTTATTTGCTTTTTTATACACTCCTATTTCCTCAGCCAATTTCATTCGATCATCAAGGATTCTTAATAATTCATCGTCCAGAACATCGATTTTAGATCTTAATACAGCAAGATCTGACTGATCTACACTTGTTCCACCTTTTTCTCTAATCACAAGATCGCTTACTAACTGTCCGAAAACTTTTGGTGTAATCTGCTGAGCAGCATCACTCCATGCTTTATCAGGATTGTTGTGCACTTCCGTCATTAATCCATCAAAATTTAAATCCATCGCTACTTGAGCTACATCCTTAAGGATATCTCTTCGTCCACATATGTGACTGTTGTCATTGATGATCAATAAATCTGGAAATTGTCTTTTTAATTCGATAGGAATCTGCCAAGTTGGAGCATTTCTATAGTTCGTTTCACCGAATGAAGAAAACCCTCTGTGAATGGCGGCGATTTTAGTAATCCCAGCTTTATATAATCTTTCGATTCCACCTATCCATAATTTAAGATCGGCGTTGATTGGATTTTTCACCATCACTGGAATGTCTACTCCTTCTAATGCATCTGCAATATCCTGAACTGAAAAAGGATTCACGGTAGTTCTTGCTCCTATCCAAAGTACATCGATGTCATGGTATAAGCATTCATCCACGTGCACTCGATTCGCAACTTCAGTAGTTACTTTTAGACCAGTTTCTTCTTTAACTCGTCTTAACCACTTAAGTCCTAGTGCACCTACACCTTCGAATGAACCAGGTTTCGTTCTAGGCTTCCATATCCCCGCTCTATATAGGTCTATGTTTTGATCTTTTAATTCATGTGCAATTCCTAGTACTTGTTCTTCTGTCTCAGCACTACAAGGACCTGCAATGATGTAAGGTCTTTTTTTATCTGCTCCGAATGGATTTTCAAATTTCATTTCCATGTTACTATCTATTTTAGTATTTTTTTAATTTTATTTGCTTCACAGATTAAGTCGTGAAACTTTTCGTAATTCTTTTTTATTAATGAGCTTCTGAAATCTGACAGCACACTGATGTGCTCATCTAAGACTTCTAAAACATTGTCTCTATTCTGTTCAAAAATAGGCACCCAAGTGGCTGGTGAACTTTTTGCTAATCTTACCGTACTACTAAATCCTGTACTTGCTAACTCAAATATTCGATCTTCATCCACTTCTTTCTTTAATACCGTAATGGCCAATGCGAAAGAACTGATATGTGAAATATGAGAAACATAGGCAACATGTGTATCATGAGCCTCAGCTTCTTGCAAAAGTACTTTCATTTCCATTTTCTCAAACATGGACCTAACCATCTCAAATTTTTCAAGATCGCTATCTCCATGATCGCATATCACAACGTACTTATTTGTAAATAATCCAGAAACCGCAGCTTCAGGACCTGAATATTCTGTTCCTGCCATCGGGTGACAAGCCACAAAATTACTTCTCTTCGGATGTCCTTTTACTTTACGAATAATTTCGGCTTTAGTAGATCCTACATCGATCACTGTCTGTTCTTCCACAAGGTCTAATACGTCTCTGATAATAGAAGGAATGGTATTTACTGGTGTAGCAACAATTACAAAGTCACTCGCATTCACAGCTTCCTCTAGTGGCAGACACTGATCCACTAAGCCTAATGAAAGCGCTATTTCTTGATGTTCAGGTGAAGCATCTACACCTATTATATTCGTCGCAATATCTAGTGTTCTCAAACTTTTCACAAGAGACCCACCTATTAACCCCAATCCTATTACTGCTACTTTCATCTTTCTAGTTTGAATTTTTCAATTCTTTCTCTCGCTTGAGCTAATAAACTACTTGGTTGACAAAGGGAAATTCGAATGTATCGATTACCGTTACTTCCAAAAATATTTCCAGGTGTTATAAAAACATTGGCACCATATAAGATTTCATCTGCTAATTCTATAGCATCTTTATAATGGTCTTGAATTTTAGCCCATAAAAACATACCGCTTTGGTCTCCTTTATAACTACAACCTAGTAGATCGATTATTTTTTCGGCCTCTACTTTTCGTTCAGTATATGTTTCTGTCAATGAATCAAACCATGCTTGATCCATCGATAACGCTGCGATTGCTCCTTCTTGAAGTGCTCTGAACATTCCAGAATCCATATTGCTCTTGAACTTAAGAATGGTCTGAATATAATCACTTCGTCCTCCGAGCATTCCGACTCTCCACCCTGACATGTTATGTGACTTGCTTAACGAGTTAAGCTCTAAGCAACAATCCATTGCACCTTCTATACTAAGGATGCTAAATTGTTCCTTATTTAAGATGAAGGAATATGGATTATCATGGCAAAGAAGAATGCTGTTCTCCTTGCACAAGGCTACTAGTTTTTCAAATGTTTCCTTGTTTCCACGAGCACCTGTGGGCATATTCGGATAATTAATCCACATTAATTTCACCTTAGATAAATCCATGGCTTCTAACTCTTTGAAATTAGGAAGCCAATTATTTTCCGCTGTCAAGTTATAGAGCACACTTTCTGCACCACTTAATTTTGCTGCGGATTCATAAGCAGGATATCCAGGATTAGGTATGAGCACTTGGTCTCCTTTTTCCAGAAAACTCATGGTAATGTGCATTATACCTTCCTTCGAACCGATTAATGGTAGAATTTCACTAGCTGGATTCAGAGTTGTATCGAAATATTTCAAGTACCAATCTGCGAATGCTTTTCTAAGTTCTGGCAAACCAGAATAGGACTGATACCCATGATAGCTATCATTTTCAGCAGCGTTCTTTAGGGCGGTTACCGCTTCAGCAGGTGGAGCTAGATCAGGTTTCCCAATACCAAGATTTATGACATCTTTGCCATCAGCATTCATCTGTCCTACCTCTCTGAGCTTATGTGAGAAGTAATATTCTTTAACATGATTAAGGCGAGAAGCTTGTTTAACTATCATAGTATTCTCCTTTTTCATAAGTTCCTAAAATCTGTAATTCTGAAGAATCGTTTCTTAAATCTGCCATAATGGTTTCGAAATCGCCTTTACCATTAATGATGAAATCAACAAAGAAGTAATATTGCCATTCTTTCCCAACGATGGGCATGGACTGTATTTTAGTAAGATTGGTATTATTCTTACTTAGATTATGTAGTACCGTGCTTAAGCTTCCCACTTGGTGTTCTACAGCAAATGAAACAGAAACCTTTACGTGATTTTTCTTGTATTCTTGTTGGTTTTTTCTTTCTAAAACGAGAAAGCGGGTATAGTTTCTATGATTTGTTTCGATCTCTTCTGCGATAACTTCTAGGCCGATCTGTTCCGCCGCTAATTTGCTTGCAATTGCTGCCCGCTTTGGGTTTTTATTTTGCTTTACTCTAACCGCACTTGCTGCGGTGTCATCAGCTTCTACTAAACGGATGTGTTCGTAATCCAAGAAAAAATCTGCACACTGGAGAATAGCCATTGGATGAGAATGCACTTCTTCGATGTCTTCTATCTTGGTCCCGTTAATGGCTAGTAAGTTGTGTTTTATTCGAAGTAGTACTTCTCCTACGATTGTTAAGTTAGAATCTTTAAGTAAAATGTAGTTTTGCAATAATGAACCTGCGATAGTATTTTCTATTGCCATTATTGCATAATCGGACACACTTGGGTCTTCTGCTTTTACAATCAGATCTGAAAAAGTCATAGCAGGAACAACTTCCACCTCTTCTTTGTCAAAGTGATGTCTGGCAGCAATTTCATGAAATGCACCAGGTACTCCTTGTATAACAACTTTTATAGGCTCTTTTCTTTTCATGTCAAATTTGGCATTTAGCCATTATTATAAAATAAAAAGGAGCACTCATTTGAGAACTCCTTTTCTATATTATTATATACACGAAGTTCTTATCTCACTTTAGCATAAAAGTAAAAGAAGAAACAGAAACATGTATTGTTAAGTATATTTGTCATTTCGGCTCAAACTTATCCTTTATTTTCGAATTATGAAACAAAAAAACATTTAAATTTAGTCTTAATATCTAAAAATCAATTACTTAAAGGTGCAATTATTGCACTTGCAACTTGTACTTATGTTTTTATAATTAGAGATAATCTTTCTAATTGTTATTTTTTGAACCCTATTTATTTTGATTTGTTCTTTAATTTAATTTCTGATCAAAAAAGTATTATCTTGACCTAAAGTCAAAATTTCAACAAAAAGGACTATGAATATTTCTGAAAAAAAAATTGTAAATACGGATAAAAAAGAATTATCTCGATTGTTTCAGCTCCAAAACGGTTTTCAATACGAATATGGAAATCAGCCCATTGAAAAACGGGTGCAAAGGTTGAATAAGCTGAAAAAATCAATAGAAAATAACAGAGAAGGTATTGTAGAAGCAGTATTTAATGATTTTCGAAAGCCTGCTGTAGAAGTTAACGCAACAGAAATATTACCAGTCATTGCTGAGATTAAGCATGCGAAACGGAATATCGGAAGATGGACAAGTGTACATAGTGTGCCTACACCACTTTCCATGTTAGGTTCTTCTTCTAAGATTATTATGGAACCTAAGGGCGTTGGATTAATTATTTCGCCTTGGAATTTCCCCATTATGCTGACCCTCGCACCATTAGTGGGAGCGATTGCTGCAGGTTGTCCTGTTATTTTGAAGCCCTCAGAAAATACTCCACATTCATCAGAAATACTTCAAAAAATCATTAGTGAAGCATTTGGTGAGCAAGAAGTCGCCCTTGTTCAGGGAGATGCAGAAACGTCTACTTATTTGCTCGGTCTGCCATTTAATCATATTTATTTTACAGGAGCACCATCTATTGGAAAAATAGTAATGAAAGCTGCTGCAGAGCATTTGGCGTCTGTGACCCTCGAGCTTGGAGGGAAATCTCCTGTGATCGTGGACGAATCTGCAAATATTAAAAATGCAGCCAAGAGAATTTCTTGGGCTAAGTTTATTAATGCAGGTCAGATATGTATAGCTCCTGATTACTTGCTCGTGCATTCGAAGGTTAAAGATAAGCTGATTGCTGCCTTGAGAAGTCAATTAGAAGATTTCTTCACTAAGCAAGCTAAAGATTCTGGTTCTTATTCTAGAATTGTGAATCGAAAGCACTTCGAGAGATTAGATGGATATCTTAAAGATGCCCTTAATAAAAATGGGAATTTTGAATTCGGAGGAAAAGTAGATGCTGATCAGAATTATATAGAACCGACGGTAATTTCTGGTTTGGATGACGATGCGAAACTATTGGAAGATGAGATTTTCGGACCTGTTCTACCGATAATCGAATTTGATGATATCAAAGAGGTACCTAAGATTGTACAATCAAGAGAAAAGCCACTTGCATTATATATATACAGTGGAAGTAAGAAGAACATTAATTTTGTTGTCAATAATACAAGAGCTTGTGGAACGGCTGTAAATCATTCCCTAGTTCATATTATGAACCCAAATCTCCCATTCGGAGGATCTAACAACAGTGGAATAGGAAAGGGAATGGGATATTTTGGGTTTCTAGAATTCACGAATCAACGTGGTTACTTAAAGCAAGTGACGCCGATAAGTGCTACTGATTTGCTGACTCCACCGTATAACGGATTTTCAAAGTGGTTGGTTAGTTTTACGGAGAAATATCTTAGTTAGACTTGGAATGGAACCCAGCCACTATCGGGATCATTTCCCTTTTTCGATAGACCAGCTAGTACCTTCCATTCATGCTGTGCATTAATTCCGACATAGGTTCCAGGAATATTAGGTGGAATCATGAATTCCGCTTGCCATTCGTATTCGCCGTCCCGATCTAATCTGAAATTCTGATCGATGATGAGTTCATTTTTGAAAGTAGTCGCATGAGCTGTCCTATTAGTTCCACCTGTTGTTCGAGCTCTCGTATTCGTTCCATGATAGTTAGCGTCTCTGTAACGAACGGTTTCTTCAGCTTTTAATTTCAGATAAAGCTTGTCTACAAGTATATCGTGTTCTTTTACTTGACAGAAAACGGTTACGAGTACTCGACCTTCTGTTTGGACAAGACTATTGTCTATAGAAAGATGCAATTCAGCACCTGAACCGGAGATGTAGTTTTTAAACTTTTTAAGTTTATCGAAAATTCCCATAGTTGATCATTTGAGGTTAGAAAGATATTAATTTTTATATTAGGTTTTAAATAAAGAGCAGATGAAAGAAGTATTTATTCCTAAATCAGATGCCTTGGAAGTTGAACAATTTAGGGACATAGATTACTACGCAGTCGAAAACTATGGACTTCCCATAGAATTGATGATGGAGAATGCAGGATTGCAATTGGCTAATCTTGTTGCACAAAGCGTAGAGAATAAGTCTAGATCAATTCTAATCGGAATAGGAAATGGAAATAATGGTGGAGGTGGATTAGTAGCGGCAAGAAGATTATCGGCGTGGGGCTATCGAGTTTATTTAGATCTTTTCAAGGAGATCAATAAGGATTTACCAAAGTTACAATTAGAGAGGGCTTTGAAATTTGGGGCTATAATGGAAAAGATAGAAGATCCAGATGTATGGGTAGATGCATACTTAGGATTTTCTCAGAGATTACCATTGCCAGCGGAATTAACTGAGCGAATTTCAGAAGCTAATAATGGTCAATGTTTAAAGATTTCTTTGGATCTCCCTACGGGTTACACTAATGAGGATTCGGAGCATTACTTTCAGGCAGATAAAGTGCTAACATTGGCAGCGCCAAAGAAGATTCTTTATGGCCTTTCTCGTGCAGACATCTATGTTGCTGATCTCGGAATTCCAGGAGCAATTTATGAAAAGTTCAATGCTAAGATTCTACCTTTTCAAGATGGGAACATTATCAAGTTAAAGAAGGAAATTTATATGCCTGATGGAGTTACGTCAGTGATTGAACTTCATCGAGGAATGCTATCGAAGGGTGAATCTTCTGTTACAATTTTAGAATTTATTAAAGAATATGCTGACCGTCTGAAGGCGGGATTTGAGGCTAAAAACAAGGCAGTTGCTATTGATATCCTAAATTATTACAAACCATTAATGGGGAGAACTCAGGAAGAAATTTTTAAGGAATCATTGGAAGATTCAGACTTTCTAATAATCGCTGCGAATGTTCATGGATATGATTCATCAGATAAGATTCCGACTGAATTAATTGATATAAAATTTGAAAAGGCAGTTGATTTATTATTGGCAGGAGAATATTATGATTTGAAAGTGATGCTTGAAGAATCGCCGCACCTAGTTCACCAGCATTCCCAATTTGGTCACAAAGGACAATTGATTCATTATTGTGCATCAAATGCCGTAGAAATTTATAGACAAGTAGTTCCAGTAAACTTATCAGATATAATTGCTTTATTAATTTCTTATGGTGCAGATCCTACAGTGAAAATTCCTGTTTACGGAGGACAGTTTGACTTCATGGCATTGTATGAAAGTAGTGCGCATCCTCACGAAGCTCCGTTCGACATTGACCTAAGTAATCTATAATTATGAAATAGAAAGAGCTTAGAAGCTGAAAGTGTATTGTTACTCCTTATAGATTATATTTAGGTATGAATTTTGGGAAAAGGGGGTATATGTCAATTTTATAGTGAAGCGTAATTAACTTTAATTGCTGTTCCGATTCTAGCTTTGAACCTTTTGTTCGAGCGCAATAAGTTTACTTTGTTCTACTTCTGGACGCTTAATGCGGACTTTGAGTTCTTGATTTTCCAATGCTAGGGCTTGGATCATTCTACCAAGTTCCTCCTATAATAAGATGCTGGTGATTTTTCCTATAATTGGCGATAAGTTATCTTTTATGTAATGATACCGCCAATTATACTTCGCGACAATTGCATAATGCTTTATGATTTTTTCTAAAGAAATCTTTATATTTGGCGTTAAGTATTAAATTATAATTACTTACCGCCAAATATAAATGTTATGAAACTTGTAGGTAGAGTAGAAGAAAAGAAGATCTTAAACCAATGTCTAGCAGATCACCGCTCTCATTTCATTGCAATCTATGGCAGAAGACGTGTTGGAAAAACCTATTTGATTAGGCAACACTTCCAGAATTCTTTTGACTTTTATGTGACTGGCCTTGCAAATGGAGATATGCATTCTCAATTAATAAACTTTTCCCAAGCACTCCATAATTTTGGCCAAGAAGAATCAACCAAAGTTCCTGGGAGTTGGTACGAAGCATTCACAATGCTGACTCAACTTCTAGAAAAGTCTAGTTGCGAAAAGAAGGTTGTATTCATCGACGAGCTAGCATGGATGGACACACCTCGTTCGAAATTCATGATGGGTTTGGAGTATTTTTGGAATAGTTGGGCAAGTGCTCGTGAGGATATCCTCTTGATTGGCTGCGGCTCAGCAGCATCCTGGATGATTAATAAGTTGATCAGAAACAGAGGAGGACTCTATAATAGAGTAACAAGAAGAATGAAGTTGTCACCCTTTAGCTTACTCGAAACCGAAAAATTCCTTCTATCTAGAAAGTATAAAATTGACCATTATCAAATTGCTCAATTATACATGGCACTAGGTGGAATTCCATTTTACCTGGATTTAATAGATCCTACACTCAGTATCGCACAGAATATCCAGCAACTATTTTTCCAGCCCGATGCACCTCTCCAGCTTGAATATGATATATTAGTTCGATCCTTATTCGATGATTCTGATACCCATAAGCAAATTATCAAAGCACTTACACTGAAGAAAACAGGGTTAAGCAGAAAGGAAATTCTTAAAAACATTGACATAAAAGATGGTGGCGGCCTGACACGCGCTCTCTTAGAACTTGAGCAAAGTGACTTTATTCGTGAATACAATAAGTTTGGCAATAAGACTAGAGATTCAATTTATCAGTTGACCGATCCATTCACACTTTTTCATCACCGATTCTTGAGGAACTTTCAACACGACTCGAATTATTGGATTAATCAAATTAATACGCCAGCGATCAATGCTTGGCAAGGAAATGCATTCGAAGTGATCTGCCTTCTTCACATCGGGCCTATTAAAAGAGCGCTGGGAATCTCAGGGGTACAGACTTCTACTTCTACTTGGTGGGGAGATGGAGCGCAAGTCGACCTTGTTATCGATAGAAAAGACCAAGTTATCAATTTAATAGAGATCAAATTTTCAGTTGATGAATATGTTATCACTAAAGAATACGATGCAAAATTGAGAAATAAGGTTTCCATGTTTCAGCAGGCAACTAAAACTCGGAAAGCCCTATGGACTACGATGCTTACCACTTATGGCCTAAAGGATAATATGTATTCTGGGAATGTGCAGCGAGTCATAGAAATGAAAGATTTGTTTAACGAATAAGATGTCTTGAGATGTCATTTCTTACTGCTTTCATGTCGAGACTTGTATGAAATTCCTATTTTATAAGCTTTATCTTTTACTTTCGTGCTCTTATTGCGAGCAGCTATGTTGAAAAAGAACAAAAAACACTTCCTATCTATCGATCCAGCCAAGAGTCCAATTTTTTATGGATATATAGTGCTCGTTATCGGTTCGATAGGTGTATTCTGTAGTATTCCTGGGCAAACGATAGGTGTCTCAGTATTTACCGATCCGGTAAAAGATGCTTTAGGTCTAAGTCGAAACCAATTCAGCAACGCTTATTTGATAGGAACAATTGCAAGCGCGTTAATTATTGGTAGGGCAGGAGTGTGGTTCGATAAATACGGAGCTAGGCTGGTTGCTTTCTTCGCTGCCCTCACACTAGGAATCGCCTTATTTCTTTCATCATGGTCTCTGCACATGAGTAACTTTGTGAAAAGTATTTTAGAAGTAGATAGCTGGATGATCCCATTTGTGATCATCACTTTCCTTTTCTTTTTATTGCGATTCGCTGGACAAGGCGTCTTAACCATGGCTTCTAGAAATATGATTATGATTTGGTTCGACAAGAACCGGGGCAAGGTGAATGCCTTTACAAGTATAGCTATTTCCTTTGGGTTTTCAGCTTCGCCACTTTGGGTGGATGCATTGATTGAAAGCAATGGATGGCAAGGTGCATGGAAGTGGTTAGGTGCAGCCCTGCTCTTATTTAGCATTTTGATTTTTTTATTGTACAAAAACAAACCTGAAGACTATGGTTTAATTCCAGATGGAAAAATAATCCAAAACCGTAACCCAAAAGCTTCAAATACTGTTTCTAAGCAGTTCACGCTTAAGGAAGCCAAGTCTCAACGGGCTTTCTGGATGTATGCCTTAATTTTAGCCTTTAATAGTTTCTTTGTAACAGGACTAACTTTTCATATCGTCAGTATATTCGAAAGTCAAGGATTTCCGAAGTCAGATGCGATCGCTATCTTTTTACCGGCATCAGTTGTGGCAGTGATTGTTTCCATCATTTTCAATTACCTAAGTGATTACCTGCCTCTGAAGCTATTCTTGTATCTTATGATCTTAGGAGGAATTGTTGCATCGGTGGGGTTTTTAAGTCTACCTACGATTTACGGTATACCATTACTCATAACTGGATTTGGTATACTTTCAGGGTTTTATGGTGTGCTGAATACCATTGCATGGCCTAGATTTTTTGGGCGTGAACATCTAGGAGCTATTTCTGGTCGAGTGATGTCGTTCTTGATTTTAGCAAGTGCATTGGCACCAAGTATCTTTAGCCTTTGCTATACAAGTTTCGGATCGTATCATTTTTTGGGCTATCTAGGATTAAGTTATTTACTTTTTATCGCTATAGGCTCTATTAAAGCTAATAACCCAAATCGCGGATGATTTAAGGCGTGTATTCTGATAAGAGTTTAATTGCTCTTCCGATAGAGGGCGACATGTATGGACATCCAAGAACTAATAAATTGAAAATGAAAGCTAATAAGCTTGGTGGCAATATTTCGATTGATAAAAAAATGGCTTTAGTTTGATCTTAGAAGTAATTAACAAATTAAAACCTTGCTAAGAAACTTGAACTTTAACTAAATAACTCTTCTTTTTTAAATTAATATCTTGTATATCTCTCCTCAAATATTGATTAATTAGAATTTTATAAATTAATAGATAGCGCAAGAAAAGAAAGGAAGCAAAAGCTCCTTTCTTTTTCTCACTAAGACTATTTGAAAAATGATTCTAGTTGCAATTTTTTATATTTCCAGAGCCTGTAATATTGGAATTAACAATAGGTTGACCTTTATAGCATACATCACCAGATCCTGTAATTTTGACTTCTAAGTCATTCACTACATTGACTTCTGCATCACCAGATCCAGATACTCTTACGGAACATGACTGAGATACTAAATCAAAATTTCGGATTTTACCACTACCACTGACTCGGATTTCAGTTTCATTATTAGCCCCTGAAATTTTAATATTGCCAGAACCTGAAACTTTGATATCTATAAAGTCCATATTGTCACCTAAATCTAAATCCATCTCTCCGGATCCCGAAATATCAATTTCTAGATCATCAACATTTTCGAATGTGCCAACAGTTTCTACGTCTCCACTTCCAGAGATAGCGACTAATTTCAAAGATGAAATGGTTGCACGTATTTCAATATCATTTTTCTTGAACCCCGTTACACACCTTCTTATTCCGGCCCTAAGAATTCCATCTTCTACAGAAGAATCTTCTATCCATCGATCAATTATATTTGGATAAGATGTAATTTCTATTAACTGCTCATCACCTTCCATGATGATTACATTATTAGATCCATCGACATCAAATCCTTCAATTTTTTCGAAAGAAACAATCCGCGTTTCTTTTTCACCTTTCCCGGAAATACAGCCGAATAATTCTTTTTCGCAGCTAGTGAAGGAAACTATACCTATAATCGCTGCTATGAATGCGATATTTATTTTTTTCATTTTTTCTATTTTTTAGTGTAAATAATTATGCTTTGACAACTTTGTCAAAACGAGTGTAAAAGCTCTTGTACTTCGAGCAATTACTATTAATTAGTAAATAGCAAAGACACCTTTAAACCATAATTCATTATATTTCTATTCTCTATTCCATAATCTTCGAGCCCTTTTTCAGCCCATAACCCTAATTGGAAAATATTATTTTTCGAGATCTTTCTTTCTACTCCAATATTTAAAAATGCTGATCCGAAGTACACAAAATATCTCTCTTCTGAATAGAGCACTCGATCGTTTTCAACCGTATTGTAGATGAATTTTTGAGGTAAGTAGAATTGCCAAGAAAAACCTGGATTAACAAAGAATACGTTGTTTTTGCCAAGTGCTATATTATAACTTAAGCCAACAGGAAAATCAAAGTAACTATTTTGGACATCCACATTGTTAAAAGTAGCACTCAGTGTACGTGGGGTAGGGAAGTCGCTTTCTTGCTGTGGATTAACGCCCATAAATTCCATTACATAATTATTGCGATTAAACCTCAGATCCGTCGTAAACCATAATTGCTTGTACAATTTCATTTCCATTTCTAGTCCTGCGCTGAAGCCAGGATTTAGGCCTGAGGTTACTTCTGTTCCAGTTCCTAGAATGGAACCAGTCAACCCATATTTGATATTTCCAGTTGAGTAATTAGCACTTTCGATCCCATTAAATGTAAGGTTGGGATTGAGAAATTTCAATTTTTTATCTTTGGTTAGCTGAGAAGCTGATTTTTCAGGAATTGTAATTTGAGTACGAGTTTTTCTTAATTCAGAGATTGCTAATTTTGAATTTTCTCTGTCTAGAGATTCAGCATAATTTTGTCTACTATTGGCTTCATCCGTGAGGATGCTAGCATCAGTGAAATTAGAATCTACGGAATCATTTATTGCATGTAAATTTATATTTTCGTTGAAGTTACGGCTCTGATTTATATCATAAATGGTTTTGTTATGACTGCGAGTATTTTGTGACGAAGTATACTGTTCAGTAGATGCAGGAACTATTTTCTTGATATTGGCATTTTCGTCAGATACCTTGATTTCATTAATTTCCTGATTGAGTAATTTGACCTCCTTATTTAAAGATAAATTCTCAGAGTGGTAAGTATTAATGGTATGCTGCGAGCTATTTAGTTGGTCTATTTTAGTATTTAATTCTTGTTTCAAGTTGTACGAATAACAAGCTAAGCATAGCAAGGCTATACCTAGACTTACTGAGAGGAAGCCGAGTAAATTCCGTTTCCAGATATTACTAGAATTGCCAAGTTCACCATCGATATTTTTCCAAACTTGATCAGAAGGTACATCGTTAAATCCTTCTAACGAATGCTTGAAAAAATCTTCTATATTATTGTTGTCCTTCATATTTACTTATTTATTTAGTCCTCCATTCTCTTTCTTAAAATTCTTTTTGAAGTACGTCTTGTAGCTTATTTCTTGCTCTTAAATAATGAGATCTCAATGTTGCTTCCTTAATATTTAGTTTTTCTGAAATCTCTGCATAGGAATATCCATCCAAGGCTTTTAAATTGAAAATGGTCTGGTATGGATCCGGCAGGGATTGAATCATTTTGATGATGACTTCTGCTCTTTCATTTTCTTCGAAAGTCACATCAGGTATATCAAATTGTTGCTCTTCTAGATCGAGAAAAACCAATTTTCGATATTTCCTGATATGCATCAAAGCCGTATTGACGATGATTTTCCTCATCCATGCTTCTAATGGTCCAGCCTGCGTCCAAGATTTAATATCTTTCAATATTTTCAAAAAACCTTCTTGTAAGATGTCCTCTGCTTCCAATTTATTTTTAGCATATCGCATCGCAACACCAAATAAATAAACCTTATAAGCTTCATACAGCTTACGTTGCGCCATCCGATTTTGCGCAATGCAAGCCTTAATGAGCTTTTGGTTTATGATTTGGTTTTTTATCAATTTGTCTCTTGTTTAATTATATGGTGTGCAATTAATCACTTTTGTTGCATGACCAGTCATTTTTTTGATAGAAAATTAAATTGACCTATGAAGACTATTGTGAATATAGGATTAATGGCTACCTTTTTTTATGTCAATGTGAAGTAAGGTCTTATCAGTAGTAATCAAATGGATATGATTATGAGAGCCCCTTGCAGAAAAGGTGTTGTCAATGACTGTGGAAACCTATAAATGATATTATTTTCTCTTTTATCCTGGGTTTTAACACTTGAATACCGACAAAATTGCGATTTTACACTAATTATACTCACGAGTTGTATTTTTTTGAAAATTTCACAAATGAAACTAATCTATACACTATTGCTAATTTGTGTTATTCCTTGCACATCTTTTTCCAACATTGACAGTCTAAAAAGAGTTATCGATACTCGTCAAGATACTAGTGCTGTTCTTGCGGGATATGAGTTAGGGAAGGCAATGGTTTCTATCAATTTGGACACTTCCTACTTGGTATTAGTTCAGGCTGCTTTACTTGCTGATCAATTAGATTATACTAATGGTAAACTCGTTACCTATAGATCTATAGGTGGTATTGCTCCTAGAATAGGAAAATACGAGGAGGGTTTATTCTGGCTAGATAAGGGATTAATATTAATAGATTCCTTACAGCTTCCTCTTGAAAACAAAGTTGATTTTCTGACGAATATAGGGGTCGCACATTATACGATGGGTTTCATCGGGAAGGCCATCGAACCTTATATCGAAGCAGTTAATATCTGTCGTGAAAATGGATTAGATAAGCGGCGAAGTAGATTACTTAATAACCTAGGCATTTTTTATAGAAACTTAGGAAGGTATGATGAGTCTATAAAGATTTATGAACAATCTTATGAGCTAAGAAAGGCGTCTGGTGATGTCTTAGGAATGGGAAATCTTGCTTTTAATATGGCAACGGCCTATTACAAAATGTCAGAACTGGATAAGGCCTTAGAAAAATTGGATGAGGCAGAATCCATCTATAGAGAAGCTAATAGTGAAACAGATCTCATTCATACTATCATTGCTAAGGGTAATGCATATGCTGAATTAGATAACATGGAAGAAGCAGGTAAATATTATCTCAGAGCATCTGAATTTCCATACGAACAATTAGAGAGCCCATTTAATATCAATCTCTACAATGGATTAGCATTAGTGGCCTTTAGCAGAGGTGATTTAAATCAGGTAGAAAAGTATCTTAATAAAATATCTGAGGATGTTTTTCTATCAGATCTAGCGGAACAAAAAATCCTATTCTATGAGTTAAGTGCGAAGATGAACAAAGAAAAAGGCGATTTCGAGGCTGCTTTCGATAATCTGTCCGAACTGAAAGAATTGCAAGATCATATTGCGGAAGAGGACAAGACCATGTATCGACAAGAAATGGAAACCAAATACCTAACGGTAGAAAAGGAATCTGAAATTGCATTGCTTAATACTCAGAATGAACTGACAGAAATTAAGCTGAAAAATGCACGATATAGAAATATAGGATTAGGCATTGGGTTGCTTGCATTCAGTGGCTTATTACTGTGGCTTTTCAAGTTGTACCAGAAAACAAAGCAACAGAAAGAAGAAATTTCATTGGCAAATAAAGACAAAGATGTTCTGCTTAAAGAAATTCACCATCGAGTAAAAAATAATCTTCAGGTCGTCTCTTCGTTATTGACATTACAGTCTAAGTACATCGTTGATGAGAGTGCGCTTGCGGCCATACACACGGGAAAAACTAGGGTAGAGTCGATGTCTATATTGCACAAAAGCCTTTATCAAAAAGAGAACCTGAAGAATATTAGCGTTAAGAATTACTTTGAAGATTTAATAGAAAACTTGATCACAACTTATCACATTAATGATAAGAATATAAAGATCTTAATGGATATCGAAGATCTTGAACTAGACGTGGATACCGTTATGCCATTAGGTTTAATTACGAATGAGTTAATAAGTAATGCACTTAAATATGCTTTCGAAAACAAGCAAGATGGAGAGATTGCGGTAACATTGAAAAAACTAGATGAGAAACTGTACTTGAAAGTTTCAGATAATGGACTCGGCATTCCATTTACAGTAATACCCGTGAAGTCTAAGACATTAGGTATGGAATTGATTAAGTCATTTACTAAGAAACTGGGGGCTAAAATCAGTATTCGCAATGAGCACGGAACCATGATAGAAATAGAAATTCCACAACATGAATTAGTTCTATAATGGTCAATTTCTTATATTATTTATCGATCCATTAATTCACAGTCTCGTTATTACTTCTTTTTTATTCACCATAGATATTCATTTCTGCCATGAACGCAAAGAATTCAGGACCTTCAAGTGCGGTGTATCTGATATATTTTGCACTTGGCTGGAATGTGAAGTAATAGAGTTGTCCTTCGTCTGAAGAAGCATTTAAATCAAACTCTCCTTGGGATTCCCACGTAACATTATCTGTGCTGGTTTCAATTCTAAACTTCGTTTGTCCTCTATCGTCACCTTGGCGACGGAAGCTTTCGATTGCAGATAGTTGTATTTCATTCGCTAGCTCTAAGGTGAAATAATGCGGATAGTTAGGCTGGTCAGCATCCCATTGTGTATGCCAGAATGTTTCTAATAATCCGTCGAATGCTGCTTCTACTTTACCTTGGTAGTCATAATCACTCCATTGAGCTTCCGCATTTTCTTCTGAAGATAAATCAAGAATCGAGATGTCAGAAGTTGGGACTAAGTTACTTGATAAGTAATTTCCTTGGAGTTCTATTTCAGCAAGGAAGGCAAAAAACTCACCACCTTCTAGCGCTTCATATTTAATATATCGAGCGGTAGTGATTGGAATATCATAATTCTGATTGTCAATGGTGTTATCGTAGTTATAGGTTCCAATTTCCGTAAAATCAACTCCATTAAGACTAGAAGATATTTTAAATCTGATCTGTCCTCTATCGTCACCTTGTCTTCTATAGCACGCTATCTTATTAATTGCTGCGGTTTTTTTCAGGTCAAACGTAAAATAATGTGGGTAATCAGGCTGAGCAGCATCCCATTGTGTGTGCCAGAAAGTTTCTAGAATTCCATCGATTGCAGCTTCTGCTTTCCCTTGATAATCATAATCACTCCACTGTGCTTCCGCATTTTCTTCCGATGAAAAGTCTACGATTTCCCATTCAGAATTATCGAGCATTTCACCCGTAAAATCTATTCTATCTGGTAATTCTAATTCAGCTGCAACTTCGAAAGTATCTATTGCTCTAGGTTTAGGAATGTAATAAGACGTATATGTTAATGTAGAAAGTGGCTTCCAGTCACGGATAACCGTTCTGCTATCGAATCGGCCTACTTCCTTCTGCATCGGTACACCTGCTGTGTTTTCGTAGTTTATCAATACACCGACATGCTTCTCGTTACTTGGAATCCAGTCGATTACAATTGAATCAACGGTATTTCCACCAACCATAGAACCGATTATTCTTGGTGATAAGGAGGCTTGAAATTTTTCACCGAATACTGTTGCAACAATTTCTTTTTTTACCGAAACGTTTCCAAAACTATCTTCCATTTTTAGAATAAAAGTGTAGTCCCTTTCTTCAAGATTGTCTATGATCATTGAAATGGTGTCAATTGGTAATTTGGGGCTAACATCGAATACTTGCTTTCCATTTCCATTATCCCATTCGACCATGCACTTATTTACATTGCCTGCATTTCTAAGTATATATGATAATTTGATTCTTTTATTTCCTGAAAAATCCATGATGTCATATGGCACAGAAGCATAGATATCTTCACCTTCAGTAACATATTCGGAATAGACATCATCCATTTTTGAACATGAGATCAAAACAAAGAAAACGATAATCAGATTTAATATATATTTCATTTTTATACTCATTTAGAGATTTTTCTAATAATATTCTAGGGTTATTCTTGACCGAAAAATGTTAATTCACCGACGTGAATGAACCCTGTTTGGCCCCAAGTTTCATTGACTATTAATCGTACATATTTAACTGCTGGAACATCTAAAGCGAAGTTGTATTCGTCGCCATCTATGAGATGTTGTTGGTCTTCATCTGCTGTACCACCTTCTAATGATGGTTTCGATGCGACGCAGTCTTTTAGTTTTACCCAGTTGTCCATGCTTCCATCTTGAGCTGGAGTTTCATTGGTTCCCCATATTTCAAACAATCTTGGATTCCCATGTGAGTATGGAAATGATTGTCGTTGCGTCAAGATAAATCGACTTAATTTCTTGGTTACACCTAGGTCAATGGTAAACTTCTGAGGCCATCCACTTCCTGCCCATGTATGGTTGAAAGTAGTGATGTTGTCATCATAAGCATACTCATATAAACCTTCCCAAGCATCCATGTCATTATCATCATCAAGAATAATTTTTTCAAATAGTGCTTTGTCTAATCTCGCTTCTTTTAAAGGAGTAAGTGTATTTCTTACAAGCTCTGACTCATTGTTCCATCGATCTCTCACAATAACCCCAAAGTCTTTTTCTGTATTATCAAAACCTCTCAATCCGAATTCCCCATTGGTCACTCCAGAGAAATGTGATTCTATATATTCTAAACCATCATCTCCAGTGCTATAAATCAAGAATTCTAATGGTGCATTATTCAGATTTTCCCATCTCATAATGATTCCCCCGAAAGTAGGAATCATAGTTATAGTCTTCGCAACCAATAAAAATTCGGGCTCTGTAGGATTCACCTTAACTGCTGTTGTTTCTGAAGAATTTCCACTTAAATCCACAGCAATTAATTCGACATCGTATTCTCCAGCACTCGGAAATCCTTCTACGGTTATTTTACTTTCAAATTTGGAAACCTGAACTTGTTTCGTAACTCCTTTGACTACATAAGTAGCTTTCACGTAAAGTAAGTCCTCATCTTGTGGTGATGTAAAGTCTATAATCGATTTACCAGCTGAATTTTCTACATTATTCAACACAACTTTTCCGGGCGGCGTGCCTTCAGAAGATGTCGGCCCTTTAATATCCTCAGAACATGAGCATATGATAATGATTGCAAGCGTCCAATAAATTAATTTTTTCATAATATTCGATATTTCTTTAATAGTACTACCAACCAACATTCTGAACTAGGTTAGGATTATTAATAATTTCTTGAAGTGGAATTGGCCATAGGTAATCTTTCGATGTAAATGTAGGTGTGAACAAAGTATTCACATTGTAAAATGACAAGCCTGATCCACCGATATTCCACCCTCTTATAGGCTCATTCATATATTTGATAGATTTTTTCCACCTTCTTAAATCCCAAAATCTTTGCCCCTCGAAAGCCAATTCTATTAGTCGTTCTTGGTGAATAATCTCTCTCATTCCTTCCTTGGTTTTCGGCTTGTCTGGAGAAGTTGAGTGGTTTTCCCAGCTGGTAACGACACCTTCTAGCCCTGATCGTTCTCTTATACGGTCTATATATTCGTACACTTCATCATCTGGTGCCCCTTTGGATTCATTAAGTGCTTCCGCATACAATAGGTACAAGTCGGCAAGTCTCATGATCGGAAATGGAAAATTATAATACACGTTAAATGAGGACTCGTTCAGTGCACTCTTCGGATGGATTAATTTTTTCACTAAGTATCCAGTTGCTGAAAATTCTCCTCTGTTTCTTTTCGAAGCTAATTCCCCGGCTCTTATCTGTACCGTATAATTGTTAGGATCTAAAAAGTACGTGCCTCTATCGAATGCAATGTTTCCATAAAATCTAGGTTCTCTATCGAAATGGAGGGCAGCCGTTTGCTGTCCCGCTTGAATAAATCTGCTATCCTTTCCTTCTGCGGTTCTTAATTTGAATCGATTATTAAAATCGAAACTTAGATCTTCTTCTATAGGCACTCCGTTCGCTGAATAGAATAATTCTGCCATCCTCATAGATGGTGCATAAAATTGTGAAGTAGGATTAGAAGCAGTTACTGGAATCAATAAGGGAACCAGCATTCTTTGGTATGTTTGACTAAAAGTGAAGTGCGTAGAAGCCCATATCACTTCTTGGTTGTTTCTTTCAGTGCAAACAGATCTTGTTATTAATTCAAATTCTTGAATACTGTCAATGTCTGATTTACTTTCATATTTATTAATTAAACTGATGTTAGCCATTTCCGCCACTTCGATAGCTTCTTTAGCCGCTTCCGCAGCTTTAACCCACTTGCTTGGGTCTTCAGTTGCTGGGAATAAACTCACTCCTCTAGCATCTACGATATTAGCATAATTGGTGTTACCATTAAACAATGGACTAGCGGCTGTAGCAAGAACTCTGGCTTTTATGGCCAGCGCTATAGGTTTTGTAATATGGCCTAGTTCTATAATTTCAGAATTTAGTATTAAAGGTAGATTATCGACTGCTTCATCAATTAATTCTACGATATAGTTAACAACATCATCTACTGGTTCTCTGAAAACTTGTGCTTCTTTCGTATCTGCGTAAATGTCTAAGTTTTCCTTTATCACAGGTATCGGGCCATAAGACTTGAACAACCAGAAATGGTAGTATGCTTTTAAAAAGAGTACTTCGGAAATCCATCGTTGCTTTTCAGTGTTGCCTATATCTTGCACTTGATCGATTCTTTCAAGAAAAATATTACAATTTCTAATGCCCACATACATGTTCTTCCCTCGGAAATGTCCATCCCAGAAACTAAGGTAAGGAGCGTTAGAACTCTGAAATCCTTTTGCGATGAGTTGGCCTTCCACATTTGTCTGTTCTTCATTTAACCAAACTTCATCACCGGCTAGTAATCCAGGATTAATCCAAGGATCACCATATTGAGGTAGATATGCGTAACAAGAAGCAAGGAATCCTTCCGCTGCAGATCTGTTAGCAAATGCATCATCTAATGTGGCAACATCATCTGGCACAACATCTAGGTAACTGCAATTGCTCAGCATTAGGATAGAAAGAATCCATATTGATTTTATATATAATGATTTCTTCATAAAAATTGTATTCATTTTTTTAAAAAACTACAGATGAAAAGGTCTAAAAAGAAACCTTTGTCCCAATATTGATCACTCTCTGAACTGGATATCCAAGTCCATTCCCACCCATCTCTGGGTCCCATATTTTGAATTTGCTGAAATGCATTAAGTTCGTTCCACTCAAGTAGAATCTTACCTCGTCTGAATTGATTTTACTTAAGACTTTTAGTGGTAGATTATAACCGATTTCTACAGACTTAAGTCTTAGAAACATTCCATTCTGCATAAACCATGTACTTCTAGTTGTATTATTAGGTACTTCATATGGTGAAAGTCTCGGCCATAAAGCGTAAACATTTCCTTGATCTTCCGACCAATGATCCTGTGCGTAAGCTTCTAGCAATGCATTGTTTGCAATTTTCCCAGCAAATGGATCATTGTCAAAATGATAATCAATAAATGGTGCTGTAGCTCTAGAGTCAATCCAGAAAGATGATCTTGCAGAGCCTTGGAAGAAAATAGAAACATCGAATCTGTTAATTCCGATAGAGGCTCCGAAACCGTATATGATTTCTGGGACAGTAGGGTAGCCGATTGGAACTCGATCTAAGTCATTGATTTTGCCGTCTTTATTGATGTCTTTATACTTAATATCTCCACCTAGGACTTGTCCACCTATCTGTTGTTCTGGAGAGTTTAAAACTTCTGCGTCATCTACGAATAGCCTTTCTGCTACATATCCCCATTCTTGTGTCAGAGGCTTGCCCACTCTAGAAAGCCATGGATAATCGGTATAATTAGGTTCTTCTATTTTTTCAAACACACCTCTTGCATAAGTGAAGTTACCTCTGAAAAGCATCCAGAAATTCTGTCTGTTTAGTTGGTAGTCTACTGATAGATCAACACCACCACTCGAAGCTTCACCTAGATTTGCCTTTGTCTGTGATTGCAAACCGAAAGTGGCAAACTCCACTCTATTCATTAGAATTCTAGATCGGTACTCTTTAAAGAAATCTATCTGGAAATCTAAAGATTCAAATAATCCAAGTTCAATTCCAAAGTTGGTTTTAGTTGCCGTCTCCCAAGTGATTTTATCATTGGCATACCTAGTGATATTAACACCTGGCACGAAGTAAGTTCCGTCACTTCCGAATCTATATCCTTCTCCATTTAGATTGACATTAGACAAGTAGAAGAATCGATCATCGCTAGATCCGATGTTATCGTTTCCTACTAAACCATAGGTGAATTTGAATTTAAGCTTGTTAACAATTTTGCTGATTGGTTTCCAAAACCTTTCATTAGATACGTACCAACCAATTCCTGCAGATGGAAAGAAACCGAATCTTTCTTTTTGTGAGAAACGCTCTGAACCATTATAGCCAAAGTTGAATTCTCCGAAATACTTATTAGAATAGGAATAAGTGAATCGTCCAGACACACCTAGGTTTCTGGTAGGTAATGAAGACTGTAATGTAGTCGTATTTCCATCAAGAAACTGTCGTAAAATACCGACGACAAGTCCGTTAACGGTATGATTCGAGCTAATTGTTCTGTTGTATTGCAGCGCTGCTTCTGTATAGAACGTAGAAGAAACAAACTTGTTTCCTGACTGGAAATCGAGAGTCGTTTCTCCTTCGTTAGGGTTAATTGCTCCCAGTGTATAGATGCCTTCTCTTGCATTGAAATTTTCTACATTGTAATAAAATGGAGTATAACCTCTTATCAAATCAAAGTAAGATTTTCTAGTAGTATTTCCTAGCATTCTAAAGGATAGCCCTTTAGTAATAGCCGCTAGATCTTGTTGTATTTCAATTTGTGTTAAGAACAAAGCTTCGCTGTACTCTTTGTAACCTCTTAGCAGTTCAGCATAAGGATTGATATAATTTCCGCTTTCAGCATTTCCGAAAAGAATATGCTGAGCGTGCTTGTTTGCTTCGTCTGGAGTATAAGATGCTGGGAAAAGAACTGGATTCGATCTGACTATGGCCTGATACATCGCCGCACCTCCATTGATAGGACCTCGATAATCATCGAAAGTACCGTGCATTCTGATTACTGCCTTCGTCGTTTTAGATAAATTGATATTAACATTGGATCTAATAAGTGCTCGGTTCAGCTTAATATTAGAATTGAAGTCACTTCTTGGGTCGACATTAAGAATCCCATTGTCTCTTACGTAACCACCTGATAGGTAATACTGTGCGATTTTTCCTCCACCATTAAGGTTGACATTTATCCTTTGATTGATGGTCTGGTCTTTTAATAAACTCTGTTGCCAATCAGTCGCAGGATAAACGTCACCATTGAGACCAGCTTCAGTACCGGCAATTTTCTGCTTTGAATAAGGAAGAAATCCTAGAGGATCTCTAGTTCTGACCGCTTCATTGTGTAATCTCATGTATGTTAATGGGTCGGCAAAATTAATGTTTTGAGTAGCACTTGAAACAGATGTTTCATATCTAGCGCTGACTCTAACTTCTCCTTCCACACCTTCTTTAGTGGTAACTAATATAACACCATTGGCCCCTCTTGCTCCATATAGTGCGGTTGCGGTTGCATCTTTCATTACAGAAAAACTTGCTATATCATCGGGATGTAACCTCGATAAATCTGAAGTTGATAATTCTATTCCATCGATTAATATTAATGGTTGGGTATTAAAACCAAAAGTAGTCGCTCCACGTATGAAAAACTGTGCATTATCTTGTCCAGGTTCTCCACTCCTCTGATAGGAAATTACTCCTGAAAGTCTTCCAGCGAGCGCGGATGTAAGATTACTAGTTGGCGTTCTAAGTTCGTCAGGTCTTACGGTGGTAACTGAAGCAATAACACTTTCCTTCTTTTGTTTTCCGTAGGCTACGACTGTTACTCCTTCTAATAATTCTGCTTGATCAATAAGAGTAATGGTAAACTGTGTGGTCGAACCATCGACCAATATTTCCTTCATTTGTTTTCCAAGAAAATCGAAAGTGACGATTGTATTTTCTTTTACTCCTATTTCAAAAGTCCCATCAAAAGAGGAAATGATTCCACCTACTGAATTTTTCTCCTGGATTACAACCCCAGGTAACCCTTCACCTCCTTCATCTACTACGATTCCAGAAATTTTAATTAGGGTGTCACTGTATATTTGTTTGATTTTATGCTCTGTTAAGGATTTAATAGATTTGGAAACTTTTTCAAACTTCCTATTGGGATTGCTAGAGGTTAATTCCATCTTAATACCACCTTCCTCTTCTAACTTTTCTATTTGTCTGATTTTTCTGCCAATCTTACGTGCGGTGCGCTTACTTTTTTTCGTGTTGTCATAGATGACCATGAATCGCTCGCCATATGTATTGAACTGAAATCCAGTCTTAGCTAATAATCTAGAGATGGCACTTTCGACTGTTTCGTTTTCCTTAAATTCAAAGTCTACTTTTAAACCACTGAGCAGTGATTCTTCATAAGTAAAGAAAACTTCGTATCGCTCTTCGATCTCTTTAAGAACTTTTACAATTTCTTTTTCTATGTCATAGTCAATGTTTAATTCCTTCTCGGCTGTAGATGTATTTACAGAAACAAGTAGGCAACAGAAAGTCAGTAAAAGACAATGTCTTGACAATTTAGTAATAATTCCCATACGTATGTTAATTTGTGTATTTCCTTAAATTATATAGCACAAAGGATTATGTTATCCTTATTTATTCAATAAAAATTTATGAAGAAAAATGGCACTAATCTCTTTAATTAAATGACCTTATAATTCTCTTCATCCAACTTAATAATTTCAAGTTTTAGGACGTCTTTTAAAATTGGAATAAGTATTTCAATTTTCTTCATGGGTAATCCTGCCGAAATCTTCCTATTTAATTGTTCCTGATCTTCTACATGAAAAGTCAGACCATAAATGGTTTGTATCTTTTCTAAGACTTCAGCAACTTTTAAATTGTCAAATTGTAAAACGCCATCTTTCCAAGAGGTGTATACACTTTGATTTCGAACTTTTTCATGGCTTATAATGGCTTGTTTAGAAGGAGACCATATCACTAAATCACCAGGATCCATTCTTAAGAACTCTCCTCCAAATAATAGCTTGATACTTCCTTCTTCTAAATATATTTCAGTGTTCTCTACTAAATTGTTAATGTTGAATGAAGTTCCTAGAACTTCAACAACGAGTTCATCAACGACTACTTGGAATTTTTGCTTTGTTTCAAGCTTCTTTTCCACCTCGAAAAAGGCTTCACCCTTTAGCCATATTTTCCGAATATCTTTTTTATTCCAATCAACACTATAAACGATATCTGAATTAGCATTCAATTTCACCTTCGAGCCATCTGGTAAATCTAGTACTTTCTGTTCGCCATAAGCAGTGGAATGTTTTTCAACTTCACATGCTTTATAGTAGTCTATAACGAAGAATGCGCTAACCATTAAAATAATCGACGCAGCAATTCCCAGCGTAGATCTTTTGAACAGAATCCTTCTATTGTTTTTCGTTTTTTCTTGATTTATACTCTTCTTAACTTGTGCAAAAATCTCATCTGATTTTCGCTGAGGTAATTTTCTTTCACCAGCTTCTTCCCACATTTTCTCAAACTCTGAAGAGTCATTATTATCCATTTTCCGTATTTACGCTCTGAAAAAAATTACCTGACATTTTTGCTTTAATTGATTTCAATATAATTAATTGTCTTTATACCTATAATCCAAAACTAGTTTCGAATTTATTTACTCAAGTAACTTTTTTTTTTTTACTTTGGTAAAATGGATGAATAAAAAAGGGTATCATTATCACATGGAAACAACTTTTAAATAGTCAAGTCATGAATGATTTGAACGAAAATAATTTACTGAAAATGCTGATTGATGGGAGTCATGAAGCTTTTGAATTGCTATTTGATAAGTACAATTCGCAGGTTTATTATTTCTGTTTGAAAATTTTAGGAAGTAAAGAGAATGCGGAAGAAGTTACTTCAGATGTGTTTTTGAAATTATGGCAGAAAAGAAATAAAATTGACCTTGATAAATCTGTAGGGTCGTTGTTATTTAAAATAAGTAGAGACCTAAGTATCAACTACAAAAAAAAAGTAGCTAATTCAATTTTGAAAAGTTCGGAATACTCACAAACTACCCAACTAGAAGCTCCAAGTCCACTAGCAGAATTGATTTTTCAAGATTATAAAAAGATAGTAGATAGGTTTGTATTAAATCTGCCACAACAGCAACAGTCGATCTTCATGCTTCGCCATGACGCGCATCTTGAGATTAATGAAATAGCTAAAGAATTAGAAATAACAGAATCCACTGTAAGAGTGCATCTGTCTCGCGCTAATAAATTTGTCAGAAATAAGATTTATAATGACAAGGAATTTTTAATCGAGAAATAGTCTAACCAGCTAGAGACCATAATATATTCGCATCATATGTTATTAAATTTTTGATTAACTGCCTCAGAAATTTAACTATCAATCAAATCCACGAAATGACTTTAAAGAATATTCGAAATGTATTGCTTCTAGGAGGCTTTTCTATTTTTATATTTAATTTTTCTGCATTTGCTCAAGTAAATCTAGCGTCTAGCAAATTGCCAATTATCATTATCGATACAGAAGGGCAAGAAATTCAAGATGAACCCAAAATCAATTGTAAACTGAAGATCATTCATCACTATGGTGATAAATTAAATGAGATTACGGATGAAGGAAATGAATATGATGGAATCGGTGGGATTGAATACAGAGGGAATTACTCTGCAACACTGCCTCAGAAACCTTACGGACTGGAAACTAGATTAGAAGACGGTGAAAATAATGATGTTTCCCTTTTCGGATTTCCGGAGGAGAATGATTGGATTCTACTAGCTAATTATAATGACAAAGTATTTTTTCGAAATATTCTAGCCTTTCATATTTTCAATAAAATGGGGCATTATGCACCGAGAACACAATTGTGTGAGGTCATCTTAAATGATAAATACGAAGGCATTTATGTTTTTACAGAGAAAATAAAAAGAGACAAAGGACGAGTAGATATTAATAATCTAAAGGAAGATGAGAATGAGGGTGATGATCTAACAGGCGGATATATTTTCAAAATTGACTATTGGAATAATGAAGATAGCTGGCAGTCGGACTATACTAATCCATTGTATCCGAATAAGTCGGTTCATTATGTTTATGATACACCTGACTATGACGAAATTACAGATCCGCAGAAAGCTTATTTGATGGATCATGTTTCAGCATATGAAGATGTTTTATGGAGCCAAGAATTTGCGGATTCGGTACAAGGCTATAAAAAATACATTGACCTAAATTCTTTTATAGATTATCTCATTGTTAATGAGGTTGCTAGAAATGTAGATGGATTTAAGAAAAGTAGGTTTTTTCATAAAGACAAGGATAGCAAAGATCCATTGATCAAGGCTGGGCCGATATGGGATTTTGATTGGGCTTTCAAGAATCACTATTATTCGAATGGCGCGGGATGGATGTATAAATTTGAGGGAGGAGTGGATGTTTCGCCTCCTGGTTGGTATATACGGATGATGAAAGACAATGCATTCGTAGAACAATTCAGAGCGAGGTATTTCGAATTGCGTGAGAATATACTATCTGAAGCCTATCTTAATTCCTTCATAGATTCGATGGCTGTTCAAGTAGAAGGAGCGCAGGAAAGGCATTATACAAGATGGCCGATCTTGGGTATAAAAGTTGGAACTCCTGAGTATGGTAATCCACCGGATACTTATGAAGGGGAAGTGGCTAATTTCAAGTCATGGCTTAAGACTAGATTAGAGTGGTTAGATGGAAATATGCCTTCAGTAACTTCAGGTTTATGGGCGGAGGAAAAGCAACCTATAAGTGTGAACGTATTTCCATCTCCAGCGGCTGATGATATTAGTCTTTCTGCGAGCGTGGAAATAAAGAATGTCAGTATTTACGATCTAAGTGGCAAACTCGTTAGGAATATTTCTGATGTGGGTCGATCGGAATTGAGTGTAGATATCCGTGGATTACAAGGAATATTTTTCGTGAGAACAGAACTAGAAAATGGAGAAATAATGAGTGCTAAGATTATTTGTAAATAGGTTAAGCGAAGCTGTTGCTACTGGTATTTACTTGGTGTCTTATGATCATTCGAAATACATTCTAGTAGCGATTTGATCAAAGTATCAATCGTTTCGATACTCTCCTGATCAGAAATATTTCCATCTGATGGAATTTTACCTTTTGCGCCTTGGATTAAACCTGTGGAGTTTTCAGGGAGAATGGTTTCGAGCGTTCTTAGAATTAAATTCAGAGATTCCTGCGCTTTAAGTCCCGATGCGGCGGCGATAATGGTTGCGGTCGGCTTTCTAGATAATAGCACAGTAGATACAAGCCACTCTATTGCATTCTTGAGACTTCCAGGAAGACTAAAGACATATTCTGGAGAAACGAAAAGTAAACCATCAGCACTTTCGATAAGAGCTCTGAATTCCGCGACTTGATTTGGTAGTTCTGCTTCTAATTCTGGATTAAAATGCGGTAATTTTGCAATTCCATCAAATATCCGCAAGTCGAATACTCCTGCATATTTCACTTGGATATAATTGATTAGCCGTTGGCTGGTAGAATTAGTCTTCGTACTCCCAGAAATCGCAAAAACTAGTGGTTTCATTTTACGCGTTGATAAACCAAGAAATTACCGCTCTCCGCATTCGCTATTACCAAGTTTTCTTCGCTTATTTCCTTAATATACAGACACACGTTTTCTATAATGATGTATCGATCAGTTTCCGGTGTCTGGTCAGGCATGTTAAGATTAATACAGCGATTATCTAATTCAAAGTAGCTCAGATTCGTCACTTCCATTCCTTCATATTCTTCTTTCTTAGAATTACCTTCGATCACCATTGTGTTTTTCGGATCAGAAACGTTCTTCCACCTACCTTGTAGCAACGCTAGCGTTTCAGAATTTGCGGGATTGATTATTGTGTGATCAGGCTGCACGAGCTTTGGCTCAGAAGCCGTATTCTTACATGCGGCAATTAGAAAAAATGTGCATATTAAAAATAGACCTAAGTACTTCATGGTTTACTTGTTAATTTCTCTAATCAAACTCAATTCTGCGAAAGCAATTGCGGTAATAGCTTCTACAACAACAGGCGCTCTTAAAGCAATACAAACATCATGTCGACCTACGATCATAAGATCTTCCACTTCACCTGAAGCGAGATTCATCGTTTTTTGTGTCTGGTGGACACTGCTTGTAGGCTTAATCGCGACCCTGAAGAAGAAATCGTTCCCATTGGTTATTCCGCCATTTATTCCAGCTGCATTATTAGTTTCAGTCGTCCCTTTTTCATCGATAAAATTATCGTTGTGTTCGATTCCAGTCATCTTTGCTGCCTGAAATCCAGAACCGAATTCTACTCCTTTAGTTGCTGGTATAGCGAAAACCAAATGTGCAACAATAGATTCTACAGAATCAAAAAATGGCTCACCGATCCCAATAGGAATGTTACTCGCACGACTTTCAATGATACCTCCGATAGAATTTTTACTTTCGATGGCTCCGTTAATGGCTTCTTCAATATTCGAATTTCCACCAGCTTCTATAAGCTGAGCACCATAGGTGATTTCAGGAGTGATTTTCTTAGCGATTACACCAGCTGCAACGAGTGCAAGGGTTAATCTACCCGAAAAATGGCCACCTCCTCTATAATCTTGGAAGCCTTTATATTTTTTATGAGCGACAAAGTCTGAATGGCCTGGTCTAGGTTGTCTTACTAAGTTAGAATAGTCTTTCGATCGCGTATTGTTGTTTTCGAAGAAGATCAACAATGGAGCCCCAGTTGTGAAACCATTGAAAACACCACTTTTGAGGTGTGGGATATCCTTCTCTACACGTGGTGTAGTTCCCTTAGCGCCTGCTTGTCTTCTTTTTAAATCAGGCAGAAAATCTTCTACGGTTATTGGAATTCCAGGAGGTACACCATCTAATAAAACCCCACAACCTTCGCCATGTGATTCTCCAAAAATTTCCATTCTAAATATTCTTCCGAAACTGTTCATTCAAAAAATGTTTATAGTTAAAGTTTATTGTTTGATCGCTCGCTCCTTGATCAAACTAAATTCTTGCGTAAAGCTAATGTACTTTTTATATTTTCATATAGCGCTTCCGCTTCTTGATAACTCAAGGTCTGTTGACCATCTGAAAATGCTTTCTCCGGATTTTCATGAACTTCCACGATTACACCATCTGCTCCAGCTAAAATAGATGCTAATGCAATCTGAGGAACAAACTTCCTAACGCCGATTCCATGAGATGGATCCGCTACTACAGGAAGGTGAGATTTTTCTTTTAGTATCGCGATTGCATTCAGGTCCATGGTGTTTCTGTAGGCACCTTCATAGGTTCTGATTCCTCTTTCACACAACATGATACGCTCATTACCATTAGAAAAGATGTATTCTGCAGCTTGTAATAATTCATCAATCGTTCCACTGATCGCTCTCTTAAGCAATATCGGTTTATCGACTTTTCCTAATTCATCTAGCAAATTAAAGTTCTGCGAATTTCTAGCGCCTACTTGAAAGATATCAATGTAATCATGCATCGGTTCTATCTGAGAAACTTGCATGACTTCTGTTACAATCTTGATGTTATTTTCTTGGCAAGTCTTGTAAAATAGCTTTAGACCATCTTGTCCAAGTCCTCTGAAACTGTAGGGTGAACTTCTCGGTTTATAAACGCCACCTCTCATGATTTTTACTCCGTTCCTAACTAAGTGAGCAACTGTAGATTCTATCTGTTCTTCAGATTCAATAGAGCATGGACCTGCCATTACTTGGAAATTTCCATTTCCGATTAACAAGTCATCGCCTATTTTGACAGCCGTTTTTCCTACTTTCCACTTAGAAGAGACCAATTTATAAGCATCAGAAACTCTATGGATATCTTTGATCCCAGCCATGGAACCAATTTTTCTGATATCGAATTCCTTTTTACCGATTGCAATAATGTATTTCCCAAACTGCGTTTCTATCTCCGAACCTTGATATCCAATGGTTGATAATTGGGTATTAATGTCTGATAATTGCGACGCGTTGCACTGTTGATCCAGTTGAATAATCATTCTCGTATGCTTTTAATAAATTGACCTATATTATTTTCTAAATCACCTTCTTGAGAAACTGCTTTGATGAAAGCACTACCGATGATGGCACCACTGGCTCTTTCGCAAGCTTGATCGAAAGTCTCTTTATTAGAGATACCGAATCCGATCATCTTAGGTGACTTTAATTTCATTTCTTCTATTCGCTTAAAATAGTCTAGTTGGACATCACTTATTTTAGAAGATGCACCTGTTATGGCATTGCTCGAAACTTGGTATAAAAAAGGATAACTAAGGTCATCAGCTTGTTTGATACGCTTTTCGCCACTCTGGGGGCTGATCAAGAAACTCAATCCAAGATTGTACTTTTCGAATATGGCTTTGTGCTCTTCGGCATAAACTTCCATCGGTAAGTCTGGAATGATTAAGGAATCTATTCCAGAATCTACGCAAGCTTGGCAGAATTTATCTAATCCGTATTGCATCAGCTGGTTCAAGTAGCCCATGTACACGAATGGAATGGAAACAGATTTCCTGGCTTCTTTAATCTGGCTGAAAAGTAGATCCAAGTGCATTCCGTTTTTTATCGCTTTTTCACTGCTCTGTTGGATAGTTGTTCCATCTGCCATCGGATCTGAGTAAGGCATTCCAATCTCCACGAAATCTACGCCATTTTTCTCAAGAGCAATCAAGGTAGGAACCGTGTCGTTCAGTGACGGATAGCCTGCTGTAATATATATACTTAGTAATTTCTTACCGTCTTCAAATAAATTTTCAAATTTCTTATTCATATTCGTCCATATATTTCATGAATGTTCCCAAATCTTTATCACCTCTCCCGGATAAATTTAATACCACAATATCGTCTGCCTTGAAATCATATTTTTCTAGGATGGTCAATGCATGAGCCGATTCTAACGCTGGAATAATTCCTTCTAATCTAGAAAGCATAAAGGATGCATCCACTGATTCTTTATCCGTAATCGGAAACGAACGAGCTCTACCACTTTTTATTAAGTGTGCATGAAGTGGTCCAATTCCAGGATAGTCTAATCCGGCTGAAATACTATGTGGTTCGATGATCTGACCGTCTTTCGTTTGCATTAATAAAGTCCGACTGCCGTGGATAATTCCTTCTGTACCTAAGACGGAAGTAGCCGCTGACATATTAGTATCGATTCCATGTCCTGCTGCTTCAGCCATGAAAAGTTGGACTCTCGTATCGTCTAAGTAATGGTAGAAAGCACCGGCTGCATTACTTCCTCCACCGACACATGCTAAGATGTAATCTGGATAGTCTCGCCCGATTTGCTCTTGCAATTGCTTTTTAATTTCTTCAGAAATAACAGACTGAAATCTGGCAACCATGTCAGGGTAGGGGTGTGGTCCTACCACAGAGCCGATGATATAAAAGGTGTCTTCTGGATTGCTGATCCAATCACGAATGGCTTCATTCGTGGCATCTTTTAATGTTTTACTTCCTGAAAGTGCAGGTCTAACTTCAGCACCTAGCATTTTCATTCTAGCAACATTCGGCGCCTGACGTTCGATGTCTACAGCTCCCATATAAACGATGCATTCCAATCCTTTCAGCGCACATACCGTAGCAGTGGCTACGCCATGCTGGCCAGCACCAGTTTCAGCAATGATTCGCTTTTTTCCCATGCGCTCAGCCATTAAAATCTGGCCGATAGTATTATTGACCTTGTGAGCTCCTGTATGATTGAGGTCTTCACGCTTTAAGTATACTTGCGTTCCATATTTTTCAGACAATTTCTTCGCGAAGTATAGTGGTGTAGGTCTTCCTACATAATGCTTTAGCAAATCATCGAACTCCTTTTTAAAAGATGGGGTCGCTGAAATTTCCAAGTAACTTTTTCTTAGTTCTTCGACATTTGGGTAGAGCATTTCTGGTATGAATGCGCCTCCAAATTCGCCATAAAATCCTTTTTCGTCTACTGCGTATTGCATGTTAGCTTGCTTATAAATGATTTAATGTTTTCTATATTCTTCATTGCAGGTGCAGATTCGAATCCGCTATTAACATCTATTCCTGCTAATTTTTTATGTTTGAAACTGTTGATTTTACCAGCATCTTCTGGTCCTAGTCCTCCACTTAGAAGGAAAGGTGTATCTAGAGTATATTGCTGCAATATATCCCAGTTGTATTGAATTCCATTTCCACCTCGTTCTTTTCCCTTAGCATCAAATAGTAAATAATCACAACTCTGATAGTCTGCTGTTATGCTAAAATCAAAAGATTCATCTACACTGAATGCCTTGATGACTTTGGTCAATGTTTTTATTGCTTCACAATAAGATGGATCCTCTTCTCCGTGTAACTGTACAAAATCTAAGTTGTATTCATGTACTATCTTCTTTACGAAGTCGATGCTTTCATTGACAAAAACACCTACCTTCTTAATATTATCTGGAATCGAGCTAAATATTTCAGCTCTTAATTCTGGCTGGATAAATCTCTTCGATTTTTCGTAAAAGATAAATCCCATCAAGCTCACACCAGCGTCAGAGGCTGCCTGAATATTTTCAATATCCCGCATGCCGCAAACCTTAAGTATGATATTTTGATCCGAACTATTCACTTAATTGTTCTTTATTGCGTCAATGAACTGCTTACATTTTTCTTCTGGGTGTCCTCCTGCCATAAAGTATTCTCCGATTAGAAATCCATCGTATCCTGCGGTCTTTAATTGGCTTACAACTTTTGGATCATTGATTCCACTTTCACTTATTTTGACTGCATCAGTAGGTAGCTTATTAAAAATGTCTAACGAATAATTAAAGTCTGTTTTGAAAGTTTTCAGGTTTCTATTGTTAACGCCGATTAGGTCAATTTCTGGAATGAATTTTCCGATTTCTTCTTCATCATGAACTTCGAAAAGAATTTCCAATCCTAGTGACTTTGCCAAAGAAGTAAATTTCTTGATTTCATCATCGGTAAGGATGCTCGCAATCAGTAAAATGGCATCTGCTCCGATAGACTTAGCCTCTAATATTTGATATTCATCAATGATAAATTCCTTTCTTAGAATTGGACAGAAGTTATATTTCCGAACAGTTTTTAAATCCTCTTTAGAACCTCCAAAGTAGTTTTTGTCTGTTAGGACAGATATAGCTGAAGCACCTGCTTGCATATAGCCGATACTTACTTCCTCTGGAGAAGCGTACAGATTAATCGCGCCCTTAGAAGGTGATTTTCTTTTAAATTCTGCGATGATTCCCACTTTGTCTGGTCTCAAGATGTATTCACTTAATGAAACACAAGGTGCATCAAAATGGATACTCTGTTCTAGAAGTGTTATGGGATAAAGTGATTTATCTTTAGCTACTTCTTTCTTTTTATGTTCTACTATTTCTTTAAGTATGCTCATTTTAGTATTTAATAGAGTCGATTAAATTTTGCAAATTTTTCCTTGCTTTCCCGCTTTGGAGGGATTCTTCTGCCTCCGCATAACACGTAGCATAAGATTTACTTCTGTCAAAAGCCTGAATTCCTATTGCTGCGTTCGTCAGGACAACATCGTTTTGTTCTGATGTGCCTTCATTCTTAAGAATGCGTTCAAATATTTTAATGGTATCATCTATAGTTTCTGCGCCATAAATATCGGACTGTTTTAGCTTAGATTTATTAAAATCTTCTGGTTCTAATATGCTTTCGCCATTTTCGGTGATGATCTTAGTCGTATCGGTCAGAGACACTTCATCGTAACCATCTAAGCCATGAATGATTGTGAAATTCATACCTTCTTCCTCCATAATATATTTATAGAAAGGCATAATTTCTAAGGAATAGACACCTGCGACTTGTTGCTTAGGTTTTGTTGGATTCACAAGTGGTCCCATCATATTGAAAAAAGTTTTCACCCCGATTCCTCTTCGAACCGGTCCCAGTGGTTTCAGTGCAGCATGAAATAAAGGCGCATGCATGAAGGTGATGTTGAAATTATCCAGTTGATTCTTAATGATATCTGCATCATTCGTGAATTTGTAACCGATTCCTTGGATGACATTAGATGAACCACATACCGAGGAAATCGCTCCATTCCCATGCTTCGCTACTTTATATCCAGCACCAGCTACAATGACAGAGGCTAGCGTCGATATATTAAAGGTGTCTTTTCCATCACCTCCAGTTCCGCACATGTCTATTAACTGACTACGATCATAGTCTACAGCAATCATGCGCTCTAAGATGGCATCCCTGAAACCCGAAAACTCTTCGAAGCTGATCGGTCTCATTCTAAAGACAGTAAGTAGCGATGCAAGCTGCAGCTCATTATATTTTTCTTCGGCTATTTCTAGCATTAAGTTTCTTGATTCTTGACGATCAAGTTCCTCATGATGATATAATCTTTCTAATACTTTTTTCATTTTACCTTGCTTATTGCATTTTTAATGAATGATTGTCTTTCTTGTTTTGATTAAGACAACCAATCTTTGCTATAGTTTTAAGAAATTGGTCATCATCTCCTTTCCATATTCTGTCATAATAGATTCGGGATGAAACTGAACAGCTCTAATTTTATGGTTTTTATGAGCAATTCCCATAATTTCTCCATCATCATCTGTACAAGTGATGACTAGATCATCTGGTAAAGTAGTTTTATCAATGACCCATGAATGATATCTTCCAGCAAAGAAGGTTGCTGGCATTTCTTGAAACATATCACTTACAGGTTCAGTTACCTTAAATTCTGTTCTAATCCCATGATAAACCCGATCTAGATTTTTCAGGCTTGCGCCAAATACTTCTCCGATGGCTTGTTGTCCTAGACAAACTCCGAAAATAGGTTTCTTATCTGCGTATTCTTTTATGATTGCTTTCAAGTTTCCTGCTTCTTCAGGTAATCCTGGGCCTGGTGATAGGATAATTCTATCGTAAGCATCACATTCTTCCACACTTATCTTATCATTTCTGAAAACTTCCACCGTTGCATCTGAAACCTGCTTTACTAGTTGGTAAAGATTAAAAGTGAAAGAGTCATAATTGTCAATGATTAATATCTTTTCCATAGTTTAAATCGTTTCTGCAATCGTTAATGCACTTTTTAAAGCGGCTAATTTATTCTCTACTTCTTGAAGTTCTTTTTCTTCATTAGAATCAATAACTATTCCGCAACCTGCTTGGAAGATGAGTTGATTGTCTTTACTCAGAAATGAACGAATCATGATGGCTGTATTGATATCTCCATTTAGGCCAAGAAAACCAATCGCTCCACCATAGAAACTTCTAGAGTGTGGCTCATTCTGATTGATTAATTGTAAGGCTCTGTATTTCGGAGCTCCACTTAAGGTTCCTGCTGGAAAACTATCAGCATATATATTAAGTGGATGAGATTTATCCGTAACATTTCCTTTCACAATGGAAGTTAAATGAATCACGTGACTAAAGAATTGTGTGTTTTTATATTTTTCGACATGAACATTCTCTGCTTTTCTGTTCAAGTCATTTCGCGCAAGGTCCACAAGCATGACGTGTTCTGCATTTTCCTTTTCATCTTTTAAAAGTTCTTCTGCTAATGCTGCATCTTTAACATCGTCACCAGTTCTTCTAAACGTTCCAGCAATGGGATGGATTTCAGCAACTCCTTTCTGAATTGTAATGTGCGTTTCAGGTGAAGAACCAAATATCCGATAAGAACCGAAATCAAAGTAAAACAAATATGGTGATGGATTGATAGACCTTAATGCGCGATATACATTTAAGTCATCCCCTTTAAATTTCTGATAATATCTTCGCGCAAAGACGACTTGGAAGACATCTCCACGTTGGCAATGATATTTACCTTGAGTCACCATTTTCTTGAATTCCTCGGGTGGAATAGGACAATATTCATCTCCGTCCATCTTGAAGTTCCCACTACCTGCCTGTCTATTCTGAATAAGTGCGGTAATTTTATGCATTCTAGAAGGTTCGCCATCTGGCACATTCTCTATAATAGTCATGCTATCATTAAAGTGATTAATAACCACAACGAATCTAAAATATTCGTAAGCTAAAGCAGGAATCAATTTTTCATCTTTCGATTCATCAAATGTGATTTGCTCAAAATACTGTACCGCATCAAAACTAGAATATCCGAAGAAGCCATTATAGTCTTCAGCTTCTTTTTCTCCTTTGAAATCGATGATATCAAAACATGATTTTAGTTTATCAAGAACTTCATCATTGGGAAGGGTTAGGTTTTCTGATGTTCCTCTATAATCCTTAATTTTCACATCATTCCCAGTGCAAGAAAAAGAAAGCAAACTATCAAAACACAAGAAAGATCTGCTATTTTCTTTCTTATTATATTCTGAACTTTCTAGTAAGAAAACCTTATGATACTTCCGTCTCAAGTTCATTAACATCTGAACCGGAGTGGTGAGGTCTGCGAAGAGTTTCTTAGTTATAGCATTTATTTTTAATTGCTTCATTTTTCAATTTTGCTTAAAAAAAAAGTGACTTACCATGTGGCAAGTCACTTTAATATTTTTATAAAATAATAAAATAGGTTAGGCCACATCAAGTATCTTGAAGTGCCACCACCAATTTGTATTATTTAAATTATTTCTTTTCATCGATTGCAAATATATGAGCTTTTTCAAATTAAGCACAAATATTTTTAATAAAATAAATACAACATATTATAAAAATAACTTATATTTAATTTTAATTATATGTAAAGGGTTAAATAATAGGTTGTTTAATTTAAGGTTGGTTAAAAAGTATAATTAAGATTTTTTAGGAATTTAATGAGAACGGAACAAGGTTATTTGGCAAATAGAGTCAAATAACCTTTTTTTATCTAATAATTTGAGCAGATCGGAGTTTAAAAATTTGCTTAATGAAAAGTACAAAACATACATTAATTCATCTGATTTGCTCTGAACAGGCAGCGTATTTTCGGACGGGATCACTTTACATATTCGCTCTTGAAAACGAGTGCGAACATATCATTTTCCAGTTCTAAGTAACCATAATCATATACAAAGTGGTATCTGTTTCCAGACTTCGTTATGTATTGATTCGTGAAGTAGGTAAAGTTAAAACCATTTTCGAATAACTTGTCGCGGTGGACTTTAGCTTTCCCATGTGGATTAAGTGAGGCGAGAATTCTGCGGTTTTTTCGTAGAATATGATTTATTCGACGAGCAAAGTTGTTTGGGTCTCTATTTAATTGATTGTTAAATGCGTTCCTGCAGTAATCACCACAGAACTTTTTGTCAGACCTTCCTTTGATTTGTTCTCCGCAAGCTAGGCACTTTCTCATACCAGTAAATTATATAATAAATGACAAAGTAATGTAATAAAAATCAAAGTAATTTCTTTTTGCTAACTACTTTAGTTAGTTTTGAAGGGAATTCAAAACCCAATAGAAATTATTTGGAAACGCCTTTCAAAGATAGTAACGCGTTCAAAGCATTGTTTCAACAATACTTTAATCCACTTGTAAACTTCATATACAGTCGCTTTGTGAAGGATTACGAGATTGCAAAGGATATTGTCCAATCTACATTTGCAAAAATTTGGGAAAAGAAAGATACTATAGAAATTTCCACATCAGTTAAGAGTTACCTTTTTCAATCCGCTAAGAATAAGTCGTTAGACTATATTCGAGCCAATTCTAATAAATCTCTTGAGCTCCAAGATGATTTCAGAGATTATGATTTAGAAGATGAGGTTGAAAATAGAGATATGAACTCTTATGTAATCAGAGAACAGATTGTGTTAGCATTAGATGGAATGAAGCCGAAAATGAAGCAAATTTTCGAACTGAATAAATTCCGTGGATTCTCCTATGAGGAAATTGCTAACGATATGGAGATTTCGAAACGGACTGTAGAAAGCAATATGGCCAAGGCTTTCGCCATATTAAGAGATAAATTAAGGGAAAGCGAATTATTTAACATTTTAGAATTGTGATATAGGGAAAATCCTCCGTCTTAAGGATAGTAAGTAATAAATGATAGAAGAAAAAGACATATTAAGTTATTTAGATGGTAATGCATCGCCTGAACTTCGAAACAAAATTGATTCTTGGATTGACGAAAGTCCAATGAACAAGGAAGAATTCGAGTTTACCAAAATAATGTGGGAGGAATCTACCGCCTGTAACGACTATGTCCGTTTCGATGTTGATGATGAGTGGGCTGCTTTTGAGAAAATGGTTGCGCCAGCACCTTTAAAAGTAGTAACAAGTAAAAAGGAAGAAACTAAAGTTATAACTTTAGAAAATAGACATTCATGGAGGTCTGGACTTTCAGTAGCGGCCTCTATAGCAGTATTAATTGCAGCAACTTGGTTTTTATGGCCGCAATCTGAATATATAGAAATTGTGGATGCTCCTTCAGATATGGAGATTAGATTAGAGGATGGTTCTAAAGTTAGCATAAAAGAAGGAGCTTCCTTTAAAGCACTTAGGTCATTTAAATATGCAAAAGAGAGAAATGCAGAGATAGCTGGTGAAGTTGTCTTTGATGTGGCTAAAGACCCAGATAGGAAGTTCTTTGTTAAAACAGAAGAAACTGCTGTCGAGGTTTTAGGAACTATATTTAGTATTAAGAGTGAAGGTGTAGAGGCAGAAGTGGCGAACGAAGAAGGCTTAGTTAAGTTTTTCGTTATAGAAGATGCTAGCCAGTTTGTTAATCTTAAAGAAGGAGATCGTATAAAATATGATGGTAGTGGTTTCATTGATCTTAATGAACCTGAACCAGAGCCTATACCTGAACCAGAACCAATTCCATTAGTGAAAGAGATCTTGGATTATATGCGAACTAGCTCTAATGGACGTGTTAAATTCGGATCAGGAATTAATGAGAATATTCTAAGTGAACTAGATATAGACTATGAAGGTAAAACAGTTCGACAGATTATTCGGTTAATGCAAGAGAAAGCAATAGTTGTCTATCTAGATAAGGGTTGTCCCGATTGCATAGAATTCGTAGAAATCATTCCTAAAAAGAGATAATTCTAGTATCTTTGATTTCCATGAGATACTTTATTTTAACCATATTTTTTTTAATGACAATAACGTCCTCTGGAAACGCTCAGCATTCAATTGCTCGAGAGTGGAATGAGCTATTGTTAGAAGGAATTAGAGGAGATTTCGCCAGACCTACCGTTCATGCAAGGAATTTATTTCACACTTCAGGAGCAATGTACGATGCATGGGCAGTGTATGATTCCATAGCTGAACCTTACTTTTTAGGTGATACCGTCGGAGAGTACGAGTTCAAATTTTCTGGTATACCTATCCCTGAAGATATTACTGAAGCAAGAAAGGAAGCCATTAGTTTTGCGATGTATCGTATCTTAAGACATCGATTTCTTACTTCGCCAGGTGCATGGAAAGTTTATACACAGACGGATTCGCTCATGAATCTGCTAGGATACAATAAGAATTACACATCACTAGATTATGAAAGTGGTAATCCTGCTGCACTCGGAAATTATATAGCTTCGGAAATCATTAAATTTGGTTTACAAGATGGGTCGAACGAAGCACTTCAGTATGAAAATAATTATTATGAGGCCGTAAATGATCCGCTTGTTATGGATTTATCAGGAAATTCAGGAATCAGTGATCCTAATAAATGGCAACCCTTAACGCTAGATGTTTTTATAGATCAAAGTGGCAATGTAATTCCATTAAATACGCCTGAGTTCTTAAGTCCAGAATGGGGAAATGTGGTGCCTTTTGCAATGAAAGAGGAAGTTTTAACCACTTATGATGGAAATAATGGTCAATATAAGGTTTATCATGATCCTACGGCTCCTTCATTTATACAAGATGGATTAGGGTTAAATGATCCTTATAAATGGGGATTTGCTTTAGTTGCGGCTTGGTCATCACACTTAGGTCATTCTAATGATACATTAATCGATATCTCTCCTGCTAGTTATGGGAACCTAGATGAGCTGCCTTCTTCTTTTGATGAATACAAACAATTTTATGATTATGATAAAGGTGGTGATGCAAGTACTGGTCACCCATTAAATCCTACTACTGGTTTACCTTACGAGCCTAATATAGTAAGTAGGGCTGATTATACGAGAGTCTTAGCAGAATTTTGGGCAGATGGGCCCGATTCTGAAACTCCGCCAGGTCATTGGTTTACGTTATTGAATTTTATAAATGATAACCCACTACTCGTTAAGAAATTCGAAGGGAAAGGGGAGGTGTTGTCTGATTTAGAATGGGATGTTAAATCTTACTTAGCTCTGGGAGGTACAATGCATGATTGTGCTGTTTCTGCATGGGGGATAAAAGGTTACTACGACTACATTCGTCCAGTTTCGGCAATTCGTTATATGGCAGAAAAGGGGCAGTCTAGTTCTATGGATCTTCCTAATTATCATCCTCATGGTTTTCCACTGAAGGAAGGTTTCTTTGAGTTGGTGAAAGAAGGCGATCCTTTAGCTGGATCTCAGAGTCAAAATGTGAATCAAGTAAAAATATTTGCCTGGAAGGGACCTAATTATATAGCAGACCCAGAAACAACTTTTGCAGATGTGGGTTGGATATTAGCTAAAGATTGGTGGCCATATCAGCGACCATCATTTGTAACACCTCCTTTTGCAGGATATGTTTCAGGTCATTCGACTTATTCGAGGGCAGCAGCTGATTTGCTTACAAAATTTACAGGCAGCGCTTTTTTCCCAGGTGGAATAGGAGAATTTGTAGCACCTAGAAATGAATTTTTGGTCTTTGAAGATGGCCCTGCTGACGAAATCGTTTTGCAATGGGCGACTTATCAAGATGCTTCGGATCAGTGCAGTCTTTCCAGAATATGGGGAGGTATTCACCCACCAATAGATGATATTCCAGGAAGAAAAATTGGGATGAAGATTGCTACGGAGAGCTTCGAATTCGTTAAGGATTATTTTTATAGCGATGAAGATCAAGATGGTTTTTATAATTATGAAGATTGCGACGATAATGATAGAAGTGTTTTTCCAGGTGCTGTAGAAATATGTGATGGAATAGATAATAATTGTGATGGTCAGATAGATGAAGATCTTGAAATTTATACCTATTACGAAGATCTAGACGAAGATGGATATGGAAATATGAATGTTACAATGGATACTTGCGCATTGCTTCCACCACCTGGATTTGTTGAAAATGCAGATGATTGTGATGATACAGTTTTTGCTACGAATCCAGAAGGCGTAGAAATCTGCGATGGAATAGATAATAATTGTAATGGCGAAATAGATGAGGGGCTAACGATCTATACGTATTATTTAGACAGTGATCAAGATGGATTCGGTAATGCTGCTCATCCATTGGATACTTGTCTTGCATCTGCACCAAGTAATTATGTGAATAATAGTGATGATTGCAATGATGCGGATGGATCTATATACCCAGATGCTTTAGATTTTCCTGATAATGATATAGATGAAGATTGCTCTGGTCGAGATGCATCAGCATTTGCATTTGTACTAAGTGACTTAGGAACGTCTAATTTTGTAATCCACTATCCAGATGACATCAAAGCAAACATGAAAGTTCTTGATATTAGTGGTAAGTTAGTACTCAGTAAAGAGTTAGACTTCTTTACTCATTATTTAGATCTGAACCTTACTAATCTAACGACAGGACTTTACATACTTTTATTAGAAAATGAAAATGGCGAGATCATTTTTAGGCAAAAACTTGTAAATCCATAGCACTTATAGCTGAATTAACTTTTGTTGAATTTGACTTTACCATTGACAATGGTCCAAAGTACTTCTGTATCTAGAATTGCATCATCGGAACAATTAATTAGATCTTCTGAAAGGATAACGATATCAGCAACCTTGCCGATTTCTAAAGAACCTTTAAAATCTTCTTCGGATCCCGCATATGCATTTCCTAAAGTATAAGAATAAACAGCTTCTTCACGAGTCATAGCTTGTTCTACGAAAAACTCAAATCCGTTGTCAATTCTTTTTCTGGTTACAGAGGCATAGAAAGATTCTAAAGGATTCACATCTTCTACGGGGGCATCTGTTCCATTAGCAATGACGACACCAGCATCTAGAAATGAACGCCATGCGTAGGCCCCTTCTCGCGCTCTTTTTTCCCCGAGTCTATTTTCTGCAAAAAGTGCATCAGAAGTACAGTGAATTCCTTGCATCGCTGCGATGACTCCTAGTTCTTTGAATCTTGGAATATCTGCAGGATCTACATGTTGTGCATGTTCAATTCTCCATCGAGCATCTTTTAATTCAGGCTTTTCCTTCTCTTCTGCTTCTATAATATCGAGTACCACTTTATTAGCTCTATCTCCGATCGCATGTACACATAGTTGCATATTACTTTCAACTGCAATGTCCGCAATATTTTGCACTTCACTGATTTCAGTTGTATTTTGCCCATGAAAGTCAGGTTTGTCATGATAAGGATCTATAAGCCAGGCTCCGTAGGAACCTAAAGCGCCATCTACTTCTGTCTTTATTGCTCTGCAGGTAAAGAAATTATTACCTGCATTAATCACTCTTGCTTTCTGAGCTTTCCCTTTCATTTCTTCTGAAGAATGGCGTAGCATTGCCCATAATCTGATATCAAGCTCTCCGGTTTCTGCCATTTTAGTATATGCTGCAATTTCTTCAAAACTCGAACCGGCATCTTGGAATGATGTAATTCCATTTCTTAAACATTCTTCTTCTGCTAATTCAATTCCTTCGCGCCATTTCTGTATTTGCTTATCTTTATCTAAAGTGGCTAAATATTCTCTATAGATTTTACCTATAGCTCCAGCCGCTCTTTCTTCAAACATCCCTATTGCATTCCCTTCTTTATCTCTTACGATTCTGCCACCCGAAGGGTCCGTCGTTTCTTTAGATATACCTGCCATTTCCATGGCCTTTTTATTCGCAAATAGTCCATGTCCACTTGCGTGAACAAGCACCACAGGATTATCAGGAGAGACTTCACTTAATTTTTGATGATTTGGGTATCCATCCACAAGATTATCTTCTTTAGTTGTCCATTTTTCTTGATGCCATCCACGTCCTTCTACCCATTCTCCCTTTTCTAATGTTTTAGCTTTTTCACCTACCATTTGCACAATTTCATCCCAAGAAGTCGACTTCAGAAAGTTTAAATTTTGCAAACTACTTCCCAAGCCTGAGAAATGACCATGACCTTCGATGAAGCCAGGCATTAGAAAATTACCTTTTGCATCAATTTCATCGGTTTCTGGTCCTTTTAATTTTAATATTTCGATAGTAGAAGCGAGCGCAACAATTCGACCGTCCTTTACTGCAATTGCTTCTGATTCAGGGTTTGATTTGTCTACCGTCCAGATTTTAGCATTTGTAATAATCAGATCGGGATTTGAGTTCGTCTTTTTTTCAGATTCAGCACATGAATTGGCCAGAATAAGCAGGATAAATAGCGTTAATTTTTTCATTTTAGAAATATAAATGATTTTTCTGAGAACAATTGCAAATGAATTGTATTTCTATCTTTGGAATTATAAATGAATATATGCATACAACAGAACAACTAAAGGAAAAATTTAACCAATACTTACTTCAGAATTCATTCACTGGAAAACCTGAGAATTTATATGAGCCAGTGAATTATATCATGAATTTAGGTGGGAAAAGAATTAGACCGATTCTGGTTATGATGGCTTGTGAGATGTATGGGGAATCACCGGAGAAAGCTTTAGATGCGGCATTATCATTAGAAATATTCCATAATTTCACATTGGTTCATGATGATATAATGGATGAGGCAGAAACGCGTAGAGGCGAGATGACGATTCATAAGAAATATAATCAGAACATCGCGATTTTAGCTGGAGACACGATGTTGATTCAGGCATACAAATTACTGGGAAATTACGATGATCCTGAATTGCAAGTTGCTCTTTTTAAAATATTTAGTGAGTTGGCTACGCAATTGTGTGAAGGTCAGCAAATGGATATGAACTTTGAGACGACTGATGATGTTACGATAGATGAGTATTTGAATATGATCGTACTGAAAACTGGGGTTTTAATAGCCGGTGCGTTAAAGATGGGTGCATTAATCGGAGGAGCAAATGCTGAGGAAAGCCAAAAAATTTATAATTTTGGGAAGAATATTGGAATAGCGTTTCAATTGCAGGATGACCTCTTAGATACCTTTGGAACGTTTGAAAAAGTAGGAAAAAAGATAGGTGGTGATATCGTTCAAAATAAAAAAACTTATCTTTACCTCAAAGCAATAGAACTTTCTGACTCAAAAGGGCAAGAGGAAATAAAAAAGATCTATTCTAATAAAACTTCATTAACCGAAAACGAAAAAATTAATAAGGTGATTAAACTTTTTAAGAGTTTAGTTGTCGAAGAGTATGCGAGACAGTTAAGAGACGCTTACCTGGATTTGTCATATGCCCATTTAGATTCTATATCTATTCCTGATGAAAGGAAGGTAGAATTGAGAAATTTAGGACAGCAATTAGTAAATAGAGACTATTAGATGAATAAGCCTGATGCACTTATAGCCTTAGCATTTCCGGAGGAATTTGTATCTATGATTCCTGCATGGTATAAAAAACCATTGGAATGGATAGGAATGATTAATAATGATATGGTTTGCGCTGGACATGCTGCATTAGCCATTGTTCATGGAGATTCAGGAGAGATAGAATATGCGGATTTCGGAAGGTATATCACACCATTTGGTAAAGGAAGAACGAGAACAGTTTTAACAGATCCTGAATGTAAAATTGACATCAAAGCAGAATTTACTGCTGATGGAAAGATAAAGAATGAGGAAGAAATTCTACTCTATCTAGAAGCTCATCCAGAAAAAACGCACGGAGCAGGTAAGATGTATGCTTCATTCTGTTATAATATCGATTATAATAAAGCGAAATCTTTTATTAAGGATATAAATTTAAAAGGATCAGTTATTTACGATCCATTTAAGAAAGATGCATCTAATTGTGCACGGTTCGTTTATGATACCTTTAAGGCTGGAATTCGCTCTAAAAGAAGAAGAGCGAAATTGAAATTGTGGAACCAAGTGACACCATCTCCTTTAGGGATCGTATTTAATGGCACAGACCAAAAGAGGGTATATAGTGTATTAGATGGAAATTTAGAACATTACGAGGGCTCTAAATTCACGTCTGTTATCAAGCATTTGTTTTTGAAACCTGATCCAAATGATATTACCACATTTAAGAAAGTGGATCTTGATGATAGCCATCACTGGCTAGATGGAGTAGGGGCGAGTGGCTGGTTCAAGCTATCTAAGCCAAATGGAAAATACATATTCGAAAGAAGATTTCCAGATGGTCGCAAAATATTCGAAGAAGAGTTTTACTCAGAAAGCGAGCACTTCGATATTGAAAAGCCATTTGAATTAATACATGATTGTAATGCCTTATGGTGTACAGCAAAGCAAGATGGAATTATTTTTAAGTTGTACAATTACAATTATAAGGAGCTGGCTTAGAAGATTATTTTGCCATTCCACCATTGTTTTTCGATGGTTGCACCTTCTCTTTCGTAGAATCTAGTTGCATTAGTATTCCAGTCCAGTACTTGCCATTTTACCATTTTAGCGCCTTGATTTTTGGATTCTTGAATCCATGCATCCCATAACTTTTTTCCGATACCCATGTTTCTATAATCTGGATGGACTACAAAGTCTTCTAGATACATCATTTTACCTTTCCATGTAGAAAAGCTCATGTAGAATAATGTCATCCCTACAATACTGCCGTCTTTATCTGCAACGATGGCCTGGAATGTGCCTTCTTCAAAGCATTTTTTATAGTATGCAACATCGACGGTTACAGCGTCAGGCTCCTTTTCGAAAATAGCTAACTCTAAAACCAAATTGTGAATTCCTTCTATATCTCCACTTTGAGCACTTCTGTATATAATCTCTGACATTTATCAAATATGAGTTGATTAGTGTTTTATCAAAGCTTAGAAAACTTACCTATTGCTTTGATATTTCCATTCTGATCCACTAACCTAAGGAAATAAATTCCGTTATTCAAATGATGCACATTGATAAATAACGTGTCTTGTGCAGATGATATAGATTTTTCCATCACCTTCTGGCCTATGGTATTCATGATAGCAATCGAGTATCCGCTATTTTCAACGTGACCAATTAAGTTCTTTATGAAAATATGGTCGTCAACTGGATTTGGATAGATTTTCAAATCTGGAAATGATGAATTGAATACAGAAGATGTGATACTAGAAAACTGCAGTGTATTGCTCCAGTCGCCACATCCACCCACGTATTCAGAACATACTCTTACATAATAGGCTCCCTTATCAGGGAAATCAAATGTGTAATTTCTTTTGTACTGAGAAAAAGCAGAATCGAGCACAACTTGCTCAAATGCTTCGTCCATTGCGATGTTTAACTTATATCCTGAAGCCAAATCAGATTTGGTCCATGATATTTCAACTTCATCTTCTCCAAACTCTGCCATGTCTTGCGGTGTAACAAACATAGGAGCATCAGGAATGTCCGTAGTGGTTTTAAAGCCTGAGCCGTCTGACCATTGACCTTTCCCAGCCTCATTAAGTCCACGAACTCTGACATAGTAATCCGTCCATTTATTGAGTTGATCCGATACATATGGTAGTTCAGCAGCATTTATGCTTCCTTCTTGTGAAATAGCATTAAACATAGAATCTGTAGCTATCTGGACATCATACGATGTTGCTTCATCTAGCATTTCCCACTGTATTTCGGCAAGAAGTGGAACGTGAATTTCTCCATCTATAGGTGAGGTAATTCTAGATGCAATAGGAAAGCCTGTGAAAAAGTCATCTATTTGACTTGGTTCACAGCCTTTTCCATTACATGCTAAAACTCTCCAGAAATAAGTTTGGTTACCTTCTAACATTATATCCTCAACTATAATAAAGGTATCCTGAATTAATCCTGAATTAAACAAATCTGTAGAAAAAGTCTCATCTTCAGAAATGGATACGATATATCCTGATGAATTCTTAGCATACTTCCAAGTTAATTTTTGGTAGCTGGAAACTTCATCTCCCTCAAATGAAACAATTTCAGGTTTTTCAACTGTTGGTATTGTCAATGGGCTGAATTCTCCATTTATTTTGCCATATTGATTAATTGAGCTGATTTTGAATTGCTCAGTTATTGTATCAAATGGTAGTTTGACATTTTGACTATATGAAACACGCTTAATGGTAGTTTCATTATTAGCATCAAGTCCTTCTATTAGATATCGGTCCTCTTTCTCCGATGTCCAGAAAACACTTGATGTCGCATCTAATTCGAATCTATCTAATTTGAGACCACTTGGTTTCGATGGTGAAGGCGAATTACCAAATTCCGGCCAGATAGATAAGTTATTAAATACTTGTATGGAAAGTAGTTCTGCAAGCATCTCTACTTCCTCTAAATTTGAATTTGAAAAGAAAATCATTCCATTATCTTTTGTGTTTGCACGTAGATATTGAATTTGATTTATAATCTCATTTAATTCCCAGCCATCAGCACTACTAGAAGGTGGCTGCGAATTGCTTAATCGATATGTTGCAAGCGAAGGGAAGAATTGTACATCATACTTGTTACATTCTGCTTCCCACCAATCATTCAGGGTATGGAAGTCTTGACCACCACCTATCTGCCAATATAATTGAGGCGATAAATAATCGACACTTCCACTTTCCATCCATGCAAGTGGATCACAGTAAATAGCATTGTAGTTGTCTCTACCTGATATTCCAGCAGGCAACGTCGTGTTATGTGCTGCAGCTGCTGAAGGATCTGTAGAATAAATCCCTGCTGGGCTTACTCCAAATCTTAAATATGGTTTAATCGTTTTGATCGTATCATGAACAGAAGCAATCATCTGATTTACAGATGCTCTTCTGAAATCACGAATGGATAAACCATTTCCATGAGTTGTGAAAGCTTCTTGGTCTTCAAGAATAATATCCGATGGATAGAAATAATCATCGAAGCAAATGCCATCTAAATCATACTTGCCAACGATATCCCCGACGATATGCTTGATATAATCAGTTACCTCTGGCAATCCAGGATTGAAATAGGTTTTTCCTCCTACATCTAAGATCCACTCTGGATTAGAGCTAGCATAATCTCCAGGGAGACCAGCATAATCTCCGGCAGATATTTCGAATCGATAAGGATTTAACCATGCATGCAATTCGATTCCGTGTTTATGAGCCTCTGAAATAGCATATGCTAAAGGATCATATCCAGGATCTTTTCCTCTTGTACCTGTTAACCATTCAGACCAAGGCTCGTATGCTGACTGGTATAATGCATCAGCATTCGGTCTGATCTGAAGTAAGATAGCATTCATCTTCGTTGAAACTGCTCTTTCTACAACCGCTTGAAATTCTTGCTTTTGAGCTTCTACATCATTTTTAGTAGAAGGCCAGTCAATATTGTAAACTGTAGTAAGCCACGATGCTCTAAATTCCTCTCCAGGAATTTGAGCATGGCTTACCACATTAATTATTGACACAAAAAAGAATATGAATACTATCTTCAAAACTTAAATTATTTTATCTGTTTTCTTTATCTATAGCAACTCCGTAAGGAATAAACCCTTGAATATAAAATTCTGGTGCTTCGCTTTGATCTAACTTATATCTCTTGATTCCTGAACTGCTTCCATCTCCTATTACAGAACCGCTATCATCTATATCTGATGCATCTCTGAATGGGTAGTAGATGTATCCATTCTGCGTATCCATAACCATGTCGGTGATATATGTTCTTTCTGCAGCTCCACCTTCAGTGGAGAAGTTAGATAACTCATCTATTAAAGTGATATTTTCTCCATTCATGTCAGAAACATATAATCCAGGAGTAAAACCACCACTTTCGATATTTAATGCGAAGTAAATTTTAAGATTTTCAAGGTCAACATCGAAAGATCTGATTTTAATACTTGCTAGTCCATCTATCTTAGTTTTATAAGATCCGTCTTTGTTATATACGTATAACCCTTTTCCAGACCCGTGCTTGCTATACCAGATGTCGCCGTCTATAATTTTCACATCACCATCTGTCCATCCATAAGTAGATGATTCTCCTATATCGGCAGCTAAAAGTGCAATGGATACAGCAGGATATTCTGCATTTTCAGAAACAATAGGTAATGTTCTAATGCCTTCGAATCTATTCAACCAGTAAAGGTTTCCTTCTTCATCAACGTCACAAGAGAAAGGATCTCTTACATATGCATTACCACCTTCATCAGTAGTCGTAATGACCTTCATGTTCTGTCCTTGCAAATTAGACTTAATGATTCTTCCGTCTGAAGGTGTTCCCCAAGCAGCATATTGCAGATTCGCTCCTGCTTCAGTCACTACAACTGTATTCTCATGAATTGCAACTCCAAGTGGGTGGAAGCCTAATGATAAATCAGTAACTTCTGGTTCTGAGTTCGCCACTACGAATAATTTCTTAGTCCACAACTTGTCTGTTGCTGCATCCGTAAAATATAAAGTTGGCGCAAGCTCACCTTTCACCTCTATTTCTCTTGTCACTGTTAACTCTTCCTGAGTATCATTTACTACCAAGGTTACTGTAAATACACCTGGCTTTTCGAAGGTTACTGTTGGCTCTTTCTGTGTAGAAGTCTGCCCGTCACCAAAATCCCAGTTGTACGTAATATCATTCTCTTTTCCAGGGTATGCATATACCGTAGTAGAGAAAGTTACAGGCTCTTGAAATTTAATTGCTGGAACATTGAAAGTAATGTTCGGCTGCGGCTTAAGAACAGTAAAATTAATGGTCTGAGAATTTTCAGTTCCATCAGCAGATGTAGTTAATGTAGCAGAATAAGATCCCGGTTCACCATAGTAAACACCATCTGGCTCTATTCCTATGAACTCTTCTTGATCTGTAACTTGGTTATTTTCGATTAGTTTTCCGTTAGGAAATGACCACTGGTATGAATCTACATTTTTAGATGCATTATTAAAGTAAACTACAGACGGAGCTGTAAGTGTATCTTCATTTCCGATCTTGAAAAATGTAGTAGGCGAACCGAATGTTAAGTCATTTTCTTCTTTGCTACAGCTAATAATGACAACCGTCATCAGGATAACCAAAGCAAAAAGATTGAATATATTATTTTTAGTGTACTTCATTTTGATTAGTTTAAAATGTCAAAAGTTGATTCATCTTCCACTTCAATTCCATCTTGATTCGTTACAACAGATTTTATTGTTAGGGTTGATTCATCTATTAATTCAGCTTTCGATAAAAATGATTTTAAAACATCTATCGTTAAAAATGCTTCTAGTGCACTCTGACCGTCAGAGTTTATCGCACCAGTTAATTTGCCATCTCCATCTTTTTCAAAATAAGCACTATCTATAGTTGGATTTAATGCGATAAATTGATAAGCATCTATAGAAGCCTTTAAGTCTGCTACAGCTCTACTGATCATATCGTCCGATAGTCCATCGATTGCTTCACCATCTTCCAGATCTCTTACTGTATATTCATCAGAAATAATGTATGGCTTTCTAACTACGTATGCATTTTCTTCAGTTCTATAAAAAGTGTCCAGCGTAATGCCATTATTCTCTACAAGTAGTAACTCCATATCAGGATAGAATAAGGTATCAAGTACTTCTCCGTAAGAAAATGTTGCGGTTTTGTCTAACGTATCAATTTTATAATCAAGAGACCAATCTAGATCAAAGGTCGTTGCTTTGAAACCTGATTGTGTAACTGATAATTTCGAAATGTCATCATTGACAGCCCAGAAAATAGAAGATATCGTTACGGTATCAGCTGGTCTACTATCTGGAATACTTGATAATGTTAAAAAAGGATAATCATTTCCGGTTAGCTCTCCTTGTTCTCCTAAGACATCTGTCTTTTCACAGCTCATCGCCATAATTCCAAGAATGCTAAGTATTATAAATTTTTTCATTTTTTTTATTTTTTACAAGGTTGAATTTGCAGCCCACCAAACTTTATTTACAAGCCACATTGGGTCTTTTGCATTTAGACGTTCGATCTCGTTCGGATTATAAATGTATTCTGTCTGTGGATCATATGGTAATCGCTGAATGTATTCGCCATTGTATATTTCTAAGGCATTTTCAGGATATGATAATGATTCATATACATCAGGATTGTACTTATACCTTCTCATATCTACCCATGTTTCAGGTTGTAAGTACAAGGCAATAAACTTCTGCATCATAATGTCTGAAATGGTAAGGTCATCTGCAGATTTAGCAACTGCGTCAGAATTCAGATATAGATCTATTGTATCTAAAGTAACTTCTAGTCTATAAAAGTTGTTTTTGATACCTTCTATATATGCATTATAAGCTCTGTCTTTATCGTTTGTGTAAAATGCTGCTTCAGCTTCGATAAAGTTTAGCTCTTCTTGAGTCATCCAGATGATAGGTGAATCATCTCTAGTCCAATAGCCATCATACAGGTTAGCGAAATCATTCTGTGATAAACCGCTAAGCCCGCTGCTTGCTGGAATAGAGAAGTACTCACCATTTGTTCCGGGTGATGTTAATTTTGTCAATCTTGGATCAAGATCTCCTCCTAATTTCATAGCATTCATGAAAAGATCAGTTGAAACACTTGAACTTAAAGAGTTCGTTACAAAATCCCACTGTGGTCTAGCTTTAGCAGGTCCCCACATATTTCTCTCCCAATCATTAACAGGATCTTCTGGATATAAATAAGTAGGATCTTCCCAGTTCTCATAAGCAAGGTCTATTTCTGATAATACGACATCATATGAATTTTGGAAATTAGCAGTATGTAAGGTCATTCTAGCTTTTATGCCATGAATAAAACTTACCCAAGCGTTTAAATCTCCTTGATAAATTCGGTCACTAGAAGCATTCAATATTCTATCTGTCTCGTCTGACTTTTCAAGATGAACTAACGCCTGATCTAACCACTTTCCTATCTCTGAATAGACCATTTCTTGTGGATCATAGGAAGGATTGTAAATTCCAGAAAATGCATCATCTACTGGCATATCTCCGAAAATGTCTGTAGTAGTCAAAAATGAAAATGCTTTCATGGTTAATCCTACTCCAGCATAATTGTTCGACTCCTCTTCTTCAGCTATTTGAACCATTTTATCTGCATTTCCTGCAACATCAAAATAGTTCTTTCTCCAAAGACCAACTCGAAGTGTATTACGATAATCCCATCTATCTTTCTGAGTAGATCCTCCAGAAATCGTAGTTACATATTGTGTAAAGTACGATATCGTCTCTCCTTGTTCATAGTGTGTTGCTGCCATGTTTCCCTGAATTGCAGGTAGCAGATAATTTGGGGACGTTGTTTCTGGAGTATCAACTGATTCATTGATATCTAAGAAATTATCACATGATATTATTGATATCATTGCGAATAGGATCGCTAATAAATTTAATTTTTTCATGTTTTAAAATTTAATATTTACACCTAATGAAACTCCTCTTCTTGCAGGTACTTGGTAGTAATCTACTCCCATTGTACCAGCACCACTTGCTCCACCACCGTTAGGTCCAGCATTGTTAACTTGAGGATCTCCACCAGAATAATTAGAAAATAGAGCTAGATTAGACAAATTAAGATTGAAAGCTAATTCACTAATGTTTACTTTTTGTAACAATTCAGTAGGTAGGTAGTATGATAACTCTACATTTCGAAGTCTTAACCAGTCTACAGTTTCTACGAAATTACTTCCAACAACACCATATGTACCTGTAAAGAAGTTTCTATCTAGAAGAACTGGAGTTGTATTTTGTGTATAAGCACCATTTTCTCCTTCTACTACACCATCAAAAATGAATTCACTTCTTCTGTAATCTTCCGTCATGGTATGTAGTCCTCTTTGTACTAAACCAGCACCTGTTGCATTTAGGATATCTGCTCCTAAAGCACCATCTAATTGGAAAGAGAATTCGAAATCACGTCCGATAGTAAATGTATTCACTAAGCCGTACCATACATTAGGTTCTCTGTTACCAATGTATTTTTTCTCTGAATCTACGATAGGGTAACCTTCATCATCTATGATAACTTGCCCATCGTCTGTTCTCATGTAGTCTGTTCCGATGATACTAAATAAAGGCTCACCTAATCTAGAACTAGCAATTGCAATAGAAGAAACTTGACCATATGTTACTGGAAATTCAACTAAATCACCAAACAACTTAGTAAGCTTAGATCTGTTTCCAAATGCGTTCATCGAGATTTTCCATGAGAATGCTTCTTTTTCAATCGGAATAAGATTTAATGAAAATTCCATTCCCTTATTTTCTACAGAACCACTATTTACCGTTTGTAGTATTGCTCCTGTAACTGGAGTTACTCTAGGCGTAATGATCTGATCATTACTTTCTCTACTGTAGTAAGTTGCATCTAACCCGATTCGTCCCTGGAAGAATCTTAAGTCTACTCCAACTTCTAACTCTTTAGTTATCTCTGGTCTAAGCGCTGGGTTTCCAGCAAATGCTCCATTTTTCCATCCACCATCTGGACCTAGGTATTGTTCTAATACCTGTGTTAGTTTGTGTGGAGGTGCATCTTTACCAACTTCAGAGTAAGAAGCTCTTAGTTTACCAAAAGATAAGTATTTCTGAGCAGTAGTAGGTAGTAATTCAGAGAAGATGAATCCAGCACTATATGATGGATAGAAGAAAGATCTGTTCGCCTCCGGTAATGTAGAAGACCAGTCATTTCTAATGGTTAATCCAAGAATTAACGTTCTCATATAGTCAAGTTTCACATCTGCGAAAGCACCTATTACTCTTCTTCGTCCTGTATACTGACTATTCTGAATATCTTTTAAATTGTTGATACTATGTAAATCAGGGTTTCTGAATTGCGTACCACTTACGATTGTTTGTTCTGCAAAGTCAGATTGTATATTATTACCAAGGACAAGGTTTAAGTTGAAGTTGTCATAAAATGAATAATCCATGATCCCTAATAAGGTAGATGTCCATTTTACACTATTTCTGTCGAATTCTGTAATTGCACCTTCATACGCAGATCCTGATGAACCCCACTGACTAACTGATTTATAGTGTTGGTTGTAGAAATCTCTACCCACTCTATAATCTAACTTGAACCAGTTTGTTACATCATAAGTTAAATGAATATTTCCTAGAACTCTGTTCATTTCATCATTCCTTACCTTATTGTATGCTGTCCACCAAGGATTATCTGGAACAGTAGATAGGTCACCTGAAATCGGTGTATATAGATTTCTTTCAGAACCATCTGGATTAAGATATTCTGACATATTGTCCCATCTTGGCCAGCCGTACACTGTAGATAACCAACCACCAGAAGCACCTACTATACCGTAGTTGTTATTCGTGTAGATGCTATTAATAGTTGTTTCAATTTTAAATTTATCCGATAACTCAGAACCTAATTTGATAAGAACAGATCTTTTCGTGTAATCTGTATTAGGCACGATACCTATATCTGTCAAATTAGATCCAGACATATAGTATGTTAAAGCGTCTGTTCCACCACTTAAGTTTAAGTCAGCTTTAAAAGTACTTCCTGTTTGGAAAAAGTCTTCTACGTTATTATAAATTTCATCACTTTTTCTGTACTGAGGTCCCCAGTGAGAAAATGTTGCTTCATTAAATGTTCCACTATAACCTGTTGTAAAGTGATTCTGTTGTTCATGAAGATTTGTAACTTCAGATAAACCGTAGTAACTATTAAATCCTACCTTAACTTTACCTTTAGAACCACTTTTTGTTGTGATTATAATGGCACCATTGGCAGCATCGATCCCGTAAAGAGCAGCTGCAGAAGCACCTTTCAGTACGGAAATAGATTCCACATCATTCGGATTAATATCAGATGCTCTGTTCATTGTTCCAGAAGCACTCGCATTAGATATCGCAATTCCATCTACTACAAATAAAGGTTGATTATTTCCATCTACAGATGTTGCACCTCTTAATATAATTTCAGTAGACGCACCTGGTGCACCTGAAGTAGATGAAATCTGAACTCCAGAAACTTTACCTTCTAAAGCACCAATAATATCTTCACGACCACCTCTTACAATATCTTGTGCTTGGATCGCCTGAACATTAGATGTAAGTAATTTTTCATCCTTTTCTATACCCATGGCAGTTACAACTACTTCTTGTAATACAGAAGAACTTGTTTCCATTTGTATGTCCAGGATACTCTGAGTTCCTACAGACATCTCCTTTGTTTGGTAACCCAAGTAAGAGAAGACTAAGATAGCAGCCTCGTTTTCTACAGATATAGCGTAAGTGCCATCAAGATCTGTGGTAACACCATTCGATGGAACACCCTTTTCATAGACATTTACACCAATTAAAGGAATGTTTTCTTCGTCATAAACCTTACCAGTTATGTCAAGTTTGACAGCCGCGATTACTGTTTTTTCTTCAGTAATTACTTCGGACATTTTCTCTACAGAATGATTTTTCGAGATCACATATAACTTCTGACTTACTTTTCGAAGTGATGTGTTTTTATCTACGAATATCTCATTAATGGCGATATCTAGATTTGCATCAGTTACTGTCATTTCTTTCTTAAGGTTCCTTCCCTTAAGTAAAGCTGATTCATAAGTAAACCTGATATTAAACTCATTTTCAAGTTGCTTAACAACTTTATTCATGGGTTGTCCTTTAACCAAAATTACTTGAGTCTCTTGCGTTTGCTTAGCGTCTAGAGACGAATTTGCTGTTAAGAGCGAAAAAGTCAGTAAAAAACTGAGCGAAAGACATAATAGCCTTCGACTTTTAATGTGAAGTTTTATCATAATAAATAATTTTTCATATTGAGTTTATTGGATAGTGATTGTTGATTCATTTTTATATTTAAGTTTTTTATCTATTAGTATTTCAAGTACGATTAAGGCTTCTTCAAGATTTGATGTTGGGATAACTCCATTTATTTTCTTGTCTAGTAAAGCCTGCGATTTATTTTCAAAATTTATATTAAACTGACGCTCTACATCAGAGAATATTTTACTTAAAGGCTGAGATTCGTATTCGAAAAATCCAGTTTTCCAGCTTGAATTAATCCGAGTATTTTTCATTGTTTGATGTGTCATATTACCAGAAGGATCAATTTTTACAGCTTCTCCAGGAAGGATGTTGACATTTTTACTATCTAGACCTTCTTGGCCATATTCAAGATTTACATGGCCTTCATCTAGCGATAGTTCTAGGCCAGAAGCAGTATTAATAAGATCGAACTTAGTTCCAAGTACGGTGACCTTAGAATTATTTGTTTTGATAATAAATTGATTATCAGTATTTATTGCTTTCGTTACTTCGAAGTAGCCTTGACCTTCTAACTCTACAATTCTTTGTTGAGTTGCAGAAAACCCTGCATGAACTAATAATTTAGAATTCCCGTTCAGTACGACCAATGTGGAATCAGGTAAGGTGATATTCTTTATTTCAGCAGAAGCGGTATAGTATTCTACGGAATTAGATATTTCTTCTTGCTCTACATTGGTGTATAATTGGTAAGAAATCGTAATAAATGCTGCAAGGATAATAACGCAAGCACTGACTTTAGCGATATTATATAATCGAAACCTCTTCGTAGGTCGATGCAGTTGTTTTATGGGAGTAGCTTTAGTCTTTAATTTAAATTCATCCCAGTTTTGATCTACCTCTTGATCAGATTTTTCTAAGTCACCATATATAGAATTCATTTCAGCGATGATTTCTCGGGCATTATAGAGAACGTCAAGATTTTCTGGATTCGATGAGATGTAATTCTCCCAGAACTGAGGATTTTTATTAGTTAGAACAAAATCTTTGAAATCAGAATTGCTCAGAAAATCCTTTAGTTTAAAATTGTGAATTGCTAGGTTTTTCAATTTGTTTAGTTTGTTAGTTGTATAATAATGATGTGTTTAGGTGGTGTTAAACTATTTACTTTTGCTGGTTTCAAGTTCTACAGTATAATGTATGTGAAACTGTAACCTAAGAATTTTATTTTTTTTCAATTTCTTTTAAAACCATTCTAAATTTTATTTAAATGATCGGGAATACTTTCTTGAAACTTAAAATCAATTTGTTACTTTTATCCCAAGTTAAATAGCAAGTCTTGAGTATTTCTCTCAGGATTAGATGTATAATTTGACGTTGAACACGAATATAATTGGGCGTTGGACAATAAATTAGAAATATCATCTTTAGGGAAACTTTTGCTAGATCACAGCAAAGGGCAGGCTGCTGCATTTGAACAATTTTACAAAATTATGTTCAATGAGCTGCGTGTATATGGAGCACATTTCGAAAGTCCAGAGCATAACTTAGAAGATTATATCCAAAGTTTTTTATTAAATGTTTATTCCTCTCCAGAACCTTTCCTTAATAAAGATCATACACTTGCTTATATATTAAAGTGCTTCAGGAATTTCATCTTTAAAGAGCAGGAAAAAGAATCCGCAAAAGATGTAAAAGTTGAATTGGATCAGATTGTTGAAAACAATTATTATAAGATCCAGGCAGCTGGAGAAAAAAAGTCTTTGGTTCAGTTTTGTAATTCAATGCTTTCAGAGTTAGGACCGAAAGAGAGGGAGTTAATTTATCTGAAGTATTATAAAGGGATGAAATCGGTAGAGATTGCGAAGATACTAGGAATGAATAGGCAGGTTGTGCGGAATCTGATTTATAGAGCTACGCAGAAGTTGCGAAAAAGCCATGAGCACAATGAGCAAATTAGATCTTCTTTCGAAATGATATTTAATGGTATTGTTATCCTGATTTGGTTTTTCATATAGTATATAATACGAACTAATCTTTTCTTCAAAATTTACTGGGTCTTAGGAATGGATTATATCCGATTGTAGATATATAGATTTTTTTGATATAGATAAATTTTCAATGTCTAATGTATTTGTATTTAAACCGTGTTGCGGATAATTGAAGTTTTTATTTAGAGTAATTTTGCATTTTTTAGTAGGAATGATTGGCTTCATAGATTTTTATTTTCAAAATTAAATTCCGCATAATACATTATTACTTCCCATAAATATTAAAATTAGGCATTTTAATGTCCTTAATTGTAAGCACAGAGGTGTTTTGTGTGAATTTGCTGGACGGATTTGATGAAAATGTGAAAAACCTTTTTGGTTTAACAGAAAATAAGTCGTACATTTGCATTCGCTTTTGAGGATAGGTGTCTCAAGTTGGGTCGAAAGACCTTATTTTCAAAGGGTTTTACAAAGATTTAACATAAATAAAATGTTTTAAATATATGCCTACTATTAATCAACTGGTAAGAAAGGGTAGAAAAAAGGTTGTTACGAAAAGTAAATCAAGAGCTTTGGATAGATGCCCTCAGAAAAGAGGAGTGTGTACTAGAGTTTATACAACTACGCCTAAGAAACCTAACTCTGCACTAAGAAAAGTTGCTAAGGTTAGATTAACTAACGGAATTGAGGTGATTTCTTACATACCAGGAGAGGGCCACAATTTGCAAGAGCACAGTATTGTTTTGATACAAGGTGGAAGGGTAAAAGATCTCCCAGGGGTTCGATATAGAATTGTGCGTGGAGCATTAGATACAGCAGGTGTAAATGGAAGGCTTCAAAGTAGAAGTAAATACGGAACAAAAAGACCTAAAAAATAATCTTTCATGAGAAAAAGAAGACCGAAACTAAGGGTAATAGCTCCAGATCCACGATTTGGAGATCAGGAGGTGACTAAGTTTATTAATAACTTGATGTTGTCCGGTAAAAAGAATGTTGCAATAGGTGTTTTTTATGAAGCAATGGACTTAATTGCTGAAAAAACAGGTGAAGATCCACATGAAGTTTGGGCGAAAGCATTAGTAAATGCTACTCCTCAAGTAGAAGTAAGAAGTAGAAGAATAGGAGGGGCGACTTTCCAGATTCCTACGGAAATTCCTGCTAAGAGAAAAACTTCGATTGGAATGAAATGGTTGATTAGATTTTCAAGAGAAAGAAACGGTAAAGGAATTGCTGACAAGCTAGCTAATGAATTAATGGCTGCAAGTAAAGGCGAGGGCGCTGCTGTGAAGAGAAAAGAAGATACACATAGAATGGCCGAGTCAAACAGGGCGTTCGCACACTTTAGAGTATAATAAAAAAAATAAAATGTCAAAGGATCTAAAATTCACTAGAAATATTGGTATCGCTGCACACATTGATGCAGGAAAAACCACTACTACTGAGAGAGTTCTATATTATACAGGAATGAGCCACAAGATAGGTGAGGTGCATGATGGTGCCGCAACTATGGATTGGATGGAACAAGAGCAAGAAAGAGGTATTACAATTACTTCTGCTGCAACTAAAACGAATTGGAACTGGAAAGGCCAGGACTATCCGATGAATATCATTGATACTCCGGGTCACGTAGATTTCACTGTTGAAGTAAATAGATCTTTAAGAGTTTTAGATGGACTTGTGTTTTTATTCTGCGCAGTTTCTGGTGTTGAGCCTCAATCTGAGACAAACTGGAGATTAGCTGATAATTATAAAGTTCCTAGAATTGGATTCGTAAATAAAATGGACCGTTCTGGAGCAAATTTCTTTTCTGTTGTAAACGACGTTAAAGAGAAATTAGGATCAGAAGCTATTCCTTTACAAGTTCCAATAGGAGCTGAAGAAACGTTTAAAGGAGTTGTTGACTTGATTACAAACAAAGCAATTGTTTGGAATGATAGTGACATGGGTATGACTTATGAAGAAATTCCTATTCCGGAAGATCTTAAAGATACCGTATTAGAGTGGAGAGAGAAATTATTAGAAGCAGTTGCTGAATATGATGAAGGACTTATGGAAAAGTTCTTTGAAGATCAGGATTCGATTACTGAGCAAGAAATGATTAATGCCGTTCGTGGTGCAGTATTGGATAACAAGTTTGTTCCAATGATGTGTGGTTCTGCATTCAAAAATAAAGGAGTTCAAGCGGTTCTAGATGCAGTTTGTGCATTCTTACCTTCTCCTTTAGATGTAGATGCAGTAACAGGAATGCACCCAGATACTGAAGAGCCTATCGTAAGAAGACCTTCTGTTGATGAGCCATTTACAGCTTTAGCATTTAAAATTGCAACTGACCCTTTTGTTGGTCGTCTTGCATTCTTTAGAGTATATTCTGGCGCATTAGATGCTGGGTCATATATATATAATTCAAGATCTGGAAAGAAAGAAAGAATTTCTAGATTATATCAAATGCACTCTAATAAGCAAAATCCTATTGATAGGGTAGAAGCGGGAGATATTGCAGCAGGTGTAGGATTTAAAGATCTTAGAACTGGTGATACTTTGTGTGCTGAAGGAAGTCCTATTGTACTAGAAAGTATGAAGTTTCCAGATCCAGTAATCGGAGTAGCAGTAGAACCGAAGAGTCAGAAAGACATGGATAAATTGGGAATGGCTTTAGCAAAACTTGCTGAAGAGGATCCAACATTCAAAGTTCGATTTGATCCTGATACTAATCAAACAGTGATTAGCGGTATGGGAGAGTTACACCTTGAGATTATTGTTGATAGGTTGAGAAGAGAGTTTGGTGTAGAATGTAACCAAGGTGCTCCTCAAGTTAACTACAAAGAGGCGTTAACTATTACTGTAGATCACAGAGAACGTCTTAAGAAACAATCAGGTGGATCAGGTTTATTTGCAGATATGCAATTTGAATTAGGACCAGCAGATGAAGAGTTTTTAGAGTCTGATGATTTCAAGAGCGGAAAAGAGAAGTTACAATTTATCAATAAGATAGTAGGAGGTAAGATTCCGAAAGAATTCTTCCCATCTATCGTTAAAGGTTTTACAGCCATGATGGATAATGGAATTGTAGCAGGATATGGTATTGATAGTATGAAAGTTACTGTGTATGATGGTTCTACTCACGCAGTGGATAGTAAGCCTATTGCATTTGAACTTTGTGCTAAGGAAGGTTTTAGAGCAGCTGCTGCTAAAACTAAGCCGGTTCTTCTTGAGCCAATCATGAAATTAGAGATCACTACTCCAGAAGAGTATACAGGGTCTGTAATTGGTGACCTTAACAGAAGAAGAGGATTACCTAAAGGACAAGAACAAAAGTCTGGAGGAGCAGTACAAGTGTCTGCAGACGTGCCTTTATCTGAAATGTTTGGATATGTAACTCAGCTGAGAACGATAACATCAGGAAGAGCAAGTAGCTCGATGGAATTCTCACATTATGCTGCTGCACCGAAGAGTGTTGCAGAAGTTGTGATCGCTGAATCAAAAGGTGAAGTAAAAGTTTAAGAAAATATTGTGGCATTCAGATAAATTACTATCTTTGTGCCACTTTTTAAAATAATAATATAATTACTAGGTAATGAATCAAAAAATCAGGATTAAACTTCGTTCGTATGACCATAACTTGGTTGATAAATCAACGGAGAAAATCGTGAAGACAGTCCGAAATAGTGGTGCTGTCATTACGGGTCCGATTCCGCTGCCAACAGAGAAAGAAATATTTACGGTATTGCGTTCCCCGCATGTCAATAAGAAATCTCGTGAGCAGTTCCAATTGCGTACCCACAAAAGATTAATCGAGATTTATACTCCGACGCAGAAAACCGTAGATGCTCTATCAAAGTTAGAGCTTCCATCCGGAGTAGATATTCAGGTTAAGTTGACATAATTTTCAAATAATTTTCAAAAATATGTTCAAAGTTTAGTGATAGACTTTGTATGCTTTTTGGTCATAATAAAATAGTATATCGTGGACGGTATCATAGGTAAAAAGGTCGGTATGACCAGCATCTTCTCTGCAGAAGGGAAAAATGTTGCTTGTACGGTTATAGAAGTAACACCTAATGTTGTAACTCAGGTTAAATCTGAAGATACAGATGGATATAACGCTCTTCAAATAGGAGCGGGTGAAGCTAAAGAAAAGAATACCTCAAATCAATTGATTGGGCATTTCTCAAAAGCAAACACTACTCCTAAGAGGAAGGTGGTTGAGTTAAGAGACGCTACATTTGATAAGGCTTTGGGTGATACTATTAGTATTGATGAGGTTTTCGCTGTAGGAGACAAAGTTAGCGCTGTTGGTATTACTAAGGGTAAGGGTTTTCAAGGTGTTGTTAAAAGACACAACTTCCGAGGTGTAGGTGATAAAACTCACGGTCAGCACAACAGACTTAGAGCACCAGGATCGATTGGAGCAGCTTCTTATCCTGCTAAAGTTTTCAAAGGAATGAAAATGGCCGGTAGAATGGGTGGTAAAAGAATTAAAATTGCGAATTTGGAAGTAGTTAAGTTATTTCCTGAGCAGAATTTATTAGTTATTAAAGGTGCAGTTCCTGGTCATAAAGGAGCATACCTTGTTATAGAAAAATAATTGCAATGAAGATTGATGTTCTTAATATAGAAGGTAAAGCTACAGGGAGATCTGTAGATCTTCCAGATGAAATTTTCGGAATTGAACCGAATAATCATGCCGTTTATCTTGCAGTTAAAGCTTATCATGCAGCTCAAAGACAAGGAACGCACAAAGCAAAAGAGAAAGGTGAAATCACTGGATCTACAAGAAAGATTAAAAGACAGAAGGGAACAGGTACTGCAAGAGCAGGTTCAATAAAAAGTGGTCTTTTCAGAGGAGGAGGGAGAATGTTTGGTCCTAGAGCTGATAGAAATTATAACCTGAAACTTAATAAGAAAGTAAAGCAATTAGCGAAAGCTTCAGCTTTATCTACTAAAGCAAGTGCAGGTAGTATCATAGTAGTTGAGGATTTTACTTTTGATAATCCAAAGACAAGTAACTACGTAGGTGTTCTTAATAAGTTAAGTTCAGCTGATAAGAAGTCACTTTTGATCCTAAATGATTATGATAACAATTTGCTTTTATCTAGCAGAAACATAAAGAAAGCTTCTGTTGTAAATGCAAAAGATTTAAATACTTTTCAGATTTTGAATGCGCAATCAATCATTTTATCTGAAAGTGCAATTGAAAAAATGCAAGCATCATTTGCTTAATAGTTTAAAAAGAGTAAAATGTCAAAGAATATTTTAATAAAACCAATCATCTCGGAAAAAGCAGAAATGCTTTCGGATGTTTCGAATCAATATAGTTTTATTGTTAATCAAAAAGCTAATAAAATTGAAGTTCGGAAAGCGATCGAGGAGCTTTATAGTGTAAATGTAGCTTCTGTAAATACGATGGTTATGCCTGCAAAAGCTAAGAATAGAAATACGAGGAGCGGTTTGATTAAAGGTAGAGTTTCTTCTTACAAAAAAGCGATCGTAACGCTTGCTGAAGGTGAAGAAATTGATTTTTACGGTGATATTTAATTAAGCATTAGAATAAAATTATTTAACAATGCCAGTAAAGAAGTATAGTCCAGTAACACCAGGAACAAGATTCAGAGTCGGTTTAGATTATAGCGGAGTATCTGAGAATAATCCTGAAAAGAGCTTGACTGCTAAATTGTCGAAATCAGGTGGTAGAAACCACGATGGTAAGATGACAATGAGACAGATGGGTGGAGGACACAAGAGAAAATATAGAATTATAGATTTTAAAAGAGACAAGGAAGGAATTCCTGGTAAAGTTAAATCTATAGAGTATGATCCGAATAGAACTGCATTTATAGCACTTATTGTTTATGCTGATGGTGAAAAAAGATATATCGTAGCGCCTAACAAATTAGAAGTTGGTGATAAGATTATGTCTGGTGTAGATGCAACTCCTGATGTTGGAAATTCTATGTACTTAGATAAAATTCCTTTAGGTTCTACCATTCATGCAATCGAATTAACTCCAGGTAGAGGTGCTGCTTTAGCAAGATCTGCTGGGACTTACGGTGTGTTGATGGGGAGAGAAGGAAAATATGCTTCTGTGAAGTTACCTTCTGGTGAAGTTAGAAGAATTCTAATTACATGTAAAGCAACTATCGGAACAACTTCGAATCCTGATCATAGTTTACAGGTATTAGGAAAAGCTGGTAGAAAGAGATGGTTAGGTAGAAGACCTAGAGTTAGAGGTGTAGCGATGAATCCAGTGGATCACCCTATGGGAGGTGGAGAAGGTAAATCTTCTGGAGGTCACCCACGTTCTAGAACTGGTATTATGGCTAAAGGTCAGAAAACTAGAAATCCTAAAAAAGCTTCATCTAAGCTTATTATTACAAAAAGAAAGAAAAAAAATTAATCTAGCATGGCTCGTTCATTAAAAAAAGGTCCATACGTTTTTCACAAGCTTTTGGATAAATTAACCAAAGCAAAGGAATCAAGTAAAAAAACAGTAATTAAAACCTGGTCAAGATCATCAATGATTATTCCTGACATGGTAGGTGAAACGATTGCAGTTCATAATGGGAAAACCTTTATTCCTGTTTTCGTTACAGAAAATATGGTAGGTCATAAACTAGGTGAATTTTCTCCAACCAGAAGTTTTAGAGGACATTCTGGAAATAGAAAATAATAATTGATTAAGAGTTTAAATAAAGATAAAATGGAAGCAGTTGCAAAATTGAGGAATTGTCCGATGTCAGCTCGAAAAATGAGATTGGTTGTAGATCTTATTCGTGGCAAATCAGTTGATGATGCCCTTAATATCCTGAAGTATACAAAAAAGGAAGCAGCAGTTTGGGTTGAGAAACTATTGTTATCAGCTATATCTAACTGGGAGAATAAAAATGATATGACTTACAGTGCGGACGAATATGATCTGTACGTGAAGACTATCTTTTCAGATGAAGGAACAATGTTGAAAAGGTTTAGACCTGCTCCTCATGGAAGAGCTCATAGAATCAGAAAAAGAACTAATCATGTAACGTTAGTAGTGCAAAATAGAATTGCAATCGAAGCGTTAGATGCTGCAGAAATAACTCAAGAATAATAATAAATCAAGCAATAAATGGGTCAAAAGACAAATCCAATAGGCAACAGATTAGGGATCATCAGAGGATGGGATTCTAATTGGTATGGAGGACATTCATTTGGAGATAATCTAATTTCAGATTTTAAAATTAGAACTTACTTGAATGCAAGAATTCACAAAGGAGGAATTGCAAGAATTATTATCGAGAGAACATTAAAGAGAATTACGGTTACTATTCACACTTCTAGACCAGGAATTATCATTGGTAAAGGTGGTTCGGAAGTTGATAGAATCAAAGAGGAGCTAAAGAATCTTACAAGTAAGGATGTTCAGATCAATATTATCGAGATCAGAAAACCTGAATTAGATGCAACAATTGTTGCTGAGTCTATTGCTAAGCAAATTCAAGGTAGAATTAATTACAGAAGAGCTATTAAAATGGCTATTCAATCTACTATGAGAGCTGGAGCAGAAGGAATCAAAGTTAGGATTTCTGGTAGATTGAACGGAGCTGAGATGGCAAGATCTGAAGAGTATAAAGATGGAAGAACTCCATTGCATACTTTTAGAGCTGATATCGACTACTCACTGAATGAAGCACTTACAGTATACGGGAAAATTGGTATCAAAGTGTGGATTTGTAAAGGAGAGGTTCTTGGAAAAAGAGATCTTTCGCCTAATGTGGGAGTTGACAAGAAGAAATCAGGAGGAAAAAGAAGAGGTAGAAATAACAGGTAATTAAAATTAAAGTTGTACTTTTGCACCGCTTTTGGAGAAAAGTACATTTAGTGATATAAAATTAATATACGTTCAAACATAAATTGAAATGTTACAACCGAAAAGAACGAAATACAGAAAGCAGCAAAAGGGAAGGAATAGAGGACTTGCTTATAAAGGAAGTACAATTGACTTCGGAAGTTTTGCGCTTAAAACATTAGAACCTGCGTTCATTACAAACAGACAGATAGAAGCTGCTCGTATTGCGATGACAAGGTATATGAAGAGAGAGGGAACAGTGTGGATTAGAATCTTTCCGGATAAACCGATAACTGCTAAGCCTCAAGAGGTAAGGATGGGTAAAGGTAAGGGTGCATTAGATCACTATGTTGCAGTAGTTAAACCTGGTAGAATTTTATTTGAAATGGATGGTATTCCATTGAAAGTAGCAACAGAGGCTTTACGTCTTGCAGCTCAGAAATTACCAGTGAAGACAAAAACTATTGTTAGAAGAGATTATCAAGAGTAAAATTTAAACAGATTTTTCAATGGCAACTAAGAAATATTTAGAATTACAGGAATTATCAGATGCTGATTTAGCAAATGAAATTACCACTACTGAAGGACAGTATAAGAACCTGAAATTCGATCATGCAATAAAAGGATTGGATAATCCTATGGTTCTTAAAGAAATAAGAAAGGATATATCTAGACTTAAAACAGAATCGAGAAGAAGAGAATTGGCTAACTTGTCAGATGATCAGAAGGCGAAAAGATCTAAAATCGTTGCTAGAAGAAAATAATATAAGCTGTTAGAATATTTATAAAATGACTGAAGAAAGAAAAATCAGGAAACAGAGAGTTGGAGTTGTAACCAGCAATAAAATGGATAAATCCATTACTGTCTCTGTAGAAAGAAAATTACAGCACCCAATTTATGGGAAATTTGTAAAAAAATCCAAGAAGTTCATGGCTCATGATGAGAAGAATGAATGTAATATTGGTGATCTAGTAAAAATTACTGAAACTCGACCGCTTAGTAAAAGCAAAAGATGGAGGTTAATTGAAATTCTAGATAGAGCTAAATAAATTATTTAAAGAGCGTTATAAATAGTCAGCAATGATTCAACAGGAAAGTAGACTAAAAGTCGCAGATAATAGTGGAGCAAAAGAAGTACTATGTATCAAAGTTTTAGGTGGTTCTAAAAGAAGATACGCTTCAATAGGTGACAAAATAGTTGTTACCGTGAAAGAAGCTTCTCCAAGTGGAGTTAAAAAAGGTACAGTTTCTACTGCAGTTGTTGTAAGAACAAAAAAAGAAATTAGAAGAAAGGATGGTTCATACATTCGTTTCGATGATAATGCAGTTGTTCTTTTAACACCAAATGATGAACCAAGAGGAACTAGGATCTTCGGGCCTGTTGCAAGAGAATTAAGAGATAGCGACTATATGAGAATTGTTTCATTAGCTCCTGAAGTTATATAAATAAGTATTATGGCAAATTCAAAATCAAATAGGTTTACTCCTAAGATCCACATAAAGAAAGGTGACAAAGTTATTGTTCTTTCTGGTGCTTCTAAAGGAAAAACAGGTAGTGTACTAGAAGTATTTCCTTCTGATTACAGAGCTGTTGTTGACGGAGTTAACATTGTAAAAAAACATACTAAGCCTTCTCAGGATAATCCTGGGGGAATTAATGAAATTCCTGCTCCTTTACATATTTCTAACCTTGCATTAGTAGATCCTAAATCTGGAAAAGCTACAAGAATTGGAAGAAAAGAAGTAGATGGTAAATTGGTAAGATATTCGAAAAAATCAGGTGAAATTATTAAATAATGAGTTACGTACCTAGATTAAAAAAATACTATAACGAAGAAGTTGTTCCTAAATTAATGGAAGAATTTGGTTATAAAAGCATTATGCAAGTTCCTAAAATCACTAAAATTGCCTTGAATCAAGGTGTCGGTGGTGCTACACAGGATAAAAAACTAGCAGAGAATGCATTAGAAGAAATGACAAATATTACTGGTCAAAAAGCTGTCCCTGTGAAAGCTAAAAAATCTGTCTCTAACTTTAAGTTGAGAGAAGAAATGGTGATCGGTGCTAAAGTTACATTAAGAAAGGAAAGAATGTATGAGTTTCTTGAGAGATTTGTAACAGTTGCTTTACCACGAGTAAGAGATTTTCGAGGAATTTCTGATAAGAGTTTCGACGGAAGAGGAAATTACTCAATGGGTATTACTGAACAAATAATTTTTCCAGAAATAAATATTGATAAGGTTAATAACATTACCGGTATGGACATCACTTTTGTGACAACTGCTGAAACAGATGCTGAAGCTTTAGCATTACTGAAACACATGGGACTACCTTTCAAAAATCAAAATAATTAATAAAGCATGGCTAGGAAATCATTAATCGCCAGAGAAGTTAAAAGACAGAAGTTAGTTGATAAGTACGCTAAACTTAGAAAGCAGTTGAAGGAAGAAGGAAGATGGGACGAGTTAGATAAGCTTCCTAAGAATTCTAGTGCTGTAAGATTGCACAATAGATGTCAGCTTACTGGAAGACCTAAAGGTTATATGAGAAAATTCAAAATCAACAGGGTAACTTTTAGAAAAATGGCTAATGAAGGATTAATCCCTGGAGTTACAAAAGCCAGCTGGTAATTATCAAATAACAAAAATTAACGCTGTAGAAAATGGCAAATACTGATCCAATAGCAGATTATTTAACGAGAATAAGAAATGCACAGCAAGCTGGGCATAGAATTGTAGAAATACCTTCATCTAAGATGAAAAGAGGTATTACTGAAATTCTTTATGACCAAGGTTATATTCTTAAATATAAATTTGCGGATGACGAAGGAATTCAAGGTACTATCAAAATAGCGCTTAAATATAAGCCTGGTACTAAAGATCCAGTTATCAAAAAATTAGGAAGAATTTCTAGACCAGGTTTAAGAAAATATTCTGGTGCAGAAGATTTACCTAGAATTATTAATGGATATGGAATCGGTATCGTTTCTACTTCTAAAGGATTAATGACAAATAAGCAAGCTGCTCAAGAGCACATCGGAGGAGAACTTGTTTGTTATGTTTATTAATTTATATTAAGATAAAAAAGAATTATTATGTCACGGATAGGGAGCGCAATAATTGAATTACCAAAAGGAGTTTCTATAGATATTAACAAGTCTAATGTGGTTACTGTAAAAGGGCCTAAAGGTGAGTTAAAGCAACAAATAGATCCAGACTTAGGTTTGGAAATCAATGAAGGTAATATTCAGGTAACAAGACCTACTGATCAAAAAAGACACAGATCTGTTCACGGTTTATACAGATCGTTACTTAATAATATGGTTATCGGTGTAACTGATGGGTATGTTAAAGAACTTGAGTTAGTAGGTGTAGGTTATAGAGCAAGTAACTCTGGTCAATTGTTAGAATTGACATTAGGTTATTCTCACCCTATTTACTTCTTATTACCTGATGAAGTTAAAGTTGAAACTATAACTGAAAAAGGTAAGAATCCTATCGTGAAAATCGATAGTACTGACAAACAATTAATTGGTCAGATTGCAGCTAAAATTAGAGCCTTTAGAAAACCAGAACCTTATAAAGGAAAAGGTATTAGGTTCAAAGGAGAGCAAATCAGAACTAAAGCAGGTAAGACAGCTGCTAAATAATAAAATAATGCGTTAAATCGAAATCATTATCGCAATGAAGTTAAGTAAAAAACAAAGTAGACAGAGAATACATAGTAGAATCAGAAAAAGTGTTTCTGGTACAGCTGATAAGCCAAGATTGTGTGTATTTAGAAGTAATAGTCAAATCTACTGTCAATTGATTGATGATAGAGCGGGTCATACTGTAGCTGCTGCTTCATCAGTTGAAAATGGTATTTCTAAAGATGGTAATAGAACCATCCAAGCTAAGAAAGTTGGTGAATTAATCGCTAACAAAGCTAAAGGATTAAATATATCTGACGTAGTCTTTGACAGAGGTGGATATCTTTATCATGGAAGGATTAAGTCATTAGCAGAGGGCGCTAGAGAAGGTGGCCTTAAATTTTAATAAAGAACATGAGTAATAAATCAAATAGAGTAAAACCTGCAGAAACTGAACTTAAAGAAAAGTTAGTTACGCTTAACCGTGTTGCTAAAGTTACTAAAGGTGGTCGAACATTTAGTTTTTCTGCAATTGTTGTTGTTGGTGATGGTAATGGTACAGTAGGGCATGGATTAGGGAAGGCAAGAGATGTATCTGAGTCTATTTCCAAAGCAGTAGATGATGCTAAGAAAAACTTAGTTAAAGTTCCAATTCTTAAAGGAACAATACCACATGAGCAGAAAGGTAAGTATGGTGCTGGAAAAGTACTTATTAAGCCAGCATCTGATGGTACAGGTGTAATTGCCGGTGGAGCAATGAGAGCTGTTTTAGAAAGTGCAGGTGTTCACAATGTACTTGCTAAATCTCAAGGTTCTTCTAATCCACATAACGTGGTTAAAGCTACTATTGACGCATTAAAGAAATTGAGAAATCCATATGATATTGCTAAAGAAAGAGGCATTTCTATGGAGAAGTTATACAACGGATAGATTATATCCTATTAAAACTAAATAAAATGGCAATTGTAAAATTAACACAAGTAAAAAGTGTTATCGATAGACCTAAAAAGCAAAAAGACACTATGTTTGCTCTTGGTCTTAAAAAAATGAATCAATCTGTTGAGAAAGAGGTGAGTCCTCAGGTTCAAGGAATGATTAATAAAGTAAGTCATTTAATAACAGTAGAAGAAATTTAAAATATATCCAAAATGGATTTAAGTACATTAAAACCTGCAGAAGGTTCAGTTAAGAAAAGAATTAGGATAGCAAGAGGTCAAGGATCTGGAAAAGGTGGAACAGCAACCAGAGGTCATAAAGGTGCTAAGTCCCGATCTGGATATAAAAGAAAGAGAGGTTTTGAAGGTGGTCAAATGCCAATACAGCAGAGATTACCTAAAAGAGGTTTTAAGAATCCTAATAGAACTGAATATATCGCTGTAAATCTTGATTACCTTCAAGAATTATCTGATAAATTTGATTTGAAGGAAGTTTCTCCTGAAGTGTTAAAGAAAATGGGAATTATTAAATCAAGTGATTTAATAAAAGTATTAGGTAGAGGTGAATTGAAAAATTCTCTTAAAATATCTGCGAATGCAGCTTCTGAAACTGCGATCAAAGCAGTGGAAGCAGGTGGTGGTTCAGTTACTATCATATAATATTTATTAGCAATATCTAAAAAGTTGCTAAATTGCATGAAGATCCATTTATGTGATCGGCAAAATATAACAAATGAAGAAGTTTATAGAGACCTTAAAGAATATCTGGAGCATAACAGAGTTAAGAAATAGAATCTTATTTACAGTATTTATTTTAGCAGTATTCAGATTCGGTTCTTTTGTTGTTCTTCCAGGTGTTAATCCTGAAGCATTGGCAGCAGCTGCTTCTCAAAGAGGAGCTAATGATATCCTAGGATTGATTAATGCTTTTACTGGAGGTGCTTTTAATAACGCAGCTGTTTTTGCACTTGGTATTATGCCATATATTACAGCTTCGATCATTATTCAACTTTTAGGTTTCGCAGTTCCATACTTCCAGAGGCTTCAACAGAAAGAAGGAGAATCAGGAAGAAAGAAAATAAATCAAATTACAAGGTTCTTAACGGTTTTAATTACTCTAGTTCAAGGTGGAGGTTATCTATTAATGATAAAAAGTACACCAGGAGCTGTTGATGCAACGTTGAATCCTTCTATATTTTGGTTCTCTAACTTAATAATTTTATCTACTGGTACCGTTTTCGCAATGTGGCTAGGTGAAAAAATTACGGATAGAGGAATAGGAAATGGTATTTCGCTATTAATTATGGCCGGTATCATCGCTACTTTACCTAGAGCATTTTTTGCAGAGTTACAAACTCAGTTGAATCAAACCAGTATTATCGTATTTATACTTGAATTAGTGGTTTTATTCATTGTTGTGCTTGCCTCAGTACTTATTGTTCAAGGCGTACGTAAGATTCCTATTCAATTCGCAAAGCGAATGGTCGGTAGGAGTTCTGGTAATATTCCAGTTTCTGGAGCTAGAGATTACATTCCATTGAAAGTAAATGCTGCAGGTGTAATGCCGATAATCTTTGCACAGGCGATTATGTTTCTTCCTGGATCTATAGCAGGATTCTTTTCTGAAGAGGCAGCTAATACAGGATTGTTATTACAATTACAAAATTGGAAATCACTTCCATATAATATTATATTCTTCTTTTTAGTAGTCATATTCACTTACGTGTATACTGCATTATTGGTTAATCCACAACAGTACGCTGAATATTTAAAAAGACAGAATGCCTTTATTCCAGGTATTAAGCCAGGTAAGAGTACACAAGACTTTATTGATAATTTAACGACGAGGGTGACACTTCCTGGTTCAATTTTCTTAGGTCTAATATCAATTTTCCCAGCATTAGTTGGTGGATTTGGTGTGAATGATGCTTTTGCAATTTTCTTTGGTGGTACTTCATTGCTGATTATGGTAGGTGTTGTTTTAGATACCCTTCAGCAAGTGGAAAGTCATCTATTAATGAGAAAATATGATGGTCTTGTTAAATCTGGTCGACTTAAAGGTAGAAGCGGAATGCAGCCGATCGGCACGAACATGTAATTTGAGATTACATGATTCATTACAAAACTAAAGAAGAAATCGAGTTAATTCGGGAAAGTTGTTTGATTGTTAGTAAAACCCTTGCCTTGGTCGGTAGTATTTTAAAACCGGGCATGACAGGAATAGAAATTGACAAGAAAGCAGAAGAGTTTATCAGAGATCATAAAGCAGTTCCAGGATTTAAAGGTTATAGAGATTTTCCCGCTACATTATGTATTTCTCCTAATGAAGGAGTTGTTCATGGGATTCCAGTTGATAAGGAATTTGTAGACGGGGATATAATATCCGTTGATTGTGGTTCATTATTGAATGATTATTATGGTGATAGTGCGTTTACTTTCGCTATAGGAGAAGTTCCTGAAGAAACCCTTCAACTATTAGAAGTTACGAATACAAGTCTTTACAAAGCAATAGAAGTAGCAAAGAAGGGGAATAGATTAGGTGATATAGGGTATGCTATACAGTCTTACGCTGAGAAAGAGCATGGATATGGAGTTGTTAGAGAGTTAATTGGGCATGGTATAGGCCGTAATTTGCATGAGAAGCCAGATGTACCTAATTATGGTGTCAGAGGCAGAGGACAAATGCTTAAAGAAGGTTTAGTGATAGCAATTGAACCGATGATAAACTTAGGAAGTAAAGAAATCATGCAATCTAATGATGGTTGGACGATAATTTCTAAGGATGGAAAGCCATCTGCACACTATGAACATACGATAGCAATCACCAAAAATGGGCCAGATATACTGTCAAATCATACATTTATTGCAGATGCTATAAAAAATAATGCAAATATTAATGATATTTCGATAAAAAATTAGATATTTGCACTCCGAAAAAATATTATGGCTAAGCAAGATCTTATAAAACAGGATGGAATTATAGAAGAAGCGTTGTCTAATGCGATGTTCAGAGTGAGATTGGAAAATGATCACCTTATTGTCGCTACCATTAGTGGAAAGATGCGTATGCACTATATTAGAATTCTTCCTGGAGATAAAGTAGCAGTTGAAATGTCTCCTTATGATTTATCAAGAGGTAGAATTACATACAGATATAAATAAGGATTAAAAAAACAAGAAATGAAAGTAAGAGCTTCCATTAAGAAAAGATCTGTAGATTGTAAAATCGTCAGAAGAAAAGGTAAACTTTACGTAATTAACAAGAAGAACCCAAAGTTCAAACAAAGACAAGGGTAATAATTTAATACTATGGCAAGAATATCAGGAGTAGATCTTCCTAAAAACAAGAGAGGGATTATAAGTTTAACTTATATCTACGGAATTGGCCCGACAAGAGCTGAAGAAATTTTGGATACTGTAGGAGTAGATCATAATACAAAAGTTCAGGACTGGACTGATGATGACATTAAGTCTATAACGACTTTAATTCAAGATAGCTTTACTGTAGAAGGGGAGTTAAGATCAGAAGTGCAAACAAACATTAAGCGATTAATGGATATTGGTTGCTATAGAGGTTTGAGACACAGAAAAGGTCTTCCATTAAGAGGACAAAGAACTCAGACTAATGCCAGAACACGTAAAGGAAAAAGAAAGACTGTTGCTAACAAGAAAAAAGCAACTAAATAATTAATCTTCGATTAGGAATATTATGGCAAAGACTAAAAAAGCTAAGAAAAGAAATGTAAGGGTTGACTCAGCAGGGTTGGTATACATCCAAGCGAGTTTCAACAACATTATCATTTCTATCTGTAATAATCAAGGTCAAGTTATTTCTTGGGCATCTGCCGGTAAAGCTGGTTTTAGAGGTTCTAAGAAAAACACACCTTATGCAGCTCAGATAGCTGCAGCTGACGCAGCGCAAGTTGCTAACGACGCAGGCATGAGATCTGCAGAAGTATTTGTAAAAGGACCAGGTGCAGGTAGAGAATCTGCTATCAGAGCAATCGATGGTGCAGGAATCAAAGTGACTAAGATAAAAGATATCACTCCAATTCCTCATAACGGTTGTAGACCTCCTAAGAAAAGAAGAGTATAACATTACACAATAATAATCAATGGCTAGATATACAGGACCAACTACCAAAAAAGCGAGAGCTTTTGGAGAAGCAATCTACGGACCAGATCGTTCTTTCGATAAGAAGAAGTACGGACCAGGAATGCATGGAAACTCTAAAAGAAGAAGACAGAAGTCTGATTACGCTTTACAGTTAATGGAAAAACAAAAGGCGAAATATACTTATGGCGTTTTAGAAAAGCAATTTAGAAATCTTTTCGAAACAGCTGTTAGTAAAGGTGGGGTAACTGGTGAAGTTTTACTTCAGTTACTTGAAGCTAGATTAGATAATGTTGTTTATAGATTAGGATTATCTCCTACTAGAAATGGTGCAAGACAATTAGTGTCTCACAAGCATATTTTAGTAAACGGCGTATTAAATAATATTCCTTCTACTCACTTAAGAGAAGGAGATATTGTAAGCGTTAGAGGAAAATCTAAAAATCTTCTCGTTATTCAAGAATCTACTGCTAGAAAAGCGGAGGTTAGAAACTTTCCTTGGTTAGAGTGGAATCCTGAAAGAGCTGAAGGTCGATATATCGAAAATCCAGTAAGAGAACAAATACCTGAGAGAATTAACGAACAGTTAATTGTCGAATTGTATTCAAAATAGAAAATACAAGCCGGATCATTATGATCCGGCATTGCTATTTATCATTTATTTATTTAAAAATAATTTGGTCGCATGAGCATCTTGAACTTTCAGAAACCTGATAAAATCGTTCTTCAAAAAGCAGATGATTTTCAAGGTACATTTGAATTCAGACCATTAGAACCAGGTTTTGGTCAAACCATAGGAAACTCACTTAGAAGAGTATTACTGTCTTCGTTAGAAGGTTTTTCAATTTCTGCTATTAGAATTGCGGGAGTTGATCATGAATTTTCTACGATTAAAGGTGTTGTGGAAGATGTAGTAAATATAATTTTGAATCTTAAGCAGGTTAGAATCAAACAGTCTGTTGAAGATGAGAACTTGAAAGAAGAGAAGATTTACCTTACAGTAAGTGGTAAAGAACAGTTTCTAGCTGGTGACATTGAAGAGCAAACTAATGTTTTCAAAGTAATGAATCCTGATTTGGTGATTTGCCATATGGAGCCATTTGTGAACCTAGAAATAGAGTTGACGATTACTAAAGGAAGAGGTTATGTACCTGCTGAAGAGAATTTACCTAAAGATGCACCAATAGGAGTTATTCCTATCGATGCGATTTATACGCCTATCAAAAAGGTGGCTTATAAAGTTTCTAATACAAGGGTAGGGCAAAGAACGGATTATGAGCTTTTAACTTTAGATGTTCAGACGGATGGAACGATTCACCCTGAAGATGCTATTAAAGAAGCTTCTAGAATATTAATACAGCATTTAATGCTTATTACGGATGAGAACATCACATTCGATGACGCTTCTAATAGAGAAGATGATATCGTAGATGAGCACATCCTTCACATGAGAAAATTACTTAAAACTTCATTAGAAGATCTTGATTTATCTGTAAGAGCATATAATTGCTTGAAAGCAGCTAAGATCAATTCTTTAGGTGAATTAGTAAGATACGATACTCATGAGTTATTAAAGTTTAGAAACTTTGGTAAGAAATCATTAGTAGAGATAGAAGAATTACTTCAGAACAAAGGTTTAACTTTTGGGATGGATTTATCTAAATATAAGCTAGACGAAGACTAGCATTTAATTGTTATTGGCAAGCAAGCTTAATTAAAAACTGTATTAACCGATCGATAATATTCCTAGGCCAATATAAGGAATTCGATTAGTGATACGAAGATTAAATTCTAATGAGACACGGTAAGAAATTTAACCACTTAGGAAGAAAGAAAGGGCACAGAGCTGCACTTTTAAAGAATATGTCTAATTCTCTTGTAGAGCACAAAAGAATTAATACGACTTTAGCTAAAGCAAAAGCACTAAGAATTTACTTAGAACCGCTTTTAACTAAAGCTAAAACGAATACTACACATTCTAGAAGAACAGTATTCTCTCACCTTCAGAGTAAAGAATCTATTGAAGAATTATTCGGCCCTATCGCTGAAAAAATTGCTAATAGACCAGGAGGTTATCTAAGAATCATCAAAACTGGTTTCAGAAAAGGTGATGCAGCAGAAACGGCAATGATAGAATTCGTCGATTATAACGATGTATATTCTAATGAAACGCAGAAAGCAAGTACAGGAAGAAGAAGAAGAAAGAAAGGTAAGGGAAGTAGTAAACCTGCTGTTGCTGCTAAAAATGAAGAAGAATAAAATATAAGTTTGGAAAAATTTATAAAAAATATAAAGGTGGTAAATGTAGCTCATTACCACCTTTTTTTATATTTGCAACTCTCTTAACAAGAATTAGTTTCAATGGTAAATCCAACATACGAAAAAGCAATCTTATTATTAGAAGACGGAACCTTCTATGAAGGCAAAGCCTGTGGTAAGAAAGGAACAACATCTGGAGAAATCTGTTTTAATACAGGAATGACTGGATACCAAGAAATTTTTACGGATCCATCTTATTATGGTCAGGTTCTAGTAGCTACTAATGCACACATTGGTAATTATGGAACTTCTACCAAAGACATCGAATCTAATCGTGTACAAATTGCCGGTCTAGTATGTAAGAATTTCACAAATGATTATAGTAGACAAGCAGCAGATCTCGATTTACAACAATACTTTGAAGATGAAGGCGTCGTAGGGATTTCTGATGTAGATACTAGATCTATTGTTAGATATATCAGAGATAAAGGAGCAATGAATGCGATTATTTCTTCAGTAGTACTTGATAAGGACGAACTAATGAAGGAACTTAAGAAAGTTCCAAGTATGGACGGTCTTGAACTTGCTTCAGTTGTAAGTACGAAAGAACCTTACTTCGTAGGAACACCTGATGATGAAAAGAGAATCGCGGTACTTGATTATGGTACAAAAGTTAAAATTCTTGACTGTTTTACAGAGCGAGGTTGCTATCTGAAAGTATTTAACGCTATAACACCTTTCGAAGAATTAGAAAAGTGGAATCCTGATGGTTACTTTTTATCTAACGGTCCTGGTGATCCAGCTGCAATGGATTACGCTATAGAAACAGTTAAGAAAATATTAGAAAAAGACAAGCCTGTATTTGGCATATGTTTAGGACATCAGATATTAGCTTTAGCTATGGATATCCCAACGTATAAAATGCATCACGGACACAGAGGTATTAACCATCCAGTATTAAACTTGATTTCAACTAAAGGTGAAATTACAAGTCAGAATCATGGTTTTGGAGTAAATGCGGAAGAGTTGGAGAAAAGAAGTGACGACATTTTAATTACACATAAGAATCTTAATGATAATACCATAGAAGGGATGAAGATTAAAGGGAAGAAAGCGTTTTCTGTCCAATATCACCCTGAAGCAGCACCTGGACCACATGATTCTAGGTATCTGTTTGATGAATTTGTATCTTTATTATAAAATAAATAACTAATTATGAGCAACATTATCGACATTAGGTCGAGAGAAATTCTTGATTCAAGGGGAAACCCAACAGTAGAGGTAGAAGTTTTAACCGAATGTGGTAGAATTGGAAGAGCTGCGGTTCCTTCAGGAGCATCTACTGGAAAGTACGAAGCTGTAGAGTTACGTGATGAGGATAAAAGTAGATTCTTGGGCAAAGGAGTTTTGAAAGCTTGTAATAATATTGATAGCCAAATTTTAGATGCTCTTGTTGGTGTAGATGTAACAGATCAGATCTATATCGATGAGTTGATGATAGAGTTAGATGGTACACCTAATAAAGCTAAATTAGGAGCGAATGCAATTTTAGGAGTTTCTTTAGCTGCGGCTAAAGCTGCTGCTCAGGTTTGTGGTCAATCACTTTATAGGTATATCGGAGGTGTAAATGCACATGTATTACCAGTTCCTATGATGAATATCTTGAACGGTGGATCTCATGCAGATAATAGTATAGACTTTCAAGAGTTTATGATTATGCCTGTAGGAGCGGAACATTTTTCTGAAGGACTAAGAATGGGTGTAGAAGTTTTTCACCATTTAAAAGCTGTTTTGAAGAAAGGTGGATACTCTACGAATGTTGGAGATGAAGGTGGATTTGCACCGAATATTAGATCTAACAAAGAAGCAATTGAAATCGTACTAAAGTCGATCGAAGTAGCTGGATTTAAGCCAGGTGAAGATATTATGATTTGTATGGATGCAGCGGCATCTGAATTTTACTTACCAGAAGAAAAAGTATATCATTTTCATAAATCAACTGGAGATAAGTTAACTACTGGTGAAATGGTAGATTACTGGAAAGGTTGGGTAGACAATTATCCTATTTTCTCTATCGAAGATGGTTTAGATGAAGATGACTGGGATGGTTGGGTGAATATGAATAAGAAGTTAGGTGACCGAGTTCAATTGGTTGGTGATGATTTATTTGTAACCAATACAGAAAGATTAAGCAAAGGAATAGAACTTGAGGCTGCTAACTCAATTTTAATAAAAGTTAACCAAATTGGTTCATTAACAGAAACGATCGATGCGGTTAATATGGCTACAAGAAATTCTTTCACAAGTGTGATGAGTCACCGTTCTGGAGAAACTGAAGATACAACGATTGCTGACTTAGCAGTTGCATTAAATACAGGTCAGATTAAAACTGGATCTGCATCTAGATCAGATAGAATTGCAAAATATAATCAACTTTTAAGAATAGAAGAAGAGTTAGGAGAATCTGCAATCTACCCAGGAAAGAGCCTATTACAATAATATAGCGATTCAAAATAGATTATTAACGAATAATCAATTATCTTTATATGTAAATGGTTCATTATGAAAAAGAAGACTGATACTTCTAATTTTCTTAAGTTTAGAAAAAGATGGTTTAATAAGTATGTTATTACGATATTTATTTTTCTAGGCTGGTTATTGTTTTTTGATAAGTATAATTTCTTTGCACAAGTGAAGTTGAAAAACTCCACACAAAAGCTAGAGCAAGAATATGCTAATATTTTAGAAGATGTCAAAAACGCAAAGATCGAGAAGAAAGATTTAGAAATGAATCAAGAGAAGTATGGAAGAGAAAAATACTATTTACATAAAGACGACGAAGATGTTTTTATCATAGAAAAAAGACAAAATTAATGAGTGTATTAGTCAATAAGGATTCAAAAATAATAGTACAAGGCTTTACTGGAAAAGAAGGTTCTTTTCACGCAGAGCAAATGATAGAATATGGAACCAACATTGTTGGTGGTGTTACTCCGGGTAAAGGAGGTCAAGAACACTTAGGCAAACCAGTGAAAAATACAGTAGCTGATGCAGTTAAAGATCTTGGTGCAGATACAACTATAATATTCGTTCCTCCTGCTTTCGCTGGAGATGCTATTATGGAAGCTGCTGAAGCTGGTATTAAAGTTATCATTTGTATTACGGAAGGAATTCCTGTTCAAGACATGGTTAAAGTAAGATCTTATATCCAAGATAGAGATTGTACTTTAATTGGACCTAACTGTCCTGGTGTGATTACGCCGGGAGAAGCTAAGGTGGGTATCATGCCTGGTTTTGTCTTTAAAAAAGGAAATATAGGAGTTGTATCTAAGTCAGGTACGCTAACTTATGAAGCGGCTGATCAGATTGTAAAAGCTGGTCTTGGTATTTCTACTGCTATCGGTATTGGTGGTGACCCTATCGTGGGAACACCTACTAAAGAGGCAATCGAATTATTTATGAACGATCCTGAAACAGTAGGGATTGTAATGATCGGTGAAATAGGTGGGAATTACGAAGCGCTTGCAGCTCAGTATATCAAAGAAACAGGAAATAAGAAACCAGTTGTTGGTTTTATAGCTGGTCAGACAGCGCCTGCAGGAAGAACTATGGGCCACGCTGGTGCTATAGTAGGCGGAAAAGATGATACTGCTGAAGCTAAAATGAAAATTATGGCAGAATGTGGAATTCATGTTGTTCACTCGCCAGCTGAAATAGGAATTACAATGAAAAAAGTAATAGAAGGGTAATTAATTACTTTCAAATATTACTCAAGATAATCGAGGTTGTACTTTTAGTGCAGCCTCTTTTTTTTATCAGAAATATTGATTCATCCGTAGTAGAAAATTTCGAATGATATTGCAAGCTACTAAGAATGCAATACAGTAGTCAATGAATACAACAAATTAGAGACCCTATTTATGAATGGCTTTAACTATTTCTAGTAATTTTGGAATAACCGTATTCGCTAATGGTGTATAGCTATTGAATAAAACACATATCGCAATCCCATTCTTTCGGTCAATTGCAATTTCACTTCGGTAATTATTAACCTGCCCACCATGATGGATTAAAGTATCTGAAACACCTGTTGTTGGATCTTTGAAGGTATGAATTCGCCAACCATAGCCATAATAGGATTTATCGAAATTTTCCCATTTCTTATAATAACGGTATTTAACTTTTGTATCAATTATAGGGGTAGTAAGAATGCTGATGGTTGAATCAGCTAGCGTAGATGGGAAATTCCCTAAGAGCAATCTCATTACTTTACTCATATCTTCTATACTTGCGTTCACACCTCCAGCAGGAATGGCATTATAGTATTTTTTATTTACGGACTGGGGTATCCATTTACCTCCTATTTTTTTATGCGGCTTAGCAAAAATATTGATTCATTCGTAGTAGAAAATTTCGAATGATATTGCAAGCTGTTAAGTAAGCAATACGGGAAACAAGTTACAAAACGAATTAGAGACCCTATTTATGAATGGCTTTAACTATTTCTAGTAATTTTGGAATAACCGTATTCGCTAATGGTGTATAGCTATTGAATAAAACACATATCGCAATCCCATTCTTTCGGTCAATTGCAATTTCACTTCGGTAATTATTAACCTGCCCACCATGATGGATTAAAGTATCTGAAACACCTGTTGTTGGATCTTTGAAGGTATGAATTCGCCAACCATAGCCATAGTAGGATTTATCGAAATTTTCCCATTTCTTATAATAACGGTATCTAACTTTTGTATCTATTGTAGGGGTAGTAAGAATGCTGATGGTTGAATCAGCTAGCATTGTTGGGAAATTCCCTAAGAGCAATCTCATTATTTTACTCATATCTTCTATACTTGCGTTCACACCTCCAGCAGGAATGGCATTATAGTATTTTTTATTTACGGACTGGGGTATCCATATACCAGCTATTTTTTTATGCGGCTTAGCAAAATTATCAGAATCTTTCAGGTCAGCATAAGAAGTAGATGCTGATTTCATACCTAATGGACCGAAAAGAAAAGTCTTATAGATATTTTGTATAGGCATATGTAATTTTTGAGATAATACAGCGCCACTTTCTGCAAAAGCTGCATTCTGATAACTGTACACATTTCCTGGTGATTCTAAGTTCATAATTTCACTAAATCTGCATACTATTTTATGAAGAGGAAGTCCATATTCTACGAGGTTAGTATAACTGTGATAGGGGAGGCCAGAAGTGTGTGAAAGTAGATGAGATAATTTTACATCTTTGGTATAATTTGAATTATAGAATGAGAAATCAGGATCTACTTGGGAGACCTGTTCGTCAAAGTTGATTTTGCCTTGCTGAAATAATATCCCAGAAAGTACGCCTGTTATGGATTTAGAAACTGATCCTATTCGAAATACACTTTTAGTTGTAAGTGGTACCTTAGATCGAGCATCACTATAACCATATGTTTTTTGTAAAACAGCAGTATTACCATCTAGGATTGAAACAGCAGCTCCTGAAATCTGTAATTCCTTCAAGGCCTCATTAAACAAGGAATCTACTTTAAGGGCAAGATCTATGTTTTCAATGACAACTAGCTCTTGATCAAAAGTATCTATAATGGCAGGCTCAGAGTATATAATAGTCTTCTCTTGCTCTCTACAGCTAGCAAGACAGCAAATAAGGACTAGACACATAGTCCATGTGGTTAAAAATGGTGGGGTTAACTTTTTCAAAATTAGGAAGATGCTGCTGCGCGCTTTCTTTCAGATCGGCGTTTAAAATATTTTCTTGCAACGATTAGCAAGCCAAATGATTCACAATCTTCCTTTGTTTGTATTGCATGATGTGCTCCATGCGCTCTAAGGATAGCTTTCGAATATGGACTTTCTAATTGTCGAAACCATTTGAATCTCTGATGAATATATACATCATGGATAAGGAAGTAGGTTAGTCCATAGAGACTAATTCCTATACCAATATATAGCAAGTATCTTAAGTCAGGATAGTATGCTCCCAGCATATAACAGGCAGCACTCGGAATTGCAAATACTAAAAAGAAACGGTCATTCTTTTCGAAAAATCCGTCATTTTCATGCGGTTTGTGATGATCTTCATGCCATGACCATAATAGACCATGCATCAGATACTTATGAGTAAACCAAGCCATGAATTCCATTCCTATATACGCCCCTATAACACATCCAACATACAGTAACCAAGTCATTTTATCTGCTTTTATATGAATAACAAGATATGAAAAAAAATGTTTTGCTAATTTAGTTCTAATGATATTCGCTCCACATCTTCGAAATTATCTTTCACATGCATTAATGGAATTTCAATATAGAAGGTAGTGCCTTTATCAGGAACCGTTGTGAATCTAATATGACCATTAAAGGACTCCATCATATTTACAGCAATAGCTAGACCAAGTCCTGTACCACTGCTTTTCGTAGTGAAATTAGGTGTGAAAACTTTATTTTTCATATGGTCTGGAATACCAATTCCATTATCCTTAATCTCAACCACAGCAAGACCTGTCTTTTTATATAGCTTTAGATCTATTCTTCCTCTCCGCTCTGTAGGAATGGCTTGGATAGCATTTTTGAGAATATTATTAAGCACTCTTATGAGATGATTCCGATCTGCAAATACATATATTTCATCTAGTGGCTCTGTCATGAATATATCCATGTCATCTCTCTTTCTAAATAGATCGTGAATGGTTTCGACGATTTCGTTCAATACAATTTTCTCATTATTTCCCTGCGGCATTGTTCCAAAATTTGAAAACTCGGAAGCGATTTGTGATAAATTGTCGATTTGCTCTATAATCGTATTAGAAACATTATTCACAAGTTCCTTAGGATCTTCACTAGAGCCAATCGCACGTTGCATATACTGAATGCTTAGCTTCATTGGCGTTAATGGGTTCTTGATTTCATGAGCCACTTGCTTAGCCATTTCACGCCATGCTCCTTCCCGCTCTGTTTTCGCAATCATCATCGCTGATTCGTCTAACTGTTCAGCCATATTGTTATAGTTAGAAATGAGTTCTCCTAACTCATCTTCACTATCCCATTCTAATTTTTTATTTTTTCTTCCGAGCTTGAAATTTTTGATCTGGTCACCTAGAACTGTTATCGGTCTTGTAATTGAATTAGCCACAGCCAAGGCTATCGCACCTGCCAATAGGAATAAGAATACATACACATTAAGAAGTGTTCCGACGAAATCGGTTACATTGTTCTGTGTCTTAATTTGCGGAGCGTGAAGAAGCTGCAGATATGCTAAATTTTCATTGATATCATCGTATTTCACTGGAATGAAGATATTCCTAAAGCTTAAGTCTCCGACCTTACTCAGTTCTGGACTCGAATAGACGCCATTATTTGATTTTAGCAAGTTAAGCAATGCGGTATTGATTAGATTAGGTGAAAATCCTAATTCAAATAATTTCGGAGCTGATGAATTTATGAGCTTTCCATTATCATCATAAAGGTGTATATCTACTTGATGAGTTTCAGAAATAGCATGAATATTTGTTTCTAATACCCTAAGCGCATTTCTTGAATTGTCAATGTTTTGAAGTCGTGCAGATACATCAGCTGTGATCGCAATGTTTTTCTCCTCTATAAGATCCATATCGTATTCATTAGATAAGTATCGGAAATAGATTATGGTTACCACTCCGATCGCTACGAATGAGAAGATACTCAATGTAATTACGGAAAGTTGGATTCGCCGTCTTAGAGATGATATATTATTCAGTTTCAATAATAACTGAGGCGGTAGAAATTTGTACTTCGTGTTAAAAAGCGCTATAATACTCAGTGTTATTCCCATTAGAATAAACAAGAAAGAAAATAGGGAGATAGGTTTAATGATTCTTGCAAACTTGCTCTGAACATGAACCGCTGTCCGATCATCAACTTTGTAGATTAAATTTGAAATATTCTTTTCATTGTAGCTGATGTATTTTCCAACCTTGAGTTCTTTAGCCTTGTTGCTAAGCTTATTAAAGTGATACCCATTCGTGTTTTTCAATACACCATTTATATAGACTCCATAATCTGGCTCTTCATGGTATTTCTGGAAGGTGTGTGAAAGTAGTTTAGCAGGGGTATTAAACTTGTCTAGTGGTAGAAATTCAAAGTATACGGTAAATGGACCACCAGGATGTAATCGGATATCTTGGTTTTTTCGAAGAACATAAGTATTACTTACTGGTTCAAAGTAGATATTGGTATCTATGGCGATACTGTTTTTTATAAAGTCCTTGTAGAATGCCATGGTCGTAAATTGATCATAAACCATGGAATTTTCGAATTTGTCAAAAGCATTGAATATAGCCTTGCTCTTAGCATCGATCGTCTCATAATCATTGACGAAATCTGAAAGTACCTGATTGAATTCTACTTTATGGATTTTTAGCGGATTTGGAATGGAGTCTAGAAATGATAATAAGTTGATATCATCTATTTTTTGATCGAAAGCTCGGAGTTCTGAAATGAATGTATCATCTTTTTCATTGACCAAAGACTTCGCGAAATCTACTTTCGTATTCAGGTCAAACTTGAGATAGTAGTTAAATAATAAAACGGCAGACAAGCTACATAGGGTGATCATCCAGAATATGATCCATATGATGCTGGTGTCCCTTCGATCTATAAAGAGATCTGCTAAGAAGAGAAAACTAGTAATAGAAAGATAAAATGGGAAGTAACCCATTTGGAAATTGAAAAGATAATAAATAGGAATACTTAGTAAAACGGAACTGATCAAACAAGAAAAACGACTCCAGTTATTTAATTCGAGTGACTTTATTTTTATACTTAGTCGATATGTAGCATAAAATTGAAGTAAAATTAGGAAGACAATCCCCAATAAACTGAAATAACTTTTGAAGTCAAGTTTTAAGAGGTTTTCAAAGTCGTAGCTTAAGCCAGAATTGATGATTGTCCATTTAGCAATGGCTGAAAATCCAATGATAGATAGTACGATGAGTAGATAACATATAACCGCAATAGCAATTTTGTTGTCTTTGAAAGGAGTCTTGGTAAGTATGGACTTCGTCATTTAAGCTATTTAACAAAGTAAAAATAAGAATAATATATATTATAATATAATTTAATATGAATTGTATGATTTCTATTTAATTGGATTTCAATTATTAATAGTTTTATTGTCATATCTTTGTGGGGCATAATATTCTATCGCTGTATTTTATAATATGGAGGAAAGTCCGGACAACGTAGAGCATTGCGCCTATTAATAATAGGGTGGTCAGTCAGAAAAGACTGACTAACAGAAAGTGTCGCAGAAAATATACCGTCATGCCTTGGTGTGATAAGGGTGAAAACGTGAGGTAAGAGCTCACGACTTCTTTAGTAATAAAGGATGTAGACAAACCTCGCAAGTTGAAATGCCATGTACATTTTAGACATCCATAGGATGATGTAATGACTCGTTGCATATCGAAAGAATCTAAAAGGGGTAGGCAGCTTAGATCACGTCTTTGGCGTGACCAGATAAATGATAGAACACAGAAATGTGAACAGAATCCGGCTTACTATTATGTATTTATTAAAAAAGGAGCATTCAAATCATTTGAATGCTCCTTTTTTAGTTTGAAACTAGAGTTATTTTATTCGATTCCAGCTGATCCGAAATCATAGATCAGACCGAATCTTAAGGTATTATCTAGCGGTCCTTTTCGGCTACTCGTAGGTACGAGGTACGACAAGTTCATTCCGAAAACATTATATTTTATTCCTAATCCAACAGTTAAGAATTGGCGATCACCTTTTAATGGGCTCTCATAGTAGTATCCAGCTCTAACTGCGAATTGATTATCATACCAGTATTCAACTCCTAAAGAGTAATATATTTCACTAAATTCTTCGCTAAATCCACCTGAAGCATCCGCAAATGAACCCACTGCTGCATTAAAAAAGGACAATTCTTTATAATCTGGGGTTCCATTTTCATCCTTGTCATAATTTTCAGTATCCTGAAATGGTACAGGTGTTGGCACTAATAACTTGTTGATATCTGCAGCAATGGTAAATGAATTGTATTCATCGAAATCAATTTTCCACGCGGCACCGATTCCTAGATTCCCTGGTAAGTAATCCTTTGTTGCATCTCTTGTATAAGTAAGCTTAGAACCCATGTTCGTTACCGCTAAACCGATCGTAAGATCAGATCCATAATCTCCCATATTGATAGGCATCATGTAAGTAAGCGATAAATCCGCTGCAAATGCATTACCAATAGATACATCCACACCTGGCGAAAGTTGCTGGCCTGCAGCTAAATTCGAATAGATATATTTTGCTGTTAAAGCAGCAGAAAAATTTTCTGCTAGTTTTCTAGAATATGCGAATGAAATATCGAATTCTCTAGGTTTTCCCGTACCGGCTGGATTTCCTTGAATATCAGTAAATGCAATATCCCCTAAAGAGAAAAATCGAATTCCGAAACCCAGAGCTTGTAAATCATTGATCTTTTTATATCCCGTAAGATAAGCTAAGTATACATCTTGTAATCCTAGTTGTCTTAACCACGGTGTATATGTAGCAGATAAACTTAAGTCATTCTCAGCGAAAGCTAACTTAGATGCATTATAGTGTAGTGCATTAGGATCTGCTGAAACCCCAATTCCTGCATCACCCATTCCACCAGATCGCGCGTCCGGATTGATTCTTAGAAATGGAGTTGCTGTTAACAATGTGTTTGGGAGACAAGGTCCACCAAGTGATTCTACTAAACACCCTTGCTCAACATCGTAAATTTGTGCTGTTACATTGGCATTAATCCCACACATAAGTAGAATTGTTAAGATACTTAGATTTTTAATCATTAGTTGTAAAATTTAGAGGCGCAAATATAAGCGATTTATTATTTTAGAATTACTAGTTTTTCGAAATTACTTTCTTTCCTAATACCTAACTGATTAGCTAGTACATTTATTTTGTACAAATATACACCATTTGCAATTTTCTGACCGTAGTCATCTCGGCCATCCCATGAGATATCATCTATTCTGAAACCATCATCTAGTACGAGGTGTTCTATCGTCTTTACTATTTGACCTGATACATTATATATATTTATAAGAATTTCTAATTCGGTGCCAGGAAGATTGTGTTCAAACTGGAAAAGCGTATTGGTACTGAATGGATTAGGATAATTGAATACGTGTTCCAATTGATCACCCTCGTCATCTGTTACAAAAAACTCAGTGTATCCTTCACCTAAGTTATTAGAAAGATCCCAAGCTTTAATTTTCAATGTATGCTTCCCTGGTTCCAAGTCTTTTAATGGAAATCTTACGATTCCCTTTCGGAAATCATTCAATTCCGCCTCATAAAAATCGTTCAAAATGTAACGTTCCTTACTATTATTGTCTAATTCTGCTACAAGATCATGACCTACACTGACTCCAGCGACATTAATTCCAAAATCATCCTGCAACTTAACTAACAGAACTGGATTAGAAGTACTGATTCCTCCAAAAGCAAAATCTTCCGTATTAAGATAAACATCTACGAGTGGCGGATTATCATCAGCGTTAGCAGGATCGCTTCCTCCGATTATAAAATCTTCAAAATTACCCGAAGCATCTATATTGCCGCTTTTAGCATATAAGCTGATCTTTCCATTGCCATAATCGAAATTGATATCAGATGGCAAATAAAATTCAAACTTAAATTTACCATTTTCAATAACGGACTGACCTTTAAAAAGGATCGTCTTCTGCAAGTTGAATGCTCTTTCAGAACTAGAGGTGTTATTTGCTAAGGTCTTTGCTTGAATTACCTTGTCAAAAACAGAAGTATATACGACACCATTAAAATCACTCATAATATTTCCATCCTCTCCAGCAACAAAACCTTCGAAAGTCATTTTTTGTAAGGCTTTAATCGTATCTGCCGTATAATCACTATCTATAGTGACACCATTGATAGAAGTCGTTTTTATTTGATGCTCTGGAATAGAAAGTTTAAGTGCTGGATCACCTATTAGCTGAAATTTCCTAGCATTCACATCTAATGTATCCGCAGCATTCGAATTTTTAGCTCTTCTTAAAATTTCACCGATACCCATAAACTCACCAGCATCTTTAGTAAAGATGGTATCAAATACAGCTCGAGTTAATCTCTCATTTTGATTAACATACACAGCTCTAACAGTTGACATTAAAGCAATAGCACCAGTTTTTTCTTTTAGAAATAGTTTTTCACCTGCAGATGGACCAGCTGGATTATCATATCCAGTAAACGAACAAGTAGCAGTTATGAAAAGAGGCAATTTGTTTTCATTGTCAAATTTTTCAATGTCTTCAAGTTTTAATACTCTTTCTTGAGCCCACCCTGTAGGACCACCATGTCCTAAATAGCACATTGTTAACATACCCTTGAATATGTTGTTATTCAAAGCATCCGTTGCAAGAGGATAACGTTCTCCGCCGGGTGTGGAAACTTGAGGGTATGCGTCGAAGTACATTTTTTCAACATTAAAATTTTCATATTTTAATCTTGCTGCTTCTGCAATTCCGTCAGCATCCCGAACATGGTAATTATTATCTTCATCATCAGCTGAGAAACCTATACGCAGTCTCCAGTCAGCATAAGTATCGAGATTGGTATCATAATTAATAATCTTATCTATAATTTGATTCGCTTCATCTGCTGTTCTCACTGGGATTCTACCGACACCGAGATCAAGTCCACCTTTTAAGTTTCCTCCTTCTTGGTCATTTAGTAGCGCATAGAAATCATCTGATGGAAATGCTCTAATAGGGCTCAATGATTCACTAGTTTCGTAAACAGGTATGAAACTATCGTCGCCATAAGCGCTCGCGTTGATATGTTTATAATCGAAAGATCCATCCCCTATGAGGCATAAGTATTTAAAGTTAGGATCTCTTTCATAAATCATTTTTGCAAAGTTTCTGATGCCAGGAACATCCACTCGACCAGAACTGAATTCGTTATATATTTGATTGACAGAAACAGCAACTACATTTAGATTACTGAAATCCGCTCGATGCATAGCTAGTTTTTCTGCGGCCTCTTGAAAATCAGGATGATATATAATTACTAGATCTGCAGATTGTATAGCATGGAGGTTCTGATTTTCAATCTCTCCTATGATGCTTACCTTTTTGTGTTCAGCTGTAGGATTAAAAACAACGAATTCATTAATACCATTTGGAACATAAGAAAACTTGAAATTCTCATGTTCTTGGTTCAAGACATTCTCTGGATTGGATATATCCCAAATTTGCATTCCGAAAAGGGTAGTGTTAATGTTGAATCCATAAAGAGATAGATCTTTCGATTCTGTCTTTCTAAAAACAATAGGCTGTCCACTATAATTTAACTTGGCAGAATAAGTAAGTTGAATGTAATCAAGCCAACCTGTTGGTTCATTAGAAGAAACTCCAAAATCAAGAAAAATTTCTGGTGAAGTGGAGGAAAGCTTTTGAGTAAAAACCTTTTTTTCTAAATCAGCATATTTACTTTCTATATTAGAAACATTTACACCATTGAAGTTAATGGAATTAGTGACGCCGTCAATTTTTAGGTTTAACTTAGAAGAAATACGGTCTCTTGCTGCAAATTGAATTTCTACACTAACGTCTTCATTTGTATCTAAATTAGGATCAGCAAAGTATGAAGTGAAATCTTGATTTCTATTAGAACTATAAATTTCACTAAACCAAAGTTTCCCAGAACCTTGAGTCGATGAGAAGTCACCAAGTAAATTATAGACATCTTTCTCATAGCGTCTATAAGTATTGTAATTGGATGAGAAAGTATTATTTCCAGTTATATTTTGTTTATTCTGTACACGCTTCCCGTCTACACTTCCAATTTTTATGAAATAGTAATTATTGTCATCATAAATATTGTGGGTATAGTTGTCTTCAGGATTCCATGTATGAGGTCCATGAGCATAAAAAAGAATGAAGTCACTGTTGTCGAAACTGCCATCAGCTTCACCTTGAATAAAAATTGAATTTTCAATTAAATCATCATAAATATCAGCACTGTTTTCCTCTGGATTCATTCCATTGGGGTTTCCGAGGATTTGAATTTTTTTCGGATTAATCCCATCACTCTCGATACCAAGTTTGTCTAGGTCGTCCTTGGATATTTTGTAAATGCCACTTTCAGAAACTGCTATTTTGTAGATTTTGCCGTCTTTTAGAATAGAACTATTTTTGAATTCAGGACCACCTCTGAAATTAGATAGGTTATTTGAGGTGGTATTATATTGGAGTTTAATTTCAGTTATTCTTTCTATTTTTCCCGTATTATTATTTTTAATAAAAGGGATAAAAGAATAAATAGCGTTATAATTTCGTCTTTCTTGAGCGATGTGACTATTAACTGAAATGGAAGTAGGGATATTTGTTTTTGTAGTAATCGATGTTTCTTCTGACTGGTAACCAATGATTTCGAATTGGATATCGCCATATTTATTAACAGGGAATTGGTCAGAATAAATATGAAGATTATTTTCTTGATTGATAGAAGATCGATCAAATGAATAAGCAGTTAGATCATTTTCAGGAATTTCAGTACTTTTAGACCAGTTTATTTTCTTAGTTACAATTGTTTGCGCTGAAATATCAAACTGATAAACAATTGAAAAGAGAATTACAAGAAGAAATGTATTGATTAGTTTCATACTTTTAGTTGATCCATTACGTTAAATTGAAACGAAATTAATAAGCTACTATTGCAAAAATACGATGAAAGATTGAATAAAAAATTTAGATATATTATATTTTTCTTAGTCATTACGATATGGGCTGGGCTTGTGAAGGCCCAAGATCCAGTATTTTCGCAATTTTACATTGACCCAATTCAAGTCAATCCTGCATTCACTGGTAACACTTATAATCCTAAAGTTTCTTTATCTTATCGTATGCAGTGGCCTTTAATACCATTTGCATATAACACTTATTCTGCGTCATATGATCAGTATTTTGAAAGTGTGGAAAGTGGTTTCGGGGTAAATGTTCTAGCGGATAATGCAGGGAATGGTATATATGTGCATAATAAAGTAGCGCTTTTTTATGCATACAGAGCACGGTTAAAAGGTGATACTTATTTGAAAATAGGAATAGAGGCTGCAGGAGTACAAAATAGGATAGATTGGGATAAGCTCATATTTTTTGATCAATTAGACCCAGAATTTGGAGGAATTAGTCCTGGAGGCACTCCTTATCCTACGTCTGAAGTACAACCAGATCAATTATTTAAGAATTATATAGATGCCTCAGTGGGTATGTTATTATATAATCCTAAATTTTATTTAGGAACTTCCTTAAAGCATGTTAATACTCCTTCCGAAAATTTCACAAATATTAATTCAGGATTGTATTCTGGGCTACCTTTGCGCGTTTCTCTACAGGCTGGTGCCCAAATAAAAATTAATAATTACAATATTGGAGGGGAAGAGACGTTTATTTCACCTAACATCCTATATGTTAAACAAGGCAGTTCTACACAATTAAATGTAGGGGCATATAGCAATTTGGGTGTCTTTTTTTTAGGAGCATGGTATCGGCATGCAAATGAAAATCCTGATGCAGTAATTTTTTCAACGGGAATTACGCAGGGAGCCCTTAAAATAGGGTATAGTTACGATCTAACTGTTTCAAAACTTTCTTCCAATAGTGGAGGATCTCATGAAATAGGCATTAGCTTCTTAATAGGAGAAACTAAGAAAAGATCGGATATTAATGATTGTTTCCAATTGTTTAGATAATATAATTGGTACAATATGTGTTTTAGAAAAAGAAATTAATTAAAAGGTAATTACAAAGGTTTGACAATGAAAAAATTATTAAGGCTAAGTTTAGTTTTAGTACTTCCAGCATTAATTCTGGGATCATGTAAGCAATCAGAACGTTCTAGTTCTACAGGTTGGAAATATAATGATTCAGAATGGGGAGGCTTCGAGAAATTAGATTATGAAGGTCAGAAAACTGGACCGAATCTCGTTCCTATCCAAGGTGGAACATTTATGATGGGATTAACGGAAGAAGATGTAACGTTCGAATGGGATAATGTTCCAAGAAGAGTTACGGTTTCTTCGTTCTATATGGATGAAACGGAAGTTTCAAATATTGACTATCGTGAATATTTATACTGGACAAAGAAAACTTATCAATCATATCCTGCTGTATGGAGAGAGGCATTGCCTGATTCATTAGTATGGAGAGAGGAGCTTTCATTTAATGAGCCGTTCGTAGAAACTTATTTCAGACACCCATCGTATGATGATTATCCAGTGGTAGGTGTTAGTTGGAAGCAAGCAGGTAAATTCGCAGCTTGGAGAACGGACCGTGTGAATGAAATGCTTTTAATAGAAAGAGGAATTTTAAATCCTTCACCTGATCAAGTGGATTCAGATAATTTCAACACTGAAACTTACTTAGCTGGACAGTATCAAGGAAATGTAAGAAAAAATCTTAAAGACCTAGGATCTGGAGGAGAGCGATCAGTAAGATTCGAAGATGGAATCATGTTGCCTGATTATAGATTACCGACAGAAGCAGAGTGGGAATATGCAGCATTAGCGTTGCAAGGAAATCAAGCGACTTCTCAAGATGAGTTAATCACAGATCGTAGAATATATCCTTGGAATGGAAATACAGCAAGGTACCAGAAGAGAAATAAACAGCAAGGAGGAATGCTTGCGAATTATAAGAGAGGAAGAGGTGATTACATGGGTATTGCAGGAAAATTAAATGATAAAGCACACATACCAGCAGATGTTAGATCATTCTTACCGAATGATTTTGGTTTATACAATATGGCAGGTAATGTAAGTGAGTGGACTGCGGATGTATATAGACCGATGACAAGTACAACATTGAGAGATTCTGAGAATCATGATTTGAATCCTTATAGAGGAGGAGAATTTATGCAGAAGGTATTAGATGAAAATGGAGTTCCGGTTGAAAAAGATAGTTTAGGTAAAATTCAGATGGAGCCTGTTAGTGATGATGATGTGTTAGGAAGAGAAAACCATAAAGTTGCTAATGTTAAGAACTACAAAGATGGTGATGATGAGTTCGTAAATTACGAATATGGAATCCACACTTTGATTAATGACAAGTCAAGAGTTATAAAAGGTGGTTCTTGGGCAGATAGACTTTATTGGCTATCACCTGGTGCGAGAAGATTTAAAGATGAGGACAAAGCAGATAGAACTATTGGTTTTAGATGTGCAATGACAAGAGTTGGTGGTCCTGAAGGAAATGAGGATACGGCTGGTAATAAGTTTAAGACTAAGAACAAAAAAGTTAAAAGAAGATATAAATAAGTTTAATAAACTTAATTTAAAGTCCTCTCGTTTTCGAGAGGACTTTTTTTATTTTTGGATGTATGAAGATTGAAGATTTATATAAATTGTTCTTAAAAAGTGAAGGTGTTGTTACCGACTCAAGAAAAGATCTTAGTAATAAAATATTCTTTGCGCTGAAGGGTGAAAATTTTAATGGAAATAAATATGCGAGTCAGGCTATTAGTGGTGGGGCAAAATTTTCAGTTATTGATGAAGAAGAATTTAGGGAAGGTGAAAATTATATTCTGGTTTCAGATGTACTTCTAACGCTTCAACGATTAGCGAGTTATCATAGAAGTAAGATGAGATGTCCTATTCTAGGTATTACTGGCAGTAATGGAAAAACAACAAACAAAGAATTGTTGGGTCATGCGCTGTCAAAGAAATACAAGTGTTATTTTACCAGAGGGAATTTGAATAATCATATTGGTGTTCCATTAAGTTTACTAGAAATTACCAATACTGATGAGATAGCTATTATTGAAATGGGTGCGAACAGGATGGGAGATATTGCTGAACTTTGTGAGATTGCTGATCCTGATTATGGATATATAACTAATATTGGGATTGCTCATTTAGAAGGTTTTAAAACAAGAGAGAATATACTAATTGAAAAAGGGCGACTTTTTGAATATGTTAAAAAGAAACGAGGAGCTTTTTATGTGAATTCGAGTGAAAAAGAAATCTTTAAATTAGCTGAAAAATATGAGCACAGTGTTCTAATTGGTGAAAGAGTAGAAGATGATTATCAATTCAATTTAGAGCATAGTATTCCAAATATTTTGTTTAGTGAGCGTATTGGTGAAAAATATGAAAGTCCATTGTATGGCAATCATAACTATGAAAACCTTAAGATGGCTTGTGGTATATCACAGCACCTTAAGGTGTCCATTAGTGACATAAAGCAGGCGCTTAGTGAATACAAACCGAAAAATAACAGGTCTGAATTCATAGAGAAAGAAGGCGTCTTTTATTTTATGGATGCCTATAACGCTAATCCATCAAGCATGCGATCGAGTTTGCTATCATTTGCTAGATTTGATTCAGATCAAAAGGTCCTGGTGCTAGGTGATATGCTGGAACTAGGAGCAGAATCAGATTATTACCATAAGGAGCTTTTGAAGTTGATCAGTGTTTCTTCGTGGAAAGATGTTGTTCTTATTGGTGAAATGTTTGGCAAAAATGCACCGTTATACAGCGATTATCAATATTTTTATAATATTGAAGATGCTAACCCATATATAAATAGCCTAAATACAAGTGGTACATATTTTCTAATCAAGGGCTCTAGGGGACAAGCTCTAGAAAGATTAGAGATTATTCAGCAACTGAAATAATCTCTAGTAATTCGGAACTAACATTGTCCTCACAAGCTTGTTTGTAATCATCATAGCTGCATGATTTCCATTTATTTTCCTTTATATCAGGAATTTTAACCCACCATCTTCCAGACACTTTGGATTTATAAAAAGAGATTTGGGTATCGAATGAAGAAATATCAACAACATATTCGTCCACTGTATTTCTAAAATAGGGATGATCTGGAAATCGTATACTTGCAGCTTCTGCATAATACCAAATGCACTGAGCGACCAGATCTGTTATTTCTGGGTCAACATTGGTTAAAATAACCCACTTGTTGAGCTCATTCATTCCGGCATATCTGAAAATTTGTGAAATATCTTCACTATACAGACCACTAGGATTTCCGAAAGCTAAGTTGGCCACTTCAGACTTTCTCAGCACATTAAAATCACAAATGAATAGATTCCCTTCACGAACAAATGGCTCAGCATTATGGATGCTGTTTTTTAATTTACCTAGGTTTAAATGTTTGGTTTCATCTGAAGCGAGATATAAATGTCTTTGAATACCAAGCAAGTGAAATGAATTTAATTCATCTAATAGATCAGTATTAGGTTCAGAACATGCATAGGCAGTCGTTACAGGGCCAATCGCTTTGATTATCTTTTTTATTTCCAGTGAATCATTAGAAATTAAGAAATTGACATGATTTTCTTTGGTGATTTCAGAGAAATCGGCAGCAGCTGAATCTATTTCTATGCCATTAATTGAAGAATAACTGTCAATTTTATGCTGAATTTCTGTTAATATGTTGTTATTGTCGCAAGAAAGAAATAACTTATTTATCATTTTAAAAAACTTTTCTAGTGTGGTAAAATTAATATTATAAATTGGAATTATATGTAATATTACTAGTAAATAAGTTTTTATGAAGACGGTTTCATGTTAATATTATGCAAGAAGGTTTTATTCAATCGAACATATATGTAAGGTTAGTAGTATAAAAAATAGAGAAAAGATGGCATAAGAATAATAATTATACTATTTTTGCCTCTTGATTAGGGTATTTAATTAGTAGTATACTTTAATTTAACATTTGTTTTAACAGAAACAATGTGAAAAATTATAATTTTGTACACAGCCAAACACTTAAAGAAAAAAATTGTATTATGACAAAGAAGTTATGTTTACTCACTTTTGCATTTTTTGCATTTATGATATGCAAAGTAGGCGCACAAGATGACACTTGGGAAACGGCCAAGATTACGGATGAGATGACTGTTGATTCTGATCAAAACAAAAAGTGGAGAATGGGTCAATCCTCATTTTCAGCTAAACCGAAAAATGCTTGGGAAGCAGGTATTATTTTAGGACATTTTCAAGTAAATGGTGATGTTCCTTCTGATTTACCTTCTGGATATGGAATAGGATTGCATATCAGAAAAGCAATTAACTATGTATTATCATGGAGAGCTGAGGGTTTTTATACCTCTACAGTTGGGCTTGATGGTAGACTTTCTAATCCTAACGTTTTAAATTTAGATAATAAGGCAACAGACCTGAGCTCTAGTACTTACAGAAATTTCAAATCTACAAGTATTACAGGTGGGCTTTCTGCTATTGTTAATGTTGGTAATTTATTATTCCATAGTCCTAGAAATAAGTGGAATGCTTATTTAGGTGTTGGATTAGGTGTTACTTCTACAACGGTTAAGATGGATTATTTAAATGGAACTACTCCTTATGATTGGAGTTCTATTGAGTCTCAACATTCTGAAAACACAAGACAGAAAAGAAATGATATTAGAGCAATGTTAGACGGAGACTATGAAACAGTTGCTGATAACGATAGAAATGTTGCAAGTTTTTTAAATGATAACGGACAGATATTTCCTTCTTTCATAGGAACTGTAGGTGTATCTAGAAAAATTAATAAAAGAATTAATATCTCTTTAGAGCAACAATTAATCGCTCAAGATTATGATAAATGGGATGGTCATGAGTACAGATCTACTTTTGATCAAACAAATGATAGTGATATTGCAGCTTTTACTTCATTAAGACTTGGTATCAATCTAGGTAATTTTGATAATGTAACTGAGCCTTTATACTGGTTGAATCCTTTGGATGCTACATATAATGATATTGCTGAACTTAAACAAAGACCAGTTTTAGATTTAACGGATGCTGATGGTGACGGAATCATCGATATGTTAGATCAGGAATTAGATACTCCTGCTGGATGTCCAGTTGATACTAGAGGAATTGTTCTAGATAGTGATGGTGACGGACTTGCTGATTGTAAGGATAAAGAACCTTTCTCAGCTCCAGGTTACGATACTGATGAAATGGGCGTTGCAATTATTCCAGACCCAGGTTACATGACAGAGAAAGATGTTACAGATGTAATCAATTCTAAAATGGGTGCAATGGAAACTACATTGAATGAAATCAAATCAGGATGTGGAGAATGGTTTTTACCTATGATTCACTTTGATCTTGATAAATACTACATCAAGCCAGAATTTTATGGTCAATTACACCACGTTGGAGAAATTCTTCAAAGATGTCCAAATGTTTGTGTATCTGTAGTAGGTCACACAGATCCTAGAAGTGGAAACGATTATAACAGAGTTCTTTCTTACAACAGAGCAAATGCTGCTATCGAATATTTAACATCTAAATATGGTGTTTCAAGAGATAGACTAAAATTAATGTATGGTGGTGAAGAGCAACCATTAGTTGATTCAAGCGCAAGAGGTTCTTCTGAATCTAAGAATTATATGAATAGAAGAGTGGAATTCAGAGTTTGTCAAGATTCTGATACTGATATGGCAAGACCAGAAGGTCCTAACGCTGGAAAAGGTGAAACAGGCAAAACTGGATCTCAATACAGCGGTAACAAAAACAGTGGATACTAATTAAATACATAACTTCTATAATTTGAGGGTCTTACAATTAAGTGTTGTAAGGCCCTTTTTTTATGCTTTTTTTTATTCTATCATCCGCCTTGAAAGAAAGGCGTTAATAAATTGATTCCTGCGCGTAAGCCAAAGGGCAAATAACTGTCTGACGACCAAAGGAAGGAGTTTTATTTGGCGCGGGAGGTAGAAGCAATTTTATACTTTCTTTCACAGCGGTGATCTTTTGTTTCTTTTGCATGGCTGGCAAAAGAAAAGAACAGATCAGTTGCGCTACTCCTGAACATCCTTAAATAAAAAAGGCGACCCTTTATAGAAGGACCGCCTTTTTTCGTTTATTTACAAGTAATATGCTTATACAAGCATCATTACTGGATTTTCAAGGTATGATTTAAATGTTGCTAGGAACTGAGCTCCTGAAGCTCCATCTACTACTCTGTGGTCACATGATAAAGTTACTTTCATTACATTACCAGGGACAACTGCACCATCTTTTACTACAGGAATTTTCTTAATTGATCCAATTGCTAAAATGCATGAGTCTGGTGGATTAATGATCGCTGTAAATTCTTCGATGTCAAACATCCCAAGATTAGAAATTGTAAAAGTGTTTCCTTGCATTTCTTTTGGCTGAAGCTTTTTAGTTTTAGCTTTTCCTGCAAGTTCTTTTACTTCTCCATTAATTGAGGATAAGGACTTGTAATCAGCATTGTTAATAACTGGAACAAGCAATCCATCTGCCACCGCAACTGCAACACCTACATTGATCTCTTTATGATAAGTTATTTTATCACCAAACCACGAAGCATTAATAGATGGATGTTTTCTTAATGCTAGAGCACTTGCTTTTACAACGAAATCATTAAACGAAATTCTTGTTTCAGAATTCTCATTAATGCTTTTTCTTGATTTGATTGCATTATCCATATCGATAGCAATCGTCAGGTAGAAGTGAGGTGCAGAATATTTACTTTCTGCTAATCGACGAGCGATAGTTTTACGCATCTGAGAAACAGGATGATCACCATATTCGAAATCCGCGAGACCACTTTCTATAACTGGAATATTTACTGATTCTGTTTTGGCTTGTTTGCCTTTACCCGAAGCTATATATTCTTCTATATCTTTTTTAATTATTCTGTTGTTTTCCCCAGAACCTTCTATGTTTTTTAGATTGATATCATATTCTTTAGCCATTGATCTTGCTAAAGGGGAAGATTTTATTCTAGAATCATCCGAAGCCGATTGACCTTTTGAATCATCTGAAGTCTTTGTATCTGATGATTCTGATACACTTTCAGTTTTAGCTGCTGAATCTGCATTATCTGTTGGCTCTTCTTTCTGCTCTCCTTCAGAGGAAGACTCTGCTGCTGCTAAAGCTGGTTTGTAATCTTCTCCTTTTTCACCTATAACCGCAAGTATACCATTTACAGGTACTGGACCTGACTCTACACCTATGTATAATAAAACGCCATCTTGGTAACTTTCCAGTTCCATAGTCGCTTTATCTGTTTCAACTTCAGCTAGAACATCACCTGGTTCAACTTCGTCTCCTACTTTTTTTAACCATTCTACAATATTGCCTTCTTCCATTGTGTCACTCATTCGAGGCATTCTTATAACATCCGCCATTTTTGTCTTATTAAGTTTAGGTACCAAAAATAATATATATAATTTAAAATGCTACAAATCTTATGTCTTTCCCTCACTTAATTATCAAGACAATTGAAAAATAAATATTTTCATCTCCTGATTTATCTTATCGAACTGCTCATTCGTTTTTATAAATCTTGATAATAAACCACTCGTACTATATATAATTGTATACAATAATCCTATTTTTGAGGTATGAAATATTCTTCATCACTCCTAAATGAAGCCGTAGAGGCTTTGTCTGAATTACCATCTATTGGTAAAAAGTCTGCTTTGAGATTAACATTGCATTTGTTAAATGATGAAAGTAACCTTGCACTGAGAATTGCTCAGAAGATTGTAGATCTAAAAAACAATATAAAGAAATGTGAAGTCTGTTATAATTATTCAGATCATAAAGTTTGCCAAATCTGTAGTGATCCGTCCAGAAATAAGAATATTATTTGCGTTGTTGAATCTATTAGAGATGTTATGGCTATTGAAGATACCGATCAATTTAGTGGCGTTTATCATGTGTTAGGAGGAATTATCTCACCTATTGAAGGAATTGGTCCAAGTGAATTAAATATTGATGGTTTAATAAGAAGAGTGGAGAAAGACGCTCCTAAAGAATTAATCATGGCAGTTTCTCCGACGATAGATGGCGAAACTACAATCTTCTACATTACTAAAATGCTCAAAAATCTAGATGTTAAAGTAAGCACTATTGCTAGAGGTGTATCCTTTGGAGGTGAATTAGAATATGCAGATGAACTTACATTAGGAAGATCTATTCACACCAGGATTCCATATTCTACAGATAGTAATATTTAATAATGAGCACTGACATTAATATCGTTATTGTCAATTACAATGTTCAGTATTTTATAGAGCAATGTTTGAGTTCAATTTATAACGTTTCTGATTTTGAAGGATCCTTAGAAGTCATTGTAGTTGATAATGATTCCACCGATGGATCTGTTCAGATGATTAAAGACAAATTTCCTGATGTAGAACTCATTGAGAATAAGGAAAATGTTGGTTTTTCTGTTGCGAACAATCAGGGGATTAATATCTCCACTGGAAAGTATATCTTAATATTGAATCCAGACACTATCCTTGAAGAAGATACCCTTTCATCCTGTTTTAAGGAAATGGAAGCGGATGTGGAGATTGGAGCACTAGGAGTTCAAATGTTAGATGGTGCAGGCCGCTTTCTACCGGAATCAAAAAGAGGGTTTCCATCACCATTGGTTTCCTTTTACCGTTTTACTGGTTTGTTTAAATTGTTTCCTCATTCGCCTAAGATCAATGCATACTATCAAGGTCACATCGATCAAAATGAAAAAGCTGAAGTAGATATTTTATGCGGAGCTTTTATGTTTATGAGAAAATCTATTCTCGATGAGATAGGCTTGTTAGACGAAGCTTTTTTTATGTATGGTGAGGATATTGACCTTTCTTACCGCTTTAAGAAAGCAGGCTACAAGGTCATGTATTTTCCTGAGACTACTATCATCCACTTTAAAGGAGAAAGTACTCGGAAGCAATCTAGAGAATACACTAGACGATTCTACGATGCGATGAATATATTTGCAAAGAAACATTTCAAGGATTCGAAGGCCAATATATTCATGAAATATTTGTCGATTGTAATTCAGTTGAAGGCCAGTCTAAATCTTGTAAAGAATTTCATCACCAAAATTTACTTACCTGTTATTGACATCCTTTTTCTGTTTTTTGGCTTGCATGCAGTTTCCTTTATATGGGCTAAGTATTATTTTAAAGAGCCAGACTATTATTCAAATGCACCACTAGACACGAATTTTCTAATCTATACTTTTGTATGGTTCGCTTTCTTGTTTTTCGGCGGGGCTTACGATAAAAGTATTAGTATTTTTCGATTGGTTAGAAATTTCCTCCTGGGCACACTCGTGATTATGGCAATCTATGGAATTCTAGATTCAGAATACCGGAGTAGTAGAGCAATTATTTTCATAGCAACGGCATTTGAATTAATACTTCTGTTAGGGTTTCGATGGATTCTAAGTTTATTTACCGGAAAAAGTTTTGATGGTTTTTCTAAAGGCAAAAACTTAATAATTATTGCAAACGATAAAGAAGCATTGAAAATAGAAAATATATTAATGCAATCTGCCACGCAAATTGATTCCATTAAAGCACTTCCTGTTAATGTCTCTGATTACGAATTGAAAGAGATCATTTTAATTGAAAATATTGATGAAGTGATCTGTAATATTAAGGATGTTTCTATGTCAAGAATCATAGAACTGATGTCTAAACTGGGTAATAAAGTGGCATTTAAAATTACAGGGGAGGAATCATTGGGAATTATCGGAAGCCAATCAAAGAATAAAGTTGGCGAGATCTATACCATCGGAATAAATTACAGCATACAGAGTGAACACAATATAAGAATCAAGCGATCATTTGATATCATCGTTTCACTACTGTCAATTTTTCTTTTTCCACTTTTTTTGATCGCTAAATCACTGAGAAAAATAACTCTGAAATCACCTAGTGTTTTATCGGGAGATTTAACAATTGTGGGCTATCAAGATGACAAACGCAAAGTTGACAATCTGCCAAAGCTGAAAGCTCCAGTAATTAATGTACCATCTGCTGATCGTTTATCATATGCGAAAGACTATTCGGTATGGAAAGATTTCAGATATTTGTGGAAATCTATATTTAAGAAAACAGATGATCAATAAAATTAAGGCCTTAGCAACCAATTATTTTCCTGAAGTTATTGGAATTAGAAATCATCTTCATGCTCATCCTGAACTCTCATTTGAAGAAAAGGAAACGAGTGATTTCATCAGCGCTGAATTAACGAAAAAGGGAATTGAGCACGAAAGAAATTGGGGTGGACATGGCATCGTCGTTAATTTAGTAAATGACCCATCATTTCCCACCATTGCATTGCGAGCAGATATAGATGCGTTACCTATTCAAGAGGAAAATGATGTTCCTTATAAATCAAAGAATGCTGGTGTCATGCATGCATGTGGTCATGACGTACATTCCTCTAGCATGTTAGGGACTGTTTTTATCCTAAATGATCTAGGAAAGGAAACAGGCAAAAACTTTAAAATCATTTTTCAACCTGCTGAGGAAAAACTTCCTGGCGGTGCGTCCATTCTAATCAAAGAAGGAGTTCTTGAAAATCCGAAACCCGCCACTATTCTAGGTCAACATGTACATCCCATTTTAGCAGCTGGAAAAGTTGGATTCAGACCAGGTTTGTATATGGCTTCTGCAGATGAAATATACATGACCATAAGAGGTAAAGGTGGACACGCCGCGATACCTCATGAAAATATAGATACGGTCTTGATGGCTTCTAGTATAATCGTTAACCTTCAGCAAGTAGTTAGTAGGAGATCAAATCCGACCATACCAACGGTCCTTTCATTTGGAAAAATAAATTCTATAGGTGGCGCCACTAATATCATTCCCGATGAAATTAAAATAGAAGGGACATTCCGCACGATGGATGAAGAATGGAGAGCTAAAGCAAACGGTATCATTGAAAAATTAGCTAGGGAGATCGCAGAATCAATGGGAGGAGTTTGTGAAATAGAGATCATGAAAGGCTATCCTTGCTTAATTAATGAAGTGAAGTCCACGGAAGCAGCGAGACAAGCAGCCCAAGCTTACTTAGGTGAGGAAAATGTAGTAGAACTTCCTATCAGAATGACATCTGAGGATTTTGCTTTCTACACACAGAAAATCCCAGCATGTTTTTATCGACTAGGAACAGGAAATGTTGCTAAAGGAATAACATCATCGGTACATACGCCAACATTTGATATTGATGAGGACTCTTTACGTATTAGTTCAGGTCTTATGGCATACATCGCTATAAATCAATAGCTAATTACATTATATTTTTTGGTAATTTATAAGTCAAACTTCTTCAATAGTTTACTTATTATAGAAATATTTAATATATTGCCCTATATTTTAATCTAAAACATATTGGTGATTATGCCTAAGATATTAATCGTAGACGACGACGCAAGCATTAGAAGGACGCTTAAGAACATTCTGGAATTTGAGAAGTACAAAGTAGATGAGGCTGTAGATGGACTTGACGCTATGGTACACATCAAGCAGAATAAGTACGATGTTGTAATAATGGATATTAAGATGCCGAAACTTGACGGGATGGATGCGATAGAAAGTGTTCAAAAGTTAAGACCGGACCTTCCCGTAGTTATGATTTCTGGGCACGGAAACATCGATACCGCTGTAGAAGCTGTGAAAAAAGGTGCATTTGATTTTATTCAGAAGCCACCTGATCTTAATAGGTTACTTATCACCATCAGAAATGCTTTAGATAAAAGTTGCCTCATTACCGAGAAGAAGGTTCTCCAGCGAAAAGTTAGAAAAAAAGATTCGCAAGAAATGATCGGTAAGTCTGAGGGAATGGAGCTTATCAAAGATACGATCGAAAGAGTTGCACCTACGGATGCACGAGTTCTAATTACAGGTCCTAATGGGACTGGAAAGGAATTAGTGGCCAGATGGATGCACTTGAAAAGCAGCAGAAATGAAGGGCCGATGGTGGAAGTGAATTGTGCAGCGATACCTTCAGAATTGATCGAAAGTGAGTTGTTTGGTCATGAAAAAGGAGCTTTTACTTCAGCGGTAAAAAACCGTGTAGGTAAGTTTGAGCTTGCTAATGATGGGACTTTGTTCTTAGATGAAATAGGAGATATGGGACTTTCAGCTCAGGCAAAAGTTCTTAGAGCATTACAAGAAAGTAAGATTACTAGGGTAGGAGGAGATAAGGAGATTTCGGTCAATGTTAGAGTGCTAGCCGCAACAAATAAAGATCTACGGGCAGAAATTAGAAAAGGCAATTTTAGAGAAGATCTTTATCACAGATTAGCGGTTATCATTGTTAAAGTTCCTGCACTAAACGAAAGAAGAGACGATATACCAATGTTAATAGAGCACTTCATTAACATGATTTGTAAAGAATACGGTATAAATCCTAAGAAAGTTGAGAATACGGCAATGAAATTATTGCAAACTTTAAATTGGACGGGAAATATCCGTGAACTTCGAAACGTTGTAGAACGGCTAATCATTCTTAGTGGTGATACAATTGCTAAGAAGGACGTTGAACAATTTGTTGTTCCTTCTAGTTCTAAGAAGGATGCATTAACTGATTTATTTGATAAATATGATGATTTGCACAAACTGCAACTTCACGTAAAAAGAGAATTTGAAAATTATAAAGGTGTTTTAGTATGAGTGAAAGAATAGGCCTGAAGAAGGCAAAGAAGCAATGGACTCAGATGAAGGGAGAGAATTCCTGGACAATGTTCAAAGTGTTAGCTGAGTTTGTTGATGGTTTTGAGACCTTGAATAAAATTGGACCATGCATATCTATTTTTGGATCAGCAAGAACTAAGCCTGATGATCGATATTACCAATTAGCAGTTGATATTGCGAAGAGATTAACAGAGGAAGGTTTTGGTGTCATTACAGGTGGTGGCCCAGGAATCATGGAGGCTGCTAATAAAGGAGCGAAAACAAACGATGGAATGTCTGTTGGGTTAAATATTGATCTCCCATTTGAAACATCGCATAATGCATATATTGACCCAGATAAAAACCTGAATCACAGATATTTCTTTGTTAGAAAAGTAATGTTCGTGAAGTATGCTCAGGCTTTTGTCGTTATGCCTGGTGGTTTTGGTACTTTAGATGAGTTATTCGAAGTACTCACATTAGTCCAGACTAATAAAATTACTAAGGTGCCTATTGTTCTTGTAGGTAGTGAATATTGGACTGGTCTTAAAGATTGGATTATTAGCACGATGTTAAAACAAGAAAACAACATCTCAGAGAAAGATTTGAAATTGATTCCTATCACAGATGATATAGAAGAAGTAGTAGATATTATTAATGACTTCTACGAGGGAGGAGATGCACATTCTTTACAACCAAACTACGAATTATAATATTTAGCGATAGATTTTATTAAGATATAGAACCTGCTTGCATTTAGTAAGCGGGTTTTTTTATGTCAATGTTTTAACCTCAGTTCCACAGATTCCACAATATTCCAAAACGAAAACGAGCATCAAATTGTGGATAATTCAAGACTTGGAATTCATAATCCTCTGAAATGAATGAAGTCAAATTCTCATATTTTAAGAACATCGTAAAAGTGCTAACCTTAAATGAAACTCGACCATCAATGAGTGGATATGGCTTATTTTCTGTAGATTCATTTAGATAGAATTGGCCAATAACAGGATTGTACTGCGGAAGATAATCACTTACGATATATCGGAAGTCAAGGCCAGCTTTTAATAACATTTTTTCCTTGAATATCTTTCCGTAGAAACTGATACTACTTTTTGTGAACACCGTTGGTAAGTTGAGTAACTCTTTGTTGTGATTCTGCAAGTACACGAAATTTTCCATCAGGAAAGATTTGTACTTGATATCATAAGATCCGTAAAGCAAGGAAACTGCATATAAACCAGGGTCCTGTCTCGGAAGAGATAAGGTGTCGTAATAGGTGAAATTAAAAGTGTTCTGCAGTTTTCCTCCTAGTTTAATATGATACTTTTCATTATAATATTCAGCACCGATGGCTTGCGTAAAGACGGGTTTCATATCTATATCATAGAAAAATGATTCATTTAACATCGCTTTTTCTTGGATATAGTTGACTCCGAATCTAGATGTTGCAAATTTAAAATTAAACCCTTGATTCTTGGTTAGTCTTAGATTCGCATTAGCGTCTAGCCCGAATTCATTAGCCACATCTAGTAATCCGTAATAGAAGTCGGCATTAATTTTTAATGCTTTCTTTACCTGTATTCCTCCATTAAAAGTCAGATATACCTCATGGAATTTCTTAGTGCTCGAACTCAGATCGACTGAATTGTAATCATGTGTTACACCCGTTTTGAAATAATAGTAATCTTTAAATTGGCTATTCAGAAAAAGGGCATTTCTAACTCTAAATAAGTCATTATAATTTCTTATCCCTCTTTCGCTAACCAAGTAGTTTTTATAAAAAGCCGAATCAGTGCTCGTAGAGGCATCTGTGAATCTGAAAAATTCATTGTATGTCTGAACTTGGTATTGGATACTGTTTTTGAACTCAGATTCGATGGTATCGTTCCCCAGTTGGTAAAATGCATTAAATATTAAATTCTGATTTTGTAAGCGGCTTTCTGCATCAGAACTGTAGACTGGAACGTTAGTTCTAATACTATTCGAAGCAATGGATAATTCGTTTACATCCGTTATTCCTCCATTAATTTCTTCTGAAGAGGCATTAATAATATAAGTAAAAAACAAGGATAATTTTTTCTTCCCTCTGAAAGATAGACTAGTCAGAAAGGATGTTTGCTTTACCAATTGGTTTTCATAAATGCCTTCTTGAGAAATTCGATCATAATCAATTACCCAATTGACATCATTTGCAAAAGTACGACTAAATAGCGCTTTCATCCGAAGGTCAGCTTGTGTTTCTCCACCTGAAAAGAATAGTTCGGAGAATGGTCTTACTTGATCAAATAGGGTAATATCCTTTTCTGTCTTTTGGTAAAGTGCATATTGGTCATAACCTAATCGAAATCCTACCCTGGGTTGTAAGTTGAAAGCCATGGGCATAGCTGCAGAACCCATATTTCCGAGATGGGCGTAATCAAAGTCACGGTTACGCGCTGGGTCGTATTGCTGAAAGTACTTATCTAACCCTTTTATTCGAAAGCTATCTTTTTTATTGATGTTTCTTAGGTTATAAGTGAGCAGTTTTAGAGAATCAACTTCTTTAGGTTTCTCTTCTAGTAATCTTGAGAGTGGCTTTCCTCTGGGAACGGGAATAGAATCCTGAGCATTGACCTGATTCACGAGAATCAGAACAATTGTAAAAATTAAAAAAGATTTAAAATCTATGCTCATTTGGAAAATATTCGGCGCGAAATTAGAAATATGATTTGAAAAGGTATTAATTCTGGACAATTATCTTCTGAATGCTTCTGGTGGTATCTCCCAGAATCTCAGCAAAGTAGACACCATTATTTTCTAAACTGACTTCTGATTGGAAATTATTTACATCATCTATTTTAAACACTAGATTTCCAGAAATCCCATAAATTCGGATTTCATGTATCAGCTGATCTGATTTTATTGTAAAAATACCTGTACTTGGATTAGGAACGATATGGAGTTGATTGTTTATGGATGCCTCATTATCAGTACTACTTGAAGCACAATAGTTATCGAAATTTTCAATGACAAACAAGCCATTTTGCATATCAGATACTAGTATATTTCCGGAAGGTAGAAAAGGGTAGATGCCCCAAGCTCCTTCGTAATTCTGTCTGGGTGACAGAGTGGAAGTTGGGTAATATAATACACGCTCAGGGGTTGTAGGATCGCTGATATTATATACTTGTAGGCCATCGTAATAGTAGGACGTAAATAGATAATTACAATAAACAATTTGGTTATGAGCAATAGAAAATTCAGAATCATTTCCTGCATCGAAGGTATTCGATAACACAATATTCCTTGGATCTGATACGTCGAAAACCTTCATCGCAGTACCCCATGTTTCATCACCCATAAAATAATATTGACCATCATCACTTAACCACCCAGAATGATTGTATCCCGATTCAGGATAGTCAGTACCTTGCAGTTGAGACAATACTTCAGGATTTTCTGGATCAGTAAGATCAACAATGACTAATCCATCGAACCCAGCATTCAAGTACGCAATATGATCTCTGATGAAGCCATCGTGGTAATGTCCTACAGATACACCGTCTATTCCGAATCTAAATTCTCCCAGTTGGACAGGATCTAATGGATTGCTGATATCATAAGCTCTAAGAGGTGCATACTGATCGTCTCCGCCCTTATTTGCGAAGCTATACAACCTTGCCTGAGAAGTATCTATAAAGATATTGTGAGCTTTTCTGATATGTTCATCATCTTGATAAACCAACTTCACAGTATCAGGTAATTCTGAAATATCAATAATCTGCAGAGATGCTTTTATTGTGCCAATGTCTTCATCCGAAACAGCATAGAGGTATCCCTTATAATCATGAAAGTCCCGATGGATAATATGTGGTCCATAAGATGCTCCTTGTACAAAAAAATCTTCTACAGGATTTTTGGGATCATCCACATTTATAAAGTGAATGCCCGCTGTTGATCCTATAACTCCATATTCATGTCCATTTACAGATAATCCCCAAACTTCATTATAGATGTTGTCATATTGAGAAGATCCTACTAATGAATCTACTTTCCAATTTGCCAATAAGGTGCCTTCTTTCGCTTGGGAAAAAGACATCGTATTAACTAGAACAATAAGGCAAAATCCAATAATGTGCTTCATTTTATAGTCTTTTTGGAAGCTTCAGTTTTTCTGCATCCGCTTTCTTTTCTTCCATTTCTTTCATTTCTTCTCCCATCTTATTGGCAGCTACAAAAGAGGTAACCATTTGTGATAACATATCACTCGCAGCTGTCGGCGCATTAGGCAGTAGAATAAGGTTACTGTTCACATTTTCACCCATTGACTGAAGCGTATCATAGTGCTGTGTAATTACTATCAATGCAGATGCCTCTTGAGAGTTAATTCCTACTTGGTTAAGAACTTCTACTGAATCTTCCAGGCCTTTCGCAATTTCTCTTCTTTGATCAGCGATACCTTGACCTTGAAGTCTTTTAGATTCCGCTTCTGCCTTTGCTTTAGCAACTATTCTGATTCTTTCCGCTTCTCCTTCATATTCTGCAGCTGTCTTTTCTCTTTCCGACGCATTAATTCTATTCATGGCATTTTTTACAGCTTGATCTGGGTCGATATCCGTTACTAATGCTTTGATAATGCCATATCCGTAGGTATTCATCGCTTCTTCCAGTTCTCTTCGAATCGCAATAGCAATATCATCTTTTCTTAAGAAAACATCATCTAATTTCATTTTAGGCACCTCAGCTCTTACTGTATCAAATACATATGAAGTAATCTGAGCTGTAGGACTTTCTAATTTATAGAAAGCTTCATAAATAGAATCTTTCAATATTTGATACTGAACACTCACTTTCATTTTTAAGAAAACATCATCTTTTGTTTTTGTTTCGACAAGAACATCTAGCTGTAGTATCTTAAGATTGACTCTACCTGAAACTCTATCCAAAATTGGAATTTTAAAGTGTAATCCTGGGCTTTTTGAGCCTTGGAATTTACCTAATCTTTCTACAATTGCAGCGGTTTGTTGCTTCACAGTGAAGAAACCATTTGCAATGAATAGTAAAGCAAGAAAAGCAAGAATAGGTAAGTAAATTGGTATTTGATCCATTTTAAAAATTTAGATAGTTAGATAAAAACGTACAGTGAATAAATTTACTATTTAATCTCAATCCTTTATGTGTTATTTAACATAATTAAGACTTAGAAAGGCAATTTAATTCCATGAAAATATAGAATCTCGATTAAAATACGCTTTTAGTCGATTAGAAGTCGAAGTCAAAATGTAAATTTGCGAAATGATTTCTACAAACATTGAAGATTATGAAGTTGTTGTTGGACTAGAAGTCCATGTACAACTAAATACTGAATCCAAAGCATTTAATAGAGACTACAACCAATTTGGGAGTGATCCGAATACAAATGTGAGCGCGATTACCTTAGCTCATCCTGGAACGCTACCTAAGGCCAATAAAAAGCATATCGAGAAAGCTTTAATCCTTGCATTAGCTACCGGATCTAAAATCAATAAAAAGAATCAGTTCGATCGAAAGAATTATTTCTATCCTGACCTCCCGAAAGGATATCAAATTACTCAGGACCGTTATCCTATATGTGAAGGTGGATCGATTACTTTCGAAACTGGAGGGAAGATGAAGACGATCAGATTGCATCATATTCATATGGAAGAAGATGCTGGAAAGTCGGCTCATGATATTTCTGATAAGTATACAATGCTTGATTATAATAGGGCAGGGACTCCGCTAGTAGAGATGGTGACAGAACCTGATTTAAGAAGTGCACAAGAAGTGCATGACTTTATGGGCGCTGTCCAGAGTATGGTGAAATATCTCGGTATAAGTGATGGTAATATGGAAGAAGGATCGATGCGGTGTGACTGTAATGTTTCCATTAGGCTTAAAGGTGCTACAGAATATGGTGAGCGTTGCGAAATAAAGAACGTAAATTCTAAGAAATTTGCTAAGCAAGCAGTCACTTACGAATATAAACGTCAGTTCAAATTGGTATCTAAGGGGATTTCATTTTCTAAGCAAACATTAAACTTCAATCCTGACACTGGAGTTACTACCCCCTTGCGTTCGAAAGAGGATGCCCATGATTATAGATATTTTCCAGATCCAGACTTGCCACCGTTATTGATCACGGATGAATATATAGCGTCAGTGAAGAAGAATATGCCTATGTTGCCTGAGGCCTACCGAACGCTTTTGGTGAAGGATTATGGATTAAGTGATTATAATGCTGGAGTTATCACAAAGGAGAAGAGTTATGCAGATTATTTTCTTCGCCTTGCAAAATCAGAAAGTGACTATGAAACCCTTGCGAAAGTAGTAATTAACAAAATCCTACCATTGGTACAGAATGAAGAAAGTGATATCGCCGAACAAGTAATGGCAGATGAGCGAGTGCTTGAATATGTTGGCCTTATTCGCAGTGGCAAAGTTTCGCCTTCAGCAGCAAATCAGTTTTTGTTCCCTGAAATTCTTGAAAATCCAGCAGAGGAAATGATGGAAATTGCGAAACGGTTAAACTTGATAAAGAGTGACGACCAAGGTTTCGTAAAGGTATTAATTGATGAGCTATTAGCTGAACATCCCGCAGAACTTGAAAAATTTAGAAATGGAAATAAAGCCTTAGTGGGATTCTTCATGGGGCAGGCGATGAAAAAAGCAGGTGGAAAAGCAGATCCGAAGGTGCTGAAAACAGAAATCATGAAGAAATTAAATGGTTAAGTAATTCTTTAAGTTAATATGTATATTTGTGTAATAAACCAATACATTACGCATTTTGAAAATAGAGCTTGATAAAGATAAACTATACTATTCTATCGGAGAGGTCTCTGAAATGTTTGATGTTTCTAATTCATTAATTAGATACTGGGAAACAGAATTTTCTAAACTTAGACCTCAAAAGAATAGTAGAGGCGACCGGAAATATACCGAAAAGGATATCCGTGTATTAGAAACCATATATGTTTTAGTAAAAGACAAAGGGTATACTATAGAAGGTGCAAAAAAGGCATTGAAAATAGAATTGGCTGCTGCTAAGAAACGAGATGAAATCATTTCTAAATTAAAGAAGATTAAGAAATCGCTGTTAGATCTTAGTAAAAGTTTATCCGACTAATTTGAAATCTTCGATATCCATGATGTGATCGCAGATTTGATAATCCTCAGCATCATTAGATGCGATTAATAAGGTACGATCATTTAGATACTTTGCTAAGAGTGTCTGAAACCATTGTTTCGATTTTAGGTCAAGGTTAGCACCCGGCTCATCAAAAATCAACAACGATGAATCAGTGAATAAAGCAAGTCCTATTTTCAAGCGCTGCTTCATACCAGAAGAAAAATTGGATATAAATTTTTTCTTTTCTTTTCCTAGTTCCATTAAGTCCAATACATCTTCTTGATTTAAGCCTTTAACGATGTTTCTGAATCGGAAATGAAATTGTAATATTTCTTCTAAAGTGAATTCCTCAATTAAAGACATAGATGTAGTTGCCACGCTGAGATGTTTGTAGATGCTATCAATTCCTACGATATTACCATTGACTTGATAAGAGATTTTGCCTTTAGTATATGGGATTTTACCCATAATAATATCAAGTAAAGTAGATTTCCCAGCACCATTATGTCCTATTAGGGCATATTTCGTCTTCGCCTCGAAATGAAAATCTATGTTCCTGAAGATCCATTGTGAGCCGTATTTCTTAGATATATTTTCGAGGATTATTTCCACAAGTTTATTGGTAACCTCGCATGAGCCCTCGCTCTGCTTTGTTCACAAAATTTAGAATCAGTGCACGATCTTCACTTTCCGGTATTTCTGCCTCGATCAGTTGAATAGCTTTAGAAATAGCATGTCCTTTTACGTAGAGTAGCCGGTAGATTTCCATGATATTGTTAATCCGATCTGCTGAAAATCCTCTTCTTCTTAGACCGATAGAGTTAACTCCAGCGTAAGAAAGTGGTTCTCTAGCTGCTTTAACAAATGGAGGTACATCTTTTCTAATAAGTGAGCCACCTGTTATCATCGAGTGCGTACCGATTTTTACAAATTGGTGAGCAGCTGATAGTGCCGAAATGATGGCATAATCACCGATCTCGATGTGACCTGCTAGATTAACTCCGTTCGCTAGGATACAGTTTTTCCCTATAACACAGTCATGTGCAATATGGACATATGCCATTAAGAGACAATTGTCTTTAATTTGGGTTTTGTAGTTAGCTTTAGTGCCTCTATTTAATGTACAGAACTCTCTTACGGTAACATTGTCTCCTATTTCAACAATAGATTCTTCACCGTCGAATTTTAAATCCTGGGGTATAGCTCCTATAACAGCGCCTGGAAAGACTTTGCAATTTTTACCAATTTTAGTTCCTGAGAAAAGTGTTACGTTAGGGCCTATCCAAGTCCCTTCACCTATTTCTACATTCTCTTCGACAGTAACAAAGTTATCTATAGTAACATTGCTGTCGATTTTTGCTTTCGGATGGATGTAGTTTAGTTTACTCAATCTTTCTGGTTATGTCCGTTTAATGATCTGTGCTGTAAGTTCGCCTTCTGATACGATGTTATTTCCAACGTATGCAGTTCCTAGCATTTGGCAAATTCCTCTTTTTATAGGTGCCATTAATTCCATTTTCAGAATTAGTGTGTCACCAGGAACGACCATTTTCTTAAACTTTACATTCTCCATTTTTAAAAAATAAGTATCCCATTTATGACCTTTTTCCTGAAGACTAAGCGCAAGAAGCCCTCCAGTTTGTGCTAAAGCTTCCATTTGTAATACACCAGGAAAAATAGGATTTCCAGGGAAGTGTCCTTGGAAAAACTGTTCGTTAAATGTAATGTTTTTTACGCCGACTACGTAATTTTCAGAGAGCTCTATAATTTTATCAACTAATAAAAATGGATAGCGATGCGGTAATTGCTCCGCGATAGCCATGGTATCCATTACCGGCTTCTTATTCGGATCGTACTTAGGCTTACCTTTTAATTTACGTTGTTCTTGATACTTGACTTTTAATAGTTTAGTAAACTCTACATTAACCTTATGTCCCGGTTTAGTAGCGACGATTTTTCCTTTTATTGGTTTTCCTAGAAGGGTTAGATCACCTATTAAATCTAATAATTTGTGTCTAGCAGGTTCATTCTTATATTTGAGATCTATCGTATTCAGCACGCCTTCTGACTTTATCTGAACACTTTTCTTCCCTAATTTTTCAGCTAAACGGTCTAGTTCATGCTGTTCCATTTTTCTATTTGCAATAACGATTGCATTATCAAGATCTCCTCCTTTGATTAATCCTTCTTGAAGTAAATATTCTAATTCATGTACAAAAACAAAAGTTCTAGAAGGTGCAATGTGCTCCGAGTAATTTTCGAAATTATAAATGTGGGCGTATTGCTTAGATAGAATCGGAGAATTGAAATCGATCATAGCCGTGTACTCTGTACCATCATGTGGTAGTGCAATTAATTCCACTCCAGATACCTCATCTTTATATTCTATCGGTTCTTCTACAATAAAATATTCTTTCTCTGCATCTTGTGCAACGATTCCAGCTTCCTCGATCATATTAACGAAAGGTTCAGCACTACCATCCATTATTGGAATTTCAGCACCATCTAATTCTATGAGTACATTATCGATGCCTAATCCAGTAAGTGCTGAAAGAATATGCTCTACTGTATGAATATGAGCTTCACCGTACTTAAGTGAAGTTCCTCTTTTCGTGGAGTAAACATATTTTACATCAGCTAGAAATGTTGGTTTTCCTTCTAGGTCCGTCCGAGAAAATCTGATTCCGTGATCTTTATCGGCTGGATGTAATGTTAATTTGGTTTTTATCCCAGTATGAAGTCCTATTCCTTCTATAGAAACAGATTTACTAATTGTTTTTTTGAACATAAATTGTTTATCGTTTAGACGATTTTAGGGCTTTAATTTCTTCTTTTAAAGCTCTAATTTCTTCTGCTAAATCTGGTAATGACTTAAAATGTGCGTAGGATTTAAGGTAGTCTCGATAATTAATGGCCGGTGTACCGTAAACTTGTTGACCTTCATGATAATTACTAGATGTTATTCCAGATTGGCCTTGAATCTTCATCCCATCAGGAATGACTAAGTGTCCTGCTATACCCGTCTGGCCCCCAATTTGGCAATTTTTTCCAACTTTGGTACTGCCAGCTATTCCAGTTTGCGCTGCAATTACTGTATTTTCTCCTACAACTACGTTGTGGGCTATTTGTATCAGATTATCAAGTTTGACACCTTTGCATAATTTGGTGCTTCCCATTGTTGCTCGATCTATCGTTGTATTCGCTCCGATTTCTACATCATCTTCGATTAACACATTTCCTACCTGAGGAATTTTTTCATATTGACCTGCAGCATTGGGTACAAATCCGAAACCATCACTTCCTATGATTGCATTAGAATGGATAATCACATTATCACCGATTTCACAACCATGGTATATTTTAACACCAGGATAGATGATGGCATTTTTACCGATCTTTACACTCTCTCCGATGAAAACTTGATCTGCGATAAATGATTCCTCTCCGATGGAAACGTTTTTACTTATAACGGAGTATTCTCCTATAGACGTTGTCGAAGCAATATTGCAATTATCTTTGATCACCGCTGTTTCAGCAATTCCCTCATTATCGAAAACATGATTGAATGAACTTAACAACTTACTGAGAGAAGAATATACATTTTCAACTTTGATAAGTGTTGGCTTCAATTGTTTTGTTGGAGTAAAATCTTTCGATACGAGTAAGGCAGATGCTTGTGTCGAATAAGCAAAAGTGTTATACTTAGGGTTTGCGAGAAAGCTGATGGTACCTTTTTTTCCATCTTCTATTTTACTTGGACCCTTGATGATCAAATCAGGATCGCCGACTAATTCACCTTGAACTATATCGCAAATATCTTTAGTTGTTATTTTCATTCACCACCTATATTTAAAGCATTTCAACAATAATTGCTACTCATTATTCTGGGTGTCGTCGAGTAAAATAAAATTTTTGCAAATTTAGAAATAAATAAATAAAATTCGGTATTCATATCAATTTATTGACTTAAACCTATATTTGCAATTTTGTACTTTTATTTAACGTTTACGGACACTAATGCGTATAACATTTAACAATTTATTTTCTACTAAAGAATTAATTAATTCGATTAATCAATATTTCGATCAGTTAGATACCTCAATAAGATTGGTTTCTGAAGGCGAATGTGACCTCGAAATCATACCGTTGCATCTACTGCCCACGGAAAGAAATTCAAGTAAAACGGTGTTTGGATTGATAACATTAGCGGAAAGACGTAATTTTATTGCGATTAGAAATGACGTTGTTAATATTAATACGCCTATCGGATTGCCATATTCAGCGATCATTAACGTTAGTCCTCTATTTGTTTCGAAAAATTTACTAGAAATAAGAGGTGATGTACAATTAGAAGTCTTAGAGCCATTGCAGATTATCGAGGGGTTGAGAAAGAACGATTTGGAAATTGCAATAGTGGAAGGTTGCTTTATCAATGAGGAAATAGCTAGCTATTATAAATTAATTCCATTAGATGGAAGAGAGTTTGGTCATTTTCCTGGTCAGGGTTTCTTAGCGATAGTCGGCAATAAAGATTTGGCTATTGGAAATATTTTAAGAAAGCTGAATAAACGGGAGTCAGTCATTCCTGCGAATATAGAGCGGAAATTGATGACTTTAGTCGATTATAAAGTGAATAATCATTGCGAAATGGATATAGATGGAAATTTCCATTTTTGGGTCCATGCGGAAAAGGGTAGTGCACAAGTATCCCAATCGACACGAAATGAAATAGAAGATAAGATTAAGAATAAATTAGATTTGTTAAGTTAAAATAGATTATTGTGTATTTATTATTTGATACAACTGCGAACGGAAAAGTTAAATCTTGGAAAGCTTCATATACAGATGTATTTAGTTGGCCAAGAATGATGCATTGCTCCTGGATTGTTTTGGATGATGCATTTAAGCCAATCGAAGATTTCAATTGTTTTATAAAACCGGATGGATACAATCTTTCTGAAGAAGCCATTGAATTATCTGGAGAGGATAAAGCAAAATTTGAAAATGGAGATCCTATAAAAGAAGTCTTAGAAAAATTCAAGGAAAGTCTGGAAAAGGTTCAGTATACCATCTCCTTCAATCTTAATTTTAACGAAAACATCATTGCTGCGGAATACCATCGACAAGGTGAAAAGAATCCACTATTATTTGTGGATAAGTTTTGCTTGATGCAAGAAAGTACATGGTATTGCAAAATTCCAGGAAGAAATGGTAATTACAAGTGGCCTTCATTAAATGAACTGCACGCGACTTGTTTTAATCAAAAATATTCTCCAGCTGGCAATGCTAGAGCTGATGTCATTGCGGCCTCTAGAAGTTTTATAAAACTCATGAAGCTTGGCCAGCTAGAAGATATGTTTGAAGATTAGCTTATTCCTTTAGAAAATAATCTCTATTTCCTATTGTAAATGCTGCGAATCCTTTTCCTTTTTGATAATACAAGGCTACTTTACTATCCTTGCATATCAAGACATTTTCAAGTGTTTTGTTTTCTATTTCTACAGAAGATCTTTCCTCTACAAAATCATCAATATCCGTAACTTCATCTTGTTTGAAAACTGGATTTGTAAATTTTACATTGGTCACTTTACTAGCAATGGCAGAATCATTCACATGGGAAATTGTGAATCGAACGGCATCGAAAAACAATTCAGTTTCTGGCTCATAAGCATATACACTGGCTTCTATTCCTAATAATGTGCTGTCTGACTGAAGAAAAATACTGGTAATGGGAGCTTCTACATATTCGCAAAAACTACTCTTGTAAGGATCTATTGGATCACAAGTTACTTTCTGACAGATAAAGTAAATATCATCAGTACGATCTACTGTAAAAGTGATGTCTTCACCGTTCGATGATTCAAAAACGACAACATCGCCCTTGTTGTAATTTAGATAATTTAAAGTTTCTTCTGCTAGCGTTGTTTCACCAACTTTAACATTCTCACAAGTTTTTTTGCACCCAGGTACAATCGCTACTCCTAATATAGCTAGGACGAAGATTAAGTTTTTCATTCTTTTATTTTAAGTTTTTTATATGGGCGTTATTCTTTATAAACTTGCCCAGATTTCATTACAAATATAACATCTAAAAGAGTCGAAATGTTCTCTTTGGGGTTAGAATTTACAGCAACAATATCTGCCCATTTTCCTTTTTCAATAGATCCAACCTTATCATATATTTGCAGTAATTCGGCAGCATTTTTTGTAGCAGTTTGAATTGTTTCTAAAGCTGGCATTCCATATTCATTCATAAATATAAATTCTTCAGCATTCTTGCCATGTTGAGAAACACCAGTGTCTGTTCCGAATGCAATTTTTACTCCTTTCCGATATGCTTTTCCGAAATTAAGTTTCATTTGTTCTCCGATATGCAATGCTTTAGGTACGATGACAGGAGGGAAATAGCCTGGGATCTTTGCCTTATCCAATACGAAGCGTCCAGCGGAAAGTGTTGGAACAAGGTATGTTCCATGCTTGATCATTAATTCCATAGCTTCATCATCCATTAAGGTTCCATGTTCTATGCTATTGATTCCACCTTTGATGGCTCTTTTCATTCCTTCTGCACCGTGTGCATGTGCAGCAGTTGTGAAACCATAATCTTTAGCGGCAGCGACAATTGCTTTTATTTCTTCCAATGTGAATTGAGGACCTTGACCATTTTTTGCTACAGAAAGAACGCCTCCGGTCGAAGTGATTTTGATACAATCTGCTCCATTTTTATATCGTTGTCGAACGGCTTTATAAGCATCTTCTGGCCCATTTATTACGCCTTCTTTTGGTCCTGGATCACCTTTTAATTCGTCGCGAACACCATTGGTAGGATCAGCATGACCTCCTGTAGTCGCAATACTTTTTTCTGAAGTATAAACTCGTGGTCCTTTAATAAATCCGTGATTTATAGCATTTCTCAGGGAAACATTAACACCACTTCCACCGAGATCTCTTACTGTTGTAAAGCCTGCCATTAATGTCTTTTCACAGAAAACGGTTGCTTGTAATGCAATATCAGCTTTATTTAATCGAAATTTATCTTCGTAAAACTTAGGTGTCATTTCTATTTCAAGGTGTACATGCATATCTATGAAACCAGGCATGACATATTTATCTTTTAGGTCAATGGTTTTTATGCCTCCGCTTGGAGTTGCATAACCATCAAGTATGTCTTTTATGACATCATTTTCGACTACAATGGTTTTCTCTTGAGAAAATTGATTAATATTAACATCGAGCAAATTTCCACAGTGGATGTAGGTGGCTACTGGAGCTTGAGCGAAAGCAAACGAAGTAGTAAGAAATGTGGCAATTAAAAATAGGAATTTACGCATTGGTTTTGGTTTTTAATTAGGCAAGTAAGATAAAACATATTTTGCGCTGGAGAACTATGCTTGAGAAATTAAAGTCAATAAAAAAAGGCTACTCGAAAGAGTAGCCTTTTTTTATTTTATTGTTTATTTAGCTCATAGCTCATTTACAGCTTAACAAACTTATGTGTTTCGATATTTCCATTTGTATTTAGCTGAAGGTAGTAGATACCTGGAGCGAAATCAGAGATATTGATGCTTTTGCTATCTGCTAAAATTTGAGAATTGATCAATTGGCCTTGACTGTTTCTAATTGTCAATGCTGATTCTTCGTAAACTTCTACATTTAATTGAGCCTTAGCTAAAGTTGGGTAAACTTTAGAAGATGTTTTGCTTCTATTTTCAACAGCAATAACTTTATGAAATTCCATGTCACCATTAAAATCATACTGTGCAAGTCTGTAATAATTAACTCCAGCTAATGGATTACGATCAGTGAAAGCGTATTCGGATTCACGAGTCATGTTTCCATTTCCTATAACTTTACCTATTGTAACAAAGTCTTTCATGTTAGCAGAACGCTGAACATCGAAGTAGTCATTATTGATTTCAAGTGATGTTACCCAGTTTAATTCGATGTTATTGTTGAAATGGTTACCGGAGAAAGAGGTAAGGGAGACAGGGAGTAAAGGAGCAAAATCAGTACTGTTTAATGTAATAGATGAATTGCTACCAGTCCAATTTGAAGCATCATTAATTGTTGTTAATGCAGCATTCCTATCGGCGAATGAGCCACGGGTACCAGTATATTCAGAATTGTCAAATTCGTCACCAGCACCGGAGCCTGATCCTACAGCAACAGCTGTTGTCCCATCGGTTAGGCCAGTTGGAAGAGCTGAATTGTTAGAACTTGAGGCTGTCATTTGCCATAATGTAGAATTAGTTTGAGCTGCGGCTATGTATACAGGAGTTGCAGGGCTTCCAATAAAGGCTATTATTTGGTCTCCTGATGCAGATAAATTAATATTTGAAAAAGTATTTGCAACGGCGGCAACACCTTCTGAAGCGGAAGGGCCCGATTGAGAAATTAAAACAACATCACCTTGAGATAATCCACCAGCACCCACGGTATATTCTATAATTCCCTCACCAGTTCTTAAAGAACCATCACTTAACACCCCATTATCAGTAAAAAAAAATACGGTTGATGCTGGAATATCGTCAATTGCAACAAAAGTAAAACCATCAGGACTATCGGAGTTTATACCAATAATAGCGATAGCACCAGCACTTTGGGCATATGTGCTCAAACTTATTAAGCAAAAAACAAAACATAGTAAAACATTCTTCATAATTAGTATTTATTAGTATTAAGAGTTAAAATAGTATAATCTGCACATATATTAATTATTAATATATGTATTCTTGTTTTCTTACAGTTAAAGTTTGTAATGGTTGTGGTGGGGTCGGGTATAGATCAAGCGTGAAAATAAAAATATAATTGCAAATTATACGTCATATGCATATTAATTCAATATTAATAATTCATATATTTAATTTCGTAATGTGTTGATGGTGAACTACTGATGTGAGATTTCCTAATATATTATTGTGCTGATACCTTAAATGTAAGGTGTTATATCAACGATTGCGATAATGAAGTCGTTTGGAATGGATTCTTCTATAATGGCTTGTTAGTATTGGCTTTAGTTTACTCATCTGACTTAATGGTTAGTGTATCATTAGGAGAAATTCACTCGATCTTCGATCTCACTATTTCTTCCTTGGATTGGACTCTTTTAAAATCAATTGTTAATATTGACTTAAGTTTATTAATCTGATTTAAAGGTTAGTGGAACATTAGGAGAAATTCATTCGATCTGCGATCTCATTCTTTCCTCCTCGGACTGAAGTCCAAGCTCCATTGACTAAAAACCGAAAGCTAAAAACTAAAAACTAAAAACTCGCCGCTCTCTACATCCCCAATATAGCTGGATTCATTCCCATATTAGAGAATCCTCCATCGTGGTATAAGTTCTGCATCGTTACCATTCTCGTTAAGTCTGAAAATAAACTTACCGTATAATCAGCACAAGCTTCTGATGATGCATTCCCTAGCGGTGACATCTTATCCGCATAGTTAAAGAATTCATCGAATCCTTTAATTCCAGATCCTGCAGTTGTGATCGTAGGTGATTGTGAAATCGTATTAACCCTTACTTTCTTAGCTGCAAAGTGATAGCCGAAACTTCTTGCAAAGGATTCCAACAATGACTTAGATTCCGCCATTTCAGAATAATCAGGGAAGGTTCTTTGCGCAGCAATATAGGTTAGTGCTACAATAGATCCCCATTCATTCATTGCATCTGCTTTATACAAACACTGCATCAACTTGTGAAAGGAAATAGCCGAAACATCAAATGTTTTCTGCATCCAGTCATAGTTCAAGTCTGTGTATTCTTTCTTTTTTCTAACATTGACAGACATACCGATGGCATGTAGTACAAAATCTAACTTACCTCCAAGGATTTCCTGACTCTCTGTTATCAGGTGATCTAACTCTTCTACACTTGTCGCATCAGCATAGATGATCTTCTTTCCTACAGATTCGGCTAATTTTTCTAAACTTCCGAATCGCTTAATAACTGGTGCGTTAGTTAACACTAGATCGCCACCTTCTTCGATTACTTTTAAAGCAATTTTCCAAGCCAATGAATCCTCATCCATTGCACCGAATATGATACCTCTTTTTCCCTGTAGTAAATTATTAGCCATTGTTATAAAAATTTAAATTGTAAAGTTAAAAGATTCTGCGACTTAGCCAGCCATTAGAACTCTTGCATTTTCCATCGCTGCTTCTGAAGGTGGATCGCCACTCAGCATTTTAGCAATTTCTGTTGTTTTTTCATCACCTTCGAGAATCTCCATTTTCGTATAACTTCGCTCTTGATTGCTTTCCTTGAAAATACGATAATGTCGATCTGCTTTCGAAGCAATCTGCGGTGAATGTGTGATATTTATAATCTGATGCGAACCGGAAAGTTTCTTAATCATTTGTCCCATTTTCATTGAAATAGCACCTGAAACTCCACTATCGATTTCATCAAAAATAAGTGTCGGTAACTTAACCCTTTTTGCTAATTCTGATTTTATGCAAAGACTTAATCTGGATAACTCCCCACCTGATGCTACTTCGCTTATCTCCTGAAGTCGACCACCTAAATTTGCAGAAAATAGAAATTTAATCTCATTTTTTCCAGTCTCTGTAAAGTCCTTGAGATCGATAACTTCTATCTGAAACTTAGCGTTTTCCATCGACAGATTGTGAAGATTATCTTCTGCTTGCTTGCACAACTCGGGACCTATTTTTTTTCTTTTTGCAGATAATTTAGCCGCTACTTCATCTAGCTCGGAGTGTAACTTGCCTAAAGCTTCTTCTGCTTTCTTTATTTCAGAACCTGACTTCTTGAAGCCATTCACTTTATCTGAAATCTCTTCCCATTTAGCAAACATTTCTTCTTCAGAATTCAAGTGGTGCTTCGCTTGAAGTTGGTACGCCAAGTCTAATTTCTCTTGCACAATTCCGAGCCTTTCGGGATCTAAATCTGTTTTCTCAGCTTGGTTTTCGAATTCTGAAGCAAGTTCTCTTAATTCCTCAATTAGATTAAAATACTTTTCTCCTAATTGTTCTATACTCGAATGAAAACTTGTGATCTTAGATACGTCATAATTAATTTCTTCCAGACCTGAAATAATGGATGGATCAGCTTCATTTATGGTGAAAGCAGCTTTGGATAGGACACTTTTAATCGTTTCCGCATTTTCTAACAGCTTCATTTCTTCTTCCCATGCCGAAAGTTGACCTTCCTCCAAACTCAATTTTTCGAATTCATCTAGATGATACATTAATAACTCCTGATCCTTTTCCGCTTGCGCTTTTTGCTTGATCAAGCGATTCAGCTCAGTCTTTTTCAAATTATACAGTTCGAAAATCTCTGTATATTTCTCAAGCATATCACCATTCTTCGCGTAAGCATCGATCATTGCGAGCTGTACCTCTGGATTATTAAGTCCAAGGGTATCAAACTGTTGGTGCATATCGATCAACTGCGAACATAATTCTCTGAGCATCTTTAGAGTAGCAGGAGAATCATTAATGAATGCTCTGGATTTACTATTAGGCAGTATCTCTCGGCGAATGATCAAATTTTCATCAAATTCTAAATCATTAGCCTCAAAAAAACTGGAAAGGTGATAAGCTTTAATATCGAAATGTGCCTCTACAACGCACTTCTTTTCCAGATCAAAAAGCACTTTTGTATCTGCTCTATTTCCCATGATGAGTCCGAGCGCGCCAATCAATATTGATTTTCCAGCTCCTGTCTCACCTGTAATGATATTAAATCCCCTAGAAAATGAAATTTCTAAGTTCTCTATAATCGCATAATTACTAACCTTAAGGCTTTGCAGCATCTGAATTAAATATTTGCCCCAAAAGTAAAGAATTTTGAATGAAACTAGGTTCGAAAAATTCTAAATCGATTTAATTCTAGTCAAGATTTTTTACCAAATGATCTGAATTCAAAAATATCTGGAATTATTTTATTTGAAAACATAACCTATAGTCAGCTGCACACTGCTGCCTTCCATCAATGAACTATTAAATTCATTACGTGGATTTTCATTGGAAGTAATAAATACACTATTACTTTCGACAGGATATTTTGTCCTTTTCTTGAAGAAAAAAGTTGCTTCTCGAAAATAAACATGTTGTTTTTGCGCGTATGGAAGATAATAGGAACCTCGAATATATATTTCTTTGTTCCTATTCAGTTCTATTGCAAATTCTCCCGACAGCTTAAGATTGTTGGTACGACTTCCATAAAATACCCTGACCTGCTTAGCATTAAAGTTTTTGCCTCCAACATTGACATTATCTACCTTGTTTTCTGCAAGTCCAAGTAGTCTTGCATATCTGATACGGCTATGTTGTGCGATAAATTTCAGGAAAACTGGTCTTTGCTTAGATAGGTTAAACTGAACTCCCATTCCAGAAGCAGATTCTTTATAGATCGTTCTGCCAAAATCTCTGGCACCGCCAAATCGTAGGAACCATCGATCATTCATGATAATATTAAAATCTCCGGTCGCAATGATTTCGAAATCACGTGATGAAATAATGCCACTTGTATTCAGTAATGGATTAGCTGTTTCCGAATCTAGGAAAGATGCATGTAAGTGTGTTTCTGGGGTCGTAATGAAGTGACTTCCCAAACCTAGCATCGTTTCTAATCTAAAGCGTCTTTTCTTCTTTTGCTCTAATCCTGGTTCACCAAAAGTGATCTTTTCTGGGTCAAAATATTCATCATTCTTTCTTGCCTCTTCTTCTGCTTGTTGAATCCTAGTAGCGAGTGATACGGAGTCTCTTAATTCTTGTAGTTTTTGCATCTGTTCTACTGCAAAAACTTCTTGAGCCTTCTGCGCATTGCTGAACTGTTGCATGCTTTCGCTCAGTTTTTCACTCATCGGCACAGTATTGTAAGACTTCCAGAAATTTTCATCATAAGTTCCTGTCATGTCTACAAACTCTTCACCACGATCTAAGCGATCCAGATACGGTATAGGTTTGCCTTTATCGGTGTCAATTTCAGTTATTTTAATCTCATTCGAATACACTCCGCCACTTCTTCTTCCTCCTTCTCTAAGTGCGTCGCTGAAGTACCACTTGCCTTCTACTTGTTGGTAATTAACCACATACTTATTAAAAGTCCATCTACCTGAATATAAAGGATAGTCATTGTATTTTCTTAATCCATCTTCCGTTACTTCAAATTCTGCTTTGATAAAAGCATAAGATTCTTTTTCTATATACAGCTTTCCTTTTAATCTCGCATCCAAGGTTGTTGAAGTTGATCTTCCCAGTAACTTTCCGATAATGGATGAGGCACTGTTTTTTCTGCGTTTTAAATTCTTAGCATTTGGATCTTTGTCAAAACCAATGACATAAACTTGTCTGCCGTTATAGGTTGTAATATTTTCAATCCAATATTTGTATGCAGGAAAGAAGTCTTCATCAATAAAATCTTCTCGATTTTTCACAAAATCAAAACGATGTGCAGCCATATGTCCTGAACTGAATCCTCCTATTATCACTGTGTCAAGTGGATTCTTTAAGTTAATTTTTCTTCCTTGAACCAAGCTGACCATACCTTCTTTTGTGTTTTTATAAGAAGTTTTATGAATGTTGAGTACACCTTCTGCTAGATATACATGTTCATCGAGGGAATCTGTCCGAGATTCTCTATAGAATCCTAGCACAGTGGTCGATTGGATAGGGTAGTTCTCAGGGATCTTTTTTACTGCTTTTCTTATGATGTTTTCTACTCCACTTTCATCCACGATTTGGATTTCTGAGAGCGCATAGCTTGTTGGTTCTAAGGTGATGAGTACTGGGCTTATTATTTGATTAAGAGGCTTGTTATATGTTTTGTATCCAATGACGGACACAATCAAATTCGAATTCGCATAGAATTTAGGAACTTTAAATGTGAATTTTCCATCATCATTAGAGGTAGTGCCTATTCCCTTTTCAGGTATACCAATGTTAGCATATGGAATGCCTTTGCCCGTTTTTTGATCAAGGAGTTGGCCACTGATCACTTGATAGTTTTGCGCTGATAAGCTAAGTCCTGAAAATATTAAGAGTAGAAAGGGTAATACGGTCTTCATAAAAATTGATTTGGGACTCAGCATGAATTTAGATTATGCCAAATATGAGTTTACTAAGTTGCTTCCGTCGTTTGTTGTTAGACGGATTCATTTTAGGAAATGTTACAACTTATGTCAATTTTATAGCGTGTATTGAAATGGAGACTTATCAAGTAGTAATATTGCTTAAGCAGATGAGTAATGCTGTAATTAGTAATTGTAATATGAAAAACAGCGAATGTACATTACCGTTCGAAAAACCATATAGTATATGACTATTAAGCTTGAGGTCTAAAACGAATTGTTAAAGACCATACATTGAAATAAGAGAAATGAAATTCTGCTTAGAAAGTACGATTAATCAAAAGATTGATTTTCTTCAGCTGCTTTGTGAACCAGTTGTTGGTATTCTTCAGGACTCAAACCATCCATGCAGAAATCGATAGGATTAACAGCCTGACCATTAATTCTCACTTCATAATGTAAGTGTGGTGCTGTAGATGTTCCAGTACTTCCGATTTTTCCGATTACTTGACCTCTAGTTACTTTATCGCCAACTTTCACATCGATTTCACTTAAGTGACCGTATAAAGTGGTGTAGCCATATCCATGATCTACAATGATATTCTTACCGTAGCCTCTAGTTTTATTCTCGACTCTAGTAACTTTTCCGTCACCTGAAGAGATAATAGCTGTTCCTCTAGGAGCTGTAAAGTCAATTCCTTTATGAAACTTCTTTACACCATGAACTGGGTGTAATCGGTATCCGAAACCAGAAAGTTTTAAGATGTTTCTTTTCAATTTATCTTCCCTTACTGGCTTGATACTAGGAATAGAAGATAATTTTTCTTTACGTGCTAATGCAAGCATTTCAAGTGTATCTAAAGAGCTTTTCTGAAGTTCGAATTGTAACTTCAATTTATCAATTTTAGATAATGACTCTTTAATAATCTTTCCGGTATTGCTATAGTTTGTAATGAAGTCATATTTCTTAGATCCCCCGACACCGCCATTCCATACATTTTCATCTATCGGATCCATGCCTAAGATAACTCTGTGGATATTAGCATCTTTCTCTTGAACTTTTTCCAGAATATTAGACAAGCCATTCATCTCGTTAGTCAATAGATCATATTGCATTGCAAGTTGTTCTATTTCCCTTTTTTGAGCTCTTTCTTTCGGTGAGGGTAAATAATAATAAGCGAAAACAAATAAGAGTACTGATGAGAAAATGATACCAGAAGTGATACCGATTCCTCGCTTAACAATCTCTTTAGCGCCTAATTTATGTTTTTCGTATTTAAGTGTCTGCGGGTTATAAACGTACTTCTCTCGTTTCATCCATTATTTTTGTTTACCATTGATTCATTTTGCGATCTAATATATTAGATGGTCAAAACAATCATTGACCCTATGTTTTTATAAAAACTATTTATCGTTGACTAAATAGAACTTAAAAAAACATATTGTTTACTACATTTGCTGCTACTGTAGAATATGTAAATAGGATTGGCGTAAAAATAAGCTTTGGAATCCAATTTTCAAAGATAATTTTAACATATTTTGGTCTTATTTTTGAAAGCTGCATAACCTGTTGATAACTATATTGTTACATTAAGGAAAAATGTTAAATTATTATCACATGTTAGTATTATGTAATATTTAAACAATTGTATATTAGTTATGAAGGCAAAAGTCGTCAGGGAGAAGTTCTTAAAGTTTTTCGAACAAAAGCAACATAAAATTGTTTCATCGGCTCCCATCGTCCTGAAAAATGATCCCACTCTTATGTTTACGAATGCGGGAATGAATCAATTCAAAGATTTTTTCTTAAACAACGCAATTAGTCCTAATAAAAGAGTTGCTGATACACAAAAGTGTCTCCGAGTTACAGGAAAGCATAATGACTTAGAAGATGTTGGAATTGATTCTTATCATCATACTATGTTTGAAATGTTGGGGAATTGGTCTTTTGGAGATTATTTCAAGCAAGAAGCTATCGATTGGGCGTGGGAGTTACTCACAGAAGTCTATGGAATTGACAAGGATCGAATATATGCCACAGTATTTGTAGGTGATGCGGAAGATTTCTTGAAAGCAGATTCAGAAGCTTATGAAATGTGGAAAGCGTATTTGCCTGAGGAAAGAATTTTGTTTTTTGATAGGAAGGACAACTTTTGGGAGATGGGTGAACAAGGTCCTTGTGGTCCATGTTCGGAAATTCATATTGACCTAAGAAGTGATGAAGAAAGGAAGGCCGTTTCAGGTGGCGAATTAGTCAATATGGATCATCCTCAAGTAATAGAAATCTGGAACTTGGTTTTTATTCAATTTAATAGGAAAGCCGATGGAAAATTAGAGGACTTACCAGAAAAGCATATTGATACAGGAATGGGTTTTGAACGTCTATGTATGGCTTTACAGGGCAAGACGTCTAATTATGATACGGATGTTTTTAGTGAATATATTAAGGATTTAGAAGCGGCTTCTGGCCTAAAGTATACAGGGAAGTATGATGGAAGTTCTAAGTCTGACATCGCTATGCGGGTGATCGTTGATCATATTCGTGCAGTGTGCTTTGCTATTGCGGATGGTGAAATGCCTTCTAACACTGGAGCGGGTTATGTCATAAGAAGAATATTAAGAAGAGCAGTAAGATACTATTACTCTTTCCTAGATATTAAGGAGCCCCTGATGTACAAGTTGGTAAATAGATTATCTAATGATTTTGAAAATGTTTTTCCAGAATTAAAAGCTCAGCAGGATTTTGTAACTCAAGTAGTTAGAGAGGAAGAGAAATCATTTCTGAATACACTATCTGATGGCTTGAAGAGAATAGAACAACTGAATCTTTCTGATAATTGCATCAGTGGAGCAGAAGCTTTTTTATTATATGATACTTACGGATTTCCTATTGACTTGACAAAATTAATAGCAAGTGAACGCGGATGGAATATTGATGAAAAAGGATTTGAAATGGCACTGAATGTGCAGAGAAATAGAGCTAGAAATGATGCGAGGAGATCTACTAGTGATTGGACAGAAAGCAATGATGGTAATGTTCGATTCGTAGGATATGATACGCTGGAAGTGAAGGATGCTAAAGTTTTAAAGTATAGGACGGTCGAAGATAAAAACGGGGAACATATTCAACTGGTCCTAGATAGAACGCCATTTTATGCAGAGGGTGGGGGACAAGTAGGTGATCAAGGAGTACTAGTTTTTGGAGAGGAAGTGATTAAAGTAGTAGATACGAAAAAAGAGAATGACTTAATCTTACATTATATAGAGCGGCTTCCATTAGATATCAATGCGAAAGTTGTAGCTAAAGTTAATGAAACTGATAGAAAGTTAACCGAGAACAATCACTCTGCAACTCACTTATTGCATGCTGCATTAAGAAGAGTGCTTGGTGATCATGTTGCTCAGAAAGGATCTTTAGTTCGAGCTGAAAATCTTAGATTTGATTTTTCTCACTTTGCGAAATTGACTGATGAGCAATTGCAAGAAGTAGAAGATATTGTGAATGCAAAAATTAGAGAGAATATACCTTTAGACGAATCAAGACATACCCCTATTGAAGATGCGAAAGCTTCAGGAGCAATGATGTTGTTTGGTGAAAAGTACGGTGAATTTGTTCGTATGATCACTTTCGGGAAAGATTATTCTGTAGAGCTTTGCGGTGGGTGCCACGTTCCAGCCACTGGAAATCTTGGTCTATTCAAGATCGTTTCAGAAACAGGAGTAGCAGCAGGTGTTCGTAGAATAGAAGCCATTACATCGGTAGCAGCACAAGATTATGTTAATGAGCAGATCAAAGAACTTACTGAAATAAAGAATTTATTCAAAGGTTCAGGTAGTGCAGTTAAGCAAGTCGAAGGAGTTCTTGCAGATAATAAGGCTTTGCAGAAAAAGATCGAGTCATTGATGTCAGAGAAAGCTGGCGATCTTCAAGGTGATTTAAAGAACACGGTAGAAGTGATCAATGGAATTAATTTTATCGGATCGAAGTTGCCGATTTCAGATACAAAAGCGGCTAAAACATTGGCCTATAACCTAGAAAAGGAAGTAGGGAATGTTGTTATCATTTTCGGTATTCAGACGGAAGATAAAGCTCAATTAATGGTAACGATCAGTGAAGAATTGACTAAAGAGAAAAACCTTCATGCAGGTAATATGGTGAGGGAACTTGCGAAAAACATCAAAGGTGGCGGCGGAGGTCAAGCGTTTTTTGCAACAGCTGGTGGCAAAGATCCTGAAGGAATCGATGCGGCAATAGAGCAAGCAAAGACGATGATCTAATCATCTAGGTTTAATCTAAAAAAACAAGCTCATGATTGATCCATAAGATTAGTCATGAGCTTTTTTTATTGGACGATTTACCCTTAGGTTTGATGTTTTGTGCTATATGTTAAGATTTGTTTTAATCTAAGGGTAGTTAGATATATGCGTTTCAAGTATTAGAAATCAATAAATACTTAATCAAAAAAAACGCAATGAAAAAATCAATCTTTACTCTAGTCGCAATAATCTGCGCTTTTTCATTCTCTTCGCTATCTGCTCAGAAAAACGCTATCGCTTTCGGTGGTGATTTCGGTTGGGCAAATGCATTAGGAGAATTTGCTAACTCTGGTTCTGGAGGACTTAATATTAGTGGACACATTAAATATGGACTTTCGGATAAGTTACAAGTCGGAGGGGAATACAATGCAAGTTTCCTAGTCGCATTAGATGATGGGAGCAATAATTCACTAAGCGTCTCTCTTTGGGGAGTTTCTAATTATTCAGCAAAAGTATGGTATACATTTTTTGATAAAAAAGTGTCTCCTTACGTAAGTGCTGGTCTAGGACTTTCTCAAGTGGGTGAGCCAGATGTTAATGACATCGAGGGCGCAACTCGATTTGGATTCGATGCAAGTGGAGAAGTTGGATTAAAGATTGGATATTTCTACTTAGCCTATAGAATTCACGGCGGTGCGAGATCACCTAAAGAACCTGTTTTCTTTACAGGAATTGCAGATCTCCCAGTGACTACTCAGAATTTTGCAATTGGATTAAGATACACCATTGACCGAGATTAAGCTTAATAGAAAAGGCTAGAAAAAATAAAAAAGCCCTCAGCATTTTCATGTTGAGGGCTTTTTTTTATTTAAATATCGGATTACCTACTCGTAGCGCTCCTACTTATCGTGTGACCAAAGAAGATTGCGTTTGCGAGTAATTTATTTGTTCCGTACCAATATCCTCTAAAATTAGTATTGTCTGCAAAGCAAACTACTTTTCCTGAACCTTTACCACCCACAAATACAGCTGCTGTACCAGATAATGCTTTCAAATTTTCCTTCGTAATGTATCCTGAAATAAGTGGATCTTCAGTATAAATAGCTGGACTAGCATATACGTTTTTAGTTAGTTCATAAAAAGTGGTTCCTCTTTTAAAACTTGCCATTTCATCATTTTCTATTCCATACATTAATGGATTACTCAGATCTAGTTTGGTATTGAAAATCGCTCCACCTATTACGTTACGGCCATTATTCTCTGAAATCATATGATAAGGCTGGCGTTCTTCAGAGGTATCTTTTTCTGAAGAAACAGTTTCAATATTAACGAGCTTATTTCGTTTCGCCCAGTCGATTGCGCTCTTATAGCAGATCAGTGTTCCTCCATTAGCAACCCATCGCTCTAAGGCATCTACAGACAAATCTCTGTAATTTCCTGCAGGCATGATGATGACTGAATATCTAGAATAATCAGCGGAACGTGCATCGTTCACATCTAATTTGGTTAGAGTCATGTCGTAACGCGTATCAAGTAAATGCCATATTTCGCCAGCATCATAACTGCTAACACCATCTCCCACAAACATCATCACATTTGCCTTGATCAAGTTATTATTGCTAGGACTTCCTAGGTCGAATCCTTTTGATGGTTTTCCAGAATTCACACTATATATATTTATATATGTTTCTGCTGCCCATTCTTTCATTTTATTATGCATTTCACTTGCAGTCAGTTCTTGGTTTTGGATAGGGACGACTATTGTTCCAAGACCGAATGATTTCGTTCCGTTAGAAATATTATAAGTGGATGCTTCGCTGCTAACTTTAGCCCTTAATCCTGCATTTAAAATTTTGTTTAGAAGTTTAGGAGCATAGTATTCATTCCACTCGAAAACATAGGCATACTTGGCCACATCTCCTATAATTCGGCCATCGATTTCTATAGGTTCAGAAACTAGATTACCCAATTTTAGATTCCCTTGAATTTCTTGATAATCTAAGTCAAATGCCTCAGGCATGGTCCAAGCGGAAACGTCATAAAATAAGCTGTCTTCAAATGTGGTTACTTTCTCAAAGATGGTTTTAGCTAATCGATATTGGGTCTGGTCTAATGGAACTAAATAAGAGTCAGGGCCTTGTTCGTATACCTTGATCTGATGTGCAAGAAGTATATCTATGAAATGCTTCGCCTTTGCTTTATCCTTCCCCGAAGAAAATTCATAACCTTTAACTGGATTTTTCTTTACTAATTCTTTAACACCTTTATAGAACTCTTGCTGGTAAGAAAGCAGGTCTGCTCTTAGATTCAACGCGGCCTTCTGGGTAGAAAGAGCAGTAGTTACTTGGTTTCTAATGGTAAATGGGAAAGTCACTAAACCATTAATACTTTCTTGAACATGGCCTCTGGAGCTTCCTTGTTCGAATAAAATCCCAATTCCACCATTGGCATCTGGATATGTGGATCCTTTTCCGTAAAAGTAGTCATCGAAAGACTCTCTAGAATAGTAAAGGGATCCAATTTCGTCTAGTGCTTCGGCATGGAATTCAGCTATCGACTCCGTTAAGTCTTGGTTCTTCTGTGGCGTATTCGGATTCACTCTTGTTTCTATTCCTGGCTGGAAGAAAAATGTGGAATTGGTACCCATTTCGTGATGATCGGTTAAGATATTCGGCTTCCACTTATGGAAATTAGCAATTCGACCTTTACTTTCAGGATGAGCTAGTAGCAACCAATCTCTATTAAGGTCAAACCAGTAGTGATTGGTTCGGCCTCTAGGCCATGCTTCCGAGTATTCCCGGTCACTTGGATCTGCAATTAAGTTCTTTGCTTTATGAGTGTTCACCCAAGACGCAAACCTATTCAAGCCATCTGGATTGTAACATGGATCAAATAAAATGACCACATTATCTAATAAATCATTGATATAGTCGCCTTGCCCTGCAGCTAGATAATAGGCTACCATTAAGGCAGCATTCGATCCACTTGGTTCATTACCATGAATCGAAAATCCTTGATAGATCACGGCAGGCATATTTACTATAGGTTGACCACTTTCTTTAGGATCACTTAAAGAAACATGCGTTTTTCGGATTTCGTCGATGTTACTTTGATTTTTAGGAGAAGTAATCGTCAGTAAGACAAGTGGACGATTTTCATGCGTTCGAGCATAAGTTTCTATAGTAATTCTATCCGAATGACTAGCCAGTTCCTTCATATAGTACACTAACTGATCATGGCTCACGTGCCATTCTCCCACCTGATAGCCGAGAAATTCTTCCGGTGTGGGAATAGAACTATCATAAGTAATATCTGGTAGATAGTAGTTCAGGTCAACTTTTTGTCCATTGACATATAAAACAAGAAAATGGATGATGAATAGTAATATGGATATATGTTTCATAAGGTATGATTAAAGATTTGCCCTAAAATAGAAATGTTTATTTACTTTTGCACCCTAATTAAATAGAGAATGTATATTACATTTGTTGTTGTTATTATTAGCTTAGTTATTTCGCTATTAATTGTTAACATTTACTTTCGGGTTAGGGTATTCAAATACTACAAAAGCTTAGTTCAGGCTGATGTTGAATTTGACCTATCTCATGTATTGAATAAAAAAAAGTTAGAAGCTGAAGTAATACCGAGGTACCCTCAGTCAGAACAAGATATAAATCAATTTATACACCATTTAAAACTTTCTTTTCGTATAGGAATGATTTTGTTTGTTCTAATTTCTCTTTTTGGTTGGGTATTGATGCATTATCGATAATCTATGAGGAAGATATTGTTCTTTTTTATTTTAATTTGCTTTGCAGGTTGTGACATACCTAGCACGGATACGGCTGTGTTCTCCTTTTTGGAAATTGATCACATGGAATTGATGCCTACTGAAAACCAAGGCGCTAACACTTCTGCATTTACGGATGTCTGGATGTTTCAAGATGGAAGGTCGAGTGGTGTCTATGAATTACCTAGGAAGATTCCGGTTGTTAACAATGGTTCGGTAAGTGGCAGTATCCAAGCAGGTATTAGAGATAATGGCATTAATTCTTCTCCTAGAATATACCCATTTGTCGATACATATAATTTTAATCTTACTCCCGACGAAGGCGAAGTAATTCCATTGCTTCCTATATTTAAGTATTTGGAAACTACAAATTTTCGATTAGTTGATGACTTTAACGGCGCCCATCAGTTTGGATTTGATGAAGATGGTGTAGATTCAATTAGGATCGAAATTACGGATGAGGGAGAAGGTTTGATTAAGCTCCAGCCAGGGGAACTAATTCAAGAAGCAACGGCATTAGTATTTAATGAGATACCACAAGATGGCAGCCCAGTATATTTAGAAATAGATTATAAAGGAAATTTGGATTTGGATCTGGGGCTTATCGGAATAACAGGTGAAAGTGTATTTAAAGATTATTTTGTATCATTAAGGTCCGAGAATACTTGGAAAAAAGCCTATATTAATTTTACAGATTTAATAATCGCCTCAGGTTTTGATGGTTATCAAATTGTAATCGGAGCAGATAATTCAATAAATACAACAGAGGCAAAAATTTACATAGATAATATAAAGCTTTTGCATTTTTAATATGAAGCGTCAAAGAGGGAAAGAACTGTTAATTTATCGTACTGGAGACTATCTTACAGCTCTTACAGCTTGGATATTCTTTTTTTCCTATAGAAAATCCATAGAGGGAAAAGCTTCGGACTGGGTATCTATATTTCAAGATGAAAAGCTGTGGTATGGAATGATTTTTATCCCTATCTTTTGGTTGCTTTTCTATTCCATTTTTGATAAATACAAAGATATTTATCGGTTCTCCAGACTTGCTACACTTACCAGAACTTTCTTCCTGAATTTCATGGGTGTTCTTGCATTGTTTTTCACTGTTCTTCAGGATGACCTCGCGCTGAAACTCATCAGTAATTATAAAGTATTTGGGACCTTGTTTTTGTTCCAATTTGGTTTCACAGCAGTAGTGAGAATGGTGCTTTTAACGATGGCAAGTAAGAGACTTAAAAGTGGTAAAGTTGCTTACAATACAATTATTATAGGTGGAGATCAGAATGCGGTAGAACTCTATGAAGAAATTACAAGTCGGCCTTATAAATTAGGCCATAACTTTGTTGGATTTATTGATAGCAATGGCAATAGTTCTAATCTAATTAAAAAGTACTTACCTAAGCTGGGGAAAATTAAGAATCTTGCACAAGTGGTGCATGATAATAGTGTCGAGGAAGTGATAATTGCCATCGAAACTTCAGAACATAATCGGCTAAGTGAAATTCTTGATATTTTATCTGATTTTGATGAAAGTGTTCTGGTGAAGATCATTCCAGATATGTACGATATTCTCTTAGGAACCGTAAAAATGAACCATGTTTATGGTGCGGTATTAATAGAGATAGAAAGAGAGTTAATGCCGAATTGGCAATTTTTTATTAAGCGAATGATTGACATTGTAGCTAGTATTATTGCGGGAATAATTCTACTACCATTGGTTTTGTATATTATTTTCCGTGTGAAACGCTCATCGAAAGGACCGATTTTCTTTGTACAAGAACGAATAGGTCTGAATGGGAAACCGTTCAAGATTTATAAATTTAGGTCCATGTATTTGAATTCTGAACCTAATGGCCCACAGTTGGCTCAAGAGAATGATAATCGGCAGACGCCATGGGGAAGTATTATGCGGAAGTGGAGGTTAGATGAAATTCCACAATTTTGGAATATACTGAAGGGAGATATGTCTTTAGTTGGTCCTAGACCTGAAAGGAAATATTTTATAGACCTTATCGCTAAAGAAGCTCCGTATTACAAACAATTATTGAAAGTAAGACCAGGAGTTACTTCTTGGGGACAGGTGAAATTCGGGTATGCATCTACAGTACCTCAGATGCTGCAACGAATGAAATTCGATATGTTATATTTAGAAAATATGTCCTTAGCATTAGATATAAAAATCTTATTTTACACCATTCTAGTTATCTTAAAAGGTAAAGGCAAGTAATGGAAGAAAAACGTCAATTCGGATTAATAGGATATCCGTTAAAGCATTCATTTTCACCAGGATATTTTAAACAAAAGTTTGAAACTGAGGGGATCGATGATGCAGAATATTCTTTGTATGAATTAGAAGATATCGCAGAATTTCAAGAATTATCGCGGAAGTCATTTAAAGGGATTAATGTAACAATTCCATATAAAGAAAAAGTTATTCCATACTTGCAGGAAGTCAGTGAGGAAGCTAGAATTATAGGTGCGGTTAATACGATAAAGTTTGAAAATGGCAGGCTAATTGGCTATAATACTGATAGTTATGGATTCGAAAAATCTTTAATATCATTTTATGGTGATACAAAACCTGATCATGCATTAGTCCTAGGTAGCGGAGGTGCAAGCAAGGCTGTACGATTTACATTACAACGGCTGGGAATAGATTCTACTGTAGTGAGCAGACAGTCCAAGTATCTCAATTATAAAGATCTAGAAGAATCACATTTCAAAGGTAGTGTATTAATAGTGAATACAACACCATTAGGAACTTGGCCAGATGTGAGTTCTGCACCCAATATTCCATATAACTTTCTTGACGAAAAAGATTTCTTATACGACTTAGTTTACAATCCTGAAAAAACATTATTTTTATCTCGAGGAGAGAAACAAGGAGCCTCTATTAAAAATGGTCACGATATGTTAAAGTTGCAAGCAGAGAAATCCTGGGAAATATGGAACACTTGATAGCGCCCGAAAAATTGGATTTTTCAAATACGGAGATTGCTTTTTCAGATAAAAGTAACCGAGAGTTAAAAAAAATGAAGTGGTTGTTCAAATTGATGAACAAAGAAAAACTCGTTAAGATAACTTCATCACTTGGGCTTTTCGCCGTTAAGTATTCACTTCCGTTCGCTAAGACCATAGTGAAAAGTACCATATTTAATCAATTTTGTGGAGGTGAAGGCTTGTTAGATAGTCAGTCAAACATTGACCGCCTACACAAATCACACATCCTTACGATTCTAGATTATGGAGCTGAAGGCAAGAGTGGGGAAGAAGAGTTAGAAAAAGTTGCGCAAGAATTTCTGAAAGGATTAGAATTTGCAGCATCTAACGAGTCAGTTCCTGTTGTAGTTGTTAAACTTACGGCTATTGGCGAAAATAAAATTCTATCCAAGAGAAGTGAAAAAGCAGAATTTAATGACGCCGAGAAAAGAACTTATCATCAACTAAAAGATCGCTTACACCGAATCTGTAAAAAAGCAAAGTCGTTAGGAGTAGGAATTTTCATTGACGCTGAAGAAAGTTGGATGCAAGATGCAATCGATGAGCTAGCAGATGAAATGATGGAAATGTACAATAAAGAAAGGGTGGTTGTCTATAATACTTTCCAACTGTACAGACATGATAGACTGGAGTTTCTCTATAAGAGTCATCAGAAAGCACAGCAAGGAAATTATCTGATCGGCGCAAAGCTAGTACGTGGAGCTTATATGGATAAAGAAAGAAAACGTGCTATCGAAATGGGATATCCATCTCCGATTCAGCCTAACAAAGAAGCAACGGATAGGGATTATAATCTGGCTTTGAAATATTGCTTAGACCATTATGAAACGATTTCATCTTGCGCTGCAACTCATAACGCAAAATCATGTTTCTTGCAAGCAGAGCACATCGAGCAGAAAAAAATGCCTAATGATCATCCACACCTTAATTTCTGTCAATTGTATGGGATGAGTGATAACATTACTTATAACCTGGCAGCGTCTGGATATAACGCTTCTAAGTATTTGGTTTATGGAAAAGTGAAAGAGGTGCTCCCGTATTTAATTCGAAGAGCTGAGGAGAATTCATCTGTTACAGGTGACATCGGTAGGGAATTAAAGTATATAGAAGAAGAAGTTAAAAGAAGGGGACTCTAATTTAAAGTAATTTCCTTTTCATGATTACCTAAACTTTCATTTCTTCATATTGTCCAGTTGAGAGTAGTACAAGGGTACAAGCATTATCGCAAAGTATTCCCTTTTCACTAGCCATTTTATACAATTCACTATTCTCTGCACCAGGATTGAAAATAATTCTTTTCGGATTTAATTCTAAGATATAATCGTAAAGTGGAGGTTGATGGTCAGCATTTAAATACATACTAACCGTGTGAATGTCAGAAATTTCAGGTTCACCATTTAGAATCTTTATCCCATCTATTTCCCCCTCAGAGAGACCTAAAGGAATTACCTCGTAGTCATTCAATTTCAGAATTCTTACCGCTCGATGCGAATATCGATATGGTTTTAATGAGGCACCAACCACCATCGTTTTGTACTGTTCATTCATCACTTTCTAATTTGAATTGTATGATTTCTAAACCAATATTTTTGAACTAAGTTTGAAATAAATTTAAACTTCCGTTAGATCACTAAAAATAAAGCAATAACAAATTACGATTTTCTTTAATATATTGTAAATAATCAATAAATTTGTTCTTCACTGATACTTGTTTCGAAAATATTATCGTTAAGTGTGGGTGTTATAATATTTACTAGCAAAACAAATAAGCAATGTTTAACAAAATGTTTTTCCTTTTTCAAGATGCAGACGTAGAGCCAGAAGTAGAGTATGAAAGATTCTATGATCTGATATTGCAAGGTGGTCCGTTGGGAGTGGCGATCGTTGTAATCCTTTTATTTCTTTCCATTGTAGGTCTATATATATTTGTAGAACGTTGGTTTACGATTAAGAGAGCTGGAAAAACAGACGAGAACTTTATTAATAATATTAGAGCAGCTGTTGCATCTGGGAATATAGAAGGTGCTAAGTCACTTTGTGCAACTGCAGATACACCTGTTGCAAGAATGGTGGAGAAAGGATTAGTGAGAATAGGCAAGCCACTGAATGATATTGATACTGCGATAGAAAATGTAGGAAATCTCGAAATTTTTAAATTAGAGAAAAACCTATCGACCCTTGCAAGTATTGCGGGAGCTGCACCGATGATCGGATTTTTTGGTACTGTGACGGGGATGATTATGGCTTTCCGTGAAATGGCAACACAGCAGAATGTTACTCCAGATGTATTAGCGGGAGGTATCTATCAAGCCTTGATCACAACAGCTTGTGGATTATTTATCGGAATCTTAGCTTTCGTAGGTTATAACCTTTTAGTAGCATCTGTGGAAAAGGTAGTTTTCAAAATGGAAAGATCTACCGTAGAGTTTATGGATTTATTACAAGAACCTTCTAATTAAAAAATGATATGAAGAGGAGAAACAAAGTAAATGCGGAGTTTAATATGTCTTCATTGACAGATATTATCTTTCTATTGCTCATATTTTTTATGTTGACTTCTTCAGCAATTCAGATTAATATAGAGTTGCCGGAATCAGTTTCGAGAACGGTAGCCCCCACGGATATTCCAGTAATGTTAACGACTGATGGTGTCGTTAAATTCAAAGGTAAAGTCACTCAGAAAAATAAACTGAGAGGTCTTATAGCTGAAGCTAAATCTACATCAGAAAATAGTGAGAACGCTACCGTAAATATCATTGCTCAGAAAGGAGTGCCGTGGAAAGAAATACAATCTATCATGGAAGTTGCTAATGGGCTTAAAATGAGAGCGATTATATCCACTCAACCTAGAAAATAATTATGGGATTAAGGAAAAAAAGTAAGGTAAGTGCCGAGTTCAATATGTCATCATTAACGGATATCATCTTTTTACTATTGATATTCTTTATGCTAACATCGTCATTGGTGGTTCCTAATGCTTTGAACTTAAAATTACCTGGGAGAACGAGCACAAAGACACAAATAACCACTGAACCATTTAAAGTTACCGTTAAGAAGAATGGTGATTTTTATTTGAATGGAAAAAGGATAAGTGCACTCAACTTAGAAGGTGCAGTGGCAAAATTAAAACGAAGCAGAAGAGGAGGTGAAGTTAGTATGACTATATCACCAGATCCGATGACATCTAATGAGTTTGTAGTACAAGTAATGGACCTCGCCTTCAGATACGGTGTTACTGCAGTCCTCTTATAACGCGGGAATCCGACGACTAAAAATTTATTTTTGAACCCAAAATCTTGAATGATGGACCATGTTCTTAATTCTAAAGATGATAGAAGGGCTAAGATTGCTGCATTTATTTTTGCACTGATTTTGCTTTTTCTAATCTTATATCCTTTTTGGTCGTACACCTTTCCACCTCCGGAAAAGGCAGGAATCCTTGTTTCCTTTGGTGAAATAGAGATGGTGGGTGGAGATGATGTTAAAGAATCCCAGCAAGAAGAGGTGGAAACACCGGACGATGGTGAAAAAGAAAAAAAACAATCCGAAGTTTTCCAAGAAACAGAAAAACAAACACCTAAGAAGTCAGCGCCCGAAACGCCTGTAGTTGTTTCTAAGACAGCTAAGCAAGAAGTGAGCGAAGTTGTGGCTAAAGATGAAGTGAGTAAAAAGAGTGTCGATGCGGAAAAAGCGAAAGAAGACTTGGCAGCCCAGAAAGCAGCTGCTGAAGCTAAGAAAAAGGCAGACTACGAGAAAGCTAAAAAGCAATTCGGAGATTTACTAGGCAAAGGAACTGGCAAAGGTAATGAAACTGGTAATGCAGGCGATCCTAATGGTGATCCCAATACGAATGCACTAAAAGGAATTTCTAAAGGTAAAGGGAATATCCAAGGTGGCCTATCTGATCGTGGGTTAATGTATGAGCCCGAAATAGAAGAGAATTCTCAAAAGGCTGGAGTTGTTGTTGTGAAAGTATGCGTGGATAGAAGCGGAAAAGTAATAGAAGCATCTTATACTCAGCGAGGTTCTACGACTACAGATACTGGACTAGTGAAGGCAGCAATAGACGGCTCTAAAAGATATAGATTTTCTAAAAGCCCCATCGAGAAACAATGTGGGACCATTACGATAGAGTTTAAATTGAAATAAAAAAAACGCCAGGAGGGTATGCCTGGCGTCTATTGATTCTTTAATCTATTGTTCTCACACATTACTTATAAAGAATTCAAAAAGGGTTGTATATTATATAATAATCTTTTATTATTTAATTTCTGAGCACAAAGATACAATTATTTTATTGATATATTTTTATTTGTTTATGACAACTATTAAGCATTAACCTTCTTTATGTCCACTTTTTTAGAAACAATTGAATTCATGTATGAGCAATTGCCTATGTATCAAAGGCAAGGGCAAGCAGCATACAAGAAAGACCTTTCGAATATAATTGCGCTTTGTGATAAATTAGGGAATCCCGAGCTAAGCATTAGAACCATTCATGTTGCTGGAACTAATGGCAAAGGCTCTGTAAGTCATATGATTGCATCCTTACTGCAAGAATATAATTATAAAGTTGGGCTATATACTTCTCCACACTATAAGGATTTCAGAGAAAGGATAAAGATCAATGGTGAACTGGTCTCTAAACTGTATGTTATTGGCTTTATAAAACGGATCAAACCCTACTTAGAGGAAATACAACCTTCCTTTTTTGAAATTACGGTGGCCATGGCATTCGATTACTTTGCTAAGCAAAAAGTGGATTTTGCGATCATAGAGACGGGTGTAGGTGGACGGCTAGATTCAACAAATATCATCACACCTCTTATTTCTATAATTACAAATATCAGTATCGATCATGTCCAAATGTTAGGTGACACACTTCCTAAGATTGCATTCGAGAAAGCGGGAATCATTAAAGAGAAGGTTCCTGTAGTTGTTGGGAAAAGAGCCCCAGAGACAGATGATGTTTTTATAAGAAAAGCTGAAACGTCTAATGCACCTTTATCTTTTGCAGAAGATTACTTAAGCAATTCGGAATTAAATAAGTTTGCCAAGAAACTCACTTATCCTGGCCCTTATCAAAATGAAAACTTGCGAACTGCCTTAACTGGCTTCCGCATTTTAGAAGAACTGGAGATAGTGAAATGGCAGGACAAAAAGGTAGGAAAGGCGTTAAGCAAGTTAAGAGAAAACACCTATTTTATTGGTCGTTGGGAAAAACTTGGAGAACATCCTATAATTATTGCAGATAGTGCGCATAATGAGGGTGGATTAAAAATAGCATTAGAAGAACTGAAGAAATTAAAATTTGAAAACCTACATTTTGTTCTCGGATTTGTAAATGATAAGGAGGTTAGTAAAGTGTTGAAAATGTTTCCGAAGGAAGCTTCCTACTACTTTGCCAAAGCGGATATACCGAGAGGCTTAGCAGTTAATTTACTTTTAGAGCAAGCGACGCAGACTGGTTTGTCTGGAAATGCTTATTCATCTGTAGAAAATGCGCTGAGCGCTGCAAAGGAAGCTGCGTCTCCGAACGACCTTATATATGTAGGAGGAAGTATTTTTGTGGTGGCTGAGATATTACCGTAAGATCTGTATCTTTTCTTGGATTAATCGATCACCATTTTGGAGAAATAAGAAGTAAGTTCCAGCTGGAATATCCAATAAATTTAGCTCCATCTCTAAGTTTCGATTCTGTAATTCGGTAATTTTTTTATTGAAAATCTTCACTCCATCCATTGAAAAAACAGAGACATCTACTTCTTCATCTAAATGTTGGTCTAATATCAAATTAAAGATTGATTCCGGATTGGGATTAGGGAATATATTAAGCGGTTTATTCAGAGGGAAATCTATTGTATTTTCAATAGAATAAAAATACGAATGTTCGCCTGTGTACATTTTTAATCGATACCTATTTTCGCCTATCAGGGGAGAAAGGTCAGTAAAAGTAGAATTTACGGTAGACCCAATGTCCGAAATTTGTCCTGCGTTGTTAATTTTCTGAACTATGATTTTCGAAATTTGCTCTGGTTGCTTTAAAACCCAATTAAGATAAATATCATTCCCGTTACTATAAAACCTCCTCCAATTTACATCCACATATTCACTGCAATTCGGTTCTATGATCACTTCGTCGTGTCCTTCTAGCCCATATTGATCCTTCACATTGAGCGTAATTCTATACCAGAATTTATCTAATTCTCCGCAACCTACAGGCTCTATAGTTGAACTGTATTGATGCAAGTTGACGGGTTCTTCAGAATGATAATGTAAGTTATGGTGAAGATGAATCTGCCAGGTATAATTTAGGTCAATGTTTTCTTCTTCTAAGTCATTAACCATCGCTTTTAAATCCAATCTGTTATACCCATTCACGGCATATTTAGTATTGTGACCAGGTGAAACAATTTTTACTTCTGGAGGGGAGTTGTTTAACGAAATTGCAATGGAATCTGTCGAGCTTGCTCCTAAGGAATCCGTGACGGTTAACAGTGCAATGTACTTCAATGGTCGATCACTACTACTGGTATATGTATGCGTAGGCTCTAATAAACTGCTTTCACTTCCATCGTTGAAATCCCAGTGTACTTTTATCGGGAGTTGATTCGGGTCGTACGATTCAGCAGCGCTAAATTGAACGGTTAATTCACCATTTCCATAAATCGTATCAGCCTTTGCTATTGCAACTGGAGGTGGGTTTCCTCCATAGCAAATACGATGTAACTCACCTGTGGCAATATTGACATAATAAATACAGCCATCGTTTTTATTCAATGTAACATTAACGATACCTTTGACATCAGACCTTAAGTCTATAATCTTTTCTAAGCTATATTCTTGATCTAATTTTATAAATTTGATCCATCCAGAAAAATCGCTTGCAATTAAAGAATGATTTAAAGAATCCGGAAAGTTACCTTCATCATACCAGTCCCCTGGAATAGCTGAATATCCCTCTATTGCTGGACTAATACCTGTACTATCTACCGCAATTTCTATAGCTTTTCCCGTTTCATCAAAACCTGGAATAAAGGTTCTTAATGGTTGATTCCAAGATATATTATTATAATACATAATTGGCCGATGATTCGCAAATGTTGGGATTTCTAGCGGAATAGATAGAGAGTCAACACATGGATTTTTAAATTCATACTGGTCTAAAGCATTTTCTTGTTTAATTAATTCTTCAAACATATAAAATGGCCTTTCGCAATTTCCTTCCTCAAAACTGAGATTAGGAGCGTGCGGATTCTGTGTTTTATAAAAACCGTAAGGCCAAGAATTATGATGTCCTTCATACACTGGCCATCCTAGATTCAAACCTTTCTCATCTATGAGATTGAATTCCTCCCAAAAAGAAGATCCAACATCTCCAACCAACAGTACCCCTGGAACCCCGAGATCCTGATTGTGTCCACCAGTACCTGGAATATGAACGAAATTAAATGGATTTCTAAGTCCAAGTGCCCATATTCTAGATTGTGGAGACCTCGGATTTTCTGCATTGTAGAAAGGATTGCTCGACAACCCATCTCCAGTGTATTTATCTACTCTAATTAACTTCCCGTTCAAGGAATGTAAAGATTGTGCACGATAAGAACCGATTAGCATAGTAGAATCAATAATACCTTTTCGAATAGCTTGCTCTGTATGATAAGTTACACCAGGTTCATTATCTAATCCACTGTCACCACAACCGACAAATAAGGAACCATCATTTCCAAAAGTAAGAGAGCCTATACCATGAAAATCTGCTAAGATTGGAAAACCATCAGTTTTGTCCTTACCTACTAGAATTTTCTTGCTGTTTGATATTACTTGATAAGGATAATTGCTAAGATCTAACGTGAATCGACTAACTCTTCCAATGGTTGCATTCTTTAGGATAGTAGAATCTGGATTATATTCGGCGGTGCCATAATTGTATAAATAGTATGGATCTACAGTATAAGCGAGGTAAATGTAGCCGTTTTCCTTAAAACTAGGATCTAGTCCGAAACCTGTTAAACCATGGTCGCCCCAACTTCCAACTTCCTCGCTGATATCAAGAATTACTGATTTTTCATTGCCATCATTAATAGCATACACTTTTCCAACCTTTTCCCAGAGGTATCCGATGCCATCTTCGTCGAATTCTATTCCCACAGGATTAATAAATCCCACACTAACTTGCTCGTCATAAAAACCCTCGGCAATAGTGTTTTGGCCTATGAGTAGAAAATGTGATAATATGAACCCTAAAATGTAGAGGCTATTCTTTACCATTGCCTTCTTCATTTCGTTTTTTAATTAATGTTTTATTAATAGCGATACTAGCATTAATCTCATAGCCAATTAATAAGATGGTGCAATTGAATTGAATCCAAACCAAAATAATGATCAGCCCACCTATAGTACCGTATATTTTATTGTATGCTCCAAAATTATTAACAAATCCTGCAAAAGCCAAAGAAAGAATAATGGCAAGGATAGTTGCTGCTGTTGCACCAGGACTAAAATATTTAAATCTTTTGATCGTAGGTGCTCCATATCTATAAACGGAACTAACGGAAGCATGGAAGGCAACAAGCACTAATACCCATCGTCCTATATTAAGGAAAATACGTGAAGCTCCGCCGATATGTAATAAATCGAAAACATAGGAAAGGATTACTTTGCCTAACACTACAGTGGTCAGTGAAATCATAAGGAAGAAGCCCAGAAGGATGGTTAGCTTAATAGCTGTCCATTGTCTTTTGAAATAACTTCTTTTTATAAATGTTTCATGGTAACTTTTCTCGAATCCTTTCATCATCGCCGCTACACCATTAGATGTGAAAAATAAGGCAAGGATAAAACCTAAGGTGAAAAGTCCACCTCTAGGTATAGAAACCACGTCAGTAATGATGTGATTAATGTATGTTGCCGCTTCAGTAGGTAAAACTCCAGAAATTGAATTCTGAATCGTTGCCATATAGTCGGCAGTAATCGGAAAAAGAGGAAGCAAAGTGAAAAAGAATATAATCGAAGGGAATAGTGCTAAGAAAAAACTAAAAGCCATAGAATTAGCCCGAGTAGTAATATCATCAGTCTGTGCTTCTTTTAATACAAACCGTGTGATGTCATATACAGGTATTCCCTCGAAGCCGTAGAAACTTGTGTTCTTTGCCCAGTTGAGAATCCTATTAATAATAGGCAACTTCGTTAAATACTTTCTTAAATCAAAATCCTTAAATTTCAAAATATGGTTTTAATTTATCTACGATAATAGAAGGTGTAGAAATTCTTTTACCAGTTAATTTATCCATAAAGAACAATCTTACGATTCCACTGTTCACGAGTTTCTTCTTTTCATTGTAAATGTCCGTTCTAAATATTATTTTTTGTTCAGGTAATTTACTTATCCTGGTCTCTAAAGTTAGGAGTTCGTCGTATAGTGCTGGTCTAACAAACCGAGATTCCATAGAGATCACGGGCATCATAATATGATGCTTTTCTTCCAGCTCAGCATATTTCAAACCTAAATTCCGCATCGCTTCCACTCTACCAACTTCATAATATCGTGCATAGTTCCCATAATAGACATAACCCATTTGGTCCGTGTCGGCATATAGAACTCTTACCGTTGCATGATGAATATACATATCGCTTATTTTCTTGAGATAGGGCAGGTCATACAATGCGAGCCTCCACGTGCTCTGGATAATTCATTCGAAGGAATGTGGATAATTGTCTTTTTTATGGTGTTAGGGTCTACTTTGCCTTCATCTATATCTTTTATCAAGGTTTCAGCTTTTACAATGGAATAACCCGCTTTCTGGAAGGCGAGGTCAGTAACCGTATTTCTATCATAGGCAATTGCAACACCAGGTTTTAATGCGACTAGATTACATCCGTCGGTCCATTGTTCTCTTTCTTGATAAGGACTTCTTCCATCACCAGCAAAGATGAATTTCATATCATTGTTGATCTCCGACTCAAAGAATTTCTTAACGGAAGAATATTCTGAAATGCCACCATTAGATCTATAAACAAGGATATTAGAACTATTTCCATCGTAGATGATTGGTTTATAGGCAACTATTTCGTCCTCACTGATCATGGTGAATAAAGTATCGATGTGCATAAAAGATCGATCATTTGGAATATTAATGACAACAACATTTTTCACTACTTTTTTGTCAAAGAGTGATTGCTTTAAAAGTTGGATTCCATGCATAGAAGTCCTTTCAGAACAGCCGATGAGGATGAAATCTTCATTAATAATCATCACATCACCGCCTTCTAATGAAACTTGCTCTCCAGTTTTAGAAGGAGGGAACAGATCTAGGTCATTTAGATTGATAATTTTGTTTTTATCTCTTAAAGGTTTGAATATTGGGTGACGCCAGAATATAAATCGAGTCAATAGATTTTCCCGGTATCTTGCCGCTTTGAATGCTTTAGTAATAACTACATGATCATTAACCACAACTGCGATGTCTCGAGTGAAAATGAAATTAGGAATAGGATCGAACAGTATATGGTCCTCTTCCTCTAAGTAACCCGTTATAAGTACTTTAGCAAGTTCCTTAGCTGATAAGCTTTCTAGTTTTTCACCAAATTTTCTAGGTAATTCTTCATAATCTTCTACACGGGAAATAATTAGTTTTTTATTCTCTGCTTCATCTTTAATTGTTTCTTCAAGAAGTGTCGTAATTTCCAAAACGTTTTTCGTGCCTAGAAATTTATCGAGGAGCAAAGTTAAGACATCGTGCTCTTCTTGCATTTTCGGCAAGAAGACAATATCGTCGAATAATAGCTCTTCTGCACGCTTAGGACTTACTCTAGAAATACCTGAATCTGGTCTATGAACGATTACCTTTTGTAGAAATCCTATTTCTGATGAAACATTAATACTCATTTCTCTTGTTTTAATAATTGTCAATTTTAAATGTATTCAAAATATGGCTTGAACAAATTGTTATATATTTACTCATATTTGTGAACTATGAGCTCACCTGCAAAGTTATTTATATAATTGAAACAGAAAGCTTATATCAAGTTCTATCTTAATACAACATTATAAATGCCCATGCTCAAAAGGTTAAAATCATTATTCATCATTGAAGAGGAAAATAACACTCCAACTGCCCCAAAGAAAGTTGAAGCGAAGAAAAAACCAATTATTAACGATGTCCCTATTAATAAGAATGCGAAATCATCTGATAAATTTATTACTAATCTTCTTAAAGCCATCGAAAGTAATAACCTGGAAGGTTTCGATTACTTAGAATATAAGCAGTCATTGAAATCACTATCTCAGATGGATATGGATGAAGCAACAAAGTTTAATTCTGCATTTGCAATGGCTAAAACTATGGGAGCGAATAAAAAGATCCTTATTGATTCTGCTAATCATTATTTAAGCATCCTTAAGACGGAAGAGTCTAAATTTAATGATGCTTATGAAAAACAACAGCACAAACAAGTAGGTATTCGCCAAGAAAAGTTAATTTCGATTGAATCTTCTATTAAGAAGAAAGAAGAACAAATAAAAAAGCTTCAAGAAGAAATAAAGAATTCTAAAAAAGAGTTTGAGCTTAAGAAAAATGAAATAAATGAGGCTTCTGCTAAAGTTGCCCAGACAAGAGATGAGTTTATTGCATCTTATAAGAGTGTTTCTGATCAGATAAGTAATGATATAGAAAGAATGAATAAATATTTGACAACATGAGTGAAGAGTACAAAAAGAAATCATTTTGGAAAAGGCCAGAAGGAAAGACAGGAATGTTCTTTCTTATTGCATTATTAGTAGGAGGTGGAATTTTAGCAACCACTTTTTTAAATGCTCTGATAGCTTTTGTTTCAAGTACGGTAGGTTTAGTAGTGACGTTGCTGGTTTTAGGAGCAATCATTTTCACAGCGATAGATCCTAAAGCGAGAGGTCTGGTTAGTTACATGTATAAGAGTGTAATGAGGTGGATTACTGGAATGTTTATTCAGATCGATCCGATAGGCATCCTGAAGAATTATGTTGATGACTTGAAAGATAACTTGAAGAAAATGAATCGTCAAGTGACTCAATTGAGAGGCCAGATGCATAAGTTGAAGGAAATGATCATCAACAACAAGAAGGAGATTGACAATAATCTGAGTTTGGCAAGTGAGGCACGAGATAATAACAACAATGCAGTAATGGTCCTTAAGAGTAGGAAAGCTGGTAGGTTAAAAGAATCTACGATGAGGCTTGAGGACTTGTATAAGAAAATGGAAGTGCTGTATAGAGTTCTTGGGAAAATGTACGAGAATTCTGAAATCATGAAGGAAGATATAGAAGATCAAGTCGAAGTAAAAGAACAAGAGCGAAAAGCAATTTTGGCCAGTAATTCTGCGATGAAGTCTGCAATGAATATCATCAGTGGTAATAAGGACAAGAAGGAAATGTTTGACAGAGCGCTAGAGGCCGTTGCGGATGATGTAAGCCAGAAAGTAGGGGAGATGGAGCAGTTTATGGAAGTATCTCAAAATTTTATGCAATCCTTAGATCTTCAGAATGGTATTTTCGAAGAGGAAGGACTTAAGATGTTGGAGAAATGGGAAAATGACGGAATGTCTATTCTGCTAGGAGATGATAAAGCGAAGTTATTGGTTCAAGCGAACAATGATGAAGATATACTAGATCTAGGAGCGCCTATTTCTAAAGCTAAGCCGGAATTAGCTGATAATAGAAAGAATCAATACGATAACTTCTTTGAATAGGCTGTCAGTATGCCCAACCACCATTTTCTAGATGGTGATTCTTGCACTTAATTATTAGATGCAACAATTTCATTATAGTTTATATACAACTTAAGGTTTATTATACAAGGTAGAATAGTGAGTAAATCGGAATCAGTAAATTAAGAGTTAACGGCCCTTTCCTTTTTATAAATTTGTTTGCCAACAACGAAAAACCTTATGGTTTGAATCATATCCATTTCAAATTCTATATTGTTTGACTTACTTTTGGAAAGTAAACAGATTGTCTAAGTTGCTGTTCTTTAGTACCTTGTGTAAAAATATTATGCTGTTAAGATATCATTAACAAATTACTATGACAGTAAAGCTGTCTTAAATGTAAGTTTTCTTATCTTTAATTAATCAAATCTATTAATGTTTGTGTCTAGGAAACAATTCACAATAGTATTTTCGATGCTTTTTATTTTTGCTTTAGTTGCACCTACTATAGTAGTTATAGCTAGCAATTCTGCAGACATTTCCATTATTTTTTCATTTCCTGAAGAAGAAGAAAATGGTCATGGGAAAAAGTTGAAAGTATATTTCTCATCATTTGGAAACAATTTTGACTTGGATCCTTCTCGTTCAAAGAATAGATTAAATTATTGTAATATTAGATACAGCACACCCTTTCTCATTATTTTTTCTCCTCCGCCAGATTTAGCCATATCATAATTTAAATGTTCTTTCTTATAAAAAGAGCGTAATCAACACATTATTATTAATTGCTCTATCTGGAACTTGGTAGAGCCTAATATTCATTTTGATATGTTTAAAAATTTAAAAAGCGACTTGCCCGCAAGTATCGTTGTATTTTTCGTTGCCCTGCCATTGTGCTTAGGAATAGCACTAGCAAGTGGAGCACCATTATTTTCTGGTTTAATTGCTGGAATTATTGGCGGAATTGTTGTTGGAGGATTAAGTGGTTCTAAAGTCGGAGTCAGCGGTCCAGCGGCTGGTTTAGCTGCGATTGTATTAACTGCTATAGGAAGTTTAGGTGGTTATGAGAATTTTCTAGTTGCAGTTGTTCTAGGTGGTGTAATCCAATTGATATTTGGGTTTTTAAGAGCTGGAGTTATTGGATACTATTTTCCTTCTTCTGTAATTAAAGGTATGCTTACAGGGATTGGAATCATCATTATTCTTAAGCAGATTCCTAACTTTTTTGGTTACGATGAAGAATCGGCTTGGGATCTTGAATTTTTTGAGATTGATGGAGGAAATACCTTCTCTGAGCTCTTTACGATGTTAAGTAATATACATCCTGGAGCAGCATTGATAGGCATTGTCAGCTTGCTACTTTTGATTCTTTGGGATAGGATATTGTCACATAAATCTAAAATATTTAAATTGATTCAAGGGCCGTTCGTAGTGGTTGTACTTGGAATCATATTTTATATTTTGACCCAGGATCATGAAGTTTTTGCAATAGGATCCAATCATATGGTAAGTGTTCCTGTACCTGAAGATTTTAATTCTTTTATTAGTCAATTTAGTTTTCCAAATTTTGCAGCGATTTCTAACCATGAAGTTTGGATAGTTGCTTTTACATTAGCATTAGTAGCCAGTCTAGAAACGTTATTGTGTGTGGAAGCTTCTGATAAAATTGATCCTGATAAAAACGTTACTCCTACAAATAGAGAATTATTAGCACAGGGTACAGGTAATATTATTTCTGGATTGATAGGAGGGCTTCCAATAACTCAAGTAATTGTAAGAAGTTCTGCAAATGTTCAATCGGGAGGTAAATCAAAATTATCCACCATTTTACATGGTTTTCTTTTGTTAATCTCTGTCATTCTTATTCCTAGCTTATTGAATAAAATTCCGTTATCTGTTTTGGCTGCAGTTTTATTACTGGTTGGTTACAAATTAGCAAAACCATCACTTTTTAAGAAAATGTATGATCTAGGCTGGAAGCAATCGATTCCATTTTTTGTTACTGTAATTGGTATTATTTTCACAGATCTCCTTGTAGGAATAGGATTAGGTCTAATGGTAGGAATTGTTGTTATACTTCTAAAAAGCTACCAAAACTCACATTTTCTTAATATTGAGGATAAAAGTAATGGCAAGCATAAAATAAAGATGACTTTAGCAGAGGAAGTAACTTTTATAAATAAAGGTGCTATTCTAAAAGAATTAGATAGTCTGCCAAGAAACACTTTTCTAGAGATTGATCTTATTAAAACAAGGTATCTGGATTATGATATTATTGAAATTTTAGAGGACTTTCTTTATAAAGCTGAAGAAAGAGACATTGATATTAAATTGATTTCTAAAAGAGGCATTGTCGAAAACCCTTCCAGTTTTATTCGATTTTTTAATGAAAAACCAAAATCTAGTTTAAGCTTAAGTTAAAAATTATGAAAAATAAAAAATATAAAATAGCAGTATTTACTGATTTGAAAAAGTCTGCTAGTGAAACCATAAAGAGTACTTTAAAATTAGCCAAAATAATTAATGGCGATATAGAAGTGTTTAATGTAAAAAGTCTAGTGGAAATTATCAAAAGAGATAATCAATTAACCGCTGTAAGATCATTAAAGGATCAGCATATATTGACTAGGCAAAAGTTGATTAAACTTATTGAGCCTATTAATGAAGAAAGTAATATTGATGTGAAATTCAGTTTTGCATTTGGCAATGTAAAGAAGGAGTTAGCATCCTTTATTGATCAGAATCAGCCTGATATTATAGTATTAGGTAAAAGAAGACCTAAGCTCATAAATTTTATAGGTGACAGTATCACCGATTTTGTTTTGCAAAAGCATCCAGGTTTAATAATGATAGCAGATCAGAAAAACACATTGAAAGATAGTAATGAACTTACTTTAGGTCTTTTAAATAGTCGTAAAGAATCTTTTAGCTCTGAGCTTGTGGAAAATTTAATGGAGAAAACAGAAATGCCACTAAGATCTTTTAAAGTCTTGCAGCACGAAGAAGATCTGAGAGAAAGCAACCCATTGAATACAAAGAAAGCCATAGAATACGTATTTGAACAAAATGATCAGGCTGTAAATTCTATATCTAATTATTTGTCAAGAAGTAAAGTGAACTTACTATTTGTGAAGAGAAATGATGCTGAAAAGAATAAGTCTAACGATAACTCTAGAGTCAAAAAGTTGATAGCGAAATCAGATGTATCAATTTTATTTGCTTAATTGATTAGGGTGAGTAAATTTAACTTACTTACCTTTTATTTTATTGAAGAAGAAAAAGCAAGATTTATCCCTAATTTCTCAAGATGAGCAAATTAGGGATATTTTTTTACTAACTAGTCAAATGGCCCTTGATCTTAGTTTCATTGTTAAATAGTGTACCTGATTTTTTACTAAATTGAAGGTCTAAGTTTTCATTAATTGATTCGAGTTTTTTTATACATTTAATTGGAGTTGTATTACCGCTGAAAAAGAAATGATTGGAGATATCAAGTATAAAAAAAAGCATTCATAGGCTTACTTGAGGTAATACGATGAAGTTTTTTCACTCGATGATGTATTATTTCCAGTTTAAATGCGGATATACTAGCAATCCTTAGATCAATATCTTCTCCTACGGCGATTCTCCTGATCATCTAATTTGAAATCCTTCTGAGATAAGCCAGCTGCAAAGCGCCGTAAATTGTAGGTGAAATTCAACATAAAATATCGTTGCAAGACCGTACTCTCCGAAATCTGAATGTAACTTTCGGTAACTCTCCTGTTGATATTGTTGTTTTGATTGAGTAAATCGTAAACACTAATACTGATTTCGCCCCTTTCATTCTTGAATATTTTTTTACCAATACTGCCTCCGATAAGAATGAAAGTGTTTGTGGTACCGCCAGATAAACCATCGATATACTGATGTTTAATATTCGTTTTGAAGGTTATTCCCTGCCACATTATAGCTTTGAAATCGACTTGGCCAGTGTGACTGAAATAATTTCTATTTTCATTTGGCTTCAGCGAGTTATCCACTAAATTATAATTGGGACTCGAAGAAATATTGAAATCTATTCTATCACTGATGTTGCTGGATAGGCTGATTCCAAAATTGAAATTTGTAGAGTTAGTTAAGGCGATTTCATCATTTATTATTCCTGGAAGTTGGCTGTGTCGGATACTAGTTCTAAAATTTACATTCGACTTAATCAATTTAATAGGTTGTCCATAGTTGATAGAAGTTCTTACATTCCAGCTTCCATCTACGTTAACAGGTTTGTTAAGTTGTCCACCTTTAGGCAAGGTAATTTCATCGCTTAGCCTTACTTCTTCTTCTGCAATAAATGTAGAATTGATAATGTCGTTATTCACAATAGAAGCATCTAGTCCTATATATAAGTTCCTTTCTTTTTTAGAGTTTCTTACTTTGTATCGAGCTCTGATCCGATTATTGTATTCTTGATCAAGATTAGTATTTCCTACATATAAACGAAGCGGATTAGAATTATTGATAACTTCCTGCAACTGTCCGATTCCTGGCTCCCTTGTAGATGTGTAATAATTTACTTCAATATTTGAATTTTTGCCAATTTTGTAGTCAAATCTAAAATTGGGAAGTATACTAAAGAAGTTTCTATTTAAGTCAGATTGATAAGGAAAGTACTGCGCATTCATTAAATCAGCTCGCTGAAATTCAAGATGAGTTTGAAACTTGATATTTTTCAATCGGTATAAATAACCGAATTTGGCTTCATTCGTTACGTACTCAGTGTTAAATACATTACTCAACATGGTATCTAGATATCTAAAAGGATCACCATTTGGGTTTTCTCCTTGTAGATCATAATTTAGTTGATCCGAATCATTTTTACGATTTCGAATTTCATATTCAATTTCTATTCTACTATTTTTTCCAAGTGGTTCGGTAAATGATGCACCAAATTCAACATCAAACCCACTTCTTTCTTTGATTATATTTTGGTTGAGATCTTCCGATACTTGAGTGGAGTCCGTATAGAAAATGTTTTCTGCAATTCTATTTCCATCATCATCGTTAGTGTGGTACTCGCTAACAGCCCTAAGACTAATGGTTCTGCCTTTTTTCGAAAACTTATGACTGTAATGTAAATCTGCCTTATAATCATTATCAAAAGTGATTCCGTCAGAAACGTTAGTTGTATAGTTTAGTGGATCTTCTAAAATGGAAGTAGCACCTTGAAATTTCTTGTCGAATGAATTATTCTTAAGGGTTACACGAGGAGTGAAAATGAATTTATTACGATCATTAACCTGATACTCAAGTCTTACATTGAAATTGTGCTCTAGATTGCTAGAGCCTGTGGAGCTAAATTCTTTATAAATTTGATCAGATCTAGATGGAATAGAATATTCTCTATAAACATTACCCACGGATCTATTGTCCGAATTTCCGTACCTATAATTTCCGCTGAACTCTAATTTTTTAAAGAAAGTATTGCTGTATTGAATACCGATATTGTTAGAATTATTTTCTCCATCTTGATTATAATTACCACTTTGTGCTTCGGAATCTACAGTTAGATTTGACAAGTGAATTTTATTAGCATCTGCATTGACCGTCCATCTTTGCTCATCATTGAAAAAATTCACCTTAGAATTTAAACGGTAATTTTCATTTGTTCCGATTCCAGCACTTAACTTTCCAAACTGCCCAACCTTCTTACTAGGTTTAGTAACGATATTTATCGTTTTTAATTCATTACCATCATCAAAACCTGTTAATTCAGCTTTATCACTTTTCTTGTCGTAAATTTCAATGTTCTGTACAATTTCAGCTGGAAGACTCTCCAATGCCGTATTCACATTGCCACCGAAAAATTCCTTTCCGTCGACGAGTACTTTCTGAACTGCTTCACCTTCCGCCTGAACTTGACCATCTATAATAACGATGCCTGGCATTTTCGCGATTAGATCTTTAGTATCTGCATCAGCAAGTGTGGTGAAAGCTGCTGCATTATATGAGATCGTATCACCTCGTTGGGTGCCAGTTACAACTTCTGCTTCCACAACAATCTCGTCCAAGAGTTCAGCAGATTCATACATCTTGAATGTACCTAGATCGATGTCTTTTTCTGCATTAAATGGATGATAGATCGGTTCGAATCCTAAATAATTGATACGCAACAGAAAATCATTGCTTTTTATATTTTTGATGAGGAAATTACCTTCTATATCAGAGACTTCTCCTCTTATCAATAGGGAATCTATGCTTTGAAGTAACGATATGGACGCTCCTATTACAGGTTCATTATTTTCTCCTTCAAGTATTTTTCCAGAAATAGAAATTTTCTGAGCAATAGATACTTGGACAAATAATAAGCTTAGGAAAATGAAAAAGTATTTCATGTGTGTGTTTATTTCACTTTTCTTTAGTACTAAACTAGCCTTATTTATTTTGTAATTAACCTTTTATACAATAATTGTATTTTAAATATTAGTAAAATTATTTACAGTCAAAAATAGATTTGGCAATGCTTTTCGTTTGACAAAAGAAAATATGAAAGGTTTAATTCTGGATTGTGTTTTATTTTAGAAATATTATTTGATTGGGTATGTTAGTACTTCAGTACAAGCGATAGTTACAATTAATATCAATTTAGATACGCTTGACAGAGTGGATTCGATTATTTAACCAAGTCGTCTCGATTTCGATGTATTTCAATTAGTTTAGAAAGATATATTTAATAATGATCTATAACCACGAAAAGTTGAATAGGCAAATGCAAGGAAAAATTTTAATCTATTCATTTTACTTTTTATCTGTCTATACAGGTTTGGAATTCCATGACCTGTTTTAGCCAATGGGGGAGGGAGCAATTTAAAGGAAATATGTAAATGGAACTTCTGAGATATTGCTTCTGAAAGCGCAATTAGAAATAGAAAAGCCTAGTACAGATCAACTATACTAGGCTTTATAAATATTTTTTAATGGACTTTTACCAAGCCATATCGTCTTCGGCTGTTGGCGTTTCGTCACTACTACTATCACTACTTTCGTCGATAGCTGGTTTAGCACTTTCTTCAGATCCACCTTCCGCGTCTTCTTCTGCTATTTTAGCTTCCCACTCTTCTTGTCTTCTTGTGTATTCCTCATAATCATAATCAGGCATTAAATCTGTCTTAATATGATCAATGACTTCATTCAAACTTTGCTGAAACCTATCAAAATCTTCTTTGTAAAGAAAAATCTTATGTCTATCATATCCATCGCCATTATACCGCTTTGTACTTTCTGTTAATGTGATGTAGTAATCCTCACCTTTTGTCTTCCTTACATCAAAAAAATAGGTCCTTCTTTTCCCGGCCTTCACCTTTGATGAATATACACTTTCGAACTTATTCTCGTCCACTTTTCTTCGATTTTAATTGACTAATCTTATTAATACAAATGTAATTAATAATTGAAAATACTCAAATATTTCTTTCAAACATGAATTTTTCCAACTTTTCTATTAAACTTCGTTTTCTTCAAGCTGCTGCTGCTCTAAAATATCGAAATAATATCCTTTTAATTCCACTAGCTCCTTATGCTTGCCGCGTTCTACAATTCGGCCGTTATCTAAAACTAAGATTTGATCAAAATCTAATAAGTTTTGAATACGGTGTGTTATGATTATCGCTGTCTTATCTTGTAATTCATTATTTAGATAAGAAAGTATTTTTTGTTCTGTTTTTGTATCCACAGCAGATAAACAATCATCTAATATAACAATATTCGGTTGTTTTATCAAAGCCCTTGCGATAGATATTCGTTGCTTTTGTCCTCCAGAAAGGGTTACTCCTCGCTCACCTACTAGGGCATCGTATCCATTTGGAAGTTCTAATATCTCTTTGTTAATCGAAGCATATTCCGCATATTTTTGAATCTCTTCGATGTTATGCGATTCTAATCCGAACCCTATATTGTTTTCGATAGTATCGGAAAATAAGAACAGATCTTGAGGCACATAAGCAATCTCTTGCCTAAGAGAATCAACATTTAAAGTTTTTATGTCTTCTCCATCGATTAGTATTTTACCACTTGTCGCATCATACATTCTAAGTATCAATTCGGCAATGGTCGTTTTTCCTGAAGCTGTCTTTCCTATGATCGCAATCTTCTCACCCTTCTTGATTTTTAGGTCAATATTTTCCAGCGCCTTAATACCTGTATCTGGATAGACAAAGTCAACATTTACAAACTCAATGGAATCTTGAAGATTCACGATTTTATCCGAATTGTTAGTGATACTGGGCTCTATATCTAAAAATTCATTGATTCGATGTTGACTTGCTGATGCTTGTTGTATGATCGAAGCGATCCAGCCGATAGAAGTCACTGGCCATGTCAGCATATTCACATAAATCACGAATTCCGCAATATTTCCTGGTGTAATGTTGCCTTTCACAACCTCTAAGCCACCTACATAGATGGTTATGATGGTACTTATACTGATTAATAAAAGCATTAATGGGAAAAACAATGCATTAACTTTAGCTAATTCCAGAGACTTATCCTTATAAACATTAGATTCATATAAGAAGTATTTTCCAAACTTACTTTCTTGAACATAAGATTTTATAATTCTTATTCCGGAATAAACCTCTTGAGAAATACTCGTTAAGAATCCTAATTGCTTCTGGATAACGGCACTTTTATCATGAATGATACTACTCACTATATAAATAGAGATCGATAAAAAAGGCAGGGGAAGTAGCGTGTATAATGATAAGGTTGTGCTGACTCGAAACATAGATACAATCACAATAACAAAAAGCGATACTAGATTAATGCCATAGAGCACAGCAGGTCCTAAATACATTCGAACTTTGGAAACATCCTCCGTAATTCTAGACATCAAATCACCCGTCTTGTTCTTCTTATAAAATGCAGTATCGAGACGCTGGTATTGATTATAGATTAATTTCCTAAGATCATATTCTATAAGTCGCGACATCACAATAATAGTCTGTCTCATGAAATACATGAACACTCCCATAATTGCAGCAAAGATCAATACTAATCCTCCGAATAGCATTAGATTCTGCGTGATGAATGAATAGAAATCTGTCTGGATTTCGAATCCTGAAAAGAGTTTATATTGTTGTATATTTTCAAACACGAAATCTAATGCCTCCCGAATAGTCTGAGGCATTAACACCCTAAAGTAGTTTGACAAGGACACAAAAACGATTCCCAGCAAAAATCTCCACTTATATTTTAGAAAATACTGATTTAGAAAACGAAGTTCTTTCAATTGAAATAATTAAGGTTCAAAGGTAAAATATTTATCACGTTTCATGCTCATTCTGAATTAGAAAAATCTCCAACTAAAATATGGATAGTTAAATAATCATGAGCATAGACTGATCAAAAGATCAAATAAACCGCAATTTACCGAATTGAAATCATTTCCATCTTGCTAGAATTCTAAATACGGACCGATCTTATCGATCCACTCTTTATCTAATACTCTAATTTCTAGTAAATCTTCCACTTTAGTGAAATTTCCATGTTGCTTTCGATAATTGATAATGGTTTTTGCTGTCCGATAACTACAATAAGAATGACCACCTAATTGTTGTTCATTGCAGGTGTTTATATTTATTTTTTTAGCACCTTTTTCAATAACAAAGAAATCTTTATTTTCATTGATCACTGTTTCCTCAACACCATAAACCTCCTTTAATTGTTCATAACTATGAAAACCTCCTATTCGGTCTCTAAATTTGACAATCCTTTCTGATAAGACTGGTCCTATCCCTGAAATCTTTGCAAAGTCATAAGCCGTTGCTTGGTTAATATAGATTGTCGTTAGTTTAGGCTTTTGGAAATTTGATTTATTTTCAAATTTTAAATTAGGTGCAATTTTCTCAATATGCTCTTCCGTCATTCCATAAATTTTTCTTAAGTCATCCTGCTTATAAAATTTTCCTCCAGCATTGGCAAAATTAATCCAAGTATGAGCAACACGTTTTGGAATTCCATTTTGAACCAACAGATCAAGGTTCACATCATTCGGATCGAAAGGTTCCGATGAAATTTCTTTTCGTACAGTTGAATGAGGATTGATTTTTACTTTTTCAGATGGAGGCAATTTAATTGTCTTCTCTACCATCGGAACGGACTCCTGAAATGATTTTTGTTCAACTACAAATTCTTCAGGGTTCTCCGTACTTTCATCTACAATGACCATTTTACTTGTATCGGCAGGCAGTTTTATCACTTCTACTTTTTCGATGATTAACTCTCGGTCATCGTTTTGCGATGTAGCTAATAATGAAAGGTATAATTCATCACAGAAGCTTGAAAATAGTAAGATGAAAAGAATAAGAATGAGTGATTTCCGTTCTCTTTTTCTGATGTGGACAAGTTTTGTTAGCTGATTTTTCATTTGAATTGTTTTAAGTTGAATGATCCGTTTTCTTTTATGGAATAGTATAGTGAGTGGTCCTCTGAATACCTTAATTTTCTGGGAAGTATAACTTGCTTACAAGGAAGTGTTGTTTTTCCTACTAGTGAAGCGTTATTTATGATGCAGATGTCAAAATTAACTTCAACACTTGGCACTTGATTAAGTATAGTTATTGACATCCCATTCCATCTAATTATTTCATCTTGATTTAATTGCACGATTTGGGCATCTTTATTTTCTGGAACTTGATATGATTTATAATGGATGTCTTCTAGGATTCTAATGACATTTTCTTTGTTTTTTAGATCAATAATTAATTTTTTCGGTTCATCATAAATGGTGAATTCACTGATCACTTCTTGATGAATATTTAGTACGGAACTGGCTAGCAATAGCGGCAAGAAACTAGCGCATGCTAAAGTTGTTTTTCTATTTCTCTGGTAGTAGAAGCATAGAAATCCTACGACTGCAACCATCCAGAAAATAACTTGAAGACCATGAATTGAAATTTCTTGGACTAATGCATGAGGTAGATTAGAGAACCAATCAAGTAAGTGCATATATCCAGATACTAAGTATTCTAATACATAGCCGACACATTTAGGAATTAGAATGCTAAATGTTGAAGAAAGCAACATGATAATAGATCCCCACATGATGATGATAATGAAAGGCACTGAAATCATGCTTGTGAACAGTGAATAGGTCGGTAGTTGTTTAAAGTAATAAATAGATAATGGCAATACAAATATCTGAACAGACAGGTTAAGCGACACCAACTGCCATAACTTGATCAGTATCGTGGATTTGAATTCAATGAATTGATAGATTTTCTGATAAAATAATAGAATGCTGGCCATCGCCATGAAGCTTAATTGAAAGGATAGCTGAAATAGAATTTGTGGATCGATGCTAAGCATAACTAATGCTGCAAAAAGTACACTATTCAGTACTTTTATATTTCGATTACTAATTTGCCCGATAACCATTAGTGAAAACATGAAACCAGCTCTGATCGCAGGAATTTGCATGCCACTTAAAAGTATATAAAACCAAATTCCTAAAATGATGAGCATGTTTTTAAGAACACGAGATGGTATTTTTCCTAATATAAATTTAAGAATGATTAATACGATGCCCACATGCATTCCTGAAATGGCAAGTAGGTGAGCAAGTCCATTATTTATAAAAGCATCTTTTGTATCTCGATCTAAGTTTTTCTTTTCACCTATTAAAAGGGTGTTCACAATCTCTGCAGTAATCGTGTGCTCAAATTGACTATTAAAAAAAGCCGATATTTTCGCTCTTTTATCCCGAAGTATCTTTAGAAAAGATGGTGTAGAAGAAATTAAAAGAGGTGATTCTTTTATGTAGGCCTGATGATAGACACTTAAGTGCGAAAGGTAAGTTCCATAATCAAAAGCATCTGGATTCTTAAAGCGCTCTATTTGATAATAATTTGCGGGAATCACATAAGTTTCATATTCCTTTAGATTTATAAGGGAATCGGAATAAATCAATAATTTTCCCATAGTTAGTATTTCAGCAGATTTGCTTTTTACTGTTTTCACCTTTGCGAAATACCTGAATCCTTTCTGCGTCCTTTCTTTTTTATCAATTTTTACAATTAAAGCCTGACCGCTTACTCTAGAAAAATGATTAGGATTTTTAAGGTGATCATTAACCTGGGAAGTAAATATTCCAACGAAGAAGAAAAGGGTAGGGACTAGCAAAGACTTGATCAGCAGTTTGGGGATAATAAAGAAAATTGCAAAAATCCCTGCCAGTCCAAAAGAAAGATGAACGAGTTCAATATGAATAAATCTACTTATGATGATGCCACACACCATTGCGGCAAGTGGAATCAAGAGTGGTATGTGAGATTTAGACATTTGAAATCAATTGGTTTATCTACTAGTGTAAATAATTTCAATTCCGTTACGATTAATTCGGTATTTTTTGTCGTGAGCAATGAATTTATATGCTTGTTTTGCTCGAACTGAAGAGAATCGACTGATTATTAAACATTTAACAGCAATTTTATATGGTAAAACGCTGCCTTTGTGCCAATAATATTTATATTTAGAAAGATTTTTTAAATTTTATAAAGAAACTAACATGAGATATTTAGCTGTAATTGCATGGATTATATTAGGAATCTTATACTATTGGTTATGGAATAACAGCAACTCCTCCTGTTGTGGTGCTAAGGGCATTTCTTCAACAGACAATATTGAATCTACTATCGGAGCGCAAGATGATAAAGTCCTCAGTGCCGCTGAAATCGCAGCAAAAAATAAAGCCGATGAAGAAACTGAGCGACTTAAGGCAGAAAAAATGGCTGCTGACAAGATCCAAGCTGATGAAAAAGCAACTAAAGCGATAGAAGATGCAGCAAAGACCAATGCGGTTACTTCTGTAAAATCTACAGATGCTGCTGGCAAGAATAAATTGACCTTTTACTTTCCTTATAATTCTTCGAATTCTCTTTACTCCAGTGAAACAGAGGCTGACCTAGATGATATCGTGAAATCTATAAAGAGTTCTGGAAAGAAAGTAATTATAAGCGGTCATACGGATGATCGTGGAAATGATGAGTCTAATAAGAACTTAGGAAAATGGAGAGCTGAGGAAGTGAAAAAGAAATTGGTTTCTAAAGGACTGAAAAGCTCACAAATTGTAACTAGAAGTTATGGTGAAGAACAACCTGTAGCTTCAAATGCAACCTCCTCAGGACGCCAGAAAAACAGAAGGGTGGAACTTATTATTGACTAATCAAAACGAAAATTATGATATACTTAGCATTTAGTTTTTGCGATCTTGAATTGTGGCAGGTAGGACTTTCTTGGTTGCTACCATTTTTATTGGGCTTACTTTTAGGTTGGGCAATTTGGGCAAAATACAAGAAGATCAAAGAGCAATTAGAAGATGATATAAGAGGTCTTAAAAAGAAAATTAAAGGACTAGAAGAAGATCTGGTTAACTGCAGACATCATGGTACCGAATTAGACAGTGAAGTTTCCCTTCTTAAAGGACAGTTACGAGAGAAGAATCTTAAGATATCAACACTCGAAGCTAGCTTAGAAGCAGCCAATAAAAAAGCATCTGTTAAAGCCGCCTCAGCGTCTGTTGTTGCAGGCGCCGTTACTGGCCTTGCCGCTTCTGGTAAATCTGACAAAAAGAAAGATGACCTTAAAAAGATTGAAGGAATCGGACCGAAAGTTGAAAAATTACTGAATGAGGATAAAATAAGAACATATAATGATCTAGCGGATTCTAAAAAATCGAAATTGCGAAAAATCTTAGACGCAGGCGGTCCTAAGTATCAGATTATTAAACCTGATACTTGGCCTGAACAAGCTGCTCTAGCAAGAGATGGGAAATGGGGCGAATTAGAAGATTTACAAAAAATACTAGTTGGAGGAATTAGACCTACAGGAGCTGGAATTATTGCAGGTGCAGCTGCTGCTAAAGATGATCTTAAGAAAGTAGAAGGCATCGGACCGAAAATAGAAGGCCTTTTGAATAGTGACGGAATAAATACGTTCGCAGAGTTGGCAGGTTCTGAAATGAGCAGACTGCAGAGAATATTAGACGATGCAGGACCTAGATACAGAATATCTAAGCCTGATACTTGGGCAGAACAAGCAGCATTGGCGAGAGATGGAAAATGGGATGAACTGGCAATCCTGCAAGGGCAACTCAAAGGAGGAAGAAAAGTATAAATGAATTAAAAGGCACTCACTAGAGTGCCTTTTTTTATCTTAAAAATTAGGATCAACTGCTATTTTGCAGCCTTTTTTCTTTAATAACTTCCAAAATATCTTCTTAGAAACCACTCAACAGCAAGGAAGCCAAAAAGCAGAAAGAAGATCCATTTGTGATCCATTAATTTATTCGTTCGCGTACTTGCATATACTGTAGGCTTAATTTGGTTATTAGTCTTTATTATCTCTAATATACTACCAGTATTGTCTGCCTGTATGAGTTGGCCGCCTGATTTACTAGCCAATGATCTAAGTAGATCATGCCTAGCCGTAAGGTCGAAGGATTCTAACTGAATACTTTCGACACTAAACCTTCCCGATTGGTCCACTTTCTTGCCTTCATATTCAGCTTCGGCAGTATATCTGTAGTTACCTGCTGGAAACTGCCCAGCGTCTAAGAAATAATAATCCGCTCGTTTAGAAAATACAAAATTGAAACTGTTCTTATCCGCATTCGTGATGGTTAAGTTCACGTCTGAGGTATTAATCTTCTCATAACTATCATTGTATAATTCAGCTGAGAAAATAATAGGCTCATTCTCTTTAAATATGTTTTGAGCTGGACTCGCTCTGAATTTTCTTTTGTCCTCCTTAAGGGTCAAATATTGCAATGATTTGTTAACCAATTCAGAAATCTCATCATAGTGGCTTTTCTGTAGATAATTAAACAACCTCCACTTCCATATGCCTTCACCTGCAATTACACCCGTTTTAATCCCACCTTGATCATTGAATGCGAGAAGTGGGTATTCGGTATCTACCTTTCCTATTTTTTGCTTTAATAGAACCGTTGCATTAGGAGATACTTTATAATTGCCAAATGGCGAAACCATCGGCGGGTAATTCACAATTTCAGCATTTAAATCTTCAGATATCTTAAATAAAGTAAAAGCGTTACTCAAGGTAGCTTGGACTTCATTTTGTGAATTACTACTTCCTTCGATCGAGAATACATTTTGAATCTGATTGAATTTAGATTGTGAAGTTTGGCTTCCTAAGACATATAGTCTTGCTGCATTTTTAATATTAGATCGATTCAGAATGGCAGTTATATCTTTCTTTGTACTCGGCAAATTGTGCAAGATCACCAAGTCAAACAAGTCATTAGGAATGTCCTCGCTATTAAGATACGATGTGTTAAGCTCGTAATTTTTATTGTTTTCGATAATATGTTTGAACGCAGAAACATCTGGATGTGGAGCGTTAGCAAGTAGTAAGATTTTCTGTCTAGAATCTAGGACTTCTATGAAAATATCTTTTCTGTTGTTTCTTCGACTTACTTCTCCACTAACTGGGCTAAGGCTTGCTACATAACGCACGACACCGCTTTGGTTGGCCTCAAGAACAACTTCCTCCGTAATGAAAAAATCATTATTGTCAATGTTAATATTTCTACTTTCTAAAGAAGTCAGACTTCCATTCTCTTCGTACTTAGAAATTGTAAGCCTGCTATTTTCACCCGCACTATTGATGGCTTCTATATCTAACTGAACTGAAAATTTATCTCCTAGAAAAACGATATCATTATTAAGTGTTCTTTTAAGAATAAGATCTTTTCGTTCTATTGTGTCACCCAGCGCAATTGGATAGATAGGAGCAGAAATATTATTGTCAATGTATAAAGGATTTTTTCCCTCGTTATATATTCCATCAGTTGCAATGATAATAGCACCGACATTTTGATTAATATACAATTCATCTAATTCTGTAAAAACTTTCTCGAGATTGGTGCTCTTAACATTGTTAGAATCGGGAAGCCCAGTATATAGGTCATTACTGAATGAGTATTCATCAACTTGAAAATCACTGCTTAACTCATTTTTCAGATTGGCTAGACCTTCATCTAATACAGTATCATTTAAGTCTGTTACAGAAGAAGAAGCATCTTTCGCAATTACAATCACCGGATTTTTAGTTTCTTCGAAAATTGACTTAAGAAGAGGAACCATCAATAAAAAGCAAAATCCAGAAACGGCTAAGAATCTAAGGGCACCAAGTAAAATAGGCAGCCAACGACCGTGCTCTAAGAATTTTTTCTCTCTATAGTATAAGGCAAATGCGAATACAAGACCTACAAGTAGGCATAAGAAAATGTAAGCTGGATTATATTGAAATGTTAAATTCGACAATGTCTTTAATTATTATTAATTACAAATATGTAAAAAAGATTTTCTAGGTAGACTTTAATAACTATTTAATTATGTTAAGTATTTTGAAAAATCGTAATTTCTGCAATTCATTTGAGTTCTATTGCGTTTTGGTCACAGAAATATGTCATATTTACAATTATGAAAAAACTAATATTTTTTGTTTTTCTAGCTTTCCTATGCGTTCAAGTTCATGCATCTTACATTTTTATTCCAATGGAAATGGAGACACAGAAAGACCATTTGAAAGCTTATGGAATAACTTATTGGATACTGGAAGCAGGCGGAGAAGCCTATTGGTTACTTAATTATAAAGGCGGAAGTTTCGCATTTGCGCATTCTGACCGAGCTGAAAAAGAGTTGCTCACGAGAGGAGTCAGCTACAAAGTTATTTCGGACAGCGAATTCAATCGGATAAGAACTGAAATCGGTAATCCTGAGGTGAACCAAGAAGTAATCAAATTAGAAAAAGTACCTAAAATTGCAGTCTACACGCCTGATTTTAATACTAGAGGTGAAAAAATTCAACCCTGGGATGATGCAGTAACATTGGTATTGACCTATGCAGAAATTCCATATGAAACGGTGTACGATAGAGAAGTGATGGAAAATAAACTAGCGGAATACGATTGGTTGCATTTGCACCACGAAGATTTCACTGGTCAATATGGGAAGTTTTATGCTTCGCAACATACGCAGAAATGGTACCGTGAGAATCAAGCTAAGATGGAAGACCTTGCTGGATCACTTGGTTTTAAGAAAGTTTCTCAGTTAAAATTAGCGGTTGCGAAGAAAATAAAAGAATACATCGAAGGTGGTGGATTTATGTTTGCCATGTGTTCAGCAACAGATACCTATGATATCGCGTTAGCAGCTGAAGGTACGGACATTGTAGGAAATGTATATGATGGCGATGGAATAGATCCTAATGCGCAGTCTAAGTTGGATTTTAGTAAGACCTTAGCGTTTAAAGATTTTCGATTAGTAATGAACCCTATGGAGTACGAGCACTCTAGCATTGACCATAAAAAAAGAAAGGTGACTCCTAAGACAGATTATATTACTTTATTTGATTTCTCTGCAAAATATGATCATATTCCAGCAATGCTTACACAGAATCACACCACTACTGTGAAAGGTTTCATGGGACAAGCAACAGCATTTAGTAAAGTATATATTAAGTCAGATGTCCTTATACTAGGAGATAATAAGGCAGATCAAGAAGCAAGATACATTCATGGAACATATGGTTTTGGGACTTGGACATTCTATGGTGGCCATGATCCTGAGGATTACAGACATTATGTAGGTGACCCGGAAACCGATCTTAATCTGCATCCAAATTCTCCAGGATATCGATTAATTCTAAATAATATCTTATTTCCAGCAGCGAAGAAGAAGAAAAGAAAAACGTAGTTAATGAAGATAATTTTAATATTGAGTGCATTTTTTATTGTAGGTCAATGTTTTGCTCAAGATCCAGTATCAGATGAGCAATCATTCGAGGAGAGGTATGCAAGAAACATAAAGAAATCGCGGATTAACGGTGTATATATTCCGAAAAACTTAGATGAAGCGATGATGGAGGTAGAAGCACTTTCTACAGAAGAAGCACTTGCTAAGTTTAAATCAGGTGAAGAAGAAATCGTTGCTAAGCGATTACATTTCGGTCTAGGTAGGTGGATTATCTATAATTGGAATTTATATGAAGGTTCTAGATTTTCACACTACTTGAAAGAGCTTGGGATTAATCATCCGGATGACCAAGCAAAGTTCGTCATAGTCTCCCTCCACAGAAAATTAAATAACTTACCATTAGAGATAGATCAGCAAATCTCAGAGTTCCAAAAAGCAAGAGAAAAGGAAAGGTTAGATAAAATCAAAGTGATTAAGGAAGAAAAGCGGATAAGACAGAATGAAGTTCCTTAAGTTGGAACATCTACTTATTTTCTTACTTTTGCAATCCAATTATAGTTTTATCTATATAAACATTTACCCATGGCAAAGAATTTATTGATAGTTGAGTCCCCTGCGAAAGCGAAAACGATAGAGAAGTATCTAGGGAAGGACTTTAAGGTGAAATCTAGTTTCGGTCACATACGAGACTTAGATAAAGGAACGAAAGGTGTCGATATCGAAAATGATTTCGAACCGAGCTATGTGGTTTCTCCGGAAAAGAGAAAAGTAGTTAAAGATCTGAAAGATTGGGTTAGTAAAGTTGATGAGGTTTGGTTAGCGACGGATGAGGATCGAGAGGGAGAAGCTATTTCTTGGCACTTGTGCAAAGAACTAGGGTTAGATGAATATGAGACAAAAAGAATTGTCTTTCGAGAAATTACTAAGCCGGCAATTATTTCGGCTATAGAAAAACCTAGAAAGGTTGATATTAACTTAGTTAATGCACAACAAGCAAGAAGAATACTAGATAGATTAGTTGGTTTCGAATTGTCAGAAACACTTTGGAGAAAGGTGAAAGGCAAGCTTTCTGCAGGAAGAGTACAATCAGTAGCTGTTAAATTAATCGTAGAGAAAGAAAGAGAAATTAGAGATTTCGTTGGCGATAATTACTATAGAGTAGTTGCTGTTTTCGAAGTGGATAATGGAAGCGGATCGAAGGTTGAGCTTAAAGCGGAACTGAAAAGTAGAATCCCAGATCTTAAGGAAGCGGAAGCTTTTTTAAACAAATCAAAAGGTTCTAATTATATTATTTCTAACATTGAAATAAAACCTACCCAAAGAAAACCAGCCGCACCGTTTACAACTTCGACCTTGCAACAAGAAGCGAGTAGAAAGTTAGGATTCAGTGTGAATAGAACAATGTCCACTGCTCAGAGACTATACGAACAAGGTTTGATTACTTATATGAGAACAGATTCGAATAATCTGAGTGAGACGGCTATGCAGGGCATCGAGGAACAGATTAAGAAAGAATACGGGGATGAATATTCCACGCCTAGAAAGTTTAAGTCTAAAGATTCAAATGCTCAAGAAGCTCACGAAGCGATTAGACCGACATATATAGAAAACCAAGGTGTTGGTGCAGACAGGGATCAGCAGAAATTATATGAGCTTATCTGGAAAAGAACCATCGCATCTCAGATGTCTAATGCGAAAATAGAGAAGACAGAAGTGAAAATCGCAAGTTCGAATGTTTCAGATGCTGACTTCAGAGCAAATGGTGAGGTGCTGAAATTTGATGGTTTCCTGAAAGTTTACCTAGAATCAAGTGATGAAGAAGATGAAGGGGAAAACGAAGCAAAAGGAATGTTACCGCCATTGCACAGAGGGCAAAATCTCACATTAAAAGAATTGCAATCCACTGAAAGATTTACTAGGCCAGCGGCAAGATATACGGAAGCGAGTTTAGTGAAAAAGTTAGAAGAATTAGGGATCGGACGACCTTCTACTTACGCACCGACCATTTCTAAGATCATGGAAAAGGAAAGAGGTTATGTAACGAAAGAGAGTAGGGAAGGAGTAGAGAGAACTTACCAATATATGGTTCTTGTAAATGATGAGATCGTTAAAGAAGAAAAAACAGAAATCACTGGAGCCACATCTAATCGATTATATTCTACAGATATAGGAATGGTCGTGACAGACTTTTTAGAAGAGCATTTTGGTTCCATTTTAGAATATGGGTTCACTGCGGAAATAGAAGCGCAATTTGATATCATTGCAGAGGGAAAGAAGGAATGGAAAGAGATGTTGAAATCTTTCTACGGTCCGTTTCATGAGAAAGTGGAAAATACAATTGCTAATGCTGAAAGAGCAAAAGGGAAGAGAGAGTTAGGGAAAGATCCGGCATCAGGGCATACCGTTTTGGTGCAGATTACCAGATATGGTCCAGTTGTACAGATCGGAACAAGAGAAGAAGTAGGAGAAGATGGGAAACCAAGGTTTGCTAATATGAAACCTGGACAGTCTATGGAAACCATCAATTATGAAGAAGCCATGGAGTTGTTCAAGTTACCGAAGGTGCTTGGAGAATATAAAGGAGAAGAACTCTCTGTTAATTCAGGTCGTTTTGGACCATATGTGAAATATGGTGAGAAGAAATTTGTTTCGCTTCCTAAAGGAGTAGATCCATTAGAATTTTCTAAAGAAGATGCATTAGAGCTAGTAGCTCAGAAAGAGAAAGAAGATGCACCCGTCGGTACATATAAAGGAGAAGATATAACAAAGGGTAAAGGACGTTTCGGACCTTTCTTGAAATATCAGAACTATTTTGTGAATGTCCCTAAGAGATATGATTTCGAGAATATATCTATTGAAGATATGCATGAATTAATTGCTGCAAAGATCGAAAAAGAAGCAAACCGATACATCCAGCAATGGCCAGAAGATAAGGTGTCTATAGAGAATGCGAGATGGGGCCCAGTTATAAAAGTGGGTAGAAAGTTTGTGAAAATTCCTAAGAACGGTGAAGAGAAGTATACTGCAGAAGAACTGAAAGAACTTCCATATGAGCAGGTTAAAATATGGATAGAAGAGGAGTTGCCGGGTACTTTTAAAAAGAAGGCACCAGCGAAGAAAAAAGCGCCAGCTAAAAAGAAAGCGCCTGCTAAAAAAGGAGCGACTAGCAAGAAAACGGCTAGCAAAGCAACAGAACCAGAAAAGCCACCTAAAGAAAAATGGGTGCCTAAGGTGAAAAAAGTTAAGAAAAAAAGATCTTCAGCAGATAAATAACATGATCTGATGGTCTGACCTCCAGTCAGGCTATCAAATGATCATGATTTGATTTCAGAAAGACTTCATTAATATTAACCTGCTAAAATCTTTCTAGCAACATTTTCAGAAGCGCCACCTTTTCCAAGAAGTTTTTGAAGTGCAGCATAATCACTAAGGATTTGCTCGGGATTACGAATCATTTCCTCCAGTTCAGCTTTTAAGTGGTTCACAGTTAATTCATGCTGAATTAATTCTGTAATGGCCATCTTATCCAAGATGATATTGACAAGAGAAATATAATTGATCTTAATTACTTTCTTCCCAATAAAATAGGAAAGCCATGAAGTTTTATAAGCTACAACTTGTGGCGTATTGAATAATGCAGTTTCAAGAGTTGCCGTTCCCGATGTAACTACCGCAAGACTCGCTTCATTAAGCATCTCATAGGTAGATCGCTTAGAAAAAGTCAAATTTGGAGCTAATCTTCCCGCATGGGCATGATAAAAATCAATACTAAATTGTGGCATGACTGAAACTTCGAATTTGAAATCAGGCATATATGATGCTAATTCAGCAAATACGGGGAGCATCTTCTGGATTTCTTGACGACGACTACCAGGAAGCACTGCAATGAGATCTTTCTTTTTTTCAAGATCAGGGATTTGTTGGATCTCATCTAATAATGGATTGCCTACATAAGTTACATCATATCCATATTTAGCATAAAAGTCTACTTCGAATGGGAAAATCACAAAGATTTCGTCCATCAGCTTATTCAGAATATGAACTCGTCCACTTTTCCATGCCCATACTTTAGGAGAGATATAATAGTATAATTTTGTTGAAGGTAGTTGGGCTTTAATGTGCTTTGCTATTCTAATATTGAAACTTGGAAAGTCAATAAAAATAATGGCATCTGGCTTAAAGTCTTCGATTAACTTTTTTGTTTCTTTTAGATTTCTTAGCACTTTAGATGCATTCTTAGCTACCTCATAGAAGCCCATGAATGCAAATTCCTGATAATCTCTTACAATCGTCGCACCTTCCTCTTCCATCTTAGAACCACCATATGCTTGAATCTGAAGTGAAGGCTGATATCGCTTCAGTGCTTTTACTAAGTGTGATCCATGCAGATCTCCTGACGCTTCGCCTGCTATGATGAATATTTTATCCACCGAATAAAATATCCTTATACATGAAAATCCATATTCCTATATATATTACCGTAGGAAAGACAAGGCCTCTCATGGTATTATCAAATCTCTTTTTTCTATAAATTTCGAATGGAATGATATTCGTACAAATACCGAGAAGTGATAAAGTTCGAACTCTTCTACCTGCACTTCCACTCGTTACTTCATCCATGATCCCAGCTGATTCTAACGTTTCGAATAACATCATAATTAGAGCATATCCAACCACAGGCAAGCATATGCCGATTATTATTCCTAGAACAATATGATTCTTATTAAACATGGAATTTATAATTTTTCAAATTTTCCTAATTCTGGAATGGCCTTGTAATTCGTAAGATCATGTGCTGATGGAACGATGGAAACATAATTATGCTCAAGTGCATATAAATCCGTGTCCTCTTCGTGCTCTTTATGATCGAATTCACCTGTCAACCAATAATACTTCTGACCTCTTGGATCCTTTCCTTCTTGAAAAGTCTCATTCCAGTTACCTTCAGCTTGTCGACATACTTTGATGCCCTTGATCTCATTCATTGGGACTGCTGGAATATTGACATTTAATAAATTACTTTCCGGCATTCCGTTTCTCAATACTTCATGTGCGATTCTTCTAGCATAACTAGCCGCAGCAGAAAAATCCGCGTTATAAGAGAAGTCTAGTAAGGAATAGCCTATTGAATTAATTCCTTCTATGCTGGCCTCCATCGCTGCGGACATCGTACCAGAATAAATGATATTGATGGATGCATTAGATCCGTGATTGATACCAGAAACACATAAGTCGATGGTTCTATCCTTTAGAATTACGTTCTTAGCCAGTTTCACACAATCCACAGGAGTACCAGTACATTCATAAGCTTCTATACCTTTGAATATATCTACTTTTTTCAATCTGATAGGCTCAGTCAGCGTAATGGCGTGCCCTTGTCCAGATTGCGGACTATCTGGAGCAACAACGACAACTTCTCCGAGTAATTGCATTTCAGTTACCAATGCTCTTATTCCTGGCGCTGTTATTCCATCATCATTTGTAACTAATATTAATTTTTTATTCATTTTTTTTATTTCAATTTTTTAGGTCAATGTTTTTCATCGAACGCAATAACAGATTTCTAATGACCACAGATTTTAAAGTACCTCAAAAAATATCATTAGCAAACATACAAATGGAAGCACGAATATAAAACTATCAAATCGATCTAGAAAGCCCCCATGTCCAGGTAGAAAAGTCCCAGAATCTTTAATTTGAAAATGTCGCTTAAGGTAAGATTCAAAAAGGTCTCCGATTCCACCCAGTAACCATACCGTGAATCCTAAGAAAATATAGAATAACAGTGGGAATTCACCGAATATAAATTTTAAACCCACTGCAACGAGAATAGTTAATATACCGGCACCTAGAAATCCTTCCCATGTCTTTCCTGGAGATACTTTATAATATAATTTGTTCTTTCCTATTAAGGAGCCTACGATGTAAGCAAATGTATCACTGGACCAGATCAGTAAGATCATACATAAGATCAATTCCCATTGAAACGGAGGCTTTAGCAACACAACTCTAAGTAAGTAGAACGGAATCCCTAAGTATAATAATGAAGTTAATGGTGAAAGCTTTTCAAGTAAACTCGCCCCGCGATTCATGATCATCATAGATGCGAGACCTATCATTATGCAGCACGAAACGATTATAGCAACAATCAATAATGTTCCTTTGGCAGGATAAAACATAGATAGTATAAATGGAAGAAATCCCATAACCATTGTGAACATCATAATTGGTGTCTGAACATTTCTTCTTAGCATTCTTGCTAACTCGAAAGAAGAAAATAATACCACTAATCCAAAAAGCAGGATGCTGCTAATCTCTCCGCCATAAATAGCTGCAAGCACGATAACCCCAAATATAATTCCTGTGATAATTCTAGGCTTCAGCACTCTTGTCGTTTTTAATCAGTTGAATAATAAAATATAAAACTGCAACACCTAATACCAGTGAAGCCAACCCAGCATACCATGGGATTTCGGGTGTATCATTTGGGTCTATCGCAGCGAGGTCTGTTTTGAAGAAATATAAACTTACGACAGGCGCTGCATTATTCAATAAATGTAATATAATAGGTACCCATAAGTTTCTACTGTATAAGAAGGCATATCCGAGCACTGCCCCTAATAGTAATCTAGGTAAAAAGCCTTGAAATTGAAGATGAAAAAGGCTGAATATGATTGCAGAGCCCCATACTGCTATATGTCCATTAAGAGTTGATTGCTCTATGAAGTCCATAATGAGTCCTCTAAATAGTAATTCTTCTCCGATTGCTGGAATGATTGCGATAATCATAATGACACTTAGAAAGTCCAAGGTGTTATTCATGGTCAGCACTTTTTCCAAAGTATCTGCTGTGGATTGTTCCTGACTTACCATCCAGTCCGCCAGAGGAATCCACGAATTCACTGTGAAACTATAGCTTACCGCTGGGTAGGAAACCATAAGGAATAGCAAGAATAGTACTAATATCTTCGCATTTGGCACCTTATCTAACCTTAGCAGATTCCATTTTTTCTCTCTGTAGTTTAAGTAAACAAATAAGAGACAAGGAAGAATAAAAGTACAGATGTGGCTTATGAATAAAATGGACTTAACAGTGAATGAGCTCGCTTTCCCTAAGCTGTCATTAGAAATTTCAAGGCCCATTGACATCATAACACCTAATGTAAGAAGCTGAGCAAGTATAAACCCACCGACGATCAATAATAATAATTTAAGAATCGAGCTTAACATTATTGTTTTAGAATAATTAATTTCGTATTAATTTATTTGAATAAATAGTCTTTATTCAATTTCATGACAAATGTAAAAGAAGTATGACAAGATTAAGCGTGAATATTAATAAAGTTGCATTACTTAGAAATTCTAGAGTAGGAAATTATCCTGATTTGTATCAATTTGCCAAAGATTGTGAAGAATTTGGAGCCCAGGGAATTACTGTTCACCCCCGTCCAGATGAGAGGCATATAAGATATGCTGATATTCCTATATTAAAGAATATTGTGAAGACCGAATATAATATAGAAGGATATCCTTCTAAAGAATTTATGGAGCTTGTAATAAAAGTGAAGCCTGATCAATGTACTCTGGTTCCAGACGCTCCAGGAGTTTTGACGTCTAATACAGGATGGGACACGAAGACACATCAAATTTTTCTTACTGACATTGTTAGTGAACTCCAAGAAGCAGGTATTAGAGTGAGCCTTTTCTTAAATGCCGATATGGACATGGTTTCATCAGTTGTTGCAACAGGAACAGATAGGATAGAATTGTACACTGGAACTTACGCAACAGCGTTTTTGCAGGACAAAGAAGATGCGGTGAAAGCGCATGCGGAAATAAGTAAAACTGTGCATCAGCTCGGAATCGGAATTAATGCTGGTCATGATCTTAATCTGCAAAATTTAAAATTTTACAAAGAAAGCCTTCCTAATTTGAAAGAAGTATCGATAGGTCATGCATTTATTGCGGATTCTCTATACTATGGGTTGAAAAGTACAATACAGATGTATCGTAATAATTTATGTTAAAATTTGTGTTTTGATATAATAATTTTTTTTTGTTCTTTTGTTCCTGATTTATAAGAGGTTTTCTTCTATTAAATAAACTTTTTGCAGGACAAAATCACAAATCGTGTTCTCATTCGTTTAGTTAATTGTAGGGAAAAATTAAGTTTTTGTTAACATAAAATGTTAACAGAGAAACCATTTTTATTCACAAGCCACATATTTCTTAATATGTGACAAATTCTAACCAAAATAATTTAATATGAAAAGATTTTCACTATTGTTGTTCGCTCTCCTATGTAGTATAGGTACCATGATGGCGCAACGAACAGTAAGTGGTACTTTGACAGATGAATCAGGAGAAGCACTTATCGGTGCTAATGTCATCGTTAAAGGAACTACAACTGGTACAATTACTGACTTTGACGGTAATTTCTCACTGGAAGTACCAGAAGCAATTAACACCCTTGTATTTTCATATGCGGGTTTTACCACACAAGAAGTTGATATCACAGGGCAGTCTACTGTTGCTGTAATATTAACGGAAGGATTAGCTCTAGATGAGGTTGTCGTTACGGCTTTAGGAATAAAGCGTGAGGAAAAATCTCTTGGGTATTCAGTTCAGGAAATTGGTGGAGCTGACTTAGTTCAGACACAATCCACTAATATTGTAAGTAACCTTGCAGGAAATGTTGCAGGTGTACAAGTAATTTCTGGAGCGGGATCATCATTAGGAGGATCTGCTAAAATTAGAATTAGAGGTGTAAACGGTTTAACAGGTGGTGATCCACTATTTGTTGTAGATGGAACGCCAATTTCGAATTCAAATTTCTCAGGATCTACTTCAGGATCGGATTTCGGAAACTTAGCATCAGATATTAACCCTGATGATATTGATAAAATTTCAGTTTTAAAAGGACCTTCTGCTTCTGCATTATACGGAAACAGAGCGAAGAATGGTGTTGTATTAATAACACTAAAAAAAGGAGCTAAATCGAAAGGTATCGGTGTAACAGCTTCTTCTTCAGTTTCAATGGATAAAGTTTATATCCTTCCTTCATACCAAGATGAATATGCTGGTGGATATAACCAAGACCTTATTGATTATGTAGATCCTGTAGATGGACAGACTTATAAAGGTCTTAATTATTCTGCGGATGAGTCATGGGGACCAGCTTTAGACGGAACACAATACAGACCATACTGGTCATGGTTCCCAGGAGCTGACTATGGAACTACTATTCCATTAGCTGCAAATCCTGATAACGTTAGAGATTTCTTCGATACAGGTGTAACAAATCAGAATTCAGTAAGTATATCAGGAGGTGGAGAAGAAACTACTTTCAGATTATCTTATTCTAATGTTAACCAAACTGGTGTATTTCCAAATTCTAAATTTAACAAGAATTCAGTTGGACTATCTGCTGGTCATAATTTAACAGATAAGCTTAAAGTTTCTACAAGTTTAAATATTGTAAGTAATTCAGGTAGAGCAAGACCAGAATTCGGATATAATGGAAAAAATCCTGCGAACTCATTTAACCAATGGTTCCAGAGACAATTGGATATTGATAAAATGAGAGAATACTTAACTCCTGAAGGCATTATGCAGTCATGGAATATTAAGTCTCCATCCGAAACAGGTCCATTATACTGGGATAATCCTTTCTACATTCAGAATGAGTCTTTTAACACTGATTCAAGATCAAGATATTACGGAGATCTTACCTTGTCATATGCAATTACAGATGATTTAAATATTAGAGGTAGTGTTCACAGAGATGATTATTCACAGAGTATAGAATATAGAAATGGATCACAGAGTTTAGATCTTGATTCTTACCAAGAAACAGTTTATAGAGCAAGAGAAGATAACTTTGAGTTAATCATGGATTATGCTAAGAACTTCGGTACATTATCGTTTGATGCTACTGCAGGAGGAAACATAAGATTTAATAATTATAACTCTCTTAATGGTGCGACAGTAGGTGGATTGAATACACCGAACTTATTTAACTTAAACGCATCGATCGATAGACCGACACTTTCCTCATACACAAGTAATAAGCAAATCAATTCGTTATTCGCAGCTGCGAACATTGGGTATAATGATTTTCTTTACGTAGGTGCTACCATTAGAAATGACTGGTCATCAGCTTTAGCTGCGGATGATAACTCTTACTTGTACCCATCTGTATCGGGTAGTTTAGTATTCAGTGAGTTATTAGATCTTCCTACATCAATATTTTCGTTTGGAAAATTAAGAGCTTCTTATGCTCAAGTGGGTTCTGATTTAGGAGTTTACCAAAATAACAATGTTTTTAGTACAGGAACTCCTTATGGATCAACTGCTTCTTTCGGTTTAGGAAACACACTGATTGATCCGAATATTAGACCAGCACTTTCTACTTCATATGAAGCAGGTGTTGATTTAAGATTCTTGAATGACAAATTAGGATTAGACTTTACATATTATAACCAAGATTCAAAAGATGAAATCTTAACTGTTTCTATTCCAGGATCAACAGGTTATACTTCTACACTAGTAAATGCTGGTTTATTTAGAAGTAATGGTTATGAAGTAACATTGTATGCTACACCGTTTGATAAGAAAAATTTCGGATGGAATTTCTCTTTCAACTTTGCTAACAACACATCTCAAGTAGTTGAGTTGTATGAAGACCTTACTAACTATAAGATTGCTGACGCAATTGGAGGTACAGGATGGGGTGGACTTTCAGTGAATGCTAAAGTAGGCGAAGAATACGGAGCATTAATTGGTGGAGGTTATACTTTACACGAAAATGGACAAAAAATCATTTCAGAATCTGGTGCTTTCAAAAGAACTGGTGGAAAAGACTTGGGGTCTATCTTACCTGATTATACAGGTGGATTAAGAACTGGTTTTAGAGTTTATGGTTTTGATATCAATGCAATGTTTGACTTTCAGATTGGAGGGAAATTCTTCTCAGTTTCGAAAATGTTTAACAACTATTCTGGATTAGGAATTGCAACTGTTGGAAACAACGATCTTGGAAATCCTATTAGAAACCCAGTAACGGAAGGTGCTGATTCAGGTGGAATCCTTGTAGAAGGTGTACTTGAAGATGGATCTCCATATTCTACTCACGTTGCTCCATCTACTTACTACGGAAGATTTTTTGGTTTCCACGAAGAGTACATCTATGATGCAACTTACTTGAAATGGAGAGAATTGAGTATTGGATATTCTTTGCCTAAAAATGTTTTAGGTGGAAAATTCACAAAACTTAGATTATCTGCAATTGTTAAAAATCCACTTTTACTTTATTCTAAAGTTGATGGAATTGATCCATCTGAAATCTTACCTGGTTCTAATAATGTAGTATTCGAGGAAAGAGGAGGACTTCCAGGAACAAGATCTTTTGGAATCAAATTAGATATTGGACTATAATTAATTGATAATAAATTAAAAAATAATATGAAATTTTATATAAAATCATTGTATCTGTTTTGTGCGGTAGCTGTGTTAGCATCGTGTGGTGATTTTGGAGATCTTAATGTAAATCCAAATGCTCCAACTAAAGTAGGTACTGAAACGTTATTAACAAGTGCTCAAAGAACGGTTAGTTCTGCTGTGGGTGCTGTTTCTCCTGAGTTATTTGTTCAGCACATGTCTGAAATTACTTATACGGAGGGATCACGATACCAAGATGTTATTGCTGATTTTAATGGCTGGTATACTGGTGCATTAGCAAATCTTCAGCACATTATTGATTTAAATGAAAATCCAGAAACTGCAGGTGAAGTTTTATCTGGAGGTTCTAATGCAAATCAAATTGGAGTTGCAAGAATTATGAAAGCTTACTACTTTGATATTTTAGTACAAAGATGGGGACCTGTTCCTTATTCTGAAGCATTAAAAGGGGGAAGTAACTTAGGACCTGCTTATGATTCTGAGGCATCTATTTATGCTGATTTATTCAAAGAATTAGAAGAAGCTGCTGCTCAATTAGGTTCGGGTGCTGTTGCTGGAGATATTATCTTAGGAGGTGATACCGATGAGTGGAAATTATTTGCGAATACATTGAGAGCTAAAATAGCTTTAAGACTTTCTGATGTTGATGAAGGAACAGCTAAAGCTCAATTTACATCTGCAGTTAATGCTGGTATATTTGACAGAACTGTTGTATATCAATATTTAGAGGAGACTGCTAATCAGAATCCTTGGTACGGAAGATTTGTAACTAGACAAGATTTTGCAATAAGTAATACACTTTATGACTTTATGATCGCTACAAATGATGATAGACTAGTAAATTTTGCTGATCCAGCAAATTCAAGTGGAGAGATTGTTGCAATGCCATACGGTTTAGAAAATTCAGATGTTGCACCTGCGGATGTATCATTTCCTAATTCTACATATGTAAGAGCTCAAGGAGTTGGTATTCCTATTTTCTCACTTGCTCAGATTGAGTTCATGTTAGCTGAAGCTGCTGCAAGAGGTTGGATTTCTGATGATGCTGAAGCGCACTATAATGCAGCTATTGCAGCATCAATGAACCAATGGGGAATTGATGATCAAGATGCAATTGATAAATTCATAGCTCAAGACAATGTTGCATACGATGCTGCTAACTGGAAAGAGTCTATTGGTTTACAAAAATGGGTTGCACTTTATAATCAAGGTTATGATGCATGGGTAAACTGGAGAAAATTAGATTTCCCAGTTTTACAACCTGCTGAAAATCCATTAAATGTTTCTGAGCAAATTCCGTTGAGAAACATGTATCCTGAAAGTGAGGCTACAGTAAATGAGGAGAATTATAAAGCAATTCTTTCTACATTTGGTGGTGCTGACTCAGATGGAATCAGATTATACTGGGATGTTAACTAATTAATGTCTTTAAGATAACGAATATATTAGCTCAAGGTGATTAACTTCACCTTGAGCTTTTTTTATGTGTAGACTTCTAACCATACTAATTATTATAATTGTAACTTTTTCCTGTTCTAAGGAAGAGTTACCTTTAAGTTGTACTGATGAAAATCCGTGCGAAAGTAAAAGTATAAATGTATTAAATCTTGTTCTTGGAGGGGAGCCTATAGTCCTTATCTATAGTGAGGCTTTAGCGTTTTATCAATCATTTAGCAGAAGATCAGAAAATCAGGTAGAGTTAAAATTTGAGGCGGTACAGAAATCATTTCCCATTATTATGAAAGACCAGTTTGGCGTTTTTTATGATGTTTTTGGAGAAGTGGCTGCCAACCCTAATTTTGATTCAGGGTTAGAGACTATTCATGCAGGAGTAGGTTTCTGGTTTGTTTGGAGTTCAATCTATCCGCAGCTAGTATTTAATGATGAAGCTGGTGATGGAGAAGTACTTGAACTGAATGATTCTGAATGGGAAGTTAATACGAACTATATTAATCAAGGAGCTTCATTAGATGCTATTCCAGCTATTAATTCACCGAAGTTTAAGCCGTTCACAAATAAGGACATATTTACCTCATCTTTTTTAAATGATAGAGATGAAATAATTGTTGTGAAAATTGGTGAAACGACTAAAGTTTATCCTATTAAGATTCTAAATTATCATGAAATAGTAAACGATACGATAAATGGGTTTGCATATGCTGTATGTTATGCCCCATATACGAATACGGCTACTGTTTGGGAGAGAACAATAAATAACTTGACGCTAGAATTTGGCGTAAGTGGAAGGATTTACAATAATAATATATTGTTGTTTGATAGAACAACAACAAGTTTTTGGAATCAACTGCTTGAAATAGCAGTTAATGGCCCTTTTCAAAAAACTAAAATTGAACGCGTTTCCTATTTAAGGACAACGTGGTCTACTTGGCGAGAAACTGCAAATACACACTATATTTTGATAGGTGAAGATAATATGGGCTTTGATTATTCTGTCGATCCATTAGGGGATTATAGTACCAATCAAAATTACTTACCCTTTCCCATTTCGAATGATGATGACCGTCTAGATTCCAAAGATGAAGTTTATGGAATTGAGAAAAATGGTGAAGTCTTTGCCTTTCAATTCTTTTGATAAACACATCAACTTAGCAAAGTCATATTTTATTGACGAATTAGAAATCACAATCTTTATAAACTTGATATAACGTAATAACTGAATTTACGAGGCATTAGAGATTTGAATTTTGTAAAGATTGCATTTTGGCCGTAACAAGAATTATATAAATAGCAAATTGTGAATAAATTAAGTGCATAACCTTGTGATTAAATTATCAAGGTGTTTTGTTAATAAATTGTAAAAATTATGTTAATATTGCCTTAAGAAGATAAAAGCCACATGCACACACTATCTATTAGATTCACTATATTGTAGTTTAATTATATTTTTAACTCGACTAACGGAGTTATTGCATGTGATTTTATTGTTAAGAGGATATTAACATATAGAAGATATTATATACAGTTATGCACCATAGAAATTTTGATTTTTAAATTTTTATCTAACTAAAATATTTTTTTTGATATGAAAAAACTCTCACTTTTTTTCGTAGCATTCCTAATGACAATTTGTGCCGCAATCGGTCAAAAAAGCATTTCAGGGATTGTTACAGATGCTGAAGGTTTAGCACTTATAGGTGCAAATATTACAGCAAAAGGTTCCTCTATTGGGACAATTACAGATCTAGATGGTAATTTCTCATTAGAAGTTCCAGATGAAACAACTAGTATTGTTGTCTCTTATACTGGTTACACAACCCAGGAAATCAACATCGAAGGTTTACAGAATGTATCTGTCATTCTTGCAGAAGGACAATTTTTGGAAGAGGTTGTTGTTACAGCTGTAGGATTAGAAGCGAATCGAAGATCTATCGGTTATTCTGTCCAAAACGTGGACGCTTCGGAATTACTTGATTCTAAAGAAACGAATATTGTTAATGCTTTAAGTGGTAAAGTTGCAGGTGTTCAAGTGACATCATCAGCTGGATCTCCGGGAGCTTCTTCTAGTATTAAAATTAGAGGTTCGGTTTCCGTTAATAAGAGCAACCAGCCATTATTTGTTGTAGATGGTGTTCCTATTGATAACTCTACAGGAGGTGAAGGAAACGGAGTAGGTGGATCGGATCAGTCTAATAGAGCTATTGATATTAATCCTAACGACATTGCTTCTATGACGGTTCTTAAAGGTGCTTCGGCAACAGCACTTTACGGTGTAAGAGCAGCGAATGGTGCTATTGTTATTACCACTAAGAAAGGTAAGGCTGGAAAGCCAGTAGTTAATATTTCTGCATCTTATGGAATTTCTCAAGTCAACAAACTTCCTGAATTACAGAACACCTATGCACAAGGTGCATTTAATAATGGTGTTGCTGTCTACAGAGGTCCTGAAACAGCTGAAGGTGATAGTTGGGGGCCGCTAATTTCTGACTTGGAATTTGATGGTGATACCGATTACTTTTTTGACAAGAAAGGAAAATTAGTTCCTAAAGGTCAAGGAAATGGAACGCCAGCTATAGGTTATGATCCGTATAATTTCTTTATCACTGGTCAAACGCTTGATTTAAATGCATCAGTTGCAGGTGGTACTGATAAAGTCAGATATTACATTTCAGGTGGAAAATTATCACAAACAGGAATTGTACCGAATGCAGATTTCGGTAGAACATCATTTAGAACTACTTTAAATGTAGATATTACAGAGAAGTTGGAAGCTTCAGTTTCTGCAAATTATGTTAATTCTGGTGGATCAAGGATTCAAAGAGGATCTAACATCAACGGTGTAATGTTAGGATTAGTTAGAAATACTCCTACTTTCGATATAGGAAATGGTCTAGCAGGTCAAGCTGCAGCTGATGATGTAAGTACTTACGTGAATCCAGATGGTTCTCAAAGATCATACAGATGGGGAGTTTATGACAGTCCATATTGGGCAGTTAATAAAAACCCGACGAATGATGATGTAAATAGAATCATTGGTTATGCAGGATTGAAATACCAATTTACAGATTGGTTATTTGCATCTTATAAATTAGGTGTTGATACTTATTCTGAAAGATTTTTATCTGCATTTGATATAAACCAAGGAGGTGGAGGAAACTTTGCTGGTTTAGTGAATCAAAGATTTGGAGGTAACAAAGATTTGAACTCTGATTTAATCTTAGGAATGAATAAGCAAGTAGCTGATAAGTTTTCTTTAGGATTAGTTGTTGGATATAATGTTTTTGATACTAGATATACACAACAATCTACAACAGGTACAACGTTGTCTGCTCCTAATTTCTATCACATAAGTAACGCAGCAGATATTACAACAGGTGAGTCGATTCAGGAAAAAAGAATTCATGGTGTATATGGAACGATTGATTTGGGTTACAATGATTGGGCGTTCTTGAATTTGACAGGAAGAAATGACTGGTCTTCAGCACTACCTGTACAAAACAATACTTATCAATCATACTCTGCTAGTTTAGGTTTAGCTATAACTGAGGCTTTAAATATTCAGAGTGATTTTCTAGATTATGGTAAATTAAGAGCATCGTATGGCGTTATCGGAAATGATGCTCCGATTTATGCAACTTCGAACACTTATGCTCAAGCATTTTCTGGTGGAGACGGCTTTATAACAGGAATAACGTTCCCAGCGTTTGGAGGGAATGCTTTCGAAAGAAGTACTCAGTTAGCGAATGAAGAATTACGACCTGAAAAGGCAACAACTATAGAGTTGGGTGCTGAAATTAAGTTGTTTAATGGAAGATTAGGTGCTGATGTTACATGGTATGATACAAGATCTGAAGATATTATCATTGCAGTTCAACTTCCTGCTTCAACAGGTTTTACAACTGCTGTGCAGAATTCAGGTGTAATCACTAACACTGGTTGGGAAGTTGTATTAGATGCCGTTCCAGTTAGAACAAAGAATTTCAGATGGGACATTATTGCGAATTTTACAACATATGATAACATTGTTGAAGAATTAGCAGAAGGAGTTGATGATATTGGACTTGCAGGATTTACTTCTACATCTGTAGATTTAGTTCCTGGGTTGCCTTATTCTGTTATTTACGGTGATGGTTTCCAAAGAGCTGATGATGGTCAATTAATTATTGGATCAGATGGATGGCCTATAGCAGCTACTTCTAAGCAAGCATTAGGAGATCCAAACCCTGACTATACTGTAGGACTTAGAAACTCATTAACTTATAAAGGTGTCACACTTTCTGGACTTTTAGATTTTAGAAAAGGTGGAGACATGTGGTGTGGAACTTGTGGAATTATCAATTATTTTGGAACATCGAAGATTTCGGCAGACGAGAGAAATGATGTGATTATTTTTGATGGTGTTACTGCTGAAGGAACTCCAAATACGACTCCAGTTGCTATTGCACAAAGTCCATCAGCTTCTGAAGCTCAGTTTTACAGAAGAAGATATGGATTCGGTGGTATTTCTGAAATGAATATCCATGATACATCTTGGATTAGATTAAGAGAATTAACTGTGAAGTTTAACATTACTAAAGACGTATTGAAAAATCTTCCAATTGAAAGAATTAATGTAGCGCTTTCAGGTAGAAACCTTTGGTTAAGTACGAAGTACCCTGGTATCGATCCAGAAACGAACCTTACTGGTGCGTCTAATGGGTATGGTCTAGACTATTTCAATATGCCTAATACGAAGGGTTATTCTGCGACTGTTAACCTTACTTTCTAAATAAAAGATTAAAATAAAATGAAAAGAAATATATATATATTTATTGCAATGATTCTTTTATTCACTTCATCTTGTGAGAAATCGCTAGAAGAATTGAACTTGAATCCTACGCGATTAACAAGTGTAGATCTAAGATTGATGTTGCCTGAAATTCAATCACAGGCAATGTACAACGAAGGTAACGGTGGAAGCCGTGCTATCGGAATTATTATGCAGCAATTTCTTGGAATTGATGCACAGCAAATCGATTATAATAATTACATTTTAGGAGAAGATCTGATGAATAACTATTGGAGCACTGGACTTTACTCAGGTGTTTTAAGAAGTTGTGATGTGATGATTAAGCAAGCTGTTGAAGAAGGTGCTTCTTTCTACGAAGGTGTTGGAAAAATTATCATGGCGAATCAGTTCGGAATCGCGACCTCTTACTTTGGGGATATTCCTTTCAGCGACGCTTTAAAAGGAACTGAAAGTTTGAAGCCAGCTTATGATGCTCAACAATCAGTATATGCTGGAGTTTTAACAATGTTAGATGAAGGTATAGCAGCTCTTGGAGGTGCGACTGGATATGGTGGTGGAGACATCATTTACGGAGGTGATGCTGCACTTTGGATAAAGACTGCAAAAGGACTTAAAGCTAGATTTTTAATTCATCAAGCTAAAAAGAACCCAGGTAATTTTGCTGCAGCTTTATCAGAGCTTTCTGGATCTTATACTTCTAGTGAGGAAGAATCAAAATTCACTTTTGGAACAGCAGAGACTCAGAATTATTCTTTAGCTAAATTTGGAATAGAAAGACCAAGTACTTTAGGTTTCCATCCTCAATTTGCTGCAATGCTTGATGGTGATCCACGTGCTGCTCTTTATTTCAAAGAAAGTGATGGAACTTTGTTTTACTATGATCCAACTTTCCCATTTTCTAGAAATGATGCTACAGTTCCAATGTTATCATATGCAGAAGTGAAATTTATGGAAGCTGAAGCTACAGTTGCTGGAGGAGGAGATGCATCCGCAGCATTAAAAGCGGCAATCGTTTCTAATATGAATCTAGTGGGTGTTGATCCTGCAGAAGGAGCAGCATATGCAGATGGTGTGATTGCGGGTGGTGTTGATGCAGAAACTATTTTAACAGAAGCTTATAAAGCTTATTATGGCTATAATTTCTCTACTACCTGGGCTAACTATAGAAGAACAGGAGTTCCTAACATTACTCCATCTTCAGATGGTGTAAATGGATTTAACCCAAGCGGAGTTGTACCGAGAAGGTTTTTATACGTAGAAGGTGAAACACAAACAAATTCTGATAATGTAGCTGCTGCAAGAGCAAGCCAGAATGGTGGTTTGTTAGATGTAAACGTGTGGGCTTTTGAATAAATAGCAATTTTGACTATGAAACTTTACTTTTTAATTATTTGTGTTTTTCTTTTGCCGTGGAGTGCTCTTGGGCAGTCTAATGTAGGAGTAGATATAGATGCGGATTTAAGTGTGAATAACACGAGGGCCTATGGCTTAGCAACTTTTGATAAGAGAGATCAGACATATGAAGGCTCACCGCTTCTTTGGGATGAATGGACTTACGGTAAAATTAAATTAAAAGGTAATGATGATTTTACTGTCAAAGATTATCAGGTAATCTTTGATGCAAATAGAAAGTTACTTTATTTAAAATTAGGTACTACTGAGTATAATGTGGATTTGAAAATGGTGGACACACTTTCACTAAATTCAAATTTTGAATTCGAACAAAAATTTGTAACGCTTCAAAATAAAACTGGAGTTTATGATTTGTACGAAATCATATTGGATTCTGATAATTTTAGCTTCTTAGGAAAGAAAGATGTAGAATTAAGTAAACAATTTTACAATACAGCCCTTGATGTTGGAAGTCTAAAACCCAGAATGTCATTAGTTGAAAGTCTTTACATATATAGAGACGGAGACTTATACGAAGTGCCTAAGAAACGCAAGAAGTTTCTAGATAAATATAGTGAAACAGAAAAAATTAAAGATATAGTTTCATATTTCAAGCAAAATAAAGTGAACTTCAAGAAAACTGATGAAGTTCAGAATGCTTTAATTGAATTAAATAAAATTAAATAAAATGAATTTTAAATTTATAAATAAAGGATTGTTTTTCGTGATGGGAATTATCCTCTTCGGAGTTGTTGTTTCTTGTACCGATGACGATGTTTTTCAATTAGATGATAAGGAAATTAAGTTTTCTAACTATCATGTAGATTGGGAGCAAAAAGGTGCACTAGTAATCATTTCAGATATTGTAAATGGATTCTATAATTTTGCTGACGGAGGAGATGCAGCTATAGGATTCACCGTTGATGATTTTGGGGGGAATGCAACTGCTGTTAATGTTTACAAAAGCCTTAATGGAGGAGCACCGGTGTTGTTTAAAACACTTAATTCTTTTCCATCTACTATTAATACAACTTTAGCTGAAGCAGCTGATGGTTTGATTGATTTAGGAAGTGTGAAACTTTTAGATCAATTTGTTTATACATTTGATATAGCAACAGCCGATGGTTCTTTCCCTTCTGGAGAAAGTTTAGTTGTTAATGTAAGTTGTCCTTCTGATTTAGGTGGTACATATACTGCAGCGACTTCTGGACAATCTACAGATTCTTGTTGTCCTGGAACAGTAACGGTTACAAGCACAGTAGAACTAACAGATGCAGGCGGTGGAGTTTATACTATTTCTGATTGGTCAGGTGGTATTTATCAAGCGTGGTATGAAGTATATGGAGTAGACGCTGCATATGTTGCCGCAGGTGGTGTAAGTACAACAATAAAGGATGTATGTGATGTGATTTCAGCTGAGTTTACTGAACCATTTGGTACTGCAACAACTTTAACTGGATCAGTTGATGCAGATTCAGGTGTGATAACATTCTCATGGGTTACTGGTTATGATGATACAGCAACTGTTGTATTAACTCCTATGTAAGAATAAGAAAATTATAATGTTTTTGATAAAAGGTGACACGAATGTGTCGCCTTTTTTTGTTTCAATATATATCTTGCAGCATGATTAAAGTTTCGCATTTATTAATGCTTTTATTCTTGACATGTAGTCTATTATATGGCCAAGATCCCACTGTTGGATTGTTATCAATAGATGAAGAAAGATCTTTTAATGGTTATAATCTCATTTATCCTCATCATCAGTCAGATGTTTTTCTTTTAAATAATTGTGGTGAAATCGTTCATCGTTGGCAATTAGAAGATGACAAAGTTCCAGGTAATTCAGTTTATCTTTTAAAAGATGGATCAATAGTTAAATGCTCTAATAATAAAGTAAATGTAGGGAGTATTTGGGCTGGAGGTGGTGGAGCGCATGTAGAAGCTTACGACTGGGAAGGGAATAAGTTGTGGTCGTTTGAGCAGAATGATTCTCTTCGGAGGTTGCATCATGACATTGAAGTATTGCCTAATGGAAATGTACTCATGATTTCTTGGGAATTGAAAAACTTAGAAGAATGCATTGAGGCTGGAAGAGATCCTGAAAAATTATTTCAAGATAAACTTTGGCCAGATTATATCCTAGAGTATAATCCATCGCTGGATTCAGTGGTGTGGGAATGGCATGTCTGGGATCATTTAATTCAGGATTATGATGTAAGTAAAAATAATTTTGGAGAAATATCGGAAAACTCAGGACGGGTAGATATTAACTATGAAAACAATCTAGGAAACCCTGATTGGAACCATATAAACTCCATTGATTATAATGCTGACTTAGATCAAATTTTACTTAGTGTACCTTTCTTTGATGAAATTTGGATCATAGATCACTCTACAACTTTAGCAGAGGCGCGCACAAGTTCTGGCGGAAATTCGGGGAAGGGAGGTGATTTACTTTTTCGATGGGGGAATCCACTCACCTATCAAGCGGGAGACCAGTCTGACCAATCCCTGTTTTTTCAGCATCATGCTCATTGGATAGATGATGATTTTCTGGCAAATGATTCGCTTTATAATCAAATTCTTTTATTTAATAATCGAGCTGGTGAGAACTATAGTTCTGCAAATGTTATTCGTCCAGTAATGGATAGTGATTCTTTAAACTATAAGATATCAGAAGGGAAGTTCTTACCTGAAGACTTTACTAAGACGATTCTTCATCCTGTCAAAGAAAAGCTGTATTCTTCAGGGCTTTCAAGTGCTCAGTATCTACCCAACGGAAACTTTTTAATTTTAGCAGGACGAATTGGATATGCTTTCGAGATTACTCCTGATGATGAGATAGTTTGGGAATATAAGTTGCCGTTGAAAGCAGGGATGCCAGTAGAACAAGGAACAAATCTTGAAATTAGTGATAATAATTTATTTAGAATCAAAAGGTTTCCAACTGACTATCCTGCTTTTATAGGTAAAGAATTAACCTCAACTGGAACTTTACAGATTGGTGACGATGAGAACCCTTGCCTTTTATCTAATAATATTCCAATTGAGTTTTCTGCATCTTGGGAAATCGTTAAAAATCCTGTTTCGAGTCATTTAGAAATTAGAAATTTAAATGAGCAAAGCCTAGATTTTGTAATGCTAGATCTCAGCGGAAGGCAAGTTAAATCTTTTACTGTGAGATCTGAAATGAGTCAAATAGATCTATCGGGGATTTCATTTGGAGTTTATTTGATAAGGGATAGTAAAGGTATTACAAAGAAATTTATCAAGCTCTAAAACGAATTTGATACACTTTATTTGAATCTATCTGTCACTTCACGAAAAGGAAATACGAAAAACCGGTTTTTTAGAGTTATGAATAGGTATAATATTTGTATATATTATAATTAATAATCATATGATATGGACCTGGAGAGATATGGAAATTACTTAAGATATGAGAAGCGGTATTCTGATCATACTATAATTGCTTATCTTAAGGATGTCCAGTCCTTTTTTGAGTTTTGTGAATTACAGGAGGTAGAAGAAGTTAGCCACCATACTGTTAGATCATGGATGGTAGATATGGTAACACGAAAGTATGAGGCTAAATCGATCAATAGAAAGATTTCATCTTTAAAAAGTTTCTATCGTTATCAGAAAAAATGTGGTCTCATTGCTAGTAATCCTGTTGCAAAAATAATTTCAATGAAGGTGGCGAAGAAATTACCACAATACTTGGAAGAAGGTCAAATAGAAAAATTAATTGAGCATCAAAGTGAAAATGCAGGTGATTACAAGTCAATATTAGATGGATTAATAGTCGAATTGATTTATACTTGTGGATTAAGAAGAGCAGAATGCATCGAATTGCAAGAGTCTAATTGTGAAGCAGGCCAGATCAAAGTGATCGGGAAGGGTAGTAAGGAGCGTATCATTCCTATTACAGAAAAACTTTATTTGAAAATAAAAGACTTTATCAAGTTAAAGAAAGATAATGAGATCACATCAAATGGCTTTCTCTTTCAGAATGAAAAAGGGAAAAGCATTTACCCAAAGTATATATATAACTTAGTTCGAGCTGAAATAAGTCAAGTTAGCAGCTTGGATAAGCGTAGTCCGCATATCTTAAGGCATAGCTTCGCAACACACTTATCTAACGATGGAGCTGATCTGAATGCGATAAAAACGCTACTGGGGCATTCTAGTTTAGCAGCAACGCAGATCTATACGCATAATACAATAGAACGGCTAAAAGATATTTACAAAAAAGCGCACCCTAAAGCAGAAAAGTAAATGACAATAATTAACTTAGGGAAAACAAATATTAGAGCAATATGAATATACAATTTCAATCCATTCATTTTACGGCAGATGACAAATTAAAGAACTATATCACCTCTAAAATAGAAAAGTTGTTAAAATTTAACGATAATATTTTGGATGCCAAGGTGATAATGAAATTAGAGAATAGTGGCCAGATTAAAGACAAGATTGTTGAGGTTATTATACGTATTCCAAAGGAGACATTTATAAGTGTAGAAGACAGCAAAACCTTTGAAGCATCGTGCGATCAAGCTGTTGACTCACTCAAAAGACAAATCAAAAGGCACAAGGAAAAACTGGTATCAAGAAAGCGATCAAATTGATCCTAAAATGGCGGTCGAAAAAAATTATTTTGCAACATCTTGAAAAAAATAATATTTAATATTTTCTTTTTCTAGAAAATCTTCTATTTTTGCAGTCGCTTTCAAGAAAATGTTCGATTGAAGCGTTTAAATAATAGTATTGCCGATGTAGCTCAGTTGGCCAGAGCAGCTGATTTGTAATCAGCGGGTCGGGGGTTCGAATCCCTCCATCGGCTCAATATTGTTAAAGGGAGTGCGCCGGAGTTGGAGAGCCGGGCCAGACTGTAAATCTGGTGACTACGTCTGAATAGGTTCGATTCCTATCACTCCCACTTGAAAAGATACATAAAGATAATATAAGCGGGAGTAGCTCAGTTGGTAGAGCATCAGCCTTCCAAGCTGAGGGTCGCGGGTTCGAGTCTCGTCTCCCGCTCTAATTAATTTTTGCTATCTTTGCGGACTTAAATGGATGAGAAGATGTTTTTTAGACCTTTATTTTGCCTAAAAAGCGTTCTGCCAATGTAGCTCAGGGGTAGAGCACTTCCATGGTAAGGAAGGGGTCGGGGGTTCAATTCCCTTCATTGGCTCTGAAATTATTTATATTAATTATTTAACTAAAGTACATTTAAAAAAAAACTTTGACCGATGGCTAAAGAAACTTTTGAACGGAATAAACCTCACTTGAACGTGGGTACAATCGGTCACGTAGACCACGGTAAGACTACATTGACCGCTGCTATCACATACGTGCTTTCTAAAGATGGTCTAGCTGCAAAGCAAGATTATGATTCGATAGATGCTGCTCCAGAAGAGAAAGAAAGGGGTATCACTATTAATACTGCACACGTGGAGTACGAAACAGCAAATAGACACTATGCGCATGTTGACTGTCCAGGTCACGCCGATTACGTGAAAAACATGGTTACGGGAGCTGCTCAGATGGATGGTGCAATTCTTGTAGTTGCTGCTACTGATGGTCCTATGCCACAAACCAGAGAACACATCCTACTTGCAAGACAAGTTGGTGTTCCTCAGATCGTTGTATTTATGAACAAGGTAGACCTTGTAGACGATGAGGAAATGTTAGAATTGGTAGAGATGGAAGTTAGAGAACTATTAGATCAATATGAGTTTGACGGAGATAATATTTCTGTTATTCAAGGTTCTGCACTTAAAGCTTTAGAAGATGATCCAGCTGGTACAGAAGCAATTAAGAAATTAATGGCTGCTGTTGATGCTGACATTCCTGAACCAGAAAGATTAGTTGATCAGCCTTTCTTAATGCCGGTAGAGGATGTTTTCTCTATTACAGGTAGAGGAACAGTTGCAACTGGTAGAATCGAAAGAGGTGTTATTAACACTGGAGATTCAGTTCAGATTATTGGAATGCAAAAACCAGATGAGAAGCCACTTACTTCTACTGTAACTGGAGTTGAGATGTTTAGAAAGATCTTAGCAAGAGGAGAAGCTGGAGATAATGCAGGACTTCTTTTAAGAGGTATAGAAAAAGATAATATCAAGAGAGGACAAGTTATTTGTGCTCCAGGATCAGTAAACCCACACAAGAAATTCAAATGTGAGGTTTATGTTCTAGGAAAAGATGAAGGAGGACGTCACACACCATTCTTTAATGGTTACAGACCTCAATTCTACTTTAGAACTACTGACGTAACTGGAGATTGTTCTTTACCAGCAGGTGTAGAAATGGTTATGCCTGGTGATAACGTTACTTTGGAAGTTGAATTGATCAATACAATTGCAATGGAAAAAGGATTAAGATTTGCGATAAGAGAAGGTGGAAGAACTGTAGGTGCAGGTCAAGTTACTGAGATTATAGAATAGTAAAATATTCTTAGAAAATACAATTTATTGAGATAATTAAGCATCCGGTTGGGTGCTTAATTTTTCTCATTTGAAAAGTAGGTATTTTAAGTCGGTTTCAAATTATATTTCTAAAGAGGAATTTTATTTTGAAATTGATGTTTTAGGGGAGTAGCTCAGTTGGTAGAGCGGCGGTCTCCAAAACCGTAGGCCGCGGGTTCGAATCCTGTCTCCCCTGCAAAATTTGGGAAGTTAGGATTTAATTTTTCAAAATCTATCATAAGAATTTTCAAGAATTCTTAAACCAGAAAAGAAATAATGGAAAGTTTAGTTTTATACGTAAAAGAAAGTTACAATGAACTGGTACACAAAGTTACATGGCCTTCATGGCCTAGTTTACTTAGTAGTACTAGATTAGTTCTTGTAGCTTCTGTTATTATTGCTCTTATCATATTTGTCATGGATTTGGTATTTAATGGTTTACTGTTACAGAATCTTTATAAAATTAAGTTTTAAGAAACAATAATAATAATTTCCATGGATGAAGTAAAAAAATGGTATTCTCTTCGAGTAATTAGCGGTAAGGAACGTAAAATTAAAGAAAGAATCGAACTAGAATTACAGCGTAACAAATGGACTGATTTTGTTACTCAAATCTTAGTTCCATCAGAAAAAGTGTATAAAATCCGTAATGGTAAAAAAGTCATTCTGGAAAGAAACATACTTCCTGGTTATATTTTAATTGAAGCTGATCCAAAGAAACTATCAGGAGAAATTATTACTACCATTGCTAATATGCCTAATGTTATTCATTTCTTAGGAAAAAATAATCCAATTCCAATGCAGCCTTCAGAGGCGAATAGAATGCTAGGAAGAGTAGATGATTCTCAAGAAATCGGAGAAGCAATGATTGAGCCTTACATTGAAGGTGAAACAATTAAAATTATCGATGGTCCATTTAAAGATTTTGTGGGTGACATCAAAGAGGTAAATGAAGAGAAGAAGAAATTAACAGTAATTGTTAAGATTTTCGGTAGAGGAACTGAAGTAGAGTTGAACTTCATGCAGGTAGAAAAACAATCTTAATTAAGAATATAAAATAATATTTCAAAATGGCTAAAGAGATTGACGGCTTTATTAAACTCCAGGTTAGAGGAGGATCAGCGAATCCTTCACCGCCAGTTGGACCTGCATTAGGTGCAAAAGGGGTAAATATCATGGAGTTTTGTAAGCGTTTTAATGCTAAGACTCAAGAATCTGCAGGTAAATTACTTCCTGTTGTAATTACTGTATTCAAAGATAAATCTTTTGATTTTGTTGTGAAAACTCCACCTGCTGCAACTCAGCTTATGGAAGTAGCAAAATTGAAAAAGGGATCTCCTGAATCTAATAGACAGAAAGTTGGTACTGTAACCTGGGATCAGGTGAAGGGTATAGCAGAAAACAAAATGGAGGATCTTAATGCTCATGCAATAGAATCTGCTATGAAAATGGTAGCTGGAACTGCAAGAAGTATGGGATTAGTGGTCAAAGGTACCCCTCCTTGGGAAAATTAATTATTTAACATTTTAAAACAAGGGAGTATATATTTTGTTATATACGTTTGGACCTTAGATTAATTATGGCAAAAGTAACCAAAAAGTGGAAAGTTGCTGCAGCTAAAGTCGATAGCGATAAGCTATACCCTTTAGATGAAGCAATGGCGCTAGTCAAAGAAGTTAACATTACGAAGTTTGATGCTTCTGTTGATGTTCACGTAAGATTAGGCGTAGACCCTCGAAAAGCTGACCAAGCTATCAGAGGTACCGTTTCATTACCAAATGGAACAGGAAAATCAAAATCTGTATTGGTATTATGTACTCCAGACAAAGAAGCAGAAGCTAAAGAAGCAGGTGCTGATTATGTTGGTCTAGATGAGTATGTAACTAAAATCCAAGGTGGATGGACTGATGTAGACGTTGTAATTGCAATGCCTACAGTAATGGCACAAGTTGGTAGAATCGGTAGAATATTAGGACCTAGAGGTTTAATGCCTAATCCTAAATCTGGAACCGTTACTATGGATGTAGCAAGTGCAGTTACAGATGTTAAAGGTGGTAAGATTGCATTTAGAGTTGATAAATATGGAATTATTCATTCTTCTATCGGAAGAGTGTCTTTTAGTTCTGAGAAATTAACGGAGAATGCACATGAATTACTTAGTCTTATTAATAAGATGAAACCTTCTACTGCTAAAGGAACTTACTTGAAATCTGTTAGTATAGCAAGTTCTATGAGTCCTGGTATAAGTATTGATCCAAAATCTATTAAGTAAAGATATAACTAATAAAAATGAATAGAACTGAAAAAACTGCTGCAATAGAGGAGTTAAAAGAAAAGTTCAGTAATAGTGATTTCTTTTACTTAACTGATTCTTCTCAACTTACAGTAGAACAAGTAAATAAACTTCGTGGACTATGCTATGATAAAGGCATAGAAATGAAAGTTGTCAAAAATACATTAGCAAAAAAAGCATTAGAAACTTTTGGTGAAGAAAAGGGATACGCTCCACTTTTTGATATCTTAAAAGGGCCAACCGCTTTAATGTTTACAGATGTAGCAAATGATCCTGCTAAAGTAATCAAAGAATTTAGAGGTAAGAAAGGTGAAAGACCAATTCTTAAAGCAGCTTACATAGACCAAGATGTTTTCATCGGTGATGATCAGATCGAGGCGTTAGCTAACTTGAAATCTAAAGAAGATTTATTAGGAGAAATTGTTACGTTATTACAATCACCGATCAAAAACGTTTTGGGCTCTTTACAGTCTGGAGGAAATACGATCGCTGGATTAGTAAAAGCACTTCAGGAAAGACCTGGTGCTGAATAAATAGGCTTCCAAGCATTTATTATACGCAACTATTGTTAAAAAATTTAAAACCATAATTAAAATGGCTGATTTAAAAGCAATTGCAGAACAGTTAGTAAATCTTACAGTAAAAGACGTAAGTGAATTAGCTGACATTTTAAAAGACGAGTACGGTATTGAGCCTGCTGCTGCAGCTGTAGCTGTTGCTGCTGGACCTGCTGGTGGCGGAGGAGACGACGCTGCTGAGGAAAAAACTGAATTTGACATCGAGTTAACTTCCGCTGGAAGTGCTAAACTTGCTGTTGTAAAAGCAGTTAAAAACCTTTTAGGAGTAGGACTTAAAGATGCTAAAGACTTAGTAGACGGTGCACCAGCAGTAATTAAGGAAGGAGTTCCTAAAGCTGACGCTGAATCTATTAAATCTGAACTCGAGGCTGCTGGCGCTCAAGTAGAGTTGAAGTAGTTAATGATCGAATTAAGATCCAATACATATTAAACGGCGATAGGGCTTAAATCAAGGAGACTTGATCTAAGCCTATCGTCGTTTACTTGTATTATTTTTTTTGTTTTGAAGATTATTCCGGTATTGACCGGTTCATTATAAATATCTCAATTATGTCTTCCAATACCACCGCGATTCTTGCTGAAGAAGCAAGAGTAAATTTTGGGAAAATTAAACTTCCTTCTGAAACACCAAACTTATTGGACATTCAGCTTGATTCCTTTATGGAGTTTTTCCAATTAGGTACAACACCCGAAAATAGGAATAGTGAAGGACTTTATAGGGTTTTTCAGGAAAACTTCCCTATAACGGATGCCAGAAATATTTTCGTATTAGAATTTTTAGATTACTTTATCGATCCTCCAAGATATAGTATTGCAGAATGTATGCAGAGAGGTTTAACTTATAGTGTTCCACTTAAAGCTAAACTAAGATTATCTTGTAATGATGAAGAGCATGTAGATTTTCAGACGATCGTTCAAGATGTTTTTCTTGGAAACATTCCGTACATGACACCTAAGGGGACTTTCGTGATCAATGGTGCAGAACGTATTATTGTTTCTCAACTACACAGATCTCCTGGAGTATTCTTTAGTCAAAGTTTCCACCCGAATGGAACTAAGATTTACTCTGCTAGAGTAATTCCTTTCAAAGGAGCTTGGATGGAGTTTGCTACAGATATTAATACTGTAATGTATGCGTACATTGACAGAAAGAAAAAATTCCCAGTTACTACTTTATTAAGAGCCATTGGTTTTGATTCTGATAAAGAGATTCTGGATATTTTTGGATTAGCTGAGGAGATTAAGGTTACCCAAAAAGAGATTAAAAAAGCGATTGGTAGAAAATTAGCAGCGAGAGTTTTAAGAAAATGGTCTGAGGATTTCGTGGATGAAGATACTGGAGAGGTGGTTACCATTGAGAGAAATGAAATTATCCTTGAAAGAGATGTAATTTTAGATGAAGAGAATGTTAAGTTGATTCTTGACGCTGATATCGATAGCATCATTCTTCAAAAGGATGATATCGCGGAAGATTTCTCAATTATCTATAATACACTTCAGAAAGATCCATCTAGTTCAGAAATTGAAGCTGTACAGTATATATACAGACAACTAAGAGGTACTGATCCACCAGATGAAGAAACAGCAAGAGGAATTATCGATAAATTATTCTTCTCAGATAAGAGATATAATCTTGGAGAAGTAGGAAGATATAAAATCAATAGAAAGCTTAAGCTTGATACAGATAAAGAAACTTTAGTTTTGACTAAAGATGATATCATTAATATCATTCACTACTTGGTTAGTCTAATTAACCAAAGAGCGGAGTTAGATGATATCGATCACTTGTCAAACAGAAGAGTTAGAACAGTAGGAGAGCAATTATATGCTCAGTTCGGTGTTGGTCTTGCAAGAATGGCAAGAACGATCAGAGAAAGAATGAACGTTAGAGATAATGAAGTTTTTACTCCTGTGGATTTGATCAACGCAAGAACACTTTCCTCTGTAATTAATTCATTCTTCGGAACGTCGCAGTTATCTCAATTCCTGGATCAAACGAATCCACTTTCTGAGATTACGCACAAAAGAAGAATTTCAGCTCTAGGACCTGGAGGTTTATCCAGAGAAAGAGCAGGTTTTGAGGTAAGGGATGTTCACTATTCTCACTATGGTAGATTATGTACCATTGAAACACCAGAGGGACCGAATATTGGATTGATTTCTACACTTTGTGTGCATGCGAAAGTAAATAAAATGGGTTTCCTTGAAACACCATACCGTCCGGTTCATGATGGAGTAGTTGATCTTACAGGAAATGGTCAATATTTATCAGCAGAAGGAGAGGATTTCAAGAAAGTGGCACAAGCCAATTCAATCTTGAATGAAGAAGGAGCATTTGTTTCTGATAGAATTAAATGTAGAGAACACGGTGATTTCCCTGTTTTAACTCCTTCGGAAGTTGAATTCATGGATGTTGCTCCGAATCAAATTGTTGGTGTTTCGGCATCATTGATTCCTTTCTTAGAGAATGATGATGCGAATAGAGCCTTGATGGGATCTAACATGCAACGTCAAGCGGTGCCTTTAATTAAGCCTTCGTCTCCTATTGTAGGAACTGGACTAGAAGGAAAGGTAGCGAGAGACTCTAGAATGTTAATCAATGCAGAGGGTGAAGGAGTTGTTGAATATGTGGATGCGAATGAAATCGTCATCAGATATGATATGAGTGAAGATGAGCAATTGGTTTCATTTGAAAGCAATGTGAAATCTTATCCTTTAACTAAGTTTAGAAGAACGAATCAAGGAACTTGTATTAACCTTCAGCCAATTGTAGCTAAGGGAGATAGAGTTATAAAAGGAAGTATCCTTTGTGATGGTTATGCAACTGAAAAAGGTGAATTAGCATTAGGGCAGAACTTGATGGTATCATTCATGCCTTGGAAAGGGTATAACTATGAGGATGCAATCGTACTTTCTGAAAGAGTAGTAAGAGAAGATATCTTTACTTCACTTCACATTGAAAACTTTGATTTAGATATCAGAGATACGAAATTAGGTGAAGAAGAATTGACAAATGATATTCCTAACGTTTCTGAAGAAGCGACGAAAGATCTTGATGAGAACGGTATTATCAGAGTTGGTGCTTGGGTAAAAGAAGGTGATATTTTGATTGGAAAGATTACTCCAAAAGGAGAGTCGGATCCAACACCTGAAGAGAAATTACTTAGAGCGATCTTCGGTGATAAAGCAGGAGATGTAAAAGATGCTTCATTAAAAGCACCTCCATCTACGAAAGGTATCATCATTGATAAAAGATTATTTGCAAGAGCGAAAAAAGATAAATTCCAGAAAGTTCAGGAAAAAGATCTTTTATCGAAATTGGAAGATAAGCACGCAGTGGCATTGAATGAATTGCAGACTACATTAGTCGATAAGCTAATGAAGATGGCAAGTGGAATGTCTTCTGAAGGAGTAAGAAGTATTTACAACGAAGAGTTAATTTCGAAAGGAACTAAATTTTCACCGAAAGTACTTAAGGAAATTAACTACAACGAAGTTGATTATTCTAACTGGACGAAAGATGAGCATGTGAATAGTATGATTGCGAGAACGCTTCATAACTATAGCATCAAGGTAAACGAGGAAGTTGGAAAATACAAAAGAGAGAAGTTTAATATTAGCATTGGAGATGAGCTTCCAGCAGGTGTTTTAAAGCTTGCTAAAGTTTACATGGCTAAGAAAAGAAAGCTTAAAGTAGGAGATAAGTTAGCAGGAAGACACGGTAATAAGGGAATTGTATCAAGAATCGTAAGACACGAAGATATGCCTTTCTTAGCTGATGGAACTCCAGTGGATATCGTACTGAATCCATTAGGTGTACCTTCTAGGATGAACCTGGGACAGATTTTCGAAACAGTTCTTGGTTGGGCTGGAAAGAAAATGGACTTAAAATTTGCAACACCAATATTTGATGGAGCTTCGACGGATGAAATCGAAGAGCAAATTCAAGCTGCAAATTTACCTTCTTTAGGACAAACTTATTTGTATGATGGTGAAACTGGAGACAGATTCCACCAGCAAGCAACAGTAGGTGTGATCTACATGCTTAAGTTATCTCACATGGTGGATGATAAGATGCACGCAAGATCAATCGGACCGTACTCGTTGATTACACAACAACCATTAGGTGGTAAGGCTCAATTTGGAGGGCAGAGATTTGGTGAGATGGAAGTTTGGGCACTTGAGGCATTTGGTGCTTCTAACATCCTTAGGGAGTTGTTAACTATTAAGTCAGATGATATTATCGGTAGAGCTAAGGCTTACGAAGCAATCGTTAAAGGGGATAATTTACCAGAACCAAACGTTCCGGAATCCTTTAATGTACTTGTTCACGAGTTGAAAGGTTTAGCATTAGATATCAAATTTGACTAATTAATTCACCAATTTAAATAAAAAGAGTATTATGCCTTTTAGAAAGAACAATACGCAGACAAGAGCTCCATTCGAGTCGATCACGATCAGCCTGTGTTCGCCGGATGATATTTTAGAGAGATCATTTGGTGAAGTACTTAAGCCAGAGACGATCAATTACCGTTCTTACAAGCCGGAAAGAGATGGGCTTTTCTGTGAAAGAATATTCGGGCCTGTAAAGGATTACGAATGTTACTGCGGGAAATATAAAAGAATTAGATATAAAGGAATTGTATGTGATAGATGTGGGGTAGAGGTCACTGAGAAGAAAGTGAGAAGAGAGAGAATGGGACACATTAAATTAGTTGTTCCTGTAGTTCACATTTGGTTCTTTAAATCGCTACCAAACAAGATAGGATACTTACTAGGATTGTCTTCTAAGAAATTAGAATCAATCATTTACTACGAAAGATATGTAGTTATCCAAGCTGGAGTGAAAGAAGAAGATGGAATTGCTAAGCAAGATTTATTAACGGAAGAGGAGTATTTCGAAGTGTTAGATGGTCTTCCGAAAGAAAATCAAATGCTTGATGATAGTGATCCACAGAAATTCATCGCCTACATGGGTGCTGAAGCTGTGAAAATGCTATTAGAAAGATTAGAGCTTGATGAATTATCAGCTGCACTTAGATATCAAGCTGCAAATGAGACTTCTCAACAACGGAAATCTGAAGCACTTAAGAGATTAAGAGTTGTAGAAGCATTTAGAGACGGACAAACAAGAATCGATAACAGACCTGAATGGGCTATTATCCAATACTTACCTATTATTCCACCAGAATTGAGACCATTAGTTCCTTTAGATGGTGGACGATTTGCATCTTCAGATCTTAATGATCTTTATAGAAGAGTTATTATTAGAAACAATCGTCTTAAGAGACTTTTAGAGATTAAAGCTCCAGAAGTAATCTTGAGAAATGAGAAAAGAATGCTTCAAGAGGCAGTCGATTCATTATTTGATAACTCACGTAAATCAAATGCAGTAAAAGCAGAAGGTGGAAGAGCGTTGAAATCTTTAAGTGATATTCTTAAAGGTAAGCAAGGTCGTTTCCGTCAGAATCTTTTAGGAAAAAGGGTGGATTATTCAGGAAGATCTGTAATTGTAGTAGGACCTACATTGAAATTGCATGAGTGTGGTATTCCAAAAGGAATGGCATCTGAGTTATTCAAACCTTTTATTATTAGGAAATTAATTGAGAGAGGAATTGTAAAAACTGTAAAGTCAGCTAAGAAATTAGTAGATCGTAAAGATCCAGTGATTTGGGAGATATTAGAGAATATCTTGAAAGGACACCCGGTTCTATTAAACAGGGCTCCAACGCTTCACAGACTTTCTATTCAAGCATTCCAGCCAAAATTAGTAGAAGGAAAAGCAATTCAACTTCACCCACTTGTTTGTGGTGCGTTTAATGCGGATTTTGATGGTGACCAGATGGCAGTTCACGTTCCTTTAGGACATGCTGCGATTCTAGAAGCACAAGTTTTAATGCTTGCTTGTCACAACATGTTGAATCCACAGAATGGATCACCTATTACCCTTCCATCACAGGATATGGTATTAGGACTTTACTATCTTACGAAGTTGAGAACTTCTACAAAAGAGACTAAAGTTGACGGTGAGGGAATGACATTTTACAGCCCAGAAGAAGTATTGATTGCATACAACGAAGGTAAAGTTAATCTTCATGCAACTATTAAAGTTAGGGTTAATGTAAAAAATGAACTTGGACAACTAGTTCCTGAAGTGATTGAATCTAGTGTAGGAAGAGTTATTTTCAATGAAGCAGTTCCTGATTCAGTTCCTTATATCAATGAGTTATTGACTAAGAAGAACTTGAAGAAAGAGATCAGTAAAATCATTGATCTTACTAGTTTCAAAGAAACAGCTGTTTTCTTAGATAAAATTAAGGAATTAGGATTCTTGTGGTCATTTAAAGGTGGATTATCATTTAACTTGGGAGATTTAATAAACCCAACGAAAAGAGAAAGTACGCTATTAGATGCGAATCAAGAAGTAGATGAAGTTTGGGAAAACTATAACATGGGTCTAATTACTAACAATGAGAGATATAGTCAGATCATTGATAAGTGGACCATGGCAGATAATAAGATCACTGAAAACCTAATGACTGAGTTAGCGGAACATAAAGACGGATTTAACTCTGTTTATATGATGCTTCACTCAGGTGCAAGGGGATCACAACAGCAGATTAAGCAGTTATGTGGACTGAGAGGACTGATGGCTAAGCCAAGGAAATCAGGAGATACTGGAGGATCTATTATTGAGAATCCGATTCTTTCCAACTTCCTAGAAGGACTTTCAGTATTAGAGTACTTTATATCTACTCACGGTGCGAGAAAAGGTCTTGCCGATACGGCATTAAAAACTGCGGATGCGGGTTACCTTACAAGAAGACTTGTGGATGTATCTCAAGATGTAATTATTACAGAAGAGGATTGTGATACTTTAAGAGGAATAGAGACATATGCTCTTAAAGAGAATGAAAAAGTAATCGAAACTCTTGCTGCTAGAATTATTGGTCGTTATACATTATATGATGTAGAAGATCCAGTAACTGACGAAGTATTGTTAAAAGCAGGAGAATACATCAGTCCTGAAGCTGCAGCTAGAATAGAAGATGCTGGAATCGAGATGGTTACCATCAGATCAGTATTGACTTGTGAGACTAAATATGGAGTATGTGTGAAATGTTATGGTAAAAACCTTGCTTCTGGTAGAATTGCAGAAGAAGGAGATGCTGTAGGAATTATCGCTGCTCAGAGTATTGGTGAGCCGGGAACACAGTTGACATTACGTACATTCCACGTTGGGGGTATCGCATCTGTTACAAAACAAGAGTCTGAATTGATTTCTAAGTTCCATGGTAAGTTAGAATTTGATAATATTAAGACGGTTGCTTCTGAAGAAAATGGCAAGAAAGTAAATGTTGTACTTTCAAGATCAGGAGAAGTAAGAATTGTAAATCCTGAAACAGGTAAGCTATATGTTACCTTATTTATTCCATACGGTGCGTCTTTATTTGTTAAAGACAAGCAAGTAGTTGAGAAAGGAGATGTGATCTGTAATTGGGATCCATTTAACAATATGATTATCACTGAATTCCCAGGAATAGCTCAATTTGAAGCGATCGAAGAAGGTCAAACATTTAGAATTGAGAGAGATGATCAAACAGGTTTCGCAGAGAAAGTTGTAGTTGAATCTAAGAATAAGAAAAAGATTCCTACGATTAAGATTATTTCTACTTCTGGTGAAGAGTTGAAAAGTTACAACTTACCAGTAGGAGCATATATATCTATCGAAGATGGTGCAGAAGTAAGAGCGGGTGATAAGATCGTGAAGATTCCAAGAAAAATTGGAGGAGTTCAGGATATTACCGGTGGTCTTCCAAGGGTAACGGAGCTTTTCGAAGCAAGAAACCCTTCGAATCCTGCATCGACAGCTGAAATAGACGGTATTGTTTCTTTCGGTAAGATTAAGAGAGGTAACAGAGAGGTTTTCGTAGAAGATGAGAAAACGAATCAGAAAAAGAAATACCTTATTGGTCTTTCTAAGCACATCCTTGTTCAAGAAGGTGACTTCGTAAGAGCAGGAATGCCTTTATCTGATGGTTCGATCTCTCCTGCAGACATCTTAAAGATAAAAGGACCATTCGCTGTTCAGTATTACTTAGTGAATGAAATACAAGAAGTTTATCGGTCACAAGGTATTGACATTAATGATAAGCACATCGAGGTAATCGTTCGTCAGATGATGAAGAGATTACAGATCGAAGATGCTGGGGATACCGTATTCTTAGAAGGAGAAGCAGTCGAAAGACATGATTTCCTTGAACAGAATGATTGGATCTATGATAAGAAATTCATTACAGAAGCAAACGATTCTACAAATCTTAAAGCTGGTCAATTAGTAACATTGAGACAGTTGAGAGAAGAGAATTCAATGCTGAAAAGAAATGACCAGAAAATTGTAGAATTCAGAGATGCTATTCCTGCAACTTCTAAACCAGTTCTTCAAGGTATTACGAAGTCTTCATTAGGTGTATTCAGTTGGATTTCAGCTGCATCATTCCAGGAGACAACTAAAGTACTTAGTACAGCTGCAATAGGAGCGAAACGAGATGGACTAGATGGACTTAAAGAGAATGTAATTGTAGGTAAGAAAATACCAGCAGGTACAGGTCTTAAAAAGTACAGAGACATCTTTGTACAACCTAAGAAAGTAGAGGAGTTAGAAGAAGCTGAGGAAGTAGGTTTATTAGATTAAAAGAAAGAACTTCTTTATTATTAAAGAAGATAATTCTTGAAAATATTAAAGCCATCCAATGGAAATTGGATGGCTTTTTTTTTCTTTTCTTTAAGATTAGTCGTTCTTAATTGTTTTAGATATTAAATCAGATTGAACAGTTCTGTTCTGTGCACCGGTCACTACATACTTTTCCGAATAAATGAAGAAAAAATCAGATTAAGAATTCATAGTTGCCAACTGTACATTGCTGATTTTTTGGACATGAATTACGACTTATATTGAAGGAGATAAGCAAAAAGAACTCCTTCATATGAATACCAAGAAAAGCTCGTTAGATATCATTTTTCAAATCTTGTTTTTAGTCTTATTAATCTCGCAAGATTAAATCAGTCGAGATATGCGAATTACTACTGCTGAGGTTTTACCAAATTCCTAAATAGTATGGGGAATAGATATCCAGAAATGCACACCAAATTAGAGTATTCCTCTGAAGTCAAGCCTTTTAACTTTTCACTGATTCATACATTAATAAAATAGAACTGATCATGAGCAAACTTAAAACTTACCTTGCACTAACTACAATTTTTTTTCTGTGCTATATGACAACATTATATGGACAAAATCATACAGAAAATGTAAAGCTTGTTATTGACAATAATACGGTTTTGTACCAAAGTATAGACAGCACTAGTTTTAATAACCACAAAATGAATTGGGGAGAAGTTGAAACAAATTCACCTATTGGTGATTACTCAACAACTTGGGGAAGGCAAAACATTGCCTCTGAGAATCAGGCTACAGCATGGGGACGAGAGAATGAAGCATCATCTTGGAATACTACAGCTTTTGGTTATAGAACGAAAGCTTTAGCTTCTCATGCAACTTCATGGGGTGGATCAACAACAGCTTCTGGTATTTATTCAACAGCTAGTGGAAAGGATAATCTTGTGAGCGGTGCATATTCTATGGTGTGGGGAGGAGGCAATACTTTATCAGGAGGGAGTTCCGCAGCTTGGGGAGCAGGAAATGAAATGTCTAGCGGAGGTGGTGCGGTGTGGGGATTTAACAACAATGTTTCTGGACAAGTTTCTTCAACGTGGGGAATATCGAATTTGGTATCAGGTGATACATCAACCGTTTGGGGAAGTCATAATACCGCACTTGCTAAACTCAATACAATATGGGGTTTTCAGAATTATAGTAGAGGAGAATTTAGCACATTGTGGGGTAGGAATACATGGACACAGTCTTTTTTATCTACAGTCCTAGGACAATACAACGTTCACCGAGAAGAAACTCCTGATTCATGGAAAGAAGAGGAATCTTTGTTCCAAATTGGTAATGGAAATGAGGAAGAAGGGAATGATGCCCTTTTAATATTGAAAAATGGGAATATCGGTGTAAATGTGGGTGTGGAGGGTAATCTTCCAAGTGAAAAACTGGAAGTGAACGGAAATATCAAGGCTACCGATAAAATGTTAGGAGAAGAATTTATTGCTAATGAAAGAATTGGAATAGGTACCCTCAATCCCAACGAAGAATTGGTAGTCGAAAACCAGAATGATACGAGTCATGTCAGAATTTATTCGGGTAATAATATAAGTGTATTAGATTTTGAAGGTGAGCTGGGATCGACGATTAGAATGATGAAAGATGGCGCATCAAAGGCAGAGATGAGATGGACGAATTCCAAATTGCAGTTCTACAGCCAACCAGAAGTATCTTTCCCTTCATTTCGATTTCCGACCCTTGAAATGACAGTTGATAGAAGAGTGGGAATCAATAAAAGTATTTATAGTATTGATGAAGTATTGGATGTCGGGGGACGTATCAAAATTGGGTATAATGACCTGGAGGCAACAGCTGGAGTGCTAAGATACAATTCCGGAAGTGGTTTTTTCGAGGGATACAATGGTGCTAAGTGGCAGCAATTCGGTGCATTGCCAATGGATGATGATGGTGATTCATACATTGAATTCAAAGAAGATGTTTCAGAAGATTCATTAATTTTTACGGTGAATGGAGATGAAGTGATGTCATTTAATGGTCATGCGCTGTCTTTAGGTAAAAATGGAAATACATATATAGGTCACCGAACGACAGGATTGGATGCTAACAATAATTCTGGAAATACTTCTTTAGGATGGCTGTCCACTCCATTCATGTATAGCGGTGTTGCGAATACCAACATTGGATTCTGGACAGGGCATCTATTGCAGTACGGAAAGTGGAATACGAATCTTGGTGCCTATGCCGGTTACTCGAATGAAGGTGGAGATAAGAACACAATGGTAGGGTATTATGCTGGATATAATAATACAGGTGATGGTAATGTTTTTATAGGTTATATGTCTGGGAGAAATGAAGCTGGAAGCAATAAACTTTCTATTGAAAATTCTGATTCAGATAAACCTCTTATTTATGGAGATTTTGAATATGATTATGCAGGAATTAACGGAAGACTCTACCTTCCTGAACTTAAACATGATAATGCAATAAACAGAGCAACTCAAAATCTTGCATTGGATTATAGAGGACAAGTTATCGCTGAACCCAGACCATCATCTTGGACGTTTCATTCTGGCGATTTCCACAATTGGGATGACTACTTAAGTAATGTAGAAACAGCCGTTGGCCTAAATAATTACCTCGAAGATGGCGACACCATTTCCACCATAAGTGTTACAGTTATTCCACATGACCCTTTAAATCACCAAGGGATGAACATTAGGGTATTGGCTAGAAATCTTTCAAATGGTATTTATTATACACTCTTATCAGTCAGCGATAATAATATACCTTCGTCTCCTACTAATTATACGGATACTTTGGCAAGTCCATTTATTGTAGATAAAGGCAATTTCGAAGTTCTTATTGTGTCAGCAAAAAGTGCTAGTCAGATTCTAAAATTAACCATAGATTAGGCTTAAGGATTTTTAACATTGTGATTTTGAATATAAATCCAGTTTTTCTCTGATGTAGCCATAAATGGCAGTTTGTACCATCGCTTATATTTTCTTTTAAATGCTTTTTTAGATAAAAGGTTTAGATCAGCGAAGTAAGCAGCAGCAGTGTATAGATCAGTTTTTGTTGCTAAGTCTCCATGTCCTGGTACAACTTGCTCAATACTACGATCCGAATTTGCGAATTTTTTCAATGTGTTTTCCCAATTTTCAATATTCGGCTCACTGCCTTCTTTGATAACAGGATGCGTTTGATGAGAATACACGTCACCTGTGAATAACACATTTTCTTCTGGAATATAGACGAATAAATCTTGTTTGGTATGGTTGGCACCGACTGGAATAATTTCAATGCTGATTCCTCCAAGATCTAGCGTTGTATCTGTCTTAATCCATTGACTTGGTAGAGTATTAACGTCATTTTCTAATAACCATGATGATTCGCCATAATTACCTGATAGGATAGCTGAACCGTCATAAAGTGCATTTCCACCAGTATGATCGGTATGGTAGTGGGTATTAATAATGGTCAATTTTTTAGCTCCTATTTTTTTGATGACGCTTTTATGAAGTTTTTTCGAGAAACTCCCAAACTTAGTATCAATTAAAACAGCTTCATTGGCGCCTATTATAAGGCCTGAATTTCCTCCATTACCTAAATAATAAGTAATGTTTGGCCCTTGTTCAATGACCCTTAACTTGATAAAACTACGCATAGAAGGACTTAAGTCTACCGTTAACCATCCAAGGCTGATTGCAAGTACTCCTAATATTGAATATAAAATGATTTTCTTCATAAGACCTTGGTTATCTAATCGCTTATTAATGGTATTTCTGAAATTATATCTAGTTAATTTTGTATCAATTCAGGTGAAAATCAAACTATTTTAGGCATTAAAAGTTGCATCTTGGGTATTATTTCTGATGTTATTTAGGCTTTATTTAAAAGAAAATCGAGTTAGTCCCTCGATTTTTTAAAAGGTTATCAAAGGTACATTCCTAAGTAAAATAGAGTGAGTAATTCAATAATTACACAATTGAGTTATCGTAAAATTCAAATAAAAGCGGTAAAATATTTGATTTGGTCGCATGTTGGACAAATTAAATATTGATTTTTTTAATTTTTAAATTGTTTGTTTTCAAGATATTATAGATATGAATAATAAATATGTTATTATTTAACATTTATTATTTCACCATATTGCGGTAATTTATCTAATATTGTTCAAGAGGTTTCGATTTCCCCAGTCTTAACTTCAACTTTAAAAAACCATAACCTTAAGACCTGTGCAACACCTAAAACCAATTACCCATGCGGTAGCTATACTGCTATGTCTTGTATCGACTTCTCTTGTTAGTCAAGACTTTTCTCAATCGAATCTTAATTTTGACGGAAATGAAGATGTTAATAACGGAACGTCACTTATGTTCGGTCCTGATGATAGACTATATGTCTTGAATCTGAATGGAACCATCGACATTTTTACTGTTGTGAAGAACGGTCCGAATGACTATGAAGTGACAAGTGAAGAAGAACTATTATTTGTCAAAAACATTCCAAACCACAATGACGATGGTTCCAGCCATACTGGAAACAGCAGAGAAGCCACTGGACTAACAGTTGTCGGCACTCCTGCAACACCAATCATATATGTCACCTCTAGTGATTCTAGAGTAGGTGGTCCTAGCGGCGATAAAAACCTTGATACAAATTCTGGAGTCATCACACGACTTACAAAGAATGGGAATTCTTGGGATGTAGTAGATATCGTTCGAGGGCTGTCTAGATCGGAAGAAAATCATGCTACGAATGGATTAGAGTTTGTAACAATAGGAAGTACAGATTACTTGATCGTTTGCTCAGGTGGCCATGCGAATGCAGGTGCTCCATCTGATAATTTTGCTTGGACAACAGAATATGCTTTGTCTGCAGCTCTCTTATCAATTAATTTAACTCAGCTCGAGGGAATGCCTATAAAGACAGATGGAAGTAGGCAATACATTTATGATATACCCACTTTAGACGATCCGACTAGAGATAATGTTTTTTCAAACGGTAGCCCAGCTTCTGAAGATCCAAATGATGCGAATTATTCACCGATAGATATAGGTGATCCGTGGGGAGGTAATGATGGTCTTAATCAAGGAATGATTGTGATCAATGGACCAGTGCAGATATTTTCACCAGGTTACCGAAATAGCTATGACCTAGTCATAACAGAACTTGGGAAAGTTTTTGCCACAGACAATGGAGCGAATGGCGGTTGGGGAGGATTACCTGAGAATGAAGGAATAGATGGAACAGTAACCAATAATTACCTCCCCTCTGAACCAGGAAGTTCTAGTTCAATTGGAGGAGAGCAAGTGAATAATAAGGATCATTTAACAATGATTACAAATGATATCCATAGTTATGCTTTAGGTAGTTTTTACGGAGGGCATCCTTGTCCAGTAAGAGCGAATCCGGCAGGTGCAGGCTTATTTACAAATCCAACAGAAAATGCCAATACAAATTCTGTCTTTAGAACACAAGTTTATGATCCAGATGGCTCTACACCTGGTTCTACAAATGATGCTAGTATTGCTTTACCTGCTAACTGGCCTCCTGTACCCGTAAGTCTAGCACAGCCAGAACAAGGAGATTGGAGGGCTCCAGGTGGAAGTAATCCAGATGGTCCTGATGATGTTTTGGTGACAACATGGAGTAACAATACAAATGGTATAGATGAATATACCGCTTCTAATTTCGGGAATGCTATGAAGGGGGATCTGATCGCTGGAAAGAATGGAGGTGTGATAAAACGCGTACAGCTCACTTCAGGTGGAGGTCTAGAAGATCTAGATGAAACATTCGTTACTAACTTAGGAGGAAATGCTCTAGGAATTACCTGTAACGGAGATGATGATCCATTTCCAGGCACGATCTGGGTAGCAACCTACAACGGAAATGTGAAAATTCTAGAACCAGTTGATGCAGTTGCTGAATGCTATGACTCAAATGATCCACTATATAACGAAAACTTGGACTACGATTTTGATGGATATACGAACGGAGATGAAATAGATAATAAGGGGATTGCTGTTGCAGATGAAGATGTGATTTGTAGTGCAGGAAGTCAGCCTAACGATTTTGATCGAGATGCTGGCGGTAATTTAGTATCTGATCTGAATGACGATGATGATGACAATGATGGAATCTTAGATAAAGATGATCCATTTCAGATTGGTGATTTTCATAGCGGAGGATCTGATGCTTTTAACTTACCTGTGATCAATGAACTGGCCTCTGGAAATACGGAGCTAAATGGATATTTAGGCCTTGGTTTTACAGGATTAATGAATAATGGAAGTGCAGGTCCTAATTGGATAGAGTGGATTGATATTCAAGGTGATGGCCCTAATCCGGATGACTTATTAGGTGGTGCTATCGAAGCAATGACCATGCAGATGGGAGAAGGCACAGCATTAGGAAACTCGAATAATCAACGTAAAGCATTTCAATATGGGGTTAATGTAAGTGAAAGTACTGGAGGTTTCATTGTAGAAGGGAGAACTCAGAATTTTGATGCGCCGCTCCAACTTTATGGAAACGCAAACACTCCAAATGGAGAAGTTGGAATTTTCTTAGGAGATGGGACACAGTCCAATTACATGAAACTAGTATTGACTAAAAGTGGAATTACTTTCCAACAAGAAATCAATGATTCTCCACAAACGCCAATTACTATCAATATTACAACTCAGAATAGACCTCTAAATGATGTTGTTTTCAGAATGTCGATCGACCCAGTTAGCGGAAATGTGACAGCACTTTATGCTTATGGAGAAGGAGAAATATTTCAAACAGTAGGAACATTAACTGCACAGGGGAGCGTTCTATCAGCGATAAAAAATAGCAATATTCCGTTAGCCGTAGGTTTGATAGGTACTTCTAATGCTAGTAATCAAGAATTAGAGTGTACTTGGGACTACCTGAATGTCATAGGAAGTCAACCTACGATCGAACAAACCCTTAATGATATCAATGTCACATTAAATGCTCCAAGCCAATCTTTCGATCTGAATAATTATTTTGAAGATAATGATGGAGATGTTAACCTCACTTATACCATTGAAGAAAATACAAATAGCAGTATTGGCGCCTCCATATCAAATGATCAATTAACGATCAGTTTTACGTCATCAGCTGCGTCCTCTTCAGTAACGATCAGAGCTACAGATCAAGGTGGACTTTTCATTGAACAACAATTTGATGTGAATGTAAATGAAGATCCAGTTCCGATTCTAAGAATTAGAGCTAATGGTGCGACCATTACTGCTACAGATGCTCCGAATCCGAATTGGTTGGGAATTACAGCTACAGGAGCACAGTCGGGCACATTTAATGGAATTGATTATGCAGTCAATACAGGTAATCATTCTACCCATAATATTACTCAAAGACATGCTTCCTTGCCATCATACGCCCCTACCGCTCTCTTTGCAAGTGAAAGATGGGATCCTCCTGTGGAACCTGAAATGGAGTGGACATTCGATGTTCCAAATGGTGATTACACCATTAGATTATATCTAGGAAATGGGTATGCAGGAACAGATTCAGAAGGGGATAGACAATTTAATATACTGATAGAAGGCTTACAAAAAGAATACAAATTTGATGCGGTTGCTCAATTTGGGCATCAAACTGGTGGAATGATTCAACATTCTGCGACAGTAACGGATAATGAATTAAATATTCTCTTCGAGCATGACGTTGAAAATCCGCTGATAAATGCAATTGAAATTCTAGGTTTTCCAATTGTTGTTGAGACAATTGCAGATCAAACCAGCAATGTAGATGAAGTCGTAAATCTAACAGTATTAGCCAGTGGAGGTGCAAGTGGGCCATATACATATTCTGCAACTGGTCTACCGGATGGATTGCAAATAGAACCTACTACAGGATTAATTTTTGGAACGGTAGCTTCCTCCGCTTTGGTAGGCAGTCCTTATAATGTAGAAGTTACGGTCTCTAAAAGCAATAGTATTTCTGGAACAGCTTCCTTCTCATGGCTTATCAATGGAAGTGTTCCAAGTGCTTGGAACGACCAATCTGATGACGAGAATTACACAGCAAGACACGAATGTTCATTTGTACAAGCTGGTAACAAATTCTACTTGTTTGGCGGTCGTGAGAACCCTACCACATTAGATGTTTATAGTTATGATACAAAAACGTGGACCTCTATACCAAATTCAGCGCCGATGCCCTTTAATCACTTCCAAGCGATTGAATATCAAGGGTTAATTTGGGTTATTAGTGCTTTTATGGATAATGGCTTTCCAAATGAGATGCCTGCCGAAAATATATACACTTATAATCCAGCTACAAATGAATGGACTATGGGTCCTGAAATACCAGCTGCAAGACAAAGAGGATCTGCAGGAGTTGTGATGTATAATGACAAATTCTATATTATTGGCGGGAATCAATTAGGACATAACGGGCAGTATGTACCGTGGTTTGACGAGTTTGATCCGGCTACTGGAATATGGACGGCATTAACTAATCTGGATGCTCCAAGATCTAGAGATCACTTTCATGCAGGAATCGTAGGCGATAAAATTTACCTAGCTGGTGGACGATTATCTGGTGGAGATGGAGGAACCTTTGCGCCGCTTATTGCAGAAGTAGATGTGTTTGATTTTAATACCGATTCATGGAGTACTTTACCTCAAGACATTCCTACTCCTAGAGCTGCTCCATCTGTAGCTGTGTTACAAAATAAACTATACGTGATCGGTGGAGAGATACAAACGGATCTCAATGGAAATACGGTAGGAGATGCGGTTAAAACTACAGAGATACTAGACCCGGTATCTGGCACCTGGACTTCTGGCCCGGACTTAGTTACAGAAAGACATGGAACTCAAGCTATTGCATCAGGCGATGGCATTCATGTAGCAGCTGGTTCGAATAGTTTAGGAGGAGGCGGTAAAATGAAGAGTATGGAGTACTATGGATTGGATAATCCTACTGGGTCTCCTTCAGTATCAGGACAGTTGAATGTTCCAACATCTGTTGTAATTAGTGCGGGTGGAAGTGCACCAGTTTCTCTATCGAATCAGGCAGGTAATGTTGGTATCATCATTACTGGTACAACAATTTCAGGTCCGGATGCAAGCGAATTTATACTAAGTGAATCGATAGATTATGGGTTACTTGCCTCAGGTGCGACTAGAAGTATAAATGTTATACATACTGGTTCGACCGAAGGCAAATTTGCAAATCTGACCATTACCTATGATGTTTCAGGTAGTGTAACGATACCTATATCAACAGGAACATCAAGTGCTGTCACTTTATACAGAATTAATGCGGGTGGTGCAATAGTATCAGCTAACGATGCGCCTAATATAGATTGGTCTAGCGACCAAGCCTCAGGAACCGTTGGCGGATCTGCAGTTGCTGGAACACCTTCTCCTTATGTAAATATAACACCTCCAGCATTTGATAAGTCTTATGGAATAGCGTTTTCAGGAACAAATTCAACTGGTTATCCAGATGCTTTATTTTCAACAGAAAGATATAGTGATGCGGCGAATCCAAATAATATGCAATGGGATTTTCCGGTTGCGAATGGAGACTATATAGTTAATTTGCTCTTTGCTGAGGTTTGGTCTGGTGCGACAGAGGCAGGTGTCAGAGTATTTGATGTAGAAATAGAAGGAAATACAGTCCTTGCTAATTTTGATCAAACAGATACTTATGGACATAATGTTGCTGGAGTAGAAAGCTTTAATATTAGTGTTTCAGATGGCAATCTTGATATTGATTTTATTAAAAATTTACAGAATCCAAGTATAAAAGGAATAGAAATTATTTCTGGCGCTGTCATACCAAATGATCCGCCAATTGTAACTAGCCCGGGCATTCAGAATAGTGCGGAAGGGGATGTAATCAGTCTTCAAATTGTAGCGACAGATGTTGATCCGTGTTTTGGATTAAACTATTCAGCTTCAGGACTACCTCCTACATTATCTATTGATCCTGCAACTGGTTTGATATCAGGCACAATAAGTGAATCTACTTCAGGCGGAGCTTTTGATGAAACGAATGGTGTTTTAATCATAGAAGCAGAAACTGATTTTGTAGATGGGGCAGGAGGATGGAATCTAATTTCAGGTACACCTTCATTCTTAGCTGCAAGTACAGATCACTTCGGAAATACCAATGGGCAGACGATCGATTATGATTTGAATATTTCAACACCTGGGGTTTATAGGTTACACATGAAAAGTGAATTTACAGGAACCATCGCTACCGAAGAGAATGACACATGGTTTAAAGTAGCAAATACGCCTGATGTTCATTTCTTCACTGTCCAAGGTGGAGGATTATCAAGTACGACCGAATTTGAAAATATTCTATCGGGTGGAACATCAACGAAAACGATCTACTATCCTAAAGGTAATGGACAAGGACGCCCTGATCATGGCAGTGAAAATCCAGGGAATAGTGGTTTTTTCAAGATTTATCGAAGTGGTAGTGGTGGAAATAAATGGGATGCGAAAACGATAGATAATAATGGATTCCCTGTGTACGCTTACTTTCCTAACGCTGGAACATATACCATTCAAATGTCAGAAAGATCTGCCGGTCATAAAATTGATCGATTTGCTCTCCTTCATATTGATGATGTTTCGACTGGTGTACCGACAGGGACTTTAAATGGAGCACCATCCACAAAGAGTGCGCCTGGAGCAGCAGATGGAAGCCCATATTCTGTAACTGTAATTGTTACAGATGGTTGTAACCCTTCAGCTTCTACTCAAGTGGTTTTTGATTGGAATGTATTCGAAGCAGGCTCTAATTCCTTAGAAATTACTTGCGAACTTCAAGGAAGAACAGATCATTCAGGAACATATCATGTTCAAATTTGCGACCCATCTAATGGTCAGTCTGTTCTAGATGATTATTTCACAGCAAATGCTAGTGGAACAATGACAATCTTAAATACCCCAGTTGGCAATTATGATGTACTTGTATCGTATAATACTTATCTATCTAAGGCAGAAGCTGGAGTAAAATTGTCAGCAGGAGCAAATTCTTTGGTCTTTAATGTTCTGTCTGCAAATGAGTTGCGCGCTGGAGATGCAAACAATAGTGGAGCAGTTACCATTACAGATTTCTCGATTCTAGCTTCATCTTTTGATAAAATTAGTGGAGATGCTGGATATAATCCTAACGCTGATTTTAATGGGAGTGGAGGAGTGACTATCGGTGATTTTTCACTCTTAGCTTCCAATTTTGAAAACAGCGGAGACGATATTTGTGTACCGCCTATGGCAGTTGGTTCTGTACAAGTAAGAACAAATGAGGTTAAGTTACGAGAAGCGCCAGAGGATCAGGTTAATTATATTCTTTCAGCTGCTAATAAAATAAATATTCAGGATGAATTTAGTGTAACGCTTACATTACTAGCAGAAGAACTTGCAGTAGATGGTTCAGATTTACTTCTGAAATATAGTCCTAAAACGGTGGAAGTAGTAGATGTAAATTTAGATGAGATTGACTTCGGAATTGTATTAAAAAAAGAGATCAATGAGCAAGAAGGTTTTATTAGGATTAGTCTTGGTAGTATTTCTAATGTTCCAACTGGAGATATAGATCTAGGTAAAATAAGATTCAGAGCTGTTCAGCCTGGCCAATTCAAAATTAAAATTGATGATGTTTCAGAAGCTACTTCAGGCGGTTTTATTTTGAGCAGAAATGATAATGAACACATTGCAACGATAATTGCTCCAGTACCTGAGTTAAAAGTATATCCGAATCCAGCTTCCGATATAGTCACCGTTTCAATCGGTAAAGTTTATGATCATGAAGAATACACCCTAGAATTGTACAATAGTCAAGGACAAATTTTGATGATAGATCAGATTCAAGCTGGTCATTCCAAAATGATTAAAGTAAGAAGCTTCCCACCGGGAATATATTTTGTTAGGGCGAAAAATTCTGAGTCCAATTACAATAAGAAATTTATAGTGGAATAACCCAAAAAAAACTAACCTAAAATACCTAATAATATGACTGCTTTAAAACCAAGAATAAACATCTCCCTATTTATAAGTTTTCTGCTTTTTATACTTTGCTTTAGTGTGAATTCTAGTGCGCAAGCCGTAACGATTGATATTAACTCTACAGCTTCTACTATTGATATAGACGATACATTTGTTGCCATCGTTTCTGTAGAAACTGATGGAACAGGAGTAACTGGTGTCAAGGCCAATGTAAGTTTCGATCCGGCAGTTTTCGAAGTTGTTAATGTTACACCAATTGCAACTTCTTTTGGGACAGCTTTTACTGGACCCACTGTCGATAATATTAATGGAAGTGTAATTCATGCGAGAGGAAACTTTACTCCAGTTTCTGGATCTGCTGAAGTGATGCAAATAACCTTCAAAGCACTTTCCGCCGCTGTTAGCAGTGAGATTGGGTTTAACTTAACAGGGAATGAAGTGACCACAACTTCAGTTACTTCTGAAGCGACAAATTTTATTGATGAAAATCCCAATAATACGAATCCATTAAGCATAACTGTTAATCCTATAGATGTGGATATTGCTGTTATTCCTGTAGGGACTACGTCAGTTGGATTAAATGAACAATTTTCTGTTGATGTTAACATTATTGCTGGTACTGCAAGTATAGATGCAGCGGAAGTATACCTAACTTTTGATCCTGCAGTGCTTCAAGTGGTGGGGCAGACGATAGATAATAGTGAATTGAATATTGTATTAACTGATCCTATAATTGTTGATAATATAAATGGTATAATCAATTATGCCGCAGGAGCTCTTCCTCCCTTTCCGATGAATACTTTTAAAATTTTCTCTATAGAATTTGAAGCGACTGCCTTATCAAATTCAACAGATATAGCTTTTTCTTTTGCAAATGGATCGGAAACGCAAGTAGTTAGTAACACTCAGAATGTTCTTGATGATCCTGGGACAGATGCCTTTGGGGCAACATTCGTAGTAGAAGTGAATGATACGGATGGTGACGGTGTGAATGATGATGTTGATAATTGCCCTAGCATTGCTAATACAGACCAACTAGATACCGATGGGGATTTAGTTGGTGATGTCTGCGATGATGATGACGATAATGATGGAGTGTTAGATGTAAATGATACAGATCCATTAAATCCAAATGTATGTCAAGATTTAGATGGCGATGGATGTGATGATTGTTCAGGAGGAGGAGATGGCTTTGGACCGCTAGCTAATAATGATGTTGCAAATGATGGAACAGATACGGATGGCGATGGAATTTGTGATTTTGGAGATGATGATGACGATAATGATGGAGTATTAGATGTAAATGATACAGATCCATTAGATCCAAATGTATGTCAAGATTTAGATGGCGATGGATGTGATGATTGTTCAGGAGGAGGAGATGGCTTTGGACCGCTAGCCAATAATGATGTAGCGAATGATGGAACAGATACGGATGGTGATGGAATTTGTGATTTTGGAGATGATGATGACGATAATGATGGAGTATTAGATGTAAATGATACAAATCCATTAAATCCAAATGTATGTCAAGATTTAGATGGAGATGGATGTGATGATTGTTCAGGAGGAGGAGATGGCTTTGGACCGCTAGCCAATAATGATGTAGCGAATGATGGAACAGATACGGATGGTGATGGACTCTGTGATTCTGGAGATGATGATGACGATAATGATGGAGTATTAGATGTAAATGATTCAGATCCATTAAATCCCAATATTTGTCAAGATTTAGATGGCGATGGATGTGATGATTGTTCAGTTGGAACAGATGATTTCGGTCCACTCCCAGACTTTGATATAGCAAATGATGGAACAGATACAGATGGCGATGGGATTTGTGATTCAGGAGATCTTGATACAGATGGCGATGGATGTGATGATAACAATGACGATGATATTTTTGTCGCTTCTCCAGATACAGATGGAGACCTGATCGGAAATTATTGTGACGATGATGATGATAATGATGGTGTATTAGATATAGACGATTTAGATCCCCTTAATCCTAATATTTGTCAAGATCTAGATGGTGATGGATGTGATGATTGTGCTATAGGCACTGATGGTTTTGGACCACTTGCGGATAACAATACTACTAATGATGGTACAGATATGGATGGAGATGGAATTTGTGATCTTAGTGATTTATGTCCTTTAGATCCTAACAAGACGGCTCCTGGAATCTGTGGATGTGGGGAGGAGGATATTGACAGTGATAATGATTCTACCCCTGACTGTAATGATGAATGTCCAAATGATCCAAATAAAATTCTAGCAGGTGAATGTGGATGTGGAGTGGTAGATATTGATAGTGATGGTGATTTAATATTTGATTGTAATGATGATGACGATGATAATGATGGGTGCCTTGATGGCGATGATCCTAATCCTCTTGTATTTTCTCCAGATATTGATGGCGATGGTATTGGATTAGATTGTGATATATGCAGCGGAAATGATTTGACTGGAGACTCAGATGGCGATGGAATATGTGATGATATGGATACTTGTCCTAATGATCCAGATAATGATATCGATGGAGATGGCATTTGTGGAGATGTTGATAATTGTCCTACTGTGGTTAATATTGATCAGCTAAATAGTGACACAGATGATTATGGTGACGCTTGTGATTGTCAGCCAAATAACCCTACCATTTATCCAGGAGCTCCAGAAATTCCTAATGACAATATTGATCAAGATTGTGATGGACAGGATCTCTTTATTCAAGTAGATAATGTAAGCCTTTATGTACCTGCAATTTCTGAAGCTGCTGTTCTGACAGAATTCCAAGTTCCTGTGATGTTAAATACCGGAAGCCAAGAAGTGGATGCTGCAGAGATTAATATTGATTACGATCCAGCTTTTCTTCAAATCGTTGAGGTAATTGAGGGAGGAGTTCTAGATGAGTTTTATCAGAAAATTGATGTCCCTGGACAGATAAGTTTTAGCGCAATTGATCTAGATAGTGATCTTACATCTTCTCCTTCTGGAAACTTTGTGTTGTGTTATTTGAAATTTTATGCTTTGGTTCCAACCGCAGGTACGTCACTGACTTTTACCATGAATAATCCGATGAGATCCAATGTTATAGGACTAGCTGGAAATCCAGTATTAGATGCAGTTAGTGGAGGACAAGTTGTCATAGAAAATATTGCAGTGTTATCAGGAAGTGTAAATTTAGAAAGAGGCGCAGTTGCTCAACCTGACCCTGCGTTTTCTGTTCCGCTATCCATTAAATTATATGAGCAAGGAACTGAAATAGAAGTATTCTCTGCCAGCTCTATTTTGACAAATAATAGTGCTGAATTTTCAGTAAGTGAAGTACCAGTAGGTATTTTCGATATTGCCATTAAAAATGGGCATACCCTTCAGAAAATGTTTCAAGGGGTAGAAATTACTCCACCTAATACGGTGCACGATTTCTTGACAGCTTTAAGTGAAGGAGATGCAAATAATAATAATAGAATAGAAATTTTGGATTTTTCAATTTTGAGTAGCACGTTTACAAAGATTGAAGGTGACCTTGGTTATGATGGCCGAGCAGATTTTAATGAAGATAATGAAATTACGATCCTTGATTTTGGATTGCTAAGTAGTAATTACCTAGAAGATGGAGATGTACCACCACTTGCCGTTCTAAATGAAATAGTCGAAGATGACGTGCATCTATCTAGAGATGTTGAAATTGCAACAGAAAACAAATTAGTCTACACAGCACCAGGAGAGCATATCAAAGTTCCAATTTATGTGAGTACAGCCGATATAGCAGTAGATGGAGTTGAACTTGACTTGGCTTTTGATGTGAAGAACATAGAGGTTGTTGATGTAATCTTTTCAGAAAATTTGCCTTTTGTTATCAAAGAAGATCTTGACAATAATAATGGGAAGCTATACTTCGCGACTGGTAGTTTAGATCAAATACATTCTTCAGAAGATTTTCTTCTTGCTGAGATTGAAATAGTCACAAAACGTGAATTTAGTGGAGGTGTTTTTTACAGTTCTGAAAGTAACAACAAAACAGAAGTATCTAGTGTAGGGCATTCTGTCTTTAAAGGATTTGAGGATAATTTTAGAATTGAAAGTAGGGAGACCTACAGTGAAAGAAAGGTGAATATATATCCTAATCCGTTTAGACAAAAATTTTGGCTGGAATTAGAAGGATTCGAACCCTCTGAGCAAATTACAATTGAAATCATCGATAACCTAGGAAGAATATGGGAAAGAAATGATCAATTTCATGTAAGCAATCTACAAAAACAGATGCTGGAATTTAATAACACAGATATGGTGGATGGTATTTACTACATAAGTATTACCAGTTCATCAACAGGATATCAAAAAAGATTCAAAATTGTGAAAAACTAAAGAGAGACTATACCTAATATCCTTTTTAAACCCTTACCCAATTTAAAATGAGAAATATAATACCCAATATTACCAGTAGCTTCCAAAGAATGATTGCTCAGTTTTCAATTATTTGTATGCTCACCTTCCTTACGATTGCTGACCTTTATGCTCAGCCAACCATTGCTTCTATTAGTGATATTACAGTTAATGAGGAAACGAGTATAGATCTGCTAGGAGCAATAGACGTTAGTAGTTCAGGGACACTTGTGAGTGTAGTGATCACTTCGGTCTCGAATGAAACACAAACCCTTAATTCATCGAATTCAGGGAAGCAAGTGGATCCATTTCCAAAGACTGCTGATGATTTCATTAGCGAAAATATCGTTTTGTCTGATGCTAATAATTATGATGCTGATTTGACAATTCTTGCTCCTTTCGGAGCAGGTGGTATGGATGCATCAGGAACTGGATCTTATACTGTTACCGTAACTGCAACTGATAATGTTGGTTCGGTTACAGAGACGTTCGAGATTACAGTTGTTGCTTCGTATAAAATCATTGCCGCAACTGGAAAAACCTTAATTGAAGCAGAGTCTTTTTTTAATCAAGGACCAGTAAATTCTGGTTCAGGGAATAATGGTATAGGAGTAGAAATTGATCCTTTGGGATTCACTAATATTGGTTTTACTACTGCTGGAGACTTTGTAGAATATTTATTGGATATTCCTCAAGATGGTGCATATGAATTTGATTTTCAGATTTCCAAAGGTTCCGGTCCCGTGACCTATGGTTTTGATATAAATGGAGAAGAGGTATTTGCTGATATAGAACCTACAGGAGGTTGGACAACATTTGTTTCGAAAAAAGCTTCTGTTTTTTTATCTGCAGGACAACAAGTTGTAAGATTTGATTGGACAGGGTCAGGCAATTACTTTTTTAATATTGATAATTTCACAGTAGAATTGCTGCCTAATCAAGCGCCAACAATCGAAGAAATTACAGAACAAACAAATGCAAATGAAGATGTTATTTCAGGACTGTTTGCAGTTGCTAATGATATTGAAAACCATAATATTACTTATAGTGATGGCGGGACACTTCCTACAGGTCTTAGCATTAATGGCATAAGTGGAGAAATAACAGGAACAATTGATGCTAACGCATCTGCTTCTTCACCATTTACTGTTGTGATCACTGCAACAGACGATGGAAGTCCGATGGAAAGCGGGACTACAACTTTTCAATGGGTAGTAGTACCAACAATCGATAACCCGCCTTCAATAGATCCAATTTCAGACATTGAGATAGCTGAAACAGGGACAGCGACTGTTAATATTCAGGTAAATGATGACATGAACCCATCAGCGACCATTAAGATTTATGATATATCTAATGGATCTGGAAACCCTTCTTTTGGAACGGCGATTAATCCTTCTAACTATACTTTTACGGATAATACTGGTGGAAGCTATACCCTAAGTTGGACTACAAATCTTGGTGATGCGAAAGCATATCAAGCAGTAGTCACAGCAAATGATGGTGCTAATCCAGAAGTAATAGAAGTATTTGATATCGATGTAGCAGCAGATCTGCCAGGTACAGTGCAAGCTAATACCTTCAGTGAGCCCCTTCCGTGGTATGGAAGTAGTAATCCAGGAGCTGGTTATTCTGTAGCCATCGAATCAAATACAGAACAAAATATTGGATATATAGGAGCAGGAGAGTACGTGGAATATTTAGTTAATGTACCAGCTGGCACATATCAATTTAGCATTAATGCTGCTAATGGAAGTGGCACCAACGGTTCGTCAACTAATATTAGCCTTTCGGAAGAAAATGGTGGAGGGTTTAGTGAAATAGGAAGTATTGATGTTCCTAAAACAGATTGGACAAATTTTTTGGATTTTACAGTTGATGTTAATTTTGCATCAGGTGGAATTCAGACCATCCGGCTTGACTTTGATGGAGGAGTGAATGTAGATTATTTCAGTTTCATGAAAATTCATACCATAACTGCTACAGCAGGTGCGAATGGTGCAATTTCTCCTATTGGAAACATTGAGGTTGAGGAAGGAGATGATGCTATATTTGATATTACACCTGATCTAGGTTTTGAAATTGATGAATTAACGATAGATGGAAATTTAGTCTCAAATAACACCCAATACACCTTTTTTAACGTAACGGGTGATCATACAATAGATGTTACTTTCAAAGCTACCTCAGGTGTAACCTACGACATCATGTCTTCAGCTGGTCCGAACGGTAACATTGATCCGATCGGAGTTACAACTGTTCTAGAAAATGGAAGTCAGTCTTACACGATTACGCCAGATTTCGGATTTAAAATTGCCGATGTATTAGTTGATGGAATTTCAGTAGGGAGTGTTAGTTCTTATGATTTTATGAATGTGAACGCTAATGCAACAATTGCAGCGACATTTGAATTCGATGCTTTCTATGTGAATTGTGGAGGTCCAGCCCTCAGTACAGGAGGAATTGATTTTAGTGCTGACTTTGGATCAAGTGCAGGAACTCCATATCCAAATTTAGGCTCTGCTGCTGCAACAACACTTGCGGGGATTGATTTCGCTAATACCACTGATGATGAACTTTTTAGAACGGAGAGATATGGTGATTATACATATGATTTTAATGTTCCTAATGGATCTTATATCGTAGATTTATATATCGCAGAAATATATCAAGGAGTTTTAAATGCTGCTTCGAACGCAGTGCCTGGAAAGAGAATTTTTGATGTGGAAGTAGAAGGAACTACTGTGCTTGATGACCTTGATCTTCTTAATCCTGAACAAGGTGGAGTACTTTCACCGACAACGGGGCTTGTAAAATCTTTTGTGGTCAATGTTTCTGACGGATTCTTAACGATAGAAACCACAAAATCAGTAGATAATGCAAAATTGTCTGCGATCTGCATAAGGGCAGATGATGGTTCAGTAAATACTGCGCCTATACTAACACCAGTCACTAATTTTCAAGTGACTGCAGGTGACAATGCAGAAGCTGCCTTAATTGTAAGCGAACCCGTCACCGAATTGATTGTAGAGATTGTTGAGTCTGGAACAGCTGTTCCAGAAGCTAGTTATTCTATAAATCAAATTAGTGCATCAGAATTTCATCTACTTTTTCCTACCACGCTACCTGATGTAGGCACATATTCAGTAACTGTATTAGCTTTTGATGGACAAGATGTTGGAAGTACGACCTTCGACTTTACGGTTATTGAAAATATGAAACCAGTGATTACTTTAAATGGTGATAACCCAATGAATATTGAAGTGGGTGATACTTACACAGAACCAGAAGCTACAGCTTTTGATGATGAAGACGGAGTTATTGATCCAAGTAATATAGTAATTGGTGGTGATGTTGTGAACACCAGTAGTGTTGGTACTTTCTTTATTACCTATGATGTAAATGATAGTAATGGAGTTCCTGCAGACCAAGTAATAAGAACAGTGAATGTGACAGATCCAGCTGATTCTGAAGCACCAGTTATTACGCTTCTTGGAGATAATCCTTTAGACTTTATAGTAGGTGAAACTTATGTAGAACCAGGAGCCACCGCTTTAGACAATATAGATGGTGATATTTCAGGAAATATTGTCATAGATATTTCAGCTCTTGATATGAATACAATTGGTTCATATATGGTAACTTATAATGTATCCGATGCTGCTTTAAATGCAGCAATTCAAGTAAGCAGAACAGTTAATGTTTCGGCTATACCTGAACCTAGTTGTGCTAATTCGCTTGGTGGATTTAGAGTGAATTGTGGTGGACCTACAGGATTTGGTGCTAATGGTACTTTTGAAGAAGACCAAGCGACTAGTGCTACGGGAGGGACAGCTGTAACTGGAACACCGTCACCTTATTTTGATATTTCTAATGGCGACAATACTTATGGCAGCAATAGTGCTTTCTTAAATAATACTGGCTATCCAGATGATATTTTTAAGACGGAAAGATATCAGGAAGGTGATCAAAATTGGTCATTTCCAGCAAATGGAACTTACGAAGTTCGCTTGTTATTTAATGAGAATTGGGCAAATGAAAATAGTACAGCGGCTAATAATAGGATATTCGATATTGTAATAGAAGGAAATTTAGTCGCAGATGATTATCGACCTTCCGTTGTAGCTGGAGGAGCTTTTATTGCAAAGGTTGAAACATATTCCGTAACGGTTACGGATGGTATTTTAAATATTGATCTATTACAAGTGAATCAGAATCCATCGTTAAAAGGAATCGACATTTGCTTTGTTAGTGGACCAGCGAATAATGCTCCAGTCGTATCGATTAGCAGCCCAAGTGATAATGGAACTGAAATTATTAATTCTTTGCTGACCTTTACAGGTTCGGTAACGGACGTGGAGGACGATGATAATACAATTACATCAAACCTTTTGTGGACTTCGGATATAGAAGGAGTAATAGGAACAGGCGGCACTTTTGATTTTGCAGGGTTATCACTAGGAGCTCACGTAATTACAGCTTCAGTAACTGATGCAGGTGGCCTAGTTGGAGAAGCAAGTATTAACTTGATCATTTCTAATACTAATACGCCTCCTGTTTTAACAATTGATAGCCCAATTGATGGTAGCAATGTTACAAGAGGAAGTTCATTTAGCTTAACGGCAACTGCATCGGATAATGAAGATGGAGATATTTCCCACATGATTGCTTGGACGACGGATGATACAGGTGAACTATTCGCCCCTGTTTCAGGAATAGGAAATACCGTTGATCTATTATTGGTTAGACCAGGAACAACAATAGTTACAGCAACAATTACGGATACGGATAATAATATGGTAACAGAAACGATAACCCTGAATGTTTCTGCTCCAGAAATTAGTTTGCTCCAGCCATTAGATGGTGCTATATTAAACTCAAGAACAGTGACATTCGAGATTAATCCTGTGGGTGTAATTCCTGATAATGTCGAGCATTATCACTTTTATTTGAACCCTAATGATATTAATGATCTGGATGAGGATAAGCGAATTTCAACGGCCAGTGATCCATTTCAAACCAGCTTTGTTTTTGATGAGAATAGTGGTTCGTTATCGGTCAATATTCCTGGAAATGGAATCACTTCAGGAAGTAATACGGTCGTAGTGTTTGCTGCAGATCAATTTCATAATCAGTTTAGTAATGCGGAAGCTTCAGATACCGTTACCTTTGATGTGGTGGATAATACTATTCCTGTTATCACGCTGTTAGGCGATAATCCATTAGAACTTCAGATAGGAGATACTTATATAGAAGCAGGAGCTAATGCAACAGATGATTTTGACGGTGATATTTCGGCTAATATTATCATAGATGATTCAGCTCTAGATATGAATACAGCAGGTTCGTATGCTATTACTTACAATGTTGAAGATGCTGAAGGTAATGAAGCTGATGAAGTAGTTAGAACTGTTAATGTTAGTGCTTTAGATGGAATTCCTCAAGTGTTATTTGAAATTACACCAGGAACACCGATCGGTGGAACAACTTATGGTTCAACGGATAAATTTCAGATTACGAACCAATCAACAGGCTCAGTTAGAATAACCAAATTCACAATAGATTTAAGTACTGCAATTTTACCAGATATGGTTTTTGATCCAGTTGGTGCAGGTGGAGATGCAACTGCTCAGTGCTTTAATCCAGACCCTACAAAGGCTACAACCGTTGGGCTAACTCCTTTGGCAGATCCATGTATTGATCCTTTCCTAGCTCCTCGAGAAGGTGGATTTGATATTGTAACAATGGATTTTACAGATTTTAATCCAGCAGAAAACTTTAGTTTTTCCGTTGATATAGATCCGAATAGTATTCAAGGTGTTCCTGGAGCTGGATTTGCTGGCGCGGTCTCAGGACTTGAACTTGTAGGTGCGACAATAACGGTTGAATTTGAAAATGGATATACGATCGTTTCTAATTTGTATGAAGATGGAAGTTTTGGAGGTGCACAAGTCATTGGCCCTAGTAATTTACCAGCGCCAACACTTCAAGCTTCTGGAACTATCACTAATCCATCAACAGCCTATAATGCGTCTCAAGAAATTATCATTTGTGGTCAAGCCAATGCATATTACTCTTTGTTGCAGATTGATGCAAGGTTACATATTGCTTCAGGAGCTCCACCATACAATGTTCCTGATCCAACTTTTTATGCGAATGAATTAGTTGATAAAGTAGTTTATAATGGTCAATTCGACAGTCAAGGAAAAGCAACTATAATTGTGCCTTTATTATTAACTGCTGGTACAGGAGGAGAACCAGATGGAGGTCTAAATTATTTTATGGCTGTTCAGTCTGATCAACCCTATGCAGTTAATACAGCAGTCAGTAGTACTTCAGATCCAATTTTGCTCCTATATGTTGATGATCCAGTCTTATCTGACTTGACTGGAACGGTTACTGTGATAAATGCACTCTCGCAATCTTTTGACGCAACAATAAGTTTGTATCAAGGAAGCAGTTTAATTAACTCCTATCAAGTAACAACAAACTCCAGTGGTGAATTTTTAATTCCTGGTATACTTCCTGGGAATTATGATTTTTGGGTTAAAAATTCTAAGACACTAGCAGTACTAGTTAATGGAACACTTAATCCTGGTTCAAATTCGATTGATTTTGGTGGGATGGTATCAGGTGATTTTCAAGACGATAACGACGTAGATATTATCGATTTCTCAGGATACGCTAATTCATACGGTTTGGTATCAGGAGATCCTGGTTATAGTAGCCAAGCAGATTTTAATTTCAACAACTCAGTTGATATTATTGATTTTTCTTTATTCGCTAATGGATATGGAATGATCGGTGCTGGAATCTCAGGTGTATCAGGGAAAACTAAAAATGACGATCAGACTAGTTTAAGTATGGCTGATGCTGAATTTTCAGTTGCACTCAGTGATCATAACCCAACAGTAGATGACATAATAGATGTATCGGTAAGTGTAGACGAAGTCAATATTGTGAATACAGCATCTCAGTTTCATCTTGTTTTCAATGAAGAAATTCTTGAGGTTATTGATATAACCTATAATCAATTAATTTCCGATGGCATCAGTGATATTGTAGATAGTAAAAATGGGGTTATCACTTTCGAGATGACGAAAGCACTGTCAGGAAATGAAATAGAGGATATAGTTATCGTATCATTTAGAATGAAAAAAGCATCTTCTACTAATGTGATGGTGGTGGGTAATAATGCCTTTAAATCAAAGTCCATTAAGACTAAAGCTAAATAGTATGAATTTACTAAAACCAAACAAAATTTCTAAGCTTATTCGCCTTGTTATATTAGTAGGCTTGTACTTGCCTAGACTATGTTATGGTCAAGGTTTGGTGAATTTATATACAATACCTGCTAATATGGTATTAGCGCCAAATGAGGAATCTTCATTTTATATTATGATGGACAATCCTGATAATACAGAAGTAGATGGGGTAGATATATATATGAATTTCGATCCTTTAAGTCTTGAAATATTAGAAGTTCAAGAAGTCTTCGATTGGGCTTTAGATTTAAATAATCAGGTGGATGATTTGGCTGGTATCGTCGCTTATTCAGGAGGTAATTTGCAAAACGCACCTAGTTCATCTTTGACACTTCTAAAAATAAAAGTTAAAGTTAAGTCCAGCGCACTTCCTTCTACCTTTAATTTTGATTTTGATAGAGTTTCTCCAAGACAATGTGAAGTTGCTGCAGACGGTTTCGGTATACTTGACCAATCTACATCATTGTCTATTCAGATTATAGAAGAATGCCCAGAGATAAGAATATTAGCGCATTCACCAATAATTGATGGTGTTTTTTCTGCAGGGACAAGCATCATTATGTCTAATAATTTAGAAATACTAAATACTGCTGTTTTGCATTGTCAAAATGCGCAAATTCCTGAATCCTTAGAATTGGATCCAGGTACAGAGCTAAGAATAACTCCTAATCATTGTATAAGTCAAGGTTTATAAAATTGCTAAATATGAATAACATGAGAACATTTTTTCAAATCATTGCTACTTGTTTTGTATTCATTATAAGTCAGCAAATATCATTTACACAAGGAGACTTGACTTCGGATTTAATTTTAAGCCCAGATACCTTGATGATGAATGTAGGTGATACTACTGATCTGATATTGAAATTAGATCTACATGGAGGTGATAATGCAGTAGATGGAGTAGAAGTATATATAGATTTTGACACTTCTGCTTTTGAAATCATCGAGGTGGAAGATATTTATGGATTTCAATTTGAATTGTTGAATGATACACTTGGTGGTAGAATTAGATTTGCTGCTGGAATATTAACATCACAACCAATAAGTCAGGATGCTGATTTGCTAAAAATAAGAGTAAGATCTAAAAGTTTTATTGAGAACTCTGGATTTACCATTGATCATGATGAAGAAGGAAAGTCTTCGGAAGTCGCTCAAAGTGGTGGATTTGCTTCTTTGAACAAAACGTCTCCCGCAATACTCTCCACAATGGGGATTTGTTTCAATTCTAATGGTTCTTTCTATCGAACCTTAGACAGTACATTTTTCGTTTCGGATGGAAGTTTTAAAGGTGGATCAGGTGTTGTCCAATTGCAGGAAATTGAAAATACAGAGGATGATGAACTCTTCCAAACCGCAAGAGAAGGTGAATTTCAATACGATATAGCTTTGCCTAATGGTAGATACCAGACTCAATTATTCTATTCTGAAATTAAAGACAATACAGATAGCAGATTGATGGATATCCGTGGTGAGGGACAACTTTTACGTTCTGAATTCGATATCCTCTCAGAGGCAGTAGTTTCTAGGACGGCTTTTATTGATACACTTTTTATTAATGTGGAAGATGATACACTTAACCTTGATTTTCAGAAATCGGCTAATAGTGTTTTAGAACCGTTGATTTCTGGAATTTGCTTGACTTATTCAGAACCATTAGCAGTAGTTCCTGTAGAGCTGATCTCTTTTAGAGCAAGATTAGAAAATGGAGATGGATTACTAAATTGGGAAAGTTATGCAGAGGTTGGATTTAGTCACTATGAAGTACAGAAAAGTCTGACTAAAAGTTCTTGGAAAAATATTGGGATAGTGAATGGGGGAAGTGAACAGAATGAATTTAGAGATCGTTCTCTTGAATCTGGAAAAATCACTTATTATAGACTTAAAATGGTAGATTATAATGGTCACGTAGAATTTTCAGAAATTGTCAGCTTGACAAGAAACAACTCTGTAAAGGACTTCTCTGTTTATCCTAACCCAACATCTGACATTTTATATATTGATATTACAGATTTAGACAGATTTGATATTTCTATATACTTAGTGAATGCCTTAGGCCAGAAAACTGAAATAAACTCTTCTGATCATAATTCGATAGCAAAACTGAATGTTGCGAATTTTACCCCTGGCTTTTATTTCATTCAGATTGTTAAAGGGAGAGAAGTATTAATCAATGAATCTGTAATTATTAAATAAAAATAACTGTAGACTGTCATTTACTGGGTTCATTGCTTAATGGGGAGTTTAACAATGTTGTTTATTGCCATTTTTTTTCAGCATGATAGCATATTCAGAGTCTATTACTCTGAATTTTATTGATTAAGTTCTTGACACTTATTAGACGTTGAAAATTGGAAGTAGAATGTATTCAGGAATTAAGTTAGCACCCTAATTATTACAAATTACATTTTAATCTAAGCAAGGTATTCGCATACATGAAAAAAGCTGAACAATGTTTTATTGTTCAGCTTTTTCAGTTACAGTCCACAATCAATTATAGAAAAAGATTCCGTTTAATTTGGTTTAGCTTATAGAAAAGTAACTTTTCTAAGAACTTTAAAGTTATTTTCCAGATAAACAGCTGCAATAAAAATACCACCTGATACTTCTAATTCACTTTTAGACAATTGTACAGAATTTGCTCCGATATTTTTAAGCGAGATCAACCGTCCTGATAAATCATAAATTTCTATATATTCTATTTTTTCTTCAGAAGCAAAATGAATGACATCAGCAGTTGGATTAGGGTAGATATCTACATCTTTAGTCTTCATATTCTTATTGTGAACATTTATAGAACGACTAAAAGATTCACCTCCTTCTGTAGAAATCATTTTGAATCGATAATAAGTAGTTGCACTTTCTATGTTTTCATGAAGGAAATCAAAGTTACCTGCTTTCAAATCTCTGTACTTAGTAAGATTTTCCCAGTTGATTCCATCATTTGAATATTGCAAAAACATATATTCCTCATTAATTACAGTAGCAATTTCCCAAGCGATAAGATTATTGGTTTCTTGCGCTCTTCCCCACATATAAGTGAAATCAATTGGTAAGTTTCCGAATGGAAGTATATAAACAATTACATCTGTTGTATCAACTGTGAACTGGTTTACCTGTTCTGCTCTCTTACCTGTATTTTGGTATGCTTCTTTATTTTCATAAATGACGCAATCAGATTTATCATTTTTAGATGCAATGCAGCCACTTATTGGCCGGAAAATCCCAAAATCTTGACCAAAAATCCAAACGGAGCATGAAGTATGAACTCTTGCATATTCGAAAATTGGACTATTTAAGTCTCCATTTCCATAGAATCCAAAAGCCCATTCAGTTTGATTCGGCCCTAAATGTGTACCATCCACAAAAAATGAGGTCCCATACATTAAATTAAATACGGTATCAACTGGAACAAGATTAGGACCTTGTTTCGCTTTAACAATTACAGCCGCATTATCTGGACCATAGTAATTAGAAGTCATTGTCCAAATTTTACCTTGTCCATTACAATCTGTTGGCAATGGTTCACAAGGATTAATGTAGTTTAGAAGGTAAGAAAATGTATCCGTTCCAACATAGTTAAGGTCGGTTAATGCATATCTGAATTTGCAATTCCCGTTGTCATTAATTTTAGTAACAACACCATGCTCTGCCATGTATTCAGGATTGTCTGAAATAAGCTCAAGATCGCAAGAGTTGAATAAGCCGAGAATGTCATTCGAAGTTACGTCAATATCCACAATCCCTGATTGAGGTAGTGCTTGATAATCAATGCATAAGTCAAATGAGACACCACATTCACCTGCAACGGTTGCATCCGGATCTAAACAAGGAGGATTCCCTTGACTAAAAGCAAAATTGAACATTAAAAAAAAGAAAAATAAAGGAATAAAAAAACGCTGAGTAATTTTAGATAAACTTTTCATAAGATAGAGTTTATACCTAAACTCTTACATGAACCTGAAAGAATAAATTATTATAAATGAACGGACTTGGGTTAAATTGAAATTAGTTAAGGTTTAGTGTAAGGGTTTATTTAGGTTAATTAGGTTAAAAAATTAGGTATTTAGTACAATAAAGCTAATAAATTATATTAAAAATTTCAATATTTAGTTGACTTATTTACAGAGTTGTCGGTTTTTTCAAACGTCTTTTATGACCTCTTGAGCGACAAATAAACCATCAACCTGGATTCTAGAATATTCAGAAAGCATCATATTCACCTCCAAAAATAAAGATGAAATGTATTCTTAGTTGCCCACCTGAACTTTTTAACTAGTATTCGTGTAGTAATAAAGGAAATTGCTAATTATATTAGTAATATTGCACATATATGCAAAAATGCAAGGGAGAAAACTTAACTGATTTCTTCCTGAGATGTTGTTTTTCTTTATCGTTGTTTTAACTTTTAAAGAATAAACATTCTGTAACCGTTAGAATTTTCTAAGTCTGGATTACAGTCATCGCGATACCATCTGATCAAGATCTATCGCTCTCAAAGCTCATCAGTACATACATCTTGGAATGTACTTTTTGATTGATTTAAATGCAAAAAAGGCCATTATTCAGAATGCTTTTTAATCAATCAACCGGATATCATGTGAGCAAATTTTAATGAATATGAAAGAAGTAAAGAAATAGTATGTTTTGATTAATGCTGAATTGGTATTAAAAAAAGACTTATGAGATAAATTCGAATGATTAAGAATTTCGCTATTGCTCAGTAGAGTAGAATTACAACATAATCAATAATGACTAATGTGTTCTATTGTTGCTCAATTTAGGGCAATAAGGGAAAAATAAAAACAAAAAAATAATATGAAAGTACTTGTAATTGGCGCGGGTAATATGGGACTTACCTACGCTGAGGGAATGTCTAAATCTAAGCTATTAAAGAAGAAAAACATAATGGTGCTAGATACCTCCGAAGAAAAAATGAGGCAGATAGATAAGATTAAGCACTTCGATGGATACAGCGATTTAGTGAAGTGTGCACCTGAGGCAGATATCTTATTCATCGCTGTGAAGCCTTATCACGCGGAAGATTTATGCAATAGGTTAAAATCGATGGTCAATAATGATCAAATTTTAGTTTCCATCATGGCAGGTGTGAAAATTGATTCCATTAAAGAATGGACCGGTTTAACGAAAGTTGTTCGAGCAATGCCTAATCTACCAGCACAAATAGGGAAGGGGCTTACATCTTATGTTGCATCAGATGCAGTTTCTAAGATAGAATTATTGACCATCGAAAGTTTGCTAGATACCACCGGAAGATCGATCCATGTAAGTGATGAAAACTTTATAGATGCTTCTACTGGAATTTCAGGAAGCGGACCTGCTTATGTATTTTATTTTATGCAAAGCATGATGGAAGCAGCCTTACAGATGGGGTTTTCGCCTAGTGTCTCGAAACTATTAGTGAGTCAGACATTTACAGGGGCAATTGAATTATTTAATCAAAGTAATCTGTCACCGAATTCATGGATGGAGAAAGTTGCAAGTAAGGGTGGGACCACTCAAGCGGCACTAGATTCTATGCATAATAATAGAGTAGGAGAGTTAATTAAAGAAGCGGCATTTGCGGCATTCGATAGAGCTGTAGAATTAGGTGAAGAAAAAGATAAGCAAAATGTATAAAGAAAAGATAGTCATTAAAGTTGGTACCAATGTAATGACGAATAAAGATAACAGAATTGTACGTCCTGTTCTGCGAAGATTAGTGAGGCAGATCGCTGAACTGTATGAGCGTGACATTATTACCGTGCTTGTTTCATCTGGTTCGGTGATCGCTGGTAAGGAAGTTTTAGGAAATTGTGATATCAAAGACAAAACTCAAAGACGTCAGGTTTACTCTGCGATAGGACAACCTAGAATGATGCGTTTATACTACAATATATTTCATGAGTATGGTATGAAATGCGCTCAAGTATTGCCGACCAAGCGAGACTTTAGCCCTGGAATCCATCGACAAAACATGATAAATTGCTGCGAAGGACTTTTATCAGAGGGTGTCATTCCGATTGCGAATGAAGACGACGCTGTTTCTGTTACCATGTCCATGTTTTCAGATAATGATGAATTAGCAAGTTTGATCGCCCAAATGCTGGATGCGGATAAATTGATCATTCTGACAGATATAGATGGTCTTTATGACGGCCACCCTCAAGATGAAGATAGTGACGTTGTGAAAAATGTAAAGCCAAGTGAAAATCTGAATAGTTATATAGACGATGGTAACATTGAAAATAAAAAAGGCCGTGGTGGTATGGGATCGAAACTGAAATATGCCCAAATAACAGCAGCCAATAATATTCCAACTTTTATTGCAAACGGGAAAAGAGATAACACCATTATTGACATCATAGAAGGTAGAAGCGTAGGTACGAAAGTGGCCTTGGAAAAAGAAGAAGCGTAAGATGAAAATATTTAAAAACAGATAAAAGTATCGTGTACTCCGTTCAATGAATAATTGAATGTAAATTTTAAACAACGTCAATGGTAGGAAAGGTGTGTTTTGAACTGAAAATTATTTTAACGGAAGATGCCGTCTTTCTTACTAATATTATAGAAAGAGCTATTACCTAAGATTCTTAATAGCGATCTCAAATGATTAAAATAAGTGCAGCATCTTCTTATGTCAAGTATGATGGATAGAGTGCTTAATTTTTAATATTAGCTATATCTAAAATGACTTTAATAGTTGAATTTTAAGTCAACAATAGGTAAAGAAATAAATACGGCTATTCCTGCAGCAGATCACTTTAAACTCGAGAATTAAGACCCAAGTATCTAGGCAACAGCTGATTTGGACTTACTTGATTGTAGAATGCTGACACTGAAAATTAGCATCAGCAGGAATAAAACGATTAATCCCCATTGTCCCATTGTTGGGACTGGAGCAACTACTGTTGCATCATCATCTGAAATTTCGCCAATAATATCAAATAGTTGTAATCCATTATAATTAGCATCTGCTGATGTAGATGCACTGGTTGTAATTGAGAAAGTTTCGGGCCCTTCATCATCTGAATCGTCTATAGGTGTGATGCTAACCGAACTAGTAAATCCATTACCTGCATTTAATGAAATGGTCGTAGTAGATAGTTGAATGTCTGTTGGATTATTATTTATAAGAGAAATTTCGACATCATTTGTAGGAGTATTTGTAGTCCTAAATGTTACTACATGTGACATAGGATCTTCTTCCTCAATTAATATTCCACTAGAAGGATCCAAAACAATAGCAGAAACCCCATCCACATTCTGATTTTCAACCGAAACGTCAGAAGCAGTTATTCCATTATAGGATCCACTTGTAGTAGAAACATTGTTTCCTATATTGTAAGAAACAGTTCCGTCATTACCATCTCCTGAAGAGCCAGGTGTTACCGTAACAAATTGGCGGATATTCCAAGTGGCATCAGTAAACATTAGAGCGCCTGAAACTATGCCTTCTGTCACGTCAGTAGATGATGGTGTGATAGTTACTGTTTCTCCTGCATCTGGCTCCGAAGTAAGAACCACAGAATATTGAACAGGACTTCCATCTTCAGAGGTAGTCAAAGATGTTGGACTAACAACTACACCTTGGCCTAGTGCCTCAGAAGTGATGAAAAATGTTAATAATAGGATAACTAAGGAGTAAGTCTTTCGCATTTATTTCTTATTGTGTGTTAAATTTTAACAAATATCTAAAAATAAATCACAATTCAAAATTAATAAAGTAATCTAATTGTTCTATTATGCGTATTGATCTTGATTTCAAAAAAGATGTATATATATTTTAACAAAGCATGGAACGGTAAATTATAAAGTTAATCAATTCCTAAGTTGGAGACAGCTTCTGTCTGAAAGGTCAGTTCTATAAATTTTCAAGCATCGATACTAACAATGTATACTCGTACTTTGGAGCTATTTCAAACTTATATATAAAGCCATTTTGAACGCGATGGAGTAATTAAACGCCCAGATCATGCAAAGGCATACCAATTGATGTGATTGGCTCAAGGCAGCAAATTGTGTAAAAAGTAATAGAAATCTAGCCAGATATATTCATCTTCTTTAGATATTTTAAGATGTACTTACCCATCATATCAAATTCGATATTAACTACAGACCCTTCTTTTAACTGATGGAAAATGGTATGCTCATAAGTGTATGGAATAATAGCGACTGAAAATTCACCTTTATTGACATCAAAGATCGTAAGACTAGTTCCACTTACACAGATCGATCCTTTTTCGACCATAAGTTCTGAGAACTGCTCATCCAAAGAGAAGCGGTATAACCAACTACCATCTTGCGCCTCCATTTTGATACAGTTTGCGGTGGTATCCACGTGACCTTGGACCATATGACCATCTATTCTTTTATCCAAGGTTAAGGATCGTTCCAAGTTTACTTTATCTCCAATCTTTAGTGATCCTAAATTTGTCTTTTGTAATGTTTCATCGATTGCAGTAACCACGTAGTTTTCATCTTTTATGCTTACAACAGTTAAGCATACGCCATTATGAGATACACTTTGGTCAATTTGTAACTCGTGGGTAATCCCAGATTTTATGGTAAAATGCTTATTTGTTCCTTCTTCTTTTACATCTATTACTTCGCCTAAATGCTCTACTATCCCTGTAAACATATTTATCTTGATCTTATGATTGTTATGGAGCCTGAAAGAATTCCGATTGATCTTTCTTGACTCCCATCCACTGATGATTCTATTACATCACATTTGTAATAATAAACTCCTTCAGCAAGTTCTTTTCCTTTAAAATTTGTTCCGTCCCAATTTATTTCTGGATCCGATGTCTGAAAAACTAATTCACCCCAACGATTATATATTTTCATGTCTACTTCTGACACAAACCGATTATCTCTTGGTACAAAAAGGTCATTCGCATTATCGCCATTCGGAGTGAACACATTCGGTAATTCATATAATGGACAGTTTGCAGAACAGACGATAGAACTTAATTTTGATTCATTACCCGAACTATCTATAGAAGTAATAGCATAACATCCAGATACTGAATTATCCAATAGATCATCATATGTGAATTCTGCATCTCCTGAAACATTAGCAATCAGTTCGAATTCAACACTATCATTTGAAAAATAAATATTAAATGATTCCAAATCCGAATCTAGCAAACAGCCTTCTGAAGGCTCTGTCCATAGTAGTCTATTAACAAACTCACCATTAGGCCCGATCAAATCTTCATCATCACATAAATTCATGACGATTAAATCTGGAATACATGGCGCAAGTGAGTCTTTAGGAATTTCACATACTTCTTGACTGAAATTATAGAGCGGATCGATAATTCCTGGTATACCATAAGTGCCTTCACTCCTGACAACATAACAGAACTCTTCTCCATTTTCAAGACCTTGAACTCGATATGAAAAAGTGGTTACGTCGGTTATCGAATCAAGGCTTCCCGTATTAGGATCAACTTCGAAAATGGTGTAATTATAATTTTCCCATGGTGTATTTTCTAGCCAAATCAAATCAATTAAATTATCATTAGACGTTGCTCCTAGAAAAACTGATGAAGCAACTGAAGAGGAACCATAAAATACTTGCTGTGGTCCAGTTAAGAAATCTACTCTGTATGAATATGGTTCTGCACTTGTATTCAATGACATGTCCGTATAGCTTGTGTCTATATCACTATCAAAAAATGTAGAGGTAAATGTTGCATCTGGTATCAGTTCGAAATCCTGAGCATTGATACCTCGACCTCTATATAATTGATAAGTATATGGTCCTGGAAAAAGAAGTGTATCTAGGTCGGGTAATTTAGGTCTAATCCATGAAACATCTATCGCTCCATTAACGGCATCAGTCTCTACGACAGAGACCTCCGTCAATAATGGAATATCTCTTATTAATATACCACAGGATTCATTAGAAGGTAGACTCGATACAGGATTAAATGGAAATCCCTGCGACGATAATCGTGCAAATTCACTTAGAACTCTATAGCAATAGGTATTGCCTTTCATGACATCATCATCAAAATAAAAATACTTATCACCTTCTTTTTCTTTAGTAATAAACTCTATTTTTTGATAGCCACGATCTTCTAACCCTGGAGTACAAGTATCTATTTCAAATTGTGTGCTTTTTAATTTTCGCCAAACGGAAAAGCCCTGAAAATAATCGTTTTCAGCAAACTCACACTCATACGGACTATCCCAGGTCAATTTAATTTCTTCTGGAAAAGTTTCTGTACTAAGATTTTGTGGTGCTGGCCCGACAACTTTGATCCTAATGGTCTTAAGAGCCGCCAGTCCGCTATTTTGATTCACGAAAAAGTTATCGACAGCTTTTATGACGATCTGGTAGTAGGTTTCTGAAATGTGATCGCATTCAGTTTGCCATTGGAAAACAACTTCAGTAGGAGAGTCTACATAATCTTCTTCTAGTGAGATGATTGCCGGAGAAATTTCCATTTCGAATGGACCTCCAGTTGCAGAAACTCGCACTTGCTGCCCTACATCTGGATCACTAATTGAAATTGGAATCTCTAAAAATTCACCTGCAACAACGCAGATTTCTTCGATGCTCTCTATTTCAGGAGGTGAATTTTCACAGTCGGATACGAAAATTTGCATATCACGAATAACACTACCGATGAGCACACCGCCTCTATATTCATTGATTCGTATAGCTATATTATATTCACCTACAACTTGTGGTGATATCCATTCAAAATTTCCTGTAATTGGATCGAGGGAAATCTGATTAAATGGTCCAGCTACGATTTCATCTGGAAATTTATATTTTGGTACATCCACATCTTCACCTTCTTGGGGAATCACAAATTCATATGAAATACTATCACCATCTACATCGAATGCATTCGGATTATGCACAAATTTTTCACCCACACAACCAAAGTCTATGGGTTCTGAAAGTAACTGCACTGAACTATTAGATCCCTGAAACTGAGGATTCAGAAAGGTGAATGTCGTCTCTACATAAAATGGTATTTCTATCGAGTTAGGTGCGTTAACATTTAAAATATTAGCTACCCGATTAGGGTCTGTAAAACCCATGGTATAGGTTCCTCGGCCAGGGTAGGTATGGTCGGCGATGTATTCATTTCGCTTTATATCACCTTGTAATTCTTCACCGAATCCATTGCTCCTATAGACTTGCTGGCTAGTTCCATCTCCCCAGAAAAGGAGAAGACTGTCTCTATCTGCATCGATACTACTCGTTTTTGTATAAGTAATAATCGTGGCTCTGATCGTTAAGTCGCTGATCTGTGTATAAATAATTTCCCCAGCACGATTATGCGTCGCGCTTACACTCCCTAGAAAAACCAGGAAAAGTAGTATTGTTAGCGTTGATTTATAAAGTACTTTGATACCCAAGAAAGTTTATTAGATGAAGTTAAATAATAAACGTTGAATTAGGCAATTCAGTTGTCTAATTCTTTAAGACATTTTTTTAAACTAGTTTTCCAGTATGATAATTCTACATTAAATTTATCCGTAATTTTAGATTTTATCAGCCTGGAATTAAGCGGACGACTTGCTGGAGTAGGATAGTCTGAGGTAGGAATCTCATTGACAATAACTTCTAATTTTCGTTGCTTGAAAATTTCCTTCGCGAATTCCGCCCATGATATAAAACCTAGGTTACTGAAATTATAGGTGCCCCATTTTTCTCCATTTTGAATCATTTCTAGAATTACACTTGCAATATCAGCGGCGTAAGTGGGACTTCCTATTTGATCATTAACAACATTCAAGGAGTCTTTCTCCTTACCTAAGCGAAGCATGGTTTTAACAAAATTATTTCCGAAACTTGAATAAACCCATGAAGTGCGAAGGATGATATGCCGCTTTATAATCTGACGAATGTGATTTTCTCCAGCTAATTTAGATTCAGCATAGACTCCTTTAGGATGACAAGTTGAAGCTTCATCGATAGGCAGATCATTGTTTGGATGATAGACATAATCAGAAGAAATATGAACTAAGACAACATTATACTTTTCACATGCCAATGCTAGATTTTTTACGGCTTCTGCATTGACTTGAAAACACAAATCCTTTTCTGTTTCTGCTTTATCTACTGCAGTGTAAGCAGCACAGTTAATGATATGGGTGAAATTAGAATTTCGAAGGAATGCCTGAACCGCATCGCTATCGGTAATGTCAAGTGTTTCTCGACTTACAAATGTGAAATCCGAATCTCCTATTTTCTGAAATTCTTTCCCTACCTGGCCTTCACAACCAGTAATTAATATATTGTAATTATTATTCATATGTAACATGTGATCCGAAAGGAGGTAACACTTTATCCTTGTCTGATGTCTTAAAAGCAGCAGGAGGAATAGGCCATTCGATTCCAAGGCTCGTATCGAGATAAGAAATACCATTTTCGTGTTCTCTACTATAAAATTGATCGACCTTATAACTAAAGATGGTATCATCCTCCAGAGACAAATATCCATGGGCAAATCCCTGAGGAACTAGAAGTTGGCGCTTATTTTCAGCGCTTAATTCGATCGAATAAACTTTACCGTATGTTTTTGATTCGGGCCGAATGTCGATAACAATGTCTAATACGCATCCTCGAATTACACGGACTAATTTAGTCTGTGCGAATGGTGGCAACTGGTAGTGAAATCCTCTGAAAATGTGCTTAGCAGAACAAGCTTCATTATCTTGAATGAAATGAATGTCTATCCCATGTTCACTTAACAATCGACTATTGTAACTTTCGAAGAAATAACCTCTTTGATCACCAAATACCTTTGGCTCTAGAATCAATAATCCTTCGATCCCTGTTTCTATAATATTCATTCCCTACTTTTCTTTAAAGACGATGCTTATCGGTGTACCCGTAAAGTCAAAATGTTTACGCATTAAATTCTCAAGAAAACCTTTATAATTGGCTTTGATGTGTTTCGGGTGGTTACAGAAAAAAGCAAACGCTGGATGCTTTGTCGGCAATTGCTGAACGTATTTTATTTTGATAATCCTACCTCTATTCGCTGGTGGTGGATTTCTATCTATCTCATCTAAAAGTAGATTGTTAAGTACGGAAGTTTTAATCTTCTGATTTCTACTTTCGTTTACTTCTAGTGCAGCTTCTACTACTTTAAATATTCTTTGCTTTTCTAATACGGAAACAAAAAGAATCGGAACATCTTTAAACGGTGAAATTTTCCGCTTGATTTTCTCGGTAAATTCTTTCGCAGTATTTGTTTCTTTATTTTCTATTAAATCCCACTTATTCACGACAATCACAAGTCCTTTTCTTCTTTTGTGAACGAGTCCTAGTAGATTCATGTCCTGCGCTTCGATTCCTGTCTGTGCATCCACCATCAGAATACATACATCAGATTCCTCGATTGCTCCGACAGCTCTCATTACAGAATAAAATTCTAGATCCTCATGAACTTTCGCCTTCTTCCGAATTCCGGCGGTATCTATCAGCAAGAATTCCTTACCAAATTTATTATAATGAGAATGGATAGAATCACGCGTTGTTCCAGCGATATCTGTTACAATATTACGTTCTTCGCCTAATAGAGAATTAGTCAATGATGATTTTCCTACGTTAGGCTGACCGATGATGGCAAACTTAGGAATTAAATTTTCTTCCTCTTCTTCATTTTCTGGCAGCTTTTCAGTAATGGCGTCTAATACTTCACCCGTACCTGAACCTGAAATGGAGCTTAAGAAGTAAGTTTCTTCGAATCCTAGAGACCAGAATTCGTTCGCACTAATTTCTCTAGTGTGGTTATCCACTTTATTGACACAAAGAATGATAGGTGTATTAGCTCTTCTTAGCAGATTAGCTACTTCTTCATCAAGATCGGTAATTCCGGTAGTTACATCGGTTATGAATACGATAACTGCTGCTTCTTCTATGGCAATTTGTACTTGAGATCTGATAGCAGATTCGAAAACGTCACTTGAATTTTTAACAAATCCTCCAGTATCAACGACTGTAAATGACTTACCATTCCACTCACAAGTACCATATATACGGTCTCGTGTCACTCCACTTACGTTATCAATGATTGCTTGTCGTTCTCCGATTAAACGATTATAAAAGGTAGATTTTCCTACATTGGGCCTTCCGACAATTGCTACTATTTTGGACATATTGTATATTATGATCTGCAAAGGTAACAAAAGTTGTCCTATCCTTCAGATGTATTGTTTTATCTCTAAAACTCTTTTTTTAATTATTACATTTGGAAAAAATAAAATTAAGGAATGACAAGGAATTATCTTGCAATTTTTTTCAGTTTTATACTCTGTTTTGGATTCTTAAATGGCCAAGAAGTCCAGCCGAATTTTGTTCTCATTGTTGCAGATGATTTAGGCTATGGCGATCTAGGAATTACTGGAAGTTATCAGATTAAAACTCCTCATATTGATCAATTGGCTCGAGATGGCGTATTCTTTCAGAATGGTTATGTTTCGTCTGCGGTATGCAGTCCATCTAGGGCGGGATTTTTAACTGGAGTTAATCAAGTTGAATTTGGACATGATAATAATCTTGCTGAAAACCAACCTGGTTTTGATCCAGCATTTTTGGGTATGCCAGTTAGCCAACCTACGATCGCCAACTATTTAGATTCTTTGGGTTATGTCAATGGATTAGTTGGTAAATGGCACCTCGGAGAAGCAGATAAATTTCATCCATTGAATCGAGGCTTCCACGAGTTTTGGGGTTATTTAAAAGGGGGGCATGATTATTTTTCTGCGAAGCCTGATGGGAAAGGTTACAGTGCGCCATTAATCAGTAATTATAAAGAACCTCAAGCAATTACCTACTTGACAGATGACAAAGGAGATGAATGTGTAGATTTTATCAAGCGCCATAAGGCAGAACCATTTTTTCTATTTGCTTCATTTAATGCGCCACATACCCCGATGCAAGCCACTGAGGACGATTTAGAATTATACAAACATATCAAAAATAAAAAGCGTAGGACCTATACTGCCATGGTTCATCGTCTTGATGTCAATGTTGGAAGAATCGTAGAAGCGATAGAACAAGCTGGACTAAGTGAGAACACATTGATTGTATTTATAAGCGATAATGGTGGTCCTGCCTCTACGAATGCTTCGATAAATGCACCTTATAATGGAAGCAAGGGGACATTACTAGAAGGTGGAATACATGTTCCATTTATCATGAAATGGACTGGCAAGATATCGCCCAATTCTATTTATGAGTCTGCGGTTAGCTCATTAGATCTAGCGCCTACATTTATTGAATTAGCTGGAGGAAAAGAAAACTTAGAAGGAGTGAATCTAATTCCTTTTGTAAATAATCCAGAAATGGAAGATCCACATGCTAACTTGAAATGGAAATTTACGATAAGTGCAGCGATCCGAGAAGGCGAGTGGAAATTAATTAGACTGCCTGATAGAATGCCGGTGCTATACCACCTTCCTTCTGATCTTGCAGAGCAAAATGATGTCGCCTTGAAAAATTTGGATATTACCCAACGGTTAATGAAAAAGTTAGGTGATTGGGATGTGAATTTGCCTCATCCTGTCTTTTTAGAGGGAGCAATCTGGAAACCAAGGCAACTATCACTTTATGATAAGAAATATATAGTGGAGCAGCCGAAGTAGTAACCTATAAAAGTAAAATCAAGCATAAGTTAGTAGATGAGTGTCAATTAAGACTATCTACTTTGAGCAAGTGATTTGTATGTAAATTCGCAGGGATCTTATTATTTAAGAACATTTATTAAGTATATAAGTTCTCATGTTTTATAATAGCTCTCAATAGCACATAAATAACCAAGGTCAATTTTAGAAAGAATCAAAAAAAAAGAAATCCTGCACACTTGTAAAAATTAATTTGCTAACATTTTTACGGGTGCACAGGATTCCTAACGATTACGCTTTTCTTATGCTGAAACTTTTGATTTACTTTACGATAAATTTCTGAGTATTGATGACAAATGGATTCTTAACTTCTAAGATGTACATGCCATTTGCAAAACCATTAGTATCTATTTTGTATTGACCATTCACTACATTTAATTTTTCATATACCATAGCTCCATTTAATGTATAAACTTTGATATCGAATGATCCTTCAAATTGCTTATCAATGTCTACCGTAAGTTCACCGTTACTAGTTGGATTCGGAAATATGCTCACGCCTTTGAATCCATTTGCGGCAAAATTAATAGCGATTATATTACTGTAGAAGAATTGACCGTCGAAATCAAATTGCTTTAATCTATAGTAATTATATCCTTCATCAGGATTTCTATCAGTAAATGAATAATTCAGTTCAGTAGAACTTGTTCCTGACCCATTTACCACGCCAATACTTTTAAAATCTTCGCCATTTACAGAACGTTCAATTATAAACTTCTCGTTGTTAAGCTCTGTTCCAGTGGTCCAATTGAGGTTGACAGAATTGTAACTTTCTTTCCGTCCTGTAAATGATTCAAAGGTTACAGGAAGTACACCTACGCCTGGAGGAGATTGCCATATTCCTCTACCAAAGGTCGCTGCAATCAATCTGTCATTTGGATGTCTTGATGCTATTGATGAAGAGCCAAGGCTTGCTGGATAATATTGGAATTCTAATTCTGTAATTTTAAGAGTCGATGGAAGATTAGTTGCAAATGAAGTCCACGACGATGCGCCTGCTTCTAGGATGTATACTCCTGCTTCCATTCCTACATAAATAGTTTCTGGATTTGGGACGTATTGTGCTAATGCATTAGTTGGAATATTAGGTAAGCCTGATGATATATTTGTCCAACTTCCTCCTTTGTTCATTGATTTATATACTTTGTTGTTATGTGCAATCCATACTACATTAGCATTAGTAGCATCCGGAAGAATAGCGTTAACTGTAACTCCTGGGGCAGGCAATGTTAAGGTAGTCCATTGGCTTGGAAACTGAGCTTTTGCATCATCACATCTGTACAGTTTACCATCAGAAGTGGAATAGTATAAAATATTTTCATTTGCTAATGAAACCTCTAAATCTAAACCCGATCCAGTGATACCATTGGAAATTTTCACCCATGTAGGAACGACACCTGGCGTTACAGAATTGCTTGTTCGCCATACATTCTTATATCCAGCATACATTAGTCCTGTTGTATAAGAATCTAATGTATATGGAGTAACCCATGGGCCATCTTCATTAATATTACCTTTTATGGATTCTTCAAATCCATTATTTATCGTTCTTCTTAAGTCACCCTGTACATAACAGAAAAATTTATTGGCATCGTTTTGCGGGTCTATAGCGCTTTCTGTTCCATCTCCTCCCATAACGGTAGTCCACTGACCATTGACATCACGTCTTGCTGCTCCATTATCTTGGAATCCTGCCATAATCAAACCTGGAGTATAGTAACTTGCACCTATTTTATAAGCTTGTGCGATTGCTAATCCACTGGAAATATTGGTATATGTATTTGCTTTATCGGTAGAATAATAGATTCCTGAATCATTTCCGATATATAATTTGCTGCCATCAGTACTCCAAGTAAAAAAATGCTGATCAGCATGAAGGCCATCTATATTACCAATGACACCTCCCCAGTGTGATTTTTTTACCCAATTAACACCAGCATCGGTCGATTTCCAGATGTTAATAGAACCGACATATATGGTATTTTTATTACTAGGGTCAACAGTTATACACAAGTCATACCCACCTTGTCCTGCATCATCAGTTCCTGATTCATATCCGAAAATATTATTACTTCCATTATTTGTGGACATGGCTGTAAAAGTTGCACCACTATCAGTAGATAGATACAAACCGCCATACCGACTATCTGAACGAGAAGCTACAACATATACATAGGTAGGGTCTAATGGAGTAGTAGCTATAAACAACCTAGTATTAGTTACACCTCCAGGAACTGGGAGTGTAGTTTCTGAAACAGTTGCACCTCCATTAGTAGTTCTATAAAAATTTCCAGTATCATTAGTCCAATACACAGTATTTGCATCTGATGGTTTAAAAGCCATGTCTATAACATTGGTATAAACGGTAGTAGCAATTGGCCCCCAACTAGCTCCTCCATTCGTACTTTTAAAAACATCTAGACCTGTACCGATGTACATATTAGAACTGTTCCCGGGTTCAATGAGAATTTCATTAATCTTTAGAAAGCCAGGATAATTAGTTGGAATCCCGGTATTCATCGACGTGAAAGAGTTTCCTCCGTTCGTAGATTTAAGAATACCTACTCCACTCGAATGGTGTCCATCTCGGTCTCCTGTCCCAATCCATACTGTATTGCCATTTGCAACGATCGTAGAAACGCCTAAAGATGCAAGATTATCTGTATTTGTTGACCAAGAAGAGCCGCCATTAGTACTTTTCCAAAGCCCGCCAGAAGAAGTACCTACATATATCGTATTGGCATTTGTAGGATCGATTTCTACCGAATTTATTCTACCAAGACCCGTTGGTTGTGTTGTCGCATTACTAGGGTAGTCGATCGGTCCCATTTGAGACCAACTGGCAGAAGCTGATCGATACATTTCTGGGTTTTGCTTTTTGTGGATTCTAACCTCATTCTGTATACTATAATCAGATGGAATTTTTCCGTTCTTATCAGCTTTGAGCATTGCAAAATACTCCCAACGTTTAAATTGTTTGTATTCTCCGCGTTTCTCCATTTTAGTATCCTTATAATACTGGTTGAAAGCAGCTCTGATTTCATCAAGGGTGTAACTTGGATCTGACATCATTAGACGGTAATTCGGATAAGTCGGTTCCGCTTTTTCTAAAATTTTAGTTTGTATGTCAATTTTAGTTTTAAGATCAGATTTGGTTTTCTGGGCTAAAATAATACCTACTTGTAATGACAAGCAAAGAACTAATACTAATCTAAAAATGATTTTCATAAGACTGGATTTTATTAAATAATATATTGAGTCAATATGATGCAATGTTATAATATATCAGAACTTATATTATTTTTTAAGGTGGACATTAGGGTGGACAAACCAAGTTTTGAATGAATGTATTTCTAATTTAATCTTATTTCAGAAATAGGTGGGCTCTCTTTGTGATCTGATTTTTAGCTGCTTATATGAATGTTCTGAGTGCTTAGTTATTTTCCTTTTTAAGCACAAACAACTTTCTAAATTTTAGAATTATCAATTTAGTTTTTCAGGTGAATTAGGCTGATGGTATTTGAATTCTAAAAATAAAGGCATCTATCAAATCAGATTAAATCATTTTATAGAAAGAGTCATCTAATAAAAACATATTTATTTGTGTGAATAAATAAAATGATCTGCCTTGCAAATTAGGTTGTGGAAAAATGGTGGACGCCTAATGAGGTAGGGCCAAAAAAGGAAATGAAAATCCCACTTGAATTTGAGAAATATGTACTTCGCTTATTTCATACTGGGCTTGTAAAGCATTAACGATTCTATTTCGTCTGCGATCACTTGGTAAGGATATTTATGTACTAAGAAAGTGTGCTGATTATCAGTATCAGGATCCCAGTTATTCGATCCATTTTCTTCAATAAGAAATGCGCCTGGACCATTGACATAGAAATAGTCACTTGGATTCCGTACTGCACATAGTACAGCCGTCTGATCCCAAGATGCTCTATTTTTAACTTCTTTTTTAGCGTATGTTTTTAAGTTATATTCATATGCCCACTGAATAGGACAGGCTTTGTTTATGTTTTTCTCTTTTGCAACTTTATTTCCAGTCATAATCTTGCTACCTATTTCGAATCCACTAAAGAGTATTGGCGTAGGCCAATTTTGAAAGGTGGAATAAGATGCAGGCGCATCCTTGAAAACATTGAATTCTTTTCCTTCAGGGAAAGAGCCAGCCATAGCAACCCATTTTTTAACTTTTTTCTCCACCAATTCTAACCCATTGAGATCGGAATAATCATCTGGTTCAGAGTCTAATAAAGCTGCTAGGTTAGAAATGAAACCAACAGACACTATAGTGACACTTTGGTCAGGCTGTTCGGAAAGGACTTTTCTGTATACATCGACGGCATCAGGATAAGTCTTGTTCTTGATTTCAGGTTGGAACTTATCGATAAGTTTTTCATTCCAGTTGTTTCCAGCGGTAAAGTTGGGCGCAGAACTTGGCGCTATTCCAATGGGAATATCTTTTCTGCCAAAGTAAGTATTGAAAACTTCTATAGTAGGAGCAATGTCTGGATGTGCGTCACTGGCAACAGTTGCTAGGATTTCGCATTCACCATTTGCTTCTAGGGCATGGAGGATCGCAATTGCTCCGACATCATCGTAGTCTGGTCCCATGTCCGTATCGAAAATGATTAGAGGACGCTCAACTTTTTGCGCGTAAATGGAAGACGATAAGCAGCTAATAAGTAAAAAGGCAAATAAAGTTTTCATGGCAGAAAAATAAGACTTTTTAAGTATCCTATACTGAATTTGTTGTTTTCTTCATAACAGAAGGACTAAAACATTGACATAGAACGTAAGGGAAACAAATTATCTATGTTTCCTGAATCTTATCCATTAACCGTAATTAATTTCTTAGATAAGCATTGAAATTGACCTACAACAATATTAATCTTTTAATGATTTACGGCCTCTTACGACTCAAAATCCTCCATCGTCGTCCCAATGCTGAAATGACGCAAATTGTAAGTGAAGGACAACATGAAGTAACGCTGTAATACCGTTCGCTGAACATCTTCTATATAAAGCTCAGTTACATTTCTGTCGATATTGTTATTCTGACCGAATAAATCATAAACCCTTACACTCAATTCTCCTCTCTCATTAGGAAATAATTTCTTGCCAATACTCATGTTCACTAAAAGGAAGCTGTTGTCTACATCATCTGCAAGACCTGAAAAGTACTGGTGATTGATATCCGTTCTGTAGATTAATCCTTTCCAGAAAATGGCATTGAATTTTGCACTAGTTCTATTAGATAGGTAATTGTTATCAAGCTGCGGCTTATTCGAATTAGCAACTAAACTATAACTCGATCTTGTCGATAAATTAAAATCTATGTGATCACTAATGTTACTACTTAAGTGAAGTCCCAATCTGAAGTCAGTAGAATTAGTATTGCTTATGATGTCATTAATAATTCCAGGTCTTTGTCTATATCCTACGCCTGTCCATGCATTAAAATTGGACTTAATCGTAGTGATCGGAAGGCCATAATTGATAAAAGAACCAATGTTCCAGTTCCCATCTACATTCGCTGGCTTTATTAATTGAGCGCCTTTCTGTAAGGTAATATCGCTATTAAGTGCGACAGCCTCATCAGCAATAAAGGTTGTATTTGTAATAGAATTATTCACCAAAGATGCTGCAAATCCCAAATAAAATGTTCTTTCCTTTCCTGGATTTCTAGCTTTAAATCTCGCTCTAATTCTTTGATTGTATTCTTGTCTAAGATCAGGATTTCCTACGATCAGACGAAGAGGATTAGAATTATCTATTACTTCTTGTAAATTCCCGATACTAGGCTCTCTCGTCCATGAATAATAATTGAACTCTACGTTACTGTGCTTAGAAATCTTATAAGACATTCTAAGTGATGGAAGCAAACTCTGAAATGATCGAGTCGTTTCTGAGCTATTCGGAAAAACCTGATTGTTCATTAGATTCGCATGTTGGTATTCTAATTCAGCTTGAACTTTAACAGTTTCATTTTTGAATTGGTAACCTAGCTCGACCTCATTTGTTAGGTAGTTGTTGGTGAAAACATTACTTAAAGCAGTGTCTAGCCTTTGAATAAATTCTCCTTGAGACATTTCATCTGAGATATCGTAATTCAACTTTTCAGAGTCATTATCTCTATTTTTGATATTGTATTCGAGCTCTATGAGACCATGCTCACCTACAGGCTCTGTATAAGATCCACCACCTTCGAAGTCAATTCCATTTCTAACTCTGATGATATTTTGATCTAGATTTTCGATTTCTGCAACTTGATCTGTGTAAAAGATATTTTCTGCATTTCTCAATCCTAAATCTCGGTTCTCATGATTGCTCGTGCTACCATTTAAGGTAATCGTACGACCTTCTTTTAGAAATCTGTGATTGTACAATAAAGTCGCTGAGTAATCATTATCGATGTTGTCAGATTTTGAATTATTTTTCGTTTGATTAATCGGATTGTCTAATTCTTCTGTACGACCGAAAAAGTAGCTATCACTCACGTCATTGTTTATCTTCACTCTCGGCACAAAGATGAATTTATCTTGCGGCGTTACTTGATATTCAAGTCTCATATTAAACCGATGATCTCTATTGATTCTTGTTGTTATGTTTTCCTCGTTATAATATTGATCAGACTGAGATGGTAAGATGTAGTCCCTACGTAAGATGCCTTCTGCTTCACTTCTGCTATTTCCGTAATTGTAATTACCACTTATTTCTAAGCCAGAATTCCAGGAATTGCTATACTGCACGCCGATACTATTGGTTTTAATTAGACCATCTTGCGTACGTTCTTCTCCTTGGCTATTAGGATCTGCAGAATAGCCAGTTGCGTTAATGTTATTGCTGATTCCAGTGATTGTAGCTCTTTGCTGGTCACTGAATAAGTTCATACTTGTACCAACTTGATACTTCCCATTATTACCTATTCCAGCAGTCATTTTTCCGAACTGGCCAATCTTTCTTGCTGGTTTGGTAATGATGTTAATCGTCTTTACTTCATTTCCATCGTCGAATCCACTTAATTCTGCCTTATCACTTTTCTTATCGTAAATTTCGATATTCTTCACTATTTCAGCTGGAAGACTTTGAAGCGCAGTATTGATGTCTCCACCGAAAAACTCTTTTCCATCGACGAGAATCTTCTGGATCGATTCGCCTTCTGCCTGTACATCATTACCTTGAATAATGATACCTGGCATTTTAGAAATTAAATCTTTTGTATTCGCATCATCTAATGTTGTAAATGCCGATGCATTATATGAAACTGTATCTCCTCGTTGTGTCCCAGTTACCGCTTCTGCGGAAACGACAACTTCATCAAGAACTTGAGAGGATTCTTGAATAAGTAAATTTCCTAAATCAATGTTGTTTTCTGCTTTGATATTTTGTTGAAGGTCTGTGAAACCTAAGTAAGATACCTGTAACAGATAGTCTCCTTTTTGAATACCTTTAATTGAGAATGATCCGTCGATATCTGTAACTTGACCTTTGATGAGCACAGAATCACTAGGATTGAGTAACTCTACGGTTCCACCGATGATCGGAGATTTGTCTTTGTCTGAAAGTACAATTCCTTGTATGTCAATTTTTTGCGCAAATAAGTTTGAAGAAATAAGAATAAGAAATAGTAGTAATAAATTTTTCATCTATAAATTATAGTGTAGTTCAAATAGTGTTTTGTTTTGACTTGACATTTGAGAAAAGCCTATATAAAGAAACTTTATTTCTTGATAGATATTATTTATTAAGAGTCCATTAACATTTTATATACAATAAAATGGATATTCTTGGCAATACTTGAGTGGTTTTGCCTTGTTTTTCACGAAAAATGTATGAATTTCAATGTTTTTATTGATATCCGAAGTGTTTCAAACTTCTGTCATCATTCCTCCAGTCTTTCTGAATTTTTACGAATAATTCTAGATGAACATGCTTTTCTAAGAATTTTTCTATCGATTTCCTAGATTCAATACCGAGTTTTTTAATGAGCGCTCCACCTTTTCCAAGAATGATTGGTTTTTGAGATGAGCGGGAGACGTATATTTCTGCAAAAATCCGAACTAGTGGCTTATTGTTTTTGGAGCCTTCTTTAAATTCTGTAATGACCACTTCTGTTGAATAAGGAATTTCTTGGCGATAAATTTCTAGAATTTTCTCTCTTATAATTTCACTTACGAAAAAACGTTCCGATTTGTCCGAAAGTTGATCCTTAGGATAGTAAGCTGGGCCTTCAGGAAGCTTCTTGCGCAACTCATTGAATAATAAGGGAATATTCTTTTTCTCCAATGCAGAAATAGTAAAGAATTCATCAAAATTCACAAGTTTGTCCCATTGTTGAATTTTGCTCATCACTTCTTCAGGCGTATGAAGATCTATTTTGTTCACCACTAAAAATTTTGGTGCTTTTACGGAGTTTAAAAAATTGATGATAGAATCTTCAGCGTCATTTTTTTCAGAAGGCGTTGTGACATACATCATGATATCAGCATCTTCCTTAGTGGAAAAGGCATAGTTATTCATGATTTCTTGCATCTTGTAATTGGTATCGTAAATGATTCCGGGAGTATCTGAAAATACCATTTGGAAATCATCACCGCTTAATATTCCCATGATACGATGTCTCGTTGTCTGAGGCTTGTGTGTGATAATGGACATTCTTTCACCCACTAATGCATTCATCAATGTAGATTTACCAACATTGGGTTTTCCGATTATATTTATGAATCCTGAATAGTGCATTAATATGATAATCCTTTAGCGCTTTGTGACATTAATCCTTCTATCATTAATTGTAAATTTTCTGGTTTTTTACCTTGCCAAGAAATATCATTCCATATTCCGCCAAAGTTAACATAATATTGAAGTTCTGCATTTTCCATTTCCATTTCCACATGATCTTGAGTATTCACTAAGCAGATCCATCCTCCATCTTCAGCAATATCATCTAACCATTCCTCATAATAACTATTATCCGAGCCATGGAAGTTAAGAACATTATCACAGAAGAGGGTAAATTTTCGAATTCCATTCTGATACAAATGATCCGCTATTTCTCGCTTGATAAACATAATATCATTGTGGAGGCAATCGTTCCATTCTCCAATAAGCTCTATGTGGCAATACCCTAAGTTGTAATCAACATAGAGTATTTTCATGTAAATGGTATGTGAACCAAATTCATCCCATTGGGGATGAATGTAGTAATTATAGATCTTTTTAGTGAAAGTGAATTCACTATAATCCCGGCCAAAGAAAGGTGATTTTCTATCTTCGGAAGCGATATATTGGTCACGCCATTTGTAATATGGTTCTATATCATGCATAATTCGAATGTAAAAGTAATTCAATGGAATTACAAACAAAGAATAAAATCTATTTTAGTATATTAATGTGACAATTCATTAAACTTGAAGAAAATAATTATCACTGGTCCTGAATCTTCAGGGAAAACCACACTAGCTTCCGATCTTGCATCCTATTATAATATTGACTTCGTCAAAGAATATGCAAGAGCTTATTTGAAAGATATTGAAAAAAATTACTCTTTCGAAGATGTTGTAAATATTGGAGAAGGGCAGAATCAGCATGAAAAAGAAGCAAGCCAGAAGGCAGAGGATTTACTAATTTGTGATACTGACTTATTAACCATTAAGATCTGGCTAGAATATAAATATGGCAGAATAGATGAATGGATCGAGTCTCAGGTCAATAATTACCGTGATCGAATTTACTTGCTTTGTTTGCCTGAAATGGAATGGGAAGCGGATGAACTAAGAGAGAACCCAGATGATAGGGAAGAAATATTTGAAATCTATAAAGAGAATCTTGAATTCTACAACCTTGAATATCACATACTTGAAGGATCGCAAGCTTATCGAAAAAAAGAGGCAATTTCAATTATTGAATCCACTTAGATAAAAAAGCAGCCTATATGCTTTCTTAACGTTTATATTGTATTACCTTTGCATAAATTTTTTAACATTTGGGGTGCCTGTCCTGGCTGAGATTATACCCACTGAACCTGATCAGGTAATGCTGATAAGGGAAATGCAGTAGCTTGACTACCAGGATACCCCCGTCATATATTTTAATATAAATGATAAGATTAATTACATTACTCCTATTGCTAACTCAAGTTGCTACTGCACAGTTTAGCATTTCCGGTGAAATTAGAAACGATGAAAATGAAGCTTTAATAGGCGCTTCCGTTTTTCTAGAAGGAACATCTTACGGTGTCATTACTGATGATAATGGTTACTATGAAATAGAGGATGTGCCTGAAGGAGAATATATATTGAAAGCCACCTACCTAGGCTATCGTCCAGAAACAGAAAGTGTTAATGTTATAGAAGATTTAGAAGTTTCCTTTGTTCTTGGCGGATCTATTTTTGGTATTGAAGAAATAGAAATAAATGGAACTTGGGTGAAAAAGAACATGCCATTTTCATACAAGAACTCGGAGCGAGAGAGCATCGAAAGATTGAATTTGGGCCAGGATGTTCCTTACGTTTTGAAATATACACCTTCTATGGTGGTGACTTCAGATGCAGGTGCTGGAATCGGTTATACAGGAATGAGAATCAGAGGTTCAGATCCCTCTAGAATTAACGTTACTATTAATGGCGTTCCCTTAAATGATTCTGAATCTCAATTGGTTTTCTGGGTAGATTTACCTGATTTTGCATCTTCTGCTGAAGAAATCCAGATACAACGAGGAGTAGGGCCATCTACTAATGGTACCTCTGCATTTGGGGCATCGATCAACTTGAAAACCAACAAAGTCAGACTTAAGCCTTACATGACTGTAGCTACTGGACTTGGCTCTTTTAACACTAATAAAATTGGTGTCTCAGCTGGTACAGGTTTGCTTAATAATAAATTCGGATTTGACATTCGATATTCTGCAATCAATTCAGACGGATACATTGATAGAGCAAGTTCTAAGTTGAACTCTTTCGCTGGAACATTTAACTACGTTACAGAGTCTTCGTCATTGAACTTTAATCTAATGACAGGATCGGAAATAACTTACCAAGCTTGGAATGGATTACCGTATCAATTGCTAGAAACGGATAGGACTTATAATTCTGCAGGAACCGATAAGCCAGGTGATCCATATAAGGATGAAGTAGATGATTATAATCAATCGCATATGCAATTGCATTATAATAAAGCTGTTAATGAAAATTTGAACATCAACCTGAAAGGACATTATACTAGAGGATTAGGTTTTTTCGAAAACTATAAAGGTGACGAACAATTAAGTGATTTCGGTTTATCTGATCCGCAAATGTTAGACAGGGATATTGTAATTCAGAGATGGTTAGATAATCACTTTTATGGGGTTATTGCAGAATTCAATTATAAAGATTTAGAGGAGCGGCATAACTTGATATATGGTGTTTCTGCTAATCAATATCTTGGAAATCATTTCGGTCAAGTACGATGGCATTCTGGACTGGACTTTCCAGTTGAAACACTAGATACAGCTATTTTAATAGCGCCAGCAGATTATTATAGAAATCTTGGAAATAAGATTGATTTTAATACTTATGGAAAATGGTCGTATAAGTTTAAAGATAGATTCTTGACTTACTTGGATTTGCAATATCGATACGTAAATTATGCATTCGAAGGATATGACGATAACGGTGTTTTGGTAGATCAAGTTGATAATCTGTCCTTTTTTAATCCGAAAGCTGGGATTTCTTACCTTCTAAATAATGATTCGAAGATTTATATTTCATACGCTGTGGCTAATAGAGAGCCGAATCGAAATGATTACACAGAAAGCAGTACGAATAGTCGCCCACAACATGAAACATTGTATGATCTGGAATTAGGATATACGCTACAGACTGATGTATTCAGTGCTGGCGTGAATATTTATAACATGTCCTATGATAACCAGTTGGTATTGACTGGAGCCATTAATGACGTAGGAGAATATTCTCGTCAAAATGTAGAAAGCAGTTACCGACGTGGCGTGGAATTCGATGGAGGATTAAAAGATTTCAGAGGTGTACACTTTTTAGTAAATGCAACACTTTCAGAAAATAGAATTAAGTCATTTACGGAGTATATTGATGACTGGGATAATGGAGGACAGATAGAGAAGACTTATGAATTAACGGATTTAGCTTTTTCACCATCTATCATTTTAGCAAATGATATGGGAGTTAGGTTATTAAGGAATAACCAAGATCACGCATTATCAATTTCACTCTTATCAAAATACGTAGGCAAACAATATATAGATAACACTTCTAATGAGAATGCAGCGCTCGACGCTTATTTCTATAATGACTTGTTATTTAGTTATTCTTTTATGGGAATCAATTTTGTAAAAGAGATCCAATTGAATTTCAATGTATATAACTTATTTGATCAGCAATACGTAAGTAATGCATGGGTTTACCGATTCTCTTCAGAGGGTTATAATCCAGTAGCTGACGATCCATCAGCGAGAGCTGAAGGAGAAGGAACTTATAATTTAACTGGACTGTATCCACAAGCAGGAAGATACTTTCTAGTAGGCTTGAATTTTAAGTTTTGATTTTCTTGGTTTAGGTCAATGTTAGAATTTGACATAAAAAAATGGCATTCAGAATAAACTGAATGCCATTTCTTATTTATTACGCAACTATATTTTCTTAAAAGTTATACGTTATCCCAAGTCGATAAGTAATTGGTATCCTATTCGTCACTCTTCCTAAGTTTCCAAGCGTGTCAAATAATAACGTCGCTTCATATCCCCAAGCCGTGTAAGACGGCGAAGAATATCCACCTCCAACTAATAATACTGGAAAATTAGTTCTTGGTTCCAAAGTACTTACATTGTCCAGACTCGTTATGTTGTATTCAGCATGAGCATAAAAAGCTCGGAAAAACTTAGCTCTTCCAAATACACCTGCCGAGAGATCGAAGTAATTTTCATTAGGTGAATTTTGCCTCCATAGTAAGGTGTAGTTAATATCTCCAATTAAACCAGCAGAAAAGATATTATTGAACTTATAGGCAGCCATTGGTCCTAGACCCATGACAAAAATGTTATTGCTTATAAATGGATTACCGACATTTAACCCGAACCAAAATTTTTCAAGTGCAATCGGAGTCCCTTTTTCAGTGCGGACTTCTACCTTCTCTGTTTTTTCATCGCCTCTGCTTCCACTATCTTTCTCTGTTCGTTTTTTCTTTTTACCGTATTGTGCAGATACATCTGTCGAACTCATCATAATAGCAAAGATGATCAATACTGCGACACCAAGAATTTTCTTCATTTTTTAATCTTTATATTTCAAATATAATAACGCTGGTAAGAACAGAAGGGTTGGGAGTAAAGTATTTTTAATTATTATTTAACGTTAATCAATTGTTTTCATTCAGAAATAACCTTTGAATTCTTATCTCACACTTGTAATATACGATTTTCACTAATTGTTCATTTTTGGAACATTAAAATAAAATAAGAGACAATAAATAGCTGAATGGCGAATAGAATAAACCGATATCTAATATTTTTCTTGATTCATTTGGCCTTCTTGTTCGACTTGTCATTTGTACTACGGATAGTAGTGATATTATAACTTTATGGCATATTTCCTTTAAATTAAGTTAAAAATTTGTTATTTTTAATTCTGACGTTTTAGGCGAATGCGCCTTCTTTTATAAGTTAATAAAGTGTTAAACCAAGATATATTTCGCAGCCACCGAAATTGTCCAATAATGCTATTTTAATGAGGAAAGCGGATTTGTTTAATAATTTGAATACGAACACTTAAGATATATTTTACATATGAGTAAAACAATGATCGTATTTTAGCGTTTTAATATTTGATGAGAAACTAATTGTACTATGATCGATGAAGTTAGTATTGAGAAAATAAAGCCCACTATAATTAATCTAGTTGTCGCGCTTTATATTGAGACAGAAGCATTTACAGAGGGAGCAGCGTCTAAGATCGCCCAAAGACTAAGAAGAAGTGCCCTTAAGTTATCTAATGCTGTTAATTCTGTTCAAGAATTGAGTAAAGAATTATTCCAAAAGATAATTACAAGAAGAACAAAACTTATTGAAAAAGATCTGAAAGAAGCCGTCAGTATGGGGATTTTTGATCAAAATAAGCTTGTATTTATTCTTGTAATATTAGCAGAGATAAATATTTATACTACTAATTAAAGTTTTTTGTATTCAGTATTCAGTATTCAGTCTGAAGTCTTAAATCTCAGATCTCACGTCTTTTGTCTTACAGTTTATTGATAAAAATTAAAATCTTAGGTCCAGAGGACCGGATCTGTTTGTAAGCTACGTAAACATAAAACCAAATAGGTGCAAAGCACCGGCTTTGGAGTTCCAAATTTCAGAAATAATTCGTGTCAATCCAGAATGCATAAAAATTGAAATGTTTGTATTGATGTCACTAAGACTGTCAATTACAAGGCCGGTACGCTGTACCTTGAATTCCTTGATTATTTACGATTTTTGAATTACGAATTTGGATTTTGTAAGCAAGTCTCAAGTCTCAAGTATTAAGTATTGAGTATAATGTCTCAAGTCTCAAGTCTCTGGCGAAAAAGTCCATTGTTAATGAGTTTCGACATATAATTAGGAATTATTTTAAATATTTTTTGGTTCTTAACTTGCAGAACTAAAAAACTTACCCTATATTTGCATCATGAACACAAAGAAAGTTAACATGGTTGAAGAAAAAAAAATCAGCAAAGAAGAGCTGGTAGAGAAAATGGGAATCCATTTTGAACAAAGTGGATTAACTCCCTTACATGGACGTGTATTCGCATATTTATTATTGGCAGAACCATCTCACAAAGACTTTTTTGAAATCCAAGAATTTTTAAAAGCAAGTAAGTCTGCTATAAGCAATGCGATAAAATTCCTCCTTGATAAAGAAATGATTACTTATATCACTTTCAGCGGTGATCGAAGAAGGTATTTTAAAGTGAATTTAAAAGGATGGAAGGCGAAGATGAAAAAAGATATTTTGGCAATGTCGACCATGATTTCAATGCTAGGCGAAGTATTGTCCCACAAAAACGTCGACAAAGAACCAGAATTTGTAAATGAGATTACGGACTTTAGAAACGTACTGTTGGATATCCAAAATATTTTTAAAGATTACTTTAAAGAAAAAGGCTAGCCCTTTTTTTTGAGAAAATAGTTCTTAAAGAACAGAACAAAACATATTTAAAAGAAACAACAAAACAAATAAAACAATGAAAAATATATTAACAATCACCTTTTCCCTCTTATTTCTCGGTAGCGTATTTGCCCAATATTCTGCTGAGGAATTTGAGAAATATGATGGCCAGGAAATAACACTTGAAGAGTGTATACAGTTTGCACTTGACCATAATCCGCAACTTAAAAGTATCAGAATGGGTGAAGAAGCAAATGCCTACAAAATCAAAGAAGTGAAATCTGCAGCATTGCCACAAATTAATGGGACGGGTCAGTATCTGTATAATTATGCTTTAGCAGAACAATTGCTTCCTGGAGAGGTATTTGGAATGCCTGGAACGACTATCCCCGTGAAATTTGGAGTAGCAAATACAGTCAACGCAAATATAGAATTACAACAAGTAATTTTTAATAAAGCCATTGGAACTGGATTAAAAGCCGCTCAAGCAAGCCAAGAAATCTATGAATTAAATACTTTCAAGTCTACAGAAGATCTGGTTTACAATATCGTGCAATTGTATTTTCAACTTCAGATCAGCGAAAAGCAGAAAGTTATTCTACAATCAAATATTGATAGAATAGAAAACTTGGTCCGCATAGCAAGAATTCAATTCCAAGAAGGAATCATAAAAAAGGTCGACTTAGATCAATTGATCATCAATAAAGCAAACCTTCTTTCCGAAAGAATGAATTTGGAAATTGGAATCGGGCAGCAACTCAACTTGCTTAAGTTCTACATGGGAATGTCTACGAATTTAGATATTTCTATATCAGAAGAAGCTATGGAGGGTGACCGATATACAACGATAGCGAATGAAGTAGATATTAATAACAATACGAATTATAGATTGCTTACTAAGCAAGAGGAGTTGAGTGATTTAGAATTAGAAAGTATCAAGGCTGGTTATTATCCATCGTTGGCAGGTTTTGTAAGATATGGATACCAAGGTCAGACTGACAGAATTTTTTCTTCGGAAGATGCATATGCAATTCAAGGTTCACCAACTGGTGTTATTGGATTATCCTTAAGTGTTCCCATTTTTGATGGTTTCAAAAAAAGCCACCAAGCTCAACAAATTCGAGTTAAGCAATCTCAGTATTATTTGGATAAGCAATATTTAAGCAATTCAGTAGAAATGGAATTTGCCAATGCTAAAGAAAAATTAAGACAAAACAGGGTGTTGTTAGAAACACAAAAAGAGAATATGGAGTTTGCTGAAGAACTTTACGAAGTAACTAAACTCTCTTATCAGGAAGGTGTAGCGCCTTTAACTGAATTACTTGATGCAGAAACAAGTCTTAAAGAATCACAAACACAATATTTGACTTCATTGCTCCAGGTGAACCTAGCGGAATTAGAACACATCAAGTCAAGTGGGCAATTAAGCAAAATACTTAGATCAATAAATTAAAATTCAATAAACAACAATCAATAAACAAATAAAATGAAATATTTAAAAATAGCAATTACATTATTAGTCTTAGGAGGATTAGTGTTTTGGGGTTACACTACACTATCTGCTAACAAAGCAGAAATAGATGCAAAAGCTGAAATCAAGGAAGAAATCATAAGCGAGCTGCCAGTTAGAATTGAGCTTGCAACAGCCATGGAAGTCGATAATAATATCGAGTTAACCGGTACATTCGAAGCGAGAAAAGAACTTAATATCATTGCGGAATCTCAAGGTCGAATCACAAAATTGTACATTAAAGAAGGTCAAAATATAAGCAAAGGTCAGACAGTTGCCAATATAGATGACACGAATATTCAAGCTCAGCTCAACATCATAAAAGCAACGATGGAAAAATCGAAAAAGGATGTTGAGCGATACGGAAGATTACTTGAAGCCGGAGCGATTAGCCAGCAACAATTTGAAGAAATAAACCTTAATTACCAAAATGCCTTGGCCAATGTTACCTCAATTGAACAGCAGCTAAAATATTCTAAAGCAATGGCTCCGATGTCAGGTATCGTTAAAATGGTTAATGTCGAAGAAGGTAGTTTCGCGTCACCAGGAAGTACTTTAGCTTCTATCATTGATGTCAGTAAATTGAAAATGATAGTGAAAATTGGTGAAACAGATATTATTAAGATTAAAAATGGCCAAAAAGTTAAAATTAAAACGGAAGTATATCCACAAGATATATTCATTGGTCGGGTTTCTTTGATTAGTGTTGAAGCCGATGCTGGAAGAAAGTACGATGTGGAAATTGAATTGGATAATCCAAGAAAGACTCCATTGAAACCAGGCATGTTTGGAACGGTTTTAATCTCATCTGAAGCGGACAGCAATATTGGATTATTTGTTTCCAGAAAAGCAATCATAGGAAGTGTGCAATCACCTAAAATTTATAGGGTTGGAGAAAACGACATCGTTGAATTAATAGATGTGAAAGTGGGCGAGCCAATGGAGGATAAAATAGAAATTCTTGATGGACTTATGGAAAATGATGTTGTTGTAGTCAGTGGTCAGTTAAATCTATCCAATAACAAAAAGGTGAAAATCTTAAATGAGGAGGTTAAGATTTTGGATAAATCCATAACTGAAAATCAAAACCTTTAATCAATCATTTCCTCATTTCAACAAAACTTAAATTAAAATGACCATAACAGAATTATCAGTTAAACGTCCATCGCTAATTATCGTGATATTTACGATAATGGTATTCTTTGGATTTGTTAGCTATCAGTCACTTACATATGAACTTTTGCCAGATATAAGTACTCCTGTACTTTCGATCTCTACGATTTATCCTGGCGCTTCTCCAGCAGAAGTTGAAAGTTCAGTAACCAAGCAAATAGAAGATGCCATTTCTACATTAGAAAACTTAGAGTCCACATCAGGGATTTCACAAGAAAGTTTTTCTACAGTTGTTGCAGAATTAAAATATGGAACAGATATCGATCAAGCTTTACAAGAAGCAAAATCAAAAATTGATGCCATAGAAGCATTTTTACCAGATGATGTAAAAACGCCAAGTATCAACAAGTTTTCACTTTCCGACATGCCGATTATGCGATTGGGTGCAACATCGAACTTGGATGAAGTTGCCTTCACTAATCTATTCACAAATCAGATCACATCTGAACTTGCAAGAATAGAGGGTGTAGCTAAAGTGAGTCTGATAGGTGGAGAAGAACGAGAAATTGCGGTTAATGTTAGTGGAGATAAACTCGCTTATTATAAGTTGTCCTTGTTGCAAGTATCACAAGCTATAACCTCTGCAAATTTAGATTTTCCTACTGGAAGTATTAAAGACAGTAATCAAGATATACTTGTAAGACTTTCTGGAAAAATTTCTGGCTTGGAGCAAATGAGAGATTTAGCCGTTAGTACGTTACCAGATGGCAGTCAAGTTTATTTGAAAGATATAGCTGAGGTATATGACACGAAAAAAGAAGTGACTTCGATTTCAAGAATTAATGGAATCAATTCTTTAGGAATTGAAATTTCGAAGCAATCAGATGGAAATACCGTAGAAGTTAGTGAGCAGGTTAGAGCACAAATTGATGTACTTGAAGAAAAGTATGCTGACATAGATTTAAACTTTACCATTGCTTCTGATTCGTCAGTATTTACAATGGAAGCTGCTGATGCAGTGATTCACGATTTACTTATAGCAGTAGTATTAGTGGCATTAATCATGTTGTTTTTCATGAAAAACATCCGAAATGCGATTATTGTAATGGTAGCTATTCCAGTTTCAGTGGTAACTACTTTTGCAGTAATGAGTTTGATGGGGTTCACTTTAAATTTAATGAGTTTGCTTGCCCTGTCCTTGGTGATCGGGATTTTAGTGGATGATAGTATAGTGGTTTTAGAAAACATCCACTTTAACATGGAAAGAGGGAAATCGGCTAGACAAGCTGCAAAAGATACGTGGGATGAAATTGGACTTTCAGTTGTATCCATTACACTTGTAATTATAGTGGTGTTTTTACCAATAGGTTTGGTTTCTGGAATTGTTGCAGATTTATTGAGGCAGTTCTCAATGGTAGTCGTTGCAGCCACTGCCATAAGTTTACTCGTGTCGTTTACGCTTACCCCGTTTTTGGCATCTAGATTTACCAAACTTACACACTTAAATAATAAGAAGATCCAACATTTGCCATTGATTTGGTTTGAAAATGGATTGAATTGGATTAAAGATGGTTTCGAAAGTATATTGAAATGGACATTGGCACATAAGTTTGTTAGTTCTGTAGGAATATTCGCACTTGTTTTCTCGTCTTTGTTATTAGTCACAAAAGGCTATATCGGTGCTGAGTTTGTTGCTTCTGGTGACAATGGAGAATTCATTGTTAATATTGAATTACCTAAGGAAACACCTATAGAGCAAACGAATTATGTTACTCAACAAGTGGAAGAATTTCTATTTGAGGATAAAAATATAGTGAATGTATTTACAAATGTAGGCGGTGGAGCAAATGGTGGAGCAGGTAGTGCATTTAAGTCAAGCATAAGTGCAAAGTTGGTTCCAGCAGAAGAAAGAAGCATTGCTTCGGATGAATATGCTAGAAACATCAAAGCTGATTTACAGCGAAAAATTCCTGGTGCAAAGATTACATCAGCAGCGGTAGGTATGATGGGTGGTGCAAATGCAGCCCCAATTCAGATCACTTTACAAGGTGATAATTTAGAGACCTTAATGAATTATAGTGATGAACTCATCAGCGGAATTGCGCAAGTGGCTGGAACTTCTGAAGTAAAAGCGACTGTGGAAGATGGAAACCCAGAAATGGATGTTGATATAGATCGTGATAAGATGGCATCGCTTGGACTTTCGCTGGATAGGGTAGGAGCTACCATGCAAAATGCATTCACAGGGAATACCGATACCAGATTTAAGGATGGAGATTATGAATATGACATTCGGGTTCAATTAGATGCATTTGAAAGAAGAAATGCTAGTGATTTGGAGAATCTTACCTTTCTCAATAATCAAGGTGAATTGGTTAAATTATCGCAATTCGCTACCATATCGACAGCTTCAGGGCCTGCGAGATTAGAGAGAAAAGATAAAATAACTTCTTTAGCGATTGAGTCGAATGTAGTGGGTCGACCTGTAGGAACAGTAGGAGAAGAAATTCAGACTATTATCGATCAAGGTGAATTACCTGCTGGCGTTACAGTAACATTTGGTGGTGATATTGAGAATCAAACGGAGGCTTTTGGTTCATTGGGAATCGCATTAATTACTTCTCTGTTATTGGTGTATCTAATTATGGTGGCATTGTATGATAACTGGATTCAACCATTTGTGGTGATGATGTCAGTTCCTGTAGCTTTAATTGGTGCTTTTCTAGCTTTAGCATTAGCTATGCAAAATTTAAGTATTTTCTCAATTCTAGGACTGATCATGTTGATTGGACTAGTTGTTAAAAATGCAATTTTGATCGTAGACTTTGTAAACCAACTAAAGGAAAGAGGGATGAAAACTAAAGAGGCAGTGATCAGAGGTACGATGGATCGCTTCCGTCCGATTTTAATGACGACAATAGCAATGGTTATTGCGATGATTCCTATTGCGATTGCAACTGGTGCTGGGTCTGAATGGAAAAATGGATTGGCTTGGGTTTTAATCGGAGGACTATCAAGTTCGATGATCCTGACCTTAATTATTGTACCTATATTTTATCTGATTACAGATAACCTTACAGAATGGATTAAAAGTAAAAGAAAAAAGAGCAGCAAAGCTGAAAATGTTGAAGTTGCTCTTGTTTAAAGTTTATTGTTTTATTGATTGATTATCAGTGCATCCGTGGGCAAGACGGGTGCACATTTTTAAAATTCGGGAAATGCTTAAAGAAATAAAATTTATTCATGTTAGAGATATCTGCATTAAACTTATGGTTTTTGTATTCAAGGAAACTGAAGATTTAATAGAAAATTCTAACAACAAATATGCAACTCGAGTGCGAAATGCAGTCTTAGCATTGGGTTACTCAATTAATCATTTAGAGGATAAGGAAGATGATGATTACATTTCTAAAATTTTCTTAAATACATTAACGGAACTCGAAAAGAATTATAGGCTTATAAGGTTGAATGGGTTAATTGATGATGAAAGGTTAATTAACGTTTTGATGCAAGTTGAAAAGTTTAGATCAATGGTTTAGTGGCTGTAAATAATTTCAAAATTCTTATCCCCAATATTTCCCCCGAAAAAAGCAACATATTTTTATTCTCATCTGTCCATATAATTAGCAACTTGTAAAGTCGCGTTTCTAAGGTTGATACTCCTGTTAATATACCTATCATCAATATTCGATTCCTAAGGATATACCAGAAAGTAATCTAAAAATGGAATAGAAAATCGTTGTTTTAATAAAAGTCTAATTACGTCTAATCATTGAGAAGATGATATTTATTAAGGCATCATTCTTATATGAACAAATCTTCAAAAAGGTCCAGATAAAAATAGCCGAGTAATGACTATTAAAATCATGTTTTTTTGGTCGTATAGATATCTTGACATAGATCAATTTTCATACTTTTTGATACATAGATCAAATATATGTTACTAAATGATAAAAAAAGTTATATATTCGTAACATAAAATGAACTATTGTATCTGTTTCAATGGTTTAAATAAAAAAGAATTAGAATGAAAAATATATTATTCCTACTGTTTAGCCTTTTGGTAACATCTGTTTTTGCTCAAGATGCTACAGATATCATGCAAAAAGTTGATGCTAATATGGCATCTGAAGCGAGAATAGTTGAATCGAAAATGACTATTCATGGAAGAAGAAACTCTAGAACGGTTGAATCTAGATCGTATACAGAAGGAAATAAGAATAGCATGACAGAATACCTTGCTCCTGATCGAGATAAAGGAACGAAGATGCTTAAGATTGAAGATAGGCTTTGGATTTATTCGCCTGATACAGATCGGACTGTTCAGTTATCAGGACATATGCTCCGCCAGTCAGTAATGGGGTCTGACTTGTCTTACGAAGATATGATGGAAGATCGGGAATTGCTAGATATCTACGATGCTGAGATTGTTGGGGAGGAAGAAATCGATGGACGAAATTATTGGGTGATTCAACTCGATGCTAAAGTCGAAGACGTGAATTATGTAAAACGAAAAACATGGATTGATCAAGAAAGATATATTCCTATTAAAGAAGAAATGTATGCTAAAAGTGGTCAGCTCTTAAAGTCAACGACCTTATCAAATGTGAAAAAGATCGATGGGCGATGGTTTCCCACAAAGACCATTTACAAAGATGAGCTTAAAAATGGCAGTGGAACTGAATTCAAAATTGTAAATATTAAATTTAATGAGAAAATTCCAGACTATATTTTTACCAAAGCGGTATTGAAGAAATAGAATGCATAACCTATAATATTAAAGAGCGTGAGTGAATCAAGTGATATAAAAATAACAAAGTCCGTAGCAGCTTTAATTTCAGTGGGAAAAGAACTGTTTTGGAAATATGGAATAAAAAGAATTACGGTAGAAGAAATTTGTGATAAAGCAGAGGTGAGTAAAATGACTTTTTATAGAAATTTTTCCAATAAGCACGAATTAGCTTTACTCATTTTCAAAGGTGTGGTAGCAGAAAATGTAAATAGTTATAATGCTATTATGTCTAGTGAACAGACATTCCCTGATAAAGTGAAAGACCTGCTTGACTTGAAAAGGAGGGAGTCTAAGAATATGAGTGTGGAATTTATGGAGGATGTGTATTCAGGTGATAATGAGTTTGCTTATCTAAAGAATTATATTAGTGAGTATTCAAGTAAATTCTTAGTACAATTAAAAGGAGATTTTAAAACAGCGCAAGATGAGGGTTTTATAAGATCTGATATGAATGTTGATTTTATAATTTTTATGCTTCAGAAATTTCAAAATGTTGCAGAAGATCCATCCTTGCGGAAAATTTATAGTTCTACAGAAGACTTAGCAATGGAAGTAGCCAATTTGTTTTTTTATGGAATAATGAATGAAAATAAAGAATAGTGAAAAATTGTCTTTCGATCATGATGTTGTTTATTTTGACTTTGGGCAATGCTCAGCAAAATCTGTCCTTCGATGGGCAGCTGTCAGCAATTACGAGTTATAGTCCTCAAGTTGAGAAACCATTTTTTGCTGGATTAAGATATATACCTGAGTTGAATTATGGAATTCAGATCGACACGTTTTCAAATTTTAATTTTGAAGCTTCTGCTAATATTAATGGTGTATGGAATGAAGGAGTTACGGATGGCAATATTTCCCCTTACCGGTTATGGGCAAGATATACAGGGAAGCAATTTGAAATTCGTGCGGGATTACAGAAGATTGAATTTGGCTCCGCTTCCATACTGAGGCCGTTGCAGTGGTTTAATCAGGTAGATCCACGTGATCCGCTGCAGCTTACGAATGGAGTTTATGCGCTATTAGGCAGGTATTATTTCTTGAATAATGCAAATATTTGGGTTTGGGGATTGTATGGAAACGAAGGCGCTCGAGGTTTCGATCCCATTCATTCTAATAAAAGTATTCCTGAATATGGAGGAAGGGTTCAGTTTCCTGTAACGAAAGGAGAACTAGGTCTGACATATCATCATAGAGTAGCAGATTCAAGGGCACTTGAATATCTTCCTTCTATTGATAGAATTCCTGAAAATAGGATCGGACTAGATGGCAAATGGGATGTTGGAGTAGGGTTGTGGTTCGAAGCAGCGCACCTATGGAGAACAGAAATGATAGCTGTGTTTAAAAACCAAACCACGATAAATGTTGGGGTGGACTATACTTTTGGATTAGGGAATGGCTTAGCGTTTATAGCGGAACATATGATCCTGAGTTACGATGAAGAGGCTTTTACTTTTGGGGATCCAGTAAATTTTACGGCTGCAACAATGGCTTATCCGCTGACCTTTTTTGATAATATTGGGTCCGTTATTTTTTATAATTGGAATACCACGGATGTTACTTTTATATTGAATTATGAGCATCAATTTAATAAGGTTAGTATGTACGTGATGGCTTATTATAATCCATCTACTACTTCTGGAATCCAGGATAATGATTTAGTTTATTCATTCGCAGGACCTGGGATAAGGTTGATGGCGGTGTATAATCATTAGGTGGTAGGTGATAGTGGATAGAGGATAAGTGATAGTGGATTGGTGAAATTTAGACTCATTAAGCGAGCGCGGATGAAATACAGGGAGAGCTAGGACTGCGACCTGTCTTGCTTTAGCGAGAAGCTACATTTTGTTTGTTGATGTAGAGGATCGTGAAGGATGGAGACCGAACCCATAAAAATCATTCTTAGCCACCGCTGGTGATCGGACAAGTCCTCCGTGTGAGACCATGGGTTTTTTATTGCTTAGGTAACCGCAATAACACAAAGATAAAATACAAGATTATGAATACAGAAACCATTATTTCCATCGAAAACTTAACAAAACAATTTCCTGAAGGAGATGGTTTTTTTACAGCCTTAAAAGACATAAATCTCACTTTCAAAAAAGGCGAATTTACAGGAGTAGTGGGTCCAAGTGGATCTGGAAAAACAACACTACTGAACATCATCGGATCTCTCGATAAGCCTACCTCTGGAAAGGTCAATGTATTAGGTCTAGACATCGGTAATTTATCACATAAAGAGTCTGCTAATCTGAGAAATAAGCACATCGGTTTTATTTTTCAAGTTTACAATCTCTTGCCAGTTTATACCGTCTTCGAAAATGTAGAATTCGCTCTCCTTCTTCAATCTTATACCAAATCAGAACGAAAGAAAATGGTGATGGAATCTTTAGAATGGGTAGGTTTAGGCGACCAAGCTAGTAAACGCGTCACCAAATTATCAGGTGGCGAAGGTCAAAGAGTGGCCATTGCGAGAGCAATGGTGAAACGTCCACAAATTGTAATTGCAGATGAGCCCACGGCCAACTTGGATGCTGCAAATGCTCATGCCATTTTAAAAACCATGAAAAAGCTGAATCAAGAATTGAATACGACCTTTCTTTTCTCAACTCACGATGAAAAAGTAATGACTTACTTAGACCGGATCATTCACCTAAGAGATGGCAAATTAGAAAGTGAAGAATTTATTTCACATGAAAATGACAAGGTATGAAACTCGCATTCCAACTCGCATATAAAAATCTAATCGGTGCTGGATTAAAGACCTGGCTTAATGTTGCAATTCTTGCATTTACCTTTCTGCTAATCATTTTCTATAATGGATTTATCGATGGGTGGAATCGGCAAGCATTAGTAGAGGCTGAAAAATGGGAATATGGTGAAGGCCAATTATTGAACGAAAATTACGATCCCAGAGATCCATTTACCATAAAAGATGGATATGGCAAGCTACCTTCAGAAGAGGCACAGCATATGACGCCTATTTTGCTGCGGCAAGGAAGTATCTATCCAGATGGACGTATGTTTCCGATCATGATTAAAGGCATTGAAATAAACCAAGATGTATTAGCATTCCCTGCAGATAAATTGGTGAATTCAGATGAGAGTATTCCCATTTTAATTGGAAAAAGGTTAGCTAAATCTACCAACCTGGAAGTGGGTGACCAAGTTTTAATGCGATGGCGAGATAAGAATGGAACATTTGATGCGGCAAATGTTACGGTAGTGGAAGTTTTTAAATCGGATGTAGCAAGTATAGACGCAGGACAGATCTACATGTCATTAGATAAATTATATGAAATCACGGGTTTACAAGACGTTGCGACAATGTATATAGGTGGTGAAGGTTACGTGTCTCATGATGTGGAAGGGTGGGTTGCGAAAGACAAAGAAGAGTTGTCATCTGGATTAACGGCCATTATAAATACAAAGAAGGCAAGTGGATCGATATTGTACATTTTGCTTCTGGCTATTGCGCTGTTAGCTATTTTCGATACCCAAGTGTTGTCTATTTTTAGAAGGCAGAAAGAAATTGGTACTTATATATCGTTAGGAATGACCAGAATACAAGTTGTGAAGTTATTTACCGTAGAAGGTGGAATGTATAGTTTGCTGGCGGCAATAGTTGCTATCATAGTAGGTGTTCCTCTTTTCTGGTATGTTTCTAAAGTAGGAATTTCTATGCCGAGTGCTTCTCAAAGTACTGGCGTTACGATAGCAGATGTTATCCACCCATATTTTAGTCTATCATTGATCGTGACAACTTTAATCTTAGTCATCGCTTCAGCAACAATAGTCAGTTATATGCCATCGCGTAAAATTGCGAAGATGGATCCTGTGAACGCTCTAAAAGGTAAAATACAATGATAAAGTTTTTATTGAACGGGATACTAAGAGACAAAAGCAGGAGCGTACTTCCTGTCATTATTGTTAGTATCGGAGTAATGCTTACGGTTCTTTTGAGTGGATATATGGCAGGAGTTTTCGGTGATGTTGTTACTCAAAGTGCAAAATTTGATACAGGACATGTCAAGATAATGTCTAAGGCTTACGCTGAAAATATTGACCAGTTGCCTAATGATTTGGCACTCTTGGGTATTAATGAAGTCATTGCGCCACTTCAAGAAGCGTATCCAGATATGGATTGGGTTAAGCGGATAAAGTTTGGCGGATTACTGGATGTGTTAGATGAGGAAGGCGAATCGAAAGGCCAAGGTCCAGTAACGGGAATGTCATTCGAAATTTACTCTGGGAATGATTCTGAATTAAAGAGAATGAATTTTGAAGATGCTCTTGTGGAGGGGAGTATTCCGGCTGCTAAGAATGAGGCATTGCTAGGTGTGAAATTTGCCGATCAATTAGGACTGAAACTTGGTGATGAAATGACTTTTATCGGTTCTACGATGAATGGCAGTATGGCATTTACCGTTTTTAAGCTCGTAGGGACGGTAAGATTTGGGACAGCAGTGATGGATGAAGGTGCTATGATTATAGATGTCGCTGACGCGCAACACTTACTAGACATGGAAAATGGTACTTCTGAAATATTAGGTTATCTGGATAATGATGTATACGATGAGGAAGCAACCCTTGAAATTAGTAAAGTGTTTAATGCCAGATACGCGGATTCCAAAGATGAATTTGCACCAATTATGATTCCCTTGAAAAAACAGGGGGAACTTGAAGAATTGATCACATTGGCTGATTCTATGTCAGCCTTGCTTATCGCTATATTTATATTTGCAATGTCTATTGTTTTATGGAATACTGGGTTACTGGCTGGATTAAGAAGATATAAAGAATTTGGAATCAGATTGTCGTTGGGTGAAACGAAAGGTCATATCTATAAAACATTCATCGGAGAGGCTATTTTGATAGGGATTATTGGTTCTATCATTGGCACTATAATAGGACTCATCGGGATTTATTATTTGCAAGAAGTTGGGATCGATATTAGTAGCATGATGGATCAGATCGATGCTGGTTTTATGATGCCTTCAGTGATGAGGGGAAAGGTAACTCCGAATTTATTTTACATTGGATTTATTCCTGGCTTGTTTGCGATGGTGCTTGGAAATATGTTGTCTGGGATGGGTATTTATAAGCGACAGACTGCCAGTTTAATGAAGGAATTAGAGGTGTAGCATTTTGTTTTAGGTCAATTTTTGAAGTAACGTTCAAAGTTTATGCTTTGTAACGATTCTAAAGACCTTTTATATTGACTGGGTATTAAAATTCTTATTGAATTCCAATGCGTGTAAATATGAAACTAAAATCAATAGTAATGTAACATTTCACAGCCGTTGACAAGTTGTGTTGCGGAACACACCTACGCAACAATTGCAAATATTAAAGATGTACTCATATCCGTCATATCATAATCACAAGGTCATAAAGACCAGAAAACCAACGTCATTTATTTGGCGAAATTTGGGAATAATGTTATTGATAAAAATCAACTTTTTTTATAATATGTTTGACTGTAAAGATAAATCAGACAAAATTTGATGTTTTACATCCATTAATCTTTTAGCTAGCTCCCACTTAGTGTTAGATATATCCGAGAATTTTTTGAATTGATAAACGAACGCTGAAATTGCTTATTTAAGTGCTGTTATTAACTGGTTGGGCAAAAATTAAAGTTTTTCTTAAAACACTTTATTTAAGAGGTTGAAATAGATGTTGCGTCATAAATGTAAGATGACTTTTAAATTATTTTTTATAATTACTAATCATGTCTAATATTTTACTTGATTGAGAATTGGCATCTATTTCTTTTTCTTCAAATGTAACCTGAAGAATTTTAAAAGGATCCTCATAAGCTTCGTTTCGCTTTATTCTTATAAGAAAAGGAAAATAATCAGAAAAACCATAATTGTTCCAGGACAATATTCGATATTCTAATTTGCCATTAGTAAAAAAATATCTTCTTATAAAATCGTTTTCTATGGAAATATAGTACTTTGAAATTTGTGATTTATTACTATTTTTTAATAAATTATGATCGTTATCGTTACTTATTGTTTTCTCAATGTTAAATACAAAACAATTACCTAAATCACTGTCTAAATACATTTCATAATCAACTATATTCTCGACTCCAGAACCCCACTCTCCTCCTTGTTTTTCATTAGGTCTATATTCTTTTGATATTACTTTGCCTTTGTTCACATTATATAATGTATCATTAGATCTATTTATAAAGTAAGCATTGCCAATAAGTGGATCTGGACTATGATGATAAATATAATCTTGTGTTACTTCAATTACGAATGTGTGAGATCCTATAATGCAAGTGATAATTAAGTATTTCAATTTTAGCAATTTAAATTCCAAGGCGATATTGGTCCTCCAGGGCAATAAGAACTACTTCATTTAATTCCTGAGAACTCTTTGTTATTAGTAAACAAATCATCTAAATATAGAAGATAATTTACTTTTTTGATTAATGATACTAAATTTAGGATAGAGTAGTTATAGATAGTATGATCTTGCATCAGTAAAATGACTTAACTTTAAACTTAAAATACAACATTGAAAAAACTTTTATTCCTATTATGTATTGTGTCGATCGAGGCTTGCTCTATCTTTCAAGGGCAGGACGACCAATATGAATTTTCATGGGATATGGCAGTTGAGAATCATACTGGAATTCCGAAGAATTTGTACACTATAGATGGGAAACAGCGTGGGATGAGTGTGTTTAATTGGAGAGATAGTTTAGATCAGTCTTTGAATCAGTTGATAAAAAACAACGTGGAGTGGGTTGCGATAATCCCTTTTTATTTTCAAGAAAATGATCGAACTCGGGAAATGAGAATACCTGAAATGACCGGTAAGTGGGATCGTCGAGATTCGTCATACATGAATGTTATCAATAATATTCATAATCGGGGTTTGCATGTCATGTTGAAGCCACACTTATGGATGAGGGATGGATGGAGGTCTGATATCAAACTTGAATCGGATGATGACTGGGATATGTGGTTTGAGTCTTATCGTAAAAATTTGATTCATCATGCGATGTTGGCTGAAACATTAAACATCGAATTATTATGTATAGGAGCTGAATTTAGAAGTTCAATTTTGAAGCAACCGGACAAGTGGGAGGGCTTAATTAAGGAAATTAAGTCAATTTATAGTGGAAAATTGACGTATGCGGCGAATTGGGATGCAGAATATTCGGAGGTGAAGTTTTGGGATAAAATGGATTATATCGGTATCCAAGCGTATTTCCCATTGACAAAAAATGAATATCCAACGTTAAAAGAAATTAGGTCTGGGTGGAAGCGACACATAAAAATGCTGGAGGATTTATCAGGAAAATATAACAAGCCCATATTGTTTTCGGAGATTGGTTATAGAAGTGACAATGTTGCCACCATAGAACCTTGGGTTTGGGGATCGGCACTAAATAATGACACTTTAGTTGTCGCATCGAATATGACGCAAAATTTAGCTTATGAAGCTTTGTTTCAAGAACTGTGGAATAAGAAATGGTTTGCTGGAATGTATTTTTGGCAGTGGCATAATGATACTGAAAGAAGAGCACGGTATGGTGAAAGAGATTTTACTCCCAGATTTAAACCAGCTGAGAATACATTAGCTAAGTGGTATGGGAAGGAGGATCATTCGTCTAGAGAGTAATAAAAAAAACTCATGGTCTCACAAGGAGGACTTGTCCGATCACCAGCGGAGGCTATGAATGTTTTTTTGGGTTCGAAGTTTATCTTTCACAAACCATGATCATTGATAACTAGAGCTAAATGTCCTTGTCCGATCACCAGCGGAAGTCCATCAGATCATTCCGCTTTCGAGTAGTAAAAAACTCATGGTCTCACATGGAGTGAGGCTATGAATGTTTTTTTGGGTTCGAAGTTTATCATGCAAAAACCATGATCATTGATAGCTAGAGCTGAAAATCCTTATCCGATCACCAGCGGAAGACCATCAGATCATTCCGCTTTCGAGTAGTAAAAAACTCATGGTCTCACATGGAGTGAGGCTATGAATGTTTTTTTGGGTTCGAAGTTTATCTTTCAAAAACCATGATCATTGATAGCTAGAGCTGAAAATCCTTATCCGATCACCAGCGGAAGCCCATTAGGGCATTGCCTATTGTAATAAAAATTTTACATATCTCACAAACACAATAGTATGTTTGATTTAGGGCGACAAAGACACAATATTAGATATGCTAATTTGACTTGACTGGTAGTTATGTTTTGCTTCGAAGTAGAAAATAATTTATATTACAAAAAAGTTTAGAATTTTGAAATAGAAAGAGCTCGCTAATTCAAATTCAAACTGATATTTCTAGTTTATTACTAACATTTAAAAACTGAAATAATGACCTACTCTACTTAGACGTTTGCATAAGATTTGAAATTTTTACTAATACCCGCCTCAACCTAAAATACATATTAGATTAATCAGTTTTCGCGACACTACAATTTGTGGTAAGCCTAATCTATGCATACTTGTAAGGGTGGTAATTATTTTGAAAATCAAAAATTTATGAAATATTTACATTCGATCCTATTATTTATTTTCACTGCCTCCGTTTCGTTTGGGCAAATGATTAAACCAGTTGACTTGGTGGCAAGTCAGCAAGGTCAGTTTACTTTCGTAGATATATTATCTGTCGATAATACTCAGCGGTCTACGAAAGAATTTACCAAATTAAAAGACTTTCAACTTTTGTCTTTAGACGCTACCACCCTTAATAATGCGATGAGATCTGGGACTCAAGCCATTGAATTACGGGTCCCCATTAATGAAAAGAGTGAACTGACACTTGAATTGGTAAAGGTGAATTTGTTTGCTGACGATTTTGTGGCTCAGGAGCAACCATCTGGAAGGGTGATTGAAAATGGTTTCGGCACTCACTTTCGAGGAATCATTAAAGGATTTCCAAGGTCTCTAGTCTCTATAAGTGTATACGAAGATGAAATTGCGGGCTTCATTGCTCATCCAAAATATGACGGTAATTTCGTGTTGGGGAAACTGAAAGAGAAGCAATTGAAATCAAGCACGCATATCATTTACCTTGATACAGATATGAGCTTTGAACAATCTATGGCTTGTGCAACGACAGATGAAGGAGAAGCTTATACAGAAGCGGATCTCGCTCCATCTTCGAATAGGGCATTGACGGATTGCGTTCGATTGTTGCTGGAAGTTGATTATAACTTACATCAAGAACTTGGAAATTCGACCACAGCAAGTAATAACTATTTGAACACGCTATTTAACCAGATTTCAACGATTTATGCAGGCGAAAGTATTAATACCGTGCTGAGCCAGTCGTTTGTCTGGACATCATCTAGTCCTTACAGTGGTTCTTCTACTAGCGCAAAACTATCTTCTTATCAAAACAACAGGAATAATTTCAATGCGGATTTTGCCCAGTTATTGACCTTTGCTAATATCGGTGGTCTTGCAGCAACCATTAACGGTGTTTGTAAAACAGAGAATAGCAGAATGTGTGTCAGTGGAGTGGTGAATCAATTAGAAACTGTTCCTACATTTTCTTTTGATGTTGAAATTGCATGTCACGAATATGGTCATCTTTTCGGATCATATCATACACATGGATGCTACTGGAATGGGAATAATACTCAGATCGATGATTGTGGAAATGTGGCAGTTGCCAATCAAGGAAATACTCCAGAAGGAAATGCATGTTTTAATTCGAATAATCCTGTTTACCCGAATAATGGAGGAACAGTGATGTCCTATTGTTACGCGATTAGTGGGGTAGGGGTCAATTTTTCTAATGGCTTCGGAACACAACCTGGAAATGCTATTCGTAATAGAGTCGCAAATGGAACTTGCTTGCAATCATGCAGTACAGGCGGAGGTTGCACAGAAAATGAATTAGACCTAACCATTGTAACGGATCAGTATCCAGGAGAAACCACTTGGACGGTGAAGAATAGTGGAGGAACAACTGTTGCTTCTGGAGGATCGTATAGTGGGGCGAATACAACTTATACCGAGTCTATATGCATTCCGGATGGTTGTTACACTTTTACTATTAATGATTCCTATGGAGATGGAATTTGTTGCTCTTATGGAAATGGTTCATACACATTAAGAGGCTCTGATGGTTCTGTTATTCAAACTGGAGGGAATTTTGGATCTTCAGAGACAACTAGCTTTTGCGAAGGTGGTGGCACACCTGGAGGAAGCTGTGTGGAAATCGACTTTGATGATTATAGCGTAGTGGCTTACGGCAATGGTCAAGACAATGGCACAGCAACTATTTTAGCAAATGGAGATGGTGTTTCCATTTTTAATAATGCTTGGAAATCTATATCATTAAATTATACGGTTACGGCTAATACAAAGATATCTTTTGAATTTGGATCAACTACTCAAGGTGAGATTCATGGATTAGGATTTGATACGGATGCAGGAATATCATCTGGTTATACCTTCCAGTTATACGGGACTCAAAATTGGGGAAATAGAGATTTTGATTATACTTCACCTGGAAATTGGCAGGCATTCGAAATACCTGTAGGACAATATTATACAGGAACATTTAATCGGTTGTTTTTCGCAGCAGATCATGATGGCGGTTCTAGGAATGGAAACACTTATGTGCGGTACATTAAAATCTATGAAGGTAGTTCATGTGCTGCCAGCCAAGGAGCTGAGGATGTTGCAGTAAGAAATGGGTTTACACCGATGGTAGATGGGCTTCCAGATGGATATATTATGGAGAGAATGCAAGTATACCCTAATCCAGCTAGCAACTTTGTGAATGTGTCCATTCAAAGTAAAGAAAATAGAAACGGGGACTTGGAGCTTTATAATATGATAGGGCAGAAAATAAGTATTCAGTCTATTCAGATAGAAGAAGGTCAGAATACTTTTAAAATCGCAACAGATCAACTAACTAGTGGGACTTACTTTGTTAAGTTACGAGGAGGAGAAATGGATGATGTAGAAAAAATCACAATTGCAAACTAACGTGAATTCGGCTAGTTACACCTGTAACTAGCCGTTTTTTTACTTTTAAAAATTAATGGATCATAGTTTGTTTATTTCATTTCTAGGTTAACTCATCATTCTTAAGAAAGGAAAAAAATTGACATAAAATAAAAAAAGGCAGTACCGAATCGATACTGCCCATCTCAACTATTCAATTAACTTAAATTAATTTTATTCCGCCAGTATTAACATCATACATAGCGCCAATAATACTGATTTCATTATTTTCCATCATTTCCACTAAAACTGGACTTCCCGCCTTAATTGCTTCAATAGAATTCAGTACATTTTGCTCAGCAACTTTATTTACAAATCTTGTGTTACTTGAATTCCTTTCTTCATTTTCAGATGTTTTTACAGCTTCTACTGCAGGTGTTATTTTTGCTAACATCTGAGTTAAGTTCCCTAACTTCGCATTATCACATGCGCCTTTAATCGCACCACATGAAGTGTGACCAAGAACCATTATCACTTTAGATCCTGCTAGTTTACAAGCGAATTCAAGGCTTCCTAATATATCGTCATTGATGAAATTACCAGCAATTCTGGCATTGAACAAGTCACCTATTCCTTGATCAAAAATAATCTCGGTTGGAATTCTTGAATCAATGCAACTAAGAACTGTTGCAATCGGGTATTGGCCTGTAGAAGTTTGCTGTATTTGTAAATTGAAATTTCTATTAATACTTACATTGTTAAGAAATCTTTGATTACCTTCTAAGAGTATTTGTAACGCGTTTTCAGGCGTTACTTTTGCTTGTGCTTCCGCATTAAATGCATCCATTTTATATTGTTTTTATAGTTATAGTATAATATGAAATAGATAAAAGCATTGTTTTGTTTATGCTGATATCCAATCGTTTAGTTTATTTAACTTGCTTTTCTTAATTTGAAAAATTCTTTATAGCTCGGTGGGTTTTCGACATTTCCACGTTCTGAAATGATAAGAATAGAAATGTTTTTGGACTTAGCTATTCCAGCAAAATCTTCTAAAATCTCCACAATATCATAGTCTAGAAATCTTGTTTTTGTAATATCTAGTTCCAGGTAAGAGTCCTCAGGAATTGAATTTAATTCCTTAAGAATTGCGCCCTTATTGATAAACGTTACTTCTTCTGCTAGTGTCATTCTTAGTTTCTTCATACCATTGTTTTTGTCTTCGATGTGTAGGAAGTGGGAATTTTGATAGCTCTTAATTAAAATAACAACTACGCCTACTAATAATCCTAGGGTAATTCCGACTAATAAATCTGTAAAAATGATTCCAAGTACAGTTACAATAAATGGTACAAACTGCTTCCACCCTTGCTGGTAAATGGTCTTAAACATAGCCGGTTTAGCCAATTTGTAACCTACCAGAAGTAGAATTGCTGCTAGTACAGACAAAGGAATCATATTAAGTAATCCTGGAATTAACACTACTGAAAAAAGTAGAAGGAATCCATGTATAATCGCAGACTTCTTAGTCTTTCCTCCTGACTGGGCATTAGCAGAACTTCTTACAATTACCTGGGTAATAGGCAAGCCTCCGATAAGTCCAGAGATAATATTTCCTGTTCCTTGAGCCATTAATTCTCTATTCGTGGGTGTAACTCTTTTTTGTGGATCGATTTTATCAGATGCTTCTACACATAACAAGGTCTCTAGACTTGCTACTAGTGCAATCGTAAAGGCCGTAACCCAAATCGCAGGATTCGTTATCGCTCCAAAATTAGGGAAACTAAATTGACCTAAAAAAGAATTAAAATCAGTAGGAACAGGAACACTTACTAAATGAGCGTTCTTAATTCCGAAAGTAGCATTTCCAGTTGTTGCAGTGTAATAAATGATACCCAATACAACTGCAACTAATGCGCCCTGAACGATTTTAAAAATTTTAGATTTATGGACTAAAACTTTCTCCCAAAGAATTAAGATAGCCAAACTTACAAAGGCAATAATCGTCGCTCCTAAGCTTATATTATTGACCATCTTTAAAATTTCGGAGAATGTATTTTCACCATCTACTTGAATAAATGCAAAGTCTCCAGATGGATCAGCATCATAGCCGAAAAAATGTGGAATTTGTTTTAGAATAATAATTATACCGATACCAGTTAACATTCCTTTAATGACTGAAGACGGAAAATAGTATCCGAGAATTCCTGCTTTCAAGAATCCAAAAATCAGTTGGATAAATCCTGCAATAACAACTGCTAAAAGAAAATTTTCAAATCCACCAAGTGTACCGATGGCAGTTAATACAATTGCAGCTAACCCAGCTGCTGGTCCACTGACACCGATCTGTGAACCGCTTATAGCACCTACGACGATACCACCTATAATTCCAGCAATTAATCCAGAAAATAAAGGAGCACCACTCGCAAGTGCGATACCTAGACATAACGGCAATGCAACGAAGAAGACAACGATACTTGCGGGTATGTCATTTTTTAGAGTTTTAGTACTCATAACAAAATGTGTTTAGTTTAAATATTATTTATGAATGTAGGCTAATACATACAGTGAATGGACGTCACACTGCCAGACGATAAGAGGTATGGTTATAATTCAGGAGGTGGAGAATGTAGCTCTCGATACGGGGTAAGAAAACCATCTCTATGCTGTAGATCAGCTAATAATTGATAGCTTATTTCAAATTCTTTAGTAGAATTTGTATTAAAATGATAGATTTTAGATTCTTCTTTTGATTGGTCTTCTTCACCTTCGTGTTCATTCTCATGAGAAAGCTCGATGATGGTGATTTGATACTCTTGAGCAGTCCATAGATTGTTTGCTGCCTCAGTGTAAATGAGCGCTGACAAAATGATGAATACGTAGAATATCTTCATAGGATTTCTAAATCTGGTGCAATATTACACATTTTTTTTATTAATGACAGTAAAACTGTCATTAATATTGTCTATATTGACAAAAATGTATGGAAAATGGTTCTTGGAATCAAGTTTAAAATGATTGATTCCCTTTATACAAGGGATCCTCAGGATACGGATTTGGGAAAGAAAATAATTAAGAATAGTATCTTACTTATTGACGAAATTGGGTTTGAATCCTTCAATTTCAAGAAACTGGCTGCGAAAATCGGATCAGCAGAGAAGTCGATTTATAGATATTTTGATAACAAACATCTTCTATTGCTTTTTCTAACTTCTTGGTATTGGGAATGGGTGCATTACTTGATTAATGTAAACGTCAAACAAGTCTCTGATCCAAAGCGTAAGCTTAATATTGTCATTGAAAACATAGTTTTAGCCACTCATGAAAATACTTCGAATGAGTATATCAATGAAAATATTCTTCATAGAGTAATTATAAAAGAAGGTGCGAAGGCTTACCATACTTTTGACGTTGATGATGAGAATAAGGTAGGATTGTTTTACTCTTATAAGTCACTTACTCAAACGGTTTCAGAAATAATACTTGAGGTTAACCCGAATTTCAAATATCCACTAAGTTTAGCGAGTAATTTTATAGAAATGGCTAATAATCAGTTCTATTTCGCAAAACATCTTCCTAGGCTTACCAATATTAAGAATTGCGATGATATGGAAACGGATCTTGTGGAAATGTTGAATTTGTTTGCTGATAAATTACTGAAATAGGTTATATAGATACAAGGTTATCAATACTTTTTGCAGAAGTAGCTTTTATTTATTTTTCTTCTTTCGAACTAACTTTATTAGCTTTCTATCTTTGTTTAAGGCATATCGATCTCCAGGATATATAGTGTAAGATTTTCCTTTTACGCTCTTATAACTTGAAGGAATCCCAGAGTGTGTCACCCAATTGATTTTCTCATTTCTTTTCTGCTTTTTATCTTTGATAAATGCTGCATCGTAGGAAGGAGTACCACCAAGACTAGGCGTTATTGTTTTAATTTTTTTACTGCTTTTAGATGTAGATGTGGTTTCGTCAGTGTTATCAGAAATGCTATTTTCAGTAGCGTTTTTCTCAATTATCTTTTTTGTAGAAGATTTGACAACCTCCGTACCTGCCTTGTTCGTAGTAATACTGGCAGATGTTTTAAAAGTAGAATACATGGTCTTGAATCTTAAGTAGTTTTGCATTTGACCATTTAATTTAGCTGCATCCACTGCTTCTGGTAGTCCGTTTTTGGATTTTTTGGAAATTGATTTTAAGTTTGTATTTAATATTTCTGGGAGTTTAACTTCCAATTTTTGATTGAGTTCCTCTGTTGTGTTTTTTAGCAAATTTTGAAGATGGTCCATATTTTTAATTTCTCCACCTTCCCTTAAAGTGTCTCCGGCCGCCTTTATTTCATTAAAGTATTCTTTTAATTCATTAAACTTCTTGGCATTCTTGCCTTTATTAGATAAGTCTAGAAAAGCATCACAGATTCGATCTCCATATTTACCAAGGCTTCTGATTACATCAGGATCGTTAGGGTTTTTAGCAAATTTGATAATATATTCTCCGTAAGCACTGAAATGGCCCATTAAAACTGAATTCTTCTCATCCGTTGTTAGTGCTATTCCTTTTTTCTGTTTTTGCGTAGCCCATAAGAAATCCTCAGTTTTATTTTGTTTTCGTCCAGCATTCACTGCAAATACACCTGCGCCTGTATGATAAGAGGCAGGATCTGAAATATCTACTAGTGTTAACCTTTTCTGTATTTCTGTCACACATCGCACTTTCTCAACTTCATCTGATGCAGCGTTCAACTTTTTATAGAAATCATCGATTTCATTATTGAGGATTTTTATTTCCTTTTCATTAAGTTTTTTGAATGCATATTCTTCCATTCCTCCATCCTTCAGTAGTTTCTGATATCGAGCTACTTCTTGAACATTTCCAGAATCTTTGGCTTCTTTTAACAATCGATTAAGAACCATTCCGTTTTCTAAATATTGCTGGTTATTCTTAACCGTTTTTAAGGATTTTTTGGAAAGTGATTTATAAGCGTACTTTAATTTGCTTTCACCAAAAAGTCCCATGTCAAAAAAGGCTTCAGCTTCTTTTTTGGTGGTAAGTCCGTATCGTGATTGCATCCATTTATATACTTTTTCTCGAATTGCGGTACTTTTATCTCCAAGCACAGAAGCATCTAAATCACTAGTTATTTTTACCGTAGATCCTGTTCTACTCACTCTTCCTCCCCATTTTTCTACTTGTTCAGTAATTAAATCAAATTCTTTGTCTCTGAAATCCATCAAGTAAGATTGAATTCTTTCGTATTTGTCTGTTTTTTTAGCTAAGTTTTTCCATCCACCACTTGCCTTTATCGCATGAATCATGTCTTTTCTATTGGTCAATTTGTAGATAGGGACATGACTAGCATTTCTTGCTATTTTCGCATTTAAGGCCATTGTTTTAGCTTGTTTAAAAATTTCGGTTCCATCTCCCGTCACTCCTACGATAGTTCCGCCCACAGCAAAGATCATATCTACTTTAGCCATTTGAACATCTTCGTTGTTAACGATCTTGTTGCTTTCTTCAGATGGGGATTGCGAAGCAGCTTTTAAAGCATAGTATTTATCAATGCTACCTTTAGCATCTTTCACATCCATTGCTAAGGCCGAAGCACCAAGTATTAAACTAGTACCTCCAGAGGTAAATGCAGCTCCGAGACTTAGAATTAAATTAGTGCCGAATTTTCCATAATTCCATAAAGTGTCCTTCGCCGATTCAATGGATATATAACCATCGACAATATCAGTATTTGCTTTCCATTTAGTTTGTTTTAATTTTTGGATAACAGGCTTAAAGTCTGTTAATTTTAGATTGTTACCTTTTAAATTCTTTTTCGTTTCATCGCATGCTTCGATTATTAAATTCAGTATTTTGCTAGCCTCTTGCTTTGCCGTTCTTGGCGAGGCCAATTTTTCTAAAGAACCCAAATGAGATTTAATGGCTCCGAAAAGTACTGGGTTTTCTGTAGATTTTTTGTTGAGAATTTCATCGTGTATTTTATACGTAGCGTTTACTCTTGACCATTCGTCCTGATGCTTTCCAGTTTTTGCTGTCATTGGAATTTCTGGTTTTTGATTTGGATTGAAAGAAACACCATGTCTGACATTCATCCTAGTTCCTTTGCTTTGATGCTCTCCTACAGTTGTATTTAATAAATTGGTTACTACATTTTTAGATTTACTTGCCGTTGCTGCAGAACGTTGAATACCTTCCATGTTTTTATCAAGATTAGCAAGTTCGAATAGAATTGCAGACCTACTAGAATTAATGTTTCTTAGGATTTCGGCCTTGAGATCGGCTATAAATTTGTCGCGTTGTTCAGCATAGTCTGGGCGATGAACTCCAGTTATTTTAAAATCTTTAACTCTTTTCTTTTCATCAGCTGTAGGTTCGAAACGATCTGGTTTTCGCTGAATAGGGAGGTCGGTCTGTGTGGAAGCATTAGAGAATTTTGCTTTGTATATTTGGGAAAAATCGTCAGTTTTTAATTGTCGAGTTAATGCTGTTGCATTGTGGTCGGCTTCTTTCTCTACGCCACTATCATCATTGATCGGCCTTCCATTTTTAAATTGAGTAGGCTTCGGAGCACCTCCTTGATTCTGAATAGCATGACTAATCTCATGAGCCATAAGAAATTGCGTTTTTGAGCTAGAAGTATCCGCATTTTCGGGCATATATACTTGATTTCCTTGAGTGTAAGCTTGTGCATTTAATTTTTTAAGCTGGCTAGTGGGGGCGGTGCTTATCGAAAAATCTGATGCCAAAATTTTCTTAAGAGCTGGATTATCTTCACCAGAAGCAGCAGCTTGTGACTTCGATGAAGTTGTATTTTCGTCAGGACTTTGTTCTTTCTCCCTAGTTTCTTTCAGTTGAAAAGGAGGTGGGGCTAAAGTTGCTTGTTGATTAAAGTCACTAAAGTTGGCATTTGCAAATGAATGACTATTAATATTCTCAGAATTTTTTTTCACATTTTAAGGGTAAAGGGCACATTATTGAAAAACTAAAATTCCAGATTTATAATCGCAATGTCAATTACCCTAAAGGGTAATATTTTAGATGAATTTATTTTCATAAATTGAATCTGAGATTTAATGCTGAATATGAATTTTTTGCCACTGATACTGATTACATTTAGTTTGATGCTTATTTTTTATGGGTACCAGTTATATCGTGGTTTGAAAAATAGACAGCGAATAGAAAAACTTAAACTAAAACAGAGTTGGACAGAAGAGAAGAATAGGATATCGCGTGAACTTCATGATAATATCGGAGTGAAAATGAGCTTGATTCGAAGAAGCTTAGACTTTATCCAAGATAATTTTGATCATATTCCTAAGGATAGAATGATTAGGCAGATCAATTCATTGAATGAAATTTCTTCTGAAGTGAATCAGTCACTTAGAGATACGATTTGGGTGACGAAGAAGAATTATTTTAATGCAATTGAATTGTCAGAGCGTCTTTCTAGTTTTATCTTTAGATTAATGGAAAATGAAACTTCAGTTAAGATCGACTTACATAAGCAGATAAATTTTCCGGATGCTCGTTTTAGTGCAAAAGATTCATTGAACCTAATTAGAATTGTTCAAGAATCGTCAAATAATGCCCTAAAGCATGGAGAAGCAACTTTGGTAACGTGTGATATCTCGGATGCAAAGGACTATTTTCAAGTGATTATTACAGATAATGGGAAAGGGATAGAAAAGGAGGATGAAAGGAAGGGGAACGGATTAGAAAATATGAAATCAAGAGCGATGGAATCTGGTTTTGAATTAAAATTGAGTAGTGAAAGTGGGCAGTTTACAGAAGTATATATCAAAATAAGAAAGAGATGAAGGAAATTATAAAGGTCGCCATTGTAGATGATAGCAAGGTTACATTAAGAAATTTGGCTGAGTTAATTGACTACGATAAAGAAATTAAGATAAGTGGCACCTATTCTCGAGCTAGGATTTTTTTAGATGCGATGAAAAGGATAGACAAGAGTGAATATCCGGATGTGGTTTTGACAGATATAGACATGCCTGATATGAATGGTGTAAATATGATATTGGTCGCTAAAGCTCAATATCCAGAGATCAAATTTTTAATTTTGACGGTACACGATGATGAGAGTTTTCTATTCGATGCGATAAAAGTAGGTGCAAGTGGTTACTTATTAAAAGATGATAAGATTTCCATACTCATTAACCAGATAAAAACTTTAATCAGAGATGGAGGAGCGCCTATGAGTCCTATCATTGCAAGAAAGACATTGGATTTAGTTCAAAGAATTCCTGAATCCAAAGGAAAGGTAATATCTCATGAGTTACCGGAATTAACAGAACGAGAAATTGAAATTCTGAAATTAATGGTTGCCGGACATAATTATGAGCAGATCGCTACAATTATCCATGTTACTAAAAATACAGTTAAAAAACACATCAGTAATATGTATAATAAATTGCACATTTCTAGTAAGGCACAAGCTATTAAGATTGCTAATAGAAATGGATTAATATAAAACTGATGAATAAGATAACAACGTTAATCGGAAAGCAATTTCATGATGCATACCTTGGCAAAAACTGGACAGCAGTCAATCTAAAAGATACGCTTGCAGATGTCTCGTGGGAAGAATCGATTACACAAGTATATGGTCTGAACACCATTGCAACGCTTGTTTTTCATATGAACTACTATGTGAAAGGTGTTACTGCATTCTTGCAAGGGAAACCTTTGAGCATTAAGGATAAGTTCAGTTTCGAATGCCCGATAATTGCATCACATGACGACTGGATTGAATTTATGAATTCAGTTTGGTTGGATGCAGAAGTATTTACTGCATTAGTCTCGGAGCTGCCTGATGATAGGATGTTTGAAGAATTTGCAGATTATCAATATGGTAGCTACTTTAGAAATTTATGCGGAATTACTGAACATATCCACTACCATTTAGGTCAAATCGTTATGTTGAAAAAAATCATTCGGCAGCAAAAATCGACAGCAGCTATTTAATCTTCAAGGTCGAATTAGAATTGATATTAAGGACAGCATTCTTCCCAAGTGCCAAACTGTATATTTCTGGAATCTCGCAATTAGCTGCGATTTTTATCAAACCATCATAATTATAGGGTGGCATTAAACCATTGTCCCAGCTTGAATCTTCTGTCCATTGTTCTCCATGAACGCCATTAAAAATATATTCCGCAATTACAGGATTATTAATCGTCACTCGAATAGGGTAGTAGGCACCCGAGATTTCTTCAGCATCCCATTTGAAAGCGAATCCATCATAATTGGGATGACTTTTCAGGCCATTTTCATTTTCGGCTATAGCAAATAATTCATATTCACCATTGTTTACCTTTCTGGTATCGATTTTAAATTCATATCTGCTTTGAGGAGCCGGTGCAAGAGCATTTGTAGTAATAGTTGCCAGTCTCAAACTAGGCATAGAATCACTCCCAACTGGTTTAATATATAATTCTATGAATTTGATACCTTGCGTGTTTCCTGTACTCCATAATTCTGCGCTTTGCGCTGGGGAATGCAGAAGATATGGGGCCCACCCAGCCCACGCCCTATTTCCAGCTAGTATTTCTACAGGCACGGTACCACTTAGTTCTGTACTGTAAAGCGAGTCTCCTTCCTCACTTGGATATAAGCTGTCTATTTTGACAATTTTGGTAGGTACACCTAATTTCGGAAGATCACCATGATTCTTATAGGGATGAATTTGTGAAGGTGGAGTATATATTGGATACGCTCCATTTTCTGGACATTTTATTTCAATATGGACATTTACAATTCCTGTGTTTTGAGCGAAAAATTGAACTTGATTTTCTCCAATAATTACAGGTGAATTACCTCCCATTTCAACTTCACCGATTTTTATACGATTCGAAATTGCGGACCCGTCATAACCTACTAAACTATTATTTAATGGCCTTGAATTATTAGGTGCTTCAGGAAGATCATATTTATTTCCATTGAATAGTAAATAATCATCTATGCCAATGTCAAAGTAAGAGTAGTCATTTTTCATGTAGGTAAACACTAGCCAGACTTCATTCGAAATACTACTGGTTATCGGTCTGATATCATCAGGAACTTCAATTTTAAATATAGGGTTTTGATTATTGTAAGTGCTTGCTTTTTGTAAATCTGTGCCAATGATTCTTGTTACATAATTATGCGTCACAAAAGGATCTAAATCTGGTCCGTCGAAACCGAAATTGTCCCAATGTGATAAGAAATAGGGGTTGTCATCTTTAGAAGTATTGTAGCCGATCGTAGTCCAAAGCAAGTGATAAACTCCTGGTGAAAAGTTTCCTTCGTCGAACAGTGTATTAATTACAGTTGTACCGTCTACCTTTATTTCTATGCCATCTGAACCGAGAGATAACGAAAAAGCTCTTCTTACATTCGTGGACATTCTTCGTCCAAATTCTGGTAGATTAGCATGAGCTACCTGATAGGATTCACCTGCTGAATTAATCAAACTGACGGAGATTTCATGGTTTTTAGCTCTTATTCTGAGCAAATCTGCTGGAAGACCGACATCCCCATTAGCATCAAAAAAGCTCATGTGACCTGTTAGGTCGGTTTCCATAGGATTGAAATCCAGATACCAAACTCCTCGAGGGCTAAAAATCCCATCCATGTCAAAAACCACATGTCTTCTTTGGTTTTCTTCAATTAAGATCGGCTTTCTCGGCCTCTGTGCGACTTGAGATTTATCTCCGGCAGCGCCATTGAGTGTTCCATTTAAGGTATGTGAGTGACATTGTTTATTAATGAAAAACATATTGAATCTTGGGTCTGTTTGAGGAGTCATCGCATTATTCCATTTTAACTCATTCGCTGGACCTTCGGGCAAGTTGAAATCATCAAAGAAAGTCATAGAATTTTTAAGTAAATGAACTCTGGTGCTATCGCCACCTTCAAAGGATACGATGGTAGGGTTGCTTGCAGCTTGACCCAAACTGTTCAATTTAGTTACTTTTAAATGATAGGTAAGGTTATTAGCTATTGGCTGAAGTTGTGCCATATGACTTGCTGTGACCAATTTGTGGGGCGACTCAGCTGTTGCAAAGACTTTAGTTCCAGTGTGCTGCCCTGTAGAACATCCTTCGCCTTTGATCATTTGAATAGTATCCAAAGGATCAGGCCACCACTCAAGTAGATAACCGATAGGATCTGTTCCATCTACATCGATATCCCAAAGATGTCCACCAAAACTTTCACCTTCTTTAAAATCCATTTCTACAGTTGCAACATGATCATCTCTTACGATCTTAAGGGCTGGAGGATCTGCGCCATATAAAATATTAGGAAATATCTGCGAAAGCAGGATAATAGATATTGCAATTTCGACAAAATAGACTCTTTTCATTTTAAAGGCATTTCCTCTAAAATCGTCAATTTATTAAAAATGGTACTGCGAAACTGTTCCTGATGTCCGAATAAACACTTACAAATCAGCTAAATAGACTAATTGTAGTAAAAATACCTAATCCTACATGCCGTGCCTTCGCTTCGTTCATTTTTATCTTCTATCAATCTTAATTCTAATTCATGTTTCCCATTCTCTAATGCAGATGCTAGCGTATAATACCATGGAAGATGTAAATTTTTACTGTGCTTAGTAAATAAATCCTGCTTCTTCCATTCGCCTTTATCTATTCGATATTCAATAATTCCAGCGTCTCGTCCCGCTGCCACGGTAATACCTACAGCATTTCCTTCAAATTTTATTTTTAATGACTTGCCAGGTTGTTCGCTGATCAGCATCGGTACGTTGATGTAATTTTGTCTACTTCCCGTTCCATCATTAGGATTCCAGTTTTCATCCACGAACCATCCTTTTCCATATTTAGCTTTAGATATATCTATGAACTTGCCATTGTAATAGGCATTCTTATCGAGAAGCTCTGGGAATGTGTGTGCTTCTACTTTCTGGGTCGCTATAAGTTCATCACTAAATGCGTCGTCTAAAAACTGAATCATAGAACGGGCATAGATACCTTGTCCAAATGGGGAGGGATGTAAATTTTTGAAATCATCTTTCCAAGTGAATTCATCATTATTAAGTCTGTCCGTTACTTCCTTTGCTAAGTTGATCGTAGGAATTGCATAGTGACTTGCTATTTTGTTGTGGGTTGTAATTACTACGGGTTCCATTCCATCATTGTAATTTTCAATTTTCATAGGATCGACAAAATGCATCATGACGATATCCATATTAGGGTTACTGTTCCGAAGATGTCTAATAATTCCTTCTAGCGCGCGCAATTGCTCGGCGTTAGACTTTCCTTTGCCACCATCATTTACGGCTGCCTCTTCAAAAACGAGATCAAACTTACCCTTGGATAAAATATCTTTTTCTAATCTGAATGCAGACGAAGTCGTGCCCATAGACGGTACACCAGCATTTACAAAAGTGAAATCAGTTTCTGGGAATCTTTCTTCAAAGTAATTCATAAGGCTATCTCTCCATCCTCCGTTGTAAGTAATCGATCCTCCTAGAAATGCAATATTCCCTTTTTTCTCTTTTTCGAAAATAAGTTGAGCATTTTTCAAGCCTCCCTTCTGTTTATGATATGGTCTAGAAGAAAGAAGCGGTTTAGGCTTAGCGTGATACATGATAAAATCGGCCACAGTTTGTGGAGTTTCAATAGGAAAGTGATGTCCATTTAGTTTTTGCTCTCCTTGTGTACATGGAACGACGGTTGCAATGCCACCAGCTTTGATATAGTTGTTGATAAGGATCATCGTGTTTTCTTCAGGAGGAACAACTTCGTCTTTGAGACCGATCATATGAAGTACAGGAATCTTATAGGATGCAATGGAAGCAGCCTGATGAATGGGAAGATTTTTATATGCCTTGGCTTCCTCATCTGATTCAAATCCATAAATGTTTTTTAATGTTTTCCATGCTTTTGGGTTGCCTTTTCCTTCTCCAAATCCTCCAGGCCAGCTCTTAAAGTCTAAGACTGGTGCTTCGGCATAAATGCTTGACACCTTGGTCGGATTCCTAATCGCCCAGTTATAGACAAAAAGTCCCCCTCTGCTAACACCCATCAAGGAAACTTTCCGATTCAGCTGATATTCAGCAAGCAAATAGGTATAGAATTCATCCCAAATATCCATTGCTATCGGACTTCCGAAATAATCAGCAGTATTAATGAAAGCGAGGTGAAAACCATTCTCGACTAAGATGCTATCTGCTTCCGTATGCCATCCAGGAAATCGTGCCCTCCATATCCACGGGTTACCAGGGAGTGGGGTAGAAGGAATAACAACATATGCATTCTTTCCTTCGAATGTGAAATCCACTCTTTCGAAGGTTTTCCATTCTGAGTGTTTTATTTCCCCTGAATCTTGTGCCAATAGCTGGGACTGGCTTGTTATGAAACTAAAAAGGACAATAAGAATATAAAAACTTGCTTTCTTAGGTGTGTTGATTTTTTTAAACATGTTGATCGATTAGTATATTATTGTTGTCTGGATCGGTAAATGAAATGCTTCCTGGGCCTTTTCCGCTTTCATCTGTTTCTGAACTTAAGGGTATGCCGTTTTCTTTTAGATGCTTTTGTATCTTTCTAATATCATCATAGTTTTCAAGCGTCTGTGCATCTTGATCCCAACCAGGGTTAAAAGTGAGTATGTTTCCTTCGAACATGCCTTCAAATAGGCCTATCAGTGCGTCCCCGTTTTTCATAATGAGGTACTTTCGTTCGATGTCTCCACCAAATTTTGTAAAACCTAGTTTCTCGTAAAATGACTGAGATGTTGTTATGTCCTTGACACTCAAGCTAATAGAAAATGCTCCTAACTTCATGATTTTGATTTTAAATAAAATTAAGAATTTATACTTGTTTAGAAAATGAAAGCCCTTATTAATGGCGATTTATCAGCATGGTGGTTTCGCTGGGCAAATGCAAGTAAATGAAGGCACGAAGAGCAGTTAACTAGTGTAAGTTCCCTTCTTTCTTATTTTTATTGGAATTTGAAGGATTGGTTTTGCCACTAATCGGAATCCCGATGGCTTCTTCTTTTATTTTTTCTTGATTTAAGAATGGATCGAATTCATTAAAAGATTCATCCCATTGATTCCAGCCGATTCTCCAAGCAGTTACTTCGTCAATGTTCAGCATTTCTTTGTTCTGATACCTTTTCATCATAATGGAATAGGGATAGCGTTTTTCAGCTTCTTTTCCGCTTTCTAAGGTTTGGTTTTTCCCACGTTTATAGTATAAGTCCCACGCTCCAAATTGATGAAGTAGCTCATGAGAAATTTCGTATTGGTTAGTTACCTTTTCGGATTTTGGATCTCGGTATAATATAACAATATCCATTTCCTTAGTTGACCAAGGCGTTATAACATGACGTCGATGAGCGTTGTTGATAAAGATAACTACTTTCAGTTTTCTGACTATTTGGTCAAACTCATTCTCTTTCAAGTATTCCTGAAATGAATGAAACTTGAGTTTGTTAATGATTTTCTGTAGAATTACTCTGGGATTAGATTTTAATGCTTTCCTATCTAAATAGGTAACAAATTTATTATCTAAGAAGAAATATTCATTATCAAAATCTAGAGATTGGTTCCACTTTTTGGCTTCAGCTTGCAGCCACCTTTGGCTTTTAAGCAATTCGACAAATTGTGTCTCAAGGGTTTCCTCTTCCCATCTACCGTCTCGTGTATTTACAAAAAAAGTAAGGATGTGAATTTCTTCAGTCAAAGATGAATAGTCTTTGATTTTACTGGGACTTTCAATTTGGCAGATGGATGGGGTTACATTCAAAAACAAAATTAAAGAGAATATGGCCAGTGGGAGGAAATTGGCTCTCATTTCTATCAAATTATTAATGGTTTTAGACGAAGATATGTATTCTATATAAGAAATACGATCGATTTTCCGGACCTTAACTGTTAAATACTTGTCAGTTATATGATAAATAGTAACATATAGTAAGTTGTATATGAATAAATTGTGTCCTAACTTGCATAATTGATCTATGTCAATTATTTTTAGTCACTCAGTCGTTGATCTATGTTAAATGTCCTCGAAAAGTATTATAGAATTTAATTTTAGAAGGATTGTAATTGACTGAAAAAAGAGAAAATAAAAAAAGCCTTGCGATCATATCGCAAGGCTTTCGCTTTTCATGCTATCTGTTTTTCAACTGGTTGTTAATAATTTCAGACCATTTTTCAGCCATCTGTAATTCTTCATTGATCTGCATATTGCTGTTATCATTGTATAATTCTAATTTGATATCTGCTGCGTTTGTACTTGGTGTAAGGACAAGTTCAACTTTCTGAATAACAGATACCTTACTCCCTTCGCGCATGGTTTTGACCACTTTGCTCGACTTGATTTCTTCAAGGTTGATGAATAAGGCATCTTCAGCTTGCTCTGAATGTTTATCAAAGAATAAAAAATGCTTGCTCTGATCTATAGCGATTGCGAAATTTCTGCAGAATTCGTGTTCCGTAATATTGCAATCTTGCTTAGTGGCTAGGTCTTTTAAGACATCTAGCATTTTATGTTCTTTATTTTTTTTCTTGATGTACATTCCTACAAGAGGAACAGTACATATAGCGACAACAATCACTCCTATGAGTGTCATTCCAAAATCCATGATTTTTAAATTTTTGTGTATTGATAATAAGTATAGCCTTACTGGTTAGTAAAGCGTAATTGTTAAGCGGCAGCCATAAGATTTATGGAGCTATATTATCATTACCAAAAAAAGTGGAAGGGATAGATGATCTCAGCCTTTCGATTGTTTAGTAGATAGCTAATCGAATGGTGATGATTTCTAAGGTATTCAATTTCATAGCTTTGCTCTGATCTGTTATTTTCGATAAGATTAAATCCATTCGGATTATTGATCGAGGGCTTAGAAAAAGATTTAAGGCTACTTAGTGAATTTTCAGATGAAGAATTGTGTACAAAAAGACCACTTGAAACTAGAGAAAAGTAACTTCCCGATTCATGATTCAAGTTTTCCTTAAAGTTATTGTTGAACTGTGAATTCGCAACAATACCGATTGCATAGCAATAGATTGCAGTTAAAAATAAAACCGTTCGAATTCTGTTCTTCGTATTCACAATACGAATTTAAGACTATTGCAACAATAAAGAAAGTACTTAGTCTTTTCTTTTAGGAATTTGCCACGTTTTCTACCCGCTCTACTTTGTCCCCTTTAGAAAGAGTAAGTCTAACGATGCTTTCTTCATTAGCAGTTAAGTCATGTGGAATGCCACCATCTAAGCTAAGCATGTCTCCTCTTTTAACAATGGTGACTTTGTCTTCCGCTCCAAAAGCAATTTCTCCATCGAAAATTTCAATGACGATTGGGAAGGGTGTCTTATGCTTTTTCATAACCTGCCCCTTTTTGAATGTTATTCTTAACTCTTTAGAACGTTCCGTTTCAAGCAGGACGGAAATCTTTGGATGCTTATCGCTAAATTCAAGATTATTAAGTAAAGAAGCAGTGTTCATGGTTAGGTATTTTTAATAAATAATGATCAATTCTGAAATCAGATGGAGGTATCATTATGGAAGGATATCCTCCTCTTTTCTTTTTATGATTCTGGATAATTGCATTTCTAAATTTTGTATTCGTTCTTTAAAATTAGTGGATTAATTAGATGGATTATATGATGACTATCAGTAATTATTATGATGTAAGTCAATGTTTTTATTTTTAAAATTTCTGATTGATTGACCTTTGGATGAAATTGCTCTAGAAATAAGACATTTTTAGCAATTTGTTAAGTTGGCTATTCAAAACACATTATAATTTTTTGTTTTTTCGATTCAACATATTGATCTATTCAAAAAAGTTAGGTGAATTGAAAACTTAATCGTAATATTGCGATTAAGTAAATTTTAATACCATGGGATTAGCTAAAACGGAAATGTTTTCGGATGAACAAAACGAAATTGCTCTTTTTGCAAAAGCATTCGGTCACCCTGCAAGAGTATCTATATTGCAGTATTTATTTAAAATGGACGCCTGTGTTTGCGGAGACTTAGTGAATGAAATTGGGTTAGCACAACCTACGATTTCACAACACTTGAAAGAGTTAAAGCGACTAGGACTGATCAAAGGAAACGTCGAAGGAACAAGCGTTTGCTATTGTATTCACAAAGAAAACTGGACTTCGATGAAGTCAATTATGATTGGATTCTTGGATCAAGACCTGTCTCAAAAACAAGATTGTTGCTAAAAAATTAAGTAAAAAAATATGCCATTAATACAAACAGACCTTTTCCCTGAATTAGAAGCATTAATTGGGAAGCTAAGAATCAATTCTATTTCTGCAGAGCGAATGGCGATCTTACAGCCATTAGCTGATTTTATTCAATTAAAGGTTGCGAATCGTCAGGAAATTAGGATCAACTTTATTTGCACGCACAATTCAAGAAGAAGTCATCTTTCCCAAGTTTGGGCGCAAACAATGGCTTACTATTTTACAATACCCCAAGTTTTTTGTTATTCAGGCGGCACTGAGGCGACAGCATTGTTTCCGATGGTTGCAGAAACATTGCAAAATGCTGGATTTAAGATCAATGCAATTTCTTCTAATACGAACCCTGTATATAGTATCAAGTATGCTGAAAACGAACATCCTGTAATTGCATTTTCGAAGAAATTAGATGATGCTTTTAACCCGAAATCAGCCTTTGCAGCAGTGATGACATGTTCTCAAGCGGATGAAGGTTGTCCATTTATTAGCGGTGCGGAAAAGCGTATTCCGATTACATATGACGACCCGAAAGCTTTTGATAATACGCCATTACAAGCTGAAAAGTACCGCGAAAGAAGTTTGCAAATTGCCAATGAATTATTTTACGTTTTCTCCCAAATCAGTGCTTAGATATGACGAATAAAAAATTAAGTTTTCTTGATAGAAACCTTACGCTATGGATATTTGTCGCGATGGCAATAGGAGTGGGAATCGGTTATTTTGTGCCTTCCTTTCCAGAGATTATCAATTCTTTCAGCAGTGGAACGACTAATATTCCCATAGCAATTGGGTTAATATTGATGATGTATCCGCCATTGGCAAAGGTAAATTATGCGCTCTTGCCGAAAGTATTTAGAAACACAAAAATCTTGTCGATCTCCTTGATTCTGAATTGGGTTATCGGTCCCGTTTTGATGTTTGTTCTTGCCATTACTTTTTTGAGGAATTATCCGGAATATATGGTTGGACTTATATTAATAGGACTTGCAAGATGTATTGCTATGGTCCTTGTGTGGAATGACTTGGCGGAAGGGAGTGTGGAATATGGTGCAGGACTAGTTGCTTTGAATAGTATTTTCCAAGTCTTTGCCTATAGTTTTTATGCGTGGATTTTTATTACAGTGCTGCCGCCTTATTTCGGATTCGAAGGCGCTATTGTGGATATATCGGTAGCTACGATTGCCGAAAGTGTAGCGATTTACCTAGGTATTCCATTCGTGATGGGCATATTGAGTAGGTTGATTCTAGTTAAATGGAAGGGTGAGGAATGGTATACAAATGTATTTATCCCTAAGATTTCACCGATTACATTAATCGCATTATTGTTTACCATAGTGGTGATGTTTTCTTTGAAAGGAGAATTGATAGTAGAAATTCCGATGGATGTCGTAATCATTGCCATTCCCTTGCTGATCTATTTTACGCTGATGTTCATTATTGGCTTTTTCTTCACTAAAGCAATGGGTGCAGAATATGACAAAACTGCATCGGTGGCATTTACGGCGGCGGGGAATAATTTTGAATTAGCAATTGCGGTTGCGATTGCGGTTTTCGGGCTGAATTCAGGGCAGGCATTTGCTGGTGTAATTGGTCCTTTGGTGGAAGTTCCTGCATTAATTCTGCTCGTGAAGGTTTCTTTTTGGCTACGTAAAAAGTACTTCAAGAAGGAAGTAGCTTAGAATGTTGGACTGATCTCTTTTTCCTGTTGAAACGGTTATTGTTTTAAGTGCTTCAAATGTAAAAAGAGGTTAAAACATTGACATAGAAAAAAAAGAAGACCTGCTGCGAAGGATTTCATAAATAGAAATGTCTAAGTAATAAATCATTTTCAATTTTAAAACGGATTAGCTGAATCCTTCTGACGACCGAAGGAAGTCTTCTATGATCTCGGCCTGTTACCCATCGTACCATTATTTTATAAGCTCTTTCAATCTATATTTATTCATTCTTTTGGGATTTGATATTTGTATACTGTGTATCTCATTTTGATTTTGAATTCTAAGCCATAATTCTGCATCAATATTTGATAATTTTTCAAGAATAAGAGCTAATTCAATACTTAATCTTCTTTCACCATTTAGGATTTTACTCAGATTTGACGGCCTTATTTCAAGATAGTTTGCGAAATCTATTTGCTTAATCTCTATTAGTTTAATGAATTTCTTTATGAAGTTACCTACAGGAATTGGATTGGAATTAAATCTAAGGTAATCTTCCATTTGGTATTTTAATCCTAGCAATGAAATTTTCACCCTCTCAGCTTTTGGTGTTTCAGCTACTTTACTGCGGATAAGGAGTTTGAAATCTTCATATTCTTTTGTCCCAATATCCATTGGTTCTGTCAATATTCCGTTTGTCAATTTGCTTAAAATATCTTTATCATTATTCATTCTTGTAAATATTTTTTAATTAACTTTTCACCTGAAATTGGGTCAATGTACATTCTCGTTCCAATTGTTTGAGTTGCGTAATATTTAGTTGTATAAAGCTCTATTAAACTTGTTTTAGATATGAAAGTTAGATAGCCTTTATAAGCATTTTGTAATTTTATTGATTCTTTACATCCAAAAGCAATCATACAACCAGCTACATGTTCATTTTCCTTTTTCGATCCAATGTTAAATGGTGCTAGCTCTATTAATTCCATTATTAGCATTCCGTCATCTTCAATCAATTGAATAACACCGTGTATTTTTTTTGATTGAATTTCAATCATCATAAATAACGTTTCGGGTCTTTCCCGATAGACTTTTTGCCAATTAAATGCCCAGCCATCTTTCTTTTTAGGTACAAAGTCCCTTTTAATTGGCGTAATTTGACATTCTATCTTGAGGTTTGCTTTTTTATTAAATATCTTCAACTTGTCAATTATGTATAACAAATATACAAAATTATTCCATAACTGTCAAGTTTGTTTTTATGATGGGTAACTAGGTTATAGATAAATATACGCTACGATTTAAGTATCAACTTTTATAAAGAAAGAATAAATCGGAATTATGATGATGAGCAGAAATCGAAAGCAGAGCCACTATATGTTTGGACAGCAAAATGAATGTGGTTATTACGGTGTACTATTAGACTACAAAATGCTTCAGAAAGGTTTTCACTATGAAATATATAAGCGTAATCTAAAAGAGGTTTCAAAGAACCTGGAAGCAGATCAGCTATTTAGTTAATTCTTCATTTGATTAGGAATCAAGCTATTAATTCTAGGAGATTTAGAATTTAATCATAAATTTTGATCATAAGTCATAATGTAGGTGTTGTGCTGCATAAAAAGGAGTAGCTTTGCATCATTGAATGAATGAGAATAATAAAACAAATGAAAGAAAATATTAAAGACATAAAGCCAGGAATAGGACTTGGTGATTTAATCTTCGGAATGAATAAGGATCAGGTAAAAGCCGTTCTGGGAACACCTGATGAAACTGAAATGCAGACTTTTTCAGAAGAAGAATTAGATAGTATAGAAATATGGCATTATGATGATTTCGAATTATCGTTAAGTTTCTCTGAGGAGGAAGACTGGAAATTATATACGATATCGATCAATGCGGAGTTTTATACCTTGAATGATGAGGAAATTATGTACAAGGATATTGAGGATATAAAATCCAAGTTAGTCGGATGGGATTTCACGGATCTTGCGTATGAAGATTTATCGAATAGTGATGGCCCTAGTCAAAAATTGATTAGTTCAGAATGTTCAGAAATCAGTTTTTGGTTTGATGATAACCTATTATCTGAAATTCAATGGAGTCCAGTTTTCGAAGATGAAGACACGATCAACTGGCCTGAAATTCCTGCTTAGCCATTAGGTTAAGACGTAGAAAATAGATTAAAATATAAATCCTAGATTCAAGTAACTACTGCTTGATTCTAGGATTTTTTAGTTTTGAGACATCTGGAAGGCCCTGAACATAATCGGAAGCAATCATGTTATGAGGACGTATAAGCTGAATAAGTTCACTTGGGTAATTATGATTGAATGAGAATACTATTAACAGGAGCGACTGGATATATTGGAAAAAGATTGTTACCTGTTTTGGTGCAAAATGGTCACCATGTCATCTGTTGTGTTCGAGATATTAATCGATTTAGTCCACCAGAATCTGTTCTTCCATTCATTGATATAATTCAAGTAGATTTTCTAGATAAAGCGTCATTGAGTAACATTCCGAATGATATCGATGCGGCTTATTATCTTATTCACTCTATGTCTAGTTCTAACGAATATGTGAAACTGGAAGAGGAATCTGCAAAGAACTTCAGAGATGCAATCGATTCGACGGCGCTAAAGCAAGTGATCTACTTAAGTGGGATAGTCAATGAAGACAGTCTTTCGAAACATCTGAAATCTCGGAAAAATGTTGAGAATATATTGTCAGATGGCAGTTTTAGTTTGTCTACTTTAAGAGCAGGGATTATTATTGGTTCGGGTAGTGCTTCGTTCGAAATTATAAGAGATTTAGTGGAGAAACTACCGATCATGATTGCACCTAAGTGGCTGAATACGAAGTGTCAACCAATAGGCATTAGAGATGTGCTTACCTTTTTAGAGAAATCATTGCTGAATGAAAAGGTATATGACCAGAATTACGATATCGGTGGTCCAGACGTGCTAACGTACAAGGAAATGTTACTTGAATTTGCCAAGTTCAGAAAGCTGTCTCGGAGAATATATACCGTTCCGGTGATGACACCGAGGCTATCTTCATACTGGCTTTACTTTGTAACTTCTACTTCCTATAATCTTGCGAAGTCCTTAGTTGCCAGCATGAAAATCGAAGTTGTTTGTAGAGATACTAAAATCAATGATATCCTTAATGTAGAACCTGAAGATTATAGGACTGCGCTGAAACGTGCTTTCACAAAGATAGATAGTAATCAGATTGTTTCAAGTTGGAAGGATTCCCAAGTAAGTGGTGTTAAGCAATTCAATATTTCTGACTTTATAGATGTTCCGTCCTTTGGGTGTTTCAAAGATGTAAAAGAACGAGAGATAGTTGCTAAGAAGGAAGTTGTCGATAAAATATGGAACATAGGTGGTTCGAATGGCTGGTATTATGCGAACATATTGTGGAAGCTCCGCGGGTTTATAGACAAGTTATTCGGAGGAGTAGGACTTAGAAGAGGACGAAGTAATCCAACTACTTTAGAATCTGGAGATGCTCTGGATTTTTGGAGGGTTCTATATGCGAATAAGTCAGAAGGCAGATTGTTATTGTTTGCGGAAATGAAATTACCAGGTGAGGCTTGGCTAGAGTTTAAGATTAAGAACAACAAGGTGATACAAACGGCGACTTTCCGACCGCATGGAATTCCAGGACGGCTTTATTGGTATGCGGTGTTACCCTTTCACGGGATTGTTTTTAATGGAATGATCAATGAATTAACGAAGGTGGGTGAGGGAAAAACTTAAGTTGTACTTAAAAAGAAGAACTCTCGTATGAAAAATAATTATCTTTATATAAATAATTGAAAGTATGGTAAACTACAGAGATTATATTGAGATAGATCCAAGCATTCGTTTTGGTAAACCGATCATAAAGGGAACAAGAATAAGTGTTTATGATGTTCTAAATTGGTTAGCTAACGAAATGTCAATTGATGATATCCTGAATGATTATCCTGAACTGAAAAAAGAAGCAGTTCAATCTTGTTTATTGTATGCTGCTGATAAAGAGCATAATATAAGAGTAGCATCTTGAAACTCTTCTTCGATCAAAATATTTCTTATCGGATTCTTAAAAAGATTGAGAATTTATTTCCTAAATCAATTCATACATCAACAGTAGATTTGAATGGAAAACAAGATAAGGAGATTAGAAATTATTGTCAATCGAATCATTATACGATCGTGACTTTTGATGCCGACTTTTATGAACTTGCTAACTTGTTTGGGCATCCTCCGAAAATCATTTGGATAAGAACAGGAAATACATCTACAAACAATATCGCCAAAATATTAATCGAACACTATCTAGATATTAAAGACTTCATTAGTCATCCAGATTACGCAAAGATAGCTTGTTTGGAGATTGAGTAATTACAAGCAATAGATTCCTAATATTAAGTGAATACTATTCTAAGTCCACCCTTCTAACATTGACCTAAAAAGAAATCCTCGAACTAATTCACATAAGGAACCGTGCCTGTTTCATCAATATGATGATTCCACTTACTGGTGTAATATGTTCCAGGAAAGAATTCATCGTCCAGGGTTTCCAGTTTTTTCATGAGTAGGATTTCTAATTCTGAAGAAATTGATTTATACGCTTCGGTGCCTACCAGATTGTTCAGCTGAAATGGATCTTTGATATTGTCATAAAGCAACCAATCTCCCGCTAAATCTTTCGCAAAAGTATACTGCTTAGTTATTATGCCTCTAAATTCTCTTCCACCTCGTTTCTTAGACCATTGTCCGAAAGGTTGAATGCAAGCGACCAAAGCAGCTTCTCGATGATCGGGTTTCTTTCCAAGCATAATATCAGTGATGTTTTCACCATCCAAATCTGCAGGAATGGGATTACCCGACATGCCCAGAAGGGTAGGCATAATATCTAATGTATTCAACAAGAAATCACTTGATTTTCCTTCCTTTCCGAGTAGCTCTGGATATTTCACGATAAAGGGAACCTTAGCGGATTCCTCATAAATCCGTTGCTTTTTCGTTTCTCCGTGACTATTGATCAGGTCTCCATGATCTGAAGTGAAAACAAAAATGGTATTGTCTTCGATGTTAGCTAGTTTTATAGCGTCTTGCAATTGCTTGATGTAGGTATCTAGGGCAGTGCAATGTGCGTAATATCCTTTCAAATGGGCTTTTGTTTTCTCGCTCATTTCAACTGGCACATTAGGTCTTAGCTGAATATCTGCATCCGCATATAAGTCTTGAAATTCCTGAGGTGCTGTTTGATACGGAGCATGAGGCGGACCCCAAGAAAGCATCAAGCAAAATGGATTTTCACCTTTCGACTGCTCCTCGATATAAGCTATAGCATCTTTCGTCTGAGCTTCTGCATCGTAACCTTCCCAAGAATGCAGTTGGTCATCATTACCCCAATAATTTGAATTGTTGTATCGATGAGAGCATTCTAAGACCTTCCAATAATCAAAACCTTGTCTTCTCTCCTCTGGAATATGAGCAGACCGACCATTTCCATCTAGATGCCACTTCCCAATGTATCCTGTATTATATCCTTCCTTTTTTAAAATTTTTGCAATACTGTTCGATTCTGGATTAAGCGTTACATCATTCATGAACATTCCGTTTTTCAGCGGATATAAACCTGAAAGTAACATGGCTCTATAAGGCGTACAGACTGGACTTGTAGAAATAGCATTGGTGAAATTCACTCCTTCTTTAGCCAGCTGGTCCAGATTAGGTGTAAGGACATCTGGGTTGCCTGCATAGCCCAGGGATTGCGCCCGCCATTGGTCTGCAAAAACGAAAACTATGTTAGGTTTTTTGTCTTCCTTCGTGCATGAAACGGTTAAGATTAGTAAGAAAATTAAGTACCGCATTTTTTATTTTTAATGGTCAATGTTTGCTAAGTCAGTAGTTGAGAATTTCATGAATACATCTATTATTTCTTCACGCCGTCGTTCAGCTTATAGGAAGAACGATATGGATATTCGTCAAATTTTTCGCCACCACCGACAGCACGTGGATCATCAGATTCCACTAATAGAGTGTGTAATTTATCTGACAAATCTTTCTTGACTTTAGCAAATGTTTCTATGGAAGCTAGATTATTAAGTTGATCTGGATCTGAAGTTATAAGGTACAACTCTTCTCCTGGTCGCTTACCAAAACTCCATTCGTAGTATGGCTTGTATTCAGGATTTTCCGCATTTTCTATTAAAAATGTTTTCGTTGGTCCATTGTCACTATCAGAAAAAATGGAGCTGGGGTGAGATGCACCTTCAGGAACTCCTACAGGCCAGCGCTCAGGATGGAAATTTCGAATATATAAGAATTCATCTGTTCGAATTCCTCTACTTGGATAACCTACGATGGATGGTGCAAGTTGAGCTGGAACGTGACGTTCTTTTCCGAATATAACTTGCTGACGTTCTGTTTCGATCCAGCCTTCTTTATCGGAAGTAAGTATCGGCAATAAAGATTTTCCAGTCATTTCTTGTGGTATTTCAACATCTGCTGCATCGAGAAAAGTTGCTGCTAAGTCTGTTAAAGAAACAAAGTCTTTCACTCGTCTGTCTCCTTTGACCTTATCGCCCCATCGAATGACCAATGGGACACGGACGCCCATGTCATAAAGGTTACTTTTGCACCTTGGGAAAGGCATTCCGTGGTCGCCTGTCATCACAATAATAGTGTTCTCTAATTCGCCTATTTCTTCCAGTTTTTGAATTGCTTTTGCGACATCATTATCAAATCGTTGTACTTCGAAATAATAGTCGGCAATATCAGAGCGAATGATTTCTTCGTCAGGATAGAATCCTGGGACTTTAATTTTATCGATATCCATTCCAGATCTTTTGCCGCTGCCTTCATCATATCCTCGATGTGGATCAGACGCACCTAACCAAAAAGAAAACGGTTCACCATCCTTTCTTGCTTCTAAGAATTGATCAAATCCCTTAGGGTAATTCTTGCCTCCAGGATTAGCGTCGATGTACCCTCCAGCTTTTAGATTTCCAGGACCCCAGCATTTCCGCCAGTGACCAACATGGTAGCCAGCATCTTCTAATAATAGTGGATATACTGGAATATCAATGTCGAGCGTTGACCATAGATTCGCGCCTTCTTCTAATCTCCAGTGGTATTGACCTGTCAGAATAGCTCCTCGGCTAGGTGTACATGAAGGACTGGAAACATAGGCATGGTCGAAGACAACTCCTTCCCGTGCAAGTTGATCGAAAGTTGGAGTCTTTACTATTTCATCGCCATAGATTCCCGCATGTGGCCAGCCCCAGTCATCTGCAATACAGAATAAGATATTGGGTTTCTTCGTGACTTGCTCTTCTGTGGACTTAAGTTCATTAAATCCGAAGATAGATAGTAGGATGATGAAGGTAATTCCTCCGGTCAAAAATTTATGTAGTGATTTCATCTAAATGTTTGTGTGTTGATGCTTTGCTTTTTTTTAACTTGATTTCAGGCGTACTAAAAATGAAAACAGTATGGATACTAAAGCTAGTAAAAGTATATGATTAATTTGATGTGAGAGCGAAAACATTTGGTACACATTAATGTATTATCTTTGAAGTAAAGGTCGAACTTACACTAAAACTAGATCGGTACTTAATTTTAATACAAGCAGTCATGAAAGTCTTAAACATTCACCGACGTACGATTAACGAACCGATCGAAAAGGTTGCAGAAGCTGTGGCCACCGTTTCAACACCTGCTGATAAAATATGGCCCAATGAGCACTGGCCAGCGATGAAATTTAAGAACGGAATCGGAGTAGGGGAGAAAGGAGGTCATGGACCGATTAGATACACCGTAGAAAAATATCAACCATCTGAGATTATTCAATTTCAATTCACTAGACCCAAAGGATTCAACGGTATCCATAAATTGGAATTAAAAGATTTGGGCAATGGCAAAACAGAAATTAGTCATACGATAGATATTAATACTTCCGGCAAGGGAACTTGGCTGTGGATTTTCGGAATTCGATCTTTGCATGATGCATTGCTAGAAGATGCATTTGATAAATTAGAAAACAACTTCACTGGTGGGAATAAGAAGTCGGAATGGAGTGCTTGGGTTAAGTTTCTAAGAAGGCAAATGGCAAGGAGCAGTTAAGTTGTCCCAGTTATTTAATTACTTCTTTTCATTCCAATAGTAGCTGTCTGGGTGAAATCTTTTTCCAAAAATAGCGGTTCCTACTCGTATGATTGTTGCGCCTTCCTCTATAGAAATTTAGAGGTATCCACTTATGCCCATGGATTATTCATGCATTTCTACGTTATTTATTGCTTCCTTTAACTTAGTAGTAACGAGTTGAAATTGTGTGGATTATTTACTATTTTAAGTATCATAAATCCAATACCATGAAACTTATTAAGCTATTTCCGATTATTTTTCTTTTTGCCTTTTCACCACTTTCATCACAATCTATCTTTGATTTTGGTGAACCATTGATCATTGAAGACATGATTAGTTTTGAAAATTCAATTTATAGTTTTTGGATTGTGGGGACTTGTATGGAAGGTAGTTTAATCAATCATTTAGAAAGTCCTTCATTCATAGCAGGCTATGGTTTTACCCTAAAGGCAAGATTGAAAAAGAACGAATCAAAATGGGCTGCTCTAAGTGTTAACCGACAAGCAGATGATGTAGGGCCTAATTTTGTCTCCCTTTCTTACCACAATGAAGATAAGTTTGTAGAAAAGAAAACTATAGATGGCATTTTAGATTTTAAAGACTTCTCTATTTTTCAGGATAGTTTAATTGCCATCTTGACGGAGGATGATAAGCTTAAGTTTTACGATTTTGAAGGAGGATTGTTTTCTGAGGTAGTTACTGAATTAAGTTTAGAAAGCATAGAAGCCCACGATAATCATGTTTTGGGGTTCAGTAAAAATGGATTTTACCTTATAGATGGAAATGGAGAAAAGAACGGAAGTGTTGATTTAGTTGAATCGATTAAGACTTACTTTATTGATAATGAAAGTATTTATATTGGCTTAGAAGATAGAATAGAAATATATGATGGTGGGTTAAATTTGAGCTCTACAATTGCATTTGAAAAGGGCGGAACCATCGAAGATATTTTAGTTTTTAAGAATGATCTTTTCATTTTATCAGTATTAGAAGAGCAATCAAGCGTTTATAAAATTGATGAAAACAATGTAGAGGAGAAAGTATTTGTAGAAGACAATGCTGTTCAGGATTTTAATAGATTAATTACGAATGGCTCATCAGTATATATTTATGGGCATCAAACTACAGAAGGTGAAAAATTGACAAATGGGATTTTTGAGAATATTAGTAATCCGTCTCCATCTGAAAAAGACGTTTCAATTGACCTTAATGAAATCGTTCAGATCCCAGATACTTTCGAAGTACATGAGCAATTAGATGGGACGTTAGTTTATGAAATATATTATCATTATGAACTTCAATTTGGTATCACAAATTTATCGGATAAAAAGGTCGATGAGATTTTCGTGCTCTCTAACAGAATGCATGGTTTTAATTGTGCATATGCTCAGCTACAAATTAAACTGAAGAACCTAAATTTAGAGCCGGGCGGTCAGATAACGATAGATACTTTATATAAAGCATACAGGAAATACAATGAACTTTGTCTCTATGCAATTGCAGTAGACGGTGAAGTGGACGCAGACTTTTCTAACAATTCTACATGCAAGTTAGTGCTATCTGCAGATGCATCCTCATTTGCACAAAAGGTGAAGATTTATCCAAATCCTACTGCTGATGTTTTAACCTTCGATGGAATACCAGAAACAAGTAAGGTTAGGGTGCTGAATATAAGTGGCAAAGTTATTAGTACTGAAATGCAAAGATATGGGAGCAAGATGGATGTATCTTCACTACCGGCAGGAATATACATCCTGGAAATTGTAGATCAGGATAAAAAATTATACATTGATAAATTTGTGAAACTTTAGATTCCATAGGATGATTTCAAGAAGATTGCTCAATATATTGGTGTTCATTAGTGCGGCGGTATCTATATATCTTGATCTAACCAACAATCATAATCTGTACGTCATATTCAAACCCATTACAACTATTCTCGTACTTTTAATTCCAATCTTACATGGTAACAAAGTCTTTGGGAAATATAGGAATTTAACCATTATTGCATTGGTTTTTTGCTTAATAGGTGATGTATTCTTATTAGAGGATAGCAGATTTGTATTGGGTCTTGGGTCTTTTCTTATCGCTCATGTTCTATTCACTTGGAGTTTTGTAACCTTGGATAAGTTCAATTTTAATATTCCAGTAATGCTAGGTTTTCTTGCCTTTGGAATTGGTTACTATGCTTTTATTTATAGTGGTTTAGGAGCGATGGCGATTCCCGTTTTTGCTTATGTTCTTTTTATATTAACGATGGGTTGGCAGAGTACGAGCTTGTTTTTAAAGCGGAAGGAATTTGTATTTAAAATTATGGCGATCGGAGCAGCTTGCTTTATTTTCTCAGATGCTATGATTGCATTGAATAAGTTTAAGTTCGCATTTGAAATGGCACCTTTGGTAATTTTGGCTTCTTACTGGTTAGCAATTGTATTGCTTGCTAATGCTGCCTGTTTAATCAGTGAAAAGCAATTAGTTTCAAGTCAAACATTGACCTAAATAAATAAATTATATCTCACCAAGTAAAGGAAGATGTTTAATAGTATGATATTTCAGTGCAAAACCGATGCAAGTTTTCAATGCTTCCTCAGGAACCTCCTCGTCTAATCCAAATACGATCGCTCTTGTTGTTTCATAATTGAACAAGTCGCCATAGATCTCCTTGATCGTTGGTACGATTAGACTCGTACACTTGAAATAAACAGCATATTGATCCGGTTTTTTCTCTTTATAATCCATGCGAACAGTACTTCCTTTCTTTACAAGGTAGCTAGGTTCTCCCCACTTTAGTGTTTCTTCCACATCCTTAATCGTTTCTATTTCTTGAGCAGTTTCTAGCACGATCCTTCTCAAATTCTCCATTTTGGGTCTGATGTGTTCAGGATAATTCTCAAATTTCTCCTTTACGGATGGGTCGCTTTTTACATTTATCTCACTCAAAATTTTAGTTTTTTCTTGTTTTCAACGGTAATTTCAGAACCTTCAGCTAACATCACCGAATCTGCTTCTCTGCCATTTAACATGGCAAATTTCTCACCATAAACGGATTCGAAATTTACTGAAATATCGAAGTCTATGACTTTGTAAGCGAGCCACTTGGGGTGAGTCACTTCATATTCATTCGTTGTGTTGCTATCTACTTTAGCATATCCCCAATAATGCTCTGTAATGAATTCCGTTTCACTATCTGGGATTATTTCACTAGGCTCAAGGTCGGCAATTATTTTAATTTTTTGCCAAGAATGATCTTTTTTCCATTGATATTCTACGATGTTGCTTTTCTCAGACTTTTCCCAGCGGTGCTTCATCGGAAGGGTTACATAATTTTCCTTATAGATGGTGTTCGCCACGAAAGTTAGCGCGAATTTTGGAACCATTTCCTTTATAAAAACAACACCTCTTTTCCATGCCTTGTTTTCATAACGCTTCACATAAAATCTTAGATTTACTTCTTCAAAATTTGTGTGAAAAGGAATGCGAAACCCCAGTATTCGTGTATCCAGAAACATAAAGCCGATCAAACTCACGTAACAATTCCCTTCCCAAAAATCTAGCTCAGTGCCTGCTGGAAGATATTCTTCGAGAAGAGTAGGATCGATCTTGTAATTCGCAATGGCTAGTTTTCGCCATTCTGCTTTCAGAAAACTCATTTACGTTAGGTTCTTTTTACCACCGAGCATTTCGGCGGCTTTAAATTTGGTTTAGTAAGCACCAATTACATAAGACCAAACGTCAAATCTAAAACCTTTTTGCTCTTTCATGATTAGTTTCAACTGCTTAATGTAGATATTTTTTATTTGCTTTTTATCTAGAAATTGGCTTTTATGCAAGATGATTTCTTCTTCAGAAAGATTCTGGTTGAGTAATTTTTTTCTAGCCTTATCTTCATTTATTTGCTTTATGATTTTAGCTTTCTCTTTATTGTTAATGTCCCGCGAATTCAATATTTCGTGAATCACTTCGATACATTCTGGGGTATAATGTTCAGGAGATTCTATCATTTCGATCAGTTCAAAGTTTTCTTTATGCTGATGAATCTCGTGCAATGTCTTCATGTTAAATTTTTTGTCAATTATAAATAAATTATGCCAAGCTAGCACTACCATTCTCTCCATTCACTTGCAATCCCATCCTCATATTCTTCTATGTTAATGTCAACTGCCAGGGCTATTTCATCTAGAACATCACATAGGTATTCACGTTCTCCTGTTTCTATAAAACCGGTAATCTGCTCATCTATTTCATTGAGTTTGAGAACAGATTCTTTAATTAGGTCGACTTTCTCTTTTTTGGATAAATCGGGATCCTTTTCTAGATTATCAATTAGACCATAAATCACTTGATCTACCAAATCGCAGTTTTCCTTAGTATAAGGAGGAGAGAAGTTTTCGTATACATGAAAGTGAAATTCACGTTTGATAAAGTCTAGTTTACTAATGTCATGAAATTCATGATATTCTTTCTTCCCATCATCATCTAAATGTTTATAGACTTCTTCCCATTGTAACAGCTGAAAAAGTTTACCCATTTCATTAAGTTTCTGAGTGAGTGGCAGGTAAGATCCATCCTTTACACTAACGGCCCAAGGGTAGATTTGTAAAGATTTGAAGTTGGTCAAGCCAGATAAAAAATCAAGGGAATCCACATCTTTTAGTTGATTCAATCCTAATTCTTGAAGTGCTGTACAATTCGAAATAAATGAAAGATCACCAACATCCTTCAGAGCTCTGAGACTCAGTTTTTTTAAGTGAACCAATGTTCCAATGGGTGATAAGTCAGATATATTTGAAAAATGAATTTCGAGATGCGTAAGACTGTCTTTTAAAGTTTCAAGTTCTTTAATAGATTTCAATTTTAGAGCATGATGAATCTTTAATGAAGTTAATTTATTAAGATTCGTAATACCATTCAACTTTTCAATTTCCGTGTTATATAGACTTAGTTTTTTAATCTGAACAAGAGGTGTGAATTCTGAAAGGTCACTTTTGAGATAATTGGTTATTGTAACATCTTTTAACTTGGTCAAAGCGCTTAAATTCGTATAGTGCTTGGGCATGTCACAATATAATGTCGTTAATTTCTTAAAATTACTAAAATCCACCTCTTCCTGTATTTCACCGTTAAAACTAAGGTTGGTTAGCTTCTTAAGTTGGAAAATAGGTGAGATACTTTTCAGGTTGTAAGAGGATAGCGAAAGTTTTTTAGTTTGAAGAAATGCTGGATCAGTCAGATAGTCAATATTGTCTGTTGAGCAGTAAACGATCTGAATATCTAAAGCTTTAACGGCCTGGATGCATTTTTTAATTTTCCCATCCTCAATGAAGATTTTAGGATTCTTTGTATTAAAACCTTCTACTCTAATATATTCAAATCCCTTTCCTAGAATATCTTTAAGTGTTTTGCTCATTTTTATTTCACTTGTTTCAGATTCTAAAATTAAAATTTTGTTGAAATACGTTTCGAATTTATGGAGGTATTTTTAGCAATTTAAATATATGTATTCATGTCATCATAGCAATCTAGAAAGCTAAAAGTTTAATTTTTCAGAATGAGATGAATAGAAAAACTTACTTGCTTGATGAAATTAAAAAATAGTTTTGAGCAATTAAATTGATAAGGAATAATTGAGAATGTTTAAGCTGAAATCTGCTCTTTTATTCTACGAAATAGCCTTGATCGAGTATTTATAGGGTTCTTTGAACGCATGGTAAAGTATTTTAAACATACATTCAACGCAAAAAGTAGCACTTATAAAGGCGAGGAAAGAAATTGGTCTACTCAAAGCAAAGTAAACATTGGTCCTTATATAACTTAGAAACGGATCCAGTTGAATCAAATGATCAAAGCTTAAATTATCCTGAGATCGCCCAAAGAATGAAAAATGAATGGTTTGAATGGGCTTGGGAATATCAAGTTTTTCTTTACAAAACCAATCTAAAGCGAAATTGAATTATAATTGAATTGGCTACGCTTTATTAAATGTAAACTGTCTAGACTTTATAGCAACCACTCCGAATATCGCTAATAGTATTCCTAATATGATAAGTCCCCATTGTCCTAATGTCGGAACAGCTGCAGGGAACATGCCATTTATAGCTAATTCATATCCACCTCCTATTTCACAAGTAGCTTGATTAACATCAAAGACTACAATTACTATTGTCTGAGATGGAGCCAATTCATAGGATAGCATAACATCTACTGCAGGTACTCCTGATGAAAGCCCTGGATCTGCTAAATAATTTGTACAAATATTACTCGGATCAAATGAACCATCATATATGTCGAATCCAACATTTCCTTCTGTACATAAAGTTGATAGTATTACTTCTATACAAACGGACTCACTACTTGGATTTGTAAAGGAATGTTGATTATATGGAAAAGCATCTGTTGAGAAAATATCACAAATTTTAGGAACTTCGCAAGTAGAGGCTACTGCATTTCTGTTTAATCGCGCTGATTTTGTTGGTGATGCTGCAGTTATCGTTCCTGAGAAAGTAAAAGATTGCATAGGTGGCATAAGAGCTGAAGGTCTCATGGGATTTACGACAATATTACCATCTGTCATTCCGGTGTCGGTTTGTGCGATCCCTTCAGAGATCACTAAAAAAGAGCAAAGAAATACGAACACGAAACTTAATAATCGGAAATTGTAATTCATGGTGTTAAAGGTTTTAGTTATTATATATTGCGCTGCAATGATAACAAAATAAAATGTAATTTTAACATATGCAATTATATTTAATATGATTTAGCATATACTTTATAAACTAGAGACACTGTTGGTCTAACAAATACCTATAAATAAGAAAATCATTTTTAATTAAATATTTATTCTTCCATTCCCGCTTCTAACTTTTCTAACATCCTAATCCCATTTTCATTTTCTGGATTTGACTGAATAGACTTCTTATAATTTAGAATGGATTCCTGTTTTTTTCCAAGGCTCATCAGTACTTCACCGAGACTGTCATATAAATTAAATGCCTCCGGAAATGCTTCGATTCCTAGTCTCAATAATGTTTCTGCATGTTCAGGTTGATCCGCTTGTAGCAACTTATAACTCGCAATATTCATTTCCTCTTCCGATAAATAATAATCTGGATCGCCTTTAATTCGCTTATACTCAATTATTGCTTTTTCAAGTCCTTTTTCATTGACGGCATCTAAGAAAGCAAATGCTACTGATCTTCGTGGAACGTCATATGGTTTATTATAAAGAATGCCCATGATTCCTTTCGTCATGGCATTAAGAGGCGCTCTTCTGATATTACTTAATAGAATGATAGCGGAATTTCTAGATGGAATTCTTGTGATGATCGCACAAAATCCATCTATCACACCGTCATGAACGATGGTTTCTACTACTTCATCTGAATTGCCTAGTGGTTTATCTTTAATACTCCATCCGTATCCGTAGTAGCCGCCGTATCCTGGATCTTCTATGTGTTTCATAAAAATGGAATCCAAGTAGTTTTTTGGTAAGATTTTATCCGAATACAATGCCTGGTCCCAGCGAAATAAATCCTCCACCGTTGAATACATAGCACCTGCCGCATATACCGTGGACATATCTATATAATTCGAATTATAGTAAGTTTTAAAACTTTCAAAATAACCCGAAGCTCTATTCTTAATCTGCGCTCTGTGCTTGTCGAATCCAGTGTTTTTCATTTCTAATGGATCGAATATCACTTTTTGTAGGGCTTCTTCATATCTCATGCCGGTAATTTCTTCTACGATATGGCCTAGAAGATTATAGCCAGCATTACAGTAGGAGAATTTAGATCCTGGTTCGAATTCAAGTGGCAACGAAGAAAATTCATCTACAAGCTCCCTGGATGAATAATTGTCTGGTCTGAATGCTTTCCGTTTTGTGGACTCAAAATTATTAGGGATTCCTGAAGAATGGGTAAGCAAGTGGTGGATGGAGATTTGTTCCGCGTTTTCTTTTGGATATTCAGAAAGGTAGTTCGAAATGGGAGTATGCAGGTCTAATTTGTTTTCCGCAACCAATTTCAATACAAGTATCGCTGTGAATTGCTTCGTTATGGATCCAATTCTGAATTTTGTATCCGATTGGTTGGGGATATTCCACTCCATATTCGCATATCCGAATCCCTCTTGGTAGATCACTTTTCCTTCATTAGCGACCAGAAGGGCACCATTGAATTCACCATAATCAGCGTACGTTCTGATGAGTTTATCTACTTCGCTTGTTTTAGTCTGTTCTATTATAGAAGCATCTGCATCTTGTGGATCAGTATATCTGGATTGTGGTCCGCATGAAATGAAGAAGAGCAGGATAGGCAATAGGTACTTTAGACTATACATGATTTATTTTTTTTATGTAAATCTATCATGAAGCGGTGCCTATTGCTATTTCCTAATGTGAAACAATGTCAATGAATTGTGAAATGTTTCTAAAACTGAGCAATTGCAGGGTTTACCTAGTTTCTATTTCATCGAATGTAATCCGATTTTATTTCCTTCTGAATCTAAGAAAAATGCGAAATAGCCATTTTCTTCATCGATGATGGTTTTAGGAAGCACAATTTCTCCTCCATTCGCTTCGATCTTGTCAAGGATAACTTGCAAGTCATTTCCACCATTGAGATAAATAAGTACACCCTCTTGCGAAGGTGCATAACCTTCTCCTTTGATAATAACGCCCGAAGCGGATTGGCCATCACTTGGGAACAATCCCATCTGAGAACCTTGCATATCCATTTCTTGAATGTCAATGTTTAAGATCGCTTTATAAAATGTCGTTGCTCTTTTAAAATCTGTTGCAGGTATTTCGAAAATTGAAATCATACTAGTGTTGTTTGTTGAGTTAAGTGAAATGTTATTGTTGGTTGTTTGTTGGGCTACAAAGTGGCATAAACCGAGTGCGAAGACCATCCATATCGGCAATTTTAAATTTAGCATAGGTCAATGTTTTAATTAGTGAAACTCAAAAATACTCGCCTACAAGGATTTAAAATTGTACAAATGCGTCATCTTTCCTTATTGCCATAAATGATAGACGAAAGGGAAAATTTTTCGTCCTTGTAAAATTCTTTGGGACTGATTCCAGTAAAATCTTTGAAGTCCTTGATAAAGTGCGACTGATCAAAGAAATTATTTTCGTAACCCACATGAGTTAAGCTCTTATCTTCATTGTTGAGCATGCTTTGGAGACTTGCTTGTAATCTAATAATCCGACAGAGTTGTTTGGGGCTAATTCCTACTTTTTTCGAGAATTTGCGTTCTAATTGACGTCGTTTCAAGTCATATGATTTGAGCATTTTCTCTATGCCAATGTTTCCCTTGGTTTGAAAAATGCTTTCTATTGTAGCATTAATAATTTCGTCGACTGAAGTATTCTGAGCAATTAAATCAAGGAGGAAGTTTTCGACAATGGCTACTCGCTCTTCTGATGTAGCGGCATTCTTAATCGCATCTTCTAGGATTGATACCGCGTCTTTATCAAACAATTCAGAAAGCGGAGTTTCCTTGTTAGCTAATACACGAAGGGATGTATTTACGAAATAAGAGAATTTTCCTGGAATAAAACTTACTGCAAAACTATTCACCTCACCCAAGGGTTCCACAAAATAAGGATCGGTAAGTTGACCTAGAACGAAGGATCGAGGTTGAATAATATAATCGGTTTCACTAGTGTATCTTTTTATATCGTCTCCAAGAATGAAAATGATTTCAATGCATCCATCTGGTAAGATCTGTTGTTTTTCTCTCGGCGCTTCTTTAGGAATATGTAAGGTCCAATAGGTTTTAACGAAGGTTGCTAATGCGGTCGAAGGATCAAAGTTTTGGTATTCCATAATGGAAAATATACAAATTGTAACGCATCTACAAATGAGAGATTTGATTTCTAAAACTTTTCACGCCCTAAGATTACAGGAATCATTATTATTCACTTTTTAAATGCTTAAGATGAATGGCATTTCCTCCACCAGCACCCATGGTAATAGAAAGTTGAGTGCTCGAATCAATTAGTTGCGTTCTAATTTGATAAGCTTCTTTATTATTCAAGAAATGGGAATCGCTAGCATCCTCATAAATTGTAGCTTCGTATTTTTCATTTTCAGGAAGAAAACTAAAGTCCAGTTTTAGCGTTCTGGCTTCTCTATTAGTCAAGGAGCCGATGAACCAATCTTCGCCTGATTTTCGGGCAATACTGACATATTCATCAATCTTTGCATCGATAACTTTTAAATCATCAAATTGTGCTGGCATTTGTCGAATACAATCAAATAAATCATCTTTTTTGGCGTATTCTTCTGGACTATCAGGAAGAACCATCCAGCCTGAATAGATCACGATTAATTTCGCAACCTCTGCAACGACCGTTCCTGGTAACTCTTGGAATACCTTCTCTCTAGAATGCGCATGGTTTAAATCAAACCATCCATTCGTCAGATCTAGTGGACCGGCAATCATATTGATTAGTGGAGTGTTCACAGCTGTTTCTGGAAAGTAAGATTTTTTCGCATCAGCCTGAGCATGCCCGTATTCTCGAGCGACTAGATTAGGCCAAGTTCTGGAATCTCCATTCGGAGGAATAGGATTATCATGAAAATCTACCATCAGTTTATACTTTGCACATAAAGCTACCACTTCATGAGTATGCTTCACTTTTTGTTCTGCATTCCCTTTCATGAATCCATACTTAACACCTACTGCTCCCCATTCAGAAAACTGTTTCAACACTGCTTCCAATCCAAATTTTTTAGCGCCTACATCATTGAGATATAGGATGATACCTACTTTCTTGTCTGCTGCATAGGCCATGCACTCTTCTATGTTTACACCATCGATGGAAGAAGTCGGATCAGAAGTTTCTGAAAATTCAGAACCATACCAATCGGCGTCTATCAGTAGGTATTGTATATTATTCTTTGATGCGAAATCAATAAATCGCTTATGGGACTTAGTGTTCAGTTGGTAGGTGTATCGATCCTCCGTTTTATAGCCTTTGACACGCCAATCCCAAAGTGACTTTCCAGGTTTAATCCAAGAAGGATCTTCTATTTTACACGGTTCATTTAAGTTTTCTAGTAAATTAGATTCCACGAGATCACCAATATTTTCTCCTAGCATAAAACTTCTCCATGAAGTCTTAAATGCTTTTTTCCGAGTAGAATAAGACGTATTGAAAACTAGCGACTGATCTGGCGCTGCTGCGTTCATAGAAAATGGTCCAAATTCCGAAATGTCTGCTTCGTGGATCGCCATAAATCTATTATTTTTCAACTGAATAACCATTGGGATTCGGACTTGTTTTTTATCTTCCGAAGATCTCGTGATGGGGCCGACGTTGTGTTTTTCTCCGTTGTAAGCCCAGTAGGTGTAATCTCCTTTCATATCAAGTGAAGTCAATTCCTTCTGGATTGTTATTGAGTCGCCGATAACCTCATGCGGAAAATCATAACGGTAGGCAAATCCATCGTCGTATAGTCTGAAAATGAGCTTGTAGAACTTTTCCTTATTACTATTTGCAGCAACTTGAAAACTATACTCACGGTAATGGTTTCTGATTTCAGCTTGCTTGCCATTAATGGCTTTCCAAGTCTCATCTACATCATTTACTTCTTTATGCTTATAGGAAACCTGCTCTCCAAAATTATAATCATTTACCAATAAACCAAATGCAGCTGATGTGAAAATGGTATCCTTTAAATAGAGGACGGAAATAGATCTCCTTTGATCTTTTGAGAAGATATCTATTTGCAAATCACCATTAGGAGAAGTAAGAGTAAAGTCATCCTTCTGGGAGCAAGAAAAAATAGTTAAAAGAAATAGTAGTGTGAGAATATTTGATTTCATAGATGTACTTATTGGATAGTCTAGTAATAGAGATTTGCTAATATATCCTTTCAGAATTTAAATGTAAACTATTTACTTTCATTAATGAGTTTACATTACTCATTTAGAAAGTCCTTAATAACTTTCACATATTCCACTTCTTGCTCCCACCATATTTCATGTCCCGCATTCTCAATGAAGCGATATTTCCCATTAGGATAAAGATCTACGTATTCATATGCTACTCCGTAAGAATGATATTCATATTGTCCTTGAATAACTAGGATAGGTGCTGTGACTGAATTAATTTTATCCCTGATTTCTGGGAAATCATCACTGTTAGTTGCCATGTAAGCATACAATCTACCACCACCTTCTTCAGGCAGAACGTTTTTAGGATCAGCAACCATTCCTTTCGTAAATTGGGAAGCCAGAGTATTCAGCATTCTATCCATTTGTTTGTCAGAAATAAACTTCTTATTAAATATTAATGCACCGACACTTGCAGCAATAGCTTTCGGCTTCATTGCCATATTATCCACATCTTTTACAAAATAATATGGTGTCTTGAATAGGAGTGAATCAGGTGCTAGATAGATGGAATCAAGATCTACATAATTGCCATTAATTTGTCTATGTGGTCGTAATGCTCCTGGAGAACTAAAGACGATTTTATCTATGGTCTCTGGGTGTTGTGCAGAATATTGTGAGATGATAATACTGCCGAATGATTGACCGATTAAAATTACTTTCGGCGCTTTAATTTTTTGTTTGATAATTTCATGTAAGTCTGATAGATGCTTATTTAGATTAATATCAGAATACTTGCTCATTCTATCGGATAATCCGGAGCCTCGTTGATCATAGAGATATACATCATGTCCTATTTCAGCAAGGCTCGCAAATGTTTTGATACTACTTGAATGGACATATCCTCCTGGACCACCGTGGAGGAAAATAACTGGTGTTTTATTTATGCTATCTATTCCACTGAGATGTGTGTAGGCAATTCGAAATCCTTCACTCATTTCCCAATATTCTGTGCTACCTCGAGGTTGTAGTTTAGCGATGGTCTCTTTCTCTGGAACGAGCAATAGCAATAGAAAAATGCCTATGATTAATCCTAGGAAGAACCCTAGCCATTTTAACAATCTTTTTAAACTCATAATTTACATTCTTTCCTTAATGAAACCATCATAACACTTATTTTCCTTTAGAACCGTTTTTAAAAATATAACCTAGTGAATTTGATCAAGACTTTTCGTTATCGCATCACCAATCTCGAAGACATTTTGGTTCTTTTGATTGGTTAAAATAATGATAGCTACTTCTTCCTTGCTAAACCATTGAATAAATCCTTCATAATTTCCCATGGATCCATGATGAGCATGATGTGATATTACCTCCTTTTCCACTTTACAATTTCCAAAAGGAGCTTGCATATTATCATTGTTTAGATCTGCAGTTTGTGAAAGAAATAGAAGTGATTCAGAAGATATTATCTCGAAAGAGTTTAGTTTATAAATCCACTTAAACAAATCCATTGTAGTAGCTGTAAACAAGAGGGTAGGGGCGTTGATTTTATATTGGTCAATTTTAAATTCTCTATTAAAAGGAATGGCCATTTTGGTATTGTCAGTATATGGGTATTGTTTTTTTATTTCAATGTGGGATAGGTCCAAAGGTGTGAATAACTGATTTTGGATGTAATCGACGAAGTCCCTATTGGTAAACTTTTCAATTATTTTTATTAATAAGAAAGGGCAATTGTTGGTATATAGATAATCAGATCCCGGTTCAAATTCTAGCTTTTCCAAGCTTAAAATATCCTTCATGATATCTGCTTCCGTGACCTCTATGTTCTTACTAAAGTACTTATTAAAGTCTATCCGGGGTAAACCACTAGTGTATTGAAGTAAATGAGTGATTTTTATTTTACTTGACCATTCAGGTAATTCAGGGAGATACTTATTTATATTGTCATTAAGATTTAGTAGCTTTTTTTCTGAGAGTTGCATGATCAATACTGCAGGGAACTCTTTATAAATTGACCCAATTCCATATTTAAAGTCATTCGTTAACAATTCCTGCTTTGCTGCATCTGCGAAACCATAAGATTGATTAAATATGACTTTATTTTTCTGAACGACGAGAACGCTTCCATTAAAACTGCCATCTTGATAGTATTGGTCTACTATTGATTTAATGTTCTGGTCTTGGACTTTCATTTTTTGCATATTGACTCCACAACTTAAATTTAGCACAATGATTAAGGATAAAATAAATAGAGGTAATACTTTCATGAGTTACAATTTTTCGCAAAATAACTAGGAGTGCTATGATAAAAGTAATAAATAGGTGAACTAGGTATTCTCCTTTTAGATGAAATAGCGAATAAAGCATACTAAATTCCAAAGCACTTTAGAATCCAAGATCATAAAGGTTATAGAAATGTTGGAAAATTATAAAAAGGACTAGCTTTTATGATATTTATTCCATCATACCATCCAAGGTTTCTATACTTCCATCTTCACGATATTTTATTTCTGCAATTTTGATGCTTCTGAGATGAGTTACACCACCAGATAATTTACTGTCATGATGAAAGAGATACCACTTACCTTCGAATTCGCAAATGCTATGATGCGTTGTCCAGCCAACAACTGGCGTCATTATTACTCCTCTGTATGTAAATGGCCCATAAGGATTATCGCCCGTGGCATAGCACAGTAAATGTGTGTTTCCAGTAGAATAGGAAAAGTAGTAAGTTCCATTATAAACATGCATCCAAGCAGCTTCAAAAAACCTTCTATTGTGATCTCCTGCTTTTAGTGGATTGCCAAATTTGTCTACAATCAAAAGATCTTTAACTTCCTCATCTAATGACAACATATCGTCCTTCAGCTTTGCAACTTTGGCGCATAATGCTGGGGCATGATCATTTGGTTCACTATCATCTTCTTCATATTTACCTGTTTTATAGCGCTGTAGTTGACCACCCCATAAACCTCCAAAATATAAATAATGTGAACCAGATTTAGGATCCAAGAATACTGCGGGATCTATACTGAAACTTCCTTCTATTGGTTTTGCTTCTGGAATAAAAGGACCCTCTGGTCGATCACCAATTGCCACACCAATATAGAAGATGTCATTTTCATCTTTAGCAGGAAAATATAAGTAATACTTACCATCTCTTGTTGCAGCATCAGGTGCCCACATTTGGCGTTTAGCCCATGGCACATCCGCTACATCTAGTGCATTTCCATGATCGATTACTTCACCATCGATTGCTTCCATAGAAAATACATGGTAGTCTTGCATTCCGAAATGATCACCATTATCATTAAATGGAATGCCAGCATCTATATCATGTGAAGGATAGATATAAATTTTATTGTTAAATACATGCGCTGATGGATCAGCAGTATAGATATGTTTTACTAGATGTCTAATTTTCTCATTTCCCATTTTCAAATTTTAACAGCATTAATCATTATACTATCTACAGCAGGTTTCGGCGTATTGTCTCGATTAAATAGTAAAGGGTAATCTCTTCTGCCTTCTATAGGCCAGTTATTCCTCCATGTTTGATTATCATTTACACCCCATAAAGTGACTCTACTGACCTTGGCTTTATGCTTCAGTAGCAAATCAAAAATATCAATATATCTATTATTTAAGGCTTGACTCATAGAATCAGACATCCCAGATGGATATGGATTCATTTCTTCTTGGTATTCAGCTCTTAAGGAAACTTCTGCTGAAGCATTCTGATCTGGCCAAGGTAATACTGTTACATCTAATTCGGTGACCATCACCTTTCCTAGTTCTGAAAACATGATTATGCTTTTCTCAAAATCTTTAAGAGACGGCGAACCTACATTAAGGTGGCCTTGCATTCCAATTCCATCCACTTTTATACCCTTTTCTTGCATTTGCTGCACCATTTTATACACAGCCTTACTCTTTATTTGATTGCTCATATTGTAATCATTATAATACAATTCAGCGGATGGATCCGCTTCGGCTGCAAATTTAAAAGCTTGCTCAACCCAATCAGGTCCTATTATTTGATAGAATTTACTTTCACGCATAGAACCATCATCATTGATGGCTTCATTTACAACATCATAGCCTTTTATTTTTCCTTTATACCGAGTCATTATTGAAACAATATGATCATGAAGTCTTTTCAGCATTTCTTCTCGGTCCACATCATTTCCATTTTCATCAATAAATAACCAGGAAGGAGTCTGAGAATGCCAAGCAAGATTATGACCGATAATTTCCATATGATGATCAATGCCATACTGAACAAAAGCATCCGAATCATCCCAGAAGAAGCGATCTATTTCAGGATGAATATTCATTGATTTCATGCAATTTTCTGCAACTATTGAATTAAAATGTTTTTGGATGACGGAATCTGTAGAGGCATCCCGTTTATATATTTGGTGTACATTCATAGCCGTGCCAATGGTGAAGTCATCCTTGAATGCTTTTTTTAAAGTAAGTTCTGAATTGTGATTTTCTTCAGAATTTGATTTTTTTGGGCCACATGCCTGCAGAGAAAAGAGGAAGAGTAATATCGCTAATTTTTTCATTTTTATAGATCTATTAAGCTAGAGGTATATTGGTTTCATTTCTTCTTGATAACAAATCCTGTTCAATTTTTACTTCCATTTGCTTATTGATTTCATAGAAGAAAAGGATAACAGCAGCTACATAAAATGGGATCGAGGGAAAAACGCTGACCAACAATTTAATTCCTGTAATAGCTGATTCTGGCTGCGTTATAATTTGGTCAGTTAAAGTGTTATCCGATGGAATGTATTGATACCAACCTAGAATGGAAGCAACCAATGCTCCGCCAATGGACAACCCAGCCTTAAGGCCAATCATCATTGCTGAAAATATAATTCCAGTTGCTCGTCTATTATTTTTCCACTCGGAGAAATCTGCAACATCAGCGATCATTGCCCATAAAATAGGAATGGTTATACCGTAGAAGAATCCATGTAAAATTTGAGATGCAAACATTAATCCTACTGAATCAGAAGGAAAAAAGTAAAAAAAGGTGATAAATAAGGTCGAAATAACCAATGAAATGACAAATACATCTCTCTTCCCATATTTATCCGCGAATCTTTTAGATAGTGTAATACCTACGATCATCATAATAATACCGCCAGCATTAAATAACCCAAATCCTGCGGATATTAAATCTTCACCAAAAAAGTTGATTCCTATTGCAGATAGACCATTTAAAATGGGCTGAATAAATTGTGCTAACGAAGCTTCATTCACATAGTTTTCAAAGTAATAAACGTATGAGCCACCTTTCATTGCTAGCGTAACAAATATTAGAGTTGTCACCGTTAACATGATCAACCACGGTTTGTTTTTGAAAAGGTCTTTGATGTCTTCCTTAAGGGTAGATTCTTGACTTGCTGTAGGTACAATTCGTTCTCTGGTTGTAAAAAATGTAACCAATAACATTACAGTTCCAGTAATTGCTAAATAAGTCATTACCTTCTCTATTCCAACCGCTTTGTCTCCATCGCCAACGGCTAGGATAAGTGGATACATAAAGACTTGAACAAAAAACTGAGCGAACATTACCGCAACAAATCGATATGAGGAAATGCTATTTCTTTCACCCATATCTCCAGTAATTACTCCACTCAAAGCAGAATAAGGTAGATTATTGGCAGCATATAGAAGTAATAACAATGAATAAGTTACAATGGCATAGATCAGTTTTCCTTTATATGAAAAATCTGGTGTGCTGAATGCTAGCAATGCAACAACACCTAATGGAATGGCCGTAAATAATATCCATGGTCTAAACTTGCCCCACCTTGAACGCGTCCTATCCGCAATTGCGCCTATTACTGGATTGAATAAGAATGCTGCGATTAAACCAACAGAAAGGATGATTATAGAAGAATCCTCGGGACTTAGTCCGTAAATATCTGTATAGAAAAAAGCTAAATATGTGATAAGAGTTTGAAAAACTAGATTAGCAGCTAAATCCCCTAATGAATAACCGATTTTTTCTGTAACCGATAATTTCTTTATTAAATTTTTCGTCATTTGTTTTGTGATGAAAGTTTTGTCCTTGCAGTAATAGTGTCTTATAAAATTTTACGAAAATCTCTTACTTAAAGTTTATAGTTAGTGTTACACTACAGGTAAATTTGTGAGAAATCTTATAATGGTTACATTTTGAATAATTGGTTAAATACGGTTTAAGATATTTCTAAAATTTGATTTTGCCAAAATATATTTCATTATAAGGCTAATAGTTGGATTAAGAATAACTTTGATCTAGCATGAAAAGGATTTCTAAATGGGTGAGTTTTTAATATGATATAAGCTGCTAGATGTGGTTTAGCAATATAAAATTGAGGTTGGTTTGCAATGTAGTTATCTTGAATGATGCTAATCTGAAGTTCTTTAGATTGTAGAATAATTATTTCTTTTTCAACCAATTTATTGCCTGAGTAATATCAGCATCTTTTTCCACTTTTTTTTCAATTATAAATGCTACTTCCTCATCTGGCTGAACACATTTTTCATATTTCTCGCCATTCCGATCACAATAAACACCTGTACTTATTATCAAAGCCATTTCGTCTTCGATAACCTCCCAGCTATTATTCGTCGTGTAGCCAATTCATATTATCAAGTCAAACCACCCTAAAATCTATTCTTTTTGACCAACCCTCAAAAGCAGCAGAATTTTAATAGACCTCAGCTTAGGTTTATAGAAATTAAATTGACATGAAAAGTATTACCCTTTTTCTATTAACCATCATTTTTTCAATAATAGGTCTCCATGGAGTTTATAGCCAATCCATTGGCATAAATCACGATTATCAAGAACCTAACCCGAATGCGATTCTTGATATCGATGCAGATGACATGGGAGTTCTTATTCCGCGACTAACTACAGACCAAAGAAATAGTTTTGCACTTATACTTACGAACGCTGAGATCGGAATGTTAGTTTTTGATACTGATGAAAGACATTTCTACTTTTGGCAAGATGCTGGATTTCGAAGAATTAACCTAAGTAGCGGGATCATAGATAATGATCTAGATACAGAAATAAGAGTGGAAGAGCATCCAGACGATGACATTATTAGATTTTATACAAGTGGAAACGAACGATGGACTATGGAAGAAAATCGGATAGAACCACAAAATAAACAAGGATTGATTTTTATTGGAAAGAAAGCTGGAATAAACAATGCATCTAGAACGCATAACATTGCAATAGGGGATTCATCTTTGTTAAGAAACGGCAGTGGTGTAAGTAACGCCAGAGAAGGGAATGAAAACATAGGTATAGGTAGGAAAACATTAGAAAATAATGTAAAGGGATATCAGAATTTAGCAATTGGGTCTTATAGCTTGAATAATAATCTGGGCAATCGGAATACAGGATTAGGCTACCAAACTATGCTATTAAACACTTTAGGGAACGGAAATACAGCAGTTGGTCACAATGTTTTAAGGCTGATGGAAACAGGAGAAAATAATGTCGGTGTTGGTGTGAATTCACTTCAGCAAAATAAAACTGGAAGTAACAATATTGCGATAGGAAGTAATTCTTTAGGTGCTACTGAAGACATAAGTAATATCATTGCGATAGGGACAGATGCCTCAATGAGCAACCGTACTTCAGGCACAATAGGCATAGGTGATTCTACACTTATGGTTAATGGAATTACAGGGACTTTTTATTTTCATGGAGCATGGATAACTGCCGTAGGGCACCATTTACTTAAAAAGAACACCACAGGATATGCTAATACAGGAATAGGCTACAATGCATTAACTGAGAACACAATCGGAAATTATAACACCGTTCTCGGGTCATATGCACTAAAAGAAAATATAAGTGGCGGATATAATGTCGCTCTTGGAGCTAATTCATTACGCAATAATACAATAGGAAATGCTAATGCCGCACTTGGATATTCGGCCTTGAATGAAAACATAGATGGATATGCAAATACAGCAATAGGTTATCGATCTTTAACTTATAATGAAGCTGGGATAAGAAATGTAAGTGTTGGCAGCAGTTCACTACTTTGGAATAAAACTGGCAACAGAAACGTAGCTCTGGGAAGTTATGCGCTCTATAATAATACTGCGGGAAATGGGAATATGGCTATTGGTGATGCAGCAATGTATAATAATAAAACCCTAAGAAGTAATGTTGCTATTGGAGATTCTGTTTTATTCAATTTTAGAAACGGTAATATATTATATATAGGAGGAATAGTTGCGGTAGGTTATAAATCCCAATTTAAGAATATATCAGGACAAGAAAATACCTCATTGGGTACACATTCCCTCCAACTTAATCTGACAGGAAATGGAAATACTGCATTAGGAAGTCTCGCGCTTTTCCGGAATACGGGCGATAATAGCACTGCAGTAGGGAGAAATGCGTTAGTTAATACAGCAAGTGGAGATGAGAATACTGCTGTTGGTTCATTAGCTTTAAGTGGTTACAATACGAGAAATAGGAGAACGGCTATCGGATTTTCTGCTAATTCGATTAATGATAATGGCAATAATACAGGTCTAGGAAATGATGCAGATTGTACCGCTGCTCATCAAGTTAGGATTGGTAATCAGGATGTTACTTCCATAGGTGGTTATGCTAACTGGACGAATATCAGCGATGGAAACTTCAAGAAAGATGTGCAAGAAAATGTAGTAGGGATAGATTTTATAAGAAAATTACGTCCCGTAACCTATCGACTGGATTTGGATGAAATTAATCAGTTTTACTTAAGAGAATACGGAGAAGATAAACGCACAACATACATTGATAAAAGTGAGGCAGGTACAATGATAAGATCTGGTTTCATCGCCCAAGAAGTGGAAGCAACTGCTAAATTGTTAGGTTATGATTTTTCGGGGGTTGATGCTCCTAAGAATGACAAAGATTATTATGGACTCAGATATGCTGCATTTGTTGTGCCCCTTGTTAAGGCTGTGCAAGAACAGCAGGATATTATAGATAATCTGGAAGTTCGATTATTAAAACTAGAAAGTAGACTTCAAGAAATGGATCAGCAGCTATTGGCTAAGAATGAGGGCATTTAGCATTATTAGAAGTGAAATATAGATTTAAATTATAGTAGTTATTTGAATTAGTTTATTAGTATTAAACCTTAGGTTGATATCATGAAAAATTGGGTAGTTGCTCTAAAAGCAACTACCGCATTTTTCATCCACATAAACTTACGCAGGTGTTCAATTCACATTATTAATTGATCAGCATCTTAACATAAGAGCTTCCTATTCTTACGATATATAGACCTGGTGCCCAAGTACTACAATCGATGGACAAGTTTTCAGAAACAGTATTTTGGTAGGTCAATTTTCCATTGATGTTGAAAATGTTGACTACGTTTTCATTTTGCTCCTCATTATTTACTTCCAAATAGAAGGAATCATCTGCAGGATTCGGATAGACCTTTAATTCAGGTGAATCTACAAGTGAGCTAGAAGTACTTGAAGTCATCATGTTCTCCGCATTAAAAGTCGGACTCATAATGGCGAAATCTCCAGTTCCATTCGGGAATCTACCATATGAAATATCTGTTTCTTGGTCAGCATAGGTAACTTGATCGACGATGGTTCCTAGCGAATCCACCAAAAAGATCGTTTCGCCTCCAGCTGATAATTTGAAATTAGCATGCAATCCTTCTTGATCATCTTCATCTGCCCAGATGATTAAATATCCATTTGTTTCGATGACTGTTCCGGCCGGAATTTCCCATTGCGTTAAGTCTTCAGAATCATCAGAAAGAAAGTATCCAGCTAAGCTAATTTCCGAAGAAGTATTGTTGTATAATTCTATCCAATCATCAAAATCACCATCTTGGTCTGAAGCGGTGGCATCATTAGAAGCCATAAATTCATTGATTACGATATCACCAGCGACTGTAGTTTCCGTCGTCCCGGTAATGGTATAGAATTCGTGCTGAGCTCGCTGGGGAGAGAACATTCCAGCATTGTCATTTTCAGCGTAGATATAGTATTGCACAGAAACATCATTAATATTAAGTTCAACTCCATATATTCCATCACCAGCAGCACCATCATTATGAGCTCCATCATCAAGCATTTCTACTTTTGTGAAAGGTGAAGGCGCCTCATTTCTATACCCAAGATAAACGGTGTTTCCTTCAGCAATGTTAGCTGTGATCGTAATGTTGTCGCCAACTTGTGGACTATCAACAGACAAAGCTATTTCTGAAATAGAAGGAGCAGTTTGTGTGAAGTCTGACAATCCTAATAAATAACTACTTCGAGTTTCCATTAAGTTAGTAATACCTGGAGTAGAATTTCCACCCATTGGACCTCCGCCACCACCATTAATATCGTTTTCTAAGTTGTCAAGAAAGTTGTTGTAGGTAAAGAACTTATTTGGATCAGCTTGAACAGATGCATCGATCGTAGACTGCATTGCCATTGCTGATGTAAAATAGCTATCATTATCAAAATTCTCTAAAAGCATCGTTTTCATATGCGCTAAGTACATTCTTTTATACATGGGCACACTCAATAATTTTTGTACTAATGGATATTGCGCATCTGTATCATGTAATAAATGATCCATCTGTTGTTTCGACGTAATATTGTTAAGATTACTCGTTCCTGTCTGCGAAAAAACGCCGAAAGACTCATTCAAGTCCCAAACGATAGGCAGAAATTGATGGTCATCACTTCGATATAGGTAATAGTTTTGGGCGAAATTTCCGATGTAACTATCAAGGTTTACAATTACATTGTCAAATGCGAGCATCCATAAAGCTCGATCGACATCTAGTATCTGCTCGATATCATCTATATGGTTAGAAAGTGTATCACATAGATCAATTAATTCTTGCCACCCTTCATCAGATTTGATATCATAGGAGTCATAGTAGTCAGAACTATCTTGGCCCATGAAAACTAGATTAGGGAAGTCAGTTGATTGTGGTCCTGCTCCAGCTGGTGGACTGCAATCGAAGAAGGCATTGTTTTTCGAACCGAAACGACTATTAACAAATTTCTTAGAAATAGATTCTGTATTCGTATAAAGCCCGATTAGCGTACCATTGACATATAAATTAGCGTAGTTAGAAAGTGGCGCATCCATGTACTGTCGGATGATTTGGAAACCCAAGACATCTCTAAGAAATGACGGATCATTATGACCATTTGCTAACTTGATATCAGTATACCCATCATATTCGTGGTCCTTATAGGTGTCTAATTCTATATGCCAAGGATTCTTTACTTGGTTAGCATTGTAAGAACTATTTCCTTTGTATTTGACTCCGATACTATCGAAGACTTCTCCATTAATGGTGACACTTTGTGCTAGTATATAGTCTCCATCTCCCGACTTCTGGGCATCGAGCAATGCATCCCAGTTGCTTTCTGCAAAGGTGATTTCTTTGGTTTGGACCTTATCCAGATCATAGAAATCTTGACCATATGTTAAGGTCGCTGAAAGCATAATTAGTGTAAAAATTATTTGTTTCATAATTTGATTTTAGTGATTGATTTTTATTTAGACAGTCTGGGAAGAGAATTCCTTCGGGAAGTAAAAATTTTTTTTAAAAACTTAATACGCATTGAAGTGGAAGTGATGATGCTGTAAGCGTCTTGTCTAAGATGGTGTGGAAGCTTTTTTTCTAAACGTTGGATAAAATCAACGGGCAAACAAACAATTAGCAATAAGGTAAATTGTTAAATAGATGTTGCCTGCCCGCAGAGAGGTTTAATGGACTGGTCTTGATCTTTGCTTGGTCATTTGCTTGCTATGCAACTTGTATTCAACAATAATAACTAAAGATCATAAGTTATTTTCGCTCTTCATAAATGATCACATTTGAAAAATTCGTTTCTGTTAAGTGAAATTTAATTTTCAAATTTTGGGGTGATGCAGGTAATATTGGTTTTAGTAAAAACGAAATCATTTTATCTGAATCCTTTCGTTATTTATATTAGTCGAAGTCTTTTTATTTAGGTCAATTTTTTAATGAAATAAAAAATACAAGAGGATTTTAACCGCTGCTTGTTCATTTTATAAACTTAGTCACAGTGGTGGGCCAAGGCTAACTTTAAAGCCCTTTTTTTAGCCCTGGCTATCGGAATTTCGGTATCATCTTTCATTTTTATTATAGTATAAGAGCAATTGATAAACTTTATTTTGTCCACATTCACTACATATGATTGATGTACTTTAACAAACTTCGATGAATTTAATCTCGACGATACCTTCTTCAAAGTTTGAGAGCAAATTAATTTCGACGTAGCAGAATGAATGATACAGTAGTTACTATCTGATTGAAGATAAGAGATATCTTTTTTCTTAATAAATAGATGACCGCTTTGCGTTGCTATGCAAAGCTTCTCCTTATATGGAAGGACTGATATTGATGAGGTGAATCTGTAAGGACTCTCTAATTTGATCATTTTCATTTACTCCAGATTTATTAGATTAATATCAAATTTTCTAGGTTTTAACTCAATTCAATGCTTTAAATTCAAACTTTCTATTGCGTTATTCTTATTAGTCGAAGTCTTTTAAAAAAGGTCATAATCTTACTTTTAGGATACTATTTTATCGACTATGGAGTGATTTTAGATAAAAAAACCTTTTATTTGTTACATCTTTTCATCTATCCCCATAGATCCATTTGTGTAAATAATTATGCAAGACAAAGAATTATTGAGCGCCATTCGAGAAGGGGGACGCGCTAAGAGATTGGCGGTAGATCATCTATTCAATAGTCATATAGGCATGATGCAAACTGTGCAAAGCAAGCTCCACCTGTCTGCTGATCAGATTAAAGATATGTATGCTGATACCATTTCTGCGACTATATGGAATATTGACACGAATAGATTCAAAGGAGAATCAAAACTAAGTAGTTACCTATATCGTATCCTTTATAATAAGTCAGTTGACCTTTTAAGACACACTACGACTAATAAAAATGTAGCATATTTAGAATTGGCTGAAGAGTCTTCTGCTCTGATTTCAGAAGATCAAGATAGAATACTTGAATCAAGTCTAGATGTACAGATCGTGAAATCTGAATTATTCTATATGGGTAATCCATGCAGTAATATCATTATGGATTGGGCATTTTGGGGCTACGACATGGCTGAAATTGCGAGCAGAAATAATCTAGAAAACGCAGATAAGGCTAAGAAAAAGAAATATAGTTGTATGAAAAAATTACGATTACTACTTAAATCTAAAGGTATTAGCGATCTATGAAAAATGATGAAAAAACTTTTGAAAAGTATTTTGCTGGCAATATGTCAAGTACTGAAGCCAAGGCATTCTCTGCAATTTTAGCAAATGATAAAAGCATTAAGGATGAATATGATTACTTCTTAGCAGTTAAAAAAGGAGCTCATTTGCTTGAAAGAGACCAGCTAAGATCTAAATTAGCTAAGATCGACGTAAGGAATGAGGCTGTTGCAGATGAATCACCTAGAAAAACTAACCGTTCTATCATCACTATCATAAAATGGGCAGGTGGCATTGCTGCTATCTTTCTGATTGCATTCTTTGCTTTTTATGCTCCTAATCAGATAAACTCGGAAGATCTTTTTGCTCAAAATTTTGAAACGTATGTTGCACAAGCTGAAAGAGGTAGTTCTTTAGATGAAATGAAAGAAGTATACAATGATGGAGACTATAATGCATTTCTAAAGATGACTGAAAATGTAGATGAAACTCCTGAACTCCAGATGATGATCGCGAATGCATATATGAATAAGAATCAATTTGTGGAAGCGATTAAAACATTGACCAAAATAACAGACGACAGTGTCTTGAGAGATAAAAAATACTGGTACCTTGGCTTGAGTAATCTTAAAATCGGCAATAGAAAAGAGGCTATCCAACATTTTAATTATCTCTTATCTATCAGTAATTATAAAAAAACAGAAACTGAAGAAATTCTATCTAGTATTCATAAGTAATTCTAAGCAACTGAATCTATATCATCTTATAATAGCTCTTGCTTTTTTGATAAATGTCAATGTTAGCGCTCAGTCTTCCGGAAAAGAATTCTTCGATCTGGGAGAGCAACTAGCTAATTCAAATGAATATGAGAAAAGTAATAAAGCCTACGCACAGGCATTGACCTACTTCATTGCGGAAGCAAACTGGCCTCAGTACTATCAGACCCGATACGCCATAACATACAATTATGTAGATCTCTATCAATTCGAGAAAGCTGAAAATGAAATCGAAGAGGCAATTGCTCACTTCGAAACCAAATACAAAGACACATTTATTATTCAGCAACCACGATTATATCATGCTGCAGGTCAAGTTTACTTAGACCTTCATCAATATGATAAAGCGATTGCAAATAATAGACGTGCGATGAAATATTATCAAAGTATTTCAGAAGAAAATGATCGGATCAAGTACACTAGTTATATGTACAACAACATTGGAACCGCTTACAAGCAAAAGCGGACGATGGATAGTGCGCTTTTTTATTACCAATTAGCTCTTCCTCTGAAGATCCAAGTACTAGGAAATAATGCCAATAGTACTTTACGAACTATTAAATCAATCTCTGGAATATATCAAGATTGGGGACAGATAGATAAGGCTATAGAAACACAAACTATTGCTCTAAACGGTGCAATTGCTGACGGTAACAAAGATGCTGAAGCACAAGCATACAATGGTTTGTCTCAAATGTATCAGCGCAAGAATGACTTCGAGTCGTCTAAAATCTATATCTCTAAAGCAATGGAGATCTATAAGGAACTTTCACCCAAATTTGAAATAGATCTAGCACATTCCTACCACCAAATGGGTAATGTATTAGAATCCGCGAAATCGCATCAAGAATCCATTCAGTGGTATACCATTGCAAAGCAAATGTATAGGAAGATTCACAATGGCAAGTACAGTTACCAAGAAGGTAACTCAACCATGAATCTGGGGAAGGCTTACAATTATCTTGCAGGCCAATTAGAAGAAACGTCATCAGACATTGATGCTACTCATCCTGACGTAAGAGCCTTAAGAACCAAAGGAATTGAGTACTACGAGGAAAATGAAAAGATTTTCGAAGCTTCGGTTTCTAAAGACCATGCTAGATGGATAGAATTATGGTTAAGCAAAGGTGTGTGTTACTTAGAAAATAGAGATAGCCTGCTTGCTCACGACCTTTTCTTGAAAGCTTATGATAGAGCTTATAAAATGGCACCGGAAAAAAGTTATGACCGGTCTTTAGCATGTCTTAATTTAGCGCGGACAACAAAGGATGCCTCGAAGGCTATCGAAATTTACCAGCAAGGACTTTGGGAGCTATCCAGAGGATGGGAATATGAAAATCCAGAGGATAATCCCAGAGCTGACCAAGTTTTCTATGAAGATTGGTCGGTGCGAATCATGATTAAGAAAGCTGAGAAATTACAAGAACTGGCTAAGCTTGAAAATAATAACCAATACCTAGATGCTGGGCTGAAAACTATTCTTTCAGCTGATCAATTACTAGATGAATCTCGAGCTTCTTTTTTAACAACTTCTGCAAAGATAAATCTGGGAAATCAGGGGCATGCAGTTTATGCTGAAGGTCTCGAAATCTGCTACCAAATGGGTGATCTGGAATCAGAAGCCTTTTATTTTATAGAGAAAGATAAAGGACTAGTGCTCTTAGAGGCGCTTCATTCTGGAAAGAGAATCCAAGATGTAATGATACCAGATAGCCTTTCAAGTGAATTGCGCAGAATTAATGGTAAGATCGCAGAACTCACTGCTGAGCAAAATCAATTCAAGGAAGATGATCGATATGCCATCATAAGTGCACAAATATTTGACTTAGAACAAGAGCGCAAAAGAATTAAAGCTAAGATTACTAAGCTTTATCCGATAACTGCAAAAATAAGCGAAGAAGGTCAAACCCTTTCACTAGGTGATGTCCAAAACCAACTCGCACCTAACAATGTAATTTATGAATATCTGAAAACTTCTGAATATCTCTATATTCTAAGAGTGGATCAGCATTCGGTGAAGCTTTATAAAGAAAAGGTTGTTGATTTTGAAGCAGATCTAGACTCTTTACTTTCGATCATTTCAAATGAGAAAATTGCTATTAATCAAAGTAATTCTCGCACAGTCTATTATGCTTACCAGAAATATGCATATCGGCTCTACCAGAAGCTATTACCGAATTACAATAAGGAAGATTTATTAATTATTCCAGATGGGAATTTGAACTACTTACCGTTTGAATTGCTCTTAACGAAACCTGCTTCGGGTGAGCATATTAACTATAGTCTTCTACCGTACTTGCTAAAATCAGGAACTGTTAAATATTCCTTTTCTACTTCCTTGCATTATGCAGATGTAGAAAGATCTGAAAGGAAGCAAAATCAATTGTTAGCAGTAGCTCCTATTTATCCTAGTTCACCTTCTGGGTTTATAGCAAGTAGAGCTGGATTCTCTTCTTTGCAATATACTGAAAAGGAGGCGACTGCAATCAGTGACCTCATGGGAGGTGATTTTTTAATTGGGAAGGATGCGACAGTTGACAAATTCATAAAATCGGCAGCTGATTACAAAGTACTTCACCTCGCAATGCATGCATACACCCATGACAAAGATCCGATGCTTTCGGGAATGGTATTCTCAGAGGGTGAATCAGGAAGTGATAACATATTGCATGCTTACGAGTTATACAATATGAATATTCCAAGTGAACTGGTGGTCTTAAGTGCCTGCAATACTGGACTTGGACAATATAAAGAAGGAGAAGGGGTGATGTCACTGGGCAGAGCTTTTCGACACGCTGGTACGAATAATGTCATTATGAGTTTATGGCAAGCGAATGATGAATCCACCAGAGAAATCATGACCAGTTTTTATAAGAAAATCGAGAATGGCGAACCGAAAGCCTTAGCACTCCGAAATGCAAAATTGGATTACTTAGCAAGCAGTTCAAATGTCTTTCCTTATTATTGGAGTGCATTTGTATTGCTAGGAGATGACCAGGTATTAACGTTGAATAATCATAATAGCATGTATTTTGGGTTAACTATATTCCTGCTTTTGATTCTTGTATTTGGTGGATTTTTGATTAAAAGGCGACGGGAAAAGGGCATTCCGAAATAGTGCATTATCTATTTTGTCAAAGTGCTCATATTTTACTGATGATAAGGCTTAATATAATGGAGAGGATTGCTCAGCTATAAATTCGATTTAAGTCAAATTTGTGTTCTAATTTTCTGATTTTAAAATTAGAACTTAGAAAATGTTTAGATTGTTGTAGATTTGATTTTATACTTAAATGTTATCGAAGATAATTGCCTTTACTTTTTTTTCCCATCCAACACGGCCATCTATGAGCACACCAGCAATCACTTTGGTACACATCTTTATTTAAATAATTAAAAAATTGACCGTAGTAAGATTGTTAATTGGTGAGGTGACCATTGTTATCCTTTTTAATTCAATGCTTTGTGCTCAGTCGGAGCAATTTGAGATAGAATACTTGCATGAATCCCATACGAGCAGTATATCTATAGATGAGGATGCTTATGTTTGGTTTCCGAATGAAGAAAACAATGACTTTTACCGCTACTCAGGCCATGCTCACGCATCTTAATGTAGGTTTTGATGAAGTGGGAAGTAATACTATTCTGAGCGTAAAAATAAGTTTGGCCATTAAGAATAAGCTTATATCCTAATCGACTAATTATCCGAAATAAGCTGATTGGAAAAATACAAGAAATTCAATAATTCAACTTGTTTTGCAATACTTGTTTCTATGAGCTTAAACTGGCCATTAATATATTTTTCTTGTCGTTTATTCAAGAGAAAAACAGAGCTTTCACCATAGTTGAATTTTTCATTTTCTCCTTCGAGAAGTAATCGATAACTTTCTACATTTTTACCAAGTAAAACGACTTGCTCTTGAAGAACAAATTGCTGTAACCAACTGCTTTCTATCTTATTCTGTAATTCATTCCTTTTTTGGTCAATGTCTAAATTAGCTTCTTGAATTTTAACTTCTCCTTGTTGAATCGCCGCTCTTTCACTTCGCATAAGTAAGGGCATAGAAAAGTTAAATCCCCATTTATAATCATTCACAGAGAAACTCGGGATGAGACTATTCGAAGATGTCGCTAAAAGAGGATTGTATTTAATCTTCAGTTTAGGTTTCAATTTTTCCCTCTTCAGTTTTTGCTCTAATGCTAGTAAACTTAATTTGTTTATGGTAGACTGAATGTTTGGATGATTAGAGAGGTTAGCATTCTCGAACTTATCATAGTTGCTGAACAACGGATTGATATAATTTTCTGGAATGGTATTATTTTGTAACTCAATAGGCAAGTCTTGATACCATAGGTAATTCTCTACCATTTGCCTTGATTTGATCAATCCCAATTCATTTTTTTGCGTGAGGGAGATGACGTCTTGATAGGCAATGTAAGCTTCTAAGGTATCCATTGCTGTTTTCTCTCCACTGAAAAAGGACTCTTTAGTATTATTGAAATAGGTATCTGCAATCACCTCATTTTCTACGAGAACTTTTCTAAAATATACATATTGTTGCCATGTTAGATAAGCCGTAGTCGCATTATAGATTAAATCATTTAAGATCAGCTGCTGTTCAACTTTTGCTTGGTCTTGGAATATTTTTGCTTGATCGAGTGCTGTTCTTCTCTCATTAACTAATAAACCCTGGAGTACATTGACTTCTAATCCCAAGTGCCATAATCCAAATTTATCCGTTTTGTTTTCAGGGTTAAGGAAGACACCTTCTGTATTCTCATATCCACCTACCACGTCAACACCATAACGAGTTGGCAATTTTAGTTTAGTTTGATATTGGCGATAATAAAGTTTGTCACTAAAGTTTTTCTGATTCCAATCCGCATATATTTCGGGGTCTAAATTTCCTTTTGCACTAAGCATTTCTGCCTTTGCAAATTTAATTTTTAAGTCTGCTTTTTTAGCAATGGGATGGTACTGAATAATATTTTCTAAGTATTCATTATAGGTAAGAATGGTAGTGTCTGACTGGGCATGGGCCACCTGAAAGTGACTCCCTAAGAGTATGATCCAAAAAGAAATGCTCGATAAGAAGACGCGCTTCATTACTTTATCAATTTTAAATTATGAGTGTTTTTTCCATGAGGCACAGGTTTTCCATTAACATCAACTTTAACAAATACGATATTATCAATTCGTATGATGGTTTGTTTCGTAAATACATTCCTGACTTCGCATGAAAAGCTTATGGAAGTACGTCCGATTGCTTTAAAATCTAACCCGATTTCAATAACATCACCTTGCTTTGCAGAATTTACGAAGTCAATTTCTGAGATGTACTTTGTCACTACATTTTTCGTGTCCAGTTTAATCATAGCATTTATGCCAGCTTCTTCGTCGATCCATTGTAGCAAAACTCCTCCAAATAAAGTATTTCGAGCGTTAAGATTCTCTGGTTTTATCAATTTACGGGAATAGAAATTCATATTATTTAACTGATTTTAAAGGTGCTTTTCTTTTTAATTCTTTTGTGCTGACTTTCTCTGCAGTATAAAAATCTGGCGGGAAACCATTGAGTTGTCTCCATACTTCATACCAGATGGGTACTTTCTTCAATAGAATGAATGCATTGACACCAGTACCGATGCTCAATTTTTCTGGCCAATCTTTCTTCTCAATATTAGGGCTTATCAATATTCTGTAGTAACCGTTTTCATTGATGAATTTATCCAGTGCGACGATGGTACCTGAAAAGACTCCAGTCGAGGATTCAGGCCATCCACTTATTACGATTGCCGGCCATCCATCAAAACGAAGTTGGACCGTTTCACCAGTGCTTAGTAGTGGTATATCTTGTGGTCTGGCGTAAATTTCCACAGCAAGTTTGTAATTAGATGGCATGATCGTCGCGATATCTATTCCTTCTTTCACGGTTTCTCCGATCCCTTTTTTCAGGGTTTTAGTAATGTATCCGGACTGTGGCGCGGTGATGTAATAGAATTTTTGTCTTTCGCTGTAGTTACTGTATTGATTTCTGAGTTTAGAAGTCGCTGCTACACTTTCTAATTTAGCAGAAACTGCTGATTGTTTTTCTGATTGGGACTTTGCCAATTTATCTGCATAATCATTTTCGATAGATTGGATTTCTATGGTTAGATTTACGAGTTCATTTCTTTGATTAAGCAGTTTATTTTCTTGGACACTTACTTTTGCTTTTGCTGCTTGGTTTTTATTTTCTTTTTCTTGAAGCTCGGATAGTGTTTTTAAGCCTTTATCATATAATTCTTTTGTCCGTGATAGTTGATTGGTAGCGATTTCATAATTGTTCTTATAGACGATTAAGTCTATACTATCCATACTTATTTTATTACGAGCTTGCTTGATTTTGTTATAATTCTGTTCTTGTTTTAACTTTAAGGCACCTTGAAGAGCGATGTATTGATTAACAAGTGCAGATTCTTTTTCAGAATAAGAATCTATGCTTTGGGATTTCGCATTGATTTGTTCTGTTGTTCGCGCAAGCAATTCTGGGTCAAAGTATTCGCTTTTTACTTCCGAAATAAATACAATAGTATCGCCCTTTTCCACGAAATCACCTTCTTGCACATACCATTCTTCCAGTCGCCCTGCTATAACCGACTGAATACCTTGTGGCCTTTGCTCTGGAGAACGAGTAGTTACATATCCTTTAGCACTGATATTCTGCGTCCACGGCAGAAATAGACATAAAAATAGGATCAATATAAATCCAAGAGACAACCAGAGGGTTAACCTTTTTATCCTACTTTGTCTAATTAACTTGTAGGAGTTAAATTCTTGTAAATCAACAGAATCTTTTATGGAGTTTTCAGAAATATTAAGCATAGCTAGATTCTTTAATTTTTATTAAGGTTAATAACCTTGTTACACTTTTCTTTCCAATAGTAAAAATCAGAGATTACCAAAACGGTCCAATCTCGTTTTTCATCCATGATATAATCGATAATCTTTCTCTTCTCATCTTCTTCGATAAATAGCAATGGATCTTCCATGAGTAAGAGTTTCGGCTTGCCAATGATAATTCTCGCTACAAGTAATTTCTGTATGATGGATCTTGGTAGTCGCCGGCCTCCACTATCCACGAAACTATCTACACCTTGTGGTTGATGAATTAGATAATCGTCCAGGTTGAGTAATTTTAGCGTTTCAGAAATTTCTCGATCACTTATATTTCTACCTATAACGATATTGTCCTTGAATGATCCTTCGAAAATTTGATTCGTCGGAAATGAAACGCCGAAGTTTTCGTATAGCTTTTCCATTTCATAGTTAATAAACGGAACATCATCGATATACAATTGGCCCTCTTCTATTTCATGAATTCCAGATAAGATTTTCAATAATATGGATTTTCCACTACCAGATTCACCAGTGAGCAAAACCTTATCATTGGCATTGATTTCAAACGATACTTTGTCTATTATTTTATTCTTATCATCAGGAAAACCAAAAACAATTTCTTTGGCTCGAAGTGATAATCCTTGCTCCGTAATAACAGTCGCGTTTCCGCCTTTTTTATCTAGTTCAATGTCTGTGATATAACCTATTTTGTCTAATGCAGTCAATACATCATAAATGGTATCGATTATTCTTAGAATCTTTTCGATAGAATTGATGATTAAGATAATGATGATTTCCGCAGCTACAAATTGGCCAATGTTCATTCGCTCTTGGAATACTAGATATCCCCCTAGCAATAATAATCCAGCTGCTACGATCACTTTAAATCCGATAAAAAGTCTGAATTGACTAATAAGAACCTGGAAATGCTTCTCTCTTGAAACCAAATAACCTTCTACGATGTCGTCTGTTTTATTTAAGTGAAATTTGTTTTTAGAGAATAATTTGAAACTAGTATTAACTCGTGCAATTTCTTCTAACCAGTATGCCAGCTGATATTTGTACTTGCTTTCTTTTAGACTAGTAGTTAGTCCTTGGGGGCCAGTGAATTTAAAAATTATCCATAGAATTATCGCTAAGGAAAATCCAAGAACAATAAAATAAGGGCTATAAACAGCAAGTAGGGTTAAGCCAAAGATGATCTGGAAAGCAGCCAGTGAAAAATCAATTAAAATTTTAGGAAGCCCTTTCTGAATAGTAAGGGTATCGAAAAATCGATTGACAAGTTCTGGGGCGTGGATTTTATCTAATTGGATAAATGATATTTTCGGAATCCGATAAGCAAATTCTAACGCTGAGCGAGTAAACAAGTCTTGTTGGATGTTTTCTACTATTCTGAGTTGAAGAACTTGAATAATACCAGTTATCGTAATTCCGACTAATACGAAGCCTACTAAAATTAACCAAGTGGTTGTATATTCTCCAGTTTGAAGGAAGTTAATAATTGCTTGAATTCCGAGTGGTAAGGTAAGGTTGACGATCCCGATGAAAAGAGCATATGCGTAAATTTGTCTAATTTCTTTCTGATATTGCTTTAGAAGTTTCCAAAACCTTCTCATCGGCGGCATCCCCATATATTCTGAATTTTGTTTATTAACAAGGAATGTAGAGATTTGTTTATGATTTCAAATATACTTTTTCGAAAAAACGTTTACTAAAAAGTGTTGCAACAATAGATGACGTTCTGGTCGTTTCATAACTAGAATTTAGATAGAAAAGCATTTGCCTTAATGATGAATTCTTCTCTTGTTTCACCTTCATGTGCTCCGTGGGCAACATTAGGAAGAACCCAAAGATCAGACTTAGGTAAATTTTTCTTAGCTCGAAACACTTCTATGAAATCCATTCCTTCGTCATTATCACCAACCATGATAAGTACTTCTGGCTTTATGGTTTGTAAGTCTAGATCACTTAATCGGACTGTATAATTCTTAAACTGTTCCATCATACCTATGATTTGTTCATCACCTTTATGCAATGTCTGAAGCCAAGGGAAATTATTACGATTTTCGAATGTAAATGCTTGTAAGTAATCTGGGAAATCTTTAATAGACCAAGTGCCAACTGCACCGATGGTGATCATAGATGTGACTAGAGGAGGATTAATTAAGGCTAATTGATACAAGACATCTCCACCAAAACTGAATCCAATAGCTTTGACTTTTTCTAATTGTAAATATTGGATCAAGGCATCCAAATCATGAGCGACGGACTTTATAGACAACTCTTCCTTAAATGGTTCTGATTGACCGTGACCTGTTAGATCGATAATATAAACTTCATATTCATTCTCAAAATCCTTAACATATGGTTTCCAAGATATAGAGGATTGAGTATAACCATGCAATAGAATTAGAGGTGAGCCTTCACCATAAGCTTCATAGTAAATTTTTTTTCCATTAATATGTACGAGTTCTGATTTCTTCGGTACTTGGGAAATTGCAGCTGTTGTCATTAAAATTAGGAATATTAAGTTTGTTATTTTTATCATATAGTTTTGGTTGCTGCTCCGCTAATTTTTACAAAGCCATAATATGTTTTCTATTAATGAATAGCTAAAGAAATGTACTTGTTTTATTATTATCAACGGTGAAGAATTAACTAGGGTTAATTTTAGATGCTGATTAAGGATTTCTTTTAATGCAGAAGTTGCTTCATTTTCACAAAGCTAATCAAAATTGATCAGTTTAATTTTTAGTTTCACTTCGTTGATAAGATCAAATGCTTTTTTATAAAAGATCCATAAACATCAGTGAAATAACTATTGTCCTTCAACTTTAATTGATAGGTCAAATTTTATATATTTGTAGACTTCGAAAATTGACATACATAAAACTTTATATAAACAATCCATTCCATTATGATTCGTAGATCTTTCTTTCAAAAATCCACTGCCGCTTTATTAGCTTTAGGACTGACAGGTAAAACATTGACCACGAAAAAAAATAAGAAGAAGGCAAAGATTTGTTTGAATGTGGAAGAGAATAATCTATCCTTTTATTCCGAGGCAATTAAAGAACCACTTCGTATTTTTCATATTACAGATACGCATCTTTTCAAAGATGATGAAAGAGGAGTTCCTTATCAAGAGTTTAGTGGCCGAATGGCGAAAGCTTATAATTCTACAACCCATTTTAAAACGCAAGAAAAGACCAATCCAGAAGAGACTTTTGTTAATACACTTAAATTAGCAAAAGAAGCCAATGCAGATCTATTAACATTGGTGGGTGATTTATTTAGTTTTCCGTCTGAGATTGCGATCGAATGGGTGTTAGAACGATTAAAAGAGACGGGCATCCCTTATATTTATATCGCTGGAAATCATGACTGGCATTATGAGGGAATGGAAGGAAGTCTCGATGAATTGCGAGATACATGGACTCGAAAGAGATTATTGCCGTTATATCAAGGAAAGCATCCGCTCATGGCGACCACTGATGTGAAAGGCGTTCGGTTTGTGGCGATTGATAATTCTACTTACGAGGTAAATAAGGAACAGCTTGCATTCTTTAGAGAGCAAGTGGACAGTGGAATGCCGCTTGTCGTTTTAGTTCATATACCGATGTATGCTCCTGGAAAACGAATGTTATTTGGTTGCGGAAATCCAAATTGGGGAGCAGAGAATGATACCAATTATAAAATAGAACGAAGACCGAAGTGGCCAGCATCGGGACATAGCCAGGCGACTTTTGATTTTCATAAGGAAGTATTTTCTGCACCAAATGTGCTCGGTGTTTTTGCTGGACATACGCATCGATTTTCCATGGAATTAGTCAAAGGTACGGCACAAATAGTAACGGATGATAATGCTAGTGGAGCTTATTTGAATGTTGAATTTTCACCCTTTGAAGATAAGGATAAAAAACTGATCATAGAATCATAGAATCATAGAGTTACCCATATTGATTTTAAGATACATAGCAATTATTCTATGTCAATTTTTAAGTATTTCATTACTGCTTCATCACCTTGTAGTAGACCTTTAGGTCTTGGATTTTTTTCATTAAAAACTTTTAATTCTTCCTTAGGCAAAATAGTGACAAATTCTTCGTTAAAACCTGAATCATCAGTAACCATCCGGCTGTTGAGGTCGAGGTAGTGAGAAAAGAAATTGTAGACAGCTGCTCGCTTAGAATATCCATAATCATGCTTTTCTAGCGGTAAGTGTACATTTTCTGTTCGGTTTTCAGCATTGTATAAAGCGTATACTTTTTGGATGTAAGGGAATTCAATTCTGGGAGTGTTTCTGGTCCAGTCATTACCGTCTGAAACCAGAATCATCGGTCTAGGAGCATGGAGAGCGGCTATTTCGACATTATTCGTCTGGTGGTTTTTGCTTTTATGAACAGGCATGCCACTTTCGCAAGCGCAACCTCCGAAAAAATGAGCAGAGACTTGAACTACGGGAGCCGAAGCCTTAATTCGATCATCTATTGCAGCCAGCATGAAAGTTTGCGTTCCACCACCAGAGCCACCAGTCATTCCTATGCGTTCTGGATCTACATCAGATCTTGAAAGTAGGTAGTCTAGAACCCTTTGGCTGTTTTTGGTCTGAAGGAGCAGACTTATAGGCATTTTGTGAGTCACTTGGTTGGATTCTCCGTATCCCACCATATCATAAGCAATCACAATTGCACCCATTTTAGCTAATACAGCACACCTCTTTTGAACATAATCCGTAAATCGCTTATCTGCTAGATGACCGTGTGGGCTCAGAATAGCAGCCAACTTTGATTTATTAGAAATCGGGCGATATAGATTTCCAGTTACGTAAAATCCAGGGAAACTTTCGAGGGCAAAGTTTTCGACGGTATAGCCATCCATTTCTCTCTTATTGGTAATGATTTCTTTGAAATTTCCCACTGTCCTTGGCATTTTTTCGAACTGCATTCCTTTAAGAATTTGAGCTTTGATTCGTCTTGCTCTTTCTTCCCAAGAGGTTACATCATCCCATGATGCAGCAAATTCTTTCATTTTCAGATTGGCCTCATCTTCCGACCAGTGCCCACCTTGGCAAAGCATAGATTCTTGACTGAAAAGCGAATGGCCTATTAAAGAAAAAATGATTAGAGAGAGGAGTACTTTTAAATTTACATTCATTACTTAAAGCTTTTTAATTTTGTGTATTCTGTATTTTAATGTCAAAAGTCAATATTTAAAAATGATAAAATGCTAAAGAAAGGGTTTGCTTAATAAGCACTCCATCCTCCGTCCAACACAATCAAAAGTGTGAAAGCTGAAAAACTTGTTGTTAAATTTTGGATCATCGTATTATTTCCATTTTTCTTTTAAAAAATTCAATGCGTAATCTAGCTGGCTATCTGTTTCATTTAAGATATCGGATATTCCACTAGGCATAACTTCTATATCTGGATGAACGCCTATCCCATCATACAAATCTCCATTCGGCTGATATGATACTATAGAAGATAATCTGAATTCTATTAAAGAATGATCTAATCGGTACCTTTTCGACCTTCCACTTCCTCCTCCGCTTGCTGTACCGATTAAGGTTACGTTATCTATTTCTTTAAGTGTTGATAAAAAGATATCTGTTGCAGAAAAGCATCCTTCATTCATTAATACAACGATAGGTATATGAGCAAATTTAGGATTTTCATGACTTTCTATGAGCAAATAATAATTCGGAGTATATAGATTTTCATCAAGGGTGACACTTGGTGTAAAATGTTTGGTCCAAGCCTTAATCTTAGATTTTGCATCTTCTGCAAAATATTCATCTTCCATTTGATAAAGATATCTGTCACTTAAGTCATGATTCTTGCTCGGTTTATTGGTGCGCAATCTAGCTACGTTTCCAACTACGAAACCTTGTTCCTCACTAATCAAATGAGGAGCTAATTCAAGAAGAATATCTCTCATGCCTCCGCCATTATTCCTTACATCGATGATGAGTCCTTTAGATTTTTCAAAGTCATTTAGTGGTAATTGTTTCGCATCTTTTCCACTAAGTGCCTCCATTGATTTAATTTTTAAATAACCGATATTATCAAAGTGTTTTACTTCAAATGGGTCATAATTATTTCTTTCTTCCATCAACTGGGCAATCTGGGCCCGACTCAAGTCTTTGCCAGATTTATATTCATTTATATACTGCGTTATGGATGTCGTTTCTCCTTCCTCCGATGCTAGGTATATCGTTAATTCGTTATCAATAGATCCATTAAGTCTTAGTATTTCTCCTATACGACTTAAGCGAGAAACTTTTAAATATTCTTTAAACTGGGGAGAAGCATCTGATGCAAGGTATTCTTCTGAAGTGGCTAAAAGCTGTGACACCGAAATTCCATTAATCGAATGAAGGTAAGGGTGGTCATCAGAAAGCAATTTTCCATCTTTAGAACAAACTACCTTTCCGTCATATGCATTAACAGAAAAGGGTAGGGTACCGTTCTCTTTAAAATTTACATTATGAATTCTGGTGTGTCCATCGCCAAACTTATTTAACAATTGTCCTATTCTTAGCGCTAAATCATAAGTGGATATTTGCGGTTCTAATCCGTCTTTCAGAAGTTGGATTTCTTCTTCTAAATTTACATCATTAAGAAAATAGTAGGAGTATTTATGATGAATAAGATTTTGCAACTGATTGATATCTGCAATTGCTTCTTGCTTAGAAAGTAGCAGGTTGATGTCAATGTCTTTATCGTACGTTGATTCAAAATGCTCTTTTGCTAGCTCCCTCTTTTTTTCATTAAATTTTAATAAGAGAGAGATAACTTCCCCGTTATCATTTTTTAATGTGAAAGCCTCCTGCTTTTTTGGATAAATGTTGAGTTTGTTGAGATATTCGACGAGATCTTCTGACATTCTTTTCTTCCAGTTATTATCATAATTTTCTTCGAATAATTCTTTAATATTTGAAACTTCTAAAGTATCCAACTTGAGCCACTGATATTCTTTGTAATCTATGGTTACAAAGATTTGATCTGCTCTAAAATCTACTTGGCTAAAGGGTGCAGTCTTTTCCTCTGCTAAAGGCGAATCTCCTAAGTTTTTAATAGCATTACATGATATTAAAAAAACGATCAATAGCGCAAAACAATAAATTTTGGTCATTCTATAATTTTACTTGAAATATGAAGATAATATTAATATATAGGAAGAGAGATTAGTTAGTCTAATTAGGTATGTATTTCATTATTTGATAAAATGAAAAGTGTGAACAACCAATGAAAGATCGTAGACTAATAAATCATACATTTATTTATTTCGGTAGAAACGAGAACATAAGAAAATGTTGCATTTGAATATTACGGGAAGGTTGAAGGAATACTGAGCAGGCAATTTACTGGCCAAAATTCGTTTTGAAGGCTTATTGCTTGGATCTTCGTCTTATCTGTATATCCCATCGCCATTACTCCCCATATATGCACCCCATTTTACAGGCTTACTAATTTTAATTGGCATTCTGGTCCTTTTAATGTTCATTCCATCAAATAGAAGAAGACCTAAATCAGCCGAATGTGGATAATCGGCATGAATAATATCTAAATATCCATCGCCATCAAGGTCAGCAAGAAGTGGTGTTGTAAATACATTTTTCATATTATCCTTTTGGTCAATTGGAATTATTTCATTGTCCTTAAAGTTAATAGCTATTAGTTTACTTACTATGCTTTTAGGAGGACGACCAGCAAAGCCTTGACAATCAAAAGAATCTAAACTAAAAACGACATCGTCAATTTCATCATTATTGAGATCATATACAACAGGTGACGAGACTCTTGGACAACCAATTGAATCAATATACTCTAATTTTCCAGTAAGGCCATTGAGCATGATTTGATAAGACCCGGTATTCCATGGCCATTTCCCTTTACTCACAAAAGTAAAGATATCTGGTATATCATCATTGGTGAAATGGCCTACAGCTAGTCCATTGTTTGACTCTGTGTTAGGGATTTTAAATTGCCAAATATTTTTTAAATTTTCTCCATTAATCGCAGACATTGTCCCTGCATGAGAAATTGCTAGGATGTCAAAAATATTATCATTGGTAACATCTACAAAGACTGGAGGTGCAATAAAACCATGAGATGTTTCAGATGCAATTATTTTAGATTTAGATAAGTCATTGTTCAATAAATCTTCTAGTCTTGTAATAAATAGGTTACCTGCAAAAGTTTCTCCTCCTGTACCAAAAACTATGATTTTACTTCCATTGTCCTGTTCTACATATATTGGAGACATGTAGGTTTCATTACCATCAGGCACTGTATCCGCTGCTATGACAGCTCCAGATTTAGCATCTAAAATAAGCAAGACTCCAACTTCACGGCCCTTTTTTACAAATTCAAAAACTTCATGATTACCTCCATTTGAAATTAAAATATCCTTTACACCGTCTCCATTAGAGTCTGGTACTAAAACACTATTATAAAAGTTTTTATTCGCATATTTTAAGATAGGATGGGTTGAATATTGTTCAGGATCATATTGCCATATTCTATCTCCATTTGCGCCATTTAATGCATACAATTGGCTAGATCTTCCTCCAATAATCACATCTTCAATGTTGTCGGAATTAATATCATTGAAGGTAGGAGAACTAAAAATTTGATCTATGCAGGGAGCTTGCCAAATGATGTCTCCTGTTACACCATTTATGGCCAAAACACCTTGATTACTTTTTTGATACTCATCTTCTCCCGCCCCAATAACAATGTCCAGAATTCCGTCATTGTTTAAGTCTGATGCGCGTGGAGAGGACTGGGAGCCAATTCTGGAACTGCTTTTTTCCCAAATAAGACTAGGTTGTTTTTCACTGCAAGAAATACACAGTAAGCTAAAAAATATAATTAAATAGTTAATCTTCACCTTAATGTTATTTGTTTGTTAGAATAAGAAGGGGAAGGTAAAAATATAAATCCATAAAATTTGAAATCATCTGAGTATACCTTCTTTTATTAATGATAATATAGGAACTATTAATTGGGTTGTTCACGATCTAGTTGACTTTTCATTTTTTCTATATTCGCTTTTGGTTCACTTTCGAGCATCAGAATTGAATATAATTCAAAAAATTCAGGAATTTCTCGTTCTCTTCTTATTGTAGCCAAAGGTGCATAGGATCCTTTTAGTTTTCTCTCAAGTCTCTCAATATTGTATTCACGTTGTTTCAGTTTTAATGTTTCTAAATCCGATTTTTGTATGTCATTAAGTTGAATTCCACTAAATATATTAAAGTTTAAATCTAAATCTCCTAGCAAACTTGAAGAAGGATTTGTATAACTCAATGTCGTTTCAAGAATGCTTAATTTAAGGCTGTTTGGTAATTGAGAACCATATTTTTGAGCATGTGCTTCTGTTTGCTTAATTACGCTTTCAGCTATTTGATTATTATATGCACTTTTTAATTCTTCAATACGATGTAAGTCTTCTTCACTTGCCGACTCAATTAACTCTTTTGCAATTCTGCATTTTACCGGGAGAATATTTTCAATTTGAAAGTTGATCAATTCTTCAATCTCTGTGAATTCATCAGATTTATCTAAATCCGCTTGAATTTGAGATTGTAGAGACCTTTCTTTCAGCTGTTCCTGATTAAGTGAATAAATTTCAAATTGTTGACCCGTTAGGATATGTTTTAATTCTTGTTTTATGAGATATGGATCATTGAACTTATAATCATTCTGTATTCTTTGTTTTTTCTCTTTTTCATTAAGAATTGATATTGCCTCAGCTTGGTCGTCTGTTAAACTTAGGTAGCTGTATTGATTTTTGATTGATTCGACTTTTCTAATGCTGCGTAATCTCAATTGATGCGAGAAGAGTTTTTCTAATTGTTCAATTTGCTCATCGTTAATAGTATTCTCTATAGTTCTGAGAATCTCTGCATGTTGCTCTTCTAAATCGATTAATCGCTTCTTGAATTCGTTTTTAGTTTTATAAATTTTTTCTATCTGAGCTGCAGTGAGTTGCACGTCTTTATATTCATTTTCTAGGTATTTTATTTGTCTTTCTTTTTGTTCATTTTCTCTAATTTTACTTTTTACTTTTGCTGCTAATTTTTTGGTCTTATATTTTTTTAGTTGTTGAGATGTTAAAACATTTAGTGCTTTACGGAAGTAATTGAATTTAAGTAGTGATTCGGTGCCAGTGTCTGATATTGGAAAGTGAATTGCTCTCATAAATGCCTGGAATATTGAATCAATTTGATTGGATTGCTCAATTGAAAGGCCTAATTCAAAATGCTGTTCTATTGCTTTTCCTATTTCATCCATTTATTATGCTCATTGAGACAGATAATGGTTTAGTGTATGCGGCGATACGCCAAATGGGAGGCATAAACATCATACACATTGCGTGTGACTGGTTTGTTTGGCTACCCGAAAGGTAGCTAATTATTCTAGGAGGTGCAAGGCCTTTCTACATTAGGATGGCACTTCTAAGTCTTAGTAAACCACAAAGCCAGCCCCGCAATTTTTTCAGCAGTGTCGCAAGGTAGTTATGAAGGAAGGGTAAACGAAGAAAAGTTTCTGAAAGAAAATAAAGGCAATTAAAAACTAAATTTTTTTTAATCTATTCCTGATCTGAAATTAATATTATTTCCAGAACCCCGTTGCCGGATCCAGGACCAAACCTACTGGCTTCAGATCCAGTATACAATTTTATATCCTTAATGTCATTAACATTGAATGTGCTGATAGAGCTCCAAGGATAACTAGCCCCATTTAATATAATCAATGCACCCGAATTAGTTTTGCTATTACGTCCTCGTAAAATGATTTCAGAACCAGTGACTTCCAAATTTGGAAATTTCCCTTTTACCAATTGGACCATGTTATTGTACCCTAAGGCATATGGTAGTTTTGTATTTACAAATTTTATAGCTTTAACACTGACGTTTTGTGTTATGTGTCCATTTTCAATAGCCATTTGAACTCCCTTTTCTCCCTTTGCAACAGCCAGTTGTATTTCTCCAGAAGAATTCAAATCACTTACTTTTATTGTTTTCTTTTTAAAGCCAGAAGCAAGTACCGTTATTTTATCTTTTCCTGTGCCTTCAATAGAAAAAAAGCCTTTGGAATCTGTAAAAACTGAGGTTTTTGACTTCTTAATCATGACTTCAGCCTTTTCAACTGCTATTCCTCCAAAAGCTGTTACCGTTCCTTCAATCGTCTTCTTTTGACCATCTATAGAAAAGGAAAATAATAACATACAACTTAAAAGGATAACACTTACATGCAAATTTTTCATTTTTGTCTTTTTTTAACCCCTCTTCTTATTTATGAAACATTTAAATTTTAGGACCTGTGTCATTCCTATTTAATCTCAATTAAATACAGAATATATGACATCATTAACCTACAATTTAACAAAAAATAGATAAAGTAATTGATAATGAACAGCGTAAAGCAACAATATGCAATTGAAATATCTTTATCAGCTGAAATAACTAAAAAATGACAGACTTTTAGTTTGTTTTTTAAACATCTAACTGGTTAGATTGGGAAATGAATGAACACTGCTCGAAGAGCGTAAACCGCGAAAGTGTATGGGAAGTAGAAAAGCCTGAGCGTAAACGCGAGAATCTCATAAGGTTAGGAAATAGGATATGGATAGCATGTGCGTGGAGTAGAATTAGAATGAGAGGCTGGGCAATATCCCAAAGTCCTATTCTCGGTACAACTATACAAGTTTTACTACTCAAACGTAAAGGCTATGTATCCTTGACAGACTACTAATATCTCGTTGTAAGCCCTGAAGTTCCAACGGGTACTAAGTTAATCAAAAGAGATTAATTGAAATAGATGGAGTATGTTGTAATTGAGATGAAAGACCTTTTCAAATGTTAATGTGATAGGAAACGAGCTAACTCCAAGTAAAATTGGCAAGGTTAGAAGCCTCACGAAGTTGAAGATTAATTGGAGATTAGGATAAGGCATTTCGGCAGGGGAGGACTAGAATCAGATTCAACTCGATTAAGAATCTCTATTACATCATCACTTGTAAATAAAAACTCATTATAATTTTGCAGACCGACTATCACACCATTTTCTTCGCCAGAAGAAGCACAGATTTTGTATTCTTTAACAAGCCAATCTTTCACTTCATTTCTCGTAAACCCATCTTCCGTTAGCCTGCCTGTGAAAACTCTCATAATCGATGCTCCCAATTTGGACGAAACTGAAAGCCACTTTTGTATCAATGCGATATCAATGCGACGTGTATCTGCATCTGGATTTACAAAATTATTTCTAATACCAGTCCAAGAGATATTCAGTCCTAGCCCCAGTGCTTTTCGTTTTAAACGAAAAAGTTCACTGTTTTCAGGGACTTCAGGATAGGAAGCAAAATAATATCCAGTCAAGTTTACAGCATCCAGACCAATATCTGCTGCAAATTCCATCATATCATAAAATGTCATTTCACCGCTTCTCAACAAGGAATTATAAGAATAGGCATTGACGCTGTATTGCAACCTTGTTGTGGCATTAGTTTAAATTGATGAGCCAGTGAATATGCTACGACTACTAAATATCAAGGGTGTGCCTACCAAGCTACGCAATATGTTTCTTCTTTTTTTATCCATATTTAAATCCTTTTTAAGGCACAATATAAATCAATCTAAAATCACTAATTAAGCCTTAACCTAAATATATGGGATAAAAGTTTGATTGCCAATAAGTAAGATATCATTTCACTATTTTTTTTCCTTCAAATCTGAAAAGTAAGGAATAACTAAATTTTCCAATAATGTCACGTGAGCTATTAGAGATTTTGGCCAGATCTAGCTTGAAATTTAAAAGTATAAATATAAAAAATGACCCATATGGGCCATTGTCAATAGACATGATTTGTGATACTATTGTACTAATGAAAGCAAAAAGAAATATCGCGGATATTCTTTTGGGAATTGTGGACGATAATATCCATTTCTCATTTCTTGAAACTTCGTCGAGTGTACTATTGATAGAAATGAATAGACCAGAGATTTAAGGTGCATAAGGGAAGCGCATTTATCAATTCAAAAACGACTGAAATGATAAAAGCCTACCTGAAAATAAAACATTGTCATCAAGGACTTAAGGGGAGGAATTATTGAACTTTTGGATAATCAAGAAACTATTCATACGATAACAAATAACTTAAAAAATTAATCAGCCCACTGAAAACAACTTATTCAAAATATTACTAAAAAATTGAAGATTCAACCTAAATGTATCAAATATGAAAAAGCTTACCCTTTTTACCCTACTTACCTTCCTATTCTGTTTTTGTTTTACGGCCCAAGTTTTCAGTCAAGATAAACGAACCGAAATCTTAAATGGTTTATCACAAAGTCCTAATGTAAAAGAGATGAGTATTTCAAAGGAATTAGGCACGCCGGCCATGATTCGATTTCATGCGTCAGATAAAAATAACCCATCATTAAATCGAAGATCTTCGCCTTCCGTATTGAAAAATTTGTTCAAAATGGAGTCGGCGGATGAATTAAAATACGACCGATCATTTAGCCATCAGAAAAATGCGCATGTTGAAAAATATGAAAGATATTATCATGGTATTAAGGTGGAGCATGGCGACTATTCTGTGTTGACTCAAAACGAACAGATCCAATCTATTCATGCAGAGCATTATTTATTAGAAAATTTAGACCTCAATCCAGCATTGACAGAAAAACAAGCACTTGAAGGAGCGCTGATTAGTTTGGGTGCTGAGTTATATGCGTGGGATGCAACCCAACAATTTTTAGATACTCGAAATGATTTAAGTGCTTCTGTTAGAACAGCACTGAAGAAAACAATGGCGGAGGAATATCCGAAAGGCGAACTAGTTATTGTAAAAGATTATTATGGAGATCGATTGCGAGTCGATATTGCATATCGATTTATTATTGAAGCAGTATCACCATTATTCAAAGATAAGGTATATGTAAATGCGCATGATGGACGAATAATGTTACGTGATGCCCAAATTAAACATGGTACTGGTGAGACTCGATATTCTGGAACAAGGTCATTCCCGACCACACAGATTGATGTAGATACTTTCGAATTGGCTGGTCTGGATGATGTAAGTGGTATTCGCTTAGAGACAAGAAGTTTAGAAGGAATTGGTGGATTACCACTTTCAGTAGGTGCTATTTATGCGCTCTCTGAGGCTATTAGAGATGGGGATGCGGATGATCCTTGCGCAACAGATGGCCCTTTAACGGCTGCTGAAACAGGCGATGATTCATGGTTGAGTGTAGAACATAAAAAGGCACCTTTTGAAGCAGCAGTATTTCCTAATGTTTCGTGTTGTGACAATACGTATACACCTTTACCAGGATCATGTACAGAGGTGCACAATGATGATATAGCTCTCGACGCTCAATGGGGTGCAATGATCGTAGCCAGATATTGGAAATCAAGACATGGCAGAGACAGTTACGATGATAATGGAGCCGACATATTCTCATTTGTTCATTATGGGGATGCTTATGATAATGCATTTTGGAATGGTTCAGGAATGACTTATGGTGATGGTAGCTATCAAAATGGAACATATCCGGGTGGTTCTTTTGCACCATTGACATCATTAGATGTATGTGGTCACGAAATCGGTCATGCCGTTTGTTCATCTACTTCTGATCTGGTTTACCAACGAGAGTCAGGTGCTCTGAATGAAGGTTTCAGTGATATCTGGGCTGCTGCAATTGAACGATTTGCAATAGATTCAATAGACAATAATTTGGCTTATAGCATTTATGGGGTTGGAGAACAAATAGATGAGCGAGATGGTGGGATACCACAAGGACAACCAGGAGCCCAAGCTTTACGTTGGATGGATGATCCGAAAGCAGAAGGTAATCCAGACACTTATGGAGGTGTAAACTGGCAAAATCCAGAATGTGGAGAGCCGACTTTGGCAAATGATTATTGTGGTGTTCATGGAAATAGTGGAGTATTGAATAAATGGTATTATTTGCTTACGGAAGGATCCGGTCAAACATTTTCACCTGGTGACAGCAAGGCTGCGGCAGATGATGAAATGAATGATCTTAGTGAGGCATATGAGGTCGTGGGTATTGGAAGTATCAAGGCGGAATTGATTGCATTTTTAGGCGAAACTATGCTTTTGCAGAATTCAACATTTGCCGATATGCGTAATGCGTCTATTGATGCTGCAAGGGTTTTGTACGGATCATGTTCATTTGAAGAAGAACAAACGACGAATGCTTGGCATGCAGTCGGTGTAGGCGATGCATTTGCACCATGTGCATCTGCTTTAGATTTTGCCAATTTTAATCCATCATTTACATCTGAAAAAGCAACTCAAATTGGTTGTAGCGCTCAGAAAATCGTCACATTGACAATGTTCTCATCAGGAGTGAATTCCACAATTAATTTATTGACAAGTGGAACTGCTACAGAAGGAGAAGACTATATGTTGAATACCTCTGCCATAACCTTTTCAGGAACAGAAACTAAAACAATAGATATTATAATATTTGACGATCGTGTGGTCGAAATGGATGAAACGATCATTATTTCATTTGATGATGGGACATTCAGTGGTTCAGAAACTCTATTGCTCCTGAATGACGATGTTGCTCCCGTCATTGGAGCGATGAGGGAAACGTTAGTGATGGAAGGCTTTGATGTGTCTACGCTTCCGGTTGGATGGAGTACAACATTAATTAATCCAGAAAGTGCAAATGAATGGTTGTTTAATGGTGGATCTGCACCTGGAGTTGCTTATGTAACTCTTGCAGGTGGCCCATCGCCAGCATACAATTCGGCTGCCGATGCTAATATTCGACTTGTCTCTCCATTAATTGATATTCGAGGAAGAAATAATGTTGAAATTGAATTTGATTATCAGGTTGGCGGTGAAGCTGACGCGGCGGATGGGACACTTTTTGATTATGGAACATTTCAAATTTCAGTGGATGGAGGTACTTGGATTGATATTGAGAATTATGTGGGAGATGGAGGAGGAAATGTACCTGTTTCCGGTACATATAGCATGTCGCACCCAGAATTGACAAATAAGGTTTTTCAATTGGGATTCAGATGGTTTAATGATGCTTTATTGGGCTCCGCCTTCAGTTTTACCATTGACAATGTCTTAGTCACCGCGGAAGGCATTACTATCGAATCAGAGGTAGGTGATGCAGATATGGCTGACATTCCTGCTGTTTCAGAAGTGTTTTTAATTAGTCCCAATGACGGAGAACTCCTTGGCCGGATCAATTCAATAAACAATCTAGGTTGCACAAATATTCAAATTTTGCAAAACGATTTAGTCAATACCATGGTCGAGGCGACTGAATGCGATCATCGATCATCTAAAGTAATTGGCGTTGATGTTGAAGAAGAGGAATTGTATAAGCTTACCCTTTATTTTACAGCAGCAGAAGTGAGTGGATGGGCCAACCCTGAACAGTTAAATGTTCTAGCTGTAAAAAATATCGATATCGACAATTTTGATGATGGTTTTGAAGTCATTCAGAACAATGATATTACCATCAATAATCAGTTAGCTGGAGGTGCAGAATATATCAGTTATACGTTTGAAACAGCTTCTTCTTTTATATCCTTTGCCCTAACAAATAAAGTCAATAGCAGATTCGTCATGAACACCACCAATGATGCGCTTGGTTCACTGAGACAATTGATATCAGATGCCTGTTCGAATGATACCATATTTTTTGATAATGGTATTATGGATCAAATCATCCTACTTGAAGGAGACGAAATCATACTTGACAAAGACGTAATTATAATGGGTCATGGGATGGAGCATCTGACTATTTCAGGAGAAAATAATAGCCGAATATTCAATATTACGAACGGTTCAGTTGTTGAACTTTATGGAATGCATCTGACAAATGGCGTTTCTGACGCGAAGGGCGGAGCCATATTAAATAAAGGCGAAACAGTATTGTCAGGGGTGAGTATGAAGAATAATACGGATATCAGTGGATCTAACAGCATACATAATGAAGGATTGTTGATTATTGCTGACGATGTGAAAATTGAAAACGATTAATTTTTTACAGAAAAATTATTTAAATCCGCATTATGCTTTAGGGCTTTGAATTCATTTTAAGCTGTAATAACTGCTCATCGAGGTGGAACGGCAGAATGGGAATGTTTATAGCATAATGCGGGTTAATCCAAATTAACAATGAAGTAAAATCATGGCAAATACAATTTATAAAAGAAACGCAATTGTTCGCTCATTGACTTTTAAACACAAACAAAAGGATGAGGTGCGAACCATTGATCCATCCCATACATTCAATGAAATGTTGGCCAATAAACTTTGTATAAAAAGTAAGACACAGATTGAAGTGGTGCCCCACGAAGAAATTTTATATTGTGTGGCTTGCAGCAATTATACTGAGGTGATCACAACGAATGGTCAGAAGTTTATAATGTCTAAAACGCTGTCATGGGTTGAAGATAAGATTTCTTCTAATTCATTTTTCAGAGTACATCAGTCCTATTTGATCAATCTGCATTTTGTGAATCGAATTCAAAAAAGTAATGGGTTTAATATTGTATTGAAAGGCGCAAAATTTGCCATCCCTGTCTCACGTGCAAACCAAAAGTCTATTAATCAAATTTTTTCTGAACAATAATAAAAGGCCTCTATCGGCCATTTTCATTTGTATGTATATTCCCCTAATTTACATTGGGGACATTTTGAAATTAGGACATAGCATACAAAGGTCAGTGCGCTAATGCCTTGAAGTGGCCATTGCCAGCTTCTATGTTAATAAGACAAATTCCTATACTATCGATGATCATCGCTCCTTCTAGGCTAGCGTAATTTATAAATCATCTACCCTAATTGGAAGATTTAGACAGGACTATTTTTACGGTATCAACATCGGATTCCAGAAAAAATTTAAAAATGGTATTAGTCTATTATTAAATATCAGAGATCTGCTTAATTTAATGGAATATGGCTGCGCATATGCCGTGCCGATCCGCAGGAGGCATGGACATTTTATGCTTAAGAATAATATAAATTGATAATAGGGGTGACTGTTCGGAAAATCAAACGATGGCGGTAAGTAGGCGGGAATTGTCCAATGGTGTGGTGGAGCCAATGGAAGTCAGATCGGCTACAAAAAATCTAATCTTGTTTAATAGTCACGGTTCCTTCTATTGTTAAAACAGAATTCACTGAATTTTGAATGACTAATATAGCATTCCCTGAAGGGTCATATATACCTCAAGGAGGAGTCATTAGTCCGATATTGGCGAATATGTTTTTACATGTAGTGTTTGACGCATGGATGGAGAAGCATTATGCTAACACGAAGTACGGCACCATCAGATGGGAGCGATATGCGGATGACATTATAGTACATTGCAAGAACGAAACAGAAGCACGGTACATTAAGAATCGCATAAAAGAGCGGATGGCCGAGTGTAAGTTAGAGCTGCACCCAAAGAAGACGAAGATAGTGTATTGTAAGCAATCCAATCGACGAGGAGGATACAAGGACAATTGTTTTGACTTTCTAGGCTTCACATTCAAACCAGGAAGTGTTTATGGTAAGGATGCAGAAGGTAAAGGTCAAAGATGGTTGGGCTATGTAACTTCGATAAGTCGAAAGGCATCAAAGCGCTTAGTTACACAGATTATGAAGTGGAAGATACATCGTGCAACAGGAGCTGAATTAGCAGACCTTGCTAGTCAGAAAGCACCTATTATACAAGGATGGATCAACTACTACGGACGTTTTCGACTTTACTGCATGCATAGTGTATTCAAAGCATTGAATATTCGATTGATTAGATGGGTGATGTGTAAGTACAAGAGATTTAGAAGGAGGATGTTTCAAGCGAGACAATTCCTAATAGAGATCAGTAAAGCATATCCGAATCTGTTTGTGCATTGGAGGTACGGTTTCACTCCAGATCAATTCTAATCCTGAAGAGCGTTATGAATCGAGAGGTTCACGTACCCTTCTGTGAGAGGGTAGGGACTACTTATTTGGTAGTTCCCGCTCTACTCGACTTCTTATCGTTCGTGGTTCTTGTCATTTTACAAATTGTCAATCTTGTTTTTTTGAATATTTCAACACCACTCCGCCCGTCAAAAGTTGTTGTGTCGAGCCGAGTGATAAGTTGTTAGAATTAATGCCTTGTCTAAAAAGTGGTCGACCATTACCTAAAATAACTGGTGCAATACCAATTCGATATTCGTCAAATAGATTGTCATTTATAAATGTCTCCGAAAGGTTTGCACTGCCGAAAACATAAATGTCTTTTCCATCTTGCTCTTTTAGTTTCTGGATTTCATCTGAAGCGTTTTCACTAATAATTGTCGTGTTGTTCCATTCAGCCGATTTCAAGGTCTTTGAAAAAACAAGTTTTGGTATGCTGTTCATCAGTTTAGCAACTTCTTGTTCCGCAGTTTCGGCTTCTGCTTTTGTCCAGTATGCAGCCATTCCTTCATATGTCACGCGGCCAAAAACTAGATAGTCCGCAGATTGAAGTTGCTCAAGACTTAATTTTTCAAGTTCTTGCCCCCAAATAATATTATGAAATGATAAGTCCCAATTTTGATTTCCTTCAAAATATCCATCAAGGGTCATTACGTTCCACATTATAAGTTTTCTCATCTTATTAATTTTCGAATATTTTTACTTTGATTGAATACAATATGAAGTTATACATTGAATTTGGTTGTTTTCATTAAACTCATAAATATCACAGGCGGAAACAAATGAAACAGGTTTATTTTCTCTCAAAAACTATGCTGTTCCATTTATCACAACTTTATTTCCGTCAACGATTATACTATGAGTTATAAAGTCTGTCATTACAGATTTAAAGTAACTACCAACTTGTTTGCAGTTCTCTATTATTGCTTTCTTGCCTTTAAAACTATCATATTCAACAACTGTCCAAACAGCATTATCTGAAATGAAACTATAATATCGTTTCAAATTCTCCATTTGAAAATGCCTTTGCGATTTCTGTTTTTGTCATTTTGTGATATTGGCGATTCGTTGTTCTTCTTTGTCAATCATTTTCGGTTGATAATAAAGTATTACAGCTCCACTTTTAAATATTTTAGTCTTAATTAGATTTAAAATAATTCTGTCGTTAATGTCTTCAAATAATCGCAAACCTTTTCTGTCTATAACAGGATAAATGCAAAGCTGGAACTCATCAATTAAATTCAGGTTCAAAAGTTGTATAATTAAACTTCGACTGCCTATAAAAATATCATTACCCGATTGTTGTTTGAGTTCAACAACTTCGTCTTTTAATTCAAGTTTTGCTAAGGCTGCACTTTCCCAATCTAAATTTTTGAGTGTGTTTGAAAAAACGATTTTAGGAATTTTGTCAATAGCTTTGGCAAAGTCGTTCATTGATTTTTGTTCAAAAGGTTTTTCTAAAAACGTTCGCCAAAATTCCATAAGTTGATAAGTTGTTCTGCCGTATAGAATTGCTTCACCTTGTCTTAACAATTCTGTATAATGCTGATGTACTTCTTCATCTGGAATTCCTGCTGTGTGGTCGCAATTTCCATCAAGTGTCATATTGAGTGCTGCAATTACTTTTCTCATATTATTCTTTTGCGGTTATTTGCTTTTATAGAGAAGGCACATTTTCAATCAATATTTTTTTTTCAGCCTTGTCATAATAGATACAAGTCATTTTATCAAGGTCAACAATCCATTTTTCAATTCCGGTTTCAGCACAATGTTTACAAAAGGTAAAATAGTCTGTTTCGCCTTTTTGGTGAATTTTTAAATATTGGCTAAATTTGTCTTTGTCGCTATTTGAAGCAATTGTCAGATTATCATATTTGGGTTTAGATTTTGTTTGAAAATCGTTTGCGCCAAAATATTCTGTGTGGCTGTCAAAAACCCAAATTTCAAATGCGGCAACCCCAATTTCCTTAATGTCCTGTATGTATTTAGGAAATTCAGCTCCTGATTTTATTTTGCTATGAGCCAATTCGATTTGTTCTACTGTAAACACTGTTTGTCCAATTTTTAAAATGTTAATTTATTTCTGTGCCTTTTTTTAGCTGCCGCATAACAGTTCTGATGCATCCTGAGTACAAGAGTATTCAGTGATCGCATCTTGTTAGCTTGCGAAATTTAGAGTTCAAGCTGTGTATCGATCTTCCTCAGTCCGTTTTTATTTCGAATTTGTAAAAGTTGATCGTTCGATAGCTTTGGATTCTTTAATGAATATAGTTGATTTGTAAACGCTGTAGTTACTTTCTCCTTATCAATTTTTATCAATGATTCATTAAATTTATCAGGTTAGATGGCTTCTATTGATAATTGATGGAGGATGTTTTTTTGGGAAATCTTTTATATTCCAAGTGACAATGTAGTTGGAATTGGACTCTATTGCGGAAGAAATCACATGCTTATCATTCTCATCAGGGATTTCTATTTAATCTATTGTCTCCAATTGGATTTTGCTTGATGCTTCGGGAAATGCTGATTCCATCAATTTGATCGTTCTGTAAACTTGTCTTTCTATTAAATCAGGCCTATTCTTCAATAGATTATATTTCCATTCTTGTTGGATTGTTGAATTCCATTTTGGTTGAAAAATTTCAGTGGCAGCTAAATTCAGAAGGAAGTCTCGTAAAGGTGCTGGATACAGAACATTAGCATCTAGTATTACTATAATTATAGATTTTTCAATCACTAGTAACCAAGGTTTAATTCTTGTGCCTGTTTAGCTAGCAAGTTGAGATTTTTTCTTCTATCACTTTGAAGTTTGGATTTATATTTAATTATATCTTTAACTAAGACTCTTCTGTGAGTTCCTGCCTTTTTGAAAGGAATTTGACCAGTCTCAAGGAGTTTTACTAGATAAGGTCGAGATACATTTAGTATGTCAGCTGCTTCTTGTGTTGACATTTCAGAATCCCTTTCAATTATCATTAAATCGTTTCCTTCAGCCATTATACTTAGAATATCTTTTAAGAAGGAAAGAGCTTCAATTGGGATATCAATCACTTCTTTTGATTCTTGGATCGTAAGTTGAACCTTACGTTTGTTGGAACTGGTTTTAGCAAGTGTTGCCTTAATTTGGTTCATAGACTTACTTGCTAGTCGTTGTTCGTATTTACCTGTTTTATTCTTTACCGCGTCCATATTTAATATTCTACTTAAATATACAAACGAAATAATCGAAATGAAAGTTACTTGTATTTTATCTTTTCTGCAAAGCTGACGTCAGTCCGTGCAAAAAGTAACATATTATTTAAAGATAGACAATGTAATGATTTGTGGTACATCATGTTGCAAGAGAAATAATTATTTTGATGTGAGCTGTTATTATAGCTCTTGTTGTATAAAATTTCAATATACCGGGAAATATCTTGCAATATCAATCTCGAGGATTTGCAAGGAATATTGATATTGTGGCTTTGTATGGGTGGGAAGGATTACGTAAAATCAATGGCTTTTACTATGAAAAAGTGAAGAGAGACTCCACCTTTGATCCATATGATATTGATGATGATGAATTTATAAGAACTGCTTCAGAAAAATTGGGATATGACTTAGCACAGTTATTTGAATTTTGGGGAATTCTGCCTTCTAATGACCTGCTTCGGGAATTGCATCCTATGCCGATAGACCCAGCAATCAAAAAGAAAGAAGAATAGTTTAAATTACTTTTTAGGTACTTCAAACTTTGATGTGTAAAATTTACCTCATCACCTTTAAAACTTGATGCATTAGAGAGGATAGAACTCATACTTTTCCAATAAAAAAATATATAAAATGATTCATTAAAGTAAAACTACACCCTAATTAAATCTTATTAGGGTGCAGTAAATTATGAATGAAAATCTATCTATTCTTCTTCATCACATGGTGTCGGCATAATAGTTATGGTTGCTGACGAGGATGTTTGAATTGGCTGATTGACGTGAACAATTGGTGATCTTAAAGTCAAATTTGCGTTGGCAGGCATTGATAATCCATTGCCTAAAATAATTTTTTCACTTGCTCGATACACACCGTCTATCAGTGAATTGTCTATTGTCAATTGTTTAACAGCAGAGCAATTGTCGCAAACATCAGGAAGTCCATCTCTGTCGCCGTCGCTAAAATTAAAAGGGCTGGTAAGATAATTTGACTTGCTGCCATTTAGTGAAAATCCAACTAGAACTCCATCGTGGCCATTCCCACTGGCATCTATCTGTATATTAGATGCACTATTGTCTTGTCCCGCCTTACCAGTATTGAAATTGTAATAAGCTAACAAACCGCTTTCTTCACCTGTTAACTCCTTCTGAAGATTGTCTTTTATTTCCTCTGCTGTTCTTCTGTGATTCCAAAAGCGAATGTCATCCATCCGACCATTAAAACCTTGATTAGCAGGACCACTTCCTCCATGATTACCAACTATGATTGGGAATCCCTTGTTTGTCGTTCCTACATTGAAACTTTGTACTATATCTAAAATTCCATTAATGTACACATAGCACGCATTTTGGTCGAAAGCAATAGCGATGTGTGTCCATTGCTCACTTTCTATTGTTTTATGTGAAGTCACCGAAGAAAAATTAAGGCCCAAAATGTAAATCTTACTATCTTCGTTCAAGTACATCTGAAATTGGTTATTAAATATGCCATCTGAAGATTCTAAAATCCTTTGAGCACTGGCACTATTATTCGGAAAAATCCAGGCTTCAAAAGTTATTGTATTAGCACTAGTCGGTATAAGATCAGGATGGTTATTTATATGAATATAATCGTCGACCATGTCAAAATCAAGAAGTACGTTACTTGTGTCAGGACAACTTTTGCATAATTCATAAGCAATGTTTAATTCCCTAACAGGACCATTTACCCAATTTGACTTGATATTTTGCTGATCGAAATTAATCAAATCAGCACTTAAAGCATTTGGAGAATGCTCTCTTACCTGGGTCAAGTCCGTATTGTTTCCAAAAGCAGTTCCCTCATTAAAATTATAATATGCAATTAAATTCAATTCACTTCCACTTAATTCTTGGTTCATCATTGCTTGTAATCCAGCTTCAGTCTTGGCTACGTTCCACATTCTAAGCTCATCCAATTGACCATTAAAGTAATTACAATTACAATCTACACCCTGATTGCCAATCAATAAAGGATTTGTATTAGATGAGAACCCATGTGTTATAGTACGTTCACCGTCTTTAATACCATCTTGAAAAAAGGTGAATACACCATTAGTATGATCATAAGCTACTGCTAAATGGGTCCACTTTTTTAATTTCACATCAGAATCAGAATACATCCATGTGTTGTTAGAACCAGCATCACCAATATTCAGAGCCACTTTATTCTGCCAAATGCTAAAAATGTAGGAATTTGTTGTTGATGTTCCACTACCTTTCGAAAGTATTGTTAGAGGTCCTTGAGAAGATTCAATTTTCACCCAAGCCTCAAAGGTAAATGAAACGTTAGCACCTGGGTTTAGTGTGTTGTTATGTGCAACACTCAAATGATCATCAACTCCATCAAAGTCCATTGCTGCTTTAGAGAAAAGGCGACCATTAGTTGCGACATCCGGTAAACAATCACAATCATCCGGTAGACCATCCATATCAGAATCTAAAAAATCGTTTCCATCCGGACATCTGTCTTTTGTGTCTGAAACACCATCACGATCTTTATCTGGTTCGCTTACAACAAATTCCCATTGGACAGTATCAGATCGTTCATTTCCCTGTAGATCAGTAACCCCTATTAAACCAACTTCAAATGCTTGGTTGTACAATTCACCAATCTCTTCTTGTAAAACGATATTTACCTTCCCCCCGATACAAACTGTTGAAATGGCGACAAGTTGATTTTCTGGAATTTTCTTTAAATAGATGTTTCCTTGCGTCAACACACTGCAATCTAAGTCTTCGTGAAACTGGACTGAAATTTCCTTTCCTGGCAAGTATCTGTCGTTAGCAGGATTCTCAATTCCAAAAACTCTTGGGGCAGTCCGGTCGATAATTCCACGTGTTCTGTTTGAAAAAGAAAAGGTCGTGCCACAATTTAATCGAAAACGAATGTCATATTCGCCATCTTTGATATTTGTCAGATCCCAAGGAACTGTTGTGGACCCCACAAGCAATTCAGATTTAAGACGTTCAACATTACTAGTTAGCCAATTAGAGGATCCTTTTGCTTTGTATTGCATAATAACCTTATCAAAATCATTACTTAAATCATAACCGCTCATGGTTACTAAAAGCTGATCACTATTCTGCAATACTTGCCATTCATCTAGTGGTGCCGACATGTCAATATTACTGCAAGGACTGTTAAAGTAAGCTGATACATTGGCAACACTGACGATATCTGACAAAGTATAATCACTATTACAATTGGGATATAAATAAAATTCAATTCCCTCGAAATCATATTGAAGTAAATTATTAGGCCTGGTCACTCTTATAGGTCCAATGGTTGTGGAGCCCGGATATATCTCAGAAATCAAAATGGGCTGTGTAAAATTGTTGCTGCCGAAGAACACTTCTGCTCCATTCGTCGATTGTGGATTGAGTTCTAAGAAATATTTTCTTGGATTATTATCGAAGCTGTTGCTGATAATTTCAAAAGTAAAAAAGGCATCATTACCAGATTCAACCACTTCTACTGGATTCAATGCAAAAAGAGTCATATTGTCCAGTTCTTGAGTTCCCTCCTCATGGGGACAGGAGGTTTGACCACCTAAGGTTTTAAAAACTGGTGTGCCAAAAACTGCATCTTCTGCCACATCGACTGAAAAAGCATTATCCTGATTTCCATCTTCAAGATGAAATGTAGTCGTCGTCACACTCGCGCTTTCAAATGTTCTTACTTCACCCATTGTGGTTTGGAAATTGACATCTACTCCTGCTGTCACTCCATTATTCATAAATTCGAACCCTACTTCTGCAGCCACTCCAACATCAATCTGCGTAGTAAATTCTAATGTTTTAGACTTTGTCACAGATATTGACTTGGATTGCTCGATTGAACCAACTTGGCTATCCCAAGAATAATTCTCTGCAGTTGATAACGCTTCTTCTTTCAATTCCTGATTAAGCTGAAGCACCTGCTCCCATAATTTAATATCATTTGCGGCTCGGTAGCGGACAGAATCTTCCAAGCTTTCATTATTCGCTATCAATTGCCTAGTCGGAATTACATTACTTCGAATATAGTTTTCTGTATAGATAAAAGTAGTTTCGAATCCATTAGCATTCAACATTAGCAATGTATCTTGTGTTAGCGCACAAGCTTGAAGGTCAAAATCCAAAGTTTTCGCTCTTGCATAAATAAAGTTAACTGCCGCTCCAACAAATACATCTCCTTTTTCACCGATCACATTGACATCATCTGCTGTGCTAAATGTTTGGGAATTAGAAATTTCAAGCACAAATTCATCTGTAGTGGATTTAGAACTATTAATTTCGAACGAACCACCTATCTGCCCCCAAAGCTCTAAACCAAAAATTTCAGTTCCAACTTTCGCTTCTGCCCATACTTTCACGCCGCCGCCAACTTGAGTGGAATAGCTCTGACCAATAGTCGTCACACTCTCTTCTGAAAAACTGGCGTAACTCCCATCACCTGGTGGATCCCTAAGTATAAGAAATGGTAATTCTGTAGGAGCCGCTGTAGTAAAATTGTTACCACTTTGAATAGCACCTGTCACAATTGCCATCTTAGTCACCTGTGTCATCTCTTCTCCTGCAATAGCTTGAAAAGTAATGTCTTTCAGATGATCCCCAAAAAAATTAGGATCTCCAGGTTTTAATTCATATATCGCTAATCCATTAGAGATGACAACCGAGTCTAAAATCTGCCCCACAACCCCAGAGGCACTAATGTTGTCAAATACCACAACTTTTCCAGTATCTACCGGGCAATTGTCACCTTCGGTCACTCTTAAAGTGAGAAAATATGACTTTCCCTGTTCGATAATAGGATGCGGTATTGCAGCACAACTTAATCCAGGTAATCCCTGCACATCTAATGATAACGGCTTTCGAAACACAAAATCAATAACTTGAGCGGAATCAAATTCAGTTTCCACAACCCCACCAAATCCAGAGAGCACCTCTCCTTCATCTAGTCCAGAAGATGGGTCCAATGTAATTCCCGTAACCTCCACTTCTAAAGGTCGTGCAGGTAATTCTATGCTGTAATATCCATTAGCATTAGGATTAATGGTCGTTATCAAGCATCCACTTTCTGGTGCGCGTACCTCTATCGAAGTCTCTCCTAGATATTCATTACATCCTGCACCTACGAAACCGCTCAATGTCTCACTGGCGGTGTGTATAAAATCTGCTCCACCTACATCTTCTTCAGCTATTGTAATGCTTATAATAGAGTCAGCTATAGATCCTAATCGATAACTAGCCTTTATTTGATAAGTTTTATTCCCTTCTGGAACAACTAATTCGAAGGTTCCATCTGCTGCAGTTTTAACAGGAATAATCCCAGAGTTTCCCCCAGGGGCTTCAAGTATGGTCACATCTTCCACGCCACAACCAAATAAACTTGAAGTAACACTTCCACTAATCACATAGGAAGTAATATCTATAAAATTCGCATCATTGAAATTATGAAGACCCGATGTCAACGAATAATCTATTACACTATCCATGCTAGATGCATTAGGATAACGGAATTGATGCCCAGGTAAAAATGCCTCTACTCGGTATTGTGCAGCTGGACCGTCAGGATCATAATAAATATCTGGAATGTTAAAAGCACCCGATCCTTGTGATGGTTGACTTAGATACTCTGGAGGCCAACATCCCCCGAGGTCATTGTTATTCATTAAGGTTGCTTTCACTATAACGCCTCCTACCCCAGCACCAGAAGTGGTTTTAATGGTGCCGCTGATCTGTCCATAACCACCAGATGGAGGTGGAGGCAATGGTCGTGGATTAGGAATAGTGTAAACTGAAGGATCACCTGTTACAGTATAAGTAGAATCTGCCACTGTCCCGTCAAATATGACTCGCCATATGAATTGCGTAGACGCAGGCAAGCAATCTGTAAAGGTATGTGTGTCTGTTCCTCCAGGCAAATTAAGTATGGTTTGTCCATATTGAAGTTTTATGGTATGTAATGCGTTAGGAATTTCAGTATTGTTGGTCCAGTCGAGGGTTACCCCACCATTCTCTAAATATGTTGCCTGAAAATTACCGGGTGGATAAGGAAGGTCGGTTGAAATAGAAACATCGTCGCTCTGCTCATAAATACTGCAGATGGATCCATAGGCGTTATAAGAACCTGACACATCATGTGTCCTACCAGGTCCCACTTCTAAATGGTGCTGACCAGCAAAAGGTAATATAGGTTGGGTGGTTTTGCTACCAAAATCTGTGCTATATCCAACCACATAAAAATTGTAGTCCAACCTATAGAACGAACAACTTCCAGCTTCTGGATCATTCATATAAAATTCCATTTTCGCAAAATAGTCACTGGACTCATATTGCTCCCACTGTGTGAATTGTGCTTGGATGGTTTGAATACTAATTATAAATGTGAGAAGGTATACGAATTTAGTGTAATAGTTAAATTTCATAACATTATTAGTTTAAGTGTAAAGATTTATCCGAAGCCTCTTGCTTATATTTTAAATTGATCGAAGTAATTCATCAAGGCCTGTTTTCGGCTCCTTGAAACGGGTATCTCTTGCTTGTTAAGAAGGGTGATTTTGTTGGTTAATTTGTTATAAGATTTTACATATTTAAGCTGGATGATATAGCCACTATGGACTCTGATAAATGCTTGCTTATTTAGTTTTTCTTCATACCTTTTTAAGGTAAAAGCAGTTAAGACAGATTTCCCATCTATGAAATGTATTTCAGTATAATTACTCCTTGCATTTAATGAAACAATTCTGCTTACAAGAACGAGGTCAATTTTATTGACAGAGGGAATTGCTATTTGCTCAGAAATGGTGGGTCTGTACTTTTGTAAGCCAGATAAAGGTACCACCTTGGCAACAGCATTTCCATTGCTATTACTTGACATTGTAAAAGGTTTAGAGTGTTATAAATTGATTAACTTCTTGGGTAGGAAGAGGTCAAATGTTATAAAACAAAAATAAGGGTGAAAGTGAAGAGAGACAATACCGCATATGGGGGAAATTCGTCCTTTATTATTACAATAAAATGACTATACTTCTCCATTTAGATATTTACCGATGGCCTCAGCTTTATTATTGACATGAAGAGATTTATAAATGTTTTTAATGTGAGACCTTACCGTTTCAGGTGAAATAAATAATTCAGCAGCTATATTTCTATATGACTTTCCTTCTACAATCATCTTTAGAATCTCTAATTGACGTCCTGTTAAAAAACTTGATTTTTTCTTTGGAGCGTTGCTTTTTACCATATAATTGAATATATCCCTTGCAATCATAGGTGACATATAAGATCCTCCATCATTCACAATAAGAATGGCTTCTACTATTTTTTTCAAGGGGGTTCTCTTAGAAATATAGGCCACTGCCCCACTACACATTGCTTTGAGAATTATTTTTTCTTCTTCAAAGGTCGTTAACATTATAATGTTTAAGTTGGGGTTCTCACGAAGTAGCAGAGGGATGGCTTCTAAACCCGATATACCTGGCAAACCTATGTCTAAGAGCAGAATTCCTTCATTAGAAAATTTTATTCCAGGACTTTTAATTTTATTGAAAAAGTTTTCTATTGAATCGGCAATTACTCCCACTTTAATATCATCCTGGCGACTTAAGTATCTGACCAAATTGGTTAGAATCACCTTATCATCCTCAATAATGCTTACATTGATCATTTAAAAAACTTATACTTTGGTATTTATGAAATGATGAATTTACAACTATAATAGTCGCTGCACAATACCTCATATGGGTGATTTATATTAAAAACAATGTACTATCTTTATCGAGATATCTAATGTGTAAGTTTATATTTCATATAATTATTCTATCATGCATTGCAATGTGCTTTGCATGTAAGGAATTATCCAAAACACAAAATAAGGACTATATACTTCATCCTGACAAAGGTGAATTAAAAGGTCACTTCATTCCACAAGACTCACTCGAACCGCCAGTAAGAATTGATATTTCTCATGTAAAAGGGATAAAGTCTAGATCCCCAGATACTATTTTGGCCAAGCAATCAACAAAGCCTTTAAGCAATATTAAAGAATCGGAAATTTTTATACATAATCTGCATGAGAACCGCCTTGAAAAACCATCAAAGGTTAAATTAAAATCGTATAGTATTTCAGCCCAGAAACCAGAAATTTACAAGGCTGGGACGGCAGACAAAAGAACCATAGACGAATTCATGTTCTATTACTATAATGATAAGAATGGTTTAAAAAATAAGGAACCGATCCAAGAAATATTATTCGACTCTAAGGGTAACCTTTGGGCAATTAATATATATACAAGTTTAATGAAATTTGATGGGCAATCATTTTCTTATTGGACAGAAGAACAAGGATTAAAAGAGACTGCTTTTCGCTCATTTTATATTGATGAAAACGATGAAATCTGGATTGTTGGAATAAAAGGGCTTACTCATTTTGATGGTCACAATTTTCAGTATTTTATGCCAGAAGATGCAGAATTTGAATCTTTTCAACTTATAGAGGTCGATCAGGCTGGAAAATTTTGGCTTTCTGGCAATACAGGATTGTACAGATTTGATCCTAGAACGAAAAAATGTGTTAAGTATGGAAAGGAACAAGGTGTGGATTCACAAACTATCACTTATCTATTTTGTGATTCTAAAAATCACCTTTGGCTTGCAACTAAAGATCAAGGAATAAAAATAATGAACATCCAAGCAGAACCTGGTGATCCGTCTTATTTTATAAAACAGATAACAAATGGTTCATTGTTCCCTTGCAATCAAGTTACTGTAATAAATGAGGACAGTCAAGGAAATATATTAATGGGAAGTACAGAAGGTATAACACTCCTTAAAAAAGTACAAAGTTCTAATTATACATCAGCAATACTTGTCAATATATTTTCTAGTAATGGATTACCAGAATTGAAGGATAATCGCTCCGTTATCTTGATAAAAGAAAAAGAACCAGGGCGTTACTATACGATTTTCAATGGAATAGGATTAATCATTATCAATTATAATCATCAAAGCAATTACATTGCTTATTCTAGAGATGCAAATATAGATCCTTTTTATAATAATATTTCGTTCGATACCTATGGGAATGTATGGTTAGCAAATTATAAAGCAGGAATTATTAAGATGCAAATGAATCCATTTAAATCTACAGAATTTTTTCAGTTTGGTGAAGATGGCAATATCAACTTAGCTAACATGACTAATAGGTTTTGCGAAGATAAATGGGGCCGGTTATGGATGGGCACATTCGGTTACGGAATTTTCAGATATATACCCAGTGCAGATGGATATACAGGTCAGCTTCTAAATTATACTACAAAACAAGGAATGAGTAGTAATTATATTGATGATTTCCAATTGGATACTTTGGGCAATATATGGATCGGCACTCGTAATAATGGATTAATAAAAATGGAACTCGATAGCATTTCAGATATAGTTCACTTTTATAATTACACTGAAAAAGAAGGGTTTCCTGTTAGTTTAGTTCCGCAATTAATAATGGATAATACTGGAGATATTTGGGGGACATTGTATGAATTTGATCCTGATAAAACATCTGGAATATTTCGAATTCATGGAAATGAAGTGCTATTCTATACCGAAGCTCAAGGATTGCTTGCCAAAAACACTTGGGATATGGACCAAGACACTGATCTAAATTTTTGGGTTTCAAGTATTGGAAAGGGATTAAATCATATCAAAATCAAAGGCATTTACAATGCACCTGAGGTTACTCATTTCGAAACTGAATCGGGACTTCCGGGAAGATTAATCAGAGCAATTACTCCTGATCAATATGGAGGCATGTGGGTAGGTGCCGAATCTGGAAATAAGTTAATGAAAATTGATTACGATATTGCTGATGAAACTTATTATTATACCTCGTATGGTTCCCAGCAAGGATTGATCAATAACAATATACAAGCCCTTTTGCAAGATAAAAATGGAAACTTATGGATAGGAAACGAAAAGGGACTGAGCATGAAACCTATCCATGGAATTACTGGAGATGAAGCATTTACAAATTATCTACCTGAAGATGGATTACCTGAAGGTGGTATAGCAAATAATTCAATTTTTCAATTCAAAAATTCAGATATTTGGATATCAGGAGGAGAAGGTATTGTTCGTTTTAACCATGATGATATTAAAATAAAAGTAGGTAGTCCAGAACTAAAAATCACCAATCTTTATATTTATAACGAATCTCTGAATTGGGTTAGTGATTCCACATATGAATTGCCAAATGGCATTGTTATTAAAAATTATGATTTTGACTCCCTAACTGCATGGAATAATCTTCCCATTAATTTAAGCCTAAGTCACAATAATAACTTTATAAGTTTCGATTTTGTCGGAGTAAATTTAAAAGCTCCTCATCTTATAAAATATTCATATTATTTAGAAAACTGGAGTAGCGGTTGGAGTGCGCCTTCTGGATCGACAAATGCAGTTTTCGGAAAACTATCACCAGGTAAATATAATTTTAAGGTGAAAGCAAAAATAGAGAATGGAGATTGGAGTGAAATTGATCAATATTCGTTTACTATACGGCCACCGTTTTGGAATACTTTATTTGCCTATTTTATATACTTAATCCTTATTGTTTTAGCTATTTATTTCTACATCCGATTTAGAATAAAAAGCGAACTAGCAAAGGTTCGATCCTTAGAAAACATTCGATCAAAAATTTCAGCTGACTTGCATGATGATGTCGGTAGTGTATTAACAGGTATTGCTATGCAAACTGAATATTTAGCCACTGAAAAGACCGAAGACATACATGCAGAAATGATAGAAATCGGTGGTATGAGCCGAAATGCAATGGAAAGAATGAGAGATATTGTTTGGGCCATCGATGCTAAAAAAGATAGGTATGAAAACTTGGTAGATCGGATGCGATATTTTGCGTCTAACATATTTGAGAATAGCGATTTTAATTATTCTTTTGAACTAACTAACATTTCTATGATTGAAGCCATTAATCCAGAGGTCCGACAAAATATTTACTTGATCTTTAAAGAAGCCATTACGAATGTAAGCAAGCATTCTAATGGAAATGACGTTAAAATAAAATTCTTTAGATTGGATAATCAGCTACATTTAACTGTAATAGATAATGGAAATAATGCCAATATCAAAAATTGTAAAACTGAGGGATTAGGGTTAGATAATATGAATATGCGAGCTAAGTCAATAGACGCAAAACTGAGCATATCCTACGAGCAAGGATTTAAAGTTCATTTAATTATTTAATTAAGTTCTATCTATTACGGCTTTAATTTAAAGATTAGAATGAAGGTTTGTTATAGTTGACAAATATTCTAGTTGACAAAGAGGTTTCATATCCAAATTTGACTTTGTCTTCTAAGAGTTCCTGAATCCACTGAAGTATTATATTACCTGATTCGAAGGAAACTTTCTCAGATTGAAATGGTTATATCGGTGAATTGCATGGTGAGTATGAGCGACCGCGTGCCGCCTTAGCTTTAGCGGTGGCGCACAGCGAAATATTCACTCGTGCATAGCGTTCTATCCCGTTTCCGAATTCAGTGTTTTAATCTCATCAAGCTCGTTTTGGAGTTTGTTGGTTTGTTCTTCAATATCATAATCATCTTGTAATCCAAGCCAAAATTTAGGCGACGTTCCAAAGTATTTGGATAATCTTAGAGCAGTATCTGCGGTTATTCCTCTCTTTCCTTTAATGATTTGACTTGTTCTTGTTTGAGGAATTCCTATAGATTTCGATAATCGATAGGCCGTAATTCCCATTGGATTGAGGAATTCTTCAAGCAGTATTTCTCCTGGATGTACATTTGATAATTTACTCATGATAATCTGTTATTTCTACTTCAAAAGCATTATTGCTTGTCCATTTGAATTTGATTCTCCATTGGTTATTTATTCGAATGCTGTGATACTGTTTGAATTTCCCCTTCATCTTTTTTAATCTGTTTGATGGTGGAATTCTTAAGTCGTTAATCGTTTGGGCATTGTTTAGCATTCTAAATTTTCGTCTGCAGATTTGTTGAATTTCGTTTGGAAATTTAGTTGATCGATAACCATTCCAAATCTTTTCAGTTTCCTTATCCGCAAATGTTTGAATCATATTACATACTACTAACGTTTAAAGATAGTAATTTAGTTCGTTATTATCAAATGTTAGCGTGGAATTATGGGATAGAACGTGATAGCGATAAGATGAGGAACGACGAAGGAGTTCTTCATTCTTCACAGCCTGTGTGTGCCTTGAATGGCTACTAAGTTACCTACTATGTAAATGTACATAGAAAGGATAAATATTACTAGCAGAGTGCAAGTCTCTGTCACGCTAGATTCTAGTAGGAGAAACACTTCAATGCTGAACCCATATGAAGTCGAAACTAAGCATGTAGCAAGCAGCAAGGGTTTTATTGGTGACAATGAGTCTGAAGTAAGCTGGACTGCAAATATCTGTACCGAATAACATGAATTGCATAAGAGGCATTGAGGTTAGTCGAGGTAGCACAACCTGTCCAGCTTTAGCGGGATCGTACCGAAGGCTAGAATCCAGCCAAAGATGTAGATGCAGCGGGGATACATAGAAAGTTAGTAGACCTTACCAAGGTCGATCTGAAAGGATGAGATCTGAATCGAACTGTTAAAGCATCGAGCGAGATGCGGATGAAGACGGATTTAGGAAAAGCCTTTCAGAAGTCAGCCGAAGCCATATTAGGTTGTGGTATGAGAAGACCACAACTGAAGGGCTGAACGTAGAACAGCCAATAACCATAACTCCAACACTCTTTTGATTCTGGTCGCAAGATAGAAGATGAGAGTGTTTCGGACTATGGAAGGAGGCAAGATTAGATCATTTATTTAAAGCCCAAATGAAGTACACCAACTTAATGGATAGCATACTTAGTAGAGCCAATTTAATTAAGGCCTATGAGCAAGTGGTATCTAATAAGGGTAGTGCGGGGGTTGATGGGATGAGAGTGGACGAACTAAAGGATTATTTGACAGAACACTTAGCTTCCTTAATTGATGTACTAAGAAATGGAACATACGTTCCACAACCAGTGCTGGGAGTAAAGATACCAAAAGGTAATGGAGGTGTCCGACAATTGGGGATACCAACAGTAGTAGATCGCATGATTCAACAAGCAATCCACCAAGTTCTAAGTCAGCTATGGGAACCCATGTTCTCACAGCACAGCTACGGCTTTCGACCTGGACGAAATGCCCATCAAGCATTAGCACAAGCCACGGAGTACATTAACGCTGGTTACCAAGACATCATAGACTTGGATCTGAAAAGCTTCTTTGATATAGTGAACCATGACAAGCTCATGGGATTACTAAGAAAGAAAATAGAGGATCCGATTCTACTGCGGTTAATAAGAAAGTATTTACGAGCAGGAATAGTCGATGATGGAAGTTGTTCAAAACGGACAATGGGAACTCCACAAGGAGGACCTATAAGTCCGTTGCTGTCAAATATTTTATTGACAGAGTTGGATAATGAGCTGACCTTACGAGGGATAAGGTTTGTACGGTATGCAGATGACTGCAGTATGTTTCTTAAAAGTAAGAAGTCTGCTCATCGGGTACTAAGAAACATCAAATCATTCCTTGAAACAAAGTTGAAATTACAGGTGAACGAAGAGAAAACCTCGGTGTGCCGACCAGTGAAGTTTGAACTGCTAGGATACTGCTTTACATCAACTTATAAGAAAGGAGAAAAAGGCAAGTATCGGCTGAGCATAGCAAAGAAGAGCTGGAAGAAACTTAAGGAGAAGATCAAATTGATCACCAAGAAGATGAGTCCGATTCCTTTTAAGGAAAGGATTCAAAGATTGAATTGGTTGATGTGGGGATGGGTAAATTACTTCAAGTATGGAACGGGATACGCGAAATTCAAGTCTCTGGATAGTTGGGTGCGATGTCGTTTGCGATATTGTATTTGGAAAGGTTGGAAGAACCCAAAACGACGATATCGAGCCTTTAGACAACTTGGTCTGTTTCATTCCAAAGCAAGACAATTCAGCTATTCCCGATTAGGGGGTTGGAGAATATCTTGCAGTCCTATAATGGGCACCACGGTGACGGAACAGAAACTACAGTTGAGAGGATATCAATCCTTCAGTAATTACTACCATACAGTTAAGAATAAATGATAAAGTTGTTATACGAACCGCCGTATACGAGGTCCGTACGTACGGTGGTGTGAGAGGGCTGAGGTAGTCTTATAGGCTACCTCACTCTACTCGATTCTATGTAGTGCTTTGCACTTTTAGCTGAATGCGAATTCTTTCTTATCAAGTTTTAATTTTGGTTTGCCTAGTTTCTCGATTGAATTTACAATCTTGGTTTTGTCTTCATCTGGAATTTGAGTTGGAATAAGTTTGCTCAAATTTATTTTCAACAGTTTGCTAATAATTATCAAATCTTTTAAAGTGAAAGGAACAACACCATTCATTAATTCCGACATGTAGGATTTGCTGTTATGTCCTAGAATTCGTCCAAACTCTTGTTGATTCAATCCAAGTTTTTTGAGTTTGGATATGATAAGTTTTTTTCTTGCATCAATAAATTCATTTTCTAATTGGACAATGATTTCAGCTTTATCATTTTCTTCAACTTGGGAATCTGTTATTTTGTCCCTATCTGTCCAATACTTTGCCTCATATTCATAAATTAGTTCTCTTATCTGCTTCCTTTTTGTCTTCGCTTCAGGAAATTCTTCTGTCATTAATCTCAATTTCCTTTCGGCCATTGACGCTCTTTCCAGCTCGAGTTCACTATTTATTTTGCCTCGTTTGATAAGTTGATCGATGTTAAATTCGTCATTCATAATTATATCCAATTTTTAGCCTGAAGCCATTTACGGATTGTGTTCTTATTATTTTTGAAGGTATATTCATATTCATCATGGCTTCCACACCATACAATTGTAGCTTGATCCTCTTCCAACTCAATTAAAATCATTGTTCTATCAGAAGAAATGTTGAAAAAGTAAAATCCTTTAGAATGCACTTTATCTGCATCAGGTCTAATCGATTTGATTTCTTCTGAATTTGACCAATTTGCACCTTTTAATATTTCTATAAGTTTATCAACTTCGTTTTTAAGCTTTCTATTACCTCTTTTCTTTTTGAGGTGTTTTTCAAGAATATTTAAAGATGCTATTTTCATTAAACGTAAATCTAATAAATATAGTTCGTATTATCTAGGAACATTTACTTTCCACTTGATGATTTATTCTAATATAACGTGATAGCGATAAGAGGAGTTTCGCCTTCCGCAAATCGTTACCTCTAAAGTTATGTAATTTTAGGTAAAATGTGTTGGAGTGGGAATAATTTAAGGCGAAATTCACTTCTTAATCGCGTGTTA
>NZ_JAJNKA010000038.1 GCF_021533215.1 Portibacter lacus | reverse complement strand
TCCAATACGCATTTCGTAAAATTGTTTAATTTTAGAGGTAACATTGAGCGGAAGGCGAAACTCCTCTTATCGCTAAGACGTTATACTTAATGAATTGACTCCGTCAATTCATCTATGGTGGTACTTAAGCCATTTCTAATGCTCAATTCCTTGAAACTTTTTTCGGTCGAGACTAGAATTTTGTCAGGAGAAGACGATCAACTTTAACGCGCGCCAGAAAGCAAATTAAACAAGAACATTTCCTTCAATTCAATAACCAAATCTTGCAACGGTAAACTCAACAATGTCTTTGCTCAATTGCTGAAAAGGAGTTTTTATTTATTCAGATTTTCACTTAATGAATACAGAAACCTTCAACTTTCGCGCTTACAGTTAACTAGCAACTTTGCTCACTCCAATCCAAACGTTCAATCTTGTCATGTTCCAACTCGTCTTCTCTTTCGTATTGGCGTTAACTCGACCGAAAAAAGTAGGCCAACGCACCGATCTTTGTGAGTCAGATCTTAAACGTTCAACGTATTTATCTCCGCTTCTAGCTTTTTTTAGAATTTACGAATGGCAAACGCAATCGTATTTCTTAAGATTTCTTTTTATCACTAAGTATAACACGCGATTAAGAAGTGAATTTCGCCTTAAATTATTCCCACTCCAACACATTTTACCTAAAATTATAATAACTTTAGAGGTAACGATTTGCGGAAGGCGAAACTCCTCTTATCGCTATCACGTTATATGGCATAAAACTTAATCAGAGATTGTAATTGAAAGATATGAATTTGCTTAACTTAAAATGAATGGAGAAAATTTTAAAAATTTCAGATGATTCCGGATTTATTGGAATTGCAAATCTTTCAACTTATGATTCATTTATTGGTAAAAACTGGAATTTCAACCAACTTAAGGAACATATAGTAATCGAAATAAATAAAAACAACCTCCTTTTTTGGGCAACTGGTCGCGAAGATGATTGGACAGTTAAATTCATAATAAATGGAGAAGAAACAATTAAAAAACCATTTAGAAAAGAAGAGGCAATAATTCAAGTAACTAATAATAAACTTTACTTAGTTAATTATGAAACTTTAACTATGGCAGCTCAATTTGAACATGTTATTCTTCCAGAAAATCACTTAAATCAACTTTTCATAGAGTTGGATAATGGTTATTATTTAACATCGTTTTGTCAAGTTCAAAACCCAGAATTATATGTAGAAAATAGCAAATTTGACTTCGAAATCAAACTGGATAAGATTAATGATTTAGATGAGTATTATCCAAATGATTTTGTAAATATTTTTTGGAATCAATACTAATTTATGAAGTCAATATATTTGATAGTACTCATAATGATATTTTGTTCATGTAACCATGAAAGAGACGGACATCAGAAACCAACAATACTATCTTATTTCATCAAAACAACTCAATTTGAAAAAAGCGGAGTAGATGAGGTATTGAACTATTATGGAGGTTATTGCTACTATTCAAAAGGAGTTGAATACTCAACAGACAAACCAAATTTGAAGTATTTTGAATTAGAAATTAGTAAAAGTGAAATATTTGATACCCAAGTTAAAAATTTCTTTATAGCTAGCTCTAATGTTGCATATCTGTTTTACAAAAATATTAGAAATTACGATCATGGCTACCAAGAAATTCATGTCTCGATAAAATCCAATAATAAGGAAGTAGAAAAAGCATCTTTTAAAATCGAAGAACTAGAATTGATATATATGAACCAAAATAAATTAATGGGTTTTGTAAATCTATTTGCTAATAAAAAATATGACAAAATATTAAATTTGATTGACTCGACATCAAGTTTTGGCACGTCAAACAAACAAAACTTGAAGCAAATATTTGTAGAAACTGATTCAATATTTGGTGAAATCAATATAAATAATCCTTTTCAATTTGCTGGATTTAAATCCCAATCAAATAACTTTGAAATTGTTAGATATTATGGGATTCTAATTAGAGCTATAAAGAATTGTGAATTCAGCATAGATTTTTCAAATACTAAAAAAGATACTTTAATTAACGCCTTTGATTACAAATATTATTAAATCTACGCCATATAACATGCCGCGATCACAGAATCCTCCCTACGGTCGGACTCTGGATGCAGCCATCACGTTAGAGTGCCACTAATAAAATGATCGCGCAAAAAACCAATGTGATTTTTAATGTTTATGGTTTCGAATAAATCCACCTTCAAAAAAGCGACACACCTTGCTTATTTAAATGGTTTTTACGCTTGCGATAAGCCTTTGGCATAATTGAGATTTCTACTCCAATGAGTTTTTTTGCTTTACCCTCATTCCATCCAATCTTCAATGCTCGCACCGAAAGCTGAGTTTGATTTGGCTCCGTCC
>NZ_JAJNKA010000037.1 GCF_021533215.1 Portibacter lacus | reverse complement strand
TGCATATTCCTGCACCTTTGACCCCTCGATTCCTATCGGTTTGACCCCTCTGATTCTTGAGGTTTGACCCCTCAAAAGTAGAAGAATGTTAATAACATTCTTACGGTTTGACCCCCTAAGAATGTGGATACATACGCTAAATAATATCATGTTGGTGATAAAAATCACAAGCATGGGCAAAATAAAACGTATGGATCAAGTAAGACTAATACTTAGAACTTATCAACGATGTGGCTCTTTTAAGGAGACTGCTAGGAGACTAAAGATGTCTAAGAATACCATTAAACATTATGTCAAAATCGCTCATCGATCGAGCACTGACTTAGATAAGATTTTAGCGCTAGAGTATAAGGATTTTGATGTACTTTTTAATCATAGTAGTGGAAGTGAAGAGGTCTTTTTAGAGCAAGAGTTCTTTAGCAAAGTACCTTATTGGTTAAAGGAGCTTCGTAGCCCTGGAGTGTCTCGTCAACTCATATGGGAAGAGTATAGAAAAGGCAATGCTAAGGGATATAGCTACAGTAGGTTTTGTGCAAAACTTAAAAGGTATCTGCGTTCTAAGGATCTCACCTTGGCCCTTAAACACGAGCCTGGAGATACTTTACAAATTGACTTTGCTGGAAAGAAACTCTCTTGGGTAGACCCTAAGACAGGAGAGGTAACTCTATGCGAGGTGCTAGTTACAGTTTGTCCATTTAGCCACTACTGCTTCGCAATAGCTCTACCTTCACAGAAAGTGACGGACTTTATTTATGGTATCAATCAGGCTTTTCTTTTCTTGGGTAAACTACCCAAGAAAATACTCTCTGATAATTTAAAATCCTATGTCACAACTTCTGATAGGTACGAACCCAAGTTCAACGAATTATGCGTCCAGTTAGCCGACCACTATAACCTTGAATTACAAGCCACCAGACCACGCAAACCTAAAGACAAGGCTAGTGTAGAAAATGCAGTTAGAATCGTTTATCAGCGAATTTATGCTCCTTTGAGGAACGAAGTTTTTCATAGTATAGAGGAGATAAATCGAGCAATAGTAGACCAATTATCGATACACAATCAAATACCTTTTCAAAAAAAGGAAGGCTGTAGAAAAGAGCTCTTCGAGCAATATGAAAAACCTTTGATGGCAGACCTTCCCAACGAGTTATTTGAACTCAAAAAATCTACAAAAGCTAAAGTTCAGCGTAACTACCATGTTTTCCTAGGTGAAGAAAAGAACTACTATTCTGTTCCACATCAGTATGTAGGCAAACAAGCCATCGTTTTTTATAACCGAACCCTAGTTGAGATTTATATTGATAGAACAAGAGTTGCTGTGCATAAGAGACTTGCCCACAGAAATAGCAATGTGTATCAAACTCATGACAAACATCTACCAAAGAATCATGAACAATGGAAGGCTTCTCAAGGGTATGATGGCGCTTACTTTATTGACCAAGCAGCTAAGGTTGGAGAAGCTACAAAATGGCTAATCCAACAAGTTCTAATTGCTAAAATCTATGAGGCCCAAACTTATAATAGTTGCTCTGGGATCTTACACCTTGCAAAGCGTTACTCTCCACAAAGAGTTGAAAAAGCTGCACTTCGCTGTAAGAAAGTTGGAAAAGGAAATTACCCAATGATGAAAAAGATCCTAGAGAAAAATCTAGATCAGGTGGAAGAAGCATTGATTTTAAAGATCCCCACACATGACAACATTAGAGGCCCTCAAGCTTATCAATAATTAACTATTAATCATAAAATTCAAATAAATGAAAAATGAATCTTTAGACATGTTTAGACAGATGAAACTCACTGGTATGGCCGATGCTTATCAAGCTGTTTTATCCTTACCTATTAATAATCATCCAGAAGCTCACGACCTGATTGCCCAGCTAATAGATGCTGAGTTTCAATATCGAACAGATCGACGAACTAAGATGTTTCTTAGGCTTAGCAAACTTAGATATCAAGCTTCTATCCAAGATATAGAATGTTCTGAAAAGAGAAATCTGAGCAAGGACAAACTTGCCTTCTTAGCTGATTGCAACTTTATCAATCGTGCTGAAAATGTATTGATCACTGGTGCTACAGGATGCGGTAAATCATATTTGGCTTGTGCATTAGGAGATAATGCTTGTTTGCATGGTTACAGAACACTTTACTTTAATCTTAATCGTTTTGCAGAACAAATTAGCTTAGCAAAAACAGATGGTTCTTTGATTAAATGGCTCGACAAATTAAAGAAAGCTAAACTCATTATTCTAGATGATTTTGGGCTCCAACCATTATCACAATCTGTCAAGCTATCGCTTCTTCAAATCCTTGAAGATCGATATGGAAACTCAGCTACTATAATTTGCTCACAACTTCCCTTAAACGCTTGGCATGCTTATCTAGATGAACCAACTATCGCTGATGCAATCTTAGACAGAATTGTACCTAAAGCACACAGAATTGATCTCAAAGGGGAAAGCCTCAGAAACAGATCTAAAATATAATTGTAAATTTGAAATAGCGAGTTATCCACATAGGGGGTCAAACCTCAAGAACTAGGGGGTCAAACACATAGGAATAAGCA
>NZ_JAJNKA010000036.1 GCF_021533215.1 Portibacter lacus | reverse complement strand
AATGGTGAAAGGACTAGATGTAACAGGCGTAATGTACTACCAGATCAATGCTGGAGAGTATAGTGCAACTAAGAAAATGATAGTTATTGAGTAGTTTAGATATATAAAATTCAGAAGCCCGGTTCATTAATTTGAATCGGGCTTTTTATTTATATAAAATTAATATTGGACATATAGGAAAAATCGATCAAGTATATCTATATGATAGTTAATAACATTAGGTGGTTTTTATGTGTTTTTACCTCATTATCAAGCAATTAAATATTTTTTTTATTGTTTTTATTTCTAGAAAATTCAGCTATTTTCGTGGAGTAAATTGTTAAACCAACCTTAATCTTATGAACGCAAGTATACCTATACGTTTTAAATCTTTGATTTTATACGTTTTCTTTTCATTTCTAACTATAGGAAGTGTTTCGAGTCAATTATCAATCCCACCAGGGGCAACTTCTACTACTATAGATTTTGAAAATTCAGTTACCAATGTTAACAATGGAATTTTTATGTCTAACCAAGTCCCAAATGCTATGCCTACTGCAGGAGGAATAAGTTCTAATGCATGGGCGATTTCGGGCTTTAATGACAATGTTAACGATTTAATGAGAGGTCAAGATGCAGACGGTGGCGTTTCAACTGGTGGAATATATGCATTCGATGTAGCTGGAGATATCTTCCTAGGTGTTCAGCCAGGTTCAAATGATTATACGCCGGGAACGATTGATTTAAGTGTTATCAATAATACTGGACAAGGAATATCGGAAATAGAAATCTCCTTCGAGAGATGGGTAAATAATGATCAAGCAAGGGGGAATTCCTTTAACTTAGGTGTTTCAGTAGATGGATCAAATTTCGTATATGTTGACAATTACACTTCAATAGCAACTTCAGATGGTCTTGGTTTTACATCGACCGCAGTTTCTGTTCCCGCATATACGCTGCCTTCGGTTGTTGCTGATGGCGCTTTAATATATCTTAGATGGTTTGGTAATGATGACCTAGGATCAGGATCTAGGGATGAATTTGGTATAGATGATATCGTCGTGGTTGCTTCTGGTATTGTCGCTGGACCTTGTACTGGAGATGCGGGACCACCACAAACTATTAATGAAGATGAAGTTGCGAATTTAGTTGCTACATCTCAAGAAATGGGAACTTGGTCAGGAGGAGTTGGAATGTTCGGTGATGTAAATGCTGAAATGACAACATATACACCAGATCCATCAGAAACAAATTCTACAGTCACATTAACTTGGACATCTTCTCCAGGAGAATCTGGCTGTACGGAAGCGGAATATACAACTACGGTAACCGTTCTAGAAGTTGCTGACGCTAGTTTTACATATGAACCTGCGATGTTATGTCCTACGAATGGAGTAGCAATGCCAATTGTTACAGGTACAAGTGGTGTTTATAGTTATACAGTTAATTCAGGTGGACCTAATTTAGATTTAGACCCAGAAACTGGAACAATAACTGCTGGAAGTAGCGATGAGGGGGAATATACAGTAACTAATTCAGTTACAGGCTGTGGTAATCTTATAATAACTGCAGTAATGGATGGAAATCTTCCTAATCAAGTTCCTAAAGCAGTAGAATTATTTGCGTTAACTGATATTGCAGATCTTTCTTCTTATGGTCTGGGAAGATTTAATAATGGCTCAATTACAGTTACGAATTTGCTTGCAGAACTACCTACCATTTCACTTTCAGCAGGAGACTATTTTTATATAAGTTCTTTTGGTAATGGTGGAGCTCAAGCTTTTGAGAATTTCTTTGGATTTGCTCCAGATTTATCAAATGACGTTTTATCTGTAAATGGTGATGACGCTATTGCCTTATATTGCAATGGTCTAATAACAGATGTTTTTGGTGAAATAGGAACAGATGGAACGGGTGAAGCATGGGAATATTTAAATGGCTGGGCTTATAGAATAGATGACCAAGTTGGTAACAATGGAACATTCGATGATGCTAATTGGACTTATGGATTGGGCGGTTTATTTGGCGCAACAGATAATGCCTCTGCAATATCACCTATGCCGATTGGCACTTATGCAATCGCTTCGCCTCCAGCAAATACAGATGTAACATCTACATTCGATGTAAGTATCGAATTTGATGCTAATCCTGGAACTGGGCTTGCTTGTCTTGGTAATGTTGGAACGACTATCGATCCTACTACTTGCGTTGCTAATTTGAACTACCTAATGTTTTTAAATGGAGTAGATCCTGATGGATGCTTTAATTATTCTATTGAAGTTGAAGGTATAGTCGGAAATCTTATCAGTGAACCAGGTACTTATAAAGTATCAGTTATTAGTGGCTATGATGGAAATAAATGTTGGGGAACTTTGACAGTAGAAGATAAAGCTGCTCCGATTTTAACTTGTCCACTTGATGCAACACTAGCTTGCTCAATAGATCCAACTCCTGAAAATGTAATATTTTTTGGAACGGTTGGAATAGAAGAAGATATTAGTGTAGGTAGAAGTTCATTTGTTGCTGATGATAACGAAGAGAGCCACCTTAAAGCATTAGCGTGGGGACTGGAAGTAATAGAATGCTCTGATTTTACGCTTGATTTTTATGATACACACAAGGATGGCGGCTGTGATGGTGATACCATTTACAGAACATTTACAGCAATAGATGAATATGGAAGGTCATCTTCTTGCACTCAAATAATTTATTTAGAGCCAGAAGATATAAATGATATAACATTGCCAAACGATTATACTTGCTTAGAAGTTAGTGAAGCAGATTGTCCAGATAGAGTAGAAGCCTATGGAACTGTAGATATTTCTTTCCCACTTTCATGTGATGGAGCAGGTACAGAATGGAATGTGTTAGAAAACGGAAATCCTTCTCCTGATGATTTGTTTGATGTAGCTGGAAATTTAAAGGCTCGAGGTACAGGTAGAATTGGTGGATTAAATTGCGGTACTATTCAAGCAGGCTATAATGATATCAGAATAGCAACATGTCTAGATGAATTTAATCAGCCATGTGATATGAACTCTCCAAGTTTTAAAGTAGTAAGACAATGGAAGATATTAGACTGGTGTACAGGGGCAG
>NZ_JAJNKA010000035.1 GCF_021533215.1 Portibacter lacus | reverse complement strand
TTTCTACTATGGTTACAATAAACTCTGCTTCTGATGGACAGCCATTATCATCACCATAGATATATAATGTCTGACTCATATCTATTAAGTCTCCTGCATTGTATACCGTTCCGCCTCCATTCATCTCAGTATAGTAAGCTTCATCGCCTGCTAAGTTTGTGCCTGTTATAGCTGGTAGTTCAAACTCATCACATGCTGTGCCTGCTCCGCCATCTATTTCTGCTGTCGGTGTAATCGTGATTGCAAATGATTCTTCTGTTGAACATGACCCTGCCGCTACATACATATATAATGTTGTATTTGTGCTAATAAAGTCACCCGCTACATACTCAGTTCCTGTTCCGCCCATTCCTGTCCAGTATGTTGCTGATCCAGCTCCTACCCCTGTGATTAGAGGTAACTCTAAACTATCACATGCTGTTCCTGAATTAGGATCTATGCTCGGTGTTTCTACTATTTCAACAGTAAATGAATTCTCAGCTGGACAAGTACCATTGATATCATAAACATACAATGTAGTTGTGCTTGTGATCGCATCTCCAGCAATATATTGCGTTCCTGTTCCGCCCATTCCTGTCCAATAGGATTCATTTCCACTTAAGTTGTTTCCTGTAATCTCAGGCAAAATATATTCATCACAAGATGTTACATTGGAAATTGGATCAAGTTCTGGTGTATCTGTAATTGTTATTACAAATGGCTCTTCTGTTGAACATGATCCGGCTGCAACAACCATATATAATGTTGTTGAAGAATAAATCCAATCTCCTTCCGAATATTCTGTTCCTGTTCCACCTGACATTGACCAATATGTGGCACCTGCTGTTCCTGTTCCAGTGATTGCTGGTAATTGTAAACTATCACATGCAGCACCTGAATTAGGATCGATGCTTGGTGTTTCTACTATGTCAATGGTAATCGTGCCTTCTGCTGGGCAACTTCCGACTATATCATATATGTACAATGTTGTTGAAGAAGTAATAAATTCTCCTGCAGTATATCGTGTTCCTGTTCCGCCAGGTCCATCATAGTATGCTTCATTTCCACTTAGACCACTTCCTGTAATCGTAGGTAATTCAAATGAATCACACGCAGTTCCAGCCAAGTCGTCAATTATTGGCGTTTCAGTAATAACAATGTCAAACGGTTCTTCCGTTGAACATGATCCAGCTGCCACCACCATATATAATGTTGTTGAAGAATAAATCCAATCTCCTTCCGAATATTCTGTTCCTGTTCCACCTGACATTGACCAATATGTGGCACCTGCTGTTCCTGTTCCAGTGATTGCTGGTAATTGTAAACTATCACATGCAGCACCTGAATTAGGATCGATGCTTGGTGTTTCTACTATGTCAATGGTAATCGTGCCTTCTGCTGGACAACTTCCAACTATATCATATATGTACAATGTTGTTGAAGAAGTAATAAACTCTCCTGCTGTATATCGTGTTCCTGTTCCGCCAGGTCCATCATAGTATGCTTCAGTACCACTTAAACCACTACCTGTAATCGTAGGTAATTCAAATGAATCACAAGCAGTACCCGCCAAGTCGTCAATTATTGGCGTTTCAGTAATTACAATGTCAAATGGCTCTTCAGTTGAACAAGCGCCTGCTGCTACATACATGTATAATGTTGTGCTTGTACTGATCCAATCTCCTGCTACATATTCTGTACCTGTTCCGCCCATTCCTGTCCAGTATGTTGCACCTGCAACTCCAGTTCCCATAATTGTAGGTAACTGTAAACTATCACAAGCCAATCCTGAATCTGGATTTATTATTGGTGTTTCTACAATATCAATATCGAAAGATACTTCAGCAGGACAACCATTTAAAATATCATAAATATAAAGGGTCGTGCTTGTTGATATAATTGCTCCAGGTCCATAAGTATTTCCTGTGCCTCCAGGCCCATCAAAGTAGGCTTCATTTCCACTTAATCCTGTTCCTGTAATACCAGGGAGCTCATATTCATCACATGAAGTTACTCCATCTGGTTGATCTAGAATTGGTGTATCTGTAATGATTACATCAAATTGAACTTCATCAAAACAATTTGGCTCAGTTCCAGTCTCATCGAAGATGTAAATTGTTGTACTAGTATATATATAATCACCCGCATTGTATTGCGTACCTTGACCATCTGCTTCTGTATAATAAGCTTCATTTCCACTTAAATCAGTACCAGTAATAATTGGTAATGCTAAACTATCACAAGCTTCTAAAGGTCCAGGGTTATCAATTTCAGGATTTGTAATAACATTTAACTCTATACTCTCAACATCAGAACATCCATTTGCATCCGTTACTGTTACTGAATATGTTCCCGCAGTTGAAACTCTTATAGAGTCATCTGCAAAATTTGTTGTATTCCAAGCATATGTATATGGAGTTGTTCCTCCTGTTACTGTTGCATAGATGACAATTTCACCATCTATACAAATTACAGGATTCTCAGGTCCTAAAACTACATCTAAAGCTTCATCAACTTCTGTAACCTCTATAGATTCCACAAGTGTACATCCTATCGCATCAGTTACGGTAACCGTGTAAGTTCCTGCAATTAAGTCTTCTAGATCTGTCAGTCCATCATATATATCATTGTCCCAATCATAAGTGTACGGTGCAGTACCACCACTTGCTTCAACAGCAATTGATCCAGTTGCTGCGCCTGTACAAAGAATTGAATTAGTAAATGTTGATAAATCAAGAGCCGGAGCTTCAATAGTTATTACATGATCAACATCAATATTGTTACCTGTACAATCAGCTATATTATAGATTCTAGTGATAATCAATGGATCACCATCACAACCTGTTCCTCCATTGTCCGTTTCTCCAGTGTAAGTTACTGTTGGGTTAGGATCACAATTATCCATCTCATTCATTACAACTTCAATATCCACAACTGGAATATCATCAATAAATTGAATTGTGATATCAACTGGGTTATCTGCTGTAGGGTCTGTTGTGTCAAGGATGGTAAGTACTGCTGAACAAGTAATAAAGTTACCACATTCATCTGCAGCTGTCCAAGTTACAGTAACTGTTCCTGTTCCTTCACAAGGTCCGGTAACTCCTGTAAAATCATTAGTTATTACTGGATCACCACATACATCTGATGCAGTTGCAAGTGCTAACCAAGCATTAATTTCATCTACGTTTCCTGCTCCATCACATTCTAAGGTGACATCACTTGGACAAGTTACTACTGGTGCTGTGGTATCATCTATTGTGATGGTCTGTACACAGATCGTCTCATTTAAACATGGATCCAGTACTCTGAAAGTTCTGGTCACTGTATATGGACAAGTCCCTGATACTACATCTACATAGTAGA
>NZ_JAJNKA010000034.1 GCF_021533215.1 Portibacter lacus | reverse complement strand
TCCTTATTTCTTTACAATCTTACAGCCTTGTCACATTATCTGCTGCTCAGCTCAGCTCCTCAATTAACTGCTACTCTACTGTTAATTATACTTTAGGCAGAGGAAGAATCCAACTCTTCGCAAGAGTAATTGAAGAATCGCAGTCTTAGAGTTTTAACGGACTGCGTGGCGATCTACGGCTTCGAACTAAGTCGGAATTTATGAAAAGTTGATACTTTTTATTTTCTTCTGAAATTTTTGAATGTATAAGCAGTAAGAATATTAAGCCGACTAAGTTCTCGTTGCACGCTACTCATCCTCTGCACGAAGAAAATCGCTAACGCTTCACCACGTCGTCGTACCTAGACATGGTTGTCGCTACCTCTATTCTTCTTTGCCGCAATCCAGCTGGCTTCGCGCCTCTACGAGTCGGCGCTCTCACCAGCTACCTTGATCACATCCGCAGTAGTCCGCCCCCGAATGCCCTCACACCCAAACGAGTACCTAACGCCCTACGGTTGTTTACTCATTTTAAAATGCTAAGCCGCTACTCTTCCTCGCTCGATGGCTAAGCTTATCATTTTAAAATCGAGTCAAAACTTGTTAAGCTGAAATGAACTTAAAAGTAGACTCGAGAATTAATATATAAAATAAACAAATATGAAAAATCCAAATTTACTTGTTAATGATTTTTTTGACCTCTTACATCAAAATGGAAAAGTTAGAGAAGACAAAGAGAAAATGCCAAATCTAAAACGCTCTCTGAAAGGCCTTAAATTACAAAAGAAAACTAATAAAGGGCAAGACTTTAAAGTGCTCAACAAAAATATAGAGTCCATCGAAGTGAATATCGCAAGAATCAACAATGACATCGAAGAGTACAACTCCAACTTAGAATTTTACATTAAAGATCTTGATCCAGATTGTTCAATGGTTGAATCTGATACGAGGCTCATACATATTGATAGAAAAAATACAACTTTGGAACTTGAAGGTAAAATCAATCCAACAAAAACTAAACTAACTCTATTGTAACTTTTTTATTTTCTCTTGAACTTTCAAATGAAAATAAAAAATCACTAACTTTAGGAATTGAAAAATCCGATCACATATTGGCTTAAGCATATCATTTTCTTAGTACTTCTTATAGTGCAAGTAGGGAATGTTTATGCAGCTGAGAAGGTGCTTGCTGAAACCGAAATTACTTCAGTAGAAAGTGCACAAGGGCAAGAGTTCGTTAATAGCTGGAGGATACTAATTGACAATCCAGTTGTAAGGCTTGATTTACCTAGCCTTGAGAAGCTTGCGAAAATATTAGATCCAATTCGTAGCCCAAAATTATTAGATGCTGGCTTTAATGAAAGTTTTATGAAATCATTTATTAAAAAAATGAATAATAATGGTTCTTTGTATTCTGACATCGCTGATCCAGGGAAAAACAATGGCTTACAAGTTTTGCTTAATAGCATAGAGAAAATGGAAGGGTTGACTGATGCTGCGAAATTGGCAAAAGTCAGGTCTGGTCTCCAATCAACAAAAATTGGGCAATTAAAGGGCGAATTATTTAGATTGAGAAGGTGTGAAGATTATGGTTGGGAAAATATTAGTGCTCTAGAGGAGTATATCAAAGCTGCTCCAAATAGTGGATATCCTAAAGGCAGATATCCAGATATATCTCCGCTTTCGCCTCCACCTAACTTTATAGAAACCAAATACTATTCTACTCTTTTAAGATCTGAAAATGTTGATGCATTCGCAAAACAGTTTCATAAGGATCTTCTTGATATTTTTGATAGAATTTCGAAAGGTGTTAAACCAGATGATGCCTTAAAGTTTTACTCTTACGAATTTAAAAAATCAGCAAACATCACTAATGTCGATATCTTGAAAGGTCAATTATTGGATATGTTTAAGAAGTCGCCGTGGAAAGATCAAGTTATCAACAGCAAGAGTGTAGAAAAAATATTTAGTGATCTAGATGATCTTTTGTTTGAAAATACAAATGGTTTATATGATGGCATAGAAGATTTTATTTTAAATTCTAGTGCATTCAAAGTTATTAACTAATGAAACCAATCACTTCTCTCGAAACAGGGGTACTTCCTCATAATAACAGAAGCATCATTTGCATAAAGCAAGACAGTTTAAAAATTGGATTCTTCGATTATGATTTAAACCTAATGCACAGTATTAGTGAGTTTAAATTACGTGGCATGAATGAGTTTCACTGTTTGCTTTGGAAAGGAAGAGCTCCATATCTTTATAATATTAAGGATAAATGTCTTATCGAATCCTATAGTAAGCTTATGGGAAGTACAACATTAACTGATAAGGGATTAATCCTGAATTCAAGAAAAGAGGCATTGTTACAATACTACACAAATACCGATCAAAAATTAGAATGGGAAATCAGTTTAGATTATGAGAATCGACTTTACGCATTAGCCTGGAGTGATGATGTTCTTGTAGGAAATGTCAATGAAGCAAATAAGAAATTTGGAATAGATCTTAAATCTGGAAAAAAGCTGTGGGAGTTAGATAAAGAGAAGTTGAAATTGAAATCTGTTTCAGGATATATAGGAAATAATCAGCTCGTAAAAGGAACACTTCTTTCAACAAATGAGGAAGAGTTATTTTGTCTAGATTACAATAGTGGTGAAAAATTATGGCACTTGCACCTTGAAAATAAGCTGAGAATGGGTCATGTGATCGCAGATAAAAACATGTTCCTATTTGTAAGAGAAGTTAATGATGTATACCTATTAAAAATAGACCTTTCAGAAGGAAAGATCTTAAGCAAAGAATTATTGACTGAGCAAATTCAAAGACTTCAAGTTTATCCTCAAGGAAACACTGGCACATTCGGTCAACTTAGTTATTATGATAATGAATTATTCTTCGGTGCTAACAATCAATTGGTACGATTAAATCTCTCATCTTCTAAGATGGAAATTGTATTTGACCATACTGCTGAGTTTTACTTCTCCAAAGTGATAGGATCAAAACTCTTTTATAGTGACAATAACTTTACAACTCTAGTATTTGAATTAGAATCTAGTGATCAAGAAGCATAAGCAGCTCTAGCCTTATTATCTCTTATAGACATATCGATAAAGTAGAAAATTTTATCTCTTACATTTGAAGGAAGCTTTTAAAGCTCAATAACTCTATTTAAAGTTTTGGAATTGACTTCAAGATCTGCAACATCCACTAATTAATCTAAGGATATTTCTTGAATATGTAGTTAACCGTGATGACTAAGATTGGTTATGAGTGTTGAGCGATACCACAAAAAGAATCTAGAAGGGTTGAAAAAAGCGGTGGAGAAATGGCTTCCGAGGTAGGCCAAGCTGAAAGCATAGTTTTTCCGAAGTAATTTTGATCAGCACATATTACAAAATAATGAAACTTATTCGTTACATTTATAGTTTATGAAGAGGAAGATTGAGACATATGGAAATTACTTTTGGACCTTCTATAATGATCAGACTAAAGTTGTTCAAGATAAAATTGATTACACTTTAGAGATCATTATATCGGTAGAAAGAGTACCGAAAAAATTCTTCAAACATTTAGAAGATGGGATTTATGAGGTCAGAGTTGAAAAAGGTAGTAATATCTATAGAATATTCAGTTTTTTTGATG
>NZ_JAJNKA010000033.1 GCF_021533215.1 Portibacter lacus | reverse complement strand
TTGATCTCAAAGGGGAAAGCCTCAGAAACAGATCTAAAATATAATTGTAAATTTGAAATAGCGAGTTATCCACATAGGGGGTCAAACCTCAAGAACTAGGGGGTCAAACACATAGGAATAAGCAATACCCATGCATTGGCAGAAATGACAATTAGGGTTAAAGAGGAACTACAATTAGAAGAACTTACCGTTTTAGCCGACAAAGGATATACAACAGGAGCAGAATTATCACAATGTGCTGAAAATGGAATTACGACATTCTGTTCTCCTAAAGGTTCCAGTTCTAATCATAATGGGCTCTATAATATAGAAGAATTCAAATATGATTCAGAATCAGATTCCTACCAATGTCCTCAGGGGCATGAACTGACCACAAATGGTAGACTGTTTAAGAAAGGAGCTACCTATCGTATGAAAAGATATAAAACCAAAGAATGTCAGCATTGCCCGTTAAAAGCTCATTGTACAAGAAACGAAAAAGGTAGATTCATAGAAAGACACGAATTTCAAGATGCCATAGATGCTAACAGAACTAGAGTGGAATCAAATAAGGACTACTACAGAAAGCGTCAGCAAATCATAGAACATCAATTCGGAACACTAAAAAGACAGTGGCATTTTGATCATACATTGATGCGAGGACTAGAAAATGTCCTTGCAGAAGTTTTTCTAGTATCGATCTGCTATAATCTTCGGAGACTTATGTCCATACATAACGGAATTGAATATTTAGAGGCATTTAAAGAGTATAAATCATTAAATTTAGGCCAAATTGGGATTGTAAGCGATCACAAGGGCTCACAGAATTTGCAAATTGTTTCAGCAACAGGATCTTGGAGAGCATGCCTCAGGACCGCTTGCTAATTTGAGCATCTGTTTTTGCGCAGACTCCCGTTATACTTAATGAATTGACTCCGTCAATTCATCTATGGTGGTACTTTAGCCATTTCTAACGCTCAATTCCTTGAAACTTTTTTCGGTCGAAGCTAGAATTTTGTCAGGAGAAGACGAACAACTTAAACGCGCGCCAGAAAGCTAGACAAACGAGTGCAATTCCTTCAATTCGATAACCAAATTTAGCAACGGCTAACTCATCTTTGTTTACACTCAATTACTCAAATGTGATTTTACTTATTCAGCTTTTCTCTTAACGAATACGGAAACCTTCAACTTTCGCGCTTACAGTAAATCTAGCAACTTTGCTCACTCCAATCCAATCGTTCAATCTTGTCATGTTCCAACTCGTCTTCTCTTTCGTATTGGCGTTAACTCGACCGAAAAAAGTATGCCAACGCACCGATCTTTGTGAGTCAGATCTTAAACGTTCAACGTAATAATCTCCGCTTGTAGCTTTTATTAGAATTTACGAATGGCAAACGCAATCGTGTGTCTTAAGATTTCTTTTTATCACTAAGTATAACACGCGATTAAGAAGTGAATTTCGCCTTAAATTATTCCCACTCCAACACATTTTACCTAAAATTACATAACTTTAGAGGTAACGATTTGCGGAAGGCGAAACTCCTCTTATCGCTATCACGTTACTTTCCACCAAATGAAAAATCCACCTTAAGGAATTTTATTATGACGTGAATTCAGGATATATTAGTATTTTTTAAATCAAGAAAATCACTTATGAAACAGCACTTTATTATTTGTCTAGTTTTTTTTTCCCCTTTATTTGTATTTAGTCAAAATGTAGAAGTGTTGGGTGGTATTAAAGCAGATTCACTAAACGTACAATTAGGCTTGATCAAGAATGTAGCAGATCCAATATCTGCACAGGATGCTGCGACAAAGGCGTATGTAGATGCCTCAAATTCAAGCCCTACCTACACTATAGGACTTTCAGCTGAACAAGGAGGTTATATTTTTTGGGTTTCAGCAGATGGCAAACATGGCCTTGTTGCTGAAACAGAAAATCAGTCTACTTTTGCAAGTTGGCATGAAGCACAAGATTTTATTTCGGATCCTGATAATCATTCTGCGGATGGAGATGAATTTAGAGACTGGAGGATGCCTACAAAGTATGAATTAAACGAAATGTATTTGCAAAAAGTAGCTATTGGTGATTTTTTTAATAGCTTCTATTGGAGTTCTACCGGGGCCGACGCCGAAAATGCGTGGGGACAGTTTTTCGGCAATGGCGCTCAGAACTTCTTCAAGCATAACAACGGTTTCTTTGTTCGGGCAGTTCGGGCTTTCTAAAAATTTAGCTATTTAGTAATACCGTGAAGCGGTCGATTATTATTTTACACATGGCCTTGCAGTATGACTTACTAGTTTTCAAGCAAGTGTATCAAGTGATTTTGAAGATTTTTGAATACACGAAGGATTTTCCTAAAGAGTACAAGCTTACCTTAGGACAGGATTTGAAGATGGATGGATTACAACTGGTACGCAGTATATACAAGGCTAATAAATCGAATGGTAAATGGGAATACCTTGAGTCTTTCTTAGATAAATTTGAATTGCTAAAATTGGAAATATGTCTATGCGTAGATTTGAAGATATTATCCATCAAGAAGCAAGCTGTATAGTGTCTTATGATGGAAAGTATTACCAAAGTTTGTGCTGAATCAAAGAAAGTCGAGTAGAGCGGGAACTACCAAATAAGTAGTCCCTACCCTCTCACAGAACGGTACGTGAACCTCTCGATTCATACCGCTCTTCAGGATTAGAATTGATCTGGAGTAAAACCATACCTCCAATGCACAAATAGATTCGGATATGCTTTACTGATCTCTATTAGGAATTGTCTCGCTTGAAACATCCTCCTTCTAAATCTCTTGTACTTACACATCACCCATCTAATCAATCGAATATTCAATGCTTTGAATACACTATGCATGCAGTAAAGTCGAAAACGTCCGTAGTAGTTGATCCATCCTTGTATAATAGGTGCTTTCTGACTAGCAAGGTCTGCTAATTCAGCTCCTGTTGCCCGATGTATCTTCCACTTCATGATCTGTGTAACTAAGCGTTTTGATGCCTTTCGACTAATCGAAGTTACATAGCCCAACCATCTTTGACCTTTACCTTCTGCATCCTTACCATAAACACTTCCTGGTTTGAATGTGAAGCCTAGAAAGTCAAAACAATTGTCCTTGTATCCTCCTCGTCGATTGGATTGCTTACAATACACTATCTTCGTCTTCTTTGGGTGCAGCTCTAACTTACACTCGGCCATCCGCTCTTTTATGCGATTCTTAATGTACCGTGCTTCTGTTTCGTTCTTGCAATGTACTATAATGTCATCCGCATATCGCTCCCATCTGATGGTGCCGTACTTCGTATTAGCATAATGCTTCTCCATCCATGCGTCAAACACTACATGTAAAAACATATTCGCCAATATCGGACTAATGACTCCTCCTTGAGGTGTTCCTTTTGTCCGTTTGATCACGTTTCCATCCTTATCGATCGTCGATACCTTCAGCCACCTCTCTACATACATAATGATCCATTCCTCTTTGATGTAATGTCGTAACACTTGCATCATTAATTCGTGATCAATGTTGTCAAAGAACCCTTTTATATCCATGTCGATCACCCAACGATATTCATGACATCGCTGTTGACAACGTTTCAAGGCTTCATGTGCAGAACGTTTTGGTCTGTACCCATAACTGTCGATGTGAAATACTTTTTCCATGATCGGTTCTATAACCGCTGTGGCTACCTGCTGGGCTGTCCTATCTAATATTGTAGGTATGCCCAACATTCTTGTACTTCCATCTGGTTTTGGTATTTCTACTGCCCTTACCTCCTTGGGATAATAGCTACCCGATGCCATGCGATTCCATAGCTTATAAAGTTCGCCTGTCTTATGCGCATTCATGTACGACATATCTTTGCCATCCACTCCTGCAGCTCCGCCATTCGACTTTACTTTTCGGTAAGCCATTTCCACCATCTCGGTGGTGATGGGCTGTGATTTACCCCGTAAAAATTCCGTCTCAAATAAATTCATCTTCCCTAGTAATTTAGGTTGTGAAATTCTGTAAACTAATAATCCTGTATGCCCCTTCGCTAATCTTACCTTTAGATAAACATCAAACACTACTACGAGCATATCCGCCACACCTTTATGTACTCTTTTGTACTAAGATGCTTCACCTGTTCCGATCTTAAGCCCAGTAATAAGTCCTGCCGCCTTAATGCCGTCTGCCGTGTAGTCTACTGGCTCAAGAACTTGTATCTACACTCATCGTAGAGGCACGCCAACCTCATCTTTTGACAGAATCTATCCATCTAATTTGTACCCCATTTTAATGAAATACGTTTCAACGGGTTATTTTCGAACACTTCATCGAACGGTTTACTTTCGTTCAGCTCTTATTACTTTACTGCAATGAGTCGCTCAGCACCAACCCGTGAAAGGTAAGCACCACTCATCCGTTTGGCAGATCTGCTTGAATCAGCTCCTGCCGATGGGTCAACTATTTAATCCAGAATCGATAAAATCAAATAATCTCCATCATCTTAAAATCAGCATTTTATATTCACTATCTTTATAATGAATATGAATTCAGGTCACACTACGAGAGATAACATGCTGCGATCACATAATCCTCCCGTTGGTCGGACTCTGGATGCAGCTAAGACGTTGGCAGTAATTAGAAAAAATGATAAGAATTGAAAAAATAGAGTATCAAGATTCAGAATTAACCTACGAAGGAGTTATTTCCTATGATGATGAAATTGAAGGAAAACTACCTGCAATCATTATTG
>NZ_JAJNKA010000032.1 GCF_021533215.1 Portibacter lacus | reverse complement strand
GAGTTAGGATCAATGCTTGGTGTTTCTACAATGGTTACAACAAACTCCGCTTCTGATGGACAACCATTATCATCACCATAGATGTATAATGTCTGACTCATGTCTACTAAGTCTCCTGCATTGTATACCGTTCCGCTTCCATTCATCTCTGTATAGTAAGCTTCATCGCCTGCTAAGTTTGTGCCTGTTATAGCTGGTAATTCAAACTCATCACACGCTGTGCCTGCTCCGCCATCTATTTCTGCTGTCGGTGTAATCGTGATTGCAAACGGTTCTTCTGTTGAACAAGCGCCTGCTGCTACATACATGTATAATGTTGTGCTTGTGCTGATCCAATCTCCTTCTGCATATTGTGTGCCTGCTCCTCCCATTTCTGTGAAGTAGAATGCTCCTGTTACTCCAACTCCAGTGATTGCTGGTAATTGTAAACTATCACATGCTGCTCCCGAGTTAGGATCAATGCTTGGTGTTTCTACAATGGTTACAACAAACTCCGCTTCTGATGGACAACCATTATCATCACCATAGATGTATAATGTCTGACTCATATCTACTAAGTCTCCTGCATTGTATACCGTTCCGCCTCCATTCATCTCAGTATAGTAAGCTTCATCGCCTGCTAAGTTTGTGCCTGTTATAGCAGGTAATTCAAACTCATCACACGCTGTGCCTGCTCCGCCATCTATTTCTGCTGTCGGTGTAATCGTGATTGCAAATGGTTCTTCTGTTGAACAAGCGCCTGCTGCTACATACATGTATAATGTTGTGCTTGTGCTGATCCAATCTCCTTCTGCATATTGTGTGCCTGCTCCTCCCATTTCTGTGAAGTAGAATGCTCCTGTTGTTCCAACTCCAGTGATTGCTGGTAATTGTAAACTATCACATGCTGCTCCCGAGTTAGGATCAATGCTTGGTGTTTCTACAATGGTTACAACAAACTCCGCTTCTGATGGACAACCATTATCATCACCATAGATGTATAATGTCTGACTCATATCTACTAAGTCTCCTGCATTGTATACCGTTCCACCTCCATTCATCTCTGTATAGTAAGCTTCATCGCCTGCTAAGTTTGTGCCTGTTATAGCTGGTAATTCAAACTCATCACACGCTGTTCCAGCTCCGCCATCTATTTCTGCTGTCGGTGTAATCGTGATTGCAAATGGTTCTTCTGTTGAACAAGCACCTGCTGCTACATACATGTATAATGTTGTACTTGTGCTGATCCAATCTCCTTCTGTGTACTGAGTTCCTGCTCCTCCCATTTCTGTGAAGTAGAATGCTCCTGTGACTCCAACTCCAGTGATTGCTGGTAATTGTAAACTATCACATGCTGCTCCCGAGTTAGGATCAATGCTTGGTGTTTCTACAATGGTTACAACAAACTCCGCTTCTGATGGACAACCATTATCATCACCATAGATGTATAATGTCTGACTCATATCTATAAAGTCTCCTGCATTGTATACCGTTCCACCTCCATTCATCTCTGTATAGTAAGCTTCATCGCCTGCTAAGTTTGTACCTGTTATCTCTGGTAATTCAAACTCATCACATGCTGTGCCAGCTCCGCCATCTAATTCTGCTGTCGGTGTGATCGTGATTGCAAATGGTTCTTCTGTTGAACAAGCGCCTGCTGCTACATACATGTATAATGTTGTGCTTGTGCTGATCCAATCTCCTTCTGCATATTGTGTGCCTGCTCCTCCCATTTCTGTGAAGTAGAACGCTCCTGTTACTCCAACTCCAGTGATTGCTGGTAATTGTAAACTATCACATGCTGCTCCTGAGTTAGGATCAATGCTTGGTGTTTCTACAATGGTTACAACAAACTCCGCTTCTGATGGACAACCATTATCATCACCATAGATGTATAATGTCTGACTCATATCTACTAAGTCTCCTGCATTGTATACCGTTCCACCTCCATTCATCTCTGTATAGTAAGCTTCATCGCCTGCTAAGTTTGTGCCTGTTATAGCAGGTAATTCAAACTCATCACACGCTGTGCCTGCTCCGCCATCTATTTCTGCTGTCGGTGTAATCGTAATTGCAAATGGTTCTTCTGTTGAACATGACCCTGCCGCTACATACATGTATAATGTTGTGCTTGTGCTGATCCAATCTCCTTCTGCGTACTGAGTTCCGCCTCCATTCATCTCCGTAAAGTAGAATGCTCCAGTTGTTCCTACACCTGTGATTGCTGGTAATTGTAAACTATCACATGCTGCTCCTGAGTTAGGATCAATGCTTGGTGTTTCTACAATGGTTACAACAAACTCCGCTTCTGATGGACAGCCATTATCATCACCATAGATGTATAATGTCTGACTCATATCTACTAAGTCTCCTGCATTGTATACCGTTCCGCTTCCATTCATCTCTGTATAGTAAGCTTCATCGCCTGCTAAGTTCGTGCCTGTTATCTCTGGTAATTCAAACTCATCACACGCTGTGCCAGCTCCGCCATCTATTTCTGCTGTCGGTGTAATCGTAATTGCAAATGGTTCTTCTGTTGAACAAGCACCTGCTGCTACATACATGTATAATGTTGTGCTTGTGCTGATCCAATCTCCTTCTGCATATTGTGTTCCTGCGCCGTCCATTTCTGTGAAGTAGAATGCTCCTGCAGTTCCAACTCCAGTGATTGCTGGTAATTGTAAACTATCACATGCTGATCCTGAGTTAGGATCAATGCTTGGTGTTTCTACAATGGTTACAACAAACTCCGCTTCTGATGGACAACCATTATCATCACCATAGATGTATAATGTCTGACTCATGTCTACTAAGTCTCCTGCATTGTATACCGTTCCACCTCCATTCATCTCTGTATAGTAAGCTTCATCGCCTGCTAAGTTTGTGCCTGTTATAGCAGGTAATTCAAACTCATCACACGCTGTGCCAGCTCCGCCATCTATTTCTGCTGTCGGTGTAATCGTGATTACAAATGGCTCTTCTGTTGAACAAGCGCCTGCTGCTACATACATGTATAATGTTGTGCTTGTGCTGATCCAATCTCCTTCTGCGTATTGTGTTCCTGCTCCTCCCATTTCTGTGAAGTAGAATGCTCCTGCAGTTCCAACTCCAGTGATTGCTGGTAATTGTAAACTATCACATGCTGCTCCTGAGTTAGGATCAATGCTTGGTGTTTCTACAATGGTTACAACAAACTCTGCTTCTGATGGACAACCATTATCATCACCATAGATGTATAATGTCTGACTCATATCTATTAAGTCTCCTGCATTGTATACCGTTCCGCCTCCATTCATCTCTGTATAGTAAGCTTCATCGCCTGCTAAGTTTGTGCCTGTTATCTCAGGTAATTCAAACTCATCACATGCTGTGCCTGCTCCGCCATCTATTTCTGCTGTCGGTGTAATCGTTACGTCAAATGGTTCTTCTGTTGAACAAGCACCTGCTGCTACATACATGTATAATGTTGTGCTTGTGCTGATCCAATCTCCTTCTGCGTATTGTGTTCCTGCGCCATCCATTTCTGTGAAGTAGAATGCTCCTGTTGTTCCAACTCCAGTGATTGCTGGTAATTGTAAACTATCACATGCTGCTCCTGAGTTAGGATCAATGCTTGGTGTTTCTACAATGGTTACAACAAACTCCGCTTCTGATGGACAGCCATTATCATCACCATAGATGTATAATGTCTGACTCATATCTATAAAGTCTCCTGCATTGTATACCGTTCCACCTCCATTCATCTCTGTATAGTAAGCTTCATCGCCTGCTAAGTTTGTGCCTGTTATAGCAGGTAATTCAAACTCATCACATGCTGTGCCTGCTCCGCCATCTATTTCTGCTGTCGGTGTAATCGTAATTGCAAATGGTTCTTCTGTTGAACAAGCGCCTGCTGCTACATACATGTATAATGTTGTGCTTGTGCTGATCCAATCTCCTTCTGCATATTGTGTTCCTGCGCCGTCCATTTCTGTGAAGTAGAATGCTCCTGCAGTTCCAACTCCTGTGATTGCTGGTAATTGTAAACTATCACATGCTGATCCTGAGTTAGGATCAATGCTTGGTGTTTCTACAATGGTTACAACAAACTCTGCTTCTGATGGACAACCATTATCATCGCCATAGATATATAATGTCTGACTCATATCTATTAAGTCTCCTGCATTGTATACCGTTCCGCCTCCATTCATCTCTGTATAGTAAGCTTCATCGCCTGCTAAGTTTGTGCCTGTTATCTCTGGTAGTTCAAACTCATCACATGCTGTGCCTGCTCCGCCATCTATTTCTGCCGTCGGTGTAATCGTTACGTCAAATGATTCTAATGTGCTACAGTCTCCTGCTGCCACTATCATGTATAGCGTTGTACTAAAGTCTATAAACTCTCCTGCTATATATGTTGTACCACTTCCATCTGCTGCTGTATTGTAAATCGCTCCTGCAGTTCCAACTCCTGTGATTGCTGGTAATTGTAAACTATCACATGCTGCTCCTGAGTTAGGATCAATGCTTGGTGTTTCTACAATGGTTACAATAAACTCTGCTTCTGATGGACAGCCATTATCATCACCATAGATATATAATGTCTGACTCATATCTATTAAGTCTCCTGCATTGTATACCGTTCCGCCTCCATTCATCTCTGTATAGTAAGCTTCATCACCTGCTAAGTTTGTGCCTGTTATAGCTGGTAGTTCAAACTCATCACATGCTGTGCCTGCTCCGCCATCTATTTCTGCTGTCGGTGTAATCGTGATTGCAAATGGTTCTAATGTGCTACAGTCTCCTG
>NZ_JAJNKA010000031.1 GCF_021533215.1 Portibacter lacus | reverse complement strand
GGAAAGAGTTCTATCAGCCAAGTCGACCACCGGGAACAAAAACGTTTGTTTGGGGATTAGAGAAGTTCGAATCAATTATGATTGGCTACAACATATTAAATTAAAAAGATGTGTACGAACGTCAGAGTTTTGCTGACGGGTCACTGACTATAATGCCTCTGGCATTATTGCTGCGCATCGTCTGCTCGTGTTGGTTTCGGGTCTCAGCTAAAAAGGTTTCCCAAACCTTTATAGCTGTTCCCATCCACTTTCATTACGATGCAAATTCGGTATGATCAAGGTCCAGAGGACCGTATTTGTTTGTAATAAGATATAATTAAAAAGAATGAGGTGCAGCGCACCGGCTTTGTTCATTTAGTACAAGCCATTAATAAAATAAATTAAGCTTTACTCACTCATTTCCACTATCCAATCAATCAATAAAAATAGATGAACATCACATTAGGTCAACCATTTAAAATTATTAACTTTCATTTCATTAAATATTATAACCTCTAATTTCAACTGATGCGCAAATCCAAGGCTGTTTCACTAGCTTTTATACCCTTTGTTCTTTTCTTTCTTTTCTCTTTAATGAATGAATCCACCATCACACTGACTGAAAACGGCCAATCCGATTATCAGATCATCATTCATGACGATACCGATTCAATCATTTCCCAATCAGCAAAAATCCTAGAATCTACCATTTATAAGATAAGTCAGGCTTCGATTCCTATCATCAACATTGACCTTCAAAATCCTAAGAAAAAGCAAATCTTACTAACAACATCTGAAAAACTAAAACCTCATGAAATAGCTATCCACGTCCAAAATGAAAACCTATTGATCTCTGGTGGATCTCCAGAAGCGCTGCGAAATGCCGTTTATGAATTTTTAGAACAATTCCTAGGCTGTAGGTGGTTTGCGCCTGATGCTGAATTTATTCCAGAACTAAACAAGATTACGCTTAATGCAACATTGACCTATAATTATGCCCCTAATATTAATATCAGAACCGTCCATTCGCGTCTCTTTTATGACCATCCTGAATTTGCCCATCAACTAAAAGTAACTTCTGAAGCCTTTCCTTTCTATGTGCCTTCCGGTCGAGTTCACACTTTTAATAAATTTGTCCCAGAAGAAAAATTCTACGAATCACATCCTGAATATTATGCGATGCGCGGTAACAAAAGGCTACCCACTCAACTGTGTTTAACCAATCAGGAAGTCCTGGAGATGGTTATCGATTCTGTAGGTGCTCTTTTCGAAAGAAATCCTGAAGCCTCCGTTATTTCTGTAAGTGGAAATGATAATACGCAATTCTGTGAGTGTGATCAATGCAAAAAAATTGACCTAGAAGAAGAAAGTCATGCTGGTACAATGATTCGTTTCGTCAATGCTGTTGCACGCGAATTTCCTGAAAAGCAAATCTCCACATTGGCCTATCAATACACGCGAAAACCTTGTAAGACTAAACCTATAGAGAATGTGCTGATCACGCTGTGTTCCATAGAATGCGATCGAAGTGCTTCCATTCCTGAGAAGTGTGCTGATTTTGCTGATGACTTAAGAGGCTGGAAGACGTTAACGGACAATATTCGGATCTGGGATTACACGACACAGTTTACCAATTTTCTGGCTCCATTTCCCAATATGCACACGCTGAAACCAAACATCGAATTCTTCGAGGAAAACAATGCGAAGTGGGTTTTCGAACAGCATAGCAATAATCCGAGTGAACTGTTTGAGCTTCGTTCTTATATGATGGCAAAGTTGCTTTGGAACCCAGACCTGAATACTGATGACGTTATCAAAGAATTTACGGATGGTTATTATGGTGAAGCGGGGCCATTTGTTAAAAAATACGTGGACTTGATTCATGAGAAAATTATAGCAGATTCCGATTTTTTCTTGTTTCTGTATGGAGATCCATCACAAGCCTTCGATTCTTATCTTAATAAGGATCTTCTAGATCAATACCGTGGGTTTTTTGACGAAGCGGAGCAAGCCGTTTCAGGTAATCCTGTTGTGCTAAAAAGAGTAAAACGAGCTCGTCTCGGGGTTGATTATGCCGTGTTAGAAGCTTGTAGACAATCCCTTTCATCGAAATACGATCTAGAAAATGTGGACTTTGTTCAGCCACTTTTAGAAAGTTTCAAGGCAAGATGTGATGCTGATGGAATCACGATGATGAATGAAATGCGATACAGCGTAAGTGAATATTATGATGCTTACAAGCAAACGCTCGACGTTGCCGCTCTACCAAATATCGCACGCGGCAAGAAAGTCACCTTGTCAACAAAGCCGAAAAAATATGCTGATGAAAATCCGTTGGCGCTTACTGATGGTGCATATGGCGGAAGTAGTTTTTATGCGAATTGGTTAGGATTCGAAGGTAATGACTTGGAGGCGATAGTAGATCTTGGTGAAATTCGGGAGGTAAATTCTATCAATATGGCCTTCTTGCAAGTTACGAATCACATTGTTTTCTTTCCATCGGAGGTTATTTATTCTGTTTCAATAGATGGGAAATCTTTCGTTGATCTGAAACCTTTAAAAAACCAATCTCCGCTTACAAAATCAAGTAAGATTAATGATGTTCAATATTATGAATTAGAAATATCTGCAGAGGCACGTTACATAAAAGTAAGTGCTAAGAATCTAGGTACTGCTCCGTATTGGCATCATGCGGCTGGAATGCCATCATGGATCTTTGCGGATGAAATAATCGTGAGATAGCAGCACCGCTGGTTATTCAATTCTAGCGAATGAAACACCTGGGCCTTTCAGGGTAAAGCTTGTTATGCTACCCTGCTCGTCTTGACTGAAAGTAATCGTTTCCGGATCTTTCAAGTCGAAAAACTCAAGCGGACCAATGGCATCAAGCACATGGTTGCTTCCCAACTTGATATTGATCTTTCCTTTCTTAACCTTCACTTCTACGATCATTTTTCTTTCTCCTTCTTCGTACTTATATTTTCCTACAAATTTCAAGAGGTCTTTTTCATCTATATCGTACAATTCAATCTCTTGTTGTTCGAAAATCCCCATTTCATAGTACTTAGAAATAGTCGTCTGCAAAGGATTTATGATTTCATTGCCAGCATCACCGCTTGTAAGAATAATAATTCCATCTCCGTTATATACGCTTGCAATCATATTGTTTGTGAATCCAGCATTCTTTCCACCGTGGCCAAAGATCAACTCCTCACCATCATTTCTTAGAGACGGTCCAAGTCCCCAGTTCCCCTTGTGCTTAGTCAGCATTTCATTTACAGTCTCTGGACTTAATACACCATCCTCCTTTCCATTAGCAATCGACCGGATTTCTATGATGTACTTAGCAAGATCAGAAGGAGTTGTCCAAAGTCCAGCTGCCGCTTGCTCTGGATAGTTATGGTAGGATTTGTCGATGATTTTTCCTTTTCGGTTGTAAGCTAAACTTGCATTTTCTTTCAGATTCGAAGGTAATGGTTGGTAAAACGTGCTGTTTTCCATTCCGATCTTCGGGAAGATATTCTTTTCCATGAAAATTTCCAGTGGCATTCCACTTACATCTTCTACTAATTTTTCCATAATGGTATATCCACCACCAGAATACCTCCAATTACTTCCTGGTTCGGTATCTACGAAAACCTTATCTGTATTTCCTTCACCATTCAGCACTTCTGTGATCGTAGGAAACTTATCTTTTTCGGTATAGCCTGGAAAGCCGTGAACGGTCGTTCCTGCGGTATGGCTTAGCAGACGTCTCAGGGTTACTTTTTCTTCTTTAGTAAAATCAGATGCTGGTACTTTCCAGTCTTTTAGGTATTCATTCACATCTTCATCTAAGTCTACTTTCCCTTCTTGGACTAATGTCAATGCAGCTAATGCTGCTAAAGGTTTACTGATAGATCCCGCTTGAAAGAGTGTGTTTTCATCTACAGGTTGTATAGTATTTGTATTTGAAACTCCATATCCCTTAGTCCAGTGTAATTTCCCATTTTTAATGACTGCAACGCTTAGACCTGGAACATTGAATTCCTTCATTAATCCTTCTATGGTTTTGGTTTTAGCAGGTTGTCCTTTTACAGCAATAAGTGGAAGTAAGTTAGTTTCTATTTCTGTTTGCTCGGTAAGGACTGTAGTATTCTGAGCGGCACATGCTATAGAAAATAGTAAGAAGAGGAGAATATGTTTCATATCTAACGATGGATTATAAGTTGATTTTGAATTACAACAAGGTAACGACGTTAAGATGCAAATAAATTGGGTTAGGGCGTGTTTTAATGGAGATTGTGGGAAAAAGGGGTGGAGCTGAGCGTGGAATTATTTAGAAACTGTTAAATCAGCTCATTGACAATTATAGCCAGTTCCTTTCTGTCAAATGGCTTCATCGCCTCTTTCATGTTTTCAATTTTAATTTTATTATACACCTTTCCTTCAGCCCAATGATCTATTAAAGTAGTAAGTTCATTTGCATTCTGGAATTGACCGACAACACTTTTCAGACTATTATTCAAGGGATAAAAAGCAGGAAGAAGTGCTGGGATACCATATCTAACCATATCGTTAATGTTACCAGATGTTGTAGAATACCCGTTCTTTTCTGTAATCACGCCAAAGCTCATTTTTTCTTTCATTGGTAAAATGAGGAAGTCCGTTTCACGCATTTTTTTATCGTATATTTCTTGAGGGATAAATGAAGTATAACAAACTAATTCTAATGAATTTATTTTCTTAAATTTATTAATGATTTGCAAGCCATATTTCCCCTTTGGTTTGCCTAGTAAAGTAAGCTTAATATTATGATTCTTAATTTTTTTTAAAGCTTCAATTACAACTTCATAATCTCGACTCTTATCTGAAATAATTCCTGGGATGGTAATAAAAATGTTTTCATGAAAAGCAATATAAGAAACTTCTTCATTTACTGAAAAGGGTAAACAAAGCATTCTTTTCGTTGATTTTTTGTTTTTTGTTAAGGCATTTTTAATAGGAAAAAATAGGATATCAGCCTTCTCTTCAGCTCTTTTAAGAGCAGGTCTTTTAATCAAAATAAATTTAAGCAACCTTCCAATATCTTTTACAAATTCAATAGGGTGGGTGTTAAGTACTATATTTTTAAAAGGCTGAAATTGGCAATGAGCATTATGAATTACTATTGCCAACTTACATGCTATATTTAATTCTACAACTTTAGCCGATTCATCTTCAATCGTGGTCTGAATCAACACCGATAATTCTTTAATTATCAGTTCATACTCTAATAATTCAGAAACATTTTCAATAATGTGCCAATTAATCCTAGGATTATCTTGAAAATCATAAACCTGATTAAAATTCCATTTATTGGTAAATATTTCAACAGTCTTAACTTTTTCACTTTCTAATAAAATTAATATATAAGCACGCAAAACCTCATTATGGTTTGCCAGCTCTAATAATCCTATCTTTTGCATACTTTTGTAATTATGAACAAAAGTACATCTTTCTTCTCAGTTATCATCCCTACAAGAAATAGGGCTGCACTTCTGCAGAAATGTGTCCAGAGTGTGATTGATCAAAAATTTACGGATTGGGAGTTAATCATAGTTGATGATGGTTCGACTGACCTGACGAGAGAAGTTGTTCAAGAATTTAAAGATGATCGGATTAAATACATCTTTCAGGAGCATCTAGAGCGGAGTAGCGCTAGAAATCATGGAATAGATGTTGCCAATGGAAGGTATGTGTGCTTTATAGATGACGATGATTTAATAACAACTGATTACCTAAATGATTTTTACCAGCATTATGAATCTCGGGATTTTCCTGAAACCATTTTAAGAACAGGATTTGTTCGGAAAATCAAGGAGAAAAGTATTACGACAACTAATTATGATCAAAAGAAGCATAAAAATCCCGTGAATTATGCTGCCTATCATATGTGCGGTGTATGGTCACTTAGTATTCCTAGTCGTTTCTTAGAAGTGGATCGATTTCCAGTTGACTTCCCACATTGGCAGGATACACACTTGATCTTAAGGTTGTTAATGAAACACCCATTTGTACAATTATCAAACTATAATTATATCTATCAAATCCATGAGGAGATGGGATCTAAAAAAGCAACCTTGGATTTTGATCCTTTGGAAAGAGCAGAACTTAATGTTGCAGCTTTCGATGATTTGTTCTCCGCTGAAGGAAAAAATTTAGCGAAATATTTAAAAAAGAACACCTTATCTTTTCTAAAGGCAGAAAAGTATATTCAATATGCCGTTGCATCAATAGCGCCTAATAGAACGCAATCCAGATTAATCTTCCAAAAGTCCATCAATTCCGGCATTTATGTTAGTCTATATAAAAACTATATACTCTATATTGTTAATTATATAAAGTACATCAAATGAGCTTTTCCTTTTCTTCTTTATATTTATTTAAGAAGAAATATAATAAGATTCTAAAAATGAATCGCATTACATATGATCAAAAATATTAAGTTCACCTTGTAGACTTACCTTTCTTAATACAGTTTATAATTTAAATACTATTTCTAGTACAGCCCCTTATTGGGGTTTTAAAACCCCAATAAGGGGCTGTTGGCGGCTTGAAAATTCTATCGGGCTCTTATC
>NZ_JAJNKA010000030.1 GCF_021533215.1 Portibacter lacus | reverse complement strand
CAAGCGTAAAAATTGCTAAATGAGCAAGATGTGTCGCTTTTTTTTGAAGGATGAATTGATCGGAATTATCTGTTTTAAAATCACCTTGGTTTTTTGCGCGATCGTTTTATTAGTGGCACTCTAACGTCTAATGATAAGAGGAGGAGCGACGAAGGAGCTCTTACTTCTTATCTAATGTTAGGTAGCGTTTCTTTTATATAATATCATCTGTCCTGCACTAAAAAATGCAAAAAAGCATGTTGTAAAAAGTAATAATTCAATTCTCTTATGATAAAGATATTCACTTTGTGTTAGCTCCCTGATCAGCTCTCCATGATTCATCACTGACAATTTGCCTTCACAATTATCAAGCACACCGCCTAAGTTTCCATACAGAATGAACAAATACGAATAAAGAGAAAAAGAAACAACACAAAGTACGACGGTCCAAATTCTAAGATTTGAAAAAACATCAAATGTTGATCTAGGATTAGGAATAAAGGAGCTATACTTTGTTATTCCAACAACGAATACCGAAATTGATACTAGTGCGTAGAAAACTAATAAAATCCAATAGTAATATTGAACTGCTTTGACATGCCCAAATAGGGCTAAGAAGAATATTGGAAGTACCATTATAGAAGATGCTATTGTCCACTTAAAATACTTTTTCGCTTCTATATCTCTTATCATGACTTTATTGCTGTGAGTCTTTATCGTGAGAATATGTTTTGCTTTTATCTTTGTTTATACTCATCACTAAGAATAATAATCCACCACCAACTACAGCAACTAACATCAAGAGATTGATTCCGGTTAGATGAGCAAGTAATCCACCTGGTAGACCGAAAATTATTGCACCTAACATTGATCGTCTGACATACTGGTAAGACGATTTTCTAGTATCTTTTAATTGTGCTTCATTTTCAGAAATAAAAGACTGATTGGTTTGTAATGTTTTCTGGTAATTTGAAATAAATTCTTGCCATAAGTTTTCTTCTTGGTGCGACACTGCTTGGAAAACTGTGTTTATTTCAAAATTTGCTATTATATCATTTTTATCAAAACTAATTTCTACAATGCTTTTCCATTTAAGTGGATTGAAAGTTAGCATATTCCTTAAAATACTTCCCCTCTCAAATTGAATTGAGAGTTCATCATTATTTGTCAAATTAAACCCTTGAGATTGAAAATAAGTGATAGTTCCCTCTCTCATTTTTTCTCTAGATTTATTGGTTGTGAATTTGATTTTGCGGTCCATTTATCTCAATTTCAAATAAATACATTACTTTTTTGTGTTTGGTGTCGTCGCAAGATACTTATGTGCTGACAAATAATTCTTATATGACTTATCAGATTTCTTGTTCGTAATTTGTGTTAGAACTATGCTACATAACGGTTATGGATATGTGGACGTGCCGACGATAGGAGGCATGCCATCATATCCTGTGTTAGCGATAGTAACTCTTTCAACTTCATTACAAAATCTTAACCAATATTCTTGTAACCACTCTTCGTTATTTTCTTTCCAATAGTTAGCCCATTTTTTTGCATTTTCTAAATTGTTTGTAAGTAAACTATAAGTTATAAATGAGACAAAAGGATAAAATGATTTTTTTGCTGGTTCTAAAGAATGTTTGTGGTAATTCTGTTTTATATACAATTCCTTTTCAATTATTTCTTCTTCTGCATCTTTAATTAATTTTTCAATGAAATCTTGATCCAATTGAATTGTAATCATTCCTTGATTTAGACTACTGAAAGATGAAAATAATCCATTGTCAATTCTTCCAAAAAAGGCACGAATAAAACTTCTTTGACCGATATCAAATTTCACTTCAGATTGATTTTCGTAGTCAATATGAGCCCTTATCAAAATATAAGACAAATCAGAAATTGGTATATAAAATATTTCATTCTTGAAGGTCTTGTTATTAGTGGCCTTTTTGAGTTTTGATAATCTTTCTACTAACTTCTGGCTTGCTAAATCCCGTTTCAAATATTTCCAGTTCTTGAAATTCCATTTTTTCAAAGACTTTACTTTATTTGATTCTAAAAATTCTAATAGATCTTTACTGTAATTAAAGCTATTGTTAAAAGATTTGGTAAAGATTAAGTACCAAGTTGCTCTTTTTGTTTCCTTTTTTAAGCTGTTGTATAAGCGTATTAATCGATTGAAAGACTTAATTGAAGTTAATTCAAAATGTAGAACTTTTACTGCGACTTCTCCTAATTCATCTGATTTTGGGTTCTCAATGATATCGATTAATAATTGTTGAACTTTTTCACTTTTCGAATATGTAAGTGAGTTTACTGCTGAATGATTGATACTATTGTTTCGTGCTCTAAAGTACTTGGTTAGGAATTCAGGATTAAAGCTTTCTGGTTTTTCGAGATGTTTTAGTATACTTAACCAACTTATTGTACTTTCCTCATCCAGTTTCTTTGATAGTTGGAGTTTGCATAGATTCAAAAGCTCTGTATCTTCAATTGGAGCATTTTTATAACTGTATATACTCGCAAACCCTTCCCAAATAGAAGAGTTGGGATTTGCTTTTATATGTTCATTAAATTGCTCTATGGCTTTCATATATTTTTTATTATCGCTAACGGTTCAGCCATAAGATGAGGAACGACGATAGGAAGTTCTTCATTCTTCATGGCCTGTTATCTGTATTTTTTTATAGATTGATGCCCATTTCATACAAGGAGTTGGCAATCTCAAGAGAAAGACTATCTTCTCCATCTTTGACATCTTTGTAAACTTCAATCCATGTTTCTCCAGAATTCAATCTCCTATTGAAATTAACATAATCATGCTTAAACGACTCTTTTCTATCAATTGATGCTTTTCCAATTACTTCATCCAAAAGATCTTTTTCACTTAAAAAAACATAGAGGTGGATGGAACAACGGAGATTGAAACAAGGCTTCCAGATGTAATTATTTATTTTGTTTATATCCGTAAATTCATCATAAAAATGAAACACATCCTTTTCTATAACTTGTTTAATTTGGCTTAATTTTTCATTGTAGGTGTTTTCCCTAATTCCCAGATCGTAACTTATCCAAGGAGGTCCAGCCTTAAAAAGGTTTGCGATTGCAGCTCCTCCAATATATCCATTGTTTTGTTTGAAGTTCTCTTTTTTATATTTTCTAAGACCTTCATGACTCACAGAAGCTCTAACTTCTAGATAGTTGACCTCTTCTAATCTATTTGGGCTAATTGCACTTCCGAAATTCAAAGACAATTTGAAATCACCAACTTTCTTGTAGATACTTTTTTTTGTACATCTAAAACCATTTTCTTGTAATGCAGTTTCCTCAAATATTTGTCTTATTGCTTTTTCTCTAATTTCTTTTTTGTTCATCCATATTTAAAATTTAGCTCAAAGCTGAGCAGCGGTAACTAATCTATTTATTATCATCAAAATATAAATCTTTTACTAAATTGAGACCGTTTTGTGTGATAAAAAAAATTAGGTTGCGGTGTTACAATTTACATTTATTTAAATCAATTTTTAGCGGTTGAATCCACTGAATTACAGATAACGTTCTGGCGATAAGAGGAGTTTCGCCCACCGCGATTCGTTACCTCTAAAATTAAACAATTTTTCCAAAAGTGAGAATGGAACACGTTAAAGGCGAAATTACTTCTTATCGCCTGTTATATACAGGGACTAAACTTTTTTTTAACACTCTTAAGTCAACCCAGAAGAGAATTACTTGAAATCCCAAATGTTTGAATTGTTTAGATGGCTTTTTTCGGTTGCTGTTCCATTTTTAGAAAGAGAAGACGGATTTGTATGAATCAAAATGAAATGCCGAAGTTGGATCTTTAATATTCGATGTAATCGTAAGCGCGAATGGGTTGATCGTTTCCACTCTATTAAGAATGAAAAGTGATCGAATAGAATCTGCAGAATAGTTCGAATGTAAACGTGAATGCGTTGAGCGTTACGATGTTAAGATAGAGTAGGAGACTTAAACCTTCGGCAATTTCATTATTTAGGACATTTACTTGTTGACCGTCTTCTCAGTATATCAATTTACTCGTTCTGAAAGAGAAGACGAGTTTGGCTTATCAAAATGAAATGCCGAAGTTGGTAAGTCTAAGAATCGATGTGGTCGTAAGCGCGAATGGGTTGATCGTTACCAATCGATTAATCATGAAAAGTGAACAAATAAAATCTACAGAATGATTCGATTGCAAACGTGAATGCGTTGAGCGATACGATTAAGAAAAATGAGGAAAGTTATGTATTCGGCACTTTCATTATAAACATGAAAATGAATTTACCGTCTTCTCTGGATCGTTAATCAACCGAAAAAAAGTTTCGAAGAAAAGAGTGTGAAAAAGTAACAAGAGAGCCAGCACTCGCGAAGGGATTGACCGTGGTCAATTCCTTGTATATAACGTTCTGGCGATAAGAGGAGTTTCGCCCACCGCGATTCGTTACCTCTAAAATTAAACAATTTTTCCAAAAGTGAGAATGGAACACGTTAAAGGCGAAATTACTTCTTATCGCCTGTTATATACAGGGACTAAACTTTTTTTTAACACTCTTAAGTCAACCCAGAAGAGAATTACTTGAAATCCCAAATGTTTGAATTGTTTAGATGGCTTTTTTCGGTTGCTGTTCCATTTTTAGAAAGAGAAGACGGATTTGTATGAATCAAAATGAAATGCCGAAGTTGGATCTTTAATATTCGATGTAATCGTAAGCGCGAATGGGTTGATCGTTTCCACTCTATTAAGAATGAAAAGTGATCGAATAGAATCTGCAGAATAGTTCGAATGTAAACGTGAATGCGTTGAGCGTTACGATGTTAAGATAGAGTAGGAGACTTAAACCTTCGGCAATTTCATTATTTAGGACATTTACTTGTTGACCGTCTTCTCAGTATATCAATTTACTCGTTCTGAAAGAGAAGACGAGTTTGGCTTATCAAAATGAAATGCCGAAGTTGGTAAGTCTAAGAATCGATGTGGTCGTAAGCGCGAATGGGTTGATCGTTACCAATCGATTAATCATGAAAAGTGAACAAATAAAATCTACAGAATGATTCGATTGCAAACGTGAATGCGTTGAGCGATACGATTAAGAAAAATGAGGAAAGTTATGTATTCGGCACTTTCATTATAAACATGAAAATGAATTTACCGTCTTCTCTGGATCGTTAATCAACCGAAAAAAAGTTTCGAAGAAAAGAGTGTGAAAAAGTAACAAGAGAGCCAGCACTCGCGAAGGGATTGACCGTGGTCAATTCCTTGTATATAACGTGATAGCGATAAGAGGAGTTTCGCCTTCCGCCTAACGTTACCTCTAAAATTAAACAATTTTACGAAATGCGTATTGGAGTGGGAATTATTTAAGGCGGAATTACTCCTTAATCGCATGTTAGATGCCGCTTTTTTTAAGTTTAGGAATACGTTTACAGTTGACGAATAATTAGTGCCGAGCGCCGAACAGAGATGAATTGAAAGCCACAAATGTTCGCTTATTGGGCAGGATAGTGCTGATTTAGTGAAAAACGCGCGTAGGGCAAGAATGTATTAGAGTAGGAATCGTGCATTGGAGTTTAGCGATAACAAATAAGTTAGGTGAGGCGTATTTTGCTGTTTAGGTTTTCGTTTATGCATACGTTTGTTTTGCGCTAGGAGCCGAATCTCTAATGTTGGACGAAGCCAAATCAAACTCAGCTTTCGGTGCGAGCATTGAAGATTGGATGGAATGAGGGTAAAGCAAAAAAACTCATTGGAGTAGAAATCTCAATTATGCCAAAGGCTTATCGCAAGCGTAAAAAATGCTAAATAAGCAAGGTGTGTCGCTTTTTTGAAGGTGGATTTATTCGAAACCATAAACATTAAAAATACATTGGTTTTTTGCGCGATCGTTTTATTAGTGGCACTCTAACGGTCCTGTGACATCCAGAGTGCAAGCGACAGCGAAGCATTATGGATCGTCACCTGTTATCTGTAGCCTCTTTAAATTTCTCTAATACTTCTTCAATTGAAGTATATATTTTCCCATTGGCAATATATTCAAAATCTTCATTAATCTCTTTGTCATAAACATAATATATGTTTGGATTTCTCTTGTTCAATTGAATGAATTCATGATACAAGCTTGATCCCATTCCTTTGTAATTTCTAAAATCTAATATGATAGACTCATTATCTTTAATTGATTTAGTAAATTGTTGAAGATCCTGTTCTTCGTTTGTCGTCAACGGGCCCCATATTCGGTAAGTTTTAGGCTGCACTTTAATTTGAGTAATTGGAAGCCCATAATCGAAATAAGATTTGAGAGTTTCAAAGTAGATTTGGTTTTGGTATTTATCAGTTTGCAATAAAATATCAAAAAGCTTATCTAAGTAATTATAATGAATTGAATTTTCTTCTCGAATTGGTACATGTATTGAGAATGTATCCGATCTATTTAAATAGTTTTTTATAATTGTTGAAGAGGCTCCATCAGTGTAACCATAATGACGTTTACCGTCATCCTTAAATGATGCAATTTTATTGAATAATTCTTTAATTTGAGGATTGATAATAACCTCTTCTTTGATTTTCGTTTCTTTTCCAGACAATGATATTTCAATCGAATTTGGCAATTCAAATAGATTGAAAGTCATTTTAGAAGTATCATGTTTAGCTTCAATTTTGTATTTTGAATAATTATGAAAAGCTGGATGTATTTCAAGTTCTACAGATTGAATAACTTCTTCTGTTTTACAACTGGCAATAATGAAAATTGTTAATAAAATTATTATCTCTCTCATACAATTGGTTACAGATAACGTGATAGCGATAAGAGGAGTTTCGCCTTCCGCCTAACGTTACCTCTAAAATTAAACAATTTTACGAAATGCGTATTGGAGTGGGAATTATTTAAGGCGGAATTACTCCTTAATCGCATGTTAGATGCCGCTTTTTTTAAGTTTAGGAATACGTTTACAGTTGACGAATAATTAGTGCCGAGCGCCGAACAGAGATGAATTGAAAGCCACAAATGTTCGCTTATTGGGCAGGATAGTGCTGATTTAGTGAAAAACGCGCGTAGGGTAGGAAAGCATAAAAGTAGGAATCGTGCATTGGAGTTTAGCGATAACAAATAAGTAAGGTGAGGCGTATTTTGCTGTTTAGGTTTTCGTTCTAGTCAAACGTTTATTTTGCGCTAGGAGCCGAATCTCTAATGTTGGACGGAGCCGAATCAAACTCAGCTTTCGGTGCGAGCATTAAAGTTTGGATGGAAGGAGGGTAAAGCAAAAAAACTCATTGGAGTAGAAATCAGAATTATGCCAAAGGCTTATCGCAAGCGTAAAAACCATTTAAATAAGCAAGGTGTGTCGCTTTTTTGAAGGTGGATTTATTCGAAACCATAAACATTAAAAATTACATTGGTTTTTTGCGCGATCGTTTTATTAGTGGCACTCTAACGTGATAGCGATAAGAGGAGTTTCGCCTTCCGCAAATCGTTACTTCTAAAGTTATTATAATTTTAGACAAAATGTGTTGGAGTAAGAATTATTTAAGGCGAAATTCACTTCTTAATCGCGTGTTATACTTAGTGATAAAAAGAAATCTTATGACACACGATTGCGTTTGCCATTCGTAAATTCAAAAAAAAGCTACAAGCGGAGATAAATACGTTGAACGTTTAAGATCTGACTCACGAAGATCGGTGCGTTGGCCTACTTTTTTCGGTTGAGCTAACGATAATACGAAAGAGAAGACGAGTTGGAACATGACAAAATTGAAAGCTTGGATTGGAATGGCCAAAGTTGCTAGTATACTGAAAGCGCGAAAGTTGAAGGTTTCCGTATTTATTAAGAGAAAAACTGAATAAGTAAAAACAACATTTCAGTAATTGAGCAAAGACATTGATGAGTTTACCGTTGCAAGATTTGGTTATTGAATTGAAGGAAATGTACTTGTTTAATTTGCTTTCTGGCGCGCGTTTAAGTTGATCGTCTTCTCCTGACAAAATTTTAGTGTCGACCGAAAAAAGTTTCAAAGAATTGAGCTTTATAAATGGCTAAGTACCACCATAGATGAATTGACGGAGTCAATTCATTAAGTATAACGTCTTAGCGATAAGAGGAGTTTCGCCTTCCGCCTAACGTTACCTCTAAAATTAAACAATTTTACGAAATGCG
>NZ_JAJNKA010000002.1:175000-658052 GCF_021533215.1 Portibacter lacus | reverse complement strand
ATTTGAAAATAAATTATGTAACTTTAAGAAAAAACAACCTAAAACACAGGTAATATAAAGTAGTTTAAAAGTAACTATACTTTAAAGATTTTATTTAAACCCGGTCAACGTTATTCAGGCATATACAGCTTTTAAACTATAAACTTTTACCTTTAAACTCCAGAAAAGACCTAACACATACCGGCCAGCTCTCGTTGCTTTCCTTAAATGTGTCAGGTCGATGCAAGTTTATAATTCAACAGGCTTCAATCGAGCATTTACCAACCAGGAATAATGTTCAATCCGAAACTTCCTCTACTTCCTTTCTGAATCGGAACTGCAAAGTAAGGTTCTGCAATCATGTATCCGAACAAATTGATCCTCATCGAAAGTCCTGCTGACATCAACAAAGCCGACGTTCTAACTTCTTCTACGTTCATAGGAATCCCATCATCACCTACCCTAGTAACTGTAACAGAACGACCTTCTGTTAAATCTGAAAATTCATTGAAACTTACACCTGCATCATAGAATAAAGCCAAGTCTGAAATTAAATACTTAGATCCAATCAGGGATAATTGTTTAGGTCCTGTAAATGGTAGTCTTACTTCACCACTCGCCATTAATACCTTTGACCCTAGAACTTGTTCAAAAGCAATGTCGTAGTTGCTTAGCAAATCTGTTGCACCACTAAACAATGATCCATATCCTCTTACAAAGCCCATTTGACCAATATAAAAAGGGTAAACACTATTAACATCTTGCTCAAATCTTGTGTAAGCGAAACCTCGTACTGCAAGACTGACAGGCTTTAACCACCAGTAATATCTTCCATCGGCTAATCCACTAATATACTTGTCGGTTCCATAATGTTGCTCCACACCGATTCGATATCGATATCCCTTCAATGGTGAAGTCAATCCAAAATTTGAATTATCACCGACTAATGCAATATTCGCACTCTGTTTCCATCCTTTGACCAATGAAAAATATTGATCAAACTGGATCACATCTCCAGTGGGCACTTTTTCTCGATCTTGATCTACTTGCTGAGAATATCCTGATAACTGGTCATACTGCAAATAAGAAGTATATAGATCATTCCTGAAACTTCTGTATGTTAGCTCTAGACCTGCTTCTAATCTCAGACTTTTAGAGAATGGTAGGTGAGCAAAAACACTACCTCCATCATCGAAGATCCTAAGAATATTCAACTCCTGCTTGACATTGTAAGGGAATCCAGTATTTGGAGAAAGGTCATCACTTTGATTAAATGAGTAATTCTGATATCCAGTTCTTAAAGGAACATGAGAAAGTCCGAACCCATAAGCAATTCTATTCTTCCTATTGATATAAGTAACTCGCCCACCAGCATCGTAGATTTCTCCATTGAGCGAAGCTTGCGCGAAAATCTGGTTGTTACCCAAAATATCACCGAATAACATGTCTATTCCACCTGCTAATCCAGTATAATTTCCAAAAGTTGAATTTCCCACTGCAACACCAGTTCCTCCTCCGATGTAGTCTAATTTAAACTTAGGCTTATATCTCACTTTCTTATAAGTTTCTAATTCGGAAACGGAAAGTGCCTTATCCATTACTTCGAGCTGATTATTAACCAAATCTCTTTTACCTATACTTTTCACAGGAAGTGTTCCAGCATCAAAATTGACATCAGCAGGATCTACTGGTTTGTTCAGCAGATTCTTATTGACCGTTTTGTAAATATTGTAAGTGTGATCATTATAATTCGTCATCAGGACTCGATCTCTTTTTCGAGAAACTGCAATTGCTGGTGAATACTCAGTAATCCCACTGATTCCAATAATAAAATCCGTCATTTGCAAAACCTCTCCCGTAGCGACAACATACTTATACATGTTACGATATCCATCTCGATCAGATAAGAAAAGAATGTTTCCTTCGAAATCAAAATTAGGATTTAAGTTATTAGCGCCTTTGAAAACATCTAAGATTTTAGTGGTCCCCGATTCTAAATCATGGATAGCAATATCGAAGGTGTACTTACCATTCGTCGTACCATTTTTAACCGAGTTCTCATCCGTTGCAAATGCTATGAGAGTCCCTTCTTCATTAACATTAGCATGAATTTCACTATAAATGTCATCTGTGATTTTACTTGCTTTATTCCTTCGAATATTATAAAGGTAAAGATCTGTCTGACCTTGCTCTAACCCAGTGAGTATAATTTCTTTACCATTAGGATGCCATGCAGGATTCGTAAATGATAGGAGATTTGGAATTTTGGTAGATTGTATCGTCTTTCCAGTTTCTGCCTCCTTAATCACTAAGATATTTCGACCTTTACTGAAAGCGACGTAAGCGAATTCTTTACTATCTGGAGACCAAGTTCCAGCGGACTCTAGAAAATTAATATCATCTATGTGCCCATCTGTCGTTTTCGAAGAAATTCTTCTGATTATCTCCCCAGACTGCGCATCAGCTAAGTATAATTCAGTAGAAAATAAATCCTTCTCCGAAAGGAAAATCACATATTTCCCGTTAGGACTTAAAGCAGGAGAAACGTTCATTTTCCCAGCATTGTCTTCTGAAATCACTTTCTTCCCGATGAAGTCTTCTTTCTTATTTCTAACATAAGGTTGATAATGTGTGGACAGTGCGTTTTCCCACTGATTATTTAGATTTTCAATAGACGTTCCTAGGACGGAGTCGACCGCAACGGCAAGGCCATATTTCGCAGTATTCATAAACATCGGTTCGATCACTTGATCACCATAGATTCCAGCTAAAAAAGACCAGAATGCCTGACCATATCTATAAGGAAAGTACTTAGGATTGTTCAAATCTTTGAGCGACGGAATGTCGTCATTAGCCACCGCATCTCTTATCCACATAGAAGTGTATGTATCCGCATTACCTTTCGACATGTATTCTGCTAGTCCCTCTACCATCCACAAGGGCAAGTTCTGGAGATTTTGCAAACTAGTACTATCACCTTGGATTATTTTATGATACTGAAATGCATGCACTAGCTCATGCCCTAGCACATGATTCGTTTGTTGGGTTGTAAAGGTGATCGGAAGCACAACTCTGTTTTTAAGACCTTCAGTTACTCCACCCGTTCCGATACCGATAGTCCCTGAAATAGCATTCGTTTGTTGGAAATCCGCATGATTATTATAAAAGATGATTGGATTTTTTTCAGCAAATGTATCCCTGAAGATTCTGGCGTGCATTTTATACCAAGCCTCCGTCTGCAAGGCAAGCTGCTTAAGCATGTCCGGATTTTTCAAATAGGTATAAATATCGAAATGTTCCGTTTCTTTTACTTCGAAATCGAAGCTTTGATATCTTGGTTTATTTTGACCAAAATATTGTGCATCCGCTGCTATGATTGCCAGCAGCAAAAATACAGTTGTTAATATGATATGTTTTCTCATTTTTTTATTTGTTTATAGTAGGATATACAATTTTTGTAACTCAAGTTTACCTCTAAAGTTCGACTTAAACACCCCTTTATCAGTGACTTAGCTACCTATTATAACATATTTCATGTCAAATTGATTTTATAATTATGTATGTGAAGTAGTTTTTAATAAGACTTTAACAAACTTTAATATTTTGTTTGGTTTGCTATCTTTAATACTCTATTGAATAAATGATCTATTGAAAGCTGTATTTAATAAATTGATTAGTACCTACTTGGAACGTCGTTACCAAAGTGTGCAAAACTTTATGGAAAACCCCCATGAAACTCAGCTTCGTACGTTTAACTATTTGATAGGGAAAGCAGCAAATACGGAGTGGGGAAAGCGATATAACTACAAAGGCATTAATTCTCCTGCACAGTATCGGAAAGAAGTTCCTCTTAATGAATATGATGACTTAGAGCCATACATCAAAAGAATGATGAATGGTTCTTTTAATATATTATGGCCGGGATTTGTAAATTGGTATGCGAAATCTTCGGGAACAACATCGAGCAAAAGCAAGTTTATTCCAGTTCCTAAGGAGAATCTCAGAGGTTGTCATATTAAAGGGAGTTGGGATGTAGTTACGTTACTTTATAAAGGACGAAGTGATGCAAGGATTTTCGAAAGAAAGAATCTGGTGATGAGCGGTAGTCTAAGTAATTATGAAGGGAACCATATGACAACTTATGGTGACATTTCCGCAATTATGCTTTATAATATGCCTATTGTTGGAAGACCGTTTTATACACCTGATTTCAGAACGGCACTACTTCCTGACTGGGATGAGAAGATAGAGAAAATGGTGCAAATCTGTTCTAGAGAGCAAGTAACCATGTTTGGTGGAGTGCCTTCTTGGACTATAGTTTTATTCAGAAAGATATTAGAAGCAACTGGAAAGGATAATATGCTAGAAGTCTGGCCGGATGTTCAAGCGTATGTTCATGGCGGTGTGGGCTTCGAACCTTACCGCTCGCAGTTTGAGCGGTTTATTCCTAGCGACGACTTCACCTACCAAGAGGTATATAATGCGTCCGAAGGTTATTTTGCAATTCAGAATGATCTTGAGTCTAATGATTTACTCTTGTTACTTGATAATTGTGTGTATTATGAATTCTTGCCGATGTCTGAGTTTGAGCAAGATGATGCGCGGACGATAGGACTGGAAGAAGTAGAATTAGATGTTAATTATGCAATGGTAATCAGTACCAATGCTGGGTTATGGCGATACATGACTGGCGATACGATTAAGTTTACATCACTGAGTCCATTTAAAATTAGAATCACAGGAAGAACGAAGCATTTTATCAATGTTTTTGGAGAAGAAGTCATGGTGAGTAATACAGACAAAGCGCTTGCGAAGACTTGCGATGAGTTCAATGTGAAAGTTTCTGACTATACGGTAGCTCCGATATATATCAAAGAAGGAACAAAAGGTGGCCATGAGTGGTTAATAGAGTTTTTAAAGCCTCCGGCGGATTTAGGTCAATTTAGTAAAAGACTTGACGAAAGTTTGCAAGAAGTGAACTCTGATTATGAAGCGAAACGTTTTAAAAGCATGGCATTAGAGAATCTAACGGTCGAATCTTTACCAACGAATACCTTTTATAAGTGGATGGAGAAGCGAGGAAAATTAGGCGGGCAAAATAAAGTGCCTAGATTATCTAATAACCGAAAGTACGTGGAGGATATTTTGAGTTTTTTAAAAGATGATAATGGACATTAACAAGGAATCTTTTCTTGTCATAAATGGCGCACTTGAGATTGGTGCAGATGAAAAGGATGAACTTGATGAAGAGCAGATGATCATTCGGATCGAGCGGAGAGTAGCAGAATTAATAGAACAGGATTTTGGATTACTGATGAGTTACTTGTATCGCTTGGATGTTCTGGAACCACATATTAATGCTTGCCTAGACCCGAAGAATCCAGTCCATCCATATACTTGTCTTGCACACTTGATATGGAATCGGCAGAAGAAAAGAATCCAAACAAAAATAGATTTTAAACAAGAAGGAGAAATAGAAGAAGGCTGGGAATGGTGAGTGAGATCTTTTTAACTAGCTTTAGTGCGATCATTTTCATAAAATAAGGTGTAGGGAAATTCATTAGCCCAAGTTCGAAAACAATGTTAGTCAAAACGAAAGGAATAATTCTACGAAGTTTAAAGTATGGTGAAACGAGCCTGATCCTAGATATCTATACCCAAGACTATGGATTAAATAGTTATATAATAGGCGGTGTAAGAAATAAAAAATCTAAGACTCAAGCAGGGTTATGTCAGATCATGTCCTTGGTGGAAGTAGTCGCGTACCATAAAAATACCAAAGGGTTGTTTCGTATCAAGGAAATTGCTAGTTCTCATTTATATCAGCGCATTCCATTTGAAATAAGAAGATCTTCAGTAGGTATGTTTATGACAGAAATTCTGAAGAATACGATTAAAGAAGATGAAGAGAATACATCTCTTTTTGAATTTATTTATTACTGGTTTTTACACTTAGACTTGTCTTCCGAATCTGTTTCGAATGTTCACTTGCTTTTTATGATTGAATTAGCGGAACAGATCGGTATCCAGCCAAGGGATAATTTTAGTATTAACAATCCATATTTTGATTTAATGGCTGGCCAGTTTGTGTCTAAGCTTCCTGATCATCATCAATTTCTAGATGCAGACCAATCGGAATGGTTGTACGATTTAATGATGCAGGAACGGAATTATGTACATGAATTAAAATTGACCAATACCCAAAGAAGAATTTTATTAGATAAGTTAATTCTATTCTATAAATTGCATATAGAATCCATAAAAGAACTACATACATATTCCATTCTTAACGAAATTCTTTCTTAATTATGACGACTAGCAACTCTCCAGCAATTACCTACCATACAGAAAAGCTTAAGAAAAAACAACTGCTAAAGCTCTATAAAGAGATGCTATATGCTCGAATGATAGAGGAGAAAATGTTAAAGCTTCTTCGACAAGGACGAATCTCTAAGTGGTTCTCTGGAATCGGCCAGGAGGCTATTGCTGTAGGATGTACCTTAGCAATGAATAAGGAAGAATACATCTTTCCGATGCACCGAAATCTTGGGGTTTTTACGAGTCGGGGCATTCCGCTGAGAAAGCTTTTTGCGCAATGGGAAGGAAAGATGGAAGGATTCACGAAAGGGAGAGACCGATCTTTTCACTTCGGAACGCAGGATTATAAGATCGTAGGTATGATTTCTCACCTTGCAGCCCAGTTATCGCTAGCTGCTGGTGTAGGACTTGCTCATAAACTAGGTGGAGAAGCAAACGTTTCTCTAGCGTTTACTGGTGAAGGCGGAACGAGTGAAGGAGAATTTCATGAGGCACTTAATATGGCTTCGGTCTGGAAACTACCAGTCATTTTTGTAATAGAAAATAATGGCTATGGCTTATCTACTCCCGTTTCAGAACAATACGCATGTAAGCAACTAGCAGATCGGGCAGTGGGATATGGAATGGAAGGAATAACAATCGATGGGAATAATGTACTAGAGGTATATCAAACGATTTCGAAATTAGCAGAAGACATCAGAGAAAATCCAAGGCCAGTTCTCGTAGAATGCATGACTTTCAGAATGAGAGGGCACGAAGAAGCTTCTGGGACCAAGTATGTTCCTGAAGAATTAATGAGCGAGTGGGCAACAAAAGATCCGATCAGCAATTACGAGTTGTTTTTGTTAGAGGAAGGTTTTCTGGATGAAGAGGAAATACTAGACTTGAGAGCAGAGTATAAGTCTCGAATAAGTAAAGAGCTAAAAGAGGCAGAAGAATTCTCTGAACCAACCATCAAGAATGAAATAGAAGATGTTTATAAAAGTTCTGCAGTAATAGAAATGTTACCTGAAGGCGCATCAAAAGAAATAAGATTTATAGACGCAATTTCACAAGCTCTGGATCAATCTATGACCACTTTCGATGACTTGGTGCTCATGGGGCAGGATATTGCTGATTATGGAGGTGTTTTCAAAATTACAGATGGTTTTCTAGAGAAGTACGGTCGAGAACGCGTTCGAAATACGCCGATATGCGAAAGTGCAGTTTTAGGAATTGCGGTAGGATTAAGTCTGAAAGGTTATAAATCTGTAGTAGAAATGCAATTCTCTGATTTTGTTTCTTGTGGATTTAATCAGATTGTGAATAACATGGCGAAATTATACTATCGCTGGGGCCAGAATGTGGATTGTGTTATTCGAATGCCGACTGGTGGTTCTGTGGGTGCAGGACCGTTTCATTCGCAAAGCACAGAAGCCTGGTTCACACATACACCAGGATTAAAAGTGGTCTATCCATCGAATGCCATCGATGCGAAAGGATTATTGATGAGTGCGATTATCGATCCGAATCCAGTTTTGTTTTTCGAACATAAGGCGATGTATCGCTCGATTTCTGGTAAAGTTCCAGAGGATAAGTATACCATTGAAATAGGTAAAGCGCGAATAGCTCGTGAAGGAAAAGCTTTTTCGATAATTACCTACGGTCTCGGAGTTCACTGGGCAAAGGAAGTTTTAGATGCTTTAGAAATAGATGGCGAAGTGCTTGATTTGAGGAGTTTGCAGCCATTAGATTATGAGGCGATAGGAGAAACTGTTCGCAAGACGAATCGAGTGATTTTGTTGCATGAGGATTCTATGTTCGGTGGAATAGGTGCTGATCTTTCTGCTTATATCGCTGAGCATTTATTCGAGCACTTAGATGCTCCATTAATGAGGGTTGCCAGTTTGGATACGCCGATTCCATTCAATAAGATTCTCGAAGGTGATTACCTTCCGATAGAACGACTAAAGGAATCGATAAAGAAGATTGTAGAGTATTAACTTGATGATATTGGAAATAGATCTAACATCGCTATAAGCGCTGTCAGATCGAGCGTATTGTCTTGATGTTTATCGCTTACCGCGATGACATCAATGTTGTAGGAATAGATCTAACATCGTTATAAGCGCTGTCAGATCGAGCGTATTGTCAGATCGAGAGTGTTGTCCTGATGTTTATCGCTTACCGCGATGACATCAATGTTGTAGAAATAGATCTAACATCGCTATAAGCGCTGTCAGATCGAGCGTGTTGTCAGATCGAGCGTGCTTTCTTGATGTTTATCGCTTACCGCGATGACATCAATGTTGTAGGAATAGATCTAACATCGCTATAAGCGCTGTCAGATCGAGCGTATTGTCAAATCAAGAGTGCTTTCCTGATGTTTATCGCTTACCGCGATGACATCAATGTTGTGGAAATAGATCTAACATCGCTATAAGCGCTGTCAGATCGAGCGTATTGTCAAATCAAGAGTGTTTTCCTGATGTTTATCGCTTACCGCGATGACATCAATGTTGTGGAAATAGATCTAACATCGCCATAAGCGCTGTCAGATCGAAAGCCCTATCATACTTTTTAATTAAAAAGCAAATTTTTCACTCCATCATACGTTATTAATCTAAAATCATTACTTTCGCGCCGAAAATAAGAAACAATGAACTTAGAAAAATATGTAGCAGTTAGTGGTATGCCTGGCATCTTCAAATTGGTTTCCACTAGAAATAACGGATTACTTGTCGCAGACATGGATACAGAGAAAACCAAGTTCTACACGATGAGAAAACACCAGTTTACTCCTCTTGGATCTGTTGCGATTTATACTTATGGAGATGCAGTAGCTATCGGCGATGTTTTCAAAGCAATGCACGATCAGCAAGCTGAAAATCCAATTCTAGAACCGAATGCTCCAGCACCGCAGTTGTTTGATTATTTTGATAAAATCCTTCCTGATTTCGATAGAGATCGTGTGTTTATCAGTGATATTAAAAAAGTAATAAAGTGGTATAATTTTCTGGATAAGAGAAATGCATTAGACTTCTCTGGAAAAGATGCTAAATCGGAAGAAGAGTAAATTATACTGTTCTATACAAGGCTGATTTAATGTCAATGAAATAAAAACCTCATTGACATTAAATGGTCCGCCTTATCTTATCAATTATCCATATTCTAGGGATACATTTTTGTATTATTTAGTCACTCCTCCTCTATTCTAATTTAAGAATCAAAAAGTTTGTTTCGGTATATCTCCGAAATGGTCGTCATCTAAGGTTTTATTGCACTCTATTTTATTCAAGCTTAATCTTCCCGCCATTAAGTAGCGATATTTTCATATTTTTGGTAATAAGAAAAGAGCATTAGCCGCATCTCTTTTAGCTAGCTAACCAATATAAAACTAAAAGCAAATGAACACAAAACAAATATTTAAGAATAATCAAGAGTGGGTGAAAGAAAAACTTAACCTTGATCCAGATTATTTTAGCAATCTTTCGAAAGGTCAGAAACCAGATATCCTATACATAGGTTGTTCCGATAGTCGAGTCACCGCTGAAGAATTAATGGGCGTTTCTCCAGGTGAGGCTTTCGTGCATAGGAACATTGCAAACATGGTTCCTAATACAGACCTCAGTTCGATGTCAGTAATTGACTACGCAGTCTTGCACCTTGAAGTAAAGCAAGTGGTCGTATGTGGTCATTACTACTGTGGAGGTGTTAAAGCAGCAATGCAGTCCCAAGATCTAGGTATCTTAAATCCTTGGCTGAGAAATATTCGAGATGTATACCGTTTGCACAAGGAGGAACTTAGTAAAATCAGTGATGAAGAAACACGATATAAAAGACTAGTAGAACTAAATGTTCAGGAGCAATGTGTCAATGTTATTAAGACCGCTGAAGTCCAAAGAGCATATAGAGACAGAGGTCTTACGGTACACGGCTGGGTGTTTGACATTCATTCTGGTAAACTGATAGACTTGAAGATTGATTTTCCTAAAATATTAGAAAACGTAATGGAGATATACCGACTTGATTAATGCTTAGGAAATAAGACCTTTTAGGTAGGTCAATGTTAGCGCGATTAGCAATTCTATACCCTATTAAACGATATAAATTAGGGTTTAACATTGACCTAAAAGAAAAAGCACTGCATTAAAAAATAGAATAATGATCGAAGCTAAAGCAGAAGATAATTCGATCTATTTATTAAATACATTAAAAACTTGAAATTTAATCGCATTCAACCATGGAGCACTTTCTTTTCGACTATCTTTCTAAGTACATCGCATTAAATGCTGAGGAAAAGAAAGCAATTTCAGACTTAGACATCTTCAAGCAGTATAAGAAAGGGACGATACTTCTTAAGGAAGGCCAATATTCAGACTATGGATATTTTGTTGTTAAAGGGTACTTAAGGTGCTATTACTTAAAGGATGGAGTAGAAAAAACGACTGCCTTTTATACAGAAGCAGAATCTTTGAATCCACCATGCATCATTACTAAAAGCCCTTCAGAATATTATATTTCTGTAGATGAAGATGCAATTCTGATTAGTGCTAATTCTGAAATGGAGCAAGAAATCTTCCAGAAATTTCCAAAATTCGAAAAGCTTTGTCGAGTACTTTCAGAGGAGTTGCTTATGAAAAATACAGTTGAATTTGACGATTTTAAGACTTCTACACCGGAACAACGCTACCTGAAATTGCAACAAACAAGACCTGATTTGTTACAGCGAGTTCCACAATACCAAATAGCAAGTTTTCTTGGGATGACTCCTCAGTCCTTAAGTCGATTGCGAAATAGAATTGTGAATAAATAATGGAAATCGGGCATTTATTAACTTAAGTGAATGAATGTAGGTTTGGTGACCGCTTACATTTGTATAGTATTTAATTAAAAGCAAATATTATGCAAAAACAAGTAATCATAGTGATAGCAGCATTAGTCCTATTAAGCACATCTTTAAGTGGACAGATCGGAAGTCAAAATTCTGAGACTAAAAAGTACTTTATAGGTAGTACCTTTTTCATGCTAGGTAACCTTTTACCTCAAAACAAACCAGATTTCGTTCAACTCAACCTTGGATACAGAATTACTCCGAAGGATGTCGTCTCGATAGAGGTGAAAACCTGGAAGTATGCCTGGCCAATAGGAATTCCATATGGAAAATACTATGAAGCACCAGGTGAAAATTATCCGGGATACATCAGAGAGGCAGGTATTGCGTTAGCCTACCAAAGGTTTATTTACAAAGGTGCTTACGCAGCAGTTCATGCATTCAATGCTAGGCAGAAATATGTAGATAGTGAAGACAACAAAATACAAATTGGCTATCAGTTATTCATGACTTATAGGCTAGGGTATCACTTTCAGTTTTTTAAGAATCGCCTCTTTATAGAGCCTTCAATTGCTGTAACACAATGGCCTATTAATACAAATGTTCCGGAGTCATTTGCAGCGGTAGAAAAGAAATGGAATAAGTACTTTTTATTTGAACCAGGCCTTCATTTTGGCTATAAGTTTTAAATATCATGCTATTTTTACTCGATGAGTAAATCTTATTATGAGAAAATAGCAGAGGCAACATCCTTCGTAAGGGGTTATCTTAAGGGTAATATCCTGGATGCTGTTATACTGGGAACGGGCCTCGGAAGTTTTGTGGACAGCATTGACATAGAAGAAAGAATTCCTTATAAAAACATTCCGCATTTTCCTGTAAGTACCGTCGAATCTCATCAAGGAGAATTGATTATTGGAAAATTAAAGGGAAAGCCAATTATCGTCATGTCAGGTCGATTTCATTACTACGAGGGATATTCCATGAAGGAGGTTACTTTCCCAGTGCGCCTTTTCCAGCTCTTAGGCGTAGAAAATATTTTTATTACAAATGTAGCTGGCGGAACGAATGCCGATTATGAAGCTGGTGATCTAGTGGTGATTAAAGACCATATCAACTTTATGCCGGAGAATCCACTTCGCGGTCAGAACGACTCGCGTCTCGGGGTTCGGTTTCCAGATTTAAAAAATACATATTGTCCTGACCTAAGAGTGAAAGCTCATGGTATTGCAAAAGAGATGAAAATTGACCTAAAAGAAGGTATTTACTTTTCCCTAGCAGGACCTAATCTCGAAACACCAGCGGAGTATGAATTCATTCATCGTTCAGGTGCAGATCTAGTAGGAATGTCGACCGTGCCTGAGGTAATCGTAGCGAAACACGCTGAGATGAACATATTTGCTGTATCCATTGTTTCTAATGTCTGTTACCCAACAGATCGCATCCAAGAAACAAGTATCGACTCCGTTATCGAGGTTGCACATCTTTCTGGAGAAAAATTATCTGCTTTGTTGGGTGCGTTAATTCCATAATTTTTGCAAACTTGCGTGTGTGAGTAATAATGAAATAGAAGTAATCGGTGCCAAGGAGCATAATCTCAAAGATATCTCTCTTAGCATTCCAAAGAATAAATTGGTAGTCATCACCGGCGTTAGTGGTAGCGGAAAGTCGTCATTGGCATTCGATACCATTTATGCTGAAGGTCAGCGACGGTATATGGAAACTTTTTCCGCCTATGCTCGACAGTTCCTAGGCACGATGGATCGACCGGAAGTTGAAAAGATTAATGGTCTTTCTCCTGTGATTTCGATCGAGCAGAAAACGACGGCTTGGAATCCTCGGTCTACGGTAGGGACAACTACTGAGATTTATGATTTTATGCGATTGCTTTTTGCAAGAGCGTCGGATGCGTATTCTTATGTGACTGGAAAGAAGATGGTGAAGTATTCGGAGGATCAGATCTTTGATTCGATTCTGGAAGAATACAAAGGTAAGAAAATTAGTATTCTAGCGCCGATGATTCGTTCTAGAAAGGGGCATTACAGAGAATTATTCGAGCGTACATTTAAGAAAGGATTTACGAAAGTTAGAGTAGATGGTGAAATCATAGATCTTGTTCCTGGACTTCAAGTAGATCGTTACAAAGTCCATGATATAGAAATCGTCATTGATCGAATAAAAGTAGAAGATTCTAAACGAGACAGACTAAGAGCATCGTTGCAAATGGCATACAGAATGTCTGCTGATTTTGTGATGATTCATGATATGACGAATGATGAAATCGTTCCATTTAGTAAGCGGTTAATGGACCCAGAGAGTGGAATTTCATATGAAGAACCTTCGCCGAACACCTTTTCATTTAACTCACCTTACGGGTCATGTAAGAAGTGTAGAGGACTTGGTTCCGTGAATTCAGTAGACTTAAATAAAGTTATTCCAGATGATACAAAAAGTATCAATGAAGTCGGGATTGCACCATTCGGTGAAGTGCGGGATAATACGACCTTTAAGCAATTAAGAGCGATAGCGAAGAAATATAAATTTACCTTTTCTACACCGGTCAAAGATATTCCTAAGAAGGCTTTAGAAACGATATTGAATGGTGGTGATTCTTCTATCAAAACCAAAGTTCCTGGAGTTGCACATGACTTAGTGTATAACTTAGCAGAGGAAGGATTGGTAACGATGTTAGCCAGATGGTATGAGGACTCGAGCTCTGAAAGGATTCGTTCATGGGCAGAAGAGTTTATGGAGGTGGTGAAGTGCCCAGAATGCGATGGTTATCGTCTGATGAAGGAATCTCTTCATTATAAGATTGCGGGAAAACATATAGGAGAATTAGCAGCGATGGATCTTGCGGAAATGCATGATTGGTTTTCCACTGTAGATCAGCAAATGTCTAAGAATCAACTGGCCATCGCGAAAGATGTGCTCAAAGAAATTCAAGATAGGCTAGGCTTTTTACTAGAAGTAGGATTAGATTACCTTAGTGTAGATCGCCCGACGAGAACCCTTTCTGGAGGAGAATCTCAGCGGACAAGGCTTGCAACTCAGATCGGTTCGCAACTAACAGGGATTACTTATATCCTTGATGAGCCATCGATAGGATTACATCAACGAGATAATCAGCGGTTGATAAAGGCACTGAAGAACTTAACAACCATCGGAAATACGGTAATCGTAGTAGAACACGATAAGGATATCATGTTGGCATCAGATTACTTGATCGATCTAGGTCCTGGGGCGGGAGAATTGGGTGGAGAAATCGTAGCTGAAGGAACACCAGAAGACTTTCTGAAAATAGAGAGTGTGACGGCAGATTATCTATCAGATCGAAAAGAAATAGAAGTTCCTAAGAAACGTCGGAAAGGTAATGGCAAGAAGTTAGTGCTGAAAGGTGCTGATGGGCATAATCTTAAGAAGCAAAATCTAGAAATTACCCTTGGAACATTGACCTGTATAACAGGAGTCAGTGGAAGTGGGAAATCTTCATTGATTAATCAAACGTTGTACCCGATCTTACGTCAGCATTTTTATAAAAGCGTCAAGAAGCCACTTCAGTATGATTCGATCAAAGGACTAGAGCACTTGGATAAAGTGATAGAAATCGATCAGTCACCGATAGGGAGAACACCACGATCTAATCCAGCAACGTATACAGGAGTATTTACGGATATCAGAAAAATATTTGCCAAGGTACCAGAGGCTTTAATTAGAGGATATAAAATAGGACGTTTTTCCTTCAATGTTAAAGGGGGGCGATGCGAAGTGTGCGGTGGCGGAGGCCAACGAGCAATAGAAATGAATTTCCTTCCAGATGTGTATGTGGATTGTGAAGAATGTCAAGGCAAACGATATAATCGAGAAACGCTTGAGATTATTTATAAAGGGAAAAATATTTCTGATGTACTTAACATGACCGTTGCAGAAGCGACCAAGTTTTTCGAAATGGTCCCATCTATATACAGAAAATTGAAAACGCTGAGAGATGTAGGTCTAGGATATATTACGCTAGGCCAACAAGCGACAACACTATCTGGAGGAGAAGCACAGCGAGTGAAACTGGCAGAAGAACTTTCAAAGAAAGATACGGGACAAACTATTTATATCTTAGATGAGCCGACGACTGGTTTACATTTCGAGGATATTCAATACTTGATTAAGGTGATTAACCGAATAGTTGATAAAGGAAATACCGTCTTGGTAATTGAGCACAATATGGACATCATTAAAGTGGCTGATCGAATTGTGGATCTTGGCCCAGATGGAGGAAATAGAGGTGGCAAGATTGTGTATAATGGGACACCTGAGAAGATGGTAAAACTAAAGGATAACGAAACGGCTAGATTCTTAGCTATGGAATTAGGGTGAGTCGTAAGTCTTGAGTCTTGAGTCTTGAGTCGTAAGTCTTAAGTCCTGAGACGTGAGTCTTGAATGAATTAAGTAGGTAAGCACCGCCATGGTTTTTCTTAACTATTACGATAATCCAGATATTTCTATGTTTTCTGAATATTGATAATTTGATATTTTACGATGACTACTTAGCCGATTATTATTACTTCGAAGATCGCAAAGCTTAGAAACTGAAAGAAGTTATGTCTTTATTGATGTATGGGCTTTCCTTTTGCTTCATCGGACTTTCTACATGAATTAAGGTGTAGGTTTCTTTATTCTTTTCTAACCAATCCATTGCGAAGTGCAACTGGTGATAAAACTCATCTTCCATTAACTGAGACTCATCCACAAAACGGTATGGATATTCATACATTAAAGGAATGATGTTTTTCAACATAAAATAACGCTGATAATCTTTTAATCGCTGACCTATTAATTCCGTATTTTCATCACTTAATATTTCCTCTATAATCAAGTCAAAAACCATTCTGTCATTTGTGAATGCAAGACCTGGAAGAAAGCGATCGAAGAACCTTTTATCTAATGGATACTCTTCCATTATCCTTTTACAGATAGCAAGAGCTTCAGGATTTCCTACTCGAGCAAGGCCTTGAACAACATCCCAAGATTCTAGAATATCTTCTTCCGTATACTTTGAAATATTAGGAAGGACTTCATCTATTTCTTTATATCCAGCAATAACGATAAAGTGTTTCTTATTTCGATCTGTTTCGATGAGCTCTTTCAGCATTGAAATAGCATGATCATTAAAGTCTTTTTTATCGAAATGAATTAAGTGATTACTTAATCTGAATCTCAGATAAGGACTTCTATCACTTAAGCAAGCTTCTAAATGATCTTCTACAACTCTTTGCTTAAGCTCGAGACTGTTAGAATAATTATATATATTTCTTGAAATAGAATAAGCTTTAGATCTGGATCTAGCACTTTGGTCGGTATAGAAATTGCTTTCTAAAGATTTAAGTGCTGGTTTATGATTTCTTTGTTTCTTTAGATAGTTATTAGAACTAGCATTAGAGAGGTAAATGGATGAATATAGCTTTTTGTAAATGCCATTATTTTGGCCATTTAAGGTGATGCAAATCACGCTTAAGAATGTAAAAACAATTATGATCCTCCTATGGATATGGTGGTCAAGGGTACGCATAGGTTTAAAATAAATTAAGGTGGTAATTATATTCTTATTGCTAAGACACTTATTTTGTCGTTTAACCCCTATGGATGCAAAATTGAAGCCAAACATTTAACATACATTAGATAATTAATTGTCATTGAGATGAGAGCAATAATACAAAGAGTAAAATATGCGTCAGTTGAAATTACTGGTGAAATACATAATAAAATTGAACATGGAATACTTTTATTACTGGGTATTGAGGACGCAGATGAAAATGAAGATACCTCGTGGATTATCAGGAAAGTATCGAATATGAGAATTTTCAATGATGAGGAAGGTGTAATGAATAAGTCATTATTGGATATTAATGGAGAAATCTTAATTATAAGCCAATTCACCTTATTTGCCTCTACCAAAAAAGGAAATCGACCTTCTTACATTGCAGCGGCAAAACCTGAAATCGCCATTCCCAAGTATGAGCATTTTTTAGCAGAATGGGAAAAAGAAACTAAAATCCAAGCGAAGGCTGGAGTCTTCGGTGCAGATATGAAAGTGGAGTTATTGAATGATGGACCAGTGACGATATTTATGGACAGTAAAAACAAAGTTTAATGGAAATTAAGGAAGCGCAGAACCAAGTAGATGAATGGATTAAATCTTTCGGCGTTCGATACTTTAATGAGTTAACGAACATGGCGATGTTAACAGAAGAAGTAGGAGAACTGGCAAGACTTGTCGCACGGATTCACGGGGAACAGTCCTTTAAAAATCCACCAGAAAAAAGCCCTAAAGAATTGCTTTCTGATGAGATGGCTGATGTGCTTTTTGTTCTGATCTGCATGGCTAATCAGATGGATATTGACTTGGATAAGGCGTTAGTTGAAAACTTAATGAAGAAGACTAACAGAGATAGCGATAGACACCAGAACAATGAAAAATTAACTAAATGAGACCATATATTCTACTAGAAAGCAATTGGAAGTATATTAAAGAACAAAAATTTGAGTTAGCTATTCTGCCTTGGGGTGCAACGGAAGCTCACAATTATCATTTGCCATATGGCACGGATGTCATAGAGGCTGATTTTATCGCAGCGGAATCTGCGCGAAAGGCATATGAAGAAGGAGCTAAGGTTATCGTCTTACCTACCATTCCGTTCGGCGTTAATACAGGACAGGATGATGTTTTGTTAGATATTAACCTTAATCCCAGCACGCAGCAAGCTATTATCGAGGATATCGTTCAGGTTTTAGATAGGCAAGGCATCAAGAAGTTATTAATTCTAAATTCTCATGGTGGAAATAATTTTAAATCCATCCTTCGAGAAGTTGGGTTAAAATATCAAAATATGTTTATTTCGTTCTGCAATTGGTTCCAGGCCATGGATAAGAAGGCATATTTTGACGAGTATGATGGAGATCATGCAGATGAAATGGAAACTTCACTGATGTTACATTTTACGCCAGAATTAGTAAGGCCATTAGATGAAGCAGGAGAGGGCGCTTCTAAAAAGTGGAAAGTAAGTGGGTTAAATGAATCTTGGGCTTGGGCAGAAAGAAAATGGACAGAAGTGAGTGAAGATACAGGAATAGGAAATCCTAAACTGGCAACACAAGAGAAAGGGGAGCGTTTTTTTAATGACGTAACAGATAAAGTAAGTAGATTGATGGCCGACTTGGCTAGCATGGATATGAAAAACAAGTATGAATGAAACAGACAAGGAGGAAGTTTGTAAGAACATTAGCAGGAAGTAGTTTTGTAGCTTCTGCAGTAGCGAAAAAGGCATTAAGTATCAAGAAGTCTTATACACTAGAAGATGCTAATGAATATGTGTTAGATCAAGAAATTAGATTGGGTGCAATCGGAATGGGAATCATGGGTTTTAACAATGTTAGAACTGCTGTTTCTATCCCTGGTGCTAAATTAGTCGCTGCATGCGATTTATATACAGGTAGATTAGAAAGGACGAAAGAAGTTTTTGGAGAAGATGTAGTAACCTATACCGATTACAAAGAATTGATAAGTCGGGATGATATAGATGCTGTAATTGTTTCTACGACTGACCATTGGCATAAAAAAATGGCCTTAGATGTATTAGCAGCAGGGAAGCACCTATACTTAGAGAAGCCGATCGTTCATCAGATAGAGGAAGGAATGGATATTATCGAAGCTGAGCGAGAATCAGGTAAGATCGTTCAGATCGGAAGCCAGCGTGTCAGTTCTGTTGTTTATAAAAAGGCCAAAGAACTTTATGAGTCTGGAGCCATAGGGAAGCTTGTAGTAGCAGAGGCCTCTTTTAATCGGCAATCTGCCATGGGTGCGTGGCAGTATTCCATACCTACGGATGCTTCACCGAGTACTGTTTCTTGGGATAAATTTCTAGGAAGTGCACCTAAGATTCCGTTTAACAAAGAACATTTCTTTAGATGGCGAAATTACCAGGCTTATGGAACAGGAGTAGCTGGTGACTTATTTGTTCATTTATTCTCAGGCATGCATTCGGTAATCTCCTCGAATGGTCCGGAAAAGATATATGCAACTGGGGGATTAAGGTATTGGGAAGATGGAAGAGATGTTCCAGATGTGATGATGGCTTTGTTTGACTATCCTAAGTCTGCTTCTCATCCTGCATTCAATATGGTACTTAAGGTGAATTTCATCGATGGAGCAGGAGGAGGAAACCAATTCAAGTTAGTAGGGACAGAAGGTGCTATGGAAATAAAAGGGAATAAAATTTTAGTCAGCAAGAGTAAAATGAGTGATGCTCCTGGATATGGCGGATGGGATTCCTTCAGTACTTTTTCGGAGGAAGAGCAAGCAGCCTATAAAAAATGGTATAGCGAAACATATCCTAATCCAAGTGACAAGGTGAAAGTGGCGGAAGAAGTGGTGTATACTGCACCGAAAGGATTTAATGAACACAAGGCTCATTACCTCAATTTCTATAATGCGATTCTGGGCAAAGAAAAGGTGATCGAAGATGCGACATTTGGCTTAAGAGCTGCTGCTCCGTCACTGATTGCGAATAAAAGTTTATTTGAAAACAAAATCATTCGCTGGAATCCAAATCAGATGAAAATGGTCTAATTTTTTACTGGTAAAGTTCTTTGTGTAAGTAAGCATCTTTCACATCATGCTTGTTCCAATAGTCTAAGATTTTTGTGTTTTTACGCACGGCTTCTGAAGTGAGAACCTCACGATTAAAGCTTTGATAAGTATCATCCCAGCCTTCTATCAAATACGGAAAGTCTGATTGGAAATAGATATTTACAACTCTATTATTGTGTTCATAATGAATGGTGTATTGACTGACTTGCTTTTCTTTCCATGTTGTCTTCTCAAGCCTTGACATGGCTTTGTAAGGTTTGACTTCTTCGTGCATGAATCTGCTGACAACCGCAGATGGGATCAATTCAAATTCACCTTTCGGCAGCAACTCAGGGTTCAGTCGAATCAAGTTAAATAACTCATCTTCTAGATAAGTACTCTTAATACTAAAATTTTGATCACCTTCTGACTCAAAGTAGGAATAACCCTTAACATCATATTGTCTTCCATCGAGATTCATCTGCATAAAAACATGTCCACACCATTCTTGGCCGGATAATGTCAATTTCAATGCGTCAGTATATGAGGCAGTGCTAACCGGATTAAAAACGGAAGTCATCATAGAATAGGGATATATTCCAGTCAGGAATGTCCGAGTTGAATTCAGCTTCAGGACGGAAGTTTTATCATTTCCTGCAGCACCTGGATTATCTAATTTAACTTGCTTTTTCCTAGAAAAAGGTTCTGTTACGAAGATCATCGTTGCCTGCCCGTTATGGATTTCACCATACCTAGACTGTTTTAGGTCGTAGCCCGATAACTCTGCAAGTCCTGCGTACCAATATTCATTAAATCGAGGGTTGTCTTTGACTTTCGTCTTTTGCGTCTGATCGAGGCTTTCGGGAACAATTTCAGTCTGCATTTCTGAAAACTCTGCCAGTCCATTGTCTCGTAAAGAGATGGCAATGATTCCTAGTAAACAAACTGCTGCAACAATTAAATACTTCATGATTCTACTTTAAATACAAATCCGACACCATGTCGGTTCGATATTTCTATGCTGCTATCGTCTTTTAAGTATTTTCTTAACCTTGAAATAAAAACATCTAGGCTTCTTCCCAGGAAGTAATCATCTTTTCCCCAGACGGCAACAAGGATATCGGCACGCTTAATGACCTCGTTTTTATTCTTAATCAAATATTTCAATAATTCAGCTTCTTTCAAGGTTAAGGACTTCTTACTATTACTAGAGCTAAGCACTAAATTCTTATAGTCTAAAGTGTATTGTCCTATAACAAACTCCGATTTCTCTACACTTCCGACAATTTCTTTTCTTCTTAGAAAAACATTTATTTTCAAAATAAGTTCTTCTATACTAAATGGTTTAGTAATATAGTCATCTCCTCCCAATAATAGACCTTCTATTCTATCTTCTTTCATAGATTTCGCGGTCAGAAAAATAATGGGTATCTGCAGACTGATTTTTCGAATTCTCCTGGCCAGCTCGAATCCATCTATTCCGGGAAGCATCACATCTAGCAGGCATAAATCATATTCTGTCGGTTTGAAATTTAGAATGGCTTCATTTCCATGTGTGAAATGGACTACTTCGAAACCGCTAAGTTCTAAGTTGTCTTTTGTAACAAAACCAAGTGTTTCGTCATCTTCTACATAAAATATTCTGGCTTTCGTACTCATTTTTCAAATTTTATTGTAAATGTTGTTCCTACGTTTTCTTTGGATTGAACATCGATTTTCCACTTATGTGCATCGCATATGTTTTTCACATAATACAAGCCAAGTCCAAAACCTTTGACATTATGAATGTTTCCTGTGGGAACTCTAAAGAATTTATTAAAAAGGTTGTAAAGGTGTTCATTAGGAATCCCGATACCATTGTCTTCGATGCTCAAACTTGGAGTTTTCTCATCAAGAATTACGGTAATGATGGGTGTATCTTTATAGTATTTAATTGAATTGTCTAATATGTTATAAATTACATTTCCGAGGTGCAACTTGTCAGCTTCTACAAATATCTGCACATCGGGTTTTATCAGTTCTATTTTTCCATCTGTAGGAGAAATCTTCAATTTGAAACTTTCAATAATTTCTGTAACGATCTCTGTTAAATTGACCTTCTCAAAATTTAATTTCAAGGCGTCTTTTTCTATACGTGCGATGTCAAGCACTTTTTCAACTTGAGAATTTAACCTGATGTTCTGGTTTTTGATGATCTCCACATATTTCTTAAGCCGCTCATTGCTCTGAATATTAGGGCTATTCGCAAGCACATCTGCTGCAATCTTCATCGAAGAGATTGGCGTTTTGAATTCATGGGTCATATTGTTGATGAAATCTTTCTGCATTTCCGACAACCGCTTCTGCCTTAGGATAATGAAACTAGAGTAGATAAAAAATCCAAGTGCAAGTAGAGTAATCGAGGTGAATAGAATCGACTGGCCCATGGAACGCAAGATCACACTTTCCTTAGAAGGGAAGGTTACGACGAAATAATATTCGAGATTGCTGAATTTAGGAAGAACACCTTCATTGGTATTTTCAGTAGTACGTTCACCGATGTCACAGTAATTTCCATACACCATCTCATCACTGGTACAATCGTAGACGGCATACTCGAAATCGGTATTAAGCGATTGCGCTTCGAACTCCCGAATTAAGAAATCTTCTAAGATATTCGCATCTATTTCATCGTTGATATTTACCGCATAGTAATTCGATGAAATCCTTTGAATGATATTTTGCTTAGGTAATTTGGTCTCATTATAAGCTGCTAATTTCGTAGCGACTTTTCTTAGAGCAATATGCACTTGTTGGTTAAAGGCAATATCTTTTAATTGCCAATTCCTGTAAGTCCAGTATCCTTGAATGAAAATAATAGCGCTTACAAGTAATGCACCCAGGATTAATAATTTTCGAATGGAGCTATTTGTCATTGATTCAAAATTAACAATTATCTGTGTTCTCTTATTATGTAAAAAAAATCATTAACAGCTTATTATCATAAATTGGTTTCAAATTTGCAGTAATCCCCTTAATGATGATATATATTTGTGCATGACTAAGATTGGGCGGACAAGTACCCTTATACTATTTTTAATTTTCTTATCGATTTCGATGTTCGGACAAGATGAGAATCCTTTCGATATTCAATCGAGAATCGGAACCGTGGTAGAGGACAGTTTAACCCAGACGTCGGATTCCTTTTCATTAGATAAGCATGTGTCTTTCGTAGAGAGAAGGCAATTAGAAATGATCGAGGAGAACCCATTCAACGTCTCTCATATTCCTGTAAAGAAAATAAATAAGATTGCAGAAGTTAAGTCAGATCAAATAGATAGCCCTCCTGGAAAAAATATTAATAAAGACTTATTAACGAAGTCTAATACAAGAAATGCAAAATTTCTTTTCTGGTTTTTTCTGATTCAGTTACTTTTATTAACGAGTGTGCTAGGGATTAATAGGGAGTTTATCAAGAAGATTAATCGATCGATTAGTAATGACAACTTTGCAAAACTTGTAAGTAGAGATTATAACGGAGGGTTTAATGCGCTCTTTGTAATCATGTATGTCATTTTTATTATTTCGCTATCAATTTTTATTTATTTAGCTGCTAGACATTACGTGGGAATCAGCGGATTTTCGAAATTCCTTGTTTTCCTGCTATCTGTCTCTGGTATTTATCTTTTTCGACATATTTTTCTTGGGTTTCAAGGGTTTGTTTTCCCTTTTTCAAAAACAACTTCCTACTACAATTTTATGATCATTTTGTTCAACAGTTATCTGGGTTTGTTACTGATACCAGTGAACCTTACCCTTGCCTATTCTCCTGAAGGAATTGCAAATATTTCGCTATATATTGGCATGGGCTTGATCATAGTCTTGTATTTATTGAGGTTTTTAAGAGGGAGTCTTCATGCATATACTTTTATAAGTAATCATCTTTTTCATTTTTTTCTTTATCTTTGCACCTGCGAAATCGCACCTATTTTTATTTTGGTCAGATTTTTAAGTAATTCTTTTAGCAATTAAAGAAAAATATAGATTTGAGAGCACAGGATATGTCAGCAGAAACAAAAGCAGGAACTGTTTATAAAACAGTAAAAACTATTCTGGTTTCTCAACCAAAACCAGAAAGGTCTCCTTACTATAAACTTGAGCAGAAGTACGGCATCCAGATTGACTGGCGTCCTTTCATTCATGTCGAAGGTGTAACTGAAAAAGAATTCAGAAAAAACCGTATTCGTCCTGATGAGTACAGCGCTGTCATTTTTACAAGCAAGAACTCAATAGAGCATTTCTTTAGACTTTGTGAAGAAATGAGAATTAAGATGGATCAGAATACGAAGTATTTCTGTCTGTCTGAGGCAATTGCTAATTACCTTCAGAAATTTATCGTGTATAGAAAGCGTAAGGTTTTTGTAGGTGTTAGAAAAGTAGCCGACTTACATTCTTATTTTAATAAGCATAAGGATAAAGAAAAGTTTTTCCTACCTAATTCTAATTTAGGGAGCCAAGATGTAGTAGATTACTTAGATGAGAATAAGATTAATTACACTTCCGCAATGATGTATAAAACCGTTGCAAGTGATCTTTCTGATTTAAGTGATATTACCTACGATGTTTTAGTGTTTTTTAGTCCTTTAGGAATTCATTCATTATATGAAAACTTTCCTGGCTTTAAGCAGAATGAAACTAGAATGGCTGTGTTCGGAAACAGTACTTCTAAAGCAGTAGAAGATAGAGGATTAACGATAAATATTCACGCGCCTTCTCCTGAATCTCCTTCTATGACGATGGCACTAGAAAATTACCTTAAGAAGTCGAATCCATTGTAGGCTTTTTTCGTTTTCGATCATCTTCTTGCCTCAAGAGTATACTTGTCTATTTGGTATAAATAGATTGGCTGTATGTTAGAATCAGTTTCATAATTACAGGTTTAAATATCTTTTCCTAAATTCCATTGCCTTTTTAATTTTCAATTTTGGCGTTTTCTGAAAGATATCTATGCGCTCTTTACATTACTCAATCCTTTTCAGTACTGTGTGACTGTCATTACACTCGATTATTTTAAATGTAGTATTTTAGGTTTACTAAACGGTAGCCACCATCTTTATAGAAATGGTTAAAAATATGGAGGTTGTGGAAAAGGGTTTATCTTTAGTTTGTAGTGCTATTCTAAAAATCTAAATAGGCGTATGTTCACCTTTATCAAAACAGTTATCTCTTTTTTACAAGATAAGAATTATAGAAATTTGCTAATGATGACCACAGCTGTGATTGCGTTAGGATCTATTACTTATCATTATTTAGAAGGGTGGTCATGGGTAGATTGCATCTATTTTTGCGTTATTACCTTAACGACAATAGGTTATGGTGATTTGTCTCCAATTACAGATGCAGGAAAATTATTCACCATCTTTTATATCGTGATTGGACTGGGAATGATATTGAATTTTATTCAGACGGTCTATAATCATTATCAAGATGTAAGGAATATTAGAAATGATAAAAAGAGCAAATAGGCCCTGTTTTTTGAAAACAAATTGATCTGCTAAACAGTTATTTCTTCATGCAATTAATAGAACAACTTAAGCGAAGACTTGAATCTCCTCTTCCAGGATGGGACAGCCAATTTCATATGGCTCCATTTGGGAGACAAGAATTTATGGATAAAGTTCTGGCCTATAGAAAAGCTGCTGTATTAAGCCTTGTTTATCCTAAGAATGATCTATGGCATATGGTCTTTATAGAGAGATCGGCACATGAAAAGGATAAACACAGTGCTCAGATTTCTTTTCCAGGTGGAAGTGCTGAAGAATATGATCAGTCAGTTATAGATACAGCATTAAGAGAAGCCCATGAAGAAATAGGGCTTGATGTTTCTAAGGTCAATGTTTTAGCAGAGTTAACACCCTTGAAAATTCCTGTAAGTAAGTTTGAGGTATTTCCTGTATTAGCTTATTCTGAAAGCGAACTTATTTTTACACCGCAAGTAACAGAAGTAGCTCGAATTATAGAGGTACCGATTCAGATGGTTGTTGATCCTGTGAAAAAAGGACGGAAAAATATCAGGTTGTCGAATGGTATGATGATTAATGATGTACCGATTTTTAATTTTGACGATGATATTATCTGGGGAGCAACTTCTATGATGCTCAATGAGATTATTGAAATATTGACCTAAATATTAATAATATGTCCAAGTTTATTCTTTCGCTCTTATTTTCATCTAGCCTGATGATCTCCTGTTTTTCTAAGATAAATCCACCTAACAAAGTATTTAGTCCTAGTTATGATGGAAATTTGCCAATAGACCAATTGGTACTTCCTGATGGTTTTAAAATTGATGTCTATGCAGAAGGTATAAGCAATGCAAGATCTATGGCACTTTCTTCCTCTGGAACGCTTTTCGTAAGTACGAGAAATGAAGGGAATGTATATGCGCTCAAAGATACCAATGGGGATTTAAAAATTGACCAGAAAACAACCCTCTTAACGGGAATGACCTTGCCTAACGGCGTTGCCTTAAGGAACGGTGACTTATATGTTGCAGAGGTGAATAGAATATTATTAATCAAGGATATAGAAAATAATATCAAAGAAGATGTGGCTTACGAGGTGATCAACGAAGACTACCCTGATAAGAAGCACCATGGATGGAAATACATCGCTTTCGGTCCAGATGATAAATTGTATGTTCCAGTCGGAGCACCTTGCAACATCTGTGAATCAGAGGAAGAAATTTTCGCTACGATAACACGGATGAATCCTGATGGTAGCAATGTAGAGATCGTACACGAAGGAATACGGAATTCAGTAGGGTTTGATTGGCATCCAATTACGAAGCAGCTTTACTTCACAGATAATGGAAGAGATTGGATGGGTGATGATGAGCCAGAATGTGAGCTAAACTTTGCAGCTGAAGACCATCTGCATTTTGGATATCCATACTGTCATGAAGGTGGTTTACTAGATCCTAAGTTAGGAGAAGGGAAATCATGTGATGACTATACTCCTCCAGCATTGAAACTAGGTCCTCATGTTGCTCCATTAGGAATGGAGTTCTATGAAGGAGAGATGTTTCCGGGTGAATATAAAAACGATGCATTTATTGCCTTACATGGTTCGTGGAATAGAGAGAAGAAGTCAGGTTATGAAATCGTAAGAGTGCATTTCGAAGATAACAAGGCAGTTCGATTTTCAAGTTTTATATCAGGATGGTTGGAAAAAGAATCAGATAGTGTTTGGGGAAGACCTGTCGATGTAGAAGTTATGTCGGATGGTTCATTATTGATTTCTGATGATTTTGCGGATGCCATTTATAGAGTTTATTATGAAGGATAAAATATCGGTTATTGCTTTTGATGCGGATGATACCCTTTGGTCTAATGAACCATTTTTCAGAGCCTCAGAGGAAAGATTTGCAGAAATGTTTTCTGATTTTATGCCTCCACATGATGTAATAAGGGCACTATTAAAAGTAGAAATCGCGAATATTCCAGTTTTAGGGTATGGAGTGAAAAGTTTTGTAATTTCTATGCTAGAAACTGCGCTTGAAATTTCTGATCATCAAGTTTCTGCTGATGCGTTGCAGAAAATTGTAGCGATCGGAAAGGATCAGTTACAGCAACCGGTGGAAATTTTAGAAAATGTGGAGCAAGTGCTTTCAGCTTTGCAAGGTAGATTCAAACTTGTAATGGCAACAAAGGGTGACTTGCTTGAGCAAGAAACCAAACTTATTAAATCGGGATTGGAAAAGTATTTTCATCATATAGAAATCCTTTCGGAAAAGAAGGAGCCGAATTATAAGAAATTAATAAACCACCTTGATATTCCTGCGAATGAGTTTCTAATGATTGGGAATTCTTTGAAATCAGATATTCTTCCGATACTTAACCTAGGTGGTTATGCGGCACATATTCCATTCCACACAACTTGGGAATATGAAAAAGTAAGTACTACATTTACGCACGATAATTTTTATCCATTGAGCAACATTAGTGAAGTACTTGAATTATTAAAATGAATTACGAAGTCATCAATTACAAAGACTGGAATCGGTCTAGCCAATATCTGTTTTTTAAAGAATTCGAAGAGCCTTTCACTGGAGTTACATGCGATGTAGATGTTACGAAAGCATATGAAAATGCGAAATTGGCTAAGTTTTCATTTTTTCAATACTACCTGCACAAGTCCTTGTTAGCAGCTAATGATCTAAGACCTTTCCGACTTAGGATTGTCAATGATGAACTAAGATTGTATGAGAAGATCCATGCTTCGGCAACAATCTCCAGAGCGGACGGAACATTCGGGTTTAGTCATATTGAATTCGAAAAAGAATTGACAGATTTTTCTAGAGAGGTTGTATCAGAGAAGGAGAGAATCGCGGAAGATTATAACTTATTTCCACCAGTCCATAAAGAGAATGTTATTCATTTTTCTGCCATGCCTTGGCTCCAATTTACTTCGGTCTCTCATGCTAGAAAGTATGCTCGTCCAGATAGTTGCCCAAAGATATCATTTGGTAAAGTTTACAAAGTAGGTACGGTATTAAAAATGCCAGTTTCTATTCATGTTCATCACGGGTTAATGGACGGTAGAGATATCGGAAGATATGTCGATCGGTTTCAGACTTTGCTTAATGAAGGCTAGATGATTTCTGTATCATCATTAATGATCACTCTTACAGTCTCTATTTTCGTTTCACTGACATCTTCGAAAATAAATTTATAATTGTCTAATTCTAATTCAGCACCAGACTCTGGAATAGTCCCCGAAGTAGTTACGAGGTATCCTGACAAAGTGTGATACTCACCTTCAGGAATATTTATATTATCATATTTGTCATTCAAGTGGTTCACTTCTAGTCGACCTGAGAAGCGATATTCTCTATCATTAACTTGAACATCGATGTAATCTTCTGAATCGTGTTCATCTTCGATTTCTCCAAAGATTTCTTCCAAGATATCTTCCAGTGTGATGATTCCTGCCGTTCCACCGAATTCATCTACCACGCAAGCAATATTCGTATCACTATTGATAAACTTAGACATCATATCCTTCGCACTCATCGCTTCTGGAACATACATAATATCTAATATCAGATGCTTGATTTGCTTTGGGTTATCAAGCATTTGTTGGTGATGAATATATCCTACGATATTTTCTACATCCTTGTCAATAACGATCAATCTTGAGTGACGTGATTCAATAAATGTTTTCACAACTTCCGTAGGATTCATTCGCTTATCGATCAGTACAATTTCGTTTCTAGGAATCATACAATCTCGCACTTTCACTTGTCTCAGGTTCAGTGCATTCTTAAACATATCGGCCTCCATTTCCTCATTATCGTCTGAAAAGCTTTCTTCGACATAGGATTCTAGATCTAGTCTAGTCAATGCTTGCTCTACTTCTTCATTCGGCATTCGAATGATGTATTTCAGAATAAAGTTTGAAATACTAGTCATGAACCAAGTTGGAATACCTAGAATAAATTTGAAAAAGGCTAGTGGATACGTTAAGCCATATATCATTTCATTAGAGTAAACTCTAAACATCGTCTTCGGAATAAATTCTCCGAAAAGCAATACGATTAATGTGATGATTAGCGTAGTACATAATAGGAAATAAAACCCTTCGCCCAACCAAGTGTTTAAGTAAGGCCTAAGCGATTCTGTGATCAGAATAGAAAAGACAACTAGTGCTATATTATTTCCCACAAGCATAGTGCTCAAGAAATTCCTAGGATTGTTATAAAACCCTGTAAGGATCTTTCCTCGTCGAGTTCCTTTATTTTTCTGAACTTCTATACCAAGTTTGTTCGCTGAAACATAAGCTATTTCAGAGCCAGAAAAAAAGGCAGACAGAATAAGGGCAATAATGATGTATATAATCATGATGCAAATTTACTATATTCTTCGGGAGTATCCATATCAGAAAAATATGCTGGGTCTTCGGTGTCATATATTTTCAGAAGATCAGCATTAGTATTGATAACTTCTTTGCATCCATTCGGATTTTTACAATCTAAAAGTTCGTTAAATAGGCTTTTAGGGAATATGGTTGGATTTCCAGGTCTTCCATTATGCATGGGCCTGAAAATATTCTGATGGTTCGAAACGGTTAATAGTTTATTCAAGTGGTCTGATGTTATTAATGGCATATCCGCTAAGCAAATCATTACAGCATTAGAACTGGGATTAATCAATTGCATTCCTGCTTTTATGCTGCTGGTCTGGCCTTCTAAGTGATTTCCATTGATAGCTAACTTTAGTGCATTGCTATTGCAGTGTGGAATCATTTGTTTGTAATCATGACCTAGCACAACGATGAGTTCATCTAGATTAGAGTGTTCCATTGCTCGTACCATTTTTACAAAAAGAGGTTCTCCTTTGATCGGTAAAAGGAGTTTGTTAGCATCTCCCATCCGTGTAGAATTACCTGCTGCTAGTAGAATTCCGCTTACCATTTTTTCATTTTATAAAACTAATATAGTTGACTTTAGCCAGATTTGTGCTTATTTCCTGCCAAGAATTTGCTTTATCATTGCTCATGTAGACATTTCCATTCGTGGTTCCGAATGCCATTAAATCTCCTTTTTTAGCAAAACCATTCCTCAGTACAATGCTATAAAATGGTTCATTAGGTAGCCCTGAACTTGCGTCATTCCATGATTTTCCGCAATCCTGTGTATGAAGAACACGCAATAATCTATCTTTAGGTATTCTAGATGTTTCATTTTCTACAGGAATGATCCAGGCTTCTTCAGGATTGTGTTCATCGATCGATATGCAAAAACCATATTGATCATTGATTTCAATCCATTGCTTGCCTCCGTTTTCGGATCGATATACTCCGCAATGATTTTGTTGCCAAAGAACATGGTTGTGAGTCGGGTGCATTAAAACTTGATGAGGATCGTATCCCGCTTCTGGTTTTGGATTCGGCAAGTATTTTGCCTTCATCCCTTCATTCATAAGGTCCCATGTTTTTCCTGAATCCATGCTTCTAAATATTCCTGCGCAACTAACAGATATGTAGATGCAATCATTATTATTTGGGTCTACGATAATAGAATGAATAAATGGTAAGTCTTTTCCCGCTCCGAACCATTGCTGATGTGAAATGCGGCTTGGATGATTCCATAAGCCGTTTATTAAGTGCCAATGTTGGCCTCTATCTTCGCTAATAAAGAGCGCTCCAGGCTCTGTACCCACCCAAAGCCGATCAGGGTATTTTTCACCACCATCGGTAATAAACCAAATTTGCTTAAGAATGGCTTGACTTCCAGTGACTGTTTTATGATTTTTCTGAAAAGTTGGAGCTGGAATTGGTGCTCCATTGATGAACAGTTTACTTCCCCAATGTTTATGATTAATGGCAACCGCAATTTCTCCGTTAGTGAGTTGATGAATAGCTGTAATATTTAATCCTTCGTATTCAAAACGAACTTCCTTCCCATTGTGAAAAGTGATTAATCCCTTAGATGTACCTACTAATAATTTATCCACCTGATAATGCTTGGAAGATGAAAATTTCGTCATTAGCACTTACTTCGTTTTCAAGCGTAGCAATGTCTTCGCCAATGAATATATTAACATGAGGTCTTAATTGTTCTGTTTCATCCATCAAATAAGACTTCATGCCTGGGTACTTTTCCTCCACTTGGAGCAAGGCAGTAGAGACATCGGAAGCTTCAACTTCGATGGTTTGTAAATTGGGAAAAAACCGCTTTAATGCAGATGTGAAATGCACTTTTATCATAGAACTCTTAAAATATTATAATCGTTTAAGTTAACAATTACTTGGAATATATGTTTTCATTTTAGTTATTATACCTTCAATAATAAATGTAAGGAAAATGAGAGAATTTATTAGTCATTTTGATGAATGGGACACACAAAGTAAAATTGTAATTGCAAGAGTGGTGAAAACTTGGGGCTCATCACCTAGGCCTGTGGGCTCTGCATTAATTATTGATGAAAAGGATAAAATGTATGGTTCTGTTTCTGGAGGTTGTGTGGAAGGTGCGGTTTTAAAGAAAGCGAAAGAATTGCTAGAGGATAATAAGAAATTTGCAATTGAGGATTATGGAGTGAGTGATGATGATGCGTGGCAAGTAGGACTTAGCTGTGGAGGAAAGCTTACGGTATTGATTCAAGTCTTAGAGAAAGGAGATTTTAGAAATTCATTGTTTGAGAAAATAAGAAATGAAGATTCATTTTATTGGTTGACAAATCTTGAAAATGGAAATAACTGGATTGCAGATACGGAAGAGGCTTCAGATCATATCTTTTCACAGAGAATTAAGCGAAAACCGACAATGTTGATCATAGGTGCGGCTCATATCTCCTCAGATTTAATTCATCTTGCTAAGTTTTATGATTTTGCAACAGTGGTGATAGATCCACGATCTACCTTTGCTAAGAATATTAATTTCGATGAAAAGCCTGACGAAATTATAGAATCGTATCCTTCAGAAGTATTAAATAACTATAAGTTGGATGGTGAGTGTTTCGCAATTATTTTATCGCATGATCCTAAGATAGATGATAATGCTTTACAGATTTTGCTTCGAAAACCAGTAGCATATATTGGTGCATTAGGAAGTAGAAGAACCCATGCGAAGAGGGTAGAACGGCTTAAAGAATCAGGATTTACGGATGAAGAAATAGGTAAGATTCATGCACCGATTGGTTTAGATATTTCAGCAAGAACACCGAATGAAATAGCATTAAGTATTATGGCTGAGGTTATTGCTTCGAAAAACAAATAAGAAGAAATCCATTTCTAAGAATATTCTAGCATAAGCTTTTTCCTTTTCTGAGAAGAATAGCTTTCCCTTAAGTTGAATTTTTTATTGATCTGTAGATGAGGGGTGGATAAAAGGTTTCATGTCCTATTTACAGGCGAGTTTAGTTTGAGATCATGTTAAATTAAACTGGCCACGTTGTATGTGTTAATTATATAATATATCTTGAAGCGATTTAAATAAACCTTTAGAGCAGGTGTAAAGGCTATGCTCAATACAGTAATTTATTTATTTTATAAAAATTATATATGAGGAAAAGAACTACCAGAAACATTTTGAAAACGTATACCAGGTATCTAAGGAAACTCAGATATTTGTTAGAAAATGAAAGAAAATCAGCTAAGATAGGCTGGTTGAAAAAAAGGCTTTTAAAATTAAAGTATACTATAGAATCACGAATTGATAACTATCGATTAACCACTAAAAAAGTAGTCAACACTGCATTTGCTGTAACAGCAATGTTAGCGACAGCTCAGGCACAAAACTTTGAACTGCAGCTGAATCCGGCGAATCCATTTTATGAAGTTGTTAATGGAGGAAATGCGAAACCGCACTTTGTTGATTTTGATGGAGATGGGGATGATGATCTTTTCTTATCAGGTTATGTTTTTGATAAATCAGGAAGCAATATTAGAGATGAAGGCTTGACTTATTTTGAAAATACAGATGGTGCATACACTAAGAAGAGTGTAGATATGTTCCCTGATGATTTAGGGCTTACAGAAATTGCTGCAGAATTGGATGAAGCATTAGTTGTAATGGATTTTATTGATTATGATAACGATGGAGATCTTGATGCATTTGCTGGTATATATGAAGGGTCGGCAATTGTTTATTTAGAAAATACTGATGGTAATTTTGCAGTAAATACTGATGCGAATCCGTTTGCTGGAGTTGTACTCTCTGAGGAAGACTTCTACGATTTTGCATTGGGGGATTTTAATGGAGATGATGTAATAGATGCTATTGTTTCAGATGAAGGTACAATGAAAACATACCATTTAGATGGAGGTGTCTTTGTGGTAGGAGATACCATTGCGTCTGGAACACAAATGTCACCGAATTTAATTGATCACGACGGAGATGGCGACCTTGACTTAATGGTAGGAAATAAATATGGGAGTATTGATATGTATGAAAATACAGATGGTGCTTTTACAATTGTTGAAAATCATGGATTATCAAATGTTTCCATTGAATATAATCCATCACTTTCATATTCAGATGTGAACAATGATGGCGATCTTGACGTAGTTGTTGCAAATGTTTATGGGGTTATGAGTTACTTCGAAAACATAGGTAATAATGAGTATGAATTCATTCCATTTAACGAGAAAGGAATACATTTTTATGGAGCCTCAGCGGCAATCCCAGAGTTTGCTGATCTAGATGGGGATGGAGATGAAGATTTGCTAGTAGGAGTTGATTTTTCAGAATTAAGATATGTTGAAAATACAGAAGATGGCTTTGTGTTTAATCCTGCAGGTAATCCATTTGGTGTATCAAGTGGATTGGAGCCATTCTATACTGACCCTAATTGTGGTGATATAGATGGAGATGGAGATATCGATTGTCATTTCATTTCAACATTCGATGGGTACGAAGATTATTTTGAGAATGTGGAAGGTGTATTTACGAAATTAGATAGTCTAGATAACCCAATAGTTGAATTGAGTTCTGAAAATAACAGAACAGTTCTATTCGAAGATTATGATGATGATGGTGACCTTGATGTGTTTATTGGCAACAAGTATGGAGAAATTATGTATTATGAAAATGTGGACGGCGAATATGTAGAAAATGCAGATGTTGTTGCACAAGTAAATCAGGATGATCAGTCACAGATTTATTTTTTAGATGTAGATAACGATGGGGATAGAGAAATGATTCAGGTTGATTATTATTATGACATTTTGACCTATGAAAAAGTCGATGGAGTGTTAACACCTGTTTCAGGAGACGAATCATTAAATGAAAGTTTATCAGGAATCGCGTCCACTTTAAGCTTTGTAGACATTGACAATGATGGTGATGAAGATATACTTTTTTCAGATTATAGAAACAGAGCACTCTTTGTGGAAAATCTCAGTTTAGAGTCTAGCACAGAGAATCTCGTTTTTTCAAATGAGACAAGAGTCTCTCCGAACCCAGCATCTAATGAAGTAAAAATTGATGTTCCATGGGCGAAAGGAAGTGTAGATGTTTTAATCTATAACTTTAACGGTCAATTAGTAAAGAAGATCAGTCAGACTGGTCAACAATTGACGGTTAATACGAGTGATCTTTCCAATGGGAATTACACTTTAAACGTGGTAGGTATTTCAGGTCAAGCCATTAAAAAATTGACCATCATAAAATAACAAATATGAGAGCGGAATCTAGTTTTAGGTTCCGTTTTTTTTCTTTACCACGGAATCTTGATTATCAATGCAATTTTCCGTCTATTCCGCTATCTTCAATGCTATGAATTATCTTTTCATCATCAATCCCGTTAGTGGAACTAAGAAAGGAGAAAAAATATACCGGAAAGTATTACCACTATTTGAAAAAAGCAACTGCAATATTATTGCAGTAATTTCTGCATATGCTGGTCACTTCTATGAAATAGCTAATTCCTATAATTTTAATTCTATTGACTCTGTTGTTATAATCGGAGGAGATGGTTCCATGCATGAATTTGTGAATGGAATGCTAGATCGGAAAGATGGCAAACAAATCGTGATTGGATTAATTCCGGCGGGAACTGGGAATTCACTTGTTCGAGACTTGGATCTTTTGAGCCCAATATCTGCTGCAGAAAAAATATTGGCAGACAGTAGAATGGAGATGGACGTTGCGAAAGTAAGTTACGACGCCACGCATATCTATAGCATTAATGTTATTGGATGGGGCTTACCTTCTACCATTAATCAGAAAGCAGAAAAACTAAAAAGGTTTGGCGGGCAGAGGTATAATGTAGCTTCCTTGCTTGAAATTATTAGGAATCCCAATTGGCCTGTAAGAATCAATGTAGAGGACAAAGTAATAGAGGGAGACTATTCATTTTTTATGGCTTGTAATACAATTCATACTGGAAACGGAATGAAAATGGCGCCCAAAGCTAGATTGTACGATGGCTTATTTGATGTACTAATTCTTAAGCAAGCAAGTAGATTGAAACTGATTGGTTTATTTGCGAAGATTTTCAAAGGAGACCACTTGAATCATCCACTAGTGGAATATTGCCCTGCTAGACAGTTTTCGGTAGCCGAAGTTCATTCTTCTATTCTACTTGTCGATGGACAGATTGTCGGAAGTACTCCATTCAGTGCAGAAGTACTGAAAGGAGCGATTGAGATATATTGTTAGTAGCACTTGATAGTATCACATCAAGTGAGCTTATCAATGTGCGGGTGAAATATCATATTAATCAATACACTTCGACCACCATCTCTATTTCGACACAAATATTTCTCGGTAGTGCATTCATTCCCACAGCCGCTCTTGCATGCTTTCCACGATCTCCAAATACTTCTACCATCACATCACTGAAACCATTGATAACTTCTGGTTGATTTCCGAAGCCGTCCGTACAATTCACCATGCCTAGTACCTTGACAATTCGCTTTACTTTGTTCAGGTCACCGAGATGATCTTTGAGAACGGCTAATTGAAGACCGGCAACAACTCTCGCTGCTTCATAACCCTCTTCCACGGTCATATCCTCACCTATTTTTCCAGTGATCAAACCATCAGCTGTTCGTGGCCCTTTACCAGATAGAAAAAGTAGATTTCCAGTCTGAACGACATTGACATAATTTGCAAGTGGAGCAGCAACTGGATCAAGTTTGATGCCTAGAGAATCTAATCGAGCATCAAAATTGATATTTGATTTCAATTCTTTTTTCGGTTCTGAAGCGTTTTCTGATGTACAAGAAAACAGGAATGCTATAGAAAGTAGAAAGAGTATTCGTATCATGTTCTAAATTTAAGACTTTATTTTTTCTATTTTAACGCAACGATACATTTCATAGCCTCACTCCATGTGAGACCATGAAATAAATATTCTCGTTATTTAAAAAAGGCGGATGAAGAAGATAGATCTAAATTGTGATATGGGCGAATCATTGCCCGGAGACGCTGCAAACATTGACCATGAAATAATGCCCTATATTTCATCGTGTAATATTGCATGCGGATTTCATAGTGGCAGCCCGAGAATTATAGAAAATACATTGCGAAATGCGATCGATCATAATCTGAAAATAGGTGCTCATCCTTCGTATGACGATCGTGAAAATTTTGGTAGAATTTCTATCGAGATTCCACTGCCTGAATTACTTTCTCAACTAAGATATCAGATTTGTGCACTGCAGGGAATGGCAGAAAGTCTGGGTGGAAGGTTGAATCATGTGAAACCTCATGGCGCTTTGTACAATGATATGGTGAAGAATGAAGAATTGGCTGAGGCTTTCGTGGTCCTAGTCAAGGAAATAGATCCGAAACTTCAGATTTATGGGCTTGCAGGATCGCAATTATCCACCATTTGTGTGGATCATAAAATGGTATTTGTCAATGAAGGTTTTGCGGATAGAAAGTATGATACGAAAACTCAACTAAGAAATAGGAAGTATGATGGAGCGGTTCTTTCAGAGGAAAATGAGATTTTACAGCAAATTGAATTACTTTCAAATGGAGTTGTAGAACTCTATTCTGGAGAAAAGGTAGATATGAGTGTAGATACAATCTGCCTACATGGAGATACACCAGGTGCGATTAGACTTAGCAAAGTTATATATGATTTTATACGTTCAAAATCCATAAGCATTGGATGATTCGCTGCTACATATTGACAATTATAACGATGATTTTTTAATCATTACATCTGATGAACATCTGGTCTTAAGGGCTTTAGGATTGTCAATTTTTGAGCAGAACTTCGAATTTGTGAATGAAGTGATTGTTACAGAAGCGGAAATATGTTTGCAATTAAACTCTAAATTTCATGCGGATCACCTTGCTGAGATTAAAGCTCTAAAAGTGGAATCTGGAAGTGATCGGACTCGATATAAGTTGCCTGTTTATTTTGATGATGGGGAAGATTGGACATTTGTAGAATCGTTTTCTGGTCTAACGAAAGCGCAAGTGATTAAGGAATTGGTCACATCAGAGCTGAACATCTCCATGTTTGGCTTCTTGCCAGGATTTATGTACTTGTCTGGTCTGAAAAAGGCAATACAGATTCCTCGAAAAAGTGTTCCATCTAAATATGTCAAGTCCAATTCGATCGCTCTGGGTGGAAAATATTTAGGGTTGTATGCCATTGATAGTCCAGGAGGATGGCATGTCATCGGGAAGACTCCAATTTCGATATTGGACATCACTGGATTGCCTCCAGTACCAATGAACTTGGAAGATCAAGTTCAGATTGTTGAAATCAGCAAATTGGAATTTGAAAAAATTAAAGCGGAAAAGATGACTTTGGGAGAGTATAATAGGGATCTATGAAGGGTAGTTTAGAAATATTGAAACCAGGTTTAATGACGAGCATCCAAGGTGTCGGGAGGAAAGGGCTTGCTTATTATGCTATTCCTCCATCTGGTGCCATGGACGAAAATGCTGCCCAAGTAGCCTTGCTGTTATTGGGAAAAAATGAGGAGGATCCAGTTTTAGAGTTTACCTCGTTAGCGCCTGAAATAAAATTTCACGAATCAACCCAAATTGTGATAACAGGCGCCGATTTCAATTGGAAAATCAATAACCAAAGCATTTCCTTGAACACGGTTATGAGCGTTCATAATGGAGATGTTCTCAAAGGATCATTTGCGAAAAAGGGCTTAAGAGGTTACCTCGCTATTAAAGGCAAGTTAGATATAGGTCGAGTGTATCATTCCTATTCGACATATGCGAATGCAAAGTTGGGAGGATTTCATGGTAGGTTTTTGAAGAAAGGAGATGTATTGTATTGGTCAGATGATGAGTTGGATATGGATCAAGTTGTGCCGTTTTATCAAGGTCCTGAGTATGCATTTCTTTCTGACACGGCGAAGGATTTATTGGTTTCAACAGTTTATAAAATCAGCCCAGATACCAATAGAATGGGAATGAGATTAGTGGGTGAGCGATTAGAAAGTACCTCGTACCAATTAGAGAATAGTGTGCCGGTGCTTCCTGGATTTATCCAGCTTCCGCCTAATGGACAGCCGATTATTTTGCTTCAAGATGGGCAGACAACAGGTGGATATCCGAGGATTGCTTATATAAAGCCTGCATTTCTTTCTAAGTTGAACCAGTTTCCTTTGGGCTCGACCATTCAATTGAAAAAAATCTAACATCGCTATCAGATAGAAGCTTCTATTCTGATGTTATCGATTTCAACAATGACATCAGTATTCCTCAGAGATCTTCAAAATGATTAGTAACATAAAACAATCAGTGTGCTCTTGCACTGCGACCATAATATTTTTTTACCATCTTTACTTAATATGCAGAACAAGCAACCATTTTACAACATTCTTTTGCTGATCCTAGCGGGAGAAGCCGTTTTTATTCTTCCGTTCGTCCTAGTTCGAATATTTAGACCTACCGTTTTGGATTTATTTGAATTAACGAATCTTGAATTAGGCTTGTGTTTTAGTGTATATGGAGTTGTAGCGATTATTGCCTATTTCTTCGGAGGAATAGTAGCTGATCGTTTTTCTCCCGGCAAATTAATGGGAATAGCGCTGATATTGACGGCAGCTGGAGGTCTGGTGATGGCAACTTATCCTCAATTAGGAACACTAAGAATGTTGTATGGATACTGGGGTTTTACGACGATTTTCTTGTTCTGGGCGGCGATGATTAAAGCGACCAGAATGTGGGGCGGAGCAGATCGACAAGGGAAAGCCTTTGGATTCTTAGATGGTGGAAGAGGACTAGTCGCAGCGGGATTTGGGTCTTTAGGACTTGCAGTACTTGGATTATTTGTAATCGGCGACATGGAGGCATTACCTATGGCAGATCGGAAAGAGGCATTTCAATATCTAATCTGGACATTCTCAGGAGTTGTTGCGCTTATAGGTTTGATTACTTTCTTCTTTCTGAAAGAGAGCAAAGAGAGCAAAGACATCGAAGTCAAGAAGCAGAAAATGTCATTAAAAGATTTTCCTGTGCTTCTTAGAATGAGAGTTGTATGGCTGTTAATGGTGATTATTCTAACAGGATATTGTGGATACAAAATCACGGATATATTTTCACTTTATGCGAAGGATGTCATGCTTTACGATGAAATCAAAGCGGCAGGTATCGGAACTATGCTCTTATATATTCGTCCCATTCTCGGAATTGTAATTGGATTTTTAGCGGATAGATCTGCATCTTCGCTATGGCTAGCTATAGGATTCGGAGTGATGACCTTAGGTGCTTTAGTCCTAGCTTCTGGCATAATTGGTCCTTCATTGGTTTTGGTTTTCGGACTATCTATTTTTGCTACATCACTTGGCGTTTATGCTATTCGCTCTTTGTATTTCGCAATAATGGAAGAGGGCAATATTCCATTGGCACTAACTGGAACTGCTGTTGGAATTGCATCCCTAATCGGGTATACCCCTGATGTTTTTATGGGGCCTTTGATCGGTGTTTTGCTAGATAATAATCCTGGTGAATTAGGACATCAATATGTTTTCGGATTTATGGCGGTGATGGGATTAATCGGTGGAATAACGACCTTGTATTTCAGAAAGTATTATACTAAGAAGGTCTAAAATCATAAGGAATCAAGCCAGAAAAATTTTGCTGTTATGGCTGTTCCTCCTAATAAAATCACACAAAGCATAAAGAAGAATCCAGCTCCTATGAACTTGAGCTTGCTATGCTTTGAATCCTTGACATATAGATAAAACTCTGCAATTGCAAGCGGAACCAAATAGCTTCCGAAATATAAAAGTCGATCGAATGGACCACTCAGATCTGCAGACGTACCCGGTGCCGTAAATCCGGTAATTAATATCCATACACCAAATCCAATCCTAAAAAACCATACCCCACTAACAACGATGAAGGTTCGTATCGCCCACTTTCTGTGTTGTGCAAACTGTTTCTTCACGCCAGTTCTCCATGTCAATATTGCAAAGACTATAATTAATAATCCATTGGTTGTAGTAGCAATTCGGCCTAGTTCTCCACCTATTTTTGCATCCCTAGCCATGATCATATAGATGGCGAAAGTGCTTATCACAAGGGCTGTCATGATATAGATTCGGCCATTCCACTTATGTAATGTAGGTCGATTGATTCTAATCCATTTGAAAAATTGAATCGGCCCGCAAACGGTAATAATAAAAGCAAGGAGAATATGAACAACTAAGACTATATTACCTATCGGATCACCTTCTATTATTCCATGAATCATTGCTTCCGTCCATGTGTTCCAATCTCCCTTTATAGCAGATCCACCATAGAATAAGAAGATATAGATGGCAAAGAATAATTGACCCATTAATCCGATATAGAAAAGCGTACGGATGGATTGTTCAAGACGAAGATTAGCTGTTTTCATTACCTTGTTATTTAATCAGAGAATAGATGAAAGATCTAGATCATTAAGGGAAAGAATATCCCAATTAGGCAATTCAGACTAAAGCTTCTGCAAAACAAGTGTTTCGTTCTGCAAACTAATTTTTAATCAGCTTAAAAAAGGAGGATTTGTATGTTGTAGAAATGGGAATGATTTTAGTGCCGATCCGGATCCGGTTACGCTCTATATGGTCAATTTTGCTTAAAGAAACCATGTATGATTTATGGACACGACACACCTTATCATTGGGGATAATAACTTCTAAATCCGTGAATTTTTCAAGTGTCATGATGCTTTTATCTCCAACAAATATTCGACGATAGTCCCGCATACCCTCGATGTAGAGAATTTCATCGAAAAGAATCTTAACCAATTTGTGCTCCGTCTTAATAAAGATAAAATCCGATTCGCTTTGACTTGATTTGAGCTTCAGATTACCTTGAGCCTTATGGACCGCTTGGAGAAATCGTGGAAATGTAAATGGTTTTAGAAGGTAGTCTGTAACATTAAGCTCGTAACCCTTGAGCGCATATTGTTGGTAGGCAGTTGTGATAATAATCTCACTACTCACTTGATAACTTTCCAGCAATTCTATTCCCGTTAGTTCATCCATATTGATGTCTAGAAATAGAATATCAACTTGATTACCGGTTAGGAAATTTAGCCCTGAAATGGCATCTTCAAAACATCCGAGCAGTTCTAAAGTTGGAACCTTCTCGACGAAGTTTTTCGTTCGCTCTAAGGCCAGTGGTTCATCTTCTATTATGATACAACTATGCCGGCTCATGATCTAGTGTTAGTGATATATTATAGTGATGATCATGATGGTTAACAGCCAGGCTATGCATGTTTGGATAGATCAATTTTAAGCGTTTTGAAATCAATTCATTTCCTAGTCCATTGCTTTCGACGCTTGTTATTCGGCTTGGATCAACTTTGTTTTCACAAAGTAATTTTATCTGACTTTTATCTATTTCTATGCGAATATCGATGGCATTTTTTATTTTTTTATTGTTGGTATGTTTGAATGCATTTTCGATAAATGGTATGAAAACCATAGGTGCAATCATTCTTCCTGTTGGGTCACCGATTACTTCGAAAGTTACATATTGATCATTAGAAGTTCTTATTTTTTGTAGGTCAATGTATTTATTTATATACTCAATTTCGCGCTCTAACGGTATCAATTCTGACTTTGTTTCGAAAAGCATAAACCTCATAATATCTGAAAGTCCATTCAGATATCCAGATGCTTCTTTAGGATCTTTGAGCATCATAATGTCAATGTTATTCAAGGTATTGAACAAAAAGTGAGGGTCTAATTTGGATTTCAAAAGCGCCAGTTCCATTTCATGATTCTTTTGCTGAAGCTCTTCCTTGATTTTGATTTCTTGGTACCAAGTTATAAATCCTCTGATAATAAGTGCGATTACACCATTAACTAGGGCGATAAAAGCGGCGATGAGGATTGAAAAATAATTAGATTCAGCGTGGCAACTCAAGGCCATGTTTGCTGAAAAACGAAGCGTAACAACAGAAATTAGCCATGCAGATAGGGCAATAACGATGGCTACAATAATAGATTCCGTAATTTTTTTCTTGCTTAGATATCTAGGAAATAAGAAAAAATAGAAAGTGTAGAATGAATAGATACCAGGTATTATGGCGATTCCTACGATGACTCCAGCATAAAATTTAGTATCCTCTTGAGTGAAGTCATCAGATTGACTAATACCTCCGATCACAAGCAACCATAGTAAAAGATATGCAACCCAGTACCCAATATGAATTGTTGTAATCGCTGATTTTCTCATAATCTATGGTGAAGATCAGATTAATTGCTTGATAATTAAACTTTTATCTGCGAAATGACGGATTTGTTCTGCAAAGTGTGTTCTTTTGATGGCTGGACTTTTTCCAATTTTACGTTACAACATTGGTTCATTGAATTGAATTAGGCTCAGCAGGCCTTGCATACGCCCATTACCCTGCTCGGCATACTGATCCAACTTCTAGGTCTTTATGATAGCACTTTAAGTGATGTTATCAATTAGATGATTTCTTTAGCATTACAAATCTCTATTTCATCGGTACTCCTTTGACCCTTTTTCCATTCGTTGTCAATATTTGAAAATGATGCACATTGTAATTAGACATGGTCCATACGATATTTTTCTCTCGATCAATTTCAAAAAGTCGAATCCCTTTTTTCGCGCCATAGCTTGCAATAACGGTATTGCCATTCGGTAAACGTTGCGCACCGCATGGATCAGCAAAAGGCGAACCTTCCACATTTTCATTGTTAACTTCCCAGACTACTTTTCCTTCTGAATCCATTTCTACAACCTTATTCCCATGTGTTAAAGTGGTCAATGTGTTTCCATTTTTGAGTCGAATAGCCGTGAATGGCCAGTTTTCTGCTTCCCTTCCACCAAGGTCATCCATATCCGTTTCAAAAATATCGACGACGTTACCATCAGGGGTGTATTCTTTAACCTTGAATGCAAGTAAGTGGGGAACAAGATAGTTGCCGTTCTTAAGCTTACGTGCCATTCGGGTCTGCATATGAGTATTATCGGTTTCGGGCTGAAGTGGAACATTTTTGACGATTTCTCCTTTTTTACTAACTTCTAAAAGTCTTGGATTCTTCCCAGATTCAGTGATTAAAGTGTTGCCATTTTTTAGCCTCACCGCCGTGCCCAGTTCCATACTCTTTTCTGCACGTTCATAGTTGAAAACGATCTTGTTCTTTTTATTATACTCTATGACTTCATTAGCATAACAGATTAAGATGTTTCCATTTTTAAGCACATATCCATCTCGGGCATGTGCCTTTTCAGCCTGCCAAATTACTTCACCTTCTTCTCCGATAATTCCAGTGAAATCATGCCCAGCTATGAAAAGAGAATGTTTGATTTCTGCGGAGTCTTGCGCAAATGTTAAAAAGGGAAGCAGAAAGAGAAAGGATATTAATCGGAAAGTCATGTTTTTCATCAATTTTGGATTATAAGAAATAGAAGTGATCAAAGTAAGATATTATACGGACTTTCGAAAACTCACCAGCTGTTAATACTTTCACCTGATGTTATCGCTTTCCGCGATGACATCAATGGAAAAAAGTAGATTAACAACGATGATGATATTAATATAAGCATCAATGAGTAGTATACCATCAATATAATTTGGAACCTCAGCAAGTAGAAATTGATCTAAAAAAACGGTAGATATTTTAAAACGATGTTGAGATCTTCTTACCGTGCTCCATTCTTACAACTAGAATCTGTGCTTAATTGATAACAGGTCGTGGAGGTGACTTTGGTTTAGGCGGAAGAGTGATCCCGTTGAGAACAACATGGAAGGGTTGCTTTTCATGGACTAGTTTTTTTCGGTCATGAGGGAGGAGTGGAGAATAGTTAACACCAAAATGATAATTGCTATAATCATTGTAAATACTTTCATAAAGCTTTCTTACAGCAATAAAGTAATCATGCGCAAGTTCCGATTGAGTTTGAGAAAAATTAATGGAAATAATGGCAACGTTTGGAGTCTTAGAATAGATTTCTTTCTTTGAAGGGTTTAATAAGAATTCTTTAATAATTTCAGGAGCATCATTATTAGGAATCATTTGATCTCTGATCTTCCAAGAATCCATTGAATTGGTAACCTCTATGATCATCAAATTTCGTGACGGAATCTTGATTTTAGAATTGACATACACCTGTTTCAAAGAATCTGATTTTTCAATGGTTCCGATCCAAAATCTAGCTTCTTCTGAATATGGGCCAGTTGGAAATGAATCAAGAAAATCTTGGTAGTTATTTAGATAACCTGATTGATGAGCTTCTGAAAAAGCAAGACTATCTTTGGTGTAATCTATTTCAAGAGGTTGCTTATCTTCAGAAAGTGCTTTTCGTACATCACCCACCGTCGAGTCGCATGAAATTAGCGTCCAGAGTATTATAATATTTAGGACCCACTTCACCTTTTCCCCCAGATCTCATACATTTCCTGCCCCTTACTATTCAATCCTGTATGGTGCCAGTCTTTTCCTTTGATCTCATAATCGAATTTCAACTCTGCTCCTACTCTTGAATTGTCCTTAGAAAAAAACTCAATGTTCTCCACGTACACACCATTTTTAGAGGAAAAGGTACCGCCACCACTTCCTGAAAACTTCATTGTTTCAGTGTGGTATGCAATCCATTGAAATCTGCCATCTTTTAAAAATTTCAGCGTTTTTCTAGCGCTTTCTTCACCTCTTCGTTCTTGTCCTGTATCTGGTCCACGTGTTGCAAAAAGCCATTCACCATCAAGTTCTTGACTAAGAGATTCGCTTTTCTCAAACTCTAATTCAGATGAAGCTTTCAGTAATAGTTTACCATTGTTCATAGAATATGGAATATCTAATTCAGTCAAACTGTCCTTTGCGAAATCAGAATCAAATTCTAAATCCACATGTATAATACCATCTTTCAAAGTATAAAAACCACCCGCCGTCATGATGAATTTTGCAGGAGAAGATTCATAAACAGTATGAATAATATAGTTGTCGTTTATTTTTAACTCGTGCGTCTCGTTTTCGTTTTCTGAAAAGTAAACGCCTGATGGAATCTGCGCTTTCAGGCTTGTAGAAATAAAGAATAGAATGATGAAAGCAAGAGAAGTTTGTAGTATTTTCATGATTACTGAATTTCTTAACAAGATATGAAAATTGGACTAAATTGATCCTTAAGAATTTGATTGTGTTGATGAAATAAGTTGATTTTTAGAAAATTATCTTTTTTGGTCGCCTTTAGTCATTACTATACTCAATCGTAAGTTATGTAAAATTAATATTTAGTGAAAAATAAAAAATTGCTATTAGCGAAACTTGCCAATTAATAATTTAAATAAATTACGCAATCCAAATTTTATTAAGCACCCTTAATAAACCAAAACACTTCATTTTCAGCTTCTTATTCATTCATTTTCAAAAGATTAAAAAAAGTTCTCAAAGGCTTAATAAAATCAAAATAGAAAAGTTACCTTTGCAGCGATTTTACAGAACCTTATCAGGAATGGAAATAAAACGTTTGTTTACATTAGTTTTACTGCTCGCTGCGACACTCTCGTTCGGTCAGGATCATGATCATGCTGATCATGAAGGACATGATCATGGGACACATGAAGAAGAAACTCATGACGATAATGGTCACGCTGGTGGTCATCATGATGTTTGTACTTTTCATCATGAAGTAACTCCTGAGAATTTCAGCGCACAGCAAATTGCTTTTCACCACATTGCGGATGCGAATGTATATAGCATTGGTCCATTGCAATTGCCACTTCCTGCTATCTTATGGTCTAAAGATGGAGGTTTGGACTTTTTCCTTTCTAGTAAGTTTGATTTCGAAACTTTAGGACATGGAACTGGGTATAATGCTCATAATAGATACATCCTTGACGGAGGTTCTATCAAAAGGATTACAGATCCTTCTTTTCCTGACGGAACCGTAAGACTTGATGGCCTGAAGCACAAGCACGAAACAACAGATAAAGGAAAAGATAAAGAAGTAACTTACGTTTGTTACAATGGAAATGAATATAGAACAGATGCGGAATCAACTTTAGATGCTGGAATGTTCGGAGGAGGAATCACCTCTTTTCATGACTTCTCTATAACGAAGAACGTAACAGCAATGATCATCGTTTTCTTGTTTATGTTATGGGTTTTCTTAAAAGTAGCTAAAGCATACAAAACGAGAGAAGGTAAAGCACCTAAGGGTCTTCAAGGTTTTATTGAGCCGATTTTCTTATTTATGAGAGAAGAGGTTTTGGAGCCATTCTTGGGAGACAAGTCGGATCGTTACTTACCATTCATTATGTCTCTTTTCTTTTTTATTCTATCCTTAAATCTATTCGGTCAGATTCCATTTTTCGGAGGTGCGAATGTAACAGGATCACTTTCGGTAACATTAGTTCTTGCAGTACTTGCATTCTTAGTTACTAACTTAAGTGGAAAGAAAGATTATTGGCAGCATATATTCTGGATGCCAGGTGTGCCAGCTTGGGTTAAGACAATATTAACACCCGTAGAGTTTTTGGGTATGTTTATAAAGCCTATTACATTGACATTGCGATTGTTCGCGAATATCACTGCAGGGCACATCGTTGTTATCATATTTGTAAGTTTGATTTTCATATTTGGAAACGTAGGAACAAGTCCTGTGGGTGCATATGGAGGAGCAGTTGGGTCAACAGTTTTGACCATGTTTATGATGGCAATAGAATTATTAGTAGCGTTTATACAAGCTTTTGTGTTTGCAATTCTAACCACTTCGTATATCGGAGCGGCGGTGGAAGAGCATCACCATTAATTTAATATATAAATAGTTTATTATGACTGGAACATTAGCTGCAATAGGAGCTGGATTGGCAGTAATCGGAGCTGGAATCGGTATTGGAAATATCGGATCTAAAGCAATGGAAGCAATCGCAAGACAACCTGAAGCTGTAGGTGACATTAGATCTAACATGATCTTAATGGCTGCCTTAATCGAGGGTGCTGCGTTGATCGCGATTATTCTTGCGTTTTTCGGATAAGAAAAACCCAATCAAAAATTAAGGAACGGATCCTGTAAGGGTTGCTTACAGACCGTTCTTTTTTAGGTCAATGTTTTAGTGGCCTAATTAACAAATTGACAAAAATTAAATTTTATATATAATGTTTTATTTAGTTGACTTTTCAGTAATCAAACCAGACTTAGGTCTAATTTTTTGGACGACATTAATCTTTATTTTGTTCTGGGTATTGATTGGTAAATTTGCATTCAAACCTATCGCAGAAGCTTTAAGAAAAAGAGAAGGTGATATTCAAAGCGCTTTAGATGAAGCTGCTAAAGCAAGAGCTGAGATGCAGAATCTTAATGCTGAAAATGAGCGTCTGTTAGCTGAAGCTAGAACAGAGCGTGCTAAAATGTTAAAAGAAGCTACTGATACGAAAGCAGAAATAGTTAATGAGGCAAAAGATAAAGCGAGAGAAGAGGCTAAGAAAATGATTGAAAACGCTAAGGTGGAAATTGACAATCAAAAAAATGCAGCTATCGTAGAAGTGAAGAATAAAGTAGGAGCAATGGCATTAGAAATTGCTGAGAAAGTATTGAAAAAAGAACTTCAAGGTGATAATGCACAAGTAGGATATGTTAATCAGTTAGTAGACGAGATTAAATTAAACTAAATGTCTGTAATTAAAGTAGCCTCCAGATATGCAAAGTCATTATTAGACTTAGCAAAGGAGCAAAATAATGTAGAGCAAGTTTTAGGAGATATTCAATCGTTCAAGCAAGCGATGGAAAATAGGGAATTGTTATTATTAACAAAAAGCCCGATTGTTTCTCTAAGCAAAAAACAAGCAATTTTCGATCAGATATTTAAAGGAAACTTTGATAAGTTGACGATGTCTTTTTTTGATATCATTCTTAGGAAAGGTAGAGAAGCTTATTTGCCGGAAATAGCTACTGCATTTATAGATCAATATAACAGGCTTAAAGGGATTTCTAAAGTCCATATTACAACGGCCACACCTCTTACAGAGCAGGCACTTGAAGCAATTAGAACTAAATTGATTGCAAGTGACATTACAGATGAAAGCATCGAGTTTTCTACGAATGTAGATCCTTCTATAATCGGAGGTCTTGTTATTAAGATAGGTGATAAATTATATGATGCATCTGTACAACGAAAGTTGAATGAGCTAAAAAAAGATTTTTCTGAAAATAAATATGTGAAAGCATTTTAATAATATAAAAAAAGTATTCAAATGGTTGATGTAAAGCCCGATGAGATATCCGCAATCCTAAAGCAACAACTTTCAGGATTCAAAACGCAAACGGAATTAGAAGAAGTAGGAACAGTACTTCAAGTAGGTGACGGTATTGCAAGAGTATATGGATTGTTAAAAGCACAAGCTGGAGAGCTTGTTGAATTTGACAACGGTGTACAAGCTATCGTATTGAACCTAGAGGAGGACAATGTAGGGGTAGTACTTTTAGGAAGTAGTGAAGGGATTAAAGAAGGTTCGAATGTGAAGAGAACTGGAAAAATTGCTTCTATTGATGTAGGAGAAGAATTTGTAGGTAGAGTGGTAAATGCACTTGGTGAGCCAATAGACGGAAAAGGTCCTATCGGTGGAAAGAAGTATGCTATGCCATTAGAGAGAAAAGCTCCGGGTGTAATTTACAGACAACCAGTAACTGAACCACTTCAGACAGGTATCAAGGCGATTGATTCCATGATTCCGATCGGAAGAGGACAGAGAGAGTTAATCATTGGTGATAGACAGACTGGTAAAACAGCGATCGCTATTGATACGATTCTTAACCAAAAAGAATTCTACGATAGAGGCGAACCTGTTTTCTGTGTATATGTCGCATCAGGTCAGAAAGCTTCTACTGTAGCACAAGTTGCTAAAGTATTAGAAGATAATGGAGCAATGGCTTATACAGTAATCGTTTCTGCTTCAGCTGCAGATCCTGCACCACTTCAGTTTTATGCACCATTTACAGGAGCAACTATTGGAGAATTTTACAGAGATACAGGAAGACCTGCATTGATCATTTTTGATGATTTATCTAAGCAGGCAGTTGCTTATAGAGAGGTATCGCTTTTATTAAGAAGACCTCCAGGACGTGAGGCTTACCCTGGTGATGTATTCTACCTTCACTCAAGATTATTAGAGAGAGCTGCAAAGGTTATCGCTAATGATGAGATTGCTCAAGGAATGAATGATCTTCCTGAGTCATTAAAAGAAGCAGGTATCGTAAAAGGTGGTGGTTCATTAACAGCACTTCCGATTATCGAAACACAGGCGGGTGACGTTTCTGCATATATTCCAACTAACGTAATTTCGATTACTGATGGTCAGATTTTCTTAGAGTCGAACTTATTTAACGCAGGTGTAAGACCAGCGATTAACGTAGGTATCTCGGTTTCAAGAGTAGGTGGAAATGCACAGATTAAATCAATGAAGAAAGTATCTGGTACACTTAAGTTGGACCAGGCTCAATATAGAGAATTAGAAGCATTTGCGAAATTCGGTTCTGATCTAGATGCTGCTACGATGGTAGTTATCGAGAAAGGTAAGAGAAATGTGGAAATGCTTAAGCAACCTCAATACTCTCCAGTACCAGTAGAAAAGCAAGTTGCAATAATCTACTTAGGAACGAAAGGATTAATGAGAGCTGTACCTGTAGAGAAGATTAGAGAGTTCGAAGCTACATTTTTAGCAGCGATGGAAAGAGATGGAGCAGAAGCATTAGCGGATTTCAAAGCAGGAAAATTATCTGATGAAGCTATTGCAACAACAGAAAGAATTGCTGCTGATATTGCTGCACAATACAAATAAAGTGTAAAGCTTATAGTTGAAAGTTTAAAGATTGCAGGACTTTTTCATGGTTGTTGCATTCTTGAATTTAACTTTCATTTTGGACTTAAGACCATTAAACTATAAACTTTGAACCATAAACTATTAAAAAATGAGTGGTCAGTTAAAGGAAGTAAGAGATCGTATTCAATCTATAAAGAACACACAGCAGATTACTAGTGCTATGAAGATGGTATCTGCTGCTAAGTTGAGACGTGCACAACAAGCAATTACTGATCTTAGACCGTATTCTGATAGATTAGATCTTATTTTAAAGAATGTTATTTCTAATCTTGGCGATGATGCTTCTACTAAATTAGGAGTAGAAAGACCAGTTGAAAAAGCTGCTGTTGTTGTCATTACTTCTAATAGAGGTCTTGCAGGTGCTTTTAATACGAACATCATCAAAGAAACGATTAAGTTAATCGAAGGAGAGTTAAGTGATGTAAAAGCAGCTGGGAATTTAAGTCTAATCTTTGTAGGTAAAAAAGGATACGACTATTTCAGAAAGAGATATACGGATATTGAATTAAATAAAGAATATCTGAATCTATTTACTGACCTTGATTTTGAAAATGTTGCTGTTTTAGCTTCAGAAGTAATCGAGAAATTTGAAACTGCTGAACTAGATAAGGTCTATGTAACTTATAGTAGATTTAAAAATGCAGCTTTACAGTTTGCAGAACAAGTTCAATTTTTACCAGTAGAAAAGATTGAACCAATTCATGAAGATAATAGTAGTAAAGAGTTGAAAGCTGACTACATCTTCGAGCCTAGTAAAGAAGAATTATTAGAAGAATTGGTTCCTACAATATTAAGAACAAGCATGCATAAGTTCATGTTGGACACAGCAGCTTCAGAACATGGAGCGAGGATGACAGCAATGGATAATGCAACTGAAAATGCAGAAGAGTTGGTTAAAGATCTGAAAATATCTTACAACAAAGCGAGACAAGAAGCGATTACGAAAGAACTTTCAGAGATCGTTGGTGGAGCAGCTGCATTAGAAGGATAAAAACAGCTTTGAGCAATATGCTAAAAGCTCACAAGTTGAAAATAAAATTCTAGTATCAAATTAGATCGAGAATAATCAACTTTACAATACGAACAACTATTACCAAGACCCAAAGGTGTAAGCCTTTGGGTTTTTTTTTGCCGCACTTCCAAACCCAAATAGTTCTTTAAAGGAAATTAGCATTTTATATTTTCGAAAACTAAGTTCTTGTATTAAAGTCTTAGATCTTCATTTATAAAGCATTCAATTTTCAACGCCTTTTTATATCTTGCTCAAATGAATTTCAAGACCAACGTAAAACTACTACTTCTTTTATTACCGATCCTGTTGTCCTCATGTGGAAACAATAAGCAGGAAGAGCATAACCCGCAAAAACCTAACGTCCTATTCATCAGTATCGACGACCTTCGTCCAGAACTTGGCTGTTATGGTAAAGATTATATACACTCTCCTAACATCGATCAACTCGCAAAAGAAAGTACTGTTTTTACCAAACATTTTGTCCAGATTCCAACCTGTGGAGCATCACGGTATGCAATGTTGACAGGAATGTTGCCGACGACAAGGAAGCATTTGGGAAATAATGCTGCGGTACAGTTTATATCGAATGATACCACAAGACAACTTCCGGAGACTTTTATACATCACTTGAAGAACAATGGCTATCATACAGTAGGAATAGGAAAGATTAGTCATTCTGCTGATGGATATGTGTATGGTTATGAAGAACCTGTAAGTGAGCAAAGAGAGCTTCCTGAGAGTTGGAGTGATCTTGCATTCGATGCAGGCAAATGGGGGACTGGGTGGAATGCCTTTTTTGCTTATTCAAATGGGGAGAATAGGCAAAGTATGAAACGTCAAGTGAAACCCTATGAAAACGGAGACGTAGCGGATGATGGATATCCTGATGGCTTAACTGCGAATTTGGCACTGAAGAAGCTTAAAGAAGTTGCTGGACAAGATCAACCATTCTTCATGGGCGTAGGTTTCTTTAAACCGCACTTACCTTTTAATGCGCCACAAAAGTATTGGGATTTATATGATGAATCATCTCTGCCATTGGCACCATTTGATACGATCCCTACGAATGTAAATAAAGCTAGTCTTAATAATAGTGGCGAGTTCAATAGTTATCAATTAGGGGAAGAGAAAGCAAGTTTCGAAAAGAAAGTAAGCGATGATTATGCGAGGAAGTTAAGGCACGGTTATTTTGCGAGTATCAGTTATGTAGATGCCCAGATTGGTAAGTTAATGGCGGAATTAAAGCGATTAGAATTATATGATAATACTATTGTTGTCCTCTGGGGTGATCATGGTTGGAATCTAGGAGATTATGCTTCTTGGGGAAAACATACGATTTTTGAACGTTCATTAAATAGTGCGTTTATTATTAAGGCTCCAGGAGAAAGCAAGGCTAAGTCAGTAGAGAAAATAGTGAGCACTGTGGATTTCTACCCAACATTGGTTGAGCTATGCGGCTTAAAAATGCCTCATGAAACGGATGGTGAAAGTCTAGTTTCATTGTTAGATGGTAGTGGGGAAAGTTGGAAGGATCGATCGTACGGATATTATAGGAATGGGATCACGCTTCGGACGGATCGATATCGATTAACTAAATATTTTAGGGAGGCAAGTCCACAGATTGAATTGTATGATCATGAAGTAGATCCGAATGAAACGAATAATATAGCTGAAGAAAACCCGGATTTAGTTGCTCAACTCATGCCAGTTTTAGAGCAAGGAAATACAGGATTGTATAAGTAAACTTTCCTAATGTTATCGCTTCCCGCGATGACATCAATGTTTCTAGGAAGAGATCTAACATCGCTAGAAGCGCTGTCAGATCGAGAAGGTGCTGACAGATCAATCGTGATTTAATGGATAAAACATATATTTACGAACTATTACATGAAAACGAAATATATGAATGTCATTATAAAAGTTATTGCTGTCATCTCCCTCTTTTCCTTTTATGCTTGTGAGGAAGAAAGCAACCGAGATACGCTCCAAGAAATTTCTATTATTCCTGAACCGGCAGAAATGACCATCGGTGATGGCAGTTTCAAATTTGATTCTAAAACTAAAATTGTTGCCAACAATGATATGCAGAAACAAGCGGCAAATCTCTTGATCGCAAGTATTGACAATCTTAATGATAACCAATTCTCAAGTGAGATTCCCGAATCAAATTACCTTCTGTTTGAAACAAATGATAAAATTTTAGCCGAAGGTTATGAACTGGAAATCACTCCAGACGCCATAACCATTAAAGCAAATGACCACAACGGTTTTGTTCACGGAATTCAGACCATCAGTCAATTAATACCTATATCTGGAGGTAACCACTTCCTTCCTACATTGACCATTAAAGATCAACCTCGTTTTCAATGGAGAGGATTAATGCTCGATGTCTCTAGACATTTCTTCGAAAAAGAATATATCCTGAAAACAATAGAGCGAATGTCTTACTTTAAGCTTAACACTTTACATCTGCACTTAATAGATGACCAAGGATGGAGAATTGAAATAAAGAAATATCCGAAACTTACGGAAGTTGGTGCATTCAGAGTAAATCAAGAAGATAAACATTGGCAAGCAAGACCTAAAAATGACCCGAATGAAAAAGGAACATTTGGCGGTTTTTATACGCAAGAAGACATCAAGGAAATAGTAGCACATGCTTCGAAATACGGAATAACAGTTATTCCAGAAATCGAAATGCCAGCTCACGTAACCAGCGCTATTGCTTCGTATCCAGAATTTTCATGCCTCGAAACACCAGTTGCAGTTCCTTCTGGCGGACTTTGGCCTATAACAGATATTTACTGCGCAGGAAAGGAAGGCACTTTTGAATTTTTAGAAGATGTATTAGTTGAAGTAATGGATTTGTTCCCTTCTAAATATATTCACATTGGAGGTGATGAAGCGACTAAAACTAACTGGGAGACTTGCGATGATTGTCAGAATAGAATGAAGCAAGAAGGACTGGATAATACGGAAGAACTGCAAAGTTATTTCGTTAAAAGAATAGAAAAATTCCTGAACTCTAAAGGACGTATTCTTATCGGATGGGACGAAATTCTCGAAGGAGGATTGGCACCTGGCGCAACAGTAATGAGCTGGCGAGGAACTAAAGGCGGCTGGGAAGCTTCTGAACAAGGACACGACGTGGTTATGACTCCTGAATCTCACATGTATTTTAATATGTACCAAGGGGAAGCGGATCATGAACCACTTGCATTCGGAGGATATACAACGATGAGCAAAGTTTATCATTTTGACCCAATCGTAGACTCTATGTCTGCTGAGCAGAAAAACCATGTACTAGGCGCTCAGGCCAATTTGTGGTCAGAATATATTACAGACGAGGATATCTCTGAGTATATGATTTTCCCTCGATTACCTGCTTTAGCGGAAGTGTTATGGTCTCCAAAGAATAAGACCGACTGGACAAATTTTTCTAAAAAAATCAATCCTCTTTTCCAGCGACTTGATAAGATGGATGTTAATTATTCGAAAAGTGTATATGCCGTGACTTCTAATAGTCAATTGGATACAGCTAAAAACGAGCTAACCATTTCTCTGAAAAATGAAATCCCAAATTCCGAAATTAGGTATGCACTTAACGACGATGAATTGAATGCCGAGGCTACTAAATATACAGCGCCTTTTCTAATTAATGAGTCAGCAACTATTCAAGCGGCTGTTTTCGAAAATGGTAAACCTGTTGGGAGAACTCTTGAAAAAGAATTTAATTTTCATAAAGCATTTGGCAAGAATCTAAGTTACAATCCTAGGTACCACAAAAGCTACTCTGGAACTGGAAATAAAACGCTGGTTAATGTCATCCGTGGAAGTAAAAATTTCCACGATAAACAATGGCTAGCTTGGCTGTCTCCTGAAGTAGAAATCATCATGGATATGGTAGAAAGTACGGAAATGACTTCAGTAAGTATCGGTTCGATGGAAAATCAAGGCTCCGGCATATATTTTCCAATAAAGTTTGAAGTTTTTCTTTCTTCTGATGGAGGCCAATTTGATAAAGTTGGTGAAATATCGCGCCCTTTTAAGAATAATGTGCTCTCTACACTAGAGCATTTCAAGATTAGTTTCGAAAAACAAAATGCTCAGTTTATAAAGGTCAAAATCACAAATCTGGGTAGCCCACCAAAAGGAGGAGGAGCTTGGATATTCTTAGATGAAATCACTGTGGAATAACTAACGGTCTTATAAAGTCCAGATAAAAATCTATAAACTTATCAAATGAATGCAGTTCTAAAATTAAGCTTACTTCTCTTGATCATTACATTGTGGGCATGTGATAATAAGACGGAACTACCACAAGAAATTACAGTAATTCCAGAACCTGCTGAAATGACCATTAGAAATGGCAGTTTCCAATTAGTTTCTAATACTAAGATTATAACGAGCGACGAAATTGAGAAACAAGCAGCTTTGTTACTCCTTTCTAGCTTTAATGGATTAAGTGATGACCAAGTTACCAATGATACTACTAAGCATAATTTTGTCCGATTTGAAATAGAGAAAGATATTGCAGATGAAGGGTATGAATTGGAAATTACTCCTGAAATGATGAGTATTAAAGCTAGTAAGCCTAGCGGATTTATTTATGCTATTCAGACGATCAGGCAGCTCTTACCCATAGAAAGTAAAGAACTTATTCTTCCGACACTGACCATAAAAGATGAACCCCAATATCCTTGGAGAGGTTTTATGTTGGATGTTTCCAGACATTTTTTCGAGAAAGAATACGTTCTGAAAACCATCGATCGGATGACCTACTTCAAGTTGAATACGCTCCACTTGCATTTGATAGATGACCAAGGATGGAGAATAGAAATTAAGAAGTATCCTAAACTAACTGAAATCGGTGCATTTAGGGTAGATCAAGAAGATAAACCTTGGGATGCGCGATTGGTTAATGAGCCAAGTGAGAAAGGGACTTATGGAGGATTCTATACCCAAGAAGATATTAAGGAAATTGTCCAGTATGCATCAGAACGAGGTATAACAGTGATGCCTGAAATAGAAATGCCAGCCCATGTGACCAGCGCAATCGCCGCTTATCCAGAATTTTCTTGCCAAGAAATACCAGTTGGAGTTCCATCAGGAGGGTTGTGGCCAATTACAGATATTTATTGCCCTGGAAAAGAAAGTACATTTCAATTTCTAGAAGATGTGCTGAATGAAGTGATGGAGCTTTTTCCATCGAAGTATATCCATGTAGGTGGAGATGAGGCTACAAAAACGAATTGGGAAAAATGTAAAGATTGCCAGAAAAGAATGGCTATAGAAGGTTTAGATGATACGGCTGAATTACAGAGTTATTTCATCAAAAGAATGGAGCGGTTTCTAAGTTCTAAAGGCAGGATTTTAATTGGATGGGATGAGATATTAGAAGGCGGATTAGCTCCCGGAGCAACTGTTATGAGCTGGCGAGGCACGAAAGGTGGATGGGAGGCATCGGAGCAAGGACATGATGTGGTGATGACGCCCGGTGATTACTTGTATTTTAATCAATACCAAGGAGAGCCAGATTACGAACCATTAGCTTTCGGAGGATATGTTCCTTTAAGCCGAGTATATTCCTTCGAGCCTATGGTAGATTCGATGTCTGCTGAGCAGAAGAAACACGTTTTAGGGGCCCAGGCCAATTTGTGGTCTGAGTTTATTGTGGATGAGCAGATATCTGAATACATGATTTTTCCAAGAATTGCTGCCTTATCTGAAATGGTATGGACACCGAAGGATAAGAAAAGTTGGGATAATTTTTCTAAGAAAATTGACCCTCTATTCGAACGGTTAGACCATATGGGAATTAATTATTCGAAAAGTGTATTTGCGGTTACTGCCAGTAGCAAATATGACACGACTAGCAAAGAACTATTGGTGACATTAAAAAATGAAATACCAAGTTCAGAAATTAGATATTCCTTTAATGATGAACCATTGAACGCTAGTTCATTAAAATACACATCACCGATTTCGCTGAAAGAAACAACCTTGATTAAGACCGCAGTATTTAAAGATAATGTGGCATTGGGCGATACCCTATATAAAAATTTAATCTTCCATAAAGCATTTGGCAAGAAGATGTCTTATAAGCCTAAGTACAATAAAAGTTATGCAGGAATAGGAGACTTAACATTGGGGAATATTATCAGAGGAAGTAAAAATTTCCATGATGGCCAATGGCTAGCTTGGCTTGATGATGAAGTAGAAATAATCATTGACCTAGAAGAAAAAACAGAAATTTCAGCCGTTAGAATAGGTGCTATGGAAACTCAAGCAGCAGGGATATTCTATCCGATCAATATGATTGTTTCTTTATCTGAGGATGGAAGTATTTATAAGAAGGCCGGAGAACTTAAGCGACCATTTAAGGAAAATGGATTTCCTACGATAGAGGACTTTGAGATATCATTCGAACGTCAGAATACTAGATATGTCAAAGTGATGATTCAGAATATCGGAAGCCCACCTAAAGGCGGAGGAGCTTTTATATTTATTGATGAAATTATGGTAGAATAAAATTTTAATTATGTCTAACTCTTCATTAAAACTTCCACCGCCTCTTGGTTATCGAAAGGATATTCCGCTTTATTATCCGAAAACGGAAGCGGAAATTAAAGCCGATAACTACGAGATCTATAACCCCAATGTGTTAAGGAGTTGTCGTAATTTCTATGAGGGTAATTATGGAAAGGTCCTGCTAGAAGAAGTTTCCAAATATTTACCTACAGGAAATGATCAAAATATTGTCGAACTCGGATGCGGGAGTGGTTATTTGTTGGGAAACATCGCTCGAAATAACCCGGATTTCAGGTGCTTTGGTTTCGACTATAGCTACCAAATGTTAAAAATGGCAGCTCAAGTTTTTAGAAATAAGAAACTGGGAAATTCGGCGATTCAAGCACTACAGAATGGAATGGCAGACATGGAAATTCCTAACCAAAATTTATCGAATATTGAATTCGCATTAAGTGATGCCTGTATGACACCACTTCCTGATCAATCAGTAGATTTTTGTTTCTCGTGTTTTCTATGGGACCGAGTCGCTGATCCCAACAAGTTGCTAGAAGAAAAACTAAGAGTCCTAAAGCCACAAGGCAGAATCATGATCATCTCACCATTTAATTACCTTGGCTCGGAAGGATGGAAAACTTGGTATCCGATCGATAAGATCATTTCAAAAATAGAAGATCGCGGACTTAAGATCATCCATCGAAGAAATTTTAATATTGAAGAAATGCTAGACTTAAGAAGAAATCGAGTGGTTTGGGAAGTGGAAAGTTTGGTTTTTGAAAAATACTGATCTTACATAGAAAGATATTAATTTAGTTTTCAAGCTTGTTAACCTCATTGATTTAGATTCGACTAAGGAATAGGATTTAATCATTTTTTAAATATTTTTCAATTATGAGATTCATATTCATTTCATTATTACTATTCCTTCAGACAGTTACTTATGCTCAATTAAGACTTAGTAAGTTTAATAACCAAGACCAGCTTTTTTTAAATCATTCAGGTCCTCAGATTGGAGCTGCAAGTTTTACATTGACACAACCTAAAGAAGGATATGGGGGGATGTATATTAATTCACTAGGTACGAGTGCTGCGATTCCATTTTACGGATATGCAGTTGGAAATGTAGGAAAGGTTTGGCATTATTATAATGGAATAGAAAACTTTTGGGGATTATATGTTGAAGGTGATCAATTGAAAGTAAGTCCAGATACTACGCATGTTCTGAATAACTTAGTAGCAAATACAGCACTTAGGGTTAACGGAGGTTCTGTTCTTTATGGTGGGACCATGTTGAATACGAATACACAGCTTAACCAGTATACAGACTTTACGATTAAGTCATCAAAGGTCAATACATTTGGAGGAATGTATATCGATGTTGAAGGAGGATTAAATTCTAAACCATTTTATGGATATAGTGTAGATGGTGTTCCAGCAGCCTTTACCTTTTATAATCAGACTACAAGTTCATGGGGTATTAATATCGGAAATGCAATATACAGCGCTATGGAAGTAAAAAGTAATAATGTATATATCAATGGAACCCTTAAGCTTGGTCACACTAATGGTGCGGCTGAAGACAATGGAACGATATTCTATTTCGATGGTCATTTTTATGGCAAAACACCAGGTGGTTTAACGCAGTTAGATAATAATGTAAATGGAAAAACAAAAGATGACGAAGAAAATGTTAAAGCCATAAAAATCTTACAAGAAGAAAATAGCGCTTTAAAAGAGAAACTTGAAAGCTTAGAGAACCATCTTTTATCTTTAGAAGAAAAATTCTTAGCTCAGAAAAAGGTGGAATAAAAGATCATAAGTTATAGGGTTAGGTTTTCTCTCATCAGCAGCCCTATAAGCAAGCCTCCGAATTAACTTTGAGAATTATAAGTTTCCTCCTTCGATTCTATTTCCTATTTTAACAGTTCATGAAGAAATCTGAAAAATTGAATAGGGAGTTGAATTGGATAAGTGAAATGGTATATGCTCCCTGTGGTTTTCAAATTTCTGATATAGAAATAGAAAAGGAAAGTAAAGCGTATCATGCTTGCCAGTTCAGAATGAACGACCAGAATATGGTGCATAGAAAGGCCAAGATTACTCCGAAGAAAGTTGGTCAGTTTGTAACCCTTTGGAAACGAGGAGTAAGTGGGGAAACAGAACCTTATTGTGATACGGATGAGATAGATTTCATTCTTATCAGTGTTATTAATGACAAAAGAATTGGTCAGTTTATATTTCCCAAGGCTGCACTCATCCAAAATAAAATTTTAACCACGAATCAAAGGCAAGGAAAAAGAGGATTTAGGGTATATCCATCCTGGGATGACCCTCAAAGCAAACAAGCTGTGAAAACGCAAGCATGGCAAATACATTATTTTATTGAATTTGATATTCATCAAGATCTGAAAATCGTAAAAAGGTTATTTCAAGAATAATTTCAGAATTATAATTTTTTTTTCACGGTATTTTTTCCTTTAAGAATCCCTAAAATAGGCACCTATTTAATTTTCAGCGTGGCATATTATCATTGTCCACCTTCTTGTCTACCCCATTGCTATTTACTTTGATGCTTATTAATAATAACTTCGCGGCTCAAAACCATGGAAAATCAATTTTTTTTAAAACAACACTTATTTTAAACAGATTATAACAATTATGAAAAAATTAATTTTTACACTATTAACATTGATGTTTTTGTGTGGAATGACGGCTAAGATCACCGCACAAGATACCTTAGACTGGACGCTACTAGTTTATTTAGTGGGTTCAGACCTTGAATCAGGATCTGATGCAGGATCTACAGATATCCAAGAAATGATGGATGCTGATTTTACTGATTATGTGAACGTGATTGTATTAAGAGGTGGTTCGATGAAAGAAGGCTGGCAAGAACCGAAGACCTTTTTGGTTGTAGCAGGAGAGCAAATTCAGTTAGATTTCGTTCCTTCTAATACAGACATGGCGGATCCTAATAATATCACGGAATTCATTAATTGGGCGACGGAGAACTACCCAGCTCATCAGTTTATGATGGATTTTTGGAATCATGGAGGAGACATCAGAGGTTACGGAAATGATGAAGTATCTGGCAAAAGCTTAAAAGTACAGACGATCAAGAAAGCAATAGGCGATTCAGAATTTATTAAGGATGGTAACCTTTTTGAATTACTAGGATTTGATGCTTGTCTTATGGCAACATTAGAAGTGCAGACAAGCTTGAAAGATTTTGCTAATTACTTCGTAGGGTCAGAAGAAACGGAGCCTGGTCACGGTTGGAATTACACACCGATAGTGAATGCAATGGAATCTGGAGAAGCACTAACAGGAGACAAACTTGGAACCATCATCGTAGATAGCTACAAAGCCCAATCTGAAGATCAAGAAACTTCTAATGTGACTTTAGGAGTGATGAATCTAGCACATATTTCTAACCTAGAATCTAAGATTACCACGCTTTTTAACAAGATCAAAGATGAAGACAAAGTAAGATCTCTACAGAAAGCACGTGGGAAAGCGGAAGAGTATTCGAAGTCTATTAAGAACCCAGAGTATTCTGAAGACATGGTAGATATCGGAGATATGATGAAAATGTTGAAAAAAGTCGACCCGAGCTTGAGCGCAGAAATTGATTCTGTTTTGGTAGCTTTAGACAGCACAGTTGTATACAATAAGAAAGATAGCACTAGACCATTAGCGACAGGTATATCTATGTACTTACCTCATAATGTGCTTATAGATGAAGGAGAAACTTATTACCTAATAGATAGTGTCTACATTCCTATCGGGGTAGATTCAACATTAAGTGATTTTATTGTGAATACTTATATCCCACTAGCGAGTTCTGATATTACTCCTCCTTCAGGAATGACAGATCCTGACTTTACATTTTCAGGCAAAAAAGGGGAGTCTGCAACGAGAAATTTCACTGGGGATTCTATTAGCGCCATTAGAATCGCTCATGATGACGATTTAGAACAAGTTCAGATCGTACTGATAGAAGAATTCGAAGGCTTTCCTAATGAATACATTTTCTTAGGTGCTACATTCCCTGATACAATCGTTTCTAATGATGACGGAACAGAAACTTATGCTTACAAATGGGACGGAGCTTGGTTAGGAATTAATGGATACCCAGCTTACATTTCTGATATTCAAGATTATGAAGTAGAAGATGAAGATGGTAATTTCCAATATCATACAAGAGTTCATATTCCAGCAATATTACACCCTGATACAGAGAATGAGAGAGACATTATCATCTCATATAGTTACGATGAAGATTTTAATATCACATTAGAGAGTATTGTACCAGAAGTATATGGAGATTCAGTAAGAATTGTTCCTAAAGAGCGTTTAGAGCTTGTCCCTGGTGATGTTGTTCAGTTGCTTTATGAAAGCTTTAACGAAGTAACAGACGAAGAATTCTTTGTGGTAGACGATGGTGCTGTTTTTACAATTGAAAATGGTAATGACGACCTAATGTTAGAATACGATGAGTTATTCGAAGGGAATTATAAACTAGGTTACATCTTAATGGATCATTCACAGAACGATACCATCATTTTTGATGACAAGGTATTTACTGTAACAAGTACTTCTGTGGAAGAAACATTTGCTGATCATAACATCGCAATGTTCCCTAACCCAGCGAATCAGCAGATTACAATAGAGAATATTGAAGTTTCTGCGAATGAAAGTTATAAAATTAGAATTTTTGATCAAGCAGGAAGACTTGTATTTACAAGAGTATCAAATTCAGATAGAGCTGTAATTAATACTTCTGATTTCACAAATGGCTATTATCGAGTACAAATTATATCAGGTAAAGGCATATTGGGTCAAGGAATTGTGATTCAGCATTAAGCGTATTTCAAGATAGCAAGTAATGTGTTTATGAATACCATTATTAAGCTTATATGGTATAATAGAAGCACTCCAGCATTAAGTTGCTGGAGTGTTTTTTTTAGGTCAATGTTATAGTGGTATTGATTAGAAAACCTTATTCTTCGCATAGAAAAAACTCACTCATTTATATTTTCACTTTTACTTTGCCTCTAAATGATATTAGAAGGTTAAGAACAATACTTCTAAATTCTGGTTTAATTTCTTTTAACTAGAGCTCGACTATTATTCTTATAAAATCTCTGTATTTTTAGATTTCAATGTCAGAATTAAACACAAATCAACTCAAGGCCGCACAATTCGAAGGCAAACATTTGCTGGTTCTAGCTGGAGCAGGGACAGGGAAGACGCGTACCATAATCGCAAGAGCGGTATATCTCATTAGCAAAGGAGTTGATCCAAGTAAAATTCAAATATTGACCTTCACCAAAAGAGCTGCAAGTGAGATCGTATCCAGGGTGAAAGCTTCCATGGGAGAGCAATCAGGTAAGAATCCGACCGGTTCTACCTTCCATTCTTGGTGTAATCAGCTACTTTATAACTTTCCTAATGTTTTCGGTACCGCAAAATTTACCATTATAGATGAAGATGATCAAGTCTCCATTATGAAAATGGTGTGCGGAAATCAAAAAGAAGCCTTTAAAAAACTAAGATTAAAGCCAAGGAAACTGGTAGATCTGTACTCTTTCGCAAGGAATACTAAGCGGAACCTAACAGACACCTTAACCGTCAAGTTATTCGATGACGTACCTGAGAATGAATTAGAAGAAAGATTAGCAGAAGTAAAACCACTGGTCGAATCGATTCTCCGTAAGTACGAGATGAAAAAGCGAGAAAGGAAGTATCTAGATTATGATGACATGATCCAGGTCGTGGCGAATCGACTCAATAAAGACCCGAAAGCAAGGCAAATTATTGGAAAGAAGTACGAACATTTGTTGATCGATGAGATGCAAGATACGAATCCACTTCAGTGGGAATTAATCAGACCATTTCAGCAAATTTGCCACTTGTTCTGCGTAGGTGATGACGCCCAATCCATCTATGCTTTCAGAGGTGCAGATTTCAAAAATATTCATAATTTCAAGAAGAATGTGAAGGATGCTGAGGTCTTCAGGCTGGAGGAGAATTATAGATCTACGTCTGAGATACTCGATGTTTCGAACTGGTTATTGGACAAGTCTACCTTGAATTATGAAAAACGATTATCAGCGGTACGAGGCAGTGGTATTAAACCAAAAATAATTAATGTTCCGAATGAATGGGAAGAAGGATACTTCATCGCTGCTAAGATCATTGAGAATTTTACAGAAAAGGACAAGGAGTACAATGATCACCTTATTCTCTCTAGATCTCAGAATTATACACGTTCGTTGCAAGCCATTTTTATAGAGAAGAAAATTCCTTTCGAAACCTATGGAGGCCGTAGTTTTATGGAAGCAGCTCACTTAAAAGATGTTTTTTCAGCTTTCCGAGTAGTAAATAATAACTTGGATGAAATTGCATGGGTCCGTTTTCTTACGTTCTGGGAAGGGATCGGAGAAATTTCGGCAGCGAAGTACATTCAGGAGTTAATTAATAAGGAAGATATAGAAGAGTGTATTCAGTGGTTAGAAGAAGGGAGTAAAGGCCCATTTGAAATGATAGAAACCCTGAAAGGCATTGCTTCGAATATGGACAAAATAGATAAAGCGGTCGAAGCAGCTTACGGAACGATGCAAGCACGATTAGCAATGAAATATGTTCAAGACTGGGATAAAAAACGGAAACCTGATTTTCCAATTTTGACGCTTTTAGCCAGAAATTACTCTAATCTTAGTGAGTTTATTACGGAATGCTTATTAGATAATTCTACGAAAATCAATAATTCTCCTACGCTGAAGAAGTCTGAAATTCAGGAGAATAAGGAAGAGGATGCGGTTATCATTTCCACTGTCCACTCCGCGAAAGGTCTGGAAGCAAGCACTTGTTTTGTGTTGAATGTTTCTCCGAAAGTGTATCCATCGGCTTGGTCACTAGGAGACATTGAGAAGGTAGAGGAAGATCGAAGAGTATTGTATGTGGCGCTCACCCGAGCTAAAGATGAGTTATTCATCACCCGAAGGACGAGTTCTATATATGCAGAAGATCATGTTACTGAAGATGGAAGTGCTGTACCAACTTACTTTCTGAACGAATTCCCTGAAGAGTTAACTGATCAGGTCTTCTACAGTCAAGAAAAAGGAGAGAGTGTCGATGCTCCGATTGCGAACGACTTCGACTTTGATTTCGGAATGGACTTTTCTTAGAAAAAACATTTGATAGCATGACCTCTAGTCATCCTATCAGTTTGGTTTTGGAGCAAGGCTTGTGATGTTAGCGCTTCACGGCGATGACAACAATTTTCAGAAGGACAGCTTTCTGCTGTTAGCGCTTCACATCGATGACATCAATTTCCCGAAGAACAAATTTAGTTCAAGAACAAATTCATCCCTTGCGACTTAAATTTATAGTCTTTGGCCATAAATTAGATACTCTCATAAAACAATATTTCTAGATTTCCGAGGTTTATATTTATAGTGCTTTTAAATGTTCTCGCTCTAGTATTTAATTTAAGATCAATTGAAAACCAAATTAAGTTTCTCGTTTCTATTACTTTTTTGTTCTTTAGCCATTTTAGCGCAAGGACAGAAGAGGGCTTTAAATTTTAATGCTGGGATATCAATTACAAAGCCTGACAAAAGAATATTTATAAGGTACAATCCCGTTATCATTGAACGGCTTAAGAGTGAAAGAATTTCTTTGTTAAATGAATATTATTATCAATTTTCCGCAGATTTTAGGCTCAAAAGGAAATTCTTTCTGACTATCGGTATGGGAACTTCGATCATATTCAATGATGCTGGTCGTATAATTGATTATACTTACTTTTTTCCTGGAAATCAACAACTAAAAGGATGGTGGAATAGATGGTATTTTAATACCAGCCTCCAGCCGAATTTAGGTATAAAGAGAAACATTCTTAATCATGGAGACTGGAATTATTACGTCGGAATTAACAATACATTCAGTCTTTCACTCTTTAAGTCTATGTACAATTCAGGCTTTCTTCTTCAGCATAGATTTAGTAGAGTAACTTTAGAGCCATTCGCGAATGAATTATTTATAAGTACTGGTTTACAAAAAGGTAGGAGAAGTTTTCATCTCGATTTCCGTGCAGTCCATATGAAATTTTTAGATGAGGCTATTGAAAATAATGGCAGTAAACTAGATTTTTACAATCCGTTTAAGATCAGGTTTCGAGTAGGATATAATTTGCATACTATATAATCAGCTTGTGATGTTAGCGCTTCACGGCGATGACAACAATTTTTCAAGGACAGATTTACTTCGATGAGTTTTTTTCATACTTAGATACCAGAATTTAAAGCCTTTCCCGTTTCAAGTAATTTTCCTGTCGAACAAATATCTACCCATTAAACTTACTTAAGTACAAATTTGAATTTCTAAACTTATTCGAAAACTAGCGTACAAAATAATCATGGGAATACTAACGACAGTGGGGAATACCCCTCAAATCAAACTTGAAAACTCCAGCGAAATGTTGGATATAAATCTCTATGCTAAGCTTGAGTTTTTAAATCCTGCAGGCTCTATTAAAGATAGAACCAGCCTAAGTATATTGGAGCATGCGCTCAGTAGCGGCGAAATAAATGAAAATTCAACCATTATTGAATCTAGTTCTGGAAATATGGCAATCGGTATAGCTCAGTTTTGCCGTTACCATAAATTGAAACTAATAATCGTAGTGGATCCGTTCGCGTTAGAAACGAATATTAAGATTATTAAAGCCTATGGAGCTAGAGTAATTAAGGTAGAAAAGCCCTCTCCATTAACAGGATGGTTGGGTGCAAGAATAAATATCATTCAGAAACTGCTTAAAGAATCTGGTGACATGTATTGGCCCAATCAATACAAGAACAAGATGAATCCGATGGCACATTACCAGACGATGAAGGAGTTTCATAATGGCTTAGATGCAGAATTAGACTACGTTTTCATTGCAACAAGTACTTGTGGCACTTTAATGGGATGCAGCAAATTTATTCGAGAACAAAACTTGAACACAAAACTGATCGCTGTCGACGCGAAAGGAAGTGTAATTTTTAGTAATAAACCTGGAAAAAGAGTGATTCCTGGACATGGAGCAAGCAAGCCTTCTCAGTTATTAGATAAAAGCCAAGTAGATGGAGTCGTTCTAGTAAGTGACTATGACTGTGTCTCCGGTTGCCAAAACCTTTTAACGAACGAAGGAATCTTCGCTGGAGGATCTAGCGGGGGAGTTTATACCGCGATCAATAGATATGCGAGCAACATAAAACCTGGAAGTAGATGCGGGATGTTAATTTGTGATCGAGGGGAAAGATACCTCGATACCATTTATGATGAGAATTGGGTGAAAGAAAATATAGCTTCAGAAGTTGAAACCATGGTTCATGCAGCATAATTCATCGATATCTAAATACAACATAGCGATTATCGGACTAGGGCCTAAAGGCTTATATGCCTTCGCTGAACTCACTAAGTTCCTATTATCAAGGAATATCAAAGAGGTAAATGTTTACTTGTTTGATAAGTCAGGTCAATTCGGGACTGGTCCAGTTTATAACTTGGATCAGCCGAAGTATTTATTGATGAATTACGAAAATGTCCATATCGATCATTCTTCTTTATACATCTCGGATGATCGTCGCAAAACTTATAATCAGATTGCAGAACCGAAAGAGCATTTTTCTTCGAGAGGCGAAATCGGTCGTTATCTCTTAGATCTTTATAATGACTTAAAAATCCAGTCATTGGGATGTTTTAATATTCAAGAAGTTAAAGATGCGGTCACTAATATCAAGAAATCAGAGGATAAGCTGTTCTTAGAAACGGCTAATGCAGAATTTGATCACATTGCTTTCGACCAGGTTATGATTACTTCAGGTCATAATACTTGCAATGCTTGTAAGCAGACATTTGATCAGATGATCAATTTTGTCTACCCGCCAGAGCAGAAACTAAAATCTATTGCTAAAGAAGATGTGGTCATCGTCAAGGGATTAGGATTAACATTTATAGATACTGTTTTAGGATTGACGGAAGGGAGAGACGGTCGCTTTACAGCAGATGGGCAAAAATTGAAATACATAAAATCAGGAAATGAACCGAAAACGATCATTCCTTTTTCACGAACAGGTGAATTGATGTTGCCACGAATGGAGACAAAACTTCCACCTAATTTTAGATTACGAAGCAAATCTCTTAACCAGATAGCTAAGAACAGGAAGGGCCAATTGGATTTTGAAGAAGATATTCTTCCAGCATTAGAGGATGAATTTGCCCAACAAGGAGGCAAAGGAAAGTTTGTTGATGCAGCTTCACTAAGTGATTTTACGATAGATGAACTGGTAAATATCGCTGAGGGAAATTCGTTTTCAGAAAAGATCGTTGCATCATTGATCTGGAGATTATTCTCAACAGCATTCAATAAAATATATAGTAACCGCGGACTGAATCCATCTGCTCATAGACAATTTGATCAATACTGGAAAGGAAAAATGCAGAGAGTAAGTTACGGCCCTCCATTGATAAATTATAAGAAAATTCAAGCTGTATATGAAGCTGGAATACTTGATTTTGCCTTTTCGAAAAGTCCAAGCATTGATTTTGAGCGTAAAAAAATAACAAACCATGATGGTCAATCTAGCACTTCGTTTACCTACTTAGTAGATGCTAGAATTCCTTCTAATAACATATTGAATAATCCATCTGAACTTTATCGGAATATGCTGAATTCAGGATTGATCAGGACAGCACGAAATGGTGACTACGACATGGGTTGTATAGATTTAGACTCAGATGGTCACGGCGTTAGTGAGGATGGAATGGTTATCAGCCAACTCACTTTTTATGGAATTCCTACCGAAGGGATAACCTATAACAACGATACATTATCCACGAATCACAACAACTATGCAATCAACTGGATTAAAGAAATACAAAAAGATTTCGAATATGAGCACTACAAAATTAACTCCGATTCTTCACAACTGGGTCCAAAACTTAAAGTCTCAGCCTAGCTTACTACGTGAAGCGATCGAAGAATACGGATCACCGCTCAATATTCATAACCTCGAACCATTCTACGAGAATGTCAATAAGTATAATGAGGTTTTCAGCAACTTAAATATCCAAGGGAAGGCCTTCTTTGCAAGAAAGGCGAATAGGTGTCTATCTCTTTTGACGGGTACTCATCAGCATAATTATGGGATTGATACTGCCAGTTATCATGAATTGAAGCAAAGCCTAGACCAAGGTGTAAGTTCTCACAATCTTGTAGTGACAGCTGCTGTTAAGCCCGATCAGTTACTGGAATTGGCCATAAAAAATGATGTGCTTATTATCATCGATAATCAGGATGAAGTCCAAGCGATAAGTAGATTAGCTGATGGAAAGAAGGTTAATGTTGGATTTCGATTGAGTGGATTTAAATTTAATGGAAGCAAGGCTTATAGTCGTTTCGGAATAGATATTCTAGATGCCAAGGATTTTATAACGGAGCATTTAGCATCGCATCCGAATCTCATCTATAAAGGGCTTCACTTTCATCTGGATGGATATGATTTAGATCAGAGAAGGTCGGCTTTATCGGATTGCATAGCTCTCAGTAGAGATTTAGAAGGAACGGAATTTATTGATATAGGTGGAGGATTGTTGATGAATTACCTTCAGTCTGAGGAAGAGTGGGAAGCATTTGATAAGCGGTTAAGGCAAGGAATATCTGGGAAATCTGAAGAGGTGACCTATAGAAATAATGGGTTAGGTTATGAATTGGTCAATGGTCAGGTTACAGGAAAGCTGAAGACTTATCCGTACTATAATAATTTAAACAAGGATAATGCCTTGCAATATATTTTGGAAGGTGAAATTGCGGATCAATTAAGAGCGGCTGGCATAGAATTGCGAATCGAGCCTGGTAGATCATTATTGGATCAAGTGGGCTTCACCATTGCTAAAGTTATTCATAGGAAAAAAGATCAGAATGGTGATCATCACATAGGTCTAGAAATGAATATGACACAGATGCTAAGTGGAAGTGCAGACTTTCTCCTTGACCCGATTGTCTTATACAACAATTCAGAAAATCTGGAACCAGTGGACGTCTATTTTACTGGTGCATACTGTCTAGAAAGGGATGTGTTATTAAAACGAAAAATTAGTTTAGATAGATTGCCTGAAGTAAATGATCTAGTGATATTCCCGAATACCGCTGGCTATATGATGCATTTTTTTGAATCAGAAGCTCACCAGTTTCCACTAGCTAAGAATGTATTTGTAGAAAATAAAAATGGAGTGATGGAATTTTCGAAAGATCAACTTTCAGATGTGCGCCATTAAAAATTGACATTTCACAAAAAACCAAAAACTGGAAATAAATAACGAATTAAGCTATAATGTCCTTTACCACTCGACCATGAACATCTGTTAACCTAAAATCTCTTCCTTGGAAAGTATAGGTCAATTTTTCATGATCTACACCAAGTTGATTTAAGATAGTTGCTTGAAGATCATGAATGTGAACTCGATCTCGTATACCAGCATAACCAATATCATCTGTTTCTCCGAAAGTCATTCCTGTCTTAATTCCTCCACCGGTCATCCACATCGTAAATGCTTCTCCGTGGTGATCTCGACCTTTGAATTTATTTGAAACACCTCCTCTGTTTTCTTGCATCGGTGTTCTTCCGAACTCTCCACCCCAGACTACTAATGTATCTTCTAGTAATCCTCTTTGTTTTAGGTCAATGATTAATCCTGTCATCGCTTTATCGATTTCCTCTACTCTTTCTAGAAATCCTCCATGCAAACTTTCGAAATTATTAGAGCCGTGGGAATCCCATCCTCTATGATAAAGCTGAATAAATCTGACATCTCGTTCTGCTAACCTTCGTGCTAGCAAACAATTATTGGCAAATGAGATTTTCCCAGGTTCTGTTCCATATAATTCATGGATATAATCTGGTTCAGAAGAAATATCCGTTGCTTCAGGAACCGTCATTTGCATTTTAAATGCTAGCTCATACTGCTTAATCCTTGCAAGAATTTCAGGATCACCGACTTCGTCGTACTCTTGCTTATTGATATTATTGATCGTGGTAATAGCTTCTTTTCTTAGATCTCTGGAAACGCCATCTGGATTTTTAACATAAAGTACGGCATCACCTTTACTTCTCAATTCCACACCTTGGTAGTGTGAAGGTAGAAACCCGCTTCCCCATAAACTCTTCCCTCCACTTGGAGCTGATTGTCCTGAAACAAGCACTACAAATCCTGGTAGATTTTCATTCATGCTTCCTAATCCATACGTTACCCAACTTCCCATGGCAGGCCTTCCTAGTCTAGGACCGCCCGTATGCATAAACAATTGAGCTGGGGCATGGTTGAATTCTTCTGTATGTACCGCTTTTAGAAAACAAACATCATCTACCACCTTTGAGAAATTAGGAAGCAGATCCGACGCCCAAGAACCGGTTTGGCCATACTGCTTAAAAGGAAACTGAGGTCCAAGCATATCAGGAACACCTTGAATAAATGCAAAACGCTTCCCTTTCAATAAAGAAGGCGGACAAGGCTTTCCATCTAATTTCTGAAGCAATGGTTTATAATCGAAAAGTTCCAATTGTGATGGAGCACCAGCCATGTGCAGGAATATAACCCTTTTGGCCTTAGGCATCACTTGTTTCGCTTGAACATTACTTAACAAACCACTCAGCGCCATTCCGCCTAATCCTAAAGAGGTATTCTTTAGAAACTCTCTTCGTTTCATTGCACTTTGAGCCCGACCTTGTAGTTCATTTAATATTTTCATGGATCTAAATTCTTATTTTTTTACCTATTTATTGTTGTAGTTATATCTTATTAACTCTTCATAATGACCTCATCTAAGTTTAAGAGCACATTGGCCACTAAACTCATCGCGCCATCTGAAGTATGGTATAATTTGACTAATTCTTCTAATCTTTTATCATCAGGTTCCTTCATCAGGACTAATTTATAACCGTATTTTAATTGGCTTTCTAATTCTGTCCCACCTTCCGTCATCATTCGCTCGGCTAATGCTTCGGATGCTTCTACAAATACAGGATCGTTCATGGTAACAAGTGCTTGCAATGGCGTATTCGTCCTGATTCGCCTCGAAACGCAAACTTCTCGACTAGGAACGTCAAATGTTATCATAGAAGGATAAGGACTTACTCTTCTCCAGAAGGTATACAATCCTCTTCTGTATTGGTCTCCATTTTCAGAGGTAGTCCATCGATCTACATGACGAATTACATTCCATACACCATCTGGCTGATGCGGCTTAACACTAGGTCCATACACTTTATCACTAAATAATCCACTTGCAACAAGCGCTTGATCTCTAATATTTTCAGCGGTTAATCTATATCGTGGTCCGCGAGCAAGCAAGTAGTTGTATTTATCTTTTTCGAGTAGCTCATCGTTGACCACAGAAGATTGCTTGTATGTTCTCGAAAGCACTATTTCTTTCAGTAAGGATTTCAAACTCCAGTCGTGTTCGTTCTGGAATCGGAGTGCTAAGTAATCGAGCAATTTTTGATTTTCAGGTTTTACACCCTGTGTTCCGAAATCTTCTAATGTATACACTAAGCCATTACCAAAGATTTGTTCCCAAAATCTATTCACAATAACTCTAGAAGTTAGTGGATTTTTTCCATCTACCAGCCACTTAGCAAATCCAAGTCGATCTTTAGAATATTCAGAAGGAGGAAGAAAATCAGGAGTATCTGCAATGACCGTATCACCATGTGATAACCAGTTACCTCTTACGAAGACTCGCGTTACACGACTTGAGTCGCCCTTAAGTTCTTCCATGATTGGAACGGCTCCAGCTTTCAGGGATACGAATTCGCTAATTTTAGCTTTATACTCATCAGAAAGCGTATCGCTTATGGATTCTATTTGTTTTTTTAAACTTGCACGATATGCTTTTTGCGCTGGAGAAAACAATACTTTTTTAGGTACATCCGAAGATAGATCGCTATCGACGGAATTGTTAAAATAGGCATATGCATTGTAGAATTCCTTATGGCGAATCGGATCGTATGGATGACTATGACATTGAACACAAGCCATTGTTGTTCCTTGCCAAACTTCGAAAGTGGTGTTTAATCGATCTATTACTGCAGCCACTCTATATTCCTCATCATCTGTTCCACCTTCATCATTGGTCATAGTATTTCTATGAAAAGCGGTAGCCAGAATTTGATCTTCTGTAGGCTCTGGTAATAAATCTCCGGCTAATTGCTCGATGGTAAATTCATCAAAAGGCAGATCTTGATTAAAAGCATGAATCAACCAATCTCTGTACCGCCAAATATTTTTTCTTAATCTATCTTTTTGATAACCTTGTGAATCTGCATATCGAGCAAGATCCATCCACATGGCAGCCCATCTTTCACCATAGTGCTGAGAAGAAAGTAGGCGATCTACCAAGTTTTCATAGGCATTGGGATCGGTATCATTTAAAAAGGCTTCTGTTTCTTCTAATGTAGGAGGAAGTCCTGTAAGATCTATACTGACACGTCTTAACAACGTTTCTTTCGATGCCTCTTCAGAAAAGCTTAGTCCATTTTTTACTAGGTTTTCTTCCACATATGCATCTATGTTTAATGGTTCTTCTATTTCAGGCATGACGTATGCCCAGTGGGTTTCAAATTTAGCGCCTTGGTCTATCCACTTTTCTAATATTTCTATCTCTTTTGGTGTTAAAGGCTCTTGACTTGGAGGCATCATTAGGTCCGGATCAGTAGATTTAATCCGATGAATCATTTCACTTTTAGAAGCATTGCCCGGAACGATTGCTCTTTTCCCTGATTTTGCTGCTTCGTATGCTTCTTCTATAAACAGAAAACTTAACCCACTTTGTTGCTTAACACCTCCATGGCATCCTAAGCAATTTTTGTTTAAAATCGGTCGAACTTGTTCGTTGAAATCTACTTTTTCACCAGAATTACCTGAAATAAAATAAGCAAACAAGGCTAACCCGATTACGCCGACGATGATGATAAGTTTTTTATTCATTGTTCTTTCGAGTAAAGTAAAACACTAATGTTAATATCTCCTGTTTTTACGCCTTTAGGCACATATATGGTCTTACATACACTTGATTTCCAGTAGTCGGATAATGTGGTATCTATTGCTCCTTTTTTAAAATCGTAAATTTTTCTTTCTCCAAGACCATTAGCCATAATTTGAAATGGCGCGTCTACTTCTCCTTTCACTAAAATATTAAGAATTTTTGGTTGCTCGTCTAATAGAACTGCAATTCTCTCTTCATTCTTTGTTACATCAGATACTTTCCAAAAGGTAGATTCGGCAACTTCAGTTTTTGAATTACAACTGATAATTAGTAAAAAAATTAGAATTCCAAAAACAAGTTTCATTTATAAAGTTTTATGATCTATTTTCCCTTCTAAAATAGGGATTGTAAAATGTATATAAAAATTTTTAGCTTTTTAACGCTTTTGTTCATGGTTTCAGCGTGTAAGACCACGCACAAGTTAAACGATAAGAACAATTACATCAATAAAATAGAACAAATAATTTCAAATGATTCTATCTTCAGAAATTCTCATACTGGATTACTAGTAAGAGATATCTCGACCAATGAAGATATAATAAAAATTAAAACTGATCAATATTTTACGCCTGCTTCTAATACTAAGTTACTCACATTCTATACATCGCTTAATATTCTTGATGATCGGATCAATGGTTTAAAGGTTTTTGAAAGTGCAGATTCTTTGATTATTTGGGGAACTGGAGATCCTACTTTTATGAACCATTATCTCAAGGAGAATGACTTTATCACGGAACGATTGAGAGCAACGAAGAAGCCAATATATTTATCTACTTCTAATTTTCACGATAAACACTTTGGTTCAGGTTGGTCTTGGGATGATTATAATTATGGCTACCAGGCAGATAAAAGTGGATTGCCAATGTATGGTAATCTGGTGAATTTCAGAAAAAAACTACGAACTTCTAACTTAGAAGTGGTGCCAGCATATTTTGAAAAACTTTTAGTGCCCAATGTGGAGGCTCAACGCTCGACATTTATCAGGGAAGAACAACAGAACATCTTTAACTACGATTATAATAAATTGAATAAGATAGGGAATGTTAATAGATATGTTCCATTTTTGACGTCGGATCAATTGGTTGTTGAATTATTAAGAGATCTTATTGGAAAAGAGGTAACACTGATTGATCAACAAAAACACATTGGCGAAGCCGAAAAAATAAAAACTGCACAAGTGGACAGCTTATACGAGTTATTGCTGCATCCAAGTGATAATTTTGTGGCTGAACAGTTGTTATTAAATTGCAGCTCAGAATTGTTCGATACAATGAATACTAGGAAAATCATTGATTGGTCAAAAGAGCATTTGCTTTCCGAAATGCCTCATCCGTTTCAGTGGGTAGATGGATCTGGATTATCCAGGTATAATATGACGACACCTGGAAACATGGTACACTTACTGGAGCTGATATATGAAAAAGTAGATCAAGAAAGATTATTTCGATTGCTTCCTACTGGAGGTGAAACGGGCACGATCCGAAATTTGTATGCTGCAGAAAAGCCATTTATACATGCGAAAACAGGTAGTCTCAGTAATAATCATTCCTTAAGTGGATTTCTAATCGGCGATAGCGGGAAGGTTTATGTATTTAGTTTGATGAACAGTAATTATCTGGTATCTACCCGAGAATTAAAAGGAGGAATGGATCGAGTTTTAAGAATTTTGAAGGCCAATTTGTAAAAAGATGGATTTGTGTTTTATTTCTTCTTTTCTTACTAAGCTAAAGAACAACGGAATTTTTGTTCTATAATTTGAAACCGAAACCAATGGAAACGCCATGTCTTTAATATGAAATATAGGGTAAGAATAGTTAAACTTACTAAAAACCAGCCAAGTTAATTATTAGAATACTTAGAAGTTGAATTGTCTGCTATCGCCAAACAAGATTTAATAAATCATACTTTATGATAATGATGTCATTACGGAAAGTGATAACATCAGATGAAGAAAATTGAGCATGTTCTATTTTGTGCTTCGCACTTTTAACGGAATGCAAACTCTTTCTTATCAATTTTTAATTTAGGTTTGCCTAGTTTCTCGATTGAATTTACAATCTTGGTTTTGTCTTCATCTGGAATTTGAGTTGGGATAAGTTTACTTAAATTTATTTTCAATAGCTTGCTAATAATTATTAAATCTTTTAAAGTAAAAGGAACAACACCATTCATTAATTCTGACATGTATGATTTGCTGTTATGTCCTAGAATACTTCCAAACTCTTGTTGATTCAATCCAAGTTTTTTGAGTTTGGAGATGATAAGCTTTTTTCTCGCATTTATAAATTCATTCTCATTTTGAACAATGATTTCAGCTTCATCATTTTCATCAACTTGCGAATCTGTTATTTTGTCCCTATTAGTCCAATATTTGGCCTCATATGCATAAATTAGTTCTCTTATCTGCTTCCTTTTTATCTTGGCTTCAGGAAATTCATTTGTCATTAATCTTAATTTCCTTTCAGCCATAGAAGCTCTTTCTAGTTCCAGTTCATTATTAATTTCGCCTCGTTTGATAAGTTGATCGATGTTAAATTCATTATTCATAATTATATCCAATTTTTAGCCTGAAGCCATTTACGGATTGTGTTCTTATTGTTTTTGAAGGTAGATTCATATTCATCATGGTTTCCACATCAAATAATTGTAGCTTGATCATCTTCCAATTCAATTAAAATCATTGTTCTGTCAAAAGAAATGTTGAAAAAATAAAAACCTTGCGAATGTACTTTATCTGCATCAGGTCTAATCATTTTAATTTCTTCTGGTTTTCACCAATTTGCACTTTTTAATATTTCTATTAGTTTATCAACTTCGTTTTTAAGCTTTCTATTACCTCTTTTCTTTTTGAGATGTTTTTCAAGAATATTTAAAGATGCTATCTTCATTAAACGTAAATTTACGAAATATAGTTCGTATTATTTAGGAACATTTGAATTCCGATTGATGATTTTGATTATATAAAGCTCCGACGAAATTATAATATTGACGATTCTAGATTAAATTCATATAAAATAAAGAGACAAATTTGATATAGAATTATATCTAGTGAGAAAACACATCAAACCTAGCAATTCCACATTTATTCATCTTTTTAGATTAAATCAAAACATTTACCTAAGTCATACAGATCTGTAAATAGATATTTTACTCTTCCACAAATGTAAATTGCCTATCATATCGTCGAAAATCGAGGTGAAATGTTGACAATTAGAATGATTTAGGCGAATTTACACGGACCTAACACTGCCTTAAACCTTAGAACCTAAACCCGTGAGAAGTAGTACCCTTTTTACCATACTTCTGTGTATGGTATATTATACCTGTAGCGCCCAAAATTTTAGTCAATCAAATCTTGATTATAATGGATTTTCACCTGTCAATAGCGCAACGTCATTAACATATGGACCTGATGGTCGATTGTATACATTGGATATCGATGGTCAGATTAATATCTACTCCATTCTTAGAATAGCCAAAGACAATTATCAAGTTACTGCTTCGGAAACACTTAATTATGTTAAAAACCTAACGAATCACGATGATGATGGAAGCGTTAATAACAGTGTGAATATACGAGAGGCTACTGGACTAACCGTAGCAGGAACAGCAAATAATCCAGTGATCTATGTTACATCAAGTGATTCCAGAATTGGTGGTCCCAGTGGTGACCTGAATTTAGATACTAATTCTGGGATTATATCTAGACTAATGTGGAATGGTGGTTCTTGGGTCGCAATAGATTTAGTTCGAGGATTGCCTAGATCAGAAGAAAATCATGCAACGAACGGGCTAGAATATGTCACCATTAATGGCTCGGATTATTTAATTGTTTGTTCTGGAGGTCATACGAATGCAGGTTCTCCATCAGATAATTTTGCTTGGACAACAGAATATGCCTTATCTGCAGCGATTTTATCGGTAAATTTAACAATGCTCGAAGGAATGAGCCTCCCTTATGATATTCCTACATTAGATGATCCGACTAGAGATAATGTGCATGCGAATGGTTCAGCAGCATCGGAAGATCCTAATAGTGCAAATTATTCGCCAATAGATATCAATGATCCTTTCGGAGGGAACGACGGACTAAACCAAGCGATGATCGTTCCTGGTGGACCAGTGCAGATTTTTTCCCCGGGATATAGAAATGCATATGACTTAGTCGTTACAGAAAACGGTCGGGTTTATGTTACAGATAACGGACCAAATGGTGGCTGGGGTGGATTGCCACAGAATGAAGGTGGAGGAAGTGTGACGAACCAATATCTTAGTAATGAACCAGGAAGTTCAAGTTCTACTGGGGGAGAGCAAGTCAATAATCGAGATCACTTAACAAAAGTCACAGACAATATACAGACCTATACTTTTGGGTCTTTTTATGGAGGACATCCTTCGCCGATTAGGGCGAATCCGAATGGAGCTGGACTGTATACGAATCCCGGAGTGAATAGTATTTCCTCTCTTGCCTATTTCAGGACCAATACCTATGATCCGAATGGCTCTACACCAGGTTCTACTTCTAACGTTAATCAAGGCCTGCCTGCAAATTGGCCGCCAGTTCCAACGGCAGATCCCATACAAGGAGATTTTAGATCCACAGGAGATTCGAATCCAGAAGGCACGAATGATATTTATGTCACGACATGGAGTACGAATACAAACGGTATCGATGAGTATACTGCATCCAATTTTGGTGGTGCAATGAAAGGTAATTTAATCGCTGGAAAAAGTGGAGGGAAGTTGTTCAGGGTAGCATTAAATGGAAGCGGCAATCTTGCTAGTCTCAATGAATCTTTCCAGACAAATCTGGGAGGAAACCCATTGGGAGTGACTTGTAATGGAGATAATGATCCTCATCCAGGAACCATTTGGGTCGCTACTTTTAACGGAAATATTAAAGTGCTAGAACCAGCGGATGCGATTAATTGCTACTTGCCTGGACATCCGAGTTATTCCGCAAGTGGGGATAACGATGCAGATGGATATACGAATCAAGATGAAATAGATAACAGAGGATCACAGACGATAGAAAGTGTAATTTGCAGTCCTGGAAATCAACCGAATGATTTCGATAAAGATGCGGGTGGAAACTTGGTTTCTGACTTGAATGATCACGACGATGACAACGATGGTATCCCAGATTCCAATGATCCATTTCAGTTAGGTGATTTTTTAACTGGTGGAACAGATGCTTTCAACTTACCCATTATTAATGAATTATTTTCTGATAACAGTACTTTACAAGGTTATCTGGGTCTTGGCTTAACGGGAATGATGAATAATGGCGCGACTAGTCCGAATTGGTTGGACTGGATAGACCTTCCAGGTGACGGGCCGAATCCAAATGACTTGTTAGGTGGAGCAGTTGGCGCAATGACGATGCACATGGGATCGGGAACAGCTTTAGGTTCTACAAATAATCAAAGAAAAGCTTTCCAATATGGTGTGAATGTGGACCAATCTACTGGAGGATTTATCATTTCTGGTCGGCTTTTTAATTTTCACGCTCCACTTCAATTGTACCATACTTCATCTCCAGTGGATGGTGAATTGGGAATTTTTATGGGTGATGGGACACAGTCGAACTACATCAAACTAGTCCTGAAAAAGTCAGGAATTCGCTTCCAACAAGAAATTAATGATGTAGCCCAGACGCCCATTGACCTAAATATTTCTGCTGGTAATCGTCCTCAAGATCCGAATGATAACGTCATTTTTAAATTTAGTGTCAATCCAGAAACAGGATCTGTTCAAGCACTTTACTCTTTTGATCAAGGGAATTCGTTTCAGACTGTCGGCATCATAAGTGCTCAAGGCTCGATCCTTCAAGCCATTCAAAATTCGAACACACCTCTGGCAGTTGGACTAATTGGGACATCGAATCAAAGTAATGTGGAATTAGAAGGTTCATGGGATTACCTCAAAGTAGAAGGTTCACAACCGACGATAGAGCAAGTGTTCCCAGATATTAATGTTGCGGTGAACGCACCCAATAATCAGTTTAACTTGGATAATTATTTTAATGATAACGATGGCGACGCAAATCTAGATTACAATTTGCAGTACAATTCCAATTCGGCGATTAATGCTTTTGTATCTGGAAATACATTGACCTTAGATTATCCTAATTCAGAAGAAAATGCTTCGATTATTATTCGGGCGACAGATCAGAATGGACTTTATGTCCAGCAGAGTTTTCAGGTCAATGTTGCAGATGACCAAGAACCTACATCCATCATAAGAATTCGGCCTGGAGGAAGTGATATTGCAGATACACCAACATGGCAAGGTATTCCTAATACTGGTAGTTATGTAGGTCAAAATTTCAGTGTGAATACTGGAAATATTGCGGGAGAAGCCTTTTCAAATAGACATGCCTCGCTACCAGCTTATGTTCCAATGTCACTGTTTAATAAGGAAAGATGGGATAATTCTGATGGCCCAGAAATGCAGTTTGACATCAATTTAACCAATGCGGAATATAAGGTAAGGCTTTACTTGGGAAATTGGTATTCAGGAACAAATCAAGTAGGTGAACGCATCTTCGATATTCGTATGGAAGGTCAGATAGTGGAAAATAATTTTGATCCTGTAGCGAGATTCGGAAATGAAACTGGCGGTATGGTCGAACATGATGTTGTGGTCAATGATGGAACATTAAATATCTTATTTGAACATGAAGTGGAAAATCCGAATGTTTATGGAATAGAAGTTTTAGGATATCCGGTGGCTATTCAGCCTATTTCAAATATGTCTAATGAGAGTGGAGATCTGATCAATATGCCAGTTTATGCTAGCGGGGGAAAAACAGGTTCTTACCAGTTTACTGCTTCAGGACTGCCCGATGGTATTCAGATAGAACCAAGCACAGGTCTTGTTTTCGGAACACTAACCACAAATGCAGCAGCGAATAGTCCTTATAATCCTGAAATTACCGTCATAAGGAATGGAAGTATTCCCGCAACGACCACTTTTAACTGGGCAGTTGCTGCACAGACATGGCATGATCAGTCAGATGATGAAAATTATACGGCGAGGCATGAATGCTCATTTGTTCAGGCTGGGGACAAATTCTACTTGATGGGTGGACGAGAAAGTCCTAAAAACCTGGATATTTATGATTTTGGAAACAAAACATGGTCTACGATTTCCAATTCAGCACCGAAAGAATTTAACCATTTTCAGGCTACGGAATACAATGGACTGATCTGGATAATTTGTGCATTTAAGGATAATGGATTTCCAAATGAAGCGCCTGAAGAAAATATCTGGATGTATAATCCAGCGAATGATGAATGGATAGAAGGGCCTGCAATTCCTGCGAACAGAAGACGTGGTTCTGCAGGAATTGGCGTATATAATGATAAGTTCTACATCGTGGGTGGAAATACCATTGGTCATAATGGTGGATATGTGTCTTGGTTTGATGAATTCGATCCAGCGACAGGGCAGTGGACACAACTTATAGATGCACCTAGAACTCGAGATCACTTCCATGCTCAAGTGATAGGAGATAAGTTTTATGTGGCAGGAGGACGAAGGTCGGGCGGAGCAGGTGGAACATTTGCTCCTTTGATAGCGGAAGTCGATGTCTATGATTTTAATACTTCCCAGTGGACATCCGTTGCAGATATTCCTACGCCTAGAGCTGCGCCAGCAGTTGCTAATCTTGGAGGAAAGCTTTATGTCATGGGAGGCGAAATCCAAACCGACCTGAATGGTCAGTCGGTCAATGATGCGGTAAAAACAACAGAATCATTCGATCCTTCCACTGGTCAATGGTCCACAGAAGCCAATCTAATAACGGAACGACATGGAACACAAGCCATCGTTTCAGGGACTGGAATTCATGTGACTTCGGGTTCTGATAAATTGGGAGGAGGTAGAATTAAGAAAATGGAATATTTTGGAGATGATAATCCTAGTGGCTCAGCTTCTGATGCTTGCGAATTGACGGGACCTTCGTCCTTGGAAGTTCCCATTGGAGGAACGTTGGCTTTTAATCTTTCAGCGGTGAATGGTAATGTCGGCGTTGCCTTAAAAGGTATAAGCATTTCGGGAACAAATGCAGCAGAATTTTCCACCGACCAGTCTTTTAGCTTTGCATTTTTAAAGGCTGGGACCTCAAAAAACATTATAGTTTATCACAATGGAAGCCAAGGAGGAAAGAGTGCAACATTGAATGTCGCCTATGATGATGGAGTTACATTAGGGATTCCAATAACGACGGCAGAGGACTTGGGGTCATTACAATTAACATTGGAACTTCAAGGAAAATCAGATCATAGTGGTCCAGTTTTAGTCCAGCTTTGCAACGCGTCTAATCAACAAATTATAAATAGTTCTTTTACCGCAGATGCAAATGGAAACATAAGCGTTCCGAATATTCCTGTGGGCAGTTATAAACTTTATTTAGGTAAAACGGGGTACTTGAGAAAGGCAGTGACCAATTTAAGCATTGCGGCAGGTTCAAATTCACTTTCATTATTGGAAAGTCAAGGCAAGGAATTGCGAGCAGGCGATATTAACAATTCGAATAGCGTGAACAATACAGACTTGAATTTGATGAAGTCGGGATATTATTTTTTCAGTGGAAATGCCTCCTTTGATGCGGATCTTGATCTGAATTCGGACGGAGGAGTAACCATAGAGGACTATTCTATCTTGGCATCTAATTACGGGAATACAGGAAAAATCGCTTGCTCTGGCACACAATCCCAAAGTGAGAACAACAATGTTTCTATGGTCAATCTGAAGACGACTCCAGCAAGCATATCTCTTGCAGAAAACGAAATTTCATCTTTTTATATAGCTATAGAAAATGCAGGAAATGTACCTGTGGATGGAATAGATATTCGAATGGTATATGATGCTGGATTACTGGAAGTTCTTGAGGTAGTGGATGTTTACGGCTGGTCTGATGTTTTGATGTCTGAAATTGTACCAGGCAATAGTCGATTCCATTTTGCAGGAGGAACTACGGGAAACGGGCCGAGTAACAATCGAAATTTGCTTAAAGTTAAGGTGAGGGCGATTTCTGGAAATGTAACAAACACCAGTTTTTACTTTGATCGCTCAGCTCCGATGATGACCGAGGTAGCAGCGAAAGGATATCCGATTTTAGATCAAGTCACTGGACTTAATATTGATTTATTGGGATCGTGCGTAGAAACGAGAATGATTTCGCATACACCGATCATAGATGCTTCTTTTTTGGCAGGACAGAAAATCATGGTAATGGGTAATTCAAATGTGGTGAATTCAGCGATTTTCGATGCACCAATTGTGGAAATAAACGGAAATGTGGTATTGCCGCCGAATGTGGTGGTGTCGGTGAAGAAGGATGGGTGTGAGTAGGGCAATGCTATTATAATTTATATCTTTAATTTACTTCCTAGCAATAATGATTGGAGAATTACTCAACTTATATTTCTTAATATCAAGTTCGGAGAATGTTAATTTCTCAATTTTAAATCCGACTTCTTCAAGTCTTTCTTTCAATCCATTATAAGAATAGACTCTAACATGATCCTTTTGCCCGAAATGAATAAGTCTTTCACTTTCAGTAACTAGATTTTTGTCCTCATATATTTCGCCTTCTTTATAAGGTGTTTGAATAAGACAAATCCCGTCTGGTGTTAAAATTCTGTATAATTCTAAAAAGGCCAAATGATCGTCCATTATATGCTCTAAAACATGTAAGCAAATAGCAACTTGAAAAGAATTGTCAGGTAATTGTGTGTCTGTAATATCTAAATTAGCTTCTGCTTCAAATTCACTACTATAATCAGTTGATAAATAATGACCGCTATAAACATTTTTAAATTTTTTCATTAAAGATGAATCAGGCGAAAAATGCAGGATAGTTTTATAGTTGTCTAGCCCAATAGAATTAAGGTACATCCAGATACTTCTTGCCCTACCTATGCTTCCGCAACGAGGACAAATCTCATTACCATTAGCTGCTAAAAAAAATTTCTTAAATGAAGTTCCGCAGATATTACACCAAACATTATTCCCTTTATATATTCCATAAGTTAGTGATCTTATAGTCGATTTTAATTTTCTATAAATGTTATCTGGAAGGAATAATTTGAAAAAAGTAAGACTTTTTTCATAAAAATTAATTTTCATTTTCTGAATTAGAATAAGCATCCAAAATGCAATTTAAAAAAATGAATTGTAGAAAATGTACAATTTAATTCAGAGGGACACGATCTTTATTTGAAATATTATTTAGAAATTTAATATTATGATTAAATCATTTTCAACTTTGACAGACCAAATTACTTCTTTAGCTAGTCCTTACTTTTTCAAAAAACGTCTTGATTGTTAGTCCCATTATATGAGCACTAATTACCTTCCCCCTTCCGCTCCACAACCAGCAATGTCACCAGCACAACAATAGAAATAAAAAGCCCTAGAAACTCGCGAACCAATTCAATATAAGGCGAACTTGCCTTCATACTATCTACAATACTTGGCATTCCGTCATTCACCCACTCCATTGCATTCGGTAATAAGGTAAACATCCAAATCGTAGAAACAGCGAGCATTATGTAGATGTATGCCTTTCTATTGATCCGAAAAGCTGTTCCGAAAATAACTCCAGCTACGAGCAAGTAATAAATAATCCATTTCACGCTGTCTGGATCATTCCATTGAAAGTAGGCGAACAAAAGAAATATTGTTCCAAGCAATGAAAGTGATATTTTCCTAAGCATTGTCCATTAAAATTCTATTCTATAGGCCAATATTGGAATCATTCCCAGTTGCTTTCGTACATAGCTTTCACCAGTCAGAAAATCTATATCTGTAGAAGCATCATTTTCTTTATTCGCAAGATTCTGAATATCTAATGATATACTTTTTGCAAACTTCCGATAATTCCCTTTTCTAAGATTGTAGACAATCCTAAAATCAATTCGCTCGTAATCTGCTAGCTGAACCACCGGCGCACTTGAAAAATCATATGATGTCATGAAATTAGTAGATCCTGCTACTGCAGCAATCGGAAATTCTTTCAATCCTCCTCTAACGTGATATGAAATACTAGTCACTAACTCTTTGTCTTTTCTTAGTGGTCGATTATAACTCGCAATTACATTATAGCTGTTCTCAAAATCAAAGGTATTGTTCAAGTCGAAATTCCCATCGCGCCCATAATCGGAATTAAATACAGTTCCGTTAGCTGATAAAGAAAGCCCATTCAACCAAAGGTTCATAGAACTAAATCCTAGTGAAACGCCTTGCGATCTAGCATTTCCACTATAGTCATACTCACCCATCAGCGGATGATCTAATCCCGTATATTGAGAATAATTCGATGTTTTTTCCATCAAAATATTGTTCATGTGATGGCTGAAAGCACTCATAAATACGGTATACTTTCTCTTTTTCAATCTTAAAATACCTTCAAAATGCAATGCTTTGATCTCTTCTGGTTTAAATTCATATGAAAAGGAAGAGGCTGTAAGAATTTGTGTATTCCTTCTGGCTCCGATTTCTGCTTCTAATGAATTACCCAATTGCCCGATGACTTTCAAGTGTGGTTCTAAGTTGAAATGACTTGTTACACTGTTAAATGTTAAGCCACTCCCTCCAGAAATATAAAGTTTATCTGTCTGCCATTCATAATTAGCATAAGGCATGATGTTGAAATTACTAAAACCTACACCGTTATTATCAGTGCCTGTTAACACATGTCTGCTATTGATTCGCGAATCATCGATGTAATGCATGTTTGCACCAAAATGAAAGTTCCTCTTATTGAAATCAAACAAAGCACTAGTCACCGTTTGTTTAAGATGAACGCCTCTAAGTAAGTAAGGATCGTCTATTTCTGAACGCCATTGATCTTCTTTCGCTGAGAAATTTAAAGCACTTTTTAAACTCAGACCGTTCCATTTCTTAGAAAATGTCAGCCCACTCAGGATGATTTCTGAATCGAAGTAAATATCTTGAATATCCTTAAATGTTTTTACGGAATCCTTTTCTGCAAGCGCATCTTTGTAGTTGTGACTTTTCCCCAAGATCACGAAACCGCTCAATTGGGTATCCTCCTTATCGATCAGATCAAACTTGGTAAATAGATCTTGGTATATGATCTCTTCACCACCAAAATCAAGTCCTAATACACCCGTAAGAATTCCTACCGTTGAATATCGATAATTCGCTTGAAAACCTGGAAGTTTCTTTCCTTCAAATCCTAAGCCTGCTTCTAATCCCACTAAACTTAGATTCAAGTAAGAATTGTTGAAATTTGAAAAATTTACATTAGAGTTTCCTGCAATGGAATTGTTCCTAGGCGTGGAATATGGAGCGCTTTGGAAATCATAAGAACCGATGACTTGAGCACTGATCATGTTGACCCCTCCTGCATTCGGACTGCTAATATCTGATAAAGTACCCGCGTTGCTTTGATGATTCGGGTTAACGATAAGTCCATCGTTAAGTGTCCAATTAACAAAGTTAGAAGGCATCCCTTTGTATAATATGGAGTTGGCTTGATCATTGGATGTAGAAAATCCTGGCGCTTTTAATATAAGACGCGATGGATCTTCATATGCTCCAGGCAAAACCTGAAATTCCTTCCTATTAAAGGAGACATTATCCGATAGAAATGGATTCGCAATAATGATTGGGTTCACGGCAATGTTCATTTCGTCCACGATCATCTGGATGACCAAGTCTTCCGTACGCTCTGCCAATTTAACTTGCATAGGAACATAACCTAAGTAAGTTATATTTAATTCAAGCGGATAGCCTAATTCAACACGGATTCTGCCATCCATATCTGTGATCAATTGTATGCTATTTCCTTCTGATTTGGCAATGACATTAGCCCCGATTAATGGATCTTTCGTATCCTTATCGATAATGGTAATATCAGCTTGCCCTAAAGCCCATTGACCTAAAAAAAGAAATAGAATTAATGTTGCTACTCTCAAAGACCCATTATTTTATTTAATAAATTACTATCTACATCTTGCCCTGCGAAATCATCAAATGCGCGCTTCACTGTTTCGATGATATGATTTTCTATAAATGGCGCACCTTCTGCCGCACCTTGGCTTGAATCTTTTATGCAACATTCCCATTCTAAGACTGCCCATCCATCATACCCATATTGGGATAATTTACTAAAGATAGCACCAAAATCTACTTGTCCATCACCTAATGAACGGAATCTTCCTGGTCGATCTGCCCAGTTCTGGTAACCTCCGTATACACCGCTTCTTCCAGTCGGATTGTATTCTGCATCTTTAACATGGAAGGCTTTAATGCGTTCATGATAAATGTCAATGAAATCTAAGTAGTCCATTTGCTGTAACACGAAATGCGAAGGGTCGTAATTGATGTTTGCTCTTTTGTGACCTTTACAAGCTTCCACGAACATTTCAAAGGTAATTCCATCGTGCAAGTCTTCACCAGGGTGTAACTCATAACACAGATCTACTCCGTTGTCTTCCGCTACATCTAGAATCGGAACCCATCTTTTCGCAAGTTCTTCGAAAGCCGCTTCCACTAATCCAGCTGGACGTTGTGGCCAAGGGTACATGGTCTGCCATATTAACGCACCAGAAAATGTAGGATGAGATGTCAAGCCCATATTATTAGAAGCTTGAGTGGTCCAGTTTACTTGTTGGATCGCCCATTCGGTTCGCGCTTTAGGATTTCCGTGCACTTCTGCTGGAGCAAAAGCATTAAACAAGTCATCGTATGCTGGATTCACAGCAACCAACTGTCCTTGAAGGTGGGAAGCGAGTTCCGTTATTTCTAACCCGTGCTCTGCAATTCTACCTTTAAGTTCATCACAATAAGTTTTGCTTGTCGCCGCTTTTTCAAGATCTATTAGCCTAGCGTCCCAAGTTGGGATCTGAATTCCTTTATAACCTAGGTCAGCCATATACTTACATATTCCATCCAAAGAATTGAATGGCGCCTCATCTGCCATAAACTGTGCTAAAAATATTGCTGGTCCTTTTATTGTTTTCATGTTTTTTAATTTAAATTGGTAAACTGTGAAATTAGAAATATTAACTTAAATTAGAAAAATTTTCAGTATGGATGCTATAATTACCTATTTCGAGACGATTCCTTCCTTGCACAGAACCATAATATTGGTTGGAGGGATCACTTTTTTCTGGATTTTAGAAGGAATTATTCCCATTACTAAATTTAGCTATAAAAAATTTAAGCACGCTGGTCCCAATTTGTTTTTCACACTAACGACGATTATTATCAATTTTGCATTCGCATTCCTAATCGTTAAAACGAGTGACTGGGTAACGGCTAATGATTTTGGTGCCATACACTTATTTGCGATGCCTATATGGGTGCAATTAATTGTGGGTTTATTGATAATGGATTTAGTGGGTGCATATACGATTCACTGGGTGGAGCACAAGATTCCGTTTATGTGGAAATTTCATGTGATCCATCATTCAGATGAAAAAGTGGATACGACAACGGCACTGAGGCATCATCCAGGAGAATCCGTATTTCGAGCAGTCTTTACGACTTTAGCGGTTTTGCTTGCAGGTGCGCCGATATGGATGGTGATGTTATACCAGAGTATTTCTGCGGTGCTGTCCCAATTTAATCATGCCAATATGAAGTTGCCGAATTGGTTGGATAAGATCATTAGAGTTGTGATTGTTACTCCAGGAATGCATAGAATTCATCACCACTTCGAAAGACCACAGACCGATACGAATTATGGAAATGTGTTTTCTTTCTGGGATAGATTATTCGGAACTTACCATGACATGCCTGCAGAAGACATTGTTTTTGGACTTGATGTTTTCGAAGGGGAGACTCAGAATCTAGGGAAGTTGTTGAAAGTGCCGGTAGAGAAGAAAAAGTATAGGTGAATGAGACAGTATTGAGGTGCTAGTTGTGAGTATTAAGTTAGTACAGGAACTTTGCCTTTAGGGCGAGAGGAAGAGAGATAATCTTAATGGAGCTTGGAATTTATTCCGAGGGATAAAGAGCGAGATCAAAGATCGAGTGAATTTCCTTTTAGATTTTGGGGGTGTAGGAAAGTTGTTTAGGGTATAGGATCTCGCCCCTTTAGGGTGAGCAGCTTGCTAAGAAACAATAAGTTTAAGCAGTAGCTGTTATATATAAAAAGTATAATCTTGATTAGATTTGTTTTCATATTATTATTGGTCAATTGTACAATATTCTATGTCTTTTCGCAAGAAATAGTGGACAGAGATTTACGTGAACTAATAAATATCGAGGACTTTCATATAATTGATAGAACGAGGAGCAATGATAAAGTTTATGAGTTTAGTCAATTCTATGAGCTTATAAAGGATGAATGGCGTAGTGAGGCCTATCTAAATGAGTATGACGGAGTTAATGAAACGAGGTTGTTTCGAGGAAAATCGTTTCTGCAAAAGGAAGCACTGAAGCAAAATCAGCTGGGGAACTCAGAAATTCTAGATGCCTCCATAATTATAGTAGATAATCATAATGTTCAATTTTATGTTGGCATGCCAATAAACGTGGTGAAAGAACTTTATCCATTAAGTTATTCTAGGTCTCGAGACTTTGTTAGTAATCTTAGGAAGATGTTTTTAAATAGTGTGGTAGATATTAATGGTCGAACAGTAGTTGCTGATGTAGGAGGCTTGACTATAATTTATAACAAAAAAACAGGAAAAGTAGAACGAATTTATTCTAGGTGGTAAATTTTACTGTTTTGTTATATGAAAATGATTGACTCTAGAAAAAATGAATTGAGATTAGACTCAGCAATCGACAAACTGAAGAGTAAAAGTCATTTGAAAAGGACTTAATTGATAATTAAAGTGAAGTATATATTTGTGGACGAGTCATGGGAGGATTATTTATATTGGCAAAAGATAGACAAGAAAAAGCTTAAGAAAATAAATGATCTTTTGAAAGACATTTCTCGAAATCCTTTTGAAGGATTAGGTAAACCTGAACCACTAAAACATTATGACTAAGGCTGGAAGTCAGATCAATTAGCTTAGTGAGCCGAGAGTAGTCTAGTGGGCAGGGAGGATTGCAGAGCTGAATGTGGAATGGAGAAATCCAAGGAAGCTCAAGTCGACTCTGCAATCCTAGCCATCGCCCGCAACACTGCCCGGCTTACAGATTCAACTTTAGTAAGTTATAAAATGAGTTGTATTGTTAAACTATAAGTTCATGATCATCTGATAGCCTGAACTGTATGTCAGACCATCAGATCATTTAGATCTGTAAGCCGAGAGTAGCCTAGTTGGCAGAGAGGATTGCAGAGCTGAATGTGGAATGGAGAAATTCAAGGAAGCCCAAGTCGACTCTGCAATCCTAGGCACCTAACGAAACACAGCTTGGCTTACAGATTCAACTTTAGCAATTTATAAAATGAGTTGTATTGTTAAACTATAAGTTCATGATCATCTGGTAGCCTGAGCTGAATGTCATACCATCAGATCATTTAGATCTGTAAGCCGAGAGTAGCCTATTGGGCAGGGAGGATTGCAGAGCTGAATGTGGAATGGAGAAATTCAAGGAAGCCCAAGTCGACTCTGCAATCCAAGCCACCACACGAAACACAGCTCGGCTTACAGATTCAACTTTAGCAATTTATAAAATGAGTTGTATTGTTAAACTATAAGTTCATGATCATCTGATAGCCTGAACTGTATGTCATACCATCAGATCATTTAGATCTGTAAGCCGAGAGTAGCCTAGTGGGCAGAGAGGATTGCAGAGCTGAATGTGGAATGGAGAAATTCAAGGAAGCCCAAGTCGACTCTGCAATCCTAGCCATCGCCCGCAACACTGCCCGGCTTACAGATTCAACTTTAGTAAGTTATAAAATGAGTTGTATTGTTAAACTATAAGTTCATGATCATCTGATAGCCTGAACTGTATATCAGACCATCAGATCATTTAGATCTGTAAGCCGAGAGTAGCCTATTGGGCAGGGAGGATTGCAGAGCTGAATGTGAAATGGAGAAATCCAAGGAAGCTCAAGTCGACTCTGCAATCCTAGCCACCGCACGAAACACAGCTCGGTTACAGATTCAACTTTAGCTACACTGCATTCCGAGTTTACTTTCCTCTAATCACATCATTTCTTAGGATGCACCAGCTTCATTTCTTCTATCAGGTGACTTGCACCAGCATACTTATCCACAATAAATAATACATACCGAATATCTACCATAATGTTTCTACATATTGATTTGTCATAATTCAGATCACTCATCGTTCCTTCCCAAACTCTATCAAAATTAAGTCCAACTAGATTTCCATGAGCATCGATCGCAGGACTGCCAGAATTTCCTCCTGTCGTATGATTAGTCCCTAAGAAACAAACAGGTACTTTCCCACTTTGATCTGCATATTGACCATAATCTTTTTCCTTAAAGAGGTCAATAAGTTTTGCTGATACATCAAATTCGTAGTCCCCAGGTTTGTATTTTTCCATTACGCCTTCTAAGTAAGAAACAGGTAGGTAGTAGACTGCATCTTTAGGATGATATCCTGCCACTTGACCATATGTTACCCGCATTGTACTATTCGCATCTGGCCAGAACGTTTTATCAGGATAAGCCTCTATCAGAGCTGCCATGTATTGCTTTTGCAAAGCATTAATCTTGTCCTTTTTTATATTATAAGGTGTAGCCACTTTCTCATCATAGAGCTCTTTCCATTCTTCGCCTAATTGCATTATAGGGTCTTCTTTTAATTGCTCGGCAGCTTCTGCTGCTGGTAATGAAAGTAGAGCCATCAGTTTTTCAGAATTCTTAAATAAGGTTTTAGAATATAACTCTTGTGCTATTTCGTCATAGCCCATAGCGTAGTTAAATATAGTAGGCGGAATATATTCATTGTCTACATTTTCAACATACATTTCTAGCAATGCTGCGAACACTTCTTCATCAATGTTAGCATCGTAATTTTTATAGAAATTTTCAAAATAGGGAATGAGCCGCCTCTTATAATTCTCATAACCAGCTTCACCATTTTCTTGGTAAATGTTAAGCAGTCGTGAAAGCAGTCCTTGAATTCGAAAAATTTCAATATTTCGCCCTACTACTTCACTGTAATAATCCCTCGAATAGGCTAATTTTTCTATATCCTTATAAGCAGTCTCAAATTCTCCCAAAAGCATCCCGTACTTCTTTTTAAGTTTTCTCTTCTTATAAATTTTATCTTGAAAATCAGCCTCTTGATCTCTCTTTTTCATGACCGCATTAGTAGCTACTAAACCTTGACTTTCACCGATCCACTTTTTCCAATAGTTCGCTGTGCTTGCAAATTTTGAAGAATACTTAATCTTAACCGATTCATCCGCACGCATCTTAGCTCCGATGATCTTCAAAGCCTTGTCTCTAATTCCTATTTTTGCAGGGTTGAGAACATCGACCGTCTGTTCGATAGCGACAGCAGGCAGATACTGATCTGTCCTGCCTGGAAAACCAAAGATAAGCGTGAAGTCTCCTTCTGCTACACCGTCCAAAGATATCGGTAGGAAATGTTTCGGCTGGTAAGGAATATTGTTTTCACTGTATTCTGCTGGCATGTTGTCCGGTCCTGCATAGATTCGAAACAAAGAAAAATCTCCAGTGTGTCTTGGCCATTCCCAGTTGTCCGTATCGGCACCGAATTTCCCTATACTCTCAGGTGGAGCGCCGACCAATCGAACATCGGTATAAGTCATGGTTACAAACATAAAATACTGGTTGCCTTTGAAAAAGGGCTTGATTTCTAATTCTTCATGCTTTTCTAATTTTGTAGACTTTCGAATGGCATCTATATTCTTGTCTGTAAGCGACTGCAATTCTTTTTCGTTCATCTTGTCTTTGGCACCCTTAAGAACCTGATCAGTTACATCTTCGATCCTTACGATAAACTTGGCGAATAGGCCTGGATTCGGTTTTTCTTCCGCTTTGCTTTTTGCCCAGAAACCTTCTTTTAGAAAATTATTTTCTAAACTTGTATGAGATTGAATGGCTCCATAACCGCAATGATGATTTGTTAATAGTAAACCTTCATTAGAGATTAATTCCGAAGTACAAAAACCACCAAAGTGAACGATTGCATCCTTAAGACTGCCTTGGTTTACACTATAGATATCTTCTGCAGTCATTTTCATTCCCAAGGATTGCATTTCAGCTTCATTCAGAGACTTCAGTAAAAGCGGGAGCCACATTCCTTCTCCTGCAAAAAGCAAAGGATTTGCAAATAGAAATAAAAAAGTAATGATCTGTAATTTGATGAATTTCATAACAAACTGATTTTGCATTCAAGATAAATAAATATCTACAGATTTGTAATTAGAGCGTATATAAAGCTATAGAAGCATTTGTACTTCAGAAAGGAAATACTCGAATAATCCTTACCCTTAAAAAATAAGCAAAAGACAGATTTAAATTGACATAAGAAATACTACATTTGAAAAAAAATATAGTCCTATATCCTCATAATAATATCAGCCCATTGTAACCATTATTTAATATTACTATAGTACCCCTCCCGCCTTCATCCTTTTGAAATAATCATTCGCTGCAGCTTTCACTTTAGGTGCAAGTAATATCGCAGATAACATCGTAGGCACCGCCATGATAGCATACATACCATCGATAAAACCAATAATAGCACTCAATGAAGCGACAGATCCTGCGATGATCGAGCAGATATAAAACACATTAAAGATGTTTTTGTACTCCGCACCAAATAAGAAACTAAAACACTTCGATCCATAGTAAGAAAGCGAAAACATTGAAGTCAAAGAGAATATTAGAATACATAGCATCAACACGTATTTTCCGATTCCTGGAAGTCCAATGTCAAAGGCATTCAAAGTAATATTAATACCACTTTCAGAAGCGTCTTGCCATGAGTTCGTAATTATGATCGCTAATGCAGTCATCGTACATACAATAATGGTATCTATAATAGGACCCATCATTGCGATGAGTCCTTCTCTTACTGGTTCATCTGTTTTAGCAGCTCCATGTGCCATAGGTGCCGTACCTAATCCAGCTTCATTAGAGAATGCTGCTCTTCTTACACCAGCTATAATGATTGCTCCGATAACTCCACCTGAAACAGCTTCTCCAGAAAATGCATCACTAAAAATCAATGCGAAACAATCATCTATTAATGTAAAATTGGAAAATATAATATATAGGACAGCTGCAGAATAAACAACAACCATGAATGGCACTAATTTCGATGCAACTTTACCTATTCGTTTAATTCCACCAAATATGACTAATGCTACAAGAGCCGCTAATCCCAATCCAAAAATTAGATTAGTTGTAGTGGACTGCTCTATTCCCATAGGAATAAACAGACTATCATTAAATGCCGCGGTCAGCTGATTCGCATTAAATACAGGAAGTGGTCCGAACATTCCTGCGATACAAAATACTACAGCAAGTGGTTTCCACTTTTTACCTAGTCCTTCCGTTATGAAATACATCGGACCACCTTGAAGTTCCCCTTTTGAATCTTTTCCTCGATACATAATGGCCAGCGTACAAGTGAAAAACTTGGTGCTCACTCCAACTAGCGCACTGATCCACATCCAAAATAATGCCCCTGGTCCACCCATTGTTATGGCTATGGCGACACCACTAATATTTCCCATACCTACAGTCGCAGCAAGGGCAGTAGAAAGCGCTTCGTAGTGGCTGATGTCACCAGCATCTTCTTTCTTGTCGAACTTCCCCCTCAGGATATCGATTGCATGACCGATGTATCGATACGGTAGTAATTTGATGTAAAAACTAAAAAATAATCCACCTCCAACTAGCAATACAAGTAAAGGCATTCCCCACGCGGCATTTCCAAAGCCGACCATTAAATTTTCAATTCTATCCATAATTAACTCGGAATATAAGAAGAAATTTGATTGAGTATTATAGAAGTGATTTAAAAACATATTTTTGATCTGTAGCAGATAAGCAAAATAATTCAAGTACCTACATTGACAATCTAAATTATACAGTGGCTAAAACTGGTTGTTTCCTAGGTTGTTTTCAATTAATTTTATTCGAATTACACATTATGATTCTGATAAAGCACAATTATAAACTTTCCAACTATCTTTAATCTGTAATGTTAATCTCTATTCTAAAAAAAATTGGCGCAGCGTTTTTAAGCTTATGGATTATTTCCATTCTCATTTTTTTATTGTCCAAAGCTGTACCTGGAGATCCTGTAGATGATCGATTAGCATTAAATTTCGATACCACTTTCGAAGGGAATTATGAAAAAGAATACGCAAGGCTGAAAAAAGAACTATTTCTAGATCTGCCGTATTTTTACTTTGCATTGGCTCCTAATCATTTTCCAAAGGATATTCAAGCACTAGCAAGTAAAGCAGACGTCCAGGCCAAGCGCAAGGACTTTTTTTCAGACAGAGGTTTGTTTCTTCCAACTTTACGTTGGCATGGTCTTCAGAATCAATATCATAAATGGTTATTTAATTCCGGTCTTTCTATTTCAGATGGTAGTCCTGTGAACTATAAGATTAAGCGGGCGATGGTGTGGACTGTATTTCTGGTATTGACAAGTATCATATTTAGTTACTTCTTCGGTATCGGAATCGGTTTGTTACTTAGCAGTATAAGAAGTAAAAAAGTGGTGAGATGGTTAGAGGGCTTACTTTTTGGAATTTACGCGATACCTGTTTTTTGGTTAGCAACTTTATTGTTGGTGTTTTTTACAACTAAGGAATATGGAGCATGGACGAATATCTTCCCTACGGTTGGCTTAAGTCCTATAGATGTCGGCGACCCATGGTATCTTCGGCTAAGTAAATACGGCAGTCAACTAATTCTACCTACTGTAGTGTTAGTCCTTCATAATTTGGCTTTTATAAGTACGCTTACGAAGCGAAATATAGACAAGAGTAAGAAGATGGGTTTTGTTACAACTTCTAAAGCATATGGTTTCAGTAAAAAAGAAGTCTTATTTAAAGAAGTATTGCCATTTAGCTTGATTCCGCTAATTACTTCTGTCACCTCTGCAATTCCTGCTGCAATTAGTGGCTCCTTAGTTATTGAAATTATTTTCAATATTCCTGGCATGGGTCGACTCTTATATAAATCGATCCTTAATTATGATTGGCCAGTTGTGTTTCCAGTGGTAATGATCATTGCTTGCTTTACCTTCCTTTCTTTTCTCATTGCGGATATTTTATATCGTACAGTAGATCCTAGAATATCATGAAGAAGAGAAAATTGTCATATTGGATCGTGGGCTTTTATGTTTTTATAGCTGTTTTTCATCCTTTTATTGCAAATGAAAATGCACATAATTTTTCAATACTAGGGAAGAAGTTTTCTATTTCAGCACCAGTAGCATATTCATATAATACGATAGATGAGACGGTTAGTTATTCGCCACCATTAAAAAATGGACATTTATTAGGTACGGACATCATCGGTAGGGACACATTTGCTGGAATACTTAAAGGGACGGAAATCGCTGTTAAGATTGGGTTTTTGTCTGTTCTTCTAGCTACAATTTTAGCATTATGTATGGGTTTGTTTGCGGCATATTCGAAGATTAACCCTTTCAAAATTGACTTAATATCAGGATTCTTGTACTTATTAAGTGCTATTTGTTTAGTCTATTATTTATGGATCAGTTCGTATACATCTTATATATATGTAGTTGTCGCTTTAATTTTTGTGGTTATTATCAATGGAGGCTATCAATATTTGACTAGAAAAAAGAAAAAGAAGTGGGTATTGCCGATAGATGGCTTCTACTTAAGGGTAGTGGAATCGATGAAAGCATTACCTAGTTTAATTTTAATCCTTGCCTGCATCAGTATTTTCGAAGAGTTCAATGTGAACGGTCTGATCCTGATACTTGCTTTCTTGATGTGGCCTGGGATTTCAAGATATGTAAGAGCTGAGGCACTTAAAGTCCTTTCACAAGAATATATTCTTGCAGCGAAAGCATATGGGGCCTCGGATTTGAGGATTTTATGGAAGCATGTTCTACCTAAATTATTTACCAGTCTTTCAGTGATTATTGCATTTTCAATATCTGCGGCGATATTAGTAGAATCAACGTTGTCATTTCTTGGACTAGGAATTCCGATCGATGAAGTGAGTTGGGGGACAATGTTAAAAGAAGCTCAAGGAAATTTTTCTGCTTGGTGGTTAGCCATTTTTCCAGGTATAGCTTTGTTTGGATTAATACTTAGCTTGAATATAATAGGAGAAGAAGCGGCTCAATAGCCCATTTTCTTTCTTTTCTTTTTGTCGAAAAGATTAGAGCTGCCTCTTTTAGTAGACAATTCTCCTTTTCTATTTGTTTTAGGCGACATTCCTTCATTTAATTCACATCCAACCTTAGGAGAACATGACGAAAAGGTAGTATTAGCGGTGACTAATAGTAAAAATACGCCAAGAATAAATATTATTTTTTTCATCTGTTTATACAATAATAGACATAGAATAAACGCTTTACCCTAGCAATTTAGTGCCTTATTTGCTAAAAAGCCCATATATCGGGGCTTTAAAGATGAAAAAAAAGTATAAAATTGTTGTATGAGGTTAATTATTATATATATTTGCCTCACTTATAGATTTATTCACCTTAAAAAAAGTTGACATGAACAAGGGAGATTTAACTAACTCAGTAGCAAGTGCTGCTGGAATTTCTAAAGCGCAAGCTGCAGATGCAGTAAACGCAGTATTTGATAGCATCGAAGGTGCTTTAAAAAGCGGAGATAAAGCTGCTTTTGTAGGATTCGGAACATTCTCAGTTTCTAAAAGAGCTGCAAGAGATGGTAGAAACCCTGCTACTGGAAAAACAATTAAAATTGCTGCAAAGAATGTTGTAAAATTCAAAGCAGGAAAAGCATTGGGAGATTCAGTAAACTAATTGAGTTTAGTTAACCAAAAAAATAAGGCTGTTCGAGTAATCGAGCAGCCTTTTTTATTTTATAATTGATCTGACAGCACGATTTAGATCTGACAGTACGCTATCGATCTGACAGCGCTTCAAGCGATGTTAGATCTCTTTTCGTAAAATTGATGTAATCGCGCAAAGTCCTAACATCAAGAGAATGGGCTTAGAAAACTGATGTCATCGCACAAAGCGCTAACATCAGAAGAAGGCGTTGACATCATTAACTATATACTTTTCACGAAATCTAAGAACACCTTCTTATGAAGATCTAGATCCATATCTGGTGAAAGTGCCACTCGAGCAATATAATCTTTGTCGCCCTCCTTTGTCGTTCCTTGTGTCGAAGTTGCTGGTATCGTCCAGTAACAACCTTTTAGCTGACCATAACTTACACAATACTTACTTTCATTCGGAATTTCTGTAATCATTAAATTGATCAACTTATGATTTAACGCTCTTTTATAAGTTTCCTTTTCTTCTGCAGTACTTCCTTTCGAAGGAAGGTCTAGTGAAAACACCGATGGCGTAAATCCTTGTTCTGCTAATTCTTCCGAAACAAAATTGATCTTCGCGCCCGGTAAAGTATCGGAAATGAAGTTTACAAATTCACGTGTATTCTTATACGCTTTCGCAATTCTTTCATTCATGGAAGGCAATTGCTTGGCTAATATTTCTACTTGCAAATTAGTAGCCTCGTTATCACAAAGTCTAAGATGCAATTCAATCTTTTCCATCAAATCTTCCGTCTTCTTATTGCCTACGCAATATCCAGCATTACAAAGGCCACCACTTGGAAATTTCGACCCACTTGTATACGAAATCGTTCTGACTGCAGAAAGAATTTCACCTTCCCCTAGAAAGTGCACATTAGGACAGAATGTTTGATCTAATATAAACACGGGATCGATTGCTATTTCGCCACTTGGAGTTTTTCTAACTTTTCTTAATGCCTCATTTAACTTGATAAGATCCGGTACTTCAACTCTAGGATTCGTTGGGATTTCAGCAATGATATAAGGAACCGCATTCTCACTGGCGATCTTATTCAGAACAGTATCAATGCTTTTAACCATATCATTGTCTCCATCCACTGGCAAGTCAACCACTTCCACAATATCTATGCACGCTGCAACCCGCCTAGCTTGGTCATTAGTTCCGCCATAACAATTCGGAGGAACGACAAATTTGATATCTTTTCCTTTATGATTTTCTAATGCATTATGAACGAGACCCATCATAATCGCATACTGTATAGATAGCCCACTAGATGCCAGTAATACCTTGGTATCTGTATCGGTAATGGCTGATATGGTATCTAGGACTAGCGATTTGTTGCTCGCAACATTAGGATTTTCCGTACGGTTAAATGAAGCGCCCTTTATTAAAAACTTTAATGCAGAAAGGCAATCTGCTGGCGTCATTGCTATGGTCTCTCTTCTTCGAACATGCTGAATGTCTGAGATGTAACTTTCATTCTGTTCACCATTCACAATTAAAATACTGCCATAGTGATCATGAATATTGACATAGAAATCAATAATGGAATCGGGATCGATAGTAGAAAACGCATCGTCTTGTGAAATAAAAATGACCGAGTCGTCACCTTTAGAGAAATTAGATATGTCTTCTTCTTTTTCAATCTGCTTAAGATCAAATTTATAACCATAAACGGCCCTTAATACTTCAGCATCAAAAAACGTAGGTAATTTTCCAGAATAATAGATCTGAGTACCTTTATTATCTAGTGAATTTGTTCTCAGAATAGCTAAAATAGGAATCGTTCTTGATGAAAAGCTGATGACATTTTCTGATTGGATGTGATTTAGCTTAGCAATGGCCCATTCAAGAATACAAGATAATGGATGCCCAAGACGAATATAATCGTAAGCGGTAGGTAAAATACTAAGAGCTGAAGTTTTAGAATTATTCGAATGGAATAAGGTTTCAAACTGCTCTAAGAACTGAACCTTGGCCAATTCTTCATTATAGATATCAAGTCGATGGGTTGTTAATCTTAACCAATCAGCTGGCATTGCTTCTATTACGTCGCTAATATATTCTAGCATTTTATTTTCTTGCATAATTCTCAACTTTAGAAAGCGCGAAGGTATACATTAATTATATTTATTTTAGGAGTGGTGGAAGACGTTTTGTTATAATCTGAAACGTATCGAAAAGTTTCTCTTCTGACATCAGAAAGTTTTTTTTGTGTAGGTCAATGTTTGATTCCTAGAAGCCATTAAAACATTGACCTAACGAAGAAAAGTATGGAAGGAGGTTTATCGGAAGGTCTTTGGCGTAACTTTTGAAACTTAGTAAGTAGTTATTTAGAATCAATAATGCAGAAACACAAATGAGATTTAACACAAAAGTAATACACGCTGGAATCGAACCCGACCCTTCTACCGGTGCCATTATGACGCCTATTTTCCAGACGTCTACCTATGTACAAGATGCACCTGGTCAGCATAAAGGATATGCATATGCAAGATCTCAGAATCCTACTAGAGCAGCGTTAGAAGCTAATCTTACTGCGCTTGAAAATGGAGTGGGCGCGGTTTGTTATAGCAGTGGTCTGGCAGCAATGGATGCGATTCTAAGAATGCTGAATCCTGGAGATGAAGTAGTTGCTACGAATGATCTTTATGGCGGATCGTATCGGTTAATGACGAAGTTGTTTTCGAAGTACGGAATTAAGATGGTCTTCGTAGATCTTTCAGAGGCAGGTAATATAATAGCACATATCACGAATAAAACTAAGTTGGTTTGGTTAGAAACACCGACTAATCCGATGTTGAACATCGTAGACATCGAGGCTATATGTAGTATTGCAAATGAAAAGGGGATCTGGTCATGTGTAGATAATACATTTGCTTCTCCATACTTGCAGAACCCATTGGATTTAGGAGCGACGATGGTGATGCATTCTGCTACGAAATACTTAGGTGGTCACTCTGATGTGATTCATGGCTGTGTTATAACAAGCGATAAGGGTATTCATGAAGAATTAAAGTTCATTCAGAATGCTGCTGGTGCAGTACCTGGTCCACAGGATTGTTTTCTAATTTTGAGAGGAATTAAAACACTACATATTCGAGTAGAAAGAGCTTGCCAAAACGCTGAATCCATTGCTCGATTCTTAAAGAGTCACGACAAAGTTTCGAAAGTTTACTGGCCTGGATTCGAAGACCATCCTAACCATGAAATTGCTAAGAAACAAATGAAGCACTTTGGAGGAATGGTGTCTTTTGACTTGGTTGAAAATAATATCAAAGCAGCAAATAAAGTCTTAAGCAATACGCACTATTTTTCATTAGCAGAATCACTAGGTGGAGTTGAATCGCTGATAGGTCATCCAGCAACAATGACCCATGCGTCTATTCCTAAAGAAGAAAGACTTAAAGTGGGTTTGACCGATTCGTTAATTAGGCTCAGTGTTGGAATTGAAGATATTTCGGATTTGAAATCGGATTTAGATACAGCCTTGAATGCAATATAGGTAATTAAGTGCCTCTGATCTTCTGATGTTATCGCTTTCCGCGATGACATCTATAAATTAGTGGATTTTTCGTTGTTTATCAGGTAACGAAATTAATTTTTCGCTAACCAGCGGATAGATCTTTCATCTTCGATCTCTTCAATTCTATAAACAACTATAGCTTCGCAGGAAGTAAAGTCGAGAATTTTTTTGGTCGGATTATAGGACTTGATTCTTAAAAATCTGTTAATCCAAGGTAATCCATGCTTGACCATTATAATACCTGATTTTCCCAGAATTACTATCGTAATACATCATTCCTTCCTCTGGATTTAGAGGTTCAGCAGCAATGGGAATGAGTTTAAGCACATGACCTATTTCTACTGTTTTTGCTTCGAAGGTACAATATGCAGAACCAGGATCGGAAGCTGAATTAGAAGGACAAATTAAACAATCGATACTTCCAAGTTGATTTTGATATGTGCCAGCTGGGCATTGTTCACAAAATTCTGATCCAGTATTAGCTTGAGATGAACCAATTGGGCAAGGGATGCAAGAAGAAGCTCCTATTTGATCTTGATATTTTCCAGCCTCACAGGGAATACATGAAATAGCTCCTATTTGATCTTGATATTCTCCAGCTTCACAGGGAATACATGAAATAGCTCCTGATTGACTTTGGTATGTTCCAACAGGGCAGGGTATGCAAGAGGATTGTCCGGGGTCAGGTTGATATGTTCCTGGAGGACAAGCCTTACAGGAAGTCTGTCCCTTCACGTCTTGAAAGAATCCAGCTGGACATTCTAAGCATAAAGGAGAACCTTCTTGGGAAGTAAAGGTACCCAAAGGACAGTCTTTACAGATAGTTTGTCCAGTCTGATCTTGATATTTTCCTACTGGGCATAAAAGACATATATCTTGGGCGTATTCATTTTGAAAATAACCCACGTCACAAGGTATACAGGCGTCTCCATTAAGTGAAGCGGTACCAGGAGCGCATTCTTCACAGCCAAAGGGTGGATCTGGTTCTTCACCAGGATCGCAATCCTGAGAGATTAAGGAGATAGAATATAAACTAATACAAAGGACTATAAATAGGGTTTTCATAGAATTTGGTTTTGTTTAAATTTAAGGAATTAAGTTTAAAGTAAAGAATATAAGTGTGTTTGTGGATTGGAGAAGCTATGGAGCGGAGATCGATAAAGAATCTGGATGAGAAACTATAAGTTTTCCAGTAAAACAAAGTAAATTTCTAAATTCTGAACAAGCTCTTCCAGTATATCTAGATACATTTGTACCTTAGCGTGTCAAGTTTTACAAAGCTAATTGCACATGTCCGGTACAACCAACAAACAGTCTTATCTAGACGAACTAAATGATATTCAACGCCAAGCCGTAACGGCTATCGAAGGCCCAGTAATGGTGATTGCTGGTCCTGGTTCCGGAAAGACAAGAGTGCTAACATACCGAATTGCGCACTTGATAGAATCAGGTGTGATACCTTGGGAAATTCTAATATTGACCTTTACGAATAAGGCCGCAAGAGAAATGAAAGAGCGGATCAGTAAAGTGGTCGGAGAGAAAGCACAAAGAGTATGGGCAGGAACTTTTCACTCTATTTTTGCAAGAATGCTTCGTAAAGATGCACACCGCATCGGATATCCGAATGATTTCACGATTTATGATACCGATGATACGAATAGTGTCCTTTCAGAAATTATCAAGCAGATGAGCTTGGACCGAAAGCAGTATAATATTGCTGCGATTCGATCTAGAATCTCAATGGCGAAGTCTAATTTGATTACGCCGAAAGCCTACGCACTTAATGAGGATCTAATGTCTTATGATTCAATGAACAGAAGGCCGATGATTCACATTATTTACCAGAAATATGTTAATAAATGTCTTCGGTCTGGTGCGATGGATTTTGATGATCTTTTACTTCAGATGTTTAGGTTATTATATCAGAATCCAGATAATGTACTAGAACGATACAGGAAATCTTTCCAACATGTCATGGTGGATGAGTTTCAGGATACCAATTACCTACAATACCAGATCATAAAACTTTTAGTTCATTATCCTGGAAGTAAGGAAAATGTATGTATTGTGGGTGATGATGCGCAATCGATCTACTCTTTCCGGGGTGCTACAATTGAGAATATTCTTCAATTCGAGAACGACTTTCCAGATGTCCGAACTTTCAAATTGGAACAAAACTACAGGTCAACTCACCACATAGTCCAAGCTGCAAATCAAGTGATTTCTTTTAATGAGAAGCAGATTAAGAAGGAAATTTGGACGGACAAAGATGAGGGAGAAAAAATTAAGGTCGTAAAATGTATGACCGATAATGAAGAAGGAAGGCGAGTATCTGATGGCATTATTGAACAAAAAAACAGATACAATCTTTCTAACTCAGAAATTTCCATACTATATCGTACGAATGCGCAATCTAGGGTTTTCGAGGAGCATTTAAGACGTCAGAATATTCCATATAAAATCTACGGAGGTCTATCTTTTTATCAGAGAAAGGAAATCAAAGACATGATCGCCTATCTAAGACTTTCTGTTAATGAAAAAGACAACGAAGCCCTAAAAAGAGTAATCAATTATCCGAAAAGAGGAATAGGGAAAACCACTGTAGACAAGCTGGCTGAATTTGCTGACGAGCATGAAATCTCCATGTATGAAGCAATTCCTCAGATCAAACTTACCGGTCGTGCGAATAAATTAATGAGTGATTTCTTATTGCTTATACAAAGTTTCAGAGCGAAAGCGCAATCGATGAATGCCTATGAACTGGCGAATCATGTTTATAAGCAATCAGGGATAATGATGTTGCTAAAAGGCGATGATAGTATGGAAGGTGCTGGAAGAATGGAAAATGTAACAGCACTATTAGATGGTATAAATGAGTTTATCAACGACGATGAGATTCCAGAAGGGGAGGAAGCGGTTGTAGATAAAAGTATCGCTACTTACCTTCAAAGTATTGCTCTAATAACGGACTTTGACAAGGAAGAGGAGAGTGAAGATTTTGTTACTCTAATGTCTGCACACGCTGCGAAAGGACTTGAGTTTAAATCAGTATTCGTCGTAGGAATGGAAGAGAATCTCTTTCCATCTTTTATGTCGATGTCTGATCCTAAGCAAATAGATGAGGAACGAAGGTTGTTTTATGTGGCCATCACGAGAGCGGAGCAATACTTAACCTTAAGTTATGCGAATAGTAGATATCAGTACGGAAATATGCGTTTCAATGATCCATCGCGTTTCCTTGAAGAAATTTCTGCGGAAAATGTAGATTCCGCAATGCCTACTCACAATAATGAGCATAGTCATGAAGGTTTTGGAACGCCTAAGTTATTAGGAAACTTTAAGAAGCTTTCCCCTAAGACTGAAGCGATGCTTGCAATCGATCCATCCACTTTTAAGCCAAGTCCTAATCACACGATTAAGGAAGGGATGAAAGTAATGCACTTGAAATTTGGTGAGGGAGTTGTGAAGGCTATCGATGGAGAAAGAGATAATAAAGTAGCAAGTATCCACTTTAGCCAGTTAGATAGTCCTGAGCGAAGAATCATGCTTCGATTTGCTAAGCTTCAGATTCTAGATGACTAAAGATAAACATACCGATCTGATCAGAGCGAAAGCACATGACTTAGGTTTTTCATTCGTAGGAATTGCTAAGGCTGAAAAGATGGATGAAGAATCTCAAAGGTTAGAAGACTGGCTTAATAAGAATCATCATGGAGGCATGGCTTATATGGCTAATCACTTCGAACTTAGAACGGATCCGACGAAACTAGTTTCGGGAGCTAAGTCTGTAATTTCTTTGATGTATAATTATCATACGGACTTGAAACCTTTGGAATCTTCCTATAAGATTTCAACTTATGCATATGGAAGAGACTATCACAAAGTAGTCAGGAAAAAAATGAAGCAGTTACTTGCTTTTATTAGGGAAGAGATAGGAGAAATAGACGGCCGGGCTTTCGTAGATTCAGCACCGGTTCTAGAGCGAGACTGGGCGAAGCGCTCGGGCATGGGTTGGATTGGTAAAAACACATTGTTGATTAATCCTAAGGTAGGCTCTTATTACTTTCTTTCTGAAATCATATCAGACTTGGATTTAGTCAGCGACGAGCCGATAAAAGATTACTGTGGAACTTGTACCAAGTGTATAGATGCTTGCCCTACTGATGCGATATCAGAAAATGGTTATGTAGTAGATGGAAGTAAGTGTATTTCCTATTTGACCATTGAGTTAAAAGAAAACATACCTCTGCAATTCAAGGATCAAATGGAGGATTGGATCTTTGGCTGTGATATCTGTCAAGAAGTCTGTCCATGGAATCGATTTGCAGAGCGACATAACGAATCTGAATTCGAACCCAAGGCAGAATTACTTGAAATGACCAAGACTGACTGGCAAGAAATCACCGAAGAAGTATTCAACCATCTCTTCGAAGGCACACCTGTGAAGCGAACTAAATATGAAGGTCTACGAAGGAATATTAATTTCTCTTCGTAAATTTTTTGGGCTAATACTCAATACATTATGCCACGATGTCGTTTTTTATTTAAAGATAACATATTACAAAAATGAAAAGGAGAAGGGCTATAAAAAACATCTTGGTGAGCACAACTGGATTAAGTCTGACTTCATTAAATTTTGATTTTGCAGATATGGAGAAAAGAGCCATTCCATCTAGCGGGGAAATGATGCCAGTTGTAGGTATAGGAACTTGGCAAACATTTGACGTGGGTAATGATGTCAAAAAGCGGTTGGAACTCAAAAGGGTATTGACTGAAGTATACAAACAAGGTGGCAAATTCATAGATTGTTCTCCCATGTATGGAAGTTCAGAAGAATGCGTAGGAGACATAGCTTCCGAACTGAATTTTCAAGAAGATTTTTTTTATGCTACAAAAGTTTGGACTAGCGGCAGGCAGAATGGAATAGATCAAATGAATCAATCATTTCGGCTCATGAAAAGAGAGACTATGGATCTCATGCAAATACATAATCTTGTAGACTGGGAGATTCATGTGAAAATATTGAAAGAGTGGAAAGATGCAGGAAGAATTAAATACTGGGGAATAACACATTACACCGATAGATCTCATGATCAATTAGCACAAATTATAAAAGCAGAAAACCCTGATTTCGTTCAGTTTAATTACTCGATTAATGATAGACATGCTGAGCAAAAATTACTTGGTGTTGCAGCAGAGCATGGTACAGCAGTAGTTATTAATAGGCCATTTGGTGGAGGAGAACTTTTCAAGTGGGCGAAAGGCAAGAAATTACCAGAGTGGTGTAAAGATTATAGCATTAATTCTTGGGCCCAATTTTTTCTTAAATATATTCTTGCCGACCCTTCTGTAACTTGTGTTATACCCGGTACAGGTAAAGTAGAGCATGCTATAGACAATATGCAAGCAGGATATAATTTATCTGTGGGCAAAGATTTACAAAAAAAGCTATTGAAAACATTTATGGAAAAAAAATAAAGGGTACTTATTGAAATACCCTTTATTTGATCTGAAGGCTTAATCTATTGCTGTTTTACAAATTGGGCATCAATCACTAAGGTTACTTTATCTGAAACCACGATACTTCCAGCTTCGGTAACTACATTCCATTTCAATCCATATTCTTTTCTGCTGATATCTCCTGATATTTCAAATCCAGCTTTTGTGTTTCCATAAGGGTCTACAGCGGTGCCATTATAATCAACATTTAGGGTTACTTCTTTAGTTGTGTTTCGAATTGTAAGGTCTCCTACTAACTGATTTCCATCAAATGATTTTGATTTAAAAACGATTTGTGGGAATTCACCAGCATTGAAAAAGTCATCGGATTTAAGATGACCATCTCTGTCTTTATTCTTTGTGCTTATTGAATCTACGTCAATAGATACCGCTATCTGTGCATTTTGGAAATCATCAGAATCTGACTTTACTGTAGCATTGAAGGATTCAAAATGTCCTTTTACGGTTGAAATCATCATGTGCTTTACTTTAAATCCTACTTCCGAGTGGGTCGGATCTATTACCCATTTTGTTGTTGCTTCCATAATATTCGTATTAATTTAATTTTTGAATACTATGATAACAGTTGTAAACAACATTTGTTTACAACAAATAAAAATATTCTTAAGTTTTTTATTCCTTTGATGGCATATTAACTCCTGTAATACTAAATATAACAAGAGTTGATACGCCCTCGATATTTTCTATTTTCCTAATTAGAATGCAGACAATGCTATTTTCGAATTGTGAATTGCTTAGTAATTCTTTCTATGAATATTAAATATCATAAGTAATCGCTACATCCTTAGTTTGCGGTCTAGCTTGACATGTCAATATATATCCTTCCTCCACTTCTTCATCATCTAACGCAAGACAACTATCCATTGCAACTTCACCATTTGTAACTTTTGCCATACAAGAAGAGCATGCACCACTCGTACATGAATATGGAGGATCTAATTTCTTATCTAAGAGTGTGTCTAAGATGGTTTTTGTTCCATCCATTACCATATTATAATGCTCACCATTTAAGGTAACTTCTAGGTTGATCTTTCCATCTGGAGTAGTTGCTTCGGATCCTGAAACCGCTTTTCCTGCTGTTGCGAACAATTCTTTATGGATAAATTTTTTCTCAGTTCCATGCTTAATTAAAGCAGCTTCAACCGTCTCTACCATATTACCAGGTCCACATAAGTAGTATTGTCTCTCGAATTTCCTTCCTTTTAATTCCTTAAGAATTTGCTTCGTCATTCCACCATCTATTCTTCCAGATTTAGTCTTATCCTTTTTGAAAAGAGAAAATGACTTTTTATCTGATTTTTCTCGAGTGAAAATATGTTCTATTTCAAACTGGTCCTCGTACTTTTTAGAAATTTCATCAATTGTATCCTTGAAAATAGCACTTGAAGAATCCTTATTTCCGTAGAATAGGTAAACTTTACTCAGAGGTTCTTGCTCTAAAGCTGCCTTAATAATTGAAAATATAGGTGTAATTCCGCTTCCGGCAGCGAAGAATATAAGATCTCTTCTTTTATCACCATCGGGCTCGAAAATAAATCTTCCTTCTGGATGCATTATTTCTAAAGTGGAACCTGCTTCTATGTTATCACACAGATAATTAGAAACTTTTCCACCTTCTACTCTTTTCACAGTTACACCGAATTCCTCTTCTATCGGACTAGTAAAGATAGAATAAGAACGTCTTTCCTCGTGTCCATCGATCTCTAATTTAATCGTTATATATTGGCCTGCCTTGTATTCGAAATCATCAGATAAATCATCTGGAATATGGAAGTATATGCTCTTACTATCGGTTGTTTCCTCAACTATTTTTTGCACCTTTAAAGAACGAAATGTATTACTCATTGAATGTTATTTATTAATTTGGAGGCGTGAAGATACGAGACTTAAAATATTTGTTAGCTTACTTAATTCCTTTTTCAGCTTATTTAGCGTTGGAATTTTTAAACTATTGGAGTTTTAGTACCGTCATTCTTGCATTTGTAATCCTACCTGTGTCTGAAAGATTTATTAAATCTAACCATATAAATGATTCTCCAGAAGTAGAACAACAAAGAAAGTTGAATCGTTTATTTGATTGGATAATTTATTTAAATATTCCTATTGTTTATTTTTTGATTTTTAAAACAGTCGCTATTATCCAGACAGATATTTCTTGGGTTACTCAATTAGGTTTATTGTTAAATCTAGGAATTGTTATGGCAACGGCTGGGATTAATGTGGCTCATGAAATAGGGCATCGACCAGGAATATGGAACAAAATTGCATCAGGATTACTTTTGATTCCAAGCCTATATGGCCACTTTACTATTGAACATAATAACGGTCATCATAAATGGGTAGCAACTCCAGATGATCCAGTCACTGCAAAATATGGACAGTCGATTTATTCATATTGGGGTACAGCAGTATCTGGTGTCTTTACTAAAGCTTGGGAAATTTCATTCACCCAGATGAAAAGGGCAGGAAAGCCTCGGTTTCATTATTCGAATGAGCTCATTTGGATGATGTTAGCACAATTAGTATTGTTTACATCTTACTATTTAATAGGAGGACTACATGTATTCTTGTTTTGCTTAGTTGCAGCTGTTATCAGTTTTTCTCTTTTAGAATGTATCGATTATGTGGAGCATTATGGTCTTCAGCGAAAGAAATTAAAATCTGGAAAATATGAACGAGTTAATGAGCGTCATTCTTGGAATTCAGATCATGAGTTAGGTAGAATCTTTCTTTATGAATTAACGAGGCATACAGATCATCATTTGAATGCCAATAGAAAATATCAAATATTAAGAAATATAGAAAGTAGCCCTCAACTTCCTTATGGTTATCCTGGCTCTATATTACTGGCTTTAGTTCCACCCATGTGGTTTAAAGTTATGAACCCAAAAGTTAAAGCTTACAATAGCTAATGCAATTATCAATTATTATTCCTGCTTACAACGAGGGACCGACTATTCATAAGATTTTGGATAAAGTTTTGAAGGTCAATTTATTAGGTGATCTTACAAAAGAGATTATAGTAGTTAACGATGCTTCATCTGACGATACGTACTCGAAGGTAGAAACTTACATCAAGGAACATCCTGAACATAATATTAATTTGTTTTCACATGATATTAATAAAGGAAAAGGCGCTGCACTACATACTGGAATTAGTAAAGTGACTGGTGATTTCGTTATTATTCAAGACGCAGATCTAGAGTATGATCCGGAAGAGTTTAATATGCTACTATTACCGATACTTGAAGGTCATGCTGATGTTGTGTATGGTTCGAGATTTATGGGTGGTAAGCCTCATCGAATCCTTTTTTACTGGCATTCTATCGGTAATAAATTTCTGACTTCCTTGTCTAATATGTTTACGAATCTAAATTTGACAGATATGGAAACGTGTTATAAAATGTGGAAGAGAGAAACGATACAGTCTATACAATTAAAGGAACGACGCTTTGGTTTTGAGCCAGAAGTTACGGCAAAAGTATCGAGAATTCCTAAGATTAGGATTTATGAAGTAGGAATATCATATTATGGTCGTTCTTATGAAGATGGCAAGAAAATAGGCTGGAGAGATGGCTTTAGAGCCATTTGGTGCATTCTGAAGTATAATATCTGGTCAAAATAAAAAATGCGGCTACTCACTTTAATTTGTGTATTAGAAAATACAATTTAATTATGTTTATGTGAGCAACCGCTAACCTCTAAAATTTGCGTTTATAGTTCTTTTTTATTATTGATATTGTCAAAGAATGCTTGCATTTGCTTGCCTGCTGCTTTCTGTCCTCCTAGTCCAAATGAAAGAGCAAAAGCTACTGCAAGTGCACCTAAAGTAAGGCCAAATGTTAAATTGACAATAGATTGAGCTATACCCATAGTATGAAGTCCAAATGCTAAGAATATTCCAAGTATGGCAAATCTTGCAACCGGCGCTAGGTAGTTGCTATATGTTCCACTATTCAATGCTTTATAAGCTATTCCAGAGATATAATAACCTACCATTAGGATAATGATACCAAAGAATATTTTTCCTGAGATAAAGAATATTTTGCCAAAAATGATTTGAATACTTTCCATCTCTAACTTATCAGCAGCAGCCATAAGTCCAGCGAATAGAATAAAGTATAAAGCAATATTTCCGATTATTTTTGAAACAGAATAATCACCGATTACTTTTTTCAAACCCATCTTTTCAGCAATGGATTCTATTCCTAGATTCCTAAGAAGCTCTGTAAGAATTCCTACTACATATTTACCGATTACATAGAATACGACAAGAATAATGACCGCAGCAATAATCTTAGGAACTGCAGAAAGTAATGATCTTAGCATTTCTGTTGCTGGATCAGAGATTGCATTCATTTTTAAAGTATCCAATGCAACAATAAGGATCGGAATAAAAATAAGAATGAAAACAACTTGCTTTACTAAATTTGCTAAGCTGAATGACTCGGAGTTAATTCCATATTTCGCACCAACTCTTTCTAATCTTTCAGAAATTACTCCGGTAGCTTCAGATACAAGTTTACTAATAATGTAACCTGCGAAAGCGATAATTCCCGCAGCAATGATGTTCGGAACATATCCTAAGAAACTAGAAACCATTTCCTCTAATGGCTGAAGTACACTTGTAACACCTAAGATATTCAGTGCAATAATTAAAGTATATATGACAACTAAGTAGTAGAATAGTTTGGCAATAAATTGATCAGCTCTTACTGTCATTTTCAATTTAGCATTAAGTTTTTCATCGATTTTAGTTTTCGATAAGAGCTTAATAACAATTTTCTTAACGATTCTCGCAAGGAAGAATCCTATAATTAGTACAAGTATTGCTCCTAAAACGGTTGGAAGAAGTGTTCCGAATCTATCGGATAATGAAGAAGTAAGCTGATTCAAATAGTCCATATCTAGATTGTTTTGTTTGACCTTAAGACTAGGTGAATGCTTTAAGTCACAAACTTTAACATTTGAGAATGAACTAGATAGACCAAACGATGAGTAGAATTCCGAAAATAGTAAGTGCAATTCCAGCGATTCGATTAATCCATAGCATGTGAGTACTTGTAAGTTTTTTTCGCAATAATTGAGCGAGTAAAACTTTTAAAGAATCGGTAATAATGATTACAACTAAAATGCTGCCTAAGAAAGCTATGCTATTCCATCCAGTGGTATTTCTAGCTAAGACATAAGTGGAAATAACAGAGATCCAAAATATAAAAGTAAATGGATTAATAGTGTTGATTAGGAAGCCTTTAGTGAAATGACCTAGATAACCTTTTACACCCTTAATCTCATCTGCAGAAAACTCTTTCAATTTGCTGAAAATAGAATAAAGTCCGAAGCTAATTAATACAATTCCACCCAAAATACCCATTGATAATTGAAAATATTCGCCATTTATGATATGAGTTATTCTGTGAACGAATTCATAAGTCAAAACAATAAAAAGGAGATCTGAAACCCATATACCTAAACCTACAGAAAGACCTGCTTTGTAACCTTTCTCAATCGAACTCTGAGTAAGTGCGATAAAGATAGGACCTAATAAAATAGATAAGGTAAGTCCCATTAGGATGCCCTCTATTACGTATTGCATTGTGGAAAGATAATAATTTCCTAATGATACACAGACACAATTATCGTCCGTGCCCCACCATAATTCCTAAATTCACACAAATAGATACCTTGCCAAGTTCCTAAATTAAGCTGTCCATTAGTAATGGGAATATTAATATCTGAACCGGTTAGTGCTGCCTTGATGTGAGCAGGCATATCATCTGGACCTTCTATCGTATGCGTTAAACCAGGTAGGTTTTCGTCTACAATTTCATTGTAATATCTTTCAAAATCTACTCTTACGCTAGGATCTGCATTTTCATTGATCGTAATCGCTGCGGAAGTGTGCTTAATGAAAATGTTCAGAATACCAGCTTTGGGAAGGCGACCAATTTGTCTTAGGACTTCTTCTGTAATTAAATGAAAACCGCGCTGTCTTGACGCTAATTTAATCTGGTATTGATCTACCATAATGACTTATTTCCTATTTCTGGACATGGAATTGTACCAAAGTAATAAACTAAACCTACACCGAACATGGTATAAGTATCTTTATCTCTAGAATTTCCTCGCTGTCTTCCTAGTTCTCCGATTTTTTCACCTACACTTCTGTCGGAAAGTTCTGCTGCAATGTCACCTCTTCTAGCTCTTAGAGAAGTTGCATTCGGATAGGTGCCGCTGACATCGTCTAAGTAATCTGTAAATAACCTTTTTAATGCAATTTCTATGTTGAAACTCCAGTCTCTATTAAGATCCCACTTGAATCCCCCACCTAAGACAACCCCTCCATTGATTATTCCATATTCTTCCCCGACGGCTTGGCCCTCTGTCCCTAAAGGTCTTAATGCGTGCCATTCGTCATCTAGCTTTGCTCGTGGATTAAAATATAGGATATTAATTCCTCCTAATAAATATGGAGTGAAGAAGTATTCCTTACTTCCATGAATATAGGGGAAGAAGTTGAACTCCATTTGGGCTGTGAAGTCAACTAGATCAGTCCTAAAACTTAAGTTTCTTCTATTCTCGAATGAATTTGGGGAATCTTGATCATCGCCATAAAGAAAAGTATAATTCAGGCCCATCTTAGAGTTAATCCGATTATTCCAGTTGTATCTGGCTATAACACCAGCGGCGGGACCTATTTCGGTAAAATCGAAATTAGTATTAAGATCACCGAAATAATTACTTATTCCGATCCATGGGCCTAACTCCCATCCTTTCTGTGCATTACTTAGCGTAGACACAAAACAACATGCTATTATTAGTATATTTTTCAGCTTCACTCGGTTAAAACGGAAGTGCTTAACCAATTATTTCATGTGGAATGGTTATATTTCGGTAACAAAATTGCAAAAGTTTACACTAATATATGGGTAAGGAGTTTTTAGATGATGAAAGATTAGTGGAATGTATACAGATGGGTGGGTCCGAACGTAAGAAAGCGTTGGCCCAAATCTTTCATTCACCAGGCCTAAAACAACGAGTAATCAACTACGTGGTTTATAATGGAGGGTCAGTGGATGAAGGGGAAGGAGTATTTACCGAATGTATTCTAATCGTTGATAAAAACGTGAGGCATGAAAAATATAAAGGTCATTCAACTTTAGTTACTTATACCTACGGAGTGGCTAAAAATTACTGGGCTAATAAGAGAAGATTAGTGAAGAAAAAATTAGTGGAGCTTGATAAAGGTTATAACGACCTCTCTGATTACCAAAATCCAGAGTTGATATTTATTGAGAAAGAGCTAGCAACAAAGTTAAATCATATCTTAAGCTTATTGACTAAGAAATGTCAAACCGTCCTGAAATTGTGGAGCAATGATGTAAGTTATGAGGAGATAGGGAAGGAACTTGAAATTGAAAAAACAGCTAGTCTGAGAAAGCTGAAATACGATTGCCAGCAGAAATTAAAAGAAGCGTTGCTTCAGAACACATCGTTGATACCAAATTATTATAATGCTGAATCAAGAAGATAAAGAATCCATAGCTGATAAAGTAAGCGAGGCTGCTTTTGAATTAGAAATTTCTAATAGTACTAGAGCATTTCTGAATGGGTTAGATGCTGAGCAATCTGAACCAAAGAGAAAAAGAATATTCTACCTAGCTGGAATTGCTGCAAGTTTATTGATCCTCATCGTCTCTGTCGTAACCATTAATCTCAGTCATAATGATGGTGCTATTGCTGATGAATTTGGTATTAATAAACAGATAGCTAGAAATGGAAATAATATTTCTGATGATAACTTTACGAGTGCAGTAAGAGCTTATTACAAAGGAGATTATACAGAAGCCAATTCATGGTTGTCGAAGTCTGACGATTCTGAAGGTAATATTTCTGAATATAAAGATTGGTTAAGGCTTTTAATTGCCTTGAAAACAATGGGAAGTAAGTCTGAAACGTTTAATAATCAATTAGATAGCATTTTAGAGAATGAACAACACGAGTTTTACAGACAAGCTGTTTTTATGAAAAAGGATTTAGATTTGTTTTGGAGAAAATTTCTGATCGATTAATACCTCCATATGGTAATTAGCTTCGGTGGCGAGCTTAAGATTTCTGAGTTAAAAAATTGTTAAAGAAAATTACCATAAAAACAACCAGGAATCCTTGGCGTTTATGATGTATAAATTAACAGGATGAAAGATTTATTAAAGATATTTTTAGCTGGATTAGTAGGTGGTTTGGTCGTGTTAGGCGGGATTAAATTTACTGAAGATAATCGTGATTTAGATCAGCAATCATTTGCAAAGGTGGTGAATATGAAACCTTCTTTAGTAAGTGCCGTTCCTCAAGTTGATTTTGTAGAAGCTTCTGAAAAATCAATGGAAGTGGTGGTGCATATTTCTGCTGAAGAGAGTGAAGTACTTGCGCAAGAAAGACTGCAAGAACAAAGGCAAAATAGAAGATCGCCACTAGATGGCTTCTTTAGTTTCGAAGATATTTTTGGCGGAGGATCTGGTTTTTACAGGCAGAAAGGCTCTGGTTCAGGAGTAATCATTGCTGATAATGGATACATTGTTACGAATAACCACGTGGTTGCTTTTGCTGATAATATAAAGGTGACGCTTCATGATGGTAGAGAATACCAAGCCATCAAAATTGGAACTGATCCGAGTACAGATTTAGCAGTGATTAAAATAGAAGAAAGAGAACTACCGGTTTTGAAGTTAGCAGATTCGGATAAGAGTAGAGTAGGAGAGTGGGTCCTTGCAGTTGGAAATCCATTTGATTATTTAACATCTACGGTGACCGCAGGAATAATTAGTGCTAAAGGAAGAGATATTGATATTATAAAAGGTCAGAAATCAATAGAAGAATTTATTCAGACTGATGCCGCAATCAACCCAGGTAATTCAGGTGGTGCCTTAGTGAATGAAAGAGGTGAGCTACTTGGGATTAATACGGCGATTGCCACACCGACAGGTACTTATGCCGGTTATTCATTCGCAATTCCATCGAACCTAATGAAGGTGATTGTAGATGAAATAATTGAAACGGGAGATATAGAAAGAGCAAATCTTGGAGTCGCTGGATATGACATAGATGAGGAATTCGCAAAGGAAAATGATATAAAAGTGAATAGCGGATTTTACGTTGCGGAAATAGTTAATGGAAGCGCAGCTCAATTTTCAGGAATTCTAGAAGGTGATATCATTACAGGATTAGACAACAAGAAGATTAATAATTTTGATGACCTTAAAGATGCGATGAAATTCGCGAAAGTAGGTGATTCTATTAAGGTTAAGGTCAATAGAAATGGTGGTGAAAAGACATTTAACATTAGATTAAAGAAAGGTTTGTAACAAAATGTGCTTTTCTGATGTTATATAAGTATAAAGATATATAAAAATAAAGTTGGTTTTTCGTTTTGTTTTGATGCGTCTGCTCTTCCCAGGAGCAGGCGTTTTTTTATACAATTTCACGAAATTGACTAACTTTCGTGTATGTTCGGCAAATTATTTCCATTTTTTAATGCAATTTACCCAGAGTTATGCATAGCCTGTGATGAGGAACATCCAGTTGAGAATTCATGTTTCTGTATAAATTGCATGTTGGAATTGCCTTTCACTAATTTTCATTTAGAGCCAGATAATGCAGTTGAGAAATTTTTTTGGGGTCGGTTAGCTGTTGAAAGAGGAACGTCGATGTTCTATTTTCAAAAAGGGGAATTGGTTCAAGAAATGATTCATAGATTGAAGTATAAAAATGAAGGTTTTATAGGCAAATTGTTGGGATTGAAATTTGGAGAGATTCTAATGGAATCAGATTTCTTAAAAGATATTGATTTTATCGTACCAGTACCGATTCATAAATCGAAAAGAAATGTTAGGAATTATAATCAATGTGCATTAATAGCTGACGGTATTTCTAAGATTACTGGAATTCCGTATGTAGAAAACGTGCTGATTAAGCATAATAAAACAGCTTCACAAACTAACAAAACTAGGGAACAGCGTATAGACAATCTGAAGCATACTTTCCGTGTGGAAAACCCTGAAAAACTCGCAGGTCAGCATGTTTTATTATTAGATGATATTTTAACAACAGGTGCTACGTTAGAAGCCGCGGGATCTTTAATTGTTGATTTCAATTGTAGAATTAGTATTGCAGTATTAGCTGTTGGAAAATATTAGAGATATGCATAGGTGGGCTGTTAATGTTTATTTTTTAGTGAATGGGTTTGTATTTGCCAATTGGGCTGCTAGAATTCCAGCTTTGCAGTCACTATTTGACCTAAATAATAAAGAAACAGGATTTATACTTCTAGCACATTCCGTGGGTGCTTTTATAGCAATGCCAATTACAGGTAGCTTAATATCTAAGTATACCAGCAGAAAAGTTGCTATGGTTTCGGCAGTAATATTTCCATTTTTCTTTCAAGCCATTCCTTGGATGAATAGCTTCTTCACGCTGCTTTTCCCTTTTTTGTTCATGGGTTTCTTTGCGGGGATGATGGATGTATCTATGAATGCTCAGGCTGTGGAAGTTGAGAAATATAAGAAGAAGCCTATTATGACAACCTTCCATGCATTCTTTAGTATCGGGATGATGTTAGGTGGATTCTTAAGTAGCTATATAATCAGTAACGAAATTCAAGTTTCAAATCATTTTGGTCTTGTATTTATGATCGTAGTTGTATTGATCATTCTTTTTTCATTTTATTTATTCCCTGACGAGCCAGTAAAAGAAGAAAAAAAAATGCCTTGGATCGTTATTCCAAAGGGTCCTATACTTTGGTTAGGTATCATAGCGTTTTGCAGCATGCTGGGAGAAGGAGCTATTTCTGATTGGAGTGCTGTTTATCTGAAAGAGGTAATTAATGCTCCAGCTTACTTATATGCAATCGGAATTACTGCCTTTGCTGCTACGATGACAGCAGGGAGGCTGCTGGGAGATACCGGTCGCCAATTTATAGGAGATCGTATGATGCTAGTTCTCGGTTCTGTACTAGCTATTATAGGGATGGGATTTGTATTATGTTTTCACAATCCATATTTAGTTATCATTGGCTTTGGTTTAGTGGGACTTGGTACGGCTAATATTGTACCGATCATTTATAGTTTATCAGGTTCAATGCCTGGAATAAATCCTGGAGTTGGAATTGCAATGGCAACAACGGTGGGTTATAGTGGGTTTATGTTTGGTCCAGCGGTCATTGGTTTTATAGCGGATGCATATAGCTTAAGAGCAGCATTATTACTGATTGTTATTTTATTTGTGCTTATGTTATTCATCATAAGGAGCGTCAAGATTTAGATTGAAAATCTGAAATAAAAAATAATCTTAGACATCATCCTTATCTTTTTAATCGATATAACTATATTCCATTATATTATAATTCTGAAGAATGAGGATTTTATTAATCACTATACTATCATGTTTTTTATTTTCTACCAATGCGCAAGTTTTTGTTCAGTTGGAAATTTTTAATGATCCGAAGGCACTTAAGTACGCTGTAGGTGACCAGATAACCTATCAGGTCAATTATAATCCTGGAGTTTGGAACAAAGGAAAGATTGAGAAGATTCTGGTAGATGAAAATACCCTTTTATTGAATAATGAGATTTTGCAAATAGAACATGTTACAGATTTTATGTTGTTTCGAAATTCAGTTCAATACTTAGGAGGTACGGTTCAGACATTTGGTGTGGTATGGTTGGTTCAAGGAGCGCTTGCTGCAACTTTTGGTGAGAACACTTCCTGGACACGGGTTTTATCTATAGGAGGAGGTTCATTTGTTGGTGGCTGGCTTTTCAGAAAACTGTTTTACAAGATTCCCGTTAAGATAAATGATAAAAACCGATTAAGGATTATAGATACAAGGTTTACGCTTCCGGAGAAGTCTTAAGGTATTCGATCGCTTCCGCATATCCATCTAAACCTTTTCCGACAATGGTATGAACACAGACAGGCTTAATGTAAGAATGATGCCTGAATACTTCTCTCTCGTATACATTAGAAATATGCACTTCTACGACTGGTGCCTTTATTCCACTTATTGCATCTGCCAAGGCGATAGAAGTATGGGTATAAGCACCAGCATTAATGATGATCCCACATGGTGAAAATCCAATATCGTGAAGGTAGTCTAAGAGAGCACCTTCATGATTGGATTGAAAATAATACAATTCGTCGTCAGGGAATTGTGCTTTTAATTCTTCGAAATAACTTTCAAAATCTTTACTTCCGTAAATTCCAGGTTCCCTGCGCCCTAACAAATTTAAGTTAGGACCGTTCATTATATGTATGTGCATCTAGATCGCGTTCTCAGAGATGAATTTTAATCGTACGATTTCTATTTCTTCTCTTGTTATGTCTTCATCATCTATTTCTTTAATAGCTGCTTCTACGTCATCTGATTCAGCTTCTCCGAAATAGTCTTCTATTTCTTCGACAATTTCTTCATCTATATTGTCATCTATATAATAATCAAGGTTTAACTTAGTTCCTGATGATACAATGATGTACATTTCTTGAAGCAAATCATCTAAAGATAGTTTCACAGAATCAGCAATTTCTTCAAGGTGAAATTTCTTGTCAATTCCTTGGATGATACTAACTTTATCTCTTGATTTATTAGCGACTTGTTTTACAACAAAATCTTGTGGTCGTTCTATGTTATTTTCTTCTACGTAGTCTTTTATCAATTCAATAAAAGGCTTACCATAACGTTTTGCTTTACCGAGACTTACACCTGAAATGTTTATCATATCATCCATGGAAATCGGATAATGCGTTGCCATTTCGATCAGTGAAGGATCGAAGAATATAACCCAAGGCTTAACGCTTTGCTTTTTCGCTTCACGTAGTCTGAGCTCTTTCAGCATCTTTAGCAATTCATCATCAAGAGCGCCACCGCCACTTGTATTAACTACAGTTTCGTCTTGTAACTCTTCGTAGTCGTGGTTAATTGGAATTTTGATATCCGTCGGAGAAGCAATGAATTTGCGTCCTTTTTCAGAGATTTTTAATACTCCATATTCTTCTACTTCCTTAAATGCTAAATCATTCAGCAACGCTTGTCTAAACAAAGAGTATATGAATATCTCTTCTTTATCTTTAAGTGCTCCGAAGAATTTCCGACCATCATATCTGAAATCTTTTAGCTCCTTAGTTGCTCTACCTAGTGCGAACTCAACTAGAAGTTTTAGAGTATGTTTTTCATTTAATTCATCGATAATCTGAAGTGCTATTTGCATTTCATCCTTAACCATAATCTTTGGTTTCGGGTTTTTACAATTATCGCATAGATCATCACATTGATCGGCTTCAAATTCTTCACCAAAATAGTGTAATAGGAATGTTCTTCTGCAAGCTCCTGTCTCACAAAAAGCGATGATCTCCTCTAATAATTGAGCACCCATTTCCCTTTCTGCAACTGGCTTATCTCGTAAGAATTTTTCGAGCTTACTTATATCTTTGTAAGAGTAATAAGCGATGCAATGACTTGGCAATCCATCTCTTCCTGCTCTTCCTGTTTCTTGATAGTAATTTTCTATACTTTTTGCAATATCGTAGTGGATTACAAAGCGCACATCTGGCTTATCTATTCCCATTCCGAAAGCTATCGTAGCGCATATTACATCGATTTCTTCCATAAGGAAGTTATCTTGAACTTGCGACCTAGTCTTAGCGTCTAATCCAGCGTGATAAGGAGAAGCTTTCACACCATTTATTCTTAAAACTTGTGCTATTTCTTCCGTAGATTTCCTCGATTGGACATATATAATACCTGATTTACCAGCCATGCTTTTAACAGTCTGGACGATACTTTTTATCGTTTTCTCTTTAGTGCTTTTCGGCCTTATTTCGTAAAAGAGATTATCTCTGTTAAAAGAAGAGACATAAGTATGCGGATTTTCCATTCCTAAGATCTTCACAATATCTGTTTGGACTTTAGGAGTAGCGGTTGCGGTTAATGCGATTATCGGAATATTAGAGCCGATAGAATCGATCATTACTTTAATTCTTCTATACTCAGGACGGAAGTCATGTCCCCATTCAGAGATACAGTGAGCTTCATCTACTGCAACAAATGAAATATTAACATTCTTGAAGAATTCAATATTTTCATCTTTAGTTAGTGTTTCAGGTGCAATAAAAAGCATTTTAGTGTTCCCTGCAACGATATCTTCTTTTACTTCTTTTATCTGTGTTTTATTCAAAGATGAGTTCAGAAAATGAGCAATATTATCTTCTTTACTATATCCGCGAATGGAATCGACTTGGTTCTTCATTAATGCTATTAATGGAGAAATAATAAGTGCTGTTCCTTCCATCATTAATGCAGGTAATTGGTAGCATAAAGACTTACCGCCACCAGTAGGCATAATAACAAAAGTATCTTCTTGATCTAAAACACTCTGTATGATTTTTTCTTGGGTATCTTTAAATGCATCGAAACCAAAATATTTTTGCAGGGCTTCATTCAAATCCACACTCTGTACTAGCATAATTATGTGTTAATAAACGATGATTAATCAATAAAAAACTGATTTGAAAGGGATAAATTTTATTCTCATAATGGTTATTAAATATACTCCTTTTTAACCAATTTTAGTATCTAATGGTTAATAAAAAACGGTTGTCAATTGGACTTTTTGCTATTTTTTATCAACATATGACTAGATTCTGTTATTATGACGAATATCAATACCTTTGTCACAATATTATTTAAAATAAGTTGATGGAAAAAGACATTCTAAAAATTGCGAAAGACACGATTTTTGAAGAATCAAGGACGCTTGAAGATCTGGGGCAATCATTAGATCAACATTTTGTTTTTATCGTAGAGTTACTTTTCAAGTGTAAAGGTAGAATTATAATTACTGGTATTGGGAAAAGTGCGTTGATCGCACAGAAAATTGTTGCGACACTTAATTCGACAGGTAGCCCTGCTATTTATATGCATGCCGGTGATGCAGCACATGGAGATTTAGGCATGGTTCGAAAAGAAGATATTCTGATTTGTCTTTCAAAAAGTGGACAGACCGCTGAATTACAACTCATCGTTCCATTGGTTAAGTTGCAAGGAACTACAGTGATTGGAATTTGCTCTGAACCAAAATGTTTTTTGACGGAATCTTGTGATCACCATTTAATTATTCCATTAGGCAGTGAAGCGAGTCCTAATAATCTGATTCCGACATCAAGTACCACGGCACAACTGGCATTAGGTGATGCAATAGCAGTTTGCTTACTTTCATTGCGCGGGTTTTCTAATAAAGAGTTTGCAAGTTTGCATCCAGGTGGATCTATCGGTAAGCAGTTATTTGTGAAAGTGGAAGAACTATACTTAAAGAATGAAAAACCAGTTATCCATCCTGATGCTAGTATTCGGGAAACCATTATCGAAATGACCAGTAAGAGATTAGGTGCGACGGTTATTTGTGAAGACAATAAGATCTTGGGAATTATAACGGATGGTGATTTAAGGAGAATGCTGCAGTCTATGAAAGACATCAGCCATCTTACTGCTAAAGACATCATGACAGTTTCGCCATATACCATCGAATCTGATGTATTAGCTTATGAGGCATTTACTAAAATGAGAGCTCATAGTATTTCACACATCATTATTAGCGATCATGGAGATTATAAGGGAATTATACATATCCATGATTTTATAAGAGAGGGTTTTCTGTAGGTCAATCATAAGATGATTTATTAGATGTGATACTCCTAAAGCTGATCAAAGAAATTGGCAAAAAAAAAGCTAGACAGGTTAGTGTCTAGCTTTTTTTATATATGAGAATTTTTTTAAGCTTTATAACCTTGGACAAGTATAGAAACTTCATCTCTTAAAACTTCTATGAAGCCATTCGCAATTGAAAAAGAAACGAGTGTTCCATCTTCAGCTTTTATTTTCACGTTTCCTTCTTTTAAAGAAGATACAATTGCAGCGTGGCCTTTTCTTACTTCAAATTCTCCGGATGTTCCGGGAACTTTTACAGAAGCTACGGCTCCATTATATACTTCCTTTCCAGGCGTTAATACTGTTAAATTCATAATTAGTTATTCGCTTCAGCTAATAATTTTTTACCTTTTTCGATCGCATCATCGATAGATCCAACTAAGTTGAATGCTGCTTCTGGATACTGATCAACTTCTCCGTTCAATATCATTTTGAAACCTCTGATTGTTTCTTCGATAGGAACGAATACACCTTTCAATCCAGTAAATTGCTCTGCAACGTGGAATGGTTGAGATAAGAATCTCTGAACTCTTCTTGCTCTGTGTACAACTTGCTTGTCTTCATCTGAAAGCTCTTCCATACCAAGAATTGCAATAATATCTTGTAATTCATTGTATCGCTGAAGAATCATTTTCACATCCTGTGCAGTATTATAGTGCTCTTCTCCGATAATCGCTGGATCTAATATTCTAGAAGTTGAATCCAATGGATCCACTGCAGGATAAATACCTAAAGAAGCAATTTTTCTATTTAATACTGTTGTTGCATCCAAGTGAGAGAATGTCGTCGCTGGCGCTGGATCCGTTAAATCATCCGCAGGTACATATACCGCTTGAACTGATGTAATAGAACCTCTTTTTGTTGATGTAATTCTTTCTTGCATTAATCCCATCTCTGTTGCAAGTGTTGGTTGGTAACCTACTGCCGATGGCATTCTTCCTAATAAAGCTGATACCTCAGAACCTGCTTGTGTAAAACGGAAGATATTATCAATAAAGAATAAGATATCTTTTCCACCTGTAGGATCGTTCATATCTCCATCTCTATAGTATTCAGCGATAGTTAATCCTGAAAGTGCAACTCTTGCTCGTGCTCCTGGAGGCTCATTCATCTGACCGAATACGAATGTCGCTTTCGAAGTCTTTAGCTTTTCTTTATCTACTTTAGATAGGTCCCATCCTCCTTCTTCCATAGAGTGCATGAAATCTTCACCGTAGTTGATGATACCAGCCTCTAACATCTCTCTCATTAAATCGTTTCCTTCTCTCGTTCTTTCTCCTACACCTGCGAATACAGAAATACCATCATATCCTTTAGCGATATTATTAATCAACTCTTGGATCAATACTGTTTTTCCTACTCCGGCTCCTCCGAATAAACCAATCTTTCCACCTTTTGAGTATGGTTCGATTAAGTCGATTACTTTAATTCCTGTGAAAAGAACTTCAGATTCTGTAGATAGATCTTCGAATCTTGGTGGATTTCTGTGAATAGGATAAGAGTTTTCTTTTGAAACTCTTCCAAGTCCATCGATAGGCTCTCCTACAACATTAAACAATCTACCTTTAATTTCTTCACCTACTGGCATTGCAATTGGCTTTCCTGTATCAATTACATCTTCGCCTCTTGTAAGTCCATCGGTAGCATCCATCGCAATAGCTCTTACACTATCTTCTCCTAAGTGTTTCTGACACTCTAAAATTAGATCATCCATTCCTGGACGTTTGATTACTAATGCATTCAATATCTCAGGAAGCACTGCTCCTTCACCCACGAAACTAACGTCTACAACAGGTCCAATAATTTGATTTACTTTGCCAATATTCGCCATTTTTTATTTACTTGTGATTTTATTAAAAACAATAGGCCTCTCAAAAACGCTGCAAAGATAATGCTTTAGTCTCATAGAGACGACTAAAAATGAACAAAATTTCCATCAATTTTGGATATTTTGATCTAAGCAAGTTTGCAGAATTTAATTTCTATACTTTTAGAGGTAGCAAAACATTATAGTCTTAAAATGAAGAACTCCCCATTGGTAAGCATTCTGATGCCTGTTTTTAATGAAGAAAAATATTTAGATTCTTGTATTCAGTCTATTATTTCTCAAGATTTTAAAAATTGGGAGCTCATTATTGTTGATGATTTTTCCACAGATAACTCATTTCAGTTATTAGGTCAATTTGCAATCAAGGATCCGAGAATATCCATTTACAAAAACGAAAATAAAGGAATCATCGGCGCTTTAAGATTAGCGTTCCGGAAGTCTAAAGGGCATTTTATTACCAGAATGGATGCCGATGATATTATGCCCGTAGATAAATTATCATCTTTATGGAGTGAAATTCAATTGCTCGGACCTGGTCATATAAGCAGTGGAATGGTTGAATATTTTTCTGATGATGTATTATTTCAAGGTTTCAAAGATTATGAGAAGTGGATTAATCAGCAATTTTATTATACTTCTATCTATAAAGAATGCACTTTGCCTTCTGCGTGTTGGATGGCACATCGATCGGACCTCCTTCGTATTCAAGCTTTTGAAATAAGTCAATATCCTGAGGATTATGATTTGCTATTTAGATTCTATGAAGCGGGATACACAATACACGGAATAGATAAAGTATTACACTTGTGGAGAGATCACTCAGAACGAGCTTCCAGAAATGATCCTAACTATGCTGACCAAAATTTCTTCCCACTCAAGATTGAATATTTTAGAAAGATCGATCATAATGATTCAATTCCTTTAATATTATGGGGAGCGGGGAAAAAAGGAAAATCCTTAGCGAAGCTTTTATTAGAAAATGAAATGCCATTTCGATGGATCACTGATAATGAGAAGAAGATTGGAAAACACATTTACGAAGTGCTTATAGAAGATGCTGAAATCTTAATGGAACCCACATCAAAACAAATCATTACCGCCATATCAGATGTCAATTTTCAAGCTGATCGATCTCATTTAATAGAACGAGTACATTTTAGTGGGAATCAGTATTTTCATTTTTGCTGATTCATTATTTTTAAAGAATATTAACTTGCTTTCTTTGGCCTTAATGACCTAATGGTCAATTTTGGATTTATACTTCCTATCATACAAACAACTACCGAAGCTGCTTGTAAAATGGCAAATACATATTGATCTTTTCCTAAAGTTATGTATGCCATAATAGCATGTGAGATACCCATTGCAACCCAACCTGATTGCCTTTTGTTATTGGCTAAATTCACAAACGCGACCATGAATAACAGGGAAGTAATAAACTCAAGCAAACCCGAATCTGGAATTTTTATTAATAATAGAATTGTTACTAGAACACAAATCCCATATACATACAACGCTATTTTCTTAGCATCATTCTTTCCTAAAGCGCCATAAATCATAATACACAAGCAAGCAATTTCTAGCGCACTAAAAATGTAGAGTTGAATCCCAATAAAATATAATACTGCAGCTCCAGAAGCGACAATGCCTATAACCCAGCCTGCTTTTTCATTTAACAATAAAAATACCTTATTGATAAAGTACAATATACTCACCAGTATTTCGAGCATTTTTTAGGTAAATATAAATGTTACATTGACAAGAAAGCTCTTCTGTCAAACTTAAATCATTACGACCGACTTTTGTAGTGCTGATCATTAATCAATAGCATGGTACATTAGTCCATATACTGGGTAGTCTTCCTTTAAAACCTGATGTCCGATGGCACATTGTAAGCATCGATGACGATCACAGAATTCTTTTTTCAAATGAATTAGTGCTTGTGTATCAGCAGCATTGGAAACTTTGAATTTTAGTTTTTTCCACTTTGAAATTACCTTGTTTCGTTCAGGAGGAATTTCCTGCATGAAGGCGATAGCCTTATCTATATATTTTTGTTCTTGTCTTAACTTTCCGTAAATGAAAATGAGTGGAATAACGGCATTGATTAAAATGATGTTCTGAAACCCTTTGCCGATATTTTTGCTGGAAAAAGTCGACTCTTTATCAAACATGTAGTGGGTTTCCCAATATGATTCTGTAGAAATGTCAAAAATCGTGTAGAGCTCATCGAGATTGTTGGCCTCTAGGATGAAATTGAATAAGGATTGTTTTTTATTGATTAACGCAGCAAACTGAGCAATTCTAATAGTCGGAAAATTAGAAGGTCTTAACCTGAAAAACTTCCATAATTTTAGGGGAATAGGATCTAATTTGTATTTATGTTTTATGAATTTATATTCGTTTTTCAGTGTATTAGGATATGGATCTTTAAATTCTCCTTTTAAGAATCCAGCTTGGCCAAATAATAGTGATTCTACTAACAGTGTGTTATCTCTGTTTTTATAAATCGTAAATAAGTTGATGCTTTTGCACAAAGATTCGAATGCATCAGAATTGATACTAGAACCGAAATATCTCCCAAGCATGATAAACAATACATACTCCCAATTATGCTTACTGAAATCTAGTAACTCGCTAATTTTCTTGCTTTTCTCTTCTAGTCTAGCAACAAACAACCTTTCCAGCCATATTTGTTTCTGTATTTCTTCGACTTCAGTGACTAAATTTTCACAAGGAACCCAGCTTTTGTTTTCGCTTAAGTAGTGATATCTATCAAAAATCTCTGGATCGATCCTATTCTTTAAAGTAATGCATGGAATAGTAGAACCATTTTTGCGAAGGATAACTTCATCATTGTCATAAACAACATGTAAGATTACGTTATCATAAGCATCATCATTGTAATGTGCATGACGTACCCAGTCTGATGCTCTTAAATGTAATTCGATGTTTCCATTCCAAATAGTGGATCCAATTTTAATCTTGCCAGCGCTGAAATCAGGACCAGCATCAAAATTGTGAAAACCAGGATGGAGAATCTCTACAGATTCTCCGTTCACGGTTTTTAAATTTTCGAAATCAAAATATCTTAGTTTCCAGACGTAGTGGAGTAAGTCTTCTTGAAAAGTTACCATAGTTATGATTTAGATGTTCATAACTACTAGTGTAAAAAAATGGAAATATGTCCTTTAGAAAACGCTAGAAATTTTAATCTAGTCGAATTTCATCATCATGATTGTCATAAAAGACGTATTGATTAAGTCCAAATTCAAACTCACTAACTAACTTTACCCATCTACTATACTTGAAATACCATCTTCGTTGATGACTTTTTATTCCCTTCTTCAAGTAGGCATATACAAATGGATGAACATGCAGTGTAACCTTGCTTTTGGGTCTAGAAGTCATGATGTAATTAAGATCACGATCTATATCATCTGTAATTAGAACAGTTGAATTTACTTTTCCAGATCCTTGACAAGTCGGGCATAATTCAGAGGTGTCTACACTTACTTCTGGCCTTGTTCTTTGACGCGTGATCTGCATCAATCCGAACTTACTTAAAGGCAGAATGGTATGCTGTGCTCTGTCTCCTTCCATGTAATCTTTCATGGCTTTGTAAAGCGTCACTTTATTTTCTTGCTTTCGCATATCTATAAAGTCAATCAAGATAATTCCTCCGATATCTCTAAGTCGTAACTGTCGAGCAATTTCCTTAGCCGATTCCATGTTGACCATTAATGCTGAAGTCTCTTGATCTTTCCGTTGCATTTTAGGTCCACTATTCACATCTATGACATGCATAGCTTCCGTGTGCTCTATCACTAGATAGGCACCACTACTCATGGTTGAGGTCTTTCCGAAGGAAGATTTTATTTGTCTAGAAACACCGAAAGTATCATATATCGGCTTGTTTGACTTATAGAGGGAAAGTATTTTAGCAAGTTTGGGTGCGGAAGTTTCCAGAAACGTTTTAAGCGTTTCATAAGTTTCCATGTCGTTTACCACAACCTTACTAAAAGAATCACTTAGAATATCTCTTAAGATGCTGCTTGATTTGTCTAATTCACTGACTAATTTCGAAGTTACTTTAGCAGTTTTTAGTGAATTCCACATGCCTTTCCAAGTTTCCATTAGGCCACTGATTTCTTCATGTAGATCAGCAACTTTCTTGCCTTCAGCTGCAGTTCGAATGATAATTCCGAAGTTTTTCGGTTTTATACTTTCGACTAAAGTGTGAAGTCTTTTTCTTTCTTCGGGATTACTTACTTTTTTGGAAACAGAAACGTTATTGTAAAAAGGAGTTAAAACTACAAATCTTCCAGGAATGGTTATTTCACAAGTAAGTCTAGGACCTTTCGTAGAAATAGGTTCTTTTAAAACCTGAACAAGGACAAGATCTCTTTTCTTAAGAACCTGATCTATTTTTCCTGATTTAAAGATATCTTTTTCCTTCTCGAATTGATCAAGGAGATGAGTAGTTTGTTTCTTAGAACGCGTCTCCTTAACAAATTTGTTAAGTGATTTCAATTGTGGTCCTAAGTCGGTGTAATGTAGAAAAGCATCTTTTCGATGGCCTATATCTACAAAAGCAGCATTAAGTCCAGGCATAGTTTTCTTAATAGAACCTAGAAATATATCTCCAACAGTAAAGTTGCTATCTGCTTTTTGTTTGTGTAGCTCGACGAGTTTTCCCTCTTCGAGCAATGCAATGTCCACTTTGCTGGGACTCACATCAATTATTAAATCTTTCTGCACGGTACAGTTTTTAGTGGCACCTCATTCGGTACACATTAAACAATGTCTAAAACCCTTAAGGGAAGTTTTTACAGAAAGATATTATGGATTAGACGAAACGAAAGAAGGTCAGCAGAACTGAATCTGCTGACCGAAAAAAATTATTTCTTCTTCTTGTGTCTGTTTTTACGTAATCTCTTTTTTCTTTTATGAGTAGAGATCTTATGTCTTTTTCTTTTTTTACCGCAAGGCATAGTCTTTTATTTTTTATTTTTTATAATTCACATTTACTTTTGTAAGCATCGGCTTTCTGCTGATTACCTACATTTGTATAAGCTTCTACAGCTAAACAAATAATTCTTTGATTGTTAGGATCAATACTTAACGCTTTTTCTATACGTTCGATTGCCTTATCATACTGGCCTGTCTGTAATCCTAGTCTCGCTAACTGAAATAACACAGTAACATTTTCTGGACTCTGCTTATTAAGATCCAACAGCATCAAAATCCCTTTCATAGGGTTTTCAGCTAAAGGCTGTTCTGCATATGTAACAGCAAGGTTGATTTTATGGTTCAAATTTGTTGGATTAATTGAAATTGCATTCTCTAATGCCTTCCTTGATTTCTCAACACAAAAATCTTTTACCTTCTGATCTTTTGCATTTTTAATTCCTGCGGCATAAGTTGTTCCTGCAATGGACCAACTTAATTCGTCATTATTAATTTTTGCAATTTCTTCAGCATAGTATCCAGCAATGCCATAATATTCATTTTGATACCAAGCAGAAGATAAGTTTTTAAACTCTTCAACTCTAGCACTGTCTGTTTGTGCTGCTTCGACTCTCATGTTCATGGCATCAATAATCCCCATTTGATCTGCTCTCATTTCTTCGCGAGCTGTCGTCAGTAGATTCTGAATATTCGTTGTTTCAATTAAATTTGCTCGAGACTTTTCAGCGAGCAATATATCATGTGGTTTTGTATCAAAACCAAAATACAACACAAGGAACAAAATGGTAAACACTCCAATAGTTAAGTAGTGACTTTTGTTCATGTCTTATCTTTTTTAATTAATCATCATCATTAGAATCCTTAGGCAGGCTCGTAACATTTGCTTTCACATGTTCTACGAATGCTTTAGAAGGCTTAAACGACGGGATATAATGTTCTGGTATTTCTATTGCTTTTTGTTTCTTTATATGTCTTCCTATTTTCTTAGCTCTCTTTTTAATCTTGAAAGATCCGAAACCTCTTATAAATACATCTTCTCCACCTCCTAAAGATGATTTCACCTCTTTGAAAAACATTTCTAAAGTAACCAACACATCAACTTTAGGTACCCCTGTTTTTTCTGATATCGACGACACTAAATCGGCTTTCCTCATTATTAATATTTGGTTTATAAATAGTTATGAAATATATGCCCCTTTTTTTTAGGGATTGCAAATTTCGCAAAATTATTCATTTAAGGAAAAAAAACCTGCTCTTTTTAAAAGATTTATTTATTTATTGTTTAATCCCTTCTGTTTTATAATCGCCTTTTAATGAGGTAATTACAGGCTTAAAGCTCGATGTCTCTTGGGGTTAGGTATTTAATTTTATCTTAATTGAGGTATAGATCTATGATGTCATCAATATATTTAATTACACAATCTACCTCCATTAATTATCTTTACACAAAATTAGCAATATGGTATTATCAATGACGGGGTATGGCAGAGCGCAAGGCCACTATAAAGAAAAGACAATAACGGTTGAGATTCGATCGCTCAATGGAAAAACAACTGATATTCGTTGTAAACTACCACTTAGCTATCGTGAAAAGGAATTGGAACTTCGAAAATTAGTTACGGATAAAGCACTAAGAGGTAAGTTTGATTTATCCATTTCTACCGATGATAATGGCACTCAATCAGATGCATGTATCAATAAAAACTTGTTCATAACTTACTATAATCAGTTAAAGCAGCTAGAAGGTGAAATGGGAATACCACCCACGGATTATGTTCAAGCTATTCTGAGAATTCCTAATGTTGTTCAAGCTGAAGGATCTGAAATGGAGGAAGAAGAGTATAAGGTGATTAAAAAATTGACCTTAGAAGCAATAGAAGGCCTTACAAAATTTAGAGCTGTAGAAGGAGAGGCAACTAAGGAAGATCTAAGAGAAAGAGTTCAAGAAATAGAGAGGTTCAGAAGTGGAATAGAGGAATTCGAAGTTCCGAGATTAGAAAGGCTGAAGCAAAGACTACAGAAGAATGTGCAGGATTTCACTCAGAATACGAATCTAGATCGAAATAGAATGGAGCAAGAGATTTTGTTCTATATGGAAAAAATGGATATCAATGAGGAACAATCTAGACTAGCTCAGCATTGTATCTATTTTATTGAAGAATTAGATAAAGAAGGAGACTTGAAAGGTAGGTCATTAAGTTTTATCGCTCAGGAAATAGGGAGAGAGATTAATACCATGGGAGCTAAAGCTCAGTTTACCGACATTCAGAAATTAGTGGTAAACATGAAAAATGAACTTGAAAAGATTAAAGAACAGCTAGCGAATATCGTCTAATATGGATTTTAAGGGTAAGATGTTTGTGTTTACGGCGCCTTCTGGAGCAGGGAAGACGACCATTGTAAGACACTTATTGAAAACGTATGATTTTTTAGATTTTTCTATTTCAGCTACAACTAGAGAAAAAAGAGATCATGAAGAGAATGGGAGGGATTATTACTTTATGAGTCCTGAGGAATTTAGGTATCGTGCAGAAAATGATGAGTTTGTAGAATGGGAGGAGGTTTACGAAGACCAATTTTACGGCACATTAAAATCTGAAGTTACTAGACTTTGGGAAAATAAGAAGCATATTGCTTTTGATATAGATGTACGTGGTGCAACTAATATTAAAAAGTTGTACGGTGATGATTGTCTTGCTATTTTTGTAAAGCCACCTTCTATAGAAACGTTGATTAGTAGATTAGAACGTAGGAGAACCGAAAGTGAGGAAAGTCTTAAGAAAAGAATAGCAAGGGTAAAACGAGAAATGAATTATGAGAATAGCTTTGATAGGATTCTCGTGAATGATTTATTAGAAGTTACTTTTAAAGAAGCAGAATTTATTGTTGAAGGATTTTTAGGTATAACCGATGAGTAGATTTTTAATTCCTGATATTGTTGTAAAGCCGAAGGCTCGCTATGAGCAGATGCACTCCTTCCCTCATCTTAGTAAATTTGTCCATTCTTATCATATAAAAATTGAAAACCAAAGTGAAATGGTTGTTCAGTTAATCAGTAGACATTGGTTTATTGTCAATGGTTTCGGTGAAGTTAGAGAAGTAGAAGGCGTCGGTGTAATCGGTAAGCAGCCTGTTATCGGACCTGGAGAATTTTATGAATATGATTCGTGGAGTCCGATCAATACAGAGATAGGGAAGATGTATGGAAGTTTTACCATGTTAAATGTAGGGGAAAATCAAATTTTTGAAGTTGAGGTGCCAGAGTTTAAGTTAAATGCTGATCATATAGCCAACTGATATTGGTTTCATTTATTTCTGATCACGCTTCGCCATATGTTCTTCATGAATACGGTATACAATTTTCAACTGGAAATTGATCGATTCATAATAATCTCGGATTTTCTCTGCTATAATGAGAAGATTATCCACATGCTGATCAAGATTAGCTGGCCAAGGATTAGTTACAATAGAGAGATCAGGCATTTCAGTTAAAAGTTTAGGCAGTTTCAACTCTACGCCTTCTTTGCTTAGGTTTTCTATGAGCCCATCTCTGAAAGGAACTATTCCTGTGATTTTACCTTGTATTCTTTTGATGTATCGTTCTAGGCTTTTGATGTTGTTGATTTTCATCCCAAGTAGGCCGTCATAAATGCCACGTTTTTCCATTTTCATTTCGTTGTCAGTGCCTTCACTTTGTTTTATTTCTTTAAATCCAAAACCTGAATATATAGCATCTGGGAGGGCATTGTCGGTGGATTCATTAATGAACTTCATTCCTTCGTATCCACCAGAAAAAGCTAAAGCAACTGGGTTTTTTGTCATTCCTAATCCGTCCGAAAGTGCATCAACACTATGTTTAACTGCTTGCCCTTGTTCGTCGTTTTTTAATCCATCTATTGCTTTGATCGTGTTTATACCAAATGATGCTCCTGAAAGTGCTTTATTGGTCTTTTGGAGCTTTGAGCCTAACATTTTAGATCCACCAGGTTTATTCTGAACGAGCATATCTAATTTGCTATGATACTTACTGAATTGATGAGCTTTAAAAAGGTTGTTGATTTTCATTTGATCTTTCATGATATTTTGAGCTAATTTCATGGCAGTAGATCTTATACCTTTATTTCCTATTCCTGAGATAGTGTTATCTGCATGTTGAATGTATTTGTTCGCTTTCTTTGCTTTTTTTACATATTCAAGCATTTCCTCTGGATTAAATAGTTCTGGAGGAATAATACTTTCTGTAGCAACTTTATTCTCCGTGGATTCTGCTGCAGGCTTAGCGAAGCTTTTATACTTTTCCATTAAATCTTTCATTAGTATTTTGTTTACTTCAAGATAGTTTTGAAAGAGAGACGAAGAAAGGGTTAATTACTATTCAAGAAATACGAATGTGTAGATGGGTGGCGTGAAAGTTTATTTGTAGAATTTTCCAGGAATCGAACTAGTAGAAAGTATACTTTCTGCATGGATTTTCAAAATTCATGAATAGGCAAAAAAAATCCTGACTTCTTGCGAAATCAGGATCTTAAGTGGTACCTCCAGGAATCGAACCAGGGACACATGGATTTTCAGTCCATTGCTCTACCGACTGAGCTAAGGTACCTCAAAATAGGTCTGCAAATTTATGCTCTTTTTTCATACTCCCAAAAAAATATAAATAAATTTACACCATGAGAGGAATAAGATTTTCAATGTTAATCGCTTTGCCCTTTGTTTTAGGGGGTTTGTACACTGGAATTAATTTAATATATTATGGAAAAGATGAGCATCTTTTTTACTTAATTCCATTTTTTGTGGTCGTTTTGGCCATTTTTTTCGCAAAAGAGGAGATAAATTATTGGTACGATGAGAAATTTCCACCCAAATTAGACCGTGAAATTGTCATCTGGCTTCAGAATTTTTTTCCCTTTTATTCAACTTTAGACCAAAATGACCGGCTAAAATTCGATACTCGATTAGCTCTTTATCTAAATGCAAGATCTTTTAGTTTGATGTTAAAAGAGAAGAAAAGCATTCCTGAAGATTTTAAATCCATAATTGCTGCTCATGGAATTCAGATGACTTTAGGATTGAAAGATTTTTTAATCGGAGATTTTGACAGAATTATCTGCTATAATCATCCTTTTCCTACACCTCAGAATAAGTTTCTCCACACCGTAGAAATTCATCCAGAAGATGGTGTGATTTTGCTATCCTTAGAAACGGTAATGCAGAGCATCAGTAAGCCTAATGATAACTATAATATAGCATACCATGCATACGCTGAGATTTTACTCTCCCTTTATTCGGAATTTAATAATGTAGAAGCTGTAGATTACAGTTTAATTCTTCCTTATAGTGAGGATCACATTTTGAAACTTACTGGCTTCACCTCATTAGATCCAAAAGTAATTTCACTAGCAACATTTTTTATTAATAATGAGGGATTTAAGGTAAATTGGCCTAAAGAATACGCCACTTACGCTCAAATACTAAATTATGCATATTGATTATTACGAATCTCCAGTTGGGATATTGCGAATAAGAGCAGATGAAAAGGGTATTACTGACCTGAACATAGTACGTTCAATGGATGAATCTCCTAATCCTAATCCGATCATAACCGCATCTAAAACTCAACTCGATCTTTACTTTGCCGGAGAAAGCAAAGGTTTCGACCTTCCATTAAACTTGGAAAGTTGGTCAGATTTTTATAAAAAGGTCTGGGCTGAATTAGTAAATATTCCTTTTGGGCGAACAGTTAGTTATCTTGATATCGCGAAAAAATTAGGAGACCCGAAGTCAACAAGAGCCGTCGGAATGGCGAATGGTAAGAATCCAATCGCTATTATTGTTCCTTGTCACCGAGTGATCGGGAGTGATGGTTCGCTTACTGGTTATGCTTATGGTACAGAAGTGAAAAGAAAGCTTCTTGCTCTCGAAAACCCAAAAGAGTATTCTGTGAATGGTGTTTTGTTCTAGAATCTATTTCCATCTTTGAAAGAATATTATGTTTGCATAATTCAAAGCTATTTCAGAAATAGGCCACCCACATCTTGTTTAAAGGTGATTCCTAATGCAAAGTACTTAATTGACTTTACGGTTTGAAAGAAGGATTTTATTATCTCTGAAATAGCTTTAGTCGATCCTTTGCTTATCTCCAAAGACCAATAATCAGCCCAGCGATTACAACGATCAGAATCTGATAAGCTGCATCTATTAAGAAGAGCTTGATGCTTTTTCTTTGGTATAAATAGTTAATACCTATCGAAGTTGCGATAAACATTAAACCCACCATAAGTCCATGAAACATCCCATGATGCCATGCCATGTCATCGCCATGTGCAGCAATAATCGGCGCAATTCCGAAAGCCATTATGATCATCAGGAGGAGACTCGTTCCGAAGATCAAGGGCATATTTGCACCTTTTAAATCGTCATCGGTCATTCCTAATTCTTTTTGCCAAGCTTTACCAAATAATAATGGACTGTACCAAAGTGAACCGATTACCCAAGCAGCGATTCCCCCAGCGATAACTGCTAAATAATTAATTTCCATAAAGTTGAAATTTAGATGTTTTGTTAAAAAATCTAAAGTTTACATGGTTTGTTGAATCTGAATATACGAGATTCGTTTGATTTCTTTTAACAAATTGTGAAAATGATGCTCAGTAGTCAGCGGATTCATGATAGAAGTTCTTAAGTAAACATGTCCGTTAAGTATGGTCTGAACAATATAGAATTTCCCTTCTTCTAATATCTTCTGACGTATTCTTGAATTCACCTCATCAGGAGAATCAGTAATTAAGCGAAAGCAAATGATGTTTGCTTGCGGCTGTAATGCTAATTCAAACATGGGATCATCATCAATGATCTGTGCAAACTTTGCTGCATTATCATAGAGTGTATCCACCAGTTCTTCGAAAACTTCTGCCCCGGAATGTCTTACAATCGCCATCATTTTAATGCTCATCATCAATTTCGTGCATTCGAAGGTGCGTTTTCCCGAGTTATGCCAGTCATACTGCTCCGATTCATCAAACAGATATTCCGCTTTCTGACGGAAAGTGGCTAAAGTATGGGCTCTATTTTTGTAAAGCACAGCTGTACATAGCGTCGGCGTCATCATCATTTTATGACAGTCGACAATGAAGGAATCTGCTTTTTCGACTCCTTTTAGTAAATGCTTGTATTTCTTAGAAAATATAGCAGATCCTCCATGTGCACCGTCTACATGCAACCAGATATTATTCATCTGGGCAAATTCTTTGAACGCTTCTATTTCATCATATGATCCTGTAGAGGTAGAGCAAGAGCTTGATACGATTGCGAACACATGGATGCCATTAGCTTCAGCTTCTTCTAGTTTTTCGGTCAATTTTTGAGCAAGGACGGAGTAATCATCTCCTACAGGAAGTTTAATGATTCCCTCACTGCCTAACCCCATAATTCTAGCAGCTCGATCTACAGAATAGTGAGCCTGTTCAGAGACCATGATCCCTAGTTTCTGATTACTATTCCCTTCATCCCAGACATTGGTTTTTACACTTCTTGCTGTTATAAGAGCGGTAAGATTTGCTAGCGTTCCTCCCGAAGTCATAAAACCCGCTGAATTTTCATCATAACCTGCTGCTTGACAAATTAGGTCCGTCGCCATTTTTTCTAAAGGATTAGAAGCGCCGCCCATTTCGTAAACCGCCATTCCATTGTTCAGAAGGTCAGAAATCAGTCCACCAAAAGCAGCTAAAGGTGCTGGAGCACTAACTTGATGTCCCATATAATTTGGATTGTGCAGATGAATAGAGTCTTCAATAACTTTCTTGAAATAATCTATTAAGCTGGCATCCTTCTTCATAAATTCCTTCCAAGAGGATAGAGCAAGTTCTGGATCCTTATAATTATTAACAGGGATCTTATCTGCGGTAGCTTTTCTTAGATAGTCCGATAGAAAGGTTATAAGCTCCTTCCCGATGGATTCGAATTGATCTGGATTATAGAGGTCAAGTAATTTACTCATAAAAGCTAATTTGAAAATCAAAGATTAGCATTTAATCTAAAATGTTTTTAGTTTTTAACTGAAACTAATTAGCCAATTATCATTTCCTGCACTAATATTACCTAGATTCCCACTAAATGAAATCCTAGTTTTAGTTTTTCATCATTTTCGGTCTAGAAAATTCACTTCCAGATTTCCATTCTGGCCATTGCTGCGAATTCGCCAATTTCGAACCTACATTATAGTAAAGTTGGCCATCTTGCAACATACCTTCGAAATTCCATGAGTCAGCATCATAATTATCTGCTGGAGCATGGTACCTCTTAGCAATATAATTCTCTGAAAATTCTTTTACATATTCTTTACCTTTCTCCTTATGGTCAAAACCTCCAGAACCATAAAATACAGGTACACCTTTTTTCGCAAATGAAAATTGATCTGAGCGGAAAAAATAACCTTTTTCAGGTTCTTGTTCAGCTATCGTATATCGATCTTGCTTCTTTGCTTCAGCAGCAGCAATGTCATCCATATCTGAATAACCCATTCCAGTGATACTTAGGTCTTTCATCGCGCCAGCAGGATTAACGCCGTCCATGTTTAGATTAGCAACTGTTTTGTCAAGCGGGAAAAGTGGATTTTCTGCATAATATTCAGAACCTAATAATCCTTGTTCTTCAGCGGTAACAAATAAAAAGACGACAGATCGTTCAGGTGCTTTTTCTTTATTGGCAAACATTTCACTTATAGCTAATACCGTCGATGTGCCACTTGCATTATCGAGTGCTCCATTATAGATTGAATCACCATTCACAGGGTCTCCTGTACCTATATGATCCCAGTGTGCTGTATATAAGATGTATTCATCGGGATACTTTGAGCCTGGAAGATATCCAATCACATTGCTAGATTCACAAGTTGAATTAGTTGTTTCCATTTCTACTGAAACTGTAGCACCTAATTCAACTGGTTTGAATCCTGGTGTTCTTGCAGCTTTTATCATTTCTGTGAGGTCTTCACCGCTTTTCTTAAACAGCTCTTGAGCTTTATCTATCGTAATCCAGCCCTTCACGCTACAATCATTATCCCGATTAATTCCGGCAAGATTCTGCTGAGGACCCATCCATGAACTCTGCACTACGAACCACGGATATCCCGCCATGGAAGTCTGGTGTATGATTAATAAGCCATCTGCTCCCACTTTATCTGCAAAATCATATTTAGTACTCCATCTACCACCATAAGTCATCGTATTCCCTTTGAAGAAGGTAGAATCCTCTCCACCGAATCCTGGATCATTAACGAGCACCACTGCCGTTTTTCCTTTCATGTCTATTCCAGCATAATCATTCCAATTGTCCTGTTCAGAGATTATCCCGAAACCACAGAAGACCAATTCAGATTCTAATAGTTCAGCTTTATCTACCGCACGCTCAGTATGAACGACATAGTCTGTCCCTGGGTTAAGACTCATTTTTCCTGCCTTTGTAGAAATAGACATATCGTTGGTCAATTTAGTATCAATTTCAAGGAGTGGGACCGTTTGTAGATATGAGTCTCCATTTCCAGGAGTAAGGCCCATAGCTTTCATTTCCTTAACAAGATAATCCACCGTCTTTTCTTCTCCGATGGAACATGGCATTCTACCTTGAAATTCGTCAGAAGCGAGTGCAGCCATATGTCTAGCAATTGTGCTCTGTTCAATGCTTGGTGTAACTTCAGTAGGTGAGCAAGATATAATACATGCCAAGGTTAAAAGAAATGTTAGAATTTTCATATTGGTTTTTTTAGTAAATATAGCGAATAACAATAGATGAACTAAATGCTAAGGATGTGCAGCAACCCAAACCTCTCCATCTTCGAAATATTCTTTCTTCCAGATAGGTACCGTTTCCTTTAAGGTATCAATGCAAAATTCACATGCTTCAAATGCTGCTTTTCGATGAGCAGAAGAAACGGCAATAATTACAGGGATTTCTCCTATAGCTAATTTGCCAGTTCGATGATGAATCACTATGTGTAAGATGTCATAGCGATCTTTTGCCGCTGCTGCAATTTTATGCATTTCTTTCTCGGCCATTGGTCCATAAGCCTCAAAATCTAGATATTTTACAGTCTTAGAAGAAGTATGATTTCTTACCGTTCCGATAAATACTACGTGACCTCCTGCTTGGTCATCGAGAATTAGTTGTTCGCATTCTGAAGGAGAAAGTTCCTGATCTGTTAGTTTAATATTAATCATTAGCCTCCGCTTACTGGTGGAATAATAGCAACTTCATCATTTTCACTGAGCTCGAAATCATCAGATTGATATTCTTGATTGACCGCAATATCAAATTTCGATAACTTCTCAAACGATGGAAATTGATTGCTTAATTGTTTTTTGAGATCTGCTATGCTTATAGAATGCTCTACCATATAACTGCTCTGTGTATAACCCAGTATATCTTTAGCAATTCCAAAAGCAAGTAGATCAATTTTCATAACTTTAAATTAGTACATTTTATCAGATCATCCGAAAAATGATTCTATTCTTCTAATTTTTCCTTCAGTGCTTTCCATGGCAGAATTATACAATCCAGCCTGCCTCTAAATGTTTCTTTGTTTTCGAATACCTTAAGCATCGGATCGTTAATCGACAAGTTTTGGTCTATGGACTTAAGAAACTCATTTATGATTTCCAACTTTTCTTGGTCAGTCTTTCCCTCTAATCTTCTAAGCATAAAAGACGTAGAAGCTTTAGAAATGGTGCAACCGAAACCATGAAAATGCAAGTCATTCTCTGAAAGATACAGGTCAAATCGATCTCCACAAATCGGATTATATGCTCTGATCTGCTCTAAACTCCCTTCTCGCTTCTCAAAATGAAAAGGGTGCTTGGCTTCCTCCAGAATCTGTTTTTTATATATCTGATCTAAATTACTCATCCGAAATACTTTTTCATAGATTTTACAGCATCTACTATCTTTTCAACATCGCTAAGATCATTGTAGATCGAAAATGAAAACCGAACACTTGCGTGAATATCATATTTTTTCATAATTAATTGTGTGCAGTGATGTCCTGCTCTTACTGCAATGTTTTTACTGTTCAGAAAAGAAGCAGCATCGTGTGGATGAATTTCACCAAAAGTCGCAGATACAATTCCAGAAAGATCTTTTGGATTCCCTAAACACTGAACTCCGATTTCCGATAATGATTCTCGAAGCTTTATGGCTAACGAATGGGTATGCGTAATACATTGACCTAAATCCAAACCTTCCAGATAGGTTAAGGTAGCATGCATTCCAGCAACCTGAGCAAGAGGTGGAGTTCCAGCTTCGAATCTCGAAATGTCCTTTCTGAACTCAGCGTGCTGTTCCTCGACCTCGGTTACCATCCCACCTCCTAAATCAAATGATGGTAGTTGATCAAGAAATTTTTGCTTCGCTAATAAGACACCAAGACCACTTGGGCCAAACATTTTATGTGCTCCGAAAACAAATGCATCAGCATTGATCTTGCTGATCGAATCTCTGTGAAGTAAACATGATTGTGCTGCATCAACTATAAAGATGCAATTGCGACCTGCTAGTAAATTTGCCACTTTAGAAAGATCGTTGATGCTGCCTAGAGTATTCGAAATATGCACGAGGGATACGACTCGGGTCTGATCATCTATTAAGGATGCTAGATGCGCTAAGTCTAAGTCACCAGTGTCAGTCATGCGAGCAACTCTAAGTTCATTATGCAGCGCTTGCCATGGCAGTAAATTAGAATGATGTTCCATTTCGGAAACGACGATATTGGAATCGTTCTCGAGTATTGTGGAAATGGCACGTGCGAGTTTATTTATTCCATCAGTAGTGCCGCCAGTAAAAATAGCTTCCTCCTTATTGTAAAATTGACATAACTTTAACCTAGTATTGTGGTAGATCTCATCTGATTTTACACCTAGATCATAAACAGCCCGATGAACATTAGCATTGGAAGTTTTGTAGTAGTCGGAAATGGCATCGATTACATTGCTTGGTTTCTGGGTAGTAGAGGCATTATCAGCAAAGACCAAATCCGGGTAGTGGTCGAAAATGGGAAAATTCTTCTTTATGTCTGATGAATTAAACATATATTCCAAATAAACAGTTAATTTTCGAAATAGTTAAACATTCAGCTTGTTAAAAGATAAATACAATAGAGTCGCAGATTACCTTAGAATTGCAGTAACAGATCGCTGTAATCTGAGGTGCACGTATTGTATGCCGGAAGAAGGCATAAAGTATGTCCCGAAGGAAGAGTTGCTAAGCTGGGAGGAGCTATTGAGATTGTCTAGAATATTTGCGAAAGAAGGGGTTTCGAAAGTTAGGATCACAGGAGGAGAACCATTGTTGAGAAGAGATATTATGTTTTTCATAAAGGGGTTGTCAGAGATCGACGGAATCGAAAAAATTAACTTGACCACTAATGGGACAGTTACTGGAAAATACCTGGATGAACTGTGGAAATATGGAGTTCGAAGTATAAACCTAAGTTTGGATACTCTTGATAAAGAGCGGTTTTTTGCAATAACTAGACGTGATGAATATGACGTCGTCATGGAGTGCTTCTACCGAATGATTGATATGGGATTCAGTGTGAAAATCAATTGTGTGGTGATGGCTGGAATTAACGATCAGGATATTATTCCTTTGGTTAAGTTAACACAAGAGCTTCCGGTCAGTGTTCGATTTATCGAAGAAATGCCATTTAATGGAGAAGGGAAGGAAAAGGGGCACTTAGTATGGGACTATAAAAAGATCTTGTCTGAAATAGAATCTACGTTTCCGAAGATCAACAAATTACAAGATCCTGCGAATTCTACAGCTTATAATTATCAATTAGAAGGAGGTCAAGGTTCTTTCGGAATCATTGCTGCATATAGCCGAACGTTTTGCGGAAGTTGTAATCGAATTCGACTTACACCGAAAGGGGTGGTGAAAACTTGTCTTTATGATGAAGGCGTGTTTAACATCAAAAACATCATGAGAGCAGGCGCTACCGATGAGGAAATTTCATTAGCAATCTATGAAGCTGTATCGGGCAAAGCAAAAGATGGATTCGAAGCGGAAAAGAAAAGAGCATTAAACTTCCCAGTAAGTGAGAGCATGAGCACGATAGGAGGCTAGAGTGTTAAGCCAGCTTGATTTTTTTAGGTCAATGTTTTATCCGCGTGACGCAAGGAAGTATAATCCAATATTATAAAATCTAAAGAATCACATATATTTCTTACTTCTTAAATTATCCGCTTAATTTCCAATATCCTTTAACTCTTCGAGAGACTTAATTTCATAATCAGGCTTTTCTATTAACTTGTCAAATATCTTTCCACTTCGATTTACCCAAACAGTAGTGTAACCGAAAAAATTAGCTCCGGCAATATCCCAAGCATTAGAAGAAACAAAAAACATCTTGCCTGGCCCTGTATTATAGTGAACCGTTGCCATTCTATAAACTTTGGGTGATACCTTAAATTTCTGTGCTTTAGCAGCGTAGAAAATTTGATCTATATATTTTCCAATTTCATTTTCGGAAACAGCATTTCTAAGCGTTTCGAGTTCCCCATTGGACATAATACTACATGTTCCTTTGAGCGAAGAAAACATCAACTTGGCATCTTCGAAGAGACGAGGGTGTTCATAAATATCCATTAGAATAGGAAGCACTTCATCTAATTCTATATCAAAGGTGTCACAACAAAAGTGAATGGCCTTATTAACAATATTATTAAATCCTTCCCATTGTTCTGCGAGAGCTGTTAACCAGCTATACTCGAGTATCTTCTGTCTCCACAAATCTAAAAATGCTCCTTTTACACTTCCTAGTACGGCATTCAGCTTTTCGCTTTCGGTATCTATTTTAAAGAGTGTACCATAAGCATCAAACACAATAATCTTTTCCATATTGAAATGTACAACCTTTGTTACATTTTTAAAAACTTCTTATAGATTACTGAATCTTTTCCTTCCATTCTTACGAAATAGATACCAGGTGTTAAGTCGCTCATATCTACTACTTGATTATTTTTTCCAGCAATATCGGTGCGTTGTAATTTTCTACCGTTCGCGTTGATAATTTCTAAATTTTTAGGTTCGAAATCTGTGGTTACCCATTCAATTTTTAATTGATCCACAACTGGATTTGGGTAGATTTTAAGCTCTAACGCTTTTTCTAAGTCTGTGACACTGGATGTGCTAATCGTGAATTCAACAAACTTGGTACAATCTAGGCCATCTACTATTTTTACAAAATGTTCACCATCCGCTAAATCAGAAACTTCAGATCCTTCTATATCATTATCCCAAGTAATTATGAATGGAGGAGTTCCACCTTCTATCTCTAGAGATGCATCATTTCCTGTAATGTTTAGTGTGTGGACATACGCAATATCGTGATCTACTTCTATAGAAAGTTGGGAGCTGCAACCGTTAGAACCAGTTACTGAAAGGCTGTAGATGCCCGCTTGTGAATAAGGTGCATTTAGCTCTGTAGAAGAATAATTGTCAGGTCCCGTCCATAGGATCGTAGGGTCTTGAGCATTCGTTACTACTCTGAAATTACGAACTCCAGCATTGCAATCTAAGAAACCCTCGCTCAAACTAAGATTTGGATCTTGGTTGTCGATGTTTACGGTTACAGTTTTAAAAGCAACGCATCCTCCTTCACTTGTAACAGTAAAGGTGTATTCTCCTGCAATTTCAACTTCAGGATTGCTAATCGAAGTTGCGAAACCGTTAGGACCTTCCCATCTAAAAGTGGCATTTTCTATATTGGTAGTACCTAAAAGGATAACCGAGCTGTTATTACAATTGATGTCTCCTCCAGTTGCATTGACCGTTGGGAATTCACCGTCACCCATTACCTCTACGGAAGATTGGCCAGCACAACCATTAGCGGCAATGACACTTAGCATATAGACACCTGGTTGACTAACTGTTGGATTCTGGAGCGTTGATGTGAAATCATCAGGTCCCGTCCAAAAGAAAGATACGGTATCAGTAGAGGTGTTTCCCATTAAAGTAATGGTATTCTGTGTACAAGTTAAGAGGCCATCAACTGTTGCATTGGCATCGGGTACTTCAGAATCACTTATTACATCGAATGAAGCCATAGAAGTACAACCGTTTTCAGAAGTTACATTAAGAGTATATGTGCCAATTTCAGTTATTACCGGTTCTTTTTCGTTTGAAGTAAAATTATTAGGTCCAGTCCATGAATAAGTGGTAACACCTTCGGACACTTCTGTAGCGAAAGTTACATCGGTTGTTTGACATCCTATCGGTCCTACGAAAATAGAGACAGTAGGAATAATGTTATTAGCAGCTACCGTAGAGGTTGCACTTCCAGCACATCCATTTTCATTAACGGCCATTACTAAATACTCTCCTGGTTCAGAGACTGTGATACTTTCACCATCTGCTGTAAACCCATTAGGTCCAGACCATATAAAAGTGATGTTTTCACTGGTTGTCGAAGCTGTCAATTCAGTAGACGTATTTACACAGTCCACACTTCCATCATTGACACTGACTTCTGGCGCATCCATATCTGCAGAAACCTCAACAGCCATAGTGGAAGAACAACCATTAGGTCCAGTCACTATTAAAGTATAAGTACCTGCTATAATCGCAATAGGGTTTTGTATTTCTGTTGTGAAATCTCCAGGCCCAGTCCATGAATAGGTAGCACCTTCTGTCGTAGAATTGCCGCTTAAGGTCGTTTGCCCGGAAACGCAATTGATGATACCTCCCTCAGCGCTAATATCTGGAACACTTAGATCAGAGAGAATTTCAACAGTTTCAGAATTCGTACAAGAATTACTTCCTGTCACGGTTACAGAATAAGTACCTGGAGTTGACACAACAATAGTTTCATCTGAAGAGGTGAATCCATCAGGGCCTGTCCAAGAAGCTTCACCTTCCACGCTTAATTCAATTTCTGATTGCGCACAAGATAAGATTCCTTCTGAAAGTATAATTTCAGGAGGACTTGTATCGTCTATAACCAAAGCATCTGCACTTCCCGAACAGCCATTTCCAGATTGCACATTAAGTATGTAATTACCTGGTGTACTTACTGTTGGATTCTGCATATCAGAAGTAAATCCGTCAGGTCCAGTCCAAGAAAATGTTACCCCAGATGAAGCGGAACTTCCCATTAATTGAATAGATGTGGTCTCACAGTTTATTGTGCCACCTTCTGCACTTACATCGGGAATATCCGTATCCCCTATTACCAATGCTGATGCAGTAGAGCCACATCCAGCTGCATTAGTAACGGTTAATATATATTCTCCAAGGCTTGAAACCATCGGATTCTGCATATCAGACATAAACCCTCCAGGCCCAGTCCAAGAATAAGAAGCACCACTTGCTGTAGAAGAACCAAAAATTTGGACTTCAGTAGCTTCACAATTTAATGTTGCACCCATTGCGGTGGCATCTGGAGGACTAGAAAAAGCAACTGTTTTTTCTGATTCATAACAACAGCCATTTTTACTTGTTATAGTTACTTTATAAGTTCCAGAAGAACTTACACTAATTGCTTGAGAAGATGCACCTGTAGACCAAGCGTAAGATTCTCCGATATTTCCAGGGTCTATAATATAATTACTTGCATCACAAATTTCTATAGGAGCTCCAAGGTTAAACGAAAAGTCGCTAATCACAGTGACCTCCCAATTTGCAGTGGATTCATTTCCTGATTCATCTGTTGCTGTCCATGAATAAGAATGTATTTCTGCAGGTGCTCCAAGTGTACAATTACCAATAGCTAATGATGAAGCAGCTGTTAAAGCTGGAGAGCCATCACAGTTATCATTTATTATTGGACTAGGAATAGTGGGGAAGTTATCGTTACAATGAATGGTCACGTTAGGCGGAATATTGGATAAAATGGGCTTTTCATTATCTTTAACAGTTATGTTAAAGGAGCAATCAGAACTGTTGTTTCTTGCATCAGTAGCTTTAAACGTTACTTTCGATATCCCTTGCAACAAGTTAGAATAAGTTAGCGAAACACCATTAGGAACATTATTAACATTTGTTGTTGATCCATCTGGAGAAAGTAAAGTGAGATTATAGGAAGAAAGATCACAATTATCCATAGCGATTGGACTTATCGCAGAGGTGGATCCTAGACAATTACCGGATCCGGTAGATACCGTTCGATTAGGTGGACATGCAGATAATTGGGGTGCAGAGTCTATTTGTCCCACATTTTTACACCCTGCAGCATTACCTGAAATAGAAATAGAAGATGGATTATTATCTAATATAGGTAGCATGAAACAACATGAGGCTAATTTTGGATTATTTGTAATGGTAACCGCATTAACGGTATTAAGATTTGGATGACCGCTAACAGATGATAGATTTGGATTATTAAGGATATTATAGATACCATTCCATGTGCCTTGTTTTATTGATTGCAATTTTTCAAAACCACTTATAGAAGTTAAATTTTGACAACCAGAAATATTGAGATATTCGCAAGATGTCAGATTTGCAAAACCATTAATAGTTGTTGAAGAAAGATTTATTATTTCTATTACACGAGATGAAGTAACATTATTGAAAACATTGAAATCACTAACAGGAACTTGAAATGCAATGCTTATACCACTCCCCAAGGTTGTTAGTGCACTTAAAGCACTTATGTTGGTGAGTTTGGGAGAATCATGAATATATAGAAATTCTCCAATATTCGTTAGTTGAAAAGGAAAATTATTATGATTTAAAGTGGTGATATTAGGACAGTTACCAATTTCGAACCTATTCCCAATACTTACAATTCCATCTAATCCATATAATGATGGAATATTAGGACAGTTGCTGACTATGAGTCTTCCCGATATCGTGGCACCTGGTCCATGTAGAGTTGTCCAAATTGGATTTAGATCTGTAATGTTTCCAGTTCCTCCATCATTTATAATTAAATCTCCATTGATACTTGTGCAACTAAAGGCATTAACTTGAGCTTGTGTGGTTAAGGTTACAGTAGCACATACTTGTCCATAACTATGAAAGCTGAACAAAAGTAGGAGGGAAAAGAGAAAAAATTTAATAGTAGCACTAAATAATAGATTAGATGATTTCATTTGGCTGAGATTTGTAATTATTAGGTTTTTTGTAAATAGGTAAATGTTTCATTCCTTTTCCTAAAGAAATTAGAGTATCAAGATACAAAAAATCGAATTGCGAAATTTTAAATATTGAATAATTTCTGAGTAAAAAAAATGATTAATGTAAATATAGTCTTTGCATTTAAGTGTTGTAATGGATTTAATTTTTAAAATTTACCACAATACCTTTATTAATTCGCGAAGTATTTCATATTTTAAATTTTTATTCTGAAATCGTAAAAAATATGAAACTAAACGGAGATCATGTATTAAAAGCTCCCCGAAATGTCGTGTGGGATATGTTAATGAACCCTGATCAACTTGTAAAAATCACACCAGGAATATCTGAATTAAACAAAAGAGATGAGACTAATTATGAAGCAGTCTCTGAAGTGAAGATAGGTCCGGTAAAAGGAAAATTCAAAGGTGATCTAGAGCTCAAGGATTTGGTAAAGCCAGAGAGCTTTACGCTTGTCGTCACCCAACAAAGTAAAATTGGAAATGTAAAAGCTGATGTTGTGATTCATCTTGATGAAGTTGGAAATGGTGATACCCAAATCACATTTGACGGAAATGCTCAGATGTCTGGGTTATTAGCTAGAACTGGAGCAAGAGTTGTTTCAGGCGTTGCAAATTCTTTGACGAAGCAATTCTTCGAAGCATTTGATAAGGAAATTGAATTAATGAATACATAAATAATAAATATTAGCCAATGGAAATTACAGTTAAAGTTAATGGCAAACAAGTAACTCGTGAAGTAGAAGGAAGAACCACCTTATCTACTTTTTTGCGAGAAGATCTTAGTTTGACTGGTACACACATAGGTTGCGATACCAGTGGATGTGGCGCATGTACAGTACATGTGGATGGTAAAGCAGTGAAGTCTTGCACCTTGTTAGCAGGTCAGGTAGATGGTTGTGAAGTTAAAACCATAGAAGGTTTGGCAGAAAACGGGAAAATGCATCCACTTCAAGATTCATTTAAAGAAAAACATGGTCTCCAATGTGGATTTTGTACGCCAGGGATGATTATGCTGGTAAGTGATTTTTTAGAAACTAACCCATCGCCCTCTGAAGATGAAATAAGGCATGCCTTAGAAGGTAATTTTTGCAGATGTACAGGATATCATAATATAGTAGCAGCGATAAAAGATGCTGCTGAAACGATGTCTGCTTGATTCTAGAACGTGTAATTATTAATTTAAAAATCTAAGAAATGTCATTTATAGGAAAATCAGTAAAGCGTATTGAAGACAAGCGCTTTTTAACTGGAAAAGGAAAATATACAGACGATATAAAATTAGTTGGTATGACTCATGCCCATATCGTTAGATCACCATATGCTCATGCTAAAGTTTTATCTATCGACACTGCTGCGGCAAAAGCCCATGACGGAGTCGTTGCAGTTTTTGTGGGTTCTGATATAGAGGGAATCGTAGGTGTACCTACTGGCTGGCAAGTCAATTTTAAAAACGGTGATACCATGAAGGAGCCAGCGCATCCGCTATTGGTAAGAGATAATGTTAGACATGTAGGTGATGCAGTGGCTGTAGTAATAGCAGAAACGAAAGAAATCGCTAGAGATGCTGCCGATTTGGTAGAAGTGGATTATGATGTGATGGACGCGGTTACGGATCCGAAGAAAGCAACAGCACCAGGAGCACCTCAAGTTCACCCGGATGCACCGAATAATATATGTTTTGATTGGGAGTTAGGAAATCCAGTTGAAGAAGTGGATGCTGCATTAGCATCAGCACATCATGTGACGACATTAGAATTTATTAATCAACGAATGATTCCAAATGCTATGGAACCCCGAAGTGCTATCGGCCATTATGATGATGCTTTGGATAAATATACATTATATACCTCTACTCAAAATCCGCACTTGATAAGATTGCTCTTATGTGCATTTGTGCTAGGAATTCCAGAACATAAAGTACGTATCGTTTCTCACGATGTGGGTGGTGGTTTCGGAAGTAAAATATTCCATTATACAGAAGAAGCTTTGATGGTCTGGGTTTCGAAGCAAATAAATCGTCCAGTGAAATGGACTTCAGACAGAAGTGAAGCATTTATGACTGATGCTCACGGAAGAGATCACGTGACAACAGCTAATATGGGATTTGATAAAGATGGGAAGATTGTCGCATTGAAATCTGATACCTTTGCAAATATGGGAGCTTATCTAGCAACATTTGCACCAGCGGTTCCTACTTATCTGCATGGTACTTTATTGCAGGGACTCTATACTACACCATTAATAAATGTTAATGTGGTAGCCGCATTTACACATACGAATTCAGTAGATGCTTATAGAGGCGCAGGTAGACCTGAAGCCACTTATTTATTAGAACGGCTGATTGATCTAGGTGCTTTAGAAATGGATATGGATCCGGCAGAATTAAGAAAAAAGAACTTTATACCTGCTTTTGATGGAATAGAACAACCAGGTTATCAAACACAAGTCGCCCTTCAATACGATTCAGGTGATTATCAGCCAGTCTTAGACAAAGCGCTAGAAATGGTTGGTTACGAAGATTTTAGAGCTGAACAGAAAAAGAGTTTAGAAAATGGCAAGTTGCTTGGAATTGGGTTTTCTACATATGTGGAAGCTTGTGGTATTGCGCCTTCCGCTGTAGTGGGTGCTTTAGGTGCTAGAGCAGGATTGTTTGAGTCCGCTCAAGTGAGGGTTCAGCCTACAGGAAAAGTAAGTGTATATACTGGATCGCATTCACATGGTCAAGGCCATGAAACGACTTTCGTTCAAGTTGTCGCTGATAAACTAGGTATTCCTATGGAAGATGTGGACTTGATTCACGGAGATTCTGACGCGGTGGCTTTCGGAATGGGAACTTATGGTTCACGATCCTTAGCAGTAGGTGGAAGTGCAATTGTGAAGAGTATCGAAAAAGTATTAGAAAAAGGTGCGAAAATAGCTGCACACAAACTAGAAGCCTCTGTAGATGATCTAGATTATGCTGAAGGCAAGTGGACCGTTAAAGGAACAGATCGATCGATCGCTTTTGGTGATGTTTCGCTTACAGCATATGTTCCTCATGATTATCCTGCAGACCTAGAGCCTGGATTAGACTTCAGTTCTTTCTATGATCCTGCTAATTTTACCTACCCATTTGGATGTCATATCGCTATCGTGGAAATTGATAAAGAAACAGGTAAGGTGAAGTTGAAGAGATTCATAGCGGTAGATGATGTAGGAAATGTTATAAACCCAATGATCGTAGATGGTCAGATTCATGGAGGTCTTGCGCAAGGAATAGGCCAAGCTTTACTCGAAGGAGCGATTTATGATGAAGGAGGACAATTGATTAATGGATCATACATGGATTATACGATGCCAAGAGCTGATGATTTGCCAAGTTTTGAAATAGATCGTACCGTAACACCGTGTCCACACAATCCACTAGGAGTGAAAGGTGCAGGTGAAGCAGGATGTATCGGTTCTACACCAGCTGTGGTTAATGCTGTCATCGACGCATTATGGAAGGCGGGTCATAAGGTAAAAGATATACAAATGCCAATGACTTCTGAACGTGTATGGAATGCCATGAATAATTGATTTAATGGCAATTAATTTTTAATTAAAAAAATAGAAAAATAATGATACCAGCATCATTTGAATATAAAAAAGCAAATTCTATTCAGGAAGCACTAGCAATGCTCGGTGAGGATGATAAAATCCTAGCAGGTGGGCATTCCCTTGTGCCAGCAATGAAGTTAAGATTGAATATGCCTGAAGCTTTAGTAGATATTTCAAAAATTGAAGCAATTCAAGAAATTAGAAATAATGACCAGACCATAACAATAGGGGCTGGGGCGACACATGCAAGTATTTCTAGAAATGAAGATCTTAAAAAACATGCACCCATGGTTGCAGAAGTTGCAGGCATGATAGGTGACATCCAAGTACGAAATAGAGGAACAATAGGAGGTTCGATTGCACACGCAGATCCTTCAGCTGACTGGCCTGCGGTATTACTTGCGGCAGATGCTAAGATTGTAATCGCTAGTGCAAATGGCAATAGAGAAGTGGATGTAGATCAATTTTTTAAAGGATTTTATGAAACAGCTTTAAACGATAATGAAATTATCACCAGCATTAAAATTCCTAAAAGTGCAGCAAATGCCAATTCGTGTTATATGAAATTTGTACAGCCTGCATCGCGGTTTGCAATCGTAGGATGTGCAGCAGCTATTGCGAAAGACAATGGGACTGTTTCAGCTGCTCGAATAGCATTTACAGGTGTTAGTGATTCAGCGTATAGAGCTAAAGAAATCGAAAATGCACTAAAAGGTGGTGATCTCAGTGCTGATCATATCGAAACAGCTTGCGCCGGCGCTACTGCAGGAGTAGACGTGATGAGTGATCATTTTGCATCAGAGAAATACCGAGCTCATTTAGCATGTGTATATGCTAAGAGAGCAATCAGTCGACTCTGAGAACAATTAGAAAATTAAACCGTAAGAAGATCTACGGGTAGACATTATAAATGCTTAGGTCATGCAAATGAACTAAGCATTTTTTAATGAATAAAATATGTATTGACTACCTTTCCTTCTTACTTCATAGAAAAAAAATTAGGTTATGACGCTTCAAGAAGTAGCTAGATTACTTGAGGAAAACCATTATATCTCCGATGAAAAAATAACCATGTCGGTTTTTCTTTCTATATCATTGAACAAGCCAATATTAATAGAAGGACCTCCAGGCGTAGGGAAAACTGAAATAGCGAAAGTACTTGCGAAGGCGCTAGAAACGGAATTAATTAGATTGCAATGTTACGAGGGTTTAGATGTGAATCAATCTATCTACGAATGGAATTATCAGCATCAGTTGCTTTACCTGAAAATGGATGAGAGTGAGAAAAGTCTCGAAGAAAAAGAGGAGACTATTTTCAGTGAGAAATTTTTATTGAAAAGGCCGCTTTTGCAATCTATTTCTAAAGAAACATCACCTGTATTATTGCTCGATGAGATAGATCGAGCAGATGAAGAATTTGAAAGTTTCTTATTAGAATTACTTTCTGATTATCAAATTTCAATTCCAGAGTTAGGAACCATAGCTGCGAAATCCATTCCGCACGTCATACTAACGTCTAATAGAAATAGGGAGTTGTCTGAGGCGCTGAGAAGAAGGTGTTTATATCTTTGGATTGATTTCCCTGACTTTGAAAAAGAAAAGCAGATCGTTGAACAAAAAGTGCCACAGATTAATAAGCGCCTTGCTGCTCAGATTGTTTATTTTATGCAAGAGCTAAGAAAGTTGAGGTTACAGAAAGTGCCAGGAATTGCAGAGACTTTAGATTGGGCATTAGCATTGAGTAATATGCATTTCGATGCGCTAGATGTGAAAATTATTGAATCCACACTAGGGATTATTATAAAAGACTGGCAGGATACGCGATTGTCTCAGGATTCCCTTTCTGAATTATTTGATAAAGTTAAGGTTAAAATGAAAGTGCATTAACTTGGAAAAACAAAATACCATAAGCGCTTATGTGATTCAATTTTGCAGATTTCTTAGAAACAAGGGTTTTACAATTGGACCTTTGGAGCAGTCTCAAGCATTACAAGCCTTAGAAGTTATTCCTTACGGAGATCCGGCTTATTTCAAAGGAGCACTTAGGTCTACATTGACCAAGAATAAAGCCCAATTAGACAAGTTCGATGATCTTTATTTACAGTACTGGGCCGAAGTTAAGCGTGGCGAAAACTCAAAACAAAAGGAAGTTCCGGAAGAGAAAGAAAAACCGAAACCTCAGGAATCTGGTGTTGAAGTTTTGAAAAAGTGGCTGAATGGAAATAAGGAAAATGATGAAGTTACAGTGGCTAGTTATGACGCTAAGCAAAAATTTACCGACAAGGACTTTTCAAATTTTGCCAAAGATGATGTATCTGAAACGCTTAGGCATGCTCGCTTAGTGGTTAAAAAGTGGTCTAATAAGAAGGGGCAGCGATCAGTAGATGTTAAAATGCCCATTCAACTCGATCTGAGGAAAGTGATGCGGGCAAATTTCGGGAAGGGCGATGAAATCATTTACCTCAAGTATAAAAAGCGGAAAATAGAGAAATTAAAATTGGTCCTCATCTGCGATGTAAGCAAGTCGATGGAGCTCTATTCCAAATTCTTAATCCAGTTTATGTATGGACTAAACCAAGCATCAACCAAGATAGAAACCTTTGTTTTCAGTACTCGACTGGAACGAATAACAAATAGTTTAAGCCATTACGATTTTCCGACGGTCCTTAATGCATTGAAAGAAAGTTTTGATGAATGGTCTGGAGGGACTAAAATTGGAGCCGCGTTGGAAGATTTTGCAATAAATTATGGAAGCCAATTATTAGATCATAAGACGAAGGTGGTAGTGTTAAGTGATGGCTGGGATACTGGCGAACCTGAAGTGGTAGCTCGTGCAATGAATATTATCAGTCGGAAGAGTGGAAAAATTATTTGGCTTAATCCGCTAGCTGCCAATCCTAATTTCAAACCAGATGTAGCATGTCTGAAAGCGGCCTGGCCATATATCGATGTATTTCAAGCGGCCAATAGCGTCGAAGACTTACTGAAGATTGTGATTTAGTTGTTAAAATACTAGTCCATTATTATCTGAATCGGATAACTTCATAAACCTCTCCTGCTTTATAGATTTCTTTCCCCATTGGTAATTCCATGAAAGCATCGGCATCTGTTAAGTTGGCCAAGTCGCCAGAACCATTTCCCTCGATAGGGTGGGCTAATATTTTACTTGTTTTGCTATATGTCAATTTCACTTGTGCGTAGTAAGTTAAGTTCGGTTTGAAATTTATATCAGAAGCGAGTTCGGCATATATCGTGGGTTCTGTGAGACCGAGGTGCCACCTCATCCATGATAACACATATTTGTGAGTACACATGAAAGAAGAGACTGGGTTTCCTGGTAATGCGAACACGGTCTTTCCTTCTTTAGACTTACCGAACCAGAATGGTTTGCCAGGACGTTGCTTAACCCTATGGAATAATTTTTTGACATCGAGCTGCATTAAGGCCTCAGGGATGTAATCAAATTTGCCTTTCGATACGCCACCACTCAATATTAAAACATCATATTCATTCAGAATGCCTCGAATTTTATTGGTGATTTCATCTGGATCATCTAGTAGATGAAATTGGTCGATTTCACAATTAAATTGAGTCAATGCACCTTGAATACTATAATTGTTCGATTTTCGAATCTGATGAGGTTCTGGCTTAGTATCAACATTAACCAACTCATCTCCTGAAGAAATGATTGCAATTTTAGGTCTTTGATAGATTTTTACCATGTTCTTCCCTACTGTTGCAAGGACACCTAGCTCTGGAGCTTCGATTCTCTTCCCCTTACGAAGAATTAAGTCACCTTTTTTTCTGTCTTCGCCTTCTCTATGAATGTTTTGGCCATGGGTAACCCTTTCGGCAATAATGGTAACCTTGTTGCCTTCGATTTCAAGATCTTCGTATCTGATAACAGTGTCCGAATTTTCAGGAAGCATAGCACCTGTCATTGCTTCCACGCATTCTCCGCTTTTGTGAATGCTAATTTGCTCACTTCCAGCAGCGGCAATTCCATTGATTTTAAAAGTTCTGATACCTTTGCTATAATCTTCGAATCGTATAGCGATTCCATCCATGGTTACTCTATCGAAAGGAGGAAAGTTGCGGTCAGCGTAGATATCTTCAGCAAGGTTGTAACCTTGAACATCGTTAATATTTTCTAATACAATACTAGCTACTGAACAATTGCTCAGTACAATTCTGTGTGCTTCTTCAACGGTTATCATAGTTTACAAGTTATTAATCTTAAGGGAAATATCTTGTTATTTATACAGCTTTTCTGTGGATAATGGTGCGGGAATACCTTCTCTCAAGAGCGCATCGGGAATCAGTGGTCCATATGATCGAATCATAGGAACAACGCCTGCCCAGATATCTAAATCGTAATCTGCTTTTTCATCTCCAGGATCTCCTTCTCTTCGTTTAGCGGAAGCATCTTCTATGGTCACTTCTAGAAGCATGGTAGCTTTCAGTTCTTTCGCGCTCGGGAGGCGCGCTTCTTCCCATCTTCCTTTAAGAATTTGATCAGAAACAACGGCTAAGCCTTCATTTTTTTCTTCGGCAGATTCTACCATTTTAGCTTTCCCAAAAACCACAACGGATTCGTAATTCATGGAAGAATTAAAAAGTGATCGAGCAAGGACGATTCCATTTACTTGTGTGACTGCAATACAGATGGGAATTCCAGATGCTAAGGTTTTCATCATTCTTGAACTGCCAGCGCCATGAAGATAGAGTTTGTCCTCTTTTCGGCCGTAGATGGTTGGGATGATGACGGGGTAACCTTCGTAGACAAAGGAAACATGACAGACGCAGTCTTTGTCAAGGATCTCGTAAATTTCTTCTCGGTCGTAGATGCCTCTTTTAGGAATACGTTTTACTCGAATCTTATCAGCGGGTTTTTCCTTCTTCATTTTAGGTCAATGTTTTGATTAAGGTAAGTCAAGATAAATAATTCCATTTCAAGTTGGGGGGAATTATTACTTCACCTTATGTGAGCCTATGGATATTTTTGCTGATTGTTGTAAAATATTGAGCAGTAACAACCTCGAGTATCGGCTCAGCAATCCTTGCCATCGCTCTATCCTAAGCTCGGCGTACTGATCCAAGTTTACGATCAGCATTAGCGGGAAGTTAGATGGTTTGCTTTCGAGTTAGCGAAAAATCATAGTTTCACCTTCCGTGAGCCTATGAATTTTTTTGCGGATTATGATATAATATTGAGCATTAGCAACCCTCGAATATCGGCTCAGCAATCCTTGCCATCGCTCTATTCAAAGCTCGGCGTACTGATCCAAGTTTACGATCAGCATTAGCGGGAAACTAGATGTGATTAGATTTTATTATCTTTTCGCTATTAGGAATACGCAACTCCGTTTTGGTTTCGGAACTAAAGTTTTTATTTTTGGACTTAACCATTATGATGCCGAAATGTGAAAAATCATAGTCACAATTGTTGTGAAAAACCATTTTATCAATAATTCCTATGAAATTTGCAATACTATTATTATCACTCATGATCTTTAATTGTGCAAATAATAATGAATCATTCATTCTATTTTCATGCGATGATTCTAAAGATAATGGTGAATGTTCATTAATCACTACATGCATTGAATATGTCTCAGATTCTATTTCATGGCTACCAAAAGAAGAGATTTACATTTCTTTAGAACTCCATGGAATTTCAGAAGAAGATATCAAGTTCATTTCTTCTATAGATTCAAGTTTTACAACCATTGACCCAGTAAAAATAGGTGAAGAAATAGAATGCACGGATTTAGGTTATCCCATAATTTCAAGGGAAGAGTACGATTCGAAAGAAAGAAAGGAGAATTTATTTGGTTGTAGTCCTATTTTCGTAAAGGGAAATAAGGCGGTTATCTTTGCAACATTTGAAAATAAAGACTTTTTTGTTCCACTATTAGTATTTTTTCAGAAGAACAATATAGGCGAATGGGAAGGAGTAAGAATTTTGGAGCATGGTATTGGATAGTCAGGGTTGATTAGGGAGGTTTTAGTGGCAATGAAATAACGTTTCAAGGATATGAGGCGTGCATTACAGCGATGAAGCTGAATTATGCTATAAATCTCATATTACCAATAGAGCAGATTGGGCCTAAGTAGTGCATGACATGATATATGGTGTTATGGCTCGTATGTTATCTGTCTAGTAAGGATTTGATATAATCTGGATCTCTTCTCATATCACATAAGGAAAGGACTTCTATTACCTCTTCATTATATGCATAGTAGATAAAATAGTCTTTCACAATTCTATAATAAACATCCCGATATTTAGTAACTCTGCCAGATTCTGGATATTTACTGACTTGCCTAAGTACGTCTTGGAAGTACTTATTTAGATTAAGAGAATATTTTTTTGATCCATTCCTTTCTTCCCAATATGTTAAGATGCCTTCTAATAGTTCAAGCGCTTCAGGTGACCAAATTATTTCTCTGACCATTGTTGCACTCTTTCCATAACTTCATCATTTGTATAAGTATTTCCTGCCTTAATTTGAGCAATTCCAATGTCTATACTCTTCATATGCGACTTGGGTATTTCAAAGGCTTCATTAGCTGTTTCAGCTTCTATGATGTCTATAAGATGTTCAAGGAGATAATCCTCGTGGATAGACTCTATTTTTTCCTTAAGTTTATTTTTAAGTTCTATTGTAGACATATCCTTCAATTTAGTTACTAAGATAACGATTTTTTGAGCTAAATGGTGCCAAACTCCTAATTTTGAAAATAAAATGTCTTATATCCTATTTTCTAAATAATTGATATTCAGTTAGTTGACCTGTTTTTAGTTTCTCGTATTCCTAATTGACAAATCAGGTTTAGTTTCGTAATGTGACTTTATAAGTAGATGTAAGCTCATAGATTAGGCAATTAGGTACTAATTAAGTCTCTATTGTTTAGTTGTCAGAGAGTCAGAAATTAAAGGTAGCAATGCTCAGACTTATAACTGAATATTGGTCTTACATAAGCCATAACAAGCAAATATAAGGTCTATGAGAACAACACTCATCATACTTCTGAATTGAATACATGAAATTAAGCACTCATACAGCAAGAATTGAAACATGGTAATTGAGTCATTGGGGATGGTTCTAGAATAATCTTTACTTCGTAATTTTAATATCGGCTCAGCAATCCTTGCCAACGCTCTATTCAAAGCTCGGCTTACTGATCCTAGTTTACGATCAGAATTAGCGGGAAGTTAGATGGTTTTGCTTTCGAGTTAGCGAAAAATCATAGCCTCACCTGCCGTGAGCCTATGAATTTTTTTGCGGATTATTATAAAATATTGAGCATTAGCAACCCTCGAATATCGGCTCAGCAATCCTTGCCATCGCTCTATTCAAAGCTCGGCTTACTGATCCAAGCTTACGATCAGCATTAGCGAGAAGTTAGATGGTTTGCTTTCCAGTTAGCGAAAAATCATAGCCTCACCTGCCGTGAGCCTATAAATACTTTTGTGGATTATGATAAAATATTGAGCATTAACAACCCTCGAATATCGGCTCAGCAATCCTTGCCATCGCTCTATCCTAAGCTCGGCGTACTGATCCATCTCTACGACCTTAGAAACTTTAATAACTTGTATAATGAAAAGATTAGCCCAGCAGAGATTAAAAGAAAAACGATTAATCCAAGTGGATTCATAACAACCGCTACAATTAAAGGTAGATTCGTAATTACGGTAGAAATTAAAAGCAATACGAACAGCAAAAATATAATTCCAACTACTTTTTTCATACGCTACAAGCCTAGAGTTCCATCTGAATGCCTATATAAGACTGCAAGCACAACTTGACCTACCACTCTTAGATTCCGCTTGTCAATAATGTCAATGTTATCCGCAACTGTATGATGATACGAACCAAAAGATGATTCTTTATTATCTGGATTTGGGATACTAATGATGTCTATCGTCGGTATTCCAGCTTGATTCATATATACATGATCGTCCGCAATGCCGCCTGCATTGTAATCTTGAAAAAGATCTGAGTAACCCATATTTTGAGCCAATTTCCATACTTTATCCATAACGTGTCCAGCATCTCTCATAGAATACCCTTCCCGTCCGAATCGTGCTCCTTTAGCAGCAATCATATCTAATAAAATTCCGAAATCAGCGCTATAATTTTTAGGTACCTTGTTTTTTGCCCAATATTGAGATCCAAGTGCCCAAGTAGTTACATCACCACCCATATCACCTTGGTCTTCTACATCAAATAAAATAAAGTCAACACCCATATCTATTGGGTTTTGGCTAATTGTACGAGCTAATTCTAGAATTGCAGCAACTCCACTTGCTCCATCATCCGCTCCCATGATTGGATCATCATGATTTTCTTCATCTGGATCTTTGTCGGCAATGAACCTCGTATCCCAGTGTGCACCAATAATTACCCGATCTGCATGTTCAGAGTTTATTTGTGCAATGATATTATAGCCAGGCATTTTTTGACCATTGAAAATGGTTGTATTAAATTTCTGAACTTTTACTGACAGACCAAATTCTTTAAATTTAGCAACCAACCAGTCCTTAGTAGCCTCATGTTCGGCTGTTCCAGGAATTCTAAATCCAAAGTCCAACTGCTTTTCTAAGTAAGAAAATGAGGAATCAATATTGAAAACAGGCACTTTTGCTCTCGCCTTAAGTTTGGTTTCAACAGTCTGAGGCTTAGGATCTGACTTGCAAGAAAACATTGCAAATCCAATAATCAGGAGAAAGTATAGATATTTAATTTTCATGTATGCAGATATATTTTTTCACCTTAGTAATTTTTAAATCATCATATTTTAAAAATGAATTTGCAAGATAGTTCACTGGCTAAGTTCACTAGAAACCTCACTTCTCTCCAATCCGTACTTAAGACTTAAGATTCAAGACTCCCCGCCTCCCTACTTAAAAGACCACTCCGTTCCTTCTTTGCCATCTTTAATCTGTATATCTAACGCTGCTAAACCATCTCTAATTTTATCTGAAGCAGCCCAGTTCTTTTCTTCTCGTGCTCCTTGTCTCAGTTGAATCACTAGTTGCATAACACCATCTAAAATGGCACCTGATTCTGAATCCGAAACATCTTTAAGTCCTAGAACATTGTGTACAAAAGCATTAAAATCTTTCACAAGTTTCTCTATAGTAGACGGTAATACATCCCCAAGGTTTAATTGGCCTTCTTTTAATCCATTGATCTTATTACACAATTCGAAGTATCTAGAAATAGCTTTCGGTGTATTAAAGTCATCAAGCATATCTTCTTCAGCTTGATTTAACAAGCTTAATATTTCTTCATCTAATGGAGTAGCTTTAGAACCTTTCGCCTCTAAACTACCTACAGATTTCAAACATTCCATCAGTCGTTTGTACCCTTTTTCTGCGGATAAAATTCCTTCATCTGTCAGGTTCAATTCACTTCTGTAATGAGATTGCAACATAAAGAATCTGATGATCATTGGGTGATATCCTTTAGAAACATGTGGGCTATCTCCTGTAAATAATTCTTCAGGAGAAATCGTGTTCCCGTCACTTTTAGACATCTTTCGACCATTCATTAATAGCATATTCGTATGCAACCAATAATTTGCTGGTGCACAACCACAAGCTCCGACATTCTGAGCTACTTCATTTTCGTGGTGTGGAAATTTTAAGTCATTTCCTCCACCATGAATATCGAAAGTCTTACCTAAGTATTTAGTTGACATTGCAGAACACTCTAAGTGCCAGCCTGGAAATCCTTCTCCCCATGGTGATGGCCATCTCATCAGATGTTCTGGTGAAGCGTTCATCCATATCGCAAAATCAGCTGGATGTTTCTTGTCACTTTGATTCTTTAGATCTCTGGTTTCTACTAATAAATCTTCTATCACTCTTCCAGATAGTTCGCCATATTTTCCAGTCTGTTCGGCAAATTTTATCGTGTCAAAATATACAGAACCATTTACCTCGTAACCATATCCATTTTTAATGATTTGTTCTACCATGGCAATCTGTTCCATGATATGACCAGTCGCTCTTGGCTCGATATTAGGTCTTAGGGCATTAAATATATCCATGATGTCGTGAAAGCCATTCGCATATTTCTGGACAACTTCCATCGGTTCTAGTTGATCGATTCGAGCACCCTTAGAAATTCTATCTTCCCCATCGTCTAGTAAGTGACCAACATCGGTAATATTTCGCACATATCTTACCTTATATCCTAAGTGAAGAAGTGTTCTATAAATGACATCAAATCTGACAAAGGTGAGACAGTTTCCTAAATGGACATCGCTATATACCGTCGGACCACATACATACATTCCGACTCTTCCTTCATGAATAGGTTTAAATTCCTCTTTTTTCCTGCTTAAGCTGTTGTATACACTAAGTTTCTTGTCCATAAGGTGCAAAAGTATATTTTTTTAAGTGATTTTATTTATTGGCAATCCGTATATTAAATATCTATTTCGTTATTCTTGCTTTAATTGGACAACTGATTTTATAGGATAATGATCAGAAAATCCTTCTTTCATTATTTTGTGGTCCAAAATTTTAAATTGACTATCCGTTAGGATGTAATCAATCCTTAATGCCGGTATTTTCCCTGCAAATGTGGTGCCGAATGCTCGTCCTTTCTTAATAAAACTATCATTCATGCCTGAGCTTAGAATGTGGTAAAGGTAAGACATAGGAACATCGTTAAAGTCTCCTGCTAAAATTATAGGATATGGACTTTCTAGCATATGCGCTCTAATCCTTTCGGCATGACCGATTCTGAGCGAAGCGTTGTTTTTATATCGTTTTATAATGGCCTTGACACCACTCCATGTTTCCTTATTCTGTAGGTTAACCTCTTCAATCACCTTCTCTGCAGTTCTGGTAATCTTATTCGATTCCATGTGCAGATTATATATTCTATAAGTCGTTCCTTTAATGCTGATATCCGCCCAGATGCATGAATTAATCGTAGAGACTTCAGAATGAATTTGTCCACGATCTGAAATTGGATGATTGCTGAAAATCACAGGACCTACTTTTTCTGGAGCAAAAACGTGTGGAAATTTCATTTTCTTATTCCATAATTCGATGGATCGTAAGCCTAGTTCTTGTGCACAGATGATATCGACTCCATGCTGGTCCTTCATGAATTTGAAGAATTTGTCGGTCCTAGCCTTTCTGTTTTCTTCTGTTTTGTAGATGTAATATAGGTTTTGGGTATTATAGCTAAGGATCTCTATCTGGTCTGGACTTGACATATAACCAGAGCTGTTAAATCCGATGAAGCCATTCAGGTAATTAAACCCTAGTAGGATCGTAGCAACAGAAATAAGTGCATATCGAAACTTATTAAACATCCAGAAGACTATAAAGATAAAATTGAAAAGTAGCAACCAAGGATAGAATACAGCAATTACTGAAACCGGCCAGAGGTGCTTAGGATTGGCATAAGGAGAAAGATAGGCGAAAAGCGTAACGATCACCAAGACAATATTCAGGAATAAGAAAAATTTTAAAATCTTCTTCAAATCAACTTTCGAATTAGTTTTTACTTTGGTTTTCTAAGAATTCTCGCTCTTCTTTTGTTAATCGTTGAATTCCTTTTTCTTTTATTTTATCTAAAATTTCATCGAGTCTATCAGATACTGAATATTGCTTTTCTTCTGTATCGGAGATGCTACCTGATTTTCTAGTTTTTCCTTCTGACTTAAAACTTACGGTAAGAGGACTTTTTCTTCTTGGTGCGCTTCTTTCAGAAGGTGTGAAGATAGCAACGATTTTATTTATTAGGTTGTTCATTGGCGTAGAAAGATCATATCCACTCCGCAACCCATTGACATACAAACCTCCTAATATTGCTCCACCTAAGTGAGCAAGATGCCCGCCAGTATTACTCATGTTCGAAACGGATAGCAAGTCTAGTATCAATAAAACTAGGACAATATATTTTATTCTGACCGGTCCGATAAGTATTAGATTCATTTCATAATCAGGTGCAGTAAAACCTGCCGCTACCACAATCGCCATTACTGCTGCTGATGCACCATAAGCGATCTGAGTACCCGGAGATATATAATTTGCAGATATCCAGAAGAATAGAATTCCGGCCATTATTCCATAAATGTAGATAGGAAGAACATGTTTGTCACCTAACAAGTCACCTACGATTCTACCAAACCATAGCAACATTAACATATTAAAGAGAATGTGAAAAAATCCGAAATGAGTAAATGCATGTGTAACGAAAACCCATGGATGGGTGATGTTAAACCACATACTCTCGTTGATAGAAATGTATTTCGTAACAACAGCCATTTTCGCGGCGTACTCAGGACCGGTAAAGATGAGTCCTATTTTAATTAAAATCAAAGCTAGGAAAACAGCCCCATTAATAATAATGATCCTGGAAATCATGTTTCCTGATCGGAAATAATTCTTTAAATCATCAAAAATAGAATCGAACATCTTTATTTTTTAAATGGGTTTCCATACCAAATACTAACGAGAATAAAGCCCATAATAGCGCCTCCTATGTGCGCAAAATGTGCAATTCCTGTCTGCTGGCCACTAATTCCTGAAAATAAGTCAATGGCTATAATTCCTGCAACTAAAAATTTCGCTTTAATTGGAATAGGAGGGAAAAGTAACATCAATTTCATGTTTGGAAAGAACATCGCAAAGGCTAAGAATACACCATAGATGGCTCCTGAAGCGCCTACTACTGGAACATTATATACACCATATAAACCTTGATATAGAAGTTCTGCCTCATTTCTTCCTAAACCTGTTCCCGCATATTGGCCAGTTGCCATTAAAGATTTTAACTGATCCATACTTATTAATGAAGTCAAGTCAGACATGCTATAATATTGTATGTAATCTACACCGATATGTGCGAGCAAAGCGCCTAACCCACAAGCAAGGTAGAAAATCAAAAATCGCTGAGAACCCATTCTTTTTTCTACATATGGTCCTAAGAAAAACAAACCTAACATATTAAAAAGTAAATGCGATATACCACCATGCATAAACATATGGGTGACCAACTGAATTGGCTTGAAATTTTCTGAAAGGGGCGAGTACAACATGAAATACTGGGAAAGATCTATGCCACTTAGCTCTCCTGTTAGACTTACACCTACAAAAACAATCACATTAAGGATGAGTAGATTTTTTACTACATCTGTAATATTATTCATCATACATTTACATTAACTATTGAAACGCTTTTTCAGTTCATCTATTTCGACGGTAATAAAAGTCTTATTGCCATATGCATTCGTATATGGGATTTTACAAGCAAATAAGCGATCAATAATATTATGCATTTCAGTTTCCGAAAGTGAAGTTCCTCCACGGATTGCTTTTTTCGAAGCAACACTGGCTGCCACACTTTCAGATAAACCAAGCTTCATATCTATATTGGCTTCGTACTGTGTAATTAATTCTTCTATTAGAACAGTTTCATCAATATTATCTCCTATCCCCGCTGGTAAAGCATGGATAATGAAGTCGTCTTTCCCAAATTCCTCAATTTCTAGTCCCATACAACTTAGGTCATTTTTCATGAGCCTTAATGTTTCTGCTTTCGCAGAAGAAAGTTCTATAGGTTTTGGGAATAATTTTTTCTGTGTTAGTACTTCTTGATTCTCTACCGATTCCATGAATTCCTCATAATAAATTCTTTCAGTAGCTCTTTTTTGGTCAATGATTAAAAATCCTGATTTGATCGGATTAATAATGTATTTATTGTGAATCTGGTAGGGGCGATTACTTAGCGAATCTGTCGAAATTAGAGGCCCATCATCATTAGGCATCGAACTTGGAACCCTTACAGGTAAGTCTTCATCTGATTCTATGGTAATCATTCCTTCATATATGGACTCCCAATTTTTTAGATTATCCTTTTGCAAAGGTGATTTTTCAGGCATACCGTATCCGCCTGAATCCATTCTTTTTTGCACATTGTGCTTTTGGTGGTCAAAGGTGTTCTCACGCGAGAAATCAAGTACTGGCGTTATATTATATTGACCTAAAGCATGTCTAACCGCAACTTTAATGTAGTTGTATATTAACCTTTCCTCTTCAAACTTAATTTCTTGCTTAGTTGGGTGCACATTGACATCGATGCTCGTCGGATCGATTTCTAAGAATAAGAAGTAAACTGGCGTATGGTCGCTTGCAATAAGGTCTTCATATGCAGCCTTTATGGCATGGTTAATATAGTTGCTCTTGATGAATCGTTTATTCACAAAAAGGTATTGATCTCCTCGACTCTTTTTCGACGCTTCAGGTTTTCCGATAAATCCTGACAATATTAGATTATCGGTATCTACTTCTACTGGAACCAACTTGTCATTAATAGATTTTCCAAGGACACTGACTATCCGCTGACGCAAATTGCCTGCAGACAATGACATAATGTTATTGTTGTTGTGGTAAAGCGTAAATTTTATTTCAGGGTAGGATAAGACAATTCGGTTAAATTCATCTAAGGCATGCTTGTACTCAGTCGGATCCGATTTTAGAAATTTCCTACGAGCAGGAACATTGTAGAAAAGATTTTTTATGGAAATACTTGTTCCTAAAGGTCCCTGACATGCCTCTTGTCGAGTAACTTTTGTGCCTTCTACTCTTACATTAATTGCAATATCTTTATCAGCTGTTCTAGTGATAAGGTCCACTTTAGCAACAGCTGCAATGGAAGCAAGTGCTTCACCTCTAAATCCCATGGTCTGAATAGAAAACAAGTCTTCCGTATTTCTAATCTTGGAAGTCGCATGTCTTTCGAAACACATCCTTGCGTCGGTTTCGCTCATTCCTTTCCCATTATCAACAACCTGAATGAGGGTTTTACCAGCATCTTTCAGAATGAGTTGAATTTCAGTTGCACCAGCATCAATAGCATTCTCCAACAATTCTTTCACTATGGAAGATGGTCGTTGAACCACTTCCCCTGCAGCAATTTGGTTAGCAATAGAATCAGGAAGAAGCTGAATAATATCAGCCATAAAATCAATTTTTTATTCTACCAGTTTTAATATTTCCGGCAGATATGTAGACAAAAGTAAGAAAGATAATAAAACAAGCACAACCATTGTGATCAATAATGTTCTATTAGAACGCTTGCGAATATTAGATTCGTAGCTTCTGTCAACTGATCCGCGGGTTTGGAAGCCATGTTTTATTCTTGACTTCATGGCATCAGGATCCGAAATAGCTTCCTCTTTGTTTCTTGAAATAATTTCATCAATTCTTTCTTTCCGCTCATCATAATGCCGAGGCTTGAAGTTGAATTGCTTTGGTTTTTGAGTATTGAAAAATGAGAATATTGCCATACGGTAAAATTAAGGATTTAATTGATAACGATTTAAGGAAGTGATAAGTTTTGTTTTTTAGGTCAATGTTATCACGTTCTTGATTAAAAGGTATTAAACTTATACAGATACTTATTTAGTAGATGCAGTTTGATGGTGTTTGGTTTTGATGCCATCGCTTTATTCTGTTGATACCACTTTATTAGTGATGCGAACATTCTAGGGTAGCCTAATTCGAATTAAATGTAAGCTCAAAAGTCCTCGCCTTCGTAGGTCTCAAAGCAAGGCTTTCAAGTGCAATTATGGGTGATGTTTCTTCATGAAAACGAGGTCGAATACTAGAAATTCAATGATATGACTAACCCCGACAGTTTTAATAAATCTTTTATGTCCTTGGTTTGTTGTAATAAGTCTTAAGTTTACTTTAACTTTGCGATAATAATACGGTAACCTGATGAGCGATCAAATTAAACATGAATGCGGTTTAGCCGTAGTTAGATTGTTAAAACCACTAGAGTTCTATAAAGAAAAGTATGGAACGTCATTGTATGGCCTGGATAAGATGCAATTGCTCATGCAAAAGCAGCGGAACAGAGGGCAAGATGGCGCTGGGCTAGCAACGATTAAACTAGACATGGGACCGGGGCACCGATACATCTCAAGAAAAAGGACGAATACTTCCACCTACCTTAAAGATCTTTTCGAAGGCGTATTTTCACATTTTGAAGATTTATCGCCAGAACAGATGAATAATCCAGAATGGCTGAAAAGGAATAAACCCTATACTGGCGAGTTACTTTTAGGTCACTTAAGATATGGAACACATGGTGATAATTCTATAGAAACCTGCCATCCTTTCTTAAGACAAAACAACTACATCAGTAGAAATCTTGTCGTTGCAGGTAACTTTAACCTGACTAACGTAGAAGAACTTTTCGATGAGTTAGTCACACTAGGTCAGTATCCGAAAGAGAAATCTGATACGGTTACCGTTATGGAAAAAATTGGACATTTCTTAGACGATGAAGTTCAGCGACTCCATTCATGGTTTAAGCCAGAGGGTTACAATAATCAAGAAATCAATACTTTAATATACGAGCATTTAGATATACAACGCTTTCTTCAGCGTGCCTTCAGAAAGTTTGACGGAGGATATACGATGGCTGGATTAATAGGTCATGGTGATGCATTTGTAGTAAGAGATCCAGCAGGAATCAGACCAGCATATTATTATCACGATGATGAAATAGCTGTTGTTGCTTCTGAAAGACCAGCTATTCAGACGGCAATCGATGTGCAGTACGATCAAGTTAAAGAACTTAAAAGAGGTCATGCGCTCATCATTCGAAAGAATGGGACGATCAGCGAAGAATTGATAAAAGATCAGGTAGAGAAAAAGGCGTGTTCATTCGAACGAATATATTTCAGTAGAGGAACAGATAGAGACATTTACCTAGAAAGAAAAAAATTAGGGGAATTATTATGTGAGAAGGTGTTGAAAGAAATCAACTATGATTTCAAGGATACGATTTTCTCTTTTATACCGAATACAGCGGAATCTGCTTTCTTCGGAATGATGCACGGAATGGAGGATGCATTAAATTCATTGAAGATTAAGCAAATAAAGGAATTAGGGCCTACACCGAATGTTCAAAAATTAGAAGAAATACTATCTGTAAGACCAAGATTTGAGAAATTGGCTATTAAAGATGCTAAACTCAGAACATTTATTGCGGATGACAACAGTAGAGGACTTATGGTTCCTCATATCTACGATGTGACCTACGGAATCGTGCAGAATGATATAGATACTATTGTGTTAATCGATGATTCTATTGTTAGAGGTACAACATTGAAGAATTCTATTCTTAGAATATTGGCCAGACTGAGACCTAAGAAAATTATCATTGTTTCTTCGGCACCACAGATCAGATATCCAGATTGTTATGGAATAGACATGTCTAAGATGAAAAACTTTGTTGCTTTTAGAGCATTAGTTGCGCTATTAAAGGAACATGGGAAAGAACATTTGCTTGAGGAAACATACCAAAGATGTGTCGCTATGGCAGATCTTCCAGATGATCAATTGAAAAATGAAGTTCAGCAATTATATGATGAATTTCCGTATGAAATGGTTAGTGAAAAGATAAGTGAAATTCTTACACCTCCCGATATTAAGCCGGATGTGAAAATAATTTATCAAACCATAGAATCACTTCATGAAGCTTGTCCAGGAAATTCTGGGGATTGGTATTTTTCAGGAAATTTTCCTACACCAGGAGGAATTAGAGTGGTCAATAAGGCTTTTGTAAATTACATGGAAAATGTCGACGCTAGAGCTTATGCATAGCTGATTCGTCTAAAAGTTTAAAGAATTAAATATAATAATCTAGAAGTTTTACTATTTTGATAGCAAAACAGTTCTATGAAAAAGATATTTACTATTCAAACATTATTTTTTGCCCTAATATTTATAGGCGGCATTTGCGTTAATAACATAAGTGCACAATGTGAAACTTGGACCGAACCAACTACTACAACTTCGTGGGGAGACTTTAATGATATGTTCGGTGGTGCACCTTGCGAAGGCGAAACGGGTTGCCAAACCAACGAAATTACAGACTTTCAAGTATATGCATCGGAATCTTATCTAATCAATAAATTTATCAAGGGTGGTGAGTATTCATTCAGTATGTGTAATGGGCCAGGCGCAGGATCTTGGGTGCCAGAATTTACAATTGTCGCACCAAGTGGGGCAATCGATGCTTTTGGTGCTGGAGATGGCGATTCTTGTACGATTTCTTGGATAGCTACTGAATCTGGTAGTTACACCATTATTATTAATGAATTAGATTCATGTGGCACACTGTCTAATTCTACTGTGGATAATGGGTATCCTGCAATAACTTGTCTTGGGAATACACCTTGCCCTGATTATTGTAATGATTGGACAAGTCCTGCACCAGGTGGCGGATGGACAGATTTTAATACTAATTTCGGAGGAGCGCCGTGTGATGATGGATCAGGATGTGCTGTTAATGAAATTACAGACTTTGAAGTTTTTGCTTCTGAAGCTTATTCAATTGATAATTTTCAAGAAGGAGGTGAATATTCATTTAGCATGTGTAATGGACCAGGAGCAGGTACTTGGGTTCCTAGATTTACAATCATAGCGCCGAGTGGTGAAGTAGATGCTGAGGGAGGTGGAGATGGCGATTCTTGTACCATTTCATGGACGGCTTCTGAATCAGGAACTTATTTAATTGTTATAAATGAGGAAGGGTTCTGTGGAGATGGAGACAATACAGATGTAGCAAATGGTTTCCCAGCAATAACATGTCTAGGAAATACAATGTGTGATACGACTATGGCCGCTTGTGCAGTCGGTAGTATTGCATCTGAAACGAATGTTGTTGTTTGTGGTGATCAGGATTCGGTAATTATATTAATGGAAAATGTAACGATACCTGATGGAGGAGGAATCGCATATGGGTTCGCTCCTGGAGAAGGTGGAACCGGAGGAAATGGGACAGGGTTTTCAATAACGGGCTCTAGTGTCTCTACGGCTTTCGATAATGGAATCGGTGGATTACTTGAAGCAAATAACTTACCTATTCTTCAAGGAGAATGGATCATAACACCTTTTATTTATACAGAAGCTGGAAATGCAGCTAATTCATTATGTGAGTTATCTGATTCTACGATAACGGCGTATTTCAACTCCGATCTTGCAATCGAGGTTACAGACCTTGGCAGTGGATCTGCTATGGTTACTGCCAGTGGAGGATCGGAACCTTACACTTATGCTTGGTCAGATCCTGATAGTGGAACAACAGGAACCATAGAAGGTCTTTCAGAAGGGGACTATAATGTAACGGTAACAGATGCTGTTGGTTGTAGCTCTGTTGGAACAGTAACTGTTATGATTAGTGCGGTATCTAATTTAAAAGATGTTCAGCATTTTTCTGTAGCGCCAAATCCAACTACTGGCCAAATTTGGGTTAACTATGAACTAAATGAGTCAAGCAGTGTAAATCTTAAGCTGATGGACATTAACGGAAGATTAATGCAATCAGAAAGCTATCATTCAAGTTCAGAGAAGATCGCATTGGATTTAGCAAAGTACTCGAATGGAGTTTATTTTATTAATATAGAAACAGAAAGCGAAACGATTATCAGAAAGATCATTTTAGCTAAGTAAAAATATAATCCCTGGTACTTTTAGGCGCTGCGTGCTTAAAAGTAACAGGGATATATAACTTACCTCTCTCGAGCTGTATCTAAGCTCCGTTATATTTTCTACCGTATTTATTTCTGTAGGTAAAGCTTTTCCTCTATTGCTATAAATGGTACATCATATAAGTGTTATCATTTTAGTGATCCAATGATCGTAAAGGTTGATTTTCAAGTTTAAGAGGGATTTATATAAGTTTCCATTACACTTTAGTACATTCGTTCCAACCAAATTCGTAAAGCCACAATGCGAAACATATTAATCATAGGTGCAGGACGATCCTGTACTCGTCTAATTAAGTATCTATTAGACAAATCCGAAGAGGAGAATATCTTTATTACTATTGGAGATATTTCTGAAGAAACTGCTAAGAAATATACTCAAGGACATGCTAATGCTAAAGGCATGCAGCTTGATATTTTTGAAATAGATAAGCGTCGGGCTGCAATCCAAGCTGCTGATCTTATTATTTCAATGCTACCTGCTCGATTTCATATCGAAGTCGCAAAAGATTGTATTAACTACAATAAGAATTTAGTTACGGCCTCCTATATAAGCGATGAAATGCAAGCTCTGGATGAAGAAGCAAAAGCCAAAGGATTGGTATTCATGAACGAAATAGGCGTAGATCCGGGCATCGATCATATGAGCGCAATGCAAGTGATCGATAGAATACGTGACCAAGGAGGCAAGATGATTATGTTCGAATCATTCACGGGAGGACTAGTAGCACCAGAGTCAGATAATAATCTATGGCATTATAAATTTACTTGGAATCCTAGGAATGTAGTTTTGGCAGGACAGGGTGGAGCGGCTGAGTTCATCCAAGAAGGTTCGTATAAGTATATTCCTTATCACAGGTTGTTTAGAAGAACTGAGTTTCTTGATATAGATGGATATGGAAGGTTCGAAGGTTATGCTAATCGTAATTCACTGAAATATCGAAAGATTTATGGGTTGGATGATATTGGGACATTATTTAGAGGAACTATGCGTAGAGTTGGTTTTAGCAAAGCATGGAATATGTTTGTTCAGCTAGGGATGACGGATGATAGTTATGTGATTCCAGACTCAGCTAAAATGAGCTATAGAGATTTTATCAATTTATTTCTCGCTTACTCTCCTACAGATTCTGTTGAACTAAAAATGAGGTATGCATTAAAGATTGAGCAAGATGATTTAATGTGGTACAAACTTCTGGAGTTGGATATATTTAACGCTGAAAAGAAGATCGGCATAGAAAATGCAACACCTGCACAAGCACTCCAGAAGATTCTGATGGATAAATGGACTTTACGACAAGATGAAAAAGACATGATCGTGATGTATCACAAATTTGGATATGTTCTTCAAGATGAAAAATATCAGATCGATAGTAATATGGTCCTTATAGGTGAAGATCAAACCTATACTGCTATGGCAGCCACTGTTGGGCTACCAGTCGCTATTGCAGCGCTTAAAATTTTAAATAAGGAAATTACAACTCCCGGCGTTCAGTTACCTATATCCAAAGAGGTTTACGAACCAATTTTGAATGAGTTAAAAGGTTATGGAATACATTTCAAGGAAAAAGAAGTGCCCTATTTAGGATACAATCCGAATGGAGGCGTCATTGGATAAAAGGAAGTTTGGGTTATCATCTGAATATTCCAATTGTTATCTTTTGGCATATCTAGGTTGTAACCCAAACTTTATTGATCAGATGTGATCCTAGAACTTTAATGTATCTGGAAGAAACTTAGCAGCTAAGTCTTCGTAATAAGGTCTTAATTCTTTTACATTCGGCGGTACTGCAGCTTTAGAATACAGATCATATTTATTAAAGGTATCTACCCACTTGAACATTTCATGGTCATGTTTCACCATCAAGTGATCATACGCATTCTCTCTGTGCTGAGAGTAGAAGCTGTGATATCTAAGCATCGCTAGACCTTCTTCAGGTAGGTAATCTTTCATAATGTGATAGATGTACTCATCATGACCCCAAGACATATGAACGTTGTCTAGTCCACAATGTTCTTCATAGACACCGTATTTGGTGTTGTAATCTTTATTTGTGCTATCTGGATTCAAGCTGAAAAACTCTGGATAGACAATCTTGTCCGAGAACTTACAACCTACAGGGAAAGTATCTCCTACTACAGCCCATTGTGGTTCACCGAAAAGACATAGCACTTTTCCTAAATCATGAAGAAATCCTGTTAGTACGAACCAATCTGGATGACCATCTGCACGAATCGCCTCAGAAGTTTGAAGCAAATGTTGCGTTTGGTCCAGGTCTGTATCTGGATCGCTATCATCGACTAAAGTGTTCAGAAATTCTACAGCATCCCAAAGCTTCATTTCTCTCATATTCAATGAAAGATATTGCTTCTCTTTCCCAAGAACGAAGTCGTAAGTTTGAAACTCGTGATTGGTTTTGTAGAATTGTTTAACGGTATCTATTCCGGGTGCATCGTAGTTCCGAAATTCTTCTTTGGCTTTTTCCTGATTTTCAGGATACCTTTGTAAAACATCATCTTCCCACATTTCCATAACATCATATGCTTCCTTTTTCTGTTCTTTTGTTAATTCTTTTTTCATTTTTTTTTTTAATTTCCAACAGTTACTGCAAAATATAACATCATAAGCACCAGAACGACCATTACCCATGCTAAGATAAAGCCAGTCCAGTCTAATTTTTTCCATTTATAAAACTCCCAATCTGATTTGGGAAACACTAGTATGCTTTCAGTCGAAGTGAAATTTTCCCTTGCTTCTTGTACGATCTCTCTATCACGGGATTTACTTTCTTCACTTACTGGGGTTCTCATTTTCGAATAAAAATCGATCAATAATTGATCTTCGTCCCGCTTCCATAATAATGATCCTAAGATCAATAAGATAAACGGAAAAATCAATCGAATTAGCATTCGAATGGATTCATTTAATGCGAAAGGATTTTTACTCAGATCAAAACCTAAGGCATTGATCAAAACCAATTCTAAATATATATAACCAGAGCCTTCTAGGACTCCACTATCATTTGTTTTAACTTTTTTTGACCAAAAAATAGACTTTTTAGGTAGTTGAAATGATTTAGTGTAAGGTTCACCAAGTACAAGTTCTGTTGGCCTCGGAGTACTAGCAATAACAACACTGTTAGCTTCCCATTCTTTAATTTCTTTGTTTCTCAGGTCGATATCCATACTTTTCACAGCATATTGGCGCTCTATTGGCGGAGGTGCTGTTTGCTTAAGCAAAGTTGGTGAAGTTTTCAATTGAGGAAAAAGTAATGGTAGTAAAATCGGGATTAAATAAAAGATTGCAAATGATGCTCCGATACTTAACCATGCTCCTGTCGCATTTGCTTTTCTCCACTTTAGCCCCAGCCAAAATGCAGCAGCAAAAATTACAAAGAATTCCCAGATGAATTTTAAGATCTGGAGAATGTCATCAAATTGAGTAGTTATTATCGCCCCTCCGATTAGGAATGAAGCTCCAGCGATTCGGCCGACGAAAATAAGTCTTGACTCTGAAGCATTCGGGAAGAATGGTTTATATAAGTTACTTACTATTAATCCTGAAACGGTGAGCATTAAACAATCAGCTGTAGACATCAATGCAGCCATCATGCTGGCTAGCATTAATCCAACTAAGCCGATGTTCAAAGAACCAAGTAATTCTCTTGTAGCATGCCCCCACACCAAGTCAGAATTGGTGATTTCACCACTGTATAATAGTATGGCAGCTAAACCTAACATTCCCCATAATACTGTAATGACTCTTTTCATAAAGGTCCCTGTCACAAATCCTACTCTGGCTGACATCTCATCTTTTGCTGCTCCAGCAGTTACCAATTGATTCGGTTGCGTAACAACTGTTATCCCCGATACTAAGGCAGCTGTCAAAATAAAATACCAAGTAAAATCTATGGTTTGGGGCGACCCGAATATTTCAAAAAAGTGTTCAGGCAAATTTTGATGTAGATTTTCAAGGGCATTTAGTACGCCTTCTCCTCCATAACGGTCGTTAATAGAAGACCAAGCAAAAGGCAGTAAAATGATCGAAAGAAAAACGATGAAAACACCTTGAAGCAGATCGGTATATATAGCTGCTTCTAGTCCTCCTAACACGGTGTATAGGATCACTAATAAGCAAATCCCCCATATTAAATAGCCTGAATTTAAATGGGAGAAAAGGGACCTTGGTTTTTCTATCCTTAGCCTATCTAATTGTGCTTTTTCTGTTTGTGACAAGCTTAATAAATCTTTGCTTTCCAAGACTTTCAGCTCTAAGGCTCGTTCTCTTTCTGAAACTTCATCTTGAGATAAACTTTCTATACTTTTAGGCGTCATGGCTTGGGCAGTTTTCGATACTGCCATGTATCCAACAGAGAGAAGCCCCATCATTCCTATGGAAGCGATGATGGCATAAGTTGCAGCCATTTTTTTAGATCCATATCTTTCGAGATAGAAGTCTCCCATGGTTAGCATTCTTAGTCGTCGTAACCAAGGTGCTGTAATCCAGAACAATGGCGTAACGAAAAGCATCAATAAGGAACTCCATATTCCTGAGGCACCATTATTAAAAGTTGTAGTCGCAACTCCTGCGGGTCCATCAGCGGATGTAGCTTGACCAAATGAAGCGAATGTGCTCGTCAGTTTTCCGAACTTTCTTCCTCCTAGTAAATAATCTTCTTGAGATTTAATATTGAAACTTGCTCTTATGCCTATGTAGATAATGATCCCGAAGTATATAAGCATTATACCTAAATCCACATATGAAAGCCCCAGAATCATTTACTTGATTTTTTTTATTTTTGGAATGGTGAGATTTGTAAGATGCTCTTCATTCGGGAATATTGAGTTGCTTACCAGAATGCTCTTACAATTAACTTTTGTGATACCTTCCTTAAAATATGATGGCCGAGTTTTGCCCCATTTCACTTCCGAATTGTGAATAGAAACATCTTTCACATTCATCAGATAGAAACCAGATGTCCCTTCTTCCACTAAAGGCGGACCTTCACACGGACGGCAATCATAGATGCCGCCACGATATGCAGTGGTTTTATTTATCTTAAGATCGATGTTGTTAAATTTAATGTTTCTAATTTTATTTTGTTCTTCGGCTCCTACGAATATACCATTTTCGCTACTACATTTTATATTAGTAATGGTAATGTCTTTAACTTCACCAACGAATCCTTTAGAGGCGCCATTCGGCAATCTGATTCCGCTATCCTTATCATTGGTAGTGGCTCTAGGGAAAGCAGTAATGTAAACGGGCTCCGCTTTTCCCCACCAAACATCAGAAAAAAGTCGGCAATTCATTATAATATTCGAAATGAGAATATTCGAAATTGTGCCTTCATCTCTATTTTGTATGCCTATTCCTCTATTGCTATTTTTAATGATGCAATTGCTAATGATGACATTTTCGATGGCGTCTACATTTTCAGAGCCAAATTTTATCGCACAAGATGTGGAAACAAGTGTGCATCCATTAACAGTGATGTCAGTGCATGGGCCATATTCAGAATATTCACGTCTATTTTTAAAGCAAATGCAATCATCGCCAGATTCTATATGACAATTACTGATATTTACATTTTGACAATGATCAAGGTCAATGCCGTCACCATTACGGATTTTTAAATTATTATAGATAGAAATGTTACTGATCAAGACATCTTTGCACCCAACAAAATGGAGCCCCCAGTAAGCAGCATCTTTAAAAGTGATGTTGTGAACTTTTATATTATGACCTCCGACAAGGGTTAAGATATGAGGCCTAGGATCGATAATGTCAAATGGTTTCAGTTCATATGCACCATGACTTTCACGACCCATAAAGGCCATTCCATTTCCATCGATGATTCCACCTCCTGTTATAACAACATTGTTCAGGTCTTCGCCTCCGATCCAGATGCTACCTTCACCTTTATTTTCCTTGAACGCACTTTTGTGGTATACGCTTTCATCAGCAATCGCTTGTAGAATTGCTCCGGTTTGAACATGAAATTCAATATTGGACGCTAGGTCAAAGGGGCCGCTAAGAAAAGTGAATCCCCCTGGAATAAGCACTCTGCCTCCTCCGTTTTCCGAACAAGTTTTAATGGTTTTCTGAATTGATTCAGAATCATCATTAATCCCATTGCCTATTGCACCAAAATTTAGTATGTTGTATTCATTCATATGTTATGTCCTACATTACTACATATTGCAATATATTATTTATATCTTTAAAATCAGGCTATTGGAGGCATTTTTTGATGTTAAAAAATAGCAATACATTGGAAAAATTAGAAATGCAGTATTGCCGTCTATAGTAATTTGAATATTACTACTATTTTTAAATTTCAAATAGATTAGTAGGAGTTTCGATCTCTGATTTTTGAATGAAAGAGAAACGTATAAAATGAATTTATGGAAAATAATGATCTTGATATAAATATAGTTCCAATTAAGAATGCTTCACTTGCAGACCTTGTTGAAAAAAAGTTAATGGAGTATCTGAAATCTAATAATTTTAATGCGGGTGACTCCTTGCCTAAAGAGATGGAATTAGCCGAAGCATTAGGAGTAAGTAGAAATGTGGTTAGAGAAGGTCTAAGTCGACTGAAAATGTTGGGAATGGTCGAATCTAAAAAAAGAAAAGGCATGATCATTACTGAGCCGGATATTCTTAGTAGCATGACTAGACTGATGGACCCAGCACTATTAAGTGAGGAAACCATGCAAGATGTATTCGAATTGCGTCTCGTTCTAGAAGTGGGAATGTCAGACCTTTTATTCATAAGAAAAACGGAAAAAGATATTTTAAGATTAAGAAATATTGCAGAGCGTGAAGCGAAAGATCCAAAGTGTAAAACGTCTCAAAAAGTTAGGTCTAAGTATGAAATAGAATTTCATGGTAAGCTGTATTCTATGACAGGAAATTCTACATTAACAAGATTCCAGAAAATGCTGCTTCCTATTTTTAATTACATGATGGTTGTTGAAGCAAAATTAGAAGAAGAGCCACCGAGAGGAAAAATCAATCATTTCGACCTAATCGATGCAATAGAACATGGTACTGCTGAAGAATTTAGAAACAAAATGAGGGAGCATTTAACACCTCATTATGCTAGGTTTAAATAAGCAACTCTTTCATTAGAAAATATACATTTACATTTTCAGCTGGGTATATCAATAAAATAAAATTTGCCCGTTATGTACATTACGAGCAAATCTTATAACCATTATTTATTTAGATAAAATCATTTTCTTAGAAGCCACATAATTTTGACCGTTCTTACCAACTGCATTGATCTTATAAAAATAAGTACCACTGCTTAGGTTAGCGCCGTTAAAATTAAAGACATAAGAACCTGGAGCTAATCCATCTTGACTAGACTCATAAATTTTCTTTCCAACAAGGTCATAAACACTTAGTGTTACATCAGATTGTTGTTTAATTCCGAATTTGATTGTTGTAATATCAGTAAATGGATTTGGAAAGTTTCCAGCAGAATTTAATTGACTTGGATCTCTTAATTCTTTAACAGAACTTGACAATTCAGTAATCAATGGAGTATTATCCATCGTTTCTGGATCGTAGAAAAGTTGAGCATTAAGCATTGAGTCTCTGATGTCTGCTATAAAAGCATCTCTGTTAGCTAAATATTCTGCTTTTTTCTCAGGGAACCAGTTTAAATCTCCAAGAGGTAGTCCGTCTGTTCCTGCTGTTTGCAAACCTGAATTAGAGTAACTCAAATCAAATGCTGGCGGCCAGTTACTAAGTGAAGGAGCACTATTAGCATCGAAGGTAACCGGTGATGGAATTCTCCAATCGATCCAATTATCATCTGGTGTTCTATTATAGTGAAGGTTAATGTTTTCTACAATTGTTCCGATATTATCTGGAACAGAAGCGAATCCAGGATCAATATCTGCGTAATTTGCACCAATTCTATAGTTGTCATCCGCCAATATGAAAGAATCTACTTCTGCAAATTCCCATAATTTACTCAATGCTATAGAATCACCAGATTTTGTTTCGAACCAGTCTACAACTTCCTGTGGACGATAAAATAGATTCTGTCCTACATACAATGATATATGATCTAAAGCATTTGCTAATGGAGAAAATACGTTTAATCCAGTCCAATATGTTGCATAGTTATCACTAGGTGCGGAATGATTTTCAGTTGCATATCCAATAAAGTGGTAATTGTAGAAAATGTTATTTGCTTGAATGATTTCATTTCCACGATGCTCTTCACCAGCTACGATTTGATTAACCACGGTGTTATGCGTCTGATGAATAGTCGCTTCTTCGAAAGGACCAGCATTTGCAAGTAAACGTCCACAGTTCACTATGGTATTGTTCTCCCAGATTACTTCATCAGGTGCACTATCCATACGTATCGGGAAACCACCCCACTGAGAATAACTTACCCTTACACCATTTATGAAAACAGTATTCGTTACGGAGATACTTTCTGCTTCAGAGTTCTGATTTCTAAGTGCAAAATCTGTCCAGTCTGTAATCACGCAGTTATCTACAACAAATCCGCTGCCACCAGTATTGTTTATCATAACTCTACAAACTTCATCATTACTATGTGTTCCACTTAAAATAACATTCTCAAGTGTCAATTTTCCACCTTCATTAATTTGCATGAATTGTCTTTGTGAACCGTCAGCTCCTGGAGTTTGTAATATGACAGGTGGGTTAGCCTGGTCTCTAATCCAGTCTTCACTTGGACCTTGGATCGTAACATCATGTACTAAATCTAAACGGCCGTCAAATGCATAAAATCCGCCAGCTTCCATAGTATAAACACCATCAGCAGTAATTTGAGTGTTTACAAATTGATTTGGATCAAGTGCTGTCTGAGCTTTTAAAGCGGTGCATAGCCCTAGAATAAGCACCATTAATAAAAAAGTAAATGTTTTTTTCATAATCTCTATTTTTTGTTGTTTTAATTTATTTCAATGTTTGATGGAATTAAGAATTCAGCTTACTTCCAGTGTTTATTTTATTTATTCCGGTAATTTGTGAAATGAATAGCGCACACCTAGGTCCACAGTTCTCCCATAATATTCTAAAGAGGAAAGCTTCTCTAATACGCTTGTGAATGATCGATCTGGTGTGTTGGTTAAGTTGTTAACATTCAGATATACCTGAAGTCTTCCTTCTAACCATGGTAGTTTTTGATATGCTGTAAAGTCCCATCTTTTATAAGCAGCAGTATAAGAATCTAATTCATCATAAGTTCTATTAACACCGTCCAAAACATTGTCTGTGTATACATATGATAATCGGGTTGAAAAACCACCGATATCGTAACCTATTGTAAAATTGAAAATGTCGTTTGGCTGATCTGGCATTCTACCAGTTCTAATGGTGTCGATAAATATTATTGGTGCGAATGGTCCAGTTCCATCTCTTCTTGATGTTTGTAATGGATAGGCTGTCTGGGATTGAATCTTCGTGTAATTAACGTTTAAGACAATACCCTTAAGAAATGAAGGAAGATACCATGTATTATGTTGCCAGTCCAATTCTATTCCTCTTACAGTCGAGGTAGCATCTAAATTCAACCAAGTATTAATAACCGTTTGTTGTGTTGGAGATAGTTCGAACCTATTATCAATTGTTCCTGCATCTTTTGTTCTAAAACTTGTAGAAACAATTAGATTATCTATCTCTTTGTAAAAAGCACCAATAGTAATCAAGCCAAGTTTGTTCTGAAAGATCGAAGCATATATATCATAGTTGTCTGATAATGCTGGTTGCAAGCTAGGATTTCCCAAACTCATGGTAGGAGAACCGTTCGAATCATAGAACCTGTAAGGTGATATAGATCGGTAATCTGGATATATTATGCTTTTAGTCTTGGCAAATCGTATATCAAACCAGTCATTGGGTTTTACACGAAGTTGTAATTGCGGAAACCAGTTTGTGCCTTTAATATTATCATCACGTATTGCTTCTGATGAAAAGTTTTCCAGTAATGGACCGAATTTTTCAGTATCGAAAGCATTATAATTGAAATTAAAATTTTCATATCTTATTCCTGGGAAGAGCGTTACATACTTGCCGAAATTTACCTCAGCGGAAGCATAAAATGCAAATAGATTTCTTCCGTAATCATAATCATACTGAGTAGATTCTTTTATATCAAGTACATAGTAATCTGCTTGTTTTGCTACTTCTGTATATCTTATCATTTTAGAGATGTCCGCTCTGTAAAAGAAATTATCAATTCCAGAATCACCAGAAAGGAAGTCACCTATTTCATAAGATGGTTCTTCAAATAAGAAAGCTCTAATACCAAGACCTCTATCTATGTTTTCTATACCTAGTTCTGGCCATAAGGAATCCTGCACCAGAATGATAAATGCTTCTCCCTGAACATCTCTGTCTGGGTCTGTTTGCCGCTGTGTTTCATCATTATCTCTAAAGTTGCGAACATACTTACCGCCAAGTTTTACCTTACCTGAAATATTTTTAGAAAGGCTAAAGGGAACATTGAAGTTTAAGGCTGCCTCTTGAGCTTGTTCGGTGACATCTCTATTTAAGGTTTGAAATCTTGTCGCTCTTTTATCATTTTCTCCATTGACAACTACAGCAGCAGCTAATAACTCAGCAGGTGTTACTTGACTTGGATCTGTTAAAGATGGTGTTGTGAATCCTGATGCACTCTGCGCAATACCGATATTCATACTAGTGTTTTCAGATAGTTGCCCTGAAATCGAATTAGAAAAGGAGAAGTCCATGCTAAAAAAAGGAAAATCGAACTCACCCTGTAGTGCATTACTTACTACAGTATTGCTAGACTCACTTGAACTTGCACCCGCTGTCCATTCAAACCCTGATATTCGTAAATTATTCGACTGCGATACGTTTTGCCCTGCAAGCTTACTAATGAAATTATTCATAATGAGTGAGCCATTCTTGAATTGGTAGTCAAAAACCAAAGAACCACCTAATCGCTCTCGCTCTGTATCTCTATCATTAATATTCACGCTATTCAAGTCAAGCGGAATATTTCCGTTTTCTGTAACAGAAATTTCATTTATAGCATATCCTGCACTCAATACATCAGAACTTCTATTAAAATGATCTGCAAAACCCGAAACTTGAACACCAAACTTATTATTGAAAAACCGATTGCTAAGAAAGCCTGTTGCTCTATAGTTTTCATAGGTGTTAGATAAAGAAGAATATCCTCCTTGTAAAGAAAAATTTCCTCTTAATCCTTCAGAAGCTTTTCCTATTTTTAAGTTAACCGTTCCTCCCACTGCATCGGCATCCATATCCGCTGTTAATGCTTTAGTTACTTCTATACCGCTAAGGATGTTAGGCGCTATCATATTCAAATCCACACTTCTATCATTACGATCTGTAGATTGCATTCTAACACCATTAACCTGCATCACATTATATTTAGGGGATATACCACGGACTGCAACTTTCTGTCCTTCTCCACCGCTTCTAACTAGAGACATTCCTGGTAATCTAGATACGGATTCGGCGGCATTTCCATCTGGGACATCTTTAATTCTATCTGCTGAAACCACATTTGTAATGGTATTCGAATTGAGTTGTTGATTGATTGCTCCCATTTGACCTGAGGCTTGAGCAGTAACGGTAATCACATCACCCTCCACTCCAGCATAATCTAATTTAATATCCAGCTCTATATCACTACCTGCAACAACAATAACAGGAATAGATTGCTCCTTATAACCGATATATGCTGTGATGAGATTATAATTTCCAGCTGGAATTTGGTGAAGTATGTATTTCCCTTCTTCATCTGTTGCTGAGCCGAAACTGGTTCCTTCCAAGTAAACATTCGCAAAAGGAAGCTCGTCACCTGAAGATTTATCTATAACTTTTCCAGTAATATTACCAGATCCTTGTGCATAGATAGGTTGAGTTCCTATAAAGAATGCTATTAATACAAAGCAACATATAGAAATATATGATTTTGATATCTTATTATTAAAGTGATAAATGTTTTTTTCCATACTTAGAGTGATTACTATATAGTGTTAATTGTCTGCTGTTATTTTATTTGATCTTAGACTAGCTAAGTCTAAGATTTCCAAATTCCTTACTTACTTTGTTGAAATGATTTCCTAAAATCTTGGTTGCAATTGTGGAAAGCTCTCTCGTTAAGCCATCCACGTTCTTGTTTTTCGATAATGCGATTCTTGCTTGTTCAGTTAATCGGAAAGATGGTGCAATAAGAACACCGTTAATAGAATTACTCCTTTTCAGCATGTAGCTGCTTTCTATACCTTCATTTTCGAAAGTTGCCTCACACAGTAGATCAAATTGCGATTCCATTAAGGCGTCTTTTGAGAGCGTCCGGACATGAGAAATGCCTCTGAAACCAGCGACAAAATTGATCAGTAGTAGCCAATATTTTTCCATCATTTACTTACCTCTTATTTCAGAAAACAATTTAGGATATTAAGCAAGGCGTGATATGGACATATCATTCAGAAATATGGAATTTCTTTAATTAAGTATGTGGGAATGGGGTTTTTGCGTACTTAAATTTTAAAATGGGCGTAAATTCGGGAATATAATTTCTAATTGGTGTGTAGATTTAAAACAATTTATTTAGAGCATAAATGTGAGATTTAGCATGAATATGCATAGGTGTTCCTAGAATTTGAAATAGATTATTTATTGGAAATTTTAAAAGTATGAAGACTTGAATTATAACTCTTCTTAATCTGGAAATTTGCATTTGCCATTCTTTACTTACTACTTGATATTGTCAATGTAAATATTCTAAAATAACTACCTGATTTTATGGCGAAATTGGAAATTAGTAAAATAATAGATGCGATATCAAAGTTCTACCAAAGCTAGTTTAGTGATTAACAAATATAGTAAAGCGATATCCTAATAAGTACTAAGGAGTTTCTTTCATATTGAAAATAAGTACTCCACCCTGATTTAATTCATCATGAGAAATGTGTAAATTATCCAGCTTCTTGCCATTGAAACTGACATGATCTATGTAGATTCCATTTCCCTTTTTTTCGAAGGTCAGCGTTTTCCCATTTTGCAAAGCCATTTCTACATTTGAAAATAATGGACTTCCAAATTCATAAATAGGATTAGCTTCTGTTCCACCGTTCATTTGAAAAATTCCAAGCTTGATGATAACAGCAAGTGACCCCATGAGTCCTTGATCTTCATCGCCACTATAGCCTGTTTCAGGAGAGAGGCCACCGAAAGTTTGTTTGGTAATTTTACTTGTCCATAATTGAGTTAAGTCTGGACGGCCTAGTTGATTGAAAATAAAAGCAGTCTGTATGGATGGTTGGTTTCCATAGTTGATTGGAATTCTAGCTCTAGTAGGATCTTCTCCTCTTTCATGTGAATTTCCTGGTGTGAAATCTAATTTAGCGGCTTCTTCGAATTGTGCATTTAATTTTTTGACAGCGACTTCATTTCCACCCATAAGCTTAGCTAATCCTGGAATATCATGACCTACGAACCAAGTAGACTGAGCACCATTTGATTCGTTGAAACCATTTTCATATTGATAGGGATCGAATGGTTCTTTCCAGACACCATCTATGCTTTTAGGGCGCATCCATCCTGACTCAGCATCGTAGACATTCGCATAATTTTGTGCTCTTTCAGAGAAAATATTGTAATCTTCCGTTTTGCCCAATGCTTTTGCTAGCTGTGCTAATGTCCAGTCTTGGTAAGCGTATTCTAATGTCAAGCTAGCTCCATCTTGATGATAACCGAAATTTCCTTCAGGGATAGGGTAGGGGACATATCCATTTTCGATATAGTGATCCAGACCACCTCCCAGAGAAGTTTTATGTTCATAACCAGCTTTTGACATAATGCCTTTCGAAAGATGATTTTTCTTTAGGCCTTCATAAAGTGTTTCTACATCGTAGTCCCGAATTCCTTTTTGGTATGCACTGACTAGAAAGGGCGTTGCTGAAGAACCAGTCATCACATAGGTATAGTTCCCGCCTGATGGTCCTCTAGGAATAATTCCTCCATCTTTATAATATACTAATAGTGAATTAACAAATTCATTATAGATATCTGGATAAAGAAGTCCCCATAGGGTGTTAATGGTCCACTGAGCACCCCAGAATGAATCTGAATTATAGTGGTTGAATTTTGGTTTGCCGTTTTCATCTAAAGGTAGCTTGCCTATTCTAGGTTCCTCTCCCGTATAATCAGGATAAGCTCCGTTAACATCGCTAATGATTCTTCGGCCTTGAAGGCCATGCCATAAGTCGGTGTAGAATCTTCGCTTCTGTGTTTCATCTTCATCTGTTATTTTGATTCTTCCTAGCATCTGATTCCACTCAGATTTTGAATCTGCTACTATTTGGTCGAAATCCCAATCTGGAATTTCAGTCTCGAGATTCAATGCCGCATTTTCATTAGAAGTGTATGAAATGGCAACTTTCATTTGTAATTGGTCTACATCTTTTTCAAAAGTGACGATTTGGTTGTCGCTACTTCCTTTTTCGATACTTTTTATCGGTTGGTCAAATTTTACATTGAAGTAAACGACAAAGTCTTTCGGTCTTCTTCGAGTAGGTTCATTGGTCATCTGGCCATGTAATGTATATTCATCGATTAACGTAAGCGAACCATCTTTAATATCCGAAGGTCCGAGCGCACCACTAAGTTTGAATACTATTCCTTTTTCATTTTGATTTCCGAAAGTATATCGGTGAAAGCCTACTCGTGTAGAACTTGTTAATTCAGCTTTGATATTATATCGATCTAATTCTACCTTATGGTATCCAACCTGCGCATCTTCTTTGTCATGACTAAAGCTAGAAAAATAGTCATCCAGAATTCCTTCATCATACGAAGCATAGCTTACTGGTAACACCGAAACGCCAGAAATTTGCCAGCCATGAATATGACTAAAACCTTTGATTGTATCGGTATTGTACTTGTAACCACTCCCCCATGCTCCTTCATTTTGAGTATCAGGGTTTAGAGTAACCATTCCGAATGGACGACATGCAGACGCAAAGAAAAACCAACGGGAATTAGCAGCGTCTAATAAGGGGTAGACTTGCTCTACGGGATCTGTTTCAGATTCAACAGCTTTATCAACGTTTTGACTAGTGCAAGCTAAGCAGCTTAATACCGCTAGCAAGCATAAAATGTAAGGTTTCATTTATCTTCTATTATTATTTTAGCATTACCACTTTTCTTCAATGGCTTGATCTATTTCATTTAACATTTCCATTGTTGGGAAACCATTATTAGGTCTCCTTTTGCTAATATCATACCAGCCGTTCCATTTTGGATCTTTTGCTGGCTTCATTGTTTTTTCGATGATATCTTCTAGATGAACTTTTGCTTTTCTAAGGAGCATTTTAGCTTGGGTCTTTAGATTTTCATTCGATGCTTTTTCATATTTTAATTTCGTATCAAAAATTTGATGAAGCACTACTTCAAAACTCAATAAATCAGCATATGATTCCAGGGGGAAGTGGATTTGATCATAATAATATGCTGAAGCTGGGTTTGTTTCAGGAATCAATGAAGTGCTTTTTTGAAAACACGACTGGATCATTTGATTTCGAATACGGGCGTTTTCGATATCGCCATGAACACGTTCCGCTGTAAATGGCTTAGCGGATTTTCCTGGTGATTGAATAGGAAGTTCTGCTAGATAAGCAATCACTTCTTTTATTTCCCATAAATTTTGGACGTATCCTGCATGTCCGAATGAAGCTTCATCCCATTCATCCATCAGTTCAATAACTTGAAGTTGAAGATGCTCTGAGAAATACCTCTGTGCCCACATCTTGTAGAAGCTCGAGCCTGTGTATTCATCTGGATTTCTGCAGACTTCGCTAAATGCCTCCAAGTTTAAGAGAAATGGTCTAAACTGCTGACCATTTACTTGACAATAAGCAGTGGCATCATATTCGTCGAACATTTTATGCATGATCGTGTCTATAGTTCTTGGATATGGATGAGCGACGGTGTGGTTTTTCCAAAAACCCGCATGCATATATGTCCCGAACTGATAGCCATCTGTAGTATTGGGATATATTTCGAAATCTGCATATCCGTGGTCAGACCACGCTACGATCCAGTCATCTGGAGGTCTGAACCCTTCGTTATACATCGTCATGCCATCAGCGTAGCAAATCAGTACTTTCGTGGCGTCTGAATTATGGCTTTCTATTAAGGAATCGAGTACTTCATAGACCTCATTGAAAACTTCAATTTTATCTTCACCGCAGGTGCTCTTGTATTCCCAGTCCCACACCTGATTTCTTGGTCTTAGTGAGAATATATCTGCTTTGCCCAGGGGCGTTTCCTCCAGATAATACTTCCATACTTCTAACCACTTAGCCTTGTGTTGGCTCCAGCAATCTGCATATTTACTTTCTAATGATCTGATTTTATAGCCTAAAGACAAGTCGATCTGAACATACATTCCTTTATCCTGAGCATAATCTATCATTTCTTCTATATAATCTATGTCAATGTCATAGTCGGGTACCATCTGCATATACTCTTCTCGAAGATAAAATTCTGCCCTTCCTAAAAGATCAAACAGTTGGATACCATTATATCTCATTCGAATCAAAGCGTCGATCATTTCTGTATAGGATTCCCAATCATACTCGAGTAATGGTTCTTTTAGATTCATCAACTCATCGACATCATTTTCAAAGTAAACCAAAAGGGGGACGGTAGGTGGCTCAATAATTTTATTGTCTATGTTGAAAATAGCCGAATCGTCAATTTGTGAAACGCTATGACCGCTCCAGTAAATTAGAGGGTCTATGTTTAAGACAATTTTAGAATAGTCGTAAATGGCATATTGCATACCCTGAATATCGCTTCCGGCCAGAATGATGGTTTCAGAATCTACTTTTTGCCAAATACCACCTCGATATCCGGGATTTTCAGCGAAAAATTCTTGCCCTGAATCTTTTAATATATTCTTTAGTGTTTCATTATTGTCGAACGTGCCGATAATGATTTTTTTTGCTTTTAGATTGGCGTTAGATTCTTTTACAATTTCAACTTCGGAGCTATAAACTTTTAGGAGATCTTCTTTTAGATCTTCGGCAGTCATGAGCTCTGCTTTGCTTGCATGCTCAGAAGTTACAATTTGAATATTGTTTGCAGTGCTGCAAGAAATAAACCCTAGAATAGGCAGAAAGAGAATAATAGTATAATGGAAAAATAATTTCATTTTCAAGTTAAGGTAAATCGATGTATTAAAGTTGACTATAAAAAAGGCTCAAGTTTTGCTTGAGCCTCTAAATATGAATAAATATTTACGATATGAAACTTTTTAATTTTTTGATTTTGAGTCCATATTACCACTGAAAATTGTGACAAGATTGGTCCCTATTTTTTGATAAAATCTACTGATCCGAGGAAACATGCTTTGTATTTTATGAACACCTAGGACTCAATTAAGATCTATCTGAATTCAATTTGACAATGCTTTAGAAAAATGTTTAAACATTGTATAATGAATTGTCACTAAAAGCATTATATCAAATATACCTTACAAGTTCACCCATATTCTATTATGGGTAAACTTATAAAGTACTTAACTTAATCTTATTGTTTAGTCAATATCATTTCCTTAGCAAGGATGTAACTTTGACCGTTAATTTCTTGAGCACTGATTTTATATAAATAAATACCACTGCTTAGATTAGAAGCGTCAAAATTAATTTCGTTAGGACCTGATGATAATCTCATTTCGTTAGATTCATATACTTTCTGACCAAAAATATTGAATACACTTAGTGTAACATCTGATCTGTCATGTAAACCAAATTTGATGGTTGTACTTTGATCAAATGGATTTGGATAGTTGCCAGCAAGATAGAAATCGTCTGGAACCTTTTGACTGAAAACAGAAGAAGTTGCTTCCGTAATCATAGGAGTATTATCCATTGTTTCTGGATCGTATACTGCTTGAGCGTTTACCATTGAATCTCTAATAGATGCTATAATACCATCTCTATTAGATAAAAACTCTGCTTTTTTATCAGGATACCAGTTCAAGTCACCAAGTGGTAAGCCGTCTGTTCCAGCTGTCTGTAAATAAGTATTAGAGTAACTCAAATCAAAAGCTGGAGGCCAACTTAAAACAGGAAGTCCGTCACCACCGTATGATACCGGTGATGGAACTCTCCAATCCACCCATTCTCCAGTTGGATTCAAACGGTATGTGCTAACATGGTCAACGATTGCTTGAGTATTTCCGGGAGGAACTGTAAATCCTGGGTCTATTTCTGAGTAATTTGTACCAATGGTATAATTGTCATCCATTACAATAAATGAATCCACATCTGGGTGTTCCCATAGAAGGCTAGTTGCAAGAGAATCTCCACCAAATTCATCAAACCATTCTACCAATAAAGGCTCACGATAAAATAAATTTTGACCTAAATACAATGAAATACTGTCTAAGTGATCTTTCGAGTCCGCAAAATAATTCCAAGTTGTAAAGTATGCACCATAGGTGTTTTCTGGACTTGAATGATTATCTGTCGTACGTCCTAAAAAGTGGAAATTGTGAAATATGTTATTTGCTGTAATAAACTCGTTAGCACGTTGTTCCTCACCAGCTACACCTTGGTTGACATAAGTATTATGCATCTGAGAAATATTAGCATTCTGGAAAGGTCCACTATTTGCTAATAAACGTCCAGAGTTAACAACTGTGTTGTTCTCCCAAATTACATTATCACATGCTACGTCCATTCGCATTGGGAAACCTCCCCACTGAGAATAACGTAATCGTACTCCATTGATAAATACAGAGTTAGTGACACTTATGCTATCTCCTTTGTTTTGGTTTCTAAGTGCAAAATCCTGCCAATCAGAAAATGCACAGTTATCTACAATCATTTTACTACCACCCGTATTCGCTACGAATACGGCTGATATTTCATCATTACTGTGTGTACCACTAAAAAGAACATTTTTGAGTGTAAGTGAGCCACCTTCTTTAAGTTCGAAAAAATCTCTAGCTGACGCATCCGCTGCTGGAGTGTTTACAAAAACTGGTGGGTTAGTAACATCCATTATCCATCCGTTATCAGGACCTTGGATTGTCACATCAAAAGGCAAGTCAATTCGACCGTCAAAAGCATATGATTGACCAGCTTCTGCCGTGTAAACTCCTGCAGCTGTTATCTGAGTGTTTACAAACTGATTTGGATCAAGTGCTGTTTGTGCATTCAAGACTGAGCACAGTCTGAGTATAAGCACCATTAATAATACTGTAAATGTTTTCTTCATAATTACTCGTTTTTTATTGTTAAATATTTTTATTCGATGGACGTGAGTTTTGTGCTCGAATCCAACTATTCTTATTACTCCTTAGTTTTTGCAAACTTATATCGAAGTCCTAAATCCATTGTTCTGCCATAATATTCCAATGACGAAAGTTTTTGCAATGTACTGGTGAATGAGCGATCAGCTGTGTTCGTTATATTGTTGACATTCAGATACAACTGAAGTTGTCCATTAAGCCAAGGTAGTTTCTGGTAAGCTGTAAAATCCCAACGTTTATAAGCTGCTGTATAGGAATCTAGCTCATCGTAAGTTCTGTTGACTTCGACGAGAACATTGTCAGTATATACATAAGATAATCGAGCTGAAAAACCTCCTATATCATAACCCAATGTAAAGTTGAATATATCATCCGGCTGATTAGGCATTCTACCTGTTCGGGTGGAATCTACAAATACAGTTTTCGCGAATGGACCAGTGCCTTGCTTAACGGATGTCTGAAATGGATAGCTTGTCGAAGAGGTGATTTTTGTATAATTAATACTCACTACGATTCCTTTCAAGAATGATGGCAGATACCAAAAATTGGTTTGCCAGTCTAGTTCTACTCCACTTACGGTAGACGTAGCATCTAAATTAATCCATGTGTTAACTGTTGTTTGTTGTGTTTGTATTAAGTCGAATCTATTATTAATCGTTTCTGGATCTTTGGTTCTAAAAGTCGAAGAAACAATTAAGTTATCGATCTCCTTATAGAAATATCCAGCTGTGATTAATCCAAGTTTGTTCTGAAAAATCGAAGCATAAATATCATAATTTTGTGCAATTGCTGGTTGTAGGGAGGTATTTCCTAAATCCAAACTCGGACCACTATATGAATCGTAATACATATAAGGTGAAATTGCTCTATAATCAGGATATATTATACTTTTAGTGCTTGCGAATCGAATATCTAACCAATCAGTAGGTTTTACTCTTAGGTGTAATTGTGGGAACCAGTTAGCTCCTTTAATTTTATCATCACTCAATGGTTCATTTCTGAAATCTACAGGATTAGGACCGAATCTTTCTGTAAATGCTGAATTATAATTGAAGTTGAAGTTTTCATATCTAATACCAGGGAATAGCGTTACATATTTTCCAATGTTCACTTCTGCCATAGTATAAAATGCAAATAAACCTCTTTCGTAGTCATAATCATACTGAGTAGACCCTTTTATATCTTCTTCATAGGAAGCATTATTTTTTGCTAGTTCTTCATAACGTTGCATCTTTCCGATATCAGCTTTATAGAAGAAGCTGTTAATTCCTTCATCACCAGAAAGAAAGTCCCCGATGTCGTAATCAGGTTGTTCGAACAAGGAAGCTCTTATTCCAAGATTCCTATCAACGTTATCTAAGCCAAGATCTGTCCATAAAGAATCTTTCAAGGCGACCACGAATTGTTCCCCTACAAAGTTTCTGTCAGGTTGACTAAAGTTTAGTGTTTCATCATTGTCTCTAAAGTTACGTACATATTTACCACCGAATTTTAGCTTTCCTGAAATGGTTTTCGAGAAGCTAAAAGGAACATTTAAATTAAGCATGGCCTCTTGTGCTTGTTCAGAAACATCCCTTTGTAAAGTGGTAAATCTTTGAATCCTTTTTGCATTCGGTCCTTCTATGATTACAGCAGCATTTAACAACTCACTTGGTGTTGCCTTTGTCGGATCTTCCAGCGATGGAGTTGTGAAGCCTGATTCGGCTTGTGCAATTCCGACATTCATTTGTAGGTCTCCAGGAACATTTTGATTTGATATCGAATTAGAAACAGAGAAGTCTAAGCTGAAAATTGAAAAGTCGAATTGGCCTTGAATAGCATTACTTATTACTGTATTGTTCTGCTCTCCGACGGATGCATATGCAGACCATTGGTTACCGACAAGGGCTAGAGAATTTTGTTGTACGGTCTGTTGTTGAGCAAGATTACTGACGAAGTTATTCATTATGATGGATCCATTCTTAAATTGGTAGTCGAAAACCAAACTACCACCTAATCTCTGTCTTTGTGTAACTCTATCACTTATGCTTACACGTGCCAGATCGACTGGAATAAATCCTCCTTCTAATACTGCTTCTTCATTTAAAGCATATCCGACGCTTAGTACATCTGAATTTCTATTAAAATTGTCTAAAAATCCAGAAACTTGAACTCCAAATTTATTATTGAAAAAACGATTACTAAGAAATCCAGTTGCTCTATAATTCCCATAAGTATCAGCTAAAGATCCATAGCCGTTCTGCATGGAAAAGTTGCCTTGAAGTCCTTCAGCAGCCTTTCCGATTTTAAGATTTACAGTACCACCTACTGCATCTGCATCCATATCAGCTGTTAAAGCTTTAGTAACTTCTATTCCGCTTAGGATGTTTGGTGCAATCATATTTAGGTCCACACTACGATCATTTCGGTCTGTGGATTGCATTCTCACGCCATTAACCATCATCACATTATACTTTGGCGAAATACCACGAACTGCGACTTTCTGTCCTTCTCCTCCACTTCTTACAAGCGACATCCCTGGTAATCTAGATACGGATTCTGCAGCATTCCCATCAGGGACATCTTTTATTTTATCTGCTGAAACCACATTCTTAATGGTATTAGAATTTAACTGCTGGTTAATAGCACCCATTTGCCCAGAAGCTTGAGCCGTTACTACGACCACATCTCCTTCCACTCCAGCATAATCTAGTTCGATATTTAAGGTGACATCGCCACCTGCAGTAACAGAAACAGGCATGGAAATTTCTTTGTATCCAATATATGCGGTGATTAAATTATAATCTCCAGCTGGAATTTGATAAAGAATGTATTTCCCCTCGGCATCTGTTGCTGCTCCAAAACTTGTTCCTTCCAAATAAACATTTGCAAATGGAAGTTCATCGCCAGAAGATTTATCTATAACTTTTCCTGAAATATTACCAGAGCTTTGCGCTATTGTTGAGTTTACTCCTAAGAAAAGTATTGTGAATGTTAGACAAAAAACAGGAGCGATTGATTTAAACAATTGAGAGACAACTGTAGTCATGTTTCGAAATTTTTCCATAATAAATTTATTGTTCTATAACCTGCTAATTCAATATCACAGCAAATTAATAAGTATATATGTACTACATAATTACTAGGTGCAATATAATATTTATTCAATAATTCTCATTACATTTACATTTTTTAATTTGTGATTATCAAAATTAGAGTTTGTTAATTCTAAGTTAGTTCTTTTTTAATTCTAAATTAATAATATCAGACCGTATTATATTTTTATTGCTGAATTGGGTATAAATCTCAATTTTGCAGTTTTATGGCGGATTAAAATGAATATGACTTATTAAATGAATAGCACTAATATTGTTGAGATTTTGAATTTGTGATTTTAGTATTTAATGACTGTACTTTTATGAAAAGTTTATACACATCCTTGATTATTTTTCTTGGAGTTTTATGTTCTTATGGACAAAACACGGTAATACAAGGAATCGTAACTGAGCCTGGGAATTCTGATGGGCTAATCGGTGTTACCGTTTATCCTGTAGGTAAGATGGGAAATGGAACGGCAACCGATTTTGACGGTAGTTATGAAATTAAGTGTGCAATTGGCGATACGCTTGTTTATAATTTTCTAGGATATATCGAAGAAAAAAGAGTGGTAGGAACGCAATCCATTATTGATGTAGTCATGACGGCTGAATCTCTAGAGTTGGATGAGGTTGTTATTACCGCATTAGGGATGAAGCGTGAAAAGAAATCACTGGGTTATGCGACACAAGAAGTAGATGGAGAATCTATAAGTGAAAGTAGAGAACTGAATATGGTTAATTCTCTTTCAGGAAAAGTGGCAGGTGTAAATATTACACAAGGCGGCGGTGGTCTCGGAGGAGGAGGAGCTAGAATCGTAATTAGAGGTGAGACCTCATTGGCGGGAAATAATGGACCACTTTTCGTAATAGATGGTGTGCCTGGTGGTTCTAATGATGTGGCTTCAGATGATGTTGCCTCTGTTTCTGTGCTAAAAGGTCCTGCAGCAGCGGCACTTTATGGTTCTAGAGCAGCAGCAGGAGTTATCTTAATTACGACAAAGTCAGGTGCTGGCGGAGGAAAAGATAGAATAGGATTCGAAGTGAATATGAATGCATCTTTTCAGAATCCATTTATACTTCCTTCATACCAAAATGAATTTGGTCAAGGTTCAGGTGGTCAGTATAAATACTTCGATGGAAATAACGGAACTTGGCCTGATGGAACTATTTCTAATGATGATTCTCGACTCAACTGGGGACCTAAATTCGATGGAGTAGATAGGCCACAGTTTAATGGTTACAAGCCTTGGGTTGCATATCCAAATAACGTCAGAGATTTCTATCAGACAGGTTTAATTCTTAATAACAATGTTGCCGTATATGGTTCCAATGATAAAGGGGACTTTAGATTATCCTATACGAATATCAGACAAAAGGGAATTATTCCTAATACAGGGATTGGAACTGATCGGATAGATTTCGGTTCTAGTCTTAACTTAACTGATAAGATAACCGTACGAGCGAATATAAAATATATAGAATCTCGTAGTGATAATAATAGATCCGAAGATCCTAGATTGTATCCAAGAAATATAGACATAGATGCACTTAAAAATTACTGGGTTCCAGGATTAGAAGGGGTACAACAATTAAAATGGAGAGCAAGCGATAATAATCCTTACTTCGAGCAATATGAAAATAGAAACAGCAATGATAATCTGAGGTTACTAGGGAATGTTACTGTGAATTATCAGATTACGGATAGGTTATCTATTATGGGCAGAATCGGCCAAAACAGAAGTTATTCAGAGAATTATAACAGAGAAGCATTTAGCAGCGTAGGTACAAACAATAGATTTGGCTCTTTCTCGGCAAGTCAAGGGAAAAGTAGAGAGTTGAATGCAGACTTCCTTGCGCGATACCAAATGAATATTTTCAAGGACCTTAATGCAATTGTTTCTTTTGGTGGAAATCATTTAAGAACAGATGGTTCTAATATTTCGAGTAATGTAAATCAATTACTGATACCGGATATTTATAATTTAGGTAATAGACGAGTTTATCCAACAACTGGAAATGGCTTTTCAGAAAAGCAATTAAATTCCTTGTATGGTTTTGCCAACTTCGCTTATAAGAATTTTCTATACTTAGATGTTACTGCTAGAAATGACTGGTCAAGTACACTGCCTATAGACAATAATTCTTATTTCTATCCATCCTTTACTTTGAGTGGACTGGTTCATGAAGTGGTTGCGCTACCCAAAGTCATCAGTTTCTGGAAATTAAGAGGAGGAATTGCGAGAGTAGGTAATGATACAGGGCCTTATGCTTTGCAAGACGGTTATAGCTGGAAAACTGGAGAAGGCGGAGTGGCATCGATTGAGCAAAGTAGTACAAAAGCAAATCCAGATCTAAAACCAGAAATTACAAGCGCTTGGGAAGTAGGAACAGATATTAGATTCTGGAATAACAGAATTCAGTTAGATGCGACTTACTATAATTCATTGACTTCGAATCAGATTTTAAGAGTGGAAGTTTCTCCTACTACAGGTTATGATTACTTTCTAAAAAATGCAGGAAAGATTAGAAGCCAAGGGGTAGAATTAATGGTGAATGGTAGAATCATAGAAAAAAAGAAATTTTCATGGAGTGCTACTTTGAACTGGTCTATGGACCGATCGGTAGTGGAAGAATACGATCCAGAGAATCCAGATGCATTCTTATCAAGAAGTGTAACAACGCATTTATTTGTAGAGGATAAATTAGGGGAAAGAAGAGGAGCGATGTATGGGAAGTCTTTTCAGCGAGCTCCGAATGGTGAGATTTTATTTACCAAGTCAGGTGATACACAAAGAGGAGAAAAAGCATATATAGGTAATTACAATCCGGATTGGATGGGTTCTATTATTAATGATTTCCAATACGGTAATTTTGGATTGTCATTCTTAGTCGATGTAAGATATGGAGGTGTATTCTATTCTGAAACCAATTACAACTTGAACATAAGAGGTTTATCAGAAGCGACCTTATTAGGTGGCTTGGACCCTAACGGAAATTTAGTTCCTAGAGATTACATTGTTCCTGATGGAATGTACCTAGATGATGACGGGAGTTATAAAAAGCTTACGAGAGAAGTATTAATCGCTTCTGGGTTAAGTTCTGGAGGATTAACAGGTCAGCAATATTGGGAGAATGTGATGGATGCAGAAATACCTGAAGCTGTAATCTACGATGCGAGTTATATAAAGATTAGAGAGTTAAACTTTTCGTATTCATTTCCACAAGAAATGACTAAAAGATGGAAGTTGAGTGGTGTGAATGCGGGAGTTGTTGTAAGAAATTTGGCGTTATGGTCGAAGGTGCCAAATGTAGATGCAGAGACCTTTAGTAAATCTGACCAGGCTGGTAATATACCAGGATTGGATTCAGGAGGAATTCCTTCTGTTAGAAATATTTCGTTTAATTTAAGTTTGAAATTTTAATGAAATCAAATACAATATATAGAGGATTATTAAACTGGAAATTATTAGCACTTGGGGTATTCTTTTGTTTTACCTCATGTGATATTTGGGATCCGGATATTAATATAAACCCTAATACACCGAATGGTTTATTAGAGTCTGGAAATGATAGTGATATCGATCCTTCCGTTTTTATGGTGCCAATGCTTTGGTCCACGGTTGACGGATATGATTATTTGGCTTGGAATGTAATTCCAGCCGTATGTGAATATCATGGAAAGACGAAAAGTTTAAGTCAAGGTAATCGACATAAGTCGTGGCATGCCTTTGATGATTCAGGATTCTGGCAACCCATGTACAGCTCGATTAGAGTAGTGAAAAATCTCAGAAATGCTGCGATTAAAGCGCAAGACACTAGGTATGAAGCAATTGCTGATATATGGGAGTCTTATACTTTTTCAATGGTGACGAACTTATATGGTGATGTTCCATATTTTGATCCCATTTCTGATGATCCACCATTATTGAGCAAGTACGATTCACAAGCTGATATCTATCCAGCAATTCTTGCAAAATTGAAAGATGCAGGAGAAATTATTACGCGTCAGGATGCACCAATTAATGCTGAGAGTGACTTAGTATTCAGGGGAGACATGTTGAAATGGAAGAAGTTTTCTAATACACTAAGATTACGATTAGCGATGTATATGGCAGATGCTGCTCCAGCAGAAGCACAAGCGATCATCCAAGAAATATTAAATGATCAGGAAACTTATCCGATCATGCAGTCTAATGATGATAACGCTACTTTTAAAAATGATGCAGTAGAAAGGCCTTCTGTTTTATATACGATCAGTAAAGCGAAGATCGAAGAAGCACCATTTAGCAATGTGTTTATAGAAAGATTAATTACGCTAAAGGATCCAAGATTGCCTGTTATTGCTAAGCCAGTAAGAAAAGTGCATAGCAATCCAGAAACACATATACTTCCGAGTAATCCTGGACCGGTAAAATACGCGGGTCACATGTATGGAATAACAACGGATAATGCTCATGCTACACTTTGGAATGGAGGATTTCCATTTGCTTCGGCACTCGGAGATTTCTTTAGAAAAGAAGATGTAACTGGACAGCCATTAATAGAATCAGCATCTACTCCTACATTGATCGCATTGTATTCAGAACAAGAATTTTTTATTGCTGAAGCGATAGAAAGAGGATTTGTTGCTGGAGATGCGCAATCGCATTATGAAGCAGCGATTCAGGCATCATTTGATTTTTATAGTGTGGATTATGCAGGAGATGGATATAAGGGTGCATTTGGTTCGGAAGGAGTTAGTGATTTTAGCGAATATATTAGTCAGCCAGATGTAGACTACCAAGGTGGTCGTGATAAATTACTACTAATAGCTGAGCAGAAATGGTTAGCCTCATTTTTCTTGGGTATAGAACCATATTTTGACCATAGAAGAACAATGCTTCCTCCATTAAGAGCTTCTTCTGGAGCGGAGAACTTTGGACCGAATGGAAGTGGATCGAAATTTCCAAGTAGAGCAGCCTATTCAGATTCTGAAATAGCTAATAATCCAGGTAATGTTGCAGAGGCGAGAGCTAATGGATTCGATGTTCCTATTATCAGTGATGAGAGTAGAAACGAGGCGAAAATGTGGATCATCCAGAATAATGATTTACAAATGGAGCTGTTTCAAGAACCAGTATATAGCACCGATTATCCATTAATAGAGTCGATAAATGGTTCAGGAGTAAATTTTAAATCTTGGTATAATGATCATTATAGCACGATGTTTTGGTTCGAACGATAACAAAAAGTGATAAAGCTTAATAAGAAATGAAATTGAATTTTATAATATCTACAATACTGATGTCGGCTTTTATAGTTAGCCTTTCCTCATGTTTGGACTTCGTTGATGAAGGTCTGGAAACTGAGTATGGAGATTCCGATGCAGTTTTAGTAGTAGAAAGTATAGGACCTGAAAATGGAGCTGAAGGCGAAGTGATCAGTTTCTCAATTAGTGTGGACTCTGACTTTGATATTAAGTCTTGTATTATTCAGACGTCTAATGAAGGAAAGAATGGATCTGGCTTCAATGTTACGGATGAAAGTTTTGATGATCCTTTTGCTGATCATGGATTTGGAACAGTTCGGCCAGGGATACAATCATTTAAAGTAAGATATGACTACATTATTCCAGAGGAAATTAATAAGTCAATAATATCTGTTCTGATTGTCGATGAGTCTGGAAAAGTAGAAGTTGAGAAAACACTTAGAGTTGTTCCTCAGGTTCAGTTCCATGATGACATAAGTCTATACGCGAAAGATGCTACTTTTTTCGATGCACTTTCATCTAGTGAAGGAGTTGTTTATCCAGATATCAAGACTAATTCTAGTACATTATCAGAAGAAAATGTAGCTATTCAGAAGAAAATTGATATCGTATTTTATTTTAATACTGGTAATAAATCAGCTTACATAACGTCACTTGCTTCAGGTAATCTTGATACGGAACTAAGCTTTGAGAATAGTGCACTGTTTAAAAAAATTAGCCTTGAAGAAGGAAAGTTACTTAGTGAAATAACTCCTTCAGATCTTTCTTCCATTTTAGAGAGTGTAAATATGGTTGCAGATGGAAGAGGTTCTATTTCCAATGTGAAAGTGGGAGATGTGATATTATTTCAAGCAGATGTAAATGCGGTGAATTCGTTAAAAGCTGGAATATTACAAGTGGAAGGACTGCACCCAGCATCAGTCCCTAGATATGAAGGCACTTCCTATGTACTTGAGTGCTCAGTGATTACCCAAATATGAAATTTATGAAAAACGATATAATAAAATCTATTACTATTTTTTTACTGCTTATCACAGCGAATGTGATCGGCACATCGCAGTCTGATTATAAACTTGCAGAACAGGATTCGTTAGCTTTAGTTGCTTTTTATTGGGCAACGGATGGTCCGAACTGGACTTCGAATCAAGCAGGTTTTAGTATGTCAGACCTTTCCACAGAATGGCAAGATACTTATGATGGTCAGTTTAATAATTGGTTTGATGGTCCTGTCAAAGATTGGTTCGGGGTAAAAGTAGAGAAGAGACCCATTGTGAACAGTGTGGATTCTATCTACAGAGTAACTTGGTTATGGCCAGTTATCGGAAGGAGAACGGATGGTCAAAATTTACTAAATGGTTATGTACCTACGGAAGTGGGCTTGCTTACGGCACTTGAGCAAATCAGGTTAAATGGTAATGATGGATTCACAGATGAATTAATTCCAGATGAATTATACCAACCAACGTTAAGATACTTCGATACAGAATCGTGTTGGTTTGCAGGTGGGCTTTCAGATGAGTTCCGAAATTGTACAGATATTAGAAAAATAAATATTAGGTATAATTTCTATGACTTTATGCCGAATCTTGACTTCGTAGGAGAAGAGGGTGCAAGAAATTTCGAAGGCTCACAATGGTTTTACAATTCCAGATTATCCTATTTCTATATGGAAAGAATTGTTGACTTTTTCTATACAATTTCTCCTAATCCAATGGAATTTGGATTCGAAGCGAGAGACATGTTTGATGTGGGAGATGAAATAGAAATTGTTGCACCGGTGGGATCGAGCGTGGAAATGGTTTGTAATGATGCAGGAGTAAAAGAAGAATTTATTACTTATCAGTGGTTCAAGGATGGCTTAAGTAAATTCGGAAAGAAAGATAAGACCTATTCTTTGGCAAGTGTGAAGGAATCAGATTATGGACATTATACAACTCGGATTGAAAATGAATATGTTAAGTCTTACGATGGGAATGGCAACTATGGAGAAGTATTTACAAAAGGAATCCATTTAGTTGCTGAACCAGCTACACCTACGATTACTAAGTCTTTCGTCGCGAACAATGGCCAATACATTGACCTATATTTTTCTAAGACGATGACAGATGCAACTGGGTTTACGGAAATGAAAGTTTCTGCTGAAGGAAGAGAAATTGCCGTAGAAAGCGGTCTTGTTCATGGAAGGATAGACAGACAAGTTCGGTTGTTTTTAGAAGAAGCCGTTAAGGAAGGAGAGATGGTTACACTTTCATATGATAGTGAAGTTATTAAGGATAAAAATGGAGGTGTCTTATTATCTATCGCAGATATGGAAATAGAAAATAGAACTCGATTTGCACCTTCTATTCTTGAAGCAGAAACAACATTGGATGGAAGTGGAATCAGGGTTTCGTTTGACTATTTTATCGATCCAGCATCTTTGGGTTCAGCAAGTTTTAATGTAGAAGGAAACACATCTTATAGCGTTGAGAATGTAAGTCTTATCGATGGAGATGTTGATAAAGATATCTCTAAGACGATTTTGCTAACATTATCAGAAAGTATTTCAGACAGCGCTGAAGTCATTACTGTCCAATATATGGAAGGTGGAATCAATGGATTATATGGTGGGTCATTAGAAGAATCGGATTTAATTCCGGTCGATAACAATGTTACGGTGGATAGAACGACGGTAGTTATATCCTTTGAAGATGGAAGTGATGCATTAGAAAATGTAGTGATCAAGGGCTCATGGAAGGCAACTGCTGTTCAACTTTACGATGACGGAACGAATGGTGATGCGGTAGCAGCTGATAACATATGGACCCTTGAAACAGGCCTAGCGGATGATGATTATAAATGGGATGTTTACAGCAGAGAAATCATTAGTTCTTTCGATACGATTACATCTGTCGATACGCTGGGAAATGTTACGCTTACACTTATACCAAAAACATCTAACGCTGATTCATTGCTGAACGGAAATTTCATTCTTGAATTTTCAGTTGGTGATGATGTGGTAACTGGAGATACGGTTTATGGTATATACAATAGGGACGTAATCTTTAATGTCAAGTTAGATGCTGGGGGAGATGATGTCTACTTGATGGGCATTAACGATGACTGGAATGATGGATTTTTAATGGAAGCCTTGGGTGATAACGTTTATACTTATACCCTTCCAAAACTTACCGCTGGTGATTTTCTAAATTATAACTACAGGAAAGGAGAAAGCTGGGAAAATGAAACCCCAGATACGAGAACTTATACGGTTAAAAATGGAGAAAATGTCATCAATGATGAATTTGGTATTTTTTCAAATGTTGAGGAAGACGAAATTGCCAATTTAAAAGTTTTCCCTAACCCATCACTAGACAAAAAATTTACCTTAGAGGGATTCGAAGGATTTAAAACACTGAAGATATATAATGGCCTTGGTCAGTCGGTCAAGCAAATATCCATAGAGCATAAGTCAAACTTGAATTTGGACTTGTCACCTTTTCAAAGCGGTGTTTATTATTTAACAGCCGAGAATCTTGATATAGAAAAAATAGTCACCTTTAAATTAATATTGAATTAAGCATTATCAAAAAATCTAATTATATGAATAAAGTTTACAAATTATCAACATTATTACTTTTCCTTATGATTTTAGGAAATGTAAATTACACTAGTGCGCAGACAGCGGAAGCGGATTCGCTTGCACTTGTGGATCTCTACAACGAATGTGGAGGAACGGATTGGTCAGGATTTGATTCTTGGTTAAATGGTCCGATTAGTACATGGGAAAAAGTGACGGTGGATAGTGCCACTCAACGAGTAACTCATGTGGAATTCAAAGACATGGCTCTTGTGGGAACACTTCCAGCTAGTTTAGGGAATTTAGACCAGATGGGAGGAAAGATTGAATTCAGAGATGATGTATTATCTGGAGAAATGCCATCATTGTTTTGGAAATGGGTAAATGTAGAACGTTTCCAGATGAAATTTGCCGGCTATACTAGTGTGAATACAGATGGTATGGAAAACATGGTCAATCTTACTGAGTTTAATACAGAAGGAACGCCAATTTCTGGAATGGCTCCAGCTAAGGTTTTTACATTGCCATCAATGGTTAAAGTTTACATGCATAATAATGAAATAGATGCACTACCTGCAGAATTTGCTTCTGTTGCTGGACTAGATAGACTTTATTTGAATGGAAATAATCTGACTGAACTTCCAGATATGTCTGGTATCGTTTGGAAAGATGGTGCAAAAGTAAGATTTCAGGATAATAACCTGACTTTTGAAGATTTAGAATCTAATGTGGTTTTAACAGAAGACACGCTAGTTGCAGAATTTAACTATTCTCCACAGGCAGTTGTAGGTGAGGCTGTGAATATGTTTCCAGCTTTAGGAAGTGATGTTGAATTAGTTGCAGGAGTAGGAGGTTCAGCGAACACTTACACTTGGGTAAAAGGTGAAGACGATGTTGTAGGAGATTCTGATACATTGACAATAGCAGGATTTGATGCTAGTTTAAATTCAGGAAATTACTACGCTTTAGTTCAGAGTTCATTAGTTCCTGGATTAGATATCACAACAGCTCCAGTAGGACTTTTTGAGTCACCTTTAGCAATAGATTCATTAGCACTTGTTGATTTATACAACGATTGTGGTGGAGCTGATTGGGGATTTGATACATGGTTAAGTGGACCGATTAGCACTTGGCAGGATGTAACTGTGGACAGCGCAACTCAGCGAGTTACACATGTAGAGTTCAGCAGAATGACTTTAACAGGTACATTGCCAGCAAGTTTAGGAAACTTGGACAAAATGAGTGGAAAGATTCAATTGAATGATCAACCAGGATTAACTGGAGAATTACCAGCCTTCGTATGGAACTGGGTTGATGTAGATCGTTTCCAAGTTAAGAAATGTGGATTTACATCTATGGATGTAACAGGCATGGAAAATATGGTGAATCTTACTGAATTTAATTCAGAAGGAACTCCTATAGCAGGTATGGTACCAGGAATTTTATTTAACCTTCCAGCAATGGAAAAATTATATCTACACGATAGTGAGTATGATGCATTGCCTGCTGAATTCGCTTCTGTTTCTGGGTTAGATCGACTTTACTTGAACGGAAATAATTTAACAGAACTTCCAGATATGTCTAGTATCATATGGAAAGATGGCGCGAAAGTAAGAGTACAGAATAACAGTTTGACATTTGAAGATTTAGAATCGAATGTTGTTTTAACAGAAGATACGCTAGTTGCAGAATTTAACTATTCTCCTCAAGGATTAGTTGGTGAAGAAACAGTTTTATCACCAGCAGCAGGAAGCAATGTTCAATTAGTTGCTGAAGTAGGAGGAACAGCTAACTCTTATGTTTGGGTAAAAGGAGAGGAGCAAGTAGGTGAATCGGATACTTTTACAATCGAAGCATATGATTTAGAATTGAATTCAGGTACATATTATGCACTTGTTCAGAACACATTGGTACCAGGATTAGATATTCAGACTGCGAATACTTATTTATTAGGTAATGAGCCAATGTTAGATTCACTAGCATTAGTTGACCTTTACAATGATTGTGGAGGATCAGAATGGTCTGGTTTCGGCAATTGGTTAAATGGTCCGATTAATACTTGGGAGGCAATTACAATAGATAGTGTAAGAAGAAGAGTGGTAGGTATAGATTTTAAAAATATGAACTTAACAGGTACATTACCAGCAACTCTTGGTGATTTAGATGAGTTAAGTGGAAAAGTTGAATTCAGAGACGATTCTTTATTAGTTGGTGAAATTCCATCATTCCTTTGGAATTGGGTGAAAGTTGATCGTATTCAATTTAAATTTACTGGGTTCACAAGTGTCAATACTGACGGCATGGAAAATATGGTAAATCTTACTGAGTTTAACACGGAAGGAAGTCCGATAGGAGGAATGGCTCCAGGTAAGATCTTTACTTTGCCTTCAATGGTTAAAGTATACATGCATGATAACAACCTGGATGACTTACCAGCAGAACTTGCTACTGCTTCAGGTTTAGATAGACTTTATCTTAACGGGAATCAATTAAAAGAACTTCCAGATATGTCTGGTATTGTATGGGCAGATGGTGCAAAAGTAAGAGTTCAAGAGAACAACTTAACTTTCGAAGATCTAGAATCTAATATGGTATTAACTCAAGATACACTAGTTGCAGAATTTAACTATTCTCCTCAAGCAAATGTTGGTTTACCAGAAGTATTAGAATTAAATTCTGGAGATACATTAAGACTAGCAGTTAATGTTGGAGGAACAGCGAATACTTACACATGGTTCAAAGGAGAAGATGATGTGATTGCTGGCGCTACGGAGTCAAACTTACAGATTGATAGTGTTGCTGTGGAAGATTCTGGTGAGTATGGTGCGTTTGTTCAAAACACACTGGTGCCTGGATTGGATATCTTTAGCAATAAGTTTACAGTAACGGTTACTCCTCCGTCAGGAACAGAAGAAATTGATTTTGAAGGATTAAAAGTTTATGGTAACCCTGTAAATGAAAGAATCATTCTTACATCTGATGAAAACATAAGCGATCTTTTCGTTTATGATGTGAACGGTAAGATGGTGATGAAATTCGATGTGAATGCACAGAATGTAGACGTTAATGTTACAGGTCTTAATGCAGGCTTATACATTATTCTGATTGCAAATGATGCTAAATATCAGACGATAAAATTTGTTAAGAAATAATACTTTTCTAAACATACAAATCATTGAATGGCCTTCGTTTTCGAGGGCCATTTTTGTTTTTAGTAAAAAGGAAGAGTAGCTTAGATAGATAGCTTGAGCAATTATGGATTAAGCGATCCGAAAGCGCAATATCGATCTGACAGCGCTTCCAGCGATGTAAGATCTGTTCTAGCAACATTGATGTCATCGCGGAAAGCGATAACATCAGAACAACTTATCTTTCGACCTGAAAGTGCCTATTCGATCTGACAGCGCTTCCAGCGATGTAAGATCTGTTCTAATAACATCAGGAGTTAGACTCTACCAAGGAAAAAGTAAATCAATACCGTAATGACGACAAGGATAATACTTACACCTTTTGCCAGCTTCCACGGTTCTAAATTGACAACTCCAGCATCCTTCATAACAAATCGTTCCTGCATAGGATACGCTATCGACACCAAGTGCATAACAATGATGTTCAATACAAATTCCATTCCCCAGATATGTACAAAGTGTAGGTTCAGTTTCAGTACGAAATTGCATACAATGTAAAACGCAAACCCAAACAAAAGTCCAGCTTTTGCACCTGTTGCAGAGACCTTAGGAAATAAGAATCCAGCAAGGATCACACTCGCAATCGGTATAAAGAAGATCCCATTTAATTCCTGAAGCAATTGATAAAGACCACTAGGTGCATTCGCCACAAATGGAGCGATTATTATAGCAAATGCAGCCAGTATAAAGGAAGTCCACTTCCCAATTCTAACTAATGAAAGTTCACTAGCTTTTTTTACAATATATCGCTTATATATTCCAAGACTAAAAACTGTTGCTGCACTGTTCAACGTACTATTAAATGTCGTTAAAATCGCACCCATCATAACCGCTACGAAAAATCCTGTCAGCCATGTAGGCAATACCATTTTTACTAACCTTGGATAGATAGAATCTGGATCATTGTAATATTGATCTCCGAAGTAGTAAAAGGCGATTAGCCCTGGTAATACAATAACTATCGGAATCAATATCTTAAGCATTCCGGTAATCAGAAGTCCTTTCTGTGCTTCTTTTAAATTGACCGCACCAAAGACTCTTTGTATGATAGACTGGTGCATGGTCCAGAAGTAAATTTGATTAATCATCAAGCCTGTAAACAGGACTTCGAAGGGAAGAATGGCATCTCTAGCACCTTCACCTATACCGGATTCCCTACTGATCACATTAAACTTATCCGGCGCATTATTAAATACTTCTGTAAGACCACTAAACATATTTCCATCTCCGATACTGATTAAGGCAATAATAGGCACCATTAAGCCTGCGACCAATAGCCCAAATCCGTTTATCGTATCTGTATAGGCAACCATTTTCAGACCACCAAATATGGCATAGGCTGCTCCTATCGTTCCCACGATTAGAATGGTTATCCATATTCCTTGAGATTTCGAAACGTTCAGCAAGTCTGAGATTTCGAAAATCGCTTCTATATTCAGTGCTCCAGTATAAAGAACTATCGGAAGTAAGGTTGCTACGAATGAAATTATCAATAGGAGTGCCACAATGGTCCGAGTCATCCCATCAAATCTTTTTTCGAGAAATTCGGGAATGGTGGTTAGCCCCATTTTAAGATACTTAGGGGCAAAATATAATGCCGCAATAACTAAAGCCAAAGAGGAAGTAACCTCCCAAGCTACGATGATTGCTCCGTTTCTATAAGAGGAGCCATTCATTCCGACGAGATGTTCCGTAGAGATATTGGTCAATAATAAAGAACCTGCAATCACAATTCCAGTAAGCGATCTTCCACCGAGGAAGTAGCCATCTGAAGTGTTGAGTTTGTCTTTTCGTAATTTATAACTTGCAAAAGCAGCAACGAATCCTGTAAACAGTAAAAAGGTGAATAAAGTCATACCATAAATTAAAGCATTAATGGTGATAAATCGCAAAATACTCCATAGATAATTTGCTAAATTTTAATGTTGAAAAAAGAAATTTTAGGAGCGGGATGAAACAACAATGTTTTATGGTAGAATAATGCTATTAATCGAAATAAAACAAGTAGGAAGTCTAGTGAATAATTCTGAAGTGCAAGGAGGATTGAAATAAAAAATCTTGGTGTCAAGATAATTATAGAATCGAAATACTATTTGACGGAAACTGCCTTGAAACTTCTCCCTAGCTACTTAACAATTTTTAACTCGATCACTTCACTTTCATCTAGGTCGGAACTTAAAACGACAGTTTGTTTCTGACCTTTATAAACATAACGAACCGCCATAGTATTTGGCGGTTTTTTTCCTAAGTTGATCGCATGGAGTAAAAGGAAATTCTTGCCATTAGCATTCAGCTTTACTTTCAGCGGATAAGGCTTCCCTTTGATGGGAAAATCTTCAAGTATCCAGTCCCCATTAAAATTGACAGAAACAATATCACCATCAATCATCTGGTGATCAAAAATTTCAAGTTCTACAACATCTGATTCAACATAAATAATATTCTTACTTAAGTTTATCTTCCGTTCCTTTAATTGATCTGGAATTTCTTGAATCATTGGGTCCATACTTGCTAATGGAACATTTTCCATCCACTTTACAGGATAAATCACTTGGTAAAAGTGAGGTATTTCTAATAACTTAAATTGCTTTTTTCGATCGATGGATTCATTATAAGCGTTCGCATATCCATTACCGTATCTGTTTACATAATTCAGCAACTTAGAATTGTGGTAGAAATAATATTTACCATAAAGTTTGTACTCCGCGTCCACAGTGGCTGTCTGAATAAATTCCTTTGCACCGAGTAAGAATTTATTAAGCTTGTCTTTCATTTCTCCTTTTAGATCTCCAGAAGAAATGGCGCCTTCTAGCACCTGAATTCCATCTGCCCAATTATCATCATTCTTGTACCTTAGACTTTCAAGCATTTGATAAGCTTGCTCATGTACATTTTCAAAATCGTTTCGTTCAGCTTTCTGACGCTGTGCAAATGTCTCAATCTGGCTCTTTAAAACCTTTTGATTTTTATAGAAATTTTCAAATAAGGTAACACCCTTTTCTAATATCTTATAAATTTCTTCTTGGCTCTTTCTATCGCTAAGATCATTTTCTGTGATGAATTGCTCAGCTTCGAATCGAATTTGGTTGATAGCCGTAATATCTTGTCGCATTTTCGAAGCGGTAGTATTAAGCGGTTGCTTCCATTCTGCAGACAGATCCAACGAAGCAAGTTCAGCGTACCATTCATACGGTGTCTTTTCATAGAACCAATGATCTGTATCTTCGAAAATATTTCGAGGGAGATCCTTATTAGAATAAAAATTTATCTGATGACTTTCGAGATCAACGAATTTATTTACGTCCTGATTAAAGTTTTCGAGTAGGCGATGTACAATGAGCATGCCATGGGTACACTCGTTGTTAAAGTCAATGTAAGAATTAACCGCGTCGATATTACTTGTCTGCGCATTCGCTTTTGCAAATACAACAAACATTAAAAGAAGAACCAAAAACCTATTCAATTGTGTGTAAATTTTGGATTGCAAAGTTATACAAAATCTGAGTAGTTCTGACGTGGTTTCTGTTGACTTATTTTTTTTCTCATGACTTCCAGGCTTTTTGCATCTGTGACCCACTCTTCTGTATAACCACATTGGACACATGTAAAGTGATCTAGTGGTATTACTTTAAAGTTAGAAATCATTATTTTATTGCCGTTCTGGCTATGTTTTCGTCCTTTGGCAACATATATTTCAGTGCATTGGCATTTAGGACAAGTATTCGTTTGACGCATAATATAATTGTTAGCCTAAATATATAAAATATTCTTTATCTTCTGATTACAGTAAGAATAAGGGCGGCTAATTCTAGATGACCTCTATTCCTCAGGTGCTGTATATTTAACCAGGTCAATTCCGATACCATTCGGATCTACAATTGCAAAATGTCGGTCGCCCCATGGTTCATCTCTTATTTCAATTTCTATCTTAACACCCTGGGACTTCATAGCATTATAGATCGCATCTACATCTTCCACTTCAATAGTGAGAAAAGCGCCCTTCCCGTCGAATGCATTCTGGAATATTGGTTTTTGGCTGGGGTGATTCGGAAGTAAGAAACTTATTTCAGCTTCTTTGTTCGGCGTATGCAGCAGAAGGTAGAATTCATTCTCGAAACTTACACCGAATTTCAATGTTTCCACATAAAATTTCTTCGTTTCTTCTAGTTTTTCAGTAATAAATCCAGCGTTTAATTTCATGTTCTTTAAGTTTTGGCTATATGTATTCGTTGCTATTGTGATGAATAAAAATACGATTAGATTTTTCATTATTTTTTATTCAAATGTAAGCGCTATCTCCTTTCTGGAATTGTAAATTTCGGACATAGTAAAAACAAAAAAGCACCACCACGATAAATTGTGTTGATGCCTTGTACTTAAAAAGTTATGACTATTTAATCCTAAGATTTGATATTTGTAAAATCTAATGCATTAATATTCAATGAGGTTGTCGGTGCAAATTCAGCAGAATTCATATAGTTAATCAAACTAGTTTTTAATTGCCTTGCAACTATCCGTTCATTCAAGTTTGTTTCTAAATCAATAGAAGTATAAATGAGTTGGCCACTTCCAACTTTCGCTTCGAAAACAGTTGCTAGCTTTCTATTTGTCACGAAATCGTAGTCCACGTACTCGATTTGGGAAAATTTCAGATAATACTACCCAAGTTATTGGTGCTAGTGACATGGAATAGATTCCTATTGAGACGACCACTAAGAATAAAATTTGAAGCCCTTTGAATTCGAAATAATATGCACTACTTATTAAAGCGTACACAATAGAAAGACCAAGCGCACCAAATATCATTAGTTTTCTTCTTCCTAGTGTGTCTACGAAACGCATTGCAATAAATAAAAACCCTCCTAATGCGGAAACACAGGCTAGAAAAAGGACGTACTTATAATTGAATTTTTCTTCCATCTCGATTAATCTATTGTTTTACTTCCCCACCAATTGTTCTTAGGGTCAAAGTCTTTATCTAAAAATTTCTTTCGCTGAGCTTCTAAACGAGGCATAAGTACTTCTTTCTTTTGCTTCATTTTTTCTACAGCTAATTCAGCACTAAACTGATCATCTTTCTCTCCGAAATTTGCATTCACACTTTTCAACCAAGACATCAACTGATCATTCATTTGACTTGCTTTCTCTTGGTTAGATTCAGCGAGGTTGTTTTGTTCCATTGGGTCTTTAGCAAGATTATATAATTCTAGTCTACCATCTTCTAGATAATTGATGATCTTCCAGTCTCCGAGGCGCATTATAGACGATGGCTCTCCTCCTTGGTTTCCGTAGTGTGGATAGTGCCAAAATAGAGGTCTTTCCTCCAGTGATTTGCCTTCTATGATTGGTTTCAAGCTTACACCATCGAGTACTTGATTATCAGGTTTGGAAATTCCTGCGTAATCAATAATAGTAGGATAAAAATCGATTCCACTTACTGGATAGTCCACGCTCTTAGCCTTTTCTGAAGGAACCCATATGAAATAAGGTTCTCTTATGCCACCTTCCCATTGATAACCTTTTCCACCTCTTAATGGATAGTTGCTTGTAGAATATGCATCTCCTGAAGCAACTCCACCGTTGTCAGAAGTGAAAATGATAATGGTGTTATCGATGAGTCCGGAACTTTCTAGTTCATCGAGGACTAATCCTACGGCATCATCCATTTGTTCTACTAGTCCTGCATACACAGGATTGTCTTGTGTAACTCTGATAGGAAGCAATCTTTCCATTTCGAAACCATGATCTGCTATCCCATTTTTTTCTGCTTTTTCTCTATATTTTCTCCACTTTTCTTCAGTTGTTTGGATCGGTCCGTGAACAGCATAGAAGGAAAGGTAGGCCAGGAAAGGTTTGCTTTTTTCTTGTTTTATGAAATCAACAGTCTCTTTAGCTAATCTCATAGAAAGGTTTTCTCCGGCTTCTTTATTCGGTAAGGAAGGGTTTTCCCATGGCGAAAAGTATCCACCTTTAGGGCTTCCTACTTCCCAGCCACCTTTGTTGATTTGGAATCCGTGATCTTCTGGATGTGAACCCACATCGCCTACATGCCATTTCCCAGTAAAAAATGTACTGTATCCACCGTCGCGAAGTGCTTCAGGTAGTGTCGTCATTTCTAACGGAAGTTTATGATTATAAGCTGCTGGAAGATATCGATCATTTCTATTTAGTTTTCTCCAGTCTTCACCGCTTCTAGCGCCTATCCAATCTGTGATTTGGTGACGTGCGGTGAACTGTCCTGACATGATGCTAGCTCGAGAGGGACTGCATACTCTACTTGCTGAATATCCTTGGTCGAAAACGATAGCATTTTTAGCAATCTTATCGATGTTTGGCGTTTCGTAAAAATCGCTTCCCATAAAGCTAAGGTCGTATAGTCCGAAATCATCCGCAAGGATAAAAACAAAATTGGGTTGAGATTTGCTATCCGAAACGTCGGTGCTTTTCTGGCTGTTGCAACTTATTAAAAGAGCAAGGCAAATAAATAAGAAAATTCTATACATCATTTATTTTTTTAAGTTCTAATTTAGGATTATTATCTTTTTTGGTTGTGATATTGGATAAAGAGATGGATAATCTTACATCTTGTTATCAACTTGGATTTAGATAAAATCTTTGTTTTTACTTTGTTTAAAATCTTAATTTCCCAAACTATATTTGTTTGATATCAAAACTAGAGAAAATAATATTGGTTGGTAATAGATAATATGATGCTAAATATGGACAATCCAACAATTGCCTTTATTTAAAGTTTTTATGTGATGTAAGAGCAATGGTTTCCTAGTTGAAAAGGATGGCTTTTCTAAACACTTGATATATAGCTGGGAGATAGAAAATTTGTGGAGGCAATACCGCTTTGAAAGGACTATTTAGGATTTGCTTTCAGCATTCGAGGAAGAAGAAAATATAAATAATGTGATAATGAAACGGAAACTGGATGAAGTATTGTTAAAGTGAAATGCGGTAACTTAACAGAAACTAAAAAAGCCCTACAAATGAATGCAAGGCTTTTATATCTTAAGCAGAAACTTAATATAAAATTAAGCTCCGAATTTTTCTAATCTGTATCTAGCTCCAAGAATCTCATTTCTTCTTCTAACAGATGGCTTTTCGTAATTCTTACGTGCTCTAAGTTCTTTAATGATCTTAGTATCTCTTAATTTTCTTTTGTATCTTTTAAGAGCTCTGTCTATTGATTCTTCTTCTTTAACGTTAATTATCAACATGTTATAAAATAATTGAAGTTTTGTATTTTTAAATTTTCCTACTTTGGAGGCGCAAATATACATTTTTAATTTAGTTCTTCCAAATTTTATTTTAATTCCTTTAGCCAAAAGTTGTTAACACCCTCTCCTTGTATGATTTCTAGCATTTGCAAATTCAACATTTCCAGCAATGCTAAGAATGTTACGATCGCATGAACTCTGTTTTCTAACCCTTTAAAAACCTCTTTAAACTCGAGTTTTTCCCCTTTAAGAAATTTGCTAGAGATATAATCTTGTTGATCTTCGACATTGTAACTATAATCAACAATGTGATGAACAGCCCTTGTTTTCTTATCTTCTAATTGATCTAGCACTTTCTGAAATGCCTTCATTAAATTAAAGAGCGTTAGATTTTCTAGCTCTTCATCCACCAGAGCTTTTTCAGCAATGATCTTCAGATCTTTCGCAATATTCCCTCGGTAGCTTTTCAGGGATCTTAGTTTTTCCAGTCGTTCCAGTTCTGGAATTAAGGCTTTAAATTGTTTATACTCCAGAAGTTTCTGAACTAGCTCTGTTCTAGGATCTATTTCATTTCCTTCCTCATCTAGCGCTTTTCTAGGAATGAGCATTTTCGCTTTAATCCGCATTAAAGTAGCAGCTACTAATATGAATTCACTCGCCACTTCGATATCCAGCTGTTCTAGATCCTGAATGTAGTCTAAGAAGTCCTTGGTCAACTTAGAAATAGGTATATCATTAATATCTAATTCATCTCTCTCAATGAAAAATAGGAGCAGGTCAAATGGACCTTCGAATTGCTGGAGATGAACCGTATAGCTCATTTACTTCCACTTAATATTACAGCCACCACTTGGATATTGCTTTTCTGGAGCTGCTTTTCCAGCTAACATATCGTCCATAGCATTTCTTATGTCTATTCCTGTAATTTCTCTATCTGTGTTAGGTCTCGCATCATCTATTCTACCTCGATAGTATAACTCTTGATTGTGATCGAAGACATACATGTCAGGGGTACAAGCCGCTTCGTAAGCTTTTGCTACTTCTTGAGACTCATCATATAAATATGGAAAATTATAACCGACTTCCTCCGCATGTTTCTTCATTAATGCTGGTCCATCCTGAGGATAATTTATAGCATCATTAGAAGAAATAGCTACAAATCCGATTCCTTTCGCTTTGTAATCATTAGCAAGATTTATTAATTCCTCATTGACATGGATAACATAAGGACAGTGATTACAGATAAACATAACAACCGTTCCATTTTCACCTTGCACGTCTGCATAAGTAAGTTCTTTGCCCGAAACCGTATCTGGAAGTTTAAAATCTGGAGCTTTCGTTCCTAAGTCGATCATTATTGATTCTACGTAACTCATATTTTATTTAAAATTTAATTGGGCTTATGTCAATGTTAAACCCAGAAATTGTAATTGATTCGCAAAGATAACAGTTTGTTGAGAAAAGTGTTTGATGTGGAAGTTGAAAAGTTAGTCTCTCGGAATAGTAAGTAAAAAATGGACTGCATCAGCGATGATTAATGTCGATTAAGCTCAATGATCCCTTCGTACCTCGGGCTCAGTGATCTTTCAGTATTTAGCTGTCAGATCGGTTCATTAATTATCGATGCACTGTTTATTTACTCCCATAACATAATTCTCTACGACATTAATCTCATCCGCCACTTCAGCTCCCTTGAAACCATTGATTTCAGAATCACTATGCTTCTCTTTGGCCATTGACATAAAATACTTAGATAAGGGCATGTAAGACCAATGCCATCTTTCTTCTTGATACCCATTAGGTCTTAATTCATCCTTTGCGGTATAAGGTCTGCAAAAACCAAATTCAGCTGCATGTTCTTCTAGCCAATTCCACATTCTTAAGCCTTCTCCTTTTTCGAACCATGAGTTATTGAAATTATTTAGGTCAATGTCAGATCCCCAATGATGCCGAGATGTTCCAGGCATAGAACTATATTCTAATATTTTCAGTGCTCTTGTGACAGGGTCTTTTATGGCACTTTCTTTCTCCCACTTTCTTTCCCAGATTCCTTTTTGATAATCAAAATTTCTTGTAGCAGATCGGATTACCAAATTTACCGAATCTAATCTTGCTGCTTCTCGCATAAGCAGAAACGCATTATAGGTATCCTTGTGAATGTACATTCCTGAACGATCCGCATACTTAGCCTCGACGACAACGTAATCCTTATGCTTAGCTGGATCGAAATGTCCCATCAGCATATTAAAACCATAACTATGGTAGGTCGTATCAGCTGGATTCGCAACGATGGTTTCACTAAGGGGCTCTGAAGCAACATTGACCTTTATAGGATCAGTATTTTCTTGAGTATTCCCTTCACCTTGTTTTGGAGCGCAAGTAACGAGGGCAAATAATACAATACTAAACTTCCACATGGTTTTGAAATAATTTTCTATTCTTAATTATAGGGACTAATTTGGCAGGAACCATATCCTCCCATTTTCCATCATCCGCAAGAATTGAATTAAATACTAAATAAGGAAAGATATGCAAATTCTCTCTATTATAATTATCTACTGGAACAATCTGCTGGCTATCTACTAAGTGCCTATACAAAAATCGAATCCCTTCTGGGACAGGCAAGTTATTCGCTTCCATAATCTCAGTACTTCCTTCTTCTTTCAACGCAGGATAAGCGTAAATCAATATGTTACGAGTGAAAAGTTCTCCAAAAGCAACGAGCAAACGTCCATCTCTATTGGATTCGTACTTGTTATTGATAATATCCAATAATTCATGGACACCGATTACTAATCCCAATTTCTTTATCTTATAATCCGCAAGGTAATTAATGAGTCGCTGGTGGTTATGGCAATTAGAAATAATAAAAGTCTGTCCTAAAGCTCCCAGTAAATCAGCCCTTGCTAGAAAATCTTCGTGATCTATTTTTCCATCTTTCACTAAGTTCTCCAAGGTTAATTCACAGACCACAAATGATTTATCAGGGTCTACATCCTGTTCGTTTTTAAATTGATCGAAAGAAGATTTTATAACATCAATTGTTACTTTTGTCGGAGGTCGGAAGTGACCTCGAACCACCATTAATGAACGTTTGTACAAGAATTCAGAAGCATGTACAGACTGGCCATCTGGACCGATCATTGTGACTTCGGTTAGTCCATATTCTAGCAAATAGAGACCTAGTAATCGATTATCTACATGGTCGAAATCTGGGCCTGTAAGCCTAATCATGTCGACCTCTACCCGCTCGTGCAGTCCATCTAATAAGGAAGCAACGAATGCTTTAATGTCGTTCTTATAAAAATAACAAGAATAGATCATATTCACTCCTAACTTACCTACCGCCTCTTGCTGTAATTTGTTATTGGTATCCTTCATTTTAACGTGAAGGACAAGATCATTTGGTTTTCCGTTAGGTGTCAATTGAAACCGAACTCCTAGCCATCCGTCACCTTTTATCGTCTTTGAATAATTGATGGCAGAAACCGTATCTGCGAATACAAAAAATGTGGAATTAGGAAGTTCTGTTTGTAATCTCTCCACCATTAAGTCATACTCATGATCTAACATTTTGTAGACTCTAGATTCACAAACGTATCTTCCGGAAGGTTCTTTTCCGTATATCCGATCAGAGTAAATTTTATCGTATGCGGACATGGTTTTAGCAATGGTTCCAGCAGCAGCACCCACTTGAAAAAATATTCTTGCCACCTCTTGTCCAGCCCCGATTTCAGCAAAGGTTCCATAAATCTGTTGATCAAGATTTATTTCAAGTGCCTTTTGTTCATTCTTTAATATCAAATGATCCATTCTCTTTCTTATTTATTCTACAAAAGTATTAAAAATTAAATGGGCGGTGAGATGAAATTGTTGTGGATTTGTTATTTCTAAGAACTAGTACAAGTGAGGCATTATCAGGTTAATAAGTGAAAAAGGTATTTCATAGAATGAATTGTTTTTTGAAATCGAAATACGATATAGATTACAAAATCAATCAAGCTATAAACTAATAGAGCTCCTCTAGCTCCTATAACTTAAGGGATAAATGCATCGAAAGTTAAATTGCCTTCTACATAATCTGTGTGATAAGGAGGTCGTAGCAAATTCATCCCATTTTCATAAGTGTTTGACTTTTAATTGTGCTTAACATGGATCATAACAGCACCATCTGTCGATGCTGAAATTGCAAAGGTATCGGTTATTAAACCACATTTATTAACTTATATTATTATCTGGTCATTAGGGGGCTGAATCATAATATTGAACTTAAATCGTATTTAAATATTCTATCACCTAAATCACTTGTCATACCATAAACTTTATTATTTGAATCTACTGATATTAATCCTATCGGTTCTTGAATTTTCAACTTCGCAATTAATTTGCCTTCCCAATTCATAACTATCAAATTCGGATGATAGTTTTCTGGATCATTTTTTACATCTTTTTGTATTTTATTCGGGTTAATTAAAAAGATATAATCTTCATTAGATGTGCCAGACATAAAAGCTAATGCTTTTTGATCCTTTTTAATGATTTCATCAAATTCAAGGTTAGTTTCTCCTATTAATTTACCATCAAAATCATACATTTTTACGATGTTTTGCTTGTAATAAAAAGTAAATAATCTACTTTTTTTCTCATTCGACAGACCAAATTTGCTATAATACCTTTGCTTATCTATGATTTCTCGTTGAGGTATATCCTCTTCAGGATAAGACCCAAATTCTGATTCGATTATTTCATTTCCTTTAAGAAAAACATGTTCATATAAATCACCTTCACTTATTGAGTTAGCGATAAATAAATTATCATTTAATCTACAGAAGCCATTAATTATCCCAAGATTTTTACTTAAGTTTATAGACGGGGCTTCAATCACATCAAGGTTGTTCTTAATCTGGAATTGTCTAAATGTATATTTATCTACAAATCCAAATCCATTATTAATTCTGGATAGGGAATTATAAGAAACATATTTTATTTTATCGGGACCATCGCCTAGCTCACCCCAAGATTTTGAATTTTTAAGATCATCCAAATCAAATATTTTAAACAAGCTTTCATCATATTTATCATGAATAACCAAATAGTTATCTGAAATGATCATATCAGATGGTCGGTAAATAAATTCATTAATATGAATTACTTCTGCCGTTATATTTTTCTCTATAAAAGTCTCTGTAACACTTTCTTGTTTTTCATTGCAGCCAATGAAAAGTAATGCAAGAAAATAAATATTTAAATACGAGAATTTCATTGTAAAAATTAATGCTATCTGATTAATGATAACGTGAATCATTAAATTACTATATAAATTCTGTTTTATTATTTTTCACTTCTTGCTTTATTCTAAGTCTACGATATAGAAAACATTTCCTTTTTCACTTTCATGTATATAAGAGGAGGGCTTAACTAGAAATAAATCAACTTCCATTTTCGCAGTAAATCCCAATAATAATTTTGGTAACTTAATCGAATTGCTTTCACCTGATAATCTATCATATTTGTACAAATATAAATCTACTAAATCGTATGATTTAGGATCTATCATTCCATTGTTAAATTTAATACCGGTACTTCCAGGATCAATAAACGGTTTGTAAATAATGTAGAAAAATTGGGCATCAGATAAGAGCTTATAAATATTAGGCTGGATAACTTGTTCTTCAATATTAGCTCTAAGTTGGTATGACGGTGAATAATCAGGAATATCCATCTTTGTACTCTTCACCAATTCAAACCTATCCTGAATGGAATATGTACTTATCGTGTTATCTGGACTAAGTAAAATATGTATAAACTTATTTTCTTCAAAGGATGCCTTTAGCAAAAAATCAGCAGATGCTAAGGTAGGATTATCATCTTTGAATCCCTTATACAAATTCGTCTCATCATTTTCAAAATTATAGGTTTGTATGAATTTTGATTTTTCTTTAGACAAAGTTCCATCCTTTAAATACTCCCTTCCGTGTCTTTGAATGGCTATCAATTCATTATTAATATACGTTACTTTAAAGAAAACTGAAGTTGGATGAGAATTGGAAGTTTTAAAATCCACATTTCGGAGTAAGTTACCCTCACCATCATAAAAATGATATCCTTTGTCTGTCCATATGACTATTGATTCTTTATCATCCGTGTTAAAGTAGCAAGCAGACTTAAAGGAATATCCTGAGATAGATGTTGCCTGACCAGGAAAGGGAATCTTTATGGCCTCTTTAGTTTTTCGATCCAAGAGAAAAATCAATTTCTGCTTCAAACTGTAAAATAAGAATTTCGCATTATCCCCATCTTTGTCCAGATACTCCAAGTCATAGACACCGTCGACATACATAGAATCGACAATATTAAAAGATAAATCATCGAATACGCTATCACTGCGATCTTCGCAAGAAATGAATGCAATTATTGAAGTCAATACTGCAAGAATATAGAGTGAAAATTTAAGTCTAAATCCACTCTTATTTTTATTCATAAGGTTCTTCATTTTCTAAAGAAATCAAATTTTTATAATGCACTAAAACACAACGTTCTTAAACAAAATGAAAATTTTAGATTTTATTCCACGTGTTAATAATTAAACAAAAATTAATATGCATTTTAAAAATAATCAATTTTCTAACGCTACGATATAGAAGACATTTCCCATTTCATGTTCTCTTAGAATAGAAGATGGTTGACCTAAAAATAAATTGTCCTCCAATTTTGCCTTGAAACCAGGTAATAATTTCGGAAGTTCCACTGAATAACCATGACCAGTAGTGCGATCATGGATATACATATATATGACCACTTGATTTAAAGACGCGTCGTCCAATATGCCTGAATTATTAAAATTAACTTCTTTGGGATCTATGCCTAGTTTGTAAATCAAGTAAAAGTGCTTAGCATCTCCAAAAAACCAATATATGTCTGGGTTAATTAATAATTCCTCGTAGGAAAAACGAGGAATTGAAGGAGGTTCATAATTAGGTATTTCAATCTTTTCTTGTCTAACAAAATCAAAACTATCTTTTAAAGAATAGGTACTGATCGTGTTATCAGGGCTAAATAATATATGAAGATAATCATCTCCTTCAAAAACTACTTTTCTTTTAAATTCTCCGATTAATAATCTGGGGTCCTCATCTAGAAAGCCTTTATATAAATTAGAGATCTTAGAATCAAAACTGAATCGCTCTACGAGCCGTGAATCCTCGAATGAAAAACTTCCATCATCATTAAGATCTATAGCTCGTGTTTGATAAGCAAGCAATTGATCACCCTGCTCAACAGTATTGAACCAAGCTGATATAGGATGTGAATAGTTTGTTTTGTAATCAACATTACGATATAAACTACCTGTTAAGTCATAGAAATGATACCCCTTATTTGTCCATAAAACTATTGATTCTTCAGAATTAAAAGTAACAAAACATCCAGATTTAAGCCCATATCCTGACGCTGATGTTGCCTGTCCAGGAAATGGAATTTCAATTGTCTTTTTTGTATTTCTATCTATTAGGTAAATCATTTTATTTTTTAAACTGTAAAATAAAAATGATTCATTTCCCATATCTTTATCGAGATACTCCAAATCAAATACATTTTGAACATACAGTGAATCGACCACTTCGAAATGAAAATCAGACTTGCCAATTCTTCCATCCTCATTGCATGATATCATTAAAATAAATAAAATGCTAAGACAAGATGTTAAAATTAAATTGCGTGAGTAGTTAAAAATAGTCTCACGCAATAAAATCAAAATAATTATCATATTGAATTTCATGATTAATATGGCTTTATTCTTAGCATGGATCATAACAACACCATACTAAAGCATCATCATGAGGGCAAAATTCTGCTTCACCATTAATAGGATCCCAATGAATTGTTCCTTTACCTTGACTTAAACCCTCTGCACATACACCCACATTTGCAGAAACTGGTAGATAAAAAATAAACATAACAATTAATACAAATACACCTTTTAAAATATTCATAACAATTAAATTTTTCCTAATTTAAAATTTGGCTTAGGATTAACCGAAATAAGTTAGACATTTTTGAGTCTATAATTACTTTATAACACTCAAGAATGTTAAACAATTAACACCTCGGCAATATACTGTCATTCAATATATTACACAACCCTCCTAATTGAATTTAATTGAATTTAATTGAAAATTTTAACATTTTCAAATTGCCAAAACCACCCAATATTTTTATATATTTAAGCACCCCATTGTACATGAACAACTCTACATATGACGAACCATGAAATCACTTTCAGTCCTTTCAAGACTAGAACTCGCTTAGCAAAAGAGCTAAAAGTCACGCCTCATTTCTTAAAACAAAAGCTTTCAGAAAAAGGAATAACAGTTCCTCCTCGAAAACAATTAGATATCAAGCAACAGCGAGCAATATATCTCTGTATCGTAGGTAAGCATATCATTAAAAACACACCCTACGAAAACTTATAGTTCTATGCTCCACACTAGAATGCTTTCAATATTAATATTGATCATCTTTCTGCCTTCCTGCAATGCTAAAAAACCAGACTTAGAAACCGTCACGGCTAAGGCGAAAGAAGAGGCAAGCTTAATAGATCAGAAAACAAAAGTCCGCGTTGTAAAAGCTACATTAGAAACTTTTACCATTCAGAAAATTCTGAGCGGACGAATCGAAGCAGATCGTAAAGTCAATATCAAATCAACATCAGATGGACAAATCATAAATTATAACCTATTAGAAGGTAAGTATATTAAAACAGGTGAAGTACTCATCGAACAGGATGCTCAGGAATTGCAATTACAGCTAGAACAGAGAAAAAATGAATATGATGATGCCATAATGTCTAAAAATGAAAGAATCATCAGAGATGGTGGATTTGCCGACCAAGACTCAAGTGTTAGTCCGCAAAAACTAGAATACATCAATATTCTTTCAGGATTAAATAAGGCACAATCTGCGCTAAAAGAAATTCAGTATAGACTTGAAGAAAAAAGAACACTCTCCCCGATATCTGGGTGGATAAGCGACATAAAAATCAATGATAAAGAATACATTAATGCTGGAGAAGAAATCTGCACCATTATAGACCCTTCCTCATTTGAAATTAAAATTATGATGTTAGAATCTGATGCCCTTTCCACAAAAATTGGAACATCGATCACTGCATATCCTCTACTTTCTCCAGATCAAGAAATAAAAGCAAACATATCGAAAATTAATCCAGTTGTTGACAAAAATGGACTTGTTACCATTTACGCAAAAATAATAGGCAGTGGTCAGCACCTTTTCGAAGGAATGAATGTCAGAGTAGAAGTAGAAAGCCATAAGAAAAATCAATTAATTGTTCCTAAGTCTGCATTAGTGTCCAGGTCAGATCGAGATGTGATCTTTGTCTATGATGAAGCGAGCGGATTAGCTAAGTGGAAATATGTTACTGTTGGTTATGAAAACAAAGATGCTCTTGCAATAATAGATGGTCTTGCGGAAGGGGATCTAGTTATCGCTGAAGGTAACCTCAATCTTGATCATGATGCGAAAGTTGAGCTTGCTGAAAGTTTAGAGAAATAAATATCACGTTCATTTAATTGTTAGGGATATCGTAAAATACTTAATATATCGACCTATTGCTGTACTGACCATTACCTTAGGTCTTGTGGTACTCTCATTATTTTTCGGCCGAGAAGTACCTATTTCCCTACTTCCTGACATTCCGATTCCTAAGATTAGTATTCAAGTATCTGCTTCTGAAAAAACAGCTAGGGTTATAGAAAACACCATAACTCGCCCTCTTAGAAACCAGTTATTACAATTGCACCATTTAGAAGATCTGCATTCTAGTAGCAGAAATGGATCAGCATACATCGACCTAACATTGAGGCATGGAACCGATACAGACCTTTCATTTATAGAAGCCAATGAAAAGGTAGATCAGGCAATGTCTTTCTTACCTAGAAACATCGATAGGCCCAGAGTAATTAAATCCAATATCTCTGATATTCCTGTATTCTATCTCGCAATCCTACCTAAAAATGAGGCAAATGAGGATTTAAGGCAGCTCTCAGAATTTACAGAAAAAGTGATTAAACGTCGATTAGAACAAGAAGAGGAAATCGCTTTTGCAGATCTGCATGGGCTTGAATATCCCGAGGTTATCGTTTTTCCGAATCAGAACTTACTCCAGTCTCTAGGTATTAATGAGGAAGAATTAGCCAGTGCCATTTCGAACAGCAACATAGATGTAGGAAATGTAATTATAAGAGATGGACAGTATCAATACAATGTAGAACTTAGCAATAAAATCGAAAAAATTGATGATTTAAAAAATGTATATGTTTCCATTCAGAATCAAATTTACCAACTCAAACAACTAGCTAATATCGTTGTTCGACCGAAAGACAAAAGAAGCGCATATACATTCGAAGGAAAAGAAGGCATTATAATGAGTGTGCGTAAAAAAGACGATGCGAATAACTTTTCTCTTAAAACAAAGATGGACACCCTGCTTGCAGATTTTAAGCTAAGCTATCCAGATTTAAATTTTAAAGTTATCAATGATCAGTCCGAGGTTCTGGAAATTAGTTATCAGAATCTAAGAACCTCTCTACTTTATGGCATCTTATTCAGTAGTATTATTCTTTTCTTTTTCTTTCGAGAATGGAGACTGCCTTTATTAATTATCATTACGGTTCCCTTAGGCTTGCTTCTAGCCCTTGGAGGTTTTTATTTATTAGGACTATCCATTAATATCATTTCTATTTCAGGCTTGATTCTAGGTGTAGGACTTATGATCGACAATGCAATTATTATTATTGACAATATTCGTCAAGAACAAAACAAACTAGCATTAAATGAAGCAATCACCGTAGGAACTAAAGATGTATTAAAACCCTTATTGAGCTCTGCGATGACGACATGTTCTGTATTTCTACCCTTAATATTAATAAGTGGAATTGCAGGCGCACTCTTTTACGATCAGGCTATTTCCATTAGCATAACATTAATTGCTTCGCTATTAGTATCAGCAGTTGTACTGCCCGTTCTTGCACGAATACTGATGAAAGACAAAAACCCATCTGAGAAAAAAGGAATCTGGGACAAAGGGCACCACAAAGCAGTCGTGTTTTTTCTAAAAAATAGGTTTTTACTTTTGGTTATTTTTCTCATTCTGAGTGCACTGGGAATTTTCCTAATCAGTCAGATTAATAGAACAGCATTCCCTGAATTAAGTACAGACGAATTAGAAGTTAGTATAGACTGGAATGAAAACATTGGCATAGAAGAAAGTATCATAAGGGTTAATCAACTGAGAGCATATTTATCAGATGACATCCTTTGGTTAAGTGCCATTATCGGTGAAAAACAATTTATATTAACAGCAGAGGAAAGTAGTATTAATGAATCCCAATTATTAATTAAGTCTAAAAGTAGTGAAGAAGCACTTTCGCTTGTAGAATCAATTACAGCTTATCTTTCACAACAATTCCCCAAAGCAGATTCTAAATCATTTCGTAAAAAAAATACCTTTGATTATCTTTTCTCTACGGACGAATATCCACTCATTTCATATGCCTATCCTAGTCAAAGTTCAGAACTGCCAGATCCTGAAGAAATTCAACCTCTTGTAGATGATATCAAAACTGTTATTCCAGAATTTGAAGTTCCTCCAGTCGATGAATTTCTGAATCTAACCATTCGATTAGACATTTTAGAGGAATATGGTGTTTCGTATGATGCCCTACTTTCTAAACTTAAGACCATTTTTAATGCTAATGCAATAACGGAAATGCGTTCCTCAGACAGAATGATCCCTATAGTAATAGGCCATTCTATGGAAAAAGAAGACTTTTATGATGCCATTCATAAGACATTAATTCAGAATAAAAATGGAAATAATATCCCTTTAGGTCAATTTATTTCTGTCCAGAAAAGAAGAGATTACAAAAGTATTAAAGGAACACTAGCTGGTGAAGCACTAGAAATACCGTCGATTAATTATCGAGAAGGATTAGAAGATGATCTTCGAAAACAGATTACTAAGGATGGCGACTTCTTTGTAAGCTTTGGTGGAAGTATCTATCAAACTAGAAAAATCATTAGCCAATTGTGGCGAATACTACTTATTGTCTTCATTCTTCTATACCTCATTCTTGCAGCTCAGTTCGAATCTCTGGTGCAACCGATTTTAGTTCTTGTGGATGTGCCATTATCTCTATTTGGCGGAATGTTGTTTCTATGGATTGGAGGGGAAACACTCAACTTGGTTTCCATGGTGGGGCTCATCATTACTGCAGGAATCATTGTGAATGATGCGATCCTAAAACTTGATATGATTAACAAGAACACGAGAAGTGGACAATCCGTAGATGAAGCCATTATTCATGCAAGTGGTCGCCGATTACGTCCTATCGTTATGACTTCCATCACGACTATTCTTGCCTTTCTTCCTGTATTGTTTTCATCCGGGATAGGTGCGGAAATTCAGAAGCCATTGGCTCTAACTGTAATAGGAGGATTAGTGGTAGGAACACTGAGCAGCTTGATTTTCTTGCCTGTATTGTATAGAATATTTAATCCGAAGAGAGTCATCCTTCATAAATCCACAAAGACATAGAAAATATACAAAAATATAGCTTTTCTATTATTATCTTTTTCCTTGCGGCAACCGCATGCAGTTATTTTTTTTTCGAAGGCTTAAATCTTCAGCTCAACCCACAAAGAAAGGCTAAGAAAATTTTTGTCACCGCTAGTTATCCTAATGCTCTTCCCTCAGCCGTAGAGTTAAAAGTAACGACGCCCTTAGAAGCTGGACTTTCTAGAATCGGAGGAATAGAGCGTATTTACTCCCGCTCTAATATCGGGCAAGCTGAGATCGAACTAGATGTAGCAGAGGATATAAATCTCGATTATTTAAGGTTTGAAGTCGCCAGTCGCGTTAGAGAAATCTACCCTTCACTTCCCCCAGCAACTAAATTTCCTGACATCAAACTTTCAGGACTGGAAGAAAACACCAATACCAGCTTACTTACCTATTCTTTGTTTTCCTCACTTTCTGCTGACAAGATATCTCGATATGCAAGCGACCAGTTAATTCCGCTGCTTTCTTTAGTAGAAGGTGTGAAGGAAATAAGACTAGAAGGAAGCGAAGAATCCGAATGGGTCATCGAGTATAACGTAGATAAAATGCTAGCAAGTAATATTACAAAGGAGGATATTCGAGCAGCAGTGAATACCTATGGTTTAGATGAATCTCTTTCTGAAGTAAATTATAATGAAGACATCATTTCTCTTAAACTAGGCCAAGCACAGCAGTCTAGTCTTTCTCATATGCTTGTGAAATCTGATTCCATTTTTAATTATTACCTAGATGATGTAGCAACAGTATTTCGAAAACCTAAAGAACGGAAATCGATATATCGAATTAACGGGAGGTCTAATGTTCGAATTCAATGCATTCCTGAGAAAAATGCTAACCATCTAGTCACAGCTGGATTATTAAAGGACAAGATCGAAGATGCTCGAGAAAAACTACCTCCGGGATACGATTTATTATTAGAAAATGATCAGACAGAATATCTAAGAGAAGAATTGCGAAAAATTCGCTTAAGGAGTCTTCTTTCGCTATCCCTTTTACTTTTGTTTGTAATTATTATTTACAGAAAGCTAAGTTATACGATCATTATTATCACTAGTCTTCTTGTAAACCTAGGTCTCGCAGTAATAGCGTACAATGTGATGGATGTCAATATTAATCTCTATGCGCTTGCGGCAATTACCATAAGTTTCGGAATTCTTATAGACAATGCACTCGTTATTCTTCATCATATTAGACACTACCAGAACCTTTCGATTTTTCCAGCTTTGATTTCTGCAACGCTAACTACCATTGCTTCGCTCATTGTAATATTCTTTCTTCCTGAGTTATGGCGTGAAAATCTGGAAGAGTTTGCGCGAGTAATTATGATTAACCTTTCCATTTCATTATTGGTTTCTTTTTTATTCGTTCCTGCATTGCAATATCGATGGGAGAGGAGGGAGGAGCAACAAGCTCTTGTAGAGAATAAAAATTTAAAAGCATTTTCATTCTGGGAAAGTCTTTTTTCCAAAATAAAGCAATATCGGCGATGGGTCATCGTGGCAAGCATATGGGCATTCGGGCTTCCCGTTTTTCTTATCCCTTCTGAAATAGAAGGGCTTTCATGGTATAACCATACCATTGGTTCAGAGACTTACCAGGAAGATATAAAGCCTTGGGTGGAAAAAATTCTAGGTGGGAGCTTTCGATTTTTTTATCGATACGTTTATGAACGAGGGAGTTTTAGAAACAATGAAGAGACAATTCTCTATGCCAATGTAAGACTACCAGATGGAAGTACATTAGAGCAATTAGACCAACTATGTGCCATGGTAGAATCCTACCTTTCTCAATATTTACCACATCAGGTGAAAAACTACATTTTAAATATCAGCAATGGCGAACGGGCATCTTTTCGTATCACATTCGTCGATCAAAATGATTATTACTTTCCTTTCGTTTTAAAAAACAGACTGACTTCAATGGCAGTGAATCTGGGTGGAGCAACATGGAATATTTACGGTGTGGGAAAGGGGTTTTCGAATGGCAGCTTTTCCAGACCGCCTCAGTTTAGTGTAAAGATGAGAGGATATAATTTACCAGAACTTCGTACTATTTCGAGTGCATTCGCGGAGCTCCTTGAGTCACATCCAAGGATTAAAGAAGTGGATACAGATGGGAACTTAGACTGGTACAGTCGGGAAAAATATGCTTTTCACTTTGATTATGATAAACGTGCTATGATTGCCTCGGGTTTCGAACTTGGAGACCTTTATGGTGTTATCCAGAATGTAAACCCATTAAGAGAGTTTGTAGGTTACTCAAGTGAAAATGTTCCGATCCGAATGATCAGTGATAATTCCATGTTAAAGGGGTTTTGGAATCTGAACAATGAGGTGATATCGAAAGACAGTAGTCAATTATCATTAAGTGGGATAAGCTCAGTGGAAAGGTTAAAACTACCTAGCAGTCTACACAAAGAAAACCAACAATATTTACTGCTTTTAAAATGGGAATACACAGGATCTGCGCGATTCGGTTATAAATACTTGGACGAATGTATCGAGAAATTCAGACCAACATTGCCATTAGGATATGAGTTGGAAAAGCTTCAAAACAGATTTTTTCAAGAAGAGGCTAAGAAGCAATACGGATTACTAGGATTGGTCATTGTATTGATTTTTATGATTTGTGCGGTACATTTTGAATCATTTCGCACAGCGATTTCGATTGTATTGATGATTCCTATTTCATTTATTGGCATATTTCTGACCTTCTACTTGTTTGATTTCACTTTTGACCAAGGAGGTTACACTTCCTTTATTCTGGTGAGTGGAATCACGGTGAATAGTATGATTCTGATATGGAGTGATTATAATCGCTTATCTGTGAAACATGGGCGAAGTGTAGCCATTTATACGAAGGCTTTTTCAGGAAAGATTACACCGATTTTGTTGACCATTTTTTCTACGATATTAGGACTAACACCATTTTTAATGTTTGGTGATCAGGAGCCATTTTGGTTTTCATTAGCAGTTGGTGCGATGGGAGGATTGTTTTTTTCTGTTTTTGCCGTGTGTTTAATTATGCCCGCATTTGTGAAATTTTCGAGGTCTTAGGCTTCATGGGAAGGTTTTAATTTTCAATTAAATTCAATTAAATTCAATTAAATTCAATTATGTTCAATTATGGGTGTTGTGTATGTGATTGAAAACAAATACATTACGAATGATAATCAAAATGTTTTAGCGCTAATTCACTTTGTTTCTTATTTTTTGATTAGAATTCAATTTTTTTAATAATGGATTCACAATATCAGCAAAAATGAAAAGATTTCGAGTTCTTACATTTACTCTTGTGATTTCAGTCACAGTATTTTTTTCAATGGCATTTTATAATTTGGGAGAGCCCTGCTTTTATATTGCAAATGACGGCAACCCCACAATAAATTGCGCCAGTTCCAACTGTGGCTGTTGCCTACAATGGACTTTGCCTGACAATTGCATATACACTGGGTCTGCTTCAGATTTTTGCGCATGTTATTAAAATACAAAGGGGCGTATGAAACTTAATATTTTAGAGGCTCTAAGAATTATCTTTATGATTCTGTGCTTTTCAGTTTTAATTAATTGTAATTCAACCGAAAACTTAGACTCTGTAGATATTTTAATTGATCTTGAAAATATCCCAAAGGTGAAACCAAGTACAATTTTTCCAGAAGTAGAATTCGTACCTTTAGAAACATCGGAAAAATCTCACATAAGGAGAATAAATCAAATTTTAATACATGATACTTATTTTTTTATTCTAGACAAGTCTCAGAATTCTATATTCACATTTGATGACAATGGGGATTTTAGGTATGAAATTAATAATCAAGGAGAAGGTCCAGGAAAATACAGTTCAATCGAATATTTCGCAATCTATAATAACAATCTAGAAATCTTAGATCCACGAGGGAAATTGTTTATATACGATCTTGAAGGTAATTATAAATCGTCAGTTAACCTTGATTTCATTTCAGTACATAGATTTTTTCATTTAGATGATAACTTGATTGTATTTTATTCTTTTGTAGATGATCCGCTATTGAAATTTTATTCTCTTGCAGAAGGGCGTTTACTTTCCGAACATCTTCCTAATACAGCGCATCGGGTTAGATTAATGGGATATATTATGAACCCATTCTTCATGAAAAATCAAAAGAACTACTTTATAAATGGTACTACCGGTAATATTTATCAACTAAACGAAAATTCCATAAAAAAAACGAATAATATTGACTTTGGGATAAATCAATTCGACCTTACCAATTACCCAAAAGAACAGAGCGAATCCCCAAAGTATTATTTAGACTTTCTTTTAGAAAACAATATTGTTCATCCTATCCTCTACTTTTTTCCAAATGAAGATATAGTGGTCGCTTATTATGAAGGGGAATTTCAAGTATTCAATCTACATAAAGACAACGGCGGGTCAATAAACTCCTCGAAAGTTGATTTACCTTATAACGTTAAAACTTTCATGCCTTTTATTTATTCTGACAATTCAACCGGGATTTATGGTTACACTACCGATATAGATAGTGCACTAATTTTTTTAAGCGACTTTCAAATTGGCCCTCGTCCTGATCTTCCTCGCAATGAATCAGCCAATGAACAAAATCCGATTATCATTAGGTTTAGTAAATGACTTTTTGTCTTATATACGGATTTAGGTTATTTTAGATTTGTATTATTTTTATTAAGATTATAAATCTACAACTGCGCTTATCGCGATGTAAGATCTTTGTGCTAAATCATCATACAAAACAAGATTGATGTCATCCCTAAAAGCGATAACATCAGGAGATTACTTTACAATGCAACTACTTCTTTATCATGTCCTTTCATGAGATAAAGGACGACTACAGGATTCGAAAATTCATTAATCTGATCTGCTACTTTATCCCAGTTAGAAGGGATTTTCTGATCACTTATATCCTCTAGTTGCATATTAATATATTCGGGATCGATGACGCCTATAATTTCATTCTTGTAAGAGCCAAAATTGTAGAAATACTCATATTCTGTTAGAAAAGGAAGGCCAGTATCATTGATAACTTTATCGTACAGGGTAGGCTCTCTAGTCTTTTTGTCATAAGACAGAAAGTGGGTACGGTTATTAAACCTACTTACATGAATGATTTTCTGACTTAGATCATAAACATTGTTCATATAACACATTTTATGTAAGGTTCTGCAAATATTATTTTTCACAGCACCTACGTCAGGGCCAGCTTGAATAATAGAATTTAATTCATTTTCTGTAATATTATACTTTCCTACATCATTTGTTATCTTATTAATCAACTTTCCACTCCTGTTTTCTACGATATAAAGAGATGGATTATAACCAAAATAAAAATAAAAGTTTTCTGAATTTATGATATCACTAAAATGATACAGTAGATCCAAAATATTTGAGGGATAATTATCTAGAAGAGGGTCCGCGGATAAGAATATACCTTTATTATCATATTTATGAAGCCCTTGAGCTGCATTATAACATAAAAAGCCAAATGCTGTTTTTTCGAATTCTTGATATCGATCTTGCAAAAAGATAGACTCCCCTATTTTAGAAAAGTCGAACGTGTTATACACTGAAATCTTGTCATCATGCAATACATAAAGTGTATCATTAAGAATTTCAATATCGCTAATCGTCACAATATTTTGTTGATCATTGCTCTCAGAAACGATCTGATGAACAAAATTTCCTTTTCGATCACAAATGATAAGATAACATGCATCTGGATATGGTGTATAAAGAAAGTAAATATGCTGATCTGTTATTTTTATTCTTTCAGAAACCCATCCAAAAGTATATGGTGCTTTAAGAGGTACAAAGGTGATGCTGTCTATATGTTCAGACATTATAAAGTCTTCTGGCTCATTGTAATTCACCACTTCTGCATGAGCTAAGTTATTAGTAACCTCACTTTGATTCTTATCCGAATTACAGGCTACTAATAAAATGGATAGCATAAACACCAATATGAAATTTGATATGAGTCTGCTAACCATTTTACTTTTATTCATAAAAATACTTTTTCTGTGCATTAATTGCAAAGAGTTTGAGAAGAAGGATTGCAATAACAGCCACCGCAATATGCCCAGCATACATCATATGTACCACCTCCTGGACAGGCCTTAGCTATTACCATAAGGTCATCTCCCATTCTAGCATTTGCTGGTGATGGACTAATAATAAGGAAAGCAAATAGGGGTAACACTGTGAAAAGCAAAACTTTTATTAATTTTTTCATTGACTCAAAGTTTAAATATTAAGAAAAATATTGAAAATCTAACAGCAGTTTTAAAGGGAATCCATTTACATGCTGTACTTAAATATAGATTCAAATAAACATTTATTAAAGAGCTGAAACAATTAGCTTCAATTAAATTCAATTAAATTCAATTAAATTCAATTAAATTTTTAAGCTGACCAAAATTTTATAATTACACCTCCATTTTCACACAGTTTTCTTATTTTTAAGTTCATCACCTAGCTTAATAACTATGAAAACATTTCTTGCGTCCTTCCTATTTTTAATTTCTTCAATTATTTTATACTCTCAAGAAGATACCTTAAGAATTTCTTTAGTTGAGGCACTTGATAAAGGACTTTCAAATGCACTAGAAATTAAAGCCCATGATTTAAAAATCACAGAAGGTGAACTCAACCTGCTAAAATTTAATGAATCTTTAAAACCCAATTTCTACCTAGATGGAATTCTTCCTAACCTTTCAAGAGCAATAGAATCTAGACCATTACCAGATGGAAGAGATGCTTTCGTTAATCGATCCACCATGTACAATAGCATTGGAATATCTGCAGATTATGAACTTCCTGGAAATTTTGGAAAACTCACAGCAGTTAGCAGTATTCAAAGACTTGATATTCTAAGAACTCAGACTTTACCTTATTCTAGAAATTACTTTTTCACACCTTTTAAACTTGGCTATCAATACTCTCCCTTTCAATTTGATGAAACGAAATGGGAGCGAGAACGCATTAATATCCTTTCGGAAAAATTGACCTTAGAAAAAAGTCACGTCCGTGAACAGATCATTTCAGAAATTATAGAAAAATACTGCTCGACTTTTGAACTACAACAAGAACTTGAAATCCTCCTAGAAGCAGCAGAAAATAATGATAGGCTAACTCAAATTCAAAGCAGATTATATGATCTCGGTGCCATAGGAAAAATAGAAATTCTTCGTCTAGAATTAGAGAAAAAAATACTAACTGAAAATATTGAGGAATTAAAGTCATCTCTAACCATCAATATGATAGCGTTGAATGAATTTATTCAAATTCAGGCCTTCGATAATCGTGCAATCCAACTTATGAAACCTAACATTGATTTGCCTAGTGACATGAACACAATAGAAGTGAAGGATGCATTTGCAAACAACACTTACTTCAATTATAAAAATTATGCTCTTCAGAAAGATTTAGAAGCAGAAATCAATCGAATCGATCAAACAAAAGACATATCATTATCTATTTCTGCATCGGGCGGGGCTAATAATACAAATACTGATATTGATCAATTGTTGATAGGAATGCAAGATCAGGAGAATTTAGGAATTTCTTTTTCGATACCTTTAAATGGTTATAAAGAAAGAAAAATTAACCTAGAAATTGCTAAAGAACAATATGTACAACAAGAGATCATTTTTGCTCAAGAAAGGCAAGATGTAGAAATGGATTTAGAATCTCTGGTAACCACTTTTAATAATCTTAAAACCAGATTAAATTATGTGGAAGACCGCTTAAAACAATCAGAAGAGATTTATTTATTATCTCAGCGGGAATATCTTGCAGGCGCTGTAACTCTTACTGATTTAAATGATGCTCGTTCACAAATGATAAATGATTCTAGTAATCAAGTTAGTTTGAACCTTGACTTGATTATAACCTACTTTAAGATTAGGTCTATATGTCTATTCGACTTCGTCAGTAATACAATGCTTGTCCAATAAATTCCTACTTTTGAAAAGCTGTATCAGCGCAAATTGCAGGTTTATATGATCAAGTTTAATTATCAACATTAATCCTCCTGCTTCGGAAAAACATCATCCAACTTAATCTTCATCTCTGGGAAAATGCTCGAATAAAGCTCATCTTCCTTTCCAAATGCCTTAAATTTCTGATATTTTCCGTTCTCTAATACATAGATCACCACGGCTTCTACTTCTGGCATTACTATCCAATACTCCCGAACACCAGATTCCTCATAAACTGAATACTTATATTCCAGATCTTTCTTCGAAGTATTCGGTGAAATGATTTCTATGACCAGGTCTGGTACTCCAAAACAGCCTGCTTTTTCTATTTTCGATGAATCACAAATGATGCAAAGATCTGGCTGAACAACGGTATTGGACTGATTTCTCTTTTTATTTTCAATAGGTAGAATGACGTCGAAGGGTGCGTGATAAAGATTACATTCAGATTTTTTAAATATACTATGAAGTTCTCCAGTAAGATTCGTACTGATTCTTTGATGATTAGACGAAGGTGCTGGAGACATCTTGAATATCTTTCCTCTTATCAGTTCCACCATTTCTTCGAAGTCGAATTTCAGATAATCGGCATAGGTATATTTATCACTATAGAGCGAAACTGGCTCTTCTACTTGATTTTTCTTGTCTTCAGTTTTCATCATTTTAAATTTACTTAACAATCAACATTAATCCTCCTGCTTCGGAAAAACATCATCCAACTTAATCTTCATCTCTGGGAAAATGCTCGAATAAAGCTCATCTTCCTTTCCAAATGCCTTAAATTGCTCATACTTTTTATCTACTAGAACATGGATAATAACTGCTTCTTCACCAGGGAGTACTGTCCAATATTCCCTGACTCCTGATTCTTCATAAATTGAATATTTATATTCTAGGTCTTTTTTCAAGGTATTCGGTGATATGATTTCGATGACCAAGTCTGGTGCTCCAAAACAGCCTGCTTTTTCTATTTTCGATGAATCACAAATGATGCAGAGATCAGGCTGCACAACAGTATTAGACTGATTTCTCTTTTTATTTTCAATGGGAAGAATGACGTCGAAGGGAGCACTAAAAAGTTCACACGCAGATTTCTTGAATTTCTGATATAGTTCTCCATGCAAATTACCGCTTATCTTCTGATGATTCGATGAAGGTGCGGGAGACATCTTAAATAGCTTCCCCCGAATCAATTCCACCATTTCTTCGAATTCAAACTTCAAATAATCAGCATAGGTATATTTATCACTATAGAGCGAAACTGGCTCTTCTACTTGATTTTTCTTGTTTTCAGTTTTCATCATTTAAATTTATTTGACAATCAACATTAATCCACCTGCTCCGGAAAAACATCTTGCAATTTTACTTTCAGTTCTGGAAATATGCTCGAGTAAAGCTCATCTTCCTTTCCAAATGCCTTAAATTTCTGATATTTTCCGTTCTCTAATACATAGATCATCACGGCTTCTACTTCTGGCATTACTATCCAATATTCCTGCACTCCGGATTCCTCATAAACTGAATACTTATATTCCAGATCTTTCTTCGAAGTATACGGTGAAATGATTTCTATGACCAGGTCTGGAGCTCCGAAACAGCCCGCCTTTTCTATCTTTGAAGCATCACATATAATGCATAAGTCAGGCTGGACAACTGTGTTAGATTGATTCTTTTTCTTATTTTCTACAGGTAGGATCACGTCAAAAGGTGCAATGAAAAGCTCACAATTCTTTTTATTAAACAATTTCCTAACTTCAAAATGTAAATTACTTACTATCCTCTGATGATTCGATGAAGGAGCAGGAGACATCTTAAATATCTTTCCACGAATTAGTTCCACCATTTCCTCGAAGTCGAAATTCAGATAATCGGCATAAGTGTAATGCTCACTATAAAGTGAAACCGGTTCTTCTACGTGGTTCTTTTTGTCTTCAGTTTTCATCATTTTAAATTTAATTAACAATCACCATTAATCCACCTGCTCTGGAAAAACATCTTCCAATTTTACTTTCAGCTCTGGAAATATGCTCGAATAAAGCACATCTTCCTTTCCAAATGCCTTAAATTTCTGATATCTTCCGTTTTCTATTACATAGATCACCACGGCTTCTACTTCTGGCATTACAGTCCAATATTCCTGCACACAGGATTCCTCATAAACTGAATACTTATATTCCAGATCTTTCTTCGAGGTATTCGGTGAAAGTATTTCTATAACTAAGTCTGGAGCTCCGAAACAGCCCGCCTTTTCTATCTTTGAAGCATCACATATAATGCATAAGTCAGGCTGGACAACAGTATTAGATTGATTTCTCTTTTTATTTTCAACAGGAAGAATAACATCGAATGGGGCAATGAACAGTTCGCATTTAGACCTCTTAAATAGATGATCTACTTCCCTAGTTAAATTTCTACTTATCCTCTGATGATTCGATGAAGGCGCTGGAGACATCTTGAATATCTTTCCTCTTATCAACTCCACCATCTCCTCAAACTCAAACTTTAGATAATCGGCATAAGTATAGTTCTCCTTATACAATGTTAAAGGTTCATCAACTTTATTTTTTTCATCTTCCTCTTTCATAGACCAATGTTTAACCTTTAAAGTTAACGGTTTAAAAATTAATTAGCAATTCAGAAAAGTAATATTCTCAAACTTAAACACTTGTTAATCAGAAGGCATATTATACCTTCATCTATTTTTATCCTCTCCGTTTAAGTAACTAGTAAATTTTATTTCTGTATTTTTGCGCCATGTTTCCAGAATACGATGTAATAGTAGTAGGTGGTGGTCATGCAGGTTGCGAAGCAGCAGTCGCTGCAGCTAATATGGGCTCGAAAGTCATGTTAGCAACCATGAATATGAATACCATAGCACAAATGTCTTGTAATCCTGCCATGGGTGGAGTTGCTAAAGGCCAAATAGTTCGTGAAATAGACGCTTTAGGTGGCTATTCAGGTATTGTTACGGACCATACCATGATTCAGTTTCGAATGCTGAACATGTCTAAAGGTCCTGCAATGTGGAGTCCTCGAGCACAATCTGACCGAATGATGTTCGCCGAAAAGTGGCGTTTAATGCTTGAAGGAAATGAAAACATTGACTTCTGGCAAGAGATGGTCACAGGCCTAGTCATAAAAGATGGAAGAGCGGTGGGAGTTCGAACAGGTATTGGTTTAGAAATTCCTGCGAAGTCTGTCATTCTAACAAATGGTACTTTTCTAAATGGACTCATTCACATCGGAGATAAAAATTTCGGTGGCGGAAGAGCTGGAGAAAGAGCATCCACAGGAATTACAGAACAACTGGAAACGCTGGGTTTTGAATCAGGTAGAATGAAAACCGGAACTCCTCCGAGAGTAGATGGCAGAAGTCTAAACTGGGATGCAATGGAAGTTCAGCCAGGTGATGAAGTAGCAGGAAAATTTTCCTATACTGATACTCCTAGACTAGAAAAACAGAGACCATGTCACATCACTTATACCAATAAAAAGGTACACGAAATTCTTAAAACTGGATTCGACAGATCTCCTTTATTTAATGGTTCGATTAGAGGTACAGGTCCTCGGTATTGTCCGAGTATCGAAGATAAAATAGACCGTTTCGCTGATCGCGATAGACATCAGTTATTTGTAGAACCAGAAGGTTGGAAAACAGTAGAAATCTATGTCAATGGATTTTCGTCGTCCTTACCTGAAGAGGTACAATACAAAGCGATGAGACTTATTCCTGGCTTTGAAAATGCCAAGATGTTTAGACCTGGATACGCTATAGAATATGATTATTTTCAGCCTACACAATTGAAAGCTAATCTAGAAACAAGATTGGTCAGCAATCTATTTTTTGCAGGACAGATTAATGGAACGACAGGTTACGAAGAAGCTGCTTCCCAAGGTTTAATGGCAGGTATTAATGCTCATCTCGCCATTAATGAAAAAGATCCATTCATCTTGAAAAGGTCTGATGCTTATATAGGTGTGTTAATCGATGACTTAATCAACAAAGGGACTACAGAGCCTTATAGAATGTTTACATCCAGAGCGGAATTCAGAATCTTGCTACGTCAGGACAATGCGGATATCCGATTGACTCCGATTGCTAAGGCGATAGGTATGAATCACATGGATGAAAGAATAGAACGAGTAGAAGTGAAAGCCGCTTCAGCTGCCGCTGTCGAGAAATATTTCGAAGAGGTAAGTGTTACGCCAGAGGTTGTGAATGCAATGCTAGCTGAAAAAGGCACAACACCATTAAAGCAAAAAGTTAAACTTAAAAGTGTTCTCTCGAGACCGCAGGTTAATCTAGAAGATATCCGCGGAAAGGTTGATCACTTAGACGATTTCTTGAAGCGATTCGAGCAGGAAAGCATCAGACTTGCTGAAATCAATATGAAATATGAAGGTTACTTGGCGAAAGAGCAAGATGTTGCAGACAAGATGAATAGGCTTGAAGAAGTAAAACTAGGTGAAAACATTCATTATGATGGCTTGCAATCTCTTTCTGCGGAAGCTAGAGAAAAACTGAACAAACTTAAGCCGATGACCATTGGCCAAGCAAGCAGAATCAGTGGAGTATCACCTTCGGATATTTCGGTTTTATTGGTTCACATGGGCCGATAGTTAACTCGTTTTAAAGCGATATAACCGTTTGGAAATTATAGTAATTTTAATGGAGTAGTCTATTTTGCTTAGCTGATAAGTAAATAGCCTTCTTTCTAACTAACTCAGTGACTTTAAAATTATTTAAATGAAAAACTTATTACTTCTAGCAACGATTATCTTATTCTTTTGTCAGTGTAATTCTGGAAAAAATACAGAGAATCCGAATAGTGAATTACCCAAAATTGCAATCGCAGGTTTAGCAATAGAGTCCAGTACTTTTTCACCAGCAAAAACACATGAAGAAGCTTTTCAAGCAAAAATTGGAGAAGATATTTTCGAAATTTATCCCTTTCTAAAAGAAGGTTCAGAAGCTAGAAATAATGCACGATGGTATCCAGCGCTCAAGGGTCACTCCCTACCAGGTGGAATAGTTACGAAAGAAGCCTATGAATCTCTAGTGAAGCAATTACTTGAGAACCTCGAAGCTAATAAACCATACGATGGTTTGTTTTTTGATATTCATGGAGCGATGAGTGTAGAAGAGCTCGATGATCCCGAAGGTGACCTCATCAAAAGAGTTAGAAAAGTAATCGGAAAGGAAACAATCATCTCAACTTGCATGGACCTCCACGGAAATGTTTCTGAAACACTCGCAAAACACACCGATTTAATGACATGCTACCGAATGGCACCGCATGAAGATGCCATGGAATCTAAACAAAGGGCTGTTGACAATTTAATAGAAAGGTTAGCATCAGGAAAAGGACGACCACAATACAAAGCCTGGATTCCAGTTCCCATCTTACTTCCTGGTGAAAAAACAAGTACACGGATAGAACCAGCAAAGAGTCTTTATGCTGAGATTCCTGCCATTGCAGACCAAGAAGGTGTCATAGATGCAGCGATCTGGGTAGGATATGCTTGGGCAGACGAGCCAAGGAATCATGCCGTCGTCATGGTCACTGGAGATGATAAAGAAAAAGTAACCAAGGGTGCTGAAAAGTTAGCCTCTAAGTTTTGGGAAGTTAGAAACGAATTTGAATTTGTAGCCCCAGTTGCAAGCTTAGAGGAAAGTCTAGAAATGGCATTAAATGCGGAAGAGAAGCCATTTATTATTAGTGATATGGGAGACAATCCTACAGCTGGTGGTGCTGGAGATGTTACTTGGACTATTACTGAAATACTTAAGCGAAATGAATTTAAGTCGGAAGACGGACCAGAACTAATTTATGCATCTATACCAGGACCAGAATTTGTTGCAGAAGCTATAAAACTAGGCGTTGGTGCTGAAATAAAAGCAACCGCTGGTGCTGCAGTCGATCACCGATACGCTCCACCTGTTATGCTTAACGGAAAAATCCTAGCTATAGAACATGGAGACAAACATGCAGAAACTGAAGTGGTCGTTCAGGTTGGAAGCGCTAAAGTTATCGTTACAAAAAAACGTAAACCCTATCACAAAATTAAAGACTTTACAAATCTTGGCCTAGATCCTTCGAATGCAGACATCGTCATGGTGAAAATTGGTTATTTGGTGCCGGAATTATATGATATCCGTGCTGGTTGGATTATGGCGCTGACTCCAGGTGGTGTGGATCAAGATTTACAAAGACTAGATTACAAAAGAATAAATAGACCCATGTTTCCACTTGATAAAGACATGGAAACTCCTGATCTTAGCGCTAGACTTATTCCGCTTTCGAATGAATGAAAAAGAAATTCTTGATTTTCATTATTCTCCTATACAACCATCTGCTAAGCAAGCATCTGGCTATATCGATTATCAAGAAATTTCTCCTTGTCGAAGCCTAGAAAATCTAATCTTTTGTTACTGGCAACTGAAGACCTCTCGACCATTGAAGGAGGATTACGAGTATCGCGTAGTGGCGGACGGTTGCATCGATATATTTTTTGATCTAAACAATCCTGTAGATAGTTCAGTTATGGGATTTTGTAGAAAATTTACAACGTTTCCGATCGGAAAAGATTTTAACTATATTGGAATTCGATTCTTTCCATCCATTTTCTCTCAACTTTTTTCGGTCAATGCTAAAGCACTTAGCAATAAATCAACTCCACTTACAGAAGTCCAGCCGCAGTTGGCAAGATTGATTAAGGATTCCTTTTCCCCCTCGCATCAACTCCATGAAATTGCTTCTGTCTTTAATAATTTTCTAGGCCAATTTATAAAAGACCACAAGTTTGACTTAGATGGCCGATTCTATGATGCTATTAACATCATTCTTCTAAGTAAAGGGAAGGTTGATATCGAAACAGAACTAAATACTGGCCTCAGTCCGAGACAACTCAGAAGAGTATTTAATTATTACATTGGCACTACACCAAAGTCTTTCAGCAAGGTCGTTCGATTCCAGTATATCTTGAATGCTTCTCATTCAAATAAAGACCTCAAAACCAATAAGTATTACTATGAAATGGGATATTATGATCAAGCACATTTCATCAAAGAATTTAAAAATTACTACGGTGTTACACCGAAAGAGGCTTTCTTGTAGATACCTTAATTATTCAAGTTCAGAACTCTACTTTTCAGCGGAAAACCTGCCAAGTGGAATTTACCTTGTTTCCTTAGCTAGTTATAAAAATATAGAAACTACCTTGGTAAACTTAATTAAAAATTGACTCTGAAAATAAAAGGCGCAAAATGAAACAGATAATTTTAATACTCAGCTTCTTAATTCCGACTTTACTATTCAGTCAGGATCAAAAATTGACCATTAAAATAAATACGGATAACGTCTTTCAAGAAATACACAGTTTCGGAGCGTCAGATTCATGGCGTACCCAATTCGTTGGAAAAAATTGGCCTCAAGAAAAGAAACAAAGGATCGCTAATTTACTTTTCAGCTTGGAAGAAAAATCAGATGGTAGTCCGGTCGGAATCGGGCTTTCTAATTGGCGATTTTATCTGGGCGCTGGGTCTATGGAGCAAGGTGATCAGGCGGATATAAGGAATGTATGGAGAAGATCCGAATGTTTTCTAGATGCAGATGGGAATTATGATTGGTCTAAATATGAAGGGCAACGTTGGTTCCTCCAAGAAGCGAAAAAACTTGGCGTTCCTATGTTCACTTTGTACACGATTTCACCTCCAGTTTTTTACACGAAAAATGGAATCGCCCACGCCACTAAAGGTGACCTAGGTTTCAACCTCAAAGAGGAACACTACGATAATTTTTCTAATTATATCGTTACTGTTTTAGATCATTTCAAGCAGAAAGAAAAGATTGAATTCAAGTACATTAGCCCGTTCAATGAACCACAATGGGCGTGGGATAAGTCGAATCAAGAAGGATCACCAGCAACAAACGCGGAGCTCTTCAAGATCACAAAGAATTTGTCAGAGGCTTTAAGCAAGACTACATTATCCACTAAAATACTTGCGGGAGAAGCAGGACAGATGGATTACTTATATCGAGAGAGAGGTAAAAACTCGAACGGCGACCAGGTGAATGTTTTCTTTAATAGGGAGTCGCCCTTCTACATGGGAAACTTTAAAAACCTAGAATATGCCATCACTTCTCATAGTTACTTCACTACTTGGCCGATAGCTAAGCAGATCAGTGTCAGACAGAAACTAGCCGAAAGAATTAAAGAAATAAATCCGGAACTTGATTTCCACCAAACGGAATTTTGTATCCTCGAGAAGAATCCTGAAATTACTGGCGGTAGAGGACGAGACTTGGGAATGCCGACCGCATTGTATGTGGCTAGAGTGATTCATTCCGACCTGACGATTGCGAATGCAAAGTCCTGGGAATGGTGGACAGCGCTCTCTCAATTTGATTATAAAGATGGGCTTATTCACCTAGATGATGGAATCGGAAATGGAGTGAGGAATGATACTAGTGCATTGAATCACCAATTAATGTTTGCTGGTACGGTAACAGAAACAAAACTGTTGTGGGCATTCGGGAATTTTTCCCGGTTTGTGCGACCAGGAATGAAGCGAATAGAAGCGACTTTAGATCATAATTTATCTCTTGAAGAGGCAGCTACAGACCTTCAAGTTGTTGCTTTTAAGGATTTCGAGAAAGGAAAGGCGGTGATCGTCTTCATTAATTATACAGAAGAATCGAAGGCGATAAATTTAGAGGGCGTGAAGTCTATAAATGGGGATTTATATATTACAGATGATGGAAGAGATCTAAAGAAGACGTCCGTAAAGCTCGATAATCTATCGCTTCCGAAAAGATCAGTATCTACACTTATTATAAAAAAATAATGAAAATGGTAACATGGTTTATTTATGCATTGGTGATGTTTGCTTGTGGAGAAACCACACTAGAAAACCCATCAATACAGCAAGAAGAACAACAAGAAGATGATTACTTGGCTGAACTGAAAGAAGAGCTAGTCAAAGTCTGGCCTAAAAACAGGACGATTAATTTCATTTTTCATGGACACAGCGTGCCTTCTGGTTATTTCAGAACTCCTTACGTTAATACTTTAGATGCATATCCTCATTTGTTTCTGAAGTTTATTAAGCAAGAGTATATTTCTTCAGTTGTGAATAGTATTACAACTTCCATAGGTGGAGAGCAAGCCGAACAAGGCGCTAAACGATTCGAAGATGAAGTCCTTAACATGAGGCCAGATTTGATCTTTATAGACTATGCTTTGAATGATAGAGGCATCGGACTAGAACGTTCAGAAGCAGCATGGGAATCAATGATAAAAGAGGCATTAGCGGCGGAAGTTAAAATAGTTTTGCTGACACCGACTCCAGATCTAAGTGAAGATATATTAGATGATAACACACCGTTACAGCATCATACCAATATGATTTTAAGATTGGGGAAAGCATACCATATTCCTGTAGTGGATGTATATCATGCATTCAAAACCTTAAAAAAAGAAGGTAAAGACATTACAGCATATATGAGTCAAGGAAATCATCCTAATGAATTAGGCCATAAAATTGTATTAAATGAAATAGTCAATGAATTGTTTTAAAAGTAATTTCAAAATTAGTTCTGCGTACGTTTTTCTGTTTATTGGATTTCTTTTTGTTCAATAAAGTAATTCTGCAAAGCTAACTTTAGTTAGTAAGTTGTGGAAAATGTTATCCTTATCATGCTTGTCGACTAAGGTGCTAATAATTATATATTGGCAATAAAAATTGTCAAATGGCTGGATGAAATGAAAGTCAAGGAATATTTTAGAAGATTTTGTTCATCTTAGACGTCGGAAAAATTAAAAACAAGACTACTGAAGTCAATTAAAATAGGACAGAAAATGAAGAACATGCATCTACGAAATGTCAGCTTATTGTGTTTATTTATCATTGGTTTACTAAGTTGTAAGACCTTAGAAAACTCAAAAAAGTCGATAGAGAGCCCAAATATTCTTTGGATTACCATCGAGGATACCTCTCCACAATTTATCGGCTGTTATGGGAATAAGGATGCAAGCACTCCTGTAATAGACCAACTGGCGAAAGAAGGTGTTCGTTTCACGAATGCATTTTCAACTGGAACTGTTTGCTCTCCAAGTCGTTCAGCGATCATAACTGGTGTGAAAACCTATAAAATGGGAACAGGGAATCACAGAAGCAATTATCCAGTTCCTGAATACATCAAGGGCTTTCCTTATTACTTGCAGGAAGCAGGATATTATACGACGAATAATAGCAAAACGGACTATAATGTTGCCAATATGAAGGCATTTACCAAAGAAGCTTGGAATGAAAGTTCTAACAAAGCGGGTTGGTGGAATAGAGAAACTGGTCAGGCATTTTTTGCAGTCTTTAATTATGCTGATTCTCACCAGTCAAGAACCATGACGGAGTCTTACGAATGGTATCAGAAAAACGTGGTTGCTTACTTGGATGAAAGCGAGATGATAGGTGATAATGATTTTGACATGCCACCATTTTACAAGGACACTCCAGCTATGAGAAAGCAAGTTGCAAGGGTTTATAATTCGATTAAATTGACCGATAATAAAATCGGAGACTTACTCGATCGATTGGAAAAGGATGGATTACGGGATAATACTATAATAGTTTTTTATGGAGATCATGGTGAAGGAATTCCTAGAGGAAAAACAAATGGAATTAATCTGGGATATCGAGTGCCATTTATTATAAGTTTCCCTGAAAAGTATAAGCATTTGTCTCCATGGGGAACGGGCGGAGTTGTAACAGACGAGCTAATTGAATTTACAGACTTAGCTCCAACGATGATTAGCCTTAGTGGAGGAAGAATTCCGGAGCATTTGGAGGGCCGAATTTTAATGGGCAAGAAGCGTGCACCTAAAGCTGACCACCTAGTTCTATCATCTGACCGAGCGGATAATGGAATCGATATGGTGAGATCTGTGACCAATGGCAGATACGTTTACTCAAGGAATTATATGCCTTTTTTGCCGCAAAGCAAATACATTCGATATGTAGAAATAGGAGAGATTACTCAAGAAATGCGAAAGGACTTAGCGGAAAATAAACTGAATCCATTGCAAAAAAGTTTGTTTGAAGAAAGACCACCTGAATATCTATTTGATATAGAGAAGGATCTATGGGAAACGAATAATCTCGCGAATGATCCAGGACATCAGAAGTTGTTGAAGCAAATGCGGGCGAATTTGAAAAAGGAGATTTTAGCTTCACGCGATGTCATGTTCCTTCCAGAATATGAAATTGGAATCCTTTCCAAAACAACTACACCGTATGAATATAGACTAGACCCAAAGCAGTATCCGCTAGCTGAAATTTATGATGCAGCAGCTTTAGCTGGGTTTAGAGGTGCGAATATCGCAGCTAAGCAAGCAGCACTTTTAAAAGATTCTAATCCTATCGTTCGTTATTGGGGAATTCTGGGATTGTATGCTCAAAACATTGACCTAAAAGAAAAATATGCTAGCGCTATTTCCGAGGTGATAAGAGATTCATATCCACCAGTAGCCATCACTGCTTCCGCTATGGCTTATCGTTTTCTGAATAACTCAGAAGCGGAAGGAATCTTGAAAAGCTATATCGAAAGTGAGAATTTTGAATTGGCATTGATGACCATTAATTATTTGTTGTATTGCGATCAGAAAGAGCCATTTATAGAGCTTGTTAAAGCAGTTCGTTTGAAAGGTTCTTCACCCTATAAGGTAAAGGCATCTTGTACTGATTTCCTTGGAATTCTTGGAATTGTTGAAAACAACACAAAATTTAAGCAGTAAAAAGCACCGATCATTTATAAAATCAGTAACAATTTTTCCAATCATGAAAAAAAGTAAGTTTTCATTAGGCGCAGTATTCCTGCTCGGATTTCTATTAAGAATTAGTGCCCAAGTGAGTGGTAATAAAAACGAAGCGAGTAGCGGCACAGAAATTTTTTGTGATGCATTCGAGTATTATGAAGGAGCAATGACTGGCTCCGCTTCATCTCAGAAAATAGATTCAGATAGTTATTCGGTATATCCTAATCCATCTCATCGGGAGTTCACCATCGAATCTAGCCAGGCAGAAGCAGTGAAAATTTCGATTTATGATTTGCAAGGCAGGATGGTCTACAATAATACTTTTAGAAATAAAATTCAGATTAGTAGAGATAGGATTTTGGGGTCGGGTGTATTTCTTATAAAGTTAACGACTAAGAATGGGACGTTTACAGAGAGAATTGTGGTGGAGTAGTTTTTTTAGGTCAATGCCTTAGCCTTATGATATATTACTTGTTAAAAAGTAAAAGGAAAACACTCTTAATTTAATTCTACTTTGATAGAAGTATTCTGAGAGACATCGAATGCACATTCAGTGAAGGTTGGTTTTCGGTACCATATTCCAGGATTGTTTGAAAAACCATACGGCTCTTTAGGATATCCTACGATATTAAAATCCATTCCTCCATTCTTAGAAACATCATGGAGCACAGCAATTGCATATTTACCTTTAGAGGCAACATTAAATTTCACTTTATGAGTTGCTTCTTTTATACTTTCTACTCGAAAATCATCAATATCTGACTCGCTAGGAAAGTTTCCTTCTTCGTTATAGAGTGCAATTCTAATGTCCCCTTTTAATTTGTCAATGCCTACCACGGTGACCTCTATTGTTAAGTTTTCTCCTTCCTCAATAGGTTGTGCGCTTAGACCAAAAGGTAAAATGCCTACTATTAAAAGTATTTTAATTGTCCAATATCTCATATTCACTCAAACGCAATAATTACCATTTTGTTGGATTTAAATAATTATTAATGACAAATTAACAATGTTACCCTTTATCTAACATTGACATAAAAAGACACTACGAAACGCTAAGTTAAAGTGAATATCTATTCTCTAATTATGCTTTCGGAAGTACCACCGCTAAAAACCTTTTCTGTCTAATCTTGTTAATTTTCTTTAAAATTTAATGGCTAAATTCTCCTTTGTTCACGATGAATAGAAGTATAGTAGTAATTGGTTCTGGGATTGCTGGCCTTGCAACAGCTATTCGCTTGCAGCAAGCGGGGAACCTTGTTCATGTATATGAGGCGAACGATTATTACGGAGGAAAGATTTCTGAATTTATAATGGGCGATTTCAGATTTGATGCAGGGCCATCTTTATTTACAATGCCTCAGTTTATAGAGGAATTATTTGACTTATGTGAGGTGCCCATGGAGCAATATTTCGCATATGAGAAGAAGGAGATTATTTGCAAATATTATTATGAGGATGGAACTCGATTTACCGCTTATGCAGATAAAGAAAATTATATTAAAAAGGCAGCTTTAACTTTCAATGAAGAGGAGAATTCCATTCGTGCCTACCTGGCATCAAGCAAGAAAAAATACGATGTTACTAAGAATTTATTTCTAAATAAATCACTGCATAAAGCCAAGACCTACTTAAGCCTTGATACCTTAAAGGGAATTGTCGCAATGCCTACCTTAGGTATCCATCGGAATTTGAATCAAGAGAACGAAAAATTCTTTAAGAATCCATTGCTTGTTCAGTTGTTCAATCGATACGCCACTTATAACGGCTCATCTCCTTTCCTGACACCAGGAATAATGAGTCTAATACCACATCTTGAGAATCATTATGGAACATTTGTCCCTAAAGGAGGGATGATTTCTATAACCAATTCACTGGTTTCGCTAGCGGAAAAACTGGGTGTTCAATTGCATCTTAATTCCAAGGTCAATAGAATCCTGATCGATGATTCAAACAAAGCGGAAGGTGTCATCGTGGAGAATAAAAAAATATTTTCAGACATCGTGGTCAGCAACATGGATGTCGTTCCGACATATCGAAAATTATTAAAAGGCTATCCAGCACCGGAAAAAGTGTTGAGACAAGAGAGGTCTAGTTCGGCATTAATTTTTTACTGGGGGATCAATCGAAATTTTGAAGAGCTCGACTTACACAACATTTTTTTTGCCAATAACTATGACCGTGAATTTAAGAACATTTTTGATAAGCAAACTATAGGAGATGATGTCACTGTTTATCTGAATATTACTGCTAAGGATATCCCGGAAGATGCTCCATCAGGATGTGAGAATTGGTTTGTGATGGTCAATGCTCCAGGCAATATGGATCAAGATTGGGATGAAATCATTAAGAGAACACGTGCAAATATTATCAAGAAACTGTCGAATCAACTGGGAGAAGAAATTGGACCCTTGATTGTAAGTGAATCAATACTTGATCCTCGAAGTATAGAAAGTCGAACACAAAGCTACCAAGGGAGTTTGTATGGTGCAGCTAGTAATAACCAATTTGCAGCATTTTTACGCCATCCTAATTTTTCAAGTAGGTTTGAGAATTTATACTTCTGTGGCGGAAGTGTTCATCCGGGAGGCGGAATTCCGCTGTGTTTATTATCCGCTAAAATAACTTCTGAATTGATTCTATATGATAAGTAACTTGAAGTTTAACGCTTTGTATATTTCCATTTTTCTAGTTTGGTTATTCCATGTTTCTGGGATGATAGGGATTTTGATGGGATATGAGGAGTGGTTTATTTCTCTCACTCCTGTCAACTTAGCGGTGTCATTGTTTGTCATATTATGGGTCGAAGAGTGGAAAGCCGAAAGACTTTTACCATTGGTCATTCCTTTTTCAATTGGGATGATTGCTGAAATTTTAGGTGTCAATTATGGTTTTTTCTTCGGAGATTATACTTATGGGGAGAATTTAGGACCTAAGGTATTAGGTGTTCCATGGTTTATCGGTATTAACTGGGCAATTTTAACATATTGTAGTGCGAATATTTCGAGAAGGATTACTAAAAATTTGACCTTATCATCTATAATTGCCGCTGCGATCATGGTAACATTTGATGTATTGATAGAACTTGTAGCTCCTCGCTTCGACTTTTGGGAGTTTAAGAACGGAATCATTCCACTAAGAAATTATATATCTTGGTTTGCTTTTGGCTTTTTAGCGAATTTTCTATTTCAAAAATTTAACCCTAAAGGGAATGGGGTACTCGCAACTAATATTCTGCTTGCTTTTACACTTTTCTTTCTGGTTTTCGTCTTCTTTTAATATAAATCTATGAGTCAAACGACACTCGTATCATTTTTCACATACCATAAAGTTAGAGCCAAGTGGAAGGCTTTCACTAGAATGGGACTTCCGCCATTAATGTTCTCGAAGGTGGATGGTCTTCAGTTCTGGCGAGCAATGGGAGTTGGAGGTGAGAATGGATTTTCTTTGAAGCCTGATTTTTCAACCTATGCTTTGGTAACTGTTTTTGAAAAAGAAGAAGATGCAGTAGATTTTTATGAAGGTGATGTCATGAAGAAATACACTAAGAATAGTATCGAGCATCGATCTTATTTCATGCATTGTATTAGCACTCATGGGAACTGGGGCGGTTCTAATCCTATGAAAGTAGTTGAAAATCCTGATATGGCGGCTAAGATTGCGATCATTACGAGAGCAACTATAAAACCTAAGCTCGCTTTGAGATTTTGGAAAAATGTACCGCGAGTTTCTTATACACTTAAGGATCATGAAGGCTTGAGTTATGCTAAAGGATTCGGAGAGTGGCCACTTATTCTACAGGCTACATTTTCGGTGTGGGAATCACTAGACCATATGAAAGCATACGCTTACAACAATCCAAGTCACACAGAGATGATTAAGAAAACAAGAGCTCTGAATTGGTACAAAGAAGAAATGTTTTCCAGGTTTGTAATATGGGATGAGAAGTTATTCAGGGATTCCGAGGAATAAGCATAAAAAAATAAATACTTCATCTTATCACTTAATCGAACTGTTCAGCTCTATACTGTCGAGGTGAAACGCCCATTTGACCTTTGAAAACTCTCGAAAAATACAAAGGATCTTGGTAACCAAGTTTGAAACTTATTTCCTTAATACTTAAGTCTGTATAATTGAGATATTCACATGCTTTTTGTATTTTTTTCATGTTGAAAAACTGAAAAAGAGGGTAGCCTGTATTCTTCTTAAATGTTGAGAGAATGTGAGATACGGAATAGTGAAACTTATGTGCTAGATCATCAGACTTAAGCGTTTTGTCCATGTTCTGGTTGAGGAAGTTGATGATATCCTGTACTAAGTTATTTTTCTTGAAATTATGGCTGTGTTTATCTACTTTATTGAAAATAAAGGAAGACATAAAATTCAGTGAAAGTAGACAAGCATATTCTAAGTCTTTCGCTCTATAATTTTCTGCTAGCACTTCGAATATTTGATCAAATACTTTGATACGCTCGTTTAAAAATGGTACTTCATGTACTGTTTGATTCATCTCATTATACCTTTCAAACAAAGCATCTGAAAGGTGTCCAGTGTAATGCATCCAAAGAATAGTCCAAGGATCTTTCTCTGAAGCTCCATACTGATGCGGCGTATTTTTTTCTATAATGATAAATTCATTCGGAGAAATCGTTATTCGTTCACCTTTGATTTTAACCCATCCTCTGCCACTAGTACAATAAATAAATATATACTGATTGCATCCTTTTCTTCTCTCTTTGAGGTGATGAATAGCTTTAGGATAACGCCCTATATCCGTAATATAAAAAGGTGCAGTGAGCACGTTAGATTTTAATTCCTTCCTAGTTTGTTTAGGAATGATTACAACTCGCTGACCTAGAAAACCATCTTGAATAGCATCACTATCCATTTTTACTTTTTTGCATTATTAATATTATGTGGACTAATAACGTTTAATTCTAAATTTTATACCAATAAAATTCATCCTTTTTCTTTTCATATAATGAAGATTGTGATAAAGCTTATTTAGTGGTCATAAAAGAGACAAATTCATATGCACTAAAGAAGAAATAAATAAGCTAATTTTTCACGATAACTTTAGATATGGGTCAAATCAAATGAGTGTCTTATAATATAACTAAATCGACCTATAAAAAAGCTTCATCTTATATCTTTTGCTTCTTGAACGAGTTTAATGAAGTCCCGAAACTGAGGTGATGAACACTTCCGTGCAAGTGGTAGATATTAAATCCATAGTCCACTCGCCATCTTTTAGCTTTGATTCCGAAGCCTCCACTATAACCAGCGAAGGATAGAAAATCTGTCAATGTCAACTCTCTTCTGCGAAAATGATTATATCCAAAACGCAATCTCAATGGACCTCCTTTACCTAATAAGAACTCTCCATTGATTACAAAGTGTCTAAAGAAGTTGTCTAGGCCTACAGCAAAGGAATTCGTAAATAATCTATTGTTTTCTAGATTCGGATCATCATAAGTGATGTTCCACCTATGCAGGTGATGAGCAATAAGTGAAAACCTTAAAGGTAGGTGAGCCAGTTGCTTACTAACTCCAGCTACTACGTCAAAAGGAAGCGGTTCTCTTTCTATATCATACGCAGTGAATTGGGTTCCAATGTTTTTGATAACGAATCCTGCTGAAAACTTTTTCTCATCCTGATGATACATGCCACCCAGATCTAATGCCATACCCGCAGATCGATAAGATTCAAAGCTTGAGAAGATAAATTTAACATTACTTCCTACCGAATAATTTTCATTCAAAGCCTTAGACGCTCCTAATGTTAGTGCTTGTTCACCCACTTTAAAAGTCCCGGATATTTGGCCGTATTCATCTGTTAAATTGAAATCACCGTAATTGATATACTGTAAACCGCCGTGAAATGAAATATTGTGTTTTTTAATAAAATGAGCATAGGAGAAGTAGCCATTGGTAATGTCTGTGAAATGAAAAGTCTGGCTGAAATTAAGTTGACTATGGCTTTGCTCATTTAGTGCAGCAGGGTTCATATACGCAAGATTAGCATCGTCGTCATAGACACTGACTTGATACTCGCCTAGTGCAGTAACTCTTGCAGAGGGAGATAAATTTAGGAATTCATAGATGTGCTCGCCTCCTACCTGAGCTAATAAGCTCCCAGAAAACAAGTACATTACTAAAAGTGTAAAACTATTCCTCATATTTTAATACCAGTTCTTTTTCACCTTCCTCTTTCGTCCATACTGTTTGGCAGATATATTCTCCACCATACTTTCCGCATTCCATTTTTTTAATTAATTCTCCTTCTTCACTGTAACTGTTGATCGTTCCGTATTCATTATCGCCATCTTTATAGGCTCCTTCCCACTTCACTTGGCCGTTTTTATAATATTCTTTAAATGGGCCATTTTCTTCATTATTTACAAATGTTACTTCCTCTAAAATTTCACCTGAAGAGTAATAACGTTTAACAACGCCTTCCATTTTGCCAGCTACATAATTCGCTTCCAAGTTGACCTGCCCATTTTCGTAAAAGGTACGATATAATCCATCTATTTCACCCTTAACATAGTGCTCTTGAATTTCTACTTCTCCATTCGGAAAATAGATCAATCGCTCACCATCAAGAGTGCCTTTTTTGAAATGGCTTTCCTCGAATAAATTACCATCTTCTGTAAAGGACGTATAAGTACCGAATTTCAATGAATCCTTATCTAAATAATACTTCTCAATAACAATTCCATCGTCATTTTTGACCTCTATTTCTATGAGCCGCTTTCCACATGAAAGCAAAATAAGAAGGGAAAAGATATAGAAAACAGTTTTTTTCATTTGTATTAAATATAAAACGTTAGAGTAATTTAAAAACGTATGCTCTTAAAGTTGGTTCTATTAATTTTTTAAAACAATACAATCCTTTGATTCAAAGCAGCAAAAAATTGACCTGAAAATAATAAGAAGCAACCATAAGTTTACCTTATCTACAGAACAATAAATTTAATTATTTTCTGCTTTTCGCATCTCAGTAGATTGCTTGATCAATTGTATTATGATGAAAAAAGGGTGATCGCATATGCCATCACCCTTTTTATATTTCTTAAGATAGAAGTTTAGAATCCGTATCCGAATCTACCATCTTCTACTTTTGCATTCTTCTTAAGGCCTTCTATTAGTCCTTGTCCAACTTTAGCTCTGTTCACTAAAGTAGTTGAATTTCTAAGAGATCCAACATTGCTGACAGCGCCAGGAGTAGCAATTGCGATTGGTTTAACCACATATACACCACTATTTCCTACGATAGGGCTACTTACATTATTCTCTCCAGCTTTAAATATTGCTGCAACTACTTCTGGTTCATTTCCTATTGCTGGAATAGAAGAACTAGCCATTGTTACAGCAGATAATGTATCTACACTCGTGTTGTATTTAGATGCGATGGCATTTAAGTCTGTACCAGAGATTTCAGCTTTTAGTTTAGCTCCTTTCTTTAAGTTTCTAACTAATGGCATCAACTCATCTTTAGCAGATTCCACAGTCTGCATTCCAGCAGGTACGATATCTCTTAATCCTACTACTACATATTTATTAGTGTAGTAATCTACAGGATCAGTAAAGCTATAGAAATCAGGAGCAACATCCCCTTCTTCGTTAGACTGATCGAATGCCCATCTAACCATGTCTCTTGAGCTCTGGCTAGATCCAAGATTTCCTACTTGATAAGCATTTTGATCTAAAGGAGCAGAAGTTCTAACATTTAAGTTAAGTGCTTTCGCAGCAGAAGTAATTGCTTCTAAAGTTCTGTTTTCACTTAAAAAGTCATTTACGATATCAAGTACACTATCCTGTGTTTCTTGACTAGGCGTAACTCTCGTATTAATATATGCTAATCTGAACTTGTCATCTCTATTTCTCTGGATAACATCAGTGATTTGAATCAAAAAGATGCCTTGTGGCGTTTTTGTTTCATAAAGCCCTTCTATGTTTCCTTCTAAAAATAATACATCATCAAGTGGAGAAGGAAGCATTCCTTGTGTTAGGTAACCTAAGTCACCACCTCTCTGAGCTGTACTTGGATCTTGTGAATTCTGAATGGCTAAAGAATCAAAATCTGCAGTTCCATTCACGATTAATGTTCTTAAACTATCTATGTAATCCTGAGCATCTTCAACTTGTGTAGGATTAGAAGATAAAGCTTGACGAACGATAATTCTAGCTTCTACTGAATCAGGAATAACTTGTCTTCCTACTACTTTAGCAGCAGAATATACACCATTGTCAATATATGGACCATAAGTTTGACCTAGTTCAAGGTCACCAATGTTGTCTTGTAATTGAGCTGGTAAGTCATCCAATGCATAATACAATGTTGGTTTGTCACCACCATTATTTACTGCATATATAGAGTCGCTAGTTGTATTTGCTAATTCATCAGCTCTTCTTGTCATATCTGCAAAAATTGCTGCAGAGTCTCTAGAAGTTGCTAGTACAGGAAATGAAATATAATCAACTATTCTAGTTTCCTCTTTAGAAGTGAACATAGATTTATTCTTGTTCATGTAATCTTTAATATCGCTATCACTTACTTCTACCGCGTCATTACTTACAGCATCAAATGGGATTTTTACATAAGCAACTTGTGCTCTTGTATTACTTTGCTTGTATTCTTGCTCTACCATCCAGCTTGGAGTGTAGACAGCTTTAGAAACAAGGTTAGTCAATTTGTTTTGCAATTGATTTGCAATAATTTGATCTTCTTGTACTGCCCAAAACGCTTTGAAATCTGGTGTTAATCCAGTATTCGTTGTGATTGCATTTTGAATTTGAGACAATTGTTGACGATCAACTTGTCCTGTATTTGGATTGTAAAAACTTTGCTGAATAATAGGGCTAAGATTTTGACCAAATTGAAGATCCATGAGCTCTTCAAAAGAAACATTAAGTCCTAATTCTTCCGTTTCGTCTTCAACAATAGACTTGTCTACAAAATAATTCCATAGATTTTCTCTTCTTTGATTCGCATCTTGGATTTGAGAATTTTGAGAAAGAATACTTTCAGTTCTTGAAAATTCTTGTGCATTGATTTTTGTTCCGTTTATAGTTCCTATAGTAGGATTCATTGCACTCCCTCTGTTAGCAGAAGTCATGTCCATAATAACGAAAGCAGCAAGAGCAAGCCCCAACACGATCAGCACAAACCAGAAGTTTTGTCTTATTTTACCTATTAATGCCATTTGATGTTTAAATTATAGTTCGACTGCACATTGCAGTTATTTAAATTATTGATTTCCAAGCCAGTTTGCTTTTCTGGCTTTAGATTTTATTACTTTTTGAAAAAGCTCCGCAAAGGTAACGTCTTTGAGGTAATTTTCAAATATTATACCATACATTTGCAAATGTATAAAAGTTGTATTAATATTTATTGTTCTAAATGTTGAGCTAGGTGGTCTAATTGCTCATAAAAATCTTCCCCGAATCTTCTGATTAGGGCCTCTTTCGCAAATTGATAAACAGGAACTTTTAACTCATCTCCTAAATTGCAAGCATCACTACAGATTTCCCATTTGTCATAATTCATGAAAATTATACCAGTATGAGGATCTTTTTTGACTCTGATAGGGTATAGGTGACAGGAAATGGGTTTGCGAAGTGGAATTTTGCCTTCGTTATAGGCTTTCTCTATTCCACACATAGAAATCCCATTTTCAGTAGTCAGAAAAACACAAGCACCATCTTCGTGGAGTCCAGTTCCTTCGAACTCATCATTATTATATAAGTTGTGAAATGGTTTCTCGGCTAAGAATTTTTGACTACGTTCTGGTAAGTCAGCAGAGAAATGGTCTATGTTTTCAGAGATCGTTGAAATTTCTTCAGAGGTTAATGGTGCACCGAAATCACCTTCCCAGCAGCAAGCACCCTTGCATTTTTCTAAATTGCAAACAAAGTTTTTCTGAACAATATCATCACTTATTAACTTGTCTTCTATATTAATCATAATCCAAAGGTAATAGATAATGATAAGTTGTTTAAATTGAATTTCACATATAAAGGAAATAAAAATATATCTGCAGGGAGTAAAATTTGTTTCTTAATCATTAATTTGGCGTCATGAAGAGAATACTAGTATTAATTTTTTTGGTTTTCAGTTTTTCATTTGTTTTTGCACAAGAATCTCGAATTAGCACAGAGATGGAATTGTTCACAAAAGAATTGAAAATTGAGGATTCTCAAAGGGCGAAACTTTCTAAGATCATTATTAGGAAATACAGTGACTTAGAAGCTATTTCAGAATTAGAGAAAACGGATGAATCAGCTTTTAGAGCAAAACGTAGAGCTGTTTATTCAGGTGCTGAAAATTCAATTAAGATGTTGTTAAGCAAAGAGCAACAAGCACATTGGAAAACATACAAGGCGAAAGCGCGTACAGAAAACGCAAAAAGAATTAAATCATTAAGAGCAGAGAATGCAAGTAAGGATGATTTATTAGATGCACAATATGGGATAAATCAGTGAACATATCTTATGCAATTTCCCTTGAATAAGTAATATATTTTAATTTATAAAAACAAGAATGGATCCATTAAAGAAGAAGTTTTTCGAAAAGTCACAAGTTTTAATGAAAGAGCTTAAAGCTCTAAGGAAAGAAAAAGGAGATGTAAAAGTAGGTGAAGTAAACCTGAAGCAAGTGCTTACAGGAATGAGAGGTGTGAAAAGTATGGTGTGGGAAACTTCACAATTGGATCCGATAGAAGGAATTCGTTTTAGAGGATACTCCATTCCACAACTAAAAGAATTACTACCTACAAGAAAAGGTGATAGCCAGCCACTTCCAGAAGGACTGTTTTGGTTAATGCTTGTGGATGAAATTCCATCTCAGAAAGATGTTGAGTGGTTGAGTGATGAATGGGAGAAACGAGCTTATATACCAGCACACACAAGTAAAGTATTAGAGGCGTTACCTGAGGATACACATCCGATGACACAATTTAATATTGCAATCATGTCTTTGCAGACGGAGTCTATTTTTGCTAAAAGATATGCAGAAGGAATGTCTAAGAATGATTACTGGGACGCTAGTTATGAGGATTCGATGAATCTTATAGCGAAATTGCCTAGAATCGCTGCTTATATATATAGAAGAAGTTTTCATGGCGGAAAGCATATAGAACCTGATACTTCTCTAGACTGGGCTGGAAACTACGCTCACATGTTAGGAATAGAAGGAGCAGACTTCAAAAGTCTTATGAGACTTTACCTTACGATTCACGCAGATCATGAAGGTGGAAACGCATCAGCGCATACTGTTCACTTAATTAATTCAACATTGAGTGATGTTTATAACTCATTTGCTGGAGGTATGAATTCTTTAGCTGGGCCACTACATGGATTAGCGAATCAAGAAGTTCTTAAATTCATATTAGAACTGATAGAAGAATTAGGAACTTCTAAACCAACGAAAGAGCAACTTGCTGCTTATGTTCAGAAAACATTAGATAGTGGAAAAGTAATTCCGGGATATGGACACGCAGTATTAAGACAACCAGATCCAAGATTTATCGCACAGAAAAAATTTGCAGAAGAATTTATTGAAAATTCAGACCATGTGCAGATTGTATGGGACTTATTTGATGTTGTTCCAGATATCTTAGATTCATTAGGGAAAGTAGCTAATCCTTGGCCGAATGTAGATGCACATTCTGGTGCAATTTTAGTTCATTATGGTTTATCTGAATATCAATATTACACGGTACTTTTTGGTGTGTCACGTGCATTAGGAGTATTAGCAGCCACAACATGGTCCAGAGCACTTGGTTTCTCTTTAGAAAGACCAAAGTCAGTAACTTCTGAGTGGATTAAAGAATTTGTAAAAAACGATTAATTAAAGCAATGAATATACCTGATAATTTAAAATACTCGAAAGAACACGAGTGGGTAAAAGTCGATGGAAACATCGCAACGATTGGAATTACTGATTTTGCACAAGGAGAACTAGGAGACCTAGTTTATGTAGAAGTTGAAACAGTAGGAGAATCTATAGAGAAAGATGAAATTTTTGGTACGGTAGAAGCAGTGAAAACAACATCTGATTTATTTATGCCAATTGGTGGAAAAGTAATCGAGTTTAATTCAGAAATAGATGAGAATGAAGGAGATAATCCTTCTGTAATCAATGAAGATCCATATGAAAATGGATGGATAATCAAGATCGAAATCGCTGATGAATCTGAATTAGATGAATTAATGGACGCAGAAGGATATAAAAATTTAGTTGGGTAATACACCAAAATTATCTTCACCTGCATCTAGTAATAAAATGTTCTTTAAAATTTTGGGAAAAAATATATTTATAGTTGTTTCTTGGACAATTATAATTGCAATTTTGTCTTTAATGCCGAGCTCTAATGTTCCAGGAATTTCGATTGATTTAGGGATTCCTTTAGATAAGGTTGCACACATTTTACTATATACCATATATACTTTTTTAATAGGCAGTTATTTGTCTGACAAACAAGTAAAAAGCTATCAGTATTATGTGTTCATATTAGGTGTTCCCATTTTTTATGGAATATTAATGGAAGTTATGCAATATTATCTTTCACCGTCAAGATCCTTTGACATGTTAGATATTATTGCTAATATTATCGGATCATTAGTCGGAGTACTATTATTAAAAGTTAAACATTAAAATTTTAGCATATGGATATCGCATTAACAGGATCGAACGTTTTGCTTGCGATACTTGCTTTCGTCGTTTTGACTATTATTATTGTTCAGGTACTTAGAGCAGCTCTCAGATCAAAAGCTGATGGGCGCTTAACTGAAAAATATAGTGGCAAAACTTGGGACTCTCCACTAAAAGCGAATAATAAGTATCCTGATGTAAATGTTTTTAATTACACAGGACCTGCATTTAAGTACGGCGCTCTTGCTGCTGTTTTAATTGCTTTACTCGCATTTAGCTGGACTTCTTACGAAGAACAAGTATTTATACCAGATAACGCTCTGGAATTCGATGAGGAAATAGAACAGATTCCTCCTAGAACGGCAGAACCGCCACCACCACCACCACCGCCGCCGCCGCCCGTAATTGAGGAGGTACCGGAAGAGGAAATTTTAGAAGAAGATGAACCTGTATTCGAAGATACAGACATCACTGAAGAAACTATTATTGATGAGCCAGAAGTGGTCGTAGATGATACACCACCGCCGCCACCACCACCACCGCCACCACCACCAGAACCGGAAGTGGAGGAGATCTTTAAAGTGGTAGAGCAAATGCCTCGTTTCCCTGGATGTGAAAATATTTCAGGTACTGATAAAGAAAAAGAAGAGTGTGCGAAAGGCAAAATGCTAGAGTACATCTACAAAAATCTTAAGTATCCTGCAATCGCAAGGGAGAACGGTATAGAAGGTATGGCAGTAATTCAGTTTGTTGTAGAACAAGATGGATCTGTTGCTGACGCTAGAATCGTTAGAAACCTAGAAGGAGGATGTGGTGAATCAGCATTATCTGTTGTAGAAGGTATGAATAATCTACCGCAGAAATGGACGCCAGGTAAGCAGAGAGGTAGAAACGTAAAGGTATTATATACTTTACCAGTAAGATTTAAATTACAAGACTAAGTTACCAGTCTTAAAGATATAAAGGGTTGCTTCGGATTTCGAAGCAACCCTTTTTTTATACCAAGAATTTTCTATTCAATTTAGAAATGCTTTTCTTTATCGTTATATATAAATAACTACAGAACTTATAAAAAATAGACTACCATGAAATATTGTTACTTATCTCTTTTTTTATTCTTTTCTATGTCAATGTTTGCACAGAGTGGAGCAACAGAAAGCGAAGCTTTGGTTGCGAAGAAAGACTGGAGCAATGATCAGGTATATAAAGTTGTAGAGCAAATGCCAAGATTTCCTGGTTGTGAAGAATTAGAAGGATCTGAACAAGACAGAAAAAGATGTGCTTCAGATAAATTATTTGAATACATAAGTGAAAATCTTGTTTATCCTGAAGATGCTCTTAAGCAGGGAATTGAAGGAATGGCAGTAGTCTCTTTTGTAATTAGAAGTGATAGCTCTGTTACAGATGTTAAAATTGTAAGAGATCTTGCTGGCGGATGCGGAGATTCAGCAGCTTCGATGGTAGAAGGAATGAATGATCTTACGGAAAAATGGATTCCAGGAAGCAAAGACGGTGAAAATGTTTCCTGTATTTATACACTTCCTGTAACTTTTCGACTGAAGAAGAAATAGCCTATTGCTTTTTATAAAGAGAGACTTACACGTACGGATTGCGTTGTTTTTACGCAACGTTAAAAAATTGACAAAGAAATAATTCCTTATATCTTTCTCAATATAACTTTTTACCTTTCATTTTCGTTGTAAGTACATAAGTCTGAAACACAAAGTATGAAGTACCTATTTATTTTTATTTTCATTTGCATTTCTAATATTGTTTTCAGCCAAGATACCCGTTTAGCTAATCAATATTACAATACTGGAGAATACGAAAAAGCTGCTGAAATGTATAAGCAACTTTTCGAGAAATCTAAGTCTAATAGTTACTATTTTAATCGATATATCAATTGTCTACTTTCCTTAGAAGATTATGAAGAAAGTGAAAAAGCGATCAAGAAGCAACTGAAGAAAAGATCTAACGACTTACATCTCTATGTTACCCTCGGAAATCTTTATGAGAGATTGCAGCAAGAAGATAAAGCTAAAGAACAATACGAAAATGCAATAAGCAGATTAAATGGATCAAGGGCAGTTGTGACTCAGCTCGGGAATGCTTTCATAGGCCTTGCTAAATATGATTATGCTATTCAAGTTTATGAAAGAGGCAGTCAACTCATTAAGAAAGGCGAATCATTCGCTTATAATCTTGGAGATCTATATCGCAGAAATGGGAATAAGGATAAAATGATCAAGTACTACCTGCTTAGTATTGCAGAGCGGCCAGAACGAATGACCACTGTCCAGACTATTTTTCAGCGGAATCTAGATTCAGAAGATTTAGAAATATTACTGAAGAATTTATATGCCAATGTTCAGGAATACCCAGATGTAATCGAATATACAGAACTACTACAATGGTCCTTTATCCAGAAGAAGGATTATAAGCGGGCACTTAGACAAGCTAAGGCACTAGACAAAAGACTTTCTGAAACAGGAATAAGAGTGTATAATTTAGGTCAAGTTGCCTCGAATGCTGGTGATTATCCTACTGCCATCGAAGCCTTTGAGTATTTACTAGAAGAAAAAGATCAAACATCTCCTTTTTATTTCGAAGCAAAGAGAGAGAAATTAGCGAATAAGCGGAAGTTGATTACTAGTAATTTTGATTATACGCAGCAAGATATTATTGAGCTAGAGCAGGAATATACGGAATTTATCGACAGACTAGGGCTGAATACTCAGTCGGCATTTTTGGTCATAGAATTAGCAAAATTAAAAGCAGAATATCTGGACAACCTTCCGGGTGCTATATCCTTGTTAGACTCATTGATTTCATTTCAAGGAATGAACAAGTATATCTTAGCAAGTGCGAAACTTAACCTTGGTGATTATTACTTGATGACCGAAGACATTTGGGAAGCATCACTCTTATATTCGCAAGTAGATAAGGATTTCAGGGAAGATTTCTGGGGCGAAAAAGCGAGGTTTAAAAATGCATTGTTAAGCTATTATAATGGTGATTTCGAATGGTCACAAGCACAGTTCGATATCCTGAAAGCCTCGACATCTAAGTTGATTTCTAATGATGCAATAGATCGAAGTGTCTTCATACTTGATAATATGGGAACAGATTCTATCGTGGAACCTTTAGAAATGTATGCTCAAACGGAATTGCTTATTTTTCAAAACAAATATGATGAAGCGATAGAAAAGCTAGATTCTATCAAAACTATGTATGTTGCGCATCCATTACGAGATGACATTCTGTATTTAGAAGCTAATATATTTAAGTCAAGAAAAAATTATGATGCTGCTGTAAAAGCATACAATGAGGTGATCACTTTACATCCAGAGGAAATAAGAGCAGATAATTCCATCTATGAATTAGCTGAGCTTTATGAGTTTCAATTAAATGATACGGGAAAGGCAATGGAATTGTATGAAAAATTGTTCATCGAATTTTCGAATAGTACCTATGCTGTTGAGGCGCGAAAGCGTTACAGAAAACTTAGAGGGGACCAAGTCCAGTAGATGATAATGAAGTAAAGCAAATAAAAATTGGTGGTCATTAAAAAGTTAACCGTCATAATCCTACCTTTACCGTTCATATGAAATTCGAGACCAAGGCAATAAGACTGCAAACAGCTAAATCACAGCATCGAGAGCACAGTACTCCGATATTCCCAACATCTAGTTTTACTTATGAGTCGGCTGAGCAGATGCGTGATGTATTCGCTGGTGACGAAGAAGGTAATATCTACAGTCGATTTACGAATCCTAGTGTTAGAGAATTCGAAATGAAAATGGCAGCCTTAGAGGAAACTGAGGATGCAGTTGCCACAGCAAGTGGAATGTCTGCCATCTTCGCAAGTTTCGTTTCTTTCTTAAAATGTGGCGATCACTTATTAGTATCTCGAGCGGTTTTCGGCTCTACTTATAAAATGATGGAGAATTACCTCCAAGGATTTGGAATAGAATATACTTTTCTTAATCCGTCTCAAGGCGTAGAAGAATGGACAGAAGCGGTTCAAGAGAACACCAAGATGCTTTTTCTTGAAACTCCATCTAATCCAGGACTTCATATTTACGATTTGGAGAACATTTCTAAATGGTGCAAAAAGCACAATCTTCTACTTAATGTAGATAATTGTTTCGCAACGCCCTATTTGCAGAAACCTGCGAGCTATGGAGCGGATATCATCTGTCATTCTGCTACTAAGTTTATCGATGGTCAGGGAAGAGTATTAGGAGGACTAGTTGCGGGCAAAAAAGAGATCGTGGAAAAGGTCTTTAATTATGTAAGAAGTGCGGGACCATCTTTGTCCCCATTTAATGCGTGGGTATTAAGTAAAAGTCTTGAAACACTAGCCGTTCGAATGGATCGGCATTGTGAAAATGCAAGCAAACTAGCTAGTATTCTGCAAGGTCATGAAGAAATAGAGAAAGTTAATTACCCCTTTTTAGAATCACATCCACAATATGCAATTGCGAAAAAGCAAATGAGTCAAGGTGGTGCTATCGTTACTTTTGATCTTAAAAAAGGATTAGATGGTGGTCGCAAATTTCTGAACGCACTACAAATGCTTTCCTTAACTGCTAATCTGGGAGATACACGAAGTATTGCTTCTCATCCATCATCTACGACACATCGAAAATTGACAGAGGAAGAAAGAATGGAACTCGGAATTTCACCAGGTTTAATTCGAATTTCTGTGGGTCTAGAGCATATAGACGATATTTCATCAGATATTCTCCAAGCATTGACCAATATATAGGGAAAGTACTCCGTTTTATGAAAATGAGATTATTTGTTTTGCTTTTATTATTAACGGCATGTACCTCAGTGCCTAAAATTCCACAAGGCGTTTTTGAGCCTATTAGTGATAAAGGAGCTCCTGATTATAGTGATTTAAAGTATTGGGCAGCTTCTCCTTTAAAGAAGGATAATGCAGATCGAACACCTGGAGATATTTATAAAGATCACCAAGATGAAGCAGATGTAGATGTGTTTTTCTTGCATCCAACTTCTTATACCCGAGAAAAAGGAAATACGGAGTGGAATGCGGAATTGGATGATGAAGAGCTTAATGAAAAGACCGATAATGGTACCATTCTGTTTCAAGCCAGTGTTTTCAATGGCGCTGCTAAAGTTTATGCACCTAGATATCGACAAGCCCACATTTACGTTTTCTACAATGAGGACGAGCAAAAGAAAGCAGATGCGAAGAAAGCGATGAAACTAGCTTATCAAGACATTCGAAATGCATTCAAGTATTATTTGAAAAACTTGAATAATGGTAGACCGATTATCATTGCTTCTCATAGCCAAGGTACGATTCATGCCATCCAATTAATGAATGAATTTTTCGAAGGCAAACCGCTAAAAGAACAATTAGTAGCAGCTTATCTGATCGGAATGCCAGTGAGGAAAAGTAGTTTTCCAACAATCCCTGCTTGTGAAAGTGCTGATGAAACAGGATGCTTTGTAACCTGGAGATCATATCAAAGAGGTTATCTTCCAGCATGGCACGAATCTGGCAGTGATATAGTGGTTACCAATCCATTAAGCTGGTCAACTGATACGACATTAGTACCAGCAGAAGAAAACAAAGGAACGGTGCTTTTTAAGTTTAATAAAGGAGTAAAACCAGGCATAGCTGACGCTCAAGTGTACGAGGATCATCTATGGGTTACCAAACCTAAATTCAGAGGCAGTGTATTTTTGACCTTTAAGAATTACCATATAGCAGACTACAACCTATTTTATGCAGACATTCGGGAGAATGTTCAAGATAGAGTGAAAGCATATTTAGATAAGGAAAATTAGTAAATGGAGTTATATAAATCGAGGTCTAAGTGGCGAATTCTTCTAGCAATTTTCGGAATGATCATCGTTGTCATCACCTCATTTTATTCTTATTATTTAGCACAGCAACTCGGTGAGAAAGAGCTGAAAAGTGTGAAGCTATTTGCTTTAGCGTTAAGCGAGGCATATGAAAATGATGATTTAAACGCAGATTTCACTATCGTAGATGAAATAATAAAGAATAATACCGTTCCGATAGTATTAGAAGATGAAGATGGTGCATTAGAAGGATATAATTTCCCAGAGGAAAAGCTTCTAGACCAAGAGTTTTTGATTAAACAAATAGAAAAGTCTAAGAATAGAGGTTTCGATCCAATTCAAGGTTCAGGATATTCTAGAATTATATACCTGAATTACTCTAGACTTTATACCCTTATTCGGCTTTATCCAATCGTTCAGTTTTTACTTGTCGCCATATTCATTTTGCTGGGATACCTTGTTTTTTCAGCTTCGCGAAGAGAAGAACAGAACCGAGTTTGGGCAGGAATGGCAAAAGAAACGGCACACCAGTTAGGAACTCCTATTTCTGCAATCATTGGCTGGTTAGAGCACTTGAAAATTGATGAGAATATAACAACGGATCAACTCGAAATATTAGATGAGCTGGCGAATGATGTGGATCGACTTAACTTAGTTGCAGATCGTTTCTCTAAAATTGGCTCGGAACCAAAGCTTAAGACATATGGAATTTATGATATTCTCAATGAAACCAAAGAGTACATGGAGAAACGAGCATCTAGGAATGTGAGTTTTAGATTTCCAGAATCACAACCTGAAGAACTTTACGTGAATGTGAATAAGCATCTCTTTGTATGGGTACTTGAAAACTTGATGCGTAATGCCCTTGATGCAATGGAAGGTAAAGGGGAAATTTCAGCGGAAGTGCATTCGGATTCGAATAACGTTACTATCTTGCTAAGCGATACAGGAAAAGGTATTCCTGAATCCAAGCAAAAAACCGTTTTCAGACCAGGATATTCTACGAAAACAAGAGGGTGGGGACTAGGATTATCTCTTGCAAAACGAATCATTGAGCAGTATCACAAAGGGAAAATCTTTGTAAAAAATTCTAAATTGAATGAAGGCACAACATTCCAGATTAACTTGCCAAAAGCTTCTTTGTAGTATCTTCTGCGTTTTATTATCTGTTGCGTTATTCAGCCAGAAAGCTGTTGTTGTATACGATGATAAGGGAGCTACTTTAGTGGGTGTGGAATGTTACAATGGCGATTTTTCTTTCGCGACCACCACTGATCTAGAAGGGAATATTTCCATTCCCCTAGAATTTCAAAACGATGAATTTACTTTTAAATATTTAGGCTTCGAGACTATAAGTGTAGATCTTTCATTGATTGAAAAGAGTCTTATTGAGTTGACTCTTCAGCCTAAAAATGAAATTCTAGAAGAAGTAGTTCTGATAGGTAGAAATGATATCAGATCTGAAGACTTTTTGCAGAAAATAGATGCCGTTCAGAGCAAAGAAATTGCTTCTTCTAATCCACAGACTTCGGTAGATGCCTTGGCAAGATATGCTGATGTGTACATTCAGAAAAGTCAGATGGGAGGTGGAAGTCCAGTTATTCGAGGTTTTGAAGCTAATAAGGTTCTACTCGTTGTCGATGGAGTAAGAATGAACAATGCGATATACCGAAACGGCCACTTACAGAATGCCATCACCATTGATAATGCGATTCTAGATCAGATGGAAGTCATTTATGGTCCTTCGTCTCTAATGTATGGTAGTGATGCCTTAGGTGGTGTGGTTCATTTTCGTACGAAAGAACCGATGTTGAATTTGCGAAAAGATCAGAGCGCCAATGTATTTGGTAATTATTATGCGAGATATGGAAGTGCAAGTAACGAGAAATCAGTCCATGCTGATGTTAACATTGGACTTAGAAAGTGGGGAAGCTTAACGAGTATTTCTTATTCTGATTTTGGAGACTTAAGAATGGGGGCTAACCGAACGGGTGAATATCCAGATTTTGCTAAGAGACCAAGCTATCAGTCTCGATCCAACAATGAAGATGTGATTGTTCAGAATGAGAATGAAAATGTTCAGGTAGGAACGGGATATAAGCAGTTCGATTTTTTACAGAAAATCAGATATCAGATTAACGATCAGATGAACCTTACCGCTAATCTGCAATATTCGGCGTCATCTGATATACCGAGATATGATCAATTAGTTTTGTTAGATGGAGACCAGTTTGAATTCGCGGAATGGTATTATGGTCCTCAGAAAAGAGGGCTGGCAAGCTTAAAGTATAAGTGGACTGAAGAAAGGGCTTGGATGGATGAATTCATCGTTATTGCTTCACGTCAAAATATAGAAGAATCAAGAATCACACGAGGATTTAATTCTGATTTGAGAACAACCGGTATAGAATCCGTAGGTGTAAATGCATTAACCATAGATATCAGCAAGAAAATTAGAAAGAAGAGAACGCATATGTTTTACTATGGAGCTGATGCAAATTATAACCTTGTTAACTCGATAGCTTATGAAGAGAATATCAACACGGGTGACAGGAATGACAATGTTTTCACGAGATATCCAAGTGGAGGCTCGAGTATGAATATCTTAGGAGCTTATGCTCAATATGTGAATGAGTCTGAAGATTCAACTTTTGTATTCCATGGCGGAGTAAGATTCTCCTCTTATACTACAAAAGTGAAATATCTAGAATCGGATCCGATTCAGTGGCCCTCGTTTTTCTATGACGGCGTAACTTCGACTAATAGTTCAGTAAGTTGGTCTGCGGGAATGAATTGGAAACCCACTCAAGACTGGACGATTAGATTTCTTGCAGCGACTGCCTTTAGAGCGCCTAATGTGGATGATATTGGAAAGCTAAGAGTGAATAATGGAAATGCATTGGTGCCGAACAATTCACTAGGAGCGGAAAGGTCGATTAACTCAGAAATTAATATCAATAGGAATTTAGGTCGAGGAAGTTTAGTCTCTGGAAGCTTTTTCTATACGCGATTATCAGATGCTATCGTTCGCCAAGATTTTATGTTACCTGATGGCAGTACTACTTTTTCGGATGGAGATAAAACTTATAATGTAGAAGGCAACGTGAATGCGGAAAATGCGGAACTTTACGGTGTTTCACTTAATCTAAAATACAGATTAATGAGAGGCTTGGACCTGACGAGTTCGATTAGTTATGTGAAAGGTGAAATCTTAGGAGGTATCAACGAACCACTAGCGCATATCCCTCCTGTTTATGGAAAGACTCAGCTTAAGTATTCGTGGACGGCCTGGAATTTTACATTATTGAGCCAGTATAATGGTATGAAACCTGTTGAATTATATGGTGGAAGTTCTGATAATCCAGAATATGCCACTCCGGAAGGCGCTTTGCCTTGGACGATCTTCAATTTGTATACAGATTATTCGATCGGTAGTTATACATTTCAGCTAGGAATAGAAAATATTTTGGACAAGCAATACACGCCATTTGCTTCAGGTGTAAGTGGTTCTGGGTTCAATGTTATCGCTGCCGTACGAGGAAAGTTTTAAAGGTTCTTAGTTCAATTATATTTTAGTATGACGTATAAACATGAATATATGCGGATTATTAGAGTATAGCTAGAATTTCTTACCACCTTCCCATAAACCCAATTGAAATACCACTGGAAATGTCTTCATTATAATAGGGCTGAATGATAGCGCGAATATTGACAATTTTTGGCATAAGGATATCACTTGAACCAAGGAAATAAACTCCTGAACTAACTTTTAATGATTTGGATTTTGGGGAGTACTGTGCTTTTGCTTGTGAAAAGATGCAACTGAATGTGAAAATTAGTATTAAGCAGGTTCTCATTTTTTACTTTTTATCCAATTATTTAACAAGAAATGAATTAACTTATTGTACCTGAGAATGCTGAATAATATTCATGATTAAAATTGTAAGGCATTTGATTTATCTTACGTTATTATTTCAAATAAGCTCTACATATGAGAACACTGATTTTTGTCCTATTTATTTGCCTTCACAATTTTATTTCTGCACAAGAAACATTTACTTCTGTATCGATAGAAGATGTAGTATTAGATTCTACGGTCAATGTTAGAGCACTAGAAATTTCTGATAGTAAAATTATAATTGCGACATCAGATGCTCGAGTAATGATTAAGGAAAAAGATCAAGGCAAGTTTGAGTTGTTTTCTTCTGATACGTTGTTTAAGCCAAATTTTAGATCACTCGCGATCACCAAGGAAGGGGTATTTTCATTAGGTATTGCTTCTCCAGCACTATTGTATAAAAATGGGAACGTAGTTTATAGAGAGGACAATGAAAAGGCATTTTATGATGCGATGACATTCTGGAATGAGAAAGAAGGGATTGCTATGGGAGATCCTACTGAAGATTGTATAAGTATCATTATTACAAGAGATGGGGGAGAAACCTGGAAGAAAGTGGAGTGTAAAAACCTACCTGAAGCAGTAGGCGGTGAAGCGGCTTTTGCGGCAAGCGATACGAATATTAAAACGATAGGGAATCATACTTGGATTGCAACTGGTGGGATGGCTAGTAGGATTCTTTATTCTGCTAATAAAGGAAAGTCATGGCAAGTTTATGATACACCGATCATCCAAGGAACACCAACTACAGGAATGTATTCGGTAGATTTTTATGATGAGCAAGTTGGAATTGCTATCGGAGGAGACTACACTAAGCCTGAAGCTGCTATAGCAAATAAGATAAAAACTAAAGATGGTGGTAAGACATGGTCGGTTCTAGCTGATGGTCTATCTCCCGGATATCGAAGTTGTGTTCAATTTGTTCCGGGTTCTGCAGGAAAAGGAGTCGTGGCAATTGGCTTCAAAGGGATTGATTATTCTTCAGATGGAGGGGAAACATGGATGCACTTAAGTGATGAAGGATTTTATACCCTTCGATTTATGGATGGGAATACTGCGTATGCTGGTGGAAATGGCAGAGTCAGCAAATTGGTCTTTAAGTAAAAAAAGCTTAAGCTCAACGCGACACTTTTAGGTCAGCAATAATGGGAAAGAGAAAAGTGTAGTTTTTTTGGAAAATCGAGTTTGTTAATTGTTGTACATATATTATTTTTAGAAATCAAGTCACTTATTAAATCCAGATCTCATGGAAAAAAGAACAAAAGATAATCCTTGGAAACTGAAGACACCACCTCAATCTTCAGAATATGAAATGTATATCGATGAGAAAGATGGACGCGAAATAATAGTCTGTACAGTGGGTAAAACAATCTTACATTATGATGCTAGAATTATTGAAGATATGCATCAAATGCTAAAAGAGCATGGCGATTGGGTTTTGCTAGGGAGTAAAGATGAAAAAGCCGAAGCAAAAGAAGGAACTGTTGAGTTTTGGGGACGGTCACCAGAAAACCCAATAGGCGGCTGGTATGGATTAAAGAAAAATTTCAGAGGTAGAGTTGGGATGTATCTTCCACCATTATTAGAGGAACTTGGACTTGCAGAAGTGGAGCACAATAAGCGTAACAATCGGATGCGAGCTAAGTAAATTGAATTTAAAGCGTCACTTTTAGGAGGGGAATTTGAGATGATGAAAAGTTTCGGGCTGAAGCTTTAGGCTCTATTAGACGTTTAAAAGTCAATGATTCCTAACTTTGTTCCTTGTTCTATTCTCAACCGATTTCTCAATCCCGAATGGCTCTTCTAAAAATATCAGGTTTATAAGTCTTGGCTTGCGAACCACTTTTAAAAATTGGCAAACGCTATAATGTTGACTTGATCTCGACTACTGGCACCGAAAAGCTGGTTCATATACCCTAATTCAAAGCGCATTACATCATTTAATCGATATCCCAGTCCACCGTACACCCGATTTCGATCGAAAGGAGATTCACTAACATTTAAGAAAATCTCATTATACAGGGAAACATAAAAATCATCGTTTAATGGAATACCAAGAGATAGAAAGTATCGGAATCTCATCTTGAAATCTTCTTCTACAATTCTTTGTTCAAATCGATACCGATGCTGAACGGACATGAACTTGAACTTTTGCTTCGTTACAAACTGTTCGTAGATCCGGTGCTCATTGACGATCACCTTCTCTTCTTGCCCGTCCATGTAGTTTTCACTTCTTATAAATCCATATCCAGCAAGTAAATTATTGTTGTTTTCGGAAAGATTATATCCGATACCCGTTCTCAGCAAAAGTTGTTCGAGGTCACCTATAGCATTGTAGTTTCGATATTGTACTTCGTGATGCCAGTTCCACTTAGAATCGATTTTCTTACTTCCGATATAAATCATCCAGTTCCCAATTTCACTCTCTTGACTATGAGCATTTGTAGATAAAACCGTTATAAGTATTGCTAAAAGAAATAACCTCATTTTTATATTTTGATCAAACAATTAGATAAATAAATGTGCTAAAATATATTTTGTTGCACTTTTTAAAAGCTTTATTTAAGTTTTTTTTGTGAAGTGTAATTGTTGCTTTAATTCTGAACATCAATGTGAGCTTAGTTTTGTGGTAATTCAGTGCGAGAAAAACCACATTCTCGGACGAAAGTCGAAGCTTCATCGAAGGCTAAGGACACGCAATCACAACTGGTTTGACTACCGAGTTAAAATATTATAGGACCTCATACATCAGTGCGAGACTTACCTTAGAGCATTCCGCACACCACCTGTTCGAAAACGGACAATATATTTATTTATAATATATTTAATTCTCTATAAATCAATAGAATATTTCTTGGCACATGCATTGGCATTATAGTATACAGGACGTAGAATTATTAAAACATTGACCTAAAAAACGAAAACCTTACTATGGATAGAGAAATTGCAAGCAAAGAAAGAGGACGTTCCCAAATTTGGAACATCTTAAAGTATGTGATCATTATTGCCATTCTTGGGGCAGCATTTTATTTTGGTCGAAATGCACTTCGAAGAACAGGCACAATGAATGATTTTTTCATTTCTGTGGTAGAAAAAGGAGATATCCAGAACACATTGACCGCTACCGGAATTGTGAAACCATCTTACGAAAGAGAAATCAACGCTCCAGTAAATACCGAGATTAAAAATGTAATCCTGCCTAAAGGAACTGTGGTGAAAAGCGGTCAGCTCATCATGAACCTCGATCAAGAATTTACCAAACTAGAATACGAACGGCTGAAAGATGAACTCGAACTAAAGGAAAATAATATTGGTAAGCTCAATCTACAATATGACAAAGACCTAAAAGATCTAGATTATACGGATCAGATAAAAGCACTAACCTTAAGCCAACTCCGAGCTCAAGTAAAAGATCAAGAACGATTAGTAGAAATCGGCGGTGCAACAGACGAAGAATTAGAACAAGCGAAGTTGAAACTAGAAGTGGCAGAAATAGAAAAATTGATGCTAGAAAACAACCTAGATTATACTCGAAATGCGAATGTTAAGGAGAAAAGAAACCTTGAACTTGAATTTACCATCCAGCAAAAAAGGTTGCAAGAACTTAAGAGAAAACTTAATGAAACTGAAGTTCGAGCTCCTCTTGATGGAGTGATTACGTGGATACTAGAAGATGTAGGAAGAACAGTAAGTCAAGGAGAACCGCTAGTGAGAATTGCGGATCTGAATAGTTATGTCATCGAAGCAAGCACATCAGATCGAAATACAGAGAAAATTAATGTGGGGATGCCGGTAAATGTGAGAATCAACAGAAGCACGTTAACTGGAACGATAAGCAGTGTCCTTCCAGCGGTAGAAAATAACACGGTTAAGTTTATCGTGGAATTAGATGACAACAGCGATGAAATTCTTCGACCGAATATGCGCGCGGAAGTATTCCTTATCACCGATCAAAAATCCAATACGCTTAGAGTTAAGAATGGTGCAGCATTTAACGGGGCAACGAGTCTTGATGTATTCGTAATCGATGGTGACCGCGCTGTGAAAACAAGAATTACGAAGGGTCTTTCCAATTCTGACTATGTAGAAATCACGAGCCCTAATATAAGGGAAGGCCAACGTGTAATCATATCAGAAACGGAAGATTATGATCATTTGAATGAGTTCAAGATAAACAAGAAATGATGAGGAAGATGATTAAATACACTTTTGTAGTATTGTTTTTTCTGAGCATGTTTCTTAATTTTCATGCCGAAGCTCAGTCCAACATTGACCTAGAAGAAGTACTACGTATAGCTAGAAAAAGTACTTTCGCTTCTACGAATGCCGATCAACAAAAGCAGATCGCCAAGCAGGATTATGCCATTTTTAAATCCTCACTTAAACCTGCATTATTTCTAGATGGGAAAATACCAGGATTCTTTAGCTCATCGTCAGCGATTACTCAGCCGAATGGAACGATAGAATTTCAGCGGGTTTCTCAGAATAATGCAAGCCTTTCTCTTTTTGCACAGCAGAGCATTCCACTTACAGGAGCGACGCTTTTCGTGCAATCAAATATTCAGCGATTTGATGATTTTACTTTTAACAACCGATTATACAACGGCGTCCCTCTTAGAATTGGGATCAGCCAGCCGATTTTCGGTTTTAATCAAATGAAGTGGAATAAGCAACTTGCTCCAGTAACATTGAAAGAAGCTAATGTGCAATATACCTTCGATATTGAAAACACGCAGTTTCAAGCTAACTTCCTATATTTTCAAGTCTTAATTGCCGAAGAGGATCGGAAGATTTCTAAGCTCAACACAGAAGTGAATGAGCGGCTAATTAAAATAGCTGAAGAACGACTCGAGCTAGGAAAGATCTCCAAAGACGAAAAACTTCAACTCGAAATTGAGCTAGAAAATGCGAAGGTTAATTTAAGAAGCGCAGATTACCAACTCCAAGCAGCAGAACGCAATCTGTGGACTTTCCTGAGTGAGAAAGCTGGTCCTGGACTTAGCTATTCAATTCCTGATCCGATGTCGGAAATATTAATTGACGAAGACAAGGCTGTAGAGATGGCAATGAAAAACAGACCAGAAATCATTTCTTACCAACGCCAATTGTTAGAAGCAGAAAGAAATATCGCTCAAGTCAAAGCGGCGACAGGACCACAAGCCAATTTATTCGCAAGTTTTGGACTCGCTCGAGGTGCTGAATCCGTTTCAGAAATATATCGTGGTCCATTCACTGAGCAGCAACTAAGTTTAACATTTTCAGTGCCCATCGTGGATTGGGGGAAAAGAAAATCAAGTAGAATGCAGGCGCAAATTGTACATGAAAATACATTGGCCTCCATAAAGCAAGAAACAGCTGAAATGGAGAATAGTGTTCGCCTAAAAGTAAGAGAATTCAGTATGCTTCAGCGAGCTGTGAAAGACCAAGAAGCCATCAGAACCCTTGCCGAAAAACGCTTTAATATTGCTAATGAAAGATATGTCCTAGGTGCAATCAGCATCACAGACTGGACACTAGCACAAAGAGAAAAAGATCAAACCAGACGTAACTATATTCAGACGCTCAGTAATTATTGGAACAGCTATTATGCGTTGCGATTAATGACTGGCTTCGACTTTGCTAACAATCAAAAAATAACTTACTAATCATGATATCATTAGACCAAGTGTCCAAAGTTTACCGGACTAAAACCATCGAAACAACTGCTTTAAATAATATCAATCTTGAAGTTCCTAAAGGGGAATTCTTAAGTATTATGGGACCTTCAGGGTGTGGAAAATCTACCCTGCTGAACATTATCGGCTTACTAGATGAGCCATCAGATGGCGCGGTTACTATTGCTGGAAAGCAAGTTCAGAAATATGCTTCGAAAGCCACTTCTCACTTCAGAAATGAAAAGCTTGGGTTTATTTTCCAAAGTTTTCACTTGATTCCTGACTTGAAAGTGATCGACAATGTAGAATTGCCTTTATTATATCGCAAACATGTTTCTGCAAAAGAAAGAAGACGCCTGAGTGAGGAAGCATTAGAATCTGTAGGGCTGAAGAATAGAATGAACCACTTTCCGAACCAACTTTCAGGTGGACAGAAACAACGTGTTGCTATTGCCCGAGCCATCGTAGGGAAACCAGAGATTATACTCGCCGATGAGCCGACAGGTAATCTGGATAGCGTGATGGGAAATGAAGTGATGGATATTTTACTTAACCTGAATAAAGAAGGAGGAACAACCATTGTTATGGTTACGCACGATGAGAATATGGCTCGAAGAACGCACCGATTAATGAGATTGTATGATGGAAGTCAGATTAAATAACCTAATAAACCAGAAACAATGTTAAAAAATTATATCATTCTTGCTTGGCGCGTTCTGGGTCGGAAAAAGTTTTTCACTTTCATAAGCTTGTTTGGAATCAGTTTTACCTTGGGTATTCTGATGGTCATTGTATCCTTTCTCCAGACGGAATTAGGCACGGACAAGCCGTGGACGAATAGAGATCGAATGGTTTCATTTGGTACCATAGAAATGAAAGCTATGGTTGCTGATACAACATTCTTGATTGATTCTATGCTAGTGGATGGAGCAATGAAATATGATACAACGAAATCGATCGGGGAATCAAGTAATTCCACGACGATAAGTTCAATAGGTGGACGGTTCCTAGAAAACTATTTTACGGACTTGAAGTACGCTGAAAATTATACTTTTTATATTCCTGGTGTATCCTATAATGCTTATGTGAATAACTCTAAAATTGTTCTTGACGCCTTTTATACTGATGCTCATTATTGGGAAATTTTTGATTTCGAATTCTTAGAAGGACAGGGTTATGATAAAGGGATGTATGAGCGAGCAGAGCCTATCGCAGTAATCACTGATCAACTTGCTGAAAAATATTTTGGTGAAATGAGCAACATTGTTGGTCGGGAGATAAAGATGGATGGAAAAAATCATAAAATAATCGGTGTGGTGAAGAAGCCAAGAAGCTCCATGATTGACGGAGATGTCTGGGCACCTACTACTTTACTTCCAGATTATTTAGGCCCAGTAGATCGCTATACTGGTGGTTACCGCGCCTATTTTCTAGCGAATTCTAAGTCCGACGTTACTAATCTTCAGGACGAAATTGAAAACAAAGAGAATGAAATTCCCATGGACGTTATCGAAGACTACAATAAGCTTTTACTTAAGGATAAAACAGGAACCATGTTTCAAGCCTTCTCAAGAAACCTAGTCCCGTTTAACGAACCGAAGAAAGCAGGTCGAATACTAAGTTGGATTCTTATTGGATTCATTTCATTATTTGTTCTACTGCCTACTTTGAATTTGATCAACTTAAATGTTAGCCGGATTATGGAGCGATCGTCTGAAATAGGCGTGAGAAAGGCATTCGGAGCGAGTAAGGGAAATATTTTAGGTCAATTTATTTTTGAGAATGTGGTGTTGACCATAATTGGTGGAACCATCGGACTTGGACTAGCTGTTGTGCTGATTTATTTTATTAATAGTGCCAATTTGTTAGAGTTTTTAAGATTGACCATTAATTACAAATTCTTCATTTATAGTTTTATTGTCGTCATCCTTTTCGGCGTCCTTTCAGGCTTTTTACCTGCCTACAGAATGTCGAAAATTCACATTGTTAATGCCTTAAAAAGTAACAAATTATGATCCGCCATATAATTAAATTGATCTGGAATAAGAAGGGTAACAATAGCTTATTGATCGTTGAGATATTTCTTTCATTTTTAGTCCTGTTTGCTGTATTGAGTTACGTAATTTATAATACAGACCGGCTGGAAGTTCCTACAGGATTTGATACGGAGAATCGATGGCTTGTATTTTTAGATCGAAATGATAAAGACATGGATTCTACTGCAAATGCGCAGATGAGAATTAATTTGAAAAATGATTTGCAATCACTAGAAAATGTAGAGGATGTTGCGTTTAGTAATCCGATAGCACCCTATAGTTATAATACTTGGTCATCTAGTTACGATGATTTGGGTTTCGAAATGAGAAGTAGGTTTTTGTATGCGGATATTAACTTTGAGAAAACCATGAATATAAATGTTACAGATGGTCGATGGTTTGATGAAACAGATAAAACAGCTACATATGAACCGATTATTGTGAATCAATTTTTTATTGATCAGTACTTTCCTGATAAGTCGATGATTGATTCTATCATACCTTTTGGTGGTGATAAAAAAATAATAGGGATAATAGATGATTATAGATATAATGGAGTTTTCGAAGAATTGCAGGAAACTTGCTTCTTTTATCAGCCCTATACCTCAGAGAACTCTGAGATTATTTACCTTAAAGTAGCTGAAAATACGCCGAAGTCTTTTGAAGAAGAAGTGAGTAAAATGGTAGAAAGCATTACGAAAAGTTCCAGTTTTGTTATACAAGATCTTAAAGCAATGGAGCGAAGAAATAATCGTCAGACATGGGTTCCGATGATTGCTTTACTTTCTATAAGTGGATTTCTATGTATTAATGTTGCACTTGGGTTATTCGGTGTTTTATGGTATAATATTAATAATCGGAGGTCTGAGATTGGCTTAAGGAGGGCTCTTGGTGCAAGTAGAGTAGGGATCGCTTCCCAATTTACAGGTGAAGTACTAATATTAACTTTACTAGCAGTTTTAGTTGGAGTTTTCTTCGCGGTTCAAGTACCTTTGCTGAAGTTGATAGATATTCCACCTAATATTTTTTATAGGTCAATGTTTTATTCCGCTTTAATTATTTTGACCATTGTAGTAATATGTGCTTTGTACCCAAGTGCTCAAGCATCTAAAATTCAGCCCGCTACAGCTTTACATGAAGATTAGTAAATTTGCCCCAGATGAGTAAGTATAAAATTCTTGTTATAGACGATGATCGAACCGTATGCCAGAGCCTTCAGTTTTTGCTGGGGAAGAAAGGATACGAGGTAGAAGTGGTTCATTATCCTACGGATGTACCGGAAAAGCTAGCTGCTTTTAACCCGCATGTGATTTTGTTGGATATGAATTTCACGATAGAAACAACGGGCCGTCAGGGACTTGCACTATTAAAGAAAATCCGAGAACAGAACCCAGCAGCATTGATTATTTTGATGACTGGCTGGGCAACTGTTCAGTTAGCGGTGGAAGGAATGAAGCTCGGTGCGAAAGATTTTATTGCCAAGCCCTGGGACAACAAGCAAATGATCAGTGCCATTGAATCGATCATTCATATTTATGATCCGAAAGTTTCAATAGGGAAATTAGAGGAAGACGAATATTCTATTATCGGGCAAGATGAAGCATTTCTGGAAGTGCTCGAAATGGCAGAACGAGTGGCACCCACTGAGGCCTCAGTTTTGATCCTTGGAGAAAGCGGAACAGGAAAGGAACTGCTTGCGGAAGCGATTCATAGAAAGAGTAAGAGAAGGGACAATGTTTTCGTTAAGGTCAATTTAGGTGGAATCTCTGGTTCCTTGTTTGAGTCTGAGATGTTTGGTCATAAAAAGGGTGCGTTCACAGGGGCGGCAGTGGATCGGGAAGGTAGATTTGCGAAAGCCCATAGTGGAACTATTTTTCTCGATGAAATCGGAGAATTGGAATTAGATCATCAGGTCAAACTACTCCGCGTATTGCAAGAGAAGTCCTTCGAAGTCTTAGGTTCTAGTCAGCCAGTTAAGTCTGATTTTAGAGTAATCAGCGCTACGAACAAGGACTTGCAAAATATGGTCTTCGATCGGTCTTTCAGGGAGGATTTGTTCTATAGAATAAACCTGATTACCTTATACATTCCATCGTTGAATCAGAGGAGATCTGACATTCCATCACTGGTTAAGCATTTTGCTGGAAAAATGTCACATCTTTACAATACGGAAGTGCCTATTTTCGAATCAGAAACAATGGATTGGTTGAGTGCGCAAAACTATCCAGGTAATATTCGAGAATTAAAAAATAAAGTTGAGCGTGCGATTCTTTTAAACTTTGATAAAAAGGTAATTTCGGTGAAAGATTTTAAGAATTTGGAGAAGAGTGGGCAAGGTTCGTCGATGATTAAAATTCCTGAAGTAGGACTGGTGAAGCTCGATGAAATGGAAGAACATATGATCAAGCAAGCGCTTGCTTTTCATGAAGACAACATCAGCAAGGCAGCTAGATCACTTGGAATTACGAGGAGTTCACTTTATCGGCGATTGGAAAAGTATAATATTCCACATGAGTCTCAGAATTAGATACATCATTTTAATAGTTTTATTGCATACTGTGATTACAGTGTTGATGTATGAATTATTTCAAGATGATAAGTGGATTTTTCTTTTCGGGGAATTGATGATTCTCATTTCACTTTATGTGAGTTTTAAGTTGCTCAGGACGATATTGCAACCCTTTCGACTCATCAAGTCTGGTAAAGACACCATGCTTGAAGAAGATTTTACAATCAAATTCAATCCTACCGGAACCAAGGAAATGGACGACCTGATCGTGGTCTATAATTCTATGATCGAACGATTGCGAAAGGAGAAAACCAGGACAGAAGAACAATCCTATTTTCTGGAAGATCTGATCGAAAATTCTCCACTAGGCATGTTGATTTTAGATTATGAGAAAGAGATAGTAATTGCGAATCGACAAGCAAAACAGTTTTTAGAGAGCGATGAGTTACTTGGATTGCGGATAGATGAAATATCAAGTCCGTTGGCTTTGGCAATTTCAGAAATGGCGTCTTTCGAGGAGAAAGTGATCGCAATAGATGGCCTTCGAAAATATAAATGCAAAGTGCACCAACTGGTTCATAAGGGTTTTCCTCGCCAGTTTGTAATGATAGAAGAGATGACTGGTGAATTGCTGCAGGCAGAGAAACAAGCTTATGGCAAGGTGATTAGAATGATGTCGCACGAGGTCAATAATTCCATGGGCGCGGTGAATTCGATATTGGAAAGTGTGAAAGAATATGGATTTCCAGAGGAAGAAGAGTCAGAATTAGAGAAGTATTTGGGAATTGCCATCGAACGAAATAAAGATCTTGGAAGATTCACTAATAATTTCGCAGAGTTTATCAGGTTGCCACAACCATTATTGTCGAAAATTGACATTAACCAACTGCTGAACAAGCAAGTGGATTATATGAATTTAAGTGCTCAGAAGCGAATGATAGCATTTGATATTCGGACCTTCCCAGAACCTATTATAATTTCAGCGGACAAGATCCAACTGGAGCAAGTGATAAGTAATATTCTCAAGAATGCTATAGAATCTATAGATTCAGATGGAATGATTAGGGTCACAACAAAGCCTGAAAAGCCACAATTGACGATTGCTGATAATGGAGCGGGAATTAGTGAAGATGTAGCCGAGCATATCTTCTCACCCTTTTTCTCAACGAAGCCTACAGGTCAAGGTATCGGACTGATGTTGATCAGAGATATTCTGAATAATCATAAAGCGGAGTATAGATTGTATACAGATGATGATGGTTGGACGAAGTTCGAAATTGGATTTTAGAACTTTAGTTCATCTATCTCTAGAAACAAAAAAATCCTTGAGCTTCAGCTGGAGAATTTCGACACTATCCTCCATACGACCTTGGGATTTAGCCCGAGATATTAAAGCTAAGTGGAACAGTATTTTACTTCATAATAGCTTCGCAGTCCTAGCTTTTCCGCATGTGCAAGACACGGCTTACGAGTCTATTATGATATCTTAATTTTATTAAGGGAAATAGAATTCTTTTTCTATGTCTTATTAGCCTAAAAGCAAAAAACAAAAAACTTTCCTTAAAGAAGTCCCTTGATAATATCTTCCTCTGAAATACCTTCCGCTTCAGCTTTGTAGTTTCTCACGATTCTATGTCTTAATACATAATTTGCGATCGCTTGAATATCTGAAATGTCTGGAGAATATTTTCCATTAATAGCAGCATGACATTTAGCTCCAAGTACTAAGTACTGAGATGCTCGAGGTCCTGCACCCCATGAAATGTAATTGTTAACTTCTGCTGTTGCTCTTGGTCCACCAGGTCTCGTTTTTCCTACTAAGCCTACCGCATATTCTAGTACATTATCTGTAATAGGTATCTTTCTGATCAAATTCTGGAAGAAGATAATTTCCTCAGAAGTGACAATGTTTTTTAAGTTGATATTCTGATTAGAAGTTGTAGATTTTACGACTTGAAGTTCTTCTTCATAAGAAGGATAATCAAGTGGAATATTAAACATAAATCTATCCAGTTGTGCTTCTGGCAATGGGTATGTTCCTTCTTGTTCTATTGGATTCTGTGTTGCAAGTACGAAAAACGGCTTCGGCAATAAGTGCCTAACTCCACCCACCGTCACAGATCTTTCTTGCATGGCCTCTAGCAGGGCAGCTTGCGTTTTCGGAGGTGTTCTGTTAATCTCATCCGCAAGAACGATGTTCGAAAATAATGGTCCGTGATTAAATTTGAATTTTCTATCATCACCCAGCACTTCAGATCCCGTAATATCAGAAGGCATTAAATCTGGCGTAAACTGAATACGCTTGAATTCTAACTCTAACACTTCAGCAATCGTACTTACTAAAAGTGTTTTCGCTAATCCTGGTACACCGACTAGCAAACTATGTCCATTACTAAACAATGAAATGATCACAGCTTTCACTACTTCTTTCTGCCCAATAATCACCTTCCCTATTTCATCAGTTAATTTACCATATGACTGTTTCAAGTGGTCTACTGCCTCTACTTCCGACTTAAATTCTAATGCCATTTTTACGTTTTGATTCTTGAATGAGTTCTTTTAACGAGCTAAATCCCGAAAATGTTTCGCAATATATGCTTATCCATTGACATACTAAAAACATTCCCACTCCCAATCGGCAATTTCATAACTTCCATCGACGAATGAAAAATGCCACCACTCGGTTCTTATGCCTTTGAAACCATATTTTACCATTAAATCTTTCAATAATTTTCGATTTTTAAGAACATTTGCAGGCAGGTCAAAATTATCTGTATGCGCTTCCTTCCCGAAGAAATCATATTCCGTTCCCATATCCAGATAATTTCCATCCGCATCCATAATACTAAGATCTACCGCTGCTCCTCGATTATGCATAGAGCCTTTATGAGGTGGGGTTACATAACTAGCATTCGGAACCTTATCCCATAGTTTTTGCTGGACAGGTTTCGGTCGATAGCAATCGAAAAGCACTAGTTTATGGTCAATTTGCGCTAAGGATTTAGCAACTTTTTTTAGAGCTTCGCCAGCTTCTTCTCGGAGGTAGCACTTCCCACATTCATACATTTGCTCTTTCACAAAATTGTTTTTCGTCGCATATCGAATGTCTAGATGTTGCATATTATTTTCAGGAAATTCGATCCACCCTGGATATTCAAGCTCTTTACTTTCTTCTTCTAGGTCAATGTTTTCGCTTACTTCCGGTTTGACAGCTTCATTAGGAATTGTTACAGCAGGACTTGATTGTTTGCATGAAATTATGATGATTAAGTAAAGGAGGGGGAGTATATATTTCATTGTTTTTTTATTGTTATGTTAAGTCTTGAGTCTTGAGTCTTGAGTCTGAAGTCTGAAGTCCGAAGTCTGAAGTCAGAAGTCTGGAATCTAAAGACGAAAGTTAATTTTTTTTGTTTGTAACACTTTCTACATTTTTTACACTAATAAAGGTAAATATTAATAAAATGGGAAAGTACAATGAACTTATAGCTTATCAAAATGCATACAAACTTGCGATGAGGATTTTTGAATTGTCTAAAAAATTTCCAAGAGAAGAGATTTACTCCTTGACTGATCAGATTCGAAGATCTTCAAGGTCAGTATGTGCAAATCTAGCTGAGAGCTATAGTGATACCATTTCTGCTTCAATATGTCGCATATATTTATGTTTTATGGCCAGTATTCTTCGTTGAAAATACTCGCAATAGCTATGGCTATTACTGCGCTTTTCGCCTTAAATACTAGCCATTAATTCATAAATATTTATACAACACACTAAAACAGAAGTGGTATAAAGAAGATACCCAAAACACTTTATAGCTAAACTTAGTGATTCTGCAATGGAAAATACTGAAACCCAGTCATGGTTAGATTTTGCATTTGGATGTAAGTATATTGATAAAGATGACTTCCTCCTACTTAAGAAACAAAGCGAAGAGGTCGGTATTATCTTAAAATATATGATGAGTAACCCGAAGAAGTTTTCTTAGTCGCTTTGTGTGAGTCGTGAGTATTGAGTCTGAAGTCCAGAGTCCTGAGTCGTTAGTCTTGAGTCTAAAGTCTTGACTTCAGACTTCGGACTTCTTTCGACTCCCTGACTTCGGACTTCCGACTTTGGGCTTCTTCCCGACTCCTGACTTCCCGACTCTTGACTTGAAAAAACGAGCTTAGCGAGTTTTCTCCAAAAACTCCTCCTCGCTCCAGATCGCAACCGTACCTAAAGCCTCCGCTTTCTTCAACTTCGATCCCGCTTTTTCACCGACTACTAATATATCCAGGTTAGAACTTACCGCACTGATATTTTTCGCACCAGCCTCTTCTGCCATTAACTGAGCTTCCTTCCGATTCATTAACTGTAATGCTCCAGTAAATAAAATGGTCTTGCCAGCCAATGGAGCATCCTCTTTGATTTCGCGAGGCTTGTCCTCTTCTGTTTGATGCAGATTGACTCCATAAGATTCCATTCGTTCCAGCATGTTAACATTGACCTCGTCAGAAAAGAAAGCAGTAAGATTTTCAGCAACTACAGGTCCAATATCTTTAATATTGGTCAATTCTTCCACTGTCCATGTCTTTAGATTCATTACATGAGCGATATGCTCTGCAATAACTTTAGAAGCTTTTCGTCCAAGGTGGTGAATCGCTAAACTATTTAATAACCTATGAATAGGGTTGCTTTTTGCTTTTTCAACAGCTGCTTTCAATTTTTGCGCAGATCGCTCACCGAAACCTTCTAGCTCAGCAATCGCCTCATAATCCAGATTGTAAATGTCTGAGACATCCTTTAACCATCCAAGTTCATGAAAGCGCTCCACATATGAGGCCCCGAAACCATCTATATTCATGGCATCTTTCGAGACGTGGTGAATCATTCGTTGGATTACTTGAGCTTCGCATGAAAAATTAACACATCTCCAAGCCGCCTCATCCTCGATTCGAACCAAGGGATGCTGGCAAACTGGACAATGAGTTGGATAAATCACCTTTTTTTCACTGCCATCTCGTAATTCGGGAAACGACTTTACGATATATGGAATAACATCTCCAGCTCTTTCAACTAGAACCGTGTCACCTATTCGAAGATCTTTGGAGCTTATAAAATCTGCATTATGAAGAGAAATGGAGGAAACGGTCACTCCAGCTAATGCAACAGGTGTAATTTTAGCAACAGGGGTAACAGCCCCGATTTTTCCCACTTGATATTCTACACGTTCTAGTTTCGAAGTGGCTTGCTTCGCTTTGAATTTATAGGCAATTGCCCATCGTGGATGATGCTGTGTATAACCACATTTCTCTTGAAGTTCGAAGCTATTCACCTTGACGACCATTCCATCGATTTCATAGGGATACTCCTCCCGAACTTCCTGCCAATGCGCACAGAAAGCGATTGCCTCATCAATATTTTTGCATAATTTTCTTTCCGCTTGAGGTATTTTGAATCCCAGAGAAGTGAGTTTGTCCAGGCTATTCATATGCGTGCCGAGTTCAGGAATCATGTCCCTCCCTTCTTTATTTATGGCATAGCCAATTTGAAAAATAAAAGTTTCGATTTTTCGATCAGCTGTCTGGTTCGCATCTTTAGTCCTTAATCCGCCTGTTGCTGCATTTCTAGGATTGGCAAATATAGATTCGCCTAATTCTTCTCGGTCTTTGTTTAACTGTAAGAATATATCTTTTCTAATTAAGGATTCTCCTCTGAGTTCAGCTTTCTGGATGCCTAACTTCGAAAAGGCCGCTCTTAACGGCAAAGTTGACATTGCTTTCGCATTAGCAGTCATTTCTTCACCTTCTTGGCCATTTCCTCTCGTTGCGGCTCTGGTCAATAAATCATTTTCATAAACGATAGCGATGCTGCCGCCATCAAACTTTGGTTCGACCGTATATTCGATGGAATCTTCTTCTGATAACCCAGTCAATTTTCGAACTTGTCTATCAAAATCGATTAAATCTTCAGCATTGTATGAATTCCCTAGAGAAAGCATAGGAACAAGGTGAGTTACTTTCGGGAAGTCTGATTTTAGATCAGTGGAAACACGCTGTGTAGGGCTGTCTGGTCTTACTAATAACGGATTTGCAGCCTCTATTTTCTCTAAAGATTTATATAAGGTATCGTATTCGAAATCAGAGATCAAGGGATTGTTTTGGATCGAATAATTCCATTCGTGAAAGTGAAGCACTTGAATTAAAGAATCCAGTTGGTCTACTCCAGGCTCTTTTTTGAGCAGTTCTTGAGTAAGGTTAAATAAGGCTTTTTTTTCTGCGTCCGAATACATGTAAATCTATTTTGCGGGAAAATTAAGAAATACTTATGAGATAGCTTACTTCGGAGGGCTTGCAATTCGGAAAACCTAAAAACTACGTGAAGAATGGATAAGGAATTTTATCAGGAGCCATATGGATTATCAGCTTAGAATTAAAAATTTAGCAGGACTAGCAGAGCTAATTCAAGAGATTTTTAAGATAAGATGATGATTCAGAAGGCTTTTGGCTAATGACATTTTAAGTCCATCTATATCGTTAATTTTCATTCTAGCTTCCCATCCTTCAGATTAACTGCTGGTTCTCTCACTGTAACGCCTCCAGCGTTATTGCTTCCCAACATTCGTTCATACTAAACCGAATAATGAACTACCGAGTAATTCTTCTGGAGGAAGAATCGGTAGTGAACGGCGAGCATATCTCGCCGGTGGGCTGGTCGTATATGAATTTATAAGTGCCATCTGATTTTATTTCTTTATCCATTTTTCACGTTAAAAGCTATAGGCTTCAACTTTTCCGACAATACCTCTGAAAAAGTCTTCTACTTTTCTCATTTCTAATTCCATATTGTCAGAAACATAGAATGGCTCACTAAAGATTATTTGCTTGTTTTTGTAATCTAGGCCGATCATCTGAACAGGAACATTTGCTTTACGGGCGATATAATAAAACCCAGTTTTTAATTTATATACCTTTTTTCTAGTTCCTTCTACGGCAAGGCAAAAATTAAAATCATCTCGGTTTTCATATATTTCGGCAACTCCATCTACAAAATTATTGTTTTTAGTTCGATCTACTGGAACACCACCTACCGCTCTAAAAAACCAACCGAAAGGTGGCTTGAAAAGGGTCGCTTTTCCTACGAATTGAATTTTTGTACGAAGGACATTTCTGGTGAGAATACCTAGTGGTAGATCCCATGCAGAGGTGTGTGGAGCAGCAATTAACACCTTTTTAGGGATGTCAAACGCATAATTTCCTTTGATCTTGAAACCCCAAACTTTACAAAGCAGGAATTTTGAAATGGCTGAACTAATTTTTCCCATGATTGTAAAGCTAGTTTATTTTCATGTAAAGAGGTATCCGTTTTTAGTTTTTTGTTTTTCGCTAATAGAGTCGTGAGTCTTGAGTCTGAAGTCCAAAGTCTTGTAGTCGTGAAGTCTTGAGTCGTGAAGTCGTGAGGTTGTGCAGTCCTGAGTCTGAAGTCTGAAGTCCTAAGTCTTGTAGTCTTAAGTTCTAAGTCCTAGGTCGTGAAGTCCAAAGTCGAAAGTCCTTAAGTCCTAAGTCTTGGAGTCGAATGTCTCATTTTAACAGAAAAAGTTAATCTTCATTAAACCTTTGTATCTTAACGTTGTCCAATACATGCAACCGATAGTCATTCATGCAGAACGAAGAGTTGATTATTAAAAATATTCAGAAAGGAATTGATGTCGAGAAAGGCTTTCGAACGCTAGTGACTTTGTATAAAGAAAGAATTTACTGGCACATAAGAGGGATTGTGAAGACGCATGAAGATGCGGCGGATGTAATGCAGAATACATTTTTGAAAGCGTATAAAAACATTGGAACTTTTAAGTCGGATTCTAAATTTTATACATGGATGTACCGAATTGCTACGAATGAAAGTTTGAACCATTTGCAGAAACAAAAGAAGTATAAAAGTGAGGAAGCAGAACATGAAGTATTGAGCTTAGAAGCAGATACTTATTTTGATGGTGATGAAGCGCAAATGATTTTACAAAAAGCTTTAGAAAGCTTACCAGATAAACAGAGAATTGTATTTAATATGAAATATTTTGATGACATGTCGTATAATGATATTTCTGAAGTTTTAGGAACTTCAGTAGGTGGTCTGAAAGCCTCATTTCATCATGCTAAAAATAAAATTGAAGCATTTGTAAAACAGCAAAGCTTATGATAAACAAGAATAATGATCCTAGAAAAGGAATGAAAGTTCCTGAAGGCTTTTTCGATTCTTTCGAAGATGACCTTATGGCTCAGATAGGAAGTCAAGCAAAAGTGATTCCTTTCTGGTCAAAATACAAATTGAATGCAATAGCCGCAGTTTTTATGTTAGCCATTGCAGCTGTTTTTATTCTTAAGTTGAACCAAGATCAAGCTGATTATCAGTTTGCGGAATTGACCTTAGAAGACAATTGGGATTACCTATTAGAAAATCCTGACGAATTAAGTATTGATGAACTCTCACAATTCGACGGTGCAGAGCAAGCCATTAATGAAATAGAATTAGAACTTTATAGTGCCATTGCAAGTGAGGAATGGCTCGACGATATCGATCTTGATATGTTAGAAAATTTAGACAAATGAGAAAGTACATTATAACCTTAGCAATAATAACGATTACGACTGCTGCCATTTTTGGTCAGGAAAATAAAGAAGATAAATATGAGCAAATGAGAGCTTTGCAAGTTGCTTTTGTAACAGAGAAGCTTAGTCTCACACCAGCCGAATCACAGAAGTTTTGGCCGATTCAGAACGCTTATAAAGATAAAGAGCGAGCGTTAAAAGATAAGTTCAGACAAGGTTCTAATGAATCAGAATTGTCAGATAAGGAAGCATTGGTTTTGTTAGAAAATAGATTGAGTATCGAGGAAGAGATGTTAGCGTTAAAGCGTGAATATATAGAAGATTTAAAACCCATTCTCACACCAAAAAGAGTAGTGAAACTATTTTCGATTGAACATGAATTCAAGCGTAAAATGTTAAAAGGCTTGAGAGACAAGAGAAAAAAATAATTTTAAAACCTTTGATTTTCTCGTTGAAATTTTTCCTTAACGATTTGCTGAAGAGAAAGTCCTCTTATCTTACTGTTAATCCATAAGGTAATGTCAAGATATAAAAAGGCGCGCTTCTCATATGGCGCGTCTTTGATCATGATAAGCTCTCTATGAAAATCATTCATAGCAGCACGACGATCTCCTAGGGGCAGTTTTACTATATTCTTAAAGAAGTCTAAACTCTTGGTGAGAAGCATGTCTTTCTGTTCGATCTTATTCACATACTTCCGAACATTCCGAACTAAGTAATCAATTATTTCATAATTCTCTTCATCGAAATGAGCCATTAAAAACATGATTCTAGAATAAGCTTGTATATCTGATCTTAGATTAGATTTGTTGTCTGCATTGATGATTTTATTCAGGTAATCAATAGCTTTCCCTGGATTCCCATTTCCTAAATGCATCCAAGCAATCTTGTAGTAAAAAACTAGAATTCTGTGGTAATCTAATTTCTCTCGATATCTAGCAATTCTCTTTAAAGTACTTGGGATAATTTTCACACCTTCATCAAATGAACCTTCCAAGAAGTGCTTATTAAGCCTAGCCATGTGAACATATAGGAAAGAAATAATCTGCGATGTAGAATTGAACTTACTGTATTTTGTTTTTCTAAATTTTTCTAACTCTTTAAGGTGGATGATGAAGTTATCATAATCATTAATGTTAAATGTCGAAGTCAATAAATAATGATATGCTCGCATATAATTATCTGGATCTCGATCAATCATGATCGGATCTTTTGTTAAGGCATTGATCCATTTTAAAGCAAATGTATAACATCGATCAAAATCCAATAAGATATAATTATACCATACCAGTGATTGGTATAGGAAAATTTGTTCCCGAAAACTCATTTCCTCATAGTCTAACTGAGGTAAGTTTTCTTCTAAGAAGAGTGAAATTCTATCGTACTCCTCTTTCGATTTAACATGTCCTCCTTCTATATAAAAAGAATGAAGGTTCATCCTAATGTTAGAAAGCTTAATCTCATTAGATAAAGTATTTATTATAGTATTGGCTTCGTCTGTGAGCTGAAGATTTTTAGCAGGACCTGTTCTGGTAATGTGCCTTGATTCAATAATCTTTTCAAACTCAATAATCTCCAAAATCAAGATTTCATTGCTCACTTTATATGCCATATTCTTGGCTCTTTGGAGAATTTTCAGAGATTGGAGATAAAGACCCTTATCATATAGGATTTGGGAAAAATCAATGTGTTCTCGGATCTCAATGTGAATTTTTCTATTGATGTGGATGAGTCGCAAACTCGTCATTATTTGCTTGTAAAGGTGTCGTTTTACATTTGAGAATTGGGACTTCGCAAGATTATCAACTTTTTTAATAATTAGCTTCTCATCAAACTTGTCCATTTTGTCTATAACATCAAAAAGCTGCAAAAATTTAAGGTCATCACTGTCTTGAACACGCTTTGCATAAAGAGTGAAATTTCGCTTTTCGGCTTTGGTTAATGACTTTATCAATTTAAATAACTGATCAGATTGTGATATTGGCATAACAGAATGCTAAAATTTAAAACATTGATAATCAATAAAATATGTTGTTTAAAGCTAATGTAGGCATTACAAATGGAGAAAAAAAGAACGATTGTGATGGAATACGATCTTTTATCATTGTAACATCATTGCAATGTCAAATTAACTCGAAACACTTTTACAAAGTAAACAAAACAAAACTAATGAAGAAAATAGAAGCAATTATCAGATCATCAAAATTTGATGACGTAAAAGATGCACTTGCAGCAATTCATGTTGACTTTTTCACTTTTATGGAAGTAAAGGGATTTGGAAAACAAAAAGGTGAGCAAGTCGTATATCGAGGAGCAGTCTATGATGTGGGATATATCGCGAGAATGAAGCTTGATATTTATTCAAAGGATGATGATTGTGAAGAAATTGTGAATATTATCATGGACTCAGCCAAAACTGGTGAAATAGGAGATGGAAAAGTTATAGTGACTGATATCTCTGAAATGTGGAGTGTGAGACTTGGAACTAAAAACGAATCAGCTTTATAAACGAAATTATTAAAACTTAGAATTATGAGTGAAGGATTATTTACCGCACACAATTTATGGATACTAATAGCCACTGTATTGGTTTTCATAATGCATTTAGGATTCGCTTCTCTAGAAGCAGGATTGGTAAGAAAGAAGAATACTGTAAACATTTTGTTCAAAAATTCAATGATTTTATCGATTGGACTTTTAACATACTATATTATAGGATACGGGTTAATGTATCCAGGAGGTGAAGGCGGAGGTTTTTTCGGCTTCGCAGGATTTGGTGTATCGGAGCCTGGAGACATGGCGTCTCTTCTAGCAGGATCTGCTGAAGGATTCACAATGCCTTCGTACACTGACTTTATTTTCCAAGCAATGTTTGCTGCAACTTGTGCAACGATCGTATCGGGTGCTGTTGCAGAACGAATTAAGCTTGGAGCATTTTTAATTTTCACAACTATTTTCGTTGCTATCTCATATCCTATTACAGGTATGTGGCAGTGGGGAGGCGGATGGCTTTCTGAAATGGGATTCTATGATTTCGCTGGATCTACATTGGTTCATGCTGTAGGCGGATTTGCTGCTTTAGCAGGTATCATCTTGCTCGGTGCTAGAACAGGAAAGTTTACGAAGAAAGGAATTAAGCCAATTCCAGGACACAGTATGCCTTTCGCAACATTAGGAGTGTTCTTATTATGGTTCGGATGGTTCGGATTTAATGGTGGATCTGTTTTGTCAGCTGATGCAGCTGGAGTTGCTAAAGTATTTGTAACAACTAGTCTTGCAGCAGCAGGAGGAACCATTGGTGCATTTGTTATTTCTTATGTGATGTTTAAAACGCATGACCTTTCTATGGTTCTAAATGGGATTCTAGGTGGTTTAGTAGGGATAACTGCTGGTGCCGACTTGATGAGTCCTTTTGAAGCTATAATTATCGGATTAATTGCAGGTGGAATTATTCCATTATCAGTTGTAATGTTTGATAAGTTGAAATTAGATGATCCAGTAGGAGCAACTTCTGTACACCTGGTTTGTGGGATTATTGGAACACTAGCAGTTGGAGTTTTTGGAGACAAAGCTGGTCTGGGTCAGTTAGGTATTCAATTGATTGGTGTAGCTGCTATAGGTGTATTTACATTTATATTTGCATTCGTACTATTCTATATATTGAAAGTAACAATAGGTATAAGAGTAACAGAAGAAGAAGAGATGAAAGGACTTGATATTTCAGAGCATGAAATGAGTGCTTATCCAGCTTCAGAAACTGCTGAATATAGCTTAAATGTTCAATAAATAAAAAAGTCACCCAAGTTGCAGCTTGGGTGACACAGATACGGAAAACCGTAAATTAATACTTGACTAATATAAAGGTATGAAAAATATTTTTTACCAGTTAATTTTTGGTTTTCCCATCTACTTAATAATGTCTTTGATTTCTTATGCCAATTTTTATTCGGTGAATGGATGAGAGGGTAATTAATTAAAAATCAAATGGTTAGTTAGAAATGATGCTTTTCTTAAAAGGATCTTTTTTAACCCACAAAATCAAAAATTATGAAAAAAAATATACTAACATTAGTTTTTAGTCTTGTAGCTTTATTCAGTTTTGCACAGATTAATATAGATTCAAGTTTTACACTTAGTGGTTCCGTAGATGTTTATTATAGAGGAAATCTAAATGCTTCTAATAATCCTACACCAAATGCGGATGGATTTGCGAATACTACAGCTCCAGGAACTTCATTTGCGAATGGACCTGGATTTTCCTTAGGAATGTTCAATTTAATTAGCGCATACGACGGAGATAAAGTAGGTTTTGTTGCAGATATGGTTTTCGGACCTAGAGGTGCAGAAGCAGTGTTTGGTTCACCTCCACCATTAAATATCGTTAATCAATTATACGGTTACTGGAACGTTACAGATAAGGTAACATTGACCTTAGGAAACTTCAATACTTTCCTCGGTTATGAAGTAATCTCTCCTACGGCAAATTTCAATTATTCTACTTCATATATGTTCTCATATGGTCCATTCTCACATTCAGGAATTAAAATGGATGTTGATTTAGGTGGAGGATTTTCTGGTATGTTAGGAGTTTTTAATCCTACAGATGCGACAGATTTTAATCCATCAGGTGATTATGTAGCTGGAGCACAATTAGGATATACGAATGATATGGGTGGAGCATGGTTAAACTTAATTATTTCAGATGGTTTCTATCAAGTTGATTTGACAACAGGATGGCAAGTAACGGAAAAGGCTTATCTAGGTTTAAATGCTACAACAGCACAGGATAACTTTTCTGGAGCGGCTATATATGCACAGTATGCAACATCAGATGCTTTATCTCTTGGTTTCAGAGGTGAATATTTCGCTGATTCAGGTGTAGAAGTTATTGGAACAGACGAGAGTGTGATAGATTTAACTTTATCTGCTAATTATAAAGTAGGTAATTTAACAATAATACCAGAGTTTAGAATAGATCTTTACTCTAATGATGCAGTAGTTCTCGATGTAGACGCAGGTGAAGTAGGCAATAGCTTAGCATCATTTTTATTGGCAGCGGTTTACGCTTTTTAAAATATGCAACTATAATTTTTCCATACAGTTATTTAAAAGTCCTTTGGATAAAGATTTGAAGGCACAATGTTAAATTTTAAGTTTTGAATTTTTGATTTAACAGTTTCAAGATCACATTTTAGAATGGCATATTACGTTGTAATACAATGTTTTATGCCATTTTTTATTGATTTGAACATAACAAAATCTCGATTTTTAGAAATGAGATTCCTCGATCTACCACTATATTTGGTATATAAGAATAAGGAACCAATAAGAAATACTGAAGAACAGTTTCTCTTTCATTGAATGGCTCCTTTGGAGTTAGTGGCTTACTCCGGGGAGTCTATTTTTTCTAATCTATTTATTTTATAGCATTAAATTCATCGATATGTCTGAAACGTTACCGTACGGGCTATACACTCCCCAACTCGAAAAAGACGCTTGTGGGATTGGGCTAATTGCTAATCTAAACAATATTAGTTCTCATAAGACAATTCATGATGCTCTAACTACACTAGAAAACCTAGAACATAGAGGAGCTTCTGGTTATGAAGCCAATACTGGTGATGGAGCTGGTATACTAATTCAAATTCCACACGATTATTTAGTTATAAAATGCAAAGAGCAAGGAATCGATATTCCAGTAAAGGGTGATTATGGTCTAGCCATGACTTTTATGCCGAAGGATGTTGATCAAAGAGCACTATGCGATGAAGCATTTCAGAAAGTTGCTGAAAGTTTTTCTTTTTCTATCATCGGAGCGAGAGAAGTACCAACTGATAATTCAGATATCGGTGGCTCAGCGAAAAACACGGAACCAGATATCGTTCAAGTTTTCTTGAAATGCAAAGAAGGTCTAGAAGGAAAGGCACTCGAAAAGAAATTATTTATTTTCAGAAACTACTTAACACATTTTATACATAAACAAGATCCTGAATTAGCGGATATATTCTATATCTGTTCATGCTCTAGCAGAACTGTTATCTATAAAGGCCAATTAACTTCTGATCAAGTAAGAAACTACTTCGAAGATCTACAGGATACGCGTGCAACATCTGCAATTGCACTTGTCCACTCGAGATTTTCTACAAATACAGTTCCGAAATGGAGGCTAGCGCAACCTTTCAGAACCATAGCACATAATGGTGAAATCAATACGATTCAAGGAAACTTGAACTGGTGGAGAGCTAAAGAAAAAATGCTTGTATCGCCTGAATTTTCAAAAGAAGAACTAGATCAGATATTTCCAGTATGTGAAACAGGAGCATCGGATTCAGGAAATTTTGACAATGTTTTGGAATTCTTAATCATGAATGGTAGAACAATACCACATGCATTAATGATGATGATTCCTGAAGCTTGGCAGAACGATGAGTTCATAGAAGATTATAAAAAAGATTTTTATGAATACCACGAAGCATTTATGGAGCCTTGGGATGGTCCCGCTTCTATTTGTTTTTCAGATGGAATTCTAGTAGGTGCGACACTTGATAGAAATGGACTAAGACCATCTAGATACTTATTGACTAAAGATAATGTATTAATCTTAGGATCTGAGTCAGGATGTATTCACGTAGATCCAGCATCGATTGTTTATAAAGGCCGACTTCAACCAGGGAAAATCTTAATAGCCGATCTTGATGAAAAAAGGATTATCGGTGACGATGAATTAAAGAAGATCGTTTGTAATAGAAAGCCTTACGGTGAATTTCTAGAAGAATACAGACTACATATAAATGATATACAAGTTGACGAGAAAGAACCGCCAACTAAGAATGATATTCTTACAGAGAAACTAGCATTTGGTTTCACAGTGGAGGATGAAGAAATGATTCTGAAAGCAATGGGAGAAGGTGGTCATGAACCGATCGCTTCTATGGGTTGTGATATACCTTTAGCTGTACTTTCTTTACAATCTCAGCATATCTGTAATTACTTTAAGCAGCAATTTGCTCAAGTGACTAATCCGCCTATCGATCCGATTCGGGAAAAGGCGTACATGTCCCTTAAGACTTTTTTAGGTGGCGAGCCCAATGTTTTAATTGGCAAGGCAGAGAGCGCCATTATGTTAAGGATGGAATCACCACTTTTAACAGAGCGACAGTTTACAGCACTTAGAAATCTGAATACAGAGCATTATAAGGCAGAAACGATAGATACGACCTTCAAGTCTGATGGAAAAAATGGTAGTCTTGAATTTGCCTTAGATAAGATGTGCGAAAGCGCAGAAGCAATGATCAAAAATGGAACGAATGTCATTATTCTAGATGACTCTAACATTGGCATAGATAAAGCGCCTGTTCCTAGTTTGCTAGCTCTAGGTTGTTTACATCACTACTTAATTAAGAATGGATTAAGAAGAAAGGCTTCTATCATTATCAAAGGAGGAGATATTATCGAAACACATCATTATGCATGTTTGCTAGGATATGGTGCTGACGGAATTTTTCCTTGGTTAGCGGTTAAGCATTTAGATTCTGATGAGCGTGTTCAGAAGTATTATTATGCTGCTGAAAAAGGGCTGATGAAGGTGATGTCTAAGTTAGGGGTATCTACGGTTTTATCTTACCAAGGCTCACAGACATTCGAAGCGATAGGGATAGGAAATGAAGTCATCTCGAAATGTTTCGATGGTACTATTTCTAGAATCGGTGGACTTAATTTCGACGGCTTAGCGAAAGAAGTTTTCGTGAGACATTTAGTAGCGTTTGACGAAAATCATAGGTTAAATGAGTTGCCAGAAAGTGGTTTCTATCAATGGAAACAACGAGGCGAGCATCATCTATTTAATCCGAAATCTATTCACTTACTTCAGCATTCAACGCAGAATAAAGACTATAAAACATTTAAGAAATATTCTCAAGAAATAAACGACCAATCTAAGCGTGCGAATACATTAAGATCGTTGTTTGAGTTTAAAGAAGGAGAAGAAATTCCGCTGGAAGAAGTAGAATCAGTGGAAAAAATAATGAAACGATTTGCTACTGGAGCAATGTCGTTCGGTTCCATTTCCCACGAGGCGCACTCTACTTTAGCGATTGCGATGAATAGGATCGGCGGAAAAAGTAATAGTGGAGAAGGAGGAGAAGATGAATCAAGATTTATAAAGAAAGAAAACGGTGATTGGGAAAGATCAGCAATTAAGCAAGTAGCTTCTGGGCGTTTCGGCGTAACGAGTCATTACCTTGTTAATGCTGCCCAACTGCAGATAAAAATGGCTCAAGGTGCAAAACCTGGAGAAGGAGGGCAGCTTCCTGGCCATAAGGTAAATAAATGGATTGCGAAAGTAAGGCATTCTATCCCTGGAGTAGGATTGATTTCACCACCACCGCATCACGATATTTATTCTATAGAGGATTTAGCTCAATTGATTTTTGACCTAAAGAACGCGAACAGACATGCAGATATTAGTGTGAAACTAGTATCTAAAGCAGGAGTAGGAATTATCGCATCAGGTGTAGCGAAGGCACATGCTGACCACATTCTGATATCAGGTCATGATGGTGGTACAGGAGCATCACCGCTAAGTTCTATCAAGCATGCAGGACTTCCTTGGGAATTAGGATTGTCAGAAACGCACCAGACCTTAGTGAAAAATAGATTAAGAGATCGGGTAACTGTTCAGTGTGATGGACAGATGAAAACAGGTAGAGACCTTGCAGTTGCTACATTGTTAGGTGCTGAAGAGTGGGGAGTTGCTACAGCGGCACTAGTTGTAGAGGGTTGTATTATGATGAGAAAGTGTCACCTGAATACATGTCCAGTTGGAGTAGCGACTCAAGATGAAGAACTAAGAAAGAAATTTACTGGAAAAGTAGATCATTTAGTGGACTTCTTCACCTTCTTGGCTCAGGAGTTAAGAGAAATTATGGCTTCTCTAGGTTTCAGAACCATTAATGAAATGGTGGGAAGAGCAGACTTACTTAAAGTAAGAGATCACTTAGATCATTGGAAGTGGGAGAGTTTAGACCTTAGTCCAATTTTGTTTTTCGACAGTAAGTTTCAGAATCAATACAAGACGATCGAACAAGACCATGGTCTTAAGAAAGTATTGGATCGGAAGTTAATTCGATATGCTGATCTTGCCATAGAATATGCTGCTCCGATCAATACTAATTTCGAAATCAAGAATACGGATAGAGCGGTAGGAACGATGTTGTCGAGTGAAATAAGCAAGCGATATGGTGCAGAAGCTTTACCTCATGATACGATTAATTTCAGATTCAGAGGTTCTGCTGGGCAAAGTTTCGGTGCTTTTAGTGTGAAAGGAATAAGCTTCACGTTAGAAGGAGACGCTAATGATTACTTCGGTAAAGGTTTATGTGGAGCTAAGTTGATCGTAGTACCAGATCGTAATGTTACTTTTAATGAAAGCGAAAATATCATCATCGGTAATGTTGCGCTTTATGGAGCAACTTCAGGAGAAGTTTATATCAAAGGTGTAGCGGGAGAAAGATTTGCAGTTCGGAACTCCGGAGTAACGGCAGTTGTGGAAAGTATCGGAGACCACGGTTGTGAGTACATGACTGGTGGAGAAGTTGTCGTTCTAGGTCCAACCGGAAGAAACTTTGCCGCTGGAATGAGTGGAGGAATTGCCTATATCTATAATGAAGACGACGATTTCGGACAGAAGTGTAATTTAGAAATGATTGATTTAGATGAGTTAACAGAGGATGATTTTGATCATTTGAGAACACTGATCAGAAATCATTTTAAATATACAAGTAGCTTGTCTGCGATTCAGATTCTTAATGATTGGGAAAATGAGAAGCGGAAATTTATTAAAGTCTTTCCTAAAGAGTATAAAAAAGTACTTGCCGCACAAGCGAAAGAGGAAATTGAATTAATAGCATAAGTCATGGGAGATATCAAAGGTTTTATAAAGTATAATAGAGAACTACCTGAATCGAGAGATCCTAAGTCAAGGATTAATGACTATAAGGAAATCTATAAGGACTTTTCTGAAGAGAAGACAAAAACTCAAGCTGCAAGATGTATGGATTGTGGTGTCCCTTTTTGTCATAACGGCTGTCCGTTAGGGAATAATATTCCTGCGTTTAATGATGCAGTATATAAAGAGGATTGGGAGAAAGCTTTCCATGTCTTAAATAGTACGAACAATTTTCCTGAATTTACAGGCAGAATTTGTCCAGCACCATGTGAGCAATCATGTGTATTGGGAATAAACAATGATCCAGTTACGATCGAACTTGTAGAAAAGAGTATTGCAGAGAAGGCGTTTGAAAATGGTTGGGTGGTAGAAGAAAAAGGTGCTCCTACTGGCCAGAAAGTAGCTGTTGTAGGCTCAGGTCCTGCTGGATTAGCGGCTGCGTCTCAGTTGTTAAAAGCTGGTCATGAAGTAACGGTATACGAAAGAAGCGATAGAATAGGAGGTTTGCTAAGATACGGAATTCCAGATTTCAAGTTGGAAAAGGATGTTGTTTCTAGAAGGGTTGACCTGATGAGAGAAGCTGGGGTGAAATTCGAAGTAAATGCAAATGTAGGTGGAAATATAAAAGTGAAGGATGTACTGGATGAATTCGATGCAGTGATTCTTGCTGGAGGTTCTACGATTCCGCGTGATTTGAAAATACCTGGACGTGATCTGAAAGGCGTTCATTTTGCAATGGAATTTTTAGAACAGCAAAACAAAAGAGTTCAAGGAGATCAATTCGAAGAAAATCAAGAAATTTTTGCTACGGATAAGAATGTCGTTGTGATCGGAGGAGGTGATACAGGATCTGATTGTGTAGGTACATCTAACAGACATCGAGCAGCATCTGTGACACAAATTGAATTAATGTCTAAGCCACCAGAAGAAAGAGATCCATCTACACCATGGCCACTATGGCCGATGCAGCTAAGGACTTCTAGTTCACATGAAGAAGGGGCTGAGCGTCACTGGGCTATTAATACGAAAGAGTTTATTGGTGATGGAAAAGGCAATCTTAAAGGATTGAAACTTGTTGATCTCAAATGGGAAAAAAATCCAGAAACTGGACGATTTAGTTTCGAAGAAGTTGAAGGAAGCGATCGCATTGTTGATTGTGAATTAGCATTACTAGCAGTAGGGTTTATTCATCCCCAGTATGAAGGGATGTTATCTGATCTAAAATTAGAGATGACCGATCGTGGAAATGTAAAGGATGAACAGTATAAGACGAGTCTCGATAAAGTTTTTGTTGCAGGTGATATGAGAAGAGGTCAATCTTTAGTGGTTTGGGCAATTGCAGAGGGTAGAGAAGCGGCAATAGAAGTTGACAAGTTTTTACAAAAGGAAAGTGCGCTAGTAAGTAACTATCATTCTCCCTTATTCGTATAGTAGCTATATTTCGTCGATTTTGTTAGTAGCGCAAAAGGAAAATGATTAGTTTTAGTCAATGAAGACAGAAAACCGACGAATTGCCATCATTGTTTTTTCCTTACTCGTATTAGGAACGGTAGTCTATTTTCTAAGTGATATCGTCGGATATGTGATTATAGCTTGGGTGCTATCCATGGTTGGTCAGCCGATCATGAATTTATTTCTGAAAATTAAGATTGGTAAAAAGATTCGAATGGGAAGGATTCCAGCTGCGATCTTAACACTGATTTCATTTATTATCGGAATAGGGTTGCTGGTAATGATCTTCGTGCCATTGATTATTGAACAAGCAAATAATCTACGAAATGTCCAGTATGATCAAATTTACGAAACACTTAGTGTTCCGATTAGTACGATCAATCAAAAATTAATCGATCTCGGCATAGTAACCTCTGATCAATTATCCTCCGAAAACTTTATTAGGGCCTTAAGTGACTGGTTTAAGCCTGATTTCATTAGTAATTTCATAGGAAATATATTCAGTATCGCGGGTAATATTTTAATCGGAATCTTCTCTGTTTTGTTCATCGCTTTTTTCTTTCTTAGGGAGAAAAACTTGTTTACGAACTTCATTAAAGCAATGGTTCCAGATGAGTATGAGGCCGATACAGAAGTGGTTATCGAAGATATTAGTAGGATGCTTCGCAAATATTTTGGAGGGATCATTTTACAAATACTCTGTATCACAGCTTTTGTCTCTATATTGCTGTGGATATTTGGAATTCAAAATGCTTTGTTGATTGCATTTTTTGCAGCTATTATCAATGTAATTCCTTACGTTGGGCCATTTATTGGTGCTTTATTCGGGCTGTTTATAACCGTATCGAGCAATTTGAATGTTGACTTCTATGAAGTGCTTTCTCCGCTAATGATAAAGGTTGTGATCGTTTTTGCAGTCATGCAATTAGTGGATAACTTTATTTTGCAACCCTTTATTTATTCGAATAGTGTGAAAGCGCATCCTTTAGAAATATTCATTATTATACTTGTAGCAGCGAAAGTCGGAGGAATTCTAGGAATGATACTGGCGATTCCAACCTATACGGTTATAAGGGTGATTGCGAAAGAGTTTCTGAATCAATTTAAGATTGTTCAGAAGTTGACGGGGTCTATGTAGCGTTAGGATATTCGAAAATTGGAATGTTAAAAAAAGTCTTAAACCAGATTCACCCTTTTGCTTTCCAAGTAAGTTCGAACTTCCGAAAAACTAATCCGATTCTTTTCAAAATGTTTTATGGCCAAATTCATTTCCTGCTCATTAGCATTAAGATGGTTGAGAATATTCATCAAGTGCATTTTCATATGACCTTTCTGAATCCCAGTCGTAACCAATGACTTTACTGCAGCAAAGTTTTGTGCTAGTCCAGTGGCAGCAATAATTTGCATCAACTCTTCACTTCCTGGATTTCCTAACATCTCTAATGATCTCTTAGCAATTGGATGGAGATTCGTAAGTCCACCTACCGTTCCTACTGCCATCGGTATATCCATCCAGAAATTAAAAACTCCATCTTTGATCTCACAGAAAGACAAGCTTCTATATTGACCATCTCTGCAAGCATAGGTGTGTCCACAGGATTCTATGGCTCGAAAGTCATTCCCTGTTGCTAACACAACTGCATCTATTCCGTTGTATATTCCTTTGTTATGTGTACACGCTCTGTATGGATCTATTCGAGCAATATCAACAGCATCTTTAAATTTTTCAGCTAATTTCTCTCCTGTAATGGGGCCAAAATTCCCCAGTTCACTTACTGGACATGAAACGCTTGCTCTAACTAAACATTCCGGGGTATAATTAGACAAAATCGCCATGATCTTATCATAATCTTTCTCATGAGGCAGAAATGATTCCTGATCAAGAATGAAATTGTATAAAATGTCGGATGACCTTTCTAATACGGTATTGATAAAATTTGCACCCATCGAATCACAGGTCTCAAACTCTAATATCAACTGCCTAACTCCTGGGATTTGATCATCGAAATCTTTAAAATAAAGATTCGTCAAACCACCGCCTCGATTTCTCATATTCACCACTAAGTCATCTGTATGTTTTTCCAGATAAACTCTAAAAGCTGAAGTCAATGAAGTGAGTTTAGAAAAATCACCAAACCACTTGAAGTGAAGTTGACCTATTTTTGTTGTTCCTAGAACTTCCGTTTTGAAACCTCCTCTAGTCATCCAGTATTTCGCTGCACTAGCGGCTGCTGCTACGACGGAACTTTCTTCGATAACCATCGGAATCGTAAAAGCCTTTCCATTAATCATGAAATTAGGAGCTACACCGAAAGGCATAGGGAAATTGCTTAAGGTATTTTCGCTAAATCCATCTAATACTCTTTGTTTCTCTTCGTTAGCGTACCAGTAAGATTTTAGCTCTTTTATTACAGCTTCTGGATCTTTGAAAAATGTTTCAGCTATCCATTTTATTTTTCCTACTTTATTAAGCTTAGAAAAACCACTTATTGTCTTTGAACCCATCTACGATTCTTTAATCTTTAAAAATGCTTTTGCTAGTCTTAATCCTGAAACTTGCGCATCCACATATTGTCTTAATTGTTCATAATCTTCTCTTGCATATTTAAGAAATGCAGAGGCCTGACCGTATATGGCAGGTACATTTAACCTTTCAATATAATAATATCCATCTAAAAAATCACGAACTCCTCCAGAAACAATTACTTGCTTGCAAAGACAGTCGGTTTTTAATTCTTCTATTATCTGATTAGAAAGCGTAACCATTTCATCAGCACTGTGGCCTAAATTGGCAATTTTTCTATAACTTTCACGCACAGCTTCGGTCGCTCGGTGCATTTCTAATTTTGCAAAATTCGTCCCTCCGTTTGCAGCGAAATCGATAGCCTCTAGTGGCAATTTGAATAATGCTTTTAGACTTTCATAACCCATTCCCTGGCCTACTTCCTTTACAATTATTTTCAGATCTAAGGTGTCCAGAACTCTTTTGATCGTATCTATAGGCGGATTTGCAATAACATCTCCTTCGGGCTGCAGCCACTCTTGAAGCGGGTTAACATGAATAATTAAGCCATCAGCTTGTAGAGATTTCACCAATTCATTGGCCTTATTTAATTGACCATTATTAATTAATTCCTCTACCTGAGCAATTCCCAAATTCGCGTACAATGCTTGGTCGCCGATATGTTTTCTGACATCAAAGTCATTGAAGTTTTCATCATCATATAATAATCCTCTGCATGAACCTAGTCCCATTCCAAATCCAAACTCATTACATGCTTTAGCTAAGTTTTCATTAATGATTCCAGCATAAGCTGTACCGCCTGTCATACTTGAAACCCATAGAGGAAATGTAAACTGCTTGTCTAAAAAGCGAAAAGTTGAATCATTTGCTTTATTAGGGTGACCACTTAGTAGTGGCTCATAATAGAATCTAGGGTCTATATTTTGAGGAGTTATCTGCGATTCAAAAGCCATTTCTATGTGATCTAACTTCCTAGATTTCGATGTAGGATCAATTTTAGAAACATTACTTGGATTTGATGACATAGATTAAAATTATAGATGCTTTGACGACATTTTTTGAATCAAATTGGAAACAAAAATAATTTAAAAAAGTTTTTATTCGTTAATATCTTGAAAATGCTCGTCGATTAACTACTAATTAGTAATACTCTAAACATTAATAATGAGATATATCACCTTAATGATCTTGCTATGTACGGCAAGTAGCATTTTCTCTCAAGAAACTCCCAACGAAGCTTACGAGCATTTTAACAAAGCGATCGAGAAATTCCGAGTTAAAGATTACCAAGGCGCCATCTTAGAATATTCTAAAGCAATACAGGTTGATGGAAGCTATACAAAAGCTTATTATAATCGAGGTAATGCGAAACTTAATGTCAAGGATTATGCAGGAGCAGTTGATGATTTTAACAAGGTTGTAAAACTTGATCCTCAATTTAAAAAAGCATATTTATATAAAGGTTATGCCTTAATGAGGCTTGATAGATTGGAAGCAAGTATCCCAGCTTTTACAAATGCGATTAAGCTAGACAGTGAATATGCAAGAGCATATACGAATAGGGGGACGGTATTTATGAAACTTGGGAAGTATCCTGAAGCGGTGAAAGATTTGGAAAGATCGATCATACTAGATCCTAATCAATATACATCAGCTTATAACTTAGGAGTATGTAATAGTAAAATAGGTCAGCATTTCGATGCGGTCAATGCCTTCACTGCAGCTCTAGATGTGAAACCTAATGAATCTAAAGCCTTGTTTAATAGAGGCAAAGCGTATCTTCAATTAGAGAAGTATTCAGAAGCTTATTCTGATTTCAACCTAACTGTGAAAAGTGATCCGAATAATGCTTACGCTCATTATTATAAAGGATATTGTAAATTGTTAGATAAAGATATGAATGGTGCGATCAGAGATTTTTCTAACGCACTAGACATTAATCCTAATCTTGCAAGTGCTCGACATAATAGAGCAATCGCGTTGTTCGAACAAGGAAATTACGAAGATGCAGTAGATGATTACAACGAGTTAATTGCTGCGTCTCCTAGTAAAGATGAATTATTTGTCAATAGAGGGATTTCTTTCATCAGAATGAATAAGGCTAAAGCAGCGCATAAAGATTTTTCAAGAGCAATCAAATTAAACCCGGAATCCTCCGTAGCATATTACAATAGAGCAAGTGTTAATGTTCAGATGAAGAATAACAAAGATGCTTGCAAAGACATGAAGTCAGCTGCTAAACTGGGGTACAAAAAAGCTTATGTTGCAGCAGATGAAATCTGCGGATCTATTTAAAATAGCCCAATTCTTGTTATATTTAAGTTAAGGAAGACGATAGGGAGAACTTATATTTCTAACGATCCTTTATTTATTATATCTTTACATAGATATTTTGGTATCATAATACTCTAATAGATCATTGAAAATGAGAAATTTATATTTAGCGTTAGCCCTGCTTTTCAGTTTTACATTATCCTATTCTCAAGGAATAGAATTTTTCGAAGGAGCCTATCAAGAAGCCTTTAATATGGCAGCTGAAAAAGATAAATTGGTCTTTGTAGATGCTTATGCGGTCTGGTGTGGTCCTTGTAAGCGAATGTCTAAGCAAATTTTCCCTCAGTCTGAAGTGGGTTCACTCTTCAACGATAATTTTATCAATTTGAAAATTGACATGGAAAAAGGTCAAGGACTAGACTTTGGTAAGACCTATCCAGTTTCTGCTTATCCTACTTTCTTTTTTATCAATGGAATGGGTGAAGTGGTGCATAAATTCAAGGGTGGAAGAGATGTGAAAGGTCTACTTGCTGAAGCTGAAAAAGCATTAGCAAAGTTTGACAATACAGAGAAATATGCGAAGCTTTATGAAGAGGGCGACAGAAGTTATGAAACCGTATACAGATATGTTAAAGCGCTGAATAAATCTGGTGAGTCAAGCCTTAAGATTGCTAATGAATATGTGAAATCTCAAAAGAATCTTTCTTCAGAAGAAAATGTAAAGTTTATTTTCGAAGCAACGACAGAAGTTGATTCGAAACTTTTCGAGCTACTCGTCGATCGTAAAAAGAAAGCATTAAAATATTATACCAGAGAAGCATTCAATGAGAAAATCGTGGATGCTGGTTTTAATACTTTCGAAAAATCATTAGAGTTTGATGTAGCTTCTTTAGGAAAAGAGGCAAAAGATGCAGTGAAGAAATATGCCAAAGAAGAGTACAAAAGATTCGTGATAGAATGTGATATGATCGAAGCAAATCGGAAGAATGATTCTGGACTTTTTGTTAAATCAGCTTCTAAGTATCACAGTCAAGTGATCAAAGGAGAAGAAGATGAAGAGATTTCATTAGTGACAAAGCTTCTAAGGGCTTACAATAATGATCCCAAGGCGTTGAATCTTGCCTCTGATATTGCTGTAAATGTCGCTACAAACAACACTAGTGCTTCTAATTGTTTGCTAGCTTGTCATACTTTTATGAAGCTACAACAATGGGCTGATGCAAGAAAATGGGCGGAAAAAGCTGAATTAGCTGCAGGTGATGATTTGCGTGCGAAACATCAAGCTCAACAACAATTGAAATTTTTAGAATCGAAGTAATTTGATGAAATATCTTTTTAGTTTTTTGCTATTGTGTTTCTTTGGCTTCGGTCAAGCACAGCAAAGTATTTCTTTCTACGAGAATGCTTTTGATGAGGCATTATTAGTAGCTGAAAAAGAAGGCAAAGATATTTTTTTAGATACTTATGCTCCATGGTGCAAGCCATGCAAGAAAATGGAGAAGGTTTTTAGAAATAAAAACGTCGCGAAATTTTATAATCAGCACTTCATTAATGTCCGAGTAAATGTAGATCTATTCAAAGGTAAAGAGCTAGCTAAGAAATATGGTATAGTTTTCCTGCCTACAATGCTCATTATGGATGCTAACGGAAACGTAAAGCAAAGAATAGATGGGGTAATGAATCCAGATCAGATGCTTCAGATAGGTGATATGGTTGTTAATAACACCATGAAATCTGTTGTGAAATCCAAAGCTAAATCAAGTAATGCTGTTCCAGCCAACCCTGTTGCCGAACCAGGCGAGAAAATATTGTTTGTACTCGATGATCCTAAGGCCTCTAATAATCCAGACTACTTATACCATGAGGCATTTTTTAAGTTGGAGCATATGGATGATGCGCATGACAGCATCGCAATGAAGTATTTAAACACCCAAGAAGATTGGTCCAGCGAGAAAAACATGAATTTTATCGTTAGCTTCCTAGATAAGACAGACTCGGAATTGTTTGACTATTTTCTAGCGGAGAAAGATGACTTTCAGGATTTAATGGGCGCGGAAAATTATAGAAAAACCCTAGAAATACTTATTAATGACTGCCTTTATCGTCAGATACCTAGACCAGATCCAGAAAAGGTAGCTTCTTTATTTTCAATTTTGTATCCTAGGAAGTATGAAAAATATACTTATGAATACTTGTTGAAAAGATATGAGGAAGAGGAAAATTATAACGAATATGTGATTCTGGGAGAAAAATACCTCGAAACTTTAATTCAGCCTAATGCAGAATTGCTTTATAAACTAGGAAAGTACAAATGCCTTAACGCTGATAAAAAAGAATTAAAAGTATGCCTGTTTAGAGTGGAAGAATCGATTAGGTTATCTGAGCATCCCGTGTATGATCAATACCTCACCGTTGCTAAAATGTACCATAGTCTTGGTAAAGATCAGAAAGCATTAGAATATGCTGAAAAGGCTAGATCGCTGAGTTTAGGAGATTCTGAAAGTTTGAGATTCGTAGAAATGTTTCTAGAGAATCTTGATAAGTCGTAGTGAAGATTAATCACTTTTAAGAATATTGACTTTACTGCTTAAAGAATGAATCGTCTCCGATTAGCAATCTTTAAAGAATAAGAGAAGTTTCCACAGTTTAAAATTACATTAAAGCTATTGCGGAAAGCTTAGAATCACGGTGATGTCATCACGGAATGTTTAAAATTTCAATGATGTCATCGTTTGAAGACCTTGAACCGCTAATATCATGACAAAGCACTGAGATCATAAAAAAACCCTCCTTGTAGCCACATTAACAAGGAAGGTCTTTTTTTGATATGAAAGGAATCTCTTAGCCCTTATTCTAATATGAATTCCTTTACTCTTTTAGAACTTGTCAGAGACAAATTGTTTAATTCCTTGCTTAAGATCGCCTCATTCTCTTCTTCCATCGTACACATAGGACTTCTGAAATTTAATGAGATAAGACCCATTTGATGTAATGCTGTTTTTACAGGAATCGGATTCGTTTCTATGAAATTCAGCTTCATTAATTCATAGTACTTGTAATGCAAATTACGAGCGATTTCTATTTCTCCGTTTAGACCCGCATTCAGCATCTGGCTGAAAACTTTAGGGATCTGATTAGCCACTACAGATATACATCCGTCGCCACCTATTAACACAGTATTAAGCGCCAGACTATCATCTCCTGAATAAACTAGGAATCCACTAGGTCTGTTCTGAATCAAATCCATGATTTTTTCCATGGATCCTGACGCTTCTTTTATGCCTATTATCGTTCTATGTCTCCTAGCTAATTCTAATATGATATCCGTAGGGATATTAGATGCCGTCCTTCCTGGAACATTGTAAATGATGATCGGAAGCGACGTGGAAGTGGCAATACTTCCAAAATATTCTAGCAAACCTTTAGCCGTCGGTTTGTTGTAATACGGACTTACCACTAAAAGACCATCTACTCCGTTATATTCGGCAATCTGTGATCTAATGATGGCCTGGTCTGTGCTATTAGACCCAGTTCCTGCAATAACTGGAATAGCACCATTGACCTGATCCACCACGAATTTTGTTATGCTATCAAATTCTTCAAGTGTAATACATGGTGATTCTGCTGTTGTTCCATTAACTAGAATTCCAGACGTCCCGTTTTCTAGATGAAAATTGATCAACTGACTTAACGCAGGATAATCAATACCGCCATCATTTTCGAATGGTGTTACCAATGCTACTATAGAGCCTCTTAATTTTTTCATACTATAAAACTAATGGTAGAAAAAAGGATAAAGAATAAATTGGAAGAATAAAACTATAATTTAACTTTGTGTGAAATATTTAACATGATCACCACAGCACAGATAGTTGAAAAGATATTAAGTCGTTCTCCTTTTATGAAAGAAGCGATCCATGAAGGCTTGGTGAATGTATCATCGCTTGCTCGAAAAATCCAACCGGAAGTTGAGCAGCAATTGCGGAAGCCAGTAAGATCCGGTGCAATCATTATGGCTATCAATAGAATTCATGTTGATAAGAATTTCAAATACCAAAACCGCTTGAAGGCTTATATCGCTAAGCTCGGCGACCTGATCGTGAAAACGAATCTTACCATTTATACCTATGCGAATACGAAAACACTTTCCAGTAGCCAGCTGAATTTATTTAATCATATAGAGAATGACATGGATGCCTTTTGCACCTTCTCTCAAGGAGTATCAGAGCGTACACTTTTGGTTAACGAAAAGATAGAAGGAATAGTGGAGGACTATTTCAAAGAGGAAGTTCTGATTTCTAGAATGCCAGATCTTTCATCAATTACCATCAAACTGGCACAGGAAAGTACGGAGATCTCAGGAATCTATTATTACATACTCAAGCAACTGGCGTGGGAAAATGTACCATTAGTAGAGGTGCTTTCCACAACGAACGAATTTACATTGATCATGGAAAACCAATATGTAGAGCAAGGGATTTCGTTACTTATGAACATGAAAAGAGGCTGATACGATTAGGTATCAACCTCCTGTGGAATTATTATTCTGCTTTATTTACGCTCAGTCAATTATGATTTAAAGTCTTCTTCTAGCTCTTCGAAAAAGTCATTTGTGTCTTCTTTAAATTCTGACCAGTTATCTTTCGCATTTTGCTGGAAACGTTTCATCCTCTCGTTTAGATTTGCCCTAGCTTCTTTCCATTCTTCTCTTTCTTCTGCTAGATCTTCTTTCATTTCCTCACTGGCATTTTCCATCTTCGCATTGATTTCAGCGATTTCATTATCTATTCTTTCGCCGAACCGCTCCATTTTGGATTCGAAATCATTTCTGTCTTCATCGATTTCTAATGAAATTTCTTTATCTCCTAACTTCATGGAGGCTTTTTCATCGTTGTCGCATGATGCAAGAGCAAACACACTAAGTCCTGCAATCATTAAAATTTTTAAGTATTTCATCTTTTAATTTTTTCTTTCCATACGCGATGAGGCTTCCTTTTGTTCGATATCACAACATATTTTTTTAGTGCCAATGCTTTTGCTATGGAATCAAGAAGCTGAATTATTTGATTGGAATGCAAGAATTTATTAGGGGAAAAGTTCTATTTGTTTAGAAAAGAAGTCACACGACCTTCTTTAACATCCGTCGTCGGTTTTATTTGGTAAGTCCCGACGATACCTAAGTGATTAGAGGTTGAATCAGAGATATCTCTGAAACTGGTGCACTCTAGTTTATTGCTATAAAAGATATGGTCATACGGTACATTAAGCAAATTCTGAGAAACATCACGCCGGCTATTTTCTAGTTGAGCTTGCTCTCTGAAATGTACGATTTCATTAGACCAATATACTAGATTGAAATCACCCAAGACAATACTAGGAGAAGGGAGCGAAGAAATTTTATTTGCGATCGTTTGCAAATGTTTCTTAGCTCTTTCATTTAGTCTCTTGCCTAAAGGAGGCAGAACATGTGCGCTTATGATATTTATATTGTTGTTTTCAGAAACATTAATATTGACCATCTGATGTGGAATTTCATCGTAGTGAAATGTATCATACTCTACAATAGGAAATTTAGAGAAGATTTCCATCCCATAAGGATCTATCCTTACATTTCTCGCACTGTATGGATATAGTGCTTTCAGATTATTATTGAGGTACATGTCCCAGTCTGGAGTAACTTCCTGGAATGAAACGATATCCGCATCTGATGAAATAACAGCTTCCAGCATAGAAGCATACCCTAATGTGCTGGACGAAGTATTAAAGTGGGCAATAGAAACTTTCTCACTTTGATTGACTTTCGGTAGAATTAAATTGTTGTTCGAGGATTGCTTCAGAAACAAACATAACATTCCACAGCAAGCAAAACTCGTTAACAATAATCGCTTTTCACTAATGATCAGAAACAGAAATCCTAAGAACAAATAGCCTAACATTAACTGAACTGAAAAGTCAATACTCAGCTGTAAGAAAGGGACATTAAGACTGAAAATGGGCACGACTGCTATTGCAACAAGCAGAACCACGATCACATTCTTAATCAATTTCTTATTATACATATACTTCTTTACGAGGACAAAGATACTTTTAGATTGATGTTATTTCATGAGATTAGTCTAAGAAATCAGCCAGAATAGCTGGTTTTTTTACACCAACGACATTTGCTTGCTCATTATAAGCTTCTAAAACCACAAAATATATCCCAATATCGAGCCTTTCTCCATTTTCATTTAAGCCATCCCAAAACACAAATCCCTCTTCTGAGAATAATTCATTGTTGATTAAAGTTCTTACAAGCCTGCCATATTGATCATAAATGTCAATATCCACTTGATAGCCATTTCCAGGTAATTTATAATTGATAATCAGTTGATCATCGACTCCATCTTGATTTGGCGAGAATGTTTTGCTTTCAAAGCTTAATAATTCTTCATTGCCAATGTTTGGATTCCTAAATACTGAATTTTGATAACCAGGCGTAGCAAATAAGGAAGCAGAAGAAGCAGAAAACCACTTGTCATCGAAAGGAGAAATTCGTTCTAGACTTACACCGTTGAAATCATCCAACTGCTGAAAGTGCTGTGATTCCTCATAATCATAAGAATCAATGATCTCACCCGAAATACTATTAACGATCTGCACATTACCATCTTCGTTATTAAATGAAGGTAGATCTACGTTAAGGAAATTTGCACTATCTGGTGTTTCATATCGGTCTTTTAGATATTGTATATCTTCAGTAAAACACAAATATGCACCAGGTTTTATGACGATGTCAGATCCTATAGGTTTCGATTCTAGCTTACTTGCATTATTAAGTTCTAAGTTACCTAGAAAGATATATTTGTCAGAAATGTTGATGATTTCTACAAAATCAGACCCACCAGTTTCAGGATTAAATAATATTTCATTTAAGGCCAGATCTCCTGCAATGGCTTCCTCTATCAGAAAGATATCGAAGTCATAAGATTGGCTAGTATTACCATTGATGTCAGAAATTCCTTTAATGGTCAATGTATGAGTCGTACCACTATTCAATGGGTTATCTAACTCGAGGGTAATCGCAGTTTCATTTTCACTCAATACTGCAGCAGTAACCCGTCCGCTATAATTCGAGATGGTGTAGTTAGAAAGATCTATTACTGAGGTGGATGCTAGCTTTTCATTGGCTTGAATATTCAGATGAGTTGCATCAATAATCTCAGCACTAATAATAATTGGTCCTTCTTTATCTAACTCATACTTTTTTATGCCAATGTTATCAAAGAAAAATTTGTCACTCCTAGAAGAAGTATAATTGCACTCTAGCTGAAAAATTTGATTTCCACTAAAGTCATAAGTATCATGAATAAATACCAATTCTTCAATTACGGCTTGGTTTTCAATATATGCGGTAGAAATACGCCATTCGCCATTAGGGAAATATAGCGCATTTACTTTTAAGAAAGCGGGATCGCTTCCTAAAGCAGCCAGCTCTCCTGAAGCAATAAGTTCTGGAATTCCTTCTGCTAAATGGTAAAAATTTAAAGCATCTGCAGCTCCATTTTCTCCGATTTCAATGAAATATCCACTTGCTTGATCAATATTTAGCTGGTCAATGGCTAAATAAATTCTTAACCTATTACTAGTAGAAGGTGAGAAATCCATCAGGGCTTCAAAATCCCATTGAATGGTATCCGCAAAATTAAGTTGTGTATACAGCGTGCTTTGATCGCCATCTGCAGCACTTAATTGCAGTTTTTCGTCATCATTCACCATGAAATCTTGTAAGTCACCTTCCCAGACTGGATTCGAATTCAAATCTGAATCGCTGAAATCGTCTAAAAATTGACCTAATAAATTAAGACATTGGCAAGAAAGGATGCATATGATTATAAAGTGTCTAATCAAGGCAGTATTTTTTGAAAAAATTTAAAATTGAGTATATATTTGCACCTAATATCAGAAAGACGGAAAATTACTAAATCTTTATTAAAAAACAACATATGAAATTAGCAGTAGTTGGAGTAACAGGAATGGTAGGGCAAGTAATGTTAGAAGTAATCGAAGAATCCAAATTAGAATATAGTGACATTTTAATGGTTGCATCCGAAAGATCGGTAGGAAAAAAAATTAGTTTCAAGGGCAAGGAATACACAGTTATCTCTATGCAAGATGCTGTTAATGAGCGTCCAGATGTTGCTATTTTTTCTGCAGGAGGATCAGCTTCATTAGAATGGGCGCCTAAATTTGCAGAGGTAGGAACTAGAGTTGTAGATAATTCTTCTGCATGGAGAATGGATCCAAGTAAAAAACTTGTCGTTCCTGAAATTAACGCTAGTGCAATTGGGAAAGATGATTACATCATTGCGAACCCTAATTGTTCTACTATTCAGATGGTGATGGCTTTAGCGCCGCTACACGAGAAATATAAAATAAAGAGGCTGGTTATTTCTACTTACCAATCGATAACTGGGACGGGAATGAAAGCCGTAGGTCAGTATGAATCAGAATTGGCAGGGGCAACAGGTGACTATGAGAAGGCATATCACTATAAAATTTTAGATAATTGTATTCCACATTGTGATGTTTTCCTTGAAAATGATTATACTAAGGAAGAAATGAAATTGGTCCATGAAACGAGAAAAATTTTAAAGGACGATGATATTCGGATAACAGCAACAGCAGTAAGAGTTCCAGTGCAAGGTGGACATTCGGAGGCCGTGAATGCTGAATTTGCCGAAGATTTTGAAATTAATGAAGTAAAAAGCATCTTAAATAATACAGAAGGCGTTATTGTATTAGATGATGTTGTGAAAAATGTTTATCCAATGCCTCTTTATGCCAAACATAAAGACGAAGTTTTTGTTGGAAGACTTAGAAGAGACGAATCACAGGAAAACACCTTGAATATGTGGATAGTTTCTGATAATTTGCGAAAAGGCGCAGCTACGAACGCAGTACAAATTGTACAATACTTGAAAAAAGAAGGTCTGGTGGGTTAAGGTCCTCTACGATTTTCTGTAATACATATGATATGAAAACGAAAATTGTTATTTGGGGAGCTAACGAGAAAGATGAAAAAATTCTTGTTGGAATTGAATTAATTGAAGCGGAGAACATGGTGAAAATCTATGTGTTCCCTGAATCAGAGGCTAAGGAAGATTTTTATAACCAAATGATTAATGAATGGAGAGTGGGCAATCCTGTTGTCTTTCCAGAAAATCACACCGTTATAGATAGACCGCTTTCTGTCACAGAAACGCTACTTCCAGACAATATTAAGATTACTAGATCGGATGTTGTGAATCGTGCGAAAGCAGAATGGCATTTTGTTGTCTTGTCTTCGAAATTATACCAATTGTACCAAAGTGAACTAGCTGAAATTAAGGAAAAGGTTAGTAATCTTGAAGTCTATGATAAAAATGTCTGGGATGAGCTAAAAGATTTTTGGCAGAAAGTGCAAGGACAAGTTTATGATAAAAACCTGTTCCGTGAACATTCTAAAGAATTACAGGATGAAACCAATGCGCTTTTCGATAAGTTGAAAAGATTTCGTAAAAAATTCGATGAGAAATTTAAGGAAGAATCTAAGGAAAGAGCAGCTGTTTTTAATGAAAAGTTAGATACCATTAGTAAGAAACTTTCTGATGGTTTAGGCTTACAGCCGCTTTGGAATGAAATGAAGTCTATTCAAACCAAATTCAGAAATGAGAAATTATCGAAAGGAGATCGAAATGAAATTTGGAATAAAATAGATCGACTTTTTAAAGAAATTAAAGAGAAAAAATATGGTTCTAAAGATGGCGGTGGTCAAAACAACGCATTAGAAAGAATCGAGAATAGATACAAAGGATTGCTCTCTGCAATTAAGAAAATGGAGAATTCCATTAAGTGGGATAAGAAAGATATGAAGTTTCAGAACGAAAGAGCGGAAGGGACTTTTGGGCAGCTTGAAAAAGAATTACGTGGTGCGAAAATGAAAATGATCGAGGAGCGAGTGAATTCTAAAGAAATGAAGCTTGCGGAAATGAATAAAACAAAGGTTATGCTCGAACAGAAGATAGCCAATGAAAAAGAGAAGATTGCGAAAATCGAGGAGTCCAAGAAAATAAAAGCTAAAGAAGCAGAATTAAAAGCAAAAGTAAAGCAAGATATCCTAGAGAAAAATCAACTCCTGAAAGAAAAAATGGGAGATGGTGTAGAAGCGACCGTAAAAGAGAAAGTAGTAACTCCACCGGTAAATATCGAAGATTTGGTCAGTGCTGCTAGTGCAAAAGAACCAGTAAGAGAGGAATTTGCGAGTACAGAAGCTTCTAGTGAAGTGGAAAAATCAGTAACTGAGAAAGTAGAGAAAGCAACGGAAAGTGTTGAAGAGAAAACAGTAATTCCAAGTGTCGAAACGGTAAGTACTCCTGAGGCAGTGACTGAAGAAGTTGATGATAGAAGTGTAGGTGAAAAAATACGTGATATTGCAGAAGATGCTGTTGATTCAGTTCAGGCGGTTGGAAAAGTTATTAGCGACCGTGTTTCTAAAGCGATCGATAATATAACAGAAGAAGAATAATTGTTATTTTCGCACAATGGCGGATAGTGATGATATTATTTTTGGTAGAAATCCTGTAATTGAGGCTATTCAAGCCAATAAAGAAATAGACAAGGTTCTGATTCTCAAGACTATTCGAGGTCCTTTCGAGAAGGATGTACGTAAGTTGTGTAAAGAACTAGATATTCCACTCCAGTATGTGCCTAGTCATAAGCTGGATAAAATAACGCGTAAGAATCATCAGGGCATCATTGCATTTGCATCTCTTGTTGAGTACCAAACCATCGAAAACTTAATTCCTCATCTTTATGAAAAAGGAGAGTCACCAATAATTGTGATCCTCGATGGCGTTACGGATGTGCGGAATTTCGGAGCGATCGCAAGGTCTGCGGAAGTTTTCGGAGTGCATGGTATGGTTATAGGGGAGAAGAATTCAGCTAGAATAAATCATGATGCTTTTAAGACCTCAGCAGGCGCAATATTAAGAATACCTATTTGCAGAGAAAAAAGCCTGTCAAATACAGTAGAATACTTGAGGAGTTCAGGTTTTCAGATATTTGCAACAGATCTAAATACAGACCATTACATTTCAGATATTAATTTTAATCAACCTTGTGCTATTATAATGGGTTCTGAAGGAGATGGTGTCAGTAGTAATTTATTGCAATTATGTGATGAGAAGTTTAAAATTCCTCAAGTAGGAGAGACGGATTCATTGAACGTATCTGTTGCTTCAGGTGTTATTATGTACGAAGTATTAAAACAAAGAACAAGTAAATAAATATGAATAAATTATTTTTAGGGGTTATTGTTATGATTTTGCTATCAATTGGCGCATGCAATACGACAAAGAAGTCTGCAGGTCAGAGCAATAAAGAAGTGAAAACAAGCACTGTTGAATCTAATGCCATTGCATATGAGAAATTAGAAAATGCACTTTTATGGAAAATTAGTGGAAATGGGGTGGAATCACCTTCATATCTATATGGTACTATTCATATAATACCTTCGGAAGAGTATTTTTTACCAGAAGGAACACTTGAGGCAATTGGGAAATCGAAAAAGATGTATTTCGAAATTGACATGAAAGAAATGAATGATGTCAGCAAACAAATGGGACTGTTGAATCAAGCTTTCATGAAAGATGATCTAACGTTGAAAGATTTGTATACGGAAGAAGAGTATAAGAAAGTGAAAGATCATTTCGAGAAAATGGGTATTCCATTATTTTTTATGGAAAGAATGAAGCCGATGTTGCTTACTGTTTTTGCATCAGGTGATATCGATCCTGGTGACCTTCAGTCAGGTAAAGCGAAGTCATATGAAATGGAGTTTTACGAAATCGCGAAGGATGCGAAAAAAGAAACTGGTGGTCTAGAAACGATAGAATACCAGATGAGTGTTTTCGATAGTATTCCTTATGAAGAGCAAGCAGATATGTTGCTAGAAACGATTGAGATGGGTGATGCAAGTAACGGAAGTATGCAGAAGATGATCGAAATTTATAAGCAGCAGGATATAGAGGGCATGCAGGATATGTTCAAGGAAGAAGAGAGTGGAGTAGAAGGACACGAAGATGTACTTTTAACGAATAGAAATAAAAATTGGATTCCAGTTATTTCAGAAGCGATGAAAGGGGGGACAACCTTTTTTGCAGTAGGAGCAGGACACTTAGGAGGTCCTCAAGGTGTGATTCACTTGCTAAAAGAAGCAGGATTTACATTAGAAGCTGTTAAATAGCATGAGTCAAATCATTTCCGTTAGAGGTTTTACGCCTAAGGTACCTGAAAGTTGTTTTATCGCTGATAATTCTCGGATTATTGGTGATGTAGAAATGGGAGAGAATTGCAGTGTGTGGTATAATGCTGTAATTCGCGGCGATGTGAACAGCATAAGAATTGGAAATAAAGTAAATATTCAAGATGGTGCAATAATTCATTGCACCTATGAAAAGGCGGGTACATTTATAGGTGACAATGTATCTATCGGTCACCAAGCCATGGTCCATGGATGTACTATTAAGAACAATGTGCTAGTAGGAATGGGAGCCATAATCATGGATAAGGCAGTTGTAGAAGAAAATGTACTTATTGCTGCTGGTGCTGTTGTATTAGAGAACTCTCATCTAGAATCGGGCTACATCTATGGTGGCGTGCCTGCTAAGCGATTAAAAAAACTCGACGAAGAAAGTATGCAATTTCATATCACGCGTACGGCTGATAACTACGTAAAGTATTCTGGTTGGTTCAAGGACGAAGAATAGGCTAAGTCTTTTCTTCATGGAAATAACAAAAGCAGAATGCTTCTCCGTTATTATCCCTTTACGATGTATTCCTAATTCTTAATCAAGCGTTAAGAAATTGATGTATTAGCTTAACGGTGAAATTTTAGCTTAGGTTTCAGAGCGGTGATTTTTTGGTACTTTTTTATTGCAGAAAAAAGGACATGAATCTTCCATAAACGGTTTAGCAGTCCTTTCGTTGCACTACAGGTTTACAAGTCCATTTATTCAGATAATTGTATCTAGAATGAACCGCGAAAGCGGGAGGGTATGCCAGAGCGACCCCATAAATGTTTATCATAAACTACTTCGTTGCTACTTCTTCTCTGTCAATCTTTCCTCGAAGTATCCAACTTTAACAATTGGCGATCACAACCTTAAGCAAAGTAGGCACAAATAGAAAGAGCGCCTTGAAAGATAAGCGTTAAGAAATTAATGCATGAGCTAGGAAGAAAGTGCAAATAACTGTTAGACGACCGTAGGGAGGAGTTTTATTTGCAGCGGGTTGCCGCATTGATTTTAGCTTAGGTTTCAGAGCGGTGATTTTTTGGTACTTTTTTATTGCAGAAAAAAGGACATATATCTCCCATAAACGGCTTAGTAGTCCTTTCGTTGCACTACAGGTTTACCAGTCTATTTATTCAACCGTTGCTACTTCTTCGCTATCAACCTTTCCTCGAAGTATCCAACTTTAAATATAAGCGTTCACAACCTTAAGCAAAGTAGGCACAAATAGAAAGATCGCCTTGAAAGATAAGCGTTAAGAAATTAATGCATGAGCTAGGAAGAAAATGCAAATAACTGTTAGACGAACGTAGGGAGGAGTTTTATTTGCAGCGGGTTGCCGCATTGATTTTAGCTTAGGTTTCAGAGCGGTGATTTTTTGGTACTTTTTTATTGCAGAAAAAAGGACATATATCTCCCATAAACGGCTTAGCGGTCCTTTCGTTGCACTACAGGTTTACCAGTCCATTTATTCAACTAATTGTATCTAGAATCAGCCGCGAAAGCGGGAGGGTATGCAAGAGCGATTCACTATGAATGTTTATCATAAACAATTTCGTTGCTACTTCTTCGCTATCAACCTTTCCTCGAAGAATCCAACTTTAAATATAAGCGTTCACAACCTTAAGCAAAGTAGGCACAAATAGAAAGATCGCCTTGAAAGATAAGCGTTAAGAAATTAATGCATGAGCTCGGATGAAAATGCAAATAACTGTTAGACGACCGCAGGGAGGAGTTTTATTTGCAGCGGGTTGCCGCATTGATTTTAGCTTAGGTTTCAGAGCGGTGATTTTTTGGTACTTTTTTATCGCAGAAAAAAGCACATATATCTCCCATAAACGGCTTAGTAGTCCTTTCGTTGCACTACAGGTTTACAAGTCCATTTATTCAACTAATTGTATCTAGAATGAACCGCGAAAGCGGGAGGGTATGCAAGAGCGATACCCCTTAAATGCTAATTATAATTTCGCTCTAACAGCTTCAGTAAGATCTTCAGAAGACTCGAAAATGAATTCGTTAACTCTGAAAGAGTCAAGTACGACAGTGCTTGAAACGAATGAACCGCGGAAGCGGTAGGGTATGCAAGAGCGATACCCAAAGAATATTAATTATAACTTCGCTCTAACAGCTTCAGTAAGATCTTCAGAAGACTCGAAAAGTATCGCTCCAAGACCACTATCGAAAATCATCGTATAGCCATTATCTTTTCCGTATTGCTCGATCACATTTCTTACTTTATCAAAAATAGGATCATACAACTCTTTTCTCTTCTCCGTAACTTTACGCTGCACTTCTTGCTGATATACCTGAATAGACTGTTGTTCTTGCTGTAGAGAAGCTTCTATTTCTTGAGCTTGAATCTGAGAAAGAGTCCCAGTATTTACTTTAGCTTGATAGTCTTGATAATTCTTTTGGAAGTCCGTAACCAAGTCCTCACCTATCTTAGCAAGTTGCTGCTGATAAGTTTGCAATTCAGAATCTGCACTCTTTATAGAAGGCAATTCAGACATTAATTCTGCTGAATTAAGATGGCCAAATTTCTGAGCCGATGCTGAAAATGTTACTGCAAATACTAATGCTGCAGCGAAAAATAGTTTTGTTATTATACTTGAATACTTCATTCGAAATTATATCTTTTTTATAAGGACGCAAAAATAGCTTTACTGTAGCGGAAAAACTAATTCTTTAACCAAACTTTAAGAAAAAACAGACTCTAAAACGATAAAAGACCTTGCTTAGCAAGGTCTTTTATAAATATTCTTCTAGAAGTCTAGACTTTCTAATTAATCTTTGTTAGATTTTCTTTCTAATATTGGCTCTTTCTTAGGCTCCTCGATTTCTCTCATATTTTCCTTAATTTCAGATTCAATGTTTGCTTTAGCACTATTGAATTCCTTTATACCTTTTCCTAATCCTTTCATTAATTCTGGAATTTTCTTTCCTCCGAAAAGTAATAAAACGACTAAAACGATCAGAACTATTTCTGGTGCTCCTAAATTAAATATTAATAGTGTGGTATTCATCTTTTTTATTTTTATCAAAGTTACAACGAAAAAACAAGGATATCAAAGTATTAATTCCCCAATTCGCTTTTGTTTTGTCTCAATTACTTCTTTAACCCTATTTCTCTTAGTCTTTCGTCTAAATATTCTCCTGCTGTAATAGGTTCATAGTTTAGTGGTCTCTCCTCTGTAACCGTATCCTGCAGACAAGTTAGATCCATTTCACTTACTGGATGCAAAAAGAAAGGAATAGACAATCTCGGTTTATGCCATTCAGCTTTCGGAGGGTTAACAACTCTGTGAGTTGTAGAAATTAAATAGTTATTTGTTAATCGCTGTAACATATCACCCACATTAATTACGATTTCACCTTCTCCAGGCACAACATCGAGCCATTCTTTCTGCGCATTTAGAACCTGCAGCCCTCCTGCTGAAGCTCCCACTAACAATGTTATCAAATTAATGTCTTCATGTTGCTCTGCTCTTATCGCATTTTTAGGCTCTTCGGTAATCGGCGGATAATGGATCGCTCTTAAAATGCTATTACCCTTCGTAATCTTAGGATCAAAATAATTTTCATCAAGTCCTAGATGTATAGCAATTGCTCTTAGTAGAGCACCACCTGATTTTTCGAATGCTTTGTAAAGCCCCTTTCCTAATTCATAAAAACCTTCTACTTCTTTCACATCAGGATTATCTGGATACTCTGGCTTTCTTGGGTCGTCCTTACTCACAAATTGACCTATCTGAAAAAACTCTTTCAAATCCGCAACCTGAGACTGTTTAGCATGTTCTTTTCCGAATGAAGTATAACCTCGCTGACCAGCCATATCCTTAATCTCATATGATCTCTTCGTCTCGACAGGTAGGGAGAAAAAAGCTTTAGAAGCTTTGTAAAAATCATCCACTAAATCCTTAGGAATGCCATGATTAATAACTCCCACAAATCCAACTTCGTGAAATGCAGAACCTAATTCAGCAACGAAAGCAGTTCTATCTGCTTCACTTCCTTTGGTAAATTTTTCAAGGTCAACTAATGGTATTGCTCTTTTTCCCATGTTATTTTCTTGGTTTAAATTTTGATTCATTCAATATTTTCTGCGCATCCTTCTCATTTACTAAATCTTGGATAAAGTAATTGGATTGCCTTTTCATGAAGGCATCCACAATTTTCCATCCTAAATAGTTGGCCGTTCTTCCTGGTGCTTCGTTAGGCATACCAGGTGAATTTGGCGAAGGATTGACTAATTTATTGATTTTATTAATATCTGACTCATAAAAGAGATCTTCTTTTAATAAGTAAGCCCACATTTCTACTTGATTATCTTCTACCCAAGACATTTGATCAGTCGTATATTCGATGATAACGGAATCTGGAGTCGTTGGTAGCAAACGATCTAGAATATATAATTTCTTACCATTGTGAATCATTTTTTCTAGCAGATTGTTTCCAGTATTTTCACCGAGAATATCCTCTACTAACGCTCCGATACTTCTCTTTACGAGATGTGTCTTGTCGAATCTTCTGATTAAATATTGAGAGAAAGCTGGATTGTTAGGGATAAACTGTGCATATGGATAATCGCCACCTAGGAAAAGATCTAAACCTATTCCTAAAGCATCCTTGCCATCTTCATCAGAAAAGACAAATCTCTGAATGCCATATTCAGAAATAAAAGTATATAAATCAGGTACATCGCGTTCTGGAAAGTAATACTTATAAAATTGAAATGCTTCTTCGAAGTCTTTAGTTAGGCTAGAGAAATCTCCATACTGGATCTGAGTTGCCTGGTACAGTAAATTAATGTTACTATCGGTTATAAATCCTGTAATATTCTCTTCCTGATTCTGAGTGAAACCCATGATGTTATTCAGGTAGATTTCCATGAATGCAGGATGTTGAAGAAAAACTTCTTGCAGATTATTGGTGTCCGCACTCATGATATCTTGCTCTATTCGATATAAATTAAATGAACCATCGATATCACTTACATTGGGAATTTCTTCCTGATCAGTCCCGCATGAAAACAACAGAAGCATAGTTACTATGGAAAAAATATAAATCTTCATACTCTTCATATATCAAAAACCGTACACATTTTGATCTAGAGCTCAATTAGTTCAAAACGACCTCATAATTCAAGCTCATTAAGATCTCAAAAACATGATGTTAATCTTGCTGGCCGAATACTTTTTTCAGTAAATCGGAGCTTCTTTGATCGATGTCATTTCTAATACCTTCCTCCTTCACTGCGATCAATGAAAATAGACCGTCAAGTGCTTTGTTGTTAACGTGATCGTCTAATTCAGGATTAACTTTTTTGACAAATGGGATTTTGTTATAAGCGTCGACTGCAGTTTTCCAGTAAGTTCTAGCATTCACTTCATCTAAAGCAGAAACGATTACAGGCATAAATTCCTTGTATAGTGATTGCTTGCTTTTTCCTTTAAGATAGACAGTTGCTGCGTCATCTTCTCCTTGCAGTATATTCATAGCATCATCGAAGCTGATTGATTTCACAGCATCGACAAAAATTGGTGTGGCTTTCTTAGCAGCGAGTTCTGCTGCTTTATTCATCTTTAGAATTAATTCTTGTTCGATGTTTTCGAAGCCGGGTACCATTTTTAGTTTGCCAATAACTTTTTGTGCTTCTTCTGGAATCTGAATTTTATAGGCTGAGGCTAAGTAGCCATCTTCAGCAGATAATTTAGAAACAGCTTCTTCGATTCCGTTATCCAATGCTTCTTTTAATCCGTTAGCTACTTCATCCTTCGATAGTGGATTTTCTCCTGCTAATACTTTCTTCCCTTTGTCTACGAGTTTGCTAAGATTAATCTGTGCATTCATTGAGGTTAATGTCAATGTAGATAATAGAATCAATGCTAAAAGTCTCATAATATTTATTTTTTACATTCATTTAACAGAATGAAACGTCATTTGATTCGAAATAAACTACTAAAGTTGTGTTAAAACTTTTGCACAGAACGATAGTAAATGCCTATCACATTATATCTACTACCTTTTATTAATCTCTTTCTTGACTTTATCTAAATTTTTTTGATAGAATTCGAGATCACGATCTTCTTGCTTGGAAGCTAAATCAACTGCTTGCTGATAACTTAGCAATGAAGTGTCCAAGTCTCCTTTTATTAACAGAACCTCGCCATAGCTGTCGTAGGCATTTGGAGATTCGGGGAATAATTTTGTATTTGCCAAAAATAGGACTTCAGCAACGTCTGTTTTTTCAAATTCCATTAAATACATGTAACCCAAACTATTAATATTATATTCTTCTAGATATCGATTTTCGACGCATTTTTCAAGAGTAGTTAAAATCAATTTATGAGATTTTTCAGGCGTATATTCATCAAGCATTCCATATAGATGTTTCAGCGTTTCGGTCATTTTTTTATTAGACTCATTTCTATATTTTTCAGCTGCTATCTTGGCCAATTCATGAGCTTTTTCTTTTGCATTTTCGATTTCTGATTTGATTTCTGGTATAACTCCAACACCTTCCCAATTAGTTTTCGTAATAGGGTTAATCGCCCGGCCCGTAGGAATAAATACACCTAGATCATCATTAATTAGTTGGGTGCCTCCTGGGTTTGCACCTCCTCCTGAGGTTTGCCCAATTAAAGTAGCTCTTTTTTGCGTCTGCATATTGTAAGAAAATTCCTCAGCTGCTGAAAAAGTCCTTTCACTGGTAATTACAAACAAAGGTACTTCTGGCATTTTCTTTCCTCCCACTTTATCAAGAGTCCAATATTCCCGAGTTACATCTCCTTCCCTATAATAAAGACTATTCAAGTGTATGTGTTTGTCAAAAAAGTAACTACATAGATATTGTACCATCTCAGGACTTCCTCCTCCATTTTTACTTAGGTCAATAATTACTGCATCTGTCTCTGCCATCAGTTTCATATAACTGTCAACTTTTGATTTCCCACGTTCCAATCCTGCAAAACCTCTCAAGTCAAGATATCCAATGTTCCCATCTAAAATTTCAACAGTTCGGATTCCCAAATTCCCCATCCTTGATCTATTCAAAAGCTCTACTCTTTCTTCGATCATCCTTTCTGGAGAATTTTCTTGAGCTATATATGGTCTATTTTTTCTTATCCTCATATGTTTATCCTTGTTGATCTTTTGAACTGATTCGGTTAATGCATCTGCAAAACTATCCAGGTCATTAAATTTATCAAAGTGACCTTCTTCGAATTGATTTGTTAGAAAAGTTGCTGTTTTCTTAGCTACTTCTGGAAATACATAATAGTCATTCATTAATTCATTAAGCCTATCTATGGCAGCTTCTTTGTATGCTTTATTAAGTGTATTTGTCTGTGAATTATAAGATTCTATATGAAGAACTAGTATGCTAATTACGAGTAAGATTTTGATAATTAATTTCATTTCGGATTTAATATTAGTTCCTCAAATGTAAATTATTAAATGCCTAAATAATTGTAAAAAAGTTAAGCTTGCTTATTTGGGATCATACTGGTTGCTGAACCTTCTTGAAATGTTATGATGAGCAAGTTTGAATATTTCTGGCTTTTCATTGAAAAATTTACGTGGAGTTAAAGAGAAGATCTGTTTGAAATCTTTAATAAAGTGGGCTTGATCGTAAAATCCTGCCTGCAAGCTCATCTCAGTGAGGCTCAATTGTGGATTTTCTGCTTTTAATTGAAGCACATAATTCATCCTCCATATTTGGGAAACTTTCTTAGGTGTGAGTCCTACTTTATTGATAAAATGGTTTCTCAGCGTCACCTTACTTACTCCAAATTCAGAAAAGAGCTCACTAATCTTCATAGCTCCCTTTCGGTCCATTATAAAATTTAATTGTGCTCTTAATTTCTCATCTACTCTGAGTGAATCTTTAAAAAAGATAAACATTAATTCATCAAATTGCTTGAAAAGTGTTTCATGATCGTCCTTCATGTTAATTTTCTCAATCAGAGACACCATCTGCGATTTTAAGGGGAACCATTCCTTTAGTGCTATAAAATCGTCGTTAAGAAGATATGCTGGTTGTTGAATTTTCTTTGAAAAGGCAAATGGTTTGAATCTTATTCCAAGAAGATTGATAGGGTGTTTTGATTTTATAATAATACTACTATTCGTCTGACCGAAAAATGTACCACCTGGTTTTAAGTGTTTCCAATGAACATTTGCTTTTGATTTAACAAGGCAAGGTCGTTCAGAAAAAATGATATTAAATGTGCAGGTAGGCAAGAGAAGCTCGATTTCTTGAGTATCAGAATTCACAGTTTTAATTTGCCAATAACTTTCTATATGGTTCGTAAAAATGTTGTCAGGAAGTGCCTCAATGTAATGCATTCGTAATTCTATCTTATTTTATAACGAAAAGCTGATATAAATAGTAGATGCAAATTTTTGAGAAAATGGTTGATCTTTCTTTTTTCGGCTGCTTTGATGGTCTGACCTCCCGTCAGCCTATCAAATGATCATGGGTTATTCTGAGTAATATTGATAACATCGCTGGGAAAAGCGCTGTCATCAGAAAGTTGAATGCTCTGAAAGCCTGACCTCCCGTCAGCCTATCAAATGATCATGGGCTATTCTGTGGAACATTGATAACATCGCTGGAAAAAGCGCTGTCATCAGAAAGAGGAATGCTCTGATAGCTTGACCTCTAGTCAGCCTATCAAATGATCATGTGTTATTCTGAGTAACATTGATAACATCGCTGTGAAAAGCGCTGTCATCAGAAATAAATGCTTTATTTATCAGTATGTATTAGCCTCCCATCCCTCGGGTTCTCTCACTAAAATGCCGCTGGCTTCCCATCCCTCGGATTTGCCTCGGGTTCAAAGCCTATTATGCCTCTGGCTTCCCATCCAGCGGGTGTGCCGCTGGTTCTCTCACTATTTTAGCTCTGCTAAAATTCCTACGGATCGTTCGTTCATCCTACGGATCGTTCGTTCATTCTTCGCAACACTCACTCCCCCATCATTCTATCTAGCAACTCCTTTACCCAACCATCTGGATTGTCGGGCGGGCCTCCAGCGCTACTCGTCATTTTAAGAGCGCCTTCTGAATCAGGCTGTAATTGAAATTTGAATACAAAATTATCCGTGTCTTCATTATCCACAGTAAATCGTCCAAATCGCAAGTCGTTTACTTGAATCCCACCGTTATCTAAACCTTGATAACTGTTATATCCATCACTAAACCAATCTAAAGTCAGCACTGTTTCGTCACCGTCATAACCTTTGATCACTGATTTATTAATCGGAATCTTTAAGATATCTTTTACGATAGGCTCTTTATCTAGAACAGAATAAAATCCAGTATAAAAGTATTCGTCGCCCTTAGCTACGCAATTCCACAAAAGGTTATTGGCAATAGTCGGAGTGGTAATGTACCTTTCATAAACGATTCCTTCTTTGGCTAAAGAATCTTCGAATACATCATTTACCTCTGCCTTATTCCAAAAGGTCCACATCATATAAAGTGAACTGATACTAAGTCCCGCAACTGTAAACCAAAGTCTGGCCTTCTTTCCTTTTTTCAAAAAGGCAGCGATCAACAGTAAGATTAAAAATGGAGCAGTATATAATGGATCGAAAACAGAAATGTTATTCCACGCTACTCTGTAATCAGAGAAGGGTTGGAATACTTGAGTTCCGTATGTCGTAAAGCAATCTAAGATAGGATGGGTAACAATTGTTAGGAAAAAGAATAAATACCAATGCTTAACATCCATTTCTACATTTTCCATTGGATTTTTCATATAATACTTTGTCCATAACCGATAGAAAAAGTAGCCCAGAAGGACAACACTAATGAGTAACACGATAATGTTAACCCCTCCTGTAATGATAAATGGAAGTGCGTTAAGAATACCCGCCATGAATATCATCATCAATCCAGCACCTACCATTGCTGATATTTTGTGCCCTTTTTGTTGGTAATATCCTGATGAATAGAGTCGATGGACAATGAAACTAATGAGCACCGAAAATAATATGGCGAAAGTAAAAGAGTGCATGAAACCTCGATGGAAGGCTAATGAATCCAACTCATTCATAAATAAGGATCCTATAATAACATCTAGATCAGGAATGGTCCCTGCTACAGCTCCCCAAAGCATAGCTCTGTTGCCTAGTTTTTTTCCTGCCACAACTTCTCCTACAGCTGCACCTAAAACAATTTGTGTTAATGAATCCATTAAGGTAGTTTAATGTCAAATGTAAACGGAAATGAAATAGAAAAATGAAAAGTTATATTAAATATCAAGTCCTATGGATTAACAGCGGATTCTGCCTTTGGTTCTCTGGCAGAGATAATTTTTAAGGCTACTTTCGATGCAGATTGCTCTGCTGATTTTTTATTGAAGTCTTCCGCTTCTGCCGTTTCCTTGCCATCTATAAGAACTGCAATTCTAAATCGGTCTCTTTTTTCATGCTTAAATTTAGAAAGCACCTTATAGTCTACCTCTTTTCCAGTTTTCTGACAGAACTCTAATAATTGAGATTTGTAGTTGTCATCAGTGGATTCTAATTCATGAATGTCTAGATACTTACGAAGTACATGGCGGACGATATAGTCTCTAGTAGTATTGTATCCGTATTCCACATAGATTGCACCTATTAAAGCTTCAAAGGCATTTCCTAGCATAGACTTCGAAAGATTTCCTTGAGAGTAATCGGTAAGAATCATATCGATACCCATTTTATCTGCAATCTCATTAAGCGTTTTCCGCTTCACAATTTTAGATCGCATCTTTGTTAGGAAACCTTCAGCCTTGTTTGGATATTTCTTGAATAGGTATTCTGCGACTACGGTTGATAAAATGGCATCACCTAGATACTCTAGTCTTTCATTATTGAAATCACTAGCCGTTTTATCATTCATAGACTTATGATAAAATGCTAACTTGAAAATTTTCAATCTGGATGGAGTAAATCCAACTACAGATTTTATTTTACGAGCCAACTCCTTTTCAGGAGAAAGGTAATAATTGAAGAATTTTCTAAGATAACCCAAAATCTATTTAGCTTATTTTTTTAATCACGATCGAAGTATTATGCCCTCCAAAACCAAAAGTGTTGCAAATTACATTATTTACAGTTCTTTTTTGCGTCTTATTGAAAGTCAAGTTTAATTTAGGATCAATTTCTGGGTCATCGGTAAAATGATTTATAGTAGGAGGAATTAAACCTTCTTGAATAGCAAAGATACATGCTAAGGCTTCTATTGCTCCTGCAGCTCCTAGTAAATGACCCGTCATTGACTTAGTAGAGCTGATATTTAAATCATATGCTGATTCACCAAACACGTTCTGGATCGCCTTGATTTCGGCGATATCTCCTAATGGAGTAGATGTTCCGTGAACATTGATATAATCTATATCATCTTTAGTTACATCAGCATCTGCTAATGCTAACTCCATTACTTTAGTAACGGCTAAGCCTTCAGGATGTGGTGCAGTAATGTGATAAGCATCTGCAGTCATTGCTGAACCAGCTATTTCTGCATATATTTTTGCTCCTCTTGCTTTCGCATGTTCGTATTCTTCTAATATTAAGGCACCTGCTCCTTCTCCTAAGACAAAACCATCTCGATCTTTGTCAAATGGTCTAGAGGCAGTTTGTGGAGAATCATTTCTTTCAGATAAAGCTTTTAAGGAAGAAAAACCACCTACACCAGCTTTAACAATACCAGCTTCTGATCCACCAGCAATGATAATATCTGCTTTTCCTAGCTTAATATAATCTGCTGAATTGGCAATAGAATGTGATGAAGAGGCACATGCAGAAACGGTCGCATAGTTTATTCCTCTAAATCCATATTTAATAGAAATATGTCCTGGTGCAATATCAGAGATCAACTTAGGAATAAGAAATGGACTGTATCTATGTCCTGGTTTCGCGAGGGCTGCTTCTGTAATGTCTTCTTCTATAGTGTGGAATCCTCCGATACCACTTCCCCAGATAACTCCAGCACGATCCAAGTCAATTTTCTCAAGATCTAACCCGCTATCTTTCATCGCTTCCTCAGCTGCAACTAATGCAAATTGTGAAAATGGATCTAGTCTACGAACCTCTCTTTTATGAAAGTGATCCTCAGGATTAAAGTTTTTGACCTCACAAGCAAATTTTGTTTTAAAGTGCTCGGTATCAAAATGCGTAATAAAATCCGCACCGCTTTTACCTTCGAATAACGCCTTTTTATATTCTTCTGCTGTATTTCCGATAGGAGTTAATGCTCCTATTCCAGTTACTACTACTCTCCTCATAAGTTAAATATTGACCTAAAAATAAAGGAAAAAAAATATCCACAAACATTAATTATAACATTTGTGGATATCAAAGTGAGGTTTTACCTCAAAATATTACTGCTGAGACTCCAAATATTCGATAGCATTGCCCACAGTTTGAATGTGTTCTGCTTGTTCATCTGGAATAGAAATATCAAATTCCTTTTCGAATTCCATAATAAGTTCTACAGTATCTAATGAATCTGCTCCCAGATCATTTGTAAAACTAGCTTCAGGTGTAACTTCAGATTCGTCAACTCCTAATTTATCAACGATTATCTTTTTTACTTTGTCTGCAATTTCTGACATGATTTAAAATCTTTTAAATTTAGATTGCAAAATTAACGCTTTATTCCTGCAATCCATAAAATTGTTCGGAAAATTTAACCCGCAATTCACATAACATAGTTCCATTTTGTATCTTTTTATTATATTTTTAAAATAAGAAACCTATTTTTACCCGATTATTGCAGTAATTCTTTTTAGGATATTTTTATTTAAAGGCAACCTAAAAAGATAATAATTAGGCCGATCACAATATAATATTTGACAATATGAAGATAACAGATCATCAAAATACAAAGATTGTAGCAACAGTAGGACCCGCTTGTAGCAGTCCCGAAATGCTTAAGAAATTAATAAAAGCGGGCGTAGATGTCTTCAGACTTAATTTTTCACATGGTACACATGAACAACATAAAGAAGTTATAGACCGAATAGTAGAAATCAGAGAGAAGTATAATATACATGTCAGTATTCTAGCTGATTTGCAAGGACCGAAAATTAGAATTGGAAAAATAGAAAATGATGGATTCCCTATTAAAAAAGGAGATGAAATTTTATTCGTCAATGAAAATGTACTCGGAAATAGCGAAAGAGTTTCTATTAGTTACAAGACATTTCCTATAGATGCGAATCCTGGAGAAAGGATTTTGCTGGATGATGGTAATGTGATTATGGAAGTAGTGGAAAGCAATAGAGTGGATTCCGTTAAAATGAAAGTGCTTTATGGTTCACGACTTTCTTCTAATAAAGGAGTTAACTTACCAGAAACTAGTGTTTCGATTCCATGTCTTACTGAGAAGGATTTAATAGACCTTGATTATATATGTACCCAAGATGCTGTAGATTGGATAGCTTTATCTTTTGTTAGGAAAGCTGCTGATGTAAAGCAATTAAGAGGTATAATAGATAAAAAAGGTTTTTCTGCTAAGCTTATTTCTAAGATTGAGAAACCGGAAGCTATTGAAAATATAGACAAAATTATCAAGGCTTCGGATGCGATCATGATTGCAAGGGGAGACCTAGGGATAGAAGTTGCTATGGAAAAATTGCCTGCACTCCAGAAAATGATTATTAATAAGTGTATCAAAAAAGGTAAGCCAGTAATTACAGCGACCCAAATGATGGACAGTATGATTAAGAATCCTAATCCTACACGAGCTGAAATCCTAGATGTTGCGAATGCAGTCTTAGATGGAACGGACGCTGTAATGTTAAGTGGTGAAACTTCTGTGGGCGCACACCCTGCATTAGTAGTAGAAGCAATGAATAAGATTATCACGGAAGCAGAAAAGAATTATGAATGGACTGGAAAGAGACCGAAACCTAATCCAGAGTCAGAAACATTCTTTTCTGATACCATTTGTTTGAATGCAGCCAAAGTGGCTGAAGACCTAGGAGCATCAGGAATCGTTGGGTTAACAATTTCTGGTTATACTGCTTTTAAGATTTCAAGTTATAGACCCGCGAGTAAAATATTTATTTTCTCAGCAAAAGAGAAAATCCTTAATACATTGAATTTAGTGTGGGGAGTGAAAACGTTCTACTATGACAAGTTCACAACAACCGATGAAACAATCGAAGACTTAAGCAATATTCTTAAAGAAAATCGTACTGTTAAGAAGGGTGATGTTCTCGTAAATACAGGAACGATGCCTTTAAGAGAGAAAGGTAGAACGAACATGCTTAAAGTAACGCATGTCTAAGGTAGGTTAATGATGTTGATACTTGTAGATTTGTAATTTCATAAGTGCGATGCGGCTGACTTAAGATTTCTGTCGATAACATACTTTATCTACTCATTATATAATATAACTGTGACACTTTTTATCTTTTCATAAGATAGAGGTGTCACATTTTTATTTTATGTCGTTTCTTAAATTTTGAATAAGAGATAGTGAGCGAAGAATATTTTTTATGAAAAATTATTAGATAATTGTCAATGTAGCGAGTGGTTAGCTAAAATTAGCCTTCATTTTTTTCATGGCATCATGAACTTGATTGTAGACCGTTCTCTTAGTAATGCCAAGTTTAGCAGCGATATCTTCATATGACATAGAACGATAGAATCGCATAGTCATGATCGTCTTCTGACTTTTAGACAATTGAGAAAGTGCTTCTTTAACACTTAATGATTCTTGAAGTGAACTTTGTTGGTTAATCAGCAACTCTTCATAAGAAGGAACTGATATTTCTAATACATTTGCCGATGCGTCTAAGTGTGTTACTTTTTTATCCATTTTCTTGAGCAATTCTCTGCGCAATGAGGACTTTAAGTAAGCTTGAGGATTGTGAGCTCCTAGAATTAAGGACTCATTTTCACAGAATTTTAAAAATAGATCTTGAATGCAATCTTCTATCAATACCTTATCTGCCCCTAAGTTTCTTCCGAAGAAAATTAAAGTATTGTAGTGTTTTTCAAAGATATCCACTACTGGATTGCATTCCTGCTTAATATTTCTCTGTAAATGTTTCAAATCACAAATTAAAAGTGAAATATAGCAGTATTATTGGACTATTTGAAATTTAAATAATATGCTTTTCTAAATTGGAGAGGAGAACATCCCTTCCAATGCTTGAAAACCCTATTGAAATGGCTGACATTATTAAATCCGGAATCAAATGCGATTTTTCTAATATCAGTCACCTCTTGATTAATGATTTGGTGACATGAAGCGGTAATTCTTAATTCATTTAGATAATTAATATAGGTTCTTCCAGTGCGTTTTCTGAAAAATCTACAGAATGATTCTGGCGTATAATTGATTTGATCGGCGATCTTTTTAATTTCTATTTCTTGATGAAGATGTTTCATAGTGTACTCCATGATTACTTTCATTTTATGTTCTGACTTTTCTGAATAGATCTCTGATGAAATATTTTCCATAGGTAATTTCCCATCTAAACTATTAAGTAATGAAATAAACAATTGTAATCCGTTCAATGAGTCCTTATTTTGTAGCTCTTCTAGAAATGCAATTACACTTTTGTCGAGTTTGTTGCATGAGGAAATTCCCTGGAAATACAGCATGATGTCTTCGAGTTCAGGAAGACTCATTAATAAATTAGTATTCGGATCTGGACTGAAGAACAGACTTAAAGTCTCCACACCTTTCAAGTTTTCATTTTTAAATAAATGAGCCCTATTAGAAGCAATGATGAAAACATCGTCCTGAACAAATGGAAATATATCTGCTTGTACAATTAGGGTTCCTTTCCCTTTTTTAATCCAACATATTTGAATCTCTTGATGTCGATGAAGATGTGGGTAGAACTGCTCTAATTTTTCTTCAAGAATCACAAAAGACGCTTTTTTTACTTTCGGAATAGTAAATGGCAGAACCTTCATGTTTGCATATTTGCACTAAAGATTGTGAAAAAATATGGTTATAAGGGTAAAATATGCAAAGAAATAGTCAATTATTGAATACTTCTATTTGATCATTACCTATAAATTTGTAAAAAAAACTATGGTTAAATGGGAAGGTGTGATTCCAGCGATCACAACAAAATTCAAAGAAGATTTATCTCTAGATATAGATGCTTTTAATAATAATACAAAAGCTCAAGTTGAGGCTGGTATTAATGGATTAGTTATCGGTGGATCACTAGGAGAGTCAAGTACGATCACTCATGAAGAAAGAATGATTTTACTTAACGAAACGAAATCATTCGTGAATGGAGCTATTCCAGTCATTGTAAATATTGCAGAAAGTAGCACCAAAGATGCAATTAGTCTTGCGAGACTTGCTCAAGATAACGGTGCGGATGGCCTGATGGTTCTACCTCCGATGATGTATAAATCTACAGATGAGGAAACAACTGTTTGGTTCGAAACAATTGCTAAGAATACCGACTTGCCAATATTGGTTTATAATAATCCTGTAGATTACAAAATAGAAGTAACATTAGATATCTTCGAAAGGTTGGTGAAGCAAGAAAACATCAAGGCGGTTAAAGAAAGTACTCGTGACACAACGAATATCACTAGAATCAGAAATAGATTTGGAGATAGATTAAAAGTGCTATGTGGGGTGGATACATTGGCATTAGAAAGTATGTTATTAGGAGCTGATGGATGGTTAGCTGGACTTGTTGCTGCATTCCCAAGAGAAACATGTGCGATTTATTATTTAGTGAAAGCTGGTAGAGTCCAAGAAGCAATCAATATCTACAGATGGTTCATGCCATTATTAGAATTAGATATTAATCCTCAATTGGTTCAGAATATAAAATTGGCCGAACAATACACGGGACTGGGGAACGAAAATGTGCGAGCACCAAGGATGGTTTTGCAAGGTGCTGAAAGACAAAGGGTAATAGATATTATTGAAAAAAGTCTCAAAACGAGACCAGAATTACCCAAATATCTCGATCTTTAAGGTGTATGTAGCTTCATGAATTGATATGATTTATGAGGTATTTTTTAACAACCCCAACTTAAATTAATGATCGGATATAATATTATCGGAAAAAAAATTAGCGCGCTAAATGATAAAACCATTCAAGCGTCTAATCCAAAAAACCAAGAACAGTTAGAAGGTGAATTTCACGTAGCAACAACTGAAGAGGCTGATGAGGCAATTCAAAAAGCGAAAGCTGTTGCTCGTGAATATGCGAACTTGCCAAGTTCAAAGAAAGCCTTATTCTTGAGGACTATTGCTGATAATATTGAAAAGCTTTCTTCGAAACTTATAGATAGAGTTGTTGCAGAAAGTGGCCTTCCTGAAGGTCGTGTTACTGGAGAGCGAGGAAGGACTTGTGGTCAACTTCGATTTTTCGCAGATAAAATAGAAGAAGGATCATGGGTGAATGCTATTGTAGATCGAGGTGATGTAGATATTCGTCAGTGCTTACAACCGCTAGGCCCTGTTGTTGTTTTCACAGCAAGTAATTTTCCACTAGCATTTTCTACTGCAGGTGGTGATACTGCTTCAGCATTAGCATCTGGATGTCCGGTTATTGTTAAGGCGCATGAGTCACACCTAGGAACTAACAATTTAGTAGCAGAATGTATCATGGCGGCAGCGATAGAATGTGGACTTCCAGATGGTGTATTCTCATCCTTAAATGGTGCTGGATATGAACTTGGAAGTTATCTAGTGAAGCATCCAGATGTGCAAGCTGTTGCATTTACAGGATCTTATGGAGGAGGAAAAGCACTGTATGATTTAGCGCAGTCAAGACCTCACCCTATACCTGTTTTTTCTGAAATGGGGAGCGTGAATCCGATTTTTGTTTTGCCTCAAGCGATGGAGAAAAAAACAACTTCGTGGGCTGAAGCAATTGCTTCTTCAGTAAATCTAGGTGCAGGTCAATTTTGTACTAACCCTGGAATTATTGTTGTTGAACGAAATGAATTTCTAACTGCATTTTCAGATCAATTAGTTGATGCGTTCAGCAGACTGCAAGCTGCTACCATGCTGAACAAAGGTATTCATGCTAATTATAATAAAGCGAAGTATTCTAAATCTCAGGAAAGCGGGGTGAAGATTAAATACATTGAGATCGATGATGATAAAGCGTCTCTTAGTGCACACCCGTGCCTACTAGAGGTTAGTTATGCTGATTATAGCAAAAATCCAAAACTAAGCCAAGAGGTTTTTGGCCCTTTTACGATTATGGTGGTTTGTGAAAATCAAAGTGAAATGAAGGAGGTAGCTTCTCAAATGGAAGGTCAGTTAACTGCTTCTATTATTGGCGAAGCAGATGAGATAATTAAAGCCAATGATTTATTGGAAATAGCTGCGAGCAAAGTAGGAAGAATAATAATTAATGGCATGCCAACTGGTGTCGCTGTATGCGAAGCGATGAATCATGGAGGACCTTTTCCAGCAACTACGGATCCGCGATTTACATCCGTAGGTGGTAATGCCATTTATAGATTTGTGAGACCTGTATGTTACCAAGGATTTCCAGATGAATTGCTGCCAGATGCATTGAAAGAAGCAAATCCACTTGGTATTCGGAGATTAGAAAATGGTGAATATAAATAATGAAAAAGAAGTTCTTTTGTGTTGATGCTCACACTTGCGGAAATCCAGTCCGATTAGTTGCTGGAGGTGGTCCTCTTTTAGAAGGGCAGAATATGGGCGAAAAGCGAATGCATTTTCTGAAGGAATTTGATTGGATACGGAAGGGATTAATGTTTGAACCGAGAGGACACGATATGATGTCTGGAAGTATCTTGTATCCACCATCTGATCCAGCGAATGATATTGCTGTTCTATTTATTGAAACTTCAGGTTGCCTGCCGATGTGTGGTCACGGCACCATTGGGACAGTTACGATTGCAATAGAAGAAGGACTTGTGATTCCTAAAGTTAAGGGAAAGCTCAATATTGAAACTCCCGCTGGATTAGTAAAAATTACGTACCGCGAAGAAGGTGGAAAGGTGAAGTCAGTGAAGTTGGTCAATGTAGCATCCTTTCTGTACAAGGAAAATTTAGTCGTCGAATGTCCAGATCTAGGAACATTAAAGGTAGATGTGGCTTATGGTGGAAATTTTTATGCCATTGTAGACCCGCATGAAAACTTTTCAGGTATTCAAGATTATACGGCAGGAGACTTAATTAGATGGAGCCCGATTATTAGACAAAGACTCAATGAGAAATACGAATTCCTTCATCCGGAAGATCCTAAGATTAATGGATTAAGTCATTTGCTGTGGACTGGTGATACATTAGATTCAGAATCTACAGCAAGGAATGCAGTGTTTTATGGAGATAAAGCGATAGATCGCTCACCGTGTGGAACAGGAACGAGTGCAAGAATGGCTCAGTGGGCTGCAAAAGGTAAACTTTCCGAAGGCGATCATTTTATTCATGAGAGTATTATCGGGAGTAAATTTATAGGAACGATAGAAGGTAGGACAAAATGTGGTCCTTACGAAGCAATCTATCCAGGAATAGAAGGTTGGGCTCGCATAACAGGGTACAATACCATATTAATTGATGACGAAGATGATCCTTATGCTTATGGATTTCAGGTAGTATAGGTTTTTAATTGATATGAGCAAAAAAGTAACAATTATTGGCGGAGGAGTGAATGGGATTTGTTCCGCTTTCTACCTACAAAAGTCAGGTTTTGAAATTGAAATCATAGATCCAACCTTCAGTGATGCAGGGACTTCCTATGGAAATGCGGGGATGGTTGTGCCTTCGCATTTTATGCCGATGGCTTCTCCTGGGATTATAGCGAAAGGGATGAAGTGGATGTTTGATTCCTCCAGTCCTTTCTACATAAGACCTAGAATGGACCTCCGACTCTTACAATGGTTGTGGAGGTTTAATAAATCTTGTAATACGGCACATGTTGAAAATAGTCAAAAACTGATTTGGCAATATAACGAGCTAAGTAAGCAAGAATATAAGAAAATCTATAAGGAAGAACAGCTTGAGTTTGATTTCAAGGAACAAGGACTTCTGATGCTCTATAAGAACGAAAAGAGCAAAAATGAAGAGGTTGAAATCGCCGAACATGCTGAACAGCTTGGGTTAAAAGTAGAGATTTTGGATCAGCAAGGTGTTCAAGCATTGAATCCAAATGTAGAGATAGAGGTATTAGGTGGAGTTTATTATCCAGGAGATGCGCATTTATATTCTAATCGTTTCATGAGTGAAATGATTAGCCTGTTGAAAAGCAAGGGTGTTACCTTTATTCAGGACCGAGTCGTCGGCGGTGTAGTTCAAAATAATAAGGTAAAGGAAATCAGATTAGATAACGGTGGAATACGAAGCATTGATCAACTAGTGGTTACAGCTGGAACATGGTCTTGGAAAATCTTAAAGCAATTAGGTGTTAAATTACTTTTAGAAGATGGAAAAGGATATTCAATTACGCAGAAAAACATTGACCTAAAACCCTCTATTCCTTCCATCCTTACAGATGAAAAAGTTGCGATTACTCCTATGGCGAGTGACTTAAGAATTACGGGGACACTTGAGATTAGTGGAATTTCTACTGGTATTAACAAGAAAAGAGTGCAAGGTTTTTTAGATGCAGTTCCAAGATATTTTCCTGAGATCAAGACATCTCTGCCAGCAGATCAGCAACAAATATGGACAGGATATAGGCCTTTGAGTTTTGACGGTGTTCCGTATGTGGGAAGGTCTAGTCAGTTGAATAACTTGACAGTTGCAACCGGACATGGAATGATGGGCATGAGCTTAGGACCTGGAACTGGGAAATTAGTCAGTGAAATCCTTCTTGGATTGCCTACTTCTCTTGAAGTAGAACTAATGAAGATAGAACGGTAGATCTTGATCTTAACTTCTTGCAAGAGAATTAACTTTAACGCACGTTAAAGTTTTAGAAGAAAAATCCTGCAGTAAAAGTTAACCAATTATACTTAGAATCATCATACTTGTGCGCATTAGAAAGTCCATATTCGTAGGTCACATCTAATGTTATCCAGTATATATCTATTCCAATTCCAGCGTGGGCGCCGAAAAAATAATCATTGACATAATCGAAATTGATGTCTCTTGCGTTTTTGTCGATTTTCCAAAAGTAATGAGCATCTGCACCAGTATACATTCTTAACTTGAGAATATATGCTAATCTATATTCAAGGCCAATATTAAAAGGCATAGAAAGCAAGTGGTAGTTCTCTTCTTTATTGAAAAAGTTTGCATTCGAAGAAGGCATCATAGAAAACCTGGTGTATTTGAATCCAGGACCTGCCACGAAAGAGCCATCTTTTAGGCGGGCACGAATACCTACAGAATATCCGTAATGAGATAAACCCTCACCAGTTATATTCGTATTTGTATTGTTTAATGTAGTAAGCCCAGTATATATTTTAGCTCCTCCTTGTCCATAAGAAAGAGTACAAATAAAAACCAAGAAAAGGGCAGCCACTAATTTTTTCATAAATTATAGTTTGAGCGGAAAATAAAGTGGTTCAAAGGGGGAACTACTACTATAGACGTTTAAAAATCTCCGCTCACCTACATGTAGGGCATATTCTATGCCACTTATGTCATGCATTTGCTATTTTTACATCATAATTTACAAAAAATAATTTATGTATCCTGACTTATCTTACATTCTACATGACCTTTTCGGCACTCCTGTAGATAATGCTTTTTCTGTCATTCAGACCTTTGGTTTGTTTTTGACACTTGCTGTTGTAGTCAGTGGTTATGTGCTTTATCTTGAGTTTAGGCGATACGAAAAAGAAGGGATATTCGAAGGTATAAAGGAAAAGGAAGTAGTTGGAAAAGGACCAGAATTGATGCCGATTCTATTAAGTGCGCTACTTGGGTTTGTTTTGGGGTTCAAGATACTTTATGTGGTTAATAATTTCGCAGAATTTAAAGTTGATGCCGCAGGAGTGGTTTTATCAACTACAGGAAGTTGGATCGGAGGAGTTCTTGGTCTTTTAATTTTAGGGTCTTGGAGATTTTATGAATTACATAAAGACAAGTTAATCGAGCCTAAGACGATAGAGAAAATTGTGATGCCGCATGAGCGCGTTCCTGATATTACGATTGTTGCTGCCATTTCAGGAATTATTGGGTCAAGGTTATTTTCAATTTTGGAGAACATGGAGGATTTTTTAAAAGATCCAATAGGGCAGTTGATATCTGGAAGCGGGCTAACGATATATGGCGGATTAATTCTAGCATTTATAGTGGTTTATTTTTATGTGAAAAAAAGAGGAATTAAGCCGATATACATGATGGATGCCGTTGCGCCTTCCTTGATTATTGGATATGCAGTCGGGCGGTTAGGTTGTCAGTTTTCTGGTGATGGTGACTGGGGAATTGTGAATGAGCTTGCTAAGCCAGGATGGTTTATTCTTCCTGATTGGGCATGGGCTTATGATTATCCTCATAATGTGATTAATAGTATGAATACAGATCCAGTGACTGGAAATACTTTTTATGGCGGAGAGCAAATTCCAGATTGTGGTGGACTAGTTGCAGCAGGAGGGCAGATCCCTGAGCATTGTACCAGGTTGGTGAAAGCTGTTTTTCCAACACCACTTTATGAAGCTGTACTTGCCTCCATAATCTTTATCATTCTTTGGGTGATCCGAAAAAGAGTAAAAATCATAGGCATGTTGTTTTTCATTTATTTAATTTTCAATGGAATCGAACGATTTTTTATAGAAGCGATTAGAGTAAATGAACACTACAATATACTTGGCGTTAATTGGTCCATGTCTCAATTCATTGGACTAGGTTTGTTTTTTATTGGAATAGCCGGCGTGTTATATCTAAGAAAATTTGGAGTTCGGCGAGAATAAGTTGCAATTATTTTCGTTTTCGAACCAACGAAATGGGCTTGAATTTCGTCTTATGTAGTATAAACCTCTATTATGAAAAAGATCATTCTATTTCTTGGATTGTCAATGTTTATCTGGTCTTGTGAAAAAGCAGCAAAATTAGAGAACGATGAGTATTTAGTTTTTGGAAAGTTTAATGGATTTTGCGCTAGCAATTGTACTACCTTATTCAAAATAGAAGGCGGAAAGTTGTATGCAGATGATATGGATCGATATCTTCCAGGTGATGACTTAGTATTCGAAAGCGATCCTCTTCCTACAGATAAATATGAAGAAGCATTAAAATTATATCAAGATATTCCAGACAAATTGAAAGAAACGACCGAAATGAGTTTTGGATGTCCTGGTTGTGTAGATCAAGATATTATTTTGCTGAGATATTTCGATGGAGCAGATAAGAAAGAATGGCAAGTGGATTCCGATATAGAATCAAACCCAGAGTATCTTCAAGATTATGCAGCAGAAGTTTTAGAAGTGATAGAAAAACTTAATAATTAGAGACTATTTCTTTTGAGTCTTTTTAATGGCATCATAAATAGTAGCTGCACTCTTATCCCAGTTAAATCGCTTAGTATTTTCAAAGCCTTTCTTGATCATTTCTGATTGATCGTTATCCGCTATTTCTTGTAAAGCGAATGCAATTTCCGAAGTCGAATTAGGATTGACTAAAATAGCAGCCTTGCCAGCGACCTCTGGCATACTTGTGACACTAGATGTAATAACAGGAACACCAGCGCTCATTCCCTCTAATATAGGAATACCGAATCCTTCGTGCAAAGATATGTAAGCTAGACCTGAAGCTGCAGGCAGAACTTCTCTGGGATCAAACTGGTTTCCATCCAAAAATATGATGTCTGGTGATGCATCAATCATCTTTTCATATTCTTCGAAATTCCAAGCTTTCCGACCTAGCAATATCAATTTATGTGTCTTGTTTTTCTGCTTAAATTCGAGAAACCCTTTGATTAAGTTTCCAATGTTTTTTCTTGGATGTAAGGAACCTACATATATGAAAAATGGTGATCCTCCAGCATGTTTCTTTCTAACTAATCTTTTCTCATCCTCCGTAAATGGAGAAAACCCATCTGGTGTGGCATTGTATGCAACAGACACCTTAGAAGACTCTAAGTTGTATTCTGAGATAATGTCATCCTTGGTGAAAGAAGAAACAGCTACAATTTGCTCAGCTTTTTGATGGAAGTCGGGGAAGTTATTCTGGTAATATTTTAGCACTCGGTTAGGTAAGTGTTCTGGAAAATGAGCATAAGCAATATCATGGGAAATTAGAACGGTGGGAACTTCCGTTTTCATACTTAGATAGGTGTCTCCTGATAAGAAGACATCAGCATTGTATTTCTTTAAAGCTCTCGGTACTGAAAAGTCGAACCAGATTTTCCATAAGATCGGATCTCTGGTCGGTGGAGGTATCACTACAGGCGTAACATTCGGTCCGTATATAAATGACGGATGAAATGTCCTATCGAATAGAAAGATGAATTCATCTTCTGGATGATTACGAACCATTCTTTTGGTCGTTTCATGAATGTACCTGCACACACCTTCCATTCTGCCTTTAAGCAAAACACGGGTATTTACAGCGATTCTCATGATGTACGTTCGAAAACTAACTTTCCGAGATCTCGCTTAGCGGTAAAAACTTTGTCTAATACCTTCGTAATCGGTAAAGTTGCTTTTTGCATGAAAACAGAAAATCCATTTAGCTTTTCTCCTTCTTTACGGCTTCCCGGATTGAATAACTTTCGAATTGCTCCACATACCAAGTAGCTCGCTTGAATATTGATAAAAGTAGCTTCTTTTAACTTGAATCCTTCGCTCTCTGCTACGGCGGCATAGTAACTAGAAGGTCTTCCTACGCATAAATCGTCTCCTTTGAGCTGCTTTTCTATCCTTTCGAAAATAATGACTTGGTCACTAGAAACACGTAACATTTCTCTAAACATCGCTTTCATCATTTCCTCATCACTATTGTGCTGCAATACGGTTGCTGAGAAAACGACTTCTTGTGATTGGTCAGGATAACCTATAGTCATCCCATCTGTTTTATAAAATTCAATTTTATCTGTTCCCAGATTTTCTTTTGCAAGAGAAATCATGGTGTCAGAAATATCCACTCCTGTCAGTTGACTTGGATTATGTTTCAATACTTCTGCTAGATTTCCACCAGGTCCATGACCGATTTCCATTACTTTTTTATCTCTAAAGTTGACACTATTAAGCATTTCTAAAAATCGCTCTCGCTTATAACGATAATAAGGGGTGTCGTCTCCTGCAACTACATTGCCATCGCCACGTTGTTGAATTCTTTTTCCAACTTCGGACCAATAAGTCTCCGGATTATATGTTTTAGCTTCCTCGCTCAATCGATAATATTTTGTGCAAAATTAGAAGAAAGGACGGAAAAAGCATCATCATATCGGATAATCTGATGCGACCAATCGTAAGATTTTATTTTATTGAGGTCAATTTTTGGGTAAGATCCATGCGAACGGATAAGTAATTCCAAGCTTTTCTTGAATTCTGCGGTCGTATTATAGAAGCATTTCAAATCAGCAATATGTTCTGGATAACATAGCCTATTTGGAAGAAGTGGAACATTATTACAGTAAATGGCCTCTACAGCAGAAATTCCGAAGAACTCTTGATTTGATGTGATCGGAACAATGTCAGCCGCCCATAATAACCTTGCATAATCTGAAAAACTTTCGGCATAACCCCAGTGTATAATTTCAGTAGCAAGTTGAGTTTGAGCTGTCTTGAATATATCTGGTTCTCTAGGGTAGGATCTTCCTAAGACAATTAATTCAAATTTGTAACCTTCATTTTTTAGTTCGATTAAAGTATTAAAGAATAAATTCGGGTTTTTATCATATTCCCAGCGATGATTCCATAAGAGAACAGGCAATTTATTTTGAGAATCATTTTTATAGCGATCAAATTTTTGTAAATCTACTCCCAGATAGAGCACTTCAGACTTTTTCTCAATTGCTGCAATCGTAGCTAAATTCTTATAATCTGGAAACTCGCTTAAAAATTGACCTAAATCCTTAATAAACTGATTCTTATGAAACACGGAGTTAAAATAGATCTGGTCAGCAGATAGTGCAGAAGTATAATTGATGAAGGCATAATGGCGATCTCTATTCAGAGAAACATCTTGATCATCAGGACTCCAAGGGTAGCAAAGTTGGTTTTCATGGAAGTAAAGAGCGACAGGTATACCTTGGCTTTTGTTTCTAGTTAAGCTAAGAAATACACTAAGATCAAGCATGTCAGTGCAGATGATGAGTTCGGGAATGAAATTCATTTGCAAAAATTCAGATGCAAGAGTTACCGCACCACCATGCATTCTCCACTTCCAGTGAAATCCTTTTAAAGTGAGTTTTTTAATGTTGTGAGTGGAGTATTGAATGAGGTGATCTAACCAATGTTTATGACTTTCCGTATAAAAAGGTTCAACAACAAGAATATTCATATCTTAAATTTATCCATTTTCATAACTTCATCCTTTATATTAGCAAAAATAAAAAAGATACAGTGCATAAAACAGACGTATTAATCATAGGTGGTGGCGTTGCAGGGATGACACTAGCAATTAAAATTGCAATGCAAAGATCAGATCTTTCCATTACCGTTGCGACGAAAACAATTAAGGAAGAGAGCAATACTAGATATGCGCAAGGAGGAGTTGCTTCTGTCTGGGATCATGATGTAGATTCATATAAGAAGCACATCGAAGATACCTTAGATGCTGGTGATGGATTATGTGTAGAAGAAATTGTGAGGATTGTGGTGGAAGAAGGTCCAGAACGTGTAAAGGAGATCATCGAGTGGGGGACTAGGTTTGATAAAAACAAAGCAGGGAATTATGACTTGGGAATGGAAGGTGGTCATTCAGAATATCGAATTCTCCACTATAAGGATCTTACAGGAGCAGAAATACAAAGAGCAATTAATGAGAAAGCAGCAAGCTATAGTAATATTAAAATACTAGAGAATTTCTACGCCATTAACTTATTAACTCAGCACCATTTAGGTCGAAACATTACAAGACTTAATAACGACATAGAATGTTATGGTGCTTATATGATGGATAAGGATCATAAGGAAATCGAAACTTGGCAAGCAAAAGTTACGGTTTTAGCGACAGGAGGAGCTGGTCAGATATACAGAAATACCACAAATCCTACGATCGCAACAGGGGACGGAGTTGCCATGTTTTATAGAGCCAAAGGGCGAATTGCTAATATGGAATTTGTGCAATTTCATCCGACAGCACTTTATAATCCCGCTGGTGAAAACCCAGATTTCTTAGTCTCAGAGGCAGTTAGAGGATTTGGTGCGATTCTTAGAACGAAAGACGGTAAGGAGTTCATGCAGAAGTATGATGATCGGTTATCATTAGCACCTCGGGATATTGTCGCGAGAGCCATAGATAATGAGATGAAAGTACGTGGAGATGAATATGTATTTCTAGATTGTACACACTTAGATAAGAAAGGATTTATAGCGCATTTTCCAACGATACATGAAAAATGTATGAGTCTTGGAATCGATCCTATGAAAGATTTCATTCCAGTAGTACCAGCTTGTCACTATATGTGTGGTGGGATTCTAACAGATGAAATGGGAAGAACTTCAATTAAAAATTTATATTCTGCGGGAGAATGTACTTGTACTGGGCTGCATGGAGCTAATCGATTAGCTTCGAACTCACTGTTAGAAGGCTTAGTATTTGCTCATCGCATTAATGAAGATGTTCAGAATGTTATAGATCAGATATCATTTATCGATGGTATTCCGAAGTGGGATGCTCAGGGCACTACAGAGCCGAATGAGATGGTCTTGATTACACAGAGTTGGAAAGAGCTAAAAGAAATTATGTCAAGTTATGTGGGGATTGTTAGGACAGATGTAAGGATAAAACGTGCAATGGATCGACTATACTTACTATACTCTGAAACAGAAGAATTATATAATTCATCCATTCTATCACCGCAATTATGTGAGCTGCGTAATCTAATTACCATTGGTTATTTAGTAACTAAATCAGCGCAAAGTCGAAAAGAAAGTCGAGGACTTCATTTTAATACGGATTACCCAGATCAATTTGAATATCTGGAAACAACGATCATGTAGATGGAATTAAATAGTAAAGTACTTGGCGAAGGAGATCCGATCATTATAATGCACGGATTATTCGGAATGCTTGATAATTGGCAATCTGTAGCTAAATTATTAGCCGAAGAATATATGGTCATCTTGCTCGACCTTCGGAATCATGGAAAGTCTCCTCATTCGGAGGAATGGAGTATAGAACTCATGGCCCAAGATGTGAGGGATTTTATGGAAGCGAACTGGATTCATAAGGCAACGATCATGGGGCATTCTATGGGAGGAAAAGTGGCAATGGAATTGGCATTAACTGAAGCTGATTTAGTAGATAAGTTAATTGTCGTGGATATAGGACCTAAGGCTTATAAGCCAGGACATGAACTAATTTTTCAGGGATTGGAATCTGTCCCTATTGCTGAAGTGAGCTCTAGGACTGAGGCGGAAGAATACTTAGCGAAATCAGTAGATGAATTAGGAGTTAGACAGTTTCTTCTAAAAAATATTAGCAGGAGAAAGGAGGGAGGTTACAAATGGAAGATGAATCTGTCATCGATATCTGAAAATTATAATACCATCATAGAAGAATCCAAAACGAATCTAGAATATGATGGACCTACTTTGTTTATCAAAGGAGAACGGTCTAATTACATCATGCCAGATGACATGGAATTGATCCATAAAGTATTTCCTAAAGCTGAATTAATTTCTATTGCAGGAGCGGGACATTGGGTTCATGCAGATAATCGAGATGAATTGGTCAAGCAGGTTATGAGGTTTGTAGCTGAATAATATTAGATTCCGTATTGTAACATACCGTTCGAATCATGGAATATTTTAAATTCAAATTGATTAGGTTCTGCAACATCTTCTGTGCTTATCCAACCTTCACCGTTAGTCGTTAAAATTCTCAAACGGTCTATTTTTCTTTCTATGACGCCTAACCAGTTGCCTTTGGGAAGATTCATCCTCAGCATCGTTAGGTTCTCCAAAGCATACACTGGGGTATGTTCTTTCGAAGAGATTAAATGTTTTTTAATAGTAGGCATTGCTTTCATTGGGTTTATTTTGTAAAAGTTAGTTTTCGCTTTATTATATATTGTAAAGGACAAGCTTTCCCTAACTTCCACCTATGGATTATTGTGGTTTTCTCTAATTAATAGTTCTCAGGTTTATTTTGTTAACAAATCAGCGTAAAAATTGACTTAATAAATTAAATCATGCTAATTTGTTCTTTCAAAGATAAAACTATAACGTTATAAAACGGAAAATAATACACATAGATATGGATGCTTTTTTTGCTGCCGTGGAGCAAAGAGACGATCCGAGTTTGAGAGGTAAGCCAATGGCGGTTGGCGGGCATGACAAAGTTCGTGGTGTAATTGCTACGGCTAGTTATGAAGCAAGAAGATTTAGAGTTTCGTCGGCGATGTCCACGCGAATTGCGAAAAAGAAGTGCCCACGACTTATTGTGGTCCCTCCAAGATTTAAAGTTTATAAGCAAATTTCTCAGCAGATTAGAGATATATTTTATGAATACACTGATTTAGTAGAGCCGCTATCATTAGATGAGGCTTATCTGGATGTCACAGAAAATAAAAAAGGTATCGAGTCTGCTATTCAAATAGCCAAAGATATAAAGGCGATCATCAAAGCAGAAACTCAGTTGACCGCTTCAGCAGGAATTTCATATAATAAATTCTTAGCGAAAGTAGCATCTGATTATCATAAGCCTGATGGGCTGACTGCAATTTTACCTGAAAACGCACAGCGGTTTTTAGATAACCTAGATATTAACACTTTTCATGGAGTAGGAAAAGCTACCGCCAAGAAAATGGAACGAATGAAGATTAGTAAAGGGGCTGATCTGAAACAATATACGAGGTCGGAGCTAGGCATGCACTTTGGGAAAATGGGAACGCAGTTTTACGATATTGTAAGAGGAATCGATGATCGGCCAGTTGATCCAGACCGCAAGAGAAAGTCGGTATCCGTTGAAAATACGTTTCGCGAAGATATCAGCGATCGTCATGACATGATACAAGAATTGAAATCACTCTCTGTTAAGGTTGCGGAAACGCTTCAGAAAATGGAAATAAAAGGGCGGACTGTCAATATTAAAGTACGACTAGCTGATTTTACTACTTTTTCTAAAAGCAAAACATTTAAGGAGTTTTCCAATGATGGAGCTTTATTAGAAACTACAGCTGTTGAACTTTTTGAGCAGTTAGAACAGGAAATTCCGTCCGTCAGATTATTAGGCGTGGGAATGTCCAACCTTGACAATCAAGATGATCCGAAATCTAAACAAATGGATTTAGGATTCTAAAGGAATGAGAAAAAATAGTTGAAAAGACTTGATTACTTGCCTTTTAGTACTTTTTCTATCTCTAGCTCATCACCTGGTGAATAACTATTGTGAGAATAAATGATGTTATTATCTTGATCCACGATATAAGTCTGTGGAATGGTCTGGAAATTCAACTTGTTCTTTAATGCCTGATTGGTGTCTGATAAAAAGGTATAGTCCCATCCTTTAGAGGCGATTATTCCAGGTACTTTCGCAAGTCCTCTTGCGTTATCGATCGTTACCGCGATCATCTCAACTTCATAATCTTCTTGCCACTCTTCGTAATATTCCGCAATGGCATCCATTTCTGACTTACATGGCTTGCACCAACTTGCCCAAAAACTAATGATCGTTTTTTTATTCTTAGATGTGATATCTTGTACATTGACAGTCTTACCTTCCATGTTTTTTAATTGCGCCTCAGGGAATTTAGTACTATCGTTAATTGTGAAACCAATCATTAATGTGGTAAGAAGGACAAATAGAATTTTCATTTTCTTAAATTTACTGTTGAAGTGAAATATTGAATTAATTTTAAATCACTTTCTATACAAAACTATACTTTTGCCTATACAAATTCAATTCCAAACTGGAATTAACGCAACCTTAACGGTGAATATGTCCTTAAGAATTCAGTTTTTCTTGCTTTTTATCCTTGGTTTCACGACGAGCCTTGCAGCGCAGTCACCTGATAAGGTTCAGGTTAATGGCGCTTTTCAAGGTACATTGAATTACTTTATCAAGGATGCGAAAATAGGTGCAGCGAATACTCCTCAGTATGAAGGCATGCCACTAGGTGCAGATGCTTGGCTTAATGTCAATGCTGATTTTGGAATATGGCGAGGTGGCGTTCGTTTCGATTTTTTTCACAATTCTAATTTATTGAACCCATCTTCATCGTATACCGATCGGGGACTTGGCTTATGGTATCTGGAAACGGAATACAAAAAATTAGATGTCAGAATCGGTGGAATCTATAATCAAATAGGTAGCGGAATCATATATCGAGCATATGAAGAGCGACCTTTATTAATAGATAATGCGCTGAAAGGAATTCAGCTCGCCTATGATATTAATGACGAATGGAAAGTAACTACTTTTGCTGGAAAGCAACGATATCTCTTTTCCAGCTATGATGGACTTGTATACGGAGGAAAAGTAGAAGGTTTTATGTCAATGGGAGAAGATAATCCCGTTTCAATAGTCCCTGGAATCGGATTTACAGGGAAGCGATTATCGGATGGAAGTGTAGACAAGTTGATCTCGATCTTAAGAAATTATACCGATGATGAAAGAATAGAACAATTTACCTTTCATTCCCAAGCATTAAGTATTTATAACAGTCTTAATTATAAAGCATTCTCTTGGTACTTCGAGGGCGCTTATAAATTACCAGAAGTCTCCTTCGATCCTAATGAAGAAACGACCAAGATTACGGGTGTGAAATCTCAAGGTCGGTACCTGAAAAGGGCAGGAACCGTTTTTTATTCTACACTTTCCTATGCAAAGAAAGGATTAGGAATAACGCTAGAGGGCAAAAGAACCGAGAATTTTGATTTTAGAATAGATCCCACACTTCTTCTGAATAATGGGCTCATAGGATTCCTGCCACCGATGAATCATATCACGTCCTATCGATTGACAAGTAGATATAATCCGGCAACACAGTTTACAAGCGAATTAGCATTCCAACTGGATGTAAAGTATAAAATCAATAAGAAATATACATTGAATGTGAATACGTCTAATGTGAATACTCTTGAGAACGAAAATTTATACAGAGAGTTTTACATTGACCTTCAATATAAACCGAACAGGAAATTCGATAGTCACTTCGGGCTTCAGAGGCAGATTTATAACCAGTCCGTATATGAAGGGAAGCCTAAAAACATTACTCCGGTTGTAAAAACCTGGACACCATATGTGGATTTGCTGTATAAGTTTACAAGAAGAAACTCGCTCAAAGTAGAAGCGCAATATATGTCGACAGAACAGGATTATGGTTCTTGGGTATATTTATTAGCAGAATTAGGACTGGCACCACATTGGAGGTTTGAGTTATCAGGCATGTATAATATTATTCCTAATACAGGAAATCCAAATATTCCAGAAGGTGCAGGTGGAAAAATCCTCTATCCGACATCGGGTGTCTACTATATCTGGAAACAATCAAGGTATGGCTTGCGTTATGTAAAGCAAGTAGAAGGCGTTGTGTGTACTGGAGGAGTCTGTAGGTTGGAGCCTGCATTTAGCGGATTTAAATTTGAAGTAAACTCATTATTCTAATGAAAAAGCTGGCGATATTTATTGTTATTTTAATGTTCTGTGCTTGTGAGCGCAACATTATCAAGGTGCCAGAATTCGAAGCAATTGAATCAGATAGAGTAGTGTTGCTAGAAGAAATGACAGGAGTGAGTTGTCCGAATTGTCCTAAGGGAACTGCGGAAGTGGAGGCTATAAAGGAAAGATATGGAGACTTGGTGATCCCTGTCGGAATTCATGGCTTCTTTCTATCATGGCCGACGAAAGAGAGCAAATTTGATTTCAGAAATGATTTCGCGAAACAATTAGAAATGACATTGGCACCGGGAACATCGAAGCCTGCGGCCTTAATTAATCGTGCAGTCCCTGAAGGAGAAAGCTCGGCGGTTGTTCAATCGGCAGATCTGTGGAATGGTTATGTGGAAGATCAATTAATGATACCTCCATTGGTGACTATCGCGCTTGATCTGGAATATGAAAATAGGAACTTAACGGTTAATGCGGGAGTAGTAGGACTTACAGAGATCAATGGCGCTATAAAGATCAGTGTTATGATCTTAGAAAATAATATTATTGATGCTCAAGAAGACTTAAATGAAGTCATCGAGGAATTCCATCATAATCATGTGCTAAGAACGATGCTTACGCCTTTTGATGGTGAAACATTAGCGACTTCACTAGGATTGTCTGAAGTCGTAAATAAAGTGTATAATTTCACTCTTCCTGAAGACGAATTCTTGTGGAAAGAGGAAGATATCGAAGTGGTCGTATTTGTACATAAAGTAGAAGACGGTGGAGAAGTACTTCAAGCAAGCATTGCGAAGCTTCCACTGTAGCCTAGACTACTGGTAAAATCTACTCGCTACTTTTTCTTCTTCCAAGTTTTTTTTCCGCTGTGTTTCTTGTTTTTCCCACCACCGAAACTTCTTTTCTTTTTTCGCGCGTTAGGATTCCATGTAGGTCCAGGTCCTAATTCTGGAAACGGTGGAAGTTTCATGATTTCCATATCGATCAACTGCTCTATTTCATTGAAATCTTGCATGTCGTCTTCATTCACAAAAGTAATGGCCACACCGGTTGTGTCAGCTCGTGCCGTTCTACCTACTCTGTGAACATAATCCTCAGCATTAGAAGGCGTATCATAGTTGATTACAAGATTGATGTCTTTAATATCAATCCCTCTAGAAAGTACATCTGTAGCGACAACGATTCTAGTTCTTAAGCTTTTAAAATTGGCAATTACAGCCTCTCTTTCGCTTTGTTCATAGTCAGAAGAAACTCCTTCTACATTAAATTTTTCACTTTTTAATGCTCTTACGATTTCTGTAACTTTCTTCTTTCTAGAAGTAAAAACGATGATTCTTTTATAGTTAGGCTTATCTCTGATCAATCTCGTAATCAAACCTAGTTTTTGATTTTCATGTGCCAAGTATACAGCCTGAAGAACTCCCGCAGCTGGTTTAGAAATGGCAATATTAACTTGTTTAGGATCTTTTAGTGTTTTCTTAGCAAGTTCTCTAATCTTGGTAGGCATCGTTGCTGAAAACATTAAAGTCTGTCTCGATGCTGGTAGGAAAGAAGCAATTTTATCGATATCCTCTTTGAAACCCATATCGAGCATTCTATCCGCCTCATCCATGATGAAGAATTCCACCTGGCTGAAATCCACATATCCCATATTCAAGTGAGAAATTAATTTTCCAGGAGTGGAAACGATGATATCTGCCCCCTGTGATAACGCTTCTTTTTCTTGAACCCAATCATTCCCAGAACCTCCTCCATAGATTGCAATAGAATGCAAGCCTAGAAAATAGGTGAAACCTTGAATTTGCTTATCTATCTGAATTGCAAGTTCTCTAGTAGGGCAAATGACTAAGGCTCTCGTAACCTCAGATTTTGGATTCGTGAATAGCTTGTGCAAAGTAGGAAGGATAAAAGCTGCTGTTTTACCTGTACCTGTCTGAGCACATGCAATAATATCATCCCCATTCATAATAATAGGAATAGATAACTCTTGTATCGGTGTTGCTTCTTCAAATCCCATGTAGCCGATGGATTCAATGATCTCATCTGCTAATCCTAATTCTGTAAATTTCATTTTGCAAAGATGCCAATAAAATTGATATCAAACGAAAACACTTTATAAATAATCCAAAAGATGACTTTTCGAACCAAAATAATTTCATTTTGTTAGATAGATGATAACAAACTAATCAACATGACTTATATTATATACCTAGCAATTCAGTTAATACTTAATAATCCTACGGCTTTAGCCCAGGAAGCTTACGTTAATGACAAAAGCAATATCGTAGTGCATGTAACCAATATTGAAAACATGGAAGGTGAAATCCTTGTTGGTATTTACGATAGCAAGAAGACTTTTAGAAAGATCAAGAAAGTATTTAAGTATGCTATTCAGCCTGTAGAGAATGGTCAAGAAGTTATTGTTATCGAAGATGTTCCTTCTGGTCAATATGCCATTGCATTATTTCAGGATGTAAATGGCAATCGAAAATTCGACACCAACTTTATGGGTGTTCCAAAAGAGCCATTCGGGTTTTCCACTAACTATGTTGTGAAACGAAGAGCCCCTAAGTTTAATGAGGTCTTGTTCGAGCACGGTGGAAATCAAGATACAGAAATGACCATCGACATGCAAGAATGGTAATCTGCGCCAATTTCTAATACTTATCTTATTTTGTATAACTAAGCAATCGGTGATTAAGTAAAACATTTACCTAATCACCATCAGGTCTTCTAGTAAAGTAACTTTACCTCATCTTCTGAAATATGAATCGCTCTCGTTTCACTTGCTCTTTCACTAATATCGCTATCTCCATTTTCTAGTCTTAATACACCTCTTGGACATACAGCAGAACAGACCCCACAACCGACACATGAAGATCTTACAATATCTTGCCCTCTTTGTGCATACCATCTTACATCGATTCCCATTTCACAATGGGTGGAACAATTACCACAAGAAATACACTGAGATCCATTGGTTGTGATTCTGAATTTAGACTTGAAGCGTTGTACTATTCCTAAGTAAGCCGCTAATGGACAACCGAATCTACACCAAGTCCTATTTCCCATTAAAGGGTAAAATCCAGTACCCACAATTCCAGCAAATCCCGATCCGATCAAAAATCCGTACCAAGTTCTTACACTGTAGCTATCTAGAAATCCGAATACACGACCTTGCCCAGTGAAATAAGTATACAGAACCAGTAGGGTCATCACGACTGCAAATACAAGTACACCATTAATAATATATCGTTCGTACTTCCACGCTCTTAGACTTTTATCTGAAAGTTGGCGATATGGATCTCCCATTGTTTCTGCTAATCCTCCACATCCACAGACCCATGAGCAATACCATCGCTTACCGAAAAAGTAAACAAAAACGGGTACTGCAACAAGTGCAAGAGCTATTCCCCATACTAGCAAGAATATCCCGAAGCTTCCGTTGGCTAGCATATCCTTGATATTGTAATCGAAGAAGAAAGAATAGTTTAGTGGCCAGATATTTTTGAAATCGTAGTATGGCTTGTTAAGTCTGATTAGTATTTCAGGTAAGGTAAATGCAAATACCGTCTGAAAAAACATTACTGATATTGTCCTCAGAATTTGATACTTATTATGTCTGTACTTAGCAATCATTCTAATTCCCATTACGATAATCACAATAGTGTACAAGGTTCCATATAGGAACCATTGGCTTGCATCATTGCCACTCATCGCGTGAGAAAGCGGATCTACCATATTGATCCATGAAGTCATGTACGCAGGTGCCCAGTACAGAATAATATAAAATACAATCAGATATACTCCTGTAATGACACCAATCCAACCTGTGATATTAGGGGATGCTGACTTCGTCGGTTCATGTGATTTTTCATTTTTTCTACCTAAGACCAAATACATGATAAGACCAATAATGATCAAGGTGATGACTGGCCATAGGAGTTGACCTCCTGTATAATAAAAACCATAAACTAGCAGCCCGAGTATAGTAGCTGCAAGAAAAAATCCTCTAACATTGACCGTTAATCCACGTTGCATAGAGCTGTGGTAGATGTGATCATTTTTTATTCCTGGAATTTTCAAGAAGGTTGGTAAAATATAAATTAATCCACCTAAAGCTCCGAGACCAATAGTCAAGAAGAAGAAAAGGAGTTTGTTATTCGCTATAAGACCATTGCTTGATGCTTTTACAGCACTAAATACATAAGACTTTACATCTCCATCACTCATTCTGAAATCCCACTCATTTACACCATCAGGAATACCATTTTTTGCATTTTCTTCTTGAGTTTTTTGAGCTTGCTTGAAAGCTTTTTTTAAGTCTGCAATGTAGGCGATGTTGTTAGTATATTCTTTTCCAATGATGCCAGATTCTTCTGCTGCAACCTTAATTGCTTCTTGATGGCTAGTAGATTTTCCTGGAAGATGCTCGTTCTTTAGTTGGTAGCTATCTAATCCGAGCGATAAGGTAAAAAGCGCTAAAGCGGCTACAAAAATTCCTAAACCTATTTTATTTATAATATTCATCTTTCGCTTTGTCTATTTTTTAAGAAATGCCAATACTTTGTTGAGGCCTCTTTTGGTCTTCAATTCTAATTTTTTTCCTGTTTGTTTATTGTAGACTTTGACTAGTTCTTTGTCATATTGCTTATAAAATTCAGGGTCAAAATTGGCAAGACCTAAATGCTGAAGTACATTTTCAACGTGTGTTTTATCAGCAATCCACTTTTCACAAACTTCGTGGCGATATCGAATTCCCATCAAATTGAAGCCTAGCACTTCTCCACTTTCTTTGTGAAAATTAATTCTTATAGATTTTCGACCATCACTGTGTTCCCAGTAGATGGTATTCATATAGTCAGCTTTTTTAGCAGGGACATCGCCATATACCATGTATTCGATGTCCATAAATTTGGCAGAGTTAAACCATATGCCAGGATTGTACTTCACTTTCTTGTCACATACATTATAAGCAACAGTTTCTCCCATCATTTTTCCGGTATACCACACTGCTTCTATTGCGCGTCTTCCTTCTACAGGTTCATTAATCTGAGCGCAATCACCGATCGCGTAGACATCTGGAATATTAGTTTCTAGATGCTCATTGACCACAATACCACGTTCTATTTTGAGTGCTCCATTTTTCAAGAAACCCACATTAGGGTGAACACCAGCGGTTAATCCTACGAAGCCACAGTCGATTTTCTCGCCTGACTTGAGGGTCACGGCATTCGCATGTCCATTTCCATCATCATGAATTTCTTTCAGCTCTTCAGATAATCTCAAGTCTATCCCATGTTCTTTAATGTGCCTGCTAACCATTTGTGATTCTTCAGCTGGCAGTATATTATTCCAGTAGCTTTCTTCTCTGACTAAAATAGTGGTAGGAATGTGTCTAGAATGGAACATCTCAGCCATTTCGATTCCTATTAAACCTCCACCCACGATAACTGCTCGCTTGAGACCATCACTATATTTTTCCATTGCTTCTAAGTCTTGGAAGGTATACATTCCATAGACTCTTTCCAGATCTTGGCCTGGCCATCCGAATTTGTTAGATGCAGAACCTGTCGCGATGATTAATTTATCATAGGGAAGGCTTTCACCATTGTCTAGTGTTAGTGTTTTCTGCTCAAATCCCACAGACTCTACTCGAGCTCTTTTCAGTTCTATCCTATTTTTCTCCCAAAACCAGTCTTCATAGGGCTTCGTGTCTTCGTAACGCATATGGCCCATATAGATATACATGAGGGCAGTTCTAGAAAAAAAATGATCCGTTTCTGAAGAAATTACGGTGATGGAATGATCTGAAAGTTTCCTAATAAATCGTGCTGCAGTTATTCCACTTATTCCGTTACCTATTATAATTATTTTCATATGTTATAGTGGTTTATGGCAATTTTAGGTTCATCAATATAGGAGTTAATGTCTTAAGCAATTACATTATTTCCTATTACTTGTCTAACATAGGACATAAGTTTATTTGAGAGGCTGATGTGAAATTAGCTAAATAAATCATTTAAATTATGTCCGTCAATGTTATACATATTACAATAAATATTAATATATTTGCGTTGTGTTCGGTTAATTGTCTTTTAGTATAAGAAATGGACTTTTAACATAACATTAATAATTGCTTAAACTTTTAATGCTTATCTTTGATATAATTGAATATTGCCTATGCGTAATTTTTTACAAATTATTTTCTTCTTGGCTCTTTGCACTTTTGGTTACGGTCAGATTTCGTACTCACCTAACCCAATAGATGTTACTGCCGATAAGTCTACAGAAAATATTCAAATTGACTTCGAGCTTAAAAATGAAGGTACAGATACGGTATTCTTAGCTTGGAAATTAGAAGTTGTAGAACAACCATCTGTATGGCAATATTATGTTTGTGATACAGAGAATTGCTACAATTTTAATCAAGATGTAAGTTCTACTGCTCGACCGAATATCATTCCTCCTGGACAAACGATTATCGTAATGTTTCACACATTACCTACAGATTCTGAAGGTTCAGCTTCTTATAAAATCAACTTTTTTGATCTAGAGCATGCAGATAGCATCAATGTGGACGTACCGATTTCGGTTAATACGATTACTTCTTCTACAGCTAATTTTGATGTGAAAGGATTAAGTGTTTTCCCGAATCCAACTTCAGATTTTTTCAGGGTGAATACAGGTTCTTTAGTGGATCATATCGATGTGGTTACCGTAGTTGGTAAAAAGGTTGGAAGTTTTAAAGCACAGCAAGGCGGTTTTTATGACATTACGGATCTCAGTAAAGGCATCTACTATGTAAGATTGCTAGATGCGAAAGGTGATTCTATAAAGGTGATGAAGCTTAGAAAAAACTAAGCTGGATATTCCACAAAATTTCTTGGCGTTTCATAAAGACGAACAGTAACTTCGTATTTACTACCGAGTTTCTCCGATATTATTTTCCATATTACGTAGCAAATGTTTTCGCAACTAGGAGGAGTATTTTTAAATTCTTCTGTATCTAGATTTAAGTTTTTGTGGTCGAATCGATCTTCGATTTCTACTTTGATTAAATCTTTGAGGTACTTTAGGTCAATTAAATATCCTGTTACTGGATCTACTTCACCTACAACCTTCAATTCCATTTCGTAATTATGTCCGTGATAATTCGGGCTATTGCATAATCCGAATACCTCTATGTTCTTTTCATCAGTCCATTCTGCAACATGCATTCTGTGTGCAGCATTAAAGTGGGCTTTTCTAAATACAGCTATTCTCATTGTTAAGTTACATTTCTATACAGTAAATGAACAGATATCCATTTTTGTTGCCACAAAAGTTATAAAATCATTATTTCTTATAGAAGGATTATTGAAAAGTGCTTTAAATTGGAACAAGAAAGATTAATAACTGCGTATAATATTCCCGTATTGAGATTTTGTGATCGTATGGAGATTTTAAATGTTTATGCACTAGTCTTAAAGATAAAAGTTTCGTCAATCATCTTTTCACTTTTAAATTTAACCCAATTGAACCGCAGCTAAGCATCAGATTAGGTTCACATGCAAGATTGCAGACTGTTCGGAATTCATCAAGTGAGATCATATTCTTCGATCATTGAGATAAAATCTAAGGTTTGTGAATCCTTTTTGTTATTATGACGATGATTAATAAATTAAAGAAAGAATAGCCTATCTTTACAAAAAAATAATAATAAGACAGAAGCAGTGAGTGAGCGTACTTATTTTCATACGGATATTTTCACGGAATTAAAGCACCTTTTAGAAGAAGACAGACTTCCGCATGCCATGATTGTAAAGGGAAAAGACGGAAGTGGGGCACTGGAATTAGGTATTAGATTAGCTCAGCACATTGTTTCGAACAAGATTGCTAATACTTCTGATGCGAAGAAGGAGTCTGCATTCCACAAAGCAGGAAAACACATTCACCCTGATATTCACTTTTCTTTTCCTTTCGTAGGTAATACCACCAGTAATGATTTTCTGAAAGAATGGCGGGAGGCACTATTAGAAGATCCGTTTATGAATATCACGCAGTGGATGATGCGGTTAGATGCTGATAATAAGCAAGCAAACATCAATGCTAAGGAATGCCATAGTATTATTCAGAAATTAGGACTTAAGAGTTTTGAAAGTGAATACAAAGTGCTAGTGATGTGGTTGCCGGAATACTTAGGTAAGGAAGGAAACCGTTTATTAAAATTAATAGAGGAGCCACCTGAGAATACCATTTTTATACTTGTTACTGAAAATGTAGATAGGATTCTGAATACGATCTTATCTAGATGTCAGTTGATTCACGTCCCATCTCCTTCAGATGATGAAATCGCGACGCGAATAATGGAAGAACATAACATCGATGCTGATCATGCCCGAAAAATAAGTTTCTTGGCTGATGGTAATTATCGAGTTGCAAGGAATATGAGTGATGAGAATATTATCGATTTTTCAGATAAATTATTTGACTGGCTCAGAACTTGTTATAAATTAAAACCAGAAGAAATCGTAAATTGGTGCGATGAATTTGGAAAGCTGACGAAAGAACAGCAAAAATACTTTGTAACCTATGCGTTACAATTTTTTAGATCTTTTCTAATGTTAGATGTAGTTGATAATGATCATCTGCGTTTTTTAGATAAAGAAATTAAAGTTGCTAGTAATCTTAAGAAGTTTATTGACTTAGATGCACTTGAGATTATTGAGGAACTACTTAACGATAGCTTCATGCTGATAGAACGGAATGCTAACGCGAAAATGTTATTCATGAAAAATTCAATAAGAATTCATGAATTGTTTCACGTTGCTCGTTTTGCCTAATTAATTAGTAGGTCGTCGCATGGAGGTTTGATTGACATATAAAATATATAAATTATGGGATGTGAGAGTTGTAGCTCAGGAACCGGTGGTGTTCCGATGGGTTGCGAGAGCAAAGGCCATTGTACAAGTGGCAGTTGTAACAAATTAAACACATATGACTGGCTTTCTCAGCTAGAAATATATGACAAAAACGAGTTTGACATAGTAGAAATAAGTTTCAAGAACGGTGCAAGAAAAGACTTCTTTAAGAATGAATTAGGAGAAAGAGTTATTACAGGAGACATGGTGGTCGTTGATACAGGAAATGGTTTCGACGTAGGAAGAATAAGCCTTTCAGGGGAACTTGTTCGATTGCAAATGAAGAAGAAAAAGGTCAATGAGTCAAGACTTTTTAGCAATGTAATTCGTAGAGCACACAATCGGGATTTAGAAAAACTTCAAGAAGCAAGAGCTTTAGAAAAACAATCTTTAGTTCGAGCACGTGTTATTTCTAGAACTCTTGGGCTGGAGATGAAAATCGGTGATGTAGAATTTCAAGGAGATAAAAGAAAGGCTACGTTTTATTATACGGCCGATGGAAGAGTTGACTTTAGAGAGTTAGTTAAGCAATACGCTAAAGAATTTAGAGTAAAAATAGAGATGCGTCAGATCGGTTCGCGTCAAGAGTCTGCAAGGATAGGGGGAATAGGATCTTGTGGAAGAGAGCTATGTTGTTCTACGTGGCTTTCAGATTTTAAAACCGTAAGTACTTCTGCCGCAAGATATCAGTACATAGGAATTAATCAGTCTAAATTAAGTGGTCAGTGTGGTCGTCTTAAATGTTGTCTGAATTATGAACTAGACACTTATATGGATGCGCTTAAAGACTTCCCTAAGAAAGCTGATTACCTGAAAACTAAGTTTGGTTCTGCCCAAATGATTAAGCTTGATATTTTTAAAGGCTTGATGTATTATGGGACGAATATAGATGGAAGAAGAGGTCCAGTAGTTACACTTGATAAAGAGCAAGTGAAGAAGATCTTAGAAATGAATAAGAGAGGAGAGTTTCCTGATGATCTGATGAGTATGCAAGTAGTGAAAGAAGTTGCTCCTGAAGATGAAGATATGGGTTACGGCCAAGTAGATGGTGTCGTAGAACTTCCCGATGTAAAGAAAAAGCGAAGAAATAAGAGAAGAGGGAAGAGTCAAGGAAATAGACCTAGACCAGCTCAGAAAAGCAATAGTAACTCAGGCGAAAAATCAACTACAACGAAATCAGCTTCGCCTAAGTCAGATGCACCTTCTGGAGAGAGAAAGCCGAGAAATTCTAGGAATTCGCGAAATAGAAAACCACGAGGGAAACAACAACCTCGGAATAATAAGAATAATAGCAGTGATAAACCCACTGATAAAAAGTAAGAAATGAATAAATACGATTTAATTATCATCGGAAGTGGTCCTGGCGGATATGTTGGGGCAATTAGAGCAGCCCAATTGGGACAGAAAGTAGCGATTATTGAAAAGTATCCTACTTTAGGAGGAACTTGTCTGAATGTAGGATGTATTCCTTCTAAAGCCTTGCTAGACTCTTCAGAACATTATCACAATGCTGATAAATCTTTCGAAACACACGGTATCAAAATTTCCAACTTAGGAGTAGATCTTAAGCAAATGGTTAAGCGGAAACAAGATGTTGTAGATCAGACTTGCAAAGGTGTGGAGTTTTTGATGAAAAAGAATAAAATCGAAGTCTTTACTGGAGTTGGTTCTTTTAAGTCAGCGAAGGTGATAACCGTTACAGCTAATGATGGCTCGACGCAAGAAATCGAAGGAACTAATATTATTATTGCTACCGGTTCGAAACCTGTTACTCCGGAATCATTTAATTATGATAAAAATAGAGTGATCACTTCTACAGAAGCATTGAATATAGAAAAGCTACCGAAGAAAATGGTAGTCATCGGTGCTGGTGTAATTGGACTCGAATTAGGTTCTGTTTTTGCTAGATTAGGAACTCAAGTAGATGTTGTAGAATACATGGATTCTATAATCGGTGGAATGGATGTGGATTGTGGTAAAGAACTTAGAAGATCTCTTAAGAAATTGGGCATCAATTTCCATTTGAAACATATGGTTACTGGAGTGAAAGGAACGAAAACAGCTGTTACAGTTTCTGTTCAGAAGCGAGATTCAGAGGAGAAATTTGATCTGAAAGCGGACTACTGTTTAATTGCGATAGGAAGAAAGCCATATACAGAGGGACTTGGTCTAGAAAATACGAAAGTAGAACTGGATGAAAAAGGAAGAGTTAAAGTAGATGAGCATCTTCAAACTGGAGAGCCTGGTGTATATGCTATAGGAGATGTAATTCCTGGAGCGATGCTTGCGCACAAGGCGGAAGAAGAAGGAGTCTTTCTTGCTGAATTATTAGCGGGACAGAAGCCACACATCGATTATAACTTAATTCCAGGTGTTGTTTATACTTGGCCAGAGGTTGCTGCTGTAGGCGCGACGGAAGAAATGCTTAAAGAAAAAGGTGTTGCTTATAAAGTTGGGAAATTCCCGTTCAAAGCTTTAGGTCGAGCGCGAGCAAGTATGGACACGGAAGGAATGGTGAAAGTGCTTGCAGATAAAGAAACTGATGAAATTCTTGGAGTTCACATGGTTGGTCCTCGTTGTGCTGATTTAATCATGGAAGCCGTTGCATTAATGGAGTTCAGAGCTTCTGCTGAAGATATGGCGAGACTTTGTCATCCACATCCTACATTTACAGAGGCTGTGAAAGAAGCAGCATTAGCGGCAACTGATAACAGAGCTTTACACGTATAAGAAACTGAAAATAAAAAAACCGGAGCATCTATAAAAATGCCCCGGTTTGCGATCGATTGAGGTTAACGTCGATCTGGTTTGGTTTTAAGACTTATTTAGGTTTGGTCTTAAAGGGTTTGGCTAGGTTTTAAGCGGTTAATTATGCCACTAAGTTACGTTGAGATAAAGGAAAATGATATACGTAGATATACGTAATCTGCTGCTTTTGGTTAAATTTCTATGTTATTTCGAAGAAAATTAGCGCTTAATTAAGCTTGTCGCCATGTTTGTTCAGCCACATAAAAAGCGCATTGTGACTTGAGCCGAGGTCTAGCTTTTGGATGATGTTACTTCGATGCTTTTCCACCGTTCTTTTCGATACAAACAGCTGATCAGCAACATCTGCACTTGTCAGGTTTTGCTTTAACATCTTCAAAATCTTAATTTCAGTAGGAGTCAGTAATTCCAGATTAGGAATTTTATTATCGAAAATGATATTCCCTTTTAATTTAGGAGAAATGTATAGTTCTCCTATATGAACTTTCTGAAGGCAGTTATCTAGTTCTTCTAATGCAGAATCTTTGGTAACGTACCCTTCTATACTTTGACCCACTTCTACAAGGATTGCTTCTTGCTTATAAAGCGTCAGGATCACAATCTTTGTTTTGACATTATTTACTTTGACCTTTTTCGCAACTTCTAGGCCGGTAAGAATAGGCATGTCCATGTCTAGTATGGCAATGTCAGGGGAATGTTCTAATATGGAAAGATATGCATCATTCCCATTGTCAGAGGTGTGAAGAATTTGATAGCCATGCTGATTTAAATGTTGGACAGCACCTTGCATTAATAGAGGATGATCATCAGCTAATATTAAGGTTGGCTTCATGAGTAAGGAACTTTTAATTTAACAATGGTTCCCTTGCCTGCTGTAGAATCAATGATTAATTGTGCACCGATAATTTGCGCTCGTTCTCTTAGGGTTTTCATTCCTAAGCTATTTAACAACTGACTATTTTCTGTTAAGTCAAATCCTTTTCCATTGTCGCGAATCTGAAAAAGTATATGATCTGTATTTTTTTCAACGAGCAAATTACATGCCTTGGCGTTAGAATGCTTTTCTACATTATTAATACATTCTTGTATAATTCTATAAACATAGATTCCTTGGCTATCAGGCAAAGAAAGATTTTCAACCTCTATTTCGTGCGAGTAAAATATGTTAGAGTTATTTTGAAATTGATCTATTAAATATTCTAAGGACTTAATCAATCCTAATTTCTCAAATTGGTAAGGATGTAAGGCTTGAGATATAGATCTTACTTCACTAATTGCATTATCTACAATGTCGATATCTTGTCGTACTTCTTGCGGGTTCAGCAGGATTTTGTTTTTAATTAGGAGCAGGCTTTGGCCAATACTGTCATGCAATTCACTCGAGATTCTTTTTCGTTCTTGTTCAGTACTTTTTATTAAATCCTGAGCAAATTGTTTCTGTAACTCCGCATTGCGTTTGCTATAAGATCTCGACCGAAGTAAATATCCTATTGCCATTAATAACATCAATCCTGTACCTCCGAAAATTAGACGTTGATTTCGAGACGTTAATTGTACAATGTCATTCTCTTGCTTTATAATTTCATTTTCTTTAGCAAGTAGATTAAGCCTACTTTCAGCTGATGCAAGACGTTGTAGCCGCTCAGAGTTGGTCATAGAATCTCTAACTGAAGAAAGTAAATCTCTATTTCTAAGGGCTTCTTTGTAATTACCCATTTTTTCAAAAACCTCCGCTTTGTTTCGAAGAATCTTCTCTTCTTGTCTCTTGTTTTTTACGATATTGTTATAGTAAGAAGCACTATCCGCATAGATTAGTGCTTTATCGTATTTGCCCCAGTCTTTATACAAGCTTAAAAAATTAGCGTGGGTTCTAACTAAAGAACGCGGGTTACCACTTATTCGTCTAAGCTTAATGGATTCATTTAAATAGTCCTCACATTTTTGATAATCTTTAGCTTGTAAGTAGATCATTCCAAGGTTACCGAGTATAAGCGCAATATCTGATGAACTACCTAACTTTGTTGCAATATCTAAAGCTTCCTTAGTAACTTTCTCCGATAGATCTAAGCGATCTGTAAATTTGTAGACTAAGCCAAGGTTAATGAGATCACCGATAATATATAAACTATCATTCAGCATACTATCGATCTGATAGGTCTGATTCATGTATTTTTCTGCTAGGTCATATTGCTTTAATCGGTAATAATTTAGGCCAATGTTTCCAGCAACAATAGCAGTTCCAACAGTATCTTTTAAGTTATACCGAAGCTCGTAAGATTGAGTGAAATACTTTTGTGCTTCATCATAATCACTTAGTTCATTATAGAAAACACCAATAAAGTTAAGCGTCTTAGCAATCTGACTTGTGTCTTTTATCGCTTTCGACACAGTTAAAGCTTCCTGATGCATTTCATAAGCCTCAGAATACTTACTTAACTGCCCCAAAGAATAACCTACATTGTTCAAACTCTTTATTTCACTAACTTGATCTTCTGCTGCTCGACTCTTTTCTAAGGCAATAAGTGAATAATGTAGTGAAGAGTCTAAATTTTTATTTTCCCAATCATCCGCTAGGTCTAAATTCTCATTAATAGACAGATTGTTTCCAGATTGACCTAGAATGGAAGTTATACTGAGAAAAAATAGTATAATAATATGGTGATATTTTTTTTGGGAGATCATGGTCTACAAATCTAAGCTATTTTATCTTATTTGTGAAGCTAAGAATAGCGAACTCATCAATATTAATTAATTCGTAATACTTAATTCATCTAACCATAAACACTTATACATTCAAGTATTTGTGAAGTGAAAATGCATATCATTGGAAGCGCTAAGTAATTGATATTCTTGTATCTTGGCACTCATAATAGCAATGAAAAATAATGAAATACCTAATTACACTTATTACATTTCTTAGCTCTTTTGTATTGATTTTTGGTCAGAATAGGACTATGAATTTAGAGAGAGGAACCTATTTAGAAATCACAGAAAAGGCAAGTACTAGACAGATTCTTTCGCTTCCAGGGCAGTCGAGTACATTTATTGCGAAGGAGAATGACCTTGTTGATGAAAATTTAGCGAAGCGATTCCCAAAAATCAAAAGCTATGATCTTTATAACCAGAAAGATATAATTGTTGGAAGTTTAATCACGTCATCAACACATATTTACTATAACATTGACATAGAAAATAAAGGCACTCAAAGCTTTTTTCCGAATCACCAGACAGGTGAGTATGTTCTAGAAGAAACAACCAAGCAATATTGGGAGTGTGCAGCAGAAGAACTAAAGGGACAACTTCCTAGTTCGGTGAGGTCTAATATAGGGAAGTATAGCTATGGTGATGACCTGCAGAGCTTTAAGTTGGCCATCATTGCGACAGGTGAGTTTTATGAGCAACACGGTAATACTGACGAACTCGTGATGGCAGACATTATTAAGACCATTTCAGGTGTTAATAGAATTTTCGAGCGTGATTTTTCGTTAAATTTTACCTTGCAAGGCAGAGTGAAACTCTACAGTGATAAAGAAACAGATCCATTTACACCTAGTCTGAACGGAGGTGGCAACAGAACCATTCAGTCAGCGAATGCTTTTGTGAACGATTTCACATTTGATGAATACGATTTAGGAATAACTTTTAATTCGTATTCTGATGGATGGCCAGGTGGTGGGGTAGCAGTTATCGAAGCAGCATGTAATCCTGGAACTACAGGAAGCGGTCCTAATAAGGCTAGAATATGGGCAGCTTCTGTAGGACTTGCAGACAATGGATTTACAGCATTGGTTTCTCATGAAATAGGTCATGCTTTCGGAGCAAGGCATACGATGAATTCAGATTCTGATATTTGTATGGATGCGTTATCTCCAGATAATGCCTATGAAATAGGTAGTGGAAGTACGCTTATGTCTTATGGTGGCAAATGTGGAGACAATGATGACTATGTACTACCAGATGAAACGATCAATAATTATTTCCATTTTTCCAGTTTGTACTTAATGTCGCAATATGTGAATTCATTAAGTTGCCAACAGACTTTATTAACGGATAATACGCCTCCAGACTTGACCATAAATCCTTGTGGAATGTCTTCGTTTCAGATTCCGCTGAATACTCCATTTAGGATAAAAGCGGAGGGCAGTGATGCAGATTCAGATAATCTTACTTATGTATGGGAGCAATTCGATGAAGATGGAAGTGGAAGTCCTAATGCTGGTTTCTTAGGGGATCAAGCAGCGATGAGTGCAAGGGGCCCTTTGTTCAGAGGTTATGCGCCGAACTCAAATGCTGAAAGAAGCTTTCCAAGATTTTTCAATTACTTTCTTCAGGATCCATTCGAGTCACTTCCGAAGGTTCCTAGAGATCTAACACTTCGATGTACTATTCGAGATAACGATTCTGAAGGCGGTATTTTCACAAGTGATGAAGTTACGGTATCTGTTTTGGATATCGGGCCATTAACCATAGAGATTGATTCATTGATCGATACGATAGTAGGAGGTGAAACGATAAATCTGACATGGAATGATGATGGAATTTCCGGAATATGCGATAAGGTGGATGTCAATTTAATTTCCTTAAATGATCCGACGGTCATTATTCCGATTGCGCAGAATGTAGATTACGGTGATCTAGGTGTTTCCTATTTTGTCGCTCCTGGATTTAGCATAGACGGTAATTTTCATTTTAAAGTAGAATGCCATGTTTCAGAGTGTTTCTCATTTTACAATTATTCAAGACCGTTTTACTCTACAACCAATTGTCCTGCGCCAGAGTTATATTACACTTGTGGGTTAGAGGATGTTACAGCGAATATAGGAGCTGAAGAACTTAATTTTACAGCGCAAGCATACACAGGTGTAGGAACTTATGAAGCAGATTTCTTGATAGATAATGCCGATGAAGAGTTAGGGTTCATTAGATATACATTAGATGGAGTATGTGAAAAGGTTTTATTTCCTAGTGGGAATCCTGTTCGAACGAATTTTGAATTTGTAAATTTTCAAGTTGCAAAAAGTGGATCATATCGAATATTTAATGTAGGAGAATTTGCTGGGTTAGTTTTATTTGACAGTAATTTCGATGAAGCAGACCTGTGTAGTTCGGTTATAGATATGAATCTAATAGAATCCTCTACATTTCCTGGGACGACGACTACTTCATTTTCGAATTGGATAGATGTAGAGTTAGAAGCATGCGTGAGTTATAAACTAGGGATAACTTCTTTCGATGATGATAAAACATTTAAAGTAAGAATCTCCGGAGAATCCTTAATTAGCATTGAAAATAACAACGAATTAGATGGAAGCTTTTTCTATGTGGTAGAAGATGAGGACGGACTTATAGAAGCGATTCTTCCAGAATCAGATTTTAGAGAATTGAAGCAAGGCGTAAAAAACATTTATACTATAAAATTAGACGCGGAAACATTTAATCCTGCCGATTTTATTGGTAAAGAATTACTTGACCTAAGTCTAGATGGTGTATGCGTAGATCGAAGTGTGAATACTGCAGATGTGACAGTAATCAATCCTTTGCCAGATGTAGATAATGATGGTTTCCATACAGATGAAGATTGTGATGATAATGATCCATTAATTAACCCAGACGCAACAGAAATTCCTAATAATACGGTAGATGAAAATTGTGATGGCCTCATAGAAGGTGTGGACACAGATAACGATGGGTTTAATGCAGGTTTTGATTGTGATGATACGAATGCTGCAATCAATCCTGACGCTATAGAGATTCCTAATAATGATGTGGATGAGGACTGTGATGGTGTAGCTCTGATTATCGATGAGGATAATGATGGCTTTAATTCAGATGTGGATTGTGACGATACCAATGCAGCGATTAATCCTGATGCCACGGAAATTGTGAACAATGAGGTAGATGAAGATTGTGATGGAGTAGCTCAGATCATCGATGAAGATATGGATGGTTATAACTCTGATGAGGATTGTGATGATAAAGATGCGACTGCATATCCTGGAGCTGTAGAGATTCCGAATAATGATGTGGATGAGGATTGTGACGGTGTAGTCCTGATTATTGATGAAGACATGGATGGATTCAATTCTGACGTGGATTGTGATGATACGAATGCAGCAATCAATCCAGATGTTGAGGAGGTACCAGGTAATAGTATAGATGAAAATTGTGATGGGATTGTATTAAATTTTGATGCAGATATGGATGGTTTTAATTCAGAAGATGACTGTGATGATTCAGATGCTTCGATTAATCCAGATGCTGTAGAAATTGCGAACAACGATATCGATGAAAATTGTGATGGTGAATTATTAATCATTGATGAGGATAACGATGGCTTTAATTCCGATGTAGATTGTGACGACAATGATCCATTGATTAACCCAGATGCTGAAGAAATCCCAAATAATGACATCGATGAGAACTGTGATGGAGCGGTCATTTTAATTGATGAAGATATGGATGGCTTTAATTCAGATGTGGATTGTGACGATACGAATGCTGCAATCAATCCAGGTGCATCAGAAATCCCTAATAATGATGTGGATGAAGATTGTGATGGAATGGCTCAAGTTATCGATGAAGATAATGATGGCTTTAATTCAGATGAAGATTGTGATGATACCGATCCAGCAATTAATCCTGATGCAGTGGAAATTCCTAATAATAATGTCGATGAAAATTGCAATGGTGAGCTTAGTTTTACCGATGAAGATATGGATGGTTATCTAGGTTCTGTAGATTGTAATGATCAAGATTCGCTTATATATCCAGGTGCTCCAGAAATTCCAAACAATGGTATCGATGAAGATTGCGATGGAGAGGACCTAACAAGTAGTGTGGATGAAGAATGGCTAAGTGAGGTAAAGGTGTACCCGAATCCGATGAATGACAGGTTTGTAATTGAAATAGCTGAAGATGTCACCAACATTGAAATAATGACTTATAATGGTCAGATTGTCTATAATCAGGCTCTTCACTCAGGGAAGAATCATGTAGATTTGTCTAATAATCCAAGAGGTGTATATTTTGTAAAATTATATATGAATAATGGAGAGCGAGTGAAATTTTTCAAATTGATTAAAATGTAAATATTTTGAGAAACATATTGAGACTTGGAATTTGCCTAGGATTTTATTTTATGTCAATGTGGTCCTTAAGTGGGCAGCTTGTGCAAGAATTTCAAGTCACTTATGGAGACGGCAGTCTCGATACCTTCTCATTTCGGCAGGGAAATACTAGTAATGTTCCCGATTATAACCTTCAGAACGTAGAAGTCGAATGGGTCTCAGATATGAATGGCTCTTACTTAGTTTGCGATTCAGTGGCAGCAGATCTTTCTAGCAAAATTGCTTTAGTAGATAGAGGGGTTTGCTTAATTTCCGATAAGTATGATCATGTAGCAGAAGCGGGAGCGATAGGATTTATTTTATGCAATTCGGATAATAGTGAACTAGTGACTCTCGGGAATATGGGACCTCCATTTATTCCTGCAGGAATGATGTCGCAAGGTGATTGCGATCAATTTAAGCTAAAACTAGATGCAGATACCAGAATTAATTGGATCTATGAATATATTTTGGATTGTTCGGACGAAATGTTTGCGGAAATAGATAGTTGTGTGAATGCTTTCGATCTGGGTGTAATCTTGGATTGTCCGTTTGGATATACTAATGCAGCAGAAGCTGGAGTATCTACATTATGCAATGATAATCCACAACCTACAGGCTGTTATTCTAATGAATATGGGTCTAAATGGTATAAGTTCACGACAGGAGTTGGGATGACCAATATTGAAATTCAATTAAGTGGTTATAGAGGAAGTCCATTTCTGGAGTTGTATGAAGGAAGTGCCTGTAGCCTTCTAAGTGATCAAATTATTTGCTTGTATGGAGATTCGATTCATTTGGTAAGTGGGCTTAAGAGTGAGACAGAATACTACTGCCTAATAGGTACTGATGGTAAGAATTTGCATTCTAATATATTTGTTCATATTAAAAATGCTGATTGTGACTACTCTATTAAAGGAAGTGCCTTCCACGATGAGAACAACAATGGCGTGAAAGACAGCCTCGAAGCAACACTTTCAAACATCAAATTTCAGCATTCTAAAAGTGGAAGGATTTTCTACTCAGATGAAAACGGAGCATTCTTGACTCATTCTGTTGTAGGGCTTGATACATTTGGATTAAGTCCAGAAGAAACGTGCTGGAGAATAAGTGATTCTACAGATGTGTACTATAATTCAAGCGAAGGGACAGAACAGTGTATGGATATTGGATTGGTGAGAACTGGGAACGAAGATGAGGATTTTACAATAAGAATAAATGCAGCGCCTACAAGGTGTAATACATTGGTCAATTTTTGGGTCACCATAGAGAATACAGAATGTGCTTACTTGACTGGTCCGGTGACTGTTTTTACAGATTCATTGGTTTCTAATTTGCAATCTACGGAAGGTGATTTTCTTGTCATGGATTCAGTCTTGATGGGAAACTTGGATAGTCTAAGTGCTTCTGGTATTCAGACTTTACATTTCCAAGGAATGATTGCTGATGAAAATTTCGAAGGAGACACGATTCGAATGAGCGCAGTCTTTCAAGGAGACACGATTCATTTTAAATCTGCCATTCGATGTGCAATAGATCCTAATGATAAGCAAGTCTCACCGTCCCGAGATTACCCGAATAATTATACGTTGAACAGTGAAAAATTGACCTATAAAATAAGATTTCAGAATACGGGTTCAGATACGGCATATACCGTCGCGGTGAAAGATACTTTATCGGAGTATTTCGACCTAAGTACGATTGCATTTACGGCGACGAGTCATACGGGCGTGTTTTCGGTGGATGATGGTGTGCTGACGATGGCGTTCGAAAATATTTACTTGGTGGATAGTACAACGAATGAGGCAGAAAGTCATGGCTTTTTTGAGTTTGAAATTGGGCTGAAGGAAGGTGTCGAAGATTTTACGATAATTGAAAATACAGCATATATCTACTTCGATTTTAACGATCCGATTGTTACGAATACCACACAGTCGACTATAGTCGATGAATTAGATGCAGATACGGATGGATATTTTTTCTGGGAAGAATGTGATGATACAAAGTTCAATGTGAATCCAGGAAATCCAGAGATCCCGAATAATGATGTCGATGAAAATTGCGATGGAGTGATTGAGGTGTTTACAGCAGAAGAATGCAATGTTGTTTTCGAAGATTTTAATAGTTTTGAAGAAGGGGTTTTTGTAGGGCAATCAGGAGCTGAGAACTGGATGTTTAGAAATGTTGAAAGCCAGAATGGAAGCATATCTAATTGGGGCGCGTTCAATGTGCTAGATATCGGCTCTAATTTCAATCAGAGTTCTAATCAATACGATGCGCAAATAGTGCAAACGTTATCTTTAGAAGAGCCGGAAATAATAGAGATCTCTTTCAATTATTACAACGAATGTGGAATTGTTTCCCTTGAGTTTTACGAGGATTCGGCATTTTCAACATTTGCTGATTTAGTGATAACATCTTACGATAGTGAGAGCTTTAACCAAGCTTATTATATCCAAGGAGATACTTTTCCGAGCTGCCATATCATTCCTAATGATTTTGTGAATTATACCTTGCAACTAGATTTTATAGGTGATGAACTACGCTTGCTGTGCCCGATGGGTGACACACTGAAAGTGCCGTTCTATATGGACGCAAGTGATTTTTATGGAATAGGATGGGGATCTAATCAATGTGCTTACATTTCTGATATCTGTATTTCTAGTGAGGAATCTGCAATAGTAGATATGGATGCAGATGGTTTTGGGGAAGATGTAGACTGCGATGATAATAATGCAGCTATTAATCCTGATGCGGAAGAGATTCCTAACAATGAGATTGATGAGAATTGTGATGGAATTGCATTAATCATTGATGAAGACCAAGATGGCTTTAATTCAGATGAGGATTGTGATGATAATAATGCAGCAATTAATCCAGAAGCGGAAGAGATTCCGGGTAACGATGTAGATGAGAATTGTGATGGTGAGATCTTGACAAGTGGTATTGGGGAGTTGGGCAATGAAAACATTGACCTATATCCTAATCCTGTTTCAGACCGATTAATAATCGATCATGTAGATGGTTCTTTTTCCGCTGAGCTATTACGAATGGATGGTAGAAGGGTTTTGCTTCGAACTTCATTAAGCAATAATTCTAGTCTGGATTTGTCGACACTTCCAGAAGGAATGTACTTGTTAAAATTAAGTATGGAATCTGCTGGGGAATCTAAGGTTTTCAGGGTTGTGAAGATTTGATGCATTAATATTATTAAATTTGTGAGAGCTTATACACCATAGCATAAATTTAACGATGAAATCAAAAATAGCCTTTTCAGTTACGTTCTTACTCTTAAGTCACTTTGTTTTCACTCAAAACTATCTTCCAATTGTTAACGATTCTCAAAACATTCAATTTGAAGTCTGTCACCCAATATTTGATGGGACCTTAGAAGAAACATATGAAATTTCGGGAGATACACTGATCAATGATCTTACCTATTTTAAAATAAAAACTAATGATATAGAAGGATTTTTTCGCCAGGATTCATCAAATGCTAAAGCTTGGTTTAAAGAAGTAAATGGAGCTGAAAAGCTAATAATGGATCTAAATCTAACCGTCGGGGACTCCATTTTTATTGATTGTGATAAGTATGGAAGACGATACAGTAAAGTGACTAGCATAGACACGATAGGCACAAGAAAAACTGTGGAGTTAGATTATATCTATCCTGAAGTATATGCTACTCCTACGGATACCATAATTTACAGAACGCTAAAATTCATAGAAGGAATCGGCCCTACTGGATTCTTCTTATATCAGATAGAAGATGTGGATTTTCACAATTATGGATTTATTTTAAGAACGGTAAGAAAAAACGGCTATTTCGTCTATAGTGAATTTGAAAATTGCTATGATTTAGTTCCAGTTTCAACTAAAAATTTAGATCAAGTCCATTTTCAAATATTTCCAAATCCAACTTCAGACTTCATTGAAATCAAATCTGATCATCCAGTTGAAGATTTAAAAATATATAATATTACAGGCCAACTTATAAGTCAGCAATTCATACCACACACAAACACAAAATGGGATTTGACAGCATTAGAAAGCGGTCTGTATTTTGTCAATTTTAGAATCAAGGACAGAAATATTACCGAAATAATTGTCAAGAATTAGCATTAATACATGGTAAGCCTTGAGCTTATATTTCTCCTGGTAATCGATCTGGACATAGGTACATCACTCCCTGCTAAAATCCCTTTCACTCTATATCTTCAAGAACTTTTTAACGACCACCTGATCATCGTATTGAAACTGAGTGAAATACAGTCCAGGCTCATATGATGAAACATCTAATTTTATTTGGGCTTCAGAAGAATTAGTTTTTAGAGAATTCACCTTCGCACCTGCTGAATTGTAAATGCTGATCATCTTCAAATTGGATTGACGATCCCATTGGATTAATAAATGGTCTTTGGCTGGATTAGGTGTTAATTGAAAGTTTGTAACAGCTATCTTTTCAGTGCTACTTGTCGATAATTCTACATCTACGCAAACTTCGTTACTCTTGCAAGATTCGAAATCGCTAAACTGAACACATAGAATTCCAATACTCACCCCTTCATCCCAGACTACTTCTATTTCGTAATTAGAAGTCTGATCGAGTATCTGACCATTGGTGATGGTCCAAGTGTAATTTCCATCTACGAACTGATCAGTACTATAGATTTCATTCGTGTTAGAGAATGAAGTCATATTTCCGCTGATTTCAGTAAGCACTTTGGGTTCGTTGGTGCTTGATAATGTGAATTCCATAACCTTTTCACAACCAAGTTTATCCGTAATGCTGACACTATAATCTCCTGCAGAAAGTGCAGATATACTAGTTGTATTTTGTTCTCCATTATTCCAGGATATGCTTTGATAACCAGTGGTATTATCAATGGATATGCTTCCATTTGAGCTACTGCATGTTGGATATACGATGCTAGCTGGTTCACTTGAGTATTCAGGAATAATCCCTAACACTTCATATTCATAACTGATGTATTCTCCACCACTTTTTATACTGTCTATCTCAACTTTGAAATAAGCATCTGTTCCGCGGCTTTCATCATAAAGCTCGATCTCAGGTATCCAGACCAGTGTATGGTCACCATAACCATTGACTACTTCTTCTACGGTATACGAAATATTTTCGCCTGCTTCATTGTACATTTTAATTTTCGCAAGATCGTAGTTGGCACCCTTTTTCGAAAATGACCATCTTGGGTATATTAAGTTTTTTGGAAAATATCCTGGGCTCGGATAAGCCACAAATTCTGGATAGAATTCAGGATTTTGATTTCCTCCTATTACCCACATGGCTGTTCCCCAGTTGGTAGACCCAAAGCCAAACTCATGAGATTTCGGGTAAAGGATCCATCTTCTATGACCGACGGCTCCATTTCCTGAACCTGCATCTTGAATGTATTGTGGTACACTACCTGATGAGTGACGTCCATAACTTATATTAGACTTTCCTGCTGCTTCTATCCCTTCAGGACTGCTACATTTCCAGTCAGTAGTGGGATAATGATCCAGTTTATTCTCTGCATCCATCATCAGAATTGCTTTCTGGCATTTCTGGCTTTTGGTGTCATTAAAAACTACCTCTTGATCGACTCCCACCAATTTTCTGAAATAATTTATTCTTTGCAATGTCTTTTCCATTGCTATATCTGAAATACTACCTTCATCACAATTATCTACATCACCATTCCAGCCTAATTCATCATAGGAAACTTCCGTTGCAATATAACCTTGCTTGTAATTTTCAATAACGGCATTTCTGTCGCAAGAAATAGTGTCGGTTCGATAAGTTAAGATCACTTCGTCCCGAAATTCATCGGAGATCGGTTGGGCTGTTGCAATAGAATTTACAGTGCATGATACAAGGATAATTAAGTAGAATAATTTCATACTGATAAGTTGATTTTTATGAGATCTAATTAGAAGACAAGGGTTTATAAAGGAACCACTAAGAGGAAAAGCAATTCTAAGCATTAAAGCGATAAAACACTTACTAATAAATCAGAAATCTTCTAATAAATTGGTAGATATGACACACGCTTTATTGATTCCCAAACTTTGCGATTCGTCCACTGGAAAAAATTGACAACTATAAAAAAACATATTAGCTACACAGATAAATTATACACTCCGTACAAAATTCGCTTGATGAACGTTATTTAATTAATCAAAAAGCTTATGGTTATGAAAAACGCTATTGTACTTTTCCTTTTGACATTGTTTCTTCTTTCGTGTAGTAAAAGAGAAGATCGAGTAGTAAATTGCGCGAATTATAAAACAGCTTTACTCAGTTTTGATTCAGATTTATTGGTTGCAGAAATGGATAAATTGACAGAAGACTTACTTCCAGTTCCTATAGAAAGTGATGAATTAGGACACCATCAAAACTTGAAAACCTTAGTAAGTAAATTAAATTCAAGTTGTTCAGAAGTTAGTGCAGAAATAAAATGTTATGCTTGTGTCAAGACTTTGCCTACCCAGTCAGAAATAAAAGTTGAATTAGATTCTCTTGGTACGGAAGTAGTAAGAGTAATAGATATTTCTACACCTGAAAATGATCCGTTGCAAACTCTTGGAGCACATTATTTATAGGAATACTTTAATACAGCTCTTAATAGAGCATGTTTTATCTTAGAGAAAAAAATAACTATTTATTATAAAAATAACTTCTTCCAGATTGCTTATTGAACTTAGGAAGAGGTAACATTGACCTAGAGAAAAACCTATGCGTTAACTTTAGTTTCAAACTCCTCACTTTGTCATTTAAACGAATATTTTAATATATTCAGCCTTTGAAAATTAAACATAAATTTAATGAGCACACTGAAAATTACAAGAATCGAAATTATTCCGATAAAGATAAAACTTAACGAGCCCTTTGTTATTTCTAAAGGACCGTTAACACATGCAAGAAATACGGTTGTAATTATTCACACTAAAGATGGAATATTCGGAACAGGTGAGTGTTGTCCATTCAGATCCATTCATGGTGAGACGCAAAAAGGGACTGTTGCAGCCGGAAAAGAGTTAGCAGAATTATTGATTGGGGAGGACGCTCGCGAGATTCATAAAATCGTAGGGAAGATAGATAAAGCACTGGCTGGGAATGCATCTATTAAGTGTGCGATAGATATGGCATTATATGATTTAAATGCTAAAGCCGTAAATCTTCCGTTGTTTAGGTATCTACAGGGTGATGCGAACAAGAAGATGTATACGGATATGACGATAAGTCTATTAGATAAAGAAAAAATGGCTGAAAAGGCTGTGAAATATGCTTCTGATGGATTTCCTGTATTAAAAGTAAAGTTAGGGGATCGTCCTGCGCATAAAGATATAGAAAGAATTGCTGGCATTCGAATAGCGATCGGACAAGAAATTCCTTTGAGAATTGATGCGAATCAAGGTTGGAATTATCTAGAATCGATAAGAGTGTTAGAAGGGATTCAGGATATGAATATAGAACATTGTGAAGCGCCAGTGCCTGCGGGTAATATTAGAGATAGAAGAAGATTGGTAGATACAAGTCCAATTCCAATTATGGGAGACGAGGCCATATTTAACCATCATGATGCTTACTTGAATTTGGTAGAAGGTGCAGTGGATTTGATCAATATCAAATTAGGAAAATCAGGAGGAATACTTCATGCTATGAAAATTGCAGGAATTGCTCAGGCAGCTGGAGTGTATTGTCAAGTTGGATCTTTTTCTGAAACTCGTTTAGGAATATCAGCATTGGCTCATTTTTCTATGGCGTGGGACAACATTATATATTACGATATGGATTCGCCGTTAATGCAGTCACAGGATCCTATTCAAGGAGGATTGGTTTATCAGAAGGACTGGCAAGTTACAGTGGATGAAACACCAGGGATCGGAGCGACCTTTGATGAAAAGTTTTTGAATAAGTTCGAAAAGTTAACAATTGAATAAAATATAGAATTTCGGAACTTAATCAACGTTTTTTCGATTAACCCGAATGTAATGCCTGTTGGTTTCAGGCGTGTAAATAAGTTTAATAAAAATTTATATAATGAAAAATTCAATTTTTACTACTTTACTTTTGTTGGTTGCATTTGTGTCTTCTTCTGTGATGGCTCAAGTAGACGAGCAAGAAAATTCTATGAGCCTTGGGAATAAGAATGCATTAATCATCGATGTCCAGAATGTTGATACAAAACAGCTTGAAAGTTACTTTAAGGAGTACTTTAAAGAATGGGGGAAGGTGAAATACAATAGAAAAGCTTCTGAATATTATATGAATGAAGCAAAGTTGAAGCCTGTATCTTCTGAGAAAGTTAACCTTTATGCTAAGGTGGAAGAACTTAACAAGGCATCTAGATTACTGGTATGGATAGATAATGGAGATGGATTTGTTAACTCTGAAGATTTTGAAAAGGAATATGATGCAGCGGCTGAAATGCTTGTTGACTTCAGTATTTTCGTTGAAAAGTCTTTAGTAGAGGATGAATTAAAAGAAGCAGAAAAGAATCTTGGAAAGATGGAGCGAGATGCTAAGCAACTGGAAAAAGACAATGAAAAGTACAAGAAGGCGATAGAAGATGCTAGACAGAAGATTCAAGAAATGGAGGAAGCGATTATCGACAACGAAAAAGCTCAGGATGATAAATCTGCGGAATTAAAGATTCACCAAGAAGCGCTAGAAGAAATTAGAGAAAGACTGAATAATGTAGGGAAGAATAAGAAGTTGAAAATGTAATTTCTAACATTCTGATATTTTTCTGAAAATTTGTTTTTTTGTGAAATGAATTAAATTGAAAAAATATTATTTCAGCTAAAGTATTGAAAATTAGCTGTATACAAATCCATTGGCATATATTTTAATAAATATAAATATGTCAATGGATTTTTTATTTATTATAAGTTGTTCTAATGTTAGACAAGGAAAAAGTTATAAACAGAAAATGGAGGTTATCCACAAATAACTAACCTCTGTTTTGTTCCACTAAAAATTCGTCTAGCTAATTTATTTTAGCTTTGTCGAGTTAAAACGAAATGAGTAAATGGCAGATCAACCAAAATCACTAAAATCTACGAATAATAGATTAAAAGCTGTTAAGACTGAATCAGATCCTTCTGCATTAGGTTATGGAAGGGTATTGCCTCAGGCAATTCCACTTGAAGAAGCAGTATTAGGTGCAATTATGGTGGACAAAGATGGACTAACTTCTGTTATCGATATTTTACGGAAGGAAAGTTTCTATAAAGAAGAACATAAGTACATCTATGAAGTGATGTTGGAGTTGTTCGAGAAATCACAGCCTATTGACTTATTAACAGTTCATGAATCTCTTAAGAAAAGTGGACATCTAGAATCTACAGGTGGAGTGAACTACCTGATGGATCTTACACATCGAGTGGCATCAGCTGCTAATATTGAATATCATGCAAGAATCGTAGCGCAGAAATTTATTCAGCGTGAACTGATTAGGGTATCAACAGAAACGATTAAAGATTCCTTCGAAGATACGACAGATGTATTTGAATTACTAGATGCTGCAGAGCGGAACCTTTATGAAATCACAGAGCAAAACTTAAGTACCGGTTTCGAATCTCTGAAAGCATTAGCGGTAAAAGCTAGAAACGAAATAGAAACTGTAAGTGCGAAGTCGGATGGTCTGACAGGAGTTCCTACTGGTTTCGAAGAATTAGATAAGATGACTTCTGGATGGCAGAAATCGGATTTGGTGATTGTCGCAGCTCGTCCAGGTATGGGTAAGACCGCTTATACGCTTTCACTTGCTCACAATGCTTCCAAATTTGGTAAAGGTGTAGCGATATTCTCTCTGGAGATGGCCAACCTTCAGCTCGTCAATCGTTTGATTGCCATGGAAGCTGAAGTGGATTCTAGATCTTTAAGAAACGGTGACTTAAGTACGGAAGAGTGGGATAGACTGCATGCAGCGGTAGAGCGACTTTCAGAATTACCTATTTATATAGATGATACACCAGGTATCAATATTTTCGAATTGCGGGCGAAATGTAGAAGACTAAAACAGAATCATAATATAGAGATGATCATCATCGATTATCTTCAGTTGATGACCGGTGCACCTAATGGTGGAGGAGGAAATAGAGAGCAAGAGATTTCTACTATATCGAGAGCTCTGAAAGGGTTAGCAAAGGAATTAAGTGTTCCAGTACTTGCACTTTCGCAGCTGAGTAGGGCAGTGGAAACAAGGGGAGGGAATAAGCGACCACAACTTTCCGATCTCCGGGAATCTGGAGCGATCGAGCAGGATGCGGATATGGTAACCTTTATTTATCGACCTGCATATTACGATCTAGAACCAGAAGATCCAAGTGTTCCAAGAGATGCGGCAGAAATTATTATTTCTAAGCACAGGAATGGTTCGTTAGGTTCTGTGTTCTTGAAATTTATTCCTCAATTTGTTAAATTTGCGGAGCCAGATAATATGGGATTTGGTGAATTACCAGCAATGGGAGATCCGTTTAGTACAGGAATTGTAACTAGACCATCGAAGATGAATGATGACTCTTCAGATATCCCTAACATTCCATTTTAAAAGGCTAACATGCGTTTCTAATTCATAGAATTAATAACTAATTTCGATCATTAGCGGAGATGTAACATTTTATTTATTGCATTCATCTTCTTTTTAAAGATCGTATATAGCGGAGGATTTCCGATTTATAAATATAATATCATGCGTCTCAATAAATACATCGCACATTCAGGAATTTGTTCTCGTAGAAAAGCGGGTGATTTAGTGAAAGCTGGAAAGGTTTATGTTAATGGGCAACTAGAAATCAACCCTTCCTACATGGTTACCGATACGGACGAAGTAGTTTACGATGGGAAATCACTGAAGTTAGAAGAAAATAAGGTTTATATTTTAATGAATAAGCCTAAGAATACGGTAACGACGCTAAGTGACGAGAATGGTAGAATGACGGTGAGAGACATCATAGGTGATAAAGTAAAAGAGCGTATCTATCCTGTGGGCCGCTTAGATCGTATGACGACCGGGCTTTTATTGTTAACCAATGACGGAGACCTTGCCACGAAATTAGCGCATCCATCGGGAGAAGTGAAAAAATTCTATCGTGCTGTATTGGATAAGAAAATTTCAGATGAAGATGTAGAGAAGATTAGAAATGGAGTTACACTGGAAGATGGTTTTATTAAAGTAGATGGTGTAGACTTTGTAAAAGGCGGAGAAAGCATGGTTGTAGGAATAGAATTGCATTCAGGAAGAAATAGAATCATTCGAAGAATCTTCGAGCACTTGGGTTATAAAGTCGAGCGACTAGATAGAGAATATTATGCTGGATTAACGAAAAAGGATCTGAAGCGTGGATGGTGGAGACACCTGAAGGAAAAAGAGGTGATCATGCTTAAGCACTTTATAAAGTAAGCCACACGTTTTTCTTTTAGGTCAATTTTAAAGCCCTTTTCTATTTGCTTTTATAATCCTCCCTACAAGGTACAAATACATCGATCACTTTGCAATCCGTTAAGGCCACAGCAGAATGTGGGACATCTGCTGCTATATTAATATAATTTCCAGCAGTTACTATTCTTGTTTCACCATTCACTGTAAATTGGAATTCACCTTCTTGAATAAAGCTCGTTTGCTCATGAATATGATGATGCTCTGGGAGCACAGCGCCTTTACTAATATTAAAAAATGACATACTCATCTTATCTGTGTGAATAATCTTCCCTACGATGCCGTCGATGACTTTGAAGTCCTTTATGTCTGCGATATTTTTGAATATATTATAGTCCATGTTGTAAAGTTAAATGCTTTATTCAATTTCAAGATTTATCCAATAGACAAAAGCGCTAGCACTATTCCTAGGAGTGCAAGTGGTAATAGTCCGGTGAGTAAACTAAAGACTAGTCCGAACCATGCCTTTCTTCTTTCTTTTCTGAAATCATCTTTTTTATGCTTGGTCTTTTGTAATAGCATAATGGCAAGGATGTCGCCAATAAGTGCCATTCCGAATCCGACAAGAATTAAGTAGGGTAGACCTGCAAAAATGGATACGATTAAGACAACTAAGGATAATGAGCCTATGATTATAGCTGCATTAGCAAGTTTTTCTATCGAAATTCCAGCTCCAGTTTTGAACCACTTCTTTACAAGCCAAGTTTTTGCCTTTTGCCAATGATTCTTTATCGACCTTTCCTGAGATGTTGTGCTTAATTGATTATATACTTCCACCGAAATTGGGTTGGTAGCAAGTAATGACGACTGAAATGAAACCGTTAAAGAAATAAATGCAATAAGTAGATATGATTTTTTCATAATCAGATTTTTTGATCAGTAACATTATCGAATTATTTCAACATATTACACATGAAGACTCACTAGAAAAAGGCTAGTAAGACGAGTATTATTAGTGCGAAAACCACTAAAAGTGAAAGGATTGTTACTGAACTTAGAACCAATCCCCACCATGCTTTTCTTCTTTCTTTTTTATAGGATGACTTGTCTTTTTTCGTTTTCTGTAAAACAATGATTGACATGATAATGCCTATAAGTGCTGCTAAAGTAGCAAATGTCAAAAGGAGTTCTAAAGCGGTGCCACCAGCGAAAAAGGTGATCAGTGCGGCTAAAGAAGCAAGTCCCAATATTACTGAGAGATTCGATAAGCCATTCGCAGAATCCTTCTTTCCTATTTTCAACCATTTCTTAACAAGCCAAGTTTTAGCTTTCACCCATAATCTTTCACCATGGATATCATCTTTCGCTAACTGCATTTCAGTAAATGCTTCTACAGAAATAGGGTTAGTTGCTAGAAGTGAGGATTGTGAAAGGGAAACTAAAATAAATGCTAGACTTAAAATGATTTTCTTCATTGTGCTTTATAATTACCTATTTAATATATTTCAATTTTAATTATTAACGTGTTAAGCTAGATTTCTCAATATTTCTAATGATATATTCATACTGAAGATCCCCGAAACCTAAGTGATTGTGTTCCCTTAGAAGCTTACTTATGAGTTTCCTTTTATCCATTCCTTCTTCATTTAAAGCCAGAATGATTTCTTTTTCGAGTTCAGAATGCTCACCATTGATGACGAATATTTGAAGAGCATTCTTAAGCGCTTCTCCTAAATATTCAAAAGTAGTCGACTGAATACTCTCGAATTTATGTATTTCTTTACCACAAAAATACATCCACGCCCGATCAGCAAGCAATAGGTCTGACTTTTCTAAGATAGTTCTTTTGTGAAATAACTTAGGATAGTCATCTGAAGAAATTTCTCCAAGACCTAATCTTCTTTCGCTATTAGGATAATCACCTACACAGACAAGTGAGATTTTCACCTTTTTCTTATTCCTTAGGAGATAAGATAACATGGCAATCATGTTGATTTGGCAGAATAGATCGTGCTCGAACCAAAGAACGATTTCTCTTCCTTGGAATCTTTTTAGCTTCAGGAACTCATTAATGACTTTTCGTTTGTATTCTACCAATTTCGAACCGAAAGCTTCTTCCATAAATTGAGACCTCATTTCCCAGAACAATTCACTGTCTAACTGGTAGAATAGCGGACCTTGTACAAGAGCTTCTCTCCATACCATAATATTGCCAGAGATGCCTGTCATGGCAAATTTTTCCTTCGTGGAATCTCCATTCAAAATATGTAAAGTCGAGCTGCTCAATTTAAAGACATCGTAGGTATTAGACTTAATCCATTGTGAAACAAAAGTTCATTATAATCATAATCCATGAAGCGAGTTAAAGGTAGCTTTTCTATTAATTGGATCAGTTCACTTTCAGAACTAACTAGAAATACTCCCCAAAGCTTCGTTCTTTCCTTCGAAAGAGAGTAGGATAATAATTTGCCTTGAGCGAAAAGTCGACTGATTGCATCTCGTTGACTTGGGATTTTAGACTCGAACTCTCCATCTATTTGATAATAGACATCAAATTCCACCATATATTGTCTGTTGTCCTCCATTTACTCAAAAGCTTGTAGATTAAAGATAAGCCTATTCTCTATTAATCTAGGAGAAAAGCTACGAAAAGTCAGTTTTATTTCAAGATCAAATGTTTCTTTTTTCATTAAATCATTCACATTAGAAAGGGCACTCAGTAGCGGTAAAGTCGTATCGTTATTGGTGTCGGAATTAAAATCTAGGTAGTAAATTTCCCTTTGAATTTCGGGATTATCAGAATCAACGAGGAGAATAGAAACGCGATCGATGAATTGATAATTCGTTTCCCCGAATCTAGCATTTAACTCGCCTCTTCCTGCTTGAATAGTTTTTATCTGGCTTGTATCGACATTAAAAGTTGACAAAAATCCATTGATTGGATTTTTAATATCCTGAATGACAAAAGAATGTGTTAATATCCCTGAAAGACCTGGTGGGATTTCGAAATCAACTTCTAGTGGCATATTAAATAAAGGTTCGATATCCTTGTTGCATGAGGATAATCCTAGGACTAATAAAAAATAAACTAAAAATTTCTTCATATAATTACAATGAATATCAAATTGAATTATCAAATTAACGACGGCGGAATGTAAATAGTTTATATCTTTCTAACTATTCAACTAGAAAAAATGGGTGACCAGAACGTAAATAAGGTAAATGATAAGGCGCAAATGCAACATTTTATGAAATTGTTGCTGAAGGATGTCCAAGCGATGGAATATATGCTTGAGCATGATTGGTTCGAAAACGACATTACAAGAATCGGCGCTGAACAAGAAATGGTACTTGTTAATAAGAAAACACTTAAAGTGTCACCTATTGCCATGCAAGCCATAGAAAAGATGGGAGACAAGCCTTGGTTAGATACTGAACTAGCTAAGTTTAACCTTGAGATTAATTTGAATCCCAGAGAATTTAAGAAAGATTGTTTCAAGCTTTTAGAAGGGGAAATAAAAACGTATTTAAATGAAATCAACACCAATATCGCGGAGTTTGATACAGAGATTTTACTAACTGGAATTCTGCCCACATTAAGGAAGTTTGACCTTAATATGAACAACCTTACGCCTAAGCCGAGGTATAAGGCATTAATGGAAGCTATAAATGAGCAACTTATTGGTGGATCTTATGAGTTAAGAATTCACGGGATAGATGAATTAAGATTAAAACATGACTCTCCATTATTAGAAGCTAGTAACACTAGTTTTCAAGTTCACCTTCAAGTTTCTGCTAATGAATTCGTGAAGATGTATAATATTGCTCAAGCAATTTCTGCACCTGTAATGGCCATTGCAGCGAATTCGCCGCTGGTTTTCGGAAAGCGCCTTTGGCATGAATCTAGAATTGCAATGTTCCAGCAGTCTATCGACACAAGAACTTCGCATGACTACCATAGAGATTATTCTCCGAGAGTTAATTTCGGAACAAAGTGGTTAGATGAATGTATAACGGACATCTATAAAGATGATATTACTAAGTTTAGAGTGCTATTAGCTGGCGATACTACGGTAGATTCATTGGCAATGGTGAAAAATGGAGAAGTACCTAAGTTGAAAAGCCTTCAAGTTCACAACTCAACGGTATATAGATGGAATAGACCTTGTTATGGAATAAGTCCAAATGGCAAGCCGCACCTTCGAATAGAAAATCGTATTCTACCTTCAGGCCCTACTGTGAAAGATGAAATGGCCAATGCCTGTTTTTGGCTAGGATTGATGGTTGGAATGGCAGATGAAGTAGATGATATTAGAAAGAAAATGGATTATGCGGATGTGCATGATAATTTTGAGAAAGCAGTGCGATATGGAATAGATTCAACATTTACATGGTATGGTGATAAGAAAATTTCGGCATGCGATTTAATTTTGAAAGAGTTGATTCCGATTGCTAGAAAAGGCTTGAAAAAGAGAAAAATAGATCCAGACGATATTGATCTATATTTAGGGATTATCGAGGGGCGAGCTAAGCTTCATACGAATGGGGCTAGATGGTTGCTGAGATCTTTTACGAAATTAAAAGAGCAAAGCACGAATGATGAAGCTTTATCTGCGATCACGGCTTCTATATTAGAAAAACAAAAATCTGACATTCCTGTACATAACTGGAAGCTTGGTGAACTAAAGGACTTGCCACACTATCATCCAGCAGATATCAGTGTTTCAGAATTTATGTCTACGGACTTAGTGACCGTTCAGAAAGACGACATCATCGATTTAGTGGCACAAATGATGCAGTGGAAAAAGCTAAGGTATACTCCTGTAGAAGATAAAAAGGGTTTAGTTATAGGTCTAGTTTCTACAAGAAGACTTTTAGACTATTATGTAAATTTGAAGGACAGTTCCGATGAGAAAAACATGGTGGTAGAAGATATAATGTTGAAGAATCCAGTTTGTGTTAGTCCAGAAACTTCTATCAAGGAAGCGATGGAACTTATGAAGAAACATAAGATCGGTTGCTTGCCAGTTGTTAGCAAGTCTGATTTGGTTGGAATTGTAACAGAAATGGATTTTTTGAGAATTAGTTCTAGTTTATTGGATAGAATAGGCTAAAACTTTATTTTCGCGCTGCTGTTAATTTAAATAAGAAAAGTAATAAAATATGATATTTGACATTGAAATGATACGCAAGCACTATGCTGATCTTGCAGGGAACATTGAAAAAATTAAAGAAGTGATCGGAAGGCCATTAACATTGGCAGAAAAAATCCTATACAATCACCTTCATGAAGATACTCCACTAAAGGAACAAGGTAGAGGGAAAGACTATGTTTTCTTTGCTCCAGATAGAGTCGCTATGCAAGATGCAACAGCGCAGATGGCTTTACTTCAATTCATGATGTCAGGTAGAGATTCAGTAGCCGTACCATCTACAGTTCACTGTGATCACTTAATCCAAGCGAAGATCGAAGCGGATGTGGATTTGAAAGGTGCGATGGATATTAACTCGGAAGTATATAGCTTCTTAGAATCCGTAAGTGATAAATATGGTTTAGGTTTCTGGAAGCCAGGAGCAGGAATTATCCACCAAGTTGTATTAGAGAATTATGCTTTCCCAGGTGGAATGATGATCGGAACAGATTCGCACACTCCGAATGCAGGTGGATTAGGAATGGTAGCGATCGGTGTAGGTGGAGCAGATGCAGTAGACGTTATGGCAGGAATGTCATGGGAGCTGAAAATGCCTAAGCTTATCGGAATTAAATTAACAGGAAAGTTAAATGGATGGACTTCTGCAAAAGATGTTATTCTTAAAGTTGCAGGAATTCTTACCGCTAAAGGTGGAACAGGTGCAATCGTAGAATATTTCGGAGAAGGAGCTGAAAGCTTATCGTGTACTGGAAAAGGAACGATCTGTAATATGGGAGCGGAAATAGGAGCAACGACTTCTACTTTCGGATATGATGATTCTATGAGTAGATACTTGAGAGCTACGGATAGAGCAGAGATCGCTGACTTAGCTGACCAGAATAGAGCAGCATTAACAGGTGATCCTGAATGTTACGCTGAGCCAGAAAAATACTTCGATCAAGTGATCGAGATTAATTTGTCAGAATTGGAGCCTTTAATCAATGGACCTTTTACTCCAGACTTAGCGACACCAGTTTCTAAGATGAAAGAAACAGCTGAGAAGAATGGTTGGCCTACAGATTTAGAGTATTGCTTGATTGGATCATGTACGAATTCATCATATGAAGATATTTCTAGATCAGCGTCTATTGCTAAGCAAGCAGTGGATAAAGGAATTAAAGTTGGTTCTCAATTAACGATTACTCCTGGATCAGAGCAAGTAAGATTTACCATAGAAAGAGATGGATTTATCGATACCTTCGATAAGATGGGTGCTTTAGTTTTTGCTAATGCTTGTGGACCTTGTATCGGTCAATGGGATAGAGCAGGTGCTGACAAGAAAGAAAAAAATAGTATCCTTCACTCTTTTAACAGAAACTTCTCTAAAAGAGCAGATGGAAACCCTAATACACATGCGTTTGTAGCATCACCAGAGATCGTTACGGCAATTGCATTATCTGGAAACTTAGGATTTAATCCGATGACAGATACATTAACAGCAGCTGATGGAACGCAAGTCATGTTAGATCCACCTTTCGGAGATGAATTACCTCCTAAAGGATTCGCAGTAGAAGATGCAGGATATAATGCACCAGCAGAAGATGGTAGCAATATAGAGGTGAAAGTTGCACCTACTTCAGATAGATTACAATTACTAGAGCCATTTAAGCCACTTAATACAGATCAAGTATCTGATATGCGAGTACTTATTAAAGCGAAAGGAAAATGTACAACAGATCACATTTCTATGGCTGGACCTTGGTTGAAATACAGAGGACACTTAGAAAATATATCTAATAACTGTTTTATAGGAGCGATCAACTATTTTAACGATAAAGCTAATCAGGTATTAAATTACCAAACTGGAGAATATATGGCTGTGCCTGATTCTGCAAGAGCTTATCAGAAAGACGGAATCGGTACGATTGTATTCGGTGAAGAAAACTATGGAGAAGGTTCTTCTAGAGAGCATGCTGCCATGGAACCAAGATTCTTAGGTGTGAAGGCGGTAGTTGTGAAATCTTTTGCGAGAATTCATGAAACAAACCTTAAGAAGCAAGGTATGCTTGCACTTACTTTTATAGAGCCTAAAGATTATGATAAAGTAAGACAAGATGACAAAATAACCATTAAGGATTTCGCTGAGTTTGCGCCAGGAAAACCGCTTACTTTAGTTCTGGCTCATGCAGATGGAACGAGTGATGAAATTAAGGTTGCTCATACTTATAATAATGCTCAGATCGAATGGGTAAATCAAGGTTCTGCTTTGAATAAAATTAGAAAAGACTTCGGTTTTTAATAAATAACATATTGTTCTGCCATTTGCCTGTAAAGTGTTGATGGCAGAACTTTCTTTTTTAAATGTCCCACAATCCCATCTTTTGTTGTATTTATGTCATAATTCTTCTATGAACTTGCAGCGATAACGTTAAATTTTTCAAACGTATATTCATTTTCACTATCTTCATGATGAATAACTAACTAATTTAAAAAATAGAATTATGCTTAAAGAATTTAAAGACTTTATAATGACTGGGAATGTAATAGAGTTTGCAGTTGCAGTAATCATGGCTGGAGCCATAGGACTAGTAATTAATGGATTCGTAAATGATATTATCATGCCAGTCGTTGGACATTTTGCAGGAGGTGTTGATTTCGCTGATCTTAAAGTAGTATTATCTCCAGAGGTTAAAGATGCAACGGGAGCAGTTGTGACACCGGAAAATGCGATTAGATGGGGAGCTTGGATTAACACAATCATTAATTTATTAATTGTTGGATTCATTATGTTCTTAATGGTAAGATCTTACAACAAAATAAAACCAAAACCAGCACCGGCACCAGCAGGTCCTAGCGAAATCGATTTACTTATCGAGATTCGGGATTCTTTAAAAAAATAAGAAAGAATAAAAATACAAGCCGCAGTTCATTTGAATTGCGGCTTTTTTGTTTGTACTTTTAAATCATAAACCTTAAGTAAATTGATCGGAAAAGTCTTGTTTTTTATTTTTCGTGCCGTCTTTTTGATTGTACTACCATTCATTGTTCTAATCAGAGGAGCAGTATACTTTAATACAAGTATGGAGTGGGCGATATGGCCATCATTAGCGGGCGGAGTAGTAATCACTACACTTCTATTATTTATTTATATGACTTTTATCTATGGTAAATTTACCGGTAAAGTTGGCGATAAAGATAATCTGCAAAGGCGATTGATATTTGCGTTCTTAATTGTGGCAGGATTCGCCTTGCATGCGATAATATTTATTTCTAACGATAACATCAAGAAGCCAGAAATCAAAGAAGAATACTCAGAATTACATCCATTTCTAAGGCTAGGAATTGGTACCATTCTTAAGATCGATAGTAAATTAGTGGTGACTGATGGGCAAAGGGTCAAAGAAGACTATGAAAAAATGGGTCTTAAGTCTAAAAAACAATCATTGCACTATAAGCAGGAGGATGGATTTACTTATGCGATCGACCTCAGAACGAATGATCGCTCTGAATGGAGGAATCAAGCGTTAGCAATTTACTTTGGAGCCATGGGATTCAATGTTTTACGCCATGTCGGTACTGCTGATCACTTGCACATCAGTATGAAGTGTAAGTATTTACCGGGAGCGAAGTAGCTGTGAGTCGTGAGTCGTGAGCCTTGAGTCTTGAGTCCTAAGTCCCAATACTTAACGTATAGGACTTAAGACTTCAGACTTTAGACTTGATTCATAAGACTTAACAGGGACGGTGAGTGATTTCAAGTTTTGGAAAATTAGAAATCAGCCTCCCATTAACTCTTCTTCTCATCTCTCAATTCTCGTCTCAATATCTTTCCTACATTCGACTTTGGAAGTTCATCTCTGAATTCTATTACCTTAGGAATTTTGTAACCTGTCATGTTTTCTCTGCAATATGCTTTGATTTCATCTTCTGTCAATGATTTATCTTTTTTCACAACAAATATCTTAACTACCTCACCTGATTTCTCGTCTGGAATTCCTATTGCCGCAGATTCTAGTATTTTCGGATGTGCTGCTAGTATTCCTTCTATTTCATTCGGATACACATTGAACCCTGAAACCAGAATCATATCTTTTTTCCGATCTACAATTCTGAAAAATCCATCTTCATCCATGCTTCCGATATCTCCAGTACACAACCAACCGTCTACGATTGTTTTGACCGTTTCGTCTGGTCTGTTATAATAACCTTTCATTACCTGAGGTCCTTGAACTTGGATTTCACCAATACCTCCTACTGGTTGAACAGTACCATCTTCTCCTAAAATACGGACGTCAGTGCTAGAAACAGGCATTCCTATTGTTCCTAACCTTGCAGTTCCATCTATCGGATTAATCGTTACTACTGGAGAAGATTCCGTCATTCCATAACCTTCACTTAATCTACATCCAGTTACTTTTTCCCATTTTTCCGCTACGGCTGTCTGAACTGCCATTCCTCCACCAACTGTGATTTTTAAGTGTTCGAATCCAGCTGACGCAAAGTCTTTGTGATTCAATAAAGCATTGAATAATGTATTTAGTCCAGTAAATAACGCAACATCATGATTCTTAAATTCTTTAATCACTGATGGTAAGTCCCTTGCATTGGTAACAAGAACGTTATGCGCTCCGCACGCCATCATGGATAAGCAATTCACTGTACATGCGAAGATATGGTACAAAGGCAGAGGAGATAAGGAAACAGCTCCTTCTGGAACATGTTCTCCTAACCATGCTTTAATCTGTAGCATGTTCGCAATCATATTTTTATTGGTCAACATAGCTCCCTTCGAAACTCCAGTCGTCCCACCAGTGTACTGATGAAGGATTACCGTATCATGGTCACTATTGAAATCTTTGATAACAAATTTCTTTCCTTGAGAAAGAGCATCTTTGAATTTTACCGTATTCTGCAATTCAAATTTAGGCACCATTTTCTTGACACTTTTCACTACGAAATTGACTATGTGTCCTTTCATACCTAACATCTCTCCGATCGTAGTCGTAATGATGGTTTTTATATTTGTGTCGCCAATGATCTTTTCCAGATTAGAGGCGAAATTTTCAACAATTACAATGGCAGAAACCTTTGAATCTGTAAATTGATGCTTCATTTCCCGTGCGGTATATAACGGATTCGTATTCACAACAATCAGCCCTGCTTTTAAAGCACCGAAAAAAGCGATCGGAAACTGAAGTAGATTCGGCATCATCAATGCAATCTTATCTCCTGGCTCAAGGCCTCTAGAATGAAGGTAAGCACCGAAATTAGTAGACATTTTATCTAGTTCACCGTAAGTAATGGCTTTACCCATGCACTCGAAAGCTTTCTGGTTTTTATACTTCTTAAAGCAATCAGCGGCAAACTCATTAATTGTATTATATTGGTTAGGGTCTATATTCGCGGGAACTCCACTTGGGTAATTCTTGATCCAAGGTCTTTCTTCAGCCATTATCTTTCGTTTTTATTATATTCAATTTGAGACTAAGATATTAAATTTTAGAAAGTTATTAGCAGGAAGATTAAAATGATCTTTCTTAATTTATGTATCGTTGCTTAAGTGATGGTGGCTAAGGCCAGAATGATAAGAGAATGGATGAAATGGAAATACATCTTCTTAAGCAATTAACCCTTTTTAAGGGAATGGCTCTTTCACATTTAGAAATTGGAATTACAAGTCTTCAATAGGTAACAACGTGTGCTCTATTTTGTGGCGTTCACCATATAACGCAGCAGCTACAGAACCGAAAATTGGTCCACACAAAGGTCCTACTAGAGGTATGTAGATCAGAAGGCTTACCACGGTTCCGATGGTCAATGCAGCTCCCAAATGTTGCTGAATAATCTGACCTGATTTTTTTATTGTGTTCCCATGTTGCTCGTTATAGTTGTCTATGAAAGCGTATCCCATGAAGTAGCCATAAACTAAGAACATTACAAATGGACTGAGAAAACTGACACCTAGGAGAAATAGAATTGCGCTGACGATCACAAGAACAATTATCCCTTTGACAAAATTCAGGACCATTAACTTTAGCATCCGAGTTTCAGCCTTGATAAATTCGGCAATCGTCGGTCTTCTTTCTTTATCGGTCAATATGGAAAGCGTCTTTACTGAGAAGTAGAAGATAACGATTTCGAGAAGGATAACCAGCAAGTATTTCGTCCCACTGGTGATTGCACCTCTTTTCCCTTCAGACCTCACTTCACCAACGGCATCATTCATGTTTTGGTCAACATTCTGAATATCTTCTACATAGAAGCCTTGGAGGTAATTCGATGCTAGATTTTCGTAAACAAAGTAAGTGAAGGCAAGAGATATGATAATGCTCAATACCGCGATCCACTTGTAATCAAATATACCTAACCAGAGCTTGTGTTTTTTAATAAAAGGAATCGTTTCACGAATGATGCTAATGCTAGAAATGCACTGTGGTAAAATATCCCTAAAATTAAACTTTTTTAACACTATTTGATACTCACTAATTCTACATAAAATGCCATTGCTGCGTTGCTTCTGATGTTGCCAGGAGGAAAGCTTCCGTAAGCTTGAGAAGATGGAAGGATTAACCAACCTTTATCACCTACTCCGAAATAGGGAATGCCTTTAGTCCAGCCAGGAATTACTCCACTTAATGGAAAAGTAGCTGTGCTGCCGGAATTTAGATTGCCATCGAATTTCTCTCCATCTGAAGCATATCGACCTTCATAATAAACTTCTACGGTACTCGCTGCTGTAGGATGGTCGCCATTCGTAGGATTCTCTATGCTAACAAAAATCCCGTCTTGCATAAATTCTCCTTCCAAATTATTGTCATCGATGAAAGCTGCTATGATTTCGTCTTCTGATCTTTTGTCTTTACTACAAGAAGTTAATAGAAATAAACCTAATAATAAAAACGGCAAATAAATCTTCATAAAATATTTCTTTTAACATGAACGAACCGACCATGTATTTCGCGCAAAAGTAACAATATTTTTTCAGGAAGGTAACCTTCTTAATTATTGAGATATATAGTCCTGATTTTAATTGCCAATGTTAAATAAAAATAAAATGAAAACCATACAAACAATTTTAATGCTCGGCTTCTGCTTACTCATACTTTCTTGTTCTAAAGTTCCATTGCTCAATTCGGAAAATGAAATTCCTCTATCTCAATTCGGTGATGGCATTATAGAATTTAGTTCTGAATATAGACCAGCTCCAGGTCCCTGGTCCTCTTTTGTGATACTCGGTGAACCAGACACCTATCCCGATTATGGTGATGAGGTTACCGCTTGGGCATCTAAAACAAAAGATGATGCAGATGAAATGATTGCAATTGCTTTCGACACTGCTCAATATGTAAACAATATTTCAATTTACGAGACTTATAATCCAGGTGCGGTTTCGGCAGTTTCGGTACGAAATAAGGAAAATGGTAGTTGGGTGCCCGTTTACAGTGATGGATATGAATTAAATCTAAAAGCTGAATCTAGAATTATGCAGATAGATTTTCCGACGACTACTTTTCTAGTAGATGCAGTGAAAATAAATATCGCGAGTAAGGTTATTAAGGGTTGGAATGAAATAGATGCCGTTTCTATTTCTGGTTTCTATGAAAAGGAATAAAAATGTATTCTTAGCTTTAGTCTAGAACACTGGATATTCATCAAAACTTAAACCTCGAGCTTGCCGATCCGTTACTCTTTTACCCAAAAAACTAGAAACTAAAGACTAAAATCTATTTTTCGTTACTGCATCAATCCCAATATAAATACCGTAGGTCTCTTATGTAAGTCAGGTTTGCTTCCTTTCCAATTTTTTATTGATTTGGTCAATATTTGCTCAGAAGCTCCTGTAATATCAGTAGCAAGACAGAGAAAGATATTAGAAGGTAAAGTCTTCATAATAGTTTCGAAGGTTTTTAGATTTCGATAGGGCGTCTCAATAAAGATGTGAGACGTCCCATTTTTCTGAATATCAGTTCCAATGTTTTTTAACGTTCGCGTAATGTCATTTTGTTGAATCGGAAGGTAGGTATGGAAATGGAATTGTTCTCCATTAAGTCCTGAAGCGATTAGCGCAAGCAAGATGGAATTCGGTCCAACATATGGTTTTACTTTTGCGCCAACTTGATGAGCAAATGAAGCTATCTTTTCACCAGGATCAGCTATGCAAGGCGTCCCTGCTTCTGAAAACAACCCGATTTCCTTCCCAGCCATTAATTCCATTAACCACACATCCTTGTCTTGTAGGGGATTTTTCTTATCTAATTCGAAAATTTCTATTTCATCAAAGGTGAGTGGGTGATTAATTTGCTTAAGAAACCTACGTGTTGTTTTAGCTCTTTCTGCGATGAAAAAATCAACTTTTCTAATGGCTGCAATGACAGACTCTGGTATTGTGTCCGTTTCACCATCAATTATGGGGCAAGGGAAAAGATGTAACGTTCCTGGGTTCATAAATGAATATGGGTTTATAATTTAAAAAGTACGACAGATAATTTTTATAAAAATAAAGTTATTCTAGGATCTCAGCATTGAACGTTTCATTTATATCTTCATTAAATGAAGTTCCTGTTTTTTCTTTAGAACAGAATGATAAAGTCCAGATGCTAAACAACAGATTTATGTAATTTCATTTAATGATGGTCAATTTTACTTACCTCACTAATTCTTATTTTCTTGCTCAATGCTCAATGCTCAATGCTTATTGCTTATTGCTCATGCCTCACCGCTCACTCTTCACATTAATAGGATGACTGAAGGTCAGACTACCAAGTGATGCTCACGATCCACGACCTACGACTCAGGACTTAAGACTCACGACTCAAGACTCCTTCCCTAATGCGCTTCCAACCAATTCTCCCCACTTCCCATTCCCACTAATATTGGCACCTTTAACCCTGGCAATGCATTCTTCATTTTCTCCTCTACAATCTCTTTAACCTGATCAAATTCCGGCTTATACACATCGAAAACCAATTCATCATGAACTTGCAAGATCATTTTCGATCGAAGACCGGCGTCCTTCAGAGCATGGTGTATCTGAATCATCGCCACTTTTATCATATCCGCTGCTGTTCCTTGAATAGGAGTGTTTACCGCCATTCTTTCTGCGTTACTTCTAGCAAGCCCACTATTAGAATTGATATCTCTAAGGTATCTTCTTCGTCCCATTAAAGTTGAAACAAAGCCTGTCTTCTTTGCATCCTCTACGGTTTCTACCATATAGTTTTGTAGACCTGGAAACTGCTTAAAATATTGGGTGATAATTTCTGAAGCTTCTGTTCTCTTGATGCCTAATTGACGAGACAAATTCGTCGCACCAGCACCATAAGTAATACTGAAATTAACCGTTTTTGCTGTTCTTCGTTGATCACTTGTTACCTCTTCTAAAGGAACTTCGAAAATCTTGGCTGCTGTTGCGGTGTGGAAGTCAAGACCATTGATGAAAGCCTCCATCATTCCTTCGTCTTTACTGATTTCTGCAATCAACCTCAACTCTATTTGGGAATAATCTGCTGCAAATAAAAGGTGATCTTTATCTCTTGGTTCGAATGCCTTTCTGATTTCTCGCCCAGCGGCATCTTTTATCGGAATATTTTGCAAATTTGGATTCTCAGAACTCAACCGTCCTGTTGCAGCTCTTGCTTGATTAAAACTACTGTGAACTCTTCCTGTTTTTGGATTAATTAATTGAGGAAGCGCATCTACATAAGTAGATTTTAATTTACTGTACTTCCTGAATTCTAAGATGTCACTCACTATTTCGTGCTCCACGGCAAGTTCTGTTAACTTGTCCACGTCAGTGCTATATTTTCCAGATGAAGTTTTTCTCCACCGATACGGTATTTCTAATTTTTCGAAAAGCACAGCTCCTACTTGACTCGGCGATGCAATATTGAACTTCACGCCAGCTTTTTCATAGATTTCTTTTTCTTTATTGACAATTAAATCACCTAGAACGGTAGAGTAGTTAGCTAGGAATTCAGGATTTATTCTTACACCTTCGAATTCCATTCCTGCTAAAACATCGATCAACGGATATTCTAGTTCTTCATATAAGTCAAGCAATTCGTTCTCCTTTAATAAATCCTTAAGTGGATCTCTTAATTGTAAGGTAACATCTGCATCTTCCCCAGCATATTCAGACACTTTTTCTAGGTCAATGTCTCTCATATTAAGCTGATTCTTACCTTTCTTCCCGATCAATGCTTCTATCGGAACCATCTTATAATTAAGATAAGCTTCTGATAGATAATCCAACTTGTGACGCTTGTCTGGTTCACTTAGATAATGGGCAATCATCGTATCAAAGTATTTCCCTTTCAACTCTACTCCATACCACTTCATCATTAAGATATCATACTTGATATTTTGTCCTATTTTTTTAATGTCAGGATTCTCTAGAATCGGCTTGAAAAGATTAACAATTTCCATGGTCTTTTCACGATCTTCTGGCACTGGAACGTAGTAAGCTTCATTAGGATTAATCGCAAATGCAAGACCTACTAATTCCGCCTGGTGGACGTCTAGGCCTGTCGTTTCCGTATCGAAACTGATTTCTTCTTGACTGGATAGCAACTTAACGAGATCTTTTCGAGAAGTTTCATCATTTACTAAGATGTAATTGTGCTTAACATCAGTGATGTTCTTGTCAGCAACTTGATAGTTTGCAGCTACTTTATCTTCAGGCTTCGGTGCTTCTGAATTACCGAAAAGAGATTGCTGCACAGGTGCTTTTGTATTTGAACCTAAGATTGCATCTGCTAGCGTCCTGAACTCTAATTCTTTGAACAGTTCGGCAAGAACTTCTTTATTGATAGGATCGTGTGTATATGACTTAGCATTAAATTGGATAGGTACATCTAATTTAATAGTTGCTAGGGATTTAGACATTAAGCCTTGCTCCGCAAAATTAATCACATTTTCTTTTTGCTTTCCTTTGAGCTGATCAACATTTTCGATCAAGTTTTCTACTGACCCGAATTGCTTGAGTAATTTTGAGGCTGTTTTCGCGCCAATTCCAGGAATTCCAGGAATATTATCGACACTATCACCTTGGAGACCGAGGACATCTATTACTTGTAATACATTTTCGATATCCCATTTCTCCAGAACTTCGGGAACACCTATGATCTCGACGCCATTCCCTTGGCGAGAAGGTTTATACATAAAAATGTTTTCTGAAACCAATTGAGCATAGTCTTTGTCTGGAGTAACCATATAAACGGTATATCCTTCTTTTTCAGCTTGCTTAGCAATGGTTCCTATGGTATCATCTGCTTCGAATCCATCTACTGTAATAATAGGAATGTTGAATCCTTCTACTATAGATTTGATATAAGGAAAGGCAGTTGTAATATCCTTCGGCTGTTCTTCTCGATTAGCCTTGTATTCCGCATACTGTTCATTTCTGAAAGTAGGACCACTTGGATCGAAAGCTACCGCAATATGTGTTGGTTTTTGTGTTTTGAGTAAGTCCCAAAGTGTTCTCACGAACCCAGTAATAGCCGAAGTATTAATGCCTTTAGAGTTGATTAAAGGTCGATTAATAAATGCATAGTGTGCTCTATAAACTAAAGCATGTCCGTCAAGGAGGAACAATTTTTTCTCACTCATTTTATTGGTTTAGAATAGCTAAAGTAAAAAAAAAGAGCCTCACATGGAGGCTCTTTATATCTTTTCTTAAAAGTTGTTCTTTATTGTATCGTGTAAGAAATTCCAACCTGGTAATAATTCTGGAATGCAGATTCTAAACTTCTAGCTTCTGTCTCTTGTGGGTACCATCTAAGTCCTAATTCGAATCCAATACCAATTCCTTTGTATGCTGCAAAGTTGAAACCATTGATCCAAGTATAATTAGATAAGTCAGTACCTTCATAACTTAAGAATCCAGATAAGTTAGATCTCCAAGTAACAATGTCTGCAATTTTAGTATTGTAGTCAGCTACCACTTTTGCACCTAAAGAAGATGTGAAATCTGTTGCTTCTTTTGCAAATATAAAGTTATAGTTAAGTGGGTGAACAACTAATACGAAGTTAGGTATCGGAGTGTAAGTGAAACCAACTCCCATATCTAAAAATCCAGGATTGTTGAAGTTGCTCAATAAAGTTGTTCTGTATTCACCTAAAGCAGATAGCGCTAAGTTTTTAGTAAGGTTGTAACCAAATAAGGACTGAACATTGAAGATATCCGCTACTTGATCGAAGCCATCATCATCACCTGTTGTTTGTGAGTCCTCATCATATTTTAACCATCCAAGGTTAAGTCCACCATTATTTCTCCAGAAGTATTTATCTTCAATTAAGTTAGCAAATCCATTGTAAGAAAAAGAAATAGATTGTGCAGAAGAATTTAAATCTGGCTTAGGCGCCCAGTTATTAAAATTATTGATATCTAAGCCAAGTAGTCCTCCTGACCCAAATCTCCATTTGATAGTTTTATCGATAGCTGCTTTTAAGCCAGCAATTTCTGCCATAACAGCATCTAATTCTCCTTTAATTTTTGCAGCTTCAGCTTCTTTGGCGGTCTTGTCTATAACCATTTGAGCAACTTCAGCTTCTGTTTGCGCTTGGATATTTGACACGATGCCTATACAGGCAAAAAACATAATAATTGTCAGTACATTTCTCATAAAATATAATTTAAATAGTTTTTTCAATTTTGTTATTAATTGCTCTACTGAAAGGAATAATAATTTGTTTTCCTTCAGATAATAATGTAACACTAGATCTTTCGATGGCAATAACTTCGCCTTCTACACCATCTATTTTTACTTGATCTCCTAATTTGAATAAATTTTTTCCATAGAAGGATGCTAAGAAGTTGGCCAAAATTTCTTTCGCGGCTAAGCCATACCCAATAGAAAATGCAAGTACTGCACCTCCGATGACTAGCGATATATTCTGTGATAAAAATTCTACATTGATTTTAGCTTGCGAAAGCGCGCTAATGATAATATTTATAAATATGAAATAGAAAACTAAACTTGCGATCAACTTAGCGGATGGTATTCCTAAAGATTCACAAGCAGTTACAACTGCTTTTCTGATTATATCACCGAGTAATAACCCAATGATTAAAATGATAAAGGCTACTAACAGATTCGGGATGAAAGTGAAAATATCAGTTACCAGATTAGAAATGGCTTCCATACCTAGTACATCTGTTGCTGCAACCCAAACGAAAAGCATCAGTATAAAATAAATCAGCTTTGAAAAAATAGCACTTAATTTAATTTTAACCTTTGACTTCTCAATGATATCAATATCATTTAACTTTTCACCAAGCACATCCACTTTTGCTTTTTCTAATGCAATTCTTATTATTTTTCTAAGTACACGTGCGATGATGAATCCGACAAGGAGGACCATAAGAGCTCCCATTAGGTTCGGTACAAAGTCAATAAATCCTTTTAATAAGTCAGTAAGTGCGCCTGTCATATTCATAGTTAATCCTCTTTTTTGCCGCCAGATAAACTAACGATTGCTTGAATTAATTTCGGAACAAATAATTCTAATATATCAGCTAGAAATCTAATTAGACTAAAAGAGTTGTCTATCTTCTCTTTTACTTCGTCCGGCGGTGTACCGTGCTGAACGATTAGATCTTCTTCTAATTTTAAAAAATTATTTTTCATTTAATATATCTCTGCAGGAAACAAATCGGTTCTTAAAACCATAAACTTTTGCTTCGCTCTTTTAATTTGCATTTTAGTTGCACTTTCTGATTTACCATTTAATTCGCCTATTTCTCTAATGGACATATTATCTTGGTATTTCATGAGCAAAATAGTTTTGTCTTGCGCGGGCATTTCATTTAAGACGACTTTTAACTGTTCGAATTTAGTTTCCATTAATTCTTTGTCATCTATATCTCCATGCATATCTTCTATTTCGCCAAGCTTATCCATAGCTACTGTTTTAATTTTCTTATTCTTTCGAATTAAATCAATACAATAGTTATATGTAATAGAGTATAACCAAGATGAAAACTTAGACTTGCCCTGAAATTTAGAGATGCTTGTTAGGACTTTAATAAAAATTTCCTGAACAGCATCTTGAGCTAATTCTGCGTCTTTCAACATTGAAATACTTCTAGCATAAACCTTTGCGGAATACCTTTTATATAATATGTCAAAATATGCCCCTCTTTGTGTGTTCAAATATTTCTCTACCAGAACTTCATCCGTAGAAGCATCTGAAATATTTGACAATAAGGGATTTAATAATAATATCACGCGTTATCTATTCTCTTGAAACTCGAAAATAAGATGATTCTTTGTAATATTCTATATTTAGACGGGAAGTCTGCAAAAAGTAACACGCTAATAGAATGATGTGATGATATAATCTTTAATATATGTCCAATTCATAATTAGAAGTACCGTTATTAGGAGCACAGCAGTGACTAGAATAATTTTTATTATTCTTGTAGAAGTTAATCTTTTCTCTCTTCTACTCTTATATTTCTTTCTGGATACATACGGCATAGTGCAAAGATATAAAACTTACATATCTGAGTGTCTTTCCCAGTAATTTTGATCTTCTATTTCTTCTAAAATCTGCAGATAGTTCATATATCTCAGTTCACTAATTTCGCCATCTTCTACGGCAGCCTTTACAGCACAGCTCGGTTCGTCTCTGTGCATACAATTAGAAAACTTGCAATTTTCTGAAAATTTGAATATTTCTTTAAAATTGTGGGCAACATCTAACGGCTCAAAATGTGAAAAAGCGAGCGTTTTGATACCAGGAGTATCGATGATCCTGCCACCGCCCGTTAATTCGAACATTTCTGCAAAAGTGGTAGTATGCTGTCCTTTTCCAGTATATTCTGAAATATCATCAGTTCTTAACGCTAGGTGTGGTTCTATTGCATTGATTAAGGTTGACTTTCCTACACCAGATTGGCCACCGATAAGTGTTGTTTTATCTTGAAGTGCAGCTCGTAATTCCGCGATCCCTTCCCCTGTAATGGCTGAAACAAGGTGACATGGATGGCCGATTTTCTCGTAAATATCCTTTAGATATAGATATACATTCAGATCGCCTTCTGAGTAGATATCTGCTTTATTAAATATTACTCTTGTAGGTATATTATAAGGCTCGGTCATTAATAAATACCGATCGATAAATCCTTGTTTTAACTTCGGTTGTGCAATTGTCATGACGCATATAGACTGGTCTACATTAGAAGCGAGAAGGTGTAGTTGGTGTTTTTTTCGTGGACTTTGCCGGATAACATAGTTTGTCCTGTTTTTTATTTCTATGATACTGCCTATCCCTTCGTCATCTCCTTCTTCGATTGTTACAATAACAACATCGCCTACGGCAACAGGATTAGTTATTTTTAAATTACCTAATCTAAACTTACCTACTATTCTGCACTGAATAGATTCTCCATCTTCAGTTTTAACATCATACCAGCTGCCGGTAGATCTAAAGACTATTCCTTCTTTTTTCAAATTAGACTTTTAAGTTTTTAGAATGGACTGCTGCTGCCATTTCTGCAACTAAGCCTGGATCATTTTCTATTGCATTCCCGATTACAATGACATCAGCTCCCGCTGAAATATTTTCAAATGCTTTTTCAGGATTTCTAATTCCTCCTCCTGTAATAATGGGAATGTCTACTGCTCCGTGAACAGATTCTATCATTTCTTTGGAAACGGGGAACTTAGCTCCAGATCCTGAATCAAGATAAATGGTTTTCATTCCGAGCATTTCTCCTGCTATAGCAGTGCATACTGCAATGTCATTTTTATCTTTCGGGATTGGATTAGTGTTACTCATGTAACTTACTGTAGTACTTACACCACCATCTATATTCATATACCCAGTAGAAATAACTTCTAAAGGACTTAACTTAAGATAAGGAGCGGAGATGACATGAGTGCCGATAAGTAACTCTGGATTTCTTCCTGAAATCAATGAAAGGAAAAGAATCGCATCTGCTTTATAGCTTAATTGCATTGAATTTCCTGGGAATAATATAAGGGGTATATCACAGGCTTCCTTTAATTTACCTAAGACTTCATCGAGCTGATCGTTTACAATAAGGCTGCCACCGATAAAGAAGTAGTCGATATTGTGATCGACAGAGTTCCTTATGATGTGGTCCATAGAATTCAATCTGAGTTTATCAGGATCGATAAGCACAGCGAGCTTTTTCTGCCCATTCTTTTTTGCTTCTATTAGATTATTGTAGATCATCAGGGTAAAGATACAAAAAAAGAATATTGGGTCCTTTAAAAGAAGGCGCATAAAAAAAGGCTTGTTCGTAATGAACAAGCCTTTTAAATGGTATGTGCTTTATTTATTTATTTATTTCTGGAAGAAGTAAGTATCATATTGGTTCTTACCAATAACTGCAACTGTATAATTACCAACAGGTAATTTCGCTACATCAAATTTTGTGTTGATGCTTGCTTCATTCTGAAACGTCTTTGTGAAAAATGTCCCTGTTCTATCAGTAATAGTAAAGGTTACAGTTCTTCCCAGTGCTAATTGATTGAATTCAATATTGTTGTTTTTGTATGCAACCATAGGTTTGAAAACAACTGGATTCTCTACAGGTAACATTTTAACTGCATTTTCAGTCACCTCTATTGGGTAGATTGCTTTTTTCATATCGCTATGAAGAATTAATTCATATTGCCCTACAGGAAGGTTTTTAAGATTATATTTTTTTGTCAATGTTGCTCCTTTCTGTACTTGACTTTCGTGTAATACTTCTCCTTTTAAATCACGGATTTCAATATCGATGTTTAGTCCAGCCCAATCATTCAAGTTAACGAACAAAGTTTTGTTTTCGTCAAAATTAACTTTCGGATATTTTTCTGCAAATGTAGAACTAGCTGAAAGGATTAAAATTGTTAATACGATTAAATTTCTCATTAATAGTTTCATGTCTTATTATTTACTTGATTAAAAAATAATATTTAAATCTGATACAAATATAAGGGCATGCTTTACTTAAGACTTTGCTTATTTTTACATAAATGTGTGTTATTATATCAATCTCGGTTAGTTATTAATATTATGTTTACAATAAAAGCACACTATGTTAATATTGGGCGGTATTTAATTTCGCCACTCTTAAGAAGTGTAAAAACAATATTTACAAAGGATGGTAATTACCAATCATATTAAAAGTTGGGCTAAATAGTGCTGATTCTTCTTTGTGTATATTGAATATAGTCATCGTCGAGTGATTTTGATAAAGGTGGGGTGGTCAAGTGAAAAAGGTGAATATGAATTGTTTTAAGAATATTTTGAATTATTGGTATTTGGTAAGATGCGTAATTGATGAAACTGGATGTCGCGCATCTTTCTTTTTGGTATAAATAAAAAAAACCTGCTCTAATGAAAGAACAGGCCTTTATATCCATTGGGATTGATATTATTTTTTAAAGCTGTAAGTATGGTCTTGATCATTACTTGTAATCGTAACCGTATAGTCACCTGCAGGTAATTTCGAAGCACTAAAGTTGGCGTTTATACTTGCTTCATTTTTATAGTTCTTAGTATAAAATATTCCTTCCTTGTCAGATAGTGTAAAAGTTACATCTCTTCCTAATGTTAACTGACTAAACTCAATTAAGTCGTTTTCGTAAGTGATAATTGGCTTAAAGTTAACGTGATTACTTACTGGTGACATTTTTACACCATCAAAAGTTACCGTCATTGGGTAGATTGTTTTTCCCATTTTACTTTGTATAACCATTTCATAAGTACCGTTAGGCAAGTTCTTTAAGTTATACTTTTTAGAAGCTATACTTAGCGTTTGATAGTTTTCTGAATGAAGTACTTTTCCATTAAGATCTCTAATTTCGATTTCAACGTAAGGATTTTCCTTATCATTCAAATCAAGAACAAAAGTTTTGTCCTTCTCGAAAATTACATTTGCGTAATTTCCTGCATAAATTGAAGTTGCTGATAAAATCACAACTACTAATACTACTAATTTTTCCATTGTTATTCTCATTCCATTATTATTTGTGGCTTAAAGAAAATTTTTAAGCGGGCGCAAAAGTACGAACAACATTAGCTTAAAATTGTGCTTATCATATCACATATATGTGGTATTTTGTCAAAATATTATTATATTTATATTTAACAATATGATAAAAGTGCATATAGTAATTAAAAGGCAAAATATAATTTGTAATTATGAGCGAGTCTAGTAAGAATATTTCAAAGGAATATAATTCCCCAATTTTAGAGATGGTTGAGCCTAATTTTGGTAATTCCTTCACCTATAAATTATTCGCTGAAAAGAGTGCAAGTAATCAACCTTTCTGGCACTATCATCCTGAAATAGAGTTGGTTTATGTTGAGAAGAGTTCTGGGAAAAGGCATATTGGGAACCATCTATCCTATTATAATGACGGAGACTTGGTATTAATCGGTCCGAATCTGCCCCATGTAGGTTTCGGTGATCGATTAACTGGAGATGAATCTGAAGTCGTTGTTCAGTTTAAGTTGGATTTTATGGGTGCGGAATTTTTTGATCGTACAGAAATGAGAGATATAAAGTCTTTATTAGAAAGAGCCAAATCAGGAATTTCTTTCTACGGAAGGACTAAGGATGAAGTTGGGATCTTACTAAAAGATTTTAATTGGGTAAAGATAAAGTTTGATCAATTATTACAACTCCTTAGAATCCTTCAGAACTTAGCACTTTCTCAAGAGTATGAATTACTAAATGCGAATGATGGACTAGCCCTAGTCATGAATCCACAGGATAATGACCGAATGGATCTAATCTATGATTTCATTAGAGGTCACTTCGAGGAGAAAATCTACCTCGAAGAAATAGCAGAAGCAGTCTCGATGTCTATTCCCTCGTTTAGTAGGTATTTCAAGAAGATGGCAGGGAAGACGTTTTCTGAGTTCTTGATGGAATTTAGAATTGTCCATGCCTCTAAGCTTCTAGCAGAAGATCAGATGTCTATTACGGAAATCTGCTTTTCAAGCGGGTTCAATAATTTCTCACATTTTACGAAATCATTTAAGCGGATTACTGGAAAGAGCCCTTCAGAATATAAGAAGACCTTATATAAAGTAGTGCAATTGTAAGTAAGCAGAAAGATTTTGCTTTGAATAATTTAATGCGTGCCTGAATAGTGTTATTTAGGTTGTCTTAGAGTTTTATTAGATTTTAATTAGTCTGAAAACTTTCTCTTCATTATTCTTTTCCACTTTCAGTTTTAAAAAGTATACACCTTTATGCAGACTGTTTAATTCTAGATGTGTTTCGCCTAATAAATTTGACCTGAAATAAACTTTCCTGCCATCCATGCTTAGTATTGTCGCTGAATAAGCACCTTTTATATGATCGATAACTAATTGGTCAGAAACGGGATTTGGATAGATGGCCACATTTCCAAGCTGCCATTCTTCTATTCCAGTGGTTAAATCTTCCCCATCACAATTTTCGTCAATGTTATTGTTGGGAATTTCCATAGCATCCGGATTGATAGCAGCATTTGTGTCGTCGCAATCTTGATCAGAATTGAACCCATCGTTGTCCTCATCAATGATCAGCGTAACACCATCGCAGTCCTCGTCTATTTCATTATTGGGAATTTCAGTTGCGTCAGGATTTACACTTGCGTTGTTATCATCACAATCGACATCAGAGTTGAAACCATCATTGTCAGCATCCGTAACGCTTAAGATTCCATCACAATTTTCGTCAATGTTATTATTGGGAATTTCCATAGCATCCGGATTGATGGCAGCATTTGTGTCGTCGCAATCTTGATCAGAATTGAACCCATCGTTGTCCTCATCAATGATCAGCGCAACACCATCGCAATCTTCGTCTATGTCATTATTGGGAATTTCCGTTGCGTCAGGATTTACACTTGCGTTGTTATCATCGCAATCGACATCAGAGTTGAAACCGTCATTGTCAGCATCTGTAACGCTTAGGATTCCATCACAATTTTCGTCAATGTTATTGTTGGGAATTTCCATAGCATCCGGATTGATAGCAGCATTTGTGTCGTCGCAATCTTGATCAGAATTGAACCCATCGTTGTCCTCATCAATGATCAGCGCAACACCATCGCAATCTTCGTCTACGTCATTATTGGGAATTTCCGTTGCGTCAGGATTTACACTTGCGTTGTTATCATCACAATCGATATCGGAATTGAATCCATCATTGTCAGCATCCGTAACGCTTAGGATTCCATCACAATTTTCGTCAATGTTATTATTCGGAATTTCCATAGCATCCGGATTGATAGCAGCATTTGTGTCGTCGCAATCTTGATCAGAATTAAACCCATCGTTGTCCTCATCAATGATCAGTGAAACACCATCGCAATCTTCGTCTATGTCATTATTGGGAATTTCAGTTGCGTCAGGATTTACACTTGCGTTGTTATCATCACAATCGATATCAGAATTGAAACCATCATTGTCAGCATCCACTGCTCCTCCAACAAAAAACTCATGTGCTCCTAGATCAATCCCGCTGTCAAGTGGTCGACTTCTTTGATCAATATCATCCGTTACTTCTGCTAGATCGGCACCTTGATCTATAATGTTAGCACGTGCGGATGCAAGCCGAAGATTTCCAGTAGATGTACTCACAAACCAATCCTCTACTGCATTGGTTACATTATTCTCTACATTTCCACTTCCATTATTTCTAAGCCAAATCCTTTTATTGGTAAGATTGTTTTGGATATCTACATTGGTTGTAGATGAAAATCGATACTCTATTGAATTTTGGTAGGAGATGAAAATGGTATTGTTATAAACCTTGGTGTTCGGCGAGCTTTCCAGACCGATTCCCACATCATTAAATGGTCCGGCGCCATCATTTGTGATCATGTTGTTCCTAATGATTCCACCTTCATTAGCACTATTCTGTCCTAAACCGAATCCGACGCCCCTGTCACAATTATACATTAGATTGCGCTCCACAATATTATTAGAAGAGTTATTCCAGAAATGAACGGCATGTTCCGCTTGCGATCCAGATGGACTTGCTATACTCTTAAATATATTATCACGAACGATCCAGTTGTCTCCATCATGAATGTCTAGCCCTCCGATGTAAAACTGAGGACCGATCCCAGCGGTGTATTCAAATAAAGAACACTGAACAATACAATCGTCTGAGCCTCCATCTTGACTGGTCCCTTTAATCATTTGCTCGAACGTGTTCTGAATTCTAACATTGTGAATCAGATTATTATTAGAATTCAAAGATATACCATGATTGCCCACTTCTTTAATAGTTAGGTCTGCCACCGTAATATTGTCACCTTGCAGGGAAAGCCCAATCTCTGTTCCATTCACAGCTTTCATTCCTTGGCCAGTTAGAATTACAGCATCTCGATTTCCAGAAGCACTTCTAATCACCATATTAGAGGCAGTAATATAGGGATAGGAAGCGGTCGATGCGACAGCATAAGTTCCATCTGCAATGAGAATTGTTTTATTTCCGCCAGTCTGATTCGCTTCGTATATCGCAGCTCTAAATTCAGAAACGGTAGAAACATTTACAATTTCTCCGATCACCAGATCACAAGATTCAACCTGATTAGTTTCTACTTGATTAATCGTGCAGCCACAATCCTGACCGCTTAAAAATTGACCTAGAAACATAACCATAACTGTAATTGCAAACCTCATTCATTTCTAATTTGTATCCAAGTTACATGCTCATGGTAATCTACCGAAGAAAATCTACGGATATGTCATGCGAAATATTAATATTCATTTCATTTAGCTTTCGAAGTGTAATTGGCTACATTTAATAAAGTGATTATAAAGTTTATGAAGATAATTTCGGAAAAAGACATCAGCAGATTGATAAGGTATAAGGATCTGGTTGCGCAGTTGAAATCAGGATTTGCAGATGAGCAGGTGAGCGTGCCGAAGAGATTGCACTTGGACCTTCCTAATGATAATATCAGCTTAGTTATGCCTGCATGGAATGATAGATATTATGGATTAAAGCAGATTATTGCATGTCCGCATAATCCTCAGAAGAATCTTCCTACCATTCAGGGTAAGTTTGATTTGTTTGATGTAAACAATGGTAATCACTTGGCCTCTATCGATGCGAAGAAACTCACCGCGGTTCGAACTGCCGTAACTTCTGTATTGGCTTCTACTTATTTTGTTAGTAATCCTAAGAAGCTAGTCATCCTTGGTAAAGGAGTGGTCGCGATGCACCTTAAGGAAGCTTATCAAGCCTACTATAACTTAGACGAAGTAGTGATATGGAATCGTGCCAATGAAGAAAACATTGACCTAGAGAAAGAAATTTCTGATGCTGACATCGTTTCTTGTGCCACACATGCTTACGAACCTATTCTTAAAGGTCAATGGGTAACTCGTTCGCTACATGTTGATCTCGTCGGATCGTACAAGCCGAATATGCGAGAAGCAGATGATGACTTGATTTCGAAATGTCAAATTTACATTGATGATGCGCCGGCTATGAAGGAATGTGGCGATCTTGCCATTCCATTAAAGGAAGGCACAATAACCGAAGACGATATTAAAGGCAATCTTTTCGAATTATGCAGAAATAGGATCCAAGTTTCACCTAGCATGCAACCGACATTATTTAAGTCTGTAGGGCATGCAATCGAGGATCTGACAGCTGCCATTTATTTTTATGAAGTAGCGTGAAATAGTAGTTTACTTATACTTCTGATAGGCTGCTTCTATTTTATTGGCCAATTTTCGATCTTTCTCAGTGACAGTGTTTCCTTCGTCGTGAGTTGTTAATGTGATCTTTACTTTATTGTAGACATTTTCCCATTCTGGGTGATGATTCATGGATTCTACATGAAGGGCTACTTCTGTCATAAATCCGAAGGCTTCTTTGAAATCCTTAAATTTTAAGTCTGTTGTTAAGGTATTATTTACTTCTTTCCACATGATTTTTCTTTTACTAAGGTCTAAAGTTGACTAATTGTTCATTAGTCTTTCTCCATTGATGCTCTTACGATTTCTGGTTAAATGTACTTAATTTAGCTTTATGAAGGAACGACTAATACCTATATATTGCGCTCGTGGTACATTTAATAAAACCTTCGTGGATATTTGATCTTCGTAAATTGAGAGTAATCAATATGACCTTGGAATTCATTAGAATATATAAAGTTGTTATAACCGTATCTCAATCTTAATTTAGTCTTGAAATCACCATGTGTAATAATTGCAGATGATAACGCAATTCCTCCATTGGGTATGAATAGATGAGGTAATCCATTTCCGCAACTATATCTGATTGGTGACTGGATCGGTTGCCAGTCTCCACAGAGATCAATTGCTTCCGTTACCAAATGCAAATGAAAAGCTCCCATTAATAGTAAAGTGTCGTTGCTTAAGTTTTCAATAAAAACGGGGTGTGACATCAGGCTTGTTTTTTGATATCTTATGTAGGATTTGCTGAGTTTTTTGTTTTTTAAGGTCTCTAATGGTGGAGGCGAAGAGAAGAAGGTCTTGGTCCGACCAATCATTCGAGTGGTATCTACGTAAATGTTTAGATCTGTTGGATTCGCATTTCTGAAGCTCTTCTTTAATGGACGATCATAGTCCCGAAAATTGATGGAATTGTAATTATTGATTTGCTTGACTTTCGGACCAATGTATCCTATTGGGAAACTTGCCATATGAAAATCGCTGGACAGATCTTTTTCTAAATATTTTGTAAACGTATCAATGATTTCGATTTCACTATATGGATTAACTACTGGTTTGAATTTATGCGGCTGAGTTGTTCTAAAAAGGCAGAATGCCACTGCACAAAATGTAAGGAGGTGATATCTAAGATCAAAAATTACCTTTTTCATAAGATTGCTTTAATGAATAGATGCATTAAACTATATGAATGGCGTCTTTTTTATATATTCACTTGTTTAATAAACTTTCGCAAATAAACCTTTAATGAAAAATTTTTTGTTGCTTGTTGGACTCCTATTCTTTCTAGTGTCATGTGATACTGCGAAAAAAGAAACTAGAGTCTTAGTATTTTCTAAAACCGAAGGCTATCGCCATAAATCTATAGAGCCAGGAGTGGAGGCAATAAGGAAGTTAGGGAAGGAAAATGGATTCATAGTGGATCATTCCGAGGATTCAGATATCATAAACGAAGATTCACTTTCTCAGTACAATGCAGTTATTTTCTTAAGTACGACTGGGGATATTTTTAACGATGAGCAGCAATATGAATTTATGAGATACTATCAAGCTGGAGGTGGATTCGTAGGAATTCATGCTGCAACAGATACGGAGTATAAATGGCCATGGTATGGGGAATTAGTGGGAGGATATTTTAATGGACACCCACCAGGGATCAAAAATGCAGATATTCAGAAGAAAAATGATACACACCTATCGTGCGCACATCTACCTGATGTCTGGAATCGAGATGATGAATATTATAATTTTAAGAACTTGAATCCTGAGATGACGGTTTTACTTAACCTTGATGAAACAACATATGAAGGAGGGACAAATGGAGAAAATCATCCAATTGCTTGGACTAGAGATAATATGTTCTACACTGGATTAGGTCATACGGAAGCCAGTTTCTCAGAAGAAAATTTCCTAAAGCACATCTTAGGTGGAATTCTGTCGGTAAGTAAAAATCGACCTAACTATAATGGTGTGGCGGTTGCTCCAGCGACAAACCGGTTTCAAAAAGAGGTCTTAGAAATGAATCTAGACGAACCGATGGAATTAGTGATGATGCCGAATAATGACATCATGTACATTCAGAGAAAAGGAGAGGTTCGTTACTACGATAGCAAAAAAAAAACGACAGAAACAATTAATCAGATCGATGTCCACACCGAATTCGAAGACGGTTTATTAGGAATAACATTAGATCCAAATTTTGAAGAAAACAAGTGGGTCTATCTATTTTATAGTCCTAAAATCGAGGAGTGGACACAGTATGTTTCTAGATTTGAATTTAAAGATGGAAAGATTGATCTCTCGTCGGAGAAGATTATTATAAAGATCCCCGTTCAAAGAGAGAAGTGCTGTCATTCTGCGGGTGGTTTAGAGTTCGATAGTCATGGGAACTTGTTCATTTCAGCGGGTGACGATACGAATCCTTTCGAATCTAATGGCTTTTCGCCTAGCGATGATCGAGAAGGTAGAGCTCCTTTTGATGCGAGAAGATCATCTTCAAGTACCAATGATTTCAGGGGAGGGATTTTAAGAATAACGCCGCAAGATGATGGGACATATACTATCCCAGAGGGAAATTTGTTTCCTGCTACAGACAGTACGAAGGCGGAAATATATGTAATGGGTTGCCGAAATCCATTCCGTTTTTTCATTGACCCTAAAACTGATTTTTTATACTGGGGAGATGTAGGTCCAGATGCAGGTAAAGACAATGAAAATAGAGGACCTCGAGGATATGATGAAGTGAATCAAGCACGGGAAGCTGGATACTTTGGCTGGCCATTATTCATCGCTGATAATATCCCTTATCGAGCGTACGATTTTGGTCGTAAAACCACAGGAGAAGAATTTAACCCTGAAAGACCTATTAATAATTCAAAGTTTAACACTGGGAAAAAAGTCCTTCCGAAAGCGAATAAAGCATTTATCTATTATCCTTACGGAGAATCTGAGGAATTCCCACTTGTCGGTGCTGGAGGAAGAAATGCCATGGCTGGTTTCGTTTATCATTATGATGATTATCCAGAGTCGGAACACAAACTTCCTAAGTACTATGATGGTAAGTTATTCACTTATGATTGGATAAGAGGATGGTTTATGGCAACGACGATGAATGAAGATGGAGACTTTGTTTCGATGGAGCGATTCCTCCCGAATCATAAATTTTCTAATCCGACAGATATCGTGATTAATAATGATGGTAATATATACCTATTAGAATATGGGACTGCATGGTTTTCTATGAACGCTGATGCTCGATTAGTGCATCTTAAGTTTAATGGTGGAAATAGACCTCCAGTTCCAGAAGTTGAAATTGACCAAACGATAGGCGCTGCGCCGATGACAGCTAGTTTTGACGCTGGTAAGAGTTTGGATTATGATAAGGACAAAATTTCATACACATGGAAAGTAGGTGATGAAGTGATCGGTAAAAATGCCAAATTAGAACATACGTTTACTGAGCCAGGAAACTACATTGTGAAACTGGAAGTTAAGGATAAGGCAGGCAGTATTAGTTCTAAAGAAATTCCATTAATGGTTGGCAATGATCAACCGAAAGTAAACATTGACATAAAAGGAAATAAGAGTTTCTACTTCGAAAACGAGCCGATTAACTATAAAGTGAGTGTAGCGGATAAAGAAGATGGAAAGATCGGCGAGGGAATAGATCCTTCAGCGGTTGCGATAAATATTGATTACTTAGAAAATGGCTATGATCGAAATGAAATTGCAATGGGACACATGAGTGCTATTGCTTCACACCCTGGAATGAAAGCGATGAAAAATTCAGATTGCTACTCTTGTCATAAAGATAATGCTAAATCTATAGGACCTTCTTACATGGACGTTGCTAATAAGTATAGAGATGATAAAAAAGCGCCTGGTTATCTTTCGCAGAGAATTATCGAAGGTGGTGGTGGCGTCTGGGGAGAACAAGCCATGGCAGCTCACCCACAATTATCTTCAGCAGAAGTTTTGTCAATGGTAGAGTACATCTTAGACTTGAAAGAAAAAACAGATACCGATGCGATGCCTATAGCAGGTAGTTATGAACTTGAAATTCCAGAAGGTAAAAAGAAGGGTGGAGTTTTTATAATGAATGCTTCCTATGTAGATAATGGCGCTCCGAAAACAGATCCTATTTCTACAACAGAGACCTTGGTTTTTAGAAACTCTAATCTTTCGGCGATGGATTACGATGCGAAGGAGGATGTGAAAAGAGAGCAATTAAAAGCAAAAGATTACTCAGATTTAAAGAAGGATGTTTCCGTATTAGTGGCGGATGATCAGTCCCATGTTTTATATAAAAAATTGGATTTTACGGAAATACAATCTATTGAGTTATTGACCTTTTTAGATCATGGTAAAATGGCTGGTGGATCTTTGGACCTGAAGCTAGATGGTGTGAATGGAAAGTCTATCGGTTCACTTGAAATTAAAAAAGGAGAAAAGACGGCTTTTAATGCGGATGTATTAAAAATCAGTGGTGCAAAAGGAGTACATGATTTGTATGTTCATTTTAAAAGTAATAACCCTAATCAACCAGCATTTGCACTGCAGGAATTAAGATTTAAGAAATAATCAGCTTAATGAGATGTAACAAAATAAAAGATTCTAAGACGTACCAGATGGTCAAGTGGATGTTCATTTGGTGCGTTGGATTTTTTGTTTTACTAGGCGCTTGTTCTGAAAAAAATGATCTTGGGGAAATTGATTTTCTGAATATCGAGGGAGACTCACTTTTGAATGAAGTATTCGAACATGCAGAAAAATATGAGGTTCAAATTCGCTATGTTCAAATTAATCGAGATGAAGATGGCGTTGCTGAACTAGTTCCTTATGAATTTCGTGTAGACTCAAGTGCATATTTCTATCCAGCGTCCTCAGCAAAAATGCCCGTTGCATTTCTCGCATTAGAGAAATTGAATCAGTTATACAAGCAAAATATAGATGTTGATTTTAATACAGCACTCGAAATAGATGCGGAGCGGGTTCCACCTCAGACAGCGGTTTTATATGATTCATCATCGATAGATTTCCGTGCAAGTATCGGTCATTATATACACAAACTGTTTTTAGTAAGTGATAATGATGCTTATAACCGGTTGTATGAATTTGTGGGTCCTGAAGCAATTAATAAGGAAATGAGGTCTAAAGGTATTTTCCGAAATTCTAGGATTGTCCATAGATTAAGTGCTCCTGCCTTTAATGAAGAAGAAAATAGACATACGAATTCATTTAGGTTTTTCGATGGAGAACGTACCGTTTATAGTCAGCCGGCTCAATATATGGAGGCGTGGAGTTTTGAGAAATTAAAAAATACCTCGAAGGGGAGAGGTTATATCAATGGAAACAATGATCTAGTTAGTGAGCCATTTGATTTCAGTAATAAAAATTTTATTGCTTTAAGAGATTTGCAAGAAAGCCTAATTTCTGTGATTATGCAAGATGGGAAACTTGATTTGCGGGCGGAGGATTATCAGTTATTGTATAAGAGTATGTCTATGTATCCGGGAGAGTCATTGGCGCCAATATATGAAGGGGAGCAAATTTTCGACTCAAGTGTTAAGTATTTTATGTTTGGAGATACAAAAGAAAGTATTCCAGAACACATTCGGATCTTTAATAAAATAGGTGGAGCCTATGGGTATCTGACAGACTGTGCATATATCGTAGATTTTAAAAATAACATTGAGTTTTTCTTGGCAGCAACGATTCATGTCAATTCTAATCAGGTCTTTAATGATGATCAGTATGAGTACAATGAAGTAGGAATTCCATTTTTAGCGGCCTTGGGAAGGAAGTTTTACGAGTATGAGTTGGGAAGAACGAGGAATAAAATACCTGATTTATCGAGGTTTAAGATGGTTTATAAGTAGTTTTTTTAATTTAGAGGTCATATAATCTACCCAAATTGAATCCTAATGAGTGGACGCCCGCTTGATAAAGATAATTTATTAGAACTTATTCGGTCGGGCAAGGCTGGCAGAGATGAAGCATTAGTATACCTATATCATGATCAGAAATTGAGGAATAGCTTCAAGAAAATGATTAGAAATCAAGGTTGGCAAGCATCTAATTTTGATTCTATCTTTAATAACTCTCTCATCCTTTTTGCGTCTACTGTGATTAGGAGACCTGATTTCGAATTGACTTCTGATCTTCGTAATTACATCATAGTGATAGGAAAGAATACTTTCATTAAGGAGAGAAAAGGAAAGTTGAGTACGGTAGAATTAGAAGAGCACCAAGAGATGTGGATAGATTATGAAGTTCCAGAAAAGCTCATGATTGATTTCGAACAAAAGCAGCTAGTCGAAGAGTTATTAGATAAGTTAGGGAAGAATTGTAGGGAAGTTTTAAGCTTATGGGCTAATTCCTACAATATGAAAGAAATAGCAGATGCTATGAATTATAAAAGTGATATGATGGCAAGGAAAAAGAAATATCAGTGTCTAAAGGAGCTGGTAGATTATGTTTCTGAGAGGCCGCATTTAAAATCGCTATTAAAAAGAAAATGACAACTGACGAAAAAATACAAGCATATTTAGATGGCGAGCTAAGCGGTAATAGTTTGGTGGCATTCGAAAGTGAACTTGCTACCAATAAAATGCTGAAAGAACGTTACGATAACTACTTACTAGCTCGAGAGCTATCTAAGGGTTTATTGGAAATAGATATGCGTGAAACATTAGAAAATGAAAGTCGAAGAAGCTTTTCATTATCGAAATGGATCTGGCTAATTGTCGCACTTGGCGTGGGTGCTTTAGCGATCTATTTTTTTAGTGCAAGTAGCCAAGGAAATAATGAGCTTTTCGCTGAAGTATACACAGAGCCTATTTGGCCCATTACGCGAGGAAGCATGGATTCTCTATCTTCAGCAATAGCAGAATGGAAAAATTCTGATGATCTTGATAAAGCGACATCACAAATAAAAAGCATAAATACCTTAGACTTAACGACCCGGAATTATTGGTTAACGGAGGTGTTCCTGAATGCAGGCGAAAGAGATAGTGCGCTTTTCTACCTGCCAAGTCTATCAGAAGACCATATAAAATATAAACGAGTTCAGAAGATTAAGACTTGGATTGCATTGCCCGAATAAATTGTGACCATTCAATATTAAGAAGCTTTCTTACTTATTTTAGTGAACTGCTTGAAAGCTGTAAGTCCTATAAAAAATATTAGAACAGAACCGCCCAGTAAATATTTCCACTTATTATTACTAGTTATCGCGTCTGAATTTCCTGTAAGAACCAACCCCGCCCAATAATAGGGATGCATTCCATCGTCGGGATGATGCTCTAGAAAATCAATTTTTGATTTTTGTAATGCTTCTGCTTTAGAATATCCTTTGCTTAGATATTTGTAGAATGATATCGTGATCTCCGATGTTGTTTGATCTGAAATCTGCCAAAGACTAGAAACGACAGACTTAGCTCCTGAGGCAATAAAATTTCTTGCTAAACTCTGAACACCTTCCCCATTAAAGTTAAGTCCTGAATTTGTTTCACACGCAGAAAGACAAACGAGCTCTGTTCCTAGAATCATAGATCTTATCTCATTAAAATACAGCTTAGAATCTGTGAAATTGATATACGATTTCGAAGGATCATCATTGATAGATTTCGCATGAGTTGCAAGATGTAGAATATCGAATTGCTCACTTTCCGTTAAAAATAAATCCTTGGATGCAGCACCATTTTCGAAAAGCTCTCCATTCATTAATTTCAATATGGCAGCACATTCTTTTTCAGCATATTCTAGCGGCATGACATCATCATTAAAACTTGGTCTGAAAATCGCCGTTTTTAATTTTTCAGATGGCAATCCTGTATTGAATAAATGTTGGATTTTAGCCGATGGAGAATAAGAAATGCACTTTTTGTTTAATAAGAAATTTCCATCTGGCATGATGATACTTTCGATAGGAATTAAATCAAGGTAGCCGTCTCCAGAAAAGATGATTTCTTTCTTAGTATCACTTAAGACCTTATTTAGCAAAACACCTATTTTCTCTGAGCTTTCTTGAAACAGATTGTTTTGGAAGGTTGAAATTTCAGTAATATACTTTTTCAATAGACTATCCAATTCTGTATTTTCAACTTTGACTAGTTTAGTCTTATTAGATTCTATGCTCAGAAAGTAGTAATGATCTGCTCCTGAAAAACTTAAAATATGTGTTTTATTTCGGTCAATGTTGCTTTGATAATCAGAAATAGATAATGGTTTTGGGAAAGGACTTTCTTCTAATAGTTTCCCTTTAATCTCTGCAATCATCTTATGAGTATCATAAAGATTGTTGCTGGTCTCTATCGTAGAATCTCCTCTAGCTTGATTCAGTAAATATTGGCTAGCTAATGCATTAAGAGTCTTGAATTTTAAGATTAAACTATCTTGATTGGAGTTCTTTGAATTTTGAGTAAGCAGAGAAGATTTGTATAGACTTAATGACTTAGTACATTCGATGATATCGAATGCGAGATGTATCTTTTCAGGAAACTCCTTTTCGATGATGTTAAGTCCAATTTCAAAAATAGGGTAGAACTCATTAATGTGATTAATATGATCTTCGAAAATTACGGCCCCAGAGAGTCGTTGGTTAATCTCTTTAGCAAATAGAGAAATAAGATTTAATGCTTCATTGCTTCTGCCTAATTGGTGCAACAACCGAATCTTCTCTGATTTAGCATGGATCATGTTCCTTGACCATTTCGTACTTGTTGCTAGAAGGTGGTCACCATAAAAAATAGCTGTATCTAATGATAGAAGTGCGTCTTCGGGGCTCTTGAATGTTTCGCAGAATATTGCATAATTGGTGTAGTAATTTAGTTTCTCCGTCGTATTGTTTTCGGAGGCGAAGATGCTGTCTTTACTAAGTTTGTAATAATAAGAAGCGGAGTCTTGATTGTTAGAGTTAGTGAAATATTTAGCTTTAAGCAGATTAATAGCCTTGTTTCTAGGATGATTAGGTTGTTGAATCTTAGAAATGATATTTAGTAACTCATATGATTCTTTGTTCTTTTTTAATTTGAGCGTTTCTTCTAATTCAAGATTGAAATAGCCGATGAAAATATAAGCTAAACTTTTGATTCTTTCAGGTGATAAATGGGAGACCGCTTCTTTCATTGGTTCTGTACCAAGCCTAAAATATCTTAATGCTTCCTCTCCCTTTCCCATCATAGAGTAGTTAACACCTATTCTACTTAACATTGAGTATGTAACCGGTCTTTGACTTGTCCCTTCTACTCTTTTCTTTTCTAGGTCAATTGAATATTCAAGATGATTAATTGATTTTTGAAAATTTGATCTTGATGTTGAAATCTCTGCAAGTTGCTGTAATGCTAGACTGAGTAGCTCAGCTCTTTGAGGATCATTTTTATAGGAATTTTTCAAATTGGAAACAACTTCATTGTATTTTTTCTCTGCAAGATCGAGGTTGTTGATGTGCTTATTGTATAAGCCAGTATTGAATATATATTGTGAAAAATTAGTGCTTGTGGTCGGATTGTCTCTATTAAAACTTAATACATTTTCCATTTGATTAAGGATCAATTTCTGGGAAATTATATCTTCTTCTTGAACAGCAACACTGAAGAATGTATCAAGTTTTAAAGCGACGTTGTCAGTACAATTACATTCTAAAATGCGTTCAGGATTTACGATTTCAAAATTTTTAGCAAAGGCAATGTTATTACAATAACCTCCACAATCTTGACCAGAAAGTAAAACGGTAAGTAGAATAAAAAAATATGTACAAGACAATCTAACCATGTGAAGGTTAAAATACTATTAATCCTTGAAAGCTAAATAGTATTTAATCAGAATTTCTTCTTTAGTTTTTGTGTTGGTTAGCTTGATTATTAAAGCAAATTGAGCTCCATCATCACCGATATCTGAAGGTTTTTCGAATTGGGTGAAGAATCGATTTTTAATAGATGGCTTAATTAATCTGTTATTATTAAGTTCTCCTATTATATCTGTATCGTAATTATGCAAGACATTAATGTACTTGTTTAAAAACCAAGTCCACCATGGTGCTTCCATTCTTTCTATATCGAATGCTTCATGCCCACCACCTTCTGGTGGAGGGCATTTTTTAGCACCTAATTCTGGGAAAGTATAACTTTCTTCTTTTTGGATTCTAGATCTTTGTTTTTCTATCCATTCTGGACTAGGCTTGAAATCTGGATTCCTATCTGTTTCACCCATCGCGATTAATGCAATAGCTGTATTAAAATTAATCGGATCGTCGAGGATGATTTTTTTTGTTTCACTGTTTAAGTCTGATAAAACAAAATCCATTATACTTTCGAATCGTCTTTTTAGCTTAGTACCAGGTTTGTAGATATAGTATTCACTATTTTCATCAGTTAATCCTTTCATAATCTTCTCAATCTCTTCGGGAGTCAAGTCATTATTCATAAGATGGTTGGGTGTTTTTGATTTTTGAAATAAATAAGCCGCAATTAGAAATCCAATTACTAAACCTATAAAGAGTGCTAAATAAGTCATATTAGTTTATTTAAAAGGTTATGATCAATGGCTGATCTGGTTTAATGAAGTTAAAGGTTTATATTCAAAGGAGCGAGTAAAGTGAGAAATGTGACCTGTAAAAGGTAAAAAAGTAGTTTGAAGTTTTATTACTGTAATCCAGAATCCTTCTGAAAGCAAATTCATTATCATTTTTTATACCTTGCAACTTATATTTTAAAACTATACTAGAATATGTCGACACCATCTTCACAAGACCCAAAGTCAATCTATCAGTCTAATTTCAAAAAGGCACTTGCAACATTGAATAATGCTCAGCGGGCAGCTGTTCAGCAAACTGATGGAGCGGTATTGGTTATCGCTGGTCCAGGAACTGGGAAAACCCAACTTCTAGCAGCGAGAATAGGCTATATTCTTCAAGAGACGGATACGAATCCGGCTAATATTTTGGCACTAACCTTTACAGATGCCGGTGCAGTGGCTATGAGGAAAAGACTTCTTCAATTTATCGGACCTGAAGCCTATAATGTATCGATCTATACCTTCCATGCTTTCTGCTCTAAGATCATTCAGGAGAATATTGAATTTTTCGGAGGATTCTATGATTTGCAGGCGGTTTCAGAGTTAGAGCAAGTAGAAATTTTAAAGAAGATTATTGATGATTTTTCACCTGATCACGTGCTAAAGCGGTTCAAAGGAAATATCTATTATGAGCGAAAACCATTACTGGATTTGTTTTCTACGATAAAGCAAGAAGGATGGGACGTGCAAGAATTAATCCATTTTTGTGAGGGAGAAATCGAGAAAATCAATGATCCAGATAATATTGATTTTCAATACAAAAGAGCAAGTGGGAAAAATGCAAAAGGAGATCAAAATTGGAATAAAATTAGACTAGCTGAAGGTAAATTAAAAAAGCTGATTGCAGGGTTAAATGAGTTTAAGAAGTATGAGCGTTTGCTAGCAGCTAAAGAAAGGTTTGATTACAATGATATGATCTTGTGGGTGATTCAGAAATTTGAAGAAAAACCTGAATTGCTTTTAGAATATCAAGAAAGATTTCAATACATATTAGTCGATGAATACCAAGACACCAATGGATCTCAGAATAAATTAATAAATCTACTAGCATCTTTCTGGGAGGATCCTAATTTATTCGTGGTAGGTGATGATGACCAGTCTATCTACCGTTTCCAAGGTGCGAATATGGATAACATTAAAGAATTCGCAAGCAAGTATAACCCGAATGTCGTCGTTCTTGAAAACAACTATCGATCATCCCAACTCATATTAGACAGTGCTACGAAGCTAATCGAATACAACTCGAAAAGATTGGTCAATGAATTCGATGGGCAAATCAAGAAAGCGTTAATAGAAAGTCGAAACGATAAAAACATCCAGATTAAGCCTCATATTCAGGTTTTTCCGAATCATACACAAGAAGAAATCTTTGTCGCAAATGAAATCATTAAACTTCATCAAAATGGCGAAGATTTATCTGATGTAGCAATCATTTATACAAAGCACATCTTTGCAGAAAACATTGTCAAGTATCTAGAGTTGCATGAAATCCCATTAAATATAAAGCGAAGATTGAATGTTCTGGATACGCCGGAAGTTCAGCGGATTTTAAATATTTTAAGTTATATAGAGCAAGAAGGTACTTTCTTGGACACGGCGAATAACTTGCTTTTCGAGATTTTGCATTATGAGTACTTTGGGCTTCGAGCGAGGGATGTTGGGAAGGTTGCTGTTTATTGTTCTAGAAGAACAGATGATGAAGAAGATGATAGAAGCTGGGATGGCGTTCTTACCTCATTAGAAACACTTAAGAAAATAGGAGTTTCTGACCCTGAAAAGATGCATACTGTTTATGAAATGATGCAAGCTTGGATAGGTTACTCGAAAAACATGACGCTTCAGGTTTTATTCGAAAGAATATTGACGGAAGGGAATATTATTAATTCTGTGATGAATTCTCAGGATCGAGTATGGCGGCTACAATTAGTAAATACATTTTTTGATTTCCTCAAAGCGGAAAGTGTCAAGAAACCAGATCTCAATCTTACCGACTTGCTAGAATACATTGACCTCATGAAGGATAGTGATATTAGATTGCCTTTTGAGAAGATCATTTCAAATGAGAAAGGTGTGAATTTTCTAACGGCCCACGGATCGAAAGGATTGGAATTCGATCGGGTTTATATGATTAGGAATGAAAGTAAAAACTGGGAGTCAAAAAGAGGTAACAACAGCAGGTTTACATTGCCAGAAGATTGGGTTCCTGATTCGAACGTGAACGATGTACAAGATGATCGAAGATTGTTTTTTGTCGCGATGACTAGAGCTAAGAATTATTTATCCATAAGTTATGCTGAAGCATCAGACGAAGGGAAAGTCTTAGAGCCATCTAGATTTATAACAGAAATAGAACACGTTGATGACTTTGTGAAATGTGATATAGGGAATGAAGAGATTCTTAAGTATAAGGCAGATTTAATGAAATATAGAGAATCTCCTATTGAATTAATAGATGCTAATTTGGTCGATCGGATTTTAGAGAATTTTAGTCTAAGTGTTACCAATCTGAATAAATATCTGAAATGTCCACTGACTTTTTACTTCGAAAGTGTTCTAAGAGTTCCACTGGCTAGGAATGCTAATATGGGATTTGGGAAAGCAATGCACTTTGCTCTTGAGCAATTTTTTATTAAGATAGAGGAAGATCCTGAAAGACGAATACCACCTGTTCAAGATATGCAGGCTTTTTTCGGAAAAGGAATGGATAGAACTAGATCTCATTATACACTGAAAGAATATACAGACTTATTAGAATTAGGAAAGAGGACGCTTGAGGCATATTATACAGAATATGTGGGGGAATGGTCGAAGCCTCATCATTATAAAGTGGAGTACAAAGTGGATTTGACGGAATTCAATGGAGTTCCTATTAAAGGGGTTTTAGACAGAGTGGATATCTATCAGAATCACATAGAGGTAACTGATTATAAAACAGGAAAGTATGCAAATTCTAGACCCAAGTTAAAACCTTCATTAGGTGATGAAGATTTAGGTGGGGATTACTGGAGGCAGATCGTATTTTATCAAATATTACTCAATGCTGATCCTAAGATGGAAAAGCCGATGAGGAAAGGAACGATGGACTATCTGGAGCCTGATGATGACAAATTCAAAAGAGCGGAATTTGAAGTCAGTGATTTTGAAATTGTATTTGTAGGAGAACAACTCTCTTCAGTTTACCAAAAGATTAAGAATAAGGAATTTTCTAAGGGATGTAACGAAGATGATTGTAAATGGTGTAACTTTGTGAATAATAATTTTGCCTTAGAGACCACTCTTGAGGATTTTGAGGAAGAGGAACGATAATAAAAATCAATGGATTACAATTTAGAGTCAATTAAGCTTCACGCGAAGCACAAAGGAAAAATTCAAGTCACTCCTAAGATCGAAGTAAGAAGTAAGGAAGATTTGTCGATGGTCTATTCTCCAGGTGTCGCTGGGCCATGTTTAGAAATTGAGAAGAACCCGGAAGCGGTTTACGACCTAACGATAAAAGGGAACACCGTAGCTATTGTTTCTGATGGATCTGCAGTCTTAGGGCTTGGAAATATCGGACCATTAGCAGCAATTCCGGTGATGGAAGGAAAGGCCATGTTATTCAAGCGATTCGCGGGTATTGATGCTTTTCCTATTTGTGTAGATTCTCAAGATGCAGATAAAATTATCGAAACAGTTAAGATGATTGCTCCAGTTTTTGGTGGGGTTAACTTAGAAGATATCTCGGCTCCTAGAAGCTTTATTATTGAAAATGCATTACAAGATTTAGGAATTCCTGTTTTTCATGATGATCAACACGGAACGGCCATCGTGGTTTTAGCAGCATTGATTAATGCTTCTAAAGTGGTTAAGAAGCCGATAAGAGAAATGCGAATTATCGTTAATGGCGCTGGAGCAGCGGGAATTGCAATTGCTAAGTTGCTTAAGAGCGCAGATCACGTAGATGAAGAGGATGTAATAACTGCGAAAGAAGTGATCATGTGTGATAGTAAAGGCATCATTCACAAAAATCGTGAAGATCTTAACGACGCGAAGAAAGAAATGATACAATATACGAATCCGAATAATGAAGAAGGTTCATTAAAGGATGCGATGCATAATGCAGATGTTTTTATCGGTGTTTCTGTAGGTGAAATACTAAGTCAAGTAGACATCAGAAATATGGCGGAGAGTCCTATCGTGTTTGCACTTGCAAACCCTACTCCAGAAATCTGGCCTGGCGATGCTTATGAAGCAGGCGCAGTCGTCGTAGGAACAGGAAGAAGCGATATGCCGAATCAAATCAATAATGTATTAGGTTTTCCTGGAATATTCCGAGGAGCTTTGGATGCAAGAGCAGTTAGAATTACTCCGAAAATGAAATTGGCAGCCGCCTTCGCTATTGCTGATTGCATCGAATACCCATTTTCGAAAATGGTTATTCCACCTTCGTTAAATTTTGATGTTGCAAGCAAAGTAGCGGCTGCAGTTAAGAAAGCTGCGGAAGAAGATAGCACAGCTTATAATAAGAAGTAGAGCTGGAGGCTCCCTTATATTATTTGGAAATGGTATAATTTATACTGGCTGAAAAAGAGGTAAGTAGAACCGTTTGCTCATCGCCATAATTATAAACGAAGTCATTTCCTATTGTTGTACTAAGGGATATCATATGGTTTATTCTGTAGGTGAAATTAAGGGCAGTTGTGTAGGCTAACGAAAATTCAATATATGCTTCGTAAACATGGTAATTGTCTATTATGTCAGGTCCAAACCTTGGAGGATAAGATCTTTCTGGATATTTAAAACCCAAAACTCCTAGGCCTGTACCAGCTTTGAGTTTCATTCTTGATGCTGGATTCAAGAAATTGTACCAAAATTTATAATCTATTTTAATACTATGTAGATCGAGGTTCTTATTGGACTTCCCTATATTCATAGGGTTGTAAAGGTATTCGCCTTGAAAGGAAATGGCAGCTTTTCCCCAATCTTTATTGATTGAAATCCCGAATAGATTGCCAGGTTCGAAATAATCTCCATAACTGACGTTATATAAATCAAGGTGTCCTAATTCTATTGGATTTTGTACTCCTGCATGTATTGAGAGCGAAGTGAAATTTGTGAATTCTTGGGCACTTAGAAAATGGAGAACAAGAATGAATGGTAAAACAAAAGTGTATCTGGTTTTCATAATTTATAATTTTATTCAAATTTGGCTTCTTTCTATATTTTTGAATTATCGATAATTGGAATGAATACATTTAAAATTATACCATATGTTAAAAGTCCAACAGAAGGATGTGTATTTTTAAATAATAGCTATTCTCCTATATTGCTTTTCAAAGAATTCCCTAATTCCATTTTTAACAATTATATTGGGGCAGTTAAAAACTCTGACCATGATAAGAATCATCGCTTTTACTTTTTTTTTACTTCCAATTTTACTTTCCGCCCAGAACCAATCTTTTTCTGGTTACTTCAATTTTGAATGGAAAGATTCCACAGGACAGATTCTCTTAGAAGTTGATAAGCTAGAGCAAGAGTTTTTATACGTAAATGCTTTAGCCGCAGGAGTCGGATCTAATGATATCGGCTTAGATAGAGGCCAACTAGGAAATGAAAGGATTGTTAAGTTCCAAAGATCTGGTAATAAGATTCTTTTAGTCCAGCCTAATTACCAGTATCGAGCTGAAAGCGATAATGCTAAAGAAAGAGAATCCGTTAAAGAAGCGTTTGCGCAGTCTGTACTTTGGGGTTTTAAGATCGCTTCTGAAAAGAAAGGCAAGATCATGATCGATCTTACCCCGATGCTGTTAAGTGACGCACATAAAGTTGCTGCTAGATTGAAAGCTAGTAAGCAAGGGACATATAAATTGGACGCATCGCGTTCTGCAATTTATCTTCCTAGAACTAAAGCTTTCCCGAAAAATGTTGAATTTGAAGCTACGATTACATTTACAGGAGACGCTCAGGGAAGATACCTGCGTTCAGTTACACCTTCATCGGATGCGGTAACGGTCAGAATGCACCATTCATTTGTGGAACTTCCAGATAATAAATATACACCTCGAAAATTCCATCCTTTTTCAGGGTATTATGATTTGAGTTATTATGATTATGCAGCACCGATATATGAGTCGATGGAAAAGAAGTATATCTATCGTCATAGATTGGAGAAAAAGAATCCAGAAGCTGAGAAGAGTGAAGCAGTAGAGCCGATTGTATACTACTTAGATCCTGGGACTCCAGAACCAGTTAGGTCTGCCTTATTGGATGGTGCCAAATGGTGGAATCAGGCTTTCGAAGCTGCTGGTTACATTAATGCCTTCCAAGTAAAAATGCTGCCAGATGATGCTGATCCGCTAGATGTAAGATATAATGTTATTCAATGGGTACACCGATCGACAAGAGGTTGGTCTTATGGCGCATCGGTTTCTGATCCGAGGACAGGCGAAATTATAAAAGGACATGTTTCCCTTGGCTCATTAAGAGTGCGGCAGGATTTCCTAATCGCTCAAGGTTTGCTTTCTCCATACAATGAAAATGATGATAATCATTCTCCGATGATGGAATTGGCACTGGCTAGGTTAAGACAATTGTCTGCACATGAAATTGGTCACACCATTGGTCTTGCACATAATTTTGCAGCAAGTTTTAATGACCGAGCATCGGTTATGGATTATCCGCATCCTGTAGTGAAAATAGGAAACGATGGTAAAATGGATATGTCAGATTCATACGCAGTAGGAATAGGTGATTGGGACAAAAGAACCATCATTTATGGATACCAAGATTTTCCAGACGGAGTAGATGAAGAGGCTGAATTAAAAAAGACCATAGATCAGAGTATCAAAGAAGGCTATTTACATATTTCGGATAGTGATGCAAGACCTGCGGGTGGTGCTCATCCTTATGGGCACCTCTGGGACAATGGGGCTTCACCTGTTGATGAGTTGAATCGGTTATCAGCCTTAAGGGCAAGATCAATGAAGGATTTCGGGCTTGGATCGATCACTACAGGAACGCCATATTCGCAATTAGAAAACGTATTGGTACCTATCTACCTTGCACACAGGTATCAAGTAGAAGGTGTAGCGAAGATTATTGGCGGCGTGAATTATACTTATGCTTTAAAGGGAGATGCTCATAAAGTTATTAATGAAGTTGTAGATGCTAAATTCCAAAAAGAAGCAACGGATGCTTTACTTAAAACATTAGCACCATCGTTCTTAGAAATTCCTGAAGAAATATTAAAACTCATTCCGCCGGCAGCATATGGATATCGCCGTGACAGAGAAACTTTTAGTCGCTATTCGTCTATCACATTTGATCCGATTGCCGCAGCTGAAGGAAGTGCGAATCATACCTTGTCTTTTATGTTGAATGATGACCGCTTAACGAGAATTATCCAACAACATGCTAGAGATGAAAGTCAGATGAGCCTGAGTGATTATTTGAATAAAATTGTAAATCAAGTTTTCAATGATAAAGGATCAAACGGTATTCAGCATCAAATTGCTAATTCAACTCAGAGATTATTAGTGATGCATTTGTTAAAACTTTCGAGGGACACGAAAGGATTTGGTCAGGTTTCTGCCGAGGCTTTTAAAGTGATGGCCATGTTGATTCCGAACCAGCTAAAGACAAGAGATGCAAATGCGACGTTTATAGAAAAAATGATTATTGACGGCATGGATATTTCGAAGCCATTAACTTTGCCGTCCATGCCAGAAATGCCTCCTGGATCGCCGATAGGTTGCGAGTAGATAGGTTAAGAAGACTAGATATTAATATAATTTTTGAATAGATATTGAAGATGAGTTTTGTCGATTCGATGATCTCCTTTATATTTTTCAATGGTTATTTCTAGATCGTTTTTGTCAATGTTTTTCTTTATTTTTTCAATGATCTCAGGAGTGAGAAATTGGTCATCACTTCCATAAGAATACGTTGTTTTAATCTTATTAAGATTTGTTTTACTATTTTTTAGGTCAATGTCTTCTGGAATCCATCCTGAATAGGGTAGGAAATAGTCAGCTTCTATTCTGGAGTGATTCATCCATCTATATGCAGTCGTGCAACCTTGAGAAAAAGCAAGTAATATTTTTTTTGAATGATTAGGAATAAGGTCAATGTATTTCTGGTATAAATTCGAGAGGTAAATTGAGAAATCATCGATTTCTGCAAGCCTATCTCTCGAAGTCATCCAAGATGAAACAACTTCCCCGCCGAAACCATTTGCATAGAAACGATTCAATCCTTCTGGTGCAACAATGAAGTGTTCTTTAGGGTCAAATTTTGCAAACTTATATAATACTTGCTCGCATTGCATTTTAGAACCATGAAGCGCAAACCAAAAATATTTAGTTTCCTTGGATAGTGTTCCCAAAGTCGAGTATCTAGCAGTTTTTTGTGTGATGAAGTGATTTGTATTTATTTCCATTCTGTTCATGGTTGAGTTTCTAAAAATACTTAAATTAGTAAAAATAATATGGATGGAATTATCAGGTTATTCAGGAACTCCATTAGCCAAGAAATTAGGAGTTAAAGAAGGGTTTCAGTTCTTGTTGAGGAATGAACCGTCTCATTATTTTGATTTGTTTAGTGATTTTCCAAAGACTGCAGAGGAGGTGGAAATTCCTGAAGTAGGTTCACTAGATTTTATTCACGTATTTGTTAAGTCGGATCAAGAGTTAGTGGAGATAACGTCAGAAGCAAAGGAATACTTGAAAAAATCAGGAATGTTATGGGTGAGCTGGCCGAAAGGGAGCTCTAAGATCGTTTCATCGATTAATCGGGAATCTGTAAGAGCCTTTGTTTTATCTATTGGCTTAGTTGACATTAAGGTTTGCTCAGTAGATAAAGATTGGTCCGCTCTTAAGTTTGTGTACCGAACTAAAGATCGATAAATCAAACACTGACCACTTTCTCTACTGTATCATTTCCATTAAGTCTGAGGAATACATTTACAGAGGTGACAACATCTAATTCGCAGTAGTTTTTAATATCTTCTAATCGTTTTTCGACCCAGTATGCGTTTCCTACATGCGAACCATCCATTATGGTTTTTGGGCTTGGAACTTTCATGATTTTAGCCAATAAGTCAAGAGAAATGAAATTTTTGTAATCCCCGAATTTCCACATATCAAGTGTGTCTAATAAATGTTTGGTTTCCCATGGTTTCTTCCCGATAAGATTAATCATTTCAGGCAGTTCTAAACCGTGAATCAGAAATCTTCTACCAATAAATGGAATATCAAATTCTTTAATGTTGTGACCAGAAAGGAAGTATTTATTCGGATTGTCAAAGTGCTTATCAAGAATTTTGGCAAAATCTCTAAGGAGATCTTCTTCATCATCTCCGTAAAAGGACTTGATTCTCATTTCATATTCGTCTCCGTCCTTTCTCAAGTAAGCAACTGTGATACAAACGATTTTGGCAAATTCAGCAAAGATGGCTGCTCTGTCATGATAGCAATCTGAAATTTCAGATTCGATCATTTCTTCAGTTTGTTTTTTGAGAATGTTTTTGGCTTTTTTAGTCCATAGTTTTTGAAAGTCTTCGTCTAATGCTGAGAAAGTAGGAGCTTCAGAAACGGTTTCTATGTCAAGGAAAAGGATGTTATCGAGTTTGGATTTTGAGATGTACTTAGGCATATTATACTTGTTGTTTCTTGAAATGGTATTCTATGGTTAAGTTATTGTTTAAATTTTAGATTATCAAATTTTGTGATGTAGGTTAAGGGTATAAAGAAGATAGACGCATAATCTAGTGTGAACATATTGTTGAGTTACTAAGTAAACTTGAAAATTTACAAAGCCGGTGCGCTGCACCTCAATTCTTGTAATTTGGTACAGTTACAAACAAATTCGGTCCTCTGGACCTATTGCGATTCATTGCTTACTTATTGATCTCATATCATTTGGCTTCTTAAGCCTTGGGAGAAAGAAATGGACCTTGAGGTTCAGTCCAAGAAATTAAAGTCTCAGTAATCACGGCACTATATTATATGTTTTTATGTAGCTAATATTTAGACTCGGACTTGTCCAGCTTTAGCGGGAAGCCAAAGCGAGGAAATGTGTAAGAGGAAGGACTGCAAATTATCAAATCTGAACTGTCCCATTGGACCTTGGGCTTAAGCCCGAGGATTCCGGATTAACCCAAAACAAAAAAAGCTGCCCCGAAATGAGGCAGCTTTTTATTTCCTAATGATTTTAATTAATTATTATCAATCGCAATCATTGTTTTTCCACCCTTGAACTCACCTGCTTCTATCTGGTAATAATAAGCCCCAGATCTATTTAATTCTGCAGTAGTTACTTCAAAAGTATGTGATCCTTTATCAAAGTATTGCTCTCTTGTGATCACTTCTTTTCCAGAAATATCAAATACTACAAACCTCACATTTCCATCCTTCGGAATCGTGAAAGCAATAGTCGTCTTATCAACAAATGGATTAGGCGCATTTTGCTCTACTCTAAATACAAGACTCATTTGATCATCATCTCTAAAGTTCAACTTAGGTTCGAAGACGGTTAAGTTTTCTCCTACATAAACTTCTGGATCCAACTTGAAGTCTGACATTGAAATGGATTCATCTAATGAGCCGTCTTCAGTGGCTAGTAACCTAAGCGTAAATAATATACTATCATTTTCCACACTCGAGCCTCCAGCATTTGCATAACTGATCAATAAATGATTCTCATCCACAAAGCTCGTCCCGATATTTTCACCTGATATTTCGATTCCTCCAGATTCTATAGCAGAATACTTCAGTTTCGATAACGCTAGGTCAAATTGGAAACCTTCCACATCTCTATAGTCGCTAGCTAAGAAATCAATCTCAACAAATTGACCTTTAGTGAATTGCTGATTCGGTATAACAAAATCTAGTGTCTTGTATTCCCGAACGACCGCATTGTCATTAGCATTTAACTTAGCAGAATGATTGATGTCTCCGATTTTCACTGCGGTAAAGTTGCTCTGGCTTGTAGCATCCATTTTCAGAATTTCATCCTGTTCCATATAGTCACAAGGGATTAAATTATCATTGAACGTATTCGCATGAGCAACAAATCTCCAAGACTCGTTATTTGGTAAATTATCATCTACATAGTAACCAAGAATCATTTTTCTCAACTGGAGAATATCACTTGCCTTAACACCACAATCTCCATTTACATCCGCTGCAATCAAATCATACGGACTAGTGATGTCTTGGATACCTAGTATATGTCTCTGAATAAGTACTAAATCCAATGTCGATACTCCATTTCTATAATCGAAATCTCGCTTCGGTGTAATCTGGTAATCTACCTGATCATATAATGTTTCGAAAAGATAAACTCCATTTTCATCTGTATTTCCATAAATCGGGAATTCAGCAAAATCAGCACCTAATTCAACAACAACTTTCTCTAGAGCTTTACCTTCTTCTGTTGTTATCATCCCAGTTATAGCGAGTGCACCACCGATATTATCCTCACATACATTCGCATGATCTTCTAATCTTAAATTGGCAATACAATAATCAAATTTGCCAGAAGGATTACTAACATACATTCTAATAGGAATAGTTGCTGCAACGCCATTTGGAATATTTTCACAACTTAACCTGAAACCGTAAGTTCCACCAGGAATAAGCACCACATCTGGATGGTTAAGACTAAGCGCAAACGCTTCTTCGTCACTTAAATCCGTAGCATATGCATCTGGAAGTAAAGTAAGGGTAACATTATCCTGACAAGTATTCAATGAACCCGCATCAAAATCACTAGCCCATATTTCAAAAGTTCCGTCATCAGCAAGTACCACAGAACTAATTCCATCGTAGCAGTATGGCGTCGGCGCTTTATCGTTCTCACCAATATTAATCACTTGAGTACAAGATGACGTGTTACCGCAACCATCACTCACTACCCAGGTGATTTCATGCTTTCCAAGTGGGAAGTAAGCTAAGCCCACTTCCGTAGGAGTCACTTCATTAGATTCCGCATACCCTGTCTCTGGATAGTCAATAATACCATCACTATTCAGATCTAATTTCCATACAACGCCAAAGAAATTTGGATCAGTACAATTATCACTTCCTGTAATTCCTATCGCTCCTTCATATCCGATACAATTCTCAGCGACAAGATTTCTTTCTTCACAAGATAAAGTAGGACCCTCATTATCGAAGGCATCGATTTCTATATAGAACTCAAAGTATCCATTTTCAGAAACAAAAGGATTAATTTCTCCTGTACTTGCATCGAAGTAGTTCTCTTGGTAGATACACTGATCGATAACCTCATAATGAACGAGGTATTTTCTACACGCATCGCCAGCAAAGGCAAATGTGTCAATTGTAACACTAACACCCGCTTCAGTACAAAGAGCATCTAAGTCTATGTCTAATTCTGGTACAGTATAACTTTCACTACAGTCAATTTTTAAACTTGGAAGATCATCTGTATCAACTTCATCATTATTCACGTCGCACCAGTTATAAATACTGTTATCTAATCCAATAAATGAAATTCTATCACACGTCAGTTGATTCACAACCTCTGCTTCTACAGTAATCCTCTGATCACAATAATCACTTCCAGCGTCGTTCGTAGCTGCTAGCCTTCTCACAATCTCGCCTGCACCGCAGAATTCTGAACTCAATATAGTTTGGCTTACATTTAACTGGCATGTTGCGGAACTACTTGCCTCACCGAACATTTGATCAAGTTTAGTTAAATCCTCTAGATCGATGGCATAATAATCAATACAAGAGATCGTCATATCAGCTGGACATTCTATGCTAGGAGGAAGCTTATCTTGTACTTCCACGAATACCATCACACTATTACATAAATCATCCACACCGCCTAGAATTCCATCTTGGTTTGCATCATCACAAACTTCGAATTGGACCATAATACTATCCTGTCCGACATCATCACAACAGAAGAAAACGTAATCATTCAGTTGTTCATTATCATTTCCTTCTGGAAGATCTTCATCAAAAATAGGACAAGTTCCTCCTCCATCTACTCTTCTAACAGCGTAACTTATCGGTCCGCAGCCCATTATTACCTTATTCCATAAACTGAGTGGAAACTATTTTATTTACTCATTTCGCAGTCATGTTTCTATAACTCAATAATAGAAATTTTATGTTAAAATTTAATTTTCATAGTAAAAGACGAAAGTTTAGAGCTCTAGTATAGTATATGATGTTGCATTAAGTTGAAACGGTAGAATATATAATTAAAATCTTCTATATGATTTGATTATAGTATTCTTTTGAATTGAATGTGCAATATTTTATTTACTAACTAAATACTAATTTTATGAAACCTTTTATACTAATGATAGTTTCAATCTTGCTGTTTTCAAGCATGTTGCTTGGGCAAGGAACAGGAACAATCACTATTAATCAACCGCCCACTCCCACATCTGTAGAAGTTGGAGAAACGGTAACTGTTAACGTTACATATTCTGCATCTATAGAAATGGACATCGAAGCAACCATTTACCAACTAGATGGAAATGGTGATATTAATTGGGGAGCCGGACATGGTGGAACATGGACAAGACCGACATTTCCAGCTTCAGCAGGTTCAACAGTGGACATCGACATAAATGTCCCAGCTAATTTCGATCCTGATTTATCTTATGTGTTTTTATTTCAACTTAAAGATGAAACAGGTACAATTGCTTCTGACGATGACAATGTTATAGATATCCTTCCTTCCTCTACAGTCTTAAATGTCATGGAAGATCCAGTAATTAATACCAGCGCAACCTTTACGGCTGGAAACAATTTAGATTTTACTGTAGATTATACAGCGGACCAAATTGTATTTTTCAGGGTTCAATTACTTATCAGAAATACGGCAAATGATGGTGTTAACTATAAGCATTACGGTTATTACCAGGAAGATTTTGCAATAGCACCAAGTATGACAACTGCAAATATCTCTCTGCCTATTTCGAACTCGGCAAGAGGATCAGCTGAATTAGGACAAGATAGTGCATACACTGTTTTAGTAGAACTGTGGAAAAAAGATGTTGCGCCTAAAGGGAAAGGGGTTTTAAGAGCACCAGAAAGAGTACGATTCTTTTTCTCTGAACCAGTAACCGTAGAAGCTGCGCCTGCAGTACCGGTTAAACTGTTAAGTTTCACTGGTGAGAAAAGTTCAGAACGCTCTGTTAGTCTTAAGTGGCAGACAGCGATGGAAATAAACAACGATTATTTCATGGTTGAGAAATCAAGTGATACTAAAGAATGGACGAGCTTTTCTAAAATTCTAGGAAATGGAAATTCAAATGCTGTACTTAGTTATTCGACTGTTGATAGATCTCCTTTTATTGGATCAACTTTTTATAGATTGAAACAAGTGGACTATGATGGAACACTTGCTTATTCGGAGGTGATTAAAGTGGATTATGACAGAGTCAATGTAGAAGTTTATCCGAATCCTGTAACGGAAAGGGTAGTTATTTCTTTACCTAAGTTTGTTCAAGAAGCATCCTCCTTTAACCTATATGATTTAACTGGGAAACTTATTATGCAAGGCAGACTTGACAATAAGGTAAATACAATAGACTTAACTAATATTAATTCAGGGGGCTACTTTATAAATGTTACCCATAATAATGAAATCATTCATACCCAAAAATTGATAAAGAATAAGGTGGATTAATATTCATTTTAATTTTGTTTAACATGGAGTTGTCATGCTCTTTATATATCGAGGTGATTAAATATTTTATTTGATTACCTCGATTTCTATTTACCAATAGATGTAATTTTTGTTTTAAATAGGTATAACTTTCTTTCCTTAGAACATGCTTTCGATACATAATTCTCAACCTTTCTAGCGTTTTGGTTTTTAGGTGAATATTTGCTACTATTAAGCAAATGAATATTCTTCAAACAATTGTAAATAAGTGTGATTATCCTTAAAATAAAGGGTTTTGCATTATTTCTTTAGATATCTTTATGAAAAAAATAGAACTCGATGAAGAAATTATTAATGCTAATATTAGTTGTTACTAGTCTGTCTATTTCTGTTGCTCAGGATATCAATGCACCAGTTTATAATCAAGAATTTGAAAACTGCGAACAAGATTACAATGAGTTGCGAAATATGGTTATTCAGAAAAGAGGCTTTGGAAATAAATACTTTAAAGATAGTGAGCCTTTTTCAGGGTGCGCGAAGTATGCTTCTATAGGAGCGAAAGGTGAACTAGCGGAATACATGGTTGCGCATATTCAGGATGGCTATGCTACGAAATTGACCTACTACTTTCCTGATGGTTCTATTTCTAGGGAATTCAACTTCAAAGATGGAAGAGCTCATGGACGGCATATCATGTATTACAGAAACGGTGACACGTATATAGAAGAATATTATGATGAAGGAAGGCCACATGGTTCACAGAAAAGATGGTTGGAGAATGGTGACGCAGGACGTATAGGTCTTTATGATTTTGGTATGCCAATTTTTGACTTAGTCTACGTTGCGGATACCAAATGCTAAGCGAAGTAGAGGGCTTAAATTTTAATAAATTTAGAACTAAAATAATTATCCTGCTGCCTCGCTTTCAGAAAATAAATCCCAGGTGGTAGCGGATTCACATTGATTGAAAAAGATGATTGGTTTTGTTGTTCAGTTTGCACCAGGACCAATTCACCTGTCGTGTTATAAATCTGGATATCAGTTTCGCCACTATAATTTCCTGGTAAGATGAGATTAAGCTCGTTAATGACAGGATTGGGTTGGAGTTTTATGGAATTGTCAATTTCACTAATACTCACTGAAGTTGGATTATATATTTCATTTATCGCTGCATAAACATCTAACTTCCCATAGCCCCAAGAAACATTAGGTACTTCTCCAGTAAATGAATCTGCTCGAGCTGTTTTTTGAAGAATTCGCTTTATCTCAGGCGCGGAAAGTGTAGGGTCAGCTTCAAGCATTAATGCAACTACTCCTGCCATTACAGGATTTGCACCACTTACGGCTGCAATTACTCCATAAGGATGCTCGCCGTCTTGTACAATATTAAAATCAAGCGAACCAAAATAAGAGTCTGGCCCATATGCACCAAAATTGATATTTCCTGGAACGGAGATATCGATACCTATTCTGCCATCATATGTTGGACCGATCCCACTTCCTGTCCACAAACTTCCAATTCCATTCTCATGTCCGGGGTAAGAATAAGTTCCACCATTGGTTGCTTTCCATTCGTTGCTGATAATATAAGAGTTTGGGCAAATGTTATTTTTTGCAGCCGCTAAGTCCCATACCGTATAGCCTTCTTTGACATAGGTTTTGAAAATGGAAGGAGCGTTTATAAATATATAGGAAGGATTTAGAGAAGCATCTATTCTTCCATTAGTAATTGCTGATGTCTCTATCGATATGGTAATATCTGCAGCAGCACCATTAAAATCTACTAAAAGCTCGTTTTTATTATTCTGAGCATTATAAAAATCAACATCGGAACCTCTATGATAAGCTGTGATGCCTTCAGAATTTGCATTGAAAGCATCAGATGTATTTGTGACGCTTGCTAGCTCCACGCTGCTTGTGGGTGTTTTAATAGAAAAAGAGATTTGGTCTTGACTATCATACCACAAATCTACTCTTACAGGAGCTTCATTCTTTTTGATGATTAAGTCATAAGTAGAATTAGATGATACATCTAATTGGGCATGATTATCCAAGCCGCCATCATCACTCGACCCGCAAATAAAAGCAACGCCAGGATCATTTTCAGTGAATTCGTCATCAAGGGATAAGGAAAGAGCACTCGTTCCGTCCATAGGACCTCCACTAGACCCAAAATTAGCAATCATGGCAACAGGTAATCCTTTTTCAGTGCCAATGTTTTTCACAAAGTTTATTCCATCGATTAGAGATTCTGATGCATAAAAACCAGTTTCGGCGGGTTGGTCATCATGAGCTGGAGCGCCCTCACTAGTTATTTTCACAACCACAATTTTAGCCTCTGGTGCGACACCGATGATGCTTCCATCACTAGCCCTTCCATTTCCAGCCGCGACGCCCGCAGTTACGGTTCCGTGTCCTGAAGCATCGCGAGTAGCTAACTTATTCCCAGAAGTCAAAGCTGCATTAATCTGTGCTTCATCGTAGATTGTACCTTTTCCATATGGATTATTAGCAGCTTGGGCGCCAGAGTTATCAGATAAATCATAGATGGCTAATATTCTTGTCGTGCCATCCTCATTTATAAAATCTGAATGCCGATAATCTATTCCTCGATCGAAAATGGCAACAATCGCACCTTTCCCTGTTAATCCAAATTCTGCTATTGTTTCTGTTAATCTAATTTCATCAAAAAGCACATCGCTTTGAGCTATTAGACTGATAGAGAAAAGGTTAAAAAGTAGGAATGATAATATTGGTTTCATGAGACTTTGATTGCGTACAATTACAATATAAGCAATGAGCGATAAAATATCTACATGCAGAGTATGAGGAACTATGCTTTTAAGGCGTAAAATGTGAAAAATGTAGGTATACCTATAGAAGATATTAAGGGAATTAGGATAGTGGTCAGCTTCAACAAAAGACCTTAGCTTAATCCTGAAATAACTTTTAATGCCTTATCAATTTCCTCTTTCGAATTGTAAATATGCGTCGAATGCCTCAAATATTCTTGCCCTACAGATCGAGGTTGCAATCGTTTCTCTTCCCACATCGTTTTCTGAAGTTCAGGCCCGGTCAGACCCTCCACAGAATAAGTCGTGATTCCAGCGGCCATCTCTTCATTCACTGAAGAATGAATGGTCACATGGTTCATGGACTTTAAACCTTCGCGAAGATATGCACCCAGTTCATGAATCCGGCTCAACCACTTTTCCTCCCCGATAGCATTAAAAAAATCAACGGCTGCTTCATAGCCAACCATCTGCGCAGGATTCCCTGTTCCGCCTTGCATCAAACGAAATCCGTGGTCTTCTTCATTGTCCCAATTGTAACTTGCTAAAGTTGTCCAGATTTCACCCACTACCTCTTTATTTATATACAGCAAACCACTGCCAGCAGGAGCCAACAACCACTTATGTAGACTTGAGTAATAAGCATCACATCCGATATCCTTAACATCCACTTTTACATGTCCTACACATTGAGCACCATCTAAAATGGTGAATATTCCACGCTTTCGAGCTTCGGCACAAATTTCCTTAACAGGCATTACTGTTCCATAAACTGATATGATGTGAGGCACTGCAATTACCTTTGTTTTCTCAGTAACTTCCTTAAAAATAGCATCAACAATTTCTTGTGGGTCGTTTGCAGGCTCCGGCATGATGGCTTGCTTATAGATACAACCCTTCCTTTTCGCCAGTAATTGCCAAGCGCCATAACCACCACCGTGTTCTTGATTCGTATTGATCAATTCGTCTCCTTCCTTCAGATTCAAACCATTACCAACGAAATTCATTCCATGCGTTGCGTTTTGGGTTAATGATATCTCTTTGTAGTCACAGTTCACGATCGCACCAAGTTTTTCTCGTAGTTCGATATACGGGAAATAGCCACTCAATAATTCAGGACCTGAGCCATTTTTATAATCTACCGTTGCTGCCTCTCGAGCGTAATGCATCATGTGATGAACCATCTTATCCAGTGCATAGCTGGAAGTTGGGCCCATCGTGCCGTTGTTGAAGTAAGTCTGTCCATCCTTGAGCGGAAACTGTTTTCGAACTAATTTCCAGTAATCGTCACCATCCAAAACGGCAGTGGAGAGTTTGGCGAGATCGTACTTATTTGTTTCTAAATTCACAAACGGAATGACGAATGCGGCTTTTGTTGTGCTTTTTAGAAAATCTCTACGGTTACTCATGATTGGTTATTTGCTTGTTTCTCTCTAAAAATAGAGAAAATTGCTCTTAAACATATGGGTTCTAGCTGTTTTTTTCATTAAGAGAGAAGTAACAGAATTATTTGCGTTAAGTATATTGAATGGACTTTTCTAGACAGGATAACTTTTCAGTGATCAAGATTTTTTAACTATTTTTTCGCTATAGCAGTAATTAGCTTTCATAGTTCTTGCAGGTAGATTTAACCTTCGAAGCAATTTTCAGCAATTAATCATCATAGACATTCTCCTAAAAGAAATTTATATTTGATAACAAAACAACTATGCTCAAAAAATACGCAAAACTTCTTGTTCACTATTCATTAGATCTTAAGAAGGGCGAATTACTGTATATAAAATCTACCACATTAGCAGAACCACTGATCAGAGAAATATATCGGGAAGCAACGAAAATCGGAGCAAACGTCATTAAAGACCTTTCCTTTAGAGAAGAAGGCAAAATCTTTATGGATTATGCGGACGATGATCAACTTGCCTTCTTGAATCCTATAGATAAAATGGCAATGGAAACTTGCGACGCTTATTTGTATGTTCGGGCACCTTTCAACTTGAAATCCGGGAAAAACATTGACAAAGAAAAAAGGACGAAACGATCGAATGCAACCAAAGAACTGAATCAGATTTATTTTAAAAGATTAGCTGATGGTTCGTTAAAACGATCTTTATGCCAGTATCCCACACAAGCCAATGCCCAAGAAGCGGAATTGTCATTGGAAGAATATGAAGAATTTGTGTTCGGAGCGTGTAAGTTATATGAAGAAGATCCTGTTGCGGCTTGGTTAGAAGTCCGAAAATCCCAACAAAAGATCGTTGACTTTCTGAATCAAAAATCTATAATCCGATATGTGAATAAGCATTCAGATATATCGTTTTCAGTGGAAGGGCGTACTTGGATTAATTCTGACGGAATGAATAACATGCCGTCTGGTGAGGTGTTTTCTGCGCCAGTAGAGGACTCAGTGAATGGTGAGATTGTCTTCGATTATCCCTCCATATATATGGGACAGGAGGCAAGTGGAATTAAACTAAAAGTGAAAGATGGGGAAGTAGTGGAATGGTCTGCAGAGCGTGGAGGTGATTTGTTAGATCAAGTATTTTCGACTCCAGGTGCTCGGTTCTTCGGTGAAGTTGCGATAGGAACAAATTACAGCATACAGCAAGCGACTAAGAATATACTTTTCGATGAGAAAATAGGTGGTTCGGTCCATATGGCAGTCGGTCAGTCCTATGGTCAATGTGGAGGAAAGAATGAATCCTCGATTCACTGGGATATGATTTCAGATATGAGAGACGGAGGGAAGATATATGCAGACGGAGAATTGATATATGAGAATGGACAGTTTTTAGAAATCTAGAAGAAAGAGTTTTTATGTCAATTCAAGAAGTAAAAGATTTTTTATATAAAACTTGGAATCTCCATGCCGAAGTTAATAAACTTGCTGGTTTCGAAGATCTTAATTACCATGTGAAAACAGATGGTGGCGATACCTATTTGTTGAAAATTTCTGATGGAGGATTGACGGCGGAAGTCGAAATGCAGGTTGAGGTGCTTCAGTTTATGAAGATGAAGGTGGAATTACATGAGACTAAAGATTTCACTGCTCGATTAATAGAGTGGACTTCTGGAAAACCATGGGGAGATACCTATCCTAAAACTCCAGCACTCCTGCGAGATTTAGGAATTCAAGCGGCGAAGCATTTTAATAAAATAGAGGATTTCGATCATCTTTCTACAAGAAGGGAGAATTTCAACTGGGACTTGGCTCAATCGCTGTGGATTAAGCCCCATCTCGATATACTTGATGATGGATTGAGTGAAAAAATTACACACTTTATACACAGATTTGAAGATGTGCAAGAAATATACATTGACCTACCTAAATCCACGATACACAATGACCTGAATGACTATAACATATTAGTAGATGAAGGAAAGGTAACTGGCTTTATTGATTATGGAGATATGTGCTATAGCCAGAGAATTAACGAGGTGGCCATTTTGCTTTCCTATGCGATGATGGGTTTTGAAGATCCATTAGACGCAGCGGTTCATGTTTTGAGTGGTTTTACTGAAATTCAATCGCTTAAGTCAGAAGAAATAGAAGTTTTATATGTGCTTATCGCGATGAGACTTAGCGTTAGTTTGGTGACTTCACAGCAAAACATAATCCAAAGACCAGATAATGATTACCTGCAGATTAGCAGAGACCCGGCTCTTAAGTTGTTAAATAAACTTTCCGAGACCTCGGAAGCTTTCGCAACTTATAAGTTTAAGGCAGCTTGTAACATCTCCTTATCCGATAAGAAGCAGACTTTCGAGAAATGGGCGGAGAGTCATGAGATTTCTCGAGTTGTCCCTTTAGAGTTAGATGATTACTACACGCTGGATCTGGGAGTAGGAAGTCTTGAATTAGGTCATGAATATGACTATAACAATCCGCAGAGACACTGGCGTCAAATCAAGGATATTCTTGAGACAAAACAGAAAAGTTTCGCTATCGGTTCCTATAACGAAATAAGGCCATTGTACAGTTCTGAGGATTTTGTGGAAATAGGTAATGAAGGGCGGAGATGGAGGACGGTTCACATTGGACTAGATTTTTTTCAAGAAGAAGGGACTGAGGTTTATGCATTCGCTGATGGGGAGATTTATTCCATGAATTATAATGAAGGCGATAAGAATTATGGTCATACGATCATCATAAAGCACGACTGCTTTTTTACACTATATGGACATCTTTCTGCAGCTTCGCTTCAGCATCTTAGTGTAGGGCAAAAGGTGAAAGCTGGATCATTAATTGCTTGGTTTGGGACACCAGCTGAAAATGGAAATTGGGCACCGCACTTGCACTTTCAGATCATACTGGATATGCTTAATTATGAGGGTGATTTCCCAGGTGTCTGTCATGTTCATGAGCGGGAATTATATACGCATATTTGTCCAGATCCGAGACCTTATTTGGGCCTGAAGTTACCAGAAGCTAGAGGACTACAATCGCAGGAAATTGAGAAATTAAGGAAGCAAAAATTAGGTAGGTCGTATTCCTTGTCATACGAGCAACCACTCCATATCGTGAGAGCTGCTGGCCAGTATTTGTATGATGAAAATGGACGTAAGTATCTAGATTGCGTGAACAATGTTCCGCATGTAGGTCATCAGAATATTAGGGTGGTTCAGGCAGCAATGAAGCAGATGCAATTATTGAATACGAATACTCGATATCTGCATGAAAACATTGTTAAGCTAGCATCGAAATTAATAGAATCACTGCCGGGAAAGCTGAATGTTTGTCATTTTGTTAACTCAGGTTCAGAAGCTAATGAGTTAGCTATTAGAATGGCTCGAACATACACTGGAAGGAATGGTATTGTGGCGATGGAGCATGGTTATCATGGAAATACTAATTTATGCGTGGATATTAGCTCTTATAAGTTTAATGCGAAAGGAGGGCAGGGGCAGAAAGATTTCGTTCAGTTAATTCCGATGCCAGATCCAGTTCGTAGTCAAAATATAGAGCGTTTTATTTTGGATCAATCCAGAGAAACTCCAGCGGCCTTTATCCATGAAAGTATTTTGAGTTGCGGTGGTCAAGTAGTTATGCCAGAAGGATTTTTTCAGACCTATTATAAAGATTTTCGGGATGAGGGAATGGTAATGATCGCCGATGAAGTTCAGACAGGATTGGGAAGAGTGGGGAGTCATATGTGGGCGTTCGAGGCAGAGGATATTGTACCTGATATTGTTACTATTGGGAAGCCTTTCGGAAATGGGCATCCACTTGCAGCGGTGGTTTGTACAGAAGAAATTGCAGATGCATTTCACAACGGAATGGAGTATTTCAATACTTTCGGCGGCAACCCAGTTTCGTGTAGTATAGGATTAGAAGTGCTTAGAATTATTGAAGAAGAAGGATTGCAAGAACGCGCATTTGTTTTAGGTCAATATATAAAAGGTGAGCTCAAAAAAATACAAGAAGAACATTCGATTATTGCAGATGTTAGGGGTAGAGGATTGTTTCTGGGATGGGAGTTTGCTGATCCAGAAACGCTGGAACCATTAGCAGAAAAAGCCAGTAATGTGGTCAATGAAATGAAGCGATTTGGAATCTTATTGAGTACAGATGGGCCCATGCATAATGTGGTAAAATTTAAGCCGCCGATGTTTTTTAGAAGAGAGCATGCGGATTATATGTTGTCCACAATGAGGCGGATTTTGGGCGATATGAAAAGGAATTAATACATTGTAAATCAACAAAATATTATTTGGGGCGTGTAAGTTAACTTTGATTTATAATTCTTTCAAAATTGACATATAATCATAATAATTATTCTACTCAGAGCGAAATATATTGTGAAAACTGCAAAAAATAATATATTTGCATAGGAAGACTCAAAAAACACTTCTCCTTTTACTAAAGAAATATGGACAAGATTCCTAGATTAATTGATATTGCTCAATTGGCGGAAGTTTCAATCGGGACAGTAGATCGTGTTATTCATAAAAGGGGTAGAGTAGCACCAAAGACGAAAGCTAAAGTGCTTAAAATTGCCGAAGATTTAGGTTACAAGCCTAATATTTATGCTTCAGGTTTAGCGGCTACTCGAACGACAAAGACTATTCTAATAATTATTCCTGAAAAAAGTAAAGATCCATATTGGGATGAAGTGCATGCAGGGTGCAAGTTAGCCATTGATTCGATTGCACAACAGCGGGTTAAGTTTACTTATCTGTCCTTCGATTTGTTTGATAGAAAGAAATTTACAGAGCAAGTTGAGAAGTTAGATTTAAAAGGAATTGATGGTCTTTTGATTGCGCCGATCTTTAGGAGCGAGAGTAAACTTTTATTAGATAAGTTAGAAGAGCATAAGAAGCCATATGTGATAATTAATACGATGATCGAAAGGGATTCCGAAAAGCTAATTTGCTATGTAGGGCCTAATTCATATCAGAGTGGGAGGCTAGCTGCTCGTCTGATGTCCTTGCATTGTTCGTTGAATGCAAGGGTAATGATTATTCCATTGGATCGAGATTTCAAAAATGCGCACCATTATCTTGAAAAAGAGAGAGGGTTCAGGGATTGGTTTAATGAGATGTCTCCTTCTACGCAAGTCGTGACGCGAGAGTTTGAAATGTTTGATGATCCTAAGAAGCTATCAAGTTTTCTTGATGAGCAATTAGCAGATATAGAGCATTTGACAGGTATCTTCACAGGTTCTTCGCGGATTAATAGAATTGCAAAGTATTTAGAGAACAAGCATATTCAGAATATTCGATTAATCGGATATGATTCAGTAGAAAATAATCTAGACTATTTGAAAAAGGGGAAAATTGACTATTTGATTAGTCAGAATCCTAAGCTGATGGGTTATATGGGTATTTTGAATTTAAGGCACTTCCTAGTGTTTAAGTTACAACCGGAGAAAATCCAATATTTACCACTTGATATTTTGTTGCCAGAAAATGTAAGTTTCCACTCCGGAAATTTCTTTTTGCCCGACCCGCAGGTATTAACTCAATAGGCGTAGCAGCATAACAAAACATATTTTCGTTTTTGAAGTAGTTATATTTCTCACATAGATCTCATATCAAGCAAATGAGCCATATTATATCGTTGTTGTTGACTAGGGTAGAAGATTAGGGCTTTGATGTAATAAATTATAATTTTTTGTTTTGATATTGTGGATTTCTAACAAAAATTCTATCTTTGGTAAAATGATGTGCGTTAATGTTAACACAAACATTTTTAACGATACCTTAACATTCTATATTTTATTGGGCATTTGCCCTATTTTTTACGATGTGCTTAAGGAATTTAGTTTGTTTACTATGCACTACTTATACTTTATTATTTAACACCAATTCGAATTTTCATGAGGTTTTATGAAAATTTAGTCCAAAAAACTAGTGGATTGGCTTAACGGAAAAATTCATAATTTAATTAAACAAAATTTGCATGAAGAAGTCTATATCTTTAAAGGCGATATCTCTTCTAGCCTACGAAAAAAAACTTCGTACTACGGGAAGATTTATCATTACACTCACAGCTATTTTTTGTAGCTTTTTTGCGAGTGCACAAACTGTTACTGGAGTTGTAACAGAAGCATCTACAGGGGATCCTATTATTGGGGCATCTATTGTTGAAAAGGGGGCGTCTGGGAATGGAACCATCACTGATTTAGATGGTAAATATTCAATTAACCTTACTACTGAAAATCCTGTTCTTACATTTAGTTATGTAGGTTTTACAACAGTAGATATTGCTTATTCTGGTCAAGCAACTTGGGACATTGCATTAGAAGGAGGAGCGTTATTAGACGAAGTTGTCGTAACAGCTCTTGGAGTTAGTAGAGAAAAGAAAGCATTGGGTTATGCTACATCTGAGATTAAATCATCTGATTTAAATACTACTCAGGTTACAAATTTTGCAACTGCCATGTATGGTAAAGCTCCTGGTGTTACAGTGAGGTCTGTACCTGGAGGTGCAACTAGCGGAATTAATATTAATATAAGAGGATTCTCTTCGATTACAGGAAATACTCAGCCTTTAATTGTAATGGATGGAATTCCTATTAGAAATGGTGAAACAAGTAGCGCAGGTTACTGGGGAGACCAAAGAATTAGAGGGAACGGATTAACAGATATAAATCCTGATGATATAGAAAGTATTTCTATATTAAAAGGTGCATCAGCAGCAGCCCTTTACGGTTCTGATGCGACGAATGGTGTAGTGTTGATTACTTCTAAGAAAGGAAGTAAAAAACGTGGACTAGGTGTTGATTTTAGTGCTAGTTATAATACTGATAGAATTGCATACATGCCAAGGTACCAAAATGTAAGAGGTCCAGGTTATTCTAATCTGTATTCTCAACAAGGCCAAGGAGACGATATGTTTACTAGCGTTGATACAGATGGAGACGGAGTAGGTGATACAAGAGGTTTAGTTGGAACATCACTTAACTTTGGGCCAGAATTTGATGGAGAGCCAGTTGTGGCTTGGACAGGAGAAGTTGTACCTTATGTAGCTGGTGAAAATAGTTACGCTGACTTTTTCCAACCAGCGACAAGTTCTAATATTAACTTAGCCGTTTCTCAAGGAAATGAAAATTCTAGTATTAGATTCTCTTTTACAAGACAAGATAATGAAATGATTTCATTAGGGTCAAGTAATGATAGAAACATCGCTAATTTATCTACAAGATTCCAAATAGGTGAAAAGTTCAATACAACAATTAATGTCAAGTATATTAATCAGACGACAACGAATCGTCCTTATAAAGTAGATCGAATGATCAACAATTTTGGAGGAATGATGGATAGATTCGAGTCTCCAGACTGGTATTTTGATAGAGCAGAAACAAGTCTTGGATATAGATATAGAACAGGAACTCAAGCGAGTTTAACACCAGATGAGAACATTACAGGTGCAGGATTTAAGGATGCCATTGCTGATTATGTTTATAGATTAGTTGCCTTGAATAGTGTTGAAAGTAACAATCGTGTTATCGCTAATCTTACTCAAAGTTGGGAAATAATTGATGGTCTATCCTTAAGAGGAAGACTTGGAAGTGATTTTACAGCAGAAAAAGTTGAGAATAAAAATAAAACTCAGAACCCTAGTGTTCTTTACACTAATCCTGGTGGAGGTTATAGTTTAAGTAATAGTAATTATTCATTAGTTTATGGTGAAGCATTATTAAGCTATAGAAAAGACTTAACACAAGATTTAGGATTCAGTGTTAGTGGTGGTTATAATGCTCAGCAAGATCAATATTTACAATCTTCAAGAGGAACAAGTGGAGGTTTATCACCAGAAAATTTCTTCGCAATCTCTGGATCTATCAATACACCTGTAGGAAGTGGATCAAGTAGATATATCGAAGTAAAAGATGCGATCATTGGTTTAGCTAATTTAGATTATAAAGGATGGGCATTTTTAGAAGGTACGATTAGAAGAGATAGAACTTCTAGAATTACTGCTGAGAATAATGCTTTCGTATATCCTTCAGTTAACGGTAGTTTAGTACTTAGTGAAGCTTTCAGCTTACCGACTTCAATCAGCTTTGCTAAACTTAGGGCATCATACGGTGTGGTAGGTAACTATCCACAGAGGTATCAAGCTAATGTCGCATATAATCAAAGCTCATTAGGTGTTCAGACTGATGGAGGACAAGGGATTTTATATTCAAGTATCGGTGGTGGATACGGTAATGATGCCATAAGACCAGAGCAAAAGCAAGAGTTTGAAATAGGATTAAATGTAGATTTCTTAACTAGATTTACATTAGATGCAAGTTTTTATGATGGGTTTATAGTAGATCAAATTTTACCAGTAGACCTACCAGCTTCGCAAGGGTTTGGATCAGTATTAACAAATATTGGAACGCTTAGAAATACAGGAATTGAGCTTGCACTTGATATGGATATTATTAGAGTAGGTGATATAAAATGGAAATCAAGAATAAATTTTGCAAAGAATACTAACAAAGTTGTAAAATTAGCAAATGAAGCTACAGAATTAGTTCATGCTAATTTCGATGGAAATGCTGCTCAGATTAGATCTGTAGTTGGTCGTCCGATGGGTGATATTTATGCTCACCCTGTGGCAACAGATCCAAATGGTAACCAAATCGTAAGTCCTAATGGGCTTCATCAGTTAGATGGTGATGTATGGGAAGTATATGGTAATGCAATGCCTGATTTTGAGGGTGGTTTTATTAACAACTTTTTCTTCAAGGGTATTTCTTTAGACATCATAACTGATTTTAGTGTAGGTGGAGCAATTATGCCTACAGGTGTATATTGGTTAACAAGTAGAGGTCTTACAGAGGAAAGTTTGAATTTTAGAAACACAGAAACTGGTGGATTGTCATATTATATTGATGCTGATGGAAAAGGAGTTCAAACTACATCTGCAGCAGGTCCTAACGGAGAATTAGTACAACATAATGGTATGTTACTAGAAGGAGTAGTAGTAGGTGCAGATGATGTAACTGGTGAAATAACTTATACCGAGAATACAAATGTTATACCACAGACTTTATTCTATGCAGGAACATATAACTGGGGTGGACCGCAATATGGTAATTCTAGATATGAACTTTATATCAATGATAACAATTGGTGGAAAGTTAGAGAAATGGCTGTAGGATATACTTTGCCTAAAACAGTAAGTAACAAATTAGGAATGCAGAATGCAAGAGTAAATGTTTATGGAAGAAATTTATTTTTCTTATACAGAAGTATAAAAGACATCGATCCTGAGCAGACTACATCTGGACCAAGATGGTATAATAATATAAATAATGCAGGTAATAATCCAGCATTTAGATCATTCGGAATTCAGCTTACAGCAGGATTTTAATTTTCGAACTAAAAAATTATAAAAATGAATTTTAAATATATAATGTTTCTTTTGGTTCTAGGTGTTGTTATTAGCTCCTGTACAAAAGAACAATTTGAAGATGCATATGCAGATCCTGAAAAGGTAGCTGAAACTAGCATCGAACGTCAGTACACAGGATTTCTAAATGCTACAAGAGGACATATCGTTCCTAATTACAATGATTATTTTGAGAACTTGAGGATTACACTAAATCCATGGACTCAGTCTATTTCATGGATCAATACTCCTAATCAATACATACCAGGTAGTAGAGCTTTAGATTTGGTATGGAATAATTATTATGCTGGCATGAGGCAGTATAGAGAATTTGAAAAAGTATTTGATGCTTCAGAAGCTGAGAAACAAACAAGGTTAAAAGTTTTCAAGCAAACAGCTGATATACATTTTTTCAGAGAGACTGCGAAAATGATTGACTTATATGAAAATATTCCATTTTTTGAAGCTGGAAGATTAAGCCAAAACGGAGGTGATTACGATAATTCGTATCCAGCTTTTGATCTAGGCCCAGATATCTATGCTTATATGCTAGATGAACTGAAAGTAATTGCAGATGATTTTGCTGCTGGAGAACCAGGTGTTTCTGCCGCGGCTTCACTTAAAGCACAAGATTTTATCAATTATGGAGATTTTGATCTTTGGAAGCGATATGCGAATTCTCTGAGATTAAGGATGCTGAATAGACTTTCTTTGTCATCAGAGTTTAGCTCTAGAGCTACTTCTGAAATGGCTGAAATACTTGGGAATCCAAGTAAGTATCCAGTTGTAGAGAATAACGACCAAAACATTATGATTGATATTTATGATATTAATTCAGCAATTAATTCTGGTGGATTTAATGGAGGTATTAACTCAGGAGGATGGGATGGAGATGATGCGCCTAAAGCCATGATAGATTATATGAATGAATCTGAGGACCCTAGATTAAGAGTTTTATTTGAACCAGGAGACAGTGCTAATGGCGAATTTATCGGTATCGATCCATTATTATTAGGTAATGATCAAAATGATCTTAGAAATACGTCTGTAACTGCTTTTTATAATAGAACTACAACAAGTCGTAATCAGTCATTTCCTGGTGTCATTATTAATGCTCCGGAAGTAAACTTGATAAAAGCAGAATATTATTTAAAAGCTGGTGATGATGCAGCAGCTAAAGAAGCTTATGAAACTGCTATTAAACAATCTACAGACTTTTATTTTTATGTTAATAGTCTTGGCGCAGATCGAATAGCTGGAGAACCTACTCCAGTTGAAGAAAGCGAGTTTGATGTAATGTTTGCTACGGAAGCTGCTGGCTGGGATAATGCTGGTTCTCAAGAAGAGAAAATTGAGCTTATAGCTAGTCAAAAATGGGTTCATTTTAACATTATTCAACCTTACCAAAACTGGGCAGAAATCAGAAGATTAGATTATCCAGTTTTAGAATTTTGGGTAGATAATTCTAGCTTAGTTAAAACACCACCATTGAGGTTCAATGTTCCTGGAAATGAGCAATCATTTAACAAATCGAACTATGAAGCGATCAGTGGAGAAGATGAATTATTTAATCCTCTTTTTTGGGATGTGAATTAAGATAATTGATTAATAAATTTTTTTAGAGGATGTTTCTTTCTACGGATAGAAACATCCTTTTTTTATATCTGGCACTAAAAATTACATCGTTTCTTGCCTCCCGCTTTAGCAGTGTTTAAAAACAACGTATTGAGTTATGTTTACTAACTTTACAATAAAATAGATTACATTCTTGAAGTACATATTTGCCATTCCTGTTTTCTTGATTTTCCTGTTGTTTTGGGAAAAGGACATCGCACATCTTGACGAATCTGAAAAGCTGGCTAAGATCTATTGCGCATCCTGCCACCTCTATCCTGAACCTTCATTATTGGATAAGAAAACTTGGAAAGAAAGTGTTTTGCCTAATATGGGCTGGAGGTTAGGTATTAAAGATGAGGAACATGATCCTTTCACTAAACTAGCTGCTGAAGAGGTGTCCATAATTATGCAAATGAATGTCTATCCAGAGCAAGCTTTAATTTCAAGTAAGGATTGGAAGTCGATAGTGAAATTCTACATTAAAAATGCGCCTGATTCACTGACAAGTGATATGGAATCAATTGCTAGTGATGTGTCAGCGCCTTTCAGAGCTCAGTTAATCAATATAGGAGATAAGCAAGTGCCTCAAGTTTCTTTATTGGAATTTGACGTAGCAAGTAAAACGCTTTATATCGGTGATTATAAAATTCTTTATGCTTTGAATACCTTTGGTCAGGTAACAGGAACTTGGGGGTTGCAGAAACCACTGTCTCACTTGATCATGGATGAAGGCCAGCCCTATATTGTTGGAATAGGATCAATTATTCCATCTGATCTTGAGAACGGATACTTAGCACCGCTAAGCAGCCCGGAAGAAATAAATCCGAATAAAATAGTAGGTCCATTGCCTCGACCTGTGCATGCTGATATCTCAGACTTGAATAACGACGGGAAAAAAGATGCATTGATTTCATCGTTTGGAAATCATAAAGGGAAATTAGCATGGTATGATGACTTTAATGAAGAAAAAGTGATATCGTCATTTCCTGGAACACGAAGGACTGAGGTTGTAGATATGGATGGTGATGGTGACTTAGATGTTGTGGCTTTAAGATCTCAAGCATGGGAGGCCTTATCTATATATTATAATGATGGAAAAGGTATTTTTACAGAAGACAAGGTGTTGAGTTTTTCACCTGTACATGGTGTTAGTTATTTCGAATTGGTTGATTTTAATAAGGATGGAAACTTAGATGTTCTCTTAACTAATGGTGATAACTGGGACCTTTCTCAGATAGATAAGCCATATCATGGAGTCCGCGTTTATTTGAATAATGGAGAGAATAAATTTGAAGAGTCTTATTTTTTTCCAATGAAAGGGTGCCACAAAGCCATGAGTGCCGATTTCGATAAAGACGGTGATCAAGATATCGTTGCGATTTCTTTCTTTGATGCTTTAGATCATCCAAGAGAAAGTATCGTGTATCTGGAGAATAAAGGAGATTCTAATTTTACACCTAGGTATTTGGATGGTACTTATTCTGGTAAATGGTTGACGATGGATATAGGAGACTTTAATCAAGATGGTTACCCTGATGTTTTTCTAGGCTCGTATTTTCATAATTTTAGTGAGTTCAGTAAGGCCTTATATAAAGGAGGTCAAGATTTTCCTCAATTATTGATGTTATTGAATACGAATAAATAATTTAAAAATAAGATTCCTTAAACTTGATAGGGATAGAAATTTATACTCATTTCAATAGTTATAATATGCATTGAACTTTGAAAGTAGTGCATCTTGTAAAATATATACTTTAGTGTTTCTTAATGTTTTTCGCCCTGTTCGAAAGATTTTAAGAAAAAGAAAACTTACCTGTATCTAAAGATTGAAATACAAAAAGAAAAATATATATTTAAAGACAATAATTATAAGAAAATTACTAAGATATATACAGAGGAACTATGCCCATAATAGGTATAGTGCTTTAATGAAATTAGAATTATTATGAAAAGATGTACGTTATTAATTTGTTTTTTTCTTGCTTATGGGACTACTTATAATCAGGCAAATGACTACGTGAAAATTCTAGGTACGGATCTTCAAGTAGGAAATTTGAAAGATTACGGATTAAGTTCTTTCGAGAGAAAGGAGCCAACGTTTTCAGGCTCACCACTTCTGTGGGGTGAATGGACACCAGGGAGTTTAAAGCTAAAAGGTAAAAAAGAGTTTATTCAGAAAGAGTATCATATTATATATGATTGTTTTAGAAAATTACTTTATTTGAAATTGGACGAATCAGAATATAATGTGAATCTGGAAATGGTAGATTCTATCCTATTAGGAACTACAAATGGACTTAGTAGAAATTTCGTTACACTTAGGAATAATAAAGGAATTAATGACTTGTATGAGATTTTATTAGATTCTGAAACACTTAGCCTTCTACTAAAAACAGAGGCATATATAGGGAGTCAGTCTTACAGCCCTGCATTCGATATTGGATCTAAGAAGCCCAAGTTATCCTTAAAAGAAAGTCTCTACTTATCTAGAAATGGAGAGTTGTACGAATTGACTAAAAGACGAAAAGCATTCATAGATAAGTATGAAAAAACAGAGGAGTTAGAGGATATAGTCTCCTATTTTAAGGAAAAGAAAGTGAACTTTAAGAAATCGGAAGATGTTCGAAGTGCCTTACTTGAATTAGAATACGAGGATTAGATTTTAATAAGGATGGAAACTTAGATGTTATCTTAACTAATGGCGATAACTGGGACCTCTCACAGATTGACAAGCCATATCATGGAGTCCGCGTTTATTTGAATAATGGAGAGAATAAATTTGAAGAGTCTTATTTTTTTCCAATGAAAGGTTGCCACAAAGCCATGAATGCCGATTTCGATAAAGACGGTGATCAAGATATCGTTGCGATTTCTTTTTTTGATGCTTTAGATCATCCAAGAGAAAGTATCGTGTATCTGGAGAATAAAGGAGATTCTAATTTTACACCTAGGTATTTGGATGGGACTTATTCTGGTAAATGGTTGACGATGGATATAGGAGACTTTAATCAAGATGGTTACCCTGATGTTTTTCTAGGCTCGTATTTTCACAATTTTAGTGAGTTCAGTAAGGCGTTATATAAAGGAGGTCAAGATTTTCCACAAATTTTGTTGTTGACGAATGTTTCGCAAGATTAGGTTTCCGCTATCCGCTATCCGCTATCCGCTATCCGCTATCCGTTGTCCGTTATCCGTTGTTCGTTTTTCCGTGATTCGTTTTCTGAGTGAGGACGAGTTTTAGTTCTGCGAGAATCGGCGTTATCTGTGGGAGAGTTTTGTTTTTAGTTTGTAGTTGTTTGTTTTTAGTACCCATAACCCATAAATCCCTTTTTAAAAAGACCTATCGTTTTCCCGCCTCACCTCATACAATCTTAAAAAACAACAGGTTGATTTAACACAATTGAAAATCATTAATTATAAAATAAAATACTATCTTTGCAGCCCTTTATGAAATGTCATGTCAAATGGCTTGTTTTATAGAGTTGAAAATATATTGTTAACCGCTGTGTATAAAAGAAATACACATACAAACATTGATTCTAATATATGTCAGATGACAAAAAAGTGGAAACACCAGAATCAAACGACGCTGTTGAAGAAACTGCAGTTGTAGAAGAAACGCCTGTTCAGGCAGAGGAGCCAAAGACAGCTCACGATGATTTTGATTGGTCTATAAGTAACAAAAACGCAATTAGTTACACGGACGATGAAATCGAAAATTACCTTAAAGATTACGAACAAACACTTACCCTCGTTAACGAGAATGAAATTATCAAAGGGAAAGTTACTTCTATCTCAGCTAGTGATGTTGTATTAGACATTAACTACAAGTCAGATGGAATCGTTTCTTTATCAGAATTTAGAGACCTAGGTGAAATTAAGATTGGAGACGAAGTAGACGTTTACGTTGAAAGTCAAGAAGATGAAAGAGGTCAGCTAGTCTTATCAAGAAGAAAAGCAAAACTTTTCAAAGCTTGGGAAAACATTGTGGATTCTTACAAGAATGGTACAATTATCACAGGTACAGTGATCAGCAAAACAAAAGGTGGATTAATCGCCGATTGTGGTGGTTTAGAAACATTCTTACCAGGATCACAAATTGACATAAAACCTATTATTGATTACGATCAGTACGTAGGTAAGACTATGGAGTTCAAAGTAGTGAAAATTAATGAAGCTATTAAGAATGCAGTAATTTCTCACAAAGCATTGATCGAAAGTGATCTTGCAGATCAGAGAGAAGCTATTATCCAGAGTCTTGAAAAAGGACAAGTACTAGAAGGAATCGTGAAAAACATCACAGATTTCGGTGCATTTATGGATTTAGGTGGAGTAGATGGTTTACTATACATCACAGATATTTCTTGGGGTAGAATTAACCACCCTAATGAAGTGTTAGAGCTTAACCAGAAATTAAATGTTGTAGTTCTTGACTTTGATGAGAATAAGAAGAGAATTTCTTTAGGATTAAAGCAATTACAGCCGCATCCATGGGAAGTTTTAGGAGCAGAAATCGTAGAAGGTTCTGTGCTTAAAGGTAAGATTGTAAACATAGAAGACTATGGGGCATTCTTAGAAATCAGCCCTGGAGTAGAAGGATTAATTCACGTTTCAGAAGTAAGCTGGAGAACACAGCCTGTTAACGCAAGAGAATTCTTCACATTAGATCAAGAATTTGATGCTAAGGTTGTAACAATTGACAGAGAAGAAAGAAAAATGTCTCTATCGATCAAGCAACTTTCTGAAGATCCATGGGATGGTATCGAAGCTAAATTCCCTGTAGAAAGCAGACACACTGGTATTGTTAAGAACTTAACTCCATATGGTGTATTTGTTGAGCTAGAAGAAGGAATTGGTGGAATGGTTCACATTTCAGACCTTTCTTGGACTAAGAGATATTCACATCCTTCAGAATTCACAAAAGTGGGTGAAGAAATCGAATGTGTAATCTTAGAAATTGACAAGTCGGATAGAAAATTATCTCTTGGACACAAGCAGATAGAAGAAAATCCATGGGATACATTTGCACAAGTTTTCCCTCAAGGTTCTTACCACGAGGCAACAGTTGTAAAGAAAGAAGATAGAGGATCTATTGTTCAGTTACCGTACGGTCTAGAAGCATTCGCTCCAGCTAAACATCTTAAGAAAGAAGATGGAACATTTGCTGCAGTTGATGACAACTTGACATTTAAAGTAATCGAATTTAACAGAGACGATAAGAGAATTCTAGTTTCACACACAAGATATCTTGAAGATATTCAGCGTGAAGCAGATGATCAAGTTAAAGGAGAACAGAGAAAAGAAAGAGAAGATACAAGAAATGTAGTTAAGACAAGAAATGCAAGTATTGAAAAAACTACGCTTGGTGACTTAAATGTTTTCTCTCAACTTAAAGAGCAAATGGCAGAATCTAAGCCAGCTCCTAAAGCTGCTCCTAAGAAAGAAGAAGTTAAAGAAGAAGTTGCACCTGTAAAGGAAGAAGCTAAAGAAGCTGCTCCTAAGGCTGAGAAATCAGAAACTGCAGCTGATGATTTAAAGAAAATAGAAGGAATCGGGCCTAAGATCGCTGAGAAATTAGGTGAAGCAGGAATTAACACTTTCGCTGAACTTGCTGCTGCAAGTGCAGAAAAATTAGGTGAAATTCTTGAAGAAGCTGGTCCTAGATACAAAATGCATGATCCAACAACTTGGCCACAACAGTCGCAGTTAGCTGCAGACGGGAAATGGGATGAGTTAAAGACTTTGCAGGATGAATTAGACGGAGGAAGAAAATAATATTCTTCCTAATCTGACAGCGCTTTCAGCGATGTAAGATTTACCTAGATACAAAGCCCGATCACGAAAGTGTTCGGGCTTTTTTTTTGGCTGTGAAGCCCATTGCAATTTATTCTTATTCCCACCTAGCGATTCACGAACTCCTAATATTTAGACTATTATAATTCTAACTCCTCTGATCGTAGGTCGTATTAAAACTAAGTTCCGAAAGTAACTCAAGTAACATTACTTAAAATATTACACTATACCTTGCAGGCTGATATGAAGTATAAATGTAAATGCCGCTATTATCATTTAAGTATTTCACTTTTATCATTAAAATAGAGAACTTATGGAAGTGAAAGATTCATGTTGCATAGTGAGCAGTAGCGAAACAACGAGTAAAGATTATTGGGATGCTAATTTTAATAAATTAGAAACGCCTAATTGGATTGAGCGTAATACTCCATGGATAATGCCTTGGATAGATTTAATCAATCTTCCCAAAGATGCTAAAATTTTCTGTGCTGGTGTTGGTGATTCTAACCTTGTAGAATCATTGCTAACGAAAGGTTTTTACAATATCGTTGCGAACGATATCAGCGAAGTGGCACTTAATAAATTGAGAATAAAACATGCTGGGAGTGAAGTCATTTTTTTACAAGATGATTTGATTAACCCTAGTAAAATACAATCGTTACATGGAGAGATTGATCTATATATCGATCGGGCAACGTTGCATTTTTTTACGACTTGTAAGGAAAAAGAGGCCTATTTTTCTCAGATGGAAAAATTACTTAAGCTTGATGGATACTCAATACTCGGTGTTTTTAATAAAGATAATGTTGCAAAGTGCTGTGGTCTAGAACTACAATTATGGAGTAGAGATTCCTTGCAGAACAGAATGCCAACTTACGATCACTTGAAAGCGGCAGAAGTTGCATTTACTGAAATAAATGGGAATGTTAGAAATTATATATATCAACTTTCTCAAAAAAAAAATTATAAATGAAGAAATATTTTCCTTTCTTGGATTGGATTAAAACATATAGCAAGGCACAGTTTGGAGGAGACTTGTCCGCTGGACTAACCGTAGGTGTGATGCTGATTCCACAAGGAATGGCTTATTCCATGTTAGCGGGCCTACCTCCTATTTACGGATTATATGCTTCTACAATTCCGCTAATAGTATATGCTCTTTTAGGAACTTCTAGGCAATTAGCAGTTGGACCTGTTGCCATGGTGGCATTGCTGATATCTAGCGGTGTTGGTGCTTTAGCACCTTTAGGAAGTACTGAATTTATAGCACTTGCCATTTTACTAGCTTTAATGGTCGGGGTTATTCAGTTCAGTATGGGTGCATTTCGGCTTGGCTTTCTAGTTAATTTCCTATCACATCCTGTAATAGCAGGTTTTACTTCAGCTGCGGCCATTATTATTGGATTTTCTCAAGTAAAACACTTGCTAGGCTTGAGTATCCCACGAGGGAAAGTACATGATACCATTTTCAATATATTTCAGAATATAAGTGACATTAATCTACCAACTTTAGTCATAGGTGTGGGAGCTGTAATTTTGCTGCTATTATCTAAGAAAATTAGTAAGCGACTACCTGGTCCATTGATTGTTGTGTTAATCGGAATGGGTATTGTTTATTTCATGGGCTTAGATGCCGCAGGTGTGAAAATTATCAAAGATGTGCCTGGAGGATTGCCTAGTTTCGGTATTCCGAATATTAATGGAAAGTCCATGATCGCTTTGCTACCGATTGCATTAACCATTTCTTTTGTCGGTTTCATGGAGTCAATAGCGGTTGCGAAAGCAATACAATCGAAACACAAGAATTATGAAATTGATGCTAATCAAGAATTGATTGGTCTCGGATTATCGAATATACTTGGTTCATTCTTTAAAGCTTTTCCTGTGACTGGTGGGTTTTCTAGAACGGCAGTTAATGATCAGGCAGGTGCAAAAACTGGGGTTGCGAGCATCATCAGTGCGGTGCTAATCATTATCACCTTATTATTCCTGACAGAGTATTTTTATTATTTGCCTAATGCAGTGTTAGGTGCAATCATTGTGGTTGCAGTATTCGGGCTTATTGATTTTGCAGAGGCCAAGCATTTATGGAAACACGATAAGAAAGATTTTGCAGTCTTTATGGTCACCGCAATTGCGACTTTATCTCTCGGAATAGAAGAAGGTATATTAGTAGGAGTTGTTCTATCACTTGGTATATTAATCTATAAAGTTTCGTATCCGCATATGGCTGAGTTAGGTCAGGTTCCAGGAAGTGACGAATTTAGAAATTTAGAAAGATTTGATCATTTAGAAATAACAGATGACATCTTAATTGTAAGATTTGATGCTCAACTTTATTTTGCCAATGCAAGTAGCTTGATAGAATATGTGGAGGCAAAGATTCAAGAAAGGCCAAAAATTAAGCATGTTATCTTTGATTTTAGCGCTGTTACCGGAATTGATTCCAGTGCCATTCATTCACTTAAAGATTTAGTAGAGAATCTGCATCGTCAGGAAAGAGCCCTTACCTTGTCTAATGTCAGAGGTCCTGTACGAGATATTTTATATCGGAATAACATGATGGATTCAGATCATGCTATGCGTTTCTATCTGTCGAATCAAGATGCGATCAAGGATATTAAACATAACGCAGGCAATGAATACGAACAATATGTTTCTCAATCGAACCATGGAAAAAAGAAATAAAAGATCTTTATCAAATGCTTAAATTTAGTATTCATTCTATTCATAACAATAAAAACAGATTCAAATGACTGCGGCAGAATACAAGAAACTTCTAGAAAGAATTGAAAAAGATATCCATAGTGATTCTAGCCCTGTGGGCATAGATGCTAAGAAAACACATATAATGATCTTAGCAAAATTAGAAGAGATGCATGAAGAAATCAGAGCATTGAAGAAGGCGGCTAATATATAACCATTGCCACTTCCCTTGTTCTAAAGAAGGAAACTATACTATCAGAAACAAAGAATTAAAAACATTTCGTAACCAATTAAATACGTACTAATTATGAAAAAGAATATGGGAAGCACAGATAAAATCATCAGAATAGTATTAGCTATCATCGTAGCTATTCTATACTACACTGGCATTATTAATGGAACCGTTGCCATTATTCTAGGAGTACTAGCTCTTATTTTTGTGATCACTAGTTTCATCAGTTTCTGCCCACTTTATTTGCCATTTGGGATTTCTACTAATAAAAAATAATATTGAAGCTTTATTAAGCTCGATTTTTCAATAAAACGCAGATGTAAGCATTACCTACATCTGCGTTTTTGCGTTAGCATATAAACTAGCAAGAATATCGGTCGTATAAAGTGCTATCTATTGTCTGAAGGGAGTTAACATTGACCTATAAAAGAGGCCCAACCAGGAACTAATGGAAGGGCCATGAAAAAAGAACATAGAAAATCTATAAATTAGACCTTCTGCATTTGTTTCTAAAATTCTCTACCTCTGAGCATTCCATGCCAGTACATTCTAGGTAACCCATAAGCTTTAAGAGCATACATACTATACCTTTCTTTAGACTGGTCAAATGGAAAAGACTCTTGCGGGTTTTTATCATAATCGAATTCCGCCAAGATCAACGAACCATACCCAGTTATTAGTGGACAAGAGGTGTAGCCATCGTATTTCTCGTTTAAGTTTTCCCCAGCAATTAAAGCCAGCAAATTTTTAACAGTTACAGGAGCTTGTTTTCTTATGGCTGCGCCAGTTTTACTTGTTGGCAAACTACTATTGTCTCCGAGTGAGAATACATTCTTATACCTATTATGCTGAGTCGTATCTTTGTTCACATCCACCCATCCGGATTCTGCAGCGAGCGGACTATTTTTTATAAAGTCAGGCGAACTCATCGGCGGTGTGACATGCATCATATCGTAATCCGTTGTGAATTCTTCCCCTGTCTCCATATGCTTAAATGTGGCCTTTTTATTACTGCTGTCAATACTTATAAGATCTGTCATCCAGATTCTTTCTATGTTTTTGCGATCAGCAATCTTAGTTAATTCATCGGCGTACTTTTTTACAGCAAATATTCCAGGACCTCCCTTAACAAACTTGATATTTATATTATTTGCTACTCCTTCCTTCTTCCAATGATCTTCCGCTAGAAACATGATTTTCATCGGTGCACCTCCGCATTTTATAGGTGTACTAGGATGTGTGAATATTGCAGTACCACTTTTTAAAGCTTTGATCGTATCCCAAGTTGATTCTACCGTGTCATAAGAATAGTTACTTACGATTCCGGTGCCTGGCTTGCCTACGCTTTCTTTTAATCCAGGAATCGCATCCCAATTAATCTGAATGCCAGCTGTAACTACGAGGTACTCATATGCTATTTTTTTTCCACCCTGTGTAGTAAGTGAGTTATGATCTGGGTCGAAACTTGCAACATGATCTTTAATCCAAGTAGCACCATCAGGAATATAATCTGCTTGGTTTCTTTCGGTTTCTTCTTTTGGGAACACACCAGCACCCACTAATGTCCATAGCGGTTGGTAGTAATGTTTTTCTGATTTATCAATAATGCAAATGTCTAAGCTACTATTATGATTCTTTAACATAGCTGCTACTGTGAGACCAGCACTTCCTGCGCCAACTACAACGATTTGATGTTTTTCCATTTTCTACAGTTTTATAAATTTTTACCTAATTGTTTTAGAATATTCATTACTAAGCCTAGTGATTTCTGTCTGTCTGGATCTTTTAAAGCTCGTAATAAGCCAAAAACTCCTCCTACCTCTAGTGGCGGTTGGTTCTGTGCTTCTGTAATAGACTGGCCTAATTTTTTTACAAGGTCAATATTTTTTGGATCAAGAATTTTACTCTTGTCAATAAACTCATCTATGGTGTCCATTCCCATGGCTACTAGACCAGAGGATTGATCTGCTAGTTTGATTAAACCGTTTAATTGATTAATCATTTTAGGCTCTGTTAATTGTGTCAGCAAGTGGACTACGCTATTCATCCTTTCATCTAGGCGAGTACTTCCTTGATTAGCATTTCTCAAACTTTCATCTACGCTGTCAAGGGCTATAGATATTAATCCAGGCCCCTGTTCCATAGTATCCAAAAGCTTTTCAAGCATGGCACTGATATTGGGTGTAGCCAATCTACTTAGCAGGTGGAAAGCGTTTTCGAAGGAATCTTCAATGTTAATTCCCTCCCTTTTCTTATTAATGATCAGCTCATCGAAAGAATCTGTTGCCATTGCCATCATGGTTGGTGCTTGACCGATTCCCATTGATATTTTTTCAAGCATATTTTCTATTCGTGTTAAGCGATCTTCAACGGATAATTTTGCTTCTATCATATGTAATATTTTTTTCTCCTTGTTACATTTTTCTCAACTTATATAAATGGTCATCTATCCTTGTGCTTAGAAGATTTAATCAAATTAAATTGGCGATTCTTGCATGAATACCAAATCATAATAGATCAATATCATTCTATTGCACAATAAAAATATGACGAAGATCAATAGTGTACTGTAACTTGGGTTACCTAGTGATAGAGACTTGCTCGTTATCTTTGTGATATCGTTAATCAAAAAAAATGAATCATGACAGTTGAACAAATTTATACAGGATGTCTGGCTGAAGCTGCCTATTACATCGAATCAAATGGAGAAGCGGTAATCATTGACCCTCTAAGAGAAACGGAACCTTATATCAATAAAGCAAAAGAGAATAACGCTAAAATCAAATATATTTTCGAAACACACTTTCACGCAGACTTTGTTTCTGGTCATGTAGACCTAGCAGAGAAAACGGGTGCTGAGATTGTTTTTGGTCCAACTACAATGGAAACTGGATTCAAGAAAACAGTTGCTAAAGATGGGCAGATTTTCAAAGTTGGTGATGTAACCATAGAGTTAATTCACACTCCTGGACATACGATGGAAAGTAGTTGCTTGTTGCTAAGAAACGAAGAAGGAAAAGAAGTTGGCCTATTCACTGGCGATACCTTGTTTATAGGTGATGTAGGAAGACCAGATCTTGCTCAGAAAGTAATCGCTGAACTTACCCAAGATAAATTAGCGCGACATTTATACAATTCATTGAGAAATAAAATAATGCCACTTTCTGATGATTTGATTGTTTATCCAGCACATGGTCAAGGATCTGCTTGTGGTAAAAATATGAGCAGTGAAACAACAGATACGCTTGGTAATCAAAAGAAAACAAATTACGCGCTTCAGGAAATGACTGAAGACGAATTTGTAGAAAAAGTTTTAGATGGATTAATGCCTCCTCCTGGATATTTCCCACAGAATGTTTTATTAAATATCAAAGGTTATGAAAGCCTCGATGATGTTATGGAACAAGGAAGCAAGGCATTAAGTCCACGTGAATTCGAATTAATTGCAGAGGAAACTGACGCAGTTATCATAGACACTAGAGGAAAAGATCATTTCCGTTCTGGATTTATTCCTAACTCTATTTTTATCGGAATAGATGGTAATTTTGCAACTTGGGTAGGAACCTTGGTTCCAGATGTGAAACAATCGCTCTTGATTGTTGCAGATGAAGATAGAGTAGAAGAAGTCATTACCCGATTAGCAAGAGTAGGTTATGATAATGCTAAGGGCTACCTGAAAGGTGGATTTGCTGCATGGAAAGAAGCTGGACGGGAGATAGACGAAATTACTTCTGTCGATGTAGAGGAACTAGCTGAAATTCCGAATGCAAACCTATTAGATGTAAGAAAAGAAAGTGAGTTCAATAGTGAGCATATAGAAGGTGCGCTCAATGCCCCACTTGATTACATCAATGAAAGTATGAATAAGTTAAACACGGTAGATACCTATTACACAAATTGTGCAAGTGGCTATCGATCACTCGTTTTCATTTCGATATTACAGTCGAGAGGATACAGAAATTTAGTGGATGTTAAAGGTGGTTTCAAAGCCATTAAAGCATCTGAAAAATTCGAGTTGACCGATTATGTATGTCCTTCTACAATGTTATAAATATAAAATTTGAAGAGGAGGCTCCTAATGGAGTCTCTTCTTTTGTTAATCCTGAAACCTGAGCATAGAGCCTCATTAGATTAAATAATTAAATCAAATCAAAGTGAAAAAAATATTAGTTCCAACAGATTTCTCTGAATTAGGAGATTACGCATACGAGGTAGCAAGTAAAATAGCTAAGAATACAAATTGTGAAATTATTACGCTATACGTAATGCCTGGACCTGCGGGAGCATTATATTCTAGTTCAGGAAAGCTGATGAATGATGAGGGGGATGATTATACAGAATGGTATAAACGTTGCGAAGGGAAAAAAGAGCAAATGAAGAAATGGATCGCTGATAAAGAGTCTGTCACTGATTCGATTTGCGTTATTGGAGATATTGATGAAACCATCCTGCAGTTAAGTGAAGAACATGAAATAGACCTTGTGGTTATGGGAACGGAAGGCCTGTTTAATAAATCAGTATGGTCGAAAGGGTCGCACACTGAGTATATTACGAAACATGCCCAGGTACCCGTTTTGTCTCTAAAATGTGATCGTTCTAATCTGGATTTGAGTCAAGTCGTTTTCGTAAGTGACTTTCTTGAAAACAAAGTGTTGAACTTGGAAGTAATGAAGAGAATTCAAGAAGTATTTAATTCTAAAATTCTCTTGCTAAAAATTAAGAAACCGAATAATCAAAGAACAGATATTCAAGTACATGAGGACATGGAAAAATTTGCGCAGCTAAATAAATTGGAAAATTATACCCTTAATATTTACGAAGATCCAAGTGTGGAAGCTGGGATAGGTAAGTTTTGTGCAGAGAAAGACATTGATATGATCATTCTCGGTACACACCAATCTAGTGGATTCTCCCGCTTGTTCAGACATAGCGTATCTAATGATGTTGTTAATCATTTATTCCATCCTATTTTAACATTCCCAATACACTAATCATGAAATTAAAATTTCTAATCATCGCGATTCTAGGAGTCATTATTACTTCATGTAATATGGAACAAAAAGGAAGTAAGGCAAAAATTGACCAAGATCAAGAAGCTTTAATGCAGAGAGGCAAAGAAGTTGCCCAAAATACATTCAAAGCGCTATCCCAAGAATTGAAAAAGAGCATGGAAGAAGGTGGAATTGAAAAGGCGATTGCTTATTGCAATATCAATGCGCTACCCATTACAGATAGTTTATCAAATGAGTATCATGCGGAGATCAAAAGAACAAGTGCAAAGTATAGAAATCCTAAAAACGCACCGACGATGGCAGAAGGGAAGGTCCTCTTAGCATATCAAGAACTCAAAGATAAAGGAGAAGATATGAAACCGAAATTAGCAGAAGTAGGAGGAAAGCAAATTTTTTATGCGCCGATCGTCATGCAAGAAATGTGTATGAAATGTCATGGACCTAAAGATCAAATTTCTGCTTACGATAAAATACTAGCAAAATATCCTACAGATTTAGCGACAGGATATAAAACAGGAGATCTTCGCGGAATGTGGAGCATCACTTTACTACCAAATAAAATATAAAAAAATGAACACGTTTATTTACGTTATACTAGCCGCTATTGGCGTCTACTTATTATTTAGATTATTTAATGCCAAGCCAAGCGGATATAAAAATATTTCTTCTGACGAACTGAATGCCTTGATAAAAGAAAAAAAGGTCAATCTTATAGATGTCAGATCCAAGGCGGAAATGAAATCTGGTGTGATCGGTAAGCCTAGTTGGTTAGAACTTAATGGCTCATTCAAGGAAAAAGCTTCCAAGTTGGATAAAGATAAAACATATGTGGTCTATTGTAGAAGTGGTCGAAGAAGTGCCATTGCGAGTAAGATGCTCGCTGGATTAGGCTTTGCCAATGTTTTTAATCTTTCTGGTGGATTTATGTCTTATCGGAAATAATAGAGGCCTTCTTAATTTAGACCTAGGTTTTTACCTTGTACTTTCTTGCTTATAAAGTTATAGAATCTGATCAGTCTGTACTAGCGATTGATCCGATTACTTCGGTTCTTAGAATCCCTTGAACAGATTGCTTAATGGACGGCCTGTCCACCCATTTTAATTATTCGAATATTTAGAAAAAAATGAATAGAGCAGACTTAATTCTGAGAGATAAGCTTGCACTGGATAGAACCGTGCTGGCTAATCAACGTACCTTATTGTCCTATATAAAAACGGGGATTTTCTTCATGAGTACAGCCATTGGAACATTCTACCTTCAGAAAAATGAGCATATTGGTTTTCTTGAATGGTCGCTAATATCCGTGGGTGTGATATGCTTTGTCTTAGGCATTGTGATTTATTGGAGAATGCGAAATAGAATAAATAAACTTTATGAATAGGAGGTGCCTATATGTAACTCAAGTCACACGCAGTCCTATCCTGTTGCCTTATCTTTGAATAAAAAATAAAAAAGTTATGGACATTCAAGAAATAGTAAAACAAGACTCAGTACACATTATAGATGTTAGAGAAACGTATGAATTTGAATCTGAGCACGTAGAAAATGCAGTTAATATGCCGCTTTCTCATTTTGCAGATTTCGTAGATACGATCAAAGAAATGAAAGGTGATAAAGTATTTTATTGCCGAAGTGGAAATAGAAGTGGTCAAGCCGTTAATTACCTCCAGAGTTTAGGAATAAAGGATACTTATAATGGTGGTTCTTATATGATCATGAACTCTTTTCTAGTTGCATAATTGATTCACCTTAAAAAGAAAAAAATGAAAATATTAATTTTTATTGTCACCTTATTGATGCCACTAATAAGTTTTGCGCAGTCAGAATCAATAACGGTGAATGATGCTCAAGCATTACTGGAAGAAGGTGCTATATTGGTTGACGTCAGAGAAAACGATGAAGTTGCAGCGATGGCATATCAGTCAGACGGGATGCTACATATTCCTCTTTCGGAGCTCAGTGATAGATATAGCGAATTGCCGAATGATAAGACTTTAGTGATGGCATGCCGAAGTGGAAATAGAAGCCAAAAAGCAATAGATCAACTTTCAGAATTAGGTGTTACGAATACTATTAATATGGAAGGAGGCATTAAGGCTTGGCAGGAAAATGGTTTTCCAGTGGTCAATGAAGCAAGTTCTTCCACTGCGAAATCTTGCTGTTCCAAGAAGTCTAAGGAAGAAAAATCTAATTGTAATAATAAAGCGTCTAAGAAAGATTGCGCACCTAAAGAAGGAAAATCTTGTTGTAAAAAAGTAAACTAGTACGGCAAAATATCAACTCCTATAATGAAGCGGTTCCGGTTGTCAAATTGGAATCGCTTTTATTTTTGAACCTAGTCAAGGTAACATAGGTTACAATAGAGCTGGAAAATATAAGTTATTTTTGCATTAGTTAATAAAAAAAACAGAATATGAAAGTAGAACAAATATATACAGGATGTTTAGCACAAGGTGCTTACTACATCGAATCGAAAGGAGAAGCAGTGATCATTGATCCATTAAGAGAAACAGAACCATATATAGAGAAATTGGAAAGCGAAGGTGTGAAATTGAAATACATTTTTGAAACACATTTTCATGCTGACTTTGTATCTGGACATTTAGATCTTGCAAAGAAAACAGGTGCAACGATCGTTTATGGTCCGATGGCTGAAACATCTTATGATATTTACTCCGCTAAAGATGGAGAAGAGTTGCAAGTGGGTGATGTTACTTTTAAAGTACTTCACACGCCTGGTCATACCATGGAGAGCTCCGTTTTTCTATTAAAGGATGCTGAAGGAAAAGATTACGCAATGTTTTCTGGTGACACGTTATTTTTAGGCGATGTCGGAAGACCAGATCTAGCGATTAAACAAGGAGCTGTTACAAAAGAAGATCTTGCAGGTTATCTTTTTGACAGCCTAAGAGAAAAAGTGATGCCGCTTGCTGATGACGTAATCGTATATCCAGCTCACGGTGCAGGTTCTGCATGTGGAAAGAACTTGAGTAAGGAAACTTGGGGATATCTAGGAGAGCAGAAAAAGACGAATTATGCTTTAAGAGCTGACATGACGAAGGAAGAATTTGTGAAAGAAGTGACTGCAGGACTTGCACCACCGCCACAATATTTTGCTAAGAATGCCATGATGAATAAGGCAGGTTACGGAAGTTTTGATGATATCTTGGAGAGAGGAGCTGTGGCATTAAGCCCAGAAAAATTTGAGGAAATTGTGGAAACAAGAGAAGCGTTAATGTTAGATACAAGAACGCCAGCGGAATTTGCAGAAGCCCATATTCCTAATTCGATTAACATTGGAATCAAAGGTAGTTTCGCCCCTTGGGTAGGAGCTTTAATTACAGATATCGAACAACCGATCGTTATTATTGCTGAAAAAGGAATGGCGGAAGAAGTTGTTACTCGATTGGCAAGAGTTGGTTATGATAATACTTTAGGATATTTAAAAGATGGTATCGATGCTTGGAAAAAATCGGGCAAGGAAGTAGACCAGATTGAATCTATTACACCTGCAGAATTTGCAGATCGATGGAATTCAGGAAAAGTTGATGAATTAATCGATGCTCGTAAACCAACTGAGTTTTTAGCACATCATGTAGAAGGTGCAACGAACTTCCCATTGGATTATATTAATAAAAACATGTCTAGTCTTTCTAAAGATAAGACTTATTACATTCACTGTGCAGGCGGATACAGATCGATGATCATGTCTTCCATTTTGCAAGCTAGAGGAATTAGAAACATTGTAGATGTTCAGCAAGGATTTAAAGGGATAGAAGAAAATGGTCACATAGCCTTAACGGATTATAAATGTCCAACTTCAATGTCTCAGGAGGAATTAGATGAATTAGTAGCAAGCGTGAGTTAATCAAAAAAAATATATGAATTTTATTGAGTTTGTAAGTCAGCCCTGGCACTGGTCGGTGTCAGGAGCAGTTATCGTATTTGTTATGTTTTTGTTGCTTTGGTTTGGTGGAAACTTTGGTGCTTCCTCTAATCTGAGGACACTTTGTGCAATCGGTGGAGCGGGAAAACAAGTAGATTTTTTCAAGTTTAACTGGAAGGGGCAGATGTGGAACCTTGTTTTTATAGGGAGCGCAATTATAGGCGGTTATCTGGCAACTACAGTTTTTGCGAGTCCAGAACCAGTTCAGATCGCACAGGAAACACAAGAGTATCTTTCTACATTAGGTGTAAGTACGCCGCAGACGATAGAAGAAGGAAATGGATATTTGCCGCAGGAAATATTTGCTGTAAAGAATTTATTATCAGGACGTAATCTCGTGATCATTTTAGTGGGTGGATTTTTGGTAGGATTTGGTGCGAGATATGCGGGTGGATGTACATCTGGTCATGCAATCAGTGGCCTTTCTAACCTACAGCTACCATCGCTTATTGCGGTTATCGGTTTCTTTATCGGTGGCCTGTTGATGACATGGTTGATTATTCCATTTCTATTTACTATTTAAACAAGGACTATGAAGTTGATGAAATATATGATTCCAGGGATTTTGTTTGGAATCGTGATGACGAAATCAGAAGCCGTAAGTTGGTTCCGGATTCAAGAAATGTTTAGGTTCGAAAGTTTTCATATGTATGGAATCATTGGAACTGCAGTGATATTAGCTGCGATTATGACTTGGCTGATTAAAAAATATCAAGGCAAGACGCTTAGTGGCGACCAGATTGTTTTTAATCCTAAGAATATGAGTGTTCCTCGCTATCTAATAGGTGGAATTATTTTTGGTCTTGGCTGGGCAATGACTGGCGCATGTCCGGGACCTATGTTCACGCTGGTTGGCCATGGCGCTTGGACAATTTTGCTTGTGATTGCAAGTGCGATTGCTGGAACCTATGCTTATGGTGCTTTAAAAAGTAAATTGCCACACTAGAATGATTAAAAAGCTGACATACTTGGTAAAGAAAAGCATTATAGTTTTTGTTTTTTTTATGAGTTTAATGGTCAATTTTCAGCTTCTAGGGCAAGTTGACGTTAAGCCTAATTATAAGTCGTTTCAAGACAAGTATAAGCTAAAGACTAGTTTGGGTTTTCAATTATGGAGTACTTATACCATGAATGAAAAACGTTTTGATGAGGCTAGTAATTCCTATGTGAATGTTGATGATCGCTGGAATAATCAATTACGAAGATCTAGGCTTTCCGTTTCAGGACAACCTTATCCTGGATTAAGTTTTAAACTTACGGCTTCATTGGACTTGGTCGGTCGTGATGCATTTGCAGCTACTCAAGGAGGCAACAATAATACTTCTGTAGGTCAATTTGGACTTTGGAATATGTATGTCAGGTGGAAACCATTTGCGAATAGTGATTTATTGCATATTACTGGAGGTTTTCAGCCACCACAGATAGGCCGTGAAAGTATAACGGGTGCTTTAAATTCTACCTCTTTTGAGAAATCTTGGTCGCAGAATTACCTTAGACGAAGTATCGTGGGAGTTGGGTCCGGAAGAGCAATGGGCGTAAACATTGGCGGACAGAAAAAGGTCAATCAATATTTTTCTTTCAGTTATGACCTAGGTGGTTTTAATCCACAAGCTTTTTCGAATGTAAATAATAGTGCAGGAATTCAGTCTAGTCCACTTTTTGTGGGGCGACTAGCTTTATATTTTGGACAACCTGAATCAGAGAGATATTCGACAGGTCATAAGATTAATTATTTTGGAAAACGCAATGGACTTACATTAGCACTAGCTGGAAGTCGACAAGGAAGAACGGATGTTTTCGATAGAAATGAGGCATTGGGATTTGATTGGTTATTAAATTATGGAATGCTGAATGTTGATGGAGAGTGGACATTTTTTTCTAGAAATAAATGGATAGAGGAAAATAATTACGCTAGCCATTCTAGCGGAGGTTACTTAAGAATAGGGTATAATATTGAATTAAGTAACCAGCATTTTCTGGAACCTGTTTTAATGATAGTGAAATTCAATGGGCCATTATCATCGACAGCTCAGAATGATGCAAGCATCATTAATGCTTTTGCAGGGAATGACGAAGTGATAGATATTGGTCTTAATTATCATCTTAATCCAAAATTAAAAATTTCTATTACCTACACGATAAATCAAGGAGAACTCGGTGAAAGTTTGCCAGGTGCTACCTTCAATAATTACTACAGAAACAGTAATAAACAAGCTATAGAAAGAGGGAATCTTCTCGGATTCGCTTTAGTGGGAATCTTCTAATAAGACAGGTGTTCTCACTAGTAAAAATTTTATAAAAAAGGATGATTACAATCATCCTTTTAAGTAACTCTAGATACATTCATTAATTTTCATGGTACTAACTTAGAGGTATATTTTAACCTTAAATAATATACAAATGGAAGAAAATGTAATAGTTTCGATGCCTCGAATAGGTGATCAAGCGCCTGACTTTACTGCGGTAACTACAACAGGTAAAATAAAATTTTCAGATTTCGCAAAAGATAAATGGATCGTGATGTTTTCTCATCCAGCTGATTTTACACCAGTTTGTACTACAGAGATGAGTGGTTTTGCCATTCGGAAACCAGAATTTGATGCGTTGAATACGGAGTTACTTGGTCTAAGTATTGATAGTGTTCATGCGCATTTAGGATGGGTGAATAATGTGAAGAAAAACACGGGCGTGTATTTTAACTTTCCTATTATCGCTGATATAGACATGAAAGTTTCGAAGTTGTATGGTATGCTTCAGCCTAATGAGAGTGAAACCGCTGCAGTACGTGCTGTATTTTTTATTGATCCTGCGAAAAAAATACGTTTAATCATGTATTATCCACTGAATGTGGGACGTAATATGGATGAAATTATTAGAGCATTAACTGCACTTCAGACGTCTGATAAATATAAAGTGGCAATGCCTTTAGATTGGAAACCTGGAGATAAAGTAATCGTTCCTCCTCCTAAATCTTTAGCTGAGATGGAAGATAGATTAGCAGATGACACTTGTGAAAAGGTTGATTTTTATTTAGCTAAAAAACAGCTGTAATTTATGCAAGTTGATTTTTGGGAAAAGAGATATAGTGAAGAGGAGTTTGCGTATGGAACGAGTCCTAATTTATTCTTTAAAGAATACTTGAAAGGAAAAGTCCCAGGTAAACTCCTTTTATCTGCTGAAGGTGAAGGTCGAAATGCGGTTTATGCAGCAAGTTTGGGATGGGAAGTTTTTGCTTTTGATCAGAGCGAAGCAGGAAAAAAGAAAGCACTTAAGCTTGCAGATGAGCATGGTGTAAAGATCAATTATGAAATATCAAAATTAGAAGATTTTACATCCTTAACCGCTGATTTTGATTTGATTGCATTAATATATGTGCATGTTCCACCAGCAATAAGACCTAGTTTTCATAATAAATTAGTTCACCTATTAAAACCGGAAGGGCGTATTTTATTAGAAGCTTTTAATAAGAAGCAAATTAAAAATAAATCTGGCGGACCTAAGCAAAGTGAATTACTGTATAATGGGAATATGCTAGCCTATGATTTTCAAGGTTTAGATACGATGTCATTTGAGAATGCAACGATTCAACTAAATGAAGGCCCATTTCATCAAGGAAGTGCAGATGTTATAAGAATGATCGGAATCGCAAAACAGCAAAATGATGATTTTAGAATGAAGTAATATTAAGATGTTCATATCGTTTCTTTTATAGAGAAATGCCATGACCATGAAAAAACAACTCACCTTCTATTTTCTATTCTTATTTATATCGGGACTTTATGCTCAGCCAGGTGTTGAATTTCATTTAGGTGGTTCAAATTTTTTAGGGTGGTCTATGAATGGATCCTACAAATTAATTATAATAGATGAACTTGATTTATCTATTACTCCATCCTTGGGAGTTGGATCCATGATATTTCCTGAATATGGCTTAGATGCTATCGTTCATACAGGGGTAGATTTGCAGTATAAGAAGTGGGGAATAGGTGGCGAAATCTCCCATTTTTTTGCGAATCCATTTCTTACAGACTCACATATTAATGAGTTCATTGCACTCCTCGTATATCCTAATGTTAGTTATTTAATGCAGTTTAAAAATCATGTTTTTCTAGAATTTTCAGTGGGTGTTTATTTCGCCTATGAAAACAGAAATGCTTTCATTGCTAATGGTCCGAGATATCAATTTGCAGGAGATGTTATTCCTGGAGTTGGAATAACTTTTGGGTATCGTTTTAGGTAAAATCTAACAAAGCACTTTAATCTGACAACGCTTTAAGATTTACCTGTTTTTAAAAGCTAAATTCAGAGCGTATTTGAAGATTCCTTAGCAGTAGGTCGTAATATGGCCTGAATTTAAGCTACAGCATTTGCATTTAAAAATGCTTAAAATAATTCCTCAAACCTAGTAAATACGGGTGTTTCAAGTGATTTATTGATCATGAGTTCTGCTTTTATGAAGTGGGTGGTAATTATCGACATTTAAGTGATGTCCCAGATTTTACTCTTTTGATAATAGCGTAACCCATTTATTTTGAAAGGTTTAGGTCTAATTATTAGATGCTGGTCTATTAAAAGAGCTTTTTACTGAAAATCAGGATAAAAATTGACATAGCAAACCGCACTTAATTCCGTAATATCCCTTCATAATCTGACAGTGCATCACAATTTGACATCGCTTTCAGTAATATTAGATTTACTTAACAACAACATTAAATCTAGAAACTATAAGTCGCCACCTCAATAAACAAAGTAAGGAAACTCTTCTAAATTGACACGCATAAGGTATTCACATACAATAAAGATATCTTCTCGATCGAAAATCTTTTCGAATTCTGCTTTCGTAGGTTTGATTTTGTAAATAGGTTCACTGTTTCGATCTACTCCTATTTGCTCCATTCCAGTAATTTGGGCCAGTTCTTCTAACTCACTATTCTCATTTATCGCGCGATAAAATATATTATTGTAAGAGTCTATGCTCAGCAGAGAAATAATCCACTCCTTATTATCCACATGACTTGATAATACCACGCTGCCTTTATAAGTTTTGACAATATTTTCTGCATTTAAGTGAAAAAGAGTATCAATGGTAGAAAATTGACCTTTTATACTGTCTTCACTAATATAATCTACAGGAACACAATCTTGAATTTCATCAAAGTAGATCTCATTCCCTATTAAAGTACAAGTTTCCCTTTCATTTATTTTATCAATACTTTCTTCGAAGTAGTTCACATTTAAGGCATAAACTCCTCGATCATTGATGGTTACTATGGTACTATCGCTTTCACACATAAATATGCCTTGAACAAACTCGGGAATAGCGTCAAGTGCAGGTTCATTCTTCGGATAAGCTTCATCGAAAACTACAGGAGAATAACAAGATCCAAGCAATAGAAGAAGAAAGGCGAATTGTAGAATTTTCATAATATTAATTTTCTACAAGTTAAGGAAATGAAGAAGTAGACTTTATGACACAAGTCAACCAATTAGATGATCCTTGCCCAGAATTTAGAATTGCTTCTTATCATAAAGACCACTCTAAGGCTAATTGGTAAAAGAAGTGGGAGCTGCATAGAGTTTTGCTGAGTAACATCATGTATAAGCATGATCGAAATCAATGAAACTTAGGTCTAAAATCTTGAACTTACCTATGTACAAAAAACTAGAACAATGAAAAATATACTTATTCCTACTGATTTTTCTGAGAATGGCGCTGACGCCTATGAATATGCATTAAGCTTTATTGGAAATGAAGAAGCCAATTTTCATATTATTAATGTGGTTGTTCCAGTAAATGAGTCTGTGGAATATCCATCTATGACTTCAGTTGCAAATCAAGCTTTGCTGGATGCAGCAAGAACTAATCTCGACAATCTAGAGGCGCTTAGTCGAGAAGGCAAAGAAGAAAACAAAAAAGTGAAGATTACCACGAATGTAATTTTAGGGCAAATTGCGAGCTCCATCATCAAGGAAGGCGAAAGGGTTAAAGCTGACCTTATTATTATGGGAAGTAGTGGCAAAGGAAAATCCAACTTACAGAAGTTCTTGGGTTCAGCTTCTTCGGAAGTAATTTCACATTCTAGTATCCCAGTAATCTTAGTACCTAAAGATTACCATTTTAAGCTCCTCGATAATATAGTGTACGCTACAGATCTTGATAAGTCTGATCCTTTCAATATTTGGAAATTATCTAATTTGATTAAGCCGAATACCGCAGTTGTGCAATGTCTACATGTTATAGATAAAGGAGCCAAGGCAAATGAAGAACAAATAGAAGAATTTTCTCAGTTCCTATTAGATAATTCAAGTAATGTGCAGACTCAGTTCCACACAGAAGTTAGTGATAATATAGAAGAAACGATTTCTGATTTTGCTGATAATTTTGATGCAGAAATGATCGTCATGCATCCATCGGCTAAGAACTTTTGGAATAGACTTTTTGGGAAACGTCACACGAAAAAAATGGTTTACCAGCTAGAGGTACCATTAATGATTATCTAGAGATAAAAGGCGTTTCAATAATTGGACGCCTTCTGATTCAAATCAATTCAATTGCTGATTTATATCAAACCTACAATTTCTATTTCGGGCTAACTTAGTACAGCAAGAAAAATTATTATATCACCTTCTAAATCAAAGAAGATATGGGTTTGGTCAATATAAGCCAATAGCTGAACAATAAATTTTTCGAATTTAAAAACTAAATAAATTAAATCTATTATGAAAATACTTAAAAATATACTTGTTGCAGTCGACTTTAGTGAGTCTTCAGAAAATTTATTGGTGAATTCAATAAAATTTGCGAAAAAATTCAAGTCCGATATAACTTTAATCCATGTTTTACCGAATGATATTGGAAATGATAAGGTGAGAGTAATGGTTGAAAAAGGTGCAATTGCACAACTAAATGAAGTGAATGAAAGAATTAATAATGAAGGCATAAAAACAGGAAATCCAATTTTAGAATTTGGAAGTTATTATGATCGAATTGTTGATGCATCTGATAAGATAAATGCAAACATGGTTATCGTCGGTTCAGGCGAATCATCAAAGAAAGGTGAATACAGATTAGGTACAACTGCTGAAAAAATTATTCGAGAAAGTAATAAACCTGTATTTGTAATAAATAATCATCAATCCCTCGACATTAGAAATATCATTTGCCCAGTAGATTTCTCTGAAGAATCAAGTCGTGCACTAAAGACAGCGATAATGATTTCTAGATTATTCAGTGCTAAGCTTGTTATATTATCAGTCTATACACTGTTTCGGCAGTCTTTTACTAAACTGGACCCGACGGAAATAAATGAACAAAGAAAATCGGATCATTTAGAAGAGTTCAATAAGTATATAGAAGAGTTTAATTTAGTCGATGTCGACTATTCAATCGAAATATTGGGAGGTGACCCAGCTAAGAAGATCCTCAAAGCAGTGAATAAGCACAACTCTGATTTACTTCTTATGGGTACAACAGGAAAGTCTGGAATTAGTAAGATGTTGATGGGTAGCGTTACAGAGAAAGTGATTAGGGAAGTAATGTGTTCATTTATTACTTTGAAACATGAAGATGCGATAACATTAGAATTAGAATCAAAAATCCAAGATCTAGAAAATCAATATGCAACTGCTGTGGAGCTTGTTGAAAAGGGATTTTTTGAAGAAGCGATTAATCAATATAAAAAATGTCTTAGTATTAACTACGCACACATTCCTTCATTAAATGGTATTGCAACGGTCTATGAAAAATTGGGCGATGAGGAAAATGCAAACAAGTACAAAGGTATGGTTAAAGATATTTCAGATCAAATTTGGAATTTAAAAAATGAAAAAGAACTCGACATGCAATCAAAAGCATAGAAAGAGTAATATTTTAAGTGTCCAATATTCAAATTCATATTCAGAAAGCAGTTTGCGCTAAGAATGCACGTATAATTAATTGTGTATTAGCAATCAATTTTTTATATTTAAAACAACGTAAATTAGTTTTCTGAATAAGAATTTGCAGATAAGCAATACCTTTTGATAGCTATAACATGGCATCAGGCCTTGTTATCAATAATTTCAAAATGTAGATGTTTAGTAACGAAACGAAACGGGTATTGCTATAATTTCTTCTTGATCGAGTTTTAAAAACTTAGACCTTATCATCCTAAGTTGATGATATAACGTTCCGTATTCTTTTTTAACTAGAATTCGATTAGCAACTCAGGATTCTGAAAAATGTTTCAAGATGAAAAAAATCCTTATACCAACTGACTTTTCCTCTGTTTCCGATGAAGCAATGAATTTTGCAATTGAAATCGGCAGTAAATTCAAAAGTGATCTGTTATTGTACCATGTCTACTCTTTTAATAGGAGGCGTGATTATAATTCGGATTTTTCTGATGACGAGCAACCATTTATAAAAAGAATTAATGATAAGATGAATTTTACTAAACGAAAATTCATTGATAAAGTAGCTGAAAAAGGTCTTTCCCTTCAAACTAAAATAGAAGAAGCTCCTATTTTCTCACTATTTAATAGTGCAGTAGAAGAAAATGATATAAGCTTAATCGTCATGGGGAGTAGAGGTGCTTCTGGTTGGAAGAAGGTGGTATTTGGTAGTGTTGCAGCCACAGCTTTGGATTTAGCTACAGTTCCTGTCTTGGTTGTTCAGCCACATCATTCTATGCTAAGTCTAGAGCAAATTATATTGGCTACAGATTTGGATAAGGTTTCGTTCAAGGTTCTTGAACCATTGCAAAAACTGGCATTCAAGTTTAATTCCGCTGTTACCCTCCTTAATGTCAATAGCGGATTAAGTGAAGAAAAACATCACGATATCGATTCATATCTTAAGGATTTAGAGCTGTCTTATCGCGAAGTGCCCATGTCGCAAAGCATCAATGACACGATCAATGCATTCCTAGCTCAGGGTAATTACGATCTGCTCTGTATGATAAGGAGAGAGAAAGGATTTTTTGAAAGCCTTTTTCAAACTAGTATTACTAAAAATCAGGTTTATAAAAGTGAAATACCTGTACTGATATTACCTGAATCTTAGATTGTTTAGACCTTTTCTCTCTTTTATTCTGGAACAAAAAACATCCTGTTGAGACAATTGCGTTAACATTGAGTATGAAATCCTACGCTTCCTTCTTACTACTATCGTAGTCTATATTAAGAAATGGGTGTTCATTCTGATGAATAGTTGCAATCATTTTACTTCCAGATAAACTTGTTCTTAGTATTCTACTGTATTTATTACTCATAACAAGTAGGTCTGGTTTCATTTGTCCCATAAATTTTAAAATCCCATCTTCTATTGAAATTCCATGAAAGAAATGTGATTCTGTTCGGTATGGCTTTGCAAGTTCTTCGAATTCTTCCAGTGATTCTTGAACAAGTATGGAAGGTTGGTTAAAGAAACTATAAGTATCTACCATTAATAAGTGTATCAGACAGTCTGAGGGAAGTTTTAAAAATTCCAAAAAATAGGTAAATATTTCTCTATCCTTTTTATTAAATGAAGAAGCAAAGACAACCTCTTTAAGAGGATGATTTAATCTAAGATCTTTTAGAATTAAGACAGAACATTCGGCACTCTCCAATACTTTTTCAGCGTGACTTCCAAGAATTCTTTCTTTTGCATTGGACACGCCATTAGATCCCATAACAATGAGGTCTACATTTTCCTTTTTAACACAGTCTAGAATCTGATGTTTAAACTTTCCGGAAGTAAATCTATATTCAGGAACTAGGTTATAAGTCTCTTGGTACGTTTGTCCAGACTTCGAAATGCTAGTATCTGAGTTGATCGCGAATTCTGATGGACGTATTGAAATACTCTCTTCCTTAAATAAATGGTGGTAAACGATGAGTTTTGCGTCATTCTGCTTAGCAAACCTAAAAGCAGTATCTAAAATTTCGGTGGCCTTTGCATCCACATCAATAAGAGCAAGAATAGTTTTCATATTTTTTTTACCAAGTTCTCAAATATCAGGCTGCTAAGAAATGATACGAATCAATGTAGTAGGTGATGTTAATCATGGAGATGAAGAGATATATCGCCTAATTTTAAACTGATAATAAAGCGTTTTTATAAAATGATGAAAAATTGGATGGTATGGACAAAATTCTGAATCCGGAATTACAATTTCTAGATGGTCCGAATAGTCGAGGGCAAGAATTGAATTTTTCATTCAGAGTAATGCTTCAACTACTTAAGGGATTTAGGAAGTTACATTTTGTAGGTCCATGTATTACTTTTTTTGGTTCTGCAAGATTGCCAGAGACCAACGAGCATTACAAGGTTACCCAAAACTTGGCAGGAGATCTATCGAAATTAGGGTTTACCATTATGACTGGTGGAGGTCCAGGTATTATGGAGGCAGCTAATCGGGGAGCTTTTGAAGCAGGTGGTCGGACTGTGGGATGTGCGATTAAGTTGCCACATGAGCAGAAGGTGAATCCTTACATGCAGAAGTGGATCTTGTTTGATTATTTTTTCGTGAGAAAAGTACTGTTACTCAAGTATTCTTACGCATTCATAGTGATGCCAGGAGGATTTGGAACCTTAGATGAGTTATTCGAGACGATCACACTAATACAAACAGCTGTTTTGCAAAATTTTCCAGTAGTGGTTATGGGTAATGAATTCTATGCGGATATCCAAGCTATGATTTTAAAAATGGAAGATGAAGAGACGATTTCTGCAGAAGATAAACAGTTAATCTTATTTACAGATGACATAGAAGAGGCGAAAAGCCATATTCTTAAATATATAGCAGATAACTATAAAGTTAAATCTAAAAGAAAAGCATTATGGTTACTTGGAGAGCGGGCCTAGATTTCTCCCAAGTCATCATAAATATAAGTTAATGAATTCTTGGATAGTATCCTCATCCTAATATTAGGAATCTAATCGAAAAATTAAAAGTTATGAAAATCCGTAGCAACATGACCACAGAGGAAGTCAAAAATACATTTCACAACCATTATCCAATGCTCAAAATAGAGTTCTATAATAAGGAACACGGGAATAATGAAATCTCTAGTAATAAGAATCTAATTACAGAGGAGGTGACTTTAGACTATCTCAACCCAGATTTGAATGATGGTGAGCTTTCATTGAACGAAAATATTAAGGTTAGTGATTTTGAAAAATTAATGGAAGATTATTTTGGTCTGTATGTGCAAGTCTTCAGAAAGTCTGGGGATCAATGGCTGCAAACATCTATTACCGATTCATGGACGCTTGGTAAGCAGGAAGCGAAGGGCGAAAGTCTGGATAAATTTCTGAATGCCCAGAAAGAATGATTGAATCAACTCTACATAATATCTGTTGTCGATAGCAGATATCTAGGCCTTTATCTTGTATACCAAGGTAAAGGTCTTTTTAATTTCGGTTATGGCCATCGATATTTCGGGAAGCGAAAAGCATTAGAACGATAAAGTATCAAACACTGATTGAATAGATGCTTTTTTAATATTGCAAAGATTAGGTCGCACGTACATAATCACTTTGCCTACACCAATGATTTTCAAGATTCGAAGTTTAAATTTTCACCTTAGTCAATATGTAAGTCATATTACATACATGTTAAATGTTTTCAATTTCCCTACAAAACTTTGTGATTACTAAATATCATTTATACTTTTACTACCTAACATATTGATTAACACAACCATACCTTTTAAATGCCTAACTTTAATCTTAATCTATCAGTTGGATTGATTTGTTTTTTCGTAAGCATGCTCTCTAGTCCAGCAATAAGTCAGAAGAAATCAGACAGATTTGGAAAAGTATCTCAAGAAGATATCGACATGAAGTCATATGAGCTTGATCCAGATGCTGATGCCGTTGTTTTAGCTAAAACATCTGAAGTCAAAATGGTATTTCCAGGTACTGGAATTAGTATGGTTTACTACAACTTCAAGCGAATTAAAATTTTCAAAGAAACAGCTTTCGATCGGGCAGAAATTAATATATCCTATTATCATAAGGACAAAACAGAGAGTATATCTAACTTAAAGGCTTTGATTACTTATCCTGATGGCTCGTCGTATAAGCTTTCAAAGAAAGAAATCTATAAAGAAGAAGCTGATAATGCATGGACTAACGTTAAGTTTACTTTTCCAAAACTTACAGAAGGAGTAATTATAGAGTATTACTACGAACTAAGGTCTAAGAATTATTTTTCTCTTGAAGATTTCTGGTTTCAATTCGATATCCCCACCAAGTTTGCTAGCGTTAAGTACGACGTACCGGAGAATATAGATTATATCTTTCTAAGGCAAGGCCAAGAATATATAAAGACAGATGTAAGCACTTTTACCATGGAAAATGTTCCTTCTATGAAAAGTGAATCCTTTATAACAACAATGGAGGATTATAGAGGCCGATTGAAAATGCAGCTTAAAGGTTATAATGATTCTTATGGCGTATACAAAACATTGACCTCTACTTGGGAGCAATTAATAAAAGAACTCTATGATAGCAAAAATTTTGGTAGCCAAATTGAGAAGAAAGGTGCCTCTAACGAGATTGTAGAACTGGCACGGCCTATCTTAGATATGGAAATTCCGGTAAAAGAAAAGATTCTCAAACTGCAATCATTCCTTCTTGAAAATGTGAAGTGCAATGGGTATTATGGTTTGTATAGTACCGATGGAATAGAGAAAGCTTTCGAAGCCAAAGAAGCAAATCATTCTGAACTTAGTTTTATGATGATCAATTTACTGAGGGAAATGGAAGTGGAAGCCCATCCATTTTTGATAAGTACACGTAGTCATGGTCAGTTGTACACTGCATATCCTTTCATTGACCAATTTACATATGCCATCGTTTATGCTGAAGTGGAAGGAGAACCAATGCTTATAGACATTGAACAAAAAAATCGACCTCCAGGGATCGTAGGCTTTGACGCATTAAATAAAGAAGGACTAATTGCTAGGAAAGAAGGGCCAACTTGGTTCAATATAGAAGCATCTAAAGGGTCTGATATATTCTTTTTTAATTTAAATATTGAAGGTGACGCGCTAGTTGGAACATTTAAAGGTAAATATGATGATGCGAATGCAATTATAGAACGTGATCATTATGAAGATGGAAAAGACGGAAAACATTGGGAGAACAGAATTAAGGATAAGTTTCCTGATGTAGATGTGCTATCTGCAAAGTGCGAAAACGAAAGCAATCTTTATGAAAGCTTTAGAGAGGAAGTTGAAGTGGAAATACCTGGAGCATGCGTCAGTGCTGGTGAATTAATGTATATAGATCCTTTTGTATATAGTAATTATGAAGAAAATCCTTTTAAAATTAATGAGAGGAAGTTCCCAGTAGATTTCGGGCGACCTTTCTTGGAACAATATATTTTTTATTTGACTATTCCAGAAGGGTATGAAGTAGATGAAATTCCAGAGGGAACTTCGATGACGATAGAAGATAGAACAGCCATCTTTCAGTTATCAGCAAGTGTGAATGGAAATATAATTCAAATTATAAAGAAAATTGATATTCGGAAATCTCATTATGCCCCATCTGAATATGGAGCATTGAAAAGACTTTTTGATATGATGATAGAAAAGTCTGGAGAGCAAATAGTGCTTAAAAAAGTCTAGTATGAAACAGGTCCTACTTTATATATTCTTGTTCAATGTTTGTGGCTTTTCTTCAGAAGTTGATCCCGTTAGTAATACATATGAGAATGCTAATGATGTTGTTTTAGAAGAAAAGATAGAATATGCTGTTCTTTCTAAGAAGAAGGCTATAAAAACAACTTATAAGAAAATATTAATTTTAAGTGAGGACAGTGATGATACAGGTTATGCTGTAGGTTTTAATGATCTTATCAAAGTAAAAAACCTTAATGTTTCCATATTTGATGCAGATGGTAAGCGTTTAGAAAAATATAAGAAAAAAGATTTTCATGACTTACCGACTCCTTCTAATGAATTATACTCAGATTCCAGATCATTGTCATTAAGTTTCGAAAAATTCAATCCGCCATACATTATTGAAATTGAATCAGAAGTGGAGTATGATGGAATGCAAGTATACGACCACTACTATCCGAATCAATACAATCAAGCTGTAGTTAAATCTTCTTATATTATTTCATATCCATCAGATTTGAAAATTAGATATAGAGGTTATAATGGGATGATGGATCCTAAAGAGAAAACCTTAGATAATAAAAAGGCACTGGTATGGGAAGTCGAAAACTTACCTGCTCTTAAATACGAACCACTAGGGCCATCTGGTTATCGAGTTTTTCCTCTAGTAAAGATCTATCCTACTCAATTTTACTTTGATGGATATGAAGGAAGTCAAGAAACATGGGAGACTTATAATGACTTTTACTACCAACTGAATGTGGATCGTGATCAATTGTCACCTGAAATGGCGGCGAAGGTGAAGCAATTAACAGAAGATAAAGATGATGAGTTCAGCAAAATCGATGCACTCTATACCTACCTGAAAGAAAACATGCGATATATAAGTGTTCAGTTAGGCATAGGTGGGTGGCAGACATTTGATGCAGCATACGTAGAACACAATAAATTTGGAGATTGTAAAGCGCTTTCCAATTTTATGGGAGCAATGCTTTCAGAGATTGGAGTTGAGAATAATAAAGTGATTATTAAAAGAGGGGAGGAAGTATATAACCCACTTTCAGAAGAGTTTGTGGATGCTGGTTTGTTTAATCATGCCATTCTATATGTCCCTTCTCAAGATATGTTTGTCGAATGTACTTCGAATAATTATCCTTTGGGATACCTTGGTAATGATAATGCTAATAAGAAGGTGATGATATCGACTGCCTCAGGTCCGATATTTAAACATACTCCTAAGATGGGGAAGGATGAAAATACTAAACATATATCTACAAGTATAGAATTATTAGAATCTGGAGGTGCACATATTAAAAGTGTAAGTACTTATGAAGGTTACCGTCATGACTATTATCGGACGGTTCTTCCGATGATGACACAAGAAGAAAAAGAGAAATCCTTTCAGAGATCATACCCAGTAGGAATTCAAAAACTATTCTCATATGAGGATGATATTATTGACGGAGAACCTAAACTTCAAACGAAATATGAGCTTGAGGTTAGTCAATATGGGTCTAGAGCGGGGAAAAGATTGTTTATTCCTCTAGATGGTGTAAATAGTGAACTTAGCGTTCCGTCTTCTGTAGAAGAGCGAAAGCTCAATTTTTATTCTATAGTAGAAGAAACGGTTGAACACGAAATAACCATAATTATTCCAGATGATTATGAAATAGAAGCATTGCCAAATGAAAACTTTGATGAGGACACAGTATATGGCAGTTTTAGATTGAGCATCAGCAAAGAAGACGATGCCATCAAAGTATATAAGAAATGGGTTTCGAAGATATTTGAATTTCCGCCTGAGAAGTACAATGAGTATCGAGAAAAGATGAAAACCTTTTCATCTCTTGATAATAGTAAGATTGTACTCGTGAAAAAGAAGACTTAAGAAGAGCCCGCAGATTTGGCTTCTTAATTTTGTTTCTTATTATTATATATATATAAGGAGTGTTTCCGCATTGAGATCTAGACGTTTTTATAACGTCTTAGCTGCATGCTCCGTTCCGAGGAACGAGGTATGGAGTTATCGCGGCATGTTATCACATGTAGTCATTTTAGTTTATAGCTTGCAACCGATTTATTATTCATAAAAATAGTCAATTTTGAATTTGTCAATTTTTCTTTTTCTACACTAAAGTTGATGGAGTTTCCATTTTGATTAATTAAGTCAGTTACGTTAACAAACTGTTTACCTATTGAATATCCAGCAGAAGTTAAGTGAGTATCATTTATAGTTCTTATTTCAAAGTTGACATTTTCTTTTTTCGATAATATTCCTTGGATTGGTGATATTTCGAACTCTTCTGTTGATGAAGTCATATGAAATAGCGGCCAATTTGCATATGCTGTTTGACTAACAGGTTTATCAATTAATTGGTTTATTGATGATTTGGGAAAATGATTCTTAATAAAAATCCGAGGATTAGTCATGAAGTATCGGTAAGTCACATTGGGTTTAAATTCATAAATAGCATCCCAAGTCACATCAAATAGATATTTAGAGTTATCAATTTGCACAATATTCCATGCATGATTGTACCTATTTGAATTCCCGATTTGGCTAATGTTAGTTTTTGCGTTTCCAAGAACAATTTCGGATTCCAACCCAGTAGCTATGCATAGTTCATGAAATAGTGATGCATAACCTTCACATACAGCTTTACGTTTTGAAATCACACGTTTGGAAAGTTTTTTAGTTTGTTTTATATCTTTCACTAGCCTTTCTTCTTCGTCAAAGTTTGTGTAATTGTATTTGCCACTTTCTTTTATATCATAGCTTACGTTTAAAGCTATCCACGTATAAATTGCTCTTACTTTTTCAAGATCACTTTTGAATGAACTGTTTATTCTCTTAGATAATTTTTTGACAGTTTGACCACTAGATGGATAGGATGTAACAATAGAATCTACTAATCTTAATTCCTGACTTAATCCATTAGGAGTTATCAAAACAAGGAATAATATGATCGATACTATATTTTTCATTTTTATATATGATAACTAGTGTATATATTATATATATAGGTTCTTTTTGTTTTAGGTTGGCATATCCATTCTATCAAATCTAATTTTCAAGTACATATATATATAATACATAGATAAAAGTTAACAGTAATTCAGCTCAAAATTGCGTATTATAGGAGTCTATAATAATTCTAATGTATTTCACTTCTAGAACAAAACACCAGAATTCGTGTTAAGTAAGTCATCTAGAGGACAATACTAGAGACGTAAAAATGAAAGAAGTTATAGTTATAGGGTCTGGGTTTTCAGGACTGGCAGCAGCAAGTTGTCTAGCAGAGAAAGGATATAAGGTGAAAGTTTTAGAAAAGAACGATTCTCCAGGAGGAAGAGCTCGGAAATTTAAAGCAGAAGGATTCACCTTTGATATGGGCCCTAGCTGGTACTGGATGCCAGAAGTGTTTGAAGAATTCTTTAATCGATTTGGTAAGAAGGTAAGTGATTATTACGATTTAGTCAGACTTGATCCTTCGTACCGTATATATTATAAAGACGATAAACTAGAAGTACCAGCAGAAATAGAAGATCTATATGTTCTCTTTGATCAGATAGAACCAGGTAGTTCTGAAAAGTTAAAACAATTTCTAGAAGAAGCAAAGTACAAGTATGAGGTAGGAATGAATGAGTTCGTTTGGAAACCTAGTCATTCTATACTTGAATTTATGGATTTGAGAATTGCTAAATCTGCATTGAAGTTAGATATGTTTAGTTCTATTTCTAAGCAAGTACGCAAACTCTTCAAAAATCCTAAGTTGATTCAGCTGTTAGAGTTTCCTGTTTTATTTCTAGGTGCTACACCTCAGAAGACACCAGCTTTATATAGTTTAATGAATTATGCGGATCTGAATTTAGGCACTTGGTATCCAATGGGAGGAATGCATAAGATAATAGATGGTATGATTTCACTTGCTGAGGAGCTCGGAGTAGAGATTTTATGTAATCAGAATGTTACCCAAATTGACATAGAGAAAGGAGCGGCTAAGCGTGTACTTACAGAAACGGATGTATACGAATGTGATTTTGTAGTTGGTTCTGCAGATTATAGACATATCGAACAAGAGCTTATCCCGAAAGCTTACCGTAAGTACAGTGCTGAATATTGGGATAAGAGAGAACTTGCACCATCGTCACTACTATATTATATAGGAGTAAATAAGAAGCTAAAGAGTTTGAAACACCATAATCTGTTTTTCGATAAAGATTTTGATCAACATGCGAAAGATATTTATGAAGAGCCGAAATGGCCATCGGACCCATTGTTCTATGTATGTGTACCATCAGTAACAGATGATAGTGTTGCACCTGATGGAATGGAGAATGTATTTTTACTCATGCCTCTCGCACCAGACTTAGAGGACAATGAAGAAATCAGGGAAAAGTATTTTAATATAATGATAGAGAGATTAGAGGAACAAACAGGAGAATCTATTCGAGGACATATTATATATAAGAGGTCATATGGAATTGAAAATTTCAAGTCTGACTACAATGCCTTTAAAGGAAATGCTTATGGATTAGCAAACACACTAAGACAAACAGCTTTCTTGAAACCAAAAATGAAGAGTAATATTAAGAATGTATTTTATACAGGACAGTTAACGACTCCAGGACCAGGTGTTCCACCTTCTCTAATATCAGGGCAAGTAGTAGCACAAGAAATACTTAAACAATAAAAAGCCACTTAGATGTTATCATTATATACAAAAACGTGTGAAGAGTGTAGCCATTTAATTACTAAAAGGTACTCTACTTCATTTTCGCTAGGAATACTGGCATTTGAGAAAAAGTTTAGGGCACCTATATATAATATATATGGATTCGTAAGATTTGCAGATGAAATTGTAGATACCTTTCATGGGTATGACAAGAAGAAACTCCTCGATGATTTTAAAAAGGATGCTTTCAGAGCGATAGATGAGAAGCTTAGTCTTAATCCAGTATTACATGCTTTTCAGAAAGTGGTTAATGAATACCAAATAGATCCAGCATTAATTAATGCATTTCTCAAAAGTATGGAAATGGATTTATATCACAATGAGTATTGCGATGATCTATATGAAGAATACATTTATGGTTCAGCAGAGGTGGTGGGGTTAATGTGTCTGAAAGTGTTTTGTCATAAAAATGATGCATTATATGAGGAGTTGGTTTCACCTGCACGAAGTTTAGGAGCAGCTTTTCAGAAGATAAATTTCCTAAGAGACATGAAAAGTGATTTCGATGAAAGAGGAAGAGTGTATTTCCCAGGGATAGATTTTAATCATTTTGATAATAATGAGAAGCTTAGAATAGAGTCAGATATCAAAAAAGACTTCGATGATGCATATAAAGGAATAATAAAATTGCCAAGAGAGGTAAGATTTGGAGTCCATGTAGCATATGTTTACTACCTGAATTTGTTCGAAAAGATCAAGAAATCAAATGCTATCATGGTAAAACGAAAAAGAATTCGAGTAAATGATGGAAAAAAGATGTACTTGTTTTTAGAAAGTGCAGTTCGACATAGGTTCAATTTATTATAAAAAGTAGATTCAAATGTTTTTTTTGAAAGGCATTGCAGGGTAGAATAAAAAAACACCTCATATTTTCTTTATAGATAAATCGGAACCTGCATACTTTTATAAAGTAAGAATGGATATTTATAGTTAATACTTCGACCATTTTATCTATTATAAGAATCAAATAGTAATTCTTAAATTGAGAAAAAGTATATTTTTCAATTACTTTTTACATATTTCCAATAAATATTTCAAATCGATTAGTTTAATTCCTTCAGTTTTCATGGGCGAGAAGGGCCTATATCATGTGTATATGATCTTAAATTCGTTGATTGAGTGAAAAAGAGTAATTTATTTTAAAAAAAAGAGATTTAATTTTCAATTAAGTAGATACGGTTTTAGTTGTAAGTATGTTCTGCTATTGCTTTAAAACACGAAATCAAATACCGATGATATGCGGAGATCCTAATTTTGACTTGGGGTGGATATTGATGAAAAGGTGTGTTTTGAGAAAATATTTAAAATATTTCTCGGAAAGCTTTGCATAAATGAAAAACGCTACTATCTTTGCAATCCCAAA
>NZ_JAJNKA010000002.1:0-170000 GCF_021533215.1 Portibacter lacus | reverse complement strand
TAACGGAGGCTTGCAAAGGTACCCTCAGCATGGTCGGTAATCATGCGAAGAGCATATTAGTATAAGGGTGCTTGACTGAGAGAGGGACACCTCGATCAGGAACGAAAGTTGGCTAAAGTGATCCGGTGGTTCCGTATGGAAGGGCCATCGCTCAAAGGATAAAAGGTACGCCGGGGATAACAGGCTGATCTCCCCCAAGAGCTCATATCGACGGGGAGGTTTGGCACCTCGATGTCGGCTCGTCACATCCTGGGGCTGGAGAAGGTCCCAAGGGTTGGGCTGTTCGCCCATTAAAGTGGCACGCGAGCTGGGTTCAGAACGTCGCAAGACAGTTCGGTCTCTATCTGTTGTGGGCGTAAGAATATTGAGGAGGGCTGACTCTAGTACGAGAGGACCGAGTTGGACACACCTCTAGTGTACCTGTTGTGGCGCCAGCTGCATTGCAGGGTAGCTACGTGTGGAATGGATAAGCGCTGAAAGCATCTAAGCGCGAAGCCATCTCCAAGATGAGTATTCTATTTGACTTCGGTCATAAAAGGGTCGTGGAAGATTACCACGTTGATAGGCTATAGGTAGAAGTGCAGTGATGTATGAAGCCGAGTAGTACTAATTACCCGAATGCTTCCTTTTTTTTTAATTTTTTATCTACAGCGTCGCTGTTCTTTCCAACTGTTATTTTTTTCCAAAGAACTTAAGAAATAATACACCTAGCGTGTATAAAAGAACTTAGGTGGCTATAGCGAAAGTGTGCACCTCTTACCATTCCGAACAGAGTAGTTAAGACTTTCAGCGCTGATGGTACTACGTTAACCCGTGGGAGAGTAGGTCGTTGCCTTTTTTTTTATTATAAAGCTTGATTGGTTTAACCATTCAAGCTTTTTTTTTGCCCTTTTTAAAATGATCTAATTGAGGTCTCATTAGATCCTTAGTTAAGGAGAAACTATAATATATTAGTATTAAGCTCTTGCCACTGTACTTCTAATATTATGCATGTGACTCATTCTGATTAATTCTATGATAATTCACTATTGACTTTGTGATGATATTTAAGTAAAATTATGAGATTATCTCATTACAATTGAAATCATGTCTCGAATTCTTTTTGTTTTATGTTGTAACCTAATATGTCTTTGTATCGCTTCAGCCCAAAATGTTGGCATCAATACCAATAATCCACTATATAAATTGGATGTCCGAAGTGATTCAAAAAATATAGCCAGTGAAATGCAATTAGCCACACCCTCAGAAAGTCATTTTTTACGGCTTTTTAGTGGCAGTGATACCAATTTTAATCCTTATATATATTGGAACCAAAATAACAAACTTGTATTTGGGAGAACGACTTCAGATTTTTCTAATATAAGCGCATTCCTTTCACTAGATGGGAAAACGATCGAAGTCCTTAATACAGGTTCTTCAGTATTTCTAGGTGAAGGTGCTGGTTCAAATGACGACGGTAATAGCAGAAATAATACTTCAGTTGGTCATTTTTCTCTTCATAACAATGTTGATGGAAATAATAATACTGCAATAGGCGTAAGAGCAGGTTTAGGATCAACTAATTCTAGCAGTTCAGGTAATGTTTTTATTGGTTACCAAGCTGGAGATTCGGAATTAGGAAATAATAAATTATACATAGAGAATTCATCGCACCCCGATCCCCTTATTTATGGAGAGTTTGATAATAAATTATTAAGGATCTATGGCATTCAAGAGAATTTTGGAGGTTTAGATATCAACAAAGGAATCTCAAGTGGAGTTGCACTAAGTATTAATGGGGATGAGGCATTATGGAGTGATGGTAATTATTTTAGTTATGGATTTGGAAGTACTCATAACTATTTTGGGAGACCAGTGAGAATCGGGAAAGTGGAAGGTTCCTCATTCGCGTTAGCAGATTTACATGTAGTAGATAACACCGGTATCGCTAACATCATGATAGAATCTTATATTCAAGATGCAATTATTCAACTTGCAGGAAATACGAATAATGCAACTGCTCATTGGACCATAAGAAGACGGAATTCTGATGGTCATCTTCAGTGGAAACATAATGACCTTAATAGAATGTTGCTTACCCAAGATGGTAATCTAGGTATTAATACACTAACTCCTGACCAGACGATTCATGTTAATGGAACATCTAAAGTATCTACCAATCTTCCTGGAACAGGGAATTTTGTCTCTACTATAGAAAACTTAGCTACAGCAGATAATAATAGATACAATGGTCTTTTAATTCGGGCAGGTGTTCCTGGTGCTAATTCAAATAATATTTCTGAACTACTTAGATTTGAAAGTCCTGATAACGCTATATTAGGAAGAATACAGCAAACATCATCTAACTCTGTATTTTTTTCAACAACATCAGACAGAAGACTTAAGAAAGAAATAATGAATACAAATTATGGTATTGATGAATTAATGAAAATTACCGTTAGAGATTATTATTGGAAATCTGATACAAACAATAGTAAATTACAAACTGGTTTTATTGCACAAGAACTATATGAAGTTTTTCCAAATGCCGCTTATCAAGGAGGTGAAAATGCAAATACCGATCCATGGGGAGTCAGAAATGATGCTTTGATCCCATTACTTGTCAAAGGAATTCAAGAACAACAAGATATTATTCAATCTCAAAATAAAGAAATTAGTGATTTGAAACAGATGGTAATAGCGTTAAAAAACCTAGTAGAGGATGACCTGAGATCTAGAGGTGATGTGAATCCTTCATCTAATTAGTTGATTGATTGCCATCCGATATCTTAATACAATTTACGATTCGTTTTCCTGTGATGCATATTCACTTACAGCATCAGGTAGATTTTTAAATATAGATTCTTTAAGCTCTATTTCAGAAGATGCTGAATATAAGCCAATATGCTCTCCACTATAGGTATAATCGATCAAGGTTAGTTTTACAATATTCTCAATACTTAGTTCAATATAATTTCCATATCGAATTAGCCGAAAATTGATTTCATCTGGATTTTCTAATTTGAATATATTAGACTGGATATTATTAAATATAAAGTTCTGCTGCACATTTTCTTCATTAAATCCCCAAGCTCGAATTTGAACTAATCCATGAGTGATATCAAAAGAATAGTAGTACCCATTTCCATCTTTATCAATATCACTTACCAACCCAAATTTTCCCATACCAATAACAGATAACTTCCCTTCCCAAATAAACGAATTGGATGGTTTCTTAAACGTAAAGATTTCATACCCGCTTCGGGCTCCTATAATACATCCATCTTGATGAATGTCAATTTTAGATGTAGGATTAGAAAGCATCGTTTCTAGATACGGAAATTCATTTTGATGGAGTTGGCTTATAATCATTTGATCCCAGCGATAGAAACTGCGAAGTAACAACTGACCATCTTTATTGACATCTAACTGTTTCGGCGGTGGAAGCACTCTTAATTCATCTACAGATCCTCCTTTAAAGAAAAAATTATAAATTAATAGATGTTCACCATCCCTTACAATTCTTGCAGCATAGTTACCTTGAGGAAGAAGAACATCAGATCTGAAATTATTGTATTCATCTAAAAACTTATCTGCATACCAATATCTAACTTTAATATCTTCCCTTATAGAGCCTATAATATATGATCGACCATTCAGATCAAATACACAGGGGCACTCCACATCATCATAAACCATCGGGTAAAGAATAGGAGGCATCATTTCATACTTTTCGTTTTCAAGCTTTAACAAAGCAACACATCCTCTCCTCGATGTTGGTCCGAAACTTGATCTCGCACAGATTAATAAATATTCTTCTCCGTTATGTTCGTAGTGGAATGGATCTCTGAAACTTAGCCATTCCCTAGGATTATTATCAATACCTTCGTAATATGGGCCTTCTGATTTTATGGGGAAGTTGTTAGGTTTGATTTTATTCCAAGTGATTAAATCCTCAGATTCTGCAATTCCTATTTTTTGAATTACTCCCCTATCTTTTTGATGTAAACCTGTGTAATACATCCTAAATTTATCTTCATTTTTTGATACATGCATGGTCCATAACATGTCATCATCCCATTCTCCTGGATGCCCTACAAATAATGCATTGTTCACCCTTTTCCATTGTATGCCATCATCAGAAACTGCATGCGCAATATAATCATGGTTAGGAATTATTAAATGGAATAGATGATACTTACCCTCATGTATAAAAACATCTACATCTCCTATTTCCCAATCTCTAAATCCCGAACCTGTATACATATTTCTGAGTTTACAATAAAAGTAAATGACAAAACTAGAGGAATAATCACTTAACTAAGAAAATTTAGTTATTATATTTTAAATCAATTAAGAATAATGAAACAGTTTTATATACAACTTTATAGTCCGCATGGCTTAATTAGATATGAGAATCCAGAAATTGGACGGGATAATGACACCGGTGGACAAGTGAAATATCTACTAGAACTTGTAGAAGCATTATCAAGAAAGGAAAGTGTTAGAAAAGTGGATCTGTTCACTCGCAAGATAACAGATAAACGTGTATCACCTGATTACTCTAAGGATATAGAAGTAATAAATGATAAGGCTAGAATAGTTCGAATTCCTTGTGGTGGAAAGACTTACCGGAAGAAGGAAACGCTTTGGAATTACATGGAAGAATTCGTAGATAATACGATTCGATTCAATAATGAACAAGATGATATTCCTGACATTGTGCACGGACATTATGCCGACGGAGGATACATCGCAGTAGAAATAAGTAAGTTTTTTGAAATTAAGCTAATTAGTACTGGTCATTCTTTGGGGCGAAAAAAGAAGGAACATCTGTTGGAGGAAGGCATGTCTGAGAAAAGAATAGAGGAAGTCTATAATATGGAAAACCGAATCAATGCAGAAGAAGCTGCAATAAGGAATGCTGAATTAGTGATAACGAGTACTCAACATGAAATTGACCAGCAATATAAAGGGTATGAAGGATTCGAACAAGCCAATTTTAAAGTTATACCACCAGGAACAAATCAAGATCTTTTCTATCCTTTTTATCGTCAAGAGATGCCTTCTTTTGATATATCTATAGAACAAGAGCAGGTATTATATAAGATCAACAGAGAGATTGATCGCTTTTTGTTTGATTCGAATAAACCATTAATTTTATCTATCGGAAGACCAGATGCGCGGAAGAATTTCTCTACAATTATAGAAGCTTATGGGAATGATGAAGAACTGAAATCTATGGCTAACCTTGCGATTTTTGCAGGTGTGAGGAAAGACATTAGCTTAATGCCAGAAGATGAACAAAATATTCTTACATCACTACTCTTGTTAATGGATAAGTATGATCTCTATGGAAAATTAGCAATTCCTAAAAAGAATGATCCGATGCTCGAGATTCCTGAGATTTATAGAATTGCAGCAAGAAAAAAAGGGGTTTTTGTCAATGCTAATCCAGGGGAGAACTTCGGATTAACAACAGTAGAAGCTGCTGCATGTGGGCTTCCTGTTATAGCGTCTCCTTATGGTGGACCTAAAGAAATATTAACTAAGTGTGAAAATGGGAAATTGGTCAATGTCAATTCGCCAGAAGAAATAGCTAAAGCGATCAAGGAAATAATAACCAATAACAAAACTTGGGAAACTTATTCTGCTAATGGAATAAAGGGAGTGAACAAGTATTATTCATGGGAAGCTCACACCGATACCTATTTAGAGGAAATAAAAAAGATTAATAAAACACATCAGATAAATATTGGTCGGAGATTATACGATTCGAAGATTTACATTATAAGTGATCTTGATGGTACGTTGATAGATGAAGAGCCGCAAAGAGAGTTAGATGAATTCACAGAATGGATTGAAGAAAATAAAGATAGGTTTGCATTTGGAATTGCAACGGGAAGGAACAAGCGCTTGACTTTAGAGGCTATGGGTAAGCATAATCTACCAGATCCAGATATTGTTATATGTTCTGCGGGCTCTAAGTTATATTACACAAATGATTTTCTCGAAGATCTTGGTTATAATAAGAATATTTCTTACCAATGGAAAAGAGAGAAAATCTTTGATGTAATGAAGCATTTACCGAAACTTGAGCTTCAGGAAGAAGATGCACAGTCGAAATTCAAGCTTAGTTATTATGTGGAAGATGATTTTACTAGCGATGATTATGCAATGATTCATAAACTCTTAGATGATAACAAATTAAAAGCGAATGTATTGTTGACCGATAATAAGTTATTAGATTTTTTGCCCATCAGAGCTAGTAAAGGAAATGCTATTAAATATCTTGCACATAAATGGAAAATGCCTTATAATAACTTTATTACTGCTGGAAATGGTGGAAACGATATAGATATGCTTAAGGGGAAAGCTAGGGGAATAGTTGTTTCTAATTACAGTCCAGAACTTGAGTTTTTGAAAAAGTCTAAAGGAATATATTTTGCTGAGAACCCTTTCTCTGTGGGAGTATTAGAAGGGATAAAGCATTACTTGGATAAAGGGTAGGGCTAAGATAGCCCATCTTGAAATGTGAAAGATTTTGGTATTAGAAATGGAGCGTTCAGCAAGTATGGGATACTAAACGCTCCTGAACAAATGTGCTAGTGTTTTATTTTAGCTTGCTACTCTATTTTCTCCCAATATTCATAGGATTCAACGTCTTTAATGTTCCCAGAAGAAAGTTCCTGAATGCGCTTGTGATCCGGATGTTTTTCAAACAGTTCATAACCAGCTACTGATGCGAAGGTGAATGTTATCGCTTGATCAAAACCTTGTGAAGATTCTTTTAAGTCGGCCACGTGTACCCATTCTAATCCATCAACTTTTTTCCTCATGCCCTTGTAAAGCTTCAGTATTTCCATCTTTACATTTTGGTCAATGGATTCCGCATAATTAACCAATAAGACTCGATTTAATACTTCAAAATTTGCGAATGTTTCCTGAGCACTTGACTGATAAGGTAGCGTGAAAATGGATGAAAACAGTGTTAAGAAGAATAGATATTTTTTCATTGATTCATAAGTTATTGGTTAATGTAATAAAATTGCTTTCCTCTAGAGACTATTGTTATATTTAGCTATTAGTCTACGAAAGCTAGGTAATCATAATCTTAGCTCAGATTTTATAAAAATTGAGATAACAGGAATTTGTGCTAAGCTCTTTTAAAAGTAGTATATGTTTATACCATTTGGATTTAGTAAATGATATCCTTTATTAACTAATCTCTTAGCATACAGAAAAGACCATTGCTATCTTTGCAATTGCTACCTGTAAATTGCATTAAAATATTGAAAGTCAAGTTGTTGTATCATTTATTAGTGATGAAATAAAATATGAATGTTTTAAATGAACGAAGCGCTCTAACTTCATTTCATTATAAATGACATTTTCCCAATTATCTAGTAAGCGGGTTATACCTCCTTGACTAAATAAACATCTTAATACTTAACTTTATAAAGGTTAATACTTAATTTCGCATCCTATGGGATTAAAGAAAATAGCGTGGCAGATTGAATTAGTATCATTGATTATAACAGGTGTTCTAGTTGCAATCGTATTGGTTCCAATCTTTAAAAATGTGCCTAATTTTCAGTATTTAACATATAACGTAGTAGCTATAGCTACTTTCTTTACACTGATTCGTTATATATTTTTACTGAGATACACACCATTTGCAAGATTTGCTCCACTTAAGATCATTTTCGTATTTCTGGCCATACCATTATTTATATATCTAATGGATGGTCTATCAGAATTTCAGAATCAATTAGATGAAGAAGGTACTTACAGTATGGTATCTCATTTAACGACAAGCAAGCAAATTCCACTTTCTAAATATATCCGATCTGAAATGATATTTTTCGGAGTCGGAGCATTGATAACAACTTTTATTTTGCCATTTAGAATGATTATTTCGATCTGGCGTGTAAGAAATAGAAATACAATTTAATATGTCATTAGTTAAAGAATTCAATGATTATCGGGAAAAGATGAACGATGTCATTCTTGAAAAAGAGAACAAAACGCTTAAAAGATTTTTTTCTTTAGATCACCAAGCTTATGCTGAGGGTGCACTTCCTGTGAAAACTAAGGAACTGATGGGACTCGTTGCTTCCATGGTGCTAAGATGTGATGATTGTATTAAGTATCATCTTGGAACGTGTTATGAAATAGGAGTAACCACAGAAGAATTATACGAAGTTTTTTCAATTGCTAATTTAGTCGGAGGATCTATTTGTATTCCTCATACAAGAAGAGCTGCAGAATATTGGGAAGAATTAAAATCCTCATAATATGGATGGGTTTTCAAATGTTCAAATTCAATTAGAAGAAATTCCCTCATTGGGTGAATTAAACTATGTGCCACTAGAGCGCAAGTATTTGAATATTTTATTACTAAATTCTTTGTTGGTTTTCATTATTAGCATCGTATTATTAGTATACCTATGGACCGTTATTGATAAGCAATGGTTTCAGAATAATTTCCAATGGATGCTGGTGGGCTTACTAGCATTATTTGTTCTTCAGTTTTTATTCGCATATAAATCATTTTCCTATAAAGCATATGGGTTCAGAGAAGCAGACATCACTTATAAATCTGGATGGTTGTGGAGAAGTATAACAACAGTCCCCTTTAATAGAGTGCAGCATTGTGAGGTGAGCCAAGGTGTTTTAGATCGCTACTTTGGATTGGCCAAACTGAAAATATTTACTGCAGGAGGTAGTGCTAGTGATGTCAGTATTCCAGGATTACTATTAGATCAGGCATCAGATCTTAAAGAATTTATATTAGAGAAAATAAAGACGGATGAGTAATCTGTTTGCAGAGCCTACAAGGCAATCACCGGTCGCCATTATCTTATTAATCTATAAATATTTTATTAATATTATTAGGCAATTCTGGCCTGCAATAATTGCTGTATTTATAGGTCAGCGATCAGGAAATGTTTCTAACTTAATTCTGATTTCAGTGATAGTTGTTGCCGTTTCAGCATTAATCTTTGCCATTGCTTCTTATCTCAGATTTTCATTTAAAGTACAAGGTGACGAGCTATTTATAGAAAAGGGCGTATTTAAGAAGTCAAAATTGAATATCCCTTTTGAAAGGATTCAGACACTTAACTTTGAGCAAGGGTTATTGCATCAGATTTTTGATGTTGTTAGAATCGAAGTAGATACAGCCGGTTCGGCTAAGAATGAGTTCTCTTTTAATGCTATTCAGAAAAATCTAGCTGAAGAACTACGAACCTTAATTTTAGAAAGAAAAACTGAAATAGAAGTAGTTGAACCTTCTGAACAAGCAGAAGACCTTCCTATTAAGGAAGAGTTGAAAACAATATTTAGTTTGGATCTCAAAGATTTGTTTATTGTTGGATTAACACAGAATCATCTTCGTACGTTAGTTCTTTTATTTTTCTTTGCACTCTGGGGCATGGGAGAATTGTCAGATGCTGGATTTGATCTTGATTGGATCAATAAAGAATCTGCAACGGCCTTAATTGAAAGTGGCGTTGTGATCATCTTATCTTTAGTTTTTATCTTATTAATCCTAATTATTCTAGGTACGGCCATAAGAACAATCCTTACCTATTATGAATTCAAAATGTTTAGGACGGATAAGGGATTTAAAATTCAATCTGGATTATTGAACAGAAAGGAGTATGCGGCACTTGACTATAAGATCCAACAAATTAAATGGGTTAATAATCCACTGAAGCGAATTTTCAAGATTCATCATTTGCAATTAAAACAAGCTTCCTCAATAGCGGTATCGTCTAAGAAATCCATAAAAGTACCAGGAATAAATCTATCAAAGATTAATGAGATCGTTAAATATCTATTTAGAGATAAGAATAATTATTCTGAATTAGAAACGCATAAGATAAGTGTTTTATATCTATATAGAAATCTGGCATATATCGGCATCCTACCATGGGTTATCATCTTTGGGATGGTGTTTTATATTACGAATAGACCAGAATCCTACTTCATCCTTTTAGCGATTCCTTATTTCAGTATTACAACTTGGTTCGCTTATAGAAAGTGGGCTTTTAGAATCAATGATGATCTAATTTATACCCACCACGGAATTTTTGAGAATAAGAATAATCTAGTCCAATTGTATAAAATTCAGAATGTTCAGATTCATCAATCTCCTTTCCAGTGGAGAAGGAACCTTGCCAATATTAGAATGTTTACAGCCGCTGGTTCTGTTCTTATTCCATATGTAAAATATGAGGAAGCATTGAAAATTAAAGACCTCGTCCTGTATCAGATAGAAACGAATGAACTGAAGTGGTATTAATCAAAGTTTAGAATAGGATTGCTCAGTAACTAGAAATGATTGCCTTTTATGTGGGTTTAAAGCCCAATAATCCTATTAGTTTGTGTCGAAATGACAAAATGTAAAATTTCTCTCCCATCTGAATGAACTTTCATAACGATAATTAACGTTGCATAAAATGTATTATATTAATTAACAAGGAAGTAGGAAAAGAAATTGACTTACTTTATCAAATCAAAATTTAAAATTCAATGGGATTATTTTCGTTTTTAAAGAAGGCTGGAAAAAAATTAACAGGTAAATCTGAGCCAAAAGTAGAAGAAGCAGTAAAATCTGCTGAAGTATCTAAGTTAGATGCAATGAAATCTGAAATCACACGTCTAGGTATACCAGTAAATGGTTTAAATCTAGAAATGGCTGAACAAATTGTTATTTCTGGTGAAACAGCAACAAATGCAGATAGAGAAAAAATTATTTTGGCACTAGGAAATTGTGAAGGAGTAGGATGTGTGGAAGATAGAATCACAGTTACAAATCCAGAGCCAGAAGCTAAATTCTATACAGTACAATCAGGAGATACATTATCTAAAATTTCTAAGGCTCAGTATGGTGATCCGATGAAATACAATTCGATCTTCGAAGCTAATAAGCCAATGTTAGATCATCCTGATAAGATTTACCCTGGTCAAGTATTGAGAATTCCTCAACAATAATCTTGAGCTGAACATCGTGCAAATTTTTTGAAGGTCATTTATGGTTAAATGAACTCAGATCATTCAAGCATCGATTAGAGATATAAAAAGAGCGCTGGAAATTCACTTCCAGCGCTCTTTTACGTTATACTATTTTACCCTATCGAGGAGTTAGAAAAGCAATATATTTACTTTGTAAATATCCACTTTCCGATTTCTTTTATACTCGCTTTCTTTCCATAAAGTAGAATTCCCACTCTGTATATTCTTGCTGCAATCCATACAGAGAAGAAGCAGAAAAGTGCAAGAAGTGCAACTGACAAAGCAATTTGCCAGAATGGAATATCTGCTGCTAGTCTTGCAGGCATCACGATCGGAGATAAAAACGGAATCATAGATGACCACACGGCCAAACTACTATTAGGTGATTCTACCGCTTTGAACATGATATAAACCGCTAATATTATTGGCATCATTAAAGGCATCGTCAGAGAATTTCCTTCATTTAAATCATCACCTATTGCAGATCCAACAGCCGCAAACAAAGAGGTATAGATGATGTATCCTCCTATGAAATAGATAATAAACAAAGGAATGATCATAAGCCAATTCACTTTACCTAACTCCACAAAAATATTTGATATCTCAGCAGCGGTACTATTCTCCATTTCTGCTGGTAAATTAGCTCCATTAGCGGCTAATTCTGACATTTCTTGAGGATCTATGCCAAGTATGCTATACGCAACGGTCGAAAGCACCATGATAAGAACAGTCCATATAATAATCTGTGTAAGCCCCACTGCTCCAACTCCTAGAATTTTACCTAACATCATCTGAAAGGGCTTCACCGAAGAAATCATAATTTCTACAATACGATTTATTTTTTCTTCCATAACACTTCTCATAACCATCATGCCGTATATAATAATGATAAAGAACATAATGTAACCCATCGCTCCACCTAAGATGGCTCTTACAAAGGTAGAGTCTGAAGTACTATCCTCCACATCTGCTGAAATGGGTTCAGGATCCAGTGTAATGTCTGTATTTAATTTGTCAAGTTGAGATGGATCGATGCCCAGCTGTACTATCTTATAATCTTTGATTTTCGATCGCACACTACGAGAGATCGTTCGATTTACATCAATACTCAGTTTTTCATCAGAGTAGTAGAATATGGTATGATTCCTATTTGATAAGTCAGAAATTTCAGGGACATAGAGAATACCCGCAAATTCGCCATTTTTAGAATATTCACCCTTGATTTGCTCTAAATCTTTATCGGAAAATTGATACGATATCGTATTGCTACCGTTCATATCACCATTCAATATATTTCCTGGATCTGAAACGAGCACCGTTTGCGCATCGTCCGAATCATAAGTCATGATGGTTCCAAGTACTAAAACCAAGACAAAAATTGCAAGCGGTGTCAGTAACGTCGTTAATAAGAAAGACTTCTTAAATACGCGCGTTAAGTATTCACGTTTAAAAATTAGTAGAATTTTATCCATTGGTTTGTAGTTTAGATTCGTTGACAAGATTGATGAAGATTTCATTAACGCTCGGAAGTTTTTCTTCGAAAGCGTGGATGGTGATGTTTGCTGCGAGCAATTCTCTTAACAGATCATTGCTGGTTTGTCCTTCATTGAGACTGAAAAGATGACCATCTCTATCTGCTACCATTTGATATCTCTGGGCTACTTCCTGAGAAATTTCTCCATCAAACTTAATCTTGTATAAATTTTCTTTAAACTGGTTTTTTATATCTGAAACTTGACCTTCTAGGATTTTCTTACCTTGATTAATCAATACGATTCGTTCACATATTTCTTCTACTTGTTCCATTCTATGAGTAGAGAAAATAATGCTAGTTCCTTGCTTGTTCAGACGATCTATTTCATCTTTAATGAGATTCGTATTTACAGGGTCTAATCCAGAAAACGGCTCATCTAGAATTAATAGCTTAGGATCATGGAGAACAGTAGCGATAAATTGGATTTTTTGCTGCATTCCTTTAGAAAGCTCCTCTATTTTTTTCTTATACCAATTTGTGATTTCGAATCGCTCCATCCAATAATCCATCTTCGTCTTCACTTCTTTTTCTGAAAGCCCTTTAAGCCGACCTAAGTATTTCAGATGTTCTCCCACCTTCATTTTCTTATATAGACCTCGTTCTTCTGGCATGTATCCGATTTCTTCGGGTGTCCTCTTACTTAATGGTGCACCATCTAAAAGTACCTGACCTGAATCTGGTCTTGTTATGGTTGTGATAATTCTAATTAAGGAAGTTTTACCAGCACCGTTAGGTCCTAGTAGTCCGAAAATCTTGCCTTTCGGAATGTCGAAACTGACATGGTCTACAGCAGTATGATTGTGGTAGCGTTTTACCACATCTTGAATAGAGAGTATGTTCATCGATTGTTTTTATCTATATTAATCCGACAATGAAAAGAAAAAATTCCATGTTTCTGATGAGCTTGGATATTTTTTCGATGAATTGCCTTTATTTTCCTGATACAATGATAACGAATTCACCTTTTATACTTGGTCTGTTTTCGAAATCTTCTAATATTGCCTTAGCTGTACCTTGCTTTATTTCCTCATGCAGTTTAGATATTTCTCTTGCAAAGCAGATTTTTCGCTCTTCACCACAGAATTCTACGATTTCTTTGAGGCACTTAATAACACGATATGGCGATTCGTATAGAATGAAGGTGTATTCCAGCTCAGAAAGAAACTTCCATCTAGTCTGACGGCCTTTTTTCTGAGGCAAGAATCCCTCGAAATAAAATTTATCTGATGGTAGTCCTGATGCGGCTAAAGCGGGAACAAATGCAGTAGGCCCTGGAAGACAACTTACCTGAATGTTATTTTCATGACATGCATTGACTAATAAATATCCCGGATCCGAAATCCCTGGTGTACCTGCATCCGTCACCATGGCTACGTCCTGTCCAGATGATAAGAGTTGGATGACATAATCTATCTGATTATGCTCGTTATGCGCATGAAATGCCTTCATCCTATTTTCGATAGCTAATAATTTCAGCAGCTTGCCGGTATTCCTAGTATCTTCAGCAAGGATCAGCTGAACATCTTGGAGAATTTCAATACTCCGAGGTGTAGCATCTCCTAAATTTCCAATAGGTGTAGGTACTAAATATAACATATTACGAAATTAAAATATTAATCAATTAAGTCTTGGTTAAGCTGTGATAACTTTAAAAATTACTTTGATTTGGTATTAATTTTGAATAATATGCAATAATAAGCGCGGAATTGATGTACAATTAGTGTCTTAAGATAAAAGAACAGGAACCAATGAAAAAAGGCTCGTTAGTTATTGTCGTTTTCTTTATGTCAATGTATTTATTACAGGGACAGTCTACGAATGTGGATTGTGCGAGCGCTTTCGAGATCGTTGATCCAAGTAACTATTGTTCTGGAGATACAGAATTTAGTAGTGAAGATGTCGGTTCATCTGGATTAACAGTACCCGCCTGCTGGGGAGATGTCTACAATGATCTTTGGTTCACTTTTGTAGCTAGATCTGTTTCTATCAATATTTCTGTGGATGGGACTTTTCAAGAAGACAACTTGGAAGATGTAAAAATTGTACTTCTTAAAGGAGATGATTGTGGCAATATTACTGAAACAGGTGCATGTATAGAGGATGGTAGAGGAGCTCACTTGAATCAGATTTTTTTTGATGGATTAAGTATTGGAGAACGATACTATATTGTTGTAGATTCAAGGAGAAATGCAGGTGATGGAGTATTTAAGATTTGTACTCAAGGTTATAATTCTCCAGTTGTTCCTGGTAAAGATTGTGGAACAGCCGCAATTTTGTGCAATAAAGAGCCATTTGTAGTGCAGTACGTAGAAGGAGAGGGACTTGATGGTTCGGAAGCCGATGATGCGTGCTTACTTGTGGGTGAAAATAATTCTAGTTGGTTCAAATTCCGATGCGCTGTAGCTGGAAGTCTAACGTTTGAAATCTCACCTACTTTAAAGTTTGATGATTATGATTTCGCATTATATGAATTAACAAATGGGTTAGAGAATTGTGAGAAAACCTTACTGAGATGTGTTGCATCTGATGGTGGTGAAGATAGTAGTACCGGGCAAGTAACTTCTTGCGGAGCAACTACTGGGCTTGATCTCACCTCTGTTGATCTTGAGGAAGATTCTAATTGTGAAATAGGTGAGGATGGTTTTGCTCAGTTTATAAATATGGAAGTTGGCAAAAGTTATGTCCTTATTATTAATAATTTTAGTGATAGTGACTCTGGATTCAATATAGAGTTTGGAGGAACTGGTGAGTTTGAAGGACCTCAGGCGGATTTTCAAGTAGCAATAGATGAATGTGGATCGGGACTTATTATAGAAGATGAAAGTTTTGACAACGTATCTAATATTACAGACTACGAATGGGATTTTGGACAAGGAGCAACACCTGAAGAAGGGACTGGTCCTGGTCCATTTAATATATCGTATGATGAATATGGAAGCAAATCAATAACTCTAAAAATTACAACTGAATTAGGCTGCCAAGTTTATGTTACCAAGGATGTAGATTTAATAGCTTGTGGATATCTTGATTCTTTAACATTGGAACTGGATAGCATAGGGCATATTGGATGTGGCGGAGCAGCTGATGGTTACTTAGCTGTTAGTCCTAGTGCAGCGTGTGAACCTTTTGAATATAATATAGACGGAGGCCCCTTTCAACCAACTGCAATTTTTGAGAATTTGACACTTGGAGACCATACGATAGGAATTAGAAGTATAGGTGGAGCTTGCATGAAGGATACAACATTTACCATTATAGAAGGAGCAGATTTTACGGTTGATGCGGGAGAAGATATCGTTTTAACTGATCCATTAGAGGTCGTAGACTTAAGTGCAATTACAGATGCAATGGGTGATGTCACGGTAACGTGGTCACCAGAAGATCTCGGACTTAGCTGTTCAGATGGAAGTACTAATTGCTTGAATCCTAGTATAAGGCTTCCCATCGATCTTTTCGAGATAACCTATACAGTTACAGTAACTGATGCTAATGGTTGTAGTGCCTCTGATGAAATAAACATTTCGGTCGATCTGTGCTCGAGTTCTAGCTTAGGAATAAGTATAGACAGTATTAGATCTGTGACCTGTTCCGGATTAAGTACAGGATATATTGCAGTTTCTGGTACTGATGGTGTCCCTGATTATGAATATAATATCAACGATGAAGGGTATACCTCGAATCCAGTATTTGAAGATTTACCTTCTGGGAGTTACTTCATCGTTGTCAGAGATGCTTTTAATTGTGAGTTCGGAACGGTAGTGGATATTACAGAAGTTCCGGATTTCAACATTGACGCAGGAGATGATATTTCATTGTCATTTCCAGGGAACCCTGCTACACCATTGGTTACAACTGATGCTGTAGGAATTAATGAGATTATTTGGGAACCGAGTGAATTTGTGATCTGTGCAGATGGAAGTACGAACTGCTTGAATCCAACCATTACTGTTACAGAAACAACAGACTTTAACGTCACGATTACAGATGAAAATGGTTGTGTAAAGTCTGATATGATTACGATTTTTGTTCCAGACGTATGTACTTCTAGTGATTTAGCAGTTCAGATAGATAGTATAAGAGATGATTATTGTAATGGTGCATTGGGATCTTACGTTTCCGTATCAGGTTTGGGTGGGTTTCCAGATTATCAGTATAACATTGACAATGGAAGTTTTTCTGATGATAGCATATTCGAGAATCTAGCTCCGGGTGATTATGTCATAGGAATTCAAGACCGCTTTAATTGTGTGCAGAATCTTACATTGACCATAAACTCTATACCTGGATTTATTGCTAATGCAGGTGACGATGTAACCATCAATGGCAGTGAGCCTTTTGATACCTTAAGCGGCAGTCATAATGGAATAGGCAATGTTACAGTCTCCTGGTCTCCACCGAATGGCATTATGTGTCCAGATGGAACTCTTAATTGCCTAAGTCCTCAGATCAATCCAGAAATAACGACGACTTATACGATGACGGTATTCGATGAATTAGGTTGTTCGGCAATAGATGAAGTAAGGGTTATTGTAGTAGAAAATACGGACATTTACATGCCTAATATTTTTTCTCCTAATGACGATGGAGTTAACGATTATTTCAGTATTCTGTCAGATCCAACGATTGTCGAAAGTATTGAAAAACTTGTAATTTTTGATCGATGGGGAAACATGGTATATTCGGGGTCGAATTTGTTACCTAATGATGAAACTGGCGGATGGGATGGAAGTGTAAACGGCGTTCTTGCAGAACAAGGAGTATATACTTGGTTTGCAGAAATTAGATATATTTCAAGACCAGATGGCGACCCAGTAACAGTAAGCGGTGATTTAACGTTATTAAGATAGATGAGAGTAATTTTTGTGCTAAGTATGGTGTTGTTTTTTGCTTGTTCTAATGATTTAGAAGAAGTAAATGCCTTGTTTGAAACCATCGATACAGACATCGAGCATGCAACAGATGTGCATGTCATCTATAGTGATTCTGCTAAAATTAGATTAAAAGTAAATGGACCGAAATTGGAAAGACATGTTGGTCCTAAGGATCCTAAAGACGTCTTCACAGATGGTGTTCATGTAGAGTTTATGGATGAAAATCAAGTGCCATTAAGCTGGCTAGATGCTAAGTATTTAGAGCGAGTAGAGCGAGAGAATTTGGTGACAGTTAGAGATAGTGTAGTTCTGTATAATACGGAAAATGAAAAATTAGAGACTTCAGAATTGATTTGGGATGAAAAGAATGAATATATTTATACGGATAAATTTGTGAGAATAACCCAGCCCGAAAAAGGAGACACGTCCTATGGATATGGATTCGAAACAAATAAACAGTTTACAGAATTCACCATTAAGAAGAACTTTTCAGCTAAAATGAATGTGAAGGATATTTCTGCTGCATTGGGTCAATAAGAACATATGTATAGAGCTTTACTTTTTGTACTATTTAATATTTTCGTCCTTACTTCTTGGGGCCAATCTTCGAATGTGAATTGCGCTTCTGCCTTCGAAATAGTAAATCCACTTGCATATTGTTCAGCTAGTACAGAGTTCTCAACGGTTAATGCTGGTGGCTCAGAATTTGAAACGACAGGATGCTTCGAGGGTGTTCAGAATGATTTATGGTTTAAATTTACCGCAGTAGGGCAGGCAGTTAACATCGTTGTCAATGGAGATAACGGAGGAAGTTTAACCAGGCCTAGAGTCGTTCTTTTGGATGGGTCATGTAGCGATTCTCCTTTGACTGTTCTAAGATGTGTTGCAGTTGACGTTGGTGATGATGTTGCTAACTTATTTAAGTCAGAATTAGTTGTTGGTGCTACATACTTAATTAGAGTGGGAGCCGCCGGAGGCAATGTAGGGTCATTTCAGATCTGTGTGAATAATTACAACCCACCGATCGAACCGGGACAAGATGCAGAAACAGCAGCCGTCTTGTGCGACAAAACAGGTTTCGTTGTACAAACCCTATCGGGAGGTGGAATGGATGCTGATGAAGGAGCAGGTTCTTGTCTCGATGTAGGTATAGGGAATAGTGAAAACCAATCTAGTTGGACAACATGGGTAGCAGAGAATAATGGAAGTTTAACATTTGCAATTACACCACTAAATGCTAATGATGATATAGATTTTGTACTCTATGAATTGCCTAATGGAATTGATGATTTTAGTGGGAAAACCGTTGTAAGATGTATGGCCAGTTCGTGCATTGGACCTACGGGTCTTCGAGTTGGTTCTAATGATGTACAAGAAGATCCTGGATGTGCTGCAGGAGATGATAATTTCTTAAGCCCTCTTGTTCAAGAAGCCGGAAAAGCTTATGGATTATTGATAAATAATTTTACAGAAACAGGGGTTGGGATAAGCTTGGATTTTGGTGGAGATGCTGAATTTCAAGGACCGGACCCAGATTTTTCCATCATTGTAGATAATGTCGTTAATCCCGTATCTGGATTAAAGTGTGATAAGTTATTCGAGGTGGTAGATAATTCTGAAAACGTTGCTGGGAACATTATAAAATATGAATGGAATTTTGGAGAAGATGCTGTTCCTCAGACAGGAGAAGGCGCTGGCCCTTTCGATATTACTTATCTGACTTTTGGTGAAAAGTTTGTTGTTTTATCAGTAACCTCTGATTTGGGATGTAAGATTACTGAAGTAGAGCAGATCACCGTTGAACCTTGTTGTGATGATGTAGAAGAAGTAACGATAGAAATTGTAAACCAACAAAATGTAGGATGTATCGAAGATCAGAAAGGATCATTTACTATAATAGGAAGTGGTGGATTTCCAGAATACAGTTATAATTTTATGGGTGGAAATTATGAATCCATAACTACTTTTTCGGACCTAGAAATAGGCGATTATGAAGTGGGATTAATTGATCGTAAAGGATGCGAGGTGACAAGGACTGTGAGTATTGTAAGTGCAACAGAGCTTAACGTAGACGCTGGTCCAGACGATACCGTTGAATTTTTAGGTGATTCTTACCAACTAAATGGGAGTCATAATTCTACTGTTGATGTGACGATTTCTTGGTCACCCGCAGATATGATTGTTTGTCCAGATGGTGGGAATAGTTGTTTAGATCCAACGGTCACTGTATTTTCAGAAACAACTTATACGCTGACAGTGATGGATAGTGATGGTTGTGTTGTTTCAGATGATGTGACACTTGATTTTTTAAATATTAGACCACTTTTTGCTCCCAATATTTTCTCTCCTAATGATGACGGAGTTAACGATATTTTCAACCTCGCAGGAAATGCTTTTTCTGTAAGCAGCATATTACAGTTCAATATTTATGACCGTTGGGGGAATCAAGTATACTCTGGGTCTAACCTATCTCCGCAAGATTTAAATGCTGGTTGGGATGGCACCATCAATGGTGAATTATTAGACCCTGGTGTCTACATCTGGTATGCAACATTAGAGTTTTTAGATCCTGAAGTTGAAAATGAAGTCATAACAGGCGACGTCACTTTGATTCGCTAATTTTCTTCCTCGTAGAATAGTTTATAATATTTACGACCATCAGCATCAGTTCCCTTTTCTATCAAGTCTCTATTTCCATGAACATAGACATGGAAGTTCTTGTCTAGCTTAAGAATGCTTTTGAAAACTTTTGATTGATTCTTAACAGCAGCAGGATTCACAGCAAACTGATCTGCAAGTTCTACACCGTTCTCTTGCTGGTAATCAAGCTTGAATAATTGGAACTCGTTAATAACATCAGGGCTTTTGAAAACTCTTTCATCGAAAGATGCTTGATCTAATTGCTCTTCATTTTTTAGAAAATCTAAAGAATGATTCATGATTTCAGCTTCCTGTGTTTTATCTATTTCATAAAGTGGTCGCATTCGTTCAGTAACGAAAGCCTTCGTTGCCTGAATGTAATTTTTAGTATGATGGTAATCATCTGATCTTTGCTTGATGTTTAGGAATTTCTCTTTCCAGAACTGAGCTTCTTTTGATTTATTAGAGTGGTCTAGCGCACATATTTTATACCCATCTTTTTCTTCCGAATTGAAAATAATACAAGCTTTATCAATCTTTCCTGGATTAATTCCTTCATTTTGATTGACTTCATATTTCTGTCCGACTTTCTGAATGTTAAGAAATGCCTGTTTGTTCTCTGACTTGAAAATACAGATACCATCTACAAGTTCGTCATCGATTAGAATCTCTTTCACATAAGCTATCATAACATCACCAGCTTTTATATTAGGATGCTTCGAGTTTTCATAGAGGTATTTCACAATACTCACTGATTGATCACCCAGAGTTTCTGGCTCCATAAAGATTTGCTTCGCATGATTGTACACAGGATTTAGGTCAATGTTGCCATCATAGAAATCAAAGGCGAAAAATTCAGGCTCTTTAAAGTTTTCAAAGAAATACTGTCTTAACAACTCATCTATTTCTTGCGTCTGAACAGCTATACTTTGATTACAATATTGGATTCCTTCTTCTTGCGAAGCATTTCCTATATAGTGAATCCATAATTCCTCTATGTGTGCCTGTGTATGATTAATCATGCTCTTAAAATTCTTTTTTTAGATAGAAGTTAGCGCACAAATGTACAATTTCAATTTTCTTATTGACTGAATTTTAATAAACTAAGTTGTTTCTTTCGAAAAAAAGATATAGTTTTAGTGAAATAAGCTTTTTTAGTTTCTAATATATAATAGAAACAAATCTTTAATAAATCATAAAACTTAAAAAACAAAATGGAGAATCAAGAAAATGCGCCAGGACCAGCACCACAATCCTCAGGAATGGATGCTAAAACAATCGCAATCATATCATATATGACCTTAATAGGTACAATAATAGCATTAGTTATTAACAACAATGACAAACAACCATATGCTTCATTTCACATTAGACAAGCTTTAGGGCTTGGTCTATCTTTAATCGTAGTAAGTTTCATCGCGATTATTCCAGTGCTAGGTTGGATCGTATATATCGTAGGAGGAATTTTATTATTTGTGCTTTGGATCATTGGATTAATTGCTGCATTAAATGGTGAAGAGAAATTAGTACCAATAATGGGGGAGAAGTACCAAGAGTGGTTTAATGGCTTATAAGAAGTAAACCTTATTAAAATATAAGAGTGGTAGATCTTAATTGATTTGCCACTTTTTTTTGTGGGACTGCGAAGTGGATATGGGAGCAAGATTAATGCTCACTTTGAACTATTAGTGAGGACTTATATTCCTAAAAATTAATCATGAAGTCATTCAGATTTTGCTCTTTGTCAAGATTAAGCTTCTTCCTTAATCGATATCGACTGATCTCTACACCACGAACTGATATATGGAGTAAAGGTGCAATTTCCTTAGTAGAGAGATTCATTCTTAAATAAGCGCAAAGTTTACGGTCTTTAGGCGTGATATCTGGAAACTCCTTACTGAGTCGAGATAAGAAATTCGTGTGGACTTGGTCGAAATGAGCAGAAAAATTTTCCCAGTCATCTTCCATACGTTCATCACTATTCACAAGAGACAGAACTTTTTTTAATTCTTTTTTCAAATTCCGATCCTTTAGATCTTTATTGAACGCTTCTAGTTCAGACCGAATCTTATTAATGGTTTCATTCTTTTGAACTAAATGCAAAGTAGAAGAAGCTAATTCGGCATTTTTAAATTCTATATCTGCCTTTAATTTTTCAGTTCGCACTTTTTCTAACGCCTCATCAGACTGAATCTTAGCTTCTATTAGCACTTCTTTATCTTTGGTGTATTTTTTTTGTGGAATGATGATGATACTTGCTAATCCAATTAAGATTAAAAGGCTATATATTGTTTTAGCCCACAATGAAAGGTACCACGGCGGCAGAATCTCGAAGGTGTAGACTGCAGGATCGCTCTCTACATTTAGTTGGTCTTTAGTTTTAACACTGAAAACATAGTTCCCATATTTTAAATTGTTAAACTCTTTAGAGGTCGCTTCTGACCAATGTGACCAATCACCTTCTTCACTCTTCTCAAGTTTTACCGCATACATTGTTCTTTCATTATGATATGGATTGCTAAAGGTGAATTGCAAGGCATTGTGTTTGTAATTGAGTTCTATTTCATCTTTTTGTTTGAATACTAGCTTGCGCTCTTCAGTGCTATATCCACCGAATAGCATACTATCTTTAGGTACAGTTAGTCGAACTTCATTGATGGCAATTTTTGGAATTTCTTCTTCAATGTTTTTTGACATGTCAACTTTCAGAACACTTCGGTCTGTGCACACAAAAGCCAATGAACTATTGACAAGAGATATATTTTCAAAGCCTCCTACGGTTTGCCCAACAAGCTCTGGATATAGTTTTTTACTGAGATTCCCACTTTTTAATCCAGAAACTATTCCTACTTCATCTTCGGAGATGAACCAGAATGCATTTTCATTAATCTCAATTAATCGTCGAACGTTTTTCTGTGGTCCCAGCAGGTTATTAATGGCTTCATCGATGATCCATTGATCGTAGATTCGATCATACCGATATACACCAGTACTTCCTGTTACATAAGGAATACCATCAAGATGGAAGATGTAGTTTAGCAAATTAGAAGGTAATCCATCATTTTCATCGTAAATTTTTACTTCTTGAACCTCGAAGTTATCATCATGGGTAATTTTATAAACCCCACGATAGGGGTGAGAAACCCATAATTCATTCTTCTGTACCGTGAACATGATTCTGGAAGATTCACTAAATCCACTTAATTTCTTATAAAATGACCATTTCCCAGCATCTTTTTTATAGATGTCAATGCCAGTGTAGGTTCCAGTATATAAGAAATTTGGATTCGAAGTAGGTACAAATTTCCAAGCGCCAGGTATCTCTGACATTTTGCTAGCAATATTATTTTCTATGGTATACGCACCATTGTTATGCCCCATAAAGAGCTCATCACCTATTACATCTAATCCCCAAACTTGCCCTTGACTATTCTCTATGAACTCATATTTGGGAGTAGAAGCAGTCGTAAAGAGGGGAGTACTGAAAACACCTGAATTCGACGCGAAGTAGATCTTATCCTTATGCAGTTGCACATCATAGAAGCTACTACTTTTGTTATCGTCTGGTTCCAATTTGCGTATAGAGCTATTTATCTCAATGGCTGAAATACCGTTAGAGGTCCCTGCCCATAATCTATTTCCATGATCGAGAAGTAAGGTTTGGACATTGTTATTAATAAGGCCGTTCGTTTTGTTTATCCTATTGATAACATTCCCGTTTGTATCGATAATGAGGATGCCATCAAATTGCGTCCCTAGTGCGATTTCTTTATTATTTAATTTAGAGGCACTAAATAATCTTGATTGAACAAGAGAGGTATTGAGATCCTTGTTAATAGGGCGTAATTTATTATTGGCTAATTTAAATATTCCATTTGTTTCAGTAATGAAGAAATACTCGTTTTCGATCTGTATAATTTCTAGCAGTTGTTTATACATGAAGAATTCAGAGTTCGGAAAAAGCTTGTTCGTGTCTTGTACTTCCACAATTCCTCTAAATAAATCATGGTAATATAATTTGTCATTTGTGAATAAAATAGAGATGAGTGGATGTTCGGGATCAATGACGGAGACATTTTTCGTGATTAGATTGTATTCATAAACTCTATTAACAGATCTGAAATAAATAACATCGTCATGATATATGATTTCCCATATATCTTCTAATGGTTTATAATTAGGAGGTATTTTATCAGCAATAGAATGAAAAATTAGATTACCATCGATGCCAGGTTTTAGAAATCCAATTTCATCTTGACCACCTACGAAGATCATATCGTAAGGAGTTGTAGCGATGGATCGAACGATACTTTTATTAGGTAAGGGAATAATTTTCCATGAAATGCCATTGAAAATTAAAACACCACTGTTGTTTGCAATAAGAATACTTCCATTTTCTAGTTCTGCTATATCCCAATTTTGAGTTCCAAATTGATGTTGAATCCGATCATAATTCTGAATCAAGTAATTTCCATTAATTTCTTGTTGAGAAAGTAATAATGAAGTGTGTAGTATAAATATTAATAAAACAATGAAGGAGTTATTTCGTGTAATAAATTGAATATTAAGTATTTGCGTCGTATTTGTGAAAATCTGTCGAAATGTCATGAAAACTATATGATGTAGTGTTGATGTAGATAAATTAACCGTGAATATAAAATATTCTCCTTAATATTGTGACATATTATTTTGTCAAGTACTTGAATGACTTAATAATTAATGGATAAATTACTGAATGTGAAAATTAAATTGATACGTATGAGAAAAATTCTACTTTTTTGCGCTATAATATGCGCCGTGCAACTAAATGCACAAATAGTTTATGATTATGAAACCGAAGGGACTTCACTTGGTTTTAAATACTTTGCCAGTTCTCTAGATGGCGAGCCTGTTCCTACAGTTGCTAATCCAGATATGACTGGAAATGCTTCAGAAAACGTTCTTGCTTTTACAAGGGCTGCTAATTCCGACACATGGGCAGGGGCCGTTTCAACGACGGAATTGCTAGCTCCTATAAATGCTACAGCTGGTGGTAAAATTTGCATAGATGCATATTTTGATCACATTGGTACTTTGTCAGTTAAATTAGAAGGGTCAACTACTGACACTGATAATTGGAACACAACAGTTGCAAATACTAAAGTTAACGAATGGGAGACTCTATGTTTTGATTATGATGCGAATTCTATAGAGGATAATATGGCACCAGCAGCTGGGAATATCTATAATGCAATTGTATTTTTTCCAGATTTCTTATTAGCTGCAGGAACAGAGGATGTAATTACTTACTTGGATAATATTACCTATGAAGGTTCAGATGGAAGCAGCAACGTTACATTTCGTGTAGATGCGAATGAGTTAACTGTTGGAGAAAGTGGTATGTTTCTAGCTGGAGATTCTATCAATAATTGGAGTGCAGATGCAACACCGATGACAGATGAAGATGGTGATGGTGTTTGGGAAGTTACTGTTTCTTTGCCTGCTGGTCCAGTTAGGTATAAGTTTGTTAACTCGGGTGACTTCGAATCGCTTGCAGATGGAAGTTCATGTACTGTAACTGATGGAGAATTTACGAACCGCTTTATTGAAGTGGTTCCAGGTGATATCGTTTTGCCTATTCACTTTTTTGGAAGTTGTGACTCTCCAGCGACAGTTATGACGAGAGTGATTTTTGACTGGGAAACTCCAGAAACTACAACATATTATAAATATTTTGGAAGTTCTATTGACGGAGATACGGCGCATATTGTAGCTAACCCAGATCCAACTGATGTTAATGATTCTCCGAATGTTATCCAATTGGTAAAGCCTGATGGAGCAATGACATGGGCTGGTGCTTATGCAAGTCCTCCACCTTCTATTCCTATTGATGTAGTGAATGGAGGGCAGATTTGTGCTGATGTCTATTTTGATCATATCGGAAACATAGGTTTCAAGCTTGAGGCTAGCTCGACAGAAGGACCAATTTGGTTAAATACGGTTGAGAATACAGAAATAAACACTTGGCAGACGGTTTGTGTTGATGTTGCTAATCCTGGAATTGAAGATCCGTTCGAAGCTGCAGCAGGGCATATTTACGGTCAGTTAGTACTTTTTACAGATTTCGGAGTTGCTCCCGAAGGAAAGAATGATACATCTTACATTGATAATATCATTCAGATATCACCTATATCAGCTGGCACGAATGACGTTACATTTGAGGTGAATATGAATAACTATACTGACACTTTTACGACGGTATATGTAAGTGGTGATTTTAATGGTTGGTCTGGAGAATCTAATCCGATGACAGATGAAGATGGAGATGGAATATGGATAACTACTTTAGCGCTTGCTAATGGCCCTTATGAATATAAATTCACCCTTGATAATTGGACAAGTAGTGAGCAATTCGATGGAAGTGATGTTTGTACTAAAACAACCATTAATGATGATGGAACATTTACTAACCGTTTTATTACGGTCTCTGGATCTACTTCTGTTGGACCTGTATGTTATGAGAGCTGCTACGATTGTGGAGCATCAGTAAATATTACTTGGAATGTAAATATGACTAATGAAGAAGTGAGTAGTGAAGGCGTTTATGTTGCTGGAGGTGCTTATTTTGGACATGGTGATCTACCTGCAATGACAGATCCTGATGGTGACGGAATATACTCTATTACGATCGAAAGAGAATTAGGTTTCACAACTGCTTATACTTTCATTAACGGTATTTGTTTACCTGATTGGAATTGTAAAGAGCAGATAGCGGGTCAAGATTGTGCTGTTGGTGAATTTAATGATAGATCTTTAGATTCTGTTTTTGTTGATACAGTGATCAGCACTTGTTTCGGAGAATGTTCTACAGACGGAACTTGTTCTGATGCTGCAGAAAAATATATGGCAACTTTTATTGTTGATATGAATGCAGAGACTGTAGGAGAAAATGGTGTATTTTTATCTGGTCAGTTAATTAATGGTTGGTCTCCAGATGCAACACCGATGACGGATGAAGATGGTGATGGAATATACACGGTAACTGTTGAATTACCTTCTGCAATTGTGGAATATAAATTTGTAAACTCTGGAGCATATGAATCTTTCGAAACGGAAGGTGATTGTAACATAACAGATCCGACTGGAGAATTCATTAATAGAGTTCTTTTAATGGAAGAAAAAGATACTGTTTTAGTGAGCTACATTTTTAACTCTTGTGAGTTAACTTCCGGTGTGAACGATTTAAGTTTTAATGAAACATTATTCTCTATTAACCCGAACGTCTCTAACGATTTCGTTAGAATTAACTGGAATAATAGCGAAGACAAAACCATTTCTATTCTTAACGTAAATGGTCAACTACTTTCAAGAAATGCAATCTCAAATCATGAGATGGAAAGAATCATCAATGTCCAAGGCATGAGCCCTGGCGTATACTTTGTAAGAGTCGATACTCCTACAAGTTTCGGAATTAAAAAGATGATTGTTAATAGATAGCGAATAGTCCCGGAATTGAGTGCTTCAATTCCGGGAATTTTTATCAACGAAGTCTTATTTTAAGTATGGTATTTAATAAAAACAAGATGATCTTGCTTAAGATCACTCTCATAATTCTTATTGTCTTTACTTTCGATTCTGTGTATAGTCAACATACTATCAAAGGAACCGTTTTCGACACAGAAGGGATCACCTTAATTGGTGCCAATGTCCTGGAAAAAGGAACATCGACAGGGACAATTACCGATATAGATGGAAGCTTCAGCCTCGAAGTTTCGGATAAGAATACATCGATTATCGTTTCCTACATAGGAATGCAAGAACAAGAGATTAGTTTGAATGGATTGAGTGAAATTCAAGTTACTTTATCTGAAAATGCTAATCTTATGGATGAAGTAGTCGTAGTAGGCTATGGAACCCAAAAAAGAAGTAATATCAGTGGTGCGGTTTCTACCGTTTCAGCTGAAGAAATTGCATCTACACCAGTTCTGAGAATAGAACAAGCCATTCAAGGGAGAACTGCTGGCGTACAGATTACACAAAACTCAGGTTCACCTGGAAGTGCCCTTACCGTAAGAGTAAGAGGAACAGGAACCATAACGAATAGTGATCCACTTTACGTTGTGGATGGGGTCATCGTGGAAGGAATGGATTTCTTGAACCCGAATGACATCGAAAATATTAGTGTTTTGAAAGATGCTGCATCAGCAGCTATTTATGGAGCAAGAGCCGCTAATGGTGTTGTTCTTGTGACCACTAAAACTGGCTCTAAGAAACAAGGTGGAACCATTTCATATGATACTTACTACGGAAATCAAGCCATTTCAAATAAACTAGATTTATTAAATGCCAGAGAATACGCAGTTATTTCTAATGAGTCCTACATCAATTCGGGCTCAGCACCTTTTGTGAATTTACAAGACCCTTCCATATTTAATGAAGGTACAGACTGGCAAGAAGCCATTTTCCAGAATGCTCCGATTCTAAGTCATAACTTAAGTATGAATGGCGGTGGAGAAGGGTTCAATGTTGGTCTTTCTGGTGGATACTTCTTACAAGATGGTGTGGTAGGATTAGATAAAGCAAGATTTAAAAGATACACTGCAAGAGCAGTCATGTCATACGACGTTAAGCCATGGATGAAAATCGGAGCGAATATTGGATTCACTAATTTTTCTAGGAATACCCTGCCTGAAAATAATGAATTCACTTCTCCGATCATCCAGGCTTTAAATATGGATCCATTGACACCAGTCACGAAGCCTGATGGAACTTATGCCTATTCTGATTTTGTAGATACCGATATAAGAAATCCAGTGAATGCTATAGAAAATACCTATAATAGATATCTAGCTAATCGAGTAGTTGGGTCTACTTACGGTGAAATTAAATTTTCCGATAAGCTGAAATTTAGATCTACTTATAGTGTCGATGCTACTTTCGCGGTTGCCAATGGATTTAATCCTCTTTTTGATCTTGGAATAGGTCCGAATGATGCACCGACAGCCGAAAAAAATAATGTCAACTCTGTTTCTATCGGTCATAATACTTGGAAGAATTGGCAGTGGGAAAATTTAGGATTCTATAATGATACATTTGGAGAGCACAAGATCGGAATTGTATTTGGAACTTCCGCTAATTATAATAGAGGTGAATATAGTGGTGGGGCGAATACCAATCTACCTTCTAACGATCCAGACGATGCGTATATCTCTAATACCGTAGATCCGATAGGATCTCAGTCTGCATATGAATCCGCTGATGAATACACATTCTTCAGTTACATTTCTAAAGTTAACTATGATTTCAAAGATCGTTATTTATTAACAGCCTCTTTCAGAGCTGATGGTTCCTCTAAGTTCGGAGCGAACAAAAGGTTTGGATATTTTCCATCGGTTTCAGCTGGATGGGTGATCAACCGAGAAGAATTTTTCAATGTAAGCGCGATCAGTCTTTTAAAACTTAGAGCAAGTTGGGGAAAAAATGGAAACGATAGAATCGGAAATTATGGCTTTACTTCCGTGGTGTTAAATGGGCAGAATTACACTTTCGGCCCAGGTCAAAACATCACAAATGGAGCCATCGCATTAACTGTTGCTAATCCTGATCTTCAGTGGGAGACAACTATTCAAAGTAACCTTGGAGTAGATGTCGAATTATGGGATGGGAAATTATACCTAAGTTCTGATGTATATATCAAGGACACGAAAGATATGTTATACAATGCACCGATTCCAGGTATCGTAGGTGCATCAGCGCCGACTCGGAACATCGGTGAAATTAGAAATTCTGGAATTGAGTTTTTAGCTCAGCATCGAGGAGCAATAAATGAGGTTGGCTATGAAATCGGAGGAAATGTTTCCTTTCTGAAAAACGAAGTTGTTTTTCTCGGAGGCGGAGATCCTACTTTCTCGGGAAATACCTTTGTTCAAGGGGCTGTTTCGAAAACAGACATTGGGCATCCTATTGCTTCCTTCTTTGGCTATGAAACAGATGGGATATTTCAAACTGCAGAGGAAGTGGCATCAGCTGCTTTCCAAAATGCAAATACAAGTCCTGGAGATGTCCGATTTAAAGATCTAAATAATGATAATGTCATCAATGATGAAGATAAAACCTACATCGGAAATCCTTCACCAGACATGATTTATGGATTTAATGGAAGTGTTAACTATAAAGGGTTTGACTTTTCTGGTTTCTTCCAAGGGGTTTACGGAAATGAAATTTTCAACGCTTCTGTAAGATATGATAAGATAGGAGGAAACAGGCCGGCATCTATTTTAGAGAGATGGACGGGTCCAGGAACTTCTAATTTTGAACCGAAGGTTAGTATTTCGGATCCGAATAATAATAATAGAGTTTCAGATCGATTTATCGAAGATGGCTCGTATCTAAGATTAAAGAATATTCAATTAGGATATTCATTGCCAGCGTCATTGTTGAATAAGGTTAATGTATCTAAACTGAGATTTTATGTTTCAGGACAGAACTTGCTAACCTTTACAAATTATTCAGGATTTGATCCTGAAATTGGTAATCGAGGTTCACTGGAAATAGGAATTGATAGAGGTTTTTATCCTTCGTCAAGAACGGTTTTAGCGGGCTTACAATTAACATTATAATATGAAACAAGTAAAATATATTTCAGCGGTACTGATACTTTTTTCTTTTTTGTCTTGCTCTAAAGGGTTTCTAGAAAAAGAACCACTAGTGGGTGAAGTAGAAGAAGGTTTTTACAAGAACGAGGATGATGCCATTGCGGCGATCAATGCTGCATATGCAACACTACAATTTGAATTAACACCTGCGGGGCATTTCAGATGGTTCTGGGGCGATATTATGTCGGATGACTCTGAGAAAGGAGGAGAAGGAGATAATGATCAATTTACTTTGAAGCAATTAGAAGATTTCGAAGGCCCAACGAATACAGAGTATTTACAGGCTGAATGGGAAGCGAATTATGAAGGGATCTATAGAGCTAATAAAGTTTTGGAAAAGGTTCCTGGTATCGAAATGGACGAGCAACTCAAAAATAGGATATTGGGCGAAGCTAAGTTTATTAGAGCATGGTTTCATTACAATCTGGTGGTGATTTTCGGAAATGTTCCTTTAGTAGATCGAGTCTTAGCACCGTCAGAATATGCAACTCCACAGAGTTCGCCAGCAGAATTATGGCCGTTTATTGAAAAAGATTTGCAAGATGCTATAAATGCTTTACCTGTAAAGAGTGCATATAGTGCTTCTGATTTAGGGCGAATCACGAAAGGAGCGGCTGGAGCCTTATTAACGAAGTCATACCTTTATCAAAAGAAATATGCGGAAGCAAAATCAGCAGCTGAAGCAATTGTGAATTCCGGAGAATATGCTCTAGAATCAGATTATGGATACATATTTACAGAAGCTGGAGAAAATAGTTCAGGCTCCATCTTCGAAATTCAGTACATGAATGCATCGGGTGGCAACTGGGGACGCAATAATGCGAATGAAGGGACGTTTTCTAATATTTTCCAAAGAGCTAGGGGGCAATTTGAAGGCTTCGGTTTTAATATTCCTACTCAAGATTTAGTAGATGAATTTGGAGATGATCCTAGGTTGCCATTCACTGTTTTTAGAGAAGGAGATCAAATGGGAGATAGAGGCATATTTACTAAAGATGCAACTGGTGGATTTCCACACAACTACTACAATAGAAAAGCATTCAACAATAAGTCAGAAGAAGCACCTTTCGGTGATGCGGCTCCGAATGGTGGTATGAATGATAGGGTGATAAGATATGCTGATGTATTATTAATGCTTGCGGAATCTGCTTTTCACACTGGTGATTTGGAAACGGCAAAGACTGCGTTAAATCAAGTTAGATCTAGAGTTGGCTTGGAAGAAGTAGAAGCAACTTTAGAAAATATATATCACGAACGTAGAGTGGAGTTAGGAATGGAAGGGCATCGATTTCATGATTTAGTTAGAACAGATCGAGCAGAAGCGGAATTGGATGGATTTGTGAAAGGAGTTCATGAAATATTTCCTATACCTGAATTCGAGATAACAAAGTCGAATGGCGTTTATTCACAAAATCCTGGATATTAATATGAAAGATATGAAAAAAATAATCTGGAGTATTGTCATTTTAACGATGACGATTTCATGTGCTAAAAATATAGATTATGGTTTAGAAGGCGATCTGCCGAGTAAGCCTGATTTTACAATCGAAGAAGTAGATGGCGATCCAAATAGTTTTGTTGTTACAGATTTGTCAAGTGGAAGTTTTACAAGGTTATGGGAGTTTCAGAATGGTATTCCACAGACTAGTAAGTTGGTGTCGGATACTGTCCAGTTTACGAAGAAAGGGACTTATGGTATTAAGTTGCACGTTTCTTCATCAGACGGAAGTGGTACTGCTGTGAGTTCGAAAGAGGTTATTGTTGAACAAGATATTGCTGGATGCCAATTTGCAATGTTAAATGAAGATTGCTCGACTAAGTGCTGGCGTTTGTCAGGGGAGCCAGGAAGTGTGGTTATAGGGCCTACGCCTTTTTCAAGCGAATGGTACTCTTCACCTGACATCACGGATAATCAAGCAGATGACAGGTGGTGTTTTAATGAGGATGGAACGCTAGAATACAACAATGGAGGAGCGTCTTTTTCAGCTTGCCAAGGCTACATTGATGTAGATGATTTTCCAATACCAGCTGAAATTAATTGGTCTTTTTCTGCAGGTTCAGGAGAGCAAGGATTGGATAGAATCTCTATAGACGGAATTTTTATGGGAGTTGAAGATTCAGGGCCTACTTATGATGTATTTGAGATAAGTGAGACAAAAATGGTCTTATTAGCGCCTAATAAACCATGTGACGGAACGGGGTCTACTGGTTGGTTTACTCTTACCTTTTTTAGTGCCGAATAAATAAAAAAACAATGAAGAATACCTTATATATATTCCTATTAATATTGATAGCTTCTGCTTGTGATAAAGAAGAAACCATCACCGATATTGTTCAATTTCCTAGAATAAAGGTTGTCGATACTTCTTTTGCTGAAAATGAAGCAGCAACAATTTCGATTGGACTAACGTGGGCTTATACAAGTCCTGTTTCTGTAAAGTACGAATTACTTGAAATGGAAAATAAAAGTGCTGAAGCAGGTTTAGACTTTGTATCTGCAAAAGGAGAAGTGATGTTTTCTCCAGGTGACACGGTCGTTCAGATTGATGTAGATATTATAGATGACATCGTTTCAGAGCAAGATGAAAAATTTAGGATTCAACTTTCGGAACCACTTTATGGAGAGCTGTTGAATACAGAAGCAATCTTAACTATTGTAAATGATGATTCAGAGATTGTAATAGATGGATCTGGATATGATGCGCCTAGTAGCTATCAAGGACTTGAGCGTGTGTGGGAGGATGATTTCTTAGGGAATGATATCAATTCGGATTATTGGACACATGAAACAGGAAACAATGGTTGGGGGAATAATGAGTTGCAAAATTATACTGATAACGCTAAAAATAGCTTTGTAAGTGCTGGTTATTTATTCATAGAAGCAAAAGAGGAAAACTTTGAGGGAAGCAATTACACTTCGGCAAGAATGAAAACTGAAGACAAGTACGAAATGAAATACGGTCGTATTGATATCCGTGCTAAGTTGCCGGAAGGGAAAGGTATATGGCCTGCACTGTGGATGCTTGGAGGGAATTTTCAAGAAGTAGATTGGCCCAAATGTGGTGAAATAGACATTATGGAATTAATCGGTAGTCAACCTAAGATAGCACATGGGACAGCACATTTCGGAAATAGTCCTGGTGATAAAGGCTCATTGACTAAATCGACATTTCTTTCTGGTGGTAAAAAGTTTAGCGAGGAATTTCATGTTTTTTCTATGATTTGGAGAGAGGATTATCTTGAGTGGTTAGTAGATGGTAAATCTTTTCATATTATAAGACCAGCAGATCTAGGAGAATATGCATGGCCATTCAATGAAGAATTTTTCTTTATTTTCAATGTTGCTGTTGGAGGGGATTGGCCAGGGTCACCGAATGAGACTACTGTCTTCCCGCAAAGGATGTTAGTAGATTATGTAAGAGTTTATCAATAAAAATAATAACAATGATTGTAAGAATGAGCTTTTTATTGATAGCCACACTTATGCTTTTTACGAAGTGTGTTGAAAAACAAGAATCAATTAAGGATATAGTTGAAAATACTGAAGCTTCATGGGAGTTGGTTTGGTCTGATGAATTCGACTATGAGGGTTTACCTGATTCGACGAAATGGTCTTATGATGTAGGTGATTCATGTGATAAGCCTGCTGGGTGTGGATGGGGAAACAATGAACTTCAATATTACACTGAAAAGAGATCGGAGAATGCTAGAGTTGATAACGGGAAATTGACTATCGAGGTTCATCAAGAAAAATATGAGACTAGAGATTATTCTTCAGCTAGATTAGTTTCGAAAGGAAAGGGTGACTGGCAATATGGACGGTTTGAAACGAGGGCGAAATTGCCGAAAGGTAAAGGTGTTTGGTCTGCGATCTGGATGCTTCCAAGTGAAAAGAGGTATAAGGGATGGCCACATAGTGGTGAAATTGATATTCTAGAGAACGTTGGTTTTGATCCAGATTCTCTAATAGGAACCATACATACACTGAAGTATAATCACTTAAAGAATACGCATAAGAATGGAGGCGTTAGGTTAACTGATGCTCAAGATACTTTTCACAACTATATTTTAGAGTGGGAAGAAAATCAATTAAGATTTTATGTGGATGACCTGGAAATTTTTCGATATGATAATGAGCAATCGGGGTCAGAAGCATGGCCTTTCGATCAGCCATTTCATATGATTCTTAATATCGCTTATGGAGGTAATTGGGGTGGCCGTGAAGGCATAGATCCAGAGTCGCTTCCTGCCCAAATGGAGGTGGATTATGTAAGGGTTTATCAGAAAAGTTAGATTAGGTGAAAGGTGAAAGGTGATAGGTGATAGGTGATAGGTGTTAGTGGATAGTGGAGATTTTTTTGTAGAATGATCTGATGGTCTGACCTCTAGTCAGCCTATCAATGATCATGGAAGTTATATATTTTACTCTATCAAAATTGCTGACATCACAGAAAAAGTGCTGTCATCAAGATACGTATAAGTCAAAAAAACATTCAGAGGGTCATTTAAGGTGATACGGTTAATTTTTTCTAATCCAACTGAAGGTATATCGATTTCAAGTACGAAAGTTCTTTGATGCCTTCAGGGTGGTCGATGTCGTGAGCGGTTTTTTCTAGAATTTTATATTTTCGATTGTTATCCGCCACATTTGTGGTGACTAAATCGTAAAAAGTCTCTTTGTCGATTCGGCTGGAACAACTTGCCATCAATAGAATTCCTCCTTTAGCAACCAATGGCAAAACCTCTCTAACCAATCGATCATAGCTTTTTATTGCACCTGGAATCTGAGCTTCACTTTTAGCAAATGATGGTGGATCTACAATAACCAGATCAAATCTACGATCATCAGCACGCAATTCCTTTATACCTATAAATGCATCAACCGCCATGGTGACATGAGGTGGGTTTTCAAAATTCAACTTTGCATTTTCTTTAGCAATTGCTAATGCCTGCTCACTGATATCTATGCTTACTACTTCAGTCGCTCCACCTGCAAGTGCATTGACACTGAACCCACCGGCATAAGCAAAAATGTCTAATACACGCTTGCCCTTAGAAAGATGCCTTACTTTTAGCCGATTATGTCTGTGGTCAAGGAAATATCCCGTTTTGTGTCCTTTTATTAAATTGGCCTTAAACTTCAATCCATGTTCTGTAAAAATAACTTCTTCAGATTCTAAAGCTGCTCCGATAACATCTCCATTTTTCAATGGAGTTTTAGCCTGCTGGAGAATTCGATTCAATCGTAAGATTACTGTTGAGACATCGAGTAGTTCTCTTAGAATGCTTTGGAACATTTCTAAAAATGGAAACCAAACTTCAGAATATAATTTCACAACTGCAATCCCATTATAGATATCTATGATCAATCCTGCTAAGCCATCGTTTTCACCGTAGATTAATCGAAAAGCAGTTGTTTCCGTCGAAAGTAATGGTCCTCTTTTGTCAAGTGCGCTTTTAAATTTTGTTTTGAAGAATTCCTTATTGATGTTTGCAGGACTTCCTTTATGCAGGATTCTAATTCGAATGACAGACTGTGGATCATAAAGTCCGATCGCCAATAACTGATTTCGTCTTTGATCGAAAATGACTGCGATGTCTCCAGCCTTGCCTTCCTTGTTTTGCTTGACGATAGAATTTTCATAAACCCAAGGATGACCTTGTAGAATAGATTTCTCTGCTTGCTTCTTAACCTTAAAGGCGATCTTGCTCAATGGATTGGATTTGTGATGTAAAATTAAGGATAATTAATGAGTAGGAGGTTTTTTTATTCAGACTTTAATTGACCTAACTTGTTTAGCTTAATAAACTTAAAATTATATAATGCTTAGTCTAATAAGCAAAAAATATTAAAAATGCTTATTGCAATAAGCAAAATATACTATAATTGCTTGTTGTAATAAGCGATTATGCTATTTGTGCTTGCTGCACTAAGCAAAAATCTATATATTTGTGTAATGCAACAAGCAAATATGGAAAATGTATTAACCGAGCATCAAAACTCACTCGCATTTCTAAATCCCAGATTTAGACGGTTAATTATTGATGATATTGACTGGAATGATCGGCTTACCTTTATTTTGGGACCTCGTGGTGTTGGGAAGACAACTTTGATTTTGCAACACATAAAGGAGAAATTTGGCACTGACCCAAGGGCACTTTACATCTCTATGGATGACTTAGTCGTCTCTCAATACAAATTAATTGACATTGCTAAGTACCATTTTAATAGTGGAGGCACACACTTATTTATCGATGAAATTCATAAATACGAGAATTGGAGCATCGAACTAAAAAATATATATGACAAGTTAAAACCTTATTCAGTGGTCGCTTCTGGATCTTCTATTCTAGAAGTACAACAAGGAAATGCTGATCTGAGTAGAAGAAGTATAACGGTTAATATTCCTGGTTTATCATTTAGAGAGTACATCAACATTGAAAATAATTCTAATTATCAAAGATGTAGTCTATGGGATATCATGGATTATCATGTCGATATTGCACATGACATCGTGAAGGAAATTAAGCCGACCATGTTGCTTTCGGATTATGTTAAGTATGGATATTATCCTTTTTACTTGGAAGGCAAGCAGAACTACCATAAGAAGTTAGGGAATGTGTTGAATCTGATTCTGGAAAGTGATATTCCTTATTTGATGAATACCGATATTTCTAAGGTTGCAAAGGTTAGGAAATTGATCTATATACTAAGTACTCAAGTACCTTACCAGCCTAATATTTCTAAGTTGGCTGGAAGCCTGGAATTGAATAGAGCAACATTGACATCCTATCTTCATTACTTAGAAAAGGCATCGATATTGAATCTGCTTTGGGATGCTGGGAAGTCATATTCGGCCCTGAGTAAGCCTGGGAAAATCTATCTTCAGAATTGTAACTTATCTTTTTTGTCGCAGCGCAATGTGAATATTGGTACATTAAGAGAGACCTTTTTTCTGAATCAAATTAATGTGGATCATCAAGTAAACCTTAGCAAGAAGGGAGATTTCTTAGTGGAAGATAAATTTACATTCGAAATCGGAGGAATGAATAAGGACTTTTCACAGCTTGAAGGTGTTCCTAATTCTTATGTTGTTGCAGATGATTTATTGATAGGTTCAGGAAATAAAATACCTTTGTGGCTTTTCGGATTCTTATATTAGTAGATGGAATATCAAGGTATCAATTTTAAAGACGTTAGCATTTCTATAAATGATCATGCAGTACTTCATGGTATAAACATTGACCTAGAAAAAGGGAAATCTTATGCCATCATGGGGCCTGCTGGTTCTGGCAAAACGTCCTTACTTAAAGCCATAGCTGGAAAATTGTTTCCTAAAAATGGGAAAATTAATAAAGTTGGTTCCATAGAGTTTGTGCCTAGTGATTATAAATTCCATCGATTTGTGGGTGCTGTTTATCAATATTACCAACAACGATATCATGCCCACGATTCAGAATTAGGGCCGACGTTGTATGAGGTCTTGCAGAATCAGGTGAAGCCGATGGGAACCATAGATGATCGTTCGGTAGAATTAGATGATCCGCTCTATGATGAAGCGCACTTGCTTAATATTGCTACTTCCTTCAAAATTGATCACCTACTAGATCGGAAAATTACAAGTTTATCAACAGGTGAAACGAGGCGGTCTTTGTTGGCGAGATCTATATTGAAGCAGCCGGATTTCTTGTTGCTGGATAATCCATATGTTGGATTAGATAAGGAGAGTCGCATGCTGCTTAATGAAATTTTGTCAAATCAAGTGGATGTTTCCATTGTCCTTGTCTGCGGGAAAAATGATCTTCCTGCTTTTATTGATGACGTGATATATCTTAAGTCAGGTGCAATAAGTGAAGAAGGTTCCCTTGAAAATGAAGAAGTGAAAATAGATCCAGCGCTTGTAGAAAAGTTAGCATTTAATAGTCAATGGGATTTTGAAACGATTGTATCATTTAACAGCGCGAAAGTCACTTATAATGGTGAATATGCATTAAAGGATTTCTCATGGACGGTGAGAAAAGGCGAACGTTGGGCACTGATGGGACCGAACGGTTCTGGGAAAAGTACAGTCATCAGCTTGATTACAGCTGATAATCCACAGGCGTACAGAAATGATATCGTTTTATTTGATCAAAAAAGAGGAACGGGCGAGAGTATCTGGGACATTAAGAAAAAAATGGGTTTCGTTTCTGCCGAATTGCAATTGTACTGTGAAAAAGATATACCCGTCTGGAAATTGGTTGCTTCTGGCTTATTCGATACTGCTGGATTATATCAAGAATTAAAGGATTCAGAATTACAGACGGTTTTTAATTATATCCGACTGATCGGAATTCAAGATATTGCTGAGCGACCTTTTAATCATTTGTCAAATGGTGAGCAACGACTTGTTTTTCTAGCTCGAGCATTGGTGAAAAATCCGCCATTGTTAATCTTGGATGAACCATGTCAAGGATTGGATTATAATCAGATGGTGCATTTCAGAGAATTGTTGAATCAAATAGTAGTTGCTTTTGACAAGACCCTGATCTATGTGACCCATTACGAAGAAGAAATTCCAGCATGTGTAGATAAGCGGATAGATCTTAGCGAAGGAAGTGTACTGAAAATAGCTAACGTTTAATTGCTAGAATTTCCTAATTTTTAACCAACTCATAAGCAACCACCGTGTTGTGAAAGAAAGTAGGAACCAACAACAAATTCTTCTCCTTGATGTAATCTATGTCTGCTGCTCCGATTTTATCATCAACAGAATCGAGAATGACTTCACTCGTACCATCCGTGTGAACATAGTGAATCAGACCTTTCCAACTTGTAACAAGATAACCTCCTGTGCCATCAGCCTCTATGCCGTCTGGCTGAGGAATACTATCCGAAACGGTAGAAAGTGAATTGTCAGAAAGACTCATTGCGATAAGTTTTTCGTCTCCCCAAGTTCCAATGAGTAATCGATCTTTTTCGTAAAAAATCCCATTCGATGAAGCTAGATTATCTTTGATTTGTGAAACTTCACCATTTTCCAATTTGAATATTTTTCCAGCTTGTGAATCTGAGAAATAAACGATACCGTCTGGCGAAGTGGTCACATCATTAACTCCACCAGCGCCTTCGACTTCATATTTCTTGTTGATTTTGCCTGTAGGAATATCGATCTCGACCAATGTTTTTAAGTCCGTTACGTATAAATAGTCATTTACAATTCCTAACCCTTTAGGTGCATTCAGACCTTCTACCCATCGTGCATTAATGACTTTCCCATCTAAAGACAACTGTCCGATAGAACCTTTGCCATCTGCATCCCAAGGACCTAGTTCAATGTTAGATACATAAATAACATCACGTTTCTCGTCATAAATCGCAGACTCAGAAGTTGTGAAAACAGTATCCGTTTCCCATTTTTTTACTAAGGTGACCTTTGGTTTTGAAGATTTCGCGGGAATATCTTTATTTTCAGTTTTTTCAGCACAACTGAGTAATAGGAAAGTAATAATAGAGAGTAAGAAGAAGTGTCGCATGCAAAAGAGGTTTTAATTTTCTTAAATTTAATAAAAATACTTGTTAATTATATGCGTAGATGCAAAAGAAATATGCCTATTGCTGAGATGAAATGCAGTTGGAAAAAAAGTTAACATTGCATCAATTCATCAAAATTGACCATAATAAACGATTAAAATAATAATCCATATATGTTAAGATTACCTGCGACTACGATCATTGAAACCTTGATAAATAAGCTAGAAAGTAGAGATTTCGAGGAGCAAAAAGCGCGTACAATAGCTGAAATATTTGTCCAAAACAGCCTCGAAGGTGTTTATTCTCATGGGATTAATAGATTTCCTAGGTTTTTAGATTATGTCGATAAAGGCTTGGTGATTCCGGATGCTAGTCCTAGTATTAAGTCAAAGTACAACGCCGTTCAGCAATGGGATGGAAACAGAGGACCGGGAATTACTAATGCGTTGTTTTCAGTGGAATCCGCAATGCGGCTTAGCGAACATTATGGGATCGGATGTGTAGCATTAGCGAATACGAATCATTGGATGAGGGGAGGAACCTATGGACGAATCGCAGCAAAAAAAGGATACATTTTTATTGGGTGGACGAATACGATTGCAAACCTTCCAGCGTGGGGCGCTATAGATAGAAGACTTGGCAATAACCCATTGGTCATGGCAATTCCAGGCGATAATCCTATTGTGATAGACATGGCGATGTCTCAATATTCATACGGTAAACTTGAAGATAAAAAGCTGAAAAATGAAGATTTACCGTTGCCTGGTGGATATGATACTAGTGGAGCACTTTCTATAAATCCAGAGCAGATTTTAGAATCTGGTCGCCCGATTCCAGTTGGTTATTGGAAAGGAGCAGGCCTATCTTTATTATTAGATTTAATGTCTACGATACTTGCTGATGGACTATCTACCGTTGAACTAAGTAAGCAAAAAGCAGAGTCAGGTGTTTCTCAAGTGTTTATTTGCATTAATCCCTCAAAATTAAGTCGAACAAGAAGTATTGCCGATAGCATTAAAGTGATTATCGACGATTATAAGAAATCTATCCCAGAAGAGGAAGGCGTCAATATTATTTATCCTGGCGAGCGTACGAATGACATTGTAAGTGAAAATGAAAGATTGGGAATTCCAATGGTGAAAGCGGTTTGGGAGGAAATCCTTAAATATTAGATAAGACTAATCAAGTCAATTTTTAGTTTGGGACGAGGCCTAATGCTCCACCGGTTCTAACTTGAATTAACCCACCGTTTAAGTTTTGGATAGCATCCATTGCTGAATTCAGAACGAAGATGCTACCGTATATTTGAATTTCTCCGTAATTTTCCATGAACGCATTTACTCTAAGGGTCATTTGTGCGCCATTGTGAATTAGTATCTGTTTGCATAGGTAATTGGCGGCATTAGGATCTTCACCAACGCTAATGACTCCTGAATTGATAGCGGGAAAATTAGGGACATTGTTGGGAATTATAACTCTACTGTTGATATCAGGGATAAAGCCGGTCGACCAGTTTTCTCCCACATTCCATCCAGTTCCGATCGTACCAGCCCAGATGAAGTAGAATAATTTTTCATCTGAAGCATAGCCATCACTTGTTCCACCACTGAAAATGGAAATCGAGTTTTCGAAATTAGCTGTATGATAACCATCTTTCTCGCCTCCTGCAAATATGGAAATCGGATTCGAGAATTCAACTGTATGATACCCATCCTTATTCCCTCCCAGAAATTGAGCGGTAGCATCATTTTCAAGTGCTAAAAATACAAGTAATATAATGATTAGTCTAAGCATATTAATCAAGATAAATTTTTCTGACTCCTCTTGCTCCCATATAAGCAGAACGCGTCGCTGGAGTAATGACAGTTTTACCTTGAGAAATAGGTGTCAGATCTGGACTAGAAGGATCAATTGTGGTTAACAATTGAGCGCCAATTGTCCAACCTGTAACTGCTGCATTCCCGAATCCATCTAGTTTGCCATCCCCATAGCTGCTTTGTGAAAAATTAACACTTTCTACTCCATACATGAATTCCCCTAAATTGTGAATGTCCATAATACCCCAGAAAGTTGCACAGGCATCGGTACGATTCGATGATGATGTGGCTGCATAGCCCGCTCTTAGAGGATCTAGCTTAAATAAAGAACCGGAAATCCCCACATTCGAAGTTGATTCCTGGTTGGTACCACTATTAGTGATAGATCCTGCTCCTACTCGCGTATCTGTTCCCCAAGCATATTCATCTGCAACTGGAAGGACGGAAGCACCTCGTGAAATTTTTTCATATTCTAATTCAGTCATGGGCCTTAATCCAGACCAGTCTAGGTATGCGATAATATCTGTTACCGAAATATGATTGAGTACAATATTTGCTCCATCATTCGGGCTATTAGGAGGATTTGTATCATCTAAGTCTAGATAAAACTCAATAGGTCCAGTTCCAATATTTACATCACAAGCGATCGGATTTCGGTTAAGGACCGTGGCTGTATTAGTCATAACATATTTATTTGAAGCAACTGTACCAGAAAGATTAGCTTGCGTTCTTGCATTTTGCTGTGTTCTAGTCAGGCAATTGAGGAAATCAACATACTGCTGTGCAGTAATCTTATACTTCATACACCAAAGATTGGACCATCCTTTCGGGAAATCGGCACTTAGATCTAAAGTAGATGTAGAGCCTTCCTGGTTAAATTCATTGGCACCGCTTCCCCTCATAATTGCATCTTCACTCGTTATCAGCCAAGGTGTCGAAGTGTTATTCCCTTTGTGGAATCTTCCTGAAGAGGTCCCATCTCCAGCATAGAAATCACCTTGTTCAATGAAAACCATTTCAGTAGTGAAAACTTTGAAATCTTGGTAGCCACCAGTCATTGGAGCGAGCTCAAGCGTAAATTCTTGCGGACCAAAAGTTCCAACAGTACCAGGAGTTAGTCCACCATATACCATAAAACCTAAATCGTCTTCCGTAATGTATTGGATATAATCCAAAACAGGAACACTATCTAGAATTTCGGCATGATTCCACGTATCGCCTCCGTTCGGGGCATATTTTATGAATACATAAGCCGCATCAAATAAGTCAGGGTTTAAATTTTCAAAATTCCATCCATTTTGCCAGGTCAAAGTAAAGCTGATTTGATTTGTATTTGCATTAAAACTTACGTTAGAAACTTCTATTCCATTTCCAAAAGAAAGAAAAGCTGTAAAAAGCAAGCAGAGGGTGATGATTTTTTTCATTTTAAATTTCTTTAGGATTTAAAATTACATAGGTTTTAAAAGAATTAAATCACCTCTATGGGTGAATCTCGGGTGTTGAATTTCGTAAATTACTTATCTTGGGTTCATAAACTGCTTATCATGGCAATGAAAAAGTACAACAGCGTCGAAGATTATTTTGCTGATCAGACCGGAATTCATCTTGAGATTTTAAATAAAATCAAGGATCTAATTTTAGAAGAAGCTCCTCGTGCAAAATCTGCAATTAGTTATGGTATGCCTTCTTATACCCTGGGGAAAGTTATCGCTGGAATGTATTCCTATAAGAATCATGTTAGTTTCTACCCATTCGAAGGGACGTTAGTAGAAAAGTATCAAGATCAACTCGAAGGCTATAAATGTCTAAAAGGTACAATTCAGTTAGACATTAAGAAGGAATTTCCGGAGGAGATTATCCGTCAGATTGTCAAGGATAAATTAAAAATGATCAATGCTTAAGTGGCTTAAGAAACCATATCCATTTCTGGTAAATCCTGTGGTTCAATTGGCATTGTCTATGTTGGTTGGTTTAATTTGTTTTCTATTTTTATTGGTGTTTCGACCTTTTGGATTGGAGCAAGTAGATGATGTAACCTACATCTTTGGGTTTGGCGTCATTGGATTTCTAGTGCTGGGTGTGCATTATTTCATATTCCCTAGAATTTTTCGGAGGTATTTTGATGAAGAACAGTGGACGATCTGGAAGCAACTGTTGCTTTTTGCTTCTATTATTTTCTTAATTGGATCTGGAATCTACATTTACAATTCAACCATAGGCCTAAGTATTTCACCACAGTATAGCTTAGGGCGGTTCATCTATTTTGCATTCGCGGTAGGAATCTTACCGATTATATTCATGACTTACTTCATTGAAAAAGTCGCTGCGCAACGAAATATTACATTGGCTCAATCTATAGAATTGTCTCATGTGGAAGAGATAGAAAAGAGCATATTGGTAAAAAGCGAGAATCAGAGTGAGGAAGATTTAGAATTGAAGATTTCGCAATTTATTTATGCTAAGGCTAGCGGGAACTATTCTGAAATTTATTTCTACACCGATCTAGGAGTTGAGCATAGGTTAATGAGAGTAACCTTGAAAAGTGTTCAGGACTTATTTGAGTCTGGAGGTCGAATATTGAGGTGCCATAAATCATACCTCATCAACAAAGATCATATCGAATCGGTAGAAGGAAATGCAAGGTCTTTAATGTTAAAATTGACAGATATCCCTCTTCCTCTTCCCATTTCTAGAAGTATATCTAAAGCAGATCTAGAATAAAGTTGCGGTCCATTCATCCCACGATGTGACTTTTCATCATTTATTAATTCCCATACATCCCAAAGGCTGGCCACTGTTACCTTTTTGTTGCGAAATACTTAACCACTTTCTATTCTTGTGTCATCATTTATTAACCCGAGGGTGAGTTAAGATTCTAAAATTCATCCTTATTAAATACAAATTTAAAATGCCAGAATTTAATATCCTAGCAATACTCGTTGCTGCCATTGTGCCTAACATTATTGGTGCGCTTTATTACGGTCCCTTATTTGGAAAAACATGGCTAGAGTCATTCGGAATGACAGCTGAAGATATGAAGGGTAGGAATGAAGCTTTGATCTATGGAGGAGCACTTTTGTGTTCTTTTGTTATCGCTTTTTTTCTTTTCTTTTTTATGTCAATGGGGCACCGAGACGTTTTAGAAGGCGGTGAAGTGGTGATTAATAGCTTTGCAACATTTAAGCATGGAGCATTTCACGGATTTATGATGTTTTTCGGATTGGTGATGCCAGTAATCATTGCATTAGCCTTGTTTCATAAGACAAAATTAAAAAATGTTTTGCTCAATATCGGCTTTTGGGCCTTGTGTTTCGCGGTGATGGGTGGCATCCTAGATGTGTGGAGGTAGTATCGTTAACAACTTATTAAAAGCCAATGTTGATCCATTGGCTTTTTTTATTTCAATATTAGTACACCAAGTCATTTTCAGGAATCTAAAATATTTTTTAATTTGTGAAGGAAGCGATTTACGCAAGAAAAGTGAGCTAGTATCGAAACTATCTATAGCTAAAAAATATTAAAGCATTTCTTATGGATCATAATGTAATATTATCAATTTTTCCTCGGGATAATTTCGATCAACGTGTTGCAGACTTTCTAAATGAGAAAGATGTTTTCATATTGTTCGATCCCGTAATGCATGCAACTGACCTTATAGAAGGTGATGATCCGAGTAAGCTTTCTGATGACGACGTGGACTTACTTGCTGCGGCTTACATTTTCTGTTATGTTTCTGAATTGAAATATCTTGATGAAGCATCTTTTATAATTATTACTAAAGACATGATTAGAGATTTTTATAAAATTGATGAAAATAAGCTTGACAAAAAAGTACGGTCCATTAAGATGGAACTTAGTAAACGTGAATTTGATTTCATGTTCAATTTAGCTCATAACAATTCATATTTTTCTGAGTTAATGGGTTTTGATGATATTGATCCATGGATTTTTGAGGTAAAAGTGAATGCAAAACCTGGACTTTTACGAAAGATTCAAAAAGAAATTGTGGTTGTAAATGCAGCAACTGATTTAGGAACAGAATTGCTAAAGATAGAAGAGCATGATGGTATTATTTATATTACATTTTCATGCATTGAAGATGAGGATGAAGAATTTATTGATTTAACAAATCTGGACAAACTGAAAGGTTTTAAGATAAGGTGTATCTATGATTGGACCAATATCTTTACCCCTAGTCTTCATTATCGTAATACAATTACACATCAATTTGATATAGGACTTCAGAATAAGAATTTTAAATCTGAAGCGGAGCTAATTGAGTACATGAATAGCAAGGTAGGTAAAAAAATAGACGATATTACAGCTTTTCATACTCCCCTTCATGAGCTTATGGATATCTATATATTGGAAAAAGAAGAGTCGCTGGAAGCCCTCGAAGAATTTATGAAAAACCATAGTGATTATCTGGATGTTTACGTAGCAAAGGCAGGCTGGACAATCGATGGTGAAGAACGGTTGGCTTTGCTTGAGGCAGCTATTGAATTAGGAGAAGAGCAATTGAGCTCAGGTATTTATAAAGATCATGGACCGTGGTGGTATGACCCAAATACTCGACCGTTTATGTTAGCAAAATTTCATTATGCTAATGAGTTGAAATGGTATGAATATGAAGAGGAAGCAGAGGAAATTCATTGGGAATTGCTAAGCATGAATCCTACAGATAATTTAGGTATTCGATATTTTTTAGCTTTTAATTATCTAATGGATAGGAATTGGAAGAAGTTTATTAAGCTTCGAGCGAAATTTCAAGATGAAGGGAGTCTTGTTTTTGATGTAGGCGATATTTTGTGCAGTTACTTTATGTATGGTAAAAGTTCAAAGACAAAGAAAACGATCATCAGGGCAGCTGAAAGGTCGCCTCATTTTTTCGCTTGCTTACTTGGGTTTGAAGAAGCTGAAGAAGTAGAATATTATAATGATGATTATGAGAATGCTAGTGATTTACTGACTTACTTCTTAGCAAAGAGTGATGTTTTTATGAGATATTTTGCGATTTGTATAGCAAAAAATATTGATTTGCTCGATTTAATGGAAAAACATTATAATGACAATCCTTTTAGTTCAAATTAGGAAAGGCTCAATGGTATAATTAGAGATTAAATAATATTATTTATTATCTACTTGAATTATCAAACATTCTGTGAATTTTCATTGTTGGTGTGGAAATTGTTTTAATTTGTATCAAAATATAATATGCTCGTAAATGACACGATAGTAGCACTTTCTACACCACCAGGCCAAGGAGCGATCGGTGTAATTAGATTGTCTGGGCCGAAAGCGATTGCTATAACGGATGTTTTTTTCAAGGGAAGGAATCTAACGAAAGTTGAAGCGAACACGGTGCATTATGGGAAGATAGAAGATGAACAGGGGAAGGTAATCGATGAATGTGTAGCTACTATTTTTAGAGCTCCTAAGTCCTATACTCGGGAGGATGTTATCGAATTAAGTTGTCATGGATCTCCCTATATATTAGAGCAAGTCATACAGATTTGCTTACGCGGCGGAGCGAGGATGGCGAATAGGGGAGAGTTCACGATGCGTGCTTTTTTGAATGGTCAATTGGATCTAAGTCAGGCTGAAGCAGTGGCGGATTTAATTGCATCAGAAAATGAAGCGAGTCATGATCTGGCCATACGTCAGATGAGAGGAGGTTTCTCAGATCAGATCAAAGAACTACGACAGGAGTTGATTGATTTTGCGGCGCTGATAGAACTGGAATTGGATTTCGGTGAGGAAGATGTGGAATTTGCGGATCGTGGGAAATTAGAAGCTTTAGTGGAAAAGATCAAAGGCGTGATCAAGGAATTATTGGATTCTTTTCACTTAGGGAACGTGATCAAAAATGGAGTAGCAACGGTCATTGCAGGAAGACCGAATGCAGGCAAGTCAACTTTACTGAACTCGTTGTTGAACGAGAATCGGGCAATAGTTAGTGACATTGCTGGAACGACTCGGGACACCATCGAAGAGCGACTAAATATTAATGGGATTCAATTCCGCTTGATCGATACGGCAGGCATTCGTGAAGCCCAAGATTCTATTGAGAAGTTTGGAGTGGAGCGTACTTTAGAGAAAATAGGTTCATCGACTGTAGTGGTGTATATGTTTGATGTGATTTCGACGAAGCCAGAAGCCTTATGGGCGGATGTTGAACGGTTTTTAAATGCGAGTAAGGTATTAACAGCTAATGCAACGCGGATCTTTGTCGCGAATAAAATGGATCTGAATCCATATACCCAGCCGGAGGATTATTACAAAGAGGGTATGATTTCTAAGGATAATTTGCTTCCAGTTTCTGCCTTGAATAAAATGAATATAGAGGCACTAAAAGAGATGCTTTACTTAGCCGTTGTGGATAATCCAGCATCGATGGATCAGACGATTGTTACGAATAGTCGACACTTTGATGCATTGAATAAGGCGTTCGAGAGTTTGGATGCGGTATTGAATGGATTGCGTAGTGGGATCACGGGTGACTTTGTGGCAATGGATATTCGTCAGGCGTTGCATCAGTTGGGATTGATAACAGGAGAGATCCATACGGACGACTTGTTGGACTCGATCTTTACGAGGTTTTGTATTGGGAAATGAACGAACGTTCCGCAGGAAAAATGCCAGCGGCATTTTAGGGAAGGAACCGCTAGTAAACCAAGCGAAAAGGCAGCCGAATTTCTGCTTTTTTAGTCTCAAAATTCAAAAATATCTAAGGATTATTTCTAGAAAATATTAACATTTGGGGATTACGATCCCTGAAAATCATTATATTTGGGGATTGCGATCCCTAAATATGATAAAAAGAACACTAGAAGAACAAATTAATAATCGTTTTGGAAAAGGAAAAGCCATTATTTTAATTGGTCCTAGACAAGTAGGAAAAACCACTCTTTTCAATAAGTTATTAAAAGATAAAGAACATTTATTTCTAAATGGAGATGATCCTACCGTTAGAAAACTTCTTACGGATCCTAATACAGAACAGCTGAAAAGCATTATTGGAAACTATAAGGTAGTATTTATTGATGAAGCGCAGCGGATTGAAAACATTGGACTTACCTTGAAACTCATTGCTGATCAATTTAAAACTGTACAATTACTAGTAAGTGGTTCTTCAGCTTTCGAGCTTAATAACCAAACTCAAGAACCTCTGACAGGTAGAAAATGGGAGTATCAACTATACCCTATTTCATGGACGGAGTTCGAAAATAATGTAGGTTATCTCAAGGCTCAGCAGCAATTAGAATTGCGTGTTGTATATGGAATGTACCCTGATGTAATCAATAATTTAGGAGATGAAAAAGAGATCTTAAAGCAATTAACAGATAGCTACCTTTACAAGGATATATTAAATTATGGAGGTATTCGTAAACCTGAGGTTTTAGAAAAATTATTACGGGCTCTAGCATTTCAAATTGGAAATGAAGTCAGTTATAATGTGCTCTCTAACTTGTTAGGAATAGATAAGAAAACGGTTTCTAACTATATTGATTTGCTCTGTCAAGCATATGTAGTTTTTAAACTTCCAAGTTTTAGCAGGAACTTAAGGAATGAAATAAAAACAAACCAGAAAATTTACTTCTACGATACTGGAGTAAGAAACATGGTTATCGGTGATTTAAGTCAAATGGCTCTTCGAAAAGATAAAGGCAATTTGTGGGAGAATTTTTTAATTGCAGAACGATTGAAAAGTAATGTTTATAGCCAGTCATTAAATAAAGGATATTTCTGGAGAACTGTGCAGCAGCAAGAGATAGATTATGTAGAAACTCATGGTCAAAATGTTCTTGGTTTTGAAATAAAGTGGAACCCAAATCGAAAAGTTAGAATACCTAAATCCTTTGAGAAAACATATGAAACCAAGGTTGATATAATTACGAATGAGAACTTCAGGGAGTTTGTAAATCAAATATAGAAATCCATACGGACGACTTGTTGGGCTCGATCTTTATGCGGTTTTGTATTGGAAAGTAGACATTCTAGAGCTTAAACATAAAGGTCACTAGCCTTTTGAATGAATCTTAGTTAAATTTTTGCTTCCATTCCATTGGTGTCATTCCGAATTCTTTCTTGAATGATCTAGTGAAATAACTTGGGTCACTAAACCCCACTTGATAGGCGACATCTGAAACATTTACATCGGAACTTTCTAGTAGCCTACCTGCTGTATTCAGGCGGATCGAATTGATAAACTTATTAGGGGATTGCCCCACTACAGCAGAAAGTTTTCGATGCAATTGAGACCTGCTCATTCCCATTCCTCTGCAAAGTTCCTCCACTCCAAAGTCATTGTTCTCCAGATTATTTAGAATAAGGTCTCTGACATTTTCAATAAACTCGTTTTCAATTCCTTTGATTTCATTTACTCCAAGTTTTAAAACCCTTGTATTGTCATTCTTTATATAGGACTGGTAGTGAAGTTGTAGCTTTTTTCTAATTTTCAGCAAATTCTTAAGTCGAACCAACAGTTCCTTTTTTTGAAAGGGTTTCATAAGATAGGCATCCGCTCCTGTTTCTAGTCCTTCTATCTTGCTCTCCATATCCACTTTGGCTGTCAGCATGATGATAGGAATGTGGCTGGTGAGTACATTGTTTTTTAATTCTTTACAAACCTGAAATCCATCTTTTATTGGCATCATTACGTCAGTGATGATAATATCAGGAACACTTTCGATGGCAATATCGATTCCCTCTTGTCCATTATTTCCAATTTTTAGATTGTAAATCCCATCCAAGCATATAGCAACATAGGCAACTACATCCAGATTGTCTTCTATTAGAAGTAGGGTTGGTCTTCCCACTACGACTTCCTCACTAACTGGCAAATTGCTAGACACCTGTTTGATGTCAGGCACCATTTTTTGTGCTGCATCTTGTGATAAGATTAATTTAGCTTGGCTCGGAATACCTGCATGTTGATTTATCGGTAAATTTAAGGTGAATACCGTCTCTTGGCCAATCCGACTCTTTACAGAGATATCTCCATCCATCAAATACATCAACTCTTTGACCAAAGCTAATCCTATTCCAGTGCCGTCATCCGATCGGCTGGTCGAGTAATCCGCCTGAAAGAAACGATCGAAGACAAATGGTATATCGTCGTCTGTAATCCCTTCGCCAGTATCTCGTACTTGGATCTGGAGATTTTGATTTTTTACTTTAAGATCATTTGGATTGTCAATCTTTATTACACTAGAAGTTATGTATATATTTCCTTGCTTAGGCGTGAATTTTATAGCGTTAGTGATTAGATTGCTCATAACTTGCTGAATCTTTTCACCATCAAAATCCATTATGATCACTTCTTCTTCGCTATAGAAATGGATGGCAATTTCTTTGCTTCGGGCATAGGAATGAAAGCTCTCCACGATATATCTTAGGAAGTTTACAATATCACCTTGCTTTAAGGTCAGTGAAGTTTTTCCACTTTCTAGCTTACTTAGATCCAGCATTTGATTAACAAGAGCAAGTAGGCGTGCTGCGTTATTCTCGATCATTGAAATTCCCTGTGTAAACCATTGTTTAGGGTCTTCCTTCATCTGAGATGCCATCCCTGTGATAACAGTTAATGGTGTACGAAACTCATGTGTGATGTTAGTGTAAAGCTTTGTTTTAACAGCGTCTAATTCTTTTAGTCTATTCGCTTCTGAGTGCCTTAGTTTCTTCTCAAGTTGAAATGTATAGAACCAGTAGCTTAAGCCAATAAGTAGCACTAAGTAAAGAAGATAGGCCCACCAGCTGGCCCAAAATGGAGGAATGATCGTTAGAGAAGCTGTTTTAATTGGTCCCCAAGAAATACCATCTTCGGAGCTTCTCACTTTAAATGAATAGTGGCCCGAGGGCACTTTGATATATGTTGCTTCAGGAGAGTTGCCAGCAGGTCTCCAATGATCATCGTATCCATCAAGCATATATTCATATCTAATCGTGCCTTTTTTGCTATAATTTAGCGTTGAAAATCGGAAGGTGAAATTATTTTGATGATGGTTCAAGCTAATTTCTTCGTCAATTGTAAACCTAGGCGCATTGACTTCCTCTATTCCAAGTTCTTTTTGAAACAACAGTTCAAAGTCGCTGATTTCTGTAGCATAGCTTTGACTTATCGTATCTGCTAATACCGCTGGATTAAAACTTGCAAAGCCATCTGGAGTTCCAAAGTAGATATTGCCCTTGCTATCTTTAAAAGATCCCGTTTCAAAGTACTTGGTAAATTTTCTTCTACCGATTTTAGCTTTTGGCATTTCAAAGTTGACTTGGCTTAAATCACTTAAGTCAAATAATACCAGGCGATCGCTAAAAATCCAGATCCTATTAAGGTCATCTAGTACAATCCTATTGATTTTATTCAAACCGAAATAATTTGCTTCGAATATTTGTGTCTTTCCCGTTTTTGGATCGATTTTTAATAATCCAGAATCCAAACATATCCAGACATAACCATCCGCGTCCTCCATGATATTACTTAACAATCTGTAAATTAAGGCTGATGCTCCAGGTTCATAGATTAGAGGAATTTTATTGAATTTTTCAGTTGCCGGATCGAATGTCTGTAGAGCCAATTGACCATTAACATCAGGTGTATATGCCATTATTAGTTTGCCATTGGTAGATTGTGATAAGATGGAATAGTAACTTCTATTGACATCATCTTCATTATGTCCGAAAAACCAATGTGAAAATTGATTTTCCTTCGAATCGTATTTTTTTATCAGACCGGCTTTAGTTGTTGTCCATACATCATCATCTCGATCTGAGAATACCTCTGTGACCCAATCTGTGAAAACGAGATCGGGATCATCATTTTCTGGCAAGTAAATCTTAACCTTCCTTTCATTGATATCTAGACAAAAGGTTTCGTTTCGCTGAAATATATTAAACCAGATTTGATTTTTATCATCGGCACGGACTTTCCATAAAGGCCTAAAGTCTTCCTTCTGAAATCTAGGAGCATAAATTTTTTTCCCCTTTTTGAAGACCTCCTGCTTCCATTTATTGTCTTCATTTAGAGCTGTTATTGCTTGTGTGCTTGGATCTAAGGAGAATAAATTCTGTGCGAATTCAGTTGCAAAAATAATCTTACCTTCTGAAGTTTCTGTGAAATTATTAACCTTAATTTCATGTCCGTGATCCAATTTAACCTGTCGATATTGTTGCAATTTCAATTTATACAACCGAGCAAGGCTGTTTGATGTACACATCCATATTGTATTATCCCGAGACTGATAGATACGTGTTGTAAGTGGCTCTAGAAAACTGTCAGGGTCATCACTGTCTGGCAAGTAGCTTAAATTCTGCTTAGTATTGGGATCATAAGATAGTATCCCGTCAAAAGTTAAACTAAACCATAATTTCCCCGCCTTATCTTCGAAAATATAGCTAATGACTCTTTCATTAGAATCATTGGTATAGGGCACTTCTATGCTAGATTGCTGATTTCGGCCTTGATTCATGTCAACAAATATCGCTCTATCTCTATCGAATTGCTGAATGCCGTAGCCCTTAGTCCCTATCCAAAAGTTACCTTTCCTATCTTCTGTGATTTCGGTGACCACATCGTTGATTAGCGAATTCTTTTCGGAAGGATCATTTTTATACCTAACGAAGTCTTGGGTCTCTGGCCTAAATCTATTCAGTCCTCCATTTTCAATACCCTTGTGAGAGGCGCCATCTATTCCGACATCATTGTATGAACCAGTACCTACCCAAAGAACACCTTTAGAGTCAATGAGAAGCGCGCGACATACATTATAAGTCAAAGAATGATCATCGCTGGGATCATGAAAATAGGATGTAAATTCTTTCTTCTTAGTATCAAAATAATATAGCCCATAATTGCTCGCCATCCACAGATTATCTTGATGGTCAGGAACCATTTCTATAACAATTGGGCGCTGTGGTATACCTGTCTTATCTGTCATCTGAAAATGAGTAAACCGTTCAGTCTGCAAATCAAATTGACCTACTTTCCCTTGACCCATTGTCAACCACAAAAAGTGTCCATCTTGTGAAACATGGATATTATGAACGTCATTAGATGCTATGGAGGTTGGGTCATTCTTAACATTAGAAAAAGTCTTGTATTTATAACCATCATACCGTAGCAATCCATGCTTCGTTCCGAACCACATAAAACCAAGTGAATCTTGTGCAATGGCATTCACATGATTTCCTTCTACACCATTAGGAAGTTCCAACATTTCAAAGTCATACTGAGGAAGTGTGGAAGATACCTGACCATTGACTATTGTTCTAAAACCAATTAGAAACACAAAACCTATAAGGACTCTAAATTTAGGGTTCAATGACAAGCGAATAGATTTGGATCTACAAAATAAACATTGAATGAATTTAAGCAACTTGACTTTTTAATCCTACAGAAAGTGCAAGAAATAAGCACTTTGAGCAGATTCTCCTAGTTTTTGGTCAGATTATCCTAGAAGACCGAGGGGGTGTTCTTGTATTTTTGGGTATAACAATTAAAACCAAATACAGCCTGCATAATCAAAACCAAATACAATGAATTCGAAAAATGATAAGCGTAGAAAATTCTTAAAGCTAGGTCTCGGAGCGACTGCTGGATTAATCACCAGTAAACTAGTGGCCAATCAAATGGTAAAAGAAAATACTCCTAATGTGTTGGAAGAATCATGCGAAACGACCCTCGATCAAACCTTAGGGCCATTCTATCCTCACGTTAAAAATGGTGATGGGGACGTTGACCTAACTACTATTCAAGGAAAACAAGGTGAAGCTGAAGGCGAGAAAATCTTAATAAGAGGAATCGTGAGAGATGAAAATTGTGAACCCATCGCCAATGCCTTAGTAGAATTGTGGCAAGCCAACCACCACGGACGCTACTCTCACGAAGGTGATGCCGAGAACCCTAGCCCTTTAGATCCAAATTTCGAAGGCTGGGGTCAGATGACAACAGATGCATCAGGTAGCTTCGGTTTTAAAACGATCAAACCAGCTTCCTACGCTTTTGCGGATCCTTCGATAAAAGAAAACTGGAGAACACCTCACCTTCATTGGAAAGTAAGTCGAAGAGGTTTCCATGAATTGATTACTCAAACCTACTTCAAAGGTGAAAAGCTAAACAAAACGGATGGCGTCATCGCTCTTATACCAAAAGGAGATCAAGGAGACTTTATCCTAAGTCCCATCAGGGAGGAAAATGGTATTCCACTCTATGAGTTTATGGTCAATTTAAAGATGGTGGAAAGTAGTGAGCAAAGGATTAAAGCGCTTTCCGCTTGTGTTGGAAAATATGAAATGAATGTTCCATTGCTTTTTAAGAAAATGATTGTGAGTGTGAAGATGGAAGATAAGCAGCTTTTCTTAAAGATGCCAGATTATGCAACAGTAGAGCTTAAGTATATTGGCAAAGATGAATTCGATGCAACAAGTATGGATGCTCGATTGGTCTTTAATCGCAGCGAAGATGGTTCAGTGAATAGCATTACAGTTCATAACTCATTTGATAAATCCACAGTGCCGACAATTGCACCTCGTGTATAGAAAATAACGTTTTTGAACCAGAAAACTATTAACAATGAAACAATTTGTCACCACATTGGCATGCATTAATTGTGCAGTATTAATCAGTAATTCCAAAGATGCTCAAAAAGATCAACCCTTCGTGAGCTTATTGAAACGAATCATGCCGCTCAAACTAGTGATTTGAATATTAAGACAGAAATTATATAATCCAAAAAAAGCCTTACAATGATCTACAAGACAATTCTATTTATCACAATTTACCTTTGCTCAGCTAAAATTTGTGCTCAATCCATCGGAATTAACAACACAGGTTCAGCGCCGGACGCTAGTGCAATGCTAGATATACAGTCTGATTCTAAAGGAATCTTGATTCCGAGAATGGATGCTGGCCAAAGAACAGGAATTAATCCAATCGCTACAGGGCTGCTGGTTTATGACACAGACTCCCAAAGTTTTTGGTACTATAATGGAGCAGCGTGGATTGAATTGGCACATGGAGGAATAACAAGCTTTTTGACTGATGCAGATGGAGATACTAAGATTCAGCTGGAAGAATCACCAAATGAAAATGTGATCAGATTTGATGTTGACGGATCAGAGGCGATGGTCTTAAATGCAACAGGTGATCTGGCATTGATAGGGAGTGATCCAGATGATCCAGGATTTGTACAATTGCATAATTCGGATACCAGTCAGTTCATCAGGGTTTTTAGCGGTAAATCAAGTGATCCAAATCCATATCTTGCTTGGGAACTTGGTTCACCGTTTAGATTTGTTGGAATGAATAAGGATTATTCCGGATTTTCAGAGCATATGAGGATACAGGGAGATGGAAATGTGGGGATAGGAAATAGTGCTCCTTTGAGTAAACTGCATGTGGGCGGAGGATTCTTGTTCGAAGGAGGAGTCGGTGGTCTTCCAGCAGAAGGAGCTGGAGTTCGGATGATGTGGATACCTGAGTTGAAGGCACTGAGAGTGGGTGAAGTAGTCGGTATAGAGTGGAATTTGGACAGTATAGGGGATTATTCGACAGTAGCAGGTGGCTTTAGCAATCAGAGTTCAGGTGACTTTTCTTTTGTTGGAGGTGGTGAAGGTGGTATAGCATCTGGTAACCGTTCATTTGTAGGTGGAGGAGCAGGAAATAGAGCTTTGGGGCTAAAATCATTCGTGGGTGGTGGTTTTCTAAATACTGCAAAGGCGGATGATTCATACGTAGGGGGTGGTTCTCAAAACACTGCATCAGGAATCCTTTCAACTGTAGGTGGAGGATTGCAGAATTCAGCAATTGGTAGTAATTCATTTGCTGGCGGTGGATCTAAAAATACTTCGATTGGTGATAATTCCTTTGTGGGGAGTGGTGCAGATAATTCTGCATCTGGTACCTTTGCATTTGTAGGTGGAGGGCAGCAAGATACAGCTTCTGGTCAATGGTCAGTTGTTGGAGGAGGATCTCAAAATAAAGCATCTGGGGAACTCACATCGATCTTGGGTGGAATTAACAACGCTGCATCTGGTTCTGGTTCAAGTGTTGTTGGTGGTGCTGGTAATAGGGCGCAAGGAGTAAAATCGAGTGTAGTTGGTGGTAGTAGTAATATTGCAATGGGAGAAGATTCGTTTGTGGGTGGAGGTCAAATAAATAATGCAACTGGGGCAAAATCTTTTGTTGGAGGAGGATTTCAAAATGAAGCATCAGGAGGATCTTCATTCGTAGGAGGCGGAATTGACAATAATGCTGTACTTGTAGCCTTCGTTGGTGGTGGCTCTTCTAATGCAGCCCTAGGAGATTTTTCAATAGTTGTTGGAGGAGAAAGTAACACTGCCTCCCATTCACACTCGTTTATTGGAGGAGGTAGATTGAATATAGCATCAGGAGATTCATCTGTTGTCGTTGGTGGAACTAGAAATTCAGCTACTGAAGCATTTGCTGCTGCTGTTGGTGGGGTTCATAATACAGCCTCTGGGAATAAATCATTTGTCGGAGGAGGTGCCGATAACAACTCAAGTGGTGATGACTCTTTTGTTGGAGGCGGATATGGAAATACTTCACTTGGTCAATACTCATTTGTAGGTGGAGGATATCAAAATCTAGCAAATGGCAGCCGGTCTTTTGTTGGAGGCGGATTGCTTAATCATGCCCAAGAACAATCTTCATTTGTTGGGGCAGGAGAGCAAAATCAGGCAAATGGTTTGTGGTCCTTTATTGGTGGTGGTGAAAAAAATACTGTATCAGATGATTTCTCATTTGTAGGCGGTGGACGCAACAATCTTGTGTCAGGTGATACATCTGTTGTTGTTGGTGGTTCCAGAAACACTATAAGTGGGAGGTCTTCTTTTGTCGGTGGTGGTATAAGTAATGGTGTCTCTGGATCTACGTCCTCCGTGGTTGGGGGAGTGGGTAATGATGTAACTGGTGATGCCTCCTTTATTGGAGGAGGTATTCTTAATGAAGCATCCAAAAGTCGATCTATTGTAGTTGGAGGACAACAAAATGATGCATCTGGTGTAATTTCATTTGTGGGCGGTGGAGTTTTTAATCAAGCTACTGGTGATGCTGCTATCATAGTTGGAGGTGAAAACAATAAGGTATCTGGTGAAGCTTCATTTGTGGGAGGTGGAAAAAATAATAATATCATAGCGGATACCTCAGCAATTGTTGGAGGTGTAAGAAATACAGCATCTGGAAATGGATCCTTTATTGGAGGAGGGAAAGATAACAAAGCAGAGGGCGCAACTGCCTCAGTATTAGGAGGAATAGGTAATATTGCAAGAGCTACTTATTCAGTAGTAGGTGGAGGATTTGATAATTTAGCAAGTGGCGATTGGTCATTTCTCGGTGGTGGAATTGGCAATAAAGCAGAAGGATATAGATCAGTCGTAAGCGGAGGAAATTCTAATCAGGCTGTTGGACAATATACGAATATTGGAGGAGGTAGCGGCAATACCAGTAATGGTCAATATTCTTCGATCGTAGGTGGAAGGGGAAATATAGCGCAGTCTTACGGAGAAACAGTAATGGGTTTTTACAATACAGACTACAGTCCTGCAAGTACATCTGCTTCCTCACCGAATGACCGACTTTTTGTGCTTGGCAATGGCACAAGTACAGTGAAGTCTAACGCTGTAACGGTACTAAAAAAGGGCTACATGGGAATTGGGACGGATGATCCAAAATTTGCACTTGATATTGGCACAAAAGAAACAAATGTAGGTGCAGTAATACAGTTAGCCAACTCAGATAAGAGTCATTTCCTGAGGCTTTTCAGTGGTCGACAGGGAGATGATAAGACTTATCTTAATTGGAAGGCCGGTACTCCATTTCTATTCTTCAACTCTGAGAATGATTTCTCGAATCAAACCGAGATAATGCGTATTTCATCAAATGGTAATTTGGGTATTGGAACCAATAATCCAGTTGCTGGCAAACTAGTGGTTGAAGGTACAGGAGCAAACTCTGCTTTTTCAGGATTATTGTATGATGGGGTCACTCCTGTAGGACAAGTTCCGCCATCATTTGGAACACTTTCGGGGTACTTTTCAGATAATGTCGGAGCAAATGCCTTTGTTGCATTTTCAGATGCCCGAATCAAAAATATTAAGGGAGTAAGCGATATGGATGAAGATCTAAAAACCATACTGGGCATTGAAATTATGGACTACACAATGATAGATACTTTTACTAAAGGTCATAAGCGCTACAAAAAAGTTATCGCCCAGCAGGTGAAAGAGGTGTATCCTCAAGCTGTTTCCTCTAATCTGACAGATGTAATACCTGACATTTACCAAAGAGCAGTAGTAAACAAAGGTTGGATTTCTTTAGAGACTGATCTAAAGGTGGGCGAAAGGGTAAAACTCATTACGGATCACGCTGCAGAAGTTTACGAGGTCACAAAAGTTAGTCCATTAGGATTTCAAGTCAAGGATCTCCCTTTATCAGCCAATAAAGTTTTTGTATATGGCCGTGAAGTCGATGACTTTCATACTGTAGATTATGAAGCGATCAGTATGTTAAATGTTAGTGCTACTCAAGCGCAGCAGAAACTGATCGAGGAGCAAAAAGAAGAACTAGCTGTATTAAAAGTCACAGTATATCAATTAATGGAAAGGCTGGATGAATTAGAAAATCCATCAAATACGGTGAAGGTAGAAGTATCTAAGCGATAATAAGTAAAAACTGTTAATTGGAGTTAAGACTTAGGATTAATGTGGACAGGGAAATTAATATGTATCCTGTGATATTTGCATCAGCGCAGTTCATTAGTGTTCTCCGCAGCTCAGAGGAGGTGGACAGACCAGATGGATTGAAGCTAAGCGGAAGGGATTCTTCTGGGCCACATTTAGCTTCGCAGTCCTGCACTCCTCACTTTTCCTCTCGTAGGCTTACGAGTCTAAATGTTTTAAATCGAAGCCTTAGCCTTCGTTATTGCAAATGTTTACATTAATTTACATACCTCAAATTTGCTCCCGTTGAATTAGTAGTATATTTATTGCAAAGCCTAGAACAATGAATCAAAATCTTTTATTTTCTTTTTTTGCGATCTATTTATTTTGTATTATTTCCTGCCAAGGTCAAGCAAAAACAGAGGACTCAAAAATTGACAATGCTAAACCGATAAATACTAAAACTTTTCTACCTCAATCTATTCCAAATGAGGTAGATCCTTATTTCGTTGAGAATAATGGGATCGGAAGTGAATATGGTCCTGCAGTAATTACTAGAAATGTACTGGAGGATAAAAATGGTGATATTTGGCTGGCGACCTGGAATGGTATTATCAAATATGATGGCAAGGTTTTTACAAATTACACAAACATGGCGGGACTTCGTCGGTACCGTGTTTTCTGTATTCTAGAAGATAGCAAGGATAACTTGTGGTTCGGTATGATAGGAGGTGGAGCTTATAAATATGATGGCAAGGAATTTACGAATTTCAGTTCTGCAGATGGTATGAGCGATGATAACGTAGAATGCATCACTGAAGATGCAGATGGAAACATTTGGTTCGGACATGATCTGGGAGTTAGTATTTATACCCCAAGTTCAGATGAGAATACTAAGGGAACATTCCAGAATTTTGATGCTTCTGATGGGATTGCAGATAATGATATCCATGATATTACATTAGATAAAGATGGGAAAGTTTGGATCGGGAGTGGTGGAGGAGTAACCATTTATGATGGAGAAAAATTTTCAGATTTTACTAATAAAGATGGAGGTTCTTTTCACAATGTTAGAACCATCATGGAAGATCGAAATGGGCATATCTGGTTCGGTGGAAATAATGGATTGATGCATTATGATGGTCGAAAGTTAACCAACTTCACGAGGGACTTTGTAGGTTATTTATTCGAGGATTCGAAAGGTTCAATATATGGTAGTATAGGCTCAGGTGATATTAAACTTACTCGATTCAAGCCAGCACCTTTGCCGATCATTTCGGCTACTTGGAACCCAGAAATCATTTTCGATAAAGGTGAAATGAATTTCGGGATATCAGAAGATCGGGAAGGTAATATTTGGTTTGGAACTGTGGGTGGTGTATACCGATATGATGGTACGGAAGTCCATAGCTTTCATGAATAGTATTATGCGCTGGTAAGTGAACAAGTTCCGTTAGTAATCGGACGGGTAACTGAATGTGATACCATGAGTTTTTATCTAACATTGGACCTGAATGAACCATGTGTAAAGGAAGGATACATTTACCTATATTTAGCTTCGTAGTCCTGCATCGCTCCTTTCCTCCCGCTGGCTTACGAGTCTAAATGTATGAAATAGATGGATTGGTCCTAGTTTTGCTTCTTGTTATTTCTTCTCAGGTGATCGAGGATGTTGATCACAAAAAATCACATCTGAAAAAAACATTCATAGGATCCGCTGGTAATCGGACGGGTAACTGAATGTGATACCATGAGTTTTTTTCTAACACTGGACCTGAATGAAACATGTGTAAAGGAAGGATACATTTACCTACAATTAGCTTCGCAGTCCTGCCTTCCTACTTTTCCTCCCGCTGGCTTATGAGTCTAAATGTATGAAACAGCTTTCAAGCTCGTAATCTTGTTTCATTTAATTTCTTACAATTGTAAAATTCAAAAAAAGTGCTGTAGAAAAAATTCTTTTAATTCTGATTCTTCATCGGTTTCTACGTAACTCAGGTTACCATGCCGTAGTAAAATAGCCTGTAACTTTATTAAAAGGTGAATCGAAAGAGGAGCTATTATTAATAATGCTTATTAAAACAATCAATTATGAAATTATCAATATTAGGTACGGCTTTTTTTATGATTACATTATTCGCATTTTCGTCATGTGAGAAATCGTCAGATATCATTGACCAAGAAAATGAAAACATTCTGACAGAAGTGGAAGAATCTGATTTACTCTTTATGAGAGAAGAAGAGAAACTAGCTAGAGATGTTTATTTATATCTCTACGATAAATATGATCAGTTGATTTTTAAGAATATTAGTGGCAGTGAACAAAAACACATGGATGCCTTGATAACCCTTCTTGACCAATATAATTTAGAAGATCCAATCATTGACCAAAATGGAATTTTTAGTAATGAAGCATTACAAGGGCTCTATGATGACTTGATTCTAAAGGGAGATTTATCTTTAGAGAATGCTTTACTAGTTGGTGCATCCATAGAAGATCTGGACATTAGAGATATACAAGTGGCCATTGATAAAACTTCAAAGACAGACATTAAAGAAGTATATGAAAAGCTAATATGTGGATCTAAGAATCATATGAGGGCGTTCGATGGTAAGCTTAAGGATATTGGGGCTTCATATACGCCACAGTATTTAAGTCAAGAGCAATATGATTTAATTATAAGTGGTCAACATGCGCATTGCAATTAAATGTAATTAATACGATAGCAAGGAAACAGGATTTCGGATTAAACTATCTTTTTTAAGACTCATTCTATATAGTGCTTCATACAGTATTTCTCGGAATAAATTTCATAACTTAGTAAAATCAAAATGCTGAAAGTCATATCGCTCTATATTGCAGGACTCATTGTGGTCATGCATACTGTGATGCCGCACTCACATTGTAATACGATGTTCAGTGCTGAGCAAGTGACTTCGGAAAAGCCATCTGATACTTTTCTGGGCCATATTAAGATGATGCTTAATATAGATATGGGAGATGGTCACTTAGAACATTTCCAGTCTGGTAACGGGCTAGATGTTGACATGAATGACGCCATAGCTCAAGTCGCTATTTTAGCAATCGTATTCGATCAGACGTATCTAATTTCCAATAAGCATTCTTACTTACCTTCTGAGCATTACTTAAAGGAAGACCCATTTCCCGATCCACCTTTTAAGAGCGCCTTCTCACTCAGAGGGCCCCCTTCTATTTCTTAGTCAAGTTTGTAAGTATTGAGGCTACTTTCCAGTGTTATCTGGATTGTTGTTTCTATTGAATTGATAAGAAATTTTTATGCAAATATGTTTAATCGTATTATTAATTTTAGTCTAAAGAATAAATTCCTCATTCTTTTACTAATCGCCGGCTTAGTTGGGTTTGGGATCTACTCCTTATTGAATATTCCCATAGGAGCGGTTCCTGATGTCACGAATAATCAAGTTCAGGTCATCACGACATCGAGAGATTTGCCTACTGAAGAAGTGGAGCGATTTCTGACGTATCCTGTCGAACTGGAAATGGCTAACCTTCCGGGAGTCGTGGAAATTAGATCTATTTCTAAATTTGGTTTATCGGTGGTGACCATTGTTTTCGAAGATAACATGGGGACTTATCTGCCACGCCAACTGATAGCTGAGCGTCTTAAGTCTGTAGAAGATCAAATTCCTGAGGGGTTCGGTAGCCCATTTATGGGGCCGATTAGTACTGGGTTAGGCGAGATATACCAGTATATTCTTGATGTCAAGGATGGATATGAGGACAAGTACAGCGTTACGGAGCTTAGAACCATTCAAGACTGGATTGTTAAGCGACAATTATCCGGTATTTCCGGAGTTGTGGAAGTGAATACATGGGGAGGTTTTTTGAAAACCTACGAAGTAGCTGTCGATCCGTTAAAGTTGCAGTCCATGGATATTACACTGTCAGAGATTTATAAAGCATTGACAGATAATAACAGTGTTGCGGGAGGTGGGTACATCGAGAAATCCAATGAGGCCTTTTTTATAAGAGCGGAAGGTCTTGCTAAAAACATTGATGATATACAGAATATTGTCGTGAAGAATGTAGATGGTATGCCCATCTATGTAAAAGATATTGCGACCGTGGGATTCGGAGCGGCAACGCGATTTGGAGCGATTACCGGAAATGGAGAAGGGGAAAAAGTCCTTGGGCAAGTGATGATGCTCAAAGATGCAGATTCTAAAAAAGTAATCGATGCCGTTATAGAAAGGGTAGCTGAGATTCAAGCTTCCCTACCTGAAGGCGTCTATATTAATCCTTTTCTAGAAAGGAGTGACTTGATCGGTCGAACGACTTTCACCATCGCAGAAAATCTGATCTTTGGATTTCTGATTGTGTTATTTGTTGTGGTATTCTTACTAGGAAATCTGCGATCAGGTCTCGTTGTTGCTTCTGTCATTCCGCTTACTTTGCTCTTTGCTTTATCGATGATGTACTTGTTTGGCGTGGATGCGAATCTGATGAGTTTAGGAGCAATTGATTTTGGAATTATCATAGATGGAGCGGTAATTATTATTGAATACATTGCCTTTAGTCTCACCCAGAATGCGACCAAGCTGAATAGTCTCACCGCGAACGATCGGAAATTGCACATCGATAAACTGGTCGGAGAGGGAGTCGATAAAATGATGCATTCAGCGGTTTTTGGTCAGGTGATTATTATTATCGTTTTCATTCCAATCTTGGTGTTGTCTGGTATAGAAGGCAAGATGTTCAGACCTATGGCATTGACATTTTGCTTTGCATTACTCGGCGCCATGATCTTGTGTTTTACTTATGTTCCTGTGATGGCTTCTTTGTTCTTGAAACCGCATATCAGTGAGAAGCCTAATATCTCTACGAAGTTTGTCGATGCAATTAAACGACTGTATCAACCGATTTTATCAAAAGTTTTAAAACTTAAATACTTGGTTTTGGGAATTGCGATCGGACTTTTTGTACTGACTATTTTGGTGTTTAGTCGAATGGGTGGAGAATTTATCCCAACATTGGATGAAGGAGACTTTGTAATTCAACCCGTTCTCAAGACCGGAATGTCGCTTGCAGAAACCGTGAACATGACCACCAGAATAGAGCAGATCATTAAACGATTCCCTGAGGTTAAGCAAGTGGTTAGTCGTATCGGTGGTGCGGAAGTGCCTACCGATCCCATGTCCATGGAGGAAAGTGACGTCATTATTACCCTAGAGAAGAAAAGTAAATGGACTTCCGCCAAATCAAAAGATGAACTAGCAGAGGTTTTCAAGGCTGCACTTTTAGCAGAAATTCCTGGTGTCGAAATCGAATTTACGCAACCGATCGAAATGAGGTTTAACGAATTGATCTCAGGGGCCAGATCCGACCTCGCCATTAAGCTTTTCGGAGAAGATCTAGAAGTGCTCTATCAGAAGGCAAGTGAGATCGAAGCAGCCATTCGAAATGTAGATGGTGCAGCAGATATTTCAGTGGAGAAAATAGATGGCTTGCCCCAAATGTCCGTTCAGTATGATCGTGCGAAAATAGCAAGGTACGGACTGAATATCAGTGATCTGAATGATTTGCTTGCAATGGGATTTGCTGGGAAGTCAGCGGGTGCCATATTTCAGGGCGAGAGCCAATTTGATATTGTGCTGAGATACAATAAGGAATATCGGAATGATATCTCAAGTTTAAAGAATGCATTGGTTGACCTACCATCAGGTCAGCAATTGCCACTAAGTGAATTTGCAAACATTACTTACACCACCGGTCCTGCTAAGATATCTAGAGATGATACGAAGAGAAGAGTTGTGGTCGGGGTCAATGTTAGAGGGCGAGATCTTCAATCAGTAGTCGATGAAGTCAGTAGCATCATTGATCAGAAAATAACTATTCCTACTGGCTATTATATCCAATATGGTGGTCAATTTGAGAACCTAGAAAAGGCGACCCAAAGACTAATCGTAGCCGTTCCAATTGCACTGATTATGATTTTCATTTTGCTGTATTTCGCATTTCATTCTATCCGAGAATCATTAATCATATTTAGTGCGATCCCGCTTGCAACGATCGGTGGAGTTTTCGCTTTGTATTTGCGAGGAATGCCTTTCAGTATTTCAGCAGGCGTTGGGTTTATTGCATTATTCGGAATCGCAGTATTAAATGGAATCGTCATGATAGAACATTTCAAAGAGTTAAAATCTCAAGGTATGGAACACAGTAATCAGCTTATTATTTCTGGAGCGCTCGACAGAGTTAGGCCCGTATTATTAACCGCTATTGCAGCAGCCTTAGGTTTTTTGCCAATGGCGATTTCTTCATCTGCAGGAGCAGAAGTACAACGACCATTAGCGACCGTTGTAATCGGTGGACTGTTCACCGCTACTTTACTCACGCTTTTCGTATTGCCAGTGCTATACAGCTTATTTGGCAAGGGACGAAAAGCAATGAAGCTTGCTATGAAAATGGTTGTCATTCCGATACTATTTGTGCTACCATTTACTGGAAATAGCCAACAAGTATTAAATTTAGCTGAAGTCATTAATGTAGCTGAAGCTAATAATTTAGAATACAAATCTGAGCAATTAGCGGTCGATCGAGAGAAGATCCTTATTGATGCAAGCCGTGAAATCAACAAGACAGATTTCTACTATCAATTTGACCAAAATAATATACCAGAGGTGGGAGGACCACTTCATGTTCTTGGTGTCGGACACGCTTTCAAGTTGCCATCTGTTCATCGATCTAAGAAAGAACTGCATGAAAGCAATGTAGTTGTACAAGAAAACTATCAAGCCTTGATGAAGTTTAAGTTACAAGGAGAAGTTGCTAGCATATACGATCAGATCATCTACAATGAAAACCTATTAATGGTTTATGAACAAGTGGACAGCATTTATATTCAATTTCTTTCAAAAGCTGAGCGAAAATATGATCTAGGAGGCAGTAATGTTTTAGAGAAACTCAGTGCAAAACAGAAGCTAGATGAAGTTCAATTATTGACGGAAGAAGTGTCATGGCGTATTAACGCACTTTACAATGAGCTTTACTCCTTAACCCAATCTAGTGAGCCATTCAAGGTGAGGATAGTTGAATATCAGATGGCAGCTGCTCAGCAAGCAATATTAGATAGTCATCCTTCATTAGGCATTGCGAGATCTATGATAGAAAAAGCGGATAGAGAACGGGAGGTTAATTATAATCAGCGGAAACCAGAATTCAATCTTGCTTTGTTCAATGGAATCAATAGCTTCACCAATCTTAAACTGTATCCGGGAATCCAAGCAGGCATTTCTATTCCATTATCGAATAAGCAGTACAAAGCGCAACAATCAGCAGATCAGATCTCGACTGAAATTTCGAGAAATCAATTGGATTTATATACATCGAGATTAAAGAGAAACCAAATGTATCTCAATGAAAAACTGGAAAACCTTTCTGCTCGAATAATAACTTTCGATGAGTCGGTTTTTCTTTCTACCAATGAACTTTTAGAATCCGCTAGCACCGCACTCGAAAAAGGAGCCATAGATTATTTTCAATACTTAATGATCTTAGACAATGCTCGGCAAGCGAAAATTAAGCGGCTGGAACTGATACATGAGTACAACCAGACCACTATTTCATTACAATACCTTTCAAATTAATATAGACATGGCTTATACATATAAATTAAACACCGCATTGGCATTTATTATTCTAGTAAGTGCATGCAATCAAAATCCGACCGATACGGATATGGAAGAGACGATGGCTGAAACAACAGGCATCACATTAGAAAAGAAGCAGTTCGATAGTTCTAAGTTTAAACTAGGAAAAGTAGAAGAACAAGATTTTACTAAAATAATCAATGCTACAGGCTCACTTGATATTCCAGAGAAAAATACTGCGGCTGTAAGTACACTGATGAGTGGGACGATAGGTTCCATAAATATCATAGAAGGGGAATGGGTCAGGAAAGGACAGCAACTTTTCACGATAACGAATCCAGAGATTATAAACATGCAGGAGGAATTTCTTATAGCTGATAGCCAATTAGAATATCTACAGGAAGAATATAATAGACAAATTGACCTACAAAGAGAAAATCTGTCTACGAAAAAAGACTTGCTAAAGGCGAAATCGGAATTGCATACCACTCAAGCTAAACATGGAGCGCTAAGAAAAAAGTTGAACTTGTATGGCATTAATACGAATCAGTTAACCATTAATAGTCTAGTTTCTACCTTAAAAGTCGCTGCTCCGATTTCAGGTTATATAACTCATATAGACGCAATTCAAGGAATGTTTTTAGAGCCCAATGAGACTGCGTTAAAAATTGCGAATGCATCACATATTCATTTAGAACTTTCTGTATTGGAAAAAGATGCCTTGCTATTAAAAAAAGAGCAACCCTTGACGTTCACCTTGCAGGGTAATCCCGATAAGAAATACCATGCTACGATTCACTTAATTAACAGATCGATAAATGAAAAACATATGATTACGATTCATTGTCATATAGAAGATGATAGTAATCAGTCGCTGGTTCCAGGAATGTATGCGAATGCAGAAATACTGATAGACGAATACAGAGCGAAGGCACTACCTGAGGATGCGCTGGTCAAAATGAATGAAGTATATTATGGAATGATGCTTCGTTCTCAGGATGATGCTGGGATGATCTTTGATAAAAAATCGATCGAGGTCGGAGCGCAGCAAAATGGATTTATTGAAATTAAAGAGGCATTAGATCCGGAAATTGAATTTTTAATTAACGGAGCATACTACCTAATTCAGTAGTATATTGGTGATGAACCAGCTTATAAAAAAACAATGATGACTGAAGTAGATAAAGATTTAGAGAATTACTTAGCGGATCATTTTATCCATAAAAGCAATTGGCTTCGAGCAGCAGTATTAGGTGCGAATGATGGCATTCTGTCAACGGCCAGTATTGCAATAGGTGTTGCCGCGGCGAGCGTAACAAGAGAGCCGGTTGTGCTTGCTACTCTAGCGGGTCTAGTGGCTGGTGCATTATCAATGGCCGCAGGAGAGTATGTTTCTGTAAGTTCACAAACAGACATTGAAAAAGCGGATATCGCCCGTGAAAAAATAGAGCTGGAAGAGATGCCAGAGTTGGAGTTGCAAAGGTTAGCAGAAATTTACGAGCAAAGAGGCTTGAACAAGGAGACTGCGATGGCTGTTGCAAAAGAGTTCACGGCTCATGACGTACTGGCTGCTCACGTGAGAGATGAGTTAGGAATTACAGAAAGTTCGCAGGCGAATCCGATCCAAGCAGCCCTTACATCTGGATTGGCTTTCACAGCTGGAGGAATTTTGCCCTTTTTAGTAGCGTTATTTCTGCCCTTAGTAAACATGGTTTATACGCTATATGGTTCTGCATTATTGTTTCTTATTGTATTAGGAGCATTGTCTGCAAAAACTGGCGGGAGTAGTATGTCGAAAGCAGTCATCAGGATTACATTTTGGGGAACGGTTGCGATGGGACTTACGGCTTTAGTTGGGTATTTGTTCGGGGTCAATTTGAGTTGATCTTTAAATATAGAATGCTGGGTTAGTGAGTTTGTTTAATGTATTCACCTAGCATTCATTGATTCAGGTTGATATCAAATGTTTCTCATTTTTGAATGTTAACTTTTTGTTGATTATCTTGACAAAGATAAAAACCAAGTTCTTGCACCTTTTAAAATTTAGAATTTTATGAGAAGCTTTGTCAGATTGTTAATCTTTTCTTTTGCTTTATTTAGTGTCCATACTAGCACTGCGCAATTAACCTTAAACACTGTAAATATCCCGGAGAAAATAGAAGAGGGTAAGTTTCAGTTTTACTCGATCAGTAAAGTTGGTGAAGATCACAGCGAATATTATTCCTGTACTTGGGATATGGGCGATGGGAAGAAAATGGTGTATTTAAATCAGTTTTCTATGGGGCATACTTTTCGAGATGATGGAAATTATACGATCAATTTTCATGTTAAGGACTCTAAGAATAATGAAGTTTCGATTGCTCAACAAGTCAAGGTAGTGAATCTTCCACCTGAAGTCAGGTTTATGGATGGAAAAGTAGAGAATAACTCGAATCGAAGGGTGAAATTTGAAGCCATTGCTTACGATCCAGGTAGCGATGAACTGGTCTATACGTGGGATTTTGGAGATGGGAATACGAAGGTTGGGAAGCAATTTAGAAATGTAATGCATACTTATGATGCGCCTGGAGTTTATAAGGTTAGGGTAACGGTGGATGATGGAGATGGTGGGTCGGATTATAAGGAAATGAGTGTGTCTGTTGAAACTGACTGGCATGCAACAATTACTGGAGACTTAAATTTTAAATTATCTGGAGGAGCAGGTTTGATGTATCAGGTAAGAAGAGATACAACAACAGATAAAGTTTTACGATGCTTTAAAATGTTCACTTTCTACGATGATAATAACAATAGTTTTTTAAATGTGGGGAGCAATACACTAAAACGGCTTGCCGGAGAAAAGCATATTGTAGGGTCAGATCATAAGAAGAATTTCATGGTGATCATGCATCACGGAATGAAAAAATCAATGTATGCCAATATGTCCTCTAGGTTTAGGATGCAAGAAGTGCAGGAGGATAGCAGTTCAATTTTTGGGAAGTCCTTAGAAGCCTTTCCTTTGATGTCAGATATGATAGCGGCGGTTAAGACAGGTGAAAATTTATACGGAATTCAATTTGAAGAAGTTTCAGGATCGTTTGAGGTTGAACCCATTAGAGGTAATAAACTGAAAGGACGAATGAAAGCCTTATTAGAGGGTAGTGTTCAAGGAGGAGATGGCAAAAGTGTAAAGAGACAAATTCATATAGATCTGGTGTTCAATGTTAGAGTAAATGATGTTGCTAAATATCATATGGAGAATGGTTGTGAGGAAGTAGCAGATCCGTTTTTTATCACGGACTATTCGCCTAGAGATGGGAAAGTAAATGTGAATGTGGATGTGCCATGTTTAGAAATAGAGTTTTCGGAGGCGGTGGATCCGTTGTCTATTACTCCAGGAAATATACAACTAGGGTATTATAATAGCTTAGATCAATTTATCATAGAAGATATAGGAATAAATCAGATACAAAATAATAAACTACAAATTTTACCAGGCAAAAAGCTAAGATTAGGAATTATATATGAAGTTAAAGTAAAAAATGGTGTTGAGGGAATTCGAAGTATTAGTGGAGGAGAACTTGCGTTGGATGAACATTGGAAATTTTCAACAATTGTACAACCCAATTACTTCAAAACCCGAGTATATCAAACTGTCGTAGATGCACCTTTAATTGAGGGCAAAAATGCTTTGGTTAGAGTACAGGTGTTCTGGGATAAGCCTATAGATGTGGGAGAAAAAAGCTTCGTAGATGAGTTTCCAGCAACCGTTTATGTTAAAGGGAAGAATGGTAATACGGTATGTAACAGATACCCTTTTGTTTTTAAACAACAGGATCTATATACGGACGAAGATATAAGAATGGGACTAAATTCAGCCAATGTGTATGGTTACAAACCAAGCAAATCGGATGGTGATCACCTAACGATAGAAATAATTCCAGATTTTCAAGAATGTTCTTCTATAGATGAAAAAGTGAAATATGAATTGAAGAAGGAAGTTGATTATTATGACTTGGCACCAGAGCTGAAGGTCGAATGTTATTTATTTAAAACCCAAAATTGGAGGGACGGAGTTCCCGCTATTGATCTAGCCATTGTTAAGGAATTTGTTGAGAAGAATATAAAATTAGGTAAGCAAATATTCCCGATTAAAAACATAGAGGGACGAGTGATAGAAGCGGCTATAGATGTTGGTCCAGATGCGGAAAATGGGATCAGTAAAACTCAAATGTTAGATTATTTTAAAGTGTTAAGTTTAGAATCGTCTGCAGATGTCATTGTTGTTTTCACAGCAGATGGTAAACAAGGAGGTTATGCCAAAAGCTGGGAAAGAGAACCATCTTTAAATTTACCATATAATGGAAGATTTGTACAATTGCATTATGTACCTGAAATTTTACCCAGAGCTTTACTTACTCATGAAATAGGACATACACTATCCTTGGAACATGTTCCTTATGTCATTGATTTCGCCCATAGAGCTGAAGTGGCAGCAATGCCATTTGATACATGGGAGGAAGAGATTTGGCATGAACATATAGAAGGATATCGAATTAACATTAATGGAAGAAATGGTTATAATAAAAGTTGTGCGGAAGGAAATGAACAAAGTCTAGAATTTTGTTCTCTTATGTTTGCAACACACACTAATGTTTTTTACAATACGCTTTGGTTGGATGTTTTTCAATATACAAAAGTATACGAACACCTTAGTAAAACAAAATATAAAATTAGCTTTAGAGATAACGAAAAGTCAAGTTATAAGTGGGTATCAAATAAAAAAGACATTCCAGAATTTATGACTTATAAAACCATTTCCTTGTCTGGGAAATACAATATAAGTAAAGGAAAAGCAACTATAGATTTTGTAAAAGAAAAGGGAGTGGGATTTACTGATTATACTGATGGTGGTTATTTAATTGTAGAAGCAGTTGATAAAGATGGAAAAGTAATTTCAAAAAAAGGTTTCAATCCAACACCTGAGAAAGTCACTTGCTTTCCGATTGATAAATCTTTGCCCATTTCATTTTTGACTAGTATTGATTTTCCTGAAAATAGTAATTTAAAATCTTTAAGAATTCTAGAAAATGATGAAGTTATAGGGGAATATATTGTCTCTGAAAACGCTCCTTCCATAGCGCTTCTCTCTCCTTCTGCTAACGATACCATTATCGAAAGTATAGAATTAAGATGGCAAGCATCGGACTTAGACAGTGATGATTTAACTTACTCACTATTTTATACTCCAGGAGACCTAAATGATTGGCAGATGAAAGGGATTACCAAGGAACAAATGATGAAGTTTAATACTTCTGAGCTTACCTCTGGTCCAAGCCCCACATTCAAAGTTGTCGCTTCTGACGGATACCACGAAACAGAAGCAATTGTTCCAGTCCATATAGATTTTCCATTTAATATCGACTGGATGACACCGACAGATACTGCTGATGTGACAGACGAGATCAAAATAACTTTCTCTAATGCAGTAATGCCATCCGCTAATGCCAATCAGTGGTTTAGATTTCTAGGAAGAGATAGTATTGGAATCATTTCTAAGATACCTTATGAAGTTGAATACGCTGATGATTATAAGTCTATAACTTTAATCCCGCACCATGAACTTGATCCTACGTTAGATTATCGAGTATCGTACGGAGTTAAGCCTCCTAAGCCTGTAGAAGAGGAAGCCGCTAGTTCTACAAAACAACCGAAGAAACGGAAAAGACCTTTGAAAGATTTCTTAGCGAAGCAAGTTGACAAAATGACCGCAGATGATGAAAATGAAGAAAATGGGAATTTTTTAAAGGATGTTTTGGGATTACCAACGAAGGAAGTGCCTAAGAAAGAAGTAGAAGTAAAGAAAGAAAGAGGAAATGTTCTAGCAGATATGCTGGGATTAAATGATGTAGAAGAAAAAGAGGTTTTTCTTATCAGAGACGTTTTTGGAAATGAATTAGGAGGGTATTATTCGACACCGTTTAGAATTTATGAATAAAAAATTTGATAACATGAAATTAAATATTCAATTCATAGTGTATTTCGCGTCAGCTGCATGGAGGGCTTGTCGCGAGCCGCTTTTCAGCGGGGAGTGATGAGCGAACAGCGAAACCCGTAATGGAGCGCCCGGACGCCCAAAAAATTGGAACAAACCCTTCTCTACCAATTTCCTAAATCGAAGTTGTCATTTTCTCCTAGAGCCGCGTTTCCATAACCCAAGATCAATGATCACAGCAATGGCGATGATTACAATTCCTGTTGTGCTTCCAGGGCCGACCGTGTTGATAGCATAAGTATAGGCGATTAACGTAACCGGCATAAATAAAAATCCTAGGATTGGAAGTAAAATCGAATCGTATACTCCGGTAAAGAAACTCGTTAGAAAATAGAGCATTAGAATAATTACTCTTGGAAAAAACAGGGCTAGCAATCCAATAATCAATGGCATAGTATAGGTCTTTTTTAAATATAAGCAAAAGTTTACTTTCTTTGTTCTGTTCGGATTAAAGAATTAGAATTCCCTAAATGATTCTTACAGTATAGAAGGTATTAGAACTATTCTTGAACTTGTATTCTTACTTGATTAATGCATTAACCATTAAAAATCCTTCTTTTTCCCTAGTGCAAATAACCTCCAAAATGGAATAATCATCCACATCATCAACGAAGCAGAAACCAATACCATGCCCATTCCTCTACCTAGGAATTTCGTGAGTACTGCACCCGTATATCCCATCATTGCTGACATGTCCAACTTCATTAAAATGAGAATCCGAGCCAGATCGATTGGATTCAAAACTAACATGCTAATCGTGAATTTATCTAGCGGATAATCTTTAAAACCAAGTATGAGTAACATGAAAGCACCATCGTAGATAATAGCGAAAAACAACCAAACGAAAATGGAAATACTCAGCCCTTTTACTTCATCATCGCAACTTATGGCTATGATAAATGCGATTAAGGAGAATATGATGGAAAGCACACAACCCATTGTTATAAGCAATAGATATATAGTTAAATCTGGCGAACCCATGATGCCGTAAAATAGAAAGGGTATGCCGATCCCTACTAATACACTCAAGCATAATGCTAACGCCATCCCTAGATACATCCCTGTGAAAATAGACCAACGAGAAAGGGCCTGCGCCATGAGAAGTTGAATGAATTCCTTCGAATTATAGTAGTAGATGGTTCCGAATAAAATTCCAATCAGCGGTGTAAGAATTAACGTGATGTTCGTCATGCTAATCAGCACTTTCGATAAGTCATTACTCAATAATAAAAAGGCCATCGTCGCAACTAAGTAGAAGAGGGTATAGATAAAAACCCAGCGACTTCTGATCATTTCGTAAAAGCTAAACTTTAAGATTTTAAGCATGAGCAATTTCTTTATTAGTCCTTAAAATTTGTGCAATGGCCATTTCAAGGCTCGAACCATGTTGGTCATTCAGCAATTGTTGCAGTGGCCCATTAAAATAAATGTTGCCTTCTAGCAGGAAAAGTACTTCATCGGCAAGATCCTCCGCAAGACTTAATATGTGAGTAGTGATGATCACAAGTTTTCCATTCTCCTTTTCCTCTCGAATAAATTTTTTCAGTTCTTGCAAGGATAATGGATCAAGGCCTGTGCTCGGTTCATCGAGAATGATCAATGGATCATCATGCATTAAGGCCAGTATAATATTTACCTTTTGGCGGGTTCCTCCGGACAAGCTCGACATTTTCTTGTCGAGTTCTTTTTCACGATTAAAGACCTCAATAAATCTTGCTTCTCTTGTGGTTCCTGGCTTTATTTCTTTCATCAAAGAAATGAGTTCTCGCGCAGAAAGGTTGTCTGGGAATCGAGCAATCTGAGGTAAATAACTGACTTTAGAACGGTATTCGTATTTTCCTAGAATGGACTGGCCATCAAAAATAATGTCTCCACTTTCTGGTAGAACCATTCCTAGGAAGCACTTCAACATAGTTGTCTTTCCGGAACCATTAGGCCCTAAAAGTGCAACAACTCCCGATCCTGCCATTTCTAAATCGATATTCTTAAGAACATGATTTTTTTTATAAGTTTTGTTTAGTTGTTTAAATGTTATCATAGGATGATGTTCATTTTGGGTTTTGGATCCATGATGTCTTTCGGCGTGAAAACTGGGCTTACTTTCTCAGCATAATTGATTATTTCGACGAACAAACTTCGCATGAGAACCACTGTTTCAGGAGCCTGCTGATGGATGTAGGAAAACAACTTGACAGGGTAGTAAGGGACATCTCCGATTCCGTTTTTGTCTAGATCATATCCAGTGTAATCACTCCAGTAATTGTTTTCGAATGTATTATCATTCAGTTTGCTTGCAACCACTAAATCTATAGAATTGTACAAGAAATTATTATTCGAGATGACATTGGCTTCGCAACCACCTGAAAATTTGATCGCCCAGCCATTCCTTCTGAAATTGTTGTTGAGATAGTTGATCCGATTCGAGCCTTCTACAAAGATCCCGATGGTGTTTTCTAGAAAGTTGTTGTCCGTAATTTCCGCATCATAGATCTCCTTTAGGAGTAATCCGTATGCCGCATGTCCCCAATTATTAGCAAATGTGTTATGCTTCATGGTGATTCTTCTGGAAAACATAACTGCAACACCAACTCCGTTTTTTTCAATAACATTACTTACATAGGTGTCGTCATTGCTGAACATGTAATGGAGACCATAACGAGTGTTGTGGTGACTGTGATTCTTGATAACGTCGCTATTATTGACAAATTCGAGATATATGCCATCGCGGTGATGGAGGACTTCATTAGACTGGATGGTTAGAAAGTCACAACTCCATGCGTGAATGCCATTTCCCGATTCTGCTTCTGTACTTGCATTTCCATCGATTAAGTTATTGCTGATGGTTCCAGACTTGGCTTTTTCAAGGTAGATGGCGAAGAAGCAATCTGTAATCTGGTTGTTTTCGATCAAGAAGTGTTTAGAATGTTTGACTCTGATCGCGGCATTTTCTTTTAGATAATTCGTAGTTACACCAGAAAATTTTAAGCCGATAATATTAACATGATTAGTGGCGATGGTGATGATTTCACCTCCATCTTTGGCAATTAAATGAGCTCCGTTTTCTCCGATAATGGTTAGACTTTTTTCTATTAACCAATTATCGATTACAAATTCATCATTTTTGATCAGAATGGTATCGCATTCTATGCTGGCTTGATAACCCTCTTGAATAGTTTGGTACTGACAATTTTTACACACCTCTACTACATTGGCATATATTCCAATTCCCAGTAAATTCAAGATGAATAGGAAGGCCATTTTCATTTATATTGAAGTTTATATTTTGCGACTATTTGATCGAAAGTAAATAATTCTCCACCTTTCTGTTTTAGGATTTTATTAGCGTTATCTGCGTCTTCGTATGCACTTAGGTTTCCGCCCATCGGGCTAGGGATTTGGTCTGAAATAAGGAAAGATGCTGGAAGTGCGTCGATTAAAGTATGTGGTCTACTGTAGTCGCTAACTATTACGTGTGCATATTGTTGATCCGAATTTTCATTATAACTTCTGATTAAACATTCAGCGGAGTCAAATTTGAATATTTTCCCTTTTTTAGTGACCATTTCTGCTCCGAATCTAACGTCGGAAATTTTCATTTTACAGTATGCGCATTCATCGTGATTATATTCGATGGCAACAGGTTCTACGTTGCATGCTGCGAATAATAAGAGTCCAATTGCGATGGGGATTAATCTCATGCTTTTATCTTTTTTGATTTAAGATATGTTGCTACCATGCCTAGCATAATAGACAGTCCTAAAAAATATCCACCGATGTGAGGTAGAGAAATCGCTGTAAAATTGATGATCTCTTTTCGACCTATCAGTGGCGGCTGGAAAGAAGCGCCTTCAAATTTCATCGGAGCTTTCGGATCTAGCGAGTGGCCATAATCATATTCCCATAAGTAAAAATCATATAGACCTATAGAAAGAACTAGAATCAGAGAGATGAGCCAAGCCCAGTACATCCATTTTTTATTGAAAATACCAACTATGAAAGCGGTAATGATGTAAAAGATGACGATCGGCGGCATGTATTTCAATTCTGGAATAGACTCAGGAGTTATCTTCTTCATCCCGATGTAGTGGTTGAGAATATTTACATTCTGAAGTGTACCGGGAGTTTTCCCACCTATTTTATTAATGTAGATATGCATCTGAACACCATCTGGATATTGAGGTGCCAGTAAGGTGATTTTCCACATTGGCCATATGAATAAAGAGATCAATAGAATCCCCGCCAAAAAGATTAAAATTCTTGGTAGTTTCATTTCAGTTTTGATTAATGAATCTGATAAAATAGCTGGCAATCTCGATGTGTATCGGTCATGCCAGCTAGAAATGTTACGTAAACCTTTAACTATTATAATTCTTCATCAGGTTCACCCATGCTCCATTTCAGTTCAGTAGATGAACCGGCAGGAGAAACTCTGATGTATCCTTGCATTTCTTGGTGTAATGCGGAACAGAAGTCGGTACAGTAGAAAGGAACAACTCCCTCTCTTTGTGGTTCCCAGTACATCGTTTCCGTTTGACCAGGCATTACTAATAGCTCAGCAGTTCTAGCGCCCTGAATTGCGAATCCATGTGGGACGTCGAAATCTTGTTCTAAGTTCGTAAGGTGGATAAATACTTTATCACCAACTTTGATTCCTTCTATGTTGTCTGGAGCAAAGTGACTTCTTATCGATGTCATGTATATATGGACTTCGCTTCCGTCTCTTACTACTTTCGTATCTTTCTCACCTAATGCTCTATGAGGATGTTCGTTTTCCTCTAGCGGGTAGAATTTTTTACTTTTTGAAGTGATTTTACTTGCCAATATTCCTTGTGCATAGTGAGGCTCACCGATAGTCGGGAAATCAAGTAGTAGTTTCATCTTATCACCTGAAATATCATAAAGTTGTGCAGAGTGATTCATTTCTGGTCCTGTAGGGAGGTATCGATCCTTAGTGATCTTATTCAAAGCGACCATGTACTTACCATCTGGTTTTTTAGAATCACCACCTGGAATCATTAAGTGTCCTACACTATAGTAAGCAGGAATTCTGTCTAGAACCTCCCATGTTCCTAACTTCCATTTTACGATTTCTGAAGAAATAAAGAATGTCGTGTATGCATTTCCGTCATTATCAAATTCTGTATGCAAAGGTCCTAAACCTGGTTTCGTAACAACACCAGAGACTACTTTGTCGTATTTTAAAACAGGAACACTTGCGATCGTTGTTTCGAAATCTTTATTTTCTATAGCTGCAAGCATTTTAGTAAAGGAATGCACGGTTAAGTCTGCAGATAACTTACCATTACCTATAATATATTCACCTGAAGGGTCAACATCAACTCCGTGAGGAGACTTTGGTGTAGGTAGGAAGTAAACTAACCCTGGACAATCTTCTGGCGTTAATACCTTAACTGTTTTCTGTAATGTAGATGTTGCTATATGAGATTTTTCATCATATCTGTTACTGTAGTGTTCCGCTGGAATTTCTTTGTATTTACCTTGAGCAATATACTCTTCAGCTTTTTTCCAGTTAATCGCTGCAATAAAATCCTTATCATTTTGCGAAGCGTTAACTTCTAGCAAAGTGTGCTTCTCTTCCGTATTATAGGTTGTGAAAAAAGTCCAACCATGGGATTTGCCTTTTCCCGAATGCGCTAGATCGTAATCGAATGCTGGAAGTAATACTTGAAAAGCGATTTCCATGTGACCTTCATCATTAACCTTGATAAAAGACAACATTCCTTTAAAATTTTCTTTGTAAGAATCGATGGCAACATCCTTCTGAGGATATGGAACAGAGAACCTAGTCCCGGCAACCACATATTCCGTGTTTTCTGTAGTAAATGGAGAACTATGGTTTCCACCACTATTAGGAATCTCGATTATTTCCGCTGTTTCGAAGGTAGTCAGATCAAGTCGAGCAATTCTAGGTGTATTGTTACCATTGATGAAAAGCCATCTTCCATCAGTCTCACCATTCGTCTGAGATAATTCTGGGTGATGAGCATCATCCCAAGGAATAAAACCAAAGGTTGTATTCAACATGGGTTTTGTTTCTTCATTGTAGCCATAACCTTTTTCGGCATCTTGCGAGAAAACCGGTATAACCTTAAGCAGTCTACCGCTTGGAAGTCCATACACGGATACTTGCCCGCTGAATCCACCGGAGAAAAATCCATAATACTCATCATATTCGCCTGGAGCGACATATACAGCACTAGCGGCATCGTTATCTAACGCACCTGTGTTAGCAGTTCTACTGGTGTTACAGCTATTTGCAAATATTGCAATCGTAAAGATTATTGCAAGTGCTGCAGTAAAATAATATAGTTGCTTTTTCATCTCGAGCTTTTTTAATTGTTGTTTATCAATACAACAAATGTAGTTATATTTTTATAATAAAAGATAAAAAGGTATTTATATCTTTAATTATTTTATATTTGTTCATACTTTCTATAAAACGATGTTAAGTAAGACTAGTAAATATGGAGTAAGAGCAGTGTTGTACTTATCTATTAACTCAGATGAGGAGCATTTAGTAGGCGTAAAAGTACTGGCTGAAGAGACTGAAATCAGTGAGTCGATGCTCTCGAAAACTTTACAATATTTAACTAAGCGGCACTTGATTGAATCGAAGAAAGGTAGGAATGGAGGATTTTATATGACTGAGGAGCAGAAAAACAATGATCTGATGAGTATCATTAAAGATATCGAGCAGTCCGATCGATTGCTGAAAGGATGCATGTTAGGACAGAAAAACCATATAACATGTGAACATTGTCCTTATCACATTTCGGTAACTTCTATCAGAAATGAACTCCAATCTATTTATGCTTCAGATTCAATTAGGGAAACGGCAATCAAGCTTAATTTATCGAATATTCAAAACTTAAAAATTAACAAATGAAAAAACTATTAGTAATCTTATTTTTGGCTGGAGCAGTTTTTGCGTGTTCTGAAAAGAGTTCAGACGATTCAGCTAAGTCAGCACCTGCTAAGAAAGAAGCGGCTCCTGTAGATAATGGAAAAGGTGTAGGTGAAATCACCAATGTAACTTTGAATGATCCTTTGAATCAGGAAATGGTGACAAAGGGGAAAGCGATTTATGAAATGAAATGTGCGGCTTGTCACAAATTGAAAGGTTCTAGAATTGTTGGGCCTAGCTGGGCTGGAGTAACGACTAGGAGAAAGCCTGAGTGGATCATGAATATGGTCACAAATGTGGAGGTTATGCTGGAGAAAGATCCTGAAGCACAAAGACTTTTAGAAGAATGTCTTACTAGAATGCCTAATCAGAATGTTTCTATAGGAGATGCAAGAGACTTGCTGGAATTCATGTATCAAAATGATATAGATAACGCAAAATAACTAGCATGAGGTGTTGGTAGTTATAATCCTATTAACACCTTTTTTTAATCTTTCTGATCAATGATGAATAAAATTACAAACGCAACTCGTCCTATTTTATGCTGTTTGCTCTTCTTTTTCATTGCAAGTCTGATGGGACTGGCCATGAGAACAGCTTATGTCTTAGAGATGCCGTCTTGGTTCAATTATAGAAATGTCCAGCATGGTCATTCTCATGTTGCCTTATTAGGTTGGTTGTTCGGGATGTTTTATATCGTGATCATCTATGTTTTTCAACTAGACATGAAGAGATATATAAGACTTTTTTGGGTACTGCAATTGATTGTTCTGGTCATGATGTTTACCTTCCCTATCGTCGGTTACCATTCGGTTTCTATTCTATTTTCAATTTTACATATCTTTTTCATTTATATTTTTGCCTTTAGAATTTGGAAAGATATCAGCAATTCAGGAAAGCAAGGTTTGGCTATCCTTTTTCTCAAAGCCAGTATTGTATTTTTGGTTATCTCGACAATCGGATCTTTAGCACTTGGGCCTATTGTATCTGCAGGCATGAAAGGATCTGCGCTCTATTATGCAGCAATACAATTTTATCTACATTTTCAGTTTAACGGTTGGTTTGTTTTTGCACTTTTGGCTCTTCTATTTCAAGTCATCCATATCGATCCGGTCATTAAGGGACATAAAAATGGGAAGATATTTTTTTGGTTCTTGTGTATTTCTACAGTATTAACCTATGCACTTGCAGTAACTTGGTCTACACCTCACATTGCAATTTTCTTAACGAATAGTGCAGGTGTGATCATTCAGTTACTAGCTTTGTATTTCGGATTGCAACTGTTTCGGACTGTTAGAAAGTTATTGCCAAGAGTTTTCTCTCTTTTTAATCAAAGGCTGATATACATTGCGCTATCAGCATTGGTCCTGAAAATTTTAATACAGTCCGCCGTAGTTCTTCCTTATTTAGCACAAATGTCATACACGATTAGGAATTTTGTAATTGGATTTATCCATCTTTTAATGTTGGGATGCCTGTCCATGTTTTTATTTGCAATCATCAGTAAAATGATGAATATGAAATTAAGTACTTGGGGTATATTACTTTTCATAGGAGGTATTCTGGTTACAGAATTGCTCTTGTTTGGTCAGGGATTGATGCTTTGGTTTCAGCTTGGATTTATGCCCGGTTATTATTCGGCGATTGCAATCGGCTCTCTATTGATAGTAGTCGGTGTATTAGCTATCTTTATCAGAAGCACTAGGTTTAAAATTGTCTAAACAATTAATGACTTTTTTCTCTTTAATTGTAACTTTATCCTTTTAATAAATTTTGAGTGTATGTTTTCGAAGGCATGTGAGTATGGAATTAAAGCAGTATTGTATATATGTTTTCAATCACAATTAGGCAATCGAGTAGGGTTGAAAGAAATTGCTGAAGCAATAGATTCTCCAAGAGCATTTACAGGTAAAATCATGCAGCAATTATCCAAGAATCAGATCGTTCAGTCGATTAAAGGCCCATCTGGAGGTTTCTGGATGGAAGAAGACAACCGAAAAAAAATAAATATTAAAAGTATCGTTGAGGTACTAGATGGTGGTGATATCTATGTGAAATGTGGACTGGGGTTAGAGCAATGTAACAATAGCAATCCATGTCCTATGCATAGTGAATATACTGCCTTAAGAGAAGGATTGATTAAATTGCACACGGATTCTTCCATTGAAGATTTAGCTAAGAAACTAAATGGTAAGGCAACTTTGAAATGATAAATAAGGCGTGTTTCCTACTTTACCATTTTTGCCATTCTTCATCTAGAAGATTCCCTGACCTTTCGGCTCGCATTCTTCTTAATTCTTTGAAATCGTCTCTATCTCTGTACCTATCCTGTTCTCTCTCCCGATAACGATTCTGTTCCATAGATTCTATATATTCTATTTCGTCGAAGATAGGGTCATTAAAATCTTGCACCATTGCGGGTATTCTAAAGATATCGATCAGCCACCAGATACCTAATCCTCCAAACGTGATCCAAAAAAAGATTTGAGTGCCCCACTTATTCAGATAAGCATATTGTGCGCCAGCGAAAAACAATAGCAAATAGGCTATTCCTACATTTCTAATTTTGGATTTTAGTCTGTATTTGTTCATAATTGGATCATTTCGGTAATACCGTTACCATAACTAACTATTCAAGGATTAAAATAATTTCGGGAACAGAAGAAATTATGATTTTTTTCGGCAAACAATGTCTTCTGATAGATGAAATACGCTTCTTTTTTATCCAGATCTGATGCATGAAAGGTAAGCGATCCTCGAGAACACTGATTTAAGTTTTTTATTTACTCTTCTGGCGCAGATGTTTCTAGATCAAATTGTTTTTTTATTTTAATAAGTTTTGCTTCGATTCTATCAAAATCGCGCATCACTTTTTCATTGATCTGGGTAAGGCACATTTCCATACTTTCATAGAGACACTTCTCTTTTGCACTATTTTCTCCATAGCCGTAATATGCACCTATAATTGCGCGCTGCTTGCCTTTGCCATTGTATATTTCGACGATATTTTGATTGACATCTAAGATCTCAAGTGAAATGTCTAATTCTAATGTATATCTTCCTGCAGGAAGACCAATAATGGTTGTCAATCCTAGGCTTATCCCTGCTGCAATAGAAAATAAGGATAAGTCATTCCTAACTTTCATATGATTAATTCGCATGAGTGCATAACCGTAATTAGCCGTTCGCTGGGTTGATAAACCTTCTAGAATGTATTTATTAAACTGCCGCTCTATTACGTAAAGATTACTTGATGTCCCTAATGCTCTGGTGTAAGAATTAGAATAGTCTTCTTCGTCATTATTGAAGAGTTCTTGGTCTGTAAGAGGTCTAAGTTTAGGTAGTTTAGATTGGTTTTGCGGTAAGTTGTAATTGTCAATGAAGGAGTAAGAACGGCAACTTTAGAGCAGAATGAAGCCAAGGAAGAGGTAGAGGATTGTTTTCATGTTTACTGATTTTCTAATTAAGATATAATGCAAATCTGCTTATTAGAAAATATGAGCTTGTTTTATAATTTATTTAACCAGGATTAAGATTATATTATCATAAATCGAGAAAGGAGCTGTTATTTTGATCAGATTAAGCAAAAAAAATGGCAGTGAATTCGAGGTTCCACTGTCATTACTAAAAGATTTATCAGCAATAGTTATTAACAACACTTAGTGCTATTTTTAATTTCCGCTTACTATTATTTTAAAAGTATCGATGTTTCCAGCTTCATTTCTTATTCTTATAAAATACATCCCAGATCCATATGCAGCAAGATTTAACTTACTATCATTTCGCAATGTTTTTTGTAGAACTTCCTTTCCTTCTGCATTAAAAACATTGACATCAAATAAATTACCGCTTTCGAACTGTATGTTAATCAATCCTGTGTCTGTTACCGTCGGAAAAACTTTAGAAAAAGTCACTTGTGCTTCTTCTATGCTAGATGGCTGAGTGTATGGTTCATAATCATTCAATGTACCGAAAAACTGAATTTCTTGTGTTTCGAGAATGTCATCTGATTCAATGCTGAACGTAGGATTATCAGATCCACTTGAAATTGTAAATGTTTTCACTTCTCCAGGCTGTAGCAATTTTAGTGATTCAGTACTTCTAATACTATCTACAGTCGGGTACGCGTCTATGTATAATGGCGCTATTCCCAAGTTAGTGATCTCTACTGTGCTGCTATCAGCCATTGACTTAAAAGAAAGAACTTTGAATTTATAACCGCAAGCCATGCTCGCTTCTTTAATTCTTTCGATAGATTGGTATTTAGCTTGATCGTTACCAATCATATAACTGATGTGGAAATTTTGTGCGTGGATTTCAAATGGCTGACCGTGAGCTCCCACATCTGGATTAAGGACGTTAGCTTGATCATAGTTCGTGTAATAATTGAATTCCCCGCCAGCTGGAGCGATTTGGTATCGATCTCTATCGAAGAAATTCCAGCTCCGAGTATTGTATCCAGAATGTCCTTGGTGCATGAAAGAGTCATCGAATAATCCAAACGTAATATCCTTCAGTTCTGGTTCTGCCTCGAAAGGACTGTATGTTCCATTTGCTGCATCTATTGAAATACTCCAATAAGTATCTTCAAAGGACTCGTCTAAGACGTTGAAGAATTCTTTTTGAAACTCTTTGCTAGGGAAGGTCTTTCCTATCTCGAGTGGTCCACTGTATATATGATATTCCGCCCATAAACCGAAACCAACCTGAACGTAGGCTAAGCGAGGATCTTTATCATAACGCTCCGCATAAGCTTTGAAAAAATTCAAAGTGAAAGATTTTAATTCTTCATTTGACCAATCTGGGAAATAAGTAGTTTTTCCTTCCGATAATCCTTCTGTTTCCTCATAATCAGGTAAATCTTTTATGTACTGAGGAACGGTAGTTGTTCTGCCTGGATAAGAAAAACGAAACCTAAGAATACCTTGGTGATTCCTTGCCGCCATTTTATCGAGTAGGTCGTCTACTTCACTCCAGTCATATTCATCCTTGCCAGTAACTACTTTAGAAAAATCCATGTAAGAATATTCAAGTGCAACGGCATCAGTATTAATGAAGCTATTGCCAGGCCAGAAAACGATTCCGGTCATTGGTTGGACTTCTGTAATTTCGCTATCAATGTCAAAATCTACAAAGCTCTGCGCAGCTAGGTTTCCTCCTAGTGTGAACAAAAATATAAGTAGTGAGGCATATTTTAAGTTAATTCGATCCATCCAATATTTTTTTTGCATTTTCATAGTATATCTTTTTTAATGTGCGGTCAGAAAGATTAAGTCCATATAGCGGCCAATGATAATTGAACTGTTCTATTTCGTAAAAATGTTCATCGGCGGTTTCCAGGATTCTAAATGTGATTTCGTACATTTTTTTATTAAACCCCATGTCAGTACCATAAAGTAACCTGCCACTATATTGTTCTATGAATTTTCTTGTTCTTCTAGGAACGGGTGCGACCTCTGCGTATCTTGCGGAAATATCCGCATAGAGATTAGGGTACAAATCTAGTAGATTACCCAGAATGTCTAAGTCATAAGAACAATTTGCGTAGTGACAGGCTATAAAAGTGGTATTGCTATTATTTTTTACTGCGTTTTCCAGCGTTTGTATAAGTTGTTCGTGATTGATATAGCCAGGTTTGCTTGTGTCGATTCTCCAATTTCCGGCATTCATAAGCCCATCATTTTTTTCATCGATCGGTTCGTACATCCAGTAAGGTTCTGCGATATGGACATTAACGGGCATATTCAGTTCTCCGCATTTTTCAAGTAATGGCCGCATTCTTTCATCATCTAAGTGCATTCCATGCGCTGGAGTAGGTTTAGAATAAAGTAGTCCATATCCTTTGTCTCCTAATTCGCCGATTCCTCTTGCCCCTTTTTTATGACATCTGATGAGCTCTGCAACAGCTTTTTCTGACCATCCTTCTTCGTTATATCCTGTATAATCAAATCCACACCATATTTCGAATCGACCATCGTATTGGTTATACAAGTCATAGATACTGTCGAATGCTTCTCCAGTCTGATAGGTAAGTAGTATAGTTTTTTCTATTCCAAAAGCATCCATGTTTTGTATCCACAGATCAATGTCTTCTTTTGATTGAGCATAGGCGTGAGAGTGCATATCTATCACTGGAAATTTTGCCTTACTAATGGAAGTTTTAGGGACATTATATATAGATTCTGGCCTGTAATCTTTCAATTTCAGGTCATTAATATCTTGAGCAGATAATCTCTGAGGAGTGAAGATGAAGATTATAACACCTAAGACCAAAATACAGGTTAGATACAGTTTTCGTAACATAATGCTGATTTATATAAGTATTTATTACTGTTTATGCACTAAAAGAAATGAAACGAAAGTACATAATATTTCGAATCATTACTAAATAAATAAAAAAATATTTTAAATTTGTAAGCAAACATCCTGTTTTAAATAAATCATATTTGTAATGGCATTATATCGTATGCGCACATTTATCATCTGTCCTAATCCTGCAATGGATATTCAAGCTGAAATTGATAGCTTTCATCCAGGGCAACCGACCCGAATGAAGTCAGAAATTTATTTTCCAGGAGGGAAAGGTATTCATGTTGCTATGGCGCTGGAGGAACTTGGGATTCCTACAACTCTCGCTGGAATATGGGGAAGTGAGAATGGAGATCAACTGCAAAAAAGGTGCATGGATTACTATCCAAAAATTAATATTTCAGGACCATTTGTGAAAGGCTGGAATCGCTCATGCTACAGTTTTATTTCTAAGAATGAATGGCATGATACAGAATTGCTAGGTGCAGGACCTAAAGTGGAATCGAAAGTTTATGAAGAGTTTATACGGGAGATAGGGGAGAATTCGGATACCATTTCTTCTGTCGCAATTTGTGGATCATGGCCTTCGGGAGCATGTCTAACGTCTACTCAAAAAATAGTTGAGTTTTGTGAGATTCATGCAATTCCAGTATTTATAGATACTACAGGCCCGCAATTGATTAATGCTTTAAAAGCTAAGCCATATATGGTACACTTGAATAGAAGTGAAGTATGTAAGATGTTTAGTGCAGATTTTCAAGAAGCAATTGCTTTACTTGGCGAACAGTGCGAATTTGCTGCGGTAACAGATGGGAAAGAAGGATTGTATTTGAGAAGTAAGAAAGGCACTATACATGCTAATGTAACACTAGATCAGAAAGTAATAAGTACGATCGGTTCTGGAGATTGTCTGCTTGCTGGACTAATAGGTGCACACTATATTGGCTTAGGAGAGGAGGATTCTTCTAAAAGGGGTGTTGCATGTGGCGCAGCAAATTGTATCAGACCAGAATTGGGTATGTTGAACAAAACAGATGTAGATCTATTGATTAAACAGTCTTATATTGCATAAATCTAGTATTAGATGAAGAATAAAGCATTGACATATATCCTTATACTCTTAGTCTTAACCATCTCGGTAAGCTGTGTCGATGCGCAGCGATTTACGAATATCGCTGAAGAAGAAGGCTTGACGTTTTCATTTGAAACTGTGGAATATGGTGGTGGAGTTAGTTTTGTTGATTTTAATAATGACGGTTACGATGACCTAAGTTTTGCTACTCATCAAGGTGAAAAGCTAAAGTTTTTCATGAGTGATGGAAATCACTTGCAACCGATGCCCGCTTTCGTAGATGATACAAGTGAGGTTAGGCAAGTTCTTTGGGTGGACTACAACAAAGACGGATTATTAGATCTCTATCTTTCTTCAGAAGATAAAAACAAGCTTTACCGAAACTTAGGCGATTTTATTTTTGAAGAAGTTACAGAAGCGATTGGTTTGGATTTTAAAAGACAATCCTCTTATTGTTCCACATGGTTAGATTATGATAAAGATGGAAATTTGGATCTATGTGTTTCACATCGAACGAAGGAGAAGACTGGAAACATTGACCTATATAGCAATAAAGGGGATGGGACTTTCGAGAAAATTACTGCAAAGTCTGGGCTCCATGGTTTTGGTGAAAGTGTGCTCGCTATGTCTACTATAGATTACAATCGCGATGGCTGGGAAGATTTATACCTCGCTCAAGATTTTGAAAAAGGGAATATTATTTTAGTAAATAATAAGAATGGGACGTTTCGGGATGTATCAGATTCTTGCGGAGTGGATTTTAAGTTAAACAGTATGACTGCCACGATTACAGATTTCAATGCGGATGGTTGGGAGGATATTTATGTAACCAATACAACTGCGGGGAATGTATTCTTAGAAAATAACCGAGATAATACTTTTACTGAAGTTTCGGCTTTGTATAATCTTGATATTAAAAATGTAACATTCGGGACGATCTTTTTTGATGCCGATAATGATATGGATTTAGATGTTCACATCGGAGGGATGCTTAGCAATTTCACATATGAGCATACGGATGAAAATTACTTTGTAAAGAGAAATATTGACTGGGGCCTTCAGCAAGATAATGCATTTAATAATGGTGTTGCCATGGGTGATTATAATGGAGATGGCGCTGTAGATTTTGTGAAAAACAGTGTGACGAGGGTTGGCTTTATTAATAGTTATAATTCTTTATGGAGGAATGATTTTACAGGAAATAACTTTCTGAAGATTCATTTAGCCGGAACGATTAGCAATGCTCATGCTATCGGGGCGCGAGTGGAATTGTATAGTGAAGGAAAGACGCAGTATCGGAAGATAGGATGTGGTGAAAGTTTTAGTTCTCAGCATAGTTATACACGGCATTTCGGGGTAGGCGAGTATGATGTTATCGATAGTGTTATTGTTCGATGGCCATCAGATAATATATCGGTGCTAAAAAATATTAGTACAAATCAAACACTGTATATCGATGAACCACTCGGTGGTTGTATGGATAAAAATGCTTGTAATTATACGTCAGATGCGATCTTCGATAATGGTTCTTGTCGTTTCGTTACAGATTATTATGATTGTGATGGGTGTGTAAGAGATGAAGACGGTGATGGAATATGTGATGAGTTGGAAATTAGAGGTTGTATGGATCCATTATCTTGTAGTTATAATCCTCAGGCGACGGATGAAGATGGTTCCTGCACTTACTTACCTGAAATAGAAATAAGTGGATCTCGAAAAGTAAGTGCTTTAATGGAGTTTGCTTATTCTGTATCTGGACAGGAAGGAAGTGATTACGAGTGGCGCTGTACGAATGGCAGCATTGTTTTAGGTCAAGGTGGTGCTAATGTTATGGTGATATGGCATGAGCAGGATGAAGGTGTGCTCGAGGTTGTTGAAATCTCTGAGGGTGGTTGCACAGGTTCAGTGGCGAGTATGGATGTGGACATTTCATCTTTTCTAAAGGACGAAGAAGTGTCTATAGCGCTGTTGCCAAATCCTGTTCAATATGTCCTTTACATTAACGGACTTCATCCAGAATCGACTTATACTTACCGCGTGCTTGATGGGAGTGGCAGATACCTTCATATTGGTAAGTTAGAATCTGGACGATCTGAGATTCAAGTGAAAGACCTTTCGGCAGGATTATACGTTCTAGAATTAGAAAATGATAATCAAATGACTAGGCATAGATTTTGTAAATTATAGGATCATGAAAATGCTCAAATTTTTCTCGCTGGTTTTTCTTTCACTGCTTTGTGTAAGTGGTCATCTGAAAGCACAGGATAAAACTATAGCTCGAGCATGGAATGAAGTGGTGATAGAGTCTATAAGAAAAGACTTTGCTCGGCCTACGATACACGCAAGAAATTTATATCATACCTCTGCTGCGATGTATACGAGTTGGGCATTATTTGATGGCGAATCTCAGCCATACTTTCCAGGGATAGAAAGCGACCGGTTTTTAAGTGATTTATATAGTCAAGTTGGAGTAGATTTAGACAACAAAGCACAAGTAGCTGAAGTGATAAGTCACGCAGTTTATAATCTGATAATGCACCGTTATAAAGATGCTCCTGGATTTCTTGAAATAAAGAAAATGGCAGACGATTTAATGGGAGCGTATGGTTTCGACGCTTCCAATATTTCTACCGATTATACCACTAATGATCCAGCAGCACTTGGGAATTATATAGCCTTATTCTTTATAAAATATGGCTTGTCGGATGGTGCCAATGAGCAAAATGGATACGATAACCAGTTCTACAATCCTACGAACGAGCCTTTAGATCCAACTCATTCTGGAATTAATGGAATAGTAGATCCTAACCGATGGCAACCCTTGCTTTTCAATAGATTCATTGATCAGAGTGGTAATATACTACCAGAGGCTGTTCCAACTTTTCTAAGTCCAGAATGGGGAGTGGTAAAGTCATTTGCATTTGAGAAGGATGATTATGTAAAGTATAATAAAGATGGATTTCAATATGCAGTTGCGTTAGATCCTGGTGTGCCGCCGCTACTAGAGGAAGAAACAGAAGCCTATCAATGGGGATTTTCATTAGTCAATAAATGGTCTTCACATTTAGATTCAGATGATACGGTCATGTGGGATATTTCTCCTAATCAGATCGGCAATATTGAATATTATCCTGAAAAAGTAAGTGATTATCCTGCATTTTATTTAGAAGATGGAGGGGACATCGGTTCTGGTTATCAGACGAACCCTGTTACGGGAGAGCCTTATGAAGAGCAATGGGTTTCTAGAGGAGATTATACAAGAGTGTTAGCTGAATTTTGGGCGGATGGACCACACTCTGAAACACCTCCTGGTCATTGGTTTACCATTATTAATTACGTGATGGACCAACCTGAATTTTCGAGGAAATATGCAGGAGGAGAAATATTAGAAGATCTGGAATATGATGTGAAAGCATATCTTATGCTAGGTGGCGCGATGCATGATGCTGCTATTGCCGCTTGGAGTGTAAAGGGCTACTATGATTATATAAGGCCCATATCTGCTATTCGGTACATGGCGAGTTTGGGGCAGTCTACCGATCCGAATGATTTAAATTATCATAAGTACGGCATACCACTAGAGCCAGGATTGGTTGAATTAATTAAGAGTGGAGATCCTGATTTTCCAGATCCTTCCCTCATTGGGCAGATAAAATTAAAAGCATGGAAGGGGCCTGATTATGTAGATAATCCTGCAACGGAAAAAGCGGGGGTAGGCTGGATACTTGCTGGAGATTGGTGGCCGTACCAACGACCTTCGTTTGTGACTCCACCCTTTGCTGGATATGTTTCTGGGCATTCTACTTACTCTAGAGCGGCTGCGGATGTTCTTGCCTATATAACTGGTTCTCCATATTTTCCAGGTGGGCTAGGTGAGTTTCATGCTAAGAAGAATGAATATTTGGTATTTGAGGAAGGTCCAAGTGTAGATGTGATTTTGCAATGGGCGTCTTATCGAGATGCTTCTGATCAATGCAGCCTTTCTAGAATATGGGGTGGAATTCATCCACCCGCTGATGACATACCAGGCAGAAATATGGGAGTGCTAGTGAGCCAAAAAGCAATCAGAAGATCGAATGAGCTTTTTACAGCTAGTGAAGGTTCGGTAGATCAAGGCGCTTCGGCTAAAGATTTAATTGTTTTTCCTAATCCAATTTTGCAAGGTGGAACAGTCCACATAGAAGGAAGTTTTGTCTATGATCACCTGGAAATAGTGAACACAGCAAACCAGGTTGTGTACAGCAGAGATTTCGAGTTCCCTTATTTTAGTGTATCAACTGCAAACCTATCTCAAGGCTTATATTTTGTAGTTTTAAGAGGTAAGGGAACAGTTGTAAGTCAGAAATTGATTGTTTATGAGTAGTAATTGTTTACTCTTCCTTTTTCTCTTCTGGTTGCAATGAAATTAACAAAGCTGCTAGAACTGCTAATACAATACCGATGATTTTAGTCGCTGAAGGAACAACGCTAAGTACAATCAATGATATAATTGCCGTAATTAACGGAGCGCCTGCATTAGTTAATGGTGAAACTACGATAGCTTTTCCATAACGAAAGGCGTACACTAAAAATAATGCTCCTATAGCATTTAGAACCTGAATCCCTGCTGCTAGTGAAATCCCTTTCGTGCTGAAAATCGCAGTGTCGAAATCAGTCATGTATAGCGCAAATGGAATTAATAATATACCCCAGATCATCATGTAGAAAAAGATGCTTTCCGCTTGCATTATTTCATTCGCTTTCTTCATGAAAAACGCCTGAAGTCCCCATGCCATTAGTACAAGCACGGCTAAGAAAAACCATGAACTAAATGGATTACTAAAGGAGAAGTCACCTGATAATTCAAACATTGGGAGCGCTATTAATGCAAGCACTATTCCTGCTGTTCCTATCCATCCTGTCCGCTCTTTCAATAGAAGAAACGATAATCCGATGGTTATAATGGGTGATAATGAGATAATAGGGAAGATTAAATAAGGAGGCCCAACTTTGACGGCATGAAACAATATCATCTGCCCTCCTGCTCCAAGTAAACCTATTAAGCTACCATATAGAATGGCTTTCTTGTCAACTTCTAGTTTCCAATTGTTCATCTTTAGAACAATAATGGCAGGAATGATCATCGTAAGTGCCCACACTACATAAATCATAGTTTCTGGAAAACCATATTCGGTTGGTAGATTTGTAAATGCTCCCCAAACTCCCCATGTTATCATTGTAACATAGGCAAACAACAGCCATGATTTTTTCTTCATCTTTTTCTTTTTATGGAATGTCTAATGTGTACGCTAAGTTATTATATCCAGTTTCTTTTTCCCAAATATTATTATTCGCTAATTGAATGGCAAAATCAGGGTTGTCCGCAATCTTTTCACTTGAATCTGGGAAGTGTAGGTAGCAATCATAGGCTCCAGAACTTAATTTAGATTGAACATCAATACTTCCATCTAATGTGATATCGGAGTGCCATGTTCTTATATCTGTGTCTAATTCGAATGCTGTTGCATCTCCAGAAACTTGATTCCTCAGGATCAGGTTTACAGGTCTTGCTTTATTAGGAGACGCATAGCCCACATTTTTTAAATTGATCGTGAAATTGAAAAGGCTATTTTCACTCAGATTTGGGTTGAATTTCGCATTTTTCAGTACGATTCTATATCCAAGGTGTAATAGGATCGAATCCATACAGCCACCATCTACCCAGTCATTGTTGACTTGATTGTTATAATCCGCATTTAAATAGGTGTAATGTAATTTTCTGAGATCTGAATCCGCATGGCCCTCAGGTTCACAATTATTCTGTGGGCTGTAACCATCTGAACAAGTTTCACCTCCTACTAACACATACTTGCTGTCTTCACTGAAATACGGTTTTAGATTGGTGATATCTGTTCTTCTTGCGGTCGAACTATTGCCGTAATCTTCGTAAGTTCCGAAATCATCTGCACTTGCGAATAGGCAATCGTTGTGAAATCCAATTCTTGCTTTATTCGATCCAGAAAATGCTTCACTCTCTTGTAATGGCGCAACTTTGGTATCAGCATTGATGCCATATATAGCACGCTGTTTTAATTGAGGATACCGAACTTGAATCATTAAGTTTTTTGAAAATTTATTGAGCATTGCATTCAGCACTTCTATTCTGTCGTTCCAGTTTTCGTCTAGCACTTTTTGCTGTGTACCATTAGAGGAAGCATCTCCGAAAAAGTCAGTATAATAATTCTCGCCCCATGTTCCGATGAAACCCATCTGAATGCATAAAATAACATCTTCGTTTTTATTGATTACAGGAGCAAGTTGATTAATGTGTTCAAGTACAATGCTTTTCGGCGCATCTCCGTAAGGTGGACAGATGAATCCTTCGTTGCAATCTCCAGAGTTTGCAGAAGTGGTATAGCAAAATCTAGGAATTACCTTAACGCCTGCTTTTCTAGCAGTTTCGAAATCTGCATCGATCAAGTTCAGGGTTGTTTCTGAAATGCTAGAACTTTTGTAATTATCAAGGACGTAATATCTAAAAACAAGGGTGTTAAATGTCTTGTATGTAGATCCAGATGAACTCGTTAACCCTTTGTATTGTTTTAACTGATTTTCTGATAATGGATTATAATTACTAGTTCTAGTTTCTGAATACTTATAGAAACCTCTTTCAGGATTATGAAAATCTTCAAAACTCTCTTCATATGTAATAGTGACCTCGTCTTTGTTTTCAGTAATTGGATCACTGATTTCACAGCCATTGATCAATAAAATATAAAGAAGGTAGAAGGCATTCCTAATCATAAGAGGTTTTAGTTTTTATTGATTTTGAACTACTGAAGGATTCGTAACTAATTCAATATTTGGTATAAAGAAAATAGAACGATCATCATCCCAAGGAATAACGGTTCTTGTATCTCCATTTTCATTATGAATACCGATGTAGTTTCTATTGAGGTCAATTTTATTTCTTACTAAGTCATGATATCTCTGACCTTCGAATGCCATTTCGATTCTTTTTTCATCTAGTACGATCTCTAATACTGATTTACTACCGATATTATCCGTCGTATAAAGTTTGTCACCAGATAGACCTGCTCTTTCTCTGATGATATTCACATCATTTAATGCTTCTTGTGTCTGACCTTTTTTCGCATAAGCTTCAGCTCTGATAAGGTAAGTTTCTGATAACCTCAAGTATTGTGGTGAGGATAAGTTGACAATACCATCTTGACCTGAGAATTTAGTGATGTAATGAATAGGGTAACCACTTTTAGTACCACCTGTAGAAAGCACTAATTCGTTTCTGATGTCTTCAGGATTTGATCTGATCGCATCTAAGTAAGATTCAGATGCGAAAACTTCACCCCAGCCAGTTCCGTTTCCATCGTCATAATACATAGATCCGATCGAACCGTTTTTACCTCTGTGATCTTGAAGGGTAAATTTGATTACAAAAATAGATTCAGAAGATGAAGGTGTATTTGCGAAGTTGTCTAAGTATTCACTATTGCTAGCAAGTTTTACACCCTGATTATTGTTAATCACTTTGTCTGCATATTCTATCGCTAGATCATGTTCTTCCATTTCTAGATAAACCCTAGCAAGAAGTGCTTGAGCAGCTAGTTTTGATCCAAACTCTACTCCTCTAGAATTGCCATCGCTCATTAATTCTTCAGCTTTAAGAAGATCCGCAACAACTTGGTCATAACCTTCTCCTACAGTTGACCTTGCTTTGATGTTCTCATCTGTAATACTTGTTCTTAGTACAATTCCTGGATTTTCTCGTCCATGTGAATAAGGTTTTGCGAAAAATCTCAAAAGATCATGTGAAGCTAATGCTCTTAAGAAGTAATTTTCACCTACTATTTGATCTGTATCAGCGTCGACACCAGTTTCAGCATTTGCGATAATTAAGTTTGTTCCTAAGATCATTCGATAAGCAATGAACCAGAAGTAAGAAGAATTTTCCTGATCTGGAATATGTTCTCTTGTAAAAACTAGATAAAGTGGATCACCTGAGAATTGAGTATACATCACGTTGTCTGAAGCGAATTCTGACATTTGATATAAGTGTCTTGTGTAGTCGTTATTCAAGTTTCCCGCTTCTTGGCCTCGGAAGGCAAGTACATCTTTGAATAATGCGTAGGTTCCATTTGTAGCTGTAGCAATACCACCTTCTTCTTCTAGAAGTGCGTCTATAGTAGACAAATTAGTCGGTGCAATATCTAGGTTGCAACTGGTGATGCTAAGCGTTAATATGATCGATGTTATTATGATATTTTTCATTTTCATTCTTTTTTAAGGACTTCAATTAAAATTCAGCAGTGAAACTTATAGCATATTGTTTGCTGATAGGATATTTTAAATAAGATAAACCTGGTAAGGTGTATGATCCAACTGATAATCCTACATCTGGATCCATTCCAGAGAATTGCGTATAGGTCCATAAATTATCTGCATTTATTCCGATCGTTGCGTTTCTCATTCCTATATTTTTCAATAGTTTTCCTGGCAAGCTATAAGATAAAGTCACATTTCTTAATCTGACAAAAGATCCATCTTCGATATATCGAGAAGATGTCTGGTGTGCACCATTATTTCCACCTCGTTTTAACTGAGGATGAGTTGCGTCGTCTCCCGCCTGCTCCCATCTGCTCCATCCGTCCTGTAGTTGCATTAAGTTGATTCCAGTATTTGCTCCATCAGAATCTACAAACTCTCTTGTGTAATGGTAAATGTCATTTCCTCCTTGGAAAGTAAATAAGAAAGAAAGGCCTATCCCTTTATAACTAAAGTTGTTGCTGATTCCTCCAGTTAATGTTGGTAAAGCAGAACCAACAGCTTGGAAGTCTGCTTCATTGTAATTTCCAGTAGTTCCTCTTGAAGTTTCATTTCCATTTTCATCGTATTCCACAGTTTCCCATAATGGTGTTCCATCATCAGGATTGACTCCTATCCATTTAGGCATGTACCATTGGAAGGCTTCTTGTCCTACGATATTGATTTGTTGAATGGCTCCGGCTTGAACAGTTTGTTGGTCAAGCACATCTGTAATTTTTGTAATTTCATTCTGATTAAATGCAAAATTGACATTTGCAGAATATTTAAAGTCTCCAAAACTTTTTTGATAAGTAAGTGCAGCTTCAATTCCTCTGTTTCTCATATCACCAATATTCTCCGTTCTGCTTTGGTAGCCTGAAGAAAATGGTAATGGATTATTTAATAACATTCCTTCTACAGACTTTTGGTATAAGTCAACAGATAAATTAATGCTACTTCTCAGTATTTCTAAATCGAAACCAACATTACCCATCTTTGTGGTTTCCCATCCTAAGAATGGATTCGCTGGATTGTTAGGCTCTCCAGCTGGTTGGCCATTGTAATTACGAGTTATATTGTAAGTAGCTAGGTCAAGATATGGAGGAATGTTGCTGTTTCCAGTTAATCCGTAACTAACTCTTAATTTAAAAATGTCGATTAGATCGCTGCTGGCTAAGAATCCTTCTTCAGAAACTAACCAGCCTAAAGATCCACCATAGAAATTTCCAAATCTCTTTTCAGCAGCAAATAAAGAACTTCCATCTCTTCGGTAATATGCATTTGCAAAATATTTGTTCATAAAACTGTAAGAAGCTTCTGATATATATGAAATGCCAGAGTAAGAGATACCGAACCCAGCATCACTTGTAATGATTTCACTTGCTCCTGCTGGGACCTTAATCGTTGCAGATGATAGATTCTGGCCGGCAAAGTTTAATGTGTTGCTAGTGCTATAACCTCCTTCATGAGCTACAAACGCTGAAAAATTATGACTTCCATATGCTTTGTTGAATCTTAAGAAGTGTGTAGAGGAGATTCCATAGCCTCCTCCATTATTTACACCGACAAAACCGTTCGTAGCTAACCCTTCATCTGTATTCGGTGCATAATATTCAGAAAAGCTAAAATTATAAGCATCTAGTCTTGTTCTAACTTCAGCTGATAACCATGAAGTGATGTCATACTTTGCACGGTTACTCCATACGATAGAGGTTCCTGTCGATCCTAATTCATTGTAGTCTGCAGAATATAGATAACTTCTTCTAAACTGACCATACCAATCGTTCGATGGGTTGGTTACATATTTAGGGCCATAAAGTTCGCCATTAGAATCATATGGGTTGTCCCATGGCATGTTCCAGAAAACGTCTTCGAACCAGCTGTAGAAATTGACATTATCCTCAGTAAATTGTGCATTAATATCTGTGTGAAAAGAAAGTTTTTTATTGATGTTGAATTTTAGATTTCCGTTCAGATTAAGTCTTTGGTAATCGGTATTAATAAAAGTACCTTTTTCGTCATAGTAATCAGCACTAAAACCATAGGTCACTCCTTGAGTTTTTCCTCTTACAGATAAGTTGTAGTTCTGAAGAGGTGCTCTTTCAAAGCCCGCATCTAACCAATCATAATTAAGATCTTCGAGATCTTCTGGTCTGTTCGAAAGGAAACTTACTAGGTTATCACCCCACATGGCAGCTTGTGCTTCATATAGTTGAGCTCCATTCATCATCTGAAAATTACCTGTTACTGCTTCTTTAACTCCAGCTCTTGCTGTAAAAGAAACGATAGGCTTTTCAGTTGTTCCTTGTTTTGTTGTAACGATGATTACACCTGCTGATCCAGCTGAGCCGTAAAGCCCAATTGCTGCAGCATCTTTTAATACCGTTAGGCTTTCTACGTCGTTCGGAACAAAATTTCCTCCGATCATTCCGTCCACTACAAATAATGGTGGTTTGTCTGCATTAATAGAAGTAATTCCTCTGATTCTTATGTCGGCAGCAGTTCCCGGTTGTCCAGAAGAACTTGAAACGGTTAAACCTGCAACTTGTCCTTGAAGCATGTTTTCTACATTAGGCGAGGATATTTGTGTTAGTTTATCTGCCTTTAGTGTGGAAACAGATGCAGTAAGTTCTTTCTGTGTTTTCGAAGAATACCCCATGATCACAACTTCCGAAAGTGTCGTTTTCTTTTCTGTCAATGTTAGATTCATTACTGAAGAAAGATCGACTTTAACGATTAAAGTTTCGAAACCTAAGAAACTAACTTCTAAGGAGTCATTTGCATTTGCATTAATAGAGAACTTCCCATCTATGTCAGTAATTGTACCTGTCGTAGCGTTTCTGACGCTTATAGATGCACCAGGTAGCGGTTGCTGGTCAACCTCAGAAATAATTACACCACTTACGGTTTGAGTTAAGGCTGGTGCTATGCATGTAACCATACAGAGTAGGAGCATTAAAGTGTTTCTCGCTATTATATTTGCTTTCAACATATAGAATATAGTTTTTCTTTACTAAATAACTTCGTTTTACAAATAAAACAATAAAATGTAAGTTTTAATAATTTCATTACATTATTATTTATTTATTATTTGTGTTAAAACGCATTTAAATTTATGTTTGTGACTATTTGTGATTTATTAATTTGTATTTTATAAGCATGAGACACATTATAGTGTATGTCGATAATTTTGAAAAATAAATTTCAACTTATTTTTTATTTTCACAATTTTCTTTTACTTTCGTTATATTGTTAAATACTTACGAAACCTATTTATTTAGAAAATTAATTTGAAAGATAAGATTATGAAAAAGTTAAGTTATATTCTTCCGATGTTGCTTTTGATGTTTGTTGTTTCTTCATGTAAAGAAGATCCAGTAGTGATTCCGGAGCCAACAGCAGGATTCTCTGTAGCCATAGATGGTAAGGTTGCAACATTTACAAATGCATCTGCAGATGCTGATACTTATGCATGGGAATTTGGAGATGGTGAGTCTTCTTCTGAAGCAAATCCAGTGCATACATATGCTGCGAACGGTAGTTATGTAGCTAAGTTGACAGCAACAAGTGCTGGAGGAACTGATTCTAAGCAAGAAGTTCTTGATATTATCAATATTACAATCGATGGTGACCTTAGTGATTGGGATGATACTGAAGTTGCATTTACTGGTGGTGGAACTATTACGAATGTAAAAGTTGAAAACTTGGACAATAATAAGTTGTTCTTGTATGTAGAAGGAACTGCAGATTTGACTCCACTAACTCAAGTATATTTGAACGTAGATAACGATCGTTCAACTGGTGCACAGATCGATTGGCAATATTTAATGGGTGGCGAAGATGTTCTTGTAGAAGGTAATTTATCTGCTGGTGAAGAACAATATGGAGCTTTGTATCCATGTGAGCCATGTGACGGAAGTAACCCTGGAAATTGGAACTGGAGTGCAACTCCGTCTAATGAAAATATTGCAGATTTTGTTGTTGCTTCTGAAATGATCAGTATACAAGGTGGTCTTGCATATGAGATGGTAATTGATCTTACTGCATTAGGAAAGACAATTTCTACAGAAGCAATTGGTATTGCTGTTGCAGATATGTCTCTTGAAACTTGGGGGCCTGTTGGTGCTGCACCAGTATTCTGGAACGAAAATGATAACCCTGAAGGAACATTATTTGTATATACATTCAAGTAGTAGTTGCCTTTGTAAGAAAAAAAATAAGATTTTTAAGTGTAGAGGGGGTGAATTATTTCTCCCCCTTTTTTATATTCAGACCTATGAAAAGCAGATTATTCCTTGTCTTTATTTTTGCCTTTAATTTTGCAATTGCCCAAGACGTTGTTGAAAAAGAGTATGCTTCTTCGGATGAAGTGATTAGCAATCCAGAAAGAGGTTTTTATAAGCATACAGAAGTGCATTCGGCTAATTATCAAAACTTGAATGTAGAAACCCTTCGATCTTATAGAGAGCAGGATCAAATAACATTGATTCTTAGGGTTTTTTACCTAGAGGATTTTGTAGGTAAACCTATTTCTCAATCGTACTTGGATAATATGGCTAAGGACTTTAATGTTCTTAGGAAAGCTGGTTTGAAAGCTGTCGTGCGTTTCGCTTATACTAAGCGATCGTCTGCTCCTTACGGCGATGCAAAGCCTGAAATGGTTTATACGCATGTACGGCAGTTGAAGGGAATATTTAATGCGCATTCAGATGTGATATCGGTGGTGCAGACTGGATTAGTCGGTGCGTGGGGTGAATGGTATTACACGGATCATTTTGCTGGATTTTCGCCTAGTGATATCAAGCCTGAGCATTGGGAAGCAAGAGGCAACGTAGTTTTTGAATTGTTAGATGCATTGCCTGAAAATAGGATGATTCAGTTAAGGACACCTAATTTCAAAATGAGAATTTTTGATACACAGGAACCATTAAGCGATCTGAATGCTTTTAATGGTTCAGATTTGTCCCGAGTAGGGCACCATAATGATTGTTTTGTAGCTTCTGCTAATGACGTCGGGACTTATGGGAATCCATCTGTTGAGAAGCCCTACTTAGAAGAAGAAACGAAGTATACGCCTATGGGTGGAGAAACTTGTGGATTAGCGCCGCCATATTCTGATTGTGAATTTGCAACTTCTGAATTAGAACGATTCCATTGGTCTTACTTGAATATAGACTACCACGGAAGTGTGTTGAGTGCTTGGAAGGACCAGGGCTGTTTTGATGATGTGGAAAGAAGGTTGGGGTATAGAATAAAATTAGTTAGTGCTAAGTTGAGTCCTGAAATTAATTCAAAAGGAAGTGTAAGTTTAGAATTGAATCTACAAAACGATGGTTATGCTAATCCTTATAATTATAGAAGTTATGAGGTTGTTTTGGAAAATAAAGCTACTGGAAAATCATATCGTTATCTTTCAAAAGATGATATAAGAGAATGGCCGATTGGCGAGGTGTTTTCAGTGAATGTTGAAGCGGGATTGCCAGTTGATGTTGAGCTAGGAGCTTATGAGGTCTACTTGAGTTTTCCTGATGGAAGTCCAAGTCTTGCAGATGAGTTGGCTTATAATATTAGGTTGGCGAATGATGATATCTGGGATGAAAATACGGGTATGCATAATTTAGGATTAACCTTAAATGTTTCAGCCGAAAACGAAAGTGATGTCTACAATGGGGAATTATATTTTTCTGATGTAGATGAGGCGAAAGTTGAAGTTGTGGGACCTACGGAGATATTTCAAGGGAGTGGTAATTTGAGCAACCTGATTTTTTGGGGAAGAGATACGTCTTTCCAGTATAGGAATGTGTTGAGAGCAGAACAGGATATGCCTTATGTCAATGTTGGAGTTATTCCAGCAAGCTTGGATTATTTTCAGGATGTAGATGTTCAGGAAGGTGTGAGTTATTCTTATAAATATGTTTTAGAAGATGTTTCGGAAAGGACTTATGAGTCTGATGTAGTCGAAGTGTTGACACAGTCTTATGAAGAGGGTTTGAATGAAATTGTAGTAGATGGTCAAGATGAAGACTGGGCGGATATCGCTCCAGTTGCATCAGCGTTAAGCGTAGAACAGAAAGCTTATATTTTGAGAGCTAATTTTAGCGTTGATTCACTATTTGTTGGGCTTTATGGGACGGTAGAGAACTATTCGGTTTTTCTGAATACGGATAATGACTTATCAACGGGTTCAATGGATGGTAGCCCAGCTGATGGTGCTGATTTTTTAATTAGAGATGGTGCCTTGTTCTTTTTTGATGGTGATTCTTGGTTGCTTGAAGCAGATGAGCTAAGTATTGTGGGGAATGATGGTATTTTGGAAATTGGCTTTCCATATGTTTACTTTTCTAACATTGGCGAGAATGCTGCAATTCCAGTTTATGCTCTGATTAATGAAGGGGGAGTTGCGCTTGGTGGGGAAAAGGATGATCCATCTTATATTATTAGAAAGTTACCTCCAGATTTGCCAGGTAATTTTGAAGTAAGTAATTCTTCCGCTTTTCCTGATTCTCGACTTGAAATTCGTTGGGAGGCTTGTGAGCGATGTGATTTGTATTCTTTGGAGCGATCTTCGGATGGCCAAGGGTATGAGGTGATTAAAGAGCTGGCTCAATCAAAGGATTTTTTCTATGATGATTTTTTAGAAAATGGTGTTTACTATTATCGAATTCAAACGAGAAATGAGTTGGGTTGGTCTGTGTATACAGAACCCAAAACTGGAATAATAGGCGGTTCTTCCACAGTAGATATTTTCAAGAATACTTTGCCTTTGAAGTTTTTACCGAATCCTTCGCAGTCTGAAATTATTTTTGAGCAGCAAATAGATAATTTGCAAATTTTTGATCTTTCAGGTCGACTAATAAAGGCTTATGAAAACCAGGTGACGAAGCTTGATATTTCTCAGTTGAAAAAAGGAATGTATCTGCTGAAAAGCAGGAAAGATGATCAATTGCTAATTTCTAAATTGATAAAAATTTAATTATACAACGTCCATCTTTATGCCTTTGTCGGTAAGGAGAGCGATATCTTCTTCATTGATTCTTTTGTCGGTTACTATGCGGTCTACTTCGTTAATTCCACAGATGTAAGCAAAGGCTTGGCGGTTAAATTTAGAGGCATCGGTTAGTACGATTATTTCATTTGATATCTTGATCATTTGCTCGTTTAGGTGTGCTTCTTCCATATTGGCTGTGAAGAGACCGTCCGTGATGTCAACTCCATCTACGCCAAGGAATAATTTATCGACATGAAATCGGGATAAGCTCTTTCCGGCAATTGGTCCGACTAAGGACTGGGAATTCTTTCTCATGTGGCCTCCTGGCATGATTAGGTTGATATTCGGAAACTTACTAATGATAATGGCGATGTTAATAGCATTCGTGATAACTGTTAAATCATTAAATCGATCCAGGTTTTTAGCGAGTTCTGCTGTTGTTGTTCCTGAGTCTATAATGATGATGTCGCCATCCTGAATAAGGGAAGATGCAAATTCTCCAATTTTTACCTTGTCTGAAAAGTTGATTTTATCTTTTTCTGAAATGCCAAAATCAAGTCCAACGCCACCTACGTGTTTCATTGCTCCGCCTCTTGCCCGTATTAGAAGTTTCTTTTTTTCTAATTGGTCTAAGTCGTTTCTAATAGTGACTTCACTCACCTCAAATTCCTTACTCAATTGGTCAACAAAGATTTCTCCCTTGGCATTCAACTGGTTTAAAATTTGATTTCTCCGTGCAACAGTAGATTTTCTATATTTCATATAAGACCTAATTTACTTTAAATTTAAGTTTATTCTCAAAAAATAAGAAATAAAAGGCAAATAACAATGTAAAATAAGATAAAACAAGAAATAATAACTTTATGAAAGTTTTATATTCTTGTTTATTTTAATAAATTTGGGAAACTAAAGTTGGAAGGATAATTATGTGGTCAGAAAAACTTATTAAAAGTGATGGAAATGCAGCCCATACAAATGCTGAAATATTTCATCAGCCGAAATTATGGAAGAAAATCTGGAAAAAGATATACGATAATAAGGACGAAATTAAAGAGTTTGTTAACTCAGGAATTGAGCAATCTGATAATATTGTATTAACAGGAGCTGGAACGAGTGCATATATCGGAATCGCAGTTCAGAGAAGCTTTCGAAATAAGTTTAATAAAATTGCTGAGCCGATTTCTACCACACATATTGTTTCGCATCCCACAGATTTTTTTCTAAAAAATCAAAATCTATTTCTTGTGAGTTTTGCAAGATCAGGAAATAGCCCAGAAAGTTCAGCCGTAGTGAAACTAGCAGATAATCACACGAAGAATTGCAAGCACTTAATCATTACTTGTAATCCAGAAGGTGATCTTGCAAAGAACCATAAAGAAAATGGATATGTTTTTACATTGCCGCCAGAGGCTAATGATAAGAGCCTTGCCATGACTAGTAGTTATTCGGGAATGATGATTGCTGGAATTCTAATTTCGAGAATTGATGAAATAGAAGCATTAGAATCAGAAGTAGATAAACTTGTAACATATGGAAACAATGCTTTATCGCAAGCGGAATACATATACAGTATCTCGGCACAACCATTTACCAGAGCTATCTTTTTAGGATCAGGAGCATTATATGGTGTTGCGAAAGAAGCGCAACTGAAGATGCAAGAACTAACAGATGGAATGGTTATTTGTAAGCATGATTCGTTTCTAGGATTAAGGCACGGCCCGAAAGCCGTTATTGATGAAAACACCTTAGTTGTGTATCATTTGTCTAATAATCCTTATGCAAGTAGGTATGAATTAGATTTGCTTCAGACAATGAAAGATAATAGTTGTCCGATGGGCCAGTTAGCGATAGGGGAGCATATCGGAGAAATTGAGAATATGGATTGGAAGATAGAACTGGATTGTGAATTGTCTCATACAATAGATAAGGATTTGTTATCAGTAGCGAGCATATTACCTGCTCAATTACTAGCCATGTATAAGTCAATTCACTTAGGTCTAAAGCCAGATAATCCCTCTAGAAATGGGGCAATATCTCGTGTTGTTCAAGGTGTTAATATTTATAACTAATTGTTTATGTCTAAGAAAGTTTTAGTTATTGGAGAGCTGAATATAGATATGATCTTGAATCATATCAAGGGTTTTCCTGAAATGAGTAAGGAGAAAATTGCAGATGAATTAGATGTTACGCTAGGCAGTAGTTCAGCTATTTTCGCGGCAAACTTAAGTGCACTAGGGACTGATGTTTCTTACTTGGGCATGGTTGGGAAGGATGATTTTGGAGATTTTATCGTGCGAACATTGACAGAGAAAAATGTAGTCACTGATCAAATTTTAAGATCACCTAGTCTGAAAACTGGGATTACAGTTGTTATGAATTATGGAATGGATAGAGCGATGGTTACTTATCCAGGCGCAATGGAAGAACTCTCTATGAGTCACCTTTCGAAAGAAAACATCTCAGCATTTGATCACGTTCATATAAGCTCTGTTTTCTTACAACCTAATATCAAAAAAGACATAGTTCCCATCTTTAAGATGATAAAAGACTTAGGGTTAACGACTTCATTAGATCCTCAGTGGGATCCAAGTGAAAATTGGGACTTGGATTTGAAGAGTTTACTCGAATATGTTGACATCTTCTTACCTAATAAAAAGGAATTCCTAGCATTAACAAAAGTAGATACCTTAGAAGAAGGATTGTCTCAATTAGACAATTTCCTTGATAAAATAGTTATAAAAGACGGTGAATTTGGAGCTCATAAATACATCAATGGTGTGCTTGAAACGAAACCTTCTTTCTTAAATAATGATGTAGTTGATTGTATTGGTGCCGGAGATAGTTTTGATGCTGGATATGTTCATCGATTTATTAACGATCATGATGCGTTGGCATGTTTAGAATTCGCAAACATAGTCGGTGCGATTAATACCACTAATTCCGGTGGAACGAAAGCTTTCGAAACTAAAGAAGGGATTTTGAAAACTGCATTAGAAAAATTTGATTATTCAATAGAGTTATGAAATTACAAGAAAAGTTACTTTTAAATAAAAAAGAAGGAAAGGCTTTATTAGCCACTAATTTTTATAATTATGAAACGTTAACTGCAGTGCTTACTGCCGCTAAGGAAACAGATTCTTCCCTTATCGTTCAGCTCTCAGAAAGTTCTATTCATTATTTAGGCTTGGACATGGCATATAAAATGGCGCGAGCGGGATTAGCAAAACATGAGGTGGAAGGCTGGATTCATTTAGATCACGGGCAGAACACTGACCTTGTAAAAGCATGTATCGATATTGGATTTGATTCTGTGATGATCGATGCTAGTGAGAAACCAATTACTGAAAATGTAGAAATCACGAAGTCCATCGTGAATTATGCAGCAGCAAAAGATATTAATGTCGAAGCTGAATTAGGATATATCGCAAAATTAGATCAGCAACAAAAAATGGTTTATACTCAACCAGATGAGGCAAAGTCGTTCGTAGATCAGACAGGTGTGAATGCACTTGCCATTGCAGTCGGTTCAGCACATGGATTTTATAAAACAACTCCTAACTTGCAGATAGATCTTATCGGAGAAATTAACGCTGTAACAAATGCTGCGTTAGTATTACATGGAAGTTCTGGTATTCCTGCTGATCAGATACAGGCTGCAGTCAGACAAGGAATTACAAAGATCAACTTGGCAACTGAGATAAAGAATGCCTTCATGCTTAAGTTGAAAGCGCACATGAATGCTACGGATGAAATTGATCTTAGAAAAGTCTTCCCAGTAGCAACTGAGGCTGCTAAAAATTTAGTAAAAGAAAAAATTAACGTTATCAATGACGCATCATTAATAAAATTATAACACCTATGAGTTTTGTTTCACTTTGTCTAATTGCTTTCAATTTTTTTAACATTAATGTGATGGATTCGGCTCCTGAACTCGGAGCTCAATTTGCTTTTGAATCTGGTGAACTTGGTTTCGCACTAGATGAAAATATGCATATCAGACTAGAATATAAAAGTACAGAGTGCGATCCGATTATGGATGGCTATCAGGCTTCTGATTTTTTAGTTTTTAAAGGACAGCAAGTTGATCAATTCAAAGTGTACAGCACGACTGAGGTGAAAATTAATGATAAAGTAGGAAAAGGAATTCAATACACGGTAAAGGGAAAAAACGAAAAAGAGAAAATTGAAAAAATAACAAAATACACCACTTATGAATCCTTTCCAGAATTAGTATTAAGCCACACCACTTTTGTTAATTATGGCGAAGATTCTAAAATCATAGATCGATGGGTGACGAATAATGTGGCATTTAAGAATACAGAGAAAGAACCATCTTACTATGCTTTTCAAGGAAGTTCTACTTCAGCAAGACAAGATTGGATCAGAGAAGTGAATGAATTCTACTATGACAAGAATTTCATGGGGATGAATAATTCGGATTACGGTGGAGGTGTGCCAGTCGTAGATTTATGGAGACCGGATATGGGAATTGCTATAGGTCATACGGAGTTAGTACCGAAAGAAATTAACCTGCCGACTAGTCTCGAAGGAAGTAAGATGGATGCGACCATTCAGATAATGCATGAATACGGATATCCTTCATGGATGAATCCAGGTGATACGATCTCTACCTTGAATTCATTCTACCTGACTCATCAGGGAGATTACTATGCTGGGCTATCGAAATACTCAGAATTCATGCAAGCGAAAGGTATCGAAATGGTGCCTGCTGAAGAAGAGGCATTTGAGCCGATCTGGTGTGCGTGGGGTTATGAAAGAACGTTTACAAAGAATGAATTGATCGGAACCCTAGATAAGGTGAAAGAACTTGGTATCAAATGGGCTGTTGTGGATGATGGTTTTCAGATAGCAGAGGGAGAATGGGAATTAAGTCCTGACCGATTTCCCGGAGGAGATGCAGAAATGAAGGAGATCGTAGACGAAATTCACAAGCGTGGATTAAAAGCTAAGATATGGTGGACACCACTTGCAGCAGATCCTGGAAGCAGAGTCCTTCGTGAACATCCGGAAGCGATATTGTATACAGAGGAATGGATTCCTCAGATCATCTCATGGTGGAATGCATACTACCTTTCACCAGTTAATGATGACGCAATAGATCATACGAAAGAAACCATAAAGTTGTTTTTAGATACTTGGGGATTCGATGGGTTTAAGATGGATGGCCAGCATATGAATGCTGTTCCGCAAGATCATAATCCTGCCGCAAATCTTGATTCACCACTAGAGTCAGTGGAGAAGTTGCCTGATTTCTTTAGAATGATATACGATGAAGCAAGAGCAATTAAGCCTAACGCAGTCATCGAAAACTGCCCATGTGGTACATGTATGTCTTACTATAATATGGCATCTACTAATCAAACGGTTTCGTCTGACCCACTTTCTAGCTGGCAGATCAGACATAAAGGAAAAACATACAAGGCACTAGTGCCGCACACGGCATATTATGGTGATCACGTCGAATTAAGTGATGATGCAAGTGACTTCGCAAGTTCTATGGGAATCGGCGCTGTATTAGGTACTAAGTTTACTTATCCAGCAAATAATCCGAATGCTTCTGGTGACTTCCTGCTTACTCCTGAGAAGGAAGTTGAGTGGAAGAAGTGGTTTTCTTTGTACAACGAGCATATGATTTCTAAGGAGAAATACCTAGGTGATCTTTATGATATCGGATACGATAAGCCAGAAACTCATGTCATCCAGAAAGATCAAGATATGTTCTTTGCATTCTACGCGGATAGCTGGGCTGGAGACATTAATTTTAAAGGACTTGACCCTTCTAAGAGCTACCAAATCTATGACTACGTGAATGGAAAAGATCTGGGTGTTATAGCTGCGGGAAAGCAGATGAAAAACTTATCATTTAAGAAACATCTGTTAGTCGTTCTGAGGCCTATCTAGTCTTTTTTTCTAGGTCAATGTTGTCTTTCGTCTTAGTCAGTTAGCACGTGTGCTATCGATTTTAGACATATGGTATCATTATTTGAGCATGGAGGATTTTTTAATACTTCTATCGTATAGTGTTTTCATTTAAAATTCTTAATCTTTACAGCTGATTAGAAATCAAATTAGCAATATTTGTCAATTTCATTAAGAATTTTCATAAATAGAAACACGATCCAATAATGAGCTTAAGATCATTACTTAAAACTTTATTCCTTTTTATTCTTGTTTTTCAGACGATTTATTGCGGCGCTCAGATTAGTGGTGTAATCATCGATGAAAAAGCAATTCCATTAGAATATGGGACTGCGACATTGTACATGACTTCAGATAGTTCACTAGTAACTGGTGTGATTACAGATGCTAGTGGAACATTTGTAATTAGTGATTTGAAAAACGAAAATTACTATCTAGAAGTCTCTTTCATTGGATATAATTCTGTTAGAATAAGTGATATTTTAATTACAAAGCAGAATTCATCAGTGGATTTAGGAGAAATAGGTTTATCACTTGGGACTAAGCTGGATGAAGTCGTTATTCAAGCGGATCGAGCTGCAGTCGTCAATAAAATTGACCGTCAGGTCTATGAAACTAAAAACTTCCAAAATTCACAAGGAGGAAGTGCAACAGACGTACTGAAAAACTTACCTTCTGTAACGATCGATGGGCAAGGAGAAATCAATGTAAGAGGAAGCTCAGGATTTGTAGTCCTCCTAAATGGTAAGCCGATTCAAGGAAGCGCCGAAGCGTTAATGAGTCAGTTCCCAGCTAATGCCATAGAGCGAATAGAATTAATAACAGCTCCTTCAGCGAAATATGATCCAGAAGGGAAGGCAGGAATTATCAATATCATTACTAAAAAAGGAATTGCAGAAGGAGCATTTGCTCAGGTCAATGTAAAAGGTGGATTGCCGTCTATAGAAACTTATGGCAATGAGAAGGTGCATCAGCGATACGGAATCGATGGGACCTATAATCTTAGAAAAGAAAAATACAATATTTCATTGGGCGGTAGTTATCAAAGAAATGACAAAGGTGGTAGAAGAGAAGGTGATGTATATACCATAATTAATGATACCCTGACTCAATTTCCTTCTTCTGGAGAGAGAAGTTTCGATGAGGTTAATTATAGTGGAAGGTTTACATTAGACTTAACTCCAGATCCTAAAAATTCATATTCGCTTGGGCTTTATGCAGGGAAAAGGAGCAAGGATCGACTAGCAGATATCACCTATTACGATAATCATAAAGTAACGCCAGCTGTCAATGGGGAGCGGATTTCTACCTTTCAGTATTATAATCATAACCTCAGAAAAAGAAAAGGAGACTTTGCTCTAGGGAGTTTTGATTACAATCATGCTTTCGATAACCAATCGAACTTATCTGCTTCTGTTTTATATGAATATACCTTGCTAGGAGGACCGACGGTTAATCAGAATTTGGGAGAACCGAACCATGATATCTTATACCAAGATGAATACAACACCAATGATAATCCGCTGAATGGACTGCGGTTCTCAGTAGATTATAGATTGCAACCTTTTTCTTTTGGAAGGATAGAAACAGGATATCAATATAGAAGTTTGTTGCATAAAGGGGACTTTGTGTATCAAAGAAGAACAGATTACAATGATGACTTTGAATTGATTCCAGCATTTTCAAGTGAAGTTGATTTAGAGCGCATCATCCACTCGGGATATGTGCAGTTAACAGGGGGGAAAGACAATATAGAGTATGCAGCTGGAATTCGCGCGGAAGCGGTGGCTAGAACATTCGACTTACGGGATAAAGCGAATACCATAGATACGACTTACTTAAATGATTATCTTAAGTTTTTTCCTTCGGCCTCTATTCAATATACCTTTGAAAACAATACGAAGTTGAAGTTGAGTTACAGCAAAAGGGTAGAACGAACCACTACTTTCAAGATGAACCCATTTCCAGAGCGCGAACATTCAGAGACGTTAGAACAAGGAGATCCTACATTGCAGCCTGAGTTTATAGATCTAGTAGAGTTAGGAGTTTCAAGATCTTTTGATGGTGGGAATTCCATCTTTGCAACTGCATATTTCCGAGATGTCAAAAATGTGGTGAATCGAGTAAATACGATCTACAACGATACGATCTTGAATCGAATTTATTCGAATGTCGGTGATGCACGGTCGTTTGGTTTAGAAGTTGGAGCACAAATAAAACCAACAAAGCAATGGAGTAATTTTATTGGGTTCAATGTCTATAATTATAGTATACAAGGTGCTTATGACAATGAAGTGATAGATCAAGTTTCTACGATTTATTCTATTAATGCGAATGCTAGTTATGACTTCTGGAAAACAGCTTCCGCTCAGTTTACTTTTAATTACCTGTCGGCAAGGAATACAGCCCAAGGAGAAGATTCTAGATTTTATTCGCCTAATCTCTCATTGAGAAAAACCTTCTTGAACAATCGACTTACGGCATTATTGCAGTGGCAGAATATCGACATGGGTTTGTTGAGTACGAATGAGCAACGCATCACAACAAGTCGAGCTGGATCTTTTTATACCACTACAAATTATATTTACGAGGTAGATATGATTGTTCTGAACCTATCTTATACCTTCAAGAATGGTAAGAATAAATCGAGATTTATCGATAGTGAGTTTGGTAAACGAGAATTTTAGATGCTAAGCATCCTTCGATTTTGGAGCGAATAACTAAGAGTGATTTTGTGTTGGGGTTGCTAGAAAGCTGCTTTTTCCTTAACATCACGTATTTTATACGGAACATAAGGATGAAAAAGAGATCAGCATTTAAAGTTGTAAATTTACAATCCAATTTTTCTATAATAATCTTAATTCTAAATGGCCTATGAAGTTTTTTCTATTTTTATTTTTTTTTACGATGCCCTTTTTTCTGCTAAGTCAGGATTATAATTGGGAATTAGAAGTTGCCCCATATGGCAGGAATGTCAATAAAATTCATATATATAAGGATGGGAAAATATTTATTCTTGGAGGAAATCCCAGGAATGACAGTATTCAGTTTGCTGCTGAAAAAAGAGATGCAGCAACAGAATGGGTTGTTCGCTTAGATAATCCGGGCAAGCCAATGATCAATGACGCCTATTTCAAAGGAGATGAAATATATGCTGCTGGAGATAACTACTCTTTTTTAATAAGTAATAATAGAGGTTTAGAATGGGAGGAAAAATCATTGCCACAGACAGATAGTATTGTTAATTTCTATAGCGTGGCTGTTACACAGGACAATGACATATTTATTGTTGGTGGAAGAATTGGTAAAGATTCTACGGGTATTATTTACAAATCCTCTGATGATGGTCTTACATGGAGTGTAAGTGACTTTATGGTCCCTTGCTTGAAATCGGTCTACTTTGTAGATGGACAAAACGGCTTTAGTGCGGGAGAAAAGGGAGCGGTGCTTCAGACTAAAGATGCCGGAAATACTTGGACTTCTTTAGATATTATGGATGCGCAAGTGGCTAGGTATTTTGAAGATATTATGTTCATAGATGAAAACAAAGGTTTCATATTAGGAGGAAATATAGTTTCGGATTCTGTACAGACCATTTTAAGAACAGATGATGGTGGCGAAACTTGGCTTGCAATAATTGATGAAATTGGTCCAGTCCTGAAGGATTTAGATTTTTTAGGTTCTGATTTCGGAATAGCTGTAGGGAATAATGGTGCTAGCCTTAGAACAGATGATGGAGGAGATACTTGGGAACCATTTCAACTCCCGGAAGTGAATGAATTATGGTTTTTTAATACAGTATATATCCATAATTTGAATACAGCACTGATAGGTGGGAATGTAGGTGCAATTTTTTGGTCAGTTGATTATGGTACCCTTTCTAGTAAAGAAGTTGGATTACCAAGTTACTTAGTTGATGTTTCTCCTAATCCAACTACTGGATTACTCCACATAAACTACACTGGAGAGCTCATGATTAAGAAGTTAGAAATATATGACCTTAAGGGACAAAAGCTTAAGTCGGTCAATTGGCAAGGAGGTAGAAAACTTCAATTAGATATCTCGGATTTGGATAAAAGTTTGTATCTTTTAAAATTAATTGACACTGAGAATAATTATTTAACCCGAATGATTATTAAACACTAAAAAACCTTTAAGTGATGAAATCCCTCTTTTCTATCCTATTAACCCTGATATGCACCCTAGTGTATAGTCAAGTAGAAATTTTTCCTGAACATACGATGACTGCAACTGCTAACGGTCCAGGTGATGGACCCCTAGGTAGAAGTGGTGGTGTAACTTATACTTTTACAAGTACAGAAGATCAATTTGCGAATTGTACTTTGCTAGGATTTATGCTTGGTGAAGATGCTGCTGTTAATATGAATAATTTAATTGCTCCACCGACAGCTAGTTGTTCTTATAATCCATCTGATTACTTTTCCTACAGTTCTGGAGAGAACACAAATTCTTTAACCCTTAGCGGGGTTACTCAAGTTTTCGCAAGTAATCCTAGTCATACATCAACGGGACTTTATAATGTACCGACTAATGCTAATATTTCTTCGCCAGATGTGATTTTTAAGAGGTCAGGTGATTTTATCTATGTGGATGTTTCTGGTTTATCTAATTTTACACTTACTGTTGAATATGTAGGCATAGGACCTGCAGCGGGATATATTAGTACTAACTATACAGGTGTAACAATTCCAGTAGTTTCACTTTATGATGCATTAAGCAATAGTTCTAGTAGAAGCATTTGTACTACTTTTGCTAGTAGGTTTTATGCTTTCGAAAGTGGAGGAACTTCCTTTGCTATAAATAGTTTAGATGCGGGGACAAATTCATTACGAGATATGATTGTGAATGGTTGTCCAGGAGATACGATAAGATTTGATGAAGCATTACAAGGGGATACCATTAAGTTAGAAAGTGAGTTAGCTGTTAATAGAAATATAGTAATCGATGGTGGAATATTAGGTGGTAAAATGGTCGTTTCAGGGCAGCATGCGAATAGGATTTTTGATTTTGCTGAAGATGTTAGTGTGACACTCATCAATATAGAACTCATAAGAGGTTTTGATGCAGCAACTGGCGGAGCTTTCGTGGTACCGCAAGATTGTACTTTGAATAATGTTATTTTTAAAGAAAACAATATGACCTCTAACAAAGAACACATTACATTAAATGCGATGTCGAATTTAACCATAAAGAATGTAGTGGGACTTTATCCTTAGAATGACAAGTATTATTTTAGTTGGTCTGATAAATTAAATATATTTTCTGATGACTTCTATAAATGTTAAAATTTTACTGGTTTTGAAATATATCTATGATTCTCAGTTAAAGATATATTAATTAAAATCTTTATATTTGGAAGAATTACTGCAAATTGTAAAAGGTTGGCAGTAAGATTGTTTTTAATTTTGAATACCATTATTGTTGACTTGAAAAGATTCTTTTCAAAGTATACAAACTGAAATTGAATTCGAAATGAAAATCAATTAAATTCTTAAAATCAATAACTTGCAAAAATCAATTTCAATCGTAATACCTGTCTATAATGAAGAAGGTAACGTAGCGACCTTATTTCATGAAATCACCGAGGTCTGCATCACACAACGATATACTTACGAAATTATCTTCATAGATGATAAATCGAAAGACAACACTTTACAAGAGCTTAAAAAACTAAGTCCAGCGAAAATTATCGCTTTTCGTAAGAATTTTGGACAAACACAAGCCTTAGATGCTGGGCTTAAGCTAGCAAAATATCCTATAATCGTTACCATGGACGGTGATGGGCAAAATGACCCAAGTGATATCCCGAAAATGATCTCAATTCTCTTCGAAAATGACTATGATATGGTTTCAGGATGGAGAAAGAATCGTAAAGATCCAGTAGGTAAGAAGATCGTTTCCAGAACTGCTAATTTCTTAAGAAAAAAGCTGATAAATGATGGTATTCAAGATTCAGGTTGTGCTTTAAAGGTATACAAGAAAGAGTGTTTCGATGATCTTTCTTTATATGGAGAAATGCATAGATTTATTCCTGCATTGCTGAAAATAAAGGGTTTCACGATTGGAGAAATGGTGGTGAATCATAGACCAAGACTGCATGGTGTTTCCAAATATTCATGGAGAAGGGGACTCAAAGCATTTATTGATATGATTTCTGTCTGGTATTGGAAGAAATTTGCGGTTAGGCCTTTGCATTTACTAGGAGGAATGGGTTTGATTATCATTCTTTTTGGCTTCTTAAGCGGGCTAATAACTGTATATGAGTTTGCTAAAGGTCAGGACATGTCAGAAACGATTTGGCCTATGATTACACTTTTTTCGTTTCTTATAGGGTTACAAATTTTTATTTCAGGGCTACTTGCTGACATGTTGAATAAATCATACTATGAAAGTAGAGATGAAATGCCATACTCCATTAAGGAAGTGATTATTACAGAAAACATCAAGGAAGTTGAAAGTATTAGTACTTAATTTCGAATATCCTCCACTTGGCGGTGGTGCTAGTCCTGTGTGCCGAAATATTTGTTTAGAGTTGCAAGGTAGTGGCCATGAATTAACCGTGGTGACGATGGGATTCGAAGGGCTTGCTGGAGAAGAAATAGATTCTGGAATAAAAATACATAGGATATCGGTTGGTCGGAAGGAGCCGAATATGAGTTATCCACTCGAGCACTTAAGGTTTCTACAAAAAGGGAAGCAATTCTTGAAGAAGCATCTGGTAACCCATAATTATGAGGTTATCCACTGTCATTTCATTATTTCTACGGGAATACTTGCGGATTGGGTATTTCGGAAGTATAGGATTCCGTTCATAATAACAGCGCACGGAAGCGATCTTCCAGGTTTTAATCCAGATCGGTTTAAGTTAATGCACTTTGTTACGCCATTTTTCATAAGACGAGTACTTAAAAATTGTATATTCATTGTTTCTCCGTCTCACTATTTAGAACAATTAATTACTCCTTTTCTAGAGAAATCGGAGAAACTGAAAATGATACCAAATGGTATAGAATTACAGCCAATCCACATGGAGAAAAAGCGAAATATAATCCTTTCTACAGGACGATTATTGGCCAGAAAAGGATTTGCAACATTAGTGAAGGCTGTACAGGATTTGGAATCTGATTTTACAGTCCACATCTGTGGTGATGGTCCCCAAAGAGAAGAATTAGAAAAATTGGCACTTAATTCAAAGACTAAAATTGTCTTCCATGGCTGGCTAGATAATACCTCAGATGCCTACCAGAATTTGTTGAAGCAGACTAAAATTTATTGTTTGGTTTCTAAATTTGAAAACGCATCGATAGCGATTCTTGAAGCAATGGCTCATGGATGTGCTGTGATTACCTCTAACAAAGGAGGAACTGCTGAAATGGTCGCTGAAAGTGGAGTCTTAATTTCGCCTGATGATCCTGTGTTATTAAAAGAGGTATTACTACGGTTAATCCATGATGATAAACAAATTAAAGAATTAGGTTCCAAAGCAATTGAGCGAGTGAAAGAAAAATATACTTGGCAAAGCATCGGAAACGCTTATGAGCAAGTATTAATGCGAAGTGTAAATTCTAATACTAACAGCATATGAAAATGCTAAATAGAGATGCACTAGAGTCTTTAGCAATTAGGATTCCTGTTCTTATTTTTTCCTTTCTTCACTCTATTTTTATCATTAGACTTCTTGGGCCAGAGGGCAATGGTCTTTTGACATTCATTTTGGCTGGTGTGTCACTTAGTATTGTAGTTTTAGGATTTGATGCTAAGCGGAGCACACTGTATCATATGACGAAGTCTGAATTCGATTCCGCGAAAGTCGTCGGTTTTTCTCTGAAGGTTCATTTCTTGAGTATTTTTGCAGTAACAGTTTTGATTCTCCTCTTGTATTTGATGAAGAATGGGCTCACATTTATATTCATACCGAAAGAAAATCTCAGTATATTCTATGTCTTGTTTTTCATCGCCTCATTTATTTTCCAACATTTAACTGCTCTTTTTCAGACCATATTGCAAGCTCAGAAAGACTTTCGAACGATCAATAAGTTTTTGTTTTTTACGAATCTAGCCCAAGTTGTATTTTACGGAATAGGGTATTATTATACCTCTACGAAAAATATCAATCTTTCATTTGTCAATGGTTTTGCATTAGTCTTATCCATGCAAGCGCTAACCTTTTTGACCGCTTTCTTTTATCTGAAAAGTAAATATAAAGGAGGAATAAGCCTTTCCACGAAGGAAGTAAAGAAGCCATATTTAGCATATACTGGACTAGGTTATCTTAACCAAATAGGGCATTTTTTGAATAAACGACTAGATATATGGTTTATTGAGCTTTACGTGGGATTGAAAAGTTTAGGAATTTACGCGCTCGCTAGCCAGCTCACGAATTTCCTATTGTTAGTGGCCGCACCGATAGAAGAAGTTCTCAAACCTTATCTAATAACGCTAGACCGTGAAGAAGGTAATACCATATTTGTAAGATATTTTAAGCTAATATTTTACTTCATTTCTGTACTCGCAGCCTTGTTATTCTTAATAAGTCCATATTTGATCAATGTTCTTTTCGGGGAGGAATTTAGTGGAGCAACGACACCATTAAGAATTTTATGCTTAGGTGTTGTGTTTGTGAATATTAAAAGAGTCTTCTTGAATTATAACAGAGCTTATAATGAGCTAGATATTAATATATGGGCGCAGTGGACAGGTGTTCTTATGACGGTGATTTTGGATGTTTTATTAATACCCAAGTACGGTCTTAAAGGAGCAGCGTGGGCAAGCTTAATGGCTTATGGTATTTCAGCGCTTATTTTAATGACTGTCTTTCTAATCCGCCAAAAAGTCAATTTTTTTAGTTTATGGATTCCGACATCAAGTGATTTTCGATACTTCATTAAAAAGTAACACTTAAAGAGAGAAGGAATGCGTATCTAATTCAAGAACAACATGCTTTATATATTCACGATCAAATGTATATAGAATATGAATTTTTTTGTCTGCGGATTGAATGATTGCAGGATAACTAAATTCTCCTTTCTCCTTGTTTTCTAGGTCAACAATTTTATCCCATTTCAGTCCATCTTTAGAATATTCGACATCCAGTACATTTCGACCTATAAACCAATCAGCACCTCGAGGTAGCGGATTGTTAACCAATAGAAACGTATTATTTCCCATCGTTAAGGCATCTATCCCAGAATTAGAATTAACTATATTAATGCTATCCGTATTTTCCCAGGTATAGCCAAAGTCACTTGACCAGGATGAAATTACTTTGTCGTGTTTGCTTCTGCAAAGCATCTGAATAGAATTGTCCGAATGCTCTAGGAATGTAGGTTGGATGATTTCGAATTCCTGTTCGTTTGGAATGGGAATTTTCTTCCACGTATTGCTTTCTTCATTGTATATCTCCACATGAACTCGCCATTCATTCTTGGCTACACTTTCCGTACTGCTTCCACATAGTATTTCACCTGGTTTAACTTCTATAGGTTTGTTCTTAATAGGACCGAGGATACCTTCTGGAAGGATTTGTGGTTCAGACCAAGTTTTTCCGTTGTCCTTCGAAGTGATCATCGCTCCATACCACTCTCTTGGATTTTTGCCAATTTTATAAAAGAGATACAAGCAATTGCTTCTGCTCTTAAAAAGTACGGGATTCCAACATGGAAAAGTGTCATTGTTGCTTATCGTTGGTTCTATTAAATTAATAGGCGCTGTCCACAGACTACCATTATAAGTAGAAGAGTAAATTCCGACGTCTTTCGCACCTTCATAACTACCTCCAAACCATGCTGCCATGAGTTCATCTGGTTGAGTTTCTACAACCGTTGCTGCATGACAATTATCAGTTACCTTTTCATTAAAAAGGAATGTATGGCTAATACTTTTAACTTCTGGAAGTTTCGAACTGCTATTACAGGAAACGCAGAAGAGTATCCATAGTGTCAGTTTAAGATATCGTTTAACGCTCATTTGGTATATACTTATCTACAAAGAAATTTCTGGTAATTTAAACAAAAAATATAATATCTGTTATCACTTTATTTTTCGGGACTTTTTACTTCCTATTGTTTTACTAGGTGATTTTTCATCTGCTTTTTCAATGTTTGATTTCAACTCCATGGGGATCAAAAACGGTGCTTTTGACTTTGGTTCTTTGAACAGACCAAAATAGATGAGTGCGCCAAGTCCTAGTAGAAATAGGACTAATCCATACTCATAGAAAGGCGGTCGATACTTTAGAACGATTTCATGACTTCCTTCTTCGATGTATAATCCTGTTAATCCATTGTCTACATACGATAATGAGCTCTTCTTTCCATCTACATTTACTCGCCAACCTTCATCAAAAGGAAAGGTGAAGATGATCATCGATGGAGCTGAAAGTTCTATTGATCCTGTAATTTTACTTTGAGAAAAACTAGTTATATCTAATCCTTTGCCCACATTATTCAGACTATAGCTTTCTAGTGCTAAGCTACTGAATATAGTAGTGGCGTCTTTCTTGGCTAAATTAGGATATTCTCCTGCTTCGTCATCAGGAATGATGGCACTGGTATAGAGTGTACTTAGTCTCTTATAGTAGGAACTTAAACTTTTGAATTCTGACTCTGTAATGTAAGATTCAACAGGAAATCCGAATGGAATAGGAAATTTCGATTTGTAAATATTGATGCCATTTAGCTCACCTAGATTTTCATAATTCAATTTGATCGCATTTGATTCTTCACCAGATTTGGCCAGCATATATTTAATGTGAAAAAAAGGATGGAGTTCGGCTACGGTCCCGAGACCTTGGAGCCACCGTGTAGCAAGTTCATCTTGAGGATCCATCATATCTAATGCGTAGATAAAATTGATGTAATTGTTATGGTTATGCGACCTATAAGATCGAGTATCGAAATAATCTTGGGCTTGACTATCATTAAGACCTGATAAAACGGAACCGTAAGTTTTTTCAACTCTATAAAAACCATCCTCTATACTTTCGATATATTTCAGCGCTTCTAGGGAATAGTCATTATATAATTCTCTACTTGCAAATCGGTCAGCTTTTATAGCCTTCCTATTATTCAAAGCAGGATAGGAAAGCACTACTCCTTCTATCAAGCTCAAGAAAACGATGGCCATTATCCAGAGATTTTTCTGTTTCCTAATTTGAAAGAAGGTTAATCCAAGGACCTGCATTATCAGAAATGAAAGAACAGTGATTTGTATGGGTAGGTCAATGTTTAAATTTTTAAAAAACAAGCTTGGTACAAGCAGAAGGAAGCCAAGTATTCCTGCTGTTGAATAAAGTAAAACTAGATTCAATTTGTTGCCTGTGAACATCCGATCCAGTGTCATCACGGAGATCATGACCATGGTAAATGGGATGAAGAAAGAAAGGGCACCTTTGAAATAATCTCCCATAAATAGGTAAAAAGCATACCTGAAATAAGGAAAAATCAGAATGATAGCCCAGATGGCTAACACTGAGGCAAGTGCAATTTTCTGTCGACGATGTAGAAAGCTGAAAACTTGTGGCAGCAATAACAGGGAAAGCAAGCCGCAGTATAATAGGGGAGATTCTAAGTAATTTTTCCACCCAGAATATGTATCTCCGCATCCTAGTAAATCATTAGAGAAAAAACGATACAATATAGAGGAATATAAATCTTCATTGGCAAACGAGAAAATTGGCGTAGCCGAAAGATCATCCGCATAAGATGCACTTCCACCAACACGCGGACTGTAGATAAATTTATAAATGATGGCGCCCAAAAAAGGTGCAGAAATCAATAAGCTTACAGCTATAGGTTTCCATGATTGTATCCCAAAATTTAAAATTTTTCCGAGATTTATATTTTTAGCAAAAGAGATTCTAATCAGTAAGTAGATTAAGGTGAATTCTGCAAGGAAAAATAGAGGAGGGCCGAGTAGAAATAGAACGGCAATAGGAAGTAACCACCACTGGCGCCGACTTATCCATAGTTCTAGACCAACCATGAAGAGTAACATATACATGATGTTAGTGGAATGGCCATACCAAGTTGACCCTACGATAACATACCCAGAAAAAGTGATTAAAATCGAACCAATAATTGCTGCTCGTTTGTCGAAATTTTGAATTTTGAAAAAGTTAAAGCTTAACAGTGCAATGGCAATTATTTTGAAAAATTGGACAAAGCCAATTCCATAAGCCAGGTATTTAGGTCCTAGCATCGCATAAAACCAAGTAAACGGACTCAGAAAATCTTCTGAGAAATTTCCTTGTCCGATGCCTTTAGAAAATGACCAAAAAGGAATTCCTTCTTCTCTGATAGTTCTAATATCATCTATCAGATTAGGATAGAAAAGCATTAACGTATCATTTCCGATATCTTCAAATATGAATAAATGCGCAAGGCTTAAATATTTATGAAAAAGGACTGCTAATCCTATTAAGATTGCAATTGGATAAATGAGGAGTTTAAGCCTTTGGGGGTAGTTAGGCATATAAATATTACTTATATATATCGAAAAATGAAATATGAAATTAAATATAAATTTTAACTATCTCCTGACTTCACATATATTTTTAGAAAATTCATAGATTAGCACTACTTAATGAGTAAGAAGCAATCCATCATTTATCTTTTAGGACACAGTAGATCCGGTTCCACGGTGTTATGCATGCACCTTGGGCGGCGGAGTAATTTATTCTATGCTGGTGAACTTAAGAAATTCAATCGATCATTTCATGCACGGAGGTGTACTTGTGGGGAAGCAGCTAAAGATTGTGATTTCTGGGGCCCACTGATCTCCCAAGAAATGAAATATTTTAATAGGGGGATAGATAAAGACATTAGTATTTTACTTTTCGTTAAGAACATGAAATCATTATTTTTTGGTAATTCTCGAAAATTAATCGAAGAGGAAAAGGCCTTTTTAGAAAATTTAGCGATTTACAAAGAAGAAAAGAATCAGGCAGTTTCTATCATGATAGACAGCTCTAAAAGTCTGAATCGATTAGTGATGTATCGTGAAATGAAAGACCTAGAAGTTTATACAATTTACTTAGAAAGAGACTTAAGGGCTAATATTGCATCTTTTGTGAAACGTGGTAATGGCGTCCTCAATAGTTACCTCAGGCTTAAGATTAATGGAGCGCTGATAAAACGCTACCTTAGTAGAAATAAAATTAATCATATTAAGATTAAGTACGAAGATTTCATTTCACAGCCAGAAGAGACTATTCAGAATATTCTCCACAAATTCAATATAAAAGACGAAGGTGTATCTGCTTCGGAAAATGAAACCGTGCATCTTATATCTGGCAATGAGAAAACAAGATTCCGAACGACAACAGGGAACTATAAAATTGACCAATCTGCAAACCTTCAAGATCCGTTTTCAAATTGGCAAAAAAATATTTTACGCCTACTTGGTATTTGAAGGATTAAGTTGTTTCCACGAAAAGCGTTCCTTTATTGGTTCTTCGAAAGCTTTAATGTCATCTGCTAAGTGTTCTTTATTAAATGAACTGAAAAGAATCGAGTCGGCTATATCGAGATCTCGCATGAACCACATAGCTAATTGAATCTCAGAAATACCTAATTCTTTTTTATAAGCTTCTTTGATCTCATTGAAATTGATATCTTTTTGACCTGCCCTGCCGCCAGTCTTTACTTCATTGTATTCCGTGAGTAATCCACGTTCAAAAGGTGTTCTGGCAATCAGTTTAACCCCTTTATTCTTTAGATTTTCTAAAATTTCAATGTATTCTGGTTTGAAATTGTAATAGTTTAGAGAAAATTGGACGACATCAATTCCATCGAAATTCTGAATTAATGGGATCTCTTTCATATGCTGAACTGATAATCCTGTCAATTTTGCCTTCCCAGATTTCTTTAATCCTTCTAGAAACTGTCCGGTCTTAGGATTGGTTATTACTTCAGGTACTGGATTATGGATATAATATAAATCTACTGAGTCAAGATTCAGACGTTCGAGGCTTGTGTCTAGCGTGTCAGCTAAGTATTGATAGTCAAAGTTAAATCTCTTTTTGTGTTTCTTTAATGCTTTGTATTTCTGTATAACTGGTCTAATAATACCATATATAGGCTTCAGGATGGTTGCACGCTGTGCTTTCTTGGATAATAATGTTCCTCCCTTTGTGCTGATGACTAGTTTATCTCTATTCTTTTTAATAAAATCACCTAGTAGAACTTCCGAATGACCATATGTGTAATTCGATGCCGTATCGAAGAAGTTAATGCTGCTGTCCAAAGCTTGCTGAAGGATCTCAGGACCTATTTTGGTAGTATCTTCTAAGACAGCCTTGCCTAATCGAGAACAGCCAAACTGTAGCTTCGAAACTTTAATTCCTTTTCCTAAATCTATGTACTCCATATTTTTTATTTGTTGGGGATTTTTCGCTCTTGATCCATTCCGAAGAATTGCAGAACGTTACTGTATATTTCTAGATCCATTACCAGATCTCTATTTTTAATAAATGAAGGTGCAATTTCATTATCAGAAATAATAATTCCTTTATCGGTATGTGCTCCACTTCGTTTATCTTTTGGAATTTGAATGGATCCAAATTTCTCACTTTCTAAGCTGAGAATACTTTCTGAATTGTCCCATATAACTAACAAATCAGCTAGTTCATCCATGTTTTCTCCTGGGAATTCATCTCTTATTTTGATGACTCTTTTAACCGCCGGTTTAGAAGATTGATTAGAAGTCAATGTCATAAAGTCTGCAGTTATTTTATCGCAAAGTTGATCGTATTCATATGCTTTAACGATGCCATTAGGCTCTCTTCCTGCTAGATTTATTCTTACCGCACCCGAAACATCATTGAACAATGGAAAGGCCTTCGACTTTTTCCAGTCTGCAGCAGAATGGGTAAGTTTCCTAGTTACCTTATACCAAAGTTTCTTGGGAGTTTTTGCCTTAACCCACTGTACGAATCCCATGGGTAATGTTTGTTCTAATTTGCTAATGAAGTTAAATTCTTTTTTACTTAACTTCTTATCGCCAGGTATTTCACCTGCCATGTAACCAAACTGCTTCAGCAACTGATCCATTATTTTGATCGGTGTTTGGCTCTTTTCCATACCATTATTAGAAATGACAAGTTGAAGAGCATCGGGAAACTTACTAGCAAGATTTTCTAGACCGGCATCCGTAATGATCATCAATTCTTCTACGATATTTCCAAGCTCTTTTTTTAACGCGGGATCATAATTCGGATGCGTTTCATCAATGGTGTGCCAAAACAAGTGACCGGCAAGATGAATTTCATTGACCGCCATTACGAAAAGTTGCCAATCCTCTTGCTTTTGCATTAAGTATTCTGCTATTCTAAATCTGTTCTTTAACGCTTCAATGTGTTGGTTCTTAAGCTTAATCCATAACTTCAGATCTTTCATAGGTCGATGATAGAATTCCTGAAGTGGGTTCTTCCCAAATTTCGCATGGATTTCCTTCTTTAAGTCCTTTGGATAAGATGGCGAATACCATGGAGCCTCTTCACCCCAACTATTTAGCGCAAGACCATTGAATTTTTGAATTAACGGCGCCTTCGGTAGATCAATGGTTATCGTTGGAATTCCAGATTCTGAAACGACCTGCCAAAAACCTTTAAATGGAATATCCTCGGCTTGTTTTTTAACCACTTCGTAAGTTCCAGACTTGAGTTGACGATGCGAAAAGAATATACCGTGTTCACCAGGATGTGTTCCTGTATGAATAGATGGCCAAGTAGATCCACTCGAAACATAACTATGGGTCTGCAATGTTGAAAATTGCCCTGTTTCCATCATTTTCGCAAGAAACGGAAGCTTTCCTTTCTTAAGAAGCGGATTAACGATTTCCCAGTTTACGCCATCGATCGATATAATACTTAGTCTTTTCATAGGGATAGCTAACTGGGGAACACAATTTATTTAAATTTGCAATATGCGAATCGCTTACATTTATCAAGAAGGAACAAATATAAAGAAATCTAATATATATCAGGCTTGTTCAATGGTGAAAGGATTTTCTGAATTTGTAAAAGTTGATTATTATAGAGGAATGCATTCCATTCCTAGTATCGATGCGGAAAAAGGAATAAATCAAGTTAAGGTGATTAATCTTGGTCTGAATAAGAATGAAAAACTTTCTCGAATTATTTTCTGCTTGCATACCATTTTATATTTGTTTTTCAAGAGGCCTGATAAGATCCTAACTAGGGACTTCGCCTTCCTTTATGCCTATAGTAAGCTTCCTTCCTTTTTACGTCTAAATGTTCCGATCATTTTTGAAGCGCATAAAGTATATCATAAGGTTTCTGATAAGGTTAGCTTGAAGCAAGAAATGAGCGCTTATTCCATTGTCAGCAAATTTATTGTGGTTTCGAATGGGATTAAACATGATCTAATGAAAATTTTCGAGTTTGCAGGAAAGAATATTCTCGTTGCCCCTAATGGGATCGATAACTATAAATTCGAAGAGATACAATCTGCACAAGAGAACAATAAGAAAAACTTTATTTATGCGGGCAGTTATGGTGAATGGAAAGGAGTTGATGTTATTTTGGAAGCTTCTAACTTGCTTGAAAATTTTAAAGGACATATTTATTTAGTCGGGATAGAAGAGCATTTACCAAACTATAATTCGGAAGTGATCACGGTTTTGCCACCAATGGAAAAACCTGCGTTGTATAAGTTTTATCAGAAAATGGACGTTGGAATCGTTCCAACATTAAATCATCTAGAAGGCACATTATACACTTCACCCATAAAGTTTTTCGAGTATGCTTACGCAGATTTAGTAATCTTAGCATCTGATATTCCATCCATCCGTGAACTAGAAAATTTGAAATTTGAGATTCATTTTTTCGACGTAGGAAGTCCTATTTCACTAGCAAAAAACCTTGAGGCAATTAGCAATTCTAATATTGACAAGAAATCAACTGATGATAATAAAGAACTAGTGCTACAATATACTTGGAATAAAAGAGCGGAGACTATTCTAAATTTTATCAATTCAAATTAATTGTTTCTAAGTGCCTCAATTAATTCAGCTTTATTCATCTTAGACCGGCCTTCTATTCCTACTTTTTTCGCTTGCTCGTAGACTTCCTTTTTCGTGCGATCCTCATAAGTAGCGGCTTCTCCTCCTTTTCTGCCCGCATTCGGTGTATTGGCAATACGAGCAGCTTTTTCTTTACTGTACCCTTTATCTACTAACGCTTCATATTGTTCATCATTTTTTATTCTAGGATCTGGCATAATGGTATCATTTTTAGATGTAAAACAAACACTTATGATAGTTATAAAGGGCACAGTTTGTTCGGAATAGAATCTAAATTTATCATAATGAAATACAAGATGATATCTCGGTATAAATGGCTTCCTAAATGTGATGACTTGCAAGATTCTAAAATAGAATGGGCACCATTGATTCTAGACCAAAGGCGCCCATTTAAATGATATGATTAATTTACATTTCTAATATCCCCACTACTTCATATGCTCTCCGTCCATCTACTTGAATTCTTTCATATAAGATGTCGGCATATTCATAAAATGTACCTCCATCGATAATAACTTTTTCAGCATCTTCAGGCAGTTCAGAAACAATGGTCCCCACCTCAGGATCTATGACTTCATATTCATTATTATATTTCGCAAAGAAAATCCCATTATGTACATAGTACGGATGGTTATTGAAGTGAACGGTTACATATCCGATAGGTAGTAATTTTGTTCTGAATCCTACTTTAGGTGTATATGGAATATACCGACCGCCAGAATAAGAATAGTATCTGTTGTTAGCAAAATAATAATTTTGATTCTGGTGTTTGATAACCTTTTTATTAGGAAGTGTTCTTACCGTAACGACCTTTTTCTTAGGTGTTTTAAACTTAACATTAGATCTTTTTACCTTAACTACTTTTTTAGTCGTCACAACGTGAGCTTTTTTAGCATTCCTATTTTGAGCATTAGCATTTGTAGACACGGCAAATATTCCTAATGCTATAAATAACGAGACTCTAATTATACTTTTCATAATTTTCAGATTTAATGAATAATAACAGTGAGACTCTTGATTTCTACTTGCGTTTAATGAGAGAATTGGGCTTAATGAAATATTAACAATAGTGGGCGAAATCTTAAGAATTCATTTTGATTTCAGTTTCTTAAGGTAATGTTTAATATAGTGTTAATCGGATATGGAAGTGAGCGGCGTCTTTAAAATTTACCTATATTTGCACTGTGAAATTATATTCTATCATATTAGCTTTTACAATTTTCAGCATGGCAGTATTGCCTTGTACTGATGCTATGAGTTGTGATAGTGAAGAAATTGCTGCATTTGCAGAACATGATCATTCAGAAGATAAGGAAGATGCGTGTGCTCCCTTTTGTGTATGTCAATGTTGCGGTATAACAATCGATATAACGGAGGCTAAAGGACTTAGCGTAAATGCTTCTGAACATATTTTTTCTTATTCGTTTCCTTATAATTTCACCTACTCTTACGACCATTTTCGGTCAGCATGGCACCCACCAGCCACTGTGTAATAGTTTTTAATGGACAAGCACGTCCATAAATTTATTATTACACATTTTTAATACAATTAAATAGATGTTTGATAACATAATTGCTTATTCAATTAAGCACAAGTTTGTTATTGGGATATTGGTTTTAGGATTGATCGGAGTAGGAAGTTATTCGCTTAAGAACTTACCCATTGATGCACTTCCAGATATCACCAATAACCAAGTACAGATTATTACCACTTCTCCGAGCCTGGCTACCCAGGAAGTAGAATTGTTTATTACTTATCCTATAGAGCTGGCCGTCAAGTCTATTCCTGATATAGTGGAACTAAGATCTATTAGCCGATTTGGCTTAAGTTTAGTGACTGTAGTTTTCGAGGAAAGTACTGATATATACTGGGCGCGTACGCAGATAACAGAAAGACTGAAGCAAGCGGAGAATGAAATCCCAGAAGGTTTTGGAAGTCCTGAGTTAGCCCCGATTAGTACCGGTCTCGGAGAAATATTTCAGTATACTATTTCCGCAGATGAAGGATTCGAAGAGGAACTAGATATCATGGAATTACGATCCATTCAAGATTGGATTATAGTTCCTCAAATTTTAGGAACACCAGGTGTTGCAGAAGTTAATACACTTGGTGGAATTCGAAAAGAATACGAAGTGTCGATTAATCCTGATAAGCTGAAAAGCATGGAAATTACGATGCCTGAGATTTTCGCAGCTTTGCAGAGAAACAATGAAAATACGGGTGGAGCATACATTGACAAACAACCCAATGCTTATTTTATAAGAAGTATCGGGATGGTAAGTTCTCTAGAGGATGTTTCTAAGATTGTGATTAAAGTGAAAAACGATATTCCTATCTTAATACGTGATGTAGCGGAAGTGAAATTTGGTAACACCGTTCGATATGGAGCAACCACCAGAAATGGGCATGGTGAAGTGGTGAATGGAATGGTGATGATGCTGAAAGGAGAGAATAGTGCGAAAGTGGTTAATCTGGTGAAAGAGCGAATGGAACAAATAAAGGAAACGCTTCCAGAAGGTGTGGTGATAAGCCCTTATTTAGATAGAAGTAGGCTTGTAGATAGAGCAATTGCTACTGTGAAGAAGAATCTAATAGAAGGCGCCTTAATTGTGGTTTTTATTTTAGTCTTATTGATTGGTAACTGGCGAGCTGGGTTAATTGTAGCGAGCGTTATTCCACTGGCATTATTGTTTGCCGTTTCCATGATGAAGCTTTTCGGAGTAAGTGGAAATCTGATGAGTCTGGGTGCCATTGACTTTGGATTAATAGTGGATGGTGCAGTTATCATCGTGGAGGCGATTATTCATCGCTTACACATTCGACCTAATCATAACGACTTGTCCAGAGAAGAAATGGATCAAGAAGTCTATAATGCTGCTAGTAAAATTAGAAAGAGTGCTGCATTCGGGGAGATCATTATACTAATCGTTTATCTTCCTATTCTGGCGCTAGTAGGAATAGAGGGGAAAATGTTTGCACCGATGGCTAAGACCGTAGCGTTTGCCATATTGGGAGCTTTTATACTTTCATTGACTTATGTTCCGATGATGAGTGCATTATTCTTAAGCAAGAAGATTAATCAAAAGAAGAACATATCGGATAAAATTATCGAAGCTTTTCAGCGTTTTTATGCACCAATTCTGGATTTCGCAATTCAATTTCGCTTATTCATGCTTGCGATTGCAGTTGGATTTTTCATTTTGGCTTTAATCATATTTAATAAGCTTGGTGGAGAGTTTATCCCAACTTTATTCGAAGGAGATATAGCAACTCATGTGATGATTCCTCCTGGTAGTTCTCTGTCTCAAGAGATCTATTCTACCACGAGAGCGGAGCAATTGCTTCTGGAAAACTTTCCTGAAATAGAGCAAGTTGTTTCAAAAATCGGAAGCGCAGAAGTACCTACAGATCCAATGCCGATGGAAGTTGCCGATGTGATCATTATTTTGAAAGACAAGAAGGAATGGACCTCTGCTTCTACAAAGGAGGAGTTATTCGAGAAAATGGAGAAGGTGTTGGATGATCTTCCTGGTGTAACAACGGAATTTTCACAACCTATTCAGATGCGTTTTAATGAACTAATGACTGGAGTTAGAAGTGATGTGGGTGTGAAGATATATGGAGAGAATATAGACTTACTGGTTGCACTTGGTGAAAAAGTAGAAAAGTTATTAGGAAGTGTAGAAGGTGTGCAGGATTCCAGGGCGGAGACGGTTTCTGGTCTGCCCCAGATTAATATAAAATACAATAAAGATAAGCTGGCTTTATATGGGTTAAATGTAAGTGACTTGAACCTAATGGTGAGCATGGGATTTGCTGGTGCGCCTGCTGGTGTAATCTATGAAGGAGAGAAGAAGTTTGATCTGGTAGTAAGGCTTGCAGAACCATTCAGAAAGGATATTTCAAATGTTGAAAACCTGTATGTTAGTCTTCCTTCTGGCAACCAAATTCCATTATCGCAAGTAGCAGATATTGAAATCAAACAAGGGCCTGCGCAGATTAGTAGAGAAGACGGCAAGCGTAGAATTATTGTTGGTTTCAATGTAAGAGGTAGAGATATAGAAAGTGTGGTGAATGAAATTAAATCGAAAATTCAAAGTGAGATCGAATTGCCAGTTGGATATTATGTCCAGTATGCCGGCGAGTTCGAAAACTTAGAGCGTGCGAAAGCTAGATTAGGCATTGCGGTGCCGATTGCACTTGCATTAATTTTTGTTTTGTTGTACTTCACATTCGGAAGTGTTGCACAGTCGATTCTGATTTTCACAGCGATTCCTCTATCAGCCATAGGTGGCGTATTTGCATTGTGGATTCGAGGAATGGATTTTAGTATTTCAGCAGGAATTGGTTTCATTGCCTTGTTTGGTGTTGCAGTCTTAAATGGAATTGTATTAATTTCTTATTTCAATGAATTAAAAGAGGAAGGAATGAGCGATGTCTTAGAAAGAATTAAAGTAGGAACCGCGGTTCGATTACGTCCAGTGATTATGACTGCCTCTGTTGCATCCCTTGGTTTTTTGCCAATGGCATTAAGTACAAGTGCTGGTGCTGAAGTGCAGAAACCTCTGGCAACGGTAGTGATCGGAGGCCTTATTACTGCTACAATTCTAACTTTAATTATTCTTCCGATTTTATACTATTATCTAGAGAAGTTTAAAGCTAGAAAATTAAAAATTGCTTCAATTGTCTTATTACTTTGTTTCGCAACTGTTTCCATAAATGCGCAGCATTCTACAGTGACTAACGTGGAAGAAGCAATCAATAATGCGCTAGTGGAAAATGGAAATATACAAGCTAATCAGCTGAGGATAGACCAGGCTAGACAAAGTAAAAACGGTGCTTATCTTATTCCAAAAACTAGTTTTACAGGTTCGTTTGGCCAACTCAATACTGGTACATTTGATAGTAATATCGGAATCTCGCAAAGATGGAACCCGTATTTAGGTAAGGTTAAGAAAGCATTGGTCGATGCAGAAATTGGAAAACGGGAATTGGAATCAGAATTAGCGAAACAAGCTTTGCGTTATGAAATTCGAAGTCGATGGGACCGCGTACTTTTTACAAAAGCGGAACTGCAGAAATTAGAGGAGCAGCGAGATATTTGGGGCCAATTTTCGAAGTATGCTAACAGGAAGTTCGAAGTTGGCGAGTCTAATATTCTAGAACAGACCACTGCCGAAACGAAACTAAGATCTATGGACCAAGATATTTTAAAACTTCAGACTGCCATAGAAAATGAAGTGATCTTGATCGAATCTTTAGTTCATGGTAACGTGCTCATCGAAAATCTAGCTTACGAACCACTTCCTCAGATACTCTTTGCAGATAGTTCTTTACTAGAACAACATCCGCTTATTCAGAATACCATTAGAGATGTGGAAATTGCCCAAGCTGAAGTGAAAGTCTATAATGCTGAAAAAACACCTGATCTGAAATTGGGATATTTTATTCAGTCTATTCGAGGGGAAACCTATAATGGCGTAGAAGCAAATGCCATTCCTAGGTTCCAAGGAATTCAAATTGGTGTGGATGTTCCGCTCTTTAGCAAAGGATATGATGCAAAAATTGCAGCATCGAAAACAGAGGTAGTGGTCCAGAACGAGCGACAACGGCAAATGATGGTGGAGATCAAATCAGAATTAGCAACCTTGTTTAATAGTTATAAAATGGAACTGAGTAATATCGAATATTATAAAACGATTGCTCTACCGAATGCAGAACGCATTGAAAATAATGCAAAGAAAGGTTATGAAAGCGGTGAGATCGGTTACTTAGAATACGTCCAGGCTTTAAATATGCAGTATGAAATAGAGCATTCGTACTTGGATGCCATCCTGAATTTTAATCAAGCTGTTATTTCAATTCAATACTTACTAAATCAATAAAAATGAAGAATATAATATATATAATTTTTGGATTGTTGATCCTCGCATCTTGTGGTGGAAGTCACGATCACGATGGACATGACCATGAGCACGGAGAGGAGGAAATAACTACAGGATCAGAAAATAACAGTGAAGATGATCATGGTGAGGGTGATCACATGAAGGAAGTTCATTTAAATGCAGCCCAGTTTAAAAATGCAGAGATTGATACAGGTTGGTTCAGTATGAAAAACATTAACGATGTCGTGAATGCAAATGGTTACACGAAGCTAGATCCAGAAGATGAAGCCGATGTCAATGTGCCTATATCTGGAACCATAAAATCTGTAAGTGTCATCGAAGGAAACTATGTGAAAAGAGGTCAGACATTGGCAACGATGAGTAGTTTAGAATATAACGCAATGTTGTTAGAGAAAGCGAAACTAGAAGAAGAACTGGGAATCGATCAAGGCGAGTTGGTTTATCTAGAACAAGAGTTCGAACGTCAGCAAACACTAGCTACTGAGAATATTAATGCGCAGAAGGTGTTTCAGAAGGTGAGTGCGGACTTGAATACGGCGAAGTCAAAGATTAAGTCGGTTAAAAATCAAATCAATATTCTTAGTGAATCCATCGATTTAATCGGAAGTGGAAGCAGTTCTAGAATTAATATATCGGCTCCGATATCAGGATACATTACAGATGTGAATGTCAAGATGGGGAGTATTACACAGCCAGGGAGTCCACTTTTTTCTATTGTGGATAATAGCAAAATGCACGTTGATATGCTAGTCTATGAAAAGGATTTATCCAAAATAAAAGAAGGTCAGAAGGTTAGATTTATATTAACGAATCAATCCAATCAGGAAATCAAAGGAGAGATTTACAACATTGGAAAATCATTTGCGAATGATACAAAATCAGTTGCCGTCCATGCAGATATCGAGTCGAACGATGCGAATTTGATTCCTGGAATGTACATTAATGCATTAATAGACATAGGAAATGAAACAGTCGCTACCTTGCCTGAAGGCGCCATTGTGTTAGCAGAAGGCAGAAATTTCATATTTATCTATGAAGGGGAAGAAAATAACGAGATTCATTTTAAGCGAGTAGAAGTGAAAGTCGGTGCGAATCAACTTGGTTATGTAGAAGTGACCCCTTTACAAGAAATCGAAGAAGGAATGAAATTGGTTACAAATGGTGCTTACTACTTACAAAGTCACTTGCAGAAATCAGAAGGTGGTGGTGGACATTCACATTAGAACTTAATCTGGATGGTGTAATCGCTTAGCATTTTGGGCTCAAAGTAGCGAAGCTAGTCTATTGCACCATCCAGTTTTTTTAAAATAAAATCTATTATATTTTTTCTACTAACAACCTCTTACACACCTCATAACTAAAGGTAGAATTGCTTGAATTTTCGATACGAACGACCATAGATTTATCATAGCTTTCTATTTCAGCAACTTGAAGTTGTGTGCCTAGCTTAATATTCTTAGCATTCAGAAGGAGTAGTAGTTCAGCTGAGCTATCACCGACTGCGCGAAGATATGCCACGTCACCTTGACGTAAGTCTGATAATTTTAAATATTTTTTTCGGGTAAAATTTCCATCTTTATCTGGTATCGGAGAACCGTGAGGGTCTTGCGTGGGATTACCTAATATTAGGTCCATACGATCAAACAATACTTCTGAATTCAAGTGTTCCATTTCTTCAGCAATTTCGTGGACTTCTTCCCAGCCGAAGCCCATTATTTGGACAAGGAACATTTCCGTTAGTCGATGCTTTCTTACAATTAATGCTGCATCCTTTTTGCCTAGATCCGTTAACGTTAGAGGTTTGTATTTTTCATAATTCACCCAGCCTTTGGTCGCCAATTTTTTCACCATGTTGTTGACTGTTGGTGTGCTAACCTCCATTAATTTTCCAAGCGCTGTTAAGGTTACTTCGGAATTATTTTGGTCTAGAAAATAGATGGCTTTTAGATAGTTCTCCTTCGTTTGCGTGGGCATGTTTGAAATTATTTTTGCAAATATATTGATTTTAATTGTTAGATAGTATCTAACAATATATATTTGCAGTGTAGATAATATAATTATGGTTATTCGAAAAATATTACTTTTTGGGTTTTTACTGATGGGTATTACGAGTCTAAGTGCCCAATTAGGAACAATTAGTGGTGTCGTTAAAGACCAAAAAGTGGGCGTTGACTTTGCTACTATTTATATTAAAGAACTTGATAAAGGTGCTAATACCGAACATGGCGGAAATTTTAAATTTGAAAAAGTACCTTTTGGCACCTATCAGTTAAGCATAAGCTTTATCGGTTATGAACAAGTAGACACAACAGTTACAGTATCAGGAACAAATCCTACTGCCACCTTGACTATAAACCTCGCGTCTAAATTGATGGTCTTCGATGAAGTCGTTGTTACTGGAACGAAAACTTTTAAACGCCAAACCAAGTCTGCCGTTATCGTCAATGTTGTAGATGGTAAAACACTTGATAATGTGCAGGCCTGTAATCTCTCAGAAGGGTTGCGGTTTCAACCTGGACTTAGAGTAGAAACTGATTGCCAGACTTGCAATTACACTCAATTAAGAATGAATGGTCTTGCAGGTGGATATGCTCAGATTCTGATTAATGGACGGCCTATTTTCAGTCCTTTAACGGGACTCTATGGCATGGAGCAATTGCCTACGAATATGATCGATAGGTTAGAAGTGATAAGAGGTGGTGGGTCTTCATTATATGGTTCGAGTGCGGTAGGAGGAACTGTGAATGTGATTACGAAAGTCCCAAAGAACAATGGTTTCGAAGTGAATCAGACCTTTCAGAAAATTAACCAAACGACGGATGATATTTTGACAAGTTTAAATGGAACCATCATGTCTCCCTCTAAAAAGATAGGAATAGCAGTTTTTATGAATAATAGAAAAAGAGGCTTGTACGATCACAATCAAGACAATTTTTCAGAACTTCCTAGCTTGAAGAATTTTTCTCTCGGCAGTACGTTGTTTTACTTGCCTTCAGAAACTCAAAAATTGGAAGTCAGTTTCAGTAGGATGTATGAGTATCGATATGGAGGTGAGATGAAAGATGTCCCGCCACATGAAACCGCTCAGTCAGAAGAAAGAACGCATAAGGTATATATGGGAAACTTAGATTATCAGATCAATTTTAATCAGGACAGAACTTCATTTATTGCCTACCTCGCTGGCCAATACACCGATCGACAACATTACACGGGTATTTTTCCTGATACGGAAGAAGAAATCCTGAATCACCTTGCGAATCCGCCATATGGGACTTCTTTATCAACAACTTATCAAGGTGGATTTCAGTTGAATCATTCCGTTGATCAATTCCTAAAAGGTAAAAACGTATTTACTTTCGGAGGAGAATATGTAGTCGATGATACCTATGACGAAATCGAAGCATATCGCTATCTCATTGACCAAAAAACACAAGATTTAGGCCTTTTCTTGCAAAGTGACTGGGAAATACTTCCGTCACTGAACTTACTTTCTGGAGTAAGGATTGACCAGCATAATTTGGTTGAAAACTTAGTGGTTAGTCCTCGAGCGTCGATCCTCTATAAATTAAAGGAGAATACTCAGTTTAGACTGAGTTATGGCACCGGATTTAGAGCTCCACAGGCATTTGATACAGACCTTCACATTGCCTTTGCTGGTGGCGGAATTTCGCGTGTCATGCTAGCACTCGATTTAAAGCCTGAAAATTCACAGAGTTTTTCTGCTTCGATTAATTATGATAAACCGACAGAAGAATATGTGGCTGGTTTTACACTAGAAGCCTTTCATACCCAACTTAAAGATGCTTTTAACCTGACACCGATTGGAACAGATCAATTCGGTGAACTTTTCGAAAAGCGTAATGCTCAGAACGCAACGGTACAAGGTGTGACTTTAGAGTTAAGAGCTAATTATAATCGACAAGTTCAAGTGGAAGGAGGATATACCTTGCAGACGAGTACTTACGAAAAACCAGTGACTTATATCGAAGGACTGGAAGCTATAAAAGCCTTTACAAGAACACCGAATCAATATGGGTTTGCGAATTTGACGATTACGCCAGGTAGGCATTGGAACGCAAATATAAATTATGTCTATACTGGTTCGATGATTCTTCCTCATTTCAGTGGGGCACCGAATCAGACGCTCGATGAATATGTTCATTCGGAATCGTTTTCGGAGGTCAATGTAAAGTTGGGATACAAGCTACCATTGAATAAATTAAAAAGTAATATCGAACTATATGCAGGAATAAAGAATATACTAAATGCATATCAAGATGATTTCGATATAGGGAAATACAGGGACAGTAATTTTATTTATGGTCCTTCTTTGCCTCGAACGCTATTTTTTGGTGTAAAATGGATTTATCTTTGATACAAATTTGTTATCTGTTGTATTCTATAAAAACATGAATCTACAATGTTAAAGAAAATCCTTGGTTACTTTATTTCTGGTGTTGCGATTGTGCTTCCGATAGTAATGACGATCGGTGTGATTTACTATTTGATTTCGACCCTCGATTCTTATCTTAAAATCAAGTCTTCTGTAGTTTTACTATTGATCATCATTGCAGCCATTACACTAATTGGAATGCTAGCGAAATCCATCGTTGGAAATTCCTTCTGGGATAACTTTGAAAAAAACGTCATCAAGTTGCCGATCTTAGGATTGATCTATAAAGCGGTTAAGGATTTGACGACGGCATTGATTGGTAGGGATCACAAGTTTTCAGAGCCAGTGATGGTGCAGATGCATGGTGATGATATTTATAAAATTGGCTTTGTAACGAATAAGGAAGTCTCACTTTTGCTTGGTGACATGACTGACCAAAGGGACGAAGATATTTTCTTTCTGGTGTATTTTCCGCTTTCATTCAGTCTTTCTGGTGACCTATTTTTAGTTCCTCGGAAGAAGATCAAACCGATCAATAGCAAGGCGAAAGATGTAATGCAGACTATTGTTTCTGGTGGGATAATTAATATGGATCAGAAAGTTTAGTTTTCTGCATGAATAGCAATTTCTTTTAGTTTTAGGTCAATGTTTTAATGAGTGCTTAGAATGAAAATTCCTTTGCTACACTTTCAAAGGACCTTGTACTTCAGTGCGAGCCAGATTGTCTCGGAATAAATTCCAAGCTCCTATTGTAATTCTGAGTTCCAAAACTGGGTTACTATGATGTTATATTACGTGCTAAAACATATCATTTAATATTTGAATTCAACTTGATAAGGATAATGTCAAAGGACCTTGTACTTCAGAGCGAGTCAGATTATCTCGGAATAAATTCCAAGCTCCTATTGTACTTCTGAATTCCAAAACTGGGTTACTATCATGATGTTATATTACGTGCTATGACATATCATTTAATATTTGAATTCAACTTGATAAGGATACTGTCAAAGGACCTCGTACTTCAGTGCGAGCCAGATTGTCTCGGAATAAATTCCAAGCTCCTATTGTATTTCTGAATTCCAAAACTGGGTTACTATCATGATGTTATATTAAATGCTAAAACATATCATTTAAAAATCGAATTTAACTTGATATTGATACTGTCAAAGGACCTCGTACTTCAGTGCGAGCAAGTCAAACAATATCGAACAAATATTTCTTCTCATGAGTTAAGAAGAAAAAATAAAAACATGAAACAAAATAATTATGATACGCTTTCAGAAGCGGTGAAAGCCATGCAAGACAAAGGCTATACAGAAGATTTTTCTATTAAGGAAGAAGGTATAGAATGTGTGAAATTAGACACGACGATGAAACCTAGCGATTTTGACGTTGATCAGATGTTCAGATTCGAAGGGATGACTAATCCTGATGACAGTTCTGTTTTATACGCTATTTCATCAGAAAAAAATAACTTGAAAGGACTATTAGTAAGCGCCTATGGAACTTACGCAGATCCGATGAATATGGAAATGGTTCAGAAACTGAAATATGATCCTAGAGTAAATTAATTTACTCTACGATACCAAGTCGTCCGAGATTTAAGTCAATTTTTACTCCGTTTTTCTTAATCGATTCGTAGATCGCTTCGACAATGATCATATCTCGCTTGCCCATTTCCCCTGGTGCTCTATTGAGTGAACCAGTTAGAATGTGTTTTGCGAAATCATCCATCTGAAGGGATTGCTGTCGTTTGTGTGGAAATTTTATTATTTCACCATCTGATCTCCTTCCGCTAAGTGGACCGTAATTGTTGGCTGGATTCAGTTCTACCCAACCTTTGTCGAAAGCACTATAAAGTCGATTGACATTAGCATTATGCGAAGTGAATATATTACCCACTGCTCCACTAGGAAATTCAAATTGAGCAGCAATGGCTTCGTCTGTATCCTTAAAATATTCTGGTCTCGTGCTAAATTCTTGAGCAGAAACAGAAGTTGGATTTTGACCGGAACCGTAAATAGCGCTTTGAATAGCATATACGCCCATATTCATCAACGCACCACCGCCCGAAAGAGCATAATTTAATCTCCACTGATCAGGATTACCTCTTGAATTATAACCAGCATCTGCGGATACATATCTAAGTTCACCGAACACTTTTTCACGAACGATTCGCTTAACTTCAAGAGTATAGGGCTCAGACTGTAATCGGTAGCCTACACTTAATTTTACATTAGCTTTATTACAAGCGGCTATGATGGCATCACATTCTGCAACACTTATCGCCATTGGCTTCTCGCAGATAACATGTTTACCTGCCTTGGCCGCTCTGATACAGAAATCTGCGTGCATAGCATTAGGGAGCACTACATAGACGATGTCTATATTTTTGTTACTTGCGATCTGGTCGAAGTTTTCATAATTGTAAATGTTCTCTTTATCGATGTTATATTTCTTAGACCAAGATTCTGCCTTAGCAGGAGTACCCGTTACAATTCCAGCTAAGTGACAATGCTCTGTTTCTAGCAAACCAGGTGCTAGCTGACCTCTACTGTAACTTCCAAGACCAACAAGTGCAACTCCCAAGCTTTTTTTATCGAACCTATTTCGCAATGAATGAAATGGCAATTGGCTGGCGATGCTTATTCCACCTACGCCTTTCACTAAAGTTTTATTGAATTCCCTCCTGTTTATTTTATTCATTGTAATTAATTTTCAAGCATCCTAATCGACCGATAATGATTGCCTTTATATTAAAAGAGCAGTTTATTTGTCTTTTTTACTATGCTTCTTAGATTTTTGTTTTACTCCATAACCAAGGTAGTATTTCTTCTTCTTTATTTAAAATATAATTCCACTCATAGCCTCTATTTACATCTAGATAAAATCCAAAATCTGAATTCAGTAATTCCTTTAATCCACCGAATACAACTTGGCTATAAATAGCGAGGACAATCTCGGAAAGTAAGAGCAAAGGGAATATTTTTTTCATGATTCTAAATTTTAGATTAATGATTTACTACTAATTTATGTGTGTTAATTTTTTGGTCTTTTTGAATTTTTAGGTAGTAAATTCCAGCAGATAAACTTTTTGTAGATAACGTAGATCGGCCGTTTGAACTTAAAACCTTCTTCCCTTCAGCATTGTAAATGTCTAAATGGTCATGCTTTCCAATGGTTAAATAGTGGCTTACAGGATTAGGGTAAAAGCTAATTTCTTCCTCCAGATCCTTGACATTTGTTTCTGTATTAGAAAGTTCATTTGATTTTTCTGCTAAGGCAACAGCAATAGTTAAAGCATCAGATAAAAATTCATTCGTTGCTACATTTATAGAATTCCCATTTTCCACATCGAATAATGTATAGGAAGAATATCCGATAGTCCTTCCTCCATGGCCATAATATAATCGGTCATTAATATTAAGTTGATAAAGTCCTAAACCCATCATTTTCATTTCGGGATCTTCTGGCCATTCTACAAAATCCATAATCTGGTTTAGAATGTCTTGATCTAGAAAAGATTGATTAAAAACTTCATCGTACCATTTTGTCAAGGTAGAAGGTTTTGTGACAATAGCGCCAGCTGCCCAAGTGATCGTACCCAAGGCTGTTCTAGATGTTTCAGAATAATCAGTTCCGAAAAGAAATGGGTGCGCCATTTCTAGATTGATTTCTTCAAAACCATCAATGAAAATATCTTTTAATCCCAGTGGTTCAAATATAGAATCGCGGAGAAGATCGTTGTATTTCAGTCCTGTTGCAGATTCTAATACCATTGCAGCTAATACATAGTTTGCATTAGAATAATAGATGCCGTCTTCAGGAGTTGTTATCGGTTCTAAGATATAGGCTAATGTTTCTTCTGGAGTCCAAATTTTAGTTGGGTTAGTGAGAATTTGCCCAGGAAAAAGATCGGTATTGTTGATGAAATCATTAAGACCAGAGTTATGTTGTAGCAATTGTTTTACGGTGATGTTAGGGTCTACATACTGGAAATCAGGAATCCACATACTGATCGGATCTTCTAAAGTGAAATACCCGTGTGAGGCCATTTTAAGACATATGACAGCAGTAAATAGCTTTGTATTACTTGCCATTCCGAATAACATGTTGGTGTCTATTGCAACTTCATCGTACGAAATTCCAGCTACTCCAGACCACTCACCCATATCTTTAAAATAAACAGAGGCTGAAATGCCTGGAATTATAGAAGTTGAAAAGATATCTTCTAACTTTTCATTGAGTGCTGTCTGATATTCTTCAGGAGCAGTAGATTGCCCTTTTACAGATCCAAAAATAAATAGGAGACTCAGGATAGTGATCGTTGTTTTCATATGGATTAAGAACGCTTGAGTCTTGAAAATGATTTGAATTTGAGGTAAAAAAAAAGAAAGCATGTCTTCTCAGAACATGCTTTCTTATCAATTAAACGAAATAATGAAGTTCTTATTCTGGGTGAACGTGAAACGCTACAGTTTCTTCGACTTCTTCGAGACCAGCTTCGTGAGCCCATACTTTGGCTTTTAAAATGTAATCAGTGTGTGCTGAGAAACCGTTTTCTTCTGAAAGAAGTATCGTATCTGTAAAGTCCAAATTTCCATCCTCTTCATGGACATGAGCTTCATCTGGCTGATTATAAATAATAACCGATTCATCATTTTTTTCGTAAATGGTTACGTTGATGTGATGAACAGGCATGCCTGAATGACTTTCAAAGGTGATGTCAATGGATAGTTCTTGTCCCATTTTTTTGGTTTCATTGTCAGGCGAATGGATATGTGCATGATACTCGAAGCTTTCTTCTTTTTCCTCAATAGTATTATCCTTTTCGCATGCGCTGAAGCTAATGAAAGCTAATGTTAGAATTATTATGTGTTTAAATTTCATGATCATTATTAATTTAAAAAATAACTGAATTGAACACTCACTCGATTGGTCATATTCAGTTCATGGTTAGTAAAATTTTGATAAATTGGCATAGAATATTTGGCTTGTACCATCCATTTCTGATGCGTTATTCCTAGTGAAATAGGGATTAGAAGCGCTTCACTTCCGCTAGCAACGACTTTATTCCCATTGGCAAATCTTTCTATGTCTTGTTTTTCATAAACCAGCCCAGTGGAACCTAATATTGTATAGGAAGGTGATATGGATTGCTTTCTGAAAATAGAAAGATTGTTACTCCAAGTATTGCCGAATTTATAGCCATCTGGAGACTTTGATTCGAGGATGTATGCTGAATAAATAGCCATTCCATTTCTTGCTCCACTTAGTGAAAAGTTTCCACTAACAAAGTAGCCAAGTCCTCCAGTTCCTAAATTGAAATTCTGCGGTAGATTTACGTCATGCAAAGATGACTTATACTTTCCGGTAGGCATTTTAAGACCAGCTGCAAACTCAGCGGATTTTCTAATGGAACAAAAAACATCACCAGGAATTGCGTAATTCAGACTGGCAATTGCGTCTCCTAACCCAGAGAAAATACTGGTGTTCGAGTCTTCTGTTCTAGATTTGCTTAGATACTGTACAAAGGCTTGGACTGACCAATTATTTTTTATTTGGTAACGTCCTGACAATTGTATCGCATGAAAATAATCCTGTATATTATGGCTTGATGATTTACTTGAAATATAGGATGTGTAATCCCACTTCATCGTGATATAGTTAGAATTTCTGAGGCTTAATAAGCCATTGAAAGTAGATCCTATGTTTCCACCACAACTATCACACGCATAACTTTTAGTAAATGACAAACTAATAATACACACGACCAAAATGATTTTGATTGATTGCATGTTTTTAGTTTTTCTTTAAATAAAATCGGAAAAAACTATGCGATAGGAGGACGGAATTGCTGTTTTAGCCAGTTAGAGCGCTTGTGATTTTCGTAAAAGAAAATGCAATGCTTACTTTGCTGAACTGGTTTAAGTTCTGAAGATAAGTTTGGCTGAGCTTCACATATCAAATTAACCTTAGTATCAAGCAAGAATTTTGCAGAGTGCTCTTGATTATTCGATGTTTGGTTGATCAACTGATCTTCTAAGTAACACTTTCCGAAACACATTAATTCTGGTTCGTTAATGTTGATACACAGTTGGTTAGAAATGTATTCTATATTGAGGTAGTAGGTGGAATAGATAACCAGTTCGCGCACAGATGATAGTGTAACGGCTAAAGTAAACAATAATATAATTACCTTTTTCACACTGCAAAATTAAGAAAAATTACCCATTCAGGTAATAACAACCTTGATTATATTTTCGTAATTTGAACATGAAATGGAAGAAGATATAAGAATATATATCATTGAAGATGATGAGGTCATCATGGAATCCTTGCAGTTTCTAATTAAGGAAGAACTAGGGTTTCGACTAACTGGTGGAAGCGTCAATGCTGAAGATGCTATTCTCGCATTGAAGTATGTGCATTCTGATGTTCTACTTTTAGACGTGAGTTTACCTGGAATGAATGGAATCGAAGCTATTCCGTTAATTAAGGAACTACAGCCAGACTTGAATATTCTAATGCTTACTGTTCATGAAGATTCGGATACAGTGTTTTCGGCGCTGCGAAATGGCGCAATCGGATATTTGTTAAAGGGAACACCGCCGAATAATTTATTTAAAGGAATTAGAGATGTACTGCAAGGTGGTGCGCCGATAAGTCCATCCATCGCTCGTTCTATTGTGGAGACTTTTAGAGTTGAAAATATACCTGTTCTTTCTCAGCGGGAAATGGAAGTTCTAATTAAGCTAAGTGATGGTAATAACAATAGTCAGATTGCTAAGGAGTTGTTTGTTTCTGCGAACACCATAAAAGCACACATCAAAAGTATATATAAAAAACTCCATGTTCATACGAGGGCTGCAGCGATCAGAAAGGCTATGAGAAAAGGATTAATTAAATAAATATTCGGAAGTCTAGCAATAGTAAAGGTCCGTTGTCACTCTTACTTGTTGATCATAGTTAGATTAGGATCTTGGGTTTTAAACCGAGACGGTTATTAATCTCGTACTGATGAACTTGGTCCAGATTTGAGTAAATTTTGAGGTTTTTAGCTTGAATTAAATAACGTCTCATTTAGTGTCAATGTAATTTTTGTTCCTGAATGAACTTGTGATTCAATGTTTAAAACAGCGCTTAATTTTTCCGCTCGATTTGCGATGTTCCGGAGCCCATTACCTTTTTTGGCAGTCGAAGTTTCGAAGCCTTTCCCATTGTCGCTTAATTGAATTACTACTTGAACATCAGATTTTTCAACTGAAAACGAAATTTCACTCGCACCACTGTGTTTAATAGAATTATTTAACACCTCTTTTAAAAGCAGAATGATATTTCTGCGATCCTCCATGTCCGCTTTTAATCCTTCCAAGCTTGGATCGATTGCTGACGATGTGAAAGAAATATCTGCTTCTTCACAAATGGATCCAGCAAAATCTATGAAGCGATTGATGGTTTCCAGTAAATTGTCTTTGTCGATATCAAGGCTCCAGATAAAGTCCCTCATTCCGTAATTTAATTCTTCGAGATTTTGCTCTATTCGCTCTAAATGAGATGTAATGATGGGACTTTCAGCAGCAGCTCTTTTAGCCATTTCAGTTAATAGCGATATCCGAGTTATCTTTGTTCCCGCTTCGTCATGAAAATCTTGAGCACTTCTTTTTCTGAATGTTTCACGCTCTGTTGTTCTAACATGCTCTAATTTTCTTTCTTGATTTATGCGAAAGGTCATCATACCGATAAATAACAGAACGACCATTGCTAAATAGATTAAATATGCCCACCATCTTTTCCACCATGGAGCGATCACATGAATGTCTAAAGTCGTTTCATCACTAGTCAGGCCATCATTATTAATGGCTCGAATTCGCAGCGTATACTTGCCTGGTGAAAGGTTAGATCTTGTGATAATGTTGGATTCTGCTTGTTGCCAGCCTTCGTCAAAACCTTCTAGAAAGTATTCTTTCTGAATTCCTCCATTAGCTGTGAAATTAATCACCTCCATTTCTATGGAAAATATTTTATCCTTGGGAAGGAGCTTAATCTCTTCCAGGTAGGAAATCTCTAAGGGTAAAGATCTATTCTCTAAACTATCAGAAGATGTGATAAGTAACTCATTAAGAATCTTTAAATTTTTTAGTCGTACGATGGGTTTGTTAGGATTCGGTTTAATATTTTCTGGTTTAAATTTTACCAGCCCATTTGAATTCCCAAAATAGAGATAACCATCTTGGGTTTTTAGCCCTGCGCTATGGTTGAAATCTTGATATTTCTTTGGAATTTGATGTTTGTAAGATTTCGAAGTTTTATTTTTTAGGTCAATTTTATAAAGTCCTGAAGTACTGCTTACCCATAAATTATCTGGCTTACCTGGAATGATTTCATATGAATAGGCGTCATTTATCTTTGTAAATGTAGCACTGGTATCGCTAAGTAGCTGTTCTGCATTTTCAAAATAAAATATACCTTCAATTGTGCTCAGAATCACAGATTCATTTTCGAAATGGTAATCATTGACATTTTTAAGATAGAATGGTTTGTCTCCATTAATCTTATAGAAAACGGAATCGGAACTAGGATTTTTTATAATTGCTCCTCCAAGGTTAAAGTTTCCAGTCCAAATACGTCCCTTGGAATCGAAATCCAGATTGATCACATAGTTTTTACTAGAAAGCAAAGGGTCATTGTTGAAATATTTGAATTGTTTAACAACTCCAGCCTCATCTATTTTTACGACACCTTCTCCATGCGTTGCCATCCAAAGGTTTCCTTGGTCGTCTTTTTTTATTTGGTATACGGAGGCGGTTGGTACTTTGTCAAAATAACTTAAACTACCTTCTTCGAAAATATGCATTCTATGTGGTACACTCGCCCATACTTTTTGATCGTCATCCTCTTCTAATGCATAGACTTGTTTTCTAGGAACCAAATGGTCCGTCTCACCATTCTTTTTTATAATATAAATACCATTATTTTGACTTCCCATCCATAAGTTATGCTCATGATCTTCTAAGAAACAGAAAATAGCACCGAGTGGATTCTCATCAATTTTTGACATCAATTCGAATTGATTATAATAAGGATCATATACATTTATACCAGATGGTGTCCCAATCCATATTCTATCATTCCTGTCTTTATAAATTTGCGAAACTTGGTTTTGGTTTAATGAAAACTCATCTAAAGGATCATTATTATGGTAACTAATTGTTCCTGTTTTCGTATCGACAATGGTTAGTCCAAAATAAGAACCAATCCATAATTTGCCATCAGCATCTTCCGTAAAATCATATACCGTGACATTACCCTCCATATTCATTATATAGGATGGATTTAGTTCAAATTTCGGATGTTCAAGACCTTCAGTTACTTTATAAACGCCATCTCGATCTGATGCCAACCAATATTCGCCATTTCTATCTTTGTAGATAGTCTCTAGTCCACGAGATTTCAGCCCATGTTCTTCGTTGAAATAGGTGAAGGTTTTGGTCATTTTATTATAGAAAATTAAGCCTTCGTCTGAGGCCAATAGTAGCCGTTGACTATCCACAATTTCAATATCTCTAACTGCGAATAGAACCTCTACGACGTCTGTGTTTTCGTCATAATACCATGATTCTATTTCGTGAGTTTCAATATTGATTTTAGAAAGACCAGCATTGGTGCCGATCCACACTTCATTTCCATCTAATTCTAATGTGCTAATGACTTGCCCTGCCAAACAATTTTCGCAATCTCCTACTTTCGTAAAATGAGTAAATTTTTCTTTTTCTGGTTCATATAAACACAATCCATTGGCTGTCCCGATCCATAAATGTCCATTATCGTCTTTAATGATATCCTTGATTCTAGACTGAGGTAATTCATCTTTGAAAACTTTGAATGTAAATCCAGAGAATCTATTCAATCCATCGTCCGTTCCGATCCACATATATCCTCTGCTGTCTTCTAAAAAGCAATTGACCTTAGAATGTGAAAGACCATCTTCTGTGCTAAATCTTTTAAAATGCAAATTTACTTTTTGTGCTGAAACTCCAATTGCACAAAAGAATAAAACAAGGGTTATGGTTTTTCGAAACATTTATGCTTAAAATGAATACATAAGATAAGGGCAGCTAATTAATTCGGGTAATATTTTAGGATCAAATTTGAAAAAATTACCTGAACGGGTAATTGATTTATATTCATTGTCGAGATAGTTTTGCAAGAAAAACAATGAAAACAATTCTTACCTTTTGCTTAACAATTCTTTTAGCTTCCATTATTAGCGCACAAGTAATTACCATTGATGAGATTGTTATTGATCCGGGCGATCAAGTAACAGTCGTTTTTATAGGAGATGATCAATCGGTCAGTGAAGGTCCGTCAGGAGAAAATCAAACTTGGGATTTCAGTGGAGTAAAAGGGCAGGATACCATAGATTGGAGAGGAGAATTAGTTTCGGAGAATGAATTAGGTATGAAGCTTTTCCCCAATGCAGAACTCGCCATAAGAATCCCTACACCTGGTAATGATACGATCGATTTCGAGTTTTATGAATTTGATAATTTTGAAAATGATCGGATTGTAACACTAGGTTCATATGCCATATTGACCAATACAAATTCGGGTAGAAAGGACACAACGATCATTGATAATACAAGCAATCCTAGGGAAGATTTCCAGTTTCCAATTGAATATGGAGATGTATTTGAGTCTGATTTTAATTCTATCATTACGAATAAATATGATACCGTTGAATTTATAAGTAATAGAGGTGGAACGATTAAAATGGAAGCGGATGCAACCGGAACGATAACTACACCGATTGGCACGTTTAATAATGTTGTTCGGGTGAAGCGTGTAGAAAATCAGTCAGATACGTTTTCTATAGAAATAATGGGAAATGTGTTTGAAACCATTAGCAATAATGAATTAGTTTACTATGATTGGATGCAAGAAGATCGTAAATTTTCGATCTATAGAATCATTAAAACCATAACTAGTTTACCAGGGCAAGCTGATCAAGAATCAACCACGGCATTTTATACTTTTGGTGTAGCTTCAAGTGGTAGCAATAACCTAGCTGATTTCAGTAAGGATATGGAAATTTTCCCCAATCCTGTACAAGATCAAATCAATATTGAAATCCCTAATGAGATGAATGTGAAGCAATTCAGAATTATAGATGTGTCAGGTCAAGTTATGCAAGTATACTCTAGGGAAACAAAGTCCATTTCTATGGTGAATTTTCCTTTGGGTGTATACTTTCTGAACATAGAAACAATACATGGAACCTATTCCCAAAAACTGATTAAGTTGTAAATTCTACGGCTTGCTTCAGATAAGCGTTGAAAGGAATGAGTTCTTTATAGCCTTCTTCGACAAGATCAAGAAAATCCTTGCTCGCTACTTCCTTAGGAGTAATGTTCCGAATAGCTGTAAAGCTCTTTCTTCGTAGAAGTTCTATGTTCTTGTTGTCCTCGCTATAGCCACGTGGACTTGTTTTGAGCATTTCTTGATCTTCACCGATACCTCCATAATACGATGTGAAAGAAGATTGCTGCGTGATTTCAAGCAGTTTTTCGCCATCATAATCAATGGCTTCTCTGATTTTCTTCAAGGTTTCTTTGTCTGGTCGATATAAGCCTCCTCCTATAAAAGATCCTGATGGTGAAATGTGAATGTAAAAGGAAGGTTCTGACATTCCCACTGGACTGAATCCAAAATTATCTTTGTATACTGGAAGGTTAGGCTGGAACCGACGATTGTTGTTAATTCGCATAATGGTGTCCTTAGGTTTTATGGACGCCATTCTTTCGTCATATTTTTCTAAGCGCTTAAGAATCTGAGCAATCTGTTCTAGCCATATATCCTTAGCTTCATGATATCGTTTTCGGTTTTCATCCATCCATTCTTTAGAATTGTTAGCTGTTAAATCACGGAGGAAGTCATATATTTTTTTATTGCTCATCTTTAGGTTGTTTGCTTTATTGACGAAGTTGAAAGGTGAATTGGGGACAAAATGTTCATCGGTTATTGCGCTTTAACAGGATTGTGTTTAACAAGTATTAAAATAGTAATTCTGAACTAATTTACTTGCAAAGGACCTCGCAATTTATTGCGAGATGCTCAGATTACTGCTTAATCTCCAGCGAAGCGTTATTCCTTTTTATTGATCTGCATGTCCTAGTTTAAACAATTCTTTCTGCGAATTAAGTATATTTTTGTGAAATGAAGAAAGTAGAATGTGATATTGCTATTATAGGTGCTGGTCTGACTGGATTAACACTTGCATATTATCTGAGGAATTCTGGATTGAGGGTAAAATTAATCGAAAGTAGAAATAGGCTAGGAGGGCGTATCTATACGAAAGTTAGTGAAAACAATACACCTCTAGAAATGGGAGCCACTTGGCTAGGGAATAAGCATACTCATCTAGTTAAGCTATTGCACGAACTTCAGATCGATACATTTGAGCAGGAAATAGGAGAAACAGCAATTTATGAGGCAAGTTCGATGAGTCCACATTATCTTGCTCAGTTACCACCGAATCCTGAGCCAAGTCTTAGAATTTCAGGAGGAAGTTGTGTTTTGATAGATCGATTGGCTTCTCATTTAGATGAGGAAGATATTTTTTTAGGTCAATTTGTTAAAAGCATAAATCTTGGAGATGATTATATTGTAGTAAAATCCGAGAACTTAGAGATTAAAGCAAGAAAAGTTGTGTCTACTTTACCTCCGAACTTACTGGGATCTAACATTGACATAGTGCCAAAATTACCAAATGAGGCTGAGCAGATTGCCAAACAAACTCATACTTGGATGGGTGAATCTATTAAAATAGCATTGACCTTTAAAGAGCCATTTTGGAGGGCGAAGGGACTAAGTGGAACGATTTTCAGCAATGTTGGACCGATTCCAGAAATGTATGACCACAGTAATGCAGCAGATTCGAAATATGCGTTAAAGGGTTTCTTATCCGGAAATTATTTCAATGTATCCAAGGAAGAAAGATTGACCATAATTCTTAAGCAATTAAGAAAATATTACGGAGAAAAAGTGGATGCTTACGAAGAGTATCATGAATTAGTATGGCGGAAAGAAGCGAATACATTCACGGCTTATGAACAAAATGTACTACCTCACCAGAATAACGGTCATCATATTTATGCTCAATCTTTTCTTGGGGGAAAATTATTTTTGGCTGGAAGCGAAACATCAGCGGAATTTCCGGGTTATATGGATGGTGCAATTTGTAGTGCCCAAAACACATATGAAAGATTAATGCAAGATGGAGAATAATAGACAAGTAGATCACATCGTTTATTGTGTTCTGAATTTAGAAGATGCTGTAGCGGAATTAGAAGAAAGATTGGGAGTGAAGCCAGTGATAGGTGGAAAACATCTTCACCAAGGGACAAAAAATGCTCTTGTTCATTTAGGAAATACTTGTTACTTGGAAATATTAGCTGTCGATGAAACGAATAAAAAGGTAGAGGCACCTAGATGGATGGGCATTGATCTGATCAAGCGAAATAAAATCACGCGATGGGCGCTAAAAACGGAAGATGCTCAGAAAGATGCAAAAGTACTTTCTGGCTACCATCCGAAAATGGGAGTAGTAAAAGGTGGAGAAAGGAAAACACCAAATGGGGATACCTTGAAATGGGACTTGGTAATGCCACTCGAAGAACCAGAAGTTGAAGTGATCCCTTTCATGACGGACTGGACGAAATCCGATATACACCCTACAGATTCGCTAGAAGCACAATGCAAGTTGTTAGGGCTGGAAATTGATCACCCTCAGTCTTCAGAAATTGATGTTGTATTCGAAAAATTGAACATTGACCAGCGAGTTAATTTTTTCAATGAAGCAAGAATTCAAGCGATTATTAAATCACCAAAAGGAATTATTAAATTATAACATGAGATATTTTACATTTTTTATACTTAGTCTAATCTTATTAACAGGTTGCGAGGAAAAGACGCAGGAGCTTTCTCCAGCTGAGGTTGTTTTCAGCAAAGCGCTAGAAGCACATGGCGGAGACTTATACGATCAGGCTGCTTATGAATTCGATTTTCGAAATAAGCATTACACTTTCAGAAATGATAATGGGAAGTACATTTATACGAGGAAAGAAGTAAAGCCAGATACGGTTTTATTGGATACTTTAAAAGACGGAGAATTTTCTAGACAGATCAACGGAGAAGTAGTTGACTTGAGTGAAAAGGACGTCGTAATCCATACGGAGAGCTTGAATTCTGTACTATATTTCGTAACGCTGCCATACAAGCTACAGGATAAGGCGGTAAATAAGGAGTACAAAGGAACTACGGAAATTAAAGATAAGAAGTATGATGTGCTGGAAGTGACGTTCGATCAAGAGGGTGGTGGTACAGACCATGATGATACCTATTATTATTGGATTAATCAGGAAACAAATTTGATAGATTATCTAGCCTATAATTACATCGTGAATGACGGCGGAGTTCGATTTCGGGAAGCCAATAATACAAGAAATGTAGCGGGTGTTGTGTTTCAAGACTATGTCAATTATAAGGCAGCATTAGGAACGCCATTAGCGGATTTGCCGAAATTATTTGAACAAAATGAGCTGAAAAAGCTTTCTGATATTAATACGGAGAACGTAAAAGTGATGAAATAGGAAGTATGGCTAAGAAGTCAGGAATTATTGCTATTTCATTCAGTGTTGTTACGTCGTATATTTGTATTAAATAAAAAAAAAAGAATGAGAAATATAAATTCAAATAAAGAGTTCAACGAACTGGTAAAAAGTGGAAAACCGATGATGTTAGATTTTTATGCAGATTGGTGTGGTCCATGTCAGTCGTTATTGCCTACCGTTGAGAAATTAGCGGAAGAATTCAAAGGAGAAGTTGAGATCGTGAAAATAAATGTAGACGAGCAGAAAGATATTGCTGCTAAATTTCAAGTGAGAAGTATTCCATCTTTGTTCTTCATGCAAGGGAATAAAGTAAAAGATAGTGTTAGAGGTGGAGCATCAGAGGCTTCGCTTAGAAAGAAAATTAAAGCTTTGATGAACTAAGCTTGATTGGGTTAGATTCGAGGAGTTAGCAAAAAAAGAATGATAGTCTTGCTTGTAGTGAGACTATCATTGTTGTTTATATATGTTTTCATAGACCTCGAAATTACGAACTTAATCTCGGGTTAATACTCATGTGGCGGTAAGCCGAGAGGGGAAATGAGTGGTGGAAGGATTGCGGAGCTGCTTAAAGAGTATTGAGTCGTGAGTCTTGAGTCTAAAGTCCAGAGTCCTTAGTCGGAAGTCTTGAGTACTTAATTTTTTAGTTACACAATAGAATAGAATCCCCGCGGAAAATGCTGGGCAGGCTTTGGACTCTAACGTTTCTTCGAAGGCAGACAAGTTCAGTCCGAGGGGTGAATAGTAAGATCGAAGATCGAACGTATTTCTCAATTGCTTACATAGTAGTTAGGATAGACTTCATGCCTAAATAATATTATCAGTTTTAGAATCTGCGAAAATCAGCGAGATCTGCGGGATATTTTTGGAGAAGTAATTAAGATTGATTTTATTCCCAATCACCCCAATCACCCCAATCACCCCAATAAATCCAATCACCCTTTTAAAAAGACCTATCACTTTCTTGCCTCACACATTGCTCCACCTAAAAGTGACAGGTCGAAGTCCTACACTTAAAAAGCGACACGTCGATAAGGTAAAGACGCATCACTTTTCTGCCTCCCTCGTTTCCCCAGCTTAAAAAGCGACACGTCACAGTATGCTGGAATAAAGTTTCATTTGTTGTTATATCAGCATTAAATTTAGGTCTATAGAAATCGAAATTCCGAAATCTATAATCGTAAATCGATTATTTTTTAATGAAAACTTGATTTTCTTCAAAAGTTTATAATATATTTGTTGCTTCGATGAAGAATTGTCAAACATACACGAACATTAACGCTATTTCAAGGCGATTTAGGAGACCCTTTCGGGTCTAATACTATTCTTACCAAAAGGATATGTTCTCGGCATGATGAATGTATCCAAAATAAGCCACATTATATTATTTAATAACAATTCACCATAACAGCAAATGGGAATTATCATAAAGAAAGCTTCAGAAGAAGATTTAATCTATTCTGAACAATTAGCTAAAGAATACCAGATTTCTGCACAGATGCGGGGAACAGGTATAGCTACCCGAAAGCCTGAGTACATCGGTAAGAAGATGACGAATGGTAACGCGATCATCGCCTTAGACGGGAAGGAATTAGCAGGTTTTTGCTACATTGAAATTTTTAGTTCTGAACAGTATGTAAGTAACTCAGGACTAATTGTCATTCCGAAATTTAGAGGACTAGGACTTTCTAAGCAAATTAAAAAGGCCGCTTTCAACCATGCCCGAGACAAATATCCCGCAGCTAAAATTTTTGGAATAACAACCAGCTCCATCGTCATGAAGATTAATTCTGACCTTGGATATAAACCCGTTCCACTTTCTGAGCTAACCACGGATGATGAATTCTGGAACTCATGCATGTCATGCGCAAATTTTGACATATTAACCCGTCATAATAGAAGAATGTGCCTTTGTACAGGAATGCTCGCTGCATCTAAAAATGAAATGGAACACGATCTATCTGAACTTATTATCAATAAAAATACATGAAAAAAGTCGTTTTAGCATATTCTGGAGGACTAGATACCTCTTTCTGTATCCCATATTTAACACTTGAAAAAGATTGCGAAGTTCATTGTTTCTCAGTGAATACTGGTGGTTTTTCTGATGAAGAACTAGAAGCCATGGAATCTCGTGCAATGCAATTAGGCGCTGCATCTTTCGAAGCTGTTAACATAGAAGAAGCATTTTATGAAAAATGTATTAAGTACCTCATTTATGGAAATGTACTGAGGAATGATACTTACCCACTTTCGGTAAGTGCTGAAAGAGTTTTTCAAGCGGTTGAAGTTGCTAAGTATGCGAAAGAAATGAAAGCCGATGCCATTGCGCATGGATCTACAGGTGCAGGAAATGATCAAGTAAGATTTGACTTAATATTCTCTTCCATAACACCAGAATGTGAAATCATTACACCGATTAGAGATAATGGGTTTGCTCGAGCATATGAAATCGAATATTTAAATAAAGTGGGACTGGAATGGTCAGCAGCTAAAGGAACTTATTCGATTAACCAAGGACTATGGGGAACCAGCATCGGAGGAAAAGAAACATTGAATTCTAGACATGCGATTCCTTCTGAAGCTTATCCTTCGCAATTAAAAGAAACCGATCAAACGTCTATTTCGATTGGATTCGAAGAAGGGACTTTAGTTTCGTTGAATGGTGAAAAATTGGCACCGATCCAAGTCATTAAAAAGCTGAATGACTTAGCTGCAGATTATGCAATCGGACGAGATATTCACGTCGGAGATACCATAATAGGAATCAAGGGGAGAGTCGCTTTCGAAGCAGCAGCACCGATGATTATCATTAAAGCACACCAACTACTAGAAAAGCACACCCTATCTAAGTGGCAGTCTTACTGGAAAAAGCAATTGAGTGAATGGTACGGAATGTTCGTTCACGAAGGCCAATACTTAGAGCCTGTCATGAGAAATATAGAAACCTTCCTGGAAGACACCCAAGATAAGGTCAATGGCGAAGTATTTATTAAACTGTTTCCTCATCGATTTGAATTAGAAGGAATAGATTCTCCTAATGATTTAATGGATGTTCCTTTCGGAAAATACGGTGAAGAGCAAGGCGCATGGACAGCAGATGACGCGAAAGGATTTATTAAAATTCTTGGAAATGCTTCTAAAATTTACTACCATAAGAATAAAGAAGATCAATTATGATTAATGTTGGAGTAGTCGGTGGCACAGGTTTTACGGGAGGTGAATTACTTAGAATATTAAGCGGACACCCTGAAACGAAGCTGAATTGGGTGTATTCGAGAACATACGCAGGGAAACCGTTACACAGTGCGCATGATGATTTAGAAGGAATATGGGACTTAGCATTCGTAGACAAATGTGACTGGAACGTGGATGTTGTGTTTCTGTGCTTACCGCACGAAACGGCTAAGAATTTTGTGGAAAGTGAACATATTCCAGAAGGAGTAAAAATCATTGACCTAAGTAGAGATTATAGATTTAATGAAGAAGGTGGGTTTATATATGGTCTTCCTGAACTCAATAAAGAAAAAATAAAGAAAGCTAGTAAAATTGCAAATCCGGGATGCTTTGCAACCTCGATACAATTAGCATTACTGCCTCTAGCCTTTCACAAAGTGCTGAACCATGATGTCCAAGTCACCGGTGTTACAGGATCTACTGGAGCTGGAAAAGGACTTTCAGCGACGACGCATTTTACATGGCGAACAAGCAATGCTTCGGTGTACAAGGCACTTAAGCACCAGCATATTCAAGAGATTTTTCAAAGTGTTCACCAACTCCAGCCAAGCTTCGAAAAGCGGATTAATTTTGTGCCCATGCGTGGAAATTTTACTCGTGGGATTCTAGCAAGTATATATACCGATACGACATGGACTGCTGAAGAAGCGCTTTCGAATTACCAAGCCTATTATGCTGATCACCCATTTGTAAGAGTGACGAATCAGCCGATCGATATGAAGCAAGTAGTGAACACGAACCTCGTTAGAATTTCTGTCAATGTTATAGACGGTCAGATTCACTTGGTGAGTGTGATTGATAACCTCACTAAAGGTGCAAGCGGCCAAGCCGTTCAAAACATGAACTTAGTTTTCGGACTCGATGAAAAAACAGGACTTAACCTTAAATCAATAGGATATTAATATGAATTTATTTGATGTATATAGCCAGTATGATATAGAGCCTATTTCTGGAAAGGGCAGTTATGTTTATGATGCGGAAGGCACGGAATACCTTGATTTCTATGGAGGTCATGCTGTCATCAGCGTAGGTCATACTCACCCAGTTTATGTTTCGAAATTGAAAGACCAATTGGATAAAATCGGTTTTTATTCGAATGCAGTACTGAATAGCTTACAGCAGGAACTAGCGGATAAATTAGAAAGTGTTTCTGGAGTTTCAGATTATGCTTTGTTCTATTGTAGCACAGGCGCAGAAGCGAATGAAAATGCATTGAAATTAGCATCCTTCCACACAGGAAGAACTAAAATTGTAGCCTTAGAAAATGGATTTCATGGGCGTACATCAGCAGCCGTTAGGGCTACACATAATTATGCTATTCAAGCACCAATTAATCAAGGATACGATATTTCGTATGTGAAAATGAATGATGTCGGTGCAATGGAAAGTGAATTAGCTGGTGGCGAAGTTTGTGCTGTGATTATTGAAGCAATTCAAGGTATCGGAGGTTGCTATACCTGTGATACGGAGTATTTAGAAAAGGTATCTGAATTGTGCCAAACAAACGGTACAGTCTTAATAATGGATGAAGTTCAAGCAGGATATGCAAGGAGTGGGAAGTTTTTCAGCTTCCAAAATGCTAATATCAGACCTCACATTATTACCATGGCGAAAGGTATGGGGAATGGATTTCCTATTGCTGGAGTTTTAATTGATGAGCAAACATTTACCGCTAAAAAAGGTATGTTAGGTACGACGTTTGGAGGAAATCATCTAGCATGTGCCGCTGGAATAGCAGTCTTAGAAATTATAGAGCAAGAGAATTTGATTCAGCATGCTCAGGATTTAGGTCAATATTTTAAGGCAGAGTTGGAATCGAAACTTGGAAATGAAGTTGAAGTGCTTGGAAATGGATTGATGATCGGAGTGAAATTTAATTTTTCTTCGGCAGCAATAAGAAAGGAAATGCTTTATCAAGAAAAGATATTTACAGGGAGTTCTGGTAATGCTAACATTATGAGAATTCTGCCTCCATTAAACATTAAAAAAGAGCAAGTAGATTATTTTATAAGTAAGCTCTCTAAAGTTTTCGAGAGCGTTCAAATAGATGTGTAATGAAAGATTATTATAGTATTGCTAAGACATCAAATTTTAAATCATTAGTCGAACAAGGCTTGATGATGAAACAAGAAGCTTCTGATTTCTCTGGAATTGGAAAGGACAAAACCCTTGTTATCATCTTCTTTAGTCCAAGTCTTCGAACCAGAATAAGCACGCATAAAGCAGGTCTAAAACTAGGAATGCATGTGATCAGCATGAATGCTGGAGATGGTTATCAGATGGAATTTGACTTAGGAAGTATTATGAATGGTAATACAGCAGAGCATATTAAAGAAGCGGCAAAGGTGTTAAGTCAATTTGGTGACATGATTGCCATCAGAGCTTTTCCTGGATTGCAATCTAAAGAAGATGATCTAAAAGATCAAGTGTTAAAAGGATTCATCAAGTATGCAACGGTTCCGATTATAAATCTCGAATCCTGCCTTCATCATCCACTTCAGGGATTAGCTGATGCCATCACCATCGAAGGAAATAAAAAAACAGCAAAGCCTAAAGTTGTACTTTCTTGGGCGCCACATCCTAAAGCATTGCCACTAGCAGTGCCTATTTCATTTGCCCAAGCAATGAATGCAATGGATTATGACTTTGTGGTTACGCATCCACAGGGACACGAATTGCCACCAGAATTAGTAGGAGATTTGAATATAGAATACGATCAAAGAAAAGCATTCGAAAATGCAGACTTTGTCTATGCTAAAAGTTGGTCTTCCACTCAATATTATGGTATTCCTAACCCAGACTTATCTTGGATTGTGGATGCAGAGAAAATGGCATTTACGAACAATGGAAAGTTCATGCATTGTCTTCCTATAAGGAGAAATGTGGTGGCTTCTGATTCAGTTTTAGATAGTGAGAATGCATTGATCTATGAACAAGCAGGAAATCGAGTATTTGCTGCCCAGTCGGTTCTGCATAGCTTAATCGAACATTCATGAAGTCCATTTCAATCATCAAAATAGGAGGCAAGGTTATTAATGACGCGGCCAAATTGAGCGAAGCGTTAGACAGCTTTTGTAAAATTCCAGGTGGAAAAATATTAATCCATGGTGGCGGATCTGAAGCATCGTCCATGGCTAAGAAAATGGATGTTCCCGTCACAATGATCGAAGGTAGAAGAATCACGGATGATGCGATGTTGGAAATTGTAACGATGATCTATGCTGGAAAAGTAAATAAGAACATTGTTGCCCAACTTCAAGCTAGAAACTGCAACGCTCTCGGGCTTTCAGGTGCCGATGGAAATACGATCGAAAGTGTGCGGAGGCCAGTGAAAGAAATCGATTATGGTAATGTAGGTGATGTGAAAAATGTCAATGGCGTTGCCATCGCGAATCTTCTGAAAGGTGGATTTGTTCCCGTTTTTTGTGCACTAACTCATGATGGAAAAGGCAATATGCTCAATACCAATGCGGATACGATCGCCTCTGAAATTGCTAAAACTTTAGCTAAATCATATCAAGTAAAACTGTGCTATACATTCGAGCTTAAAGGTGTTCTCCAAAATTTCGAAGACAAAAACTCAGTTATTCCACTTATAAAAGGAGATGAATTTCAAGATATGAAAGCCCAGAAAGTGGTTAATGAAGGTATGATTCCAAAAATACATAACGCGCTTGAGGCAAGTAAAAATGGTGTTCAAAAAGTTTTTATTTGTCAATATAGCAACATGAATCAAGCAGAAACAGGAACCCAATTATGTTATCAATAGAAGAGATCCAAGTATCAGTTACCGCATTACTGAAAAGTCTTATTCAGACGCCTTCTTTTTCAGGGGAAGAAAATAAGACGGCAGATTTGATTGGTGCTTTTTTAGAGCGATATGGTGTGAAATATACTAGAGTGAACAACAACATCATTGCTCGGAGTAAAAATTGGGATCCGAAGCAGAAAACCTTATTACTGAATTCCCACCACGATACCGTAAAAGTAGTGAACGGATGGACTAAAGATGCCTTCGGAGCTGAAGTGGAAGATGGCAAATTATTTGGTTTAGGATCTAATGATGCAGGAGCGAGTTTGGTTTCTTTATTGGGAAGTTTTGTATACTTCTATGAACCTGATCTGAAAATCAATATAATCATAGCAGCAACAGCGGAGGAGGAAAATTTCGGACCTTTAGGTGTGAAGTCTATTTTGAAGACAGAGCTAAGAGATGTGGATTTTGGAATTGTGGGAGAACCTACGAATATGGAAATGGCCATTGCAGAAAAGGGATTGTTAGTGATAGATGGGGAAGCGACAGGAAAGGCGGGACACGCGGCTAGGAAGGAAGGCGAGAATGCAATTTATAAGGCACTAATAGATATCCAGAAAATAGAGCAGTTCAAGTTTGATAAAGTTTCAGAAACACTTGGTGAGAATGTGATCAGTGTTACTCAGGTGAATGCTGGAATCCAACATAATGTGGTACCAGATCGGTGTACATTTGTAATCGATTTCAGAGTCAATGATGAATATACCCTCGAAGAAGGTTTCGATGTTGTTCAAGGATTTTGTGAGTCAAAATTGAAGGCGAGATCATTCAATAATAACCCATCTGGAATAGACAAAGACCATCCATTAGTTCAAGCAGGAAAGGATCTAGGAATTAGACAATTTGGCTCTGCAACATTATCGGACCAAGCGCATATGAGGTTTCCAACGATTAAGATGGGCCCTGGGTTTTCAGAGCGTTCTCATACTCCAGATGAATTTATAAAATTGGAAGAAATAAAAGGTGGAGTTGCAGGGTACATAAAATTTATCGAGCAGTTAAATAATTATTTTTAATTAGAGGATGTAATAAAATTTAGATAGGATGAGCAAGGCAAAATTATGGAGTAAAGGAATGGCTATTGATGAAAAGATAGAGCAATTTACCATAGGAAAAGATAGAGAATTAGATGTAGAACTTGCGAAAGTAGATGTATTAGGCAGTCTTGCTCATGTGCAAATGTTAAATGAAGAGGGTATTATTTCTGATGAAGAGTTTCCAGCCATTAAAAAAGGCTTACTTGCCATCCTTGATGCCGTAAATGCTGGGGATTTTACGATCAATGAAGGTGTGGAAGATGTGCATTCTCAAGTAGAACTTTTGCTAGGAAAAGAAGGTGGCAGAATTCACACCGGGCGTTCTCGGAATGATCAAGTATTAGTTGATTTGAAACTTTTCTATCGGGTGAAACTTGATGAATTGATTAAGAAATTAATCAGTCTTTCTGGTCTTTTCTTAGAAATTGCGGATAAAAATAAAGATACTTTAATGCCGGGGTATACTCATACACAGGTGGCCATGACTTCTTCATTCGGGATGTGGTTCACAGCATTTGCAGAAGCTTTCAAAGAGGATGCGGAATACTTAATGGCTATTTTTCCGATCATCAATAAAAATCCACTGGGTTCAGCAGCTGGTTACGGAAGCTCGTTTCCATTAAATCGTACACGAACCACTGAATTACTCGGGTTCGAAAGCATGCATGTTAATCCGATTAATGCACAATACGGAAGAGGTAAGTCAGAATTAATTATGAGTCAAGCATTGGCAAATATTTCGCTAAATATTAATAAACTGGCAACGGATATGATTCTCTATTCTAATGAGAATTACCGTTTTCTATCGTTACCTTCGGCATTGACGACTGGTTCTAGCATTATGCCCCACAAGAAGAATCCAGATGTTTTCGAATTGATCAGAGCTTATTCTAATAGTTTAATGAATCTACCGAGTCAGATCACCATGATTGTTTCCAATCTAACCACTGGTTACCATCGAGATTTCCAGTTATTGAAGGAATATTTATTTCCAGCATTCAATAAGGTGAGTGAGCTTTTAGATTTAATTGAGTACACGCTACCGCGATTGAAAATAACTGAGCACATTGTAGAAGATGAAAAGTATGCTTATTTGTTAACCGTGGATGCGGTGAATGAGTTGGTGAAAAAAGGAATTCCATTTCGAGATGCTTACTTGCAAGTGGGAAAATCTATCGAAAAAGGTCAATTTCAAAAGCCTTCGAAACTTGAACATACTCACGAAGGTTCATTGGGTAATCTTGGCATTTCTGCTATCAAGGACGACTTAGAAAAATTGACCAAAAACAATCCTTATCGGAAAATAGAAGACATTTTGTCGAAACTTATTAGTGACTAGACCAAAAAATGAAGTCATATATAATATTATGGAGTACTTTTTGATTTAAACAGTTATTAAATAGTTAAAGAAGCACTGATTTAAAACAGAAAGTACTAAAGTTGTGTTTTTAATAATGAATTTAATTAACTTGAGAACACTATTAAAAAGAAAAATAAATATATGAAGACCATATTATTAGCATTAATAGCAGCAGGAGTGCTAGCCGTTGGCTCGTTCTTTCCTGATCCTGATCCAAAGGAAAAGGAAGAATTAATAATGTATGCAGTGACTAACTTCTTAGATCAGGTGCATTACAGGCCAGTGGACCTAAATGATGAGTTTTCAGAAAATGCATTTTCATTTTATCTAGAAATGCTGGATAATAACAAAAGGTTTTTACTCCAGTCTGATGTAGATGAATTACAGCGTTATGAAAAGTTAATAGATGATGAGTATAAAAATAAGAGTTTTGATTTTTTCAACTTGTCTGAAGCGAAGATAAAAGCTGGAATAGCAAGAGCTGAGAATGTATATAATGAAGTCATAAAAATGGATTTTGACTTTGATATAGATGAAAATATCAACCTTGATGATGAAGAAAAAGCTTTTCCGAATGATGAAAAAGAATTAAAGGAAGAGTGGAGAAAGATGATCAAGTATGAGATTCTTGTTCGGTATGAAGATAATGTAGAAAAGAATGAAAAGGCGGACGAAAAGAAAACGGATGCTGAGCTGAAAAAGAAAGCATATGATGATACGAAAGAAATGTTTGATGATTGGTTTAAGAGATTAGGCAAAATCAGAAGATCTGATAGATTCGAATCTTATATTAATACCATTACGCATGTATTCGATCCGCATTCTGACTACTATACTCCGAAGGAGAAAGAAGATTTTAACATCAGAATGGGAGGAAGGTTAGAAGGTATCGGAGCGAGATTGCAGACGGATGGAGATTACACGAAAGTTGTAGATATTATTGTAGGTGGTCCAGCATGGAAGGGGAGAGATCTAGAAGTGGATGATTTAATAACAGCAGTTCAGCAGAAAGGAGAAGAGGAAGTATTAGATATTACTGGAATGAGAGTGGATGATGTTGTTCAGCATATTAGAGGAAAAAAAGGAACGACTGTTTTATTGACTGTTAAGAAGAAAGATGGTCGTGAAGTAGAAATCGAAATAGAAAGAGATATTGTTATTACTGATGAAGGAAAAGCAAAATCTGTAATCATTGGTAAGGAAGGAACGGCTAACAAATATGGTTATATCAGACTTCCTAAGTTCTATGCAGATTTCGAATCTAAAGATGGTAGAAGTTGTGCAGTGGATGTTGCTCTAGAAGTGGAGAAACTGAAGGCTGAAAATGTAGATGGAATTATCTTAGATCTAAGAAATAATGGCGGTGGATCATTGAGAGATGTGGTTCAGATGTCTGGGTTATTTATTGATGAAGGTCCGATTGTTCAGGTTAAGCCTAGAGGACGTGAGCCTTATGTACTAGAAGATGAAGATCCTGAAACTAAGTATGATGGAAACTTAATCGTTATGGTCAATGGTTATTCAGCTTCAGCTTCTGAGATATTAGCGGCTGCAATGCAAGATTATGATAGAGCGGTAATCGTAGGAAGTAAATCGACATTCGGAAAAGGTACTGTTCAGCGTTTTTATGACTTAGACAGAGCAGTGAGAGGTAATGGTGATTTGAAGCCTTTAGGAGAAGTGAAGCTAACAACGCAGAAGTTTTTCAGAGTCAATGGTGGATCTACACAACTCAAAGGTGTAACTCCAGATATTATTCTTCCAGATAATTTTCATTACATCGAAACAGGAGAGAAAGAATATGACTATGCAATGGAATGGACGGAAATAGATCCTGTAGATTTCAAGAAGCCATCATCTGCCGTCGATAATATGGATCAGTTAATTAAAATGTCTGCATCTAGAGTAAATGATAATGAGCAGTTTAATTTGGTTTTAGAGAATGCGGAAAGATTGAAGGAAAATAGAGATGACAAGGTTTATTCATTGAACTATGATAAATTCAATGAAGAAATAGATGGTAGAGAGAAAGCTGCTGAAAAGTTTAAGGATTTGTGGAAAGACGAGATTGCAGGTGTGAAAGTTGAAAACTTAAATGTGGATATGGAATTTATCCAAGCTGATAGTTCTAGGATTGCTAGAAACGATGTGTGGCTTACTGATCTTAAGAAAGATATTTACTTAGATGAAGCGATGAATATCATGACAGACATGGTTAAGGCTAACCAAGGAATTGGTGCGGTAGAAAAGAAATAAAATTACAGAAAGATAGATATTCGAGAGGCTGTTTCAAATTTTGGAACAGCCTCTTTTTATTTGTGCATACCGGAGTAAAGCTAGGTTAGTGAATACAATAGCTTTCTATATGTGATTGCTTGGATGTCTCTCATCTGCATTAATTTCTTAATTAGACTATGTCAGATTCTTTTATAATTGATTCGGTCTCTTATATTAGATTTTAACTATGAAACGCTAATGCCCATCTGGGTTAAAATACATTAAATGAAAAGAAGAAATTACCTAAAGTACTTAGGAATAGGGACCGGAGCAGTCTTACTTAATCCGGTTAAAGCAGCAGCAAAAGAGGAGTCTGCAACAAAGAAGAAACGGTTAATGCGTGTTGCGCATATTACAGATGTGCATATTCGACCAGAACACGATGCATCGAATAGGTTTTTGAAATGTCTAGAAGAAATTAAGAAGCACAAAGTTGATTTTTTCTTAAATGGAGGAGATACCATTTATGCTGCGGATTATTCCAATATTACAAGAGATCGCGTAAATGCACAATGGGAAATATGGCATAAATTGAGGAAGGAGTTCTCCGAATTTGAGGTGTATAGCTGTTTAGGAAATCACGACATGTGGTGGGCTACAGAAGAATCGGATGTTATGTATGGAAAAGATTATGTGGTTGATAATTTAGATATTCCTAATAATTATTATTCACTCAAAAAGAGTGGATGGACCTTTATAGTGCTCGATAGTCTTTATAAAAGGGGAATTGCATTAGGCGACGAACAAATGGCGTGGTTGGATGATGAGCTGGCAAGTCTTCCTACAGATTCACCTGTATTAATCATGACACACTGTCCTATACTTAATGTTTCAACAATTATAGATGGTGGGAATCATAAAGACTTTGAAGAAATTACAGATTTATTTTATAAGCACAAAGACAAAAAGATCAATTGCATCAGTGGACATGTTCACTTATTGGATAAGTCCAATTATAATGGGGTTGATTATTATAGCAATGGGGCGATGAGTGGTTTTTGGTGGGAAGAAGGAAATGAAAGATCTGGCGGGAAATCTTGGGTTAGGGAAACACCCCCGGGGTATGCTATACTAGACTTGTATGATGATGGAACGATGGATAATACTTACTATCCGCATACATATTGATTGTTTGGTATCTCAGAACGGATCAGTTTTCAGTTCCAATCGTAAGACAAAAAAAGACTGACTTGATTTTTCAAGTCAGTCTTTAAACAAAATTTTATTATCTCTTACTTGGCTCTCATACTTACTCGAGCGGTTGGCAACGCTTTAAGGCGTTTTTCGTCAATTAAGCGACCAGTCCGCTCACATACACCATAAGTCCCGTTTTCGATCCTAAGAAGCGCTTGATTTAATTCTTTAGACTTGGTTTTTAGTCTCCTCATCGAAGCTTTATTCTTAGATTGCTGCTGGAAATGAGCACTACTTTCATTAAAGTCAACATTCATATCGGCAAAATGCTCTGTTCTCCTTTTTCGAGTTTCCTTAAGGTCACTTAATCGTTCGTCCGTTTCTTTTAATAAAGGCTGAATGATCTGCTTGAATTCTTGAAGCTTAGCTTCGCTATATTTATGCTCTGACATAATTGTTTTTATTTTCTTACCTACTTGAAGAAAAGAATGTTCGGAAAATAAAAATCATAGATCTTAAAAAATATAAAAGCCGTGCTCATAGCTCATTCAAGAAGTGCTTCATTATAATAAAGAAGTAGTTTATGAATTGATGTCTTACGCCGATTCGTCCACTTGCTTCTTGAAGTGATTATAAATGGCTTGTGCAATCTTTAGATTGGTTCTCATGGTGAGTTCGTCCAATGTTAGATTCTTTATCTTTTCGATAGACTTGAACTCTGTGAGCAATTTCGTTGCTGTTTTATCGCCAACTCCAGGAATCGTGTGCAATTCTGACTTTGTAAAATTCTGAGACCGTTTATTTCGGTGAAAAGTGATGGCGAACCTATGCGCTTCATTCCTCGCTTGCTGAATAAGTTTAAGTGATTCAGATTTTTTATTGATATAAATCGGCACAGGATCTTCAGGAAAGAAAATTTCTTCTAGTCGCTTAGCAATTCCGATAACCGTTACTCTGTCCAGAATTCCTAATTCCTTTAGACTTTTAACAGAAGCACTTAGCTGACCTTTTCCTCCATCGATTATGATTAACTGGGGAAGTGATTCACCTTCTGCAAGCATTCTTTTATATCGACGACCTACTATTTCTGTCATGGAAGCAAAATCATCAGGTCCGATAACAGTCTTGACGTTGAAATGCCGATAATCCTTCTTAGAAGGCTTAGCATTTTTAAAAACGACACAACTAGCTGTTGGAAAAGAACCTTGCATATTCGAGTTGTCGAAACATTCGATGTGGAAAGGAACTTCATCCATTTGCAAATCTTCTTGCAGCGTTTTCAGAATGCGTTCTGCCGAAGTTTGTTTGTTTTGCTTAGTCGTTTCTTCTTTCTTCAGATTCATGATGAAGTACTTCACATTCTTTTCCGAAAGGTCGAGCAAGTGCTTTTTCTCACCTCGCTGAGGAACAGTTACCGTAACATCTTCTTCTAACAAGTCAATATCCTCAGATAAAATGACCTCTTTCGTAATACTATTATATTTTTCTCGAAAACGGTCGATGGCAAATCTCAACAAATCCTCATTATCCTCGTCTAGATTCTTTTTTAATTCGATCGTATCTGTATGGATGATCGCCCCATTGACAATTTTAATATAATTGACAAAAGCAGAATCTTTATGCGAACCAATGGTAAATACATCTACGTCTTTAATCGTCTGAGAAACTACCGTAGACTTGGCTTGGTAATCTTCGAAAAGTGAAAGCTTCTCCTTCATCTCCTGTGCTTTCTCAAATTCCATTCGATCAGCGAAAAATTGCATTTCAGACTTAATATAATCTTTTACGGGTTTGAAATTTCCCTTTAGAATGTTCTTGATTTGCTCCACTTTCGCATTGTATCCTTCCTCCGTTTCTTCACCGATACAAGGACCTTTGCAGTTTTTGATATGGTATTCTAAGCAGACTTTAAATTTTCCTTCATCGATGTTGTCTTGAGATAAATTCAAGGTGCAAGTTCGTAACGGGAATAAGTTCTTAATCAAGTCGAAAATCTGCTTGGTTCTATACTTAGAAGTGTAAGGTCCTAAGTAGGTAGATCCATCTTTTCTGACATTTCTAGTAAAAAATATCCGTGGAAATCTTTCTTTTTTAATGCAAATGTAAGTGTACGACTTCGCATCCTTAAGTAAAACATTGTACCTAGGTTGGTTTTTCTTAATCAGCGCATTTTCAAGCAATAAAGCATCGTGTTCAGTCTCTACTATCGTGTATTCAATATCATGAGCATGCTTAACCATTGTTTTGGTCTTGTATGCCTGATGCTTTTTTACACCAAAATAGGAATTCAACCTATTCTTAAGATTTTTAGCTTTACCTACATATAAAATAGTCCGGTCTTCGTCTAGGAATCTGTAGACGCCTGGATCTTTCGGTAACGAAGGTGATATTTTTCTGAACTCTTCTGTTGTCACTTATCGCAGTTTACTCCTTTTATTAACAACTTTGCTGCTGCAGGGTTCGTCGCCAAAGGAATATTATGTACATCTGCAAGCCTCATTAACATCTGAACGTCTGGTTCATGCGGATGTTTATCTAAAGGATCTCTGAAAAAGATGACCATATCCATTTCTCCAGTGGCAATCATTGCTGCAATCTGTGCATCACCGCCCTTTGGTCCTGAAAGTAATTTTATAACACTCAGTCCTGTTTTTTCTATATGGCTGCCCGTAGTTCCAGTCGCGAATAAGCTAAAATCCTTTAAATCTTCAATATTATGCATTACAAAATTCACCATTTCTGGCTTCTTTCCATTGTGCGCTATTAGTGCTAATCTAATCATGTATCAAGTTAATATGAGATATAAAAGTAATCTTTCTATTTTTAGGAATCAATTATTAACTGTTATCAATCTATTATGAAGATATTATACTCGATTATTTTTACGCTATTGCTGATTAATTCATTCCATGCCCAGAAGAAAATTATGGATCAGTCAGTCTATTCGGAGTGGAATCGTATTACTGGCGAAAGCATCACTGACAATGGGGAATGGGTTAAATATTACATTACACCTGGAAAGGGAGATAAGACATTGGTCCTTTATAATACTAGTAGTGATAAAAAATATAAATACGATCGAGTAAAATCAGCTGACTTTTCTGCTGATGGGAAATACTTGGTTTATTCGATTCAGTGTGCCAGCGATACCATCACTGCTATGAAGCGAAGAAAGGTGGAGAAAAAAAATATGCCTAAGGACAGTTTGCTTATTTTAAAATTAGATGACATGAGCTCTACAACCATTCCTGATGTAGGGACGTATAAGGTGCCTAGTAAGTGGTCAGGTAGTATTGCCTATCAGGCTGATATTCCGAAAGATTCACAAGACACGGCGAAGTCTGCTAAAAATGAGCAATTCTTTTTTATTCATGATTTGGATTCTGGGAACCGAGATACGATCGATAATGTAGATAGTTATTTGCTTGCTGAAAAAGCTGCGCAAGTTTTCTTTCTTCGTAGTGGAAAGGACTCGACCAGAATAAATGGAGTCTTTAATTATAATGTAGCCAGCGGCAATCAGAAAACGATTATCGAAGGTGATGGCAAGTACTTAAATCTCGCAATTGATAAGAATGGTGAGAAAGCTAGTTTTATAGCAGACCTAGATACCACCTCTCAGAGGATTCGGCCGTTCGATTGTTACTTATGGGAAAACGCAATGCTTTCAAAAATTGTTGAAAGTGGCGATCGTCTTACTTCGGATCCGCTATTTATCACTGAAAACACAAAGCCTGATTTTTCGGAGGATGGAAGTGTCCTTTATTTTGGTATTGGTTCCCACCCAGTGCTACCTGATTCACTAGCTCTTGATGATGAAATAGTTCAAGTGGAAGTTTGGACCACGGAAGATCCGATGTTATATACCATGCAAGAGTTGCAAGAAAATCGATTAAAAAAGGAGATTTATCAAGTTCGCTATGATATTGCAAAGAAGAAATTTCAGCCTCTTGAAACGATGACGAAGAAGAACTTGAGGAAATCAAAAAAAGGCAACGGGAAATACTATATCGTAAGTGATAATACTGCACATCAGAAATCACTCACATGGACTGGAAGGTCTGCTAGTGATATTTTTATTGTCAATGGGGAGTCGGGTGAAAAGAAGTTGATTGCTGAGTCAGTTACTGCATTTCCTAACTTTTCAGATGATGGTCAATTTGTTTATTGGTTTGATAGAGAAGAACTGGACTACTTCGCCTATGAGATCAGTAGTGGCAAGCTTACCAACTTAACTGAGGGAATAGAAACTAGTATTGTCAATGAATTAAATGACGTACCTGCTAAGCCTAATTCTTATGGAACAGCGGGATGGACAGCGGATGATAAGAGTTTATTGATTTACGATCGATATGATATATGGAAACTTGATCCTAAGGGTGATACGAATCCAGTCAAACTAACTAATGGAAGAGCTCAGCAATTAAGAAGTAGGATTATTGATACAGATAATGAATCGGACATCGTCAAGGAGAAGAGTTTGCTTTATTTATTCAATGAGCAAACGAAGCAGAGTGGATATGGTTATTTAGATCTTGGAACTAGTACTCACTCTGAGATGGTAATGGGTGATTTTTCTTACAGAAGCAGACCGATCAAAGCAAAGGATGCGGATGTATATTTATACAGCAAGGAGAGTTTTGAATTATTTCCCGACTTAATGATTTCAGATGAAAGTTTTAAAAATGCGAAAACGATGAGCAATGCTAATCCTCAGCAAATGGATTATAGATGGGGAAGTATGGAAATCTTTGAATGGAAAGATTTTAAAGGTGAAATGGTCAAGGGATTATTGGTCAAGCCTGAAGGATTTGATCCAACAAAGAAATATCCTGTGATTGTTAATTTTTATGAGAGGAGTTCGGATGGCTTGCATAGACATCGTGCACCAGAGCCACACAGATCTACTATTAATTATGCTTATTATGCGAATAAGGGTTATGTGATATTCAATCCGGATATTCGTTATGAAATAGGAGAGCCAGGAGAAAGTGCCTATAATGCTGTAGTGAGTGGGGTAGAGGCTTTGAGCAAGAATCAATTTGTTGATAAGGAAAGAATTGGTGTTCAGGGTCATAGTTGGGGAGGTTACCAGATTGCTTATCTGTTGAATAAAACTAATATTTTTAAATGTGCTGAAAGTGGTGCGCCTGTGGTCAATATGGTGAGCGCATATGGGGGAATTAGATGGGGATCTGGAATGAGTAGAATGTTCCAGTATGAGAAGACACAGAGCCGATTAGGAGCAACGCTCTGGGAGAATCCAGATGTTTATTTGAGAAATTCTCCGATTTTCGATATGGATAAGATTAATACTCCTGTTCTAATTTTGCATAATGACAATGATGGTGCGGTTCCTTGGTATCAAGGGATTGAATATTTTATGGCGCTAAGAAGGTTGGGTAAGCCTGCTTGGATGCTTAATTATAATGGTGAGCCTCATTGGCCGTTGAAGTGGGAGAATAGGTTAGATTTTAATAAGAGGATGGAGCAATTTTTCGGACATTACTTGATGGATCAGCCTATGCCATCATGGATGAAGAAAGGTGTTTCTGTGGTGGATAAAGGAGTGAATCAGGGTTTCGAAACGGAAGAATAGGGTTTAGATTATAGTGGATAGATGATAATTGAGAGATGATAGTGGGTGTAGATCGTTATTTTTGATCACTTCCGGTTTAAATTGTTTTTTGTTGTTTTGACGATGGATATTAACATTTTTAGAATTTCAATGCTATTAGGATAGACTGTATTGTAGGTGCTTTCAGATATATATTTGCTATCCTTTAAGAGTGAAATCCAGTAACAAGTTTCATTTGCTTCTTTTAAGGCTACATTCATTTTATTAAGAAAATCGGCCTTCGATTGAGCATGTTCCGCTTCTTGGATAAGAGCTCCTACCGCAGTTCCACTTCGAAGGAGTTGCTTAGACAATACAAATTCCTTATGTGTAGTCGTGAGATTTTTATATACTAAAATAATTTCTAGAGCAAATGAATAAGCCTTCTGTCCTACGATACTGTTTTTCATAGTCTCGAAATTATTTTCTTTTAAAGAAACACCATTATCTATACTTTTACAAATTTCAAATAGGTTTTTTCCACTATCCACTGTCATTGCCTGAAATAAGTTGACCACAAATTAAAAGAATTATGAGTGGAAAACAACATTCTGGATTAAATCAGACAGAGCGGCAACGTCGAAGATTTAGTGAAACGTTTAA
>NZ_JAJNKA010000029.1 GCF_021533215.1 Portibacter lacus | reverse complement strand
CTAACATGCGATTAAGGAGTAATTCCGCCTTAAATAATTCCCACTCCAATACGCATTTCGTAAAATTGTTTAATTTTAGAGGTAACGTTAGGCGGAAGGCGAAACTCCTCTTATCGCTATCACGTTAGATGTCATGAGGAGTAAACCGATTTGCTTTAAGAAAGGATTGCCATGAAAACAAAGACTAAGAATGAATAAGAACAAAGAAATCAAACAGAACCTAGAAAGGAGACTTGCAGAATCACTAAATTCTTTCAAATCAATCAAGGACAAAGAACCAATTTTTGAAAGTCTTTTTACAGAATTCCAATCATTTAATTTTGAAACTTACAAAAAGCAGATTGAGCAGGAAATACAAAAGAATTTAGCAGAATGGTGGACAAATCCAGAACAAGGAATTATTCCAACTGAAGAACTATTTGCAATCTTATTTGAATATGATTATTTTTTTCAAAAAGATGTAGAAGCAACTTCCTATGGCATTGGAGCATGGAAAGATTTTAAGATTCAGACAGATGAATTTGATATGGGATTTGACTACGATTTTACTACGGAATTTTATGCATGCCCTGGAATATCGGTCAACTTTTTTAATCCTCTGGAAATTCTAGATCATAATAATCTTGAAGAGAAATATTCGGATATTGAGGAACTTGATGGATACGACGATATAATTCAATTGTTTAAGACCAAAGGTATGATCTCTATACATGAAGTTTTAGAAAGGCTAGATAGTGAAGGGATCTTTAACAGTTTAAACTGCAAGGAAAATTTTATGTTCATAATTGATGAGCACGATTCAGGAGAGGTCTTTCCATTGCTTATTAAAAGTAAGATCGAAGAACAAAGTTCAGATCCTCAGCCATCAATCGAAAATATTAGTTCAAACAAAAGTCATATTTCTCCTAGGCAATCCAAGAGATGGTGGGAAATATGGCGTTAACCACGACATCTAACATGCCGCGAAGACGATCATGACTCCTTCGTCGTCACGACGCTTGCGGCTGAAACGTTAGAGTGCCACTAATAAAACGATCGCGCAAAAAACCAAGGTGATTTTAAAACAGATAATTCCGATCAATTCATCCTTCAAAAAAAAGCGACACATCTTGCTCATTTAGCAATTTTTACGCTTGCGATAAGCCTTTGGCATAATTCTGATTTCTACTCTAATGAGTTTTTTTGCTCCACACTCATTTCATCCAAACTTCAATGCTCGCACCGAAAGCTGAGTTTGATTCGGCTCCGTCCAACATTAGAGATTCGGCTCCTAGCGCAAAACAAACGTTTGACTAGAACGAAAACCTAAACAGCAAAATATACCTCACCTAACTTATTTGTTATCGCTAAACTCCAATGCACGATTCCTACTCTTATGCTTTCCTACCCTACGCGCGTTTTTCACTAAATCAGCACTATCCTGCCCAATAAGCGAACATTTGTGGCTTTCAATTCATCTCTGTTCGGCGCTCGGCGCTAATTATTCGTCAACTGTAAACGTATTCCTAAACTTAAAAAAAGCGGCATCTAACATGCGATTAAGGAGTAATTCCGCCTTAAATAATTCCCACTCCAATACGCATTTCGTAAAATTGTTTAATTTTAGAGGTAACGTTAGGCGGAAGGCGAAACTCCTCTTATCGCTATCACGTTATACTTAATGAATTGACTCCGTCAATTCATCTATGGTGGTACTTAGCCATTTAAAACGCTCAATTCCTTGAAACTTTTTTCGGTCGAGACTAGAATTTTGTCAGGAGAAGACGATCAACTTTAACGCGCGCCAGAAAGCAAACCAAACGAGTTCATTTCCTTCAATTCGATAACCAAATCTTGCAACGGTAAACTCATCTTTGTCTTTACTCAATTACTCAAATGTGATTTTACTTATTCAGCTTTTCTCTTAACGAATACAGAAACCTTCAACTTTCGCGCTTACAGTAAATCTAGCAACTTTGCTCACTCCAATCCAAACGTTCAATCTTGTCATGTTCCAACTCGTCTTCTCTTTCGTATTGGCGCTAACTCAACCGAAAAAAGTAGGCCAACACATATATCTTTGCGAGTCAGATCTTAAACGTTCAACGTATTTATCTCCGCTTGTAGTTTTTTTTTAGAATTTACGAATGGCAAACGCAATCGTGTGTCATAAGATTTCTTTTTATCACTAAGTATAACACGCGATTAAGAAGTGAATTTCGCCTTAAATAATTCCTACTCCAACACATTTAACCTGAAATTATATAACTTTAGAGGTAACGATTTGCGGAAGGCGAAACTCCTCTTATCGCTATCACGTTATACTTAATGAATTGACTCCGTCAATTCATCTATGGTGGTACTTAAGCCATTTCTAACGCTCAATTCCTTGAAACTTTTTTCGGTCGAGACTAAAATTTTGTCAGGAGAAGACAATCAACTTAAACGCGCTCCAGAAAGCAAACCAAACGAGTACATTTCCTTCAATTCGAATACCAAATCTTGCAACGGTAAACTCATCTTTGTCTTTGCTCAATTACAGCAAATCTGTTTTTATTAATTCAGTTTTTCACTTATTCGATACGGAAACCTTCAACTTTCGCGCTTACAGTTAATCTAGCAACTTTGCTCACTCCAATCCAATCGTTCAATCTTGTCATGTTCCAACTCGTCTTCTCTTTCGGATTATCGTTAGCTCAACCGAAAAAAGTAGGCCAACACGCCGATCTTCGTGAGTCAGATCTTAAACGTTCAACGTATTTATCTCCGCTTGTAGCTTTTTTTAGAATTTACGAATGGCAAACGCGATCATGTGTCTTAAGATTTATTTTATCACTAAGTATAACACGCGATTAAGAAGTGAATTTCGCCTTAAATTATTCCCACTCCAACACATTTTGTCTAAAATTACATAACTTTAGAGGTAACGATTTGCGGAAGGCGAAACTCCTCTTATCGCTATCACGTTATATTAGAATAAATTGACTCCGTCAATTCATCTATGGTGGTACTTAGCCATTTATAACGCTCAATTCTTTGAAACTTTTTTCGGTCGAGACTAGAATTTTGTCAGGAGAAGACGATCAACTTTAACGCGCGCCAGAAAATAAATTAAACAAGAACATTTCCTTCAATTCAATAACCAAATCTTGCAACGGTAAACTCATCTTTGTCTTTGCTTAATTGCTGAAAAGGAGTTTTTATTTATTCAGATTTTCACTTAATGAATACGGAAACCTTCAACTTTCGCGCTTACAGTTAATCTAGCAACTTTGCTCACTCCAATCCAAATGTTCAATCTTGTCATGTTCCAACTCGTCTTCTCTTTCGTATTGGCGTTAACTCGACCGAGAAAAGTAGCCAACGCATCGATCTTTGCGAGTCAGATCTTAAACGTTCAACGTATTTATCTCCGCTTGTAGCTTTTTTTAGAATTTATGAATGGCAAACGCAATCGTGTGTCATAAGATTTATTTTTATCACTAAGTATAACACGCGATTAAGAAGTGAATTTCGCCTTAAATAATTCCCACTCCAACACATTTTACCTAAAATTACATAACTTTAGAGGTAACGATTTGCGGAAGGCGAAACTCCTCTTATCGCTATCACGTTATACTTAATGAATTGACTCCGTCAATTCATCTATGGTGGTACTTAGCCATTTATAACGCTCAATTCTTTGAAACTTTTTTCGGTCGAGACTAAAATTTTGTCAGGAGAAGACGATCAACTTAAACGCGCGCCAGAAAGCAAATTAAACAAGAACATTTCCTTCAATTCAATAACCAAATCTTGCAACGGTAAACTCATCTTTGTCTTTGCCCAATTACAACAAATCTGTTTTTATTTGTTCAGCTTTCCACTTAATGAATACGGAAACCTTCAACTTTCGCGCTTACAGTTAATTTAGCAACTTTGGTCACTCCAATCCAATCGTTCAATCTTGCCATGTTCCAACTCGTCTTCTCTTTCGTATTGGCGTTAACTCGACCGAAAAAAGTAGGCCAACGCATCGATCTTTGCGAGTCAGATCTTAAACGTTCAACGTATTTATCTCCGCTTGTAGTTTTTTTTTAGAATTTACGAATGGCAAACGCAATCGTGTGTCATAAGATTTCTTTTTATCACTAAGTATAACACGCGATTAAGAAGTGAATTTCGCCTTAAATAATTCCCACTTCAACACATTTTACCTAAAATTACATAACTTTAGAGGTAACGATTTGCGGAAGGCGAAACTCCTCTTATCGCTATCACGTTATGTGGGATTAAATTTCAAACAGCTTGAAAATACATAGCCGAGTAAATAACTAAAAAAACATAATCAATAGCTTAAACCAATGTAAAATTTGGTAATAAAGTAACCTCAAATTTCAATTTTCATAAAACAAATCTGCTGGTAAATCGTTCCATATAAGGAAACTTTTGTATTTTTGATTAATGGCAAAATTTGTAAAGCCAATTAAAGTCAGATTATCTGAAGAAGCAACTAAATATTTTGAAAATTTATCGCCAAAGGTAAAGTCAAAATTTCTAATTTCTTTTGACAAACTTGAAGCTGGCTTTAAAGGCAGATGGTTTGAACATCTTGAGGATGAAATTTGGGAATTTAGGCAAAGAGATCAAAGCAAATTCTTTAGAATGTTTGCATTTTGGGATAAAACTCAAAAGGCTGAAACTTTAATTATTGGGACTCATGGACTTGATAAAAAATCTAATAAGACTCCAAGGTCAGAAATCAATAAGGCCAAAAAGATTCGACAAAAGTATTTTAATGAAAAAAATCACAAAAAATGAAGTTGACAACTCTTGATGATTTAAAAGATAAACATCTCGGAAAAATTGGAACTCCAACAAGAGATAATTATGAACAAGAATTAAAAATTGAATTCTTGGCAGAAGAAATTAAAGCTCTGAGAATTGCAAACCAACTAACCCAAGATGAACTTGGAGAACTAATTGGTGTCCAAAGAGCTCAAATATCCAAAATAGAAAATGGCAAAACCAATATTACTATTGGTACTTTGCTAAAAGTGTTCAACGCGTTAAAAGCCAAAATAAATTTCTCAATTGAAACAGAACTCCAAACATAAACAAAATGGGATTCAACAACCCCACATAACACGCCGAGATCACTGAATCCTCCCGTTGGTCGGTCTCAGGATTCAGCTATCACGTTACTATCCATAAAAATTTAAAAAATGCACCTTACCTTTGAAGAATGATATTTTATGAACTAACACACATTGGAGAGTTCCATACAAACCATAATGAAGACTTCTTAGTTTCCGAAGATATTGGCATAGATAAAAAACTTATCGCAGTCATGGATGGCTGTTCAAGTGGAACCGATTCTCATTTTGCATCTACTTTAATCGGGAAACTTCTTCGAAAAATTGCAAAACAAGAAGCATATCGAGAGTATGCACAAAAGGTGCAAATTAATCTAAATGAATTAATTGAAAAGGTTTCCCTTCAACTATTCGAAGAACTCGCAAACCTAAACCGCCAATTGGATTTAAATTCTGATGAAATACTTTCTACTTTGATTCTTGGGATAATCGATATTAACTTAAAATCAGCAGAATTAGTCATAGTGGGAGATGGACTTATTCATATCAATGGTGAAAATATTGAGTATGAAAATGATAACAGGCCAGACTATATTGGATATCACTTAAACATGGACAAACATCTTTGGTTCCAAACCCGAACCAAAAGAAAATCAATCCCAAGAATTAAGGATGTTACCATTTCAACTGATGGAATTCACACTTTCAAAAATCATGATGGCAAACTATATGAAGAGATCAGTGATGGAGCTATAATGGCTGAATTCTTTGAAAATCAATCAAATTTAGATAATGCCAATAAGCTCAAGAAATCACTGATAAAGATAAAAGAAGTAAATGGTTTAATGCCGAGTGACGATTTAACAATGATCAGAGTAGTAGATATTGAGCAAATTTCAACAATGAAAACCTAATGCCAGTTATTCTACTCACAACGGAAATACACGCTCCGATTAGAATCGTATTTGATCTGTCAAGAAGTGTCGACTTACACAAAATTTCAACCCAACAAACAAATGAGACTGCCATTCGTGGAGTTACAACAGGTTGTATGGAATTGAATGATAGCGTTACATGGAAAGCAAAACATTTTGGTATATATCAGAAATTAACTTCCAAAATCACAAGTATGGACAAACCCAATAGCTTCATTGATGAAATGGAAAAAGGAATTTTTAAGTCTTTTAGACATTATCACGGTTTTCAGGAGAATAATTCAAAGACAATTATGACAGATACTTTTGATTACAAGTCTCCACTTGGAGTGTTAGGTAAATTGGCTGACAAACTTTTGATTGAGAAATATATGACTAAATTACTAACTACAAGAAACCAAGTAATTAAAGAATTTGCAGAATCTGATAAATGGAGATCAGTTCTTACAACCAATTACGGATAGTAACATGCTGCGATCACATAAGCCTTCCTTCGTCAGGCCTCTGGATGCAGCTATGACGTTATCTGTCATTCACCTTAGCTGACAATCCAAAACTATATCTTATAAGTGTCTTGATTTTGCAAAACATAGTGATTTCTCTTTCTTACGAATCAGTATTTTTATGATTTATAATACATAAAAATCACTTTTGATAAATGATAACTTAGCCAACGTTAATCCGGATAAAAACAAAGCAAAATTGAAGAACACTAAAATTCTCATCATATTCGCACTAACAATTTTAGGTTGTAAAACACAAAATGCTGATCAATTATTTGAAAAAGCAATTCAATACGAAGACCATGATAGATATAAAAAAGCAATCGCAATGCTGAATAAAGCTATAGAACTTAATCCAAAGTTTGAAAAAGCATATTTAAATAGAGCTATCGACAAATCAATAATAGGAGACTATAGGACAGCTATTAATGATTTAGATAAAATGATAAATTTAAACGAAAATGCGATTGAACCTTATGTATGGAGAGCAGAATACAAACGAAACTTAGAACGATATGAAGATGCAATGAAAGATGTAGAAAAAGCTCTGCAATTAAAAGAACCACAATACAATGGCACAGACATCGTAGGGTCTAAGGAATTTTATATAAACAAACTTTACCCAGAAGGAGAAAACTACAATATAGAACTAGAATTTATAGTATTCGAACGAGCAGCAGCAAACTACCATCTTGGAAATTATGAACAAGCATTGAGGGACTTAGAATTCTGTGAACAACCTGAAACAGAACCAATAAACACTCACTATTATAAAGGATTAACTTTACTTGAATTAAAAAGAATAAAAGAGGCTTGTGAAGAACTTCAAAAATCTTATAAATCAGGTGAAAAGTATGCATTAGTAGTATATAATGAATACTGCAAATAAATTAAGTACGACAGATAACAAGCTTTAACACTTCATGGCTGCTATCGCGACGCCACGAAGGTTACAGCCAGACCGTCAGACTGCGCAAAAACCTGAAATATATACGATAAATATCTATGTGTAATGAATTGAAAGTGTTATCTTAAGTAAGAATTAAATAAGCTTTCATTATGAATTTCAATGAAGGAATAGATCGAAATCAAATATCATTTACAAGTATAGATATGTTAGTTGACCAAAATAGCTGGGCTAGGCATATCGATATTTTCGTTGACAGTCTACCTTTGGATCAATTGGGGTTTAAAACCACAACATCTTCACAAGGTAGACCACCCTTTCATCCAGCGGATTTATTGAAGCTTTATTTGTATGGTTATAGACACGGAATTCGATCCTCTAGAAAGTTAGAGCATTGCTGTATCGTAAACATGGAAATGATGTGGCTTTTAAAGGGACTTCGACCATGCAATCGAACGATTGCCTACTTTAGAAAAAACAATCCATTGGCCATTAAAAACACTTTCCGTTACTTTGTTCTGTTGCTTAAAGAATTAGGTTATGTGGAAGGGACAGTCATTGCGTTAGACTCTGTTAAGATTCGAGCTCAGAATTCCCTTAAGAACAATTTCAATAGCAAGAAAATTAAACGTCACAAGGATTATATAGATGAAAGAATAGAAGATTATTTGCAGCAATTAGAAGAGACTGACAATGAAGAAGCAAAACAAGAAATAGAAAATAAAATTGCAGAGCGCAAAGTCAAAAAAGCGCACTATGAACAAATCGAGAGAGAGTTAGAACAAAGCGGTGAGGCACAAATAAGTTTGGTGGACCCAGATGCCAAGGCTGTTATTCTACATCGAAATATTGTCAATGTAGGATACAATGTGCAGATGGTGAGTGATGAGAAAAACAAGATGATCATTCATGCAGATGCAGGAAGTGTCAATGATACCTGCATATTCCTGCACCTTTGACCCCTCGATTCCTATCGGTTTGACCCCTCTGATTCTTGAGGTTTGACCCCTCAAAAGTAGAAGAATGTTAATAACATTCTTACGGTTTGACCCCCTAAGAATGTG
>NZ_JAJNKA010000028.1 GCF_021533215.1 Portibacter lacus | reverse complement strand
CGGCATCTAACATGCGATTAAGGAGTAATTCCGCCTTAAATAATTCCCACTCCAATACGCATTTCGTAAAATTGTTTAATTTTAGAGGTAACATTGAGCGGAAGGCGAAACTCCTCTTATCGCTAAGTGCATATTCTGATTGGTTTGACCCCGCAGTTCTGATCAAACTGACCCCTCTAATTCTGGAGGTTTGACCCCTCTAAAATGGAAGAATGTTAATAATATTCTGATGGTTTGACCCCCTTGAATTGAAAAATTCTGATGGTTTGACCCCCTAAATAATGTGGATACATACGCTAAATAATATCATGTTAGTGACAAAAAATCACAAGCATGGGCAAAATAAAACGTATGGATCAAGTAAGATTAATACTTAGAACTTATCGTCGATGTGGCTCTTTTAAGGAGGCTGCTCGAAGATTAAAGATGTCTAAGAATACCATTAAAAACTATGTCAAAATTGCACTCAATTCAGGCGAGGAATTAGATAAAATTGTAGCCTTGAGTGAAGAGTCTTTTACAGCTCTTTTTCATCATGATCATAATGGTCACGAAGGTGAATTAGAAAAGACTTTTTTGGCAAATATTCCATTGTGGCTTAAAGAATTAACGAGACCTGGTGTGTCTCGTCAACTTATTTGGGAAGAGTATAGAAAAGATAATCCTCAGGGCTATTGCTACAGTCAATTCTGCGCAAAACTAAAAAGACATCTACGGTCTAAAGATTTAACAATAGCCCTTACTCACGAGCCGGGGGACACCTTGCAGGTTGATTTTGCAGGAAAGAAACTTTCTTGGGTAGATTCCAAAACTGGAGAAGTTAATGAATGTGAGGTCCTAGTTACCGTCTGTCCTTTTAGCCATTTTTGTTTTGTCATTGCCTTGCCTTCTCAGAAGGTAGCAGATTTTGTATACGGGATAAATCAAGCTCTTCGATTCTTAGGTAAATTACCGAAGAAAATACTTTCAGATAACCTAAAATCATATGTTACCACCTCTGACAGATATGAACCTAAATTCAATGATTTATGTGTTCAATTAGCAGATCACTATAACCTTGAATTACAAGCCACCAGACCACGCAAACCCAAGGATAAGGCTAGTGTGGAAAATGCTGTTCGAATTGCTTACCAACGAATCTATGCCCCTCTTAGAAACGAAGTGTTTCATAGCATAGAGGAACTGAATCGTGCAATAATTGATCAGTTAGCAATACATAATCAGATACCTTTTCAAAAAAAGGAAGGCTGCAGAAAGGAGCTTTTCGAGCAATATGAAAAGCCACTAATGGCTGAGCTACCAAACGAACTATTTGAGCTCAAAAAATCCACAAAGGCTAAGGTTCAAAAGAACTATCATGTTTTTCTGGGTGAAGAAAAGAACTACTATTCTGTTCCTCATCAGTATGTAGGCAAGTATGCAATCGTTTTGTATAACCGTACACTAGTCGAAATTTACATCGATAGAACAAGAGTCGCTGTTCATCAGAGACTGACTTATAGGAATTGTAACCGTTATCAAACTAATGATAAACATCTGCCCAAAAACCATGAACAGTGGAAGGCCTCTCAAGGATATGATGGAGCTTACTTTATAAAGCAAGCAGCTAAGATTGGTGAATCAACAGAATGGCTGATCCAGCAAGTTCTAATTGCTAAAATCTATGAGGCTCAAACTTATAAAAGCTGCGCTGGGATCTTACATCTTGCTAAACGATTTACTCCACAAAGAGTTGAAGCAGCAGCTCTGCGATGCAAGAAAGTTGGAAAAGGGAATTACCCCATGATGAAGAATATCCTAGCGAAAAATCTAGATCGTTCAGACGAAGTACTTATCCTAAAAATTCCTACTCACGATAATATCCGAGGCCCTCAAGCTTATCACTAATTAACTTTTAATCATAAAATTTAAATAAATGAAAAATGAATCGTTAGACATGTTTAGGCAGATGAAGCTCACAGGTATGGCCGATGCTTACCAAGCTGTCTTATCTCTGCCTATTAACAACCATCCTGAAGCTCACGACCTGATTGCGCAACTCATAGATGCTGAGTTCCAATATCGCACAGATCGACGAACCAAGATGTTTCTTAGGCTTAGCAAGCTCAGATACCAAGCTTCTATCCAAGACATCGAATGCAATGAAAAGAGAAATCTGAGTAAAGATACGCTTGCCTTTTTGGCTGATTGCAACTTTATCAATCGTGCAGAAAATGTATTGATTACCGGTGCAACGGGTTGCGGTAAATCATACTTGGCTTGCGCATTAGGAGACAATGCTTGCTTACACGGATACAGAACGCTTTACTTTAATCTTAACCGTTTTGCAGAACAAATCAGTCTAGCAAAAACAGATGGTTCTTTGATCAAATGGCTCGACAAGTTGAAGAAAGCCAAACTCATAATTCTTGATGATTTTGGTCTCCAGCCATTATCTCAATCCGTAAAGTTAGCACTGCTACAAATTCTTGAAGATAGATATGGAAAATCAGCAACTATAATTTGTTCACAGCTTCCTCTGAACTCATGGCATCCGTATTTAGATGAACCAACTATCGCTGATGCAATCTTAGACAGAATTGTACCTAAAGCACACAGAATTGATCTCAAAGGGGAAAGCCTCAGAAACAGATCTAAAATATAATTGTAAATTTGAAATAAGCGAGTTATCCACATAGGGGGTCAAACCTCCAGAACTAGGGGGTCAAACACATCAGAATAATCAGCTAAGACGTTACACATAATGAATTGACTCCGTCAATTCATTCCAGTTGTACTTAAGCCATTTCTAACGCTCAATTCCTTGAAACTTTTTTCGGTCGAAGCCAAAATTTTGTCAGGAGAAGACGATCAACTTAAACGCGCTAGAAAGCAAATTAAACAAGCACATTTCCTTCAATTCGATAGCCAAATCTTGCAACGGTAAACTCATCTTTGTCTTTGATCAATTACTGAAAATGTGTTTCAATTTGTTCAGGTTTTCACTTGCTTAATACAGAATCCTTCAACTTTCGCGCTTACAGTTAACTAGCAACTTTGCTCACTCCAATCCAAGCGTTCAATCTTGTCATGTTCCAACACGTCTTCTCTTTCGTATTATCGTTAGCTCGACCGAAAAAAGTAGGCCAACGCATCGATCTTCATGAGTCAGATAGTAAATGTCAACGTATCAATCTCCGCTTTTGGCTTTTTATAGAACTTACGAATGGCAAACACGATCGTGTGTCTTGAGATTCTTTTGATCACTATGTGTAACATGCGATGAAGAAGTGAATTTCGCCTTAAATAATTCTTACTCCAACACATTTTATCTAAAATTATATAACTTTAGAGGTAACGTTGGGCGGAAGGCGAAACTCCTCTTATCGCTAGGACGTTCTATGGCATTAAAAACTAAATACGACTAAATAAATGAGTTCAAAAATCCCAACTGTTAGACAAATTGCTTGGATATCAATAATTCCTCAATTATTGGTAATGGGACTGATATTTTTGATTTGGTATCAGTTTGACAAATCAAATTTTATAATTTTTGGGGCAATTACTTATCTGATAATTTCACAACTTTTAAGAAGAACAATTGCCAGAGCACACAGAAAAGGCATGATAAAGGTTAAAAAGGAGGAATTTAATGAAGCTATTCCGCATTTTGAGAATAGTTACCAATACTTTAAAAAGAATGATTGGATAGATAAGTACAGATTTTTAACTCTTTTAAGTTCAGGTAAAATGTCTTATAAAGAAATGGCATTGAATAATATTGCGTTTTGTTATGGTCAAATTGGAAATGGTAAATTGTCAAAGGAATATTATCAAAAAACACTTGACGAGTTTCCAGACAGTGGAATGGCAAAAGTTGGACTAAGATTATTGAATTCAATGTCAAACAATGGTGAATAGAGAACAACGCCATAGAACACTAGATATCAGCTCATATCTGCCTCCTTCGTCGCAGAGACGAGCGATATCATTTACCGTTAGTGGTCATTTATTGGTAAAAATTCCACTTCAAATTGCAAACCAAAGACTAAAATATGATTTTCTGTATTTTTACCTTATAAATACAACACACCATGCATGCTAAACCACATAATATCACAGTACCTATTTTCGGTCTCAAGAATCAAAAACCAAAGTTTATTGGAACTGGTTTTTTTATTGATCATATTGGAGGAATTGTCACTGCCAAACATGTTCTAGATAGAGCTGATATTGATCCCAAATCTGAATTTTTATTCACTCAGATTGTAAATGACAGCTCTTTTCAACCAAGAAAAATCAGACATATTTTTCATCATGAATCTGCCGATATTTGTTTGGCAAAACCAAACGTGCTTCAAATTGATGGAAAGGACTTTGAGAATCCTATTTGGGAATACGATTTTGATAAACCATCGATTGGCGAAAAAGTCATGACTTTCGCATATCCCAAAACCAACTTGAAAGATCCCGTGGCCAATATTTGGTCAATAGTTCCTGAAAACTATCATGGTGAATTGTTGGAGATACATTCCAGATGCCCTACATGCGGCATTACTACAGAATGCTATCAGACTACTATCGACATGTTATCAGGCTCGAGTGGAGGTCCAGTATTCAATGAAGCAGGTAAAGTTATAGGAGTAAATTCAATGAGCTATGATGTAGAAGAGGGAGAAATTCCTATCAGTTTCGTCACTCCCTTAAATTTCTTATTAGATATCAAAATTCAAAATGAGGGAGAAGAGATTTTGTTTAGAGAGCTTATAGGATATAAGTTAGGTTCACAAATTGATAATAAATAGATTAGAAGCTAAGAATTCTTATGAGTACCATAAATATAGTAGAAATAATTAAGGAGTACGTAGACTTACGGAAAGCTGGCGCAAATTGGAAAGGCAATTGTCCATTCCACAATGAAAAGACTCCATCTTTCGTAGTTTCACCAACGAAAGGTATTTTCAAATGTTTCGGTTGCGGAAAAGGTGGCGACCACATTAAATTTATTAGCTTGATTGAAGGCCTGAGTTTGGAAGAAGCGGAGAACTTTGTTAATAATAGTCAGGATGCTATTGTTTATGAAGAAGCAATTGAACCTATCTTACTTAAAATAATAGAAAGATTTGATAGCCATTCAGTTACAATAGCAGGGTTACTAAACTTTGATCAACTTTTATTAGACTTTTGTATCGGTAATTTAAAAAAATTAGAAGCATCTCTAAAGACCAACCATGAAGTTAATATAACTAGTATACATTTACTTCCAACCTCAACGATTAGGAATCTCGAAATGATAAAGGAAAACAACTCATTTAAACCTCAGTTTCAGAAGGTATATAGTCAAAGTCTTGTTCTATTAGTCTCCTATTTTACTTCTATTTTGAAAGAAATGTTCGTCAGTTCAGTAAATTTTCTCACTCTTTTTGATTCGCATTTTGCTCTTAAAATTCAAAGTAAAGTGAAGTTTGAGTTTAGGAAATTGGCTGAAAATAATTTTGATCTGAGAGGCAAATTGGGCGATATAATAATTGACAAAGAAAGCTATTCTTTTCAGGATATGAAGAGTTCAAAAGAAGCATTTAATAAATACTTTAATTTCGAAATCAGCCGGAATAAGGATCAAGACATAATCATAATGGGTCAAGCACTGCGACATGCAATTGTTCACAATTCTGAAGTCGTTGATTCAAAATTTCTTAATCAGACTAGAGATTGTCAGCTTGAAAATCACTATGAATTGAATGATGAAATAGTGCTTGAAAAGAAAGATGTCATCAACATTCAAGTATCGATGAAAAAATTCTTGCTTGAAATGAAGAATGAGTTAATTACAAAATTGCGAAACGACCACTAACATGCAGCGATAACTCCATACCTCCTTCGTCGGAACGGAGCATGCTGCGAAACCGTTATAGCCTATTAAAAATCACATAATGTCAAAAAGTTATCACGTTACGAGAAAAGACTTTAGCAAGCTTTCAAAAAGAGAAATTGACGGAATGGAAAAAGACCCTGATTCTTTGCTTTATAGTTGGGCAGATAAACATGGTGCTAAAAAAGACGCCATTCGAAAGAGGAAAAATAAGAAACAAATCAAGCATTTGGAATAATGAATGTACTCTTTATCTGCAGTCGAAATCAATGGAGAAGTAAAACAGCTGAAACTATTTTCAAAAATAGAGATGGCTACAATATAAGGTCTGCAGGAACTTCAAAAGTAGCTAGAATTCGAATTTCGCAAAAATTAATTGAATGGGCTGACTTAATTTTTGTCATGGAAAAGAAACATAAAAAAAGGATAGTAGAACTGTTCAATAAATCGATTGATTCCAAAGAAATAATTGTTCTTGATATTCCAGACAATTACAAATATATGGATGAAGAACTGATCAAAAACTTGGAAGATTCTGTATCTTTTTATCTTGAGAATTGATATGCAAACCAAAATTAGAGCAAAGGCAAAAGCAAAAAAAATACTATATCAGAGTAGTCTATTGCATCGTTCCTAATTTGCGTAAGAGAAGTATTATAGTTTGTAATGATGAAACAATTTAACATATTAATAATCTTAGTGATGCTTTCTTGTGGGAGAGAAGCAATAACATCAGTCGTTCCAAATTTAGAAAATCTTGAAGCTCAAAGTCTAATGGCAGATAAAGATTTGAATTCGAAAAAAATTAGCTACGATCAATACTTACAAATCAAATCAATTCAAAACAGCCTAAACTATGGACTATATGGAAAATTTGAGAAAAATACTTACGGCCAACTTCTCAAACAAAAGGCAAAATATCTTGATCAAAACGGCTTTTTTCCAGAAAAGTATATAAACGGATCAAAAATTAACTATTTAATAGATTCAATCTCAGAATCAGAAAATTCTGTTGATCTATTAGTAAGTTTATTTAATCAGAATACGACTCCAATACATTTAGATGAAATAGTAGTAGTGGTGGATGATATAATTGGCAAACAACTCACAATGTTCATTTATGAAATCCCTTTAACAGTCTCTAAAGAAAAGAATCTACAATTAGGACTAACAATTGATAAAAGTGAGTTAATTGATGCTTTCGATAGGCGAAATTTCGCGATTAGTGTAGACAAAATTAGGATTTTCAAGACACTCCGATTTAAGATAGTTGCCAATCAAGTCGACTCTAATCAAAACGTAGAAGAAGTTGATCTCAACTATTATCAAAATGCAGCTTGTATCTTGTATGAAATTATAGATAAATATGATCCTGAAAACGAACTAAAAAAAATGAATAGTGAATTTAATACACTTGTGGCATCCGAAGTAGATGTTAGAAACCTAACTTGCAAATAACAGGCTATAACATGCTGCGATCGCATAAGCCTTCCTTCGTCAGGCCTCTGGATGCAGCTATGACGTTCTCACTCATTAAAATAAAAAATATGAAAGAAAAACTGTTTTTGTCACCAAACCGAAATCTAATGGCAGCTAAAGGGATGCCTAAATGGTCAAGGCTTGGTGTTGACCTAATTTGTAAATCAAAATTTACTTAGATGGCAAAAACAGCCAGTGGTAAAAAGAAGGTATACGTCAAAGGTTATACTTACACTAACTCGAAAGGGAAACGTGTTAAGGTTCCAACACATTACCGTTCAACTAACGATTAGTTAGACCACGGACGGGGGTAAAACCCCGTTTTCTTTAACTTAAAATTTATGACAGAGAAACTGCAACATAAACATTGTACACCAGAGCAACTCTATTTGAAAATGTTAGAGATTGGTTCTGAGTGTATTTCTTGTGGAACAAACCTAACAAAAATTAAAGCCGAACTTCTGACTTGCAATCTGATCACGGATGATGAAGATGATACGACCTTAAAAATTATCTTTCAAAATTCATTCACTCATGATGAGACAAATACATATTACGGAAATTACTGCAAGGCTCCTGAACCAGAGTTTGAATGCAATCCTCAAAATCAAGATGAATACGATAAATTAACGCAAGCTTATAAAGATTGTAATCACGAGTATGAATGCACATGGTTTCTAACACCTGAAGCGTTAATGAATCTTTTGCGGCTAAAGGAGGCTGAAAAAAACAGGAAAACTTCGAGGAACACAAGAAATATATCATATGCCTCTTTAGGTGTGGCTGGTTGCATACTTTTAGCAAATCTACTTAGTATGATTTTCCCTAAATCTGTAGTAAAGGATGAAAATGTTAAAAGTATACAATCTGCAATTTTAAAAATTGATACTGCAATTAATGATCAATCCAAATTAATTTATCACTTGGATAGCATCGATCAAGTAAAGGATTCGATCCAAACTTTAAACGTTATTGGAAAAACAAATCTTGAAGAAATACATAAATCTATAAAATCAATAAATTGGAAAATTTTACAAATCAAGCGGGAAATAGAAAACGAGTGAGAACAAGTGATATGAGATCAGACTTGCTATCGCTACGTCCGCTCCATATCACCGATCCGTTATGAGTAATTCTCCAGACCTTTCATCTTCAAAATCCTAGAAATTTAGCTAGAAACTAATCTTCAAAATTTCGTATTTTGAAAACGAAAATAAATCAAGTTAGATAACGGAAAATTTAAAGTTAAATAATTTTGTAATATATAAAATACACATAATCAATATAAATATTCACCGTTATGAGTAATTATGCTAACTCGACCAAATATTAGATCAAGTTTATAGATGACTACAATAATAAAATGAATTTGAAAACTTTTAATTATCTAGTATTGACTTCTAAATATTGATTCAAAAGATAAATCACAATTAAAACCAATAAATCGATTAAAAATTGTCAAATAAACTCAGAGTTTTTGATCCACATTAAAAACATAAAATGAAATATTTTTTACCCTTGTTTATAATTATTGCTTGTTCATGCAAAAAAGGGATTGATCCTAGATCATTAGCTCTTAGTATTCAGAGTGAAAAACTGGAGAACCAAAATGAAATAATTAATTTAAATGAAGAGGCCATCCAAATAGATCCAAAAAACTACAGGGCTTATAATAACCTTGCAATTGCTCAACTTAAAACTAAAAAGGATACAAGTGAAGTGATTTTCAATTTAAATAGAGCTCTACAACTCGCACCCAAATACGACATAGCCTTTTATAATCTTGTAAATGTTTATCATGAATTCAAAGACTATTCTAATGTGATTACAAAAGGGGAAGAATATTTACTAAATTCAACTAATACACATATAGTTGCATTAGTTGGTGAAGCATACAACTATCAAGAACAATGGAGCAAAGCCGCAAAATATTTAGAAAAGGCTGTAAAGCTTGACTCTACACGTGCTGGAACTTTAAAAGAACTTGGCAAGGCGCAAATGTTTCTGGGAAACCTAGATATTGCATTATCAAATTTAGACAAAGCAATTGAGCTTGATCCCAATTATCATCAAGCCTACAACAGAAGGGCGATAGTCTATTCTGAAATTGGAGATTATGAAAAAGCTTTAAAAGATTATAACAAAAGTATCTCAATTCATCAAAGTGGTACTTATTTTTACAATAGGGGTATTTTATTTGCAGAAAAAATCCAAAATATGGAGAAGGCTTGTAAAGATTTACAATCTGCAAATGACTTATCTCATAAATTGTCATTAGGATATTATGAGATGCATTGCAAATAAATAAAAAAACTCATAACATGCCGAGATCACTGAATCCTCCCGTTGGTCGGACTCAGGATTCAGCTATCACGTTAGAGTGCCACTAATAAAACGATCGCGCAAAAAACCAATGTATTTTTAATGTTTATGGTTTCGAATAAATCCACCTTCAAAAAAGCGACACACCTTGCTTATTTAGCATTTTTTACG
>NZ_JAJNKA010000027.1 GCF_021533215.1 Portibacter lacus | reverse complement strand
TTCTATCGGTGATCAATTATTTGTTGATCTTGATAACAATGGTGTTTTCGATCCTGCTATTGATTCTGTGATCGCAAATGTGACGGTAACATTGACTTTACCAAGTGGTGAAACAATTGATACAATTTCTGACGCAAATGGTGAATATCTTTTCGAAGGTCTTGCACCTGGTGATTATAGCGTAACTGTTGATATAAATGATGCTGACTTCCCAGCTGGTGTTGCGAATAGCATCGATCCAGATGGTGGAAACGATAATACTAGTGATGTTACTTTAACATCAACTATACCAAGCAACTTAGACCAAGATTTCGGTTACACTGGAATGGGTTCTATCGGTGATCAATTATTTGTTGATCTTGATAACAATGGTGAGTTCGATCCTAAGATTGACGCTCCTATTGCAAATGTCACTGTAACATTGACCTTACCGAATGGTAAAACAGTTGAGACGACAACAGATGAACATGGAACTTACTCATTCACAGGTTTAACGGCTGGAGACTATACAGTAACCGTAGATACGAATGATGCTGACTTCCCAGCTGGTGTTGTGAATAGCATTGACCCAGATGGAGTAAATGATAATACAGCTGATCTTACTTTGGCTGCAAATGAAATGAACATAATCCAAGATTTTGGTTATAACGGAACGGGTTCTATAGGAGACCAATTATTCGTAGATGTGAATAACGATGGTGTCTTTGATCCTACTATTGATGAAGTGATTGCGAACGTTACCGTAACATTGACTTTACCATCAGGTAAGACCATCACGACTGAAACAGATGGAGATGGAAAATATCTTTTCACATATCTTGCACCTGGTGATTACAGTGTTACAGTTGATACAAATGATACCGACTTCCCTGCTGGTGTTGTGAATAGCATCGATCCAGACATGGTGAATGATAATACAGCTGATCTTACTTTAGCTGCGGATGAGGCGAACCTTGACCAAGATTTTGGTTATACTGGAACGGCAAGTGTCGGTAATACCGTTTGGTTTGATACTGTTCTTGATGGAATTTATGAGGAGTTATTCGAAGATGGTGTAGAAGGCGTTACGGTTAATCTTTACAACACGGATGATGTTCTTATCGGGTCAGCAATTACAGATGTAAATGGGGGATACTTAATCGATAGTTTAGTAGCAGGCCAGTACTATGTTGAATTTGTTGCACCTGATGGACAGACGTTCACGCTTAACAACACAGGAGACGGAAGAAATGATAGTGATGTTACGAGAACTAATGGTGAAGGAACGACGAACACATTCATTCTTAATGACGGCGAAAATAAAGATGATATTGATGCAGGTTTGATTACTGCAGTAGTACCAGTCGAATTGACTTATTTCACAGGAGAAGCATTAGAAAATGATAATCTTCTAGAATGGGAAACAGCTGTAGAAATTGACAATGACTACTTTGAAATTCAGAGAATGGAGAATGGTGGTAGTGAATTTGAAACGATAGGAAAAGTTAATGGCTTTGGAAATACAACAGATCTACAGTCTTATTCTTTCCTTGATAGAAATGTGGATAATGGTTCTGTATATTTGTACAGACTAAAGCAAGTTGATTTTAATGGTGCATTCGAATACTCGAATATCGTAAAAATCGAGCGTGCAAATGATCACATTGACATCAACTTATTTCCTAATCCAACAACAGATTATATCAATGTGGATTTCAATAATGAACTTGATGGAGATGCAAAAATCCAGATTATTAATGGACAAGGACAATTGGTTAAAATTGTTTCTGCGGTAGAAGATTTGAATTCGATCCAAATAGATGTAACAGATCTTGCATCTGGCAACTATTACATTAATATCATCAAGAATAACTTGACAATTAACAAAAGTTTTATTAAAATATAAGTTAGTAAACCTACTATTTTAATGGGTGCTGAAATTATTATGATTTCAGCACTCTTTTTTTTGTCTTGAATCGAAATCTTAAATCCTAGAATCTATTTACAGTTTATTAAAGGTTTTCATAAATGTATTGAGCAACTTAAAATCAAGATCCCCTTTATGCTCTTTTAGAAATTCAGTGATACCTAATGCTTTGTGCAGCCGAGTAGCTGAAAGTTTAGGCTTACCGACAATGTAGATTAGGTTTCTTTGTTTCCCAGGTGTCAGTGCATGAAAAAAGTCATTTGCCTCATCATCGATTTTCAATAGTTCACCCAATTCTTCGGGCATAGGCAGTCCATATTCAGATTCATCTTTCTCAAGACTATATTCGATTGCATCTCCTTCTCTTAACCCTAACTCCTTCCGTATTTCTTTATTCACATTGATAAAGCAACCTTCTTCTCCATTAGGCATCAATGCACATGGAAACTTTTTCACTTTATTCAGTGTACAGATCACTCTCCGATTATTCCCATCTATATAGTCCCTTGCTATATCTTGCGGAACCTTAAAATGAAAATGCCACAGGTCGGTTTTGAAGTCTTCAATGCTACTTTTATGAATATCCATTTCTAAATATATAAAATGCTACAGTTTCACAAAAGATAAGATGTTTTTATCTGTCAATGTTAGCAGGATTCACTCCCCAAAATTTTTCTTTGGCAATGCAACTATTCAATTTAGAGTGAGTCTTTTAAATAAAAAACTAATCCTATGAAAAAACTTAATGTTCTTATCGCTGTGTTCTCGATCTTTATCTTTTCTATTAGTTTAACTCAAGCTCAAAAAGTCGTAGGCTCCGGTCCCGTCGTTTCTGAGAATGTAAATATGAAAGCAATTAACAAGGTGAGTCTAGGCATTTCAGGTGATGTATTTATTACACAGGGGAATACACAATCTATAGAAATTAAAGGACAGCAGAACATCATTGACCTTATCGAAAAAGAGGTAAAAGGTACTTCTTGGAACATTAAATTTCCGAACAATACAAGCGTTCGAACAAACGAAAAGGTAGAAATCTTCATCACAATGAAAGACCTAAAAGGCTTGAATGTCGGAGGGTCAGGATCTATCTATGGTCAAAACACTTTCAAAAATCTAGATGATGTAGATCTCAATGTCGGAGGATCGGGAAGTATCGAACTATCTTTAGAAGCAGAAGATGTAGATGCTAACATCGGCGGATCAGGAAATATTTCATTAGATGGCTACGCAGAAGATCTCGATGCTAATATCGGTGGATCAGGATCAGTAGAAGCCATTAACTTTAAAGTAAAAGAAGCAAATATTAACGCAGCAGGCTCTGGCTCAGTTGAGATTCATGTAAGTAATGAACTCAGTGCAATTATTGCTGGAAGTGGTGATGTGAAATACAAAGGGAATCCTAGAATTGACAAAAAAATAGTTGGCTCAGGTAGCGTTAAGTCCTACTAATCAAACATACGAAGCTGCCTTACAAGGCAGCTTATCTCCCATCCACAGCATATTCGTAGTAAAGTGGCTTTTCAATGATCTGACCTTTTGTTTTTACTTTGATCGATTTCGGAATGTCAAAGTCTCGATCGAATTCATACTTTTCCGCATCATTCATTCTAGCTTTTTCTTTTTCTATCACCGTCGAAATTAATTCGCGCTCCTCGAAATCGCTATAGACCTCTTCATCATTTAATAAGATCAATCGCCCCTTCGTTCTCTTTAATAATTCCTTGACAATTTTCCGATTCGGCATTGTACTTTTCCATCCATTACTGATGTTCGTAAAATCCAACGTTGCCATCGCTACCAGATCTGAATGATTCATCATTTCTAATCCCAGAGAAGCCGCCGTTCCATTATGCGATAAATGGTGAGCAACTTTATAGAACACCGTTTGGTTCAGTAAGTCCTCCGTTTTCAACTCACCTTGATGCCATTTTATCTTATGCCAACTCTCCCAACTTCCGAACTCCGCATCTCCTGGAAAAAGCATCACTTTCTTACTTTCTTCGAATTCAATAGCCAACGCCAAACTCAAATTATTCGTAAGGCTATTCATTCTAAGCGCCAAGTTTCCAGAACTATATAACCAGTCATGGTCTATTCTGCGCCATTCCTTCATTGGATCTTCATATCGAATTTGGGAATTTGAAACGGAAAAGCATTCCTTTCCCATCTGGTCATTTTCGATTACGAATTCCCGATCAAAGGGTAGGATATCATCTTTTAGCGGTTCCAACTCGTCCTTTAATACTGATAACGAGAATAAATCATTGACTTCTAAGTCTTTATTATGATCATAACTTTCTCCTTCCTTTCCATGCTCCTTCTTAACTTGCTGATACATATTCGGCGGACCTAGGACATAGAACTTAACGCCTTCCATATTCTTAATATCCTTAATGATTTCACCCTGTCTGCAATATCTTACTTTATTAACCTTCAGTTTTTTCACAACCTCCATCCCTTTCAGTCCACCTTTATAGATTTTTTGGCCATCGAATCCAGCTGCATGTAATTCTGAAAACCCATTGACCACGTCAGAAAATAAAACTTTCGCATCATACATCTCATTTTCTGCCTGGTTTCCAGCAAGGCTCATCCTGATACTCTGGTCGTTAATGAGTTGATTCATTCTATCCGCTGCAAAACTCAGCGCCTTCTTTTTATCTCCATATTTTTCTTTCCATGCCGCCACTTCTGGATCACCGTCATCTTCGGTCCACCCAAACCATAATTGATCTATTTCAAAAGTTTCGAATATTTCAGAGCACCGATCAAACATCAAAACATGATCTCGGTGCTCGTGCGTGATCACTAATAAATCAATCTTACCGTCTGTGGCATCTTTGATATTCTCTACAAATGGCGTAAGATATTCCTTACTCCCTTGCCACACTCCCCCATCTATGAGCATCGTGAATTTCCTCCTCGTACCAGCATAAAACTTTAATAAAAAACAATCGCCCGTTCCAGCTCTGTACATTCTCACTTTACATCTATTAATCTTTTTCATACGCAGTTTTTAGTGGTTATGTAGCATGGCAAATGGTTCATTAAAATTGTTATTCAGCCCCACACCGAAGTACTTGCTATAAAGGCTCCTCTCCTCTAATCCTTCATTAAACTGAAAATTATATTGTGCCCGAACTCGATCCTCATCTACCTCGTATTTCCCATCTAATCGGTACTTCTCTACATCGATTATCGGCTTAGAAATGATATACTTCAGACTATTATCATCCAGATCAAAAAGCAGCGTACATCCACCATACATCACAAATCCATTCGGAGGAACAGGGTCAACTTCAGGTATAAAATGCCCGATCGTCCCATCCATATTCATGACTACGCCTGACTTCTGAAAAATAGAAAAGACCACTTGGTTCAGTAGATTCCCGTCCGGCCCTACCCTAGAGAGTAACCTTAAGTTCTGAATACTGAACCGAGGAAAGTAAAACTGATCGTCCGTTTTTATCCCTAGATTCTCAAAACCTGGATGAAACGCAAGCCCAGTCATTTCACTTAACGATTCTGTCCCTGGTTCTTCGATGGTAATCGCCCACCGTTGATGTAATCCCTGCACGAGACCACTAGGATTATCATAATTTCCTCTAATGTATTCCGTTGTTATTCTATAGATTTCAGATCGCTCTGTTACGTACTTAATATCATCACCATATTCTTTTAAGTACTTATTCAGAATCGCCATGTACTCTTTAGTCGTATCATTCATGTCAATGTTACTGCTGAAAGAACGACCTTGATTACTCTTATGAAATTTAATATCTAACTCTTTCTGCTTCAGCGAATCTATACTTAAGGTCTTAATTCCAGTGGGATAAATGCCTCGCTTTCGAAAAGCATCGATGAAAGCAAGTCGATATTCCTGGTCATCATTTTTTATTAGGTCAATGTCTGCAGTAATAATGGCCCGTAAATAATCTCCAAACGTGATATCTACTGGTGGACAGTAATCTAGTGCTCTGATGCACATATTCAGCACATGCTTTGCAGCTTTAGAGGCTTCTTTCGCCATTCTATTCACGAGGTCAGGATGCAATTCTCCCTCTGGAAGAATTCCGGTTCCGCCCGTTGCAATCCGCAGAAGATCCGCAACTCGGTTTTTGTAAATGCTGAGAAATGCATCAAAAATGGCAGCAACTAAAATACTTCCTCTCACATGCGGCTCCATTGTTCTCTTATAATCTTGTGGATTCGGAATGGCTGGTTCCCATTCCTTGGTCTTTGGATTCACCTTTCCGATGGCGTCTCTTAAACTACCGTATCCACCGATAGCAGAGCCAAATTCTTGGGCTAATTGTCCTAGTAGATTTTGATTTTTAAGATTTCCTCTAGTTCTGGCGATCTGATGTTTCAAGACTTCAGGAAAAGTAAAGTGCTGGAACAGGGCAACAATATCCGCGAATGCTTCATGAAAAGCTAATACGTCCGGATTCGTGGGTTCATTATAGTGTCTGAATATGCCATCTAGTATCGCATGGGTAACTTCATGAGCTATGATGTCGTGACTCAGGCAAGTAAACACAATGGCATCGGGCATCTGGATATCTAGAGAGCTCGCCTTTGACCTGAAGTAGCCAAACAATATGGCCTTCTTATGCGGGCTGTAATAAGCATTCGGCTCACGCAATGCATGCGGATAAATTCTTAGTTTCTCTACATATTCTTCATAGAGGGTGGTGTCACTTAAGAGCCTAGTCGACCAGATAACCTTTCGGCCGAGGGCTTTCTCAAAATTTTTAATAGTCGTCATGGCCACGGCGTAAACCATCTGCTGGTGAAACTTAGGATTCGATTCACTAGGGCGAATTCCATTTTCTACTAGAATGTATGGTTCATTGAGATCTACTGCTTCATAATAACGATCGATCGTAGGATCATAATCGATAACTTCAATGTATGAGCCGACTGGTCCTTTTTCTAAATCTTCCCATGGAAGGGTATATTCGATCTCGTTTACTTCAGCGGTATCAAGCTTCAGAGATAAAGATGGATCGAATGCATACGCTCTCAATTTTCTAAAATTTGGCTTTCTTTTGGAGGTGGTTTTCATATTTATAAAGTTAAACCTTTAAATATTTACTATAAGATATGAAATTGTGATTAAACGTGACTTCCGAGCCTGTTCTAATGTAATTTTCTACACGAAACCGACATTTCTGCATTTCATTTGAAAAATGATCACCTTAATTTCAAAAACAAAGGGATTTTTGCTTTAAAAGATTTAATTTTGCACCGCAATTTAATACCCAGTACTGTTCATATTTAAAATAAAAAAATGAAATTATTTACCACTTTAATTTTATCTGTATTCGTTTGTATTTCGGCCTTCGGTCAAAATGAGGGAAAAACAAACAATTCCATATTACGATCTGGTCCTGGTGACACATTGACGGTATCTATCGAAAGCAAGTATATCGGTAGTGAAACTCAAGTTGAACTAGATGTAAGAGTTCAAGGTTTTGACTCTTTAGCTGTCTTCGAAGGAACCATTCAGTGGGATACCCTAGGATTGACTTTTAATGAAGTGAAAAACTTTGGTGTTGACAATTTGGGCGCTGAGAATTTCGGAAGACCTGTAAATACTAAAGATCTTCTAACCTTTACATGGACAGAAGCCTCTAATGCAGGTATTTCAGTAGATGACAGCACTGTTATTTTTACTATTGTATTTGATACAAATGGTGACGTAGATACAGAAGCAGCCGTTATTTTTGCGGATAAGCCTCTAGATGTTTCTGCAGCAGATAACAAACTTTCAGATGTTTTCGTAAAAGAAGAAAATGGAGTTGTTAGCTTTATAAGCCCGCTTACTACTGCTGCTGAAGTAACTGATTTATTATGTTCTGGAGATGAAGATGGTAAAATTGCTTTGACTCCTTCAGGTGCTTCTGGAAACTATAGCATCCTTTGGAATAATGGAGAAGAAACTGCAACCATTGAAAACTTAAGTGCTGGAAGTTATTCGTTTACGATAACTGATGTTGATACAGATTTAACCTTTTCAGAAACGATAGAATTGGTAAGTCCTGATTCAATTCTCATCTCATTTTCAGATGAAAGTATGGAAAGTGATACGTTTGCAACGATTACGACTACGGTTTCAGGTGGAATTCCACCTTACCAATATGTATGGAGTAATGGTGATACTACAGAATCTTTAGTTGGTATCGCGAATGGTACATATGATTTAACCATTACAGATGCTAACAATTGTGAAGCAACGGCAACGGTAGAAGTAGATCATCAAATGTCATCTTCGACTACTTCATTAAAGCTTGAAAACTGGTCTGTATTCCCGAATCCAACTAGCGGAATGATTACAGTAAGATTTGAAAATGGAAGCTTTGATTCAGCGAGCAAGTGGAGAGTGATAGATGCATTAGGAAAAGTAGTGAGCGAAGGTCAATTACAGAAAAATGCAAGCCGATTAGATATAAACCTAAGCGGAAATGTACCAGGATTATATTATGTAAACTTGGGAGATACGACTGCTCCAGTTTTATTAAAGTAATAAGACATAAAAAATAAATTTAGAGAAGGGTCATTCGTAACAGATTGACCCTTTTTTATTTGCAATGTTTATACACATTCTTACCTCCTCGCATCGTCAGCTCAATATGACATCTTTAATGCTGCCTGTGCGTATGAAGAAGATGTTATATTTGAACATTATGCTATATTTCCAATAAGTATAAGGTCGAAATCGATTCTGATCCTTTAAATTATAAACCCTAAACTTTTAAACTCTCCGATCCTATTCCTCAATCAGAATCCCCATTTTCCTCATCTGGTAGTCTCGCATCGGCAGCTCAATATGACATCTTTAACGCTGCCTTTGCGTATGAAGAAGATGTTATATTTAAACCATGTGTTATAACACTAAATTGTATCAGGTCGAAGTCGATTCTGATCCTTTAAACTATAAACCCTAAACTTTTAAACTCTCCGATCCTATTCCTCAATCAGAATCCCCATTTTTCCCATCTGGTAGTCTCGCATCGCTTCCAGAATTTCCGTTTCCGAATTCATCACGTAAGGTCCAGACTGAACAACTTTTTCATCAATCGGCAGACCTGAAAGAATCAAAAATTGACCTGCTTCCTTCATCTCTACTTCTATCGTGTCGCCCTTATCTTCGAAAACGGCTAAGTGTTCATCATTTAAAAGACCAAAACCCTTGATCCTCATTTTTCCTTTGATTAGATAAATCGCACTATTATACCCTTCTGGTATTTGATAAGTAGTTGTGCCTTTCTTCTGACCTTCTGCCCAAATGATCAACAACGGCGATTGTCCAATATCATCTATCACTTTATTCTTTATGAACCCATCTTCAGATTCCGTTCGCTTAAACGAATCATTATCAATATAGATGTACTCCGGAATTTTCATTTTGCTTTCCTGAGGACTATTGATCCAGATCTGAATAAATTCTTGATGCGTGCCACTTTCCGCCATTGCCTCAGAGGGTCTTTCACTATGAATGATACCCGCCCCAGCATGTATCCACTGCACTTCACCGGCTTTCGCAATCTGACTGTTACCTCTTGAATCTCGGTGGTGAACTTCGCCTTGCACAACGAATGTTACAGGTGAAAATCCACGATGCGGGTGAGGATCTACTCCTTGGTGGCGCGCAGGTCGTCTGCTACTATACTTCACCTTTCCATGATGCAACAAGAGAAAAGGATCCACTTGTGGAACGTTCTGAGTGGGCAAAGCTTGCTTCACCGGAAAACCTCCCATGTCAATTTTCGCTGCGGGTAGTAGATATTTAACCAATTTATTCATGTGCCTGAGATGTCTTGTTCAAAATGAAGTTATTGACTTTAAAGATAATATTCTAACGCATTTTTAAATTTCTTTTTAATCCGCTGTCGAAACCGTCGTGGCTTTAATACCTGAATCGCATCACCAAAACCTAAAATTAATCGTTCTAGTTCAAAGTTATGATGCAGCTTGAGTGTAAAGATCACAGATCCATCTTCACATCGCTCGCTTACTTGCTGCGATGGATGGAATGGTTTCGTTATCACATAAGGCGCGTTGTACCGATCTATTTTCAATTCTAAGTCTATCAGATCGCTATCGCTCATAACCGTAACGCCAAAGGTATTTTTATAATATTCATCAGCATCGAAACCCTGCCGATCGTAATTTATTTTCAAGTTGGGTTCTGCTTTTTCGATCCGATCCAAAGCTAAGGTCAAAATCTGATTGTTCTTATGATTCCGCCCAATTAAGAACCAGCGATTATTGAATTCCTTAAGAATTAATGGATGTAAAACATGATGTGATTGCTGTCTAGATTTAAAACTTTGATAAGTTATGTCCAATACAAATTCCTTTAGGATAGCCTGATATAAAGCATCCAGAAAATGTAGGCCTTTCAGGTTTTCGTTCTTGTCAATGTGGATAATAGGTGACTGATGATCCTTTTCTCTATAGACTTTATCCTCCAGCTTCTGAATGACGCCATTCATTTCTTGGAAAAGCGAAAAATCTTTAAATTGCTTCAACATTTCCACAGATTCAGTAAGAACATCCATATCTATCTGAGTCAATGGAACATTGGTAATACTGTAATCCTCATCAGCGTAACGATAATATTTCCTATCATAAACTTCTATCGGAGCTTTATAACCTAACTTATCACTACGCATGATCTGTAGATCTAGTTGCGTCGTCCTCTTGCTGATATCAGTTTGCTTACCTTCGTATTCATATAAGGCATCCGAGCAAGCATTAATTAAGTCCTTAAGAGTCCACCTTTTAGACCTATTCTGAAGACATTTATCGATTGTTCTATACCTTATTAAAGCGTTTTTATTCTGAGCCATTGCATTCTTTTTCAACTGCGCAAATTAATTGCGTAGTGAAGATATACATTTGTTTTATGATCGTTAGAAATGATGCAAAAGTAATTCTAACAACATTGAAAATTTAAAATTGAAAAACAATGAAAATTACAGGAAAAACACTTGTCGCAATGGGATACCGTCCGGGAAGATGGTTTAGAGAAGCGCTTGAATATGTGAACGGCCAAGATTTAAATGAAGAAGCATTACGTGATTATCTAGATAAAATGATGCCTCAATTAGTGGAACCGTTTACACAACCATTGACCTACAAAAAAAATATTCGCGCAGAAAATGAGGAAGAGGCTCAGAATATGGAAGATGTATTTCGTACGATGGACGAGTTAATGAAAACACCTACTATTGTAAAAGGAGCTGTGATGCCAGATGCCTGCCCTACAGGTGAGAAAGGCCAGATTCCTGTAGGTGGAGTTGTTGCTACACGGAATGCTATTCACCCTTCCATGCATTCCGCCGATGTTTGCTGTTCTGTGATGATGACTTCCTTCGGCAATGCAAATCCAAAAGACATCTTGGATGCAGCACATAGCCGGACTCATTTTGGTGGAGGTGGAAGGAAAGATTTATTCGATTTCCCTGTTGAACTCGAGGAAAAAATTCGACAGAATAAATTCTTAAATAATGAGCGGAGTCTGCAGCTAGCTAAAACTCACTTAGGAACTCAAGGAGATGGAAATCACTTTCTTTATGTCGGACGGTCCAGAAATACAGGAGAGACAATAATGGTCACACATCACGGTAGTCGGGGATTCGGGGCTAAATTGTATTCTGCAGGTATGAAAACAGCCGAAATGTTTCGAAAAGAGATTTCACCAGATACGATGAAACGAAATGCGTGGATTCCATATGATGAGGAAGAGGGAAGGGATTATTGGGAAGCCTTACAAATTGTACGGGAATGGACGAAACTCAATCATGCCGTATTACATAGAGCAACTTGCGAAGTGGCCGGTGCCCAAGTAATAGAAAATTTCTGGAACGAACATAACTTCGTATTCAAAGAGGATGATTTATTCTATCATGCTAAAGGCGCGACTCCCTTAGCAGATAAATTTGTTCCTGACTCTACAAATGGAATACGACTTATACCACTGAATATGGCCGAACCCGTTTTGATTGTAAAAGGAGAAAGCACTTCTGAGAATTTAGGATTTGCACCACACGGAGCGGGTCGAAATGTTAGCAGAACGGCACATAAAAAAAGCAAGGCAGATCGTACAAATGAGGCCATTTTCGCTGAGGAAACAATGGGCTTAGATGTCCGATTCCATTCCGGGCATATGGATATTTCGGAATTACCATCTGCTTACAAAAATGCCCAAAATGTCCAAGACCAAATGAAGGAATTTGGGTTAGGTGAAGTCGTGGATAAAATCATGCCTTATGGTTGTATCATGGCTGGTGACTGGCAGGTAGATGCTCCTTGGAGAAAAAGGAAGCGAAAAAGACAAGAGCGTAATAAATCTCGTCAATAAAAAAGGCATCGTCTCGGAAGACGATGCCCATTTTCATGCGTTTCTATATATCCATTTAATTGCAACCTGATTTAAAACCAGTCGCGTCAAATTCTGTTCTTACATAGCCTTTCTTTCCGCTATCGCTCACCTGAAGCACTAATTCATTCACACCACTCCCATCACGCTTAGGGCTACAATATTCGAAAAAATAGTAACTATTCGCTTCATCAAAAACCAATTCTGATGTTTGCTTAAATGTTTCTTCCAGATCTTCATTATCTGCCGCGATAATCGATCCTGCTTTTCCAATTTGTTTAAGAACCGGAACATCTATTTCGTTTCCTAAACCAATTGTATAAAATTTAATATTACCGCTCAATTTTTTCACAGCATTGATAGCAGCATCCTTACCATATCTAGCTGCTTGGTCGGTTCCATCAGTGAATACGACCACTGAAGATGCAGCGATGATATCATTGTTAAGTTGTTTTGCTAAATTTTGATTGACAATGTCAGCTGATTTCAATACTGCCCCATATAAATCAGTAGATGGATCTTTACTGACATTCTTGTTGATCCCATCTATTTTCGAAATTAGAGCAGCAGTATTGTCTGTAAAATCTTGAAGTAAATGCAATTTATCTTCTCCATCGAACCACCATATTCCAACTTCAAAGCTATCTTTTCCATCTCTCGGAATAATATTTCTAATAAATTCCTTAGTAGCATTTTTCAATTCATTCAGACTGGTGTATAATACTGATCCACTTAGATCGAGTACCAGCATGGTGCTGTAATTGAAAACTTGTTTATTCGGAGAAATTCTAGCATTGGCTTCGAAAGCGGAAATGTTCTTAAAACAATTATCATTTCTACCCTTTTCAAAGATTGAAAAATCAGAACTATTGAGATTGGCTACTGGGTTACCACTGTTATCATCCACCTTGAAAAATACGGATACTTGACCAGGAAGCTCTGCGAATTCATCTTGAATGGTGATTTTGAAAGCGTTTTCAGATAGGTCTTCATTACAACCGATCGGCTGTAGAGATTGCTCGTTGATTTCTTTCTCACAAGCGGTAAAAAAAGTTATGCACGTAATAATTAATAAGATGTTAATCTTCATCATGATCAATTTAGTAATTAGGAAAAATCGGTATTAGTATAGAAAGGTAAAGCGCACTAAAATTTAAAATCTGGGGTACAGATAAGTTATAAACGAAAGAAATTGGATTGTGGTATGTAGAAAATTAATAATTTGTTTTGGGGGGGGTGATATCAATTATAACATTTCCTTTTTTAAAAAAACAGCATCGATAGGTAGAATTAACAATAGAATCAGCTCTTAATAAAAAAAGGTATCAATAGTCCAATATTTATATCTAAGTACTTTGTTAAATTATAAAATTATAATGACACTATCAAATTTGATTTCATAAATTAGTCTATTTTTCTTAGTGATTCTTCTAGAGTAATACTCTTCTAATACGTGCTTTAATTTTTCATTCTGACTACTATCCTCTCGAGTTCACTTTGAGTTATTTAGAAAGAACTTCAAATTTTCGAAGTAATTTTTCTTCTGATCTCTTTTGCTTTGTAATGTCCTTTTTAGTGCCGGGTGTAAAACTTAACTTTTAACTCAAAGACCAAGTAACTCCTTGATTTCTTTAGAAGTAGATATTTCAATGAATTGACCATCTTTTGCTTGCTTAGCACTCTTCTTGATTTTTCTAACCATTTCTTCATTAAAGTAAATATCTTCTGCCTTAATTGGAGTAAGTGCATAAGACTTATCTTTGCCTCTTTGCACTATTATTTGTTCTCCATTATCAACTTTTTCAAAATACATTCTTTGATTCTGCCTAAATTCTCTACTACTTATAACCAGCATAATAGTTTGTTATTGTGTACCATTATGGTAAACATACAAAATGTATAATAAGTTTCCTACCTGGGATGCCATTTCTGCACTGCTTATTTTTACCCTTCTAGATTCTTTTTCTGATACCCCTCTACGCTCATAACCGATCTTAGTCCACATGGCTAACTCTATATTCAAGAAATAGCTTCAGTTTATTTAGTGGGTGCTACAGATCTCGAAGTTGATTCCAAAACTTTAAATAGAGTTATTGAGCGTCAAAAGCTTCCTTCAAATGTAAGAGATAAAGTTTTCTACTTTATCGATATGTCTATAAGAGATAATAAGGCTAGAGATGCTTATGTTTCTTGATTACTAGAATCTAATTCAAATACTAGAGTTGTAAAGTTATTGTCACTATAAAAGAGTTTCGACCCAATGACTTTGGAGAAGTAGAACTCGGCAGTATGTTCAAATATAATTTCCATCTTAAAGGATGAGAGATCTAACCTTACCAATTGATTGTTAGCACCGAAGAATAATTGATTATCGTAGTAACTAAGTTGACCGAATGTGCCAGTGTTTCCTTGAGGATAAACTTGAAGTCGTTGAATTTGCTCAGTCAATAATTCTTTGCAAAGTATTTTACCTTCTGAAAGGTCTATTTTTAATAGGTATACATCATTAACTTCTCTTACAAATAGGAACATGTTAGTGTCGGAGATTACTTTACTCATCTTAAGCTGTTTTTCTAAATCTAAATGCCAAAGAGGTTCGCCATTTTTAATGTTGACACCAAAATAATCTTGGCTACTCCCTAGTGATACTAGGACATTAGGCAATAAATAATTTCTTCCCGCAAATTTATTGTCTAGATCTAAAAAGCTTGATGTATTTCTCTGCCATTTAAGTTCTCCTGACTCCATATCAATACAGATCTTATTTAAAGAATCTAAAATATTACCTATAAAATATGAGGAGTTACATGTGCCTTCGACAATTCTATTCACACTTGTAAGCTCTGTCCTCCACAGAGTTTCTGCTGTTGAAAAATCACGAAGCTCTATTGTTGGAGATTTCCTGTAGGTAAAGAGGATGTTTTCGTCGATTGGAAATGGGAATATTCTCGTATTCTTAAACTCACATGTTACTTTTTGGTTAGTAATACTATAAAAAATTATATCACGGTCAATTCTAAGCAGAGCATTTTTATCAGATAAACCTATTAACTGATAGCCATCGATTTTATGAATCTCTTGTAAGGAATGATTGTAAAAAATGACCTCATCTGGGGGAAGATTAACTGCAATTTGTGAATTACTTTCATGAGGAAGTACACCTGTATTAAATATTTTTTTGAGTTCCATAATTTCTAGTCAATAACTTTGAAGGCGTTACTTTCAAAAATAAAATCAAGCAAGTCTTCGAAATTGCCTCCTGATTTTTGAATAAATAAATTATCTAATTCGATTTTAATTGTACTCAAAGGCTTTCCATTAATGAGCTGATCTTTCCAAGGAGATTTGGTGAAAATATCTTCGACTTGTTTGGCTAAAACTGAGTTTGATGTTATTTCTGAAGATTTTTTGAATTCATACAAATAAGATTTAAATGCAGTTGGAGCATCCACTATGCCTTCATCAATTATTCTGAAAACATCAAGTAAGTCTTTATGAAGCTGTTTCGCAAATGCATCAACGGTCTTTTCTCTTAACAGTATAGAATAGTACTTTGTTTCTATAAAATGTGGTGGTGGAGTTAAAGGTGAAATATCAGGGTGTCTTCCTTTAGTATAGCCACTATTTGGAGCTGCCTTTATATACTCTTCTAAAGCTCTTAAATTTTCCCAACCATAATCTTCACATCTCCTTAATCTAAATAACTCACCTCTGAGCTGAGCAATATCTGTGGATTGAAGTCCCGACCTGACAAGAGGTAACTTCGCAGCATCAGTCAACCCTTCCATTTTCTCTATGCTATTAAGCAAAACTTGTAAGCCATTGTTTTTCCCTGGATCAGCGATGTCAGAATACAAAGAACCATTATCATTCATTTTTTTAATAAATGATTTCATAAAACTTTCATTAAAGCCAGCATCTAATAATTTTGGGCTACGAATTGGATCTAATATTTTCGCAAGCTTCTCAAGGCTAGGTAAATCAAGCCTTACAACT
>NZ_JAJNKA010000026.1 GCF_021533215.1 Portibacter lacus | reverse complement strand
GGAAAGAGTTCTATCAGCCAAGTCGACCACCGGGAACAAAAACGTTTGTTTGGGGATTAGAGAAGTTCGAATCAATTATGATTGGCTACAACATATTAAATTAAAAAGATGTGTACGAACGTCAGAGAATAGGGTAGAGGTCTAGGTCAATGTGGGAGTTTCGTTAGAAAGTTATCCGGTGGTTATCGAGGAATAGTTATTGTTGTAGTTCATTTTAATAGCGCTAGCAATCAAGGCAAATTTTATAGATTAGCTTTTAAAGCTAAATATATAGGAAGTGGTTAAGAGGTTAATAAATATAACGGAAGTGAGAAAGTTGGAATGATTTATATTAATTTGTGGGTATATAAGTGAGTTGTGCGTCATTAAGAAAAAATAAAAATGGAAGATGATTTCAATAAAACAAGATTGGAGTACATTAAACGAATAAATTTCGTTTTGGACTTTATTGAAAAGAATCTTGAAGCGGATTTATCACTTGAATCTTTGTCGAAAAAAGCACATTATTCTTCTTTCCATTTTCATAGAGTATTCTCAACAATTATAGGAGAAAATCTGAATCAGTATGTAAATAGGAAACGAGTAGAGCGTATTTCTTCTATGCTACTTACAGGTTCAAATAAAACAATAAAAGAACTTGCTTATATCTATGGATTTAACAGCGAAAGCTCCTTTTCAAGAACATTTAAAAAATATTATGGGATTAGTCCGACCAGGTTTAAATCGGAAGGAAAAAATACGCTTAGCAAGATTGGTATAGAGTCATTTTCAACTGAAAGATACATTTGTAGCATTGATAACATTAAAAAATGGATTGAAATGAATGCACAAATTGTTGTAACAGAACTACAAGAAATAAAACTTGCAGGTGTTATGCATATCGGAGAATTTGGTAAAATTGGTGATATGTATCAAAAATTAATGAAATGGGGGCATAAAAACGAAGTAATCAATACCTCGGATTTCAAAGCAATTACCATTTATCACGATAACCCCAATGTAACCCAATACACAAAAGTTAGGTTTAGTGCTTGTATAACGATTAATAAAGATATTGAGCCTGAAGGTGAAATAAGACAAGTAAACATACAAAGAGGCATTTATGTAGTTGGAAGGTTCGAAATTAAAGGAGAAGACATTTCGAAAGCATGGAAGAATATCTGTATATGGGTAATAGAAAATGGATATGAATTTAGAGACGGGGATTTTTTTGAAATCTATCATAATGACCATAAGACCCATCCTGAACAAAAAATCATATTGGACATTTGTATTCCACTTGAAAAGAAAAATATCATACTAAACAAAACCTATAATGTAAACATATCTTCGATGGAAGGAGGGAGTAATTCATGTGAAAAACAATTAGGCTATCATGAATTAATAAAATACATGAAAGAGTTAAGGGCTTTTTTTGAAAAAGAATATGAAGCTTATTTTAAACTTGGAAAGGTATATCAAGGAAGTCCAGATTTTTCCTATTTTTCATTGACAACAGAAAAATTGAAAAAACAAAAATTGAAATTTGTGATTATCTTAAATCATAAATTGATGAATTTTTCAATTTGCTTGTCAGGACAAAACAAAAGTATCCGAAAGAAATATTGGGAAATGTTCAAAAATAGTGATTGGAAAAAATATCATCTGGTTGAGTCAATTAATAATAGCTTGCCTATTATAGAACACGTAATTGTAGAGAATCCTGATATTGATAATAGATTACAGTTAACAGAGCAAATTGAAAAAGAATCTTTAAATTTCATAAACGATTTGAGAGATATACTTGAATAAAAGAAAACGAACGCACAACAATAGATAAGAAGTAATAGCTCCTTTGTCGCTACTACTCTTATCATAAACCGTTACTTGCTATTAAATTTAGAAAACACCATAAGTTCAATTAGCTTCATCTAAAAGGGAAAAGATATAAATGAATACAAATTCAATTTTAGTCCTTTTAATCGGCTTTATTATTTTATTAATTAGTTGCCAGGAAGATCAAGATTTAAATCTCAAAGGAATTTGGAAATTCGAAAAATACATTGATAAATCTGCTCCTAAATCAGCTATATATCGGCCTATAAACAAAAATTACAATTTCGTTTCTGATAAACAATTTAGATTTATACCAGGAATTCTTAAAGAATTAAATTCAAAACCTAAATCCTATGAAATCATCGATCCTTTGATTGACTTTTCTATTTCTAAGAATGTTTTATCATACAAAAGTCAGTTTGACTCTAAAGAAATTCAAAAGAAAATTGTCAAATTAAATTCTGATACATTGATCCTTATGGATAAAGAAAATATTGTCGAAGTATACCTTAAAGTAGATGATAAGTCAATAACAAATGACGAAATTGACAACATAACACTATCAACTTCAGGCTGTTACGGCAAATGTCCTGTTACAAATATTTCAATTTCCAGAAAAGGTAAACTTGTTTATATATGCGAAAAATACTGCCCAAATCCTGGTATTAAAATTTTGCAAATAGACTCCTTATTTGCAAATAAAGTGTTTGCGATTCTCAAATATATTGATATAAATAGACTTGAGAATAGATATGAAGTTGATCATACTGATGATGAAATAATTACAACTACTTTTAGTAAAAATAATAAAATCATTAAATCTATTTATGACTATGGAAACAAAGCACCAAATGAACTGAGATGGATTTATTCATTTCTAAGAAATTTTCCTGGATTAAATGATCAAAAATTAATAAACCCGAACTTTTTTCCAATAGATTTCCCAAATTACTTAATGTTTATGGATTCTGTGTCTGTAATGGCATTAACGAAGGCTGAAACTTTTGAGTTATATAAGAATTTGATTTTTGGAAAGGAAGTTGAGAATTCACCTAAATTAAATTATAAAATCTCAAACAACAGACTATATTATGAAGGAAAATTCGAATATTATCAAGAATACGTAAACACAAATTTCGGTTCAACTGACGGAAGATATTATAGATTCAATACTTCTAACGGAGTAAAAATTATAGATTTAGGCTATAATTTCATAGAGTTAAACAGTAAATTCAAAACAAAGTAACAGCAAGTAACACGCTTTAACACGTCATGGCTGCTATCGCAACGCCACGACGGTTACAGCTGAAACGTCCGTTGGCAGTAATTAGAAAAAATGATAAGAATTGAAAAAATAGAGTATCAAGATTCAGAATTAACCTACGAAGGAGTTATTTCCTATGATGATGAAATTGAAGGAAAACTACCTGCAATCATTATTGCCCATGCATTTGGTGGACAATCCCAATTTGAAGAAAATAAAGCAATAGCAATTGCAAAATTAGGATACGTAGGTTTTGCAATAGACATCTATGGTAAAGGAGTACGGGCAAAATCACCTGAGGAGGCTCAAATCCTAATGGATAAATTGAATTTGGATAGAAATTTACTACTTAGTAGAATGAAGACTTCTTTGAAAACCTGCAAGTCATTAAAATTTGTTGATAACAACAAAATAGGTGGGATAGGATATTGTTTCGGAGGTAAATGTGTTTTGGACTTAGCTCGTTCTGGTGAAAAAATAGAAGGTATAGTGAGTTTTCATGGCGTTTATGATTCTCCTAATTCACAAAATGAAATTAAAATTGAAACACCAATTTTGATACTTCATGGCTGGGATGACCCTTTGGCAAAACCAAATGAGGTTATTGAATTAGCCGCTGAGCTAACAAATAAAAAGGCTGATTGGGAACTCAATGCATATGGTCATACAGGACATGCATTTACCAATCCTAAAGCTAATTTCCCTGAGAAAGGGTTATTTTACAAAGAAGAAGCCGATAGAAAATCTTGGAATAGAATGATAGAATTTTTCAAATACAAATTTGAGGAATGAAAACTACTGCCAACAATGTATATGACGGTCATGCCCAGCAAAAGCTGGTTACGCCGCATATACGAGACCGTTCATGCAAATTAACAGATGTACCAATTACCTTCGAAAGTTGCATAGGTGTAAATGTATCCGTATTTTACCCTTGATTAATTAACAAGCGTAAATGTTACCCTCATAAAAATGACTCAATTCGACAAAGCCAAACCTTACAATGACCTTCCTCTGCTTCCGCCAAAACAGGAGATTGAAACGAAGAAGGTACTAATTAAGACAATCTCTGCTAGTAGAGCATTGGGGAAGCTAAACGGTGCTTTATCAAACTTGCCAAATCCTAATTTATTTTTAGATACTATACACCTCAAAGAAGCAAAAGCTAGTTCTGAGATTGAAAATATTATTACCACAAATGATGAAATTTTCAAATCTTTAATTTCAAATAAAAACCACAACAACCCATTAGCCAAAGAGATTATTAGCTATAAATCGGCACTTTGGCAAGGCCTAATAGATCTGGAACAAAAACCCTTTATTACAACGAATCTCTGTATTAAGCTTGTCCAAATAATTAAGCAGAATAATTCAGGAATTAGAGTCACCCCAGGAACAACTTTACTTGATGGAAAGGGCGTGAAAGTCTACACACCTCCAACTGGAGAAGATGTAATAAGAAATAAATTAGCCAATCTAGAGCAATTCATAAATGATAATGACAAACTAGATCCTTTAATTAAAATGGCAGTTATGCATTACCAATTCGAAGCTATCCATCCATTTGCTGATGGAAACGGTAGGACAGGTAGAATTCTGTTACTTTTGTATCTCAAAATGGAGAACTTACTAGAAATTCCTGGGATTTATTTGAGTGAATACATAATTAAGAATAAAACAAACTATTATAAATCACTACGGCTAGTAACGGAACAAAATGACTGGGAGAACTATATTCTTTATATGCTTGATATGGTTGAGAAAACATCTATAAACGTAATTGCCAAATTAGAAGAAATTGTAAAACTCAAAGAAGACGTTGAGGCTTATGTTAAAAAATCAAACCCAACAATTTATTCAAGAGAATTGATAGATTTAATCTTTAAACTTCCCTATACTAAACGAAAAAATTTGATTGATGAGAAAATGGGAACACCAAAAACAGTAGGTAAATACCTGATTGAACTCGAAGCTCTAAAAGTTCTAACTTCTATAAAAGTTGGTAAAGAAAAATTATATATTAATGAAGGATTAATGAAAATCCTAGAGTAAAGCACGGAAACATAACATGCCGAAATCTCTGAATTCTTCCGTTGTTTGGACTCTGGATTCAGCTATCACGTCAATTCATCTATGGTGGAACTTAGCCATTTATAACGCTCAATTCTCTGAAACTTTTATCGGTCGAAGCTAAAATTTTGTCAGGAGAAGACGATCAACTTAAACGCGCACCAGAAAGCAAACCAAACGAGTGCAATTCCTTCAATTCGAACACTAAATCTTGTAACGGTAAACTCATCTATGGCTTTGCTCAATTACTTAAATTGTGTTTTATTTGTTCAGCTTTTCTCTTAACGAATACAGAAACCTTCAACTTTCGCGCTTACAGTAAATCTAGCAACTTTGCTCACTCCAATTCAAACGTTCAATCTTGTCATGTTCCAATTCGTCTTCTCTTTCGTATTATCGCTAGCTCGACCGAAAAATGTATGCCAACGCACCGATCTTTGTGAGTCAGATCTTTAACGTTAAATACATCAATCTCCGTTTGTAGCTTTTTTTTGAACTTACGAATGGCAAACGCAATCGTGTGTCATAAGATTTCTTTTATCACTAAATATAACACGCGATTAAGAAGTGAATTTCGCCTTAAAGAATTCCCACTCCAACACATTTTACCTAAAATTATATAACTTTAGAGGTAACGATTTGCGGAAGGCGAAACTCCTCTTATCGCTATCACGTTATATTAGAATAAATTGACTCCGTCAATTCATCTATGGTGGTACTTAAGCCATTTCTATCGCTCAATTCCTTGAAACTTTTTTCGGTCGAAGCTAAAATTTTGTCAGGAGAAGACGATCAACTTAAACGCGCGCCAGAAAGCAAACCAAACGAGTGCAATTCCTTCAATTCGAACACTAAATCTTGTAACGGTAAACTCATCTATGGCTTTGCTCAATTACTTAAATTGTGTTTTATTTGTTCAGCTTTTCACTTATTTAATACAGAAACCTTCAACTTTCGCGCTTACAGTAAATCTAGCAACTTTGCTCACTCCAATCCAATCGTTCAATCTTGTCATGTTCCAATTCGTCTTCTCTTTCGTATTATCGCTAGCTCGACCGAAAAATGTATGCCAACGCACCGATCTTTGTGAGTCAGATCTTTAACGTTAAATACATCAATCTCCGTTTGTAGCTTCTTTTTGAATTTACGAAGGGCAAACGCAATCGTGTGTCTTGAGATTTCTTTTTATTACTCTATATAACATGCGATTAAGAAGTGAATTTCGCCTTAAACAATTTCTACTCCAACACATTTTACCTAAAATTATATAACTTTAGAGGTAACGATTTGCGGAAGGCGAAACTCCTCTTATCGCTATCACGTTATATGGCATAAACAAAGAGGAAATTGGATAAGGAATTAATAGAAAATATAAACTCAATAAAGAAAACCGGCGACGACAGATATAGGATTATCCTCGACTTTGCTTCTGTTAAACTTGTCCAATACTTAATTTCAAATGATTACAAATATGTTTGGATTTACAATCACTGTCTATCTAATCCAAGTAGCTGGAAAAATAGAAGCTTACCAATATTAGACTCAAAACCAGAAATCAAAATCAAAAGTAAAAATGTCAAATTTGATTTCATTATAGAAACAAATGAATTCGTGAAATTGCTACCTGAATGGGGAAATGGAATTCAAATGATCCAAATGAATAAAATGCCTCCTGATTATTTCGAACCTGATAAAATTCGAGGAAAACAGCGATATCAAATTCTAAAGAATGATTGTGATTATTTATTTGAGTTATATATCCCTTCTGCTACTGATTATGGAACCTTGATAAGTCCAAATGTTAAATACTTAGAGAATTTATTAAATTCTCCTGAAATAAATTGGAATAATTTACCCTAACCGAACCATTTTTAGATGAGCGAAATAGACAAACTAGTTACAATTATTAGAGATTCGAAATTAATTGAAATGTCAATTCAATATGATGAAGAAAATAGCAATATAAAACTCAAACTTGTAAAGAACAATGAATTAATCAACGTAAACTTATTTGACATAAGAGAATTTCAAATATTTGACGCCTCTATTAAACAGGAGTATATAGGTCAAATAAAAGGATTTTTAGAAGACTCGAATAGTTATTGGTTGTCATTAGATCCATATGACGAAAGAGTTAATGAATTACAAGATAAGGATAACTATGTATTTAATTTCAATAGTTATGAAATCATTAAACATTAAAATCATCAAATAAATACGCCATATAACAGGCTTCATCACTGAATACTTCGGCTATCGCCTCGTACTCAGGATGCAGCAAAACCGTTATCTACAAGTTGGAGAAATTTAAAGAATATATTAACCCTTTTGACAAAATGATTCCTGAGGAATGGGATATCATTAAAACTATGGCCGAACTTAAAGTCTTGAAAAAAGAAGACTCTTTAATTCAACAAAATGCTTTTTTTGAGAAAGAGGTTTTTATAGAGAAGGGAATAATCAGAGCCTATATAATTGATGATGACGGAAACGAAAAAAGCATTGCCTTTTATGAGGAAGGAAAGTTTATGAGTACATCTACGCTTCGAACTTTAAATGGTAGATCTCTGCATCACTACCAAGCAATGTGCAAAACCGAACTCATCTTATTTAATTCAAATGAATTAAAATCTTTTTTTTCTAACAACAATTTCCTGTCTGAAATTGGAAAAACAATAAAAGAGGGTGAGATTAAAAGACAAAACAATAGGGATAACTGTCTTTTACAAGTAAAAGGAAGAGATAAGTATTTAAACTTCATAAAACATTACCCCAACATAGAATTACACATATCGCAAAAACATATTGCATCTTATTTAGGAATTACGCCCATTTCATTGAGTAGAATTAAGTCTAATCTCAGAAAAATGTAAGTGATAACAATTGATAACAGAAAAAGAAGATTGAGAATCTAGTTTTGTGTATTAACTCACATAATCGATTTTCAATGAAAAAAATACTTCACGTTCTTTCCAAAAAAGGACAATACAAAATTGCGTTTCCTATAATCATTTTAGGGTTTGTTTTACAAGCCATTTTAATTCTTAAATACCTACCCGAATTCCTAAGTTATTCGAACGGTGTAAAAAATCCAGACCAATTATTCTCTTATAATTTTGAATACCTAAGCAATCTGTATCAACAACTAGGTGAAGAAGGAAGAGCTTTTTATTCCGAAATGCTGGGTGTTGATTTTTTGTATACAACAATTTCTGGCATTGGCTATTGTTTACTGCTTGCTGCTTTAGTAAAAAAAGAGAAATGGTATATTATTCTGCCTTTGTTTTTGGCTATTTCAGATGTTTTTGAAAATATTTCTCAGCTTTTGTTAATGTCCCTTTTTCCAAAAATCAGTACATCTGAAGTTTCGATAGCCAGTATTTTTACGTCTACTAAAATGACGCTTAGTATTATTTGTGTCGTTTTAATTTTATTCTTTATAGTGAAAAACGTCTTTAATTGGATTAAAACAAGAAGTGATTATGAAAAATAAAAACTTTAAGACAGGTTGGCTCGTTGAAAATAAGCTTGCAGCTCTAACTCATTTTCATTCAAATATTTCACTAGAAGATATTCAAGGTGTATTGCAGGAAACCACTCAAATGATTTCAAATCTAAAAGAGCCTTTTAATATCATAATTGATAATCGATTAGCACCTATTGATAGAATATTCTCTTTGAGAGAATTTCAAAGTAGTTCTTCTCTTTTAAATCATTCACTATTAAACTATTTAATAGTTATAAAACCACTTCACTTGACTTTAAATGAAAGACAAAAAGAATTGGAAATTTCAAACGGAGTCAAATTAATAAATACAGATTCTGTAAAAAGTGCTATTAAAATAGTCAAAGGAGTAGAAAAGGATATTCAATCAGAGAAAATTGATCTGACCTTTTTTCCTGATTTCTAATTTGAACGGAAAAGAAAAACCTGTAGATAACATAATGTATAAGTAATAGCTCCTTTCTGCTATCCGAAAGGTCAGTGCATTTTAGTATCTTTCGTCTAAATAGTTTCTATGGTGGGTTTTATACGCTACTACTCATACATGGGACGTTATCATCAATTATGGGAAGCTGAGTTAAAATAAAAGCTTAGAAAAGAAGTTACATCTATGGATCAACTATCGGATTTCGTAGTCTTAAAAAATAAACTCTGGCCAATATGAACGCAGAGCTTGGTTTATATGCATAGGCAAATTCGCTAGTTTTCTCATGCGTAACTTTAATACATATTTAAATGAAAACACCTTCAAAAATCTTAATCTGCTCTCTTTTCTTGTGTTATTTATGCTCCTGCGAGACAGAACAAAGCACATGCGCTAATGATAATAGTTATGAGGAGTTTATCGAATGGTCTTTCACTGATGAAACATTTGAATTAGATTTTGATCATGTTGATGTTTACTATGCGGACGACAGATTCCTAAATATATATCCTATCACCCCAATACCACAAGATGGACCATACAATGACTTTTGGATAAAATATGATGTTGTAGAGGAATCAGCTCACTATCGGGCTGGCTCCTTTACCGCAGATAATACCTTCATTTTTACTTATGGAAGTGATCTAGAGATGACGGTTTCGTCATTCTTTTCAACTGGTGATCTTATTTGCATTCAATTTGACGATGGTGAATTCAGTGGAGAAGTCAGAGTTGTACTTGATAAGATTGTCAAATCTGGAAAGGTAGAAGGTAAAGTCTGGTTAGATGAGAATGAAAATGGTATAAACGAGCCTAATGAAAGTCCACTTGCAAATGTAGATTTATATTTGCGCACGGATTCTGCGAACCTTGTAGAAGGAATTCATGATGTGTATCCGATATATTATCCAACATCTAGGATCAAGACAGATGATAATGGTCACTTTACTTTTAATGGTGTATTTGTAAATTATCCAATCCAGGTTGGATATTCAACAAAGGAAGAGAGCAATGTAACTACAGCCAATGCGGGAAATGATGACACCATAGATTCTGATTTTCATTTCACTCGAGAAACAACTTACCGCAAATGGTATACTTCAGATCCATTTATCATTGAAGAGGGAGGCATAAAAAAAGATATTGGATTAGGCATCATTGAAAGATGATACCAAAGAGCTAATGACCTTTGAAAACTTTAATGCCAAGCATTTTAGACCTTCAAAATTAGACTATTTGAGATTTCTATTTTCCAATTAAGTATCTTTAGATAAAAAGAAGAACTGATGATAACATGTTGCGATCACATAAGCCTTCCTTCGTCGTTCCTCCTCTTGCAGCTGAGACGTTCATGCAAATTAACAGATGTACCAATTACCTTCGAAAGTTGCATAGGTGTAAATGTATCCGTATTTTACCCTTGATTAATTAACAAGCGTAAATGTTACCCTCATAAAAATGACTCAATTCGACAAAGCCAAACCTTACAATGACCTTCCTCTGCTTCCGCCAAAACAGGAGATTGAAACGAAGAAGGTACTAATTAAGACAATCTCTGCTAGTAGAGCATTGGGGAAGCTAAACGGTGCTTTATCAAACTTGCCAAATCCTAATTTATTTTTAGATACTATACACCTCAAAGAAGCAAAAGCTAGTTCTGAGATTGAAAATATTATTACCACAAATGATGAAATTTTCAAATCTTTAATTTCAAATAAAAACCACAACAACCCAGCAGCCAAAGAGATTATTAGCTATAAATCGGCACTTTGGCAAGGCCTAATAGATCTGGAACAAAAACCCTTTATTACAACGAATCTCTGTATTAAGCTTGTCCAAATAATTAAGCAGAATAAAGCAGGAATTAGAGTCACCCCAGGAACAACTTTACTTGATGGAAAAGGCGAGAAAGTCTACACACCTCCAACTGGAGAAGATGTAATAAGAAATAAATTAGCCAATCTAGAGCAATTCATAAATGATAATGACAAACTAGATCCTTTAATTAAAATGGCAGTTATGCATTACCAATTCGAAGCTATCCATCCATTTGCTGATGGAAACGGTAGGACTGGTAGAATTCTGTTACTTTTGTATCTCAAAATGGAGAACTTACTAGAAATTCCTGGGATTTATTTGAGTGAATACATAATTAAGAATAAAACAAACTATTATAAATCACTACGGCTAGTAACGGAACAAAATGACTGGGAGAACTATATTCTTTATATGCTTGATATGGTTGAGAAAACATCTATAAACGTAATTGCCAAATTAGAAGAAATTGTAAAACTCAAAGAAGACGTTGAGGCTTATGTTAAAAAATCAAACCCAACAATTTATTCAAGAGAATTGATAGATCTAATCTTTAAACTTCCCTATACTAAACGAAAAAATTTGATTGATGAGAAAATGGGAACACCAAAAACAGTAGGTAAATACCTGAGTGAACTCGAAGCTCTAAAAGTTCTAACTTCTATAAAAGTTGGTAAAGAAAAATTATATATTAATGAAGGATTAATGAAAATCCTAGAGTAAAGCACGGAAACATAACATGCCGAAATCTCTGAATCCTCCCTTCGGTCGGACTCAGGATTCAGCTATCACGTCAATTCATCTATGGTGGTACTTAGCCATTTATAACGCTCAATTCCTTGAAACTTTTTTCGGTCGAAGCTAAAATTTTGTCAGGAGAAGACGATCAACTTAAACGCGCGCTAGAAAGCAAATTAAACAAGCACATTTCCTTCAATTCGAACACCAAATCTTGCAACGGTAAACTCATCCTTGTCTTTGCTCAATTACTGAAAAGGTGTTTTTACTTATTCAGCTTTTCTCTTAACGAATACGGAAACCTTCAACTTTCGCGCTTACAGTAAATCTAGCAACTTTGCTCACTCCAATCCAATCGTTCAATTTTGTCATGTTCCAACTCGTCTTCTCTTTTGTATTATCGTTAACTCGACCGAAAAAAGTAGGCCGACGCACCGATCTTTGTGAGTCAGATCTTAAACGTTCATCGTATTTATCTCCGTTTGTAGCTTTTATTAGAATTTACGAATGGCAAACGCGATCGTGTGTCTTAAGATTTATTTTATCACTAAATATAACACGCGATTAAGAAGTGAATTTCGCCTTAAATTATTCCCACTCCAACACATTATACCTAAAATTACATAACTTTAGTGGTAACGATTTGCGGAAGGCGAAACTCCTCTTATCGCTATCACGTTGTGCTTCATTATAACCAACCATTAACCAATGATAAAATTCTTTAGAAAAATTAGACAAAAGCTGCTCTCTGAAAATAAATTCAGCAAGTATCTGATTTATGCCATTGGAGAAATTATTCTTGTTGTTATCGGAATCTTGATTGCTCTTCAAATAAACAATGGAAATGAATATCGTAAAGAGCGAGCTGAAGAAATAAAAATGCTCGAAAATTTCAAGACAACCATAAAAGGGGATTTTGACCAAGTAAATAGCTTTAGTAAAACTTTTGACGAAACTGACAGAGCCATATACTTCCTGCTAAAACATATGGAGGAAGGTTTAGCATATAATGACTCATTAAAGACCCATTTTAGACAAACGACCGCTTTATTTTCGCCAAAAATTGACCAAGAAGTTTTTGCTACACTATCATCAACTGATTTGAATATTATCTCTAACGATATCTTAAAGAATGAAATAATATCTTACTATTCGTTTGCAAAGAGAGCTTTCGATGTAAGGATAAATCGCTATGCCATGATTATGGAAGATGCCAGCAAAAACATCTTTAGTAGTAGATTTAATGAATTGTGGGGAAATACTTGGGACGACCCACACTTTATTGATAGCCTTCAAAATAAAACAATGACGCCAAAAAACTACGAAGAGCTTAAAAAGGACGAGGAATATCTATACTTTCTGAAAAGTTTGAAGAATCAATTATATTGGTATGTTAGGCGTCCTTTAAGACAAGCGACAGAAAAATCCGAAAGAGTGCTACAATTGATAAATAATGAATTAAAAACACTGAAAAAATAACGAAAGTTAAACTAACCAATGATTAAATTCTTTAGAAAAATTCGACAAAAACTACTCTCTGAAAATAAATTCAGTAAATATCTGATTTATGCAATTGGAGAAATTATCCTTGTGGTAAGTGGAATTTTAATTGCGTTGCAGATTAACAATGCTAATGAAAACAGAAAATTAAAAGAACTTGAAGTATCTACTTTTAAAGAGATAAAGGCAAACTTGATAAAAGATATCGAGGACTTTGAAACAAACATACGCTGGCACGGAATATCTGTTCAATCTTCACAAGTTATTCTTGATGCCCTTAAAAATAGAACTTCTTATCACGACACATTAAGCAAACATCTATCAAGAATTCCAGCGAACCCAATCTTTATGCCAACAACATCTGCTTATCAAAATTTAAAAATAAACGGTTTTAGTTTGATAAGCAATGATTCTTTGCGAATAGAACTGCAAGGATTATATGAAGCGAGGTATGTCTACACTGCAAAAATTACTGATGCAGGTTATGACTACGATTATGAAGAGTTTGGGAAAGCATATCAAAGAGAAATGTCTACTTATAGTTTGATAAGAGAAGCTCGTCCAGTTGACTATAATTCCTTATTTACAAACCAACAGTTTGTAAATTTAATATCTCACAAGATGGCAAGAGATAAACATCAAATAATTCCGAATTATAAAGAAAGAATTGAGCAAGTAAAAAAAATAATACAAATGATTGACAATGAATTAAGTAATCAATAACGAAAGCACAACAATGTATATGAAATCATAGCTTCCATTCGGTCTCTACGCTTCATTGACTAACCGATGTGCTTCATTGGGCAAAACAAATTTAATAATGATAAAATTCATTAGAAGAATTAGAAAAAAATTACTCTCTGAAAATAAATTCAGTAGATATTTAATCTATGCAATTGGGGAAATAATATTGGTAATGATAGGAATTCTCTTGGCATTACAAGTCAATAATTGGAATGAAGAACGTAAATTAAGACTTGAAGAATTAGAATTATTAGTATCTCTTAAAAGTGACCTAGAAGATAATAAATCAGAACTGGAAAGGACTATTTCAAACTTTAAAACGGGAGCAGAGCGAAATAGAAAAATCTTAAAGTATATTGAAGAGGATTTAGCTTATGATAATCAATTAGATACTTCGTTTGCCCGAATCAATACTTGGAAAACACCTTATTTTAGAAACTCTACATATGAGACGCTGAAAACAAAAGGAATTAACATAATTGAAAGGGATGATTTAAAAAATAAAATAATAAAAATATATGATTATGATTTTTTTAATTTAGTTAATGATTGGGACAGGACTTTGTGGCTTTATGCGGAGTCAATATCATACCCATTAACCAATAAAACGGTTAAACCTGACTTGATAACATATCTAGCCCGACCTAATAATTTTGAGAATTTAAAAAGTAATACTGAATTTAAAAATATGTTATTATGGCTTACATATAATAAAGAAGTTTCTATTCCATATTTACAAAGCATTAAGAATAAGGTAACTGAACTTATTGATGATATAGATGATGAAATTATCAAAAATAAAAAATAACGAAAGCACAACAATGTACATGACGATCATGCTCCTAACGTCGCATGCCGCATTTACCCACCGTTAGCCTTCATTAAGACCAACCAATAACCAATGATTAAATTCTTTAGAAAAATTCGACAAAATTTGCTAACCGAAAACAAGTTTAGTAAATACCTACTCTACGCCATTGGAGAGATCGTCCTAGTGATAGTCGGGATCCTTTTCGCCTTACAGATCAATAACTGGAATTCGACCAAAATAGCCGATAACCAAGAACTTGACCTTTATGCTAAACTATTGAATGACCTTAATGACAACTTCGATTTCACAATCATGAAAATAACAGAAATGAAGCGGCATCAGAATGTGCACTATCAAGTGTACAATGAATCGAAAGGAAGAGCAGCTTACGATCTAAATACGAATCTCAATTTCTTGCATTGGCTCCAAATATTTGAAGCTGATATATCAGAAAAACATACCGAGTCGCTATCTAGCATACGCAACGATAACATTCGGGATCTGTTAAAACATTTTATCAGAAAAGAAAAAGGAGTAAGTGACAACTATACAAGATGGAATAAGTTAAAGCAAGAACACGTAAGGCCTTTTTTTAGAAAATACGGAATCCACAACACTGAAGCAGCGTTCAATGATAATCCTTATGATTTCGCACCTCTTGGTTATATCGACCTTATCGATCATTCAAAATTAAAAGAACTATATGGCTCTACAGAACTGGATGAGATACTATTTGACCTGCGATTTCAGACATCATGGACCTATTCTAGCCTGAAAAATCTAGAAATATCGAACAACGAGTTTGCTGAAGTCCTAGTAAATGCATTGACACAAAACGGTAGAACTAAGAATATCAAAAGAATACCACGAAAACATCTTTCTGACCTAGTGACAAAAGGGAAAACGATAGATGAGGTAATTCAAGTCATAAATAGCGAAGACAAGAAGGATTCGGATTACATCACTTCTATATGGGCAATAAATGCGCTTGGTTATGATCTTTTTAAGAAAAAAAACTTCAATGAAGCATTGAAACTATTTAAACTCAATACTGAATTATATCCCGATAAAGCGAATCCTTGGGATAGTTATAGTGAGTGTTTAATGGCGATGGGTAAAAAGGAAGAAGGGATAAAGGCGTACAAGAAATTTGTCGAATTGAGTCCTGATAACGATTCTGCAAAGAGAACACTTGAAGAACTAGAAATATCAGAATAAGTAAAAAATAGAAAATAACGAAAGGCTAACAATGTTCAGAGCACCATACTCGCTTCGCTTCGTACGGTGTCTGCACAAAACGTTGTGCGCTATTCGGAAAAACCACATTCAAAAATGAAAGAAATCAATTTATTAAAGGAAATAGTAAACAGAACTAATGGATTTGGCTGTACAACTTTTGCTTTGAAAGATGATAATCAAATTGTGTTCGGAAGAAATTTTGACTTTATGATTGATTATGGACACATTGTAGTGAATAAGCGAAATGTTTCAAAAACTGCATTGGTGCCACCATCTGAGAAACAATTAAAATGGACTTCAAAAGTAGGAAGTATAACCTTTAATCAAGCAGGAAGAGAATTTCCTTATGGAGGAATAAATGAATCAGGTTTAGTGATTGAACAATTATGGTTTGATTGCACTCAATATCCAAAATCAGATAGTAGATATGGTATTTCAGTACTTCAATGGATTCAATACCAATTAGATGTCTCTGAAAACATTAATGATGTTATAAAAAGTGATTTAACAGTAAGAATAATAGATGATTCAGGTGCGGCATTGCATTTTTTTTTAACAGATAAGAATGGAGATTCAGCTTGTATTGAATTTATCGAAAGTGAAATGAAAGTGACAAAAGGGAAAACGCTTAACGTTTCAGTATTAACGAATAACGCCTATAGTAAATCAATAGAGCATTTAGATAATCCTAAAAAAGAAGAAAGCAATCAAAACATATTTACGGGCAGCTCTTTACAAAGATTTGAGCAAGCAGCAAAGTTGGTGAATCAGTATTCACAAGCCAATTCACTTGATATAATTGAGTATTCTTTTAAAATTCTTGATAAAGTTAAACAACCTAATTTTACTCAATGGAGTATTGTCTATGACATTTCTAATTTAGAAATACACTTTAAAACAAAAAGTAATTCTAAGGTTTTAAAAATTCAAATGAAGAGTTTAGATTTCTCAAGTGCTACTCCTTGCATGATTTTAGATTTAGCTACTTCTAAAAATTCTGTAAATTTTGAGAAGTATTCAATTGATAAGAATTTCGATTTGATTAATCAAGTTTTTGATAGTTTAGATATGCTTAAAGATATACCCAAGGAGATGAGAGCATATAGTGCTAATTATCCTAACACTACAACCTTTAATGATGAAAAAGAAAAAAGCAGGTAACAATGCATAAAACGGCAATTGTCAGCAAAAGCTGCCAACTGCGTTTATGCGATCCCGTTATGTGACATTCCCCAGATTCGACCGACCTCAATTGATGTCAAAAAACATCAATTTTTCCTCAGTAAATTAATTTCCCTTGCTAACGTTCGCAAAAGGAATTTGAAAATACAAGATGGAAAATGTAAATTTGGAGAAGACAATGACTATTGATAATCAATAACTTAGCGAACGTTAGTCAGAATTAAAAATCAAAAAATCGTGAACAGATTAAACCTTATCTATACAATTATAATTTTGGGCTTAGTTAGTTGTACTAACGAACAGAAAATACCAAAAATTCAATATTCAAAAGAAGTCGTTTCAAAACCAATTCCATTTGCAGAAGGCATTATCTCAACAGTTGATAATAGTGAATTTGAATTGACTTTTTCAACGGATGGTCTAAAAGTCTATTTTTCGAGAAGACCGCCCGAAGGCAAGCAAATGATATATACAAGTGATTTCAAAGACAGTAAATGGACAACACCAAAAATCGCTGATTTTTCTACAAACAGAGACGAAACACCATTTATAACACCCAATGGAAAGTTCATGTTTTTTGGTTCAGAACGTGAAATTCCAAACAAGCCAAATAAAGGAAACTTTGATATGAATATTTGGATGATGGAAAAAATTGATAATGGATGGAGTGAACCAATACCTTTACCTGAACCGATTAATTATGTTCAAATAGAAAATGAAGAATGGCCATCTTCAAATAATAATTTCTTGTTTACAAATAATAACAAGGATTTTTATTTCACATCAATGAAACGTGGAACTAAATCTATTAAACTTTACGAAACCAAATTCGACGGTAAAGGATTTTCTGAACCAAAAGAAATAAAAGGAATTTGGGAGGACGAAAAATACTGGGTTTATTCGGCTGTAATTTCGCCCGATGGAAAATATTTAGTTTTCAATTCTTTTGGTGCGCCGAATGGAACAGGTGGCGAAGATATCTTCGTTTCTAAGAAAACAGAGAATGGATGGAGTAAAGCTAAATCAATCGGACAATTAGTTAACACGAAAGACGAAGAAAGTAGTCCACGATTTTCAAGAGATGGAAAGTACTTCTTTTTTAGTCGGGCAGAGAATTTAGGGAATTATGAATATGGCGAATGGAATATTTTTTATGTCGAAACCGAATATCTGAATTTGGTAAAACTATGAAAATGCAACGTTGCCTAACAATGGCTAAAACGTTCATAGCGAGCAAAAGCTCGCTACGACGTTTAGCCGAAGCGTTAGCGGCAAGCAGGAAAAAATTAAACTCATGAAATCAAAAGTCAAAACCCTTAAGCCAAACGAATTTCTAGAATCTTATATGTGTTTTGGGTCGAAACGAAGTGTAATATTCAAAGAAGGTTTTGAACTCTTCTATATCGCTAAATTGCAAGACTTAAGCGAAATTTCTAAGCCTCCCGTTCCTCCAGTTAAAGCAAAAACGCACACCTTATTTTTTCTTACAAGTGGCATCCTTACCATGAAAATTGGAAGTCAAACTGCAAAAATTTATCAAAATGAATGCATCGTAATTTCTGCAGGACAAGTATTTAGTTATAGTAACGATGAAATGGAGAAGAGCGAACAAGGGAGTGGTTTTATGTGTGGCTTCAATGATGATTTTTTAATTGGACAAATTGGAAGCCGAGATTTATTGAAATCATTTGAATTTTTGAATTTTTGGGGAAACCCTGTCATCAAACCTAAAAATCAATCGGCAAAGTATTTAGACCAATCTTTCAATAGAATTCTGGATGAATATACCACTAATAGCCTACAAAATAAAATTATAATCCAATCTCATCTTATAGCAGCACTTTGTGACTTAAATGTCGATTATCAGCCACTTTCAAATCATAAAAATAATACTGCTGTTGAATTAACCAACAAGTTTATAGGATTATTGCATAAAAATGTAAATTCCAAGCATCAGGTTTCACACTATGCCTCCATACTTAATATCAGCCCTAATCACTTATATAAAACGGTCAAATTAATTACCCAAAAATCGCCCTCCATTTGGATTAGAGAATCACTAATTAATGAAGCGAAAGTTTTACTCTTCCAAACAGACCTTTCCATCCAAGAAATAGCTTCAGAATTGGGGATTGATGACCAATCATATTTCACCCGTCTTTTTAAAAAACAAGAAGGCATAACTCCTATAGCTTATCGAGAAATGATTGATTTGTCCTAACATCAAATTGGTTTATCCTAATTCTTACCCTTTTTCCACCTCTATCTTTGCATAAGATTTTTAAGCAAGGTGTTAATCATTATGTTTTGCATCCTTAAGAAATGATATAAAAATAATTTACTGATGATTCATGTATTCAAAACCTCAGTCCAAACTGCTGAAGATATCAAAAAATTAAAACCTAAACTTGATAAATTGTCTCCAAATTTAAAGTGGAATTTCGATTTGGAGGACTGTGATAAAATATTGAGGATTGAAGATTTTAATATCTCACCTATCTCAATAATAGACTTATTAGTGGAGTTAAATTTTGAGTGTAAAGAGTTAGAATAAATGATGAGTCAGTATTATTTCAATAATAATTAACCAAAATAAAAATTGCGAATATGTTATCTAAACTAAGAAACCTTTTCAAACCATCTCATGCTTATTCCTATGTGTTTGACCCCCTAGTTCTTGAGGTTTGACCCCCTATGTGGATAACTCGCTATTTCAAATTTACAATTATATTTTAGATCTGTTTCTGAGGCTTTCCCCTTTGAGATCAATT
>NZ_JAJNKA010000025.1 GCF_021533215.1 Portibacter lacus | reverse complement strand
GCACTCTTGCCTGACTCATTCTCTTTCAGAGCCTTAATAATTTGTGTTTCTGTAAACTTACTTCTTTTCATAATAATTCAAATTTAGTTAATTTTAGATTTGTATTATTTTTTGGTAAGGCTACAATTAAAAATAAGAAAATTGATTATACAGATAAGGTATACTCAAATAAAAAATTGTTTATTGGTGTAGCAAACACTCAACTTTCAACTGATTTAGATAGTCAAAAATTCGTTAATAACAATAATCACTTCAAATCTTTAATGGATTTTTGTACTGAATTAAATATACAAGAAAATTTGGAACTCGAATTTTATAATAACTTTTATGAAGATGATAATCACGCAAGTCTATGTGTTGCTGCAACAAATGACGGATTAAGAAAAATTTTCTCATGGTACAATTTGGATGTTTCTAAGCCTACAGTTCAATTATTAACCAAAACTCAAGTTTATGAAATGTTAAATTCGTACAATAAAACCATGTCGAAATTATATAAAGAAGACTTATACGCAGATGAAAAATTAATTAATGAACTTGCATTAAATATTGAAGATAGCTCTACATCTTTTGAACTTTTAAAAATGAACTTGATCAATAATCCCGAAAGCTTTAATGCTCACTTTTCAATAGGTCTATTTTATAAAAAAAATGGTAACATTGACTCAACAAAATATTATTTGAAAAAAGCAATTGACATAGAAAAAGACACAATAGCTATAAAACTATTAAAAGACTTAGACAACAATGGGTAACAGGCTGCAATCAGGAATACTTCATTATCGTTCATACGTCCTGATGGAGCCATTACGTTAATATTCTCCCGATTCGACCGTCCATAATTGAGATAAAAGCTGTCCATTTTTCCTCGACAAATTAACTTCCCTTTCTACCGAATCGGTATCTTTATGTCTTAGCTTGCGCTAGTCAGTATTTGAAAAAAAATATGAAACAGTTAGTTTTTACGATAGTATTTATGATTATTTTCTCTTGCGAAAATGCTCCAAAAAATAATCAAGTATTTAAGGTTGAATATAAAGGAGCATTAAAAAATATAATGCGTAAAGGAGATTTGTCAGCTAAAGTAGAGTTGTCGAAATTTCAAAACACTAAAAATCTATTTGCTCTTGGTGCTATTGAAGATTTAAAAGGAGAAATCCAAATATTTGATGGTCAGCCTTACAATACATTTGTTAAAAATGATATTATCATGTTGGATAGCACCTTTTCAAAAAGCGCAACTCTTTTCGTGAGTTCAATTGTTGAAAACTGGGTAACATTCCAAATCCCTAATCAAGTAAAAACAATGAAAGATTTAGAACAATATGTTGAAAGAATTGCATATGAAAATCAAATAGATACAAAGGAGCCTTTTCCATTTTTAGTTATAGGAACACCCGATTTATTGGATTGGCATGTGATAAATTGGAAGGAGGGAGATAAAGTACATTCACATAAAAAACATGTTGAATCAGGATTAAATGGAACGTTAGAGAATCAAAAAGTAGAGATGTTAGGTTTCTATTCTGATTCCCATCATGCAATATTTACACATCACACTACAAATATGCACATTCATATGAAAATGGATAATAACAAAATTGCGGGTCATGTGGATGATGTAATTCTGGGAAAAGGAATGATATTAAAGTTGCCATTAGTTGAATAACTCAATACTGCCTAACAATATGGATCACTCATGCCTTCGATTGGTCGTTATAGAGCATCCATTAACCGTTAGTAGCCAGCTAATTAAATTAAAATAAGATGAAAACTTTTATCATTGTAGTTTTAGTAGGAATAACGCATTTGTGCCACTCCCAAGTGTATACTGAAAAGCAAACCAGGCATAGATTTGCTCAACTTAATCTTGGTGTAGATTTTCAGTCAAGTTTTGGAGGTTCAACCAAATATCTTGATGAACTAGGAAATCCACAATCCTTAAATTTGACCAACAGTTACTCGCCAAGGTTCTTAATTGGTGGCACTCATTTTTGGGGACACGCAGATATTTATATTGCCATTCCATTGTTTTCCTCAACACTCAAAAAGAATAATCAAGAGGTTTTTGCTTTTAGGGGAGTCGAGACGGTTTTTAAATATTATCCGCTGAGAATTGAGAACAACAAAATTAGACCGTACCTAGGGACTTCATTAGCACCATTTTATTTTGAGCAACGAAACAATAATTTTCAATATTCAAGTGGACCAGAGTTGAACCACACCAGTTTTCCTTTTCTTGGTGGCCTTACTTTCAATTCTAAAAATCATTTAATTGAACTGGGTTTTGCTTGGAATTATCAAAACAAACAAGATTATTACATATCTCGAACTCAAATAGAGAAAATTAATACCCCTCCTCTCTATACAACCCTATCTTACAGGTATATGCTTGAAACTACATTAAGTGCTGAAAAGGATTGGGAATCTGGCAGAACAAATGAAGTCACCGAAATCCTCGCTAAAAGAGGTCGATTAAACGGACTTTATGTAGGTGTAGGTATTTCATCCGCTTTTTGGCTAAATCAAAGCAGCTATAACAAAGCTAGTCAACCTTATATTAGCAAATACAGTACTTCAATAATGCCCGATTTTACGATTGGCTATTATCTTCACAAACCTGACCTGAACGTAGCAATAGGTTATAGAGGATATGGCACTTCAACAAATACATATGGTACGATACAACAACTACACAGAAAATCATTTTTATTTGAGGCCACAAAATATCTATTTGACTATCACGGTTTTGTCCCTTTTGTAGGACCTGCAATTAGTTATGAAAACTTATCATTTGAAGAAGATTTTGAAGGTCAAAGGACTCTTGATATTGAAGACCTAAAATTGGGATATGGACTTACTTTTGGTTGGGATATCAGACCAAACAGAATTCAATCTTGGATACTACGAACTAATTTAAGGTGGTATCCTAATCTCTTCTTGGAGGTTGAGCCCAAATCTGAAGTATCATTTGACAATTTAGAGTTTAATTTTATACAATTGATTATTTACCCGAATAGGATGATAAAACGAAAGCCGAACCACTAACAATGTAAATGTGCTAGGTCGCACTACGCATGTTCAAACTATTGTGTGTAATGAGATAAAAAATAGAATGTTAATTATATGGGTAAGTGATTTAAAGTAATTTTTCTTATCGAGAACGATAAATTAGATGAACCAGCCAGGATAAAAATACATAACAGTGTATGATCATGACATGGGCTATATATTCCCAATCTTCTTCTTAAGTTAAGTCCTGAAAATATCTATAATTAATCAACCACACAGATATATTATCAATTTCGTTCCCTATGATAAATGATTTCAAACACCTAAAATGGATTAATCTGCATCTTACCAATAAAGTAAAATAAAGACAGGCCTATACATCAGATTACTCACTGCAAAATAGGTGATCTCAATTGCCTAAAATTAAGAATCAAAGGAGTCCATTACATTGGTTACCCTTTTAGAATTTTAGCCAAGATAGAGTATAGGCAGAAAGTATGAATTTACAACAGCGATAACTTCAAAAATTGAGCGATAAAAAAATAGCTAAGCAAAGGAATGAAAAAACTTAAAATTGTAATTGCAGTAATCATCATGTGCCTGTATTTTAAAGGAACAGCACAATTCAATCAAAATCAGGATAAACAAATAGTCATAGGTACCGTGGATAGTTTGTATTCTAATATCCTCCAAGAGCAAAGAGAAATCTGGATACATACCCCTGACGATTTTGATTCGACTAAGCTATATCCTGTTATTTACGTACTAGATGCATCTCAACACTTCTATGTAATTACCGGAATGCTAAAACAACTTACACCTTGGCAAATTCCAAAATCCATTATCGTTGGGATTACCAATTCAGATAGAACCAGAGATTTCACACCTACTAACGTTCCTTTTCAGCGCGGACACGAATCGGAAACTTCTGGAGGTGCGAGTCATTTTATCAAGTTTATAGCAGATGAATTAAAACCATTTATCAATCATAAATATCCAACCGAAAACAATAACACCATTATTGGCCATTCTACTGGCGGTCTCTTTGTGCTTTACTCTTACTTGAATCACGAAAATGTTTTTGATAATTATTTAGCAATAGATCCAAGTCTTTGGTGGGACAAAGAAAATCTTGTTAAAGCAAGTCAAGAACTGCTCCTTAAAGGAAACCGAAAGGAAAAGTCATTATATGTAGCCGTGGCTAATAGTATTGGTGAGTCCATGGATACCGTGAAAGTAAGAAAAGATAAAACGGAACCGACCGAAGGTATTAGGGCTAATCTAAAGTTTCATGACTTATTAGTGAAAAATAGTAAAGAGCTTAATTATACGTGGGAATATTTTAAAAGCGAAGACCATGGAAGTGTTGTTGTACCAGCGCTATATAACGGATTGAGATCTGTTTTCTCTTGGTTTCCATTCCCTGAAATGTGGCGTTTCAATACACCCAAAGAATATTCCAGTAAGCAATTGACTGATCCATTTTATTCGCATTATGATAAGTTAAGCATTCGAATGAAACGTGAGATAAAACCTGATTGGCAATTGTTAAATGATATTGGGTTCTTTATGTTAGAAGGTCACAAACTTCCTGAAAAAGCTTTAGCATATTTAGAAATGAATGCCGATTTCTATCCCAATGATTCAAGAAGTTTTCTTGCTTTAGGTAATTATTATTTGTCTCTAAAAGACAAATTGGAAGCCATTAAATACTATAAAAAAGCGATCGAAATAGATGCAAATCAAGAAGCTCAAGCTAAGCTAAAGGATCTAGGTGGGCAATAAAAACGGTGTCTAACAACGTGAAATGGAATTAAAATTTTTATTTACACTATCATAAAACAAAAGGAGCAACACTAAGAAAAGAGCAGATATTAGAGCCTCCAAAGTAATTGTAATCCTACTTTTCTTTTTTAGCCATTCGGTCATCAAAAATTCGATCCATAATTATGGGTATTTAGAAGTTTAATTTCAACAATAGTAAAGATGATGAACTTAAGAGAAGGCTCGAATGTGCGCGAAATGAAAATATCTTAATTGTGAAAACTGGAATGATGTAAGTATATTAGCCCTGAATGAAGCACCTTATACACCTCATAATATAAACTACGTAAAATGAAGTAATGCTATCTGTTGAACTTCTTGTTCCCCGGAAATCACCAACAACTCTGAAAATCTTTCTAATTACACCACAATCTATATGAAGCAAAAGACTTTTAATTCGATAAACTTTAAATTTTTATATCTATCACTCTTAACTTTTATTCTAATTGCTAATACCTCACATGAACTATATGCAAATCATCTGAATGCTGTCCTTCATGGAAATTTTATAGAAAAGTCAACTTTAACGGATTCTATTAAAATTGGCTCGGGTAAATTTGAAAATATAATAGTTCTACCGGCTCCTGATCGCCACGATCAACCAACTGAAAGAGAAATCATCCTTCCCGATTTTGAAGCGTATTGTCATGTAGCAGCGGATTCACCTTCATTTCGATGGATAGGGGCGAGTAACCGAATGTTTCCCTGGGTAGGAGGCAATGACTTAACATCGATATTTGAGCCTAAGTCGCCGATTCCTCCACGAATTCCGATGCCAAACAAAAGATCTATTCTTACATTATTCAAACTGAGCAACGGTGAATATTTAAGCATTATGCCCTTGTCGGGAGATGCGTCCGTTAGCTGGCTTGAAACATTAGAAGATGGAAAATTGATCGTTGATTATGGCAGCTTAGGAGTTGAGCCTGTTCCTAATAACACACCAGTTCCTCTACTTGCATGGGCCATTAGTGATAATGTCTATGGAGCTATTGCCAAAATTTGGGAACATATAACAGAAAATGAGCTCTACAAAGACAAGGCAAGTTTAAGAGTTGATAAAAGCTATCCTGAAGCCATGAAATATCTGGGATGGTGTAGCTGGGAGCAATACCATCGGGGCATTAATGAAGAAGTGGTGACCAATGTATTTAAACGAATAGAGAATTCTAACATTCCTGTCAGATGGATTCTTCTGGATGATGGTCATCAAGCCAGAAAAGATAATCCAAGACAAATGGTCTCGATGAAGCCTGATGCTGAAAAGTTCCCAAATGGATGGGAGCCAATTATAGCACTCAAAAAGGAGGATAAAGTGAAATGGATAGGTATATGGCATACGCTTTTGATGCATTGGGGGAATGTAGATCCTAATCATGAAATGACAAACTTGGCCCCTTATTTAATGCCTCAACCTGATAAAATGATAAAAGAATTTCCAAAAGATAATCAATATATTAAAGACCCAGTTGCAGATGTAAAATCGCTAATCGTCAATGATAATCAAGAAGATAGTGAAAAGTTCTATATGGAATTTATGAAAACCGTTAAAAATGATGGCTTTGATTTTATTAAGACGGATAATGTTTCTCGTTCTGTGATAGAATATTATGGAACAGCTAATGCAGCAAGAGCCCACAAATTTAATGTAATCTCGCTAGAGCATGCCTGCAATGAAAATGGATTGGGACTGATGAACTGTAGTGCCCAGAATACGATTGGGATGCTGAATGCGACCTATAGTGCAACGATGAGAACTAGCCCTGATTACCAGAAACATAATTTACCAACCTCAAAGTCACAGATTCTGCAATCAGTATTTAATGTGAGTTGGTTGGGACAAACTTTATGGCCCGATCATGATATGTTTCATTCTTCAGATTTAGAGGTTGGTGAAACAATGTCACTTACTAAAGCTATGTCGGGTGGACCGATCTACCTTTCCGATGCGCCATCCGATTTTAATATGGAAGTAATTACACCTTTGTGTTATAATGATGGATTGCTCATTAGACCTCTAGCTCCAGCAGCCCCCATGCCTGAAAGTTTCTTTAATGATGCACTTTATGAAAAGAAGGATTTGTACAAAGTGATTGCTCCGTTGAATAACAAATCTTGCGCAATTGCCACTTATAATTTAACCCTTGATAAGAATGCTGAGCTATCTGCGAAGATAACACCAGATGATTACAGATACGCTCCTATAATGATGCAGCCATATGATGGATTGTGGGAGTCACCTAAAGAAGGGATAGTGATTTACAACTGGAAAGAAAAAAAAGGATCAAAACTAGAAAACGATGGATTTCATGTCAATATCAAAGGATTTGGACATAAGCTCTTCCTACTTTGTCCTATTGATAAAGGCTGGGCTGTAGTTGGGCGGCCAGATAAATTTTTATCACCATCGACTATACAAATTCTTGAAATAACGGAAAAGTCGATAAGTATAAAAATGATAGAACAAGGAGCAATCATCCTTTATTCTGAAAGAGGGGGCTTAAAATCAGATTCAATGGAATTTATAAGTTTAGGTGACGACTTTTATCGGGGAGAAATTAAAGGTAGCGTACCCAATAATGATATCATTACCATTACAAATTAATTCCGAGTAGAAATGATTTTTAATAATAGCGATCATCTCACGAGGACATAACCTTACTATTATCAATATTGAGTTCAAGTGAAAATTCCTTTTATATAAATGGTAAATAAGCTTGATATAAAAATATCTGAATTGTGAAAACTGGAATGATGTAGGTATATTAGTGGAGGAGAGGGGAGAAGGAATTAAGTGTGTCGATTAGAACCAAATTAGGGTTAGAGATTTTATTAGAAATGCCAATGAAAAAGACAAAATGTATTAAGCAATCAATATCACTACTTTTCTTGATTTTTAATCTTACAGTATTTGCTTCAAATACGGAATATACAATTAATGGAAAGATAATAAATTACGAAAATTTTGATGTAGCAAGTATATTATTAAAAGCAACAAAGGTAACCCCATCCGGTCAAGTATCAGAATCTATAAAAATAAGTAAGAATGGAGAATTTACTATAAAAGGTAAGTGCTTCAAGAAATTAAACCAAATATGGCTGGCGGTGGATGACATATATTATGGAGAAATCCTAGTATCATCTCAATTGATTATAACTTTAGACTACTGTCAACTTTCAAAATCTAATGTATCATTCTTTGGCGACGGAGTTCAATTCGGAGGAATCGACTCAGAGGCAACTATTATATCAAATAAATGGATCAATTTTCGAAGGACTGATCAACAGCGGTTAAATAGCCAAATACAAATTGTTTCTCGGCTGAATATCTCAGAATTTGAAAAAGTTGATAGACTCAATAAATTATTCAAGAAAAGGGAAGAGTTTGAAACAGAATTTCTAAGCATTTATCCAAATGACATGGCTTGGATTTTAGCTGATAAACGAAATTCTGAATACTATAGTCAATTATTTTTACTGATCGATAAGCAAAATATTAACTGGGAAATTCTTGATGAAGCAATGGCTTTTTCTCCTAATGTTTTAGGGAACTCTAGTTATCAATTTTATAAATACCAGAGTTGGGTTTTAGGAGAAAGTTACATTGGGTCAAATATTTTCAAGAATTGGGAGAACCAAGAGAGAAATTTAAACAAATTGACTGCTCATAACAAAGATTTTCTTATTCTATCTGCAATTCCTGATAATTTAGAGTGGAAGGAGCAGTACGCTACCAAATTTCTTCCATATGTTAATCAAGCTTGGGTGAAAGAATATCTTAAAGAATTAATGGTTCAATCCAAAATCAATATTAACGAAATAAACACTGAACTTAGTAACTCAAAATATAGCAATTTCAATAGTCCAATAGGGAAATCTCATAGAGAATACAGTTTCGGAGCTCAATCATTTATAAGTGAACAGAATGATGCCTTATCCTTTATTAAAGCAATCCAAAAGAACTTTGTCGATAAAGCCATCATAATAGATCTTTGGGCGACATGGTGTAAGCCCTGTATTTCTGATATGAAGAAAGGCAAAAGAATTAAGAAAGAGCTTGAAAATTTACCATTAGTAATAGTATATGTTTGCACCGAACAAGGAAGTAGTGTAGAAAATTGGGAAATGAAAATTGCTGATTTAAAAACTCAAGGAACCCACATATTTATTAATAAAAAATTAACGACCTCGTTTATGGATAAATTTAAACTAAATGGCTATCCAAGCTATCTATTTTTTGATTCAAATGGTGTTTACAAAAAAGATGTAGTAGAAGGAATAAGTAATTTGGATATCGAAAAGTTAAAGTCAAATATCTAAAAATGTGGTGGATACGGAAAATGTTTTAAAAATGAAGGACGCTTATGGTCGTTCCTTATCTTATTGAAAAACCATAGAAAGTAAAAATATATTCCTTGATGAAAAAATCACTAATCTTCATAATTCTACTAAGTTTTTCTAAATTATATGCACATAGCTCAATCAAATGGTATAATATGTCAACTTATCTGGATGTTGAAGGATTGTTCTTATTCTTCTAAGGTAAATAAAAGTGAAATTGCAGGAAAATATGTAGCTCAATTTGATATTATTGATAATCTAAAGTTTTCTAGTTTTGATTATTTGATGAAGACATCATAATTTTACCAGAATTGATATGGGATGATTCTTTAGATTATGATGAAAAATATGTATATCTTATAGCTATACACATGAATATAAAAACAAACAAAAATCATCAATGATTAGTGATCTGCTTTAGTTTCATTTCATAAATTATGAATACTTTAATAGTTGGACATAGTGAACACACCTGAAGTTAATAAAATAAAACACCTAATACGCTTATCCAGAATCAACTACTGAGTCAGCTCCTTTTGCAAATCCTCAAGCGAAACTCCCTTTGTTTCTGGCATCATTCGCCACACAAAGATAAGTTGCAATACCATCATAAATGCAAAGAATCCAAACACAGGTGCCGCTCCTATTCTAACAAATAAAATAGGCACAAAGGAAGGTATGATCGCTGCTAATACCCAGTGGACAGAACTTCCTAAAGCTTGACCTTTAGCTCGTAAATGGTTAGGGAATATCTCAGAGATAAACACCCAGATAACTGTCCCTTGTCCGATCGCATGCGAAGCAATAAATAAGAATAAAAATAGAGGAACAACGATGCCTTGCCAACTAAAAGCAAATGCCATGGCTACTAAAGACAGAGAAACAATGTAACCTATAGACCCGATATACATGAGTTGTTTCCTACCAAATTTATCAATAAGTGACATCCCGATTAAGGTGAATATCAAATTGGTCACACCAAGTCCGATACTACTTAACAAGGCAGTACTTTCACCCAATCCTGCTATTTCGAAAATTCGTGGCGCAAAATATAAGAATGCATTGATGCCAGAAAATTGATTAAAAAAAGCAATGAGTATGGCTAACATCAGTGGGAATCGATATTTCGGGTCGAAAATTGTTTCCTTTTTCGAAGACTGCTTGTCTTCCTCTAGAATCTGCTCGATAATCGGCTCGACATCTTGATCGGGATTAGTCAATTCTAACACAGCTTTAGCTTTTGCCCGATTATTTAAATTTTTCAATAACCATCGTGGACTGTTAGGTATACCCAATACAAGTAGAATATAAATTAAAGCCGGCAATGCTTCTATACCTATCATCCAACGCCAAGCATTGGTGCCTATACCACTAAGTAAAAAATTAGAAAGGAAGGCAATTAATATTCCAAAAACAATATTAAACTGATAGAGGGCAACCAATTTTCCCCGGTCTTTTGCTGGTGCAATTTCTGAAATATATGCTGGTGCAGCTATCGTGGAAGCACCAACTCCTAATCCTCCCAAGAAGCGAAAGAAAGCAAATATCCATGGATCATTCGCTAGGCCTGAACCCACAGCTGAAATAAAAAATAAAATTCCAATCCAGAATAAGGTCTTTTTACGTCCGATTTTATCCGTCGGAATACCCCCGAAAATCGCGCCGATTACTGTTCCCCACAAAGCGGAAGATATGATGACAAACCCATGAAATAATTCACCCTTATTCCAAAGTTCTTGAAGCGACAAATCTGCACCAGAAATAACAACGGTGTCAAAGCCAAATAAGAAACCTGCTAACGCAACTGTAATCGACCATGTGAATATTTTCCTCTTGTTCATATATTATTTTCAGGGTTAATTTTCAAATAAAATGGATGCTATACATTGAATGCAACTCTAGTGTTGAATCATGATAAACGATGTCCGCTCATTGAAACCTAATTGGAATTCGCATTACTTTTTTAAAAATACAATTAATTTAATAAACTTAATTGTTCTTCTAGACTTGGGTCAATGATTAAGTTTCCTTCCTGTAATTTTTTCAATCTTAACAAGGCCTCTAAATAATAGTAATCAGCATAGATAATGGAATAGTCAATTTCACTTTCTCTGGGGAAATGTCCTGTTGAGTGCAATAAAAATGCAGGATTCTTATCGTTAGAGTGATAATTATCAGTTGACAATTCTTGTATCATAAATTCTGCTTGAGTGCGATAATAGGTAGATTTTTTCTCATCTTTCACATAGCCAGATAATTCTAGTAGGGCGGAAGTTACTATCGCTGCAGCTGAAGCATCTTTCGGCTCATTAGGAATGTTAGGAGCGTCGAAATCCCAGTGTGGTATACGATCTTCAGGTAATCTTTCTAAGTAAACATCGGTTACTTTTTGGGCAAAATCCAGAAACTTAGCGTCACCAGTCTCTCGGTAAGTCATGGTATACCCATAAATTGCCCAAGCTTGCCCTCTCGCCCACAGGGATTCATCTGCATAACCTTGGTGAGTTACACCTTTGATCTTTTCTCCTGTAATTGTATCATAAACGATTACATGATAAGTGGTATAATCATCTCTGAAATGATTTTCCATGGTGGTGGTTGCGTGCTTAACTGCAATTTCATATAAATCTTTCGAGCCACCATTCCTACTCGCCCAAAATAGCATTTCTAGGTTAATCATGTTGTCCACGATAGTATTATGTGGCCAATTCATCTTTTCGATCATTGCTGGCCATGAAAGTATGGTCCCTACTGTTGGATTATATAAAGTCGCTAGGGTATCAGCAGTTTTCAGAATGATGTCTTTGTACTCTGGAGAATTGGTCAGTCGGTATCCGTTTCCGATGCTACAATAAACTTGAAAGCCAAGATCATGATCAGTTGCTGATCTTGTCGCTAGCGGAAAGAGTGTTCTACTTGTTTTATCTGCCAATGTTTGCCATTTTTCATCGCCTGTATACTCATATAGATACCACAATATTCCAGGCCAAAATCCACTCGTCCAGTCTTTATAGCTAATCGTTTTCCAGTCTTTTTCTCCAGGTGCAATATTCCGGACAATTGGCTTGTCACTTTGAATGGTTGCTATTGTTTTATTGGCTTGTTGAACACAATAGTCTAAATTCTTTGTTATATCTAAATTTGCTTCTGAGTTATTAGTCGTTTGGCATCCATATGTGGATAGGATCAACGTAAAGACCAATGTAAGATAAATGTTTATTTTCATGTTCTAATATTATAATTTTGACTCATTGTCTAGTTCTTTTTCTTTTTCTCAATTTAGAATTTTAAGGGCGTATTTTTTACGCTATCCTTTTCTCTTTTTACTTCGGTAATATTTCCAAAATCAGCCATTATCTGGTGGGAATAGTGGATGGTTTCAAAGTTTTACTTTTGGCTGTTTAGTCCTAAACTAAGAATTACATAAGATTAATCTAGCAGGAAGGTTTCGTTATGAAATTATCATTCAAAAGGGATAAAATATGGCTATATATGCGTTCTTCATCCTTCTTTGCTTGATTATAGAATTAAAATGGCTCAGTAGCCAGTCAGATTGTTTCGGGCTTCCCCGTCCATTTTAATAGATCATCACTGATATCGAAAAACCAAAGGACCTCGTACACCAGTGGGAGATTTTCTGATAAAATAGTTTAGTATTTTCATCAAGATAAAGCATACCGACCATTTAATTTCAAATAAAATGGCTAAGTAGTCCCTCCAAATAATAAGAATGGTTTGTTACTTAATTTTAAAGTGATAAGAAGAGGCTATAGAAGATTGTAGGGTATTAGTCGGGCTTACCTGTCCATTTTAAAAGTCATCATTGATATCGAAATACCAAAGGACCTCGTACACCAGTGGGAGATTTTCTGATAAAAAAGTTTAGTATTTTCATCAAGATAAAGCATACCGACCATTTAATTTCAAATAAAATGGCTAAGTAGTCCCTCCAAAAAATAAGAATGGTTTGTTACTTAATTTTAAAGTGATAAGAAGAAGCTATAGAAGATTGTAGGGTATTAGTCGGGCTTACCTGTCCCTTTTAGTAGATCATCATTGATATCGAAATACCAAAGGACCTCGTACACCAGTGGGAGATTTTCTGATAAAATAGTTTAGTATTTTCATCAAGATAAAGCATACCGACCATTTAATTTCAAATAAAATGGCTAAGTAGTCCCTCCAAATAATAAGAATGGTTTGTTACTTAATTTTAAAGTGATAAGAAGAGGCTATAGAAGATTGTAGGGTATTAGTCGGGCTTACCTGTCCATTTTAATAGATCATCATTGATATCGAAATACCAAAGGACCTCGTACACCAGTGGGAGATTTTCTGATAAAAAAGTTTAGTATTTTCATCAAGATAAAGCATACCGACCATTTAATTTCAAATAAAATGGCTAAGTAGTCCCTCCAAATAATAAGAATGGTTTGTTACTTAATTTTAAAGTGATAAGAAGAGGCTATAAAAGATAGTGGGTTATTAGTCGGGCTTACCTGTCCATTTTAAAAGTCATCATTGATATCGAAATACCAAAGGACCTCGGAATTTATTCCGAGAAGTATACAGAATAATAGGTCAATAACCTAGAGCATCAGCTCTGCAATCCTAGCTAACGCACCCATCTTCGCTCGGCTTACAGCTCTAAATTAACCCAATGCGATCCTCGTATATTTCGAAAAGAATACAACAGATTCCTCGAAGTATACTCTCGGATCGTAATCTAAGATGCCTCTATCCACCACATCCGCTTTCGAAGTTTTAATACTTCGGGAACATTCGGTCATCCTTCGGAACGACTACTCACCCCATTCAGTATGGAAAATTCCTTCCATATCATTTCTTTCGTAAGTATGAGAACCAAAATGATCACGTTGTGCTTGAATTAAATTTAACGGTAATTCACTCGCCGTATATGCATCGAAGTAAGTCATCGAATTACTGAGACCTGGAACCGGGATTCCGCTCTGCACTGCATAACTTACTAACCTTCTTACAGATGCCACCGTTCCATGTATTTTATCTACAAATGCTGGAGCCATTAATAAGTTGGTCAATTCTTCATTTTCATTGAAAGCAGTTGTGATATCTTCTAGCAACTCAGCTCTAATAATACATCCCGCTCTCCATATTTGTGCAATAGTTGCAATATCCAAGTCGTATTCATATTCTTTCGAAGCAGATGCCAACTGGTGTAAACCTTGAGCATAAGCACAAATAAATGAGAAGTACAACGCTTTTTCAGCATGTTCTACCAATTCAGCTTTATCAATTGGCAAAACACTTGGTCGATCATAAACATTATCCGCTTGCACACGCTCTGATTTCAATGCACTGATTTCTCGCATACTTACCGCAATATCAATCGTCGGCACTGGAATACCAATGTCCATCGCATTTTGAGAAGTCCATTTTCCAGTTCCTTTTTGCTTCGCTTTGTCTAAGATTTTATCAATTAATCTACCATCTCCTTTGTCATCATCCTGCTTAAAAATCTCAGATGTAATTTCCACTAAGAAAGATTTCAACCTTCCATTGTTCCATTTAGCAAAAATATCATGCAACTCATCATTCGTGAAATCTGCTGACTTCCTTAATAAATCATAAATTTCCCCCGTTAACTGCATCATACCATATTCGATACCATTATGCACCATCTTTACATAGTTACCTGCAGATCGTGGTCCTAAGTAAGCAACACATGGTTTACCGTCCTTCGCATTAGCTGCAACTGCTTGGAAGATTGGTTCTATATATTTATATGCTGAAGCAGATCCTCCAGGCATGATACTCGGTCCTTTTCTTGCACCTTTGGCACCTCCTGAAACACCAACTCCTAGATAATGAAATCCTTTATCTGTAAGATATTTTTCTCTGCGATCTGTATCTTTAAAATATGAGTTCCCTCCATCGATCAATAAATCTCCTTCATTCAGATGAGGAAGTAGACTTTCAATAACCATATCCACAGCTCGCCCTGCAGGAACTAAAAGCATTATTTTTCGTGGTACACTTAGGTTCTCTACAAATGTCTTAGCATCAGTGCTTGCATTTACCTTTGCGATATCTCCTCCTTCATTTTGCAGAGCTGTTACAGATTCCTGATTTAAATCAAGTCCAAAAGCAGTGTAGCCATTGTCCGCAACATTCAAAATGAAATTTCTTCCCATAACACCTAATCCGACCATTCCAAAATCGTACTTCATAATTTGTTTTTTATATTATTTGTCAAGCTAATTTATATCACAACTAAAAATTAAAATCCAAGCTAGTTGTGACACCAAAAATACATATTTCCATTGCATTTTATATCTTCACACCAGCTTATTACAAATTCGTGAACAAAATTAAATGCTAATAGGTTGAAAGCGTATGAATAAGATAGACGATCAAATTTTAGTCATTTTTGGAGCATCAGGTGATTTAACGGCTCGAAAGTTAATTCCGGCTCTATATCATCTATGCAAAGGTGAATATCTTCCAAAGAATTTTATAGTTCTTGGAGCGAGCAGAACGGACATGACAGATGAAGAGTTTCGCAACCGTGTGATTACGGAAAGCAAGTTCTTTAAAGATGAACATAAAAGCGATAAGGCTTGTATGGAAGATTTTGCAAGCAAGCTCTTTTACCAAGATTTAGGCGGGGATTACAATTCTAGCTATGAGCCAGTAAAGCAGCGATTGCTTGAATTAAGCAAGGAACACGATATTCCTGAAAATTATATATTCTACTTATCGACACCTCCAAGTATCTACATCAATATTGCTAATAACTTAAGCGCTGTAGGACTAACAGATCAAAGTAACGGATGGAAGCGATTAGTAGTGGAAAAACCTTTCGGATATGATCTCAAATCAGCGAAAAAGTTGAATAAGGGACTACTGAAATGTTTCAATGAGCATCAAATTTACAGAATAGACCATTATCTAGGAAAAGAAACAGTTCAGAATTTATTGGTTACCAGATTTTCGAATAGCATTTTCGAACCACTGTGGAATAAAAACTACATAAGTCATGTAGAAATTACCAATGCTGAATCTGAAGGAGTAGGAAGCAGAGGTGGTTATTATGATGGCTCTGGTGCATTCCGAGATATGTTCCAGAATCACTTAATGCAGATTGTTTCATTAGTGGCGATGGAACCACCATATGCAATCGAAGCGAATGCCATCAGAGAGGAAAAACTAAAAGTACTGAAGTGCTTGAAAGGTTGGACGCCTTCGAGGATTAGAAGAAATACAGTCAGGGCTCAGTATGCAGCCAATGATGGGATGAAAGGGTATAAAGAAGAAGACGGCGTTCCTGAAAAATCTAAAACTGAAACTTACGCGGCTATTAAGTTCTACTTTGAAAATTGGCGATGGGAGAAAGTGCCTTTCTTTGTAAGAACTGCGAAAAGAATGCCTGCGAAAGTGACGGAGGTCATTGTGCACTTTAAACCTTCTCCGAAGAACCTATTTGACGGTAAGCAAGAGAATAACAAATTAATCATCAGAATTCAGCCAAATGAAGGTATTATGCTGAATTTTGGAATGAAGTTGCCAGGCCAAGGATTTAGTGTGGAGAATGTGGATATGGATTTTAATTATTCCGATTTATCTGAGGACGATGTTCCAGAAGCATATGAAAGATTGTTGTTGGATGTGATGCAAGGTGATGCAACTTTATATGCACTAGGAGCAGAAGTGGAGGAAGCTTGGGCATTTGTGGATCCAGTACTAGAAGCTTGGAAGAATGATAAAGATATCGAATTGCACCAATATAAGGCAGGAACATGGGGGCCAAAGGCGGCGGATAAATTATTAGGTAAATTTGATTGGAGAGATCCGACGGAAGATAATATATAATATGGAGACGAAAATTTACAAGGATAAACTAGAGGTTGCAGAAGCATTCTCATCATACTTAAAGGATCTTATCAATGTAGATCATCAAGTATTTATTGCATTGTCAGGTGGATCGACACCTAAGGCTATATTTGACTATATGGCTGAAAACTTTAAAGATTCTATAGATTGGGCCAATGTTCATTTTTATTGGGGTGATGAGAGATGTGTACCACCAGAAGATGCCGAATCGAATTATAAAATGACGGTCGATCATTTATTTTCTAAAATTGACCTACCAAAAGAAAACATACATCGTGTAAAAGGTGAAAATGATCCTGAAGCAGAAAAACTTCGTTATGCGAAAGAAATGTATGATGATATGATCACGAAAGATGGGGTTCCGATTTTTGATTTGGTAATTTTAGGAATGGGAGATGATGGACATACCGCCTCAATATTCCCAGATTCCATCGAACTTTGGGAGTCACCAAATAACACAGAAGTGGCAGTTCATCCGGACTCTGGCCAGAAGCGGATAACGATCACTGGGCAAGTAATTAATAAGGCAAGATCGGTTGCTTTCTTAGTGACTGGAGAAGGAAAAAGAGAGAAAGTTGATGAAATTCTTAATCAGAAAGAAGACCATCAAAAGTATCCTGCATCACTCGTAAAACCAGAATCGGGTAATCTAATTTGGTACTTGGATAAAGCTGCAGCTCAAGACTTAAAAGGCTAGAAATCAAAGTAATAAGACAAAGCCTACTTTTCACCGTTATTTCTTTTTAAATTTAGGTACGAGATTATTTTATATGCTTTATGTGGATTGCAGAAAGCAAAGCTTCTTTTTCATGACTGAAAAAGAAATTATAACAAAATGGAAGGCAATATGACAAATGAAGAAGTAATTAATAAATTTTATAGTTCTTTTAGTGCAGCAGATGCGGAAGGGATGAATAGTTGTTATCACAAAGATGTAGTATTCGAAGATCCTGCTTTTGGCCAATTAAAAGGTGATCGAGTAAGAGGAATGTGGTCGATGTTGCTGAAACGTTCTGGTGGTGGCCTAGATGTGAAATTTAGCGATGTGAAAGCAGATGAGCATACCGGTTCCGCGAAATGGATTGCGAAGTACAATTATGGTCCTAAGAAACGACCAGTAGTTAATAACGTCTCTGCTTCCTTCGAATTCAAAGATGGGAAAATCATAAAGCATACGGATCACTTTGATTCTTGGAAATGGGCATCGATGGCGCTAGGACTTCCTGGTAAATTACTGGGCTGGACACCGTTTTTAAAGAATAAAGTCAAAGGAGAAACGAATAAGTTGCTGGATCAATTTATGGCAAAAAAATAGATAACCCTGATTAGGATGGTTGCGAAATTAGATCGAACTTCCTTGAGATTACTCCTGCTTTTGGTGGGAGTGTATCTGCTTGCAATACTTCAAGACTTTATCTATTCTCAATTAAAAACTACTGGATTTCATCTATCGGAATCGGCTCTTTATAACTTGGTTTGGGTATTTTTTGTACCTATTTTGTTTATATATGCTCGGTACTTATCGTTTATGTATGCAGTTAAGCCATTCATTAAAATAGTTATAGCGATACTTTTAGCAGTGGTTCTCGCCGTAGTTCATATGGTCATTTTTACGGGTTTTTTTATATTGGTCAGTAATTTGATATATGAGCAACCTCATCGATTTTCCGCAATTGTAAAAACGGTTTTTTCGAATCAATTCTATCTCACGGTAATTATCTATGCGGTTTTTCCATTTATTGTAAAACGCAAAATATCTGCTTCAGTTTCTGAATTAGAACAAGTTAATCACCTCCTCATCAAAGATGGCCTAACCACGGAAAGAGTGATGATGGACGAGATAATTTATCTGAAAACGAATCGTCCGTACATTTCAGTTGTCACAGCTGAAAAAAGGTATTTACAGCATTCCACACTTAATGCGATGATGAAGGATTTTAAGGTCAATGTTTTTATTAGGGTTCATCGATCAGCTATTATTAATAAAAATCAGGTAGTTTCTCTTAAGTCCAGGAAGAACGGAGATTTTGATGCGATCATGTCAAACGGAGATGAGGTTAGATTGAGCAGGCACTATCGGGACGCTTGGGAAGTGCTACTCCACAAAGCATAAATATTTCACCACTTAGCTTTTTCGCCCTTGATATCGTTGTTTCACGAGAAAAATAGAACGATGTTGCCATCAAATTGTAAATATGCGATATCTAAATTTGCTTTTGCTTCTTTTGGTTTTCCAAAGTTGTGAAGGACAGTCTGAAGAAGATCCAGTGGTTAAAAATGAGCTATTAATAGGTGGACCATTTGAAAATAGGGATTTGTTTTTTGATGGAATGCCTGAAGAAATTAATTCAGTAGATACGAGTGATTCTTGGGCTAATGCTAAGCAACGTTTATTGATTACGGGGACAATATTTGGCAGCGATGGTAGAACACCGGTTTCAGGTGTGATTCTTTACTACTATCATACCGATGAAAATGGATATTACTCAGGAGAGTCTATACATGGCGACCTTAGAGGTTGGGTGAAATCGGACGTTAATGGTCAATATTCAATTTACACTTCCAGACCAGCGGCTTATCCGGATAGCGATGAGCCTGCACATATTCATCCTACGATTTTAGAGTCAGTAGCAGATTACCCATATTATTTAGATGCTTTTGTATTTGATGATGATAAATTATTGACAACGGCAAAGCGGAATGCGATGGAGAATAGGGGAGGAAGTGGTGTGCTTAGATTGATTAAAAGTGATAGCTATGATATAGCGGAGCATGATATTTTCTTGGGATTGAATATCCCGAATTACCCGGTTGAGGATAATGCTAATCGAAATTCAGGAAAGAAAATAGGGGAGGACTTGACTTCCTTTACGCCATATCATGTTTGGGGCGCGGATAAGGGTTCTACAGCTTGCCCGATATGTAAGTATGGAAAGCATCAGGGCATATTATATTTTACTGGGGAGAATGCTGATTTGGTGGAGATCGAAGATTGGTTGGTGTTTTTTGAAGAAGAAAGTATTCGCAGAGGAGGATTGTTAAAGGTTTATATGATGATTAATGATGAAAGGATCGCTCCTATGGATTTGGAACAAATGGGCAAGAAATTAAATATCCAACATGTGGCGTTAACCATTGGGAATGAAAAGGAAATGGCTAAGAATGGTATTAATTTAGAGGTGGATAATACCGTGATGATTTATCGCAGAAGTAATATAGTCGATAAGTACATTGACCTAAAGCCAATTATGGAGAATCAAGAATTATTGTCGAGAAGATTGGAGGAGACGGAAGGGGCGTTTCTAGGAAGGAAATAATATAATTGCTTCTTTTGATGTTAGCGCTTTTTTGCGATGACATCAATTTTGAAGGAGAAGTCAAGAGCTGAAGCTCAAGGTGCGTTATTCTTAACTACAGATCTGTAAGCCGAGCGCGGAAATGAGCACTAGCTAGGATTGCAGAGCTATTGTCTTTTAGAATGTGGTATGTTTTCAATGATAGGAAATTCTCTTGTTTTTTTCTCGGACTGAAGTCCAAGGTCCTTTGGCATAACGACTTGATTTGTTTTAGATCTGTAAGCCGAGCGGAGAAATGTGGGCAAGCAAGGATTGCAGAGCTATTGTTTTGTAGAGTGCTCGTTTTTCTTCTCGGAATAAATTCCGAGGTCCTATGGTAGCTTAACTTTAATGATGCTTTATTAAAATGGACAGGTAAGCCCGACATCTAAACAAACAATTCTCTATAGTCTATTCTCAACACTTTAATCTTCTGATTTACCTTTCCTCAAATTTGGAGGGACTACTTAGCCATTTTAATTCGAAAAAAGCGGAATAAATTCCGAGGTCCATTGGCATTACAACATACTTTGAATTAGATCTGTAAGCCGAGCGGAGAAACGTGTGCTAGCAAGGATTGCAGAGCTATTATCTGGTAGAATGCTTGTTTTTCTACTCGGAATAAATTCCAAGGTCCTATGGTAGCTTAATTCTGATTAGCTATCTTAATGAAGATGCAACAGTTTCATTTTTCTTACCTAAAACCTAAAAACTAAAAACCAAAAACTACTAAATAGGACATGCTCAAAATCTATTTCACGGAAAAAATCATCCAATTCACAGAATATTCAATAATAACTTGTAAATAAGAAATACCTTTGAAATATTAAGAAAATTTACATCATATTATTAAATGTAGGCTATTGGTTATTCTTTATCCTGCTGCTCGCAAGTCTATACATTGCTTCTCAGGTAGGTGCGGTAAACGGACCACCTCGATTCAAACTAATTACCATGGTAGGTGGGTTTGTTATTATACCCTCCATCATCGCTTTTTACAGCTCTTATTTTCTATTGTTTCATCTTTATGTTCGAAAGAAAATAGGCAGCCTGAAATTGACAGTATCCATCATTTTAACAATACTCATATCATGTTTCATTGCTTTGGTAAATGTCCAGTTTTGGCTGAGATCGCTTAGTGTGTTGTTAGAAGTTGGAGTTGTCAGCCTATTTTTAAATGCATTTAACGTTTTAATCGGATTCATTCTTCGCAGTTTTACTTCGTGGTTTACGGATATAAAAGAGAAAGAAGAATTAGGGAAAAAGACAGAATTACTGGAGTTAGAAATGATCAAACTGAAGTTAGATCCTCATTTTCTATTTAATACCATTAACAACATAGATGTACTGATCGAAACCGATCCAGAGAAAGCCTCCGAATATGTTTTTAAGCTTTCGTCCATCCTTAGATTCTATCTCTACAAAGCATCTGATTCTGTTATCAATTTGAGCGATGAGCTGAAATATATTCATGAATATGTTGAACTTCAGAAAATTCGAACATCCAACCTGGAGTTTGTCAATCTGACGATCAATGGCGATCCGGCAAACAAGAAAATAGCACCGATGGTTTTTATTCCATTTATTGAGAATGCCTTCAAGCATTCACTCGATAAAAAAACAAATGCGATTGTAATAAATATCGAAATCCTTCATGATGTAGTCCACTTTCAATGCAAAAACAAAAAGAACTTATTCATTGATGAGCATTCAGAAGCTAAAGGATTAGGAGACAGCTTAATTAAAAATAGGCTAAAGTTAATTTATGGTGATAACTATCACATCAATGTCAATGATTCCGAAAAGGAATACCTTGTTGATTTAAAAATCCCAGTATGAAAATAACGTGCATCATAGTCGAAGATGAGCCACTCGCGCTCAAGCGGACGAGTTCATATATACGCAAAACTCCATCCTTGGATTTGCTAGCTAGCTTTGAGAATGCTTCTGAAGCATTGGTGTATTTGCAAGATAACACTGTAGACCTTATATTCTTAGATATTCAAATGGATGAGATGACCGGAATTGATTTTCTAGAATCAGTTCATATCGATAGCCAAGTGATATTTACGACTGCATACGAAGAGTATGCAATTAAGGGTTTTGAACTAAATGTTTTAGACTACCTCTTGAAGCCTTTTCATTACGCTCGTTTCCTACAAGCAGTGAATAAATTTCAGCACAAAACTTCGGAAGCTCCCAACTATATATTCATCAAATCTGGTTACCAGTTGGAAAAGATTTTCCTCGATGACATCTTGTACATTGATGGAATGGGAGATTACAGAAGAATTCATACAACCAATAAAAAAATAATGACTATTCAGACATTCTCTGAACTAGAGCATTCTCTCTCGAATTCAAGCCTCAAAAGAGTTCATAAGTCCTATATGGTTGCGTTGGATAAAATCAACCGTGTCGAGCGAAATGTGATTATCATAGGCGAAGAAAGAATTCCGATTTCGAATACCTATAAAGACGACTTTTATCGCTCTATTGATATTTCTTAAAACTTACCTACCTCATTTCACAGATAACTTTGCTTAACTCAAGGATTTTTTTCTTCAGCAGAAAGTCCTTTTCTCATATTGTGGTTCGAACTTGAAAATGCAAGTTTTTTTGTAATCATAAAATTAGAAAGCGTGAAGAAACTCTTTATTATCATCATAATCCTCTCTTTTAATTTTACTTCATTTGGACAAAAAAAGGAAAAAGAAATCGATGAAATTTTCAAAGAATGGAATCATAAGGATCATCCAGGCGGTGTTGTATCCATCTTAAAGAAAGGAAAAACCTTGTTTTCTAAAGCATATGGACTTGCAGATATTAAACATGCAGCTCCTCATAAATTGGAAAGTGTTTTTAACATAGCTTCTGTCTCTAAGCAGTTTACGGCTATGGGGATTATCTTGTTACATATAGATGGTCAACTTTCTATCGATGATGACATCCGAAAATTTCTCCCTGAGCTTCATGAATTTGAAACGCCTATTTCCCTTCGCCATTTATTGCATCATACCAGTGGATTAAGAAGTACACCTGAATTATTTGGTTTGGCAGGTTGGAGAGATGGAGACCCGATTACCACAGAAGATGATTGGAGGTATTTACTAAAGCAAACTAATCTGAATTTTAAACCAAACAGTCAATTTATGTACTCTAATTCTGGCTACATCTTATTGGCTAAAATAATAGAGCGCGTTTCTGGTAAGCACTTCCATGCATGGATGAAAGAAGAAATTTTTATTCCGCTAGAACTGAATCAGACATTTGTCGATGAAACCAATAGTAACGCTGGGCAAAATGTAGCAACGCCTTATTTGGAAATGGGAGAAGGACAGTTTGCAGTTGGAGAAAATACGAGTTTGGATATTGGCGCTTCGAATATATATACGACGGCATCAGATTTAAGTAAATGGATGGAGAACTTTCGAGATCCTGCTGATGGATGGAAAGATGCATTTGAAATGTTATTAACGATGGATGTATTGGACGATGGACAATCAAACAATTACGGCTTCGGAGTAGTAGTGGATGACTTTTTTGGGAATAACAGAATCCAGCATACTGGCGGCGTGCCTGGCTTTTTGTCTTTTGCTATGTACTATCCAGATGATGAATTGACCATTGTTTTGTTGACCAATTTTGTCTCTTTTTCTGTCAATGATAAACTAAGCAAATTGACACAACTCTACTTGAAGAATAAAACAAGAAAAAGCTCGAAGAAAGAATCGGTTAAAACAATAGCGTTTGATGTGGAGGAAGCTCAAAAATGGATTGGTGATTATTGGAATATCAATGAAAACTATCCACGGAATATCTACTTAGACCAAGATACGTTATGGTATTTAAGAGATAATGGGATGAAGTCACCGTTGTTTAGAATTGGATTAGATGAGTATCTTATGGGAGGCATAGCTGCAGTGGTTAAGGTGAAATTTGCGAATAATGGTAAGAATGACATGCAGGTATTTGATAGAGATCGACCTGTCCAATCTTTCATCGCATTCGATAATGTTCCTGTGACCATAGAGGAGCAAAAAGAGTATGCTGGTAATTACTATAGCCCGGAATTAGAAACAAACTATATCATTTCATTTCAGAATAGTGAGCTAGTTGGCTATCATATTCGTCATGGAGAATTTCCAATTGCCATATTAAAAAAGGATGTAACAGATTGGTCAGGGTTTGCCATTGTAACATATGAGCGAGATGAGCAAGATGAGATTATTGGGTTTTATGCAAGCATCAATAGAGTAAAGAAAGTTTGGTTTGCTAAGCGCAAAGATTAAGCTTACGAAACAATTCATTCTTTTTATTCACCTATTCATAAACTGAAATATGAACGAATCTATAATAGAAACAAAGAAGCTCAACTTTTCCTACACTAAAGGTAAGATGGATGTTGAGGATATGGAATTGAAAGTTCCGAAAGGTAGTATATATGGTTTCCTTGGGCCTAATGGTTCAGGAAAGAGTACGACCATTCGTTTGATTTTAGGTTTATTAAAGAAAGACTCTGGATCGGTTTCCCTTTTCGGCGAAATCTATGGGACGAAAAATAAACTGGACATCTTGAGTAGAGTAGGAGCCTTGATAGAGAATCCCTCTTTGTATGAACATTTAACGGCAACTGAAAATTTAAGAATTGCCGCAAATTATCGCCAGAACATTTCTTCAGCTAGGATTAATGAAGTCTTAGAAATAGTGAATTTATTCTACGCTAAAGAGAAAAAAGTAAAAGCCTTTTCATTAGGAATGAAACAACGATTAGGCCTTGCGATCTCCTTGTTGAGTAGTCCAGAACTTATCATTTTGGATGAGCCTACTAACGGATTAGATCCTAAAGGAATAATAGAAATGAGAGCGCTGATTAAAGACCTGAACGAAAAACACGGAACGACCATATTTATTTCTAGTCATTTGTTAACTGAAATTGAAAGGACGTGCACACATGTAGGAATTATTAGAAATGGAAAGATGATTTATCAAGATACGGTGACTTCTTTGAAACAATCGAAAGTAGGTAAAATTAAGGTCAATATAGAAGTAGACCATGCCAGTGAAGCATTAACTGTCTTAAAGCTTTTCACCGATGGAAATGCCATTTTGATTGATGATCAGATACAAATTGAAGTAAATAAAAAAGAAGAAATCACAGGTGTAATTGACGCATTAAGAGCGAATGGAATAAGCATCTACCATGTTTCCGTGAATAACAATTTAGAAGAACATTTCTTATCATTAACTGAAAACTAATCAATATGAAAGCATTTAAATTCTATATTTCAAGTTTGAAAAATGAGCTGATCAAGTTGAGAAGGACGCTTGCTTTTTGGTTAACAATCATCAGTGGTTTGCTCTTTCCGATTTTGTTTTTTATTGCCTACTCAATTAAACCGTTGATACTTGATAAGGGAGTCAATCCGTGGGAAAAATTTATGACTTTGCAAATAGAAAATTCCATACCTTTTTTTATTCCAATGTTTATCGTATTAATTGCAAGTTTGATTATGCAAATAGAACATAAGTCGTTAGGAATAAAGCATTTATTCTCTTTACCTATTCCAAAGTGGAGTGTGTATTTCGGGAAATTGAGTATCGTTATCTTAGCTATAATTTCGACGTATGTTTATTACTTCTTGGCGATTTTAATATCTGCAGAAGTATTGGGTTTGATCAATCCAGATTTAACTTTTTTGGAATTTAGGCCAGATTTTCTGAAATATATAAAGTTGCTGACTTCTACTTTTATTGCATGTTTGGGGATTGTTGGAATTCAATTTTGGTTAAGTTTTAGGTTCAAAAACTTTATTATTTCATTGGGAATGGGAATGTTTTTGGCAATAGTTGGAATTATTGTTTCACAAGCTGAACAGTCTATTTATTTTCCTTATTCATTTAGTGTATTGTCTGTTTCATTAGGAGATAAAATGCCTATGATATTTGGGATTTCGGCGGTTGCAGTGTATAGCCTTGGTTGTTTTATAGTGACCATTTTGCTGGGATACTTGGATATTAGGAGAATGAATATTGAATAATTAAGATGTCATATTTCTAATGATAGGAAATTCTCTATATTTTTTTAGATCTGTAAGCCGAGCGCGGAAATGCGGGCTAGCTAGGATTGCAGAGCTGCTGTCTTGTAAAATGCTCGTTTTTTTCTCGGACTGAAGTCCAAGGTCCTATGGCAGCTTAACTTTAATGATGCTTTATTAAAATGGACAGGTAAGCCCGACAACTAAACAAACAATTCTCTATAGTCTATTCTCAACACTTTAATCTTCTGATTTACCTTTCCTCAAATTTGGAGGGACTACTTAGCCATTTTAATTCGAAAAAAGCGGACTGAAGTGAAAGCTCCTTTGGGTATTATGACTTGATTTGAATTAGATCTGTAAGCCGAGCGCGGAAATGAGCACTAGCTAGGATTGCAGAGCTGCTGTCTTGTAAAATGCTCGTTTTTTTCTCGGACTGAAGTCCAAGGTCCTATGGCAGCTTAACTTTAATGATGCTTTATTAAAATGGACAGGTAAGCCCGACAACTA
>NZ_JAJNKA010000024.1 GCF_021533215.1 Portibacter lacus | reverse complement strand
AACCTTCTACTGTGATATCACTTGGACAAGTGACTACCGGTGCTGTGGTATCATCTATTGTGATGGTCTGTACACAGATCGTCTCATTTAAACATGGATCCAGTACTCTGAAAGTTCTGGTCACTGTCATTGGACATGTGCCACTCCTAACATCAGAATAAAAAATTCTATCAACTTCACAGTTATCCGTAACTTCTCCTCCTTCAGCTTGGAAATCAGCTAATGAAATTTCAACTTCGGTTTCAGAATATACCAGTTGAATATCTCCACTTAAAGTAACTTGGCTTTCGTCGCAAGCCTCTAAAGTAATATTCGGTGGACATGTACTAATCACAGGCGCCACTACATCATTTATAACAATCGTCTGCTCACATTGTGCTAAATTTCCACACTCATCACCTACTTGATATGTTCTTACTACTGTCTCTGGACAAGAATTTCCATCACTAATTTCAGATAAAACGCCAAAACTATCTCCATCAAAAGTACAGTTATCATTTGCTACACCTCCTGCCGCTACAAACTCTGCTAAATCAACATAAGCTGGTTGCTCTGTTATACTACATACAGCAGTTAATGCTGGAGGACATACTATTGTTGGGTTTCCAGTATCATTTTTAACTAAAACTTGTGTACATACAGCTGTATTTCCACATAAATCGGCAATTTGATATATCCTTGTTACTGTTTGCTGACATATAAGCCCATCATTATCATCAAGTGTATTAATAAATGAAGATGGATCAATTTCACAATTATCAAATGCATTTCCTCCTGCACCTGTAAATGCTGTATAATCTGCATATGGTGGAATATCATCTGCTAAACAGTCTGTTGTAATATTCGCTGGACATTCTATAATAGGATCAGTCGTATCAAATATCTCAACAGTCTGTGAACATTCAACAAAGTTTCCACATAAATCGGCAATTCTGTATGTTCTTGTAAATATTTCAGGACAATTTCCATTATCCGTATCGACCTCAGATAACTCGAATGATGATTGATCAATATCACAATTATCACTTGCTGAGCCACCATTCGCTATGAAATCATTATAGTTCTCATACTCAGGGAAATCCGTTAATTGACACGATACAGTTACTCCGTCAGGACAAACCATCGTTGGCAAAATATCATCATCAATTGTAATATCTTGCGTACATGTAGTTGAATTACCACATAAATCATAAATTCTGTATGTTCTAGTTATAACTTTTGGACAAGTTCCTCCATTATCCACATCGCCTACATGATCAAATCTCGTTCTATCTACTGCACAATTATCATCTACAGATCCTCCTGCTGCTTCAAATTCATCTATAGTTGTATAAGCTGGTGCTTCAGAAATATCACAAACAATTGTGATAGGATCCGCACATGTAATAGTCGGTGCGACATCATCATTTATGATTATACTCTGTGAACACTGTATAAGGTTATCACATAAATCTCTTACTTCATAAACTCTTGTTACTGTTTCTGGACATGTATTCCCATTAGATATTTCTGATATCATAGTGAAGGTACCTTCATCTATAACACAATTATCATTTGCTGCTCCTCCTGCTGAAATAAATTCGGTGTAATCAGCATAAGGTGCTTGTTCTGAAATATCACAAACCAAATTAATTGTTGTTGGACATGTCATCGTTGGATTAGTATTATCATCAACGATTATGGTCTGAACACAAGATATCTCATTTTCACAAGCATCTTCTATAGAATATGTTCTTGTAATCGTTTCTGGACAACTTTCTCCATTTGTTTCTTCTAGTACAGCAAAAGTACTTAGTATTAAACCACAATTATCACTTGCACTACCGCCCGCAGCTGTAAACGCTGTTAAGTCGGTATAAGCAGGTTGTTCACTGATGTCGCAAACAGCAGTTAGGTTATTAGGACAAGTCATTACAGGTGGTATATCATCTGTAATTGTTAATATCTGCTCACATGTTTGAATATTACCACATGCATCAAGTATTGAATAAGTTCTTGTATTAATCTGAGGACATGATTCACCATTAGAAACATCTGAAACTAATGTAAAGCTAGTAGTTATCAAATCACAATTATCAGTAGCAACTCCTCCTGCAGTTGTAAACTGAGTAAAAGAGCTATAAGGCACTTGCTCGTTAGGGCTACATACTGCAGTTAATGCAGGTGGACAAGTCATTTCTGGACTTGTTGTATCATTTATAGTAATTGTTTGCACACAAGTTGCTCTTAAATCACAATCATTAGCTATTTCATATGTTCTTGTAACAACCGTAGGACATGATCCTGGTGCATTAACTTCACTTAATAATGTAAACGTATTTTCTACTATATAACAATCTTCACAAACATCGCCACCTTCATCAATAAAGTCTTCAAGTGTTACATATGCAGGGAATTCTGAAATATCACATCCCTCTTCATCTATATCACTCGGACAATCAATTGTTGGGGATAATCCTTTTACATAAAATGTTAAACAAACAGGTTGCGTAAATCCAAATTGATCTGAAAGCAATACTGTAATTTGATCTTCACCTTCATATCCATATGCTCCAGTATATTCAAAACAATCCGAATTGTTAAAAATTCTTATATCACCAGTATTCGGTGAATCTAGTATGCTATTTATAAATTGGCTTCCTGAACAAGAAGAAGAAACTATACAGTGTTCTAAAGTTTGACCTGCACAAATTGTATCTACAAAATATTCAACAGTCGGTTGACCTGTTTCAGGGTGGAATACATCTATCTTATCTTTAAAAGACGTCAAATATCCAAAGGTTCCTCCTCCAGAGTTTCCTACGAAGTGTGAAGCCGTGAAATACTCATCTGATTGAACAACATTTGTTTGACCAGCAGGTAATAAGGCATTTGTAAAGAAAGTAACAATTGAATATCCTCCTAACCCTGGCGCGGTACCTATCGTATAATTAGCTCCGAAAGTACTCCAAAGAGCTCCATTTAAAGTTAATGTTGGTAATCCTGCATTAGGAATAATTACACTTACTATATTAGTTGGTGCTCCAGGAAATCTTGAAAATTCAATATAGGTATCTCCTCTACATCCATCTACAGGGGCAGCTATCGCCATCCCTTCTTCACCATTAGATTCTACACTACCAAACTGGTATACATAAGCAGGTTCAGAACATCGAATTAAATGTGAACTATAATCTGGTGGTGGCATATGATAAGTATAGACTTCACCAGCATTTAAAACAGCGACTAAAGCTCCATCAATTCTAACTTCTGTATTCGCTGTTATAGCAACTATTGCAGCATAATTATAGTCATTTAAAGGAGCACTATTATTAGTATCACGACCACGAGTAACTACATATTCACTACCAATTACACAAGTAGGGACAATCTGATCCATCCCGGCATCTCTACCATGTGATTTTCTCTTAGCTGAGTGCGAAGATCCCGTCGTCACAGCAATTGGATTAGTTGCTGTTATTAAATCCCCAGAAACCGATTCATTTCTTCTGGTTCTTGTTAGATATGTTTCATTAGCATCTAAATTAACAGTCCAAGTATTATTTGTTTGACCAAACATTAAATGTTCTGTATTAAAGGTTACATCTGTATTATCCTCAACAGCCATTACTGAAATGAAGTGGTATTCGTCTGTACCTGTAGATCCTGAATTTAAAACTGTCTGAGAACCAGCTCTAAATCTTTGTCCTAAAGCCTGCTCACCTTTAACGGTTACCATTGCCTTATTATAAGTAGATTCTAATCGGTATATAACTTGAATAAGTTGGTCAGACTCAACATAAAACCCCCTATTTCTTTCGACAGTATTAGGGTTATGAGTCTGTAGCTGATTAGCATTTAACGCAATTATCCATGGTGTACCTTGAGTAACTGCTGGATTACTAAAAATTATATTGTTATTTCCATCTCTAATTATAACATTTGCCGCTCCAAATGGAGTGGTTATTACTAAACTACTTGGTGTATTAAATGTAGAACCATTATATGAATTGTTATTTCTCCATATCGGAGGAATAAAATAATATAGACTTGCATTACAATCTTGCTTAAACGCTGGAGAACTACAAGGACAATTATCATCATCCTCATCTATCTGACCATTACCATCATTATCGATACCATCATCACAATATTCACAGAGTACAGAAATATTTTGCGTTTCGGAATACTCATTTCCACAATAATCAGTAATTGTCCATGTTCTATCAATAGTATAGATTACAGAAGATATGGAGTTATCAAATGTCTGTGTAGATGTTTCCGTCAATACAATGGTATAATCTTCTGGACAATTATCAGAACCATATATATCTGTTGCTGAAACAACATTTCCGATAACTGGCGGAGCTGGAACAGTATCACATGTTACGGTAATATCTCCAGGTATATTATATAACTGTGGTAATTCATTATCTATTACGATAATGTCTTCTTCGAAAGTTGAAGTATTTCCACATAAATCTTGAATTTGATATACTCTTGTATAGGTTATCGGACAGATCGTACCAGATGCATTTTCCTCTATAAAAGTGATAATTGTTTCATTCATTCCACAATTATCAGTAGCACTTCCTCCAGCTGAAAGATATTCAGCATAGGTAGTATATACAGGATAATTTGAAATAGCACAATTAATTGTTACATCATCTAAATCTGGTGTTGTAGGTGGGGTATCGTCATAAATTGTTGCAATCTGTGTACATTGTGAAACGTTACCACATAAATCTTCAATTTGGTAAATTCTAGTTACCGTTTCTGGACATGTTCCGTTATCACTTACCTCAGAGTCTAAAGTAAATGTAGTTGGGTCAATTTCGCAGTTATCAGAAACAACTCCTCCATCTGCTTCGAAAGCAGCTAAATCATATACTGGTAAATCTGCAATGTCACATTGTGTTGTTAAGTTATTTGGACAAGTAATAACAGGTACCGTATTATCATTTACTGTAATAACAAAATCACATGTTGCGAAATTATTACAATTATCATAAATCACAAAAGTCCTTGTAACCGTCCCACCGCAATTAACAGTGTTGTCTGTTTCATTTTGCAACGCAAAAGTTGTTTGGTCAATTCCACAATTATCCGACATTGTTCCTCCTTCAGACAAGAATGTACTGTAATCAAAAACTGCAAATTGATCAGATTCACATTGCACTGTTACTGGAGCAGGACAAGTAATTACTGGATCAATTTCATCTAGGATTACAATGTCTTGTTCACATGTATTCGTATTTCCACATAAATCAGAAATTCTATACGTTCTAGTATAAGTTTCTGGGCAATCACCGTTATCTGTAGTTTCACTTATTAATGAAAGTGTTCCAATATTGATCCCACAATTATCTGTAGCAACTCCTCCTGCGGCTTCAAAATCTCCAAGATTTGGATAAGAAGGTACTTGAGTCAATGCACAGTCTGTTGTTATATCTGCTGGACATGATAAAGAAGGCAATTCAGTATCATCGACTGTAATTTCATGAACAGCTGTCCCTACATTACCGCAAGCATCTGTTACTGAGTATGTTCTTGTAACAACTGCCCCACATCCACTTCCATTATTACTTTCACTAATAAATGTAAAGCTAGCTCTAACTACTGCATCATCGCAGTTATCAGAAACTGTTCCATTTGCAGCTTCCCATTCTGTTATATTATTAAATACTGGAACATCATCTGAATCACATAATGTAGTGGTAGGATCTGCATCTCCTAATAATGGATTTTCAGTATCAAAAACCTCAATATCTTGACTACATGTAGTAAGGTTTCCACATGCATCTTCTATCTGGTATGTTCTAGTTACAATTGTCGGACAAGTTCCAACAGTTTCTGTATTTATCAATGCAAAAGTAGAAGCAACAATGCCACAATTATCTGTCGCTCCTCCACTTGCAGCTAAAAATTCATTATAATCTGCATATGGTGGAACATCATCAATTAAACAAGAAGTAGATTGATTCGCTGGACAAACCATCATAGGATCTTCTTCATCGCTAATGATTAATACTTGTTCACAAGATCCAACATTTCCACAAAAATCTGATACTTCGTATGTTCTTGTATGAGTTTCTATACAACCTGAAGTGGTAACAATATCACTTGCCAAGTTAAAAGAGGTTACTTGGATTTCACAATTATCACTTACCGTTCCTCCTTGAGTTATGAAGTTCGCAACAGAAATGATTGGTTGTGCTGCATTCAAATCACAAGCAAATGTCTCGTCAGCTGGACATGTTATGATAGGATCTGTAAGATCTATTACATCAATAGTCTGAACACAAGTATTTCTATTTCCACACTCATCCTCTATTTCATAAGTTCTAGTAACTGTTAAATTACAATTTCCAGGTGTTGTATTATTAGAAACCAAGTCAAATGATCCAAAATTAATACCACATAAATCAGTTACTGTTCCTCCATCGTTTTCAAAATCTGTATAATCTCCATATACTGGTGGAACGTCAGTTATACATTCTACATCAGCAATAGTAGGACAAGATAACACAGGAGCTGTATTATCTTCTATCGTAAATGTTGCCTCTACAGTAACTTCCTCACTACCACATGCATCAGTTACTGTATATGTTACAGTAATAGATCCTGCAAATCCACAAGTATAAGTAAAGTCTGAAAAATCTAGATCAGGTGTTACTGTTAATGTCTGATCATCACAAACATCTGTTGCACATCCTTCTATATAAGCGATATTATCAGCATTCCATGTGTCGAAATTGTTTTCGTTTTCGTTTTCATCACAGTCTAATGTTATGTCTAAGTCAGCTGTACAAGATGAAACATCCGGTGCTGAATTATCTTCGAATTCAAGTGTATAATCTACCGTTTCTGTTTCTCCGCACGCATCAACTAATGTATAAGTTACTAAAACTGCCCCTGTATTATCACAGCTTCCAAAACTTAATCCATAAGAGTAATCACTAAATACATTTACAGGACAGTCATGGATTACACAACTTCTTAATGCGATAATATTATCTATATCCCATTGATTAGCATAAGTTTCATTTCCAGCTGCACCTAAACATTCTACAGTGATACTTCTATCTGGACAAGAACCGAGATCCATATCATCAGGCTGAACATCTACATCTATTTCTATATAATGTTCATTACATGATCCTTCTATATCTGGATCCGTAACTAGCAAAATGACTGTGTATTCACCACAATCATCATATGTATGAGTTCCTGACTCATCAGTAGAAGTATTTCCATCTCCGAAATCCCATTCATATTCTAGATTCGAAGCATCCATATTATCTATAGAACTTGAAGCATCAAAATCAAATGATTTTCCACAATAATTAAAATTCGTGGTGTCTATAATTGCAACTGGCGGAATTTCCACTCTTACATTAAAATTATGAACTTCAGATGCGGGGCATGCTAAATTAGGATCTGTATCTACAACTTCTAAAGAATAGTCACTTGTAATAGAAAAATCAAATTCTGGAGTGGCCGTAGTTCCTAATAAAGTCCCGCCCGCATCTAAAGCATCATACCATCTATATTCAAAATTCGGATCTGAATCCGGTGTAATCGTTGCTGTTAATGTTGATGGTGTTTCATCTTCGCAAATGGTAACATCGTCTAGTTCAATTAAAATCTGAGGTTTAACTGTAACTGTAATATCTTCACAAATGGTGCTTGTAACGTTAGGACAAGATACATCACCTACAACTCCACATACTGTATATATGTAATCTGTAGGGTCAGTTAAATTTCCCGGAGGTGTGAATGTTGGGTCCAGACAATCCAATAACACTCCTGGACAATCTAAAGGTGCAGTAGACTCTGTCACTGCTGTCCATGTTATTAATGTTAATATTCCCGATGTAGAGGTTACATTTAATTGTTCAGCACAATTAGCAGGATCATCATATAGATAATAATGTTCTGCATTTATTATACATTGACCAATTAGGGATTGTGATGTAGTTAAGAACAAAAATGCAAGCGCTAATACTTTTAGCGATGCAAAAATTCTTTTTGGACAATTCTCAGATAAAGTATCCAGCATTTTCATAAGCTTTGAATATGGTATTCGTGTCGCCTTTTGAAAACTTTCACATAGAAATGTAAATAACAGCCTGCACAGCTGAAAAATCAGTTATGCACTAACTAAAATCAGAAAAAAAAGTATCAGAATAGTAGGGTATTGTATTAAATTTCCAGGTTACGGTCTCCTTACATAGGCATTTTAAAATTTCTATTACATTATAATAGACTCTAAATCCATGCCTATCCCCCATCTCAAATGACAATTATTTGACATTTTATTATTTAAATATATAAAGTGTAAGATTCCTTGCGTTTAGCTCTATTAATTATTGATAGAATCTTTCGGGTCTTTTCCAAATTCTGGTGTAACCACTTCCCCGACCATATGAAGAGAAACAATTTTTTTCGAGGCATTAGAAATGACATCTATTTTAGGTGCTTGCCTACCCAGTCTACCTTTGCTATTAAATTGAACCAGAATTGTTCCTTGTTTTCCAGGTTCGATAGGTACAAAAGGATAAATCGGTCTTGTACATCCACAACTGGCTTCTGCATTTTTTATAACCAAAGGTGATTTACCCCTATTGGTGAAAATAAATTCGTGCAATATTTGCTCTCCTTGCACTATTCGACCAAAATCATGAGTAGTCTGCTCAAACAAAATTTTTGGTGCCAAGCCAGTTTTTGGGTTCGATCCTGTTTTCTTGTCTACAACTAAGTTTTCTATTTTCTCAGGAGATTCTTTTGAGGTTGGTTTGCTTATTGCTTTTTCTTCCGTTTCTACTTTTTCGTATTTTACAGAATCGACTTCTTGCTGAATGATCACAATCGCATCCTTCTTATCTATATTGGGCAAATTAGCTTCTATAACATCAATTGAGGATTCTTTATCCTGTTTCGAATTATTCGCACAGGAATTTAATAACATTGACATAAAAAAGAAGTAAGCAAGATATCTACTCATCTATCTAAGAATACTAAAGCTACCTGTTTTAATAAATTCCTCTCCTTTGCAGGTATAGTTTACTTTATATAGAAAAACATTAGAATTGATTTTTTGATTCCGAAGTGTTCCATCCCATTGATCTGTTTTTATAGATGTGGAAAAAACCATTTCTCCCCAACGGTCAAAAATCTCAAAATCCCTAAGCTCCTCAATTATAAATGCATTACTTATTCCGATGAAATCATTCAGACCATCATTATTAGGTGTAAATGCATTAGGAACGAGAAGATTATCACACTGGACCGCATCTTCATCTATTACTGCAATGTTAATTGAATCTTGGCCAGCACATATTCCATAATCGTAATTAACTCTATATAACATCGTTTCGTCAGGCGCAATCACAGGTTCTAAGTCCGTGCTTTGCGTCACATTCTTAGAAGGAAACCAAGAAACCAGATCTGCACAAGAACTTGTGTGTCGAATTTTTAAGGATATACCTGAAAAAATCGTCGTGTCTCTAGTAAGAATTTGATCAAATGGAACATGAATATCAAATATTTCTTCTACGCTTAATGCCCTATTATAAATTTTGAATTCATCGATCTTACCACTAAAGGGACTATCTCCAAATGCCTGACAAGGACTATCAGAAAATTGCATTGTAGAGGCAGGATCTATCATAATATCACCATTTATGAAATCAGTATCCGAAAACTGCCCATCTATAAACAAATTATAGTTCTGTCCAATTCTCTGAAAAACTAAAGAATGCCAACATTGGTCAAGGTTTATTGCTCCTTCTACTTCTATGAATAGTTCAAAATTTGTAGCCATCTGAATTCTCACTTTAGATTCTTGCGGTATATATTTAATAGTTAATGATGAATCCACTCGACATTCAGAAGAAACTGAAAAAATATCTATGATTCCAGACTGACTTTCTCTTATCATAAAATTAAAACTCAATGTAAAGTCATCTTGAAATATAGATGTGTACGTTGAATCAAAATTCAAACTACTAGCAGGATCTTCGAAAAAAAGCGACTCGCCGTCAACCCCACAATCACAAGAAGTACTTCCTGTAATTTCAGGATCAGCTAAAGCGCCCTCATTGACAGAAAGGCAATTATCAAAGTTTACATAAACTTCTTGAGCATTTAGAAATAAAAAGCTCATTGAAAAAAGTATACTAAAAAATAATTTCATTTACGAACCAAATAAGCCTCCTAACCCAGGAGGTAGCATGTCACTAATTAAAGATTGAGATTCAGCTTCCGCTTTAGTACCTGCTTCAGATAATGCACGATTTACAGCAATTAAAACTAAATCCTCAAGTTCTTCAACATCATTGAGGCTTATTTTATTTTGATCAATTTTAATATTTAACAATTCTTTGTTGCCATTCACTTTCGCCACGACTGCTCCATCACCTGAATTAGCCTCAACTTCTATCTGAGATAATTTCTCCTGGAGTGCTTTCTGCTTCTCCTCCATATTACCCATTAAGTCTCCAAACATCTTTTAATTTTTTATCAAAAGTAAGGCTTTTAAATTAATTCGCGGATTATGAATTTTCAAATTTTGAAATATTCAATTTCGAACTTTTAGTGAATTATAATATTATAATAGAAAAATATTCAATGAGAAAAGTTAATTACATTTTATACCTTTTAATTATGTTAAGCTTGGGAAGGATATCAGCTCAAGATGAAATTTCTATTTACTCGAATGATGATCAAATAAAGTTAAGCGCCGTTGCTGAAATTGGCTTTCTCGGTGTTCTAGATCATAAAATTCAATTTGGACAAAATGGGACTTATTTAAACTATGTAAAAGAAGGTGGTCAAAATACATTATTTCCAGTCACTCGTCTTTCTTTAGAATTAGAATTCAAGAAAAAAAATACCTTCGTATTTTTATATCAGCCATTAACTATTAAAACTACAGCTTTACTGTCTGAAGATCTTATCGTAGATAATCTAACATATCCAGCCGGCAGTGGAGTAGATTTCCTATACAACTTTCCATTTTATAGGTTGAGTTATATGAGAGAGCTATTAAGTGATAATGAAAAATACAGTTTTGGTATTGGTGGTACTATACAAATAAGAAATGCTACAATTTCTTTCGAGTCAACTGACGGTGAAAGGTTCAGGACGAATACCGATATTGGTATTGTTCCAGCTTTAAAAATAAGAGGTAGATCTAATTTCACTGATCGTTTTTATGGAGAAATAGAAGCAGATGGAATTTATGCACCAGTTAGTTATCTAAACGGAAGTACAAATGAAATCGTAGGTGCCATATTGGATGCAAGTGTACGAGCAGGCTATAAAATTGAAAATCATGTGAATACATTTTTAAATGTTAGGTATTTAGGAGGAGGAGCCGTAGGAACAAGTTCTGATGACAGCGGTCCAGGAGATGGTTATACAAGAAACTGGCTACATTTTATTACCGTAAGTACAGGCTTCGTCTATGAGTTCTAAGATAGCTTGTATTATTAGAACATATCTTTAGCTAATTCGAAAATGAAATAGATATAGAAAATAACAAGCATTACACCTTCCCATCTGTTAATTCGCTTGCTTATACAAGCGATAGCAAAAAGGATCGTGACACCGACCATGAATGGCAAACTAAAGTTATTCGTACTTTCTGGAATAACTAAATTTCCAAATAGACTAGGGATGCCGACTACTGCATAGGTATTAAAGATATTAGAACCAAGAACGTTACCGACTGCAATGCCCGGCTTTCCTTTTCTAGCGGCCGCAATACTAACCACTACTTCAGGTAAAGATGTTCCCAATGCCAAAACAGATAGTGCTATGAAATCTTGGTTTACTCCTAATTGTGTAGCAATTTTGTCTATAGCAAAAATCGTATAATTAGCTCCCAAATATACTGCTACACCAGCAGCAATGAGAATCAATAAATCCCTTATTGCGAATGCAGGCTTATCGTTGCTCTCTTTTGTCTGGCCAAATGAATTCATAAGGAAGACAACTAATGCAACTAAAAATAAAATGGATTCATAAATTGTAACTTGATTATCGGACAATACAAAATATAAGAAAAATGCAGATGCAACCAGCAAGGGCATTTCTATATCCATAATATCGAAATCCATCACAATCCTTTTCGCTACAATTGCTGTTATTCCTAATACCAATAAAATATTTGTAACATTAGAACCAATTACATTTCCAATAACAATTTCAGAAGACCCTGAAAATACGGCGGCAATAGATGTAGCCAACTCAGGTAATGAGGTTCCAAATGCAACAATGGTTACTCCAATTATGAATGGAGATATCCCTAATGATAATCCAATTCTCTCTGCAGATTCCACAAAAAAATCAGAAGCTTTGAGCAAAACTCCTAAACTTACAGCAAAAATTAAAATATTAATAAATAGGTCCACGTGTTATATTTCGAGCAAAAATATACCAAATTAACTTATACATCTGTAGAAAACTTTTTTTTCACTAAAATATTTAACTTATAGATGTAAATTTGCGTACCGATGAAAAAAATATTTAAAAGGAAAGAGAAGAGCAAAGAGCTAAAACCCGCAGAAGTAGAAGCGGAAATGGGATTTTTAGATCACTTGGAACAATTAAGATGGCATATACTAAGATCTGTTGTGGCGATTTTCGTTTTCGCAATAGTAATTTTTGGCGCCAAGTCTTTTGTTTTTGACACTATTATTATGGGACCAATGAATGAATGGTTTCCTACATTCCGTTTTTTCTGTTCTTTAGGAGAATCGATGTGTTTCTCTCCACCTAACCTTGAAATCATCCCTCGATTACTAGGTGAGCAATTTCTTGTCCACATAAAAACATCGGCAATACTTGGCCTTATCTGTGCTTTCCCATATGTATTCTGGGAAATTTGGCGTTTTGTAAAACCAGGTTTATATGCTAAGGAGCAAAAGCATGCAAGAGGTATTGTATTTATTTGTTCTATGCTCTTTTTAATGGGTGTAACATTCGGATATTATGTCATTGCTCCATTTGCACTTAATTTTCTTGGTAATTATTCTGTAGGAGTCGATGTAAACAATTCCACTTCATTAGCATCTTACGTTAGTTATATGACGATGTTCACGCTTCCTACTGGAATTGTTTTCGAACTCCCAGTAGTTGTGTATTTCCTTTCTAAAATCGGGCTAGTAACCCCTGAATTCATGAAGAAATACAGAAAACACTCTATAGTTGTGATCTTAATATTGGCAGCAGTAATAACACCTCCTGATATCGTTACTCAATTTTTAATTGGTATCCCAGTTTATATCTTATATGAGATAAGTATTGTTATTTCTAAACGCGTTCAACCTGACCTAGACGATTGAGAAGAGTATCCAATAATATAACCATATTCCTGAAAATATTTATACCTACATTTTGGTTTGTATTTTTCACTTCATTCTTGGTCGCTATCTTTCTGATAGATCCTGACAAGATACCTTTTATGGGGTCTTGGCAGTTTAGAACTGGCTATGTTATAATGTATATTTTATTCGGGTTATTTCTTTATTTCACCTTCATGAAATTGCTAAGAGTGGATATGGGACCAGAGAAATTTTATGCCAGTAATTATATGAAAACATATGCTTATGATTATTCTAATATTCAGAAGATCGACGAGCAGAATTATGGTATTTTTAAATTGATCGTGATACACCTGAATTCTAAAGGAAGTCTTGGCAATAGAATAACATTTATACCTAGTTATAAGAACTATGAATTCTTTATAAATGGGCATAAAGAATTATTCGAGCACTTAATAGATAAAGAAAACGCTTAATACTATCCTAGCGTATCTAAAAGCTTATTCTAAAGGTATATTCGCAGCTATCTTTTTCTATACCTATACCAAATCTGCTATTTTTCTAACAGAACTTAAAAGTAGGTTAGTAAGTGAATCCACTATCGCTAAGAAACTATATATTCGCAGCTTAAATAGAATCTTGAATTTAAATAGCTACACATCGGAATTCAAACAGAACTTAACGATCGCGTACCCCGTGATGTTAGGACAGCTAGGTCAGGTTTTTGTTGGGCTTGCAGATAACATCATGGTAGGTCGATTAGGAGCAGCACCTTTAGCAGCCGTATCACTAGCGAATAGCATTCTATTTATTGCCCTCTCCCTTGGTATAGGTTTCACATTTGCAATTACTCCTTTGATAGCAGAAGCAGACGGAGCTAAAGATTTAAAACGAGGTCGAGCTGTTCTAGAACACGGAGTGCTGATGTCATTCATATTAGGAATCGTATTGTTCATCGCAATGCTTTTCATACAACCCATTATGAAATGGATGGATCAACCTGAAGAAGTTGTCACTCTCGCAATCCCCTATTTTCAAGTAATATCATTATCCCTTATACCTCTACTTATTTTTCAGGGATTCAAACAATTTGCTGATGGTTTGTCCTTGACTAAATTTGCAATGCAAGCTACCATCGTGGCTAATATCATCAATGTGGTATTGAATTACTTCCTTATTTATGGTCATTGGTTCTTCCCTAGACTTGAGATCGTAGGCGCTGGAATAGGCACATTAGTATCTAGGGTATTTATGGTTGTATTCTTCATCTACATTTTTAGAACGAGAAAGGCATTTAAGCCATTTCTAAGGAAATTTTCTTTTGCTAATATTAGTAAAAAAATGCTTGCGAAAATCTATAACTTAGGCTATCCTACAGCTCTGCAAATGTTCTTCGAAGTATCCATATTTACTGCAGTTGTGTTAATGGCTGGCATGCTAGGAGTGAATGAACAAGCTGCTAATCAGATTGCGCTAAATCTAGCCTCGATGACCTTCATGATTGCGGTAGGGCTTGGCGTAACAGCGACTGTACGAGTTGGAAATCAAAAAGGGCTGAAGAATTATAAAGCGCTTCGTAGAATTGGCTTTTCTATTTTTTTACTAATGATTGTAATTGATGCGTTTTTTGCCATTGGGTTTATTTTAACCAAGGACCTTTTACCATGGATATATATTGACAATATAGAAGTTGTCTCGATTGCATCTTCACTAATAGTCGTTGCTGGACTTTTTCAATTGTCCGATGGGTTTCAAGCAGTAGTATTAGGTGGATTAAGAGGATTACAGGATGTTAAAAAACCTATGATTATTACTTTCATTGCCTACTGGGTTATTGGCTTTCCAGTTTGTTATTATTTAGGTTTCCACACTTCATTAGGAACAAGCGGTCTCTGGTATGGATTATTGATATCGCTTACCGCTTCTGCCATTATGCTGATTATCAGGTTCCATCTTATCACTAAGAAATTGATAAACAATGATCTGATCGAGCATAATGATAAAATGTAACCTCTAAACCTATTGTTACTAGAAAAGTATTAAGATATATTTCTTCACTCTACTTCCCATTTCGGATGCTTAGACATCTCTTTTTCCAGTGCTGTTCTAATCTTAGCTTCTTCCGCGGTCATTGCTCCATCTTGAATTGGACTCTGCTCAAGAACATCTTCCTTTAGATTATAGAATTTCCCATCTTGATAAAGCTTGTAGTCTATCGTTCTAACAAACTGATTCTTGAAGCGATTAACATTCTTTCCCCATTTCGGATTATAATGTACAAATGCGGTTTCTCTATCTGTGAAATTACGCTCACCTAATAGCAAAGGCAGAAAACTTTTTCCGTCTGCACTTACTTCATTGGCCACTAGATCCTCGAAAGTTGCATAGAAATCACTGAACTCGATTAATCCATCATACACAAATGGTTTTTCTATCTGGTCTCCCCATTTCACGATTAGTGGCACATGTGTTCCCGCAGTTATTGTATTCCCTTTTGCTCCGCGAATAGTGCCAGATTTTGTTTTCGAATAAATAGAAGGATGAGTTCCATTATCACCAGTAAAAATTACGATGGTATTATCTGCTAAATCTAAAGCTTCGAGTTTAGCATTTATCTTTCCGACGATCTTATCCGTATAACTTACCATATCCGAGAAAAAAGAAGTATCCTTTTTATTTCGAAGGGTTTCATCTTGCCATTCTGGCGAATCTGGTGTAGGCACGAAAGGATCATGAACTAACACCATCGGGTAGTAAATAAAGAATGGCTCATCTTTCTTTCGGTCAATGAAATCTAAGATATATTGACAAAAAATATCTGGACCATAATCATCCTTATTCCGATCAAGTAGCTTTCCGTTTTGTTCTATTAGAGGATCAGCATAGCGCCCTCCTTTTCTAGAATGCTGTGTCAATTGCCAAAGACAATATTCTTCAAATCCAAAATCAACAGGCCTACTGCTGTTATTCCAGTCCTTAATTTCATCTGTATAAGCGAGCCCATTTAATTGCCATTTTCCAGCTATACACGTCGCATATCCATTTTCCTTCAGTAAGTTACCAAAGGTCTTTTCTTCTGTCCTAAGCTGTCCGAAGTATTCATAATTCCGATAGTTATACAAGCCCGTCATTATTTTCACTCTAGAGGGAGTGCATAAAGGCTGAGAAACACAATTATCAAATCTAATTCCATGCGCCGCCATCGAATCCAGATGAGGTGTAGAATAGGACGTGCTCCCTGAACTTCCTAGCGTTTCATATCCCATGTCATCAGCCATGATCAAAATGATATTAGGTAGTTTTTCCTGTGCCGTTCCGAGAATTGTACTACATAAAAGTGTCAGAAATATTAAACGCATGTTAAATGTTAATTTCATGCTTTTCTAGGTTTTTTTTGTTCCGTTGAAATTACTTTACTTCTGACACTTTATAGAATAGATGGTTTAATTTATTTTGAAACCAATGTGACAACTGGACAAATAATCTCTTCAAGTGATATACCTCCATGCTGGAAAGTATCTGTATAGAAATTATTATAGTAGTTGTAATTGTTCGGGTATAAGAAAAACTTATCCGCTTTCGCAAATATAAATCTTGAGCTCACATTAGGCTTTGGAAGGCCAAACTTATGCGGATCTACTGACTCTAATACATCCTTTTTCTCATACTTTAAGTTCCGTCCAACTTTATACCTAAGATTGGTTGTTGTTTCTCTATCTCCCACTACTCGAGAAGGTTGGTTCACTCTTATCGTACCGTGATCAGTAGTGACTACTAATCGAATATCCTTATCGGCTATTTTCTGTAATGCGGTCCATAGTGGCGAGTTCTTAAACCAAGAAACGGTTAACGACCTATATGCTTTTTCATCTCTTACTAATTCTTTCAGCACTTCCATTTCTGTTCTTGCGTGAGATAGCATATCGATAAAGTTATAAACGATTACTGTTAAGTCATTCTGTACATAATTCTGAATATTATCATTTAACATTTTACCATAATAGGTATTCGTAACCTTTATGTATTCAGATTTAATATCCTTACGCATAACCCGCTTAATCTGATCTTCTAATAGTTCTTTTTCCTTTAAATTTTTACCTCCTTCTTCATTGTCATTTAACCACCAGTCAGGATGCATTTTTTGAATTTCAAGTGGCATTAAGCCAGAGAAGATAGCGTTCCTACTGTATTGAGTGGATGTAGGTAATATGGAAAAGAAATAATCTTCATCTTCTTTCTTAAATAACTCCATAAAAATGGGTTCTATCATCTTCCATTGGTCATATCTCAAGTTATCAAGAAGTAACATAACCGTAGGTTTATTTTCCTCAAGGATTGGGAAAACTTTCTTTCGCATTAACGTATTAGACATTGTAGGGCCATCACCTTTTAGCCAGCTTTCATAGTTTCTAACAACATACTTGGAAAACTCACTGTTCGCTTCATTTTTCTGCATGGACAGAATATCCATCATTTGCTCTACTTCAGATTCATCCAATTTCAGCTCCCAGTTGATAATTTTTCGATACGTCTCTACCCAGCCTTCTACATCCAGACCACTATTGATATCCATTAAAATCTTCCTAAATTCTTGCTGATAATCTGAAGCTGTTTTCTCACTAACAAGCCTCTTGTTATCTACTATTTTTTTCAATGTAAGTAGGATCTGATTAGGGTTAACAGGCTTAATAAGGTAGTCGTCTATCTGCGACCCGATGGCTTCTTCCATTAAATTTTCAGCCTCATTCTTCGTAATCATTACTACTGGAATATTCGGGGAGGTTTCTTTTATTTTTGCCAATGTTTCAAGCCCAGTGATACCAGGCATAGATTCATCAAGGAAAATGACATCGATGTCATTGTTTTCTTTGAGCTCATCTAAAGCATCGTAGCCATTAGATACTGTAACAACTTCGTAACCTTTCTTCTCTAGAAAAAAAAGTTGCGGCTTTAACATTTCTATCTCATCATCTGCCCAAAGTATCTTTATTCCTGACATATATTGTATTTTTTATTTTCTTATTGAGTTCAAAAGTGAACAAGTTCGAAACGATTGCAGTTTATGATATATTACCCTATAACTCATTATTAAAAATTATGGCGCTAAATTTGCGAAATAAATAATTGATTAAACTAACTACCTGTATTGAATAAGAAGAAAATTTTCAATGATCCAGTCTACGGATTTATTAGTTTTCCATTTGAGATCCTATATGATATAATAAATCATCCCTACTTTCAGAGATTACGGAGAATTGGCCAGATGGGTCTATCCCATTACGTATATCCTGGAGCGCTACACACCCGATTTCATCATGCGTTAGGCAGCTTGCACCTCACCACGCAAGCGTTAGCAATCTTGCGGGAGAAAGATATCGAAATTTCTAAAGAAGAAGCAGAAGCCGTCAGCATAGCTATTCTACTCCATGATATCGGTCATGGGCCATTTTCACATGCGCTAGAAGGTAATTTTATAGATGTTTCTCATGAGGAGATTTCTCTTGCATTCATGGAAGAGTTTAATAAAATCTTTCCTGGCAGATTAGATCTAGCCATCGAAATTTTCAAAGGAAATTATCACCGAGCATTTCTGCATCAATTAGTTTCCAGTCAATTAGACATGGATAGATTAGATTATTTGAACAGAGATAGTTATTTTACAGGAGTAGCGGAAGGCGTAATATCCTATGATAGGATCATTAAAATGTTAAATGTTAGGGATGATGAGCTTTTAATTGAGGAAAAGGGCATCTATTCAATCGAAAAATTTATACTTTCGCGCAAATTGATGTACTGGCAAGTTTATCTCCACAAGACATCAATTATTTCCGAACAAATGCTAGCAAGATTCGTAGGACTAGTAAAAGAGCATTTTAAAGCTAATGTTCATGAATTTTATAATGAGGATTTTGGCTACTTTTTAACAAACAAGATTTCGAAAAGAGCGTTCGAAGTAAACCAAAGCGACATTTTAACCAAATATGCAAGAATAGATGATTATGATGTCTTTAGTTTGGTTAAAAAGTTTACAAAAAGTAGTAATTTTACATTAAATTTTCTTTCCAATGGCCTAATTAACAGGGAGTTATTCCAAATTAGAATGCAAGATGAAGAATTTAAATGTGACGATGTAGAAATTATCCGTCTTAAGATTCAGAAAGCCTTTAGTATTGATGAGGAAACAGCAAATGAGCTGATCATCTTAGGTACCGAAAGCAATTTAGCTTATAACACATCAAAAAACGAAATTAAAGTATTATTTAAAGACAATACTATTGTACCTTTTTCATTGGGTATCAACAACTTGGTACAGAATAAAACCATAAAAAAGTTTTTCCTCTGCTATCCAAAGTCGATCCAATAATCAGGCACATTGCACGATAAAATTATGTTTAACAAAAAATAGTTCAATCCTATTTTATTTCTAACTTTCTAAAAATTCTTATGTTACTATGAGAAAAACAAACTTTATTTTTACAACTCTACTTCTGTTAGCCGTTTATGTGGCTAGTGCACAACCTGGTGACGATATGCCACCAGCTGAGCCAGGAAAGTGTTATGCGAAATGTTTAATCGCAGATCAATATGAAACTGTTACTGAGCAAATTCTTGTAAAAGAAGCTTCTCAAAGAGTTTCAGTTGTTCCTGCTCAATACGAAACAGTAAGCGAACAAGTATTAAGAAAAGAAGCAGCTACTAAATTAAGTACAGCTCCAGCAACTTTTGAAACAGTTTCTGAGCAAGTTCTTACTAAAGAAGCAGGTTCTTCTATTTCTATTCAACCAGCAACTTTTGAAACAGTTTCTGAACAAGTATTAGCTAAAGAGGCTGGAACCACTTTAAGTGTTACACCTGCTAAATACGAAACAGTTTCTGAGCGTATCTTAGCTAAAGAAGGTACAGGTTCTTTAAGAGTAATTCCTGCTAAATTCGAAACAGTTTCTGAGCAAACTTTAACGAAAGAAGGATACACAACTTTAAAAGTTATTCCTGCTACTTTCGAAACAGTTACTGAGCAAGTTTTAAAGCAAGCTGGTTATTCAACCATTTCTGTTATTCCTGCTAAGTATGAAACAGTTACTGAGCAAGTTTTAACGAAAGAAGCTTCTTCTAAATTAACAGTTATTCCTGCGAAGTACGAAACAGTTACTGAGCAAGTTCTTGTAAAAGATGGTTACACTGTATTATCTGCTGTTCCAGCGAAATACGAAACTGTTACTGAGCAAGTTCTTAAAAAGGACGGTTTCCAAACTTTAAAGGTTATTCCTGCAAAGTACGAAACTGTTACTGAGCAAGTTTTAACTAAAGAAGCTTCAAGCAGAATCGAAAGAAAACCTGCTAAATTTGAAACAGTTACTGAGCAAATTGAAATTTCTCCAGCTGACACAAAATGGGTAAAAAAGAAAGCAGACAAAAACTGTCTTTCTGCTGATCCTGAAGATTGTTTAGTATGGTGTTTAGTTGAAGTTCCTGCTCAATACAGAACTGTTTCTAAGCAAGTAAGAGTTGGTTGTGATAGTGGATGGGCTGATAATGGTGCAGACTGTACAAGAACAATTGATGTTCCTGCTCAGTATGAAACAAGATCTTTCCAGAAATTAGTAACACCTGCAACTACACAAGCTGTAGATGCTCCTGCTCAATATGAGACTAGAACGTACCAAAAATTAGTTTCTCCTGCTAGCTCTACAGCTAACAAAATGGATGCTAAGTACACAACTAGATCATACCAAAAATTAGTTTCTCCTGCAACTACTGAAAGAGTAGAAGTTCCTGCACAATATGGTACAGTTACTCATGAGAAATTAGTTTCACCAGCAACTAGTACAAAAACTGAAGTGCCAGCTCAATATGAGACCATTTCTTACCAGAAATTAGTAAAAGATGCAACAACTACATCTGTTACTGTTCCTGCACAGTACACGACAAGAACTTTCAGACAATTAGCTTCTGATGCTTCAGTTGAAGAAGTTCCTTGTGGAAAAACAATGACATTGGATAACATTACATTCCAAACTGGATCTGCAGTATTAAACCAATCTTCTTATGCTGAAATCAGTGTATTAAAAGATATGTTAACTAAAGATTCTAAGATCACTGCTAAATTAGTAGGTCACACAGATAACCAAGGTGGTGAAGCAGCTAATCAGTCTTTATCTCAAGCAAGAGCAAAAGCTGTATATGATGCTTTAGTTGCTGACGGAATAAGCGCTAGTAGATTAAGTTATGAAGGAATGGGTGAATCTTCTCCTGTTGCTACTAACAACACTGCTGATGGAAGAAGAAAGAACAGAAGAACTGAATTCATCACTTACGGTGGAACTGCAGTTACTGATTGTAATTCTTACAAAACTAGAACATACCAACAATTAGCAAGTGATGCTACAGTTAATACAACTGAAGTTCCTGCTCAGTATGAAACTAGAACTTTCCAAAAGTTAGCTAACGATGCGACTGCTACTACAGTAGAAATTCCTGCTGAATACAGTAACAGATCATTCAAGAAATTAGCTAATCAAGCAGCAGCTAACACTGATGCAGTTGCAGCTCAATATGAAACTAGATCTTTCCAGAAATTAGTTTCTCCTGCTTCAACTACAACAACAGAAATCCCAGCTGAATACAAAACTTTAACTAAGAGACAATTAGTTAAAAAAGGTGGATTCACTGAATGGAGAGAAGTTGTTTGTGAAAGTGATATTACTTCAGACTTAGTAAGAAGAGTACAAAATGCTTTGATCGCTAAAGGTTACAACTTAGGACCTGCAGGTGCTGATAATGACATGGGACCTTCTACTAAATCTGCTTTAGTAAAATTCCAGAGAGAGAACAACCTTCCTATCGGAAGTCTTGATTTCGAAACATTAAAAGCATTAGGAGTTAATCAATAATTCTTAGTCTTAATGATAAAATATGGGGCTTCTCGCATGCGAGAAGCCCTTTTTTATTGCTCATTTTCTGCTATTCACCTCACAGCTCTCCAGATAATCAGAATACTTTCATCTCTAAGATCCTTTGATTCAACGCTTCGTAGCATTACTACCTTTACTTTCTCCTCTGCTATATCGCTTGATAAGCGAAAAACATTGACCATTAAAAAAACCTAAGTTTACTTCCTTCTTTGCAAAACTATAATCCATAAACTTTAATCTTTAAAGGATTAAATTTACATTTGCACTTTCCAATAAAAAACGACTTAATGGCTGATCCAATATTTGACTTAATCAACGACGAACTTACAAGACAAAGAGAAGGTATAGAATTAATCGCCTCTGAAAATTTTACTTCTGCTAACGTACTAAAAGCTATGGGCACTTGCCTTACGAATAAGTACGCTGAAGGATATCCTGGAAAGAGATACTACGGAGGATGTGAAGTTGTTGATAAAATAGAAAATATTGCAATAGATCGGCTTAAAGAAATATTCGGAGCTTCCTATGCTAATGTGCAGCCTCACTCTGGAGCACAAGCAAATGCTGCGATTTTCTTAGCTTGCTTAGAAGCTGGCGATAAAATACTTGGATTTGATCTTTCTCATGGTGGACATTTATCTCATGGTTCTCCGGTGAATTTTTCAGGGAAGGTATACCGTCCATTTTTCTATGGCGTAGAAAAAGAAACAGGTCTTATCGATATGGATAAGGTCGAAGCGATTGCTAAGAAGGAACAACCTAAATTAATCGTGTGTGGTGCTTCGGCTTACGCTAGAGATTGGGATTATGCGAGATTTAGAGCGATTGCAGATTCTGTAGGCGCTATTCTGCTAGCAGATATTGCACATCCAGCAGGTTTAATCGCAGGAAAGCATCTAAATGATCCGATGCCTTACTGTCACATTGTTAGTTCTACTACACATAAGACCTTGAGAGGTCCTAGAGGTGGAATTATCATGATGGGTGAAAACTTTGATAATCCATGGGGCAGAACGACTAAGAAAGGGACCATTATCAAAATGTCTTCTATTCTTAATAGTGGCGTTTTTCCAGGTATGCAAGGAGGACCATTAGAACATGTGATCGCAGCAAAAGCCATAGCTTTCCAAGAAGTATTGGATCCATCGTTTAAAGTATATGGTCAGCAGGTGATCGATAATGCTCAGGCAATGGCTAAAGCATTCGTTGCGAAAGGTTACGACTTAATTTCAGGTGGAACAGATAATCACTTAATGCTAATCGATCTTAGATCGAAAAATGTAACAGGTAAAGCTACAGAGCAAGCACTTGTAAAAGCGGATATTACGGTTAATAAAAACATGGTTCCTTTCGACGATAAGAGTCCTTTCGTCACTTCTGGTATCAGAGTAGGAACTGCAGCCATCACTACAAGAGGTTTTAAAGAAGCTGATTGCATTAAAACAGTTGACTGGATAGATCAGATCGTTACTAATATTGATAACGAAGAAGTTCAATTAAGCGTTAAAAAGGAAATCAATGCATATATGCATAATTTCCCTTTATACGAATAAATCATCTGGGTAAGTAATTTTGTTGAGGAAAAGACCATGAGCGGGAACGCTTAGATCCTTGCTCAGTCTTCTTTGATTGTTAAAGGCATCTTTGATTTCGTCAATGCTTAGCTTCCCGTTAGCAACATTCAAACAGCTACCGACCAGCAGTCGTACCATGCCGCGCAGAAAGCGGTTCGCTTCCACATGGAAGATTAATTCGCCATTGTGTATTTCCCATTCACTTCGATAAATATGACACTTTGTGTTGTTTACGTCTGAATTGGACTTGCAGTATGGAAAGAAATCGTCATGCTTAAGAAACTCTGCAGCTACTCTATTTAGGATTTCTAGGTCTTTCTGAAAAACATAAAGATTATGATAGCTTACTTCCGTTTTGAATGGATTCTTCACCTGAGATATATGATAGCCATAAGATCTTTTAATGGCATCAAATCTTGCATGTGCTGTGGGTAATACCTCTCGGATCTTAATCACCGCAACATCTTTTCCTAGCATTCTATTCAACTTAAAGATTAGATGATCTACATCTTCTATCAGTCCGTCAAAGTGGAACACATAATCGGAAGCATGAACGCCTGCGTCTGTTCTTCCACAGCCTACAACCCTTATTTCTTCTCTTTGAACCATACTTAGTTTAGATTCTATAAGGTCTTGAATGGTGGGTGCATTCGGCTGAGATTGCCACCCAGAAAACCGGGTACCATTATATTGAATCCAAACGAAATATCTTTTCATGAAATAAAAGTAAAAAGGAAATCCATTAATAAGGAAAGTCACATCAAGAATAATGAAAAGTAAACGGTATAGCAAGTCTAGCTCTACTGTACAACGAAATGGACAGCAACTTGCTATCCTGCATCAATAAATATTAGAAGTTTCTAAGCCGCCTTAAGTTTGTTCAACTTAGACTTGGATAATTTCTCTTCAGCATATTCACGGCTAACGATAAATTCATCCACTTCACCTCGCTTAGAAGGTAGTTCGAACATCGCGTCTGTTAGGATCGCTTCACAAATAGATCTTAACCCTCTAGCTCCCAGTTCGAATTCAAGCGCTTTATCAGCAATATAATCTAAAGCTTCATCTTCGAATATCAGGTTGATACCTTCTAATTCAAATAACTTATGATATTGCTTAATCAATGCATTCTTAGGTTCCTGCATGATACGAATGAGCGTTTCTTTATCAAGCGGTCTTAGGAATGTTAAAACAGGTAAACGACCTATCAATTCTGGAATTAATCCAAAACTCTTCAGATCGCTGTGATTAACATACTCTAACAATTCATGCTGCTCGATTCTTTGATCTTCTGTCTTATTGAATCCTATCACTTGAGTGTTCATTCTTCTAGCGATATGATTCTCAATTTTACTAAAGGCACCTCCACAAATAAAGAGGATATCCTTAGTATTAACTTTAATCATTTTTTGTTCAGGATGCTTTCTACCTCCTTGAGGCGGAACATTTACTTCTGTACCTTCGAGCATCTTTAACATTGCTTGTTGTACACCTTCTCCTGAAACGTCTCTTGTAATCGACGGATTATCACTTTTACGTGCGATCTTATCGATCTCATCGATGTATACAATTCCTTTCTCTGCAGCTTCAACATCGAAATCGCAGTTTTGCAATAATCTGCTCAACATAGATTCCACATCTTCACCTACATAACCTGCTTCTGTAAAAACAGTAGCATCTACAATCGCGAACGGAACATCTAGAAACTTAGCGATCGTCTTCGCTAATAAGGTCTTACCAGTACCAGTTTGACCAACGAATAAGATATTACTTTTTTCTACTTCGATATCATCTATTACCTTCTGGTTCAATCTTTTGTAGTGGTTGTAAACCGCAACAGATAAGTAACGCTTTGCGTCAGTCTGACCGATAATATAATGATCTAAGTAATTCTTTATTTGAACAGGCGTAATGTTGTCAGGAAGATTAAATGACTTTCCTCCAGAAGATTTTTTCTTTTTTCCACTCCCAAGCTCATCCTTTATCATATCATGAGCTTGCTCAACACATACTTCACATATGTGACCTTCTAATCCAGCAATTAGGATTAAAGCATCACCCTTATCTCTTCCGCAAAATGAACATTTATAATTATCTCCCTGACTCTTCATTACCAATTTTTTTTAAGCTTCTTTTTCTTTAGAACGATCTAAAACTTCATCCACTAAACCATAATCTCTCGCTTCCGTTGCAGTCATCCACTTATCTCTATCACTATCTTTCTCTATATCTTCGAATGACTTTCCTGAATGTTTCGCTAAGATATCATACAGTTCTTGTCTTAAATCTTTAATCAAATTATATGAAATCTCCATATCAGAAAACTGCCCTTGCATTCCTCCAGATGGCTGGTGAATCATAACTCTTGAATGTGGTAAACAAGTTCTTTTACCTTTTGTTCCAGCAGTCAATAAAACTGCACCCATAGAAGCAGCAAGACCTGTACATATAGTCCCTACATCTGGAGAAACATATTGCATTGTATCATATATCCCCATACCAGCTATCACTGATCCTCCAGGACTATTTATAAACATCTGAATATCTCTCTTTGGATCGGTAGACTCAAGAAACAGTAATTGTGCTTGAATAACGTTCGCAACGTAATCATTTACTGGAACGCCCATGAAAATGATTCTATCCATCATTAACCTTGAAAATACATCCATACCTACAACGTTCATTTGACGCTCTTCGATAACTTGTGGTGTAAATCCTTGAATATTAGGCACTGATGTGTTCATATATTTTTCAACATGCATCCTACCCATGCCTAAATGCTTGGTTGCATATTTTAAAAATTCATTCTTATCGTACATAATTTTTTTATTTTATTTGCCAATATAACAGCAAGATCTCAATAAGGATTAAAAATAATGCAATTTATGCCGCCTCTTCGTTAACTTTTTTGACCAATTCCTTGAATTCATCCAGAGAAATAGGGTTTTCAACGATATTCATATCAGCAGAAATGGCTTGAAATAACTTCTCAGCCTTTTCTTCTTCAAATACTTGTCTAAATTGCTCTTGATTTTTCATCATAGACTCAGCCATCTGATCAAGATCTATTCCTTGAGGATTTCCTCCGAAATATCCAGCAATTCTTTTCTTAAATCCTTCTTTAATATCTTCCGGCAATACTTCTATCTCGTACTTTGCTTCTAACTTACTCTTAATTAGATTCCACTTAAGATTCTGAGAAAACGCTTCGAATTCCGCTTCTATAACTTCATCAGTTGCATTTTCATTGCTTAATTTCAACCATCTCTTTAAGAAAGCATTCGGAAGTTCTATTTTATTAGCCTCCATTAAGTGATCCATAATCTCCTTGAACATTAAGTTCTTCGTCTGAGTATTATAGTGTTCTTCAATATTTGCTCTAATCTTAGCTCTTATTTCTTCTTCTGAAGTTTCTGCCCCTTCTTGACCAGTATATTTGTCAAAAAACTCTTGATTAATTTCAGCAGGTGAGATTCTAGAAACTTTGTCGATAGTTCCTTCGAACATATCTCCTATTTCTTTCTCCTCATCTTCATCTAAATTTAATAGATACTTATTAACGTGCTTTTCGTCTTTATCTTTCTCTACGCTTCTGATGTTAAATTTGAATTTCCCGCCTTTCTTCAATTTAAGAACTTCTTCTTTAACTGAATCTTCCAAATCTTTCACTAAGATCTGAAATCCAGTTTCCCAACCTTTCTTCTTCACTTTGTCTCCATCCAGTTCAACTGCACTTAGTGTTAATAGGTCATTGTCTTCGATATCATCTTCAGGGAATATTTCACCACCGAATCTTTTTCGAGCTAATTCAAATTCCTCCGTTACAGATTCTTCTGCAACTTCCACCACTTTCTTTTCTATTCCATCATCCATTCCAGCTACTTCAAACTGAGGCGCGATTCCTAAGTCGAAATCAAACTTGTAATCACCTAAGTTCTTAACATCAAAATGAGTTACTTCCGTATCTTCTGTTGGGATAGGTTGACCTAAAGTTTCAATTTTCTCTTCAGTCAGATAAGTATTCAGTGTTTCACCAAGAATATTATTGATCGTTTCAGCAAGAATTGCTTTACCATACATTTTCTTGATCGTAGCTATTGGCGTTTTTCCTTTACGAAATCCCTTTAGGGAAGCTTTACCTCTGTACTTATTAAGTTCATCTTTAAACTTTTCTTCGTAATCAGACGGTTCAATAGTGATATGAAGCGATGCGTTTAATGCATCAATTTCATTTTTAGTTATATTCATAATTTAGTAAAATTAAATAGATGTCAAGATCCGTTGACAAGAAAGTGTATTAAAAAAGAAGTGCGGGCGGGGAGACTCGAACTCCCACACCTCGCGGCACTAGATCCTAAGTCTAGCGTGTCTACCAATTCCACCACGCCCGCAAATTCAGGATTGTTTCACCTGATAACTTCAATTAACTTAGCAACATTATCGCTAAGGGATGGCAAAGATAATATCTTTTTATAAATTTCAATGCATGCAGAGTAGTTTTGCTAAAAAATATTATACTGACTTGGAATTTCTATCATTTGTTTCATGTTATTAATATATATTCGAACTTAATTATTTAGGATTTTTACGATTAATGGGAACCGCTACAGCTATAAATGAAACCGAATTAAAGACGATTCGCAAAGCTTATAATAAGCTGAGGAAGTCTATTGTCAACTCTTTAACTGATGAAGACAAAATTCACTTGGACAAAGCATACAAGCTTGCCGTCTCAGCGCATAGTAGTCAGCGTAGGAAGTCTGGAGAACCTTATGTTCTCCACCCTATTGAGGTCGCTCGAATATGTGCTGAGGAAATTGGCCTAGGTCCTACCGCAGTGATCAGCGCATTATTGCATGATGTTGTAGAGGACACTCCAGTTACCATCGAAGAAATAGATAAAATGTTCGGACCGAAAATCCGAACCATAGTAGATGGACTTACCAAGTTAGATGGATTATACAATGTAGAAAGTCCACAAGCTGAAAATTTCAAGAAAGTGCTAAGCACACTTGTAGAGGATGTAAGAGTTGTCCTTATCAAGATGGCCGATCGAATTCACAATCTAAGGACTATTGGTTCGATGCCTCAGCATAAACAATTAAAAATTGCAGCTGAAACGAGCTTTATATACGCTCCATTAGCACATAGACTTGGGTTATATAATGTAAAAACTGAGTTTCAAGACCTATGCTTGAAAATCACTGAGCCTGAACTGTACGCAGAAATAGAAAAGGAACTTGTAGATTCGAAAAGAAATAGACAGAAATACATTAATGAGTTTGTGAAACCATTAAAACCGAAATTCGACGAAATGGATTTCGATTATAGAATTACAGGAAGAGTGAAATCTATTTCTTCCATCGCTAATAAAATTCGAAAAAAGAGAGTCCCTCTTCATGAGATCTACGATATCTTTGCAGTAAGGGTGATCATTGACACAGATATTAAAAAAGAAAAAAGCGGTTGTTGGCAGATCTATTCTGAGATTACGGATATCTACCTCCCTATTCCAGAGCGACTTAAAGACTGGGTAACTACCCCAAAAAGTAATGGGTACGAATCTTTACACACCACCGTGATCGGACCGAAAGGTCGTTTTGTAGAAGTTCAGATTCGATCAGAAAGAATGGATGAAATCGCTGAACGAGGATTCGCGGCACACTGGAAATACAAAGGGGTTAAAGATTCTGATTCCGTATATGATCAATGGTTAGATGGTATCCGACACTTGCTTGATACGTCAGGAAACACAGCTCTTGAATTCATTAATGATTTCAAAACGAATCTATTTTCTGAGGAAATTTACGCTTTTACTCCGAAAGGTGATATGCGTATTCTACCTAAAGGAGCGACAGCACTAGATTTCGCATTCGATATCCATACAGATGTAGGATATAATGCCACTGCCATAAAAGTCAATAATAAGCTAGTCCCTATGGGATATAAGCTTTCGAACGGAGACCAAGTTCATGTTACCACGAATAAAAGCCAAAAGCCTAATGAGAACTGGCTTAAGATGGTGGTCACCGGAAAAGCAAGATCTAAAATTAGGTCTTCGATGAAAGAAGAACGACGTAAACAAGGTGAATTCGGTAAAGAAACCTTGATGCGTAAGTTGAAAAATATGAAGGCTGACTTTGAGCTTAATATTGACATGCTTGTGAAATATTTCGGATACAAAAGTAGAGTGGACCTATACTATGGAATTTTCAGAGAAGATATTAACTTATTAGACCTTAAGCTATTTGATGTTCATGGTCAAAAATTGATCGAGAAAAAAGTAGAAGACATCATTTCTGAAGCGGTGTCTGAAGCAGAAGAGAAAGAGAAGAAAAGACCGCGAAGACAAGATGATAATCAGCAGAAAATCCTGATCAATGGTGAGCCTGCTGACATGTATAAATACACACTGTCCTCCTGTTGCAACCCAGTCCAAGGTGATAATATTTTTGCATTTCTAAGTGCTACCGGTGGAATGAAAATCCATAGAACTAATTGCCCGAATGCAACTAATATGCTCGCTAATTATGGTTATCGGGTGATGAAAGCCGAGTGGTCAGGTGGGTCTAATTCTAACTTTGTAGTGGATCTAATTGTAACCGGTGTGGATTCAGGCCCTGGAGTCATTCAAAAAATCACGGAACAAATCTCTTCTTTTTTAGGTTTAAATATTAGATCATTTTCTATAGAAGGCGCAGAAGGCTATTTCGAAGGGAAAGTGGGTTTATTTGTTGCCAATAAAAATCAATTAAATCAAGCTGTTCATTCACTCCAACAACTAGATGGCGTTTCGAGTGTTACAAGAGTAGATAAGTCATATAATTCATGAATGTAGAAGCGACGTACTTAGACGAAATCATCAAAGAAGTAAAAACAATTTTTTCAGCCCACTTAGAAAAAAATAAGCTTCGAAAAACTCCGGAACGGTATGCTATTTTGGAGGAGATATACAGAAGAACGGATCATTTCGATGCGGAAGCCTTATATATTCACATGAAGAACCAGAATTATCGAGTAAGTAGAGCCACTGTGTACAATACGCTTGAGCTCTTGGTTGTCTGTGACTTGGTCACCAAGCACCAATTCGGTAAGAATCTAGCCCAATATGAAAAGTCCTACGGCTTTAAGCAACACGACCACATCATCTGTGTAGACTGTGGCAAAGTACTTGAGTTTTGTGACCCTAGAATCCAGCAAATAAAATCAATGATGGGCGACCTTATGAAATTCACGATCACTCACCACTCTTTAAATTTATATGGTAAATGTGAAAGTGACTGCGAGTATAAAAACAATAACTAGTCATTACATTAATTCTCGATCTTAGTAAAGTCTGGCAATCATCTTTTAATATATTTTCAAGCAGACATCAACTTGACTATAAATTGAAACAATTCCTTAGGGTCTTTTTTGCTGCTAATGAATTTAATTACAATACATTGCTAATTGTAGGATACTAATCATTCAGTAATCTAGTAATAATTAGTTGGCACCTTTAATCTGATTTCTTCACCTTTTTTTGAAGAAATACAGAAAAGAAATCCATATAAAATTTGATACCAATATAATTTATGATTATTGTGCGTCCTTAGCATCCTTCATGACACATTTGAATACATATTAAAAAAAATATAAATTAATCTCCAGAATGGGTTTTTATCCCAAGCAGTTTCCTATTTTTACGCTTTAAACTTTACAGCAACCTAGACAGCTGTATCATAACCAACTTATAAAAAATAGAATGGCAGTAGATGTTTTATTAGGATTACAATGGGGAGATGAAGGAAAAGGGAAAATCGTAGATTATTTAGCAGATAAGTATGACCTTGTTTGTAGATTTCAAGGTGGACCTAATGCTGGTCACACCATCGTTATTGGATCAACGAAATACGTGTTGCATACCATCCCATCTGGTATTTTCAGAAGTCATATCAAGAATGTTATCGGAAATGGTGTTGTTATCGACCCGATCACATTTCAGAAAGAGTTGAATAAGTTAGATTCGGCATCTATTCAATATAAAGAAAATCTATTTATAGCTAAGAAAGCGCACTTAATTGTTCCTACTCACAGATGGTTAGATGCTGCATCAGAGGCTTCGAAAGGTAAGGAAAAGATCGGTTCTACTTTGAAAGGAATCGGACCTACTTACATGGATAAGACTGGAAGAAATGGCTTAAGAGTGGGAGATTTATTTGCACCAGACTTTAAGAATAAATACAATGCTTTGAAAGAAAAGCACATGGGTCTTCTTCAAGGATACCCAACGATCGATTTCAATATAGAAGAAGAGGAAGAAGCTTGGTTTCAGTGTATTGAGAAATTAAAAGAGATACCTACGATCGATTGCGAATACTTTGTCAATGAGGCCATTAAAAGTGGAAAGAAAATTTTGGCAGAAGGAGCACAAGGGTCTATGTTAGATATTGACTTCGGAACTTATCCTTTCGTAACTTCATCGAATACAATTACTGCGGGAGTTTGTACTGGTCTAGGTATTGCACCACAGCAGATCGGAGAAGTTATCGGAATCGTGAAAGCTTACTGCACAAGAGTTGGATCAGGACCTTTCCCTACTGAGTTAGAGGATGAAACTGGAGAAAAATTAAGAAGATTAGGACATGAGTTTGGCGCTACTACTGGCCGTCCGAGAAGATGTGGATGGAATGATATTCCTCAGTTGAATTATACAGTCATGTTAAATGGTGTGACGCAAATCGTTGTGACAAAACTAGATGTTCTTGATGAGTTCGAAACGATTAATGTGTGCGAATCTTACAAAGTAGAAGGTACAGAAACGACTCAGCTTCCATATGACCTAAATATGAAAGGAATTGAGACTAATTATACAGAAATCAAAGGATGGAATACATCTCTTGATGACGTGGAGTCTTATGATCAGCTACCAAGTATCGCTAAAGACTATGTAGATCAATTAGAGAAGATGTTAGGGACAAAAATCACTATGGTTTCTACAGGTCCGGAAAGACGTAAGTTATTAGTTAGAAAGTAAGGTGTAAGACAAGTCGGTTTTTCTAGGTCAATGTTTTAAGCATGGATGAAACATTATGCATTCATGCAATGTTTGAGTAATAAATAAACATTGAAAAATGAAAAAAAGAGCTATTTGGAACGGAGAAGTGATTGCAGAAAGTGATGACTTAGCAAACATTGAGAATAACTATTACTTTCCTATTTCGTCTGTAAAAAAGGACTTATTAAAGGAAAGTGAGACGACATCCTACTGCCCTTGGAAAGGAACAGCAAATTACTACACCCTTAATGTAAATGGATCGGAAAATAAAGATGCTGTATGGTATTATGCAGATCCATCTGATGCAGCAAAAGTAATCAAAGACAGGGTTGCTTTCTGGAAGGGCGTAACGGTAGAGGACGTCTAGAGAAAACTATTTTAAAAGAAATCTTGCCATTTATAATGTCAATGGACCGCGTACTTGAGTATGAAATTACCTCACAATCTCGGGTTAAACCCAAGGTCCTTTTAGACATCTTAATCTTGTTTTACTTTCCTTCCTAATGGACTTCGTACTTGAGTACGAGAGTTTTTTTCTCGTATTTAAGCACAAGCTCCTCTTAAGCATCCTAATCTGATTGTTATACTATAGGTCAAACCACAGTTGGAGTACCCCTAAATATCTTATCACAAAATTCTTCATCTTGGCATTTATTTATTTTCATAAAATAAATTAGGCTAAGAATTCCCAACAAACACAGTCATTCACAAGGGAGATAAAAAAAATAATAAATTTTTATTTTCTTTTTGGGGGTATAAAATATTTGGTTCGTCATGGATGTACTAACGCTAAAATTTTAACAATTAGATGCAACACAATAATATGATTGAGACGTTGAGAGAATTTCCAATTTTAAGTGAATGTTCTGATAAAGAATTGGAATGGTTGTCAGGAAAAATAACGGAGAAGAGTTTTTTCAAAGGAGAGACGATTTATAGAGAAGGAGAAGATGGTTCACATGTATATTTTGTGACTGATGGAAGTGCGAAATTAGGGATTACTTCTTCATGCGGAAAAATATTGATAAAGGATATCGTTCATGCGTCGGATGTATTTGGTGAGAACATATTTACATCGGTGAATACTCGAAAAGAGTTTGCTGAGGTAATGAAAGGAACGATCAGTTTATTGATGATTAGGAAGGATGATTTCCAAAAGTTACTACTTCACAATCAGAGGTTTGCTAACAGTGTAATTAATTTAGTAGTAACGAGGTTAAACGCACTTGAGAAGAGAATGGAGAATTTCATTTTCAAGAAAGCTAAAGCTAGAATCGTAGACTTTATAGTTAATACTGGAAAAAACAGAGGAATAAAAATAGGGCTTGATGAGCTTTTAATAAATCATGGGATGTCACATAAGGAGATAGCTTTTCTTACAGATACTTCTAGACAGACCGTAGCAAGAGTTTTAGGTGAGTTAAAGAAAGATAGTTTAATTCATTTTTCATCAAGAAAACCTAGTAAGATATTAATTAGGGATTTTGCAAGCTTGAATGCTTTCTAAATCTACAAATGAGTTTGGTTAGATATTACATTTGAAAACCTAGATTGCCGTTTAGGTTTTCAATGTAACGCTCAAGTACTCCAGACGAAAGAAAAAATTACTCTTCATAAGAGTTATTTGGTTTTAAGGTTTTAGGCACATTACTTATTGAAATTGACCGTTTTCCAATAATGATTGGGAAACGGTTTTTTTATTTAGTGGATAGTGGATAGTGGATAGTGGATAGTGGATAGTGTGTATATGCCTGAATAACGTTGACCGGGTTTAAATAAAATCTTTAAAGTATAGTTACTTTTAAACTACTTTATATTACCTGTGTTT
>NZ_JAJNKA010000023.1 GCF_021533215.1 Portibacter lacus | reverse complement strand
ATTAAAATCAAATTATTGATTTCTTTATTCAACGCAACAGCGTTGAAACACAAATGGCGAATTAAATTTTCAAGCTTAGGATTAACTCCACTTCGTTCCGTTGATCCCAAGTACTCCCGAAGATTAAGATCAAATTTTTGATTTCTTTATTCAACACCATAGTGTTGAAACACAAATGGCGAATTAAATTTTCAAGCTTAGGATTAACTCCACTTCGTTCCGTTGATCCCAAGTACTCCCGAAGATTAAAATCAAATTATTGATTTCTTTATTCAACGCAACAGCGTTGAAATACGAATGGCGAATTAAATTTCCAAGCAAGCTTGGATTTAATTCGCCATTCGTATTTGAAATCAATAATTTGATTCCCTGGTGGAGCTGCTGGGATTCGAACCCAGGTCCAGACAAAGCCTCAGAGAGCCTTCTACATGCTTAGCTTATACTTTAATTTTAATCCTCGGGTAGATGTACAAGCAACCTTGCCCTCAGCTTATCTTCTTTAATTTCGGAATTAATCCAAAGCGAAACTAACTCCTAGCCTGAATTCGGTTTGATGGGGAATGTACGTTGTGTATCAGACATCAAACGTAGTCCCCAAAAAGCTTTATAATCCTAGATTATGCCGCTAATGCGAATCTATTTTCGCCAATTATGGTTTGATTGTCATTTTTAAGGAGTGAACAATCTTTCCCCTGCATGCTTACTAACTGATCAACCTTCCTGTCGATACCATTCAGCCCCATATTTCAAATAATAAAAAACTTTCTTTAAAGCCCTTACATTAACCAACGAAAGTAGGAAAACGTTCACTATAATTTATCTAAATTGAAGATTATTCTAAATTTCCAATAACCAAGGAACTTAAACGCTTCTATTTCAGTTGATATAGTTGTAACAAATATGTACACCTGAATATTTCAGGAAACTTGCATCTTTTCCCTTTTTTAGCGTTCTGTGCTATTTTTTTTCATCAGGGTGAATTTTGTTCAATCTTTTTTTTAACTTTTAAATTCTACAAATGAAAATTAATGTAAAAATCATTGATGTAAATGAAAACTGGGCATCAATAACGTATAACAAATCCTCTGCAAAATCAAGAATCAAAACAGAACGTCTAGCTAAAGATTACGAAAAAGGTATTTTGAATGTGCTAAATAGCGAATTGCTTGAACCATATTTAAATTTAAACTAATAAAATCTAGCATTCATCATCTACAATTCAATAGATGATGAATGCACTCTTTTTCTCTCCAACAAAAACCTCCTTCTAAATCCCTATTTTATCAACTTCAGATAAGTATATCTAGAATCCTCATGAACTAAGAAATAATACATATTAGAATCAGTATCTACAATGTGATTAATGCTTGTTGAGAATTCTTGATTGTGTGTTGTATTCGGAAGATCATCGATGACCCCAATTTGTTCAGCCACTCTGGTTACTTTGTTCATTTTGTAAAAAGCAACAGCAGTAGGATTTTCGCTAATAGGAACATAACTCCATTGTGAACGAATAACCATTTGAGTCAATAGATCTCCTTCTCTTAAATCTTTAGCAACGATCATATTCGCATCAGACGCAAAAGGTGTATTTAGCTCTTCAAGGAAATAATATTCATATTCAGTTGGGTAATCATTTTTATACAACTTACCTGAAGCATTTACTCCAACTTCACCTGCTGAACTGCCCGCTAAGTCCGGAATATAAATACTTCCATCATTTTTTATACGCATTACATCTCCATGTCCCGTTCGATGAATAATAAACTCGTCACCACTAGGCTTGTATTGGATATAAAACTTTGAATTACCTCCTGGCTTAAAATCTATAAATGGAGAGGTTCCATTTAAAATAGAAGATTGCTGAAAAGACTGACCGATCACACCTATATTACCATTAACTGTTGTTTCTCCATTTAGAACCGTCTCCCCTTCTACCCTCGCGTCTCCATTTATTTTCAATTCTGGGTCATCAAAATCCCCATCTATCAACGGTGTTGTTGTTTCTGAATTTGAAATGATTAATCTATTACTGCTCCGACTGCCCTCTCCTGCCCGATTTCCAATAAATACATTTCCTGAACCCGTACCACTAGCATTCCAGCCTGCCCGATATCCAATCATTGTATTCCTAAATCCTGACGTTAATAAATTCGCACTTTCAGAACCAATAATCGTATTCCAGTCACCTCCAGAGATTTTTTCACCACTTCTGAATCCTATTAATGTGTTGTTAACGCCGGATTCTAGCTGAGCACCAGCAAGCCATCCAAAAACCGAATTGGCAATATTTGTAGAAACATCCTGTGGTGTTACTCCCTTGCCAAGAAATGTATTTCCATTTTTACCAAACTCTAATTTGGCACCATCATAAAAAAGTCTCACATCATCCCCTAAATCATATTGCAGAGAGTCTGGCCACATTGACAATAATAACTTTCCATTATATAAATGCACTCCATTATCTCCTCCGTCAAAATAATTATAGGCTTTCACCGTATTGTTTATCGCATAACCATAAAATGGCTTACCATTACTTGCACCATTTGTTTCGATATACATCCCTCCAAACTTATTGGCTAATATACCTCCAGATATCGTTCTACTCATTCCAAAAACTTCTGAACTTGTAACTGGACTATTCCTATTAATATAAACTTGCGAACACAATTGGCTGGCCATAAAAAGACTGAGTAGAAGTGTGAATAATGATTTGCTGAGTGTCATAACATAAATATTTTAAAAGAATTTCTTCTAAAATATGATCAAACAATTTGTTATTAAAGACCTAATGTGTAGTTAGGTCATTTGACTTCTTATTCTGAAAATTGACACCTAAATATGGCGTTCACAAATTAAAACAAATCTAAAAACTCATCCTTCTTAGATCGACTTACTGGAATGGCTGTTCCATTATCCAAAATAATCTGACCGTTTTTACCTCGGATATATTTATGTATGTAATCCATATTTATAAAGTGAGATTGATGAACACGAATAAACTTAGAGTGATTAATAGCTTCTAAAATGTACTTCAAGGTTTTAGAAATGAATAAACTCGACCCATTTTTCATATATACAGTGCTATAATTTCCGCTCGCCTCCCCTCTTACGATGTCATCAATAAGTACAAATTGCAATCCTTCCAAAACTGGCAAAGCCACCTTCTTTATATGGTCCTTTTCTGCTAAAAATTTCATCAGCGATTCAAGCCTTTGACCAACTTCATCCTGTTTTTCTACAGTAATTTTTTCTAGGGCATCAGCTAATTCTTGACCTTCAATAGGTTTCAACAAGTAGGCGATAGCATTGACCTTAAAAGCTTCTAAAGCATATTCATCGAAGGCTGTTGTAAATATCAATTTGAACTTGATTCTATCTAGACTTTTCAATAAGTCAAAGCCTGACTCTGAAGGCATTTCAATATCAAGAAAAACCAAATCCGGATCCAAGTCCTTGATTAAGATTCTTGCTTCCGAAGCAGATTTCCCTTCGCCGACAACATCCACTTGTGGGCAATACCATTCAATTTGTTTGGCCAAAGTAGATCTGCAGTGATCCTCATCATCTATAATAAGTGCTCTAACTTTTTGCATTTTGCTGGTGTTTCGAAATTGGTGTTAATGATATAATTACTTCAGTGCCCGTGGGATTTTCAAGATCTCGGTAGTTTAACTTAGCGTCCACATTATAAATCTGATTTAAAAGCTCTATTCTGCTATTAGTGATTTCATGGCCTAATGATTTTCTCTTCGGGTCTTTTGCCTGCTTCAAAAGTGCAGCATTTGCTCTTCCAATGCCATTGTCTTTCACTGTAATTTCCAGACGCCCGTTGTCCAACAGTACAAGTTTAACTAAGATAAAGCCTTTCGTTTCTGAATGCATCATACCATGCTTGACTGCATTTTCAACATATGGCTGTATCAACATGGATGGGATTAAAAATTGACCTAAATGATCTTCATCCGGCAAACTTATCTCAAAATCAAATTTGTCCTTAAACCTCAATTTCTCCATTTCCAAATACAATGAGATGGCTTTTAATTCATCGTCCAGTGATACGAACTTATTTTTCGAATTATTTAAAATGGTCCGCATTAATTTGGAAAATTTCGCCAAGTAGTTAGAGGCTAACTTTGGATTAGAATGCATGATGTAATCATTGATACTATTAAGGCTATTGAACAAAAAATGTGGATTCATTTGTGAACGTAAGGCATCCATTTCCTTCTCAAGTACCAGATAATTCAATTTAAGCTTTTCTTCTTCTGTATTTTTTCGAAGGACTGCATTTTTGTTTTTTTGATTTTGAAATGCGAAATAGGCAATTAACGTTGTAAACAGAAAACTCAACCCCAGCAGGATATATATATTCTTTTTTCTTTGGTCTCTTAATTGACTAATCTCATGTTCTAATGCTAACCTATCTAATTCCTTCTCTACTTTATACAAATCAAAACCAGAAGACAACTGAGAAGTCTGATTCGTAATTAAATCCTCCATTTTAGACTGCATCAGCCTGTTTTTCCTTTCAAGAATATTGTTGGCGCTGGAGAGTTGTCCTTGCTTTTTCAATAATTCGTATTTCAAATCCAAGTAGTCTACTTCAATATTTTGGATATCAAAATCTTTAATCAATTGAGCTACTTCTTCCAGCTTAATTTCGCAATTTTCAAAGTCATTTAATTTGTAATAATAATTTGCGAGGTCTAGAATTGCAGCACATTGGCCTTTAATATTATCGTTTGATTTATTCGAGTAAATAGATTGTTTATAAAGTTCTACTGCTTCCTGAGGATTGAGGCTTTCATAAATTTCCGCTTTTGTCATGAGAAGTTGCCCCATTCTGGTCGCGTCATTTCTTTCTTGATCGATTTTGATGGCTTTATTGATGTTACTTAAGCTCTCTTCAAATTTATTGGTTTTCTGATTTACTATTGAGAATAAATGATAACAAGTTGCAAGTCCACGTTTATAAGCAATATTCTCACTTTCTCTGACACATTCCTCACAAAGTAATTTTGCTTCTTCAAAATTATCTCCTTTGATGTACTGATTGATCAAAAAAGTAATATTATGGACCATTCCTTGCATATTATTAACTTTTCGATCCAGCTCAATCGTTTTTTTGAGGTAAAGACTTGAGCTATCTATTTCATTAAATTTGCTGTAGAGATTTCCGATATTAAAATAGGCATCTGCAATTACTCTGTCATCTCCTGAAAGCGGGGCCAGAGATTTTGCTTTGTTACGATATAAAAGAGCTTCTCCTAGCTGCCCCTTAGCTTCTAAACAATATGCAGCATTCCCATATCCAAAGCCTGCCAACATCGCTTCTGACTCTATTTCTGCTGATAAAGCCTGATTAACGTAATAATAAATAGCACTGTCTAACTGATTTTTATAGAAAAACACATCTGCTAGAATCAAATCTCCAAAAACATTTAATAACGGTTGGTTTTGCTCCTCCGCAGCTGTTTTCAAGGAAAATGAGAGCTGTTTTGCTTCATTCAAAGAAAGTAGCGCATCAGCTTCCATCAAACTTTGAATGAGATCGTATTTTTTCTGAGCAACATCCTCCTGCAAGTATTCTTGAACCATCAACCCTATTTCCCTGTCCTTCTGACTAAATGTCGATGAACAGCAAAACAACATGAACATTAAGACCATTGAATATTTTCGCAAATAATGGATCCGCATATATAACCTTTTAGGTCCAGAAATTCTATTAATGGCCTACAAAGCCAAATAGATCTGAAACCAAGAATAATGATCTAAAATAAGAACATTCTAATACATTATATAGGTTAATGAGCAGTCAGTGCATCTGAGTAAATAGTTGGGATCGTCAAATGTGCTAATAGGATGTGATTCTAATTTCAACCAATGCTAATATCCGTTATTTCAACCTCTTGATCCTCACATTTCTGAATTCTACAGGATTACTTTCGGATTGCAATGCAATGTAACCAGACTTCATAGGCTCACCATCTTTTAAATGATAGTTACCTTCTGCTCCATTTTCATCAAAAATCGGGTGTCTGTATGTCATCACGGTATCTCCTTCAATTAAGTGATGAACAATACTATCTGCATATACAATTAGACCTGAGGTTACCCATCCGTCTCCGTGGTAAGTCTTAGAATTTGAATTAATGCAGTGCGTAGTTACAAGCTCTCCATCTATTTCGACGTGACTATTTGGGGTACACAGATTCCCGGTAGATCTTTCAACTTTCCCATTACCACCTAAGAACTGAAATTCAACACATATTGGAAAGTACTGTGACAAGGTCATCGTTTTAGGATCTTGGCAATGAAACATCACTCCAGAATTTCTCACCGCCCAGCCTGCTCCACCTGGCGTTTGATTTCCTTTGAATCGATAATCAACTTCAAGGTGATAAGATGAAAACGGTTCCTTATAAAACAAATGGCCATACTGCGTTGTGAAAGTGTCATATTCATCATAATTTGCTTCGATCACACCATCGTGAACTTGAAAGGTATTCATTGCGTTCACGCCAAATTCATAACCACCGATCTTAGGGCTCCATCCAGTGAGGTCTTTGCCATTAAATAATTCTTCCCATTCTGACTGTGTTTCCGTTTTAGAAACTTTATCACCAGACTTACAAGCGGCAAAAAATAAAATACAACAAACACCAAAAAGAACCTTTTTCATGAGAAATTATTTATTTCCCAAAGTTAGAATAAATATTCAAGCAGTTACATATTATATTTCTATATATGTAAAAAGCTCGTTGATCGCTAATTAATTGAATTTTAAACGTTTATAGCAAAATAATTGAATTTTCATAAAAAAATTTGTAATTTCGCAGGTCTATTTAGTCACAAATACTAAAATATGTCAAGAAGAAGTTTAAAGAAATTCGATTTTGGTAAAGGTATCTACTACTTTAATATCAACAAAGGAACAAACTCTAATATTACAATCAAGAGAGTTGAGAAGAACAAAGCAATTGATGCTTACAAATCTTATGTAAAATCTTACCAGGAGAAAGTTGAATGGTTAGGAAAATGGGATGGAAGCAAATTTGTTGAAAACGATATAGAAAAATTGAATAAAGCAAGCTAGACTATTTAATTGCCCTAATTCTACTTAATGTTTCAGGTCTTATATTCAAGTAAGAAGCAATGTACCTAAGTGGTACAGCATATGCAATTCCAGGAAAATCCTCCAAAAATTGAGTATATCGTTCTTTAGCATCAAGTAGATGCAGGGCTAATTCCTTTTTTTCTTTTATACTATAAGCATTCACTATACACTTCAACAGGAAGTGAAAAAACTTAGGATTCTTTAGTGCAAAATCAATGAGATCTTCGTATGTCCACTCTATGACGGTTAGATCCGTAACTGCTTCACAGTGGATATTATCTTTCGTTCTTAGAAAAAATCCAGGTATAGAAGAAACCACGAAGTCAGGATCACGCATAAAGTGTTTGGTGAATTCCGCTTTCTTCTTGTCGATAACGAAATGTCGAACGATACCGTTAATCAGGAAATAGGACGTTTCGATTAACTTTCCTGGCTCAGCAAGTAATTCCTTTTTTTTAATAGTCTTTAATTTCCCACGGACTAATAATGGCTGTAGTGTTTCTAGTGGCAAACCTGATTGTTCAACTAAAAAGTCATTTATTTCCTTTTCGGTCATAATTTAAAAATTTATTCTCCATCAACGAATTGCTGAAGATATTCAAATGGTTCATTTAGATAACCATCGTTGGTTGTTATGCTGGCTTTAAAAAGCATTTCACTTTCATCTTTCAGCATTTCTGGAATAACATGTTCTAAAAACATATCTCCAAAAGCATCAGATGCATCTCGGGGTAATTCATTTGGCAAATTATCAATAGTCATCATATTCACCACACCTGGTTCATATGGTTCAGTTTCCTGCTCTGTTACGGGATCGTAACCAAAAATTGGATCATCTATCGTAGAAGCCTTGATCGTACTTGGTATCGAACTTAACGGAGCTATATCACAAGTGATATCGGCAATCGTATTAATCCTAAAATCTGAAGATTTCATATCTTCTATTGTAAAAAATGCTGGCGCTCTATTATCCCAATAGATTCCATTGATAAACAAATCTGTCATTGGTAAAAAATGACCGAAATCAGAATCATAAGCCCCTGGATTAGTGTAAAAGTCTTTTACATCATCGAAAACAAGTCCATCCTTCCTTTTCGCATAGTAAAAACTATTCACTTGAGTATAAACGGCTTCTTTAAAATCATGCGCCACAAAATCCAAAGGGGATTTTTTGATAATACCCATATCATTCAGGACTTGGGCAGCTCCTCCAGCCACTCTACCTGTACCTGTTAACACAATCTTCATCTTAGGTAAATCTAAGGTTTTATAATACTCCTTAGCCTCATCGTAATTAAAGAAGGAATGCATCCTTGGCAGCTTATCCATACCTTTTCCTTTCAAATAAGTATACATACCGTTATGAGCTCCAACTATTCCAGCAAATTTACCGAATGCAATTAATCGCATTCCATCCTTATTAGTTATCGCTTCATAGTCAATCAACCTAATTTTCTGCTTCAGCACTTCCTGAAGCAATCCTCTGTTATAAACTTGCTCTTTAAAAGTATGAGAAAAGAAAAAATAGGTCTTTTCTGGAATCAACATTTCAAGTGGAACTTCCTTCACACCAATTAAAATATCACGATCTGAAACATCTTCCTGCAACTTAATTCCTTGAGCCAGGTACTCGTCATCTTTGAACACCCTCACCTCTGAAGGCTGCACCACAATATCGATTCCTTTATCCAGTAATATTCTGCAATGCCTAGGAGTTAAGCAAACTCTGCTATCTGATGGCACCTTACCTTCTCTAATAACACCAATCTTCATTTTCGTATAAATTAATTATTACAAACTTCTGTATATCAAATAATTATTCAATTTGACTACCATTCCAAAATCACCTCATTTTCATAATAAGACATTCAAGATACATAAATAAGTAAAGAACTAAACCTCAATAGAAAATAATATTAAACAACGTAAAAAATCTAATCAAATCAGATCGATGATTCTAATAGATCAAATAAAAATAGGGTCATACTTTTCAAAAGCATGACCCTATATGATTTTTCATTTACAAGTATGAGCGTGAAATTAAATTTCACTACTTGTTTTCTTCTGAAAACAAACCTCAATATGATTAATGTTGAATCAACCTGAATTACAGGCATTTTTTTAAGGAACTAACTTAAGATCTGAATAATACATTAATATTACAAGTTCACAGTTAATGGGACCATTTTCAACATTCATGAAGAGGTAATGTTTCGATATTTATATTTTTTCAATTTCTTGTTGGATTATATACTATAAATCCCTCGTTATAAAACGAAACTTTCTTCCAGAAAAAGCGGAATTAGTGGCAAAGAAAAATCTAAATTTGCCAACATAAGGTATGGCGGCTCCATAAAATTTAAATTTATTTCTTTTCAATTTGGATTAAAAGAAGAGTGAATTTATTATTTCCCATCGAACTGGAAAAGCATTCCTTGTTTAGTTAAATTGGATTATTAGGGTAACTATTATCAGAAGATTGTTTAATTCCAAACAAGCAATATTAGAAGATTTAATAAATTATTTCTTTTTCTAACCGCATGATTTCAAAGAACAAGTTAACAATAATATAAATATAGATATTATTTCTTTAAAACGCAAAATAAGTATGTTATATTTTTAAATAAAAAAGCATTGCAACACAATGTGTTGCAATGCCGATATATTTCAGAATATAAAATATTACTCCTCTCCTAGAAATGGGTACTGATAATCTCTAGGTGTGACAAACGTCTCCTTAATTGTACGAGGTGAAACCCAACGATACAAATTAAGGATAGACCCTGCTTTATCATTCGTTCCTGATGCTCTTCCACCACCGAAAGGCTGCTGCCCTACGACTGCCCCTGTAGGCTTATCATTAATGTAAAAATTACCAGCAGAATTTTCAAGTGCTTTCGTTGCATAATTGATAACATTTCTATCTTTAGCTAGGATAGAACCTGTTAATGCGTATGGTGATGTTTCATCACATATCTTCAAGATCTCCTCAAACTGATCATCTTCATACACATAAATTGTAAGCACAGGCCCAAAAATTTCCTCACACATTGTTACCGTGCGCGGATTCTTCGCTCTGATGATAGTCGGTTCAATGAAGTACCCTTTAGATTTATCACATCCGCCTCCGATAATTATTTCAGCATCATCAGATTTCTTTACATTTTCAATATATCCAGAAATCTTATCAAATGACTTCTCATCAATTACTGCATTAATAAAATTAGTAAAGTCCTCTGGTGAACCCATTTTAAATGACTTAACCTGAGACGCTAGTTTTTCCCAAACTTTATCCCAAATTGACGCTGGAACATAAGCTCTAGACGCAGCAGAACACTTCTGTCCTTGAAATTCGAAAGCTCCTCTTGCCAATGCTGTTGCAACTTCGTCAGGATGCGCACTATTATGAGCCACTACAAAATCCTTTCCTCCTGTTTCTCCTACGATCCTAGGATATGATTTATAATTACTTATGTTATTTCCAATCGTCTTCCATAAATGTTGAAAAACTCCTGTACTTCCTGTAAAATGCAATCCTGCAAATTCCTTATGACTAAATACAACATCGCCTGCTACAGGTCCGTCAACTAAAATCATATTAATCACACCATCTGGTAACCCAGCTTCCATAAAAATCTCCATGATTAACGCTGCTGAATATACTTGTGATTCAGCTGGTTTCCATACAACCGTGTTCCCCATCATAGCTGGAGCCGCACATAGATTACCTGCAATTGCTGTAAAATTAAAAGGTGTAATCGCAAAAACAAACCCTTCTAATGGTCTATATTCTAGTCTATTCCATACTCCTTCTGCACTTTCCGGTTGACCTGCATATAACTCAGTCATAAACTGAACATTAAACCTAAGGAAGTCTATTAATTCACATACAGCATCTATTTCTGACTGATATGCATTTTTAGATTGACACAACATTGTGGCTGCATTCATTCTCGCTCTGTAAGGTCCAGCAATTAAATCAGCAGCTTTTAGAAATATTGCTGCCCGATCCTGCCATGGAAGACTCCCCCACTCTTTTCTCGCTGCTAATGCCGCATCGATCGCACTTTCTACATGGCTCTTATCACCCATGTGAAAATGACCCAATGTATATGCATGTTCGTACGGAGGATGCATGCTTATCTTATTGCCAGTTCTAACTTCTTTTCCATCGATAAACATCGGTACATCAACTTCCGTTGACTTAAGAATACGAATAGCTTGTTTTAATTCATCTTTACACTCGGTGCCTGGTGCATAATCATATATCGGTTCATTAACCGCTAATGGTGGCTCAAAAAATGCGTTTGACATAATTCTTTGTTTTTTTTAGTTGCTGCAAATGTATAAAAAATTAGACTTTAACCGACTCTGGAAGGAAGGGACTTGCATCTCCTCCTCCTTTAATTATTTCTCTAACAATCGTCGAAGAGATATGTGAAAATGCAGGCCGACTGATTAGGAATAAAGTTTCTAAATCATCGCCAACAATAGAATTCAATTGCGAAATCGTCTTTTCATAATCGAAATCTGAAGCATTACGTAATCCCCTTAATAAGTAATTCGAATTTATTCGTTTGCAATAATGTGCCGTAAGTCCTTCAAATTGTCCGATTTCAATTTTCGGTTCATCTTTAAAAACATCTTCTAACCACGAAAGTCGCTGATCTAAATCAAACAGATACTTCTTCTGTGAATTAACTCCGATCGCCACTATTATCTTATCAAATAGCGGCAATGCTCGCTTTACCAAATCAACATGTCCTGATGTAATTGGGTCGAATGAGCCCGGGAATACTGCAATCTTCATTTCTTATTTTAAATTTTCTCTTAAATGTACTGCATATATAGTAAACAGTTTATTTTTAGCCTTCGAAAGATGAACAAATGAAAGAATTGCGGACACAACTTCTCAGACTAGAACATAATGCTACTATCCTCGAACCTAACGCTGAGGTGCGTAAGAAGTTTATGAATCATCTAGAAGAATATGCTGGTGAGTTTATAGAGAATCTAGACACAGACTTGAGCTTTAGGAGTGATGAAACTAAAGACCCTGATCGACTAAAAGTTAATGGTCAATCCAAAGACCTGTCCGAAATCCTTCATATTTTCAAAGAAGAAGTTGACTTACCTGGATTAAATCCTGCCTCCGGTGGGCACTTAGGTTATATTCCTGGCGGTGGCATATTCGCAACTGCCATGGGTGACTTTATTGCCGCTATTTCCAATCGTTACGCAGGTCTATACTTTGGAAGTCCAGGTGCTGTGCGTCTGGAAAACCGCGTCATCGACTGGATGAAAGACGTATGTGGTTATCCGAGCAGCGCATTAGGGAATCTCACCTCTGGTGGTTCTATTGCTAATTTAATAGCCATAACTGCCGCAAGAGATCACCATGAAGTGGAAGGTGCAGCAGTAGAAAAAGCGGTCATCTACCTTTCTGAACAAACACATCATTGTGTGCATAAGGCGGTTCGAATTGCTGGCTTAGGTAAGTGTCACATGCGTAATATTCCTTTAGACGCAAACTATAACATTAGGGTTGATTCGCTAGAAGAGATGATAAACATTGACCTAAAAAATGGCCTAAAACCTTTCTTAGTCGTTGCGTCAGCTGGGACAACAAACATAGGAAATATAGATCCACTTGATAAAATTGCGGATATCACTGAAGCTCATAATTTATGGTTCCATGTAGATGCAGCTTATGGTGGATTCTTCATCATGCTTGATGAATTAAAGCATAAATTCAAGGGAATGGAAAGGTCTGATTCGCTGGTCATCGATCCGCATAAAGGATTGTTTCTTGCTTATGGACTAGGTGCTGTATTGATTAAAAATAAGGCGGCTATGCTCAAATCGCATCACTATAGAGCAAGCTACCTCCAGGATGCAGTAGAAAATGATCAAGAATATTCTCCCGCTGATCTATCTCCAGAACTAACTAAGCACTTTAGAGGACTGCGCTTGTGGCTTCCGTTACAATTATATGGCGTAGAAGTATTTCAAGATGCGTTAAGAGAGAAACGAGGCTTATGTCTGTATTTTCTAGAAGGAGTGCGTAGAATGGGATTTGAAATTGGGCCTGAACCAGACTTATCGGTTGGGATATTCCGATATAATCCAATCAATAAAGACGCGAATGAATTCAATAAAATCTTAATGAAAGAAATTCACAAAGATGGACGAGTCTTCCTTTCTTCTACTATTATTAATGAGCAAATATGGATTCGAGTAGCAGTATTGAGCTTTAGAACCCACGTTTCCACTGTTGAGAAATGTTTCGATATGCTAGAAGATTGCTTAGAAAGGACTAAGTCTTTAATGTAAAAGATTCTAAGAATTTATCTACATCAGCGTTCAGGGATTTGCTAGGTACAGAAAACACCTGCAACATGTAGAATCTGTTATTAATAACATAGGCTCGACTCTTCACCACTTTTTCATCTGATCTGCTCCTCCACATTAATCCTGGATGATTTCCGATTTCAACTTCCGTGCTGTACTGTAGATCACCACCTAGATCACTAACACTCTGATCCATGGTATTCAATAAGAACTCCATCGCCAAGGTCGTGGAATCTGGTGGAAGCATATCTTCAGGAAGGTCATAAAAATTGATCAAATATAAGTAGTTCGATACCGTATCCTGAGAATTATAAAATAAGGTATGAACATCGAAATCGCCTAACTCCGTTGTGATAGTAGCTCTTTTCTGCTCCATCATTCCAGGTGTCATGACCGAAAAATCCCCCTCGTAAGATTGGAAAACTTTCCACTCTTGACCGGATAAAGTAGTTGCAATACTTGAAAATATTAATGTTATAATTATAGAAATACGTTTCATACCATTCTTAACGCTACTCATTCAGAATTCGTTTTTGAATTCAATGGATTTCTTAAAAAAAACGGAAGTTAACATTGACATCAACCCCTATAAAGCATTAGAAATTTGCTTCTCTAGCTTATTTCATTCTTCATGAACCACTCTCTAAACAAAACGATTCCTTCCCGAAAATTGGTAGATGCTTTGTAATTTAATAAGCGTTCTGCCTTTGAAACATTAGCATAGGTAACCCTTACATCACCTGGCTGGTCAGGTAGTTGCTTTATCATCGCTTTCTTACCAAAAACATCAGATATGATTTCGATCATTTCAGATAAAGATACAGTCTGGTTGTTACCTAAGTTAATGATTTCATAATTTGATTTATCATATTCTATTGCCGACTTAACACCATTGATGATATCATCGATGTATGTATAATCGCGTCGTGAACTACCATCGCCATACTGCGTAATCTCTTCACCTTTCTCGATCATACAGGCAAATTTATGAATTGCAAGATCTGGCCTTTGTCTTGGGCCATAAACGGTAAAAAATCGCAAACTTAAAAACCTGATATCGTAAAGTGAACTGTATACATGGCCTAGCATTTCACAACTTAACTTGCTGCTAGCATAAGGACTAATCGGCTTGAGTGACTTATCATCTTCACTCCATGGCGTATTCGGATTCACTCCGTAAACTGAGCTGGAAGAGGCAAAAACAAACTGATTAACCCCTATTTCTTTCGCTAGTTCTAACATATTCTGCGTACCAACAACATTTACCTTCTGGCAATTAATAGGGTCCTTAATACTTTCGTGTACTCCAGCTTTTGCAGCGATATGAACGATGATATCAATATTATTACGCAAAACACTTTTCAGCTTGTTGTAGTCTTGAATGTCAATTTCAATGAGCCTAAAATTTTCTTGTTTTAGTAACCATGTGATGTTTCTTTCCTTAATTTCTCTATCATAGAACGAATCAAAATTATCAACTACAGTCACTTTATATTCATCCTTTATCAATTCTTCTGCAAGCGTGCTTCCAATAAACCCTGCCCCTCCTGTAACTAAAACATGTTTTTTCATTTGAGATCGATTCGTATCCTCTATTTGCCTATAAAGTTAGTATTACTAGATATGCTTCCTGCAGCACCTATCGTTATTAAATATATCATTAAATTATTAAAGCGAATCTTCTAAAGGCTATTTATCTCCAACATTGAAAACCAAATTGGGTTACTCAACTTCAATTTTAAATCTTCGTGCCCATCCAAGCAGTTGCATCATCATCCAGAGTTGGTGACTTGATTGGAAAACACTCTGGACAGCATCGCTCTTCTTTTTGTGGATTCCATTTTCAAAAATCCTAATCAATGTTGCTCGATTGAAAAAATTAGGCCATGGATTATTATCAAATAACAAGTCGGTAGCTAGTGCCTTAAATTCTTTGTTAATATACCTATGCATGGGGATGTAGAAGCCAGATTTCTTTTTATTAAAGACCTCTTCAGGAAGCTCATCTTTCATGATCGAACGAAGGATATACTTACTTTCACCGCCTTTGATCAGCAAGTCCGCGGGAATTTCTAGGGAAGCTTCGAATAAGTCTAGGTCTAGAAATGGTGTTCTCACTTCTAATGAATGTGCCATACTCATTCGATCTAATTTGACCAACATTTTTACTGGAAGCACATGCATCATTCTATAATACATGATATGTCGAAGGGTCTGATGATTAAGTGGATTCGACGTAAAGGGTCGATAAAGTGCATAGCTGCTTTCACCTCCCATCAATTCTTCTATTTCAGCAATATTATATATTTCACTCAAGGTAACTGGAAGCTCATCCTTATCCACTAGAGAAGTGTTAAGCTCTCTTTTCAATTCCCAAAGTTTAGCGTAATCTTTTAAAAAGGGTAAATCCTGGACGGATTGGATACTATTTTTAAATAATTTCCTTAATCCTTTTGGGGTATTTTTCGACTTTAGTGTTTTCAAATACCACTTAAATATATCGTATCCACCGAATAATTCATCTGCACCATCACCTGAAAGTGCTACTTTCACATGACTAGAAACTTCTCTCGAGAGAAGGTAAGTCGAAATGGCCGTACTATCTCGGAAAGGAAAACCTATATGGTCTATTAATTCCCAGAACATCTGCTCTGTAAATGTTGGATTAGGTATTACCATTTCGTGGTGATCGGTACCACAATACTCCGCAACCTTTCGTGCAATGACACTTTCATCAAATTTTTCTTCTTCAAATTTCACATTGAAGGTCTGAATTGGTGTCGCTTGGTTTTTCTGCATTAATGCTACAATAGAGCTCGAATCTATTCCACCTGTAAGAAATGCACCGATCGGAACATCGCTTGCCATCTGTGAGTGTACCGCTTTTTCTAACCTAGGTTTAATAAAATCTACAGCTTCTTTTTCCGATCGAATATGTCTTCCACCATTGATTTCTGGTCGGTAATAAACTTTAGTCAACAATCCTTCCTTTGTGATTTCCAGATAATGCCCTGGCGCCAGACTCTGCACATTTTTTATCAAGGTAAAAGGCTCGGGAATCGTTGCTGTTCTAAAGTAATAAGGTAAACTTTCTAGATTTAATTTTCGTTGAATCCATTGATGTTCTAGCAAGGATTCGATTTCACTGGAAAAGCTTAAGATGTGATGTTTCTTATGATAATAAAGCGGCTTTTCTCCGAAGCGGTCTCTGCCAATGAGTATTTTCTCCTTCTTCAAGTCATAAATACAAATGGAAAACATACCTTTTAAATCTCTAAAAACATCAGCTCCAGCTTCTTCATATTGATGGACAATTACCTCTGTATCAGATTCCGTAGTAAAAACATGTCCTTTTTCGAGGAGTTCTTCCTTTAATGCTCTATAATTATAGATTTCACCACTACAGATTACTATTACAGACTTATCTTCATTATAGATCGGTTGCTGACCAGATTCGAGATCGATTATAGCTAATCTCCGCATTGCTATACTGACTTTCTCATTGGAGAAAAAGCCATCATCATCAGGACCACGATGATACATCGCAGCATTCATCCGCTGAACAATTTCTAGTCTAGCATCTTGCTTTTGAATTTCATTAAAATCAACTATTCCACAAATCCCACACATCTATAGTTCGTTTAGTTCATGAATTAGGTTTCCACATTTGAACGTGTAAGATGAGAATATCTTATTAGATAAGATTGTAGCTCTGTTATTTATATGATTAAGATTCCTAAGAAACATTTCAACAATTTACAATGCCTTTAATGATTGAATAGATGCAACACAACGTGAATCATTCTTGATCTGAAATGACCATTATAAAATAGGGCCAACATCAAGAACAAAATAGACCCATTAATCAATAGATTAAAAATAGAACGTGTTTTTCTTAACTACCGTCCCACATTAAAAAGGACTTTAGAAAAGGTTTCAGATCACCATCAAGAACAGCATCCGTATTACTGGTCGAGTAATTCGTTCGATGATCTTTTACTCTCCTATCATCTAGGACATATGATCTAATCTGAGAACCCCACTCGTTCTTCATTTTCCCAGCTTCGATTTCACCTTTTGCTAAACGTTGCTTTTCTAACTCTTTCTCATACAACCTAGATTTCAACATCTGCAATGCCTTTTCTCTATTCTGATGCTGAGATCTCCCTTCTTGACACTCTGCTGTAATCCCAGTAGGTAAGTGCCTTACCCTAACAGCCGATTCCGTCTTATTAACGTGCTGCCCTCCCGCTCCACTCGCTCTGAAGGTATCCCATTCTATATCTGCCGGATTAATTTCGATTTCTATACTGTCATCGATCATCGGGTGAACGAAAACAGATGCAAAAGATGTCATCCGCTTGCCTTGAGAATTAAATGGACTTACTCTTACTAATCGATGTACTCCATTCTCTCCTTTCATCAATCCAAATGCATAATCCCCTTTTACTTCAAGAGAAACTGATTTGATACCAGCGACATCACCGTCTACTTTATTTAACTCTGAAACTTTGAAGCCTTCTTTTTCACAGAACATTAGATACATCCTGTAAAGCATTGCGGACCAGTCACAACTTTCCGTTCCACCGGCACCTGCATTGATTTCTAAGATACATGAAAGCTCATCTTCTGGATTATTAAGAGTAGATCTAAACTCAAGATCATCCACCGCTTCCACATTCTTATCATAACTAGCATCCAGTTCTTCTTCTGTTACATCATCCATCTGAAAAAACTCATATAAAACCTCTAAGTCTTCTACTTTAGAAAACGTTGATTCATATTGTTCTATCCAGCGTTTATGGCCGTTGAGTTCTTTGAGAATGCTTTGAGCTCTGGTAGGATCATTCCAGAAATCGGGATTTAGCGTTTTATTTTCTAAATCCTCGATCTGGAGTTTTCTTTTATCGACGTCAAAGATAGCCCTTAAGTTGGGCCAGTCTGTCTTTGAGTTCGCTTAATTGTTCTGTTGTCATATGTCCTATTGAGGAACTTCGATGTAGAAAATCAAATCTGATTCTGCAGGAATTGTTGGAGGATTTCCAGCTGCACCGTATCCTAATTCGTAAGGTATGATTAATGTCGCTTTACTGCCTTTTTTCAAAAGTGCTAAACCTTCATCCCATCCTTTAATAACTTGGCCTGCTCCGATCTGAAATTGGAACTCCTGTCCTCTTCTCCAAGAGTTATCAAACATTGTTCCATTCGATTTCAAGATTCCGTAGTAATGAACAGTAGCGATATCACCCGCATTCAATTGTTCTCCACTTCCTTCTTCATGAATGATATATTTTAGTCCAGAAGGTGTTTCTTGGATATTATCACCAGCTTTTCCAGAAGCAATATACTTGTATGTTTCTGCAACAAATGCTTCTACTTCAGGAAGTCTTTCCATTACGATAGCTGCTTTTGCTTCTGCTTCAGCTTGCTCAGTAGATATTTTCTCATTGTAACTAGCTTCGTCAAGAATTTCAGTTACTCTGATATTGTAAGAAAGTAATTTTGTCGTATCTCCTGGAGGGAAACCTAAGTTTTTCAATGAATCCGTAGGAACCATTAGTACGATAGAATCACCTACTGTAGATAAAGCAAGAAGTTCTTGCATTGCATCTGTGATGATATTCGCATTCGGTTGTGGTTTTAACTGAATAACACTTTCCTGTCCACTTGTTCTTGAATTAAACTGCTCATTGTTGTCAGCCATCATATTTACATGGAAGAAAACGTAGTCTCCATCATTAGCAGCTTGTGTTCCGCCGTCAGGAATTATTTTGTATTTGAAACCGCCTTCAGTCATTTTCTCGCTGCTATCAGTAGCACAAGACGCAAGAAAAATTGCTAGGACTGAAAATAATATAACTTGAAACTTCATATTCTTTTTTAATTTTTTTATAAAGAGCTGCAAATGTAAGATTAGATCATCAATTATTTCGTACTTAATTGATTTTATTCAAATAATCAGGTAGAATTTCTTTAAATTTTTCGATTGCTGATTTCAAAGACCCATGGAATGAACCACCCGAAGCATTTTTGTGTCCGCCACCTTTGAAGTGATCCCGTGCAATTTGCTGAACAGAAAGATCACCTTTAGATCGCATAGACAATTTAATAATATTAGGTTGCTGAGAAATAAATACGCCTAACCTTATTTTCTTCATCATTAATAGATAGTTCACAATACCTTCTGTATCTCCTCTCTGAATGTCAAAATTCTTATAATCATACTTATTAAGAACGATGATACCTACACCATATTCCTCAATAATTTCCATTCGATTATTAAGACAATGACCAAGAAGTTGCATATTCTTAATCGGCATCGAATTAAAGATATAATCTTGCAATTTCTTATCGTCTACTCCTATTTCTTTTAGCTTCGCAACGATTCTGAACAACTTAGCACTAGTAGAAAATCTGAAGGATCCAGTATCTGTAATAATTCCAGTATACAGGCATTCTCCCATGATCGGATCGATCATCTTTTCGTCACCAAGCATCGTAATAAAATCATAAATCAATTCAGAAGTTGAACTTGCGCTAACCTCAGAAAGCATATAATCAGGAAATGGTTCTGGATCAATGTGGTGGTCGATCATAACTTTCACGGCTTGCTTACCGTTTATTTTCACACCTAATCGATCGATTCTATCCAAAGAATTAAAATCCAGGCAGAAAATCACTTCCGCTTTATCAAGGAAAACATCACATGTATCTGGCTCATTATCATGAATTAAGATATAGTCAGATTCAGGTAGATAGTTAAATACATCTGGGAATTCGCTCGGGAATATAATTTTAACATTATGTCGCTTTCTTTGCAAATACAAGCCTAGTCCTAAAGACGAGCCTATAGCATCACCGTCAGGATTTCTGTGAGATACGATAACAATTTCACGCGGCATGGCGAGAAAACTCTTTAAATCATCAATATTTTCCATCATAAGCGGGCGAAGTTTGCGAAATTTTCTGAAACATTAAAGTTTAGAGGATTAAAAGTTAAAGTGTTAAACGATTAGAGATTAACGAAATAAGCTATTGCTTGGTTTTAATAAGTACATTTTATTTTGAAAAAAATCAACATGAAGTCTTTTTACAAACCTTTATCAATCACTTCATTCAGAAGAATAATTTTCATACTTTTGCACCAAATTTAAAAAAACAGAAAAAAATGGCAGGAAATATCACGTTTACCATGATCAAACCAGATGCAGTAGAGGCTGGAAATATTGGAAATATTCTTCAGATGATACAAGCTGGTGGTTTCCGAATCAAAGCGATGAAATATACTAAGCTTTCTCCGGAAAAAGCTGGTGAATTTTACGCTGTACATAGTGAAAGACCTTTCTACGGAGAGCTTGTAGAATTTATGTCTAGAGGTCCTATCGTAGCTGCAGTTTTAGAAAAAGACAATGCAGTGGAAGATTTCAGAACATTAATCGGAGCTACTAATCCTGCTGAAGCAGCAGAAGGAACAGTAAGAAAGGCATATGCTACTAGTATAGGAGAAAATGCAGTACACGGTTCAGATAGCGATGAGAATGCATTAATAGAAGCTAACTTCCATTTTGCAGGAACAGAAATGTTCTAAGAACGGATTTAGCCTACTAAAGAAATACAAGAGCAGGAATCTAGTGATAGGTCCTGCTTTTTTTGTGGGTCAATGTTTTAATATTAGATATTTTGCTTTACACACTTAATTCAAACCAGTTCTATTTTGACTTGAAACTTCTAGTTAAAAAATGGCTATCGATTTCTTTCCCTCTTATACTTAATTTTTAGCAGATGAAAGCATGTAATAATAGTTTGTGTACTGACTTTCTTGCTAGAAGGAGCCAATACACAAACATTCAAAAATCATTCTTCCACTATAATATCACAAGGATCTTTTTGTACTGTTATCACCATTCCACTTTGTGTCACATTTGGGTTTAATATCCTAACTTCTGGTGCTCTGAATTTGATATTCGCATTAGCTGGAAGCCCAATGTTTTCTCCTAGAATTATTCTATCTTCTGCTCTAAAAGTCTGGTTTCCTATGAAGTTCATGTTCTTTAAAACTAAGGATTTCTTAGCGCTACAATCATCACAAAAATCAGGTGTACCGTCTTTGTCTGAATCTTTCAAACCGATTAAACTGGGTACCCAATTTGAATCATCTCCAGACTTCTTAAAGTTACCCATAACTCCGTGCAAGCCGTTTCCACTAATATCTCGAATTTCAGTGATCGAACCATTATTTCCGCCAGGTACTCCATCATTAAAGTTGTAATAAGCAACTAGATTAGCCTCATCTCCAACTATCTCAGATTCATAGTTATCTTCAATTTGTTGAGGAGTTCTCACACCATCCCAAAATCGCACATCATCCATTGCACCTCGAAAACGTAAGCTTGCATTAGCTCTCGATAGAGAAGTTGTAGGTGCAATCAAGTTACCCTCAGGGAAAGTGCAAGCAGTTGTCTGATCAAGTTGCCCATTTATGTATAAAGAAATATGGGTCTTGTCCATTACTATAGCAATATGCGTCCATTTATCGAATGTAATGACTTCATTGGACATAAAACTTTCGCTGGCAATATATAATATTATGTGACCATCAAAGGAATAAGAAACAAAATAATTATTAATAGGGAATCCAGATACACCATAATAAGTTGACTGTATAATTGTAGTAGTTTCAGACATGGTAATAGGCTTAGGCTTTATCCACGCCTCAAAAGTGACAGATTGTGTAGAAGTGGGAATATTACCTAATACATTTGGCACTGATATATTTGGAGCATTTGAGCCATTAAGTGTAAAGTCTAATGCAACTCTGGTCGTGTCAGGACAAGGTGAATCACAAAGCTTATAAGCAACATTTAATTTTTGGGTAGGCGTTTTTACCCAATTAGAAGTAATATTCGATTTTGCAAAATTTGTCATTGTTCCATTAAATCCATTTTCTGATTTGTCAATGATTTCTGAAAGATCAGAGTTATCTGCAAATGGACTCCCTTCATTAAAATCATAATAAGCAAGCAAACCTGATTCAAATCCTCCAAGTTCTTTATTCATATTTTGCTGGATGTCTCCTTGGGTCAGTGCATGATCCCAATACCTCATCTCATCCATTTTTCCTTGCCAATTCCAGATACCAGGTCCTCCAGATTCTTGATTACCGATGGTAATATCATAGCCAAGATCTTCAGTTGACAAAGTTTGAACCCTCGTGTTGTCGAGTTTCCCATTGATATATAATTTGGTTTCATTGAGGTTAAATACGACCGCAATATGAGACCATTTATTATATGGAATTTCACTATTTGAAGTCAAAGTATTTACACCTATTCCTGTGACATGTATCATCTTTGAAGCATGGTTAAGTAGTATTTGGTGATTACGGTTTGGCCAGTTTCCTGACTGAGAGATAATTCCATGTTCATTGGCAGTTGCCTTTGGATAGATCCAAGTTTCTATTGTGACCGCATTTGTAGCAGTAGGAATAAAAGCAGGGTTATGAGGAATTTTAATATAATCATTAACACCATCAAAATCTAAAGCTGCTTTCGTTAAGGAACGCCCATTTCCTGGATCATTCGCAAGACAATCACAATCATCTGGCAATCCGTCCATGTCTCTGTCGATAAAATCATCACCACCGGGGCAGATATCTTTGGTGTCTGGGTTTCCATCGCCATCACTATCCGGTTCACTTACCACAAATTCCCATTTTACAGTAGCAGGTCTTTCATTATTGAATAAATCTGTAATTCCCACAATTCCCACTTCATATGCTTGATTATACAAATGTCCAATCTCATTCATGAGTTGGATAACGACCTTGTTACTGTCGCAAATAGCGCTAACTGGAACAAACTCATTTTCAGGTAAAGTCTTCATATACACCGTCCCGCTGGCTAGAGCCTCGCAATCAATTATTTCATTAAAATCTACCGAAATCTCTCCACCTGAAACGTATCGATCATTGGTAGGTCTTTCTATACCATAAACAATAGGAGCATTTCGATCTATTAAACCATTTACTCTATTGGAAAAGGAAAAAATATTTCCACAATTTAATCGAAAACGTATACTATATTCACCATCCTCAAGACCAGTAACATCCCAAAAAACAGGAGTAGAACCTACTGACAATTGCGCCTTCGTTCTGACAACATTCGAAGGCTGCCAATTTCCACCATCTTTTCTGTATTGCATGATAATTTGATCAAAATCACTGCTTAGATCATATCCAGCCATGGTAACTTCTATCTCATTATTATCTGCACCCGAAATTTCCCAGTTGTTATTGGGAGCTAATAAATCAACATTACTACAAGGGCTATCAAAGTAAGCTGTAATACTGAAAGGAACCGCAAGATCGGCTTGGGTATAACTCTCAGTGTCCTCACAATCTGGGTACAAGAAGAATTGAATCCCTTCAAAATCATATTGCATTAACCCATTGGGCTTAGTCACTTTGATTGGTGTTGATATAGAGTTCAGACCCGGAGCGACCCCAGGAACTAGAATCGGAGTTGCAAAACCATCACCTCCGTAGGTAACATCAACCCCACCCGCTGAACTAGAGTTTAAAGCAAGTCGATAATTTCTAGGATCTGGATCATAACTACTACTTATTATATCAAAGAAAAAGAATGCTTCGTTACCTGAGGAAACATTCTGAATAGGTTGTTGAACGACTATAGTTAAATCATCCAGTCTTTCCGTATTCTCCTCATAAGGGCAAGAGGTTTGCCCGCCTAAAGTTTGAAAAACAGGTGTACCAAATACTGGATCTTCTGCCACATTGATTGTAAAAGAATTATCCAGTTTTTCACTATCTTCGAGATGATATGTTGTAGATGTTGTGTTCGTATTTGCTTGTGATTGGATCTCTCCAAGAACGGTTTGAAAATTAACATCTACACCTGCAGTTACTCCATTATTGTTATATTCAAATCCAACTTCAGCTGCAATTCCAATGTCAATTTGAGTAGTAAACTCAATAGTCTTTGTATTAGATTTTGAAATTGTCTTGGTCTCTGAATAAGTACTCCCAGCATCAAGTGAAATGTTTATTGGGTCTAGTAAAGCTTCTCTTTTCAATTCTTCATTAAGCTGGAGCACTTGCTCCCATAACTTCACATCGTTTCTTGCACGGTAACGAATAGAATCGGCCAATGTAGGATTATCTGCTAGCTCTTGACGTGTAGGAATGACTTGATTTTTTATCCACCCTTCTGTATAAATAAATGTCGTTTCAAATCCATCTGCATTAAGCATCAGTAAGGTATCCAACTTTAATGAACACTCGTTCAAGTCAAATTCTAATACTCTGGCACGAGCATAGATAAAATTCACCGCTGCTCCAACAAAGACATCACCTTTTTCGCCAACAATATTTTCATTGTCAGAAGTTTTAAAGGTCTGAGAATTTGTAAGTTCCAGAACGAATTCCTCTGTTGTTGACTCAGAGCTGTTCACTTCAAATGATCCACCAATTTGTCCCCATATTTCCAATCCAAATATATCCACACCAACTTTTGCGTTTGCCCAAACTTTAACACCACCACCAAGTTGCGTCGAAAAGGTCTGCGCTATCGTTGTGACATTCTCCTCCATAAATTCGCTGTAACTCATATCTCCAGGTGGATCACGTAGGATCAAAAATGGTAGTTCTGTAGGGGCGGCAGTTGTGAAATTGTTACCACTTTGCACAGAACCAGTGACGACAGCCTTACTTGTTATTTCAGCCATTTCATCTCCAGCTTTTGCTTGAAATGTGATGCTTTTCGTTTGATCTCCAAAGAAATTAGGATCCCCTGGCTTCAACTGGTAAATAGCTACACCTTGAGAAATAGCTACGGAATCAACGATTTGACCAGCCACACCTTTTACTCCAATATTGTCATATATAATAACCTTCCCTGTATCTACTGGGCAATTTCCTCCCTCCTTTACTAGAATTGAAATGAAGTAGTTACTCCCTTGTTTTACAATCGGATAAGGAATAGCAGCACAACTGAGGGCTGGAAATCCATTTACTTCCATAGTCAGCGGTTTTCGATATATAAAGTCTTGGACAGTAGTTGAATCAAAATCTGATTCCAAACTACCTCCGAAACTGGAGAGAACGGCCCCTTCATCAGTAATCCCATTGCCAGGAGTAAGATCTATACTGGTTACTTCAATAATATGTGGCCTTGCGGGAAGGATGGCTTCATAGTAACCCGAAGAATTTGTTGTAATATTTGCAATAACACAACTACTGTCTGGGGTGCTAATTGTAATTGTTGGTTCACCAAGATATTCAAAACATCCTGCACCTACAAATCCTTTTAAAGTATCTGTCCCTGTATGTATAAAGGATACTCCAGTAACATCTTCAAGTTCAACGGATACTGTAAGAATTGAATCTGCAATTGATTCATTACGGTACCTAGCCCAAATTTCATAATCTTTATTTGGTTCAGAAACAACTATTTCAAAACTTCCATCTGCATTGGTTTTGACAGGTGTAATTCCTGATTGTCCCCCGGGAGCTTCCATGATATCTACGTCTTCAAGTCCACACCCAGAAATTTCTGAAGTTACCGTTCCACTGATTACAAAAGAGGTAATATCTATAAAAGATTCGCCCATTGGGTTTGGATTCGAATTGCCCAGTACAACCGTTCTTACACTATCAGTTGGATTATAAGGACATCCAGCGCCTGTTGTTCTAATCCTAAAACTACGGGCTGGTGCTGTTTGTGTTGCAGGAAAAAAGGCTTCGACCTCATATTCAGCTAGTTCATTCCCTACACCTCGGTAAATGTCTGTGATAGAGAAACTTCCAGAGGATCCTCTTACGGTATCTATATACTCCAAAGGCCAACAAGAAGAGTTACTTAAATCTTCCGGGTTAACAAGTGTAGCTTTGACAATGACCCCAGGATCACCATTACAGCTTTCCGTAACGACAGTTCCTGATATGCTCGTGTTCGTGCTTGGTTTAGCAGGAACAACTAATGAAACGAGTGAAGATCCTAAGGTTGTGGATTGCCCATATGTTCGCAAACTGATTTCATCATCTTCACTAACACAGTCAAAGGTAAAACTCGTTACGGACCTACCAAATATTTGTTCTTCAACCCCATTGAAATCGATCAACAATGAATATTCAAGTTCTGGCATATCTGTATCAATAGTCCACGAAACTGTGTAAGAACCATCAGAGTTATATACACCCATAACATTTCCTGGAGGTCTAAGTGCATCTGTTGTATAGCTTATTTGAGAGCCAGAATGAGTATATCCACATGGATTTACACAACTTCCAAAAATAGGATCGTTATTAGAGCTGTTTGTTAGTCGAAGTTGAGCTTGCCGAGATATAGTTGCACCTGGACCTATTTCGAAACTAGCAGTACCCGAATAAGAACCATTAGCGTGAGGTCTTGAAAGTGAGTATTCCGGAGTACTGATATTCGAAGTATACACAGAAATTTTATCTTCAGCACCACCCATACAATCACAGGACGCATCTGTAGGTCCACCCCAGTTATAGGTTGCATACCAATCACTAGCTGGGCCGGCTTCCCAAGTGGTCAATTGCGCATCAGCTTGTTGAAATGTGCAAATACTTAATAAGATGGCAAGTAAAAAAAGTGGTACTTTCTTAGGAAAAGGTTGAGTTGTATAAAGCATTTTGTTCAATTTAAATATGTTATTTATTATCATGGAAGCGCCTTGATATTGTATTCTTGAGTTTATTCTATTTATGAATTGTAGGTGTTTTTTTATAGCTCACACCATCAATGTTTTCAAGTAATTTACGAGACCCTCCTTCTTACTATTTGAAACTGGAATTTCTTGGGAATTATACAGGACTACTTTGTTCCGACTGATTAAATAGCTAGAAAGAGATGACTTATTGATAAGGTAACTTTGATGAACGCGAATGAATCGGTCTGTACTTAATTTATTAGCATACCTTTTTAGGGTAATAGAACTGACGATTTTTTTGCCACCTACTAAGTGAATTTCGGTGTAATTGCTATCTGACTTTAAGTAAAGAATGTGGTCTAGATTTATAATTTCAATCTGATTCCTTAGTGAAATTGCCAATTTAGTTGTAAGAAAATCTTTCTTGAGAGCAACAATTGGAATGATTTTTCTAAAAGACCTCACTTGTGTTTTGGTTTCCATAACTAGGTATATTAGTTTTAACTTAAGGGTTCTTTATTTCTTAAAGCTAAGTAGTATCTTGTCAAGATTTTAAGGAATTGTCCAGCGGTAAGGATTTCGTACTCCGAGCGGTCGAAAAGTAATCCCGAGTGGTAAAATCCGATTTTTTAAACTTACGGTAAAACGGAATTTCAACTTCATGGTCTGACCTCCAGTCCTGCTATGAAATGGGTGAATATTTAAATCAAAAGGTTTACTCTCTATAACGGAATTTCAAATTCTTCATAGCGTTCTGTCTTACATTTATTCACCCTCATGGTCTGACCTCCAGTCCTGCTATGAAATAAGTGAATATTGTTGGTAAAAGGCTTGCTATCGCATATTTACCAATGCATTAAAGTAGGAAGGGTTCCTACCAAAATAAAAGGTAGGCAGGATCTCCTTATATTAATAATGGCTCCTTACCCGATAGATTTGCACTGTCATTAATAAACTAACTGTGTCGGTACGCTGTACTTGCTATCAAACAGCAATATTTGTATACTAACCACACAAGTGGTATGCCGCTGGTTCATTTTCTATTTTAATACCGGCAAAATCACTCCTTCGCCACATCGCCAGCCGCAACCTTCGACTATGCCGATGGCTCAAAGTGTATCTGTCTTACTTTAAAAAGTAAGGTCCAATGCAATAATTCAGTGGCTGAATTCTTTACATTGGACCTTTGCTCATGCCTGAAATTCCAGTTAGCTAGGCTGGTTTTTGCCAATGGTGAAGCATCCTCGCTGTGAATGGATGAGGTCTTTACATTAATGTATTTACTTTACGCTCCTCCACCATTTTTTATATTAGCACACCATTCTCAGGCAGCTTGAACTTAATTATTGAATTACATAGAGCTGTTTTGTTATGACCCGATCGTTTTCTCTGATAACAATATAGTATAGTCCTGATGTAATATTATTCCCTTTAGGATCAATTCGAATGCTATTTTCTACTGAATCGAGATTATAAACTATTTGTCCTATTTGATTTATAATTTGTACATTTCTCTCACCTTCTATGTTTGATGAAATATCTATAGAGAATATGTCTGTTGTCGGATTCGGATAAACATTGACATCTAGCTCTGCAATGTCATCAAGGTTTTCACTTCTTGTGTCTGCGTTCGTTTCGTCTATAGGTGGATTTCCGCTGAGCGATTGACCTTCAGAAACATGAACAGTGTAATCTTCGATCTCGCCATCATTAAAGCTTTCACATGAGCTAGCATAGGATCCATATTTCATACTGACACGCATTCCAGTATTACCATTAATCGCATCTGAAGGTACATTGATCCATCTTGTAAATGTACTAGATCCATAACTTTTCGTTTGAATCACAAGCTCATCAGGGTCTTCAAAATCTCCATCTTGATTCCAATCAATCCATACCCTCCAATATTCCTTAAATGAATTTCCTGCAAACCCAGGCTTCAACATAAGAGCATACCAATGACCCGCGTTGACTTCAGCTGTTTGGTTAGTAAAATCTGCATACCCCCCATTATTCCCAGAGTTGTTATTTATGGTAGCAAATTTCACTTTCTTGATCCACTCATAATCTGTCGAAGCCCCTTCGGATTCACAATAATCGATACTACATTCTTCAGAAAAAGCTACTTTTACAACATTCGACTCTGCTGAATATTCAATACAACCTTCGTTTCTAGCACAACGCATGTACCAAGTTGTAGTGCTTATCGTTTCGGGATCAAATGATGCAACATTACTGTTTGAGATTTCGACCCACCCATTCATATTTTGAGCAGTTGGAGGTTCTGAAGTAGTGATATTTTTGAGCCATAGATATTCTACATTACCAGTTCCACCTGAGGGTGAAACGATGTTCAATATTTCAGACGGATCATTCGCACCATCGCAAAGTATTTGATCCTCTCCGATTAGGCCTCCATCGCTAAGATTATCGCAAAAAGAAATATTAACTGTATAATCTTCCACTTCCCCTTCATTAAAAAATGTACAAGGGCTTTGCCATCCATTATAACTCATGGAGATTCTCATCCCAGTAGTTCCTTCTAAAGCAGTCATTGGTACATTGAATGTAGACTGGATTTGAAAACGCGATTTCTTATAATAAACTATTTCTCCTGGATCATCAAAATCACTGTCTTGGTTAAAATCAATATATATCGTCCAATACTCACGATAATTTTCATTTGAGAAACCAGGAGTCAATTGAATCGAGTTATTTCCAGTTACTATTGGTAAAATAATCTGTGTAAAATCAGCATAGCCAGCGTCATTTCCAGATTGGTTAGAAATGCCGTTAATAGAGATCATGTCAATCCACTCATATTCTGTAGAATTACCCATTGACTCGCAATATGGATTACCACAATTTTCAGTCGTAACAATAATATCTATAGAAATGATACTGACATTTCCAAATTGGTCGGTAGCAGTCCATGTCACCGTTGTCGTTCCTTCGGAATAAATTCCAGAACCCAAAGCATTCGTCGCTGTTGCATTGTCGTTGGTTAAAATAAAAGCTGCACAGTTTTCAGCAACGACTGGCCCAGGATTATCAACTTGTGCTTCACAGTTTGCTCCTTCTCCAAAAACTATCAAATCGGGCAGTGCACCAGAAATGGGAAGTAACGAACAATTGGTATTTCCATTTAAACAACTTTGAAAATTTTTACGAATTTGTTCCAGTTCCTTTGATTTGGCTTTAGTGGCCGCTTGAATGCATGCAGCATCTCCATTGCAGGTGGCTAATGCTTGTTGATAAGTCGTTTCATTATTACTAAGTGCAATTGTTTGAGTATCATAACAAGATTGATACATAGAGCAACTTGGGTCAGGAACTCCAAATTGAGGTCCTTCATTATCGATCACGGTAATATTTTGAGAACAAGAACTTTGATTTCCATATGCATCCGTTGCAGTCCAATTGACTATTGTCGTCATCACAAAATAAGTATCGCTGGCATCTGAAGTATTATTATAATCATTCACTAAAGTTGTCGTGGAACTTCCACCTTGTAAAGTCGGAGGAAGCAAAGTAATTGCAGCACAGCATATACCGATGTCAGTAAAAGCGGTGTTGTCTGAAGGGCATGTAATGCTAATACAAGCACCGTTTTCAATAATCTCTGTTATTGTTGGATTCACAGCATTTCCAGAGATGGTAGCGCTGGTATAAGAACCACCATTAAGTAGCGGAAATAATCCGCAGTAGCTAGTCAAGCTGTCATTATCACTTATTGAGATAGACTGGGTAACAGAAGTTAACGATGATAGGCCAGCCAGATTTTGTAAAACTGGATTGTTTGTTACAGTTATTAATCTACTCACTGAAGTAAGGCCTTCTAATCCTTCAAGACTTAATAAGGAAGCATTAGAGGAAATCGAAATTATATTAGCAGAAAGAAGCGATGAAAGACCTTTGAAATTGATTAGCGCATCGTTGTCATGGACATTTAATGAACCCACATAAGAAATTTTCGATAAGCCATTTAGATTAAGCATTGCATCGTTGTTATTAATCTCTAATTTTGAAAGTGAATCTAGATTTGGTGAGATATTGAGATTAAGTAATACATCGTTGTTTTTAATAATTAATTGATTAAGTGAATCTAGGCTTAGTGGGATATTGAGATTGATTAGACCGTCATTGTCATCAATTACTAGATCTTTTTCTATATAAGAAAGGGCTGATAGCCCTTCGATATACTTCAAAGAAGGATTTCTTGAAATTTCTATACCTCCAGTTTTATAGAAATTGCTAACTCCACCTACGCAACTTAGATTATTGAGCCCATTAAGGCTTTGCAATATAGGGTTATTACGGATCAGCAAACCTCCTACCGTATTTAGTGTTGTTAGGCCTTGGAGATTGCTCATCGTTTCGTTATTAATAATCTCAACCCTTCCACCAACATACCTAAGAGCTGATAAACCTTCTAGGTTGGACAATAGGTTGTTACCATTTATAATCAATTCTGCTGTCACGGAATCAAGTGAAGAAAGTGCATTAAGATTGGGTAGCTTAGGATTTCCGGTAACTCTAAGATAATATAACGAAGAAATAGCAGAAAATGCATCAATATTGAAAAGCGATTCATTACTTATTATACTCATCTGCTCTAATGAAGTTAGAGAAGATAGGCCCTCTAAACTGAGGAGCGATTCATTATAGGATATATGAAGTCTACCTATTGAAGCCAAACTAGATAGGCCCTCTAAATTAAGCAGCTCAGGATTGTTGGAAATAGTAAAATATCCCGTTACAGAACTAAGAGCTGATAAGCTATCGAGGTTTGTTATATCAGCGCCAGTGATAATTAAATTTCCTATTACCTCAGTTTGAGAAAAGGTATCAACTTGTGTTTGATTGGAAAGAGTTACATTCTGTCCAGAAAGGAAGTGAGGTGTCGTAAATAATATGCAGAGGATTAAATACGAAAAAGAGGATCTTAGTGTAATGAGGGGTTGAATTTTTTTCATAATATTGGTTTTTATATGTAAGAATTGCTATTAAAGTGCTTTTTATTAATAGATTATTTTCTTGATTTTAGATTTCGGTCATGATTCAGTTTTAAACTCACGATAGTCTTGGATTGATTTCTGAATTAAGGCCAAGTCTATCTGACTTTAGGTAAAGGATGTGGTCTAGATCTATAATTTCAATCTGGTTTCTTAGTGAAATTGCCAATTTAGTTGTAAGAAAATCATTCTTGAGAGCAACAATTGGAATGATTTTTCTAAAGGGTCTCACTTTTGTTTTGCTTTCCATAATTAGGTATTAAAGGATTAACTTTTAGGGTTTTTATTTCTTAAAGTTAGGCAGAATCTATCCATGGATTTAAGGAATTGTCCAGCTGTCAGGATTTCGTACTCCGAGCGGTCGAAAAGTGATTCCGAGTGGTAAAATCTGCTTTTAAAACTTACAATAAATTGGGACTTCAACTTCATTGTATGAACTTCAGTCATGCTATGAAATAAGCGAATATTTCAAGCGAAAGGTTCTCTAGCTCTATAGACACTTTTCTAAAATTGACAATGAAGACCATATTTTATCTCATGTCCTAGTATGTACCAGAACATGAGATGAACATTTCTATTCTTCACACCCCGCCTCAACTAGATAAATCAACGCACTAAGTGGTATTACCACATTATTGGAGACTTTTATATTAGGTGCCCTTAAAGTCAGAACATTAGTAGGAAAAGTTAATCCATCCCCTAATGTTATTGTTTCTGTTGCTTTATAAATTCTATCTAAAGCAATATTTTCAAGTATCAATTCTTTTGGTGCGATGCAATTGTCGCAATGATCTGGTGTTCCATCCGCATCGAAGTCACCAAATCTTAATGGGCTCGCTACCCAGTTTGAGGTTGAGCCAGTTTTAGCGAAACCATTTACCGATGCTGTATTTCCATTTCCGCTTAGATCATCCACGGCAGTTAAGACTGAATTGTTGGCTTCTGGAACTCCTGAATTAAAGTTATAGTATGCTCCTAATCCAAATTCTGCTCCAGTCAATTCCTGAAGCAAGTTATCATAGATTTGCTGTTCGCTACGGGTAACATTCCACATTCTGACATCATCCATCTTACCTAAAAAATTCCAGTTAGATGGAGAACCATTGGCTTGATTTCCTAAACTTATATCAAAACCCTGATTAGCGCTGTTCAAAGTTTGAATTCTTGTATTATCCAGTTTACCATTGATATATAGCCTGGTCTCAGTCATGTCAAAAACCACGGCAACATGTGTCCATTCGAAGGGTAAAATGTTGGTTGCTGCTTGCAATGATGATAAGCCATAACCTGTGACGAGTAATTGACTTCCATCAAGGAATATTTGATGATCTAAGTTTGGAAATACGCCAACAGAATAGATCATGCTTATGCCAGATACTTTTTCGGGATAGATCCAAGCTTCGAATGTGACAGCATTGCTATTTGTAGCTATTAGACTGGATTGATTCGGGATTGTTAGATCATCATCCACACCATCAAAATGTAAAGCTGAATTTTCCGGAGGCGATAATGATAGCGTATTAGAAACCCAGTTAGAATTAGGGCCTACTTTAACGAAACCACTTAGATGGCCTTCATTGTTATTATTACTCAAATCTGGAATCAAGGTGAGGTTGGTATTGTTTCCGTTTGGCACTCCATTGTTAAAACTGAAGTACGCTGATAAATTATCCTCTCCTCCATAGAGTTCCTTGGACTGATTGACATTTATTTCATGTGCTGTTCTGGCATCATTCCAAAATCTAACTTCCTCCATTTGTCCTTTAAATGTCCAATTATCACCGTTTATGTTTCCTAAGATAAGTGGATTGCCCAGATTACTTGACTCGAAACTATCTGTCAATGTGATGTCTAAAAGTCCATTGATATAAATTTCGATAGTAGATAGAGCAGGTGTTGAACTATTTGCATTAAAAACGACTCCAATATGTGTCCAAGAATTAGTCGGAATAGTCGAAGTAGAAGTAACGACTTTCCCGCTTGAGGCGGTGACTCTTAACTTATCAAAGTATAAATAAACCGCTAAGTTATATTGGATAAGAGAATTCGCACTGCTGACAATGGATTGAAAGCCATCGACGTTATTAGGATTAATCCAAGCTTCAAAGGTCATTGAATTATTATTCGTGGGTATGAGGGAAGGGTGATTATCAATGGTTATAAGATCATCGATTCCATCAAAGTCTAAGGAAACTTGAGTCAGCTCCGGACAAAAATAACATGGAGCTAGTGTGTCTCTTTGAAATTTCTTTATTGGCAAATCTTCATTGATCCAATTAGATTCAGGACCACTTTGTGCAAATCCTGATAAGCTGGCATTGAATGAATTGTTAGAAAAGTCTTTCACGGTTGTGATTCCGGTATTATCTCCTTCTGGAATACCATCAATAAAGTTGAAATAGGTTTCTAAGCCTGGCTCTATGCCTGTCAATTCTCGATCCTTGTATAACTGCACTTGATCAATAGTTCGAGAACTGCTCCAGAAACGAACTTCATCCATTTTTCCATTGTAACTCCAATTTGCACCGTTGATATTTCCTAAAAGAATAGGATTCCCAAGATTATTTGGCTCGAAGTTGTCAGTCAATGAGTTGTCCAGTTCACCATCGATGTAAATTTCTATTTTAGACAATGCTGGCGTTACACTGTTAGCTGTAAATACAATAGCAATATGAGTCCAAACATTAGCTGCGAGAGTAGCATTAGATGTTACTAATTTTCCGCCAGTTGCTGTAACTCTCACTTGATTATTTGTCAAATAAATAGCTAGGTTATACACGGAAAGAGAATTAGCACTGCTAGCAATAGACTGCAATCCACTAACGATATCTGGTTTTATCCATGCTTCGAAAGTTAGTGAATTATTATTTGTCGGGACAAGGGCTGGGTTATTGGGAATTGTTAAGATGTCATTGACTCCATCAAAGTCCATTGCATTATTTTCACCTTTCTTTAAGATAATGTGATCATTAAAAGGATCAGAAGGATTACAATCACAGGCGTCGGGAAGTCCACCATTATCGGAGTCCAGTCCGTCGTCTCCTTCGAGGCAAAGGTCTTTTACAATGTTCACTTGAGCTTCACAAGTAGCTTCATTTCCGTAAAGGTCTTTCACATATAATGTAACAAGTTCAAGACCTTCATTTCTGGTATCAATAGATGCAAAACCAGAATGAGCAGATAAGTCAGTATAGAGCGGATGGATAGTACCGCATTCATCGAAGCTGCCATTATCGATGTCGTCGCCAGTTACCTCCGTAAAGCCATCGGTTACTTCAATATTAATATTTTTACACAAGGCAATCGGGGGATTTATATCGGTTACATTGATGAAGATTGTTGCGTTGTCTGACCCACAGACATTGCTAGCAGTTGCTGTGACAGTAGAAAGGTTCACAGGGTATTGAAAATCGAAAGGAATCGAAATTTGTGGGCTTGGTATTCCGGTTGCTGAAACCAATGAAAACAACTGGTTTACATCTGTCATCCCAAAACATGTCCCAAGGTCCGTATTAAGGTTGTAAGGACCGGATATATCTATTACTGGAGGTGTGTTTATTTGAACATTTGTGGAACTGATCACTGAACCACAGAAGTTGGTTACGGTTACAGAGTATACTCCACTTACAGGATTAGTTACAGTCGGGTTCGCAGTATCTCCATTTATAATTGTTCCTCCAGGTCCAGACCAAGCATAGGTAAAGGGTGTTTGTCCTGAGGGCGAAACACTCAATTCAAGCGTTTCTCCAATACATATTGGGGCATTGCTAGTCACTCCACTCGCAATGGTTACAGGAATACAATTCAAGCTAATTATTACTTGGCCATTGCTTCCGTTTCCACCACCTTGTGTACCCGCGCTAATCATTGCATTAGTTGCCGTATTAATAACAAAGGAACCACCGCCACCACCAGCATTGAAACCAGGATAAAATGTTCCTCCAGATCCAGAAGCACCGCCACCTCCACTATATCCGCCACCACCACCGGCGCCACCATAACCATTATCTACTCCAGTTCCTCCAGCACCACCTTTCAGAATGGCACCTCCAGCTCCAGGACCAGCGCTTGGTAAATCAACAATATTTAGATTATCATATCCAGGTGCACCCGCACTTAGATAACCGCCACCGCCTCCCCCACCGTAAGCATCAGCCATAAATTCACTAATCCAACCACCTCCACTCCCACCACTTCCATTGACTCCACCAGGTATTGCTCCTTCTCCTGGATCAGCTCCTGAAGCACCACCTGACATTGTAATAACACCACCAATACCAGATAAAGCACCACCACTACCGCCGCCTCCACCTGCAACAATCAAGGGATTACCCATAAAATATACTGCAGAAGCATCTCCTCCTCCGGGAGCTATATTTACTAATGAAGTCCCATTCTCTCCTATTACCTGTGGAGTTGCATTTGCCCCAGCGGCCCCTATTCTCAGCTCTAAAACATCACCTGGTGTTACTGAAAGTATACCAAAAGCAGTTGCTCCTTCTCCACCATATATGGGTGTATTAATCAATCTACTTCCTCCATCTGCTCCTGTTACCTCAATTGCCACACTAGTCACCCCGCTTGGGATTGTATATTGTTGAACAGGGCCACCTGAATAATCGAAAGAAATTATTTGACCACTTAACGATATCACAGAACTAAGAAATAGAATTAAGACAAAAAGAAGCTTGTAAATACTAGCGAATTGAATTGTTTTCTCTTTTTTTTGTATAATAAAATACATAGTGATTATTTTTAGAGATTTAGTATCGTGATTCACACCATCAAAGTTTTCAAATATTTTAATAGTCCATCCTTTTTGCTATTCGAGACTGGAATTTCTTGGGAATTATGCAGGACAACTTTGTTCTGATTGGTTAAATAGCTGGAAATGGATGACTTATTAATAAGGTAACTTTGATGAACGCGAATGAAGCGGTCTGAGCTTAATTTATTGACGTATCTTTTTAAAGTAATGGAACTGACAATCTTCTTTCCACCCTTCAAGTGAATTTCGGTGTAATTGCTATCAGACTTTAAGTAAAGGATGTGGTCTAAATCTATAATTTCAATCTGTTTTCTTAATGAGATTGCCATCTTCTTATTAAGTAATTCTTTCTTGAGCGGGATAATCGGAAGAATTTTCCTCAATGGCCTCACTTGTTTTTTAGTCTCCATAATTGGGTATGTTATGATTAACTTTTAGGCTTTTACTTCTTAAAGTTAGGTAGAATCTTTTCATGAATTTAAGGAATTGTCCGGGGGTAAGGATTTCGTACTCCGAGCGGTCGAAAAGTGGTTCCGAAAGGGAACACTAGATTTATTCACACTCATGGTCTGACCTCTAGTCAGGCAAGTAGGCAGGCTCTGACTAATTTAACTTCGGCTTCCTACCAGATAAATTTGTACTGTCATAAATTTCCTATCTGTGCCGGTACGCTGTACCTTGTTTTAACTTTCGAGCGTCATTTTACAAAATTGGAACGGTACGCTGTACCTTATAACCTAACAGTAATATTGGTGTACTAACCGCAGGTGGTATTCTGCTGGTTTATTTCCTATTTTAACGCTGACTTACCCATCCGAAAGGTATACTTTCGATTCAGAATTGGAGGCCTATCCAACGGGATCACCAGTCCATTTAATTTTGGCGATTTAGATGATGATGGCCTTCCAGATTTTTGTGACAAATGTGTTTTCGCTAAGGATTTGGTCTTGTATAATCAGACTGGAGCATTAGCAACAGAGATGTAATCATCTATCATATCAAAATCCATTGCTACATTTATTGGTAGGCTGTTGTTGTTAGGTCCATCCACCCAATTGGAAGTAACGCCTGTTTTAGCAAATCCATATAAGATGGCCTCATGCCCATTCAAACTCCCATCAGCAACTTAGCTGCGGCCTGTATTATCACTAAAAGGGATTCCATCTTCAAAATTATAATAAGCAGTGCGTTAAATTATTATTTGGAATGCAAAAGGGTATATACCTTTCTTCTCAATTATACTTCTAACTCAGATTTTAATCGCAATTTGCAATATCCTATTTTATGAAAATAAGGCACTGCTAAAACTAAATAACAGTGCTATCATTTAGCTTATCCTAAATAGTATTTTTTAAATTTTTGCAAATTTTAATACTCCTGTTTTCTCTTTGGTAGAGAATCTAGCAAAATAGATTCCTGAAGACCAGTTGGCAATATTAATTTCCAATTGAACAGATTGCTTTCCATTGTTAAATCCTTTAGAGAAAATTATTTTTCCACTTTGATCTAAAATATAAATATTAAGTATTTCAACGTTTTCATTTTCCCAATTGCAATTTAAAAATTTGAAGGCTGGATTAGGAAAGATATTTATGCTCATGGTTTTAAGAAATTCTTCTGTCCCTGAAGACATAATCGTAAATGTTATTTCTTGAGAACATCCAAATACATCTGTGACTGTTACAATGTGATCTCCGTCATCTAAATTAGATACAGTTGTTGATTGATTTCCGTCATCCCATAAAATATCAAATGGACCATTACCTCCAGAGATGTTCATGGTAGCAGTACTTCCATCGACAGTTACTGAAGTTTCGAACGGAATTGGCTGTGCTAATTCTATTGAATCGGTTATAAAACAACCATTAGATCCAGTGACCGTTACAGAATATGTTCCGGCAATAGAAATACTTGGTTCTGAATCTGCAGATGTAAATTCATCTGGACCCGACCATACATAAGTAAAACCTTCTGTCACCGATAAATTAATAGTAATACTTGACTCGCTACATTGAACATCACCTAAAGACAATTGAACCTCTGGAGACTCATTATTATGATTTACGTTCACTTTTTTAAATGCTGAGCAACCTGAACTTGATTCCACAGTAAATGTATATTGACCTGGAATATCAACTGTAGGATTGTTTTCATCGCTTGTGAATCCATCTGGACCTGTCCAAGAGACGGTGGTTCCTTCGGTTGTTGTTTCTCCCATCAAAGTAACCATAGAATTGTTGCAATCAATAATACCCCCTAATGCACTTACATTTGGAAGATCTTCTTCGGCTGTAACTTCTGCGGTAGCTTCAGATGTACATCCATTTTCGCTAGTTATTATTAATGTGTAGGTCCCTGCTTGACTAACCTCCGGATTCTGTAATAAAGAGGCGAAATTATCTGGACCTGTCCAAGCATATGCTACATTATTAATACTGGAAGTACCCATTAGTGTTGTAAAATTAGTAGAACAACTTAGAGTCCCTCCAGTTGCCATTGCTTCTAGAGCTGTAGAATCATTGCTCTCAACAAGTATAAGTGTTGATGATATATAAGCATTATTTCCAACATCTCTAACACTAGCTTCTAATTCATAAATACCAGGCTTTAGCAGAATATCATAGGTCTGACCTTCTACAGCATTGTAGTTCGAGTAAATTGGAGAGCCACCTTCTTGGTTATATACGATTATTTCTCTATTGGTTATACTACAATTATCGGTTGCCTCTGGAAAAGTCACTGAATACACTGCTTCACATACAGTGGGAAGGGTGGAAATTGAAGCTGATTCTGGTAATTCTGTAATAATTTGTGGAAATTCTTTATCTAACACAGTAATCGTTGTAACGCAAACATCATTATTACCACTTTCATCTATGACTTCCCAAGTGAATGTAGATATGCCCACACCTAAAGGATAATCAAGAGATGCGTTTTCACTTCCTTCACCACTACCATAATCACCTAAAGGATCATTTATTTCATAAGTGTAGGTTACATAACCACAATTATCTGTTATCGAAGGCTCTGTTAAATTTATGGTACCATAACAATTATCACTTCCAGTATTCACAGTCTGATCTGCTGGACAGTTGCTAAAAACAGGCACTTGGTTAATCTGGGAAAGACTTGCACATCCAGTAGCATTTCCTGATATACTTATAATCCCTTCATTCGTTTGTACTTCTGATATTGCTGGAAGTGCCCAGCAGCATACAGACAACGATGGATTATTATTTATGTTAATAACTGATGCATCATTTGAATAATTTTCAAACCCATTTACAGTTGAAAGTTGTGCATTATTAGAGATGTCAATACCAAGTCCAGATGATAAGTTATCCCATGCATTTATGGTGGTAAGCTTAGCATGATCAATAATTCCAACAGCTCCCTGAATATGATTTGTAAATCCAGTAATCATAGTTAATTCATCATTATTCCTAAAAGTGAAATCACCTATCTCAACTGCGTTAAAACTTCCAATCGTTGTCAGAGAGAGATTATCAAGAATTTTCACATGATTATTAACTGTTTTTAGGGATTGGAATCCAATTAATGTAGTTAAACTTGAATTTTCACTAATTTCCATTTCATTAGCTAAGGTTGTAAAAGCAGCAAAACCTGAAATATTTGTCAGTCCTATATTATTAGCAATGGTGACATTTGTAGCATTAATCAAATTGGGAAAACCACTTATTTGTGAAAGGTTATTATGATGAGTAATGGAAATTGAAGCAGTATTCACTAAGGCATTAAATCCGTTAAATTCTTTTAATCCATCATTTTGAGCTAATTGAATTCCATTGGTAATGGTATGTAGTTTAGGGAATCCATTTAATGTAAAATCACCAGAATTGTTTGAAATGGTCATTCCTTTAGAGATCGTATGTAATTCTGCTAATTCTAAATCTTGAAGATTGCCATTAGAAAACATTACGAAATCTTTACTTATGGTTTTTAAGCCGAAGAAATTATAGACTCCCTTTAAGTTTGCATTATTTCTTACATCCCATTTGCCACCTATACTTGATAAATCATACATGTAATTAATTTCAAGTAAATTGGAATTGTTCTCTATGTATAAATCACCACCGATGCTAAATAATGCAAAAGGGATTTTTGCCTCTGAAATCGCTGAAATCCCAGTGTTAATAATTTTAAAATCCCCCCCTATGGAAGTTATTAAATCTAACCCATTTAAGGTCTTTATGTTTGGACAATTTCGAACGATGACATCCCCAGATACAGATACCACTTTATATAACTTATTTAGTTCTGTAATACCACTTCCTTCGACTATTAAATCACCGTTTATAGAAGTGCAAGTAGCGTGAAAATCATTTATTTGAGCTTGAGTAGTAAATATGCCAGGGGAACAAGACTGAGCTTTTAGAATATTAAAACTTCCTATGGATAGAAGTATAAAGTGTAGAATTGTAAATTTTTTCACATTTATATAATTTAAGTTACACCCCAAGCACGTTTATTACGATTCGAAATATACTAAAATAATACAACTTTCACTAAGCAATAGACGTGATGTCATCGCATCAAAAGTCAGTTACATGCATTGCTTTCAAGTGCATTTCGTTCTGATGGTGTTAGTTTCGATCTGACAGTTCTTTTCCAGATGAAAGATCTTTACCACAAAATAGATGTCATCGCGGAATGCGCTAACATAAGGATTCTCTAAATTATGTTGATTAATAATTCCTCGTTTTTCTTGTTATCATGTCATTTGTATAGGCATTTCACCTATAATCCAGTCGTTGTCGTATTCCGTCAATATGTTTACCATTAATTGATTTTGATAATTCCATCTACATCGTTATAAAGATTTAAGACAATTTCAGACTTAATAGAAGATTCTGATGCTATATTACATGGTTGCCCAGCCAGCAGTTATTGCCTTCGATCTCTTAATGTAATGCTTTACAATTTCCTCACAGCGTAACTCTTTCTCTCTACCCGAAAAGTTTGCTGCTGCTTCTCTCACTATTTTTACTCCGTGAAAATTGCTCATTCGTAGCATCGGCAGCCGCAGCCTTCGGGTATGCCGAAGGTTCCTTATCTAATTCAACACAAGCCATCCCATCCCGCAGGTTTGCTGCGGGTTCAATCCTTATTTTAACTCCGTTAAAATTCCACTAGCTAGCTAGTGGATCAGTCGGCCTCCCATCCGAAAGGTTTGCTCTGTCATTAGGACACATCTTTTTATATATTATAAATTTTTTATATATTTAGTGAGGACTAAAAAGTATAAATAATGAAAACTACATCTTCTACTAGTCTCTATGGTGACAAGAGATTAGAA
>NZ_JAJNKA010000022.1 GCF_021533215.1 Portibacter lacus | reverse complement strand
TTTTTTTCTAATCTCTTGTCACCATAGAGACTAGTAGAAGATGTAGTTTTCATTATTTATACTTTTTAGTCCTCACTAAATATATAAAAAATTTATAATATATAAAAAGATGTGTCCTAATGACAGACCCTATTCTTTCGGTATATAATACTAAATATCCCTTAATGCCTGCTTGATTTTCTAGAAATCTTCTTCTAGTATTTCTGCTCCAAAAGTACTACGAATAATTTTTAACCAGCTTTCAGATTCTTGAAAGTGCTGTCTGGAAACGTAACCCGGTTATATTTAAAGGTTCTATGTTTTTATTCCTAGTTTTTTTTAGAATTGTTGATCGTTCATTAATTACTCCGTAAAAACCAATCCACCTCTAAGCTAAATTTCTAATCTAGGATGTAACTTTAATCATTAATTTTTTCCAGTGCACGGATACATTGTTTCACTTCCTCTTCTGTATTGATAATACAAGGAGTTAAGCGAGCATAAATCGTTTTATATGGAGTAGTACTTCCGATAATATTAATTTTATGAAGTTTCTGTATGACCTTTTCTGCATCCATACCCTTTACCTCGAAACTATTAATTCCTGATGAAAGCGAATTCGATAGTGGAGTGTGAAGATGTACATGTTTAATATTTCGCATCCCTTCTTTCATCATCGTATTTAGTGCATGCGTACGATTTTGTATTTCTTTTTTACCAATCTCCAAATGGTATTCAAAAGCCTCTTTTAATGCCCACCGATGTTCAAAAGAATGAAATCCTCCTGGTGTTATCTTGGAATTAAAACTCAACTCTTCTTCTGGCATTACTCCCATCCACATAGGATAAGCTATACTAAATGGTGGAATAATCGGGTTCACCATATGCCATGCATCCTTTTTTGCCCAAAGTATACCTGTTCCTCTAGGCCCAAAAAGCCATTTATGAGTACCAGCCGCTAAGAAATCACAGCCTAATTCAGCTACCGTAATGTTCTCAACACCAAATCCATGCACTCCGTCTACACAAAAAAAAATTCGGTCTGATTCAGCTCTAGATTTATTGGCTTCTTTAATTACTGCTGACATTTCCTTTATGGGTAATTTAACACCTGTACTGGAATGAACAAAGGTAACTGCAACGATTCGAGTTTTAGGAAGGATGGCTTTTTTGAGATTCATTAATACCTCATCTTTGCTGGTCTCTGCAGGATTTTTATAAAGCACCACTTGTCTTATCGTTGCTCCATTTCGTTCTGCAGCAAACTCTAATGCTTTTTCTGTCGAATAATGATCATGCGTAGTGGTTAGAATATCGTCCCCTGGTTTTAACTTTAAGCCTGAATATAAGATTGCCAAGCCCATTGTAGTGCTATCTGTTAACGCAATCTCATCGGGACTAGATTCAAGATATTTTGCAGCAGCTTCTAGAACTTCTTCTTCTTTAGTTATTTCGTTATGATGTAAATATTCAACTGTGTTTTCATCTAATCCCATACGATGGGTATCAATTGCTTTTCGAACTTTAGAAGGATGAGATGCTAGTAAGAATTGCGCCATCTGAATTTTGTCAGTATTGAGCTGAAAATCTGCTCTTACAGCATCCCATTTTTCGAGTGTAGCAGTTTTAGTTAAGCGGTTTCCTATCGTAGGAAGTACAGAAGCAGCACCTATAGTGTACCCTGCTTTAAAAAGAAAGTTACGTCTGTCCATTTGTTTTTGATTTTTTGGTGGAGTCTAAATTTAAATAAAATTTATCTCAAATATTACTAAAACTCTTCAATAACAAATTGGATGACGACATTTGGCTTTCATGATATAGTTCCTGTTTATCTTCATCAAATACTTTCTTCAAAACGACCCAGTAGAAATGCAACAAGATTGTGTGAATACTACCTTCGGGTAACTCGGACATGAAACTCCCCAATGCTAAACTACAGTAAGGTACAATAGCTTCATTCAGCTTGGCTGAAATACTTCCAAATTCCGAAAATTCAGGCAATACGGACCTAAGAAGGGAAATATAAATCTTCTTCAGAAGAGGGCTTATATTTATTATAAAAAACAACGGATAGCTAACGGCTCTGCTGCATCCTGAGTACAAGCGATAGCGGCGTATTCCGAGATCGCATCCTGTTAGACTTAGTGACTTTTCTTAAGTAGGGTAATTAGTTCTTTATTAATATATATGACTTCTTTACCAACTTTTTTACTTTCTAATATTCCAATTTCTTTTAGTTTTCTCAAGTATCTGGATGCGGCTTTTCGCTCAACACCTAATTTGCTCGTGATATATTCAATTTTGGTGTAAGGTTGTTCAAAGATATTCTCAACTAATTCTTTTGAATAGATTTTCGGAGCATTTTTTTTGACTTGCGAAATTGTTGATTTTAGTAGTTCTCGAATCGATTGGATTTGAGCAATTGTTTGTTTTGATGTAACTTCTACTGCTTTTAAAATATAAAGAATCCAATTTTCCCATTCTTCACTCTTGTTCACAGCGTTTAGAAGTCGATAATAATCACCTTTATTTTTAATGATATAAGAACTTAAATAAAGGATAGGAATCTCTAATAAATCGTTTAGTATCAGATAAAGGATATTCATAATTCTTCCAGTTCTTCCATTTCCATCGTAGAAAGGGTGTATGCTTTCGAATTGATAATGCAGTATTGCGAGATTGATTAAGGGTGATAATTCTGACTCTGGTTCGTTGAAGTGATTTATGAAATTTGTTAATAATTCCTCAATCTCCTGTTTGTCCTGAGGAGGAGTATAAACTACCTCACCAGTTTGATCATTTTTCAGAACTGTTCCTGGAGTTGAACTAATTCCTGCATTGTTTTCGATAAGATCTTGTTGGATTTTGATTATATCATTTACTCTGATAAATCCTTGTTTTTGTACAATTTCATAGCCAAGGAATATAGATCGTCTATAATTGACAACCTCTTTTATTTCAGATTTAATTTGAGTTTTGTTGGAGGTTAATGCCTCATAAAGCTCATCTGTACTTGTAATTATATTCTCTATTTCAGAGCTGTCTTTTGCTTCCTGTAAAACAACAGCGTTTATAAGCATCTTTTGATTGGGAATTGTTTGTGCTATTCCCTTAAGTTCGGCAATGGCTAAAGATGCTTTTGCAGCACTTCTTAATATTTTAATTGTTTCAACTTTATCTCTTTCTGGAGGAAGTTTGGATAATTTATATGGTGCTCCTTGTCCCATGTTAATTCTTTATGCGACAAATATAGCAAATTTGGTACACATTGATGCATGATGGTGCATATTGGTACATGCTGGTGATTATCCAATTAAGTCTAACGCTCTCATCTACCCACAATTTAATATAAATCACTCCAACTTCCTCAATACTTCTACTAGTCTAATTGTGTCCATAAGCTAAGTTATTAGTCGACCATTAAAACATTGACCATTAAAAAAATCCATCTTACTTATTCTTAAGTATAGGAATTATTCTGTCTTGCAAAACTCTCCATGTTGATTTTTCTGGTTTATCATTTATATTCCAGCCGTTAAAGACGATGATTAAATTGTATTCAGGCGCTACCATTACATACTGTCCGCCATATCCGTTTCCTCCATAAATTTTACTTTTCCCTTCTGAGTGTTCAGGAACCCACCATTGTCAGTTTTTAACACACATGGGTAAATAACGGACTATTACTATTTTGTTAGCGCATTATTTAAAGGTAGATAGTGTAAAAAGAATTCTCATTAGCGTTTATGTAAATGAACTGTGGCGCGTTTCGTCACGAACCTCTCTAAATAAAAACTGGCTATGGAAAATATTGCTGAATTTCCAAGGGTCGACTGACCAAGCCCTTGTTTATGTAAGATGTTGTGCTTTCGTTATTTATTAATTTCTTGTTCAATTTCAATTAATATGGTTTCAATTTCATTTTTTAATCCGCCAAAAAACTTTGTGCCTGCAGCAGATTTGAAATCTTGATTTCCAATTATATTCATAATTTCAACCATATCATTTATTATTCTATAGTATATCGAATCGGCCCCACAAGGTCATCTTAAATTTATGGTTTTCTCATCGCTTCTTGTACTGCATTCATTACATTTTTGATGTAAAAATATTCTTAATTGTATCTAATTCTTTTTTGTATTTCAAATCTGTTCTTGATGCAAAATATAAGGTATTTTCCGTTTTTACTTTTCCTTCCCAAACTAAAGTTATTTGGTTTCTTAAAATTTGCTCTTGACATAAAAAATCTGGAACTAATGCAAGACCGTTTCCATTGTTTAAACATCTTATAATAGAAGTAATATTCGGTAAAATATAGTTTGGCTTGAAAGCGGGTTTCTTATTAAAATTCTCAAACCAAAAACGTCTGAAATGTTCCATTTCGTTTGATGAACTATACCAAACATTTTGAAGTAGTTCGTCTTCCAAATTCCTTAAATTTTTCGATTTAATGTGTTTTTGTATTTTAGTTATATTCGTTTTATTTCCTGCTATTAAAACGATTCTTTCTTTGGAAAACGGAGTATACTCAACTAGTGATTTTTTTTCATTCTGTCTTTTAGGTGTTATTACTAAATCCAAAATGCCATTGTTTAGGTCTTTTATTAAATCCGTATGTGCGCCAAATCTAGCTACTAGGTCAAAGTCTAGTTTGGGAATTTCGGGCTCAATAATAAGTTGAAACATTTCAGAACACATTCCAATGTTGAGAGATGGATTTTTTTCTTGTGTTGTTTTCTTAAAATGCTGTTCTGCTATTTCAAGCTTTTCTAAAGATTCAATAATATATTCATATAAAAATTTCCCGTCTTCTGTTGGAATCATTTTTCTCGAAGTACGTTCAAATAGTTTTTTGCCAACATAAGCTTCCAGTGCATTCAAGTGTACACTAACTCCGGGTTGGGAAGCATATAAAGCAATAGAAGCTTTAGTTAAAGTTCCGTTTTCATATATTTCTTTAAATGTTCTGTACCATTCTAAATTCACCATAGCTATTAAAATATTTATACAAAGGTATGATTTGTATTATTTTTACAATAATAAATATTGCTATAATTTTGCCTCAAATAAAATAAGAGACAAATGAAAAAAATATTTATAATTAATGGAAGTCATCCATTTGCGCATTCTGGTGGAAGATTTAATGAAACACTTTTCACTAATACTATTTCATATTTTGATAAGCTTGAAGAATTTGAAGTAAAATTTACTCAAGTAGGTGAAAATTATGAGGTAAAAGAAGAAGTAGAAAAATTTAAGTGGGCAGATATAGTGATTTATCATACTCCAATTTGGTGGTTTCAATTACCTTTTGGGTTTAAAAAATATATAGATGAAGTTTTTACGGAAGGTCATCAAAATGGAATTTATGTAAGTGACGGAAGAAGTAGAAAAAATCCAAACATCAATTATGGAACTGGTGGTTTAATGCACGGAAAGAAATATATACTTACTACAAGTTGGAATGCACCCAAAACCGCATTTACATTAGAAAATGAATTTTTTAATCAAAAAAGTGTAGATGAAGGTGTTATGTTTGGATTTCACAGAATGAATGCATTTACAGGAATGGAATTATTAGCAACACATCATTTTCACGATATGGAAAAAAATGCAGATGTTCCTTTTGAATTGGATAAGTACAGTACTTTTTTAAATGATTTAATGAATAATTTGTAATTATCTGGATTCGGTTCGAAAAAGCAGTATAACGGAAAAGCATACCTGACGGAGTCGAGCGATAGCTGACTCTGGCATGGTCATGCAATGTTGTGGGTAGTTATTAATCTATTTTTTATTTCTTCAACTGTTTTATCGTAATCAGAATCTATCTTCTTTTTGAAACCCTTTTCCGCATTATTCTTTTCGGTATACTTGGCACCCCAACGATATATATCCATAACAATAGGAACAAGGTCAAGACCTTTTTTTGTCAAGGAATACAAATAGGCAGACCTATTATTTAAATCAACTTCTTTTTTAATAATTCCGTTTTTTAAGAGTCTATTAAGTCTATCTGTAAGAATATTTGTTGATATACTTTCTATACTCACCAATTGATTGAAGTGCCGATTGTCAAAAAAAATAAAATCGCGCAGAATTAACAGAGTCCATTTATCTCCGAAAATGTCCAGAGATAATGTTATTGGGCAATCTGACCTTCTTTTTTGTCCTTCCATTTTTCAAAGTTACAAAAAAGCACTTGCATAATAAAAGTTCTTTTATATATTAGCACTTGTAAAATGCAAGTGCTAATTAAAAATAAAATCTATGTCTTATGCAACAAGTGTTTCAATTAAAGCAAGTTCAGAAGCTATATTTAATGCAATAACCCAATCAGTTCAAGAATGGTGGGGTAACACCAATTCTGTCGTATCAAAATTAGATGATGAGTTTACGACAAGTTTTGATAAAACTTTTTGGAAATTTAAAATTTTAGAATTTAAGTCGAATTCGAGAATTGTTTGGCAATGTATTGATGCAAAGCATATTCATACTGGTTATGATGGAATTGAAGGGGAATGGATTGGAACAAACGTTGAATGGAATTTGGAAGAGAAAAGTCAAAATGAAACCATTTTAAATTTTGCTCATAATGGACTCGTTCCAGAATTAAATTGTTACGAAATATGTTGGCCTGCTTGGGAAAGGTTTGTTACTCAAAGTCTCAAAAGTTTTGTTGAAACTGGAAAAGGAATGCCACATTTGTCTTAATTACCCACAACTCACTCATCTACCCACAATTTAATATAAAACACCCTACTTTCTCAATACTTCTATAAATCTGATTGTGTCCATAAGCTAAGTTATAAATCGCCCTTAAAACATTGACCATTAAAAAAATCTATCTTACTTATTCTTAAGTATAGGAATTATTCTGTCTTGCAAAACTCTCCATGTTGATTTTTCTGGTTTATCATTTATATTCCAGCCGTTAAAGACGATGATTAAATTGTATTCAGGTGATACCATTACATACTGTCCTCCATATCCGTTTCCTCCATAAATTTTACTTTCCCCTTCTGAATGTTCAGGAACCCACCATTGATAACCATATCCTCTTTTGCTTTTGTCGTTAGCATGGACAACCGGGCTGGTCGAAACTTTAACCCAGCTTTCAGAAACAATTTGTTCTCCATTCCATTTTCCGTCATTCAGCATTAACGTACCAATTTTAGCCAAGTCTTCTGCCTTAAGATACAAACCTCCTTCTGTATCAATTTCTCCATTAGGCGTTTCTTTCCAATAGTATTCGGTAATGCCGAGTGGCTCAAATAATTTTTCTTCTGCCCAAGCGTCTATTCGTTTGCCTGTGATGGTTCTAATGATTTCTCCTAGCAGCACAGTTGCTCCACCATTATACACAAATTGGGTTCCTGGCATGGTATCCATAGGTTTACTCAATACATATTCTACCCAGTTGTCACTTGATTCTAGTATAAAACAGTCATTAGTATTGTCATTATGATCAGTTTCTTCATTCCATTGTAATCCACTTCTCATGGTCAGCAAATCCTCTATCGTTATATTTTGTTTTCGTGTATCGGGAAAGGATGTATTATAGCCGGTCAACAAAGGCATTGCTTTGTCGCTTACATCGTATTCTTCATTCAAATCCAACGCAATACCGAGAAGAATTGAGGTGATACTTTTGGTTACAGATTGAAGGGTGTGCAATTCACTTTTCTTGTAGTAAGGGTGCCAACTCGTATTGTTGAAATTGTATTGACGATTGGTTGTGTCATATTTCTGAACAATGGTTTCATAGTCCTGTTCGTATGCATAATCTGCCAATAACTCTTCATTTTGTATGAGCATAAAGCGGTCAATTAGTCCATATTCCCCGTGCTTTATTTCTGAATGAATAGAATCAATCACAGCGGAATGGACATTCTGGGAACTTCCTTTTTGAAGGTCAATGATAGACTCTTTGTCTTTATTTTGTGGGTTACAACCAATTAGAACAATTGCAAATAGAATGGAAAAGGTTAGTGATTTGGTTTTACTTAGAGTTGTTTTCATCGTTTTAATGTTTAATGGGTATAAACTTATGAATTAATAGCGTTAATGAAAACAGTGTTGAAGAACTTATAATCCATTATACGTATTGCTTCATATGTATAACTTTAGGACAATGATTAATTCACATTCAGGAAGAACCTGATATTCTGTTTAGTATTATTGAAAAGATCAACCATTCGATCTTGGCTTAACCAAACGGTTTGATCATCAATTTTTGATTGGTTATGACCTAATTCATATGGAACTATTTCAGTGCTGTCCATAACCCAAAGTTAATATTATGATCTAAAATTTATATCGGTGTATATTTATTGATTTGGACTTATAGGTAACGTGCAATGGTAGACGACGTGCGCTGCGAAGCAAACGTAATGCACAATCTACCTAAAGTTGTGCTCTCGTTATTTTTTTGACTTATTTATTCATCTTTCATATAATATTTTAACGCCTTGATTTCATTAAGATTTAGATAATCTCCCTCAAGGTAGTATTCAAGTGCCAATTTTAAATTTTGATTAGACGCTTCAAGTCCCTTAAAACATTCTATCGCCCAGGATGTTTTATGTCTTAATTCGTAGAGTATTTGGTTGAATTCCGATGTGTTATATTGAGCAATCAATTGATCTCTATCTAACAATTCTACTTCATACATAATGAATTTATATCGTTCGGCACTGAACGATTCATCCACATTGTTAATGTTTTTCTTAAAAAAGAATGGTCGTAATGTACCGATTTTCATTAAATTCCATTCTTCAATTGCTTCTACCACCAATTGTTCTCTCCATAATATATCCCTAAACAGTTCTTGAATTTTGGCATTATTAATTTGGTCAAATTTTGATTCATAATTATCAGTTATTAATGATCTAAATGAATGTGTCCAAATCAATAAATTAATATTTAAAGTTGAATCATCTGGGATTTGTTTTCTTGACTGCTCGTAGAGAGTAAAATTTAAGTCTTGGTATATTTCAAACCAATTTAGTTGTGTTTTCGTGGCATTAGAAGCCTCATCTAAATCCAGAATAGTGGCTTTATAAAATTTTTTTACACTTTCTTCAGCTTTTCTTTCATCATTTTTATTGTTAATCTGTAGTGCTATTAAAATTCCAATAACAACAAGAACTATTTCGCCAATCGAATAGATTAGATATTTGCTGAATTTATTTTCAGAGATTAGTTTTTGGCGAATTTTTCTAAAGATTTTTATCATTGGTCAATGGTTTGTTATAATGTAACACAACGGTCAGTAAATGAGGCGTAGCCTACCTATAAGCGGCTATGATTTCATATACGGTGTTAGCGCCTTTTACTTTTTATTCCTGTAGCTACAAATAATTTGCCTCCTACTTTATTCTCTTTAACAGGTAGATATTCATAATGAAAATTAGTTGTCTTCTTCTCAAGTGTTTGCCATATTTTTCGATTCAAATCTGCTTTTGCAATTTTTTCAACCAACCAAGTATTGAAGTTTCTTTTTTCTGCAAAGACATCCACAATCACAATTCTCCCGTTTTCTTTTAATATATCAAGCATCTTATCTAAAACTACCTCCCATTCAGGAATAACAGAAAGCCCTAATACACAAATAATTCTATCAAAACTTAAATCCTTATTAATCTGTTTTTTAATGAACTCTGGAGTCAATTCTCTTGCATCTGCTTGAAATAATGTAATATCATTCCAGTTATTTTTCTTAATAAGAGATTGCCCTTTTCTCAGCATTCCTTCTGAAAAGTCAGTCCCGTAAATTTCTAATTCTTCATTGGTCGCTTTTATATGCTTAAAATTGGCTCCTGTTCCACAAGCAATATCAATAAGATTCTGTCCTGATTTTAAGTCCAATAATTCAATTGCCCTTACTCTACTTTTAAAGTATAGTTTCTCTAATGAAGAGTCATAAATATTTGAAAATACGTCATACCATTTCATAATCTTCTTTTTCTAATTGCAGATTGCGCGGATTAGCTGAATCCTGAGGACGACCGAAGGAAGTCTTCAGTGATCTCGGCCTGTTCTACTACGTTGTTTTGTTTCTTATTTCTTTTCTTTTTATACGCTCGCGTGCTTCCATTAAAGATTGATGTAATTTATCTTCTAACACTTTTTTAGGTGGCAATTCCGTCCAATATTCCGCAACCATTATTCCATCTTTATGCATTTGAAGGAGTTCTATTTGTTCTTTACTCGCTTCAGCACATAGTATTAATCCAATTGGAGGTTCTTCATCTTCTTCTTTCTCATATTTATCCAACCATTTTAAATACAATTCCATTTGGCCTTTATGTTGTGCTTTAAATTTCCCGATTTTCAATTCAATTGCTACCAACCTTTTAAGTCTTCGATGGTAAAAGAGTAAGTCAAGATAGAAGTCTTCTCCGTCAATTATCATTCTTTTTTGTCTCTCTATAAATGAAAAGCCATTTCCTAATTCTAAAATGAAGTGTTCTAATTCTTTGAGAATTGCTTTTTCTAAATCATATTCTAGATAGCCATCTTTGAGTTCTAGAAAGTCAAGTAAATATGGATCTTTAAAAATTCCTTTATATTGGTTTGAAGTTTTTGTTAGTTGGAGGTCGGCATTATTGCTTCTTTCGAAGGATTTTTTAGCAATTTGTTTTCTCAATTCTCGTACACTGTATCCATTCTCAATTGATTGAATTGCATAAAAAGTTCTCGAATCTACTGATTTGATAGGAATAAGGCTTAAAAAATGAGACCATGACAATTGTCGTGACAGTGTAACGACTTTTTCAAAATCGCTAAATTGTTGAGCAAATTGGATCATTCTTCTAAGATTCTTTTCTTCATAATTCCTCCCGAATTTAGATTCTAATTGTCGTGATACTGTCGCGACAATTTGCTTTCCATATTCAGCTCTTGAATTTTGAAGTGTACTGTTTAAAACTTTATTCCCGATTTTCCAGAATAGAATTGTCAGTGAACTGTTCGCGTATGAAACAACATAAGATTTGGTATTTTCTACCAGATTGATCAATTCATCCAAAAGTTCTTGATGATCTGTGTTCTGTATATCTTTCATGAATTGGATTTGCAATTATATTCATACGAAGATATTGAAATCATTTTAATGTGATAATGTCTTTTAATGGAGTAGAACGGTTCTGATGCATCCGGAGTACAAGCGATAGCGCAGTATTCCGAGATCGCATCCTGTTATCTCTCGGATTTCTTCTTTGCTTTTATTGTTATTTATTATTTTCATAATTTTAATTTAGATCATAAATTATTCTATTTAACAATTAACAGTTGGTCACTTAATTATTTTCTTAACTATAAAGCCATCTGACGATTCTAAGCGCAGTAAAAAAAATCCACTACGTAGGAAATCAAGATCATTTATTGTTTCATTCATTACTTGGCCACTTTTAAGATGTCGTCCATCAAAACTTAATATCGAATAAACTATTCCATTTTCAACTCCATCCAAGTGTATCGATGTTGTGAATGGGTTAGGATAAATATCGAATTCCTCATCGGATGCTAAATCACTTACTCCGACAGAGGCTCTTTGCCTTGCTAAAAAATTAATACTATGAACATCCAAATTTGTTTGAAAACTACCCCCAATAAATAGTTCACTATCTAAGTATGATAGAGTGTTCACTGCTTTATCAAAAATCGCAATGGGTTCAATACGATTGCTAACTATGTCGTAGGTTGCAAGATGACTTCCATTTGTTAATCCAAGCGAATAATCAAAGTCACCCCCAAATACGAATTTGTTTCCTGAATCATAAGCGATTGTATTAATCGAATAAGAATCGTTTCCGTAATCATTCACATATAATGGTTGTAATGTTGAATTAAAATATCTACTTATACATATCGTATTTAAATCAACTTGATTGCTGCATGTTCCTCCAAAAATTATCGCGCCACCTATATTTACCACAACGTTTACTGTATCACTGATATCATCACTAATTCCAAACCAGAGATCAGAATAATTTGCTTTAAATAGCACATTATTCACAGTAAGAGAAGTATCAATTTCATTATTAGAATCATACACTATTACGGAGTCTAAATGACCAACATGGACCCTTCCATAGCTACTTCCAATAATATCCAAAATCACCCCTTTTACCATGGCTTTTTTCTCCCAAGTATTATCTTCAAGAAAATGCCAAATCTCTTGTTGTCCTGGAATGGAGTTATGACTTATCGCCATTTCAAATTGATATCCTACACCACCTTGATTCGCAGATGTACATATAGCGCCCTCTCTGTTTGGTATATTTAGATAAATCCAAGAGGAGCCATCATACATTGCTCCAGCGTATATTTCTCCATTGTAATTCAGTTCACCAAAAACGTAAATGACTCCTGATAGATGAATAATATCATTAATTGTTCCATCGACCCCAGTACCCAAGCAATTAAGTTGATCATCTAAATAAACTCCGATATTTACGCAGGGTAAGTTATTCAACTCAGTGAAGTCGCCTGCAATCGTTAGGCTTTCGTCCCAATAGTTAAATTCTATCTTATTGACACTCCCGTTTGTGCCTCCAAGAACTTGTTCCATATTTGCTATTGGCATATAAGCAGGTTGAATCCATTTAAGCTCTTCTAAAGTGAATCCAAATTCAGTTGCCCACTCCTTAAGCCCATCAGTGCTGATATTTTCAATATAATCGTAGTTATGATCCTTGCTGACTTTGGCTAACAGTTGGTGGTCACCAGAAAGATAAATCATTTGTCCAACGGCACAATTTGTTCCAAGATTATCTACAAAATATGGTTGCCTATTAACATGGTATTTATTTATAGGAAAGATTTTTTTGTCCACATATTGCTGTAATCCATCTAGTAAAAACAAACGGTTCGCAATTTGTGCAGAATTTAGTCTTCTCGGCCTAATAGATTTGAGCTGTTGAATCACCAAATTGAGGTGTAGTTGAATCCTGTCAGTATCTGAACTAAAAGAAATGGTACCTTGAGGACAAACATCTCTATGCTTAAACCATTCTTTATTGACTTTAGAAAGGTGGTTGAAGTACGAATTCGATAGGTCGTAATCTTCTGCAGAGATTGATAAGTTGAAGCTTATGAAAATCATGAGGAGGCCAGATCTAGCAATCAATCTAAAATGTTCAATGATCATTGGTTGTGTTTTTACTTCTAATTAAAATATACCATATTTTCGTAACATTCAACAATTTGTTGGTTTTTAGATTTTCTGAGAGATAACTCACTCATCTACCCACAATTTAATATAAATCATTTTAACTTTCTCAATACTTCTACAAATCTAATAGTGTCCATAAGCTAAGTTATTAGTCGACCATTAAAACATTGACCATTAAAAAAATCTAAATTAAATATCCTTCATCGAATTTATTATTCAGCATAAAAAACGCAACCCACTACACTAACGGGGAATAATAAGAGAAGGGTTGCGATGGAGCGCTCACTTCTCTCCTATTGCTATAGACAGTGTCATCAGCTATTTTCATAACCGATTATTAAACCATTTGATGACCTCTATACTCAATTCCTCTTTCTTACCTGTAAACGTGTGATCCGTTTCGAATTTCATCAGAACATGGTCATATTCTATTTCTTCCAAAAGATGCGAAATATTTACTGCCTGTTCATAAGGACATCTCCGGTCTTCTGTTCCACATAATATTAGCAGACTACTTTGCTTACTTAATTCGTCAGCCCAATACACAACAGAGCGCTTTTTTAATTCTGCTTCTTTATTTTTCCAATAGTTCGGTATAAAATTGGCAAATACTTTTTCTTCTAATAATGGTCTAGATTCTGCTATTTTGAATAAATCTGATGGACCATTACCTACGATCGCTGTTTTTATTCTATCGGTATTTTGTAATGCTAAATAAGTCATTAATCCTCCTCTCGACCATCCAAACATTCCAATTCTGCTCGTATCAGCCTTATTGATTTCTTTTATTGTTTCTGTTAGATATAAAACATCATTGATATCTTCCCCTCCATACTCTTCTTGTTTTCGATAATTACTAGCAATAACAAGATAGCCTTGCGCAGCTAATTTAGCTGTGAAATAGATTAATGTCGAAACATCTAATTCGGCAAAATCTGCATTTCCTCCTCTGTTAAAAATCACTACAGGGAAGACTCCTTCTTTGTTAGGTTCTACGGTTATTCCTTTGACTATTGCATCGTCACTTTGGTAGGTGATAGCATAAAAGCTAAGGTGCTCTAAATATTTGTATTCGGTTGCCAAGGTATCGTTATTTGAAAATTGGTACCAATATTTAGTAGTACTAATGTCAATTAAAGTCTTAGACAATAGTTTCCCATTTTGACCAAATACAAAACTAACCCAAATGGTTAATAGTAAGGTGGTTAAGGTTATTTTCATAGTGGTTATACTTATTCTTAGGAAGTCACTCATCTAGAACGTCAATATTTTTTGTCTCCGTTTTTTTTATCCATTTAAGTCTCTGGATTAGCTTGGCTTTCCATCTGTATTGCAAATCGCTTCTACTTAGATACTTCATAAATGTAATTGTCATTCACTTTAGTTTATTCTTCGACCGAATATCGTTTTCCGTTTTTATAAACTGTTTTCACACTTCTGAGGTTTTCAATATTTTCTAATGGATTTTCCGTAAGAATTACAAAATCTGCTTGCTTGCCTACGGAAATTGAGCCATGAGTTTTTTCAATTCCAATCACGATAGCATTATTCAACGTTGCTGCTTTGATGGCGTCAATTTCAGTGAGACCAGATTCAACAAGAAATCGAATCTCATCCTGAACCCACTTTATAGTTCGCGTAAAGTCCGTTCCGGCTGAAATGGTAACCCCATTAAGATAGGCAGCATTAGTAATGTTATTAACCCATTTATTCATAGCCGGAATATTCAATTTGATCGCTGGTGGCATATTGCTTTTTGGGCTTATTTTATTTTCATTCATTTTACCATCCTGATTTTTGGATTGGACTTTTTTCCAAGCTGAGATAGTTGGTTCGAAGATGGTTCCCTCTGCTTTCATTGACTGGAGTAAATCCACATAATCCTGAGATAAGACGTCTGCATTTTCAAAATCTTGAACTGGTATAAAGTTACGTACCGCATTATGAAATGAGTTAGGAACTGTTTCTGCCTGTTCTACTATCATTCCCACACCATGAGAAATAGCATCCACTTTTGCATTTACAGCATCACTTGGTTTACTAGGAAAAATAGCTGCATGACTCCACACTTTTAATCCTTGCCTATGAGCTTCTTCAGATATGACTTTTAGTAAATCAGGAGAAATAGAAGCATAGGCTTTAATTCCAGTTACTCCGAATTCCTTTGCCTCAGAAATTACCTCTTTCAGGTTTGTACTATCGTGGACAACTCTCATCCAGGGCGCTTCTCCTGCATTAATGCCTTTGTTTGCAAATTTTGTACGTGGATCTACTAAGAATTCGGGACCAAAGAAGGTTGCGGAATAATATATATTGGGAGATTTTATTGATCCATTTGCAATCTTCTGATTAAGTTCCTGATAAACTCTGACATCGCCACCCATGTCCCTTAAAGAGGTAACCCCAGAAAAAAGAAGTTTTTCTAAATCAGCAGTTCTATTTTGATTTGCAAAAAGATGAACATGCCCGTCTATAAGACCAGGAATAATATAATGATTTGCCATATCGACAATTTCAGCACTGGTTGGAATTTGCTGAGAATTGCTCGGGAAAACTGATGTTATTTTATCATCACTAATGATGATTGTCATATTCTCTAATGACTTAGAGTTTTCCACATCTATTAATGTAATATTTGTAAATGCAGTCGATTCAGAGTTATTTGTCTGAGCTTTGCTGTTTGGAATAACAATTATGAAAATTAACAGTGCGTAAATATTCTTCAATTTATCCATATTAATGTCTTAAGATTATTTATATACGCCAACATCGCTTGCGTGGCAATCGACGTGCTGACGAACGAAACATAATCGTTATCACTGCGTGTACGTGCCTGACATTTTTGGCTACTAGAAAGATAGCGAATTATTATAGAGGATGCAAGTTCAGAAAACCTGATTCGGTTACTCAAGTTCTTCTTGTTATTTCTTCCTTGCATTTAGGCTCTACTAGATTGCATAAAAAGGACTAAATTTTTCTAACTAATTCTTTTAGAAATATTGCGGTAACTCCCGTTCTTTCTGGTCCTTTTCCAATTTCATTTTTTAATCAGGACAGCTGACCTTTTTTAGTTGGGGTTTCCCATTAGCATCTATATTTATTTCATAGCATTCACCTGCATCAGTTTTGTAAATAAAAACATCACATTGGTCAAAAATATAAGTAGAAGAATCCGGACAGCACTTTTCTTCACATTCTTCTCTCAGACTTTTGATATCTACGCAACAGTCAAGATTATTTGCAATTGTTAATTGATTTTCCAAGACGTTATCGTCGAGACTACATATAAAGGGCAAGCGACAGGAAGATAATTTTTCGTTCCCCTTAATCACTACAGAATCGGAGATAGATTTTATAGATCGGAGAAAATCGAGATCTTCAAAATGAGCATTATTGACTATTTTCAGAGAATTTATCTGTTCCAATTTTGGCATTTTAACGGCTACGAAATGACTGTTTTGAGTATTAATAATGCTTAATTCACCATTGATATCTACCAATTCTGGTAGTTCAATAGAATGCAACTTAGCAATATCTGAGATTATTAAACCGCTATCCGATTCTTTGTTTCCTGTTCCTATTATTCTTAAGTTTTCAAATTTGATAAAAGCACCCAATGGAATATTTTCAAGTCTAACATAATTCCCAACAATTTCTAAATTTGGAAATTGACTTACACCTTGTGTAACTGAGTTGCTAATATCAATATGTCTATTAATCTTAACCAAGCTTGGCCATGCCAGCATTCTTAATCCTCTATTATCGATGATTTCGATAGAGTCGATCTCATCTATGTTAGGAGGAAAAAATGCATAAAGTTTAGGATTGTTCTTTATTTCTACAGCATTCATTTTTAGATTTGCAACTGTTTCTATATTTAGACTCCCAATAACATTATTATTTTTCAAGCTCAAATGCCCCTGAACACTTTCCAAACGTCGCAATGAAACAAATTCAAGACTATCGTTATTTTCTATTACAATGCTCTTTACCTCAAGAAGAGAATCTAAAAAAACCGTTGCTGGTGAATTAATATTCCGAATGAGCAAATTACCTGCAACTTGCTTCAAAGATGGCAAACTAAAATAGGTATTATGCTCTTCGAGTTCTAGATTTTCTATCTTGAGATCTCCAAGAATTACTTCAATGTTTCTTAACTCCTCGATTGAACTTATTCCATTGATCATCACATTTCCTTCCATTACACGCTTGTTCCCCAGAGACGCGATTGTTGTATCTGAAGAAATCAAATAGTTTTCACTCTGTGCTGATAGAAAAACAAAGTACAAACTGAATAATAGTACAATCAAAAATCTACATGTCATCAAACCTTATGTTAAGCGAATAATTCAAAAAAATAATACTTACCCTTGCTAAGTTTCTGTTGCATTTAGCATTAACTTCATGTAATACTTCGCACAATTTTGATTAAGGTTGCACGAAATACTAAAGGAACAGATAACCAGAACAAATCTAAAATCCAGTTATTTCCATAAGTCTGCAAGTGTTAATTAGTATTCTGCTTGTATGATTGAGTGTAAGACTATAATCTAAGGCTTGATGGTACTTTGATCATTATGTTTGTGCATATTGATAAGTATCACCTCCACTTATGGGTTTTCATTTAGTTTTTCCAATTAGCATCTGCCACTAGCAATTCTATGGGGACAACCTAGCAAATGCCTTACATACTGTTGTTCAACGTTTTGTAAGCCTAATTAGAAAGTCAGATGGATTTCCAATTTTCACTGGCTAAAACTATAGCATTTAAAGTAGAATTCATCAGCTCAAAGATAGATGATTTCGCTATTTTAAAGTTAAAAAATCCTCAACTGCCTGCCCGAATTTATTTGGTAATTGATGATGAAAAGCATGAGCAGCATTAGAATACAATAATAGGTGACTATTAGGAATTTGTTTAAAAAGGAGAAAAGAATTCTTATCAGAAAATGCAATATCCTCCTTTGAGCCAGCAACCAAAACATCGTGATGGATTTCTTTAATTCTGGTAAAATAATCTTTATCGCTTGCGAAAAAGTTCTTTGTAGCCATTCCTTGTGCTGCCCAAGTAATGGGCTGGGTGGGTTGAATTTTGTTTTTATATTTTTCAATGCGAGAAAGTGAGGCTATTGTATTTTCCATACCTTTTTGATCATCTGTGAAAAATACAGTTTGATGATGCTCTGGCTGCATATCATAGACTTTAGTAGCAACAGCCAAAAATCGTTCTGTTGGATATTCCGTTTGTTCACTTCCTCCAGGACCGGTACCAACTAATATTGCTTTGTGGACTATATTCGGATAATTTAATAGAAAAACCTGAGCAATAAGTCCTCCCATACTCCACCCCAAGATATTTACTTTTTCAAAGCCTAATTGGGTGATAAATTCATACGCAATAGCAGCCATTCCTTCTACCGAATCTTCACTTTTACCATTTGTAGCTCCAACTCCAAAATTATCAAAGGCGACAACCTTATTTCTTTTAGCTAATGAAGAGATAAAAGCCGGGTCCCAATCATTGATGGTTCCTCTAAAACGATTGAATAGAATTAATGGAACTCCTTCCCCAATAATGCGGTAGGCAACTTGAATTCCACGAATCTCTATAAAATTGATATCACTATTAATTACTTTCTCCATTTTAATTATTATTTATTTTATTTTTTAAAATATTATTCAATTCATCAGACCACAAGATTTTGTAGTGGCCTATATTTTTCAGTTTGATAAGCTCACTATTTTCAATGCACTTTGCTGTTCGTTCTGCATCATGAAAAGGTAAAACTTTGTCATCTATAGAATGAACAATGACAACCGAATCTATTGGATTCATTTTTTGACACAGTGTTTTCATATTGATTTCCTCTAATGGCAAATTGGTATCTTTTTCTATTAGGCTGGATAATATTTGAAGTGTTTTTTGAGACACTCCTAACTTTGTTATGATAGAAAGGATAAATTCTTTAAAACTAAAGGGGGTTGTTATAATTATCCATTGATTCAATTTGAATTTTGGATTTTCCAATAAACCGAGTTGAGTAGAAACAGTACCGAAAGAGTGGCTAATAATGAGTTTGGGTTGATGTATTTTTATTCTTGTAGAAGTAAAATCTGCATATTCAAACATATTAGTACTCTTACGACTGCTTTCACCATGAGCAGGTCCATCATAAGCAACTACATGATAGTTCTTGTCTAATAAAATGGATACCAATGCTCCAAAATTCCCAGCCTGACCTTCCCAACCATGTATCAGTAATGCAACAGGGTTTCCTGTCTCTCCCCATGAATATCTTTTTAGTACAAAGCCACGAAAGTCAATAGATAATCTTTCTGATTGGGCAAGAACGCTTTCTTCCCTTTCACGAAGCTTACGTTTTCGAGGCTGAGAAATTTTATTATAAATCAATCGTCCAGCAATTTGAGGGGCTACCTTGTCCAGTATTTTCAGCATTTTTTTCATACCTTAGTTCTAAATTGAAACTCAAATGTAATACATCTGAGTTCTATTTTCAAACTCAAGATGAAATATTATGCAATTTTATAAAAAATCAGAGACCAATAGATTGAATTGTCCTATCCAATTGACCAACCAAATCTTAGGAGATAAATGGGTTTTATTAATACTCAGAGAGTTGTTTTTGGGCAACACAAAGTTTGATGAATTTGAAAAGAACCTAGCGATCTCAAAATCTGTTCTTACAGTTAAATTAAACTTATTAGTACAGCATGGACTAATTATAAAAACGGATTATAAAGAAGAAAAAAAGAGAACCAGAAGCGAATATCAATTATCAAAAAAAGGAAGTGAGCTAATTTTTATGATGGGTGCAATATTGGATTGGGGCAATACAAATTTGGTCAGTAAGGAAGAAACGTATTTAAAAATTATTGATAAAACGGGTGCGCCTGTTAAATTGGTTTTCGTAAATCAGAATAATAAAATACTTTCTTTAAATGACCTGAGTTTTGAGTTGTCTTAAATGTAAAATATTGAAACGAGAGCAAAACTGGTCTTCACATAGGAATAATATTGGTGATGTTAAAGGGAAGGAACAGAAAGAATACCCTTCAGACGGGAGTGGATGCATTATGGGATCTTAGAATAGCCAAAGTTTTAAAAAACAGACTCCTCTAAAATAGTGTAAAAAGCTTTTTAGATTAGGGACTTCGAACTGCCAAGAACAAATTGCTCTGGTTTTCATCAGCATTATAACCTAAATGTTTAATTGAAACGGAGTGAACCGCTTTCAGGCGAAATTCATCTTCGTAAAATGAAAGGTCTGCTGAATTGTAGCTAGCATGATCAATATATATCGCTGTAATTGTTTTGCGCTTACGGTGATAGCCCAGCTGACCTCATCATTGTTTGTTAGCTTAGAAATGCAATATTTTCAAGCCTTACTTTTTCTATTTTGCATCCATTTCATGAATAAATAGGTTGCACTGATTACAGCAATAAATATCACCGTTGATAAAATTTCCCATTTACTTAAACTTGTAAGCAACCAAACAATGGATACAACGGCAATAACCGGTATCACCAATCCTCCAGGTACTTTAAATGTGTTTTCGGTATCATCTCGCTTCTTCATTCTTAATTTGATTGTAGCTAAAACAACTAACAGATATATAAGAAGTATAGCGGCACTTGCCAATATTGCCAATTGCTGAAAACCTCCAGAAATTGAAAAAAGAAAAATCAATACAGAAAAGCAAATTATCGACCAATTTGGTGTTGCAAATTTAGGATGGATTTCAGCAAGGAATTTTGGAAAAAGACCATCTTTGGCACCCGCAAATAACACTCTGGGCGTATTTAATATATCGGTACTTACCGCACCAAAACAAGAAATTGCAGCAGCAATCAATAACAAACTACCTCCAAAAGAACCAATAATCCGCTCAGCAACCGCTGCTAAGGGCGCATCTTTAACTAATTCCATTTGCGAACCTAACACACCTTGCGTTACTGTCTGCAAAAGTAAATATAGTATAATTACCACTCCGCCGCCAAGTAAAATACCCAAAGGAATGGTACGTTTTGGGTTTTTAATTTCACCACTTACCCCAAGGGCTGTTTCGAAACCGGCAAATGCAAAAAACAAGACAAGAGTCGTGTTCCCAAATGTATTTAATGAAGGCAGATGTTCCCAATAAAGATTATTTCCATTAATATGACTCAGCCCGAAGATGACTATTCCGATCAGTGGTAGTAATTTTATAATCGTAATCCATTTAATAAAAGCGACACCTTGCTTTGCTCCACGAATATTTGTCACCGCCAAAAAGGCGAGAAGTATAAAAAAGAATAATCCACGTATCCATGAATTTGAAAAAATAGGGAAAATTACGGCAAGTGAATCGGCGATAATATTCATCAAAGCGGCACTTCCTAAAATACTCCAGCCGAAAACGGCCAACCAGTTCACTATAAAACCAGCAAAATCGCCAAATGCAGATACCACATATGCATAACTACCTCCAGTCTTTGTTACACGTGTTCCTATTTCTGCATAGCAAAGCATTATGCATGCCATCATAATACCGCAAAATACATAAGCAAATACACTGAATGCACCCAGTTCGACACCAACAATTGCAGGCAATGCAAAAATACCAGCGCCAACTGTTATATTAATAATATTAAGTGACAATCCAGTTACACCTACTACACGTTTTAATTCTTTTTCATTGTTGGTTGAGGCCATAGGTTTTTGGTTTTATGTGCAAACTAGATAAATTATTTAATTGCTTATTATTTTATTCGGCTTTGAATCCAATTTTTAATTGCTAATGCAATCAGGATTCCAATAACCACTCATCCAATTTCTTCTATAGCTTATTTTAGGTATTTCCCCTGTTTTTTTTTTCTATCAATTCATAGCGAATTTTTTGAAAGAATTTCCTCATTGATAGTTGTGGGTTTTTCTAACTAATATTGGGTAATATGTTCTGAATGCCTTTATCCTATTAATCATTGAAGAGGTACATTTGGAGGCAATCGTTTTGACGACTTCTTTTAATTATGAGGGTTAGTACCAAGAGCAGGTAGGCTAAAGGTGAAATCCTTCCTTAACAACTAAATGACTTAAGAATTTCTCAATATTTCACTTTTCCTCCTTTAATAATTAACCAAATGGCAAGTCCTATTTCTCCTATGGTCATGGGAAGTGATAAGATCATTTGTAATATGTCAACAATTTTCGTGTTCGGTATTGTCAATTTAAGTGCAGACAAAACCACGTAGGATATCCCAGCAACTAGTGTGATATACCACAGAATATTTGGTTTCATTGAATGCATTTTCATAAGTAACCCAAGCAGCACGACATGAATTCCGAAAATGATAAGCCCCATATTCCATACAGAGTGAAATAGGTTAAAATTCGACTGGATAGATTCGCTCGAAACTTGCGATGCTAAATATATTTCAGCTAAAAAATAAATGGCGACTGCAAAAATTGCCGTGTAAACTAATCTCAAAATTCCTGCCATTCTGGAAATATTTAAATGGTCTTCTTTGAAAAACTGATACAACAATATGGCTACAATTACGTCTAATATCAGGATGATAAAGAAACCTATCAACATGAATAGGTATAGACTAGATTTGGCATTTATGGCAGTGTCGATCAATTTAACACCTTCACCAAGATCAAATTCAGGAAGGGCATATCCTATTGAGAAAATGGCTACTAGCGCCATTGTTATTAGCGACCATCCAGTTAGAAGGGCTGTTTTTCTTTTATTTAATTTCATTTTAATATTATTGATAATTTAGCTTCTTTGACAAATTCTAATGCTCCATAAACGGGCAGGCGATTTTGTCAAAGAAGGATTGTTTTTTGATTAAACCGTATTAACTGCTCGACAATATTCTTTCAAACCCACCATTATTTCTTTAATTACTAGAAGTATTTCTCCGACTGAGTAGAGTAAATATTTGCTTAAGTTGTTACCCAAAAGCATATTTTGCCTGGTTTTTCTAAATATTTTTGTCATTGTTCAAGTTTAGTCCTTTCGGAGGCTAATGTCCAAGGCTAAGAAATTTATTTGGGTTTTGAATATTCAATTAGTTCCTCTACGTAAAGAAAATCACCTTGGTGCTGTGTTAGTTTGATGAAATTTTTGATACTGGGAGCATACAACCAAACTTCTTCTTCATTTGCGTTATAACCTCTTGAGTTTGTTGTTGTACCCATGTACCTTATAGTGTAGGCCATGAATGTTCCAGCTTCAACCGTTTCTTCTTGGTATGATAATATCTCGGCATCTTGACGCTGGCTACCGGTTGTTCCATCTTGACTTGTCCAGTTGCTTTCATATTTCCACTTTTTACCAACTTTGAGAGGCCAGTCGTACTTTTGTGTTTCACTTTCTTCAGGTTTAACAATATCAGTAACAGGGATGGTATCCTTTCCGATTGTCATGCATAGGATTCCCTTCTTTCTGACGATTACTCTCGTATCTATTCCATCTGAGCGTACCTCTCCCTCCGTTGTGATGCCTTTATACTTCCACACCCATTTCTCTCCTACTTGATAATCAGCTAGAGTCGCTTGATGAGTAATAACAGATATCGTTGATCTATTACACGAACAAAGCGCCACTATCGTTAAAATTAAAGCAATTTGACTTTTCATAATTAAGTATTTCAATTGTGCCTACTTCTCTTTTATACCTTTTTTCGGCTTGTTCAGGTCACTCTTTTTTTGCAAGTATTACTAAGATCACATTAGAATCTATATCCAATATTGAACTGTAAAGCTAGATTATACCCCAAGTCATCGAAAAAGCCTTGCTCAGCAAATGCTTCATATGGTATTTCAGATTTCTTACTAAAGGTTAATACTCCTGCAGTCATGTTCGTTCCAAGGGAAACATTTTTAGAAGCTTTGATTTCTATACCATATCCTCCATTTAAAAAAAGAAAATTGTAAGTGCTAGGATAATAAGTTTCTCGCTGGTCATGGATGTAGGAAAAACGGGTTAAAAGGTAAAGACTAAACTTTTTTGCTGTTCCATTCGGGAAGTACTTATAAGTCAGATCGCCGCTCAGGATTTTTTGCTCCATTAATATGAAAGGATTAAATCCGAAACCCGCTTCAAATTGACTTTTCCCTGCCTTGTAAGTTACACTAGGAATAATTCGAAGTGGTCTAAGCTCACTATTATAGCTTGAAGTCAGACCAAAGCCGAATCTTCCTGAAAGCTTATTCGATTGTGCATAAGTCAATGAGTAGGACAATAATACTAGACTAAGAATAATATACTTTTTCATAATTTGTTTTTTAAATTTCATTTTCAAGTATCCTCACAATTCTTTTGTAGATACCTCTAAGCTTAAGCCAGAACCATTCCTTGCTACTTGTATTTACAAACTGTATAACCACTGCATCAATATCACTATGATAGCGAGCTATGCTTGTATAACCGCCCAGCCAACCTGTATGCTCATACTCGTATACGGATGTATAGATTGCTTGTTCTTCAGCACTAAATAAAGTACCATCGATAAGCGCTCTTAAAAAGATTCCCACATCTTCTGCTGTGGCAATCATGGATCCTCCAGGTCTTGTATGATTCACTGATTTTAGATCGGGATCATAACCCTTGTAGTAACCGCTCATAACATCATTAGAGTCGACTTCACTGTACAAGTGGAAGGTATTCGTCAGTCCAAGAGGTATTAAAATTTCATTTGTTATATATTCATGATGAGAATAACCCAAGGTCCTGTCAAGAATTTCTGCAATTAAAAGGTAATTTGTATTTGAATACGCATACCTCTTATTAGGTCCAAAATCAGCGGGTTTATCATATATTAAAGCTGCAGATGACAAGTAGCTTTCTTCTGTATCACTTTCAAAACCAGGCTCAAAAATATAATCAGGTATCCCGCTTCTGTGCCTTAATAGCATTTCCAGTGTTATCTGATCAGCATTCTCAATTTCTCCTTTGACTTCTGGAATTAGACTTCCAAGCGTTTGATCCAGGGATAAGGAATACTCTGCCACCAGTTTTGCAGTGCTTGCAGCAATATATAGTTTGCTGATGCTTGCTATTCTGAACAATAAATGTGGATTAGCAAGGGTCTGCTCTTCTCGGTTATTAAAGCCAGCACTGTAGAATGAAGACTTCCCAGCTTGATTGACGTAAACAATCATACCATCAAAGTCACCTTGTACTGCTTTATCCATCTCCTCTTGAATGGATTCTGATGGATAAAATAGGTTCTTTGAACATCCCATCAGAAAAATAGATATAAGAGCAATCCCTGGGATTAGGAATTTAAATATTCTTAACTGTATTTTCTTTAAATTTTTCATAATTATAGTTTTTTAAGTTTCATAAAATCGACTTATGCCAGAGTTACTTTTAATTGAATTTCAATCAATTATAGTAATAGTGTCCCCTATTTTTTAACAATGGGTAGCGTTGATTGAGCAAGTTTTCTCGAAGGAGGAATGTACATTTTTAGACCAAATAATGGTCGCAAGAAGTTGATCCTTCTGATGATCAATTCATAAATGAAGTAAGTCCAAAAAAATGTAAATAGACATATCCCACTAAATTGTAGCAAGGGATGAATATCTAAGGGTAAAATGACCAATGCTCCCGCGAACAAAACGAACATATGAATGATATATATAGGGTATGCCGCTCGGCTAAGATAGGTCAATGCAGCGCTTGGCTTGTTAAGGTATCGATGTGCAAGACCAAAGACACCCAGAATCCAGCACGTAGACTCAATAGCGATAGAATAGCTAGTAGAAAGCAGCTCAAATTGCTTGAATCTAATAGTGAATAATACAGATGCGATAACAATGTAAAGCCATTTATATTTTGAAACAGTTTTCCAAAATGAACGGCCACTGTACATAATAAGAAACCCAAAAAAGAAGGCAACAAATCCTACCCAGAACCCATGCCATGTTTGAGCATACAACTCATACATCTGTGGTCTGATTGCCACCAATTCCAATACTGCAAATAATGATATTGAGAGTGGCCCTATTGCAAATGACATGATCTTCGAAATAGCTTTCTTAAATCTGCTAGCATTCTCCTTTTTGAGATATGCAAAAAATGGCAAAAAGATTATTACATAAAAGAAAATATTGCCCAAGAACCATAGATGACCTATATGCGAATAGTACTGCAGATCCATATTATAATATTTTTGAAAAACAAACATATGCAATGGAGTAATGGCGATGTAACCGAAGGCAAAAGGCAAAAGTATTCTTTTCGACCTTTCGATGATCAACTGCTTCCAATTTCTCTTTCTCATTGCGAAATACATACCCATACCAGACACATAGAATAGAAGAGGAATTCTCCATACATTAAGTAAAGTCATAGGTATCCAAATGCTCTCAACGCTTTCATCACTTCTGATGAATCCAATGAACATAGCCCATGGCTGAAAAATAATAGCAATATGATAAATCAGTAATAATCCTATTGCGATTACCCTTAACCAATCGATATCATGTCTTCTATCCGTATTCATAATAGTTTGATTTATAGAGTTGATTATTGTAACATTAAAGCAACGATGGGACGGGCCTCTTGCAACGCTTGCATATCCAATTCAAAACCCATCGGAGACAGCTGCTTGACTAGCATATCATAGAAAGGTTTCACCTCTGCAAAATCACCAATTACTGTCTCACGTGGACTGGCACCAAAATTATTCTTTATCGTTTTGTCTGCATTTGCGTCTATTAGTAATTGGACAATCTCGATCCTACCAAAAAACGCAGCAGTATGTAAGGCAGTAGAACCATCTTTATTCTGTATAGTAAGATCAGCCTTAGCGGCTATAAGAGCTTTTACAATTTCCGATTTATTAAAAGTCACCGCAGTCATTAAAGGCGTTGAATCACTCATCGCATCCTTCTGATTAATATCAGTTCCTGTTTTGATGTGTTGTCTGACTGCGTCCAGATCTCCCATAATTACAGCTGTATGTATATTGATGTCGGGCTTGGCCTCCGATTTATCAACTGCAGCATTAGCCACTTTCGATCCAGTTCTCTTTTCAGATTGTGAGCAAGCACTTGCCATTAATAGGAGTAGAAACAGAAAGTGTATGTTGACTTTATATGAATAAATATTTAGGATTTTCATAAACGTTTTTTAATTAATAAATACTGAAATTTTGTTCTCTACAAAGATGAGCCAAGAGCACCGTTGAAGACAAATACCTATGCAGCCTTGTGTATGAAGTTTGATGATAGCTATGAAAATTATGACGCAGGAGTATAAATTATGACGCAATTGTCCATTTTCTTCTAGATTTCACAGAAAATATGCAACTTACGATCTGAATAGGATTCGTCTTATGTATAACTAAAAAACCACATGTCTAGCAACTCGTTTGAAAAGAAATTCATAGAAGAAGCGGAAGCTATTATTCTAGATAAAATGTCCGAAGAACAATTTGGGGTATCAGAATTAGCTACGCTTATGAGTATGAGTCGTTCTAGTCTTCTTCGAAAAATAAAAAAGCAAAGCAATCTTAGTGTAAGTCAATTTATTCGTAAGATTCGCTTGCAAAAGAGTATGGAGATGCTGGAAAATACAGATCTTACGATTTCAGAAATTTCTTATCAGGTTGGTTTTGGCAATAGTTCTTATTTCATTAAATGTTTTCGAGAGGACTACGGCTATTCACCAGGAGAAGTTAGAAAAAGAGGCTTTAATAAGGAAATTTCTGATGAGATTACGCCATCCAAAGTCCCAGAGAAAGAAAGTTCTTCTTTTTTCAATCAATTTCGATGGCCACTTATCGGCACAGTTATTATAATTTTAGTTCTATTCACAGTTCTACTGACCCAAAAAAGTAATTCAAAGGTAGAAACTGCAAACACCAAGAAATCAATTGCAGTACTTCCTTTCAAGAATATGAGTAGTGACTCTAGCAATCTCTATTTTGTAAATGGTCTCATGGAATCTTCGCTTAACAATTTGCAAAAAATAGAAGATCTAAGGGTGATAAGCAGAACTTCGGTAGAAAAATATAGAAATACAGATAAGAATACCAAGGAAATTGCAGAAGACCTCAAGGTAAGATATCTTGTGGAAGGCAGTGGCCAGCGTGTGGGTGGCCAAGTATTATTGAATATTCAATTGATAGATGCAGAACACGACACACCGATATGGTCACAACAGTACAAGCATGAGGTAGTCGATATTTTTTCTCTGCAAAATGAAATAGCTACGAAAGTAACAGCTGCGATAGAAGCTAAGGTAAGGCCATCGGAGTTGGAACAAATCGATAAAAAACCAACAGAAAATCTAGTAGCTTATGACTTCTATCTGCAGGCCCAAGAAGCAAGTAAAGAAGAGAGTCAAGAAGGTTTAGAAGAAGCAATACGTCTATATAAGAAGGCCATAGAAGAGGATGTACAATTCTCTCAATCTTATGCACAGATTGCGATTGCTTACTATTATCTTGACCTTAATCGTGCTGATAAGCAATACACCGAGGTCATTAATAATAACGCTGATAAAGCCTTACTTTACGATTCCAAGTCTGCTGAAAGTCTTGTAGCTAAAGCACTTTACTATATGAACGTTGGTGACTATGCTTTAGCAGTACCACATTTGGAAAAAGCACTAGAGTACAATCCTAATTCATCTACTGTCGTCCAAATTCTTTCAATCATATATTCATATGCTATTCCCAATACTTCAAAATATCTTAAATATGCATTAAAAGGCATCAAGCTAGACATCGCAGCTAATGACTCCATCGGCAAAAGTTTTATCTATCTTCAACTCAGTAACGCACTCATTCAAACAGGATTTGTGGATGAAGCCGAAGAATATATCAATTTATGTTTGGATTACAATCCCAATAATGAATATGGTCCTATATTGAAGATTTTCATACAATATGCACAAGATCAAAATACAGAAAAAACCACGAGAATGCTCGTCAAGGAGTGGAATAGAGATACAACTAGAATGGACATATTACAAGAAACAGCTAAGTTTTACTATTATCAAGAGCAGTATGATAGCGCCTTCTTTTACTATAGAAAATTTGTCAGCGTCAAAGAGCAATATAACTTAGATATCTATCCTCAAGAAGATCTAAAAATTGGCCTTGTATATGAGAAAATGGGATTTATAAATGAAGCCAAGGCGTTTTTTGATTCATATACTCTTTACTGCGAGAATGATGATTCAATCTACCAGCCTGCCAGTATGGCGCTGAAATATGTCCATGAAGGTAAAATTGAACTTGCTTTAGATCAACTAAAAGAATTTTCAACAAAGAATAATTTCCAATATTGGTTTTTGCTTTTCCACGGAAAGGATCCTCTTATTATACCACTTAAGAAGCATCCAGAATACCATTCAATTATGAAAAAAATAGACGCTAAGTTTTGGGAAAATCAAGAGCAACTCAAACAAACATTAAAGGATCTAGTTCTTATATGAGCCTTCTGCCTAAGCAATTTCTAGATTTGTCATTTTAATATACTTTGATATTTGTGTCTATTCTCGTAATTCATCCAAAGTAGGATAAGCTAAAAAAGGATAGAGAGTATATTAAATTTTATATCTCATTATTCTTTGCTTATGTAATTAATCATCCAATTGATACCAAACCTGTCCGTAAATCCTCCAAAGTAAGCACCAAAAAACATATCTGCCATTGGCATTGTAATGTTACCCCCAACAGAGAGTTCATTGAATAATCTATCGGCTTCTTCTCTTGTTTCGGGTTCAAGACAAATATGCATATTGTTTCCACTTGTCAATGTAAAGCCCATTTCTTTTGGTGCGTCTGTGCCCATTAATATATGCCCACCAACTATTGGAAGTTCAACGTGCAAAACCATTTTCTTAACGTTATCGGCAACGGGAGGCCAATTCTCGCTACTTGCAGGCACATCTTCAAAACGTTCAATGCCTTTACCTATAAACTCAGTTTTGAAAATAGATTTATAAAAATTGAAAGCTTCTTCCGTATTACCTGCGAAGTTTAAGTAAGTTGTTACTCTTGCCTTATTGTTTGATTTATTTTGTTTACGGAGGTTAAATTGTGCTTCAATGTACTGGTCTAGGTTTTCCATAGCCATAGTAAAGCCTTCTTTAAAACCCATTGCGATAATTTTTTCTAAATCAGCAAGGCTCTCGTATTTGGCAGTAATGGTCACAAGTGTTTTTTCTCCATCTTCTTTAAACTTATTCGTCCATTGGGTTCTGGGCATACTTTGGTTAACTACTCCGTTTTCATCACAGAATGCGTCTAAACCCGAAAACATTTTTTGATGTGCAATTTTGATATAATCATTTTTACACCAATGACATTCTTGCGGGTTTTCACTTTCGGAATTGTACATTTCATACAGCCAAGTTCCACCTTCACGAAAATCCATAGATTTTGTTCTTGTTTTATAGGGTTTAGGTGCCCACCATAAGTCAAGAATTTCAGGATTTGTCCAAGCTTCCCAAACCAATTCAAGGTTTGCAGCAAATTCGCGTTCCACATTGACAATGTTCTTTTCTTTATTAACTATGAAGTCAAATTTTAAGTTTGGGTTCATTTTCCTTTTGATTTTAATTGTTCTAAAACGGTGTCTAATTGGTCAAAGCGTTTTGCCATTAGCTGTTTAAATTGCTCCAGCCATTTTTCTAGGTCTTTCATCTTGCCTGCATTTAAGTGATAATGAATTTCTCTGCCTTTTTGCTCTTGTGTGAGTATTTCACACTCCGTAAGGATTCGCAAATGTTTTGAAACAGCTTGTCTGCTTGAATCAAAATTTTCAGCTATGGCATTGGGTGTCAATGCACCAACAGCCAAAAGCATAATTATGGCTCGTCTTGTTGGGTCCGCAATTGCTTGAAAAACGTCTCTACGCATAATTATATTGGTTTATAAACCATTGCAACAATCCCACAATCAAACTTTTGGACATCATCAAGATTAAATTTTTGCATTTCGGACAACTCTTTAAAAATAGGCATTCCGTTACCAATGGCAGAAGGGTTAACAAATAAATGTAACTCATCAATAAGTTTGTTTTTAATGAGTGCAGAAACGAACTCACCACCACCATAAGCTATAATATCTTTGCCTTGCATATTCTTTAAACTAGTAATTACTTCGACCAAGTCACCCTTAGCAATTTCAGTGTTTTCCCAAACTGAGTTGTCAAGTGTTTTGGTGAATACAATCTTTTGTGTTGAAGCAAACTTAACACCGCCTTCATACTCTGGATTCTTGGGATCTTTAGCAACATTTTCCCAATGTGGAATAAATCCTTCAGCCAATTTTCTACCTAAAACTATTGTATCTACAGGTTCAGTAAGCTCTCGTACATAGTTTAAAATGTCTTCTGTCCAAGGGAATTTCATCCAATCCATTTCTCCATTTTGTCCAGAAATAAACCCGTCTATGGTCATTTGGACTTGTAATTTCAATTTTCTCATTTTTCAAGTTTTATTCATTTACGAAACCAATCGGTTGCAAACATACGTGCAACTTTCCAGTTTCGCAATTTTTTCCTAGATTTTTTTGTTTAAATTTTAATGAGGAAAAGAAATATTTTTCAGCAGTGTGTTCTTAACAATGTATAGTAAGAGACCTAGATTACTCTATAATTTTTATCAAATTTAGATCCTGAAAGTCAAAACTAAAATCAATCGCTGGAGAAATCCCCTTCATTGTAGCCGATAATCCATTCCCATTTTCATCTAACTGGAAGGATATAAATGCATCACAATCCATGTCTTGGTAGTCCCAAGCAATAGCAAATGTATTCGCCTTGTAAAATTTCATTTCACCTTCCAATTTTGGCGACCTAAGAGATTTGAACCACAAATCACCGTCTTTTTCGTAAATGACAACCTCGCCAAACCAATTGTCTTTATAACGGCCTATATAATTTCTAAAATCTATTTTAATTTTTTTTGACTTTTCAACTTGTTCCCAAACTGCGTTAACGACGGCTTCAGCTTCAGCATCGGAATGTGCCAAACGCTCTTCTGCCCAAACTAACCAATCGAATTCTTCTGCTCCGATAATTTCATCTTTTATCTCATTCGTAAGCGTGATTAGGCTTAAACCTCCTGGAGCAGAATTGGTAAGGACGATAATACCAGCATTCAATTCTGGAATCATTGTCACCATAGATAACATCCCTGGTAAACCACCAGAGTGATTAATAACGCTATATCCTCCTTGATCTTGAATTAAAAAACCAAGTCCATAACCCGTGTAATGACTGCTATATACGCCCCACCCTCTTGGATCGGAATTGATAATAGTATGAATCTTCCACAGCTCTTTATGATTGCTTCTTGAAATTAAAGTATCGTTTAAACTTTCTCCGTACAAGCCATTATTCAGATGCATTAGAACCCATTTACTCATGTCCGTAACATTAGAATAAATTCCTCCCGCTGCACCAAAACCACCACCATTATTGGAGTATGCTCCGATTTCTATTATCTCGTTATTTTCCGTTTTGTGTGGAAAAGCTACGTTCGGATTATTGGCAATGTTTTGATAAAGTCCAACAGAACTGTTCATTCCTAATTCTGCCATTATTACGTCCTGTACAAAGTTGTCCCAGCTCTGACCACTCACTCTGTGAACCACTTCTCCGGCTACCATATATAAAAGGTTATCATAATCATATTTAGTTCTAAAATCAGAAACAGGAGTTTGGTATTTAAAACTTGCAATAACGTCATCAATTGTAAAATCAGATCCATCAGGAAAGAACATTAAGTCTCCTGCACCTAAACCAAGTCCACTTCTATGGGTTAGCAGATCTAGTATCGTGAAGTTAGCAGTTACGTAAAAATCATACATTCTAAACTCAGGAATGTGGTCGATCACTTTGTCTTCCCAAGCTATTTTGCCTTGATCAACTAGTATTCCTAAAGCTGTGGATGTAAATGCTTTGCTGTTGGAAGCAATTGCGAACAACGTGCTCTCATCTACCAAAGTATTTGAGTTTTTGGAGGCAATTCCGTACCCTTTTAAATGAGTGATTTCACCATCTTGAATAACTCCAATAGCGACACCTGCCTGAGGGAACTTATTCATGGATACTTTGACTAACGAATCAATAAATTCGGATGATACCATACGCTGAGAAAAACTTGCGAATGGCATTAAGAGAAGCAGAAAAATAATTTTATTCATAGCATTCATAGTATTGATTGAGGTTAAGAGTTCAGTGATATGCAATAAGAGTGGTTGCGATGAAAAAGCTATTACTCTATATTTATTGTTGTGCTTTTGTTATTTTTAGTTTTAAAATCTCTAGGTTCGTCTGCACTTTTCTAAGTAAATCGAGCCTGTCAGTTTCACTGTAACATTTAAAATAAAATATTCGAATAGTTAAAAGACCATTAAACATTCCATAAAGCGTTTTTTAAATCTACACTCTCCCAATAGTCTTCTTGAAGATACCCTTGAATAGCAAATGTATCGTTTGGTTACTTAAGCATAAATGCCTCCAATAAATTATAATAAATTTACAAATTGATATTTAGAGCACCAATATTTAAATCTCTATCCGTGTAATAATTTTGTACATTAATAGCCAAATCATTCCCTATTAAGTCTATCGTACCAGTTGATTCTAACGACTTAAATGTTGTTTCACCTAATTCTCTTACACCGTTTAAACTAATGTAGTATTCATGTCTAATAATTTGTATTAACGTATCTAATTAAGAGGTTTGGGCTGCATCTACTTTTTCCAATTGAAGTTTCAAGTCACTTTAAGATAATCTAAAGTTCCTAAATAGATTTGGTTTATTAAAGCTATTTTCATTCAAAGTTGAATTAGGTCGATAAGGTCACCATAATGAAGGAAACCGGTTGGTGTACATCAGCTTTTATAGCGATAACGTTGGTGACTATATGACAAGATTTTGTACTTGCGTTATTTTATTTATGAATTTCATGATAATTAACTGATTTCAGAAAGCGCTGTTCTTAATTCTACGAGCGCTTTCAGCATACCATTATTCATTTTAATAGTGGATTTTAAATAAATTAATCTTCCATAAATAGCATTCCAAACTTTAAGATTATGAAATAATTTGCTGTAATCAACTTTAGGCCCACCTTTAGGTCTATCATTTTCATTAAATAACCAACTTGGCAAATTAAAATCACCATAGTTTAAGTTTTGCTGTATAAAGGGACTTACATTGTTTACATAATCACTATCCAGCACTTCATCCCAATTTTTACCTCTAATCAATCCAATTTTCACACTTTCAAAGTGACGTTTAAGTTGTGGGTCTTCAATTTTAGATAAGTATCCTTTGTTCATGAATTCGTCAAACAATTCCATCGAATAGTCATTAGCATAAGCGGTATTTAGAGAACCGATCTTGGCTTTAAATTCATCGATATGATCTTCTTTTTTCGCATTTATGATCTCTAAGCAACGCATTAAATCATTTGCTAAAGCGTTTAATTGATCTATGGATTCATTTTGCTCTTTGATATCAGCTTCTAATGTAGTATAAAGCTCCGTATAGTAGGAATTCATTGTATTTTGTTCTATCCGTACTTGATTCGAATTGCTTACTTGAATGGCAATTAAAATTCCAATCACGACAAGTAAGATTTCTCCAAGAGCATAAAGTAAATACTTACTGAATTTATTTTCAGAGAAAAACTTTTGTCTAATTTTTCTAAAGAATTTCATCATTGGTTATTTTGGCTAATTTAATGAAGCACAACCTATCAATTTGTATGGACAGTGGCATGGCAAAGGCTTTTCTTTTTTAAGTCAAGTGATTGGAAAATTCCATTTCTAGATTTTCGGTTTCACTAATTTCTTTACGTAAAAACATCACAAAATCCTGTTCTATCAATTCTCCGTTTTTTCCAATCAGTAATGTTTCTATTATAGCAGGTCCAACACCTTTATTTTCAATTGTAAATGTATATTCTTCAGAGTGTATTCCGTTATGTCCAATTTCTAAATGAGGATAAACAGACATATATTGCTGCTTTCGAATCAGATTCGTTTGGTAAAAAAAGACAATTAGGGTGCACAAGCTCAAAAGGATAGCACTTAACCCTAACAATCTGTCCATATTTGGAAGCTTCAGTTTTTTCATTCTAATTGTTTACAACGTCCAAGCGCATGGTAAGTATGAGCGATAACGAAATATTCACTCATGCATACTGTTGTGCTTTCGATATTTTTTATTCAGTTATTGTTCCAGTTCTTTGTCAATTTGAGAAATAATGTCCTTGAGGCTTTCCTGGTTTATGACAAATGTTCTCCAATAATAAAAATTCTTTGATTGAAAATAAATATTAAGATCAGCAATTAAATACTCATCCGTTAAGTCACTTAGGTTTTTATATGGCTTATAAGCTAATATATGAGCATATTTATAATTTATATCAGATGATTCCTGCCTCAAGATTTCAAATAGATTCTCATTGGTAGGTGCATTAAAAGTATAAAACCTTTGAATATTTGAATATAAAGTGTCATTTACTATAAGGTCAGAATTGCCATCAGCAATCATTGCATCGTAGGCACTTGTGCTTGACCGAAAGGGCATATCATATCCAAATAATTCCGAATAAGATATTTTGCTAATAGTATCAAAGCCTTCAAAGGGAGTTATTTCTATTCGAGGATTAAATGAAGGTAAAACCTTTTTAAAGTACATAATCTCTCTTCCCCAATAAGGTTTTAATTCTTCGATTAACTCTAAATCTTTAATCATATCCGAACGAATTTCTTTCAAAATAGTGGTAGCTTTCATTTTGCCCTTTTGAACTTCATTCCAGTTATTAATCTGCAATGCAATCAAAATACCAATGACAACAAGTAAAATCTCGCCAATTGCGTATTTAATGTACTTTCTAGTTTTGCCTTCTATAAGCAACTTTTGCCGAGTTTTCCTAAAGAATTTTATCATTGATTATTTTGGTTTTTTTTAATAAATCACAACGTCAGACCGTGCAAAAAGTAGCATATTATTTAAAGATAGACAATGTATTGATTTGTGCTACATCATGATGCAGGAGAAATAATTATTTGATGTGAGCTGTTATTATAGCTCTTGTTGTATAAAAATAATATAAGGCTCTTATTAGAGCTAATTTTAATGCATTTAGGTCAATATGGAATTTTGATACTTGGCTTTCGTTATTTTTTTTTTAAAATTTTTTATTTAATCATCCTTCATATAATAATTTAACGACTTGATTTTCTTAAGATTTGGATAATCTCCCTCAAGGTAGTATTCGAGTCCCAATTTTAAATTTTGATTAGAAACTTCAAGTCCCTTAAAACATTCTATTGCCCAGGATGTTTTATGCCTTAATTCGTTTAGGATTTGGTCGAATTCCGATGTGTTATAGTGATCAATCAACCTATCTGTTTATTCCTATGTGTTTGACCCCCTAGTTCTTGAGGTTTGACCCCCTATGTGGATACCTCCCTTTTTAAATTTACAATTTTATTTTAGATCTGTTTCTGAGGCTTTCCCCTTTAAGATCAATTCTATGTGTTTTCGGGACAATTCAATCTAAGATTGCATCAGCAATAGTTGACTCATTTAGATAAACATGCCACGAGTTTAAAGGAAGTTATGAGCTAAGATTTTCGCTACCTTTACGCCTTCCAGCAGGGTAAGGTTCTGTGAGAGGTTTAAGAGTGAAAGTCCTTTTCACATACTATATATTTATGACTAAATACTACTATTTGGACTTATGATGTTTTTCTCCAACAGAAATAACCATTTCAAAATGCTTACTGGGCATGACCGTTGTATGCTTTATAAGCAGCTTTATTGATTTCTTAATTCTGCAATTATCAATTTATTCTCTTCATTAAGCAGTCCCATTTGCTTATTTCTTATTACTTTAAATTTTATTGATTTCTCTGTCGAATCGTATTCTTCAAGATAATTAATTAGAGGTTTTGAAGAATCATACTTCTTCCTTCTTATATAGTTTGTACAATTCTTATACGCAAGTAAAATAACTACACCTTCTATTTCTTCTTTTTTTTGATTAGAAAAGGCTTTCCAAAAGTGCTTCTCATTTGTAATATGATTGCTCCCAATTATCAATATTGATTTGGACAAATCTTCATTTGGTATTTCCAATAGATTTTTCAGAATACCGATATCACGTTTTTTCGAGCTTATACCAAAATCAGCTTGAAATACTGGATTATCCAATATTTGTTTTATTACTTTTGAGCCTTGGCCCATAACTTCTTTAATCAGGTCTTCGTTTTTATAATATTCTGATTTCGCAGATAACAATATATTTTTAATTTTATTTGGCGATGTTTTACTATCAATTTCCTTTAATTTATTTATGAAGGCATCTATTTGAGTATTCTTTAGGTTTCCAAATAAGCTTGCAAATAAATACTCCAAACATACACCTCTCTCAAAATCAATTCCTTTGAATCTTATTCCAAGACTATCATGTCTAATTGACTTTAAGAATTCCCTATAGTTTTTTCCTCTTGCTCTTGTATAGTTCAACACAGATACATCTCCACTCTCTAAATACCAATTTATTAATGTTGCTTCTGAAACTCCTCCTTCATACAATATACTTTGATAACCTTCTTTTGCTTTTTCTGAAATTACGTAATTTTCTAATTCATAGGTTCCACCTACCTCATGAGCTTCTCCGATTATTATAAATGCCTTATCTCCACCCACTTCAACCATTGCTTTTTCAAAACTTAATTTGTCTATGTTACCTTGACCAAGGATTTCTACATGAGTTAAAAGAACAAGAGTCAGTACTTTTATAAAATTATTCATTTTCTTTCTTTTTATGTATTATAAGGGAGATAATTCACACGTCTTCGGGGACATCGTTCACACTTTTAATCTTGTTAAGCTTAAATATTGTTCTTTCTCGACAAACTGCTTTTCATCGGAGTATCCTAAAAGTACATTACGATAATATACATTCCAAATGCCATCTCCAATTTCTTGTACAGCAGTATATCTTCCTACTGCTACTCTTGAGATAAACAACCAATGGTATGCTCTCCATCTTGCTGAATAGATAATTAATTAGAGTCAATCTGTATTTTTTTATATCGGTTTTTTTGGTTGATTTAACGGTTAGTATATGAAAAGTAGGCGATTTCGAAGCACAAAATTTTCAGTTAATCACAAATTTTGATACGAAGCAAAGCTCTTGACTTGATTGATGTTTCGCCTATATTTTATATACATAGTTAGCTGCTGCCTTTTATTCATTTTTCAATTGGGTTAGGTCTGTCAATTTCTCTCCGTCATATTTCCACAAATTTCCTTTTCTGCCGCCGAACCAAATATTCCCATCATTATCTTCTATGATTGTCCTTATCGAAATTCCTGATAATTTGTCTAAAGATTTGAAATTTCCATTTTCAATATAGCAAAGAGCTTCTCTATCGCTACCTAACCAAATTATTCCGTCTGAACTTTGGAATATAACGGTAACATTATTACTGCACAAACCATTACTTTCATTAAAGTTTCTAAAGTTTTTTCCGTCAAACTTATCCAATCCACCATTTCGATTTCCATTTGTTCCTATCCAAATATTCCCTTCTTGGTCTTGATAGAGATAACGGACCATATTATCACTTAATCCACTTTCCGTTTTGAACTCTTGGAATGTTTCGCCATCGTATTTTGTTATTCCGCCATTACTCATTGAAGCAAACCAAATGTTTCCAATTTTGTCCCGTATAATGCTTTGTATGACATTGTGATGAAGACTGTCTTCATATTTTCTGCCTTTCTCAGCTAAAATATTCTCAAATGTTGTTCCGTCATATTGGTAAGCACCACCACCTGAAGTTCCAATCCAAAATATTCCATTATTGTCTTGAATTATTGAATTGGCTTGATTGGGGTTGACCGTTGGGTAAATATCTTTGTACCATTCGCTACTTGTGTCAACGTAGGGAAGTGAAATTTGTGTAAACACCTTGCCATTGTATTTGCACAATCCTTTATTTGTTGCCAGCCAGATTATCCCTTTGTCATCTTCTATAATGCTCCAAATTTGATTAGAACAAAGACCTTTATCTTCATTAAAATTTGTGAATTTTTTTCCGTCATATTTATAGAGTCCTTCGGTTGTTGTCCCAAACCATAGGTTTCCATTTTTGTCTATTAAACTGCTTGTAACAATGTCAGCACTCGTATAAACTTTAGGTTCTTTTAATTCAACAGACTTCTGTTGCTGTCCGTCACAAGAAAAAAAGAGAAGTAAAGTCAATGTTGAAATCAGAAAGTTCATTATTTTGTTTTTGTTTTTTTAGGTTGCAGAGAACGTTAAGAGGATATGCTTCGAGACGACGAAGGAGGCATGATCGTCTTCGCAGCATGTTATGTAGAGCCTCTTAGGCTGTTTGTTTGATCTTTTTCTTGGTATTCTTATAAGCAGCATTTGTAATTTCTTTATTGGTTGGAACTTTTAATTTATAAGGTCTATTAAACGCTTCTTGCCTTAATTTGAAATAGTTGGACAGTATTCTAATTGTTCCTTTTGAAAGACCAGTTTGGTAGTTTAGAATTTTGGAAACGGTTCCTTTTGAAAGCTTTAGTATTTCTGCCAAATCTTTTGCCTTTAATTGGTGATCTTTCATTAAAGATTTGAGGATTTGAATTGGATCAGAAGTTGGAGCTTCATAATTTTCTTTATCCCATTTTTCTATCAATAAAGTCAAAAGTTCGATTTCATCTTCGTTGGAAACGTTTTCATTAAATACCAATTCTTCAAGGACGTCACAATACTTATAATATTGATCTTCAGTTTTAATGATACTATATTTCAATTCTGTTGACATGTTAGTATAGTTTAATTGTGTATTGTAAATCACCATCGAATAATTTCGTGTATTCCGCGTGCGTCCCAATCCACATAATTAATAGATGGACTTTTGTCTTGCTAAAATGGAATTTGCATATCATTCTATAATGGTTTCCTCCAATAATACATACTATCCAGCTCGAACTTTTACCAAGAATATCAGCCGAATTATAAGTTTGTTAGATATCATTAGGGTTTGACCAGTCAGCATGTTGTAGTTTAATCAAACATTCTTCAAAATATTTCTTACTATTCTAATTCTTGAATACATACTTTGTTATTTTATGCTGTTTGATTCGTCTTATTCTCATCAATCCAAAAATAGTAAAAGTTTCAGTAACTGAAACAATAACTCAGGAATAATAGTTTGAAGATTCAGAGTAAGTGCTATTTTTCAGCTTGCACACTACGATATAGCCATAAGCTGAGGAACGACGATAGGAGTTCTTCATTCTGCATGGTATGTTATCTCTCGGATTTTCTCTTGGCTAGGAATTCTTTTGGACTCATCACAGGTATTTTTGAATATTTAAAGTCTTTTATTTAGGTTTCTTGAAATTATGAAATTGGCTTTTAATGCTAATACTGTGTAGTACTGAATTCCATCTTCAAAATCTTTGAAATTAAGATCGTACAAGGCTAAATCAATAACCTTATCATTAGCGATCTTGATTCAACGATAACTTTGAATTTTCCAACAATTGATCATGCATCATTTAAATTCATTACATCGTTGAAGATATTGTGTGTGTTGAGAAGACTCGTTCTTTATACGTGTAAATTTTCAAATCAAACACGCATAACTCAAGAGTGGAAATGTAAACCTTTTTCTGAGAGATAACATCAGGTATACGTCGTTACCGACGTTAGATTAATTACCAATCAAATGATATTATTTTGATAATTATAGCACTGCAGTTGGTACACTAATGCTATCAAATGTTGTCATCCAGAAAATGTTATTACTCGTCACACACAATTTGCTGTGTCTTCAAAGCGCCTAACAAATCAATAGTCAAACGATAGCATGTCGAATCTATTCCTCTGATTACCAATCCATTCAAGTCATCGATAAATAAACTGCCAGTTATATGTAATGATGCTTTAGGATCCGTAGTATTAATACCAATATTTGTAGATGGACTTGTTTCACATGCATCTCCGATTCCATTAAAATCACTGTCTTCTTGATTGCTATTAGGTGTAAAGACACAATTATCACATGCATTTCCTATGCCATCCTGGTCAATGTCAGATTGGTCAAAATTTGCATCGTATGGGCAATTATCGACGTCAAAAGCCCAACCATCCTGATCATTATCATTAAAACAAAACTGAATAGAACCACCATTGCTACAGTTAGCTCCATTGTTAGAAAGTACAACCATACCTACAATTCCCTGACTTTGCCAAATTTTTAATTGACAACATTCTAGAAAAGATGGGCAGAGATTAATTTCGAATTCGTCTCGTATCTCTTTAATCCTGGGAAGATTAATACGCCTAAAATTCGGGTTATTTTGAATCAAAACAGCTTCCGATATGATTTCGATTTCATTAAACGGATCAAAGATATTGATTAGATTTGGGCAGTCAAAAACGTTGATTTCCGACATAAATTTCAGTCTCTTTAGGCCAAAAAGATTGACAATAGGTAATGACGACATTGTAAATGGTCCATCTATTTGCCTTAAAGATTTGAACCCGCTGATATCCGTAGTAGGTTGACTAGAAATCTCGAATGATCCACCTATATGTTGTAAATTCTGAAAGCCTACAAAAGCCTCTGTACCACCACCTATGAAATTGAGATTACCACCAATACGCTTTAAAGCGTTAAAACCCGTAATGGTATCTAATCCGCGAGAAAGTAAAACATGACTGCCACCTATATATTCAAGTGAATTAAAGGTGAGTTCTTCACCTAATGTTGTTTCATATAAGAAGTTTAAATCGCCTCCTATATATCGAACTACATTAGTAGCTGAATGTCCTTCTACTATGATAAAATTTTCAAAGGTGAGATTACCACTAATATATTTCACCTGAGAAAGGAAAGAGATGTCTGAAATAAATTCACCAATCTGAATATTTCCACTGACAGAATCACAGCCAGAAATGATAAAATCGTCAATATCACTTTGGTTCAAAAAGATGGTCGTAGGACACGTTGTAGCTAAAGAGAATTCCCAACAAGTAAAGACGATCACAAGAGCAAGAAATGTTTTCATAAATGAAAGGTTAGTGGTTTTCAGTTGTACTAGTTTATAAATCGATCTATAATTAGAGTCAATGTGACTGCTTTCTGATTCTGCTTTCCATTTGAACTGCATTAGAAGGAATCGTTGTATTTACTTCAGGTTTGAACTGAGGTGGCTATAAACTGTTAGAATTTTCTGAAGAGTTTTCCGTCATATCATTTTCAGCGGCAGAAATTTGATGGTATTGCAACTCAGATTATGGTGATCTTTTTGGCATTTTGTAAGTTTTTATTACATAATTAAATTTTAGGCTATTTAATTTTATCTAAGTTACGTATAAATCCATTGATAGTCAAGAATTTATTTAGTACACCGAGCTTGTATATGTCAATTGAAAACTTACAAGTACAATAAAAACAAAGAAGTGACAAGTTTAAAAGTTATTCAATTTATAATAATTCTGATTCATACTTGCTTTGATCTCAGTTGCATATTCCTGCACCTTTGACCCCTCGATTCCTATCGGTTTGACCCCTCTGATTCTTGAGGTTTGACCCCTCAAAAGTAGAAGAATGTTAATAACATTCTTACGGTTTGACCCCCTAAGAATGTG
>NZ_JAJNKA010000021.1 GCF_021533215.1 Portibacter lacus | reverse complement strand
AATGACTTTAATTCCGAAGCATCAGAACTGAAATTGTGAAGGCTCGAAGATTGCGAATCAATGAGCCTTTGCTCAAAGCAGCCCTTTTTTTTCTAATCTCTTGTCACCATAGAGACTAGTAGAAGATGTAGTTTTCATTATTTATACTTTTTAGTCCTCACTAAATATATAAAAAATTTATAATATATAAAAAGATGTGTCCTAATGACAGAGCAAAACTGACGGTTGCGGGTGCCTTTCGAATCCGCTCGCCATAAAAGTAAATTGTATTGAAATAAAAAAAAGCTCCAATCATCTAAGATTGAAGCTTTTATCTTGAGGTCGCGAGCACGAACAGCGTAAAAAAAAGGTTTGGGAAACCTTTTTAGCTGAGACCCGAAACTAACACGATCTGACGTTGCGCAGCAATAATGCCAGGGGCATTATAGTCAGTGACCCGTCAGCAAAACTGACGGTTGCGGGTGCCTTTCGAATCCGCGGCTACCATGTTGAAAATAAATGAAATAATAAAAGCTCCAGTAAATTAATACTGAAGCTTAATAGTTGAGGTCGCGAGCACGAGCTGACGATGCGTAGCAATAATGCCAGAGGCATTATAGTCAGTGACCTGCCAGCAAACCTGGCGGATGGGCAGCTTCGAATCCGCGAATAATACCTAGGAAATAAATGGAATAAAAAAAGCTCCAATCATCTAAGATTGAAGCTTTTAACTTGAGGTCGCGAGCGGATTCGAACCGCTGTAACTGGTTTTGCAGACCAGTGCCTAAGCCACTCGGCCACGCGACCCTTTTTGTAAAGGAATGCAAATATAAACGAATTTTTATAAATTATGTTTTCATTCCACAGAATAAGTTTCAAAAATCACGCCAGTAACTTAATTTTTGAAGATATTTGCGGATTCCAATATATATAGTATTTTAACATTTTGTAATTGCTGATAAGGATGAATTTAGAGGAATTAGAGTCAAAGTTTATTGCTGTTTTCAATCAAGAACCTAGTATTTTCAGGGCGCCTGGTCGTGTTAACATTATTGGAGAACATACAGACTACAATCAAGGTCTCGTCCTTCCTTTTCCTATAAAACAAGCCATCTATTTCGCAGCAACAAAGCGTTCCGATCGCGAAATTCACATCCATGCGCTTGATATTCAGAAAGATACCATCATAAATTTGGATGATGTCAAACTTTTAGAGCCTTGGACAAGATTTTTTGTTGGTGTTTTAAATGTTTTAGCTGAAGATAAATTCTCTTTTGGTGGATTTAACATCATGATTAATGGCGATATTCCATTCGGCGCAGGAATTTCTTCCTCTTCTGCATTAACTTGCGGATTCCTTTATACCATTAAATCTCTGTATAACTTAAATTATACTAAGCGTGATATCGTTTTCTTAGCCAGTAGAGCTGAAAATGGAACCGGTGTAAATGGTGGAAAAATGGATCAATTCTCTATTTGTATGGGTGAAGAAAACAAAGCCATACTGCTAGATTGCAAAGATTACTCGTACACACTCATTGAAAATAATACCCAGAACGCTTCTTGGTTTTTATTTAATTCCAATGTTGAACATAACTTAGCAGAAACAGAATACAACGACAGAAGGGCAGATTGCGATGAAGCTCTTCAGATTATCAACCAGAAAAATCCAGAAATTACGTCGCTTAGAGACTTAGATACAGAAAGTGTAAACCTTTACATTGACCTAATCAGTAAAAAGCAATTCGATAGAATTACGCACTATGTAGATGAAAACAAACGCGTCTTGCAAATGGTCAAAGACCTTGAAAGCAATAATCTGGAAAATGCAGGAATCCTTCTTTATGAATCACATCAGAGCTTGGCAGAACTTTACGAAGTGAGCTGCGAAGAGCTTGATTTTATAGTGGCTAAGTTGAAAGAAGAAGATTACTGTTATGGTGCAAGAATGATGGGTGGTGGATTCGGAGGTAGCGTCATTGCACTCTTAAAGGATACAGAAAATGATTTTAAAGACTTGAAGAAAAGCTACTTTGATAGCTTTGGATTAGAAATGGATATCATACCTGTCGTTAGTAAAAATGGTATAGAAAAAATAAAATAACATGTTTAAATTGACTCTTAGCACAACCATGATGCTTTTCCTAATGGTCAATTTTTTAAAAGGACAGCCCATATCTTTAAAGGCTCAAATAGATAAAATACTACCAGGAGTAGAAATTAATAAATTAAATGCTTCGGATCATTTTCTCGAAGAATATGAGATCTTGATTCCTCAGATGGTGGATCATAAAGATCCTAAGGCAGGAACATTCATGCAGCGAGTTTTTCTGGGACACTTTGACTATGAAAGTCCGATAGTAATGGTCACAGAAGGGTATTCTGCCAATGATGTTACCTATGAAATTGCTAAAAAATTAAGATCGAATCAACTCATTGTTGAATACAGATATTTTGGGAAGTCGGTTCCAGAAGATGCAGAATGGAAGTATCTAACCAATGAAAATGCAATGAAAGACTTGCACAGAATTCATGTGCTTTTCTCTAAAATTTACAAATCTAAAAACTGGATTACCACTGGAATTAGCAAAGGAGGAACAACTTGCCTTTTTTATGAAGCTGCATATCCGAAAGACTCTAGAATTGCAATTCCTTATGTAGGCCCGATGGCAGATAGTCCCACAGATGTTCGATGTGATGAACACCTGAAATCAATAGGAGATTCTGGATGTCGACAAGCATTAATGGATTTCCAAGAACGAGTTCTAGATCAAAAAGAAGAGATTCTTCCTAAGCTGGATTCGATGTCTAAACAACGAGATATGGTCTTTTCCATGGGAATCGAGAAGGCACTCGAATATAGCGTCTTAGAATTAAGTTTTTCCTTTTGGCAATATGCACATCAGTGTGATAAAATTCCAACAAACTCTACACCAAACCAAAGTTTTCAATACCTGGAAAGCATCTCTGGCTTCGCTTTTTATGCGGATGCAACCATTGATTATTTCAGACCCTCCTTTTATCAATTCATGACAGAGAATGGTTACTACGGCTTTGTTCATGAGCACCTTGATGATAAATTGACCGAAATAAAACAATTCAATAATCAATATTTCGCTCCGAGAAATACCGACCTAACCTATAGACCAGAGTTTATGATAAAGGCCAAAAAGAAATTGACAAAGAGAAAAAGAGTCCTTCAGATTCAAGGAGAATTGGATCCTTGGTCTGCATGTGGATTAAAACTGGAAGGGAAAGATCAATTTTATTTCGTGAAACAAGGCGGAGGCCACTCGGTTAGGATTGCTAGTTTTGAAAAAGAGAAGCAAGATGAAATTTGGAATATAATTTATTCATGGATGAAGTAATCAATTCTATTCAGACTAGGATGTCTTTAGTTTTTTCTTGCCAATGAAGTAGCCAATCAGAAAAATGAGAACGGCAATAAATGCTGTAATTCTAAAATTTAGATTGTTACCCTTGAAAACGAGAGGTTCTGTGTTACCGTGTAAGATAAAGCTTCCCCAGAAAAAAGGATGCTTCAGTCCATCTACTGTTTGATTTTGGATATAGTTTAGTTTCGCATTACGCAATGCCGAAGCCTTGGATTCTCCTTGTTTTAGTTCACCATAAAAAGCGGTCATTAGTTCTTTAGTCGCTTTGTCCGGTGCACTCCACAGACTAGAAACGATAGATGGAACGCCAGCATAGGTGAATGCTCGATTCACAGAAACCATTCCTTCACCTGTTTTTTCCTTTCCGACACCAGTATTGCAGGCACTAAGAACAGCAAGTTTCGCTTTCAGATTCATACCATAAAGCTCACTAATAAAGAGTTCGTTATCATCATCACCATCATAGAAAACCAAACTACTCAATTCAGGATCTTCATCATTCATAAAGGAGTGCATGGATAAATGTAAAAGGTCGAAACTCCCCGCCTCTTTGACAAAGAGCGCTTTATTCGCCGATTCTCTAATATATTTTTTGCTATTTATGATGTCAGAAATGGCCTCAGCTTCCGCAAGAGCACCCTCTAGATCATATGCTGCACCTCTTACTGCTAATTGCTGATCATTGAGAATATACTGATCATATGATGGGGCAATGATCATTGCGTTATTAATCTTGTTGTCATTCTCGGCCAACTCTAATAAAGACAATGAACTAGCATTACTCACGATATTGTTTTCCAATAAATACATCCCATTCTTTCTCAGCAGATCGAATGGTAAGTAATTAAGCAATCCGTCCGCAACAATTAGAATTTCCGGCTTTAGCGATTCTGGTAATAATATATTATACAACACTCCTCCTAGAGCATTTAATTCCTGGACATCCGAATTCGGAGTTCTTAACAGATTAACAAATTGCTGTACTTTTTCATTAATGATCTGAAGACTGTCCAGAGGCTGAATAGAAATAGTATCCTTCGTTATTTCATAAACATAGAGCATACTATCTAGAAATTCATACTTGAGAACTAACTGGTCGTCTGATAACTTAGACTTAAATGCTGCAAAATTAAAGTCAAAATCTTCGTATTGATAGAAGGAATTAAATTTATTCCTGTTTTCTAACTCTATTCGTTCTAAGTCCAGCTCTCTTTCAAAAATTTCAGCGGAAATTTCAATACTATCCATTCCAGTATTTCCAAGTTTCAAGTCGGTAATCTGAGATCGGAGTTCCTGGATTTTTGCCAGAGTTTCTTTGTCTAACAAGTCCAGCCTTTTATTCTTAAACTTGAATTTTTCCCAAAGATATCTGGAGGTAGCATTTTCGGAGAAACGAATAATTTCATCGTAAGAAAGACCGGACTGCCCTAAATACGCATCGGTTTTAAGTAGACCTTCTAACATCATTTCATATTCTTTCTGGGATTTCTCATTGAACAATGCCTGCTTAAAATTGGACTGGAAAAGTTTAATTGCCAGCTGGTAAAGGCTATTCATTGCCATGTTAGATTCCCTAGAATCAGGAATGTGAGTTTCTATTGTTTGTGCAGCAGAGGATAGCAAGTACGCAGCATCTAAGTTAGATTTTGGAATAAATTCAGGTATGCCTTTTTGGGTAACGAGGTCAATTTCAACGTCAGAATCGTTTTGGAATGCAACTAATTGATTGAAACGGGGTAAGCTTTCTTCGAAATAACCTTGTTCTAGAAGTGCTTTTACGTCATAAAAATAGAAAAAGGAAAGTCGATAATCGTTGATAGATTCCCCCTTTCGAATAATAGAAGCGGAGGTCTCTCTAGCCTTTTTATAGTTTTTAGAGTTCAAGTAAGCCTTCCCTAGATTGAATTCGAACATTAATCCGTATCTAAGATCATCTTTGTTGTCATATATTTCTATAGCTTTCTGGTAATATTTAAAACTTTTCTCTGGTTGATCTTTGACGTACAATTCTCCCATATAATTATAGATTGCCGCAAGTCTTAATTTAAAAAAAGGATCTTTATTATCACCGAATTTTTCAGTAGCTTCTTCCAAGGTTTTTTTGCCATTTTCTAGATCCTTCGTTTCGGAGTAGAGCCTCATATAATTATAGAGTAGCGAAATTTCTTTCCTTGCTATAGCCTCCGGATTGCCACGTGTAATTTCCTTTTTTTTGTTCTCATAAAGCTTCGCCGACTTATTAAGGTAGTTTCTTGCTTTTTCTATATAACTAAAGTCTAGTGACGTTGAGAATAGATCAAGGTAGACCGTTTGCAAATAATCTAAATTTGGGTTTTCTAACTTGGATAGTTCTGCTTCACTTTTTTCAACAAGCTCATAACTCTTTTGAAAATCGAAAAGTCCCGAATAAGCATTCGCAAGGTTAAAGTAAATAACTCCGATCATGCTTTCATTTCTCGTATCGATCTGCTGTGCGATTGCAAGCGCTTTTTCCAAAACTCCAGTAGCTTCTATATTTCGATCGAGTTCATAGAGTAAGTTCCCTTTATTATGCAGTAAGTGCATAAGGAGAAAACTATCTTTTTTTTCGCTTTTTTCATGTAGAGCTACAGCTTGATTTATGACAGAGAGATTATAGCTATTCTTAGAGTCATCAGCAATCATTAATTCAGTGTAGTAGCCGATATAGTTAATCTTTGCTAGATTAGAAAAAGGAGCTTCGACGTTTGCTGCGATAATAGAATCCATCGTAGTAATAACCTCTTCTTCGCTCTTATCACTCCGAAGAATAGACATTACGTTTTTACGAAAAGAGACCGCTGGATCATCATCATTAATGAGTGAGAGGTAATATAGGCAAGAATCTACGTGTTGTTCTTGAATAAAATAGTCAGCTTTCTTGAGGTATGCTTCCTTAGTAGCGTTTTTTCCAAAAACACAGGATAAAAAGAAAATAAATAAAATCGTAAGCCTTATGTTCATCATAACTAGATTACCTACAAATAGGAAGTCAGCTCAACGCCGACTTCCTATTAACCCCCAAATGGTTGTTTAGAAATAGTTATATAAAAGTACAAATTTTATTCTTCACATACTTTTGTTATTGCTGGACTATTGTTGATGAATTCATATTTACTTCCTCCGAAATTGCTAAGAAGTACCTCACAACTTCCACTTCTTGCTGAGGTAGAATTATTAAGCTCTAGTTTCCCTTCTTGTTCTATAGAAATGTTTGCTTTAGCATTTGCATAGGTCAATGCTTTTCCTCCACCGTCTGATATATCTAGGTATTCGAATACATTTCCACTATTTTCAGAAGTGATAAATATTCCCTGCCAATAGCCGTTTTCAGATTCTAAGCCTCTGATTACGACGTGTTCATTTTCAGTGCCTTTTATTTCAAATCGGTAGTCATCACCTGCGACATGTAATAAAACACTATTTTCATCCATGACGAATTCTACACCCCGACCTAGCGTAAGGTTAGCATACAATTCGAATTGCCCTTGTATAAAATAAGGAATTTCTAGCCCTTCTAAGTCCGTATTTACATTCAGACGATCAGAATAGGTATCTTCGATACCTATCATATTAATACCATTATCATTGAATACATTATTTGAAAGTTCTAATGCGCCTACGTAATTTATGTTAGTTAGAATTGGAAAATTTTTGCATGACTTGATGGTATTTCCACTGAATGAGGTGATATCAGAAGCATTTCCGTCATTGATCTTTACACCTACATCGCCACTTTTAGAAATGGTCGTGTTTTCTATGCTTACTTTTCCATCGATGGTAATGGCAGCGGCATTTTCATTATAGACACCATATTCTTCTCCTGCACCAGCATTTTCTATTTGTACATAGTGAAGTTTGTTAGATTTGTTGGTATTAATGTATATACCAGCCCATGATGGTTCGTTGGTTTTAGCAATCATGCGGATAGGTTCACCAGAAGTTCCTACTGCATCTATTTTGCCTTCGATACCGACGATGATAGAAGCTCCATCTGCAAACTCTATAGTTACCCCTGGTTCTATCTTCATGGTCCCATTATATAATTCTATTTCATCAGAAGCGATGTAATCAACTCCGTCTTCATTATGGTCTGTTAGGGTAATGTTTTCATCGTATCTGTCCTTAAGAAGAATAGGTTCTATCTTTTTAGGATTGTCGATAATTCCTCCACCTATATCCAATTTGCATGAAGACATAGTGATAATTACTGCTGTTAAAATCAATAAGTTTGATGTACTTTTCATGTTTAATTTATTTTTTTAGAATTGTAATTTTCTTTTGGTCGCATGAAAAAAGGAGAGGTTAACTTAGCTGGTGGAAAAAGAAAAATTATTTTTGATGTTAACTTAATATAAAGTAGTTCGATTAAATGGTAAATGCTGAAAAGGAGGTATTAATTAGAATAGCGAAAGATGATAAAAGCGTACTCGATGCCCTGTATAAGGAATATAGAGATCCATTTTTGAATTATTTCAAAAGGTATGCGTTATCAGAAGATGCAATCAAGGATCTGTATCAAGAAACGATGATTGCATTTTATCAGAACGGAGTTCGTGGTAAGTTAAAGGATTTAAGCAGCTCTATTAAGACCTATATTTTTGGAATAGGTAAATATAAAGCGATAGATATGATTCGAAAGCAAAAGAAGAATGCTGAACTTCTGAATGTTTCTGATGAGTTTGAAACCATTGAACTAGATGAAAAAGAGTTAACTACTGAGCAGCAAAAATTAAAAAGACATTTTACTCAGTTAGGAGAAAGTTGTCAGAAAATGCTAACCATGTTTTATTACAGAGGACTTGATATTAGTGACATTGTGGAAATCGGAGGTTATAAGGATGCGAACTCTGTGAAAAGTCATAAATCAAGATGTGTGAAACAATTGCGAAGCTTAGTAAATAAGAAATAATGGATAAGAAAACATTAATTGATAAGTACATTATCAGTGAGCTGAATAAGGAAGAGCAAGTTCAGTTTGATCAGTGGATGAAGGAAGATGAGAAATTTAGGAATGATGTTCAATTTTATAGCAATCTAAGTGTGGTTGCGGAATCACACGAGAAAGATGTGTTAAGTGCTAGATTAACTAAAGTAGAAGATAAGATGGGTAACAAAAAGAAAAGTTTAATCAGAAGAGTATTATTAATTGTCCTAGGTGTTTTATTGCTAGTTGCTGCCTTCGTGGGATATCGATTAGATAAGATGAAGAACACACCATCTGGAATCTATGCCACTCATTTTGAGGTTTATCCGAATGTGTATTATCCGACCACCCGTGGCAATGGAGATCTGATGACTAAGGCATTTATGGCTTACGAAAATGGAGATTATGTTGCTGCAGCAGATCTCTTAGAAGAAAGAATCAAAACGAGTGAGGCCATAGAGTTAAAGTTTTATCAAGCGATGGCTTATGCAGGAATGGGCAATCTTCCACTAGCCATTAAGAATCTAGAAAATATTAGACGTTTTCAGTCAGCATATTATGATGAATGCCTCTGGTATCTAGGTTTGTTTTATCTCAAGCTTGGGAATGCACCTGCAGCCATAGACCGGTTTCAGACTTTTTATGAAGTCAGTGATGATGCTGCTAAGAAAAAAGTAGCGGCAGATGCTATTCGAATGCTTAATGCGAATTAATTAGAATCTAAGACAATTCTTCGGACTTCCTGTCGGATTAGATTCGCTCCTTCTTCAGTTTTCTTGAAGGCTTCTTCTGCATCGCCTAACATGTCGAAATAACGACTAGGGTCATCGGTTAATAAATCACCCATATTCTTGTAATGGTCTACGGTAGCATACTTTTCCTTATAGAGTGTTCCTTCAGGTAGGAGCTTTCTCAAGACAACCCATCCTTCTAGCTTGTCATCTTTGATCCTAGCTTCATGTATAGGACTCCAGATGGACTGTACTGCTACAAAGTCATCCGGTGTGTAACCATCATTTATGGAAAAGTAGTTGAATTTCGAATATCGCCAATCTTCATCGTTTTGATCTGCATCATCCATTTCACTCATTAATTGCCAGACCTCTGTTTTTACTAAGGATCTTGATTTTTCAGTGTTATTGTAAATGATCATTTCTTCCTTTGTCAATATTTCAGAGAGATTGCTAGGAACGAAGTCTCCTTCGATAAAGTTCGAGTATTGCTTAGCATTTTCAAATGAAATTCTAGCGATATAATTATAATCATATAATGTACCCACTGGCGAAAGAACTTCTTGTATGGTCCAGAACTGATATTTCCCTTCCTTAATGTTGTATTGATGTATTTTTTTCCAAATCTTTTCGACGCTAATATATAGGTCAATGTTTTCTGGAAACACCTTCATGTATGCGACTTGGCTGATGCTCCGAGGTAGTTCATTTTGTCCTTGACTTGGTCTTGCCATGATAAGAAGGGTGGCGATTACGATACTGATGCATATTGCTTTTTTCATTGTCTTAAATTTTTGATTAAGTAATCTATTCTGAAAAGCTGCGATAGGAATTTCTCTAATGCTAAGACTAGATGACGGAATACAGCGCGTACCCTATTTGTCTTAAGAATTAAAGATTGAGTATTGTCGCATATACGTTTATATGTTTTGATAAATACGTTATATGTAAAATAATAAATATTAAATAATTATTATAATAAAATAATATATTGATTTATTTATCTCCTTTATTGTATTTAGCTGCGAGTAGCGAACCAGAGTGTTCTAGTCTATGATTACGACCGATACTATGTGCTAGTTTCACAGCATCTTTTCCAAAGCGCTTTCTCAATTGATCCATTTCTTGTAATAGACGGATGTGCTTTTCGCTATCTTCGAATAGACTGATCTGATATTTTCCGTGAACGAGTCCAGAAAACCGCACCCCGACCAGCCTTATTAGTTGGCGTCGTTCATATAAACTATTAAAAAGCTCTTTCGTCGTATCAATGAGGAAGTGATCATTCGCCGTATAGGTAATTCTTTTCTGCTTTGTGTACGTGTTGAAATCTGCGTATCGGATTTTGACAGTAATGCATGAGCATAGTTTTTCTGAATCTCGAAGTTCGAAAGCAAGCTCTTCTACCATACGCATTAGAAGACTTTTGATCATCTGGAGATCTAGCGTGTCTTCGGTGAAGGTTCGTTCCTTAGAAATAGATTTTTTCTCTGAATAAGGAACAACAGGAGAATTGTCTATGGCATTCGCCTTGTTCCAGAGCGAGCGTCCTGATTTACCAAACTCTCTCTCGAGCAATCGCTGAGGGATTTCGCTCAATGTTTTTATACTTCTAACGCCCATAAAACTGAGCTTTTTATACATTTCTTTTCCTACACCAGGAATCTTTTTTGTAGAAAGTGGAGCAAGAAAATTCTTTTCTTCGCCGACAGGAACAGCCTTTTCTCCGTTAGGTTTCCCTTCTCCTGTTCCCACTTTAGAAACCAACTTGTTCACAGATAATCCAAATGAAATAGGTAATCCGCTATTGTCTATGATCCGTTTGCGCATTTCTACTGACCATTTCAGACAGCCGAAATATTTATCCATTCCACTGAGGTCTAAGTAGAATTCATCGATGGACGCCTTTTCAAATATCGGCGCATCTTCAGCGATGATGTCGGTCACCACTTTAGAATGATAAGAATAACTGTCCATATCTCCTTTCAGGATGATTGCATGTGGACAAAGTCGTCTTGCCATTTTCATCGGCATAGCAGAATGTATACCGAATCGCCGAGCTTCATAACTACACGAGGCAACAACACCTCGGTTGCTGCTCCCTCCGATTAAGAGAGGCTTGCCTATAAAATCTGAATTTTTTAAACACTCTACGGACACAAAGAAAGAGTCCAGGTCTAAGTGGAGTACAGCTCTATTATACATTATTTAGTCGATTAAAACGCCCAACAAAGACGAATTATTCGCCAATATCTAAATTATATTCAATATTTACAGCGAAGTTTCTGATTTATTTATTGGAAGAGATGTTAATTTTTAAACACAAAAAGATGGAAAAATCGTCAGAAACCCACGAATATTCCGCTTTTAGGCTAATATTTATTATGAATACCGAAAAAACCGACGTATTTTTGATGTGCTTCACAGAAATATTATGCTCGCAGAAAATTTAAAATACCTTCGAAAGAAGAAAAAGCTATCTCAACAAGAACTTGCAGATACACTAGAGATTCCTAGAACAACATTGGGAGATTATGAACGAGGGAAAACAGAACCGAATATCGATACCCTCATTAGATTTTCCTCGTTTTATGAAACCAATCTAGATCGATTGCTGACCTCTAACCTTGGACTGCAAGACTATGAAATCATAAAAAATCAAAACTTTAGAGTGCTTGCCATTTCTGTAGACCAAAATAACAATGGAAATATAGAACTAGTAGACACGAAAGCAGAAGCCGGATACTTAGAAAGTTTTAGTGATCCCGAATACATCAAAGACCTTCCTAAAATCCAGTTTCCGAATATTCCTGATGGAACCTTTAGAGGCTTCGAAATAGAAGGAGAATCCATGTTGCCGATGGAGCCTGGGAGTATTGTGGTCTGCTCATATGTAGAAAATCTAAGTCAGATAAAAGACGACCGAACGTATATTATTGTTGGCAAAAACGAAGGCCTCGTTTATAAGCGCGTTATCAGAAATGAAGGAAGACGGTCTCTCATCCTGATGTCAGATAATCCATTATATGCACCATATGAGATAAATTACGAAGATGTAGCAGAAATTTGGCAGTACTATGCACATCTAAGTTTTTCGGATGAGAAGAAAATATTTGACAATAGAGTAGAAGACAGAATCATCGATATTCAAAAAAACATTGAAGAAATAAAAGGATTTATAAAGAAGTAAAGCACTTTTCTGCACAGCGGTGTTTTTTTTAATAAATTGCTTCTTATGAAAAAAACAATACTTTTCATACTTGCTGCTCTACTTTTATTATTGCTAGTAATGGTTGTTAAAACCCTTGTGTATCATGCTCCAGAAACGATTCAAGTGGAAAAGCTGGAGATGGAAGTGGACGCAGGAGCAATAAGTAGATTCCAAGGAGCCATACGAATTCCTACAATATCATATCCTGATAGAGCAGATACTGCGACCATGCTTACCTTTCACGAATACCTTGAAACGGAATTTCCCATGATTCACGGATCATTAGAAAAACAAGTTGTGGGTGACTTAAGTCTCGTTTATCATTGGAAAGGAAAAGATAGTAGTGTGGATCCAGCATTGTTTCTAGCACACATGGATGTTGTCCCTGTAGATGAATCCTCAGAATCGAATTGGGACTTTGATGCTTTTTCAGGAGAAGAAGTGGATGGGTATATTTTGGGACGAGGGACGATGGATGATAAAGGATCTGTCCTCAGTATCTTAGAAGCTACGGAAGGATTGTTGAAAAAAGGATTTGTGCCAGAACATGACATTTATTTTGCGTTCGGACACGATGAAGAGATAGGAGGTGAAATGGGTGCGGTTAAGATTGTTGAGAAATTTGCAAAGGAAAAACTAAAATTCAGTTTTATTATAGATGAAGGATTAGTCGTAATTACCGATGGGCTTTCAGGGATATCTAAGCCGATAGGATTGATAGGCTTAGCTGAAAAAGGAGCAATGAGTATGACGCTAACTGTCAATTTAGAAAATGGTGGTCACGCGATGATGCCACCTAAAGAAACAGCCATTACGATTCTTAGTGAAGCCTTGGTCAAGCTGAAAAACAGTCCGCCGAAAGTTCAGTTTAATGAATCTGTGGATAAGATGTTTGCTAACATTGGCCCACAAATGAAATGGCCAGAAAAATTATTCTTCGCGAACCAATGGTTGTTTAAGCCACTGATTGCTAGCAGTCTAAGTAAAAGCAATGCCGCGAATGCCTTGATTAAGACAACCTTAGCACCGACGATTATAGAAGGAGGAATCATGGATAATGTGCTACCTAGCCAAGCAAAAGCAACAATCAATGTTCGGATTGTACCCGGAGAAACAGTGGAATCGGTATTGGAATATGTGAACGCAACAATAGATGATGACCGAATCAGTGTCAGCTCAGAAGCGGTAAATAAACCACGAAATCCTACGGCCATTTCGCCTACAGACCACATCGGATTCGAGAGTATTCGGAAGAGCATATACGAAGTATTCGGCGATGTGATTGTCGCTCCAGGATTAGTTATTGCAGGAACAGATGCGCGTCATTATTCAGAAGTTGTGGAAGCAACCTACAGATTCATGCCGGTAATGGTTTCGAATAAAGACTTAGAAGGTATTCATGGCGTGAATGAAAAACTCAGCATTGAAAACTATAAGAACATGGTTAGGTTCTATAATAGATTAATTACCAATTTTAAATAACTCCTAAGAATAACTCCTATTCAGTATGGAAACTAGGCACTAGCTAGCATTTTTTCGATTACCTTTTCATAGTAAGCTTCATATTTAGGAAGTATATTTTTTATGTCGAATGTTTTAGCATGAGCATATGCAGCTTCACTAAATTGTGTATGAGTAGCTTCATCTTTTAGGATGTAAATTCCCTTTTCTGCCATTCCATCTACATCGCCTACATCTAAAGTGTAACCTGTTTTTCCATCCAGGTTTAATTCAGGAAGACCTCCAGCGTTCGAAGAAATTACGGGAACACCGCAAGCCATTGCCTCTAATGCCGCAAGTCCGAAACTCTCATTTTCTGAAGGAATGATGAAAAGATCTGCAACAGCAAGTAATTCCTCTACTGCATTTTGCTTTCCTAAAAATCGAATATGATCACATAGTCCAATTGTTCTGCACAACTGCTCTAGATTATTTCTTTCTGGACCGTCACCGATTAATAACAACTTCGATGGAATTTCTTTATGAATTTTTGCAAAGGCCATAATGACATCTTGAACGCGCTTCACTTTTCGGAAATTCGAAGTGTGTGCTATGATTTTTTCACCATTAGGTGAAATGGCCATTTTGAAATGGTTCTTGTCAATTTTATTAAAACGCTCGAAATCGATGAAGTTATAGATCACTTCTATTTCATTCGTAATGTTGAAACTATCGAAAGTTGCCTCCCGAAGATGGTTCGATACAGCTGTTACACCATTAGAAAAATTAATACTGAATTCTACTACGGGAGAAAAAGCAGGATCATTTCCTACAAGGGTAATGTCTGTCCCGTGCAAAGTCGTAACAATAGGAATAAACTTACCTCTGCTTTTAAGAATTTGCTGAGCCATATAAGCAACAGCTGCATGTGGTATGGCATAGTGAACATGAAGAATATCTAAGTTTTCATGAAGTACTACGTCTACCATTTTCGAAGCTAATGCCGTTTCGTATGGCTTATATTCAAAGAGCGGGTACTCATAAGTACTTACCTCATGGTAGAAAACATTCTCCATAAACGGAGTTAGTCTTGCAGGACGCTTATAAGTCATAAAGTGAACTTGGTGTCCTTTTTTAGATAGTGCAATCCCTAATTCTGTAGCAACAACGCCACTTCCTCCGAAAGTGGGATAACAAACTATTCCTATATTCATTCTTTAAAATTTATCTTAAAAATAATTATAAAACGATAACAAATAATATTTTAGCCGATTCATATGGCTTATATGAACATTTATTCATCCAATATGTTTGCATTACAACAAATTATAACGAAGCTTTGGTAATCTATTCGATAAAAGACCTTGAACATCTTGCAGGTGTGAAAGCCCATACCATCAGGATATGGGAGAAGAGGTATAGTATCGTTACGCCTAAGAGAACAGAAACCAATATTCGATATTATCTTGAAACGGATTTACAGCACATTCTTAATGTGGCCTTGCTTAACAATCATGGGCATAAAATTTCCCACATTGCGAAAATGCCGAAAGAGGAAATTGCTAAAAGAGTTGCAGAGATTTCAGATTTTGATGATGGACTAGAGGATCGGGTAGATTGTTTGACGATGTCACTAATGGAGCTTAATGAATTCAAGTTTAATAGGATCATAGAAGCGAATATTAACCAATTGGGTTTTGAGCGATCTATGGAGGAGGTGATTTTCCCGCTTCTAGACAAGGTAGGACAGTTATGGATGAGTGGTTGCATAAAGCCAGTGCATGAATTATTTGTCTCAGAAATCATCAAACGGAAGATAATTAAGGCAATTGACGAAATACCGATTAATACAGACATAACAGTCCCTAGTTTCTTAATATTTTTGCCTAAAAATGAAAACTCAGATCTAAGTTTGCTTTATTTGCATTTTATGTTGAAAAAGGATGGATTAAGAGTGACGAATATAGGGAAGGGAATCACTAAAGAGATGATTATTGAAACATGTGATATAATCGATCCTGATTATTTAGTATTATTTGCAAATGAGTCTTTCGAGGGCAACAAGTTAGAGTTGTACTTAAATGATCTATGCAAAAACATTAACAACACGAGTGTTCTACTGACAGGATATCAGACAATAGAGCAAAAGATTAAATCATCTCGTAAGGTTAAGGTATTATCAAGTCTTGAACAAATATTGACTTACTGTAGTAAGCAATTAGTAAAATAAATATTACGTAAAACAATTAATCAACTAATTATGAAGATTCTATTTAAATTATCTTTTATGATCATGTTAGTGAGCTTTTTAGCTTCTTGTGGTCCTAAAGGGGAGAAAGCTGCAACTGGAGATGCTAAAGAAGTAGCAGAAGCAACAGGCAAAGCATATGCTGTTAATACAGCTAACAGTTCTATTATGTGGGAAGGAAGTAAAGTAACTGGAAGCCACAATGGAACAATTGACATTTCTGAAGGTACAATTAATTTTGAATCAGGAACTTTGACAGGTGGTAGTTTCACAATCGATATGAATTCAATAAAAGATTTAGACTTACCAGAAGATAAGCAAGCTAATCTAGTGAATCACTTGAAAGGAACAGTCGAAGGAAAAGAAACTGATTTCTTTAATACTCCGAAATTTCCAACTGCTAAATTTGAAATTACTAAGGCAACTAAGTTGATGAATAATGAAGAAGGAAATTATGTGGTGACAGGGAATCTAACATTGAAAGATATTACTAAGAGTGTAAGCTTTAAAGCAATGGTTTCTGAAGCAAATGGTAAAGTAAACGTAACTACGCCGCAATTTACAATTGATAGAACAGAATGGGATATCAAATACGGATCTGCAAAATTTGTGGATGGTCTTAAGGACAAAGCGATCAATGATGAAATCGCACTTAAGATAAATGTTACAGCAGGATAAAATCAATTCTATAGCAAGAATACATTTAGCCGCAGCGACTTGTTCGTTGTGGCTTTTTTTATGGATCATTCGGAACACTCCCAGCAGTTTTCGGAGTCGTATTCTAATCAGACTAAACACTTGCTTTTTTATTATACTTTTAATCCATATTTTGAGACATGAAATTCATTCTGAGAGTCTTATTGACTGGTTTAGTGTATACCTTATTAAGCTATTTCATCAGAGGTAGTGAATTCGATATCAAATCAACCCTTATTATCGGGTTAATATTTGGATTAATAATGTCTATCCTTTTCGATTCTGTTTACAAGCGGCTAAAAAAGAAATAAAGAAACATATTGTATCAATATTACGCAAAGGAGCTCGGGTTTTAACCCGAGAAAGGTTAAGGAAAATCTCGCACTGAAGTAGGAGGTCCTATACTACTTAAAGGTAGTAAACAATAAGTTCAGAGTATCCAAAGGAGCTCGGGTTTTAACCCGAGAAAGAGAATAATCATACTAAGTTTGTTAACATTCCCTATCGTTATTTTATAAAATAAGTATGGAAAATGAAAAAATATTTTATAAAAGAAATTTACCACACATCCAAACAGTAGGCGCTATCTTCTTCATAACCTGCTCTCTTAAAGGATCTATTTCTAAAAATAAATTGGCGGAAATAAGAGAGGAGTATAATCTACGAAAAACGATAATAGACGACTCAATGTCGAAAAAGGAAATTAATTATCAGAAATACTTCGCTCGAAGGAAATATATACTGGATATAGATAATATTATTCACGAAAATAAAGGACCTAGCTATCTAGACTCTCCTGCTAATGCAAGAATATTACTAGAAAGAATCGAATCATACCATAAAAAATACTACAATTTATTGGCAGTGACAATTATGTCTAATCATTTTCATATGCTTATAGATACAAGTGTTCAGTTAAAAGGGAATTTAGTTCCTGATTTTATACCTGAAAATTATGTTCAACTTGATAAGGTTATGAAATTAATCAAAGGAGGATCTGCAAAATTTATCAATGAATATTGCAAAACTCCAGGTCGACAGGTTTGGGAGAATGAAAGTTTTGACATCTATATCAGAAATGAAAAGATGTTGAGTAAGGTTGTGGGTTATATTTTAAATAACCCTGTTAAGGCAGGAATAGTTAATACATTTGAGGAACATCCTTTTACTTTTGTTGCTGAAGAAATCTCGTACTGAAGTACGAGGTCCTATGGAAGTAGGACTAGATTGATAGTTATGAAAATGGAGTCTGCTTTATTTATCAGTTGAAAATTTTTAAAAAAAAGTAGTTAAACAATTAAATCAGAGTATCCAAAGGAGCTCGGGTTTTAACCCGAGAAAGGTTAAGGAAAATCTTTCACTAAAGTACGAGGTCCTATGAGCACTACAACTAGTTTGTTAAATTGATATTAGAACTTTGAGTATTAACCCTAAGAAATATCTATCACTTCCCTTACTTTTCAAGCATTTCTAAGATTAGGTCATACAAGGTTTCGAATGGAATTACTTCTAGGTCAATGTTGGGGTAAGAAAGTTCGAAAGGATACTCTTCTAGTCGTTGTCGATATTTTTTTTCATTCACATCAACCTTTATTATCAATATACTTTCATCAACCCGAAAACCACATTGATAGCCTCAGCTTGAGGTGAGACCAACAGTGGTTTCCCCTTATTTCTAAAGCATATCTAAGACTAGGTCATACAAGGTTTCGAAAGGGATTACTTCTAGGTCAATGTTGGGTAAGAAAGTTCGAAGGGGTGTTCTTCTAGTCGTTTTCTATATTTTTTCACACAACGTTCCCAGCGGACAGGGTGGTAATTAGCATCAGGAAGTTTCGCTAGCATTTTAATAAAGCAATTCGAACGGAAAGCATCGGATGGTCCTGAGTAACCTAATGATTCAGCTGCTAGGTCTTCAGTTTTACATGTGCCATTTGCTACATTTTGATAGAACTTCCCAATTTTTGTTGTTGGATCTTTACTTCATTAATTAATTTCGACTTTATACAGCTTCTGTTTTGAGATTAAATCGGATAATGAAATGATAGCGCCTAACATTTATTATGATTTTAATATTATAACTTTATGATTAATAGAAGTATACGTAATAAAAGTTATAATTTAATTCAAATAACTATGGCGGATATATTACGACTTTTGTTATATAATTTAAGAGATATGGTGCTTATATTTGATATAAATCAGATCTGATTTATAAATTTATTGGTTGAGCTTTTTTGAATGTTATTAAAGAAGTAGAATAAAAAAGAAGAACCTACAATCACCTTTTTAAAAGGTTCATGCAGGCTCCATGTGGTAATTGAGCTGCAAATATAAGGTTATTCTTATTATTCAATATTCTTTGGGAGAATATTGTTCCTCTTCCTGAATCGTATTGTAAATGGGACACATTTTAATTTGAATAATGAAGAAATTTAATTTTGTAATTGCAGTATTATTATTTGCTTTAATTTCTTGTAATAAAGATCTTTTACAAAAAGAGAAAAAAAATTTAACAGAAGTAGAATTACGCCTTTATGATTTAGATTATATATACAACTCAAATCCATATATAATTGATAAAAATTCAGTAGATAATAGAGAGAATAAAGACGAGATTATCCTAAGAATTATTGGTGAAATGATTCTGAAAGATAAGGAATTTAATTACTTAGAAATAGTTTACGACAATTGATTGAAAGTAGTCCAGAAATAAAAATTAACGAATTATTTTAATATGTTTTATATAATAAATAATAGTGCAGAAAAACATGAAGTTGGGGTGTATCCCCAAGTACAGACTTTTGAGCCACAACACAAAGATAATTTGGTAATCTACAATGATGGATGGGAAGACGATAACGAGAGTTCAATCCTGTTGTTTAAATACGAACTTGATAAACGGGCACAACTAACAGATATGTTGTCTTGTAGCTTTTTGCAATGGAAGTTTAGACTTGTGAGCGAAAGACTTAAGAAACTTCTTGAATCTAACATGAAAAGCAAAGAATTATACAAATTTTTCTCTGTCAATTTGGATTGTGGTGAATTCAAAGAAAAGTACTTTATAACGTATTTGCCAATTGTTAATAGTGAAGTAATCAATATTGAAAATTCTGAGGTTGTAGCAACTAATGCTATTGGTTTTTATGAACAAAGTCTTAACGTAAATTCGCATAGAGAATATGAAGTAGCTGTTTCTAAATATAAGAGACAGAGAATACGCTTTAGAAAATTATCGCTATTCGAAGAAAAAATTTCAGGTGATTGTTTCATTCTTGAAACTATTAGAAAAATGGTTGTTTCCGAAAAGGTTAAACAAGAATTGGAATTAATAAATATTTCAGGAATTGAATTTATTCCAATAGTAGAGTTTTGTGATGTAAGGTTGCCGTCTAAACCAAGATAGATAAAAAATATGCAATTATGTTTTCCTGCAAAGATGCTTACTTTTTTAATTAATAGAATACTCAATTATTTAATTTTAAATCTATTTGAAGCAGGAAGATCATTTTCGTTCAATAATCCGATGATTATCGAGTGGTTGGTGGTGAGCAATAAAGTCCAATTTCAGTCTCGACACATATGATGAAGCTCATCATTTAAATCCGTGGGAATTTTGGAATCACCCAACCATCCAAAAAGCTGCGAATAAGTATGATTAACCTTTTCATATGAATCATCCAAAAATCGGAATATCGTTAAAGAGATTAAGGAAAAATTTTGATGATGGTGGTGTCCATGCCAATCATCCAAGTTATACTGCTTTTGTGAGAGAAAGTTTATAATTATTAGACATCAATAGTCCAGAATTATCGCAGCATATTATAAATCTTTATCATCCAAGATTGTTAAAACAAATTCGCTCAGTTTTTATGAAAAAGAAATTGATGTGTTTTCTGAATCAAATTATTTATTACGAAGTAATTCTTATCAGGAGATTTCCAATTTAAGGAAAGAGAAAATTGGAAGGGATGTTTTAGACGTTGCTGGTGAAGTTCAGCCTAGAGTAAATGTTAGATACTGCAACAGTTATTTTACTAGTAAATTAAGAGGAGTAGGTAAAATTCAATTAAATACATATGCTGTTTATTGGGATGTTGCAGTAACTACATCAAATTGGAAAAAAGGTGTTTTCGGATGGTACAAAATTAAAGCAGATCAGCTAATTAATCAAGGATATGTAAATATTAGATATAAAAACACACCAATAAGTAGTTGGACTTACTTAAATGCGGGTGCATATAATTCTAGTTATGGGTCTAAAAAGAAAGATATTTATCTCACCATTAAGTCTTGGTACAGTGGCCCACCTGCTGTAGAATTTTTAGATGCAGATGTAGAACACAAGATTACAGATCACGGTTCGTTAGTATCCTGTACTAACATGATTTAAACAAAATTTCTTAATTTGAATGGTAAGGAAAGTACTTTTTATATTATTGGGAATAACACTAAGCACAATAGTTACTGCACAATCATTGATTTCTATTGTCGGTGATGTTTCAGATTTGAAGTCTACTGAAAAACTTATTGGAGCTTCAATATACACACCTGATTTTAGGTATCATACAAGTTCGAATGAATTTGGTGCGTTCCAGATTAATGTTCCTGACACTTGCACATATCTATTAGCAAGTTATATCGGTTTTAAACAAGATACCTTAGAAATTAATTCAACATTACATTTTTTATTAGAAGCTGAAAATTACTTAGACAGCATCTTTATTCAAGCTCCTATAATCAGACAGAAACAAGAAGTTAGCGGAAAAATTTCCATGCCTATCAGTATTGCCGAAAAGCTACCACAATTATTTGGTAGTACAGATATAATGAAATCACTTGCTTTATATCCTGGTATACAATCAGGAGTAGAAGGTACATCTGGATTATTTATTCGCGGTGGCGGTCCAGGTCAAAACCTAATTCTACTCGATGAAAATAAAGTTTATAACAATTCTCACTTATATGGATTTAGTTCAGTGTTTAACCCCAATGTGGTAAAGTCTGTAGATTTGTATAAGTCTGGTTTTCCAGCACAATATGGAAGTAGGGTCTCATCAATTTTGAGTATAAATACAATAGATGGAAATTCAAAAAAACAAGAAACGAAAATTACTGCGGGTATATTAGAATCCGGAATATCTACTCATGGTCCTATAAAAAATCTTAATGCTACTTACGTTTTTGCAGGACGAGTATTTTATCTTAGTGCATTTACATTACCTAGTTTGATTAGATATAATATTGGAAAAAACAATAGTTATAGAAATTATTTTTTCTACGATATTAATGGTAAAGTAAAATTCAAAATCGGAAAAAAGCAATCTGTCAGTCTATCGTATTTTCAAGGGGATGATAATTTTTCATTACGTGACAGATCCTCCAACGAATACTCATATGAAAGCGCTGTAAACTGGGGAAGCGAACTAATGAATATACGGTATACGAACCATGTATCTAAAAACCATTTTGTAAATTTTAATATATTGCGAAATCAATACTTGTACCAATTGCGAAATAGCACTTTATCAGGGATCGATATTGGTGAATTTAAAAACTTATCTAAGATTGTTGAATATGAAATAAATCTTAAAGCAGAATTTCGACCCAACAACAATTTGAAAATAGAATATGGTTTTAACATTACTAATCCAAGGTATTCTCCATTTGAAATAGATACCAAAATTAATTTTGCCGATACAAGCAAAACCCTTTCAAAAAAAAACTCCTCAACTTTCTATCAACAAGGATATTATGTCGACATGAATATAGCGCTGCCCAGTAACTTTACTGCAAATATTGGTGCTAGGGTTGACAACTACAATGTCCCATCTGAAACAAAATTATACTATTCTCCAAGACTTAAAATTCAGTATTATAATAAATCTCACAAATTTTCTTTCACATATGATAAGGCTTCTCAGTTTGAACATTTATTATCTGGCAATAATGGTGGTGTTCCAAGTGATATATTTATCCCAAGTCTAGAAATTAGTCCTCAACTTTCAGATCAATATGCAATAGGTTATTTCAAAAATTTCAAGAAACACAATCTTAGTCTAAATGGTGATCTATTTTTCCGAAGTTTAAAAAATCAAATCCTATACCTTCCAGATTTTTATGACCTTTATCTTGCTAATTCTTCTTTTGTTGACAACCTCATTAAAGATGGCGTCGGTAAAGTTTATGGTTTTGAATTTTTTCTTCGACAAGAAAAAACCAGGTTTCAATATTCTTTTTCTTACACTTTTCTATATAATACAAGGGTGTTTCCAGGTTTTAATGAAGGCAAAGCTTTTAATTCAGCATTTTCTAGAAAACATGATTTGCAATTAAACTTTAATTATATTCTTAAAGAAAAGCTAAACCTGAACATTAATTTTATATACTCTTCAGGCCATTATATTACGCTTCCTAATACATCATATATAGATCAAAACGGATATCCAACTGCTATAATAGATGAATGGAATGGTGTTAAAACTCGTGATTATAATAGAGCTGATATTGCAATAATATATAAATACAAAAAGAAAAAAAGAGAAGTTAAATGGAAGTTTGGCATTTATAATCTCTATGCATATCAGAACCCAATGTTTTACGAATACACTTTTATTGGTACGTTTAGAAATGAAAACGGTGTATCTAAACCGGTAGAATCCCAGTCTGTAATATATGGTCAATCTAATTTTATTTTAATACCCAGCATATCATATGAAACAAAGTTTTAAATTATTATCAATCATTATTTTACTTATAAGTTGCGGAAAGATTTATGATTTGGATATTCCTGAAAAAGAACCAGAACTAGTTGTTGAGTCATTTATTTCCGCTCAGAAAGGTGTAAAAGTTTATTTAACGAGTACTTATCCAGTTGGCACAAAGTTTAAGGACTTTAGTAGTTATGGGATTTCTAATGCTAGGATATTACTTTACAATTCTAATAACATAAAAGTTGACTCTTTAATTGAATCTCAAAATGGAAAGTATAGTTCTTCTTCGCCTATTGTACTTGATATTACTGAAAGTTATAGACTAGAAATTAGTCATGATAATTACCCGACCGCAACAACTGCTTGGGTTGATATTCCCAAACCGTTTAAAAAAATTGACACTACTTATCAAATTTTTAACGATACCATTGTTGTTGATTTATCACTGACACATTCTAATGAAGACATGTCAGATTTTTCCTTTGGTTTTGATTTGGGAGCAAACCCACTTAACTTTAAATATTTACCAACAAGTAATCCGAATATTGAAAACTGTCAGACAACACGATTCTCATACAAGAACTTATCTGTTTATAATAAAGATTGTTTCATTGGAAATGTAGTTGAGTTTCAAGAAAGAACAATTTCAAATGGAAACAGTGACGAAATATTATATTTTATTGGGCTTATTAGCCCAGAAGCTAGAATCTATTACCGCTCTATTAATAACCAACCTAGCGAATTTGAACAAATTGTTTCAAGCCCAATAATTACAAAGGGGAATATCATTAATGGAGAAGGAGTGTTTTATGCTATTTATGAATATGAATTAAACATTAAACTATAAAATTAAGTATAGGATACGCTTGAGAAGCTCTCCAGGAATAGTCAATTCATTTGAGGAATATCCTTTTATTTTTGTTGCTGAAGAAATCTCGACCTGAAGTACGAGGTCTAGGAGGTAAGGCTAGATTGATAGTTGGGGATAGGGAGTCTGCTTTATTTATCAGTTGAAAATTTTTAAAAAAAAGTAGTTAAACAATTAAATCAGAGTATCCAAAGGAGCTCGGGTTTTAACCCGAGAAAGGTTAAGGAAAATCTTTCACTAAAGTACGAGGTCCTATGAGCACTACAACTAGTTTGTTAAATTGATATTAGAACTTTGAGTATTAACCCTAAGAAATATCTATCACTTCCCTTACTTTTCAAGCATTTCTAAGATTAGGTCATACAAGGTTTCGAATGGAATTACTTCTAGGTCAATGTTGGGGTAAGAAAGTTCGAAAGGATACTCTTCTAGTCGTTGTCGATATTTTTTTTCATTCACATCAACCTTTATTATCAATATACTTTCATCAACCCGAAAACCACATTGATAGCCTCAGCTTGAGGTGAGACCAACAGTGGTTTCCCCTTATTTCTAAAGCATATCTAAGACTAGGTCATACAAGGTTTCGAAAGGGATTACTTCTAGGTCAATGTTGGGTAAGAAAGTTCGAAGGGGTGTTCTTCTAGTCGTTTTCTATATTTTTTCACACAACGTTCCCAGCGGACAGGGTGGTAATTAGCATCAGGAAGTTTCGCTAGCATTTTAATAAAGCAATTCGAACGGAAAGCATCGGATGGTCCTGAGTAACCTAATGATTCAGCTGCTAGGTCTTCAGTTTTACATGTGCCATTTGCTACATTTTGATAGAACTTCCCAATTTTTGTTGTTGGATCTTTACTTCATTAATTAATTTCGACTTTATACATCTCCTGAAACCGCTTTAAATAATTTTAAGAAAATGTTAGATAATGTGAAAGATCAGTTAAAATCTGGAAAAACATTGGACAAAATTACTTTTATTGTTTATTAATTGGAAAGCATGTTTTATAAAATACTGAATGAGTTTGATTCTAAAATAGTGGGAAAGAATTATCCACAAATTGCTACTATGGTAAAAGGTTATGACTATAATAAACCCGATTCTGTTTGGCACTTTAGACAAAATCAAGTTACACCAAATCTTAATTACTTTCAATTAGAAAAAAGCTCGAAACTTACAAACGTTATGAGTGAAGGACTAATTGGTGGATCTACAATATTTATAGATGACCTTGGTTACAAAATCTTTAGTAGTTTTAATTTTAGCGAGCATCAACATTATTTAGCAAAATTGATTACAACTCATTATGAACCAAGTGTTTGTCTAGACTGCCACGTACTTGTTTTTCCTTTTCATAAATTTAAAAATCGGAGTGATCTTAACTTGTCAGAATCAAGGTTTTACATTATTGACCACAACAAGGGCGACTTGGAAATTGATATTAATGTGAAAGGTGCTACACTGGAAGATTTGAAAGATATTTCAATTCTGAATGAGAACGGTATTCTAAACTTAGAATCAGGACAAAATTTAAGAGCAAGAAAAATATTCATTCGAAAGGAGAAAGCTTATGATATCTTTGATATTCCAATTTTAGAAATGTCGGGAAGGTATTGTAATGAACTTGTGAAGAAGGATATAGAAGAAAGTGGAATTACAGGCATAAGATTTGAAGAAATTCCTTGGCTAGAATACGCTTAAGATGAAATCAATAGAATATACAATAAAGAGTTTTCTTGAAAGAATTGCATTATTAGATTTTGCTGAATATTTTTGTGATAATTCATTTTCTACGGAAGATAGTATTACCAGGATTCATGCCATAGAAATTGCAAGTCTATGGTATGAATCTTTTCTTAACGGAAGTGATGGGAAGCAACAAAGTGAAGATTTTAAAAATGAAGTGGTTACGCGGTTAAAAATTAAAGAAAGTAGATATAAAAGTACCTATGATTTCTTTCAGCAGTACGCAGCAATGTGCAATTATACTCAGATTATGGAACACAAGTTCCATTGTGCTCTTTATGGTGTCTATCGACATATTCTTCAAGAAGATGTCAGCATAGATCCATTCGATGCAGAAATAGATGAATATATTAGAAAGCACATTTCAAAGAATAAGGAAGGAAGGTTGCAGTTTTGTATTAAGTTAGATGGGTTAAATTCAACAATTGTTAAGCTTCCAGATCAGTTCTATTCTTGGACAGAATATGGAGATATGTTAATATTTGAATATTAGTGCATTTTCCCCTCCAACTACGAAAACCACATTTGATAGCCTCCCGCTGGTGATCGGACAAGCAACTGAATGTGTAAGACCATCAAGTTGTTTTTATGCTCACAGGAGCCCCGCAGAAAATGCGGGACAGGCTTTGGGTTTTAACCCTAGAAATAGATTGGAAAATCTCGCACTGAAGTACGAGGTCCTATGAACACTACAACAAGTTTGTTAAATTGATATTAGAACTTTGAGTATTAACCCTAAGAAATATCTATCATTTCCCTTACTTTTCAAGCATCTCTAAAACCAGCTCATACAACGCTTCGAAAGGAATAACTTCTAGATCTATGTTGTGGTAGGAGAGCTCGAAGGGATGTTCTTCGAGTCGTTGTTAGGGACAGTAAGGAAATAAATATTCATACCTCGTTTATCCTTGGAAATGAAAGCATTTTATTCAGAAATAGTATATGTTTGATCTTGTAAATTATTGATTAATAGAAGTATGTAAGATTATGTTTATTTATTTATACAAATAACTGTGGCGGTAATATTTTGTGTTTTGTTATATTCTTCCAGACTTGAGTTGCATATATTTGATATAAATCAGAAAATCGAGAAGAAGAAATAAAAAAGAGCCCACGATCACCTATCGAAATAGGATACGCAGACTCCGTCGTTGTTGACTGCAAATATAGGGTTTTTTCATTTCATTTTTCTTGGGTAGAAATGCAATTTTGCTAGCCGAAAGACTACCTAAAAAAGGAGTAGGGCTTATTTTATAAATTTTTAAGGAATGAAAAAGTTTATTTATTTTTTTATGTATTTTGGATTTGGGCTTTTGATAGTCTCATGTCAAAAGGAAGAAACTATTGATGAATCGATTAAAGATTTTTTTATCGAATATGATTTTAATTTTGGAATTGCTAATATTATCTCTGCTACGGATAAACAAATATCTAGAGCACAAGATATAAACTCATCAATATACTCTCAGAATAATGTATATGATGCGATGTTTCAAGAAGTAATAGTTAGTAAATCATCACAAATTTTGGAGACAGATGTTTCTGGTACTATCAATTTTATAGAAGATCATATGAATTTGAATAAAGAAAATTTTAAATATTGGACTGGTGGGAAAGTACAAATGAGTGAACAACAAAATATCCTATTTAATGAAATTTCTAATTTCTTATTGAGCATGCCTTCTAAATCGGAAGTAGATTTAAAATTATTTACAATTTATGTAAAGTACAATGCAAGTTTTGAAAAAGAGGGATTAAGACAAGTATTGTCAATTGCGCGAGCGTCTTATTTACAAGCTAGTCTTGAATTTCAGGACTACGTTAACTCATTTGAGGGTTCTAATTCCGAAAGTTCAAACAGATCTTATAACAGTTGTATGAGAGACAATGTAGTTGGAGGAATAGTTACAGGTGCTGTTGGAGGGGGAATTTCTGCTTGCATTTTCTCTGGTTGCACTGGAGCAGCCCCAGCTGCATTAGTTGGGGGAGTAGTTGGTGGAGTTCTTGGAAGCATTTGGGGAGCAATAACATGTTAGAAATGAAGTATATATCATTAAAGTCAGTTTTGAGTGGATTAATTATGTTTGTGGTGTATCATGCTTATTTTCTTTTCAAGAGTTCAAATCATTATAGTAGCAAATATGTCTATCTTCTTGTGATTTTGTCATTTGTACTTTTCCAAATTGGAGGAGTTATAATTTCTATTATGACGATAAACAAATCAAAAAAGAAGAAAGAGTAAAATGTAGTAAATCAAAATTAATTGATGCTTTCTTGGCTAATGGACTATATGGCAATTTAAATTGAGCATTTTAGAATGATAATAGAGTTGTTGTTGCAAGACCTGCCTTCATCGCTTGTGTAATCGCAGTTGGTGGTGCATTTCTTCTTTCAAGAATAAGAAGATTTTGTGGTAATCAATGTAATGTTTAAAAAAGTAGGAGGTGCATTTTATATGCACCTCTTTTAAAAAGTTGATCATGAAATATATTATTAGTTTTTTATTTGTTTTTTCAAATTTAACAATCTTTGGGCAATTCTATACCAGTTCGCAGTTCAGCTTTACCTCAATCCAGAGTGTTGAAAATTATAAAACAAATATTCCACTGGAAAGCACTTTAAGTTTTGAATTAGGATATAGATTAAAGAAGTATTCTTTCGATTTACTTATTACTGATACAGAATACAGGGTTTTTGACAATTCTACGCCTGTCAATTTTCTTACAGAATATGGGCTGCTTTTTAGCGGTATACAAACATCGCAGTTATCACCAAATAATTAGTTAAAGTATGGATTTGGTGTAATTCAATCATTCTACGCTGATCAGCCAATTTCTTCTCAAAAAGGGAGTCGAACAGGTATAATCTTTCAACTCAAGTATGATCTAAAGTTTACCGAATGTGCTTCTTATGGTCTATTTTTTAGATCTTCTAGAGAACTTTGGAATCATAATTTAAGTGAAAACCAGTTTAAAATATTGAAGCAATCTCTTGACATAGGAGTTACAGTTAACTTAAATCATGCTTTTAAAAATAAATTCTGTAGGCAATAAATAAATTGAAACAAATGGGTATTTTAAAGTATTGATGCTTTAATATATAATTCGAGCGGAGTTGCAAACTCCTCACAGTTTACAGGAAGTGAAGTTCTTTATGATGCTGCAACTGGAGCACTCACAGCATCAATTGGTTTATAATAAAAAATTATGATTCTACAATTAACTATTATGTCTTTGGAATTTTTAATATCTCGAATTTTTATTATTCTTGGAGTTCTTTTATTCTTTTGGATAGGGAAGTATATTTTTAAAAAGGTATTCCCAGATAGATAATAAGATTTAAGAGGCAGGGTGTCATCCAAATGGAATGGCTCCCTGCATATTATGTTTATTGAAATGATTTATTACTAATGCTCATATTCTTTAGACCTCCCTTGTTTTGATTCGAGCGGAGTTTCCGAACTCCGTTTCGAAGATCTAATGCAATAATATATGAGACTCAAAAAGGAGTTACCAACTCCTTATAGCGGTTAAACCGAGGAACACAACGCTGAGTTACAAACTCCTTGCAGCGGTTTTCGCATCAACCTCTATTATCAACCCTTTCATCAACTTTCTTCAACCAGAAAACCACATTTGAGACCATCAAGTGGTTTTTGGTCCCCCCTCACTTCTCCAGCATTTCGATAACCAGATCATACAGTGTTTCGAAAGGGATTACTTCTAAGTCAATGTTGTGGTAGGAAAGTTCGAAGGGATGTTCTTCTAGTCGTTGTCGATATTTTTTCACATACCGCTCCCATCGGATGGGGTGATAGTCGGCATCAGGAAGTTTTGCTAACATTTTAATGAAGCAATTCGAACGAAAAGTATTGTCGCTTCTTAAGTATCGGTGACTATACATGTTCAAGGCATCTAGCTTGTCTATGATTTCGCCATATTTTTTATTCTGAACAAGAAGGATCATCTGGATGATAAGGATGGAAATATTAACACCACGCTTATCTTTCGAGAAAATAGGGGTTTCATTTAGAAACCTACCCAGTCTGAATTTCCTTAAGGGCTTTTCTTTGGATTTAGAGGGGTCTATTTTTCCAAGTTCTATCAAAAAATGGAAGTAGGCTTCTTTAATCTTAAAGAGTTGCACAATTATGGGATGCGCTTTTTCGAAGTTAGGTGAATTAAAAACAATGGTAAGGATGTCATAAGTGTCAAGATATCGTTCTGTATTAATGTATAATGAGCTTAGGTAGTTATAAGTAGAATACCAATTGGTTGTATTGGGTCGAGAAATTTTATTAAGCATTATAAAATAATTCTCAGCACTTTTATAATCTTTCAACATAAAGTAAGCAAGGCCAGCACGGATTTTTATCATAAATTCCGCATCCATGGAGTTAATACCTTGTTTTTTAAAAAAATGTAAAGCTTCGTCTGCCAAGGTAATTAATTCCGTATATTTTCTGGTTTCAAGAAAAAAATTGATTTGATACAAGTAAGCGAAAAGATTGTATCGATAAGTATGGATTTCTTTTTGAGTCTTCCTTATAGTATTTATGTTTTCGGCATGTTCATGCAATTTTTTTTCATTTAATCCAGTACCACTTTTAGATAATTCCATGTCAAAGATGGCTTTAAGTTCTCGAATGTCATTTTCGGCAATCATTGCTTTCAAGTAGTAATTTTTGAATTTTTTATATTTATTGTATTTTGATTTATCAAAGGCTATAGCTGCATAGTGATCGGTAAGGATCGATGCTAATAGATAATTTAGATCTGTGAAACCATATTTTTTAGAAACCTTGATCGTTTTATGAGCTAAATCAATAGCAATATCTCTTTTTCTACTTCCTATTAAAAGTCTAATGGCAGAATAATTTTTAAATGCATTTTTAGCAGCAGTTAAGGAATCACTATATAAAGAACTCGATTGGTCGATAAAGAAAACTGAGTTAACCATTCGATTAAAAAGGTCACTTTTTAAATTATTGTAATTTTTGTCGGTTGGTCCTGAATACCCTAATGATTCTGCTGCTTGCTCTTCAGTTTTAAAAGTACCATTGGATACATTTTGATAGAACCTCCCAATTTTTGTTGTTGGATTTTTTACTTCATCTATAATTTCAACTTTATAAAGCTTTTGTTTTGTAATTAAATCGGCTAATGAAATGATTGTGTCTAACATTTATTATGATTGTAATATTATAACGTTATGATTAATAGAAGTATGTAAATTATATATTTAATTATTATATTAATAGCTATGGCGGTAAAATACGTAGTTTGTTATTTGTTTTATGCGAAAAGCGGCTTGTATTTGTAATAAATCAGTTCGGATTTATAATAAAATTTGAGAAAAGGTAATAAAAAAGAGCTGGGGCAGTTATTGTTGGATTTGGAGCAGTTGGATGTGCAGCTGGTTAAAAAACATATGAAATGAAATTAATAGATATCTTGTTTTTAATTGTTGCAATTTGTATTGTAATAAGAGTATCCATTGTAAGTGAGGATATAGTTTTTAGGGTATTAATTTATATTCTTTTTATAATTGGATTATTTAGTAAGTATCTCCTTTATAAGAAGAATTCAAATTGACACCACATTGATAGCCTCAGCTTGAGGTGAGACCATCAGTGGTTTCCCCTTATTTCTTCAGCATCTCTAAGACCAGCTCATACAAAGTAAGACCAGCTCATACAAAGTTTCGAAAGGGATTACATCTAGGTCAATGTTGGGGTAAGAAAGTTCGAAAGGATGTTCTTCGAGTCGTTGTCGATATTTTTTTCATTCACATCAACCTTTATAATCAACCTTTCATATACTTTCATCAACCCGAAAACCACATTGATAGCCTCAGCTTGAGGTGAGACCATCAGTGGTTTCCCCTTATTTCTTCAGCATCTCTAAGACCAGCTCATACAAAGTTTCGAAAGGGATTACTTCTAGGTCAATGTTATGGTAAGAAAGTTCGAAAGGATGTTCTTCGAGTCGTTGTCGATACTTTTTCACATATCGCTCCCATCGGATGGGGTGATAGTCGGCATCAGGAAGTTTTGCTAACATTTTAATGAAGCAATTCGAACGAAAAGTATTGTCGCTTCTTAAGTATCGGTGACTATACATGTTCAAGGCATCTAGCTTGTCTATGATTTCGCCATGTTTTTTATTCTGAACAAGAAGGATCATCTGGATGATAAGGATGGAAATATTAACACCACGCTTATCTTTCGAGAAAATAGGAGTTTCATTTAGAAACCTGCCCAGTCTGAATTTCCTTAAGGGCTTTTCTTTGGATTTAGAGGGGTCTATTTTTCCAAGTTCTATCAAAAAATGGAAGTAGGCTTCTTTAATCTTAAAGAGTTGCACGAGTATGGGATGCGCTTTTTCGAAGTTAGGTGAATTAAAAACAATGGAAAGGATGTCATAAGTGTCATGATATCGTTCTGTATTTATATATAAAGAGCTTAGGTAATTATAGGTAGAGTGCCAGTTAGTGGTATAAGGTCGAGAAATTTTATTAAGCGTAATGAAATTATTCTCAGCACTTTTATAATCTTTCAACATAAAGTAAGCAAGGCCAGCACGGATTTTTATCATTAATTCCGCATCCATGGAGTTAATACCTTGTTTTTTAAAAAAATGTAAAGCTTCGTCAGCCAAGGTAATTAATTCCGTATACTTTCTGGTTTCAAGAAAAAAATTGATTTGATACAAGTAAGCGTAAAGATTATATCGATAAGTATGGATTTCTTTTTGAGTCTTCCTTATAGTCTTTATGTTTTCGGCATGTTCATGCAATTCTTTTTCATTTAGTCCGGAGCTACTTTTAGATAAGTCCATATTGAAAATAGCTTGTAATTCTTGAATGTCATTTTCGGCAATCATTGCTTTTAAGTAGTAATTTTTGAACTTTTTATATTTCTTGTATTTTGTTTTATCAAAGGCAATGGCTACATAGTGGTCAGTGAGAATTGAGGTTAGTAAATAATTTAGATCTGTAAAGCCATACTTTTTTGAAACCTTGAAAGTTTTATGTGCAAGATCAATCGCAACCCCTCTTTTTCTACTTCCTATTAAAAGTCTAATGGCAGAATAATTTTTAAATGCGTTCTTAGCAGCGGTAAGAGAATCACTGTATAAAGAGTTAGACTGATCTATAAAGAAAATAGAATTGATGAGCTTGTTGTATAATCGATTTTTTAGTTTTTTAAGTCTGCTAATGTGTTCTAGAGACCCATAAAGTGAGATTGTTGCAGATTTTTCATCTGTTATTTTTCCATTATTGATTTCATTGTATAACTTAGAGAGCAGGTTTTCAGAATCATCTAGCTCATCAACAACCTCAATCTGATGAAGTTTTTGCTTACTTAATAAGTCGATAAGTGATATTAGTTCTTCCATCTTTGATTGTTACAGATTGATAATCAGTATTGTATAAATTATAATTTAGAATTAGCGTGCTATTTAGGTAGTCCTAGTTTATAATATATTGTTATAGTTTGTAATATAAATATAAAATATATTTGTATTGTACTTAACATACAGCACCTAATTGCAACTTTGACAGTGATAATACATTGACTTAGAGTTGATTGTATTATGGTGAAGTATTAAAAATTATATAAATGATTGTCCTCAAAGGAGGCTTTCTGTTATATTTTTATCGATACCTAGTAGGTAACTTTGTTTTATTAATTAAACAAAATAAAAATTACTTGCTATGGATTTTTACGAAATGATGTCTATGATGTTCTTCTCTACTTCAATTGTTGACGATAGTGGAGGATTCTAGATTAAAAAATACGAAATACACTTAAGAAATATATTCTATTGTTCTCATTTTAGGTTTTAAGGGTGTTAAATGGCTTGGCTCTCCTCTCTCCAGAGGAGGGTCATTCCTTTTTTAGGGAGGATCGTAAAGGCCGAAGATATTTATAAGTCCATGGTCTAATTATTCTTAAAGGAAATTCACTCGATCTTTGTTCTCGTTCTTTCCAAATCGGCCTAAAGTATAAGCTCCTATAGCTACACCAGACTCAATAATCATAAGTCCGTAAATAATTTAATAATCTGAAACTCTGACCTATAGTCGGCCTCATTATGATCAGGGGTTTGAAAGGAATGCTGCATCACAGCCACAAAACTTCTAATAGCCGGCATGATTGCCAGCGGATTCTTTACTTGCTCAAGCAAAACTATAATGTCAGATTGAATATTCTGAAATGTTGTAAGCCCAAAACATTCTTAGGCTTCTGCTGGTAATCGGACAAGTACTAGAGGTGATACTATTAAGCTTTTCTCAATGATCTTGGTTTCTGGATATCAAAACTGGATCATGCATCTCCCACTCTGTCAGTGCATTAAATATTTTAAGTTTGGAAAAATCCGAAATGTCTTCCGCTTTAATCGATCGAGGAATTATTTTTCCTTCCTTAATTAATTTCGCCCTAAAAGTACCCTCGAGTAAAGGCTTTGCTGGTGTGTACCACCTTCCATTTTGTAGAAATGCTAGATTCGCATAGTAAGAATCGGTTATAAAATTGTCTTTGACAATAATGATATCATCAGCTTCCTCCCTCATATTATATAAGGAATCTAGGGCAGATCGATCCAATGATTTTTCTGAATAGCTAATTTCATTTGCATTTACAAGTTTAAAAGTTCTCGGATTTCTAAAGTGATACTTTTCAAAAGTTATTTCTTGTATCAATCGACCATAAACCACTCTGCACTTAACGATTCCATCTTGAAATTCATCAGGAACATAGATGAAATCCCGAAGGTCTATATCTCGGATCTCATGAAAATGACGATTTCGAACACGATTCATCCTATGGTTGTGTCCATCCAGATTGATCCTTCGACCATTATTAATTTTAATTGTTTCTAAAAACAGGGACATAAATCTTATCTATTAGTTCTGAGTATTCACTATTGAGATCACTCATAAAAGTGATACCACCACCACTTCTATAGAAATATTGGTCACCTTTCTTTTCTATAAATCGAATCATCACTCCAGCATCCAGCGTGACTCCATTATAATAACCCATTATACCAGTATAGTAACCTCTTTTCTGGTTTTCAGCAGCTTGAATAATTTCTACTGTTTTCTTTTTCGGCGCTCCAGAGATGCTTCCAGCGGGTAGAATTTTTTCTAGAATACTCCCAATTTCATTGTGCCACTCAGAGGAAAGGTCTCCCTCTATCTTACTTGATAACTGATAAAGCACTTGATTGTTAGACGCGATGGTTTCTAAATATCTAAACTTACTCACCCGCACATTATCTGCAACAATGGAAAGGTCGTTTCGTATTAAGTCAACAATAGTATAATGCTCAGAAAGTTCTTTTTCGTTCGCTATTAATTTCTCTGCGGCGTTCGGTATATTCGCATTAGCCGTACCTTTCATCGGATAACTAGATATGATATCATTGTCAATTTTAATAAAAGGTTCCGGCGAAAAACATACAAATTCATCCTTGAAAAATAACTTATACTTTGCTTTAGAATTGAGAAAAATATCAAACAAACTATTATTTAGTTTAATTTCTGTTGCACTTGTAAGATTAAGGAGAAATGTGTTTCCGTATTGCAATTCCTTATAAACCAGATCGAAGGATTTTTTATAATCCATAAACGGAATTCTCCCTTTCTCTAGTTTAATGTTCGCTTGTCCATAGGGGATATGGTGATTCTTAACGCCATTCACATCGAAAAAGACATCATCTAATTCATCAAGCTTGAAAACGTTAATGTTTTCTAACTCGAAGTCTATCATAAAGAAAAATGGTGTCCTACTTGCACCAAGGTGATTCATTTTTTCGAATCCAGCTATTTCAGTCAATTTATTTTATGCAATTGAGATGAATTAAAACACGAATTTAGCATTAATATCGAAGCTTAATTCCAGCGGACATTGATAATTGCTAGATTTTAATAAACGAATAGGTTCCTTTTTCAGAGTGTATGAAATAAATACCATTCGGAAGGAAGGCCACATCTAAGTGATGAATGTGATCACTAGACGCTTTTATCCCAATTTTTCTTGTGATATCTTCTCCCATTTCATTGTATATACGAAACCAGTTCAACTTGCCTTTAATGCTTATCATTTCAGAAGAAGGATTAGGATAAATTTCTACAACGGTCCTTTGATTATTGTTATCTATAAGAATAATTTTTGAATAGGAAAACTGACCATTAAGATCTGTTTGTTTAAGTCTATAATAGTTTATTTCATGGTTCAGGTTTCTATCGATTGTAGTGTACGAATTGTCTTGACGATAGTTGCCTTGACTATTAACAGTAGCAAGAAGTGCCCAGTTTTCTTGGTCAATGGATTTTTCCACCTCAAAAAAATCATTATTGATTTCCGAGGCAGTCACCCAGTTGATTTCATTATGATTTTCCATTTTTTGACCAGAGAAAGATATATATTCTACTGGGAGTGCAGTCTGGTCTTGGTCTATGGTTGCCAATGTAAATCTTACGCTGTCCGCAATCTCAGTAATGCCCAAAAATGCGTATTGGTTTCCTCCTATAGACGTGGCTCCACTAATCGGAGTTTCATCCGAAAAAATACCATCATTGTCTGTATCTATTAATAACCTAAGATCGCTAGCTATTATTCCTCCTAGATTAGATAAATCCCATGTCAAATCTACTGCTCCTACATCTATCGAAGTTTGACTTCCATTTACTTCACTGACTCTCCATTCTCTCTCGAAACGGGCATCTATTCCAAAGGGAACATCTGAGTTGTTGTTTGCCACTTGGGTTTTATTATTGTGGCCCCATATAAGATATTCATCATCATTCAAGTCTGTAGGATTAGATATTCGTAATATGGAACAAGCTTTCGCATTATCTACGATAGTACTTGCATCTATTCTACCGATTCCTGTAACGTCAAAATCATAATCTCCATTCGTGCTATTATCTTGAACATATACATCATTCATTCCCAGTGGAATATTATATTTTGCTGATAAATAGTTAGAAACTAATATGTGCTCTAGACTATCTAAAGAATAATTAAATTGAATGACTTCTGCATAATCCGCTCCTAGATAGGTGCCATAGTTCGCATTAAGTGCGCCCAGAACAAGATCTTGATCACTATCTATAATAGAAGTGGATGTTTCTGAAGCGATGGCAGAAATATTTCCATTGCTATACATTCTGCTTCTTTCTGTCAATGGTTGGCTCCCATCGAAATCAAGACTTAAGATATAATTATTATTATTTGAGTAAGTAGTAGAACCAGAACTAAATCGATTATTTGCTGTATTTATATCAGTGTAAAGTCTAGAATTGGTGTAAAAAAACCAAGTATAGGCATAATCAATATTGGTATTATAAGTTATTCGTTTTCCAAGAATTCCTCGAGGTGCAGAGGTAAGATTTCTAGGTCTCACTACTGCATAGTAGGTAAGCCCTGAACTTCCATCCAGAATCGCTGCATCAGAAATATATAATTGGTCATTCGTACCATCTAATCTCACAACTGGTTGGCCGTTAAGATTACTGCTTTCTAAATATACAGGTTGCAAAGAGGCGGTAGTTTGTTCAGCATCGTTCATGTTTCCAGAAACATCCTGCCATTCGGACACGAAGGAACTATCTGCTTGTTGAATTTTATCGGCACGAAGCCAAAGTCCATTATTTAGACTGTTTCCTACGCCTGCTGGTCCATCTTGTGCTATGAGGTAAAAGGGCAAAAGAAAGGCGAATACTAATGGGTAGTTAGAAATTCTCATAAAAAGGTGTTATTTTAATATAAGACCCAATTAGAAAAGTAATACCCCACCAGAATGTGGAATTTAACTTTTAAAAAACATTTATAAACCCTGATTTTGAGCAATTCGAAATGAAACCATCCTTTTAATGAGGTCATATGGGATGGCACTGTCTAGGGGAAACTGTACAGAACCTTTTCCTTGTTTATATTTTGAAAGTTCTTCTGCGAAGGCCTCATGACCCTGGGGCGTTGCATAAAATCCGATGTGTTTTTTATATCCTGCATAATAGACTAGAGGCTTTTTATTTAGCTTATATGCTGGCATTCCGTATGAGATAGATTCTTCAGCATAAGGAGCAAGTTCAATAATAATACTTCTAATCTGACGCAGTATTTCTTGAACTTCTGCGGGAAATTGACCAATATATGCTGTCACGTCTTTCATTGATAATATTTTTTGTTCCACGTTATAAAAATACCTAAAGGGAAATTAAATTTCGCATCTGGAAATGATATTATTCCTTCCATTTTATAACATAATTAGACGTATCCAACTTAAAATAACTGGTGTCAATACTACCTTTAATTGTATTCCCCATTCCATTTATAAATTGACCTAAACCCATAAATCTTTCATATTCATCTATGGAAGCAGCTCCGACGATCGTCTTGCACTTATCCTTATCAGAAAGGGTAGTAATCAGCAATGTTTCGAAGGGTAGGCCCCAAGTTATCGGTTTCAATTCTTCAGGAAGCCCATTTTTCGAAATGATCACTTTACTTTCTTTATGTTCAGCTGTGATTTTTTCTACTTGCACGATTCGGTCTGAGTAGAGGTGGGCAACTAAAGTAATTTTCAGAAGGCATAAAATGAATATAGAGGCGATGGCATATAGTCCCATTCGATTCCCTTTTATGACATCGAATAGTAAGGGAATAGCAACGAAAAATGCAAGAGGCATATAACTCGCCTCGGCATAGAAGATCGCCATAGAATCTCGATTCGTTACGTTATATATGAGTAATAATGCAAACGTAAAGCAAACTAAGAGTAATGATTTATAATATTTTTTTTGCCTTATTAAGACAATGAATGAAATTAAAAAAGTAACGGAATATAACAGCAAGTCTTTGTATAGCCAGTGAATAAAATCGCTAAAGGACTCGCTTTGAAAAACCTGAAATTGATAAGTTTTTATGTTGGCCATTAAGCCTTCGAACTTCATAGCGTCGTACCAATTAGGGAAAAGCATGGACTTAAGGAAGAAGATAACAACACAGATTAGTGGAAAGATCACATCCCGTGTTGTCCATTTTACTTCTGATAATAGATACAGTAGACCGAAGATTAAGCAAATCAGACTTTGTGGATGGTAAAAAGATAAAATAATACTGCCGATCATAGTTGTAAAAACAGATAGTGACCATCGTTCTTTTCGGTAGAAGTTCATGGTGATGGCAAGGATCAGAACACAAAGTGAAATCGCTTGGAGAATTTCTGAAGCACACCAGAAAAAGGAATGGCCAGTGAGCAAGGCAATTGTTACGGGAATAACAAGAGCGTATCTTACATCACTTGCAAGGTACCGAGTGAGTCCATAAACAAGGAGATGAAATAAAGCATAAGATGCTGAAAATAGCACCATAATTATAGGTAAAGAGGCGCCTGACTTTACGGCTAATAATGGCAGAACTCTAATCGAAATCGAAGGCCAGCGATCGACCATAATTGTTATAGACTTTTCGTGAATAAGGAGAAAGGTCTGAAAAGCATTATCGAGAAAAATAATGCGTTCCTTGAAAAAATAGATAGAAAGAATAAGTAAGAAAAATAGAAAGAAACCACCTAAATGGTAACCATACCTTTTCAAGGTCAAATGATCAAGATTTAAAGACATGGATAAGCAGTTTTATATATTATGAGTGAAAGTTAACGCTCAACGCTATTACACCGTAATAATTTTTTATATTCATTCCTTCAAAGTTAAATATAAAATATGATCAAGCTATATAAGTCTTTTTTAATCATTTTCGCAATCGTAACCTTTAGTTCCTGTGATAAGGATGTTACGGTGATAGAAGAAGAAGGAAGACCTCATTCTCCATGGGTTTTTCGTTCGGTAATGGATGAAATGCCAAGAGCAATTACATTCGCATTAGATGATGATCTGTGGGTGTCTTATTCTGCAAAGAATGCCTCATTATATAAGGCATGGAAAGGATCTGTCGATTTTTCCGGAGCGGTATATACGCAAGCACATGGACCACAACCTAAGGTTATAGGAGATGCTTACATCGATAATAAGTACGAACATCCATGGCGGATTAAATCAGGTGGTGAAATTACTGAAGTGATGGCAGCTTATAAAGGTCACAAAATGGTAGGAGATCAAGCGACCATGATGTATGAAATAACGACGCCTAATAATCAGGTTATTAAAATTACCGAAACGCCAGAAGCTATAAAACTTCCTGATGGAAAAGTTGCATTTGAAAGGGTATTCACACTGGATGGTGTTCCATCAGGCGTGGAAGTTGGGCTAAGGTCCAATTTTAGTTCTATTCTTATTCCGAGTAATGTTACTACAGATGGAAAGCTCGAAGTGATCGAAAGTAAAGATATTAAGAAAGGAATTGTTACTTCTTTAGAACTAGATGGAATCGTATGGATGAAGTCTGATGGACCGACTTCCCTTACCGTCGATTTTGTAACAAAGCCGATGATCGAAAATAAGCTGTACAAGAAAAAGCCAGGAGCGGAAACTGCAAATGAAGGTTTGACCTTGATTTCTAAAAGTGACTGTAGAACTTGTCATAATATATCAGCGAAGACGGTGGGACCTTCTTATAAAAGTATAGCAGCAAGATATACAGCAACACCAGAAAATTATTCTTACCTGAAAAATAAAATTAAGACTGGAGGAAATGGTGTGTGGGGAGAACAAGTGATGACTCCTCACCCGAATGTGTCGGATGATGATCTTCAGAAAATGGTAGAATATATCGTAGGGTTAGTTCCGGAATCTGAAAAAGCAGCGAGTGCAGCACAAAGCGAGATTGCTAAGGAAGATTATATGAAAGCATCAGATATTAGTGAAAACAATCTAATATTAGGAGCTAAAGTTAAGGTGTTTAATGCTAGTCCTGGAATTTCATTGATACCGGATTATCGAACATTAAGTAAACCAGTCATGGGTGGAATTATGCCAAGTCTTGGTAATATTTCAGATACTAAATTTGTGGACTTAGGAGATAATTTTGTTCTGATTGCTGATGGCTATTTAAATATCGAAAAGGATATGCAGGCTACTTTCAGAATGTGGAGTGATGATGGTTCTAAGCTATACATAGATGATAAATTAATAGTGGATCACGATGGTCCACATGGAGTGGAAGGAAAAGAAGCAAATGTGGCTTTAAATAAAGGCTTTCATGCTTTCAGAATCGAGTACTATAATGGAGAAGGTGGTAAGTTTTTATCGTTTAACTGGAAACCTGAAGGTGCCGGTTCTTTCGAACTTGTTCCAGCAGCTGTTATCTATCACGACCGAACAAAAGTAAATGATATTCAGGGGCTTTCTTTACCGATGTCAACCGTAAATGCAATCCCGGGAGATAAATCTGTTCTGAATGGAGTGCATCCTAGTTTCGATCTGAGTCAAGCAAGACCTGGATCTTTTCAGCCTAAAGTAGGTGGGATGGATTTTCTTCCAGATGGCAGACTTGCTGTCAGTACTTGGGATGAAGAAGGTGGCGTTTATTTAATCACGAATCCTGAATCGGGTAACCCATCCGAAATGTCTGTTAAGCAAATTGCAGGAGGGCTTGCTGAGCCTCTGGGTCTGAAAGTGGTAGATGGAGTGATTTACATTATGCAGAAACAAGAACTAACGAAGTTAGTAGATACGAATGGAGATGATATTATAGATGAATATATCACTGTTTCTAACGACTGGGATGTTTCCACGAATTTTCATGAATTTGGTTTCGGATTAGGTTATAAAGATGGTAATTTTTATGCAACTTTAGCAACGGCTATTCTTCCTGGTGGAGCAAGTAGACAACCTCAGATTCAAGATAGAGGAAAAGTAATTAAAGTTAATAAAGAGACAGGTGAGCTCGAGTTTATTGCTCAAGGGTTAAGAACTCCGAACGGTATAGGAATCGGTGTTGATAATGAATTCTTCATTGCCGATAACCAAGGTGATTGGCTTCCTTCAAGCAAAATTCTTCACTTATCAGAAGGTGACTTTTTCGGAGGTCGGTCCGTGGATTTCGAAGGAACAGCAAACTTAAAGGAAAAACCACCTGTAGTTTGGCTACCACAAGATGAAATAGGAAATTCTCCATCTACTCCTACGTATATCAATGTGGGACCTTTTAAGGGACAGATGTTACATGGAGAAGTAACACATGGTGGACTTAAGCGGGTCTTCGTGGAGAAAATCAATGGAGAATATCAAGGAGCGGTATTTAGATTTACCCAAGGACTGGAGGCTGGAGTAAACAGAGTGGTTTGGGGTCCAGATGGTGCATTATATGTAGGTGGAGTAGGAAATCCTGGAAACTGGCAGAATGTGGGGACCAACTGGTTCGGAGTACAACGTCTTGAATACAATGAAAAATCCACCTTCGAGATGTTAGCAGTGAGGTCGAAGTCGAATGGTATAGAAATAGAATTTACTGAAGCGCTTAAAGAAGGTGATGGCTGGAAAGCGTCAGATTATGATATCAAGCAATACTATTATAAGCCGACCGTAGAATATGGTGGTCCTAAATTAGATCAAAGAACGCTTCCGATTAGATCGGTAAATGTTTCAGCTGATAGGAAGAAAGTATTTTTGGAGTTATCTGGGATGAAGAAAGGTCATGTGATTTATGTTCACTTGAATAATATGTTTATTAGTGAAATGGGACATGAGCTTTGGTCGACGGATGCTTGGTACACAATGAATAATATCTCTACGACTCCAGGTGAAAGAACAAAGCCAACATACGTTGCTACGGACAATACACTTTCTCCATCTGAAAAAGAAGCTGGATGGGAATTGTTATTTGATGGTCAGAGTTTAGATGCTTTCAAGGGTTACCAAAAAGATAAGCCTGGATCTAGTTGGATCGCTAAAAATGGGATGATCACTTTAACGGTGCAGCCTAATGATGAAGGAAAATTAAAAGTTGTGGATGGCGGAGACCTGATGACTAAGGATACCTACAAGGATTTTGAATTTACGGTAGACTGGAAAATATCCAATTGTGGAAATAGTGGTATTATTTATTATATCCATGAGTCGGATGAATACAATAAGACTTATAGAACAGGACCAGAAATGCAGATTCTTGATGATATCTGTCATCCAGATACAAAGTATCCTACGCACCGAGCTGGAGACCTATATGATATGATAGAAGGAAAGTACAAAACGGTGAAACCTGCAGGCGAATGGAATACTGCTCGGATTGTATCTAAAGACGGGAAAGTAGAGCAATGGCAGAATGGAAGAAAAGTGGTAGAGTTTACTATGTTTGATGAGCAATGGAAAACCATGATTTCCAATTCTAAATTTAAGGACTGGAAAGGTTTTGGAACCTATAACGTAGGGCATATTGCTTTCCAAGATCATAGTAATGAAGTTTGGTTTAAAAATATTAAGGTTCGTAAACTATAAAGACTAGTAGGATAGTTAATTATATAAAGAAAATTCTAAATAAAGATGTCAAGAAAAATTAGAATGGGAATGGTCGGAGGTGGCCGTGGAGCATTTATCGGAGGAGTTCATAGAATGGCTGCAGCAATAGATGGTCAGATAGAATTAGTGTGTGGTGCGTTTTCAAGCAATCCAGAGAAATCGAAACTTTCAGGTCAAGATTTTTATCTTCCAGAAGATAGAGTTTATGGTTCTTACGAGGAAATGATATTGAAAGAAAAAGAATTACCGGAAGATATCAGAATGGATTTTATTTCTATTGTCACACCGAATCACATGCACTTTGGTCCAGCTAAGATGGCACTAGAGAATGGTTTTCACGTGGTATGTGATAAGCCTTTATCCTTCGATATGGCGGAAGCAAAGGAGTTAGTAGAATTGGTAAATAAGACGGGGTTAATATTTGCATTGACCCATAATTATACTGGATATCCGATGGTGAAACAAGCGAGGATGATGGTGAAGAATGGAGATATCGGAGAAGTTAGAAGAATAGTAGTGGAATATCCACAAGGATGGTTGAGTACTAAAGTGGAAGATGATGTAGATAACAAGCAGGCATCATGGAGGACAGATCCGAAACGATCAGGTGCAGCCGGAGCAATGGGCGATATTGGAACACATGCAGAAAACCTGGCGGAATACATTTCTGGCTTGGAAATTTCAGAAATGTGTGCTGATCTGCACACTCATATTAAAGGCAGATTATTGGATGACGATGGAAGTGTGTTGTTAAGATTTAACAATGGCGCTAGAGGGGTATTGTACGCTTCGCAAATATCAGCTGGAGAAGAAAATGCATTGACCATTAGAATATATGGAACAAAAGCTGGGCTGGAATGGCATCAGATGGAGCCTAATTCATTATTGGTTAAACACCTGGACAAGCCAACCGAGTTGATGCGAACTGGAGTGGGGAATTTATACCCAGAATCGACAGCACACACAAGAATTCCTGCAGGGCACCCTGAAGGATATTTAGAAGCATTTGGAAATATTTATCGTAACTTTGCTAAATGTGTTCAAGCTAGGTTAGCTGGAACAGAGGTGGATCCGATTTATAAGGACTTTCCATCAGTAGAAGACGGTTTAAGAGGAATGCAATTTATAGAAGCTGTTGTTGCATCTTCGAATAGTAATGAAAAATGGTATAAATTATAAAAATATGAGAAATATTATTATCCTATTATTTGCAATTGTAAGTGTTGCATGTGCTCAAAACAAAGAAGTTGTAACGACTGATGAAGGACAACATTTCGGAGAAATGATGGATGGTTCAGGTGCAATTACTTATGATGAATTGCTTGCGCAGTTAGAGTCGAAAGATGAAGTTGATGGTGTGAAAGTTATAGGGAAAGTAGAAGGAGTATGTCAATCGATAGGTTGCTGGATGAATATTGTTTCGGAAACAGAAGGAGCTGAGCCAATGTTCGTTAAATTCAAGGATTATGGATTCTTTATGCCAAAGGATATTGCTGGTGAAACTGTAATTCTAAGAGGAAAAGCGTATAAAGAAGAGACTTCAGTAGACGAGTTACGTCACTATGCAGAAGACAATGGAGATTCTAAAGAAGTAATAGAAGCGATTACTGAACCTAAGGTAGAGTTGAAGTTTATGGCTGATGCGGTAATTCTGAAGTGAGTATAATCTATTCTATTGACCTTATCGGGACATTCGTTTTCGCGATAAGTGGCGTAATGACTGGAATTTCGAAGAAATTTGACATCTTCGGTACGTTAGTGCTTGGGTTTGTTACAGCTATTGGTGGAGGTACATTGAGGGATATGCTTACAGGTGCATTGCCTGTAGCTTGGATTCAAGACATCAACTATGTGATTTTAATTATTGCAGCTCTTCCTATGGTGTATTTATTTCAAAAGCAAATATTGAAACTAAGGAAGACGATGTTCCTATTTGATTCTATAGGAATAGGATTGTTCACTGTCTTAGGTGTTCAGAAAACTTTAGCGCTTGGCTTATCACCGATCATCTGTATTTTAATGGGTGCGATCGGTGCCGTATTCGGTGGTGTACTAAGAGATACCTTATCTAATGAAGTTCCATTAATATTCAGGAAAGAAATCTATGCAACGGCTTGTTTGCTGGGAGGAACGATTTTCTACTTTTTACTTCAATTAGCAATACCAATTTATGTTGCACAGTCGATTTCGATATTTATTGTGATTTTGATTAGAATTCTTGCGGTTAGAAATCATTGGTCATTAAATTTTAATAAGTAGTAGTTTCTTGTTGAGAATCTATGACTTAAGCAATGTCAATATTTCTAATATGAGGAATATGACTATGCGGACAGTGCCGTCATTCCTAGCTTTGGCACAGTTTATGCGTTTCATAAAATGCATGAATATCGAAGAATTAAATAGAAAACATTTTTTAGAAACAGACATGTTTTACCGTGTAGGATACGGTCTATCTTCTAAATTAATAGACTACAGAAATGGAGTAATTCATTTAGAAGTAGTCATCGGCAGAAAGTGGAGAAAGTCACATAACGCGACAGCACACGAGCTGGGAAATTGTTGGAGAAAGACTCATCCTGAGTTGAATAAAGCAATAGCTTGTAAGGTATTTATTATTGATACTAGACGATATCCATATAAGAAATCATTAATGAATTCCGGGATTCAGGCGGAGTATGATTCTAAAAAAGGCGTTCTGTTTTCAGAGAATTATTTGAATTAGATTTTTTTACCGTCATAAACTTCAAAGTCTATCCAGCATTTTCTGTGGGTTCCTATACTGTTCTTGAGATTAAGAAACATTGAATAAACCTTCACTTTTAAGAATGCTTGAATGTTTTTTCAGAGTTGCATCTACATTTAGCTTCGCAGTCCTTGCTTTCTCTACAAGGCTCCACGCGGCTTACGAGTCTAAATGTTCACTGGATTTTCAGCCAGAATTCATCGTGATTCAAACTAAATAAATATCACCCAATGGTCCTATAGAATTATATTAGTATTAATATTCATGAAATCCCGTTTCGTGGAAAAAGTCAACAGATTTATTTTACATTTTACATAATTGTTAGATAACAGATAGCTTTAGTTGCCATGACTTTTCTACTTAATTTCCTTGTACATAAAACACATTCATAGGCTTCCGTTGGTAAAAGGACAAGTCTAGAGGTGATGCGATGAAGTTTTTCTCCTTTTTTATTAACTAATCAGGACTTTCAAAAAAACATTCATAGGCTCACGGTAGGTGATACGATGAAGTTTTTCTGCCTTTTTTAAAAAATAATCAAAACTTTACTGGACAAATTCGCGTTTCCTTACACTAGTACAATAGAACTTATAAATTAACTTTCGTACGAGCCGAATGATTATTCGGGAAGGTTAGCTGCCTTTGTTGGTAAATAGTTCTGTGACTTATCGGGTATATATTAAATTTGTACGTATATTTAATTTTTATAATATTAAATTAATTATGAGTAAAGATGACAAGCTAAAAGCACTGAGTTTAGCAATGGCAAATATTGAAAAGAATTATGGTAAAGGAACCATAATGAAATTAGGTGATAAAAAAGTAGTAGACGCAGAAGTGATTTCTACTGGATCACTTGGACTGGATATAGGATTAGGAGTAGGTGGATTTGCTAAAGGAAGAGTTATAGAAATTTATGGTCCTGAGTCATCAGGAAAAACGACATTAGCAATTCACGCAATAGCAGAATGTCAGAAGAAAGGAGGAATTGCAGCATTTATTGATGCGGAGCATGCTTTCGATCGATTTTATGCAGAAGCACTTGGTGTAGATACAGAGAACTTATTGATATCACAGCCAGATAATGGTGAGCAAGCGTTAGAGATTGCTGAAAACTTGATTCGTTCAGGTGCAGTTGATATCCTAGTGATAGATTCTGTTGCAGCATTGGTGCCGAGAAGTGAGATAGAAGGAGAAATGGGAGATTCTAAGATGGGTCTTCAGGCAAGGTTGATGTCACAAGCGATGAGAAAACTAACTGGGTCTATCGGTAAGACAGGCTGTTGTTGTATTTTCATTAACCAGTTAAGAGAGAAAATCGGAGTGATGTTCGGTAATCCAGAAACAACAACTGGTGGAAACGCACTTAAGTTTTATGCTTCTATGCGATTAGACATCAGAAGATCAGGTTCTGCGATTAAGGATAAAGAAGGAAATGTAGTTGGGAATCCAGTGAAAGTAAAAGTGGTAAAGAACAAGTTAGCGCCACCGTTTAGAATAGCCATGTTTGATATCATGTATGGTGAAGGAATTTCTAAAGTTGGTGAGATTGTCGATCTTGGTGTGGAATGTGAAGTAATTCAGAAATCTGGGTCTTGGTATTCTTATAATAGTACTAAGGTTGCTCAAGGTAGAGAAGGTGCGAAACAATTTATGAGAGATAATCCTGAGTTGGCACTTGAAATAGAGAACTTGATTAAAGCAAAATATAATGTTGGCGTGGATAGAAATGAATCTGCTAAAGATGCAAAAGCTGTAAAGGCTTAAAACGTCAACCAATTCCTTATTGAGAACAAGGAACATAGGCACTTCTGAAAAGAGGTGCCTTTTTTTGTTTTACAATCTATCTCTTCATTAATCTGACAGCACTTTCAGTGATGTAAGATCTGGTGTGGAAGACTGATGTCATCGCTTTAGAGCGCTAACATCAGGAAGGATGACGTTTTGTTAATCTGACAGCACTCTTAGTGAATTAAGATTTGGTGAGGAAGACTGATGTCATCGCTTTAGAGTCCTAACATCAGGAAGGAATTACTTCCATTCAAAAGACTCAATCACCCGAAGCACATCTTCTTTTACGAAGTCATAAATGGGTGCAATAGAATCAGGATATACCTTACTATTAAAATACAAGGAAGCTCTAAAGAAGTGGTTCGTAGAATCTGTAAGATAAAATTGCAAATTAGAAGCAACATCACCTCTAAGTTCGAACATCATTCCAGAAACGTTGTTTTCCTTTTGAATAGGAAAATCATCTCTATACTGTGCTTTAATATTATGTTTTCCAACTAACGTAAACGCATCATTCACCATCTTATCGAAGTGTTCCCTATTATTTAAAGGAATATAACTGCAATGCAAGTCACCATTAAAAGGAGCAAGATTAAGGTTAAACCAACATTCATTGATCGGTTTTCCATCAAAAAAGAATTCATCCTTTTCTACGGTTGCGTAATCTGGATAGTCAAATGTGAAAGCACAATAATTAGTGTCAAAAGTAACATAGTTTCTTTCGGGAAAGTCAATTTTTGGAAAGGATCGTGGCTTCGGATTGTATATTTGCTCCGAGCTGCAGGCCCATATAAATAAAAAGAGGAATAGAATTGATAAATACTTCATGCTACGATTAACGCTTAATCATTAAATTAATTTTTTCAATCCTCTTATTTGTCATGGAAACAATTTTTAATTTATAAGGATTCAAATCTAATTCACTATCTACTTTAGGGAATCGTCCAGTAACTTCTAGAAACATTCCTGCCAAGGAATCTGACTCCCCTTTTATTTCATCAAAGATATTAATATCCTCTCCGATCACTCTGCAAACATCGTTGAGAAGTGTTTTTCCTTCGAAAATAAAGTTGTTGTCATCAATCCTCAAGAATTCAATATCACTATCTTCATCGAATTCATCTCTTATATCTCCGATGATTTCTTCCATAATATCTTCGAGTGTCACAATTCCTGAAGTTCCACCATATTCATCAACTACAATCGCCATATGAAGTCTCTTCAATTGAAACTCTCGTAGAAGTTCATTAATTTTTTTCGATTCAGGAATGTATAACATATCCTTTCGGATGAATTGTTGCCAATTATAATCTTGGTTGTTGTCTGTATGTCCTAGTAAGTCTTTTACATAAAGGATACCTTCTAGGTTGTCAAAATCTTCCTTATAGACAGGAATTCTTGAATAACCTGATTCTTTAACAACCTTAAGTACTTCTGTAAATGATGTCTGCATGTCTACAGAAACGGTATCCATTCTAGAAGTCATAATTTGCTTAACCAAAACATCACTAAATTTCAAGATCCCTTTCAGTATGTCTGCTTCCTCTTCAGCATTTTCTTCTTGACTAACGGTTAGATCAATGGCCTTATCAATATCATCTTTTAATCTTGACTTAGCACTTCCTTTATGTTTGTCTACCTTGCTTTCTATTTGGTTAGACCACTTTACGAGAATTTTACTGAAACCTCCTAATAAGAACATAAGAACAGCCAGTGGTGTTGCCATTAGCTTTGCAAATTTGATCTTATTAATATTCGCATATATTTTCGGAAGTACCTCTCCGAATAATACCAATAAAAAAGTTACACCAACTACGGTTATGAAAAAGATGATGGCATTAGAAATAGCTGGGATAGAAAGCCCTTTCAAAAAAAAGATGTTCTCTTGAAACCATGTTGCGGTATTGTTAAAATAGCCTTCAGGAAGTAATTCGGTAAAGATTAAATCTGAAATAATAATGATAGCAATATTTATAAAGTTATTGCTGATCAGAATGGTAGCCAATAATGAACGAGGCTTATCTCTCAGTTTTAGTAAGCGGGTATTACTTTCACCTTTTTTTAGTTCTTCTACATCATTATTGTTTAATGAAAAGAAAGCCACTTCTGAGCCTGAAATGAGAGCTGAGCATATTAATAATACAAATAGCATTAGTAATAAACCAATTAAGCCCCAGTTAACGGTGATGAGTAAAAAAACGTTTAATATTAACAAACCCAGTTCGGGAGGAGGTTCAATACCCAAGATTTTATGATTTCGTTAAATAAATAGCCATTATTAAAATGGTAAGTCATCATCTACTCCTGAGAAATCTTGTGCAGCTGGTTTTTCTGGACTTTTTGCTTTTTCTCCTGGCAGATTAAATTCGGTTTTAGTGGATGAATTTCCAAAACTTTTCAATTCATCTTCTTCGGAAGGAAAGTTATTACCGGATTCACCTGAACTCTCTTTACGATCTAGTGCTCTCAAGTAATTACCCACAACATCTGTTGTATAACGGTCATTACCATCTTTATCCTGCCATTTTCTAGTCGTTAATTTCCCTTCTATATAAACTTGCATTCCCTTTTTAAGGGTTTTTTCAGCTTTTTCAGCAAGACCCCTCCATACGACAACATTATGCCACTCCGTTATGGTTTGCCATTCACCACTCTTGTCTCGGTAATTCTCATTGGTCGCAACAGAGAATTTTGCAACAACACTTCCACTCTCTAAGTGCCTCACTTCAGGATCTTTTCCTAAGTTACCGATTAAGATTACTTTATTAACCATTTCAAGTTTATTTTTAATATTTTAAATATATCGAATTCTTATCGAAATACCAATCAAATGCTTTTGGGAACGCAAATTTCCGTAAGTTTTCTCGCTCTACCAAAAAATAGCTTGTCCCATTTTTTAAAATAAGTTTTTGCGCTTCATAATTGTGAAAGGTGATGCTCAGGTTTTGATGAGTAAGAACATGTTTTATTGGCCCTTGAATTCCATCAAGTTTATAATCTATTGCTGAAAAATCCTCCTCATTTATTCCACCATCTGCCGTTAACTCATAGAAATCATGCAAATGTCTCCATATATCCTTCCCGATGCGTTTCTTGATCAGTATTTTACCACGATAGGAAATGACTGCGAAGTTTAAACTTCTATTGACCTTTTTAATTTTCTTCACTTTCAATGGTAATTCTGAAACCATTTCATTCTGAAAAGCATAACAATCATCATTGAAAACGCAAGAGTTGCAGTCCGAATTTTTAGGCTTACAGAATAAAGCACCAAAATCCATTATGGCTTGATTAAATGCGGCAGGTTTTTCCTTGTCAAATACTTGCTCAACTGTTTTTTCAATGAGTGCTTTCCCTTCCTTTGTGTCGATTCCTTCTCTTATGCCAAATATCCTAGAGATAACCCGATTTACATTTCCATCTACTACGGGAACAGGAAGTCCATATGCAAAACTACCTATGGCAGCGGCAGTATATGGTCCTATGCCTGGAAGCGCTTTTAACCCTTCGTAAGTGTCTGGAAAATTTCCTCCAGAATCATGAATGAGCTTAGCAGCTTTGTGGAGGTTTCTTGCTCTACTATAGTACCCAAGACCCTCCCATAACTTCATGAGTTCTTCATCTGAGCATTCAGCGAGTTCTTTTACTGTCTTGAATCGGTTTCTAAATTTAAGGAAATAAGGAATACCTTGTTCTACTCTTGTTTGTTGAAGAATGATTTCAGAAAGCCATATGTGAAAAACATTCGGATTGTCCTTCCAAGGTAGTTCTCGTTGAATTGTTTCATGCCATGAAAGTAACGTTGAAGAAAATGAAGCCATCTAAAATACTATTGGAGTAAAATAAAATAAAAAATCAGTGTAAGCAACTTATTGAGCTTACACTGATCATTAATTATTTTTTGTGTTGTTCTACTATACTGCTTTGGCTGTATGTAGTTCACCAAATTGTTTCTGGATCATCTCTTTTAATGCTCTTCTTGCGAAGAAAATTCTACTTTTTACAGTACCTAAAGGGAGATCTAACTCGTCTGCAATTTCTTGGTATTTGAAACCTTGGTAATGCATTTCAAAAGGTACTTTGATCGAATCTTCTAAGCTATCTATCATTCCATGCAATTCAGTCATTAGAATGTTAGAGTGAGCATCGTTAGATATCGCTGCTCCACCAGAATTGATAAAGTACATATTATCTGTAGAATCGATAATCGTGTTCGCTTTTGCTTTTCTTCTATAATTATTAATGAAGATGTTTTTCATTATAGTAAACAACCAAGCCTTAAAGTTAGTACCAGGTCTAAATTTATCTCTATTAGTAATAGCTCTGTATGCAGTCTCTTGATATAGATCTTTTGCATCTTCGGTATTCTTAGTTAAGTTATATGCAAAAGAATGAAGCAAGCCTGAAAGACTGTTTAATTTTGAATCAAATTCTATTGTTGACATAACGTTTGTTTTTTTTGTTTAACAAATATACAAAAATATTAAACAAAACATAGGTCTTGACGAAGACTTTTTGCTCTGTATGCTCTAAAGTACTACTATATAACGATTTGTTTGTTGAAATATTTTTAAAAAAAGTTAAACAAAGTGTTAATGAGGGGTAAAAGTCTTGTTTGCGATAGCTAAAGTGTGCCTAATAAGACAATTACGTTGATACTGATTTAAGAATATACTATGCTTTATTGAAGTGGATATCAGTAAAACAGTCTAAAAGCAATAAATTAAGTCTTTAGAATTAGACTATTTCTGCGCTCTAAACAATAAGACGATTGCAACAATGGTAAATATTATATTGGGAATCCATATGCCGACTAATGGAGTTAAAGTCTGACTGTAGGCAAAAGTGGTAGAGAACTTCGATATCAATACGAACAATGACCCTAGCAATAAACCCAAGGCTAAATTTAGACCCAACCCACCACGTACTTTTCTAGAAGCAAGAGACATTCCGATAATGGTCAATATGATAATAGTGAATGGATCGGCATTTCTCCGATGATACTCTACAAGGAATTTTTTCGGATTGGTAATCCCTTTCTCGTTCTGATCTTCTATATAATTCAGAATCTCAGGAGAAGTCATCATTTCCATTTGATTAGAAAATCGGATAAACTCTTCTGGCGTGAAATTCAACAAAGTATCTAACTCTTTCCCCGATTCTATCTCCATGCTTTCATTCATTCCATCGAAAGTCCTAACCATATAATCCTTCATGGTCCACTTGCCTGAAGAATTATTAAACTTTAATCGTTTAGCTTTTAGAAACCTTGTTAATTGGCCTTCCTCAAAGGTTTCTAAACGAAAGTCGATCATAGTGGAATCTCGTTGCCGGAAATATCGGACAAATATTTTTTCATTTGGCGCAATCCGCATATGCACATTTTCATTCAGCGTCTTTTTATTTCCTCTCCAGATATATGTATTCTCGAAGGTGGCTTTTTTTTCATTACTGATCGGAATGATGTAATTATTCCCTACCCATAATAATGTTGCTAAGAAACAGGATGCAATTAAATAAGGAACCATGATTCTGTAGTAACTAACTCCAGATGCTAGGATTGAAATGATCTCGGAGTCCTTAGCCAGTCTACTAGTGAAGAAAATAACTGCGATCAGGGCAAATAGTGGCCACAAGAGACCATTTATCCATGGAATAAAATTGAGGTAGTAGTCGAAGACAATTTCATTAAAGCTAATTTCCTCATCTAAAAATTTCCCGACCTTTTCGCTGAAATCAATCACCACGGCAACCATAGTGATGAGCAAAATGGTAAAGAAGAAAGTAGTTAAGTACTTCTTAATGATATATCTGTCTATTTTTTTAAGCACTAATACCTTATAATCTGGTTTGTAATTTAACGACCATCTGATTTTTCCATTCTACGAATGTTCCATCGATAATTCTTGTTCTAGCTTCTCTAACTAATTTCAAAAAGAAACTCAAGTTATGCAAACTCGTAATCTGTGGTCCTAACAGCTCTTTAACTTGAAACAAGTGTCTAACGTATGCTTTCGTAAATCTGGTACTTGTTTCGATTCCTAATTCAGGATCTAAAGGACTAAAATCTTCTGCCCATTTAGAATTCTTTATATTAATAACGCCTTCATTTGTATATATTAACCCATGTCTCGCATTTCTTGTAGGCAATACACAATCAAACATATCAATTCCCAATGCAATACTTTCTAGCAAGTTAGCTGGAGTTCCTACACCCATTAGATATCTCGGTTTGTCTTCGGGCAATATATCCGTCACTATTTCGGTCATCGCATAAAGGTCCTCATGTGGCTCTCCTACTGATAAACCTCCGATGGCATTAATATCAGCGTCTTTGCTCGCAATATATTCAGCAGATTGCTTTCTCAGATCCTTGTAGACACTTCCTTGTACTATTGGAGCTAAGCATTGCTCATAGCCATATAAACCTTCAGTTTTTTTCATATGAACCATACATCGATCTAACCAACGATGTGTCATATGCATGCTTCGCTTAGCGTAATTGTATTCGCATGGATAAGGTGTACATTCATCGAATGCCATAATAATATCCGCACCTATATTTTTTTGTATGTCAATGGCTTTTTCAGGACTAAAGAAATGCTTTGAACCATCGATATGACTAGAGAACATCACGCCCTCTTCCTTTATCTTCCGATTATTACTTAAGGAATAAACTTGATAACCACCACTATCTGTTAAGATAGGACGATCCCATGAAATAAACTTATGAAGCCCACCTGCTTTATTGATAATATCAATTCCTGGTCTCAAATAAAGGTGGTAGGTATTACCTAAAATGATATCTGCATTAATAACATCTTCCAGTTCTTTCTGATGGATTCCTTTCACAGTTCCGATAGTCCCTACAGGCATAAAGATAGGTGTCTCTATGATCCCATGGTCTGTATGAATTGATCCAGCTCTTGCTCTAGATCCTTCGTCTTTCTTTAAAATATCAAATTTCATATTATCTGGATAAGTCCATTTTTAGTAGTACACCAATCATTAGTGAAAATGCAAGTAAGGAGGTTCCTCCTTGACTTAAAAAAGGCAAAGGTATCCCAATGACAGGCATAATACCCATCGTCATACCTATATTTATAAAATAGTGAACGAATAAGATGCCCGCCACTCCGTATCCGTAGTGCCTCACAAAGTTGCTCTTAGATCTTTCCGCGATGACTATAATTCTATACAGTAGTAATAGGAATAGAAGAACGACACTTATTACGCCCAAGAAACCTTGCTCTTCTCCGATGATACTAAAGATAAAATCGGAAGATTTTTCTGGTACATAATTCAGTTTTGTCATATCACCTTGAAGAAAACCTTTACCCTGAAGTCCTCCTGAGCCAATGGCTAACTTCGACTGAATGATATTATATTTTACATCATAGCTAGCTAGGTCTGGCCTTAACCAAACATTAATCCTGTCTTGCTGATGTGGAGCTAGTACTTTCTCAAATGCATAATTGGAACCATACGAAAATAGACCTGAAATTAATATGACGGAACCTATGATAATGTAGTATGATAGCTTTCGCGCGTCCCATTGAAGAAAAAGAACAACGAAGAATAGAGCGATAGATGCAAGGACAGTATAGATAAAGTCAGTCTTAGGGACAAACACGAGACTTAAAATCACTGCAGCTAAAAGTCCCAAAACCCATGGCGTTCTATTTTTGAAATTTGAAATTAGAACGCCTATACCTAATGCAATTAATAGAAAGATCACTGTTATAGGACCGAAAATTAATGAGAAAACAAAGATTCCTAAAAGTGAAAGTCCTATTACAAAGTAAAGAGGGGAAATCCCTTCTCTAAAGAGCAATATAAAAAAGGAAAAGAATACAATTGCTGAACCTGCATCTGGTTGTAATATGATCAAGAATGAAGGCAAGATGAAAATACTTATCGCAATTGCTTGGGACTTAAGTGTACTCAGATCTGTTTTGTAAGAACTCAGATAGGACGACAAGGCTAGACAAGTAAAAAACTTTGCGGTCTCCCCTGGTTGAAAACTTAATCCAAAAAAGGAATACCATGACCTAGCATCATTGATTTCTAGTCCAAATATTAAAACTCCAATTAGGGATAGAATTCCAAGAGCGTAGAATACATAGGAAAAAGTATCCCAGAACTTCCAGTCTATGAATAAGGTACAAATGAAAACAAAAAAGGAAATGATTACCCAAATAAAATGACCACTAAATAAATCTGCGAATGAAAATGCTGATTCTTCTACACTTGAATCGGCGTTCGAAGAATAGATCATTAGCCAACCGATTAAAACCAAAGCAAGATAGGTAGACAAAGCTACCCAGTCGATTCCAGATCTAATGGCAGTATTTATTCTAGCCATATATTATCTTAATAATTCAACTTTCCTGATTTTATCCATTACTGGAATTGCATTGGGAAAATCTTCTTTGAGTTCAAGTAAAAAACTTTGTAATTCTAACTTCGTTCTATATGCGCCTATCTGCACTTGATAATAAGGACTCACATGTTTCCACTCTGCTTCTAAATCAGGATACAAGGAAGCGCATTTCGATCTAGCAGCTTCCATTTTCCTCCTATCATTCGTTGTGATCAATTGAATTCTCCAGCCTTGAACATATTCCGAAGAACGACTTTGACTAATATAAGAATTCATTAATCTGGAAATGTTCGGCTCTTCTGTAATGGCAACTTGACCATTAAGAGAAAAACAAATTCCTAAAAAACACAGAATGATGATCGACTTCATAGTTTTATACTTTTCCGTGACACAGTTTAAATTTCTTACCACTTCCACATGGACAAGGATCATTTCTACCTACTTTTTTCTCCGTTCTAATAAACGTTTCAGGTTTCTCTTGAGTTCTACTCACACCTTCAGCAGCTGCTCTCGCTTCTTGTTCTGCTCTACTTGTTCTCACTTTACTCAAATCTGTCTTTTGCTCTTGAGCTTCTGACATTTCCTGATTGTTTCCAAGAAGTATTTTTCCTTTCATTAAGTAAGAAGCAACATCTTTATTGATAAGGTAAACGATACTTTCAAATAATTCGTATGCTTCCATTTTATAAACAACCAACGGATCTTTTTGCTCGAAAGATGCTGCTTGAGATGATTCTTTCAGCTCATCCATAGACCTTAAGTGCTCTTTCCAGTTCTCATCTATCAGAGCTAAAGTAACAGCCATTTCTATTTCTCTCATTAAAGAAGCTCCTTCAGACTTAACAGATTCTTCTAAATTCGCAGAAACAGGAAGTGGATTAGTTCTTCCATCAGTAAATGGTATTGCGATACGCTTGTATTTGTGACCTTCATTAGCATAGACATTTTTAATTACTGGAAGAAGAATTTCAGTGATCTTTTCTGATTTTCTATCATAAAATTCATGAAGATCTGACTTCAGCTGAGCAATCAAATCTTGTTCATTACCCTCTTGGAAAGAAGCTGCATCTATCTTAGGATCGAAACCTAAGAAAGTAAGCACTTCATTTCTGAAAGTGTCATAGTTACCAGCATTTTTGTGATCTACAACAATGTTCTCTGCAATAGCGTTAAACATATTGTTCAGATCAACCTTGATCCGATTACCAGATAATGCGTTATTTCTTTTTTTGTAAATGGCTTCCCGCTGAATATTCATTACATCATCATATTCAAGCAATCTCTTCCTGATACCAAAGTTATTTTCTTCTACTTTTTTCTGAGCTCTTTCTAGAGACTTAGTTACCATAGAGTGTTGAATAACCTCCCCATCTTTATGACCCATTCTATCCATCACTTTCGCAATCCGCTCGGAGTGGAAAAGTCTCATTAGATTATCTTCTAAAGAAACAAAAAACTGAGATGATCCAGGATCTCCTTGTCTACCTGCACGACCTCTTAACTGTCTATCGACCCTTCTTGAATCGTGACGCTCTGTGGCGATAATACCTAGACCACCAGCGGCTTTCACTTCGTCAGAGATTTTTATATCCGTTCCCCTACCGGCCATGTTTGTTGCAATCGTAACATTTCCAGCTTTACCAGCCTCAGCAACAATGTCTGCTTCTCTTTGATGCTGTTTCGCATTTAAAACATTGTGCTTGATGTTTTTCATTTGTAACATCCTGCTTAATCTTTCAGAGATGTCTACAGAAGTTGTACCAACTAGTACAGGTCTTCCTTTCTTCGTCATTGATTCAATTTCATCAATAACGGCATTGAATTTTTCTCGTGCGGTCTTAAATACTAAGTCCTCTCTATCATCCCTTATGATTGGTTTGTTAGTAGGAATTACAACCACATCTAATTTATAGATTTCCCAAAACTCACTTGCTTCCGTTTCGGCAGTACCAGTCATCCCGGAGAGTTTGTGGTACATTCTGAAGTAATTCTGCAAAGTAACAGTTGCATAGGTTTGTGTGATGTCACCTACTTTTACATTTTCTTTTGCTTCAAGTGCTTGGTGTAGACCATCTGAATACCGACGACCTTCCATCATACGACCTGTTTGCTCATCTACTATTTTCACTTGACCATCCATGACCACATACTCTTCATTACTTTCGAATAAAGTGTAGGCTTTTAATAGTTGGCTTACAGAGTGTAATCTTCTAGATTTAATAGAATAATCGCTGATGATGCTTTCTCTTAATTCTCTTTCTTTATCTGGAGAAAGTCCCTTTTCCTGTAAAGATTGGATTTCTAAAGCAATGTCAGGCATGATGAAGAAGTTAGCATCTTCCTCACCTTTTGCAAGAAACTCAGAACCTTTCTCAGTTAACTCTACGTTTCTGTTTTTTTCATCGATTGTAAAGTAAAGTGGCTCATCTACAAGGTGCATGTTTTTAGACTGCTCTTGCATGAAAAAGTTCTCCGTTTTCTGGAGCATTACTTTTATTCCCTCTTCTGATAAATACTTAATAAGAGGTCTATATTTAGGTAGAGAACGGTAAGCTCTTAAAAGCGCCATTCCTGCTTCACCTTCATTGTTTCCAAGTTTGCCTTCTTTTACCAACTTTTTAGCTTGAGCTAAATATTCAGTAGCTTGTTTTTTCTGAACATCATATAACCGCTGAACTTTTGGTTTCAGTGCATAATATTCTTGTTCTTCAGTACCTTCTGGAACGGGTCCTGAAATAATTAATGGCGTTCTTGCGTCATCTATTAATACAGAATCGACCTCATCGACCATGGTAAAGTGGTGCTTACCTTGAACTTTTTCTTTTTCATTTCGCACCATATTATCTCTTAGATAATCGAAGCCAAATTCGTTATTTGTTCCATAGGTAATATCGCAATTGTATGCTCTTTTTCTATCTGGAGAATGTGGTCTATACTTATCTATACAATCGATCGTAAGAAGTAAAAATTCGAAAATAGGTCCTATCCATTCACTATCCCTTCTTGCCAAGTAATCATTCACGGTAATGACATGAACACCTTGTCCAGAAAGTCCATTCAGATATGCAGGTAAGGTTGCAACTAGTGTTTTTCCCTCTCCCGTCTGCATTTCTGCAATCTTTCCATCATGAAGCACCATACCACCGATAAGTTGCACATCATAGTGAACCATATTCCAGGTGATTTCACCTCCAGCTGCGAGCCATGTATTGCTATAGATAGCTTTATCACCTTTTATCGTGATGTAATTTTTCTTAGCGGCTAGATTTCGATCATGCTCAGTTGCTGTAACCTCTATGGTTTCATTGTTACTGAACCTGTTTGCTGTTTCTTTAACAACCGCGAAAGCCTCTGGCAATATTTCTTTCAGCACTTCCTCTAGATGCTCGTCCCGCTTTTTTATAAATGCATCTATTTGATTATAGATTTCTTCGGTTTTTTCTAGGTCCTTTTCCTTATTGGCTTCTTCTTGTAAAGCTTCTATATCGGAATCTATTCCCTTTAAATGCTCAGAAATTTTATCCCTAAAATGAAGGGTTTTATTTCTAAGTTCATCATTCGAGATATTTTTATAGGAATCGAAATGTTTATTTATAACCTCTACAACGGGGCTGTATGTTTTAACATCTCTATCATACTTCGTCCCGAACAACTTTTGAAAAACATTTAACATGATCTTGTTTTATTATGCCACAAAGATATTGATTGCCCTTTAAGTTTCACCAGGAGTTCTGATTTATTTATATAAATGACAGTCAATATTATAACGTTTACCTCTAGTACATAAGTTGTACCAACACTTTATTTATGAAATTATACGCCATATTGGCATGGTAAAAAAGAATTATGAGACTTTTTGGCGATGGATTTCAGTACTTTATGATCTCAATCTTTTTTTGTGCAATGATTCCTTTTGAATTTGAATGGTTTTTTGCCTTCCTTTAAAAAATGCAAATACCTCTAAGCAAAGAATAATACTAATTGCGCTTCCAATGGTGAATAATTGAATGTTTCCAACTTTAACAATCTGTTCTGGGTAGAAACTGTGAATAACTAACAAGTCGAAACAAGTAAAACAAATGCCGAAAATGAGCATCATTACTGCTACAGCTCTTATGCCTTTGGTCTTTTGCTTAATCAATTTATAACCAGCATTCGTTAAAATTAAATTAGACTCTAAGGAAGTGGGATCAATTTTTAATAATTCGCTAGAAACGTGTTGTGCTTTTTCAAATTCGCCAATATTAAAAAGTGCGAAGGCTTTTCTTTTCAACAACACACAGAATAAATCATCGGAGCCTTGTTGAAAATTCTCATTGATTACATCAAAAATCAATAAGTCTAAATGGTCTAGACATTTTTTGAAATGCCCGATTTCATAAAGCGCGATATTATATTTGTCAAGGAGATCTATCCGAAAATCGGACTCCATATTTTCTACAATCTCTCTATTTTTTTCAATAAAATAAATCTGTCTGGAATAGTTCTTTTCCGGAATCTGCTTGAAGCCTAAAACCACATCAGCATAATATGTAGAATTAATGGCGGACATTTTATTTATTTGATGATAGAATGTTCAAATATAAGAGACAACAAGTTAATCAGATTTGTTCTGAAAGACAATGAAGTAAATAAAGAAAAAATAATTATTTTTTAGGTCGCTCTAATCTTGCCTGATACTCTGTATGAAATTTGTCAGCTTGATGTTATTAATTTCTAGAATCCTTTCCCCACAATAATTTGTTGTGAATGGTTTCCTGAAACGAAACGCCTTCTAATTGCACAAGTCTCGCTGGAAACTCACATTTTCTGACAGATAGTTTATGATCTGACGTAATGATTTCGAATCTTGAATCGAGCGTACACAAAAAGTTCTCTCCTCTCCCTTCGATCACAAAACTCAGTTCCGTCTTATCTGAAAGGACTACTGGACGAGCATTCATGTCGTGTGGCGCCACTGGGGTGATGATGAAATTTCCAGAGTAGGGAAAGACAATCGGACCTCCACAACTGAGGGAATAACCTGTCGAACCAGTAGGCGTCGAAACAATAAGTCCATCTGCCCAGTAAGAATTTAGAAAAGAACCGTCGATAAAGGTATGCACCTTAATCATTGCCGATGTATCTCGTTTATGAAGCGTAAAGTCGTTCAGCGCGAATGACTTTTCTCCGAATAACTCATCGGCACCATTCAATCTCAACATGACTCTTTCTCCGATAGAATATCTGCCAGCGAACAACTTATCTAGTGCTCGCTCTATTTTATTTTTTTCAATGATGGCTAGAAAACCGAGACGTCCCAGATTTATACCTAAAATAGGTATTTGAAGATCCTGAATTAAGGTTATAGCAGTAAGAATGGTCCCATCTCCTCCTAATGTAATGACAAAGTCTACATTTGCTTCTTTTAACTCAGCTGTTGTATCGATTACACTACACTCCGAGCAAAAATTAATATTTTGTTCAGCAAGAATATCCTGATAAAGCTTATTCACATAAACTTTTGCTGCTCTTTTTTCTAGCGAACTAACTAATGTGTGAAGGTATACTTCGTTTCCTTCCTTGAATCCTTTGCCAAACAATAATATATTCATATGACGAATTTAGAACTATTCAAGGAAAATTTTGGGTTCCGTTTGTAAAAAGTAAGGATCCATCTCATTTTTCTTGATTTTTCTAAAGTGGAAAGCCTTAGAACGAAATCTTATTGGATACAAAAAATCCTCCTTCGCCTAAGTGATTCCAACTATAGTCAAGTTGGAATAAATAAGTATTATACAACATTAAGCCAAAAGAAGGTCCATATCCATATAACCAACGATTATTAAAGGTGTTTGTTTCGATGTAGTGGCGCTCATTAACGTATCCAGCATCAGCTTCTAAACTTAGGTAGAGTTTTAGGTCAATTTTATTAAATTGGGTCAGCGGAATCCATTTGCTCACATCAAATAAATGCTCATACATTTTATAATGTACGCCAGTTTGTAAATAGAAATAGTCGCTTCCATCCACTCTATATCGGTCGTATCCTCTTATTACCTCACCTCCTCCAAGAGCTTCATTGTTCGCATATGCTAATTGATTACGGATCAAATTATACTTCCCCTTCACTCTGTAATTCCAGATAAACTTAGATTCTTTATTGAAATATTTTTCATACTCTACAGCTAGAGAGAGGTTATTCAAATCTTTAAAAAGAAAAAGACCTTCTTTTTTAAGGTTCACATGTACAAAATCTCCAGCCTCTGGAAAAATTCTAAACTCTCTCCTATCGAAAAAGAAAGCATAATTAAAAAACATAAATTGATTCCTAGTCTTTCCATCAAGGAAGTAGTCTGGATTAAGTTCTGATGCAGCGTAGGGATTAATTTTGTTATCGTGATATTCTAAACGAAAAACATGAGTTACAAATAGGTTCGGACGATAACCGATATCCGCTCCTAATCGAAACCTTGTCGCCATGACTTCGTCATTGAAAGTTGCAAATTGTGGCTTATTGCCGATTGTTTTGTAGGTGATTTCTCTCACATCTGCGTAAAATGCATTAATGGATGTCGTCCACTTTCCGCTTGCATCTAAGAAAGGGAAGTAATATTTTAACTCTAATTTTCGAGTATAACCCAGCTGAAAAGTAAGGGTCATTTTATCCCTGTGGCCAGTGAGGTTAACGTGTTCAGCGCGGAGGCCGTAATTGACTCTGCTTAGGTCTCTCATCTGGTCATACCACCAAAAATTAAAATTTTGGTCAGCTAGTTCAAAGATGGGATTGGGGAAAATATACCAGTTTTCATTGACATTAATAAAGGCCGTATTATTCTTAATCTTGATGATTACCTCATTAAAGAGTCCGATGCTGAGCAGTCTCTTTTCATTGAATTCTTCTACCTCTTCTATATTGGTATCGGTGGTGTATTCGGTTCCAATTTTAAAATTGAGTTCTCTTAAGATGACCTTCTCTTTAGTTCTTTTATTACCAGTAATAACAATGTTGTGTATAGTGATTTGCTGGCTTAAGAGCACATTGACAAATAGTAAAAAGAAGAAAATTAGGGATTGCCTCATGTCAGGCGTCGAATATAATATTAAACATTCAGAAAATGCATCAAAGAATCAAATCGTTCTTTCATCGAATCTATATACTCCGTTTCAGCAAAGGTAGACTTGATGGTATATTCATAACGTTCCAGCGTAGCAATGATGTGCTGGATGTCCTGTACATTTAATTTTAATGTTACTAATATTTCATCTGAATTAGGACTATTCGTAATGAAAGAGCTTAGTATCGAAGCATTTTCCATTTCAATAATCCTAGAAATTTCTGCAAGCGAATAATCTCGCTTTCTTGTTTTTAGCACAAGGATGCTCCCACTTTCTGTAAAAGAGAAACTCTTCGCATAGAATTGAATTAAATCATCCTGTGTAATGAGCCCTATATAATCTCCTTTTTGATCTACTACGGGAACAACGGTCAGATTATATTCAGCCATAATAGACATGACTTCGAACATGTGATCTTCAGCTTTTGCATACGGCTTGTGCATAGACAAGGTGTATGATCCAATCGGCTCAGATAATTCGTGTCCTAGAATCTCTTCTTCAGATATAACACCAAGTAATTGTTCATTATTGACAATAGGAAGATGTTTCACATGAAAAATATTCATGATCGTAATAGCTTCTTCACCCAAGTCAGAAGTCCTAAGGGAGGAAACTGTTTGTGATATGAGTTCGTTAGCTATCATTTACTTATTGTTTTTTAATAAGACGTTTTTTTCGAAGGTTATGCACAAACTTTAACATTCTTTAACGTCTCATTAGTTTTTCTTTCTCTAAAGAATATTCCTTGTCAGACAAAAGGCCTTTATTTCTTAATTCTGACAATTTCTGTAATTGTGATAATAAAATATCATCTTGAATTACAACTTCAGGTTCTACTTTATCTATGGTTTCGATAGGAGATCCAGAGGTATTGAATTTATATCCATTTTCCTGAAACTCCTCGAATTCTTCTTGTATTCTCAGATAAGCAAGGTCATCATGGGTCTTAATTTTCTCGAAATCCTTGAATCCATTTTCGACTGCTTTCTGTAAGTGATAAAAGCCTTTTTTCGGCTTTTCAGTTAAAGAGTAAGCACATGCTAAGTTAAAATGTAACGCCATATCCGCAGGATCTAACTCTATCCCTTTATTGAAATCTTCTATTGCGCCATCGATGTCATAATCCTTATATTTAGAGATTCCAGTTTTCTTAAATGGATTCTCTCTAGGCCTCCTCACTTTGTTCTGAGTGGGCGCTGGTTTTTTATAGCTCTCTCTTCTGACTTCATAGCTTCCTTGCTGCCTTCTGCTGGTAGTGCTTTGTCTTGGAGGATATCGTCTTTGCTGCCTTGAATCGTATCTGCTGTTTCTGCTCTGTCCACGTCGATCTGTCCTCGTATCGTAAGACTTGTTATACTTTGCATCAAACTTTTCATCTGACATCGTAAATAAAACAAAAGCATCCACCATTCCTAGAAATGCCGAAATAGGTAATCTCATAGAACTACCAACCATGAATAAGATTAGATAAAATATACCAGCTCCAGAATCCCTGAGGTAGAACTTATGAGCTCCAAAGGATCCTAAAAAAAGTGCTATTATCGCTGCCGTAATTCTATTCTTCATTATAAGATCCCCAAATTAATATTTTCAAATTTATTTATCATAAAACTTTACAAGTTAATATAGCAATGTCATCTGGATACGATTGGCTTCCCTTGAAATTATCGATTTCTGATAGTAAGAGATTATTAAACGTTTCCGCTGATTCATGTGAATTAGCTTGTATAAAAGTATCTATTTTTTCGTCTTCAAAGTAGTCGCCCATTTCATTCTTTAGGTCTACTAAACCATCAGTAAAACTAAATATCATGCTATTATGTTCAAGATCTAGCTCTTCTTCTTCAATATGCGGTAGTTTTTCAAACGCTCCGATGATGGTACAACCCTTATCTAAACGTCTCATTTTTCCATTTTGATACAAGAATGGTGGATAATGTCCAGCATTAATATATCTTAGTTTCATGGTAGACACATCTATTTCACCTATGAAAAAGGTAATGTACTTATCACTCTTTGTTATTCTGAACACGGATTGATTAAGTGCAAATACAAAGGTTTCAAGATCTCGATATTGAAAAATCAACCCTTGAATAATGGCCTGAAAATTTGCCATTAATAAAGCAGCTGCGACTCCTTTTCCCGAAATATCTGCAATACAAAATGCAAATTTATCATTGTCAAACTTAATATAATCCAGATAATCGCCTCCTACATTAAAGTGAGGTTTATAGATTTTAGAGAGCTCATAACGGTCATTGATCGGTAGTTTTTCAGGAATCAGCATCTTCTGAACCTCACTCGCAAGCTCTATCTCTTTCTTAAACCGTTCTTGCCTGATTTGCTTTTTGAAAAGTCTTTTATTTTCAATAGCAACAGCAATGATATTCGTAATTGTCGTTATAAACTGGATTTTGTTATAGACATCTTCTTGGTCCTTAATTCCACCGATGACCGCATAAGCAATCGGGTGATCCTTATGCATTACAGGAATAATAATGTCAAAGGCCTGCAAAACTTCAGGATCTTCTGGCTTAATCGTATGTAGCCTTTCATAGTTAAGTATGACAAGCGCAAGTTCGTTAATAATCCATTCTGTTTCGATGTTGATATGAGAGGTACACATCCAGGAATCATCTTCTAAGACAAAGAGCACCATTTTATGAACACCCATTTCCCAGCTCAAGAATGATTTATACATATTGTACAAGCCCTCTGTGGAAACATTCTTATTAATGGCCTGGGTAATGGTCAATAGAGATTTGATCTGAAGCTGCTTAAGGCTTAGTTCCTTTTCAAGTTTCTCCAATATTGCTAATTCTCTACTCATATAGAATCAAAAATAGTCATTCTTATCTAATTCAATATTCATTCCAAGAAAATAGAAAAATAGAGTACCAAATAGATGCTTCTTAGAAAAGCATAAAAAGCTTGCCTTTGGATTTGTTTTCAAACATTAAATTTCAAGAGAAGAAATTGCTGCCTAGCCCTTTCGGGATATCATCAAGAGATATAAAATTACTTACTAAATGGAAACTTTCCTTTTTGGGAGCATAAAAAAAGGTGGCCCTCGCGAGCCACCTCCATAAAAAAAAACTTACTATAATTATTCTTTACATGCCTCTACGAGTGCGTCGAATGCTTCATTATCTTCAATTTCTACTACTTCGCCAGAATCTTTCATCGTCACAGAAATAGGGAAGGAAACTTCTGGGATTTCATCTGGTCTATTTGACAACCATGATTTTAACACATCTTTCATGTCTCTTTTTTCTTCTATCTCGATGACCTCTCCATCTGCCATCACTACTGAAATCGGAAGTTGAACTTCGAAACATTTATTATCAAGATACCGACCAAAAGCACCACATTTTCTATGTCTGTTCTGATATATTCTACATTCCGCTCGAAGTACTGCAATCTCTTCCTGTGAATTAACCTCGATAATCTCACCATCTAATCTGGTGATGCTAAATGGAAACTGAATAGTTGGTCTTTCTTCCGCATCTGGATTTGCTTCTTTCCAAGTTTTGAGTGCAGATACAAACTCCCTTCGATCAGCAACTTCAGATGTAGTTTCATCAGAGAATACGATTGTTAATGGGAAATTAGCACGATAACATCTGTGATGGCCTCCAATTGCTCCGTCTCTCATTTCCTTATAAGTATCGGTCACATAATTATCTACAACTGACCATTCTTCTTTAGAACAAGAGGATAAAAGAATCCCAATAGCCAAAAATAAAACTGCATAACTTTTCATAACTTCTATAATTTTAAAATGTTTATTAATCTTTTAACAGAAGGAAGAGTCAAAGAATAGATTTTTGTACTTACCATTACTTTGTTAAAATTCTGTTAAAGCTTTTTTGCTTAGAATGATTGGTAGGAACTTAAGAAATTATGAATATCGTTTCTGAATAAATAGGTGTTTCTAATTTTAGCATTATTCATTAATTTGTGCCTATATTTAAAACATTGGAAGGAATAAATTGCATGCAGCTTTTATTGGATGGTCAGCGAGATGGACTTGCCTGTCTATATAAGCTGTTTGCTAAAGACCTCTATAAATACGGTATGGCAATATGCAGTGATGATCATGAAGTGTCGGAATGTCTACATGATTTCTTTATTTACTTATGGGAGAATAGGACAAAATTCGACAATGTAAATCATCCGAAAGCATATCTTTTTACTTCATTTAAGAGGAAATTAATTAAACAATTAGCTAAGAATAAAAAGCACGATGAACTAAGCTATAAGCATGATGGTTTAATTTCTCAAGAAAGTATAGAAGAAACTATTTCTAAAGAGGAAGGTCAGGTAGAATATACATTGAGATTAAATAAGGCGATTAAAAACCTATCTGATAGAGAAAGAGAGGTTATTCATCTTAAGTATTTTCAACGTTATAAGAACGAAGAGATAGCTGGTATACTCGAAATCAATAATCAATCAGTTCGAAATTTACTTTATCGGGCTATTCAGAATTTAAAAAAGAAACTATGAGTACAAAACGACTATTTACGGCTCCTTATAATATGACAATGAAATATCTACTGTTTTTTATAGTATTGGTTTGTGTAGGATCTTGTGCTAAGGAGTATGGATATGATGTAGATCCTGAAATTCAGCCATTTTTTGATCTTTTCGAAGAAGAGGCAGCATTAAGAGGAATTACAGTTGATCTCGACGCTGCGGGGATAGGTGCAACCATTGATTTTATCAGAGATAATAGTACGGTAGGTCAATGTCAAAATAGTGATGAAGGAAATAGGAGAGTATTGGTTGATAAGTCTTTTTGGGCTGACTACGATTATTACGGCAAGGAATTTATCATCTTTCACGAATTAGGACACTGTTACCTAGATAGACTACACGAAAATTCAGTATTGACAGGAAATATATGCGCAAGTATTATGCAGAGTGGTGTGAGCGGATGTATAAATGCTTATGGTGAAGAAACAAGAGAAGAATATTTAAATGAGTTATTCGGACAATAAATATGATAACTATGCTATAGAAGATTGGGTCATCGATGATGACTTCATCTCCTATGTTAATGGGGAGCACGACTCAACATTAATAGATAGTCTGAAGCTTGATCCGAAGCATTCAGAGAATATTCAAGAATCAACTAAAATTATTCAAAACTTAAGTGCAGATACAATCACAATCGAAGATCAGAAGTTAGATGGCATATTTAACCGAATCAACGAAACGATAGACAGCACTGCTGAAGAACCGAAAGCCAAGACTAAGATCAAGTCGATGAGATGGGTGGGAGTTGCTGCAGCTATAGTAACCTTATTTGTCATCGCTTTTCCATTTATCTTCAAAAGTGAAAATAGTCATGTGACAACGATTGCCGAACAAGATTCTTTTAAACTTCCAGATAGCTCTGTTGTCGAATTGAATAGTGTTTCTACCCTGAAATATAATGAGCGTTCTTGGGAGAAAAGCAGGTTCCTCGTTCTAGAAGGAGAAGCATTTTTCAAAGTAAAAAAAGGCTCTAAGTTTACCGTGAAAAGCCCACAAGGTGTAGTTTCCGTGCTTGGAACCCAGTTTAATATTACGGATCGGATCGGCTTTTATGAGGTAGAGTGCTTAGAAGGAAAAGTTCAGGTCTCTATCAAACTTCAGGATTCATATATATTAAACAAAGGTGACCGATTTATACTAAAAGACAATCAAGAACCAGTTATAGAGAAAAATGTAGTAAAGAAGATTGATTGGCTTGATAAATTTGTGAATTTTGACAATCAGAATCTGAGCTATGTTTTAGATGAAGTGGGGCGCCATTTTGATGTTAAGTTTGAAAATGTCGATGCACTATTAGATAAAAAGTATACTGGTTTCTTCACAACGGTTTCAATAGATAGTGCGATGCAACAAATATTTTGGCCAATGGATGTTAACTATGAAATCAAGGGTAAAAAAGTCATTGTCAAATAATTTTTTTGAAATATATTATTCTTATACTATGCTTAATTAATGGCTCTATTTATGCACAAAATAAGCCTAGAACTAGTATTGAATTCCTAGAACAATACACTTCCCAGTTCGGAATCGAATTTGCTTACAGCCCAGAAAAAATTGGCAGTATTACCTTAAAACAGGCTAATTCGTTAGAAGAATTAAAGTCAGTTTTTTCCGATGTTAATTTAACCATCCTCGAAATAGATACGAAAAGGTGGTTGCTCCGAAATCAGGACGAATCTTCCGAAAAAAAGACGACTTATGTAAGAGGGCGTGTATTAGATTCTGACGGAAGTCCACTGGTGAGTTCATTAATCTATACCAATTCTGGAAAGTATTCCACATTAACTGATGATGATGGAGCTTTCATACTGGAAATTCCTGACGAAAATATCTATCAAGTTTGCTGCCAGTATCTCGGCTTTAAGCCCCAATGTATTTCCTCTGATAAAGAACTTGCTTTTGAATTAGAACCATTAGCTTTATTGATAGATGATGTAGAAATCAGTACTAAAAAAGTACAATGCAGCTTAGATGCGCTAGATGATAAAGAAATACTAAGACTTAAGTCATCTGGACTGTTGAATTCGGCATTGGGGAAAGATGTCATGCGTGCTGTTCAGATGCTAGGGGGAGTAGATGCGACTAATGATCTAAGCGCCTCCATGAGCGTTCGTGCATCCTCAGGATTTCAGTCTTTAGTGACCTTAGACGGAATACCTATATATAATGCGGAAAGTGCTTTCGGGATGTTCAGTGTGCTGAACCCAATGGTTGTTACTAAAGCAGAGTTATACAAAAACTCGATGCCTCTAGAGTACGGAGAATTTACAGGCGGGTATCTGGCTTGTGAAGGATTAACGAATATCCATCATAAAGTGAAGTTAGACATTGACCTAAACACCTTACAATCATCGGGATCTATTCAACTTCCTCTAGGCAAGCGGACACAAGTTAGTGCGGCAGCTAGAATTTCTAACGGGCGGATTAGTAATAAGCAATATTATAGCACCTTAAGAACAAAACGTTCAAATAATACGGACTTACCTCTTTTCTTTGAAAGACCTGAAAATATAAATACTTCACTAGAGAATGCATTTGCCGATGCCTATCTTAATTTTTCTCATCAATGGAAAAAGAATAGCAAACTCAGTTTTAGTCTTTTTGGGAATATTGATGCAACCGGTTCTTCTTATAATTATACCACACTTTTTAAAAGAGGAATTAAAGAAGACATTACGGTTATTGAAAATTATACCCAGTCGAAAGTAAAAGCTAATGTGGGAATGAGCCTTCGATATCATAAGCGATACGAAAATGATAGTGAACTCTTATTTGCAATTTATTCATCATCGTATGGATTAAGAGATTCGATTCGATTAAATATTCTTGTCCAGAATAGTACAGAAGACAAGAGTCACTTTTTTAATTCTAATATATTTAATTCGATCAGAGATAACAATATAAAATTTCAGTATTTAACCAATAAGGAACGAACGTGGAGTGCAAAAGTAGGTGTGGATTTTCGTCGGTTAGGCACGAATTTTAATTTTAGATCTAATAACATATCACCCTTTAGACAACAATTAGAAGTGCCATCGATAACGCCGTACGCTGGTATCAGATACAATTACAAAGGCATTTTCTTAGCAGATATAGGATTGAGAAATGCTATTATTCCGATTAAGAACCCGGTCAATTTTGCTTCTCCTAGAGCTAAAATTCTCGTGAAGCTAAATAAAGAGGTTTTCTTTAAATCATCGATTTCCTATAACCAGCAATTTTTCAGGCCTATAGAATTAGAAAGACAATTAGGGCAGTCGACTTCCGCGAATATTATTGCTACGAATAGAAATATTCCAATTATGAAAAGTGCGCAGATAACAATGGGAGGGAATTATTTCAAAAACGGTTTCAAGTTAAATGGTGATTTATTCCTGCGAGAAAACACTGGAATTTTAGAACAAGTATTAACCATGCCTGGACTGGGTGATGGGTCTAATGTCTTCGCGAATAATAGCTACAAGTTGTTCAGTGGAACGAATAAAGTCATAGGATTGGATATTACTTCTAGCTATGAAAAAGGAAGATTTATGGGATTGCTCAGTTATACGATTTCTAAATCTGAAGATAATTTTGAAGAATTATTTGATAACAAACCGATCCCTGACCAAAATAATAGAACACACCAGTGGAACCTATTTGCGTCTTATGAGCTCAATGCTTGGTCTTTTTCTACGACTTATGTCTATGGGTCAGGATTGTACACCCTAGATAGATCAGCTTTAGATCAAAATGTAGAACGTGAAGACATAGATCCTGCTGTTTTATTTAAGCAACTTCCAGCTTATAATCGATGGGATGTAAGTGTCTCTCGCACCTGGAACACGAAATTAGGAGACTTTTCGCTCGACGTAGGCATTTACAATTTTATGAACAGCAATAATGTTAATTCTGAGCTAGACATTTATTCTTTCCAAGACGAAAACAAAACGGCCACAGGAGGAGCCGAAGTGAGTCTGCTCGGTCGAATCTGGACGTTAGGTTTGCGCTATGGTCTTAATTAATTACTGTTTTACAATATTCGCTAAGTGACCACTCATTTTTTGATATCCTTCTAAGTTCGGATGGAGTCCATCTGAGAAAAGTTCTTCTTTTAAATTTCCATCATCATCTACGAATACGTTTCCGAGATAGTCATATTTGATGCGATGCTTTTCCGATAGTCTAGCAATCTCAAGATTCAATGCTTGAATCCTTTCCACATAATCCCGACGTGGCAGAAGCCCCATTAGAACGATCTCTGCCTTCGGTTGTCTATTTTTAATGGCTTCCACTAAAAGATCTAACCCTGCTATGATTTCTTCATCCGAATTAAGGTGAATATTATTCGTTCCGATCATTACGAGGACACGTTTCGCTTCGAAACCGTCTAACTCTCCATGATATACCCGCCAAAGTACATTTTCGATTCTATCCCAACCGTAAGCCATATTTCTTAACCCAGCAGGTGTGAATATCTTATCCCATGATTCTGAATCTCTAGCCATATTAGCGGCAGGCTTGCCACCCCAGTAGTGAACAATAGAGTTAGCGATAATGACTTGCTTCGGAGGGTTGCTTTTGTTTAAAGCTAGAATTTCTAAGTGGCGCTTTTCCCAATCATAATTACCAGGTTCTCGATATTGAGTAATGGGAAGAGTCGTAGAAAAGAATCCGGTCGGTTCTGCTAAAATCGAACGGAGCTTTTTTTCATATGCAACGGCGTATTGCATCATACCCAAGTCTGTCGGATGTACACCATCCACCATCGCATCCACACTTAACCCGATATCTTCCTTAGTGAGATAGAATAGTCCTTGTACACCTTCCTCTTTAAGCTGCCGAAACGCTTCTTCTTGCAAATCGTTCACCACGGCATAATCCTTCTCACGTTTTTCGCTGACTCCAGCCTCTGTATAACCTGCATGCTCGACTAATAAAACAGGAGTCTCTGGATGCTTAGATTTTAAAAACCGAACAGCATTAAGAACACGGTCTATAAGATCCTGGTCACTTTTAATTTTATATTTTTCCCATGCCGTAAGACTTAGATTAGGTAGGCAGTCTAAAACATAGACTTTCGCATCGATTTCTGCTATTAAGTCGAGTACTGGTTGCTCTAGTCTTCCAGATCCACTAAATCCAAGGTTGATCAGTGGCCTATCCATTGCTCGACCAACGATCGCAGTCCACGCCATACCTGGTCTTAATGCACATGCTCCTTGAGCGATAGACGTTCCATAAACCACGATGGGTTTCTCTGGTCTAGGACTTACAAATTCAAAATAATCTCCATCGTCTACACCGATTTCCATCCACTCTACATGATTGTACAAAGGTAAGTATAAGCGATATTCCCGTCCCTTTTTATGATATCTGTCATTCGGGTTTAAGTGATTGAAACGGTATACGATCGTATCGGAAAAGGAACGGCGTCCTGCGCACCAGAGCTCTTTACCGTCGCTATCGATAGCATAGAGATCTACTCCACTCTTTCCAGTGGCAGGCATGTGATTCATTCCGAAATTCTTATCTGATACGCCATATCTGATCACAATATTTTTAGCATTGGATCGAAAACGAACCATTAGGCCTGCGGATCTCAAGGAATTGCCCCAGACATCTCCAGCTACAGAACCTTCTGCTCTAGCAGGTAAGCGATCATAGGTACTTTTTGTTTCATCTGGCCAAGCTTGCCCTTCTAGATATTCAGAGGGATCGTACCACTGAGCATTTCCTAGATAAGCTAAGGCGAGAAATAAAATGGTAAAAATAGATCTGATGTTCACTTATTCTATGGTTTGAATTTTTTCTAATAATAACATCTCTGGATAAAATTGCCAGTCGAAATTTAAAGATTGGTTCGCATTGTGAGTATGGTGATCTTGGTCTAAGATATAGTTAGCAGGTTTGTTAAGAACCCTTGCTTTAGCATAGACTGTTTCTAGTTTTTCACGTAATTCATCGAAGTCCGTATTCATTTTTTTGATGTCTTCTAGTGCTGCATTTTCAGTATCTCCAGTGGCCAGATCATAAGTCTCTAATTTCAGTAATCCTTCATAGGAAAACTGTACCAATTTAGTAACCTGTTCATACATTTCTAAGGTGTAAGGATTTCGATTAGACTCTTTTTTTAGTAGCGCGATTCTTTGTTCCACGGTGTCTAATTCGGCTAATTGTTTTCGAGCATTTTCTAACCGTTTCTCATGCTTCTTAGCCCATTCTCCTTTCGCATTTTTACTAGGCAATTCTATAGACGCTTCGCTCAATGGATCTTCCAGTTTTCGCAGTTGATTTCTTTGTTTCCCTTCGATAAGCAGTGCATTTTTCCAGTGAGCGACGGGGCCTTCTAGTCGATCGATAAAGGCATATTCATTGCCTGAAAATTCAGAGCCAAATGTTCGTTGTCGATAAGCTTCCTTGAATTCCTCTTTAGTTCTTTGGTCCCCAGACCATGTATATTCAGAAAAGGCGATAATCCCTCTGATGTAAAGCTCGAAATGTGGTGAATCATCATCCCAAAGGGTTAATAATAACCCATCTAAGTTTTTTTCAATCGAAGAAAGCGCGAAAGATCTAATATTAGAAATATTTCCTTCGTTTTGCGGCATTAATGACCATCTGGTCTGGCCTGCCGTTGCGCCCATTACTTGGAAACCATGTGAAGAAAACCACTCCATGGCTTTTAGGTTTCCGTAGGTTTCTGGGGTTTGGTAATTCCATCGCATGTAGACGCAGTTCTTTGGAAATTTGTCTATAAACTTCACAAGCTCATGCTCATTGGTTTCCCAGATACTATCCACCTTTTCTGGTGAAATATTCCTATCAAACATTGGGCGATATACATTCGCATGTTTTAGCGGCATATCATCCCAGAAAATAGGAATTCTTCCTTGTTCTTCTGCAAACTTACAGACCTTATCGAGCCATATTAATTGTAACTCTAATGCCGATTTTTCACTTTGGCGACCAGAAGTGTGTACTTCATCACCTCCGATGTGTAGGTATTTTCCATCTGGTAGTGCTTCTAGCGCATCCAGATACAAATCAAACTGAACTTCGTATGTCTTCGGATCTAACGGATTAAATGCCCAGTCACTTTCAGGATCGTCTCTTAATTCGCGATATTCATCGTGTTTAAGAACGAAGGAGGCATGACCGATTCCTTGAACCAGTGGACTGATTTCTATATTTCTTTCTTTGGCATATTTACTTAGTTTCTCCCACTCTTCTATGGTTAGTGCATCTTCGGAAGCAACTTTAGGTTGTCTTACATACTTGATTTTGTCCTCTACTTCGGCAATGATGCCATTTATCTTGTATGCTGCCAGTCGATCCATTAATTCATAATAATAATCCAAGGTTTCCATATGGTGCTTTACATCAAGGTGGATTGCACGATAAGCTAATAAAGGAAAGTCCTCTATATCTACCATCGGTAGGTTTACATTCTGATCTACGGCATCTTGAATAAGTTGGGAAAGAGTTATTAACCCATACATAGCACCGGCATTATCTTTAGCAGTTATAGATATTTTTTCATTGTCAATTTTTAAATGGTAGCCTTCTGTATTAATATTAGAAGCATCATCGATAGTGATTTTTACTGGACTATCTTTTTCATTTTCTATTTTTTTGAAAAGCTTAGCAATTCCTCGAACGGTTTCATTGTTTTCTGAATAATAGGAATTAATGCTTTCAGGATTGAGACTAGAACTTCCCTGTAAAAGCATCTTTTGGGGAGAAGGAACTATGGTAAAGCTAGCATTGTCAGGAACTGATTGTTGGCAAGAAAAAATGAGCAAACAAAAAGCGAAAAGTAGTATGGTGTATTTCATGATGTTAAAATAGTAAAATGCTCCAAAAAAAACCCTTAAACACTAGGTTTAAAGGTTCTTTATTTTTGAGATGATGCACATAAGGCATCTTTCAGGTAATTCACATTACCCAATGTTGATTTTCTTGTAATGAAGACTAATCGATCTCGAAAGTAATTTTTACATTGACTCTAAAGTCAGTAACTTCTCCATCTGTAACGACAGTTGTCATTTCATTCACATATGCAGATCGAATATTCTTTACTGATTTAGAAGCTTTCTTTACTGCTTTCTTTGTTGCGTCTTCCCAACTTTCTTTTGAGCTTGATAGTACTTCTATCACTTTCAATATTGCCATTATTTTAAAAATTTAAATACGTTAAAAAATTAAATATCAACCTATATAAATATAGATCTTTACGAGTTGAATGCTTTTCTTAGAACTATTGTTCGTTAATTTGCTTTAAAATATAAAATAACTAGATGAATAATAAATTATTTATAGCACTAATTGCAGGTTTTGCAATTTATGCACTTGTTCGGTATTTTTATATGAAGCCCAAATTCAGGAATGGAGAAGATATTCCGAAGATAGAAGCGACACTCATTGACGGAAAAGAATTTAATATAGATGAGTTATCAGGCAAGTATGTTTTAGTTGATTTTTGGGGAAGTTGGTGTGGACCTTGTCGAAAAGAGAACCCATCATTGGTCAAATTATATGAGAAGTATCACGATCAGGAATTTAAAAATGCGTCGGGATTTGAGGTGGTGAGTATTGCTATCGAAACAGACGAATCAAAGTGGAAGAGAGCGATCGAAATGGATAAACTGATCTGGCCATACCACATTGTTCAGCTGGATCGATTTTCTTCACCTATTGCTAAAGAGTTCGGGGTAAGAGAAATTCCAACGAAGTATCTACTAAACGAAAAGGGGAAAATTATTTCTGTAAATGCCACAATAGACATATTAGATCGATTATTGGCAGACAGAATCTGACATTTTCTGCCAAATTGACAAGTTATTGCACATGGCAAAAATATTGCCATTGATTAGAGTTGAACATTAATCGTTATAAATGATGACAAATAAAATAGAAGATCTGGAAAACGAAGAAGAAAGAAAGGAAGAAGTCGTGGAAGAAAAGCCAAGAAAAGGCTGGGGCGCTAAGAAGGATAGTAAATTGAAAAAAGAATTGGAAGAGAAAGAAATCGAATTAGCGGAAGCTAAAGACAAATACCTTAGGCTGTTTGCGGAATTTGATAATTACAAGAAAAGAAGCATTAAGGAGCGCCTTGATTACATGAAAAGTGCAGCACAAGATACGATTGAAGACTTGTTACCTGTTCTTGATGATTTTGCACGAGCTAAGCAAAGTGCTGAAGATGAAAGTTCTACAGAGCCATTCAGCGAAGGTGTTTCTTTAGTGTATAATAAGCTTTTTAATACACTGAAAGCGAAAGGTCTTCAAGCGATGGAGTCTACTGGAAAAGAATTTAATCCTGAGTTTCATGAGGCTATTACTAAAATTCCGGCACCAACTGAAGACATGAAAGGTAAAATCATAGATACGGTAACCACTGGTTATACGTTAAATGATAAGATTATTAGACATCCTAAAGTTGTAGTAGGAGAATAAAGAAATATGGCAAAACGAGATTTTTACGAAATTCTAGGCGTTGATAAGTCAGCTGATACTGGAACAATAAAGAAAGCATATAGGAAAATTGCTATGCAGTTTCACCCGGATAAGAACCCTGGGAATAAGGAAGCTGAAGAAAAGTTCAAAGAAGCAGCAGAGGCTTATGAAGTTTTAAGTGATGAAGATAAGAAGGCTAGATATGATAGATTCGGCCATGCTGGTGTAAGCAATAATGGAGGCTTCGGCGGAGGTGGCGGAAGAACTGTAGAAGATATTTTTTCTCAGTTTGGAGATATATTCGGTGATGGTGGAAGTCCTTTTGAATCTTTTTTCGGTGGTGGAGGAGGTGGCTCAAGGACTAGAGCTAGAGGCCAGAAAGGGTCTAACCTTAGAATTAAGGTTTCTTTATCCCTCCAAGAAGTAGAAGCAGGAGTCACGAAAAAAATTAAGGTAAAGAAACAAGTAAGTTGTAAGACTTGTAGTGGAAGTGGAGCGAAAGATAGCTCTTCGCAGAAAACATGTGGAACATGTCAAGGTAGTGGATATGTAAGACAAGTAAGAAGTACTTTCTTAGGTCATATGCAGACAACAACAGCTTGTCCTACCTGTTCTGGAACAGGTCAAGTGATCACTGCTAACTGTAACACTTGTAAAGGTGAGGGAAGAAACTATGAAAGTGAAACACTGGAAATAGATATCCCTGCAGGAGTAGAAGATGGCATGCAATTGTCGATGAGAGGAAAAGGTAACGCTGGTAAAAACGGTGGTCCTTCAGGTGACTTGTTAATCAGCATCGAAGTTAAAGAAGATGAAGATTTAGCAAGAGATGGTCAGAACATCATCTACGATTTATTCTTGAACTTTGCAGACGCGGCACTTGGAACTTCAGTAGAAGTACCGACCTTAGGTGGAAAAGTGAAGATTAAAATTCCAGCAGGAACTCAAGCAGGAAAGATCTTGAGATTAAGAGGGAAAGGATTACCTTCTGTTCAGGATTATGGTAAGGGAGACCAGCTGATTCATGTGAATCTTTGGACACCTAAGACGATGAATGCAGAGGAAAAGGAGCTGATGGAGAGATTGCGAGATATGCCTAATTTCAAGCCAATGCCTGGTAAGTCAGAAAAAGGATTTTTTGAAAAAATGAAAGATTATTTCAAGTGAGAAAATGGATAGGTTTTTCTCTTCTTGTATTTTTGATTGCTTGTAATAACGATGTTTATTACAAGCAATCCTATGCTATTCCTAGTAGTGGATGGGAGTATGACACGCCCGCTACGTTCGAATTTAATGTTGATGATTTAGAAACATATTTCGATCTTATCTTAGATGTGGATCACTCTATTGATTACGTATATGAGAATACATACGTTAAGATTCACACCACATTTCCATCAGGAGAAAAAATTACAGATCAAGTTTCACTTCAGTTAGCTGATGATCTTGATCAATGGGAAGGCAAGTGCTCTGGTACCAATTGTACGGTAAGCATTTTACTCCAAAATAGAGTGTTCTTCAAAGAGGCTGGTAAGCACATCATTGAGATAGAACAATTTAATAGAGTAGAGCCACTGATGGGTATTAATAGTCTGGAATTAAAAATAGTGAACGCAGAAAAATAGGCTATTTATTTAGGTCAATTTTTCTCACTTGAATTGCCTCAATGACTACAAATCAATTACGATTATGCAGGTAACATTCTTTAAGCTAGGTCTATTCTCTATACTCGTTTTCGTCGCAACAAATTTACTTGGCCAATCTCAATCTTATTCTGAAGGTGACTATTCTGATTATATTCAAGAGCTCATCGGTGGTGAAAGAGAATATTCAGTGGAAAGTGGACGAATAGATCTTCTGACGGAAGAATATGCATTCGAAATCGACTGGCGAATAAGTGGAAGGAATCGATAGGTCAAGCTTTATGGTATGCTGTTCAGACGAATAGGAAACCTGGAATAATTCTCATTCTGAAGTCCAAAAAAGACTATAAATACTTCATTCAGTTGAATACAGCATTAGCCTATGCAGATCTTGTAGATAAGGTTTCAGTCTTTGTATTTCCTAATGACTTCGAAGAATTAATGGATGCTAAGTAAAGGAATATCATACTTGAGCGTAAAGTCTCATTAAGTAAAAAAACCTGTGCAGAACGTTAATTCTACACAGGTTTTATAATTTCTTAATGATCTAGTTTTGACTAGTTTCCGCCACCTGTGGCTCCACCGCCTTGTTGCTGACCATCACCTCCTTGTAACAAGTCATTATTCTTGATGGAAGTCTTTCTTTCTTTGAATTTCAAGTTTCCAAATCGGTAATCAAAACTTACACCCACAGAACGGAAAGGTATTCCGAAGCTACTTTCTAGGTTGAATCCATTTCCACTTTGATTAGAATTAAAGTACTTGTATTCATTAAATGGTTCGATCACTCTAATCCCTAAGCTTGCTTTAATTTTTGGAAATTCTTTCTTAATACCAAGTCCGTAGATAGAGAAGTTAGGTTGTTTCCCTTGAATCGTAAATCGTGGAGATCTAAAGAATCCAAAAAAGTCAATTTTAAAGTCTTTAGGAAGATTAACCGTTCCTCCGAAATTCACATTGTATTCATATCCTTTTGGATTCGTAACAGCAACTTCTGCTAACTTAGAGCTATAATTAAAGGTACCTAAGTTGAACCCACCTCTCAAGGTAAATGCATTCACATTTTTCGTAGCGAAGATGTTTAAACCAACTGAATTATTTATACCTACATTTTCAAAGGTGTTAAATCCAACTCCGTTAGCATTGATCGCTAGCAATTGTTGAATAATATCTTCTGTGTATTTGTAGTACAATGAAGAAAATATTCCAAAACCTTTGATGAAAGTATTGTATGAAAGATCTACTTGATGAACAATCTCTGGAGTTAAAGTAGGGTTACCTACTTGAATATTCAGACTATCTACACTATTCTGAAATGGATTAATATAAATCAAACTCGGTCTCTGTATTCTTTGATTGTAACTCAATTTCAACGTTTGGAAATTCTTTAACGATCTAGAAATAATCAGGTTAGGAAGGATATTCTGATAAGGGTCTGGTTTCACTGTTTCCTGCCCCTCTTCGAAGTCTCCTGCTATTGACGTTCTTTCATAACGTACACCTGCTATTACTGAAAACTTCTTAATTAAAAAGGTCAATGACGCATAACCTGCAACAACATTTTGGTTATAATTAAAAGCATTCGATCTAGCTTGGTCTATTTGGTAACTTCCATTATTCTTAATGCTATAAGTATAATCGGAGTCTATATTTCTCAATACGGTTTTCGCACCTACTTCTAGTTTCATTGCATTCGCAAATGGATGAACATAATCAGCTTGGAAAGTGGTTTCTAAGTTGTCTCCATCATTGTAGATTAATTCATCCCGTGTTGGGAAAATGCCGTTTGTATACGTCTGAAGAATATTGTTGTCCGCATCATTCTGATCACCACTTAGTTGAAATGCAAGTGTGAATTCTCTATCCTTTTCTTCAAATGTCTTTTTGTAGTCTGTAGACCAATCATAACCAGATCTTCCATTTACTCCGCCAGAAGTTCTGGTGAAATTATAGCCATTATTGAAAATAGGATCGGTTAATGAGCCATCTAATGTTCCATCAGAATTAAAACTAAATCCTCTTGTCGAGAAGGAAGTATTCAAACTGTTATAAGCATTGAAATCATAGAACATTCCCGCCGTTCCTCTAAATCCTAATCGCGTATTATTAGTGGTTCCATTTTGCTCTAGAACTCTTTGTAAGCTGTTGATGGTATCTACTCTTTTGAATGTGTTAATGGCATCAGCTGGATTAGAATAGAATACAGACCCGTTAGCATTTACTCCGAATCTACCCTTCGCACCATTAAGACTTGCAGTAGCGTTGTTCTGTCTGTTTCCTACAGAAGCACTTACCGATCCACTGTATCCATCTGCAGTTTTCTTCTTAGTGATAATATTAATAATTCCACCAGCTCCTTCCGCATCATATTTTGCAGAAGGTGTCGTAATTACTTCGACTTGCTTAATTTCATCTGCAGGAATCATTTTTAATGCGTCAGCTACGTTACTCGAGAACATACCTGATGGCTTTCCATTAATAAGAATTCTTAGATTCTGAGATCCTCTTAAGGAAACATTACCATCGTAATCAACAGATAGTAGCGGTACTTTTCTTAAAACTTCCGTTGCATCTCCTCCAGAAATCGAAGCATCTTGCTCCGCATTGAATACGAGCTTGTCAACTTTAATCTCGGTTAGAGCTCTCTGGTCCGTAATTTCTACTTGATCAAGTACATAATTAGCCGGCTTAAGAAAAATAGGATCTACATTGAGATCTGGCTTGGCTGGTGTAGTTTCAACTTGTATCACTTTTTCATCATAGCCCAAGAAAGAAATATACATATCGTACTTGTCAGCAGGAATGTCAGAAAGTCTGAACTTTCCATTATCTTCACTTAATACACCATTGACCTCTTTATCACTCCCTTCTTTCTTTAATACGATCGTCGCATAGGCAACAGGTTGTTTGGTAATAGAATCAATTAATTCACCTGCGATAAACCCTTTGATCGCTTCTTTTTTCTTTCCAAAACCACCCATGGGGAATTGTGAAAAAGCAGAAGTAGAAATGGAGCATATTGCAATTAATAGTAGCAGTTTTTTCATTATATATTTGTTTGTCATATTAAAGCGCAAAAGTAGATATAAACGTTCATATTATGCCCAATTTTCGATTAGTAGAGCATTTTCATTGATGTAGGTTAGGTTCCTGTGTTATCTTAAGTTATTTAAACTTAACCTATTATCAATCTATATGTTCATATTTATTGATTATAAGTCTAGTTTCTTACCTTGTAGTGCCTGAAGTTTTTTAACTATTTTATATAACCTTGTTAATAATTCCCAAATCATTTCTATTAATGAACAGAAGCAGGTATAATAATTTAGAAGATTTCAAATCGGCGCTCCAGCAAAAAGGCATTGTCGTGCTAGATGAAATTTACTTGGAATATAAAGCCGAGTTCTTCTTATTTGCTAAAAAATACAATATGTCCAATGAGGATCTTTGTGATGTTTATCAAGATACCATTATAGCGTTTTATGAAAATGTTATCAATGGAAAACTGACAGAATTATCAAGTTCCTTAAAGACTTACATCTTTAGTATTGGTAAATATGGTATTTATAATAAAATTAAAAAGGAGTCTAAACTGATTTCCTTGGAAAAGGAACAGCTGGCTAATTTGGATTTGAGTGCTGTAAAATTGGATTTTAGTACGAATAAAAAGTCAGACATGATAAGGCTGGCAATGGAAAAACTAGGGGGTCGATGCAAAAGGATGTTGATTCTGTTTTATTACCATTCTTATTCTATAGAAGCTTTAATGCAAGAATTCAAGTATAAAAATGAAAATGTTGTTAGGAGCCATAAGTCTCGATGCTTAAAAAACCTAAAAACATTGGTTAACGAGGAAAAATAAGGGTTATGAAACAGGATGAAATATTTGCAGAAGGAAAAGAATTTTCCGATGCCTTTCTTGAATCTGCTAAGATTATCGGTCGAAGTCAACTAAAGTCTCGGTTTCGCAATTTAGATAAAGTTAGAAGACTTAAGAAACGTAATATTTTAGGAGTTGCAGCTACCATTGCGATTCTTATTGCAGCCTCTATATTTATGTTCAGACCATCTTCAGAGCAACAGCTATATTCAGCATACTACCATAAAATGCCTAATAAAGTTGTCTCTATCACAAGGGGCGTTTCTGAAACTGATGATTTGAAATTGGCTTTTTTGGCCTATGAGAAAAGCAATTATCTTGATGCGAAAGAACAGTTTTTAACTTTGGAAAATACAAGTCCTGAGGTGAAATTATACTTGGGAATCATTGCGATGGAAGAATATAATTACGACGAAGCATTAAACATACTTCTACCACTATCGGATGATTCTAACTATCATTTTAAAACCGATGCAAAGTGGTATGCTGCACTGTGTTATCTGAAGACTGGAGAATTAGAAAAATCCAAAAATTACCTTCTAGAAATCCAGAATGGCGATTCTACCTATAAGGTTAGGGCTACAGAACTGTTAGCTAAACTTTAAAATAAATAGTCAAAAACACCGAAAAGCTTGAAGATTGCAAGAATCACAATGGTCACTAGCAATCGATATGCCCAGATATCTGCTTTTGGAAATTTAGAAGCAAAATTGGCCGCTAAATAGCCACCGATTAATTGCCCTAAGGCAATAATTCCTCCAGCCTTCCAGTCTACTAATCCTTTATAGTGAAAAATAGCAAGTACGACTACTGAGTAAAGCAAAACTGTGAAACCTTTTATGGCATTCGCATCAATAAGATTATACTTTCCTACCAATACGGTAATCAATAAAAAGAAAACACCCATTCCCATCTGAATAAAACCTCCATAGAAACCGAGTGCTAGAAAAAGAGGAATCGCGATCCATGGATTCAGCTTTGCTTCTGCATTGGGTGGATTTAACCATCTCTTAGGCTTTATCAATAAAACGAAAAACACAGCAATCATTAGGTATTTGAAAACCGTCTTGAACTGTTCATTACTTACATTAAGCGCTACATATACGCCTAGCAAAGCGCCGATAAAACAGCAAGTAAGTAGTAATCGATGTTTTTTAATTTCTAGACGGCCATTTTTGTAAAACCCAAAACTCCCACTGATACCTTGCGCAACTACACCCACCCGGTTAGATCCGTTAGAGATATTTCCAGGAAGTCCCATCATTTCTGATAAAATAGTAAGCGTTATCGCTGAACCAAAACCAGACAAAGTATTAATCACACCTGCGACTAATCCACCTGCAACGGCTATTACATATATATACCATTCCATACTTAGTCTGGGATTTCTTGGCAGAGTTCTATTAATACACCGTTCGCAGACTTTGGATGAACAAAACAAACCCATTTATTATCTGCACCTCGTTTCGGTTCATCGCTAAGCACTCTAAAGCCTTCCTCCTTTAGTCGTTTCATTTCAGCTTTAATATCTGTAACTGCGAATGCTATGTGATGGACACCTTCGCCCCTTTTTTCGATAAACTTAGCAATAGGACTTGCTGGATCAGTGCTTTCTAGAAGCTCTATTTTATTCGGTCCATTATTGAAAAAAGAAGTGGTTACCATTTCACTTTCTACAGCTTCTCGTTTGTATGGTTGGGAATTCAGAAGTCTAGAATAATTAAATTCTGCTTCTTCCAAATTTTTCACTGCAATACCAATATGTTCTATTTTCTGCATGCTGCAAAAGTAATTATTTGAAACATGGAAATACTAGGATTGACTTAAAATATGTAATTCATAAAATGAATATTGTCACAATGACAATATTTGTTATCTTTGTATTATGGCATACCATCCACAATCTGAACTTTTAGCGAATCCATCTCCAGAAGATGAATTAATGCACTCCATTTCGGTGGATTGTGTCATCCTCGGTTTCGAAGATGAAAAACTTAAGGTACTGTTGATTCAACACCATGGTGGCCCTAAAGATGGAGAATGGGCATTGCCAGGAGATTTCATAAAAAAGAACATTGACCTAGAAAAAATGCCCTATGATGTATTGCATCGATTAACAGGAATTCAGAATATTTTTGTAGATCAATTTGGCACCTTTGGAAACTTGAATAGAGTTGATTATAGAAGGATCATTACGGTGGGATATTACGCATTAGTAAGTCCTCAGAAGTATGACTTGAAATTGGGAAAAGCCGCTAAAAAAGTAGAATGGTTCGATGTTTCGGATACGCCGAATCTAATATTTGATCATTCCTTCTTGCTTGAGTCGGCTATAAAAAAATTACAAGAAGATTTGGAAACTAAGCCGATCGGCCACGAGTTGCTTGCGGAAGAATTTACACTTACTCAGATGCAAAAGCTTTATGAAGCGATCTTAGGTGAGAAGCAAGATATTAGAAATTTTCGTAGAAAAATACTCAACTTGAAGGTTCTGGAAGAAACAGGAAATGTGGATGATTCTGTACCATACAGGGCACCGAAACTATATAAATTTAAAAAGAAATGAAGTATGCCTTAGGTATAGACGTAGGAAGTTCCTCCGTTAAGATTGCTATTGTCAACGCATCGAATGGGGAAGCCATAACGAATGCTCAGTTTCCACCAAGTGAAATGCCGATGATCACTGTTCAGAAATCATGGGCAGAACAAGAGCCTGTCATGTGGTGGGACGCTTTTCTAGAGTGCTTGAAAAATATAGATGCTTCTATCTTAAGTGAGATCTCCCACATAGGTATTTCATATCAGATGCACGGGTTAGTTTGTGTAGATAAGAATCAGGATGTCCTTCGACCTTCGATCATCTGGTGCGACAGTAGAGCGGTTTCCATTGGAGAAAAAGGAATGGAAGCACTTGGGGAAGATTACTGCCTGAAGAGCTTACTTAATAGTCCAGGAAACTTCACAGCATCTAAGTTGAAATGGGTGAAGGAAAATGAGCCTGACATTTATCAACAGATCGATAAGGTGATGTTGCCAGGAGATTATATGGCAATGAAATTATCGGGTGAAATTGGTACTTCGATTTCTGGCTTGTCTGAGGGTGTATTTTGGGATTTTAAAGGTAAATGTGTTTCTAAAGAACTACTGGAAGAGTATGGATTTGATGAGAAACTAATTCCTGAGTTTAAGACGAGTTTTGCGGAGCATACGAAGATTGATGCGGGTGTTGCTAAATCATTAGGAATCAGTCAAGATGCAAAAATAACTTATAAGGCAGGAGACCAGCCGAATAATGCATTATCCTTAAATGTTTTAGAACCAGGTGAAATAGCTGCAACCGCAGGAACATCAGGAGTAGTATATGGCGTAGTTGATTCTCTTTTTGTAGATGAGAAACAGCGGGTTAATAGTTTTGCTCATGTTAATTATTCAACAGAAAGTGATAGAATCGGTGTGCTACTATGCATAAATGGTGTAGGAATTTCTAATGCTTGGGTAAAGAAGCAGTTTAGATTTGATGATTACCTTTCTATGAACGAAGCAGCTCATCAGGTAGAAGCAGGAGCAAACGGGCTGATGTTTTATCCATTTGGGAATGGAGCAGAAAGAATGCTAGGAAATGAAAACATAGAAGCGTCTATAGAAGGGCTTAATTATAATATGCATCAGAGAGAACATTTCGCAAGAGCGGTGCAAGAAGGAATAGCTTTTTCTTTCGCTTACGGAATGGAAGCATTTTCTGAAAAAAATATAACGATTCATAAAATAAAAGCTGGACATGCTAATATGTTTTTGAGTGACTTGTTTGCTCAAACGTTAGCGGATTTAGTAAATGTAGAAATTGAATTGTACAATACTGACGGAGCAGTGGGTGCTGCTAGAGGCGCGTTAATAGGTGGAAATGTTCTAACGAAGGAAGAAGCTTTTTCAAACTTGAATGTGATAAAATCTTATGGACCAATGGCAGATTCGCCCTATCCTGCTTTATATGTTGAATGGAAAAATACATTGACCAATAAAAAATTAAAAAAATAACTGTTATGAGTAAAACTTATTTTCCTTCGGTAGGAAAGATACCTTTCGAAGGTTCGTCTTCTAAGAACCCAATGGCATTCACGCACTATGATGAAAATAAAAGCATTCAGGGTAAGCCCATGAAAGAGCTTTTCAAATTCGCTGTTTCATACTGGCATAGCTTCTGCGGAACAGGTGCTGATCCATTTGGCCCAGGAACTAGAATTCTAGAATGGGATAATAGCGGTGATGCTTACCAAAGAGCGACTGATAAAATGGATGCAGCTTTCGAATTCATCAGTAAGTTAGGAGTTCCTTACTACTGTTTTCATGATGTGGATCTGATAGATGAAGGTGATACGATTGGGGAATATGAAAAAAGAATGCAATTCATCACGGATTATGCTCTTCAAAAGCAAGAGGAAACAGGGATTAAGTTGTTGTGGGGAACTGCCAATTTATTTTCTAATCCAAGATATATGAATGGAGCAGCAACCAATCCTGATTTCAATGTTGTTGCTAGAGGTGCTGTTCAAGTGAAGAATTCTATAGATGCGACGATCAAATTAGGTGGTCAAAATTATGTGTTCTGGGGAGGTAGAGAAGGATATATGAGTTTGCTGAACACAGATATGAAGAGAGAAAAGCAACACTTAGCTACCTTCTTAAAGAAAGCTAGAGATTATGCTAGAAAGAATGGTTTCGAAGGGACTTTTTTAATTGAGCCGAAACCAATGGAGCCATCTAAACATCAGTATGATTTTGATGCAGCGACATGTATTGCTTTTCTGCAGGAGCATGACCTGATGAATGATTTCAAACTCAACATCGAGGTAAATCATGCAACGTTGGCGTCACATACTTTCGAACATGAACTTCAGGTTTCTGCTGATTCAGGAGTTTTGGGAAGTATAGATGCTAATCGTGGTGACTATCAGAATGGTTGGGATACGGATCAATTTCCAGTTGACCTTATGGAGTTAACACAAGCGATGTTGGTCTTGTTAGAATCAGAACCTCTTACAGGTGGAGTAAATTTTGATGCTAAGGTGAGAAGAAACTCTACAGATATGGAAGATATGTTTATTGCACATATTAGTGGAATGGACAATTTCGCAAGAGCAGCTGAAATTGCAAGTGATATTTTAGAAAATTCTCAGTACAAGCCATTGAGAAAAGAAAGGTACAGCTCATTTGATGCAGGTGACGGAGCAAAATTTGAAAAGGGTGAATTAAGTTTTGAAGCTTTGCGAGAAATAGCTTTAAAATCAGGAGAGCCGAAGCAAATAAGTGGCCGCCAGGAGCTTTATGAGCGAATCATTAACATGTACATATAAGGATATAAGTTGTAAAAATCTAAATATTATAAAAAAGCTGGGCGGTGGAATCATCGTTCAGCTTTTTAATTTTTAGGAAGACATTCTTCTATTTTATAGGTGTTTAGGAATGATTTAGCTTAATATTTCTTTAGATAAGTTAGAAAAAAACACGGAAACAAAAATTTTATAAAAATATTAACACTTGTTAACAACAAATATTGGTTAAAACAACTTATGTTTGTGTTAACAATCGTTTAGTACGGTATTTATTAAAGAAATAAAATTTAAAGTAAAATGAAAAAAGGATTTTTAATGTTTTTGGCAGCTACAGCATTTGTAGCATTTTCGTTCACGAATGTGATCATTGAAACACTTTCTGCAGATGTAATGGAAAGTGAAATAACATGGAAAGGTTATAAAGTTACGGGTTCACATACTGGGACTGTAATGTTAAAAGAAGGAAACCTTGAATTTACTGATGGAGCTTTGACTGGCGGAAATTTTGCAATTGACATGGCAACATTAGGGTCTACAGATTTAGAAGGAGAGTGGAAAGGTAAATTAGACGGTCACTTGAAATCTGATGACTTTTTTGGTGTAGAGAAATATCCTACAGCTAATCTAGTAATAACTAAAGTTGCACCTAAAGGAACACCTGGTGATTACAAAGTATATGGTGATCTTACTATTAAAGAAACTACTGAACCAATCACTTTTTATGCAAATGTAAAAGAAGAAGGTGATAAAAAAGTGGCTACTGCTTCAATTAAAGTGGATAGATCTTCTTATAATGTAAAATATGGATCTGGAAGTTTCTTTTCAGGCTTAGGTGACAAAACAATTTATGACGAGTTTGACTTAGACGTGAAGTTAGTCGTTAAATAAATAATAGAATTAACATCTTTGCATCGCAGCTATTCTTAAAGTTTACTGCGATGCACTTTTTTTAAAAAAAGTATGAGACTAGAAGAAGAAATAAATCAAAAGACATTTAATTCAGAACATCAGAAATTAATTCTGAATCTGATGTATACTTATAGTTGGATAGAAAAACCACTTAAGGATACAATGGCTAAAGAGCAGTTGACCATGCCTCAGTATAACATTCTTAGGATTCTGAAAGGTGCTCATCCAAATCCAGTTTCGCCCCAAGATGTTAAAAAAGTGATGCTTAATAAGAAGTCAGATCTTACTAGATTGTTAGATCGCTTGGTTTCTAAAGAAATTATTGGTCGTAGAATTTGTCCTTCGAACAGAAGAAAAATGGACTTATCCATTACAGAAAAAGGAATTGATTTATTGGAAAGATTAAATCCAAGAATAAAAGAAGTGTTCGAGGTTAGAATTTCTGATAACATATCAGCAGAAGAAGCAAAACAAGCTAATGACATTATTGATAAAATGAGAGGATAGTAGATAAATACTAGGTGCTCCAAATAACTAATATCACAAGTTTGCTATTTCGCGCGAATTAATTGCCTTCAAATATTCAGAAACTTGAAATTCTGAGAAAAATTTAAATTCCCACCATACAAATATTAACTTCGCGTCTTCAAAAATAATTTCATCGATGAAGCGCACGAAAATTAAGGCATTACTTGCCTCACAAGAAACTGGTCAACAAGTCTGTGTAAAGGGTTGGGTTAGGTCTTTTAGAAATAATCAATTTATCGCCATCAATGATGGATCTACGGTAAAAACCATCCAAGCTGTTGCTGCATTAGATAAGTTTGATGATGCTACTCGGAAAAGGCTTACGGTCGGTGCTGCTGTTGGAATTGTTGGCGAATTAGTAGAATCACAAGGCAAGGGACAGAGTGTAGAAATTGTGGCAAATGAGATTACAATTTATGGCGATGCTGATCCAGAAAAATATCCATTACAGCCGAAAAAGCATAGCATGGAATTTCTTCGGGAAATCTCCCATCTCAGATTCAGAACCAATACTTTCGGAGCTATTTTCAGAATAAGACATGCTGCGGCGTTCGCTATTCATCAGTTTTTTAATGATAAAGGCTTTGTATATCTCCATTCTCCGATCATCACCGGTTCAGATGCGGAAGGTGCTGGAGAAATGTTTCGGGTAACGACTTTCGAGCCGAACGAAGCTCCACTAACAGAAGATGGAAAAATTGACTACAAGAAAGACTTTTTTGGAAAAGAAACAAATCTAACAGTTTCAGGTCAATTAGAGGCTGAGCTGGGAGCACTAGCATTTTCGGATGTATATACTTTTGGTCCAACGTTCAGAGCTGAGAATTCAAATACTTCAAGACACCTAGCAGAATTCTGGATGATCGAACCAGAAATAGCATTTGCTGGCTTGCAAGAGAATATGGATCTCGCAGAAGAAATGCTTAAGTATATTGTCAAATATGCATTGGAACATTGTGCTGACGATATTGAGTTCTTAGAGAAGAGGTTATTAGATGAGGAGAAATCTAAGCCAATGGCGGAAAGATCTCCGATGCCATTAAAGGAAAAGCTAGAGTTTTGTCTTGACAATGATTTTGTCAGATTAACATATACAGAGGCGATAGAAATATTGAGAAATTCTAAGCCTAATAAGAAGAAAAAATTCAAATTCCCAATTGATGAATGGGGCGCTGATTTACAATCGGAGCACGAGCGTTACTTGGTTGAAAAGCACTTTAAGAAACCAGTTATATTAACGGATTATCCAGCGTCGATCAAGGCGTTTTATATGAGATTGAACGAAGATGAAAAGACAGTAGCGGCAATGGATATCTTGTTTCCTGGAATCGGTGAGATCGTTGGAGGTTCAGTGAGAGAGGAGCGTTATGAAGTATTGAAAGGAAAGATGGAAGCGCAGGATATTTCACCAGAGGAAATGTCTTGGTATCTGGATACAAGGCGTTTCGGTACTTGTCCACATGCAGGGTATGGCCTAGGATTTGCGAGAATGATCTTGTTTTTGACAGGAATGGGGAATATAAGGGATGTTATTCCATTCCCACGTACCCCAGGAAACGCAGGGTTTTAAAAGCTGATTAGGAAAGGATTACAAAGTATAATTTTGATAGGAAAGGAATGGAATAACATGCCATCCCATCCGCTTTCGCGGTTCACTCACTTTGAGTACGGACACTTGTAGAAAAGCTATAGCGAGAAAGCTGGAAAGTGTAAGGTTTGAATTAAGTCCGAAAAATCTTAGATTCAAGTAAAACTTCCTCGCGGTATGCGCTGTCATTAGGACACATCTTTTTATATATTATAAATTTTTTATATATTTAGTGAGGACTAAAAAGTATAAATAATGAAAACTAGATCTTCTACTAGTCTCTATGGTGACAAGAGATTAGAAAAAAAAGGGCTGCTTTGAGCAAAGGCTCATTGATTCGCAATCTTCGAGCCTTCACAATTTCAGTTCTGATGCTTCGGAATTAAAGTCATT
>NZ_JAJNKA010000020.1 GCF_021533215.1 Portibacter lacus | reverse complement strand
TTGACCTTTTTTTTCTTAAACGTTTCACTAAATCTTCGACGTTGCCGCTCTGTCTGATTTAATCCAGAATGTTGTTTTCCACTCATAATTCTTTTAATTTGTGGTCAACTTATTTCAGGCAATGACACTTTAATGCGAGATTTAAACATCATGAAAAAAACAACACTTTTCATCATCTCGCATTGCTCCACCAAAAGTGTTGCTTTAAACCTTACTTCGACCTGTTGCATTTTAAGCAGAGCTATGCGTGATGGCAGAAATGGGTAAGGTCTTTTCTGGAAAAAAAATTCATAGTCTCATCTTTAGAACTTTTCCGAATACTAGCGGACATGTTCGATCACCAGCGAAAGCTTATGTTTATTTTTAAAGCAGAATCACCTGTTAACTACAGCACATTGATAGGCTCAACTTTAGGTGATTCTATCAAGTGCTTTTTCTTGAAGAAAATCAACACTTTCCTTTTTCGCTTTAAGCTTTAATTAATCCCATTTTCAACAGAAATATCCGGACGTTTGCCTTGCAATGCAGCAATGCCTTCTGGTGTTACTTGTGTCTGCCAAGTATAAATTCTCTTAAGTGAAGGGAAAGACGCTAGATAATCTAAAGCTCCATCATCGATACTTGTGCCATATAGATTAATAGATTCTAAACGTGGCAGAGGAGCTATCTTTAATAAGTCTTCTGTTTCTGTATTCGATCCATTCAGTTGAAGGCGAATTAAGTTTTTCAGTTCAGACAACTTCTCGAAATTGGCATCAGATATTTCGGTATTCTTCAAGTCCAAAATAATAATGTTCTCTTTCAATGGACCGAAATCGATCGGGCTTCCTAAATCCGTTCCAAGTGGACTTACTTCTAAATAGTTATCGCTTTTGGACATTCCTGATACCTTAAACCCTCCTTGAGCGAACGCCTCTAAAGCCATCGTATCTATCTTAGGCCCAGATTCTTTCTCATACCAAGGTTTCGGAGTGAAATCTATCTTGTAAAGTTTATTAATACCTGTCATTATTTCTGCAGGCATTTTAATAGTCGCAGTTTGCTCTTTAAAATGTGCACCATTTTCTATCCACCATTTCAGCAACGCCATCTCGTAATAGGTCAGTGGAACGCCATTAGTTGGCATGAATTTCACATTATTCTGGTTCAATGTAACTCTTCTGAACAATTCACTTTCGTCAACATCTCCCGGAATCACAACTTCACCTCCATCTCCACCTTCCAGTAGTTTTTCAACAGAAGTGATATCTAGATTTCCACTCATAGATTTCTCATTGTGACATTTCGCACACTTTTGCTCTAAGAATGGATAAATCAAATGTTCATAAGTAGTAATGGAATCTGGTTCTATCCCTGACAAATCTACAGCCTCCGGTGGATTATATCCCGCTATACTTTTTATAAAGCCTGGAGCCGCCTCTACTAAATAATCATTTCCATGCGTTAATTGACCACCGATATGCCCACCTAATGAAAGCAGAACAATTAGTCCAACTTTTAAGGCCCCAGAAAATAGATTCTTCCGTTTTTCAACAAATTTAGTGATTGCCCAAAGCAAAAAGGAAATGGCCGCTACAGAGATGCCGAGCCACTTGTGCCAGAAAAGTTGGTTTTCGGGATAACTAGATCCTATAGAAAGCTGCCATCCCGTAAAAATGGAAAAAAGTGCACTAGCAAATGAAATCAACCACATCCAGGCCAAAGTATTTTTACCAGTTTTTCCGATTAACTCGAGAACAAGTGTAATAATTATCATACCAATTGGCAGGTGCACAAACAAAGGGTGAAACCGCCCAACAAAAACTGAAAAATCAAAGCTCATCATAATATTTCTATGGTTATAAAGCTAAAAATTTATTTTGATTTATGAGGACTTATCTCCAACTTCTAATGATCTAATTTAGAATTAGGTGTACGTTAACATGAAAAATGGAAAAAATGTTGGGTGATATAGCTTTACATGACTTAACTAAGAATTAAACATTGTTAAATAAGATCAATAACTATGAGGAGCTTGTAATTTTAAAATCGTTACCATTAATTATTTGTTACATCCTATCATCTATAAACATTGTATATAACGAGAAATAGATTCAAAAAAAGACAGATAAATAAAGCGTAGAAGCCACCAATGAAAGCAAGTGATTCTGATTTACCATGTATCTTACTTCGTGATAATTTTAATTTTTTAAAAAGATAAATTATCAATACTGAAAGTTGACCTAATATTTGAAAAAAGATAGTAAAGGAGACCGCATAGATTAATTGACTATATAAATTGAGTTCAAGGTAGAGGTGCTGAATTGTAAATACTAGATTTGTGATGAAGAGCAATAATAAATACCTTAAAAACCAATTAACATTTTCAATTTCCTCTGTTAATAAATTATCTTTTTTGATAATTGCAGGTGTCTTCATTGAGATAGATATGGTAATTAATGGCGAAACTACCCTTTAAATATAGACATTAAATTCCTTTTAAAACAAAATGACTATTAGCATCATACTTAGCTAAGATTTGTAGCTTCTATTTTCAGAATAAAATGTAAAATATTTTTGTAAATGCCTATAACCTTCTAGACAGGATAGCGCATAAAATCTTAGATAAATGGTCATGCTTCTTGCGGATAAAATGCGCAATGTTTCAATATATTTCAGTTAATTTTCAAACAATGGAACTTTATTCTAAAATAAGGGTTAATGGTGGTGGTAGGGTTATTAATCTAATAATTCGCCATTTTAAAATTATATATTTTTACAATGAATAACGGTACAGTTAAGTTTTTTAATGACAGCAAAGGGTTTGGATTTATTACACCAGAAGATGGTGGAAAGGACGTTTTTGTTCATGCTAATGGTTTAGATGGTAGTACTATCTATGAAGGAGATAAAGTCTCTTATGATGTCGAAGAAGGACAAAAAGGATTGAATGCAGTGAATGTCTCAGTGATATAAGCTCATTTAAATCTTAAATGATATAGGCCTGTCGATTAATCGACGGGCTTTTTTTATGCATATATTTATCGTAAGGAAACATCTTAAGCCTCCTTCAGCGAATAAACTCGCCCACAAAAAAAACTCATAGCTTTACTAAACGTAAAACCATGAGTCCTTTATAAATTGACATACAAAAAATGCTACCTATAAATCAAACTTGATTCCTTGCGCTAAAGGTAGTGTATCACTATAATTAATTGTATTAGTCTGTCTTCTCATATATGCTTTCCAAGCATCAGAGCCACTTTCTCTTCCTCCACCTGTTTCTTTTTCACCTCCGAAAGCACCGCCTATTTCGGCACCACTTGTTCCTATATTGACATTAGCAATTCCGCAATCAGATCCTGCATTGGACAAGAAAAATTCTGCTTCTTTCAGGTTATTTGTCATAATTGCTGAAGAAAGACCTTGTGGAACATCATTCTGCATTGCGATAGCTTCATCTAATGTGCTATATTTCATTACATAAAGAATCGGCGCAAATGTTTCATGCTGAACGATCTTGTAGCTATTTTCAACTTCTGCTATACATGGTTTCACATAACAGCCTGAAGTATATTCTTCACCTTTCAAAACTCCACCAGCAACAAGCATTTTACCTCCTTGCTCTTTAATAGCGTCTAGTGAATCTAAATAAGCATTCACAGAATCTTTATCAATTAATGGACCTACATGCATTGCTGGATCTAAAGGATTACCAATTTTCAACTGCTTGTAAGCTTTCTTTAATTGAGCTTTGACCTTATCATAGATCGATTCATGAATAATTAATCTTCTGGTAGAAGTACAACGCTGTCCACAAGTTCCTACTGCACCGAATACTGCACCAGCCAACACAACACTAAGGTCTGAGTTCGGAGTAACAATGATCGCATTATTTCCTCCTAATTCTAATAAACTTTTACCCAGTCTAGAAGCCACTGTTGCTCCTACTATCTTACCCATTCTAGTACTTCCAGTTGCTGAAATCAATGGAATTCTGCTGTCATAGGTCATAAATTCACCTACTTTATAGTCTCCATTAATGATAGAACTTACGCCTTCTGGGACTTTATTTTCTTTTAATACTTTCTGAAGGATGTTATTACAAGCAATCGCACATAGTGGCGTTTTCTCACTTGCCTTCCATATGCATACATCTCCACAAACCATGGCGATCATAGCATTCCAAGACCAAACGGCAACTGGGAAATTAAAAGCACTGATTATACCAACGATCCCAAGTGGATGCCATTGTTCATACATTCTGTGTCCAGGACGCTCAGAATGCATACTCAATCCATATAACTGTCTAGAAAGGCCAACTGCAAAATCACAGATGTCTATCATTTCCTGAACTTCTCCCCAACCTTCTTGCAGGCTCTTTCCCATTTCATAACTCACTAATCTACCTAGTGCATCTTTGTGTGTTCTTAGCTCGTTTCCATATTGCCTTATAACTTCTCCTCGCTGAGGAGCAGGCACAGCTCTCCATTTAATAAATGCTGCTTCCGCTTTTCTTACAACTTTAGCATAATCCTTTTCAGAAGTGACACCTACTTTTCCGATTAATGTCCCATCTACAGGAGAGTAAGATTCCAGATATTCAGTTGCAGTTCCGATGGACTTCTGACCAGTCCAAGTTCCTTCATTTGACTTTTTAAGGCCTAATTTTTTTAAAAAACTAGTGTTCATTTTGTGGCTTTTTTATTAACGTTAAAAATGGATAAAGGAATAAAATCAGATGGCATTAATAATTCCATATTCGAGGCAATTTTTATTCGGTTTAGTGGAACTAAATCGGATGAAAATTAACGAAGTAGATGGATTTAGAAATGTCACCTGCCATAAAAACAATCTGAATCATCTTCTTTTCTTAAAAATCTCTTGAATTAGCGCTGCTAGTCTTGTAAGATTCTTAATTCAAATCTGATAATTCTTATGGCTTCTGATAAAATTACTTATCCATTATTAACGCTTTATTAATAATCTTATCATCAAAGGTATGATAAATAAATCGCTTAATAATGCTGTGACTAGAGTTATTCCAATAAGAATTCCTATCGATTTGCTTGGTGGATGAACTGAAAACAGCAAGACCATAAATCCAAAAAAGAGAATGATACTTGTTATGCAGATGGCTTTTCCTGTTTCTAAAAATGTATTCTTTAACGACTCTTCTACTGACATACCATTCACTTGACCAATTTTAAACCGACTCAGAAAATGAATACTATCATCTACTGCTATTCCGAATATGATGGCAAATACAATGGTAATTCCAGCCTCTAATTCTATATTCAAAAATCCGAGGATCGCTCCTGCAAATAGAAGTGGGAAGATATTAGGAACAAGCGCTATGATTAAGTACCTCCAATTTTTAAATAGCAAGGCCATTAAGAATCCTACAATGATGATTGCTATCGCTAATCCTGTTAACAAGCTCCTCCTCGCATATTCAACATTTTTATCCAGCAACATAGCTGTCCCGGTAACATTAAAGTTAACCAGACTGGTGTCTGTATTTTGATTAATCCAAGTATCCAGATTTTCTACAATAACTTTCACACTATCCGCTCCTACATCATTCATTCTTGAAATAACCCTTGCCTTTTTGGCGTTCTTTCCTACTAAAATATTATTGCTCAACTTAGGTATCTTAGCGGCGATCTCTTTGTACTTATTATACTCTGCTTCCGTTTCAGGAAACTTATAATTATCGTGATTATTTCCACCATACATCTGGGCAATACTCTTATAGACCATTGTCTGAGATCGAATGGCTTTAAAATGACCATCTTCTTTGAATTTTTCTTCGACCTTATTGATTTCCTTCATGATTTCATAATCATAAATATTTCCATCTGTAGTTACAGCGACTTCTACTGGTCTGAAACCTACGAATTCATCTTCGAAGAAATAATAATCTTTGGTAATCTTCGCTCCAATAGGTAGATTCGATTCGATCTTATAATTTGTTGTCACCATAGAAATACCAACTCCACAGAAAACCAAAAAAGCTATGATAGAAGTCCAGATCGCCTTATTATTAAATGAAGCCTTATAAGCCCAAGTCATCCATTTGTTCCAGAAGTTGGTCCTCGTTTTTTCTGAGGTCAATTTATTTAAGTCATAGAAACTTAACACCGCTGAAGTAAATAAAACGACCGTTACATATGCGATCATTACTCCTACTGCTGCGTTCACACCAAATTCTCTTATCGGTGTAATCTTGCTGGTTAACAAAGTAGTGAAGCCTACTGCAGTAGTGACTGAAGTTAATAGGGTGGCAAGGCCAATTTCTTTGATCGTAACAAGAATAGAACTATTAGGCGGATTGCCTTTTTCTAGCTCATCCAGGTATTTACTCATAATGTGAATAACGTCTGATGTACCGACTATGATCATCAATATCGGATACAATCCAGTCATTGCACTTAAAGCTTGACCTGATATTCCTAAGTATCCCATAAACAAAGTCATCCCGAGACCAATGGATGTCAGCGCAATCGCTACGGTCAGCGCCCGCCTATATATAAATAGCATAATTAAGAAAACCAATGTCCCAGCTATAATGGTCGACACTAAGATTTCCCTGACTTGCATTCGCACCAGTTCTTTCTGAAAAACAGCTCTTCCCAGTAAATGAGACTCTTCAAAATCATAAGAATCTATGAGCGCTTCTAAGCCACCTAATAATTCTTTAGATTGATCTAACCTGATCGCATCCACAGTCTTCAGTGCTATTGCTGTTGACTTCCCATCTCTTGAAACCAAGTAATCTAGAAGCCTTTCATCTTCAAGGAGCTTTTCCCTTTCCATTGGGTATTTAGAAGGGTCGTCTATGTGTATAGCTGGAATCGCTGTTACACCGAAAGGCGTAATTAATGGGTACGAAAACTTCGTTATAGATTCTGCTTCTAAAACATGAGGAAGATCTCTTGCTTTAATCGTTAGATCGTGAAGATCTGTCAAAAATTTCTGATCAAAAATTCCTTCTTCCCTTTTCAGGCCGATTAACAGAAAATTATCATCTGTTTCAAAATCCTTAATAAAGTCTTTAAAGATTGCGAGTTCCGGATCATCCTTAGGAAAAAAGGATTCGAAGTCGAACTGGAAATTAAGTTTAAACATGAATGTCAGACTGTATACTGCCATTAATGCAAATGCGATAATAATCGGAATTCTTAGTTTCTTAACCATGTGCGGCAAATGTATTTAATTGCTTATTGTAATTACAATTAAATACGTGCAAAGTTTTTATCTTCGGCCCAATAAATCAACAAAATGAAAAAACTTAAAGTTGCTATTCTTTTTGGTGGAAGATCAGCAGAACATCAGATATCGCTGTTATCAGCTAAAAATGTCATTTCCTCGATAGACAGAGAATTATTCGAACCCATCCTTATTGGTATCGACAAAGCTGGAAAATGGCACTTAAAGAATGACTCCATGGATCTTCTGAATGCTGACAATCCAAAACTGGTTTCTATGAGCAAAGGTGGTGCGGAAGTGATTTTATCGCATAATGGAAATGACCACCGATTGATCAGTGTAGCAGATGGAACACCTCAACTTGAGATCGATGTCATCTATCCAGTTCTTCATGGTACATTCGGTGAGGATGGATCTGTCCAAGGTCTTGCTAAATTAGCAAACCTTCCTTGTGTTGGTTGCGGAATTCTAGGTTCTGCTCTAGGAATGGATAAGGATATCATGAAGAAGATTTTAAGAGATGGAGGAATAGGAATCGCGGACTTTTTTACGTTTAGAAAAGGCAGTGCTAAGAATCCTTCTTATAAGGAAGTGATTGAAAAACTTGGCAACGAACTTTTCGTTAAGCCAGCTAACTTAGGTTCTTCTGTTGGAGTTTCCTTCGTCCAGAATGAAGAAGAATTCAATAAAGCATTAGCAGAAGGATTCGAATATGACCGAAAAGTTATAGTGGAAGAGAAAGTGACAGGCCGAGAAATAGAAGTTGCTGTATTAGGAAACGATAACGCTCAGGCTTCTGTTCCAGGTGAAATCTTACCGAAGTCGAGTTGGTATTCTTTCGAAAACAAGTATGTAGATGAAGATGGAGCTGCACTTGCAATACCTGCCGAGTTAGATGAAGCCACAACGAAGCGAATGATGGAGGCCGCTGTAGAAACTTACCATTTGCTAGAGTTAAGTGGTATGACTAGAGTTGACTTTTTCCTTAAGGCTAATGGTGAACTTATTGTTAATGAGGTCAACACCTTGCCTGGATTTACCTCTGTTTCCATGTATCCTAAATTATGGGCATATTCTGGAATTCCGCAAAAAGAATTGATTACGAAGTTAATCCACTTTGCAATGGATCGTTTCGCAGAAGATGACGCGTTAAGGAATTAATATAATCTTGGATCGGACTTTATCGGTTATAATTAAATAAAATGCTTAGTAAGCTTAAGAGGAGGAAAAGTGAACCTTTGGCTAAATTTCATGGAGGTGACTTTTCGCTGTAGAATTATTATCTTTTCTTTTGCCACCCATGCAAAAGAAACAAAAGATCTCCTCTGTGAAAGAATATAGCGTAAATGTAATAGTTGATTCCTTCGGTTGCCTTTTCATTTGGCGTCACTAATTAAACAATCCTAATTGTCAATTGCATGGTGAGTATGAGCGAAATATTCTCCATGCATAATGTTAGATCTAGTTCACGGATTTTTTGACTAGATAATTCGTTTTACTTTTGTCTCCTTTCTTTGCAAAAAAACCTTCTTCCACACCTTTTCTCAAATCTCTTGATGCTGTTGCACTTGAAATATCTTTAAACATATTCAAATAATCCTTTCTTACGAAATTTTCCTGTTTGAAATTCTCAATGAAATACTCGACTCTTTCAATATCTGAAAGTTGACTTCGTTGTTCTGTTACTAATTGTTTTAATGATTTGAGAATTATCTCAAGCATATACTCTACAAAAACTGTTGAAATTCCTTGTTTATCTGAAATAGATAAACTTTTGTAATAATCTTGTTGAGTATTTCTGACTTCGACTTCAATTGGTAAAAATTCAAAGACTGGATTCTCGTTCATTAAAATTACCGTTTGCCATAATCGACCCATTCTTCCATTCCCATCCATAAACGGATGTATAAATTCCATTTCATAGTGAAACACACAACTCTTAATGATAAGATTGTCATCACCATTCTTCAAATAGTCGAAAAGTAGACTCATCAAATGTTGGACATTCCAAGCTGGGGGAGCCATATGAGCTACTTCATCTACTTTAAATATACCAACTCCTTTAGTTCGAAGTTGACCTGGTTTGCCTACAAGTCCATTCATCAAAAGTTTGTGAGCTGATAGATATGAATCAAGTTTAAAGGCATCAAAACAATCAAGTTGACTGTACACATTTATAGCATTTTGAACTTCCAAAATATCTTTTGCTGGTCCTAAAACTCTTTTGTTGTTAAATAGCGTTGTCACTTGATCAATTGAAAGTGTATTACCCTCGATCTCTAATGATGATTGAATAGACTTAATTCGATTTTCCTTTCTAAGTGCAGCTTCTGGTTTTCTTAAATAAGTTGAATCGACAACACCCAAAAGTTTGCCTATTTCTGTGGAAAGGTTGATAATTTTTGAAGTGCCCTCAAAATATTTATTAATCACAATACTATCATTTGATAGTATCAAAGATACAGAAAATGATAATTAAAGCGTCTAGTTTAGATATTTAGCTCAAATGATTTTATGACAATTAGACCTAACGGAATCGCAGCAAGCGGCGTTCCGAGGAACGAGGAATGATCGTCTTCGCTGCCTGTTCTATATAGTGCTTTGCACTTTTAGCTAAATGCGAATTCTTTCTTATCCAGTTTTAGCATCGGTTTGCCTAGTTTATTTATCGTTTTTTCAATTTTAACTTTTTCTTCTTCTGGAATTTGAGTTGGGATTAATTTGTTGAGATTAATTTTAAGTAGTTTGCTAGTTACTATGAGATCTTTCAATGAAAATGGTATTATCCCATTCATTAGTTCAGATATATAAGACTTATTATCATGACCTAGCACTTTTCCAAATTCTTGCTGGTTCAGGCCAAGCTTTTTCAGTTTGGATCTTATAAGTTTTTTACGTTTTTCAATAAATTCTAGATGTTGTTGGACAATGAGTTCAGCTTTATCACTTTCTTCGACTTGTGAATCTGTAATTTGATCTCGATTTGTCCAGTGTTTGGCTTCGTAAGCATCAATAAGTTCCATTATTTGTGAATACTTAATTTTGGCTTTCGGATTTTCTTTAGACAATAGTTTTAATTGCCTTTCGGCAAGAGAAGCGTACTCTAATTCAAGTTCGTTTTTAATTGAGCCGCGTTTAATTACTTTGTTGATATTAAATTCATTTTCCATATTAGATCAATTTTTTTGATTGAAGCCATTTTCTAATGGTCGTCTTATTATTCTTAAAAGTTGATTCGTAACTATCATGATTTCCACACCATATTATTGAAGCTCTGTCATGATCTAGTTCAATTAAAACCATGGTTCGATCGACAGAAATATTGAAAAAGTAGAAACCGTTTGAATGTACTTTATCTGCATCAGGTCTATTAAATTTGATCTCTTCTTGTGTTGACCAATTTGCATTTTCAAGTGTCTCTAAAAGGCTAATGATTTCACTTTCTAGTTTCTTGTTGCCTCTTCTCTTTTTTGCATATTTTTCAAGAATTCTTCGATACCTTACTTTCATTAAACGTAAATATAAGAAATAAAGTTCTTATTTGATATGAACTGTTTGTGTTTGTGTATTTTGATTTGCATTACATAGAACTAGAATATCTAAGTTACGGAAACATGAACCCTTGGATGAATTACAATGAGGTGATTTTTCGTGTTATGGCTCTCTTTCCATCACTATAAATTACTAAGAAATAATAACCAGTCTTTAGCTTGGGTTGAATACTCGTATGATTACTTTCCGTCTCATGAGAAAATACACATTGACCTAAAACATTATAAATCTTTATTTCATCCACTTCGAAATCTGTCGATCTGATATTTAATTCCGAATGAAAAGGATTCGGAAATATCGCTACGTTATTTGCCTTCGCAACATTACTCAAGGATGAAACTTCCGCGTTTTTCTGATAGCGAACTTCACTAATCACCTCTGAATCTCCCAGTACTACGCCACTAGCTTGAAGAACTGGTCCTGAAAACCCTTCTGCATACCATTTATATTCAACCATCGTTGTTGAGATCGGAAATATAGAGGAATCATAGCTTGTGGTATCCATATTAAAGATCAGCGTTTTCATCTTTATTACATTATTATAAGTCCCAGCTGGAGTTTTTAAGGTGCCACTACCGTCCACGCTGTTAAGTCTTCTCCCATTCCGAGCAATCCTAGCATTAACTCCTATAGACTCTAAGTCTATTACTAAGCGACTTTCAGAACTATCCACCTTTCCGAATGCTAAAGGAAATGCAAGTTGGGTATCTGCTTTTTCATATTCTATACCCACAGGAATGGAAATTCCATTCACCGCTACCGTCATTCCTATCATTGTTTCAGAATAGGCATTATCATTCTTGAGATAGTGACGAACTATGTTTTCCGCTTTGATTTCACCAAAACCTAAAGTATCTGCACCTTTCACCGCTACACTCGTCACTTCGTCAAACTTACTATTACAATTAAAAACGTAAAAATTAGATAGACAAAATGAAGACTTGTATCCACTATCTTCAGGATCTATAAAATCGGTGGTATCCTTTCTGGTCTGAGTAAAGTCAAGATATTCCCAATTGGTGTTTTCACCAGTTGTAGAAAAATCCACATCGAGATTTACAAGATTAGTCACTTCATACTCTATCGATGTACCCACTGAGAAGTGTTGTTCAGCAGTATAAGATAATTGAGCTGCTGCGATATTGAAGTATAAGAAACTAAGTAAGCATAAAATAATCCTCATTAATAAGTCTTTAGACCCTAAAGGTAATATTCATAATACTAATCAAGGTTCGTCCTTCTTAAATATCGCAGAAATGTATCTGTGAACACATTGAAAATCAAATTAAACTATGGAGAATAGATCCCGATCTCTAAGGAAATTATAAGCTCTTCTATACGCAACTTGCTTTTCCTTGGACAAATTGACATAGAATATACCTTCCTCTGAATGGCAGTCTACAAGCTTCTTACCTTCATAGTTTAAAGCAACACTGTCACCCGAATAATTGATATTAATCCCATCTAATCCTATTCTATTAACACCGATGGTATAGCTCTGATTCTCTATCGCTCTACTGATCAGTAACTGGGACCAAGCGTATTTTCTCTTTTCGGGGAAATTAGCAACATAAATCAATAAATCGTAATCTTCTGTATTTCTCGACCACACAGGAAACCTGAGATCATAGCAAATTAAAGGACAGATTTTCCAAGTCTCCGTTTCTGACTGAAGTTTAAAAATTTTACGTTCTTTCCCTGGTTCGAAAAAGTTATTTTCTTTCGCAAGCGTGAACAAGTGTTTTTTATCATAATGGTCAATGTTGCCATTCGGTTCCACCCACAATAACCGGTTATAAAAGACTTCTCCTTCTTGAATAATAAGACTTCCTGTTACAACTGCATTGTATTCTCTAGCGATACTTTTCATCCAGTCCAATGTCTTTCCAGACATTAATTCTGCATTCTTATGGGTGTCCATACTAAAGCCCGTATTGAACATTTCGGGAAGAATAAGCAATTCGAAAGGATCACTAGAGCTTGCTAAAATCTGTTCAATTTTATTAAAATTTTCTTGGGCATTCTCCCACTGAATATCATACTGTACAAAGGCTACTTTCATGCGCTACAAAGATAATTTATTTTTCTTGTAGATTTTCCGAATCCATTGAGGAACGATGATCACTCCAGCAAAAAGATAGGTATAATATGCAATTAGCCGCCATGCGAATGCAATAACCACAGCCAGTGTAATAGGAACATAATCACTATAAAAACCACCGAACAAATACTCCGCAAGCCCAGATCCTCCTGGTGTCGGACTTGCAGCAGTTATGGTAAACATCGTTTCATATCTGCCATAGATCATTGCCGTATTATAAAAAGTCCTTGGTAAGTCATGAATAAAGGCATAGATCACACAGAAAATTAAAGTAAACTTAAAAAACCATGCAGTAAACGTTGATAAGATTGCTTTAAGGTGGAAAAGTGGACTTTTTGCTCTGAGCGTTTTAGAACTTTTTTCTATGTCAATTCCTGTATTAATAATCTTTTTCTTGAACCTCCTTAATATTTTACGATTGCCTATGAAATTCAACAGTTTCTTGATCTGGTCAGGTCGATGAAATAATCCATAATAAAATACAAAACCATAGGTCATCATTGCAAAAAAGACAAATAGAAAAGTGATGCCATAACCATTAATATCAAATAAGGTTTCCATTTCTGGCCGGATAACCAAAGGGCCTAGAATTATATAAAGCAATGGAAGACTGATCACAAAAAACAACGTATCAAGCACTACAGAATACAGCACAATGGTCACTGCTTTCGCGGTTTTTATTTTTTCTTGTGATAAGAAAAACATTGCAACAGCGCTTCCTCCCAAACTGGTAGGTGAAACCGCTGTCGAAAACTCCCAGATAAAAATAAGTTGGATAGCTTTACGCCAAGAAAAAACATTATCGGACAAAATGACTAATCTGGCGGCATAAGCTAGATGTCGAATGACATAAAAGAAGACTCCCAGCATTAACCACCCTAATGTCCATATACCCCATTCAATATCGTTAAAAGCTGATCGATCAAATTGTTTCCACAATAAAAAAACCACAACACCTATTCCAATCAACATGGGTAGGACGATGCGATTAATCCTAATCCGCTTTAATACATTTTCTATTTTCTTTTCTTTCTTCAACTAGGAACAATCATTTTAATAGTAATAAACCCAATATCATACTAGCATTGAATTTTAAACTTAAAAAGATGCAAAAAATAGATGAAATTATCTAACAATAAGGACTTTTGTTACAGCAGTATCTGGATCTTGGTTAATATCAGTGCTGTTACTGAAGACTAAGTATACTCCAGAAGCAACTTTTCTACCGTTATAATCACGGCCGCTCCACGTCGCTTGACCACCCAGTGCACTAGATTCATAGACCAATTGTCCTTTTATATCTGTAATCTTTATGGTAGCATCACGAGGCAAGCCTTTGAATGCGATTACCCCATCATAATCAGGTCGAACAGGATTTGGATAAGCATAAACATTAGGCTTGTGATACTTTCCGCCTTCTGTGGTATTTGTTTTATAACCTTGAATTCCACGATCTGTAGCGATATACATTACACCACTTTCTGGATCAAATTCTAGATCAATGATATTATCATTAAATAGAGGGCTATTTTCTGTTGTAAACCTCAGTACTTTTTCCGTTCCATCAGGTGACTGAACAAATATACCGTTTCTGGTTCCAAACCACTTCTGATTTCCACCATCTATTCCTATACATCGAATATCCTCAGTCTCTAATAATCGAGCTGCAATTTCATCTTCGAGAACGGTTTTCAATGTCCCAGTGCAAAATTCATTTCCTTCACTATCCGTTTGAAAAACATCACAACCGAAAACAATAGGCCCGTTACTTGTCCCTACCCACATTTCACCATCCAAGTCTTTCGTAATACAGTTTACCGTATTCGACAATAATAGAGAATTACTTGAATTGATAAATTTTTGCCGGTCATCTGAAGGGTTATTTATAGTTCCTTGATCATCATAAACCAAAATTCCACCTGATGCACCTGTTGCTTGTATCCATTTGTAATCAAAGTCATCTACGGTTATGGATGCAATTCTGTTACTACTATTTACCGCAAAACTGTGAAAAGTACCTTCTGCACTATAGGCAATAAGTGGTTTTTCTGCTTCATATGAACTGATCCACAAATTATTCTGACTATCAAATGCTAAGCCGGAAACTTTCTCTAAATCTGGTGCACCCGTTGAACCAATAATAGGTGAGTTGTCTTTGTTATACAACTTAAAACTATTCTCTTCTAAATTAGCCTCCATAAGTCCCGCCCAAAATGATCCCAAATAAATATTATTGTTAAGCGGATTCAGCGCAATTTTAAATATATTGATAAAATCTTCTGTCCTGAAAATCTCTGGATTGCCTTCTTTGTAATTGGTCCATTTTCCATCCTTATAAACATAGATTCCATTTCTATTCGACTGCGCATTAAATCCTTCTGTCACTCCGCCCGATGCTGCATACAACACACCATCTTTCACGACTAGATCACTTACCGTCTGAGAGAATGGAGAGTCATTATATACTCGATTACAATTACCATCGATACCATCTGTATAGCGGAAGCTATCCCATTCATCAGCGTACCATGTTCTACCTGACTCATCTACGATCGCATTGTTTATAAAGTTAGCACATCCAAGAACACCTATCGAAATATCTAAGTTTTGATTTACATATTGAACTCTCGACTTAAATTGGTTAGGAAACCTGGATCCTATCATGAGTTCTGGGCCTTCCGTGCTTAAAAATTTGAATTCCTCACCACTCTCTGGACTTATAAATTCTACGAAAAAGTTATTCGGATTTGTCCATATCTTATTCTCAGAAACCACCCATAACTGATTAGCATAGAAATCAATGTCTAATGCTTCATAAATTAAAGGCAGGCCTACTTCATCACCTAATAACTCCCAATTCGCAAAATCGCCAAAGTTGAAATTCTGATTCATATCAAGCCGATATATTCCATCCTCTGTGGCTGCATATAAGTTGTTATTATCATCCGTCGTGGTACTAAAAACTTTGAGGCCCATCTGAGTTGTAAAGCCAAACTCAAAATTTTCCATGTTTAGAGAAACAACACCGAAACCAGTAGAAAGGTAAGCCATATCTTGCTCATCAAAATGAACATCATATATTCTCTTATCACCTATGATCCCGAGGTTATTCTTTATATCCGCAATATTTACAACACCATCTTCAGTTAGAATATCGATTTCACTATTCGTATAATAAATGAGTAAGTTCTCTGAGGTTGGGTCATATTTCAGACCGCCAGAACTCGCATCGCTAACACCGATAGTTGATAGTCCAGAAACTTTGCTAATAAAATCCAATGTAAAATCTGCTTTATCTATCGACATAACGGACCAGTCTGTACCAAAGTAAACTTTAGTGGGGCTTTGAGTTACAGCAAGACCTCTCTGATAAGGTAGATGTGATACCCATTCTCCGAAACCAAGATTTTGCTGACTTTGTATGTTCAAGCAGGAAAGAAGCAAGCACAAAAATATCAGTAGCGTTTTTTCCATTATGGAATTATGTATACATTTTATTCGATTCGATATATTCGAAAACGGACTGGGGAACTAAATATTGAATAGATCGACCATTTTTTATCGAATTTCTTATAAAACTGGAAGAAATATCAAGCATTGGTGCTTCAACAATAGAAATTCTAGGATGATTTTCTAATTCTCCTAATTCATAAGATGGCCTTTTATAAACATAGATATCATGATTCTTAAGTATGATTTCATAGTTTTTCCACTTGTGAAAACTTCCTAGATTATCACCTCCCATGATTAAACTAAATTCATGGTCTGGGTATTTCTCTTTTATATAAGTCAAGGTATCGATGGTGTACGAAGGCTTAGGAAGTGAAAACTCAATATTAGACGCTCTTATATTAGGATTCTCAGCAATTGCTAACGTTACCAAGTGAAGTCTGTCATAATCTTTAGCTAAGCTCTTCTTGTTTTTATGAGGGTTATGTGGACTAACCACCATCCACAATTGATCCATATCTGTATACTGCACGATATGATTAGCGATAATCATATGGCCCACATGAACAGGATTAAAAGAACCAAAGTACAATCCGATCTTCATAGAAACGGTATTAGTGACTCATCATCACTGGCATAACAAGCATTAACAATTGCTCATTTTCATCTTCTTCTGTAGGAAGTAGAATACCTGCTCTACTAGGAGTAGACATTTCTAGTTTAACCTCATCAGATTCGATCACGTTAAGCATCTCGATCATAAACTTGGCATTAAACCCAATGTTCATCGCATCTCCTGTATAATTACATGGTAGTTGTTCAGTTGCTTCATTGCTAAAGTCAAGATCTTGAGCTGAAATTGTTAATGAGCCATCATTGATGTTAAGGATAACTTGATTTGTTGTTTTATTAGCATAGATATTAATCCTTGTCAGTGATTTCTGGAAATCACTTCGTCCGATTAACATATCATTCGGATTATCTACAGGAATCACTGCATTATAATCTGGATACTTCGCATCGATTAACCTGCAAATAATTCTAGTTACACCGAAATTGAAAAAAGCATTCGTTTTATTATAACTAAGCTTTACATCTTGTTTTCCACTAATAGCATTCTTAATAAGCGTCATCGCTTTTTTCGGAATGATAAAAGAAGCAGCTTGATCGCTGTTAATATTTCCGAAAGTATACTTGATTAATTTGTGCGCATCTGTTGCTACGAAAATAATTTTATTAAAATCGATCTGCACATATACACCTGTCATCGCAAGTCTTAACTCATCGTTACTCGTTGCGAATAAAGTCTTGTTAATTGCTTTAGATAAAATATCTGTATTGATGTCTATAGAATTAACATCATCTTCTTCTGGCAATTCTGGAAAATCCTCAGGACCTTCTCCAGCAAGTTTATATTTTCCGAAAGCTGAAGTTAACTCGATTGCTCTGTTATCATCATTTAGAGCGAAAGTAATCGGCTGATCCGGAAGTGCTTTTAATGTATCTAGCAAGATTTTAGCAGGAACGGCAACAGAACCATCAGATTCTGCATTCACATCCATTTCAGAAATAATAGTTGTTTCCAAATTTGTGGCGCGAATGTTCAATGTATTATCCTTGATAGAAAACAAGAAATCCTCTAATATAGGAAGTACAGGATTAGAGCCAATTGCACCGCTGGCAACTTGAAGATTTTTGAGCAATTCAGAAGAAGAAACAGAAAATTTCATATTCACTTATTTTAAAGTACCACAAAAATAATTCTAAATACCAATATTCCTAACTATTCGCTATATGGTATGATTATTTTTTAGGTTCTTTGCGATCTTATGGAAAATCTTAGAAAAAATGGTCCACCTATAAAAATGATCGATCGAGTGGAATTACCCGACTTCGAAAAGATCACTTTAGACAACGGACTGTCCTTGTATTCGATCTCTCAAGGTACGCAAGATATTATAAAAATTGAACTTGTTTTCGAAGCAGGTAGACCCTTCGAGCTAAAAAAAGTAGTGTCTAGAGCATGCAATAGCCAGATTAAGGAAGGCAGCTTGCTCATGAATTCGAAGCAAATTGTTGACAAAGTAGATTATTACGGTGCGACTTTAAGAACCAGCGAAAACTTAGATAGCTGCTCCGTTAGTCTATTTTGCCTAGGCAAGCATTTCGAAACCTTAATTCCAATTTTGCATGAAGTGGTTACGAAACCTGCATTTCCGGAAGAAGAATTAAGGAAATATATTAAAACAAATTCCGAAAGGCTTAAAATAGAATTGGTCAAAAATGACGTAATCGCATACCGTAGCATTACAGAATCTATATTTTCCAAAGACCATCCATATGGATACAATTCAGAAATCACTGATTATGAAGCACTCACTAGAGAAGATTTAGTGCAACACTATCAGAAAAATTACGGATACAACAACTGTACAATTTTCCTAAGTGGAAAGGTGACCACTGAGCACTTAGAAGTATGTAACAAATATTTTGGAAATGGTTTCCTAGTTGCAAGTCCAGAAGAAAAAGTACCTAAGGATATCAATCTTAAACCAGAGAAAATTAAAATTTCAGCCAATCAAGAATTTCAGACTGCGATAAAGATTGGGAGAAAACTCTTTAAAAGAAGTCATGCGGACTATCCGGGCATATATGTTCTCAATGCTATATTCGGTGGCTATTTCGGCTCAAGACTAATGTCTAATATTAGGGAAGAGAAAGGTTATACGTATAATATTTACTCCGAAGTAGATGTTATGAAACACGATGGACTTTTCATGATCGGTACTGAAGTAAGTGATGAGTATGCTAGCAAAACCCTCCATGAGATCTACCATGAAATGAAGGTCTTGAGAGAGGAGTTAATTAGTGAGGAAGAGTTAAACATGGTTAGGAATTACTTAATGGGCCGTATCTTAAACTTTATTGATGGACCATTTAATACAGGGCGACTTCTAAAATCGATCGTACTTTCAAATTTACCTGAAAATTACTTTTCGAATTTAGTTTCAACGATAAAGAATGTGACTTCCGAGGAATTGCAAGTCTTAGCAAATAGATATTTGAATGAAGATGAAATGTGGACCATTTCAGTCGGTTAATTGGTACACAATTTGTATGATAGAATAAGATATGATACAATTAAGACGAAAATAAATAAGTAATACCATTTAATGATATCTTTTTTGCGTAATTTTCGCGGTTTTGAAAATGTAAGGTAAAAATCATTTATAATTGATAAATAACACTTTAACTTAAATGAGGTTTTTTAATTTTTTTACACAAGAGCTCGCTATGGATCTCGGTACAGCAAACACCCTGATAATACAGGATGGCGAGATCGTTGTGGATGAACCATCTATAGTAGCTATTGACAGAAAATCTGGTGAAGTCATCGCTGTGGGGACTAAGGCTATGCAGATGCACGAGAAGACTCACGACAATATAAAAACAGTTAGACCTCTAAAGGATGGTGTAATTGCAGATTTCCAAGCGGCTGAAAAATTGATTCAAGGCTTGATAAATCAAATTCCTGACAGAAAACGTTTTTTTACACACTTGAGAATCATGATCTGTATACCAAGTGGTATTACAGAAGTAGAAAAACGTGCAGTTTTTGATTCAGCGGATCACGTGGACTCTAAGGAAACTTATTTAATTTATGAACCAATGGCAGCAGCACTTGGTATCGGGTTAAATGTGGAAGCTCCTATAGGAAACATGATTATCGATATAGGAGGAGGAACGACAGAAATTGCCGTAATTGCATTATCTGGAATCGTTACTGATCAGTCTATTAGAACTGCTGGTGATGAATTTACGATGGATATCGTAGAACACATGAGAAGAAAACACAATCTGCTTATCGGTGAAAGAACAGCAGAAAGTATAAAAATAAACATTGGCTCAGCACTTCCTAAATTGGAAGAACCACCAGAACAAATTGCCGTGAATGGTCGAGATTTAATCTCTGGGATTCCGAAGCAAGTATATGTTTCCTACGAAGAAACAGCAGAAGCTCTTGATAAGTCTATTGCTAAAATAGAAGAAGCAATTCTTAAAGCGCTAGAAGATACTCCTCCAGAGTTAGCTTCCGATATTTATAAAAGAGGAATTTATCTAACAGGTGGTGGAGCATTACTTAGAGGTCTGAATAAAAGAATTGCTGAAAAGACTAAGCTTCCTGTACATATTGCAGAAGATCCATTGAGAGCGGTTGTTCTTGGAACAGGAATTGCGCTGAAAAATGCTAAACGGTTTACTTTCTTAATTGATAGAAAAAGTATATAATTTGATTACTGGAGATTTCATGGATAAGAGCCATGCTCCTTAATTTGATTCTTTGAAGAATATTAATAAATGCAAAACCTCCTATTATTATTTGCTCGTGTTGGCAATCTAATTTTATTTATAGTACTGGAGATTTTATGCATTTATCTAATCGTTAATTACAACCAAGAACAGAAAGGCATTTATATTAATTCATCTAATATTATGTCCGCTTCTATGTTGAAAAGGTATAATTCATTTACGGAGTATCTTAAACTAGGAGATAAGAATGATCGATTAGCGGAGGAGAATAGTAAACTTTTAGAAGAACTTATCAACTTAAAAAGTGTCATCCAATTACCTGAGGAAAAAGTAGACTCGATAAGAAGGTTTAGATTGATGCCTGCTGCTGTAATTAACAATTCCATCAATCAGAAGAACAATAAAATTACAATTAATAAAGGGGCCGATCAAGGAATAAAGAAAGGCCAAGGTGTTATTAATAATGAAGGCATCGTAGGAATCATCAGCGATGTTTCTTCTAATTATGCTACAGCAATTTCACTTCTTAACTTACAAACTAATATCTCTGTCAAATTAAAAAGGACTAAAGAGATCGGTGAATTACAGTGGGATGGTCGTTCAGTGAAGCGATTAACGATGAATGCTGTTCCTCCTCACGTAGAGGTTTTACAAGGAGATTCTGTCATTACAAGTGGATATTCTACTATTTTTCCAGGAGATTTATTTGTAGGCGTTGTAGAAGATGTAAAACAAGATAAACGGAATGGATTCCTATCCTTAGAAGTTTTGCTTAATAATGATATCTCTAGATTAGATTATGTTTACGTAATTGAAAATCTAAAGGCAATGGAACAATTAGAACTAGAGGCTGATGAATAATTCTATCTTAAGAAATATAATCCGATTTATAGTACTATTGCTTGTTCAGTGCTTGGTTTTAAAAGGGATCGACCTTAGGATTGGTGAATTCGACTATCTCCATATAATCATTTACCACTTATTTATTCTGCTCCTTCCTCTTAATATGCCTCGATGGTCTATTTTAATTGCGGCATTTATAATGGGAATTAGTGTAGATATGTTTTATGACAGTCCGGGTCTGAATGCAAGTGCTGCAGTGTTTACAGCGTATCTCAGAAAACCAGTTTTACAATTTCTAGAGCCACAAGGCGGATATAACATTAACGAAATTCCAAGTTTACACCATTTTGACATTTCTTGGATCATTATATACACTTCTATTCTTACCTTTGCTCACCTTTTATGGTACTTTTCGATGCAAGCGTTTTCATTTGTATTCTTCTTTGATATTGTGTTGAATACAATATTTAGCTTTATAATATCGATTATATTTATGATGATCTACCAATTTATCATTAGACCAAAATACTAATTTTGGAACAGACTAAAAGAAATATCATTCTTGGCATTTTTATTTTCAGCGCACTAGTACTTACACTAAAGGCTGCACAAATTCAATTACTAGATTCTTCTTTTAAAGATAAAGCTCGTAGAACTACACTTAATGAAAAAAAGCTCTACCCTACACGTGGTCTGATCTATGATCGAAACATGAAATTGCTCGCAGCTAATGAGCCTAATTATGAGTTAAAACTTGTCTACAATCAACTGGATCCAAAGATGGATACCATGTTATTCTGCGAACTACTTGATATTGATAAAGAGACATTCGAAATACTCATTAATAAAAATTGGAGAGATCCGAGATTTAGTAAATCCACTCCATTTAGAGTAAAAAATAATATTTCCCCTGAGAAATATGCAGTTCTTCAAGAACACATGTTCCGTTTTCCCGGGTTTTTCACAGAGATGCGGAATGTAAGGTCATATCCTCACACTAGCTCTGCCCACGTTTTGGGTTATTTAGGAGAGGTAAATCAGAGTCAAATTAATAATTCTGAAGGTGTTTATGAGTTAGGTGATTTTAAGGGATTAGTAGGTTTAGAAGAAATGTATGAAGAAGAACTGAGAGGAAAGAAGGGTGTAGAGTACATGTTAAGAGATAATCTAGGAAGAAATGTAGAAGTTTTTGATGGTGGTAATCTTAATGAATACCCAGTTCCCGGAGATTATTTGATCACTGGATTAGACCTCGAGCTTCAGAAATTTGGCGAAGCTCTAATGGCAAATAAAAGAGGAAGTATCGTAGCTATTGATCCTTCCACTGGAGAGATATTAACTGCATTAAGTTCGATTTCATATGATCCTAATCAGATGTCGATCTCAAGTAATCGAGATAGCATCTATAGAGCAATGAATACAGATTCTCTTAATCGGCCATTATTTGATCGGTCAGTTCAAGCAAAATATCCTCCTGGGTCTATTCTGAAACCTGTCATGGCACTAATTGCCTTACAAGAGGGACTGACAACGGTTAATCGTTCCATTCCTTGTGATGGCTCTTATCGAGTAGCAAGAAATTTTTACCAGAAATGTCATGCACATAATAAAGCATGGGGAGTCGCAGGTGCGATTCAATATTCTTGTAATTCTTATTTCTACCAGATCATGCGTGAAATGGTCGAAAAATATGGATATACTAATCCGGGCAAAGGACTCGATATGGTTATGGATCATTTAAAAGAATTCGGGCTTGGAGACAAACTGGACGTAGATATTAGTTCAGAGAATAAAGGAAATTTGCCGAGTTCAGAGTATTTCAATAAGTTATATAACAAGAATGGCGCAACATGGAGATCAACGGCCATCTTATCTATTGGTATAGGTCAAGGTGAGCTGGAGTTAACTACGGTTCAGATGGCTAATCTCGCCGCAATCATAGCTAATAGAGGATACTATTACAAGCCACACCTTGTGAAATCTTTTAGCAGTCAGACTAGAGATATTCCTGATAAGTACAAGGTTAAAAACGAGGTCAATATCAATAAAGAATTTTATGGTCCTGTAATAGATGGAATGGAGATGGCAATCGAAGCAGGAACTGCGCCATTAGCAAAAATCCCAGGAATTCAAGTTTGTGGAAAAACAGGTACCTCACAGAATATAGGAAAAGATCACTCTGTTTTCTTTGCGTTCGCGCCGAAAGAAAACCCAAAGATCGCCATCGCTGTATTTATAGAGAATGGAGGTTGGGGAGGCTCACATGCCGCACCGATTGCCAGCTTAATGATAGAACAATATTTAAACAAAAAGATCGCGGAGAATAGAAACTGGATATTAGAAAGAGAACTTAACGCGAACTTGTTAGAAGACGACAAGACATAATGATAGTATCAAGTATAGTTGCTGTAGCAAAAAATGGAGTAATAGGAAAGAATAATGAAATGCCTTGGTACTTGCCAAAGGACATGAGATATTTCAAGAAAAAAACTATTAATCACCACGTAATTATGGGTAGGAAAAACTTCGAAGCTATGGGAAACCCATTGCCGAAGCGAACCAATATCATTCTAACACGAGATCCATTTTATATTTCATCTTCCTGTATCGTGGCTCATACCATAGAGGAAAGTCTTTCTATTGCATTCGAAAATGAAGAAGAAGAAGTTTTTTTCATCGGAGGTGGTGAAATCTACAAGCAAAGTATGGATTACTGGGATCGACTTTACATAACTGAAATAGATGAAGAAGTTGATGGGGATGTATTTTTTCCACCAGTCAATTATGAGGAATGGACACTTGTCTCTGAAGAAGCTCATCAAAAAGATGAAAACAATCCGTTCGATTTTGTATTTAAAGTATATGAACGAAAAGTTAATTCTGAAGAATAACATACTTCATTACCTACATCATCAGTTTATTAGTAGGATTTCCATTACATCAAACTCTTACATTTGAGGTATAAGTCATTGAAATTGAAGCTATTTACTTTCTCATTCTTATTATTGGCAATTTCTTCATTTGCTCAGGAAGTTGGTAACCTACCATTGACTAAATTGACAGAAAAAGATGGAGAGCAATTTAAAAGCAATGTCGTTTCCAAGGATAAATTTGGCACTTTTTACAGTGGAGGAGATGATGAAATTCGGATATTAAAAGGAAATGACTGGCAATCTTATTACGATGATGGTCGACCGATTACTGAACTTGCCTTAGATTATAATGAAAATATCATATTAGGAGGGGAAGATTATTTTGGTAAATTAGGGGAAGATTCCACTGGCAAATTTCAATTTATAGATCTAAGCAACAACCTACATGGAATCGATGGTTTTACAAAATTAAATAAGATCATTCCATATAATGATGGGACACTTTTCCATATAGACAATAGAATCATTAAAATTAGTGACGAAATCACAGATTACAATTTCACGGATGTTGAATTTTCAGGAAAGTTTAATCAAAACATCATCATTCAGAGATCTACTGAAGGTTTTTTCATTTATGCAGGCAATGGGTTTCGAAAAATAAATGGAAGTGAAATCTATAAAACAGAAAGCGTCCAAAAATTCATCGACTTAAGAGATGGTCGCTTTATCGTTTTTTTCGAGCGAAAAATAGTCATGTATGACGGTGATCACTTTACGGATTGGAGACCTAAAAGGAAGATTCCTGGCGCATTCAAGAATGCAGTCTACAATCAAAACGGTCTTTTTATACAATCTTCAGATCAGGAAATTCAGCAACTAAATTTGGATGGAGCATTAATTAGAACCATAGATCTAGAGAGTGAAATAAACCATATTTATGCAGATTTATCTGATCGATTATGGATTTCTACGGATCGCGGTGTTTCGGTCATCAGAACAGATTCGCCTTTCCAACTTATGCCCATCGAAGAAGAAAAAGGAAGAGTTGCAGTTAAAATAAATGATAAGTTTTACTTCGGAACTAACCAGGGTGCATATTCGACTTCATGGTTACAGTTCAGTAATAGTGGATTTAATCGAAATTACACGACCTTACTTGATGCTGCAGTAAATGATCTAGGGAATTTTGGAGGACCATTTTTAATCGCTTCTGACGAAGGACTCTTCGATCAAAAGAAATTGATTTCTCCAGAGCCATTCAGTAATCAACTCTTATTTCTGGAAGAATACGATGTACTTATAGAGGCCAGTAAATCTGGGCTAAACTTATATGAGAAAAACTATAATCGATGGGAATATGCTAATCACATCTATGGATTAGAAGAAGAAGTAAAACAAGTTGTGAAAGATGACAATGGAAGATTATGGGCATACAGTAGTAAATCTGGAATTTACTTGTTGGATTTTGATAAAGAACTTTTTACCATATCGCCGAAAAGGTATGAATTAGATCAGTTACCCATAGGAAAGATTAATGGTATTTTTCTTATCAATGGTCAACCCGTAATCTCGACTTATGAAGGCATCTATGAATTGAATAAGCAACTAGATCGTTTCAAAAAGAGTGATGTCTATAATGATTTGCTTGGCGAAAACAGCAATATTCAGTTGCTATATCAAGATGAAACGGGAGACATTTGGTATATCTCCAAGTCGGAAGTTGGACTTATTAGAATAATTGACAAGGGCGTTCAGAAATCAGCTGAGAAGATAAGGATCCCTGAGCTTGTAAATTACGTAAACTTAGAAACGCCACTCATTTATGGTTTGGATTCAAGGAATTATCTAATCAATGGAACAGATGGATTTGTTAAGATTGACAAGGCAAAAATTGACCACCCCGAAAAGTTAAAAATCAGCTTATACAAAGTTGAAAATACAGTTTCTGATGAGCTGATATTCGTAAAAGATCCTAATAAAATCAATACTTATGAATTTTATAGGACGAACAATAATGTTGCGTTAAGCTTTAGCACCAACTTATTCGGGAGTGAAGAAACAGTGGAATACGCTTTCAGTTTTAATGACAAAGAATGGACCGAATGGTCTGAGAATTCAGAGAGTAATGTTGAATTGCTAGGAGGTGTTAATAGCCTGAAGGCCAAAGCCAGGGTGGGAATGAAAAACGTGAGTAACACGCTTGTGGTTCCGCTAATTATTAATCAGGAATGGTATTATGAAGACTGGGCCAAATATCTTGTCGCAGCAATTGGGCTTTTACTGTTTATCATATTCATTTGGATCCGAACGATTCTCTTTAAAAGGCGTAGAAAAAAACTAGACTTGCTGATGAAAGAGAATGATGAGCTGAAGAAAGTTATCAAAGAACTCACGGAGAAAAATGCGGTGATTAGCGCCCAGTTACTAAGCGCGATTAATGAGTCAGATATTAATTCACAATTGAAAAAGCTCGGCGAAGAAAACGATAACCCAGATGTAAAAAAGGCGATTAAAAAATTAACAAAAAAGATAAAATCAGATCGCAAGCAGCCAGAAGAAATGATGATAGATCCAGATTTCATGGCGAAGTTGAAGATTAAATTTCCATCTTTGACCAAGAAAGATATCCGGCTTTGTAATCTTTTAAAAATGGACCTTACTACGAAAGATATTGCACCTATTTTAGATATTACAGTGCGAGGTGTGGAAATAAGCAGGTATCGATTAAGAAAAAAACTAGAATTAGATAACGATGTAGTGTTATCTGATTTTTTAAAGAAATTATAATGGCATTCGAAAAGAATTTTCAAGTAAGATGGTCGGAAATAGACCTTAATATGCACCTAACTTCCTCAGCATACGTGAAGTATATCACAGATACGAGGATGAGTTTTTTTGTGGATAATGGATTCGGCTTAGACGAGATGGCGAAGCATCAATTGGGCCCGATAGTACTATGGGAAAAGAGTTACTATTTCAAGGAAGTGCATCCGGATCAGAAATTTACGGTAAAAATCACAAATGCTGGAGAATCTGAAAATGGTGGAATGATGCGGTTAGAGCAGCGAATCTATAATGAAAAGGGTGAGAATTGCTTTTTAGCTTATACGTTGATAGCTTTTCTAGATCTAAGGCTTAGAAAGATGATTGCACCACCAGAAGCGCTAGCTAAAGTCTTAGCCTCACTTCCGAAGTCGGAGAATTATAAGATTATCCCTAAGGAGGAACTTAGGGATGCGGATGCGAGACCAATGTAAAGAGGGGTAAGAGTTGTTTTTCTTTGTATAGATTTGTTTTTTTGGTACACAAATTTTGCTTTCAGAAAGCAAGCAAAATCATCGTATCACATTCAGTGATGCTATGAGTTTTTGCTGGCTCGAAGTAGTAGTAATTCTGGTGCGATCGATAAACTACTTTTCTTTCCCATCATCGGATTCCAGTTTATTCATCAACTCTTCTGGAGTATATAACTTTAAATGCCCATTGTAAATCAGCCCATCTTTAATATAGTATGGCTCAACATAGATTGTATTTCCTTCTATTTTCTCTACCTTCAAAGAAAAAAGCAACTCTAAATTTTTATGAATGTTCATCTCACTTATATTATCAAATAAGCTAAAAATCTCTGGATCATTTCGGAAGAGCTTTTGAAGACCCTCTTTAGCTTTTTCAAGTTCTGTGGCATTCTGGTAAATCTCAAAAGGCACATGGTCATTGCCTCCGCCGAAAACAATGCAAAGATTGTCTGCCGTATTTTCAGCTGGATTTCCAATCCTAAGTTCCATTTGACCAAATTGTTGAATAAGATCTTGACTTGATGCTATGATTTCATTTAAAAACTCCTCTGCTTCTATCATGCTTTGTTCTATTTCGGCCTCAATTTCTATGCAGCTGCAAAACTCTCCAAGAGGACAAGACTGACTTTCTACAGTGCAAACTTCCCATCCTATATGACCTTTATCAGATAAGAAAATGGATTCATCCAAAATCTTTAAGGAAAGGGTATACCTGATATTATTTGGCAATTTTTTAGGCAAATCCACAGAGATATTATACGAACTCAGAAGCTCATAAAAAGCAGAAAGCAACCTTTGCAATTGATCATCATTCAACAATTCTGCTTTTGGAAATCGGATGGCTTCCAGGTCAACTATCTGCCCGAAGGTAGGCTCATGTTCATAGTCGAATTCCAGGTAATTTTCAACTTCTCGAAAGTGAGCTTCCAAGCCATCATCTAGATCATTTAATGAAGTGGTCTTATCTGAATTAGAATCGTCCAGCTTTTTATGAGCCGCATTGATGTCATGCAGTAACTGGGTGATATATTTTTCAGGAACCATGATATTGAGGTTTGTTATTTATTGAATTTTTGTTGATAAAAATAGGAAGAAAATGGCAGGGAAGGTAGGGGGGCTTTGCTAATTCCTATAATGTTAACAATTTTTAGCTGCCAGTTTATTACTTTAGCTACATGCGGCTGTTGAAACTATTATTCATTTCGTTTCTTGTAATGACTTATTCTTGTACTTCCGACAAAGAACTAAGTAAAATCGAAGCTTTTGTATTATTAGCTCTAGAACGAAAAGTGGATCAGCAAGAAGATTTTATTGAGCGTGTTAAAGATGATCCCAGACTCAAAGACGTACTTGTAGCATTGTCAGATCCTTTATTAAAGCTTCCGCCCGAAAATACTTTCCATAGTAGAATTCACGAATCAAAAAGTCTTATTTATAACAAACAACAAAGTGGAGGGATAGAAGAATTAAAAGAAAATTATCAAAAACAAAATTATAATGATCAATTTGACAGATTAACATACCAAGAAATCCTGCTTACATATTATCAATACAAAGTACATAATAGCCTTTCGCCCCTTGCTTTTAGCGAGGAAATTGTTCCGTTACTTTCAACAAACTGGGACTCCGAAATCCTACAATTTTACTTTGACTACCGCATTCTAAATATTCTATCTACAATCAAAGGAGATGAGAATAATCTTAACGAGTTTTTATTAATGAATCAGTATTTGTTGTCTAAAATCAAAAATCTAGTAAATAGATATGACCTTAAATATTGTGAAGAAGAAATTAGAGCAAACATAGCAAACAAGCTTTTTAGGGAATATGACCACAAGTTCTTTGGAGAGTACATCTATTTTCACTTGGATAAGATTAGTGACAATGAAAACCGCCGTTTTAGCAGCAATTACAATGAGCAATTTATCAGAGCTAACTTCTTTTTCGAAGATGGTGATATAAATTCTGCCAATGAAATTCTGCGAGCCATTGACCTTGATAGTTTGAGCATAACTCAGAAAAGTAATTTCTACCTATCATCTGGATTTTTCAGCATGGGTTTTGATAATTCAAAAGCATACTCATTTTTTGAGAAATCTCTACAACTTTACCAAGATACTTTCAGTTTTGCACATGCTACAAGACCTCTTCTCTACATGATGGCTTCTGCCCCAAGTGCTGACAAGTATTTTGAACATAAATCAACTGTGGATCAATTCATTGAAGCAGGACATGAGGCTTCTATTATTGCATTTCAGAAACTTCTATTCATAATCGATAGCCCGTATGAATCTTTTAATGATTCACAAAAAATAGAGCTACTTTTAGAAAAGAGAAGCTTAGCAGAACAACTTTGGGGAAAGGAACCTAATTTTCACATTCAAGATTTATACGCACACAATACCGCAGAAATACTTACCATTGCAAAAGGCATGTTATCAAGGGGCCAGTCGATTGACATTCCAACTATCTTACAATTATTTCAAGAAACAAAAGCGATAGAACTAAAGAGAAAAAGAGCATTTGAACAAAAGCTAGAATTAGAAAAAAATAGATTCGATGATTTTGCGGATGAGCTTTTATTAACAAATGAATTTCTGTCGACTGAATATGATGGCCATCCAATCTACCTTGATATTTGGAAAAATTATCTCCACAAATTAATCGAACACTCCGAAAACAAATTACCAACTAATAAGCCTATTGTTGTTCCTGAAATTAATTTACTTAAAAATACAATGGTTCTAGAATTTTTAAAATTTGACACCAGCTATTGGTCATACTTTGTACATGACCAACAAATTAGTATTTCCAATTACTCCGCCCAATTTATTGACTCATTAACAATAGCTTTCCAAGACAAAATGATGTCTAAAAAAAACGTAAAGGCATCTATATATGAATTCAAGAAATATCTAGATTTACCTCAGGATCTTCAAAATAATGATGGGGTAATCATACCAGATGGTGAATTATTTAATATTCCTTTCGATCTAATTTTTAACAATCAAAGCATAAGCTATCATTATGATCTGGCAGCATATGGACTTGAGAAGGAAATCGTGATTGATAACCCAAACCTTAGCTTATTTAGTTATTCTAACAGTGAAACCATAAAATCAAAATCAAAACTTGATTATCCAGAGTTGACATATGGATGGAATGAAGTTGAAAGTATACACAAAGTGCTACCAAATAGCAAAACATATAGTGGTTCAGATTTTCGTAAATCAACTCTGCAATCGAATAAGTCAATAGACATTATGCATATTTCCACTCATGCCTCAATGAATAAAGCTAACCGACTTGATAATTTTTTGCTATGTCGTGAAAAAGATAGTGATCCTGAACAAGTCTATAATTTTGAAATAGAATCCTGGGATTCAAGCAGTCCAGTTGTCATACTATCGGCATGTGAAACTGGAAGCGGTATCCACAGAATTGGTGCTGGATCTTATTCGTTAAGTCGTTCTTTTATTTATGCCGGTACTGACGTTGTGCTAAAAACCTTATGGTCTGTGAACGATAAAGCCACCTCTGAATTCATGGTTTATCTCTACGAGTTTTGGAAAGATGGGATGTCTCTTGAATCTGCATTACAAAAAACTAAACATCTTTTTCAGACGCATGATAAATATGCTCATCCCTTTTATTGGTCAGGGTTTGTGCTAGAAGGAAATGGAAAAATAAAAATTAATCTAGACTAAGGGGTTACTTTTTTCAGTCATATTCCGACAATACTCTCGAAAGCAATAATCAAAACAAAGGATTAGAAAAACAACTTTAATTATCCTCTCAGATTATCGCATTTCAATAAACTTTTTATTTAACAAATGTGGTAACAATTGCGCATTGTTACCCTAGCACTCTTATGCCTTAATGAAGGCTTAGGAAACAAAAACTTCATGTTCGTGGCCACTGACATGATTCAATTTTTTAACACTTAAAAAATAAGAATCATGGAATTTTACGAATGGTTGCTCTCGATGATAATCGGTGAGGATTTAGGAGGCTTCTAAGCCCCAAAAATAAAAGGATAGCGAATCTTAATTTTCGCTATCCTTTATTTATTTCTGTAGATAACCAGTCTCGATAAACCAAAGTATTGTATTTTTCAAGATGGATGGTTAACTTGCGAAAATCCCTCTGCACTAGTAACTCCACCACTTTTACAAAATTAGTATAGGCCTTAATTGATTCGTTGCTCAATTTTCCTTCATTTCTTTTAATCGTCCTTTTGAAATTCGCAATGTAGTTTCTTAGAAAGCTATAATTATCCTTCCTATCAATAAAGATAGCTATCAATTCTAGACCCTGTGCCCTGATTTTTTCGATGAAATCTTGAAATTCTATACCTCGAATCAAAGGAATGATCAAGTCATACTTTTGATAGGCAAATGCATTCAAAGCCTCGGCCAAAGACTTTGTGTCTACAGTGTTTTGAGTTTCTACGTTCTTATGCCATCTGATAATGAATTCTTGTGTCCACGCATATGATTTGAGTTTGCCCAGCGTCGCGATCAAGTTGAAAAACCTTCTTCGAGGAATTTTCCCGCTTTTCATAAGTACTCCGCTACTAAGTCCATACTCTATCAACTCTGCACTTTCGGAAGCATTGGTGAATTTTCCATTTTGCCATAATTTGATTCCAGCATTGATGAGATAGAGTGTGGTCAATGTATGCAATTCACTGGGTTGTTCAAAAGTATTGTCAAATAACAAGGCCTTAACTTTGAGAAAGGCTTCTAAATCTAGATTACTGACCACCTTATTCAAGTCCTTTAGCACTTCCGATAAGTCATTGTTAGGAAGTTGTTCTACCGTAGCATTGATACTTTCAAGTAGTGTAGAATAATCGATTTGCTTTAATCGGCCCCAATTGTGCAATTCTAGTTCATATATAAGAGCGGACAATTTGGTTGTGGTTAATTGCGCATTGACCAAATCACCAAGCAATGTTGAATCCTTTGCATATTTGATGGGATTATCACTGTAATATTGTTGATGTAATAGCTGCGCTTTATTTCTTTCTTGGTCATAAGAAAATACAGCTCTATTATTCCAAAACTTTGAAAGCTTCTTTGCTTTCTGATCTGCCAACTTATAAAGTCCATTATCATTATATGCTTTGTTAAGAATAAGCTCCTTCTTTTCTTGGTCATTCATAACAGTCTTGAAAGTCAACCAATTTTCAGATTCAATAAAAAGTCTGGAATGTAAGTTTAGTAACCCTTTTTTTGTGAGATGGGAAAAATCCTTTTCAAAGTTTTCTGATTTAGCGATTAATTCTTGAAGGTGGTTCCGCTTGTCTTTATATAAGTCAAATAATTTCATAATATCAGCATCCTCACGATGCGACATGCCAATAAACTTTTTCAATGAGGTCCAATCTGAAGGCGCTAAAATCTCAGCTAATTTCAAAAACGAAGTATTCAAGGACTGGTTGTTTATTTAAATAAACGAATATAATAAAATAATATATTGTTGGGACATTTAATATATAAAATGACTATATAAAATTGTATATCAGCTATTTAGTTTTAAAACGTATCCAATAATTATTAATATTATATTAGGATAAACTTGAATTATTGCATTTGTGAACGGTCTAAGTGGATGTAGATTTACAATCGTAATCAACACCCATTAAACAAATGAAAATGAAAGAGCAGTCAATGAAAATTCTAATTCCAACTTTTTCGACTTTGGAAGTGGTTGCTGCGGACGAAATTATTTGCATTCATGCTGCTGATAGTTATAGTCAAGTTGAATTAATTAAGAAAAAGAAAATTACATCCACCAAGGGGATTGGACAGTTTGCGAAAGAATTAGAAAATCAAGGATTTTTTCAATGTCACAAATCACATTTGGTCAATCTTTCAAAATTAGTAAGATATCATAAAGAAGGACAAGCAGAAATGGTTGATGGAAGATTAATCCCCGTAGCAAGGAGAAGGAAGGAGGAATTTTTGGATCAAATAAAGCAACGTGGCGATTTCACTAATTCTAATTTTAAAAGTTAAAGATTAACAAAACCTAAAACCCTTAAATATTTACGATGAAACGATTATTTCCAATTTTAATTCTACTTATTTTCTGTTATTCTACAAATGGTCAAATAAACCAATTTGAGGTAAAAGAATCAGGAATTGTAATACCTCGTGTTGATAAAAATTCAATATCGGCGCCCGAATCAGGGCAAGTAATCTATGATATTACTAGCTCGTCTTTTTGGTTCTACGACAACCAAAAGTGGTTAGAACTTAAGGAGGACAATGACCAGGATGAGAGCAATGAGTTGCAAAATATGATTGTGTCCCTTTTTGGTGACACCCTATATTTGGAAGGTGGAAATCATATAATAGTACCTGGCATTAGTGACGCTAATTATATCAAAGATGGTAATGGCAATGTCTATACTGAAGTGGAGATTTTGGGACAGGTCTGGTTAAAACCAAATCTTTCAGCGACACGATACAATGATGGCTCTCCGATTGAAAAAAGCGAAACTTATGCAGAATGGGGAACACTATCTACAAATAATACGCCTACTTACGGTTGGTATAATTTAGATTCTATAACCAATGCCCCAAGATATGGAGCGCTTTATAACTGGTTTGTTGTAGACACCTTGGCTAATGGAGGTAAAAATGTATGCCCTATTGGTTACAAAGTACCTGATGTTTATGACCTGTATCAACTCCGAGATACATTAGAACCTACTAACACAAGCATAGTTGGCCAACACTTAAAGGCGGTAGGGACAGAATTCTGGATTGCTCCTAATGCAGGAGTTTTAGATACTTACGGTTTTAATTTTAGAGGTGGAGGTCAAATAAGGGCCACTGGTTCACAATGGGAGAAGGAAGTTGGAATGTTTCTCACGACTTCAGATTATGTAGTATCTACAAGTAGTTATGTTGGATACCTATATCCGCAAGGCAATGTTTTCAGTCCAACAGGTTATCCAAAAGCATATGGATATAGTATTAGGTGTTTGAAGGAGTAGACTATCAAAAAAAATTTAATTAATATAATTTTTAAATATATCAAATGATGAAAACAACGAACTTTTTGGCAATCCTTTTTATAATGATTTTAAACAGCACAATCAGCTATACACAGTGCAATGATTTTGAAAATAATATATCTAACTGGTTATATTATAATACAGTAACTGGTGCCTCAACTCCACAACCGCTAGATGCAGTAAATACTATTCAATCTCCTGGATTTAATTCACAAAAGAAACTATACGTGCAAGATAGGGGCGGTTCAACTTTTATCTATAATCCTATTGATTTTAATGGAAATTATTCTGAATACTTTGGAAGATGCTTATGCTTTGATATACAATTATTGGTTAATGATGCCGCAGTCAAACCTTCTGTTTTTTTTGTTTCAGGATTTGATCCAACTCAAAAAATTAGCTGGGGAGTTAATCCTCAGAAAACAATTAGATTTACTGCAAATCAAAATTTACCTGCAAATTCTTATTGGAAAAACATTTGTGTTTCATTTGATGAATGTTCTGGTTCCTATTTACCTAATAATGTTGATGGCACTTGGGAGATTCTTGGAGGTGGTTCTTGCCAAGATTTCAATCAAGTATTATCAAATGTACAAGGTATTTTGTTCAATGTGGATATGTCTGGATGGCCTGGAACAGAAAAATTTAGCCTAGACAATATTTGTAGACTTGATTGTAGAAAAGGATCTGAACCATACCCTAACCCTTCAGGACCTTCAAGTCCCCAATTTGACCTTTGCTGTCCACCGATTGATGAATCTGATTTGACTGACCAGCTAAATCTATCAGGCAACCTGAATACTTATCAGCCAAACTTAATTCTTACACGATCATTCAAAGAAAGAATTCAAGCCTATGTCAATTACAGGAAAGCTCTAAATCCATGCTTTGACCATTTCAATATTGAATATGTTATTAGAAAGCCCAAAACAGAACCCAACACATTTGACCTTGCACAAGCAAATATCCTTTCAAGAGGTGCAACTGTTTTTACTCCCAATCAAACGAACACCACCACATGGGGGCAAGCTAATCTTTCAGACATTACACTTCAAACAAATAAATGGTATAAGTTAGACTTTGTTTTTTATGGCGGGCCAACGTCGTGTGCAGATTGGGAAATGATTGATGAATGTGGAGTCACATCCGTAGAGTTCAACTTACAAACAAATTTGGCAAGGGGTACGAAAGGTACAATCAAAGATTTGGCAAAAATCAAAATCAGAAATTCGGTAAATCTTTCTAGTAAATCAAAAATGGAGCTAATCAGAAACTCTAAAAGTCCCGTAAAAATTAAAAGATAATGAACACCATAATATTTGCTTGCTTACTATCTTTTTTAAATCCAAATACTGTAATAGAGGAATGTGGTCTCATTCAAATTACAGTTATAATTGACAATAATTGCAACGGAATATATGACACTGGAGATACATATGCTAATAATTGGGAAGTAAGAATAGAAATCACAAACAATTCCATATCTTTTGAAAATCAAACAACCGATCAAAATGGTCATGCATTCTTCGGAAATTTGCCTGCAGGTTCATACCAGTCAAATTTAACATTGCAAAATAATTGGAATGTTACCAATACGACCCAAAACTTTGTTCTCCAAGAAAGTGGAGTTGGACAAATTAATTACTTTGTTTGCCAGGATTGTGATCCAGAATTTAATATTACTCAGACTCCCACGGGAAATGAGATTTGTTGCCCTACATCAGTAGTAATGCATGTTCAGGGTAATTATCCAATAATTTCAGTTCAATGGTCTAATGGCGGTGGTGGATTAGTTAAACCGGTAACAGTTTCAGGAAACTATTCTGCCAATATTCAATATGAATGTAATGGACAAAGAAAGTACATCACGTTAAATTCTTCAGTAAATATGGGAAGAGGTGGATTTCCAAGTCTTAGTTACCACAACAACGCTGTCAGACCGAATAATCCTCTTGTCTTCTATGATAACAATCCACCCTCACAGTTCTATAAGCCCTATAATGCTACTAAATTTCATCTTAGAATATTTGACAGATGGGGAGGAATGGTCTATGAATCTGTGAAACAAAAATGCGATGGATTCGTGAATGGCGAAATCAAATGGGATGGTAAAGGTACAAACGGCAACAATTTGCAGCAAGGTCAATATGTCGGATATGTGGTGTTAGAAAACTGCCAATATAAATGCTCCATTAATAATGTGGCAAACATCAATCAAATTCAGAGAAGATGCCCTCAGAACATTACCTATTTTAATGTTTTTTGGCTTCCATAATTCAAAAAATAAAAAAAATGAATAAAGTAATAATTATAATAAGCATCCTGTTTTTCCCATGTCAAACCGTGCACGCTCAAATAGGACCAAAAAAAATAATAAAGAAAGATTTGGTTAAGAAAGAACGACCTGTCGAAAGTGACATTAAACCAAGTTTCATGAAAACTGAATGTGAAATCTATTTGGATGAACTTAAAAAACTGATGCTAGGTATGATAAAAGCACCTGTTGGTTCAAGAGTAAATCTTAGCACATTGTATCCGAAGGCTGGAATTATAAGAAATTGGTCAACAAGTCAATATGGAAATTACAATCTAATGACCTTTAACAATAGTGTAGAAGGATGGACAGAATCCTCGAGTCCTGTAACTTCACTACAAGATCCAGTTCAGTTCAAAGCGCAAATTCATAACATTTCATTTTTCTTTGAGAACTCTGAATTACTTTGCGGTTTCTCGTTTGATGCGGGTGATTATTCTAATGTTGTGAAGGTAGATGATATTTTCTATATGAACTCTCCTGTTTCCAATGTTGACACTTTCATGAAAGTCAAATATGCTGATGGATCTCATAAAATCATTCGCTTCTCAGTTTCGGAATGCTTTGATCCAAGGTGCTCATTGCCAGAAAGACCGTATCAATTTATCCAAGACTAAAAAAATGTATATGACAAACATTAAACGCGCTATGCCATTATCATTAATTCTAGCATATTTCCTTCTAAGCAGTCAAACGTGTTCGCAAGTCCACCCAACCAAATGCAATAATTTAGAAGTATTCTATGGTCCATTAGTAGAAACGTATGGACCTACAGGCGATGGCAATTCGAATCAGCAAGATCGTTTCTACCTTGCTAATCTATATTACAAAAGCAACAATAATAATTTCACAGGAATACAGATCGAATTTAATTTATCTAGTTTAGAAAATGTTGCGAATGTAATTGGAACGGCAACTTCTTCGGACCCTTCAAATGTCGAGATTAGAGCGAGTAACCCTTTAAACATTAGCGGGAATAATCCAATCAAATTAGCAAGCATAGTATGGAGAGTGAAATATACAGACTTTGGAACTACTGCAATAGGCAAGCAAAAATTTACTTTTTTAGATGGAACAGGACTGGCATTTGAAGGTTGCCAACCTTCATTCATCGATCCACCGTCCGTTTCAAGAATGAGCGGTCAAATAATACCAAAGCCTAATGATGGTTATATTCTGCCATCTGGAGAATAAAATTAGGAAGTATAATAGTTCCGTTTTAGGCAATATCATATTCATTTATCCTAAAAAACTTTCATAGTACTAGAAAATTATTAATAATTATCTGCTTCTTAGTATATTAAAGCACCAACTTGCCCCAAAGCTGACTTTTAAAAAACCTTAAAACAAAACGAAAATGAAGAATTGGAGAGATTCTTTAATAGTTATTCTTATAGTTATAACTACGATAACTATAATTTATTCTTTACAATTTAGACCTGTTAATATAACAGGCAATAAATATATAGAGGGAACAATTATCTCTGAAGCCTTGGGGCCAAATCAACAAAAAGGATTTCCAGGATCACGCTACGGAATGATTTTAATCGATGAAAAAAATCTTGATGTAAATGAGATGAGGATTATTTTATATGAGGGGAATCAGAGTGAAAAATTCATAAATGATGAATTTTTAGAGAAGGTATTTTTTAAAGTGCGCACAGTAAAAGGAGTTCCAATTGCTTGGGATATTAGATCTAACTCAACAGATTTAGATATTGAGAATGATGCACAGAGAATTTCAACTTTAGAATTCGGTATTAACTACCATGATGGTTTGAGCGTCGATTTCGATTATTGGCATTCAAAAACTCACATTATAATTGAAGGTCCCGATAGTGGCAGTCGAACGCCCAACAATAGTTTTCAAATAGATACTATAATAAATGGGCTTGATTACAAAAAGGTGTGCATAGGAGAATCAGCTAACGAAGTATGTAATTTTGATAACAAATATTACTACATAACTTTAGACGAATTAGCAGAGTCTAAGTTACTAGCAGAATACTATATTTACCTTGTCGACAAAGTAAATGGTAGATTTATCATCGAGGTAGACTCAGATCATATACATGGATATAGGCAAAATAAATAAAAGGAGAATTCTATTTGTCCTTGCAACCACGGTTATATTGATATATGTCGTATGGGGTATATTACCATATATACCAACAAGTAGTTTTATTACTCGTAGTAAGCCAACTCAACCTAGTTATCTGCTCTATAAGATCGGATCAGCATATGACACACTCGGTTTTAAAAGAGGTCAGAGTTTCAATTATTCAAAATCCATAAATAAATTTAAAGAATATTTCATATTAAGACCAGACAGTAGAATTAAAAAGTCTAATTATTTCCCGATTTCTAACGGGTTAAGAATATCAAAAAAACTTGACTTTGATCTTTTCTATAATAGCAGTTTTACTTTTGATGACGCTGAAATTGATTCATTAGAAAGTGATATAAATATATATTTATCAAAATTCTATCTGGGTTTAAGTATTAAATTTAATCGAATTGAATCTTATGATACATTGCAAAACTTTAGAAATCAATCAAATTCAAATGCGATATTCACATCGTTAAAGAATACTTTAAAAGGTGATTTCAAAAATAATCACATAATTTGTATTGATCAGGCTTTTGTTGGCGTGGATTCTTCAGTTATTGCAAGAGTTTCAAAACATGCTGTTAACGAGAAACCGTATCCATTTTTGTATTTAGGTTCAGACTTATTAATCAGGGAGCCTATTGTATTTATTCACGAAGTACTTCACAACCAATATAAATTTCTTCACCGAACTTGTCCTAGCATTAGTGAAACTAAAAAGGATACTTTTATAAATATCATGGACAATTGCTATTCTTTTAATAATCATAGCTTAGATCTTCATCAGATAATGTTAACATTTCCTAATAAAAGTTATCTCGATCAAGAGCAATATCCAAGTAAAATGATTATGAACTATAAGAATCCTGAAAAAGATATTGGGAACTGTTGTGATAGAATAGATATCTATGAAAGAGATAATATTGAATGTGATATCAATAATACAATTAAAGGATGCTCACTTGATACAAGGTTTATTTCTGGTGATAGTATAAATATTTTAAGGATTATTGACATGGATGCTTTACATAATTCAGCTTATCGTGAATATGATTATTATATCGATAGTGAAAATAGAGCCAGAAAAGAAAGATTTATTAAAAATAAAGTCGACAACTATATTGAGATTAAGAGAATTAATGTAATTTATCGACTCATAAATCGATTAGAAAAGCTTGGTACAGAAAAAAAATTTAGAAAAGCATATTTCAATGCTGATACTTTATCTGAATTGATTGAAAATGTAAAAAAGCCTATCTTGATAAAAGGACAAATATATGATAGTGATTCAAGAAGTCCCTTAATCGCTGCAAATGTTCATGTAATTGAAACAGCAACTGGAACAATAGGAGATCTCGAAGGCCGTTTTCAAATCAATGTAGAATATGATTTTAAAGGTCTATTAATTTCGATTGATAATTATATAGAAGAATTTATTAGTTCTTCAGAAATAATTAATAAAGAAGCTAATATAGAGGTTCCTATGCAAAAGAAACTAGACTAGTTTTACTTCACGATCTTAGAAAGTATTTCCTTGAGTTGACTATTTTCATTTTCTGAGATAAATTTTTTCGCCTTCTCCCACTCCCCCATATTCAAATATACATGCCCTAACCAATAATTCCCCAAACTCAGACTATCCTCATTGCTAGTGCGATCGAGAAATAAGAGGAGTTTATCTTCTGCTTTCTCAAATTCATTCAAGGAAAAGTAATATTTCCCTTTCTGAAAATTATTCATCAGAGTTCTGTCTATTCCTTTAAGTATTTCATCATCGATAGGTCGAACATATAGACTTGCAAATAATTCTTGGCGTTCAGCCTCTTTCTTTTCTTTTTGAACATATCGAATGATAAAAAATCCTACAATAATAAAAAAGGGAATTAGAATCTTCAGCCAAATTGGGAACTTTGATTTTGACGATTTATCGTTTCGACTAATTTTATTTGTTTCTGTTGCATTTGCTTCCAAGCTATCTATGCTTTCCATAATATCTAACTCCAGCAAACCCTCACTTAACGTCTTAGCATCATCATAGTTGTCGATGGCACTCTTGAGCTCAGCATCTTTTTGAATGGCTGACTCCATCTCATATCTCAGATTTTCATCTAGATCACCTTTCATATAATCGTCTATGTATTCATACCAATCCATATTACCTTAACGCCATTTTTATTTGTGGATTTTGATCTAAGTACTTAAGAAGCTGCTTGAAACATTCATACTTTTTCTTTTTAGCCATCTTAAAACTATTGTAGTTGAGCATTTTAGCAATTTCTTCCATGGAGTAACCATTCGCCCAATACATCAATACTTGTTTGCAATTTCTTCTCAACTTTTCCAAGAGATCATTCAACAGTGCCTTATTCTCAAAGTTAATGATTAGATCATCAGCTTTTTGATCATCTTTGATTTCTTTATGATATTCCTTTAATTCGGAAGTCTTCTTGTTACTTCTGCTTTCTAACTCATCAATCCATCGATGTCGCGCAATACCAAAAACAAACTGGTAAATACTTGTTTTGATTTCAAGGTTGGGATTCTTGACTACCGTTTTCACAAATTGGACAAGACTCAGATTGAACACACTTTTTACATCAGTTTCATCCCCTCCCCTATTCTTAATGTATCCCGAAATAACATTTCTCAATTTCTGATCATGATATAAGGAAGCAACCACTTTGTCTCGTCCATCTTTACCAGATCGGATCTGCTCTAACAATTCTTGGATCTCATTCATCTAACCTTAAGGGTGTCGGTTCTATAATATAAAAAGTAACCCTTAAGGTAGGATTTTTTTGAAAATTGTTATGAAATATAAAAATCTTAACTTTTGCTTATCTAGTATTTTAATAAGATATTTTTTATGTCATTTATAATAATATTTAATAATTAGAAAGACATAACTAATCATCCCAAAAAAAGCTCGCCGATCTCTCTCTATCCTCCGCCACTCCCCAAGCTCGACGATCTAAATAGCAAGACCAATATTTCCTCTTATTCTAAATCTTCCCAACTGCAATTTTTTCAATATCTTCGGCATGAAACTATAGTTGACCAACAAATTATTACTCATGAAAAACTTTTTACCTCTATTTGCTTTCCTACTTGTTCTAAATTTAGGATATGCTCAAATACCTAAAGTATACAAAGCCCCAGTTTATGAAAAAGAATGGAACCATCCTACCATCCATCCTGATCGAATAATGGTCAACTTTGGAGCAGAAGCAACCTCTGAATTAAATATTACGTGGAGGACTTCCACCGATGTGAAACAAGGCATTGTGGAAATTGCAAAGGCGACTGCCGCTCCTAAATTCTGGAGGAATGCAAATACGCACAACGCTGAATTAGAACTTTTTGACCTCAAATTAGAAAATGAAATAGAGGTGTCCGCCCATTACCATTCTGTAAAAATAAAAGATTTAGAAGCCAATACATTGTATGCTTATAGAGTTGGTGATGGAATGCACTGGAGTGAGTGGATTCATGTAAAAACAGCCAATACTGACCCCGATCGGTTTTCATTTATTTATATAGGAGATGCACAGAATAATGTACTGGAAGTATGGTCTAGATTGATTAGACAAGGATTCCAAAAGGCGCCTGATGCTGCTTTTATGATTCATGCCGGTGACTTAATTAATCATGCTAATACGGATTTAGAATGGGAGGAATGGTTCCAAGCTGGGTCGTTCATTCACAGTATGATTCCATCTTTCCCTGTTCCTGGCAACCATGAATATAGATCGATAAAAGACGGAGAGCCTCGTCAACTTTCAGTTTTATGGAGACCACAATTTACACTACCTGAAAATGGTCCAGAAGGGTTAGAAGAAACTGTTTATTATATGGATTATCAAGATCTTAGGGTGATAGGGCTGAATTCTAATGAGCAGAAAGAAAAACAAATGATTTGGCTGGAAGATGTTTTAAAAAACAATTCCAACAAATGGACGGTTGTTACCTTCCACCATCCCCTCTTCTCGGCTTCTAGCAGCAGAGACAACGATGAGTGGAGAGAGATGTTAAAGCCTATATTGGATAAGTATCAGGTGGATTTAGCACTTCAAGGTCATGACCATGCATATTCTAGAGGTAGAACTACTCCATTGGAGGAGAATATTCCGACGGGTGTTAATGCCAAAGATCTAACTGGAACGGTCTATGTGGTATCTGTCAGCGGAGGTAAAATGTATAGCTTGAGACCAAATGCCTGGGAAGGTTGGGATGCTGATAGAGACAGAGCTGCTGAAAACACTCAATTGTTTCAAGTGCTGACTGTAGATGGAAATATTTTAAAATATGAATCTTATACCGCTACTGGGGACTTATATGACGCATTTGAAGTGATAAAAAATATAAAAGGTCCTAATAGTTTTGTGGAATTAAAAGGTCAAGCTATTTCAGGAAGATATTTTGATAATACCATTGCTTATCCAGATCAATTGCCAGCAGACATTGAGAAAAATTTAATCTCAAAACACGAAGGATTTTTTGTGACCAGAGTAGCCTATCAAGAAAAAGAAAATGACGTAGTATACAAAGTTCGAATTTCAAATGGAGAAACAAAGTACGACATGATTATTGATCTAAAAGGAAATGTTGTCACGAAGGAAGAGGTTGAATAATCCGAAATAGCTCGCCGATCTCTAAATAGCCTCCGATGTATTGCAAGCTCGACGATCTAGTTTAGGGCTACAAAATTCATGTCATTAACGAATGTGATAACATTAAGAATAGCAGACTAACGAGTTTAAATCACGAGGAAATATTAGTTTAATAACCCATTAATTTTATCAACCTCATAACCCCATCAACTTATCAACCCATCAACTATTCCTTATGGTCAGCTCGCCGATCGCTCCGTTTCACTGCGAGCTCGACGATCTAAAACCCTATTAACTCTTCTCCATCTCTACCACCATATCGTCTTGCAATACCATCGTCTTGTTCTTTATATGAACCTTCGTAATGACTCCGTCATATGGCGCCGTTATCGTACTTTCCATCTTCATCGCTTCGATCACAAATAATGGATCATTCTTCTTCACCTCTTGACCTTCTTTAACCACCACTTTCGATAAACTACCTTGCAAAGGAGAACCAATCTGACCTTCAGTACTTGCTTTTTTATGAATAAAGACTTCACTCTTTACTTGGTTATCTTTCACCATCACGGAACGAATCGCTCCATTGATCCTGAAAATAACTAACCTCGTTCCATCAGCTGATGCCTGATTCGTATTCAGATATTCAATTAGGATGTTTTTACCTTTCGCTATGGATACATTAATCTCATCATTTGGCTTAAGGCCATAGAAGAAACATGGTGTAGGAAGCATTTCTGTATTCCCAAACTCTTGAATATGTGTGTAATAGTCCGCGAAAACTTTCGGATACAATGAATAACTTAAGAAATCTAAGAAGGTTGCTTTTTCAGGATATTCCAACTTAAATGCCTCGAATTCTTTGTCAAAATCTATAGGATCTAAGTGCGCATTCGGTCGATCTGTAAACGGCTTATCGTTCTTCAGAACCATCGCTTGAAACTCTTTCGGCCATCCTTCTGCACGCTGCCCTAGCTCTCCCTTCATCATCGAAATCATTGAGTCTGGAAAAGCTAATGACTCCCCATTCTTTTTAATATCTTCAATGGTAATATCATTCGCAGTCATGAACATCGCCATATCACCAACTACTTTCGAAGAAGGCGTCACTTTCACCATACCTCCCATCATATTATTAATGGCTGCATAGTTCTTCTTAATCGTATCAAACTTATTTTCTAACCCTAACGATCTCGCTTGAGGTCTTAGATTCGAATATTGTCCACCTGGAATCTCGTGATCATACACCTCAGCTGTTCCTGCTTTTAATTCCGTCTCGAATGGATAGTAATATTTTCTTACCTCTTCCCAATAATTAGAATATCGGTTTAGATTTTTTAGGTCAATGTTGCCAGAACGCTCGTGACCTTCCATCATCGCTACTACAGAATTAAAATTCGGTTGTGATGTTATTCCTGAAAGTGCACTTAATGCTACATCTACCACATCCACACCAGCTTCTATCGCCTTAAGATAAGTCGCCGACTGTATCGAAGAAGTATCATGCGTATGCAAGTGTAAAGGAAGTGAGGTATTGTTTTTCAATTCTGTAATCAAATATTCAGCGGCCATCGGTTTCAATAAACCAGCCATATCTTTTATCGCAATAATATGCGCTCCACTATCTTCCACAGCCTTCGCCATGTTGATATAATAGTCAATATTATACTTACTATTTTTATCCATGACATCACCAGAATAGCAAATACTTACTTCCGCTAGTGAATTTGTTCTTTCTCTTACCGTTTTAATACTGGTCTGCATTGCTTCTAACCAGTTCATCGAATCGAATATTCTGAAAACATCAATTCCTGTTTCTGCTGATTTTTCTACAAACTCTTCTATTAGATTATCAGGATATGCCTTGTAGCCTACTGCATTCGATCCTCTTAGAAGCATCTGAAGCAAGGTATTCGGAATCGCCTTTCTCAATAATTTCAATCGATCCCATGGACTTTCCTTTAAAAATCGCATGGAAACATCGAATGTCGCTCCTCCCCATACTTCCATAGAGAATAACTCATGACCATGGTCTTTCGCAAACTGTGGCGCAATATTTAATAAATCCTTCGTCCTTACCCTTGTTGCCAGCAAAGACTGGTGGGCATCTCTGAAAGTTGTATCAGTATACAATACATGTTCTTGCTCCTTTAGCCATTCTGAAAATCCAGTAGGACCTAATTCTGTAAGCAATTGTTTCGTACCTGATTGGTAGTCCTGATTCTTGGCTTTTGGAATAGCAAATTTATCAAACTCAACATCTAAGTCTTTCTTCTTTACATCAGGATTTCCATTGACATTCACCTCACCGATGTATCTGATCAATTTCGTTCCTCTATCTTTCCAACTTGGTGGCACCAATAGTTCTGGATGATTTCCGATATAGTGTACCGTTGTATTTCCAGTTCTAAAGCTAGGCTCTCTAAGTATATTGAGCAAGAAAGAAATGTTAGACTTAACGCCTCTAATTCTAAACTCCCTTAATGCACGGTGTAACCTATCCGCAGCGTCATCTAATGTATGTCCAGAAGCCGTAACTTTCACTAACATACTATCGAAAAACGGAGAAATCGTTGCTCCTGCGTATGCATTCCCTGCATCAAGTCTAATCCCGAATCCACTTGCACTTCGATAAGCTACTAATCGACCATAGTCTGGCTTGAAATCCTGTGATGGATCTTCCGTTGTTATCCTACATTGAATAGCGACTCCTCTATACTGTATGTCTTCTTGCTTTCCAAGGCCAATTCTAGGATCATCCAAAGAAAGTCCTGCAGCAATCAATATCTGATTCCTCACAATGTCTTCTCCAGTAATTACCTCCGTTATCGTATGCTCAACTTGAATTCTTGTATTGACCTCTATAAAATAGATATTTTCTTCATCATCCAGCAAAAACTCAACAGTTCCAGCATTCTGATATCCTACCTTATTTCCTATTGCTAATGCATGTCTGTAAAGTGCATCCCTTGTTTCTTGCTTTAATGAAGTCGCCGGAGCAATTTCTACCACTTTCTGAAATCTTCTCTGAATAGAGCAGTCTCTCTCGAAAAGGTGTACCAGATTCCCATGCATATCTCCTAAAAGCTGAACTTCTATATGCTTCGGATCTGCGATATATTTTTCAACAAATACAGAACCATTCCCAAAGGCAGTCTGTGCTTCACCACTTGCTTCATTGAATGATTTCTCTACATCTTCTTCTTTATAAACGACTCGCATCCCTCGACCTCCACCACCATAAGCAGCTTTAACCATAACCGGATACCCAATTTCATTCGCGACTCTTTTCAGTTCTACAACTTCTGTTATTTCACCTTTACTTGCAGGAACGATAGGAACACCAGCTTCTATCGCCACTTTCTTCGCTGATATCTTATCACCTAAGGAAGCCATGATATCAGGACTAGGTCCGATCCACTTTATCCCAGCATCAATACACGCTTGCGCGAAAGATTCATTTTCTGAAAGAAAACCGTAACCTGGATGAATAGCATCGACTCCATTTTCTTTCGCAATAGATATAATTTCTGTGATATCGAGGTAAGGCTTTAACGGATCGTCATCTTCTCCGATCTGATATGCTTCATCTGCCTTATAACGGTGTAATGAATACCGATCTTCATGTGTGTAAATTGCAACTGTTCTGATATTGATTTCAGATGCCGCTCTAAAAACACGAATCGCTATTTCTCCACGATTTGCAACTAATAATTTCTTTATAGGTAAGTCAGCCAAGATTCTAATTTTAATGATTATTTTAGAAATTCTGATTCCAACTGCAACTGAAATACAGAGAGTATAAAGGTAAAGTAAAAAACTGATTTCCTTATCATCAATATCACATAAGTGTTTTGAAAATAATAAAACTGCAGTAAAAACCAGCTTTAGAATTACGCATCAAGATCAATTATATTTCTCTTCCGCATAATCCATTGCCTTCCTTAGTATACTACAAGCCTCCACGATCTGTTCGTCTGTAATGATTAAAGGTGGAGCAACTCTGAAAGATCGATCATTAAAGAGAAACCAATCTACAATCAACCCTAATTCCATACACTTTGCAACGACATGCTTTAGGTATTTTCTTTTGGTCAATTCTACAGCCATCATCATTCCAGAACTTCTTACCTCTCGAATAATGGGATGCTTTAACTGTTCCAGTATTAATTTTTCTTTTCCCAATACCTTAGAAGGCAAATCTTCATCCAGAATCGTCGATAAGGTAGCATATGCAGCCGCACAAGAAACAGGATGTCCTCCGAAAGTTGTGATGTGACCAAGAGCTGGTTTCTTAATCATCGATGAAAATATTTCTTCCGATGAAACCAATGCGCCGATCGGCATCCCTCCGCCCATCGATTTTGCAACTAATAAAATATCAGGTGTGACATTGTATTTCTGGTGGGCAAACAAATGCCCTGTCCTTCCAAAACCAGTCTGAATTTCATCAAGAACCAACAACGCTCCAACTTCCTCACATCTCGTTTTAAGCTTAATAAGGTAGTCATCAACTGGAGGAATGACTCCTGATTCCGCTTGGACTGGCTCTACAATTACAGCAGCAGTTTTCGTGGTTATTTTCTCAAGATCTGCTTCATTGTTAAATCCTATATGTCTAACACCAGGTACCCCAGGCGCAAAATTCATCGTAAATTCAATATCACTTCGTAGCGCTTCCGCACCATAAGTACTACCGTGGTAAGCCCCAGCGCAAGAGAAAATCTCCGTTCTGCCTGTATACTTTCGAACCATTTTCATCGCTACTTCTACGGTTTCTGTTCCAGTCATCACAAAGTATACCCAGTCGAGTCCGTCAGCTAATTGTGCTGTTAGCAATCCGGCATATTTTGCTTGGGGTGAATGAATGTGTTCACCATAGACCATGGTGTGCATGTGTTTTTGAACTTGTTCAGTAACTGCATCCACAACGGCAGGGTGGCAATGACCTAAAGAACTTACGGAAATTCCAGAGTTCATATCATAATACTTCTTACCAGTCGTATCGTAGATGAAAATTCCTTTCGCATGATCTACCTCTAACATGAGTGGCATTTCATTGGTCTTCGCTACATGAGAAAGAAAGAGTTGGCGAATGCTTGGCATTTTTTTGATTGCAAATATATAAAAAGGGAATTATTCGACCTGCCATTTTTAAGTCAGGATATGTGTGAGTGCAAGAAAACGCAAGGTCTTCCGAGATTCATTTAAGAGCATCTCGGTGCGAAAGGAAAAATGTGTGCTATTGCGCTAGAGATGGAATAACGAATGCATAACTTTCAGCTCTGGTAACTTCATCTAGTAGTTTTCTTTGGAATTCTGAATTTTCAAACAATTATCAAGCTTCGCTCATAATATTTTTCTAAATTTACTATTGTAACTACTACTTATAATGAGCAATCCTGACCATCAAGGACAATACCACGATTTTGCCGCAAAACTAGCCGCAACTAAAAAATCTGTGGAAGTGGATGAGTCGCTCAGGTACGCTGCGGAAGAAAACAACACGATCCGAGAAGAGTTAAAGAGTCTAGAGGACGCCTCTATTTTTCAAAATCTTTTAAAAGGTTACGCCATCATTGGAGGCTTAATTTTTATTGCGCACCTTATATTGGAGGGTCTTTGGGTTGGATTACTTGGAATTATCGTTTTGGCTATATTCTACATTATCAGTAAAATATCTATCGATCGGGATATTAAAAGGGTCAATGAAATTGTTCAAGATCGAAATGATTCAACCTTATTAAACGAAGTTGAATTAGCTAGAATGAAAATGGGTACTACGGCAATCATAGAATTGAAAATTCGAAGGTTCCAATTGATTATGGCAATGACTGTTGTACTTACACCACTAATTTTTATGTCAATAAGTGAATTGATCTTTGGGAATCTACCCTTAATTAACATAGGATTATCAATATTACTCGGAAGTATATTCTGGATGATTTACTTTAAAAAAGATATTGACCAACTAACAGAAATGAAAGAACGGCTTGTTAAAGCTTAGCATCTATTTCTGAAAGATTCTCATCATCAAAAGCTCCGAACCATTTGTTCAACTGTTCTTTAGAGGACTTTTTAATATCTTCATTGATGTAACCTGCAATTGTGACAAGTCCAAAACTTAATACACCGATATCATCCGTAAATCCTAAAAAAGGTGTTACGTCTGGCAGACCATCTATAGGGCTAATCAAATATCCAATAGTACCTAGAATAATATTTTTAGCCCAAGCTGGCGTTTCCGTTCTTTTATACGCATTATACAAAAGCAAAACCGTATAAACTGTTTTTAGACCTATCTTCTTGATGTACTCAGGAAGCTTTTCCATGAGTGTATCTTTATTGAAGGCTTTTCTATATTTGTTGAATTTATCAAGCATAGTTACAATATAACAGATTCAGAGCTGATTTTAGTTCATTTTGCTAACTCATTTTTACTATATTCGAAGCTATAAAATTAAGATTATGGAGCCAGTATTTACAAATGACGCAGTGGTATTAGGGATTTTGCTAGTTATATTGGCCTTGATTTTTCATACTTCAAGTTTAGCTGGATGGAAGCGGTTTTATACATTTCTTCCCACAGTTTTGATGTGTTATTTTGTTCCAGCCTTATTAAATTGGCCACTAGGATTAATAGCTCCACATTGGTACACAGATTCTATTTTAGAAGTTGCAAGCCAATATAATTTAGTGATTCCAAAAGGGATGAGTTTCGATCAGATCACCACTTTTCTGAGTGAAGCAGGAGTTCCAAAGGCAGAATACACATCACACCAAGGCCATTCCTCTCTTTATTTTGTTACCAGTCGATATCTATTGCCTGCGAGTTTGGTATTGTTGTGTGTGGGAATTGATTTTAAAGGCATTGTAAAACTTGGGCCTAAAGCATTAATCATGTTTTTTGCGGCAACATTAGGAATTATAATCGGTGGGCCGATTGCCTTATTGTTCGTTTCCTATATCGCGCCGGGAGTGATTGAATCTACACCAGGAGAAGTTTGGCGAGGGCTTTCGACGATTGCTGGAAGTTGGATCGGCGGAGGAGCGAATCAAGCAGCAATGAAGGAGATTTATGAAGTTTCAGATAATTTGTTCGGAAGCATGATTGTCGTTGATGTTTTGGTTGCGAATATATGGATGGGTGTGCTTTTATTCGGGATCAATTTTTCAGATAAGATAGATAGATGGCTTAAGGCTGACAACTCAGCAATTCATGAGCTGAAAGAGCGGGTATCTAAGTATCGAGCGAGTATAGAAAAAGTACCGACGACGAACGATGTATTTATCTTGTTAGCTGTAGCATTTGGTGCAGTGGCGATTTCGCATTGGGGAAAAGATGTTATCACTCCGTTTATGGAAGGTTTTAAAGAGCGATTAGAGGCAATGAGGTTGAATTCATTGATGAGTTCGTTTTTCTGGTTGATCGTGATAGCGACCACTGTTGGTGTATTGCTTTCCTTTACCAAGGCTAGGAAACTGGAAGGTGTAGGTGCAAGTCGGTGGGGAACCATTTTTATTTACTTACTGGTTGCGACCATCGGGATGAAAATGAATGTGGGAGAGATATTCGATAATCTGGGATTATTTCTAATCGGAATCATCTGGATGATGGTCCATGTGCTCATCTTATTCATTGTTGGAAAACTAATCAAAGCACCTTATTTCTTTATTGCGGTAGGAAGTCAGGCCAATGTCGGAGGAGCGGCAAGTGCGCCGATCGTTGCTTCTGCATTCGATCCAGCTTTAGCGCCGGTAGGTGTGTTGATGGCTGTTCTCGGATATGCGATGGGAACCTATGGAGCGATTATTTGTGCGATGCTGATGCAGGCTGTTTCAGGGTGATGGTTTTATTCTTTTAGTCGTAAGTCTTGAGTCTTGAATCGTAAGTCTTTTAGCTCACTAATCTTAACTTATGGAATATAGACGATAGACTCATGACTCTGGACTCAGGACTTATGAACTCAAGACTCCGGACTCTAGACTTATAGACTTATAGACTCTGAACTCACAACCAAAGACTAAAGCATCTAATTCTACTCAAATCAAAGTTGCACCCCCTGCTAAAAAATTGACCTACAAAATTTTATAAAACCATGTCTGAACAAAGTTTCGATTAATTTTGCTATCTTTGCACGCTATTTTTAATCTCTTGTAAAAAAGTAAAGAAAGGTATGAGTAAGAAGAGAATTCTTTTTGTAACTCAGGAGATGGAGCCTTATACGCTCGCCAATGATATTTCTAAATTAGTAAGGAAACTTCCTCAACATACACAGGAAAAAGGATTTGAAATTAGGGTTTTAATGCCTAAGTTCGGTTCTATCAATGAGCGCAGGCATCGTCTTCATGAAGTTGTTAGATTATCGGGAATGAATATAATCGTAGATGACGATGATTTCCCATTAATAATTAAGGTAGCTTCTCTTCCAGGAGCAAGAATGCAAGTTTACTTTTTAGATAATGAAGAATTCTTTAAAAGGAAATTTGTTTTCGAAGATGCAGATGGTAAGCCATTCGAGGATAATGCAGAAAGAATGATCTTTTTCTGTAAGGGTGTTATGGAAACAGTCAAGAAATTTGGTTGGGCTCCGGATATCATTCATTGCCACGGTTGGATGACTACGCTTGTTCCTTTATACTTCAAGACCGTATATAAGGATGAGCCAATATTCCAAAATGCACAAATGATTTATTCTTTATATAATAATTCATTAGGTCATACGTTTACTGAGCAGTTCTTAGATAAAGCCATGATTAACAATCTGGAAAAGGATGATTTAAAATCATTTTCAGATGAAAATGGTATCAATCTACACAAAGGAGCGATTAAAAACTCAGATATAATCTTTGTAGGGAGCGAAACGATCGATGATTCCGTTAATGAACTGATAGAAAATTCAGGAAAAACAAAATTAGACTTTGTCCCTTACGATGAAGCTCCTCTTGCTTATCTTGATTTTTATAAAAGTTTGCTTGAGGATGATGAAGAATCTGATGAGTAAAACAAAGTAATAAGTTTCAATTCTGTATGAAAGTACTTTTGTATTCGTTAGCCGCGATGTTGGCTTTGGTATTTACGTTTTCTTGTAATAAAACTAGTTTAGTTGGTTCCGAATTATTCGTACCTGGCAGTATAAACTTGCTTTATGAGGATGACTTTGAGATAACTGGAAAAACTATTATGGGTGATTCCATCATAACATATGATGGAACTTCTTCTATTTCGACATTAACAATAGGTGAATTAAATGATCCTGTTTTTGGTAAAACAATAGGAGAGGGATATGTTTCTCTTAATAGAGCAAGTACTGCTCCTATTTTCCAGTATGATGATGGCCAAAAAGTTACGCTTGATTCCGCTGTCCTTATTTTATCTTACAAGCACGATGGATTTTACGGTGATACCTTGACACGTCAAGAAATCAGTGTAAACGTTCTAGAAGAAGACATTTTCGGAGCGGATACTATGTACTCTTCATTCAGACCCAGCGCAGGGAGTCTAATTGGAAGCAAGTCTATTGTTCCTAATTTTAACGACAGTTTATTCATTACAGAACCAGGAGATACATCTGTTTCTGCTTATGCTCAACAGTTACGAATAACACTAGATGATTCATGGGCACAGGCGATGATAGATGACACGACTTTAGTTAGTTCATTTGATAACTTTAATGCCTATGCACCTGGACTTAAGATTTCAAGTACTCCTGAAACGAGCGCTACTTTTGGATTAGACTTTTCTACTAACCAAGAAAATCCTTACAACTACATTACCATTTATTATACAAAGGATACTTTACAGTTGACTTATACAATCATTGTAGGAAATGCACGTCATTCTTATTTTGAAAAAGACTATTCTGGCAGTGTTGTAGCACCATTCTTTAATGACGAAGAAAAAGGTAAAGAATTGTTATATCTGCAAGGTTTGACAGGGGCTGAGGTAGAAATTGACATTCCAGTATTAGCTTCTAATGACTTTGATGAATATCTAGTCAATAAAGCGGAGCTAGAGTTTTATGTCTTAGAGGATGATATTTCTAGTGATTATTCTCCTGCAGAAGCGATCTATCTGGAGCGCTACAATGATGATGGAGAAACAGTTGTGATTAGTGATGTCATAGCCGCTTCTGAAACAGGTGTTGTTAATATCTTTAATGGATTGCTACAAAATACAACTGTAGATGGCATGACCATAAAGAAATATTCGGCCATCATGTCTATTCATACGATCAGTATGTTTAATGATGATGATCCAGATTCTAAGCTAAGAATCGTAACAAGAAATAATTCAATTGTTCCTAACCGTAGTATCATCTATGGTCCTGGACATCCAACATATCCCATGAAGTTTAAATTAAATTATTCAAAATAGATGTAACCGATGTGCGGAATCGTAGGATACCTGGGAAAGCAAAAGGCATTCCCAATTCTTCTAGAAGGTCTAAAAAGATTAGAATATAGAGGATATGATAGTTCTGGAATTTCATTATTGGATGAAGAGCTACACACATTTAAAAAGAAAGGGAAGGTAAGTGAATTAGAAAAATTCGAAGATGCCCTTAATTCAGAAGCACAATTAGGAATAGGGCATACTCGATGGGCAACTCACGGGAAACCTGATGACCTGAATGCTCATCCACACCATTCAGGCAATAATAGATTAGCTCTTGTTCATAATGGTATTATAGAAAATTACTCAACACTTAAAGAGTATCTCGTATCACAAGGACATGAATTCAAAAGTGAAACTGATACAGAAGTACTCGTTCATCTTATAGAAGAGATTCAAGAAACGCAAAATTTAGATCTTGAAACTGCGATTCGATTTGCTCTAAAAAAAGTGGTTGGTGCTTTCGCAATTGCCGTAATAGATAAAGAGCAACCAGATATCATTGTGGGAGCAAGAAAGTCAAGCCCACTTGTAGTAGGTGTCGGTGAAGATGAATTTTTCATTGCTTCGGATGCCACACCGATTATTAAATACACCAATAAGATTATATATCTCGATGATGATGAAATAGTTACCATCCAACGTGGTAAGGAAGTTCAGATCAAATCATTAGAGAATGAAATGGTAGATTATACCATAGAAAAAGTTGATCTGAAGTTAGAGGAAATTGAGAAAAGTGGATATGATCACTTTATGTTGAAAGAAATATTCCAACAAGATGAGTCCATTTATGAAGCCATGCGTGGAAGAATAAATGCAGCAGAAGGTTGGGTTACTGTGGGTGGAATGCAAGACCATTATAACCGTATTGCCAATGCAGAAAGGTTCATTATAGTTGCTTGCGGAACATCATGGCATGCAGGGATGATTGCTGAATACATTTTTGAAGAATTAGCAAGAATACCAGTAGAGGTTGAATACGCATCAGAATTTAGATATAGAAATCCAATTATAGGGCCTAAAGATGTGGTTATTGCACTTTCACAGTCAGGTGAAACTGCTGATACCTTGTCTGCGCTAGAATTGGCAAAGGAAAAAGGAGCTTTAATCTATGGAATCGTAAACAATGTAGGTTCTTCGATCGCTAGGTTTACAGATTGTGGTTCATACATTCATGCAGGACCAGAAATAGGAGTTGCTTCTACGAAGGCATTTACTAGCCAGTTGGTTGTACTTACTTTAATGGCACTAGACTTGGCGCATAAGCGAGGAACGATAACAAAGTCGCATTTTCAGAAGCTGATTTCGGAGTTTGAGCTTATACCTCAGAAGGTTAAAAGTGTATTATCTCAAGCAGAAAATATAAAAAGTATCGCTTCAGAGATAAAAAGTGCATCTAATGCTTTATATTTGGGACGTGGGTATAATTTTCCAATAGCTCTCGAAGGAGCATTAAAACTAAAGGAAATATCTTATATCCATGCTGAAGGCTACCCTGCAGCAGAAATGAAACACGGTCCCATCGCATTGATAGATATGTACATGCCCGTCATTGTTATTGCCACGAACAAGAATGCTTACGAAAAAATATTTTCAAATGTTCAAGAGGTGAAAGCAAGGAAAGGAATTGTTATTGCAATTGTATCTGAAGGTGACACCGAAATTAAAAAGATTGCTGATTTTACTATTGAAATCCCTCATACAGAAGATGTCTTTTCACCATTGCTTTCTTCTATACCGTTGCAATTATTAGCTTACTATATTGCAGTGATGAGAGGATGTAATGTAGATCAACCAAGAAACTTGGCTAAATCAGTAACCGTAGAATAAGTTAATAAAGATCAGAAATAAGAAATAGATGATTAACATGGAATACAATACGGAAAAAGACAGACTTGTCATTTCCGAATATGGACGAAACGTTCAGAATTTAATAAACTACGCTAAAACAGTTGAGGATAAAGAACTTCGTCAGAAATACGCTGAGCGCATTGTCGCTTTAATGTACCAGATGAATCCTCAAAACAAAAATATAAATAACTACAGAGCTAAATTATGGTCTCATCTTCTTAAGATCGCAGATTATGATATCGAAGTAGATGCGCCAGAAGATTCTATTCTTACGAAAGAAGATGCTATCAAGCCTGAGGTAATGACTTACCCTAAAGGAGCGAAAAGATATAGACATTACGGTAGAAACGTATTAGAGCTTATTAAAAAAGCGACAGCAATGGAAGATGGTCCTAAGAAGGACGCATTCGCAGAAACAATTGCTAGGTACATGAAATTGGCTTACAGAACTTGGAATAGAGAACACTACGTAAGTGACGAATTAATCATTGAAGATCTAAATAAAATGTCCCAAGGGAAGTTAAGTTTAGGTGATAACTATGATTTAAATATTGGAAAAGACGAAAGAGATACGAATACTAGAAGACATACTAACAATAATAATAGGAAGACGAATTATAGAAAAAATAATAATCCTAGGTATTCAAATACTAGAAACAAAAAGAGAAGATAACACATTACAATAAAATTTAATATATTTGAAGGCGCAACTGAATCAGTTGTGCCTTTTTTTGTATAAAAATATTGTTATGGCGAATCAGGCATTTATAGTAGAAGGAAATACAATCCTGAATGGAGAAATAGAACCTCAAGGAGCAAAGAATGAAGCATTACAAGTGCTTTGCGCAGTTATGTTGACAGATCAGAAAGTGGAAATAAAAAACGTTCCTGAAATTCTGGATGTTGAGAAACTAATCAGCTTACTAAGAGGTCTCGGAGTTAAAATAGAAAGATTATCGAAAGGGCATTACAGCTTTCAGGCGGATGATATTGATCTAGATTACTTATCTTCTGATGAATATCAGAATGATGCAAAGAAAATAAGAGGTTCTGTAATGTTAATCGGACCATTATTAGCACGTTTCGGAAAGGCTTATTTGCCTCAGCCAGGTGGTGATAAAATAGGAAGAAGAAGATTAGATACCCACTTTATAGGTTTCCAGAAGTTGGGAGGAGAATTTAAATTCGATGAAGAAACGAACGACTTCTACATTCATGCAGATCGCCTAAAAGGTTGCTACATGCTAATGGATGAAATTTCCGTTACAGGTACTGCAAATGTATTAATGGGCGCAGTATTGGCTGAAGGTGTTACCACCATTTATAATGCTGCATGTGAACCATATGTACAGCAATTGTGCAAAATGCTCGTAGGAATGGGAGCTAAAATCTCAGGAATAGGATCTAACTTACTAAAAATTACTGGTGTAGAAAGTCTAGGAGGAACAAATCACCGAGTACTCCCTGATATGATCGAAATTGGGTCTTTCATCGGAATGGCTGCAATGACAAAATCTGATCTTAGAATCAAAAATGCTGCTGTCAAGGAATTAGGAAACATTCCTTCTGTTTTCCAGAAACTAGGAATAAAACTAGAAATCGAAAATGATGACATCCATATTCCTGCTCAAGAACTTTACGAAATAAGTAGCTTTATAGATGGCTCTATTCTTACTATCTATGATTCACCATGGCCTGGATTTACTCCAGATCTACTGTCTATTATCCTTGTAGTTGCTACACAAGCACGCGGAAGTGTATTGATTCATCAGAAAATGTTTGAATCTCGACTGTTCTTCGTGGATAAGTTAATAGATATGGGTGCTAAAATCATCTTGTGTGATCCACATCGCGCGACCGTTATTGGTCTAGAAAGAAAAACACAATTAAGAGGAATTTCTATGAGTTCACCTGATATCAGAGCTGGTGTTTCTTTGCTTATTGCTGCATTATCAGCTAATGGATCTTCTACGATTCACAATATTCAGCAAATAGATAGAGGCTACCAGAACATAGATGGAAGGCTAAACGCTTTAGGAGCTAATATAGAAAGAGTAGATTTATAAGAAATTACTTGTTCCTGCTGATTACAAAAGCAACCAATTTTTCGATGGAGTCTCGAGCAGGTGAAGGGTTTAGGGTCATTAGAATTTCTAATGCTCTTTCTCTATAATCGTTAAGGGCATCTTGCGCGTAAGATAATCCGCCATTCTCTTTCACATAGGAAACTAGTTCTCTTACCTTTTTCTTATCATTATTATATTTCTTAATGATATTCATGATCCATCTTTTTTTAGATCGATCAGCTTTATGGAGAACATGAATTAAAGGAAGGGTCATTTTCTTCTCTTTTATGTCAATTCCTGTAGGTTTTCCAATATCACTTTCTCCGTAGTCGAAAAGATCATCTTTGATTTGGAAGGCTATACCTATATATTCACCGAAGAGTCTCATTTTTTCAATGGTTTCCGGATCCTTAGTTGTCGTCGATGCTCCTGCTGCACAAGCAGCTGCAATCAATGATGCTGTCTTCTGTCGAATGATATCATAGTAGATTTCTTCATTGATATCTAACTTTCTCGCCTTTTCTATTTGTAGCACCTCCCCTTCACTCATTTCTTTAATCGCATTCGAAACGATCTTGATCAACTGAAATTGATCATTCTCTAGCGCCATTAAAAATCCTTTCGCAAAAAGAAAGTCTCCCACTAATACGGCTACTTTATTTTTCCATAAAGCGTTAATAGAAAAGAAGCCTCTTCTTTTATTAGCTTCATCCACCACATCATCATGAACTAAAGTCGCTGTATGCAATATCTCTATAAATGCAGCAGCATCTTGGCTTGCTTCATTAATATCACCAAAAAGTTTTGCGCTTAAAAAGACAAACAAAGGTCTAATTTGCTTTCCTTTGCTGTGCACAATATAATAGGTGATGGTATCCAGCAAAGCAACATTGCTCTTCATTGCATTTCTGAAATGCTGATCGAATTGTTTAAGATCCGCTTCTACTGGTTGTTTTATTTCCTTTAAGGAAAGTGACATCGACGCTATTTTATGAACACCAAAGATATGTAGATTTCTGGTCTTGAATAATATTGGCATTATTATTTCCTTAGTATTATCAAAGTACTTTTTTAACGGTGATAGAAATTTTTCGTACCAATCAATTTTTCGCAACACTTTTACTGATTCCTTATACATTTTTGATAAGGTTTCACTCCTTGTTATATCCTGTAAAATATGAGGTCAGGGAATACGACACTGCATTCTCGAAATACGTTTTTGGGGAAATACTTTCATCTCCGCTGATGCAAAGTTTTGTTGCTTGTATTCTTGTCTTTTTAATTGCCAATTTTATTAATCGGCACATCATTCAGAATCGAATATCGAAATTTCTGACCTTGCTTCCAGGTTTGTTCTTTGTTCTCATCACATCTGGAATGCCAGGAGGGCTTATGTGTTCGCCGGCAATGTTTTCTGCATTCTTCCTTGTTTTAGCCCTTATCAGCATCAATAAAATATATAAAGTTGATAATGCAGCTATCTACATTTTTAATGCTGGATTTTATATTGCCATCGCTTCTATTTTCTATTCCGCTAGTATAAGCTTTTGGGCATTCGGGGTGATCTCAATGTTGATTCTCAGATCTTTCAAAATCAGTGAACTGTTCATTCTAACTTCTGGAGTATTTGTTCCTCTTTTTCTATTAGGTAGTTACTATTACTGGCACGGGGAATTAATATTAATCCAATCTTACTTTCAGTTTGATAAAGGAATACTAGCTGTTTTTCAATCTTTAAACCTGCAATCCATTTTATACTTAGCTGTTATCGGAATCACCATTCTGTATGCCATCGTTCGGTATAATACATTTACCATGAAAATTGCCATTCAAGTCCAGAAGAAAGTAGACATCATTTATTGGTTTATGATGTTCAGCTTAATAATGATGTTTTTCATCAATGGTGTAAGCATTACTCATTTGGTAATCTTATCTGTACCATTTGCAATGTTTATCGGATTAAGCTATGAAAAAATGAAGAGCAGTATGATTGCAGAAGTACTCCATATCGGAATTATCGTTGCTATACTTCTTGCTCAGTTCAATGGATGGATATAATCATGAATCCTTAGCATAATACATCTCCTGCAATCGCATTAAGTGAATGCTGCATCTTAGATATTCTTCCAGAAATTGGCCTATGAAAATACAATAATAAGCTTAGACGAATAATACTATTTCTCTCCGATTAGGATTTTTTGCTTGTTAAAGTTAGCAAGTCCACATTCTAAGAACTCTACATATTCCTTGTAGTTCGGATCATAACCTCTAGGTTGACCTATGATTTCTTCATCAGGAGTCATCATCGCATAAAGTGGTTGTGTATTAGATCCGAAGTTGGCAATCTGGAAATCAGTCCACATATTCCCAACATCTCTCAGATATTTGTCTTGTGTAACCGAGTAGATCTTCTCATCCAGGTCTTTATCATCATCACTGTACAAAGAAACGAGCACAAAGTCATTGCTTAATTTAGAATGAACATCTGTCTTAATCCAAACGTGCTCTTCCATCTTACGGCAATTCACACAAGCATGACCCGTAAAATCAAGAAATACTGGTTTATTCACTTCCTTAGCATATGCAACTCCTTCATAATAATCCGTAAAGCAATCCAGATTGTTCGCACATTTTTTATAAGAGTAAAATCTTTCTTTTAAGTCTGGGTTTAACGTCGGCTTTTCAAGGAAAAAGTTATACTGAGCAGGTGGCGCTAGTCCACTTAACAATTCCTTAGAATCGTATGCTTGCGTTTTTTCGTTATAATTAAATCCTGTCATTAGATAGATTGCAGCTGCTGCGAACAACCCAATAAATCCCCATCTAAGTGGCTTGATTTTCTTAACAGGTGCATCATGTGGAAATCGTATATAACCAAGTAAGTAAAGCACGATCAATATCGCTACAACAATCCAGATACCTATAAATAATTCATATCTCAAGAATCCCCAGTGGTTTGTTAAATCAGCAACAGATAAGAATTTAAATGCAAGTGCAATTTCTAAAAATCCAAGTACTACTTTCACTGATGTCATCCAACTTCCAGACTTAGGCAAACTATTCAACCAAGCAGGGAATGCTGCAAACAAACCAAACGGTATCGCTAATGCCAATGCAAAACCTGTCATCACAACGGAAGGACCTATTTTAGAACTCGCTGATTCTACTATAGCAGAACCGATGATCGGCCCAGTACATGAAAACGAAACAATTGCAAGTGTGAAAGCCATGAAAAAAATACCAACAAATCCACCTTTATCAGCCATCTTATCACTCTTATTCGACCATGAAGATGGCAAGGTGATTTCGTAATATCCGAAGAATGAAAATGCAAAAAAGATAAATACAAGGAAGAAAATGGAATTTGCAATCCAGTTAGTAGATAGTCTATTCAATGAATCCGCACCAAAGACCGCTGTTATTACAATTCCTAACGTTACATAGATTACAATAATAGAAGCTCCATATATTAATCCATTCACCCAACCTTTTCTCTTGGTATCTTTAGTGAAAAAACTAACCGTTAATGGAATCATTGGAAATACACATGGCGTCAGCAACGCTAGCAATCCACCTATAAATCCAAAGATAAAGGTTAACCAAAGGTTAGTACTTAACTCCTGAATTCCTCCGCATTCCGCAGTAGGATTTTCGAGAGAAGAAACGATCTTTGGAATGGTATTATCGATTACATTTCCTTCTTCAGTTGACTTTTGCACTTCCTCTTCCGAGATCGCTACAATTCCACCCTTAAGAATAGAAGGTTTAAAAGAAAAGTCTATAAAATCTGGTGGTAAACATTCCGTATCATCACAAGCCATGAACTCAAGTCCACCTTTTATTTCTTTCGAAGGGTCTGTTGTTTTAATCCGATGCTCTATTATAAACGGTTCATCAGATAGAAATTTTATAACTTCTACACCATCGAAAAAAGGATCCAGTCCTTTTTTCTTATGTCCTTTTTCTACCGATCTATCAACAACTGAATAATGATCCTCTTCTTCATATAAAATTAAAGTTGGTACTGGACCATCATCATTTGTAAACTGGGAATAAACACTCCAGCCTTCTTCAGCATTCGCGATATATTTTAGAAGATACTCGTCATTTCCCTCATTTGTGATTTCGAAAGACCATTTTACTGGACTGATCACTCCACTTGGCATCGCATTATCCGTTCCATTCATTGAAATAGACATAACACCACTTGGAACATCGCTGCTTTTTCCATCGGCTAGGTTAATATCGAAGTCTATATCTGTAGGTGGCAAGCACTTAGAATCATCACACGCCATGAAAGTTAAAAAACCTGAAACATTCGTTACACCTGGGTCAACTTTCACATTATGCTTAATGATAAAGTCTTCGTCATCTAGGAATTTAGTTACCACAACATCGAAGTAAGAATCTAGTCCTTCTTTTTTATGTCCAATTTCTTCGCCTTTTCCATCATATGAAACTCCTTCTGACTCGTAAGTGATTTCCGTTGGAACAGGTCCGTCTTCATTCGTTTCTTGTGAATATACAGTCCAGCCTTTATCTATTTTCGCTGTGTAGATGAGCACATACTCTTTCTCAGAAACTTTTTCTGAACTGAATGACCATTTAACAGGGTCTGCCAGCTGCCCAAAAGATTGAACAGTGAAAAACAACAAAATACTTACTGATAAAAATCTTAACATTTTCTCTTTTTTTTACTTCACTGTAATTTTAAAGTCAACTTCCGAAGGTGGCAAGCAATTGGAATCATCACACGCCATAAAGGTTAGAAAACCAGAAACACTTGTTACATCTGAATTAACTTTCACATTGTGCTTAATGACAAAATCTTCATCATCTAGGAATTTAGTCACCAAAACATCGAAGTAAGAATCTAGACCTTCTTTTTTATGTCCAATTTCTTTACCATCTCCATCATATGATACACCTTCTGAATAATAAGTGATCTTGGTAGGAACAGGTCCGTCTTCATTAGATTCTTGAGAGTATACTGTCCATCCTTTATCTATTTTCGCTGTGTAGATAAGCAGATACTCCTTCTCAGAAACTTTTTCTGAACTGAATAACCATTTAACAGGGTCTACCAGCTGCCCAAAAGATTGAACAGTGAATAACAACAAAATACTTACTGATAAAAATCTTAACATTTTCTCTTTTTTTACTCGATCGTAATTTCGAAATTAACATCTGAGGGTGGTAAGCATTTAGAATCATCACAAGCCATATAAGTTAGGAATCCTTTTAATACTTGATCTTCGGATTTCACACTGACCATTTGATAAAATTCTGCCTTACCTTTCACTTTTATCAGATCCATTTCAAACATTTCATCGTACTTCGTTTCTTTATCTTCAGGTTCTACGACACCATCTTTCAACTCAATGTCAGTGTTTTCATCGAAATTAAAAGTCGTGGGAATCGGTCCACCATCTTCGATAAATTGAGAATAGACTGCCCATCCGTCCTCTATCGTCGCAGTGAAAGTAATTTTGTATTTATTATCACCCACTTTTTCTGAGCCAAAAGTCCACTTGACAGGATCTAAGTTACTTTGGGCATTGCCAACAAAAAACAGGCAGATTAAACAAAAAGATAAAACAGCTTTCATACTCATTAATTTATTACAAAAATATGGATTAAAGTCTAACGATACAGGGACGTGAGATGTTTTATCATAACATTAACAGATCGCAATAGTTTATATATACTTTTTAGCTATAAGAAAAGCAGATGAAGCTAAAATACATTTAACATAATACTCTCGACAGCACTTCCTTTCTCCGTTCTATAAATGCTTTGTAACACATAAATCCCAGAAGCTACCTGATCAAGCGGAATCTGAAATTGTCCAGCTCTATCCGTCGTTAAGGACTTTATTTTCCTGCCATTTATATCATAGACATGAAATGCTGATGAAGCAGGCGTTTCGATCATTATAGACCTTTGGATATTTGAATACCGTGCTTTTATTAATTGATCATTAGCAGCAAGCTCTTTCACAGGAACCAGCAACTCGCAAGCTTCATTCGTGATACTACAGTAGCTTCTTGAAGCTAAGCTACAATCTAGAATAAACGGGTTCGGATACTCCTGCCATTTCGCAATGAGATTCGTTCTAACATATTCCGCTGAATCTACAGGATCCTGAAAATGCCATTCACATAACGTAGGAAGCATATCCCAGAAGAAATCAGGATCTGCAGCATCGGCAGCATCTTTATACATGGTATAAAAATACATCATCGCTCTGGCTATATTTCCTTTAAAATCTTCACGAGGCTCGAAAACCCCAGATTTATATTCACTGTATTTGTCAATGTTTTGAGTAGGAATCGAAGAAATAGCTTGATTTTTATAAAACCATGTATCTGTGCTGGCATCTGGAATTTCACCGAACGGAGAATTGCTTCGTACTTCATTTACTTTAGATCTCGTTGGATATAAATGGTGCATATCACTTTCTGCGTTGCCTGAACCAGCGCCTTTACTTCTCGGATACGAATGTTCTGTATTGATGCCATTCGCCGATCCTTCCATATAAACGAAGGTAGTTGGATCTTCATTTGGATCCAAATACAAAGTATGACCACTATAGACACATTTCAAACTATCATTCACCGCGTACACATTTCGAAACATGGTATCTCTAGCTTTACCATAATCGAAAAACACTATTTCTGATTTATAATTTTCTAATACCATCTCTATCAATTCATCTCCCTCCGCACCAGGAAAAAGACGAGTCTGCTGATATTGACCTATCGCCATCGTCGTAACCAACAAAAGGCTAAAAACTAATACTGACTTCATTTGAACGGATTTTCTATACCTAATTCAGCATATGATTGGCCACTTTTGATATCGCTGATGTTCATTTTGTAAATTTTCATATCATGAAGTGACGAAATTTGAGCTCCAGTAGGAAGTGTTTTCCATCCCTCCCAACTTGTGTAAATCCCCTTAACAGGCAAGATCTGAGTCCACATTTTCCAACCCGTAGGCATTCCTGAATCATCTAACATCCACAGGTAAGCATCTCCCGGTGTAACGCCACCTGAACTATACTGGACCAACAACGCTTTGCTGCCATCTTCCTGAGTAACAATAGATCTTGTAGTCCCTTCATCTCTTGCTTTCACTGGCGCATTTAACCAAAACATGTCATTACAGAAAAAACTGAATGCTTTATCTATTACCTTCCTTTTATCATCTCCTTCTAGCGTTTCACTTCCCTTCGTTACTGTTCCGTCGTAAGCATCTAGATTCATAACCACTTCTGTGTCTCCCCAGTTAACCTTTAAGTCAGTGGTTTCTTTGTTCCATAAAAATTGATGTAATCCCATAAAGTCCCAAGTAACAATTCGAGTGGTATCCCAAGCTTCTTTGTCTATCGCTTCAAACATCTTATCTGTTAACGCTTCAGCCTCTGGACCTTCTACTCCTTCAGGCATTTTCTCACTTAACATAAAGCAAGATCCTACACCGAGCACAACTAAGACCAATATGATTATTCCTATTATTTTTAAAAATTTCTTCATCCTCTTATTTATTGAGGCACAAAGATAGGTAACAATTTTTAGTTCAACACACCGAATTTCGGTAAAAGACGCCCTCCTCGAACTTGACCACCATAAGAAAATGGCGGTTTAAATCCAGGAATAGGACCATATCCCACCATATTCGTGAGATAATCTGTGTTCAGCCACTGATTGTAATAATCTACCGTCACATTACAATAGCTGCTAACTGTCGTAGAATTAATATCATTTCTCATCTTAGATGGTAATGCATTCATAATATCTTGAATCATCATCTGCTTTTTGGTAAGCAAGAATTCTCCGAAAGATGGGCAAATTGCTAATGGTGTTGGGATATTAGGCATCGGTGGAGCAACTGGTCCAGGAAAGTAATTGAATAAAGGATACCAATTCAAGCCTGGAATATGAAAACCAGCTCTCCATTGATCAAGGTAGTAAGCTGTTACCTTACTTACCGCCTTAGCCATTTCCCTATTTTCATAGGTGACCATCTCACCGCTAAGTTCTCCAAAAATGAGCGGCTCTATATTAGGAGCTGATAGACAGCCAGCATCGCCATAAGCCTTCGAACCATTTATTTCGACATTCTGAAAAGAAGAAACTGCTTTAAAGTATTCATGCCCGGCACGCATTGCTCCGAAAAGTCTATTGGGCTTTATCGTAGCATAATTAGATGGTGCCTCACTTTGTTCTTCCATTTGGTTTTCAGCTTGTCCAGAAGTATCCTGAACTAACTGATCTTGTGTCACACCTGCTTGAGTTTCAACTTGCTGGGCGGTTGCGAAAAAAGAAGGCGGTTGCATACTTTCAGTTGCTTCGAAATTCTCTGCTGCCGCCATTGAGTTCACTTTTTTCGCATCATCAACTTCGTATTTCCTTTTTTTCATAATTCCTCCGTTTTTACAAAAATCGTGGAATCATATCCGAAAAACCTCTATGAAATCATAGATATTAATGTCTCTAGAACAAAAGTTTAACACATTCTTAAATCTACATTCCGCATCTTATTCGTTTACGCTATAAGAGAAAGATTGCTAGGCTGAAGCAGAATAATTAAAGGGATTAAAAGAAATAGTCATAATTAAACTACTTGAGATTTTTTTGCGTTATAAAACTGAATCCTACATTTCTTTAGCATTCAAGCCACCTTTAGATTTTGATTTTTAGACCTTGTGGAATAGCTTTGTTATATTTCTAGCTATCTCAAGGCTGAAGACCGTGTTAAAAGGAGAATTAATTAACTATAGTAGAAGTACAAAGGCATTTAAATAATATGAAACTCTAATTTACAAATGAGAAGAAATCGTTACATCTATACATACTTGGTCAATTTTTTGCCAACTATTCTTTTGCTTGTTCTTATCCTTCCAAGCATCAACGCGCAAGATTTTGATGTCCAAAAATATGCACTTGGTGAAAAACTGAATTTTCCAACGGGTGTTACGTTTGCAGATGAAGGAAGCAACCATTTGTGGCTCCACTATAGAACGACAGAGAATGGCGCGACAGTAGATAAGTTGTTAATGTACAATCAAGCAGAATGGGCACCTTCTACCTTTTCTATTTGTAATTCGTGCATCAGCGATTTCAAGACAGGTCCAGACGGCAAGCTTTGGGTAGCGGCTTCTGAAGAAGGTGTTTATAGAAGAGACAATGACGAGTGGGTACAAGTTCTTGACATCGAAGCGAAGGGTTTCGACTGGAAGGAAAATGGAGAACTAATCATTATAAATTCTACGGGAGCGCATCATTATGATGGAAATGAAGTGACTGCTGGAAGTGTGGAAGGTATGCCTGAGATGACTTCCGACCCTCATGATGTGGTCGTAGACAGAACAGGAGATCTTTACTTGATTATATCCTCTAAGTTGTACCTCTACAACCAGACCAGTGGATGGACTGAGAAAATGGAATTATCTGCACCGATGAATATAGAAGTTGATTCAGAAAATAGAGTTTGGGTGACTGATAATTTTGGAGAGATCGGTTATTACCAAGAAGGAATCTATCTAGGAGGTGTGTATGACTATTTCGGAACAGATGGCTTCGATATTGATCAGACAGATGTGCTCTGGTATGGTGCAGAGGAATTGATTAGAAATCAGGATGGTACCGAGTTAAGCCTAAATGCGGAAGATTTAATCGATGATGGTATTTTTATCAATAGTATTTATGTGGATCAAAACAACTTAGTGTGGGTAGCATCTAATTTCAAAAGTGGTATAGCAAGTGTGAGATATCTAGGAGATCCAACTGCAACTAGTGAAGTAAATATTGCATCGAATATCTCATTGAATCCTAATCCTGTTTTTGATCAGACGCATCTTAACATTGACCTAAAAGAAAGAAGTGAAGTAAATATTCAAGTGTACAATCTCGCTGGTAGAATAATTTCAACTCATCGGAATCAACTTTCCGCTGGTCGCCATGTTATACCTCTAAATGTGACTACATTAAGAAGTGGAATTTATTTGGTCAATGTGTCTTATGGAACGGATTCAAAGACATTAAAAATGGTGAAAAAATAGCTTATGGCGTGGAAATGGTACGATAGTAAGGTGATAGAAATTAGGGAGATGACTCCTACAGTTAAGCAATTCTTTCTGGAAGTAGATGAGGTAGCGGATTTTGATTTTTTTGCAGGTCAATTTATCACACTAGACTTACCTATTTCTGAGAAGCGACTGAAACGGTGGAGAAGTTATTCAATAGCCAATCATCCTAATGGCACGAATATCATTGAGTTATGTATTGTCCACCTGGATGATGGTGCAGGAACTACCTACTTATTTAATGATGTAGTAGTAGGCAGTGATATTAGGTTCAAGGGTCCTTCTGGTGCGTTCTATTTACCAGAAAAAATTGACAAAGACCTTGTAATGATCTGCACAGGAACAGGCGTTGCTCCTTTCCGAAGTATGATCAATGACATTTTAGTAAAACAAAAAGCTTTTCAAAGTATACATTTGATATTCGGTGCTCGTTATGAAAAGGATATTTTGTATCGAGAAGAACTTGAAAACATTGAAAGAGAAAATCAAAACTTCACTTATGACATAACGCTTTCGAGAGATGAAAAGTGGCTAGGTTATAAGGGATATGTCCATCAAGTCTATATGGAAAAAGATTACTCTGAAGATACAAAATTTTATCTCTGTGGATGGTCTCAGATGATCGACGAGGCGGTAGAAAACTTACTAATCAAGAAAAAAATTGACAAAAAAAATATCATATATGAGTTATATGGTTAAAAAGCTGTAACAATTCGGCTTATTTATTGTTACTTTTGTAAATAGAATAAAAAGAAAAAATATGGAAACGACAGTTAAGAGTCCAATAATGATATATACTGAGCAGACGCCAAATCCGGAATCGCTTAAGTTTGTTACGAATAAAATGCTTTATAAAGGTACTGCAGATTTCAGAGAAGAGGAGTTAGCGAAGCAGTGGTCACCTCTAGGAAAAGAATTATTTGAGTTACCATTTGTGAAAGGTGTTTATATCTGTAACAATTTTGTAACGATTACGAAGGAGTTCAATTTTGGATGGGAAGATATCATGTTAAAATTGAAGGAATTTATCAAGGATTATGTTTCTGAAGGGAAGGAGATTATTGCTGAAGGATTTACAGAAGCGATGGCTGAGCTAGAAGCAGAGCAAGGAGATGCTTATCAGTATACTGGTGAAGAAGCGGAATTGGTAAAAAAGATCAAAGAATTAATAGATACTTATGTTAAGCCAGCTGTGGAAATGGATGGTGGTAACATAGAATTTAAGTCGTTCGATAAAGGATTGGTAACGGTTATCTTACAAGGATCTTGTAGTGGATGTCCATCATCTACCGTAACATTAAAGGCTGGAATCGAAGGAATGCTTAAGAGAATGGTTCCTGAAGTTACAGAGGTTGTATCTGAAATGGGGTAACGATTTGGACAGTATATTTCTCGTGTTAAAACACGAGGTCCTTTGAAAGTTAAGACTAAGCAACTTAAAGGTTTTCATTTGGTACACTATTATTAATAAGACCTTGGACTAAGTCCGAGAACTAAATTTTGGTGCATTATTTCAAAAGGTATGAAACACCTAAAACATACTGAGTGTATGAATAGGCTGAATCTTCCTTCTGTACTCCTGCTATCGGTTGGTACCAATGAAAACCCAAGTCTAAATATAGGTTTTTGTATATTTTATAATCAAAGCCCATTCCATAACCAATATAAATTAAACTTGGTCTCTCAAAGGGATCAAAATTACCACATGGACAGTAATTCCCATAATTAATCGATACTTCAGGAAACCATTCATTCGAGCTTTCCTTCAGGATATCGAACTGATAAAATAGTCCCGCTAGATAATAAGTATGCTTTTCATCTGAAATGCTATAAGAAGAACCTCTAGTCCAAATATTGAGATACTGAATACCAATATTATGCCTCTTATTTATTGCATAGAGACTGTTGACATTTAAAGTTAGCTCATCATATCTTTCAGATGGATTGTCGGTTCCGAAAAACGGAATATAAGTGAAAGAAATACCTGGGCGAATGAGTTGGGAAAACAAGATAGCAGGACTAAGTAGTATAATAATTATGACAAAAAGTCTCATTTCGTTAGTTTATAGGTGAGTCCAAAATTCAAATCCAAATGATCATTGCATTTGGGATATATCCGATAACCATATCCAACCTCTAAAAATAATTTTTCTATTATTTTAATCTCAAAGCCTATTAATGGGGTAATGCTATAATTACTGAAACGCTCTAATTGGATAATACCCCCGTCCGAAAACTCCCAATCTTGAATTGTGTTTTCTACCTCTCCAAAAACCTTAACCCGAGGATACCATTTATAATTTTCAAGCAATTTTATAAAGTATCTCCTGTAAGAAAAATGGATCGATCTTCTTATAGGCACCGGATCAAAGTCTGACCAGCCATTTGAATACGAATACTTAGCAACTAAGTTATTACCTTTATTTATATATAATATTGCTGGCTTAATGTAATATACAAGTTCATTTCCTCCGTTTCCTTGTGTTACTCGATTAGAAACATTTACAAAACTCCCTTTTGGGTAGATTCCAATTCTGAATTCACTTTGGCCTTCTGTTCTATTTGAAAGTAAACAAAAAATAACCAGGAACAATGAAAATTGTATGTGAAAAGAAGTTATCACCTATATCCAAAACGCATTTCTTCACATTTTAATATTTAAGAAAGGAAAAAGTATACATTGGTTTTTACTAACATTGCAATTTTTAGAGTCTGCATTACTTGAAAATTAAAGAAGCATTGACCTAAGTAAAACTAATACTCCATTTAAACATTATATATACATGAACACAAGAGAACTTATCGAAAAAGCTGAAGCACTCGTTCGAAATACAGGGCTATTTATCAAAGAAGAATTAGGTAAAGTTACTGCAAGTGACATCGAAGCTAAGGCGCTAAACTCCTTGGTTTCTTATGTAGATAAGGAAGCAGAGAAGATGCTCGTCTCCGGACTGCTCGAACTTACTCCTGACTGTGGATTCATTACTGAAGAAGATACACCTGATGACGATTCTAAAGAGATGGTTTGGATTATCGATCCACTCGATGGTACGACTAACTTTTTAAGACAAATTCCACATTTCAGTGTAAGTGTGGCTTTCCGCGTTAATGATATTATCCAACTTGGGTTCGTCTATAATATTATGCTCGATGAAATGTTTTCAGCTGGAAACGGACATGGTGCCTTTCTGAATGGAAGGAAAATTTCAGTTAGCACTATTGAACTATTTAATGAAACGATTATTGCTACAGGTTTTCCATACGAAAATCGGGATACATTGCCGTTTGTAGAAATCTTACAAAGCATCATGATCCAAGGTAGAGGTATAAGAAGATTCGGATCCGCTGCATTAGACTTAGCATTTGTAGCAGCAGGAAGAATAGATGCTTATTATGAATGTTGTATAAATAGATGGGATGTTGCTGCGGGAATAATAATCGTAAAGGAAGCAGGGGGTAAAATTTCGGATTTCAGCGGTGGTGATAATTATGATGATGGAAAAGAAATCGTCGCAACGAATGCGCTTATCCACGATCAGTTGTTAGCGATAATTCAGAAGCACAACGTATAAAAAATCAACTTAATTAATATTACTCTTGAATAGGTTACTTACTTTTGCATCATGAACGAAAGTTTATGTGAAGATTACGTAGAAATCATGCTTCAGGGAGAGCAATTAACCTTGCTCAGTGAAAGAGCGATTTACTGGAAGACAGAAAAATGTCTATTGATTGCCGATCTTCATATCGGGAAAGTAACTCATTTCCGAAACAACAATATCCCGATCCCGCAAAGCGCTGCACAGAAAAATTTTGATCAATTAGAAAAACTCATTCTTAAGCATACTCCCAAAACAGTTTATTTTATGGGAGATCTTTTCCACAGTTTTTATAATAAGGAATGGGAAGTGCTCGTTTTTTTGCTTGCTAAATTTAAGAATGTAGAGTTTGAATTAATTACTGGAAACCATGATATTCTCAAGCAAGAGCATTATGAATCTGCAGGAATATCTAGTAGAATACAAAAAGCAATAGGGCCTTTCATGCTCACACATCATCCAGAAAATCACAAAGGTTATTATAACTTATGCGGGCATATTCATCCAGGTATTAAAATGAGGGGAAGTGGTCGACAGTATATGAAACTGCCCTGCTTTTACTTTGGGGAAAAACAAGGGATTCTACCTGCATTCGGAAGCTTTACTGGTACAGCAGCCATCAAAGTAAAGAACAATGATCAAGTTTATGCGATTTTTAATGAACAGATCATGAAACTTAATACCTAGAAATAAAATATTTATTCTAATTTGTGTATTGTTGGTAGTACAACAAAATAGAAATTAATTGTGTTTGTAATAAAAAGATAGGTCGAATTTAACCGATCTATAAAAATTAAGATAAAATTTGTCAGAAACTAAAGATAAAAATAACGTATTCGAGAAAGAGCTTCTACCTCACATCGATGCTCTGAAAACCTTCGCTTTTCACTTGACTTACAATGAAAACGATGCTGATGATCTGGTTCAAGAAACCTACATGAAAGCATTTCGTTTTATAGATAAGTACATTGAGGGAACTAATGCGAAGGCATGGTTGTTTAAAATTTTGAAGAACGCATACATTAACGAGTATCGTAAAAAAAGTAAGCGTCCTACACAAGTAGATTTCGAAGATATTGTAAATTATCACGATAGTGATGATGGCAGTACTTCAAGTTACTTAGACCTAAGAGAAGAGATTTTTCAAAATATGATGGGTGATGAAGTCACCATAGCAATAAATAGACTTCCTATTGACTTCAGAACTGTTATTTTACTGTGTGATGTAGAAGGTTTCACGTATGAGGAAATTTCTAAAATCATCAACGTTCCGATCGGTACTGTACGATCAAGACTTTTTAGAGCAAGAAATATGCTCAAGGAAAAATTGAAAAAATACGCTGAAAGCAAAGGCTTCCGAGATGTCAGAGGAGCAAAAGCTGTAGGTGAAGAAGAATAATAGAAGGACTATTTGTGAAATTATGGTCCGGTTTTCGAAGTTTTTAAGTTAATATTTACCACGAGGTAAATTAAACTGTAATTATTTGTTATTAAATCTATACCAATGCAGAGCAGAACAAATGATCTTCAGGATTTCAGACAACAAGTTGACTTGTATCTAGACAGAGCACTTAATACTGAAGATGAAAGACAATTACTCGATAGAGTAAACCATGATCCTAATTGTGGAAGAGTATTATCTAAGGAGCAAAATTTTAGAAACTTCATTAAGCAAAATGTGAAGCGATCAGAAGCTACTCCTGATTTTATTCAAGCTATTAAAAACAAAATTAGAATTGATTAAGTTTTATTTGTCCTGAATTGAGGACAGATAGAACATTAATTATTATTCTATGACAGTCTTCTTATTGGCTGTTAACTATTTGGTTATTTTTGCAGCCGCAGAAATAAATAGCTATTATGTTTGACAAGTTAGAGTCCATTCACCACAGATTCCTCAGTCTTGAGGAACAAATGGCAGATCCAGAAATCGTGAGCGACATGAAACGCTTCATGAATATCAATAAAGAATACAAGGATCTTAAGCCTATCGATGAAGCCTACCACCAATACAAAGAAATAAAAGAAGGATTAGAAAGTGCCGAATCTATGTTAAAGGATCCTGATCCTGAAATGAAGGAAATGGCAAGAGCAGAATTCGAAGATCTTCAAGACCGAAAAGAAAAACTCGATGAAGACATCAAATTCTTACTTATTCCTAAAGATCCAGACGATAACAAAAATGCTATTATTGAGATCCGATCTGGAACTGGAGGCGATGAAGCTGCAATTTTTGCCGGCGATCTCTATAGAATGTATATGAAGTTTTTCGAAACGCAAGGCTGGAAAACAGAAGTGCTATATGTGAATGAAGGCTCTGCTGGTGGATATAGTAAAGTTTCTATCGAAGTAAAAGGTGAAGATGTATACGGTAGATTAAAGTTTGAATCCGGAGCTCATCGAGTTCAGCGAGTTCCTAAGACAGAATCTCAAGGTAGAGTTCATACTTCTGCAGCCACAGTTGCCATTATGCCTATTTTCGAAATGGAAGATATAGACATCAATAAAGCAGATCTAAAAACTGATACTTTTAGAGCTTCAGGAGCTGGTGGTCAGCACGTTAACAAAACAGAATCTGGAGTTAGGTTTACACACCTTCCTACTGGAATTGTTGCTGAAAGTACCGATGGTCGATCTCAGATAAAGAATAGAGAAATTGCTATGGGACGACTTTATCAGAAAATTAGAGAAGCACAGAAAGCTGAATTCGATAACAAAGTAAGTTCTACAAGAAAATCATTAGTCGGATCAGGAGACCGTTCAGATAAAATCAGAACTTATAATTATCCACAAAATCGGGTGACAGATCATCGGATCAATCTTACGCTTTACAGCCTTGATAAAATCATCGAAGGAAATATCGAAGATATCATCGAAGCCCTAATGATGTTCGAGAACACGGAAAAAATGAAAGAAGGATTAACCGTTTAGGTTAATTTGTACCCATTGTTAATCCTGCTTCTTTCGATGCTAACTTTTCTAGTACGAAGTGAATTTCTTTTTCATCCTCTATTGATGAGCCATATACTATGATGTCTTCACCATTTCTATAGCTATTGATTTTCATTAATTTCTGTTCAGGCTGAATAGTTCGTATTGTGCCATCATCACCATTGAAGATAGAATAACTTGTCTTCACAGACTTCTTATCGGCTACTCTAGAAACAATTAGTAATTTGTTTTGGTCTAAGTGTTCGAATGTCAATTTCGCACTTGATCCTACGACATTATTCGCTAAGTAGATAGTTCCCGTATTTATTAAATTTCCATTTGCATCAAGGACAATCATTTTCAAGTCGTTTCCAAATTCAGATGCAATCATAGCTACTTTGCCATTCTCTAACTTTACAGCATAATCATAGCGATCACTAACACTTGTCATTGCTTCCGTTTTATTTCTAAGCTCCTGAACGATTTCTAGATCAATATCTTTCTGGAAATTAATTTCTTGTGCCTCATTATCCTTAGCTAAATAGGTGTAGATTCCTTCCCCTATTTTTTTCTTTTTGTTCCCTTTTGTTTTTAATAAAACAATATGGCTATCATCCTTTTCTACAACCTTGATGATTTTTTGATCGTCTATTTCTTTCGCTTTTGGTGCAAATGGTAGTGACAACATCACTTCCTTCTGATACTTTCCAGCTTCATCAAAAATCAATAATTTCCGAACAGCAGAATTATAATCTTCATTCGCTTTTTTATAATCTCCAGTTCCTCCTGCCTCGATCAACGTGATGTAGAATCCAGATAGTTTACCAGATAGATTATGTATCAGCCCTGAGTTATCTGTTAGGTACGCTCTATCAAAAACAATGTCTTCTTGAGCTGTAACTTTCCCGGATTTATCCAAGGTTAAGAACCTAAATTCTTTTAGATCGTTGAATTTTTCTTCCTTATTACCTTCTATTACTTTAGAAGTAGTAATGATACTAATTGGTTCAGCAATTGTCGAAACGGTAAGCTGATCTTTCACTACATAACCTTCTTCCAGTTCCACTATCGATTTTGCTTCCCTTTTAGCAACTTTACCTTGCTCGTAAGTATAATTCGTTAGATTATATTTTACTGAAGCATTATTAGCAATGTCGATTGTGTTTATTTCTAAAGATTCATCATTGTTGTATAATGACCCTAATATTGGATACTTAGATTTTATTTTTTCAAATGATGGATCATTCGATGTCCCAACTCTAAATTGTAACATCTTAGGCGCACCTCTCTGATACATCGTATAATGATGGTTCACATCAGCTCTAACAGCAATAGAAAATATAGAATCTACTTCACCTGTGCTTTGAATATGGTAGTGATTGAAATTTTCATAGGTCATAGACGGATTGGTTACCAAACCTCTCGTAGAAACCATGGTTCCTTTTCCTTCTGTTAGGAAATAAAAATTATATCCCTTTCCTTCCTGCTCTATAAATGGGCCCGAGGAGATGGTATCGTATAGATATGTAGATGTGTTATATTGAGCATTCAGCCCTAATGAGCATATTAGCAAAAGACAAAAAATAACGATTCCTGATTTCATAGGTGGATGTTTTTAATTTAGGGGAAGTTACGTTCTCCTATTAAATGATTCATTTTCAACCATTCACCCTTATTCAAATATGAAAAAATTATGGTTTTTGTCAAATGACTTGCCCATTAATTTGTTCTAGGACATTTACAACCATAAAGCATTTCAGGAGGATCTATTTAGGTCAATTTAATGGAATATAGACCGAATAGGAATCGTCCCCTTTTTTAACCGCAACCACAAGCACTTTCGGTTCTCCATCTGCTTGCAATACAAATGGACGTTCCATTCGATTAGGTATCAAATAAGTACCATCCTCTAATAAAATTTTCTTTTCTGTCAATTTATAATTTGCCGCCTTTTCCCAATCCGTTCCATTTTCAGAAGTTATCATACCTATGAAAGAGTGAGCATGAAAAACCCCATAAAACCTTTCCCGATTTTCATCATACCAGACCGACATATCCTCCGTGTCCAAGTAATCAATCACTGGTTTTTCTTGAATTACGAATGGGCCCGCTGGGTGATCAGCGATGGCTACTGCTTGATTTCTAATGAACTTGGTTTCATTAGGTTTATCACCTTTTACGATTAAGTAATACTTGCTATCTTTTCCTTTGTCAATGGCAGGATTAACGGTCAATGTCGTAATAGGGCCCGAAGGTTCGATCAGAGGTTCATCCATTCTTTCCCAAGGTCCATTAAGAGATTCTGAAACGGCTACACCAGTTCTTTGATTAGGTCTAAGGATTTTCCAATCTGGATGATTATATCCCGTTTCTGAAATTTCAATTAAATCATCTTCCGTGTAATTTTTCTCGCCCATATTCGTGCTGATATAGTAGAGATAGTATTTTCCATCAAAATGTTTTATTTTAGGATTATGAGCGGTAATCGCATCCCATTTTCCATTTCGACGTCCTTCTAAAACGGTCTCTACATATTCCCAAGGACCACTTGGACTGTCACTTACAGCGTGAGCCACTTCCGAATAAGTAAGCCATCCGAAAAAACGGTATTCTCGTTTCCATCTGGCGTAAAAATTATGATACTTACCGTTCTCATCTTTTATTATTGATGCTCCCCAATTATAATAACCTTCTGTTTTGAAAATATTATCCTGGATAACCGCTTGTATTTTGTCACTTATCATCAGATCGTCACTCTTCTTCTGCGCTAGAGCGCAAGAGATGCTTAAGTAAGAAACTAAAATGGCAAGAACGATTTTACTATTTTTCATTATACAATTATGAATTAACACTTTCATCTGGGAAGGGCGTTTTCTTTCCAGTCTCTTTATTTATAGGAAACTGAGCATCCACTTTCCGCAAATAATCAGATAGTATTTTTTCTAATGCTTTCGCTTTCTCCGGATTTTCATCAATTAGATTCTTGGTCTCGCCTATATCTTCTGCAATATTAAATAGCTCTTTTCTTTCATCAAGATGGTAGTAGAGATATTTGAAATCACCATATCGAACTGAACTAGACGCACCTATTCCAGGTCCTGAAGGCCCCCAATGATTCGGGAAGTGCCAGAATAACGGTCGCAGCTCGGAAGGCTTCTGGTATGATTGTTCTAACATTGGCACAAAGCTAATCCCGTCTATTGTTTGTTGAATATTAGGTTGGCGAATGCCCGCCATTTCTATTATCGTAGGATAAAAATCTTCAATGATTACCATTTCATCCGTTTCAGAATTGGATTGGGTAACTCCTGGCCATTTTACAATCATTGGCTCTCGAATACCACCTTCATAGGCCGATCCTTTCCCACTATTTAGTGGAGCATTGTGTGTATGAGGTACGCCAGCCCGAGCATGCGCACTAAGTCCTCCATTATCTGACATAAATAGTATAATGGTATTATCAACTAGGTCATTTTCAGCTAAGTGATCCATAATATCACCCAGACTTTTATCCATTCCTTCTATCATGGAGGCATACTTTGCTTCTTTAGGGTCCAATCCAGCATCCAGGTATTTCTGAACATATTTTTTGTCAGCATACAAAGGTGTGTGAATTGCATAATGTGCCATATACAAGAAAAATGGTTTTTTATCTTGAACTGCAGTATCAATAGAAAGCAAGGCTTCGCGTGTCAGCGCATCTGTTAAGAAAATATCTTTGCCGTGATACTTTTCTAAGCCTGGAACTGCCCAGACTTTTTTGTCATCCATTCCATTCCCGAAATTTTCAGTCCCAAGATAACTTTGAGGTGCGCCAGCGGCATGACCCGCAATATTAACATCGAAACCAAGGTTAATAGGATCTTCTCCGGGTGTTCCGATCGCACCAAAGTGTGCTTTGCCTGCATGAATGGTATAGTATCCTGAATCGTGTAATACTTGAGGAAGGGGCGTTGCAAAAACGGAATGATTAATTCCCGCTACTGGACTTAATCCATTCACATTCCAATCCGGAAAGGTTAATTTCTTATGATTTATTTCTTGTGGTTTCAGAACATCTTTATGCAATGTCCAATTTGTAACTCGGTGTCTTGCGGCATTCATGCCTGTCATTAGACTTACTCTTGTAGGAGAACATACTGGGGTTGCATATGCCTGTGTAAATTTAATACCTTCCTTCGCTAATCGTTCCATATTAGGCGTGCGGTATATATCATTGTATGGTGTTTTTCGATCCCAGAATGGTAGAGAAGTATCTTGCCACCCCATATCATCCACAAAAAATAAAACGATATTCGGTTTTTCTGAGGTTTTATTACTGCCAATTTTTGTGGACTTGCAGGATGTAAACAAGTGACATGCAAGAATGAGAATGATCATACTTGCTTTCACAAAAATTCCTTTATTTATCATTATCTCGCTGTTTTTGGAATGAATATAGTATAAATTTCTATTTAAGTTAAACTGGGAAGAAATTGGACAGGTAAGCTAGGAGCGAAACGCAGAGACTGCTTAGCCAATTTCTGCTGTGATAAAAACCTTATACTTTCTTGCATGCTCTCATGGCTCCGCTTAAAAATTGTCAGGTTGAAATTAGAAATCAGACAGTTAAGCTTGGAGTGAAACGCAGAGACTGCTTAGTCCATTTCTGGTCTGAATTCAAGAATCGTAATGTTATTAAAGTCAATGAAAGTAGTAGAAACTATGTTAATTATACTACATTTGTCTCCCTAATCCTAAAAATCAATTTCAATATGTCTAAAATTTTAACTTTTCTATTTGTATTCATCGGATTTTCTCTTGTCGCGCAAACGTCTATCTATTGGGGTAATACAGGTGACGGAACAATTAAGTCTTCCGACTTAGATGGAACAAATGTTCAGACTCTTACGTCAATATCTACTTTTCCGGAAGATGTTGTTTACAACCCACTCAATGATTCTCTATATTTTGTAGATGGTTCTTCTGCAGCTACTATCTTTCGAATGGCTACAGATGGAAGTGGTTTAGTGAACCTCATAAGCGGATTAAGTTCTCCAGACGGTATGGAGCTAGATTTAGCTGCTGGTAAAATGTATTATGCAGAATCCACACCTCAGACCATTTCAAAAGCAAACCTTGATGGTAGCAATATTGAAGTAGTTGTGACAGGTACAGGTCTTCTTGAAGGGATTGCGTTAGACATTGCGAATCAAAAAATCTATTGGGCTGTAACTGGAGCTTCCCAGATCAATTCAGCCGATTTTGATGGCAGTAATGTCACCAATGTTTTTACAGGTACAAATGGTACGCTCAAGTTAGCAAAAGATATGAGCTCTGGATTCATCTATTTTACTGAATTTTCAGGAAATAATCTTTCAAGAATTAACCCAGATGGAACAGGATATACAGTAATTACTAGTGGCTTAAATACTCCTGGAGGTGTTGTTCTTGATGCAGATAGTGGTAAAATATTTTTTAATGATAGGAACGGAATTTACAGCATAAATTTAGATGGTACCGGGCTAACAACTTTGGTAAGTGAATCTGGATTAAAATTAACTATTGAACTAAATAACAATAGAAGTTTACCACCTTCAGCTGGTGTGCCGACACTCGGGCAATGGGGTATAATAACTCTTAGCTTATTGGTTCTGATTTTTGGAATTGTGGGTATTCGACAGAAAGCCTTAAGACAAGTAAGCATCTAACGAAATTGGGCAGGTAAGCTCGCAGAGATTGCTTAGCCAATTTCTGCTTTGATAAAAACCTTACACTTTCTTGCATGCTCTCGTTGCTCCGCTTAAAAAATGTCAGGTTGAAATTAGACATTGAACAGTTAAGCTAGGAGTGAAACGGAGAGATTGCTTAGTCCATTTCTGGTGTGGACTTCTATGAATCATATTTATCTCTAAACACTGTTCTTTCAGCGTCTAAGTACATCTCAAAATATCATTTCAATGATAATCAAGTTCGTTTTCGTGCAATAATTATTCCGCATTGTCTATAACTCCGACTATAAAATGACGATATTTGCGACTTATGGGGAAATTAAGTGTAGTTCAAAAGTTAGAAATTCTATCCGACGCTGCTAAATACGATGTGTCTTGTGCATCAAGTGGAAGCAAAAGAAAAAATACAAAAAATGGATTAGGCAATAGTTCAGGAATGGGCATTTGTCATAGCTATACACAAGATGGTCGGTGTGTTTCTTTATTGAAAATTTTACTGACTAATTTCTGCATTTTTGATTGTGCATACTGCGTTACCCGAAAAAGTAATGACATTCGAAGAACAGCTTTCACAGTAGATGAAGTAGTCGACTTGACCATCAATTTTTACAAGAGAAACTACATAGAAGGGTTGTTCTTGAGTTCAGGTATATTTAAAAGTGCTGATTATACTATGGAAAGACTTGTTCGGGTGGCGAAAAAACTAAGGAAAGAACATGATTTCAATGGATATATTCACTTGAAAGCTATTCCAGGAGCTAGCGACGAACTGCTTTATGAAGCAGGATTATATGCAGATCGCTTAAGTGTCAATATTGAGATGCCTTCAGAAAAAAGCTTAAAGCTAGTCGCTCCAGAGAAGTCTTTTAAGGATGCAATGGAGCCAATGGAATACTTAAAAGGTGCCATTCAGGAAAGCAAAATTGAACGTCAGAAATTTAGACATGCACCTAAAGTTTCGCCAGGTGGCCAGTCTACTCAGTTGGTGATAGGTGCCAGTCCGGAGAATGACAAACATATTCTTGAACTGAGTGATCAATTATATGTTGAGAAAAAATTGAAGCGGGTATATTATAGTGGATATGTTCCCATAAGCGATGACCCAAGGTTGCCTATCGTAGATAAAACACCAGTACTTCGAGAAAACCGCCTGTATCAGGCAGATTGGTTAATGCGATTTTATAAATTTGATGTGAATGATATTGTGAATGATGAATTCCCCGATTTAGATATTGATATTGATCCCAAAGCTGCTCATGCTTTGCGAAATCCCCATTTATTTCCAGTTGATATCAATAAAGCTGAATACCATTCCATCTTAAAAATTCCCGGAGTCGGAGTGAAATCTGCTAAAAAAATCATTGCTGCTAGAAAATTCAGGAAACTCAATATTGAACATCTAAAAAAGATAGGAGTCATATGGAAGAGGGCACAATTTTTCATAGAATGTGGAGATAGTAAATACACTGTGCTCAATGCTTCCTCAGCGATTAAAAGACAATTTATGTTGCCTGCCGCTAAATCAACTACGATTTCTTCTACCCAATTAAGCCTTTTTCAATAGATGGTGGAACTGGTTTTCGATGGTTCATATGAAGGCTTCTTGACTTGCATTTTTGAAATGTATATTCAGAAAATAAATGATTGTACGGTCGTAGAACAAGATCATCATCAATCTAAGATCTTTGGAGAAGCTATTATCGTTTCCACGAATGAGCAGCATGCTGAGCGAATTATAAATGGCATAAAAGATAAAACTTCTAAGAAGGTGCTTGCCTTCATTTATTCCGTTTTCCTACAAGAATCGACGCAAATTCACAATGACTTGGTCTATTTTATAAAGATGATTTTTGATGGTAAAGCTTACAAAATAAGTGACTTCGGAGATTCACGAATCTTGCGACTTCACAAAGCGAAAAAGATGATGGGTCGAGAAGTTCATCGAATGCATGCTTTCGTTAGGTTTCAACAATTGAAAGATGATCTTTACGTCGCAATTGTCAATCCCGATTTTAATGTCCTTCCTCTTATCGGAAAACATTTCAAAGACCGATATCCAACAATGGAATGGTTGATTTATGATACGAAAAGATCGTATGGAATCTTTCATTCTGAAGGGAAGATAGATGTAGTAAATTTTGAAGAGCATATAGACTTATACCAAGAAAAGATAAGGCATGAAAATTTAAGTAGCGATGAGTTATCCTATCAGAAAATGTGGCAAGCCTATTTTCAAAGTGTGAATATAAAAGAAAGAAACAACACCAAACTTCACGAACGGCATGTTCCTCGAAGGTATTGGACTTACTTGGTTGAGAAGTGGAATTGACCCAAATTGCCCTCAAACATAAAAGGTAAGACTGCTCTAACCGAAGTAGACCTTGCATATTCAAATGTTTGTATAGACACCAAAAATCCGCTCTTGCCATTATGGAGTCCAAGCATTCACACGCATCAATGTAATTTCTTATCCAATGCTCACCATAAATCAATAATAATGTTCGAGCTCTACATTGCACTTACCCTTTCCCCATTCTTCGCAACCCAGAAAGGCTGCCACACCAACATGACTTGATCCACTTTTACATCCGCTCGCCTTGGTTTGACTTCATGCACCGTAATATCGGCAGAAACAGCTTCCCATCTCTCTTTCACCTCTTGTATCTTTTCTTGAAGCTCTTTTTCCAGATCTCTGTAATCGTCATGGAGTTCTTCCAAATCTATACGCGTAGCCTCCATTTTTTGTGCCGCTTTTCGTCGCATTCGGCTTTTCGTTGCCGCTGTACTAAAAGACCTTCTCCTTCCTTTAAATACAGAAAAAATGGTTTCCGCCACTCCGATGATTTCAGCAGTCCGCCGATCTTTCATTTCTGCTTCATGTTCGTATAAATCCTGCTCCTCATCTCTAATTCGATCCTTAATCTTGTCAAATTTTTCCTCGTATCTATTCTGGATATCATCTATCTCTTCATCTCGTTTTTCCCTAGCAGCCTGAGTAATTTTCGAATGAAAAGATTCTTTTCCTTCATTCGGCACTTGATAGATTTCAAATTTCTCATGTGCTAAGATAGGCATGGATTGGCTCTGATAAAGGTAATCCGAAAACTCTTTCTCTACAGCCTTCACTTCCTTCAAAGTGTTCATGGATTCAGGCGTATCCGCAAAAGAAACATCAACTGAATCTGGGTGGTCGGGTTTCTGAATTAATTTCTTTTCCCAATTCTTTATTGATTGTACTTTATCCCACTCTATTCGACCAAAATCATCTGGAGGAGGAGTCAGAAAGGCCAATGACTTCACTTCGTCTAAGCCTCGTTTAGCATCATAAAATCTAACATCTCCGCAAGCAAAACCATATCCTTCATATATCAATTCCAAGTCACCTTTGCCAATTTCTGAACTAGCCTCTGAGGCTGACTTCCATACTGGAAAGAACATTTGCTGAATCCCAGAATCCAATGATGGCGGATGTGCAGAGGTTTTTTTAATGTCAATGTTTCCTACCGTTGACGACGATGATGTAGACTTCGAATTTGATGCGCGTAAAGCCTTTTTTTCCTTCATTAACTCCTTGACTTGTGGACGCGTCAAAGGACCACGAAGATAAGACATTACCCAGCGGGTGTGCATCACGACTGGCTCATCTTCATGCACATTATGCAGTAAAAACACTCGTGATCCTAAAGACGATATGAGTTTGCCAAAATCAGTTTTGATACTTGACCCGGCCTCAGCGATCGCACCTTCAAGCCCTTGAAGTACTCGTGCCTTATCTCTTTCCGTTTGTAACTTCCCTATAAACCAAGTTCCGGCATTCGACAATCCTTTGTAATCAATGTCCACCGGATTTTGAGTCACTAAAACTGCACCTACCCCAAATGCCCTTGCTTGCTTTAAAATCGTTAGCAAAGGTTTTTTAGACGGAGGTTGCGCCGTGGGAGGGAAGTAACCGAATATTTCATCGAAATACAACAAACTTCTCAGACTCGTTGTACCTGACTGTCTTCTCATCCAAGTGATCAAGCTATTCAGCAAAAGTGTAACAAAAAACATTCGTTCACTGTCGGACAAATGAGCGATATACATAATGCTGTGTCGCACTTTACCTTCCGGAGTAAAATACAATTTGTCTATATCTAAAGCTTCACCTTGCAACCAATATTGAAACTGAGGAGATGCAACGAGTGTATTAAACTCCATTGCTAAATCAAATCGGTCTTTTTCAGGAAAGAAAGTATCTATATCAAAAACACCAATCTTCGTAAACGGTGGTTTTTGAATACCCATAATTATTTTCGTAAGGTCTAAGTCTTCATTTTTTCGCCAGTGATGCTCGAAAAGCATGGCAAGCAGTATCCCTTCCCTACTTCGAACAGGATCTTCTTTGCTTTCAACCATCCCAAGCAATGCAGCCACGGTACCCTGAATTCTTTCGCGAAGCATTTCTGTATCTGAATCGAAATCAACCTGTGGAGCAGCAAATGAACCTAAAATATTGATGGGTACTCCTGAATCGGAACCTGGAGTATAAATCGTATAATCGACACTTTCTTTTAAAAGTTTTATCCGCTCTTCATCTTCACCCCATCCAGCTAAACCGTTTCGCCAAGTTTCAGCAGTTTTTTGGGCATAATCAGTAACCGACATGCCTTTTCTACTAGCATCATCTGGATTAATCCATTTTTCAAACTCCTTAGGAGAAAGGTTTTCAAACTGAAGCAACAGATTAGTCATATCTCCTTTTGGGTCAATGATTATTGCTGGTACCTGATCAATAGCAGCTTCTTCTAGCAAACCAATGCATAATCCAGTTTTTCCACTTCCCGTCATACCTACACATACAGCATGTGTTGTTAGATCTCTGGCATCATAAATGACTGGTTCGTCAATTAATTCACTTTTGCTAATATCATATTCAGCTCCTAAAAAAAAGGAACCCATTTTCTCCTGTGGCAATTGCATAATTAATTTTTTTATTGATTGAAAGCGAAAGATAACGAATGGCTGCTAAATTTCAATATTTACTTAGATGGTAGGTCATTATTGAAATGAATTTAGAATTCAAAAACTAGAATCAGATTAATTCAGCCTTTTTCTAATATATCCATTTGGATTACTTACAACTTCAGAGTGATGAAGCGTGTGTAACGATTCTAGTTCATTCGGAGGAGCGAGGAACGAGCTCTTACATCATGTACTTTCTGTTACCTCTTTTTAAGTAGTTCAAATAGTCCCTCATTTACGTAATAGTTTGACTTTCCCAATTTCTCTTTTCTAAGAATTCCGTCGTTGGAAAGTTGGTTTAGATAGTTCGCAGCAGTTAACCTACTTACTCCTAGGTCTTTTACTAAGAATTCTATTTTTGAATACGGATGTTTGAAAAGATTGTTGAGTAAATCTTGACTGTAGAACTTGTAGTTTTCTCTTAATGTTGTTTTCATGCTTTGCATCTGGAGTTTGATTTGGCTAATTAGCTCAATTGTATCTTTAGATGTTTTTTCTACAGATTCAATCATATAGATCAACCATTCTTCCCACCTATTTTCTGTTCTTACAGATTGAAGTAGTTCATAGTACTTCTGCTTGTTTTTTATGATGTAATTACTTAAATACAGAATTGGAAGATTTAATAGACCTTGCGTAATTAAATACAGAATGTTGATTATTCTACCAGTTCTACCATTTCCATCATAGAATGGATGAATGCTTTCAAATTGCAAATGGATTATTGCCATTTTTATTAATGGGTCTAGATCCGTAATTGAATCGTCATTTATAAACTCTTCAAGATTCTTCATTAATCCCACGATTGTATCATAATCCTGAGGAGGCTCGTAAACAACTTCCCCTGATGAAGCATTTTTAAGCACGGTTCCTGGCACTTTCCTAAATCCAGCCTTATTCTTTTCTAATCTCTCTTGAATTTTAAGGATTGTATTATTTGTAAGTAATTGATTTTGTTGGATAAGAGCAAATCCAACCTTCATTGCTTCAATATAATTTTGAACTTCTTTTGAATCTAATGAGGAAATCAAGCTCAATCCTGTCTTATATAACTCATCATGAGTTGTGATAATATTTTCAATTTCTGAACTATCTTTTGCTTCTTGTAAACCAAGAGTATTAATCAATATATTTTGATTGGGAATAGTTGAAGCAATTCCTTTTAATTCCGCCAATGCTGCATGAGCTTTTGGCAGTCTCTTGAGCACTGATTTGGTTTCAAGATCCTGTTTGATTGGCAGTGGATCCAGTTGCCATTTTGTTGGTTTTGTCATACGTAAAGAAAACTGCACTTTATTTACACATACAATTTACGTGTAAAGATAATCTAATTTTCTTTACATGTTTATTTTTAATAGAAGGTAACTACTTGAAATGAGTCAGTAGCAATATTTTAAGAATCTTTCGAATTGGCCTTCGAGTGTACAGCATCTATGGTGCGATCATGTATATGATCCATTGGTTTGGGGTTTATCTTAAGAATATTATTGTTTCTCTTATAAGTTATCTTCCTTCATTAATTTATCATCTATATCATGTAATGGTGCGTTTGATAATCTTCTTTTCATGATGGCTGCTCTCATGTGCAACTTCATTGTGTCAAGATCAGGAGCTTCTCCTTCGTATTGAGTTGCCACCGTTTGGATAATTGAATCCACTTTGGGATCATCACGATCTAATAATTCTAGCAATTCTTGGCCAGTAACTTGATCTCCTCCTATACTGTCTTTAGTGATGAATGCACCTGGATATTTACCGTCGCGATATAGTTCTTTAGAAGGAACATCTGTTCCATCATACGTATTATTTTTAACAGTTCTATCGGAAGGAAGAAAAGCTCGAACGACATTTCTCGACATATTAGTGCTATCTCCCTCTGTCATCCAATCCCTTGAAGGGCCTAAGAACACTCCTTTCTTTTCATCACCTTCAAAATCTCCACCTATTCTGGACATACCATGAACTTGTTTCCCCAAAACTTTCGGTCGATCTTTATAATTCAGCAACCCATGTTGTTCAATAGAAGGCATATTATCTGCAAATTCTGTATGATGATAATATCTAGATTGTTCATACGCATTCACAAATTCATCTTCTGGATCTGCCTGAGGAACAGGTCCTGCGTTATTTGCTGGCTGATTTTGGTTTGCTCTCTGAATATGAACAATCAATTTCCGAATACCAAACGAAGCAATATTTGCAATAGTCTTACCCCAATTACGCTGTTGAATAATTTCTGTATTGTTGGAGCTCTTTTTCAATTGAAACGACTTTTTTGGGCAAGTTGAATCCATCGCCTTCTCCCCCATCACATCCGCTTCCTTCTCTAACCCAGCATCATCATTGATGCTGAATGCCTTCATCTGGATGGTCGGTTTTACTCTTCCTTGTTTTTGCTGGACAACATGCCATGCTTCATGAGGCAGATGTTTTTCTTGACCTGAAGCTAAGTGAATATCTGTCCCTTGTGCATATGCGTGAGCTTGTAGTTGGGCTGGTTTATCAGAATTGTAGTGGACTTTTACGTCATCGAGCGAAAATCCTGAGAGGTTTTCCACCCCACTTTTCAATTGTTTAGGTAGACCAGTATTATTTGGGGAAGAAGCATCATGAGGCGGATTTTCATCGCCTTCACCATTTGCTGTTTTGAGTTGGGCAGATTTTTCTTCGTTTCCAATTTCTGGCTTATCCTTTTCCGGGCTTTCAACTTTAAGTTGCAATGGTGGTGGTGCAAACGAAACTGTTTGAACAGGGTCAACAGTTGCCATGCTTAATTCATTCGAATTGGCCTTCGAGTATTCAGCATCTGTGGTGCGATCATGTATATGATCCATTGGTTTGGGGTTTATCAGATGAATAATGGGGGTGTTAAACATTTGATATACCTAAAGTTAAATTAAAAATCGCATATGTTGTATACGTAGATGTACTAGTTTTTTAATTTTAATAATGAATTGGGAAATCTACTTATTCTTGATTCCGCTTTTTGCTTTATTATGAAAAAACCTAACACTTTCCTGCTACGCTCATACCTTGACTTAAAAAGTGTGAGGTTGATACTTTGAAAGGATCAATATCCAAGGCAAACTTTAATTTTCTGCCAGCAAATAAGATCTTCCAAAAACTTTCAGATTTATTCTACCTATTCTGTATATTGGTTTTCTAAACAATTTCAACATGAAAAATCACTTATATTTATTTTTGGCAATAATGCTTATTGCCATTAGTTCCAATGCTCAATCATGGAAAGTTGATGCTAATCACTCTAGCATTATGTTCAACGCAAAACATTCCGGAATTTCCTTTATCAATGGTAGATTTATGGAATTCGAGGCCACGATGGAAGGAGGTACACCAGAAGATTTCACAGGAGCCAAAGTATCCTTTACTGCTCAGGTCAACAGTATAAATACTGGAGCTGAAGGTAGAGACAATCATCTCAAAAGAAATGATTTTTTCGATATGGAAAATCATCCTACGATAAGCTTTGTAAGTACTTCGTTTACGAAAACTGAGGACAATATGTACACTGTCGTAGGAAATTTGACCATGAAAGGTAACACAAAGGAAGTTGAAATTGCTGCCCATCATATAGGTTCAACTAAAACTAGAGATGGCAGAAATAAGGTAGGATTCCAATTAACAGGGAATGTGGACAGAAATGACTTTGGAGTATCTGGAGCAGCTGGTTCTGTTGCGCCTATAATCGAAATCTTGTGCAATGTGGAAGTAGAAGAACCAAAAGAAAATTAAAAATCGATTTCAGAATAATCTAAGGCAGCACGTGAATCTTACTCTTCTGAATTGATGACTTTAAATTAAGTTTTAACCTTTGTAGGGCTGATGCTTATTCTGCATATTGAACAATTCTCATTTGTCAAAAAACCTAACACTTTCTTGACTGCCCGCATTGCTGTGCTTAAAAAGGTTCCGGTTGATTTCTATTTTGAGGATTAGAAGGACATCAATTATTCCCAATTAACTAAAAAATCTTACCCTTTCCTACTACGTTCAGGCCTTCGCTAAAAAGCGTCAGGTTAGAATTGGGAATAAATTCATTTCTTTGCGCTTATGTATATATCAATCAAAGAGAAAGGAATTATTACAATTGTTTATCTACTGCTACTTTTTGTTATTATCGGATGTAAGGATGAAACTTTTCACCTAAAAGAAGGTGATCTGCTTTTTCAGAAGTGGGAGTCTTCTGAATTCGCTAAAGCGATTAATGCAGTGACTGATGGATACGGTGATAACGATTTTGCTCATGTGGGAATGGTTATCAATGATGAAGGAACTTTGAAGGTTTTCGAAGCTACTATGTCAGGAGGAGTTGGTCTTACTCCACTTGATACTTTCCTAATGGCAAGTGTAACATTAGATAATCAGCCCAACATTGCGGTTGGCAGATTAAAATCTAAGTATAAAGAGGCTATTCCGTCTATCAATAATTGGGTGCTCAATCAATTAGACAAACCTTATGACACGTTATTTATATACGGAAATCAGAAATACTACTGTTCTGAATTAATACATGATGCATTTAATACAAATGCTGGTGATACCATTTTCCAATTGGCTCCAATGACATTTAAAGATCCTAGGACTAATGAATTCTTTTCTATTTGGGTAGATTATTTTGAAGCGCATCGTTTTCCTATTCCTGAGGGCGAACCTGGTATTAATCCAGGTCTTATGAGTAAGTCGTCTAAACTAGAAATTGTCCATGAGTATTTTGATTAAAGATGTAGATAAGATGCAAGATAAACCTTACACTTTCTTGCCTAAGCTCATTCCTTCGCTTAAAAAGTATCAGGTTAGTTTTCTATTTTTGAAGCTAATTTCAGTGTGAGAAAATGCTACGGACCACAACTAGGCTTACACAAACTAATGAATCTGTATCCTGAACATTGATAACATCGCTAGAAAAAGCGCTGTCATCAAGAGTAAAACCCTAGAGGGGTGACACCTTTGTAATAAAAATATGAAATATATATTTAAGCTCCGTAGGTGCGACACCTAATGGATTGTGTTTAGTATTTAATCGTCATTAGTATCTTGAAATTAACCATGTATCGTTTTTGAAACTTGAATCCGTCTACAGGAACATTAATAACATCGCTGAAAAAGCGCTGTCATCAAGAGTAATTGCATCTCAATTCTTACACTTTTTTAACTGCTTCCTTAATTAAGGTCTCTCCTTTGATGATTTCAAATGTAGCTTTCTCTGCAACACCATCTGCTAAACAATCCACCAACGTTTCTGCTACATCCGCTCTACTAATCTCACCAGATTCACCTAACTTTTCTTTTAACTCAATGTAATTCAACCCTCCCTCATTAGTCAAGGTTCCAGGTCTAACAATCGTGTAGTCTAGACCACTTTTCCGTAAATGGATATCTGCATTTTGTTTTGCCTTTAAATAATCTTTTAGATCACCTCCTTTCTCCGGTGTATCAGCTCCCATTGAACTAAGCATCACAAATTTCTTAACACCTAAGTCTACAGATGCATCAATCATTTTTTTCGCTCCCTCTTGGTCTACTTCCACAACCTTCTTTCCTCCTGAACCAGCGGCAAAAATCAACTTATCCACACCTTTAACAGCATGACTTATATTTTTTTCTAGATCACCTAACACGGTTTCTATGCCTAACGACTTGAAATGATCCACTTGTTCTTCTTTTCGAACCATTGCGATCGGTTGATAGTCCTTTGATTCCGATAAAAGATTAGCGATTTTTCTTCCTGTGGTGCCATTTGCACCTGCTATTAATACTGTTTCCATACCGATCTAAGTGAAAAAAGCTGACTTATGTTCGCAATCCTAAATACGATATGTCTAAATTCCCAATTCCTTTACCATATAATTAATAACCATTCCCTACCTTTGCGCTCTAATTACAAACAACTCCTTTGATATTTAGATAGACTATGACAAAATACTTTAATTCCTTTATTGGCCTTTTTAGATTAACAGCTTTCATAGAAGGTCTTTCATTACTTGTTCTTCTTTTCATCGCGATGCCACTCAAGTATGCATTTGACAAACCTGAAATGGTAGGAATGGTCGGAAGTGCTCATGGTTTCCTCTTCTTATTATTTGTTGTGATGGCCATCGTTGCTGCAGTTTCCTATAAGTGGTCTATCGTTAAGACTGGCCTTATATTGCTTTCATCTTTTGTACCATTTGGGACATTTATCGCTGATCATAAAGTATTCAAAGGTATACACCAAGAATTGCAAAACCAACCACAGACTAGCTAGAACTATTTTATTGTTTCTAAGCGATCAGCCATTTGCATTAATACTCTTTTGTTAGAATATTCACTACAGTGTCCTTGCATCGGTGAGAAATCTATAACCGCATCTGACTTAGGATTTTCAGTAGTTTCCAAGTATTCACTAAACACTCTTGTAGCAGGATTTAGATAAAAATTATCCATATCTCCCATCCATACATAAATCTTTCCAGCAACTTTAGGTCCTAGCTCTGTCCAATTCTCTTCAGCGTGTAATTTAAAATCATACTTCTTCCAATGTTCAGCCACTTCATGGTCAATATCTCCTGAAATCGGGTCAAAAATTGGCTTTGGAAGTCCATTTGCTCCTTTAGGACTATAAAGTGCCGTGTGTGCACTAAACTGACCACCAGAATTAAGGTAGGTATTAGAAGATCCTAATACATTTTCATATTGAATAAATTCCTTTAATCCCAAAATCGGCTCCCCCATCACACTTCTCATGACTGGTCTAGGATATCCAAATTCATTCGTATATGCATTTTCATCCGCATATATATTAACGAGTTGATAGTTACTAAATTCAACTGCATCTGGGCTGTATGAAAAAACACCATTAAAGTCATCTGGATAGTACAATTGGAGTCCTAAAGAAACCCAACCACCAGTAGAGCAGCCATCTACAAATCTTGTTTTCGCATCTGATGTGCCTCTATATTGCGATTCAATGTGTGGAATTAATTCCTTGATCAATGATTCGCCATACGGACCACTGTTTTCAGAATCCATTTGATATGAATCACCGAAAGGACCCTCGCCGTCTAAAAAGACATTGACAATTTCTGGTGCTTCATCTGATTGCCACCATGCCATGAATTCCTCATTCGAAACCAGTCTATTCAATCTAAAATAACGACCACCATATCCTGCAACGTTATACCTGATAGGATATGCTTTAGAAGAATCGTAGTTTCTAGGGAGTAAAATAGCTGCTTTTAGATTCATTGTCTTGCCCCAGAATTCCGAAAGCAAATCACTTTTCATATCGATAACTTTAACCAATTCGTGTTCGACAACTGTATGCGGTGGAATTTTCTTAGAAATGCTAACAGTAACTTCTTTATTTCCTTCAAGCGTTATCACTTCTGCATCACTGTATAAGTTTCCAGCTGCCTCTATTCGAGACTCTGTTTCATCTTGATCCCAAAGGACTTGAAAATTGTACTTTCCATTAGGAACTTCATCCAGGTTCCAATTTGCTGTACTAATCCATTTGTCAGAATTACTTATTTCAAACCCATCTTCGGCTTTTGCATTGGTAATGTTTTGAGCAAAAACAAAGGTCTTTTGGAATGGACTAGGCCAAGTTTGTGTTCTTGGTTCTGCATTCATGTTTTGACTTAGAAAAACGTATAGTCTTCCATCTTTTTCAAAATTTGGTTTTACATCATCATCAATTTCTATCTTTACTGATAATTTGTGAGTTGCTGGTTGAGCAATACATTGACCAATAAATAATAAAAATAGAATAGAGGAGAAATAAGTTGACAACTTCATTTTAGCGTGGCTTTTTGTTTGAATCGACAATATAGTATAAACGCTACTTTATTCATAACAAGCGTCCTTACTTATTAACTACTAATGATCACGCTTTTAAAAAATAACCGTACAATCCAGCTTCCAAGTCCATTTCTGGCATATCCTTATCAGGCAGTCTCACGAATCCAAATTTTTCCAAAATCTTTTGAGAAGGCTTGTTCTCTGTTGAGGTAAATGCTACAATTTTCTTTAACTGAAGCATATTAAAGCCATAATTAAGCACTGTTTTTATTGCTTCAGACATAAAACCCTTCCGCTGAAAGCTGGGATGAAGATCATAACCTAGTTCACCTTGGCCTTCTTCTAAATCTAAATGCCAAAGGGTAACACTTCCAATCATAAACCCATTCGTGTTCAGTTCGATGCCCCAGTAGATAGCCTCTTTATGAAAGAATGCTTGATAACGTTGCTCAATAAAAAACTCAGCATCTTTTATGTTTTCTGTTCCAGGTCTATCTACGAATTCATTGACTTTTGCGTCATTCCTCATGAAATGAATAAATTCTGCGTCAGATTTTTTTAATTCTCTGAGCGTGATTCTCTCTGATTTAATCACCGGGAAGCGATTGGCAAATTTTAATTCCATAATAGTAAAATAGAAACGAATTTAGTGTTTTTAAGTAATTGAAGTCAATTTTGACACCTTTTCACTTAAACCTTGCACGCTCCACCTTACATACTATAGCTTTACCGAAAGTCTCAAATTAAAATCCTGCATTTCCTGGAGTTCGTGGATGAACAACCGATGCGCAGCAATTTTAACAGCGTTAAAATAGGGAGTGAACCGAGCGTAAACCGCGAGGTAAGTATTATTCGATTTCAAGAGTGAACCGAGCGCATACCGCTGACGTTCGTACACATCTTTTTAATTTAATATGTTGTAGCCAATCATAATTGATTCGAACTTCTCTAATCCCCAAACAAACGTTTTTGTTCCCGGTGGTCGACTTGGCTGATAGAACTCTTTCCAG
>NZ_JAJNKA010000001.1 GCF_021533215.1 Portibacter lacus | reverse complement strand
TACTGCGATGTTCACCACGCTATCCATCATTCCTTGTGAATTATCTATATCTAATTGACTTAGTGTATAGGTTGCTGTACAACTCGTACTTTCTCCTGGTGCTAATTCATCTATATTACATGTTATTACACTTAAGACATTCGTTCCTGGAACACTCATAAATGTCGGTCCAGCATCGCTTACACTTACATCTGTAAGATTCGTCGTTCCTGCATTCGTGATCAGGTAAGTATAAGTAATCATATCACCTGCATCCACTACTGTTGAGTTAGCTCCTGAGCTAATCGTCGGCAATCCCGCTGTTTTCACAATCGATATACTATCGAATGGAACCACTGGAATATCCAATGTATCAGGGATCGACATCACTGGAGGTCCTACTGGTGGCGTGCCATTCGCTATCGCTATGTTCATCGCTGATGAATCACCCGCGATCGCATTATCAAAGTCTGCTTGACTAACGGTATATGTTGCCGCACAAGTCGTGCTTTCTGTCGGTGCCAATGTGGTCAATGGGCAGCTTAAGCCTTGTAAACTATTAGTACCCGCAGCACCACCAAAGCTTGGACCTGCGTCTGTGATCGATACATTGTCTATGGTTGTTCCTCCAATATTGGTTACTAAGAAGCTATACGTGATAACATCTCCCGCCATCGTAATTTCCGCTAAATCTGCTGACTTAACGATGCTTAGGCTGTCTAGTGTCTCAAACTGAGTTACTGCATCATCTGGATCTGATATAACGGTCATTCCCATTGGATCTAAACCTTGCGCTATCGCTATATTGACAACTCCATCTGTAATTCCAGTACCATTATCAACATCGGCTTGCGATAATATGTAAGTAGCAGTGAAGGTCTGATTTGCACCAGGAGCCAAGTTAACTGAAGTCGGCATATATGCACTGAGAGAATTTGTTCCTAAAATACCTCCAAAAGAAGGTCCTGCATCAACTGGTACGACTCCTGTCAAACCAACATTTCCTGTATTTGTTATTACATAAGTGTATGTAATTATATCACCAGCATCTACGTTGAGGATATCTGTTCCATTTGCGAAAGTAGGCGCAGTTACTAGTTTTTGAATCATCAACATAGGCCCAGCAGGAATAGTGGTTTTCGCTGAATCAATATTAGACATAATCATTGGTGGCACTGGGTCATCTGAAGGAGGTGTTCCAGAAGCCTGAGCTCCATTGACAATTCCTTCTAAAATTCCTGCTGCATTATCCACATCCGCTTGCGACATGGTGTAGGTAGAAGTACATTCTACTGAAGCACCGGGTGCCAGAAAAATCACTGGACAATCAATAGCAAGGGCACCATTGGTTCCTTGAATCGTATTAAATAACGGTCCACTATCTTCCACACTCACATCTGTCAAATTTACATTACCTGTATTCGTTAGTGTAAATGTGTAGTCAATTTGATCACCACCGTCAGATAACAATGGATCTGCACCAAGCACCATAGTCGGTGTAGCCACATCCTTCACTAATAGCAAAGAAGGCGTTGCTGGAACAGTTGTCATAGCTGTATCTGGTACAGAAGTGATCGGTGGCAATCCTGGAGGAGTACCATTGGCAAATGCTATATTTACCACACTGTCCACTTCACCTAAAGCATTGTCAATATCTTCTTGACTTAAAGTGTAAGTAGCTGAACAAGAGGTGTTCTGTCCTGGAGCTAAATTAATCGCTGAACAAGTGATTGGTGACAAAGTACCTGTTGCTGCTGAACCACTAAATGTTGGACCTGCATCACTAACAGAAATAGCAGTCAAAACTGTATTTCCAGTATTCATTACATTGTAAGTATAAGTTATTTGATCCCCTGCATCCACTAAGCTAGGATTAGCTCCTAATAGCGTACTAGGTGGACTAGCTGTCTTATCTACAACAATCATAGGAGTAGCGGTTACTGGAATCATCAACGTATCTGGCTGAGATGTCAAAGGAGGAAATCCCGGAGGAGTAGCCGTTCCAGTTGCAATATTAGTTGCCATCATATCACCAGCAGTTGCATTGTCAAAGTCTGCTTGACTTACTGTGTAAGTAGCTGTACAAGTCGCAACGCCGCCTGGATTTAAATCTGACATATCACATGTCAATCCTACCAGGCTGTTTGTTCCTGCTGCACCCCCAAAACTAGGGCCATTATCATTTATAGTTAGATCATCTAGATCTGTATTTCCTGTATTTGTTACTGTAAAAGTATAGGTAATGACATCACCGGCTACAGTAATTTCTGCTAGATCAGAAGTCTTAACAACTTCCAATCTTGGAACTGGAATAGGCGTCGGGTCATCAAAGGTAGGCGTGTCGCCTGTATCACCTGGTGCTCCTGCATTATCAGTCGACGGATCACCATTTCCATCCAATCCCGTTCCATCATCGGAATCATCTACCGCTTGGATGCCTGAATTCACTCCTGTGCCTGCAGCTCTTGCCTGATTTTCTAAAGGATCTACAGCTAAAAGACTATCCACATGTGCAGTTAATATAACTTGAACCTCATAATAATCTCCTATCGCAAGTGTATCACCATCAGCGACCATGCTGGTAAGTCTATTGGTTGGTGCTGGTGAAATTCCTGTATACGAGCCACCTTCTTCACTTCCATTAGAAGCTATTGTTCCAATGGTCGGTTGTTTAATTATGGTTACAGAAGACGTAAGAATAGGATAATCCAAAACATCTATTAAAGGTAGCGTTTCAAGATCTTCGTTCCCTGTATTTAAAACCTTAATGGCAAAAGTCATCTGGTAGATGCTGTCATTTAAGAAAGTAACATCAGTCAGTGCTTTTGTCACTGAAATAGAAGGTAATGCTAGAGGCGTCGGATCTGCATTCGTTCCATCATCCATGTTACCTGGCGTATTGTCATCTGAATCATCCATCACAGGTGTTCCATTAATATCGGTAGCTGAAGTACTTGCTTGATTTTCCAATTCACCATCTACATTAAATACAGATCCTGGTGCATCTGGATTAATCTCAGCTACAATACTCACTGTTTGTGTTGCTCCTACTACCAAGGTCAAACTACCATCTAGAACTTCTGTATTAAAACCAGATCCAACATAGGTCAAGTCTAATCCAGCTGCCGGGGCAGTTACAGGAGTTCCTATAATGCCTACGAATGCGGAACCATATTGATCTTCAAAATCTTCCTGAAGAGAAACACCATTTAAATCCGCATTTCCTGTATTTGTAATTGTATAAGTATAGGTAACATCAAAGTTGCCTTGAACTCCACTGCTAGCAGGAACTACTCCCGTTACCGCTTTGAGTAATTCGATCGCTGGTAGTGGTGGAAGAGGTGTAGGATCATCTGGTGTTCCCATATCGCCCGGCTCCCCTATATTATTGCCTTCTGGATCCGATCCACTATCAGAGTCATCTGTCACTGGAACGAAATCCATTCCTGGATTATTAGGATCTGGCAAATCATTACCCATGCCATCTGTTGGATTACCTGTTGCTGTTGACTGATTCGTCAAACCTAAAACTGGCACTAAACTAGCGTCTATTTCTACAACTATTTGCAAGGTAACACTTTCTCCTGGTAAAAGTACACCTGCCGTGCCATCTAACAAATTAGGCATGCTGCTAGTTACCGGATTTGTACTAGCACTGCTCGACGTGATGATAGCTTCAGTAGTTATTCCAACATAAGCTGGTGCTAGTTGTGTAGCTATATCATCAGTTAAAGCGATCATTTCCAGCGGTGTAGTTCCAGTGTTCGCAACGATTATCTGATAAGTCACATCGAAATTACCTGCTATTCCGCTTGCTGCTTCTACTGTATTTACGATCTCTTTTGTATTGCTTATTTCTGGGATGTATAATGGAGTAGGATTATTGGTCCCCATAGCTCCATCATCTCCTGACCCATTCGGATTATCTCCATCCGCGTCAGGTGTAACAACTGAACTAGTATTATCATCGGATAGATCCGTCGCTAAATTACCATTTGGATCTGTTCCTGTGACTGTGGCTTGATTTTCTAGACCGCTTGCAAGACTTTCACTAGCATTTACTTCTACTACAACTCGAACGGTAATAGATTCACCTGGAGCAAGTTCACCATCCATATTTAAAAGTTCACTGTCTAGGTCTCCGTTGTATGCTGCATTAGGAGTTGGATCAATTGTAGTTCCAACAGTTCCAGCTACAAATATCGAAGGTGGTGTGGTAACACCTACAAATGCGCTACCCCACTGGGCTTTTAGCATATCTTTAAGAGCAATATTAGTTAAGTTATTACCATCCGTATTTTCGATGTAAAAATCCATTGTTACCAAGTAGTTACCTGTTGTCGTTGCTGGACTTACATTGCTTATTGTTTTAACTAATCCAATAGTTCCTGGTAAATTGACTGGTGTAGGATCGTCATAAATATTAGCACCATTACCGTCGTTAGGAGCTCCTGGATTGCTACCATCTGGATCTGTTCCACTATCTGATAAGTCAGTGATATCCCCATCCATATAAGGATTACCAGTGGCTGGATCCACGAGAATAGTTCCTAAAGCATCCGTGGGTAGGCCTTCTGCTGTAGACTGGTTAAGGTATGGTTGATTACAAGTTGTTGCCGTGATGTCAGCTTCTACCACAATATCTACTATAAAAGATTGACCCGGAAGAATCAACCCATTATTATTTAAGGCATCATTAGTTCCATTCATAATGGTCGTCGAAGCAGCTGCCGTTGGTGCTGTAGCTGCATCTATGTTTGATACCGTTATGTTTGTTGTACCCACATAACCACCACAGAGAATAGTGGCAATATCATCTGTTAATGTTATATTTTCGAGCGGTGTATTTCCTGTATTTTTAATAATATGTCTATACGTTATAAAATAATGATCCGGAGTCGGCGCAGCTGCAGTCATATTTACACTTTTCGCTATATCTATAGAAGGAGAGGGCGGAAAAGGAGTAGGATCATTATCATTACTAGCTGGATCGTCAGGATCATCGCCTGTCGTATCACCATTAGGAGTTCCTGTAGGCGCATCATTATCGGATATATCTGAAGCAGAATTACCTGTACCATCATCCTCAGCAATGGCTGTAGCTTGATTTTCAGCTGGATCTGGCATCAAATCTAAATCTACTTCAATGGTCACTGTGACTGCGACACACTCTCCTGGAGCTAACTCTCCATTAGTACCATTTAATAAATTAGTATTTGGAGAAAATCCTGTAAAGGTTGGTGCGAGCGTTGGATCAGTGGTTGCAGTAGAAGTACCTAATGCTGGATTTGTAGTAACTCCCACAAATCCACTTCCAAATTCGTTACTAAAATTATCAATCAAACTAATTCCAGTTAAACTAGAACCTCCATTATTACAAATATTGAAGGTATATGTTGCGTCTACATTACCGGGTTTCGCACTAGCTGCAGGATTAGTAATAGAGGTTAATTGCTTACTTAGATCTAGAATTCCAGGAAGTGTGATAGGTGTAACGTCATCCTCATCTGTGTCTGGCAAATCTACAGGATCATCAGACAGATCAGAAATCGTATTACCGGCTGCAACAGCATTTCCATTTACATCGATGACGTCTATCGGAGTTCCTGCGTTATTCACTGGAATTCCTAAAGCTTGCGCTTGGTTATTTTGATCTGCTGCCATTAGCATTCCAAATTCTACCGGATCAACTTCAAACATGAGTCTAGCAATATACATTTGTCCCGGCTCAAGTACGTCTGTATTTGTTCCACTAATCAGATCACCATCTCCACCTGCCGTAGTTGTGGCAGTTCCATCAAAAGTCCCTGTATTGTTTGCTGGTGCCATTGTACTACTACCATTGATAACTGATATGGTAGCTGTGCCTGATTGGTATGCTGCTCCTAAGTTCGATAGATCATCTAAGATTGATAAGGTTGAAAGGTTTGTATTACCTGTATTTTCTACTGAGATATCAAATGTCAATTTTGCATTTCCATTGCTTAATATTACAGTATTGGTTAGTGCTTTACTTGCATTTATTGATGCTACCAAAGGGAATGGCGTAGGATCATCAAGTGTTCCTTCATCTGCAACTCCAGCAGTCATATCATCCGATAGATCCGTTACTGAATTTCCAAAACCATCTGTTCCTGAGACACTTCCTTGATTATCTGCTGGATCTGGTAGTTCATCCAAATCAATTTCTACGGCAAAGCTAACGCTCACACATTGTCCAGGCTCCACTAATCCAGAAGTTCCATTGAACATAATATCGTTAGGTGAAAATCCTGTATACGTTGCATAGAGTGTCGGAGCAGTAGTCGCAGTACTCGACGGCAAAATGACAGGAGAAGTAGAAACCTCTACAAAACCACTGCCAAATTGTGAATTAAAGTTGTCCAGTAGCTGAATATTCATTAAGTCATTCGCTCCATCGTTACAGAAATTAAAATTATAGGTAGCAATAACATTACCTGGGGTGGTTGCTGGAGTTACAGAAACCAAACTCTTGGTTAACGTTATATTGCTTGGAAGGATAATAGGTGTTGGATCCTCTTGGGTGCCATCATCCGGATTACCCGGAGTACTATCATCTGATAAGTCAGACACATCACCTGCAGCGTAAGGCATTCCATCACTTGGATCGTTATATATATTCATTGATGCATCAGTAGGTACACCACTTGCAGTAGCTTGATTCGTAACTGGCATTGCTAAAGATCCAAAGCCAATAGGATCCACGTCTACCATCAACTGAACCATAAACTGTTCACCTGGAGCTAAAAAACCATCAGTTCCAGTGAGGATATCAATATTTCCAACTCCATCGTATGTCCCACTTGTAGCAGTGGGCGCCATAGTCGCTGAAATATTAGTCACTGTGATCATAAAACTCTGAGTAGTAGGATCAGCACCTGGTAAGAATGAAAGCGGATCTGCCAGTGTTAAATTCTGAAGATAAGTATTTCCTGAATTCTCAACTAAGAAATCAAAAGTCAATTTATAATCACCATCTGGCTGCACGACTGCACTAGAATATGTTTTTTCTACACTAACTGAAGGTATAATCAGCTGCGTAGGATCATCATCAGCACCCGTTTCATTGTAAGGGTTGGTATCGCCATCGATATCCGATGCATCATCTGAGTCATCGGTAGACGGCATTCCTTCCCCATCATCTGCCGCAGAGGCCACAGCTGTATTCTCAGCCGGTGAAGGTAACGCACTAGCATCCACTTCGACTGTCAACTGTACTGTAATACATTCGCCACCATCGATTCCTCCATCTGAATTAAGTAAATTTGAAACTCCATTGCCATTATAAACACCATTCACTGTTGGGTCAGCTGTCATCGTATTAGTACCAGCTTCAATAATAACAGGCGGTGTAGTTACACCCACGAAGCCACTTCCGAATTGGCTATTAAAATTATCCGTTAGACTAATGCCTGTTAAAGGAAGCCCTCCTGTGTTGCAAATTTCAAATTGATAAGTTACGTCATAATTACCAACAATCCCACTTGACGCAGGCACTGGAACTGAGGCGATACTTTTAGTTGTTTCGATCACACCTGCTGTGGGACAAGGCGTCAAATAAATAGGTCCTTCTACTGAAGCATGACCAAACCACCAAGTATTTATGACATTAGATTCTCCGTAACCATTACTTGTAGAGGCTGTATTTCTATTCCAAATATGAGCTGGTTGTAACTGACCACTTAACTCCACAAAAGGTGGATTTGGAGCCATTCCAGGTGGATTTGTTGCAGGATTATTGTCCAAGTCTAAATTAGGGTCATTATCACCCGATGCATCAATATTCGTATCGTCCCAATAATGAAAGCTTTGAAAGTTTCCATTAGATGGATGCTCAAGATCCACAGTAAAGCCAGGATTGTTATATTCCACATCGGATTGCATGAAATGAACTTCACCCTGATAAAAGGTTATCAAAATAGGAACATCACTATCAACGGGTACTGCATTTCCTTGCCCGTCCATTCCATCCCAAGGTATACATTGATTTAATGGATCCCCGTCTTCAATTCTAAGTACCAATAATCTATCGGTTGTTCCATCTGTAAAGACCTGATCTTCTAGATTGAAGTCAAAGAGAATCTGGACAAGTCCAGGTTGTCCCACCGTAACATCAACACAAAAGCTAGAAGCTGCATCACAATTAATAGATTGATTAACGATACTGGGAGAACCTACGACCTCCCCAAGAATGGGAGCTTCATAACAATTAGGATCTGGATCGTTAACAAAGATCTTGAATTCGGGATTTGTACTTCCACTAGCATTCAATGACTGCCTATCTAATTCAGGATCTCCCATCATGCCTGGTCCCGATCCATTAAACGCCAACCTAAAGCCTAAGCCTCTAAAACCTGAACCTGCAAAATCTATTGATTGTACAAAATTATCATTTGTTAAAACATAAACTTTTCCCTCAAAAGATTTTGCAAACACATCTGAACTTGTACATCCAAATGATGGATTACAAGGAGTTCTAAAAGCCCAATTTTGAGCATAAAGTCTGCCAGGGATTATATTCCCTGACATATTAGCTACAGAAATATCGAAATTTCGTATATACCCCCCATTAGCTCCAGTCGAACTACCATCGAATGTAGTTCTGTCAAATTCGATACAATAAGTACCAGATGTCGATGGATTAAATACATATTGAGCATTAGATATATCATATCCACCAGTCATAGCACCTATATTTGGACCGTTGACTAATTCGTTATAGTTATTTCCATTAGCATTTGCCGAAGTGACTGTACCTGTGTGCACAACCATCCCAGATGAATTAACAATACGAAATGAATATCCTGGAGTTGCTCCAGTATTTCCAAGATTATTTACTTCTAAACCGAGTCCCAGATAAACGACTTCACTTGCATCTTTAACCTCAAAACACAAGCTTTGTGTTGTACCATTTGAACCAAAATAGGCGAAATCACTTGCTATTCCAAAACCTCCATTAATGCTTAACAACGCTAAGTCATTAATTGTAGGGGATAACTGAGGTGTGCCCTCTGCTGTAATCGGGGTTTGCTTTAAGACAAGCAAAGCTAAAATCAATACTTGGATATATCTTTTCATAATTTGTTGTTGAACGTAGTGTTCTTAAAAATTGCTTTTTTGATATTTCTGTTAAGAAATATTGGTAAACTATATTTACGGTATAAATTATCAGGTTCTCAAGCATATCGCATACTAGTATTCTAGCATACCATAAGTCATTAAACTATCGCTGTTCATTCTATTTTAAACTCTGATTATTTCATGAATACTCCGAAAGGGTGTTAACGAAGTAAAAATTGAAAGTCAATCTTTCATGAAATGATCCAATTTCACTTAGGTCGGTAAAATCTTAATCACTAATTCTTAAAATTCAATAAGTACAATACACATTTGATGCCAAATATATTACATTACTTCGACATATATAATACATATTGCAATTACTATTAATGTTTTACTAATTGATAGTCAAATAATAATGCGTACACCCGAATAACTTTCTGTCTGAATGTCTCTAAATCCTATTTTTACTAGATAATTTGTAACTTTTAATGAATTAAGCTTTAACACAATACATATATTATTACATTGATATGTAAAATTGAAAGATTTTTGATGAGATAGATTTCACCAGTGATTAACCTATATAAAATCATTAATCATATCTAGAGTGAATTCCTATTAGCTTAGTTTCATCATTTTCTATTTGATGAGAAACTATATATATAATAGCTTCCGTTGTACAAAAGCCGATTTGAAAGATGTTTTAGATTAAAACAGTTTTAGGTATATCATACATAAGCATCATCCATATGCATACTTTTTTATTAAGCATTATTCCAAATACCATTAATTTGATCTTAAGAAGATAAATCCACGTGTAACCTTTTTAGAAAACTAAACCCCACAGAAAACACACCGATCTAATACAGCCCGTGCATCTGCTTTATTAATCATCGTCTTGAAAATCCACTACTCTTTTATCCTGACTTCTTCCGTTTCGTCGAACCATTCAAACTTGATCTCATTAATCCGTTCCATATATTCCTTCCACGATCCTTGATTGAATTCATTAATCGCATCGATAAGCATCTGCGCATTATCCTTCGCCACTTTCACGGTATTCTGCGCATTTTCACCTGGAATTCCCCAAGTAGATCCGAGGTACCTTCTAGGTGTTCCAATGATTCCGCTTAATTTAGCAGGGTCTCTTACAATTCCTTTTACTTCCTCTACTTCTGTATAAATATTCAATAAAGAATCGATTTCATCGATGGTTGCTTCATTTAAGTCTTTAATTTCTGATTTCAGACTGTCCTCAAGCACGCTGGTCATCTCTCCGATAAGTTTCACCTTCTTCTTTGCGGCAACTAGTTGGTCAATCGATTCTTTAGTCGCGGTGATGATTTTATAGTAATCTTTCAGCATCTTGTTTTTAGCGATTAAATCCGTAGTCGCAACTGGTGCCCTTGGATCTGTTTTCACTTCGATCGTAGTAGAATCTTTATCGTCGTTATATTCCACGACAATCTTATAAGTTCCTGGCACAACATCATTCCCACCTGGTTCTCTGTTGCCTCCTCTTCTTCCACCCTGCCCTAAACTCGGAGATTCCACACCTTTCTCATCTAATCTCCATGTCATGTAGTTAATTCCATCCTCCAATTTCTGAGTAAGTGTTCTTAAAGTATCGCCTTGCAAGCTTAATACATGCATCGTAGCACTATCGTTTTTCTTCTTCCTTTTCCCTTTCTTTTCGCTTTTATCCGAATCTGCATTAGCAATTTCCGCTTTCTCTTTAGCCTCTTTTACCTTTTTCTTTGATTTACGTTTTTTCTTTGGCTCTGCAACTTCATCCATCACTTTCTCCTTCTCTTCTTTCTTAGCTGGTTTCTTCCAAACAGCTATTTGAGCACCGCCTGTATTCTTATTATCCCCGATAAATTCACCTTGTGCTGTAAATCTAATTCCATCGTACGATCGACTATTCGTCTGATATCCTGCACCTGGTTCAAAAACAGCAAAATCGTTATCTAAGACACTACCATTACTGCCAGCAATTTCTCTTAATGGTCTAATATCATCTAGTACCCAAAACGCTCTTCCGAAGGTACCGATCACGAGATCTGCTTCTCGATCTTGAATGGCGAAATCTCTGATCTGAACATTTGGAAATTTCTTATTCCACTTATTCCAATTTTCTCCGTAATCAAAGGAAACGTACATTCCATCATCTGTTCCTAGAAATAACAAATTAGGTTCTACATCATCTTGAATAACTGCTGCAACAAAACTTGCTGCATCATTTTTATCTACTAATCGCTTCCATGTCACCCCATAGTCTGATGTATGAAACAAATAAGGCTCCCAATTATTACGTCTAAAATCATTCACAACAACGAAAACTTCTCCAGCATTAACCCCAGAAACTTCTAATTTTGGAATCCATCCTCCTTGCGGAAATCCAGGAATACTTGCACTTAGATTCGCCCAAGTCTTTCCTCCATCTTTTGTGAGTTGTAAGTTACCATCATCGGTTCCGACCCACACCACATTCTTGTCCACTGGACTTGGTGCGATCGAAATAATGGTTGTATAATTCTCTGCTTGTGTTGCATCTATCGTCAATCCACCAGATTCTAATTGCTTCTGTTTCTCTGGATCATTCGTTGTTAAATCGGGAGAAATGATCTTCCATGACTTTCCTTCATCTCCAGAATAGTGAACAAATTGACTTCCGAAATATAAACCATTCGTATTAAATGGATCCAGTGCCAATGCAGCATTCCAGTTAAATCTTAAGTAGGTCCCATCAGGATGAACAGGCTTTATAAATTCAGTTCGCCCTGTTTCTCTATCGTAATATCCCACATTTCCGCCTTGAGACATCGCGTATCCATAGCGACTATCACCTGGTTTCGCTGCCACATCAAATCCATCTCCGAAATACAATTCCTGCCAATCATTGTTCCTAATTCCACCACTTTTCAAGACGTATCCTGGCCCTACCCAAGAGCCATTATCTTGCATTCCACCATATACATGATATGGGAAATCATCATCGACATTGACGTGATAAAATTGACCTACAGGAATATTAGAGGCGAATCTCCAGGTTTCTCCACCATCATGTGATATGTTAAGTCCTCCATCATTACCATCGATCACATGTTCCGTATCCATCGGATTAATCCAGAACGCATGATGATCAGGGTGCACACCATTCCCATAATCTGCAATGCTTCTAAAAGTCTTTCCTCCATCATCACTCTTCGTCACATAAGTATGCAGGTTATAAATTCGATTTTCATTTTGCGGATCCACATACAATTCTGCATAGTAAAATGGTCGTCCACCGATATTTTTATCTGAAACCAATTTCCAGTTGAATCCACCATCTGTAGATTTGTAAAGTCCATTAACCTTAGCTTCCACTAATGCATAGACGATATTAGATTTATTAGTTGCAAATGCAATTCCTATTCTTCCAAGATCACCTTTGGGCAATCCATTCTCTGAAGTAATTTCCTTCCAATTATTTCCACCATCGACCGTGATGTAAAGGCCCGAACCTTCACCTCCTGAATTAAATGTCCAAGGCTTTCTCCCGAATTCCCACATCCCTGCAATAATTTTATTAGGATTATTCGGATCCACCACCATGTCACCTATCCCTACTTCCTCCCCTACATAAAGTGATTTCGTCCAGGTTTCTCCTCCATCAGTGGTTTTATAAACACCTCTATCTTCAGAAGGTCCCCAAGCAGAGCCCATTGCGCCGACATATACCGTCTGTGGGTCATCTTTATGAATGATAATCCGGTGAATCAAGATCGTCCTTTCTAAACCCATCAATTTCCAAGTCTTTCCACCATCTAATGATTTATAGACTCCTCGACCACTATTATGTGAATTTCTCGGATTCCCCTCACCTGTTCCTACCCATATTTCGCTAGGATTCTGCTGGTTTATCTTTAAAGCACCAATGGATAAAGTTTCTTCTTCGTCGAAAATCGGTTTCCAACTGATTCCGCCATTTTCAGACAACCAGACACCACCAGAAGCAGTTCCAATGTATATTCTATCTGTATTCGAGAGGTCTACATCTATTGCAGTAACTCGACCACTCATTCCGGCCGGACCGATGTTCCTTAGGCTCATTCCAGCTAGTTTTTCCATGTCAATTTTCTGACCTAGAAGCATCGTACAGCATAGGAAAGATATCAGTGTTAATATTAGGTGGCTTTTCTTAAACATTTAGTTATATTTTTTAGTTTCTTATCGTGAAAATAGCGAATTAAGCGTTTTTATATAATAATCAGAGTCATTTGTTTATTCTAGTTATTTAATATTCTATTTTTACATCTTATGCAATTTGTATTTCCTAACTTCCTGTGGGCGCTTTTACTTTTAGCGATCCCTATCATCATCCACTTATTCTTCTTCAGGAGGTTTAAGAAAGTGTACTTTACTAATGTCAAGTTTTTAAAGGAGGTTAAAGAAGAGACCAGTTCTCGCAACAAGCTGAAAAACCTATTGATCTTGCTATCGAGGCTTTTAGCGCTAGCGTTTTTAGTATTCGCATTTGCTCAGCCATTCTTGCCATCTAAAGATCAACGAATTCAAGGAAAAAAAGCAGTAAGCATTTATCTGGATAATTCATTTAGTATGTCTGCATTGACGAATGATGTAAGTCTGGTAAATAAAGCAAAGCAAAAGGCTCAAGAGATTGTTGCTGCTTATGGGGAAGATGAAAGGTTTCAGATATTGAGTAACAATTTCGAAGCTGCTCAGCAAAGGTTGCTAACTAAAGAAGAAGCGCTCGCAAGTATAGATGAGATCACGGAACGTCCAGAAGTTTATCCCCTTTCCCAAGTAGCGAATAGACAACGTCAAGCGTTAAATCAGGAAAATTTCGACACAAAGATTTTCTACCAGATTTCTGACTTTCAGAAAAATATTTCGGATGCTTATGAAATGCAAGATTCTTCTGAGCAGATGAATCTCATCCCACTACAAGCCGTTCAAGATTTAAATGTATCCATCGATTCAGTCTGGTTTGCCACTAAGGTTCCGATGATTAACCAAACGAATAAATTGGTTATCAAACTGACGAATCATAGTAACGAAGACAGAGATGGTGTTAGATTAAGTGTGAATCACGATGGCCAGACACGGCCTCTAGGCTTGAAAAATATTAAAGCGAATTCTAGTACAATTGATACTGCTAATCTTAATATCACTACTCCAGGATGGAACACTGCGGATATTAATATCGTGGATTACCCGATTGTTTTCGATGATAACTATAAAATTGCCTTCGAGGTTAAGGAAAACATAAAAGTGCTGAATATCAATCAAGGCATGAATAACCGATACTTAGATGCTTTGTTCAAGGGAATCTCCTTTATCAGTGCAGATAATCAAGCTTCGAGCAATGTTGCATATGCTGACCTTCAGAGTTATGAGCTTATTATTTTAAATGATTTAGTTTCTGTCAGTTCCGGGCTTAGTTCTGCACTAGATGAATACGTCGTTGGCGGAGGAAACCTTTTGATTTTTCCAGGTAGAAATGCCGATCTCAGTTCATTCAATACCTTCTTAAGTCAGATCAATACAAATACACTTCAACCTTTCGAGGAAAAAGTAGAGGAAGTTGGGCGGTTGAATGCTGATGAATTCATATTTAAGGATGTTTTCGAACGACAATTTAGAAATATTAAACTTCCTAAGGTCAATGGATCTTTCGGACTCAATCAAGTTCAGTCTAGAGGAGAGGAAGTCATCCTTTCGTATAGAGATGGTGGAAGTTATATCGGAAAATACAGCTCAGGAAATGGTCATATTTACTTATGCTCTGCTCCTTTGAATAATGAAACAAATGATCTGGTTCAGAATGCAGAAATTTTTGTTCCAATGATTTTCAAAATGGCTATCTCTTCTGGAACAAGCAAGCAGATTTCATACACGATAGGTAAAAACAGGACAATAGAAATCGATAATGAAAAATCGAACACCGATATTGTTTATAAAGTAAAAGGAGAACAAGAATTCATCCCTTCTCAGATCAATGCTGGCACTAAAGTTATCCTCAATATGGGTGACAACATCGTTAAATCTGGTATTTATGATATCAATTTAGGTGAAACTACTGTAAGGAAAGTGGCTTTCAATTATAATAAATTAGAATCAGAGTTGGACTATTTTAATACGAGAGATCTGACGGAAATATATGGTGAAGGAATCAATATTTTCAGCAACCAACTGGATAGTAATTTCACTCAAGTCATAGAGGAGAAAGATCAAGGAATTGCCTTCTGGAAATGGTGTATTTTCATAGTTCTAGGCTTCCTAGCCATAGAGCAAATCCTGCTTAGAATAAAAAGTTAAATTAGCATTTAGAGATTCTAATAACTAGGTACAATGCAAGGTTTCTACCTGAATTATAAAGGCGTATATCTCTTCAATTTTAGAAAATTAAATAAACAGATGATGTAATTCTTAATCGAACTCGGGTTAAGAAATAAAAAATATGTAATTTCGCAGCGACAAATTCAGAAACTGTAACAAATGAAGCTGATTCTCAAGCAAGCGAAAATCATTGATCCGTCTTGGAATAAAGAAAAAAAGCGATTTGATATTGCGATCAAAAACGGTAAGATTGAGAAAATTGCTTCTAATATAGATTTACCAAGCTATAAAATAATTTCTTCCGAAAATCTTCATGTTTCTATTGGCTTCTTTGATATCGGGACACAAATAGGTGAACCTGGATTAGAACATCGAGAAGACTTTGCCTCCATTACTGAAGCTGCAAGTGCAGGTGGTTATACTGGAATTGCGCCTTTCCCTAATAACGAGCCTGCTACACAATCGAAGTCAGAGGTTAAATACATTATCAATAATACCTCATCTGGCCCGATTTCTTTTTATCCAATCGGTGCAGTTAGTAAGTCATGTAAAGGAGAAGATATTACGGAATTTATAGACATGAAAAAACATGGCGCTGTAGCTTTTTCCGATGGTAAGAAGTCTGTTCATGATGCTGGATTAATGTTGAGATCACTTCAATATGCGAAAGCAAGTGACTCGTTAATTATTAACCATCCTGACGAACACGACTTAAGTGGTGCTGGACAGATTCATGAAGGGATTATTAGCGTTAGCTTAGGTCTAGAAGGTATTCCTGAGATGGCGGAGAGCCTCGGATTGCAAAGAGATATCCAGTTAGCCCAATATGCTCAAAGTAGGTATTGTGCTTATAATGTTTCAAGCGCTCATTCTGTGAAAATACTTAAGAAAACGAAGTGGGCAACTTCTACCGTTTCTTATTTGAATCTGCTATTTACAGATACTGATTTAGAAGATTTCAATTCGAATCTAAAAGTAATACCACCATTAAGAAGCAGAAAAGATAAAAATGCATTGATCAAAGCTCTGAAAACAGATGTGATCAACTGTATTACTTCGGGTCATCGACCATTAGAAGAAGAATTAAAGAAAAAATCATTTGCTTTTGCTGATTTTGGGGCTATCGGAATAGAAACGACTTTTGCAGCATTGCTTACAGAACTAGAAGAAAGTCTAGGTCTTGAAAAGATCATAGAAAAACTAACCCATGGACCAAGGAATGTATTAGGAGTCGAAATTCCTCAAATTAAGGAAGGAGAACGAGCTAATATTTGCATTTTTGATCCAAAAACAACATGGATTTACGATAAAGTGAAGTCAAAATCCAAAAATTCTCCTTTTATTGGTTCTTCGTTCAAGGGCAAAGTATTAGGAATCATTAATAACGGGAAATACATCAGTCAGTAGAATGGATAAATTAAGAGAAAATAGTGGAGTTGTAAATGGAGTCCTTTTTGGCTTAGTTGTCGTTATTTTGGGGATGTTAATGTATTTTATAAGTAAACCTTTATTCTTAAATCCAGGATTAAGATTCTTCTTATCATTAGCTATTCCTATTGTATTTATTTCAAGGGCGGCACTAGATGAGCGAAAGAAAAATGGTGGATTTATATCCTTTCCAGAAGCTTTGCAACCTGCTTACATTTGTCTGATTATCGGTTCTGTAATTTTCACAATTTTCCAGTTTATCATAATGAACGCGGATTTCGAGTTGTTAGAAATTCAAAGAGACATAGCAGTAGAGTCTGTAAAATCGTTATCTGGTTTTGCCAATTTAACTGAAGAAAATATCGCTGCATTTGAAGAGATGACGGCAGAAGACCTTAGACCTGATTTCCAAGCATTCTTACTCGGACTTGCTAAAAACTTTATCTTAGGTTTTATCATCGCAGCTATCATTGCTGCCATTGTAAAAAGAAAAAATTTAGCCAGTGAGCAAAATTGATATATCTGTAGTTGTCCCTTTATTGAACGAGGAAGAGTCTCTGCCAGAATTGTGTGCTTGGATAAAAAAAGTAGCTGATGCTAATGGATTCAGTTATGAAGTACTGTTAATCGATGATGGTAGTACCGATAAATCTTGGGAGATCATTCAGGGTTTAAAGAAGGAGAATGAACATATCAAGGGTATAAAATTTAGAAGAAACTACGGTAAGTCTGCAGCTTTAAATGTGGGGTTCGAAGCCGCTCTGGGTGACGTGATCATTACGATGGATGCTGATCTTCAGGATAGTCCTGATGAAATTCCAGAACTATATCGTATGGTGATGAAGGATAATTTTGACCTCGTTTCAGGATGGAAGCAAAAAAGATATGATCCGATTTCTAAGACCATGCCTTCTAAATTATTCAATGCTTTCACTAGAAAGATGAGTGGAATCAAACTTAATGATTTCAATTGTGGACTGAAAGCATATAAAAAAGAGGTGGTTAAGAACATCGAAGTTTACGGTGAAATGCACAGATATATTCCTGTCATTGCGAAGTGGGAAGGGTTCACGAAAATAGGTGAAAAAGTTGTTCAACACCAAGCAAGAAAATACGGATCGTCTAAGTTTACCGGTTTTAAAAGAGCCATCAATGGATTCTTAGATATCATTTCTATTTCATTTATTGGTCGATTCGGGAAAGCACCGATGCACTTTTTTGGGGCATTAGGAACCTTGCTTTTTGCGATTGGATTCTTTTCGGTCTTGTACATCGGAATTATGAAAGTCTATCGGTTGAGTAATCACTTACCAACTATTCTGGTGACGAGTAATCCTTACTTTTATATTGCATTAACGACAATTATTCTAGGAACCATACTTTTCTTAGTTGGATTCTTAGCGGAGTTAATCAATCAAAACAATCCAAGAAGAAGTGTTTATAAGGTGGAAAGCAGAATTTAAATAGCTACAGCAAACGTTTTTCATCTTCATTACGTCTATATAATAAAAGGTAGTATTATGATGAAGGTCTATATGTTTTTGAGCCTATTTTTATTGGTCAATTTATGCTTCCAATGCGATTGCGACAACGATGATCTGGAAGATGTATCTTGTTTTGAATTTGATCAGCGACAGTGTGCAGGAGACGAGTGGGCTAATGAAATTCCGATCAGTGATACGGAGGAGGTCAGAGAACAAAAGATGAAAACTTATCTGGAATCTAAGGATATAGAAGTTAATTCAGTTAATCTTGTTTTAAATTATCATGATGGTGTCTGTGAAGCATGTTATATCTGCCCTGAAGAGCATCGCTTTTTTGTAGAAATTAACAAAGAAGATCAAGGGAAATTGGAGGAGCTGGATTTGTTGAATTTGGGATTTTCGGATTGTGGTGGCTAGTAAGTCCCGGAGGGACGATACCTTTGTAACATTAGCAGATTTATATAAATATAAGCGCCAGAGGTGCGACACCTTATTTTATTAGGTTGATTAAAAAAACTAAAAACTTCTGACTCATGACTCAAGGCTAATGACTTCTGACTTACATGACATCAGCTCGGCAATCCTTGCACACGCTCACAGCTCTTCTCGGCGTACCGATCTATTGAATCAAGAAATTGATTAAACTGAAATTAGATCTCGTTTGAAAAACCCGAAAAACTAAAAACTAACGACTCAAGACTCACGACTCAAGACTCAAGACTTCTGACTTACATGACTCATGACTCAAGACTAATGACTTCTGACTTCTGACTTACATGACATCAGCTCGGCAATCCTTGCACACGCTCACAGCTCTTCTCGGCGTACCGATCTATTGAATCAAGAAATTGATTATACTGAAATTAGATCTCGTTTGAAAAACCCGAAAATCTAAAAACTCACGACTCAAGACTCACGACTCACGACTCAAGACTCAAGACTCAAGACTCACGACTCACGTCTCACGACTCACGACTTCTGACTCCTCCCCTCCCCTATATCTTCTCCGCATGCAACGACCGCCAATGTTTCAAATAATACTTCATGATCACCGGACGATCCAGCCTATTCGATTCAACCTCACTGACTTTTATATCTGAAGGAAAGTAGAAAATGTGATCAAAACTCTCTGCTTCCAAAAATTTCAACTCTAATTCTGGCCTAATTGCAAAGTCCATTTCCTGCTTAGATGCCAATACAAATCCCCAATTCCCAAATGATGGTACATTGATACTATAAGGGTATGTTTTCTTAAAACCACTTTCTATCATCGACTTCTCGATGCACCAAAAAGCTGAAGGACTTAATTCCGGACTCGTAGCTTGCGTCACAAAAGCACCACCCTCATTTAAGGAATTCTGCACCAAATTATAAAATGAAATACTGTATAATCTACTTAAACTCTCATTCGTCGGATCTGGTAAGTCAGCAATAATTAAGTCAAACTTCTTTTCATTAGCCATGAGCCAAACGAAGGCATCATCATTGATAATATCTACTTTCGGATCACTTAAAGCATCTTCATTCAATGTTCTAATCTGTGAAAACTCCTTAGAAATTTCGATGATCTCTGGATCTAACTCTATCAGTGATACGGACTCTAATTCTGGGTATTTCAACACTTCTCTTAATGCTAATCCCTCTCCTCCTCCAAGTATAGCAACATGCTTAACATTGGGCAATTGCATTCCTCCTACATGGACAAGCGCTTCATGATAGCGATATTCATCTCTGGAAGAAAACTGGATAGCGGAATTAAGATACAAACGAAATTCTGCCCCATTATCCGTAAGAATGATATTCTGGTAAGGAGTCGATTCATTATATACCACAGGATGCTTAAATACAGAGGTGTTCCAGTTATCAATAAATTGATTGGCCCGAAATCCTGCGAAACCTATTAAGGCAATAAAACTAATAGATACCGTCCATAGAATAGCGTCTCTTTTCCTGGTTCGCTCAATCATTGACCTAAAAAAAATAAAATTAGCTACACCAATAAATATATTCAAAAAGCCAAATAACAATGACGATTTATATACTCCCATAAATGGAATCAGGACGAAAGGAAATATGAGTGTCGCAACTAATGCTCCTATATAATCAAGGGTTAGCACATCGGATAATTCCTTCGATTCTAATTTATCTCCTTGCAACAATTGCGTTAAAATGGGAACTTCCAGCCCTGTTAAGGTCCCGATAATTATGATTAATCCGAGTATAAAAATATTAAAGCCTTCGAAATCAGCATAGGAAAAATAGATATAACACAATGGAACTGAAAAAGCCCCCACAAGCCCAAGAATAATTTCTATCCAGATAAATGAAAACATCAAATCTTTCACGAAATACCTAGAAAGCCAAGATCCGAGACCCATCGCTGCGAGATAAAATCCTATGATAATGGAAAACTGACGAACGCTATCGCCTAAGAAATACGAGGAGACTGTACTAATCAGTAATTCGTAGATGATTGAACACATTCCCACAATTAACGTTGAGAATAGTAAGAAGCGCTTTTGTGTCTTGATAGTTGGCAAAAAGTCCTATATATTTAGAAAACAAAGGTATTATAATTAGTTTTACAAAAAAATAAAGAATGGAACAAAGACAAGAGAGTTTTTTTGGTAAATATAAATGGTATTTAATCATTCTAGGAGTAATGGTTTTCTACATGATCAGCAAAAACAATACGCCTAGCTCATCTAACACGGGAGATACGGTCTATATTGAATCAACTGTTCAAGAGCCGACGGAAGGTGTGATCACGAAAGTAAAAGAAGTAGAACCTGAAATTTTTAAAATAACAGAAGAAGAAGTAGTTGCCACGAAAGACGACTCGCGGATTATTGCGACTTATCTAGATGGCGGTGTTGATACTTTCCAATTGCAAGAAATTGCGGTTATCGATACAACTCTTCAAAGCGAAGATTCACATTACAGAAGAAGAAGTGGAATTAGTACAGCAGTTCATTATGGATTGTTAGGATATTGGTTAGGAAGACCGATGGGTTCTGGAATCAGACAAAGTTCTTACGCGAACAGTGATGCTTATAACAGATCTCAGAACGGAAGAACTAGAATGAATAGCAGTGCAACTCGTAAGACTGTTAGAACTCCAAGACCTTCATCTACTGGAAAATCAGGATTCGGTTCAGGAAAATCGACAAGATCATATGGCGGATAGGACTTTTGATCTTAAGCGAGTTCCAGAAAGAGAAATAAGTCAGGCAGGTTTCGATTGGTATTTAGGTCAAGAATATTTAGTGGCCGAAGCTTTAATTCTAGAGCCGGAGGAAGTTGACAATTATGTACGAATTGCTGAGGAAGCGATAGACCTATTCAATGAAACAGTGGATCGGATTATTGAGAAGGCGGACTGGGACAAGTTTGCTTTTCCCATTCTAATGCGTGAGATGATTCAGCATTCTTGGGACCGAGGCGACATGCACTTATTAGCAAGATTCGATTTATCAGGTGGTATTCTAGGCATGCAGTCTAAAATCTACGAGTTAAATGCGGATACGCCGACAATGCTCCCGGAAACAGTAGTTTTTCAGCCACTTTTCAAAGATGAAATAAGACGGTCAGATTTTGCTCAGTTTAATAATCTAAGGGAGGAATTAACAACTGCCTTCAAAGAATTAATTCGACAAAATCCAGATCGAGAGCCAACTTTATTGGTGACTTCTTTGGGATATGAAGAAGATGTGCTTAACGCGCAGGTTGTCGAAGAAATAGCAAAAGAGGCTGGATTTACCACTCAATATGCAGATCTGGAAAATATAGTATTCGAAGATGATGGTGTGTATGTGGATTTTGAAGATGGTTCAGATATGCGATATGAGTACATGTATAAACTGGTGCCCTGGGAATTCATCATGTATGAAGAACCAGAGTTACTAGAAATTCTCCATAGATTGCAATTAGAAGACTTAGTATATATTCTAAATCCAGCTTATACTGCGATTATGCAATCAAAGGCGATCCTACCTTATGTTAGTGCCAATTTCAAGGAAGATTTCATTCTCAAAAGTAGTTTTTCTTCAGCTGATTTTAATGGTGAGCCGCATGTAGAGAAAGTAATATTTGGCAGACTAGGAGAGAATGTCAAGGTAATGGATAATAAAGGTACCGAAGTGGCCAAGAACGATGGAGATTTCGGAAATTTCGAAAAGATATATCAAGCCTTTTCTCCGCTATATCAAGATGATGACGGTGATTTTTATCAGCCAGGAATCTATGTTGTGGATAAAGTAGCTGCAGCTATTTCTTTCAGGCGATGTGATCATATTATCATCGATGATGATGCGGAATTTATACCTCACTTAATTGCTCCAGAATGAGATTTCTAGGAAAGCAATATATGGTCGAATTAAAAGGCTGTAACGCAAAACTTTTAGATGATCCTGAGTTTATAGGGACAGCAATGAGGGAAGCTGCTCTAAAAGCGAATGCAACGATTGTTCAGCAATTCTTTCACCAGTTTTCTCCTTTCGGAGTTAGCGGGACGATTGTCATTGCGGAGTCTCACATCAATATCCATACTTGGCCAGAGCATGCTTATGCAGCGATCGACATGTTTACCTGCAGTGACACACTGATCGCGGAGAACGCTATTGAATATCTTAAGGAAGCTTTAGAGGCTAAAGAGTGTACAACGAGCATGATGAATAGAGGGCAGATAGATTAGTTGTTTGTTTTTTTGTTTTTAGGATATAATAAGACGGCTGTTATATTTTCGTTATCGAATATCAGTCGGCTATTAAGCTAAACTTTTTATCTTCTATGTCAATGTTAGTCCCATCGTTCAAAATCATCTTCTAAAGGCATTTGTTTTCTATTTCAAATCGTGAATTATTCCTTCAACCGTCCTCATTAATTTCACAGGAGTTTCAAGATCACTTTGGTTCGTTATGACAGATATTCCTAGATTATATTTAGGAAGAATAAAGAACCAATTCTGACTTCCAAAACCTCCTCCGTGCATGTTATAATAAGTCCCATAATCTTCGTCATATCTGACTGGTAAATAGTAAGCAATTTTCCGGTCTTCATTTTCGTACAGAATTCGATGAGATTCTGAAACGACTGCATTCGTTGTATCTAGTTGAAATTCCATATAGTTCACCAAATCAGGCATCGTCGTTTTCACACCACCGTCTGCACCATATAATGCGATCTCATGAGGAACGAGCTTGCCTGTCATACCATATCCATTCGCTAAATATTGTTCTTTATCTTTCGGAAGGTCAATTTGAGTATGGGGCATGTTAGCATATGTACTATAATATTCCGTCAGAATTTCATTGAAGGATTGCTCATATACATTTTCTAATATTTGAGCCATTATTTCTGTGTCAATGTTAGAGTACAAGTAATTGATTCCAGGAGTCGTGTCTATTTTGATCAAATGCAGATCGGCGAAAAAGTCTTTTTTTGAGTAGTTCTTTTGAATTTCATGGACTTTAAAAGGAAGGCTTTCATTGAAGTCTGAGAATAAGTCATTGATACTTTCTGGAAGAAATTTCGCCATGCCACTCGTATGAGAAAGTAAGTGCTTAATTCTGATAGGTTCCCCATCGTATTCAAAGTTATCGAAGTCTTCTTTTAGGTAAAGTCGAATATCATCTTCTAGGTTTAACTTTCCGTCCAGAACCGCATTAGCCACTAAGATTCCAGTCATCGTTTTACTCACAGAAGCGATGCCATAGATGGTTTGGTCTGTTGGTGGATTTCCTTGGTTTTTATCTAATTCTCCGTAGTGAGAGGTGTACTTGCGACCATCTTTGTAGATTCCAATAGATACTGATGTTATCTTTTCATCTAACAGTAGGGTGTCTGCATTCTGATCCATCGACTTCTGAACTTGATTAATTGCGTTTGCTCTTGTTTGTGGATTGTTGCAATTTATGAAGAAGAAGAAGGAGGCAATTAGAACAGCAATAAATTTCATTAGAATCGTGGTTATTAAACATAGACGAATTCGAATGAAAAATGTTACTTCAGGTGCTAATAAAATTGACTTATTAAAATGTCAATGAATTATCGAACCGTATCCATGAAATTTTGGCTACTTATTTGATTAATCAAAACAATATAAGTTTTAATTACTCCTATCGTTCAAATGCCTCTTCTAAAAACAACGAATCCATTGTTAAGGCTTTATCTACAGAATGAGTATACATATTCTGTGCAATTCCAAAAGCCGTTATCATGGTCAATATCACTTGTTTTCTCGTTTTAGTATGTTCTTGAAATAACGCTTTTCGATTTCTTAGTTTTTCGGCTTCTGTCTTGGTAATGATAAAATCAGCATTGTAGAATTTTGCTTCGCACAAATTAATCGCATTGTCCGCCCGATCTATTAGTAAATCAATTTGTGTTCCTGGCAATCCAGCTTTCGATTGTGCAGCATAACTAGATTCCTCAGAATGTATTCCTGAAATACCTAAAGCTTCCTTAATGGAATTCGAATGCAGAAAACATACATTTTCAAAAGTGTATCCATTCCAAGAATTCACAGATTGCGAAAATCCTTTCTTTATCCATGTGCCTTTTGCATTGCTCTTGTTTTCCATAAATGAAAGGTAAAAGTAGCTAAAGAAATCTGTGAGGCGGAAGATTGTTCCACGCTCGACCTTATCAAATGGCTCATACTTACTAATAAATGCTGATTCTTCTAACTCTCTTAAAACCAATGAAAATGCCCCACCACTTTGCAATCCAGTTATTTCCAGCAATTGATTCCTATTTAGCCCACTTCTCTTAGATGCTAGCGCTCGGATTACTTTTACGTGATCACCATAATTGGTAAATAGTGCTTGATATAAGTTTTGAAATTCATTCTTTAAGGGAGCTGATCTTCCAAAACAAATACGATCTATCGCTTGAATTGCTGATTCGCCGCGTTCAATTTCTTTGAGGTAATAAGGTATTCCTCCAAACGCCATATAGAGTTTTAAGATCTCATACCTAGGGAGGATCATTTTACGATCCTTAAAAAACTGTTCTGTTTCAGCTAAAGTAAATGGCTGAAGGTTAATTCTTCTTGTAACTCTATTATGTAATCCACCTTTAGCATTGACAATATTCTTAATCATCCAGGTCGCTGCTGATCCACATATTACTACAATAATATTCTGATCCACTGCCCATGAATTCCAGAAATGATCAAACGCCTGAAAGAATCCAGACCGTGGGGAAGATAACCATGGAAACTCATCAAAGAAAATGACCTTCTTCTTAGCTTTCTTTTTCTTCAGATAAGTTTTTAATTCTTCGAATGCCTGAATCCAAGTTCGCGGTCGTTCTATCTTTCCAGCTATTCCATATAGCTCTGATAACACATTTGCGAAATTCTCGAGTTGATCTGATTTGCTTGCATCTTTAATTCCTGTTATGCTAAATACAAGATGATCTTTATAGACACTCTTCACTAAAAATGTTTTCCCTACTCTCCTTCTACCAATGACAGACATTAACTCTGAATCATTGGTTTTCAGAAATTTAAGCATCCATTCAGATAAGCCTTTTCGGCCAGAGAAAAGTCTATCACTATTTGTTAAGTTCGCCATAACTACTCAAAGATACATACTTATGGCGAGATTAACAAGCAACCAACTTCGCCATAACTACAAATAATTAGCACTTATGGCGAAATTAACAAGTCATCAACTTCGCCATAACTACCCAAATTTACCACTTATGGCGAAGTTGACTAGCAATATATCTACTAAGAATAAATATTTAATACAAGAAAAATCAGGAATTCTTCCTATGAATTCACCCCGATAATAGCCTTCGCATAATTCGCCCAACTCATCTCCCTGGTCTTCTCCTCTACATTCTTAGGATCAAGTGGCTTATCTAGAAACTTCATCATCACATTAGCCATGTCTTCCACATCTTCCGCCTCAGCTAAATAACCATTGTATCCATCATCGATCGTTTCTGGGAAATGCCCTACCTTCGTCGCTAATAAAGGAAGCTCGAAATTATAACTCAACGATTCTATTCCAGAAGGTGTCGCATATTCATAGTACAATACAGCCGCATCCGCAGTCTGAAAATATTTATGAACATCTTCATTTGGAATAAAACTGTTCACTAGCATTACCCGATCTTGGAGTCCTAGTTCTTCGATCAATGCCAGTGGATTATAATCCTTCTCATTACTCGATTTGCTCAAGAAAATTTTCTTCGCAATCCCGAATAAAGCATTCTTCACCTTGGTCGAAAATTTGTCCTGACTTAAAGTATTCCAGAACGATTCACCGCAAATCATAAAGGTCACATCATCGCGCTTATCGGCAACAATCTTGAACGCCTTAATGGCGTGATGAAGGCCTTTGTATTTTCTGATAAAACCGAAAAACAAAAAGGCATTCTTTGCAATATTATGCTCCGCTTTGAACGCAGGAACATCAAATTTCGGGTCTGGTTCGAATAAATCGTAGATCGGATGGTATAGCTTAATCACCGTCTTGTCTAATGGATCATCACTTCTTTGCCCCGTTTCATTGACATCGATCTTCATGTCTGGAAAAAGCTCACGTAATTCATCCACGGTTTTATAAGCATGTGTGATATAAGTATCTGCGTGCTTAATTCCTCTTTTTGTGAATTTCTTGTCGAGACTAGAAGCTTCTTTTTGAATAACAAAGTGCAAGTCAAAGATTACCTCTGCAGCACTATTATTTCTAATGCGTTTCGCAATTCGTCCCATCGGTAATCCTTGGATCGCAATGGCCCATTGGAAAATAACAATATCAGGATCTAAGTCCATGATGTAATCAGCCGTTTTCTTCCAACTTCCAGGTTTGTTGTAGTCCGTGATATACTTCACCTTGATATCTGTCCCTTCCAGAAAGTCCAGTTTACTCGTCTTATCTACAAACTCCCTAGGTACAATCGATGGATATTGATTCGTCCATGAAACAATATGAACATCTACTCCGACGATCTTATCTAAAGCCTTCGCTAAGGAAGTATTATAATTCGAAATCCCACCTTTAAACTTAGGACCAGGACCAAAACAAACTATTCGTTTCATGCGTTTTCCTTTCGTTTCATCGCCGCATCATACATCCGCTTCATACCTTCCTCCATGCTAATTTTCGCTTCCCAACCTAGATTTTCCTTCACCCAATCCATCTTGCAATATCTAGAATGAACACCTACAGGCTTGTCTAACAACTGCTTTACTTCTGGTTTGTACCCAGCAATATCCGTTAAAACATCAATAATCTCAAGGAAACTTGTTAATCGTCCCATACCAATATTAATCGCTGTTCCATCACTAATCTTATCCATCGCTACAGCAATACAATCCAATACATCATCGATGTGAACAAAGTCCCTACCCTGCTTTCCAGTTCCCCAAACTTCCATTGGATTCTCCCGATTAGCCACTCGTTGTGCAATCGCTGGAATCGGATAAGTCAAGTTCTGGTCTTCACCATATCCTGAAAACGGTCGGATACAAGTAATATGAACGCCATAATATTCAGCAGCAATTTTTGCTAAGTATTCACCGGTTAACTTAGACCAACCATAGGTCATATCTGGTTGTCCCATGTTATTGAAATCAATATCCGTTTCTGCCAATGCTATTGCCCCAGCCTCTGTCTGCTTGCTTACAGGATAAGCAGCACTAGAACTTGGATAAAGCGACCTTGCTGGTTTATGCTTACATATCCAGTAAAAGAATTCTGCATCTATACTCAAGTCAAGGGCAACAACCATCGGATCTCCATCGATCATAGCTCTTCCACCTACGATTGCCGCAAAATGATAGACATCTGTGAATTTATCAAATTCAAGACCATAAGTATCCTGAATATATCGATCATTATCCGTCATCTTCCGCAACAGAAATCTAAAATCATCTTTTAGAAACATCAATCTTCCGTCACCGAAAATCTCAATATCTTTATTATCAGCAACTTTCGGTGCATCTAACCAATCACTTGGATGTGTACCTACTAATAAATTATCCACAAACAAAATATAATCATTCGTTGTTTCATACAGTCTCCTTACCATATTTTTCCCTACAAATCCGCATCCTCCAGAAATCAAATGTATTTTCATCTTTTCTCTCTTAATTGAATCACAAAAATATTAATTTTTGTAATATGAGAGCGCCCCAGAACACCTTATCTTTAATTTAAAAGAACTTAATTCGCATTTCTACTATTATAAAAACTAAATAACAGCAAATTGGACTGGAAAATAACCAATAAATGGACTTTGTTCCTAGATCGGGATGGGACCATCAATAAATTATTAGTGGATGATTATGTGAAAACATGGGACGAATTCCAGTTTATCGATGGCGTCCTCGATGCAATTCCCATTTTCAATAAAATATTCGGACAAACTCTAATTGCTACTAATCAACAAGGTATCGGTAAAAAGATCATGACTGAAGATGCATTGCGCAAAATTCATGTGCAAATGTTAGATGAGATCATGCTTGATGGTGGTTATATAGATGAAATTTATTACTGTCCAGGACTTGCAGCTGACCAGCCGGAATGCCGAAAACCAGAAATCGGCATGGCTATCCAAGCGATGAAAGACTTCCCAGAGATTAACTTGCGAAAGTCTATTATGGTGGGAGATACGCTGTCAGATATGCAGTTTGGAAAAAATGCAGGAATGAAAACAATTCTCATCCGCGACGAAAAGATACTTTCAGAGCAATTTGTTCCGTTTGTTGATTATCGCGTTCCCGATTTGGCTACCTTTGCTGAAATATTAATTCACAACTTAAAATTGAAATTTTGAAAAATCTACTTCTTATCATTTTGTGTTTTTGTTCTATGTCAATTTTAGCGCAGATCTCCGAAAGTGAAGACGCCATCTTCCAAGTAGAGTTTGAGCAATTCAAACCTTCTAATCAAGATCAAATCAGAGAATTCGAAGGAAAAGCACCTATGCAATTTCTCGCTCCAGATGTCAATGGAGAAGAACAGTTTCTTGGAAATTTCAAAGGAAAAACTGTCTTTGTCTATTTTTTCAATCAACAATGTGGAATTTGCAAAGAACAAGTCAGTGCTTTTAATCTGATGCAAGAAGAAAAAGGAAATGACCTTAAAATTATTGCCATAGGTGATGGTTCGAAAGAGGAGTTGAAAACTTATCAAGAAACACATGGTATCAATTATTCTGTTTTATATAATGGCAAGATGCTAGGTGAAGCCGCATACGGAATAGAGATGGGCTATCCACGATTATTTGTACTAGATGATGAAGGAATTGCAAGACACGTCCTACCAGAAGAGGCTTTTGTAGAAGCGTCTAAAACGTATCTGATGCTCGAAAATTTATACAAATTAGTCAATTCTAAATAGCGGAAAAATATAGTTAATCATCAAAATAATAGATGAAGATGAAACGCGAAAACTTATCTAGCGGTGCACAATGGGAAGCCCATGTAGGTTATTCTAGAGCTGTAAAAATAGGAAATACAATAGAAGTTTCTGGAACCGTTGCGACAGATGGAAATAGCGTTTTGTTTCCAGGTGATGCTGAACAACAGACCAAATTCATTCTCAATAAAATTAAAACCACATTGGAATCCTTAGGTGCGAGTCTAGCAGATGTAATCCGCACAAGAATGTATGTGGTGAATATCGAGGAATGGGAGCAAATAGGAAGTGTCCATGGAGATTTTTTTAAAAACATACGCCCAGCTACAACAATGGTGGAAGTTTCTCGGTTAATTGACCCGGGATATTTAGTAGAAATAGAAGCAAGTGCTATTATAGATGCAGATTAAAATAAGCGAACCCTTGGAATATCGTGAAGGGTGACTTAGTATTGCAGTCTAATTTAAACCAGTTCATTAAAAGTTTCAAGGAATTTGAAATACGCAGTAAAGGAAATATTTTATACACTACAAGGAGAAGGAGCACATTCGGGAAGGCCCGCGGTCTTCTTAAGATTTAGTGGTTGCAATCTATGGTCTGGACGTGAAGAAGATAGGTATAAGGCTATTTGCCAATTTTGCGACACCGATTTCTGGGGAACTGACGGACATAATGGTGGAAAATATACTGCCGAAGAATTAGCAACATTTGTGAACGATCTATGGCCTGAAAATGCTGGGCATAAGTACATCGTATGTACTGGCGGGGAACCACTTCTTCAACTCAATTCTGCACTTATCAAAGAATTACACTACCACGGTTTCGAAATTGCCATCGAAACCAACGGCACTCTTCCTGTGCCTGAAGGTGTAGATTGGGTCTGTATGAGTCCTAAAGCAAATACCGAAATCGTCGTTACTAAAGGTTCTGAAATTAAAATTGTCTTCCCTCAGAAAGGAATTAATCCTAAGGATTTCGAGCAATTTGATTTCGAGCATTATTTTATACAACCGATGGATTCAGAAGAACAAGAGGAGAATATTTTACAATCTATTCTTTTTTGTAAGGAAAATCCGAGATGGAGAGTAAGTGTCCAGACTCATAAAATACTGGGAATCGCTTAAGGTCAATAGCTATTTTTTTGTCTCCTTAATAGTTCTGGTTTTCGTTCTCACTTTAAAAGCTCTTCGCTTTTAATGCTAAATACTTATTAATCGTATCTACTGTTAAATTCCTGGGTTCAGTGACAATACCATAAATCCCATGTCTCTTTAACTCCTTTATCATCAGATTCTTCTCATGATCCAGATGCTCAGCAATCGTTTGGTGATAGATTCCCTCCACATCTTTCGGTCTGGTTTTCAAAACCTCCTTAATTCCTGTATTTCGAAAAAAGATGACCACTAATACATGCTTCTTTGCTAACATTTTCAGATAAGGCATCTGCCTATTCATCGAAGTCTGAGATTCGAAATTTGTAAACAGTAACAACAAACTTCTTTCAGTAATTTTCTTCCTCACAAATGCAGCCAGCAACTCGAAGTTCGCTTCTTCATACCTCGTCTTCTGACGATAAAGCCCTTCTAGTATCTTCCTCATGTGGCCCGGCCTTTTATTCGCTGAAACCACTGTACTTAATTTCTTAGAAAAGCTAATCAGTCCAGCCTTATCGCCTTTCTTAATTGCAATATTGCTGATTACTAAGCAGGCATTAATCGCATAATCCAATAAACTCATGCCTTCGAATGGCATCTTCATCAAACGGCCTTTATCGATAAGACTATACACCTGCTGAGACTTCTCTTCTTGAAACTGATTAATCATCAGCGCATTCGCTCGAGCTGTCGCCTTCCAATTGATACTTCGCGGATCATCCCCACGAACATAGTCCTTGATTTGCTCAAACTCCATAGAAGTTCCGATTCGCCGTACCTTCTTAATTCCATACGCCGATAAATTCTTAGAGATTGCAGCGATTTCATACTTTCGCATTTGCAAATAAGAAGGATACACGGCCACTTCTTTTCCTTCACCAAATTGGAACCTACGCTCTACCAATCTTAAGAAAAAGGAAGCAAAAACATTCAAGCACCCAAAATGGTAAACACCTCGCTTTACTGGCTTGAGATGGTAGGATAACTCGCTAGATTCTTCTGGATCCATGGACGCTTTCCATGACACATCTCTTCTCTGAAATTGAAATGGAATTTCATCTATGATGGTCAAATGTACTTTCTGGTTATAATAATTCTGAAGTTTTATATTGATAACATTGTCATCACCATTCGAAAAGCGATCTGACATTGACCTGCTAGCCTCGATTCCATTAAACTTAAATAAAATATATATCTCAAATAGAACTACAACTACCCACGATACAAATAAAAATACAGCTGGATAAAATAGTGGCCTGAAAAGAAAACTCAATATAAAAAGCACCACTAGAGCCGCAAGACTCTGGTAAAACCTACTTGTAAAATATAAATTTTTAAGCAATTTCCACATTATCTAGGGATTTCTATGCCTTTAATCAACTGCTCTATCACCTTATTAGATGTCGTTCCTTCCATTTCTTTTTCCGGTGTCAATGTGATTCTATGGTTTAATACATACGGCGAAATTCTTAAAATATCTTCTGGAGTTACGAAATCTCGACCATTCAAGATGGCATGCGCTTTTCCTGCATTAAGTAGTGCAAGCGAAGCTCTCGGAGATGCACCAACATAAATATTAGGGCTAGATCTGGTCGCTTGAACAATCTGAGCGATAAACTTAATAATCTTCTCATCGACGACTACTTTATCTAGCAGTGCTCTATGTTCAATTATTTTAGTCCCTTTTACAATCGATACTACATTATCCAAAGCTAGTAACTGCTGGTTATCGTGATGTTTATTAATGATTAGAATCTCTTCTTCAAGTGTCGGGTATTCGATGGTAATCTTGAAAATAAATCGATCCATCTGCGCTTCTGGAAGTCTATAAGTTCCTTCCATATCGATCGGATTCTGAGTCGCCACGATCATAAACGGTTCCGTCATTTTATATCGCGAGCCGTCGATGGTCACTTGCTTTTCCTCCATGACTTCGAACAAGGCCGACTGTGTCTTAGCCGGCGCCCTATTGATTTCATCGATTAATATGATGTTAGAAAAGATCGGCCCTTTTTTAAATTCAAACTCTGAAGTCTGAAAATTAAAAACAGAAGTACCTAGGATATCTGAAGGCATGAGGTCTGGAGTAAACTGAATTCTACTAAAGTCCGTCGTGATCACTTTAGACAACAGCTTCGCCGTCAATGTTTTCGCCAATCCTGGATTTCCTTCTATCAGAACATGACCATTTGCTAAAATCGAAACCAAAAGCAAATCAACCATGTCTTTCTGGCCTATGATTACTTTTTCGATCTCCATTTTAATGGCATCAAAGCTCGATTTCACTTCTGTTAAGTCAATTCTAGATTGATAATTATCACTCATACTTCCTAGTTTTTATTACTTTACATATATTTTATTAATATATGTGTTTGTTTTTTATTGAATAAAGTATACCTTTTTAATCTTATCATTTTCAATGTGGTAGATAGCCACTGCTTCAAAATATTTCTTTCCGAATCGAACACGCTCCTTGTCAATTACAATATTGTTTTGCACAATCCTGCCTTTCAGCTCACAATGTAGATTCGGTGTATTTTCAAACATCTTCGAATAATTTTCGCGCATCTGTTGCTTCCCTGTAAATAGCAGTTTATCTGGATAAGAATATATTTCCACGTCCTCCGCATATGGCTCTAAAAATGCTTCGATATTTCTTGAATTATAACCATTTAATTGACGCTGCGCTAATGCTGAAGGTGTATTCTGAATTAAAGTATCTGGAGAGAACACCATCCCGTTTTTAATAACAAGTGCAATGTCACTTATATTTCCAAGTTGCGTAATTGGATTTGCATTTAAAAGTACCAAGTTGGCTTTTTTACCTGTTGTAACACTACCCTTTTCATTTTCTTGGTCCAGTATTTTTGCACCATTGATCGTCGATGCCTGCAGAATTTGCCAGTTATTCATTCCACTCTCTTTCATGGCTTCCAATTCTGCTAAATAAGACGAAGCGTGAAGCGTTCCGATATTTCCCGCATCGGTGCCAGTCGCAATCAGTACATCTGCATCTACTAGCTTTTTCAGATTGGCTTTGCCAATGCTTTGCTCTTTTTCCGCATTAGCCATCGCAGCAGGAGAATTGATATAACGCTTGTATTGACTAATTAAAACCGTATCTGTCAAATGTTGTAAATCTAGTAAGGAACCTAAATCATCTGGATCCGCTTTCAGAAAATCATGTAGTTTAAAATTTAGCTTCTGTCCTAACGTTTTATCATAGCCATGATGGACAGTTAAGGTAGGACAAAGGACCACATTTCTAGTTTTGAGCAAGTTGACAAATTCATCATCTATGATTTCATCTTCTACACTATGCACCAAAAAGTCACATCCATTTTCCACTGCTAATTGTGCCGTGATCCGCTCTGTAGCATGAACTGCTACTTTTAATCCGTGTGCATGTGCTTCGTCGATTACCGCTTTCACAATGGGTAAGAACTTCCTTGCACTTGCTTCAGGTCCCAAATTTCCACTTCGAGCGATATACCATATTTTTATAAAATCAGGGTTGTATTTTAATTGCTCCTGAACCATTTCACGTCCTTCCTCTGCGGTCATCACTAAACTAAAAGGACTGTTTTCTTCTAAACCTTGATAAGCTGCTGGTTCATACGTCGTCAATAATGGGCCGGTCATCATTACATGAGCTCCATCTTGTAATTTATTCATCTCCTCCTTTCTATCAAGAAAACGATAAGAGGCTCCTACATCGATTACATCTGTAATTCCATTCTGTAAGTACCTTCGCTGAATGCTTGCTGCTTTTTCATGAGCATCATCAATTTCTTCTTCGTAAGATTTAAACTTTCTAAGGTCGATCACATCCGGACGCGTGTAGAGGCCACCACTTTGAAAGAAGTGAACGTGAGCATCGGTCAGCCCTGGAATTAAATACTTGCCCGCTCCATCTATTTCTTCCGCTCCACTTGGAATTTTAATTTTTTCAGCATCTTGGATATCCGAGATCTGATCACCAGTAATGACAACCGTTTGATTCGTAACGAATTGACTATTGATAACATCTGCTACTGTAACATTGGTAATGTACGTTTGCGAAAATATAGGTAAAGCAAACATTAAGAAAACAGGAAAAATCAAATAGCGTTTGTTCATCAGTTTATGTGGTTTTTTCTTGATTATAAAATTCATTAATCTTCTTCACGATGGCTTTCAGCTGGGCATCTGAAATTTCTGACAATCCACGAAATTCATTTTCCAACTGAAATATTCGATCGATCACATCTTTTTTAGCACCTGATTTCAATTTTAATTTTTCTGCCTCTGCATGTGAAAAACTGATATCCTTCATAAAAAACTGGCTGTACAAGTGCTCTTTGAACACTTGAATCTTCTTTTCAAAGATATCTTTATTATTTCCTTTGTTATAGTATAGACTTCCTAGCGTTCTAACAAAGTTCACACTTTCATTTCTAGGTGGTTCGATAACTGGAATTGCTCGTTGCTTGCGCTTCGCATAAAAGATCATAAATAAAACCACACCCGAAATTGTTAGCCAATAAGCCCACCGAAATGCATCATATCTCATCAGCACACTTAGTGGTGATTGCTGCACAGCTGATCGATGAGGCTTATAATATTCATCCCATATTAAGTCATAGTCTTGAGGCAACTGAGAGAACACTGAAGAGATATATGATCGATTTTCCTCTTTCATCAGATAGTAATTCGTTAACGCATATGGAAAGCAATGCAGGTAAAAATTACCAGATTTGTACGGGATTTTGATGTAGTTGTAAAGACTATCTTGCCAGCCAATTCCTGAGTGTTCCAACTCGCTAGAATTCCTTCTAATAAAATAAGTATTCACCCATTGCGCCTTAAATTCGTAGACATCATCAGAATCTCTAATCTCCAGTTGAGAAATTCCACCATCTAACTCATTCACGTTTGCAAAATTATTAAGGTGCGTTTCTGTTGTCACACCTAAAGAATCCAAAAACTTATCATCGAAAGATTCTGCGCTTATAAATACATTATTTCCTGCTCCAGCAAAAGTAAAAAGTGCCGACTTATCTAAGGAGTCAACATAAAAACTTGAATTCAGAAAAATATAGTTCGAATTCGAAATGCTGGTATCTTTCAGCAAATTGTATAAAGGTTCATCGGAAATAAAAGTCTTCTCCGTTCTGAAAAGATCCTTAATGTTTTCATGCACCGCTTCAGCGCCATATGGAGTATTATGATGCTTACTGAAACTTGGACTCCAGTCTAGTTGCCGCGGCATGAATACTCCCATCAAAACAATAATGATTACATAGAGTATAATAAGTCGAATATTGCGTTTAGTCCCTTTGATCATAAACTGACTTGCTTAAATCTTTGAAAAAAGGACTGAAACGACGATTTTAGGCTTTCGTATTTTTCATGGTCAATGTCAAATTCTCCATAAACAACATACTCGAAGCTGTGACTCAGATCTTGAAAAGCAGTTTTAATTTCGGCATCTACAATTTCGTCTTCGTATTCAATATTAGTTTTAAAATCTCTCCACTCTATCAATTCTTGAAGATCTAGTGTCCGAAGTGTTTTCAGAAAAAGGTAACTGATTGCAAGTGAATAATCTTGCTCCTGCTCTGCTTCTGAAATCAGTCGATCTAAGTTGACACCTCCAGATTGGCTTTTAATTAATGTAGAGTGAAAATCAGGACTCTTATCCGATCGATTAAAGAAACTTGACTTAGAAGAACCTAGTAAAAACCACAGTAACGCACCAATTCCTCCTAGAATTAATCCATATTTAATGATTTCCCAAGTAATGTTCAAAGTGTTCCTTCCTAATTTCTCTTTTAGATTTTTCCACAATTGATACCACCATTTCCTCAATGGATTCTGTTCATACTTGGGATCTAAGTCATAATTATAGTCTTTCTTGCTCGTAAATTGCTCAATAGTTTCTGCTTTGAAATTTCGAAGTGTTATAGGAGATGTGTCTCGTGCAATTTCTACTTGGCCTGATGCCAGAAAGACATTGACCAAGAAAAAAAATACCATGAAAACAATCTTCATATTTAGCAAATTCAATAAATACTTTATAATTCTTATTTGATCCGATAATACATTGACCTTCCTACTAAAAACCCAAGCGGAAATTAAAATTCACCTTCATTTTCAAACATAGAAGATTCTCCACTTCCGATGGAATCAATTTTATCATATAACGAAGTACTATCCTTACTTTCTCGAAGATCGTAATACTTTAATACGACAGCTGAAGCGGTATAAATTAACACAATTGTACTTGCTATGACCGAAACGACAATCATTATTCCCATCCAAAAACTCATCATACTTGAGGCATCTCCTGTTGCATTATCACTACTCATCATTTGAACCATCATAATAGCATAAACAGGAATAATTAATATATAACTTGCGAAACTTCCTATAATATTGGTAATCAATATTACTCCGAAAGTTGACCACCATTCACCCTTTATTAACCGAATAGTATCTTTCAAAGCGTCTATAAAACTAAGATCAGAATCGAGATAGACGAGCGGAAAAATATTCAGGAAAGGAAACAAGTAGAACATTCCCACTACCATCCCAAGTATAACAAAAGCACTTAAAATAGGGCTAACCCAAATAAAGAGAAACATTATAGCCATCATCACAAAAACCATCCCGATCATGGCTAAGAAATAGATTATGTATTTCACTGCATTCTCTTTCATGAAGTTAATAACCATATATCTATCAGGGGTTTCATTATTATTTCGTTGGTAAGTGATTGCAGAGGAAAAGATGATAAAATAATAGATCAGAAACGACAAAATCATTAAACCATATCCAATAATGATCTTAAACCCGCCAAACATCGAAAAAGGATCAGTTTCATCCACATTTAATAAATCCATCTCACTAAAAACAAAGTACATATTATACAATGCAAATAATAAAAAAGGAAATACTAGGACTAAAAACAGCCCTCCTATAACTTTGAAATTACGTCGAACTAAGGTAAATCCATCAGAGATTACATCTCCTAAGTTTCTTGATTGATCAAGAATTAATTGCTTCTGTGCCATGTCTGTATAATTTTCTAGGGTACCAAATAAAATACCAAATTATAAAAATAAAGGAAACTATAATGATCGCCCACCTCCCGATGGATCCTATTTCTAAATAGTGCTTGGTTACAAAACTTTCCAGCACTGCTGCTGCAATAATCACAGGAATGAGCCCAATCATAATCTTCAAGGATCGCTTAGCTCCTCTTTTCAGAGATTCCATTCTGGTAAAGGTTCCAGGAAATAAGAAAGAATTACCCAAAACCATTCCCGCTCCACCAGCAATTGCAATTGCTGACAGTTCAAGTGCTCCATGAATAAAGATGGTGCTGAATGCAAGTCCGAACAATCCTTTGCGAATAAAAAAATGCAAAAAAGTGCCTACCATGATGCCATTCGTTATCAAAATAAAGGCAGAAATAACAGAGCCGAAAATCCCCAGTACAAAGGCATATAGTGCAACTTTCACATTATTCTGACCTATTCCGATAAACATAGAAACACTTTCAGAGTCATATACTGCCATCGGGTCGCCTTTCTCTATATTATCAAGGGTCATATTCACATAAGAATCACCCAGAATTTGTCTTGTAAAGTTTTCATCGATCACATTAGACAGCAATCCGATTCCAATAGACAGAAGGAAAATAAAAAGTGCCCATCCTATCGTTGTTCTGCTCTCCCATATGGCCAACGGCACTTCGAATTTGAAAAAAGAAAGAAGTCTACTTTTCTCTTCCTTCTTATTGCGGTAAATCGATGTGTGGGCCTTAGCAGCTAGCGTATTTAAATAACTTATTAAATTGCTATTAGGATAGAAAGTTTTCGCATACGATAAGTCATCCGTTAGTTGGATATAGTAATCAGCAAGCACATCTGGAGAGCGCATTTCATGGCTATCCAAGAAGGTTTCAAATTCTTTCCATCTGGACTGATTCTTTTTGATGTATAAAACTTCCTTCATTTAAAACCAATATAATACAGTTTTATAAACTTTGCTGAGAATTCAAAACATATCTTAAATTTGTAAAAAGAGATCTACTAGCTTATGCCTCACACTATTGCCATTACAACCGCACAAAATGTAAACATCGATTATGAAGTTGCTAACCTAGGAGATCGGATTTTGGGATTCATCATTGACATGGTTATCAAGATAGCTTATTTGTTATTGGGTGCTTTACTCTTCGTACCCTTTCTAGACGATATGAGTTATCAATTAGCTATGATCATCGGTTTCCTTTTTGCACTACCGATCGTACTTTATTCATTAATATTTGAAGTTTTCAACAATGGACAGACCCCTGGAAAGCGTCTTCTAAAAATGAAGGTCGTCAGTCTAGACGGAGATGAAGTGTCATTCAGTGGTTACTTCCTAAGGTGGCTATTTCGAATAGTAGATATCAATATGTTAAGTGGAATAATTGCTGTGTTAGCCATTGCTTTTTCAGAAAAAGGGCAAAGAGTAGGCGATATTGTCGCTAATACTTCTGTGATCAGTCTAAAGAATAAAAGCAATCTTCGAAATACAGCATTTCTTCAGCTAGAAGACGAATATACGCCTATATATCCGTCGGTTATCAATCTTAGAAATGAGGATATAATGATTATCAAAGAAGTGCTCAAAAAAAGATCTGAAGATGCATTTCATCTTAGAACTAAATTAGCTGAAAAGATAGAACAAGTAATAGGAGTTTCTAAATATGGTAGCTCGGAAGAGTTCTTAAAACAAGTAATTTCTGATTACAACTATTTTGAGCAGTCCGAGTAACGAGATCATTATACATTTATATTTAAAATATATATTATTTAGCAATAAACTTAACACTGTTAATTTGCAATGTTACAATTCTCCGCTTATCTTCACAAAAACAAAACCAACTGATAAGCAATCACCTTGCTTGTTATGTACGTTAATTTTAACTCAACATTCGTATATGAAAACAGATTTACAAATTGTAATCCCCCGCACGCTTATAGTGATTATTCTAGCATTTTTTACTTGCTTGAATATAAATACTGCAGCCGGAGAAAATAATGAAGACGAAGATGTCTTTGAAATATTTTGTCCGCCTACCAAGTGGCTTAATTGTGGTGAAGAATTGTGGGACCTTGATTGGTTAGGAAATGCATGGTACAAGGATTACACAGGAACTCATGATGCAGGTCATGCTGAAGTGAAATACTACCTTAATGATTGTAACATCGGATATATCACCAGAACTTGGAAAATTGCTGATTACCACGGATACTGGCATAAGTGTAGTCAGAAGATCTACGTTCAAGGAAATTATTTCAACTCTAGTTCGATCAAATGGCCTTCTAATGTAGAACTCACGGGATGTAATCCTGGTATCAAACCAGAACAATTACCCTATGGAAAGAATATGCCAACTTGGTCAACAAACGGAGCTACCTGTTCTAAGATAGGATATAGCTACCATGATAATAAGTATGTATATGGACCGGGTTGTTATGAAATCATCAGAACATGGACGATCGTTGATTGCTGTAATTTCAACCCTTGGACAAATCAAGGAATCTGGACTTATAACCAACGTATAAAAGTAACTACCGCATACAATGAGCCACAAGCATGGGTTCCTGAAGATATTACGGTAACTACCACAAGTTGTGAAAAAGCATGGGTAGATGTTCCTTTATTTAAGATAGAAGATGGCTGTGATGATCAATATCAGATCACGAATAATTCACCATATTCTTACTACGGTGGGGCTGATGCAAGTGGAAAGTATCCAGTAGGAACTACGAAAATCAGATACATGGTTAAGTACAACTGTTGGGAAACTAAATTTTTCTATGTCAATGTTACAGTTAAAGATCACTCAACACCAACTCCTTATTGTTATTATGGACTTGCAGTTTCACTTATGGGTGTTGACACCGATGGTGATGGAGTAGTTGATGATGGTATGAGAGAAATATGGGCATCAGAATTAGATGCAGGATCAAATTTCGCATGTAATCCATATGCTAGTTTGAAAATCTCATTTTCATCTGACCCTTACGATAATGTAAGAGTATTTACTTGTGAAGATGTAGGAAAAGTGGAATTAGATATCTGGGTAACAGCTTCTTCAGGTCAACAAGATTATTGTACTACATACATCAAACTGCAAAACAATGCAGCAAATATTCCGAATTGTGAAGCGTTAGAAGAAGCTTATATCACAGGAAATATTTCAAGTGTTTTCGGAAATACAGAATCTCTTATCTTAGATGTGAACAGTAGTTATGAAGGAATGACTTTCGATACTACTTATTCTAGTGAGGTTGCCACATTTGTAATCGATAGCACAGTCAATAATGATGGATCTGTTTCTTACCATTATGGAATCGATGAAGTAGAAGTTCCAACTTATGATACTACTCAAGTAGATAAAGATTTCGAGGTTGCAGTTACTGAAGGAGAGTACATGCTTGAAAATTTAGATCTTAATGAAGATTACGAATTGACATTATATAATGCTGCTCCTAATACACAGTTCATTGATTCAATGGATGTATACTTACTTGCAGGTTACTTAGATGGGCAGATTCAACTGAATATGTATCAGAAATTAGCAGCAGATTTAAATCATGATAAAATCATCGATTTACAAGATTTAGCAATCTTGAACGATTTCGTAAATGGAAATACTAATGAAGAGATGTTCAATTGGGTAACATTAGATCCTGATTATTCGATTTCAAATAATATAGCAACTGATATAGATGAATATCCAACTTCTAAGATGGTAGAAATCAAAAACAGAAATGCTGTTGGAGTGGACTTGATGATCTTCCAGATGGGTGACTTAACAGATAAGACAAACTTAGAAGACTTATTCGGAACGCAGAAAGTGGCATTAAGAAGCAATTCTACTTTCGAGTTAGCGTCTCTTGCACCTAATCCATTTAAAAATGAAACTCATTTCAACTTCAATAATGATAAATCACAAAACATAACAATTGAGATTTACTCATTAAATGGAGCAAAGGTTTATACGAATACAAGAAACTATAATAAAGGAGTTCATGCGATTAAGATTGATCGTTCGATTATAGATGCTACCGGAGTGTATTTTTATCAATTAAAAACTGAAACAGAATCGTTCCAAGGCAAGTTAATTCGAATTAACTAACTGATTTTAAATTAAATATATTTGGAGAGCCTGCTATTTATAGCAGGCTCTTTTTTTATGCAAGAATAAAAAAAAGTAGTAAATTCAATGAAATAATTACTATGTCAGATGCCATCATACACCACCTATATCACATTATTATTCTTTTCGGTGGTCATTCTAATATCTGCAACACCGAACGCAAGAATAGAAATGGTTGAAATATGTGATAATGGAATAGATGATGATAATGATGGACTTATCGATCTCATTGATGATGATTGTCCTTGCGAAATTACTCAACCTATCTCCCTTATTCCAAACCCTTCATTCGAAGAATTAAATTGCTGTCCATCACAAAGAAGCCAGCTTAACTGTGCAGTGGATTGGATTCAAGCTTCAGAACCTACGACTGACTTAATACACACTTGTGACTGGTTAGGATGGGATGAATTTCCACCCCCAAGACCATTTCCAGATGGAAATTCTATCATGGGTTTTAGAGATGGGAGATATAGTCAAGAAGAAGGACAGATCGCGGGTTGGAAAGAGTATGCAGGATCATGCTTGTTAAACCCTTTATTAAAAGATTCGACGTACCGCTTTCAATTTGACTTAGGTTTTGCATCTCCTAGTAGTTCTCCACCTATAAATATCACCATATTCGGAACCAATGATTGTGTCAACTTACCTTTTGGTGAAGGCAACCCAGATACGGGATGCCCGTCGAATAGCCCCGGTTGGGTTCATTTAGGTCAGCGCAACATTTCTGGAGGCTCTGGACATAAATGGGTTAACACCTTGATCGATGTAACTCCAGCAGAGGATATCTATGCCATAGCTATCGGTCCATCATGCCAAGCCCCAACTGCTACAGAAAGTCTATATTATTTTTTCGACAATCTTATTCTAGCTAACATTAAATTTTTCGATCTAGATATCATAACCGTTAATCATTACTGTGCAACGGATTTCACATTAAAAGTTAGGCACAATAATGCCTTTGAATATCAGTGGTATAAAGAGGGAATCGCGCTTGTAGGAGAAACTTCTTCTAATCTCAGCCAGAATTATGGAGAAGGCAACTATCAAGTAAGAATCCAAGACGGCTCTACATGCAGACTTTCTACAAGGTTTGAATACATTAAGCCTGAAATTTTCACAGAACCTACTGTAACCATTTGCGAAGACGATATTTATGAATTCGGAGAACTAAATTTAACAGAATCAGGCACCTACGTGGATACTTTTACCTCTGTGGATAATTGTGATAGTATAGTTACACTAAATCTTCGTGTTCTAGGAGAAATAATAGATACCGTCTCTGCAAAGATTTTCAAAGGTTCTAAATACCGTTTGGATAAGTATGTTTTTAAAGATGCCGGGGAATACCCTATCATTCTTAATTCTTCATTAGGTTGCGATAGCCTAGTCTTATTACAATTAGAACTATTCACTGTTTTTATTCCAAATATCTTTTCACCAAATGAAGATGGGATCAATGATACATTCGGTTCATTAGGTGAATCAGGACTCTTTCGTATTAAAAGGATGTCAATTTTCGATAGATGGGGCTCTAAGATGTACGAGGGAGCAAATGCAGAATGGGATGGCACCTATCTAGGTAGTCCTGTAAAGGAAGATGTATATCTTTATGAAATAATAGTCGGCTTCACCGATGGTAGTGAAGAAGCAATGTTAGGTACGGTAACTTTGATACGTTAAGCAATGCAACGATCGCAAACTAATCTAAAATGTCATTCTTATTAAATAAAAATACGAATCAAAAACACACCTAAATCCTTTTTAATAACACCATGACCATCCGACATTATATGACCTGCTTTCTCTTTTCCCTATTGGCTTTTGCTAATGCTCAAACAGAAATATGTGATAATGCATTAGACGATGACAATGATGGATTAATAGACCTTAATGACGGTGATTGTGAATGCGAAACCATAAAGCCTGTTTCATTGATTCCTAATCCATCATTTGAAGAAATGACCTGTTGCCCAAATGGTTTCGGTGAATTGGGATGTATTCAAAATTGGGAAACCCCTACTGAAACCACTGGAGATTACTTACATCACTGCGGTTTCCTTGGCTTTGATGTGGTTCCGCCGCCTGAGCCATTTCCAAATGGTGATGGAATTATTGGCTTGCAAGACTTTTCCTACCCAGGTCCAGACGGAACAATTACAACGTGGAAAGAGTATGCTGCCATTTGTTTAACACAACCACTCTTAGCAGATAGCATATACCAAATTCAATTTGAACTTGGATTCGGTGTGGATTTGTTTTCTCCGAAAATAGTTATTGAAATTTACGGTGCTTATTCATGTGATGAGCTTCTAAAAAACTATGACGGAAATCGAAGTTGCCCAGATGTTGATCTCGGATGGCATACCCTAGGAGCCGTAGAGGTGTCCAGTGGGAATGGTGATAAATGGGTGAAAAGCAACATCACATTTACTGACAAAAAGAGCATTGCAGCCATAGCCATAGGTCCTGCTTGCTCGAGAAATGACACGACCTATAACGACTACTATTTCTTCGATAATCTAATCCTTTCAGGAATAGAAGAATTTGGTTCTGAAATTATAGAAATCTCTCAACCATGCGCAGACGATTTTACACTCGCAATAGTAGAAAAAGCAAATCGATTCTACCAATGGTATAAAGACGGGATTGCTTTAACTAATGAAACAAAAGCGAAGTTATCTAAGATTTATGGTGAAGGAATATACCAAGTCACTGTTCTTGAGAATGGGATTTGTAATTTATCACAAGCGTATAATTATATTAAACCAACAGAATGGTCAGAAGTAGCAAGAACCATTTGCCAAGGTGACTTTTATCAATTTGGCAATAAAAAACTTACCGAATCTGGCATCTATCAAGATACACTAAAGACCAGATTTAATTGTGACAGTATCGTTAGTCTAACTTTAGGTATTTCAGGAGAAGTGCTTGATACCATTCGCGGAGAAATATTTCTGGGAGAGACTTTTAACCTTGGGAATAAAAAATTCGATAAGAAAGGGGAATACATTGTTTCTGTAGTTTCCTCTCAAGGTTGTGAAATAGATGTTTTATTGATGCTGGACGTCTTCGGTGTATTTATACCTAATATTTTCTCACCCAATCAAGATGGTTTTAACGATACTTTTACCATTATCGGCGAAGCAGATCAGTTTCAAGTTCAGGAATTTAAAATATATGATCGCCTAGGAAACATGGTCTTTTCAGGATATGAATGGGACGGTACCTGGAAGGGAAGTCCCATAGCAGAAGGAGTTTATACTTACTTCCTTCGATTAAAAATTGGGAATGGAAAAACTGAATTAAAAACGGGAAGTATCACCCTCATTCGGTAGCACAAAGGCGAATACAATCCGAAGATCTAAATTCAACAGCCTGAACATTGTGAGCCCTTATCTTAGACCACATTTTCCTCGAAAACTCTGAGCGAACATGCGTCAATCAAGGCAGAGTAAAGTATATTCTTGCGCATGATTTCTTCATTACCCAAAATGATAATTTGTTTTCTCGCTCGAGTAATTGCGACATTCAATTTTCTATCGATTCCATCATCAGATAGATTCACTAATTGCCTTAACTGACTTTCTGCATTCAAGCATAAAGAAATCACTATGATATCTCTTGCGCCTCCTTGGTATCTTTCTACGGTATCAATATTGATATCTTGAGTAATTCCATCAGCAAGCAATTGTGATTTTATGGCTGAAATCTGAGCACGATAAGGCGTTATCACACCGATCGCATCTTCGCTAACTGGAACACCTAACTTTTGGTAGTGATTTAAAATTTGCTTTAGAATAGTGCTCGTTTTCTCAGCTTCATCTTTATTCGTCTTATATGTGATCGCATCCGAATCGATTTCAGTAGGTATATATACCAGTCTTTCACCAAAAATTATATCATTCGTTTTCACATCATTCAGATCTAGACGAGAAGGAATAATCGACAATCCACCTTTATAAAAATACCGATTAGCGAAAGACATGATATCTGAGTGCATCCTACCCTGCTGTCCTAGTTTCCCTAGCGCCCAAGTCCAATTTTCCCGCTCACATTTCTTATAAATTCGTTCGAAAAGAGAATTACTTAGATCACTTAACCCAATTTCATTCAGCTCTTCATCTTTTACCGCACTTTCTATTTCACTTTGTCTTACGATAGCTGGTAACTGATAATGATCACCTATCAGGATAAATTTCTTCGCTAAGGACAAAAATCCGATAAGCTGCGGTTCTAAAATTTGCGACGCTTCATCGACAATTATCGTATCTATTTTCATTAAAGAAAACAATTCCTTCTTACCATGAATCGATGCCAGTGTGGATACGATGATTCTAGATTTTTTCAACATCGTAAGTAAGTCGAATCGATTAGTTATATCTTCTAACTTCGTTACTAATAAATCATCGACAAACTTCTCATTGGACGAATACCGAGATCCAATTCTAAAATATTCATTTTTTATTTCGCCGCCTATTCGTGAGATCGATTCACAAATCTCATCTACTGCTCTATTCGTATAGGCTAAAACCAAGACTGTTTCCTTCGTCTCGAAATAAATATGCTTCAAGTATTCGTAGAGCATTACACTCGTCTTCCCTGTTCCTGGAGGCCCCCAAAGCAAGTAATAATCTTTCGCCGCAACCATATATGATAGAATATCTATCTGCTCTGAAGTCATATAATCACTATTAATGGTCGTGATTTCGCTAGGATCACGTGGAGGTACTTTCCCTAATATTCGATTTTGATATTCCTTAGTTGTATTGATAAACCTAAATAAATCTTGATACATCGAATTAAATCCATGATCTAAGTGGTCATGTTCTATGTGCCAGATCTCTTCGCTATCAAAGATGTAGGTATTATTTTGCTTATTTCTTAATCGAACTTTAACAAACGCTGGATCTATGCTGATTATCGAACCCTTGAATATTTGATTTCTAAGAGTAGATTCGTTTCCAGCATTATACGGATAGACCACTCCTAAGTCACCTTGTCTGAAATTCGCATTCACGGCGGTATGCGGTGTCCTTATGAAAGTTATCACCGTGTGATCTTTTTCTACTTTCAGCTGGTCAATTTTCAAAGCATTTAAAACTTGAAAATTATCTATTTTCTCCTGCATGTCATCTAACCACAATCCAGCTAGGCCGCTTGATTTATCCAATCCAAATTCTCCCGTCTTTGCAAGAATCTGTTCTCGTGCAATAAATGCAGTATAAGCATTAAAATACTTTCTGACCAACTTCGAAGACTGCTCATATGCTTTCTGAAACAACTCAATATCTCGCTTGGCGAATCCATCAGACTTAATATAATTAGCTTGGATGTAAGAAAAGAGATGGTCATTATCTAGCTCGACATCAGCCAATAAATAATCAATTTCTACCAGCTGATTTCTCAATTTTATCGCTTCCTTCTGCTGCAATTTCAGCGGCGGTGCAAATCTTAACGAATCTGAAGCCTGGCTACTGTAAAGTATAAAACTTGAAATCTTTAATTTCCCGTTGGTAACTGCATTAACCATTAAATCATAAAGCAATGTCTGCACATAGTGGTTAATATTCAGTCCATAACTATTCGAACGATACGGCTTTCCACTTTTTAATTCTATGATCTTCGCCTCCTTCGTCTTTTCCATATAAGAAAACAAATCCAGACGACCTTGAAAGCCATAATCGGGAGAGTAAAAAGAGGGTTCTAAGTAGGTATTTTTTAAATCAATAGAATGAATGCTTAATTGGTTCGTCACCACATCTCTTATCGTATGATAGTGAATTTTCAGTGTATTAACCACTTCTTGGAGTTCGTGATCATTCATCATAGAAAATCCTAACGGGCTAATCTTAAAGGTATCTTTTAACAATTCAGAAAAGGACACTTCAGGATTATCGAACAGTTCATCCAAGAAATAATTGGCAATATTTCCAATGATCAAGTACTTATTCTGCAGAACCGGGATGAATTTCTTAATAAAATAGAAGAGCGGGTTTGATTCATTAGGCTTGAAACATTCTGCAACAGTGGTAATATCAACGAGATAGTCAGGTTCGAAAACGATGATCGCAGGGGTATAATTTCCTTTTTCATCTATTTCTATCTGCTCTAATTTCAGAATAACTGGAAACTTTTTTCGCCGATCAAGAAATCGCAACACGGAATTGTAATCATCATTGACCCCAGTTACATTTAATAAAATACTAATTTCTGCTTCAGGTAGATCTTCATTAAATCCCTTAAGTATAGCTTCTTCTTTATGGTAATCAAAAATATGAACACGTGCCGATTTTAGATACGAAACGGATCTAGATGGAGAAGAGAAAGTATATTTCGGAAGATTAGGATAAGTATAATATTCTAGGTCAATTTTTTCTTGGTCAATTTCATAAAGCATCTGAGTAAGGCAAAAAACTGCTACATCTAATTGAATAAGGCTTGCATTCTCCTCACTAGTCAGTTCAATGTTTTTCCTGTGCTTATGAAGGAAGTAACTCAATCTTTTCGAAAGCTTAAACTTTAATGTAACATATGCGATTTTGGTAAAGAAAGTGGTGAAGTGAATCTGTTCATCTTTTAACTTATCTTCTATATAAAGATCAATCATTAGATGCACACCTCTTAATCTGCTATAAAGTGAGACCTCACTTTCTAGTAGATTATGCAACTTGTGTAATATTTCGTCGACTAGACTTCTATCCATTCTTCAGCCCATTTCTTGCCTACTTTAAATAATTTCCGCTTTGATTCCGGAATGTTAATTTTCTTAGGCATACTTTTATAAAGAGAATGAATTCTTTCGAACCCAATTTTAAGCGCTTCTTTTTCGCTGATAGAACGGATGGCGCAAACTAACCATACGGGCTTTTCGAACTCATCAGCAATTTCCTTGATCTTAGAAATAAGCTTTCCATTAAAGCTTTGCATATCTATATGACCTTCTCCGGTAATCACTAAATCAGCATTTTTAATTTTATCTCTAAGTCCAGCTATTTCAGACAAAATATCAAAAGCAGATTTGAGTTGGCCGTCCAAGAACAAAATAGATCCGGCACCTAATCCACCCGCAGCACCAGTACCGGGTACATCTTGAACATCAATATTCTTTTTATCCAGCAGCATTTTTCGAATGTTCTCCATACCAAGCTCTAGCAATTCTAGCTGCTCTTCTGTTGCACCTTTCTGTTTCGCATAAGTAAATACCGCTCCATTTTCACCTAATAAGACATTATCTACATCACAAGCTACATGAAACTTCACATCACTAATTCTAGAATGTACATTTTCAGTCCTAACGTTACTTATATATTTAACATCTCTAGCTAAAGGTCTCTCCAGCACCCTTTTCTCCATCATAAAATGATATCCAAGTGCGGCTGCCATTCCTACACCACCATCACAAGTCGCGGTGCCCCCGAGAAACAAGTACACTTCATCTACGCCAAAATCCAAGGCATCAGCTATCACTAATCCTAACCCATAAGTACTTGCATTATAACAATCAGGATCTTTATCTAGCACTTCTAGTCCTACTACGAGTGCCGCTTCTACATATGCGATGTTGCGAACAGGATCTACAAGATAGTCAGCACGAATCGGCTTCATCAAAGCATCAAAGGTGTAAATCGTCCTCGTTTCGCATTTCACAAAGCGTTCTACTACTTTCAGACTACCCTCTCCTCCATCCGCAAATGGGAATTGCTGTATATCCAGTCCCTCTTTATAATAATCTAGCCCTTCCGCCAGCTCTTCTGTTACTTCTTCGGCTGATAAACTGTTCTTAAAACTATCAGGAACAAGCAAAATTGTGTTAAATTTTCCCACTTTTCTTAGATTAGGCAACAAATATAATGATAGTTTACTGAAAATGAATATCTTGCAGCTTGAACCGCACTTTAGAACTTTAGAGCAACCCCTGCTCCAATTTACAACGAAGAATTTTCTTTAACAAAATTTATTAATCAATAACAACTAATTTATGAATTTATTAGATATGTTAAAAGATCAGGTAACTGGTTCTTTAGCAAAACAAGCGAGCGGAATGCTAGGTGAATCTGAAGAAGGAATCACTAAAGCATTAGGGGGAGGATTTCCTGCAATTTTAGGATCAATGATCAGCAAAGGATCATCGACTGAAGGAGCTGGAACACTTCTAAAATCTCTTACCAATTTTGACGGTGGCCTTATGGATAACATCGGAGGAATGTTCGGAGGTAGTGATACTGCAGCTGCAGATCAACTTATGGGAAAAGGAAGTGGAGTCCTTGATATGTTATTAGGAGACAAATTAGGAGGTGTTATCGACATCGTTTCTAATTTAGGTGGAATTAAAAAAGGTTCAGCTGGATCATTATTGAAATTAGCTACACCATTTTTAATGAGTATGATCGGCAAGCAAGTTGCTGGAAAAGGAATAGGAGGATTAATGGACCTACTTAAAGGTCAGAAAGATAATGTAGCAGCAGCAATGCCTTCAGGTATGGGATCTTTATTAGGCTTAGGTAGCTTATTAGGAGGTGCTAAAAATATGGCTGCAGGCCTTAAAGATTCTTCAACTAAAGCGGCTGTAGCAGCAGCAGGTGTAGTAGGAAGTGCTGGAACAGCTGTAAAAGGAACTGCAAGTGATACCATTTCAACTGCAAAATCAAGTGGCTTCATGAAATGGTTAATTCCTCTTTTGGTATTAGCAGCTCTTGGATACTACTTAAGTACAACTGATGCTTGTTCTAAAGGAACTGGAATCGATGCACTAGATAAAGTAGGTGAAGTAACAGGTGATGCAGTAAAAGGTGCTGGTGAAATGGCTAAGACTGGAGTAGATAAAGTAGGTGGTGCATTAAGTTCTGCATTTGCAGTAGTTGATGAAGGTGCGAAAAAAGCATTAGACGGTATTACTTTTGCTGCAAATTCAGCAGGAGCAAATATGAAAGCATTTATTGAAGGTGGAGCTGCAGATGGTGATGGAACTTTCCGTTTCCAAAACTTAACTTTCGAAACAGGTTCAGCTGCAATTTTCGGAGATTCAGGTGTAGAAGCTGATAACTTAGCTGCTATCTTAAAAGCTTACCCAGGAATTAAAGCTGAAGTTCAAGGTCACACAGATAATACTGGAGATCCTGCAAAGAACAAAATGTTATCTCAAGCAAGAGCAGAAGCTGTTAAAGCTAGATTAGTAGGAAGTGGAATTGATGCAAGTAGATTAACTGCTACAGGATATGGTGATGCTGAGCCAGTTGCTAGTAATGATACTGCAGAAGGAAGAGAGCAGAACAGAAGAGTAGAAGTTAAATTAATGAAATAATATTCTATTTATATTGAATACAGCCAGTCCTTGTTAACAGGACTGGCTTTTTTTATGTTCCGAAGTGAAATCTCCATTCGAAAACGACTTACAATCAATTTACTGCCTTATTTCTTCTAACCGAATAACTTGTAAATTGCTATCCAGCTTGGGGTGTATAAAAAATTCAGAAAAAACTTTTATTTAATTCCTTCTTAAGTTTCTATTAAAACCAAAAGCTTCTATTTTCGTTACTTATAGGTAAATCATAGAATCTATTAATGATCCAGCGCGCTTTCTTCTTATTATGTTCCATAATTACAATGGCTTCTTGCGTCCAACAAGACCTTCCAAAAGATGTAGATCTATCTTCTTACCAGTTGATCGATACCAGTCTACAGCTAACGGCAATCGCAAGTGAGCCCATGATCTATGCACCTGTAGCTATTGACTTCGATTCTAAAGGTCGATTATGGGTTGCAGAAATGCCTGATTACATGCCTGACATCAATGGCGAGAAAGAAAATATCCCAAATGGTCGAATTCTAATTCTTGAAGATTCAGACGAAGATGGTATCATGGATAAATCAACCGTGTTCAAAGATAAAATCCATCATCTAAGAGCTATTAGACTCTACAATGGTGGCATTCTGTATGCAGATGACCCTAATTTATATTATAGTGACATTATTAATGATCAAGAAGGCGCAACGACCATCATTGACTCATTCTATGCAGTCGGTGGAAATGTAGAACACAAACCGAATGGGCTTTTATTGAATATTGACAACTGTTTTTATAATGCTAAAAGCCATTACCGATATTGTTACGATGGCGAAAACTGGACGAAAGAATCTACTAATTTTAGAGGTCAATGGGGAATCACCAATGATGAAAATGGGCGCCTATACGCGAATGACAATTCTAATTTTCTGTATGGGGATCAATTTCTTCCCAATACATTAATCTCAAATAAATACATTCATAAACCTCAGGGTTTAAATAAAGATGTCGTTCGAGATCGGTCTATATTCCCTATACACGCAACTTCTATCAATAGAGGATATAATGAAGGAACACTAGATGCTGAAGGGAAAGTGCTTGCTGCAACTTCTGCTTGCGGTCCACTCATTTTCCAATCTATTGGCCTCGGTGAATCATACGACGGAGATGCTTTCATCTGCGTCCCGGAAGGAAACTTGATTAAGAGGTTAAAAATCCAACAAAATGCTTTCTTTCCAAAAGCAACTTTTGCTTACCCGCAGAAGGAGTTCCTAGTATCTGACGATGAAGCTTTTCGACCTGTCAATATTAATACAGGACCTGATGGTAACTTGTATATCGTAGATATGCATAGAGGAATTATCCAGCACAAAATCTACATGACGAACTACTTGAAAGAAGAAATTCAGCAGAAGAAGCTCGATGAGATCGTAGATTATGGACGAATCCTAAAAATCTCAAAAAAAGGCAGCAGTCAAAAAATGCCAACATTTGATTTCTCTAACGAAGACAGTTTGCTCCAATACCTCAGCATGGATAATGGTTGGCTGAGAACAAAAGCTCAAGAAAAATTAAGATTTCTGGCTTCGAATACCATTGACCATAAACTATATGAATTACTACAAACAGGAAGTAAGCTATCCAAATTGCATGCTTTATGGATATTAGATGCTAGAAAAAACATTGACCTAGAAAAAATAAATAAAATAAAATTCTCAGATCCGTGGGTTATAGCGAACCTCTTCAAAATAGTAGGGCAAAAAAACATTGACCTAAAAAAAGAAGCGATCGTTCAATTGTATGAAAACTATATTTCCCTTCCAGAAGAAGTAGTCGTAAATCATATGCTAACAAGTCTTGATATACTTTATAATGACTATCCTGAGCAACATCAAAGATTCCTAAAAGCGCTAGAAGAAGGCATGGAGGATGCAAAAATAGCTGCATATCCTTCGGGAACTCTAATAGAAAATCCAAGCGAAAGGGCGACCATATATAATGAAAGAGTAAGCAAGCGAGACTCCTTTTATATCTTTAAAAAACAGAGTAAAAGAAAAGCAAGTCAGGATGGATATTCTTTGTTTAATAATTACTGTTCTCCATGTCATGGTTTCGGCGGTGAAGGGATGGAAGGTCAGGCTCCTTCATTAGTCGGTTCTACACTAATAAATAATCAACCAGAAATAATCCCGTTAATTATTCAGCATGGATTAACAGGGCCAGTTACTATCAATGGAAAGGAAGAAAACTTCCCATCTGTAATGCCATCATTTAACATTAATGCTGCTGAAATAGAGAAGATTAGTAATTATATTTACAATGCATTTAGTAACGAAGTAAGATCCGTGAACCGCAATAAAATAAAATTATTGCAAGACAAATTTTCAGATCGAAAAAAAATGTGGACAGAAGAAGAGTTATTAAGAACTGATTTCGAAACTAAACGTTAAATGATATAGAAAACCCATTTAAATATTGAGATCCTTAATAATAACATTGGTTATTTTTCTGACTTATGGAATATGTCAAGCACAATTTCCAGGTAGGGATCTATTAAGAGGGCGAAGTCATGTCGAAGTTCCATTCGAATATATCCAAGGTTTCATTATTCTAAATGTTGACTTCAATCGCTACTTACAGCTAAAATTCATTTTTGATACAGGAGCAGAGAATACGTTAATTCTGAAAAAAGAAATAACTGACCTCCTAGGGATGACTTATTCTAAGAAAATCAGTTTGATCGGATCTGACTTGACCAACTTAGTATTCGCTTATATTACTAGGAATGTGAATTTGAAACTAGACAATTCAGGACGGGTTAACCAGGATATACTGGTTTTAGAAGATGACTTAAATAACTTGGATAATATCACAGGAGTGAATATAGATGGTATCATCGGGGCAAGTATATTTAAAAATTTAGTGGTAGAATTAGACTATAAAAGAAGTCGAATCATCTTCCACGACCCGGATAAATACAAAGGGCCAAAGCATGGTTTCGAATCTTTCGACTTACAAGTGCTTAAGAACAAACCTTATATCCAGTGTACAACAGGCATAGGAGACAATGACAGTATAGATATAAATCTATTAATAGATACAGGTGCTAGTCTAAACTACCTCTTACATGAAAATACTCATGAGGACATCGAATTACCAGAATATATTATACCTGGTCAGATCGGTACTGGCATCAGTGGTAGCTTGCAAGGATATATGGGCAAGGTGAATTTCTTAAAGATAGGCAGTTACCAATTTGATGGACTAACAACCAGTTTTCAGAATCTAGATAGTTCCATTATTGATAATTCCGTATACATTCGGAATGGGATCGTGGGTAATAAAATACTGGAGCGGTTCACGGTTGTAATCGACTATCCAAAGCAAAAAATCCACCTAAAGCCAAGAAAATTAATTTTCAACAAGCCATTTGTGTATGATAAGAGTGGTATGGTTATTTTTGCAATCGGACGAAATTTTGATAAGTTTTATATCAAAAGTGTTATTGCAGAAACTCCAGCTTCAAGAGCAGGATTAAAGCCTGGGGATTTCATCTTATCCTTTAATGGTATACATTCTAGGTTTTTGACGTTAGAATCAATTACAAAGAATTTGTCAAAAAAACCGGGTAAAAAAATTAAGCTACTAGTGGCTCGAGGCAGCGAAAAACATAGGATAACTTTCCGTTTAGAGGACTTCTTAGAAAAAAATATTAAATGATATAGATATTAGTCTTTGAAAAACAAAAGATTAAAGCTATCTTTGCAGTCCAATTTTCGAAAAATAGTAAAAGAGCACAATGTTTGCAATAGTTACAATAGCAGGACAGCAGTTTAAGGTAGAGCAAGATCAAGAGATCTTTGTTCACCAATTAGACGCGAAAGAAGGTGATTCCGTTAAATTTGACGAAGTTCACTTAATCACAGACGGAGATAATACTTCTGTAGGAACACCATTGTTAGGATCAGCATCAGTAGCCGCTACTGTTGTAGAACATGCAAAAGGTGACAAAGTGATTGTATTCAAAAAGAAGAGAAGAAAAGGTTACAAAGTGAAAAACGGTCACAGACAGTATTTCACAAAAATTAAGATCGATTCTATTTCAGCTTAAAAATTAAAAATTTAATATCATGGCACATAAAAAAGGTGTAGGTAGTACGGATAATGGAAGGGATAGTAAAAGTAAAAGACTAGGAGTAAAGCTTTTCGGAGGTGAACTTGCAAGAGCAGGTAACATTATCGTTAGACAAAGAGGAACAAGATTTCACGCAGGTGAAAATACATATTTAGGAAAAGATTTTTCTTTACATGCTAAAGTAGATGGCTATGTAACTTTTACTAAAAAAAGAAATAACAGAACATTCATCAGCATACTTCCTGCAGATGCAGTAGTAGATGAGGTTTCTGATGTACCAGCACCAAAAAAGGCTGCAAAGCCTGCTGCTGAGAAAAAAGCAGCTCCTAAAGCAGAAGCTAAGCCTAAGGCTAAAGCAGCAGATGCTAAAGGAGATGATTTAAAGAAAGTAGAAGGAATCGGTCCTAAAATCGCTGAGATTTTTAACGAAGCTGGAATCTTAACTTTTGCGGACTTAGCAGCTACTGATGCTGATAAACTAAGCGAAATCTTAGCTGCAGCTGGAAATAGATACAAAAGCCACAATCCAACAACATGGCCTAAGCAAGCTGAATTAGCAGCTGCTGGAAAATGGGATGAATTAAAAGAATGGCAAGATAAATTAGACGGAGGCGTAGAGGAAGAGTAAATCTTTCTTTCCTACAAAATATATAAAAGACTGCTTTTTTAAAAGCGGTCTTTTTTTATGCCCTTTTGAAAATAATAAAAACTGCTTTGATCAAGGACTTAGGATGGCAGTGAAGGAATTTTCTGCCTTGACATTCAGAACTGGTTGTACAATGAACGATCATTGCCATAGATATACATGATATACAATTAAAGATTCTTTCTTCTGTTGATCATATTCTCGTAAAATTCTAGATACGCTCTAGGATCAGGAAACTTAGAAGGTAATGAAAATACTCCATAACGATGTGTATATCCTGTTCCGCTGCCTAATTATATAGTTAGCTTACCTTGGATATGGGAGTAACGTGGTGCTCTAGATAATCTCTACAAACTCTTTCTTAAGCCACGCTTCTGTATAGTCTTGAAGCTTTACTTTATAGAAGTCGCCTATCTCATCCTCTATTTTCACCTTTACTCCTTGATTCGCTTTCATCACCTCTTGGCTATTTGCCTCCGCTCCCATTCTTAATGGAACACTGTCTTGCATAATAATCGCTGACCTAGTATCATTTTTCAATTGGCTCCTATTAAAAGATATGCCGCCCAATATTAATGAAAGAATAAATAAGCCTATGATAACTCCTCTGATATAATAGAAATGGAGATTGAAATCATTCCCCTTAATCAAATAAAAATAGAGCAATACGATAGCGATGATCAACGTAATGATGTGTAACCACAACCAAGTGGAAATACTTGCAATTTTAGAAACTGAATCTAACCAAGCCTTTAAGAAGAAATCCGGTAATCTGCTTATTTCGCTATCTACATTCTCCTCTAAGAGTTTCAGGTTTTTATTGATGTCTCGATTCAGAGGTGCAATTTTATTCGCTTTCTCCATGTACAGAATAGATTCCGCTAAGTTCCCTTGATAATAATGAGATAGAGACAGGTTATGGTATAATGGAGCGGATTCGTAGTCATGAACTAAGCTCGTGTATAAATTTATCGCTTCGTCATATTTCTTTGCTTCAAATGCTTGATTGGCTTCATTTAAAACAGCTTTAGCATCCTTTATATCTGATCCAGATAGAAAGTGGAAAGAAAAGAATAATAGGAATATAATACTCAGAGCTCTCATAACGCTTTTTTATCTTTTGGTCTTATTCTTGGTTGCCAATTAAACCCATCGAGTGTATCTTCGGGATTCACATCTTTCATGGGTATTAAATTAGAATTAACATTGACATAAAAATAAATATCTTTTAGATCACTGTCCTCAAATTTGAAACTCATTTTAGAACTAATAGACTTATTCATACCGATGTAAGCCTTTTGCTCATCCATCATAAAGTAAACAGCTTCCGCATTCCCAGTTACACTCATGGAATCTATTGCCCCCTCTACAAAAAAGACTTCCACCAGCTTTCCCTTAATTTGATTAAAATAAATAGAATCCTCTGTATTAATAATAAAGGCTTTATTCTTTAACACCACTTTATATAATTGCTCATCTTTTAAAAAGATGTCAATCGTATCTGCAGTAAACTGTGAAGAGTCAGACCAGATCATTGGATTATCATACATAGATAAAACGCTATCTGTGGTATTAAAAATCATAGAATCACATATCGCTTGCAAGTTAGATTTATAAAGTCTTACATCATGATATGCATTCAGTATTGTTTTCTTTGCAGTGGAGTCTCCGAGTTCATAACTGACTAACGTATCTGATTTCATAAACAAGCTGTCACCTTCCAGGATGGATTGCAACATGGGGCGATTATCTTTGTTGCTATAGGCCTTAGAATAATTCTCCGTCTTTCGATATTCTATGGTATCACTAAAGATGGTCGTTTTCGATGATGTATCTATCAATTCCACCATTCCTGTCGCCACACCAAAATCATCTTGCTGGGAAAAGTCAATGTGATCCGCTGTTAAGACTGTAGAAGAATCGATGATCGTAGAACGACCTTCGCTTTTGAATGATTCACTCTTTGCGTTATAGAATATTCGCTCTCCATTCATATTCCGTTCAGCATCTTTGAAATAGGCATTTCCAATCAATCGAGTGTCCTCTGTCTCTTCGAAATATTGAATAGTGTCTCCTTTAGCATAAGTTTCCTCCTCTCTATACTCCGCATTACCTGCGAGCAAAACCATTTTTAATCTTGCATCATACTTTATTAAATCCCCATTGGCTACTTTCTGCCCTTGTATATATTCAGCATTCTTTCTAAACTCGGCTAATTCATTGTTTATATCATAGAATCCATCTTCACAGTATATTTTCGAACTATCCTGGTTAATCCGAGTCGGCCCAAGAAAGTAAGTGATATTTTCCTCACTATCATATGCTAATGAGTCTGCCCAGAGCTGGAAGTCCTCATCTACAACAGAAACGTTCTTATAGAAACGAACCTTCTCTTCGTTCACATAATATTTCCCTATTAAACTTTTTATTTCTGTTCCCTTATTCTGAAGCAATGCTCCTTCCGTATAAGAACCCACTCGAGTATCTAGATTATAGATTAGATAATCTGAAAATAGTTTTCTTGTCTTACTTTCTAGAATTACATTATTATAAAGCGTAGCAAGCTTTAGATCACCATTATACAGCAGGGAATCCGCGAACACATTAACAGTATCACTTTGAATGATAACAACGTTGCCATAGGCCGTTAATTCGTTACCTCTTAGAACGGCAGTATCGCAATACATAAATGTACTATCCTGGTACATTCTTACATTTCCATTAAGGTACTTCACTCCTACCCCATTCTCAGTCGCGTACTTGAAATTATCAGCAAGCTCAACGATAATTCGCGAACTGGTACTTGTATCTTGAACAGTCTGTGAAATAGCACAAAATGACAACATACTGAAAAGTAGGGATATAATTAATCTCATTGTATCTTCAACGCTTTACAATTCATTTTGTAGTATTATTTAACAAAATATTAGCAGCTTTATTACCTAGAAGTGCACCAAGTGCAACTCCCATTCCTCCTAAACGAAGTGCAAATATAATACGTTCTGAATGTTTTCTCAATATTGGCGTTTTTATAGTACCAGTTCCCATGATTCCACTCCATTCATAGGCAACTTGAATGTCTCTAGAAACTCCAATTTTCTCATGTAATATATTCAATAAATAGTTTTTGATTTTTGCTGTACTCCCAAAATCAGCAGTCGTTTCCTCTTCGAAAGCCATATTTCTTCCCCCACCAATTAGTAATCGACCGTCAATATTCCTGAAATAAACATAACCTTTATCATAATGATAGCAAGAATTAATTTTCAAATTTGGTATCGGATCTGTTACTAGAACTTGATTTCTACTAGGTTGTAGTTCAAGCTCAGGAAATAATTTTTTAGAAAAACCATTCGTACATACTAGCATTTGATCACATACAAATTCATGATTTCTTGTTTTAACATAGACCCTATCATCACGTTCTTCAGTAGCATGCACTTCCATTCCGTAAAGGATCCTTACACCTAAGCGTTGAGCTGTATTTAAAAGAGTTTCCATCATTTTGCCTGGATGCAGCGCCCCTTCATGTTGATTAAAAATACCAAGGGTATTAAAACTATTAAATTGGCCACCCAGCTTACTGACAGAAAAGGTATTTTCAAGACCAGTTGCTTCCAAGATGTGATCATTTAAAGAAGGTACTTTTTCAATAATATCACTTAATAACGGATCATCTCTATCAAAAACTTCATAACCTCCAGTGGGGCTGTAGTGCAAATGCTCATCTCCTACTCTATTACGTAGAAAACCTAGCCCTTTTACTCTACTCTTTAAAAGCGATAGAACATTCTCTTCACTATCTTGTTCTAAATCATCTAGAAGCTCTGTCACACTCCCAAAACATGCAAAACCAGCATTCCTTGTACTTGCTCCTAAAGGGAAGCTTTCTCTCTCTAAGATTAGCACATCCAAATCTGGCTGGGATTCTTTAAGAGAGATTGCGGCGTTAATACCTACTAATCCACCACCGATGATTACGATATCTGGATCTCGAAGCAAGGTAACTGCCTCCCAATAACTAACTTTAGCACACATTGTGTAATTTTTAAAGATTAGAACTATCTAATATTATAGGTATATATAGTTTTAATTATTTTTGCCAAACTGAAAATTAATTAAATTATGATACAACGAATACAAACGATATTCCTATTTCTTGCTTCAGCCAGTTTTTTTGGACTTTTCGGAGTTCCCTTGGCAACAAGTAATGATACCATGGCGGGTATTTTTGCAGATAAGATTTACAATATTTTTGATAATCCAGTTTTACTTGGCATCACGATTGTTGGAGGATTGCTTGCACTAATAACTATTTTCCTATTTAAAAATAGGCCATTGCAGAAAAAACTAGTTTATGGTGTAATGACCATGGGCATAATATTTATCATTGTTGCTTTGTTATTGGTTTTCCAAGATAACCAGTCTGACTTAACAGCGAATATCAATGAGCAATTTGGAATAGGCTTACCGATCTTAGCGATACTTTTCGGAATCTTTGCGAATAGATATATTGGGAAGGATGACAAATTAGTAAAATCAATGGATCGATTGAGATAAAAAAAAAGCCTGATGAAAAATCATCAGGCTTTTTTTTATTTGATCACAATTTCTAATTGCTTTGTGGTTTCGCTGAATAGTTAACTTTTAGTTGATTTGCTTTTCTCAAAGCAGTCTTAACATCAGATACAATTCCCATCGTCACAGATCCATCAACTTTAAGAGAAGATGTAATTCCAGGTCTTTGAACTTCTGGAACAGTAATCTTGTGATTCTCTAAAAAGAGTGGAATTTCTTCCACTGATGAAAACTTATCGCCAAGTTGAATTTGTGGACTAGTACCATAGGTAGCTTGCCATTTTTTCATTGGACGACCGACATAAATATAATTGACTAAAGACTTTTTCTCTAATTTAGTTAACTCAGAAGCAGCAGGTGTATTCACATTCACCTTAAGTTCTGCATCTCTAAGCACAGTTACAACCATAAAGAAGAATAGAAGCATGAAAATAATATCAGGAAGAGATGCCGTTGATATTGCTGGCATTTCCTTTCCCTTTTTGCTACTAAACATTCCCATAATATGAGTTTTTTAAGTTAATTAATTCTCCTCTCCGAAGTTAGTTGGTTCCGCTTCAGAAATTACCAGAGGCAATTCTGATCTAATTTTATCTCTCTGATCTCTATTCAGAAATTCAAAATCTTTACCATGTCTTCGATTAGCTAATTCATCTCTAAGTTCATTATAAGCAGCTTTAAGCTCATTATAAACGGTGAGATAAGTTTCATAATTAGTCCCTCTATCATTTCTTAAAGAAACAATTGCCTTTCTAGGATCCTCAGCCATGTTTTCCAATTTTTGAGGATTAGAGATAAATACTTTAGTATTTTCTCTCAAAGTTTCGATAGAAGTAGGCTCTCCTCTAACCAGTAGTTGATTTTCAGCATTTACTAACACTGAATATACATTTCTGGTATTCATTTTTTGAATTTCCGGAGGCTCTTCAGACCAAGGTGGAAGCTTAACTAAAACTCCTTTATCTTCTACAATAGTAGTCGTTACTAAGAAAAAGATTAATAGTAAGAAGGCAATATCGGCCATCGAACTAGCATTAATCTCAGGTGGTTTTCTTCTACCCATAATAGTTTTATTTAAGAGCGTTTCTTAATTCAGAAAATAACCAGATTACTAGTGCAAGTCCTAATAATGAAAGTGTCGTATTAATTCCCGCAGAAATAAACTTACTTATATTATCAGAAATATCGAATTCACCAGCAAGTCTTGCTAAAATACCTGTTTCGTCTGGAGTTGCTACAGTATAAAAGATGAAAAAGAGAACAAGTATTAATCCAATTCCGATTAAAACTTTTAATGAACTCTTAAAATCTCGTAACAATCCAGCTATTGCGAAAATCACAAAAACAAGAACTGCAGCAAGAGCAATCAGCGCGATCGCAGCATATATTCCAAAATTGAAAATATCTGTTTCGATTAGCGCTTCATTGGACATCTGAGCTAAGTCTCTATCTTTTATGCCTATGTAAATAAATAGTGCAAAAATAATAGACAACCCGGCACCCAGTATAAATGCCAATGTTTGACCTTTGTTTATTAAAAATTTATACATAATAAATTATTTCTTTAGATTATTTAAAAACATTGTTCTTAGCCATAACATCAACAATTGCTAATGATGCAGCTTCCATTTTTCCAGTAATACTGTCAATTTTAGAAACGATGTAATTATAAAAAATCTGAAGAATAATAGCCACAACAAGTCCGAATACAGTAGTCAATAAGGCAACCTTAATACCACCTGCAACTACTGCTGGAGATAAATCACCCACTTCTGCAATCCTATCGAATGCTTGAATCATACCGATTACAGTTCCCATGAACCCTAACATCGGTGCAATTGCGATAAATAGTGATATCCATACTAAACCTTTTTCCAAAAGTCCCATCTGAACAGCTCCATAAGAAACAATTGCTTTTTCAACTGCAACTGGTCCATCGCCAATATTCTTTAACCCTTCATGTAGTACACTAGCTGTTGGGCCAGGTGTAGATCTACATAACTCTTTAGCACCTTCTACATCATTATCAGCTAATCTCTCATCGATGTTAGCTAATAATTTATCAGTATTAGTCGTTGCTAAGTTCAACGTGATAATTCTTTCTATACAGAAAGCTAATCCTAAAATCAAACATACAAGTACCAGAGTCATAAACTTCCAGTCCCCTTCGATGAAATATTGCTTCAACGTTTGTAAAGCACCTCCTTCATCAGCAGCATCTTGGGCAACAACCTCGATTGCTCCAAAATAAGAAGCAAACATGAAAACTGCTAATAGAACAAATAATTTGCGCATAATCTTAATCTTTTATTGGTTTAACGTAACTTAATTAAATAGACTCTAAAATTAGAAAATAAAAAGGAATAGCCTAATTTTTTTTGCGGAGAGTGAGGGATTCGAACCCTCGATGCCCTTTTGGAGCATACACACTTTCCAGGCGTGCGCCTTCGACCACTCGGCCAACTCTCCTAATATTTTGACCTAAAGTCAACACACTTTCTCCTAAAAAAGTAAGTAAATTCCCTGACAATGTATTTATTACAAATTACAATAAATCATAATGCCATTTTCTATTCTCTTTCAATTATAGTCTTTACTATAACATGGTTTTCTGTATACTCCACAATATTACAAATAATTCAAATTTTTCAAAATTTAATTTACACTTGACCCACTATTTGAAAAATTTATGATTAGTTGTCTTTTAAATTAGATTCCTATTTCTTAAATATTGGTGTGTTAAATAAATCTAATGCATTTTTTGTAGTTACTTCCTTCACTTTTTCTAACTTTTCATCAAGTGTAACAGCTAATTGCTCAGCTATTATTGGTATGTAATTACTTTGGTTTCTTTTACCCCTGAATGGCGTTGGGCTCAAATATGGAGAATCTGTTTCTAAAACCATCATATCTAACGGTAAATTAATCAATTCTTCTTTAACTCCAGCATTTTTGTACGTAATAACGCCCCCGATCCCAATTAAAAAACCTACATCCTTAATTTTATTAGCTTGCTCTTCTGTCCCATTAAAGCAATGAAAGATGCCTTTTAAGTTTCCATCTTGCATTCTTGTTACCGTTTCTATCGTTTCATCCAACGCCTCTCGTGAATGAATCACAAATGGCAACCCCATCTCTCTGGACCACTCTATTTGTGTTTCGAATGCTTCTTTCTGTTCCTTATGAAAGGTCTTATCCCAGTGCAAGTCAATTCCTATTTCACCTATTCCCACAAATTTTTCACTTTCCAGTTTCTCTCTTGCGAATTTCAGCTCATCCTTATAATTTTCTTTTATCGAACAAGGATGTACACCAATCATCGGGTGTAACATTTCTGGATACTCCCCTGCCAATTCCATCATACTTTCATAAGTTGATGAATCGACATTCGGTAAGTATACATGATTTACTTCTGCTTCTAAGATTAGTTCTATGAGCAAATCTATATCTTCTTCAAATTGCTCTAGGTATAAATGTGCGTGCGTGTCTATGTACATAACCTGCAAAATTACAATTATATTGAGGCAAATTTTAAAATTCTAATGGCTAAAAAAAAGAAATACTATGTTGTCTGGCAAGGCCACGAACCCGGAATTTATGAATCATGGAATGCGTGTCAGCAACAAATCAAGGGATATCCAGCTGCAAAGTATAAAAGTTTCTCAACTGAATCAGAAGCAAAAAATGCTTTTCATGGCAATTATCATGATCATATTACAAAGGCAAAGAAAAAAAGTCCATCATTTGGTTCTAGAGATGCAATTCTTAAAAATACTTGGTCAGTTGATGCAGCTTGTAGCGGTAATCCTGGATTAATGGAATATCGTGGAGTGGAAACAGATACAGGTATACAACTTTTCCATCAAGGACCATTTAAAAAGGGAACGAACAATATTGGTGAATTTCTTGCCATCGTTCATGCCCTAGCATTATTGCAGAAGACAGGCGACCACAATAGAATAATCTATACCGATTCACGAACGGCAATGGCTTGGGTGAGAAATAAAAAAGTAAAAACCATGTTAAAAAGGGAACCCGTGAACGAAATCTTATTTGACTTGATTGACAGAGCTGTAAACTGGCTTAAAAACAATAAGTACCAAAATAAAATCGTAAAATGGGAGACCAAAGAATGGGGCGAAATACCTGCAGATTTTGGTAGAAAATAATCTACTTCGGGCTAGCGTATTTCATTCTATAATCGGGATCGATATTACCTTTCTTAATCGCTTCTAATTTACGCTTGAGCAATTTCTTCTTAAGCGGTTTCAGATGATCGACGAATAACACCCCATTTATATGGTCATACTCATGCTGGACCACTCGTGCATTGATTCCTGATAATTTATCTACCTGAGGTTTAAAATCCTCATCTACATATTTTATCGTAATCTCAGGCTGGCGCATTACATCAGCTCTAATAAACGGTATACTTAGACATCCTTCTTCATATGCCCATGGTTCACCGGTTTCTTCTACGATCTGAGCATTTATATAAACCTTCTTGATTCCTTTATCTTTCTCTTCATCCTCTAAAATCTGAATGGTGTCCACTATAAACAAGCGAATATCTTCGCCAATCTGAGGAGCTGCTAAACCTACACCACTAGCATTATACATCGTTTCCCACATATTCTCGATGAGGTCACTCAAGTTTTCAAACTCCTTGTCTATATCTTCGCATTCTTTTTTTAAAACCGAAAATCCATATCCGTAAATTGGTAAAATCATAATTGATCTAAATATCTCTTTATTATTAATACTGCACTAACTTGATCTACAAGCTCCTTACTACGTCGCTTTTTCTTTTTCGTCCCACTTTCAAAAATTATTGACTTAGCTTCAGACGAACTAAAAGACTCATCGACTTTACTAATTTCAATTTCTGGAAAAAGTTTTGCAAACTTAATTAAAAAAGTTTTTATTTTTTCTGTTAGGTAGGTTTCCTTTCCATCTGAGTGTGTCGGCCAGCCAATTGCGAGACAATCAACTTGTTCTACACTTAAATATTTCGAAAGAAAAGGGATGAGTTCATCAGGTGGTATTACGGTAATCGGATTTATAGAAATTTTAAGGATATCAGTAGCTGCAATTCCACAACGTTTTGCCCCATAATCTATTCCGATAACTCTTCCCAATATTTAATTTATTTATATCAACCAGATCTAATCAGGAATAATTCCATAGTAAGCCCAATCTAGCCCAGACGGATGTGCATATTTATTCTTAACCTCTTGGACTTTATTTTCTCGAATGGTAATATTTCTGTAGAGACATCTCTTTCCGACTTTTTCTGCAAATTTTATCATCTGCCTTCTTTGCGTTTCATCTCTGACGGGCGGAATCACAAAGCGACTTCCCATATCTGTCACTTTCGCTCCGATTGTTTTCATGTAATATTTAAAATCTGCATAATCTGGATTTACAAAGTACATTTCCACATCAGCAAGGTATTCAAATTGCTTGGCAAGTTTACTGAGTTTTAAGGCAAAGTTGTTATTCATTATGGCAACATAAAAAACAGCTACATCACCAGATCGTTGAATATCATTGCAAGTATTTGCTAATATTCTATAATCTATTTTTAAAGAATCTTCAATTTTATCTTCGTAATTAAAGTGCTTGATTGTTACACCAAAAACATGTCGCATAGGCTATAAATCTTCGTCTTCATCAGCATACATCTTCTCTTCTAAATCGAAAAAACGATCCTTATATTCAGCACTTTTCTTGCACTTATTAAATATTGGGTCATTAGCCCAAGCTGCTAATTTTTTTATTACACTTTCTTTATCTTCACCAGAAAGGTATTTATCTACTAATGTTCCGTATTCTTTTATGATACTTTCACAGTCTTTTCCCAGATTAGGACTCTCTTTAAGCTGTTCTTTTAATATAGCTTTTTTTTCTGCTAATTCCTTCTCTTTATCCACTACAACTTCATCTAGTTCCACTTCTACTTCATTAGTGACAGTCCCTGCTTCATCAGCAACTTCTAAGAGCTCTTCATCCATGGACAATTCTTCCTCCAAGAAATCTTCAGCTAAGTCTTCTACGTTTTCTTCGCTTATTTCTGTAACACCAGCCTTGTCACTTTTACAAGAAATAAAGGTTCCCATTGATATTACAAGAAAGTAGAGTATTATTTTTTTCATCTCTTAGTATTTATCTATTGTAAATTAAATCACCTGGTGTTTTTAGCAATGTCTTAGAGATTGTTCTTTGTGAAGTAATTAATGCTGTAATAATGATAACAATTATAGCGATTAAAATTTTATAATTAAATACATCAAAATAACTAGTACTAAACAATCTTGATTCTAAAAGGTCCCAGATTCCACATATTACATATGCTATAGCTATCGAAATTCCGATAAATGTCAAAATAATCTTCAAGTAAGAACTGATTAAAAAATTATTATTCAATCCAAATGCTTTTAATGTACCTAGATTCATTTTAATCTTCTCTAAGTGTGTACGCAAAAGACTATTCACATAAAAAACTATACTCAAGATACTAAATCCGAATAAGATTAGAGAGATAAAATTAGTCAGGTTCGACACTAAAGCAAAGTTCTCTTTCTGTTCCACCTGATCCATACTAATCTCAACTTCATATCTATCCCACATGTGATTTTTAAAATCTCTTACCTTATCTAACTGATCGAAGTTAAAAGAAAGATAATACGGATCATCAATATTATAAAGCGTACCAACATTACATTCCCAAGGTGAGAATCTATTATATACGTATGATGAATTTTGCTTTAACTCGGAAACGATGGTGTCCTTCACACTATATCTAAAATAATCATTAAAATACAGCGTAACGATCGTGCTAATCTCTCCATCTACTAATTCGATTTCCCTCGTGTCAGTAGAAGCCACACTAAAGTTTTTCAAACTTTTCCTCACATCATCTTCTAATTTCTTTTTATCTGTTTCTGGGGAAATTACTTCGATCTTATTGGAAGAAGAGATATTGATAAAATTAGTAGTTTCAAATGACTCGATTAATAAAGTATAAAAGTGAGGAGTTATGACAAAGTCAACCAAATTAGGCAACTCTTTTACAACTGCTGTTATTTCCGGATAAACAACAAAATTTTCTACTTTGATCGGAATTCGTCTCACGCTTTCTACATCTTCATATCCTAGAGAACGCAGACTTGATTCTTTAATTATTATTCCACACTGCTCGATATCAATCGGTCCATCTCCATTGTAGGAGTATCCAGAAACCACATTTCCTTTTGAGCTGCTCAAAATTTCACCTAGTAGATTGTCTTCGAGATCTAAAGTTCTTAGTCTAATGTTGTACTCTTCCCCATTCATATAATTAACAAATGGCAGAAACTCAATATTATATTGACCAATATTGTTAAGCATGAACTTAGACTTCATACTGTCCCTCTCCATCTCAAGCTGAACGTTGGTTACTTTATCTCTATAACTTTGTTTGATTTCAAGATTCACCCAATTTGTAAACGGGTCATCCATCTTTTCTTTCAGATAATTAATACCTCCTATTGCATATCCTAGAGCAAGGAAGGTAATTCCAAGAATAACAGATAGTGTAATGATGCCACTTTTAGATTTTCCTGTTAATTCTTCGTATTCATTAAAAATAAAAAGGTTTTGAAAATCACCTTTAATATTGAGCAATATGGAAACAATCTTCTTCATCATCTTGTCAATATTTCACTAACTAAACTCAAAGGATCAGCAAGAGGCTTTCCATCTTTTCTTTTCCATTCTCCATCTTCTTTAATCAGGTAGTACTGAGAATCAAATGTACCGTGCACATTATCACCCTCTCCTTTCTTCGATAGTAATAGAATAATATCCGCAAAGGATAATGCAAGATCTATATCATGGGAAACGATAATTCCCGTTCTATTAAATTCTGCGAGATTTTCTTTTAAGGTCCTCATTAACTTGTGACCAGTATCTCTATCTAGATTTCCAGTAGGTTCATCACCGAATAAAACATTGAATCCTGCGATGATCGCTCTTACAAAAGCGAGTCTTTGTCTTTGCCCTCCTGATAATTCTTGTATTTTTCTGTCATATAGATCCGGATCTAAATTCAATTTCTCCATCACTTCCAGAACTTTCTCCTTTACTTCTGCAAGTTCTTTCCCTTCAATAAGCATGGAAATACACATATTCTCTCCTGCACTAAAATTAGGCATAAGATTAGTGTTTTGAAAGATAAAGCTAAAGTGATCATTTCTAAATTTAGACAATGCTTTATTGTCCCTTGACCAGATATTCTTTATTTCTTCAAGCTCGTTTCCGTTGTTAAATTTGATAGAAGTTTCTGGTGTTACATGAATTGTTTTATTCATTAACCCAAGCGTCTCAATAAAAGTACTTTTTCCTATCCCAGATACACCCAAGACAAATACTAGTTTGCCTTTAGGAATTTGTAATTCAGGTATTCTTAAAACAGTAGTACCTGGAATGTATTGGCATTCCAGGTTACTAATATCATAGATTAAATCTTGTTGCATTAAGTGTCAGTTGGTTTTTATTGTTCGGGCGCATTAGTAAAGTTTATTTATAAGGTATATTGAACCGGAATCCAAAAATAAGTATTATCAGCTGTTGAATATGAAAATTCATATCGATCCCCTAATCGATATATACTCTCTAAACCATCAAGTTTATCAAGTATATCAACTATTAACTTTTCTAATTCTGCCTCTCCCATTTTTCGAGGAGATAAAATGCTTCCTATTTTGAATTCCATACCTTCCCCGATCTGCAATCCTTCTCCCTCTATTCCTTGCATTATAGCCCGAAGTTCATCTACAGAGGTTTTCTCTATATCTTTTCTGGACAGTCCTGAGTTACCAGTGAACTGTTTTAACAATTCGGTAAATGTTAGAAACAATGCCTCTCTTTGCTGATCAGGTGAACCATCACTTGCACCTGCTAATTTCTTCAATGTACGAATATAATCTTTAAGATCTTCTTTAGGCATGAACATCACATATGACATGGCATCATGTTTAGCTCCTTTCACCCTTTTCACCAAGAAAATTTCTCTATACAAGTGATATTTCTGATCAATGATTTTTTTCAAATCATCTTCACTAAAACTTTTATTTTCTTTTCTTTTCTGAATCAATCTGTATACTTCTCTAGCAATAGCAGGTTCCCAAACTCCTGAACTTTGCTCTAGATCCATTGCATCTCCATCAAACGTTATGTTCGCCATTTTCTCCCAGTGATCTTCAACAAATTCTTGGATATCAACAATGGTTTCCTCCATATAATCCTGCAGTTCCTTCTGTGAAATTTCAGCATTCCTTTCTGGTTTCAATACTTTACCTACATTCGGTCCTCCAGTCATTTCAAGCATCTTTCCTTCATCCATATCTGGCATGGAAGGATTCACTATTTTAGCTCCTGGGAAATATTCCGTTATAGATGAATATTCTCTGTGTTGCCTTTTCGAAGCTTCTACAATAAATGATGCTCCCATTGAAGGGTATTTTGCACAAGATCTATTTCCTTGATTCATACATTGTACAGCAATCAAGTGAGCATTGATTTTAGCTAAATTATCTAAAATTCCATCTGCTTCTAACAATGTTTTATCATTAGATTCTTGAGCCAATTGCTTTCTTGCTCTATCAAACTTGTAATCTGCGTTATTTCCTATTAGGAATATTATGTTCGTATGATTATCTGAAAAGCTACCTTTTAATAACATTTCATTCATCGCATAATAAAGAGCAGTATATTCATCATTATCATGCCACTGATCAAACTCCGCTTGATTAATGAAATTAATCACTTTTGCTTTATCATTTACCAGTGGTTGAATTTCAAACAATTTCCCTATTTGCTCCTCTGGTGTATCTCTATAAACTGCCGCTCCATATCTAATTTTAACTTCATCACCGAAGTTTCTTTCTAAATTCTCTATGGTATTTAGAACAGATTGCTTGTACTTAGCTAATTGTCGAGTTCCTTCAATTAAGAAAAACACATTATAATTATCTCTAGAAGTACTACTTTCTTTAACACCTTCTACTATTCCTGAGTAATCAACTTCACTTACACTGTTAACTACATCCTTCATTGATTTAGTCTGAATCTCTCCGATAGCTCCAGACTGGAATGCATCTGGATAACTTTTCAACATAGGAAATCTAACAACCGATCCTTTAAATCTTCGTGGATTCGAACTTGCTAATTTATTAGAACTAATATTTATTGGATCATTATCCCATGCCTTTTTTTCATCAATGATAGCACCTGTAGTTGCATTTCCATTTACACCTCCAAGATCCGTAAAACCTATAACCCTTAGATCTGGATTATTTTGTCTTTCTTCGAAAGCCAATTGATCAAAGTTAGGTTCTAAAGCAATTCGAGTATTCCAGTCTGCTGCTTTTTTACGATCTACCCATCCGACGATAACATTTTCTACTCTTGAAGAACTTACAAGAGATTCCTTTCCAAGAAGGTACCTATCATTTTCCTTTTTATATACAAAGTAGAACTCATAAATTGTTTTTTTGTCTGCAATTTTATTCGTTAATGGGCCCGAATAAATCTTTGCAAAGTCTTTTGAGTCCTCTCTTAATATTCGTTCTATATCTTGTACTTTATTCAACAAGAAGGCTTTCTTGTGAATTCTTGTTATATCATCCACGAGCCCTGAAGTCCATAAAAGCATCTTGCTTTTCGGAACCCAACCGTAGTCTTTATTAAGTTTGGACACTTTTAACCCACTCGTTCTTGCTTGGATTATATGGATCCATTCATCTTTCTCATCAACCACGTAAAAGTAACTTTTGAAACCGATGGTTTCCATTTGCTCACTCGATTCATCTGGTTTCTTATAGGTAGGATTATTATCTCTGTCAGATACTACGATCCAAGGAGCATCTTTGTCATATTTATCTCTGGCATTTTGAAATCTCAATTGATCAGCTTCGGCAGCATAATCAATAGGTCGATCAAACTTGACAGGTTTACCCATGATTCTACTATATTTCTGAGCATAAGTGCTGCTTATTGATATAGCAAAGAACAGAATTAGGGCGGTTACTTTAATAGAATTCATAAGAACTTAGTTTATTTTGTAATGAAAACCTATTTTAAGGCTAGCATAAAATGGATTTACTCCGCTATAATAATCCTCTAATATACTAGATTTAGTACCAAAAGATTTATTTGCGTATTGCGACTTTAGATATCCATTTGTCGAATTGTTATTTCCTAGTAACGAAAGTGCATTATACCAAAGGTTTACACCTATTTCGATACCATAGTTAAAACTAATATCATACATATAGGTTGGTGACAGTTGAACTCCTAGTCCGAAATTATTTCCAACAGATACATCATTGTCTGTATATTCAAAATCTTCGTTTCCGAAAGTATAGTTTTCTAACCTTTCTGCACCATCAGGTTGCTCCAGAATACTCGCAACACTTGGAAAGTGGTCAGAATCAGGAATAATTACTCCCTCAGGTTTTCCTATAGTACTTCCAGAAGATGAAAGACTATAACTTGGAACAATACTTAAGTCGATAAAATATCTAGATTTATAAGTTTTAGATGGTCTGAATGTAATACCAAGAGGCACATCAATGGTGATAACATTTAATAATTCTTGAGATTCATCAATTTTATTAATCGTAACATTACCAAGTAACGTTTGTCCATTTTCTGTGGTATAAGGCTGAGGGGTCATTCCATTCACGTTTGCGCCAATAAATTCTGATCTAGAAGTTTCTTCCCCTGGTAATCCAGAATTGTTAAAATCATTATAACCTGTTTTAAGAGAATGTTGTTGAGCTCCTACTCCAAGGTGGAACCAAAATTTTTCAGCAGGGTTCAATGCTTTCCGCATTAAAAGTTGAAAACCTAAAGTACTAGCTGATTTACTAGTTAACGTTCCAAAACTTTCACCTACTGTATTCGGTGTTCCTTCTATGAATGAACCGATGCCATAATGAAAATTACCGGTCAAGTACGCAGGTGTCTTTACCCGTTTAGCAGCTTCCTCTCCTGTAATAGACTGAATTTTAGGATCATTGATATCATAATCTGGCATATCAATCTGAACATTCAATGTGTATCGTTTTCCATCTCCGAACTTTACTGGAAAATTTTCCTTATCAAGTCCAACAAATACAATTTTATCCATATCTAAATTTGCCACATAAAATCCACTTTCGTCTCTTTCTACACTATTCAAATATACATTCTCAAGTAAAAACTGAACTCCTTCTTCCTGCATGTATTGAAATACATTATTCGCATAAGTAGAATATTCAATATTAGTAGGTTTATCAGCGATATCATCATATACTCTTGCAGATCCGGAGAATAAACCAATAAACTGAGAATACTTTTCTTCATCAAAAGCCTCAGCGTTTTCATCCCAAAAACTAGCAATTTCATAATACCTATTCAAAACATTTCTGATCGACTCAAAAATTTGTCCTTTTAATTGCTCATCAATTTCAGCAGAAACAGCTGTTCCGTCTGTAATTAAATTAACCGTTTTCTGACCATTTACAGTGTTTATACTTAATAGTAGCAATACAAGTAAGGACAGATAAATTTTTAAAAATGTTTTCATACGTTAATGGTTTTTCAAATAACCGAAGAATAATATTTATATCCTTTAATCATCTGTAAATTTTTCTTTAATTTTTTGCAGGTAGTATATCTAATATATATGCTTTCTTTTCTTTTTCTGAAACATAAAATACGAAATCGAGTTCGTGTTCTATAGGTTCGTCAAAATAAATCACCTTTAATTCTTTATTTAAAATATAATAAACACCTTTTTTAATCCTGTAGGTGTATTTATATATCGTATTATCTGGATCTGATTCATTTAATCTAGGATTTAAATCCTCATATTCTAATGTATAAAACTTATCCAGTACATCATCTTCATAGCTTACTTTTAAGCCTTTGATTCTATGGTAAATATATACTTGATCTGCGTAGGCACCAGCATATTCATATTTCGGTTCCCATAGATAATCATTCCACACTTTTGCATTACTTATAAATAGATTTTTAAACTCTTCAACAATCTCGATAGATGGTCTTGAAGATGAATCTACAAAGCTGGAATAATCAATATATTTTTTCAAACAATCATACATCCATCGTTTATGGTGTAAAAATGCTTTTTCAAAATCTTCCTTTTCGCTTCCTGTCAAGTCTAAATTTGACTCAATTTTTGGACTACATGAAATCAATAAAACACTCAAAAGCACTATACTCCAATATCCAATTTTATGCAAACTATTTTGTTATAATCGTTTTTATAATCTCTTTTTTGCCAAATTCATTACTTATCACAATAATGTACATTCCATCTGGCAGATGACTTAATTCTATATCTCTAATCGATCTATCATATAGCTTTTCTACTTTATAATCTGCTACTCTCTGGCCAATATCTGAAATCACATCTATTCGATATTCACCTCTATAACTACCTTTCAATTCAAGCCTAAAGGTTCCATCGTTAGGGTTCGGTGCTATATTCAATGAAAAATCATCTCTATCTCCTTGATTTAGACTTGGTAACAAATTCTTATTATAGAAAACAATACTATTACAATTATTCAATGAAAACTCACAATTAGGTGTATCGTAAATAGCTACGAAGTAACCTCTTTCCTCTAAAATACTCTGTGTTATATTCTCATCAGAGAAGAAATACTTTTCATTAGCTCCTGGAATAGAATTTACAGCAAAGTTTCCAAACTTATTTACAAAGCCCCATTGATAACAAGGGCCATCCGAAGTACTTGCAAAAATATTTCCTGGCCAAAGAATAATGTTACTTTCTTCTGGTGCGGATACTAATCCATCTACTGAAATATCTATACTATCTGTTGTTCTGCAAATTAAGGTATCCGAATTCGTAGGCCTAAAATCAGAATGATAATAGAGCGTACTATTCGAAGTTGCACTTGGGAAACTTAAAAATATACGTTCACTGTTCTGACTTCCTAATACTGCGCCGCTTCCTTCACTAGTCTCCCAAAATTGGGTACTCGGTCTTTTAAGAGGTTCAGCAATGTCAACAGTGTACATTCTATTCATCTCATTCGCACAAACTTCCAACTTACCGCTAATACTAAAATCATCCTTACTGAACCATTTAACCTTAGCCCCAAATGATATATCCAAACAAATTCCAGGTTTATCTAAATCAAAATCTTCTATTGTTAATGGACCTACAACAGCTGAAACATAAAGTTGAGAATCAGCTAATTCTTCACTTGGAAGGTTAAAGACGGGAATATAACTCTTATCAAAGACTGCACCAATATCTTTCTGATCACTATTGTGCAACACATAAATAATAGAATCAAATGGTCTCTTTTCTAAATTAGTTTTATCATGAGATACAGTAATCTCATCAGATGCGCATGCTGCAAGCGATTTATTTTCCATTTCTCCGGCATTATTGATGCAATCGCAAACATCTTGTTCTTGAATCTCTTTGATCCCACAAGTCGGACCAGAATTAAAAGAAAACGTAAATAGTTCTCCAGAAGGTCTAAAATTAGTTGTTAGGATGTTTCCCGATAAGGTACCTATTTCAGGAGTTAACAATTCATAGGTTCCATCACCACCTTGTAATTCAAATACCATTGAATATTCTTCTTTAGCATTACATTCTTTAGATATAAATTTGGCACTTGGTTCATCAAACACAATAACTTTCAGAGAATCAAAATCTGCAATCTGAATACAGTTTAAATCATTGTCTTCTACTTTTGTAATGAACAATGTAAAACTTTCAGAAACTGCAAAGTCACTTATAAATGTTCCCACTCCATTACTTTCTGCCGAAACATTCCTCAAGATATTAGAACTAGTTACAGTAGCATTAGCATTAGATGTATTAAGAAAATTAATATCAACAATTAATTTCTCATTTTTACAAACAAGAATGCTATCGACAGCAAAAGAAGCTTCTGGTAATATGACTTCTGTAACGACCTCTTTTACACAAGGTGAAACATTCTCACATGTGGGATCATCAAGATAAGTATATCTAATTGTATAAAATCCAACTTTATCAAATCTTATCTTCACATCATTTCCATCACTATTCTGCTGAGTAATTTCAGGGTTAGCACCAGAAGGACTCGATATTATTTCAATCATCTGAGAAATATTGTTAAGGCATCCACCTTCTTTATCTGCAGAACCAAGGTAAAAGCCATTTTTATCAAGACATAATCTTTCTGGACCTGACAATGTTGGATTCGAACAAGCAATGCTACTAAGAGTACTTAAACAAATAATAACTAGGACTAATAGTAATTTAGGCAACAAAAATCTCATATTAATTTATAACTAGTTTGTCAATAGAATATTCATTTAAATCTTTATTAATAATCTGAATAAAGTAAATTCCTTTCTCAATTCCATTCAAATTAAAACGCTCTATGTTTCTGCCTTGCGCAACAGATGCTTTTTTATTTAGAACTCTCTTTCCTGTAATATCGATTATATTATAATCAAAGTTCCCATCAAAATCACTAAATAAATCCAATTCAAAATCTCCTCTATTCGGATTTGGTTTAACCTGATAGCTAAATGTTTTCTCTACTTTGAATCCAGCTCTTGGTTTAGGACCTTCAGCATTATAATAAACCCTCGTTACACAATCAGGATTATCACAGAAGTAGGTGTCTACATAATATATTCTAGAGGTCGTAGAAAAATCTATATCACTTGCTGCATAAAGATATTTATCGGTACCTATTACGCCAGAATTTTGGCCAAAACTCTCAAATCCCCATTCAAAACATGTTGTTGACGAATCTGCTGTACTTGCCAATATATTACCGGGCCATAAAATAATTTCGCTTAGTGGAGGCGACCCTTTACCATCTTTAACATATAAAGTGAAAGTAGATTCTCCTTCACAAGAGAATGTAGTTTCTCCATCAAAATATTCTTTCGTCGCGAATAAAGTAACATTAAAGGAATCTTGGCCATTATCTTTAAAATAGACAAAAGCAGTATCTCTAAATCCGTAATCTCTTATAAATTCATCAGGGACTCCTTCTATAGCATAAGAAATTGTAAAGTTCTCCGCGTTATTCTTAGGAAATATCATAAAATCATATGCATTTCGACAGATTTCAAACTCGTTATTTACTGTACCTAATTCTAAGTTAGGCTCTGCGTACCATGTAATAGGTACACCACTTACGACAGACATACATCTATTCGCACCATCTCCAGCAATACTAGATGGATTCTCAAAATCAAAATCACCCAATTGTGCTTTTCTAATACCCACAACTGAAAGTCTATAGGTTGTTAAATTGGGTATAAATCCATCAAAATCATTATTGATAGTTGTTGTAGAATAAGGATAAACCTTATAAACTACAGGACCAAGATTTAATCCAGTATTTTGATTATGCAATACATATATTAAAGTGTCTGTAGATGGATCAAACTCCTCTTCATTAACTTTAAAAATATTCGTAATATCAAACACATCATTTTCACATCCTGAAAATCCAGTAGCAATATTTTCTCCAACTGCAAAAGTACAATTACATGTAATCATTGGGATTTCTACTAATATTGATTCGCAAATATCTCCTCTTATAAGTGTGAATTCATAAGTCTGTGTTGGATCCAAGTTTGGAATAATGTAATTATTCCCAGACTGTGTACCAGCTATCCCGTCAGCTATAATACTTTCATTAGGATCACCACCTGAAGTTCGAATAGTATAGGTATATGACAGCCCATCATCTTTACAATCACTTGTTTTAGATTCAATTTTGAATTTTGGCGTTACATCAATTTCTATTTTCTTTCCAACAACATCCACTTTACAACTTGCATTCTGAACGGAAACGATAGTTAATGTTTCTTTTAAGTTAGATCCCAGCTGGAATTCAAAACTACTACTTTCATAGGTAAATGTTGAACCATCTGAATATTCTACAACGACTTTCTCTCCTGCATCAAAATCACTAAAATTAACTGTTATTGATTCTCCTTCACATCCGCTTGTTATATTATTACTTGCAAATCCAATACTAGGAGCTGGAACAACCGTTATCGTCCTGGTAGATGATCTATTACAACTACAATCATCTTCAATGGCAAATCTCATTTCATAAGTTCCGGCTTCATGAAAAACAACATCATCAACCGTATAATCGTATTTACTCGCTGGTACCAAAGTTCCATTCTGGAAAACATCAAAATTTCTTGATTGTATATTACATCCTGGAGTTGCAGTTGCCAATGTTGTTATGTTTAACATTTTTCCGACACATGCTATTCCTAAACTGTTATTGACTGTAAATTCTCGAATTGCGCATAGATCCGACTTAAATATTTCAAGAATTTCCGTTTTCTCAGCTGAACACCCGCATGAATTCGTCACGCTTAATTTAATATTTTTAGATCCGTCTGATGTAAATGTAGGTTTCGTGTCTACACAATCTCCATCAGCTGGACTTCCTTCAACTGTCCAACTGCAATCTGTCAATGTTCCACAATTTGCAATCGAAACATTTTTAATGGTTTGGAAATCACCTGAAGTTTGAGAAGCGCCACTAAAATCTATTAGAGGTGTTGGATTCTGATTAATTTCCACATCAATGGATTCCGTATCCTTACAACCTTTAGAATCCGTTACAGTAACAACGTAAGTTTCATTTCCAGCATTTGGACTTAATGTTACAGGATTCGATAATCCTCCTGACCAATTATATGTACTTCCTCCTGAAGCCGTTAAAGTAATGGGGTCACCTTCACATAGTTTGCTGTCATTATTGGCAAGACCTGAAGTTTCACTAACTGTTATTTTAGCTACTGGTAAAGGATTAACAGTTACGGTAACTGAAGCATCATCCGTACAATTATTAGTGGCAGCATCTGTAACTATTACTGAATATGTAGTTGTTGTTGTTGGTGAGACTGTTACCGTAGGATTAGTTCCTAGGCCATTATTCCATGCATAAGAAGTTCCGCCATCTACTGTTAAAGAAATGCTTTCACCGTTACAAATTTGCACGCTTGAAGGATCTATTAAACCTACCACAGCATCTGGTTGTTTTACCTGAGCGCTCTCAACTTTAAAACAACCGTTTTTATCTGTCACAGTAACAGTATAAGTCCCTGCTGAAAGGTTGGAAATAGATGATGATGTCGCTCCACCAGGTGCCCATTTATAAGTATATGGCAAAGTACCACCTGTCGCTGAAACGCTTACTGCTCCATTACTTTCTCCGTTACAAATAGCATCTGAAGGGCTGACTGACACTGAAATCGGCAACGGTGTTGTTATTTCTTGCATAAAAGTACCTAAACATCCATTCGAGTCCGTAATATTAAGCGTATATACTCCCGGCCCTAGATTATCAATATCTTCAGTCGTGCGACTAAATCCATTAGGACCTGACCATGAATAGTTATAATTACCAGTTCCTCCTGTCTTATTAATGTCAATTCTTCCATCTGTATCACTATCACATGTAACTGATGTTTTCGAAGCACTAACATTTAACGTTATAGTAATTGCGTTAAGCCTGCTAACTGAAATAATATCTGTATCCTCACAGTCATTATTGTCTGTTACTGTAACAGTATAGTTTTTAGGTGATGCCCCTGGGTTTGTGATTGAAATGGAGGCGCCTCCACCTCCTGATGACCATGCATAAGTTTTAAACCCTGAAGGGCTTGTTGTCAAGGTTCCACTTGTTTGATCAAAACAAAACTCATCATCTCCACTTATTGTTACAGCTGTAGGAGATAATGGAGCAACGTTTACGGTAGGTAGTGGTTTTACACAACCTTTTGAATCAGTAACCGAAATACTATAAGGACCTGAAACTAAACCAGGTATCGTTGCTGTAGGACCTGAAGTTGCTACCATATTATTCGGACTATTCCAGCTGACAACGTAAGGTCCAGTTCCACCAGATATACCTGTCACTTGAATTGCTCCATTATTATCACCTATACAAGCTCCATGCGTAGCACTAGCACTGGCATTTATAGGTGTCGCAGGATCAATAACGACAGTCATATTAAAATTCTTCTCACAATTAATAAGATCCTTTGCGGATACATTATAATTTCCAGGAGCTAATCCTGTTATCGTGTAATTATTGCTCGTTTGAGTAGATGATGTTCCGGAACTAGCTCCAGACCAACTAATTGTATAACTAGTAGTCCATCCAGTAGTGTTAACGAGAATTTCACCATCCGATTCACCTGCACAGGAAGAAGCCGTTGGAGTTGCTGAATTAATATTTAGACTACATGCCAAAGGAACTATTACCGTAGAACCTGTTGCAACACAAGATTTGGAATCCGTAACCGTGACATTATATGTCCCAGACGTTAACATTGGGATATCAAATGGCTCAGAACCAGAGGAGCCTGATACAACCGGCCCTGGTAGTAGTGTTCTTTGCTGTTTCCATGTATAACCTGACATTCCATTAGATACATTTACATTTATACTACCATTGTTACCTCCTATTGTAGTCGGAGAAGTAGGTGATAGGGCAATAGACATGGCAGAAGCTGGTTGTGGAACATTTACCATCGTAGAATTTACTGAGCACATAGACCCACCAGTATCTGTGACAGATACAGAATAATTCCCCGCTTCTAATCCAGAAAAAGTTTTTACTGCACTACCACTTGATGCGGTTCCACCATTCAATTCAAAACTATAGGATCCAGATCCTCCAGTAACCGTTGCTTGTATTTCTCCATCATCTCCACCAAAACAGGAAACATCCTGAGTTTTCACTAAGCTTACCGCTAAATTTGATTTTGTAATTGTTACTGCTGAAGAGCCTACTGAACAGCTATTTCTTGTTGCCGTTACCGAATATGCGCCATTAGTTGCGCCCGCTATAGTAACATCTGTGGGCATAGACCCCGATGCTGTGGACCACAAATAAGTAAGTGAACCTATACCACCTCCTGTAGCTAGTGCTGTTAGCGTCACACTTTCACCATCACAAAACTCGCCACTTGCAGGATCCATTGATATACTAACGGCAAGGTCTGATTCAGAAACAGTTACATCGTCTGCAACAACTGTGCAACCATCTACGTCAACTGTTAAACCATGTGCCCCTGGTTTAGAGGCTTCATATGTTGACATATTATAGGGCCCTGTCGACCCCTCAGGTGCTGTCCATGAATAGCTTGATCCCGCACCTGATAACGTTGCAGAAAGTGTAACGTCATCTTCGCCGCATAAAATACCTGGTGCATTAATTGTAGCTGTCTCAACTTGCCTAACTAAAGCAACTCTAAAAATAGTAACACAGGTATCAGGGTCTGCTTCTGTATTTATATCTTCAACGTAAATGAAATCAGCTGAACCAGAATAGGTAGATGATAATATTTCATCATCTAGACTTCCTGAACCATCGCAGCTTTCATAATATTTCTGCTCCTCCTCATCACCTACAGTAATATCGGCAATAGTAAAAGCAACACCATCACATTTAGTTAAAGTTTGGTCCGTTGTAGTTGGGCAATCGTCACATTGCGCATTAACTATATTTGGAAAAGAAAATACAAATAATAGACAAATTAATTTAAACGTATCTCTTGCGGGTAAAGATATTTTCATTTGGTTTAGCTTTAATAGAATTAAGTAGGGGTTTGTCTACTTTAATCCTCCATTTTTAAAGATTCTAATATGTATTGGTTCAAAGTTTCGCAAGATATCTAAAAAATGATTAGTAAATCTACAATATAACTTTGAATTTTTATAACTCAATTTTGATAAGTTTATATTTCTTTTAACAAAAATATTAACACAAAACTGATTTTTTTTTAATGTTTTATCAATTTATCATTAAATGTCGAACCATCTCCAAAAATCGTACTCACGATATACACTCCTCTAGGTATTTCGAGCAAATCTAATCCCTTATTTACAATTAGTCCATTTTTCATAAAACTAGACTTATGAATTTGTCTTCCTCGAATATCATACACAACAATTCCAACTTCTCCTATATAATCATTATTCATTTTCAAATTAAACAAACCCCTTCCTGGATTGGGGAAAATAGTCATTCCACTCTCTGATCGTCCACCTTGAAAACTAATTGGAAATTCACCATTAAATATATTACGCGTAACGCAAGTCGGATCATCACAATAATAAGTCTCCACCCAAATTTGTCGTCGCTCATTAAGTCCCTCTACATCGTTCATATCTGCAAAATAAAATCTTTCATTAGCACCTTCGAACAAGGTATCTTCTACAATACTATTCGTTACTCTGGTTGTTTTCCCCCATCTATAGCAAATATTATCCAAAGTATCCGTGCTGGCAAAAATACCTCCTGGCCATAAAATTACTTTACTAGTATCTGGTGATATATTCTCTTGATTAATATTGACTAGGTAATTCACATCACTTACACATGTTGTCTCATATAAATCATCATAAATGACATCACTATGGTAGGTCGTAGCCACAATATCTATTGGAACTTGTAATTCATTACCATTGACAAAATGCACGTATAATTTTCCGTCTGTTTCACTAAATGTATAATTCTCTTGAGTTAATCCTGGAATAGTTATTGACAATTCTGCTCCGTCCCCGATGCCGGCACTTACGAATATTTCATTATATGCATTTCCACAAACCTCATCAGGACCTGAAATACTTATTTCTGAACCGTGCCAGATGACTGGAATTCCATTACTAACAGAAAAGCAATCCTCCACACCTTTAAAACTTAAACTACCCTTATCATTAATATCTAAGTTGAAAAAGTCAAATTTCCTAATCCCGACTACTGATAAAATATAATTTTTATTCGGAATATAGTCCTCGAAGTTATTAGTTATAAATGTCTGAGTGATAGGATACACTTCATAGACCTTTCCTAGTGTTTTTTCAAGTAAACCATCATGCAAGATGTAAACCGCCGTATCCAACAAACTATTAACTACATCCGATCCAGAATAAACATCTGTAATATCATAATACTCTCCTGCACACCCTAGAAAGAATGTTTGCTTCATCGTTCCGGGCTCGAATATACAATTGCATGAAACTAAGGGTTGGTATACATCTAGTGGATTACAAAACTCCCCTCGAGACATGGTAAATGAAAAATCCATATTAGGATTCAATCCACTGATCACATAATTATCTCCGTTTTGAACTCCGGGAATAGTAGAGAGTATAGATGCTGAAGAACTTCCACCTGAAGTTTCTAATGTTAAAGTATAGAGACCATTATCATCACATTTAAAAGATCTTGACTCTATTTTCAAGGGTTCTATAACATTGATATTTATCAATTGATCAGTAACAACTTTTTCACAGATAGAATTACTTACTCTGATTATTCTTAAAGGAATTGTGCCAATTTCACTCAAAAACAAATTGATAATATCAGTCTCATAAGTTTTTATTTCATCTCCAAACTGAATGGTTACTTTCTCTCCAAAATCGAAATCTTCAAACCTGATTGAAATCACCTCTCCTAAACATCCGAGCGTAAAGTTTACATCCGAAAACTTAACATCTGGTGCTTCTACCACATTTATCTCTCTTATCGTGGATCTCCTGCAAGAGCAATCATCTTCAAAAACATACTCCAAATTATAAAGACCTTCTTCAAAAAACGTAATCGTTTCTCCGTCAAAATTAAAGCTGGTAACAGGAACACCATCGATGGTAGCATAAATTTTATTAACTGCTACATTACAACCCTCTGAAGCCTCAACCACAATATCAATAGGAACCGCCGCATTTACGCATGCTTCGCCTAAGTCATTATTGATCGAAAATAGCTTTATCTTACAAGCATCTCCAGAAAATATATCAATTGTTTTCTTCGCGGTATCTGTACAACCACAATCATTTTCCACTTCTAATTCCACTTCATAGCTACCTGCTGAATTAAAAGTGTGTGTAATATCATTGCAACTTCCTGACTTAGGAGCTCCGTCAATTTCCCAACTGCAGCTTGATAAGGCACCACAATTCGAAATGGAGGTATTTTTAATGATTTGTGCATCTCCTATAACTTGGCTTGCATCTGATAAGTCAATATTGGCGTCTGGACGTTGATTAACAATAACACTTTGGCTAAGAATAGCAGTACATCCTGCATTATCTGTAATCGTTACCGTATATGTTTTATCCGCTGTCGGGTTCACGGTAAGCGGATTCGCAAAACCACCTGTCCAAGTGTAAGAAACACCTCCTATTGCAGTCAATGTTATATTACTCCCTTCGCATATTTCTGCATCATCATTAACTAGACCTGAATTTTCCGAAATTAAAATATCTGCACCACTAAAATCATTAACATTCACCATTGCCGTTTTGACCACGGCACATGTATTTCCAGCTCCACTGATCGTCACCTTGTATGAAGTATTTGCTACTGGAGTAACCTCAATAGATGAAGTTGTTTCGCCATTGCTCCATAAATAATTACTCCCACCACTTGCTTTCAAGGTTATACTTTCTCCAATACAGATCGTAGAATTAACGGGAGAGATCGAACCATTTATTGCACTCCCTTCTCCTACAACTTTAGTCCCACTAGCTGTACAGCCTTTCGAATCTGTTACCGTCACGCTGTATGTTCCTCCATCTATATCTTTTAGATGCTCAGTTGTTGCCCCATTAGACCATAAGTAGGTGAATGGACCATTACCACCTATCACTTTGGTTTCAATACTTCCATCTGCCATACCTGGACAACTTGCACTCGTTGGATTTAAATCTACTTGAAAAGAGCTTGATCCAGAAATCACTTGTGTGTATGAATTCGAGCATCCATTTCCATCGGTAACTGTTAAACTATAATTCCCAATGCATAGGTCTGAAATATTCATTGACGTGGAAGAAAAACCACCTGGACCAGTCCATTTATAGGAATAAGGTGCCCCAGCTCCACCTGAAACATTTGGAGAAATTTTTCCATCACAATTTCCTTCACATGAAATGGATAGTTGAGAACTACCTACATTTGTTCCCACAATAATATCATCACCTTTAGTTACAGTGACCGCATCCACTCCTGTGCAACCTCCTGCATCTGTAACAGTAACACTATATGTCCCCGCAGAATTAATGGTAATACTTTTTCCTGTTCCACCTGTAGACCACTTAAAACTAAAATTAGCTGGATTGGTTTCAAGTACACCCGAAGATTGCCCAGCACAAAAGACTAAATCACCAATGATGGATACATTTATTTGAGATTGCTCATTGACAACTATATTCTTTACAACAAAGTCACAACCATTGTCATCCTTTATTATTACATCATATGTCCCACTAATTAAATTAGATATTGTATAACTATTACTGCCAGTACTAGCATTATCGTCGTTACCAAAAGCATCAACCCAAGTAATTGAATAAGGCGCAGTCCCATTGACAATGTTGCTCACGAGTATGCTTCCAGTATTTGATCCTTGGCAGGAGGGAGAAAATTCTGCTGCTGTGAATGAAAATGGCGAAGGTTGAACAATACTAATTGGCTTTGATAATGAACAGCCATTATCATCAGTAATCGTAACCATATAATTTCCAGGACTTAAGTTACTGATATTATGTCCTGATGAAACATTAGAAGCTGAACCAGACTCTGCGCCATTCCATGAAATCATGTAAGGCCCAATGCCACCAGAAAAATTAACAATAACTTTACCATCATTCGTATCGCTACAAGATGGATTCTGTGCAGAAAGTGATAACTGAAGTCCATCTGCTTTTCCTATACTAGTTGTAAATGTTCTCTTGCAACCTTCCATATCGGTGACGGTAAGTTTATATTCACCATTACACAGCTCTTTGATATCTTCCAAATTACTCGTAAACCCATCAGGCCCTTCCCAATTATAGATGTATCCCTTGGATTCTAATCCACCAGTAACTTTAATAAATACTTCCCCATCACAGCTACCTGGGCATGATTCTTCCAACGTGGAGATATTGGTATTAAGATCAATATTAATTTTAGGAAGTTTGACAACATTCGCTGTCGCAGTTCCCTGACACCCATTTCCATCAGTTACAGTTACACTATATATACCTGAGGACGATACAGAAAGGCTGGACCCAGTCGTACCATTAGACCATAAGTATTTTGCAAATCCGCTAGGACTTGTAGACAGAATGGTTCCACCTGTTTCATTACAGAAGGTTAAGTCTCCCACTATACTTACATTAACTGATCCTAATGAGGTCACTGTTGTCATATTAACATTAGAACATCCTTTCGCATCCACAACTGTAATCGAATAACTTCCAGCAACTAAGTTTTGAATTGTGTAGTTTCCAGAAACCCCAAATTTAGAGCCATCATTTCCACCCGGGCCATTCCAACTAATATTATAAGGACTGGGACCATATTTATAACTTGAAACTAAAATCTCTCCGGTTCCTCCCCCTATACAAGTAGGAGAAGCTTCTGTAGAATTGAAAATAAAGGGTTCTGGATCTGGGATGAATATTGTTGCTGTTCCAACACACCCATCTCTGTTTTCTATAATAATTTTATATTCTCCTGCAACTAAGTTGGGGATAGTAAATTTAGTCTCTTCGGTCTCAAATACGCCTAATATCGGACCATCTAATGTTATTTGAAAAGGTGGTTTTGCCTCAACAATTAATATAGTAATGCTTCCATCTTTCTCCTTAGGACAAGATGGAAATGTAATATCATAATCAAAATTAATTTCGCAAGAAGCCCTGATTAAATCTTCTTCATCTGCACTAGAGTTTTTAGATACCAGATCTGTAACCCCATCGCTGCTATAATTCTCCTTGCCATCTAAATCGCTAAAATTTAGAAAAAATAGAAATACGAAAAATATCAACGAACTATGTTTACTTGTCATTCAAGATTGATTTTAAGAATTTTATGGGGCGGATTGTTTTCAAGATTTAAAATTAAGTAATATTAACCACAAAGTCCAGTAGGCTGTTAAGTCCAATGCTAAATAAATAATGCCCTAGATCGTTAAATCTAAGGCATTATTTATTTCAACATTTTATAATATCCTTTAATCCTTTCTTAATAAAAGAACTTTAAGTCATACAAAACGAACTTATCATTATAGTTAACTGCAACAATATCACTTGTTAATGGTCTAGGACTGCACTTAACAGCATTCTCTAACTTCAGTGTACTATTTGGATCAGATGGCTTAATCATTAATGTATATTTCACACCAGGCTCCAAAATAATCGCTAAATCCGTTAAATAAATATTAGAAGGTCCAGGATTTACCTGTACATTATTTATTACACCAGTTTCTTTCTTATCACCCGTAGTTAAAATAATATCAATTGTTCCATTTTCACTAGCATAAACCTTAGCCACATCTAGCTCCATCGGTTTCTTAGGACTGATATTTATAAATGCCGCACCTGAGTGCCATTCAGAAGTAGTTTCATCACATTTCTGAGATGATAACAATCCTACTCTACCAGGAGTAGTTCCTTCATAAGTGTCTAACCAGTTAGGTTGAGAAACGCTAGATGTTGAACTTGTAGGTGCAGGCTTTGTTTCAGCAACTTCTACAGGTTTAGGTGCTGGCTTTTCAGTAATCGTAATCGTTTCAGTTGTGCATTTGTCTGACATATCATTCAAACACAGTTTTACGGTAAAAGTACCTGCCTTATTAAAAATATGACTTACAGCACTCTTTCCAGTATTAAGATCTGGTGATCCATCCCCGAAAGACCATTTTCTTTTTACAACAGCTGAAGAAGGTTGTGAACGGTCAGATAGATTCACTGAAGTTCCTACCATAGAAGTTGCTGGAAGTTTAAATTCGACTTTAGCAATCTCTGGCTTCTTAGGTTCTACTGGTTTTTCTACTGGTTTTTCCGCTACGACTTCTTTTCTTGGTGGACGCGGCTGAATATTCACAACCTTACTCGTACACTGATTTGAATTATTCAAACAAAGCGTTATCGTTTTCTCACCAGATGAGAAATATATTTGATTATAAACTCCTCCTTTTGTTTTCTGTGTAGTCCCATCACCCATATCCCATTGACGAATAAATATAGAACTTGATGGAGATGACATATCTCTTAGCTCTATAGTATTTCCTACCATTAAATTTCCTTTGATTGCAAAGTCAATATTAGAAATTTTCGCTGGTGGTGGTGGCGGTGGCGTTGTTTTTGCCGGTGGCGTAGACTTCGTTGTTGTTTTAGGTTGCTCCACTTGAGCTATTGGCTTAGCTTGTTCTTGCGTATTCGAGTTAACTGGGGTATCAAATAAATCATCCTTTTCTGGCTCTACCGCTGCAACTTCTACCTCAGTTTCACTTGATTCAGTAGCAGCGATGTTTTGATCTTCAGCAGAGAATTCTGTAGAAACAACCTTAATTAACTTAGTCGCATAACTTACGTCTTCTATATATAGGCTAATTCTGTGATACCCTGGAGCATCAAAAACATGTGTAAACTCAGGAACTTGAATCTTTTTATCATTTTCAGCTTGCTCCCATTCATTATCATTCAGTTTCCAAACCCGCTTACTCGTGCTTGTTGAACCTTTGGAGGTATCTTTAAATTTAACAGGCTCACCAACTTTAACAGTTAGTACTTTATTGGGATCGTTATTGTCTCTTTCAAATTCTTGCTCTGTGTAGTCAAGTCCAAATTTCTCGAGATCTCTTTCATTTAATAGAAAGTCCACTTCTATAATTGCATGATCTCTGTTCGGAGCATCTCTCTTACAAGAAGAAATTAATATCACTACAAAAAATGAAAATATCAGTAAGGACAAATAAGATTTACTCATTGTTTTACGATTGGTTTTTTTAATTTAATTAAACAGCGTATCCCTTATATTTAATAATTTATATATCAGGATTTGCTTAGTTGTGCATAAAAATAAAATATTAATTCGATTTTATCCAGAATATTTCAACCTTTGGATAGAATTATCAACAACTTAAATACTTGGTGTTGCTATTTCTCATAATATTAACAAATTGAAACTGATTTTTTTTGATCTATTTCTATTTTTCTTTATTTTATGACTTCTATGACAACAATTTTATATTAAAATGGACATTATATTTAATATAGGACTCTGTACATTTATAACGTTAATAATTAATTAATAAAAATATATGAAATATTCTTATCCTGATATAGAGCAATATTTAGTTGACTATCAGATAGATGGAAAACAAATTCATTGCACTTTTCAAACTCCTAACGGAGAAATATATGAAGCTTCTAATTTAATTTCTGCAACTAAAACCATAGGGAATGCGGTTCAACAACAAGTGACCAAAGTTGTTAAGAGAAATGCTCGTAGGCAAACAAATAGATTAATTAGGTCAATGTTAGGTGGAACGGCTGGACGAATAGGTTCTAAAGTAGCAAGATCAGCACTAAGTAGTGTCGGAACGTCTAATGAGGCTAACTTCACAACAGCAGACAAAGAAGAAGCAATCGTTAAAGCTTTCAACCGTGTTTCCAGAAATTTTGAAACTAGAAAAACGGACCGAGTAGTTAGAGAACGTCCGCAAAGAGAGGAAAGAAGAGGCAGAGATAGAGATCGTGACAGAGATAGAGGACGCGGCTCAGATAGAAGACGAGATCGTAGAGGAGGAAGTGAAGAATCAGATTCTGAATACGAAAACATCGTAAATAATAATCCTGTAGAAAATGGTTATGAACAAGAAATCTTATCGCGTTTTTTAGTTGCAATCGCTGATGCCGATGGTAAGATTACTCCTGAAGAAAGAGAAATGCTTACTGAAATTATACCTGCAAGATTTGGAAGTATTCAAGAAATTCAAAATAAAGATCAGGTATCTAGGATCGAAGCTGAAGAACTAAGTAGCAATGTTAAAGAGACCGTATACCTATTAGGTTGGGCAATGGCCTTAGCTGATTATGATGTCGATGCTTCTGAAGTTAGAATTTTAAATACTTATGGTGAAATCTTTGGTTTACCTGATCACCGAAAGGAGAAATTAGAGATATTAGCTAAAAAATATTGTTTAGAGCAAGCAATAACGGAGGAAACTTCTAGAGAAGATTTATTCGAATTGGCTGACGGAATGGAGTTAGATCGAGATGAAGCGGAACGCTGTATGATTAGTTTTAAAAAGAAAAGATACCAATAATAAAAAAGGCTGCTCTACATCTGTAAAGCAGCCTTTTTTTTATATTTTTTTATATTTAGTTCTTTTTCATAATAGCTGCTGCTATCAATGAGATGATTAAGCCTGGAAAAATAAGACTAACAACCCATCCAATACCTAGCTGGACAATAGAAAAAGGATTCGGGATTTCTTGGTTTTCCATTTCTGAAAGCATTTCAGCTTTTTGGGCTTCATCTAATCCACCAAAATTAGCTACCGTTTCTGCTGTTTTAGCTGCAATCTCCTTACTTAACTCTATAGCTGTATCTCCTAAAGATGGATCAATAAAATTCGCTAACACATACATAAATGCCATTGATAGCAATGTCCCAATACCATAAGTTATCATTCCTGCCTTAATTCCTTCTGCCATTGTATAACCAGGCTCATTATCTCTATCTGCTCTAATGGATAGAACAATAAACAAAATAGAAAGCCCAATACTTAAGACCATTCCCAGAACTGGGCTAAACATTGATTCTTTGGCTACTAAAAATTGGACTAAAGTGATACCTGAAGATACCAAGAAGAAGAACAATCCATACTTTACAGGAGGCGTCATAATAATTTATTTAAGTTAATTTTTATCTAATATAAAAGGAATTTCTAATACCATCTTACTTATGGTCTTATTTGTTCTATTATACAATCCTCTTTCTAGCCTAAATTTATGGACACCATTTTGTAATGAATCAATATTCACGAAACAATTCCAACCCTTTTCTCCCAGATTAGAGTGTGAGGATAAAAGACAAGAAACTTCTTCTGTTACCTCCTGTTCATCTATAAAATACTTGTTCATTTTTTCGAAAGCTTGATTTATCTCTCGAATCCTATCAGCATAGTATTCTCTACGCATAGAGTCTTGGGACATCGTTAAAGAATTATTCTCATTATCCCAGTACTGCTCAGATTTATTATTTTCATTTTTCTTCTTTGCGATAATAAAATTATGAATTTGCGATTTCATGGTATCCATCATTTCCATGTAGACTGAATCTTCACTATTTCGTTTCCTGAATATTGAATTAATCCCTGTCCTATTTAATTTTGAATAATTCATTATCTCATTAAAGTAGTTTTCATCTTTTTTTATATGTCTTACAAAAAACTCCAATATAGATCCATCAACATGAAATGACTTCATGCTAAAACTATTAATCGTTTCATTACCCTCTGGTCTAAGATCGTCATAAAGGTAGGGGTTAATAGAATGTTCACTATAAGCTAGTGATTTCAAACTTTCATTTTTAAAACTAGGAATATAGGAAATAGTCTCTCCACTCAACTGTGGCAATATGATAATTATGATAATGCCATAAGGAATAGAAAACAAGAATAATTTTCTTGTAAATTTATTATCTAGGAAGTTAAGTAGTAATGGTCTAAAGATAAAGGAGAGCGTAATCGTACTGAATACCCGAAAAATAAATCCATATACTATGGAAAACCATTTATCTTCCATTCTTTTGAATGGATTAAGGAAGATAAAATCAATAAAAACAATCATTCCTAAGAGAACGTAGATCAATGCCAACAATGCCCCAATTTGCTCTCCTAAAAAAGACAAAAACACAACCGGCCAAACAACAAACAAACAAGCCGAAATCAATATAAAAAATAGAAGAAAAGTATAAGCAAATATAACACTACAAAGCTTTTCAAGGTCTTCTATATAATCATCAAAAGATTCGTATCTTCTAGTGTATAATTTTTTGAAATAGGCCGAGAACCTTAATTCATCATAATTAATATCTTGGGAAACATATCGCAATCCAATAGCTCCGATCCAGAGACCTCTTAATACAATATGAATTAACAGATTGATAAGGAAGATATACCAACTACCCTTTAACAGGAATACAAAAATATTCACAGCTAAAAGTGCTGATCCTCTTAAAAATTGAATGCTGATATAAGACTCTAAAGAATCTAAAAGAACTTTTGCTTCAAAAATTCCAAAAAGTGCTAGACCTGAAATAAGAAGCTCTAGTTGCCAACTTTCCTGTTGTAAAGTTTCTAGCCAAGTCTTGAAAATATTTTTCCTTTCCTGAGACTCTTCTTCCATTAATGTTCTTGAATATCTTTACCACAATGAGGACATATTGTGATGTGTTCGAATTCTTCTTCATGGTTTTGAATAGCTTCCTCAGCAACTTCCGCAGCAATTTCAGCAGATCTTTCTTCTATTCTTTTCTCTTTTTCTTCATTGATTGCCTGTACAAACGATCCTGACAAAATACCAGTAGGTAATGCTACAAGTCCTATACCTAATAATGCAATAACACCTGCAAGGATTTTCCCCATAGCAGTAGACGGGTAGACATCTCCATAACCAACCGTCGTAAGTGTCGCTATGGCCCACCACATAGAAGCATATATATTGGGAAAACTTTCCGGCTGAGCTTCATGCTCCACTGTGAAAACTAATGCCGCTGCTAGGACTAATAGAATAGCAGTCATAAAGACTGTTATAAATAGTTTCTCTTTCTCTTCTTTCATCACATCTCCAATCAATTTCATGGAGCTATTATATCTATTCAACTTAAAGATTCTCAATAATCTCATCAACCTCAGAACCCTTATGAATCTTAAATCTAATACACCTATTAATCCAAAATGGCTTGCTGCCAACTCTACATAAAAAGGCATGATGGCTAAAAAATCAACTATAGCCATCGGAGAAAAGATATACTTAAGTATCGCTCTACCTCTGCTTAACTCAGGATAAGCTAAACTAGCTGTATATACTCTAGCCAAGTACTCTATAGTAAAAATACCGACAGCTATTACTTCGAACCAAAAAAAGACATCAAAATACTGTTCATTAATAGATTCTTCCGATTGTACAACAACAGCCACAATACTTAACACGATCAGCAACATGATGACTGAACCGATCCTATCATTTATTTTTAATCCTGCCTGGTTGTCTTCATCTATAAGTCTGAAGACTTGTTGTTTGAATCCCATTGCTAACTTCTTTTTTCTTTATACTGCATTCTAGAAATACTATACCGTCCTAGTTGGATAATATCATCGCCTTGCAATGCAGTTTTCTGATTTTCGGGGACTATAACTCCATTAACCATTGTTTCAAACAAAGGTATAATATGAACACTTCCACCTTGGTATATTAATTTAGCATGCCGATCATCAACATACTCGTCTTCCCATTTGACAAAAACATAGCACTTAGAAGATCTACCAATATAAATTTCCATTCCCTTTTTTAACCACTTACTAATTGGCTTCTTCATTCCAGTATACTCCTGAGGAGAAAGATATATTAATTCGAAATCTTCTAGATTCGAAAGTACAGTTACTATCAGTGCACCTAGTACTCCACCTAGCGCTATAAAACTTAATAGTTTTGCTAACACGTCGTCCGGAGTAATGTAGCTTATTCCATAATAAATTAAGTAAGAAGCTAAGGATGAAATCACACCACCTATTATACCTTTTTTCGCTTCTACAGTTGAATTTAGGGACAATATTGCTCCGAAAGCTACTCCAAAAATAGCCCAGATTATTATCCCTGCTAAAAATGGTTGTGGCAATACTAAATATTGAAAAATATATCCTGAAAAGAATACTAAAAAGGAAACAAAGACACCTACCGTTCCTCTTATAAATATTCTCCAAAATGAAAATTTTCTAGAGTGTCCTCTTTCTTCCACTACAGCTATGGCTATTATTAAACACACACCTATGAATAAACCGATCAATGTTTGGTCTACCATTTCTGGAATATTCTTTAAGAATGATTCTCCTCCTCTTAATTCGAGAAGCCGAGCAGTCATTTCTTCAGAATTGAAATAGGACGAAGTCCAATTGTATAGCCAATTCACATTAACTATTTGGACTATAGCATATAGCACCCACGCAGCAAATCCTCCTGTTGCTCCAAACCAAAGCCAGTTCAGCACCCTAAATACACCTTGCTGAGAAAAGAAATTGCTTTGAATATCTTCCCCACCAGAACCATTACATGGATCTGCAAATTCCATACAGTTAGGATAATTCGGACAATGTCCAAGTGCATTCCAAGTCTCTAAAGACGTCATTTGCTTACATTTAACAACAACATCATCTCCTTCTTCGAAAGCATCCTGCGTAATAGGATCTCTTCTTATTTTATTTTTTTCAGGAACATAAGGAATTACATATTTAGTCTTAAATTCCCTTTTCTTTAACCATGGAACCATGTACATTAACAATGCTAATAGTGCGCCTACTATCCCTGCTCCGATCAACATATATATCAACCAAAACGTAGTGGTATAAGTACTTTGACTAATTCCCAAGTTAATGGGTTCTATAAATGATCCACCAGCATAATCGTAAAATGCTAACATGGCTGTAGGTAAACCTTTAGCTTGCCAATCAAGTTGTAATTCTCTACTCTCTCCTTTGAAAACTTCTTTTTCCCTAGATGGAATCAACTTAACCCTGTAAGTCACAGAATACTGCGCTATTACTGTTAAAAAGATATTTAATAAATCATCAGGACTTTCTGAATAGATGTATCTATCTTTTGAGTTCTGAGTTAATTCCGGAAGTCTTTTTAGAAATGTGGTATCCGCGCGACTACCTAATCCGATAGGGTAAAATGCCAGATTACTTTTTGCATCCTCCTCACTAACAACATTGAATACATCAGCGGGTGTAGGAGGAGTTGTTCCAGTATTCTTGTAATGCTGGTTCATCATTAAATCATTCTCCCCATCAGAAAGTAAGAGGATAATTTTATTCCCCTCGAAATTCTGCATTTCCTGGGTCTTTACTATAGTCGCTCGATATAAATCAGTTCCTTTTCCTTGTCTCGGTAGTGGAACATAATACTTTTCAAGCTCCGCTTCAATATTACTTTTATTAACTTCTACATTTTCAAAGATATCATCATGAAACGCAGTTAAATAAAACTTTGATCCTGGAGGTAGTGAAATACTCTGAATCGTATTAAAAATAGCTTTCTTAGCCTTTACCAATCTTTGCTCTTCTCTCATACTTCCACTCCAGTCAAGGACAAACAAAATGGAATATACTTCTTGATTTTGACCTCCTATTTCTTCGAAACGAAAAAATTTCATCGGATATCGCTTTCCATCGATTAGTTCGGAAAACTTAGCTGTAGTACTATTGAATACGGCATTGTTAATTTTAGGTGCTAGAACCGTGGCATCTACCGTATTTGTTTCTTGATTAATATTAACTGATAGTATTTGTGCACGCTCTACACTTTGTTCCTCTTCTTGTGCATAAGAACTTAAACTTATTAAGATCAGCAAAAAAAGTGTTGGAAAGATGTTTCTTATTTTCATATGCTTTCTGAAATGCCTAAATATTTTCGATTTTTTTCCAACTAAACCAGTTAGCTCCTTTCTTTCTATGTTCTACATTATTTATAGTCCCATCCTCTTTTCTCGTAAAAAACGCAGTGTCTAATGTTTCTGTCAAACTATCAATCTCCATCGCAATCTGATATTTTAATGGAAAATGACGCTGTACAGATAAATCAGAATTAGAAAGAAATAATCCATGACCTGGGTGTGTGTGAAACCAACCTATTACATCTTTATCAGGGTGTGTATCTTGTGCATCTCCTAACTCTTGCACAAGAGTAGCAGTACCTATTTCAATTTTAAATACATCATGATATTCCGGTACAAATGGAACGAACTCATCCATTGTCACTCGAATATGTCCAGATTCATTTAACTGATGATATCCCATTAGAAAACCACCTACTTCAGGAATTGCTCCTTCCATCTCCGTAACGACCTTATCTAGATTTTCTTCTTTTAGAAATTTACCTAAAGCTTTGATACATTCATTACTTAGGTATAACTCTTTTATTGCAGAATCAGGCCACAGTTCATTTAGATCCAAAAACGCATACTTCCCATTCTTAAGCACCTCTCTAAATTCCTCACCAGAAAGTCTACCGCCTTTAGCTTCCCGTTTTGTTATCTTCATTTTTCCTGAAGATACAAATGTGTTGCTTCCACCATTAGCGGGAACAAATTTTTTCACAGGTTTTGTAATCGTTATTTTTTTAGGCATTTTCTGTGCAGCTTTAACTACTTTCGGTTCTTTCGCAACTGGCTCAGGTGTAGCGATTTGTTGGAATTTTTGAGTTTGCTGAAATACTTTCGCCTTTTCCCGATATGCCTTTTGGGTACTCTTTTTCCTTTTATTATAAAGATACATAACTACCCCTCCTATAATTAATCCACCAAGCAGTAAGCCGATAATTAAATTACTAGAAAATCTTTTCGGAGTCACTGTAACATCGATAGGAAACGTAGAGACTGCTTGTGTCGTAAAGTCACGAATAGTTAGTTTCGTATATGTACCATCCATTCCTGAAGCACTTAACATTTGATTATCTACAGATATTTCTCCAACTGCATTCGGATTAAGCCCTTCGAATCTTGCCTCTAACAATGACGTTTCTTCATCATCTTTATAAAACTCAATAGTATAAGGAGAAACACCACCTTGAACTGTCAGAATAAAATCTTTTCCGTTACGGTCTAATTTTGCTTCAAATCTATTATCAAGGTCAAAATCAAACTTGTCTCCAGTTTTAACTTCTAATACATTAATCTCATATTTCTTGCTTCCTTTAACCTTTAGGTCAAATAAGTTTCCCCCGTTTTTAAAGATTTCTATTTCATCAGGGTGAGAAACCTTAATTTCAACTTCACCTAAGTGAGATAAATCCAAGTGAAAGATATTATCATCAGCTTTGGTTAAGGTATTATTCATTCTACGACTTTCATTACCGGATGTTATTAACACATCAGCATCAAGTCCTAACTTAGCCTTAGCAGCTTCAGCATATTTAGAATCAGGAAATTGCTCTAAAAAATCGTTTAATAAATCGGGATCTTTACTATCTCCTATTGCTTCCCATAACGCTTCCTCTTTCTCTTCATCTATAACTTCCCTCTTCTGGATTCGCATTAAGGTTCTTTCCGCAACAGCAATAAGTCTTTCCTCTATTGCTATTTCATTGTTTTCATATTTATTAATAAAACTCTGAACTGCATCTTCATCTTTTTTATCGATTTCCTTCCATTCTTTTTTTAGGTCTGCTATAGCACCTATCGGAGCGTTATTACTACTAGCCCCCGACACACCTTCCATTTCGAAGATCTGCACATATTGGCCTTCTAATTTTCCTGCTGTAAATGGAATTATTAATGAAAACTGACCATTTTTTAAGACTCGAAATTTGATATCTGCTTCAGAATCCGGTTTAGGTTCTAAAACATAACTGGTGGGCGATGATGCAATTTGCATTCCTCTGGTATCACTTAGCTCTATATCTGAGCGATCTATTTCCACAGCATTTGAAATCTCCTTGTCTTCGAACCATCTTAAATCTTTAATGCGGAGAACTAATTCTGCTTGGTCACCTTTTGCAATTATTTGAGGAGCATTTCCTTTTAATTTAACTAAGCGACCATCTTCTAATAAATAGAGCTGAGTCTTAAATCTTCCTGCCGATTCATCTGCAGCATCCATGATTCTTACTTGATCCTGGCTATATACCAAAATCTGCGAGAATAGCATACATGCTAATAAAGTAATAGACTTTTTGATGTTCATCAATTGATAATTTGGACTTTGGGAATAAGCACTACTTGTTCTTTTTCTGGATCACAATTTTCTTTTTTCCTGCAGCTTTTTTCGCTACAATATTTATTTTCATTTTGCCTGGAATAGCATCTGGCTTTTTGTTCTCTTTTTCACTTATGACTGGTTCCTCGATTATTTTAGTTTCCACTTTTCTTGGAGCAACATCGACAGATTTTATTCTCGGCGGTTCTTCCTTAATAGGTTCATTGTCTGCTGGTTTTCTATCTTTCGAATAGTCTATATTAACCAGTGGCGTATCATCGATTGCTATATCTTTATACTTGTTTACTATTCCATTAGGTTCAGCATATTCTAAGACCCATCTTGCAGCCTTGATATCCTCTGGAAATGGAGGTGTATTCTCTGAATGGTATTGCTTAAATTGTAATATTTCACCAATTCTAATGACTAATAAGTATAGATCATACCCTAACCCAAATCCTTTCGTATTTCCGCATATTCTGCCTTTATACTTACCTTCTGATTTTATGTTCGGATGCCATAAATCAGTCTGCATATAAAGTTCTGGCGGTTCTATAGGGTACTTTGGAGGGAAGGTGACCTTCGCAATGTGATGTTTTCCAAAAACTGGCGACAAATCCGGATTTGTACCTACTATACTTTTGATATAGAAATGAAAATGGTACTCACAAGGAATTTTTAAGGCACCTCTAGTATTAACAACCTCCCATTTGACGACGTCACTTTCTATTTCAAAAAGTGAAAGGTGATCTTTCGCTAATCTTTTATAAAAGGGATTCTTCTTAAAAAAATCCGATTTAAAATCATATGTTGGTTTGCTGGACATGATCCTTAATTTAAAGTAAAAAATGATTCAACGCAATAGCCGAATATAAATAACTACTTACCTCCTGGTACTAAACGAGGTGCTAGATATAGTGTATCCCCTTCTTGAATTTGTAGGTCAAATAAGGTTTTGCTATCGCCTATAGATACATTCTTCCTTTTAAATATTAGATCATAAACATAAGGGTTTCCTTCTGGATCCACTCTTGGAGCTACTTCAGCTGCTAGAAGCTCCTCTTTAATCTCTTTTCCAGTAGAATAGATGGGCAATTCTACTTCTAATTCATCTCCGCTAGGCATTACCCTAACGACTATTCCCATTACTTCCGAGTTAGACATAATTTGATTGGTTTTGTATGCTTAAATAAGGTTTTTTGATAAATATATTTATTTAAAATTTAAAAACGATTCATCTCCTGTTAATTCTACAAAATAAGTATCCTCGCTTGTTTCCACTGTTAGAATATGAAGAGGCGGAATTCCTACCTCTTTTAATGTCATTTCTAAGTTTGGAAAATCCTTATCGATCATATCCACATATTTCGTAATTCCTATCGGCTCGCCTGGCTCCTTCTGATAAGGCGTCTGCATGTGATCTGAAAAATGTGGTTCTGGAATCACAATGTCATGTGAAATTTCAGAATTCATCGATGCAATTTCCAGAATGATCTTATAATTTAATTGAATACTTATTTCTTTATCGTCAAAGTGTTTCTCCAGCCAAGTAAGACAATCACCGATTTTCATATCACTCCGAAGCTCTTTCGCATGCGTTAACTCCTCTTCTTTTATCTCATAATGACTATCACATTCTTCTCTTACTGGTTCTGATTGAAATTGAATAATCCAGTTATTCATTCCGTCATATTTGAACTGTTCTCCTGCCATCGACTGTTTCTCATTCCCATGAATAACCTTGATAGCTTCCTGAACTTGCATGGCAGCAATAATAGAAGAGGAAATAGGTGTAGTAGGCACTCTACCTTGCGTAGAATTTCTTTGTGCAATATCTGCACATCCCATCTTGAATCTAATATTCTCCCAGTCTACATTCGTTAATGCACATTCGTAGCAACTCTTCCCATTTTTATACACATTCAGCTGTCCTGATAAATTCTCAATTGCTCCATCTATCCATACTTTCCCAACTTTATAGGCGTATCGATTAATAAACAACCTAGCAATTCTATTATCCAGGCAACCGATAATCACATCCATTCTTCGCATAACTCCAAGCCCTACATCGATCATTATATCACCGTTAATAGTTTGGACTTTAACATTTGGATTAATATCTTTAATTCGATCTCCAGCAATTTCACATTTGAATCTATTCTTGTTGATATCTTCCGTCCGAAACAGAACAGATCTACAAAGATTAGCATATTCTATCGTATCAAAATCTACAATAAAGATAGACCCGACATTCATTAAAGCTAAGTTTTTCAATACCTCATTCCCAAGCGCACCTGCACCTACCACCATCACTTTGGCATCCTTTACTCTATCTGCATCCCACCATGACATAAGTCTAAAAGTATCATCCCAGTGTTCTTTTTGCCCACCAGTATTTTCTAACTTTAATTTTTGGGACTTTTTAGGTTTGTCTCCCATCTTTATTTTTTGGTTTTTTAAAATGAATCACAAATGTGCATTTGAAGAACCCTAAACTAGTAATTTATTTAGAATTCTATTTTTTCTTTATAACAATTTTCTTTTTTACAGTCTCATTTTCTTCACCTCCTTTACCTTTAAAAATAATTTTTTTAGATGTAACAGGACTTGGTTCTATATTTTTTTCTTCAAGAACTTCTACCACTTCATCTAATTCCGGAGCCGAATCTTCTACTGGAACTTCTTCATTTTTTTTAATGGTCAATTTCATAGCAGGCTTGCCGACCTTGATTGGCGCTTTACGACCTGAAGGTTTCAATTTTTTCTTAGGTGCCGAAACCGGGCCATACATGGTTTCAAGTTTTCCTATAAAATCTACTGCTAATTCATATTGCTTATGATATAAAAGTGCCCATTCTTCAGAAGGCAAATATTCATCATACCATATTTTCACTTTTTCGTATTGCTCCTTGCTATAAACAGAATCAATATCTATTCCATCTATATAATGTAGAATCGAAGCATCAGCAATAGATTTATAGTTTTCTACAGCATCCTCTTCATTTTCTATAAATGTTATACTCTTATCCCATTCACCTACAGCCTCTGTATTCGTAACGACAACTTGCTTTCTTTCTATGCTCAATATCGAAGGAACATCATTCGTTATTTTTATAAGTTCATTGCTAGAAATATTAACAATTTTAGCCATTAGATCTAAATCTTTAGAAATAGATTCTACATTATTATACTCTCCTCGCTTTAGTAATACTTGGAGAATTCTAGCGACGACACCTTGTTGATTTCCATCTAAAGATTCATAATCGTCAGCGATCGATCCTGTCATTAAGTTTCCTGAAGTCTGAGGGTTAAATGTTGAATCCCCTTCTCCTTTAATTTTAATCCCAGATGAACTTCCTTTCCTATTTTTCTGCAATCCGACTTTCTGTCTTTGTCCAGTGGCTTTAAGAAAATGATTAACATCTATGATTTTGTTCTTATGATTTTTTTTCCATTCAAACCATGTTTTAGACATATAAATCTGAAGCTTCCTAAGTTGATCCGCATCTGATATTAACTCTTCGATAAGTTGCAGGCTTAACTGCTCATCAACTTCCGATTTCTCAATTTTTGCTGGAATTTCTATAGCGTCTTTGAGGCCCATCTGATCTAGCAATCGAAGTTGATAATTCCCCTTCATAATGCTCTTATATAAATCCTCGTATTCCTTTAAACTTTTAAGAGAGAGGTCTTCTAGATTCATAGAGATAATACAATAGAAACCTAAATTCGGAGTTTTAATAGCCTTCGAAATCAGGTTTACAAATTGATCGCATCTTTTGCTATTTACTTTTCGTGTAAATAAATCTGCAAAATCATCAACTACCATCAGTAAATTATAAGCTTGATCTCCTATAATATCTTCTGCAACTCTAACTAATCCGTAATCGTTCTTTTCAAGTTTTCGGAGGACTTCCTCTTCCATACTTGGTTTAATTTTTTCACTTAGAAATGATTTTGGATTTACGATGGCTCTTGCCATACTCAGAACAGGATCATGCTCTGGTGTGAAATATACACTTTTCCATCGCGGACCATTGATACCATTAAATAGGTTCTTGTCGAAATTAGCCATTACTCCAGCCCTTAGAAAACTGGTTTTTCCAGCCTTACTAGCAGAAAGCAATGCGACTAATCTGTTTTGTCTTAATCTAAGTTTAATATTAGAAATATCCTGATCTCGTCCATAAAACAGGGAAGATTCGTCTACATCATAAGCTCTATGAATTCCGTCATGAAAACCCGGATAAGGGTTTTTTATTTTCAACATATTTTTCGGGTCTATAAACAATCAAGGCAATTGGGTTAAAATTGCTATGACCCGATAAATTTATACTAATTATTAATCAAATACAAATGAAGTGTTGCATCTTCGGTAAAATATGCCATATATTTAAAGAAAATTTAAAGAAATGTTCGCAGCTCGATTAACTGATATGCATGTATGTCCCATGGTAACGCCTGGAGTTCCACCAATTCCGCATGTGGGAGGCCCTATTATTATGCCTATCATGGGTAAACCTTGTCTCATAGGTGGCTTACCAGCAGCAGGTTCTGGATCTATGTGTACTTGCGTAGGCCCGCCAGATTCTATTTCACCTGCTTGTGCAACGAATAAAGTGATGGTTAATGGAACTCCCCTAGCCAAAGTTGGTGATATGACAATACATGGTGGCAGTATAGTTATGGGCTGTTTTACAGTTATGATCGGAGCAGGGGCTATGAACCCATCCGCTATTGCTGGCATGATCTCAGATGCTCAGGCTGCAGCTTCCGAAGTTATTTCAGAAGCGGCCGCAGTAATGGATGAGATTGCTGAAGCCAATGACGAGATTAATGCCTTATTAGAGCAGGACAACCTTTCAGAGTCTGAACAAAACAGACTTAACGAATTACAAGATGGCTATAATCAAGCCATAGACGATACTGGAATGAATAATGACGATTTTACAGATTGGACAGATTAAGATACTGACCAATCCATAAAAGCTCATTTTGTTTTTTAGTTAAAATAAAGCAGTCGCTTGACATCATTAAATAAATCCTTTAACTTGATTATCAATCAATAATACAATTTTAATGATATAATTTTGATTTGCCCCTTTTTCAGCTTTGACGTTTATTTTAACCCCAAAATAATCGCTGACCTGCAAATCCAATTTGGAGTTAACCATACCAAATGGAAAAAAACCAAGATAAGTCACCCGATAGTTCGGTAACTAGATCAGTTGCCCATGAACTTGAACAATCAGAAGTTATATATGCGACTGCATATGCTAAACCTCCGATTCTATTCGAAAGCTCGGATCCTACACACACTATCGACTCCAGAAAAACCGAAGAAGTTATCGAGGAAAAACCTCAAAATGAAATTACACCTGAACCAGTACAAGAGAAAGTAGCACCGCTAAGTAATACAGACCTAACACCTGCTCCTAAAAAAAAGAAAGAAGATGATGAAGAAGAAATTAAGGATTCAATTTCTACAGAAATAATTTTTGCAGATGCACCATTAGAACCACCTTCCGATGAAGAATCAGGCGAAAATGGAGCTGCAGGAGGAGGTACAAGTGGAGTCGGAGATGATGAAAATCCTGTTCAAAAAAAATCATCTGAAGCATCCTCCATTGAAAATGGAGCAACAGAGAATACGATTCCCAATCAGGTTATGGCGAAAATGGAGACTACCTTGAATGCGAACTTTTCCAATGTCAAAATAAATACAAATTCTTCAAAAGCTACTGAAGTTGGCGCACTGGCATACACACAGGGAGATTCTATTGATTTTGCACCAGGACAATTCAATCCAAATTCCAATGATGGCCAAGAATTAATAGGTCATGAACTTACACATGTTGTACAACAGAGGGAGGGCCGCGTAAAACCTAATAAGTCAGTAAATGGAATGTCAATAAATGATGATGCCGGACTAGAACAAGAAGCTGATAAATTAGGTACAAAAGCTGCTCATTCAACAGCTCCAATACAAAGAAAAACATCCCCAAATAATACTAATTATGATTCTTCTCTAATCCAGCGAAGTGTTGACACTGAGAGCCCAATTCAGACCTTACATGAGGCTCAATCCTATTTCAGCACCCATTTTTCTGTGGGCTCAGTTAGACAAGGAACAATCGAAGATCAAGCTGCTAAAATTTATAGATACAGAGGAAGTAATAGAGATCTAACTCAGGATCGAATATTAGAGATGCTTAGAGAGGCTAATTGGGAACCTTGGATATTACCAGATAATGACCCGAAATGGCAAGCAATTGCAAATTCCTTGCAAAATTTTTCATCTAATTTTAATAGTTTACCTCCTATATCAGAAATTGTTTTTTTTAAAGTTGATTATAATTTAAGTGAAGGAACAGTTGTACCAGTTAGAACTGGAGCCTCATATTCTGCAGGTCATTTATTAATTCATGAAGACTTTTCTACAGCTTCTTCAAATCTCAGACAAGCTACTTCTAGATCTGTGGAAGGTGGCGATTCAAGCCTTCAAGAAGTTCAGAATGATGAACAGCGAAATGATTATGTGGAATCGATTATCACACATGAATTAGGCCATGGTCTAGTAGAACAAAGTTTTGCCAGTGATCATGAATTTGGAAATAATTTTAATAGAGCGGTTGGATGGATTAATGGCCAGCTTTATGATATACAAAATGCAGAGGTTGCTGCCGCAATTCAGAATAGCACTGCCCCACCTGAAAATGCAAAAATTACCAGACAAAATTGGAACAGTTCTAGTATAAGAGAGCAACCAATTTCACTCTATTCAATTTCAAACCCAGCTGAAGATATGGCTGAAAGTATTAGAGCATTTACGCACAATACTGTAGCCCTAAGACAACGATCCCCAGCGAGGTACACTTTTATCCAAAATAATCTATCAAGTCAAAATCCCACAGGAACGCAATCAGATGAAACTGCACAAGGAAAATTCAACACAAACAGGGTAATAGTTCAGAAAAAAGATCCTGAAGAAAATGATGATGCAGATGATTTTCCAATAAATGAAGTCGAGATTCCATTGCCAATGGACAATGACCAAAAAATAAAAATTTCTCTTAATCCGATGGCTGGAGCTGAATTTTCCTACACTGCAGCCAAATTTCCACCAGGAAAAGGACCTAACATGATGAACAAGCCAAGCGAGGGAGGCTGGTCAAAGAAAATGCCACCTATTACAATCCCTTATGGACCTGGTGGTATGATCGCAACTGCTGAAGTTGGTGCTGAGCTGTCTGCTGGTGTAAAGGGCTCATTTAGTGTGGGGAAATTTGTAATTCCACCTTTTAGAGAGGAAGGAAGACAAGCGAGTTTATCTGGATCTGCTGATCTCACGGCCAAAGCTGAAGGAGAAGTAGGTCTTGGAATTTATGCAGGTGCTTCAATTGCACATATTGCTGCTTTAGGATACCTCAACATTACAGGATCCATTGGTACTTCGTTTGGACTTTCTGGATCTGCTAGTTGGAATCCGGATGGAGACATGATTGAAGGTGTGATAAGCCTAGATGTAAGTATGAAGGTTGGAGTAGAAGCAAGTGGTGGAATAAAATTGACCTATTACACACCCATATCCGATGGTACTTTTGCTAAATTTGAGCTAACAAAAGCCCCCCTAGGCACTATAGAAATTCCAATAAAAGCAGGGGTAGATTTAATTTCAGGCCAACAAGTTGGGTCTGCCGAGATTAAAACAGAAGGTATTAATTTAAGTCTTCCACCATTTACTAAAACTGGGACAATTACTCGAGAAGAATGGGAAAAAACAATGGGTGGATCTAGAAGTGGCGGCTCAGGCTCTCCAGGTTATAGCTATGATGAAATGCATGGGCAGGGTGGAGATCAAAATAATGGCAATGCTGGAAGTGGTGGCAATACAGGTCAATATAAATTAATAGAACAAAATCTAAACTTAGTAGAAGTTTCAAATTCTCAAAGTATAATTCCAGAAAATACCAATGAGAAATCAGCTAACAATACTATTAATGCACCGCAACAATTTAAATTAAATAATCAAACAATTCAGTTATCTGATCAGGAAGAAGAAAATGAAGTAAAAGAGGTTCCTTCTACATCCATTATAAAACAAGCTACTTCAAAATTTGCATTTGATAACAACAATTATAATGTTTCAGGAAAACTCAGAGATGTCATTAAACAGATAACTCAGGAAGTTAAAACTTCAAGACAAAAAGAATCTGGAAGCATTACTACTGTTTTTAGCATTTCTACTAGCCCACATTTAAAAGATACAGCAAGGGTAGATTTAATTGTAATAATAACAAAACGCATGCCCATTTGGACTGATCTCCCAAATGTAAAAGCATTGGCCAACGATAAAAATGAACCTGATCAAGCTTATTATAAAAAAATTGTAAAATCTTGGACAGATTTCTATTCTGAATTAGACGTTCATGAAGAAGGCCACAAAGCTATTGACCTTGTACAATATAAAGACTCCCACAAAGGATTGATAGGAAAGACCGTAGCTGATATTGATAGTGTTCTAAATCATATTGAAACAACAGCAGAAGAAGAACATACTAAATATCACACTAATCATGGCAGTCATATAACAATAACAGATGTTCAACGCCCCTATGAGGTAACTGTCGACAAAAGTGATGATGATCCTGACTCAGTTCAATACAAATTTAGCAAACCTGACAATAGTCCTGACAATGCCTTTCACATTGACGGTTCCAATGTTATGCAGAAAATGGAGGATTCATTTGGGACCAGCTTTTCTAACGTCAATATTCATGAAAACTCCTCAAAAGCCACAGAAGCAGGAGCACTAGCCTACGCTCAAGGCAATGATGTTCATTTTGCTCCAGGCCAATTTAAGCCTAATACCCAGAGTGGCCAAGAACTAATCGGGCATGAGTTAACACATGTTGTGCAACAACGAGAAGGAAGAGTAAAACCTACTGTTCAGCATAAAGGAATGGATGTCAATGATGATCCAGGTTTGGAAAAAGAAGCAGATGAAATGGGCGCTAAAGTTGCACAAAATAATGCAACCCAATTAAAATCTAATGATTCAATAAAAAGTAATATTCATAGATCTTCCAGTAACGGAGTTATCCAAAATAAAGTCAATCCTATTCAAATGATTGGGGGTTATGACTCAATGACTCCACCAACTATCACCCCTGCAGATCATGCAAGGGTAAATGCTCGAATGGCTACCAGAAATAGTGAGAATATGGCTGACGCTATCAGAACAGGAGATATTAGCAGTATAAGAGCAATAACTAATTTTTCTTCTGCTACTACAGCTCAACGAATGGTTTTTGTTGATAAAATTCTAGAGCAATGGTGGATATCACCTTGGGACGAAGTTGCTCTAGAAAGAATTTGGAATTCTTTTGGAGAAAATATTGCCGAAGTTGGTGCAAATGAAGCAAACAATACCCGATGGGATAATTGTATTGAAAGAGGAATGGACCCTAGTAATATACGAGCATTAGGTGACTTAAGAGACAATTTCAGTTCAGACGTTCAAGAAACTGCAAAAGATTATATAAGAGCAAATATACTCTACGCTCAAGATGAAATGGTTCGGCTTGGACTGCGTAATTCCAACACAGAAGAAAGTCCAACTGCAGAAATAGAACAAAGGTTGAGATGGGAAGAAACTCAATATTTAGCTTCAGAGACTCAAAGATTAATAGAAGCCCAACGACTATTAAGACAAGTTCACGTAGGGTATCGTCGTTGGATGACAGTTGATAGGGGTGGTTCAGTTTCAGGCAGTGGCGTTTCACATGCTTTATTTAATCCAACATTAAGACCAACATACTCAACTCATCCAGATACTGATGAAGATCCCGCCAAAACTTGGGAAGAAACAAAGGTAGAATGGGATAAATCTGTTGCAGCAATTAATGCTATAACTTCACAAAGCCCAGCGGTCTATGCGGCTTTTTCTTCGGGAGGTGATAATCTAAGTAATTTATCAGAAGATAACCCTGAAACAGCTCGTGAAACTGCATCAAGACTTTTAACTGATTTGGAAAGAAATGGACAATTAACGCTACCTAAGATAGATTCTCTTGATTTAGATTGGAGAGATCTTGTTCCTATCCATAATCAATTGTATTCCGGTATAAAAACAGGTCCAAGTGAAGTCGATTGGAGTAATGATTTTAATAAATCAGTAGCAAGAGATGTAATTGGCGATCATGAAACCAGGGAATTCTGGATTGCGTTAGGTCTTGGAACTGCATCCGCTGCGGCATTTATAGTTTCTGAATTGGCAACAGGTGGTTTTGCGACTGGATTTTGGTTAGGGGTAGGAATTGGAATAAGTGGTGCCCAAGCAATTAGTTCATGGGAAAACTGGGAAGATTTAGACACTGCTAACGATTCCGCAGCAAGTCATGAATCACAGCTAGTCGAAGATGGACAGGTCAATGCTGCTTTGCTTCAGGCAATTGTCGATAGTGTTTTTGCATTTGTTGATGTAGCCACTCCTGGTGTGCGAGGTGCTATGGCATTAAGATCCGCAGCACGATTAGAGACTGCATTAATGACTCGAAGTGCAGCTCATATTTTAGAAAATATGGGTGAGCTAACAGCTCGAGAAAGTGCTGAAGCTATACAAAGAGGAATTGCTGAATTAGGAGTCGAAGAAACCATGAGAAAAACAGGAAGATCAGTTGAAGAACTAAGTGATATAATCCGTTCTGGAAGCTTAGGTGATGAGGTTGCTGAAAGCTTACTACAACGACTAAGACAAGCTGAAGAACTCGGGCTTGGAGAAGCTGGAGATTCAACAATCAGAACTATTGGCTCTCCTATGGAAACAAGCTGGGCGACTGAAAGGTCCATTGAACAAGCTTTGGCGGATATGAGTACTGCTATTTCTGAAGGAACAATAAGTAGAGATTTTGCGTCACAATTAACATCAGAAGCTATTGAGAGACTTGGACCAACAGAAGTTTTACGGAGGTGCGGTTGGGATAATCTGGTAAAAACATTACCTGATGGAGGCCCCGCAGGAGCTCGACTTATGGAATTCCGAGAAAGCATATTTGCAGATTTACAGAGATTCGTAAGAGAAGAGTTAGAAGGCGACGTTGTGGCTACAGGTACTAGAGGTAATTTTTCTAATGACCTGGATATGTCCTTTACTGGAGCTAATGCTGCTTCTGCAAGACAACAAGCAATGGAATATATTGCTAGAAGATTAGGTATAGAAAATAGTCCAAGCGTCCTAGATAGGGTATTGTTAATGGGCATGTTTACTGATCCTAGAAGGATTCATGCATATGATACGCTTCCAGCTGCTATGCGTGAAGAAGTTGCAAGAATTCAGGCAACTAATCAAGAGCAACTAATTTGGAATAGAAGAGTGTGGGAGGCAGTTGAACATAATAATGATGAAATGGCCCAATCAATCAGAGAAACTATGGAAGATTTAGGTATTCCTGAATTTAATTACAGACCATTATCTAGTGGTGAAATTAGAAGGTTGTCTCAAAGAATTGATTCCTTGTGGGGACAATTGGATACAGCGATTGAGAGCGGTGATCAAGTTGCTCAGCGTAGTTTGGCTGAAGAAATTGGCAATTCTCAAGCGTTAATAAATGCAGCCGAAGAAGGTGGATATTTTTCGGGCGGGGGTGTCCGGAGATTTGTGACAGAAAGGCCTGGTGAAACTCCATTTCCGAGATTACCCGGGGGGGCTGAACATGGTATGCTTAGCGCAGAAAGGCTTACTGCACTTATTGACCAATTGCCAAAATTAGATCATTCTTTATTAAAATTATCCGGATCTACTGAAGACGTTATAGCTGGAGTTAGAGGAATTGGAAAATATGGAGCTCGAGTTGCTGAAGTTGCTGGCGAAGCAGGAGTTGAAAATGGTGCTGTTTGGAGAATTCTAGAAGAAAATTGTCTTGAATTAAAACGAGCAGCAGACAGTGGTGGTATAGCAAGAAGTATGACCGCAGGTGATGCTGAAGTAGTGATAAGAGATGCGACAAGAGCATTCCAAGCCATAATAGAGAGCTCGGATGGAATTATTTTACAATTAAGAAATGGCACTACAGTCCAAGGTGTTGGAACTTTAGCTAGCGAAATTCAAAGGACTACAAGAAACCATGTTTTCCTCCTCAGGAGCATTGATTGGACGACTCAAAACTTGAATATTTGCGCACGAGCCATTAGAACAGGAGTTGCATTAGTCGAAATTGCTACTGATTCTGCTACTGATGCTTTACCAATTGACTCTTCAGATTATGAAGATGGCGATGATTTTGTAGTACAAGAGAAGTCTCGTGATCAGCAGAATACTAATAATCCAGTTCAACACAAATTAGCATCTCAAAAATCTAATAATCCTTCAAACGATATTATTCAACAAAAACCGGCAATCCCATCTGATGTAAATGTTCATACTAACTCATCGCAAGCTAGCGAAATGGGAGCCCTCGCATTTGCCCAAGGATCAGACATTCATTTTGCACCAGGTCAGTTTAAACCCGACATGCAAAGCGGCCAAGAATTAATAGGGCATGAATTAGCACATGTACAGCAACAAAAAGAGGGAAGGGTGCAGCCAACAATTCACACCAAAGGAAATCCTGTTAATGATGACCCAGCACTCGAATTAGAAGCCGACGATTTCGGAAAGAAATTTGCTTCGCAAAATACTGTTCAACCTAAATTAAATACTGATAATCTTTACTTAAATCATTCAGGTTTTTCTAACGCTCCTATCCAAAAACATGAAGACGAATCCGAGGAAGTTGACCAAGAAAGAAACCCACTAGAACAGCTACTTGGAATGGCTAAGGAGACTTCTGATCTCAATGATTTTGCTCATGTAAATGGAATTGCTGTCGAAGAAGTTACAGCTGCTGTACGGAATGCTTCAATGGGTTCAATTTTAGACAATTTAAAGACTGCTACCGCATACTTAGTGGCTAAGGTTGCTGGACACCCCGCTGCAAATTATATTGCTAGTGGCCAAGTTAAAGTAAAAGCGCTTACTGAGGCTGAAATGATCGAAAAAACAGGCGTTTCCGCTTCTGGATTTTATGCTAGTATGAATAGCACTGATGGAAAAATCATTGCAGATACTTTATACCTTAGAAATAATATTATTATTTCTGAATTGAGTTCCAGAGGCTTAATCATTCATGAATTAACTCATGCAACAGACGATGCAAATGCTGAAACTTTAGACGGTCAAGATTCTACTACTATTTCTCAATTTGATTTCGAAGCGAATGGGTATAGAAGTCAAGCTAAATATATTATGGACCAGATTCATGCAGCTGAAGAAGGTCTTGCACAAACATATTGTGATGAAATTGAAAAGGTAATCATAGGAAGTGACGGAATGGTTTTCGTCTATTCATTCTACCTTGAAGCCCAGAAAAATAAAGCAAAATATACACCTATTATTCTAAAAATATTAGCAGAACCTTTCTCAGATGTTTCGGATGAAACCGTTCTTTCTAATTTGGAAATGGATACATTCAAAATTGAAATGGAACTTTATAATGCGCTTGCTGCACACCCTATGTATCCAGATATTGATACAACAAACGTAAGGGTGGATGGATTAAAAGAACATGTAGTGCAACCTAAAATGGATCCTGAATCTAAAGAAAATCCTGCTAAAGAAGTAACCCAGAGAAAGACATTCAAACCAGATGCAGCTAATATTCACCAACATAAAATAGCTTTCCAATTGAAATTAGAAAATAATCAAAACTCCTATAAAGGAACTAACAATGCTATAGCCTTTCAGATAAATGAAAACAATGAGAAAAGTAAGAGACAAGAAGATTATGCTCCTTTTAAAGTATAACTAACATTTCTATTGAGAGGTTTTTATTATTTACCATTAAGAGGCCATATATATACCCATCAATCTTTCGTGTAACTAAAAAACAAGAATCCTTTTAGTGAAAATTATTAATTTTTAACATTTAAAATATTCAGGTAAATTCAAAAAACCATCACTGGTTATTTGATTTTCACAGACATACACTAATTATTTTAATTGTCATCATTGACTTAAGCATAACTTTCCCCTATATTGAATTCTTAAACGGAAAACAGAAGATATGCCAAAGAGAATTTAATATTCTGGCTTAGAAATTTCAATAGTTTAAAACTATATTCCAACCCCAAAGGACTAGTTTAAAAAAACTATTTTCGACCAGAACCACTTGGATAAAAACAACGAACATAACGATAAACAAGCTGTTTCAAAAGCCGTAGCTCATGAAATGGAATCAGCTGATACGATTTTCGCAACTGAATACATTGCGCCTCCTCCCCTATTTTTAGCCGCAGACCCAAAACACATAAAGGAAGAAGTAGAAAACGAAGAGAAGGACCAAAAATTTAGCCCTGCAGAATTAACCGATCAAGTAGATCAAAAAAATAGCCCAGATCCTATCGGTGCCGATCTAAAAAATGATTCCGCTACAGTTAAAGCAAATGCTACTGTCAAAGAGGATGAAAAAGAGGAAGAAATAATGGATGGTCCTGCTGTAGATTTAATCTTTGCAGATGACTCCCCAGAACCTCCTAATGATGAAGGTGAAGAAGAAAATGGTGCCGCTTCTGGAGGCGATGGCGGTGGTAGTGATGATGATAACCCAATACAAAAGAAAGAAGGAAATTCCACCTCTTCGGCATCATCTTCTACATCTGGTAATGGTGTTCCTGCTGAAGTCATGTCTAAGATGGAAGCAAGTATAGGAGCTGACTTTTCTAACGTAGAAATTAATGCTAACTCTTCTAAAGCTAAAGATTCTGGTGCACTTGCATTTGCCCAAGGAAATAAGGTTCACTTTGCACCTGGCCAATTCAATCCTACTACCTCAAGTGGTCAAAAACTATTAGGCCATGAATTAGCACATGTTAAACAACAACGCGAAGGAAAGGTAAAGCCAACTACTTCAGTTAATGGAATGTCCGTTAACGATGATCCCAAATTGGAAAAAGCTGCTGACATAGCGGGAGAAAAAGCTGCCAATTTTAAACCAGAACAACAAATATCAAAACCAAAAATTGATGATTCCTCTTTAGGACAAGTAACCCAAAAGAAAATTGGGCCTTATAAAGAAGGTTATCAATTCCCAAATAATGAGTCACAACCTGTTCAAGGCTTTTTTCCACTTCTTGCACTAGGTGCTGTTGCCTTAGGCGGCGCCCTAGGAATAGGAGCTGGAGCAGCCATTTACTCTACCACGGATGATCATAGGGAAAGAAATGTACAAAATAGATTTCCAGCTGGAATTCTAAGAGATAGCGTAACAGGTGTTACTGGATCGTATGAATATGTAGAAGGAGGGAGTAATTTGTACTTAGATGATGAAAATAGGGAGTGGAGACTACTTTCTGATGCAAAAAATGTTTTTCATCAACCTGAAGGTGCGCCAAGTGGATTTTCACCAAATAAGAAATTTCTATCCTTCGATACAAGAGGCGGTTCTTTTGAAGCGATTCTCCAACCAAACCCAGATGGGACTTATACCAACAACTGGTTAAATAGCGGAGATAGACAAGGAACCTATAATTATTATGATCCTGATACTGCTCCTGTAGGTCACGTGCTATATGACGTTTTGCCTCATATGGTACCTGGAGGTGGAAATTATGGAAATACGCCTACCGCTCAACAAAAATCAGAAACGGATAATGATTCAGCAACTTCCCAACTAAAACTTGAGGAAGATTCTACTTCCGATAATCCAAAATCTTTTAGTGGTTCCGCTAAGATAATGCAGCAAAAAACTGCACAATTCTTTGATGTTATCCAAAGACACGGACCGACACCTGCTGCAGATGCAACTCCTGCTCCGCCTAATAATTCAACTCCAGTACCTGTACCTGCGCCAACGCCTGCGCCTGTTCCTAATGAAAGTAATTCAGACCAGGCTAACTTAGAAGAAAATGTATGCTTACCAGATGGAAGCACAGAAAATATAGGAAGCGATATCCCGACACCCAGTGCAGCTCCTACGCCTGAACCCGTAGAGACTCCAGCTCCAGAACAGGTGGTAAACCAAGCGACTGAAAATGATCCAAATTCTGGTGTCGACTGGGATAAATTCTGGTCAGATAATGGATTAAATATAGCTAGGACGGTAGCTGAACCCTTCAGACTAATTCCTGTATATGGATTGTTACCAGGATTCGCAGCAGACACAATGGAAACGATCGGAGACTTGCAAGCTGCTCAACCCACGAATGATGAGTTTATTGAAATAATGATTGCGCTGCGGATGCCAGTCGTTCTTTTCAATAATGTTGTTGGTCATTTATTGTATATAGATGAACTAGCCCAAGATGCTGCTATCGGCTCTGTTTTGGGAGTTGAATTAGTTGCACTAACTGCACCTACTGCAGAATTGTTATCATCGATCCGTATTGGCTTGCTTACTGCACAAACTATAATAGATGGTTGCGTACTAGCTAAATCTATCATGGGGATGAATTCTTTAGCGAGCACTCCAGATGAGAAAAAAGCTTACGAAGACGTTTTCGCCGGTTACGATGCAAATCTAATGATGGATGGCTTAGATTTCATTCTGACTGGATTAGATATGGGAACCGGTGGACTTGCTAATGGTTCCGTTATAGGCCAATTCATGCGAGTTGGTAAAAACATCGTTAAAAGAAAACATTTGTTTTCCGAATTAGCTCAAAACGTTATTATTGCTTGGGCTGGTGTATGGGGCGGAAATGCTGTTGGTGCTGTAACTTCATCAGGTGATCCTGCTCAACCTAAAATGGATAGCGATGGAACAATTCAGAAAAAAGATGGCGAAACTTCTCTTCCGAGAGAAGTCGCTGCACAAATTATACTTGCTGAACTTAATAAAATAGAAGGCGCTTATAACTTAGGAACTGGAATTTTAGATGGAACAGCAGACCAACTTGAATTTGTGCTGGATAATGTGAATGAATTAAGTGAAAAACTTACTGATCAAGAAGCACTGCCATTGTTAAAAAGTGGTATGATCAAAGGACTTGATTATTTATTAGGTCAATTGCAAGGCATTCAGCAGACACAACCCTTTATTACCAGTGCAGAAGAAAAAACAGTTTCTCTACATGAGTTTTTGGACAGCGCAGAAAAAACACTTCAAAGCCTTGAATTGCCAGAAGTATCGGTAGGAGATATTCCGATGGTTCCAGGTTTTATGGAAGATCTCGCAGAAGGTGGTGTCAATTTAATTATTGAAAATCTCAATACTGCTATTAATGAAGTCAAGGAAATGGGTTTCGGTGCAATCCAAGCAATGCGAGAAAACGCAACTGAACTTGGAACATTTTTACACACGCTAACTCAGGTTCTAGACGAACAAATGGATTTTATATCCACGAAGATCGAAGAGTTTAGAGAATTCGTTAATAGTATCGACTCTCTTGAAGATATAGGCGATGTGATGTTAGCTGAAATTTCTCAGTTACTCGGACTCGATCCACCATTAACAGTAGAATCTGTTAAAGCAGGTTGGGAAGATTTGAACCAAACAATTCGAGGTGGTTTTGAAATGGCTCGTAACATGGTAGATGAGGATGTTCGAGGCAATACACATCAAGGAAAATTCGAAGACAGTGCGCAATTAAAGGAGAGTCAATCACCATCTCCCGCTGAAGAAACAATCACCCCATTTCAACTAAAACAAGAAACACAAGAACCAGTCGTTCAAAAATTCGATTGGACTTTCGGCATTGGCGGTGCAATAGATGATTACAAACAAGATCATTACGATCGGAATCAGTTTAATCAAGCGCCACAGCAAGAACCTGTAGACGATCCTAATTGGAGACGACTTCCTGATAACCAGTCTATTTATCATCAAAATGGAGCTGATGGCGCTGGTAATAGAAAATATGTCAGTACTAATGGTGGAAATTTCGAAGCGGTATACGATTCGAATGGGCAGTTAGTAACCGATGATGCAAATATGGGAACCTATAATTATAGTGGCCCAGATGATACAGCAGGACATCTAATAGACGATGTTGTGCCTTATTGGTTATTCGGAAATAACGAAAATGATGACACGCCATTAGTTAACCGAATTGCCGGTCCACGAATCATGGAACGTACTGGTGATAAAATTGGAGAAGGTGTAGATGCTGCTGGAGATTTCTTAGGTGGTGTATGGAATGCTACTGGAGGACAATTATTCGGAGGAAGCGGAGACACAACACAACAGAAATCAGAGGAAGATATCCAAATGAAGTCCGATCATCCTGCTCAATTGATGATTGGAGATGAAGAAGAGGAAGAAGAAATTCAATTAAAAAGGAATAATGTCCAGCTTAAAGAAGATGCTAACATTGACAATGAAAACAATAAGCAACATCAAGCCGTCCAAAAAAAGGACAACGCAGCAGAAAAACCTAGTCCAATTAATGACGCCCCTTCACAATTAAAAGCCACAGATATAATTCCTTCTGGGGTCAATGTTCATACTGAATCTAGCAAGGCAACGGAAATGGGTGCTCTAGCCTTTGCGCAAGGATCTGATATTCACTTTGCACCAGGTCAGTTCAAACCCAATACCAGAGCAGGCCAAGAACTAATAGGACACGAACTCGGTCACATCGTTCAACAAAAGGAAGGAAGAGTACAGCCAACTACCCAATTAAAAGGAGTCAATGTTAATAATGATAAAGGCCTTGAAAAAGAAGCAGATGATTTCGGTGTTAAATTCGCGGATTCATTACAAAATAAAAGTACTCCTGTAGCACAAGGAAAATTCGATAGCGGATTTTCAATCAATAAACCCTCTCTTCAGAAGAAAGAAAATCCAAATTTAGCAGCTCCTTTGCAAATGAAGGAAGCGGCTGGAGCCGGAGGAGGCGGAGGATCATCTGAAGGTAGCGGTCCTATTTCAGTAAATGGCTCACAGACAGGTGTAAAAGACTTAATGGCTTCATCTCCACTGCCATTATTCACTAAAATTAAAACTACTCCTGCAAGTATCAATTCAGCAATGAACTCTGAATCGACTGAACTTAAAGGCAGTTTCCCTAATATACAACAACCTACAGGTATAGAAAATCAACCAGTGACTGAAGGCGCTGGACAAGAAACTACTCCAACATCAGGTCCACATGATACTCCTTCTTTAGGATATGCTGGACAAGGGGGCGCAGGAGAAACAACGGTTTCACCTGTTGGACCTGTTAACCAAGGTCCGAATGCAGATCTTCCCACTTCGCAAGTAACGGCAATGCCTCCTTCACCTGTTCCTACAGTTAATGGTGCGCCGCCATCTACCACGAATATTACTATAGGAGATGATACGGTAGATTACTCTGCAGGAACACGTCCTGATGTCGATACATCAGGTGAAGCTGATCCGTCACAAATGACTACTCAGGAAACAAGTGATACCTCAAAAGTTCAGGGAGAACTAACAACCGCAAATCAAGATATAGGTAAGGACCATGGAGAAAATGATATCTATCCACATTATGATGAACTAGAGCAGTTAACTCCCGAAATAGAAATTCCACAAGGACAGCAGCTTGCCATCCCTGAAATGGAGGAGCTAACTGAAAGACGTGCAGAAGTTGATGCAGCATTTAACATGCATGCGCAGCCGAAGTTAAATGAGGATATGGCTGAACATGTGGCCGCGAATGAAGCTGAAGTAGCCAAAATGAATCAAGGTTCGCAGGAAGAATGGACCACCTATGAAACAAGCAAGACAGAAGAAGAAGCTAGAGTGAAAGCTGAACAGGAGACTGCGCAAAATAACGCACAAACTGAAGTTGATACTCAAAAACAAAATTGGCAAACTGAAAACGATGCTGTTAAGGAAAAATTTGCAAGTGATGCTTCTTTAGCAAAAGCAGAATATCAAGGTAAAATAGATAGTGAAATTACAACTGCAGATACTAGCGTAGAAGCCACCCTCACACAAGCAGAAATAGATGCACAAACACAAGCGGATTTAGCGCAGACAGATGCCGATCAAAAGGAAAAAGAAGCAGAAGAGAAGAAAAGTGGCGGATTCTTTGGTTGGCTTGCCGATAAAGTGTCTAAAGCTTTAGATTGGTTAAAGGATAGGTTCAATGAAATCATTGATGCTTTAAAAACTGCCGTCGATGCCATAATTGATATTGCCAAGAGAGCAGCGAATACAATAATAGAAGCAGCGCGTAGAGCAATAACTGGTCTTATAAGAGCATTTGGAGCCATTCTTAAAACGTTTGTTGATATCGCATTTGCAGCTTTTCCAGAAATTCGAGACCGGATTAAAAATGTAATTGATACAGCAGTTGATACTGCGGTAGAAATAGTGAATACACTTGCTGATGGGTTAAAGGATTTTGTCAATGCATTGTTAGATGCCTTAGGTGCTGCACTTAAATTCTTATTAGATGCATATCAAGCATATATCAATTTCTTAATTGACGCGATTAAATTTATTACAGTTGGTTTATTCAAAATATTCCAATTCATCACCAACTTAGTTGTAGGTGCATGGAAAGCTCCGCCACAATTCTTTGGGTGCCTTGCAGAAGATGCACTCGGCGGAAACCCAGGTGAGCCACTTAAAGATATAGAAGTGCCTAATGGGCAAGAAGATTTATGGGCTAAAGCGATGGGACTAGAGACTGCCGACGGAGACGGATTAGCCGGTGACGAAGAAGGACTAAGCGCTGAAGTGATGGACTTATTAACAAAAGGAGAGTTATCTGAATCTGACGTAACCTTAGAACCTAATCCAGCTGTGGAGCTTAGTCCTACCCTACTTGCTCAATTAGCAAGTCTCCAGGATGGACAGATTCAAGAGTTAGGAGGTGCAGGTGGAGATAGTGTCTCTACACAGGAATTTCAAGCATCTGCTGCTGATGCGGCTGGATATGACCTTTCGGGAATAGACCCGAGTTTATTAGATCCAGAAGCAGTTGCAGGACCTGAAGGAGAAGAAGGTGGAATTCCAAATCCTGATTTCAAGACCATGTCTGATGAAGCTAAATTACAGTACTATTTAGATCAGATGCTTCCTGAAACGGAACAAGCAGCAGCACAACAACCATCGCCTGAAGCAGCAGGAAAAGAAGCGAGTAATTCTGAGACAACAGATGCAGCATTGATTGCTAAAACAGGGCGATTAGGTGTAGGCCAACGACTAGCTTTTATGGGCAAGCAGATGCTTACTGGAATGAAAGTATTCTGGAACACTTACAAAGCTTGGATTATCGGTGGCTTAGTGACTGCATTAATTGCAGCAGGAGCGATCGCCTTTTTCACAGGTGGTGCAGGATTAGCATTGGCAGTTGATATAATTTTAAAAGCAATGATCGTCATCTTTGGGGCGATTGCAATTGCTAAAGCTTCAGGTCATGTATGGGAGTATGTGAAACACGCATGGGCTGGAAATACAGATGCCGCAGGTAAATCGTTAGCCATGGCCTGCGCAGTTCTTGTGAATGAGTTTTTAGTCGACAAGATTCTCATGGGAATGGGAAAAGTGTTCAGAAGAACAATGAAAGCCATTAAAGCGAGCAGAGTCGGAAGAGCAGCTGCAAGAGTTGTAAATGTTGTCAGAAAAGGTACACAAGGCGGGTCGAAAGTAGTTCGGAGAGGAATTTCAGCTATTAAGAATAGCAGACTTGTTGTTAAGCTAAAGAGTGTGATTGGAAGAGGAGTAGATAGCTTTATGGATCTACGAAGACGAATCCTTGAAAAATTTGGTTTCGATCGAATGTGGTTTGAGAAAGTTAATAAGTATGTAGAATTATGGGCTAGTTTCAATCCAAAAATTCTTCTGATGCGGATGAATACAGATACTGATCAGATAGAAGTGGAAGATATCGATGCTGTTGCTCCAAACACAAGTAACCTTGCTCCAAAAACTGGAGACACTTTACCTAATGGTACAACAATGGGTGCAGAAAGAATAGGAAGATCATCTACAGCAATAGATGCTGACGGAGCATCAAGTGTTATTGTGTCTGATGATTTCATGAGAAGGATAAATGATCCTAGTTTAAGTCCTGCTGACCGTCAAGCGATATTGCAAGAACTTAAGGCAAGAGTGGATGCTGGCGATTATCATGCAATAAGAGAATTTGTCGAGGCTCAAGGAGCCCTCAAGTTCAATAGAGAAGAATTTTTAGAAATGTTCCCTGGGCAGGAGAAAGTTGCAGACGCAATTGAAGCAAGACATCAGCTTCGCAGCAATATGGGAGACCTGCCAGATTTAGATATTCCTTACGAAGCTCATCATTTAATTCCGGTTGAGGTACTGAAGAGCACAGATGCAGATGGAATATTGATGAGAATGGCTATCGAAGGTGGTTTTGATTTTAATTCAGCATTAAATGGTAGGTGGGCAGCAAAATACTCTGAATCACTTGGCTTAGGCGGAATTCATGCCTCTCATCCTCAATATACAAGTCAAATTCAATTAGCTATTCAAAAACGTGCAGCGCAATTGGATATTGATGAAATAACAGCAGACATAGCAAGAGAAGAAATTGAGAAAATCCTTAAGGAGATTCAATATGCCTTTGATAATAATCTTCAACTTGAAAACCCAATTAAATTAAATGATTTAGATCTAGACTTAACATCCACACCAGTAAGAGGTGTTAGTCGAAATGCATTTCTCAATTCTGCAGAACAATTAGCAAAAGATCCAGTATTTGGTAATGAAATGTATGATTTGTGGGTGAAACAAGATTGGGCAGAAATAGAAAGGGTATTTACTGAACGCGCGATTAAATATCCTCCTAATCAGGGATTTGTAGATATAACAGAAGTTGCTTTAAAAGTAGATACTGTAATAGATAGGTATGGAGGATTCATAGATGATGCAGGGGATTTCCAAGATTATGGACGATTCGTTGCACCTGACTCTGCACCATTTGACTCAAGAGCCTTACCTGATGATTCCTTAAGCAAACCTTACCGTCGATACCGTGTCGTGAAAGAGATTCCATCAGTTGGTGCTGGACAAGCAATACCGTGGTTTGGAAAACCAGGCTTAGGAACACAGTATTTATTCCAGAAGAGTATTAATGAACTCTTGGAAGAGGGTTTTATTGAATTATTAGATTAAAGATATTAACGCGGTGAAGCAAGAAATTATATATAAAGGAGAAGATCCACGAAGACTATCAAGTTTTGAAATTGAAGTTGACAAAAAACATAAAAAATTCAACTTCAAAGATTTTAAAAAACTTACTGAAGCTGATTTTAATCGTTTAAATCTTGAAAGTAAATTTTCGAAAATTCCTTTTACAAAAAGTGCAGAAAACACTTATCAGGGTGTTGCCAAACTTCCTATTTACTTTCATCAAGATGGTGACCACATCATCCTAATATCACATGGTGAAGAACAACAAGGTCTTTACTCAATTATGCTATATGGTGTGGTAAAAAAAAATTCTAACGTCAACATCTATCATAACATCAATTACTTAGATGATGTTAAAATTATGGGTGTGAGTTTTCCTCAAATGAAAGATTTTCACAACCCTCCCACTAAAGCAATCTATAGTGATAGAAATTATGCTAGGAACCATGTGTCTTTTGTGCCTGATGAAGTAAGAATGGACTTATTTGAAGTAAAAAAAGACGCTAAACAAACTGACTTTATTTCAGCTGGATACCTTAGATCTAACGGTTTTTTTATCCGGAAATCAGTATTTAATTTGTTAAAGGAATTTAATATCCCTGATGCTAAATTTATTCCTTGTACAGCATATCAAAATAATAAAGCAGAAGAAATTTATTTTCTAAATATTTTAGAATCTACACGTGTTGAATTGCAAAATTCAACCTTTCATATCAGTGGAGGTATCCATTCTTCAATAGATGAGAAAATAATTTTTAATAACTTAAAAGAACTTCGACAAAAGAAAAAAGAACTAGTAAAAACTCCTGAAAGGCCTTCCTTAATACCTTTTGATATGAAGATAAACGCGGGAACAGATTTTTTAAAAATTCCAGGTACCATAGACTTTTTTATTTCTGAAAATCTCTTAACCAAATTAGAAAAAGAAAATATTTCAGGGTATGAAATATCTAAAATATCATATAACGTAAGCTAATTACCTACAATCTTATAAATATTAATCAAATTGAGATTGACAAGCACAATTAATTATTTTATCTTACCCATATATCTAACAACACTTAATTGTTTAAATAAATCTATTGGAAAAGAATTCGGAAAACAAAAACGAACAGGATTTTATAAAAGCTTCCGCAGAATACGAGGACCAATCTTTCTCCAATGATTACAGCGAAAGTAAAACTCCTCCAGCATTTAATATTAATGCTCAAGTCACTCAGCAAAAACCAGTTCAAGAAGGTGAAGCAGAAGAAAAAGAAGTAGCAGAATCTGCTAATCTACAACTCCTATTTGCTAATGACGGAGATAATCCAATAGATGAAGATTCTGGAAGCACTGGTCTAGGAGATTCTAACAACGGTATAGGTGGTGGCGCAGGGGCTCCCATTCAGAGAAAAGAAGAAAATAATAGTGCAGCTGATTCGACTACGACCTCCCCTACTGAAGCTTTTATTCCCTCCTCAGTTAATGTCCATACTGAATCATCACAAGCAACTGAAATGGGTGCTAAAGCATTCGCTCAAGGAAGTGATATTCATTTCGCTCCAGGTCAATTTAATCCAAATACTAGATCAGGACAAGAACTGATAGGACACGAATTAGGTCATGTTGTCCAACAAAAAGAAGGAAGAGTTAAACCTAATTTTCAGGCGAAAGGAATGCCTGTTAACAATGATAATAAATTAGAAAATGAAGCCGATACATTCGGCGTTGCATATGCGGACTCCCTACAAAATGGGAATCCTAATCCTATTCAAAACAAACTTGATTCCGCCTTTACCGCTCCATCAGTTCAGAAGAAAGATGATCCAGCGCAAATGTTTGGATGGCCAAGCTGGGATGACGTTACAGATGTTGCAAGTGGTGCTGCTGATTTAGCAGGAGACGCATGGGATGCAACTGGTGGCCAAGTTGTAGATGCCGTCGGTGATGGTATTGATTGGGCATCTGAAACCGTAGGCGATGCTTGGGATTCAGGTAAAGAATTTGCACTAGAGCAAGCCATAAGAGCACTCAATGGCGCTCAAGCAGTTCTTGAATTTATAGGAACATTAAGTGAATCCATTGCTAAGAAAGCCATTCAGATTATGGCTCGAATAGATTATGGAATGTTAATTGATATTTTGGTCAATTCACCAGGATATTTCTTAGTTGATTTCGTTATCGGCCAACTCGCTAGAGTGATCAGCAACGTTCAGGAAATTGTAGAAATATTAGCTCGTGTTAGCAAAACGATCGCAGAAAAAGTACTAAGTGCAATTGCATCTATTGATATTCAGATGATTATCAATTTCATATTGGAACTTCCAAGTCATGCCTTTGCAGCATTCTGTTTTCTGCTATTGAATGCACAAAGAATGGCATCTATTCTTCTGCAAATATCCGTTTCAGCAGCTGCTGCAATTATTAGGAAGATAGTAGACCATGCAGCTTTTGTAAGTAAAATAGTACGTGCAATATTAATGTGTACTGTTGAATTTATGAAAAGCCTCCTTATTGCTCTAGGCAAGAGAATTGTAAGACTTATCATAGAAGGATACAAATTGTTCTTACAAGTTATAAAAAGAGTGATCGACTATATTTGGCCAGTTGGATATGGAATTAATCTGGAAGGCGGAATCGGAGCGACATTTGGTATTCCGGTTCATGTAGGCCTTGATTATGTCAGTTATATCCAACATAAATCTACAGATTTAATGTATTTCTTTAGACAAGGAATTGTCAAAGGAGGACTCGATACAGGTGTCGGTGCAGGAGCATTCGTTGGATCTGGACAAAAAAGAGGAGGCTCAGGAGGACAAGGTGGACAAGAATGGGGAGCAGGAGCTGAAGTTGGTGCCAATCTGGAGGCTGGATTACAAATGAAAGTTATCCAAGAATTTGATTTTCCAATTTATGAAGATGTTGCGTTTATAAGTTTTATGCTTGCAGCAACAGGTAGTGATGTTTCGGGTGTTTCTGGGTTAGCGACTAAACTTGTGGACAAAGTTCCAGGTGTTAATATTGATCCGATGAGATATAACACTAAAACGAAAATGGAATTTGGTGTATATGGTGGTGCTAGTGCCGAGGCTAATGCAGGTCTAAGAATGGGTGGAACCGACTCAAGTGGCAATGCTAATTCGGGAAATAATACAAATAGTTGGGAAAGCGGTGAAAGAGGAAATACGAATGAAAGACCAGACGGGCCATGGTATAGTCCTGTCAATTTGCTTAAGAAATTAAATATAGGCGCAAATGCTGCAATTAAACTTTCAGCAGGCATAGGTGTAGAACTCAGACAATCAGATCACAAAAAAGACGAACAAGGAAATATAGAACCTCAGAAAGCAGAACTGGATCTCTACGGAGAAGGAAGTATTGCAGCCAATATCAATGCAAGTTTGCCAGTTCCACTACCACTTAATGGTCTTGGGATAGATTCTACGATCGGTTTAAAGGCAACCTGGGCATTTACGAAAAATGGTCCTGGACAATTTGATTTTGCGAAAGAATATAAAGGAGCTGCTCCTTACTTTAATAATGGAGACATGGACGTTTTTGATGCAACAGCTTCAGAAACAGAATTAATGTCTGAAGGCTCACCGCTTGATTTTGATGCATTTATTGCTGGAATTACATCTTTAAAACACAAACAAAGAATCGGATTAGCATCTACCTTTGGTAAAAAATTCATGGGATCTTCGAGAAGGCAAGGTGCTGTGAAATCTCTTCTTGGAAAAGATTACAAACACACTGGAGCTAATTTTGCAGGATTCCTAACTTACGGATTTGAGATTTCGAAGGCGAATCTGCAATCCATTATGCGGACCCTTTTCGAATTCTATAATAATCACTTGACAGATGGTAATTGGCAGAATATGCTGATTGACTTTATCAGGTTCTTTAAAACAGGGGAGATTCCAGAATACATGATTACTCTGATTTCTGATATTGTAGCAAAAATTCGAGTTACTGAATTAAAAGTAAGGCTTCAAGCAGGAATCAATATTGCTGCAGGAGCTCAAGCTTCTGAAGGGTTAAAAGTCAGATTAGATGGAAGATTTGCCGCAGGCGTTTTCCGAGAATCAGATTTAATGTCTGAATTAGGGGATGGAGTACTAACAACAGAAGAAATAAGAGATCTATTGTTAAATGGTGCTTCATATGTAGGTCTTTCAGTCGCAGAAGACAGCGCTGGATCTTCGCCAGCAGATCAAGAACAAGAGCAGCCAGCAGCATTACCTGCTGCATCATCAGAAAGTTCAGATCTTTCTACTTCCGATTTAACACAAGAAAATAATCAAGCAGAAAAAGAAGAATCAATATCTGCGCCTACTTCTAGTGAACAAACGAAAGAAATCGTTTCCGCTCCAGAAGATACCATGACGACAAGTACCGTCCAAGGTGAAGGCAAAGACCTTACATTTAACCAAGATGCACTCCGCGAAGAATTCGTGGACTCTACTTTCCAAGGAGAAGATTCTCTTTCACTAAGATTAGCGATGATTTCTTTATATGGCAATCCTACATCAGGATTTGTCTATACAATGGCACTCACAGCTATTGCTTCCGAAAGAGGATTAACTTATCAACAAGCAGAAGCACAGTATCTTAAAGCGATCGGACTAAGAGCAAGAGGTGAAGTGACTTACCAAGAGAACATGAAAAAGCATGATCCTAACGGCGACCATTCAGATTCCAGAGCTGCGCCTAATTTAAATCTGGCCCAACATCCGTTATTTACTGCATCAAATGGTCAGTTAAAATTCGGTAAAATATTAGGAGACGTCTTTGGAATAGATGCCGTATTTGGAAGTTTAATTAGTCCTACTGGAGGACTTGTCGGACCTGCAAATAGTAATCCATTCCTCACTAGCTTAGATCCTAGCAACCCAGTATCCATTCATGGAACAGTTCACGATGCTGCAGGATACTTATATAATGCTCATAATATAGGACCAGGATATGATTACCTAGATCGTGAGGAAGGAGAAGCAGAACACAACCCGTTTTCTGGGCAAACAAATATAGAATGGTGGAATGATGTCTATGATGAACAAGGCCGAGAAGTTCCTTGGTCAGCTAGATTCTTAGGTCGAGGTTCACATGCTTTGAATCCATTAGCGGAAGGAAAAGCTCAAAGTGAAAAAGGATATGATCATATGCCTGAAGCTGAAGCCGCTTTAATGGATTTAGCTCCTACACATATGTTGTATGAATTAGCTGCACATGACATTGCATATAAACCGAATAGAGCGTCTGTTCCTCAAGCTGCATTAGATGCATTGGCACAGAATGGATATATGACAGATAGTGAAGCGGGAATGAGTTTTCACCAAGGACCTATGGGTTTCAGAGCGGTATTAATTTTCCCAAAACCAGGTTCTGGTAAAATGCCACTTCTAGCAATTAGAGGAACTCAACCTGGCACTGGAAGAGCAGATTTAGAAACGATTGCAACCGACTTAGATCAAGCTGCTGTAGGTGCAGAACAGTTTAGACTAAATGCATTATTGATACAAGCACTACTGACACGTGCTGGAGGCAAAGCAGATGTAACCGGTCACAGTTTAGGAGGAGCCATGGCCCAACATACGGCTGTTAACTTTTCTAGTATGGTCTCAAGCGTGGTGACCTTCCAGTCTCCTGGAATTGATCAAGAATCTGTAGATAAATTTAATAATATACCAGAAGAATTAAGACCTGTAGCTACGCACCATATTGTAACGGGTGACGTGGTTGATAAAGCAGGAGAAGCTAATCTACCAGGTAATGTTTATGAACATGATTTTGGGTCTTTCCTTAATCTGTATCAAATGTTAGAAGACATAAATGGTCACTTAGCTACCGTTAAAGAGGATGCCGATGAATTACTTGATATAGATTTCAGACATCCAAGCAGAAACTTAAGTGATTATGAAGAATTAAAAGGATCGTTTGGTAATCTGAAAGAATTCTTAAGTACAGTTGGGTCAACGGTCGGAGCGGCTCACGGAGCTAGAGTTTTCTCTGCTAATAACTACGCAGAAATAAGAGCACAACACGGAGTAAGCGATGGTGCTTTCGCTGGAGGAAGTGCTGAAGCTGGCAGCCAAGCAGGAGTTGATGCGAAATTGGGTCAATTCACCGGACATCCACATCAAGATGAACGAAGATTAGCTGAGGCCATAAGGTCTACACTAGGACCTGAATTACAAAGAGTTTTTAATTTAGTTTTTAGGGCAATGGATGCTTATGAAGCTGTCAAAGGGACCGCGCAAGGAATTGCTGATGATGTAAGTGAAGGATATAATAATGTAAAAAGAGGAGTACAAGAGTCAGCAAGACGGATTTTAGATAGCCTCCCTTTCTAAAAATAGAAGAATGAAAATTTGGTTGGTTGCGTTTACCTATATTTCGTTATTTTTGAACATTGGATGTTTTAGCACTTCGTCTAAGGAAAATGTTGATACTAATAGCAAAAACAATATGGAAGAACAAATAGAAGAATCTTTAGCTTTAAAATATGCCGAACCATTTAAGGTCATTGACCAATACTTTGACAAATCGCTGAACGTATATACTTTTACGGCATCACCTAAGGCCAATGACGACATTGTATTCGAAGGAAATTATGATGAAAGGGAAAGCAACGAACAGAAAAAAATTCTCAATGATGGTTATCCTAATATTAAATACTCCTACCAAGCCGGAGTTTATTTCGAATCTCTCTTTCCAAATAAGGAGTTAAAACACGAAGCTCAGGCATCTGTCTATTCTAAGTATGATCATACTTATGGGACCTTAGTACCAGAATGGGATGAATATCTAGAAGACAGAAAAGATGGAAGTACTATTAGAATGAATTGCTATTTTTTCGAGGTCCCGGATCAGCCGTACCATCAGACTGTGGTAACCTTATTCGGAATCATGGAAACGCTTCACGAAAAATACGAAAACAACTATTCAGTTTATGCAGGATTCTGGCCTAAAGGCTTCTTAGAAGACAAAAACTTAGAAGATCTCACTTTTGGATTCGAGGCGACGAAGCAAGAAGATGCTGATGATTTGCTCTCTGTCATGCAATACTTAGCTAAAGTAGTTTTCATTAAAATTGTCAATGGAACACTAGAAGGATTAGATGAAGAAAAATTATTCGAATTAATTAAAGACTTTAACAAGAATGGACCTACCCCAATGGTTGAATTCTAATCCACTCCTTGCGGCTGTTAGAACAGAAAATATATGCGAATTTATTGATACTTCTGGAAAAAGTGCACCATTAGGGCAGTTCCAGTACACCGATAATTTTTCTAATGGACTCGCCTGTATAAATGAAGGTGGAAATAGAATTCAAGAACCACCTGGTGTGATCGGTGGAAATTTTCGATTTCTAGCAACTGATGGAAGTACCTTACCATTGCGATTCGATGAACCATCTTACTTCAGTTGTGAACGAGCTATTATAAAGTACGGTACATTAGCTAAAATAGTTGATACTACAGGAGAAACTATAGCAGAAGGATTCGAAGGAATATTTCCTTTTCATACTGGACTTGCGGCGGCATCGAAATTAAATGCCATCGGTTATGTCAATGTAGAAGGTGAATGGGAATTTCAAATGAAATCAGGTGACATCATCAATAACTTCCAAGATGGTATCGCAAAAATCATTAGAAACAGTCAAAATGGTTTTGTTAATCCAACAGGACAATGGTTAATCGAACCTACTGACCTCGAAATCTTGCCATTCTCTGAACGGCTTGCTGGTTATTTTGAAAATGGCAAATACGGATTCCTCAATGATGAAGGAGACAAGATAATTGCTGCAGATTTCGATAATGTTACTCATTTCAAGGAAGGACTAGCTGGCGTTACCATTAATGACAAATGGGGGTTTATTAATGCTAATGGAGATCTGGTAATTGAACCATCATTCGATAATGTAAGAACTTTTTCTGAAGGGCTCGCTGCGGTCATGAAAAATGGTAAGGTTGGTTATATAAATACGAAGGGTAAGCTAACCATAAAACCACAATTCAGCGCGGCATATGATTTCAAGAATGGATATGCGGTCGCTCAAGAAAAAGGAAAACTTGGCTATATCGACGAAAAAGGAAAGTGGAAGATTTCTCCTGTTTTCGATCGTGCTAATCATTTTGTCAGTCCTCTAGAAGATAACCCATTTCTCCGAATTAATTGACATTTAGGTTGTGGCCTTACCATACCAATTACTAACCGTAAAATACCAAATACTAACAGCTCATGTAAGAAACATGTTAATTTTGTATATTTAATTTATTAATAATTAGAAAAATTTAATGTCGGAAAGCCTAACTCCTTTTAGCTGTGTATTCAAGCCGAGCATTCCTGAGTTATTACAGGAATTACAATGCACAATCGCCATTTCTACTTATCAAGCTGGTAAAATTATTTTTATTTCCGCATCTGATCAAAATAAACTAGTTCAGTTGCCTAGAAATTTTGACAAGGCAATGGGAATAAGTATTCATGAAGATAAGCTTGCACTAGCAGTTAGAGACAAAGTCCATTTATTTGCTAATTCATCCCAGCTTGCTGCCAAATATCCTATCCAAGAAAACAAGTATGATGCTCTGTACATGCCTCGTAAAACATACTATACAGGGAAAGTTGATATACACGATATACATATAGGGAAGAAGGATATTTTCTGTGTAAATACTTCCTTTTCATGTGTCGCAAAGATGAGCGATACTTATAGCTGGGAACCCATCTGGAAACCAGAACAGATCACAGCATTAGCCTCTGAGGATCGATGCCATCTGAATGGTTTAATCGTAGATGAAAACGACGAACTTGATATGGTAACAGCGCTAGGAAACGGAGACAGTTTTCAATCATGGCGAAAAAATATCCCAAATGGTGGCATGCTATACGATGTGAAAAATGGAAAAACTTTGCTTTCTAACTTAAGAATGCCACATTCTCCAAGAAAATATGCCAATCGCTATTTCCTATTAGAATCAGCAGAAGGTTTAGTGCAAGAATTTGATCAGAAAACAAATAAACTTATTACGATTAAAAAATTGCCAGCTTTTGTCAGAGGTTTAGCCATTTATAAAGATTTTCTTTTTGTTGGAAAATCTAAAATACGAACTACAAGTTCAATTTTTGGGAAATTAGAAATAGCTAAGCATGATATTAAGCCAGGAATTACGATCATTCATCTGCCTAGTCAAGCTGTAGTGGGTGAAATAAATTACCTAAACAGTTTAGAGGAAATTTATGACGTTCAGATCATACCAAATCTCACAAGACCTAACATAATCAATCCAGAGTCAGATATCGCTTTTAAGGGAATTTCGATACCAAACAGCACATTTTGGAGTAAGTAACAAGAATGAAAATTGTAATACATAAAAAAGCTAAGGTTAATACTTCTGAATTACTAGAGAAGTTTAGCCCATTTATAATTCCTTCCGTTCAAAAAAAAGGTGCTAAATCTCTTCCTGCTAAATTAGACATTGCCTTTGCGACTATCGACAACAAAATGATAGGTCTTGCAATTTTAATGGCTAATGAACATCGAACAATAGGAAAATTGACAAGCTTGGTCGTTTCACCCGATTACAGAGGAAAAGGGGTTGCTCAAAACTTATTAGCCGCACTAACAGATCTTTCTAAGGAAAACGGAATAAAAGAAATAAAAACCAATTATCGATCACACTGGAAATATTCGCCTCAAATTTCGCACCTTTTACAAAAAGCAAATTGGTCAACACCTACCGTAGAATTTGTAATCGTAGATGGACTCGCGGCAAATGTTCTTCAATTATTTAAAACAGATGAATCTCCATACCCAGATGGCTTCACGACCGTTCCTTGGTCAGACCTTAGTGAAGACGATTTGTTCCAACTTAAAGAGAAAGTAAGCATAGAAAATATCCCAAGCGATCAGAATCCATTTATCGCTGAAAAGTCGATAAATGAAAAAACGAGTCTAATCTTGAAATTCGAAGGAGAAATCATTGGCTGGGTGATTTCGCATATCTTATCAAGTGAAACAAATGAATTCACCGCTTATTACATCAATGAAAAACATCGATCATTTAGACTTGCTCATAAATTAATGCGAGAAACGATTTTTAGGCAACATGAGTTGACAAATCTCAAGAAGTTCATCATCGTAGCTAAAAAATCAAACAATTTGATGAGTAGTTTTCTACTTCGCCATGCTGAAAAAACAGAAGTCAAATTAATACAAACTCTTTATTCACAAATAATATTGAAACTATGATGCAAAAAAAAGTAAAATTCAAAGAGCGACTGAGGACACGAAGGCTCAGAACAAACTTAACAGCTGGCTTAGCCGGGATGCTCGCTCTATCGGCATCTGGTCAGGTATTCGAATTAAGATCAGCAAATCCTCTTACTGGTGTGCGTGGAAATTTTACTTCCAGTCCAACTTTTGTAGATATCGACCTAGATGGTGATGATGATTTAGTGGTCGGTGCAGAATCAAGTGGTGGCGCTCCTACAGCTAGAGACAACGCTTTACTATTATATGAAAATGTCGATGGTCAATGGGTTAAAAAAGAAGCGCCGTTTGAAAATGATCTCGGAATTCAAAATATACTAGACACTACTTTAGTGGAAGTGTCTCCTAGTTTTTCCGATTTTGACGCAGATGGTGATTTTGATGCTTTTTTGGGATTTGATAGTGGCGGAGTAAAATATTACAAAAATAATGAAGGTAATTTTGAAATTCAAAGTGGCGACGATGATCCCTTTAGTGAAATAGTTTGGGGAGAAGGAGCGCAAAAGGTCGCTGCTGGAGACTTAAATGGTGATGGCAATACTGAAATAATCATCACAAATGGAGGAGCCCATATAATGTACACGCTCGTAGATGGCAAATTTGTAGCTGGCGATTTAATAGGTTCTGACGATAATGGTTATGGTACGCTCAACGATATTGATGGAGATGGGGATTTAGACTTTATTGTGGGAAATAAATATGGAGAATTAACCCTGTATGAAAATACTGCAGGTGAATTTGCAGAAATAACTACCAACGCTGCTATAGCCAATTTTGAATTCTCTGAATACATCAGACCAAGTTTTGGAGATATAGATGGAGATGGAGATTTAGACATTGTTCTGGGAGATTCAGGTGGTAATATTTCCTTTCATCAGAATGAAGATAGCCTTTATAGACACATCTCTTATAATATCCAAGATATTTCAACTCAAGGTGAATCTGGATCGAATCTTGAATTTGTTGATATAGATGGTGACGGTGATCAAGATTTATTTATAGGTACAAGTAGTGGGAATGTACAGTTTCATGAAAACATAAATGGTAGATTCAGTCTCAATAATGCGATGAATCCATTCCAGAATATTGATTTTTCCATTTCATCTTCTTCTCCAAGTTTTGGAGATATAGACGGAGATGGAGATTTAGATTGCATCATCGGTGATTACTCTGACCCACCTTTCTACTATGAAAATATAGATGGACAATTTACTGCTATTGATAGTATTGATAGCCCATTTGCAAACATAGAAAGAGGATCTGCATTAATACCATGTCTTGAAGATTTTGACGGAGACGGAGATCTAGATTTGTTTGTAGGAAATAAATATGGAGAAGTCTTTTACTACGAAAATATAGATAATGTTTACCAGAAAAGTACATTAGAGAATTTATCAGATATGGATTTCGGCAGTTATTCAAGTCCTAGCTTTGGTGATATTGATGATGATGGTGATAGAGATTTAATCGTTGGAAATAGAGATGGCGAAGTTGCTATTATGTATAATGTGAATGGTAAACTAGAAGAAGGAGTTGAAGGAACAAATCCTTTTGATTTTGGTGATCTTAACTTTTTGGATATTAATCCCGAACTAGGCGATATTGATCAAGATGGTGATGTCGACTTATTAGTGGGCAACTCTAATGGTGAAGTATACTTTTTCCAGAATCAGACACTTTCATCTACGGTTACGAAACTAGTTTTAGAAGATGGTGTTCAGATATTTCCTAATCCCGCCCAGTCCTATCTTAATATAGAAATACCATGGAATGTAAATTTTATTGATGTTCAGGTATTTACTCAGAATGGACAGCGTGTTCTATCAACTAGAGAACAAAATAATAATTTCACAATTGATACGAAAAATTTACCCTCAGGTTATTATTCTATCATATTAACTGGTGATCAATTTCTAACGACAAAGAAATTTATTAAAATAGACTAAAATATGAAAAGCATTCAGTTAACACTGGATGCTTTTTTATTAAAACCTATGATCAAAACTGCAAATAAAGGGACTCCTTTATTTCATCATTGACTATTAATTTATTTCCCTGTATATTACGTTGATTATTAACCTCCATATGTATTTCAAATAATGGGAGATCAAAAAGACCATGTCACCATTCAAAAAAAAGATGTTGAATCTGCTTCGCAAGAAGTTGAAACACAAAACTATGAAATGGCAACAGAGTCCATTGCTCCTCCATCACTCCAGTTAAAAGCTGAGGAAACTAAGGAAGATAAAGATGTTGAAAAAAGTAGCGAAGGTGAAAGTGCTTTTCAGTTTTCTTTAGATGGTCCTCCAGATAATCCATCGAACGAATCATCTCGAACGTTTGGATCAGACACCGTACAAGGCAAAGGAATCGCCGAACCTTTTAAGATTCCCATAATTCAGAAAAAAGAAGTTCAACCCCAAGTTGACAGAGATACCCAAAAGCAGTCTTTTAAGCTTTAATAAAAAACCAAACCATTTATCATGAAAGATGATAAACTAAATGCCCTAGACTTAGTCCAGCAGCATATGAATGCAGCTGACCATATAGAATCAGATCTAGCTGTTTCCGCTCCCCAATTTAGCCCTACTGCTCAATTAAAACCAGCAGAGGAAGAGGAAGAACAACTCCAATTAAAAAAAGCACCATTTCAAATGAAAGGTGAGGAAGAAGAGGAATCTCTTCAGATGAAAGGAGGCGAAGAGGAGGAAGAGGAACTGCAAATGAAAAAAGGCTCGCAAAAAAATGAATCTGAAAAAGCTCCTTCTTCTACTAAAACTTCACTTCCTGAAGAAGTACAATCCAAAATGGAAGGTGCATTCGGAGCCGATTTTTCCAATGTTAACATACATAGTAATTCTTCTAAAGCGCAAGGAATGGGCGCACAAGCATATGCCCAAGGAAATGATGTTCACTTTGCTCCGGGAAAATATAATCCAGAATCACAATCAGGCCAGGAGTTACTGGGACATGAACTGACACATGTGGTTCAGCAACGACAAGGCAGAGTTCAGCCAACGACTCAGATGAAAGGCCAAAACGTAAATGCAGATCAAAGCCTGGAGAATGAAGCTGATCATATGGGTAAAAAAGCTGCATCAGGAGTCTCCACAAATATGGGAAGAGGTAATTTAACAAATACAAATGATACTCTTCAAGGAAGTTTCCTTGATGATCCTATAGGGGCAATTGGCGAAGTTGTTAATGGCGTGAAAGATGCAATCGGTGATGCCACAAATACTAGAGAAAATGAAGCAGAATTAGATGCTAAAGAAGATGCAGCTGCATTAGCCAAAGAAAAACAACGATTTAAATCTAAAACTTATGGGCCACAAGATCTTGCTCATGCAACTAGTGTTGGCTCAGGGACTGGTATTGGTGGATTTGAAGCCACATATTATGCATGGCTTAGTTTAATGCAAATAAAAGTTAAAGGCAAAATTAATTTTTTAAATGGTGTAAATGATAATTCTGGAACAATAAGTGCAACTCATACCAATTTATCTGGGCTTGCCACCTATTTAAATGGACTTCCAGCTGCGCTAAGAGCAAAAATTCTACCATACTATCAGTGGAATGATGCAGACAAGGCTACTTATCTTGCTATGTATCATCAAAGATTAAATGAAACTATTCAAATTTGGCAAGGTGCAGGTCATCATTTCGAAGTGGGAGATCCAGCATGGTCAGATGTAAAGGCATATCCATTTTTCAATCTTCAAGTTACAGAAGAAGGTACCATAGATCCTGCTAAAGATCATTTACAGGTTAGGATATTTAGAGCCCCAACAGATGATCAAGTAGCAGAAATAAATGCATTACTAAGTGCTGCAGGGCAAGCTGACATTAACGCTAGACAAGGAGATTTGAGAGCATATGCAGGTACGAATATGGGAAGTGAAGGTGGTGGAACTGATGAAAATGCTTTCAATAATGAAATGGCACTTTCGAGTAACGATGTTCATGCTACTGCTAATGATGGTGAAAGAGGAGGCAACCATTTTTTAAAGAAATCGGTAATGTTTGATAATGGAAAATCAACATTAAGTGCTTCACAAAAAACATCAATCCGAAGCTTTGTTAGACGAGTCAGAAATGGAGATACACTCTCTGAAAATAATGCTATAAAACTTATAGGCTATGCATCGGCTAGTGGCTCTACAGAATTTAACACAAGTCTGACTGCTAAAAGAATAAAATCAATTAACGATTATTTATTATCACAAGGTATTCCTGCCGCAAGGATTACAACAGAAAATAAATCCGATCTTGAAGCTGAAACACTTGGTAATGATGCTGCAACTCAAGATAATGAACGTAGAGTTGAAATTCAAATAGGTAGTGGAGAAAGACAGAATACAATTGCTCATGAATTTGGTCATGTTTTTGGACTATCTGATGAATATTCTGAAGGCACAACTAGACCGCCAGGACTAAATGCCTGGCATGACAAAACTGTCAAGGAAGCTGGGCTTCCAGCCGGCGCTCAAATCGAAAATAGTGATAATATTATATCTACAGGAAATACAGTTCGTCCACAACATTATGCAACTTTCGCATGGGCATTAAATCAACTTACACAATCTGAACTTGGAAGCAAAAAATGGCACGTAAAAACATAACAAGCTTTATTATTTTATTATTTTTAATAGCTTGTGGAGTTCAAGCTAGCAATCAAGGAAATATGAAAAAACATCCAATACTAGATTTAGAAACAGGATTATCAGATAAACATAAAACTACTGAACCCATTTTCGAAAGGGTCGATTTTGGAAAAAGAGGTGAAATCAGAGCTAGTAAAACATTCGAAGATGGAACTCATTATAGCATCATAGATCCTGGTCTAGAAAATTTTGACGATGAAGAAGTAACTTGGTCTATATTGGCAAAAATTAATAAAAATGGAATAGCACAAATTAAAAATATTATAAACAACATTGATGGAAAACAAATTAAAAAACCAAATACAAGTTCTATAGGATATACTCCGACTATAAATTGGTATTTTTATGAACCCAAGAACCTTACACTAAAAACTTTAGGTGGAATGTATGAAGATCTACCTTCTTTTGTTAAAGAAATAGATGATGCTATAAATTCAAATTTAATCGTAGCAGGAGAAGAAGAATAACTCTTACAAGCCAAAATCATAAAAGAAAAAAACGGCTGCCGCCCATTCTCGCTTAATTCCCTTAGCCTTTCCGATGCGAGAACCATTTTTATAAATGTCTCCATCTGACTCTACTTCCCCTATCCTACTCCCTTTATAATAGACATCTCCATCGGACTCGATTTTTCCTATCCTACTCCCCTTATAATAGACATCTCCATCGGACTCGATTTTTCCTATCCTAGATCCTTTAAGATACACATCACCGTCTGATTCTATTTCTCCCACCCGCGAACCTTTGATATAAACATCACCGTCTGATTCTATTTTGCCAACATTGCTCCCATTAAGATAGATCGACTGACCATATGACATGAATCCAATTCCAAGTAAAAAACAACAAACAATTAATTTTCTCATCTTACTAAAATGAGCTTTTCTATTTTAATTGTCAATTTTGTTAACACTCTTTAACCCTTTAATTCTGGAAAGACAAATACTGTCAATTTTACTAGATGATTAAATTGACCTAAAAAAATTATAATATCCTAGTTTTTCAATCATTAGCACTTATACCAAAAGATACCGTCACGCATAAAACTTTAAAAAAGGCTAAAATTTTAGATGTTCAATAGTATAAAAGTTAAATTAGAGTTTTAATAGTTTAGAAATATGAGTGACCGTCCAAAAATCACAATTAAGAAAAAATCTGACAAAGCCCCCGAACCTGTAAAAGAAGTCATAGAGGAAAAAATCGAACAGCCACCTCAGATCGAAGAACGCCAGGAGGTGAAAAGTGAACCAGCTCGTCAAAACGACCCCATCACTAATTATGATGAATTTGCTAAGCCTATTCCATGGGGGAAAATTATAGGTGGCATTCTTGGTATGTTAGTCTTAGCTGCTGCTGCCTACTTCTTTATTCTACCCCTGTTCGAGAATAATGATCCTGAACCATCAGAAATAAGTGTAACCGAGGAGAATAAAGAAGTTGTTAAGAAAGGTACATTAATCAAAGATTTGTTACCGGAAGGATCTGATAAAATAGAGGATATCCTATCTAGTAATACAACCCTTAAGGAATTAATGAACAGGATAGGTATTCCTAACTCTGATGTAAAAGTACTAGAACAAGAGGGTAATAAATATACCATCAGAAGATTAAAAGCTGGTGATAAATATACCATCGCACACGAAAAAGACAATCCAACCGAAGTGCTCATGCTTATCATAGAGCCGAAATCGGAGCCTTACACTTTCTATAAAATAGATGCGAGCGAAAACTTGACTATAGAGAAAGCAGACAAACAGGTCGAAATTAGAGAAAACTATATCGCCGCCATAGTAGAAGGAAATTTAGGTCAGACATTTATCGATAATAACCTTAATCTAAAATTGATTAATCCAATAGAAGATGTGCTTGCTTGGACTGTCGATTTATTTGATGTCTCAGATGGAGATCGATTTAAAATACTGTTTGATGAAGAATTTGTAAATGGAAGATCTTATAAAATTGACAAAATAAAGGCCTTATACTTCGAAAAAGATGGTGAAGACTATTATGCCTTTAATTATGAGAAAGGTGATCGACAATTTTATTCCGAACTAGGACAATCCATGAAGCGGAGTTTCCTAGCTACTCCTATTAAATATGGAGGTGTTATAACTTCTGGATTCGGATTGAGAACTCACCCAGTTACAGGCCACACGAAAGAACACCTAGGAACTGATTTTGCTGCACCTGAAGGTACTCCGATTCAAGCTGTAGCTGATGGAGTCGTAACGATTGCAACTTTCAAGTCTAATAATGGAAACTACGTCAAGCTAAAACATGACAAAACCTATGAGACACAATACCTGCACATGAAGGGTTTTGCTCCTAATATCAGACCAGGAGCTAGAGTAAAGCAAGGCCAGATTATTGGCTATGTTGGAACTACTGGACTCTCGACGGGGCCGCACGTTTGTTATCGGTTTTGGAAAAATAAAAAGCAAGAAGATCCGAAAAGAGAAAATGCAGGTTCTGGTGGTCGAATTTCGTCCAGGGAGATTCAAGACTATTATACTTTTATTAATCCAATCAAGGAGAAAATAAAAGCGATTAATTATTTTTAATGCTTTCAGAAATCAAGGCCTTTCTAATTATATTTCCTCTTTTAAAGTGGGAGGGGTTGACAGTGACTTAATTTATTTATAAATTCGTTTTAATTTATTTTTAATAGGACTATTTTTCCTAATAAATGAGTTAGCAAACATCCTTTGATCTAAAAAAAAATCAAAATTTAAGGTGGAAATTGAGTATCCATATACTATATTTCCTTACTTTAGAACCAAAGTAATTTGTTACTTTATTTATAACCAAAAAACAATTTTGAAAACAAAATCAATCTTTACGGATCTAATTCGTAGGTATTTCCCCTATTCAATGCTGGTTATCGGCCTTGTATGTGTATGCTCAACACTCAGTTCTGCAGGAAATTTGATTAACATTTCATCTATTAAAGTTTCTAAAGATTATCCCGCTTCATTTGTTCTTACACTAGAACGAAATGATATTGTAACTATCGACTTTAATAAGAAATCTGGTAACGCAGATATTAATCAGCTAGAAGTTCGAATCATTGACCTTAATCAACAAGAAGAGGAAACTATGGAAGTTTTCAACCGGTCAGGTAGGGATTTCTTAGCTAAATACGACGGAAATTATCGAGTAGATTTCATATATAACGGAAAAGGAAGTGGAATATTTAGGGAAAGAAGCATGGAGATAGGTGTATCGATAGATTTAGATGGGTATGAAGGATTAAAAGAAGGAGAAAGTAAGGAAGTGCTTCATGCTACGAATGCAGTAATCGAAGAAGGAGAAAGTAATGCTTTAAAAGTGGTATATTATCTAAATAAAGGAGATAAGATTACTGTTAGTTCTACGGATAAGAAATCCGCATTTTTAAAATTGAACATTACTCAGCAGCCTAAAATTTTATCGGTTAAAGGTTCTACCGTTATAGATATCATGTCTGATGGTACTTATACGCTAAATTTTTACTTGGATGAAGATGAAGAAGGCACTTCGCTATTAAATCTTCGAGAATTATTATCGAAGGATGATGTGCTTTTCCGGGATTTGAGTATTTATAGAGAACGAGCAGTAGATTTTTCAAAATTAGCTAGTAGTAATAAAAATTCTTCCGATGGATCTAACACAAAAAGCGATGATCTTTTTAATTCTTCTTCTAGCAATTTAGAAGAAGAGGAAGGCAATGGACTTGGTTTCGATCTTGAAAAACTTCTATCTGAAACCAATAAAGGTAGCGAAGAATTCAACAAATCCTTGCTACAGACCATGAAGGATATGCAGGAATCTCTTAATAAGAAAAATATAAAAACAATTGTCACTTCTATTCCTAGTGATCTACAAATGAGGTTAGAACCAGAAATGAATTTTTCTTCTAATAATGAAAATAGGAAATGTCAGGCTATTCCATTGCAGCCTACAAGTTTTAATATTTGGTTTTATTGGGTAGGTGTAGGTGAGAATGCTGAACAAGCTTACGAAGAGCACAATTCTGAAATAACAAACATTTATAAAAAATCATTTGCAGATGTAGCGGCAGAACATATCTACGGTAAATTTGGAAATCCAGAACTTGGTAGAAAAAATCCAAGTTATCCAGATGAAACCAGATATGGACAGTTCCTTAATGAAGATGCAGAATATGCCATTGTAGATTTTGAGAACATGAGGAAATTCATGGCGGGTGATCGATATAACAAATTGAATAAGCCAGCAAGAAATGCCACATACATAACGGCAGATAACGGAATCAGCGGGAAAGCAGCCAACGATGAAGAAATGTATTTCTGTGCATGTAATAATAATAAGGCGACGCCGGTATCCGTATTTTTTAAATTTATAGCCATCGATTACGAAGAAATTGAATATTAAGAAAACCCATATCATCAGTTTTATATTGCTACTTATGTTAGCAGCAATCCCTATGGAATCTATCCAGTCTCAGACGGTTATGGACAGAGTCTCGAAAAGGTTCTTAAAAAAGAATAGGGTTAAGAAATATGGTAAGCGCCTTGTTAATATGGGGAAAGATCCAGATCTGATCGATATGGCGGTTCGAAATGAATTCGAAGTGATCGGATTCGAACCTTCTTGGATGATAGAAAGTGGCGCTTTTGATGATCATTACTTCAATTTACTTACAACATTAGTTGTAGGTGAATATGATATTAATCCTACTACAGGAGATACACGAAGTAGAAGCAGTTATCGGTCTCAGTTTGATAAGCTACGAAGAGATAAAACGGCTAAACAAGAATTTAATATAATTCAGAAAGCAGATTTCCATAATCCGACGATTAATGTTCTCATGCACATGACCTATTATGGTGATTATGGTCGGCAAGCGAAACAGCGTGAATATGCTGGTCTTTTGCTTAAAGAAGGAGAAGTAAGAAAAACATTAAAAGATAGTATTCAGAGTTATTTTCTAGAATTAGAAAACGATTATGGTATTCCTGAGAGGAGATCTGGTATTGTATTAGATCTACAGTTAGAAAATAGTTTTTATAATGAAGACTTTGTAGATTTCATTTCTTTCTTAAGAACAGAACTGGGTGATGATCATTTAATTTATTTGAAAATTCCAGCGAAAGTAAGAAAGGATGCATTGATCCCATTTGATATCATCAATCAGATAGAACCATTTGTAGATCGTTTCATCGTACAAGGTTATGGGTTTGAAAAATATTCAAGGACTTATTCTCCTTTGGTCATTTTTGATCCTGAATCCTCTTATTCTATAGATGGTACGATAGCGAATTATATGGTACCTGGATTCGAAAAGATTATTCCTGAGAAATTTATTGTAGAGCTTCCATGGTATGGAGTCATTTTTAAACAAGATCAAGATGGAAATTTTCTCTTGAAAGAAGGGAGTCCATATATAACATTAGATGACTTTAACAAGGATATCAAAGGTAGATCAGGTACAATAAGTTATAAGAATAATAATACAATGGCTTATTATGTTGACAATGATACAAGAACAGCTTATCTTATCGAAGATTCACTATCCTTAGTATCTAAGTACATATATTTAGTGGACAGTTTAGGAATGAATGGTTTTGCGGTTAATGCATTAGGCTATTATGCGAATCCAGATAGTAGAAGAGGAGAAAACTGGGCCGCGATAGCTGATAATTTTGGAGAGAAGAGAGAGAAGATTGGTTGGGTTATTGCATATTACTTAGCAGCATTCTTACCGATTGGATTTGTTTATTCTGTAATAAGGTACTGGGAAGTTCGAAATGCTTTGGCAAAATTTACTAAGTATTGGAACAGGTTTAGAATATTTTTTATTCTTTCCCTAGTCATTTTCATGATTTGTTTAGGATTCATGCCGCGATATATTTTAGTTATAGTAGGACTTATAATTATGGCAGGATTCTTTGTATATATAATGGTTAAAAAAGCCATGATGAGGTCGAAAAAATATGTTAACATCGTAAAATAGTGTAGTATGAAGAAGATGTTTAGAAACATAGTGCCGCACATCATACCAGAATTTAAACTTCTATTATTTAAGATATTACCTGCAGGAATGGTTTTGTCCATTTTCTTCATTACCTCCGAAGCACAATATCTTATCAGAGATGAGTTAAAACTCATTTTATACGGAGTTTTATTAGGAGTAGCTGGGATATATTTAATGAGAATTATTGCTTATTTCATTTTGAGAATAATGACACAGATTCCATATATAATTCCAGATATTTTTCACGACGAATCTAAAAATCAGTAAAGATGATCCATGAAGTTATACCAATAATCGCAGATGAATTAAACGATTATCTGGATGCGAAATTTGACACTAGCGAAGATCCTGTGATCTTATCAAATATATTGTCGCAGGATGGCTCTATTGCTGTCAGGGAAGAGAACAAAATGATTGTCTCCCTCATCAATGTGGAACGTGACGGTTCAAATCCATACGGAAGTGGAGGACCTGGTATGGGCGATATGCCAATACATGTAAATTTATATGTATTATTTTCTGCCTACTTTACTAATTATTTTGAATCACTTAAGTTTTTATCAGGAACAATTGGGTTTTTTCAAGCAAATCCAAGTTTTGTTATTGAATCGGACACTGTCTTAGCAGAGTTGCATAATGTAGATTTTAGAGAAATGAGTAATATTTGGGCCGGATTAGGTGCAAAATATATGCCTTCTGTATTATTTAGATTCAGAACGATCAGCATGGATGATGATAGAATTAACGACGAAATACCACCAGTATCTGGCTCAATTATAGATGACTATTAATATGTATCAAAGGGTTAATCTCGGCTTCAAATGGGATAAATTATTAACGATAAAGTGCCTGAACAATTTTTACCATGATGGTACAGGTCGAGATTTTGAATTTATTCCTACGAATAAAACTCAAATCTTAATGAAGAATTATAATTTGTTCTTCAAGCCAGAAACGAATGGATTTTCTCTTTTTTGCAATACGGAAAAGTTTCAAAAAATTCAAAAAATAAAGGAGCGCTTAGACCAGAAATTGATTTTTCTGATCAGAAATAAGAACAATTATTTGCTGAATTATACAGATTTGTCATTTGCTGACAACAATAAAATGTACTATTTCACAAATTTGTCAACCTCGAAAAATGGCTCTAAAGTGCTGATACACGACAAAGAGTATGTAAATGAGGACCATGCACTGAGAATTTATAATAAATATCAGTCCATAAAACTTGACAAATTCATTAAAAGTACCAAACTTGTAGACGTAAGACAAAACGATTTGAAAAAAGATCTTTGGACTCAAGAAGTTGAGGACACAACATTGATCAAACTAAAAAATCTTTCTGAAGGAAAATATTCCTTAATAGATGGAAAGTCCTCAATGTCCTTTTATGTAATTGACTATATAAAAGAACCGATGTGGGGCATTATGGATTTATTCCTGGGTGATCTGCCAAAAGAAAACAAATTCTTCTCTAACGGGAAAATTGATCACAAGGAGTATGTAATTAATCTGAATGCCCGAAAAACTTTCTGGAAATATATTATTCTCTCGGAGAATAAGAATGTAGATTTAAAACTAGAAGAAGTTAAAGTGAGCTATAATGGCACTGCCATAGGTTTCACTAAACCGAAAAAAGTTACTTTATCTACCGGTGATCAAGCATTTGCAATTGAATCGAAAGATCCAATAGAACTTAAAGAAGTTGTAAATGTATCCGACAAACTTGAAATGAAAATTAAGAACAATTCGAAGTGGTTAAGCAAATCCGTAAAGATTCCAAAACCTAAAATTAAATCCGTGAAACCGGACAGGGAATCCAATAAAATTTACTCCACCACTTATATTTATTTATAACAAAATTTTATTATTTACTTAATCAAATAATCGTACTATGGCAAGATTAGCAACCCCGGGTGTTTACGTTCGGGAGAATAATGCTTTCAGTAGCTCAGTAGTTGAAGCTCCGTCGGCAATACCGGCATTTATTGGATATACTGCAAAAGCTGAAAGAGGTCACGAATCTCTTTTAAATACTCCTACAAGAATTGATTCATTTAAAGAATTTATCAATTACTTCGGTAAAGGACCTAAAGTATCTTTTTCTATAAAAGCAAAAGATGAAAAGGACTATTCATTAAAAATTGATGCGGAAAGTAATTTCCACTTATATAATAGCTTAAGATTATTCTACTCTAATGGTGGAGGATCATGTTACATCTGCTCTGTAGGTAACTACCAAAGCGGATCAAAATTAAAGAATCTTCAAGAAGGTCTTGAGGTATTAGTAGCAGAACAAGAGCCAAGCTTGGTTGTTTGTCCTGATGCTGTAAATCTTGAGCCTAAAGAATGTTTCGAACTTTACAGAGATATCTTGAATCACTGTGGAAGAGAAACTAGAGATAGATTCGCAATTTTCGATATTCCTAACGGAAGCGAAGCAAGAACTTATAATGACAAAGATAATATTAACCAATTCAGAGAAGGAGTAGGTCACCAGAATTTAGCTTATGGTGCTGCATACTATCCTTGGTTAAACACAACTGTTGTTTCTGGTAGCGAAATTAGTTTCAAAAACATCAGCAACGTAAATGAATTAGTTAAGATCTTAACTAAAGAAGCAGAATACAGATACTTAGGTGGACCACAATCTACTAGTTCTTCTAGCTCTTCTTCTAGTTCTTCTAGCAAAACTGCTGCTAAAGGAGCTACAGCTTCTAAATCTTCTTCAACTTCTTCTACTCCAAGTTCTACTAAGAAAGTAGATAGCAGAGCAATGATGAAATTTAATGAAGTAAAAGCTGAAATAGAAAGACTTAAAAGTGTTTCTGGTAATGGTCAAGTTTTAGATCAAAACTTAAAAGCTATCAGTTCTACATATAATGCAATTCTTAGAGAAATCAGAGAAATAGCAAACGTAATGCCTACATGTGGTGCAATTGCTGGAATCTATGCTAATGTTGATAACAACATCGGTGTACACAAAGCTCCTGCAAACATAGGACTTAACTCTGTTCTTTCTCCAGCATTAAATATTACTGGTGCAATCCAAGAAGACTTAAACTTACCTATCAATGGTAAAGCGGTTAATGCAATTAGAAGCTTTATCGGAAAAGGAGTTTTAGTTTGGGGTGCAAGAACATTAGATGGTAACAGCCAAGATTGGAAATATATCAACGTAAGAAGAACAATCTTAATGATTGAGCAATCAGTTAAATCTGCTGTTGAAAACTATATTTTCGAGCCGAATACTCCACAAACATGGATGAGAGTAAGAATCGCAATCGAAAATTTCTTAACTTCTATGTGGAAAAGAGGAGCTCTTATGGGTATCTCTCCAGCAGAAGCTTATGAAGTAGCAATTGGATTAGGAGACACAATGACGCCAGAAGATATTCTAGATGGTGTAATGAGAATCTCTGTATTCTTATCAGTTGCAAGACCTGCTGAATTCATAGAAATCACTTTCGAACAAAGAATGCAAGAGCCTGTAGATGAAGGCGCTGAAGAAGGTGAAGGTGAAGAAGAAGGTGAAGAAGGTGGTGAAGAAGGTGCAGCTGAAGAGTAATCTTCGATGCTCGAAAGAGCTTTTTAAAATTTATTATTTAAAAAAAAATTAAAAACAAATAAATTATGGCAGCAGAAGATTATGAAGGCATGTGGCCAGTTGCTAAGTTTCACTACGAAGTGGAAATAGACGGCACACCAATCAGCTTTCAAGAAGTTTCTGGGTTAGAGACTGAAACAACAGTTATCGAATACCGTCACGGTGATAGCGAAATTTTCAGCCCAAATAAAAGCGCAGGCTTAATTAAGACTAGTAATCTTGTTCTTAAGAAAGGTATTTTCCATGATGATGAAGATTCATTAGAATTCTGGAAAGCTATCACAGAAGAAAAAGCTTACTATACTCAAGATGATAGAATGGATATCGTTGTATCTTTGCTTGATGAGCAAGGAGAAGCAGTAATGTCATGTAACTTGACTAATTGTTTCCCTATCAAGTATAGCTTTACTGATTTAAAATCAGATGCTAATGAAGTAGCAATAGAATCTATTGAATTCGCATACGAAGAAATCGAAATCGAATTCGAATAAACTTAATGATGTTGCCTTTGATCTTTTAGATCGAAGGCAACTTTTTATTTTCAATATTAAAACTTTTATAAAATGGCAGCTGATAAATTCCCGGTTCCAAAGTTTCATTTTAACGTAGATTTAGGAAGTGGAAACATTTCTTTTCAAGAAGTTACTGGTTTAGATCAAGAATTTGAACATCTTGAATATAGATCAGGTGATGATGCCGAATATGTAACTCAAAAAAGAATTGGTCTTAAAAAGACTGGTACATTGAGTTTCAAAAAAGGAATCTTTTCTGGTGAAACAGATGTTCTGGATATATACGAACCAGGAAACAATAAAGAAAAATATTATAGCAATCAAGATCCTTTAGATTTAGTAATTAGCTTAATGGATGAAGCAGGAACTGCAGTTCTAGAATGGGCTGTTAGAGGAGCTGTTCCAGTTAAAATAACTAATGGTGATCTAAAATCTGATGAGAATGCTATTGCAATCGAACAAATTGATTTTGTTCACTCAGGAATTACATTGACACATAATTAATCGTATTATATGGCATCATATAAATTTCCCGTACCTAAATTTAACTTTGAAGTTATTTTTCCTTCTGGTACCATTTCATTTCAAGAAGTTACAGGTCTTTCTGTAGAGAACGAATTTTTGGAATATAGAAATGGATCAGATCGATTTCTTACGCCTGAACGACGTGCAGGAATGAGAAAAGCAGGTTCTGTTACCTTTAAAAAAGGAATTATTTCAGGCGATACAGGAGTATTTGATGTTTATGATGATTTTGTTCAGCGAAAAAACTACTACCCCACTATTGGTGAGCATATGAACATCACTGTTAATCTTAGAGATGAATCCAATGCAGTGGTTAGAACTTGGATGATATGGTGGGGAGTACCTACAAAAATTTCAACAGATGGTTTAAATTCCACTGATAACTCTATTGCTTACGAAGAAATAGAAATATCACATTCCGGAATTGATCTGTACAATTAAAAAGTAATTTAATGGCTTATAAAGGTTTTCCAGTAGCTTCCTATTTCTTCGATGTTAAAATAGGAAATCTAAGTATAGGTTTTCAATCTGTTTCAGGCTTAAAAGCAAGTGCAGAATACCAGAATATTGACGATAATTCAGCTAGATCTGATAGTAGTCAGATTCTTAAGAAAATGAAATATGACCCTGTTACCTTTAAAAAAGGACTCGTTAAAGGAAACAGTATGTCTAAAGAAGTATTCCAATTATTCAATATGGAATTTCATGGTTCCTTCGAAGGTCTAGAGAAAAAAATACAATACCAAACAATTAATGTAACCTTGTTATCTGAAGACGAAAAACCTCTTTTCGAATGGGTTTTAGAAAAATGTTATCCAGATTCTTGGGAAGTATCAGGATTAGATGCTATGAAAAATGAAGTCGCCATAGAAACGATGACTTTTAATTTTCAATCCATGAAACTAATGCAATACTAATATGCCAGTTGAAATTAGAGAATTAAATATTAAAGGATTCGTAAATACTTCTTCATTTGGCAATGATAAAAAATATAAACAAGTTAATTCACCTTTGCTCAACTCCCAATTTGTCCGCCAATTAAAAAAGGAGATTATTAAAGAGTGTGAGCAAAAGATATTTGATAAACTTGAACGAAATAAATTAAGATAAATGCCAATCGCACTAAAATTACTGGGATTTAAGAATGATCCATCAACACCAAAAACGTCTGGAGCAGATGTTGAATACGAGGTGCTTGTTAATCCTGAATCTATAAAGCATAGTAAAGGAATGTTATTTAACAGCGATGATAGGGCTAATGGTTCTATTGACGTTAAGCAATGGAAAGGATTTTCTGAAGAGATTCTAGATATTACTTTAAGTCTGGATGGAACTCAATATGCAACAGAAAAAGAAGAAACGGTCGAAACCCAAGTTAAAGAAATCATGAAAGTGATTTATGATTACGATGGAGGTGTACACAAACCTCATTATGTTGTTTTAAACTGGGGAAGTTATGCCTTCTTAGGGCATGTAAAAAATCTTGAAACCGATTATAAATTTTTCGATTCTAAGGGCGCTCCACTTTTCGCAACGATCCATATCGAATTTACAATTCACGTAGATAATGAAACAGCTGCGAAAAAACAAAATAGAAACTCACCTGATATGTCTCACCTACAAGTGATGAAAGATGGTGATAAAATTCCTTTAATTTGCAATGATATTTATGACGATCCGACATACTATGTTCATATTGCAGAATTAAATGGCTTAACAAATTTCAGGGATGTATCTATAGGAAAAAAATTACTTTTTCCTCCCTTATTAAACGACTAATATGGCTAAACATTCATTATACGATCAGAAGACAGATTTAGTAGCGTTAGATGTCAAAATAGATGGTCAATCTGTTTCAGATAAAGTTCAAATAGATGCCATTTCTGTTTATAAATCACTCTATAAAATTAGCACTGCCAAAATAGAAATTAATGATGGCAATATTTCTGATGCAAAATTTGAAACCATTGAAAATGAATCCTACGAACATGGAAAAGAGGTCGAAATTAAAATGGGATATCACAATGACAAAGAAACCGTCTTTAAAGGAATAATAGTTAAGCATTCAATCAAAATATCAAGTAGCAAATCTTCTAAAATTATACTTGAATGTGCTGATAAAGCTATTAAAATGACCGGACAAAGAAATTTCGAGTATCATAAATCCATGAAGGACTCAGATATCATCAGTAAGTTGATAAGTGATTATGGCATAAGTAAAGAAGTTGATTCAACCAATAAACAACATGAAATGGTTGTACAACATAATACTTCGAACTGGGATTTTGTGATTGCCCGAGCACAGGCTAATAAAATGGTCGTTGCGACTGATGACGGAAAAATTAAAGTTAAAAAACCTTCTACAGGAGGGGCAGTCGTAGATCTTATATTTGGCGAGAATATCATCGATATGGATCTATCTATAGATGGTAGAACCCAAGTCCAAGATCTTGAAACTATGTCATGGGATCCTAAAAAACAAGAAACCGTCACTTCTACAGGAGCTGACGCAGATGATGTAGATAAGCTTGGAAACCTCAAAGGAAAATCCATCGCAGGAGATTTGGGATACGGCAAAACGGAGTTACACTCTACGGGAAACATGGATACTGAAGAGCTAAAACAATGGGCAGATGGTAGTGTACTTTTATCCAGACTCTCAAGAGTTCGAGGCATTATAAAAACACAGGGAATAAAGGTTAATCCAATTGATACTGTGGAATTAAAATCTTTAGGTAAATACTATGATGGCGAAGCATTTGTTAGCGGTGTATTTCATGAACAAAAAGATGGGAATTGGATAACAGAAATAGAATTAGGTATTAGCCCTGATCTTTTTGTTAAGCAAAAAAATGATATCAACCTTCCAGTAGCGGATGGATTATTTCCAGGAGTACACGGTCTCTTTATTGGAAAAGTAAAAAAGATAGACGGAGATCCAGAGGGTGAATTTCGTGTCCAAGTTACACTTCCTATGGTTGATGGAGCTAATGGTGAAGGTGTATGGGCAAGAATGAGTAATTTAATGGCAAGTGACAAATTCGGTTCTTGGTTCTGCCCTGAAGTAGATGATGAAGTAGTATGCGGCGCATTAGGAGGAGATCTAAGGTTTCCTGTCATTCTAGGTCATTTATACAGCAGTAAAAGACCATATGCAGAATCTGAATTCGCCCATAATAGTCAAAATAATGAAAAAGGATGGTATACACGTGAGGAGCTGCTCTTTCACTTTAATGATAAAGATAAAATAATTAGAATAGAAACTCCAGGTGGTCAGAAGTTCAAGCTTGATGACAAAGATAAGTCTATAACTCTAGAAGATCAACATAGTAATAAGATGGTAATGGATTCATCTGGTTTTAAATTTTCAGGTAACAAAGACTTTATTGTTGATGTGCAAGGCAAGATGGATCTTAAAGCAGGTAGAAATATTTTAGTGAAATCTACTATGGGGGGTAACTTTGATGCAGAAGGAATGATGGTTAAAGTTAAAGGTACAGGTTCTGCTACTGTGGAAGGAAGCGGGAGTGTTACAGTTACTTCAACTGGAATGGCCGCTTTGAAAGGAAGTATCGTAATGATTAATTAAAAAACTATGAATTCTAAAAATACATTTTTAGGTAGAGGATGGAGTTTTCCTCCCACATTTGAGAAAGAACTCAAGTCCGTTGAACTTGTTGAAGATGAAATAGATATTGAGCAAAGTCTAAAATTAATATTATCAACTAGACCTGGGGAGAGACTTACTAATCCAGAGTTTGGATGTGCTATACACGAATATTTATTCGAACCAATAAATGCAACTCTAGAATACTTCTTAAGAGATGCAATCCAGAAATCAATTTTATATTTTGAACCCCGAATTACCTTAAACGAAGTTATAATCGAAACCGACCGTGAATTTGAAGGAATTGTGGATATTAAATTAGAATATACCATAAGAAAAATCAACGTCAGGAGTAATATTGTCTTTCCTTTTTATAAATTAGAGGGAACTCTCGTAGACGAGGACAATATTTAGATTTTAACTTTACAGCCCAATTGAAAATAAATGAAGGAAGTACTACACAATAGTTCCTCTTTTTTCGGTAATGGTACACATCAATCTGCCCGACTACTAAAGGCTCTAGACCCTAATTATGTAAAATTAGAAGACAGAGATATGGCAATTATGCTTGCCTTTATCGCAGATCTAAGTGAACATATTAAGTACTATAATTTAGAAGACGAAGAAGACGGTAACTGGAACGAATTTTATACCTCAGATATCTCTATCGTTCTTGCTTCTATAATTAGTACTGACTTAGAAAAAATAGAAGAACGTTTCAACCTAATCATCGAGAATTTCTATAAAAATCAAAATTTCGATTCTAGATATACTGAATTTAGTAATCTAGTCTATTTGATTTATGAATCATTTACCAAATTCAACAAATGGTATCTGGATATATCTAAAATAAATATCCAATCTAAAAGATTTGAAAGCACTGTAGAATATGAATTCCACAATGTTATCGAAGAAAAAATTAAAGCCCCTTTTCATCGTTTTAAATCTTACATCCTTGCACTCAATGGTGATAAAGTAATTAACAAAAAAATAAACTTTGATTTCGGAAAGTATAACCTTATCTGGGATCATGAAGATATAAAAGAAGATAATATATTTTTCGGTAAAGATAAATTAGAGAAAATCACTTCTGCAATGCTACAATTTAGATTAGTGTTCAGATCTTTATACAATTCTCTACATTATTCTGTCTACCATTTCGAAAAGTACTTTATAAACTCGCTAAAATTCAAGAGCGATCATCATCCTAACATTGGCCTTTTAATAGCTTTTCTTAAGTTATTTAACCATGTTCAAGATGATTATAATTCTATTAGCTCTAGGCTGCTGAATTACTACTATAAGAAATATTTAAAATTAGAACCTAGAGGTCCTGTTGCAGATAAAGCATTCGTTAATTTCAAATTGTCATCCTTTCTCGATCGATTTCATTTGCCCAAAGGAACTAGACTAAGTACAAAAATTAACATCGATGGTGTAGATGTGGTATTTGAAACATCGAAAGACTTAGAAATAACTCGAGCTAGTATCAATTCATTCAGAACATTATACTTGAGTAGAATCGATGACCTAGATACTAGTCATTATAAATTAGTTAGTCATATCTACTCCGCGCCAGTTGCTAATTCGAAAGACGGTATAGGCGGTAAATTCGAAAACATATATGATGAGTGGCCCATCTTCGGTGAAGAGCAAGAGTACAAGCCACAAGGTCAAAATACAATGAAGAATGCAGAGATTGGTTTTGCTATCGCATCTCCAATTCTTGATTTAGCAGAAGGTAGAAGAGAAGTGACATTACGATTAAATTTCACTCCTGAATCAACCAGAATCTTCAAGCGTTTGGTGTATGACGTTCATGAAAAGGTTAATGCAAGTAAAGAAGCAGATGAGCCCATGAACACCATCGAAGAAACTTTCTATAAAAGAATCTTTAATCAAGTAGATACAACTAGAAACTTTAGAATTTACTTAACTGGTGAACAAGAATGGATAGAAGTTGATCCAAGTACCATTACCATCAGAGCAGTAGGTGAAGGAAATTGGTTATACGATTTCTCTAAAAATATAGAAGATTGTATAGAAATCATGAATTCGTTAGAAATCAAGTTTTCTATTTCTAAAGCCAAACCTGCAATTGTTCCATTTAATTCTAAAAAAATAACACATGAATACTTTGACACCGACTTTCCGGTGATGAAAGTAATCATCAATGATAATAAGCAACCATTTTCCTATTCATTTTTGCAAAATCTGATTGTCCAAGATGTAGACATTAAGGTGAAAGTTGATCAGATTAGGAACTACCATGTCTATGATGAATCTTATAGCCTACAATCCGGTAGAAACATTTTCCCATTTGGAAATAATCCAGGCAGAAACGCCAGATCCTACATTGGGATACCTGAAATGTTCAGAAAAAATGTAACCAATGCTACTTTCCAGTTTAACTGGGCTAACATGCCAGAAACAGTATATCTGTTCAAAAACAGATATGCTGGATATAGCGAACCCGTTCATCCGTCTGAGCTTAAAATAAGATTCGGAGCTATTAATGATTATGAAGTAGTTACTAATTATGATGAATCGTTATCATTTCCATTTTTCCCGACAACTAACGGTGATTTAGAAATTCACGATGAAACGGATATCAATGAAAGTACTTTTGAGTTAAATGAGTACGCATTCGAAAATTTGGATATTCTACCAGATCCATTTCTAGCAGATGAAAACCCTCTTGACGAAAATACTAAGACTGGGTATTTTGTTTTAGAGATTTTAGAACCTCGTAATGCTTTTTCTCATAATGTTTATCAAAATGAAATTCAAGAAGCTTTAAATAGAAATATTACAAACCCCAAAGAGCAAAAGAAATTTCCATTGGAGCCTGTAACTCCTTTTGCTAGAAATATAAATATATCATATGAAGCGGAAGCTTCATTCAACGTTACATTCGGAGATCAACGAATTCCAGAAGAGTACTTCTATATTCATCCATTTGGTATTGAAAAAACATATTATGATGGTTCACCGGATAAAGACGGATTACTTCCTCAGTATGAAGATGATGGCTACCTATTCATAGGCTTAGAAAATATTAACGCTCCTGAATCTATTTCCATTTACTTCGAACTATCCTCGAAAAAAACAAAAACACTTAATGTAACAACACCACCACAAGTTGAGTGGAGATACCTTTCTTATAATAATTGGTATCCGATGGATGAAAGTAAAGTGCTTTTTGATGGCACAGAAGGATTCACCAAATCTGGTATTGTAAGATTACAATTACCGATGAAAATCAATGATAAAAATGATATTCTAGATTATGGGACCTACTGGTTGTCTGCTTCTCTAAGTGGAGATACTGAATTGGTCTGTCATGTCATCGATATCCAAGAACATGCCGTAACAGCAAATTGGGTAATTAATCCAGAAATAGAAGAAAGGCTAAGAGAACCGCTACCTCCTTTTTCCATTGATTCCCTAGAAAATAGTATTGCGCAGATATCATCTGTTCGACAAGGATTCGAATCATTCGGCGGAATTCCATCTGAGAATGATGAAGAATTTTTCGCGCGAGTAAGTGAAAGGATTAGACATAAAGGTAGAGGAATTACACATTGGGATTTAGAACGACTAGTGCTGGAAAAATTTTATGAAGTCCAACAAACAAAGTGTATCTCCTACCTAAGTAACCCACTGGAAGATAACCATATTGAAACAGTAGAAGAATACATCAATCTCGAAAAGAGTAAAGAAGATTACAACGGTGTTCAACATAAAGATGGTATAAAAATAGTGGTTATACCTCGGAAAAAAACCTACTTTAAAAATTTGACGCCTAAATTCTCATTGAATCAACTCATGCATTTTCAGGAGGAATTATCACAGCTCATTTCTCCTTTTACATCAGTAAAAATGATTAATCCACATTATGAATATGTGAGGATTATATGCAATGTGAAATTTGTAGAAAACATGAATAATGGACAAACTTTAGAAAGGTTGTCCAAAGATATCGATAATTTCATTTCTCCATGGATTAGTGATGATTCTAAGCCCATCATCATTGGTGGATCTATTAATGAAAATGTAATCCAGAATTTCATTAAAGGACTTCCTTATGTTAAATTCTTAACCAAATTTTCTATCATCCATATTATTGAAGAAGATGGTATATATAAGCTTCATGACACAGCTATGGAAAGTGATATTGTTTCTATTATTAAAGCTAGACCATGGGGTGTACTCCTTCCGGATGAAAGCCATGAAATAGAAATGGTAGAATATGAAGAAGAAGAACCACCTTCACAGCGTGTTAATACCGATGAAATTATTAGGTTCCAAGATAAAGTTAATATCTTAGGTGAAAAGAAATACATTAAGATAAAAAACCCTATTTTGGAAAAAGAAGCATTTATTGAAGAGGAAGAAGACACGAATTACGAGGTAAGCATTAAAATTTAAGAAATGGCCCAGCATACTAGATCCGAATTATACAAAATATATAAAGGAGGTTTTCATGATAAAGCCTTCGAACACTTAGTAGATAGTGCACTTAATATTAAAGACGATGGATTAGGAATTAATCCAGAACAAGGTCTTGTATTAACGGCTAAAGGTCCTTCGAAAAAACTAGCCAGTTTTTATCAAAGAATAAGTGATAAATCGACTCCCTTGTGGAGTATTTCACTCGACAATGAAAGAGGAGGTAAAGGACTAAATTTCTTAGAGGGCGATACTAGTCGACTATTTATTAAAGAAGGAGGAAGAGTTGGTATCAATACCGAAAATCCTAATTACCAGTTAGATGTTAATGGTTTAATTGCTGTAAAAGGAATCGTAGGTGCATATGCATCTGGAAAAGCGTTAGCTGACTCGAAGTGGCATACGATGGCTAAGATGACAAACCTAGATGGCTGTCAAGCTTATGAAATCATAGCACATATAGTAGATGAAAAAGATAAACGTTTCGGACTTACCATAGGTACTGTTTTAATGACCTATGGAAAAAGAGGTTATAAAACAAAAGTTATTTCTGTAGAATCGGCAAATAGATGGTTATTTGGTCGATTCTGGAATAAGATCAAATTCAGATGGATTATCGATGACCTGAATACTGAACCTGGTAAGTTAAAATACATGTGTCAGATTAAAACTAAAGGTCACTATGGTATGAAAGATGGTCAGCCTAAAGAAATCTTTTATAGAATTAAAAGAATCTGGGACATGGACTACGAATTAGAGGCCTATCCTAAAACCAACTGGGAAGAAACTAAAATAGCAAGACCTGTTTCTTCGAGTGGTAATGTTTCTGGCAGGCAAGAGGCTGTACCAGTGAAAAGGTCAGGAGGAATAGCGATTAAACGAAAATAAGATGGACACCATAAATTTGTCATTGACATTAGAAGAAACCAACATAATTATTAAATCTCTTGCGAAAGAACCCTTCCAAGATGTATTCGAATTAATTGGTAAAATCAATGAACAAGCAGATGGTCAGCTCAAAAAATTGAAAACATAATGTCTAGCTTAGAACCGAAAAGCATAAAGAAAAATAGAGTACTTCCTAAAAGTATGGACTTCAGGAGTCTGAAACGGGAAGGTATTGAACATATCCAAAACCTTTCTGGAAAGATCTGGACAGATTATAATGAACATGATCCTGGAATTACGATTCTAGAAAATCTATGTTTTGCCATTACTGAGTTAGGATACAAGTCGAATTTTTCCATTCCAGATTTATTTTTCAGTAAAAACGGAAATGATCGAGCTTTCACAAAAACCTTCTACAAACCTACAGAAGTTCTACCAGCTGCACCTGTAACTACATTTGATTATAGAAAACTGTTAATTGATAATATCAAAGAAGTTAAAAATGCATGGTTACTTCCTAAAAAAACGAGTTCTCTAGGAGCTAAAATAACAGGACTTTACGAAGTGCTCTTATTACTAGACGAAGAAAAATATGATAGAGCTTACATCACGAATAAAGTGATGAAACTGCTCAATGCTAATAGAAATCTTTGCGAAGATTTCGAATCAATAAGAATTCTTGAACCAGATCAGATAAGCATAGACGCTGATATTTCTATTTCACCAAATTCAGTAGGTGAGGCAATTATAGCTAGAATTATTAGTAAACTCCTAGATCATTTCGCACCGCAGATTTCACTCTACAACCTAGATGAAATGATCGCGAAGGGATATACCTATGAAGATGCTTTTAACAATCCGCCTGTAGAAAATGGATTCGTTCTGGATTCTGAGCTTGAAAAATCAAGCCTGCAGAAAGTCAATAAATTATTTAAGTCTGACTTGATTAAGATCATCACAGAAACTGAAGGTGTAGAAGAAGTGATCAATTTCACCGTATTTAAAAATGGTAAAGAAGTTACCACTGAGCTTATCCAGTTAGACTTGTACAAAATTCCGAATTTAGATATTCCTAAAATTTTATCGAGTAAGTCGATTTCTCTTTATGCTGGTGAGATTTTATACGCTCCAGATGAAGACGTTATACAATATACTTTAGATACCATTAGAAATAGAGATTCTATCCAGCATAAGCGTTTTATCGACTTAGATATAGAAGATACCGTATCGTCTAAGGATAAAGATGAAATAGAATATTACTACTCCATTCAGAATTCGTTTCCTAGGAATTATGGTATTACAGACTTCGGATTAATGGGGAAGCTTACTGATAAAAGAAAAGCTCAAGTGAAACAACTGAGAGCATATCTCTATATCTTCGAGCAAATCATGGCTAATTATTTAAGTCAATTGGTCAATGTAGATAAACTACTTTCTACGGATGAGACTTTAGAAGATACCTATTTTTATCAGAAATTAGATTACATCAATGGTTTCGACGATATCATCGGAAACAAGGATGACTATCATGCTAAATTCAGTGATATCTTAGGCAAATACGACCATAAATATGAACGTCGAAATAGATTCTTAGATCATCTGTTAGCTAGATTCGGAGAAGAATTCCTATCTGAAGCGTACTCTGCTATTCACAGAGAATCTAGTGCTTTTGCTAAGAAAAATTTCTTAAAAAACACTATCGATGCTAAGCTAAAATATATCAAGAATTACATTGAAATAGGACGAGATAAAGCACTTGGATTTAATAAAACAGGTGATTTTTCTGACGAAGAGAATGTCTCCGGTTTGAAAAAGAAAATCTGTCTTCTTTTCAATATTAAAAACTACGGATATAAGAGATTATCTGAAATTAAAAATTCTAAAGATTTAGAGGTTTCTGAAACAAAAATCGGTAAAAAATCTAGCAAAAAATCAGGCCAATTTAATTTCAGCTCTAATAATAAGAATATCCTTTCTGAAATTCTAGCTTATGGTGTTGACCGAGCTAATTATCACTTAGAAAGTACTGAAAAAGAAACGGTTATCTTCTTTGAGAATCCTGTTTCCAGGGAATCCATAGAGATCTATAAAGGCAAAAACATTAAAGATTGCGAAGAAGATTTAACAAAATTAATCGCTAAGCTAACGACTTACAATAACCAGTCTGAAGGCTTTCACATTATAGAACATCTATTGTTAAGAGATGTAGATTCTAGGTATGCGTTTTCCTACCTGAGCGACAATAATGTGATGTTGCAGAGTGAATTCAAGTATCTAGATCCAGATACAGATCAACTGGGTTTTATAGCTGACTTAATACAGTTTGGTAAATCCAAGAAAAATTATAAAGTTTCTAAGGCTAGTGATAAAACATTTGCATTAACCTTAACCGATGACTCTGGTAACGTTATTGTCAAAAATGAAACCTTCATATTAAAAAAATCAGCTGAAGATGCGATACCCGTTATCGTAGAAGAAATTAAAGCAACAACAATAGATAGTCCGCAGTTACAATTCAGACTACAACACGAACAAGACATTGGAAAGATAAAGGCTTATGATGAAGATCCATTTTCGCTCCAATTGAGTTTTGTTATTCCTTCATGGTCAGGAAGGTTTAATAGCAATCGGATGAAGTATTTATTCGAAAATATAGTTAAGATGAATGCTCCGGCCCATTTGAAATTCAATTTTTTATGGCTAGGTATTGAAGATCTTTCTACTTTTGAAAAATACTATGAATTATGGTTAACAGAACGTTGTAAAGAAGAACCTAAGCAACCGTTATTAGACAATTTGAGCCATATTTTGATGTTGTTAATTAAAAAATTCAGTGACAAAACCATTGATAAAAATCTAGAAAAAGAATTAGCAGCATCGTTGAAAGAAATCAAGTAATTCTTGGCATCTAAAGAAAAATTAACGATACATAAACTTGTATTCAATATACAAGTAGCTGACAAGGATGCTTTCAAGCATTTTGCAGATCGATTTAGTAAATTATGCAATCGTACACTACCTAATAGGTTAGACAAGATTCTTGAAAAGCATAAAATTCCTAACGGTAGACTAATTATTAAAAAATTAAACATTGACCTAGGGGAAATACCTCAGCACAGTTTTGAAAAAGTCATTGCTGATGCTATCACGAAGGAGTTCGACAAGTACCTAAAAAAATACATTGCAGAGATAACAGAACAAATTACAACTGCAAAATTTAGTACTTCTGCTGGAGGAAGAATTACAGTCAACACATCACTTTTTGACTTTGAATCTGAAATTTACATCAATCGAAGTGTTGATATATCCAGACAAATTCAAGATCCGGCCATTTTAGATAAATCCTATATTCCAGCCATCTTAGAAAAAAAGCCGAAAGCTCAAAAACAATTACTGAAACCTCCGAGTGTAGATGCCATTCCTGAAGACATAACATCACTGATCGAAGCAATTAACCAAGCTGGAAAAAAAGTTACTCCTAAAGATCCGGGAGCAGAAACAACATCAAAAGCATTAGTACAAGACGAGACCGTCAGTATTAAAACGAGTACTGAAACCAAGCAGATAGTGCCTACTACAAGAGCGCTCACAAAAGCCATTAAACAAGCAGATGAAAAGCAAATCGTAGCCCTACTTCAAGCCCAAAGTACTATACCAGCCGACAAGAAACTAAAAGCTATACAATTCCTTAAAGAAATTCCTGCTGATCTACCTCCTAAGACATTGACAGACCTAGAAAAGGTTTTTCTTTATCATATTAGATATGGTCGTCTTCCTTCTAATATCAAGTATGAGTTAGGAATGCAGATGCTAGATATTCTAAATATTAATCAACTCGATGTTAGGTTTTTCGAGGACTTGAAAAAGCATATAGATAGAGACGAACGTGCTAAGGAACGTTTGATCAGATTAACCGACAAGGCTAATAAAGCAAGTTTGATTAAAAAACAGATTCTTAAAACCAGAGAATTGGAACAATTTGACCCTAGAATTCCAAAATCATTCGAGGACTACTTCACCGCGTTAATGCTCGGTCGAGATTTAGATACCTTCTCTCCAGAGATGAGAAGATATAACTTGAATGATATGATACGGTTTTTCTACGCTGATCATCCGCAAAAACTCAGAGCTATTATCAAGTTTTTACTAGTGGATTACCCATCTCAAGAATCTACAAAAGATAGGCTACACAAGTTCTTTGGGCAGATAGGGAAAAGCTCTATTGTTAAGATTATAGGTTCTTACGTTAGGAAAGCAGGTTATGTAAATAAAGCCTTGAATAATCTTAATAAGGATAGTGAAAGAGGTATCAAAGATGCCCACGAAGCCGTTTTGCTTGCCTTTCTACTGGGGGAAAATCCGGTTGAAAAATTAAAGGATTCTGGATTTAAAGATTTACTCGGGAAAGATGAAGACCTGAATATTATGCCACGAGTTTTCTTAAGCGAAGAGCCTACTTATAAGGTTGAGAAATATGAAAATCAAGATTTAGTCGATTATTATTTAAGATATGGAACACTCCCCCACTCTAGTTCTACGGATGTTATCTCTTTAGATAAACTATCTATTTCGATATTGATGCTTTCCGGTGAGCAGATTAAAAAAATCCCATATTTTAGAGATCGAATGTTCGAGCAGAACTTAAAGCAAACAGCTGTTGGACAAATTTCAATGAAAGCACTAGAACATATATTAGAAGCACTAGTTCCTGATCGTGCGAAAGATGTTATTAGTAAATTCAATTACTTTAGGATAAATATCAAAAGTGGTGTTCCTGAATCCTTCCAGAAAAGCTTTCTTATGCACTATGCATTGAAGAGTTCTCCTAGAAGCTATTTAGAAGAAATGGTACAGTATTGGAAAAAGGAATTTGGAGATGCAGATGAAATAATAAAAAGAAGGTGGAATGTCAATGAAGAGCTTGGTAAGGAATTAAATAAACTCTTATACATTAAAAAGGAAACACTGGCTGAGCAGATCAAGGTAGATCCTGAATTTGAAAATTATTCTCAGGACATCAGTGTGAAAAATGCAGGGTTGGTAATTGTATGGCCATTTCTTAAGGTTTACTTTAATATGTTAGACCTCTTAAACGCTAAAGGTGACTTCAGATCTAAGGATGAAAGAGCAAGAGCATGCCATCTTTTACAGTATTTAGCAGTGAAACAATCAGGAGGAGAAGAGTTCTATTACCCACTTAACAAAATTTTAACAGGCTATCCTTTAGACGAGCCGCTGCCTTACGAAATTACGATGACGCAAAAAGAAATAGACGTTTCTAACGCCTTGTTAAAAAACATCGTAAAACAATGGAACGCTTTAAAAGGCTCTAGTGTTGATGCTTTAAGAGGATCGTTCTTGATTCGAGATGGAATTATTGTTCCTGCTCCGAATGGATGGTTATTAACCGTCGAGAAAAAAGCCTACGATATTTTGCTTGATAAATTACCTTGGGGAATAGGAATGATTAAACTTTCATGGGCGCCATATGTGCTAAGTGTTGAGTGGGATAGAAATATTATGTAACTTTAGATTGTATTAGATCGTCTTCATATAAATTATTCTTTGAATGATAAATAATAAAATCATGAATATTAAATCGATAGTAACTCTACTATTTTTATTTTCATTAGCGTTTACATCAAATGCGCAGATAGATTTAAGTAAAATAGCTCGAGATGCCAAAAAAACAGTAAACAAGCGAGTAGATAGAAATATCGATCGTGCTATAGATAACACATTAGATGAAACGGAAGATGTTATAAGAGGCAAGAAGAAAAAGAAGAGAGGCAAAAATGCGGATAAAGACGATGACATTTATTATGAAGGAGATGGTGAAGCAAGAGTTATTAAGGAAGTAAATCCGAATAGTTTTAAAGGTCAATTTTTAATCACTAGAGATGTAGAAGGTGCAGAAGATCAAAGCAATATGTATACGATTGCTATGCAAGATTATGAAACCGTCATTAGACCTTTAATGGTTAAAAAGCCACACAATCTTATTATCTATAATAAGCAGGATGAAACTCAGACTACGATTAACAATGAAATGTATAATGGTAAAGCATTAAGAGACTGGATTTCTCTTGGAGAAGAAGATTCTAAGAAAAAACTTGCTGTTGCTGAGCGAACTGATGATATAGAGACTATCGGTGGCTACATCGCTAGGAAATACATCATCGATCACCGCGATTACGAAGGTGAAATATGGTTTACGAAAGAAATAGATGCTGACATTAGCGTTATCAACAATCTTTTGGAGCTGGATGATTTATATCTAGAACCAGGCTTAGGATTTCCATTGAGAATGAATCTTATCTATGATGATGAGCGTACAGTTAATTTTGCTGTAACTGATATTAAAGAGGAAGCGGATAAAGCTTTATTTGATATATCTAACTATCAATTAGTAGATATGACGGATTTGGAAGTTGGTAATTAATGGAGAACAGTACTGTCGAAAACCCAATACTAAAACTTGAGAACAATTCTAAAACGCTTTTAGAAGAGTTAAAATGGCTGCATTTAGTCTTAGATACTAGATTCAAACTCTATTTTAATCAGCCGTGTGATTATAAAAGCATACATGATATTCCAGTCCCAGCGATTGTCGAAGGAGCCTCAGTTTATGCAGATGTGATTAAGTATTACAATGTGTCCGTAGAAGAGAGAATCATCATTTTATTAGCTATTTCTCCACATGTATGTCCACAGATATTAGACGTATTTTTCACTAAAAATGAAAAGTACGGTCGGGGATTTACTGAATTTGGAGGTGTCAAAGGAAATCAACATAGTGGATTTATTCCTACGGGAGAAACTGCTGCCTTTGTTATCGCTGGAAATGATATCCTAGGCAAGATTAAGGTAATGAACATCTTTGATCCTGATCATTACTTTTCGAAGTATAAAATCATTAGTCTAGATAAGGATAAAAGCAATGAGCCAATACTCAGCGGTATATTATCTATTACGCCAGACTATCTATCCTATTTCACAAATGGGACTCAATACAAGCCTAATTTTTCATCTGAATTTCCTGCACAGCAGATCGAGACCAAATTAGAATGGGAAGACCTCGTTATCGAAGAGTTTCTGATGGATGAAATCCAAGAAATAATGGTCTGGATTAAGAATTATTCAAAGATCTTAAATGAATGGGGGCTTGCTAAAGTTTTGAAACCTGGTTATAGAAGTTTATTCTACGGTCCTCCAGGAACGGGTAAAACAATGACTGCATCTCTTCTGGGAAAGACAACAGGTCTAGATGTGTTCAGAATAGATCTTTCTAAAATAGTTTCTAAATACATTGGTGAAACTGAAAAAAATCTAGCCAACATTTTTGATCAAGCAGAGAATAAGAATTGGATTTTATTCTTTGACGAAGCAGATGCAATTTTTGGAAAAAGAACTTCTACTTCTGATTCGAAAGATAGGTATGCTAACCAAGAGATAGCTTATTTACTTCAGAGAATAGAAGATTTTCCTGGTGTGCTGATACTTGCTACCAACTTGAAGAGTAATATGGATGATGCCTTCGCTAGGAGGTTTCAGTCGATGATTTATTTTCCAACCCCAGGTCCTCAATTAAGAATGAGACTTTGGGAAAATGCATTTAAAGGTTTTGAAATCGATGAAAACGTAGACTTATGGCCAATTTCGAAGTCATATGAAGTTACCGGTGGATCTATAATCAATGTCCTCAGACACTGTGCCTTGAATGCTGTGACGAGAAATGAGAAGAAAATATATCAAGAAGACATTATAGAAGGAATCAAAAAGGAATTTAGAAAAGAAGGAAAGACAGTATAAATAGTCTTTAGTTCCCAGTTTTTTCATTATCCGTGAATAAGAGATTTCATACTTCATTTAATACTGCATAAAAGATCTTCATATTGAGTTTTAAAATGCGCAAATTAAAATTTGTTCGCTTTCGCCATTTCAATTCATTTTTCAATCATCTGATATCCTCGAATATAACGGGATCATTCCTTTAGCTTAAGAGCTAATCATCAACTCTCTTAACTCTTTAACAAAAAAAGTCCTCCTTCACTAGTAAAAGCAAAGGAGGACGCATTATTTAGACTATATGTCTTTGACTATTTTATTACTACCATTTTCTTAGTAGCAGTATGATCTTCAGTCTGTAAAGTATAGTATAATACTCCATTGGCACCTAGATCCTGAGTATTCAACTCAATATAATTCTCACCTTTAATATAATCTCCAGTGATGGATTGAATCAGTTTTCCAGTTACATCAAATACACTCAACGCTGCTGCCTCATCTTGAGACAACTCAAACTTAATTGTTGTGTATCCTTGGAATGGATTCGGTGTATTCTGATAAAGAACAAATTCATTTCCTGTATTAGGGTTACTTCTAGTTTCCAGATTTACTTCCAGTACATCGTCAGCGGAATATGCTTCAGCTTTTGTTATCGTAGAAGTGAATGCTAATGCATTAGATACATTGATTCCTTCTTTCACATTTGCTGTGATGTAGAACAATGGCTCATCCTGCGCTACAGTACTTCCTTGGTAATTATCCCAACTAGTAGTAATTATTCCTTCTGAAGCTCTAATGGTTCCGAAGTTTACATCAGACATTTCTAATGCACCTCCTTTTACGCTAACAAATTCAAGTTTATCAGATAATTCCATAGAAAACTGATAAGCTATTATGTTATCGAAGTTATTAGCATATACAGGGATTTCAACAACAGATCCAGCCTTTAGGAAGGTACTATTGATACTAAAATCAAGTGATTTGTTACTTCTAACGGTTGCGTTCATACGCTGATTAGCAACCACAGTACCATTTACATCACCCACTTTAACACCAACGAAGTCGATATTCATATCTGAATTCAGGTTGTTAATATCATAAGACTCTCTGAATTTCTCTGTAAGTGGATTAACTGCATCAATGAATTGGTAGTTTCTATCTACAAATCTCCATGATTCATTTCCATTAAATCCTTTAGCAATTCCTAAGATCGTCTTTCTAAGTCCTAATAAATCTGCAGCAGTAAGCTTTCCATCATTATTGATATCAGCAGCTACAATCTTATAAGGAGAATCTAGTAAACCAAGACCAAGTATATGACGTTGAATCAATACTAAATCAATAGTTGATACCCCGTTCAAGTGATCTACATCCATCGATGGATGCATAACATAGTTACCGCCAGTCTTCATATTATCAAACAAGTAATATCCATCCGCATCAGTCTGAGCAGCAACCATATCTTGATTTAAAATTTCTATGCTTACTTGCTCGATAGACTCATTAGACTCTGTTGCAATCGTTCCTCCTACATTCAACAATGCATTTTCCTCTTCTTCCTCTTCTTCTTCACCTGAGAAACCTGGACATACACTTAAGTTATCCTGAATATTAATGAATGATGAACAGAAATCCTGTACAAGAGAACCATCAGGTAAGGTAGCTGTTGCCCAAATTTCCACATCTTGTTGTCCGATATCAGCACAAGTATACGTTCTATTTGCATCTGCTGGATCAGGAGAAAATGAAACAGTCACATCGTATCCACAACCATGGAAACTTCCTGCATCAAAATCAGATGCCCATATTTCTATCATTCCTGCATCAGGTACATTATCATTGTCTGTATCAACTGACATAATTTCAATTGCTAATCCGTTATAGCAATATGGTGTAGGAGTCTTACAGCTTTCCACTGTAAATAACTGCTCACATCTTGTCAAGTTTCCACATTTATCTTCAACAGTCCAGATAATTCTATGACTTCCTATAGGATAATCACCTGTAGCATCTATTATAGATACTTCTTTATCACCTATTGAATCAATTTCAGAACCAGATTGAATCAAACTTGTAGTATCTAATGATCCATCATTATTTAAATCAATTGAATATTGCCATGCTAGTGCACTTGCTGGTGTACAATCATCGCTAGCAGCCATTCTTAGAGTTACATTTCCATCAGCACATTCTCCATCAAATGTACATTCTGTAATAGCATCACATGATAACTCTAAAGTAGGAGCTACCGTATTGATTACCATAATTACCTGTTGGTAAGAAGATCTAGCGTCTTCACACCAATCCGCTACAGTGAAAGTTCTAATAATTTTAAAACAAGATGTTGAAGAGGCATTAAATATTTCAAATACCATATCATCATAATCGATACCTACCATATCACAAGCATCTTCATTAAGTGCAGGTCTTCCAGTAACATCAGGGCTAACTTCAGGTAAGTTTTCTGTTGCCATTCCCATTGATAAAGGTAGGCAAGAATTAAGAGTTACATCAGCTGGCCACTCTACATCATTCACTACATCGAAAGCGTCATCATTCACAAATGTGATATTCTGAGAAACTTGTTTAAATCCTCCATTAGCATCTGGTATAGAAAAATATCTTGTTAGAATTCCTGTATTACATGAAGTAGTAGCATCATAAAAAGATCTAATAATTTCATCTGTACCAGCTCCACAATTATCTACTGCAGTCGCATCACCGAAAGCTGCTATTAGGCCAGCTTCAGATAATTCAAATGGGAAATCACATTCTACAATTGTATCATTAGGAGCTGTAATATTAGCTGTTAGTTTGTCCTGAACTTCTACATTAACCATGCACTCATTCGTATTTCCAGCTTGATCTGTAACTCGGAATATAACGATTGCGTTCGTTCCTAAATCAGAACAGCAAAACTGAACAGCGCTTGAAAACTCATCAGCTTCAATTCCACAAGCCGCACCATTATCCATTCTTTTAACAGACATAGCAGGATTAGCTAATCCACATTCATCATAACTACCATCATCAAATGAAAGTGCTGAAACACTTGTTAATCCATTTGGATTAGAAGATAGAGAAACTACTGTATTCTGATCACAAACTGCAACTGGAGCATTATTATCTGCCACAAAAACAGTAAAGGTTTCAGAAGATGAATTCAAACATGCATCATATGCAGTTGCAGTAATAACATTCTCACCTACGTTAAGTGTAATTAATTCACTACCATCATAATCTTCTATAAATCCTCCAGGATAAGAGATATCTATACTAGAAACTTCTTTACAATTATCAGTAGCTTGAATCTGAGGAAGTAAATAAGCTGCTTGACATTCAAAGCCTGTTGTAGTTGAAATTGAAATATCATTTAAAGCAGCAATTTCTGGACCTTGATCGTCTACTATTTCTATAATTTGAGTTTGTTCAGTTATTTCATCTATTCCACATACCCATTCAGAGATCGTGAAAGTTCTCATCACTTTAGTAACACAACCAACTTCAGGTAATACTAAGTCGTTATAAGTAACTACTGTATTACAATTGAAATTAAGAGCTGGTAAAAGATTAACACCATCTAAAGATGGAACTCCAGAAAAAGATGGATCTGGGATAATACTGCCTGGCTCTAATCTTGGGTAATCACCATCACATGCTAAGGCATTAGCGGTAGATACTCTTAAATTTGCTGGAAATATGATAGCATCTGTATCTATTCTTTGTATTGTTACGGTTCTAGTACAAGGGTTTTCAGAAGTATTACCTTGTGCATCAGTAGCAGTAAAAGTTTGATCGTATTCCTTTAAGAAATCATCTGTACAAAGATTTCTATCAGGTGATTGACTGATCAAATTAATAATTGGTGCAGTTCCACATTCAATATTTTCAAATGTAGGAGCTGGTGCATTATCAGCTGAACATGATACGGTAATATCATCACATTCTATAGTAGGTGCAAGTTTATCTTCTAATACAATAACACCCCAACATCTATTAATGCTACCATTATCATCAGCTTCTATTTCAATGATAATATCTTGATTAATGTAAGTACCATCTAATAATGCAGTTGGCCCTTGAGCAATAGGTGCACCATTCATGGTTAACTTTGCTATTACGGTAAAGACACCATCAGGGCAAGAGGCACCATCATCACTTAAAATCATTTGAGCAGTAATATCTGCTTCGCAGTTTTCGTCCAATGAAACTTGTTGTTTCCCTCCACAAGACAACTCACATGCATTTGCAAGTGCCGGGCTAAAAATTATAGCAACTACTACGAGAATAGTTGATAAACACTGTTCAAAGAACCGAAATGTAAAATTCGCTTTCTTCATGAGACTTCTATAGTTTACTTAAAATGAGTTAATAATTAACTGTAGTCAGCAGTCAACAATAAATTAAAATGTAGTTATTAAATACCTTAGACGAAAAGTCCAAAATCACACAGAGCAGTCGTTTCTCCATGCTATATTATTCTTATATATCACTCAGATTTGTGCAGGTCAGATAAAATGACCCATAAACAGTTGGCTTGTTTCTAAATACAAATATAATATTTTTATAATATGTAATAGTACCTTATTTTAGGTATTTAATATATATGAGAATTTTAATGTAAAAACGGATAGGAAATAATAAGTGCGAATACAGAGCATATAGGAGCTCTACGTAGAAAAACAAAGAAATCGAGGTGATACATTAGGGAACATAAAATCCACTAAAGATTGATTAACGAGTAAAATCTAGTGAAATAGAAGCATCAATTAGGAGATAATAGAAGTAAAAGAAAATTCTACATTAAAAGTATAGATTACTATAAAATAACAATTTGGAAGAAAAAAAATTAAACTTAATATAGTAGGATTACCATGAGTTAAGCACATAAAAAAAGCCCCCCTCTAGAAAACTAGAGAGAGGCCATCCCAAAAACCGATTTTATCTTCGGCTTGCTAAGAAGGAGATTAGATCGATATTACTCGATGATAATCATTTTCTTAGTAGCTGTGAAATCATCAGAATCTAACTGGTAGTAAAGAACACCTGAAGCGTTTAAGTTTTGAACAGTAATACTGTTAAATCCTTTAACACCTGTTTCAGTTGTTGTGTACAATACTTTTCCAGTTACATCATATACCTTAAGTGTTGCGTTAGCAGCAGAAGGTAATTCGTATCCGATAACTGTAGCACCTTTGAACGGGTTAGGCTCATTCTGGTAAAGTGCGTAAGAAGCTGCATTATTTTCATTCGTTCTGAATGTTGCATCTACATTACTTACTTCAAGAGAAGCACCTACATAAGCTTCAGCAGCAGTATTCTTAGAAGAAACATTAATCATGTCGCTTAAAGAACCAGCAGTTGTAGCTGTAAATTTAACTGTGAATAATACTTCGTTAGCGTCAACAGTTGCTCCTCTTACATTGTCGTAAGAAGTTGTGATAACACCTTCAGAGATTTTATTCAACCCAAAGTTAGCTTCAGTCACGTTTAATGCGCCTGGTACGATGTCATTGAAAGTTAATCCTTTAGCAAATTCTAAAGTAAACTGGTATCCGTAAACTTCATTGAAGTCTGCAGAAGTAAATTCTAATTCAACTATCTCACCAGCAGCAAAGTCTGCATTATTTAAATCAAATGTTACAGCTTTGTTAGATCTTACAGTAGCGTTAGTATTGCTGCTTAAAGATACATTACTGTTAACATCACCAACTTTAATTGCTACGAAATTCTCAGACATAACATCTGTTTCTAAGCTTTCAATATTGATTACTTCATCAAAAGGGAATGGATTAGATGCATCAGCAAACTGGAAGTCAGCGTCAACAAATCTCCACGCTTCGTTAGAAGGTAGTTTATTCTCGTTGTATAATCCTAAGATTAATTTTCTCAATTGTAATAAATCAGCAACTTTGATACTTCCATCATTGTTGATGTCAGCAGCAATTCTCTTATATGGAGAATCTAAAGATTCAATATTTAAGATGTGCTTCTGAATTAATACTAAATCCAATGTAGATACTCCATTCATGTGGCTATCATCTCTTACTGAAGAGATTTCATAGCTTAAGAAAGCAGGATTGTTATTGAATGCATAGTTTCCGTCAGCGTCAGTATTAGCATACTTAGGGAATTCAGGATTAGCTGCCATTGCTTCAACAACAACATTATCAACAGAATTTCCTTCTTCAGTAGCAACTTTACCACCTACATTAAGTAATGCACCATCAACATCTGGACATCCACCTAAGTTATCTTGTAATCTAAAGCTTGCAGTACAGTAATCGAAATTACCAGCCTCATCTTCAACATACAATCTAACATCGATAGTAGCTGCAACTCCGTTTGCGATATACTCACAACCAAATTCCCAACCATAAACTGTTTCACCATCTGTTACATTAGTTACAGTTACTTTTGATTTCTCAAGATTCGCTCTTGGGTTATCAGTTTCATCTACAACATCTTGCTCAGGTAAAATAGTTACTGTTACATCAGTACATGCATCAAAAGAACCTCTATCAAAATCAGAAGCCCACATTGTAACTGATCCATTTCCTAACATTACAGCAGAAGCTAATCCGTCATAACAGTAAGGAGTAGGAGCTTTTTCATCTTTGATTTCTAATCCGAAAGGACAATCTTTAGAAGAAATGTTACCACATCCGTCAGAAACAATCCAAGTAATTATGTGATTTCCTTCTGGGAAAGAAGTTAAACCTAAATCAGCAGGAGTCACTGAAGAACCTTCACCTTGTGCATCGATGTCACCATCTGCATCAACATCAAGTCTCCAAGACCATCCAAAAAACTGAGAATCAGTAGTACAAGCATCAGTTGCTGTTGCAGTTAATGCACCAGTTAATGTTTCACCACATCCAACTACAGCTCCGTCACCACATTCGATGATTGGACCTTCTGTGTCAAATAAGTCATATTCTACATATAATTCAAAGTATCCGTTTTCAGCAACGAAAGGATTAACCTCCCATGTCTTAGGATCTGTAGATGGTTTGTGTAAGTAATTTTCTTGGAATACACACTGGTCAATAATTTCCCAATGAGCTAAGATTTTCTTACATCCTCCACCATTAAAGTTAAATGTATCTAAAGAAAGATTAATTCCTACTTCTGAACAAAGGTTATCAATATTTACAACAGGAGGAGTAATAGTTACACCGTCACAGTTATCGATAGTGATTGCGCCAAAGTTCTGAGTTTCAACGAAAGTTCCGTCTTCAGTATCATCAATTTGATCGTAGTTTGTATCACACCAGTGGTAACCAATAGAGTTATCAGGATTAACTACAGTCGCTTCTGGAGAACCAGCTGGGAAAGTAATATCATCACATGATAAGATGTTCTCATCTAAAACAACAACATCAATAGTCTGAGTACAAGTAGCAGTTTTACCATTAACAGTGTTTGTTACAACAACTGTTCTTTCGATTTCACCGTCTCCACATACTTCACCACCTGTTAATTGAACAGATTGCTCAACATTACAAGTAGCAGCTCCGATTGACTCACCAAATAATGCATTTACTTTAGCAACGTCAGCTTCAGATAAAGGACCTGCGTCAACTAAATCTTGAATAGCTACTAAATCAATACAATTAATAGAAGTATTAGCAGGTACTGCACATGCTGGTGGCAATTTATCTTGAACGATAACTTCTACCATTGCAGTATTACAGTAATCTCCAGTATTTCCTATCTCTCCATCCATGTTTGCATCATCACAAACTCTGAATACAACCATTACTGGTATTTGATCTCCGTTTTCGTCAAACTGAACATCTTCACAACAGAAATGTACATAATCAAACCATAGTCCTGTTGCTCCTGTTTCAGAGTCATCAGTTCCATCTTCGTTTTCTAAATCATCATCATCACCTGGAATAACTCCTTCTCCTGGAAGGTCTCCAGAACAAGCAGAACCCATTCTTTGTACTGACATTGCAATCGGTCCACAACCATCGTGTGATCCATCATCAAATGTACTAGCATAAATTTTTGCTAATCCACCTTCATTATACTGAGATAAAGAAACTACAGTATGTGCATCTGCTACAACAACTGGAGGAACCATATCCGCTACAGTTACTAAGAAAGTATCAATAGAAGTGTTTCCACAACAGTCAGAGTAATTTACATATACTTCAACTTCTTCTCCTGGCATTGTTTTAGCAACAGAAGGTAAGATTAAAACGTTTCCTACGATTGTTCCTTCAGAAGAACCATAAGAAGCAGTAATTGCTGAAGAAGCTGAACAGTTATCAGTTGCAGCTGCTGCAGGTAATGTATAAGTAGCACCACAACCCCAAAGGTCTGTACTAATAGTTACATCAGGTAACTCAGTTGCTACTGGAGCAATTGTATCTGCTACCTTAATAATTTGATTGTATTCTAAGATATCACCTGAACACCAGTCTAAAATAGTCCACTCTCTTACTACTTTGAAAGAAGGATTATTTTGTAAACATGGTTCACCTGCATCATAGCAAATTTCGATTCTTAAATCTTCGAATTCTGCATTGATCGTTCCACACTCAAATCCACCAGGTCTTCCAGTATATAACAATTCTGGGTTAGACGCACTTGGATCCGGTGAAGGATGACCATTAGCTAATAAGTTATAAAGAGCTAAATCACTACACTGGATCATTCCACTGTCAACAACAGTATATGCAACTCCATTAATAGTAACTTCAGGTCTAACTACACCATCTCTATCACCTAAACCATCATAAAATGGAGGTAAAGAAAGATCAGCAAGATCTTCAGGATTCAATGTTACTGATTGAGAACAAGTAGCAACATTTCCTTTTCTGTCAGTTACTCTATAAGTTCTTGTAATAACATCCATTACACACATTTCATTAACTCTTGCATCTGAAGAATCAATAGAAATAGTTGTACATTCAATGATAGAAGCTACCATTCCTCCTACTGTAGGAGTAATAAAGATAGTACCATCATCAACATAATCATCACAGTCGATAGTTACATCCGGCGCACAAACGATTGCTGGCGGAGCTTTGTCCTCCAATGCAAATACACCCCAACAAGAATTTGTAGGAGCATCAACTGTACCTTGGATTAAACTGTATGTGATATCCATTACCATACCACTTGCCTGAAATGCAGGAATTAATGTCACATCGATATTAACAGTTGCAGTTCCATTTCCAGTCAAAGCAGCTGCAGGAAGTCCATCTATATAGACAACATCAGCGTTAAGACCGAAAGTCGCAACGTTTACATCAACAGAACACAGTGCTGGATCTGGTGAAATATTCACGCTTCCTACACAGGAAGGTGCCGCTTGTCCGCTCAGGTTAACAGAGAAGAACAAACTTAAGAATAAGAACAAAGAGCTAGCAACATTTACGCCACGCATCTTAGTCCTCTTCAAATGAAAGAAGGTAAAATTCGCCTTATTCATGAGATTGAGTTTTGGTTATTAAATATATTTTAATTCAAAAAAAAGTTAGCCTTATTTAACTTAAGACAAAAAAATTTGGAATTACCCTAGTAAAACTTGTGTAAGTACTATCTACCTTTCGTCAAAAATAAATAGCCTTTAAAATAATTGTAGTTTTCGTTGTCTTATTATAAATAGAATACTTAGGAACACTTTTGCCCCAGCACTCACAAACACAAAGATACATTTTCGATCTTGTGATTTAATACCAACATTTTGGTATTTTTCATATTATAGAAATGTTTCATATCTAAGTAATCTAAATACTAATCCATTACAATATCTATTGTTTCTTATTTATTCATTATTTCTTCTTGATTCAACCTGCTTATGTTAAATCCTAGCGTTATTTCATGCATTCCATTATGATAAGCCTGTGACTCCTCTAGTGATACATTATATGAATAGAACACTTTAAAGTTATTCACCTGTGTGCCTAGCAAAAAGCCAAAGCGGTCATAACCCAGTGCATAAGATAATCCTCCTATTAATTGCTCTTCCATAAATCCAAATTTTAGATTCACATCTGCATGGAATGGTACACCTCTCAATTGCTTAATAAAAAGGGACGGCTCTATATAAAAGTCATAATTTGGAACATCATACTGATAACCTAAGTGAAGGATATAATTAATTGTACGTGCTGATTCTCCACCATTATCATCTAATCTTGCCCTAACTAAACCAGGTAACACTAATCCAAATTTTATATTATCATTAAAAGTCCCATATGTTGCAACAGCTACATCAAAGAATCTTGCTCCAGCTAAACGATCCTTTATCAATGGATCATCATAGCTTACTAATGGAGAAGTTAAAGCTGGACCAGATAATCCAAACTGTAAATATTCTGTAGCTATCCCAAAACTGATTTCATAATTTTCCGCTGGAATTTTATACGCAAACGACAACTGTCCTTTAATCGTCTCCTCTGCAGCAAATCCATCTCTAAATAAGATTCCACCTAATGAAAGTCGATTTGCAATCGGACCATCATACGAAAGTGTAAGTGCTTTAGGCCCATTATCGAAGCCCGCCCACTTATTATTGTAATTAAGTACTATGCCATGATCACCGCTAAAACCAGTCGCTGCTGGATTCACTAGCACAGGATTCACAAAGTGGTGAGTATATACACTTCTCTCTTGCGCATTCCCATTCAGGAACATACCCATTATTAATACTAAAGCTATTATTATTCTGTTCATGTTATTGCTTTGAAAGTTAAGGATTTTATTCCAGTTAAAACTGATCTCTTATAATACTTACTGTTCCTTTCTTAATTTCTTTAGAGCCATCTCCATTAGTGATTTCTAATATCCATAGATATCCACCATCTGGTAATTCATCTCCATTACTATTGGTTCCTAACCAAGTATTATCATAACTATCTTGTGAAAAAACCGTTTTCCCCCATCTATCGAATACGAGTAACTTATTAGCAAAGTCATCAGAACACATAATGATAAATTCATCATTATTTCCATCTCCATTTGGCGTTATAATTGTTCTAGAAGTAAAACATTCACCCCCATCACATATAATCTGTATATTTTCTCTAGCTGCTGTACATCCCCTTGCATCAGTTACCAGAACATTATACTTACCATCTCCAAGATTTGATAGTCTCTTTCCTGTACCCGTAACATTCCAAGTAAAAGTATATTCAGGTGTACCTCCTAGTGCTTCTACTTCTATAAATCCATCTTGATTACCAGAAGTACAGTTCATTTTATTTTGAATTTCAATGGTAAGTGGATCTGGATCACCTACCGTTATCGGATAAGTAATACTTTCTCCACTATCATCAGTGATTTCAAATGTATAGTCTCCAGGACATAAGCCTGTTACTGGGAATGTAATACCTGAATCATTTAGTTTATAAGTATATCCACCAGAACCTCCACTGACTGTTCCTTCTATTACACCATCACAAACTCCATTACATGAGGCATCAAATTCACCTGTTCTAACAAAGTTTATTGTATTCGAATTAACTTGAATAGGATCAGAAGTTACGCTACAGTTGTTTTCATCAGTAACCATTACCGTATAAGTTGCTGAAGCTAGCCCGCTAATATCCTCTGTTAACTGACCTCCTGACCAAACATATGAGTAAGGTCCAACTCCACCTGTTACTGTTATATCAATTGCACCGTTATCTCCATCGGAAGCCGTAGTCATACTTGATATCATTATTTCAGCTGGCTGACCTACAGTAACCGATCCTGTCCCTGTTAATGCAGGATTTGAAGAATCTGTTATGGTATAATTATAGTCACCAGCGGCAAGACCACTTATATCTTCTGTTGTGTAATCACCGGATGGACCTGACCACGTAATCGTGTAAGGACCAGTTCCCCCGCAAAAATCTATATCGATTGCTCCATCATCATCACCGAAACATCTATTATCTGTCACCTCTACATTACATGCTCCTGGACCATTAGCATTAATGGTAAAACACGTCTCAGCAACACAACCATTAGCATCCGTTGCAGTTACACAGTATTCACCTGCGCATAACTCTGTTCGAATAGCACCTGTAGAAGCATTTTCCCACAAGAAAGTATACGGACCAGTTCCTCCTATCATTTCCAGATTAATACTTCCATCACACGACTCATCTTCATCAGACTTAGAACCTCCGAAAACAATTGTTCCTGGATCTTCTAGTGTAAATGTTCTTGTTTCTTGGCAACTTGCACCATCATCTATTTCTAAGGTATAAGTTCCTGCTGCAACATTTTCAAGATCACAAGAGCTGCTTTCTTGAATAACTGTTCCTGCACTATTTTTCCATATACAGTTATAAGTTACTCCTGGGCTCCCCACATTCACAAGTATATTTCCGTCTGCTTCACCTGGACAGCTTGGTTTCTCTAATGAGCGAATAGCTATGCTACATCCATCACAATCGATCTTCACAGATCCTGATGTTCTGCTAACAGGTACTAAATCATTCGAAGAATTACTCACTTCGATTGCGAAAAACGGATCACTTGTAAAATCGATAGATGATGTTGCGTCGCAATCTCCTTTTGCTTCTAAGCAAACCTCAAAAATTACTGTACCATCTGCAACTGTTGCACTAGAAGCATTACTCCATGATATTCTTATTCTATCATCATCTTTCAATGTTAAGTTATCATCAGATAACTGATCAAGGTTAAGTGATTTCACTTCTGTAAACAGTAGTTGAGTTGGATCCCATTTCACTACAAACTGCATCGTCTGAATGCTATTAAAATTGGCAACTGAAATAGGTACACAACCAGTCTCACCCATATTAATATTAATATCATCTGCGATTAACATAAAATCATTAGGATTTCCCATTCCTTCTATCGTAAATGATCCTTGGTTAACTTCATATGGAACCGCATTTTCATCTGAGTTTGTAAATTCAATTTCAGAAGTTGCTGGATCAACAATCTCTACATCACTTACATCTCCACCACTTCCTATAGCATCAAAGCACAATTCCAATAATGTTCCTTCTAAAGTTACTGGATTCATTACTGAATTATCAAACCATAATACATTTACTTCTCCTGCTTCCGAATTATTATCTGCTATATTTCCTGAAGAAAAATCAGGTAAATTTGCATTTTGAAAGCCTGTATATTTTATTATAGATGGGTCGAATTTCACACCAAAAACAACTCCTTGAATATCTATAAAATTACTTACTGTAATCGGTACACATTTATTATCTCCTGAATTAGCTGTTACATCGTCTACTGTAATAACTAGATCATCACCTCCGCTATTACATCCTGTGCCATTAATAGAAGCTTCTCCATTTTCAGGTGTCGCTCCCACATTATTCGTATTACTATCAGAAAATTCAATTACCGTAGGCGTATTCGATAATTTCACATCGGAAACATCACAAGCACTACCAATAGCATTCAACCTTAATGTGAACATTCTTGTATTATCAGCTAATGTTTCTGGTTGGGTATTCGTTTTACTCCAAGAAACAGTAATAACTCCTGCATCTCCACCACTTGCTGGTGTGCCTATTCCTCCTGCCGTAAATTGATCTAAATCAGTTGTAACATTTACAATAGAATTAAACGAAAACTTTGTTTCATCCCAGTCGATAGAATATTGAAAAGCAATAATATCGGAAAAGTTATCAAACGTAACATCCATGTCAACTGTTCCTCCTACGTCTGTTGCATCGTCACTAATCTTAACGACGACCTGAGCAGTAGAAACTTGAATTATTGCGAATAGTCCAAGTAAAAATAGAGCGCATTTCTTTACCATGTTATAGGGACTTTTTGTGATTTGCATATTAATTTTTTAATTGTAAAATACGGACACAAAGATAGAAATAGTTTTATCATAAACTCATTTCTAAGATTTTCCAGACTCGTATTTCATGTATATTAAAACCAATATTCGTGCCACTTGAATTCAAGTAGGCTAATATTAGCAATTATCCTAATACAATACTTATGCCAAGTTGTTATCTATGGCGAACCTAACTAGCGAAACTGTATTGTGTACTCCTAATTTTCTCATGATATTTTTTTTATGTACTCCTACTGTTTGCTCGCTAATAAATAATAGTTCTCCAATTTCAATATTTGATTTTGCCAAAACTATTTGTTCTAGCACCTCTTTTTCTCTCTTGGTCAATTTTTGTTTAATCTGATAATGATCACCAAAAAGGTTCTGTCTTACCTCAGATTTAGGTTTATGTCCTATTTTAGGGGTAAGTCTTAAACCTTCTGTCATAAAGGTCTTCCCTTTTAGTACTTCACTTATTCCCTTTTCCACTTCTTCAAGTGTTGTATTTTTCAAGAAATAAGCATCGATACCACTTTGAAACGATTCTCTTACAACCTTCGTATTATCAAACGTCGATAATATTGCAATTTTCGTATCTTTTCTTAACCTCCTAATCTTCCTAATCTGCTTTTGTTCTTCCAGTAGCTTCATATCTAACTCCAAAAAAAGCAGATCAACTTTTGCACTTTGGTCTTTTTTCAAAAGGTCATCAAAGCTTAGACTAAGAAAGTTAAACTTATGTTGCTCCATGTTATTCAGTAATAATTTAAATCCTTCGGTAAAGAGATTTTGACTGTCTATTATTACTGTATTTAACATAAAGAAAAGTAAGATTTCGTGATTCCTAAATATACACCAGACTTTGATTAAGCATAGGCTAAAACATTAGATGCAAATTAGATGCCAGCTATTTACAAAACCATGATAAGTAAACATTCAATAGTTTTATATTTGCTAAAATATGGGCAAATACATAAGTTATATCACATTTAGAATCTTCCTTTTCATTTTTAAACTACTTCCTTTCTGGGTAGTATACAAAATCGCTGATTTACTTTACTTTCTATTATTCAGAGTTACTGGATATAGAAAAAAAGTTATCGTTACAAACTTAAAAAATTCTTTTCCTGATAAGTCCGATGCAGACATTAATTTGATTGCCAAATCCGCATATAAAAACCTAGCGGACATTATGGTGGAAGGGATTAAAGGTGCTTCTATGAATAAAAAGCAAATCATGGATCGTTACAGATTTATGAATCCTGAATTATTAGATGGCTGCTTTGAATCTGAGCAATCAGTTATTCTTGTGGCTGGGCATTACAACAACTGGGAATGGGCTGCATTATCACCACCCTACTTCATAAAACATCACACTGTTGCGCTCTATAAAAAGTTACATAATAAATACTTAGAAGATTATATGAAAAGAACCAGGTCCCATACTGGTGAATCGCTTTACGAATTAAAAGAGACGCAATTGGCTTTTGATAAGCATGTTCATGCAAATCCACCAGCTTTATTTCTCCTTGCTGCTGACCAAAGTCCGTCTAATACCGCGTCTGGTTATTGGATTGATTTTCTCAATCAAAAAACTCCTTGTCTTCATGGACCTGAGAAATATGCTAGACTATACAACATGCCCATTGTCTATTGCTGTCCTATTCGTAAAGGCCGGGGCAAATATGAATTAGTATTAGAATGGCTCGTTACAGATCCGAATGAATTTGGTGATGGCCAAATTACGCTCGCATTTATGCACCGTCTAGAAAAGGATATTCTAGAAAATCCAGGGAGCTGGCTATGGAGTCATAAGCGATGGAAACATCAATATAATGGGGAGGAAGTAGTAGATAATATCTAGTAAAACTCTTGGTTTCACATGAAGAACCTGCCAGATTACCAGCGGAACTTGTCCGATTACCAGGGGATGCTATGAATATTTTTTAATGTTGAATGGTCTGCTGCATAAAAGATGCCCGCAAATCACACAGATTAACGCAAATTTAAAACATAAAATCAAGTACATTTCCTGCTTTCACAAAAAGCCTAATCTCAGAAATATAGGGACAGCTTAGATGGAATAGCTGAATAGTAAAAAACTCTCGATACCACACATGAATAGCTTGCCCGATTACCAGCGGAACTTGTCCTATTACCAGCGGACACTATGAATGTTTTTTTTAATGTTGAATGGACTGCTGCATAAAAGATGCCCGCAAATCACACAGATTAACGCAGATTTTAAAACATAAAAGTCAAGTACATTTCCTGCTTTCACAAAAAGCCTAATCTCAGAAATATAGGGACAGCTTAGATGGCATAGCTGGATAGTAAAAACTCTCGATACCACATGAATAACTTGCCAGATTACCAGCGGAACTTGTCCGATTACCAGCGGACACTATGAATGTTTTTTTAATGTTGAATGGTCTGCTGCATAAAAAGATGCCCGCAAATCACACAGATTAACGCAGATTTAAAACATAAAGTCACGTTCATTTCCTGCTTTCACAAAAAGCCTAATCTCAGAAATATAGGGACAGCTAAGATGGCATAGCTGGATAGTAAAAAACTCTTGGTTTCACATGAAGAACCTGCCAGATTACCAGCGGACACTATGAATGTTTTTTTAATGTTGAATGGTCTGCTGCATAAAAAGATGCCCGCAAATCACACAGATTAACGCAGATTTAAAACATAAAGTCACGTTCATTTCCTGTTTTCATAAAAATAGCCTAATCTCAGAAATACAGGAACAGCATAGATGGCATAGCTGGATAGTAAAAAACTCTTGGTTTCACATGAAGAACCTGTCCGTTTACCAGCGGATATTATGAATATTTTTTTAATGTTGAATGGTCTGCTGCATAAAAAGATGCCCGCAAATCACACAGATTAACGCAGATTTAAAACATAAAGTCACGTTCATTTCCTGTTTTCATAAAAAAACCTAATCTCAGAAATACAGGAACAGCATAGATGGCATGGCAGGATAGTAAAAAACTCTCGGTACCACATGAATAACTTGCCCGATTACCAGCGGAACTTGTCCGATTACCAGCGGATGCTATGAATATTTTTTGATAGGGTGTGTAAATTAGAGAAAAGTGGACAGTGAAAAAGTGACCCGCAGATTACGCAAATCTCTAAGCTTATGTCTGTAATTCTTTAGATGGAAAACTCTTAAGGATAACGAGAAAATAAATACCTGATAATATTTACTTAATGGCTTTAACGACTGTGAAAATTCCTATGTCATTCTCAAGCTTAAAGTTATAAGCGCCCTTTGGTAAATCATTAAAATAATTTACTGGGATGATATTATCACCTTTTGTGATTTCGACTGTAGCACTTCTGATAAGCCTACCCATATTATCAAATAACTGAAGACTAAGCTCTGAATCTCTTTCAGTATAAACTTTAATGTTAGTTTCTCCATTGATAATAGGATTAGGGAAAATTGCTGCATTTAGTTGCAATCTTTCTAAATCCGGACCATTAGGAATGTTTTCATGCAACATCGCAAGAAAAACATTCTCTTGCATTAGCTCAATATCTGTATTTCTAGATATTACATGATACAACTTCGTATTCGTGATTTGTTCCTTTTCACTATTGGATAACAAAGGATCATTCAGGTAGAAGAAACGATCTCCATCTCTAATCATTCTAAACTGTCTAGCTAGAATCGTAATTCCTAACTCTCCGTAAGTAGCATTATTCTTGTGATCTTCCGCCAACATTCCAACATACGGATCTATATTGTTAATATTTCCGTAAATCTGTTCCATTTTAGCGGTAACAGTTGGATCAGCACAAATATCTGAAAACTGGTTTATCGCTGGCAAACCTAAATCTTGTCTTACCGTGTTGTAATCCGAAATCCCTCTATCTCTGCCTCTATTAATATTAATAGCAGCAATATCCATTCCTCCTTCACCAGGTTCTCCTAATCTGAAGTTCCTAATATCATCGATCATTTTACAATCAGCTTCTTGTTGCAACTGAGTTCCCATCCCCTTAAGGAATGGCTCGATTCCACCTGAAAGCCAAACTGCATCTGGATTGTAATATCCGTCTCTATATGAAAGAGATCCTAATATTTCATCTCCATTATTATTCATTCTAATAACATTAGAATTGATAAATGTGGCTCCCATATCAAATGCAGCAGCAGAGAAAATATTAGAAATCGAAGGATCTATTAATTCATTATAACCTTGATACGGAGGAATACTAATTCCTTGCGCAGGTAACCATTCATTGTATACGATAGACTGTAGAATTCCAGAGGTAATCCTTTTCGCATGTTGATAAATCTCTTCATCATTCCAGTCTGGCCTATTATTCTTTATAATATCACAATTACGATTATGCTCTCTCACAAATAGAGTGTGTAAGCCAATTAGCAATGGCGTCTTATTTGCTCTTGTATCTCCAGCAACATAATACTTGACTAATTTATGAGTTTCATCTTTCATGAATGGTGCAGAAACATCAACTGGAGAATTAAACTTACCATCTGTCGTATTCCATGGTAATAAATTATTCTCAGAAACTTTCAACTTACCATCAACGTGACTTCTTAACCAGTTAGCTCTTTCCTCATCAACTCCATAAATGGCTGAACCATCTAAAAAAGCTGTATTTTCATTAACATATCTTCTAGGATTTCCTTCCTCAGTGCCAGTACTTTCAGCATATCTGCTTCTAGTCATCAAAATCTTTTCATTCGGAAGGAAAAATTCGTCATCTGCGGGAGGAGTAATATCTAGATTCTCACTAAGATCAGAAGCGTCTGCATTTTTAATCAAGTGAATCTCGTGATCAATAAATAACCCGAAAACCCAATTGTAATCACTAAGCAGTGCCTTATTATTCATGATTTCCTCCTGAGCAAACAATAAATTGCTAATTACTCTAGGATTTTCTCTATCTGGAGCCGATGGCATAGAATAACCATCTGCAAAATCTACCTTTGTTATATTATTTAAAATCGTTCCCGATGCACCTTTACTTGCATTGAGGGTATTATTTCCTGAACCATCTAAAGTCCTTGTATCTTGACTATATCCATATACACTAACAAGTGCAAGAAGTGCACATAGGAAAAATCTAAAAGTTGTATATCTACTGTTCTGCTTCATGAGATAATCAATCAAAGGGCAAAGATAAACATTTAGCTAAATATGTCTACCATTTATATGTTTAATTTTGCACAAAAACCACTGAACATATTACAAATATATGTAATATGTGCTTAATTTATTGAATTCAAATTGCATTTTTTTCATTTTTTTAGAATATGCGAAGTCGGTAATCGTTACTTATAGCACGAATAGAACTTTTCGCAAAGTTACTTTATGAGAATCTTTTTAATCTTTTTTATTGGCCTAAGTACCTACATGTCTGCCTTTGCGCAAGGTGACTTGTCTAATATCAGGTTAAAAAAAATAAACGTAAAAGATTCTCCGATTCCTCTAGACACCTTAAGTGTCGTAAGTGGATCACTGCAATTATTTCAAGGCGACTCATTAATAAATGATCAATTTTTATTTAATATTTTTAATGATAGTCTACATATTAGACCAATAAACCCTGATGATACCACTATCTCAGATAGTATAAATATTATGTATAGGGTTTTTCCTGTTCGCTTTGGAATTCCTTATTCTCATCTAGACAGCACTAAAGTTCTTCCGCGACCAGATGAAATATATATTGGTTATGATTTCAATATTTATGACCAAAAAGACAACGAATTACTATTTTCTAAAGGTCTAGAATATGATGGTAGTTTTTCTAGAGGACTTTCTTTTGGTAATAGCCAAAGCTTGGTACTGAATTCTAGTTTTAATCTACAACTAGGTGGAAAATTGTCAGATGACTTAGAAATTCTAGCTTCCATTTCTGATGCTAACATTCCTATTCAGCCTGAAGGAACGACGCAGCAGCTTCAAGATTTCGATAAAGTATTCATCCAACTAAAAAGAAAAAACACTACCCTCCTCGCCGGTGATTATGAAATAGCGCGTCCTAATTCATACTTTATTAATTATTATAAAAAGCTGCAAGGAGTTTCTGTTATCCAAGAAAATGACTTCGGTAAAAATGGCAGTCTATTCCAAAAAGGAAGTGCAGCGATTTCTAGAGGTAAATTTTCAAGAAACACGCTAAAAGTTGCAGAGGGAAATCAAGGTCCGTATAAGTTAACCGGTAGCGAGGGAGAACGATTTTTAATTATTCTTTCCGGAACTGAAAAGGTTTACTTCGATGGTAAATTGCTAACTAGAGGTGAAGAAAATGATTATGTTATCTTTTACGATAGAGCAGAAATTATTTTCACCACGAATAGACTTGTCACAAAAGATAGTAGGATTATTGTCGAATTCGAATACGCTGATCAGAAATACCTGCGATCTTTATACCAATACAACTCCGCATATAAAAAAGGGAAATTTAATCTCGATTTCAATATGGTTAGTGAACAAGATAGCAAAAGCACTACTGGTAATATTGAACTAGATTCTACTGACCTGTTTCTACTTAGTCAAGCTGGCGACCAAGACGAAACCGCGATTCGGTCAGGAGTTAGGACCAACTTAGATGAATACAGCGCAAATCAAATTTATTATAAAAAAGAATACAATCCTATCCTTGCTGACTCCATTCTTGTTTTCACTAGCAATCCTGACAGTGCGAAATATCAAGCAAGCTTTTCAGATGTTGGTGAAAAGGCAGGATCCTATGCCATAAATACCGCCATAAATGCAAACGGAAGAGTGTATAAATTTGTCGGCCCAGGGCAGGGTAACTATGAACCTTTTATTAGACTTGTAGCTCCTGAACAGAAACAAATGTATGCACTAAAAGGAACCTACTCCTTTAACAAAAATGCTAGAGCTAATATGGAATTAGGAATGTCCTATTTTGATCTGAATAGGTTTTCTGAGATTCAGGATAATGATAATGTTGGCTTAAGTGGCAGAATGGAATTTGTTAATAAAATAGCTTTCGGAAAAAAGAAAAACTGGACCTTTTCTCCACAATTGCTCGTGGAATCCAAGGGAGAGAATTTCAGAGCATTTAATCCTTACAGAAATGCGGAATTTAATAGAGACTGGAATGTGGATCCTGAAGTCTTAACTGGTGAGTTTCTCGGTGATTTCGGATTCAATCTGAAGCAAGTGAAAGATCTTGCTTCTCTGGGGTACACTTATTCTAATTTTTCCCAGTTTGGTTTCTATGAAGGAAACAGGCATAACGTTACTGCCAATGCTAAGAATAGTGGATTCGAAGTGAACTTTAACAACAACTACTTAACATCTACTTCGAAAACAATTAACACAACATTTGCAAGGCCAAAAATCAATATTACTAAGAAATTCTCTAAGCTGGATAACTGGAGCATTGGTTATTATAGAGAGCAAGAAAGGAATGAAATTAGACAACTACAAGTGGATACTCTGAACGCGACCAGCTTCCTATATGACTATTCCAAGTTCTTCATAAAGAGTGATGAAAAAGATAAATTTAGATTCGGTGTAGGCTTTAATCAACGAAACGATTACTCTCCTAAGCCTGGGGAATTCACATTGACCACTACTGCCAATGAATATGAATTAAATGGAAGTTGGAACTTAAAGACTTTCTCCTCTGCGAGCTGGGCATTTACCTTTAGAGATTTAATGATTCGCGATGAAACATTGACTGAAGAAACCAATAACACGGTCTTGCTAGGAAATCTAAATCACATTCTTCGATTCTGGAAAGGCGCATTTAATAGCAGTATCAATTATAAAGTTTCCAGTGGTCAAGAGCCCAAAATAGAATTTGACTTTCGGGAAGTTCTACCTGGAGAAGGAGAGTACATCTGGATCGATGATGGAGACGGTGTTCAACAACGAAATGAATTCCAAATTGCACCGTATAAGGATGAAGCTAACTTCGTTAGAATTAATCTATTCAACAATGAATTTATAAGAACGAATAACTCGGGCTTAACCCAATCCTTGAGAATCGAGCCAAAAATTTTCTTCCGAGCTCAAAAGGAGAAAACTAGGGTTAAAAATTTCATTTCCAGATGGTCTATCATTTCGAATTACCGCTTAGACAATAAGAACAAAGGAAGTAGTAATGTTTTTTCTACAAGCCAATTTACGGATCAAGATACATCCTTGGTTAGCTATAGTTCTTTATACAATGGCATCTTATTTTTCAATAAAGGAAATCCAAAGTTTGACTCGCAAGTAGGAATGCGAAATAACAACAATAAACTTGTGCAAACCCAGGGCTATGAGCAAAGGGGGTTCAAGGAATACTACTGGAGAAATAGAATAGCCATAAGTAGAAATGTGGATTTCATCGTAATCGCAACTTTAGCTCAGCGGTCACTTACCTCCGAAACGTATTCTAATAATGACTTCCTGATAAAAGGTAACCGAGTAGAACCTCAACTTGCTTACCGAATAGGCCAGCAATTCCGTCTGAATGTTGACTACAAGTATGAAAACAAAGAGAATCTGGACGGCTTAGAAGGAGAAGCAGCGCTAATTAACGATCTCAACCTTGGTCTGACTTATTCTCAGAAAAGCGACTCTCGTATTATGGCCGAAATAAAATATGCCGATGTCAATTATAATGGCGTGCCTAATACTTCCTTAGAGTTGAGTATGCTAGACGGCCTTAAGGATGGCCAAAACATATTATGGTCTATAGACTACTCTAAACGAATTCGTAAAAATATAGATGTCAGTATTTCCTATGAAGGCAGAAAGACAGGAGATAAAGACACTGTTCACGTGGGTAGAGCTCAAGTAAAGAGTAGTTTCTAGATGTACATAACAGAGGAATAATCTAAAAATCTACTTATAAAGTTGGAAGACTTTCTAACTTTGTTTCCATTTTTTCGTTAATGAATACAATATCTAGTTCTAAATCATATCCATGAAAATATTTTCTGCAACACTAATTTTTCTATTCATTGTCAATGTTTCTGTAGGACAATCCTATTTCAAACCTATTCTTGAGTCAGATCTAACATTGTCAAATAGGAATCAACGTTCTATTATTCCGAATAAATACAGCGTTGCTCAGTTGGATATCAATGCAATTAAAAACTACCTAACTCAGAATGTTAGCGCAGATGGCGACTATAAAAAGATCACTCTTTTTAATCCAGCTGGTGAAATGGAAGAATATGTTGTGAAGGAGGTTAAGATGATGGAAGACGGAATTGCCGCTAGATATCCTAACATAAGAACATATAAAGGTTACAATCCACATAATAAAAGAGCAAAAATAAATTTAGGTATCAGCAACACCGGTTTCTATGCGACGGTTGCTTCTCCGGGTGCTAGTTATTCGATAGACCGATATGCAGACAAAGAGGATCGCTTTTATATTTCTTATTTCTTGAGTGATTTCGTAGATGAAAATGCCATGAGTTACACTTGTGGGACTTTGGCTTCAGAAATTAAAGAAAGTGAGCTAAGTGTTTCTACGAGAAGTACAGGTGAGAACCTTCCATTAAGAACTTATCGATTCGCTCTGGCATGTACTGGAGAGTTTGGTGCCTTTTATGGGCCTTCGAAAGAAGATGTCCTAGGCGAAATGATGAAATCTGTGAACAGAATGAATCAAGCTTTAGAGAATGATTTCGCAATTCGATTAATCATTGTTGATGAAAATGACCAATTAATCTTTTCAGATGCTGACACAGATCCATACCCTGATGGCAATACAGGTGGAACACTTTTAAGTGAGAACACGAAAGTAATAAGCGATCGAATTGGCTTTGCTAATTTTGATATCGGACATGTATATACGAGAGGATGTGACGATACTGGAGGAATAGCATTTATCAGAAGTGCCTGTTCAGGAAATAAAGGTGGCGGAGTTACTTGTCATTATAGCAATGATATTACTGCAATGGCCATCAGAGTTGCTGCGCATGAAGTCGGCCACCAACTGGGTTCTAATCATACCTTTAACAATTGTAATGGAAATGAAAGTTCTAGTACAGCATACGAGCCAGGCAGTGGAAGCACTATAATGTCTTATGGAGGTTTATGCGGTTCTGAATTGAATGTTGTGGGTGTGGCTGACGATTATTATCATGTGAGTTCCCTCATAGAAATAACCGAATATACGAGAGCATTTTTTGGTAACAATTGTGCTACATTAGTCGAAACAACTAATAATATTCCAGAAGTTAATATTCCTATAGAAGGTGGTTTTTCCATTCCGATCAGTACACCATTTGAATTAACTGGCATTGCAACAGATGATCCTGAAGATGAACTCACCTACAACTGGGAGCAATTCAATCTAGGCCCAAAGGCCACTCCAGGGGAGCCAGTAGATAATAGTCCTTTATTTATTTCTGCGTATCCGAATACTAGCCCTACAAGAGTTTTTCCTAAGATAGAGTCCATAATAACTAATGTTTATGACAAAACGGAAGTGCTCCCAACTTATGACAGAGATCTTAATTTCCAATTCATCGCTAGAGATAACAATACAGAATCTGGTGGTGTTGCTTGGGAAGAAATTGAATTTTATGCAAGTTCTTCAGCAGGACCATTTTTAGTTTCTTTTCCAGATAGTGCCGTCACAGTGCATGCTGGAGAGGAAATAGAGATCACTTGGGAGGTAGCGAATACAGATAATGATATTATTAATTGCCAATCTGTAGATATTTTCTTATCGACCGACGGTGGATTCACCTATGATTATCCGATCCTCACAGGAACTCCTAATGATGGAATAGAGAAAATATTTGTTCCTAACGTTGTCACCACACAGGCACGATTTAAAATAAAAGCAGCTAACAATATCTTTTTTGATATTTCTAACCAGAACATCACGATAGAAGAAGCAGAGAATCCAGGTTTTATCTTTACTTATTCGCCTAGTTATACTAGAAACTGTGTCCCAGATGATATCGTTCTCGATTTCGGTTCAGAAGCTTTATTGGATTTTAGCGAAGACATTTCTTTCAAGGTAACAAGCGGAATTGTAGAAGGTATGGAGGTCAATTTTGACAAGAATGTAATTAATCCCGGAGAATCAAACAGTGCAACTATTAGTTTCTCAGATCCATCTATCAGTGGAATAATAAAACTTGACATAGAAGCGCAGACCACGAGTGATACGGTGAGAAGATCTATAACTTTAGATTTACTTAGTTCAGATTTTTCTGACATCGCTGCAGTTACTCCACTACTTGGGTCTTCAGGAAATGTCGTTTCATCGCAATTCACATGGCTACCTGATTCAGATGCAAGTGAGTATACATTTAAGATTTCAGACAATCCATCATTCCGTGAAGATTTATCAGGATACCTTTATGAATTCTCTACCCAAGATACCTTCCTAAACCTACCTGATATACTATCAAAAAACACTGTTTATTACTGGACAGTAATCGGAGTAAATGAATGCGTAGAATCAGCACCAAGTGAAATATACACTTTTGCTACGGAGTCTGTAAGCTGCTCCACTTACGAATACAACGATGTTCCTTTAGGTATATCTCAATCTGGAGTAATTACCATAGATATGCCGATCGAAGTTATCGGCGAGGGCCAAGTAAAGGACGTAAACATTCAGAAAATAAGAGGTTCGCATTCATGGGTAAGCGAATTAAAAGGAGAGCTAACCAGTCCCGCTGGAACTAAAGTGCTTTTATTTAATAAAAAATGCGGAAACCAATCCGACTTTAATGCCGGATTTGATGACGATGCATTAACAGGAATAACTTGCCCGCTTAATCAAGGTAAGTTTTACCAACCAGAAGAGAAGTTAGATACTTTCATCGGTGAGGATATAGCTGGCAAATGGCTGTTCAGTCTGACCGATACGAAAGTTGGTAACGGTGGGTCCGTCCAAGAATACACTTTAGAGCTTTGTTCTAATGCAGTCCTTGAAAATCCGTACATCGTAAATAATATAGAAATGCCACTTCCTTCCGGTGTGGGCAGACGAATTTCAAGTGACTTTCTATTATCTGAAGATGATAACAACACGAACGATGAACTAGTGTATACTCTAGTTTCATTGCCAGAAAATGGTATGCTTCTGATTAATAATGATACGTTATATGTAGGAAGTCAATTTTCGCAATTAGACATCGATAATCTTTCTTTAAGATATTCTAACAACGGTGAAGGAGATAATGATTACTTTAAATTTACGGTAGAAGATGGCGAAGGTGGCTGGATAGCGCTAACCACATTTGATATCGTGATCGATAACAATACTGTTTTAGGAGTTGATGAAATTAGCCAACTGGCTTTCGATATATTCCCGAATCCGGCCTCTGGTCATTTCAGCATTGTATTTGATGGTATTCAAGATAATCTGAATGTTTCCTTAGTAGATGTAGCAGGTAGAAAAATAAAGCATTCCATTCTTACTAGAAATGATCAATTAGAAGTTAATATCACTGGAATTCAGAAAGGGATTTACTTTGTCGTTGTAGAAAGTGATCAGTATAAAGGCGTTCGAAAAATAGTGGTAGAATAAGATAAGGCATTTGATTTATGTCAATGTTGATTCTTGTAAATATCAAGAACTGATCTTAATAACAGAGCGTATCTAGCGGAAAGTTAGTCTAGAACTATTAAGGTTGCATTACTATTTCAATGCTAAGCCATGCTTGGCATAAAACAGCGTCTGTATTAATCCTCGTGCACCCATAAAAATGAGCATTGCCAGCCAAATATCTTTGATTCCAAAGAAGTATTCCATTCCAAAATAGCTTCCTAGGTAAATTAAGATTGAAATAACCATTGCATTTCTCATAGACTGTGAAGCTGTTAATCCTATAAATATGCCATCCCAGATATAACAAGCAAAAGATACAATCGGAAGCAAAATCACCCAAACTATCATACTCTTGGTTTTTTCTATAACATCCGCTTGATTGCTAAATAAACGAATGATATGATCCCCTAATCCCCAAAAAACTATTGTAAATAAGATCGCAAAGCCCAGTCCCCATGAGAACAAATACCGAATCGACTTTTTGGTATTTCGCTCATCACTAGCTCCATGAAATTTACCAACTAAGCTTTCCGCAGCATAAGCAAAACCATCTATTGCGTAGCTCATCCAGTTCATAAATTGTAGCAAAATAACATTGGCCGCTAAAAACAATTCTCCTTCTAGAGCAGCCTGACTATATAAGAATGCAAATGCAAAAGTCAAGCAGATCGTTCTTAGAAATATATCTCTATTGATATTTAAGAAGCGACCTATTTTCTCCTTTGCAATAAGTAACTTAAGCGGAATCCGCTCCACATAAATCCGGTACTGCCAAGCAATTATAAAGAGTGCAAGAAAAAATCCGAGATACTGAGCAATCACTGTTCCTAGTGCAACACCTCGAATACCATATCCTTGAATCTTAACCAGATAGTAACTTAGAATTATATTCGTCAAATTAATGACAACCGTTATCAACAAAGGAATCTTGGCATTTTGCATCCCGAAGTACCAACCAAGCAACGCGTATAATCCTAGAGAAGCAGGAGCCGCCCATATTCGAGTAAAGAAATAATCATTTACAAAGGATTGTTGATCAGCAGGGACATTCATTAAGTACGAGGAAGCCTGAGCGATCGGCAACATTAATAGCATGATCAAAGCTGCGATAACAAAAGATAACAATAATGATCGTTGTAGTAATGCAGAAATCTCATGCTGATCTTTTCGTCCATACGCCTGGGCTGTCATTCCTGTCGTCCCCATCCTAAGAAATCCGAAATTCCAGTACACAAAATTGAAGATCATAGAACCTATTCCTACCGCGCCTAATTCTACTGCTGAGAGGTGCCCCATTAGAATTGTATCGACCGAAGAAAGCAATGGTATAGAGATATTACTTATGATATTCGGAATAGCTAGACGTAGAATTTCTTTGTTCATATACTATAAATGCACAATATATCATTGATTAATCACCTTTAATAACTATCTTTCGCCTTTCAAATTTTATTTATTATTGGCAAGTTCAATTTTCAAATTTTTGACAAGTAAGTCTTTTATAAAAAATCTGTTTTTTATAGGCCTGTTTTTTCTGGCTATCTTTTTTTTAGTATTGCTATGGTTACGTATGTACACTAATCATGGACAGAAATTGGTATTACCAAATTATGTAGAAATGTCACTTTCAGAAGCTACATCAGCTGCAGAGGAAGAAAGTTTTCACCTGATTGTGAATGATTCAGTACATATGATTGGAAAACCAGGAGGCATAATCATTGACCAAAATCCTAAACCAGATTCGAAGGTTAAGGAAAATAGGAAGGTGTATGTGACGACGACTAAGTATATCGCTGATCAGATAAAAGTGAGCGCACTACCAAGTCTTTACGGTCGTGATTTCGAGCGAAAAAGCAAAGAACTTTCTTTTATGGATCTAAACGCAGCTGTAAAAGATTACGTTTACGATCCAGGTGAACCCAACCATATCCTAGAAGTTTACTACAAAGGAGAACGAATCATTTCAAGTGAAGGTAGAGATGCAGATATCAATATCGAGAAGGGCGGAACACTTGAGTTTGTACTTAGTAAAAGGTACGGTGGAGAAATGGGTATTCCGAATGTAGAATGTATGGAATACGAATCAGCTTTCTTTTTAATAGAAAACTTAAAGTTGAAAGTAAGTGAGATCATTAATTCCGGAGTCATTACAGACCAGTCTACGGCATATGTAATTGCACAGGACCCAGCATTCACGCCTGACGGACTCATTCAGATCGGAGACGAAATAAAATTAACCATCAGTCAGGAGAAGCCTGCAAATTGTAATTAGAAATGGACATTCAAATAGAAGAGTTAAAAGATAAATTAGATGCGAATGAGGAATTCGTACTTATCGATGTAAGAGAAGATCATGAGAGAGCAGAATTCAATGTCGGCGGCACACATATTCCACTTGGTTCTCTTCCATTAAACATAGAAGATCTCGAAGAATATAAGGATCAAGAAATTGTAGTTTACTGCCGTTCTGGAAACAGAAGTGGTCAAGCCAAAGCTTACATGGAACAATTAGGTTTTAAAAATGTCCGAAACCTGATTGGCGGAATGTTAGAATGGAATAGGAGACTAGGATAGATGGTTTTCAGTAGTGCAATCTTCCTCGTTTATTTTCTACCCGTTGCACTAATATCTTATTGGATTACTCCAAATCGTTTTAAAAATCTCACGGCGCTAATATTTAGCTTGTTTTTCTTTTTCTGGGGAGCTCCGCAATTCACACCAATACTTATAGTTAGTATCATTGCTGATTTTTACTTGAGTAAAAACATGAGGCAAGATGGCGTAGGAAAAAAGTCTTATCTGCTAATTTCACTCATACTTAATATTGGATTACTCGCTTATTTCAAATATGCGAATTTCTTTATTACCAATCTTGGTTTTACGTGGGAAACCATAGTGTTGCCGCTAGGGATTTCATTTTTCACCTTTCAAAAGATCAGTTACATCGTTGATGTATATCAAGGTAAAAACCCACCCTTCAAGAAAATTCAAGATTTTGCGTTATACATTCTTTTCTTTCCTCAGCTCATTGCAGGACCTATCGTTAGATATGGAGAAATAAAAACACAGATCGAAAATATAAAAGATCGATTCCGTGCTGATCAGATCACGCAAGGGTTCTATCGATTTTCAGTAGGACTTACTAAGAAAGTTTTTATTGCCGACCAAATTGCCGAAGTCGCAGATCGTGTGTTTCGGATCGATCCAGAAATGTTAACCATGGGACAAGCATGGCTTGGTGCAATAGCATATGCTTTTCAGATCTACTTTGATTTTTCAGGATATACAGATATGGCATTAGGGATCGGGTTAATGATGGGTTTCCGCCTACCCGAAAATTTTAATTATCCTTATATCTCTAGAAATTTTACAGAATTCTGGAGGAGATGGCACATGACATTGAGTGCATGGATGAAAGATTATCTATATATTCCACTTGGCGGGAATCAGGTAAACTCAAAACTCAGGTTGTATTTAAACTTGTGGATTGTATTTTTATTATCTGGTTTCTGGCATGGAGCAGAATGGAATTTTATCGTTTGGGGATTGTATAATGGCTTATTTCTAGTCATCGATCGAATTTCCAATCGGAAAATTGGATGGCTACCAACCTTCTTATTTGTACTGATCGGTTGGGTTATTTTCAGAGCTGACTCTATGGGTGCAGCGTTTATTCATATTTATAAGATGTTTGATTTTGAAAGTATTTCTACCTTAATACAAATGCCTCGCTTCTTATATGAAAGACAGTTGAGTGTACTATTATTTGCAGCTATGCTAAGTTTTCTGCCTTCTTCGAAAAAAGTACGAATATTAGTTTCAAAAGCAGAATTAACTTTGAAGAAATTTTCGGTGGTTCAGACACTCCTTGCCATACTGTTTTTTGCTTTCAGCTTATCCATCGTCCTTTCATCAGATTTGCAATCATTTATATACTTTAGATTCTAATCGTATGAAAGCTCTCCAAGTCATATTAATTATTCTTACGCTTTTAGTAAGTATCATCCTGCAGCTTATTCCTAACTTAGAAGTTGCGCCACTGAAAGGTTTCATTCCAGTAGAAGCTAAGCCTACTTTAACGAAGAAGGCCTTATTTGATTTCACGTTTCAAGACCAGTCCGAGAAATTCCTCAAGCAGAATATTCGATGGACACCATCGGCTGTAAGATTCCACAATCAATTGAAGTACGATATTTATGGCGAATTAAGGCCAGGCATGATCGAAGGTAAAGATGGTTACTTATTTGAATCAGGTTACATTGAATCTTACCTAGGTAAAGACTATATTGGCAAAGATTCCATCTGGGCGCAAACGAAAAAGTTAAAAGCAAAAATTGACACACTAGAAAAAAAAGGAACTAAAGTATTGGTTGCATTAGCAATTAATAAAGCCATGATACACCTTGATAAGCTACCAGAAAAGATTCAAAATACACCCCCTGATACTACAAATTATGAATCGTATCTAGAGGCTTTCCAATATTACGACATCCCCTACATTGATCTACATGAATATATTAAAAACTTAGCTCCGGAATTTGATCATCCATTGACCTATAAAAATGGAATACACTGGAGTAAGTTTGGTGGATTACTTGCGGCTGATACCTTAAACAAAAAAATGGGAGCGTTACTAGGCAAGAAGCTAAATAAAGTACATTTCGATTCCATTACAATCACTGATATTCCAGCGAAAGAAGATGTTGACATAGGTGAAAGTCTGAACTTAATACAGCCATTAGCCAAGGAAATGTATCATTATCCAGAATATTCGTTGCGAGCAGATTCGACTTTATATAAACCTAAAGTTCTGATGATCGGAGATAGTTTTTGCTGGACACTGTGGGGACAGTGGGTACCGCATGAGTACTGGGATATGAAAAGTAGGTTTTTATATTACAACCGAGAATTATGGGAACTGACCGAAACAGAAGATCATGGAACTTGGGTCAATAGAGCAAAACGAAATGCGTTACTCGATGATGCCGAAGTTGTGCTATTGCTGTATTCTACCTTTAATTTAAATAATCTAGGAACTGGTTTTATCGATGACTAATATCTAGAATTTATTCTTCCACATCATCGATTCTACTGGACGAATCGTTCTTTCTGTGTACTTAGCATTCTTCTTTTTATTATAGTAATTATTCACTTCTCCATCTATCATGAAGTAAATCAACTGGCCGATCGGCATTCCTGCATAAACTCTTACTGGTTTAGTGCACGATATTTCAAGGGTCCAGGTATTACAGAAGCCAACGTCACCTTTTCCAGCAGTTGCATGGATATCGATTCCTAATCTTCCTACGCTAGACTTTCCTTCTAAGAATGGAACAGAGTTGTGTGTCTCTGTATACTCTTCCGTTACACCAAGATAAAGTTCACCTGGTTGCAAAACATAACCTTCTTCACCGATAATAATCTCAGTGATCTTATTGTGTTTTTTCGCATCTAGCACCTCATCATCATAGACTGCTAAGTACTTTCCTAGATGGACATCGTACGAGTTCGTACCCAAACACTCAGGACGATAAGGTTCGACTACAATTTCACCATTTTCGATGGCACGCTTTATACTTACATCTGTTAAAATCATTCGGGTTAAATTTCGTAGCTGCAAAGAAACAAAAATTCTTCGATTACTCCTTTTTTCATTTGCGACCAAGTTCTAAAATTGACCTAAAAACGATTTTTACTTCTAATAAAAAATCAAAAATTACCGACGATGTGCAGTAAATCGATTGAAAAACCCTTTTCAGAGCTGCTGAATCTTTGGTTGAAATTAAAATTGACGTACATTTGAGTATGTCGTTATATCTAAGCAAAACTGTTTTTGAAAGTGCGAAGTTGGGTGTCTGGGAAATTGCGGAAGAGGAACAGTATTTTTCAGATGCGCTTGCCTTGACCGATGAGGAGCATTTGTTTGTGGACAGCATGAAAGGCCGAAGGAAAATCGAATGGCTTTCATCTAGGCACCTGATTCACTTGATGTCTGCTCGAACTGAACGGGCGGAGATATTAAAAGACGAACATGGGAAACCATATATCCACGATTCAGAACACCATATTTCTTTCAGTCATTCACACGGAATGTCAGCGGCGATTGCTTCCTTGAAACCTGTGGGAATAGACATTCAGTACATTGTTCCGAAGATCACGCGAATTGCTCCTAAATTCATGAACGAAGTAGAAGTGTCAAACATTGACAAAATGGATAAGTCTCTGCACCTAGATGTGATGCATATTATATGGGGAGCTAAGGAATCCTTATTCAAGGCATACGGAAAAAAATCTGTTGATTTCAAGAAGCACATGACACTACACATTACGGAATGGAATGGTGAAGCGGGGAGTTTTTCAGGTCAATTTGATAAAGCTGACTACTGCAAGAATTTTCGATTAGAAGCGATGAAGATTTTGAATCACATCTTAGTTTATGCTGAAGAAACAAATGAAGTAATCGAATAGATTGCATAATAAATATCAAGAAATGAAGAAGATTTTATTTATCGCATTAGTTGTATTTCTAGGCGCTTGTCGAGAAGAAAAGACTGTGCAAGTAGAAGAAGAACCAGTGCTCAGTACAGAGCTTCCGCAAGGATTTCACGATTTTTATGATCAATTTCATAGTGATTCCAATTTTCAAATGCAACACATCATTTTTCCATTGAAAGGGACCGCTACTAAAAAAGATTCGATGGAAACCATAACGCTGGATAAAGAGTATGTAGCGGAGAACTGGAAACTGCATAAGCCATTTAATGCGGATGCTGGATTCAATAGAAGTTTTACCGCAATGGGAGATCTGGTGATAGAAAAAATGCAGGATGATATGGGTTTGTTTACCATCGAGCGTAGATGGGGAAAGGTAGATTCGACATGGAGCTTGATCTATTATGGGACGACAGAAAAAACGTGGTAGGAAGTGTTAAAGACTTAAGTTTATAGATTCGATCCTTTATAAACTGCCCTACTATTCTTAGATTCTTTACAGGTATTTATGGCTTATCAGATAATTTTTCACATAGTCCGTCACACCATCCTCCAAACTTGAAAATTCAATTTCCCCCATTTCATCGGATAATTTCACCATGTTTGCTTCCGTGAAGTATTGATAATTATCTCTAATATCTTTAGGAATGTCAATGTATTCTATATTGGGTGTGATATCCATCGCATCGAATGTAGCCGTAACTAAGTCTAGAAAGCTTCTTGCTTTTCCTGTTCCTAAGTTATAGATACCAGATTTGATCGGGTTCTGCATTAAACTTACGATTGTAGAACAAACATCTTTCACATAGATGAAGTCTCTGAGTTGCATTCCATTTTCGAAATCGGCTCTGTGAGATCTGAAAAGTTTCATTTTTCCCGTTTCCTTGATCTGATTATAAGCATGAAATATAACCGAAGCCATTCGTGCTTTATGGTATTCGTTAGGACCGTAAACGTTGAAAAATTTGAGACCAATCCAATTCGTCGGAGCTTCATCTTGTTCTAAAAGCCATTCATCAAAAATCTGCTTAGATCTTCCATATTCATTAAGAGGCTTCAGCACAGAAATATCTTCCATCTGGTCACTGAACCCAAATGCGCCATCACCATAGGTCGCTGCACTGGAAGCATATATTAGTTGGATTTGGTGCTTAGCACACAACTCCCATATTTGCTTCGAATAGTCAATGTTTAATTCTAGGAAAATCTGAGGATCAGGATCAACAGTATCCGTTCTCGCACCTAAATGAATAATAGTGTCCAGCTCATTTGCATTCGTTTCGATAAACTTAAAAGCTTCCTTTCGATCAACTTTCAGAATACCTTCTTTATGAATATAGTTTGCTTCTTTATATTCCTGATCAAAGTCATCGATCGCAATGATATCGCTAATTTGTTCACTTTGCAAGTAACTTATCATGCATGAACCAATAAAACCAGCAGCTCCTGTAACTATAATCATAAATTATGCTTCTGCTTCTTCGTAAGCCTCTATAGAAGGACATGTACAAATTAGATTTCTATCTCCATAAGCATTGTCCACGCGCCTTACTGAAGCCCAAAACTTACTGCTTCTTAAATAATCAAGCGGATATGCTGCTTTCGATCTTTCATATGGCAAGTTCCATTCATCTGAAGTTAACATACCAAGCGTGTGTGGAGCATTCACCAAAACATTATTTTCTGGATCTGCTTTTCCTTCTGCGATTTCATTTAACTCTTTCTTTATTTCTAACAGTGCATCGCAGAATCGATCTAATTCCTCTATGCCTTCACTTTCCGTAGGCTCGATCATTAACGTTCCTGCTACTGGAAAGGACAATGTCGGCGCATGGAAGCCATAATCTATTAACCTCTTAGCAATATCTTCTGCAGTAATATTAAGGCTCTTGAATGGATTCATATCGATAATCAACTCATGTGCCGCCCTACCCTTCTCACCAGTATATAGAACTTGGTATTCAGACTCCAGTCTCGCCTTAATATAATTCGCATTAAGAATTGCATATTTCGTAGCCGCTGTAAGTCCTTTCGCTCCAAGCATTTTAATATAACCATATGATATGAGCAATATACTTGCGCTACCGTATGGTGCTGAAGAAACAGCTTTTATCGCATTCTCTCCTCCGCAATCCGCGTATTTATGTCCTGGCAAAAATGGTTTTAGTTTATCATTCACACAGATCGGTCCCATTCCAGGTCCTCCACCACCGTGGGGAATAGCGAATGTCTTGTGTAAATTCAAGTGGCAAACATCCGCATTGATATGACCAGGAGAAGTAAGTCCTACCTGAGCATTCATATTCGCTCCATCCATATAAACTAGCCCCCCATTATCATGAATGATCTGACAGATTTCTTTGATCCGTGATTCGAAAACCCCATGAGTCGATGGATAAGTTACCATCAAAGCTGCTAAATCATTCTGATGTTTCTCCGCTTTCTCTTTTAAATCCTCTACATCAATATTTCCATGGTCATCACATTTAACAACGACCACTTTCATACCAGTCATTACCGCACTTGCTGGATTTGTTCCATGTGCAGATGAAGGAATTAAAGCAATATTTCTATGCGCATTTCCATGGTGTTTATGGTATGCTGAAATAGTCAGCAAACCAGTATATTCTCCTTGTGCACCAGAATTAGGTTGCAAAGAACAAGCTGTAAATCCAGTGATTACGCTGAGATCTTTCTCTAACTGCTTGATCATTTCTAGATACCCTTTCGTCTGGTGAACAGGTGCGAATGGGTGTATATTTGCAAACTCTGGAGCACTTACGGGAATTAATTCCGAAGCTGCATTTAATTTCATCGTGCAAGAACCAAGTGGAATCATGGTATGCATTAAGGAAAGATCCTTATTTTCTAAAGACTTAATATATCGCATCATCTTCGTTTCTGAATGATGAGCATTAAATATTTCATGTGTTAAATATTCCGAAGTTCTCTGAAGTGACTGAGGAATTTGGAAATCATCTAACATCACGTTATGATCGATAGCTCCGGTCTTGAATTTCGAGAAAAAACTTAGCAAATTCCTTACTTGCGCATCCGAAACAGTTTCATCGATAGAAACTCGAATCTGTGCATCATCATAAAAGAAGTTGATATTTTTCTCTGTTGCTGCATTCTTGATATCATTAATCAATGTATCATTTGCATTAATGGAAATCGTATCGAAGAAATGTTCATTCGCCATTTCGTAGCCTAGTGATTTCAGGCCTGCATATAAGAATGCTGTTCTTTGGTGTACATTTTCAGCAATCGTTTTAATCCCATCAGGACCATGATAAACGGCATACATACCTGCCATAATCGCAAGCAATGCTTGAGCAGTACAAATATTAGAAGTTGCTTTATCTCTTTTGATGTGTTGCTCTCTCGTCTGCAATGCCATACGCAAAGCGAAATTACCATCTATATCTTTAGACACACCTATGATTCTTCCTGGAATGCTTCTTTTGAATTCCTCTCTTGTCGCAAAATAGGCTGCATGTGGACCACCGAAACCCATAGGGACGCCGAATCTTTGTGTTAATCCTACCACTGCATCTGCTCCAAACTCTCCTGGAGGAGTGATCAATGCCAAACTCAATAAATCAGCAGCAAAAATAGAATAAATCCCTTTTTCGTTCAATACTTCTGTGAAAGCTCTGAAGTCTGTGATTTCTCCTTCTTTATTAGGATATTGTAGTAGTACTGCAAAGTAATTGTCTTCTATGTCAATGTCTTTCCAGTCTCCAACAACTACTTCTACATCAATAGGTAATGCTCTGGTATAGAGAATATCTATCGTCTGGTCAAACACACCATTGTCAACAAATATTTTATTGATCGGCTCGTCTTTTACTCTCTTATTCTTAATGCTATAAAACATGGCCATTGCTTCTGCTGCTGCAGTGCCTTCATCTAAAAGTGAAGCATTTGCTAGCGGCATTCCTGTAAGATCTGAAAGCATCGTCTGATAATTCAATAACGCTTCTAATCTTCCCTGAGAGATTTCAGCTTGGTATGGTGTATACTGTGTATACCATCCTGGATTCTGAAAAATATTTCTAGAAATCACGGAAGGAGTAATCGTTCCGTAATAACCTTGACCGATATAATTTTCTGCGATAATGTTCTTAGCACCTAGTGCTTCGATGTGCTGCAGATATTCGAATTCAGAGAGCGCTTCATCAATTTCTAAGGACTTTATCATCCTAATATCTGTAGGAATAGTTTCGTCTATTAGCGTATCTAAACTGTCAATTTTTAAGGTCTGTAACATTTCGTACAGTGCCTCTTTAGTTGGACCAATGTGTCTATCACTAAACTGATCCCCTTTAGATGTTATCTGCATATCGTATGGCTTGGTTTATAACAGCTGCAAAGCTATTAATTTCAAAACAAAACATTGTTATTGTTTATAGAATAAATATATATTAAGTAAATATAATTTTTTCATATTTGTTTAGAAGGGAGGGGGCGAATGAAACGCAATAATCAATAAACTAAATAGTAAAAGAAGAACATCAAATGAAAATTAACGGTTGTCATTTCATCTAAGGTCTTAATTGTAAATTTTAGGGCCACACATACGGTGCCTATAAATTCGTTTTGCCAATCCTTATATTAAAATTTAAATTCTATGGAGCACTGTAATATATAGGTCAGCATTGACTAGTTATCAATCCTGCACTTCAACATAAATCACACTCTACAAGAATCTGCACACTAGCATCTACAGTGTAGTAATATACAACTGCGAAACTGATGTATCACATTCAGCTATAAGATTGAAAAATAGACATTACATTCTCAGCGCCAGAATAAAATTTTGAAAACGAATAGGAACCTATATACCGAAAGCAGCTTTTACTTTGTCTACATAATCCAGTTTCTCCCAAGTGAAAGTTTCTACTTCCATTTCCTTAGTATTCCCTGAACCGTCTGTAAAGCTTACCGTCTTAGTTTCTGGACTTCTACCCATGTGACCATAAGCAGCAGTTTCAGAATAAATAGGAGTTCTTAATTTAAGACGAGTTTCAATCGCATATGGACGCATATCAAAAATGTCATAAATCTTGTCGGCGATGTCGCCATCCGAAATTTTCACATTAGAAGTACCATAAGTATTGATGTATAAGTTGGTAGGTTTCACGACACCGATTGCATAAGAAACTTGAACCAGTACTTCAGAACAAAGTCCTGCCGCTACCATATTCTTTGCAATATGTCTTGTCGCATAAGCAGCAGATCTATCCACTTTAGAAGGATCTTTTCCAGAGAAAGCTCCTCCACCATGCGCGCCTTTTCCACCATAAGTATCTACGATTATTTTTCTTCCTGTTAAACCCGTATCACCATGTGGTCCTCCGATTACGAATTTTCCAGTTGGGTTAATATGATATACAACATCATCTGTGAATAAAGCCTGAATTTCAGGTGAAAGTTGGCTTTTCACACTCGGAATAATGACTTCTACGATATCTTTCTTAATCTGAGCAAGCATCTTTTCATCCTCATCGAAATCATCATGTTGCGTAGAAACTACTATACTATCTATTTTTTGTGGCTTATTATCATCAGAATATTCGATAGTAACTTGTGACTTAGCATCGGGTCTTAGGTAAGTAAGAATCTTTCCTTCTTTTCTTACTCTCGCAAGCTCTTCTAATATTTTATGAGAAATATCTAATGCAAGTGGCATGTAGTTCTCTGTTTCGTTCGTCGCATAGCCAAACATCATTCCTTGGTCACCCGCTCCTTGCTCTTCTTTACTTGCTCTATCTACTCCTTGATTAATATCTGGAGATTGTTCATGGATAGCTGAAAATACACCACACGAATTCGCCTCAAACATATATTCTGACTTGGTATAACCAATTCTTTTGATTACATCTCTTGCAATGGTCTGCACATCAAGATAAGTATTGGATTTCACCTCACCTGCAAGAACTACTTGCCCTGTGGTTACCAAAGTCTCACATGCTACTTTAGATTCAGGATCGAATGCAATAAAGTGATCAACTAATGCATCAGAAATTTGATCAGCAACTTTATCAGGATGTCCCTCAGATACAGATTCAGAAGTAAATAAATAAGCCATTATATATATTTAGATTATTATCAATTTATAAATAGACCGCAAAGATATTATTTATATAGAAATCATTTAATATAACACGTTAATAATGATCGATTTCCTATAAATCCTTCTAATTTATCACCGATAGTAACAGGCCCTACACCTGCTGGAGTGCCTGTATATAATAGGTCTCCCTTATTAAGAGTGAAGTATCTAGACACATAAGATATGAGGTAATCAAACGAAAAAATTAAATCTTTCGAGTTTCCGACTTGCACTGCTTCTTCGTTTTTTGTCAATTTGAAATCAATATTCCTTTCATCTAAATCTTCCTTCGAAATGAATTCGCCGACGATAGCTGAATTATCGAAGGCCTTCGCAATTTCCCATGGATGACCTTTTTCTTTACATCTATTCTGAACATCTCTTGCTGTAAAGTCAATCCCAAGTCCAATTTCTTCGTAATAACTACTCGCAAATTTTTCTGCAACATGTTTGCCATTCTTAACGATCTTGAGTACCAATTCTAATTCGTAGTGAATGTCATTGCTAAATTCTGGAATGTAAAACTCATTTCCGTTTCTTGGAATGGCCGTTTTAGGCTTCATAAAAATCAATGGTTCCTTCGGGACCGGATTGCTTAATTCCTTTGCGTGATCAATGTAATTTCTTCCGATGCAAATTATTTTCATGTTGATTTACGATTTTGGATTTACGATTTACGATTTACGATTTCAGATTTCAGATTTCAGATTTCAGATTTTAACTTCAGACTCAAGACTCACGTCTCACGACTTACGACTCAAGACTCACGACTCACGACTCACAATTTCACATTCAACAATCCTACCAGATCTTTCACCTCCCTTAACGTTTCCTGTGCTCTCTTTCTAATCTCAGCAGAAGATTGCTTTACCTGATATTTGATATCTTTCTTATTCTTAACTACATCACTTTTCTGATCTTTGAATTGATCCGTTAGTAGCACCAATTGATCAGCAGTCGCAGCTTTCAAATCCGAATATTTAAGATTTCCGGCATTGTAGTCATGAGTTAGACTTTCATGCGCTTGTGCACCACCACTAATTTTCAATAGCTCGAACAGATTGTAAACCCCTTCAGACATTTTTCCTTCTACTGCATCTCCGGCATCCGTTACTGCTGACTTAATTTGTTTCCTTATCCTTGCTTCATCCTGGAATAAAGAAATATAGTGTTTCTCCCCAGCAGATTTACTCATTTTTCTCAATGGATCCGCTGTAGATCTAATTTTAGGGGTTTCTGTGTAAAGTCCTTCTGGCAGAACAAAGTATTCTTTCCCTACAGAGTGATTGAATCTCCCAGCGATATCTCGTGTTAATTCTAGATGCTGCTCTTGGTCTTTTCCAACTGGTACATAATCCGCTCTATAAATCAATATATCTGCTGCTTGTAGTACTGGATAATCCAGTAAACCTACAGAAATATACTTATCACTTCCTGACTCACTCACCTGCGAACTCTTGTCTTTGAATTGGGTCATTCTTGTCAACTGACCATATGAACAAAAGCAATTAAATATCCATCCCAGTTCTGAATGTTCTGGAATTAAAGATTGGACGAAAAGATTCTCCGCTTTAACTCCCACTGCTAGCAAATTGAAAATCAACTCCCAAGTGTTGTTTCTCAACTTCTTAATGTCATAGGGCATGGTCATCGCATGATAGTCCACAACACCGTAGTAGCATTTGTAATCTTTCTGCAGATCTACCCAGTTTTTTACAGCACCAAAGTAGTTCCCTAAGTGCATGTCACCAGTGGGTTGTATACAAGAGAGTACGCTTTTCATCTAGTCTTTTGTTATTTGTTATTTATTATTAGCCTTCTACTTCGACCAATTTTACTTTACGGCAATTACAGAAATCTCTACATTGACATATTTCGGTAAGTTAGCGACTTCCACTAATTCCCTTGCTGGAGCAGTATCTTCATCAAAATATTCTGCATACACTGCATTAATTCTACTGTACATTTCCATATCAGCGACAAAAACAGAACACTTAACGATATTATCGAAAGTCATATCAGCTGCTTCAAGCACAGCTGTCAAATTTTTCATGACTTGATGTGTTTCCGTTTCAATATCAGAGGTGATTAATTCCCCACTTGATGGATCTAAGGCAATCTGTCCAGAAACATAAAGTGTATTTCCAGCCATCACGGACTGATTATAAGGTCCAACAGGTGAAGGCGCTTTCTCTGTGTTTATAATTTTTTTCATTGGATTGATTTTTTATTGTTAGGTAAAAATGCGGCTAAGAATTCGAATAAATCTTACATTTTCTTCAATCAAGCTATGGCTATCCCAAAAAATGTAGAATTTAGTCAAGTGAAAATATTTTCAAAAAAACACAAATAGCCCCTAATCCATAAAGGAAAAGGAGCTATTCTATATTTCTTAAGTGGAAGTTTATACTTCCTCTGCTGCTTGTATCACTACCTTACCCTTATAGAACATACTACCTTCTGACCAGTAAGCTCTGTGGTAAAGATGTGCTTCACCTGTATTTTTACAGATAGCAATCTGAGGAGCAGTCGCCTTTTTGTGCGTTCTTCTCTTTCTTTTTCTCTGTTTTGAGATCCTCGACTTTGGATGTGCCATATCCCTATATTTTTAGTTTAACTTAATATCTTTTAATGCGTCCCAGATTTTACTCTGTTCCTCTATTTCTTCTTCTTCTAATTTTTCAGATTGTTCTTCGAGTTCATCGTAGTAATCTAAAACTTTTTGATCACAAAACTCATAATCATTTGCTTCACAATCAATGGTATTTGATATCGGTAGAGAGAGTGAAACAAATTCATAAATCAGATTAGCAACATTCAGATTGGTTTCTTCAGTACTAATATAAATTACTTCGTCGGTATCTTCTTTACCAAAATCATCAAATTTGACAACTATTCTTTCCATTGCTTCCACTGGAACATCTATAGATGCTAAACATCGATCACAAGGATTATTTATCGAACCTTTAATTTCAAATTCAAGGTCCAACATGGTTTCCTTCTTATCCATGTTCACTTTTATGTCAAATTTCCCTTTCTCAACAACACTATCTTCAAAATTAGCAAAGAAATTATCGTCCACTTGAAAATGATATTCATGAAGACCTAATTTCGCCGTTTTAAAGGGAATGTTGAAAATATTATGACTCTTCATAACAATTTACTTTTCAAAAGGAGTGCAAAGATAATATTTACAATGGGAATCAGAAATTAAAGTTGAATATTTTCAAAGTATTAAAAATTAATATGAAAATAATTTATGTTACCTCTGATTCCACATAATTTTAATATTCATTTTAAAACATAAACCTATAAGACAAAAATGACAAATTTGAAAAAAACTTAACATTGCAAATAATGATTTATTAGTAATTAAATATTAACATAGTGAATTAACACCTTATTTAATTTTTTAACATTTTAAATTATTTATATGAAAAAATTTTAAATTCTAGGGCTTTTCATTTCTTTAATAATGATTACCCCCAATTTAATTTCTCAAAGCTGTTCCCCACCGACTGATCCGATGGCAAACAGCGCTTTATTTAATGGCATGCAAATTCCATGCGCTTGGACCTTGAGTAATGGAAATCAAAATATCATTATTGCAATTATGGATAAATATATCGATGATGAACATTTTGATTTGGTGGGAAAAATTCCATACAAATATGGTACAAACAACCCTATAAATCAAGATCTTAATCATGGTGTACAGTCTGTTGGAGCTGCGGTTGGTATCCGAAATAATGGAACTTGCAGTGCTGGTTCTGGCGGAAACTCAAGAGTAGCTGCTTATAGGGGGCAGTATGCTAATAATAGTAATATTATTGATGCATCAAATAAAGGTTATCAAATTATAAGCATTTCTGCTTGGAATACTATTTCTAGAGCAACTATGGTAACAGCAACTCAAAATGGAACTGTTGTATTAGTTGCTGGTCTAGATTAATATCACCAGGCCTATGAAGATGTACCTGGTGTAATACATGTAGGAAGATGCTATAGAAATGGACAATACAATCAATACAATAGTTCAGGAGGTTCAGGACACAATCAGAATCTTGATGTTCTAGTTGACACTGAAGGATTAAATAGTACAAAGGAAGGACAAGGTTGTGGTCCTGGTGGAAATGGTATAACAGCAGGGACGTCAATGGGAACTCCATTATTAGCTGGTGTAGTTTCGCTCATGATCGATGTAAATCCTTGCCTTACACCTGCAGCTATAGAAGAAATTCTTGTACAAACTGCAGATCCTATTCCACCAAATGCAAACTCGAGTATAACAAGAGCAGGTAAGATAAATGCTTATGCTGCAGTTCAAATGGCTCAAAATTTATCTCAAAACAAAGTTTATGCTGGAACACAGACTATAGAAAATGACTATATTTCAGGAGATCTTACAATCATTTGCTTATGATAAATTACAGATGGATCATTGAGTCTCACGGAAAGTGATAACATCAGGCACTGATCTAATGTGTCGCTTTTCAAGCTAGGATTTGTGGGACGCGAAAAAGTGATGCATTTCTATGGAAGTCAGTCTATCAAATCATTACCATCAAAGCACGTCATTCATGGTTCCCTACTTTCCTTTTATTTTTTGATTAAATTTCGTCCTAAAAAATTTCCTAGGATCACTGGAGATGATTCTATCAAATTTTTTAAACTCAAAGCTCACCACTCAATGCTTTCCCCCTCTAAACAATATTCACTTCATAGTTCTTACCATCCCATTTTTCAGATTCTTTCCAATAAATAGTAAATTTGAGTTGCCCTTCTTCCATCGATTCCGTAGGTAGATCCGTATAATGAATCCCCAAACACATATCCTCTGTGTCTACTTCATTAACGGTCTTCCAGTCATCCTTCGTCCATTTGATGAATGCAGGTGAAACCGTCTCAATTCTCAACTTCCTTCCTTTGGCAAAATCCTTAATTTTTAATTCTTTCCTCCAGATCGTCACCTCCGCTTGTACTCCATCATCCACCAAATACCCAAATACCCATAAATATTCTGCTCATCCTCTGAAAAAGCGACCAAATTCTCCATGATTTCTGGCGTTATTTCTGAAAGTGAATCTAGAAAGGTTTTGATCTGATTTTTAGTCATCTCCTTCAAGTTAGATGATAAATACAAAGCTGCCTTTTCTGTCGACAAACTTAACTTATTCACCAAAAGTGTTTTGGTATTCGAATCAAAGCCCGCATAATTTGAATAAATCGAATCTACAAAAGTTGTGTTCTTCCATATTTCTAAAGGTAATTCCTTCAAAATCCAAGCTCGATCTAATGGTCTTGCCTGCAGAATTACCATTGTCACTTCCTTTAAATATCTAGTAAAATCTTGATCGTCAAATTGCTTTATCGCATAAACCTGATAATCAGAAATTCCAGATTCCATGAAATCCTGAGCTAATGCTGGCGTATAAATGCCAGACAAATTTTCCTTTATTCTTACGCTAATTTCTCCATTGGCCAATTGCCATAGCGTAAAACAAGAATACAAAGCACCTTCTACAACCGTCTCTTTGATCTCTTTCTTCGTAGCTCCACTTATCCCATCCACCTCCTTTCCTTTAAACTCAATAACTTTTTCTCTTTTCTTACTAGGATCATATAAATCGGTCAGTTTCTTGCCTTCTAATTTGGAATATGGATCAGCAAGTAATCGATCTAGTTTTTCATAATCTTGTTCTGTAAATAAATCGTGGTCAAATTTGCTCAAAAGTTCATCTGGATATACACCGAAACCTGAATATTGACCTAAAAGATCCCAGTACAACTCTATGAACAGTGGCTTACATAGTCCGTCAATGCACACATCCGCTAAGACATCCGCATAGTATATCTGAGGAATCCCGCTGTCATTATACAACAAATAAACTTCCTGACCATACAGCGTATCTAATCCATGATCAATAAATGTTAACTCACTTTCCACCCAGTCCTTTTGCAAGCGATCTCCAGAAAGAAACTTGGTGGGATTCTTCGGAAGATGGCTATACCCAAGGATGCTGACCATTAATACGAAAGTGATGATAAATTTCAATTCCTCTTATGGTTTAAGATATTTCTGATCTTCAATAAGTTGCATGTATTCTGCTAGGTACTTTTCGTAAACGTCCCGCGGATTAGCATTGTATTTCTTACAAATAGAAGCTGCAAAACCTACCGCTGCTCCCATCTGACCTGTTGTTCTCATTACTCTTGGACCACCCAGGCCCACGTGTGAACAACTAAAATTCCTCCCAGCCATAAACAAGTTACTAATGTTCCGAGAATATAAACTTCGGTAAGGAATATAGTATTTCGGTGTTCTATAAAACAAGGCCTTCGAAAGAAAATCTGGTTTACTTTCGTCTTTTAAGTTTTGCTGAAAATGAATGTCAACTTCTCTTTCTTCCTGTACAACTGAATCTTGAAATTTGGTTAATCCTGTTACATCATTGAAGGTAAATACATGATCCCCAATTAATCGTCTAGACTCTCGTTTCCCTACCAGATAAGATACCCAATCCAAAGCATATTCATCATTTTCGGTGAGTTCTTTGGCATTAGAAAAAGAACCATAAATAGCCTTTAACATATGGTCTCTAATTTCTTCTGCATCGTCAATTTGGTGTAAGTCATTTCTGGAAAACTCCCAATACCATTCCCCTGCGACAGCCTTATGCTCTTGAGCTACAGGTTTTGCCCAGGGAACATCAGGGAACTCACTTTTAGCAGCCCTCTTTGACGTTTGAAACAGAATCGAAGATCCCATAACCACATTATCCGCCTTCTCCGGACTCCATAATTCACCGTGCTTCGTCCATTCCTCTCCATATTTATACACACTTTCTCGCCCATAGGAATAATCCGCTCCTGCCCAATAACCAATCCATCCATCTCCCGTCGCATCAACGAACAAAGGAGCTTCGAACCTGATTCTTTCTCCTGTATGCGTATGTCTAGCATCCACATATTTAATTTCTTCATTTTCTGCATGCGCATCATATGCTCTCCAGTTTAAATGAAGATCAATATTCTGATAACTCTTTACATTAAGGTCTCGTTTTTCCTGATCTTTTTCTGCTTCGATCGAGCCATTCGGATAATGCTCTGTATCTATTTTTCTAAGAATTCGCTCGTATTTCCCGTAAATTCCAAGCGTATGAACTCTTATTTCACTGCTCGCATTTCCACCAAGTAAAGGTCGATCATGAATCAATGCAACTTTAAGCCCTTCTTCTGCTGCCGCAATTGCCGCTGCACAACCTGCTATTCCTCCACCAGTGATAACTAAATCATAATGCTGCGTTTTAGCAGGAACCATTGGCTCTTTTCCGATTTCCTGTCTCCAGGCCAATAACTCTTCCCATTCATTCGGAGGAACATCCGTACCTTTTGTAAAATAAATCGCATCACATCGACCATTAAATCCTGTCAGATCAACTAATTCGATAACATTGACCTTCTTATCAAAAGTTACACTACCTGCTTTCTGCCAATTCCATTCTGGAATCACACCCAACTCTTGGCTTAACTGAATCCCATTGACCTTTAAGAAAAAACGGCCCGGCGCATCCCAAGGTCCAGGCGCCCAATCTTTAGTTCGAACCCAAACTTGGTATTCCCCTTTACTTGTAACTTCTATTTCTGTAGATGCATTCCGAACTGGAATACCCATGCCATGTGCCATTAAATAAGAAGATCCAACTTGCTCAACAAATTGAGGATCTACAACCCATCCTCCTTTATCAGAAAATGACTCTGCTTCTATTAAAAATCGATCTTGCGCAAAAGAAGTCGCAATACTTATAACCAAGCTTAGGAAAACAATTAAAGTTCTTTTCATATTTGATTGTAGATTTCTTGAAGGGAAAGTTTATCATCCATTTCAACCTGCAACTTCATCAAATCTTCAAACATCGACTTTACTCGATCGTGCTGATCATCATTGGCAGCAATATTCGTAATTTCTTCAGGATCTTCAGTAAGGTCAAATAACAACACCGTTTCGCTTTTAGGATAAACAATGAGCTTGTAACCATCTTTTCTGATCATTCGCTGAACATTAATATATGCACCATATATTTCGTCGTAATTCTTTTCTTTCGATATTCCCTTTGCTTGCGGCAGGAAACTTTTGAACTCCACGTAATCTGGTTTTTCAATTCCCGCTATGTCTAAAGAAGTCGCCATAATATCTTGTAGATATACATCTGAATCAATACGTTCTCCTTTGGGAATACCTGGACCCATCACCATCATAGGTGGTCGCACGCTGTGATCATACATAGACTGCTTGCCGATTAATCCATGCTTCCCTACTGCTAATCCGTGATCCGCCGAAAAGAAAATATAGGTATTATCCATTTTCCCAGAAGCTTCTAAAGCATCCAATATTTCTCCGATCTGTGCATCTAAGTGTGTGATGATTGCGTAATATTCTTTAATATTTACTTTAACTGCATATTCTGTTCTTGGATAAGGAGCCAAGGCTTCATCTCTAAGTCCACGTCCATTCCCCATTAATTCCTTATCAGGATATTCAGGTAAAAAACTTGCTGGAACTGATATATTATCCAATGAATACATATCTAAATATTCTTGTGGTGCTTGTCTTGGGTCATGAGGTGCATTAAATGCTAAGTACATGAAGAACGGATTGTCTTTATCCTTCGCCATGTCGATGTATTCTAGCGCATCATCTTTTAAAACTTCACTCCAGTGTTTTCCGCCTTCCCAGAAACCTCCAAACTTTGGATCTGCTGGATCCCAAGAATCATCATCCTCGCTCTTCGGTCGATTATAACCTACTGGCATGATATCGTCCGCAGTTACTAATCTACCATCTATTTTTTGCTTCCCAACTACTTCATTAAATTTCCGTCCAACTTGAGCTTTCCCCCAAGCGTCCTTCGGCATTCCTGGTCTGATGTGCTTCGAATGTTGGAAAACTTTATCTGCAGGTGCTCCCACATGCCACTTTCCAGTCATGTATGTATCATATCCACCTTTCTCCATTAGCTTTCCCCAAGTATTATGGATGGCAACCGTATCATCCTTACCCCAGTTCTTTTTATATTCATTTGCTCTCCACAAGTGTCTACCTGAGATCATCATCGCTCTAGAAGCTGCGCAAATGGCACCATTCCATCCACCCATGTTATAAGTATGTGTAAAGCTTGTTCCGTTCTGGACTAGTCTATCCAAGTTAGGGGTGTGAATTTCTTCATTTCCGAGCGCATGGATTGCGGTATAGGTCATGTCATCAGCAAAGAGGAAAACGATATTGGGCTTTCCATCTTCCGTTGTTTTCTTTTCATCTGACTTACAACTTACAGTAAGTAATGCTATCAGTAAAAAATAAATAGGAATTCTTTTCATCTGAGAAAATTAGTATTAATTTTTAAAAATATTAAGGTTTCACTGCGCTTATGCACATAAAAGAAGGAAACTTATTGAGTCTATCATAATATCTGCGATCTGCTTTCTTAAATTCTTCCGTGGGTTTCGGTTCTAGTACTTTTTCGAGCATAAATCCAGCTTGCAAAATCGGGTTAATGCATTCCGCAAGTGGTCGACGATAACTGTTAACTTCTACAGGTTTTCCGAAACCGCCCCACTCCGCCCGAACATGCTCCACTTCGAAATACTTCTCAGACTTAAAGTAAGTGTATTCAAAAAATGGATGTTCTATCGAAATAACCAATTGGCCACCTGCCTTTAAAACTCTAAAAAATTCAGACATCGTTATCGTCCAGTCTTCTAAATAATGCAAGGCCAATGCACACAATACTACATCCATTTCACCATCTTCGATCTTATCAAATGGCTCCGAAATATCATGTACATAGAATTGATCATTTCCTGGATTTCTTTCTTTTGCAAATGCGATCATTTTCGGACTGATATCGTAACCGATTACTTCTGCTCCTGCTCCACTTAAGATCTCAGCGTATTTTCCCGGGCCACAAGCTGCATCTAATATTTTCTTTCCTTTGACTTCTTTTAAGAGGCTGAGGGTATTAGGTCTATCGTAGTAAGCATTATGCGGTTTATGGTCAATTTTATTATTATAACTTTTTGCCAATTTTTCATAAGCTTGAAAAATTTTCTTTTTAATTTCCATTTTACTTATGTTTTATGCTACATATTGATTTCAATGAATACAATTTCTTGGATAATATGCAACATATTCATTTTTTTCTCCCTATTTTTATGGGAATGTTAACGTTAACACACTAATTTTAGTAATTTACTATTTTTATCATATAAAGACAGTTATCTGAATATGATTTTGCAAAATAAACTATAAATAAACGATGAAAACTTACTTACGATCTATTCCCTTCTTATTCTTTTTTATGTCAATGTTTTTTCTTGCCACAGGCCAAGATAGGCAAGGAAATATTGTCGAATACTTTGGCAAAGAAAAGGTGAATGAAATAAATGAAGGAAAACTCTTTCACGTCTTCCAAAAAGGTCTGGCTGTAAAAGTCCAAGGCAGAGCTCCTATCAACTTCCCTAAGGATCAAGTTTTTGATAAATTCTTAAATGATGGCAGTTACAATCCAAGTGCAGGTGATATTTTTGATATCGACGGAAGAGGAGATGCCATGAAATGGGAAGCGATTAGTGTAGACTCCACTAGTTCATTCAGTGATCGAAGTTTGCGGTCTTCATTTGTATATTTATCGTTTACATCAGAAAAAGAAAAGATCGTTTTATTCGAAGCATCGGGTCATTCTGTGGCGTTGGTCAATGGTTTTCCTCATGAAGGTGATCATTACGATTTTGGATATTCTTTGATTCCGATCAAGCTAAAAAAGGGTCTTAATACCTTTGTAATGAAAGTAGGAAGGTTCCCAAGAATACGAGCAAGGCTAATAGAGCCAAGTGCTCCCCAGTTATTTACTTCAAGAGACATGACCTTACCAGATATTCTGAATGAGGAATCCATGCAATATTTAGGTGGAATTAGGGTTGTTAATTCTAGTGAAGAATGGATTAAAAACTCAAGCGTAAAAGCAGCGTTAGAGGGCAAATCTGATGGCTTAAGATTAGGACTAATTGACTTGCCACCTTTATCAGTAACTAAAATTGCATTCAGAACTCCAACAATCGGAGGGCTTTCGGAAGAAGAAGCTTTAATAAACCTTGATCTTATTGATTCAAAGGGAAAATCTCTTGCGGCTACGGAGGTAACATTGAAAGTAAAATCAAAAAATGATTACCATAAGCGCACTTTCTTAAGTGAAATAGACAACAGTGTTCAGTATTTCAGTGTCACTCCGACAACAGAGCCTGCAACTGAAAATCAGGCGCTATTTCTTTCGGTGCACGGCGCGTCTGTAGAGGCCACGAATCAAGCTCGAGCATATAAAAAGAAAGATTGGGGGACGTTAATTGCTCCGACGAACAGAAGACCGTTTGGGTTTGCGTGGGAAGATTGGGGTCGAATCGATGCAATGGAAGTTTTAGCCGAGGCAAAATCAATTTACAAGCCGGATCCACAGAAAGTTTATTTAACAGGACACTCGATGGGTGGACATGGAACATGGTACTTAGGTGCAACCTATCCTGATCATTTTGCGGCAATTGCACCATGTGCTGGATATCCTGATTTATTAGAATACCGTAACAGTTTCACAAGGAGATTAAGAACAATGAATGCGGAACAACTGAAGCGATTCGGAATGACTCCAGAAATGGTCGCAGAAATGAGTAATCCACCTGCTTTATTGCCAATGGACGCGATGGTTCAGAGAGCTGGAAATCCTTCTAGAACGTTAAAAATTAAACGAAATTACTTACATCTGGGTGTTTATATTCTTCATGGAGAAAAAGACAATGTTGTACCGACTTTCATCGCACAAGATATGAGAAAAACGTTGGGTGAATATCACAATGATTTTGTTTATTATGAGTACCCTGATGGTACACACTGGTATGGAGATCACAGCGTGGACTGGCCACAGTTATTTGATTTTTTCAAAGCACGAAAAATTCCAGAAACCAGTTCTTTAAAGAAATTAGAATTCTATACCACATCGCCAGGTGTTTCTGCTAGTTCTCACTTTGTTACTATTCAACAGCAGGAGAAGCCTTTCGAGTTAAGTAGTTTCAATTTCAATAATGAGGAAGGATTCACGATTGATTTTGAAAATACAGCGACTGCTGAGCTTGATTTGTCAAGTTTCGAAAGTGTTCCAGAAACAATTGTAGTGAATGACCAAGAAATAAAAACTGGAAGTGCTAAAAAATTGGTTTTAAAACATGTAGATGACAAGTGGGAAATAGGAAGCGCTGCACCGAAAAGTGAGAAAGGGCCACACAGAAATGGTGGCTTTAAGGATGCTTTTAGAAATAATGTGGTTTTTGTTTATGGAACGAAAGGGAGTGCGCAAGAGAATGATTGGAATAAAATGAAGGCTATGTTTGATGCGGAAACGTTCTATTATAGAGCAAATGGGAAAGTGGAAGTGATCCGTGATACTGATTTTTCGGCGGCGACTTACAAGGATAGAAACGTTGTTATTTACGGAAATAGTGATAGCAATGGAGCGTGGAAAGCGCTTCTAAAAGATTGTCCGATACAGGTAGAAACAGGAAAAGTAGTTATCAATGGAGTAACTCTTAGTGGAAAACAATGGGGAAGTTATTTTGTATATCCAAGACAGGATAGTGATGTAGCGACAATCGGTGTTGTTACTGGAACTGGACTTGCGGGCATGAAGGCGACTTATCCGAATCACTATATGGTTAACGGGACCTCGTTTCCTGACTTTACTTTGTTTGATTCTTCGGCATTACAGATTGGCTTAGATGCTATTAAGTGTGCTGGATTTTTTGGCAATGACTGGAGTATGGAGACAGGAGATTTCCAGTGGAAGTAAGAACGACGATGCCGAAGGCTGGAATACGACAGTTTTCCAAGGAGTGAACCGCGAAAGCGGCTGCGGCCGCTAGTTAGTGGATAGTGGATAGAGGAAAAAACTCCATAGAATCAACTTTAGTGAGCCTAACAGATAGGCTAAAACAACATCTGCCCTTACTCAGAATTCCTGATGTTATCGCTTTTAGCGATGACATCAATCTTGCAAGGAAGTATTAGAAGTCTTACGATTCTAAAAAATAGAAATTTCGCCAAGGCGCGGAGTTCGCAGAGGAATCAAGCGTGGAAAGTAAGAGAAGCAAGAAAACATTGTAATTAGATCACTGAGCCCGAGAGACGAAGGGATCGCTGGGCTCAAGTTGTAACATTAGGATTCCTCGATTAGCTCGCCGATCCGTACACTTCGTTTCGGCTCGACGATCTAGTATTCTGTTTCTATTCTACCACTAAAGACCTTACACCCTGTCCGCTTACCAACGGATTCTCGCTTACTCACAAGACTCCTCTTAAAAAATGTCAGGTCGAGTTTAATTCAAAATCGCTTAATCACAGTTCATCGGATCACTGGAGATGAGACGATCAAGTGGTTTTCCTAAACCATCTTACTCTATCAACTCCAACATCTCCGTACCAGCTAATAAGAATGCGCCGACTCCATATACTTCCGTCATTTCAGCAGTCACTTTTTTAGGATCCTCTCCTATTGGCTGAACCCAACCAAGTTTACCATCTGGATGAACTGCACTCACTAATGCTTCCCATGACTTTGTCACCACCGGTAAGTATTTATCTTTTTCTAATAATCCAGAATTAATCCCATATGCTAGTGCATAACAGAAAAATGCGCTAGAACTCGTTTCAGGATTCGGGTAACTTCCTGGATCAAGCATACTTGCATGCCAGAATCCCTCCTTACCTTGACATTCAACAACTTTCTCCGACATTTCCTTGAAAAGCTCCTCATAGAATGGTCTATATTTACTGTCCTTCGGTAAGTCTTTAAGCATCGAAACCAATCCACCTAACACCCATCCATTCCCTCGGCCCCAAAAGATCTTTTCTCCATTCGATTCCAATTTTACATCTGGAAAAAACCGGTGATCTCTATAAAACAAATGTTCCTCTTGGTCATATAAAAAATCATACGTCGCCTTAAATTCTTGATCCATGAAGGACAAATACTTATCATCGCCAGTAATATTGGCCATTTTTACATATACAGGTGGTGCCATAAATAATGCATCACACCACGACCAACGTTCCAATGTTTGCGCATCTCTATAATTCAAAAGCAATGTTCCCTTCGAAGGATTATTGATCACATAATCTAGTCTCGCTTTAGTCGGCCCCAGAATTCGGTAACTATTTTTATCAGCTTTCTTTTCCTCATACATATCTAAGTACATCTGACTGACGACCACATCATCTGCATGATACATTCGATAATACGGTTGCCAATGAAATTTCCAACCGATCCTATTTAACCAATCCAAATATTTCTTATCTGAACTTGTCTTAGCCCAAGTCATCATCCCAGCATAAAGTGCTCCATTCGTCCAGTCTAAAGTATGATGCTTCACCAAATGAAAATTATCGATCTGCCAATCCGCAACTGCCGTCAAAACCGCTTTTACGGAATCTTCAGAAATTTTCCCACTAAACTTATTTGCTGGTTGGTTTCCTTTAATAGCCGTGTGAAATTTAGTGTAGTGCTCGTAGTGATCTACATTCATCCAAAGCACTCTCGGTGATAATTCTTTCGGCGCATTTCTTACGACGACAGGTCGAATATTATCTCTTAACGAATTTGTAGTTACTGAGTTAGATGAAAAGGACTTACCATTATCCATTGTCGTCCATTCTTCTATTTCATATCGATCGTTATGCGGTTTCGAAAGATAAACTGTATTCGTTTTATTATGGTCAATGGAAATGCCACCAGAATAATGTGGTTCCCGATTTCTCTCCTCCTTTTTCCTTACAAATCGTGGAAATGAACTTCCTGCACTACAGATTTGATTAGTAATCCATTCCTTACCATTCCATATTCCATAATTATAAAAATGGTTGGTTTCTTCAGGCATGGTGGTAAATGCGATTACTGGATTGCTTTGCTCATTTAAAGCGATATCCCAGATCCAAGCTCTTTGGTTATGTTCTACTCCGTCATAAGCCTTGGGAATGGATTCCTGTCTAATAGGCAAATGATTAACATCGCCTAATACTTTGCCACTAGCATCATAAAAACTTCCACCTTCATATCGCAAATAATAGATAGAGTTCTGACTTTCATCTCGTGGATGTCCATCGGTAAATGCAAAATGAATATTAGCTATACCATCTGAAACAACTTTAGTATAAGGGCGATTAGAACTAACATTTATCTCTTTCGAAACGAAAGATTTTGGCTTAGACCAATTCTTTCCTAAATCATCAGATGTGATGTAAGAAGGTTTCCAGTCATACCCACCTCTATAAAACAAATATATCCGATTCGCCTCACCGCTCAACAATACAGGATTGGTATAGCAACTCATTTTTCCTAAATTCAATGAATTCACTTTTCCAAACTTAGATATGTCTTCTGGCAATTCTGAAGTGGTATAATAAAGTAAGCCATTATGTTTCGTAAAGAAAACCATTAATCTCCCATCAGGGAGGAATAGAATGGAAGGATTCACATGGTCATCTACCTCAAGATTTTTGTAAATGGTGTGCCTGGATTCTAGACCAGATTTATGATCCTTAGATGTAATTACAATGTCTCCTTCTGAAGTTACAAATCCAGTATAAGTGCATTCTTTTTTCCCTTGATGATATACTGATCTTGGATCGGAGAACCAGCACCAAGATCCATCTTCAGATAATGTCTTGTAGTCTTCTGCTCTTTGTCCACTCGCAAAGATATAGCTACAGATAAAGAAAAAGGATAGTAAAATTCTTAATTGCATAAGTTCCTGTATTTTCATGGTCATATTCCCTTAAATGTGCATTATACATCATTTAAGAGTTAGGATTTTATTGATACTTTATTAAAATATCTATGTAAATATCCAAGACTTTTATTCATCAATGATCATTGATTCTAAATATACAAAAGAAGTTGAAAGAAGGTAGAATTATGAATAAAAAGCCAGCAATAAATCAAGGATTACGATTGTAATCTCAGAAATTCAGCCCTTATTTTTTCCCAGCTTTCTCTAGTTATTTTTCCCATAAAATAATAAGAGATTTTGATCATGCTATCGTTATAGAAATTTTGCTTTTCGAGTTTTTCTAAAATTGACTTCACTAACCAATCTTCTTTAAAGCCACTCCACGCTCCAGCGACACTAATCAAATTGGTTTTCAATATGGGAAAGACTTCATACTTATCGATGGCTTGAACTTCAGCTAATGAATATGGACTTTCATTGATAATTTTCGCAATATTCTTGTGCTGATAATCCTGTAATTCAGTATCTAAATAAAGATTAGAAATAGCGATCCAGATTGGTTTCCGCTTGACTAAGTCCTTTTTATTAAAAGGTATTTTCTTCATCCTGACTTGCTTTTCTTTATTCATTCAAGTCTAAAATTGACATAAAAGAAAGTGATATCAAAATCTCAAATATCAAGAAACGTAAAAATCCCTTAGACCACTTATGATATTCTGAACGGCATAAGAAGCAAGGATAAGTCCCATAATTTTACTAATCACCGTAATCCCATATGTTCCGATAACCTCCTGTACTTTGTTAGCCGCCAAAAGAATGAGGGCTGTTACTGCAACGACTACCATAACCATTACAGTTGTAACTGCTTGCTGCTGAAAGCCATATAAATGATTATCTGTCATAATAACCACAGCCATAATTGCTCCAGGTGATGCGATAGAAGGTATGGCAACAGGAAATATAACCACATGTTTATAATCTGTAATTCCTTTCTTTTCTGACTCTGGTTTTCCATCTCCAAAAATCATCGTTAATGCGAAGAGAAATAATATTACTCCTCCTGAAATCTGAAATGCATCCAGAGATACGTCCATCCCTTCAAAAATAATCTGACCAACTACAATAAAGAATAGTAAAATCCCAAACGCGACAAAAGATGCGCGGATGGCGATTCTTTTTCTATATTTCAAGTCAAACTCTTTCGTTGCTTCAAGATAGACTGGAACGGATCCAATAGGATCTATTACAGCGAATAAAAAGAAAAATGTTGCAAATAGTTCTGCCATAAATTACTTAATTCGTTTGCCCTCCGTTGTAAAAGAGAGGCCTTGAGTTGCTTGCATAGAATTCATTACCCCTTCGAAAAGTGGCTCCGGACTGCCTTTCGGGATATACCAATCGATCATAAAATTAGCTCCAGTTCCTCCTTCGGAATCCGTTTGCTCGATGACGATTTCTATGGTTTCCATCGGAGCTAAGTAAACTACATTTTTAAAATATGATCTAAGCTTGTCTCCTTCTGTATTAAAATACTCGATTCTGGACAGGTATATTGTATCTGTTTCGCTCGTATTTCGAAGGCTAATCATTGCCGTCAAATTGTATTTCTTTGCTAGGGTAAAACTATATATTTGAGAATATACAGACAGGTATGAAGAGCCGAATTCAAGAGAATCTAAATTAGGCAATTCAATACTTCTTTCCGACCAATTTTCTGGGTCTATTTTAATAGGAGGTTTTTCGATAGGTTCACAACCGAATAGCATGAATAATACAAAGAAAGGTAAAAGCTTCATACTAAGGCGAATGGAACTTTTAGTATCAATATTCGAAATATCCGTTTTTTTTAACATAAGATGCGGGGGTTGGTATGTGTTATATTGTTGTTTCGAAGCTCAATTTCTTACCTTGAAAAAGCAAATAAGTCTGATTCATTTCTTTAGAAACAGGACTAAATTACGGACTATAGATCCTTTTCAAAGTTGAAATTGAATTCAGCCGCTAATTTAGAAAGAATAATTAAACATCCCCTTTGTTTTGAGATTATCATTGTGCAATAACATCAATTTATTACTCGGAGATTTTTTAAAATCAATACTTATTTTTTCTTCTATCTTTCTGAATATTCTTTATCATTTTTCCAAAATCTTTTTCTTTCTTTTTCCGATCAATTTTATTCGCCTCAAAGTACATTTTCTCTTTCTCTAATTTCCGAAAATTATCATATGCAGCTTCATCTATTTCTCCATTCTCTAAGGCTGCCAATACAGCACAACCTCTTTCCTCTACGTGCCTACAGTCCGAGTACTTGCACTGATTTGCGTATTCCATTATCGTGTCAAAAGTAATTTCTAATCCTTGATTACTGTCAGAAATTCCAACCTCCCTCATTCCTGGATTATCAATAATGATCGCACCATTTTCTAAGACTGATAATTCTCTATGACTTGTTGTGTGTCGACCCTTGTTGACACTCGTACTGATTTCACTCGTTTCCATCACATCAGCACCAGCAAGATTGTTAAGTAAGGTAGATTTCCCTACACCAGAAGACCCTAACAAACAATAAGTTTTTCCTTTTTTTATATACGGAGTTAACGCTTTGTAACCACCAGCGTCATGACTAACGCAAACAACGGGAACATCCTTCATACGTGTATGGACAGATCCGATATATTCATTCAGAACTTTTTCATCCACCAGATCGATCTTACTCAATACTATAATCGGCGATACTCGAGAAGCATTACAAATGATTAAATATCTCTCAAGTCTATTCAAATTGAAATCACGATCCACCGCTTGAACTATGATGCCATAATCTATATTCGTAGCGATAATCTGGACATCGCTAGATTTCCCCACAGCTTGGCGTTCTATGACTGAATACCTTGGAAAAATTCCATGAATTAAGGCTTTGCCTTCATCGTATTCAGAAAAAGCGACCCAGTCTCCGACAGCAGGAAAGTCATATCGCGTTTCGGCTGTAAATCTCAGCCTTCCTAGCAATTCGGCTTCGTATTCAGCTTCTGGAGTCTTAATGGTATATCGCTCTTTATGTTCTGAAATGATCCTTCCAAAATCAAATGCTGCAAATCCATTTTCTTTCCGCTGATCCTCTAAAACCTCATTATAACCTAAATCTTCTATGGTCATTTGTTGATTAATTTGAAAATAAAACGTTTGGTTTCTATCTGGTGTGTCTTGCACATCTTTCCATCTCACCTTTTCCTTGCCATTTTTTCATTAAAATGTGCACTTCTTGCTAACTGCTCTTCCACATTCCATTCAAAATTAAACCTATTTTTCAAAAATTCCTTAATAGGACCAAGACCTATTTCTGCCCTTCTTTTGTCAATATTTACAGGGTCATAAACTGGCCAAACATTGAAACTTTTAGTTTCTGGATAATATTTCATCTGACCACCATAGATTTGTAACTCACCACTTTCTGTTGCAATGCGATCCTCAGTCCTTGCCAGTAGTTGAGGATCTAGGTTTCCATCCATTACAGCAGCTTTCATCATCGGCAGGTATTTGATTCTAATGCAATTATCTGAATGTTGAATAACATTACATATGGTTCTATTTCCTCTTACACCGATGATCTCCTTCTTAGGCCAACCGAAATTATCTAAAAGCTCTATTATCTTCTGCTCATTAATTTCATGATTGTGCTCATAAATAAGTTGTTGCTCATTGGCCAATTCAGATTCTATTCCATACAGGTCTATTAAACTATCTCGACGGGTAATAGGCTCTTGTTCAGATCTGAAAACAGCATCTAACATAGAGATTAATTCCATATCTGAATATCTTTCATTTCGGTCGCTACGCTCAATTTGTGCCTGCGTCTCCTTCAGAAAAGCACAAATTACAAGAAGAACAATTATTAAATGTTTAGATGAGAGCATCTGATTTTTTTTAATTTTAAGTAAAGTAAAATCCATTTACCAATATAGATTCTAGAGCACATGCTTTAGGTGTAAAGACCTATCTCGTCGCACACTGCTTACATCACAGTTCAATTTAAAACTATCTACTTCTTCATGGCTTCTTTCCAAACTTTCCCCGGCTCTGTCAGGTTGTAATCCCAATCTTTCAGCAACATTGGTGACCATTCCGCATCGAATACCCATACACAATATGAGATTCCTTTCTTTTCTGCATACCCTAGAATACTTTCCACATAACTTGGATCACTTATCACGGGAATATGCGCTCCCTTATCACCTTCTTCACAATATCCTATCTCGGTAAGAACAACTGGATAATGATCAGCAACATGGCCGAAATCAGCTTCCCATTGCACTTCCCATGGCTTCTTTCTTTTTTGAGGATAGGGATGACTCACGTATGCAATATTATCAGCATTAATAGGATCATTCACAACATCTGTTAAGAAATAAGCCCAATTAAAACCTGCGACTAAAGGAATATTCTTCGCTCCATGAGCTCGAATGATAATAATAAGTTCTTCCATGATTTCCTTCCATTGCTCCCATGAACAAGTCCCATACTTTCCGCTTCCAGTCGTCGGTTCATTAAAAAGTTCGAACATCGCTACAGTTGAATGATCACCATAACGTTTCGCAATTGCTGTCCAAAATTCGAAAGTCTCTTTTTTTGTGGTGTTGTACATTTCATGTTGGAACAATTCTGAGCGAAGATTTCCTATACTATGCCAATCAAGAATCACATAAAGCCCTTCTTTCCTAGCCATTTCAATTCCGTTATCCAACAATTCAAAATAGGCTTCTTCACCTCTTGCTCTCCATGCTTTCGGGTGGATCGGAAACCTAACCATATTCGTATTCCAGCTTTTTATCTGGCTAAAATATTCTTGATTCCAGTGGCCTTGCTTCTCTAACTTATCAGGATCACTTGCATCTAAAGCTTTGAATACGATGGTCTCATTATTTTCAGTAACAAATCGATTACCATCGACTTTGATCCAAGGTAAGTCTTGACTTTGAAGGGCTGAAAAATTGAAAGTTAAGACAATGAATAGAAACAAAAGTCTTTGAAATTGATTTCTTGGTAATTTATATACTTCTCTGATTTGATAATTAATGAATTCCATATACACAATATATTCAATTTTAATATCAGACTTAAAACAATCTTAAAAAAAAGGCTAGTTCTCAGAAAAGAACTAGCCTATCATATTTTTCTATTACAAAAGAAGCGAAAATACATCTATTCTTATTTTAGATACGAATTAAGCATCCATAATGTTTTCTCAGTCTGAGAGATATAATCACTCATTAGACTTACGGTTCCTTCATCATCAGCACTTGCCGCTAAGGAAAGTATACTTCTTTCTTTTTTGATCAATGTAGAAAAATTCTTTACTACAATTTTCACACCTTTAATACCATTCGCAACGCCACATTCTTCTTTGATTTGAGCAGTTTTCAAATAATCAGTAAATGTATGTAATGGCTCTCCTTCCAGCGTCAAAATTCGTTCTGCAATTTCATCTACTTTCAGAATCGCATCGTTGTATAATTCTTCAAATTTTATGTGAAGTTCAAAAAATTCTTTTCCTTTAATATTCCAGTGCAGCCCTCTCAAATTCTGATAAAACAATTGATAATTAGCTAATAAATCATTTAATTTCACTACTAACTTTTGAGCTTTTTGTTGGTCTATTCCTACTAGATTTTTCATATTATTGTATTGATATATTGTTAATCGGATATCGTGTGGGCATCATATATTTCGGTGCTACATCACGATTATTATCTTCATATATATAACAATTCTAAGGTCGAGAAGGTTGTAGGAAAACGGCGGTATATTAGTGGGTGTATGAAGATTTTTATTCTTAGTAACATTATAAAATTCACAGTATTTTTAGCATTGCAAAACTTCTTACTTCCTACTCCCCTTCCACGTACCTCTTGAATCTGTCCAGGATCATCTGCCAGCCTCCCTTTTGCATTTCCATAGGGTTCTCGTTTTCCGCATCAAATACTGTCGTCACCTTGGTTTTACCATCTAATTCTTCAAATGTAGTCGTTACTTTTCTACCGTCAGCTAAACCATAAGTAATCTTTTCTTGATCAACAACATCCTCATATACACCCTCAAAATCAAACCCAAAGCTACCATCTTTTGCTTCCATTCTAGATTTAAATTTGCCTCCAACTCGCAAATCATTCTCTGCGCTTGGGCAATGCCAGTCATCACCAGCAAAATTCCAATGTGTAATGTGCTCCGGTTCATTATACCACAACCATATCTTCTTTATATCATCATCAATGATGGTTTCGATTGTTATCTTTCTAAAACTCATATTCTTGATTTATTTTCTTTAAGATTATGTGAAATTCTACATTGACCATTTCTCCTGTTCCAACTCGAAAACCGTTTTTCTTCATACCTTCCTGAACGAATCCCAACTTCTGTGCAACTTTTTTGCTACCAATGTTCTCTTCTGCTATCCTTAAAAACACCTTATTCATCCCGAGGTCATCAAAACAAAATCTTACTGCGGTTCTTATCTGTTCAGTCATTATCCCCTTCCCTTCATACGCTTGATCTATGAAATATCCAATCTCACATTTCTTAAGATCCCATTCAATGTTTTTTACATTGACATAAGCAATTATATGCTTCGAATCAAAAACCCCAAACAGATACTTTTCTTTCTTCCTACGCTGCTCATCCGCCTCAATTAAATGAGCCAAACTATCTTCTAATGTTTCATTCGCTGCCACTGTATTAGGAAAATATCTTTTTAATCTATCTCTATTTCTATCAAACAGCTGATGAAATTCAATAAAATCAAAGTGTGTCAAGGCATCTTGTCTATATTCTGTATTCAAGGTTTCGAGATATTATCAACTGATAAAAAGCTCAAGTAAAACCAATCAATTCCCTGTATAAAATCCTAAATAATTGAATTTCATCTTTATCGAACATCCGGCACTTTAAAAGCTTTAGAAAGATAAAAAATAATCATGGATATTAATGCATTAAGAAAAAAGGAACTTAGCAACTTGTATGCAATTTTCAAACAGTCTAACAACTACTTTAATAAAGCCGCAATCAGTTTTCTAACGGATAAGAATCAGTTAATGCTCACTTACTTTATCAAGTTTTCAGGTGAGTTACAAGAAAATATAACGTTACTCCTTAACGATCTAAGTATAAATCCAGGAAATACAAAGGATGCAATCGTCCAAGAAATTACTGAGAATCTGAATGAAATTATTAGGATGAATATTCAATCAGAAGTTATGGAAATCGGATATCTCATGTCCGTGAATAGATTAATGGGTTACCAAATAGCTAATCTAGAAAACCTAAGCTTTTTCAGGAATGGTGATGAAAAATTAGAAGCGCTTATAGAAGCAACTGAAGAATTCAAAAATATCCAACAAAGCATTTTCTAGCCTAATCGGTACATTCTCATTTCTGTTATTATTAATATCTTTGAATAACGCTTTATCTCAAAATTTTGATTTAATGAAACTAAAAAGAGTTAGTACATTCATTTTTGCCTGGTGTCTAATTTCCCAGATTTGCGCCCAGCAATGGACGAACGTTAATGAATCCCTTGGAAATGTTTCCGATGTTACAGAATTTGATGGTAAGATATATACCATTTCCAATCTTGGACTATTTTCAGTTTCAGAAGACAACGGAGAAAACTGGACCATTAAAGATATCAGAAATGTATCTACATTGGATAATCCAATTTTCATGACCATCGCTTTCTTCGATGACAAAAATGGAATAATAGGAATTAGAAATCCTTTTAATTCTTACCAACTCTTATCTACAGCCGATTCTGGTGATAACTGGGCAATATTAGAACATGAAAATAATGAAAGTTGCAGTACTGGATTCATGCCACTAAAAATTACAGTGGTTAATGATACTACTGCTGTACTAGTCCCTTTAAATGCTGCACATCTAAGAGTAACGAAAAATCGAGGAAGTTCATGGGAGTGCATCAACAGCTTTATTAGCCCTAGTGCACTTCAGAAAATAGAAATTCTCAATGAGAAAGAATGGTTCTACAATGATAATGCAGGTCTAAATTATACTGATGATGGCGGTCAGACATGGAAAATCATAAAGAAAAACTACTTGATAGATTTTCAAATTTGTCCGGACAGCGTGGTTTTTGGTCTTAGCCCTTATTATGATTCACCTAATGGTATACCAATATTCTATTCTAGTAAAGATAATTTTGCTACTTACGACTCCATTTCTTTAGATATATTTTCTGGGGAATTTATTAATTTATTTCTAGTTACTTCTGAAAATGAAATTTTTATGATTATTGGCGACAAAGCTTATTTCTCTAAAGACCAAGCTCAAAGTTTTAAACTCATCCAGGAATTTAACAATGAACCCATTAGGACACATTTTATCAATGATAAATGGTACTTATCCGGAAGAGGACTTTGGGAGCTCGATCCATCTGTATCAAACATTAAGCATACTCAAATAGCAAATCAATTATTCTTTCCAAATCCTGTAATCGATGAAATTAAATTAAACGATAATCAATACGAATATTATAATATCATAAGTATTGACGGAAAAACAATCGCATCAGGAACCGTGCAGAGCTCAGCGATCGATGTAACTCATCTTCAATCTGGCATGTATTTTCTCCAATTATCTAGCGAAAAGAGCTTTGTGGGCGTGCCATTTATTAAGTAGAAAACTAATTCAAATTTTAGTGGCCAATTTTTCTCCAATTTTCCCACCGATATAAGCCATCGGAATATATGCAAGAGCGATATCAGCAATAGCAAACCAAGTAGGACCTGGCAACATATAATTGATCATGATTCCACCTAGCAGAAAGAGACCACCTATTCCCATCGCAAATTTCATCTTATTATTAGCAGCATATACACATGCAATTGCCGCACCCACTAAAGTCCCTAGAGCATGCGCGAGAAAAGGAAAGATAAAGTGTTTCGCATCTAGAGATGGCATCATTTCGGCATAAGCCTCCATATCACTAGGATCTAATCCACTAATAGGCAGAACAGTATGACCTAATTGTATAAGTCCCATGTTAACAAAACTCCCACCGATCCATCCTGCAACAACGGCTAAAACATTCCTTAAAATTGGGTTCATAAAGCGCTCATTTTATTTATAGTTAATATAAGAGTGGTGAGTTAACCCATTAAATTTACAAAAATCATTAAGAATTCAGTATCTGTATCAGAATATATAGATAAGCAAAAGACCTAACTTGCAATCCGTGATCTAAAATTGACCATTATAAATTTCTAAAATCATTTCTGTTGCATTTTTCGCAGATTCTCCCGTGATCAGAGGATCCTTACCCGTCTGGATCGATTCTACAAAATCATTCAATATAGTTTCGTGATTCGTTGTGTCATTCACCAAGGCATTAGAAGAACCAGTATGTTTATTGTCACTAGCGGTCGCGGAAGTTGGATTTTCTACTCCATCCATCTCCCAATGTGTGATCACATCATTCTCTAAGATTACATATCCTTTATCAGAATACAATTCTAGCTTCGCTGGAAACCCTGGTTTAGTTGCCGTAGAGGCAGTAATTGTCCCGATCATTCCTGATTTATGAAGACAAATAACCGCACCATGGTCTTCTACTTCTATATCATGAACAAATGTAGACAATGCACTCACGAGTTTTATCGGCTTACCAAAGTACCAATAGTATAAATCTATATAATGACAAGCTTGTTGTATGAAGGGTCCACCTCCATCTATATCATAGGTTCCTCGATAAGGTGCAGACTCATAATACGCGTCATCTCGATAGTTTTTCACGGCAAGATCTACAGAAAAAATTCTCCCTAATTTATTCTCATTGATCAATTTCTTGATCGCTGGATTATCAGAACTATATCTTCGCTGATACGCAACACCTAATTTCACTTCATTAGCCTTACACGCATCAATCATCTGATCGATTGCTTCTACGGTAATGTCAATAGGTTTTTCACACAGCACATGCTTCTTCAGCGCTGCCGCTTCTATCGCGCTATGGTGGTGCAGACCATTAGGCGTGCAAATGATTATCGCATCGAAGTCAACGGTGACTTCTGAAATACTAGGAAATGATGGAAGGTGACTGTACTTGCTTATTTTTTTCATAGACGAAGATACCACGCCAACTAATTCAGCATTCTGTACTTTCTGCAGCGCATCGCCATAAGTATTCGCAATATTTCCGCTACCAATAATTACAAATTTTACATTTTCGTCTCCCATTCTATAACATTTTCATATTGTCTTTAAAAACTTACTTCACCATCATGATATTAATCCCATCTCGAATTGGTAGTATCACGTTTTCTACTCTAGGATGAGCTTTCACATACTCATTAAATTCATGAATATGAAAAGTCATTTTGTCTTTTTTGTCTTCTAATATTTTACCTTTCCAGAGCACATTATCCGATAAAATTACGCCGCCTTTACTAACCTTGCTCAGTAATAAATCCAATTGTTCTTTGTAATCTTTCTTTCCTGCGTCCATGAAAACAAAATCGAAAGTGGTGTTGATATTCTGAATAACTTCATTTCCATCTCCGTAATAACAAGTTATCTTTTCCCCTAATCCAGATCTTTCAAAATATTTCTCATGAAAATAACTAAATTCTTCTTTTTTTTCAATCGTATAAACCATTCCGTCGTCCTCTAAACCAGAAGCAAGACACATCGTAGCATACCCTGTAAAAGTGCCGATTTCAAGAATGCTTTTCGATTTAAACAACTTCACAAGTAATCTAAGCATTTGTCCTTGAAGCGGGCTTGAAATCATATGCGGCCTCATGGTTTTCAAGTAAGTTTCTCGCCGTAGTTCTTTCAGGTAAGAAGGTAAGTCTGTTCCATTAGATACACAGTATTCGTATAATTCTTCTTCATTCATATTAATTTCCTTTTTCTCCTTCTCATTAGTAAAGGATAGATGGTAACTGCTGCAATGATAATTACAACACCAAGGTAGAATTCTAAGTTAAGTTCTTTGTGCTCTTTCAATAAAAAAACAGCCAGAAATATTCCGTATACTGGTTCTAGATTGATCGTTAATGCAGAAGCGAATGCACTGATATAGTTTAATGCTTTCATAGCCATTACATAGGCCAATGTAGTGCATAATAATGCCAGAATCAAAAGATAAACCCAATCCATATTACTTGGCCAGAATGCCTCTATCGGCTGCCACATATGATAAATAGGCAAGAGCAAGGAAAGAAAGATCCATGCGCCACCTAACTCCAGAAAACTGATGATACGCTCCTTCCCGTCCACAATGTATTTTTTGTTTAGACTCGTAAAAATGGCTGCTAGAAATGCTGATAGTAGTCCCAGAAAAACACCGATCACATAACCATCCTCTATATTATTCACTATGAGAATCATGGCTGGAACTATGATTAATCCAATCACAACTTCTATCCATTCAAATTTTCTTTTCATAATGATGGGCTCGACCAACGAGACAAAAAACGAAGTACATGCTAGCGCGACTAATGTAATGGAGGCGTTAGAATACTGGATGGCTGCAAAGAAAAGAACCCAATGAAGACTTGTGATGATTCCTATTCCCATAAATCGAAGAATTTGATTTTTTGAAAAGGAACCTAAGTGGCGAATGGATTTAATTATAAAAATAAAACTGATGGATGTAATTAACAATCTCCACCATACAATAACGATTGCAGGAAGGTCCATTAAATCACCCAAAATCGCTGTAAACCCAAACAGCAGCACCGCTAAGTGAAGTTCTAAATATGCTCTTTTCTGTTTATCCACTACTTTAATGCATTTGCAAGACTTCACAATGATCACTATTTTTTTGTAAACTTCCTGCTCAATTATTAATTATAAATTTCAATATTTAGGTATTTCTAGTATTTTTGATCGGATTCTAAAACTAATTACAACTTACAATGACAATTAAGCGAGGAGATAAAGCACCCGATTTCTCTTTGTACTCGTCAGACAAGGAAAAGGTAAGCCTCAGTGACTACCACGGAAAGAATGTTATTATTCTTTTTTTTCCCTTGGCGTTTACTAGTGTTTGTACGAATGAACTATGTTCTATTCGTGATGAGAAAAGCAAATATGATGATTTAAATGCTGAGGTATTAGGTATATCAATTGACACGGTGATGGTTTTAGATAAATTCAAAACAGAACAAGGTTACAATTTTAAATTACTTTCTGATTTCAATAAGGAAGTGTGCCGCGCATACGGTTCTTACTATGATGAATTCGTACTAGGAATGAAAGGAGTAGCTAAACGTTCTGCATTTGTAATAGACAAAGAAGGTATTGTAAAATATGCTGAAGTATTAGACAATGCTGGAGAACAGCCTAATTTTGACAACGTCAAAAAAACTTTAACTGAACTAAACTAATTGCCCTTATGAACATTTTCGAATCCTTAGAACTGGAAGAGGTTCAAATTGCCGAAGAAATTACAGACATCGGTAATCTTTCCGAATTGATTGTATACAATGATGACTTCAATACCTTTGACTGGGTAATTGAATCTTTTATTCAAGTATGTAATCACGCTTTCACTCAAGCAGAACAGCTTTCTTTAATGGTACACTTTAAAGGAAAAGCTATTGTTAAGACAGGTGAATACGAAAAATTAAAACCGATGAAAGATGCTCTTATAGATAGAGGTCTTTCTGCTGCAATCGAAAGTATGGCAGGATCTAGAAAATAGATCATGCCTATTTTTCATATTTCGGAAGAACAACCTATTTTTCCGGACCCTTCTTTAGCTGATGATCAGGGCTTACTTGGTATTGGCGGAAATCTAGACCCAGAAACGCTGATCATGGCATACTCGGAAGGTATCTTCCCGTGGTATAACGAACACGATCCCATACTCTGGTGGTCTCCTAATCCGCGTTTCGTTTTATTTCCTGGTGATCTCAAGGTCAGCAAAAGTATGCGTCCCTACTTTAATCAGAAAAAGTTTGATCTCACCTTAGACACGCATTTTAAGGACGTGATCATAGCATGTTCTCGAATCCCAAGAGCAGGTCAAGGTGGCACTTGGATCACTAATGAAATGATCGATGCTTATTGTAGGTTACATGAAGCTGGATTCGCTCATTCTGTAGAAGTGTGGTCTGATGGCAAACTTGCTGGAGGTTTATATGGCGTCTCCCTAGGAAGGATGTTTTTCGGTGAATCCATGTTTACCCTTATTCCTAATGCTTCTAAATTTGGCTTTATTTCTTTGGTCAAAATACTGCAGTCAAAAGGGTTTAATTTAATAGACTGCCAACAAGAAACTAAACATTTAGAGCGTTTAGGTGCAAAAAAATTAAAAAGAAATGTATTTTTGGAGCTACTGTCGGAAAACTATAAACTCGAGAATTTAAAAGGGAAATGGACCTCCTGGCTTTAAAAGCGTCCTTTAAATAACACATCATGCGATATATTTTAGCCTTACTCATCTTTGGGATTATCAGCTGTAGTCCTAAACAGAAAGACAATTCAAACATTGCAAATCCAGCAGAAACCCCCGAGACAACTACAACAGATCCATCATCTGATTGGGAGAATGTTAAGGTATCAGAATTAAAAGAAATCGGTTATTATCCCGCTTTTCTTCCTTCTGGAAATGAAATCATTTTTTCAACTTCAAACTACCAAGGTCTCTATCTTTATAATCTTAAAGATCAAAGCAAAACAGAATTAACCACTGCAAGAGGTGCAGGATATAATCCTCAAATTAAAGATGAAAGTATCCTATACGAAGTAAAATCAAAGACAACTTCATATGAGTCTATCGACCTTAATAGCAAGAAGTCAAATGTCCTTGCGGACGTAGAAGGTGGATCGCTTAAAGCTTACGCAAGTAAAGCAAGTAGTGGACCAGTAGCGGTTGTAGCAAGTGATCTTAATTCGATCGACCTTTATAAAAATGGAAAAGTTATTAAATCTATATCTCCTGCAGGTTATAAAAACATCGTTAACGCAACTGTCTCACCAAATGGGGAAAATATACTCTTAGAAGTATCTGGCAAAGGTGGTTTTATAGTAGACCTCGATGGGAAACTAACTCATAACCTAGGCGATCTAGATAAACCGTCTTGGATTAATGATAATGAAATCCTTTATGCTAAAATTAAAGATGACGGTATGAAAACGACCGGAGGAGAAATCTTTATTAAAAATATAAGCACACAAAAAGAATACCGAATAAGTTCTGAATTTAAGGGAATCCTTGAAAATCCAAAATCAAATAGTGAAGGAGATCAAGTTATTGCAAACACTCCTGACGGTAAAATTATTTTAATTTCCAAAAATTAACAACTATGAAACTTTTTAAACTTTATTTAGTAATTATTCTTGCTGGGGTTTGCACCTCCTTGTCTGCCCAGTTAGAAGGAACTAGGATTTGTCTAGATCCAGGACATGGAGGACACGATAGTAATGATAGAGAAACAGAATTAGGGATAGACACACTATACTACGAGTCTGACGCTAACTGGGATGCTGTTTTACATATGGAAAGGCTACTCAAGAATCTGGGTGCAGAAGTTAAAGTTACTAGAACAACAAACGATCCAGATGCGGAAGATAGAGATCCTTCGCTTGCGGATCGCGTTCAAGTAGGAAATGCATTTAACGCTGATTACTTTCACTCTTTCCACACGAATGGATTTAGTAATCCTGATATCAATTACACACTAATTCTATATCCAGGACCAGAAGACGGAACTGCAGATTTTCCAGAATCTTTAGTAATGGGCGAGTACATGTCTGTAGAATTGTACAAGTACATGAAGACAAAGTCTACATCTTATAGAGCTGATATCCCATTCACAGGATTTACTAACGGACTAGGTGTTTTGAACGGATTAAATATGCCAGGAACATTATCTGAAGCTTCATTTCATTCTAATATCAATGAAGGACGAAGACTGATGAATACGCATTACCGATTAGGAGCTGCTTATGGCTTAACTAAATCATTCTTGCAATATTTCGAAAAGGATAGTCTTCCTACGGGAGAATTGGGTGGTGCTGTGACAGATTCACAAGGCAATCCGCTTAATGATGTACAGGTAACGTTTAATGCGGGAACTGACGATGAGAAAACGTATACAACAGACCAGTTTAAAAATGGATTTTACTTCTTTGATTCAATAGCTCCTGGTGATTATGATGTGATCGTAGAAAAAACTGATTATGATACACAAGAATTAACCATAACTGTTAAGAAAGGAGAATATACAGAAGCAGATGTAACCTTGATCAGATTTGGTAATCCTCCTTCAGATCCACATTTAACTTCTATTCAAACTGTAGCAGACGGAGACGGTGTATACGCAAGCTGGCTGGCTAACCCAGAAACTACTTTCGGTGGATATAGACTTTATTATGCGACGAATGACGATATGGATACATGGGCACTAGCTGCTGATGAAAGTACATTGACTATTGAGACAACTGAAATATCTATAGCTAACCAAGCTGATTTCGTAGACGTTCCTGAAGGGCCGGTTAATCACTTTAGATTAGTAGGTGTTTCTGTTACTGGTGAAGAAAGTGGATACGGTGATATTTATTCTAAGTCAAGTAATAATGATGGACCTAAAGTTTTAATTATTGATGGTTTTGATAGAATCTCTGGTTCTTATAAGGAAACCACTCACAATTTTGTGACAGGTTATTTGATAGGCTTAAGAAATTCACAAGAACTTGATATCAGTTCCATGGAAAACGAAAAGGTTGCTGAAGATTCTACGATCTTAAACCAATATGATTTAATTGTATGGTTCGTAGGAGATGATTCTACAGTAGACGAAACATTTTCAACTAAAGAACAAGGTTATATTAAGAGTTACTTAAACAATGGAGGTCATTTAGTTGCATCCGGTTCAGAAATAGGTTGGGATCTTGACAATAAAGGAAGTGAAGATGATAAAGCATTTGTCAATGATTACTTAAAGGTAGATTATGCTGGAGACGGTTCTGTAGACTACACACCAGCCACTGGTATTGATTCGACTGTTTTTGAAGGTGTATTGGTTCAGTTTGGGTTAATCTATGTAGAAGATTATCCAGATGAATTTAATCCTGTTGAGGGAGCAACAGCGCTAATGAAGTACAAAGATCCAGGAGGAACTGCAGCAGTTGGGTACAAAGGCGTATTTCCAGAAGGAACTACAGCAGGCGGAGTTGTTACTATGGGAATTACCTTAGAATCTGCTTTGGTCGAAGATCAAGAAGATCTACTAGGACAAATTTTAATATACTTCGGTATAGGAGAGGACGTTGTTTCAACTGATGACTTAGCGTTATCTCACAACGTTGACTTAGCGGTAAAACCTAACCCAAGCTCAAATGGGGCAATTTTAACATTGACCTCACCAAATACTATTCTGGATCAAGTTCAATTGACTGCAGTTAACATCAATGGTGAAATCATACTTAACAAAAGCATCCATATGAATTCAAATAGCAGAACAATAGCACTTCCTTCAGAACAATGGCCAGCGGGTACATATTTCTTATCCGTTGCAAGTGAAAACGATATTAACACATTATTATTTATCAAATTATAACAACACAAGAATGAAAAACATAAACATATTATTCACCTTAATCATCTGCTTTATTTTTCAGGCAGGTAGTGCCTTAGCACAAACAGGTAGTCCACAATTAACTTCTATTCAAACGGTCGAGGACAATGATGGAGTTTACGCAAGCTGGGTAGGTTCTGATACAACTGCTGTAGGATATAGACTTTACTATGCGACGAATGATTCTTTGAATTCGTGGGCTTTAGCTGCTGATGAAACAACATTGACATCTGATCAGACAGAAATTTCAATTGCTTCACAGAGCGATTTCGTGGATGTTCCAGATACTACTGTTTATCACTTTAGATTGGTTGCTGTTTCTGGCACTGGAGAAGAAAGTGATATTAGTGACACTTATTCAAAATCAAGCTTTAGTGGCAATGATAAAGTTTTAATTGTCGATGGTTTTGATAGAATTTCCGGATCGTATAAAGAAGCTTCACACGATTTTGTGACGGGTTACTTAATAGGTTTAAGAAACTCTCAAAATTTAGATATTAGCTCTTTGTCACATGATAAAATTGCAGAAGATTCAACGATTCTTAGTCAGTATGACTTAGTTGTGTGGTTCTTAGGTGATAATTCTACAGTAGACGAAACGTTTTCTACTGCAGAACAAGGATACGTTAAGGCTTACCTAAATAATGGAGGTAAATTAGTTGTTTCTGGTTCAGAATTAGGTTGGGATCTTGAAAATAAAGGAAGTGAAGACGATAAAGCATTTATCAATCAATATCTAAAAGCAATTTATGCAGGAGATGGAGATATTAGTTTCACACCTGCATCTGGAATTGACTCTACTATTTTTGAAGGTTTAGAAATTCCATTTGGTGTAACTTATGTAGAAGATTATCCAGATGAATTCACACCTGCAGAAGGAGCAACCGCGCTTCTTAAGTATAATGCTCCAGGAGGAAATGCAGCTGTAGGATACAGAGGATTATTTCCTGAAGGTACAGTAGAAGGTGGAGTGATTACAATGGGTATTACGTTAGAGACTGCTCTTGTAGAAGATCAAGAAGCTTTATTAAGTAAAATTTTAGACTACTTTGAAATAGTACAACATGTAAGTGCTCCTTCAGATCCACAATTAACTTCTATTCAGACGGTAGAAGGTGGCGATGGCGTATATGCAAGTTGGTTGGCTAATCCAGAACCATCTTTCGGTGGATATAGACTTTATTATGCGACGAATGATTCATTGAATTCGTGGGCATTGGCTGCTGACGAGACCACATTGACATTAGACATAACTGAGGTATCGATAGCTTCGCAAAGTGATTTTGTGGATGTTCCAGAAGGACCAGTTCATCACTTTAGATTGGCTGCTGTTTCCGTGACAGGTGCAGAAAGTGGTTTCGGAGATACGTATTCAAGAGCTAGCAATAGTGAAAATGAAAAAGTATTAATCGTAGATGGTTTCGACAGAACATCAGGATCTTACAGCGAAGCAACGCACGATTTTGTTACGGGTTATTTAATGGGTTTAAGAAACTCACAAGACTTAGATATCAGCTCAATGGCAAATGAGAAGATTGCTGAAGACTCAACTGTCCTAAACCAGTTCGACTTAGTCATATGGTTCTTAGGAGATGAGTCTACAGTGGACGAAACATTAACTACTGCAGAACAAGGCTACATAAAAAGCTACCTTCAAAATGGTGGAAAATTAGTTGTTTCAGGTTCAGAATTAGGTTGGGATCTTGATAATAAAGGAAGTTTAGACGATAAAGCATTTATCAATGAATATCTAAAAGCAGCATATGCAGAAGATGGAGATGCTAGTTTCTCACCAGCAACTGGAATTGACTCCACTGTGTTTGCAGGAGTTGTAGTTCAATTTGGGACAATTTATGTGGAAGATTACCCAGATGCATTCAATCCATCAGAAGGAGCAACTGCACTTATGAATTATGCTGCACCTGGAGGAACTGCTGCTATAGGATATAAAGGATTATTTCCAGAAGGAACGGAAGAAGGAGGAGTTATTACAACAGGGATTACTATTGAATCAGCACCTCTTGCAGATCAAGAAGATCTACTAAGACAAATATTAATCTATTTCGAAATAGGACAAGATGTTGTAGGAACAGAAGAACTAGCGCTTTCTAATGATGTTCAATTGTTAGTCTATCCTAACCCAAGTACATCTACTTCTAACTTGACATTGACCTCATTAAACAACATTCAGGGTCAAGCACAATTAAGAGTCGTTAGTATCGATGGTAAAGTGATGCTTAATGATGAAGTACAGTTATCATCTAATAAAACGTCTATCAGCATTCCTTCAGAAGAATGGCCTACTGGTACATATATTATCTCTGTTGCTACTGACAGGAATATAGAAACATTACAATTTATCAAGTTATAAAGAATTTAAGAATGAAGAATATATATATTTTATACTCGTTATTGATCTGCTTTATTTTTCAGGCAGGTAGTGGAATTGCACAAAGTAGTAATCCACAATTACTTGGCATAAAAGGACATAATACCCAGTTTGCTAAAGATGGTAAAACGGTTATTTATAATTCTGTAACTAAGGAAATTAGATCTTTCGATATCGAAGCAACAGCGGACAGGTTAATTGCTGGGCAATCAAGTCTTTTTGTTATCGATGGACAAAATGTTATTGTCAAAGATGATAAGAAGGAATATGCTGTAAGTCTAAAATCTGGAAAGCAAAGTAGTCTAGGAAACAAAACCAAAGGCATTTCTGCTTGGCATGCTAGTGATCTTCGATCTATTGTCATTATGAATAATGGTAGTAAAAATGTAATTCAACCTATAGGAGAGCAGGATTACATTAATGTTTCGCTTTCTCCTGATAAGTCTAAAATAATATTTAGAGCAACTGGACTAGGAAGTTATGTTTCTGATCTAGAAGGAAATATTATTAAAGAAATCAAGGGAGCGGAATTTCCTTCGTGGGTGAATGATGATGAGATCGTATATGCAATGATCGAAGATGACGGATACCAGTACGAATCATCGGAAATTTTCATAGAAAACATTAAGGATAATACAAGAAAAGAATTAACTCAGAAAACTGATTTAATTCCTTTGTATCCATCCGTAAATCAAAATGGTACAAAATTAATATTTAGTACACCAGAAAATGATGTATATTTAATTAATCTATAAGTACAAATAAATACTATCTCAGCTGACAAAGTCATTTATGTCAGCTGAGATTTTTTTCTTTTGCCAAATGATCATTTTACCAATAAAGTATTCTTTTCTTTGCATTTTTACCGCATTTCAGAGCTTTTCAGCCACTATCTTCCTTTCGCAAATAAGATCACTCATAACTTCCTTATTCATCAAAAGCAAGGCCACCCTATTTCTATTCTCTTTAATGATATAAAGCTATTCCATGATCATTGTTTCACAGATCGTTTTGCGTCATACCTAAACAACTAAAAGGATAGCGCTAGCTTTTATAATCGTAAATAACCTAGCTTGATTCTAAAGAAACAATTGAGAGCAATAAAAAAGGGCAGCTTCCTATGGAAACCACCCTTCGTATATTTTCGATTAAGTAATGTCTTATCTAAAGTTAACAGCAACTGTCTCACCGATCCAGCAACCTACATTTACTCTATCTCCTTTTTTTACTTTTCTCATAAATGCTTCCTCTTGAGATGGAAGAGAAGCATAATACTTACTCATTCTTGACTTAGCATCTTCTTCTACTTCTGGATCTATTGATTTAGCATATCCATACTTTTCTATAGCTGCGATAATCGCTAATCTCTGATTCCAAGAATCTCCACATGTTCTTGCAGTTGCTCCGTACATATCTCCGATTAACATATAAGGTCGCCCCCAGTTTGGTCTAGCTTCTGCAGCCTTTCTAGCTTCTGCTCTTGCAGCCGCATATTTTTTCATTTTTCTATATAAGATAGAAGATTTAGCGAAGTGATACGTTGCTTTCTTGTCCATATCCTCTTCATTAGCTAAAGCTTCGTCATATTTATCAAGTGCTCCTTGGAAGTCACCATCATCATATAACTTCTTAGCCATGATTGCTGGATTATTTGCTTCGAATTCAGCTTTCTTTTCTGCATTTACTTTAGCAGCCCAAACCTCATACTTCTCCTTCATCTCCATCATAATCGGAAGGTCATCTGCACAACCTCTTCTTTTCAATTCATTGTATAGATCTTTAACATTCTCGATGTTGTCTGGATCCTCCTCATATTCTGGTCTTAATTTTTCTAGGAAGTAATCACAATCGAAAATACTTCTTTCGATTTGTGCAAATTTTCCATTTACTGCATCGATAGCTTGCTGGTAGTAAGCACCATATTTATCACTATTAACAACATTATATTCAGCAATTTCATTTAGAAGTTTATGAACTGCTCTTGCTTTCTCAGCATCTACTTTTTCAGCAATGTACTGATCAACGATCATATAACCAAGTGGTGTTAATACTGTATATTCTACATTATTTCCACCTGTTTCTATCGCTTCTTCTAAGACTGCAATATTCGTAGTATATGGTTGTCTTAACTCATAATACATATCGTAACCTTTTCTCCCTTGTAAGTATGAGATTCTATTAGAATAGCAATCTTCAGAAGCATCACATTTTAGCTTAATGGCTTTGTTTCTATAGCATTCGATTGCTTGATCATAAAGCTCTAAAATTTTAGCCGCATATTCTTTTTTCTGCGCTTCGTCTGTCTCAGCTTTGTATAACTGTTTATATAATTTTATACCATCTGTATAATGAAAATCTCTAAGCCCATCTGCTGCAGGAGCAATACCATAAGCTATTTGCCAATTTTCAAAAGCAATTTTAAAATCATCAGTTTTAAGGGCCGCTCTATAGATCGAGTGCGCATTTTCAGCCGCATCTTTCTGAGACGAACCTATCCAGGTTTCGCATTGAGCATTTACACCTGCAAATGTAAATGCAATCATTATAAGTGTTAAAATAGCATTTCTAAACATCATCACTTTGTTTAAGTTTCGCAAAAATTATTGTCTTAATTGTATTTTCTTTTAATAAACCACTGATCATCATTGAACGTGAATCCAAGTGTAACTTTTCCATATCTTTCTTGAATAGGTGTCCCTGTTCCTTTAACTCCAAATCTAAAAGCAGCGTTAATATGAGAAATTTTTCGCTGATAATAAAATGGAAAGCTTGCGCCGAGGTTAATTCCAGTATCAGTTATTTGAATATTGTCAATGACTTGAGGATCCTTTTGGTAGAATACGCCGAATTTATAGGCAATTCTTTTAAAGTAATTATTGAATGATTTCACATCGGGACGGTATGACCCTCCTAATGTTAACTTCCAAGAATCCATTAAAGTTTCATTTCTTACAGAATTTCTGTATTGGCTCCAAGCTCCGTATTCGTAATTGAACCCAATTACATACTTGTTATCACCGTAATAAGTTGCTCCGAATCCTAACTCTGCAGGCAAAGTTCCTTCTCCTTTTACGCCTAAATCAGAAACTAGTGTATCCGTCAAAGTAAGAGAAGTATAAAGGCTTTCTTTGGTAACATCATTAATAGAATAAAACTTCTGTGCAGAATTACCATAGACACCAATATTCAACACTTTAGTTTTTACACTCTTATCTTTTTCATAGGCATCCTTATTGATAAACCAACTGTATATCATTCCTGCATCCCAGATGAATCCATTTACATTGTAGTCAATAGCATATCTATTTTCAAAAGTATAGATGTCATCTTCGAAATAAATATTCTCATTGAAATTAATATTCCCGAATAAGTACCCAACATTAGCACCAAAACTGAAAGATTTATACTTCGCAGCATTCCCCCACATCATTTTATAGGTACCGCCATATCCTTCGAAATTATTTTGATAACTCCCCAGATTCGAATCGTTCTGTATCGTACTGATGTTGTAACCGACCGTCGAATGAGGCTTAAGAAACAAACTCATTCCAAATTTCCAGTCTCTTTTTATTGGATCCAGAGATGCGTTAATCGGATTTCTTAAGGGAAAACCTAACACTAGATAATCTAGATTCCCATGCCAACCTAAATTTTTATTCTCTCCGTCACTAGTTTGCTGGTACCTTGCACTTACGCCCATTTCATAGGCCGCTGAGTTTAAAAATGCATAACTCGCCGGGTTTTTGATATTAATATGAAAAGGATCTATGTAAGAAGCACCTAGACCACCGAACCCTTGGTAAAATGCTAGGTCATCTGAATGAAGATTACCTATTCCGAAGCTAGAAAATGGTGAGTTATCTACTTGCTGTGCTCCAGCCATAAAAGGCAATAACACACTGCATATCAATAGATATTTTATTTTATTGTACATTAAAATTCATTATTTCATTTAATCCTATAAGGACCAAATTTGGATTTACAAATATATCAGAATCAAATTTCTTTGCAAAAAAATCAGCATCTCCACCTGTTAAAGTAGTTCGAATACCTTTATACTTCTGCTTAATTCTTTCTATAAACGATTCAATTTCCAAAAGTGTACCTATAGTTGCTCCATTTTGAAGCGCTTCTTCTGTTGTTTCTCCTAATAATTGATCTAAACTGCCACGTTTTACTAGCGGTAGCCTAGCCGTATAATCATTCATTGACTTTAATCTTAATTCCACTCCGGGACTAATATTTCCACCAACAAATAATTTTGACTTCAAAATAACATCGAATGTTATACAAGTACCGATATCTATAACACAGTGATCTAATTCTGGTTCGAGTGCATTAGCACCAACTACAGCTGCTATTCGATCTCTCCCCAATGTATCAGGTGTTTTATATCCAATTTCAATCGGCAACTTCGTACTGGTATTTAATACGAGTAGATGATAATTCCGGTCTAAGTGGTGCATTATCGACTTTGGTAGCTTCCCACTCGCTCCGACAATCACTTTTTCAAAGTCATATTTTTTCTTTATCTCTTTGATAAGAGAAACATATATTTTCTGGACTACATCTTTATGTAGAACCTTATTGTTATCTACAATTGCAAGTTTAGCAAATGAATTTCCTATATCTATGCAAAGATTCACAATTTGTTAATGCTTAAAATGTCTAGTGCCGGTAAATACCATAGATACTCCTCTTTTGTTACACTCATCTATGCTTAATTGATCTTTAATCGATCCGCCTGGCTGTACAACAGCTTTAATCCCTGCTTCACTTGCTATTTCCACACAATCTGGAAATGGGAAAAAAGCATCTGATGCCATCACTGAACCTTCTAAGTCAAATCCAAAGTTCTGCGCTTTAGCAATTGCTTGTCTGCATGCATCCACTCTAGAAGTCTGACCACAGCCCATTCCTAGGAGTTGTCCATCCCTTGCTAAAACGATAGTATTAGACTTTAAGTGCTTTACACATTTGTTAGCGAATTTCAGATCTTTAATCTGAGCTTCTGTTGGTGCTTTATCGGTCTTCGTTTCGAAGGTCAATTTTTCCGCACTTTTCATATCTGTATCCTGCATAATCACACCATTAAGTAGTGACTTGAATGACTTTTTATGCGTATGCCATTCATTAATTTTCAGGAGGATTCTTTTCTTTTTCTTACTGAGAAGTTCTCTTGCTTCTGCCGTAAAGTCTGGCGCAATAAGTACTTCGTAAAAAATCTTGTTAATTTCTTCAGCTGTTGCTAAATCTACCGTTGTATTGCTGATGAGTATTCCACCAAAAGCCGAAACAGGATCTCCTGCAAGTGCACCTTTCCATGCTTCTAATATAGTTGGTCGAGTTGCAACGCCACAAGGATTCGTATGCTTAAGTACTGCGAAAGTAGGCGCATCGTCTTTGAATTCTGCCATTAAATTCACAGCAGCATCTACGTCTACGAGGTTATTATAGGATAATTCTTTATCGCCACTTTTCTCGAACATATTGTTCAACTCCCCAAAGTAGATTCCTTGTTGGTGTGGATTTTCTCCATATCTAAGTTGTTGAGATTGGTGAATCGACTGCTTGAAAGTGATATCATCTGACTCTTCATCGAAGTAATTAAAAATGGCTACATCATAGTTAGAGCTCACTTTAAATGATCTTCGTGCTAATTCTTTTCGCTGAGCTAAGGTCGTAGCACCTTGATGCTCTTCCATACATTCAACGAAGTATGCATAATCTTCTACAGATGGAACGACAACTACATCTTTATAGTTCTTTCCTGCTGCTCTGATCAATGAAATTCCTCCGATATCTATTTTCTCAATGATGGTATTTTCATCATTTGTACTCTTCACCGTTTCTTCGAATGGATACAAGTCCACAATCACACAGTCTATTTCTGGAATATCGTACTCCGCTAATTGACCTAAATGATCTTCTTCTCTTCTTGCTAAGATTCCTCCGAAAACCTTCGGGTGAAGGGTCTTAACTCTACCATCTAATATGGATGGATAGCTCGTTAGATCCTCTACTCGTTCTACTTTCACACCCAGTTTTTCTATAAATTCTTGAGTGCCGCCAGTCGAATAAATGGTTACATTGTTTTTCTTAAAAGCTTCTATAATCGGTTCGAGTCCATCTTTATGGTAGACGGAAATTAGTGCAGAATTAATCTTCTTCAAAGTCTCAGCTTAGTTTATTTTATAAAAGATGCGCAAATGTAAGAAATTTGAATGGATGACCTTTACTTAAAGCTTAACTATTTTCAAGTAGTGTGCAAAGTTTAATTTTCTAAAAGTCAATATTTAATGTTCAATTTTAATGATCTATAATTTACAAAAGAAACACGCTGTCCCAATTTGCTTTTAGCACCTTTCTTTCTATAGGTTATAATAAACAATTAAATACTAAGGCATATAGCCATACTTTAACTACATATTGTTACATTTAGGCTTTAATTTCAATAACCTCAATCCCAAAAACTGAATGAAATCATTTTCAATTTTTATCCTATTCAATTTTTTACTCTTTTTCTTTCCGACTATTTCACTTGCACAAGATGCCTATGATGTCTGTTCAGGTGCGGTTTTCTTAGAAGTTGATACAGATTGCAACTCAGAAATATTTAGCTTTTCTGGAAATACTGGTGACCCAGATGAATGCGATGATGTAGGTGTTTGGTTTGCAGTAGTTATTCCAGCATCTGGAAGCATTCACTTTTCAACTACCAATATAGGAACAAATGATGATACGGAAATAAAGGTATTTCAGGGCACTTGTGACAACCTTATACTTATGAGTGAAGATTGCCAAGATGATGATAATTCTGGATATGAAAATCATGAAGAAATAGAATTTTCAGGATTACTATCTGGAGATACTTTGTATTTCTTAGTAGATGATAGAGGTGAAAGTGGAACCTTTGGGGTTTGTACTTATGATCCCGCTTCCATACAAATCCCATCAGATATATGTGCTACTGCAACCCCTCTAAATGTTGGGGCTTCGTGTGAATTACAAATTTTCACATTTGATGGATCTACAGGTAATGGTGAGGGAGAATCTGATGAATGTGCAGATCGTGGAGTTTGGTTTCAAGCCATCGTTCCCGAAAATGGTATTATCATATTTACCACTTCCGCACCAGGAAATATTACAGATACAGAGATAAAAGCTTTTTCAGGTACTTGCGATGATTTAGTTCTATTAAGTGATGATTGTCAAGATGAAGATAATACAGAACATGATAATCATGAAAGAATATTCTTATCAGGACTTACTCCTGGGGAAACAATATACTTTGTAGTAGATGATAGAGGTGGAATTGAAAATGATCCTGACTTTGAGTTTGAGATAGGAGAGGCTAATTTCCGGCCTATTGGGGCTGAAACTACTTTTAGTGCTTGTGCTTTTTCACCTGCTCCTTGTGATGCTGAGCCTAATAAATTCTCAGTTAACTTTGATAATACCTTAGAAGATTTGTGTAGAAATGGGTCATTTGATGTTGTTGGTTCTACTGGAACTTATAATAGCGAAGCATTATTGATGGATGAAACAGTCTATTGCTTTGGCAATGAAGACGGCTTGTCTTACTCAACCGATGCCCTAGATATATGCAATGAATATTCTATAGAATTGTATTTTAAATTTGATCAATATTCAGGATATCAAAGAATTATTGACTTCTCTAACGGTAGTTTAGATGAAGGTTTGTACACAGATGAGGATGAGTTAACATTTTATGATTATTCTGAAACCAATCCTGCTGTATTTACCTCAACTTCAGAATACTATCATGTTGTTCTTACTTACTCCAATTATGAATTTGTATTGTATGTTAACGGTGTTTTATACGAGACCATAAGTGATGACGAAAATATAGGATTCAACCCTGCGAGCTTTATCTTTTTCAAGGATGATGGAGACGAAGATGAAAGTGGATGTGTTAGAATGCTTAATATATACAACTATGCTGTAACACCAGCAATGGTTAGCGAAATGGCACTTGCCCCTACGGCCGAAGACTGTCCTTTGATAGCTAGCGCTATTCCTACGATGTCACAATGGGGAATCATTCTATTATCATTACTGATGCTGATTTTTGGGATCGTGTCTTTGAAACAAAAAAGAATTGCTTTTTCTGAATAGATATTAAGCACATGACTTTTTGAATACCTGTTCGCTTGGTACAAGTGTTAACTTATGGATCTTTTCGCCAAACGGATGAAACAACGTCAGTATTCAATTCATCCTACAACTTAACCATCTTCTTGACACCAATATGCTGATTATTTACCTTAAATCGCACAAAATAGGTGCCTGGTAGAAGGCTGTGGATATCTAGAACACTAGATCCCTTGTCTTTTATTTGAACAAAGTCAATTTTACTGCCCCAAGCGTCTAAAAGTTCTACTGTTATGCCCTTATCCAGGTCATAATTATTACTGATGTATAGGTAGTCCTGTGCAGGATTTGGATATACTGTTAAAGCAATCTTTTCGTATGCAGTATTGATATACGTCCCAGAAACACCATTATTTATTTCCCATAATACAAATTCTAAATGCACAGCTTCGTGCCCATCTATTCTTTGTAATGGCGACTGATCTTCGATGCTTACTAATAATTCGTTACTTCCTTCCACAAGATCATCAGCAGTTACCATTAATGTATCCTCTACTGAATCTAAGAGCACTCCATTCAGCGCCCAGCTTACAGCTAGGGAATTAGGATCCGGTTTTATTAAATCAACTTTAAAAGTAAGCGGTAACTCACCTCCCAGAACATCTTGCTCTTCTGGAAAATAACTCAAGATCGGAGAAACAATAATATGTATATTCTCAATGATCCCTTCTATGCAGACTGGACAAAACGGCTTACCAAGTGCTCTCATTAAGCAATTTTCATGTGGTCGATACCAGTTCTCAGCATTTCCACTGCAACAGTGCTGATAGATACCAACGTTTTTATAATCTAGCCAATTCTTCCATTTCACTTGACTTGGATCTGTAATTGCTGTCATATTAATTCCTTCTCTTGCATATTGATCTCCTGCATAATATTCATCGATAAGGCTTGCGAAGGAATGGCCGATCTCATGAATTACAATTTCATTAGCAGAAACATGCAAAGATGAGGTAGCGAAAACACCGCCACTTCCACCGTAAAAGTTAGAATTTACTAAGACGATTACTTGATCATACGTAGGAAAATTAGATGCTAAAACATTGAATATTTTGGTTGAATTACTCGGAACCAACAATCTGTGAATTCCAAAAGCATCAAAGGTCGACCCGAAGTAATTATCAACTTCTTTTATCACATGAGCCGGCTCACTGACATCACTGGCATTTCCAGGATGACTCGCCCCGCTTTCATTAGAAGGCACTTTAATGGCGAATACATTAAAATAGTTTTTGTAGTTTTCAAAAGGTTCTTTAGCAAAAAGCGCATTCGAAGCATTTATGGCATCTACAACAAATTTATCCAACTCACTTTCCTGATAACCATCACTTAAAATGACAAAATTAATATGCTTATCACTATCTCCATTGTACAAAATGGTATCTACATCAAATACTTGAGCATTAATGCTGTAGAAGCAACAAATTATTAGAAGGAGTGTGAATATGTTTTTCATCGTTAATCCAGTTCAGTGATGTTCATTATTAAAAGTTCGGTGGAGGCATCATTATATTCCTTAACCATGATAAACTTCGTATCTGAATGCAGATTGATCCGAGCGGTAAATTCTGCATTTTCAACTTCTACCGTCTTCTTTTGCATCATGCCACTTTCATCAGCATATTCTACGACTCTTATCCGCGGATTAGGAATATGCATTCCGTCTAAGACCAATTTATCTTTGTTTAACTGTACCAGAATAAGATCACCATTGACCTTAGTTTCATCATGCTGAGGTCTAGACTTAAACTTGCCAGCCGTTACCGTTTTACTTTCTAACTGAAAGTCCTCACCATTATATTTATATGAAATAAATAAAATCTGAGGACCAGATAATTTCTCTGGAGAATTATCAGTGGCTGCTTGACCAGGCTTGCAAGAATAAAAAATGACAGGAGAAATAAAAATTGTCAGTAGTAGCGTTACGAATAAGCCTTTTTTCATTCAATAAAAATAATATAATTTTCCAACTAATCTCAACGGCGCATTCTTATAGATCATAAGCAATATGTCTTACCTCTATTGACTTAATGCTTAACCTTCTAGAAAAAATAAAAAAATTTAACGCATGAATATATGATCATGTATTGACATGTTGATTTTTTTGCCATATATTTATAACAACCAATGAATCAAGAAATTATGAATAGCCCAGCCAAGCTTAGCCCAGTGAAATGCATCTGCTGTATTTCTATTATTCCAGTCATTTACTTGATAGGAATATTTATTAAAACACTCTTTTAGCTTATTGAACTTTTAGAACAAGTCCCTTTAAGTACTTGCCTTCTGGATGAAAAATATTCACAGGATGATCAGCACCTTGTGACATCCTATATAATATCTGACAATCACGACCCGATTCTATAGCAGCTGCTGTAATCGTATCCTGAAACAACTGAACATCGATCACTTGAGAGCATGAAAAAGTAAAAATCATTCCGCCTTTCTTAACTTTATCGATTGCAGCTTTATTCACTCTTTTATATGCTTGTACAGCATTGTGTTTCTTCCGCTGATTCTTAGCAAATGCAGGTGGATCTACAACGATAATATCATATTCGTCGTCCTTGATTTGCTTCAGGTATTGATTAACATCTTCCGTGAGGGATTCATGAATAGACGACTTCCCTGTTAATGCTACATTTTCATTAAGCATTGCAATCGCCTTTTTAGAAGAATCTATGGAGCATACTGCTTTTGCAGAATTATTCAGCGCGTAGATGGAAAATCCTCCAGTATAGCAATACAGATTCAGAACTGATTTGCCTTTTGCAAATTCTCCAAGCAATTTTCTGTTATCTCGCTGATCTAGAAAAAATCCAGTTTTCTGACTTTCGATTAATTCAATCTGGAATTTATGTCCGTTTTCTAGAATTTGCACAGCATTGCTCTCCCCTTTGAGAAATTCATCTTCTACACTTCTAGAATAAGGATCAGGTAGTACATTTTTACTTTTATCGTATATGATAGAAATTTCTGGAAGATGCTTCTCTATAGATTTTTTTATAAGGTCAATTTGGCGGTGAATTCCAGTTGTATGACACTGAATAACAACCGCATTATTGTATCGATCTATGATTAAGCCAGAAGCTCCGTCTCCTTCTCCGTGAAATAATCGAAAAGCATTTGTTTCATCAGAAGGTAGATTCAATGACTTCCTTAAATTAATAGCTTTCAGTATCAAGTCATCCCAAAACTTCTGATCGATTTCGATCTTTTCAAAACTTAGAATCCTTAGCATAATACTTCCTTCTTGGAAATACCCGATCGCTTGAAAGTCACCTTTCTGAGACTGTATTTCTACAATATCTCCTTCTTCACAATGATCATAATCTATTACTCCTCTTGAAAATATCCATGGATGCTTTCTTTTTATAGAGGCTATTCTATCGTTCTTTATCTTTACTATTGGATTCATGCTGCAAAATTAAGAAAGGAAATTCAACAAATGCTATAACCTCTTTCCTAATGGCAAATAAATATTGATACTATATACCATTTGCTCTTCCGAAGAAGTAAATTGCTCTATTCTAGGTCGTTTCATAAGAATGTTTGATATTACATTTTCAAATTATAAATGCTCCAAATTTCATATTCTATGTCCCAAAACTCAAACATTGATCAATTTGCGCCATTTTTCGAAGTGATCAATAAAAATTTTAAAGTTTTAGATCGTCCATCAAAAGAACAATTTCATTTTTGGTACGGAAACAAGAAAACAGTCATCAGCCTATTCAAAGGCATGTCTTTTCCATCTATAGAAGACCAAGAAAAAATAGGCAAAATTAAAGCCGATAAACTACTAGTATTATGCTCTTCAAGCGAAGCTGACAAGATGTTTTACGGAGCAACGATTCTTTCCCTGAAATCTAAAGAACAAGCAGAAATGATCAGTTTCGTTGTTCATCCAAACCATAGACATCAAGAATATGGTAGCCGTTTAATGGAAGCCACATACAAAATGAGTGAATTGCTCAAGCTCAAAACTATTTCTCTGCAATATAGAACGTATTGGCAATCGATAGCAGAATGGGAGCAATTGCTCGATAAAACGGGATGGTCAGAAAGCAAACTACTTTTATATTATTTCACGCTTCCTGATATCAATACCCAATTCGAGAAAGATTGGTTTAAGAATGCTGTTATTTCGGCACCTTATTCCGTAGAAGCATGGAATGAGTCGAGTTTTACTCAACTCAAAGAGACTTTAATTAGAGAAGATTGGCAAGGAAAAGTTCCGGCTACCCTGAACCCATTTCAGATGACAAAAATGGTTTTGCCTCATTCTAGTCTTCTGCTTAAGAAAGGAGATGAAGTGGTCGGTTGGCTGATTTGTCACTTATTGCAAAAAGATATTGTACAAGCGACTACCCTTTACGTCCATCCAGATAAAGCGAAAGGACAAGGTATGGCGTTAATGGCGGAAGCAAGTAGAAGGAGAAAACTAGGTGCACAAGTGATTTTCATGGTTGAAAAACACAACAAGATCATGCTAAACTTAGTCAATAAGCATTTCGCAGGTGGAAAGACAAATCAGTATGAATTACTATCAAGACAAAAGAAAATTGAATAAAGAAGCTGTTTAAACCTCCTTTTGGGGAGCTAGTCCCAGCAAAGCTCTCGCATTTCTTTCTTTAATACCAACGATCCCAAATATTAAGAAAATTAAACTTAGTATAATCAATCCCCACTCGCTTAATGTAGGTACGGCATCTCCAGGTCCTGGATTCACACATGCTGGAGCAATTTCTGTAGCGGTATCAAAACAGAACACTTCTTCACTTATTTCTGCAGATTCGGACTTTAGTCCTAGGTACATATTGAGGTTACCATCACCATCTAAATCACCAAAATTAAAAATTGGCAACGCAAATCCTTCCCCTTCTTCCTCATTAAAATCATATCCAAAGAAAGGGTTTTCTTCATCATCCACTTCAACATAAGTACCATCTAATTTCGTAAATAAACTTATTAACAACGCCTCTTCCTCTTCTTCATTACCAAGAATCAATTCATCTAAGCCGTCACCATTTAAATCTACAAAATAAGGAACACTGAAAGGTCCTTCTCCAAAAGGTATGTTCTCAAACATGGCGACCATCGCCTCACTTTCCACATATGACCCATCTACAAGGTCAAAAATTGTTACTTCGGATTCAGGTTCTCCTTCATTTCCTCCGCCAAAAATAATGTTAGGAATGATGAGCATCTCATCTTCACAATCATCATCTATATTAGCAAAAGCAACATAGGAAATTCCATTTTCGCTTACCATCTCAAGGTTTTTATCCTCAGGTACTACGAATCCAACTTCAGTATTGGCATAACAAATCACCTCACCTTTTTCAGCACCTAGCACTAAATCCAGTCTGCCATTATTGTTCGCATCTCCTAAAGCAAAATTGAAAAATGGTGGTATCCCACCATCTGAAAAATCTTCATTAAAGATTGCTAATGGATTGTCTTCACCTTCTAATTCTATAAATTCGCCTTCATCATTCTCAAAATATTGTAGATAATATCCTTCAGATTCAACATAAGAAATAACTATAAGATCTTCATCTCCATCATTGTCTAAATCTCCTGCAAGAGGATATCTTGCGTATAAATTAAATTCTCCACCATCCCCTTCACTTGGAGGGAAAGGGATCAATTCTATTTCATCAAAAGCACTTGCATCACAGTCCCCTGTTATCGGAAATTCAAACTGTGCATTTGTAGAAAGACTTGCTAATAATGCTATTCCTAAGCTACCTGCAACTTTAACACCTCTAGATCTTAACAATCTAAGTAAATGTAAAATCCGGGAGATAAGATATTGTTTTTTCTGATAAGACCAATTCGTAAAACGCCCACTCTCAATGCTTTTTTTAAGCTTAGAAATTTGCTTTTTATACGAACGGATAAGATTGGAAAAGTTATTTTTGGGGATAAATTCCATTGGTTTATTTTTGTTTTGCACTCATTACTCTTCAAATGTACTCAAATATGTTCTCCAAACTATTGAAATGTTAAAATAATTCGGATTAATAAGAAACATATTCTTACAAGTCAGACAAAAACTTGCAGCTTTCCCCCTTACTGGCTGTTATAAATCATACCACACCTTGTCAGGTTTGCTCGTCCACTTATTTCCTTTTACTCTAAACCTGTATGGCCAGTTAGAACATTCTTCAGCCGTAGACATTCCTACCCGAGGTCCTACAAGAATCTCCTCTTCAGATAACTCAGGCCAGCCAGTTTCTATCCAGATATCACTAGAAATTGTTAGATCCGTTGCATCATATTTCTTATGCATACCCATTGCAATACTAAATTTTCCTGGACCATTGGTCACTGCTTTGATCATCGAAGGTTTTCCCCGTCTTTCAAGCATTACATCTTGACCATCTAGTGGTTCCACGGCCCTTATGAGTATACAATGCGCGGTACCTTCTGGCCCTGTGATCACATTGAATAAATGATACATCCCATAAATGATATAGATATAACCTGTTCCCGGAGGACTAAACATGGTAACCGTTCGGGGAGTGACTTTATTCCCAAATGCGTGACTTGCTTTATCTTCAGGCGCTTTATAAGCTTCCGTTTCGACAATTATTCCAGATGTGAATTGACCTCCTATATCCGAGCACAGTTTCTTACCCAGTAAAGATTTACTAATCTCTAAAATATCTTCACCTTCATAAAAACTGCGTGGCAACACCATCTAACTTCGCTTGCTATAATTAGGAGCTTCCTTAGTAATGGTAATATTATGTGGATGCGATTCTATAATTCCAGCATTGGATATCTGTGAAAATTGTGCTTTTTGTAGATCTTCTATCGTTCTAGCACCACAATATCCCATTCCAGCTCTTAATCCACCGATGTACTGAACCATCACTTCTTCTAAGTATCCTTTATAAGAAACTCGCCCCTCTATACCTTCTGGAACCAATTTTTTGATATCATCTTCTACATCCTGAAAGTAACGATCTTTAGATCCTAATTCCATAGCTCCTATAGATCCCATTCCTCTATAAATCTTAAACTTTCTTCCTTCGTAAATAACCGTTTCGCCTGGCGCTTCTTCTACACCCGCAAAAAGTGAACCTCCCATGATGGTAGATGCGCCAGCAACAATCGCTTTAGCAATATCTCCAGTATATCTGATTCCTCCATCACCGATGATCGGAACTCCACTTCCTTTTATCGCTTCCGCAGCATTATATATCGCTGTTAATTGCGGCACTCCTACACCAGCTACGATTCTGGTGGTACAGATACTACCTGGACCTACACCTACTTTCACACCATCTGCTCCTGCATCTACTAACGCTTTCGCACCAGATCCAGTGGCGACATTCCCTCCGATAACTTGTAAGTCTGGATACGTTTGTTTTACTTCTTTTACTGCATTTAGAACTCCTATAGAATGACCGTGTGCAGTATCTATTGTTATAACATCTACACTTACACTTCTTAATGCTTGAATCCTATCATGCATATCAGCCGTTACACCTACTGCAGCTCCTACCATTAATCGACCATATGAATCCTTTATAGAATTAGGATAATCGGTCAATTTTAAAATATCCTTATAGGTAATCAGACCCATTAGTATATTATTCTGATCTACAACTGGTAGTTTTTCAATTTTGAATTGCTGTAAAATGTCTTTTGCTTGATCTAGCGTTGTTCCGACTGGAGCGGTAATTAAATTCTCCTTAGTCATAATATCGCTGACCTTAATCCCCATCTGTTTTTCAAATCGAAGATCTCTATTGGTCAGAATACCAACTAATTTCTGATCATTATTTACTATCGGTATTCCGCCTATCTTATAGGTAGCCATTAACTGCTGAGCTTCACCTATCTTCGCGTCAGGACCAAGTGTCACTGGATCGATGATCATTCCACTTTCAGACCTTTTCACTTTCCTCACTTGATCCGTCTGAGCCTCGATCGACATGTTCTTATGAATCATTCCGATTCCTCCTTGACGAGCAATGGCAATCGCTAATCTATATTCCGTAACCGTATCCATCGCTGCCGATACAATAGGCACATTAATGGTAATATCACGCGTTAGCTTTGATTTAATTTCTACATCTCTTGGTAAAACTTCTGAGTAAGCAGGGATTAAAAGTACGTCGTCAAAGGTTAGACTTTCCTGCAAGAATTTGGTGGTGCTATTATTTCGTTCCATGCGCAAAGATAATCTTAAGATTTTTTTATGAAACTAATTGGACATTAAATTTTATTTTTTTTCTAAAAGACATCATTTTGATGCATACGAAACAACCTAATTATAAGGCGTATCACCATAGTTAAGCATTCCTAACTCGAGTACTTAGTATTAAATCACTTCACACTAAGCATTACTTTTTCTTTTACCTATCTTTATATTTTCAATTTCAAATTTACCTTTGCAAGCATGATTCAAGTTTTCGATGACAACTATTTTATGAAACAAGCCATAGCTGAAGCTGAAATCGCTATGGAAAAAGACGAAGTGCCTGTAGGTGCAGTAATCGTTAGCCAACAACGGATCATTGCTAGATCTCATAATCAAACAGAAATCCTAAAAGATGTAACAGCCCACGCTGAAATGATCGGCATTACTTCCGCCAGTTCTTATCTTGGCGCAAAATACCTACAAGATTGTACGATCTACATAACACTAGAACCATGTGTCATGTGTGCTGGAGCACTAAGATGGGCGCAAATAGGAAAAATTGTCTATGGCGCTACGGATGATAAAGCTGGATTCACGAGAATAGGCCGAGAATTACTCCATCCAAAAACCAAGCTTGCATTCGGAATAAAACACGAAGAATGCTCAGCCATGATGTCTGACTTTTTCAAGAAAAAAAGATAGAACTTTCCGAGTTAATCTAATATCTTAATCTGTATATCTTTATAGTAAACCTCACACGTAGGATCGTGTGCTTGAATTCCTACAGTTCCCTCTCCTATTCTTCTTCCACCCATTTCCCAATCTTTAGGCTGAGTCCAATCCACTGTTATAACACCGTTTACTTTGATCACTATTCTATTCCCTACTACTTTTATGTAGTAATCAAACCACTCGCCATCTGTAGAAGGTGCACTTTCTCGAAGCATAAATATCTCCCCTTTTTCATCCACTTTTACCAAGAAAGGTTCCACTACAGCTTCAGGTGCCCACATATTGACAATATTATAAAGACTACCGGTTTTCCTCGGATCAGAATGTCTAGAATTTACTTGTGCTTCGAAACCTTTAGCTGGCCAGCCCGACTTCTGGTAAGCCGTTTGAAAGTATACACCTGAATTAGACTTCTCATTCGTCATAATTCTCATCTTCAATTCAAAATCTTTAAAATTGGCATCGCCCACAGACCCTGTATAAAACAAGTGTGCTTTTCCTCCTCGAGCAACTAACTTTCCATCTTCCACTAAAAAGGAGGATGCATTTTCTTCTGTTGCCGTCCATCCATCCAGGGATGTTCCGTTAAAAAGAGATACAAATCCTTCATCTGCATTTTGAGCTGATAAGCTGAATGTACATATCGTTATAATTGCTACTATTAAAAATTTAAACTGCATATTCTTTCGTATTATAAGGCCCAAGCTACTTGTTATTTGTTTCTTCACAAAATTTTAGTTGAGTTTCAATTATTTATTTTGAATATAGCCATCTTAATGCATCTTCTAGTTCTTGCTTCCAGAAAGTCTCACTATGTGTTCCTCCTTCCACATTGGCAAAGAAAATATTCTTTTCAGGATGTCCGCTTTTCTTAATCAATTCGTACATTTCCACAGCAGGCTTCACCATATTATTGCCCTCTTTACTTCCCACGATGATATATAGTTTAGTATCTTTAAGTACCGGTTTTTCTTCGGTCAATGTATAAATTTCATCAGCGTACCAATAGGACGGTGAGAAAATCCCCACTTTACCAATTACATCAGGAAATGAATATTGAGCATAATGAGACACGAGCCCACCCATAGAACTTCCCATCATTGCAGTATTCTCTCGATCTCCTTTAGTCCTATAATTTTGGTCAATGTATGGTTTCACTTGATTGAGAATAAAGGATAGGTATTCTCTTGCTTCTGATACTCCATATTTTTCGTGATCCCAAGGACCCATTTCATGCATCCGATCTCCTTGTCCGTTATCGATTCCAACGACAATCAAGTCCAATTTCATTTTATTCAAGATTTCATCGACTCCCCACTCTCCTACATAGGATGTAACATCATCAAATAAATTCTGACCATCATGCATGTACAATACAGGATAATTCTTGGTCGAAACATCATAATCCATAGGTAGGTAAAGCCTCACCTTTCTACTCCGATCTAGACCATCAATGGTAAAGACCGTATCTAGAACGATGACATTGCTAGCAGCTGTCGATGCTCTTACTTGAGATGGTGTATTCTGACCAGTTGCCGTAGTGAATGATAACCACATACAAAACCATAAAAGAAATTTACTGAACAATATTGGCTTCATATGACTTTAATGTTAAAATGTAGAAGGAAAGATAGTGCATTTATTTCAATTGAAATTCATAGAGCGTTTCGCTTTAATAATGCCTTTTCTTTCAGACACAATGTTCAGGATGAATAATAATATTAAGAACCATACGCTTATAACATTCGGAAAAGTCGCTGAATTACAGCGACTTTTCCATTTATACTCGTATATATGTAAAGTTAAATGATGAACATGATCAAATCCCTTTTATTTATATTATTGTTAACAGGCTGCGGTGGGCTTATGGATAATGAAACAGAGAAAGAAGAAGAAAAAGAATCAATGGAAGAAAACGCTTCCGCTGTGAATTACTTAGCGCTAGGTGACAGTTATACGATCGGAGAAAGTGTCGGAGAAAAAGAACGCTTTCCCTATCAGTTGATTCACTCTGAATTAACCGAACCTCATGAATTAGGAAAATACAAAATCATTGCTAAAACTGGATGGACCACTCGAGATTTACTGAATGCAATGGATAAGGAAAATCTTGTTGCTGGTGACTATGATTTCATCACCCTACTGATCGGCGTGAACAATCAATACCAAGGGAAAGATTTCGAGCTTTTCAAAACTGAGTTTAATGAATTAATGGATCGCGCTACTTCTTTACTGAACGGAGATGCATCCAAAGTGATTGTCGTTTCTATTCCTGATTATAGTGTCACACCATTTGCTGGAAATTCTAATAAAGACAAAATAGCTCGTGAAATAAAAGAATACAACGACTATAAAGAGAAAGTAGCAAAAGAGCGAGGTGCTCCGTATGTATACATTACTGATTTAACTCAGAATGCTGCATCTGATCTAAGTCTGCTGGCCGGTGATCAATTACACCCGTCAGGAAAATCTTATGGTCAATGGGTGGAGAGAATCCTTCCTGTTCTGAATAACATAGTATTCGAATAACATCATATTTATGTGGACATGTCCTAAATGCGAGCGCCGATTCAAGCACGACAATCAATCTCACTATTGTACTACTAAATCTATCGATGATCTATTCGAAGGAAAACCAGAAGACTTGATACTCGCTTTTGATAAAATACTTGTCGATGTCTTCGAATTTGGAGATATAAGTATCGGCGCTTCCGTTAATACCGTCATTTTCACTAACAAGAAAGCCTTCCTAATTCTTAGGCCAATGTCTAAAGTTTTAGACCTTAAATTCTACTATCATGAACCGCTGAAAAGTGCGAAGTTTCATAAAGTCGGAGAATATGGGAAGAAGTTCTATCATCACATTAGGGTAAAAGACGAATTCGAAGTGGATGATGAAGTCATTCAGTTACTTAAGAAGGGTTATAATCATGGTTTAAAATAAATTATATCAAGCCCGAACATGTCTAGCCTTTTTCCACTAATACTAACAGTTGTTATTAACTAGGGCTTTTATATTTAAAGCAAAACTGCTATCTTAGTAGTATACCAATATTCTTCTCTTCTATATCATAGAACCTTCATTTGTGAAGTGAGAAATCTATCATTAGAATGTTCATTCTTAAAATTCGTAATCATGAAAATTGACCAAAATACTTTTAAAGCAACATTAGAAACTGGTAATGGGGACCTACAAATTATCCACCTTGGAAAAGTTGCAGAAAAGTACCCTCAAATCAAAAAGCTGCCTTTTTCTATCAAAATCTTACTGGAGAATGCGCTTAGAAATTATGATGGTTTCATGGTAAATGATGAGCATATTCAGAACTTAATTAACTGGAATCCAAAAGGAAACGACTTATCCGTCCCTTATAAACCAGCTAGAGTGTTAATGCAGGATTTTACTGGTGTACCAGCAGTGGTGGATATTGCAGCCATTCGATCAGAAGCCATCAAAAAAGGAAAAGATGGTTCGAAGATCAATCCGAAAGTTCCTGTTGATTTGGTTATCGACCATTCCGTGCAGGTTGATTTTTTTGGAACTGATTATGCTTATAAGAAGAACGTAGAATTTGAATATAAAAGGAATGGTGAACGGTACGAATTACTAAAATGGGCGCAATCTGCCTTTGATAATTTCACCGTAGTGCCTCCTGGAATGGGAATATGTCATCAGGTCAATTTAGAATATCTTGCTAAGGGCGTTATCAATAGAGAAGGCTGGGCATTCCCCGATACACTTGTCGGAACCGATTCTCACACTCCTATGGTTAATGGGATAGGTGTTGTTGGTTGGGGTGTGGGTGGTATAGAAGCGGAAGCGGCATTACTAGGTCAGCCTATTTACTTTTCTTCACCGAAAGTTATTGGACTAGAATTACTCGGAAGACTACCAGAAGGTATTACGGCCACAGACATGGTGCTCGAGATTACGCAAAAATTAAGAGTCTATGGTGTAGTCGGTGATTTTGTGGAAGTATTCGGAGCAGGATTAGATCACTTATCTGTTCCCGATCGAGCAACTATTTCTAATATGTCTCCAGAGTTCGGTTGTACCGTAACATACTTTCCTATAGATGATCAGACCATAAGCTACATGGAGAAAACTAACAGAGATGAACGTCAACTAAAACTTGTAGAAAACTATTGCCGAACCAACCTTCTATGGAGGACAGGCAAGGAAGAAATAGAGTATTCAGATGTCATCAAAGTAGATCTAAACAAACTGGAGCCCACCGTTTCTGGACCTAAAAGACCACAAGATAAAATACTAGTTAAAGATTTGAAATCTAAGTTCGGATCTTTGCTGAGCGAAGTTCATGGTAGAGATTATGTACCTTTAGAAGAACGAGAGGCTTGGTATTCAGAAGGTGGCTCAGGTACCGCAAGAAATAAAAAATTTAGAGGAGATGAGCACGATAACGTAGAGGTTATCGTAGAAGATAACAAATTAAAATCTGTCCGACTTAAGAAAGATAATCAGGAATATATTCTCAGTGATGGCTCCATTGTCGTTGCTGCTATTACTTCGTGTACCAATACTTCGAATCCATCCGTCATGATAGGTGCTGGACTTGTTGCACGAAAAGCGATAGAGAAAGGACTTGATGCTAAGCCTTGGGTTAAAACTTCCTTGGCGCCAGGTTCTAAGGTGGTAACTGACTATCTAAGAAGATCTGGGTTACTCAAAGATCTCGAAGCGCTCAGGTTTCATGTAGTAGGTTACGGTTGCACAACTTGTATCGGTAATTCTGGACCACTGCCTTCACATATCGATAAAGCTATCGACCAAAGTGAACTAGTGGTTGCGTCCGTACTGAGTGGAAATAGAAATTTCGAAGCAAGAATACATCCTAAGATCCAAATGAATTTTCTTGCATCTCCTATGCTAGTCGTGGCTTATGCAATTGCTGGTCGCGTAGATATAGATTTAATGAACGAGCCACTGACTACAGATTCGAATGGTCAAGATGTATTCCTAAGAGATATCTGGCCTACTCAAGCCGAAATTCAAGAAGTGATCACAAGCGCAACCTCTAAGGAAGACTATGCTAAAGAGTATAGTGTAATTTTTGATGGTGAAGAACAATGGCAGAATCTACCAGCTCCGAAAGGCCTAGACTATGCCTGGAGAGAAGATTCTAGTTACATTAAGCAAATACCTTTTTTCAAAGATATAAGCGAGCATCCTGAACCTCTCATGGATATAAAAGATGCAAGAGTTCTACTGAAACTAGGTGAATCTGTAACAACTGATCATATTTCACCAGCTGGATCTTTTTCATCAACTAGCCCAGCAGGGCAGTATTTAGTAGATCTTGGAATTGAACCAAGCATGTTTAATTCTTATGGATCAAGACGTGGAAATCACGAAGTAATGATGAGAGGAACATTTGCCAATGTTAGAATTAACAACCAAATAGCTAGCAAGTCTGGAGGCTACACCACTTATTTTCCGGAAAATAAAGAAATGACCGTATACGATGCCTCTATGAAGTATCAAGAAAGTGGCACACCTTTAATTGTTATTGCTGGGGCAGAATACGGATCAGGCTCTTCGAGAGATTGGGCAGCAAAAGGTACTAGTCTTCTTGGTGTAAGAGCAGTTATTGCAAGTTCTTACGAGAGAATTCATAGGTCTAACTTGGTTGGACTGGGAGTAATACCCTTAGAATTCTTGGACGGTAACGATGCAACTACATTGGGACTATCTGGTCAAGAGGTCATCAACATTACAGGCATCGAAGCTGGATTAAGTCCAGGAAAGAAATTAAATGTTACTGCAAAAAAAGAAGATGGTTCCGAAATTCAGTTCCAAGTCATTGTTAGATTAGACTCAGAAATTGAAATTGAATATCTAAAGCATGGAGGCATATTACAATATGTATTGAGGCAATTTTTAAAGGAGTAAGAAAAATATAAAATATTGATTGTGCTTTAAAAATTATTAGAAATAATTTAAGTTTTATTAAATTGTAAGTAAGATTCCTAAGACAACGAACTCATACAAGACTATATAAAATGACATTTGAATTACAATCCACTTTATCTTTTCGCTCTATTTTAATTAGATTTACTAAATGATGCGAAATTTAATAGTGACCTCCTTTTTCCTTTTATTATTACTAGGAGCGTGCCAACAAGAAATTGAAAATTATGATGAACTTGTAAGTGATGCAAGTATTGTTAATGATTATATGGAGCAACTTACGGATGTCATCGTTCACGATATTTTCTCACCACCAGTTGCTGCACGGAATTATGTTTATCCAAGTATAGCAGGGTACGAAGTTATTAGGCATCTTGATCCAAACCTACAGAGTTTTGCTGGTAGATTGAATGGATTATCCAAAATTCCTGAGCCAGACTCAGATAAAAAGATATCATTCCATTTAGCGTCACTTCAAGCATTTCACTTAGTTAGCAAAGCGCTTATCTTTTCAGAAGACTCACTTCATAACTTTCATACCAATTTCATTAAAGAATTAGATACTAAAGGATTCCCTAAAGAAGTTAAAGAAAACTCATTGGCGTATGGAAAAAAAGTTTCTGATGCGATTTTAAAATGGTCAAGTACGGATAATTATAAAGAAACTAGGTCATTTCCTAAATATACTGTAGATTATGAGGCTGGTACATGGAAACCAACACCTCCAGCATACTTATCAAGCATAGAACCACACTGGAACAAAATCAGAACAATGGTTCTCGATTCGGCAACACAATTTATTCCAAAACCACCTACAAAATTTGACCTTACTAAAGGATCTAAATTTTACATTGAAATGATGGAAGTGTATGATGCCGTAGCAAAAGCGGATAAAGAAATGACAGAAATTGCTAATTTCTGGGATTGCAATCCTTACAAAATGAATCAGACTGGTCATGTAATGTTCGCGACTAAAAAAATAACACCTGGTGGGCATTGGATTGGAATAACTAAAATAGCTTCAGAAAAATCTAATTTAAGTTTTGAAAAAACCTTCGAAGCATACGCAATATGTTCTATAGCTTTGTTTGACGGTTTTATAAGTTGCTGGGATGAAAAGTACCGTTCGAAACTTATTAGACCTGAAACAGTGATCAATGAACACTTTGACGAAAACTGGTTACCTATTCTACAGACACCACCATTTCCAGAACACACTAGTGGACACTCTGTTATTTCCCGTGCTGCAGCTGTTGTCTTAACAGATATATTTGGTGAAAATTTTGCATTTGAAGATGATACGGAGTTACAATATGGTTTACCTATTCGGTCATTTGAATCATTTAAAGCTGCATCAGAAGAAGCTGCTATTAGTAGACTATACGGTGGAATACATTATCGGCCTGCAATTGATTATGGTGTAGAACAAGGAGAGAAAGTAGGAAATTTCATTGTAAAAAAACTAGAAATATAGCACATCATTATAGCCTTATGATATTGTGCTATAAAATATGAAAAACTTAGGTATTAACGTGAAATACTCACATAAATACTAGCTAATAAAAATTAAAGAGGAAAAGATAAGTGATCTCATAAAGAGCTTAAGATCACTCATTATAGGATATCATTTTAAATGATGTCCATTTTTTTAATCAATCATATTTTATAATATAATTATAAGGAATAAAAATGTATAAACTATTTCGAATCGTTCGTCCTGAAAGAAGTACCTGCATATCGATATTGCCTAATGATAATCCAGAATTGTGCTTATAATTGACAATACAACACTTATTTATCAATTCACCATTGTACTTATTTTTCTTGCAACGGTTATATTTTACTTAGCAATGTTTTTTTATTCTAAAAAATTAACTTCTTCTATACTTAAGCAAAAAGAAACAGAACAAGCTTTAGTAGTTACAAACCTAAATCTAAATAATATTAAAATTGCAAATGAGAAAATTCAACTTGCTGAGCTTGCTGAGAAAGAGAAATCAATGCGATTAGAACAAGAACGAGATCATAAAATAAAAGAACTTGTTTCAAATACACTTTTAATTAATCAACAATATGAAGTACTCAATAGAATAGATGAAGAGTTAAAATTTATACATACTGAAGCTGAGGGGAAAGTAAAGACTTCATCTAATAAAATAAGGAGAATTATAAAAACGAATCTGTCCATCGATGATAACTGGAAAGATTTCAAAATTCAATTCGAGCAGCTGCATTCTGATTTTTTCTACCGAATGAAAACTAGATTTCCCAAATTAACTGAGAATGATTTACGTCACTGTGCATTTATCAAGATGAGAATGAACACGAAAGAAATAGCAAGGTTACTCAACATCAATCCAACTAGCGTTCAAATTTCCCGAGTCAGGATGAAGAAGAAAATGAAATTAGAATCAGAAACAGACTTGAAGGAATTCATCCAAGATTTTTAGAATGGAAAGCACAATCAGCATAAATTATAGTGATTATTTTATCATACTACTCTTTTTTGTCTTTGTAGGAACAATTGGGTATTCTGTAAGTAGCAGAAACCCTAATCCTGAACAGTTATACTTTGCAGGAAGAAGCTTGAATTGGCCAATAATAGGATTTTCGATTCTAGCTTCCAATATTTCGACATTGACCATGCTTGGCCTTACTGCTGACGCATACTTATATGGAGTTTCATCATCATCATACGAATGGGTAGCTTCACTTGTTCTTATTGTTTTAGCAGTTTTTATTGCTCCTATATACCTTAAGAACAAGATTAATACTGTCCCGGAGTACTTTAACAAGAGGTATGGCCGAATCGTCCAAAAATATTTCTCGATAGTAAGTTTAATCATCAGTTCTACAGTGCATATCGCTGGACCGTTATTTGCAGGGGCCGTTTTAATTAATTTATTCATTCCTGAAGTATCCGTTTGGCAGGCCTCAGTTGCTGTTGCCATCTTTTCTTCTGCTTATACTGCGTTTGGCGGAATGAGTGCTGTAGTATATACCGATTTTTTCCAAGCAATTCTTTTTCTAATGATATCAATTATCATCTGTTTTGCATTGTTTGCCCAACATGATTTTTCATTTATTTCTGTAATAAAATCTACGCCAACCGACCATTTCAAAATGGTTAACCCAATCGATAACGGTTATTTGCCGTGGCTTGGCTTAGTAACAGGCTTACCAATTTTGGGGTTTTATTATTGGTGCACAGATCAAGTTATCGTGCAGCGAATCATTTCAGCGAGGAACCTAAAACAAGCACAATACGGAATTTTTTTTGGAGCATTTCTTAAATTATCCATACTATTTGTCATTATTCTACCAGGCATAATGGCTATTCATGTTTTCCCAGAAGTATCGAAGTCTCAAGACCTTTACGCTATCATCATTAAAGAATTAATTCCTAATGGTGTTATCGGTTTGATTCTAGCTGGATTATTAGCTGCAATGATATCTTCTATTGACTCCTCCATAAATTCATCTGCAACGCTAATAGTCTATGATTTCATAAAGCCGAAATTTCCTAAGTTAAGTAACCGACGATTAGTCTTTATTGGGAGAATAACCGTGTGCTTAATCATGTTTATTTCGCTAGCCTGGACACCTATTATTGATCATTCTAACGGTATATGGGCTTATGCACAAACAGTGCTTACCTATTTAACTCCTCCATTAGTATGTATACTATTTTTTGGAATATTTTCTTCTAGAGGTAACCAAAAAGTTGCATTATTTACATTAATCGGAGGGCACCTAAGTAGCTTAATTCTATTTATCCTTCAGTTTTATGAAATTATTTCTATTCATTTTACCATTTTAGCAGGTTTTATATTTCTAATAAGCATAATATTATACCAAGTGGGGCTACTTACTCAAACTTCAGATACAAATCATGATAAGCAACTTAATTTCAAATTTGCAATCTACAGACCTTCAAAATTTATAATCAAATTAGCGATAGCAGTTATCATTTCAACCTTACTTTCCATTTTACCTTTTCTTATAAAACAGTTCTAAATAATTCATCTAGTAGTATCTCGTTGCAAGTGATTCACATTTGTAGCCAATATTAAAGTTGAAAAAATAGATTTTGTAAGTACATCTCTCCAATAATGATCAATAATTTTTCATAGTATTTCACAATCAGATTATATCTATGTTTCCAACAATGAAGATAAAATGGAAGAAACGACCTATTACAATATCACCTATTTGAAATATTACACTGATTTTACAATAAAGTCGTTTTATTATATCAGTATTTACTAAAAATGTAATATTTTGTATCACATTCATTACTTCATTAACTATTAAATTCTGTTTTATGCTATAACAAACCTATTACAAAAAAACACACCATACCGATATTACATACTGAATATCAAAACTTTACAATTAAATAGAGCCATTAACACCCTTTACCAAACAACCAAAAAAAGTAATCAAACGAACGGAATACCAAGTAGCTTGTATTAAGTTTGTTTGGATTAAAACAAATGTGTTTTTGTAAATTTTATTTAAGAATAATTTAAAGTATGGAAAAAATGAACTCTCACTTAAGGAAGTCTCTTTTGACGATTTTCCTTGGACTTATTATTTCATTCAGCTTATCTGCTCAAAGAACCATAACTGGTTTAGTTACTGATGCAGAAACTGGTGAAGCTTTAATAGGTGCCAATGTTATCGTTACTGGATCTTCAATTGGAACCATCACTGACATTGATGGGAAGTATTCTTTAGGAGTCCCTGAAGATGCTGTATCTTTAACTTTCACGTATACTGGTTTTACAGACCAGTTAGCACCTATTACAGGGGACGTTGTAAACATTGCGCTTTCAGCTGGTGAAATCCTAGACGAAATAGTTGTAGTAGGATATGGAACCGTTAGAAAGTCTGATGCAACAGGAGCTGTTGTAAATGTTACGGAAGAAGATTTCAACAAAGGCGTTGTAACTTCCCCAGAACAATTAATACAAGGACGAGCAGCCGGTGTACAAATTACCACTGCAAGTGGTGAGCCTGGAGCTGGATCAAGCATCCGAATAAGAGGTGCTGGATCTATTAGAAATGGAAATAACCCATTATTTGTTGTCGATGGTGTTCCATTAAATGGCTCCCAATCCACTGCAGGAGGAAATGACTCAGGTCTAGGTTCTTCATCTGCAAGAAATCCTCTTAATTTTTTAAACCCGAATGATATTGCAAGCATAGATATTTTAAAAGATGCTTCAGCTACAGCAATTTATGGGTCTAGAGGTGCTAATGGAGTAGTAATTATTACTACAAAAAAAGGAAGTCAACAAGCTAACACTGTTGATTACTCTTTTAATCTTGGATTTAGTGCAATCACTAAAAAGTATGACTTATTGAATGCAGATGAATTTTTAGCTGCATATACTGATTTTAATGGAGCAGCTGCTGCAGCATCTTTAGATGGTGGTGCAGATACAGATTGGCAGGATGAAATACTTCGTACTGGAATTACACAAAGCCACAATGTCGCTTTCGGTGGTATGACCTCAGCAGGTAACTATCGTTTGTCTTTAGGATACCACGACCAAGAAGGGATCATCAAAGAATCTGGGTTTACCAGATTCACTGGTAGATTCAATGCCGAACAAAAATTTCTAGATGATAGATTAACGATCGCTTCACAGATTACATTAGCACAAACTACAGATGATAATGTTCCTATAACAGACAACTCTGGATTTAGAGGTGACTTAATGGGTAACGCACTAAAACTTAACCCAACAGTTCCTGTAAGGGATGCACAAGGCGAATTGGTTCAACCAAGTCAAACAGAATACAATCCGGTTGCCATTTTAGAACTTTCAGAAGATTATACAAATACATTAAGAGGATTAGGAAATGTAAGCGCACAATATGCATTTACAGATAACCTTTCTTTTAAAACGTTGGTTGGTTTTGATAGATCATTTTCATCAAGAAGCAGTGCTTTCTCTAAAGACCTGAATGCTGCAGGAATTATTGACAAAGGAAGATTATACCTTAACGATATCCAGATAAATGATTTATTATGGGAAAACTACATAAACTATAGTCAAGATTTCGGTAATGTTAGTTTCTCAGGTTTAGCTGGTTACTCATACCAACGATTTAACTATTACTCTAAGGGTTTTGAGTTAACTAACTTTAATACGTCTGATCCTTTGATCATGATTAACAATATGGCAAGTGCTGATATAGGGAACAATAATGCAATTGTACCTACTAACTCTAATAATACAACAGATGAGTTACAGTCTTACTTTTCTAGAGTTAATTTTGGATTCTACGACAAATACATCATTACTGCAACAGTTAGAGCTGATGGTTCTACGAGATTTGGAGATAATCAGAAGTACGGAGTTTTCCCTTCTATTGCTTTCAAATGGAGATTAATTGATGAAAGTTTCATTCCAGACATGTTTTCTGACCTAGGTTTAAGAGTCGGATATGGTGTAACTGGAAACCAAGAAATCCCTTACAACTTATTCCAACCTCGTTCTCGTTACAGCAACTGGGACATTAATGAAGGTGGAGATGTAAATGGTGGTGGTTTAAATGCAGTTTCGTTTGCAAATAATGATTTAAAATGGGAAACGACTTCACAATTAAACTTAGGATTAGACTTTGGATTTTTGAACAATAGATTATCCGGATCTTTTGATTTATATCAAAAAACAACGAATGATTTATTACTTCAGATCGTTGCTGCTCAGCCATCTCCTCAGCCATTCCGATGGGAGAATCTGGATGCTGATATTATCAATAAAGGAATAGAACTAGCATTAAATTTTGTAGCAATTGACCAAAAGAAATTTGGATGGGATATTAACTTTAATATTGCAAACAATATCAATACGATAGAAAACTACGATGGTATTAATGATACAGGAGGAATAAACGGACAGGGATTAACTGGCGCTTTCGCACAAAGAATTCAAGAAGGTCAACCACTCTATGCTTTTTTCCTTAGAGAATTTGACGGTTATGATGACAATGGAATTTCTGTGTATGGCGGAGAAGGTGATAAGCAAGTATTTACTGGAGCTCAGCCTATTCCAACACTTAGCCTTGGATTAACTAACAGTTTCTCTTTCGGAAACTTAGATTTTAGCTTCTTCTTTAACGGTCAATTTGGTCATTCCATATACAGCAACACAGCGAATGCTTTCTTTACTGCTGGTTCTTTAGCGAATGGTAGAAACGTAACTAAGGATGTTGTAGGAAATGGAGAGTCAAACTTAAATGCTCCTGACGTAAGTACGAGATTCTTAGAAAATGGTTCTTACGTAAGATTACAGAATATGAATCTTGGCTACACTTTCAATATGCCAAATTCTAGATTTACAAATTTGAGACTTTTTGCAACTGGTCAGAACCTTTTACTTTTCACTAACTACAGCGGACAAGATCCGGAAGTAGATACGAACAAAAGTTTAAACGGAATTCCTTCAGTTGGAATTGACTACACGGCATATCCGAGAGCTAAAACATTAACCTTCGGTCTAAACGTAGGTTTTTAATAAAAAAATTAAAAAAAATATAATGATGTTAAATTTCAAATATATTTTATCATTCATAATTGTTGGGTCATTTATTTCTTTGCAATCCTGCACAGACTTAAGCGTTAACCCTACAGATTCAATTGTGAAAGAAGGAGGATCAGCTGGATTTATCCCAGGAGATCCTGACGAATTACTTAATTCTTCATATAAAGATTTTGCTGCTTTTACGGATCAGAACAATATGTATGCACTTGGAACGCATACTTCTGATGAAATGATCCCACCTACAAGAGGTGTGGATTGGGGTGACAACGGTGTCTGGAGAACATTGCATGCGCATAACTGGGATGCTACACATACTTCCGTTTTAGGAGCATGGAATAGCCTTCATGGTAATGCCTATAAAACGAATGAAATTATTGCTTCAGGACCAGATGCTCAGCAAGAAGCTGAAGCTAAGTTCTTAAGAGCTTTTTTCACTTATCATGCAATGGATTTCTTTGGACAAGTACCATTCAGAGAAGTAACAGAAGGACCAGATGTAGATCCTAAAGTTTTAACAAGATCTGAAGCTTATGATTTTATCAAAAGTGACCTAGAATCTGCTATTGCTAACCTACCATCTACAGGCCCATCTGCAACAAACTCTAGAGCTTCAAAAGCTTCAGCATATTTCTTACTTGCTAAACTTCACTTAAATGCTGGCGTATATAAAGCTGCAGATCCAGCGGGTCCGTATACTTTTGATGTCGCTGATATGAATAAAGTAATAGAATATGTAGACCTGATCAAAGCAGAAGGTTACGACTTGGATAGTGATTATTTTAACATTTTCACTGCTAATCCATCTCCTGAAATCATTCTTACATCTGCTGAAGGTTCTGCCCAAAACAGATGGATGATGACTTTACATTATAGCCAAAACCCATCTGGTTGGAATGGCTTTACTACACTAGCAGACTTTTATTCTAAATTTGAAGATGGTGATTCGAGAAAATCACAAGATCCTAAATTAGACGGATCAGAATTTGGTGGAATTGGCAAAGGCTTTTTAGCTGGACAACAATATGATAATGATGGGAATATTTTGATCGATACAAGATCTCAAGCTCCTTTAATTTTCACTCCTGATGTACCACTAGCAGGTGCAGCAACGGAAAAAGGTATCCGTGCAATTAAATACCACCCAGCAGATGCTGGAGAATATATTTTCATGAGATATGGAAGTGCTCATTTAATGAAAGCTGAAGCCATTTATAGAGGAGGAACTAGCGACAAATCAGCTCTTGATATGATTAATGAATTAAGAACCATCAGAGGTGCTAATACAATATCAAGTATTGATGATAATTCACTTCTCGATGAATTGGGAAGAGAAACATACTGGGAAGGATACAGAAGAACAGACCAAATTCGTTTCGGAACATTCACTAATGAGTGGTCTTTCAAAACAGTTACAGATGCGAACAGGGTACTATTCCCTATACCTTCTACTGCTTTAGCTTCAAATCCAAATTTGGAACAAAACGCAGGCTATTAATCTCTGCAAATTTTTAAGTTTAATTATGATAATATAGGCTGTGCAATATGGACAGCCTATTTTTTATTAAAAACATCTCATGAACAAACTATCGCTTATCGGAGCTTTACTTCTTCTTATATCTTGTAATAAGGAAACTCCTATAGCCAAGCTTTTTGAAAAAATAGATTCCGAAAATTCTTCTATTTCATTCATCAACGAGATTTATAATACAGAAGAATTTAACATTTTCACATATAGAAATTTTTATAATGGGGGCGGCGTGGCTGTGGGAGATGTAAATAATGATGGACTAGCAGATATTTATTTTTCGTCAAATCTTGGATCAAATAAACTTTACATAAATAAAGGAAATTTTAATTTTGAAGATATTTCAGAAAGCTCAGGAACAGAGGTGAAAAACAAATGGTCCACAGGAGTTACAATGGTTGATATTAACAATGACGGTCTTCTTGATATTTATGTCTGCAACGCTGGGCAAAGAGAAAATGCTGATTCTAAAAACACTCTTTTAATCAATCAAGGTGACAATACTTTTATAGACGAGGCTGCCATTTATGGTCTAGATGATGGTGGATATACAACTCATTGCTCCTTCTTTGATTATGATAATGATGGAGATCTTGACGCATATATTTTAAACAATAGCTTCATTCCTGTTAATACATTAAACTATAATAACAAAAGAGCGCTAAGATCAGAAGACTGGCCAGTAAAAGATTTTCTTAAAGGCGGTGGAGATAAGCTACTTCGAAATGAGGGTGGAACGTTTACAGACGTAAGCAAAGAAGCTGGTATTTATGGCAGCTTAATTGGTTTTGGCTTAGGCGTTATGGTTATGGATGTCAATGATGACAAATTCCTAGATATTTATGTTTGTAATGACTTTTTCGAGAGAGACTATCTGTACATCAATAATAAAAATGGCACTTACACTGAATCGTTAGAAGAAAAAATAGATCATATTTCTCATTCTTCTATGGGTGCTGATTTTGGCGATATTAATAATGATGGTTCCGTGGAATTGTTTGTGACAGATATGTTACCAAAACAGGACAGCCGTCTGAAGCAGACTACGACGTTTGACAACATTGACCTCCGCACTCTTAAGTCCAATCAAGGTTTCTATAATCAATTCATGCAAAATACTTTGCAACTAAATAAAGGTAATGGGGAGTTTGTAGAAATTTCAAATTTTGCAGGTGTAGAAGCAACAGATTGGAGTTGGGGTTCACTTTTTATGGATGCAGACAATGACGGAAATACCGATATACTGGTTTGTAATGGTATTTACAAAGATGTAATTGACCAGGATTTTATTGACTTTTTTGCTAACGACATCATACAAAAACAAGCCCTTACAGGAGAAAAAGAAGAAATTGAGACAATCATTAATAAAATGCCATCTGTTCCACTTGAAAATAAAATTTTTCGAAATTTTGGAAATAACCAGTTCAGCGATTATTCAGACCAATGGGGACTAAGTGAAAAAACCTTCTCTAATGGAGCAGCTTATGGTGACTTTGATAATGATGGAGACTTAGATCTTGTCATCAACAATGTAAATCAAAAAGCACTTTTATATAGAAATAACAGTAAACAGGACTTTATTGCCTTTCAATTGATTGGTGAAGACACTAACGTGGATGCCATTGGTTCAAAAGTTAATCTGTATTCAGGTGATAATATCTACACTAAGATGGTAATGCCTGCGAGAGGATTTCAATCGTCCGTTGATAAACGATTGAATTTTGGACTAGGAAATGGAAACGATATAGATTCTATCCATGTTTTCTGGCCAGATGGCTCTAGTCAGTCAGTTATCGACTGGAAAGTTAACGAATACAATAAAATAGAAATTCAAAAAGAAAAGAGGTCAGAGATTTCTTCTAAGAAAAATTCAGAACCATTTCTAGCTGAAATCGACAATAATTTCGAAGCGCATAAGGAAGACGATTTCGTTGATTTTTACTTTGAAAGAAATATACCTATGCAGCTTTCGAAGGAAGGACCATGCTCTGCAACAGGTGATATTAATGGAGATGGCAAATTAGATATCTTTCTAGGTAGCGCTCATAATTCCACAGCTCAACTATATTTTTCTAATAGTAATGGATTCGAATCAGTACAGACAGATTTCTGGAATAGATTTCAAGCCTATGAAGATACTGCTGCGGAGTTTGTGGATATAGATAATGATGGTGATCTCGATTTAATAGTCGGTTCAGGAGGTAATAATGTCCAGTTCCAAAACAAAGCATTCATTGACCGACTTTACATAAACAACAATGGTGTTTTTGACTATAGTTACAATGCTATACCGCCTAATGCGTTTAATACCGCATGCATTAAAAGCCATGATTTCAATGGTGATGGTTACCTAGATCTTTTCGTTGGGAGTCGATCTACTCCTGGAGCCTATGGACTTAGTCCTGGAAGCTTTATTTATATGAATAATCAAAGAGGCGGATTCATAGATGTAACGAATAAATTAGCACCTGAGTTAGCACTTGCAGGAATGATAACAGATGCTGTATGGGTGGATATTATGGGTGATGAAAATAAAGAACTTGTTCTTGTAGGTGAATGGATGTCACCTAAGATTTTATCCTATAATGGACGTACATTTGACATCAAAGACTCGAACTTATCTGGTTTTTCTGGTTTATGGCAGGATGTAGAAGCTGAGGATGTAGATAATGATGGAGATTTAGATTTAGCTTTTGGAAATATGGGATTAAATTTTGCACTGAAAGCAGACTCCCTTCATCCGTTATTAATTTGGATTAATGACTTTGATAATAATGGATCAATTGAGAAAATTATAACAAGAAGTGTAGATGGAAAAGATAAGCCCATTTATATGAAAAATGATCTATTAGAGCAAATTCCAATGTTAAAAAAACAAAATTTACATCATGTAGATTACGCAGAAAAATCAATTCATGAACTTTTCCCTCCTGAGATTTTAAAAACTTCTTCTATAAAGCAAATTAACTTTCTTGAATCCATTATTGCAATTAATAATGGAAATGGTGATTTTACAATTGTTAGTCTACCTTCTCCAGCCCAAATATCAAATATCAATGTCATTAAATTTAAAGATTTTGATCATGATGGAAGCAAGGAATTAATAACTGGGGGGAATAACCACTTCCTACTTCCTCAATTCTCAATGTTAGATGCAAGTAGAGGTGATATTTACAAAAATAATGGCAATGGACACTTCCAATATGTAGGTAATCTAGGGATAAGGGGAGTTATAAGATCAATGGATGTAATAGACGATAAGCTAGTAATAGGTATTAACAATCAAAAACCTCGGTCATATAAAATTCCAGAAAATTGAAACAAATAATTCTTTTTCTTACCCTATTCAGTTTCATTTCTTGTTCGCAAGATCCAGACTTCTTTGAACTATTAGAGGGCAGTCAAGTTGGTGTTGATTTTAACAATAAGCTTTCCCAAACACCTGAAATGAATATACTTGATTATATGTATTTCTATAATGGAGGAGGCATTGCAGCTGGAGATTTCAACAATGATGGCCTGATAGACTTATTCTTTAGTGGGAATCAAGTTCAGAACGAAATATACTTGAATCAAGGTGACTTCTCCTTTATTAAAACCACTGACACTTCTTTTCCTAATTTGGTTAACACATGGTCTACAGGCGTTTCAGTTGTTGATATCAATTCGGATGGTCTACTAGACATATATGTTTGTGAATTAGGAGATTTCAGAAGCAATAAGGGCTTTAACAAATTATACATTTGCCAAGAGATTAAAAATGGCATTCCGATTTACAAAGAAGAGTCAGCAAAATACGGACTAAATTTTTCTGGATTCTCCACTCAATCCTCCTTCTTCGATTATGACTTAGATGGTGATCTAGATATGTTTCTCCTTAACCACACTATTCATAATAATAATGCATTTGCACCGCGAGCTAATTTTATTGGGAGAATGCACCCCACTGCTGGTGATCAATTTTTTGAAAATATAAATGGTACCTATTCTAATGTCACTAAACAATCCTTAATTCATTCGAATGAAATTGGATATGGACTAGGTATTGCTGTTTCAGATATCAATAAAGATGGTTATCCAGACATATACATTGGCAATGATTTTCACGAAAATGATTACTTATATATCAACCAGAAAGACGGAACTTTTAAAGAAGACATCACTAATCAGATCATGCATACTTCTAGGTTTTCGATGGGAGTGGATATTGCAGATGTCAATAATGATGGATTCCAAGATATCATCAGCCTAGATATGCTACCTTTCGATCCTGAAATACTAAGACGTTCTGAAGGTGACGATCCACTTAACACGTTCAACTATAAACTAAGATTTGGATACAATCATCAATATGCACGTAATACGCTACAGTTAAACAATCGAAACGGTACCTTTTCAGAAGTTGCCATGTTTGCAGGAATTCATGCTACAGATTGGTCTTGGTCTCCACTTCTAGCAGATTATAACAACGATGGCTTAAAAGACCTGTTTGTTTCGAATGGGATCCCGAAAAGAATGAATGATATCGATTACATCAACTTTATTAGCAGCCATCAAGTACAGCAGAAATCAGAAAAGGGAACTTTAGAATCGAGTGATGTAGATTTACTTGCGTCTATTCCAGAAATTAAGTTAGAAAACCAAATGTTTTTTAATAATGGTGATGTTACTTTTTCAAAAGTAAACCATCATATAACAGGAAACAAAGTTAGTTATTCTAATGGTGCTATTTACGCCGATTTAGACAACGATGGAGATTATGACATTGTGACGAATAATATTAACGACGAAGCTTTCATTTATAAAAATAATCAACTATCCAATCCTCTCCGTAAAATCATCATGAAGGGTAGCAAGGATAATCCGAATGCAATAGGAGCTAAAGTTTATATCACGCGTCAAAACGGAAACATGCAATTCTTTGAAAAGATGCCAACTCATGGGTTTCTATCAAGCGTGGAAGAACCTTTACTAGCAAGCATAGAATCTGGCGATGAAATACTAGTTATATGGCCCGACCAAACTTACGAATCTTTAACAGCAGAAAGTACAGGAAATCTTACAGTTATCTACAAAGAAAAATTACCCACATTTACTAGTGATCTTATAAAAGAAGAATCTATAGATCTTGAATTCTATGATTATACGGATTCTATAGACTTAGAAATTTACCATATTGAAAATGCATTCAATGAATTCGACCGAGAACCACTAATTCCACTAACATCTGCGTCAGAGGGTCCCGCATTAGCTGTTGGGGATTTGAATAAAGATGGATTAGATGATATATTCCTTGGCTCCTCTAAGAAAAACAAGGCGAAAACTTTACTACAAACTCCTTCTGGTTTATTTATAGAGACAATACTACCTGCCATAGAAGCTGATTCTGTTTATGAAGATACAGATGCTTTAATTCTAGACTTCAATAAGGATGGAATAAATGATTTACTTGTTTTAAGCGGTGGAAGCGAGTACAGAAACGCTAGTGAATATACTATGCCCCGTCTATATTTACAATCAGAAAATGGAACCTTCAAAAAGGATGATTCAGCATTTTCTGACATTCATATCAATGGGAAAGTTCTTTCTGTAGCTGACTTTAATAAAGATGGGTACCCGGACATTTTTCTAGGAGCAAGATCTGAACCATGGCAATATGGCAAAAAACCCAACTCTTATTTAGTGCAGAATGATGGAAAAGGGAAATTTACTCCTATTGCAAATGTTGAAATAAAAGGAATGGTAAAAGATGCCATATGGTTAGATCATGAAAACTTAATCATTGCATACGAATGGGGTGCAATAGATCGGCTTAATTTTTCAGGAGGAAAAATTACTACATCTCCAGTTTCAGAAAATAATGGTTGGTGGAATGGGCTAATTACGGCAGACTTTGACAATGATGGTGATGAAGATATCATTGCACTCAATTCTGGAGAGAATACAAGATGGAATGGTCAAAGCATCAAAATGTTTGTTTCAGATTTTGATGATAATGGTAGCAGAGAACAAATCATTACTTATTCACATGATGGAAAAGAAATCCCATTTGCAAATAAGATCGAATTACAAACACAAATACCGTTTTTAAAGAAGAAGTATTTACATGCTGCTGATTTTGCAAAAACCAGTATCGAAGATTTAGTAAATACGGAAAATTCTGAAATATTAACGGCATCTTTCTATAAAAGTGTTTATCTTGAAAATCAAGGAGATATGACATTCAAAAGTCATCAACTACCTAATGAAATACAATATAGCTCAATGAAAAGTGGCATCGTAAAAGACATTAACAACGATGGCAAATTGGATGTTATTCTTGTTGGAAACTTCTATGGTAATAATATCCAGCTAGGTAGAAACGATGCAAATTTTGGTTCAATTTTAATTAATGAAGGAAATGGGCAATTTGAATATGCAGACTTACCTGGATTAACCATAAAAGGTGAATCAAGAAAAATAAAACCAATACTTATTCAGGATAAAGAAATGTTTGTTATTGCGCGAAACAATGAAAGTTTAAAAATAATCGGATATGAATAAATGGCTACTTTTTATATGCTTTACATGGATTATTACGTCTTGCAGCACAACCTCTAATACTACAAATTCTTCTGATGATCAACTAAAAAGTAGGATTAAGGGAAACAGAATGATGAATCCTGAGCCCTCAGTCGATTTGGTAGGCCATTTGAGAAAGTTTTCAGGTGTAAGAATCAATGGCCAAGGTAGGTCAGCTCAAGTTTTTATAAGATCTCAAAATAAAGGCGAGTCTAAAGTTGCCTTTTTTGTAGATGGTAAGCAAATGTATAGTTTTGCAGATACTTATGTTCTGGTTTCCGGTACAAAACTAGAATACATAGAAGTACTAAAGGATCCGGGCGATGTTGCCTTTTATGGTGTACGTGGATCAGAAGGCGTAATTAATATTAAAACGAGGTAGTATATGGTCCCTCAATCCATACTCCCTTAAAGAACAAGTAAGCCGAATGGAAGGTTGTTTTAGAACTGCATAAGCAATCCCAAAAAATAAAATGGGAAAGACGAATTAAATCATCTTCCCTATTCATTAGGGATATTCAGAAGAAGCGCAACTTAGCTCGTCTTTCTTTTGCCAGCCATGCAAAAGAAACAAAAGATCACCGCTGTGAAAGAAAGTCTAAAATTGCTTCTGCCTCCCGCGGCAAATAAAACTCCTTCCTTCGGTCGTCAGACAGTTATTTGCTCTTTTTGCTTACACTCGGGAATCAATTTCTTAACGCCCTTCTTTCAAGGCGGATTTTAGAGTAAATGATATAGTCTAATAACTTGGTTAGGCTGCAATTTTAATTGCTTTCGCCATTCAACGACCAATAATTAGCGCATTGGAGGTGTGGATGCCTATAAAAATCCACAAGATTTCTGTCTCCTTATTTCGTGCTTTGATTTTATTCAGAAGATAGTACTCTTTATCTGTTCCAAAACTACCTTCTAATCGACTTGCTCTTTCTTTAGTGATCATCTTGGAAAGTTGACTTTTATGCTCCTTATGTCTACCTGGTCTTCCTTTGGGTTTAAAATCTATAAGCTTTTTATCAGAATGGCCAGAATAATTCTTTAGAAACATCATGGCTAATTTACCCTTAGGACAGAATATACAATCTGGACCTTTTCGGAATTCTTTGATATCAAATTCACGGATTAATTCTTGCCAAGGCAAAGCTTTGTGAATTTGTCCAAGTGGACTTTGTTCAAAGCCCTCTAAATGCTTTTCAAAATGTGAATCAAAATTTGGAAAGTCAATTCTTGCTTGAAATTCAGAAATTCGGTGTACTTTCATCTTAATAGTTTTTAAGATTACCCCGTTTTTCCGCTTCCAACGTAAAAAACGGGGTTTTCTTTTGTATTAAGATAATACTTAATCTATTGATTACAAAGGATTTAAGATCATATTTTTTAATACTGAAGATCCCTCATTATATTTTAAAAATCTTTCTTTACAAGTGTCTTTCAGCGTGGTAACTACTTCTTACTAGTGGTCCACTTTCTACAAAATCAAATCCTTTATTGAGTCCTACTTCTTTATAGTGCGCGAATACATCAGGATGTACATATTCTGCTACAGCTAAGTGCATTTTCGTAGGTTGTAAATATTGACCTATTGTAAGCACATCACATCCATTCGCGACTAAGTCATCCATCACTTTATACATCTCTTCTTTCGTCTCTCCTAAACCAACCATAACCCCAGACTTAGTTCTAAGTCCAGCTGCCTTCGTTCTAGCAATCTGTTCTAGACTTCTATTATACTTTGCCTGTGGTCTTACTTTCCGATATAAGCTTTCTACTGTTTCCATGTTATGCGAAACCACTTCTTGTCCATACTCGATCATACGAGCTAGTGCATCCCAGTTTGCTTTCACGTCCGGAATTAAAGTTTCAATCGTAGTGGTAGGGGAAGATTCCTTGACTTGCTTAACCGTCTGATACCAAATTTCTGCACCTCGGTCTTTCAGCTCATCTCTATTAACAGAGGTAATTACCGCATGCTTTACTTGCATTAAAGTAATGGCTTCTGCAACTCTACGTGGCTCGTCTTCATCATAAGAAGGTGGGCGACCGGTTTTTACTGCACAGAAGGAACATCCTCTTGTACAAGTATCACCTAAGATCATAAAAGTAGCCGTACCTGCACCCCAGCATTCACCCATATTTGGGCAATTTCCAGACTGGCAGATAGTATGTAAATCATACTTATCTACTAACGATCTTACATTTTTGAATTTTTCGCCTGTGGGCAATTTAACTCTTAACCAAGAAGGTTTTTTCTCCCTTCTCTCTTTCGCTTCGACTATAGGTAATTCTATCAACTAATTTGCTTTTAATTTCGTTTACCGAAATGCAAATTTACATAAAGATTGAAAAAAAACGGCTTATCTGAGTGATTGTCTGTCGGAGCCATCAGTGGAATTCTTCTAGAATACACTTCAGCCATCGCTCCAACTTCAATCGCCTTAACGTATTCGTCGAATGCACCAGCATCAAAATGTACCCCAATTTTTCCTTGAATTCCAGGAATTAATTTTGTTTCAAGAAGTCCTTCCACAAATCTACCTTCGTTTGCGATAGACCCTTGATCTAAAAATACAGCTGCAGTTTCTTCTGAATATTTGATAGGTTCTGTACTAAAACCAGCTAATTCGCCATCATCTACATATACTTCTAGATAATAAGGTTTTAAGAAACCGAGTGCTGGGCCTACTTCATAATTAAAACCAACTGCAATTCCTTTTCTTTTAGCTTTTTCTGAAACATATTTCAATCGTCCCATACCTACTCTTGCACTATAGAAAGAATTAATTTTCCCATAAGCAAATGAACCTGCACCTCGGACAAAGCTTAGATTATAAGGTCTACTTTGTAATTTCTCTCTTGGATCTGCATGTTTCCCTAACTCGAAATGATAATACTTAGTCTTATTATAACTGACTATGTTACCAGTATTATAGGCGACTGCCCATCCATTAGGATAGAGGCGCAAGTCGACGGTCTTCTCTGTACTGTACACTACGCCTTTGACATCTCCATCATATGACTTCGGCTGAAAGGTCACTTGCCCCACCATAGAAACAGTGAAGAAAGCCACTAGGATTGTTAGGAAAAAGTGTTTCATATCAGAGTTTGACATCAAGTTAAGAAATATATTCTAAAAAAGAAAGAACAAACTTTCGCTAATTATCGTCCACCAAACAAATAATATAACTTCTTTAGCAAATTGCATAATTAATGTACGTGAAACAAGGAAACTTCGGTTTGGTTCAAAAAAAAATGTCTCCTACTTTTAGAAGACACTTTTTTAAAAAAATCTACATAGAGCAAAAAATCTGGTTTATTTCTTAGCAACCTTCATGTATCGTCTTACATGAAAGTTTTACGCTTCCATTATCTAAAATCTTAATGGTAATCTGACCGCCTGATATTTTTATTTTATTCACTTCACCTGAAGCATCTGAGAAAAACATCGTACTTTCTTTAAGAGCAGATCTGGCAGCTCGGGTATCCATCATACTTTCTACTAGGTGGTAGACATCCATAATTCGAACATTAGGGATCGTAGCTTCCACTTTAGACATGTATTCAGAATCGTGAACGAAAAGCTCTGTTTCCCCTAATATACTTAGTGTCGTAAGTGCCATTTCATTATCTGTAAGTGTATCTGTCGCAATCCATGGATATTTGTGAAAACTATAATTGTAGACTGCCTGACTGATTTCGTTTATGGTAGAAGCAAATTCAAGCGCTTCTGATGGAACAGATAATTCACTCACAAACCCATCGAAAATAAAACCCACTTGATTATTATAATTCACTTTTATCCATGATCCCTTCACCCAGTTCACGTTGAATTTCTCCAAACTCGGTACAAAATCGTCTGTCTGTGTAACTGATTCTCCGTATTGAATAACATCCAGAACTGGAGAGTCTAGATTCGGGCTTAATCTCAGTTTCAATCCAGATTTCGCCATAACTTTAAGTTCTGGCTTTACATTGTTATCCGTGTTTCCGAATACAAGAGTATTCATTAGTAAAAGCGCTAAAATTCCTATTAAATTTTTCATAACTATTATTTTTTAAGATGATTGATGATTCAAATATGAAGGGTTTTTAGGTCAATATTTTACTAGACTACTGTTCGGGGAGGCTGGTCGATTATTCGTAGAGAAGGCTGTATTATTTGGATTTATGGAATAGTAAAAAAACTCATGATCACACATCTAGGACTTTCCCCATTACTAGCGGAGGCTATGAATTCATTCTTTTCAAGCGAAAAACTCATGGTCTCACATTTAGGACTTGTCCGATTACTAGCGGAGGCTATGAATGTTTTTCGAGGCTTAACCAATAAATACTACTCTTTAGCTTTATAACCAGGATATTCATAGGCTGACGGAAGTTCAGGCTATGAATTCATTCTTTTCAAGCGAAAAACTCATGGTCTCACATTTAGTGAGGCTATGAATGTTTTTCGAGGCTTAGCCGATAAATACTACTCTTTAGCTTTATCAACATGATATTAGAAATATCGATCTGACAGCGCTCACAGCGATGTCAGATCTTTTCCAGCGTAAGTATTTTATTGAAGCAATGACGTCATCACTCTAAGTGATAACATCAGAAGTTTAACTTAAAAAAAAATAAAATTTGCAAAATCGAAATACTTGTTCTACATTTGTAGTACACGATCTACAAACATAGAATATGTTATCTAAAGCAGAAGAGAAAATTATGAAGATATTATGGAAGCAAAATGGAGCTTTCATGAAAGATATATTAGATGTACTCCCTGAACCTAAGCCAGCTAAGACCACAGTTTCTACTTTGCTCAAGCGCATGACAGATAAGGAAATGATTAAGTATGAAACAATAGGCAACGCAAGAAAGTATATTCCTACCGTTGCTAAAAAGAACTATTTCGGAAAGAAATTTAAAGAATTCAAAAATACCTTCTTTAACAATTCTTCAACGCAGTTTGCTTCCTTCTTCACCAAAGAGACCGATTTAAGCATCTCTGAATTAGAAGAGATTCAAAAATTGATCAATGAAGAAATTAAAAAGAAAAAGCAATGATGCTATATCTATTAAAATCCAGCGCAGTACTATTTGTACTCATCCTTTTTTACAAGGTGTTTCTTGAAAAGGAAAAAGCATTTGTTTTTAATCGTGTTTATTTATTAAGCGCCTTAGCAATTAGTCTGATAAGCCCATTCATTACTTATGCCGTATCTATAGAATGGGCAGAATTCATTCTTCCAGAACAAACATTAGCTTATGGCTACAATGACGTATTTACAGAAAAAAACCTAGGAACTAATATCAGTTCTCTAAAGATAAATTGGTCTATCGCCTTATTCGTTTTGTACAGTCTTGGCTTCATCGGTATGTTTATCAAGTTTAATAAAAACCTGTATAATTTGATCAATCGTTGCAAGAAAGCAAAGTTTGAAAAAATCAATAGCTATAAAATTGTTACAGAAGGCAAAAACAGTATTCCATTTAGTTTCTTTCATTACATTTTCCTTCCCAAGTATGCAGCCCCAGAAATCCTAGAACATGAAAAACGACATGCAGATGCATATCATAGCATTGATGTCTTGATCTCAGAACTCTTATTGATTGTATTTTGGTTTAATCCCTTATTCTATTGGCACAAAAGATTAATCACACAGAATCATGAATATTATGCTGATGCTTATTCGAAAAATAGAGATCTGAAAAAATATAAACTACTAATCTTTAACCAGATTTATAAAAATAAAGCAAACACACTGGCCAGTGGTTTCGATTATTCAATTATTAAAAAACGTATGATGATGTTACAGAAATCAAGGAGCGGTCCACTCTTATGGGCGAAAAAATTAATGGTTTTGCCTTTGTTTGCATTACTCTCATTTATAGCATGTGAGAAAACCTATGCACAGGTAAATAAGGATTCAAAATCCACCATTACAGCTAAAAGTACTTCTAATCTTATTGTGGAAGTAGATGGCAAAACGAACTCAAATGTTCAATTTTATTACAATAATATGGATCAACCCATATCGCCAGCCAATATGCACACTTTACTAAAGAAGATTTCCTTAATGGATATGGATCAACTTTCTTTCAGGGTGAACGGCAAAATGTTAGAAGGAAAATCTCTTCCTGAAATAATATACACCGAGGAGAAGAAAGAGTTATTCATGAGAAAACTGAAGGCTCCACAGGGTTTGTTAAAAATAAAAACGGAAGCACATGCCAATGGTAAAAAGTATAGAGGCATTAAGTTAGATGACGGAAATAATATGAGTACTTGGTATACCGGAGAAAGTATTCCACCTCCTCCACCACCGCCGATGGCTCCTATGGCTCCTAAAGCGGCTACAAAAGCAGAAAAATCAACTTTGCCGCCACCGCCACCGCCGCCAAAAGCTCCGGAAACTGCAAAAGCGCCACCACCGCCACCAAGTGCCCCGACGGCAGTAAATGCACCAAGCGAATTGCCACCTCCGCCACCGCCACCTAGAGCTCCAGAGACATTAGATGAGTTGAACAAACTGATTAAGCATGTGGAAAGTGAGCTTGCTAATCATAAAAGTGGCGCTCATAAATTGACAGAAAAAGAAGTCAAGTGGAATAAACAGTTGCTACAGAAACTTTACAATAAAAAGAAAGATTTTAAATAGATTATTAGAAAGCAAGTCTTCGGACTTGCTTTTTTTATGCCTTCCCAGTCTTAAGCAATACACTGGATATGACGATCATAACTGCTCCAATTAAGAAATTGATCGATAACGTTTCATCTAGAATTAACCAGCCGAAAAAGATGGTAGATGGAATCTCCACATACATTAGAGCAGATGCAATAGATGCTTTCATTCTCTTTAATCCATACAAGAATAAATAATAGACCACCACTCCGATCACAATACCGTAAGCTACTCCAAAACCAAGATTCGGCAGACTTACATTCGGTAGATCCATCATGAAGAAGGGCAAGAATAGAATGACTCCGATAAAATTCTGATAAAATAAAATCTCCACTCTTCCATAACCATCACTCATCTTCTTCATCAAGATTACGATATAGGCGAAAATGATCGCAGCCGCTAACGCTGAAAGCATTCCAAGAAAATCTTGGTCCGCAAAAGAAAAAGTTTTATTGGCATAAATCACAACTAGTCCAACAAATGCTAACAGAATTAGCCCTATTTGCCGTTTCGATATGTGTTCATCCAGCATTTTATAGGCGAAAAGCAAGGTAAATATCGGATAGGTATAAAATACGACAACGGCATTCCCGATACTCGTAAAAGTATACGCCATTATAAATAAGAAAATTCTCAAAGTGCTCCAAAATGAAAGGTTCAAAAGCATTTTAAAATTGCCTTGAAAAAGTTTCACTCCTTGAAAAAGTAAAATACTTCCAAGCAAAACCGTAGGCACCGTTGTTCTCATCCAAGCAATAGCAGTAGAACCCATCGATATATTATTGATGAATATTCCACCGAACCCTGCTATGCATGCAGCAAGAATAACTACAAGAAATCCTTTCTCTTTCATAATCGGCTCGAAAATAGGAAAAGATTTGAAGTCAATGTCTGATTAAAAATTTTCTTCTTACTTTCATCGCAAAATTAAACACCATTGGAACAAATCATCAGTCCTACAACAATTATCATCATTATATTCCTCTACTTTGGGTTGCTCTTAGGCATCTCTTATTTCACAAGTAGAGGTGCTGACAATCAGACATTCTTTAATGCAGATAAGAAATCTCCTTGGTTTCTGGTCGCCTTCGGGATGATCGGTGCATCGCTATCAGGAGTAACCTTCATCTCTATTCCCGGTGCAGTTGGTGCTGGCGGTACTAATACCGCTTTTTCCTACATGCAGATGGTGTATGGGTATATGGTGGGCTATGCCATCATCGCTTTAGTGCTGATGCCGATCTATTATCGGATGGGACTTACAACGATTTATACATATCTGAATGATCGGTTTGGCAAGTTCTCTTATTTCGTAGGATCACTATACTTCCTGCTTTCGCGTGTAGTTGGTGCTTCACTTAGACTTTTCTTAGTTGCTATTGTTTTCCAAAAAATCGTCATGGACAGTTTCGGTATACCTTTCTTTCTTACCGTCATGATAGCCATTGTATTAATCTGGGTTTACACCTTTCAAGGTGGAATCAAAACAATCGTGATAACGGATACCCTTCAGACGGTATGTATGTTGGCTGCTGTATTTCTGACCATTTATGCAATCGGAAATGCCCTAGGATCTACTGGAATTATTGATACCTTTTCTATGGTTAAAGAAAGTGCCTATAGCCAAATGTTCTTTTTCGAAGATGGCTGGAATGACCCGAACAACTTTTTCAAGCAATTCCTTTCTGGTGCTTTAATAGCAACTGCGATGACTGGATTGGATCAAGATATGATGCAGAAAAACCTGACTTGCAAAGATCTACCTTCCGCTCAGAAAAATGTATTGAGCTTTAGTATTGTTTTAATATTTGCCAATTTATTATTTCTAGCGTTAGGAGCGTTATTATATATGTTTGCTGCAAATCAAGGAATCGAAATTCCATCGAGAACAGATCAGTTATATCCACTGATTGCCTTGAATCACTTATCACCCTATATAGGAATTCTATTTGTGCTGGGTTTAATTGCAGCTGCCTACTCAAGTGCCGATTCAGCGCTTACTTCTCTAACCACTTCGTTCTACATTGACATTCTAAAATATGATCAACGAGGGCATTCGGAAAAGCAGCAAAAAAGAACAAGAATGATGGTTCATGTTGGTTTCAGCCTCCTGATCTTCTTTATTATTTTAATTGTCAATGCGTTAAACGATGACGCCATAATCAATAAACTTTTCAAAGCTGCAGGGTATACCTACGGACCTATCCTAGGGCTTTTCACATTTGGAATTGTATCTAAACGAAAGATTATGGATCAATGGACCATACCTGTATGTTTAATAGCCCCACTCCTAACATTCATCATTGACTACTATTCTGCTGATTTATTCGGCGGGTTTAAATTTGGAAACACAATTTTAGGGCTGAATGCCTTATTTACCATAATAGGATTATTAATCATATCAAAGAAAAATGAATAAAATTACAGAAACAGACTCTATATATAGGCATCTGGATAAAATGACAACTTCTGAGATTCTTACGAACATGAACAAAGAGGATCAAAAAGTTGCACTAGCTGTTGAAAAACAAATTCCAGCAATAGGAAAACTTGTTGACAGCATCGTTCCTAAAATGGCTGAAGGCGGTCGACTATTTTATATCGGTGCTGGAACATCAGGAAGGCTAGGTGTTCTTGATGCGTCAGAATGCCCACCTACATTTGGAGTGCCTTTTGACTGGGTAGTTGGAATTATAGCTGGTGGAGATACCGCGATTAGAAAATCAGTAGAAGATGCAGAAGATGATCTTGAACAAGCCATCCGAGATCTTGATGAATTCCAAATCACAGAATTAGATACCGTAGTAGGAATCGCAGCTTCTGGAACAACACCATATGTTATTGGTGGATTACGTGCATGTCAAGAAAGAGGTATTGCAACAGGTTGTATCGTGTGTAATCCAGGTGCACCGATCATCAATCATGCTGACTTTCCAATAGTTATTCAAGTAGGACCAGAATTTGTAACTGGAAGTACGCGAATGAAGTCGGGTACTGCTCAGAAATTGGCCTTAAACATGATCAGTACATCTGTCATGATTAAACTTGGAAGAGTAGTCGATAATAAGATGGTGGATATGCAATTGTCCAATTCTAAATTAATAGACCGAGGCACTAAAATGGTGATGAAACTAACAGGTCTAGGATACGAGGCAGCTAATAAAGCACTGATGGAACATGGTAGCGTAAGAGCTGCAGCTGAAAAGCATTCTTAGTTCTTAGATTATAATTAACTTTTAAGAAATAAATATTAGTGGGTAAAATTTAAATTTTGCCCACTTTTTTTATTGGATATTTCCTTTTCTGGCTTAGATCAATTAACAAATATCTTCTGGCTAAACCATTTGCCATTATGATTGATGCTGATGATGTATAAACCGCTTTGGATATTAGAACAAGAAATAGAAAAGTAGGACTGATCAGTTTGCTTTGCGATCACAAGCTTACCACTTGTATCAAAAAGTTGAATTTTATACTTACCGTTTTCTAAGCTATTAACTAAGATTTCATCACTTGCTGCATTATACCTTGTAGTAAAATAATCCTGGATCGGTTCTTCCAAAATACTTGAAGGGGCACTGGGATCAGTGATTGCCAGAACCAATCTACCATCTTCAATAAAAGCGTTTTCTTTCGCAAAATCAACTTCGTTACAATAAAATGTCCATTCCGCTTTCGCCCATCGTGAAGAATTAAAATTATCAAAATCGTCACGCCATTCTAAGGTAAATTCCTGTGTAGCCGTATCATAACTAGAATATTCTAGCCATTCGACGTATTGATAACTTGGCATTGCATCTCTATCGATATCTCCTACCCAACCTGGAGAACAAGATACCCATGAGTTGAATCGATACCCTTGAGGTACCGTCATATGATTAACCACATCTCCCGTTTCTCTCCTATGTTCTACCCCATCGATGAACCATGCAATATAATCTGGAGTCCATTCTAAAGTAAAAGTGTGAAACGTATCGGCTAATGAATAATCCACGTGAATTTCCTCTACACTTTGATCTAGGCCTCCACTTTCGTTGTCTGTGAATATATTAGTGGACATGACTTGGGCATTATCTTTACCAAGTACTTCAATATCAAGCTCCGCCCAGTAATCATTGTCACCTTGTTCGATCGTATAAAAGGTGGACAACATGCCACTCCCTTTTATCATTTTCATGTTCATTTCAAATTTGCCATACAAAACCTTGTCCTTCGAAAAGACTTCAGCACCCTTGTAGGGCTTTTGTGCAAATGTTAGTGTACAAATTAGAAGTAATATAAATGGCAATGCTGTTTTTATCATAGTTCACCCATTTGAGGTTTTATCTAGTTAATGCCTTAATTTAGATAAACCAAGCGATAAATATAATTAACATTAATTCAATAATGGGCTATTGGTTGCTGACTTTCAAAGATGTGCCTTCTGGAATATTTAAAATGATATTGTTTCCTAGCATCAGAGAAAGCAATGATACACTAACATTGGGCGGTAGATTTATTTCCGTTACGGTATTCTTTTCTTCAAAGACTACATGCTCACATGGCAAAGGGATATATCCATTAGACCAATTATTTGCATCGCCCCACTCTCCACCATTTCCGATCCACTGATTCATAGATCCATCATGAATCGCTACGGAAAAAGTTTGCTTATCTCCTTCACTTCCATTTTCGGTGTAGGGAACTAGTTCTACTTTATGATTGCTGCCTTCTGGATTCCACTCTACAGTAATGCTCGCATCAGTCGTACTTCCATTTACAATTGTACCATCTGTTATCTGCCAATCAAAATATTTAATGGCGGAATTACTGAGTGAATAAGATTGGAATAAATCATCGGGGCAGATATCGGCATAACCTTCTAAAGAAACGTCTTCGGGTTTTAAATATTTAGTATACAGCCAATTGCTTATTTTCGGGATGATATCCGAATGCAATGCCACGCTTCCATTTTCATGAACGCTATGTCCGCGATTCGTGTAGGCATTAAATTCATATTCCAGCCCTAGGGTATCGCAACGCTTAGCAATAATAGAACTACCATGCACAACCGGAAAATCTTCTCCAATAATTATGGAGGCTAAGTCTGAAAATGGCTTCCCAGTTCCATATGGGACTGTTCCATCATCAGAGCTATGAAACATAATCGGAGGAGATTCTTGAGCATGTTCTATATAAGACAATGCACCTACAGCACCAGCCAGACTGAATACTCCTTTTGCTCTTCCACTAAATGATAAGTTATCTCCTACACAGTCCAAGCAACCCAGATCTGGGTAGGCATTTCCATCCTGCGTTCCTCCTCTAGTAGGGAATGGTCTTTCTGAATCTTTATCTAAGTATACATTGTGGAGTGCTACAAATGCTCCAGCACTATGTCCTCCTATAAAAATATTCTCTATGTCAATATTATACTCCGCAGCATGCGCTTTGAAATATCGAACAGCAGACCTACTATCTTGAACAGCTCGATACACTGACCTTGCCCCTAGATCTTTATCATAAATATTCATTCCTAGTCGATAATCGATACTAGCAGTCACATAACCCATTCTAGCAAAGCCCTGAGCCAGCAATCTCATGCTCCAGTAATCTCTACTCCCACTCAAGAAACCTCCACCAAAACAGATAATTATCAATGGTCTTTTTTCAGAAACATCACCACTCGGTTCGAAAATATCCATTTTCAAATTAACATTTTCCGTATCGTACTCTTTAACATTTAATGGAAGACCTCCAGATAAAAGTGATTGTATATCCCATTCATTTATTGGCTGAGGAACCGCTGTGCTAAATTGAATATTATTGGTTTCTGTGACATTAGCAAATACTTCTTGATGGTATCTGCCAGGAATCTGAGCATTAATACGATTACAGATAACAGAAGACAGAAGAATGGCAGACAGAATTATGAAAGCTAACTTTAGGGGCATAGTTTTGGGGTATTTACAAATTTCGAAAAATTGACCAATCGTCCTAAACCTGAAGAACGAGAGGATTTTTCTAATTTGATTCTAAATTAATAAAAATACGCACTGCGACGAAAATTTATTAAATCTAATTTAAGCAGGAAGAATCTATTCTCAATTCTTTAGCTTTGGTAGTGTTAAAAGAAGATACCACATGAAGAACCCATTCCATATTATAATGCTCACAAGCTGCATTATATACTTTTGCCTTGTTCCTACAATCTGCAATAGTGCCATTTTTTACATTGATCCAAGCATCGGAAGCATGGACAATGATGGCTCTCCTGATTCGCCATGGTCTACACTAGCGGAAGTCATTGATCATCAGCTCATCGAATCTTACGAATACACTTCCCTCCCCTATGACGCGCTGACGAGTTCTCTAAGCGTGAAAAACAACGGCGCTCCAGTAAAAGCTGGAGATACACTCCTCCTAAAATCCGGACTCCACGGAAATATATTCATTAGAAATTACAGCAACTTGGACTATATAACAGTTATGGGAGGTGAAAATGAGCAACCTGTCCTTGAGCAACTGCATATTCAATCAGGTTCCAAATGGAAGTTCGAAAATCTAAAAGTTAGCTCCGAGCCCTATGGAAACTTCATCAATTCGAACCTCGTATTTTTTGAATCCCACAACTTTCATGGACCAGCGAAAGATATAGAAATTTACAATTGTGAAGTGGTCAGTGCAGATGCCCCTTGGGAAGTAGCAGATGATTGGCTCACTAAAGTAAGTAATGGAATATATGCGAAGGGCGATTCTATTAATGTGATCAATAATGAAGTGCGGAATGTTGACATGGGAATTTCTGCTGTTGGAGATCATATTAATGTCGTTAACAATTCTATTGTCAATTTTTCAGGCGACGGGTTAAGAATACTTGGATCGTATGGCCTTTTCCAAGGGAATCTAATCAAGAATTGTTACAATGTTGATGATAATCATGATGATGGTATTCAATCTTTCACAACGAATGGATATGTGGTAGATCACAATATCGTACGAGGAAATACCATCATCAATCAGGAGAATCCTGATCAACCTTTATCCGGGCCATTGCAAGGTATCGGATGTTTCGATGGGATGTATAATAACTGGATCATCGAGAACAACTTAATCATCGTTAACCACTGGCATGGAATCACTTTATTAGGCGCGAAAGATTGCATGATTATTAACAATACCATCCTAGACCCAAGTCCTGAACTGGCACCAGGTGGCTCGTGGATTATGATCGCCGATCATAAAGATGAAAGACCTAGTTCTGGGTGTATCGTAAAGAATAATGTAGCTAACAAATTCACGGTAGACGGCGAATTAGGAAGTAATGTTGTCCTTAATAGCATTACCGAATACAGTGATCATTTTGTAGATGTAGATCATATTGATTTCCACTTATTAGCAAGTAGCAGCTTAATCGATAGCGGAGAAGACGCTGTTGCGCCCATGTTTGATTTAAATAATATTCCCAGACCTCAAGGAGAACATGTAGATATCGGGTGTTATGAATTCACGACTACAAGCGCATTAAAAGAAATCATCGAATTAGGTGATGAGATCAATATTTATCCCAATCCAACAAATGGTCTTATCCATTTAGACCTTTCAGATTTCAATAATTATTCGGTAAAGATTATTGATTTCAAGGGAAGACAAATACTGCAACAAAAATTAACAAGTAATCAGATTGATATATCCCAATTTCCAAGTGGTTCTTACTTTATAAAAGCTTATAATGCTGTGACGAAACAGGACGTAATTTATAAAGTTGTCAAGCAATAAGTACTTTTATGAAGATACTAGTATTTAAAAATTGACCTAAAACCAAAATATGAACTTATTCTTTAAGGTAGATAAACCGCTTGAGATCGTTTTTGACTACTTAACAAATATGCAGAAATTTGTGGAGGTGCATCCTGTAATCCGTAAAATAGATCACCTAGAAGGGAATAAATACTTGGTCTACGAAACTTTAAAATTCGGGTTCATCCCTTTTTCTTTTAAGTATCCAGTAAGCGTAGAAAAAGAGGTAACGAATCAAACTGTCATTATGCGTGCCGTCGTTATGAAACTTACTAAAGTTGAAATGTCCTTTACATTGACCGCTGAAAACAACATGACCGTTGTTAATGAAGCCTTATCTTTCAACTCAATATTGCCCATCAAAACCATGATGCAGAAAGTATTCAGAGAACAACACACCTTATTATTTGAAAATATCGGAGCTTTGTAGGAATGAAACAGTTTTCGAGTATAGAAAATACAGTGGTAACATACAAGAATGTGGAAGTGTCAGCTAAAGTTGTTTCCATAACGAGTAACTTCAATGTTGATTTGGACAATTTTTTCACCCAAGAATTAATCAAAGCTAATACCTTAAAGATTGTTAAACCACTTGCTAAGATTACATTTGTCAAGGAAAATATAGACTCTCCTCTCTGGGAAGAAGGTTTCAATTATGAATTAATCATAAAACCTTTCGGCTTATTTAATATCTGGGGAGTTCATCATATAAAAGTGCTTCATATTGATATGCTGAAAACCGAGATCAAAACCGAAGAAAAAAATAACATTTGCAAAGTATGGGACCATACATTGACCTTTAAGAAAATAAACGAAAAGGAAATTTCCTATACAGATTCTGTAATATTATATGCCGGTGTATTAACATCATTTCTATCTTACTTTTTAGTTTATTCGTACAAAATGAGACATAAAAACTGGAATAAGTTGATGGCTGCAAAAGTAAAAGCTTAAATTAAACACAAAAAAATACCTTAACTTTATTTCGAATTTTTGATCAAATGAATATTTGGATTTCACTTCTTTTCCTTTTCGCAAGTATCGGAGTCGTTAATGGACTTTTAGTGGGTCTTTTCTTGATGGTCAAAAGAAGAAACTTACCGCAACAATTCTACTTAGGTGCTTTGTTGGTGGCTTTGAGTTTTAGAATTGGGAAGTCCGTATTTTATTACTTTGATCATTCCGTGGATCGCCTCATTCTACAGATCGGATTAACGGCCTGTATTTTTATCGGCCCCATGTTCTACTTTTATGTAAAATCGTTCGTCAATAAGGCGACTACTTTCAGGAAAAAAGACATCGTTCTCATCAGCATATTGAGCAGCATTATTATTATCGGTGGATTCATCTTTCCTTATCGAGATCACCCAGAAATCTGGAATGGATATTACATTTATTACATCTATGGCGTGTGGAGTGTCTTTGTGGTGTTAGGTGCCTTGCAAGGTTTCAGTGTATTAATGAAGCAATACAAATCGGAAGGCATTCGGAATCTTATTAAATCTCCACTATTCGTCGTTACGATTGCAGTGCTTTTTATCACCATTACCTTCCAGTGCGCTTTATTTATTCATGGGTTCACCTACATCTGGGGAGCCATTGCCTTCACTATTTTCTTTTATTATATGATGGTCAATGTTGTACTGAACAAAGGCGAAATAGGCATAAAAACGAAAGCAGCAGCTGAGCCTATTGATCATGCAGATCAATTGTTACTTAAGATCAAATCTAAAATGGAAGAGGAGAAGTTGTATCTGAATCCAAAATTGAAATTAAATGACTTAGCTGACGCGGTAGAATTAAACAGGAATATGGTTTCACGGCTTCTGAATGAAGAATATCTCCATGGGTTTTCCAATTTTGTAAACGAAATGCGTGTTAACGAAGCCATGAAATTGATTCACCTGAGGTCGGACCTTTCATTAGAAGGAATCGGGTATGAAGCAGGCTTTAATTCTAAATCTTCTTTCTTCTCAGCATTCAAAAAAATCTCTGGCCTAACTCCAGCACAATTCAAGAAAAACATGCAAACGGCCTAGTTTTTACTCCCAAATGATCATCCTGCACTCCTTCAAACCTTTATTCTAACGAGGTTTCTGGAAATTCAACTAATATTGAAATAAAAATTAAAGATGTTAAGAATTTTTGTTTTGCTATTGATCATACCATGCTATTCTATCGCTCAAGATGATAAAAATGAGGGCGTGTATCAGCCCATAAATGACTTCATAGAAGGTACAACTTACAACTATCCTGAAAAGATACTTAATGCGTTTTTACCTGGAACAAATATGTTTCTGTATAATGATGCAGATACCCTCATGGTTTACTCCGTGGAAAAATATGCTTCGCTTTATAACAATGGACGACGTGGACAACAAAATCAACGATTCAGCACACTCATTTCGCTAGATGTGGTAGAAAATGTTGCTTATGCGAAACTAGAAGTGGATATCCCTTCTTTTTCAAGACGATACTACGATCTATTGTTGCTGAAGAAAATAGGTACCGACTGGAAAATTGTAAGCAAATGTACCGATGCCATTCCTATTCCAAAAACGCCACAAGAAGCCAAGCCCCACCCTGTGAAAGAGGTTATACTAGAGGGATTAAAGAAACCGTGGAGCATGGCTTTTATCAATGAAAATGAAATCATCATCGTTGAAAAAGATGGCGGATTAATTAAGTCTAATCTGCAAAGTGGCGAAAGAATAGCTATTCGTGGCTTACCTACAGACATTGCGCAAGCGGTGATGATAGACACGTCGAAACACGTCTGGGGTACATTTCCGCCAAGCGCTCATGGAACATCTCAAACCTACAATGCTGGCCTTTTCCAAATTTTACTAGATCCTGACTTTGAAAACAATCAATTCATCTACCTGTCGTATGCCGCAGAAAACTCACAGCGAGCAAGCGCAGTCAAGGTAATTAAAGCACGTCTCAATGATGACCAATTAAGCAACATGACTACCTTGTTTGAAGGAGGTGTATACTCACATGGCTTATTTCATTATGGAGGAGGAATGATCATCGGACCAGATGAGAAACTATACATTACACTTGGAGAGCGTAACCTTTTCGAGCAGAACAATCCACCACTTCCACTTTCACAAGACCTTAAGGATAAACGTGGGAAAGTTATCAGAATTAACTTAGATGGCACGATTCCTTCAGACAATCCAGACTTCGGGCCAAATGCGATCAAAGGATTATTTGCCCTAGGAATTCGAGCATCGCAGGGCCTTGCTGTACAACCTGAAACTGGAGAAATATGGTTTAGCGAACATGGAACCTTACAAGGCGATGAAATAAATAAATTAAAAGCTGGAGCTAATTATGGATGGCCTTACAAGACCAGTGGCCGATATCGCACAGCTGATTATGCTCCTGAATTTTCAGAAGGATTAACGTTCGAAGATCCTGTACACTTCTGGGATCAAACTGTTGCACCTACTGGCTTGACTTTTTATAAAGGTCGTGAGTTTCCGCAGTGGAAAGGGAATCTTATTGTGCCTGGTTTAAGCAAAGGGAGTTTATGGAGGTTAGAATTGGACAATGATAAAGTTGTGGCTGCTGAGGAGTTATTCATCAATGATCGGGTAAGATTAAGGAAGGCCATTCTTTCTCCGAGAGGTTACTTATACGTTCTAACGGATGAAGAAAATGGGAAGTTGATAAAGGTTAAAAACAGCACAAATTAAATAATCTGTCGCTTATTCTATAGGAAAACCTATAGAGGAATGTATCGGCTTTTAATTAAGAAATACAGGGAATCATATATTTAATTGTGGTAATTTAGAAGTGATATTTGTAACAAATTATAATACAATGAAAATTACACCTTTACTTACTTCAATTACGTTTTGTCTCAGTTTACTCAGCTTATATGGGCAACCAGGAACCTTAAGAACTGACTTTGGTGAGGATGGAATTTTTACCTTAGACCTCACCGATGATGATGAGATTCAAGATCTAGCTTTACTTTCAGATGGATCGATTGTCGCATGCGGATATTTGTACGACAATACTTATGACGGCATTATCATGAGAGTTTCTGCATCTGGTGAACTTATATGGTCTAAGCAAGTAGAGATCAACACTAACAATTCCACGACAAATGATTTTCAAGGTGTCGTGGTTCGTAACGATGAAATTTTTGTGGTGGGTACTAACTTTAATCTTTCTACTTCTAAAGTTGAAATTGTTGTTTTAAAATATGATATCGATGGAAATCTAATAATGGATTTCGGGAATAATGGAAAAACAACGGCAGTTCTTAATAACGGACTTCTCGGGTTTGAATTAGCGATAGACAACGAAGGGAATTTATTCGTTTTCGGCCGAACATACGTTTTCAATACGGCCACGGAGGATGGAGTAATTGTCAAGTTTAAAGCGAATGGAGACTTAGACAATAGTTTCGGTGAAAACGGTATTAGCACCATTGGAATCGGTAGTTTTAGGACTGGATTTTTAGAAGGGACCATTATAAATAATGAAATTTATGCGGTTGGCTGGTTTCACAATACAGCTGACGCCGTTTCGATAAATGAAAATGGTGTGATTGTGAAATTGAAAGAAGATGGAAGTCTTGATCTTGATTTCGGGAGCAATGGAATAATTGTTTTTGATGTTTCTAATTCTGATATTATTGATGATATCGCTCAGCATGGAGAGAATCATTTTTTGGTTGCTGGAAGCGGTGGAGTATCTTCAGATGATATTTATATTTTCAGATATGACTTAATGGGACAACTGGACATGGACTTTGGGAACAATGGAAAAGTCGTTCTCGATTACGGCAGTGACGATGATGCCGCCGAAATTCTTGTTCGTGAAGACATGGGGATTTTCGTTTGCGCATCCCTAAATAGCATTGAAGACTTTGCCGTCATAAGTATGGATGCATCAGGAACTCCGTATACTACTTTCGGAGACAATGGAAAAATTGTAATTGACATCAAGAATAATGATAATGTTAGTGAAGGAATTTTGCTTCCAAATGGAGACATACTGCTTGGAGGCGAGTCCGATGAAGGAAATAATGCAGATTTCACTTTGGTAAAAATAGAAGGTTATCCAGTTTGTACAGATATAGAAGTTACCATGGACATTTCTGGATGTGAAATCGTAGAATTCGATGGAATACAGTATAATCAATCAGGAACCTACAACCTAGATTACCAATCTGCAGATGGATGTGATTCGACTATCTTTTTAGTTGTCAAAATTAATAATGCTTCGCAAGAAACAGTATCGCTGTCTGATTGTAGCCCGATTGTAGTCAATGACGAGACTTATGTTATGTCAGGAACATACACTCAGAATCTAAGTGCTGAAAATGGTTGTGACAGTACACTAACTTTGAATATAGAAATTAATTCCACTACACAGGAAACCATCTCAGTCCGAGCATGCGAATCCTCTACTATCAATGACGAAACCTATGATTCATCTGGATCTTTCACTCAAATATTAACTGGCAGTAATGGTTGTGACAGTATACTAACTTTAAACATTGACATAGAAAATCTGGAAGCTTCGATTACAGAAGATGAAAACGGCATGTTAGTCAGCAACTCAGATGCTAATCAATATCAATGGTATAATTGCGTTACTAATATGATCATTTCTGGGGAGGAATCTAGTGCATTTACACCAACAGAAACAGGGGATTATGCATTGATCATAAGTAGTGAGATGTGTGCTGATACGAGTGAATGTCTTGCGATTACAATTTCTGAAACGGAGGATTTATCTAGCCTTGCAGCTATAAGTCTATTTCCGAATCCGGCTCATTCTTATTTGTTGATAAAAAACATTGACCTAAATAATATTTCAAAAGTAAATCTATATAATCTTTCTGGACTTGCACTTTCTCCACAACTTAAAGAAACTGGTCAAGGACTTAAATTAGATGTGGCGACCTTGATAAGTGGTCTATATTATTTAAAGATTTTCGATGATTCAGGAAATCATAAAATACTCGCATTTGTAAAGGAATGATTCGTTCTGTTGAATCTTAATATACCTAGGTCTCAAATTTCTACTCAAGGTTATACCTAAGATCATAAAAGTGATTATTCCAATAATATACTACCCTATTTTCCCCATGCATGCCATGGAATTCTTGCTAAAATTAGGATTAAACCTAGAAAGTAAAAGATAAATATGCTCTTGAATTTAGAAGCATCAACCGTCATTCTTTTTGCTCTTGAATAGCCAATCGTAATCAACACAATCGCAATAATCATCATCAATGGATGCTCTAAAAAGTATAACCTAGAAATTTTATCTCCCATGGCATCCCCCGAAATGTTAGAAAATCCAACTGGCGAAACAAAATAGATGATTAATCCAAATACCAACTGCAAGTGAGCACCGATCAACCCTAAGAGTCCTATCATTTTGCTCGTCTTCGAAAACTCTTTTTTCCCCAACCAGCCATATAGGGTATATCCTACTGCAATTAATAAAAACAACAATGCTAAATAAGCTGTATAAGAGTGTAGATGTTTAATTCCTTGGTACATATGATAATTGATTTATAAATTACTAATTCCAGCCCCAATGTACTATTTAACCTCGAAAATGTCATGAAATTTTAATCCGAATCACATTTTAGATGGAATTCTAACAATCCTATCCGTTCAAAAATGGATTCCTCTTGAAATCAATTCCCTTTCGAATTAAGTATGCATGATAAGAACTAGGTATATCATGCGTCCACTGTGGTAAAATCAATGTAATTAGTATGCGATCTACATGTGAAATTAAACCAAGAATTATGGCTACATGGAATGGAATCCCAGCATGACCAAATCCAATTAGCGACGTAAAGGCTACCAGAAGAAAAAGCCCCCACATCTTAGATAGAAAGGCATGTGTGCAGGTTTCTCTTTTAAACTTAACAATACTTATGACGTAACAAGCCACTTCCATAGCGAGTATCGTCCATATCATCATTGAATTTTCAGCGATCACTTCAGGAAACAAAATCCAAGTTGCGAAACCGATAGATAACCAAAAAACCATGTCCGTCTGACTATCCATTCTCCGAAATTTCTCTGATGATGTACCTTGTGCTCTAGCTACTATTCCATCGAGAATATCTGAGATCAGTCCCAAGTACATAAGAACAAGTATGACTAATCTTCCCTGCTCTCCTACAAAATACGCAATCGCTAAAATAATCGGAGCACATAACAATCGAAAAAGCAGTAATCCTACAGGAATGGTCATTTGTTATTAGCTGGGTTCCTAGCTAATTTACGAAAATCCAAGGGTTTCTCTCACTTTATTAAGCACCTTACTTGCTGTAGCTCTTGCCTTCGCCTCTCCTGCTTGCAATAATGCTTCTACTTCATCTAGATTCTCCATATAATAAATAAACTTCTCTCGCTGCGTTTCAAACTTGGTCAAAAGCAATTCATACAATTCTGTCTTCGCATGTCCATAACCAAAGTTTCCAGCTCTGTATTTTTCAGCCAGAGCTTTGATTTCCTCCTCTGAAGCAACTGCTGAATACATTTTGAAAACGTTACATGTTTCAGGATCTTTAGGCTCCTCCAGTGTCTTCGTATCCGTTATAATTTTCATCACATCCTTTTTCAGCTGTTTTGCTGGCTTAAATATGTCTATGAAGTTATTGTAAGATTTACTCATTTTCTGGCCATCTGTCCCAGGAATAGTCATCACTTTTTCATCTATTCTAGCATCTGGGACTATAAAGATTTCACTATCATAATGATGATTAAACCTTCTAGCAATTTCCCTTGAAATTTCTAGATGCTGCTTTTGATCTTTTCCGACAGGAACTACATCTGCATCATACAGTAAGATATCTGCACTCATTAAGACAGGATAGTAAAATAGGCCAGCATTTACATCTGCAAGATTATTGGCTTTGTCTTTAAATGAATGCGCAAGGCTCAACCTGGAAAAGGAAGTAAAACAACTCAGGTACCAAGATAATTCTGTTACTTCTGGGATTCTCGATTGGCGATAAAAGGTATTCGCTTCCGTATCAAATTCGAAGGCAAGCCAAGCCGCAGCGACAGAATACACATTCGTCTTCCTAATCTCCGGATCTTTAATAGTCGTTAAAGAATGTAAGTCTGCTATAAAGAAAAAGCATTCGTTCTTTTCTTCCTTAGATAGATTTATTGCTGGTAGTATTGCGCCCAAAACATTTCCGAGATGTGGTTTACCTGAGCTCTGTATTCCAGTTAATATCCTTTTCATATCTTATTTAATTTCTTCATAATAACACCGCACATATGCATTTCCCGTTTGATACTGCATAGATACTCAGAATGATGAAAAAGACAAATTCTCAGATGACGAATGTAGCATTTACCTCAAATAAAAAATGCGAAGCCATCATGGTATAATCGGCTTCGCACTAGTAATAAATCGCTTAAAATCTATTCATCTTTATTCTTGATGTAATATCGTACACCAATATATATTTCTCTACCTCTAGTCGGTCCCCATACTGAACTCGTGTCAAAATAAGGGCCAAATGGATTCTCCCAACTTGCTATCGGTTGTTCTTGTCTAAAATCAAACAAATTCTCACAACCACCGTACCATTCCATCGTTTTGAATTTATAGGTAAATTGTGCCCCGACTACAGTATAAGCTTCTGAATAATCCGGTCTCTGAAATTCAATCGGATTAGCCTTAGTATTCGGAAGACGTTGCTTTCCGTACCAATGAGCATTCAAGTCCAAATGATACTTATTTGACTTCGGCTTAAAGCTAAATGTACCTAACAATTTATGCTTCGAATTAAAAGGTAGCAACTCCTTGGTTTCCCCATTCATCCGATACACATCCAAATAATTATAGCCCGCTTTAAGTTCAACGAGTTCGAATAGCCTTGCATATACTTCCGCCTGAAATCCGTTTCCGACACTGGTTCCTGTATAATTTTTAATAATAGCTTTCGATGGATCTGCGTCATAATCTGGAAAAATCTGATTTTGGAAATCTGTCCGATAATAATCTGCGCTTAGATAACCTGACACACTATAAGTATCAAATTTCTGAGTCAAATTCAATCCATAGTTTAAGGCCTTCTCAGGCAACAACTCTTCCTCAATTACAATATCTCTAGAACTTACAAGCAAACCAATATTCTCGCTGAACAGGTTTACCGTTCTCCAGCCTGTACCGATGTTCGCTCGAATAACAGTCTGCGGTGTAATAGCAGCTTTCAATAAGGTTCTCGGCGTAAAAAATGTACCGAATTCACTATGTCGATCTGCACGAATCCCTGCAATCCATGTTAATCGATAATCGAAAAAATTCATCGCATTTTCAGCAAAAACGCCAGGGACTACTTCATTTCTGTGATAATTCCCATCGAAGGTCCTCGGTAGATCAGTATTCGTAAATGCGATATCTTCATTGATATCCAAGTATCTCAAACTTGTTCCAGTTTTAAATACATGGTTTCCATAATTACGCTCGTACTGTGCATTAGCATAAAGACTCACTTGCTGAGCATCATACTTCGTCGTTCCGAAATAGGACTGTTGGTCTTGATAAAACGTCGAAAAATTAAAAGCAAGATTGCTTATATCATCAAACCGATATCCTGTCTTCGTCCATATTTCTGGCTGAGTCAGCTGTACGGACTGACCGTAAACTTCTGAACTTCCTTTGTCCGTACTTGGGTCAAAATCAATTTGCCCTCCCACTCTTTTCTCATTCAGAAACCGAACGCCGATTTTACTATTCCAGCCCCACTCTCCTGCATCTCTATATTTAAAAGTATTAGATACTGCGTACCTCGTTAATTTTGGTAAATCAAGAAAATTATCCTTGTCTTTGTCAATTTTATTAGCCGGCTGAACAGAATGAAGTGCCGTCAGACTTGACCAATCATTACCCAAATCAAAAGCAAAATTCGCATTAAAGTGCTTCTCAAGGAAACTGTTCAGGTATACATTCAGTAGAACCTTATCCGTATTATCGGGATTCTTGGTTGATACATTTATCTGACCGCTGATGCTTTCATAACCCTGCAATACACTATTTGCTCCTTTAGCAATGTAAATATTATCTACCATTGTACCTGGCACACTGCTTATCCCATAAGTATATGATAAGCCCTGTATCATCGGTAGACCATTGATCAAGACCTGATTATATACTCCAGAAAGTCCTAAAATCCTCAATTCTTTAGAATTCGTAATCACATTAGTGGTATGTGGCTGGACTGAAGACTGAGTAGAGAAACATCCCGCTAAGTCACAGCATGCCGCCTTTCCTAGTTCCGTTTGTGTTATCTGTTCCGTCTTAATCGGGTTCAAACTGGAAATAATCACACCATCTCGCTGTCCTTTTACAACAACTTCAGTTAAGGAGTTTGCTTCTTTAAGTATGAAATTAACCTCGGATAAGCCATTGATATCGATCGTATCTGAATTAAAACCTATGTAGCTAGCAATCAGTCGACTACTAACTTCATTATTAGTTATACTGTACTTCCCATTTACATCCGTTGACACACCTTGACCAGTATTTTCCCAGTATAAATTAGCACCAATTAGTGCTTCATTCATACTATTAGTTACTTTACCAGTGATGGTCTGAGCAGAAATAAAAAAAGGAAATAGCAAACCAACAATGATGGTATATATTTTCATCATTTGTTACATTTAATGGTTTTTAGAATGTCAATTTAACATCCCTATTCCTAAGATTTTCTACTGCTTAACTTTGTAAGGTCGATCTTTCGGATCCTGACAGCCAGGAGTATCTTCGATAGATGCGAATACTTGCTTTTCTGTAACCATACTTGGACTCATTGTTACTTCAAAAGTAGTAACCGCTCCTTTTTTAATAGACTTACATTTACTTACACCAGCTAATTTTTGGACATTTTCTTCTATAGATTTAACATCTGCAGAACAACCCACACCTTTCACCTTTACTTTAAATGTTTTTACTTCTTCAAGTTTTGGCAAAGCATTAGACGCTGTTTGTGAATAAGCTAAGTTAGATGTTGCTACGATCGCAACAAATGATAAGATTAAAATTTTTATGATTTTCATTTTACTGATTTATATTAGTTAATAACAAAAAATATTCCGAATAAATTCGGGTTGAATGATCGCTATTAAGCTAATCTCGGCGGTTGCCAGAAATCAGTTGTAAATGAAGATGAATAGTTTGATTGATATGAAAAATTTCTCTGTGTAGAAATTTCAATATTTTGCAAATTTGACTCAAGAGACGCTAAGACTGGAAGAAAACTTGTTCCACATGATTGAAAAGGATTGCATGAATAACCGTTACAATCATCCTTATTCTGATCACTTTCAGCATTGCCAGCCATCGGTGAAGCCTCGCATGATTCTGTACAACAACTGTGCTGAGCACTAAACGGTAATGCAATAAGGTCTACTCCTGGCTTAAATGCCAGAAACAGAATTGCAACCGTTAATATAAATGCTGTAAATTTCATACGTCTACAAAGATACGATTTTTTTAAACTAACGTCAAGGGTTTAGAATTAGTTGCTTAAAAATCGATTGATGAAACGGTCTGAAGAAAAAAATCTTTCATTCGTATCCATTCGCTACTGGACGATAAAGACTTATTAAAAATGATCTTTACTTCTGAGAACTCAAACTAGCTTTATTTCTGCTCCCTACAGCAACGAACATTTCTCCATTTTTGAAACTATGATCGACTTCGAAGTGATCTACTTTGCCCTCCATATATTGATATAATGGGCGATTCACTTCGCCTTTACCAACCCACTTAATAAACCAGCCTCTAAGATTAGGCTTCTCAATATACCAGTCCATAATAACCAGTTTACCTCCAGACTTTAATAAATTGATTAAATTATCAATTACATTTTTCCAATCTGGAAATCCCGAAAGCCCCAAATCACAAAGTATGGAATCAAATTCAAGGCCTTCATCTACGTACTCGTTAATCCAATCTCGATCAATTTCAGTTGCGTCTGCTTTAATAAGCTTAATATTGCTCCACTTTTTCGCTTTCACTTTAGCCTTCGATAGCATGCCTCCCGATAGATCTACTCCTACGATCTTACCCGTGTTATTTAATTCATTCTGAAAATTAGAGAAATTCTGACCAGTTCCGCAGGGAATGTTAAGAATGGTCTGATTTTGTTTTAGATCCATTTTTTCTATTGCCAATGTTCTAGCCTTTCGATAATACGAATCAGAAGAGATCCAATCATAGATCTTAGAAAATCGATCGTAATATCTTATTGCGCTCGCTTGCTTATCCTTTATTGTTTTCATTTTTCTAAATCATATATTATATAACAATACATTAATTGACCAAGAAAAGATGAAAATAGATACAATTATTATTCATAATGCACCATTAAAATGTCCTATTTAAGCATAAAAAAAGCGCCCAAAGTATCTTTTACCTTGGACGCTTGTACCCTAAACTATTTTTATAAAACACCCTTTTATATTAGACGTATTAAAAGTTCAATACCCCTAACAATATACAATATATAATTTGTTTCTGATAAATCAAAACGCATTATTATATTGTATTATTGACAATAAGGTGCTATATGTTTTTACAAACTTGTGACAAAAGCCCTCTTTTTATATAAAAACGGCCTTTATTTTGTAAGCTAGTTGTCATTTATGAGCTGTTTTTGCTCTTAAAATTGGATCATTTTTAATTGAAAAAAAAATATTTTTTTTTCAATATTTTCTCCATAATGCAAAAACACGACATTTTATGCTGCTTTTTGATACAATTTTATTACTAACTAGTCCAGGAAAAAATCAGGTACCAAGAGATGGATTCGTGAAGAAATGATCACTAGATTTAATAGAAAAAATAAAACATTGGCACCTATTATTCCTTTCCTAAATAAGTAACCATTACATCTCCACGATCGAAACAATAAGATGATTGCCATAATGTTTAGCAAAAACAGTAACTTTAGAAATATGTAACGTCGGTTTCTGCTAAAGGAATAACATCCAACAAGTAAAAGCTTGCAAGTTAGGAAATGATTTTTTTCGCTAACCAATAAAGCTTATTATGACCAGCCACAATTATAAAGTAGAAAGTAGAAAACCATTTGCAGAAAGTCTGATATGGCAGCTCAATCGAGATTTCTATCAAGAATTAGGTATTAAAGCTTGGAGTGAAGGCATTGTTCCGCATCAGTTAACAAGTAACTCTAAAGTTGGTAAAACTTACGCTGAACTCATCTTCGGTTTCCTGAAAGATTTAGCATTAAAAGAAGGCAATTCGGGAACAGTTTATATCCTAGAACTTGGCGCTGGGCACGGGAGATTAGCATTTCATATTATTAAACACTTAGAAAAGTTAGTCGACTCCATCAATACGGACGTGCCAGATTATTGTTTCGTCCTCAGTGATATCGTAGAAGATAATCTATCCTTTTTTCAGCACCATCCCCAACTTCAAAAGTATCTCCAAAACGGGACTTTAGATGTGGCTTATTTCGATGGTGTAGAAAGTGAGGAGCTGCACTTGCGTCATGCGCAGATAACCATTCAGCGTAAAGAATTACAACAGCCGATAATTGCCATAGCCAATTACTTTTTTGATTCTCTTCCGAATGATCTGTACTTTATAAAAGATAAAGAGATTTCCTCTTGTGCGGTGTCTATCGAATCCATTATTGATCCTGAAAGTGCTAGCGCGACGGACTTGCTCACTAACATGGAAATGACCTACTATAATGAGCCATTCAGTGAACCACAATACAAAGAACCGATTCTTAATGAAATATTGAACAACTACAGAGACCTACTATCTGACTCTTATTTATTCTTCCCTGAGAAATCCATACAGTGCCTTCTAAATCTTAAGGAGCTGTCTAATGCAGGCCTGGTACTGCTAACAATGGACAAAGGATATCATGAGCTGAAAAACTTAAGTAATAGAAAAAAGCCAGATATCATCACGCACGGTAGCTTTTCACTTTGGGTCAATTTTCACGCATTAGATACTTATTGCAAGAAGCAAGGAGGTACCACTTTCTTTCCTTCCTTTTCCAATTTCCATCTTGAAATAGGCTGTTTGATGTTTCTACCTGAAGGAGAAACCTACTTAAATACCCATGCAGCCTACCAAGAATTTGTTAATAATTTTGGACCTGATGATTTTAACAGCATCAAGCAACTTGCTTATTTTAATGTATCCAGAATAACTCTTCAAGAATTAATCGCTTTTCTCCGTTTAAGCTCTTACGATTCTACCATTTTCATCAATTTCCTCCCTAGACTCAAGCAGCTATATCAGTCGATTACTCACAGCGAACATGAAAGACTCGTACAGACCCTTCATCAAGTATGGGATATCTACTTCCATATCAATGAGCCCATAGACATTGCCTATGAGATAGGTGGTATCCTTTATGATTTAGGACATTATACAGAAGCACTTGATTTCTTTCAATATTCAGTTCAATTCTTTGATTATAAAGCTGATATCTATTATAATCAGGCGTTATGTTACTATCAATTAAGACAGGATAAATTATTCCTGCAAACTATCAATGAAGGCCAAAAGTCATTTCCAGACTACGAACCGCTCGGTAAATTAAAGGATCTCGAAATGGGCTAAACTCTTCTCAGTTGATTCCAACTTAACGCTTCACTTTTGTGAGCAAGTTTAAAACCTCATTTCTGTCCTTCTCAGGTGTCTCGTCTAGAATATAATCGATCAAATCCGCTGATGTGGCATACCGCATTTTTTCCCACTTCACTTCTCCACTTTCACTATTCCAGTCATGGATAAAGGCTTTCAAGGCGCAGTTCACTCGATCTTCACCGATCATTTCTTGCAATTCAAACATGGCCAGAATACCTTTATTGTAATAGATGTATTCTTCATTCCCCACAAGATTCAGTGGCACTTCTGCCTCACTGGCCTGCTTTCTTTTCTTATCATAAAGCTCTCGCTGAAGTTCTAATAATTGATCCACTTTTTCTTGAGCATACTGTTTTCTAAAAACCATAAGCGCAGCATACTGAGATAGCGTTTCCAAAATAAAATTCCTGCCTTTCACATTGGCACTTTCTAACTGCATGCCCCACCACTGATGTGCAACTTCATGCGCCGTAACAAAGAAAGTCATGTCCACATCTTCCTCATCGTCAATATCAAGCATAAATCCGATTGATTCTGAAAAGGGAATGGTATTAGGGAAAGACTGAGCAAAGGATTCATACCGTGGAAATTCAACAATCCTTAATTGCTGATATTGGTAGGGTGCAAAATGGACCGAATAATAATCTAAAGATGCTTTCATTCCAGCCATCATCCTGTCTAAGTTGTAATCATGACGAGGATGATGATATATTTCTAACAATACTGGAGAGGTGGTCTCACCATCCGATGAAGACCAGCTATCCTGCAGTAATTCGTAGTTACCAGACGACACTGCATAGAAATCGATGATCGGTTGTTTACTTCGATATTGGAAGTAATTCCTTGCTCCTTCTTTCCATTGCTTAACGAGTTCTCCAGAGGTGATCGCAGTTTGATAAGCGCTTGTTCCGATCGTAAAGTCTAGTGTCATTCCTTTAGAATCACTTCCAGATCTGGACCGCTGCAACTCCTGATGATCGTCTATTTCAGCCTTCGATTCTTTTGGCGCCAATCCATAGGTTTTTCGATCCGTTTCATCCTTAAGTTCGATTTTATCCTGATACCCCAGCGTCGGAAATTCATTATTCCGAATAAATGTACCATTATTTAACACCGACCCAGCTGAGGAAGTAATGTTAAATCCTTGTGAGGTATAAGATTGATCGAATTTCATAACAATCGAATCTCCCGGTTCAAGTGGCGTCTCGAGAGAAAAAATGTAGTAAGCATATTTATGATACTGGCTATCAATCAGTGTTTCTGCTGAAAAATGTATGCTATCAAGTGCGACTCCGCTTTCCAGCATTTTCTGAACATGAATCTCCTTTATCGGCTCGTCTTCTTCATTTATCATCATGTAGGATCCCTTTAGAACGTATGCTCTTTCCTCTGGGAATAGATCCATGTACATCTTTGCATCAGAGATCTTAGGTTGAGGTAAATATTCAAACTGCTTGAGCTCCTTTTCATAACTTGCTCTATAATCATTTTCTTGCTTTGAAGTCCAGTGTTCGTTTAAAATATTGGCCTGATAAAAATTAAAACTACCGATTGATACAAAAATGAGAAATATTATAATGGTCAATGTTTTAGCCTTCTTCGAAAAGACAGACCCAACTTGCTTGAACCTATTTATCCATCCAATGTCTGCTCCTCTACCTGCTATCAATGACGCACCTATTAACAAGAGCATTCCGAAAGAAATCCAATAGGCTTTTGTCCAGAGATATGTAGTCATGAAGTGACCGTAACCATTCATTTCAGAATACGACTTAAGCCCTCCACCTCCAAAATTAAAAAGAATATGATCATAACCCATCACTTCTAAAACAACCATTACAATGATAAAAAAGAGGGTAAGTATGATCCCAAGAAATTTATTATTGACCAATGACTGGATAAAAAATGCAACAAAAGTATAGATTAATAAAAGCGGAAGAATCTCGATGAAAAACCCACCAAAATAAACAGGCAAATCAAAATGATAATACCCTTTTGTGATTTGGAATAAGATACCAGAAAACATAAGGGAAAGGATAAGTACTATATAAACCCCAACTAAGCCTGCCATTTTACTGCAAAGGATAATCAGCGAAGAAATAGGATTCGCATCACGCAAAAAATGCATCCTCACACTTTTCTCCTTCCAGAACAATTCTCCCGAATAAAACAGAAGTATAATGATGAAAAAATACATGGAAAGTTCTTGAAGTTCTTCGACAATAAAGTAAGTGGTAGGATAACTATCTACTCCATAGACGGTCCCCAAGCTGATAGAATTGATCAGAATAATAATGGCACCGCAGATCACTATTGCCCAAAACGAAGTCTCCTTCATCAGTGATTTCCCATAGAATATAGACATGGAAATAAATTGTTTCCACTTCGCATTCCACCCATCATCGACAGTGACTTGTGGTAATATAACATCCAGGTTCCTAGTACTTTGTTTTGCTACGTTGACCTTTCTTGAACGTTTGCTACTTGTCTTCTTAGCGTTGGTAAATGTGGTAACGCTAAATCTGAAATACCCAAAAATCATCACGAAAACGCCGACGAACACCCAAAACAACTTATTAACTAGTAAAACACCTGAAAAAGGTAAGAGTGAAACATTCCGCTGTGCTATTTCCCATTCTTTTGTCAAATTCGTTATCGTGGTCAATGAAAAAGGATCTAAGATCGCCTGGGCATATTCATTGGTTATGGACTTCGTCAACAAGAACACTACGAATATAAAAATTCCTTGTGTATAGACGACTAGCAGATTTCTGCTTAAGGTTCCAGTTACAAAAAACACCGCAGCACCAAAAAACAAAGTAGGCAGAACAATGCTCGAAAAAGTATATAAATAGGTTGAAAATTGAAAAGGCAGCATTTCAGATTCCAGATGCCAAGGCAGAAATTCACCAATCATCATGCCCAGCGGAATCCCAGAAAAGATAAGCAGTAAAATGAGAAAAGAACCGAGAAATCTGCCTAGTAATAGATCTTTCTTTTTTATAGGACAAGTATAGATTAGAGGTGTAATTTGATATTGGTCATCACGGATCATCGGCATACCCATAATCATAGAAGCCAGAATCATAAAAATCCCAGTAATGGCTCCCATGGTTTTCCCGAGGACTATCGGTGCATTCATTTTCATCAGCCCAGTTTCTACACCTTGAAAGATAAAATCAACTCCGAAAATGGAGAATGCCATTAAGAATACAAAAAACAGATAAGTCTCTGGTCTCCTAAATCTATACTTAATCTCAAATTTGAATATTTCGTACCACATCTTCTCTTACTTGTGTGCTTGAATTAATTGTGAAAAATAAACCTCCTCAAGTCCTACTTGAGAAGGTGTAAAACCATCTGGAGGATCTAATGAAGTTATAATCTGGATGAGCGGCTGGCCGAGATAGTGTTGCTCATTAATAACATGATGTACTTTCCTGTATTCGGCAATTTCACTTTTATGAACGAGTTTCTGATACACCTTTCCTTTGACTTGGTCTATGAGCTTTAGTGGTTCTCCCTGAAGAATAACTTTACCTTGATTAATGATCGCCATCTTCGTGCAGAGTTCCTTTACATCATCGACGATATGCGTAGATAAAATAATGATCGCATCTTCCCCGATTTCACTGAGCAGGTAGTAAAATTGGTTTCTCTCTTTAGGATCTAATCCAGCTGTGGGTTCATCCACAATAACCAATTTCGGATTGCTAAGTAATGCTTGAGCAATTCCGAACCGTTGCTTCATTCCTCCAGAAAAACCACCTAGGTTTTGCTTCCGAACTGCATACAAATTCGTTTTCTCAAGTAAGGCGCTTACCATTTCCTTCCGTTCAATCTTATTTGTAATTCCTTTCAGAATAGCAAAGTGGTCTAGTAGATCAATTGCGGAAATCTTAGGAAACAATCCGAATTGCTGGGGAAGGTATCCTAGGATTTTGCGAACTTCCATTTTATGAGCGATCACATCTAGTCCATTCAGTGTAATACTTCCTTCATCTGCTTCCTGAAGTGTGGCAATGGTGCGCATCAAAGAAGACTTCCCTGCACCATTCGGCCCTAGCAGACCAAACATGCCTTTGCCTATTTCTAAATTGACATTATCTAAAGCTTTGACACCGTATTTGTACGTTTTGCTTAAATTGGAAATGATTAGTTTGTCCATATAATTTTCGTTTTATACTCGCAAACATAGATTCGACTTACCTTGCTGGCAAAAATATGTGATCAATGGACGTTCTGTAGGTAGGTAAAGTCGCTTCGTTGTGGCAAATGAGCTTTATCACATAAAAACGGACTTTCATGCTTCCGAATCAGGCGTTTATCAAACAATTATTAGAATTTCAACACATTCCCTATTATTAGGCAACTTTTTAAATTATTTAGGAAGGTAAAAAGCTATCATTTGATTAAAAGAATAAGAAATATAATCGCTCGTATTCCATCGTGGGTTTTCTGGACCATCCTTTTTCTAATAGGCATCCTTATCCTCATTTTCAATGATGTCTTCGGAGAAGATGATGGCTTTATCGTCTTCAGTCTATTTTACACTTTGCTCTTAATTGGAGCGATCATCAGGTGGATTTTTTCACAAATCAGATCCCTCATTGAACTCAAGAGAGACAAGGCAAAGATGGAAATGCTTCATCTCAAAAGTCAAGTCAATCCGCACTTCTTTTTTAATACGCTCAATAATTTGTACGGCCTAGTCGAGAAGGATCCGAAGGAAGCTCAAAGTTTAATTCTAAAATTGTCAGACTTAATGCGATATAGCATTTACGAAGGTCAGAATGAATGGGTGTCTTTAGAAAGTGAAATTGACTACTTGAGGAATTTTGTAGAATTGCACAAGAACCGATATCACAAAAAAGTGGATGTGAAATTCGATACAACCATTAATGCGGAAGGCTATCGAATCATGCCTCTTTTATTGATCCTTTTAGTAGAAAATGCATTCAAGCATGGTGTTGAAAAACTGAGAGATAATGCTTTCGTTAAAATGGAATTGATCGCAGATGATGGGCACATAAGTTTCTCGATAATTAATAATTATGACAAAGAGGAAGAGGAAACAAATGAGCCTGGCGGTATCGGCATATCGAATCTAAAACGACGCCTTGAAATTGGATATAAAAAGAAACACGACCTCCATATTTCTAAAGATGATGAAACTTTTACGGCGCAATTAACCCTTCATAAAGTATGACGAGATATATAATCATAGACGACGAACCGATTGCGCATGATATCATCAAAGGATATGGTGATATGCTACCAGAAATGCAACTGGTTCAGAATTGCTATGACGCGATAGAAGCGTTGAGTTATCTTAATGAGCATCAAGTAGATCTCATTTTTCTGGATCTGAATATGCCGAAGTTGAAAGGCTTCGCGTTTCTGAAAACTTTATCAAATCCACCCAAAGTTATCGTAACAACTGCTTACAAGGAGTTCGCTCTGGAAGGTTACGAGCTAAACATTGTAGATTATTTATTAAAGCCATTTAGTTTTGAGCGATTTCTAAAGGCGGTTCACAAGGCGATCAAAACAAGTGATAAACAGGAAGTAAGAAGCATTATCTCCAATGATAATTCACCCGAAAGCATTTTCTTACAGTCTAATAAAAAGTATTTTCAAGTTGATATTAGGACGATACTTTTCCTAGAATCTGCTGGTAATTATGTGAAAGTTGTAACGACGGAGGAAACCATCACGATAAGAGATAAAATTTCAGCGTTGTTAGAAAAGTTGCCTGCTAGCCAATTCATAAAAGTGCATAAATCGTTCGCCGTTGCTAAGTCACATATTCAAAGCATCGAAGGCAATCGGATATTTATAGCGGATCACGAAGTGCCTATTGGTAAGATGTACCGAACGGAGATCAAAGCATTGCTGCGTTAAGGATGAATCCATGAAAAATTTAATTTCTGTTTACCTTGATAACCAACTTATACTTTAGGAATAGCTTTTAAGTCTACGGTCGAATCTTTTAATTTTTCTTTGTCAATCGGAACGCGACTCTTCAAAAATTTTGTTCCCCAGACGTAAGCTTTTGCATTATTTACAGCGTCTACCGACAATAAATCATCACCTATAAAATACCATAAAGAGAAACAGTTATCTGTATTCTCCTTCCTTATTATTACTTCATCATAACCTTCTGAGAGACCGACCATTTGTAATTTAACATCGAATTGATCAGACCAGAACCAAGGTATTGCGTTGTAACCGGCTTCCTTTCCGCAAATAGCGGCTGCAGCAATTTTAGCTTGATCAACTGCATTCTGTACAGATTCTAAGCGCACGAATCTATCATAATAAGTATTGAAATGATAAGTACAATCACCGATGGCATAAATATCTTTATCATTCGTGCGAGCCGAATTATCCACAAGAATTCCATTCTTGATCTTGATTCCTGCTTTTTCGGCCATCTCTACATTGACCTTAATTCCAACTCCTACAATAATCAGATCAGCTATATAATGGCTTCCATCCTCACAAGTAACCGTATTTTGATTTCCGTTTGATTCAATGCTGACTACATTTTTACCAGTCAATACTTCCACATCATTTTCTGTATGAAGTTGGTGAAAGAAATCAGACATTACGGGAGCTGTGACCCTTGCTAATATTCTTTCTTCCCGTTCTAGGACTTTGACATTGGCACCAAGTTTCTTTAATGAAGCAGCTGTTTCCAAGCCGATATAACCACCACCAATGATTACCACTTCCTTTCCTGCACCCGATTTAATGGCTTCTTGAATACAATTCACATGCGCAGCAGTTCTCAGTGGATATAAATGAGTAGCAGTTTCGATTCCAGGTATTCTAGGAATGATGGGACGAGCTCCAGTTGCGATTACTAACTTATGGTAAGCTTGTGAATCTCCATTTTCCAATATGATTTCTTTTCGTTTGGGATGAATGGCATTAATGCGTGTTCCGAGCCTTAGAACGATGTCTTCTTTCAGGTAAGCCGCTTCAGATTTCAACGGTGTTAACCCCATAATATCTCCAGCGCTTAAGTATGCTTTCGAAAGGGGTGGTCGATGATATGGAAGTTCTGGATCGCCATCATACATGATTATTTTGCCTTTCCATCCTTCTTTACGAAGGGCAAATGCACAATTCACTCCGGCATGACTGGCACCTATAATGGCACAAACTTCTTGGCTTTTCATCGGGTCATCCATGATAGCTATTCCGCTACTGTTAGTACGATGCCATCAATCCCTTCACTAATTTCTATCTGACAACTTAACCTACTGAATTCCGTAACATCATCTGCAAGTTCTAGCATAACTGCTTCTATTTCACTCGCTTCTCCTACCCTTTCCATGTCTTCTTCTGCCACATGTACGTGACAAGTAGCGCAGGAACAGACTCCACCACAATCACCATCTATGCCACTGATTCCATTTTCAACTGCCAAGGACATTACAGAACCTGAAGTCCCTTCTAACGTGGTTTTTTCACCATCATTGGTAATGAAAGTTATTTTCGCCATCTTATTTATTTTCAATTTTATTAAATGCAACATTTAAATTATGGTAACCTACTTTTCTGCGAAATACACCGAGCTCTTCAATATTTTCTTCGCCATCAAGCACTTCGATTGATTCCACTTTAGAGGCTATGGCCAATACTAAAATCCTTAGGATTTGTCTCGCATGGCTCGCACCTAAGCAATTATGAGTCCCAAATCCGAAAGCCACATGCGGATTCATTTTTCGAGTGAGGTCTATTTCATTCGGGTTTTCAAAAACTTGCGCATCTCGATTTGCCGATGCCCAGCATAAACCAATCCGCGTGTCTGCTTTTACTGCATGCTCACAAATATGACTATCTGTTTTCACAACTCTTCCTATCTGCGTTAGGGGAGAAAAATACCTTAGCAATTCTTCGACTGCTTTACCAACTATTTCAGGTTCTTCTTTAATGTGTGTTAGGCTCTCTGGGTGTTCTGCAAAATAAGCAATTGTATTAGTCACTGCATTAATAACGGTATCTCGGCCTCCAGCAAATGTTAATACTAATACACCTTTGATTTCTTCATGGGTCAATTTTTTCCCTTCTACTGCCGAAGCGAGTAACATGGAATATAGATCATCTGTCGGATTAAGCTCTGCTCTTTTTATTTCTTTGTCAATGTAATCATAAAGGATGTTCGCCTTATCTCCATCAAGTGCTTCTCCTTCACTTCTGAAAACATGTGTTCCCCATGAAATCCATGTCTCTGATTCTTCGAATGGCGTATTCAATAACAAAGTCAATGCTCTGGACTGCAACTTCAATGCGAAATCATGGACTAACTCTACTTGTTCTAAATCAATGACTTCATCTAGTAGCAATTCAATCTGACTCTTCAATTTTTCTTGATAATCCTCCTTGAGTGGTCGCCGAAACCATTCTTCGATTACTTTTCGATATTGGCCATGTTTCGGTGGATCCAATTCAAATGGAATCTGTCTAGTTTCCCGAATATTAACTTCTGAAGGAATAACAATTCGCCCTGGCTTGGCAGCTGATGTATAATCTTTCCAATTATGAGCACATTTCCGAACATCCCTGTGTCTTAGGACCATGGTTACCTGATCATTCTGGTCATTCATTTCTCCTATTCCTTTCTCTTCTCTCTCTTTTTCAAATGGGTCTTCAATTAAATTCTTTTTCATCTGTCATTATAATTGTTTGATTACGCAAAACGATCTTAGCAAAATTGGTAATTTTTCGAGCAACAAGTATTTACTTTTTTACCTTTATAATAATCTATTACATCATTTCAATCTATAATTTTCTTTATTTTATATCATAATAGTTAACTTCCATTCCTTATTTATGATTGTTGTCAGTATGTAAATATTAATCCAATGAAGCCAATTTTAGAGCCTATTCATCTGGGAGAGCAAAATTCTATTACTGCGTTTCAATATGCAAAAACAGATTTTGAAACACCGTGGCATTACCATCCGCAGCATGAGTTAACATTCATCGAAAATAGTATTGGCACTAAATTTATAGGTGATTATGTAGGTGCTTATAAACCCGGCGAAGTGGTGCTTCTTCGTTCTAATTTGCCGCATTGCTGGAAAAACATGAGTGATCAAAATAGCCTCTCAAAGTCTATCGTCATTCAATGGAATAAAGAAATATATGCAAACGTTCCCGAATTAGATGGGGTTTTTAAAATGATAAATATCGCGGCCAAGGGAATTATTTTTAGTGAGCATGAAGTTGCTCCAATGATTTCTTCCATAAGAGGACTGTTGAGACTAAATGGATCTCAACTTTATATTGAATTACTGAGTTTATTAAGTAATCTATCTTCGTGTTCTTATACTACATTATCCGAAGCAAGTTTCAAAAATGACATGCCGAATGGATATAACAGCAGAATAGCTAAGATTTTTGACTTTGTGAGCATACATTACCAAAGAAGGATATATCTCAAAGAGCTAGCAGGTCTTGTGAACATGACAGAACAATCCTTTTCAAGATTTTTCACTAAAATGATGGGCCGTTCCTTCTTTACTTACTTGAATGAATATCGAATAAACATTGCAGCTCGAATGTTATCACATACAGATCATTCTGTTTCCAACATAGCCTATGAATGTGGATATGAGTCGCTTCCATTTTTCCATAAAAAGTTTAATGAAATACATCAGGTTACCCCTATCAGCTATCGCAAAAATTATGGCGGTTGAATAGAGTTTCAGTTGAAATATATCAAATTCTTCTAGGCTTATTCTTGATGCTAACGAGACAAAATTGACCTAAAAAAATTAATATTCTTCAGGTTCCACATGGACTAATACTTGGCCGAGGTTAGGAATATGATCATGTAAGTAATCGACCAAATTATGTGCTATTTCATGTCCTTCCCGAACTGTAATTTCACTATTTACTATAGCATGTAGATCCACGTGATACCTCATGCCTGCTTTTCGAACATAGCATTTTTCAGTTTCAATGACGCCTTCCACTTTCCTAGCAAGGCCCCGAATTTCTAGAACCAGTTCGTCATAAAGTTGCTCATCCATGATTTCTCCAAGTGCTGGTCTTAGAATCAAGTAACAATTATAGTAAATGAAACCGGAAGCAAATAAAGCTGCCCAATCATCTGCTGTTTCATAGCCTTCTCCGAGCATGATTGCAATCAGAATACCCACAAAAGCCATTACGGAGGTTATTGCGTCACTTCTGTGGTGCCAAGCATCTGCTTTCAACGACGAACTATGTGTTTCTTTGCTCTTACGAATGACTACTTGAAAAGAAATTTCCTTCCATAATATGATTCCAGCTAAAACATACAATGTCCATGCTTTAGGCATTTTATGTGGGGTCTGGATATTCTGAATGCTTTCATAAGCGATCATAGTCGCTGATGCAACCAGAAAAGCGACGACAAGAAAAGTGACAATCGGCTCTATTTTTCCATGACCATATGGGTGATTTTCATCAGGAGGTTTCTTCGAATACTTCAGCCCAAAAAGGACCAATAACGATGAGAAAATATCGGTGGTAGATTCTATAGCATCGGCGATTAAAGCAAAAGAATGCCCTAGAACTCCTGCAACTAATTTAATAATAGCAAGGGTAAAATTCCCGATAATACTAAAGTAAATCGTTTTTATGGCTGTTCGATCGTTCTTCATTCGGTCGTTAAAGTTACACACTTCTTTCACTTGGTGGGCAGGAAGATGTCGCTGTATTTATTTATTCTCTGAAAGATCATTCGATTATACTAATGACCATAAGAATTTGTATGGAGTTCTGGATTTTTTTCTAAAGAGAAGTGGCTTATTGTAAAGTGTTATTTGATTCCCAACCTCCTGCTTGCCTTGCTTTTTCAGCAGCAACTCTTGCTCTTTCCTCTAATTGCTTTTGCTGAATTTCGGCATATCGCTGCGCCTTCGTTTTTTCGAAAATATCCCTTGGGAAGAAATATCGTTCAGGTTCTAATTTTTCATCTGCCCAAGGATCTTCTTTTACATCTTCATCTTCTACAATGCCTTTAACCATAAAGGATACAATTAATCCAGCTATTGCTCCGAATAAGTGACTTTCCCAACTCACGCCATCTTCACCAGGTACAATTCCAGCAAAATAACCACTGTATAAAATGGTAACTACTAGTGCTAAGACAATAGACCTTAAGTTTCTTCTGAAAACACCACTCCAGAAAACAAAACTAACCAATCCATAAACGACTCCACTTGCCCCGATGTGGTAACTGCGTCTTGCAAAAAGCCACACGGCAAAACCTGTCAAGATATAAATCAGCACATAAACTGGAAGGGCCACTTTGCGATAGAAGTAAATGATAATCGTCGTTAGGACCAATAACGGCACTGAATTAGAAATCAGATGCTTAAAGTCACCGTGAATTAGTGGTGCGAATAAAATCCCTTTCAATCCTGACCATTCTCTAGGAAAAACACCATATCGACCGAAGTTATAATCCGTGCTAATCTTGGCAATGTGAACAAGCCATAGCACGCCTACTAAGATTAATGGAACCTTAATCAGGTTGTAAATGTCTATGATTGTTTTCTTGTCCAATTATTTAAATCGTCGTTGTACTAAAGTAATGAATCCAGCTGCTTTCTTAAGTCTCTCAGCAGATGACCAATCATAAGTTTGTGCTGCGTTCGTTAATAAGTAAGATTTTGCATCTTCATAGCTTTCTAGTTTATTAATGTGGTCTACACATTCTTTAAAAGCGCCAGCATCTCCTGCGAATAGTTCATTAACCGTTAAAAAACGATCGTTGATTCCCATTGCTGTATTTAAATCCTTAATAGGCAAATTGCTTAACTTCTCAGATAATTCTTTAGCTTCTTTTACTTCGAACATGGCCACTAAGTCCTCATTTAAACCTTGCATGGTGATCGGTTCATCTAACACTTCCACTGCTTGCTCTACTTTCTGCTCTACTTCTACCTTCTGCTCAGTTTCTACTCTATTTATAGTGGTCATTACAGGCTGAGGAACCTTGAAAGAGTCTTCTGTAGGAATATCAGCTATTTCCTCAACTGCTGGGTGGACAACGACTTCTTCTCTTTTCGGTAAGTCCATCACTTCTCTAGCCAATTTCTTCGGAGCTTCTTCGGTACCAATTTCTAGAACCTGCTCGTATAATTGTCTAATATAATTTAGTAATAAATCTTTTTCTATACTTGAAATCTCTTCATCAATAGATAAAAGGCTGTCATAAAGGACGTTGATTTTTTCTATTAATTTACTTACTTTTTTCAAACCCATGTTTTCTGTTTTTCGCAATTAAAATCGGTACTTCTTATTTAGTTTAATAATAACTTGTCTCACATTAAAAATATTGAACAAATTTAATTTATTTTGGCCTCAGCCTTAAATTTTCGATTAAACCAGAGTTTTCTGGGACGATTAACAAACAGATAGACAATTATGTTTTTAGAACCACATTTTAAAGGACAGCGAAGTGGATGGATAGAAGTTATCTGTGGATCAATGTTTTCAGGCAAGACTGAAGAATTGATCAGACGATTAAGGCGAGCAAAATTTGCTAATCAGAAGGTAGAAATCTTCAAGCCGAAAACAGATAATCGTTATTCAGTGGATAGTGTGGTTTCCCATGATGAGAATGCCATCGACTCTGTGGTGGTAGAGAACAGCATGGACATCTTAAGATTGAGTGGAGACATTCGTGTAATTGGAATAGATGAAGCGCAGTTTTTCGATGATAAGTTGGTGGAAGTTGTGCAGAAACTAGCTATTAGAGGAGCGAGGATTATTATTGCTGGATTAGATATGGATTTTCGAGGGAAGCCTTTCGGGCCGATTCCTGATTTGCTTGCGGTAGCGGAATATGTCACTAAGGTACATGCCATCTGTCCTCATTGTGGAAATCTGGCGACCCATTCTTATCGATTAAGTGCAGAAAAAGAGACAGTGGTACTAGGCGAAAAAGACAAGTATGAACCTAGATGTAGAATCTGCTATGAGATGGGAAATATATTGGATCTGAAGATTTATTAGTTTCTCGGGCTGAAGCCCAAAGCCTGTCCCGCATTTTCTGCGGGGCTCCTGTGGGTGGTTTTCTAAGTACTAAATTTCTATAATTATTTTCGATTGTCAGGAAATCAATGGACCTCGTACTTTAGTGCGTGAAAAAGCAGGGCAAGTAATGATTTATTTGTACTCGTACTTCCCTAAAAGCTTAAAACAAAAAACTAAAAACTATTTCCCCTACCCATCTCCAAAAATCTTCTCTAACCTTTCCTTCAGACTTAGCTTCTCCTTTTTCTTCCTTCTCGTTCTAGTCGATTTTTTCCTTCTAGGTCTATCTTCTTCCTCTTCAGCCTCTGGCCTTCCGTCACCAGTGAAAACATTTTCTAAAACTTCCAGTAATCTATTGTCCCTTCTCTCTAATTGCGCTACCCTCCATTCATTCATTTCTGCTGCATCCATTTCACTATAATCCGGACAAGTCAACACGAAATTCGAAGTATCGAAAGGAATAGGTTTAATTCTTTTATTCGCATATGCCTTGTGAAACAATTGCCCAACTAATGGCAATGCCGTGCGACCTCCTGATCCTGTAGCTAAATTCCTGAAATGTATTCTTCTATCATCCGTCCCGACCCAAGCACCAGCAACTAAGTTAGGACTCGCTCCTATAAACCAACCATCAGATTGATTCTGAGTCGTTCCTGTCTTACCCGCAATGTGAACAGGCAGCCCATATCTTTTGATTCGCTGACCTGATCCAAATTCAGTTCCATTCTTCAACATCTGAATCAATACATCTGCATCTTCAGAATCAATCACTTGCTTAGACTCATATGCTTCATGTTCGTATAAAACTTGACCTTTGAAATCTTCCACCTTCGTAATTATATAAGGTTCTATACTGTGACCACCATTCGCGAAAGCACTGTATACTTTCATCATATCCACCATATTGACATCAGCAGTTCCTAAGACAATAGAAGGAACTTTCGGCAAGTCTGCAGTTACTCCAAGTTCATGTGCTTTCTTCACCACATTTTCAACACCCATTTCCATGATCAGCTGCACTGAAACTGTATTTACAGAATGTGCTAATGCTCCTTGCATCGAGTACGATCCTCCATACTCACCACCAGCATTTCCTGGCGTCCAATCCTTATAATCCACATAAGTTCTTAATTCATTAGGATAAAAAGTACATGGATCGATTCCTTTCTCTAGTGCTAGCAAATATGTAATTGGCTTAAATGTCGAGCCCACTTGTCGAGCAGAACTCACATTATCATATTGGAATTCACCAAAATCATTTCCACCGACCCATACTTTAATTGCTCCATCGTTCGGGTCTACCGCCATCATACCACTTTGTAATAAGGTGAGATAGTGCTTTATACTATCGATAATGGTAATTTCCTTTTCTTCATAACCTTCCCATGTCCATACCCGCCGACTTGCCTTTGTCGTAAACGGCTTCAAAATCTCTTCTTTAGATTTTCCTTGTGCCTTTAACCTCTTATAGATCGGATGCTTATGGATAGCATCATCTATTGCTCTTGTACTTCCCTTAAAAGGACTTGATTTCGCCCACCCAGCAAAAAACTGTTTCTGTATATCAGGCATCGTTTTCGCCACAATATTTTCAGCATCTCTTTGAAGCTGCTTATCTAAAGTGGTATAGATTTTCAGTCCATCAGTGTATAGATTATAGAGCGTACCATCTGCCTTTGGAAATTCATTTTTTACCTTTTCGAACTCCTTTTTCACGTGATTTTTAGCATAGGCAATTAGCCTTTCTCCTTGTGGAGACATGTATTCAAGGGTCAATTCTTCAGCTTGAGCCATATTTTTGACTTCTTCAGTGATGTATTCGTATTTATACATCTGCGAAAGCACTACATTTCTCCTGATTTTTGCACGCTCTGGATTTCGGCGCGGACTATATAAAGAGGTACCTTTTAGAATTCCTACAAGTGTCGCTGATTCAGCAAGCGTCAGGTCTTTAGGAGCTTTGTTGAAAAACCTATTCGATGCCGTATTGATACCGAATGCCCGTTCCCCGAAAGAAACTGTATTCACAAATAGCTTCAGAATTTCCTTTTTACTGTATATATTTTCTAGGCGATGAGCCGCAATAAATTCACTAAATTTATTCACTGGCATAGTTAAGATGCCGTATGATTTTCTCTTGAAAACGTTTTTTACCAATTGCTGAGTTAGTGTACTTCCTCCCCCACTGGATCCTCGCTGCAACAGAATAGATTTTATGGCAACTCGACCTAAACTTCGATAATCTACTCCACCATGTTTATAAAATCTAGCATCTTCCGTTGCAATTAATGCATCTAGGAAGTACGGACTTATATCTTCTAATTCTACATTCGTTCGATTTTCAATGTAGTACTCTGTGATCAACTTTCCATCCGCATCTAAGAGACTAGAACTTACAGGATTTCTTATTTCTGACATCTCCTCAGCCGTAGGCAATTCACCCAGTCCTCCGAAACGCACTAAAAGGAAAATCGACAACACTAATAGGAACGGAATGCATGCTATTATAAAAACCCATTTCTTCCAACCTACTTTCTTAAGTTTGTCAATGAATTTTACCTTCTTCTTTTTAGCCATGAATACTTCGTCGGTTTTCTAATTGAGTAGATGATGAGTATAATCTGCCTATTATACGAATCAAGCTATAATGTTAGTATGAGACCTATTCATTATTTTACATACAAAATCAGCCTTACCAATTTCTTGCTAAGGCTGAAAAAGCTCACTGCGCTTTCACATTATTTCCTAATAGTATCGTTTTCTAAACTCTATTTCCCTTCTTCCATCTGACCGCTTCCATTCTAATTCGCCATTACTTTTGATTCTTATTCTATTCCCAAACTTATCTTCGAACTTTAATTTTCTAGCGCTCGTTCTTCTATAAGTTGTCCATTTTCTCCCCTTATTCGTTTTCATTCTCAAGTTATACCCATCATATTCCACATAGGCGATCATATTTTTCCACCGATTCGTCCATGTACCACTTAAGCTATTATCAAAGGTATTCGCCCGATGAACACACGATGCTCCACAACTGGAAGTACAGACATGATTATTTCGACCTGTATTGTTATAGTTGTAGTCATTTCGACCTGACCGTTCACTAAAATTACCTCTTGTTTTTTCAAGATTTAAGACGCGACGTCCATCTCTGCTTTCCCAAGTAATTCGATCTCTCGTTTTAACATAATAACGATTTCCACGTCTATCCTCATAGATTTGCTTTCCGATAGATTCGTAGTAATCCCATTTGTTATTATTCGTCAGACGAGCTTTTATGCCTTCGGGAGTAGATCTGATTTCGACTACATCATTCGACCTATTCACTTGCCACAAACCCTCTATCTGGGCTGCGTAAGAAACTGTAATTGTAAATAGTAGGATGATACCAGTTGATAAAAATTTATTCTTTAACATGATATCCAATTTTTAATTACATAATATTTAAGGTCAATTTATTAAAGATTCAAACATCATGAACCTATAGAAATGTTAATCTGAAATTAGAAATAGTTAATGATTCCTTTCTAATGAAATCTCTTTCTTAATTACTGTTAAAAATTGACCTAGAAAAGAAAAAAAGTATTCGACAAGAAAGGATAACATGATCTTAACGATAAGTTTTTTTTAGGTCAATGTTTGGGCACCTTTCAGCTAGGAAACGATAAATCCAACCCCAAAAAGTATAACAAATATCAAGGTAGATATAGCCATTTGCTTGAGAAAAGGATCTATCAATTTAGGCTCTTTGTATGTGCGCACTGCATTGTAATTCTTTACAAATAATGGTATCGAGAGCAAAAATAAGAATTGCCAAATGCCTTCGTAATTTAACACGACAAAGACAAGGGCACATAATAATCCGAGAAGTAAAAGCATAAAGTGATAAGAAACTGCTTTAGACCTACCGATTCTTACTGGAATAGATTTTTTACCTGCTGCTTTGTCTGAATCAATGTCTCTTATATTGTTGATATTTAGCACCGCAACAGAAAACAGACTACACGAAGTTGCAGGTAGCAATACCATCGGATTAAAGCTACCTGAGTGTAAAAAATACGTTCCACAAACTCCGACCCATCCAAAAAAAACAAAAACAGAAATATCACCAAGGCCTGAATATCCATATGGGCTTTTCCCCATCGTATAATAGATTGCTGCTGCTATCGAAGCAATCCCCAGAAGTAAGAATAATAAGAATTTAACATTGACCTCAAGACTAATAAATAAGAGACTAATTCCACTAATTAAAGAAAGCAGAACGAAGACAATGATCATTTTCTTCATGGCTTCGGGAGTAATTTCTCCTGATTGTACAGCTCTTGCAGGCCCCAGTCGTTCTTTATGATCAGCCCCATTAATGTAATCTCCATAATCATTCGCAAGGTTAGACAGGATCTGGAGAAACAATGTTGTAATAATGGTCAGAACCATAACATCCCAACGAAAGGTGTGAAAACCTGCTGCTAAAAAGCTCCCCATCCCTACGCACGCTAATGAAAGCGGCAAGGTTCTAAGGCGAAAAGCTTTGATCCATTTCTTCATCGATGACAGATTATGATGCAAAGAAACTTAAATTAACCTATAATTCAGATCTCAAGGTAGAATTTTGAGTTTTAAGCCTTGCAAAAATTTAAGTATCTATAATTTAGCTGGTTTTACTTGAATATAAAACATGGCTTTTCTAAGTTATCAAGTCGAAGTATTAATATAATGGTAGAGAGAGTTTCGGAAAAATTTTAACTGTTTTATATCTTAACTAATACACTTCCTAGTTAAATGCACCAATTTATAAAATAAGCTTTCGACTCAGGGTCTTAGTTAATTATATTGTCCATTATCTAGAAATCAGTAGTTATGAAATATTGATTTTAGGCAGAGCTATTAATTAAATGCAAATTACTTCTATGTGGGAATTCATCTGCAAGTGGCTTCCTGTCCTTGCGTTTCTATCCGGAACGTTACTAGGATGGGTTATCAACTCACTCTTTGAAAGAGTGCGTAGGCAACACTTGGAAAAATTATATAAAAATGCTTCTAATGCAAATGTTGCATTAGAAAGCCAATTGGTATCTAAAAATACATTAGAGAGCGACCTTTCTAGAACTAATACTGAAATAGAAGAATTAAGAAAGGAAATTAAACTGATTTCTCAGACACCTAAAGTCGATGAATCTGCGAGTCAAGAAAACTTTGAACTGAAACAAGAAATTAAAGCTTTAAAAGAGAAAGCGACTGCTACTCAATATGTCCCAAAGAAAGATTACACTAATGACTACCAAGTTTTTCTCTCTGAATTAGAACAAAGCATTAAAAAAGCAAAAGAGCATTCATTCAATGTTCAAGAAGCTCCAGCAAAGAAAAAAAAGAAGAAAAAGAAATCGAAGAAAAAAGAGCAATCGAAAGCAACTAGCAAATATGATTTCTACAAAGAAAAATATGCTGGGAAAAAAATAACTGATATTATTCCTGAAATAATTTCTGAAAAAGTTGATAAAATTGAAGAAGAAAAGGATCTAACTTATCTATATGGTATCAATAAGAAAATCCAGAAAATTTTAAATCAGCATGATATCGTAACCTTTTCAGATCTATCGAATACAAAAATTAAGAATCTAAAAGCAATTCTTGCGCATGCAGGAAAAAAATATAAAAATATCGATCCTCTAAATTGGCCTATACAAGCTAGAATTGCAGAAAAAGGTCAGTGGGATATCCTCGATGAGTACAAATCTAAGATGGAAATGTAAAGGAGTGCCTAATACAAGACCAAACCAAGTCTTTAAACACTTTACTAAGCCATAAATCTCAAGTAAATTTGCAATGTTTTAAATGGGTTTTGAAACCGAAAAAGACAATCTTTTTCATTGCGTTTTCTAATAGTCCGTTGAAACTATTAGAACCTTTTAATTATAAGTTCTGGATTTTAGAGAGTCCAGGACTTTTTTTTATTAATATTGAGTATGTATAAATATTTCTACTTACTGACTCTTCTCTTTACTAACTGCATAATTCATGCCCAATCTTCTGCGGAGGAAATAATTTCTCAATCTATAGCCGTCCATGATCCATCCGGCAACTGGCATAAACTGCACGCAGACATTGAAATAGCGTCCATCGTGGAAAGAGAAAATAAAGTAGATACAAGTTATCGACTTCTTCAGATGGACCTCAAAAACGAACTGTTCAAAATGACTTCTTTCAGTGCTAAAGATACTTCAGAAGTGATATATGATGGCAAGCCATGTGATGATTGTGACCGAGCTAAAATGTTCAATAATTACTTCAGATATTTGCTTGGCATGCCCATGAAACTTAGAGATCCTGGCACCATTATCCACGAAGAAATTCAAGTTCTAGACTATAAAGGTGTTCCTTATCAAGTGGTCAAAGTAACCTACGATCCGGAAATAGGAAGCGACACTTGGTTGTTCTATTTCCATCCGAAAACGAGTGTGCTCGAATTAGTTGAATTTTCAAAAGATGGAACTTTTCAGAGTGGTGAAACCATTGAACTAAATAATAAAATTAAATATCAAAAGATGTTGCTACCTGGCCAGCTGAAATGGTTGGTTTTGCCAGATAGACGTTTTTTGGCGGAAGAAAATATAAAATATTCTATTCCGAAAAAATAATTAGGTTCATTAATACGTACTAGTTAGTAAAGTCAATTCCTTTGAAAATCACATTATTTATTATTCTATTTTCATGTTTCTGTTTAATAGGTCAGACACAGCCCATTCAAAATGAGGTCTATTATGAACACATAAAAAGCGTCAAATTTCATCACTCTTCTCTGCCCACTTCATTTCCTGTTGTAGATCTCGGATCTTCAGGAAGTCTGAAGTTAAGCTTCGATGATATGGAAGGTGGAAATAAAGACTATGTCTATTCCATTCAGCACTGTGATAAAGACTGGAATCCTTCTAAAATAGATGAATTAGAGTATCTGGAAGGTTTCAATGAAGAAGATATAAGAAGTGCAACTTTTTCTTCACAGACGATTCATGATTATACGCACTATGAATTGCTCATACCGAATAGAAATACGAGCTGGAACCTCTCAGGAAACTATATCCTTACTGTTATGGATGAAGACGAAGACAACTTAGTCATCATCACAAGAAGGTTTATGGTGGTAGAACCAATACTAAGTATAACCGGTGAAGTCCTTCCTGCCTTTAATGCAAGTCTTTATAATACACATCAGAGAATTGATTTTATGTTGAACTTGAATAAGTTCTATATCAGTGATCCGATGAATGAGCTCTATGTCCATATTTTACAAAATCAAAGATGGGATAACGCGATATATGATATTAAACCATTAACGGCTATAGGAGATCAGATCAATTTTAATAAATTCGGCACTTCAACTTTTCCTGCGGGGAAGGAATTCAGATACTTTGATACTAGAGATATACAGTTGAACTCTGATAAGATCGAAGCCATTGAAATTAATACTTATGCGATAGATGTTTTATTGAAGAAGGAAAAATTTAGAGAAACCAAAAACTACATTTATTACAGAGAAGGGAATGGTGTTTTCGTGCCGAACTATGAGACCTTAACAAGAAATGGAAAAGCAACTTCTGAATATACGAATGTCCTATTCACCTTAGAATCTGACTACAATTTAAAAGGCTACGATTTGTATGTAGTAGGAGAATTTTCCGGATGGAATTATTACCCAGAGAATCAGTTAACATATAATGAAGATAAAGGTTTTTACGAGGCTGACATTCTATTAAAGCAAGGCTATTACAATTACTATTATGCCGCAGTAGATGATCGAAACGAGGCCCATTTTGAATTAACTGAAGGGAATTGGTTCGAAACAGAAAATGAATATACCATTCTGGTATATTATAGACAATTAGGAGCACGGTATGACAGGCTGATCGGTGTCACTAACATTAATTCGTTACAAGGAGAATAGCATGGTAAAGGAATGTTTGATGATATTTACGAAGAACCCCATTTTAGGAACGGCTAAGACAAGAATAGGAAAAGTAAAAGGGGATGAGACGGCATTAAAAGTATACCTCAGGTTATTAACCTATACAAGAGACATTACGAAATCTCTTAGTGCCAAAAAAATTGTTTTCTTCAATAAGTCCATAGAGAAAGAAGGCATATGGGATGACCATATCTACTCAAAAAGTATGCAAGTAGATGGAAATCTTGGCGATAAGATGGGTAGTGCTTTTACGGACGAGTTGAAAGTTTCTGACCGTGTCATAATAATAGGATCGGATTGTGCTACTTTAACTCAAGCTGATATCGAGGATGCATTTAAAACTTTAGATACGCACGATACCGTAATCGGTCCAGCCGAAGATGGCGGGTACTATTTACTAGGTATGAAAAGTAACCACAACTTTATTTTCGAAGACATGCCTTGGAGCCAAGAAAATCTACTCGAAGAAACCTTAGCCAAATTAAGTAGCAAGGGATTATCATATGCCTTATTACCCGTCAAATCAGATATTGATTATTGGGAAGATTGGGCTGCCTTAGGCTGGGAACTTTAATTAGCTTCCTGAATAATATACGATTTCAGATCTTCTAGTTGCTCTATCGACATTTTCTCCTTCGTGTATTGAGGCATGTAGGCTTTTTTTCCAGCTACAGGACTTGTCCCATATCGAGATACTTGATAGATAGATCTTTCATGAAAATTGTCTAGATTATTTCTCAAGTTTCTAAAAGTCGCTTTAGAATGGTCTAGATTAAAGAAAGAATATTTCCTATTATCATGACAGTGCATACAACTGTTATTATAGATAAGCTCACCATTTTTAGGGTCGCCCATACTTTTCTTTCTTTCAGTTCTATCTACTGGAGGCGGAATAAAGTGCGCTGGAGATTCTACTAAAAACTTAGACTTGATCAGATCAGCAGCATCTTTCGTATTAGATTCCTCTTTAATAGATTTCGCAATGAGCATTTCTTCTTCTTTGTCAATGTCTAGATCATTCATTTTCAAATCAATCGTCCAAAGATACATCAACACAGATTCAAGCTCCCACTTCTTCATTGCTCTTCCCTGACTGCATTCAGTGGAGCATAGTTGAATTGCTTGTCTCAAGTCATCTCTTGCAGCAAAAACTAAATCTCCATATTTCTTTTCGTAGTCATTATTATAAAATGAATCTCTATTCACGATTCCGTACAATGGACTTCCTTGTAAAAACGGCAATCCCACAGCATCTGTATATTCTAACCTTGCCTGAGGATCTATAACCGCTAGATTCGGATCTTCTCTCTGAATATTATGGCAAGAAGTACAAACAAAATGCTTACTAATTCTACTGGTCTTTCTTCCGTTCTTATTTCTTGTATAGCCTTTCGTAACAATTTCCATCCCACGTTCTACACTCGCTCCTTTTATAGAGGAATCTACTTCATGGTTTGTCAATTCATATTCACCTAGAGATTCTAAGGTTTCTCTAACAGATAAATTCTGATCTAAAATATAATGCTCTTCTTTAAGAATAAAGCTTAGCATTAGGACAATGCAAGAACATGCAATCCCCATCCACAACTTTTTCATAATACTATAGATTAAAAATTCTTGATATTGTAAATCCTAGCCTAAACTCACCATCGGCCCAATTACTAGTTGTATAAGGAATAAAATCAGTCTCACTCATCCCTGTTGCATTGGTCAGGTTAATCTGAAAAACGTGACCACCACCTGTTTCAAACTCAAATCCAATTCCAAGTGCTGGATAATAACCATTTTCTGCAACCCTCAGATTAGAGAAAGGATAAGTTCCATCGAGTATTAATCCCATTACTCTAGTGATCTGGATTCTGGCAGAAAGCCCAGCGCTAACTAAGTCATTCTGATCTTCTTCGTACACTAAGTTTCTATACGTCCAAGCTCCGTGAATCTGCAATGAGAATCCGGGTGAGAATTTCCTTGCAAGCATTAATTGTGCATGAAAGGAAAGTCTGTGTGCTGGTAATGGAAAACTAGAAATAACTCCTTCTGTTTCTGATTTCGCCATAGTAGAATAAGAAGACATTCCTAGTACTGTAACTGTAATAGGGTTATTAATTGTATTCTGGGCCATCAATTTGGCTTTTAGAAAGCCGTTAAGATTCTGTCTTAATTCACTAGAACCTTTAGTTCTAAAAAAACCGATGTCTACTGCATCAGTGACACCATATTCTAATCCAGTTAAAATATCAGTAGAATTTTCTAATCCATAAAACGTTTGCCAACCTCCAGTTTCACCTAGCAAGTTACCAAATCTATGACCTATTCGAACATCAAGTTTTCTTTTAGGTAATGTTTCGACAGAATGATTGTTAATTACACGTCTATCTTTAAAAGTCTCATATATGAGATCTTGGCCTATAAGATTAGTCCCTACAGAAATTAATGTTAAGACTAAAAGTAAATCTTTCAACATAATAAATTGGTTTAATTTTTCGGATAACCAGCTTGTATCCAACATTTAAACAACTCCAGTTCTTCATCACTAAGCTCAGTGGGTCCTAGTGTAGATGAATTAGGTGGCATTGTCCGATCTCTGATCACTTCACGTTCTATGAGATCATTATCAAAAAACTTAGCTAGCCCATCATAAGTGGTAAAATTTCCTGGTGCAGAACTTCCTACATGGCATCCTGTATAGGCGCAGGTACCATTAACTAAAGGTTGAATGTGATCTGTATAAGTAATTACTTCTAGACATTCACTTTCTACTTCAGAAATTGTATCTCTGGTGCAAGAAAAAATAAACACCATTAAAAAGCAGCAATTTATAAATACTGAAACTAAATTCATTAATTTTGGTTTATAAATTAGATAATGCGAATTTAAGATTTATTATCAATTTTTAATATTATAACTTATAATTATGTATCCACTTGAATTGGTTAGACCAATGGCACAAGAATTAACTGAATTTGGATTTGAATCATTGTCTTCTCCAGAGGAAGTTTCTAAAGTTTTAGCAGATAGCGAAGGAACTGTTTTACTAGTTGTAAATTCAGTATGTGGATGTGCGGCAGCTAATGCACGTCCAGGCGCTAAAATTGCAATTCAAAATGACAGTAAACCAGATAAGTTAGTAACTGTATTTGCAGGAGTAAATGCAGAAGCTACAGCTACAGCTAGGGATTTTTTACTTCCCTATCCTCCATCTTCACCAGCGATTGCGTTGTTTAAAGATGGTAATCTAGTACATATGTTAGAACGTCATCACATAGAAGGACGATCAGCTCAGATGATCGCCGAAAATTTAGTGTTGGCTTTTAATGAATATTGTTAAGAGACTTTAAGAAGAAAAAAGAGATTGCTCTAAAGGTAATCTCTTTTTTTATGTCAAGTTTAAAATTCAACACTCGCAACCTGATTTAGCGAAATATATTTACTTATCAGTTGAAGTTCTTTATCAATATTAACCTACCCCTCACTCTCCTTTTACGCTGCATCTAAAACAATCTCAACTCTTTTCAGACCATACTCACTCTTACAAGCTAATGAGCCTCTGTGAGCACACTTAATGAATTACAACGAATCCTAACAATGATGGCAGAATAAGGATTGATAATATAATTTAGGAGGAGGTATCTTGGAAAATAATGGAAATCTCAGATAGGGGCAAAAAAAATGGGGTGCTCTTAAGTAGAACGACACCCCAAAATAATGAGAATGAAACCTGGTTCTTATATACTTTAGTTAAGTATTATCTTTTTGATGTTATAAATATAGCACTATTTGTCAGATTAAACAACAACTATTAGAAAAATAATGCGTACAAACTTCTGATTTATAGGACTTATTACAAAACTAAATTCTAAAGTCTTCCTTAAAAACAATCTTTTTGCTTGGAACTCCTTAAAAAAGAAATCATAATAAATAAGACAAATTTCTCATATGAAAAAAACAAAGGCGATAATAAATTATCGCCTTTGTAAGAAATTAATCTAAAACATTTATTTTATCATTAAAGATTTTAGTTCCAACCGTTGTTATAATATTATAAATCCCGGCAGGTAAATCGTTAACGTCAATTCTAACTGTATTATCATACTGAACATCTCCAGCATTGACACGTTCTGTTTTAATTAGTTTACCACCCATATCAAACATTTGAATTAAAATGTCTTCTTGGTTAGCAGCTTTAATCTTAACATTTACAAATGAAATACTCGGATTAGGATAAACCGAAATTTCAGTATCAACATCTCTTTCAACTCTGATTGCGATGATGTCTGAATAAGCAAACGTTCCATCATAATCATATTGTTTAAGTCTATAGAAGTAAATTCCATTTTCCTCGATGTTTCTATCATCTAAATCATAGTACTGAGTTTCAAAAGTAGTTCCGTTACCTAATACTTTAGCAACAACGCTGAAGTCCTTAGTATTTCCGTAGCTTCTTTCTACTTCGAAGTAATCATTATTAATCTCAGAAGATGTTTCCCACTCAAGCTCATTCATATCGCTCGCTTCATTCCAAGCTCCTGTGAAACTTACTAACTCAACTGGAACTGGTGCAAGTGTTAATCCAGCATCTACATTCAAGTTAACTTCACCAGCACCTAATAGGACTTGATCAGATAAACCATCAGAATCCGCATCACTATCAACATTCTCCGCTCCAACATTCTGCGTAACGAATGTCAATCCTGTTCCTGGATTAATAAATTCAACTTGGTAAACACCTTTAGGTAAATCATCAAATATGTAACCACCATTGTTATTAGTAGTCGTCGTTTCTATTTGTACAAAAGCACCTAAGTCATTTTGCTGTAATAAGTTAACAACAACTCCTACTTGAGGAATATCTACTCCAGCATCGTAAGAATCAGGATTTTCACTTGCATTCTCTTGCCATACAAGATCTCCTAATGCACCACCGATGTAAACACCTGCATCAATAGTCGTATCATCTTCTCCTTCACCTAAATCAATAGTTGGCGACAATCCTGTACTAGGATCGATATCTGAATCTTTAGTATCATTTGCTCCTTGATCTTGAGGAGAAACGATGAAACCATCTGTATCAAATTCAACTAAGTAATTACCTGATGGTAAACCTTCGAAGATGTAGTATCCATCTTCATCAGTAGCAGGATTATAAGCTGTAACCGTTGTTGAGATCGGATCTTGACCTGGCTCGATCATTCCATCCATGTCTTCATCTGAATACAAGTTAACTGTAATTCCGTTTTCACCAGCTTCACCATTTTCTTGTACACCATCTCCGTCTTCATCATTCCAAACATAATCTCCGATACTTGATGGGTTATAGTAACCTGCATCTATATCATTATTCTGCTCTCCTGCTTGTAAAGAAATAATATGTGACTTTCCTGTAATAGGATCAGCATCATTATCTCCATCGATATCTGTAGCATCCGTATCAAATCCACCAACATCTGACAATGTTAATAACAAGTTAGTTGGTTTGATAAATGTTACTTGGTAATCTCCAGGAGGTAAATTATCGAAAGAATATAAACCATCTGTACCTGTTATTTCTGGACCAACTACCTCACCATCTAAATCAAATACTGAAAGCCCTGTAGATGTAAATAATAATACAACCGCTTCATTAATTCCGACTTCATCATCATCTTGTATTCCATTTCCATTAGCATCATTCCATACGTAGTTACCAATAGATGCTGGTAAGAATAAACCTGCATCTATGTCAGGATTCTTTTCTCCTCTTGCTAACATAATAGGGGCAGTTCTTCCTGTTGTCGTATTTGCATCACTATCATCTGCTTCATCTGTATTACCAACTTGGCCAACATTTGCTTCAGAGAATAAGTAATTACTACCTGGCTTCACAAATTCTACAATATATCCATTAGCTAATAAGCCAGCAAATTCATAGAAACCTTCGTTACCAGTATTAGGATTATTTGCAGTCATTGTAGTTGCTATAACTCCACCTTCAGGAGTTCCATTTAAGTCACTATCTACATAAAGATTAACAGTAACACCATTCACTCCGTCTTCACTAGGATCTTGAACACCATCAGCATCTTCATCAAACCATACATAATCACCTAGACTTGCACAATTAATCGGATCAACTGTTATTGTATATTCATCCATTGCCATTTCACTTGCAACGTTTTCACCATCATAAAAGATATCAAACATATCCATTACTTCATAAGTACTAGTTTCATTTACTAGTATACTATAGTTCCAGTAAAATTCAAATTCATCTTGTCCTAAGAAACCATCATTGTTCGTATCATATCCAGGTACAAAATATTGATCTCCTGGCGTAAGTGTTATACCCAATGCTTCAGAAGTAAAACTTATATTTCTTAACTGAAGAAGTGGATCTGGAGGTAATTCATTTCCTTCCATATCTTCATCTGGATATAATCTAATAGCTACTTGAACATCTACTGTTTCTCCAGGACAAATATTAGTCGGAGACGCAACACTCTCTATGTTAAATCTAACTCCTCTATAATGAGATGGATCTTTATCCGTAACTTCTTCATCTTCTAGTGGTGTTCCTGTAACAGGATCAACTGGTGTACCTACTACTGTACCAATATTCGCATATAATCCAGACATCGCTACTCCCAACTTCGTACAAGTTTTTGTTTCACCTACTAGAAGTGATGGAATAGTACAAATATATCCTTCTACATCATCAGTAACATTAACGTTTACCAAATCTACATCTCCATCATTTGTTACATAATAAGTCCATTCAACCTCCTTCTCAGTTCCGTTTAAGAAAGCGATAACTTTGCCTGGTGCTTCATCAGAATCAAATCCATTTGTATGTTTCTCTAAAGATATACTTGGACTTAATGGTGAAACAAAAGCATCATCACCGTCATCTTCATCCTCTGCATCTTGAGTACTATCATCGTCTTGGCTACCTATTCCATTTTCACCATTACTATCAGCTTCATTTCCAGGAGTTGAATCAGGATCAAATTGATCAGATGTTTCAATTTTTGCAATGTTCACATAGTTCACACCATCTCCTGGCGCTAAAACAGTAGCTTTAAATGATACATCAATAGATCCAAATGCTTGAACTGTTAAATCAGACCAAACGATCTCACTTCCGTCCAATGAACCATTATCACTAATCATTTCGATATTATTATATCCACTAGGTATAACATCACCGATAGAAACGCCAGTAGCATTGTGAGGACCATCATTTGCAACCGTAATTGTAAAGGTTACAGAACTTCCGATAACTGGTGAAGCATCATCTACACGTTTAACTAAGTTTAAGTCAGCAATAGTAGAAAATCCACCATCTACATCTTCTTCATTTTCACCTGAAGTCAATGTAACTACATAAGACTCGCCATCAACATTGATATCACTATCGTTATTCACATCACCTTCATCACCTGCTACACCAGCCTCATCTTGCTTAGTAGGATCAAAGTTATCAGGTGAAGTAAATACTACGATGTATTCACCTGGGAATAAGTTGTCAAAAAGGTAAGAACCATCAGATTCACTCTGAATAGGATCTACTGTATTACCGTCAACATCCACAACTTCATTTCCGTTCTCATCCGTTAACGAGACAGTAACACCTTCGATCGGTTCATCGTTTCCATCTTGTAGTCCATTGTTATCTTTATCCCAGAAAACATAATCTCCTACGCTTGTTGGTTCAAATACACCCGCATCAAGATCATCATTGATATCTCCACTTTCTAATGTTACAACTTCTGTCATACCATTCATCGCTGGATCTGCATCACTATCTGTTGCTTCATTTCCACCTTCATTAAGTGGGCTATACTCATAACCTGAAGGTAATACAAACTGTACGCTATAATCTCCCGGAGCTAATCCAGCAAATTCATATGCTCCATTTTCATCTGTTGTTGTAGAAGCGATAACGTCACCGTTCTCATCTTTCAAATTAACAGTTACGCCTTGAATTCCTTCTTCTCCTGCATCTTGAACACCATCTCCATCTTCATCAACGAATACAAAGTCTCCTAAACTTGCTCCTTCGTAAACTCCAGCATCAAGATCTTCGTAATTATCTCCACTTTCTAATGTTACAACTTCTGTCATACCATTCATCGCTGGATCCGCATCACTATCTTTTGCTTCGTCTCCACCTGCATTTAATGGGCTAAAGCTGTAACCTGTAGGTAATTCAAATTGTACACTGTAATCGCCTGGAGCTAATCCAGCAAATTCATATGCTCCATTTTCATCTGTTGTTGTAGAAGCGATAACGTCGCCGTTCTCATCTTTCAAGTTAACAGTTACTCCTTGAACTCCTTCCTCTCCAGCATCTTGAACACCGTCTCCATCTGTATCAACGAATACAAAGTCTCCTAGACTTGCTCCTTCAAATACACCTGCATCAAGATCGTTATTGCTATCTCCACTTTCTAATGTTACAACTTCTGTCATACCATTCATCGCTGGATCTGCATCACTATCTTTCGCTTCATCCCCTCCTTGATTTAGCGGGCTAAAGTTATAATCTGTAGGTAAATCAAATTGTACACTGTAATCTCCTGGAGTTAATCCAGTAAATTCATATGCTCCATTTTCATCTGTTGTTGTTGAAGCTATAACATCTCCATTCTCGTCTTTCAAGTTTACAGTTACGCCCTGAATACCTTCCTCGCCAGCATCTTGAATACCATCACCATCTGCATCTACGAAAACAAAGTCTCCTAAGCTTGCGTCTAAGTACAGACCAGCGTCAAGATCCAAGTAGTTATCTCCACTTTCTAGTGTTACAAGTTCAGTTTTTCCATCGTTCGCTGGATCTGCATCACTATCTTTTGCTTCATCTCCACCTTGATTTAATGGACTTAAGTTGAAATCTCCAGGTACAACAAATTGAACACCATAATCTCCAGGCACTAAACCTGCAAACTCGTATAATCCACTACCATTAGTTGTTGTAGTTGAAATCACATCGCCATTTTCATCTATCAAGTTCACAACGATATTTGCAAATGGAATTTCTCCTGCATCTTGAATACCATTAGCGTTTTTATCTAGGAATACATAATCTCCTAAACTTGCTGGTTCAAAAATACCTGCATCAAGATCTTCGTAATTCTCACCACTTTCTAATGTTACAACTTCTGTCATACCATTCATCGCTGGATCTGCATCACTATCTTTCGCTTCATCTCCTCCTGCATTTAATGGGCTAAAGTTAAAGTCAGTAGGTAATATAAACTGTACGCTATAATCTCCTGGCTCTAAACCTGTAAACTCATAAGATCCGTTTGGTAAAGTAGTAGTCGTTGCTATTACATCACCGTTTTCATCTTTCAAGTTAACAGTTACTCCTCCTATACCTTCTTCACCTGCATCTTGGATACCATCTGCATCTTTATCAGCGAAAACAAAATCTCCAATACTTGCATCTCCATAGATACCAGCATCAAGATCATTATTGCTATCTCCACTTTCTAATGTTACAACTTCTGTCATACCATTCATCGCTGGATCAGCATCACTATCCTTCGCTTCATCTCCTCCTTCATTTAATGGACTAAAGGTATAATCTGTAGGTAATACAAATTGTACACTGTAATCTCCTGGCACTAAACCAGCAAATTCATATGCTCCATTTTCATCTGTTGTTGTAGAAGCGATAACGTCTCCGTTTTCATCTTTCAAATTAACAGTTACACCTTGAATTCCTTCTTCACCTGCATCTTGGATACCATCTGCATCTTTATCAACAAATACAAAATCTCCTAAGCTTGCTCCTTCGAATACACCTGCATCAAGATCTTCGTAATCATCTCCACTTTCTAATGTTACAACTTCCGTCATACCATTCATCGCTGGATCTGCATCACTATCTTTCGCTTCATCTCCTCCTGCATTTAATGGGCTAAAGGTATAATCTGTAGGTAATACAAATTGTACACTGTAATCTCCTGGCACTAAACCAGCAAATTCATATGCTCCATTTTCATCTGTTGTTGTAGAAGCGATAACGTCTCCGTTTTCATCTTTCAAATTAACAGTTACACCTTGAATTCCTTCTTCACCTGCATCTTGGATACCATCTGCATCTTTATCAACAAATACAAAGTCCCCTAAGCTTGCTCCTTCATATACACCAGCATCAAGATCTTCGTAATTATCTCCACTTTCTAATGATACAACTTCAGTCATACCATTCATCGCTGGATCAGCATCACTATCTTTTGCTTCGTCGCCACCTGCATTTACTGGGCTATAGTTATAACCTGTAGGTAATACGAATTGTACACTGTAATCGCCAGGAACTAAACTTGTAAATTCATAAGATCCATTTGGTAAAGTAGTAGTTGTTGCTACAACGTCTCCATTTTCATCTTTCAAGTTCACTGTTACTCCTCCTACGCCTTCTTCACCAGCATCTTGGATACCATCTGCATCTTTATCCAAGAATACAAAATCTCCAATACTCGCTAAAACACTGTACCCAGCATCTATATCTTGATTATCATCACCAGGGTTCAATGTGAAATCATCTGTTCTTCCTGTAGTCGCATTAGCGTCACTATCTTTATCGTCAGCTCCTACTCCTTCTGGAGATCGAACATTATCAGTAACATCACCGAATATGATATAGTAATCTCCAGAACATACTTCGAATGAATATGCTCCTCCATTTGCTGAAGTCGTGGATTCAACTAATGTTCCTCCTGCAGTATATAAATCTACAGAAACACCATCTAGTCCAACATCACCAGCATCTTGGATTCCATTATTATTTTGATCAACAAAAACAAAATCTCCTACAGTTGCTTTCTCTTTTACTTCTACTTCCACTTGCGCGGTTGCTGTACAACCTGCTTCATCTGTTACAGTAACTGTATAAGTCTTTGTCTCCATTAAATTACTTACTGAAACACTTGATTCAGAACCTAAACCATCACTCCATGCGTAAGTATATTCGCCAGTTCCTCCTGTGGCCACAGCACTTAATGTGGTAGACCCACCTTCACATATCGGATCAGGATCAGCTGACGCCGTTAAAGAAGGAAGATCATTTACAGTTACTTCAGTTGTCGCTGAAGCAGAACATCCTTCTGGACTTTCATATGTATAAGTAATTACAAAATCACCAGATCCTGAAACTGAAGGATCGAATAATCCGCTTTCACTAACTCCAGTACCTGTGAATGTTCCGTTAGCAGGGCTTGCAGTCATTTGAACTGCAGCTGCATCAGCACATAAAGGTCCAGCTGGATCGATAGATACTGATGGAATTTCATTAACTGTTACTACAACTTGGTCTACATCAGAACATCCGATCCCATCTGTTACTGTTACTTTATAAGTAGTAGTAGCAGTTGGTGATACTACAGCACTTGCATTATTTCCAGCTCCGTTGTCCCATGCGAATGTATAATTTCCATCACCTCCTGTTGCAGAAACCGATATCGTTGCATCATCACCAGAGCAAATAGATTCAGGATTAGATTCCGCTGTTGCAATTATATCACAAGCACTAAAATCAAAACAAATTGATGAAGGACTTACTGAATTTGGAGTAGGTTGATCTCCTTCACCATAAGTTGCATCCTCATATGCTGCAATGTAAATTTCATCTACACCATTTGGGAAATAAATTTCCCCCATTAAAGAACCAACCCAATCATCAGATTCAAATCCATCCTCTATATCTTCTGTATAACCTGTTTCGTATACTACCGAGCCATTTTTAACAAAGACTACTTTCCATCTTTCATATGCTTGAGCACTTGTACTACTTCGATTAAAATAACCATCATATGATACAGCTTCCGGTATAGAAATGAATACTTGATTTGAAAATTCTGCTGGATATGTATTTATAGGAATTAAAAATAAAGTATTCCCAGATATTAGTCTCATATCTGTTGTAACTGTATTTCCACTAACTACTATATTATTATCCCATGTAAAATTAGACTCATCGCAATTTTCAGCAGTAGGAGGCAAAATTTGTGTTGTTACTTCAGTACTACCAGTATTAGAACACCCTGAGTCTCCATCAGTAACCGTAACATTATATGTTCCTACTACAGATGTAGTTGGATTCTGTGTACTTGCTTCATAACCATTAGGTCCATCCCATGTAAATGTTGGGTTACTTGCATCCGTTGTAGCACTTAATGTTACTACTGGATTTAAGCTTGTAATCGGACCATCATTACTTGCAGTAACGGTAAGGTCTTCACAACCTGTAAAGTCAAAACATATAGAAGAAGGTCTAACGGAATTAGAAGTAGCTTGTCCTCCTTCTCCATAAGTGTTGTCTTCATAATGTGCGATGTAAATTTCATCTACTCCATTAGGAAAGAATACGTCCCCCATTAAAGAACCTACCCACTCATCAGAAGGGACACCATCTTCGATGTCTTCAGTATACCCTGTTTCATAAACAACAGAACCATTCTTTACAAAAACAACTTTCCATCTCTCAAATTCTTGAAGGCCTGCATTTTCTCTGTTATTATATCCATCAAATGAAACTGCTTCTGGAATAGAAATAGTTACTTGACCATCAAATTCTGAAGGGTAAGTATTTGTAGGAATTAAGAACAATGTATTACTTGATGTCATCAATAAGTCTCCTGATACAGAGTTACCGTTAACAATTATATTACTATTATATGTAAAATTCGAACCATCACAACTAGCAACCGGTGGAGCAATAGGCTGAGCAGTAACTATTGTAGAAGCTACATTCGTACAACCTGTATTTAGATCCGTAACCGTTACATTATAAGTTCCTGTCTGTGTTGTTGTGCCAGTCTGAGTTGTAGCTGTAAAACCGCTAGGTCCATCCCAATTCCATGCTGGATTAGCTGCATCTGAAGTTGCACTTAATGTTACTTCAGGAGTTGTTCCATTAATAGGACCATTATTACTCGCTGAAATAGAAGGTCCACCATTTAGGGTTACTTCCACATCATCCGAATCTTCACATCCATCTTTAATTACGGTAAGAATATAAACTGTATTTTCAGTAGGGCTTACTGAATAAGTTCTTGACGTAGATAAAACACTACTACTTCCTTGAACTTTCCACTCATAAGACGCACCTGAAACTGCTGTAGCTTCTAATGTAGTTGTTTCACCAACACAAATAGAAGCATCATCGCCTGCAAAAGCATCGAAGTTATTATTCGTTATAACAACATTATCAATTGCTTTACATCCTGTACAATCTGTTACTGTGACAGCATATGTTCCAGTTTGATTAACAGTTACATTTGCTGCATTTGAATTACCTACGATTCCAGGTCCTGACCATGCGTATGTAACTGAATTATTTTGCGTTCCTGGAGTTTCTGTTTTTACATAATCAACTCTAAATGCACATTTTCCATTATCACTAACTTTAACATATCTAGATGAATGCCCTAGTGTATAGCAATACTCTTTATAAGAGTTATTTGTAAATGTTTTGTTACTTGCTAAAGTTGTGTAATTATTATTACTTGCATTCCAAGCTTGTATTTTAGCATCAGAATAATTAGAACTCGTATTAGAGCAATGTTCTAATTTCATGTTCACACAAATCGTTGTACCTGACGGTTTTGTAGTACCAAAATCGATCGTAACATATGAAGTTCCTTCACCTGATCTTGTCCATAGTTTTGCACCATATGCTTGCCCACAGTAAGCTGCATCATTTGGATTTTCAACCCATCCGCCTGATTCGTGTAAAGTGTGGTTACAATCTGACTCCCCTTGTGTTCCGCACGTAGAAGCGTTCGAAGTATTCGCGAATAGTACGATCTCATCGCCAGAACATAACGTCGTATTGTCTTCTGGAATATTCACACTTACACCATCTGTAAACAAATCAACTGTTATTACATTAGTTATACCTGAATAATCAGAACAGTTACTTCTTTTAGAAAGTCTTACAAAACAAGTACTTGCTGTGATAGAACCAGGATTATAAGATGCATTATTTGCGCCACTTATAACGGTCCATTGAGAATCATTGATACCACTTGGAGTACTGCATGTAGTTGTACTTTTCATCCATACATAATCGATATTTCCAGATCCTCCAGTTGGTAGTGAAACACTTTGAATCGTTTCAGGATCATAAGACGTACCACAAGCACTTTGATCTACACCAATCGTTCCACCACTAGCTATATTAGAACATACTTCATAACATGAATCATCGAAGATTCCATATAAATCAGAGCCTACAGTTGTTCCGCCAATTTTAGCATCGAACCAAGTTGCAAATCCAAATTCATTTGGATGGTGCTTATTCGCTCCATAACCAACTTGCATTCTGTAACCCATAGAAGCATCGTAAACATTTACAGTTGTTCCTGAATTACATCCAAGACCTGTTAAAGTTCCAGTCACCTTGTAGTAATCCCAAGATGTGTGATTAGGTGCAGCAGGATTCTCTTCATAGTTCCCTTGGAACTGAGACCAAGTTTTTCTATCTGTTAAATCTAAATCTATATAATAACCATCTTGAGCTCCACATGGATTTCCTGTACCTCCCCATCCTTCAGCATCTTTTCCTCCGATCACACTTCCTCTGATAGAATAGGTTCCATCTCCATTGTTACAAACTTCAAGGTTACTATTAACATAGCCTAACCATCCATTTCCTGTTCCAGTAGGATCTAAAAATAAAACTGGATCATCGAAAGGATTTTCATTCGGACAGCTATTGCTACAGTTAGGAGGCGATGTAACTGTCCAATTTTGTAAACAGTAAGAATCTACATAAAATGTCCCGTCGCCTGTGATTCTTCCATAAGCTTGAACATACGCGGTTCCTGCAGGTGCAGTACCAGAAATTGTATATTCATGCATCGAAGATGTTTGTGGAATATCTACATCGTGGTCATGAATAATATTATTGCTACTATTCAGGAATCGAATTCCGATATCACCATTTCCGGTTGAAGATTTCGCAAATACAGAAATTGAATAAGTTTGGCCAGGAGAAGCAGACTTCTTTTGATAAAGTCCAGCAATCCCGCTGCTGTTATTCATTCCAATTGCTTTGTTTCCTGTATTGACATTACTGGAAGTATTGGTTCGCCAAGTATTTCCTTCGAATTGCCAATAGTCCTTAATATTGCTAGACTCTAAATCACCATCATTTATAACATTGCCACTGCAGCTAAACCCGGTAAAGTCTTCGCCAAACGCAGAAAGCACTGTTGTCTGCATGGCAAACAAAGTACAAAGAAATAAAAGGAGTGTCTTGTTAGTAAAGGTACTCATAGTTAAAGGATTGTGTGTGTAAACCGATTATCAAATCGGATTAAATAGTATTTATAGTTATTTGATCCTCTCCTATTTTCAAAAATGAAATTAAAAGAAGAAAAATTTCTAATTAAAAATCCTAAACTTGTTTTCCTTGAAATAGCAATACAGCCCGAAACGAATGTTTCAGCGAAATGTCTGAATTGGCTTATCAATGTACTTAATGCCAGGTTAGCAATACAAATGATAAAATACCAAAACTTATAAAAAAGTGAGCAATCACATTTTTTAGTCAAGGGTGTTTAAGTTTAAGTAAAATCAGCAAAACTATCACTAACGTTCACTTAACGAATCCCTCGGTAAAGTATGATTCTGTGAATTAAAAGGGTGTAATAGCGTTTGTCTAATTTAAGGTTTAAAGACATTGCAAAAGTGCAAAAATTCTCTGCAAATGTCAGCAATATTAATGGGAATGACAAGAAGTTTACAATTATGCATTTACTCGAAAAGCTTAAATTAATACACAAAAGAATAAAGCAAAAACTTAAATAATCTATAAAAAAATAACACAAATAACTGATTTTCAATAAGAAACAAAGCATATAAAAAATTTATATTATAAATTTCAATATGAATTAAAAAATGATATTATGTCCCTACTGAGTCAAAGTTTAACATTTAAAATAAAATTATAAGTGCCTAACACTTGACTTGCAAGCTTTTTTGGATTAAACTTCATTTTTATGAATGCAATATCCTCCTCAGAAACGCTCTCTTTTTCATCTAAATAATGCCACATCGCAGCGATTAATGCCTCTACATTATACGGATCAATTAATTTGCCTAATCCAGATGCCGCCTCTGGCATCGCTGAAAGATTACTCGTAATTACTGGTGTCCCAGACATCAAGGATTCAATAATTGGAATACCAAATCCCTCACAAAAGGAAGGGTAGATCGTAGCAACTGCTTTTCTATACAATTCTTTTAAATCTTTATTATCAATGTGACCTTTAAACTCAACATCATCTTTCAATTTCAGTCTTAAAATCAGATCTAACATTTCTTTCTTATACTTCCCTCCATCTCCTACCACAACTAATTTCGCTCGTTCCTTCTTCGAAAAACCAGCTAAAGCCTCTATGATTAACTTAAGATTTTTACGTTCTGTAATCGAGCTTACGAAAAGAAAAAAAGGTCTGTCCACACGCTGATTGCTTACTATACTATCTTCATAAAAAATCGGTGCACATGACTGATAGATAACTGAAATCTTTTGCTCCGGAATACTGAAAAAATCAATAATATCAAGCTTCGTAGCTTCGGAAACTGCAATTATATGATCTGCCTTCTGGCAAGCTCTCTGGAACTTTTCCTTATAAAATATTCGATCTACCTTGGGATAATATTGAGGAAACCTCATAAAAATCAAATCGTGAATGGTAACTATCGATTTCGTATGCTTTAGCTTCTCTATTCCTAGTGGCAACTCATTGGATAATCCATGATAGATATCTGGTTGAATTTCTTTTAGATCTTTAACCATTCTAGAGTACCTCCACAGCTTTTTACCATCCGAAGTAACTATATCGTATCTATCTGAAAGAAAATCTACAAACTCAGTATTTTCCACTTTGGGTGAAAAAAGCAATATTTCGTTTTCACTATTTAATTCACTAATCTCTCTTACTAAAGATCGGCTATAATTCCCGAGTCCCGTGGAATTAAAAAATAAACGCTTAGCATCAAAAGCAATCTTCATCCTAATAATTCAATTAAAAAGTAAAAGAGGAAGCAACAATATATTACTTCCTCTTAAATATCTTCACATTTAGGTGAAATTATGCGGTTTCAAATTCTTTCTTGTAAGACATAATGAGTTCTTTCTGAATATCAAATGGAACAGGCGCATATTCAGCAAAAGCACGCTTAAACTTAGCCCTACCTTGAGTTATCGATCTTAAACTAGAAGAATATCGATACATTTCCGCCAGAGGTACTTTGGCCATAATTTTTTGATAATGCCCTTCTGTGTCCATGCCTTGTATGACTGCCCTCCTCGTCTGTAAGTCACTCATCACATCTCCCATCACGGTATCAGAACACAAAATTTCAAGATTATATATCGGCTCCAGCAACTGAGGATTAGCATTTTCAAAATTCTTCTTAAAGATCATGGTAGATGCTATCATGAATGCCATATCATTAGAATCGACGGCGTGCATTTTACCGTCATAAATACATACTCTTATATCTTGACAATAAGAACCTGTTAATGGCCCTTCTTCCATTTTCTGCATTACACCTTTCTTTATCGCATTCGCATACTTAGTATCTATTGCACCTCCTACGATACACCAATAAAAAGCAAGCTTACCACCCCAAGGCAATTCTTCGATTTCCTTATTTCTCACATTAAAATCAGTAGGCTCAGGCATTCCTTCATAATAAGGCTCAATTCTCATATAAACCTCTCCAAATTGCCCTGATCCTCCAGATTGCTTCTTATGCCGATAACTTCCTTGCGCCATTTGCTGAATGGTTTCTCGATAAGGAATCTTTGGTCTTTCGAACTCCATCGTAATACCATTCACTTTTTCAATCCGATATTTAATAATGTCCATGTGCAGCTGTCCCTGTGCATGCAGCAATGTTTGCTTTAATTGCCTAGACTGCTCTATGATCAATGTTGGATCTTCTTCTTCGATAGTATGCAAAGCTTTCATCAACTTTTCCATATCATTCTTACTTGGCGGCTTAATAGCTGCTCTAATGCGCGGATTAGGGAAGTGAATCTTTTCTATACTTGTCTCCGACCCTTTAATAGTCAGCGTATTATTAGAATGAGTACTCTTTAATTTCACAGTAATACCTAAATCTCCTGCTCTCAGCTCATTTATATTTTCTCTAATTTTTCCATTGGACAGGGAAATCTGACTGATTCTTTCGGATGTTCTCGTCTCATTATTAAACAGCTCATCACCTGTTCGTACAATTCCTGAGTAAACTTTAAAGTAGGAAACCATTCCAACTTGTGGTTCTGAAAGTGTTTTAAAGATAAAGCAAGTCGTTTCGTTTGCGGAATTACATTCCAATGTTCCACCACTTTCTAAAGCCGCTGGTGGTCTATCTGCTGGAGAAGGACAAATATCATTTATAAAGCCCATTATCCTTCCTGAGCCTTTATTCATTAATGCAGAGCAGCAAAAAACTGGAAAAATCTGTTGGTTAGCCAAAGCTACTCTTAAGCCATGAGCTAATTCACTTTCATTAAGTGTTCCTGCTTCAAAAAACTTCTCCATCAGCGACTCGTCATTCTCTGCAGCCGCTTCCACTAATGCATTATGCATATCGCGAGCCTTATCCATTTCTTCTTCTGGGATCGCTTCCTTCGTTGGCTTCCCTCCACCATCAGGAAAAACATACATCACCATTCTTAGTGCATCAATTATACTATTAAAGCCATAACCCTGATTATAAGGATACTGAACTGATAATACATTTTTTCCAAACCGCTCCTTGGCTTGCTCTAGTGTCGCCTCAAAATCTGACTTCTCATGATCTACCTGATTCACTACAAAAAGAGTTGGAGTATTCATTCTCAGTGCATATTCCCATAAAATTTCAGTACCCACTTCTACACCAGCGGAAGCATTCAGTATCATTACTCCCGTATCTGCTACTTTTAATGAAGAAATAACCTCCCCTACAAAATCATCTAATCCTGGAGTATCAATAATATTGATCTTCGAATCCTTCCACTTCGCATGCATTAAAGTGCTAAAAATAGAATTACCTTTCTCCTTTTCAATATTCGTGTAATCAGACACTGTTGTACCAGCATCTATCGTCCCTCTTCTTTGTATTTCCTTTGCTTCGAAAAGCATTGTTTCACTAAAAGTGGTTTTCCCACTGCCAGAATGCCCCAGCAAAGTGACATTCCTGATATTCTTTGATTCAAATGACATAATGAAGTATTTAATATTTTAGATAATGAGCTCAGAATGAAATTATATTCTGGCTATCAATTTAATTAAAAACTATTATTAATCATAAGTCCTGATTGACAAATATAAAGATTGGTTAGGGCAAAATATTATCTGATAAATTTCTATAATATTTAATCCTCTGATAAAAAGGCCTTAATCAAAAATCCGCTCAAAATATGCAAAAGACTTTTTTCCAGCTTTGCTTTCTCTAAATTTTCGAACGGTATCCTCTACGGATTGGTCAATGTTATAATACTGATAATCAAACAGTTCCTTAGATAAACTATTATCATATCTGAACTGACCTGAGGTGATTAACACGGTCTCTTTCGTTATGGTAGGATTCTTCTTAAATGCACTTAATTTCGAAACGAAAGAAGCGAGTCCTTTTCTTAATGGCTTCCTAGGTGGTTTCACTTCCATCTTCACGGCGATTTTCTCTAAAAGGTCCTTATAAGCCATCGAAGTTCCTACAGCAATTACACGCTTATTTTTCACTTCGCTTTCCATATATAGGATGGTCAATTTAGCAACGTCTCTAACATCGACAAATCCATTTGTTCCAATAGGATAAAACGTCTTTTCTTGATCGACATAAGTGAATAATTTCGTACTGCTATCTCCCCAAAAAGACGGACCTAGTATAAAACTTGGATTCACAATCCCTACATCTAGTCCTTCTGTCTTCCCTCTCCATATTTCTAATTCTGCCATGTGCTTTGAAACAGCATAATTGGTGCTGAAAGACTCTTCAGACCATTCTGTTTTCTCTGATATAAGTTTGTCTAATTTCGCTCTTCCTATAGCAGCAACAGAACTAATAAACATCAATTTCTTTGGTTTGAACTCCAGACAAACATTGACCACATTAAAAGTTCCTTCTACATTAATCTTTCTAACAACTTCTTCATCCCTAGGAACATAACTCACTTTCGCAGCGCTATGAATTACGTAAACTGCATCCTGAATTAATTCTTCTAATGAAATAATATCAAGCAAATCACCTTCTACCCAATGAATTTTATCTTTAATATCTGAAAGCAAGGTCAGGTCACTATTTTCTCTCTTAAGCGCATAGATATTGCTGTAGCCTTTTTCTACAAGGCCTCGTATAATATGAGAACCTAAGAAACCCGTGCCTCCAGTAATCGCAATTTTATCTGTATTATCTATATGCATATACGCAACCACCTATCGTGTCTTTAATAGCACCTGTAACGGAGCATAAGGCATTCGGAATTCTATTTATCCTTAAGTAACCCATTAGTGAAATGAGTAAAGCCTCTTTATAGTTTATAATCTCACTACTTAATTCTACAACTTCAACTGCTCTTAGTTCTAACTTCGATTTCAGATCCTGCATTAAGTACTTATTCAATGCACCTCCTCCTGTAGCCATCAAAAAATGAGGCTTTTCTTCTAATTCTAAAAATTCAATTGCTCTCACAATCTCTTGATTGATGAACTCAACTGTAGTTCTTAATTCATCATTAACCTCTAACTTACTCAACAAAGGTATAAAGTTATTGCTAACCCATGAATTATCAATTGCTCGAGGTTTAGCATCGACGAAGTTATTCATCCTAATAAATTCATCTAACAACTGCTCATCCACTTTCCCAGCGGACGCTAATTTTCCATCCTCATCATATTCGAGCCCAACCGATTGTGCAAGGTGATTTAAAATTTGATTCGCAGGAGAGATATCAAATGCCGTGACTTGATTTCCTTGCTTATGAGTTATATTGCTTATCCCTCCAAGATTCAAAAATAAATCCACATCTGAAAACAGATAATAATCTGCAATAGGAGCAAAAGGAGCACCTAAACCACCTGCACCAATATCAGAACTTCTAAAGTCACAAACAACATCGCGTTCGCAAACCTGTGAAATCACTCCACCATTCCCTAACTGTGTGGTGAAACCCTCTTCAGGAAAGTGAAAGATGGTATGTCCATGACTTGCGACTAAATCAACTGGAAATGCAGATGAACTTATAAAATCTTTACAACATTGACCTAAAAAAAGACTTAAATCGGCATCTAGCTTTTGCAGTTCTAAAGAACTAAGCTTAGTTGCAGACTTAAGTCTCCCCAATATTGATTCTGGAAAATCCACTTTATCAACGGATAAAATTTTGTAATCAATTTCTTGATTTTCGGACATCCCAAATGTACATAGCGCCATGTCTAATCCATCTAATGAACTTCCCGACATCAGGCCCAGTATGTTCATTACTTACCTTTGAAAGTCAATGTGTATTTAGCCACTGCTTTAATTTCTTCAGGTGAAAGCGTATTCTCATAAGCTAACATTGTATTTCTACCTTTCGTTATCACTTGAATTCTTTCGTCTAAAGACAATGGTGAAGTCGTAAAATCTTTAGCACCATTTAATCCCAGTTTACCATCCGCACCGTGACAAAGCTGGCAATGTGTTTTAAAAACATTGGCACCTAATTCATTAGATTCCCCTCCAGCGCTACCGCCACATGCGACTACAACACCAATTATTAGCGCTGCAAAAAACATTTTTATTTTCATTTTTAATTTTTATAAGTTCCTACGGGTAAAGAAAAAGAATATTTGTCGAAAATAAAAACCCTTTCGTCGGTTTGGTGGAAACTTTTAAACCATTTATAGTTTCCAGCGTTTATAATTTCTTAATTTCGCACCCAATTTATGAACGTACTTAATAAGATCATCCAAACATCAGAACGCCTGTTCACCACTTATGGCTTAAAAAGCATAAGCATGGATGATATTGCTACTGATATAGGAATATCTAAGAAAACAATTTATAAACATTTTAGCACTAAAGATAAATTAATCAACATCACGCTATCTCATTTTTTAAAAAGAGAAAAACAATTGGTAGCAAAGATTCATTTAAACAGTGAGAATGCGGTGGAAGAGATCATTACGATAGGGAGGCATATTCTTAAAATGACCGGAAAATTAAGGCCAACTTTAGTTTTTGATTTAAAGAAATACCATCCTAAAAATTGGGATTTAGTTGAAAAGCATCATCATGAATTTATCCATGATGTCATAAAACAAAACATCGAAAGAGGAATTAAAGAAGGCAATTTCAGATCGTCTTTAAATCCTGATATTATAGCGAAGCTATATGTGGCTAAAAGTCTAGTCATATCAGACGAAACTAATTTCAAAGGAATGGGATTAGGACTGAACGAATTATTAAAAGAACATTTATTATATCATTTATATGGCGTCCTATCTGAAGAAGGCGTCAAACTCGTTACAAAATATGAACTCGAAACTATTTAACTCATTGCTGGGCATGTTGTTCTTGCTGAGTTTCCAACTCCAAGCACAAGAAAATTTCTCCATAAAGGAGGCAGTAGATTTTGCCATTAAGAACAGCGCAAACACAAAGCTTAACCAGCTTGAATTAACTAAAGCCGAAGCTCAAATCAAAGAATATAGAGCAACAGGTCTACCGCAAATTAGCGGAGGAATTAATTATCAGCATTTCATTAATCTACCGACTTCATTACTTCCTGGTGAATTTCTAGGTTTGCCTGCAGGTACATTTGCAGAGGTACAATTTGGTCTAAAGAACAGCTTAACAGCTAGCGCTGAAATGAATACTTTGATATTCGATGGTTCTTTTTTCACAGGATTAAAAGCACAGCGAATCTATAAAGATCTAATTTACAAGCAAGCTGACCAATCTGAATATGATATCAAGAAGAATGTAACCAAAGCTTACTTGGGTGTGATCATCGCCCAACGAAATAAAGGAATTCTTGAAAAGAATATTTCTAACCTAGAAAAGACCTTACGTGAAACGGAAATATTTCTGGAAAATGGATTTGTTGAAAAATTAGATGTAAGCAGACTACAACTTTCATTTGACAATTTAAATTCTGAAATCAATAGAATTGATAGAATGATTAATTTATCAAAAAACATATTGAAATTCCAGATGAACTATCCATTAGATCAACCGATCGAACTTAGTGAATCGTTGGATGACTTAGCTGATTTAGTATTTGTGGAAGGAGCTAATCTGAATGAAAAAATAGATGTTTCTGGACGTCCAGAATTCGGGGTAATAGAGGTAACAGAACAGTTAAACGAGTTAAACATTGAAGCCCTAAGAAGAGGATACCTGCCTTCATTAGTGGGATTTGCCAATTTCCAAACTGCTCTACAACGTAATAACTTATTCGAAAGCGAAGAACCAGGATTTTTCCCGACTAACATCGTAGGATTAGCGCTATCCATTCCGATCTGGGATAGCTTCTCTAGAAGATCGAAAATTCAACAAGCAAAAGTGGATCTAGAAAAAACTTATATTCAAAAGCAAGAACTAACAAGAGCAGTTAGCTTAGAAATTTATAATGCAAGGTTGAGTTATGAAAATGCTCTTAATCAAGTAAGTAATACCAAAAGGAGTGAGAGTCTTGCAAACGAAATCTATAATACTGCACAGATCAAATTCAAGGAGGGAGTTGGGTCCAGTCTCGAAGTAACACAAGCAGAACAAAATTTATATTCAGCGCAAGCTAATTATGCTAATGCATTATACGACTTAGTTGTTGCGAAAACCGATTTAGACTTAGCAATAGGTAAATAAAAAACGATCAATCAAAATAAAATGAAACAATATTTAATATTAATTATCACGACAATTGTGTTTTTCGCCTCTTGCGGAGAAGCTGAAAAATCTCAGTCCTTAGACGAGAAAAAGTCAAGTTTAACGAGCTTGAAAAAAGAAAGAGCTGACTTAGATCATAAAATTAAAGCTCTAGAACAAGAAATCGAAAAAATCGAACCATCAGCTCCTAAAGCTAGAAAACTGGTTACAACTGATACGGTTGTAGTAGAAGATTTCAAACGTTATATTGATATCCAAGGATCTGTAGAATCTGGCGATGCGGTATTTGCATCTGCAGAGATAGGTGGTCGTATTACATCAATGGACATCGAAGAAGGAGATTATGTGAAAAGTGGCAGTTTAGTTGCTGTTCTGGATGTACAGACTGTGAAAAATCAAATTATTGAGCTTGAAAAATCTTTAGAGCTTGCGACCGATATTTTCAAAAGACAAGAGCGTTTGTGGAATCAGGAGATCGGATCAGAAGTTCAGTTTTTACAAGCGAAAAATAATAAAGAGAGAATAGAGAAATCATTAGAAAGTGTTCAATTCCAATTGACAAAAGCTAATGTATATGCTCCACTTTCGGGATATGCTGAAACCATCTTCCTTAAGAAAGGTGAGTTAGCTGGACCAGGAGCTCCGATTATAGAGATTATTAATACGAATACCGTTAAAATCGTAGCTGATGTTCCTGAAACTTTACTAGGAAAAGTGAAGAAAGGAGAATATGTAGAAATTGAATTCCCAGCATTACAAGACAAAAGAAAAGGAAGAGTTTCATTAATCGGAAGATCTATCGATTCGGCGAATAGAACATTCAAGGTAGAAGTAGATATGGCGAATACAGGGAACAAACTGAAACCTAATCTACTATCGATCATGAAAATCAATGATCTAACAGTCGAACAATCGATCGCGATTCCTCTTGAGTTGGTTCAACAAGAAATCAGTGGTAAAGATTATGTTTTCGTAGTAGGAAGCGGTGCAGATGGCGCGGTAGCTGAAAAGAAATATGTAAAAACTGGACCAACTTTCGAAGATCAAATAGTTATAGAAGAAGGTCTGCAAAGTGGGGACCAGATAATTGTGGACGGTGCTAGAGGACTTTCCAGCGATGAACTTATAAAAATCCAATAGTAATGTCTGAAAAAAATAAAAATTTAAGAACTTTTGGATTGACGAATCTGGCGGTTAATAATAAGATCAGTGTCTTTTTATTGACCGGTATGATTTTCATCTTTGGGATCATCTCCTATGTCGGAATGCCGAAAGAATCGTTTCCTGAAATTACCTTTCCTCAAGTTTTTGTAAATACTCCGTATTTCGGTAACTCCGCTGGAGACATCGAAAACTTAATTACAAGGCCGCTTGAGAAAGAACTTGCTTCTATTTCTGAGATTAAGAATCTTACATCATCTTCGATGCAGGATTTCTCTATCATCACATGTGAATTCGAAACAGACATTGATATAGAATTTGCGAAGCAAAAAGTAAAAGATGCTGTCGATAAAGCGAAATCTGAATTACCTACTGATCTAACTTCAGATCCTGAGGTCTTAGATATCAACTTATCCGAAATTCCGATCATGAGTGTGAATCTTTCCGGAGACTTTCCGAATGATGAACTAAGATCATATGCCGAATTTCTGCAGGATCGTTTCGAAGACTTGTCTGAAATATCTAGCGTTACTTTAAAGGGAACATTAGAAAGAGAAGTCCAGATCAATGTGGATATTCCACTTATGCAAGGATTACAGGTTAGTTTCGGCGATGTAGAAAATGCCGTAAAATCTGAGAACATGACCATGTCGGGAGGTGAAATCGTTAATAATGATTTCAGACGATCGATCAGAGTTATCGGTGAATTTACTGATGTTTCAGAATTAGAAAACCTAATTGTAAAATCAGAAAACCAAAAACCTATATACCTAAGAGACTTCGCGGAAGTGCTTTTTGGGTATGCAGAACAGACAAGTATTGCTCGTTCGGATAAACTTCCTGTTGTTTCACTTGATATCATTAAAAGAGCTGGTGAGAATTTACTCTTAGCTTCTGATAAGATTAAGGATATCATAGATGAAGCGCAGATGAATAGTCTTCCAGAAAATTTGAGTGTAAAAGTCTTCAATGACCAATCGGTTGCTACGAGAGATCTTGTTTCTAATCTTGAAAACAGTATCATTTCGGGAGTTATATTGGTTGTATTGGTACTTTTATTCTTCTTGGGACTAAGGAATTCAACATTTGTAGGGATTGCGATACCGTTGTCTATGTTAATGGGGATCATGATTCTTTCGTTTGTAGGGTACACCTTAAATATGGTGGTTCTCTTTTCCTTGATTCTGGCATTAGGTATGCTTGTGGATAATGCGATCGTTGTGGTGGAAAATATCTACAGATATTATGGTGAAGGATACTCGAAAGATGATGCTGCTAAGTATGGAACAGGTGAAGTTGCACTTCCTATTATTGCATCGACAGCTACGACCTTAGCGGCATTTGTTCCGTTAGCATTTTGGCCTGGGCTTTTCGGATCATTTATGAAATTCCTTCCGATTACCTTAATTGCAGTACTTACCGCTTCGTTGTTCATTGCACTTGTTATCAATCCGGTATTGACATCAACATTTATCACGAAGCAAGAAGAAAATGTAGCTAAGAATAAGATTAGAAAGAATATCACTTACTTAGTGATTTCTCTTGTATCTGTTGCGTTTATTGGATTAATCGGTCATTTAACGGGAACAATTTGGTTAAGAAACATATGTATTATAATTGGTGGATTAATGCTTATCAATTTCCTAATTCTTAAGCCAGCATCTAGGGTTTTCCAACAATCGATAATGCCATTTTTAGAAAATTTATACGATCGCTTCATTCGACTTGCATTGTATAAATTTATGCCTTACTTACTATTCATAGGTTCTTTCGTCCTTTTGTTTGCTGCATTTGCAATTCTGGGAAGCAATCCGCCTAAGGTCGAATTATTTCCGAGTACAGATCCTAACTATGTCAATGTTTTCGTCGAACTTCCACTAGGAAAAGATATAGAAGCAACAAATGACATCATGAAAAGGATAGAAGAGAATGTAGAGCGAGACATGGCCAAACATACAGATGTAGTAGATGCCATTCTATCTCAGATAGGAGAAAATACAGGTGATCCTAATGCAGGTCCTTCTTTCGGTGCTTCACCGAATCAGGCGAGATTAACCGTTTCTTTCGTTCCTTCGGATGAACGAGGTGATAAATCAACATTTGACATTATGGAACAGATCAGAACTTCTGTTCAAGGAATTCCGGGTGTTAAAGTTTCTGTAGATAAAGAACAATCTGGGCCTCCACAAGAGAAACCAGTTTACATCGAAATTACAGGAGAAGATATAGATCAGCTGGCGATTCAATCTGAATCTCTTATTAAGTTCATCAATCAATCTAGTGTAGCAGGAATAGAAGAATTAAGTGCCGATGTAAAAATCGGGAAACCTGAAATGCAAATTAATGTAGATAGAAAAGCTGCACGTAGATATGAAATTTCTACATTCAGTATTGCTGATGTTATTAGAACTGCGGTATTCGGAAAGGAAATCTCTAAATACAAACAGGGTGAAGATGAATATCCTATTAATCTTAGAGCGAAAGAATCTTTCAGAAATAGTGTAGGTGATATTTTAAATCAAAAAATCACATTTAGAAATCCAGCTAATGGGCAGATTGCTCAAGTACCGATTTCAGCTGTAGCAGATATAACTTATACTTCTACTTATAGCGCTATCAATAGAAAAGATCAGGAGCGTATGATTACCATTACGTCTAATGTTCTTCAAGGTTTTAATGCAAATGAAGTTGTAGAGAGTATTAGATTAGTACTGGAAGATTATGAAATGCCAGAAGGGTATAAATTTGAATTCGCAGGTCAGCAAGAGCAACAAGCGGAAGAAATGTCATTTCTATCTGGTGCTCTGGGAATTGCAGTCTTTATGATTTTCTTAATCTTAGTGATGCAGTTTAATTCCATCATTTCTCCTTTCATTATTATACTATCCGTTGTCTTTAGTCTTATTGGTGTACTATTCGGGTATATCGGATCCGGTATGGACATTCTGATTATTATGACTGGAGTCGGGGTGATTTCGCTAGCTGGAATTGTTGTAAACAATGCCATCGTTCTGGTGGATTATACGAACTTGATGGTTCAACGAAAAAGAGAATCCTTAGGAATCGATAAAATGTCTAATATGGCTATAGAAGATATCAAAGAAGCAATTGTTAAGTCTGGTGCTACGAGGTTGCGACCTGTTTTACTGACTGCAATTACGACTGTACTGGGATTAATACCTCTTGCAATCGGTCTGAATATCAATTTCTTTACCTTGATTACCGAATTTGATCCTCAATATTATGTAGGAGGCGATAGCGCAGCATTCTGGGGAACCATGGCATGGACAGTAATCTATGGATTAGTATTTTCTACCTTCCTTACATTAGTTGTTGTTCCAGTAATGTACTGGTTAGCATTTCTAATGAAGAGAAGTACGAATAGACTTTTTGCTAAGAAAAAACCTAAAACTGTATAAAAACAATGTCGAAGGATATTTCCAAAATGCGGGAAAATTACAAGAAGGGATTTTTACTTGAAGATCAAGTACCACAGGATCCTATTGTTCTTTTCCAAGAATGGTTGCATGAAGCCATCAATTCAGATGTACTGGAGGCAAATGCAATGAACTTGGCAACTGTAAATAAAGATGGCAGACCTTCTTCACGAATTGTGTTGCTAAAAGAAGTGATGGAAGGAGGGTTTGTATTCTATACTAATTACAGCAGTCGGAAGGCTCAAGAAATGCAAGAAAGACCTTTTGCTGCAATAAATTTCTTGTGGCTAGAATTAGAACGACAAGTTAGAATAGAGGGAGTCATCAGCAAAGTTTCAAGAGCCCAATCGGAAGAATACTTTCATTCGCGTCCTTATGGATCACAGATAGGTTCATTGACTTCTCATCAGAGCAAGACAATAAGCGATCGAGCTTTACTTGAAAAACGCTATGAAGCTAATTACAAGAAATATGAAGCTGAAGGGAAAGCACCACTTCCAGAAGACTGGGGAGGCTATGTGCTCAAGCCGGATTATTTTGAATTTTGGCAGGGAAGAGAAAGTAGATTGCATGACCGTATTACCTATGAATTTTCCGATGAGAAATGGATTATTAATCGATTAGAACCATAAATAAAAAAACCTGATTTCCTGTACGAGTGGAAATCAGGTTTTTAATTTAATTCAGGTATATGCGCCATAGGCGGAATCTACGTATTATTATTTTTGATTTAAAAATAGGGTTTATTAAAATGGCATGGCTTCCGCTTTTACCTCTTCTTCCTTAGGTGTTAGATTATTAAAATTGTTAATTTTCACATTGGTAAAGTACTTCATTTCACCATCCTTGTTTTTGTAAGATTCGTTTTTAAGCATTCCTTCTACCGTCACTTTACTTCCTTTCTTTAGAAATCGCTGCATCAACTCTGCCGTCTTATTCCATGCAACGATATTATGCCATTCTACTTCTTGAATTTTTTCGCCTTGCTTATTGGTATAAAAGCTGTTCGTAGCGATAGTTGTTTTAGCGATTTTAGCACCACTTTCAAGTGTGATGAATTCAATGTCTTTTCCTAAGTGACCTGTTAATCTTACTGAATTATTTAAATTGTACATAATGGATAAATTTTGTGTGCAATGTTGCACGATGATTAATTAAAGTTTGATAAAGTATAATGGGGTTAAAATGGTAATGCGTCCTCTTTAGCAGTCAATTTCTGAAAATTATTGATCTGAACTTTTGTATTGTATCTTATGACACCTTCCTTGTTTTTATAGGTTTCATTTTTTAGCATTCCTTCGATCATCACCCTTGTTCCTTTCTTAAGAAGGCGCTCCATAAGTTCTGCTGTTCTGTTCCAAGCAATAATGTTATGCCACTCTACTTCCTGAATTTTTTCTCCTTGCCTGTTCGTATATGAATTGTTCGTTGCAATAGAAGTTCTGGCGATTTTCGCGCCGCTATCAAGTGTAATGATTTCAACGTCTTTGCCTAGGTGACCTGTTAGTGATACTGAATTAGATATATTATACATGATTAATAAATTTTGTGTGCAATGTTGCACGATGAATGAATAAATAAATTCGATGATGCAAATATGAGGACAGGTAGAAAGTTTATTCGGTTTGTAGTCGAATAATATCGTTTGTTGTCGGTTGTAAATACTTACAATTATATATACAATTATATATATACCTGATTAACAATATGTTAAGCACAATAATTAAGAATCAAATTATTTTGATATTTTTTATAAAATAAATTAGTCACTTACTAAATATTCTATAAACTACGAGTTTAATGCTATAAGAAATCAACTAATGACGATCATTATTTCAAATACCAATTGCGGAAATTCACCCAAGCAAGCTTTCTTGGAAGCCTTCAATATTGCATTTGCCAAAGCTGATATAAAATTCCTATTAGAACATGTAACTTCTGATATCACTTGGATCATTATTGGCGATAAAAGAATAGAGGGAATTGAAAACTTTGCTTCTGAATTAGAGCGTATGAAATCGCGAAAAAACGAAAGAATTACTCATCGATAAAATAATTACCCATGGAAAAACTGGAGCAGCCAATGGCTTGATCACCACTGAAAATGGCAAGAAATATTCGTTTGCTGATATCTATGAATTCAACAATGCGAAGGGATCGAAGATTAGATCGATAACGAGTTATGTGATCTCCTAATTAAAATACTACTTAGATCGTATAAATGACAATATCAAGATCAACTTTCATAACTTTCAGCCTTTACGACTTCTGTTCCATCCTTAGTTGTAACCGCATAAACGAAGCCTGGCTTGATGCTATAAGCACCGTAAGTGCCATCTTTACTAAGAGCGATATATCCCACTTGAACTTCAGTAGTATCTTGTCTATCTACAATTCTCATGATAGCTTCTTTGCATGCTTCCATCGGCGTTCGCCCCTGCCTCATTAATTCCACAACCAAAAATGAGCCTACACTTCTCATTACCAACTCTCCCATCCCTGTTGCAACCGCAGATCCTACTTCGTTATCCACAAAGAGTCCAGCGCCGATGATCGGACTATCCCCTACTCTACCGGCCATCTTGTAACCTAAACCACTCGTTGTACAAGCACCACTTAACTCACCTTTCTGATCTATAGCTATAATTCCAATCGTATCATGAAGTTCTATATTCACTTTAGGTTTATATTCCGAGGTTTCTAGCCACTTTTTATATTGTTTTCTTGAGGCGTCGGTCATCAGATCTTCTTTCTTAAACCCTTGATCCAACGCAAATTTAAGTGCCCCATCACCTGATAGCATAACATGTGGTGTTTCTTCCATCACTTTTCGGGCCACAGATATCGGGTGCTTAATATGCTGTAAGTAAGTAACCGAACCACAATTTCCATCTTTATCCATGATGCAAGCATCTAATGTTACATTGCCTTCTCTATCAGGACGACCTCCATATCCTACAGACATATCTTTAGGATCTCCTTCTGGTATTCTAGCACCAGCTTCGACGGCATCTAATGATGACTTACCACCTTCTAATAAGTCCCATGCTGCTTTGTTAGCTCCTTTATTTGCCCAAGTTGATATCACAATAGGTATTTCACCATTCTCTACGGTTAAATTTTTCTTTTCTTCTTCTGGTTTTGCTGCACATGAAGCCAGTACGACTCCTCCTCCTAATGCAATCGATGTATTTAAAAAGTTTCTTCTACTAAGTTTTTTCATAATTGGGCAGAACTTTTGTTATGATGTTAAAGTATGATAAAAAATATCTTCAATATATTACTTCTATATTTAACTTCGTACTATTTTGTATATTGAAGATGCAAAAACTTATTTCCTATGATTAATCGATTACTTATTTTTATAGCATTTATTACCCTATTTAATCTTACCGCATATGGCCAATTTGAAATCAAAACCAATGCATTAGGTTTGGTAGCGAATAACTATAATGGGCAAGTAGAATTACTTCTTAATGATAAGTCAGGTATAGAATTAGAAGCCAGTTACAGAGAAACTCCTTGGATACTATCGCTTTCGGGCTCAGAAATTGAAAATAGTTCTTTCAGGACGATGATCTCTTACAAGTATTATATCGGCGGTGAAGATCCTACCTCTGGATTGTATTTCGGGCCATACTTAAAACTAAAAGTGGCAGGACTCGATAACATTCCGACAGAAGTAGACAAGGACTACGTTCCTGGCCCAGCGGCTCCTGAAACTGTTCGTGTATTCAACACTGCTTTTTTTATTGGATTAAATGCGGGACAGAAAATTGTATTCAATAATAATCTTTTGATTGAATATTATGGCGGATTCGGATACGCGCTCTATAATGACAAAAGAATCAATGATAAAGATTACGAACCAGCGCTAGAAAATTTCATTGCGGTAGAAAGAAACTCATTCACTTGGCCCCTAGATTTCAGACTCGGTCTTACACTAGGATATAGATTTTGGAGGTAATGAATAGACTTATTTTATTTTTATTAATGTCAATGTTATTAGGAAGTTGTGCCCAATTGACCCCTTTTCATTCTGCTAGAACAGAAGGCGCGGGGAACTTAACTGCTTCACCTGCGATAGACGGAACTGTATTTATTCCTTCTGTGAACTCCACAAGCTTTCAAGGTTTACCAGGAGGAAGAGTAGAATTAGCATATGGAATCACGAATAAAATAGATATCCTAACCAGTCTCTACACTTCAGGTTCAATCATGGGAAGTATGAAATTTCAATTTCTCGGAGATAACGAATCAAATATTGCGGGTGCAGTCATGCCTGGATATGAATATCAATCAAGCGTAATCGTCGTTAATTCAGACCCTGAAACTATCCATAGAATTCATGTACCGCTTATATTTTCTATTAGAGCAAATGAAAAAACGGACTTTTATATAGGTCCTAAATTTACTTATCAGATAGATAAAGATGATAACAATACTATCTACTCTGGAATAGTAGGTGGAGTAGAATTAGGCACCAGGATAAAATACAATATTGGCTTAGGTGCCTATCTACCAAAAACCCAAAATACAAGTACCGAAGGTTACCTTGTTCAGTTTGGCGGATCTATGAGAATTCCACTATTTCGTAAGTAAGATACTTATACGGAGAAGCTTTCTCCACAACCACAAGTTCTAGAAGCGTTAGGATTATTAAAAGAAAATCCTTGACCATCTAATCCACCTGAAAATTCAAGTGTTGTATTACATAGGTAAAGAAAACTTTTCAAGTCAGTAACCACTTTCACACCATTATCAAAAAACTCTTGATCATTAGGTCTGCTTTCATTATCGAAATCCATGGTATATGACAACCCTGAACAACCTCCACTTGTTACAGATACACGTACGAAAAAGTCATCAGCTATATTACCAGCTTTGACAATTTCATTTATCCGCTCTTTCGCACTATCAGCTACAAAGACCATAATATTATGATTCTGCTTCTACTAAATTATTCTTAGTCTTATAATCCTTGATTGCACTTTTAATTGCATCTTCTGCTAAGACTGAACAGTGAATTTTAACAGGAGGTAAAGCTAACTCTTCTACAATATCCATATTATCGATATTAAGAGCTTCGTCTATTGACTTGCCTTTTAACCATTCTGTTGCTAACGAAGAAGAAGCAATTGCCGATCCACAACCAAATGTTTTAAATTTAGCATCTTTGATCTTACCGCTTTGCTCGTCAACTTCGATCTGAAGTCTCATTACGTCACCACATTCTGGAGCGCCTACGAGTCCTGTTCCTACGTTATTTTTAGATTTATCAAGTGTTCCTACATTTTTAGGATGCTTGAAGTGTTCTAATACTTTATCTGAATATGCCATTTTATTGTATTTTCTATATAAACGTTTTAATTAAATACTAAGTTCACTCAACTTAGTGTTCTGACCACTGAACTGATTCTAGATCAACTCCTTCCTTGTACATTTCCCATATCGGACTTAGATCTCTCATATGATTCACTCCTTTCTGAATCATATCCAGTGTCAAATCTATTTCTTCTTCAGTAGTAAATCTACCTAAACTAAATCTGATAGACGAATGAGCAAGATCATCTCCTAAACCTAATGCAATTAATACATAAGATGGTTCTAATGATGCAGATGTACAAGCAGATCCTGAAGATACTGCGATATTCTGATTAAACGTCATCATTAATCCTTCTCCTTCTACATGCTTGAATGAAATATTCGTTACATGTGGCATTCTGTGATCGGTATTTCCATTCACATATACTTCTTCCAGAGCATCTTTGAATCCTTTCTCTAGTTTATCTCTAAGCACAGACAACCTTTCGGCATCTTGTTTCATTTCTTTTTTTGCAATTTCTGCAGCTTTCCCAAATCCTACGATACCAGGAACATTCAAAGTACCTGAACGCATTCCACGCTCATGTCCTCCTCCGTCCATCTGAGCGGTAACTTTAACTCTAGGATTTTTTCTATTTACAAATAAAGCACCTACTCCTTTAGGACCATACATCTTATGAGCAGTAAATGCCATAAGGTGAACGCCTACTTCTTTCGGATTAACTGGAATTTTCCCAACCGCTTGAGTTGCATCACTCATAAACAAAACGCCTTTATTTTCACAGATCGCGCCTATTTCTTTCATAGGTTGGATAACTCCTGTTTCATTATTAGCCCACATAATAGAAACCAAGATGGTTTTATCTGTGATGGCATCTTCTAACACCTGAAGATCTATGATTCCATCTTCTTTCACTTTCAGGTAAGTTACCTCACCTCCCATTTTCTCTATTTTCTTACAGGCATCTAGAACTGCTTTGTGCTCCGTTTCTAGCGTAATGATGTGATTGCCTTTTCTTCGGTACATCTCGAATGCACCTTTAAGAGCTAAGTTATCCGCTTCTGTAGCTCCTGAAGTAAAGATTATTTCTTTCGAATCTACTTCTATCAAGTTCGCAATTTGCTCTCTTGCGTAATCTACTGCCTCTTCAGCTTTCCAGCCGAAAGGGTGACTCCTAGAAGCTGCATTTCCAGGAATTTCATAGAAGTATGGTACCATTGTTTCCACTACTCTCGGATCAACAGGAGTAGTAGCATTATTATCTAGATATATTAATTTTTCGCTCATCAGCTAATTAAGATTTTTTTATTGGAACTGCAAATATAGCGTATAATGCTATAAATAATTGGTTTTGCTCCAGACGATTTACTAAATTTACTTAATTAACAAGCAACAAGGGAATTAGTTCTTAGAAACTTCAAATAAAGAAGGCAGCTTTCCTGATTCTAGAGAGTCGATTTTCAAGTCTCAGGTCAGCCGCCCATCATCCTACTATAATTTTGTACCAATTAAGGTAAAATCTCTCCTTTCATTTCCTATTTCGATGGTATAATCGAGTTGTATTGTATAATCGAAAAAGAAACCTTCTCCATCTATTCTTACACCGTCATCTATTTCTTGGTTACCTATTCTAATTTTCTTTTCATATTCATATTCATCCCTCACACGTGCCTTAATTACGGACCAGGTATCACCATCCCATGGTGCATCTATCCAGATATTATTACCATAATCTACAGAAATACTAACAGAAAATGGACCATCCACACCTACTACATTCGCTTCATATACGCCCACGATCGGCAATATATCTTCATCATATTTTTCACAAGAGATAATTACTAGACTTAAACACAAGAGTATAAAATATTTCATCGTTATTAATTTATGTTAATTTATAAAAGAAGGACGGATTAAAAAACCATTGGTTGCACTATATGAAAAGCTTATAATTTTCTTAACTTTTTATTATATTTTAGACAGCAAATCTTAATTAAATCTTATGAACCTTAACTATACATATTATATATTTATATAATGTGATTTCAAAATAACTTCTTACTTTTGTCTCGTGATGAATATCAACCAACAAATACCTGAAAGAAATAAAATGAGGGCGCCTATAGATTATGAAGCGTTAAGAGCCGGTATTATGGGTGGTGATATGATCCAGTTAGCTAAAGCATTGACATTAGTAGAAAATAAAAAATTAGCATTCTCTCCTGAGCTACTTCATTTTCTCTCTTCTCTCGATTCAGATAAAAAAACCTTAAGAATTGCTATATCAGGACCTCCAGGTGCTGGGAAAAGCACATTCATTGAACAACTAGGATTGAAATTAATAGAGAACGGACATAAGGTTGCTGTTCTGGCCATAGATCCATCCAGCGAAAACACGAAGGGAAGTATACTAGGTGATAAAACGAGAATGGAGAAACTCTCTAAGTCTGAAAATGCTTTTATTAGGCCTTCGGCAAATGTATTAGAGCAAGGTGGAATAAGGAGCAGTTCTTACGATGCAATAAAGGTTTGTGAGGCTGCAGGATATAACATTATTATTATCGAAACCGTAGGTGTAGGTCAATCTGAAATTCAGGTAACCCGAATCACTGATTTACTTTATTTGCTATTGTCACCAGGAGGTGGAGATGAATTGCAAGGACTAAAAAAAGGCATCGTCGAAATGGCCGATCAGATAATTATCAACAAAGCTGATGGAGAATTAATGGCGACTGCTGAACAGATGAAAAAAGAATATCGAAATGCCATTCATCTATCAAGAAAACAAAGTACACCTTTTCCTCCAAGAAAGGTGATTACTGTTTCTGCGTTAAATGATTCTAATATGGAACACTTTCCTGCAGAGATCGATAGCATACTAGAAAGTGAAGAGATTTCAAATTATATCCGAGAGCATCGCAAGATTCAAGATGCCGCTTGGTTTAAAATAAAAGCACAAGAATTAATATACCATTTAATCACTAAAAACAGCCAGTTCAACTCGGCCGTTGATGAATTAGCAAAACGAGAAGATATCTATCAATCGTTAATAGAACTAAATCAACGTTTTGACAATATAATTTCATGAGAATATTTTTTGTAGCTATCATTAGCCTTCTGTTTTCTTCTTTTCTGCTAAGCCAGAGTTTTCAATCTCCAGTTCGACATGAGGTTAGATTATCAGGAACATTCGGTGAACTAAGGTCTAACCATTTTCATATGGGAATAGATATAAAATCTTCCAGAGGCCAGCACCCTGATCCCATTCTAGCAGCTGATGAAGGATATATCTCAAGGATTAATGTGAGTCGTGCGGGATATGGAAATGCACTATACATAGATCATCCTAGCGGTTACACAACTGTATACGGCCACTTAAAATCGTTTCATCCAAGTATTGACAGTATTGTCCAAAAGATTCAAGCTGATTCACAATCCTTCGAAATCACTTACTATCCAGACTCTTTACTAATACCTGTTCGCAAAGGCCAAGAAATCGCTAAGATGGGCAACTCTGGAAGTTCGCACGGTCCGCATTTACATTTTGAAATCAGAGAAACAAAATCAGAAGCACCATTGAATCCGATGAGGTTTAATATTAAACCTATTGATAAGGTAGCGCCTATAATTCCTAAAGTCAAAATCTACTACCTGGATAATAAGTTTGCAGAAATAGATGGCAAGATCCTCACTCCTACGGTTAATGGAAGTAATTACACTTTACCTAAACAAAAAATAGGCGCGTGGAGAATCGGAATCGGAATACAAGCTTATGATCCGATGGTATATAATAAGAATGGAATTCACAAGATGGAAATGTTCGTTGATGATAAAAAGGTGTACCAATTTGCCTTTGACTCTATTACTTTCGATGATACTCGATATATTAATGCGCACATTGACTACAAATATTATAAAAAAACGAAAACTCGACTACATCGACTTTTCAAGCTACCAGGAAATCAACTTCCCAGTATCAATAGTATAGAACCTATTATTAATCTATACAAAGATAAGCCGCAAAAAGTCCTCATCAACATTTCAGATTTCGAAGGAAACATCAGTTCTCTAGCATTCGATGTGGAACGAAGCGAAGATATCGCACCACCAACTCCTAAAATTTTCAATTATTTCATTCCACATAATGAAGCCAATATTGTAGAGCAAAACAATATAAAACTCATCTTTCCAGAACGAGCACTTTACGAGGACTTATTTCTATACGTAAATAGTTCTTCGAGTGAATACCTAACGAACGTATATCATATCGGCAACGAAATAACGCCGCTGCATAGACCATTAAAATTAATCATCGACTCTCTGCGCATAGATTCTTCGTTGATGGACAAGGTTTGTTTATTAGAATGTACCAAACCAGATAGAATATCTACTTACGGGGGAAATTGGAAAGATGGGCATTTTGTTGCATCTGTTTCCTCATTCGGTAATTATGCAATCGGAATCGATACCATTGCTCCTGAAATTAAACCCATTCAGAAATCTGATAATTTTAGTAAAAGTTCTAGAATGAGTTTCATAATTTCTGATAATTTTTCTGATTCCGGAAGTGCTCGTGGGCTAAGATATAATGCCACCATAAATGGTCAATGGGCAAAATTCGCTTACGATTTAAAAACAAAAAAAATAACGCACCACTTTGATACACCTCCTGAAAACAAATCACATCACCTGGTTCTAGAAGTCACCGATGATCGCAACAATACCAGGCGATTAGAGAAAAATTTCATTCGCTAATTAAACAATATTTGAATTCTTCTGTTAAACTTTCTCAAATACAAGAGGACTGATGACACATTTAAAAGAAGGAGAAAAGGCACCTGCGTTCGTAGGAATTAACGAAAAAGGAGAAAATATTTCCTTATCTGATTTCGAAGGAAAGAAATTGATTTTATTCTTCTATCCGAAGGATGATACACCTGGTTGCACTAAAGAAGCATGCAATCTAAGAGACAATTATAGTAAACTTCAGAAACTAGGTTTCGAAGTCTTAGGTGTCAGTCCTGACAATGCAAAAAAACATCAAAAATTCATCGACAAATATGAATTTCAATATTCTTTAATTGCTGATAGTGAAAGAGAAATCATAGACACTTATGGCGTTTGGGGACCGAAGAAATTTATGGGTAGAGAATATGATGGACTGCATCGAACTACTTTTGTAATCGATGAGTCAGGAAAGATTGAAAAAATAATTGAGAAGGTAAAAACAAAAGATCATGCAGAGCAGATCTTAAATGAAATGAGCTTAATCTAAATAGTTAAAAGTATATCATTCAGAAACACAATCATAATTAGAAGTTTAGTTAAGAAGCCGCAGGTATAATTTGTGGCTTCTTTTTTTTAAAGAGAATGCAGAATCGAAACGAATACCGCTGCTAACTTTAGCTCTAGACTAAAATCTTCAGGAAGCCGATCTTCTATAATCCAGTCTCGAATATCATTTTGGAATTCATTATACCAAAAGAAAAGATCGTCTTCATCGTCCATTATAGACCATTCTATCGGATCTGTATTCAAGAATTTCCGTTCTATTTTGAATGTTTTAATGCCGTCAGATATTCTGAAGGAGGAAAAGTCACCTGACCAAACTGTCGATATTTTCACAATTGTACTGCCAGACCTTAGCTCCCAGACATTAGCATTATTCTCCCACTTTTGCTTAATGGTACCTCTTTTTCCATCAATACGATAAGTCCAGTCGGTCATATCGCCCCGAAGTCTCCAGGTCATTTCGATTTCCCCTTCGATCTCTCCTTCATCTAGTTTGATTTCCCATTGCTTAATATCATCATCCCATTGGGTATGAAGGCTATATAAATTCTGAGAAACTCCTAGAAAAGGAGTTGAAAGAAAGAAAAAAAGTATATAGAAGGTGACTTTCATTATACTAATAACGCTATTCACCTTTTAAAGATTTGACTAAAAAGGCAAATCATCAAAATCTTCTACTTTCGCTTGTCCTGATCCAGCGTCTGTGTTAGCTGGTTCTGAAGGAAAAGGATCTGAAGATGCTGGTGGTCCTGAAGGTGCTGCAGCTGAAGCAGAATGTGCTTCTACTTTCCAAGCATTCAGATTCGTAAAGTATTTTTCATTCCATTCTCTTCCTCTAAGATCAAAGAATACTTTAAGTTCATCTCCTTCATTGATATTATCAATAATACCACATCGATCTTGAGTTAACTGAAACTTAATATATTGTGTATAAGTAGAATCTGTTGATTCAACAACAAACTCTCTTGCTTGAAAACTGCTTGTTTTACTTTCTGTGTCAAACTTCTTATGAAGTTTTCCTACCATTTCGTATGCCATCGTCCTATATTTTCCACAAAAATAAATATTTAAAACTGTAATATTAATTTTCCAGATATGTTTGTTGAAATTAACATTTGAAAACTGGTATTTAGGATCTTATTAAACAAAGAAAAAGGGCTGAATATCTTTATATTCAGCCCTTTTTAAAACTTATCTATAAATCGTTTCTTATCTCCTAATCAATTAGGATCATTTTCTTAGTAATTTGTTGTCCATTGAATTCAAGTTGGTAGTATAATACTCCATCAACATTGATTTCATTCGCGTTTACTTTCATAACATGCTGTCCTTTAGACTTCTGTTCGTTACTACTCATTAATACCTTTCCAGAGATATCGAAGAGTTTAAAAGCAACTTGTCCGTTCTCAGGTAAGCTATATGCAATGTTCGTAATTTCACTAAATGGATTCGGCTCATTCTGTAGCATTGTAAATCCTTCAATCTCAGCTGATCTAAATTCGATATTTAAATTTTCTGAACTTAAACGCTCATTATAAATTTCAGGACTTAATGATTGCGTACTCAATTCGAATGAATTTTCTAGTGTTCCATTTGCCGTTGCAACAAAGTTGATGGTAAACAACACATCTTCTTTGTTTAGTGAAGTAGGAATTGCTTTGTTCCAACTCACTTTCACTAATCCATCCTGGATAGAAATATTATGATCTTCTAGTGTAATTGCTTCACCATTGATCGATACATTTCTCACTGCTTTCGAATCGAAATCAAGCGCAAACTGGAATCCAAAGAAGTCTTTTACATCGCTTAATCTCACAGGTACTTTCACTACATCATTCTTCGCAAACTGAACATTATTAGCAACTAGATTAAATGTTTCATTGTTTCTAACACTGCTTTCATCATTCAGATTAAGCTCTATCGAGTTATTTACATCACCTATTTTCACTGCTACAAAATTTTGATTGTATGCAGAATGAGGTAGGTTATTAATATGCACTACTTCATTAAATGGGAAAGGACGCTTCGGATCTACAAAGTGGTAGCCATCATCCAAGAATCTCCATGAGTAGTTCGATGGGAACTTATTCTCAGGATACAACCCTAGAATCAACTTTCTCAATTGTAATAAATCCGCTGCACTTATAGACTCATTGCCATTAATATCTGCTGCGATCAATTTGTATGGAGTATCTAATTCAGTCATTCCTAAAAGGTGTCTCTGAATCAATACTAAATCCAGTGTACTTACACCAAGCATCGTATTTTCATTGTAGAACGCTGAAATCTTATAGTCTTGTTCATAAGGTAAACCATAGAATATAAAGTTTCCAGTACTATTAGAAAACTGACTCTTCGGTAATTCTGGACTATTTCCTTCCAGTTTCAACTCTACATCAGCCATTACTTTACCTTTTTCTGTCATTACATTTCCAGAAATAAGTGTAGTTCCTTCTAATATGTCTTCACAACAATTAAAGTTATCATTAATTGTGAATGATGCATCACAGAAGTCATATACTCCATTCTCATCGATAGCATAAATTCTTATCTCAATAGTATGCTGAACACCGTTTTCTATGTATTGGCATCCGAATTCCCAGTTAGCTTGAGCTAAATCTTTAGCTTCTTCTACACTTAGATCATCTGTTTCATCTGCAGGATCTCCGTAGATATCTTGGTACGGAATCATCAAGTATGTTAAAGATCCACCACATGTCCCGAACCCTTGCTCGACTACGAAATCAGTAGCCCAAGTTTCTACAGAACATCCATAGATGCTATCCATTACAGCACTTGAAAGTCCAAGGTAACAGTAAGGTGTAGGTGCTTTTATTCGCTGTACAACCTCAATTTCTTGAATACAAACTCCATAATTTCCACAACCATCATATACGACCCACTTGATATTATGCTTTCCTAAAGGAAGACCGCCTAAATCATTTGCATCGAAAGTACTTCCTTCAGCGAAAGATGAATCAGCTGGGTAGTCATAAGTACCATTTGCATCTATGTCAATTTTATATTGGTAACCTAAGGCTTCAGTAGGAGTACACTCGTCAGACGCAGATATACTGAACGTACCGTAATTGAATTCACAATCAGCTGTTTCTACTAGTGCTGATTCGCATACTAGCTCCGGAGCATCATTATCAAAAATATCATATTCTACATACAATTCGAAATATCCATTTTCACTTACGAAAGGGTTCACCTCATCGTTCGTTGGATCAAGATCTCCATAATCATATAAGAAGTTTTCATTGAATATACACTGGTCAATAATCTCCCAGTGAGCTAAGATCTTCATACATCCACCGTTCGCAAAATTGAACGTATCTAATGTCAATGTTACACCAGTCTGTGTACATAAATTATCTCTATCTATTACTGGTTCTTCGATTGTTATTTCACCACAACTATTAACCATTACTGGACTAACTAGTGGTAATAAAGTATCAACTGGATCACACCAGTCGTAATTATAAGGCGCTAGTGAAAGTGTAGGGAAACTTATTCTATCACAAGTCAATACATTCGTAGAATCTGCTTGCACATAGATTGTTTGTGTACACTGAGTAGAACCATTAGAATTCGTAGCAGTAAAAGTTCTAGAAGCTAAACCTGTTCCACATAATTCCTCTCCATTGAACTCTTGTCCAGTTATTAAGATACAAGTACTTGTCGTTCTTACTTCGCCGAATCTAACATTCAACTTATTCTCTTGAATAGAATCCAATTCTGTATTAATAAAATCTTCGTAAGATGCAAAATCTATACAGTTTATTGTTACTGGGTTAGGACATACAACTGTAGGCGCTAACTTATCTTGAACATCTACTATGATCATTGCCGTTGTACAATTATCATCTCCGTTATATTCTACTTCACCGTCACCATCTCCATCATCACACACCATGAATACAACTCTTTGTTCTTCTTCTACATCTTCACAACAAAAGTGAATTTGTTTTAACCAATCATTGACTTCATCAACTTCTGTCGTTGATGCATTTCCAAGACTGTCTAGACCATCATAACCTTCACATGCTGTGTCCATTCTTCTTATCCACCAGTCGATCGGTCCACAATTATCCCATGAACCATCATCAAATGTTTCAACAAGAACTTTTGTACTTCCATCGTCTTCTTTATTATTAAGAGAGACAACTGTATGTTCATCAGCCACAACCACTGGAGGTACTGCATCAATAATCGTAACATAACCTGTATCAGAAACAGTATTTCCACAACAATCTGAAGCGTGTGCAATCAATTCAAACTCATTACCAACAGATGTTAAGGCATTGTCAGAAACATACACTTTGTTAAGTACAGCATCATATGTTCCGTCTATTATAGACCATGAATAAGTTATGTCGCTTGAACATTGATCCACTGCTAGAATTTCTGGTAGGTCAATTGTTGCACCACAACCCCATAGGTCTGTACTAATCGTTAGATCAGGTACTCCTACTGTAAATACTGGAGGTAGTGTATCTAATACTTTTATTATTTGTTCATGAATGGCTGTTTCACCAGTACACCAGTCGAAAACATCCCAATGTCTTATTACTTTATATGATGGGCTAAAACTTTGACACCCATTATCATCACATATTTCAAATACTAAATCTTCATAGTAAGAGTAAATCGTACCGCAAGTACCAACACCAGATGGTGCTCCAGTTCCAGGAATTGTATCTCCAGCAGGAGTTATCGAGTCAAAAGGACTTGGTACAATAGTTCCGTCTTCCATCATTTCTGATGCCCACATGATATCTTGACCATCACATGCAAGAGGTGGATTCGAAGCTACACCATTATCATCTAATCCTGTGTGAACTGCTATACCATCATAATGTTCAGGATAAACAGCTGTTGCAAGTGTTTCTCTTGTTATAAAGATTTGTTGTGTACAAGACTCTGAAACATTCCCAGCATTATCTATTACATAAAATCTTCTTGAAATAACTCTTTGGAAAGGACCCTCACATAGAAATTCTTCAACAACGTCACCATAGAATAACTCAACTTCACAGCTTCCATTAGAAATGGTTGCATTCTGAGGTCCTCCTTCTTCAACTATAATCATTCCTGTGAGTAGAATTGGAATTCCTGTTACTGATGTATCTGGGGATTCAAGGCAAGTTAAAGTAATATCAGATGGACACTCAATGATAGGTGCCAATTTATCTTCGATAGTTACCCTACTCCAACAAGAATTGATTCCATTCGGATCAAATACAGTTACATCGATTTCCATTCCCACCTGATCTTGTGTAAATGTAATAGATGGTCCAAGTAATTCATCACCATTAGGCAATGTTGCTGCAACGGTATAAAGTGATATATCACCACATATGGTTCCAGTAACAAAATTTGTTGGCTCTACAATAACTTCACATGTCTGATCTATTGAAACATTGATTTCAGCTATACAGTTTACTTGTGCTCCAGCCTCTGCCGACTCATTTACAGTAATAGTCCATGAACAAGTAGCTTGTGATACCAACATATCATCCAGAACATCATAAGTAAATGAATTACCACCTAATGCCAATACGGAACCACTTGGTAATCCAGCTGATTGCATGATACTTCCACCACATGGTAGAACACCATCGACGCTGTATATATATACATATTGACATGTTGGTGCTACTTCTACTATTGCATCTGCTGGACAAGTTATAGCAGGCACAATAGGCGCTGTATCTACAACAGTTATGGTCTTAGCACACGAACCTTGATCACTTCCTTTAGTTAGGTAAACCGTCAAATTCATATCTCCTAACATATCAGCTTCTAAAGCTACTGTGTTAGAAGATGGATCCATATCACTGAAAGAAAAGGTTATGCTACCTCCCTCGCATGCAGCTGTCCCAGTCTGGGCAAAATCTGCAGGCAATGCGTATTCTACTGTGCATTCTCCAGCTAGATCTACAGTGATGTCATCACAAACATCAAGAAATGGAGCGGTAGCAACGGTGTTTACAATTGTAAAAATGCAAATATCTCCACCATCTATAATGGTAACTTCTGAAATTCCAAAATCAAATGGAAAATCAGGTAACATAGAAATATCAGTATTCGCTAATACTTCAGTTGCTCCTGTCGAGGTAAATGTCGCTGTACCGCTAGCCATAATTGAAGGTGTTACTTCAAAACCTGCAGTACAGTTAACTCCGTCATCAACGTTCAAATTTACGAACGAAGTCGGACAGTTAGTAATTTGTCCATAACTAAGGACTGTAATTAATGTTAGTATTAAACTAGCAAAAGCACGTGTTACATGCTTGTTCAATGTAGATCGTAAGGATCGATTCATGAGATTAGTTTAGTTAAGTGATATTCAACCAGTCTTATCATAGACTTATTAAAAAAATTTTATTCTCTTACTGAAGAACAAAATTTAGACCAAAACCTAGTCCAAACTATCGCATGACACAATTAACAATACATAACTTACTTATTATGTATGACTTAAATGCTATAAAAAAAGTTAATTTATTTATTAACGTAATATGTGTTATAAAAAAAGAGCCGGATGAAACGCATCCGACTCCCTATTACTCATGAATTAATTAAAGTGCTAACAAAGGCTTAATCCAGAAGGATCATTTTTCGAGTAGCACTATCGTTTCCGAAAGTTAATTGATAGTACATGATTCCACTTGTTCCGATATCACTCTTCTTAATTACTATCGTGTTTAATCCTTTTACAAATCCCTCATTTCTTTCTAGAACAACTTTTCCAGTTACATCATATACCTTAAGATTAGCTATGCCTTCTTCAGGTAATTCAAATGATATAGAAGTGTTGGTTGCAAACGGGTTAGGTTCATTTTGTAATAAAACGAACTTGTCTGAGATTACAGATCTGAAATTTAATTTCGCATCTCTAATTTCTAATTTTTCATTATATACTTCTGAAGTAAGCACTTGATCATTCAAGCTTACATAATCAGCAATCTTTCCATTAGTATTAGAAGTAAATTCAATAGAGAACAGAACTTCACCTTTATCAAAAGATTTCAGGTCAATTTCATTCCAACTAATACTTAATAAACCATTTTCAGCATTTACGTTAGCTTCAGAAATTTCTAAAGCATCACTTGAAATTTTATTATAATTCATCATCTCTGAATTAAATTCAACTCCAAACTGCATTCCGTATAGCGAAATCGCATCTTCAACAGTGAAATCTACTGAAACTACAGAACCTTTTGTTATGGTTTTATTATCAGCAACTACATTAAAGTTTTGCGCTGATCTTACTTGTGCACTTCCATTCAATAAAGCCGAAATACTTCCATTCACATCACCCGTTTTCACACCGATGAAGTTTTGGTTATACATTGCATGGTTTAAATTAGAAACATTAATCTTCTCTGTGAAAGGGAATGGATTCAATGCATCACTAAATTCGAATGAGCTATTTACATATCTCCAAGAAGTATTTTCAGGTAATTTATTACCAGGATATAATCCTAGGATTAGTTTTCTCAATTGAAGTAAATCAACTGCACTTACTTTACCATTTCCATTTACATCCGCTGCAATTACTTTATACGGCGAATCTAAAACTGCAATTCCTAATATATGTCTTTGAATCAGAACTAAATCTAATGTTGTAACACCTTCTTTCGTGTTTTCATTATTTGCAGCAGATAATTCAAAGTTCTTCTCATATTTCAATCCATTAAATGTATAACTACCTTCATTAGAAGTTGACTGAATTCTTGGGAATTCAGGCTCATTGCTCATTATGGAAACATTCACTTCTTCTAATGGTGTTCCTTCAGAACTTAGAATGCTACCAGCGATCATTGTACTTGCTCCAAATTCTAAGTCAGGGCAACAATCAAAGTTATCATTCAATGTTAATGAAGCATCACAGAAATCGTAATTACCATCTTCATCTATAGCATAGATTCTGATTTCAATTACATGTGCTTTTCCATTCTCGATGTATTTACATCCAAGTTCCCATGCTGGCTGAGCTTGACCTAATGCATCTTCTACACTTAAGTCATCATCCAGGTCAGCAGGCTCACCATAGATATCATAGTATGGAATCATTAAGTAAGTTAATGAACCACCGCATGCTCCGAATCCTTGGTCTGCTACGAAATCCGTAGCCCATATTTCTACAGAACATCCATAAACACTATCCATTACAGCACTAGATAAACCTAGGTGACAATATGGTGTTGGTGCTTTATCACTTTTAACTACTTCGATTACTTGAGTACAAACAGAATAGTTACCACAACCATCATATGCAATCCATTTAATAGCATGCTCTCCGATAGGTAATCCACCTATAGATTTAGCATCAAATGAATTTCCTTCCGCTGCACTTCCAGTCGCAGGATAATCATAATCACCATCGTGATCAAAATCAACTTTATAAGTAATGCTGATTAAATCATCCGCAGTACAATCATCTGTTGCTGTCATTGTGAAAGTATCGAAATTATATTCACAATCTGCTGTTGTAACGGTCACATCATCACATGCAAGTGTCGGTGGATCCGTATCAAAAATATCGTACTCAACATATAATTCATAATATCCATTTTCATTAACGAATGGATTTACTTCATCTATATCATCTTGTTCGAATAAGAAATTTTCTTGGAATAAGCACTGATCTATAACTTCCCAATGAGCTAAGATTTTAATACAAGCTCCACCTGCAAAGTCAAAGGTATCAAGTGTCAAATTAACTCCTACCTCTGTACACAGGTTATCAATATCAAGGACTGGTCTTGTAATAGAAACAGATCCACATTCGAATACTTGAACAGGTTTCAAGATAAAAGGTGCAACTTCATCAGAAGGATCGCACCAGTCATAACCAGCATTTCGCTCAGCAGAACCTGCTGGGAAGCTAATTCTATCGCAAGACATAACATTATCTATGCTTACTGTAATAGTAATTGCTTGAGAACAAGTTGCTTGACCATTATCAGTTGTAACAGTGAATGTTCTAGTTACTGCTCCTGTTCCACATACCTCTTCTAAGTTAGAAGTGAATGTTTGTCCACTAATATCTCCACATGTACTATTAGTCCATGCTATTCCAAATCGATTATTTAACTTCGTTATATTATCTTCTGTTAATTCTGTATCCAATAAATTTTCATAAGCTACAAAATCAATACAGTTAATAGTTGTAGGCGCAGGACAATTAATTGTAGGAGCTAGTTTATCTTGAACATCAACTAAAACCATAGCAGTACTACAGTTATCATCTCCATTCATTTCAACAATACCATCGTTGTCTCCATCATCACAAACCATGAATACAACCATTTGATCTTCCGCTAAATCGTCACAGCAGAAGTGAATGTATTTTTGGAATGTTGTCGTTTCATCAACTTCTGAGCCATCTACATTTCCTTCATCGTCTAATCCATCATAGTCAGCACATGCATTGTCCATTCTTCTTACCCACCATTCAATCGGTCCACATCCGTCAAAAGATCCATCGTCAAAAGTACTTGCGTAAACTTTCGTTGATCCATCACCACTTTGATTATTAAGTGTAACAACAGTATGTTCGTCAGCAATTACTACTGGTGGAACTTGATCTATAATGGTTACTAAACCAGTATCAATAGATATATTTCCACAGCAATCTTCTGCATATGCAATTAATAATACTTCATTACCAACTGTAGTTAGTGCGTTACTTGATACATATACTCGGTTAGTAGCAGGATCATAAGAACCACCAGAAACATTCCAAGAGTATGAAACTTCATTACTGCAATTATCTACTGCTGAGATGGTAGGTAAATTAATTGTTGCACCACATCCCCATAAATCAGTACTTACTGTTAAATCAGGAACTCCAATTACAAATTCTGGAGCTAAAGTATCCATTACTTTAATTACTTGTTGGTGGATTGTTGTATTTCCTGTACACCAGTCAAATACATCCCAAGTTCTTAACACTTTGTAAGAAGGACTCGATTGTGAACAATTATCTTCACATATTTCTATGATAAGATCCTCATACCATGTTTGTATCGTTCCACAAGTTCCTACACCCCCTGGCGCACCTGTTCCTATTAAGTCTCCATCTGCATATGGAGAAGGTACAACTCTTCCATCTTCTCTTGTAATTGTATTAAATACAACTCCTGCTCCATCACATGTCAGTGGATCATTACTTCCCACACCATTATCTTGAATTCCTGTATGGCTAGGTAATCCATCCCAATGTGGAGGGAATAACGCACTCATTAAGGTTTCTCTTTCTATATATATTGTCTGAACACATGCAGGTCCAACATTTCCAGCTCCGTCAGTAGCATAAAACCGTCTACTTATAACAGACTGATATTCACCTTCACACATGGTATTAACAACTGCATCACTATAAGAAATAGTAATATCTTCACAACCTACACCAACCAGTGTAGGAACTCCAGTAGCGGAAGTATCCGTAGGCATGGTACATTGTATAGTAAGATCGGTAGGACAAATAATTGCAGGTCCTACTTTGTCTTCTATAGTAACTCTACCCCAACAGGTATTAAGACCATTGGGTCCGATTACACTTACGTCGAAAGATTGTCCAACGTGTGCATCCGTAAAAGTTATACTTGATCCAGTTACAACTCCTTCACCAGGTATATTTACTGATAATGTAAACATAGCCATCGGAGAACAGTTACTTCCTGTTAAGATATTAGGAACTTCTAAAATTGCTTGACAATCTTGATCGATAGATAAATTGATCTGACCAATACAACTTAGTGAAGTTGATGCTTGATCTGATTCTTCTACTGTAACAGTCCATGTACAAGGTGCAGCTTCTGCTGGTGCTGTAACTTGTGCCATCATATTATCTAGTAGTTCATATCCATAGTCATAAACTCCAGCTACAAGTGGAGTCCCAGATGGACCGCCTCCAGGCATAGTCATATTAATTGATCCGTCACATGGTAGTATGGACGCTCCTTCTACATCATATGTATAGGAAGCTGTACATTCCGGTGCAACTAAAATTGTTTCACTTGTAGGACATACTAGCGCTGGTTCAGAACCATTTATTACATTAATCTCAACTAAACAAGTTGCTTGTCTAACTAACACATCATCTCTATACTTTCTTAAGTATAAACTGTAGAATGATGGGTTGCCGTCATGGGCATTTACAATAATTGTTCTTTGAGCTGGATCAGCTGACGTCATATTCCATGCTAGTGAAACACTATCTATTGCCGTAGGATCACAAATATCGGTAGTAATATTTACCATATCATATGGCACCCTTACTTCGTCTGTGCATTCTCCATTAAGGTCAACTGTAATTGGATCACATGTTGTAGTCGGTAAGTCTGCTTCTTCCGATACAAAAATGATTGTGCTACACTGGTCCGTTCCATTTCCATCATCAGCAACAAAAGTTATTGTTGTTAATCCGAAATTGAATGTCATATTGTCAAATTCTGAAATATCTAATCTTCCTGCAAAGCTTCCATATGTGGTAGAACCTGCAGAAAACCATGTAACTGTTGCCCCAGGAGTAGGAGACGTTGGATAGCTATCTAAGCTAAATAGCGAAACACAACTTCCTCCACTTGGATTTGATATTACAACATTGGTTATTGGATTGGGGCAATTTTCGATGGTCGCCTGACCAAAAGAAAATGTGCAAAACATTGATGACATTACAAAAATACACACATATAGTATGCGCGTACTTAAGATTTGTCTTAAGATACGATTCATGAGATAAGTTTTGGTTCTAAAAAAAAACCTAAAGCCGAAATTTTACTCCCCGCTTAAAAGTTAGTTATTATCATTCTTTGGATATAAGACACAAAAATGCCTATAATCCACCCCAAAACTAAGCATAGAAAAGCTATTGACAAAGGATTTTACTCCTCGGATCGTCGAGAATCCTACATAAAATTATATGACATATATAGCCATATAATGATCAGTATCTTAAATATTAAAGATAAGCTTTATTTGTTAAAACGAAATGTGAAATTTTATCGCCACGAACACAATATTGCATTAAAATCATGCTTTTTCTCTCTGAACGAGAAGCGTATTCTTTTTTATAATTGAAAATTTATTGTTTTTACTACCCAAAATTAGGTAGAATATTCATCTTAAATAATTTACATATTTAAACTCGTATATTCAATAAACAAAAAGTGGACCATTTCTGCAAAATCAGAAATAATCCACTTTCATTTCAAATCTGTATAAAACAATTTTATACAAATAAATAATTCATTTTTGAATTCTGAATATCCCTAGAATGGTTTTATAATTCTTTTCTTGTAAATTCTGCTTTTAAAATTTCCTATCGTTTTTTACTTTGATATTTTTCACCTCAGACCATTCAGACCAATTCAAGTTTTGATCCCTGTGCCGCACTTTGACATAGTATGATCCTTCAGTTAATAAATTTTTAATTTCCCATTCTAAAATATTAACATTTTCATTAAGGTCAATGGTTTCCCACAAAGGTGGACCGCTGCTTCCAAATAGGTTCTCAAAATCTCTTTTATTTCTGAGCACAACTTCCTTAAAATCAGCATCTTTAGCAATTAAAAACTCTGTACTGTTTAATGGAATTTCACCTTTATACGATGTACTTTCGATTATAATAATACCGTCATTTTCATTTTCTGAAATGGATTTAATTTGTGGCGTTGAAGGTTTGCTTATTCCTATCTTTTTGAAGAAATGATCTATTAGCTGGTTATCTATATCGAGATCCTTATTTCCAATAGAATAAGTGTAAACATCCATCGTTTCTTCCTCGAGATTGACGTCTACAATTTGATAATTAAATTGGTCAATTGTTTTCTGCACCTCTTCCAAATCTTTTTCTTCTGACTGCCCCCATCTTTGATCCCAAGATGCTCCACCTGAAATGATATGGAATAAATTATCATTATTCAATTGACCTCTGTGGTATAAGTGGTGATGACCAGCAATAAATAATATTGATTTTTTACTCTTAACTAATTCAGGTATAACTGCATCTCGCATAAATGTTGACACATCATCAATATATTGTTCTGCCATTATGGGATGATGCGCTACCGTCACTATCCACTTAACTTCCTCATCCTGCTCCGCTTTTTCAACGATTTCTTTCACCCACTCGGCTTGTCTATCCCAAGATTGATTACTGTCTAACATTAAAAATAGTATACTAGATGCTTGAAATGCATAATAATGTTCACCATCGGTTCCATACATTCCTTGGTAAGCCAGGTCTTCATATTTAAAATGAGAGAAATAGTTAAATAGCTTTTTATCTTTATAATACTCATGATTGCCAATAACAGTCATGCTTGGTAAAATGGTATTCAATGCCGATCCTTGTTTAAAATGTAGTTCTTGATATTGATTTAAATCTCCACCTACATCCACTTGATCTCCATCATTGATTATTAATGATACTTTATTTGTTATGTCTTCTCCATACAATTCAGTGATTTTACGTTTGCACGCAGAAACCAACTTCTCATAACGATCATCTGCCATCACTTGATGATCACCAAGTACTACGAATCTAAAATGACCGTTCTGCTCTTCCTGAGAGGGAAAAGTTTTAAACTCATACATTTCTGATTGCTCTTCTCCTGCATAAACCTTATAAAAATATCTCGTATTAGGTTCTAATTCAAGTAATTGCACTGAATGCCAAATGTAATTTGAATCTAGTTTTTCGCTTAGACCTTCGGCTTTATACTCCATATTATCCTTACTTAAACCGTATACCACATAGGCATCTTTTTCAACTTCAGTCTTCCAATTTATCCATATAGACTGCTCTGTACATGCCTGTAAATAGGGCAAGATTTTTTGAGCATTCAAATAGGTCACTTGCATAAAAACCAAAACAACGATTACAATTTTATTCATTCTTCATTTTGTTTTAAATAAAGGATGGGTAAGATTGTCTTACCCATCGTTCACTCTTAAATTATAAATATCTCAAAATTTATACGAAGGCTAATTCCATCCAAAAGTCTGAACCAGATTAGGGTTCAATAAAGTCTCTTGTTTTGGAATGGGTCTATAATAATCTCGAGGACTGGTAAAAACCCTTTCAGTGATTTGAGTCAAAGTCTGTCCATGATCACCATTTTCTAGATACACTGTAACATCTTCATTAAAATCTCCAGCTTTATAATATACCAAGGTCACCCCTAATTCATTTACTTCTTTATCCTCCCCTTCAGGAATACTTTCTTCACTGGAAATCAGAATTATATCTTCCACACCATCTCCTGTTAAGTCATATTTGCCTAATCCTGGAAAGTACATCCCCGTCGGATTATTTTCTAGTAAAGCTCCTGCATTCCACCTCATCAAATCATCAAACCTATATCCTTCGAGGGCAAATTCTATTCTTCTTTCTCTTCTTATTTCTAATAAAACACCAGTGTTGCTTCCACTAACTTGAGGGTATTTATTTTTTAGCCATTGATCAATGTTTGCATTTGCCTCTGCCATTTTTAAAGAGACCATTCCTACTCTCGCTCTTAATAAATTAACTGTATTATCTAGATCAGCTTGTGTAAGGGTACCTAATTCAGCTTTGGCTTCAGCAAGAATCAACAAGATTTCAGCATATCTTATTACTGGTACATCTAAACCATCCGCCACACCTGCTTCGATAGAGGTAGGATAGCCTTTAACAACATGATACCCAGTAAAATTCTTATTCAATCGCTGTACATAAGGCGTAAAAGTACCCGGATATATAAACCCTGGAGCTGCAAGAATCTGAGCCATTCTTGGGTCACGATTATCAAATTCTTCCACGTACTGCAGCGTTTGGAAACCACTAATATCAGTAAATCTACTGCCATCTTTCATTAAAAAAGCTTGAACCAAATCTCTCGAAGGTGATCGTTCATAATCGTTCATTCCATACAGGTAATTTTCTCCTCTTCCTTTTTCAAAATCATATTCAGCATATGCAATCATCTCAGGATTTCCTGCTAATGATTCTTGATTAAATAAATCCTTATAATCTTGATCAGGAGAGCCTGTTTGGTATAGTTGGAAATGACCAGAAGATATCATTGCATCCGAAGCTTCGACTGCAATATTTAAAAAGTCATTAGCTGTCTCTGAAAGTGCTAATTCTTCATGATACTTCCTGTAAGTTCCTTCATATAGAGCAAATCTAGCTTTCATGGCAATGGCAACATATTTATTAACAGTGCCTGTCGGACCTGTTTCTCTCAAATTCTCCCCTGCAAAGTCAAGATCTTCCATAATTTTATCGACCACCATACTTCTCGGGTCTCTTCCTTTATATAGATCTTCATCAGTAGAATTTAATACTTTATCATAATAAGGAACATCGGAATACCGCTTCACCATACCAATATAAAATGTTGCCCTGTAATATCTTCCAATGGCCTTATAGTGCTCCTTAACCTCTTCACTAACTTCTGCATTTTCTAAGGCCTCTAAAAAGTAATTTATATTTCTTAGCCTACCCCAACTCCATCCGCTTGTGATATTTTCCGAACTTGGGTTTCCTGTCATTATATTCTTTATTTCAACAGAAGCTGTTGTAGCTGCATTGTCTGTTCCAGAATCTCCAGAAATATAGGTTCCCCATTTACCAGGCCACGAAACCAGGCCATAAGAATACAATTGTAAATCTTCTTCGCTTTTAAAGAATTCTTCTTGTGACAATGATGTCCTAGGTGTCAGATTCAGAAAATCATCTTGGCACGAAACCATCATTAAAATGATAAAAAAACTATATATGTATTTCATTATTTTTCTTTTTTAATTAAAATTTCAAATTCAGTCCAACTGCGTATCTTCGCTGAAATGGGTAAGCATATCCACCCCAAGTATTGATCGACTCAGGATCAAAATAATCTTTTAATTGTGAGAATTCGAATAGGTTTTCACCAGTAAAATATACCCTTACATTGGTCACACCTATGGCTTTCATCCGATCATTTTTCAATGTATAACCTAGGGTCAAATTCTTAACTCTTAAGTAAGCAGCATTTAAAAGATATTTCGTCTGTGGAATCGCTAATCCCTTATTTTCCCTATAATCCGCTAACCAAGCTTGAAGTATAGGATAATCTGGGTTCTCAACATTTGCATTAGCAAGGCCCATATCAATATATGCTTGTGAATGTTTCGCCATGTCTTCCGGAGAATCAGTTTCAGGTCTGTAGAAATTTAATAAATGATCATAAGTGTTAGCATAAGGTTGCTGGTAAGGGCCCCAATACAAGTAATGAATTGGATAGTAATCTCTTTTTGCAACTCCTTGCATTAGCACACTAAAATCAAATCCAGACCAACTCACATTCATATTCATTCCATATCGAAATCTCGCTTGAGAATTACCAATTACACTCAAATCTTTTGGATCTTTTGCCGAATTGCCCTGTAAAATTGCACCATCTCCATCTTGATCTACAAACTTAGGCCAGCCAGGAACAACTGATAACGCTCCCCAAGGTATAATGGCCGTTTGATCAAGTGCTTCGATTTCTTCTTCAGACTGAAACAATCCATCATTTTCCAATCCCCAAATTTCTCCAATTGACTGCCCTACTCTATAACTTGAAAACAATGCTTCCTCATTTTCAAAACGTGTTATAACTGTCTGGTTATCACTCAAATTAAACCCTAATTCTATTTGTAACGGATTTCTGCTTGAACCATAACTATTCTGAAATTTCAGTCCTAATTCCCAGCCTTTCGTTTGCAAATCAGCTGCATTTTCTTGAGGCACACTTGTTCCTAGTACTGATGGTAATTCTTTACCACCAGTTAACATCCCTAAAGTATTTCGAGTATAATAATCAAACGTTCCGTAAATCTTATTTTTATACAAGCCTAGATCTATTCCTAAGTTCATAGAATTCACCCTTTCCCATGTATAATTATCTGGATCCACGTTTAGACCAGGTGCACCCACAACCCTTTGTACATCTCCATTTATTAAGTAGCCAGTCAAGTAGGAAGGTAAATTTAAGATATAACCATAATAACTATCTGTTGCTTGATTACCTAAAGCACCATAAGAAGCTCTCAACTTAAGCGTTTCCACAACTGGGCTGATACCACTCATAAAGTTTTCCTCTGAAAGAATCCATGCCCCTGAAATAGATGGGAAAAATCCCCATCGATCATTTTCTGAAAATCTAGAAGAACCATCATATCGACCATTCACCTCTAGGATATACTTGTTGTTTAAGATGTAATTTATTCTTCCGAAAAAACCTCTCGTCGCCCAATCATAGAAATCACCTGAAACAAATTGATCCCCTGATGCTAAATTGACATAAGGTAAAGAAGAAGATATTAATCCATTTCGAGAAGCTGCATTGTAATCATATTGCGAATATTCTTGGTTGTAACCACCTATTACTACAAGTTGATCATTACCAATATTCTTATTATAGGTTGCAAATATGTTGTAAGCATTGTAATTATTGTATGCTGAAGATTCAGTTACACTTGGCGTATTTTGGCTTTCTTCTCTGATATCATTTGGACCATAACCAATATAATATTTCCTATAATCAGTATGGTTATTATCTGCATATCTTTTATAAGTTGCATCTGCAGTGATGGACAACGCTTTAGACAATGACAAATTAGCCCTTACTGTTGATTGGAACCCTGTGGTGTTTGTTTCACTTCGTCCACCTTCAGTTATTCTAGCAGCTAATCTTCCAGCAGTTGTATTAGCCCAACTTCCATCAGGATTTTTCACAACATCTAGTGGAACTAAATCAAATGACTGGCTGATGTTATAAGAAGGACCATTCTGATTAACCTGAAGAAAAGATGAATTCGTCTCAATATTCAGCCATTCGCTTGGATTAAATCCGAATTTTATTCTTGCGTTGTAACGTGACCAAGGATCATCTGTTATTTTTATATTACCATTATCCTTAGAATAGTTACAAGAGATAAAATAATTTATCTTATCTGAGCTGCCTTGAAAGCTTATGTTGTGGTTCTGAGATACTGAATAATTATCGAAAAAATAATCATTCCAGTTATTGTCACCCATGTATGCCCACTGACTAGGATCATTAGGATTCGGTCTAACTTCTGGCAATGCACTGTTATCCGACCTTTCCTTAGCCCACTTATAATGTTCGTCTGAATAGTTTACATAGTCCCATGGTGTATTGTTAGTAGACAATTCAAGTAATCTCGAAAAAATATAAGGGTCCGTAATGGGATCAGGCAGAACAGTAGGTCGAGAAAAAGAAACATTCGTCGTGTATGATATACCAGTACCTTTGTTTTTAGTGGTGATTAATATCACACCAAAAGAAGCCCTAGCACCGTAAATTGCTGAAGAGGAAGCATCCTTTAATACAGAAATGGAACTGATATCATTAGGGTTCAGATAATTCAGTTCATTATTTTCTATTGGAATTCCATCTAATACGATAAGTGGTTCTCCTCCATTTATAGAAGTAAATCCACGGATATTTAAATTGGCATTTGACCCAGGTTTTCCACTTGCAAAATCAACGTTTAAGTTAGGAATCAAGCCTTGCAAGCTGCTTGAAAGTGTGGTGACAGGTCTATTTTCAATTTGCTCTAATGCTACTTGATCAACTGCTCCAGATAAGTTTGCCTTTTTCTGTGTACCATATCCTATTACGACTACTTCATCTAATTTTGTAGAGCTTTCTACAAGTTGGATATTATAGAATTCTTGCCCTGGTAAAATGTCGATTTCTACTGTTTCGTATCCTAAGTAAGCAATAAGTAACTTTCCGTCAGATTTAGAAAGACTGATGTTAAATGTTCCATCGACATCAGTAATTACTCCATCGACAGATCCTTTTAATTGAACTGAAGCACCTATTAATGGTTCGCCAGTATCTGCGTCTAAGACTTTACCTGAAATGGTAAATTCTGCAAGCGGAGCTGCGCTTATAATTTCCATTGCAAACGTGAAAAAAGTCATCGCGATAACGATAAACGCAGACTTCCTATTAAATCTAATTTGTTTTTTCATAAGGTTTAGCGTAATGTTTTTATTGGTCAAATAATTAATTTGCACAATAGTAAAACATCAATGTAAACCCTATATTAAATTCGATTTAAATTTGGCATAACTCGAAATACGAGCATTAATAAGCTTTAGCAAACAAAACTTTTTGCTTCGACGGCTTCCCACTATATACACATACGCCCTCTTCTAAAACACTATCAAGTGGTATACATCTTAACGTTGCTTTAGTTCTCTCTTTTATCGCAAGTTCCGTTTCTGTAGTACCGTCCCAGTGAGCCATTATAAATCCGCCCTTGGTTTCTAAGATTTCTTCAAACTCCTCCATGTTCTTCGCTTCATGCGTTCTGTCATCCCTGAATTTACGCGCCCTTTCTAGCAGGTTGTTTTGAATATCATCAAGCAAATCTTTGATAGATTGACCTAAACCATCCCTAGAAACATTCATTTTCTCTTTTGTATCTCTTCGTGCTACTTCTACCTGATTTTGCTCTAAATCTCTCGCTCCGATTCCAATTCTTACTGGAACCCCTTGCATTTCATACTCCGCAAATTTATATCCAGGTCTTTTCTTTTTATCTATGTCAATTTTTACAGAAATCCCTTGCGCTTCTAACTCTTGCTTAATCTTTTCTGCCTCCTCTTTTAATACACCATTCGGTTTTGGAATAGGAATGATAACTACTTGTAATGGTGCTAATTTCGGAGGAAGTACTAAGCCATCATCATCTGAATGCGTCATGATTAGTCCACCAATTAATCTCGTAGAAACACCCCAAGATGTTGCCCACACATAAGCTTCTTTATTTCCTTCGTTTAGGAATTTCACATCGAAAGCTTTAGCAAAATTCTGTCCTAGAAAATGCGATGTCCCAGCTTGTAATGCTTTTCCATCTTGCATCATCGCTTCTATCGTATATGTTTCCACTGCACCTGCAAACCTTTCATTGGCTGACTTTGCTCCTTTAATTACAGGCATTGCCATATAATTTTCAGCAAAATCTGCATACAGATCATGAATAAGTCTTGATTCCTCGATAGCCTCCTTCTTTGTCGAATGAGCAGTATGCCCTTCTTGCCATAGGAATTCAGCAGTTCTTAGAAATGGACGGGTTCTCATTTCCCATCTCATTACATTCGCCCATTGGTTGATTAATAATGGTAAATCTCTATAGGACTGAATCCAATCTCTATAAGTATTCCATATTATGGTTTCAGAAGTAGGTCTGATAATTAATTCTTCTTCTAACTTTGCCGTAGGATCGACGACAACTCCACTGCCATCAGGATTATCCATCAGTCTGTGGTGGGTTACGACAGCACATTCTTTAGCAAATCCTTCCACATGCTCAGCTTCTTTACTTAGAAAACTCTTAGGAATGAGTAAGGGGAAATAAGCATTTACATGACCAGTTGCTTTAAACATATCATCTAATTGTCTTTGAATTTTCTCCCATATTGCATACCCCTGTGGCTTAATGACCATACAGCCTCTAACCGCAGAATTATCAGCTAATCCAGCCTTTTTAACAATATCTAAATACCATTGAGAATAATCTTCTTCCCGATCTGTTATTTCCTTTGCCATTATAATTATCTTATTTATTGTTAATATTTTACTAAAGTACTTTACTACCGAACTTTATCCTCTCTATAATCCTTGTATAGGTATATAAGACAAAGGAAAACGCTCCTTTATAGAATCTTTAACAAGAACGATATTAAAGTTTAAGTTATTTTTAACGAAAAGTTCGCAATAAAAGTAATAAATTGCAGAGTATCAATAAGAGAGTCGAATTTCTTTATTAGTAAAAATTAAAGTTATGAAAAATTATTTCTTCCCAACGTTTATATTAAGCATCCTCCTAGGATTTGGAGCACTTAATGTAAATGCTCAATTCGATGACTTATACTTCGATCCAGAAGTAGATGAGCCATTGTATACATATAATACATCAACGGACTACGACTCTTACGATTCAGAAGACGAATATGCTTACGATGATGATGATTACGATTATTATGATGAATATGATTATCAATACACATCAAGAATTAGAAGATTCAGAAGACCAGGTGTAAGAATTGGATTTTACAATCCATTTTATACAGATATCGCATTCTATGATCCGTTTTTCGATTCATATTACATAGATCCATTCGACAGATGTTATACTAGCTATTACGGAGGTTTCGGATATAACAGATATAATCGATTCAACAGATTTAACAGATACGGCAACAGATACGGATATAGTGGATATGGAGACCCTTTCTATGGAGGATACGGTAATAGTTTTACTTATGTAAATAATTACTACGGGAGTGGGTACTACAATCCATATAACAATTACTGGAGTCACAGTAATGGATATTATGGAAATGGTTACTACAACAGTGGATATGGCAGAAACAATGGAAATGGATGGATCAACACGAATACATCAAATACCAATGGTTCATACTATGGTTCAAGACAAGGTGGATCTACAAGTTCATCTACTAGAGGGATCGTAAGAAACCCAGGAACAACAAGACCAGAATCTGGAAATGTAAGTAATTCAGGATCTGTAGCTAGAGTTGGAAAAGAAAAAGAAGTTTTAAATCAAAATGGTACAAGTGGCGTAAGAACTAATTCGTCTAATACTAGAAATGAAGATAGAAGAATAGAAAGACCTACCACAAGAACTTCTGCATCTAGGATAGGAACTCCTAGAACACAAACAACTAGAACGTCTTCGAACAAAGGCACTACTACACGTGGAACAAGTACAAGAGCTGGAAGTAATAAAGCAACTTCTACACAAAGCACTAGAACTAGAACAACAAGAAGTTCTTCTACAACTAGAAGCTCTGCACCAAGAACAAGTACAACAACGAGATCATCTTCTACAAGAAGTTCTTCTCCGAGAACAAGTACTAGCAGATCTTCTTCGACAAGATCATCGTATCCACGAACTAGCACTAGAAGTTCTAGCAGTGGATCATCTATGAACAGAAGTTCTAGCGGAAGTTCTTCAACAAGAAGTTCAAGCTCGAGCTCGAGAAGTAGTTCAAGTTCTGCAAGATCAAGTGGATCTTCTTCAAGATCATCATCTTCTTCATCGAGAAGCAGCAGCAGAGGCGGCGGTAGAGGATAAAATCAAAATTAAAAGACAAGTCGGGGTGAATTGAAGCAATTAATTCACCCCTTTTTTATTCCTATTTTCAAAATAGGATAACATCAAAAATATAGAAAAATGAGAAAAATATTAAGTTTATTAATAGCAGGGCTGTTTGTTTTCTCTTCAGCTAATTCGCAAACAATGGCGGATGTTCTAAGATATTCCTTTAACAATCCAAGTGGTTCCGCCCGTTTTTTAGGTGTAGGAGGTTCTATGGGTGCAATGGGAGCAGATTACTCTGCTATTTCAGCTAACCCAGGTGGTCTAGGTGCCTACTGGTCTTCAGAATTTGTGGTTTCACCATCCATACTAAGTTCAACTACCAACTCTGTATTTAGCAATTTCACTAATAACGGCAGAAGTAAGGCTAGCCTGAAAATGGATAACTTTGGACTAATCGTCAATAGGAAACCAAAAACAGGATTAATTAAGTCCTTTAACACAGCCATAGGAATGAATAAAATTGCTGATTTCAATGACGAATTTTATTTCAATGGATTAACTAACGGAACCATAGTAGAAAGATTCACAGAAAGAGCAAATGGAAGAGACCTCGATGCTTTGGATAATTTCGAAGGCGGTCTTGCATATGACGCCGGTGCAGTTTATGCACCCAATGAAAATAACTTCTACCTTAATGATTTCCAAGATGTAGAAGGGAGATACCCTTATGATGTGCAAAAAAGTCAAGATGTAGACCAAAAAGGTGGAATCAATGAATTACTTTTTGGACTGGGCGCCAATCTAGGAAATCGATTTCTTATCGGAGCAACTGTTGGTGTACCTTTTCTTAACTACGAAGTTTCTAAAAAATACGAAGAAAGAGATGACCAGTCTGAAATTCCTGGTTTTAATAGTTTAGAATTTAGAGAATATGTGAACACTTCTGGAATTGGTTTTAATTTCAAAGCTGGGATAATCGCAAAACTTACGAAGAATTTTTCCATAGGTGGATCGATTCATTCTCCTACGGTATATACTTTAACCGATAATTATTTCACCCAACTAACATATAATTTCACAGACCAAGGCGAAACGCAAGAATTGACAAAAACATCACCTGATGGGTCATTCAAATACAAACTATCGACTCCGTGGAAAGCTACAGCTAGTGTGGGTTACAAAAAGAAAGTTGGAAAAATAGCTGGATTCATTAATGGGGACTTTGAGTGGGTAGATTATAGAAACGGATCTCTTAATCTAGGAAAATATAGTTCTGATATAGGTGATCAGGTACTACAAGAAGACATAAATGATCAAGTGGGAAGCCAGTTACTTTCAGTTATTAATATAAAAGTGGGTGGAGAACTAGCTTATGAGAAATTTAGAGTAAGAGCTGGATACAATTTATTAGGCTCACCTTATGCAGCGGATGAAGGTTTCTTCTTCCCAGCTTATTCATTTGGCTTGGGATGGAGAGAGGAAAAATACTACCTAGATTTCGGCTGGAGAACTCAAAGAGTAACAGAAGGATATATTCCATATCAAGTGATCGATGATGATCGACTTCAACTCGTAGAGAATACGATTAAGAATAATAAACTAGCGATAACCTTAGGTTTTCAGTTTTAACTGATTAATCCTCAGGTAGGAAATAGTTTTAAATAATAAAAAATCCAGTGAATTAACATTCACTGGATTTTTTTATTTCTACTAGAATCTAGCTTAACTTGATTTCTAATTTCTTTTTGCTTTCTGTTTTCCAAAATGCTGCACCCAATACTTTCCAGCGTGCGCAATTCCCATCTCATTTACTTTTCCATCCATAATCATTTTACAGTGGGAAGGGCTTTTTAACCAGTCTTCTAAAGCTTGATCAAAATTTCGCTGGCCTTCCGCGATGTTTTCTCCGACTACTAACCAGTTGTAATCAAACTTATCTACCCTTTTTCCTACATCTTCTCCTTTTTTAGAATAATGTGAAAAATAGTTATTCTTTAACATATCTATCGCGTGAGCGTTTGCAGACTTGTACAATGTTTCACTCCAAGTAACCTTTCCTACAGGAGGCATTTTCTTGCCACCACAACTGCAACCTTCTTGCCTAACTGCATTCACTTTATCTAATGCGATTGATTTATCTAATTCCACATTTGAATTCGGAACGGATAAAAGCAAAAACAAAATAATTTGTACTATCAAAACCTCTATTTAAGTTATTTATTGAAAACCGCGTTTAATTACTAACGGACTTTAATTAGTTTCTTATATAATAAAAGGATAGAAAAAGTTAACAATTATCATGATGATGACAATAAAGAACAACATGAAAATAAATACCGAAACAATGTTGTTATCTATCCATCCACTATTGAGTCGTTTCTCATATTCTACAACTTCCTTTTCATAATAGATGTCTTCTACGGTCGCTTCCCTAAAATCTTTTTGATTTTTATTTTTTTCTTTTTCTAGGTCAATGGTTTTCATTAAGGCTCTAGCTTCTTCTAACTGATCTACAGCAACATTAACAAATACACCACCATCACTAAGCGGGAGAATAGTAGAAATATTCTCTTGACTAAGAAAACATGAAATTCCAGCTTCTTGAAGTCGCAGATAATAAATGTTAGCCTCAACATTGGAATAGAAGCGGCGAATAATTTGATAATCCATTGACTATAAAATTAAACTAAATTATCCAAAGCTTCATTAAGTAATTGATACACTTTTTCAAAACCACCATCATAATATGGATCTGGCACCGCCATATTTAATCCAGGTTGTGCATAATTCAATATTAACTTAACTTTTTCTTTGTCTGCTTCACTTCGTGCCAATTTCAAAATGTTCTGATAATTAGAACTATCCATCGCAAGAATCAAATCAAATTTTGCAAAATCTTCTCTAGAAAACTGTCTAGCCCTTTGATTAGAAATGTCAATATTATATTTTCTTGCAATTTCTATAGAGCGCAGATCAGGCCGTTCTCCAATATGGTAATTAGATGTTCCTGCTGAATCCACATACCAATCAGGCTTCTTGGATTTCAATATTCCTTCAGCCAGTGGGGATCGACAAATATTTCCTAAACAAACCATCAATACTTTCATGGGGAATACTTTTGTTTTTTAAACAATGAAATCATACATATCGTTTATAATTAGATAAAAACATGGACATATACTATAATATTTGTCATATTTGCGTTAGAACAATGTTATGAAAATAGTAATTGCAGGAGCTGGAGATATAGGTTTTCATTTAGCAAAGTTATTATCTTCTGAGAATCAAGATATTACTTTGATTGATATGAATCAAGATGTGCTCACATCAGCAGACATCTACTTAAATGTCAAGACCATAAAAGGTGATTCTTCATCCGTTTCTATTTTAGAAACAGCTGAAATTGATGAGGCTGACATGTTCATTGCTACGACTACCTCAGAGAAAAACAATCTGATTTCCTGTATTCTAGCGAAGAAGATGGGAGCAACTGAAACAATTGCCCGGGTTGCAAGTAATGAGTATTTATCAAAAACGCAAAGAGAAACATTTAAGGAAATAGGGATCGACCGATTAATCTCTCCTTTCAAATTGGCAAGCCAAGAAATCGAAAGGTTATTAGAGCAAGCGGAAGTTACAGATATATTTGAGTTTGAAGATGGTGCGATTTCCCTTGCGGGAATCACGCTAGACAATGGTTCTTATTATGTGAATCGAACATTGAAGGAATTCGTAAGCGACCAAGAAGATGAAATACTATTCAATTTCATAGCGATTCTAAGAGGAAATACGACCATAATTCCTCGTGATAATACGGTTCTCCGAAAAAGTGATCACATCTATTTTCTTGCGAAATCAGATCAACTAAAAGCACTAACAAGAGTACTCGGAAAGCAACTTAAGAAAATCAAGCGTGTAATGATCATCGGTGGAAATGATCTTTCTTATCAAACTGCTAAAGCGCTTGAAAATAAATATGATGTTACCCTAGTTGCTCCGCTTAAGACAACTTGTAAAAAATTAGCCGAGAAACTAGATCGCACATTAATTGTTCAGGCTGATCCTTCTAACGTGGCTATCCTAAAAGAAGAAGGATTAGAACATTATGATGCATTTATTGCCTTGACTAAGAATTCAGAAACGAATATTATTACTAGTCTAATGGCGGAAGAAGTTGGTGTATATAAGACGATCGCACTAGTTGATAATCTAGATTACACCCACATTTCGCAAAACATAGGTGTAGACACCATCATCAATAAAAAAATCATTGCTGCTAATAATATTTTTAGATTTATTAGAAAAGGGCAAGTCGAAGCCATTGCTAGTATCCACGGAATCGATGCTGAAATAATAGAGTTTATTATTCATAGAAATAGTAAATTGACTAAAAAAACAATTAAGAATCTACATTTTCCTAAAGAAGCTATGATCGGTGCTGTTATTAGAGATAAAGAAACCATCATACCTTTCGGCGAAATGCTTTTGCAGAAAGGGGATAAGGTTATCGTTTTTGCGTTGCCTGATGCCATAGGAAAGGTAGAATCATTATTCAGATAAGATGATTAATATACAACCCATCTCAAATGTCATCGGTGTACTACTCATCATGGTCAGTATCATGATGTTTTTATGTATACCATTCGGCATATTAGATGGCTTTAGAGATGCTGAGGCATTAATGTATAGTGGGTTCATTACACTAGGTGTAGGTCTGGTCTCTTGGTTATATAAGTTTAAGAGTTCAGCCTCCATTAATAAAAGAGAAGGTTACTTAATCGTTGCACTTGGTTGGATGTTTATGAGTCTAGCCAGTTCCCTACCATATATCTTCAGTGAAATGAATGTTTCATCGATCGACTCACTTTTCGAGTCTATCTCAGGTCTTACCACAACAGGAGCAACAATTTTTTCTGATATAGAAGGACTCCCAAAGACACTGCTTACATGGCGAAGTTTAACCCAGTGGATCGGCGGAATGGGAATTATCGTTTTAACAATAGCAATTTTCCCATTGCTAGGTATCGGAGGAATAGAGCTTTTCGTAGCGGAAGCCCCTGGCCCTACTTCAGATAAAATTCATCCAAGGATACAAGAAACGGCAAAGCGTCTATGGTTACTATATGTAGGCTTAACTGCTTTCCTCTTCTTGCTATTAATGGCATTTGGAATGACGGGATTCGATGCCATAAACCACGCTTTAACAACAATGGCAACAGGTGGATTCTCCACTAAAAATGATAGTGTTGCCTATTTTACGAATCCAGCGATTCATTATGTGCTGATCTTATTTATGTTTTTAGCAGGAACCAATTACACCGTGATCTATTTTGGATTAAAAGGCAAATTCAAAAATGTATGGAGCAGTGAAGAATTTAGGGTGTATCTTATATTTACACTTCTCTTAATTTTAGTAGTAGGATCGATTTTATATGCTCATTCTTTGTATGGTTTTGAAGAATCATTTCGTGCTGCTGCTTTCCAGATCGTATCCTTAATGACTACCACAGGATTTATAACAGCCGATTATACGACATGGGGCTTTGGATTAACAGCCATCATTTTCATACTACTTTTTATAGGTGGTAGTGCTGGGTCTACAAGTGGTGGTATAAAAATTATTCGACATTTAGTGTTGTTTAAGAATTCCTTGCTTGAATTCAAGCGATTGCTGCACCCACGAGCGATCATTAGGATAAAAATGAATAAGAAATTAGTCGATGGAAAAATCATCACTCACATTTTAGTCTTTCTTCTACTCTATATCCTGTTGTTCTTATTTGGAACAGTAACTCTATGTGGATTAGGTATTGATTTTAAAACAGCTTTGGGCGCCGCTGCCACATCATTAGGAAATGTAGGTCCTGGAATTGGCGAAGTTGGGCCAGTTGACAATTTTGGATGGTTTCCAGGTTCTGTCAAATTTGTATTGGCTTTCTTAATGTTATTAGGAAGGTTAGAAATATTTACCATTCTCATCCTCTTTACCCCTTATTTCTGGAAAAAAGCGTAAAATACTGAAAGGTAAAAGTGTACTAATCGTTAATCAGACACTATCTGGTCGAAAATATGCATGTTTTTATCATCGTTTTCTGTAATTTCACAACTAATATTTTTTTAAAACAACCAAATCTGACAATGAAAAGAATTACTGCCACTTTTGTGATGTTTATAATTTGTTTTGCGACAAATTTCTCAACAGCGCAAGATTTAAAATTACCTGAAGGAGTTACTGCAGGTCCTTCAGTAGAAGGAATCTCTGAATTCCAACTTGAAAATGGATTAAAAGTCCTTTTATTTCCAGATCAGTCCAAGCCAACTATAACTGTGAATATTACTTACATGGTAGGTTCTAGACACGAATCATATGGAGAAACTGGAATGGCCCACCTTTTAGAACACCTTGTTTTCAAAGGAACTCCTGATCATCCAGACATTCCAGCGGAATTAACAGAGCATGGAGCAAGACCAAATGGAACAACATGGTATGATCGTACCAATTACTATGAAACATTTAGCGCTACGGAAGAAAATCTAAAGTGGGCATTAGATCTAGAATCTGATAGAATGGTTAATTCATTCATCGCGAAAAAGGATCTAGATAGCGAAATGACTGTCGTAAGAAATGAATTCGAAATGGGAGAAAACTCTCCTTCTAGCATTCTTTTAGAAAGAGTTATCAGTACAGCTTACTTATGGCACAACTACGGTAATTCAACTATCGGCGCAAGAGCTGATTTAGAAAATGTGCCGATCGAAAGACTTCAGAATTTTTACAAAAAATACTATCAACCAGATAATGCGATCTTGTTAGTCGCTGGAAAATTCGATCCTCAGACTACTTTAGAAATGATCGAAGATTACTTCGGTGATATTCCAAGACCAGAAAGAAGCCTTTACCCTACTTATACAAAAGAGCCAACTCAAGATGGTGAAAGATCAGTAGTTCTTAGAAGAGTAGGTGATGTACAAGTAGTTTCAGTTGCTTATCACACACCTCCAGGACCACATTCTGATTATGCAGCATTAAGTGTAATCGATGAATTACTCACAGATGAGCCTTCAGGAAGATTATATAAAGCATTGGTAGAAACTAAGAAAGCGCCTTACGTATGGAGTTTCGCACCAGCGCTTAAAGAAGGAGGATTTATCTACATCAATGCAGATGTAAGAAAAGAGAATTCTTTAGATTCAGCTGAAGCCATCATGCTTAAAACTTTAGATGGCTTAACAACTAGTCCTCCTACTGAGGAAGAAATAGAAAGAGCGAAGTCTAAAATTTTAAAGAATTGGAATTTAGCTTATAATAACTCTGATAGAATCGGATTAGGATTAAGTGAATATTTAGCTCAAGGAGACTGGAGACTTCTATTTCTATATAGAGATAGAGTGGAAGCTGTTTCAACAGAAGATGTTGTAAGAGTTGCTAAAAAATACTTCGTTCCATCTAATAGAACAATCGGAAGATTTATTCCTACTCAGAATCCAGTGAGAGCGGATATTCCAGATGCTCCCCCAGTGAGAGACATCGTAGAAGGCTATAAAGGAAAAGAAGCTATCTCAGAAGGTGAAGCATTTGATCCATCGCCTGCTAATATAGATGGAAGAACGAAAAAAGGCGAATTAAACTCAGGTGCTAAATACTCGTTACTTACAAAAGAGAATAGAGGTGATGCCGTTAATGCCGTTGTTACCCTAAGATTCGGAACACCGAAAACTTTAGCAGGGAAAAGCACGATTGGCCAACTAACCGCTTCTATGTTAGATAAGGGAACTAAAACAATGACTCGTCAGGAAATCCAAGATAAACTTGATGCTCTTGAAGGTAGAATCAGTGTTTTCGGAAATTCTAGTCAAGCTAGTGCGAGAGTAGAAACAACGAATAAAAACTTATCAGAAGTCATGAAAATGATGAATGACATTCTAAAAAATCCGTCATTCTCTGAGGAAGAATTTTCTAAATTAAAAGAAGAGAGGTTAGCTGGACTAGAAGAACAGTTATCTGATCCACAGTCTTTAGCTCAGAACAAACTTCGAAGATCATTATCTGATTATCCTAAATCTGATGTACGATACGTCATGACTTTGGAAGAAGAAATCGCGAGTATTAAAGAAACTACTTTAGAAGATGTGAAAGCATTTTACAATGATTATTACGGTGCTTCAGAAGCAACTATTTCTGTTGTAGGTGATTTTGATGAAGGTCAAGTGATGAAAGATATCGAAACTTATTTTGGTAGCTGGGAAAACCCAAACAAATACGTAAGAATCTCAAATCCTTACAAAGCTAACAAACCAGCTAGTATAGAGATAAATACTCCAGATAAAGCAAATTCAATGTTTTTCGCAGGAATGAATATGCCAGTTGGTGATACTCACCCTGATTATGCTTCATTGTTAATCGGTAACTACATACTAGGAGGTGGATTTTTAAATTCTAGACTTGCCACTAGAATTAGAGTACAAGACGGATTAAGTTATGGTGTTGGATCATTCCTTCAAGCGTCTTCTATGGATGAATCTGGTATGTTCGGTGCATATGCTATTTCAGCTCCTGAGAATAGTGAAAAAGTTTTAGCAGCATTCAAAGAAGAAGTGAACAGAGCGATTAAAGATGGATTTACAGCTGAGGAGTTAGAAGCAGCTAGAGGTGGCTGGATTCAAGGCCAATCTGTAAGTAGATCTCAAGATAGAGAACTTGTAGGTGCCCTAGCTAATAACTTAAGAACTGACCGAGAAATGAAATGGAGTCAAGAGTTAGAAGATAAGATCATGTCTCTTTCAGTAGAGGAAGTAAATAAAGCTTTAGCAAAACACATCGACGTAGATAAGATCACTTATATACGAGCTGGAGATTTTGAAAAAGTAAAAAAGAATATAAAACCATAATAACGAAAAAAGGTGCATCACTTGATGCACCTTTTTTTTATGCTCAGTGAAAATTTATAGTATCCTAAATTGTGTAACTTAGTCGGACGAAATTGGGATTAACTCCGCATCATTATTTTAAATGTTAAGAGATCACAACTTTAAGCCTTCATGAAAGAAGTCTATCATATATCAGGTTCTGGTAATAATAGCGGCCTTAAGATATTCGAGTCCGAAGGAAATTCCCTTATTATTAAAATCCCTAAAGTCCTCGTTACTCGTTCATGGAGATACCTAGTCATCGGGATTATCTTGTTGCTCTTATCAATTGTTATCCCATTTTTAGTTCATGAATACATCCATCACTTCCTATTTAAAGTAGGGTTTTTCTTTGCTTCCTTTACTACTTTAGTCATAGGTGGTGGACTTGCAATGATAGCAACTTGGGAAATACGGTCAGCCATAGAAATCAAACTTACTGAAGATAAACTCACTATTTTTCATCCTGCTTTTTTCAGCTATAGATCTTTAACTCGGAGTTATCTCATAGAAGACGTTAATAAATTATACGTGAATAAAGTCAGGGCTCTAGGCAAAGAAAAATATTCGCTTATGATAGATGATCTAGAACCGTTAGATGAAAGACTAATCAAAGGCTTCTACGTCCCTGATCAAGCTTTATGGATAGCGAAGGAAGTGAATGAGAGGATTGGTAGTTAAGTTGATAAACGTTTACTTCTCCAGGTTAGCATTCAATGCTAAATTAGAGCTTATCCAAAATTTTAGGAGTCTTAAAGTCCCAATGCTTTTCTATCACCGCTTAATAATCTCATAATTCTTATACGAGAAATCTAACCCCAAATATCGTTTCAAGAATCTTTTGATCTTATCCTTTCGTTTCGTTCGATTAAATGAAATATCATGATCAAATTTCCAATTCAATTTTTCAATTCTGTTCTTCATCACTTCTGGATGATCTCCAGTAAATAATGCTAACTCTTGAACATGGCCTTCATAATCATAAGCTTCAACTTTCTCTACATTATCCTTAATCCAGTCATCATTATGCCAATATTTATTGAAATTTAACTGCTTTCGCTGCATCGCTTCTGGTGGCTTTACCCAGCCATAATGATAGATATAAGCATCTATAGGAATTACATTCAATTTCTCATTCTCTCCTTTTCGGAATCCTTGTGCATCTCTATAGGAATAAATACTAGGTAAGTTTCGGACAACCCTAATTTCATGTGTATACCAATTCGAAGAAGTGCCGATGTAATCATAGGAGCCATAAAAGTGCTGGTAATTGAACAGAAATCCATCCACCTTCTTATTATCTTGATACTCCGTCATGGCTGCTTTCACAATGTCTAAGTATTTTTCATGGATCACTTCATCACCTTGAATATAGAAAGCCCAATCAGCATCCTTAGCAATTGCCTGAAATGCCTTATCCGTCTCAATGGCCAGCACTCTCCCACCCTCACGCATCGTCTCATCCCATACTGTTTCTATAATCTTAATCTTGCTAGAATCAATGGACTTAATTAATGCCAGCGTTTCATCTGAAGACTTCCCTACAGCAACAACAAACTCATCGCAGATCGGCAATACCGAATGTATAGCCTCTAAAATTGGATAATCATAGGTTAATGCATCTTTTATAAAAGTGAATCCGCTTACCTTCATTGGAAATATTTTCTAATTGTTTTCATAACTGGTGTAAAATACGAACGCCCGAATATATTCAAATGAACTAAATAATAATACAATTGGTAAAGATCTCTTCGGACCACATATTCTGGTATTCTCGGATTATGTTCGTAATAAGCGCTATAAAATTGACCATCAAAACCTCCGAACAATTCCGTCATTGCCAAATCTACTTCAAAATGTCCATAGTATACTGCTGGATCTATTAAATATGGATCACCATTTCTTGAAATCAAATAATTTCCACTCCATAGATCGCCATGCAATAACCCAGGTTTTACTGTAGGAAAATGATCATTGCAAAAGGCTTTCAACTGTGTAATGCTAGGTAAAACTTTCCTTTCCAAATATTGATTATCGATCGCCAACCTCAACTGAACTTCTAGTCTCTCCTCTACAAAAAACGATATCCAATCTTCTTTCCAGCTATTCTTTTGCACCAAACTTCCAATATAATTGTCTCGCTTCCAGCCAAATTTAGGTTCTGCGTTCTTCATATGCATCTCAGCAAGCGATCGACCTAATTTAGCCATTGAACTTGTGCTTTTCTCTCCTTCCTCAATGTATTCCATTAATAAAAACGCTGAACTTTCGTATTTTCCAGAAGATATTACGCTCGGTGTCTTCAGGCAAGCTAGTTCACTAATTGCATCTAATCCTTCTTGCTCGCACTTGAATAAATCTAGTCCCAATGCCTCTGCATTGACCTTGCAAAAGTAAGAACCATGGGTAGATTTCAGCAAGTAAGCTTCGGATATATCACCTCCAGAAACCGTAGAAACTTCCATTACCGTTTCACCAATTTCCTTGCTTAAATATTCTATAAAACTCGGTTCCATACACAAATGTGACAATTAATTCTAAACTCAAATCTATGAAAATGCTATTAATCCATATCTTACCCCCTTTTACAACTTTAGCACCAATGAATATAGTTTCAAATTTAGAAAAACTAAAAACCCAACTCGAAGGCGAACTCTTGACGGATAACCTTTCTCAAAAAATATATGCTACCGATGCATCCGTATACCAAGAATACCCGGATGCTGTTGCCATTCCTAAAAACAGTCGAGATATAGAAAAGATTATCCGATTTTGTTCTGATCATAAAATACCGGTCATTCCAAGAGCTGCTGGAACATCACTCGCGGGACAATGTGTCGGAAAAGGAATTGTCATCGATACTTCTAGGAATTTTAACCAGATTTTGGATTTAGATGCAGAAGCGAGGACCATTTGGGTAGAGCCAGGAGTCATAAGAGATGAACTAAATCATTTCCTAAAACCACATAGCTTGCATTTCGGACCAAATACCTCTACCGCTAATCGATGTATGATCGGCGGAATGGTGGGGAACAATTCTTGTGGATCGACTTCTATCAAATACGGTTCCACAAGAGATCACGTCCTCGAAATGAAAGTGATTCTTTCTGATGGATCGACAGCTCACTTTTCTAATATTGACCTAGAGAATATTCGTAGAAAAGCCAATGAGGCAACATTAGAAGGTCAGATTTATTCCCATATCGCTGACATCTACGACACTCCCGAAATTAACGAACTCATAACTAAGAATTTTCCTCACCCGGAAGTGAGCAGACGGAATACAGGATACGCACTTGACGCCTTGCTTTCGAATCTTAATGTCTGCTCTTTGCTTGCTGGCTCTGAAGGCACACTTGCGTTTACGACAGCTGTGAAATTATCATTGGATCCACTGCCTGGAGCTGAGCGGGTAATGTTTTGTCCGCACTTTAATAGTGTCCATGACGCAATGACTGCGATTCCTTTAATCATGAGTTTCGAGCCTGATATTTGCGAATTAATGGACAAGGTCATCCTAGATTGTACGAAGGCAAATAAGCAGCAGCAAAAAAATAGATTTTTTATTCAAGGTGATCCGCAAGCAGTCCTAATGGTTCAGTTTAATCGGACTTCCGCGGAAGCTCTTCAGGAAATTATAGGTCAATTTTCGGAGACCATCACGAATGAAACGCACGCCTACGCAAATCCAAAAGTTTTTGCTCCTGATGATCTCAAGGTCACTGAATTAAGAGCTGCAGGATTAGGAGTTTTAGCGAATCTTCCAGGAGAACCCAAAGCCGTTGCCTGCATAGAAGACACGGCCGTAAGGATCGAAGATCTTGCTGATTACATCGCTGAATTCGAAGTGTTGATGAAGGAATTCGGTCAGCAAGCAGTATTTTATGCGCACGCTGGGGCTGGGGAAATTCACCTCCGTCCCATCTTGGATCTAAAGAAACAGAAGGATGTAGACTTGTTTTATGAAATTACGAAAGCAACGGCATTGCTGGTTAAGAAATATAACGGTTCACTAAGTGGTGAACACGGAGATGGTCGAGTTAGAGCTGAATTCATACCGTTAATGGTAGGCGAACAAGTCTATGAAATATTCAAGCAAATAAAACAGACTTGGGATCCTAATAACATCTTTAATCCTGGGAAAATTGTAGGTGCTGCACCGATGACCTCTTCTTTGAGATATGTACCGGAGGAAGTTATCGAAGAACCTTCCACCATCTTTAGATTTAATGAAACGGATGGTATGATTCGAGCTGCTGAGAAATGCAATGGTTCAGGAGACTGCCGAAAATTAAGTTTTTCAGGAGGTACAATGTGTCCATCTTTTCGCGCAACAAGAGATGAGAAACACACAACTAGAGCAAGAGCTAATGCATTAAGAAACTTCCTTAGCCATCCAGAAGACGCGAGTAAACCCTTCGAAAGTGAAGAAATAAAAGAGGTGTTGGATTTATGCTTGTCTTGCAAAGCATGTGGAACGGAATGTCCTTCTAACGTGGATATGACGGTACTAAAATCTGAATTTCTCTATCAATACCAGAAAACGAAAGGCTTTAGTTTTAGGAGTCGATTATTTGCCAATATTAACGCTGCTAACAAATTAGCTAGTGCTTTTCAGCCATTGAGTGGCTGGGCGATGAATTTATCTTTATTAAAGAAAGGTCTAGGGATTGCGCCCGAAAGAAATCTACCTTCTGCTAGCCGAATGAGTTTGAAGAAATTTATCAATAATAAATTTAAAGCAAGTACCGGTAAGAAACTGAAGCCTGTTTATCTATTTATAGACGAGTTTACGAACTTTAATGATCCCAAAGTAGGTATCAAAGCCGTGAAACTATTAGACGTTTTAGGTTATGAAATTCGTACTGTGGACCACCCTGAATCAGGGAGAGCTGCATTTTCGAAAGGCTTTCTCGACCTTGCAAAAAAGTGTGCAAACGAGAACGTTCACATATTTTCCGAACTTATCAGTAAAGATGTGCCACTCATCGGTATCGAACCGTCGGCCATTCTTGGATTTAGAGATGAATATCCGAAAATTGTTTCTGAAGAATTGATCACAAAAGCTGAGGCGCTTAAAGATCATGTACTTACCATCGAAGAGTTTCTCTTTCAGGAAGTAGAGTCTGGAAATATTAATTCCGGTCAATTTGATAAGCATCAGCGCGAGATTTTAGTTCATGGTCATTGCCATCAGAAGGCTTTGTCCTCTATCGATTTCACAGCGCATATCTTATCACTGCCTGCGAATCATAAGGTAAGTATTATTCCTTCAGGTTGTTGCGGCATGGCTGGATCTTTCGGATATGAAAAAGAACATTTTGAAATTAGTATGAAGATCGGAAACGATGTATTATTTCCTGCGATTAAAGAGGCTTCCCCTAGCGCAATTGTAGCTGCAGCGGGTACATCTTGCCGTCATCAAATTAAAGATGGAATTGCCCGAGATAGTCAACATCCAGTGGAAATACTGTTTGATGCTTTGGTAGGTGAGTAAAAAGTCTGATGTTAGCGCTCTAAGCGATGACATCATTGTTACATGAAAAGATCTAACATCGCTCCTAGCGCTGTCAGATCGATTACCACCATTTCATGATGTTAGCAATCCATGCGATGACATCATTCATAAAAAATCCTGTGCAGGATTTCATTTCCACACAGGATTTTTTTTTTAGTTCAACTTGAATCGAATCGTAATACCACCTTGCATATTCGTCAACTCATATGAAGAGGTAATTTTAGGTATGGTCTTACTATAATCGAAAAACAATCTCAATGCTAGTGTCTGACTTACATCATATTCTACAGAAGGATTTATTCTCACAGAAGTAGATCCTCTAGTTCTCAACTGCTCTCCATCTATATTGAAGTTCCAAGTCTCATCATCTCTGAAAGAGAAATCCACATTTACAAGCATCTCTTGGCCACGATTATCCGTAATCTTTCCCGATTTTCCTAACTGAAGAATCTTCTCTTTTCCATCATCTTTTCTAGACTTGCTCTTTTTCTTTCCACCTGATCTGGTTAAAAATGGAATATCAATATTTTCAAAGGTATATCCAAAACCAAATATGATCTCCTCTGAATTCTGATTCACTAATTCCTTTCCATTAAAATTCATCCCTAACTCTCTTGATTTTCGATACTCAAAATTCAAGTTCATATCGGTTTTCGTTTTCACATCGATCCCGATCAAAGGTGCGAATTGTTCTGAAATCGTAAGTTGTGGAATTTCCAATCTAGAATAGTAATTCTGAGACTGTTGTTCTAACTCACTATATATTGCTAAAGGATCATCCTGAATCAAAAGATTATTATAAACTGGATCAGAATTAAAATTATTAACCCTCATCACTGATTTGTAACCGTGCTTGATACTGAAACTTGAGAAAATATCCTTAAACATACCCAGCTTCGACAATCCGTTATAATTAATATCCCAGTTCGGTGCCGGAATATACTTAAGTGCACTTATTTTCTCTACATAATCAAGATCTACATCATTAGGACTGATTCCTGTATAATTCGCTATAAATGCAGGTACTAATACTTGATCAGACTGTCTTCCTAATCCTTGATAATAATTAGGATCATCAGGATGCGCTTCTAGTGCATCTGGCACACCTCTTTCTGCTGCTCTCACGGCTAGACGTTCAGATATTATGGCCCTGCTCGACTGAAAATTATTGAACATATCTTGGTAATTATCATTGAAGAAGGTATTCAATGAGAAATACGTCACCTCGAAAGATCCGATATCATTCAATGCTAATTGTTGGAAGTCAAGATTTCCTGGAGTTCCTAAATTCTTAAATTCCTCTAGGTGATTCTGACTATATCGTTTTCTAAAATTGATGTCAATTTCAAAATCCTTAAACGGCTCTAATTCTATCCTAGCTTCGAAATTTTGCTGTTGGGTCTGATTCAATTGTTGATTCAAGAATCTACTTTCACTGAACCATCCTTGCTCCGCTCCTTTATAAAGCCAATTCGACTTGTTAGTTGGGTTAATATTAGGTTGCAATCCGGCTACGAAATCCCAACCTGGAGAACTAAAATCTGGATTCATCCCCAGAATACTTGTTTGATTAACGAAGCCTGGAACCGTTGTTGACAAATCCTCCTTATACGTTAATTTCACATCCCGTAGTAAGAGCAAAGGCCTTATCATTGCCTTTTCAACTACACTAACTTCTCTTTCCTTTTTCTTTTCTTCTTTCCCGTCTTTATCTTTGCTATCAGCCTTCTCTGTAGTTCGTCCTCTGGCTCTTGATCTCGCAGCAGTTCTAGCATTACTTTTACCGCCCTCTATCTTTTTAAGATATCCAGATTTCTTATATAACTTTTCAAAATCAAAGTTTAAGTTCACCTGCCTATTCTGTCCATTCTGAATTACATTACCAAGTGAATCAACATTCAATGAAGCGGCTTCCCAATAGAAATCTGCATTGTACTGCGCCTTCAAAGACGCAAAATCTAAAATTGGAATATTCTTAAGCGGAACATTGTAATTCACATTCAGATTATGAGAATAAGATTTCGTACGACCTCCATTTCTTATATTATTCGTCGTATAATCTCTTATCTCTCTCTCAGATACTTCGCCCACTTTCCCTCTGAATTCTCCTCTTTCATCTACGATTTCCGCATTGTCTGCCAGTCCTACTTGTCTCAGTTCATCTACGACACCTAAGTTATCCGCAGAAAAACTTAGCCCTAAGGACTTCGTTAAATCCCATTGCAGATTATACCTTCTATCCCAAGTAAATCTTTGATCGAAAAATCTATAATCAAATTCTTCAGGCAACCTATACTTCCGTTCATTCTTATACTTTTTTAATTGTGTATTAAATGTGAATGAATTAGGGAGTAGATTAAAATTAATCTCTTTTATGAACTTAAGATTCTTATTAGATACTCCTTTAAAAGGCTCTATGTATTTTACATTTCTACTATAATTATAGTCCAGAGCACCACGCTGGTCGCTAGTCTGATCGGACTGAATGATAGGATCTTTCTTTTCGATTTCAGTAATTGCATAACTCGCACTAAAATTAGAAATATCCCACGGCATCGGTTTCCGAGTATTCTCTGGATTCCTTTGCTTCCTAACATTCGTAAGGTTTAGTGTTTTAATGGTCGTCTGATCCACTGCTAAGTCTAGAATTTCATCCTTTAACTCAGGCTGGGCAGCAATTTTCTCCTTTACAGTTAGATCCAGGTCATATGGATCAAATTGAGGTGTACTTGTTACATTAGCATATTGAGCATAAAAAGGAAGGTTAATTCTAAAGTTTGTTGGTAAGAATTTACCTAACTCAAGATTTGTAGCAATGTCATATTCTCTGACATTTTCCTTACTTCTTGCATCTAGTTTCTGATCTAGCGCACCGAATCCGATCGTATTAAACGAACCAGACAACGTTAAGTTACCTAGATCGGCCATCTGAAGATCCATTCTTGCAAGTCCTGCTACACCACCACGCTCATCTAATCCACTCATTCTTAATTCATTCACCCACACGGATCCTTCTAGAGGCGTATTCGTATCCGAAGAGTTTCTTACACCTATCTGAATCCCTTTAATATATCCCAAACTCGGATTCCCCTTAATATAAGCTCGTTTTTCAGGATCAGGCACTGACTGTGCTGGGAAAATTTCTTGAAAGTCTGCGCCTTCTATATTTCTGAGCTTTTTCACATCTGTAAAGTCACTCAGATTAATATCGAGCATATTCTCCGTAAGCCAAATGGCCGATGGATCGTTTACAGAACCAGGTTGATCTGGGTCAGATTGCTTTATCGGGATGACATATTCATAGAAATTATCTGTAAAATCCTTTCCAATCCTAATAAATACACTAAGATCGCCTTCTGGAATATCCTGCGCGGACTCAGCATGAATAAACATTTGCAATTTCTCGAAAACCCTAAGATCCACAGTGGTCAACTTAATAATACTCGCTTCGCAAAATTCATTCAAATTATCGTTAACTAAGTTCTTGAAATTTAAAGCCATAGAACGCTCATCCTGTGGAAGCTGCGCATAACTGGTCTGTACTCTTTCTCTCTTAATTCCTGGAGGTAGTACATAATTAAATGGCAATCTAGAACTATTTTCTTCTATACTCACTTTATCCACTGAAAAGTCAACTGGATTAATACCGTCACCACAATTCGGAACATATCTTCTCCATTGATTCCTGATCAACTGAAAATCTGCCATTCTGAATGTTTTCTGAGTAGTGAACCCCTTCATGTACATTCTAATAAACTGGATCGATTGGAAACCTTGTATACCATTAACAGCTACTCCATCACTTAATGGAATTCTAAAACGATACCATCTCGATTTATCTTTATCTAGCACTCTTGATTCTGTCACATATTTTGCAGCATCTTCATCAATTTCTCCATTCTGATTAAACAGTTTCACTTCATATTCATAGTAACTTTCACCTTGATCTAGAGATCTATTATTGTTAAGGTCCTCCGCGTCTGGCTGAGGATTTCCACGTTGAATTCTATTTGTCTGCGGATTAGGTGCATTCCCTTGAGGCCCATTAAATCGACTATATCTTTCTAGGACACTTGTACCATTAGGAAAAATACTTTCATCCAGAAAATCTGCAAAGTTATCATTTGATGGATCATCTCTTACTTCCGCTAGTGGGTTCGTAGCAAGTACGGCTTCTATATAATCCCTATAAAATTCACGTTCTTGACCATCTTCTAAACCATCTAGACCAATATCTTGTATTTCTCTATTATTTTGGTCAAATCCATTAACCTTTGGTGAAGATAAGGGTACTTCACCCCATACGGTATTTTGGGTAGGAATTTGTGCCTGAGCATTAGGGTCTACATTGACTGCATTCTCATAAAACTGAAGATTATCTCTTAGAACATCTTCAGAAACATTACCTAGATTAAAAAATATAGAACCTGCTTCATCCGGCAAGTGCTCACTTCTGTTAGTCTCTGTATATGGATTCAGCATCCAAAATTCTAAAAATTCAACATTTGCTTGCTCAAAATTGGTATTGTTCAGATACCTCATGATTCCCCCCCATCTTGTTTCAGGCTCTTTAAGTTTCATTTTCTTCTCCTCATTATCCCAGAAAGATCCTTGAGAGTAGTTAGAACCATTTGGTGGATCAAAATTATAAGGCCCTCTTTCATCTGGATAATAGGTCATATCAAATGTTAAGATATCATTCAACAACCCCGGCTGTACTACTTTATTCGGAAATAATTCATCTAGATCTATCGTTCTAGTCATCGGATCATTTTCATCCTCTTGATTTCGAACACCAGACCTTTCCATGATATACCAGTTAAGCATCGCACGATTATAACCATAGGTTAGGTCATTCGTTAATTCCGCTTCTGGAAACATATCTGGTCTCCCTCCTGGTACACTGGCAAGAATCCATTGGTTCGTCTGTATTCCTAATGGTATAGCACTCGACGCACCTTCGAAATCATCTAACATAATGATTCCTCCATTATCATCATCACCATTAATCGCCCTAGCATGACTAGGTTTCAGTGCAGCAACTTCTGCATTAAAACTTAAGCTAGAAGGGACTTTAGTAGAATAGATCGGAAGTCTGTCTAGAGCTCTTGTTACCCAAGGAACCTCATTATTATAATTGATATCAAGACCAACTATTCTGTTATTAATCGGATCATCTCCTATATTTACTTTCTCTGTATACGGTCTCTCGAAAAGGTGCATATAAGTCGCTCCCAAATTCAAATTCTTATTGAATTCATAATCTGCACGAGCACCTAACATCCCTTTCTGATTCAGAGAGAAAAGAGAATTATCCTCATAAGAGACCCGAATAGGTACACCTTGCTGAAGGTATGCATCATTAATAATTCGAATCTGTCCTATTCCGTAATTTATTTCGTAATCTATACCTTCTCTAAGCGTCTGAGAACCTGCCCGAACGGTAACAGAACCTTCCGGAATATTCCATGCTCCTAAGGATATTTCTGAAGACACACTAGACTTAAATTCCCCTTTCATTACGAACCTATTTCGCTCTAGTCGCTCTTGTGCTTGAAACTTAGTTTTATCATATAAATCTTGATAAGAAAATTCTTCTGCTAATACTGGATCACCAAATAAATCGGTTAACGAAGAACCAAAAGGCTCCAAAACTGGGAATATCACACTTCCTGTTCTCGTATTAAAAGTCACGCCTTCTACATAATCAAAAATCCCATCTTGTTGTGGATCGTTGTATATATTTAGCTTATCCAGATTAAATACATCAAGTAAAGGTTTATTGAAAAAGCCTTCTCTTGGAATATATCTTTTCAGAGAACCGTCCGAGTTGTCTTCATAGAAAATGTCAAACTTGAAACTCTCTCGATCTACTTGAGATGCACCGATAGAGTAAACGTTTTTCATCATTAAGTCCCAGTTCGGCTCATCTACATTCTGAGTAGTATTTTTTAGCAACCTCGTAAACAAGTTTTTGGGAGGTAATTCGTAATTCACGTCATTCGCCATTTCCCCAACTTGATAAACTTCAGATCCATTATAAGAATAGGAATATTGATATGAAACTGCTAAAACTTGGTTTGCTCGCAGTCTAATGTTCAATGATATGAACCCAAGTTCTGGGTGGTAGGTAAATTCTGAAGGCTGTAATTGTCTTGCCTTTAGTACCTCAAAATCTTTGGTTTGTGTTAATCCATATTTTGTACTTAGAACAGTAGAGGCAGTGGTTTGATCTCTTGCCGATTCGTCATTAACGATTTCATCATATAGGTTATTCACACTATTATCTGGCAGCGTATAATTTCCAGTATAATCTGTATAAGTTGGATCTGTCGGGCTAACATTAATCGCATCAGGATTGGTCAAATCACCTTCATTACCTACCCCTAAATCCGCAAGGGCGATTATATTTCTAAGTCCGTCTGTTTCATTTCTATCATTGGTAACCCAGACCTGCATCTTAGTAATCCTAAAAGGAGTAGTAATCTGCGGCAAATTTGACAATGCTTTTTCGTAAGTATTTCTATTAAAATTAGAGATAAAGAAATGCCTATTCGCATCGTACTCATCTGGTCTAACCTCGAATTCTTGTGCCAATCCTCCTGATTGAATGGTTAATTCTTCTTGAGTAGATGTTTTTTGAGAAGCAATCGTTGTAAGACGTAGCTTTCCCCATTGAGATTCCACCTTAATACCGAATAAGTTCTGCCCACCTTGAATTAAAGAACTTCTAAGAGGCAAACTTACATTACCGGCTTCTACTTTCTTAATGATTTCATCTTCACTCCATTGCTCACTATCGTAAGCCAACTTAACTTTATCATCGAAATTAAAAGTTGAGGCAGTGTTAAAATTGAAATTAAGATTCATCTTATCACCGATGTTTCCCTCGACACTCATTTTAATATCCATTTTAAAATCAGGTCCCCATTGAACTTGGCTTCGTCTAGGAATACTTGGATTTAATGTTTCTTGGTAGTAACCAAGTAGGGTTAGGTCAATGTTTCCTTTTGGTTTGATCGTAATTCCATTCCCTCCGAATAATCGGTCTACTAGGTTTCTTTGTATATTAACATTAGAAATTGGGTCAATTTTCCCGCTTGTTCCTCTGCTCCCGCTATCGATCCCATTCATTTTATTGAAGAAATCTTGTTGCTGTTGCTTAGCTTTCCAGTCCATGTACTCGCTGAACGTCATGTAAGTTGGCATTCGATAATACTCGTCACCAATTTTTTCGGTTAAAATATAATTACCGGATTCCGGATCATATTCTACTTCCTGAGTAATTAAAGAGGTATTCAGGTCGAAAGGATTTTCACTTCCGTTGTTTAGGAAATCTCCTGTACGGTCTTTAATAGGAACTGTATCCAGTGCCATCTGATAAGAAGGGTCTGCATTTTCAAAGGGCCCAGGAATTTCAAATCCGCCAGCAGCCAGTTGTATGATGGACATCACGCACACCACAAACATGGTAATTTTCTTCATCTCGCTCTTGAAACTTGTAGATTTATAGATATTCAATTTCATTTAATACTTTACCATAACGCGAAAACTTTCGTTTTACGTGTGTATTTAAAATTTATCTCAATTGCTTTAAGACTTCTTTTATTAATTGTTCCACATTTAAGTCAGATTCTGACCCGGAAATGACTTTATCCAGCATTTTTTCGATGCTTGCTTTTGGAAACCCTAAGGCAATTAAAGCAGATAACGCCTCATTTCTGTCTGTATTGTGATTCGGTCCAGAAGAAATTAGCTGTTCATCGACATTTTTGATCACTTTATCCTTGAGATCGAGTATAATTCGCTTGGCTGTTTTCGGGCCGATACCTTTGACTTTGTTGAAGGATAGGACATCTTCATGCACGATAGCTTTCTGTACTTCCTTCGGTTTCAAAGCGGACAAAACAATTCTTGCCGTATTCGGTCCTACTCCAGAAACAGAAATTAAAAGTTGAAAAATATTCTTTTCTTCATTGGATGAAAATCCATAAAGTGTTTGTGCATCTTCTTTCACATGAAAGTGCGTAAACAGTTTCACTTCATTAAGTGGTTCAATATCAGAATATGTATTCAAACTGATATGAAGGTGATACCCGACGCCATTGGTTTCCAGATAGATATCCGTAGGCGATTTATGAGTTATTTTTCCGATTATATAGGCGAACATAGGCTTATTTTAGTGAACACATTACGATTTATTGCAATATGTATGCCAAGGTGGGTAATTAGTGGATAGTGGATAGTGTATCCCGCAGATTTCGCTAAGATCGCAGATTATTAACACTAAGATCTGTAAGCCGAGAAACGACAGGCGCGATGGCTAGGATTGCAGAGCTATATGTGTTCGATAAGATAATTATGGTTAGTGAAAAAGTATCCCGCAAATTACGCGAAGTTCGCAGATTATCAACATTTTAGATCTGTAAGCCGAGAAACGATATGCGCGATGGCTAGGATTGCAGAGCTATATGTTTACGGTGAGATAATAATGGAAAGTGAAAAAATTATCCCGCAGATTACGCTAAGATCGCAGATTATCTACATTTAGATCTGTAAGCCGAGAAACGAATGGCGTGATGGCTAGGATTGCAGAGCTATATGTGTTCGATAAGATAATTATGGTTAGTGAAAATGTATCCCACAGATTGCGCTAAGATCGCAGATTATCTACATTTAGATCTGTAAGCCGGGCAACGACAGGCACGATTGCAAGGATTGCAGAGCTGAATGTTTACAGTGAGATTATAATGGCTATAGGATAGTGGAAAAAGCAGATTACGCTAAGTCCGCAGATTATCAACATTTTAGATCTGTAAGCCGGGCAACGAAAGGCGCGATGGCTAGGATTGCAGAGCTATATGTTTAAAGAAAGATAATTATGGAAAGTGAAAAAGTATCCCGCAGATTACGCTAAGATCGCAGATTATTAACTTTTAGATCTGTAAGCCGGGCAACAATATGCACGATAGCTAGGATTGCAGAGCTGAATATTTACGATAAGATAATAATGGAGAGTGAAAATGTATCCCGCAAATTACGCTAAGATCGCAGATTACTAACACTAAGATCTGTAAGCCGAGAAATGAATGGCGTGATGGCTAGGATTGCAGAGCTGAATGTTATACTTGTCACCTGTAGCGCCTCTTCTATATAATCATCATGAAGCTAAATCGACAACAGCTTTATACGCACAGCTCATAATTTAATCCACCTATCTGTTCTTAACTCAAAAAAAATTATATTTGCGATCTTAGAAATCAGAACAAATAGCAATGAACATTTTAATCTTAGGAAGTGGAGGTCGAGAGCATGCATTCGCATGGAAAATAAGTCAAAGCAAGATGTGCGATCAACTTTATATCGCTCCAGGAAATGCAGGTACAATGGAGCATGGAACCAACATTGACCTAAATCCTCTTAAGTTTGAAGAAGTAGCACTTTTCTGTCTGCAATACAAAATCGATATGCTTATCGTAGGCCCTGAAGCTCCTTTAGTTGCTGGAATTACGGATTTCTTTAGAAATGAAAAGGAATTAAGTCATATAAAAATAATAGGACCTGCATCTGAAGGTGCACGACTGGAAGGTAGCAAAGCATTTGCTAAAGAATTTATGAAAGAATTCAACATACCAACGGCAGGTTATGGTGAATTCACAAAAGAGAATCGAGCAGAAGGTATCGCATTCATTAAGAAGCAAACGCCACCGATTGTATTAAAGGCAGATGGTCTAGCAGGCGGAAAAGGTGTGCTAATCATTAATGATCAAGAAGAAGCTATAACCGCTTTCGGAAAAATGTTAGATGGACAATTCGGAGAGGCAAGTTCTAAAATTGTCATCGAAGACTTTCTAGATGGCATCGAGTTTTCGGTTTTCGTTCTTACCGATGGAAAAGATTACAAAGTACTTCCTATAGCGAAGGATTATAAGCGAATCGGCGAAGGAGATTCAGGTCTTAATACTGGTGGAATGGGTGCTGTTTCTCCAGTTCCATTTATTGATGAGGCACTATATGAAAAAGTAATTCAGCAAGTTGTAGAACCTACCGTTCAGGGTTTGAACTCGCGTAAAATGGATTATAAAGGATTCGTATTTATAGGCTTGATTAAAGTAGGCAACGAACCTAAAGTTATCGAGTATAATGTTAGAATGGGAGATCCTGAAACAGAGGTTGTTCTTCCGAGAATCAAGAGCGATTTCTTGCAACATTTAATTGACCTTAGTAATGGCGAACTGGATAAAACTCCTCTGGAAATTGATGAAAGATCCGCTTCTACTGTCATGTTGGTTTCGGGTGGATATCCAGAAGCATATGAGAAAGGCAAGTTGATCACTAACATCGAGGATTGTGATGGTAGTATCATCTTTCATGCAGGGACTCAGAAAAAAGAGAAGCAAGTATTAACGAATGGAGGCAGAGTCATTGCAATAACTTCCATGAGCAACACGAAGGAAGAAGCCTTAGCCCAGAGTAAGTTAAATGCAGAAAAAATTCAATTCGAAGGAAAATATTTTCGACGTGATATCGGTTTTGACCTATAATGAATTATAGTATATCCGATATACAATCGATCACTCAATCTGAGTTAATAAACCCAAACCTTTTTCAAGGTGATATTAATGATATCTATTTTGATACACGAAGAGGAATAAGAGGCCCAAAAGTTCTTTTTCTAGCGATCGATGGTAAAAATGCAGATGGCCACCAATATATAGATTTCGCTTACCACCAATTGCATACTAGGAATTTTCTAGTCTCAAAAGACATAAACATTGACCTATATCCAGATGCTAATTTCCTACGCTCGAGAAATGTCATTTCAGCACTTCAGAAATTAGCCATCCATCATCGAACGAAATTTCACTTAAGAACAATAGGTATTACGGGTAGTAATGGGAAAACCATAATCAAGGAGTGGCTTTTCCAGTTATGCGACCCATTTTTCACTATTGTGAGAAGTCCGAAAAGTTATAATTCCCAACTTGGCGTTCCATTATCTATTCTGAGAATCAATGAAGAAGATCAATTAGGGATTTTCGAAGCTGGCATCTCAGGGCAAAATGAAATGAGGCATCTAGAGTATATTATTCAGCCTGAAATAGGTATTATAAGCAATATCGGCGATGCGCACAGTGCGGGCTTTACTTCTCTAAATGAGAAACTAAGAGAAAAACTTCAATTATTTCGAAAAGCAGCAAAGATAATTTATTGCAAAGATCAAGAGCTCGTTCACGAAAATCTGAACAGTAGAACCTCCCACTCTTCCAAGCGGTTAAGCCAACTTATACCTTGGTCAACTAAGGATAAAAGTGCCTTTTACTTTGTTCAATATAATGATCATGAAGTCAAGATTAATAATGATTCTTTCACGATTCCTTTCACAGACAATATATCTAGAGAGAATGCAGTGTTTGCGATCATCGCTGCGATAGAAACAGGATTACAAATTCCAAGAATTCAACAACGATGTCCAGATTTAAAAGCACTAAAAATGCGTCTGGAAATGAAGCAAGGCATAAGGAACTGTGTCTTGATCAACGATGCCTATAATTCAGATTTCGGTGCATTAGAATCAGCCATCAATATCTTAGAACAACAGCAGAAAAAAGATAGAAACACGCTCATTCTTTCACAAATAGAGGAATCTGGACTAGATAATTCGGAAGCATTGATTCGGCTTTCTGAGATGATTAAAGTTCACCAAATTCATCGAATCATTACGATAGGTGAAAAACTCAAATCGCTGGATTCTGAAATTGAACATTTGCATTTTAAAGACACCGAAGCATTAGTGGATAACTTTTCTTCGATTCTGTTTGACAATGAAAATGTACTGATAAAAGGAGCTCGAAAATACAACCTTGAGCAAATATTTGATCTTTTAGCGATCAAGGTCCATCAGACTATTTTAGAAATTGACCTAGAAGCCATGCGGCACAATCTTACCATCTATCGGTCTTTTCTTAAGAAAGATACCCTGTTAATGGTCGTACTTAAGGCTTCCGCATATGGTAGTGGAAGTAAAGAACTTTCTCGTTTTCTTGAATACCAGAGAGTTCATTACATTGCTGTAGCCTATATCGATGAAGGTGTTGAGCTAAGAAAGTCAGGTATTTCTACTCCGATAATGGTGATGAATCCTGAAGAGTCTGGATTTGCTGCTATGGTTAAAAACAAGTTGGAACCAGAGATCTATAGTCTGAATCAATTAGAAAAATACATTTCTTACCTAGATGATGATGTACACCAAGTCCACTTAAAGATAGAAACTGGAATGCATCGACTAGGAATCAGCATGGAAGAAATCCCTTCCATATTGGCCTGCCTGAACGACAATAAAAACATTGTAGTTAAGAGTATTTTTTCGCATTTGGTGGGAAGTGATGATCCTTCTTTAGATTATTTCTCTAAGGAACAAATCAATAGGTTCGAAAAAGCGTATACCTTATTTTCTATTGGGCTGGATTACGAACCATTAAGGCATATGCTTAACTCAAATGGCATTTCTAGGTTTCCTGAATATCAGTATGAAATGGTTAGACTAGGTATCGGCCTGCATGGACTTACGGATGATCTAAATCTTAAGCCTAAACTCCAAAAAGTACAAACTTTAAAGACGAAGATCGCCCAGATCAAGGAGGTGAATGCAGGTGAATCTGTAGGATATAATCGAAAATACAAAGTCAAAGAGACTCATAAAATAGCAACCATTAATATTGGTTATGCTGATGGACTTCCTAGAAATGCTGGCAATGAGCAATACAGCGTCCTCATTAATGGTCAGGCTGCGCCAATTCGCGGTAATGTATGTATGGACATGTGCATGATTGATGTGAAGGGCATCGATGTGAACGTTGGAGACGAAGTAATCATCTTCGGGAAAGAGTGGCCGATAGAAAAGTTAGCTGAAGTCTGTGGAACCATACCATATGAGATACTTACCAGGTTATCAACCAGAATTCATCGAATTTTCACAAGAGAATAAATTATTAAATAGGCTCAAAATCAAACGTAATTAAGCTTAACAATTTTTCTCATGGTGCTTAATTTTTTCAACCCACCATTCCTTTGTTTATATATCAATATAAATATCACAATAAAATAAGCATGATCAGTCGTTTAACCTTACTACATAACTGCATAATTTTGCTATTTTTGCAGCTTTAATTGAAACCAACTAGGTTAAAAATGAAAATGTTAAAAATTCTATTTTCGATTACTTTAGTAATCACTTGTGTTATAGGCTCTTACGGGCAAAATGAAGACGAGATATTATTTACTGTAGAAGGAAATCCAGTACACGTTTCTGAGTTTAATTATATCTACAATAAAAATAACGGAGATAAGGCCGATTATAGTAAAGAAAGTGTAGAGGAATATCTTGATCTTTATAAGAAGTTCAAATTGAAAGTTCAGAAAGCTAGAGATATGGAATTAGACACTATTCCTGAGCTTATAACAGAGTTAGCCGGCTATCGAAAGCAACTGGCTGATTCTTACTTGACAGATAAGGAAGTTTCTGAGAAGTTAGTCCAGCAAGTATATGATCGACAGCAATATGATGTCAAGGTAAGACACATCGTCGTTCGAACTTTGAAAAGAGCAACAGCAGATGAGATTCAAGCTGCTAAAGACAAGATTGATGCGATCTACAAAGAAATCAAAGATGGGGCGGACTTCCAAGAAGTAGCGAAAGTGAAAAGTGAAGATGTAAATACAAAAAATCAAGGCGGCGAGTTGAATTATTTATCAGCGATGTTGCCTAATGGTTACTACGAGTTCGAAAATGCAATGTATGAACTTGAAGAAGGAGAGATTTCAGAACCGATCAGATCTGGAGTAGGCTTTCATATTATACAAGTAATAGACAAACGACCTGCACGTGGTGAAATACAAGTAGCTCACATTCTTTTACGGAAAAAAGAAAAGGGAAAATTTGTAAGTGGTGTAAAAAGTACAGCTGACAGCATCTATCAAGCAATACAAGACGGAGCATCATTTGAAGAAATGGTTACCCGATACTCTCAAGATGGAAACACGAAAGGAAAAGGAGGTGATCTTGGCGTTTTTGGAATAAGTACTTATGAGAAAGATTTCGAAGACGCAGCATTTGGTCTAGAAAAGGATGGCGATATCAGTAAACCTGTGCAAACAAGTATTGGCTGGCATATACTGAAAAGAATATCTAAGCCAGAAAAACCAACTTACGAGAAAGTTAGAAGAAAACTACAGGCCGAAATCAAGAAGGATAGTAGATATGAAGTGGCTAAAGAGCAAATGGTTGAGGACATTAAAAAAGAGGCCAACTTGGTAGAGTACAAAGATGTTCTTGAACGTTTTATTGCCGACCAAGATGAAACCTTCTATTCATACAAGTGGAAGGTCGATCCTAGCTTACAAGGAGACGTATTCACATTAGGTGATAAAGATTTTTCTCTTATTGGCTTTGCTAATGCAGCTAAGCAGAATACTAGAAAACGATTAAGATTTAGTAAAACAGCTCCGATCAAGGAATCTATAATGGAGTTATACAACGATTACCTGAAGGATCAGGTTTTGAAATATGAAGAAGAACATTTAGAAGATAAGTACCCAGAGTTCGAATCTTTAATGCGTGAATATAGAGAAGGTATTCTGTTGTTCGAAGCAACTAAGATAAATGTGTGGGACAAGGCATCTCAAGATACTGTAGGATTAAGAAATTTCTATGAAAAAAATAAAGGCAATTACGTCTGGAAAGAGAGAGCTGACTTAGAAACTTACTTTGTTAAAACAGAAGATGTGAAACTTGTTAAGAAAATTAGCAAGTATGTAAGAAAGCATTCTTATGAAGAAGTAATGCAGAAATTGAACTCTAAAGAAAATCCTATTACCTTCGACGAAGGCACATATGAAAGAGGAGATTTAGAAATTTCAGGTATTAAGTTCAAAGAAGGTGCGATATCTGACGAACGATATGATGTTAAAACGAAAACATGGAAGATTCGTAAGATTGTAAAAGTCTACCCTTCTAAGCAAAAAACACTTAAAGATGCTAGAGGATATATCATTGCTGACTATCAAGATAGCCTTGATAAAGCATGGGTGAAAAGTCTGATGGATCAATATGAAGTTAAGGTTAATCAGGATGTTTTAGATAAATTGATTCAGGATTGAGATTAATTCTATGCTATATCGTCCTATTGAGTTTCTTCTCTTGTGAGTTTAATGCTGAACAAGAAGATCCAGATAATCCAGTAATCGCTGAAGTATTTAATCAGAGATTAACTGCAGAAGATCTGAAGCCACTGTTACAAACAGAAGTATCTGTAGAAGATAGTACGCTTTATGCACGATCATTGATAGAAAAATGGGTCCGGGAAGCCATTCTGATGCATGAAGCAGAACGTAACATTCCTGCTGACCTTGATATCCAAAAAATGGTGAATGATTATCGATCTTCACTAATTCTTATGACTTATAGACAGCAACTCGTAGAAGAGAACTTAGACACTTCTGTCACACAAGCGCAACTAGAGGCTTACTATGAAGATCAGAAGACACAATTTAAGTTAAGTGAGCATATTCTAAGTGGTATTTTTCTGAAGATCAAGAAGGACAGTCCTAATTTTGAAAGGTTAGACAAACTTTGGAAAGACAAGAAATACCATGAGCTTTCGGAGGAGGATGACAATTTATTCGAAGTTAAATTAACAGATCCTTACCAATGGTATACTTGGAAAGATCTCAATGCATTATTCCCTAAGTCATTCTGGAATTATAATGATTTAAAGTCGAAAGATGCGAAAAGCAAATCTTCAGGAAACTTTAAATATTATATAAAAGTGAGCGCATACGAGGACAAAAACGAAATTGCGCCGTTATCCTATATTAAAGATCAAGCCGCTAAAGTAATTTTGCACAAAAGACAGACAGAGTTGTTTGACAACTTGATGCAAGAACTTTACGACAAGTATTCTAACAATAACAACGTTAAAATAAATATATAAATGAAGTATTTCATTGGAGTTTTTACTCTATTATTATTTGTTACATCTGCAAATGCCCAGTTAAAAGGTAAGGTCATCGATAAAGTGGTCGCAAAAGTAGGTAGTGAATATATTCTACTTTCTGATGTAGAGAAGCAGTTTTCTTACCTTAAGCAATCTCAACCATCATCGCCACCAGAATCTAAGTGTGAAGTGATCGAAAGTATTATTGCTCAGAAGATCATGGTGAATCAAGCCAAGTTAGATAGTATCGAAGTGGGTGACGATGAAGTAGAAGCACAATTAGAATTTAGAATTGAAAACATTCTAGGTCAGATGGGTAATAATGAAGAATTCTTCGTTGAGTATTATGGCCAGACCGTGAATGAAGTTAAGGAGTGGATGAGAGAAGACCTGAAGAATCAATTACTCTCAGAAAGAATGCAGGCTCAGATCATTAATGAAGTTATCATACGACCAGAGGAAGTAGTCGCTTTCTATGAAAATATTCCTAAAGATTCTATTCCCTTATTAAATGCAGAGGTTGAATTAGCAGAAATAGTCATAAAGCCTGAAGCAAGTGATTCATCAAAAGATTTATCTTATAAAAGGTTATTAGATATTAGAAACCAAATAGTGAATGACAGCGCTGATTTTGCTGCATTAGCAAAGCAATTTTCTGATGATTTAGGCTCAGGGTCAAAAGGTGGTGACTTAGGTTGGACGAAAAGAGGAAGTTTTGTATCTGAATTTGAGGCTGTAGCATACAACCTAGAAAGAGATGAAATTTCTGAACTGGTAGAATCGGAATTCGGATATCACTTAATCCAATTGCTGGATAGAAGAGGTAACTTAATCAAAACTCGACATATCCTTATTACTCCAGAAGTTACGGATTCAGATATCGAGCGAACTAAGCAATTCTTAGACTCTTTATCTCTTGCCATTACTGCTGATTCTATAAGCTTTCAAGCGGCTGTTAAGAAATACTCTAACAAGAAAATAGAGAGTTACAATAATAATGGTCGAATGACTAATCCACAAACTAATACTACATTTTATTCTACGAACGAATTACCACCGGAAATCTACTTCGGAATAGAGGAGTTAGAGGTTAATGAAGTTTCAGCACCTATCGAATATCAAGATAGAAAAGGTGATCCAATGTTTAGGATTGTTCAAGTTCAATCAAAAACAAAACCACACATTGCTAACCTTAAGCAAGACTACTCTAGATTGCAGAAATTTGCCATTGAGAGTAAAAAGAATGAATATTTCAATGATTGGATTGTTTCAAAATTAAACAATACCTACATGGAGATAGATGATTTGTATAGTGGATGTGACAACATTCAGAATTGGTTAGAAGTAAAAAGTCAATAAATGAAAATTGTTTCTTGGAACGTTAATGGAGTAAGAGCAGCAGTTAAGAAGAACTTTATCAATGAGGTAAAGGATGCTGATGCAGATATATATTGTATCCAAGAAACCAAGGCGCAAGATGATCAAGTTAGTGAAGCGTTAAGCGACCTAGAAGATTTTAATATTGTAAGCAGATCAGCCGTTAAAAAAGGCTACTCAGGTGTTGCTACTATTTCTAAGCAAGAACCAATGCAGGTTTCAGCTGGAATTGGAAAAGAAGAGCATATGCAGGAAGGCAGAGTCCTTACAACAGAGCACGATCACTTTTTTCTTGTCAATGTTTATGTTCCTAATTCAGGAGCAGGCTTGAAAAAATTAGATTATCGGTCTACTTGGGATAAAGATTTTGCTAATTATTTAGCCGATTTAAAAAAGAAGAAACCCGTCATCGTTACAGGTGATTTCAATGTTGCACATAGTGAAATTGACTTAGCCAATCCTAAATCAAATTATAACAAGACTTCAGGATATACACAAGTTGAAATAGACGGCATGACTGGCTTACAAAATGTTGGTTTAGTCGACTCATTTAGAAAGCTGCACCCGGAAAAAGTCCAGTACTCTTTCTGGAGTATGCGAACAGGGGCAAGAGCTAGGAATGCAGGGTGGAGATTAGATTACTTCTTAGTAGATGAAAGACTATCAGAAAACATAGTTGCAGCTGAAATCCATGACCAAATTATGGGAAGTGATCACTGCCCTATTTCATTAGAGCTGAAATTTTAAACAATCCGACACTTTTAGGAACGAACATATGTAATAGCTGGAAAGTGTAAGGTTTTACTACAATCTTATTTTCAATTTTAAACTTCTAGTTATCTAACCTGACACTTTTGAGGAGGGACATGAGTAATAGCTGGAAAGTGTAAGGTTTTACTACAATCTTATTTTCAATTTTAAACTTCTAGTTATCTAACCTGACACTTTTGAGGAGGGACATGAGTAATAGCTGGAAAGTGTAAGGTTTTACTATTCTATATTCATATATAAATCATTAAAAATTAATCCTGAATATAAGTTTATAACCTACATATAAGACTGTAGCCTTACCAAAAAATGAATATTCAGAATTAAACTTCTCTCAAAGTAAAATAAGATTGTCTAATTCCTTGAACAGCAAAAATCAATATTAAGAATGACAGGATTATTAATCCCCATTGAGATAATGTAGGTACACTAGATGCCGGCAAACCTACGCATGCGCAAGTTCCATCCACAACATCTCCTGAAGTCCCAGCATCTCCATCATCACAACTTGCTCCTTCGAACGTTAGATTAGGATCTCCATCATTACAATCCACCTCTGTACCACTCAGTTCTCCAAGTAACTTGTATTCAGCTCCCAAATCACAATAAGACATAACAGGTGAACCATTAGCATAACCATCATCATCTGCATCAACATAATATTCGGTTAATGTACCACATCCACTTGATGCTGTGACAATTTCATTTGGCTCCAAGACTCTATCATTTACTTTTATATAATAAACTGCTCCAGCACTAGTTTCGTCTCCTCCCGTGGTTGTATCATCAATAAAAAAGTGAATTAAATTATTACCATCCGGAACAGCATCATCATTGGTATCTGTAAATGACAACACTTCTGTCCCTAGATTATTATAACCTTTAAACTCCTTAGTCGTGCTATTTCTAGTAACTGCGAAATATGCATATTCTCCAGCTACAAATTCTACAGACCCTGTACTGTGTGGCCAAAAGTTAGTGCTACCATCATAATTATATAAACCTTCATCACTAGTTAAATTTTTAAAATCGGCTATTTTCGTATAGCCACTTATATCATCAAATCGGAAAAAAAACTGTATAGAATAATCCTGACTCAAGTCTATTCCCGCAGCAGTTAAGTCAAGTGTCAATCCATGATAAGTAGTAAACTCATAAACTGTTTCACCACCTAAAAGTGGATCAGCAACAAAGCTACCACTTCCAGCTCCGATCGTTGTAAGATCAGGACCAGTACCACTTAATTCTGTTAAATCACCATTAAAAGAATAGACAGCAGATTGGGAAAAAGTAGAAGAATAATAAAAGGAAAATAAACTAAAAAAGATTACAGATTTCAATAGTTTCCGGGACATCGTAAGTTATTGAGATAAAATAAAGATTTAAATGTACTATTTTATTTACCATTTTAAACTAAAAAATTATGCATTTTAATTAGAATCACTAAAATTTTATTTTTCCAAATCGTAAATACAAGCTTGATTAACAGACATTTTTTGATTAACTAATTAATTCCAGCACACAATCACATAACCGTCACCACCCGTATTTCCAAATTGACTGCCCCCAAGCGCCCCCTCCAGGTGTTATTCCAGAAGTTCCAGGTGAATAATCAGATGGAATAGATTCTACTAAAATTATAATTTCTCCTTGACCATAATTCTTTGCGGAATGAGGAGATTGACCTCCATTGCCATGACTCAATTTAGAAGTTCCAGAAAAAATCGGACCATTTACATTAGGATAACCACTCTCTCCTTTTTGTGCTGTTGCACTTAGATATGGCGGCGAAACACTAAATAACCCTCCATTTCCTACAGCAGTATTAGAGCTGGCCTTTCCTCCTAATACTGCGGCATAAATATTAGTGCCAGAAATGGAACTATGTCCACCATCTGTTGCTGTACTACTCATACCACTGGATGTTCCATTTCCTCCTACTACAGTTACAACAGCAATGCTCTCACCTGGGATAACTTCAAATACTGCTTTAACATAACCACCTGCACCACCGCCTCCGCCGAATGCAGCTCCACCTCCAGCACCCCATAACTCAACCATAATCTCAGTTACACCATCTGGAACAGTCCACGATACGGTGCCCGGAAGAGGAAAACCATGAAATCTATTATTACTACATGGACTGGCCCATGTAATATTCCCATCAGCACCAGTCGTTAATATCTGACCGGGGCTACCATCCTGTTCATTTGCTTTTATGGCTCCTGTTATTCTTACATCTCCATCTACTTCTAATCTATCTTCAGGCTCATGATCTCCGTCGAATCCAATAAACATATTGGGTGTCTCGAATCGAATAACATCTGCAATAGGATTAGCCCAATTAGCTCCAAAAACCATCCCATCATTATTGAATATTCTAAATTTTGTGGCATTGTTTCTTTGAATTCTCATCAGATCTGCATCATCCTGAGCATCCACATGTAAGGCTGCAACAGGATTACTTGCATTAATCCCGAATCTTCCGTGTCCAGTAAATGTGCCAATATTACCAAAATCACTATTGTAAATATGAAATCTCGCCATTGTTGAATCCCGCTGAGGATTTCTAGCTAGCGTAAAATACTGTTAATTTAAGCACAAGACCTTTCTGTAATAGTGCCGATTTCTGGGATGTGAAATTTTATATGCAAGAACGCGTTAAGAAAGAATTCGATAAAGCAGGAATCGGAATTCCATTCCCTCAGATGGATATTCATATGATAAAAGACAACTAGTACAATCTATATAGCCATAATTAAAAACTTTACGCATTTGCGGTGAGCAATTAATTATGGCTATTTTTATTACTATTATAATTTTTAAAAGTCACTATAGTATTTCAGAATAATCATAATCGGGAAATGCCTTCATTTATTTGAAGCAGCAAATCAGCCTCTTAGTATGTTTAATTTATGTTTCAACATCCTTGATTGAATCTTATACCACGTCCGCTTACCAGAGGAATTTTAGACTTTTCAAAACCGAACTCAGGTTAAAACAATAGACAAATAAAAAAAGACCAGTTCTACCCCCCAGTGAACCGGCCTTTTTATAATACTAAATAAAGTATTTCACCTTAATTATTTGTACAGTTAGCCATAGTCCACATATCTTGCCAAAATCAGTTTCACATATACCAAATGTAAAGTAGTTTACACATCAAAAAATATCCATTCATATTACTCTTTATGATATTGGACTTAACATAATCACTTAAAACATATTTAATAAATACATATTTAATTAGGCGATCGCGATTCAGACAACTCAGCAAAGTGGCATTTTAGCAAGTTTTAAAAAATACGCAGCCAAATTGACAATAACTAAAGCCGTTACACATCTATTTTACGTCATTATGTCACATAATTCTTGGTGGCACAGGCTTTGAACTATCAGTTTCGTAATCAAAAAACAAACAATTATGGAAAAAGGACATATATCGGTTCAGACCGAGAATATCTTCCCAATCATCAAAAAATTCCTGTATTCAGATCAGGAAATATTCCTTAGGGAAATTGTAGCTAATGCTACAGATGCAACATCTAAACTAAAAACTTTAAGTGCTAGAGGTGAAGTAGATGGAGACATCGGAGACTTAACCATTGACATTATTCTTGACAAAGAAGCTAAAACATTGACCATAAGAGATAGAGGTCTCGGAATGTCAGAAGCTGAAGTAAAGAAGTTTTTAAATCAAGTAGCCTTTTCAAGTGCGGAATCATTCTTGAAAAAATATAAAGACGACGCTACGATTATCGGGCATTTCGGTCTTGGATTTTATTCAGCATTTATGGTTGCTGATAAAGTAGAAGTAGTAACGAAGTCTTATAAGAAATCCGTAAAACCAGTAAGATGGATATGTGACGGAAATCCAGAGTATGAAATAGAGACTACTAAAAAAGACTTTAGAGGAACAGATGTTATTCTTCACATTAACGATGAAAGTACAGAGTACTTAGAAAAATCGAAAATTGAAGAACTACTTGTCAAATATGCGAAATTCCTTCCTTTCCCTATTCGTTTCGGAACAAAGACTGAGACTACTTTTGAGGGAGAAGGTGACGATAAGAAAAGCGTAGAAACAGAAGTAGATAATATTATCAACGCGGTAGCGCCTTTATGGAAAAATTCTCCAACTAACATTGAAGAAGAACAATACAAAGAGTTCTACAAGGTATTATATCCATATTCTGCTGATCCACTTTTCTGGATTCACTTGAATATTGATTATCCATTTAATCTAACTGGAATTCTATATTTTCCAAAGCTGAACAACAGCATGGAAGTTCAGAAGAATAAGATTCAGTTATATAGTAACCAAGTCTACGTAACAGATGACGTAAAAGAAATCGTACCTGAATTCTTAACATTACTTCATGGTGTGATCGACTCGCCGGATATCCCATTAAATGTTTCTCGTTCTTACTTACAGTCAGATGCTAATGTGAAGAAAATCACGAGTTACATTACGAAGAAAGTAGCTGACAAATTGAATTCTTTATTCAAAGAAGATAGAAAAGAATTCGAGGCAAAATGGAAAGAAATTAGTGTTTTCGTTAAGTATGGAATGATCTCTGAAGAGAAATTTTATGAGAAAGCTGAAAAATTCGCTTTGTTCAAAAATGTTGATGACGAGTATTTCACTTTCGAAGAGTATGCAGAAAAAATCAAGGCTAATCAAACCGATAAAAACGGAAAGTTGGTTCACCTTTATACGAATAATAAAGAAGATCACTTCAGTTACATCAATTCTGCAAAAGAAGCAGGATATGATGTGCTAGAATTTGACACGGTAATCGATAATCACTTCATCCAACAATTAGAATACAAATTAAAGGATACAACATTCGTAAGAGTGGATTCGGATACAGTAGACAACTTAGTTCAAACGGATGAGGTTAAAGAATCTGTTCTTTCTGAAAAGGAGCAAGAGAAGGTAAAAGGTATTTTTGAAAAGGTGATTAATGATAAAGGATCATCGATTGAGTTGAAAGCACTTTCACCGAATGATCATCCTGTTGTTTTAACAAAGCCAGAATTCATGAGAAGGATGAAGGAAATGCAACAGTTACAAGGAATGGGAATGGGAGATTTTCCAGATAGTTACAACGTTGTTGTGAATACCAATCATCCATTGGTTGCAGATAAGTTAATTAAGATGAAGAGTGAAGAGAAGCGAGAGCAGTTTGCAGACTACCTAAGGAAGTTAGCGATGTTGAATCAAAACATGCTGAAAGGAGAAGCTTTGAGTAAGTTTATCAAACAAAGTTTAGAATACGCATCATAATCTTAGTTGATGGTTAATAAATAAAGAAAAAAAGCGGGTTCCATTGAATATGGAAACCCGCTTTTTCAATGGGTTACTTAAGATTATGATTTTAATTTTTCTCGTCCAGTAATTTCTCTAGACGATCTAGTCGAGCTGATAGCACATTATTTTCTTCGCGTAAGGTTTCTATTGTATGCTGCTGATCCTGAATGCTTTTCACCATTAATGGGATGAGTTGCTTAGGAGCAATTTGCCAAGGGTCTACCGTTTCATCTTCGCCTCCTTTTTTTGCTGCGATAGGATAGATTTCATAAAGCTCTTGCGCAATAAAGCCAGTGGTAGGAATTGCATCCTCATTTCCATTCTTCCACTTGTAATCCCGAACGTTGATATTCATTAAGGTTTCAATTCCCACCCTCGTTGGCTGAATCTCTTCCTTAAGTCGTTCATCAGATGACTCATAATATACTATCGAATTATTATCGAGCTGAGAAATGGCGCCTATAATGGTCCCATTAGGTTTAGCAAAACTAATATACATCGAACGTGTAGTCCCCCCGCCTATCGTATTATGTCCTGCAATAATTTGCAACCCATTGTTTCTAAAGTTATTGTTATTACTCGTGTTTTCGATGGTTCCTACGAAAAGATCGTTGGGGCTAGCTGAATTAATACTTTGATAGAACCTAGTATTTCCAGCGACTTCTAAAATATGGGAAGGCGAAGTTGTGCCTATTCCTAGTCTTCCGAAAGAAGTAAGTTTCATTTTGCTTATGTTATTATGCCTCCATTCTAAATCTCCATCACTTCTGCGACGTATTGTCCAGCCATCGTTCTGACTATTCGTGGCACCAGACAGCTGCAGTATCGCATCATTACTGATAGACTCAACGGAAATACTCGCATTGCCAGCATTATCTACTATTTGCAAGTCCGCATACGGAACAGTAGATCCTTCTATAGGACCGATCTTTATCGGTTTAGCAAAGTAATTATATGGTGTCCCGAATCCATAACTAAAATAGTTTCCATTGCTCCACAAAGCCTCTTGGCCATTTACATTTATGGCAACACCAGATAGTATTCCCCTATTCAGTTCAAGCGAACCAGTAATCTCTTGTCTTCCATTAATTCGCACCAGGTTATTATCAAATTCACCGTAAATTAAAGGAGTTGCCGATGAGGAATTCTCAATATATAACCGATTACTTCCAGTAATATTTAAACCCGCTTCATATCCTATTAGCACATTACCCGAAAAATTACTTCCTACATTCGAACCACTTCCAGCACGATATCCTAAAACTGTATTTCTTATCCCTGAAACATTATTTTGCAAACTAAAACTTCCTATAGCAGTATTAAAAGATCCATTATCGCTTAATCCAGTATTCTCACCTAAGAAAACGGAGCCATTATTATTTAAAACGTGAATTCGTTTTCCATCTAAACGAAGAAATGGTTGATAGTTCACATTCCCATCGAATCTGGCCAATTCAAAATCACTTTCGAAATTCCAAAAAATAGAAGGGCGTGGATTACTTGGTTTGCCACTGAATAAACGAAGAAAGTAAGAAGCATCAGCGTTACTCAGATGAATCTCACCTCCATCATCTACTGCATTTGTACGAATATCTAATTCCGATTGTGGTTGATCAGTTCCAAGTCCCATTTTCCCATTCGGAAATAAGGTCATTCTTCTTTTGTAGGTAGAGAAATCAGAAAGTGTTGTTATTAAATGAAAAGTATCCAAGTCATTAAATCCTATAAAAGGATTCCTGTCATCAAGTCTTCCTCCAAAAAATCTCAGAAAATTTGATTCGGAAGGTGTCGCTAGTTGCAACTCTCCACCACTAGCATTATCATTCGTGCTTCGGATATCCATTAAATATTTAGGAGAATCAATATTGATTCCTACATTTTGAGCAACAACTAGAGTAGATATGCTGAATGAAAATAAAAGGAAGAAAAGGAATCTATGTTTCATGAGCTGACTAATTTGAGAAGCATTAATTTCTCTTACAAATTGATCAGAATTATAGAACCATAAAACATTGACTTAGTTAAGCCTAAATAGCAATGAGTCATTATGTGTCCTTACTTATTCAACAACCTTCTTATCAGAAACAGACGCTCCTATCTGAGCTAGAATCTGGACTATAAGCAATCATTTATGCTCAAAACGAGTATCTACTGAACTGATAGATGCAGAAAGTCGAGGCGCATCTGGATGCCCTTTTTCTTTTGGACTTGGACTTACGAAATCACCTTTTTTTCCTTCAATTTTGATTTTTCCATCTGGACTAATAGTTATAAAAGCATAAAGCGGTTTAGTGTACATAGCCATCGGTCCATCTGAACCAAAACCTTTTCCAGCCCAATAATACGACGCACTATTCATCTGAAAATAATGAACATCGTTAATAATACTATGCTCATCGACATGATGATGACCGCAGAAACAAGCAATCACTTTCTGAAATTCAAAGTTATTATTTGCCTCATCAATTACTTCCCGAATTTCGAATCTGCTTGGTGAAGACCATCCATCCCAAATTTCATCCAACGCTTGATGAGAAATAATGACTGTTTGTTTTTCAGTCCCAGCAAGATCCTGTTTTAGCCACTCGATTTGTTCAGGTGAAAAGAGGCTTCTCTTTTCTTGGTCAATGTAAAAATTAGCATGCCCATAATCCACGTATTCACCATCCTTCTTGATGTAATTACCATCTAAGATTACAAAGTGAAAATCTCCTTTATCAAAGGAATAGTATTTTTCCTTCATGCCCCACAACTTCATAATATCTTCTTTCGAACCTTTATCCATATCATGATTTCCCAGCACGTGGTATTTCTCTCCAGCATAAGTATTCCAAAGGTCTACACACTCCTGAGCGGCAGGTTCTGAGAAACAAAAATCACCACCTTGCATAATGAAATCTAAAGATTTAGAGGACGCTTCATCTAAGAATATTTGTAACCTATCGATTGCTCCTTTGCAGAGACCATGATGTAGATCGGTAATGAAACCAAATTGAACTTTTTCAGAAGCAGATGATGTGATTTTGCTGGCGAATGGGTACCATTTAGACAGTATTCCAGTTGCTGCAATACCTATAGAGGTCTGTTTTATAAAATCTCTTCTAGAATTTAGGTGTTTCTTCATTTCTGCGATTTCCTTACGTTAGATAAAGTAGTAAAAAATTAAGGAAAAAGATTAAATCAACCTATTATTTAATTGTTATAGCTATCGAATTAGGACTGGTAAGTTGTTTGTTTGAAAGGTAAAAACAAGCTTATAGAAAGATATCAGAACGTATATACTAATATCTGGTAACCCTATTCAGGCATGTACGCCCTTTAAACTTTCACCTCTAAACTTTAAATGATGTCCTACCCTTCCACTAGCGTACCGACCTCTTCTCCTTGAACGATTCTCTTAAGGTTCGTATCATCGCCAATGTTGAAAACAATGATCGGGAGATCATTCTCTCTACACAAAGTGAATGCAGTCATATCCATCACTTTAAGGCCGAGACTAATTACTTTAGCGAATGAAACCTTCGTGAATCTTTCAGCAGTAGGATCGAGTTCAGGATCAGCACTATAGATACCATCTACACGCGTTCCTTTCAGAATTACATCTGCACCTATTTCATTAGCTCTTAACGCTGCCGCAGAATCAGTTGTAAAATATGGACTTCCCGTTCCAGCAGAAAAGATGACAACTCTACCTTTTTCTAGGTGACGGATTGCTCTTCGTCTTATGTATGGTTCTGCAATTTCTTGCATTTCGATAGCAGAGATAAGTCTAGTAAAAATGCCATGAGCTTCCATAGCACTTTGAAGAGCCATTCCATTGATACAGGTAGCTAACATACCCATGTAATCACCTTGCACTCTTTCGATTCCAGATTCCTCGGCTTGAAGGCCTCTGAATATATTGCCTCCACCGATTACGATAGCAATTTCAACACCTAAGTCCACTAGCTGCTTAACTTGTTTCGCATAATGAACTAACATTTTAGGAGATATACCAAATTGCTTTTCACCAATTAATGATTCTCCACTTAATTTAAGCAGTACTCGTTTATACTTAAGCTTCATCTTGTTTCTTCGATTATAAGTGCAATATAATAACACCTAGCCAAAAAAAAAGAGCGAATAAAATATTCGCTCTTTTTAAATTTATTTTTACCCTAACTTGACATGTTTGAAGTCAATTACGGTTAATCCGCTTTCCACTGAATCTAGATAAGCAGAAACAGATTGTTTATTATCTTTTACATATGCTTGGTCAAGTAACGTGTTCTCTTTGAAGAACTTGTTCAACTTACCCATTGCAATACGCTCTAGCATTTCTTCAGGTTTGCCTTCTTTCTTAGCAATCTCTTTTCCTATCTCTATTTCTTTCTCTACAACAGAAGAATCTACGCCATCTTTATTCAAAGCTAAAGGTTTCATTGCAGCAACTTGCATTGCAACATTTCTACCAGCTTCTTCAAACTTTTCAGATGCTTTATTGAATCCAACAAGAACACCAGCTTTATTTCCCATGTGAATGTAAGAAAGAACTTGTGGAGCCTCTAAACGCTCATATTCCGCTAATTCTACTTTTTCACCGATAACACCAACTTGTTCGATAATTTTATCACCGATAGTAGTTCCATCAAAATCTTGTGCTAGTAAATCATCTTTAGTAGCAGGAAAAGCAGCAAGTGCGATATTAGCAATCTTATCAGCTAAACCTATAAAATCTTCATTTTTTGCTACGAAATCAGTTTCAGAACTTAATCTAATTACGATTCCTTTAGTTCCTTCGTCGTTAACTTTAGCAAGAACTACACCTTCTTTAGCTTCTCTATCAGCTCTTTTAGCAGAAAGTTTTTGTCCTTTTTTTCTAAGTACTTCGATAGCTTTTTCAAAATCACCATTAGCTTCAGTAAGAGCTTTCTTACAATCCATCATTCCAGCTCCTGTCTGATCTCTCAGTGCTTTAACATCTGCAGCTTTTATACTCATTTTTTGAATAATCTTATATTGTTAAATAATTAATTCGCTGTGCTTCCAGCTAATTCTTCTTTGTTCTTTTCTCTATCAGATAATCCTTCTTTAATTGCATTTACAGCAAAATTAGTGATCATTGATATAGACTTAGATGCGTCATCATTCGCAGGAATTGGGAAGTCAACCTGATTAGGATCAGAGTTTGTATCCACCATCGCAAAAGTTGTCAAACCTAATTTCTTAGCTTCTGCAATTGCTAAATGCTCATGAAGAATATCTACAATAAATACTGCAGATGGCAATCTGTTAAGATTTGCGATTCCTCCTAATACTTTCTCTAATTTATTACGCTCTCTAGTTAGTGTTAACCTTTCTTTCTTAGTTACACTTGAAAGCGTTCCGTCTGCCAACATTTTATCAATGTTGTTCATTTTCTTAACGGATCTTCTGATTGTTGAAAAATTCGTCATCATTCCTCCTAACCATCTTTCGGTTACGAATGGCATGTTAACACTTCTTGCACCTTTAGCTACAATATCTCTAGCTTGTTTCTTAGTTGCAACGAACATAATTTTTCTACCAGACTTTGCTATTTGCTTTAACGCAGCACCAGCCGTATCCATACATTCCATTGTTCTATTAAGATCAATGATATGGATCCCTTTTCTTTCCATGAAGATGTACTGTCTCATCTTCGGATTCCACTTGCTTCTCATGTGACCGAAATGTACACCTGCGTCCAATAATTCTTTATATGTTGGTTTATCCATTTTAATCTAATTTTAAGTATACAATAAAAATTAACGTTTTGAGAACTGGAAGCTTTTACGTGCCTTAGGCTTACCGTATTTCTTACGCTCTACTACTCTTGCATCTCTAGTTAAGAATTTCTTAGCTTTAAGAGGACTTCTGTAGTCTTCGTCAATTTTAACAAGTGCTCTAGCAATTGCCATTCTGATAGCTTCTGCTTGACCTTTAAATCCACCGCCATTAACATTAACTTTAACATCATATTCTTTAGCAACTTCTACAGTCGATAATGGATCTTCAAGTTTCATCTGTATGTGTGGACTTGGAAAATAATCTTTATAATCTTTTCCGTTCACTTTAATGTCTCCTTTGCCTTTTGTTAGGTATACTCTTGCAACTGATGCTTTTCTTCTACCTATAGCATTAATCATTTCCATATGATATTATTTTAATTCTTGTGGTTTCTGAGCAGCATGAGGATGATCTGCACCAGCGTAAACAAATAATTTTTTAATCATTGCTCTTCCTAATTTATTCTTTGGAAGCATACCTTTTATAGCTTTTTCTACAACAGCTGTAGGTTTCTTTGCCATTAAGTTCTTAGCAGTGATTGCTTTCTGGCCTCCAGGATATCCTGAATAGCTCAAATATTCTTTATCATCCAATTTTGCACCTGTCAATCTAACTTTGTCAGAATTGATCACGATAACATAATCACCTGTATCTACATGCGGTGTATAGCTTGGTTTGTGCTTTCCTCGAAGCACTGATGCTATTTTAGAACACACTCTCCCTAAAACTTCACCTTCTACATCAACAACGTGCCATTGTCTTTCAACTTCGGAGCTCTTTGCAGACTTTGTTTTATAACTTAAAGTATCCACTTTTTAAAATTTAATTTTTATAAAATTGCACCCTCATTTCTTAAGGGGCTGCAAATGTAAATTTCTTTTGTGGAAGAAACAAGTTTTTAGACATTAATTTTAACACTATCCTTCATAAGTGATTGAAAAACAGTCTTGAAATCGCACATCTTTTAAAAAGGCTATCCCTAATATTAGAAATGGAGGCTTAATTTCCATTACTTTTTCTAGTCCTGAACTTTCAAGTATTTCTCCCTCACTCAATTCATATAAAAAAAGATTCGATTCAACTTAATTTTTCAACTCCTTGTCTATTTTTTTGCCACAAATCGAACATTCTAGGGCTCCTTATACGTTTTAACTTTGATATTGCATTGCAGAATGACTCCAATTCAAATCAATATTCTGTAATCAGTTTTTATTAATCTTAATAAATTTGATATGAAACTGAATCCAATTGAAAAAGTACAGCAACTTTCGAAAGCAGATTTTACAAAATACTTTCTTGAGCCTAAGAGACCCGTTATCTTTAAAGACTTATCCGCACAATGGCCAGCAGTAAATAAATGGACCTTCGATTATTTCAAAGAAAATTATGGAGATCTGGAAGTTTCTTTAATTGACAAGAGTTTTAATAGCGCTGAAAATTATTTTAAGTCAGTGAAAAAACTTCGCTTCTATGAATATCTTGATTTGTTAGAACAAAATAAGCCCATTGATCTCAGATTATTTCTATTCGACATATTTAAAGAAGCACCTGAATTAACAAATGATATCTCTTTCCCTGAAATCATGAATGGTTTTATTAAAAACTATAAATTCATGTTCTTCGGCGGTAGGGAATCTGTTACAAACCTGCACTTTGATGTAGATTGCTCTCATGTATTCCTTACCCAATTCCAAACAAGGAAGAAAGTGATCCTATTTAGCCCAGAAGAAAGCAAAAAGCTTTACCACTTACCATTTACTACCATGAGTAAGTTCGATCCAGAAAATCCAGACTTTGAAAAATATCCGCTAGCGGAATACCTTAATGGTTATGAAGGCACCATTGAACATGGCGAGACGGTATTTATACCTTCCGAATGGTGGCATTATCTAAGATATATAGACGGTGGATTCAGCTTAGCTTTAAGAGCTAATGATTCCCCATTGACTATCCTCAAAGGTGGCTTACATTTGGTGCAACATCAGCTTATCGACCTGAGTTTATCTAAAGTACTTGGTGCAAATTGGCACAAATGGAAAGAAGATCAGGCAAGGAAGAAGGCAAAGAAGCTTGAGCATGAACTGGTATAGTTAATCGATATTATTGCCAATAAATAAGTGTTTCGATTTATTTAAATTGATAGCTACTGAATATATACAAATCTTATATTCGATGGCTATTAATTCGCTATGAAAACATCTCCAGAATAGGATTTTACCGTCTCATTCTCAAATAATATTTCCACATAGTACACATATACTCCTGAATTTAGAGAAATCCCATCCCAGGAACCATCCCAAAAACGATCCGTGTCACCAAATTCAAAATTCTTGGATTCATGAATTAATTCCCCCCACAAATTAAAAATCTTATAAACCTTTATACTTGCCGGCGTATCCGAACTTTTAAAAACTTCGAAGTAGTCATTCTGACCATCTTGATTCGGCGAAAATACGGAAGGAAAGAAAAATTCAGTAGAACATGATTTATTGAAATTAGGATCTCCAGGCTCTAAACAATAGCCACACTCGTCCACAACTGAAGTACCGTTAATCACGCCATTACAATCCAAACAGCTTTGGTTAAAATTAACATCATCAGGCAGCAAACAAACCCCACATTCATCTATAACTGCTAGACCATTGGGCGTACCAGCGCAATCTGCACAAGATTGGTTAAAATCAGGATCACTAGGAAGAAGACATTCACCACATTCATCGATGACCGCTGAACCATTCGGCGTACCAGCACAGTCTGCACAGGATTGATTAAAATCAGGATCGTTAGGCAGTAAACATATTCCACATTCATCTATCACTGACTGCCCATTCATCACACCTGCACAATCATCACAACTTTTATTAAAATTAGGATCATTAGGCAGTAAACAAACTCCACATTCATCTATCACTGCGGTTCCATTCGGCGTACCCGCACAGTCTGCACAAGACTGATTAAAGTCAGGACCATCTGGGGTATTACAATCTCCACAATCATCTATTATGGCTGTACCATTTGGAACACCAGCACAATCCACACAAGATTGATTAAAATCAGGATCGTTTAGTTCAAGACACACGCCACATTCATCCGTTACAGCCGTACCTCCCATTACACCGTTACAATCTGTTTCTTGCAAAACCTCACAAAACTCATCCCACTCTTCTTCAACAAACGCTAGATCTGATGCAAAATCTGAGATCACAATATTTTTAACCCAACCAGGAGATGCCTCGTTAGCAACTTGAGTATCATCTTGAAAAAAATCAATGACGTCGTATGAAGGTTGAACTAAATAAATAGGACTGCTAGAGTCATCATAGCTAGCAAAATACTCTCCATTTACATATATATCTACTAACCCAGCACATGTTCTTGTAATAACGAGCTGATAAAGGTCTATTCCGTTAAAAAAATCTACATCTCCTACAATTCCATTAGGATAAAATTCAAGCGAACCACTCGTCGGTTGATTGGTCAATTTGATATATATTCCCGTATCATCATCTGGGTCAAAACTTAAAACCCTAACCCAACCTTGCGGCCCAGAGAATTCTTTGATATGAAAAGTAAATTTAACCGTGTACTCACAAGTAATGAAACCATCATTCTCAAAACGCAAACCAGCATTGTCATAAAAGTGATAACCATTGACATCAAAATTCGAAGGACAAGTAGTTGTAGGAACAGTAAATGCATCAAAATATCCAGATTCATCATCACCATTAAATAATGGTTTTAAATCTTGATGTTCACCTTGGCTTTCTTCAAGGTTACTTGTTAATGGGTAGGTTAGACTTATTTGTCCATTTAAAACACAACAAGAAAGGGTAAACATTGTCCACAATAAGACTCCTTTAATTTTGGCTTTGAAGGTTTGATTATTCACTGTTAAAAATAAAGTATAAATTATTTAAAGAACAATTAAGGTAAGTAAAATGACAATGATATTCAACTGAATAGATTAAGCAACTATCAGACTGCTAATCTGGATAAACAAATTGAGGTTTCTAGCTATTGGTTTGCAAAAAAGTTTTTAATAAAAAAAAGGACTGATAAAAATTTGATTTGCAAGCAGAACTATAGAATCTTATATATCTACACTAAAAAATAATTTCGAACAATTTCAATTAAGGAATAGTAAGGTGAGAAATAAAAATCAAAAATTATGTTGATAAAAAAATTTAATATCGGAAGTCTTTTACCAGCAATTATTTTATCAATTGCTTTCACGTTTGCTTCTTGTGATATGGAGAAAAAATCCTCAACGGAAGAAGTCTCTATGGAAAATGACAAAATAGAAAACGCGGTATCAGCAGATAATAATAAAGCAATGGAAACGAAAAAAGCCGAAGAAGAGGCAATGATCTATACCATAGCAGATGTTGATATGCAACCACTTTTCAGCATGGAATGTGCATCTATGGAAAATCCTGTAGAATGTTCTAACGAAAAAATGCTACAGTTTGTTAAAGACAATGCAACATTCCCTAGAGAAGCTATTAATAGAAATCAAGATGGATTCGAGCAAGTAATTGTTGTCATCGAAAAAGATGGTTCATTATCTAATATGAAATACGTTGCGAGCAGTAAAACAAAGGAATGTGATGGATGTCAGAAAGCGGCTGTAGATGTCGTAGGAATGATGGAAAATTGGAAGCCAGCAATGAAAGATGGCAAACCAGTTGCTGTTCAAATGACCATACCGGTAAGATTCGAAAGTTAATTTTAATTTAAATAAAAAAAGCCGATGCAATTCCTCATTAAGGGAATGCATCGGCTTTTTATTTTTACTCGTTTCGTTTATTTTACGATAACCACTAGATCTTCAGATTCACTATTACCTGCTACATCTTTAGCCGTAACTGTTATAGTTAATTCGGCCCCAGAGGGTGTATCAGCAGAAGGAGTGATATTTACCAAAAAATTATGTTTTAAAACATCTGTAATTCCTGTTATTTCTAAATCTTGAACATCTCCACCAACAACTATCGAAGAAATAGCTTCGTTATCTGTCACTTCAGCTTGCATAGTAAATTGAACTCCAGCTTCCACTTCTGAATTTTGCGCAGGAGTTATAAATCTTATCTGTGGATCATCTCTATCCTTGTTACAAGACATTAAGAAGAGTGCGCACAATAGTACTGTTAAATATTTCATTCTGATTTTTTTTGTTTGTTATTAGGCTTAACGAATAAAACACGGGAAACATTGCCATCGAACAGCAGTAGTAAACCAATAGCGCTAAATTCTAAAGAAAAACTTTATCATGTTATACTAAATGACCTGGAGAACTAGCTCCCAACAAATTATTCGCCCACCAAATCTTTGTATATTACCATTAATAAAGATTGATTTCGAACTCAATGCTTTATTTTAAAGTATCAAAACAAAAACTTATGGAAATCATCATTAATATACTTGTTGCAGGGACAGCATTTTTTATCGGAGCAAAATTACTACCTGGAGTCGAAGTGAAAAGTTTTATGCAAGCTATTGTCGTAGCATTACTTGTAGCCGTCTTAAGTTACACCTTGGGTACTTTTCTAAAGATCGTTACATTAGGAATTCTGTCTTTAAGTATATTTTCATGGTTACTGAATGCCATTTTAATCCAAGTAGCAGATTGGTTTCTGCCTAAATTCAAAGTTCTCAATTTCTGGTGGGCACTTGGGTTAGCTGCAATCGTTTCCATAACAAGTGCTATACTTGGAAACATTTTTTAAACAATATCAGAAGAATTTACATTTATCTATTATTCTTAATGGCTACCTCCATTCAGACTTAGGAATCAATGTACCAATTGTCGAGCAAAAGACGGGTAATACACTTTTTAGAAAGCAGATAAAAAAAATTAATTAGTTTCACTTTATGTTGAGTAATGGCAAAATAGCATTAATTTATTTTAGCAGGACTGCTGAAACAGAAGCTGATCAGAAAAAGTGGTCAGTTGCTTCTACTAGAGCTCAACGACTCAGTATCTCTAAATTTCTTTATAACAAGACTCTTAAAACACTTCAAAAATCCAATTTAGAAGTTTTACACTTCGATGAATCTTGTCAAAAAGGTAGAACTTTTGGCGAAAAAATTGGAAATGCCTTCAAGGCTGCTTTCGACCAAGGTTTTGAAGCCGCAATTACAATAGGGAATGACTGTATAGAATTAGATGTTGCATCAATAGAAAAAGTTGCAAGCAAACTCACCCAAGGTTATAATGCAATCGGCCCAACTTTTAGAAACGGAGCCTACCTAATTGGGTTAACAAAATCTAGCTTTGATCTAGAACGGTTCTCATCACTTGGATGGCAAAGTGATCAATTAGAAAATGACCTTTTGCAATACCTTCAAGATCAAGATCATAGCATTTATGTATTAAATAGACTTAGAGATACGAACCACTTAGGCGACTTCTCCTATCTAGCTAAGAAGACCTCATTTGCAAGTTCTTTAATTAAGCAGTTAAAGAATTTTCTAGCTTTTGTAAAAATTACGGTTGCAGAATACACTATTCTTCTTTTAAATTATGATTCTCGAATCAACCTAAGTTTAAGAGCACCACCTTTCCGATTCTAATCTCAGAATCCGAATTTAAAATAACCATTTATTGTTCTACTAAATTACCTTATGAGGTATCTTCTATTTATTGTCTTACTTATTTCAGCCTGTGCGCCTAATGCTAAAGAATCAGAGATTAATCTTGATCAACTTTCTTGGAAAGACATAACCCAAAAGGCCGAAGGAAGCACCGTAAACTTCATGATGTGGCAAGGCAGCCCTGTGATTAATGACTACATTAATAATTATCTCATTCCTACAGTAAAGGAGAAATTCAATATTGAACTAAGGATTACTGGTGGACAAGGACCCGAAATTGTCCAACTAATTATGGGAGAAAAACAAGCAGCCGTGAAATCTGGGCAAGTTGATATGGTCTGGATCAATGGGGAGACTTTTTTCCAACTCCGACAGATCGACGGCTTATGGGGACCATTTGTGGAATCTCTTCCGAATGCACAATTCGTAGATTTTAATGATCAATTTATAGGTATTGACTTCCAACAAAAAGTGAATTACATGGAGGCGCCGTGGAATGTGAGCCAATTTGCACTATTTTATGATTCCGCAAGAGTTACGACACCGCCAACTAACCTCGAGGAATTAGAAGATTATGTAAAAGCAAATCCAGAGACTTTCACGATTTCTAATGACTTTTCGGGAATGACCTTACTTAAAAGCTTCCTCTCAGAATTGAGTGGCTCGCCTGAAGGGTTAAATGGTCCTTTCGATGAATCAAAATATGAAAAACTATCTAGCGAGCTTTGGGAGTATATCAATAGGAACAAACAATATTTCTGGAAGAAAGGAACAACTTTTCCTAAAGAACATTCGAAAATGGATCAGATGTATGCAAATGGAGAATTACTGCTGGGCTTTGGTTTCGGTGAAGGCGGAATAGAAGAAAAAGTGAACCAAGGACTATTCCCTAAATCGACAAAAGGCTATGCGTGGGAAAACGGAACAATTAAAAATGCGAATTACCTAGGGATTGCATATAACTCTACCAATAAACCAGGAGCAATGACCGTCATCAATTTCCTGATGTCACCTGAAGCTCAACTCCGAAAAGCAAGTCCAGATGGAATGGATTCTAATACCATCCTTGACCCATCAAAACTCCCATCCGAGTGGCAGGCTAAATTTGAAGAAATGCCTAAGAGAAAATATGGACCTGAGATGGCGGATTTAGAAGATAAAGCCATCCAAGAACCAGATCCTAAATACATGATCAGATTATTTGAAGACTTCAGAACCCAAGTCATTGAAAAATAGAGGCTACATCGGCATATTATTCTTTATTCTCATCGGGATTACCCCCTTTGCCTTATCCTTCGGATATGCGCTATTGTATAGTTTCGGAGTGATCGGCGTAGCTAATAGCGGTTTCACTTTAGAGTTCTGGAAAGCAGTTTTTGAATCTGGAGAATTTGTCAAATCGTTGTTCTACAGTATTGCGATTGCACTAGTATCAACTGTAATTTCTGTTTCTTTAGCCTTGTGGTTCACCCTCGCTTTCGAAAAGAAACTTAGAGGCCGAATACTTTCATTCGTTATCTACTTACCCTTAGCAATTCCAGGAATAGTTGCCTCATTCTTTACGGTACAAGTACTCTCTAAAGCTGGTTTTTTCTCCAGACTATTTAACAAAATAGGCATCACATCAGGAATTAGCGATTTCCCTGATTTAATTAATGATCCATATGCCATCGGGATTACCCTTGTTTTCATCAGTGTCGTCATGCCTTTTTTCTTACTCTTATTCCTGAATGTATATCAAAACGAAAGAGTTGCCGAACTGGCAGAATTATCCAGATCACTTGGTGCTTCAGAACGACAAACGATCTGGAGAGTAAGTCTTCCAGTCCTAATCAAAAAAACATGGACACTGATCGCATTGTACTTTATTTTCTTGCTGGGTGCCTATGAAATCCCATTGATTCTAGGAGAAGAATCTCCTCAGATGCTATCCGTCTTGATTGTACGGGAGCTGAAACAATTTGACCTAAGTAAAATATCTGAAGGCTATGTTGTGGCTGTCATTTATACTGTAATTGTAAGTATCGCAACGATACTATTATTTTCGAACCGCAAATCCCAGGATATCCATGAGTAAGTTAAAATCCATAGCGCTCTGGGCATATGTGGTGGCGATCATGTTCCCATTTTTCTTTTTATTGCTGCTTTCCCTGTCATCTGATTGGCGGTATCCAGCATTGCTACCGGAATATTTCGGACTTAAAAACTGGGTTCAAGTAGTAGGAACCGAAAGTGGATTAGCTTATAGTTTTTTCATCTCTTTAGTGATTTCATTGAGTGTTGCGGTAACCGCTACTTTGAGTGGATTTTTTATTAGTCGATATGTAAGTTATCATAAGAAGAAGGGGCTATTAACCATGTTGACCTACTTCCCATACATCTTGGCACCCGTTGTTTTCGGTGCTTGCTTGAGTTATTATTTTTTACGAATAGGGATTTTCGGAACAACTGCAGGTGTAATTATTGCTCAGTTTATCATCGCATTTCCATATGCATTGATCTTTTTCAGCAGTTTCTGGAATGAAAAAATAAAGAATTACGAGAACCTGGTATCGACTTTAGGTGGAAATAGGTGGACCACTTTCACGAAGGTTTTACTACCGATGGCAAAGGGACTTATGATGGTTTGCTTTTTTCAGACTTTCCTGATTTCCTGGTTCGAATATGGACTGACTTCTATCATCGGTGTCGGCAAGGTCCAGACATTGACCATTAAGGTTTTTCTATTTATAAAGGAGGCCAATTTTTACTACGGCGCGATGAGTTGTTGTCTGCTAATTATTCCTCCTGTAGTGCTCATTTATATCAATAAGCGATTTGTATTTAATAAACTGATTTGATGTTTTTAGAAATTGAAAATATAAACAAAAGCTTCGGCGACGAAAGTGTGGTGATCGACCTGAATGTTTCTTTAGAGCAGCATAAAACGCTAAGTATTCTAGGGAAATCTGGCTGCGGGAAGACGACGATGTTGAAAATAATTGCTGGATTAGTAGTCCCCGATTCTGGCAGCTTATCATTAGATGGTAGGTCAATGTTGGAAGTTGAGCCAGCGAAACGGAACATCGTATATCTGTATCAGGAAGATCTATTGTTTCCGCACTTGAACGTTTTCGAGAACATTGCATTCGGTTTAAGAATTAAGAAAATAGGAAATGTCATTGTTAAATCTCAAGTGGAAGAGATGATTGCTAATCTAGAACTAGAAGGGCAAGCTGATAAAATGCCACATCAACTTTCTGGTGGGCAGAGGCAAAGGGTTTCATTTGGCAGAGCCATTATTACCAATCCATCTTTATTGTTATTGGATGAGCCATTCGGGAGTTTGGATGCAGGAACAAGGAAGAATATGCAGGGATTATTTAGGAGGCTGGCTGAGAAATTCAGTATTACCTCACTCTTTGTTACTCATGATTTAAAGGAGGCCATTTTAATGGGAGATGAAATTGCGATGATGGAGAGTGGAAACTTGAAAGTGTATAAAGATAAGATGGCGTTTGTGGAAGATTCGAATACAGGGGTGAAGGAGGAGTTGACATTTTGGAAGGAAATGATGGGTTAGTGGTTAGTGAAAAAAACTCATGGTCTCACATAAAGTGAGGCTATGAATGTTTTATGATTTCTAGGAAAAGTGATCACGAAATCCATGATCTTGATAGCCTGAACTAGAAGTCAGACCATCAGATCATTAGCTTGCTAAGAAGGGAAAAAAGTTGCCCGCAGATTGCGCAAAGGACGCAGATTAAAAAAACATTTAGACTCGTAAGCCCGCGGGAGGATTATGCGGAAGGCGAGGACTGCGAAGCTGAATGTTTCGGTATAACTGACAGTGGGTAGTGGATAGTGGATAGTGGATAGTGAAAAAAACTCATGGTCTCACATAAAGTGAGGCTATGAATGTTTTATGATTTCTAGGAAAAGTGATCACGAAATCCATGATCTTGATAGCCTGAACTGGAGGTCAGACCATCAGATCATTAGCTTGCTAAGAAGGGAACAAAAGTTGCCCGCAGATTGCGCAAAGGACGCAGATTAAAACAAAGAAATAAGATCACCGAGCCCGAGGTACGACAGGATCGTTGAGCTGAGGATTGTAAATAGTTAATGGTTGCTAAAAACAAAAAACTAAGGACTAAAAACTAAAAGCATATGAAAAAGAAAATTTGGATAGATACAGACTTATCAGTCGGAATGAAAAGACATGCTCGCGAGGGATACTGTGATGTAGATGATGGATATGCCGTCCTACAACTACTGCATGCTGAAAACATAGAAATCGTTGCCATTAGTGCTGTTTTTGGTAATACCTTGATCGACGATGCCTACAGACTTTCGCAATACATCAATGCTAACTTCGCTGAAAATAAAATACCTGTCTATAAAGGTGCAGGAGAAGCTCTAGTCCTAAACAATGTGGAAACGAATGAAGCGGTGGAAGCTCTTGCTCAAGCATTGACCAAAGATAAAATGACCATTATGGCCATCGGTCCCGCTACCAATGTAGGATTACTATTGCTGAATTACCCCGAATTAAAAGATCAGATCGAAGAGGTAGTTCTTGTCGCTGGAAGAAGAAAACCAACGGATTACTTTAAAATTGGCAATCTAGGAAATCACGCTAGAGATCTCAATTTTGACCTAGACAATGAAGCATTCCGAGTAATGTTCGAAAACAATATCAACATAGTTTTATGTCCATTTGAAATCTCGAATAAAGTATGGCTAAAGCAAGATGACATTGACCTACTAAAAGAAAGAAGTGCAGATTTCCAATGGTTAGCTCAGCACTCCCAACCATGGCTTCAACAATGGCTAGATCAAGGAGCACAAGGTTTTAATCCTTTCGATGTACTTGCAAGTCACTATATCATCGCACCTGCAGATATTATCAGCGAAAAACTTAATGCCCGACTAGAAATACACAAAGACGACACCGTAAAAGAAAACCCAAACAAGGTTTACAAGCAGTACCTATTATGTGATGAGCAAAATGGCTTCCCTGTGACCTATTGCTACGATGTAGTTTCTGATTATCACGAAAAATTAATGAATAGCTTAAAATGATTAAACTAAAAAACGACAAACAACAAATAGAAAGCTACCTCCAAAAAGCCGCTTGGCTTGAAGATGGTGAAAACGTATCTGGAGTAGAAATTCCAGGAGCGGGAAACATGAATTTCACACTCCGAGTGATGACGAATAAAAGAACCTTTATCATTAAGCAGAGCCGAGCATACGTAGAGAAATATCCTCAAGTAGCTGCTCCGCAAGACCGATGTCAAAGAGAAGCAGAATTCTATAATGCTATAGCGAGCAGTGACGAATTAAAGAAAATGACGCCTGATATTATTGCCATCGATAAGGAAAACAATATCATCTCTATGGAAGATCTTGGTGCTGGTAGTGATTTTACTTACTTATATGATACTCAACAAACCATCGAAGACGAAGATCTACAACAGATCATGAAATTTGCAGCCCAGATGCACAAAGATCATAAAGTAGCTGAGGACGAAGAAAGAATAGATAATCTCTCCATGAGAAAGCTTAACCATGAGCATATGTTTGTCTATCCTTTTATGGATGATAATGGATTGAACCTAGATGACATTCTGCCAGGACTTTCCGAAGCGAGTAAGAAATACAAAGCAGATGACGAACTGAAATCAGCAGTTTCAGCACTTGGAGATCGATACTTGGCGAATGGCAACACACTTCTACATGGAGATTACTTTCCTGGAAGTTGGTTAAAAACTGAAGATGGAATCAAGGTTATTGATCCAGAATTTTGCTTTCACGGCTATCCAGAATTTGAGATTGGAGTTTGCGTGGCGCACTTAATGATGGCAGACCAACCCGTTAAAACCATTTTTAATGCATTCAAATATTATACTTCTGAAGCGCCACTTGACCTAGAATTATGCAAACAATGCGCAGGTGTCGAAATGATGCGAAGAATTATGGGTCTTGCCCAGTTGCCTTTAAACATTGACCTAGAAAAACGAATTCAGCTCTTAGAAACAGCTCACGAATACATACTTAATAACTAAACAATAAAAATGAGATTGCTCTACATTCTACTTTTTCAATTATTCATGGCTTCATTATTTAGTCAGTCGAATAGTTATACTTCTAAAATTGTGGATACCGAAAACCTTCCTATGATAGGTGCCACCATTAATGAAGTCGGGACACAAAACTACACTGTCACGGACCTGGAAGGACTTTTTACTATAGAAACCGAATCGCAAGATTTCCAACTAGACATTTCCTTCCTTGGATACGAAACGAAGAGGGTGTATGTTACCAATGGTAATATTCCAGAACTTATCGAAATGATGCCTGCTGCTGGACAATTAGATGAAATCGTGGTCACGGCCCTGGGAATTAAACGGGAAAAGCAAGCCTTAAGCGCTGGTGTCTCCAAAATAGATGGAACGACGCTTAGAGTGGTACCACAAACGAATCTGGTCAATAGCCTTGCCGGAAATATCGCAGGTGTCCAGATCACTAATGGATCATCAGGCGTCGGATCTTCTTCGAGAATTATTATTAGAGGGGAGAATTCTATTAGCGGTCGCAACGAACCTTTATTTGTCGTCGATGGTGTTCCGATTAGCAACCAATTAATCACCAGTGATCTGACGAATGACGGAGCACTTCAGGAGGTTGATTTCGGGAACGGTGCCTCTGAATTTAGCCCAGATGATATTGAATCTATTTCTATTCTCAAAGGAGCTGGTTCTGCAGCCTTATATGGTTCTCGTGCTGCAAATGGTGTTGTCGTTATCACCACTAAAAGAGGTGAGCCAAAGAAGGGCCTCGGAATTTCTGTTAATAATACGATCACTTTCGAAACCCTCCTCACCCTACCCGACTACCAAAACGAATATGGTGGTGGCTCTAATGGAGAATATTCATTTCAAAACGGAACAGGTGCTGGAATCAATGATGGTGGACTCGCAAGCTACGGACCAAGATTAGATGCAGGATTACTCATCAATCAGTTCGATAGTCCATCTGTAGATCTAGATGGAAATCCAGTCAGAGCAGGTGACGTCTTATCAAGGAAAAGGCCTGATGGCACTTATACGCCGATCGAAGCAACACCTTGGGTGTCTCGACCGAACAACGTACGTGACTTTTTCGAGACAGGACTTACAACACAGAACAGTTTCGCAATAAGTAATGGTGGCGAAAACGGAAGTATAAGAGTCGCTTATAACAACCTCCGAAATGAAGGTATACTTCCCAATACTGACCTAAAAAGGGATGGTGTTTCTATAGCAATAGATCAGAAGATGACCCAGAATTTCAGATTCGATGGATTTCTTAATTACATCAATTCTAGGAGTAACAATCGTCCCAACTTAGGATACGGTTATGAAAATGTCGTCTATGGATTTAACTGGACCGGCCGCCAGACGGATATAGCAGCGATGAAAGATTACTGGCAGAAAGGTTACGAAGGCTTAGAGCATTATGACATCAACTACTTGTGGTTAACGAATCCGTATCTGACCTTATACGAAAACACCAATAGTTTCAACAAAAATCGGGTGCTAGGAAATGGCGCACTGACTTACGATATCACGGATAAGTTGAGCTTCAGAGTCAGAACGGGTGTGGATTCTTATAATGATGATAGAGCTTTCAAGCGGGTGGTTAGTACAAACAGAAATCCATTCGGTAGTTTCAGAGAAGATAAAATTGCCTATCGCGAAATGAACACGGATGCATTGCTTTCTTACAATGACAAAATATCAGACGATATCCGATTTTCAGTGGCCGCAGGAGGGAATCGATTTGATCAAAAAATAGACTACGCCTATTCTGAAGCGAGTCAACTTTCGATTCCGGGAATTTATACCTTGGCGAATTCAAGAAACCCGCTAAAAGGGACTTCACAGATCTTCACAAAGAGGATTAATTCTATATATGGAATAGGAAATATCAGTTATCAGTCATCATTGTATTTGGACCTGACCGTTCGGAATGACTGGAGTAGTACACTTCCTTCAGAAAACAATTCATTCGCCTATTATTCGGCAGGAATGAGCTATGTGCTTTCGAATATGTTTGAACTTCCAGAAGCTATTTCATTTGCCAAATTAAGATTTAATGCTTCGAGTGCAGGAAATGATACCGATCCTTATCAGCTTAATAATACCTTCCAATTTAATCAGAATTATGGTTCATTTTTTAGAGTGACCAATGAAACGGTATTAAAGAATGCGAATTTAAAACCAGAGAGGCTGAATGCATTAGAAGCAGGAGCAGAGTTGTGGTTTTTCGGAAGCCGATTACAAGCGGAAGTTTCCGTATATCAGAATTCAAGTATTAATCAGATCATCGGGAGACCCATTTCGAATGCTTCAGGTTTTAGTAATATTATCGAAAATGGCGGAAGGGTCACTACCCAAGGACTCGAAACTAGGATTAGTGGAAAGATTATTCGCTCTAAAACATTTAACTGGAATGCTTCGGTGAATTTTTCAACCTATCGAAGTGAAGTAACAGAATTGCCAGAAGGTGTAGATCAGTTTGTTACTGGAGACGCAAAATTCTTCGGAGGAAGTGGAGGATCGAATGCCATATTCTACATTGCTAAGGAAGGAGGCCGAGTTGGTGATATGTACGGAACTGGATTTGTGAAAATCGATGGAAAAATACTTTATGGTGCGAATGGATTGCCGGTTCAGGACGGTAACTTAAGGCTATTGGGAAATTACAACCCGGATTTTAGTTTAGGTTTCGGGAATGAATTCAGTTATAAAAATTTGATGGTCAATGTTTTAGTGGACTGGAGGCAAGGAGGAGTTTTGGCTTCGAGAACCAAAGCACTTGGAAGTACGGCAGGTATCTTAAAGGAGACTTTAGTAGGTCGAGAAGAGGGCATAATTGGTGAAGGTGTGATGAACATTGGAACAGAAGAAAATCCAAATTATGTACCGAATACTACCTCTGTTTCCGCAAGTAGATTCAACAACAACTTTTATGATCGAGGGAATGAAGAAAGCTCGATTTATGATGCTTCGTATGTTAAGCTGAGGCAAGTTGGGATATACTATACCTTTTCAGATAATGTCACGAAAACGATAGGTTTTCAAGGTTTAAAACTAGGTATCGTGGGAAGTAACTTATTATTATTTACAGAAAATCCACATGTTGATCCTGAGCTAAATGGAATCCAAGATCGGAACTTTACTTATGGAGTAGAAGATATGTCATATCCTTCCACGAGGAGTTTTGGAATCAGTCTTAAAAGTGAATTTTAAATAGAGAAAAATGAAGAAATATATATTAATAATCATCAGTTCGGTTTTGATTTTCAGTGCTTGCACGAAAGATTTCGAAACGATTAATGAGAATCCGAATGCAACAGAAAACATTGATCCACAATTTTTATTGGCCAATGTTATTTCTGTACTTGCCAATGAAAACACTTACACACAAGGATTCAGATTATCCAACTACCTCACTCAATTTGCAGCTAGTGTAGAATTCGAAAGAATCGACAGATATGAAATGGGTACGAATAGCGAATATTGGCAAATACTCTTCGGATTACTGACCGACATTAATTCGATGCAATCTGTCAATGGTACGAATGAAGCGTACATCGCGGTCGGAGATATTATGAAATCCTACATTTTTTCACAGTTGACTGATTTGTGGGGCGATGTTCCCTATTCGGAGGCACTGAAGGCTAAAGAAGGAATTACTCAGCCGAAATATGATACACAGGAATCTATTTATACCGATCCGAATACAGGTATACTTGCAGTGCTTCACCAATCGGCAGAGACCCTTGGTAGCACAACTGCTTCGATTAATGGTGATGTTATGTTTAGTGGAGACTTAGAGAAATGGGTAAGATTTGCGAATGCTTTGCAAGTAAGATATACCATGAGGATATCGAAAAGAATCTCTGATTTTAGCAATCTTAAAGCATTAGTCAATAGTGGTAAATTAATGGAATCCAATGGCGACAACGCTGTATTGCCATATTTGAACACCGCTCCGAATCAGTTTCCATTGTCACAAGTTGGACTTGGATTATACCAAGAGCACCGAATGACTACAACGGTAGAAACGATCCTGAAATCATGGAATGACCCAAGAATGGAGGTTATTTATAGGCCTTCCGAAAAGAGTGCTAGTAGTGGGGAACCGAAATATACAGGACTTCAGAACGGCCAAAGTCGGGAAACGATTAGTGCTAACAATATTGACCTTGCAGAAATTTCATTGTTTGGTTCTATATATAGAGATGTTCCGAATGGTGTAGATGCATTATTTATGTTGTATGCTGAGCAGCAATTCGCATTAGCAGAAGCAGCGGAAAAGGGATTTATAGATGGAGATGTGGAGCAGTATTATACGGAAGGTATCAAAGCGCACTTTAATTATTTGGGATTGGATGTTCCAGTAGATTATATGAATCAAGAAAGTGTAGCATTGGCTGGTGACGGGAATCTAGAAAAGATCATGACGCAGAAATGGTTTAGCTTGGTTTCGAATGGCCATGAAGCGTGGTTCAATATTCGCAGAACGGGGTTTCCTGTTTTAACGCCAGGGCCAGATAATTTGAATAATGACAGGTATCCATTGCGTTACTTATATCCAGAATCTGAGCAAGCAACGAATGCTAAGAATTACACGGAGGCAGTTTCACGCATCGGTGGTGATAATATAAATACAAGTAACTGGTATGACTGACCGATCCGCTAGCTAGCAGATAATTGCCAGAGGCAATTTAGGTCAGGAACCCGAGGCATACCCGAGGGCTGCGGATGCCGGAGGCAATTCCACAATCTAGATCGTCGAGCTCGAAGTGCAATGGAGCAATCGGCGAGCTTAATTTAGTTCCTGTCACAAAGTCGCAGTTTACATAGAAAATAAGCAATTTCGTAGCATCACCTCAAGTAGTCTATGAATTTTGTGGTGAGCATCAAGAAGCACATGATAACCTCAGCTGGAGGTGAGACCATCATGTGCTTCTCAAGAAATGTCAAGAAAAAAGATTCTCGCAAAATCGCAGAGGACGCCGAGCTAATTGAACTTGTTTAAAACAAGACCATTCTTTTCTAACTTGAATATAATCTGCTTATAAATAAATCTGTATAAATGCACCTTTTAGACAAAATGCAAGTATTTTACAGTAATACAAAAGTATGCTTATAGTATATACATTCAATTTGTAATTATTGTTATTTCAAGCGATTGAGATAAAAGTGAAAAACAATTCGAAATGGTACCTACTTTTACCTATTTCTACAGCACCATATTGAACTAATTAATCAAGTATTCTTTTAGTTTGATATAGTTGCTGGACTGAACTTAAGTAGGAAGAAGGCAAAGAAGAAATTATTATCTTTTTAAAGCATAACATATTTATAAAATGATAACTAAATTAGAATCATTACGACCAGATACCCTAGTGTATGAATTGAGTTGGGCGATTATAGGTGCAGAGATTGCTAGCATTGAACCTGATTTAAAAGAGATGGAAGATAAATACGGAAAGGTAAAACTCCTTATTTCCTTGAACTCCAAAGGGGAGACTTTTGATGCTTTACTAGAACAATTTATTCTAGGAATAAAACATTGGAATAAAATAGACAAAATAGCATTCGTTGGTGAGAAAAAATGGTGGAAGCCCCTCATTGCAATAAACAATGTTTTCACAAAATTTGATGAGAAATACTTCGACCTTGACGAATTTGATGCTGCTTGGGAATGGTTAGGAGAATCATAATTCCTTTTAAGTCTTAGGGAACGGCCCTTTGCCAATAAAAACATTTGCTAATCTTTATAGAACAGTTCTGCAACAAGAGATTGTGAAGGAATGAAAATCCTGGTATATAAAAATAAAGTTTAGTATCTTCTCAGAATCTTTTGCTCGAAACTCTTGTTAATATGATTGGTTCAACAATCTACTTAAGATTGGACAGAAACACTTAAAAATAACGAAGAAATTTCAACAATAAGCAATGAAAAAAAATCCCATTAAAAGAATATTTAGAATCATCGTCTTTATATTTTTTCTAATAATATCTGGCATAATAGCCTTATTAATAACAAACTATAAAGGTCTAGGTGATGATATTAAATCTATTGCTTTCCCGAATAAAGAAGTCAGTTTAGACGCAACAGCCAAGGACCAAGACTCCGAATATGAGTTGCCGGAAGAAAAGGAAACTAGTGGTTACAAATTTAATTCAGATTATGATGACGATACCATGAAGGACTTTTCTCAACCTATCATTGATACCATTGTAAATGAGGTAAATGATTCTAAAAGTCAAATTCCCGTTCCAACTATAGAATCAGTAAGCGAAGAATCCTCAAGTATCAAAGGAAACAATGTAAAAGTAGGAGAATTAACGACATCTGATTCTCTGATATTAAGCTCAGAAAATATAGCTGAAGAATCCTACCTAAAAAAAGAAATAGACGCTTCAGCAAGGATATTGGCAATTGCTGGAAAGAATCTTTTGTTAAACAAAAGCAGAGATGATCAGGAAGCTATTATTTTAATTCTTGCTGAATCAGATCTGAATAGGAGTATTTCAATTGTTGACTTATCTAAAAAGATAATTTTCTCAAGTGATCAAAGTAAAATAGGAAAGCTCGCAGACTTGGCCAAGATGAAAGAAATTTCATCTGAAACAATGATTTGTAACCAAGCCAATACGCTCTGCATTATGCCAATATATCATACATTTGGAAAAATAGGCTACGCATTGATCAATAAATAAGTTCTTATTCAAGTTGCTTCCAATAGCAATGCCATAGCATCACCTCAAATAGCCCATGAATTTTGTGGTGAGCATCCCGAATCACATGGTAGCCTCAGCTGGAGGTGATACCATCATGTGCTTCTCAAGAAATGCCAAGAAAAAAGATTCTCGCAAAGTCGCAGAGGGCAAAGATTAAACAAAGCAAAACTCAGCTCGCAAAAAGATTCAACACATTATTTTTATAACATTAATAATTACAGCTTACACCTAAACCACAATTTCCTGCATCTATCTTACTATTCACACAGATATTTTCAAATGTAAATATTTAGGTTTATTTTTAGTGTTCATGAGATTATTATATAGCTTACTTTTCTCCTTCTCTTTCCTTGCCATGTTTGGTCAAGAAATCCCCTATTCTATGAGTGATTTCTACTTAAATGGAAGTGCTACTTTTAGAGACGACACGACCATCATGATCACAGATAATCTTCTTGAGCAAACTGGCTCTATGTGGTATAAAGACGACATTGACCTAAATGAACCTTTTCACATCGAATTAGAAATATTCTTCGGTTGTTCTGATGGAGGAGCAGATGGCATCACCTTTATTCTACACCCTGAATGGTCGACTGGCTCTACCGGAGAAGGAATGGGAGTCGGTGGACTTAATCCTTCATTCGGCGTAGAAATGGATACTTACCAGAATTTTCATCTTGCTGATGCGCACTTCGATCATGTTGCTTTGATGGCAAATGGCGCTTCACACCATAAACTAGGCCTTACAGAACCTATTCCGCTCCATCCGAATAAAGGGAATGTAGAAAATTGTACCTTTTATAATGTCAAGTTTGATTGGAATCCAGCTTCGCAAATATTCACATTCGAATTCAATGGAGTAGTAAGAATAAGAAGAGAAATTGATCTTGTAAATTTGATTTTCGATGGGAATTCTAATGTTTTCTGGGGCTTTGGTTCTGCAACTGGACTTAGGCGAAATAAGCATTTAGTTAAAATTAAAAAGTTAGAATTTACACCTAATGAAACATTAACTGACGAAGATCGAGAAGCATTAGCTGCAGGTGAAGTTTATACACTCCCTGAATTAGAATTCGAAGCAGGCAGCGCCGACCTTCCCTATTCTGCAAGACCTACATTAGACAAACTGATGCGTTTTCATCAAGACTTTCCAGATCACACCATCATTCTGAATAGTTTCACAGACTCTTCTGGCGAAGAAAGTAGCAATCTAAGAATAAGCACGCAACGCGCTGAAGCCATCGCTAATTATATGATTTCTAAAGGTTTTGCAAAAGAAAAACTAATCTATTACGGAAATGGAGAAGTGAATCCGATCGACGACAATGAAACGGAACAAGGTCGGAAAAATAATCGCCGTGTAGAAGTTATCATGAAAGTTATTAAAGTTTAAAATCACCACTTATATCTTTCTAATCTAGACATTAACCTAGCTTTTATCCAAATCACTAACATTTACATAGACAATCTAAGTTTTACGAACCAAGATCTTCCTTGACTTATTGCATTAGATCCTGATGATGTATGTGCTCCAGTACTCGTACCACTTGTGATATCCGTTCTCTGAACATTTAGCAAATTTTTCACCCCGCCGACAATCAAAATCCTATTTTTATAAAAAGATCGATTCATCGTAATGTCCATCATATTGTAAGAAGCTATGCGACTAACAGACACCTCCTCTTCTTCTAATCTATAAATGGGTTGGCCACCAACAAGCCTATGATTTAACAATAATCCAACCTTTGCTTTTGGAATTTCGTATGAAATGGAGTTGTTCATATCAACCACATTTCCATACTTCGGAGCGTCATTCTGCTCAATATTAGTTGCCCATGATCCTAAACTTGCAGCTGATTGAACGGTAATTTTTTCAGTTTCATAGGAGATTTTAGGCTGAATTCCAAATACTTTATATTGATCTATATTATCGTAAATGAATTTTAGGGTTTCAGTCTCTGTCAAATTAATCCTATTATTTATCTGTGTGAAATAAACGTTTATGCCCCCATTCCATCCATTTTCGGAATTATAATGAAGAGTATTCTGAATATCATGAGAGATTTCCGGTTCAAGTGAGGTATTTCCCACGATGTTATGATTAATATCAATGAATTCCAGGTATAGTTCTTTCAAAGAAGGACTTCTATACCCTTGGGCATAGCCACCTTTAATAGCCCACCTCTTACTAATATCGTATTTCCACTGAAGACTAGGTGTTACTCTGTTTTTATAGAGGCTATGAATCGTCCATCTTCCAGATAATACCAATTGAAAATCGTCAATTGCTTTCCAAGTTATCTCTGAGTATATAGCAGCTTCTTGAGAAATTGCGGTAGTACTATCTCGTTTATTCTCCGATACAATTCTATCCCCAGCACCAGATTCATGATTGTAATTAAACCCACTCATTAATGACCAATTATCATCTATAATATATGCGGTATTCAATCTAGAAAAGTAGGTCCTAAAAAGGGTGGTATCAGCAGATTTAAACTCATGATCGAAATCCTGAGTTTCTAAGTAATACCGAGTATCTTCTTTTACCCGATCATACAAATTATATGCTGCAGTACCGTCAATAAAAAACTTTGAATTAACCCTTCCCTTATAAATTGCGGAAAAGTCGTTCCTATTCGTATGGTAGAATAAATCATTAGCATATGGATTAAATTTAGGCCTCTTAATACTTCCAAGGTCTTCTACATGTTCATTATTTCCGTTATACTTGAATACTAAGTTGTGCTCTTCATTAAAATCATATCTGACTAATCCTCCATACCCATTTTGTACTTTAGGATTAAATGGGTATCTCGGCACGCCTTCATCATATAACCTCAAACTATCACTTGGAAATTGGTCATACTTATAAAATCGACCAAATGCTTTCAAATTCAACTTACCTACTTTGTAACCTACATTTGCAATATGATTTTGAATTCCGATAGATTCTAATTGAGACTCTACACTCAGGGCAAAAGTATTCAACTGAGACTTTTTGGTGATGATATTGATCACTCCTCCAGCGGCATTACTCCCATAAATATTGGAGAGAGGTCCTTCCACCACTTCTATTCTGTCCACATTCTGCATCGCAATTTGAGATAAATCGATACTCCCATTTTGCCTACCTATAACTGGAACGCCGTCTATTAATATGGCTACATTACTTGAACTAATTCCTCGCATTCTTATAGTTGTTCCCAATATTGGATCCTCATATAATCGGATAGCGGGAGAAATACTTATTGCACTTTCTAAACTTAACGCTCCTCTTTTTAGAATGGCATTATTATCAATGATGTCGATATTGTGCACAACCTTCTTGTAATGGGTCGGTCTATATTGGCCAGTAACAACAAAATCCTCCATTTCAACACTGAAAGCTATCGTATCCAAGTTCTCTGACTCTTCTTGTCCTAATAACTTACTAAAAATTGTTAGGCAAATCAAAAATGCGAGTAATCTATACATAATTCTTAGATTCTAGATGAGCCGATTCTAACAAATACCATAATTCACGAATTTCATTTACTGAAAATGCCAGCTTGATATTTTCAATAACGGTCGTGAAAACAATATCTCGCTTGTTTTTTTCACGATCATTCTTTACAGAATGATAGCATTCTTGGCCATTTTCATAAAAGCAATGAAAATTTATGCTATTCTGGAATAAAACAATATTGTTAAACATGATTCGATAGGTTTCACAGCAATCAGAAATGCTTACCGACCCACTATTAGAATTACAAATTTCTTGATGATTGCACATATGCTGAGATTTTCTCTTAATTCTCCACTAAATAGTAGTGCACTGACTTGAAAGCCAATGCACTACAGGAACTTATTTATTTGATTATTTGCTTAGTAATAAAATGATCATCTTGACTGATTTTTAATAAATACTGGCCACTAATCAAATTTTCCGTTTCTAGCTTGATCTGCCGATTAAAGTTTTTCGACAATAATAGTTTTCCTTCAATATCGTACAACTGAACTTCAGCATCATTATCGCTTCCAGTTGATACAATTACTGAGTGTGTGAATGGGTTAGGATATACCTTTATGTCAATGTTAGAATTATCTATAGTTGAAATAGCTGAGCTTAACAAAACTGTTTTTTCAAGTGTTGTTGTTCCAGTGGAAGAACCTTCAAAGTCGTAAAAAACAATTTTGTACTTTTCACCTTTGCTGTTTTTCACAAAGTATGCCCGATCATCAGGAATGACCCAACCAAGAGCAAAGTCAAAACCCTTCCAATCGTGTCCTATTGCGGTCAAACTATTAGAATATTGGTCTGCATAATCCGCTTCTAATACATTTTCAGGATCTACACCTTCTGCTTTTGCTACTTCTACTCCTGGACCACTTAACACTCCAGTCACAGTATAAGGAATAATCGTTCCATCTCCAGCATCAAGGTCTGTTGTATATCGTTGGAAAATTAAATCGAAATCAGTCGGCATATCTAACGTTTCGCCTGTATTTAGAGAAAATAATATTAGTGAGTTATCTAATTCACTGTTCTTTGAAACTGTCTTAACTTGCTCATTAGATCCATCTAGATGAGCATACTTGAACGTATATGTCCCTGAACTAAGGCTCTCAACTTGAAATTTCAATAAAACTCCATCTCGCTTTTTGATTACAAAAATTCTATTGCCTTCAATAACATGATTCGATGGATTATATAGCCCCCAGCCGAAATCCAAAACGCTACTCGTGTCTTTTACACTGTTAAATGCACCTTCCGACCAATTCTGTTCTGAGTTATATATTTTAATAGAATCAGGAAATTGTCCTTCATCTACAATCTCAACATTCCAATCTGTTTCCGCTGTTAAAAATAATCCTATAGCTTCCGAACCAGATGTCGACGACTCATTAATTAGTATTCCCGCATCTGTACCTCCTTGATTCGTGAAAGCAATATCCCAAGCTTCATTACTTAATACGGTAACTTCTCCTGTGGATAAAGAATAGTATGCCTGATTAGAATATCCCTCACCGACAGAAACTTGATCAATCTGACCATTGACTAGCCCAATTGAGAATCCAATAAATAATAATAAAAAATGTAAAATTCTGAAAATCATAATGTTGTCTTTTATGGTAAAATAATTTTGAGCAAACCTATTATTTTTATTTAGACTTATTCTTAATAAAGAAATATTTATTCTTATATTTGAGCATATTTTACAATTTGATGACAGAGAAGAAAGTCCTTACACTCTGAATGTCAAACTATTATACAACTTATTAATCAATCAGACGATGAATCTCAACCAGGTAACCAACATTAAAAGATTTGCTTCACTTCTACTACTTGTGTTCTCTTTTAGTGTTTCATTAAATGCCCAATCAAATCAAAAAGCTCAAGACAAAGCAGCCATAAAAGCTATGTTAGGTTGCTACGATGTAGAATTCAAATACACCGAAACATTCGCTCCTGAAGTTGACTATGAACAAGCATATGATTATACATCCGCAGCTTTCGAGTGGGCAGAATTAATCGAAGAAACTGATGACAAAATTGTGATTCAACACCTTTTGATTATCAATGATTCAATGATTATTAAGCACTGGAGGCAAGATTGGATCTATGAAAACAATGAGATCTATACATATGACAAGGATAACCAATGGTCTTTTAATAAACTGAAAAACAAAGAGGTCAAAGGTACTTGGACTCAGAATGTCTATCAAGTAGATGATAGTCCACGATATGCAGGAATTGCAACTTGGGTTCATGCAGATGGAATTTCCTCCTGGTATAATAAGGCAGATTCTCCCCTTCCTAGAAGAGAATATTCTAAGAGAAGTGATTACAACGTCATGAAGAGAGGAAATAGAGTTCAGATTACGGATTACGGCTGGCTACATGAACAAGACAATGATAAAATCATCAGAGAAGATGGCAAAGAAGATGTGTTATTGGTTCAAGAAAAAGGTTATAACACCTACAAGAAAAGACCAGATAATGATTGTGATTCAGCAAGTAAATGGTGGAAGGATAATAAAGCAATGTGGGTTGGTGTAAGAGATAAATGGAATGATGTACTATCTGAAAAACAAGATATTAAACTGAATGCTGAAGTGGATGACAAGAAATTATTCGAGCATTTATTCTATTCCAGAAAAACATGGGATAAGAAGGAAGTAGGTGAGTTAATCGATCAGTACCTTGTTAAAACAAAATAATGAGACAACTTTTAGTATTAGGCTTTTTACTTATGATGTTATCGGGTTTTCAAAAAGCCTGGCCTGCAAAATTGACCGCTAAGGTTGAAAAAACCGTAGAGCTAACTTTCGAAACGACATCATATGAATTAAAAGGCATAGAAATCTCGGACGATGCCGAAAACCAGACCAGCGCAGAACTGAAAAACAGCCTTTTCGAAGTGAATTCCGAAGAGAAGCTTCTAGGTTATCTTTACGTGAATCAAGCGCCTAGCATGAAAAACGTATTTGATTATGCGGTGATATTTGATCCAGCATATAAAATCATCAATGCGAAAGTGCTTATCTATAGGGAAACTCATGGAAAGCAAATAGGTGCTAAACGATGGTTATCACAATTTTTCGGAATGGACCTCAGCGATAGACCTAAATTAGGAGAAGATGTCGATGGAATTACCGGCGCTACCATCTCTGTAAAAGGAATGACTACTGCTGTAAATCATTTGTTAGAATCAATAGATAAGCTTCACCAAGAAGGTAACATTTAATCATGGAAATAAAGGATAATACATTATTTCCGATGCCTCTGAAAATGCTCATTTCAGTTTTCTTGGTAGTCCTGTCAGTTGGATACTTTTCTGCTTTATTCTTTGTCAATGAAACCACTTCAAGTAATGCAACGGGAATCATAGAAAATTACAATGGCAATGAAAACAATGAGGAAGCTGAAGAAATGAAATTCAAGAAAAGCAAACATGAAATGCTGAATATCATACATACGCATATCTTAAGCATGTCTGTCATCTTTTTCATCCTTGCGCTACTCGTTTACACTTGTAATATTCATCCTACCTTAAAAACTTTTTTAATGGTAGAACCGTTAATATCTGTTTTATTAACATTCGGAGGAATTTTCCTAATTTGGAATGAAGTCGAGTGGATGACTTATATTGTGATGCTTAGTGGAGGGCTTATGACTGCTAGCTTCATCGTTAGCATTTTAACGGTATATTATTCAATGTTTTTAAAAACATTTATCAAGTGAGCAAAACGAAATGCTGTAAGAAAAAATGTTGTAAAAAATACAAAAAAAAGGGCAAATCTAATTGTAAGAATTGCCCTAAGAAATGTTCTCTATGCGCTTAAGCTTTTTTGCTTTCGACGTTACTAGATAACATCAGTATATCTCTATCAAATAAATACATTCCTCCTTTATCATCTCCGATCAATTCTAACTTATCATTCAGCGACCGCGCTAAAGCTTCCTCTTCTATCTGCTCGGAAACATACCATTGTAAGAAATTATGAGTTGCGTAATCCTTTTCTTCTAAGGCTATATCAATCACATCGTTTATACTTTGTGACACAAACTCTTCGTGCTTTAGTAACGCAGCAAATGCGTGCTTGATCGATGGGAATGTCAACGGCGGCTGAGGCAAAGCAGGTACTGCTGCAAATCCACCTCGCTCATTTACAAAATGAATTAACTTAAGCATATGCTGTCTTTCTTCATCACTGTGTTGATAGAAAAAAGAGGTAACATTATCTATTCCAGGTTGAATCTCAGCCCATGATGCCATGGCAAGATAAACTTGAGAAGATTCAGCTTCTATTTTAATTTGTTTATTTAATGCTTCTTGAATTCTTTTTGATAACATATTTCGCAGTTTTATTAACCACCAAATATACATTTACAACTTTGAAATCAAGAGAAAATCTATAACCAATTCTTATTATATTAGAAACTTATGATTAGAAAATCACCTTGTAAACAAAACAAATCATAGCTTATTGCTGTATTCAAAGTAGGATTATATCATCAAAAAACAATTATATGAGCAAAACTGCAAATTCAAAGTACGAACTCTCGAAAGACATCGCTAATCGATGGAGCCCCAGAGTATTTAGCGACAAAGAAATCACTCTAACCCAAATCGAAACTTTATTCGAAGCAGCAAGATGGGCACCAAGCTCAAACAACGGACAACCTTGGCGATTCATGTACACATTAAAAGGCACAGAAGCATATGACAAGGCTTTTAGCTGTCTCGCTGAATTTAACCAATCTTGGGTTGCGAATGCACCTATCCTAGTATTGACCGCTTACAAAAAGACATTTGATAATGGGAAAGAAAATTTTCACGCTTTACATGATTTAGGATTAGCAGTATCAAATCTTTCATTACAAGCACAAAGCATGGGCATTGCTGTTCATCAAATGGCTGGAGTGAACTGGAGAAAAGCACATGAAGTCTATAATATTCCAGAAGATTTTCATGTAACTACTGCAATTGCCATTGGATATTATGGAGGCGATGTTCAGAAATTACCTGAAGAACTACAAAAAGCAGAAGTAGCCGAAAGACAAAGAATTTCGTTGTCGAAAATTGTGAACGAAGGAACATTTAATCTATAATAAATCGAACAATTTCATTCTTATTAAGGTATGATTAGTACAAGAGTTGATATAGAAGTACAATTTTATTCAACTCATGTTCTTAAATAAAGAACATATTTTTTAACTAAAAACACTATAGAGATGAATGAATCAAAGATTATAGACGGACTGAATGACTTATTAGCTAAAAATTATGACGCTGAGAAAGGATTCAAAAAAGCAGCCGAAGAAACAAACAATCAGGTTCTAGCAGCCTTGTACAGAGGAAAAGCAAGCCAAAGATATAATTTCGGCCACCAGATTAAAGATATCCTAAGAGAGATGGAGGGAGAGATTGATAAAGGAACGAGTACGATGGGTGACTTGCACAGAGCTTGGATAAATTTCAAAACATTCTTTGCAGTTGATAAAGAAGAGGCTATTTTAGAAGAAATTGAAAATGGAGAAGAGGCAAGTCTGAAAGATTACAATGAATTCTTAGAAAATAGTGAATTACCTGATTCTATAAGAAGAATCATTACAGCACAAAGAAACTCGGTTTTACACACACTCAGAAGAGTAGATGAATTAGAAGAAATGTATGGTTAATACCATATAATAGATATAAAAAAAGCCCTGAATCAGGGCTTTTTTTTTGTCTTATATATTAATTCTAGCGAGACTAATTACTCTTTAGCACTTCCTTTCTTTTCAGAAATTGACGCTTAGCTTTAGTAAAAGCACTATGGAATGATTTCATAAAATCTTTATTTGCATCAGAAGCAAAAATTACTGGTCCAGGCAAGTGAATTTCGATTTCACAATTCGCTACTTTATTCGCTTCACCATCGTCAATTTTAAAATAAAGAAATACCTGAGTAATATTCATTTTAAATTCTTCTAAACTATGCAATTTCTCCCGAATTTGCTGGTCAGAAGCTTCATCAATCGTAAAAGGGGATTCAATTATAATTTTCATATGCACTTGTATTTTTTAATACAACATGATTATCATGGGAACTGTTCGTTAAAAGTTAGAACTTAATAATCCAATAACACTTATAGCTCTAATTTCTTCAGAAAATTGCTCTCTTATAACCAACACACTGTATTAATATGAATTAATACCTACAACATAACACTTGAAGGATAAATACGAAAATAAATAGAGTGTAATTTTATTTAAATCCTCAACTTAGTCATGGTTAGAACTAGGAAATCCACCACATTTAAATAAATATATAACAAAATTTTTCTCCTTAAAAAAAAGAACAAACGATCGATTAATTGACTTAAAAAATTACAGGAATGGCAAATCTAAAATTGAAACAAATAGAATTTTCTAAAAACCTTCAAAAAGACCTTCCCTCAGTGAGTTATCATACTTAAGTATATGGAAAATAATTTCTATATGCCTCTAGCAAATACAGAGAATTATAAGATATTTGTCCCCGATGAAAAATACATATTTCGACTTAATAGACCAGAGTTATTATTTTCCGCAGGAAGGATTTGACTTGAGAGAAGATTACCTCACATTTCATGGGGTATCGTTAAAGTATCTGATTGAAAAATACGGTACACCTTTTAAGATAATGTATCTCCCAAGAATAGGAGAACAGATTAAAAGAGCACGTAACCTATTCAATAGAGCGATTAAGAAACATAAGTATAAAGGCAAGTACTATTATTGCTATTGTACCAAATGTTGCCACTTTTCGCACGTTGTAAAAAAAGCAGTTCAGGAAGGAGTTCATCTAGAGACCTCCTCTTCTTTTGACATTGACCTCGTATATAAAATCTATGAAGAAGGAGAGATCGATAAAAACACGATCATCGTTCACAATGGATATAAGACGGAAGACTACTTAAAGAAAATCACGAAGCTTAATAAGGACGGATTCAAAAATTCCATCCTCGTTCTAGATTCGAAATCTGAAATTAAGCGTGTTAAGAAATATGCCCACGATCTCGAAAAGCCATTAAAAATTGGTATCAGAATGGCGATTGATGAAGAACCGCAGTCTGCATACTATACCTCTAGGCTAGGAATTAGAGCAGCTGAAATCATTGACTTCTATAAAGAGGAAATCCAAAACGATGAATCGCTTAATCTTAAGATGTTCCACTTCTTTATCGATTCTGGTATTAAGGATAACATGTACTACTGGGGTGAATTTCAGAAGGCAATGAAACTATTTGTAGAATTAAAGCAAGTAGCACCAGAACTTAAAGCGCTAGACTTAGGAGGTGGATTTCCTATTAGAAATAATCTAGGATTCGAATACGACTATGAGTACATCATCGGTGAGCTTGTAGGAAATATTAAGGCGGCATGCGTGGAAGCAGATATAGAAGAACCAGATATTTTTACTGAATTCGGAAAATACACCGTTGGTGAAAGTGGAGCTATCATCTTCCAAGTGCTTGAACAAAAGCAGCAAAATGATGCAGAGTTATGGTACATGGTAGACAATAGCCTGATGAATACGATTCCAGATGCATGGTCTATCTTTGAAAAGTTCATCTTGTTACCGATAAATAAGTGGAAGAATGAATATTCCAGAGTGAGTATCGGTGGAATAAGTTGTGATCACTCCGATTATTATAATTCGGAAGATATGAATCAACAGCTGATGCTTCCTAAGTATAGCTCAGATGATGAGGAACCATTGTATGTTGGCTTTTTCCATACTGGGGCTTATCAAGATTCTATCAGTGGATACGGAGGAATCAAGCACTGTCTTATTCCAGCTCCTAAATTGATCATCATAGATAGAGATGAAAAAGGAAACTTTGTAGATGAAGTTTATCGGAATGAGCAAACCGTAGAAGAGATGCTCGAAATACTAGGCTATAATAAGTAATTATGGAAAAAACATTCGCGGGCATTCCAGAAGAATTTGCCAATAAAGAAACCGCTAAAATATGGCTGCAATCTATCAATTATGACGGTACAAGCACATGGGGAAAGGGTGCCAATAATGGCTTCGAAGCTTTTCTCGATGCAGCGGAAAACATGGAGCTCTATGACATAGAAACGGACAGTGAAGTCTATCTAGAAGGTATTCACATGCTTGAAAATGCTCCAGAATTTAACAGTCCAGAAGATATGTACCAATGGACTTACAACAATACTGTTCAACTACTAAAGGATAAGAAATTTCTTACTTTTTTCGGAGGAGAACATAGCATTAGTATCGGAATCATAAAAGCTTTTTATGAGCAATTCGAGGACTTAACTGTCTTACAGATCGATGCTCATGCGGACCAGCGACCGCAATATGGCGGCACACCATACAATCACGCCTGTGCGGTATATGATGCTGGTCAAAATTGTAATTTGCTACAGGTAGGAATTCGTTCAATGGATGTGGATGAAAAGCAATTTATGGATCGCAGAAAGACTTGGTATGGTCACGAGATTGCAGGAAGTCTTGATTGGATTCCAGAGGTCGTTTCTAAAATGACAGACAATGTTTACATCACAGTAGATTTAGATGCTTTTGATTCTTCCATTATGCCAGCGACGGGCACACCAGAACCTGGAGGAATGAATTGGGAGCAAGTTATAGGTATTATACGTAAAACGTTTGCTGTTCGCAATATCGTCGGCTTCGACATTGTAGAATTAGCACCAATAAAGGGAATGAAAGCTCCGCAATTTTTAGCGGCTAAGCTTTATTACAAAATGCTTTCATACAAATTTAAAAACTAAAATGGAGATCGATAAGATCAAACTAGAATACCTAAAACGAGAAGACTATAAAGAGCTTCGCGTTGCTATGCGTGCATCATATGAAGGCATGCCAGAAGAAATATGGGAAGAAAAACAAATTCTCAGTCTTCTAGAAAAATTTCCGGAAGGGCAAGTTGTTATCAAAGTCGATGGCAAATTAGCAGGAGTAGCGTTAGCAATCATAGTGGATTATGAGTTATTCGACTCGAATCACACCTATGATATCATAACTGGCAATTACACCTTCAGCACACATAATCCAGAAGGAGACATCATGTATGGAATCGATGTTTTCATTCGACCAGAATTCAGAGGGCTACGAATAGGCCGAAGATTGTATGATTATCGGAAAGAGTTATGCGAAAAGCTTAACCTCAGAGGAATCGCTTTCGGAGGAAGAATCCCGAATTACCACAAATATGCTAATGAATTAAATCCTAAGCAATACATAGAGAAAGTTAAGCTTAAAGAAATCAACGATCCTGTTCTTAATTTCCAGATATCTAATGATTTCCACCCATCTAAAATCATGAAGGGATATTTACCGAAAGATAACGAATCTGGAAAGTTTGCAGTCCTAATGGAATGGGATAATATTTATTATGAAAAACCGCAAACTAAAGCTGCCACAAAGAAGAAAATAGTAAGACTAGGTCTTGTTCAATGGCAAATGCGTATCTACAATGACCTCGATGGATTAATGCAACAGGCTGAATTTTTCGTAGATGCCCTTTCTGGTTATCGTTCTGATTTTGCCTTGTTTCCAGAGTTTTTCATGGCGCCATTGATGGCATCTAACAACCATCTCAGTGAACCGAATGCAATCAGAGAACTTGCTAATCATTCTGAGTCACTTGTTGCTAAATTTTCAGAACTAAGTATCAGCTATAACATCAATATTATTACGGGAAGTATGCCTGAGATAGTAGATGGGAAATTATACAATGTAGGATACCTTTGCAGACGAGATGGAACAATAGCCCGATACGAGAAAATTCATGTTACCCCTGATGAAGCTAAAGTATGGGGAATGCAAGGCGGATCGAAAATACAGGCATTTGACACGGATTGTGGGAAAATAGGAATATTAATTTGCTACGATTCTGAATTCCCAGAATTAAGTAGAATATTAGCAGATGAAGGAATGGATATCTTGTTCGTCCCATTCTTAACCGATACACAAAACGGATACTCTAGAGTCAGAAATTGTGCCCGTGCAAGAGCTATAGAAAATGAATGTTACGTGGCCATTGCTGGTAGTGTGGGGAATTTACCGAAGGTGCACAATATGGATATCCAGTTTGCACAGTCCATGGTTTTCACACCTTGTGATTTTGCTTTTCCAGCGAATGGTATCAAAGCAGAAGCGACACCGAATACCGAAATGATATTAATTGCAGATGTAGATATCGATCTACTACGAGAGCTTCATCAGTTCGGAGCGGTTAGAAATTTAAAAGATAGAAGAAAAGATTTATTTGAATTAAAAAAACTTAATCATGAGTAAAGGACCCATTTCAAACTTTATAGAGCACCATTATAGACATTTTAATGCTGCAGCATTAGTAGATGCTGCAAAAGCTTATGAAGAACAATTAGCGAATGGTCATAAAATGATGATAACGCTTGCAGGTGCGATGAGTACTGCAGAACTTGGGCTTTCATTAGCGGAAATGATCAGACAAGATAAGGTTCAGATTATTACTTGTACAGGTGCGAATCTAGAGGAAGATGTTTTTAATCTTGTTGCCCATGATCACTATAAAAGAGTACCTAATTATAGAGATTTATCACCAGAGGAAGAATTAGAACTGCTTAACAATCACTTTAATCGAGTGACGGATACTTGTATTCCAGAGGCAGAGGCAATGCGTAGAATAGAAGAACACTTGTTCGAAGCTTGGAAAAAAGCGGATGATAACGGAGAAAGATATTTCCCTTACGAGTATTTTTACCAGATTCTTCTTAGTGGAGAACTAGAAGATAAATACCAGATCGACCCAAAGCACTCATGGTTACTTGCAGCTGCAGAAAAGAACTTGCCGATCATCGTTCCAGGTTGGGAAGATAGCACCTGTGGTAATTTTTTCGCTTCTTACTGCATCGAAGGGAAATTAAAACCTTCTACCATGAAAAGTGGTATTGAATATATGATGTACCTAGCTCAGTGGTATCAGGATAATGCAACTGATAAAGGTGTTGGATTCTTTCAGATAGGAGGAGGTATAGCTGGAGACTTTCCGATTTGTGTTGTGCCAATGTTACACCAAGATTTAGGACTAGATTCAATTCCTGTATGGTCGTACTTTTGTCAGATTTCTGATAGCACGACGAGTTATGGTTCATATTCAGGAGCTGTTCCGAATGAAAAGATTACTTGGGGTAAGTTACATATTGATACACCGAAGTTTATCATAGAAAGTGATGCTACTATAGTTGCGCCATTGGTATTTGCTTGGTTACTGGATTGGTAATCTTAAATGTCATAGTTCTATTTTATAGAGTGCTTCATTACAATTTCGATACAAAACAAAAAATACAATAAGACATAAAAAAAATCAATCTACCACTTCATGCGGTAGATTGATTTCCTTATAAATTCCTATATTGAAAATTTCGATTCCTAATTTCTACTAGTTAGGAACGATTTCTCCTTCACCATCTCCATCTTTCCAAACCCATGGTTCTATAGTCCCTTTAAAACTAGGGTAACCTGCATTTTGATTAATGGTTCCTTGTGTATTAGAATTAATAGCCGCTGCTGGGATTGGCCATAGTACAATATGTGGAGCTGCTCTATAAGTATAATGCGGTGCAACCACATTTTCTCTATAATAAGCGTTCTTTTCTATAACTCTATCATACCAAAAGTTGTTTTCAGAAAAGTTGTCCATACTATACGTTTTTCCATTATCCGCTGCTTTACCAGTTTGTGCATAGATATAAGCAATTCTAGTAAGCTCTGTTTTTCTAGGTTCTTCATAATAAAGCTCTCTTGCTCTTTCATCTAGAATAGCTCCCATATTTACATCTCCTATTTCTAAAGATGCAGCGCCTGCTCTATTTCTGATCTTATTAATATCTTCCATTGCTGCACTATTATTACCTTTCCAGTAGTGAGCTTCAGCTCTTAATAAGTACGTTTCAGCAAGTCTATATAGATACCAATCTCCTCTTCCACCAGCTGGTTTAGTAGAATTTGGATCTGGAACATATAATTTGTAAGCAGGCCATCCGTACCAGCTTCTAATAGAATCTGATACTAAGATTTGTCCATCATCACTTCTAAATTGTAAGTTCTTACCATAGAACTCATCACCATCTTCTCTTAATGTTGGGTGATTATATACAAGATCCTCCATTTCTATCCAATTCCCTTTTTTATGTCTAAGGTCATTTTCTTCTCCATTCCATATCTCCGTATGGCTATAGGGTGTCGCTCTACATCTTCCGATTCCTCTACCATATCTAGTAACTAAATCTATTTCAACTCCTGCAGTTCCTAAAGGATTATCACTCGTTCCTTTCTTACCACTTGGTGTATTAATATTGTTACCATAAAAAGGAACATTCTGTCTCATCATACTTGATAAGCTATTTCCATCTTCTTCGAATCCTTCTCTTGCGATCATTGCATACAGTCTTTCTGTATTTTCAGGTAAGGCTTTATTCTGAACTTGGTGTAAATCCCAAATTACATCTTTCGTATCATCACCTGCATCCACACCAAATCTTTCCGTCATTAAAGCATATGCTCCATCATCGATAATTGCAGAAGCCGAAGCGATCGCATCATCAAATTCTCCTAATGCTAGGTTCACTTTCGTAAGAATATGATAAGCCGCAGCTTGTGTAACATCTCCTATTACACCTTGTTCTGCTTCTGGTTTCACCCATTTAGCAGCAAATTCAAGGTCCCGCTTGCATTTTCTTAAGATACTTTCTCTAGAAACTGTATTAAAATCTAATTTAGGTGAAGTAGTTTCTCCTAAAACTAAAGGCACATCACCAAACTGGTGTACTAATCTGTAATAAGTTCGCGCAATGTGAAAATAAGCCTTACCCAGTACATGGTTACGTTCTGCCTCATCTGTATATTCCGCATTATCAATTCTTGCTACTACGACACTCGCATATCTGATTCGCCGATAATTCTCATTCCAGAACCAACCTATCCGATTACAGTTCGTACTATTCAGACATGCATCTGGTAGAATTTGCGCTGGAAGATCCATTGCTGGACCTGTCTTATCCGTCGTGCCTTCTATCGCTACATCCGAAAATATTAATTCTGTGATCATTGGATTTCCGTCACCGAAAAACTCATGTCTCACATTTCTTAGACATGCAACCAAAGCTGCATCGAAACCAGCCGCATCAATAAACGCATTTTCAGGTGCGAAAAAGGACAGCGGTTTCGGGGTTAAATAATCTTTATTACAACTTACAGATGATATAATCACCGCAAGTGAAACAAACACTAGAGTACGTATTTTATTATATATTTTTTGATTCATTATTTTAATTTTTCCTGGTTAGAATGAAGCATTTATTTTGAAAGTATAAAAAGATGGTGTGTATCCTTTTTGCTCTGGATCCATCCAGGTCCAGCTTGGCGCCCAAACGGTTGGATTCTGCATAACAAAAGAAACATTTAATCTCTCTAAAGCTAACTTAGCAATAAGATCTTGTGGAACGTTGTATGAAAGTGCAACATTATCAACTCTTACAAAAGAGTTATTTTCATATACACTAAATCCACTAGAAAAACTTTCTACTCTAGCCCATTCTGTTAGTGGGTTTTCTGGAGTCCAATATGGAACCTGGTAACCTGATGCTCTATCATAAAACACATCATCATTTTTCCTATGATTATTAGCTGCTTTATGTCCTAAGTAGGAATATAGTTTTACAGAAAGATCCCAATTCTTATAACTAAAATCATTTCTGAATGAAACTCTATAAAGTGGATCCGCATAACCTTGGAAGATTTTGTCTTCATTCGTATAAACTCCATCTCCATTCGTATCATTGATCTTGAAATCTCCAGGTGATCTTGAATATTCCGCTGCTTCTTCTCTATCTTCTTCTTGCCAAATTCCTAGTACTTCGTAATTCCAAATTTCATCTATCGCGTGGCCGATAAACCAGCCATTAGCAACGTCATCAGATTCTTTTTGTCCGATTACATTTCCATTATCATCTACTACATCTTCGAAGTCACCATACAAGTGGACAATTTCATTTCTGTTGAAAGCAACTGAGAAGCTTGTATTCCAATCAAAATTAGGCTTATCTATATTTACCGTATTTAATGAAACCTCAAAACCTCTATTATCTACTTGCCCTAAATTGGCTGTAACATTATTATAACCAGTAACATCTGGAAGACTTCTACTTACTAGTAAATCAGTAGTCTGCATGTAGTATGCTTCTACATTACCACTAATTCTTCCGTTAGCAATAGCAAAATCTAAACCTCCGTTATAAGCCGCTGTTTTCTCCCATTTCAAATTCGAATTCGCTAACCTAGTTGAATACAACTGGGAAACATATGTTGGTGTTCCATTAATTACCTGAACATAATTACCTGTTGCTAAATCAGAAAGAGCAGCATATCTACCGATAGATCTGTTTCCATTTGTACCGTAAGAAAGTCTTAACTTTAAGAAATCAATAAGATTTGAATTGAAAAAATTCTCCTCACTAATGATCCATCCTAATGCTAATGATCCGAAGTCTGCAGTAGGATTTTGTTGTCCGAATGCAGAATAACCATCTCGTCTAACGGATCCTGTAAACATGTATTTTTCATTTAACGTATAGTTAAGCCTTGCCATTAAAGCAGTTCCTGTTTCATATACATCATCACTCCAAATATTTACATTATTTGTTGCAGAACCGATATCATGGTAACCTAATACATCACTTGGTAGAATTTGACTTCTAACAACTTCATCCTGCCATCTTTGGAATTTTTCAGCATTTTGAAGCATGGTAACATTGAATCTATGAATACCAAATGTCTTATCCCATCTTAAGATATTATTCATCTGCCACTCGTAAGAATTATAATTATTTCTAAGTACTCGGCCTCCATCATTCACAAACGGCTCTTTAGACGATCTGTGTTCATATCTTCTATCCCAAACTATCCCAGGAATAAATTCAGAGGTAAACGATATTCCAAATGGCAACTTAATATCACCAAAAACCTTAGCATTAAGCGCATTCCTGTTATAATAACGATCTGTATATTCTAGACCTAAGTAAGGGTGTCTTGAACTAGAAGTATTTCCAGTCGGCGCACCACGGATTGTTATTCCATCTTCTTCATAAAAAGAAGCATATGGCGTATTCATCGTTAGGTTTGTTGATGCACTTATTGGAGATTCATCTTTAGCTGCAAACTGGATATTAGCACCTACAGATAAGAAATTAGTAATATCTGCTTCTAAGTTTAATCTTGATCTTAAAGCTTCCCATGATGAGTTATACACATGCCCTTCATTATTTGTGTATCCCATAGACATATAATATCTTACATTGTCACTTCCTCCTGAAACACTTAAGTTATGATCATTTCTAATTCCACTTTGATATGATCTAGACTTCCAATCTTCTGTAGCTCCATTTTTGTAATTTGCAATTTCAACTACTGAAAATCCTAATCTATTTAACCAAATACCTACTAAGTCATCATTCGCTGAAGACCCATCATAGGTTTTCCAATCATCTACAGAAACACCTGAAAGACTTCTTGGATCATTGTAATACCCTGGATTATTAACCTGGTTTCTTTGTGCACTTTCGAAACCAGCAATTCTCCAATCAATAAATTCATCTGCAGTTAGTGGATCAATTTCTTGACCAGATAAAGCAACAAAACCTACACTTGATGTAAGATTAATGGTTGGCTTTCCTGTTTTTCCTTTTTTCGTGGTGATAAGGATAACTCCATTCGAAGCTCGAGATCCATAAATAGCTGCAGAAGATGCATCCTTTAGAATGTCAAATTTTGCAATATCATTAGGATTAATGTTCGCTAGGTCACCTGAGTAGATCATTCCATCTACAACTATAAGTGGTGCATTTGCAGCTGCTCCTCTTAAGTTTGTTGCTCCTCTAACTTGAAAGCTCTCTGCACTAGAGATTCCTTTTGGCCCCATACCGAATCCCACATTCAAGCCTGGTAGCGCTCCTCTTAACATATCGCTAATATTAGCGGTAGATTCCTTCTCAAGTTGTTCGGCATCTATCTGAGATACCGCACCCGTGAGATCTTTCTTCTTAACCGTTCCATAACCCACTACTACGACCTCTTCTAATCCGATCGCATCAACTTCCATGGTATGGTTAATTACAGTAGCATTCCCTATTTCTGCTGTGAATGGCTTATAACCGACATAAGAAAAAGTCAAAGTGGTTGCCCCTTCTGCAACAACTATGCTATAAGTCCCATCAATATCAGTTATGGTTCCGTTTCCATCGGCATCATTAATAACAGAGACGCCAATAAGCGGAATTGACTCTGAATCTGTTACTAAACCTGTTATGGTCGTTTGTCCATTAATAAAATTAGCAAAAAGTAGAAAGATAAAAATTCCTTTTAGATGGAGTAATTTGTACTTAAAAGGTAAAGCACATTCATGTTTTTTCGTAATTTTTTGATTCATTTGTTTTGTTTGATAAAGTTTGTCATAAATAAATTTCTCAAGTATTAATGAAGGGCATTAATGCCGAAATATAAAATTTAATTCCGTCCTTTTATCCATTACGGTATTAATTTTTACAATATTTTTTTACCTTTTATTTAAATTGACAAATTTGCTATCAACCTTAAATTAGGGGGAAAATAATAGTATAGTGCTAAATAGAAGATGTCTGTTATATTAGATCAAGGATTAAAAAGAATATCATTATCCAGACCTTAGGAAATTCGGAACATTTAATATTTACTTAAGATTAGAAATTGTTCAATTGCTATCATAGTCAAACCATTTTTAAATTCTAATTATAACTCTACATGTTAAAAAAACAGACCTTATTTCTTATTGTAGCAATTCTAATATTGAGTTGCAAGAAGACCTCGAAACAATATTCTGCTGTTTCTAGCACAAACCAACTGATAACACTAGAAGTCCAGTCAAAAATCGATAGTACAATTCAGTCTTTTGTTACCGCTGGAGATATAGCTGGCGGATCAGCCCTTATTATTGAAAAAGGAAAGGAAGTTTATTACAACCATTTCGGGTTCGCTGATAGAGAAAATAAAACTCCATTTGACCGAAAAACCATTGTACAGATTTATTCCATGACGAAACCCATCACAGGAACAGCACTGATGACTTTGCACGAAGATGGAAAGTTTCAATTAGATGAACCACTAAGTAATTACGCTCCAGAATTCGAAAACATGACCGTATATAAAGGTGTGGCCGGTAATGGTCAAATTTTAACAGAACAGGTGAATCGGGAAATTACTATCCGGGATATAACACGGCATACCACTGGATTCGCAGGCCCTGGAAATTCTGGTTTAGGCGAACTGGTTAAGAATGCAGATGCACTTAATCGAGAAAACACATTAACTGAAATGGCTATAAAAATAGGAGCCACGCCTTTATTATTTCATCCTGGATCACAATGGGAGTATGGATCTAGTGTGGATGTTCAGGCCTTTCTAGTAGAGCGCATTTCAGGAATACCTTATGGGGAATACGTAAGAATGAATGTTCTTGCCCCTTTAGGAATGGATGAAACTAGATATTTCATTCCAGACGAAGATCGAAGCCGATTTTCCGCTATGTATAACCGAAGCCAAGACGGAGTTCTATCCAGAGTTCCAGACGAACAGGCGCATTCTAATTATGTTCATAAATGGCCGCTCACACGTGGAGGTTCAGGTCTTACCTCTACCATCGATGATTATATGAAATTTGCACAGATGTTACTGAATAATGGTACTTATGGTCACACTACAATTTTAAAACCTGAGACTGTAGAATTAATGTCTACAAACCATCTATCAGATACCATTACAGAACGTTCTTGGCTTCCAAAAAGGGGCCAAGTTGGATTCGGAATAGACTTTGCTGTTCGCTTAGCTCCTCCGATATCTGAAGATGAAAATATGGGTGAAGTAGGTGAATTTTTCTGGGATGGAGCAGCGAGTACTTTGTTCTGGGTGGATCCCGTGAATGAGATGACTGTTGTACTTTTTGTTCAATTGATGCCTTATGATCAAATTGGGCTGCACCGAGCTTTTCGAAAAGCCGTTTACTCTTTTAAATGATGACTTAATTTGCCCACATCTTACGGCAAATTTCAACTTTGATAAAAGCGGACAAACATTAGAAATTTTAACTAAATCGTTAACAAAAGATTTAAGCGGTTTAGAAATGTTTTAATTATTTTTATAAGTTGATTTGATAAAACTGAAACATTGAAGTTGAATAATGCCCAATGTTTTATTTCAACAAGGATTTGTATTTAATTATTCTATGGATATCCGTAATTATTATAATGTCAATGAAAAATTTATTGACGAGCTTTTTCTGCTACAATCTGAATTACTAAAACTTCAGAAGCACATAAATGATGAAAAATTACGACTAGCGATACTTTTCGAAGGTCGTGATACTGCCGGGAAAGGAGCAGCCATTGCCCGGTTCACTCAGTTCCTTAATCCTCAGTCCTATCGTATGGTAGCACTAAAGAAACCTACTGCACTTGAAAAGAGGCAATGGTACTTTCAGCGCTACCTGAAAAGACTTCCGAATGCAGGTGAAATGATTTTCTTTGATAGGAGTTGGTATAATCGAGCTGTCGTAGAACCTGCGATGGGTTTCTGCACTAAAAGTCAATATGAACTATTCATGAAACAAGTAACGGATCTCGAAGAAATGCTTGTGGATGATGGGATGAAAATTGTCAAATTTTGGTTTTCAATAGACAGTATCGCTCAGAAAAATAGAATTCAGAAACGGATGGATTCACCATTAGAAAGATGGAAAGTGAGCCCTGTGGACCTCGCTGCTCAGGACAAATGGTCAGACTTTACCAAGTATAAATTAGCTATGTTCGAAAGAACAAATACGGACAAAAGTCCTTGGGTAATCGTCAAAGGGGAAGAAAGAGAATACATGCGAATCCAAGCGATGCGTTACATATTATCGCTTTATGATTACGCGGATAAGTCTCTAGAAGTGAAGCTACCAGATGACGGGGCGGTAGAAGTATATAAAACGCCTAATTTGTAAAATCTATACGAATCATTTATTCTGACTGAATGGAAATAAAAAAAGCCTAGAAAAAATTCTCTAGGCTTAATAAATATATTTTAAAAGTTACTTACGCTAACTTTGTAGACCGATATCTTTGTTTTAGTACAACAACACCAATGCTTAACATAATTAGACCACAGATTATTAAGCTCCATTCGGACAGAGTCGGTACAGAATTTAATGATGCTACCGTTATATTAACACGTCCAAAATCAAAAGGTCCAGGTTCACCAGATACAGCAAAGGGAAAGACCGTCTGAAGATCATTTTGCATTAGTAATCTACTTAACGAAACCGGATTACCTAACAATGTAGTATTATATGGACTCGGTGTTCCATATGAATTGATTGAATTCGCACCACGACTACCTAAAATACCTACCATGGTACCAGCAGTAATCGGAACATTAACAGATATTGGGGCAACTCCTGGAACATCCTGCGCTAAAAATTCAACAGTATAATCTAATGTACTTAAGGAGAAATCAGGTGGTGGGACATTTAGAGTTATTATGGCTACACTTTGATTATCAGTGCTGGCATCTGTAGGTACGCCAATTGAAGTAATTTCAAAATCACTTGGTGCTGTAAACCAATATCCTCTTGTTTGTCCTGTGTATGTGCTAGATTGAGGTGGTAGAGGCAAAGTGGTTTGCGCGAGAGCAATATCAACAAAACATGCTGTTAAAAATATTGCTATTATAAATTTAAGTTTCATTTTGTTTTGATTTTAGGGATTTAAAGTATGCTTCTAAGGTGGTCATTCCATTTTTTCATATCCCAATTTTTACTCTCTTCAGCTGTAAGGTCAAGTATTAGGATAAACTTTGAATTCGCAAAATCTACTTCTATTGAAATTAAATCAGATTGGTCATCAAAATATTTAGCAGAATCTTTGGCATTATCCTCACTCCAATTATAAGAAGAAATATCTATTTCATATTTTTCAGCTATCGGCTTGTCTAATGGAATCATAATTCCACTGTCAGATGAGAAATAAGCTTTAGAGATCGTCTGAGCAGAAATATTGCTAATTGCTAACAATCCAAAAACTAGGAGGCACATTAATCTTTTCATATTACTTTAAATTATATAGGTTGGTTTTAATTGTATTATATCAAATGAAAATTGGTTCATATCTATCTATTTAGAGTTAGTACCCAAATTTCGTACCACTACTGCTGCAAACTAATAAACATCTCATCGTCCCTATTATCAGACAAGGTATTGATCTCATCGATCCAACCTTCAGGAATTTCTTTGATGATCTGACTCAATTTATCCCCCCATGTTCGTGAAATATCTTGTAAGTCTTTTTCTTCAAATCGTTTCTCAATAATCTCACCAGTCTCTGCTTTTAAGATTATCACATCGATCGGAAAACCCACATCACTCGCACTTACTCTCGTCGAATCAAAGGATAAAAAACCAGTTTTTAAAGCAAATCTCAAGCTGGACTCATAATTCAAAACCCGATTCAGAATAGGTTTCCCATAGCCAGAATTCCCGATTATGGTAAATGGCGTTGCCGTTCCGATTTCGATCCAGTTGCCTTCAGGGTAAAGCAAGTATAACTTTGGTTCAGTATCCGCTGACAATTTACCTCCCACAATTCCGAATAAATTAAAGTGCAATCCTGACGAAGTAAGCGCTTCTTTATCTTCTTTCGCTACTCTTCTGAGTTGTGTCCCAAATGCATTCGCGACATTGTACATTTTATCATACTTATGTCCATCCTTTTCAAGGATTTCCTCAAAATAAGTAACAGCTTTATCACGAACTGATCGCAATCCAGAAGTCATTAAAAAAACGGTTCCATGTTCATTGGTGTGAAGAGAAATCTTCTTAGCAGTTGTGGTTTCCGTTCCAGAAGTGATTCTCGTATCAGCTAGCGCAACCAATCCTTCACGAACACGAATTCCTAAGCAGTATGTCATTTGAGTTTTAAAATTTTCTTAATACAAACTTAATCATTTAAAGTAGATGTTATGCAGATCATTATGAATTTTAGCAATACGTTCATAGTTTTCATTGACATGCTGAACGACTAAATCCTCATCGTCAAAACCATCAAAAAGAGAAATAGCATTCATCTCATCGGTTAAGTTTTTAATTAACAAATCATATCCTTCCGGCCTAACACTAATTGCAGCAATACTTTTCTGGAGGTGACTTAATGAATAATCTACGGATCTTGGAAATAATGGATTCGTAAAAACTAATTTAAATATCGTTTCCCTCGATTTCTTTCCAGGATGTAACGTATTGTAAATATCAAAAGCCTCCAAGGACTTCAACAAAATCGTCCATTGATACGAAACCAGGGCCTTATTCTCCCCGTCATTACTTAAAATTACCCAATCAGAAATTTTATTTCTAACGATTCTAAGTACTTGCATTGACCGTTCTACAAAAATCCCCATCGTAATAAAATGATAGATATCATCCTGCAAAATGGTATTCGTAACATTAGACTTTATAACAGATATGTTACTTTTCATTTCTTCAGAAAACTTAAATAAGGCTCCTGAAGAAAATTTATATTCCTCGTAACTTGAACAAAGCAAATAAAGCTTGTTAATCGATTCCCAGATTTCCATGGATAAAGAGTTCCGTATACTCCTAGCATTTTCTCTAGCATTCTTGATAATGCTAAATATCGTATTCGGATTATTAATATCGAATATGACATTCTTCCACATGTCTTTCTCGTGTAATTCTCCTTGTACTTGATAATTAGTGCCCGCCATAAACATAATGGACCTCAAAGTAAAATCACGATTACTTAACATCGGAGAATCTAAAGTACTGAAGTATTGAACCTTAAGAAATCTCGAGCAATGCTCCGCTCTTTCTAGGTTTCTACCGATCCAATATAAACTCTCTGCAACTCTTGCTAACATATTTTATTCTTTTATAACCCAAGTATCCTTTGATCCTCCACCTTGTGATGAATTAACGATCAAACTTCCTTTAGTAAGTGCTGTTCTGGTCAATCCACCTTTTAAGACGAAAGGCTTATCGCCCCCCATTAATGTAAAAGTTCTGAGGTCAATGTGTCTTGCCTCGAATTGCTCACTTTCTTCGATGAAAGTAGAATGTGTACTTAGCATCATTTTTGGCTGAGCAATGAATTCACGTGGATTAGCTTTTATTTTTTCTTTTAATACATCCAGTTCCGCTTTACTCATTTGGTCACAAATGCATACGCCATATCCTCCTGAAAGATCTACAGGTTTCACCACTAATTTCTCAATATTCTCAAGGACATATTTTAGCTCTTCTGGCTTTTCACAAATATACGTTGGAACATTATTCAAAATCGGTTCCTCATCTAAGTAATACTTGATCATATCTGGCACAAATGCACAGACCGCTTTATCATCCGAAATCCCTGTCCCTGGTGCATTCACAATGGTAATATTACCTTTTAGGTAAGCTCTCATTAAACCAGGAACACCCAACATAGAATCTGCTTTAAAGACTTCTGGGTCCAAATAAGCATCGTCAATTCTCCGATACAGCACATCTACTTGAATCTTCTTACCGATTGTTTTCAAATAAACTTTATCATTTTCAACAAATAAATCTCGCCCTTCTACTAATTCGATGCCCATTTTCTGAGCTAAATAAGTATGTTCAAAGTAAGCAGAATTATAAGCGCCTGGAGTCAATAATGCACAAAATATCTCGCCTAATGGCTTGTTAGCAACGCCCCACAATGCCTTCAGCAATTCTTCGCAATAATCAGAAACAGCCTCTACGGGTGTATTATTAAATATTTTGGGAATCACTCTGGTCATGGCTTGACGATTAATCAATACATAGCTCACGCCTGAAGGACTCCTTAGATTATCTTCTAAGATGTAGTAATTTCCATCCGAATGTCTGATTAGATCTGTTCCCGAAATATGGCAATATATATTCTTAGGAGGCGAGAAGCCTTCCATTGATTTACAATAATGAACCGAACTTTTTATCAGCTCAGCAGGGACCACTTTATCCTTTAGTATCTTGCCATCATTGTACACATCGTGAATAAACATATTCAATGCTGTATTCCGCTGAATGACTCCTCTTTCGAGCACCTCCCATTCATCATGATTAATTATTCTTGGAACCAGATCGAATGGAAAGATCTGCTCTTCACTCTTCTCTTTAGTATACAGCGCATAAGTTACGCCTTGGTTTAAAAAAGATAATTTAGCTGCTTCATTCAGAGACTTGAATTCATTCTTCTCCATTTCACTAAACTTATCCATAACACCATGGTAATAGGAATTTTTCTTCTTCAATTCCATTATCACTTCATCAAAAGTGTTATCCTTTACTTCATAATTCTCTAGAATACTATTCATATTTTATTTTAATCATCTATTATCAGCTAAAATTTTCTAAGAATACACGGCTGGTCTACGATGCAATAAGGAATTGCATCAAAAATTATCCTGACTCAACAGTTACTATGAAGTGATCACAGTTGAAAGATAAGATAATCTTTGTTAACTTTCATGTTTTAAGCAAAAACATCATGGGAATCCAAGTAGCTATAAGACATAATACTAAATACACATACGATCGCCCTATAAAGGTGTGGCCTCAGATCATTAGATTAAGGCCTGCTGCACATTCAAGAACTAAGATTTCTGGATACTCCTTAAATATAAAGCCTGAAGGTCATTTTATCAATTGGATGCAAGATCCATTCGGTAATTATCAGGCAAGAGTTGTCTTTCCAGAGAAAATATCTAGTCTTGAAATCAATGTAGAAGTCCTCGCTGAACTCGTTTCGGTAAACCCATTTGACTTTTTTGTAGAAGAAAGTGCGGAGACTTTTCCATTCGACTATGATGATATTACCAAACAAGAGCTTCGTCCATATCTAGAAATTACAGAAAGTGAGCCGCTTTTACTGGCTCTTTTTGAACAATGTCAGAAGTACAAAGGGCAGTCAATTGTTGACTTTCTTGTTTCCTTGAACATGCATATTTATAACTTATTGGATTATACCGTAAGAATGGAGCCTGGTGTGCAGTCGGCAGAAGAAACACTCCGTAAGAAATTAGGTTCTTGTCGTGATTTTGCTTGGTTGTTTGTAATGTTAGCTAGACACTTTGGACTTGCTGCAAGGTTTGTATCTGGTTACTTGGTGCAACTAAAAGCTGATGAAAAATCAGTAACGGGACCATCAGGACCAGAAGAAGATTTTACAGACTTACATGCTTGGGTGGAGATATTTATACCTGGAGCTGGCTGGATCGGACTAGATGCTACGAGTGGATTATTTGCCGGTGAAGGTCACATTCCCCTAGCGTGTACGCCACACTATTCTAGTGCATCACCTATCACTGGAGCAACAGAGGTAACAACAGTTAAATTTGACTTCGCGAATTCAGTAGAAAGAATCTACGAGACGCCAAGAGTTACAAAGCCATATACCGATCACCAAATAGAAAAAATCCATCATTTAGGTTTCGAAGTGGACAAGATACTCACGGAAGGTGATGTCAGACTGACAATGGGAGGGGAGCCAACCTTTGTTTCAGATGCAGATATGGAATCGGAGCAATGGAATACGGAAGCAGACGGAAAAGACAAGCGAGTTCTAGCTCTAAAATTGGCACATGAACTAAAGGAAAAATTTGCCAAGAAAACATTACTTCATTTTGGTCAAGGGAAATGGTATCCTGGCGAACCAGTTCCAAGATGGCAATATTCGATTTATTGGAAAAAAGACGGAAAAGCACTTTGGTCTAACGACAAATTAATCGGTGACCCCAATACAGAAGGCAAACTGAAAAGCAGTGACGCAGGCAAGTTTATGGAGGCATTGACAGCCAGTCTCGGCTTAGCGAAAAGCAGTGCCATGCCAGCTTACGAGGACAAATACTATTATCTCTGGTCTAAGGCCAATCTGCCTGTGGACTTAAAAGATATGAAGGACCAAAGTCTGGAAAGAAAAACCTTAGAAAATTTACTTAAAAAAGGGTTAGACGATGCAGATGGTTCTGTTCTTCCCTTGCAATGGGATCTAGATAAAAACAAGTGGATTTCATGCGAGTGGGAATTTGAAAGAGAAAAATTATTCTTAATTCCTGGTAATTCAGAAATAGGATATCGCCTACCTTTAGATCGAATTTCAATTAAGTCTGAAAGTGTAGAAAATATAGAAGTACCTGCTGATCCATTAAATACTGAAACGGTCTTACTTGAAAAGGAGGACATTCTAAAGACCATTACTACTAGAAGTAAAAACCCAAATCCCGCACTAACCGAGAAGGTTTTCAAGACGGCAATGTGCGCGCAGGTAGTGAGTGGAAATTTGCATTTATTTCTACCACCACTCGAGGAGATCAATGCATTTCTAGATCTCATTTATAGCATTGAGTATTGTGCTCAGAAATTAGAAATGCCTGTTATCATAGAAGGTTATCAGCCACCATTTAACAAACATATCCAGAAATTAGCGGTAACACCTGATCCTGGAGTAATCGAGGTCAATGTTCATCCAGCCAATTCTTGGCCGGAGTTATTAGACATCTACAACACGCTCTTCAGTGAAGCACGAGAAATCGGCCTTGGGACGAATAAGTTTATGTTAGATGGGAAGCACACCGGAACTGGAGGAGGAAATCACATTACATTAGGTGGAGTTTCGCCTGCAGATAGTCCGATGCTACGACGTCCAGATTTATTAAGGTCAATGTTAGCTTTCTGGCAGAATCATCCATCCCTTTCTTATTTGTTTTCTTCCGCCTTCATAGGGCCTACAAGTCAAGCGCCTCGAGTGGATGAAGGAAGACCAGACAATATTTATGAGTTGGAAATTGCATTTGCAGAGCTAGAAAAACATGAAAATCCTCCATTCTGGATGGTCGATCGCTTACTGCGGAATTTGCTTACAGATTTAACTGGAAATACACATAGATCAGAATTTTGCATTGACAAATTATATAGCCCGGATTCTTCCACGGGAAGATTAGGCATCTTAGAATTACGAGGTTTCGATATGCCACCGCACAAGGAGATGAATATTGTGCAGTTATTGTTGATAAGATCATTAATTGCGGCATTTTGGAAAAATCCATATAAGAATAAGCTTATTCATTGGGGCACCGACCTTCATAGCAGGTGGATGATGCATCATTTTATACAAGAAGATATTCATGAAGTTGTCGATTATCTAAATGCCGCTGGAATTGCTTTCGAAAAAGAATGGTTTGAGCCATTTCTTGAGTTTAGGTTTCCGATGATCGGACAAGTTAATGTTCAAGGTGTAAATCTCAAACTTCGTTCAGCAATCGAGCCGTGGATTGTACTTGGAGAGGAGATGACGAGTTCAGGTACTTCTAGATATGTTGATTCTTCTGTAGAACGCATAGAAGTGGTTGTTGAGAACTTCAATCATGAACGCTACAAGGTATTGTGTAATTCAGTAGAAGTTCCGCTTGTTAATACGCCTTATAATGGAAAATATGTAGCCTCTGTAAGATATAAAGCATGGGCGCCTTATTCTGCATTACACCCTACGATCGATGTGAATTCACCTTTGGTCTTTGACATTTATGATACTTGGAATGCTAGGTCTATCGGTGGTTGTACTTACCATGTTATGCATCCTGGAGGTCGAAGTTATGATACTTTTCCAGTGAATAGTCTGGAGGCGGAATCAAGACGGACAACTAGATTTTGGGACTTCAATCATTCACCGAAATCGGAAGCGAAGATTGAGAACCCGAGTAATTTAGATGCGCCTACTAGAAGCTATGTTGTTGTAAATAAGGATATAAAGGAAAAAATAGAAGTAAAACAAATCCCGGTGAGTAAGGAGTTTCCGCATACATTGGATTTGAGGAGAGGGTGATGGTATCGATCTGACAGCACATTCTGATCTGACAGTGCTCCAAGCGATGTTAGATCTCTCACACCATTGATGTCATCGCGGAAAGCGATAACATCAGGGGAAAGCGATAACATCAGGAATTAAAGCTGCCGAAATGCCATAGAATACCACTTGGATCATGTAGGAAAAACTCCCTACCCCATTCTAAGACTTGAATCTCCGAAAGCCTTACTTTGTCATACTTCTCTGTAAGGTTTCTAGCTTTAACGTCCTCAAAACAAGCATCTAAATCTTCAACTTCTAAAAAAAGCATGGAGTTATCGATCCAATCTTTGACATAAGCTTTCTGCAAGTAAAAAGCTAAATCTTCATTGACCTTAAATACGACCATATTATGCGAAATAGGAATTTCGGAGAACCCTAATTCTGTGTAGAATTGTCTGGATTCTTCGAAATCCTTAGCTCCTATGAATGAGCGAATACTTTTGCTTTTATAATTCATTACTTGCCTATTTTACTTGATCTGATGGTGATTTATATCTGACAGCAACTTCCTCGATCTGACAGCGCTCCAAGCGATGTTAGATCTTTGCTAGCAGCATTGATGTCATCGCGGAAAGCGCTAACATCATACGCCTACTACTTTACTCCGTCGCTCCATGAGTACATTGTCTTTCCAATCGCCATTCAGTTGGGAAACTTTTTCCCGAAAACCAATTTCTCTAAAACCACACTTTATATGCAAATTTATACTACCAATATTCTCGCGCATAATTCCAGACTGCAATGTCCACAATCCATTTTCTTCACTGATCTTAACCAATTGCTCAAGAATTCGCCTACCCACGCCCTGCCCTCTTGCATCTTGCCCAACATAAACACTTACTTCTGCAACTCCTCCGTAGACACATCGACTTGAAACTGGAGACAAACTGCCCCAACCAAGCATTTTTTCATTTTCATAAAGTGCTATCCTTCCGAATGGTAAGTGTCCTTTATCCCAATTCTTCCATTCTGGCGCACTTGTCTCAAAAGTTGCCATTCCTGTTGCAATCCCTTCTAAGTATATCGACGCAACTTGGGAATAATTTGTCTCATTGATTTCTTTAAACTCCATTAATTACCATTGTTAAAATCATTGATGTCATCGCGGAAAGCGCTAACATCAAGGCAATCAATCTGACAGCAACTGCCTCGATCTGACAGCGCTCCAAGCGATGTTAGATCTTTTCTCAAAACACTGATGTCATCGCGGAAAACGCTAACATCAGGAATTAACAGCAACCTCCGCCTGGTGTGCAAGAATTACTTGCCGCCATATTCGAAAGATCAAAAGCCGGTACGCCACATTCCTCTTTCGCTAGACAATCAGTAAATTTATTCGTCAATATAAAATGTTTTCCATTAAAGTCCAAACCATATTTCCCGATCGTTTCCCCTTGATACTCTACTTCAATATCTAGATTACCAATCGCTAACTTTTCTTGAGAAAGCTCAACGATCTTCAACATCTTTTCCGGGTGAAGTCTATGGTCGTAATCATCAGCATTCCATAATTGTAAGTTTGCAACTTCCTCATTTCGAATTTTACCACCGCAATCAATAAAATGCTTGCTTACCTTTCCAACTTCTGTTACATGAAAATGTGACGGCACCAAAGTTCCATCTGGCAATTCGAAAGCAATTTCTGTGTTCTGATTCAGGATATCTTTTAATTCATTGATCTTCATAACTCTTTAATTTTAATTCAAATTTTTAAAATAACTGCACTTCAACTTAATGAATTAGCAGCAAGAAAAACGTTTAAACATTCCGTTAAAAATGGTACTAACAATATCTAGCCTTTCCGTATTAATACAGTAGCAAACCTTCCTGCCTTCTACTTCGCCTTTAATAATTCCCTCTCGTTTCAGTTCCTTTAAATGTTGAGATATAGTCGACTGTGACAATCCTATTTCATCTACTATATCACCGCAAATGCATGAATTCACTTTTACTAAATGTTGGAGTATAGCAATTCGTGCAGGATGTCCTAAAGTCTTGGCGATCGAAGCAATTTCGTTCTGCTCTTTGGTAAATTTTTCTGTTTTCGAAGTACCCATAATTTTTAACTTATCGTAATATTACGATTAATTAACTAATAAATCTACCTTTTGTTTAAAATTTCTCATTTTTTAATTATTGAAGAGCAAGATCTTTGTATCGCATTTAATGATCGTATGGACTTGCGCGGTTTCAAAACGCATCACTTGATAGCCTCACTCCATGTGAGACCATCAGTGATCCTATGAGCTCACAAATTCCCTACAGGTACTGCTTCTGAAAAGCCGTCGGAGAGATGCCTACTTGATTTTTAAAGAAGCGACTGAAACTTGCGGGATCTTCGAATCCTAGTTCGAAAGATATTTCTTTAGAGGACTTATCTGAAAATCGAAGCAGGCGCTTTGATTCGATTACAATCCTATTTTTAATGACCTGAAGCGGTGGCATGTTATTGTACCTTGCGAATAAATTGGTCAATGACTTAGGAGACTTGTTCAACAATTCTGCATAATCCTGAACTTGGTGCATCTCCCGAAAATTGTTTTCCACGAGCATATTGAATGACCTTATCAAATCCGATTCCGTATCAACAATATCATCCGGAATAAATTGCTGCTTGCCGATCCTAGTGGTCAGAATTATCAACCTTTTCAAAAGCATTCTTAGCATTTCACCTTGAATATTATCGCTTTCTTCAAACTCATCTTCAAATATCTGAACCAAACCATCCAATTTCTTCTGATAGGTATGATCTAATTCGATAAACAACAATTCTCTATTACCATAAAACAAAAATCCAGCACAACTAACCTCTTTATCATGATCTACGATACAGTAGAATTCCCTATTGAACTGCCACACGATCAAGTCTTCGGCATTAGAAAATTCAAAGGTATTATTCGCCATCAATGGCAAAATCGTCTGAGCAGGAAAATTATAACTTACATCATCTATAATTGCTTCTTGAGCTTTTCCTCTGTTCCAGACTATCGTTAACAAGGCGTCGGAATTCCGAAGTACTTTTTTCCCAAAAGCAGTTTCCTCTTTTATTAGATGAAGGATGGAATCAATTTTGGAATCTGAATGGGTGTAGATCATATCATATAAAATTAGAAAAGAATCACAACTCTAACAGCTGCGATTCTTTTCAAGTTTAAAAAACGCTCTAACAAAACCTATTTTACTTCTATCTTATAATGTGGTGTCGGGTTAAGTGGACAGCTATATACATAACTTCCAGAAGTTAGATTTACAACTCCTGTGTATTGCGCTTCTCCTTTTTTCACTAATTCCGAAGAAAATGAATCTTTTAATGCCGTTTTCATCACATCTTTTCCTGCATCTTCTGCTTTCTGAATCACAAATCCTAAATCTTTGTCAACATCTTTGTTCACAATTCTAAACTGATATTTTCCTGGCGTCAATGAAAGATTGTTTGTTTCAAATTCTCCTTCTACTTGAGTCAATTCGATAATCGTTACATCTTTTTCAGACGTCTGTGCTTGTAAGTTTGTTCCTATAAATAAAACAGCTAAAAGGGTAAATAATTTAATGTATTTCATTTTATAAATTTTTAATTCGTTATTTAATACTGCAAAGATGCAGCGAAGAAAGGCTTAAAAGAATAGCAAAACTTCCTTTCGAAATGTCAATTTTACACCAGGCCAATTTTGATAAAGTTATATTGTAAAAATTAACAGCAAGATTTTTCGTTATAAGTAGAGATCAAGATTTAAAAGCTAACTAGACATTGACCAAAAAGATTCTAATTTCAATTACTATTCAGCAATAATTCAAATGAAAAATGTCTTAGCAATTTTCTTATTACTAAACTTCACACTTCTTCAAGGTCAACATCAAATTGCCTTAACAGATACTTTTATTTCAACATCTTTTTTGACATATATTCAACCTATCGCCGACAGCTTACCAGCAGAAATCGAGCAAAATATAGAATCCAAAAATTCAGTACAACATCGATATGTTCTAAAAGTAAATAGTATGTTCCCCTATCTAGATTCTGCCATACAGGAATTGTACAGACCAATTTATATGTACAGCTATCTTGACCCAATTAGTAAAGAGAAAAAGATTGAAATTATTAATAGCAATAAGCTTAAAAACAAAGCCTTTTCTGAATTAGACACACTAATTTTAAATTTTCAGCATAAGCAGGAAAGTAGCTATCTAAGCGCAAGTGTTGAATACCTTAATGTCAATGACCAATTTCTAAAATTCAAATTAAGTCATTTTCAATATGGATATGTTCCTGAATTACAAAAACACATTACGATTTGGCCTTATCACATGGGAGCTTCCATTGCAGTATCTGACTCGATAGCATTTAACTTTAATGACTTGGTATACTATTACAAAATAGCAGAAGATTTTTCATCTAATGATTCTGTTGTTTATTCGTTTGTTGATTACGATAAAGAAAATCGGACTATAAATCTCGCAAGTCAAAAGAAAGAAAGCAAAATTTATGGATATAAACCTAACACTTATATTGACACCTCATTCCACGTATCAGACAAGTTAACAGTCTTATATTTCGGTGGATATTGGTGTGGACCTTGCAAAGCCGAAAACCCTAAATTAATAAAAATGAATGAGCTTAGGGTTAAAGAAGATTTTGATCTAAAGACTTATTTGACTTACCAATCTGGAAAACTAAAGGAATCAGAAGAATACTATATTGAAAATTTACTCCCACTACAGATAAAGCATATAGAATTAGGTAAAGAAGCGCTTATCAGAAAATTACAAATCACAACTTTCCCCACCTATATCATTTTAGATAAAAACAATGCAATTTTATACAGATCGGATGGAAGCAAAATAGAAGCGCACACTTTTTTTGCTAAGCTTTTAAGAGAACGAAATATGTTATTGCAAGAATAATGAAACATTACTTCATTCTACATTTAACCAAAGGATACTTATATTCGGGCTAAACACAACCTACATGATTAGCAAGTTTCATAGCATTCGAATTAAAATTTTATTGTTTCTAATCTTAGCAAGCTGCGCACACTCTATTGCACAAATTTTACCAAGTAACAATGCGGCAGGCCTCCAACCCTGGACACAAAATGTCACTTATTGGCAATACCAAGGAGAACCCGTTCTGCTTCTAGGTGGCAGCAAGACCGATCACCTTTTCTTAGCGGATAATTTGTTAGAACATCTAGATGAAATTCAGGCAATCGGAGGGAATTACCTCCGAAATACAATGAGTCAACGAGAAGGGCTAGACCTAAAACCTTATCAACTACTAAGTGATGGCACTTTCGATCTCAATAAATGGAATGATGACTACTGGGATCGGTTCGAAAAAATGTTGAATTGGACCAAAGAAAGAGATATTATCGTGCAAATAGAAGTGTGGGATCGCTTTGATTATTCAAAGACGTTTTGGGAAATCAGTCCATGGAATCCAAGACTCAATAATAATTACACTTATGAAGAAGTAGGATTTGACGAAAAGTATCCTCAACATCCGTCAAGAGACAAGCAACCTTTCTTCCATACGATCCCAGGAATGAAATTGTACACCGAAAAACTAGATTTAATTCGAGCTTTTCAAGAAGCTTTCGTTAGCAAAATGCTGTCATATACGCTTAAATATAACCATGTCCTTTATTGCATGAACAATGAAACGACTACGGCTCCAGAATGGGGACGATACTGGATTGATTTCATCCAGAAAGAAGCTAAGCGAAATGGTGTTCAAGTCTATGTCACGGATATGTTTGACGATGCTTACCTAGGAGAAAAAGCGACTAAAAGTGCAGTCATTTTTGAAGATGCGGAACACTACCAATTTGCAGATATCTCTCAAGTTAATAGCCGAAATTTTGGTGATGATCACTGGAATGAGTTGTTATACCTCCTTAAGAAAGTAAATGAAAAACATCCGAGACCGAGTAACCACACGAAAATCTACGGCGGAGGCTATAAAGCCTTTGGAACTGGCGGCCTGGAGGATGGGGTTGAACGATTCTGGAGGAATATTCTGGCAGGTTCTGCAAGTTCCAGGTTTCACCGACCTGATGCAGGAAATGGGCTGAATGACCGAGCAATTGCGAGTATAAAAGCAGCCCGATTGCTAGAGCGTAAAATTAAATTATGGGATGTTTCGCCCCATATGGAATTACTTTCTGATCGAGAAGCGAATGAAGCATATCTCGCAGCTGTACCGGGAGAAAATTATGTTCTTTACTTTCCATACGACGGTGAAGTCAGTCTTGATCTTTCGGGAACTGAAAATGACTTTCAGATCGATTGGATTAGTATTACGGAGGGAATTTGGCTTCCTAAAGGTAGAGGAAAGCTAAAAGGAGGAGAAATAATCTCCATTAATGCTCCCTACAAAGGTGGCTGGATTGCTGTTATTACGAAAGCACAAGATGGGAAATGAAACGCAGAATAATGACGGTATTTCTTTTTTGATTGTCAATTTTACATCCTACCTTCGGACAATAACATTTGAAACTTCATAACAACATTTAAAATGAAAAATTTCACATTATCAAGTAACGACCTTCAGAGTCAAATGACTAAAAAACATGTTTTCGATGAATTCGGAGCAGGCGGCGAAAATTTATCTCCTCATTTAAAATGGGAAAATGCTCCTGAAGGAACAAAGAGCTTTTTGGTGATCTGTTATGATCCTGATGCACCTACCGTAAGTGGATGGTGGCATTGGTGTATTGCTAATATACCAGCAAGCATAACTGAATTTGAATCTGGAATCGAGGAATATCCAGAAAATGCTGTGCAAGGCTTAAATGATTACAACAAACTAGGCTATGATGGTGCGTGTCCTCCTCCAGGAGATCCTGCCCACGCTTATCATTTCACTGTTTATGCTTTAGACACGGAGGAATTAGATATCGAAGATGGGACGCAGCCAGCCATGATTATGTTTATGGCTAATGCACATATTTTAGCTAAGTCTACGATTACAAGTTATTATGGACGTTAGGTTTATACTTTGAAAAACCATTCAAGATTAAAAACTCTTTTAATTAGGGATATTTTTTTCACCTCCCATTATAAAAAGGAACTGAAAACAGTTTATATATCGTTTACATAATTGATATACTGTTTAAAATAGATTAACTTTAAACTATCAGGAATTAAAAAATCATTAGCCTTGGAAGTTAAAAATTTCATATCTAGAATTACCATTGACCAAAATATTTGTCATGGGAAACCTTGTGTAAGAGGTTTAAGATATCCGGTTCAATTTATTTTAGAGTTATTGGCTTCTGGAATGACACACCAAGAGATATTGGAAGATTATGAAGACTTAGAAGAGGAAGATCTATTGGCAAGCCTACAATTTGCTGCGGAACTTTCTAAAGTAAAAAATATAAGCAGTTTAGTTGCATGAAATTTATAGTTGATGCACATCTTCCCAAAAAGCTGTCTGAATTTTTAATAAATGAAGGTTTTGACAGTATTCACACACTTGATTTACCGAAAAAAATTGCCACAACAGATCAAGAGATTAATGAAATCTCAATTAAAGAGTCAAGAATTGTCATTTCTAAAGATTCAGATTTTTATCAGAGATACCTTAACAAATTATAGCCTTATAAATTACTTTTAATCTCAACAAGAAATATGAGCACAAAGGTTTTATTAAAGATTTTCAGTAATAATCTAGAAGAAATATCACACAATTATGTTGTTGAAGTCACAAAAAACTCATTAATAACTATCTTTTAAGCCTATTTCTTTAATACCTTTTCTATATGGAAAAATACGATGTAATTGTTATTGGCGCGGGAAGTGCTGGACTTGGAAACTCGGGTGTAGCAAATACCATTGGGTTAAAAACAGTTTTGATAGAAAAAGATCCTGATCATTTCGGAGGAGATTGCACCAATTATGGCTGCGTTCCCAGCAAAGCAGTTATACACATCGCTCAACACTTCCACGAAGCTAAAAAGGCCACCCAGTTTGGATTAAAAATAGAGGGAAAGGCGGACATGAAAAAGGTACTTTCGTATGTTCACGAAAAGCAAAAGGTAATAAGAGATGGTGAAAATGCGGATGCTTTGCGTAATCAAGGATATGAAGTAATCATTGGCGAAGCCAAACTAACTGGGAAGAATACAGTTGAGGTCAATGGTAAAAAATTAGAAGCCAAGATCATATTACTTTGTACTGGTTCAAGTCCGCGAATGATCGATATTCCAGGCGCTGATCAAATCAAAATGTATACGAATGAAACGCTGTTTTTCGACTGTGAAGAACTACCTGAAAACTTTGTAGTTATTGGAGGTGGACCGATCGGATGTGAAATGGGACAGGCATTTGCAAGGCTCGGAAGCAAAGTGACCATCGTAAATCGTGGTGACCGAATCCTGGATAAAGAACAACCTAAGATTTCTGCGGTTTTACAAGCTCAATTCGAAGCAGAAGGCATCGATGTATTCTGTAACGCGACGGTTAAATCATTTTCAGATGGGAAAGCACATATTGAATTCAAAGACGGTTCTACAAAATCAATTCCTGCTGATGCCGCATTAATGGCAATTGGTCGTGTTGTCAATACTAAAAACTTAGGTCTTGAAAATGCAGGTGTAGAATTGACGGAAAGAGGAAAGATCAAAGTTGATGAATATATGCAGACAACCAATCCGAAGGTTTATGCCATAGGAGATGCCGCTGGAACGTACATGCTTTCTCATGGAGCGGAAAAGATGGTTCGACAGCTTTGGAGAAACTTATTGATTCCTGTTTTCAAAGTCAAGAACACAAAAGAAGACTTGAGCTGGGTGACATTCACGGATCCACAAGTAGCACATTTTGGATATACCGAACCGGAAATGGATGAAAAAAAGATCAGTTACTACCGTCAAGACCAGTCCTTCGATCACGACGACAGAGCTATTATTCAAGAATACCAATATGGCCACACTTCTTTGTGGATGGAAAACAAATCTAATGTTCGAAGTAGAAAACTTCTCGCAGGAAGTATGATTTCGCCTATTGCAGGGGAGCTTCTGCAGGAAATGCAACTGGCAAAGCATGCGGGCATTCCTATTTCTAAAATCGAAAGTCGTGTCTACCCTTATCCTGTTCAATCTAGAATTAATCAAAAAACGATTAGAGGCGTGATCTCTTCAGCGCGTTCAGAGTTCAAAACTAAATTGGGTAGAATAGCTTTCAGGTTGTTTCATTAAGAAATTACGACTTATGACTCAAGACTCCTGACTTCCGACTCCCGACTTAGGACTCAAGACTCAAGACTTATGACTACCTCACACCAAACTCATAAATCGTCTTCGTTTGATAAACATCTTCTGGCCTCAAGACGGTACTTGGAAAATTTGCCTTGTTAGGACTATCTGGAAAGTGCTGCGTTTCTAGACACATTCCTTTATGCTTGTTGATCATCTCTCCGTTTTTACCTTCCAGTGTTCCATTTAAGAAGTTACCTGAATAAAACTGGATACCTGGCTCTTCGGTATAAACTTTTACAAATCTTCCAGAACCTTCGTGATATATTTCAGCCGAAACATGATTTATATCCGGCGCATTCAAAACAAAATTATGGTCATATCCACCTGCATTAACCAATTGCTCGTTATCTTGCTCAATATCCTTACCGATAACCTTCATTGACCTAAAATCAAATGGTGTTCCATCCACATCAGCAAGTTCTCCTGTAGGTATTAATGTAGCATCAATAGCTGTCATTTTATCGGCATCGATTCTCAATTTATGATCCAAAATCGTACTCTCACCTCCTAAATTAAAATAAGAATGGTTCGTCAGATTAATCACCGTAGCCTTATCTGTTGTTGCAGTATATTCGATGTGTAACTTATTGTCATTATCTAATTTGAATTTCACTTCCACTTCAAGATTCCCTGGATAACCCTCTTCCATATCCTTGCTAAGGAGGGAAAGTTTTAATTCTTCTCCTTCTACTTTTGCATTCCACACTCTCTTGTCAAAACCCTTAATCCCTCCATGAAGGTGATTCGGACCATTATTAGTTGCCAATTTATATTCTTCGCCTTCTAGTGTGTATTTCCCATTCCCAATTCTATTCCCATACCTACCAATGGTCGCACCAAAATAAGGATGGATCTGTTCATATCCACTCAAACTATCAAATCCTATAGTAATATCCGAGACCTTCCCATTTTTATCTGGGACCAAAATAGATTGGATAATTCCACCGTAATTGGTGATCTTAACCATTAAACCATTATCGTTGGACAAGGTAAATATCTGGGCATTGCCGTACTTTTCACTTTTGATTTTATTCACAGAATTCGAATTACATGCTAATAGAAATAAAAATAAAACTAGAAATTTCCCATAAGAATAGTGCTTTAGTGATTAAGTTTTGAAAAATAAACCTAACCAAATGCATTTCAAAAAGATTCTTAACTTGTTTTTTGAGATTACACCTCATGCAAAGTGAAAGAGACATATAATACATCTTTACATAAAATAGTGCTTCCCCTAAGTGAAGAGTTCTTAAAGTTTTTCTAAATTTATATATGGAAAATTTATAGTAGAATTAATCTTTTTTAACTAAACAATACACACTAATGAAACAAATTGCAACACTTTTATTGCTTATTACATTTGCTATGGTATCCATTGCGCAAGATACTAGAGTCGCCGAAATCGATGAAAACGGAAATATTACTGTAAAGAAATTAAATATCCCTTTCGATCATCAGGCGCAGACGAGGTCAACTTTCACACAATTAGAAGGATTCCCGTTTATTTCTCTGGCGCACCCTAGTTTTAAAAATTTCAGAAATGTATCTATTGCCGATCTCGATGATGATGGCACTTCTGAAATAGCCGTTTGCTTAAACCAAACACTTTATGTTCTCAGTTCAGCGGGACAAGTTCTGTGGTCATATCAACTAGAAGGTACATCTAATTTCCCACCTGCTATCGCCGATATAGACTTAGATGGCGACTTAGAAATTGCAGTTCAGACTTATGGTGTTCCTGTCACTGGAAATGTATATCTCTTCGATCACAAAGGAAACTTGCAAGAAGGGTGGCCCCTAAATCTTAGCAATCATTTCTTTCTAAATGGAATCACACTTGCTGATATTAATGGTGATGGTCCGTTAGAAATCATTGCTTCAGAAAGAATTTCTGGATCATCTGGTCAGGTTCATGCCTTAGATCACTCAGCAGTTTCAATCAGTGAAAACTGGCCAGTTGCTGTTCCTGGTACTCCAGCTTTTACGCCTTCCGTAGCGGATATTAATAGCGATGGCGTTATGGAATTGGTCACTTGCTCTACTACTGCGCTGTATGTTTTTGATGCGGAAGGACAAGTTATTCCTGGATTTCCTCTAGAAGAAGTAGGAGCTAAATTCTCTTATCAATCACCAGTTCTTGCAGATCTAGATGGTGATGACAACATGGAAATCATAACAGCAAGACATAACGACATCCCTGGAACCATCGTAGTTGGTGCTGATGGTGAATACTTTAAAAATTGGCCAGATTATGACAACATCTGGACTTATGCGACTCCGGCTGTAGGTGATATAGATCGTGATGGTGACTTAGAAGTTTTTTACGGTAGACCTTACACTTCTGATTTAGTAGAAGGTGGAATACTATTAGGTTACGACCATGAGGGCAACGCATTGGATGGCTTTCCTATTCAAGGGTATGCAGGATCAGAAGGTGTTATTTCTATTGCTGATGTCGATGATGATGGAGATTTTGAGATTATCACAGGTTCGAAGACAAGTGTAGATGGAAATGGATTCATTCATGCTTATCATGTCGAAACTCAGGAGGAAGTTGAAAATTTCCCAATAGAAGTTAAAGGATTCACATTTACTAATGGAGCATATCTTTCAGATGTAAATAATGATGGTATGTTGGATTTAACAGCACTATCTTATCAGTTGAAATTTAATGGTGCAAGTCCTGATTCTGCATTTATTAATGTGTTTGACTTAGAAGTTCCTTACAATGGCTCCACGATTCTATTCAATGGATATAAAGGTTCAACGAGTCATGCGGGAGATTATGTTACTACTTTATCTTCTGTGAGTAACGCATTACCTAAAGAAACATTAGAGATTTCACCAAACCCAACAAAGTATTCGCTATTAATCAATAGAGAACTGAACAACCTTCCGTTTTCAATTTTTAATGCGGAAGGGAAATTAATAAATTCTGGAAAAGTAAATAATTATTCTATTGATGTTGCAAGCCTAAATAGTGGTATTTATTATTTAAAAGTAAAGAATGAGATCGTCAAATTTATAAAAATAGATTAGTGTGCTAGACCTCTAGCATTTTTCACCCACAATTTCATGGTATCACATCCCGTGAGGCTTTGAAATTGTGGGAATATTTAAGGTACTTAAATACAAGGTCCTTTAACAGTGTGAAAATCAAGTTTGTCTTATCTATTAATCCTCATCCTTTTAAAGAATAATGTCCATAGGACCTTGGGATTTAACCCGAGATTAAATTATTTCTCACACTGAAGTTTGAAGTCCTAATTTTCCAAAAACATGAAAGACTCTGGACTTAAGACTTAAGACTCACGACTTAAGACTCACAACTCAAGACTCACGACTCAAGACTAACAACAAATTTATATATCTTTGACCGCAACAAAAATTACAAAAACCTGTTTTTATAGCCTATATGTCCGAATCTAAAGGAAACAAATTTGACTGGGAAATACTAAAACGCATCCTGAAACTGGCGAAGCCCTACAAAGGATTATTCATTTCCGTAGGTATTCTTGCTGTTGTAATTGCACCGATTTCGGCAATTAGACCTTACCTTATCAATATTATTGTCGATGATCATATCTTCAACAACGATATTCCAGGATTAATCAGAATGTCCCTCATATTCGTAGCCGCCGTTTTAGCCGCTGTGATTCTGCAATACATTTTTATCTATTCTGTGAATCTACTTGGTCAGCAAGTCATCAGAGATCTCAGGGTTCGCGTGTTCAATCATATTCTTTCTCTTAAATTGAGATTTTTTGATACTACTCCCATTGGAACAATTACTACCCGAACGATTAATGATGTAGAAGCGATCAATAATGTATTCGCACAAGGTGTTGTCACCATCGTCGCAGATATTCTAAGTATTTTCGCAGTTCTAGGTTTGATGTTTTTCACCTCTGTAAAATTGACATTGATATGTCTAATTACGATGCCATTAATGATGCTCGCTACTTATGTTTTCAAGGAAAAAGTGAAAGCAAGCTATCAAAATGTAAGAACGCAAATCAGTAAAATGAATGCCTTCCTGAACGAGAGAATTACAGGAATGAGAATCGTTCAGATTTTCAATGCTGAGAAGCAAGAACGCGAAAAATTCAAAAAAATCAATAGAGATTATACAAAAGCTAACCTTAATGCCATACTCTATTATGCCGTCTTCTATCCAGTGGTGGAAATTATCTCTGCACTTTCACTTGCACTTTTGGTCTGGTGGGGAGCTGGAGGTTATATATCTGGCAGTGTTTCATTCGGTGCGCTAGTCGCTTTCCCGATGTATCTAGACTTGCTTTTCAGACCGATTAGAATGTTAGCGGATAAATTCAATACCCTTCAGATGGGAATGGTCGCTGCGGACAGAGTATTCAAGGTGCTCGACAATACAGATAAAATAGAAAACAAAGGAAATATATACATTGAGAAGCTAGAAGGCGATATCAAATTTGATGATGTTTCTTTTTCATATGATGATGAAAATTATGTGCTTCACGATATCAATTTCGAAGTCAAAGAAGGTAGCACATTGGCCATCGTAGGAAGTACGGGTTCCGGGAAGTCAACCATTATAAATATCCTGAACAGGTTCTATGAAATTCAGAAAGGGACCATTTCTATTAATGGAACCGATATTCGAGAATTTAATCTGGACAGTTTACGATCCAGAATAGCAATTGTGCTGCAAGATGTTTTCCTATTCAATGGGAATGTTTACGAAAATATTTCACTCCGAAATGAGGATATTAGTAAGGAGAAAATAGAACAAGCTGCTAAATCTATAGGAGCTGACGCATTCCTCGAAAATCTGCCAGATGGATATGACTACAAAGTAATGGAGCGCGGTGCTAATCTGAGCATGGGACAGCGCCAACTTATTTCTTTCGTAAGAGCACTCGTTTTCGATCCTGATATCTTGATTCTGGATGAAGCAACTTCTTCGATCGATACCGAAACGGAGGCCATTATTCAGAATGCCATAGAGAAGTTAATCCAAAAAAGAACCTCTATCATAATCGCGCACAGACTTAGTACCATTCGAAATGCGGATAAAATTTTGGTCTTAGATAAAGGATATATCAAAGAATTCGGCAGTCATGATGAATTAATGAAGATAGAAGATGGTCATTATCGAAATATGATCGAAATGCAGTTCGTCGAAATGCATTAATAGATATAGTCGAAAAAGCTATCTTTCAGTGTGAGAATTCTAATTATTTTCATCAACTTACTCTTTGTATCGAATTGTTTTTCGGTTGACTTAGTGTTTTCTCAAGCATTAACCCAAGATGTATATTCATCCATCGTACCTTTTAATTATTATCAATCTCTAATTATTCTTAAAGCGAAAATCGGTGATCAAGAAGGAAACTTTATTCTTGATACTGGTGCCAATGGATTAGTCCTCAACAGTCAATATTTTTCGCCAACATCCGTTTCCAATCATACAGCATATGGCATTTCAGGAGAAGTATCTAAAATCGGAAAATCCGAAGTAGAAGAAATGGAAATGGAACAATTGGTATTTCATGATTTAGAAGCGGAAAACATTGACCTAACCGAAATAGAAAATAAAAAGAACATTAAAATTCTCGGATTAATCGGCTACGACGTGATCAAAGATTATGAGATCATGCTAAACTATCGAGAAAGGTATGTTACTTTTTCTAAACTAGATGATCAAGGGGAGATGATCTTAAAACTACCGCATACTCAAGAAAAAATAGATAGTTTTTCTTTTACACTAGGAAACTTCATCCCCGTTATCGAAGTTAAAATAGGAGATGAATCGAAGCGAATGGGAATTGATACTGGAGCAGAGTATAATGTCTTAGATAATAAAAGAAATCGAAACGTGCTGGAGAACTTTAAAGTCATCAATCGTATAAATATATCTGGGGCCGATGGAAAACAAAAGCAAGCATTAGCAGGCATATTATATAGACTGAAATTGAGTGAAAAATATAAGTGCGCATCTATGGCAACGATCTTAACGAACATGAATTATTTAAATCAAATATATGGGACGAACTTAGATGGCATCTTAGGACATGGTTTTCTTGCACCTTGGATTTTCAGTATTAATTATAAGCAGAAAAAGATATACCTTCACAAAATCTATTATGGACGAACATAGCAAAAGGTTACTGACATACTTGATTCTCTTTCTTTTGCCAATTTTGACTTATGGGCAGACAGGTGGCGTGACGCTTACGATAAAAGGTGACATGGTTGTTTTTCAATGCTCTAGCGACAAGCTTGATTCTTTGTATGCAGAAAAATTTTCTTTAGTTCATGACTTTGATTCTCTAAAATTATCTCAAGCGATTCAATCTAAATCCAGCTTTGAAAAGCTTGCCAATCAATGGACTTTTCATTATATACAAGGCAACGTTTTCGAGCTTAGAAAACCTTTAGATGACTTCGAGGAAGAGTATGATCCTTTCGATAAGTACTTGCTATTCACTGAATACTGGCAAAGCCCTCGATCCCAATTAGATACGACTACTACTCAACCAAAAATACCTTTCCAAATTACGGAAGAAGGAAATGCACGGTTTTTCCTAAAGGGGAACCAACGAGCTGAAAAAGTAATTCTAGCTGGAACTTTTAACCACTGGAATGAAGAAGAAATCAGTATGATTCAAGTAGATAATGGATGGCAGATAGATCTAGAATTAGCTCCTGGCATTTATGAATACAAATTCATAATTGATGGCAAATGGACTCATGATGTTCTTAACTCTCTCAAATTAAGAAATGAACATCAGACATGGAATTCGATCCTTTTAATCGGAGAAAAAATTAAATTCTCATTCACTTCAGATGAAAATATCAGAAAGGTTTTTCTTGCTGGTAGTTTTAACAATTGGGATGATCAAAGCATTCCCTTAGAAAAGAATGGAAATACCTGGACTACAACTTTAGAACTACCACCAGGCAAACATTATTATAAGTTTATCGTTGGTCGTGAGTGGGTTTTAGACCCTGAAAATGACTTAATGGAGGTAGATAATGAAGGGATTTCTAATTCAGTATTGATCATAAACTAAAAAAGTGGTCATCTATTACGAATGACCACTCCTTTACTAATACGATATGATTTATTTTAAAATATTAATTTTTTGATTTAGTAATACATTCTGATTACTTCCTAGAATTCTTAGTATATACATACCATTATCTAAATCAGCAACTGAAACATTACTATTGTTTGAAACCATTCCGTTTTTAACCAATTGGCCTAACTCGTTGTACAACTGAAATTTCGCCTCTTCATCCAACTCTCTCGATGAAGTTTTGATCACAATGTGATCACTCGCTGGATTCGGGAATACATAATAATCACCATTAGCTCTAAAATCCAGTGTTCTTACATCAGAATATTCGAATGCTCCATTCAGGTCAACTTGTTTCAATCTATAGAAATTGATACCTGTAAAAGGCGCTCTATCTACAAAGTCATAGGTTGACAAGTCGGAAGTAGTACCAGCTCCTAGCACAACACCAATCTTTTCAAAGTTTTTTCCATCGTTAGAACTTTCAACTTCAAAATGCAAGTTGTTTAATTCACTAGAAGTTGCCCAATGCAGCATTCCATAGTCTTTTTCTTTCTCTGCTTCGAACTTAGTTAGTTCTACAGGTAGTAAAGAGCACGATGTAAATGAATTATTTAATGTCAAGCAGGTTTCTGTGGCCACATCATCATAAGTTACATCTGAAAAAGTTACCGTAGTCGTTAGCGCTCCTCCCGCTTGACTTCCACCTACACATATCATTTCTCCATTCAGAGCTCCTGGTGGTGTATTAGCCTCCACAGCAAAACATATTGTATGTACAGTTGCAGGCACATTTGCAACCATGTTAAACGAACCCTCTATTCCAGCTACACGCCATGCACCTTGACTCTCTTCCAAATCCGTATCCTGAGCACCATTACTCATTATGCATGAGTTATCTCCATCTCCTGAATTATCATTAAGAGCCAAATTGTCCCTAGATAACTTACTCTGATCATAAGTTACCCAAATATTATAAGCCTTTAATTCCTTAGCTTCCGAAATCGTCATTACAATGTCGACACACAACACATCATTTTCACAATCTGTTGCTAAACCACATGCACCTCCTGATTCCTCTAGATTAATTGTTAATACCTGTCCAAACAAATTACCTATAGGTAGCGTTAAGGTGATGATTATTATTAGTGTTTTTATACTTTTCATAGTTCTTTTCTTTACTTAAAATATTTTAAACTTCGCAATTGAAAATTGCTATTCTATTTTTTTGTTCTGATTAAAAATTTAATATGTTGAAACGGCTAACATTAATTATGTACAAGAAAAAATCAGCTGAATTCACATCTGCATTTAAATCAAAATCACCATATTTATATTGAAAAATTGTTGAATTATCTTGTAACCAAATTGAGTTATCCGATGAATTAATATCTGTTCTCCCTGATCCTTGAATGCCATTTGCTGCATACATTAAAAACTTTCCATTTGTCAATTTTTGGGTAACTTCTTGAGGAGACCCAATATTAAACTTCCATGAATCCGTAGTTGTGAAGTCTATACTCAAGTTGCCCAATGCCGGACTAATTGCGTTACTCATTATCGGTAGATGATTTCTATGCTCTACTACGACATGGTACACTTCTGACGGATCAAGTTCTAAACATGGACACTCTTCTGGGAATTCAACTGAACCATTTGAAGCTAACATTCCAGCACAAGTCCACATTACATTCGCCGCTGAAATTCCTGCCTCTCTAACTGAAACTAAAACCCAATCAGTTATATTACTTGGGTAAGGTGTGCTACCTGGATTAGTGCTTTCTTCCCCATAATTATTACCTTCTGTCCCATTATAATTCCAAGGGGCAATATTATATGGCTGTCCGATAGGTGTTACAACACCAAGTCCTGGGATAAAATTATCTACATCCTGTCCAGGCAAAAGATGAAATTCATTCAATTTAGTAGTCATTAACCCAGTATTGGCATCATACGGCCCCTCTAAGAACACGCTCAATTCTAGTTCATGACACATTCTCTCAAAGACTGTGAAGTAAACCGTTGCTGTATCACAAACCGTAGGTTCTAAGTCATCACATATCCTATAGACTAATTCATCATTTCCAGAATAATCATTTCCTGGAGTATACGTAATTGTTGAATCTGCATTCACTACAGCGGTACCATTACTAGGACCAGAAATGATTTCAGGGATGGTTGGTGTATCACCTTCTGGGTCAGTGTCATTTTCTAGCACAGGTATGTTAATACTGGAATTAGACCACCCCATCCCTGAATCATCATTGCAGTAGATTTCATTCTCACCATCTGTTTCTGTAACTACTATTGTAAGTATTGCATTATCACACTCACTAGGAGTTCCATCGTCGCAGATTTCGTATTCTACTTTATCTTTACCTACAAATCCAGAATTTGGTGTATAAACAAAATCACCATTTGGATCTATAGTTATTGTTCCGTTCGTCGGTTGCGTTACTACTTGGGTTACGCTAATAGCATCGCCATCTATATCATTATCATTCGACATTACATTTCCGGATAATGCTTCATCATTTGGAGTACGTCCATTATCATCATTAGCTATTGGTGCATTATTCATTTCTATTGGCAGTGGTGAAACATTGATCACCACATCAGCAGTATCACATTTTTCTGGTTCACCTTCATCACATATGATGTATGAAAACTTTTCTTCTCCTATAAATCCAAATAAAGGTGTGAATACGTAGTTACCTCCTGAACCCATAACAAGTGAATTTCCGCTCGGTAATAATATAGAAGAACCTCCTGGGCTAGGATTTAGCGCTCCACCAGTAATGATTTTTGTAATTTCGAAACCATCATTTTCAGGATCACTATCATTTGTCAATACATTTCCTGTTACTGGAATTCCTTTAATGGTTACATTGATATCATTCATAGCATATAGTAAATTACAACCGCTTTGATCAGCTGTTACCGTTGCGGATATATCATCTACGTTATAATCACATGCATCTAATGGATTAGTATTATCACCTCCAGTGCTATAATCGCTATCTGTTCCATTAATCTCATCTGCATCCGTTACGCCATCTCCGTCACAATCGCCTGTGCTTGTTGCATTCTGACTTACATCCGCCAAGTTCAAACTACATGCATCATTTGGATCTGTGTTATCTCCTGGAGTGCTATAATCACCATCTGTTCCATTAATCTCATCTGCATCCGTTACGCCATCTCCGTCACAATCACCTGTGCTTGTTGCATTCTGACTCACATCTGCTAAGTTCAAACTACATGCATCATTCGGATCTGTGTTATCTCCTGGAGTGCTATAATCACCATCTGTTCCATTAATCTCATCTGCATCCGTTACGCCATCTCCGTCACAATCGCCTGTACTTGTTGCATTCTGACTTACATCTGCTAAGTTTAAACTACATGCATTATTCGGATCTGAGTTATCTCCTGGAGTGCTATAATCACCATCTGTTCCATTAATTTCATCTGCATCCGTTACTCCATCTCCGTCACAATCGCCTGTACTTGTTGCATTCTGACTTACATCTGCTAAGTTCAAACTACATGCATCATTCGGATCTGTATTATCTCCGGTGGTTGCTGGATCATCATCTAATCCTGCATACTCATCGCCATTCGTCACACCATCTCCATCACAATCACCTCCTAACCATGCGGCTGACGGTGTGCCTTGATCTGCTACATTGTATTCACATGGATCTAGCGGGTTAGTATTATCTTCTGTTGTTAAAGGATCATCATCTAATCCTGCATATTCATCGCCATTTGTCGCTCCGTCTCCATCACAATCTGCTGTTAACCATTCGGCTGAAGGTATGCCTTGATCAACTAAATTATAATCGCATGGATCTAATGGATTAGTATTATCTCCAGTGGTTGCTGGATCATCGTCTAATCCTGCGTATTCATCACCATTTGTTACGCCGTCTCCATCACAATCTGCTGTTAACCAACCTGCTCCAGGTGTACCTTGATCTTCAATATTAAAATCACATGGATCATTCGGATCGGTATTGTCTCCTGGAGTACTGTAGTCATCATCAAGTCCATTGATCTCATCTGCATCCGTTACGCCATCACCGTCACAATCGCCTGTACTAGTTGCATTCTGACTTACACTTGATAAAACAAAATCGCAAGGATCTAAAATATTAGTCAAATCTGTAAGCTCATCTATATTTGTTACTCCGTCTCCGTCACAATCAAGGTCATCAAAAGCTAATTCTGGTGTAAGCGTCACACTTGTTGGATCGAACTCACAAGGATTATTAGGATTGGTTTCATCGATTGCTTCATCTCCATCCGTTACTCCGTCTCCATCTGTGTCTGGATCATCTGGATCTGTCATATTACCATTAGGATCAGGGATCGTATTAGGATCATCTATTCCTGTTAATTCTTCATTGTTAGTTAATCCATCACTGTCACAATCGACATCTACCGATTGCCCAGCTGGATCACAAGGATCTATCGGTGTTGTAGCAATATTATCATGATTGTTAGCATCATCACTGTCATCTTCATCCCCTGTTACATGAACTGCATTATCATATTCACCACCATAAGCAACTTCTGCTTTAATGGTCAATGTTACACTTTCATTTAAAGCTAGACCACCAATAGTCCACAGACCTGTCGTTTCATCATAACTACCAGAAGCGGTAGATGACTCTACAAAAACATACCCACTTGGAAGTGTATCATAACCTACTACATTCGTAGCTCCATCCGGTCCATTGTTTGTTATTGTTATCGTGAATGTAACTGTATCACCTACTTCTGGTGTTGCTTCATCAACCGCAACTCCTATCTCTAAATCAGCACAATCAATTATGGACACAACAACTTCTTCAGAAGCTGGACTATAACAATCATTTACACTATCATAATAATATGCGTAATAGCTACCTGCTATTGCTTGACCTGGAGTTGCATAAGCTTCTCCTGTAGGTTCATCAGTTGTGAACCAAACTAAAGTTGAATTATTAGGAGCAGTACTTATTTCTAGTGCCGAAATATCAACTGTTTTTGTATCACAAACGTTAGTCAATGTTGTCGCTGAAAGCTCTGGTGCTATAACTGGACAACAATTAAAACCGTCTCCCGTTGCACCTCGAGTATCTACGAATGCTGAATAAACATTTACCTTATTCGTAATTCCCACAAGGCTATTAACAACAATTCTTACTTCATCATAGACTTTTGTCGTTTCGAAACCTAAATTAAAACGACCTTCTAAATCATTGATATATAAGAAGAGTAATTCAACATCTATTAAATTAGAAACTCCTGTTCTACTTTCTTGCAAGTTTCCGTTGAGATAAGTTTCGATAATTATATTATCAAATAGACCAACTCCTAAGTTAAGAATTAAAGGGTCGGTTACTTCTATAACAAAACCAGCTTTACTTCCTATCGGAAAAGAGTCTAATGCATCTAATACTGCTAATGATGCAGGACATGCAACGCCAGCAATTACTGTAATTTCTGCATAACTATTCGGATCATTATTAATAACATTGTCTGTGTTAGTTACTGAATTACCTACACAAGCTACCCCATCAGTTCCTGTTTTAAAATAATCAACAATAACTGGGAAGTTAGTATTCGTTAAGAAAAATGTTGTGTCACAAACTATTTCAATCGCGCAAAACGAAGAAAAGATTACACCGTGAACTTCAATTGTTCCTAAATCTACGGCAACTAAATTTTCAACAACAATCTGAACTTCATCGAACGTTCCCTCTGAAATAAATCCTATTGTTTTTCTTTCACTTGGTGTTAGTAAAGAGGTCTGCGCAGAAACTAATTCACTTTGCCCCGATTTACTATCCACCAACACACCATCTAAATAAGTATTGATTGTTATCTGATCCAGAAGAGTTACATCTAAGAGACCAGTAGTTCTAACATCGAAACCCGCATAGGTTCCTGCTGGATAATCATCTATCTGATTTCTTACTGATAATCCTACATCACTTAACACCCCTACAGTTGTATTAATGTTAGCAAAATCGGTATCGTCATCATTAATAACATTCTGTGCATTACTCACACCACATGCTACACAAACACCACTTAACAATCCGCTTCTATCTGGATTAATATATAATGGATGCTCTGGATTTGCTATTGCTTGCAAATCATTACAACCTAAATCTGGACCACTGCAAAAACGCTGAATCACCAAGCCATACACATTTGTCGATCCTATATCTACACTTGCTAAGTTATAAGTTTCAATTTGTACTTCGTCAAAAGGCAGACTAGTAACAAAGCCAACGATTCTACGTGTACTTCCAAACAATAATCCGCTGCCCACATCTGCTAATTCACTCACACCATTTTTGGTTTCTTGTAGACTACCATCTAAGTAAGTTCTTATTGTTATGTTATCTAATACCCCAATATCGAGAAGGGATGAATTTTCTATATCAAATCCTGCGTAAGTACCTGCTGGATAATCATCTATTTCGTTTTCAACTGAAATTTGTGCTCCTGCTAAGAGTCCTACATCTACATTCAAGGAAGCAAAATCATTCGGAATTGCATTAACAAGATTATTCGGATTACCAACGCTACAGACAAGACATGCGACACCTGTAAGACCAGTATTTTCCTCACTTATTGATAAAGGATGAGCTGGACTCGTTATGGTAGTAACCTCATTACATGGGGTATCTGGTCCAGAACAGAATTTCTGGATTACAGGATGATAGACTTGACCTTCAAATAATCCCACAAGAGCTGTATATGTTATTCTGATCTCATCGAAATCAAAATCTGAGATAAATCCAACCGTTGCTAAGCCATCTGCTCCTACCAAATCTAAGTCTAAACCCAGCAAACTGGAAACAACAACTTGATTATCTACTAAGGTCCCATTATTATACGTAGAAATGGTAACTGTTGACGCGACAGAAACACCAGCAATTAAAGATTCAGTGCCAATTTTATAACCTGCGAAAGTTCCAGCAGGGTAAGTATTTGTGTTATCTCTAACAGCAATTTCTGCTGAACATGCTATTCCATTCATATCAATGAATGCAAAATCAGATACACTGCCTATAACATTAGCTTCATTCTGAACAGTGTTTGAACATAAAACATATCCATCATCCGTAACAGTCACACTCAGACTACTATAATCTGCACTAATCCAAGGCTCTTGAACGTTACAGGCCGCATTTGCAATTTGGGCATTGGCAGAGCCAACACATAACATAAGAAGGATGATTAAAAATAGGGGGGAGTTTAAAAAAAAGTGCTGGGCTTTAATAGTGTTGTAAATCATCATATCGTTAAGTTTTTTGTTCACTAAACCCACAAGAATATCTGCCCGAGTCATGACAACTCAGAAAAACATTCTAAATAGACAGACAAATCACGGTCTAGTCTAATAGATTTAGATTAAAATAATATTGATCCAGGATATGAATTATAAATAAAGTTTGGGCACACGATTTCTAAAATTAGAATCGTAAAGAGGTGTTTATAAGAAAAGGTATAGGGAAAAGTTGTTGTGTTTTGTTTAAAAAGGTTTCAACAATAAATAAAAGGTGGTGTATTTTAAAAAAGGTGGTGTGTATAAAAGGAAACTTTTTTCCTGATTACCCTACCAATATTGTTTATTTTTATTTAAAAAATCAACTTCTTTAACATCTTTTATGTCAAAAAAAATTGACACTTGTCAATAAAATGGTCATACCGCACTAGCATTTACACTCACAAAATACTAATAATCAATAATTTAATACCAAATATTACAAGTATAGAGCCTAGAAAATTGGCTTATATTAAATTTGTATTAAATCTAAAAAAACAGAACTATATCTGAATTCATAGCATGTTTGTCGAAATCGAGGAACAAATCACTATCTTTAAGAGTTAAAAGAATAAAAATATAACATGTCAATATATCCTGGAAATAGAAGAAACAGTGGAAACCCATTCGGAAATTGGCTTGCCATTATAATGATGGCTGTTATTCTAATTGGTTCATTTTTTGTGCTGAGAGGAATCTTTAACTTGCTATATTTTCTTGCACCAATCCTACTGATTGCAACGTTGATTATTGATTATAAGGTTGTTTTAAATTTCATCAAACAACTAGGTGTTTTATTCACTAAAAATCCACTATACGGAATAGGAGCAACAGCGCTAACCTTTTTCCTATACCCAATCGTTTTTGTTGTTTTATTATTCAGAGCATTTACTGGGAAAAAATTAAGGAAATTTCAAAACCCCGGTGATGCAGAAAGGGAAGGTGACTTTGTAGAATATGAAGAATTAGATGAAGAACCACTTGACCTTGATGAATTCGGAAAGGTAAAAGAGAAGAATTATGATAATTATTTCAATAAAGAGCGATAATAAAGGATGCTAATTATCCTTTATTTTGTTTCCATATCAATTGCCTTTGTCTATATATTCATTATCATTCATACCCTTACCAGTTTTAATGAAATCGAAGAATGGGAGACTTCTGAACGATTTACTCCAGAAACCAAGATCAGCATCATAGTCCCATTTCGAAATGAAGAAAATCATATCGAAGAATGTCTAACGCAAATATTACGTAGTAACTATCCAAAACATTTATACGAAGTCATTGCTGTAAATGATCACTCCACAGATCGTTCTCTATCTAAAATTCCTTCTAAAGTAATTCTCCTTGACGCTAAACTAAAAGGAAAGAAAAATGCATTGAGACTCGGCATCGAAAAGGCTAAAGGTCAATTAATCATCACTACCGACGCTGATTGTAAGGTAGAAAAAAATTGGCTTAGAGCAATTGCATCTTATTACGAATACACTAAAAAGCCCATGATCGTGGGAATGGTTGCCCTTACCGGAAATGAGAATGCGCTTGAATCCTTTCAAATCATGGAAACTTGCGGAATAATGGGTTTTCACGGTTCTGGAATCCAATCTGGAACACATTATTTAGCTAACGGAGCAAACCTGATATTTGAAAAGCAACTTTTTCAGGACTTGAATCCTTACGAAGGCAACTCAGACTTTGCCTCTGGCGACGATGTCTTTTTTATTAATAAAGTTGCAATGCAAGATCCTGAGCATATTGGCTTTCTAAAATCACATGATGCCACCGTAGAGAGCAAAGCAGAAGACAGCTGGAAATCGCTATGGAACCAAAGAAAAAGATGGGCCACTAAAACAAAGCAGTTTTCTAGTGGAATTTATAAATGGATGACCGGCAGTATTTGGTTACTGAGTTTAACCATATTAATAAACCTAGTTTTAATTCCTATAACTGGAGGTTTCAGTCTATTCATCCTATTAACCCAGCTATTGATCAAGGGTATAATGGATTATTTATACCTCCAAAACATGTGTGCCTACTTTAACAAAAAACATACTTTCAAATTCTTCTTTTCTATCTTTTTCATTCAAACCATCTACATCTTAATCGCTGGAATTTTCGCAATCTTTGGTGGTAAATATGAATGGAAGGATAGAAATCTATCTTGATAATCAACTGTTTATCAGCCTCCTTTCCGCACTTCCAAAAAAGGAAATTTGTCTTTACCTATAAAACATTTGAATTTCATTAACATATTATAATTCCAAGAAATACACTAATAGTTATCTTATCTTTAAATTGCACGCAATTTCACATAATTGCAATTACAGTTTCTTATTGCAAATAAAGCGCACGAAGAAGTATGAAAAAACATCATGTATTTTTTATCTTTTTGGCAATTGTAGTTTTTTCTATTTCATGCCAAGAAGAACAAAAAAAGACTGAAGCTCCCAAAAATAACGGACCTAAGATCTTAAAAGCGGATGCTATTCTTGCAGAGCGGTCTGATGTCAAACAACAATCTACTTCTACAGGTTCTTTCATCGCTGAAGATGAAGTAGAAATATCTTCAGAAGTATCTGGATATCTTAAAAATATCTATTTCAAAGAAGGTGACTATAAAAAGAAAGGTGAACTTTTAGCTAAGATTAATGATATTGAATTACAGGCACGTCGTAAGAAACTAGAAGTCGATTTAAAATATGCACAACAAGAAATAGCTCGTGCTGAAAAGCTATTGAAAATACAAGCGTTAAGTGTCGAAGAAGGTGACCGATTAAAAAATCTTGCAAAGGTAATCGAAGCTGACATCGCTATAATTGATGCACAAATCACTCAAACGAGTATATATGCGCCCTTTTCTGGTCGTATCGGAATTAAAATGAAAAGTGAAGGCGCTTATCTATCTCCTGGAGTTGGAATCGCCGAATTGCATAAAATCAATCCTATTAAGTTAGAATTCTTCGTACCAGAAAAATTAGCAGGATCAGTAACTCAGGGAGATAAAATCCAATTCACAGTTCCTTCCCAGCAGGATACTTTCGAGGCTTCTATTTATTTAGTCTCTCCTAATTTAGAATCAGAAAATAGGTCCTTAAGAATGAGATGCCGCGTGCCTAATAGTAAAGGTATTTTTATGCCCGGCGGATATGCCGATATCTATTATGATATTCAAGGCGATGAAGGATCACTTTTAATTCCAGCAGAAGCAATCATTCCTATCCTAGATGGACAGAAAGTACTTATTGCAAAGAATGGCAAAGTAAAATCTCAAAAAGTGGAAGTTGGAATGCGTACACCATCAGCGGTTCAAATCCTAGGTGGAATTACAGACACCGATACTATTTTAGTTACTGGGATACTTTCTGCAACCGACGGAATGCTAGTAGAAGCGAATCTAAAATCTAGATAATACCATGAACTTATCATCATTAAATATTGATCGTCCCGTATTATCATCCGTTCTATCTATCGTAATTATCATCTTCGGATTTATTGGTTTCAGTTACTTAGGTGTCCGAGAATATCCATCAGTTGATCCACCTATTATTTCGGTGGTCGCCAATTATCCTGGTGCCAATGCGGATGTTATGGAATCTCAAGTTACGGAGCCACTTGAGGAAAGTATAAACGGAATTTCAGGTATTCGTACGATTTCTTCTGTGAGTGCAGATGGAAGATCAACAGTCACGGTAGAATTCGAACTAGATGTGGATTTAGAAGCCGCAGCAAATGATGTAAGAGATCGAGTTTCTAGAGCCATCCGATCCCTTCCTCCAGATATAGAAACACCGATTGTTAATAAGGCCGATGCGGATGCCACTACGATTATGGCACTTACCCTACAGTCTAACAACAGGTCTTTGCTGGAACTAACGGACATGGCAGATAAGCTCTTCAAAGAAAGATTGCAAACGGTCCAAGGAATAGCAAATATCCGAATCTGGGGTTCTAAGGTTTACTCCATGAGATTAAATCTGGATCCTAGCAAGATGTCTTCCTTGCAGATCGCACCGAATGATGTGAGACTAGCATTACAAAGAGAAAACGTCGAATTACCTACTGGAAAAATAGAAGGTTATCGTCAGGAATTGACCATTAGAACTTTTGGTCGATTAGAATCTGAAGAAGATTTCAACAACTTAATTATCAGTGAGAAAGAAGGAAGTATCATTAGACTGAAAGATATCGGAGTTGCAAGAATCGAAGCCCAAAACAAACGAACACTGCTTCGTGGTAAAGGCATCATACCTATGGTTGGTGTAGCGATCACTCCTCAACCCGGTGCTAATTACATTGAAATAGCTGATGACATTTATGACCGAGTTTCGCGAATAGAAAAAGAAATGCCCGAAGATGTAAAAGTGGGGTATGCCTTTGATAATACAGAACCCATTCGTGCTGCTATAGAAGAAGTTAAAAACACAATTTTTATAGCTTTCTCCTTGGTAGTTTTCGTGATTTTCGCCTTCCTAAGAGATTGGCGGACAACCATCATCCCTGTACTCGTCATGCCTATATCATTGATTGGTACATTCTTTATTTTGTATGTGATGGATTATTCCATCAATATTCTAACCTTACTAGGAATCGTGCTGTCCACAGGACTGGTGGTAGATGATGCCATTGTGATGTTAGAAAACATTTACCAAAAGATTGAAAAAGGAATGGAGCCACTTAAGGCTGCTCATGAAGGTGCTAAAGAAATATTTTTTGCCATTATTGCGACTTCAGTTACCTTGATCGCAGTATTTATGCCTGTAATTTTCTTATCAGGATTATCAGGACGTCTATTTAGAGAATTCGGATTTGTAGTGGGTGGAGCAATTGTTATTTCCACCTTCGTTTCTCTTACATTAACTCCAATGCTTGCTTCTAGAATGTTGAAAAAGCGAGAAAAGCACAATAAGTTTTACAATGTAACTGAGCGTTTTTTCGTGGCCATGACGAATGGATACCGAAAAAGTTTAGCATGGTTTATTAAAGCTAAATGGTTATCTCCACTTCTAATATTACTCGCATTCGTAGCCATATATTTTGTTGTTCAAGTCATACCAACTGAACTTGCACCGAAAGAAGACAAAGGAGCATTTCGAGTTATCGCAACAGCTCCTGAAGGAACTAGTTACGAATTAATGGATGAATACATGGTAGAATTACTTCAAATTCTCGATACCATTCCCGAAAGAAAAGCTTATATTTCAGTGACTTCTCCAGGATTTGGTTCTTCTACTTCTGTAAATTCAGGATTCGTATTTATGAACCTAACTCCTCCGACTGAGAGAGAAAGATCCCAGTCTGAAATCGTGGAGAGTGTTTTCCCATTAATTTCTTCGAAAAACTTCGCAAGATCATTTATCGTAGAGCCAGAGACTATCGAAGTGACTAGGTCAAGGGGCGGATTACCCGTTCAGTATGTTATTCAGGCCCCAACCTTGGAAAAATTAAAAGAAATCATACCTAGCTTTATTAAAAAAGCAGAGGATAATGGTGCATTTAGTGTTGTAGATATCAATCTGAAATTTACAAAGCCAGAATTAACGGTAACCATAGATAGAGACAAGGCTCGAACTTTAGGAATTTCGGTACAAGATGTTGCAGAAACCCTGCAATTGCTTTTTGCTTCTCAACGATACGGCTACTTTATCAGAGATGGTAAACAATACGAGGTAATCGGTGAAGCTGATCGTCCTTATAGAGATGCACCTCTCGATCTTTCTCAAGCTAGCGTCCGGGCAGAAAATGGACAATTGATCAAATTATCTGAAGTCATTAACATGGAAGAGACTTCTTCTCCTCCACAGTTATATCGTTACAACAGGTATGTTTCTGCAACTATCAATGCAGGCTTAAATGATGGATTCACCGTAGGTATGGGAATCGAAGAAATGGATAAAATTGCAGATGAACTGCTAGATGAATCCTTTTCTACCTCTCTTTCGGGAAGTTCTAAAGAATTACAAGAAAGTTCTAGCGGATTATACTTTGCCTTTGGTCTAGCACTTATTCTTGTGTTCTTAACATTAGCAGCACAATTTGAATCTTACATTGACCCAATAATTATAATGGTAACTGTACCACTTGCCCTTCTAGGTGCATTATTAACGCTTTATTTCTATGGCCAAACACTAAATATATTTAGTCAGATAGGAATAATCGTGTTAATCGGAATTGTAACTAAAAATGGAATTCTAATCGTTGAGTTTGCGAATCAGAAACTATTGACATCAAAAACAAAAGCTGAAGCGATATTAGATGCCTCGGCTTCTAGGTTACGTCCTATTTTAATGACTTCTTTAGCTACCGTTCTAGGGACGTTGCCGATTGCACTTGCGATAGGTTCTGCCTCCACTTCTAGAATTCCGATGGGACTTGCCATTATCGGTGGATTGTTATTTTCATTGATCTTGACTTTGTATATTATTCCATCCATGTATTTATTGATTTCGCGAAAGAAACCTCAGATAAAAGAATAGAAATGAGTATAAAAAATATTAAACGCGTCTCTATTTATTGCCTGGCAATCTTTGTAGTGTCCACTTCATCATTAGCAGGTCAACATTTAAGCCTGAAAGATGCCGTGAAAATAGGGATAGAAGAAAATCTATACCTGGAAACTCAAGAGCAAGAAATTGTTATTTCAAAATTGAACACGACGAATGGTGCAGCTGGAATGCTTCCAACTGTGACTGCAGAGGGCAACGTTAATTATAGCATTAGTAATTCAAGGCAGGTATTTCTAGATGGTAGAGAAAATGCGATCAATGGTGGTTCAGCTTTTAATACAGGAGCCTCAGTGCGCTTAGACTGGACTATTTTCGATGGAATGGCGATGTTCGTAAGAAGAGATCGGCTTTTCAATGAATTCGAGTTGGCTTCCCTTGCATTAAAAAAAGAAGCGCAAGCCTTAAGCGCAGACATTTCTGTTACTTACCAAAACTTGGTCTTACAATCATCCTTGATTAAAATTCTAGATGAGAATGCTGATTATTTGTCAGAGTTAGTGGAGTTATCTAAAGCAAAGCTGGAGATTGGATCAGGAACAAAACTGGACGTTCTACAGGCGCAAACTGATCTGAACGAGCTGATCAATGCTAGAGAATTGGCCAAAATGGAATTTGAGATGTCGACTGCGCAGTTAAATATGGATCTGAATCGAGACGCGTCAACAACTTTTGACGTGGACACCTCTTTTGTGATGCCAGACGAACTACTTAACTATGATGGCTGGGTAGCGAAGACTTTAAATTCAAATTTCGATTTGAAAACGTCTCAAAAAACATATGAAATTGCAAAAAAAGATATTGAATTAGCAGAAGCCGCATCACTTCCTACGATTTCCGTAAATTCTGGACTTGACTTCGGCTACCTTAATTCCACTACTGGATTTCTTACGAGCAACCAATCTGTAGGGCCATTTATAGGGCTGACAGCTCGGTATAATATTTTCGATGGGAATCGGGTCAAAAGAGAATTACAGATCGCTGAACTGAGAGCTAAGATTTCTGAAATATCAATAGATCGAGTTAGCTTAGAAACGAAGAATGAACTCTTCATTCTATATCAGAAGTATCAATATTATGTAGCTCAGGCGAAATTAGAAAAAGAGAATCTAGACTTAGCTGCAGAGAACTTCAAATTAGCAAATGCCTTGTTTGAAAATGGAGGAATCACTCAGTATGAATTAAGACAGGTTCGTATCCAACGGTTGGCTATTCAAAGGCGGTTGGTTCAAGCAGAATATCAGATGTCAATAGCTTATATCGGACTAATGGAATTATCAGGAGAGTCTTGGCTATAAGTGCTTTATGAATAAAACAGCAGGTATAGTTATTCAGAAGCGAGCAATGAATTTACAAATCGTTCAAGTATAAGATTGCAAGATGATAAATATAAAGTCTTAAGTTAGATCATCCAAAGAGTGTAGATTTAAACGACTGACATTATCTAGTGGTAGATTTTATATCATTTAAATCTCATTTCTGAATTCGAATGTTCAAATTTATATTAATTTGAGCATTAACAAAGATAGGCTTTTAATAACCTCAAATTACATTCATGAAAAGAGTACATATCGTGCTATTCATCCTTATAGCTTGTGTAGGTAACGCTCAAGAAACATTGCCACACGGAAGTTCTCCAGATCCTATTATTTTCAAACATTTCCCAAGCAGAATGCATGTATTTATATGGCGAAACTGGAACTTAGTTAGTTCAGAAAGGCTAGGAGCAACAATCGGCTGCTCTGCTGAGGAAATTGAAAAAGTGGCTTTGTCTATGGGTTTAGAAAAGGATTTGCAATGGGACGCAATAAGCACACAGCAATTATATATAACCATCATCAGAAGGAACTGGCATCTGTTACCTTATGAACAATTGATGAGTATACTGGAAATGGATGAAGCTGAATTGAATTTCGCGCTCAAAGAGGACGACTTCTTGTATTATAAATTAGGCTCATTAAAACCAAATGCTAGTCGATTAGAATATCATTTACCTACGCCAACTGAAGAACAAAGCGCTATAAAAATAAAGAAAATTGTTCAGGAAAATTTCCCAAAAACTAATCAATTGGGAGAGCCTCGATACGGTTTCCTCAAAGAATTAGAACATGTAATACCTTACCACCCAGAGCGCAATAATGATGGATTACGATTTATATATTCATACTTTGGAGCTTTTGGAGATCCTTTACTGAATGCTGAAACAAATCCATATCCTGAAGGTCTTTTATCTCAGTTAGCCAATCAAGGTGTAAATGGCATATGGTTGCATGTAGTATTGCATCAACTAAGTCCAGAGAATCCAGACTTTCCTGAATTTGGCATCGGCAGTGAGAAACGCTTATCAGAACTTGCTAAAATCGTAGAAAGGGCAGGCAAATATGGCATAAAAGTATACCTCTACATGAATGAACCTAGAGCTATGCCGCTTTCTTTTTTCGACGAAAGAAAGGACTTGCAAGGTGTAACCAGTGGAGATCTAGCTACCATGTGTACAAGCACGGATGAAGTAAAAGAGTGGATTAAATCTTCACTTAAGCATGTATTCACGGAAGTAAATGATTTGGGAGGAGTATTTACTATTACGGCTTCAGAGAACCTGACAAATTGTGCATCACATGGCTTACAAAGCCAATGTATTCGGTGTAGCGAACTGGGGTATTCCAGTGTCATTGCCAATATTAATAAGACTATTGCAGATGGAGTACATGCAGGAAATCCAGGTGCCAAAGTTATTGCGTGGGACTGGGGATGGAATGGACATGGGGATGGCCGCGAAATCATAAAGAAATTGGATAAAGATCTATGGTTTATGTCTGTAAGTGAATGGGCTAAGCCTATAAATAGAGGTAATATAGCAAGCTCTGTGGGAGAATATTCAATATCTGCAATAGGTCCAGGTCCGCGTGCAAAAATGCATTGGAAAGAGGCACAAGAAAAAGAAATGCGAACCGTAGCAAAAGTACAGTTTAATAATACGTGGGAGATTTCATCTGTTCCTTGGATACCTGTATTAGACCTGATTGCTGAACATGCTTCTAATCTAGCAAAATCTGAAGTCGATGGATACATGTTAAGCTGGTCATTGGGCGGATATCCCTCTCCAAATCTAGAAATAGCTAATCAATTCTCCAAGAATCCCAATGCGCTTGTAGAAAATGTACTTAATAATATTGCTGGGGTAAGATATGGGAATGAAAATATAGCTAAAGCACGCTTTGCATGGAAGCAATTTAGCGATGCTTTTAGAGAATTTCCTTATCATATAAATGTGCTCTATTACGCCCCGCAGCAATATGGACCTGCAAACTTATTATTTGCAGAACCTTCAGGATATAATTCTACGATGGTTTGTTTTCCATATGATAATCTAGATGCATGGCGTGGACCATATCCTAGAGATGTTTTTTACGATCAATTTAAGAAAATGACAGAAAAGTGGTCATTAGGAATTGAAGCGTTTGAAGATTTGCTGATGACTGTTCCAACCTCTAAAAGAGCTCTAGCACAAGCAGACTATGGAATAGCTAAGGCTTGTATGTTACATTTTGCTTCAGTAGCCAATCAAATAAAGTTTATAGAACTCAGAGATCAGAATGTAGAACTGATTAATGAACAAGATCGGTTAGCAATGTTAGAAATACTGAAATCCGAAATTGAATTAGCTAAAGCTTTATATAAAGTAACCGCTAATGATTCTAGAATTGGATTTGAAGCAAGCAATCAATATTTTTACCTACCTCAGGATTTAATGGAGAAAGTTATTAATTGTAGATACCTCGAAGAGGAAATTAGTCAATGATTATGATAAAATAGATGTGACTATAAACTTAGTCTGTAGACATTAGATTAAAACAAAATTCTTGAAATGAATTATTTTTCTGAAATGACTTGGAAATTTAGATAATAGAACATTTCATAATGCACAAAAAAATAGCCCGAACTTGTAAACAAGTCCGGACTTTTCGACTAAGGTCTCAAAATAAGAAAACTACTTCTTTAGGCACATATTAGGATTATTTTAAATACAACTATTTAGGATAATTCAGAAACCGTGCCATTATATGTTTAGATATATTATCTTTTACTTTTATATGTGATAAAACGTTATCTACCACTGAATTGTTACGTAAATATATAACTTTCACTTAATATCTTGCAATTAAATATATTAAAAATATAAATATTTATGTTAAAAAGACAATACAACTGAAAGAAAGTTTATTAAATATTAAATTATTTTTGTATGTATAGATCAAATTGAAAAAGAAAATCCACAAAAAAACAACTTATATAACTTCTTTTAGCAAGTTGAAAACGCTTCACATCTAACTACTATTCCACTTGCTAAACTCTTCACTTACCGATAAAAAGGCAGATCTTTCTTAAAATTTAAAATTCATTAATTACCGCCATTTATTTATTTTGCAGTATAACCCACTTTAAAACCCCAATAAATGAAGTTATTCAATAAGGATTCCGCCTTGACTGGTACCATGATAACAGCTGGAACATCCATCGGTGCTGGAATGTTTTCTATACCCATCGTCTGCTCTGGAATGTGGTTCGAACTTAGTATCATTGCATTACTCTTCATCTGGTTTATTAATTACCTCAATGCACTATACTTGCTAGAAGTAAATTTAGGTTTTGAAAGAGGCGATAGTTTTGACAAGATCGTCAAAACTTTATTGGGTGACTTTTGGAATCCGATCTTCGGAATTGGATTTGCTTTTCTAATGGCGATCGTATTATATGCCTATTTTAGTGCATTCGGAAATATGACTTCTACAATACTAGGCTTACCCACATCTGGAGCAAGTAATTGGTTATCTGGAAGTATAAGTTTAATCTTCGGTCTAGGTCTCGCCATCATCGTATGGTGGAGCACAACTCTAGTAGGCAAAATTTCTAGCATTCTCATTATAGGAATGACGATTACATTTTTTCTCTTTATTGGTGGATTTTCATTTCAGGTCGAAATCAATAAACTTTTGGATACTGGAGGAAGTGGGTATTTTAAATATTCCTGGGCATCTCTGTCTTATCTATTAACTGCATTTGCCTTTTCTACAGTGGTGCCGAGCTTGTATAAACATTATGGTAACAAGCCTAAGGTCATCAAAAAAGGGATGCTGATAGGCTCCCTCCTTGCTTTTGTTGTTTATCTCTTATTCATTTTTGTGATTTTTGGGAATATTTCGCGAGATGAATTCGTCCCTATTAATCAAAGTGGAGGTAATATCAGCGACTTAGTTTCAGCACTCCAATCAGGAAGCGAAAACCAATGGGTGAATCAAGCGATAGCTCTATTTTCTAACTTTGCTATTATATCGTCATTTCTGGGAATAGGTCTTTGCCTCTTTGATTATGTAGCTGATAAATTTGAACTTCAAGACAATAGAAAAGGCAGATTCTACAGTGCTTTGATCACTTTTCTTCCTTCAGGAGTATGTAGTTTCTTTTTCCCACATGGCTTTATTACAGCAATAGGTTATGCTGGGTTAGTTGCAGCATTATTGTTTATAGCCTATTTTTTCATCGCACGGAAATTTAGAATATCACAACGAGCAACTTCTTACAGAGTCCCCGGAGGGAATACCTTACTATACTTTTTCTTATTGGCCAATGTTTTAGTGTGCGTTTGCCAATTACTTTCCGTCTTGGGATATTTGCCCGTATGGTAGAATAAACTCTGCGGGTTTCAGCATCCGCAGCCGCTTTCGCGGTTCACTCTCTTCAAGCACTGTCGTACTCGATCCGCTATTCCGCGGATTCGTTCGTTCAGGTTCGTTCGTTATTTTAACTCCGTTAAAATTCCTGCGGACCAGCCTTCCCATCCTGCGGGTATGCCGCATCCGCAGCTGCTTTCGCAGTTCTCTCTCTTCGAGCACTGTCGTACTCGATCCACTATTCAGCGGAGTCGTTCGTTCAGGTTCGTTCGTTATTTTAACTCCGTTAAAATTCCTGCGGACCAGCCTTCCCATCCTGCGGGTATGCCGCAGGTTCGTTCGTTATTTTAACTCCGTTAAAATTCCTGCGGACCACTCACTCATTCAACAATCTCGAAATCTAATTGTCTTGCGTGAAGGTCTGCCTCTATCAGTTTAACTCTTAATTCTTGGCCCATGGACAATACTCGCTTCGTTCTCAATCCTACTGCTTTCAATTTACTCTCTGATAATTCAAAGCTTTCTTTGAAATCACTGAATAAGATCAAACCCTCAGCTTTAGATTCTTTTAACTGAACAAAAATCCCTTTATCAATCATCCCAGATATATTAGCATCAAACTCCTCTCCTTCCTTGCCCTGCATAAACTCTACAGACTTGTATTTAATACTCTCACGTTCCGCAGTCATCGCTTTCCGCTCTTGCGCAGAAATGTGAATCGCCTGATCTTCAAGGGCTGATTTATTATACCTTTTCACGCCACCTAAATTGGCATACAAAATCCTATGTACAAGTACATCGGCATATCTTCTAATTGGACTTGTGAAGTGCGCATAAAAATCAAAGCCTAGTCCATAGTGACCAATGTTGTCGGTTGTATAAACTGCTTTGGCCATCGTCCTAATAGCCAAGGGCTCTAACATTTTTAATAATTCATTTTCCTTCGTTGCACCTGCAAGACTATTAAATGAAGCTACAATTTGCTCTGGTGTATCCGTTTTCATATCAAAACCTAATTCCTTAGCAAATAAAGCAAAATCTCTAATTCGATCTGGATCTGGTTCATCGTGAACTCGGTATACAAATGGAATCTCCACTCCCCCACTCTTCTTATCTATATATTTTGCAACACCTTTATTAGCTAATAACATAAAATCCTCAACTAATAAATGGGCATCTTTTCGCTCTTTAACATAAACGCTAATCGGCTTGCCTTTCTCATCTAACTCAAACTTTACTTCATCAGACTCGAAAGATATCGCTCCATTTTTATACTTATCCTTTCTTAATTTATGTGCTACCTTATTCATCATAAGCACCTCTTCAGCAAAATCTCCCTTGCCTGTTTCTATGACTTCCTGAGCTTCTTCATAAGTGAATCGACGATCTGAATGGATAAAAGTCTTACCAAACCATTCTCTTTTGATTTCAAATTTGTCATCAAATTCAAAAACGGCTGAAAAGGTAAACTTATCTTCATTCGGTCTTAAAGAACACAGTTCATTTGAAATCTTTTCCGGTAACATCGGTGCCACTCTGTCTACTAAGTACACAGAAGTAGATCTTCTGAATGCTTCTTTATCTAATTCAGTCCCCGGAACAACAAAATGAGTCACATCTGCAATGTGAATTCCTATCTCAATATTTCCATTGTCTAATTTTTGATAAGAAAGTGCATCATCAAAATCTTTCGCAGTGTCAGGATCTATTGTAATCGTAGTTACCTTTCTAAAATCACGTCTTTCAGCAATATCTGCTTCAGTAATCTCATCCGTTAACTTTTCAGATTCTTCGATTACCTCAGATGGGAATGCAATATTAAATCCATTATTGATCAATATAGCATTCATCTCTACGTCATTAGATTCCGCCTTTCCTAGGTTAGTTTCTACTTTACCTACTAAAAATTGGTCTTGACCTGGCTTTCCCCATTCTACAACTTTCACGATCGCTTTATCTCCATCATCCGCACCATTCAGATCTCTGAACGGTATTCTGATGTCAATGTTATTATAAGCATTGTCTACCATCAGTAATGCCTGATTCTTAAACATTCTTACTGTTCCTAAGAAGTGGGTAGAAGATCGCTCTATAACTTTAAGGACTTTTCCTTCGGGCTTTCTTCTTCCTCTTGGTGTCCATGAATTAATGAGCACCTTGTCTCCATTCATTGCACCATTCAAGTTCTTTCCTGAAACAAAAATATCGTTATCCTTACCTTCAGCTAAAATATAAGCTGATCCGGATCTGGTCATATCTACTATTCCAGTGAACTGAGTATCTGTTCTTCTAACTTCATTTCTTCGATTCGGTGGAGCCTTATAATCAGGATTTATGGTATACTTTCCTTCTTTAACTTTAATCAATGCTCCTTCACTTGCAAGATCACTCATCGCCATTTCTACAGCATCTACATGATTCGCAACTTTAATTTTCTTAATCACTTGCTTTGCCGAGAATCTAGTTTTAGGTTCTGCGGAAAGTGTTTTTAAAATATAATTTCTCAACGGGCTTCTTTTTAATTTCTGGCCCTTAATTCTTTTTTTCTTAACCATTTATATACTTGGTTTTTTATTTAATTTATTATTTACAAATCGTCATATTTCACATCATCATGCAGGAATGCATGTAATAAAATGTAATCAACAATTTCGTTATCTATAGGAAGTTTATCAGAGTGGAAGATCATCATCACTCAAAGAAAATATTATGTCACCAGTGCTAAGCAACTCCATAGTATAAGCCTTGGTGTTCTCGGCATTATAATTAGGATTTCTTACATCATCTTCACCACTGGCAATATGGATTATCCAATCTTCGTCTATATTGGCAACAGTCTTGATAACAGTATTTCCATTCGTTAAAGTTCCACCTATCACTTTTCCAGTAATAAAATTCCCTTGTAAATCGAAAGTAATCAGTCGATATTCATAAGTCAGTAACTGTGCTTTCCAATAAACAACTGCATAAAAGTTCTCCGTGTTCGGAATCTGAAAACAAGGAACATATTCAGTGAATTCATCCGTTTCAGATTGATCATGTTCTAATATGAATTCTTGCAGTAAAACAACTGGTAATGCTTTATTCTCTTTACTGAAGATAATTAAACTATCATCTGTTAAATTTACGGGAAGCTCCACTGGCGGGAAAAAGTCAAGAAATTGACTAAAACTTGGTTTGTTTCTATTCATTTACGCTACAAAGATATTTATTTTTTTATAAAGTTCAATGCTTTAAAGGATTTCTAACACTGAAATATTTATTCAGTTCAAATTAGACTCGTTCTAAATAAATTCTTTAGATTGGGAATGCAAATTAATTTCTGCTATAAAAATTAAATTTGTGTGAATAAAATAAATTAAAAAACTGATGAGTGGATTTTTAAGTTCGTCAATAGGAAGAAAGATATCGATGTCTCTCTCTGCAATCTTCCTAATGGTATTTCTATTACAACATTTTGTAATCAATTTCACTTCGGTGTTTAGTGAAGATTTATTTAATAGTATATCTCATTTCATGGGAAATAACATTCTTATTCAGTTTGTTATGCAGCCGATACTAATCCTAGGAGTTATTTTCCATTTCGTTATGGGATTTGTCTTAGAAATTAAAAATAGAAATTCTCGAGCTGTAGGATACGCTGAATATGATGGCAGCGCGAATTCTAGTTGGATGAGTAGAAATATGATTATTTCTGGAGCTGCAATTCTAGCATTCATAGGATTGCACTTTTACGATTTTTGGATTCCAGAAATAACAACTAAATATATAGAAGGAGATACTTCGGGAATGATCAATGGTAATTTCAGATATTATGAAGAACTAGTACACAAGTTTCAGCCTCTTTGGAGAGTTGTATTGTATTGCTTGTCTTTCATTTTATTATCACTCCACTTATTACATGGATTTGCATCTGCGTTCCAGTCACTTGGTGTACCTTCTATGAGAAATAAAATCATTAAAACGATAGGAAATATCTATGCGATCGGTATTCCATTAGGATTCATTTTTATCGCTTTATATCATTTTGCAATCCATTAATCTTAATATAATATGTCAGTATTAAATTCAAATGTACCTGAAGGTCCACTAAAAGATAAATGGACAAATCTTAAGAATCACATTGACCTTGTTAATCCAGCCAATAAACGAAACATTGATGTTATCGTAATCGGAACTGGTCTTGCAGGAGGATCTGCATCTGCAACTCTTGCAGAATTAGGTTATAATGTTAAAGCATTTTGCTACCAAGATTCACCAAGAAGAGCACACTCTATTGCTGCTCAAGGAGGAATCAATGCAGCAAAGAACTATCAAGGAGATGGAGACTCTATCTACAGATTGTTCTATGACACGGTAAAAGGTGGTGACTACAGATCTAGAGAGGCGAATGTATATAGACTTGCAGAAGTTTCAGCCAATATAATCGATCAGTGTGTTGCACAAGGTGTCCCATTTGCTAGAGATTATGGTGGACAATTAGACAATAGATCTTTCGGTGGTGTTCTTGTATCAAGAACGTTTTATGCTAAAGGACAAACAGGACAACAATTACTTCTAGGTGCTTATTCTGCAATGAATAGACAAATTTCAAGAGGTAAAATACAAATGCACAATAGACATGAAATGCTTGATGTTGTTCTTGTCAATGGCAAAGCAAGAGGAATCATCGCTAGAAACTTAGAAACTGGAGAAATAGAAAGGCATTCTGCTCATGCAGTTGTCATTGCATCAGGCGGTTATGGAAATGTGTACTACCTTTCTACAAATGCCATGGGAAGTAATGTTACGGCATCATGGAAGATTCATAAAAAAGGTGCTTTCTTCGCTAATCCTTGTTATACACAGATTCACCCAACTTGTATTCCTAGATCAGGAGACTATCAGTCGAAGTTAACTTTGATGTCAGAGTCGCTAAGAAATGATGGTAGAATCTGGGTTCCTAAAAGCAAGGAAGATGCTATTGCAATAAGAGAAGGTAGAAAGAAACCAACAGAGCTTTCTGAAGATGAAAGAGATTATTACTTAGAAAGAAGGTATCCAGCATTTGGAAATCTTGTTCCAAGAGATGTGGCATCAAGAGCAGCGAAGGAAAGATGTGATGCAGGATATGGTGTGAATGCAACAGGAGAAGCAGTATATCTTGATTTTAAAGCAGCAATCGAAAGATACGGTAAAGAGCAATGCCAGATACATGGACATAAAAATCCATCGGAGAAAGAAATCATAGCGGAAGGAGAAAAAGTCATCGAAGCTAAGTATGGCAACCTTTTCCAGATGTATGAAAAGATCGTTGATGAAAATCCATACAAAACACCAATGATGATCTATCCTGCAACGCATTACACAATGGGTGGTGTATGGGTCGATTATAATTTAATGACCACGATCGAAGGGTGCTACTGCATCGGTGAAGCTAATTTCTCAGATCACGGAGCGAATAGGCTTGGTGCATCAGCATTAATGCAAGGACTAGCAGATGGTTACTTTGTGTTACCTTATACCATTGGTAAATATTTATCGAATGAAATTAGAACGGGTGAAATATCTACCGATTCTCCAGAATTCGAAAAAGCAGAACAAGAAGTAAAAGAAAAGATTAATTTCTTTGTCAATAATAAAGGAAGCCATTCTGTAGACCATTACCACAAGCAGTTAGGAAAGATTATGTGGGACAAATGTGGAATGTCTAGAAATGCAGCAGATCTAAAATTGGCGATAGCCGAAATAAAAGCGCTAAGAGAAGATTTCTGGAAAAATGTACTTGTTCCAGGAGGTGCAGATACGACTAATCCTGAATTAGAAAAGGCAGGAAGAGTTGCTGATTTCTTAGAATTAGGTGAATTGTTTGCTAAAGATGCTTTAAATAGAGAAGAATCTTGTGGTGGTCACTTTAGAGAAGAATCAGTAGTTCAAGACGGAGAGCAGAAAGGGGAAGCACTTAGAAATGATGAAGAATTTGCGTACGTTTCTGCATGGGAATACACAGGTGAACCATCAGATGCAATTTTACACAAGGAAGAGTTAGAATTTAACGATATTGAATTAAAACAACGTTCTTACAAATAATAAAGGATATGAATTTAACATTAAAGATTTGGCGTCAAAAAAGTAGTAAAGACAAAGGTGGTTTTGTAGAATACAAGATAGCCGACATCTCTGAACATATGTCTTTTTTAGAAATGATGGACGTTCTTAACGAAGAATTGATAACAAAAGGCGAAGAACCTGTTGTTTTCGATCATGACTGTAGAGAAGGTATTTGTGGCTCTTGCTCGATGTTTATCAATGGCGAAGCTCATGGACCAGATAGAGGCGTTACTACGTGTCAGCTACATATGAGAAAGTTCAAAGATGGTGATAAAATTACTATTGAGCCTTTCCGAGCAAAAGCTTTTCCAGTTATAAAAGACTTAATGGTCGATCGGAGTTCTTTTGATAGAATTCAACAAGCAGGTGGATTTATTTCTGTGAATACATCAGGAAACACTACCGACGCTAATGCGATTCTTATCCCTAAAGAAGATGCGGACTTAGCCATGGATGCTGCAACTTGTATAGGATGTGGTGCGTGTGTTGCAACTTGTAAAAACTCTAGTGCAATGTTATTCGTAGGTGCTAAGGTTAGCCAATATGCATTACTACCACAAGGGAAAGTAGAAGGAAAGGAAAGAGTTAAGAATATGGTTGCTCAAATGGACTTAGAAGGATTCGGTAATTGTACCAATACTGGCGCTTGTGAAGTAGAATGTCCGAAAGGAATTTCACTTGATAATATTGCTAGAATGAATAGAAATTATGTCGGTTCTATATTTGGTTCTTAATCATTCTTCTGTACAAATAAAATCTGCATGAGTAGTGGATTATAGGTAAATATATAGCTAACAATAGTGTAAAGCTTTCAATATATTCCAATACTCATGCACGATCTGTTAATGATTTGCCCTTAATAAGTTTTTTTACTTAAAACGAGATAAAGCTAAAGCCTTTATTCTTCAGTCTTATTGACGCAACACATTTATGTAAGAACCTGACCTTACAATAACAGCTCCACCACTACTCTCTAATTCATTTGTCCTATAAGTATTAGTCATATCAGTAGTCAAAAAACCACTAGACTGAACAGTCGTAGATCCTAATACCGTTACTAACTTCCCTGTAAAATTGGCATAGCCGCCATTCACATATATATTGTTCGGGGTTAGATTAATGGTGACATTTACCGTCAAGTTATCTGAATTCAAAAAATGTACATCATTTGCAGTGGTAGCAGAGGGTACCGTTACGGTTGCTGGAGACGTAGAAAAACTATTGCTGGTAAAATACAGGTTCGGAGCATTTTTAGGATCTTTAGTTGATGGGCAACCACCATCTACTCTCGACCAATTACTATTCACTAGCCAACTTCCACTTTCTCCTATCCAGTATAAGTCACTTGTTGATGTACCATTATCATAATTGATGTCCGTATTATTTCCCGCATCAATTCCAAGAGGTGCATTGAAAACTCCAGAAAGTGCGGCATTAATATCTTCAAATGAAACATAACCTAATACGCAAATATTTCCTGCAACTTTGTCAATATCAACCTGTGTTCCATTTACCCTAGACTTTAAAATACCTGGATTTCCACTACTTGTATTACTAATGATTCCTCCGTTTATGGTCAAAACTTCGCCCATATCTAATGCAAGTGAAGAACCATTGGCTTCGAATACCAAATCCTTTACCGTTAGATCATTCTGTGTATTCACCTGCCCAATGCCTTTCAGAATAAGACTATTAAAATTATAAGCATAATTATCCAGTGTTCTTGAACTAGCATTGTTTAACTGCACATCATATAAATTTGTCACCGTACTCGTAAGTTTCTCACAAGTTATTAAACTTGTTCCTGCACTTACTGTTACGCCACTATTAGTCGTTCTTGAGAGCGCCATTTCACCATTGACAACGATATGTGATGAATTAAATACAAAGTGTTTCGGATTTTCCTCTATACAGCTCCAATAATCAGTTGTAACATCCTCTCCTGCACTATTGAATTGTCCACCTATAAATTCAATCTCATCAGCACTAAAAGGACTTTCCAAATTCCACTCTCCATCATCACCACTAAAACTAACATCCGGTAGCAAAACATCATTTGCAGAAATTGCATTATTCGTTGCAGAAGAAAAGGAGACTTCGTGCCAATTCGCACCTACGAAATTAGCCGATGGATCTGTATAAAAATCACCTGTAACTTTTAGCACACTTTTCAGACTTGATGTTCCGTCAAGTGTTAGGGTAATGCCATCCTTATTCGTCCATAGAAAATCCCTACACTCGGCAGTGTAATTAGGTGGGATGCGAATATCTCCTTTAGATTCATCAGAAATATGTACATCATCAACAATAGATGGAACACAACCATTAGAACCACCACCTACTAACATCCAATTAGTAGGATCATCCCAATCTCCTTGAACACCATTTGGCGAAAACCATAAATAATCAACTGCGTTAGGAGTATTCTGTAGACTCCATCCAGTCGAAGAACCTTGCAGAACACCGTTACTTAATATAAAGTTTGTTCCAGCGCCACCTGATGCTTGAATATTCTCTAGAACCGCATTGCTGATCGTAAGAGTCCCTGATGATCTCATGAGTGATGTAAAATCATTGTGCACATTCTTAAAAACAGTTCGCTGATCACAGCCATTTACTGACGGTGTAACTACAATTCCATTTAGAGTAACTTGATTAGACCTTCCGTTGCCACCACTAAATTCTACACTTACTCCTTCGTTCACCACTGTTAGTTTACCATTGATCGTAAATTTCCCAGCCAATTTTGTTCTCCCTGTATCCTCGATGATCAAATTCTCAATGAGACAATCAGTACATTCAAAGTTATTATGTTCGACTATAGAACCACCCGTTGGATTATCTGGATATTCAAGTAACCGAATTTCATAAAACGAAAATTGATTCCCTTGATATACTGGACTCCCTACAAACTTGGCAGTATTAATAAAGTGGTTTCCAGTCACGGTCAGTGAACCATAAGTCAATCTTGAATCCCAAGAGTCACAATTGATTGTAGAGCTCCCAGCATTAAAAATCTTAGTCAAGGACATTTGCGGAGGATTTATTCCATCATTAAACAAAAGTTTACCCGCATTTACTGTTCTTCCATTCGTATTCCACGTTCCACCATACATTCGTGTTTGAACCGAGGTTGTATAATGACTATTTAGACTGTAAGATGCTCCTGCACTTACTAATTCTACATTTATAAGATCAGTGTTACGGGTATGTATCGTATGGAAAGTATTATCTACGAATCTCCATGCATTCGAAGTAGTGCTCAGACTGGTAAATTCAACACTCAAATTAGAAGGTAAATCAAGATCACCGAATATATTCATTTCAACATCATTACTAATTGAAGTTCCATTGAATAAAAGGGTAAATCCACTTGTATTCGTAACAATTAGATCATGAACAGAATATTCACCTGGAGGAATCGTAATGGTAGATCCGCTATTAAGACCTGAGTTCCCATCAATAATTACGATATAATCCTCATTTGGAATTTCTCCTGTTATGTTACTTCCACCTGAATTTTTCACCCAGTGGTTTGTATCCGTCCAGTCACCTGAGCCACCTACCCAATACACCGCATTCTGAGCGTATGAAGAGATAGAAAACATTAGTATAATCAGGAATACTCCGATATATCTAGATAAGTTCAAAGTATTTCTTGCGACTAGTGACATAATTATCGAATTAGATGACCTCAATATTAACAAATTAACTATTATTTTTTCTCACCCCAGAGGGTGATTTATACCTGAATAGTACCCGATACAATCATATGATGATCATATTAAATTTACAATCAGAAGTGAAGTCACTATTCCTCTATCACGTCTACACTATTGTGTCTAACACTATCCACAATAAGAGAAACTTTAACATTATATCATTGAAGTCATTCCTATACCTACGGATAATAGACTAATAACCTGAGTTTAAAACTAACTTCCATAAAATCGAAATAAAAAAAGAGCACATCGGATAACCGATATGCTCTATATAATTTTAATCGTCCTTCAATTTCTTGTATGAAATTGTCCTTGATTTTTTAGTATCTGTAATATTCTGGTTTGAAAGGTCCTTCTTTCGCAACACCGATGTAATCAGCTTGCTCTTTTGTCAATTCTTCCAACTCTACACCAATTTTTTCTAAGTGAAGTCTTGCTACTTTTTCATCTAAGTGCTTAGGTAGCATATAAACTTCATTCTTATACTTATCCGTATTTTCCCAAAGTTCTAATTGAGCTAATACCTGATTTGTAAATGAATTAGACATTACAAATGAAGGGTGACCTGTTGCACAACCTAGATTCACTAATCTTCCCTCAGCTAGTACAAGAATATCACTTCCATCTATTGTGTACTTATCAACTTGAGGTTTAATCTCAACTTTAGTATCACCGTAAGTTCCGTTTAACCAAGCCATGTCGATTTCATTGTCAAAGTGTCCAATGTTACAAACGATTGCTTTGTCCTTCATCATTCTGAAGTGCTTCTCACTGATAATATTAAAATTACCAGTAGCTGTTACAATGATATTTGCCTGAGGAATAGCATTCTCCATTTTCAATACTGCAAATCCGTCCATCGCAGCTTGTAAAGCACAGATCGGGTCAATCTCAGTTACAATTACTCTTGCACCTGCGCCTTTAAGGGAAGCAGCAGAACCTTTTCCTACGTCACCATATCCAGCAACAACAGCAACCTTACCTGCCATCATAACATCTGTTGCTCTTCTAATTGCATCAACTAATGATTCTTTACATCCGTATTTGTTATCAAACTTAGATTTAGTAACTGAATCATTAATATTAATTGCTGGCAAAGCAAGTGTACCATTAATCTGTCTTTCATAAAGTCTATGAACACCAGTAGTGGTTTCTTCAGAAATTCCTTTGATATCTTTCACTAATTGCGGGAAACGATCTAACACCATATTGGTTAAATCTCCACCGTCATCAAGAATCATATTCAATGGTTCTCCACCTTCGAAAGCATGTAAAGTTTGCTCTATACACCAGTCAAATTCTTCTTCTGTCATTCCTTTCCAAGCAAAAACTGGCACTCCTGTCGCAGCGATTGCAGCCGCAGCTTGATCTTGCGTTGAAAATATATTACAACTAGACCAAGTTACCTCGGCACCTAGCTCTACTAAGGTTTCAATTAACACTGCTGTCTGGATAGTCATATGAAGACAACCAGCGATTCTTGCTCCTTTAAGTGGTTTGCTAGCTCCGAACTCTTCTCTTAGAGCCATTAATCCTGGCATCTCTGCTTCTGCTAATTCAATTTCTTTACGTCCCCAGTCCGCAAGATTAATATCTTTTACTTTATAATTTAATTTTGTTGCTGTACTCATGCTATATTTTAATTTGAGGCTGCAAAAGTACCACATTATCAGTACTTATCCTAAGCTTTTTTAAATTATAACGTCTTCGAAACGATACTTTAGACTGTGCTAAAGTGTAATCTATTAAGCATTTCTATTAACACCTATCCGACATTTCAAGGTAAAGATTAAATGTCTCTAAGGGTCATTCCATTATTTCACATCTATATATTTGTATTAAGGCAATAACCCAAAAAAATCTTTTTATAACATCCTCTAATAGAATTTAAAAATATAACTGATCGGAGCATTCCCACTTCGATCATGCCATACGCTTATATAGGTACTTTGAGATTGGGAAAAATAAGAAACCTTTGGTTTTAAAATCCTGCCGGTGTTTTCGTATGAAAGCACCGGCTTTTTTTATTCTTATTCCTTTCTAAATGCTTATTTCTTTCATCATTCATTTTAATCTAAATGTTTACTGCAAAAAAAATCTAAATAAGTTTTAGATTAGGGTTTGATTCTTTTATAATTTAACACACCACATGAAAAACTTTTTTATTACCCTTTTAATTTTCACCTCTTTCTCTTTATTTGCACAAAACGATAATAATGTTATCCTGATTTCACTAGATGGATTAAGATGGCAAGAGTTATTCGGTGGCGCTGCAGATTCTATGATACTCAATAAAAATCTAACTCATAATAGCAATGTCATTGACAAGTATCAAGCTGAAGACAAAGAAACGGCCCGAAAATTATTAATGCCATGGTTTTGGTCAGAAATAGCAACTAAAGGGCAGATCTATGGTAATCGATGGGAAGGAAATAATATGAATTGTACCAACAGACAGTGGTTTTCATATCCTGGGTATAACGAAATCCTCACTGGGTACAGTGATCCAGAAATCAATAGCAATGCAAAAAAGTACAATCCTAATAAAACGGTATTAGAATGGGTGAATGAACAAGATGGCTTCCAAGGAAAAGTTGCAGCATTCTGCTCTTGGGATGTATTCCCGTATATTATTAATGATAAAAGAAGTGGTATTTATGTCAATGCTGGATTTCAGAAAGCAGAACATGATGAACTAAGCGAAAAAGAAATTTTCCTCAACAAACTACAAACTGAAATTCCAAGCCCGTGGGGAACCGTTCGTTTAGATGCGTTCACACACCACTATATGATGGAGTATGTGAAGAAAAACCATCCTAGATTAGTGTATATTTCATATGGTGAGACAGATGACTTCGCACATGACGGAAGATATGATCATTACCTAAATTCTGCTCATCAGACTGATCAATGGATCAAAGAAATATGGGAGTATGTACAATCAGATCCACATTATAAAGACAATACGACACTTGTAATAACTACTGATCATGGTAGAGGGCACTCTCCGATGACGGAATGGAAAAGTCACGGGACTATCTACAAAGGCTCTGACCAAATCTGGGCCGCGGCCATCGGACCAAATGTTAAAGCAATAGGCGAAGTCAAATCAGAAGGTCAGCTCTATCAAAATCAGATCGCCAAGACGGTCGCTACATTCCTTGGCCTTGATTATAAAGGTGATCGTTATGAAGAGGGCAAGGCAATAGAGTCGATGGTTACAAATAAATAGAATATTTGCAGAATAGCAGAAGACCATAAAAATTTATGGTCTTCTGAATAACGTCATCCTTACTTCTCTTTTTGAAACTCAGTGAAATGTTCATGGGTAATCTTCCATTCTCCTTTGGTTTTCACAAAAACTAGCGTAACATTTGCCCAAATCTGCATTGGTGTCCCGCTAAAAGTTGGCCGAAAATCAGCTTCGAATGTAACTATTGCCACCTCTCCAAAAACATCAATCTTAAGGTCTCCTAAATTATATTCAAACGATTCTGCGCCATTGGCAAATCCTCGTTCATATTCTTCATTGTCTTTAGCATCAAATCGTGGACCATCATTTCTAAATTCTGTGAATTTAGGACCGTACACATGATAAGATATAAGCTTATCTGCATCGTTTTCTTGAATACTTTTAAAAATACCGTCCAGAACTTTCTGAATGGCCACCTTTTCTTCTGGAAACTCATCGTTTAAAATATCAATGTATTTATTTGACATCTTACTTTGAGCTGATGCCATGTTAATTCCAAATAAAAAAATTGCAAGTACTAATAGGTTTAATTTAAAACTCATGATTCTTTGGTTTAATGATTATAAAAATGTGTTTTACGTGTAGCTTTCGATGGTCTTATTGAAAATTTACTCACCACTATTTTCGAATGCATCAACCATAAAGAATTGATGACTTCCTTCAAAAAATGTAAGTTTACTCGCTGGGACAATAATTCCCTCCACATCAATTTCCCCATCGAATAAAACAATTATTCCTTCACTTGATTCACCCCATCCATTATCAAAATGTACTGCATGAATCCTGTAACTTTCTTCAGGAATTACATACAATGTGATCTGAACTCCATAGTAACCTTCCTCGAAATAATTAGGATACTCTGTAAATGTGATTGAGCTACAAAGTTTTCCGAATAAATATTTTTTACTGACACGTTCCAAGGGTTGTGCTCCAGCTTTTTTCAATGCCAATGGAATACTAAAATGAAACATATGGTGTTCCTGGTAGGTAAATGCATAGTGTGTAGACAAACTGTATGGATACTTTTGAAATTTTTCTGGGATTTCATCCGCCTCATATGATTTGCCATCTATACTAAAAAAAGACTTCCCATTTTCAACTCCTTTTATATAAATTCCATCCTCTCGATTTCGAATACATTCGTAAAGATTAGTTTTGTTATTTATGAGAATTGTTTGTGGTGTAAAACTCCCATTTCTTAAGGAAGTCATCAGCAATTTGCCAGAAAATGTATCCCATAGTCCATCCTTATCATAATATTTGATGGTTTCTTCAAAGATTTGTTTAGAAGAGATTTCTGAATTTTCTTGTGAATATGCAAGCTGCTGTACGCCTAGAAAAGCAAGCACAATTAGAATTAAATTCTTCTGTCTGGTGATTAAAAAATTTTCTTTATTCATAATTCAATTTTTTAGATACTTTTTTTTTAATACTTTATGCTGATATCAATCACTTGTTGTGGTTAAGTTTTTAGTCTATATATTTTTCAATATTCTTAATTAATTTTTCGACTTTAGGCTTAACAGCATTCAGTTGAAATTCTCTATTCCTTACGTAATCTCGCAACATTCTAAATTTTGACCTTAGAATTTCGTCTTGCTTCCATTTTTCAACTCGACGCACCTTCTCAATAGAGTCCGTTGGCCAATTGTACATTTTTTCATAAAACATAGGCTTATACTGTTCAGTTGTGAATTTATCTACATCACTTTGATAATCTTGAATGTATAAATAATCGTAACTGTATAATGTAGAAATGCTAGACCTTAGTGAGTCATTGCTTATTAAGTCAATTCCGACTGAAATCAAGTTTTCGTATCCTGAAGTATTAAAAAGAATATCCCAATCATAAGAAATCTCCCAGATTAAACGTCTTACTGAATCTGGTGATATCCCTTGATCAGTGGTCTTTATGTGTATGTTAAAAACTGAATCCGCTCTTAACATATTTTGTAGGTGCAATAAGGCTGGATTTATCTCATGGGTTAAATCAAACTCTAAATTATTTTTGACTTCTCTTAAATATGTTACTTCTTTAGAATATAGGTTTCTTGCATCATTCCATTTATTAACTTGTAAAGCGATTAAAATTCCAATAACTACAAGTATAATTTCTCCGATAGCATATTTAAAATACCTCCCAGTTTTTCCTTCTGAAAGTAAGCTTTGTCTAATTCTTCGAAAAATCTTAATCATAGGTTTGCGTTTCTGATTATAAAGCACAACAAACATTTACATCCTACTCCTTTCCTCTTGTGATCCAGTTACCCTATTTCTCTTTCCTTTTAATTTTTGATCCCCAAAATTGGTAGAATATGTAAGTCTAAAAACTCGTTCTGAAAAATCATTATCTCCTGAGGTTCTTATACCTAATTCTGGTTGGTGGTATTCCCAAAATATCACACCACTGGTATTTGTCGCATCTTGAATATTGAATACGATAGAACCATTTTTTAGATTTTTTACTATACCCGCATTTATATTAAGTCCTACCCTTTGGAACTGATCACCTGAAATAAATGGGCTAGAATATCTTCCGCCTAAATTTGCTCTCCATCCTTTTCCTAGATTAAAAGTGTTGTTCATTTGTATAGTATGGCTGAAAATATTTTCATCAAAAGGTAAGGGCCTATTCGAAGAATCAAATACTCGATAATATCCAGAAGTGAGCGTTACATTAGATTCAAACCATGACCGATAAGTAAAAGGAAAACTAACATTCGCGATTACAGACTCCATCTTATCAAAATTAATCGGTGTACTGGTTTGTGTTCCGCTTTCTTTATCAACTGTATTATAGTAGGAAATTGCATTATTGGTTCTGTTCGCCTCTATGCTGGTCAGAATTGATTTATACTTGTAAGATAATCGAATACTATTGGTAAATGCTGGTCTCAAAGTCATATTAGACCCTACATAAAGCGTAGGATCGAAGAAAAGTTGATAGGCAACCAAACTTCCATAACCAGGCCTGTTTGTTCTTCTGTTAAAAGAAACATTTATGGAGTTAATGGAATCGATTGTGTAGTTTAACCTAATTATTGGAAAGGGATTCCTAAGTTGAATTTCTAGATTTTCGATATCTGCTAGCGTATTCAATTTGTAATTATATTGTTCATATCTCAAGCCAAACTCACCTTCCAAATCTTCACTGAATTTCTTTTTATATGATGAATACGCGGCAAGAATTACTTCCTTTATATAATCATCCCTTCGAAAATCAATGAGTTCTTCATACCTTCCACCTTGATTATCTATTAAATTTGATATACTACTCGTATTATTTAACGTGGCTTTAACTCCTGTTTCTATTGAAGCATTGGCGCCAAAACTTTGCTGATAATCACTCTTTATAGTATAAATTAGAAAGGTTGATTTCCGATTAGATTCTAGAATTCTAGATTCGTTTATTGATGTAAAATATCCATAATTATCAGCTGAAAATTTTGCTCTGTCAATGTCGAAATTAATAGAGTTATTGTTGCTGAGCGTTTTAAATAAATTTACATTTAGAAATTGTCCAATTTTAGGATTGTCAATATTGAATAGATTTTTCGTACTTGAGGTTAAGTTGTTGTCCTTGTAGAAATTTGAATTACTTGTTAGATCACCACCCTTTTCATTCAGCACATTAAAACCACCTAAAACTCCTATAATTGTGCTTTTATTTAAGTTGTAATCCATACCGATAGTCCCATTTACTCCTCGATTGATGTAGTTTGCGAGTACAACACTATTATCAAATCCAAACTGACTGCCCTCAAATTCATATTCCCTCTCATGGTTGACTTGATATTGATCAGCATGACTGTGGTACCCTGAAATATCACCATAGAAATTAAGTTTACTACGTCTATAATTTAACCCAATACTCCCATTAAATTTTTCTTTCTGCCCATATCCTAATGATCCGGTTACATTCCCATTGAATCCAGAGATGTCATTACTTTTTAGAACAATGTGAATAATTCCTGCTGAATTGTCTGAATCGTACTTTGAAGATGGTTGGTGGATTAACTCGATTTTCTCAATGTTTTCCGCCCGAATGCTTCTTAATTGACTGACAAGAATATTTTTTGGTATCCTGGAAATTTTATTGTTAATCATAATAAGTACTTCACCTTTATTATTTAGGTTAATTGTCCCAGAACCTTCGTTTACTAGAACTCCTGGGGACTTACTCAATACCTGCAAGGCATTATCACCGCCAAACGATGGAATACTTCCTACATTGACAATCACTCGATCGGGCTTTAATTCATACAAAGATTTTTTTGCTTCTACTGTTACCTCTGCTAATTGATACGTTGAAAGTTCTAGCGTAATGTGATAATTTGTTTCGGACATTGATAGTTTGTGAACCCTTGTTTTATAACCTAATGCTGAAACTTCTAAGTAAGAATTTACGAACTCAGTCATACCAATTTCAAAATTTCCAAAGTCATCTGTTGTTAATCCAGTAATGAAGCTAGAATCCAATGATGACATGACAACAACATTTGTAAAAGGAAGCGATTCATTGTCCTCATTGCTTACATGGCCAGAAATAGAGAATTGGGCATTTACTTGAAGTGTATAAAGTACAGTTGTAATTAGTATCCACTTGGCTTTCATAGTAAAATTATTAAGTGACTAATAATTCTTGGGGTAGAGAATCCTATTAATTCTTGAAAACCAATTTATTAATATTTAAAAAAAATCACTTTTGAGGATTCTGCATTGACTTTAAGTAGTATTTTTTTGTCAGAAAATAATATTGTTATTTATGCAAAAATAAAAGCTAGTAAATATCTTACTAATTGAATATCAACTAATTACAATAATCAACAAGCTATTAACGAATTATTTACTTGGAAGAGGAAACTTAACTTTTCATCTCCGTTGGGGTAAATCCGAACTCTTCCTTGAAAGCCGTACTAAACCAAGATGGATTCGTAAATCCAACTTCATAAGCTACTTCTGATATATTCATATCTGGCTCTTGCAGCAGATCTTTGGCTTTCTGCAATCGGATGGACCTAATAAAAAGTGCTGTAGATTTACCCGTGATAGATTTCAATTTTCGATATACTTGAGATTCACTGAGCAGTAATTTTTTTGCTAACAAAGGAGGTCCAAAAATGGAATTGTCCATATTCTCTTGAATATGCTTAATAGCCTTTTGTACAAATAAAGCATCTGGATCATGTAACTTTTTCCTCATAAAAGCCTCTACACCATTCTTACTTAATTTATCTAATATTTTCTTTCTAGTCAATAACAACTGGTCAATTCTCGTGAAAAGTTCTGGCTTAGAAAAAGGCTTCGTTAAGTAGGCATCAGCGCCATGGGAATATCCTGCTAATTTATCTCTAGTTTCGACTCTTGCAGTCAATAGAATAATTGGAATATGATCAGTTGTGCTATCATTTTTTAGGTATTCACATACTTCAAAACCATTTTTCCTAGGCATCATCACATCACAAATAATGATATCCGGCTGATGCTCTAAAGCCATTTCGATACCTTCTTGTCCATCTTCTGCATGAATCGTTTCATATTTATTTTCTAAGCATGACATCAAGTAAGTGGCTACATCCTTATTATCCTCTATGATCAAAGCAAGCTCAGCATGCTCCTTCTTTAATCTATGAGTAGACTGACCTTCGATAATTTTATTAGTTATATCATTCTTAGAATTCCAATGATGAATCTGAACCAACTCTGCATGATTCGTAATCGGAATTGTAACGATGAATTCTGAACCAAGACCTACACGACTTTTCACTTCTACTTTACCTGACATTAGATTGATTAATTCCTTGCATAAAGCTAAGCCGACACCTGTTCCACCTCCTTCTAATTGATTATTCCCCACGTTATAAAATCGCTCAAAAATATAAGGCAGATCCTCTTCTGAAATTCCATCACCTTCATCTTTTATTTTAATAACTAAATATGGCTTTTCGTTCTCAAGAGTTCTCTTAAGATGAACGATGATCTGGTCGCCTTTCTTAGAATATTTGATAGCGTTAGCTACCAGATTTGTGATGATCGCACCTAGCTTTTCCTCATCATAATCCATTAACAGTGACTGATCTTCGTTGTAACAAACTAGATCCACCCCTTGAATAGCAGCAAGCGACTTTAGGCTTTCCAGATTATATTTGATAAATGTCGATACATCTGCTTGAATCAGGTGGAGTTTCATTTCTCCATTCTCAATTTTGGAAATATCTAATAACTCATTCACCAACTTCAGCAGATGATTACTATTTCTTTGAATCATATCTAAATCATGCTTCGCATCATCTATTTGCAGAATTTCTTCTTGATCGTATAATTTCTGAGTCATTCCTAAAATGACTGTTAACGGTGTACGAAATTCATGAGTGATATTCGTGTAGAAATGAGATTGGAACTCATTAAGCTCTTTCAATTTAAACGCTTCGTCTTCCTTTCTTTTTTTATTCAATTGAAGAATATAAAAAGTATATAGAATACTAGAAAATAGGAGAACGTAAAAGACAATAGCCCACCATTTCAGGTACCATGGCCAGAAAATCCTAAAGGCATAAGTAGTTATCTCTTCACTTTGCTCTCCTGAATTATTAAATGCAACTACATTAAAGTTATACTTCCCTGGCTTTAATCCTGGATAGGAAGCAGACGTGGAAGTGGTCGGCTTACTCCACTCATGGTCAAGACCTTCTAATTTATAAGAAAATTTATTTTTCTCATTATTAGAATAACTCGTCGCAACAAAATTAAATTTTAGGAAATTTTTATTGTAGGGTAATTTTAAATGATAATCACCCTTATTTTTGCTTGCCAGAGCATTATAATATGGATTTATATCCATCCTCCCTTCGAAGAGCTGCACTTCTTTCACATATACTTGAGGTTTCACCTTATTAACAGGCATATTATAAATAGGAAAGGTGGTAATTCTTGTATTTCCAACAACATACATTTCTCCTTCCTTCGTCTCTAATAAGTCAATGTGCGTCGTTGCCATATGTTCCCACCCATCATATTCATCGTAGCTTCTAATAACATCCTCATTTTCAATATTCTCAATGGAGCAAATTCCATTTTGAGAAAATGTCCATATTTTATTCAGCGTATCTAAGTGGAGATTGAGCACCATATCTGATAGCATTCCATTTAGCTTATTCCATTGTTTTTTAATTATAAAATCTTCTCTTCCGTTCTGTTCAAGATGATATATTCCGTGACCTAAGGTGCTTAATAACAAGCCACCATTTCTATCTGATATCGCCGCTGAAATAATTGGAGCTTCTTGATTTCTAAAAATAGGAAGTCGCTCTAGTGAATGTAGTTTTATTTCATATACATCACGATCACTAATGGCCCAACACCTGTTTTCAGTAGTACATACAACATTTAAAAACCTAGATGTAATACCCGGATTCTGGTTTGAATAAAAATTTTTTAATATAATCTCTCCATTGTTATAAGTAACCTTACTAATACCATTCTCACCTCCACACCATATTCTTCCATACTGATCCTCGTTTACAAAAAAGAGCGTTTTATCAACAAGCCCAGAGTTTTCATCTATTTTGCTAATTTTTCCATTATCGTTTAGAATTAATCCACTCATACTTGTCGCATACCATAAATTTCCATTTCTATCTTCCGTAATGGCCTCCGTTACAGAATTAAATGCAGCAGGTATCTCGTGGCTTAACCGAAAACCATTTCCTTCAATTTCTAATAAATTCTTTTTACTAGAACCAATTATGATTTTACCAGACTGTAGTTGGGTTATACTATGATTTGATTCTAAAAGAGCATTTGAAGTACCAGACCAAGACTGGAAGTAATTAGGTGATACTTTAAATAAATATCCTTCAGCTGCAATCCATAAGTTTCCTTCTCGATCTTGAAGCATTTCTCGTAAATATAAATTATCAACATTCTTAAGATCGGAAAGGGTATCACGCCCATTTTTATCAATTTTTATAAGATCTTTGGTGGTAAGAAATATCAAACTAGAGTCCGTTCTACTTGAAATGGATGTATAAACATTCATTATCAATTCAATTGAATTAGCATTTTTCTTTCTTAAACCCAGATTTTCTCCACCCCAATAAACACTATCTGGATGAATAGCGTCAATGTTAGAAACTTTGACTATTGATTCATTAGTAGTCCAAAGCGGTATAAGGGTATCATGATCAATTCTACCTAACATTCTATCCAATCCCAGCCAAATATTACTTTCATCATCTTCAGTTATTTCCCACACTCTTCTATCAATAAGATGTGATTCCCAAAAACTTGAATCAATCAGAAGTTTTTTATTGAAGCTTTCATCTTTTAAGAGCTTTTTTCTTTCAATGGGAGAAATAGAATAAGGGATAAAATCCACACCACCAATCATAAGGTTATCTCCTGAATCAATGTATAATCGATTGATAGGATTTTTATAGATTGTTGTTGGCAAAAATACTTCACCATCAAAGTAAAAAAGACCATTAACTCCTGCTGCCCAGATTACTCCATCTCCGTCTTCTACGATATCAGAAATGTTAGCAATCAAATTACTATCAGCATAAACGAAATTTTCAAAATCGACTCCATCATACTTGCTAATCCCTGTTGCCGTTCCCATCCAAATAAAACCATCCTTATCTTGGAATAATTTCGTTATTTCTACTGATGCAATTCCCTGACTCGATGTGATAGAATGAATCTCATATTTAGGCAAGTCGATTTCTTGAGCATAAACTTGATGTCCTAAAGCAAGGAAAAAAATCAGGATTAATAATTTGAGATTATTGAAACTCACCAGTTAATAATTTAGACTTTGATATGAAGTTGAAAAAAAACGAACGATCATTTTTAAATTTGAAATTTCACCAAAATTGGTATCTAATCATAGATTAACTACTTCAGCTACTTACGGAAACCAATTGAATAAAACCATTTTAAGCAAAATTTGCCTTTAATAAAAGTTCTGCTCTGAAAAACGAAAACCACCGTAGATGCATAACATAATCAACTGTAAATGAATTTAATATAATTATTTTATAAGTCTTATTGCATGATTACCCGATGAAATAAGTGATTCGGTAAGGAATAAAGAGGTTTAATACCAAATACTTGAATCTTCCTCAATCATAGTTTTATAATTTGATCAAAAAAAATACAGTTCATTTCGCAATTAATTTAAAATAGATATTTATTCTAAACATGGGCAACACTAGTGAAGTAGAATCTACAAATTCCAAAGTCTCAACCTCTAAGGCCAATGCTAATAATGGCAACGAATCTGAAGGTATGACATCATTGTTTCCACCACCGCTACAATTCAAGGGAGCGCCTAATGAACCGAAAGAAGAAGACGGTGAGGAACCTGAAATACTAGGCCTATTTGGTCTTGAATTGAAAACATCCAATCAACTAGGAGCTCTATATTCATACTATGCTCATGAATTACAAGTTCTTGCTCAGCAAATAGGCTCTAAAGGTGTACTTCCCCCGTCTTACGATATGGCTAAATCTGGAATCCTTGATGTTCTTGCTCCTCACTATCTCAATCTTGGTGAGAAGGAACTGACCCCGCAGGATTTAGAAGACCTTAAAATCAACTTAAAAGATATTGAAAAAACCAAAGCCGATTTAGACAAACAGCTCCTAATTCAGAAAAGGAATAACCTAGAACATAATTATTCCGCACTTCGTGAACTTGCCAATGTGAAAATAGATGCTAAAACAAAAGAAGCATATCGACTAGCGTTTCTCAATGATGACACAGAAGCAACTAGTAAAATTGGCACATTGATATTTACCCTGAATAGTGTTTCTTCTGAAATTAATGGAAAAATAGGTACCATCAACAAAGTTCTCCAAAAAGTGAATAAATACATTGACATAGATGATGCGGTCGCACTTATGAGTAACATCGGAGAGCTTACTGGCGACCTAGCAGGTGCATTTGGAAAAATAAGTGGCTTGTATAATAAAGTGACTTCCGCCATGAATATTCTGTCTAAACTATCCCAAAATAATGATTCTTATACCAATGCTAAGAACGGAATTGCATTAATGTCTGAAGGCGCGGGTGCCGTGTACGGATACATCCCAGGTGCTGGATGGTATGGAGATTACATCACTTCCTCCGTCAATATTATTTCTGGTCAAATGGATTACATCAAAGGAAAAAGCATGGAAACAGAAGGAAATTTCAGAAAGGCGTTTGATTCCAAAAAGAAAGATCCTGCCTACTATAGCCATTCCCCTGGTGGTGCACCTGTATTCCTTTTCATGCAAAAAGTGATGCGAGCTCGCTCTCCACAAGACATTAAAACCAAAGACATCAATAAAAATATTACTAGCTTCTTCGAAGATCAAAATGAAGGTAAAATCAACAAATCAATGGGTAAGTCTAAGGATAATAAAATGCCTGTTGATCATGGAATCTTCAATGATACTTTAGATAAGGAAGCATTCAAAGAATACATTTTCAAGAATAAAAAACAAATGTGGTATATGTTATATGGAAGTGAAGACATCGAAAAAGCAACGGCTCCCTAGATTAGATTATAGACTATTGTATCCACAAGACAACTTCCATTACCCTTGACATTAGTACATAAAAAAAGCCCTGCTTTACAGCAGAGCTTTGAATATATTTCTGTATTTACTTAATCTCTATTTAATATAGATAGCAATCTCAATATCTCGATATACAACCATACTAGCGTTACCAACAATCCCATTCCTGCAAACCATTCCATATAACTCGGCATCCCAGCTTCTTCCCCTTTCTCGAAGAAATCGAAATCAAGCAATAAATTCATTGCCGCAACTCCAATAATTACTAGACTAATACCAATTCCAATTGGACCACCAGTATGAAGAAATGGAATATTTATTCCCATAAATCCAAGCACCCATGACAATACATATACTAAAAGTATAGCACCTGTTGCCATCATAATCCCTGATCTTAACTTTTCAGTTACTTTAATAACACCTGTTTTATATAAGATTAACATTGCTAGTAAAACACATATTGTTGCACTAACTGCTTGTATAATTATACCACCAGTCTGAGCAGCATATAAAGCTGAAATCCCACCTACAAATAAACCTTCGAAAGCTGCATACAACGGCGCAGCAATAGGGGATGTTTTAGGCTTAAAACTAGCTACTAGCACAGCAACTAATCCAGCTATAGCTCCTCCCCAAATAAACAATGGTGATGGATTCGCATAACTATAAAATGCGGTTACCATTAATATTCCAGTCAATAAAACCGTCTTATTTATAGAACCTGCTACAGTCATTCTCTCAACGCCAGTATAGTCTATCGTCTTGCTATTATTATAAATAGTCTCTTCTTTCAACATGGGATTATTCCCACCAAAAATTCTCCTTCTAGACATTATTTTATTTTTTTCTTCTAATTAAATTAACAACTTAAGTACATCTTTAAGTTCCTGTCAGATTTCATTTTACTTCAAAATATGGAGCAAAACAATTCCCGAATAATTACTTCTTATATCTTTTAATCGCTTCCCTTATTTGTTCTCTCCGATTTTCTGGGCTAGGGTGTGAACTTTGAATTTCTGGAACCCTAGAACCACCTGAAGCTGCTTCTAATATATCCATTACTCCGATCATCGCTTCTGGATCATATCCGGATTCTAGCATTAATTTTACTCCCCAGTTATCTGATTCTAATTCTTGATCTCTTCCATATTTCATATTGGCATAATTCCCAACTACATTAGCAATTTGAGCCATGGTGGCATCACCCCCAGAACCAATTAATACACTTTGGATGATCCCTTGAATGAATCCCGTCTTCGCCATTCTTTCAGCACCGTGCCGCTCTATGACATGACCTATTTCATGTCCCATAATTCCAGCTAGTTGATCTTCATCTTCTAACTTATTAAAAAGAGCTGCCGTTATGAAAGTTTGTCCACCAGGCAACGCAAAGGCATTAACAACATTCGGATCAGCAAGCAAGTGAAATTCATATGGATATTCAGACAATCTTCCTGTCGGTGTATTCACCAATCTCTCTCCTACTCTATCTAAATAATCTTGTGCTCGTTGATCAGGATGCAAGCCACCGTATTGCTGCGCCATCTGTGGTGCAGACTGAATACCCAAGGCAACTTCCTCCTCTGTACTCCATTGTACTCGCTGAGTTTCCCCTGTAACTGGATTCGTCTGTGTATTTGTAAAATACTTGAAAGCTTGAAAAGCCGCCATTGCAAGACCAATGATAAGCATCAGCTTAAATCGGCTAGTTCCTGCCCCTCTTCCATTTCTACTATATGGATCACCGGTTCCACCGTAGTATCTTCCTTGTTTACTTCTATTTCCTAACATAATTTTACCCTATTGCATGTTTTACTATTAAAAACAACATGTATACAAATGCGAGTCTAATCGAATAATCGATATCTGGAATTTTCTTAACGAAGTAACAATAAACAACAACCGGAATACACGCTATTGCTATTGCAGCCAGTGGTAATCCTACGACCTGTGTTACATACATTAATATAGATTCTTGGTCACCCCAAGGATAAATTACATAGGCGATAACCATCATAATAACAATCATTAGCCAACTACTCCATTCTGTTCTAAAGTCCATTATTTAACTCGTTCAGTTACTTAAATGATAATTTGTTTCGAAAAGTTCTATGAATATATCGAATCTGGACGAATTCAAGTAAAAATTCGCCTAAAAGTCAAATTAATTCGGGGTTTCATGGTCTTCGAAGATTTAGGAATCTGATGTTTCCAATATTTTTGAGTCTCATCTTTCATAATCAATAAACTTCCATGCCCTAATTTTATACTTTCCTTGAGTGGTTTCGATTTATGTTTCAAATGAAATACTCTTTCCTGACCTAAGCTAAGTGAAGCAATAATTGGCTTAGGACCCAATTCTTTCTCATCGTCGCTGTGCCAGCCATTGCTATCTTGGCCATCACGGTATAAGTTTAGCAGCACTGAATTAAAATCTTCCCCTGATACTTTAGAAATCCTATCTCGTAGTTTGAGCAATTCTGCAGTCCATGGTAAGGGTTTTAGGTCAATGTTAGAATATGAATAAAAAGCATTTTCGTCGCCATACCAAGCCTGCATTCTTGGAATATTATATTCTTTCCCGAAAAATTTAATTTTATCTGACCTCCATTTGATATGAGTATAAAGAAAATCGAGTAAGTAATTAGCCTCCTCATCATTTAAAAAATCAGATTGATACTCCACATTGCCATCAGACATATTTAACGAATACCTCATTGTTCTTTATCTTATCCCTTAATGATTAAATGTCGTCATGAACATAAGCATTATGGCACTTATTGCGAAAATATGACGTTTTAATGATAATTCTCTTAAAGAATTTATTTTATTAAATACCCAAAAAAGAAGAAATAACCTTAAGAGAAGCTAATCCATACGCTTAATTATCCTATAACGGAGAAGTGCATAGAATTCAATTCGATGCACTTTTTTAATTTATAAGCTCAACAAAAAAAGGCCACTACGAAATTCGTAGCAGCCTTTGTATCTTTAAAGTAAACTTGCTAATTAAAGCGCGTTAACCATTTTAGTCAATTTTCCTTTAAGGTTTGAAGCCTTATTACTATGCCAGTTTCCTGACTTAGCTAATTTATCAATCATACTAATTACTTTTGGAAGGTATTTAGCTGCTTCATCCTTAACCTCCATTTCCCGTAATTTTCTAATTGCGGTTCTAGTAGATTTTTTATAATATCTATTACTGATTCTTTTTACTGAATCTTGTCTTATTCTTTTCTTAGCTGACGCATGATGAGCCATAAGTATCTTATTTTTTTAAATTGGAGTGCAAATTTACAATAAATATCTAATTAAACAATAATAACTGCAAATATTTCTACTAAATCTATGGAATGGCATTATCTTGGCAGATATTTTGAAAAATTCAACTAAATAGTAAATACGTACGTTATTTTAGAATTGATAAACAATCTAATAAATTATGTCAGATTATTCTTATGTTTTTAATGCCCATCCAACTTATATTGAAGATATGTATTCAAAGTACCAATCTGATCCGGCAACAGTGGATCAAGCTTGGCGTACTTTCTTTGAAGGTTTTGATTTTGGGGCGAGTGCGAATGGGAATGGTGCAATAGAAACTGCTCTTGGGAGTAGCAATACCACTAAAGAGTTTGGAGTTCTTTCCATTATCCACGGATTCAGAAGTAGAGGACATTTATTATCAACTACTAATCCGATTAGAAGTCGAAGAGATAGAAGACCTCATCTAGACCTTAGTGATTATAACTTAGAGGAGTCTGATCTTAATAAGGTCTTCGAAGCTGGTGGTGAGATTGGAATGAAAAATGCCACTTTGCAAGAAATCATAGATCAACTTAGAAAGGTTTACACCAGCGATCTTGGAATCGAGTATGCTCATATCGAAAATAAAGAGAAAAGAATGTGGCTTCGGGATAAAATCGAAGGCAGGAACCTTGAAAACGATTATGGTTTATCTTTAGATAAGAAAAAACGTATTCTTGAAAAGCTAAACGGGGCAAGTATATTTGAGAAATTCTTACATACAAAATATGTTGGTCAGAAAAGATTTTCACTAGAAGGAGGAGAGACTACGATAGCAGCATTAGACGCCATCATTAATACCGGTGCAGCTGATAAGGTACAAGAGGTGATTATCGGAATGGCTCACAGAGGAAGATTAAATGTTCTTGCGAATATTATGAATAAAACTTACGAAACGATCTTCAGTGAATTCGAAGGTACAGCTGTTCCGGATTTAAGTTTCGGGGATGGTGATGTTAAGTACCACTTAGGGTATTCTTCGATGGTGGAAACACCTTCTGGAAAAACGGTCCACCTAAAGCTTACACCAAATCCTTCTCACTTGGAAGCTGTGAATACAGTGGTCGAAGGTTTTGCTAGAGCGAAAGCAGACATTTTATACGGAAGTGATTATGATCAGATTCTACCGATCCTAATACATGGTGACGCTGCTGTGGCAGGTCAAGGAATAGCTTTCGAAACAGTGCAAATGAGTCAGTTAGCTGGTTATTACACGGGTGGAACAATTCATTTTGTAATTAATAATCAAATTGGCTTTACAACTGATTTTGATGATGCTAGATCTTCTACTTACAGTACAGCAGTAGCGAGTATCGTTCAAGCTCCAGTTTTTCATGTAAATGGAGATAATCCTGACGCTGTTGTTTATGCATCAGAATTAGCAACTGAATATCGACAGTTATTCAACAACGATGTCTTTATCGACATGGTTTGTTATAGAAAACATGGACATAATGAAGGAGATGATCCGAAATTTACGCAACCGCAGATGTATGAATTTATAAACGATCATAAAAACCCTCGAGAAGTTTATGTTGATAAATTGACAGCGCACAACGCTGTCGACAAAGACATGGCCGAAAAGCTTGAGGCTGAGTTCTGGGCAACACTTCAAGATAGATTAGACCTTATCAAGGAAAAGGACTTACCGTATAAATACCAAGAGCCAGAACAAGCATGGCGATCGCTTAAGAAAAAGACAGACGCCTCAGATTATAAGATTTCTCCTAAAACTGGAATCACTAAGAAAAATATAGATAAGATATTAAACCATCTTATGACCGTTCCTGATGATTTCAACCTTTTAAGTAAAATTAACAGACTTCAGAAAGGAAAGAAAAAATTACTAGATCAGAACAATTTAGATTGGGCATTAGCTGAATTATTAGCCTATGGATCGATCCTATTAGAAGGAAAGAATGTCAGAATGAGTGGGCAGGATGTTAAGAGAGGAACTTTCTCTCATAGACATGCTATATTTAATGATGCGAAAACTTTCAAGGATTACAACAGACTTAGCAATATTTCTGAAGATCAAGGAAGATTCATGATCTACAATTCTCTGCTTTCAGAATTTGGAGTGCTGGGATTTGAATATGGGTATTCACTCGCTACTCCAGAAGCTTTGGTTCTTTGGGAAGCACAGTTTGGAGATTTTGCTAATGGTGCTCAGACGATATTTGATCAATTTATTAGTGCCGGTGAAAGTAAATGGCAACGAATGAGTGGAATCGTGATGTTACTTCCTCATGGATATGAAGGACAAGGCCCTGAACATTCAAGTGCAAGACTTGAACGTTATCTTTCTGCATGTGCTGAAAACAATCTTACTGTTGCTAATATAACTACACCAGCTAACTTCTTCCACTCACTGAGAAGACAACTGGAAAGACCGTTTAGAAAGCCACTTATCATTATGTCACCTAAGTCACTTTTAAGACACCCATTATGTGTTTCTGATAAAGATGAATTTAGTACAAATAATCGATTCGAAGAAGTATTAGTTGATCATGAAACGGTTGCTAAAACCAAAAGGGTTTTATTGTGCTCAGGAAAAATCTATTATGATCTACTAGAAAAGAAATTAGCAGATAAACGAAATGATGTAGTACTAGTAAGACTAGAGCAATTATATCCATTTCCTACAGATAAAGTCAATGAATTATTTGATAAATACAAAAAAGCAGAATTCCTGTGGGTACAGGAAGAGCCTAAAAATATGGGAGCTTGGTATTTCATCCTCAATGAACTGAGAGATACAAATATTCAATTAGTCTCTAGAAAAGCTAGTGCATCGCCAGCAACTGGATTCAAGAAAGTTCACGACAAAGAACAGGCAGATATTTTAGCTAAAGCATTAGGTTAAATACATATTGGATTACATCTTGGTTTTCTTCTTTTGAGGAATGCCAAGGTGTAATTCTACTTTGAATTTTACGCTAACCTATCATTGATTAATACAATTGCGTAAACACAAAGTGCTACGTTAATCTTAACCTAATAAGAAGTTCAAGAAAATATAATCGGTAATTCTTTTTAGAAGATATTACAATACAAATTCATCGTAGCTTAAACATTGATCAAAACCCTTTTTAGCAAAATAAGCTTTGACATCTTCGCTATCCATTTCAGAAGCTGCTAAAACAAAATCTCCACCCCAAGCGCCTAGTGATTTAATTTCGCCATTAAAATCAGAAAAATGAGTAGACTTGCAAGTTTCCAGCTTAAGTGCTTTAGAAACCATTAATTCATTTTCGGCAATCAACTTAATGAAACCTTTAAGAGATGTACACCTTTCCATTTCTGTGGCCATCTGATTAGATTCTTTGACAAACTCTGCCTTTTTCTTTACCGTTTTAGAATAGTACTTAATTCCATCTTCGGAAGATTGCTTTTTGCCTAAGTGCACGAAATGAAGGTGTTTCTTGAAACTAGGGTTATAGTCTATTTCTTCCCAGTTAATGGTTCCGTCTTCTAATTTATAATAAATAGGACCATCTGCACCTGCACAAGCGACATCATAACCAGAACCATTACTATTTTTAAAGTGCAACAATAAAGGATGAACATCCGCCCACTGAGCGACTAAATAGGTAAGTGTAGAACTGGAACCTAAACCCCAATTATTAGGAAACTCAAGTCTTGTTTCTACTTTAAATCCGTTCCACTTGGAGAGAAATTCTGAATTTAAACGAACGGCATTCTTAAGAAGTTTTTTTAACCGTTGAGCTGTTTCTTCATCTGTTGTTTTGATTGCGGCGAAATCAAACAAAGAAATTTTTGCTGAAAACCACTCTTCACCCAAATGATCATACGCTTTCCATACAATATCGGATCCTTTATTCTGCTTGAATGTTAAAGATTGACCTTTCTTCGTCGGTAAAGCTATCGCCTTAGCGCCGTCTAATACTGCATATTCCCCAGTTAGCAGTACTTTCCCGTGAGCGTAATAGTTACCTTTGATGTCCGTAGGTTTTCGTTTAAAAACTAATGCGAACGAAGGTAATAAATATAAAAATATTATATATTACTTTTTTATATTTATTTTATTTTTAACATATCTATCCTAATTGATTTGAATTTATGTCAAATCAAGAAATATAATTCAAGCATACAGAAATAGGAATATGCTATATTTCGAAATACGAGCACATTCCGAAATATAAAACGCTTTCAACTTATACTCCGTCTTGTTTAGCGAAAACTCTCCTTAACAAGTCTGTACTTCTAGCATTGATATTTTCTCTGATATTCAACTCTTCTTTCTCTACTCTGTCAAACAGACCAGAGAGTGCTTTCTCCGTGATGTATTGCTCGAGTCTCGGATTCATTTTCTGTACAAATGGAATTTTGTTATAAGCATTTACAGCATCCTCCCAATAATCTAGAGCATTATATTTATTTAATGCGGTTATAATCACCGGCTCGAATTCACCTACTAATGGATTATAAGTTTTCTGATTCAAGTAAGATGTTGCGGCATTTTTCTCACCTAGCAATATACCCATTGCATCATTAATTGTCATAGAGGTAATGGCATTCACAAAAATTGGACTCGCCTTTTTCACCGCTTCTTCTGCCGATCTATTTATTTTCTCTAAAATAATCTCTTCTACATTACTGAATCCCGGAATCATCTGTAACTTAGATACGACGTTTTGCGCTTCTTCTGGAAGTAAAATCTTATAAGAAGTCTTATAAAAACCGTCCGTTTTAGACAAATAAGTCACACCTTTTTCTACACCTTGGCCTAATGCTTCCTTTAGTCCTTTTGCTATTTCTTCTGTTGATAATTCGCTTGTTACAGAACCAGCAGCATCTAATATTTTCTGCATAGTAGCTTGATCACACGAAGACATGGTAAACAGCATTACCGTAAATAGTATTATTTTTTTCATTCTATTATTTTATTGTATAACCCCAAAAATCGGAATTTATTCGTTATCTAAATCTTAAAGTTTTATTTAACCTGAATATTCTATGACTGATTGCTTCACTTTTCCGCCCAGCTGAACACCTACTTTTTTTAATTTCAAGTCTACTTTTGCAATGATCTTCTTAGTTGACTTTAATCGATCTACTATAGCATACGCCACTGTTTCGAGCAATTGCCGAGGTTCATCCATTTCTTCCTTACAAATCGCATAAATGTCTTCGTAATTAACTGTGTCATCTATATCTTCTGAATTCGTCAATTCACTTTTCAATTCCACAAATACATCTAGTAAGTATTTATTACCCATCTTCCTTTCCCCTTCATAGTATCCGTGAAAAGCATAAAATTCCATTTCTTCAAGTCCGATTCGTGTCATAATTATTAATTAGAAATCAAATTTAGGATTTTATTTAAAGTTTTTCCTAGTAGATAAAATTTGCAATCTGAAAAAAGGTGATATCATTAAGCCCACACATTTGACTCTACTAGCTGCAATAACCTTGAGATAATAAAAGCGATCAGGATATATTTTGTACGTAGTGCTACGTAATTATCCAACCAATGATCCGTAGCATTTGATTTTATGATTTTATAGTGATATATTTAGATTATATTAAATAACCCTGACAAGTGCTTAACCAAAAGACCCCAAAATAACCACTAGAAAGAGTCTTTCTATAGCCCTTGTTTTTTCCAAAACCCCATCATATGGAAAAAACATCAGACCGGGATGTATTATCATCCTTACAATCTAATGCCAATAGCGTTAGTTTCGAAGCAGCGAACGTTGCTCTAAACCCTCCTGCACTTCAACTTAAAGCCGAAAACTCAGAAAAAGAGGAAAATACGGTAGAACAACAAGTTCAACCCTTTCAATTTGCAGCTGAAGGTAGCGGACCTCCTAGTGATGACAGCTCCGGTTCCGAAGGAAATGATGAACCTTTCACTCCTAATAACACAGGACTTCCCACTCAACTAAAATCAGGGATAGAATCCTTATCAGGATATTCACTCGATGATGTTAATGTTCATTACAATTCAGACAAACCGGCACAGTTAAAGGCGCACGCATATGCACAAGGAACAGATATCCATCTTGCTTCAGGACAAGAAAAGCACCTTCCACACGAAGCTTGGCACGTAGTTCAGCAGAAGCAGGGAAGAGTTCAGCCTACCACTCAGAAAAAGGGAATCGGCGTAAATGATGATTCCAGCTTAGAAAAAGAAGCGGACGTAATGGGTGCGAAAGCAAGTGAATCTAAAACTAAATATTCAGCACGCTCTCTAACTCATACCAATCTAAAAACATCTAATTCTCTCTCTCAATTAAAGATTATCCAAAAGCAAGATTGGGATTTGACAGAATTCAATTCAAAACAGGATCAGAAAAAGTCAAAATTCAATTCTTTTGTTAAAGGTGCCTCTGACAAGATAGGCGGCAAAGCCGCAAAGAAATTTGGTTCAGTTAGTAGTAAAATTCAACAACTTAAAGATGGCCTTGAAACACAAGACCTTCGATTAATTGTTAATAGCCTTGAAAGTCTATTGAATCAATTTAATACAGGTTCACCTCCATACATCTATATTTCTCAGCGATTAGGTGAGTTTAGTGATGATCCAGAACAAGCTCTAGCTAATATGATTGAGCATCATAAAGTAAAAGCATCAACTGCTCCACCACCTAGCTCAGCTGCATCTAGTTCTTCTTCCACTAGTTCTAATCCCACAAGTGAATCCAAGTCAACTACAACAGTAGACAAAGGCAAAGATGTCAAAGAAGAAATTAATACTGGGGAGTCCTGGGAAGCTGATAAAATCAATGAAATGCGTTCTTACATAATTTCCGCAAAAGATGCTTATCAAAATGGTCAATATGAGGAGGCGCATTCACTATTATCTAGTCAAGATTATGCGGCAAACTTTGGATTTAACATTATAGGAATATCGCAAAGTGGTAGAAATTATATATGGTATAACTCATTACAGGAGCTAATCAATAAGTCAATGTCTAAAGTTATGAAGGCGATGGCATTTGAAAACAAAATAAAATTACCATTTGTAATTCCAATGAATATGCAAGAAGATGACGAAAATCGGAAATCTCAATTCTATGAAATTCCTGAACTAGCAAAACTGATAATACCTGTCTATTTAGAAGAATGGATGCATATGTTCCAAAGAAGACTACGAGAACATCATAAATTAGGGTCTCTATCTAGCCGAAAATCATTCTGGTCAGAAAATACTGCAACTTTTCAAGATCTAACGAAAAGTGATTATAAAGATGCACAAAGTGCAGATATTGCAATGAATTATAATGAAATTGATATTCTATCACAATTTCATGATTGGGGATTTCCAGTTTTTGAACTTGGTACAATAAAAGAACCCGGCAATAATTATTATAAAGGAAGAGAACAGTTCTGGAATTGGTTAAGCACAGATAATAAAGAAGATGAAGGGGAAATGGAAGGTGAACATTATCATACTACATCAACTGAAGATGATTCAGCATCTGAAATTATTCAAGAAAAATCTATCAACGCTCCAGGAACACCTCCTTTTCAACTAAAAGAAAAAAACAACACAGGACTTCCCACTCAACTAAAATCAGGGATAGAATCCTTATCAGGATATTCACTCGATGATGTTCATGTTCATTACAATTCAGACAAACCGGCACAGTTAAAGGCGCACGCATATGCACAAGGAACAGATATCCATCTTGCTTCAGGACAAGAAAAGCACCTTCCACACGAAGCTTGGCACGTAGTTCAGCAGAAGCAGGGAAGAGTAAAACCGACTGCACAGCTAAAAGCATATAACATTAATGACGATTCAGGATTAGAGAAGGAGGCGGATGTGATGGGTGCGAAGGCAATGCAGATGAAGACTATTAAAGAAACTACTCAATCACAAAAAACCTTTCAGAATAAGAATGTAAGTCAATTAAAGACTATACAGCTAAAATCTGAATCTGTTTCTATAACTGGCGTTACTCATTTAGTTAAACTAGATGAAGGAAGAACCTCATTATTTGAAGGCGAATATTCAACAGTTTTAAAAAGCGGGGACTTAGTAACTATTGATACTAGTAAGAAATTAAAATCAAGAAGAGGTCCAAATCAAGAAGATGATTCACTTCGAGATGAAGATCGAGATGGCGAACATATCTATAAATATTTTAAAGCCGAAAAGGTCAATGGTAAAGTTTTAGAGGATGATGACATGTATTTAAGAGATGAAACATTTCTAAAGTCAGACTCGGAAAATAATTATAATGCTGCCCATGACACACTAACAGAAAAATTGTCGGATTATAAAAATCTTAAGGTTAAAGTCAAAGAAATCATTAATAAAATCTCTTCTAATATATTTATATCAAATGCAGAAGAAGACCAAGGTGACTTGCAAGCAGAAGTGGATAAAGCGGGTCCTGCTATCAATGATATAAAAGGAAAGCTAGATGAAACAGATCCTAAAACGAGTGACGAAATTGACAGTAGTACTTCGTCTATTATTGATTTACTTAAGAACATTGCCGAAAATCTTGAAAAATATGCCTATTCAGCCAAGAATACTGGAGATACTGGACTTGGTATGAACATCATAAATATTGCACAAGAAACACATGCTTTATTTGTTAAAGAACAATCAGCTCGATCAGTACCCACTGGTATAGAGCATTCAACTGGTAAAGACTTGGCTGGAGATATTTTAGGAGCTGAAGATGTATATCAAACAACAGTTGGGCTTGCTGGAGGAATAGTAGGTGCACCTGGTGTACTTGCAACTGGATCTGTAGCTGCCTCAGTAACTACAGGGGTATCTTATTTCCTAGGTCCAGTGGGAATTTTATTTGGAGCAATAGGCGTTTTTTTAGGGATAAAAGCAATTTATAGAGGTTATAAAAGCGAAAAGGCTCTAGCCAATTTACTTCCAACTCTTGAAACAGAAAAAATTAAAACGATTGCTCGTTTTGCTAAAGAGAAGAAACGCAAAAAGAAACTGGGCGGTGCTATTACAGCCATTGCAGGAGGAGCTGCCATAGCAGGAGGTATTCTTGGGATTGTTGCTCTTTCTATTACTACATTAGGAATAGGTGCTGCAATATTAGGAATAGGTGCTGCACTCATCGGATTAGGAATAGTGATAGGGAAAATTGTCCAACACTTTAAAAAGAGAGCTGCGTGGAGGCATAAAATGGCAGATGCCGTAAAAGGAGCAGTAGGTCAGGGTGAAACAGGAGCATTCCCGCAACACCTTATGGATTTAGGGGCAGCTGCTATAGCTGCAAAAGATAACGATGCAGATGAAGGTGCAGCTAACAAGGCGCTGGAAGATGCTTGTGTAGAAATGGCCGAGTCAAGACGAGAACTACTATCGCAGGAAGCTGTTCATTTTTACTTTGATGGAAATCCTAAAGAAAAATACGAAGCATTGCTCGTTATTGAGGCCCTAAATATCACTAAAGAAAAAATTGAAAGAATAGAAAAGAGAAAAGGAAGAAAAGGAGCCGTTTCCTTGGTTTCGAAGAAAATGAAATCATGGTAATTACTACTTTGAGCTAAAAACTGTAAACCTCCAACACTCTTCCACTTGGACTTATACAGTAAGTGACAAGGGTTTCAGTTCAAGCCTGGAATCTCTACTTTTAGGAAGTTCTAACATTGGCCTACAAATAGATTTCCTAGGGCTAACCGTTCTGTTTATAAATTACTGGTGGAAGAAGATTTCCGCATCCTTAAAAAGAAACAAGACCTAATCTATATCTTTAGTAATAGATGCTTTAGACCATTAAGAATTCTAAAAAACTAGAGAGGCTACGACAGTTTATACTTCCGTAGCCTCTTTTTATCTTATTAATTCGAAGTTTATAAAATTTACCAACTACTTCCTCCACCTCCACCGAAGCCTCCACCACTGAATCCTCCTCCTGATGAAAATCCGCCACCAGAAGAAAACCCTCCGCCGCCAGATGTAAATGCCGGTTCTGGAAAACTTGTAAATACTTCTGTAACTTCTTTGACTTCAAAACCCTTTCTGAACACACCGAAATTTGGCCTGATTAAACTTCCCATATACATAGCTTCATACCAGAATGGAGCTGTATTCCGACTATAACTTTCATAAGTTTGAAGCCATTGGTCATCTAAGCCAAAAGCTACCGCATAAGGCAACATGTGACTAAAGTAGTTCTCATCTTCATCACTCAGTCTTTTTAAATCGTCTTCATGTCCATTTTCTAAGAAATCTGCAAGACCACGCAAGTGATCATGGACTTCTCGGCCATAAGCTGATAAAGGAGCTGTAAAAAAAGAAAATCCAAAGCACATCAAACCCAATAAACCTAACCCAATTCCGAAGATTAAATATCCTTGAAATACAGCTAACAGGAATCCGGACACAATCATTAATGTCGTAATAACTGGCCATCTCCAGGTCTTAAACAACCAAACATAACTGGCATCATAATATCCAGCTGCTTCTATTTCCTTGGTTAATGCTTTTTTGACTTTCATGTAATGCATACCAAATTTGTGCTTAGCATTCGAAAACAAAATAGAATCTGAACCAGCAAAAATGGCGTAGTAAAAATCTTGCTCATACTTAGGAAAATCAGCAGGCAGATCTTTAAGCTTGAATAATTCCATATCCCCGTCTTCGAGACCTCTCACTTTTATAAAACCTTCTGTCGCCCAATATGGAATTAGAGAAATCACATCTCTATCCTGAACTTTGTGGTCTATAAAGGCTCCTACATGTGCAGATGTCAGTCCTTTAGGCGGATAAAATTTCTGCTCTACAGGTCCTTCTTTGATATGAACCTTTCTGCGGTTACGCCACCATTGCCATATAAATCCGAACAACACCAAGGGAATTGCCAGATACCAAGGCTTATTCTTTGTCTTATCAATGCCGTAACTCTGAAAACTTTCTACATTTGGTAAATCGTTAAAATAGCCGAGAGGCAACCTTATTGCAATTGTTAACCCTTCATTTGCATTTAGCTTTCTAGGTAAAAATCCTGAGATTTCCCTTCCTCTGATATTGAAAACAGCACCAGCATCTGTTGAACCCGTTTCTCCAGTGAAAAGCTTGACATCATCTGATGAAAGACTCACATCTTTTGGTAACTCCACTCTAAAACTGACATTGTTTAACTCGGTGTCCCAAGAATTCCCGGTAAGATTCCAGTATATTTCTTGATGTTCAGCATATTCCACAATGGCATCTTCCACCGTATAACCAATATCATATTTCTGTGCACCACTTATGTAAACATCAGGATCACCTATTCTAATCCTCAAATTTCCACTCTCTTTAGTGATTCGCTTCTGATGCCCAGTCACTGATATTCTTGAAATGGGTGTCGTGTATTTCTTTTTATCATGCTTATAGATATACGGAATCGTCCTTATAATTCCTCGGCTTTGCTTTACAAAATTAGCATCAATGACCTCATTTACGCTCATCGCTCCATCTTCCGTCGCTTGAATATCTATCCGAAAACTATCGATAAAGTAGGTCTGGGCACTGACTCCTGTTGTAAAGAATAAGAAAAGTATTAGTTGTAAAAGCTGTTTCATTTTATTTTTATTTGTCGATATTACTAATGAACTTCTGTTCAATAAGATTCCATTAAGATAACTTTATCGATAAAGTTATCTCTTACTTCGATAACAATAAAATAAATGAGACTGTATTCGCCTAGGTAAAAATGATTTCAGAAATTATATTATGGAGTCAACTTCCTTAGTTTCTATAAATGTTGCGTGTTTGCTAGGCTGAATCAGATCTTCCCCGCGCTTAGAATAAACATAAGTGAAGTTCGCACCGAACAGAAGAATAATACTCGAATAATAAACCCATGTTAAAAACAACACCAAAGATCCTGCTGCACCATAGGCCGATCCCACATCAGAAAAACTTAAGTATATACCAAGTAAGTATTTCCCTAAGATAAATAACATGGCAGTGAAAAGACCACCGATTCTTACCTGTTTCCACTTTATTTCCGCATCCGGCAAAAATTTAAAAATAAGCGCAAACAAGAACGTCGTTATGAGCAGACTGATGGTAAAGTTGATCGTCTGAACAAAAACCATCCCCACATCTGAAAGAAGGTTAGAGAAGAAATTTTCAATTATCAGGACCAGGCTATCTACGACCAGTGTCACTAGCATTAAAAATCCTAAACTCACCACCATTGCAAAACTTAGGACTCTATTAACGATATACTTTATAATGGAAGATTCCGGCTTCGGTTTCAAGTTCCAGATATTGTTAAGCGCATTTTGAAGAGAAATAAAGACAGTTGTCGCACTAAAAATCAAGGTACTAATCCCGATCGTTTTCGCCCACCAAGTCTTTCCTAGATCACCTGCATTTTCCAGAATCATGTCGACCGTTTCCACGCTCGAAGGACCCATAAATCGGTTGAGTTGCTCTAGCAATTTTGCTTGTGCATTATCTGCTTGATAAGCCGTACCAAGCACTAATGATAATAGAAGCGTAATCGCTGGCAAGGAAACAAGAGTATAAAAAGCGATCGATGCACCATAAGTCATTGGGTCTTTTGTGAAGAAGCTTTGCCCAGTTTCTCGTAATAACATAAATGTTCTCTTAATTCTTGTTGCCATATCTTTTTATTACTTTACTTCTTTTATAATCCATTTGTTCTATTTTTCACTTATCAAAATGATCAATAATGAAGAATTTCTTAATCATCCTACTTTACTTTTCCTTTCAGTTGATATCATCTGCTCAGACGCAAGAATATTATCAGCTTAAGATTTTTCAATTTCAGGATGCGACTGAAATGGAAATGACGGACCAATTTTTAAGTGAAGTCTATATGCCCATGCTCAAAAAGAAAGGTTTTAAGAATATTGGTGTTTTCAAAAACAGTATAACGGAGAAAGATTCTATTCTGAAAACATACGTTTTAGTCCCGTCAAATGACATAATGTCCATCTATAACTCAGAACAAGAAATCTTAGATGCCTACCCAGATGAAAAGCACTATAATAGAGTTAATACCATTTTCTTAAAAGCTTTCAGCCATATGCCAATGTTAAAGCCAAGTCCATTGGATGGGCCTAGAAATGAACGAATCTATGAGTTACGAAGTTATGAGTCCGTCACGGAGAAATCCTATAAAAATAAGGTGGAAATGTTCAATGAAGGGGGCGAAGTAAAACTCTTCGTTGAGTTGGGTTTTAATGCGGTCTTCTACGCCGAAGTTATTGCTGGAGATGCGATGCCGAATCTAATGTACATGACTACACATCAAAATCAGGAAAGTAGAGATCAAAACTGGAAAGCTTTTGTGGATTCTCCAGTCTGGAATACATTAAAAGCAATGCCGAAATATCAGAAAAACGTATCTCACATTGATATCCACTTTCTTCATCCGACGGAATATTCAGATTATTAATCGGATTTTTTTCTTTTAGGTCAATGTTATTTAAGTCATTCAAGGAAAAGTATTTCGGATATAATTTTCTCAGCTTGGGATTTGCATTTTATGCGGATAAGCATTAAATTTAGAATATTAATTAACCTTTAAAAAAAAGCCAAAACCAAGTATTCTGTAAACACCCACTTATAGGATTCCGAAAAGACAACTTAAGTACAATTTACTCGTTTTTGTCCTGACCCCAAGAAATGGATAAAATACACGACTTTGTTGCTCAACCCAAAGCCTTTGGGAAAGCAAATGCTAATGAGAACATTAGTGCAGAAAATGCTGATGACAGAGTTAGCATGTCTCCTCCTACTTTCCAGTTAAGAGCCACCCCGGAAAATCCAGAAACGGAGGAAAAAGAGGAAAAAGTTTCCCCAGAACCAGCTTATCAATTAGCTGCTGAAGGAAGTGAACCACCTGCTGATGCTTCATCATCACCTCCTAACGAAGATAGTTCTCCATCCAAACCCAACAATACAGGACTACCAAATCAACTCAAATCAGGAATCGAAAATCTATCAGGTTTTTCATTAGATGATGTCAATGTTCATTACAACTCTTCGAAACCAGCCCAATTACAAGCACATGCCTATACACAAGGAACAGACATCCATGTTGCTGCAGGTCAAGAAAAACACTTACCTCATGAAGCATGGCATGTGGTACAACAGAAACAAGGCAGGGTTCAAGCGACTACTCAGATGAAGGGCATCGGTGTGAATGATGACGCTGGATTAGAGAAAGAGGCGGATGTGATGGGAGCGAAAGCGATGGAGATGAAGAATATTTCATCAAATCCCCTTAAAAATAAAAATTCTTTTTCATCCGATTCCTTTCAACCAATTCAGAGACGGATAGGGTTTGAAATTGAAACTGGGATTCCTGTATCATTACAAGACCCAAACCCACCAAATAACTATATGAACATTGGTAATAATTGGCTTGAAGCTCCATTTCCAGGCGGTAAATTAATGGTAGATCATTTACCTGGTCATGCAAATATTCCAAATGAACCATACAACGACTGGAGTATTATCGAGTTTGTTACAGATCCAATTGCGGACAATTTGTCAAATAATAATTTCAGAAACGTTGCAACAGGATGGGTTACAGACTTACAGAATTTAAGTGTTTATGCTCAAGCTAATCATGGCCCTATTCAAAATGCCCCAAATGTTGGACCTCCTGGTAGTGGCTTGAATATAAACATAGGGCAAATTCCTGGAGGTGTACCAATTCCTGCAAATTATTGGGATAGAGTTGGCCCTCAATCAACAATGGGAGTTAAATTGAAAAACATAGGAAACATTTTTCAAAATGAAACAGTTGCTACTGGTTATCTCGGTCATGTTAGGCATGATAGAGTAAGCCATGGCACACATCAAGCTCAACCAACTGCAAATTTGATTATGACAGATATACATGCTGCATACCCAAAAAGAGTACATACAATAAGGCAGGGTTACCAGGACTTAAAGGGATTGATTGTACTAATTTGTAATTATATTTTAGCTGGTAGTGTAAATCAAGGACGCGGAGGTTATAGGAAAAATCATACTTCCGTAATGTATAAATCGAAACTTTCATCTGTAAGAAATAATATCATTAATAAATCTTACCCAGCTTTTATACTAGACGATTCAAATGCAAAAAGAACTGCTGTTAGAAATATAATATTAAATCGATGTAATAGAACTGCTGCTGATGAAGTATTTCAAGGAATTACCTATAATAACAATAATATTCTCTCAGGTCATTGGATTGATTCTATATTAAATGGTGCTACAGATTGGGTGTTTGAAGCAATGAAAAACCCGTGGAGCGCAGAAATAGCTCCTGAAGACGTAAAAGGGTCAAGTGGTTTTGTAATGGAAATGCGTGATTCTGGTGATTTCAATATGTCCAATTTGGGTTTAAATGGATTAAATGACACAAACACCCTTGTAGATTACTTGGCTAGAATTTATATGAAAAACAAAGAATGGCGAAACAGATAAATTAAAAACTTTCTCCTTATCATTGCATAGACAAATAAAAAGAGAATCATGAGCCACAATGATACTAACAATTCAGATGTGAAAATATCCAGCCGAACCGACCACTACGAAGGTCACGACTACTATAACATTGACGAATTACTAACTGAAGATCACCTGCTAGCCAGAGATGCTGTTCGCGCATGGGTCAAACAAGAAGTTTCTCCCATCATCGAGCATTATTCTAATAAAGCAGCATGCCCTACACATCTTTTCAAGGGCCTTGCTGAAATAGGAGCTTTCGGCCCATCTATTCCTGCTAAATATGGCGGAGGAGGAATGGACGAAATCGCTTATGGCATCATCATGCAAGAACTAGAAAGAGGTGATTCGGGTGTAAGATCCATGGCATCTGTTCAAGGATCATTAGTGATGTTTCCGATCTACCGTTTCGGATCTGAAGAGCAACGCATGAAATATCTTCCGAAATTAGGAAGTGGAGAATTCATCGGCTGTTTCGGATTAACTGAACCTGATCATGGTTCTGATCCAAGTTCTATGGTTACTAATATCAAAGATGACGGAGATGCCTACATTCTTAATGGTGCCAAAATGTGGATCACAAATTCACCACTTGCGGATATCGCTGTGGTTTGGGCAAAAGACGAAGAAGGTATTATTAGAGGCTTAATCGTTGAAAAAGATATGCCCGGATTCTCTGCTCCAGAAATTCATGGAAAATGGTCATTGCGAGCATCTATCACTGGAGAATTGGTTTTCGATAATGTACGAGTACCGAAAGCTAATGTCCTTCCGAATGTAAAAGGTCTAAAAGGGCCACTTTCTTGCCTATCCAAAGCAAGGTATGGAATTGCATGGGGTGCTATCGGTGCAGCATTAGATTGTTATGATTCCGCTTTGAGGTATTCGAAAGAAAGAGTTCAATTCGGAAAACCAATTGGCGGATTCCAATTGACACAAAAGAAATTGGCTGAAATGATTACCGAAATCACTAAGGCTCAATTGCTAGCTTGGCGTTTAGGCAATTTAGCCAATAATGAAAAAGCAACACCTGCACAGATTTCAATGGCGAAGCGAAACAACGTCCATATGGCATTAGAAATCGCTAGAGAAGCCAGACAAATTCATGGTGGAATGGGAATTACTAATGAATATCCTGTTATGCGTCATATGATGAACTTGGAAACGGTACTCACTTATGAAGGTACACACGATATTCACTTACTGATAACGGGAATGGATGTTACTGGATTAAATGCATTTAGCTAATAAGATAAGTGAGTCCCTTACTTAATGATGGATCGATGAACCCGAAATACAATATTTTTAATTAAGATTAAACCATCAAGGTCTAGCTATATATTATTATTCAAATTTTGTATGGATCACCGGGCCATATGGAAACTTGATTCCAAATCACTTGGTCAAAGGGAAATTAATTTCAGATCGCTGGATAATAAGACAGAAGCAAAAAATCGATTATTTTGAAACAAATATTATCGTTAATGAATTCTTAAAGACATGTCAGAAGCAACTTTTTGAAGTTTCTAACGCTTTTATTATATGGAATCCTTAAATTGTCGATCTATAGAAACTTTTTTTATGAAAATTTTGACGGGAATTAGTTTTATATTTTGCCTTTTAGTCGGTTTTTCGGCTCAAGCACAAGAAGAAGTTATATATCTTAAGAATCCTTCTTTCGAGGGTTTACCAAGAGCAGGTGGTGCCGCATATTCTGGTATTTCAGCTGCAGGTTGGATCGATTGCGGACCATTTATGTTCCCTTCCGAAACGCCTCCTGATATTCACCCTGGAAATTTCTTTAGAGTTCAGAAACCAGCACAAGATGGTAAAACATACATTGGACTTGTTGCAAGAGAAAATGAAACTTGGGAATCTGTAAGTCAGTTGCTTTCTGCACCTTTAAAAGAAGGTCAATGTTATTCTATAAATCTTTTCCTTTCAAGGTCCGACAATTATGTTAATAAGCAAACGAATGATTCTTCAGATGAAGTAAAAAGTCAAGGAAATCCTTTAGTTCTTAGAATATATGGTGGGCTTAGACCGTGCGAGAAGAAACAGATTCTTGCTGAATCTCAATTAATTTCGCATACCGATTGGAGAAACTATGAATTCGAATTCGAAGCGAGCGATAACATTTACTATTTAACGTTAGAAGCATTCTATAAGACGCCAGTTCTCCTTCCATATAATGGTAACTTACTTATCGATAATATATCTGAAATTAAGCGAATTCCATGTCCGAATGAAGAACCTTTCGAAGTTGCAGAAACTCCTGTCAAACCGAAACCAAAGGTAGTTACTCCTAAGCCGAATCCAAAAGATGTCGTAGAACCGGAAGTAGCTAAGAATGACGTTCCAGAAGAAATTGTACCACGACCTAAGAAGCAAAAAATCATCACGCAAGAATTAAACAGTGAAACCATCGCCAAAGGGCAAACGATACAAATTAATAAGCTCTATTTCGCCGCCGACAGTTCGTCTATAAACAAGGATTCTTACAGCGCATTGAATGAAGTTTATGATTTCTTAGAAGAAAACCCCAATATTAGAATTGAAATTGGTGGCCATACAAATGGTATACCGCCATCTGCCTACTGCGATAAATTGTCAACCGAGAGAGCGAAGGAAATTGCTGAGTATATTATTAGAAAAGGGATAAGGCCAAGTCGACTTGAATATAAAGGTTATGGAAAACGCAAACCGATCGCCTCGAACGATACCAAAGAAGGACGTAAAAGAAATCAAAGAGTAGAGATTACTATTCTTAATGTGAATTGAGTCTTTTGTTCTAAGTCTTGAGTCCTAAGTCCTAAGTCCTAAGTCTTGAGTCTTGAGTCTGTTGTATCGACAATATAGGTTAAAACAGGACCTTGGATTTTAGTCCGAGAAAGAAAAAGAGTTTTCTGTTTCTAGTTTCTTGTTTTTTACTTCCTAAACAACAATCAAAATCGACTACTAAACTCCCACAGGACCTTGGATTTTAGTCCGAGAAAAAAAGAGTGAGATCGTAGATCGAGTGAATTAGAATTTGCTTCCTTAGCCATTAGTCTTGAGACATAAAACTCTTGACTTTTTTCAAATAATCTCTTCCACTTCAAATCCTAATTTTTTCAAATCTTCCCAATACGCTGGATAGGATTTCGAAACGACATCTGGTTCATTAACGATAATAGGAAACAACATCGCTAAAGGCCCGAATGCCATCGCCATCCTGTGATCTTTATAAGTATCAAAATCAGGCATCTGATCAGGAGAAGCTGCTTTTCCTTCTACCATATAAAACTCTTTCTTACTTACCTTGGCAAATTTAGGAGGCATCAAAGTAAAATAAACACCTACTTTCCCCAACTCTTTCTGTAAGGCAGCAATTCTATCCGTTTCTTTAATTTTCAATGTTTTTAAGCCAGAGAAGACTCCAGGTTTTCCAGTTCCAGCACAAGCTACTGCAACACTTTGCGCGATATCTGGTGCAAGTAAAAAATCATGATCAACCAGTTGCTTTTCTGCACCATCTTTTTTCAAATGAACTTGATTTCCTGAAAATTCAGAAGAAATCCCAAAAGCTTCCATAATTTCAGCAATGGATGAATCTCCTTGCAAGCTTTCTTCATTCAATCCTTCAAGTACGAGATCCACTTTGTCAGAAAATGCAGCCATAATATAATAGTAAGAAGCTGCTGACCAATCCGCCTCTATGGTAATATCCTTTGCCTTATATGGTTGAGGTTCTACCGTAATAACTTGACCTTCCCATGTATGCTTTACTCCGAAATATTCCATCATTTTCAAGGTCATTTCTAGATAAGGTCTAGAAACTAAGTCACCTACTAGTGTTATCTCTAACCCTTTAGGCAATGAAGGAGCGATCAATAAAAGCGAAGAAATAAATTGGCTAGAGATTCCGGCAGATACTTCTACCTTATGATTATAATCGTCCGGGTTTATCTCTCCGATTTTCAAAGGTGGGTAACCATCATTCTTAAGATACTCAATTTCTGCACCTACTTTTCGAAGTGCATCCACTAAAGGTCCGATAGGCCGCTCTTGCATTCTAATGCTTCCGGTCAAGGTCTGTTTTCCACTCTGCAGGCACAAGTAAGAACACAAGAATCTAAAAGTGGTACCGGCATGATGTGCATCTAATACGTCATCACTAGAATCTAATAACGTCTGCATTCCTACTACATCATCTGCAGTGGCACAATGATTTATCTGAAAGTCATCCGTACACAACGCTCTAATAATCAGCGCCCTATTACTTAAACTCTTCGATCCATCTAAAGAAATCGTTCCTTCGATGCTTCTGTTTGCCTTTGCTACCTTGAATTGCTTCATCATCAACCGTGTTATATGAATCGGCGAAAATAAGAAAGTTATTGGGCTTCGTCTGCATTTAGGCGCTCTGATTCTTTATCGTAGGCAATGATAATTTGCTTAACCAACCGGTGTCGAACCACATCATCTGCTGTCATGAATATCTTTCCGATACCATCTATAGGCGATAATATATCCAATGCTGTAATCAATCCTGATTTCATTCTCCTTGGTAAATCCACCTGTGACAAATCACCAGTTATAATACACTTAGCAGATGGCCCTAGTCGTGTCAGAAACATTTTCAACTGCATCGTTGTCGTATTCTGCGCTTCATCTAAAATAATAAATGCATTATCTAGTGTTCGCCCTCTCATGTATGCTAATGGAGCAATTTCAATAGTCCCATTCTGCATGAAAAAAGCAAGTTTTTCAGGCGGCAACATATCTTCTAGTGCATCATATAATGGACGTAAATACGGATCGATTTTTTCTTTCAGATCACCTGGCAAGAATCCTAAGCTTTCCCCTGCTTCTACAGCTGGACGAGTAAGGATGATCTTCTTTACCAATTTGTTCTTCAAGGCTTTTACAGCAAGTGCAACAGCGGTATAAGTCTTCCCAGTACCAGCTGGACCTATCGCAAAAATGATGTCATTCGTTTCCGAAAGATTCACCATTTTTTTCTGATTCTTGGTCTTCGCTTTTATCGGCTTGCCATTTCTACCATGGACAATGGTTGTATTTCCATTCCCATTCCCTAACTTATATTCCAGTGGATTATCACCTCCTAATAAATCTTGTAAAGTATGTGTCGTTAATTCCTTGTCTTCCTTAATCAACTTCACCATCATTTCCACCTTAGATTTAGCTTGATTAGCCTTGTGTGTATCACCGCTAATTTTGAGATTGCTACCCCTAGACGTGATGGTTAACTCTGGAAATGCGTTTTTTAATAAATTTAACTTGGAATTTCTATGCCCGTAAAGGTCTAAGGGATCTACTCCCTCGATGGTTAGAATAATTTCGCTCAAATTTTTATCTCCTAATTTTAATGTGTGAGTATTAAAGCGAGTTCGATTATTTTTTAAGTCTTCAGACCAATTACAAATAGTCGATCTCAGGTTATTATAACAACAAAAAACGAAAAAGATTTCAATAAGATAAATTTATCTAGAAAATTAACCTGCATTTCATTTTTAACATATTATGATTTATTTTAATATTATAATATCTTTGTCTAAATTGTTAACATGGCTATTGTTAGTATCATATCAGATTTCGGAACGAAAGATCACTACGTTGCGGTGCTTAAGGCTTGTTTGCTTAGGCGCAATGAGGCTGTTAATATTATCGATATCACTCATGAAATATTACCATTCGATATTGTTCAAGGTGCCTTCATCTTAAAAAATGCTTGGAATCAATTTCCAAAAGGTACCGTTCACATCGCTGCTATCAATCTTTTTTTCGCGGAAAGGAATGAATTTATCGCATTTGAAAGAGATGGGCATTACTTTGTCGGTCCTAATAATGGAATTTTTACTTTAATCTTCGATGATCTTTACGCAAGTGAAATCGTCCAAGTTCCTTACGACCCAGAAGAAAATTATCCTTTGCAAAACGCTCTAGCTAATGCAGCTTGCAAGTTGGTCAGCGATCCAGACTTAGATATGGTAGGAACTTCTCTATTGACATTAGAAAAGAAAATTTCAGTTGCTCCAGTTGTCAATGAATCTCAGATTAGAGCCACAGTTGTTCATATCGATGATTACGGAAACGTTATTGTCAATGTTCAAAAAGAGTTTTTCGAGAAAGTAATGCGAGATCGAGCATTCGGAATTTATTTTAAACCGAATGATCCTATTCGAGAAATTAGCATAGAATACAGTGATGTCCCAGTAGGTGATGTTCTTTGCTTCTTTAATTCAGCAAGTTATCTAGAAATTGCAATCAATAAAGGAAGTGCTGCCTCTTTGCTCGGCCTAAAAAAGGATGAAGCTATTCAAATCGATTTTTATGATTAATCGAATTGTTAGGTTAAGTTTTCACCCTGATAAAAAAGCAGATTTTATACAAGTTTTCGAAAAACATCAACAAGCAATGCCCCTATTGTTTCCTAGCTGTAAAAGTCTAAGGCTTCTTGAAGATCTTCATCACAATGATGTGTTCTTCACTTACAGTACATGGGATTCTGAAGATGTTTTAGAGGACTATCGCGCTTCAGCGTATTTTAAAGAAATCTGGGGAACAGTAAAGCCGTGGTTTAATGAGAGGGCGCAGGCGTGGAGCCTTGGAGAAATTCCAGTTTAGTTTTTTGCTTTTAGTTTTTAGTTTTTAGGAAAAAATGCTTCCCCATTTAGATTCCCGTAAAATCGATCTTATTTATTATTGGAAGTAAGTCAATCATTCTCAAATCAGGAATCAATTATCCAATCCACCTAGAAACTATATTTTTATAATTTATTCACACAAATCGTAATTCTAAAATCGCAAATCGTAAACCTCCCATCGTAAATCTTATTTTCCTACCTTTGCGACTCATTAGAAACGAGTAAGAATTATGCCCACCATCAAATGCGATAATTATAATGTTCATATCAATGACGACTGGAACAATTTTGGGGAATTCATAGGTTCCAGAGAATATTCTAAAATAGGAGTTCTCGTTGATGAAAACACCAAGTTGCATTGCTTACCGAAGTTCTTAGCAGGTGTTAAAGAATTAGAATATGTCCTCATCGAAATCACATCGGGGGAACAACAAAAAAACCTTGAAACTTGTCAGCATATCTGGAATACCATGCTGGACAATGGATTCGACAGGCACTCCTTATTGATCAATCTTGGTGGAGGAGTTATTGGTGATATGGGCGGATTCTGTGCCTGTACTTTTATGCGTGGCATGGATTTCATCCAAGTGCCTACTACCCTACTTTCACAAGTGGACGCCTCTGTCGGAGGTAAACTCGGGATCGATTTCCAAGACTATAAAAATTTGATCGGTGTCATCCAGAATCCGATTATGGTGTGGATAGATGACCATTTTCTAGAAACACTCGAATCTCGCCAAATCAGAAGTGGATATGCTGAAATAATAAAACATGCATTGATTCAAGATGCTGAGATGTGGGAAGAAATAAAGGAAATAACTAATCTTGAAAACATCGAATGGGGACCTATCATCGAGCGATCCGTGAAAATCAAACGAGATGTTGTTGTTCAAGATCAGCGTGAAGGTGGCTTAAGAAAAATTCTAAATTTTGGTCATACACTTGGCCACGCAATTGAATCAGAGAACTTGCATCAGCCAGATTTCTTACTCCATGGAGAGGCTATAGGAATCGGTATGATAACTGAAGCTTATATCTCTAAAGAACTGCTCGATCTTTGCGAAGAAGAATACATTGACATAAAAAATTATATACTTTCCATCTATCCGCACTATCCGAATCACTTAGTGAATGAAAAAAATATTCTAGAAAAATTGTTAAAAGATAAAAAGAACAGACGAGGATTGGTAAACTTTTCGTTATTGAAGAAGTTAGGAGAATGCACTTTTGATGTTAAACCTAACGAATCTACTATCATCAAATCTCTGGAGGATTACAAAACACTATAATATTATAGATATTTGTAATATATTTGCAATTAATTTTCTTGAAGTTAACTTATTTTTTCTATGTCAGAGAAAGGACCTAAAAAACAATTTCGTGCCTACGTCTTTTGGATGTGGTTATTAGCAATATCTGGCTTACTCGCTGTTGTAGCCCTGTTTGCACTTGTTTCTTATTCTGATTTACCAGAAATAGACGAACTCGAAAATCCGAAATTTGAATACGCAACTTTAGTTTACACCAGTGATAAAAAGGAACTTGGTCGATATTTCAAATACAATAGAGACTGGGTAACCTATGATGAATTAAATCCTAACATCATTAATGCATTAGTGGCTACAGAAGATATTCGCTTCTTCAGCCACAACGGGATCGATCCGCGAAGCTTTGCCAGAGCTGTGTTATATCTCGGTAAAAATGGAGGTGGAAGTACCATCACTCAACAATTAGCAAAACTATTTTTTACTAATTATTCAAGAAATTTCATAAAACGGGTTTACCAGAAATTACAAGAATGGATTATTTCTTTAGAACTTGAAAAGAGATATACTAAAGAGGAAATACTTGCCATGTATCTTAATAAATTCGAATTCATTTATGATTCTTACGGAATCAGTGCCGCTGCGAATACCTACTTCGGAAAAGATCAGAGCGAGTTAGAACCAGATGAAGCGGCGGTGTTAGTTGGTATGCTTAACAATCCAGTTTACTACAACCCAAAAATGCATCCTGACCGAGCTCAGCGAAAGAAAGTATTTGTCCTGAGCAGAATGAAGAAAGCGGGTTTTCTAAGTGCCGAAAACTACGATATAGAAAAAGCGAAGCCGATAGACCTTTCTAATTTTAAAAGACAAGAAGATTCTAAAGGCCTTGCCCCCCATTTTAGAGGTGAACTTACTAAATGGCTTAAAACAACATTAAGTCAACCAAGATATCAGAAACCAGGAGGAGGAAGTTATAACATCTACTTAGATGGACTTAAAGTATATACCACGATTGATTCGAAAATGCAAACTTACGCCGAGGCTGCCGCAAAGGATCACATGAAATCGTTACAGGAGAAATATTTCAAAGTTTGGGCAGGCAAAGATCCATGGACTTATGATGCCGACAGCAATCAGAAAAGAATCAGAAGAGAGTCACTGAATAGTTTGGTTCGAAATTCTGAGCGATTCAGATTGCTTAAAGAAAAGTACATGAATCAGATCTATGCTGAGATTGTAGAGGATTTTTCTGATGCTCGATTAAGAGATGCTGATGTGCTAAGAATGTTAAAGGCAGGTAGTGAAAAAGGATATTTAGCGACGTTAATGGATCGAGAAATTATAACGAAGAACCAGGCGGCTACTTATAATAAAATTATGAAATCTAAACATTGGCCTACTTTGAAAAGCCAATGGAGCAAGTTACAAGCACAAGCCAAAACTGACTTTAATAAAAAGTCAAACATGAAGGTCTTCGCTTATAACGCTGTCGGCGAAACGGATACCATTATGACTCCGATGGATTCGATAAAATACCATCAGATGCACATGCAAATTGGTATGCTCGCAGTAGATCCTGAATCAGGAGAAGTTAAAGCATGGGTCGGAGGTTCAGATCATAATTACTTCCAGTTTGACCACATTAATTCTAATCGTCAAGTTGGATCTACTTTTAAGCCATTTATCTATGGAACAGCTATTTTCCAGCAAGGAATGTCTCCTTGTTGGAAAGTGAAAGATGTCCAGTATAGTATTGCGCCAGGTGATAGTAAGTTTGGGCTATTGAAAAAATGGGAACCTAGCAATGCCAATGGAAAATTTTCAGGTGAAAATCTCACTTTATACGAAGGATTAAAGCAATCGAAAAACTCAGTTTCCGTATGGTTAATGAAGGAATTAGGCAATGTCGATGTAGTTAGAAACTTAGCATCTAATATGGGTGTACCGATAGATAAAATTCCAAGATCTCCTTCCATATGTCTAGGTGCTGCTGAATTATCCTTAATGGATATGACCGGCGCCTACACTACATTTGCGAATAATGGCGTATATAACAAACCGATCTTTGTAACTAAGATCGAAGATAAAAACGGACGTCTCATCTACAATGCTGTACCTGAACAACAGACTGCATTGCCTGAATCTTATAATTATGTGATGGTTGATATGCTCCGCTATGCTGCTTCCTTTATCCAAGGAAAATACAATTTCGAATCAGAAGTTGGTGGAAAGACAGGAACTACTAATAACTACGTTGATGGATGGTTTATGGGAATCACACCTGATCTTGTGGTAGGTACTTGGGTCGGTGGCGAAAACCCATGGATTCGATTTAGGAGCCTAGCTAATGGGCAAGGTGGAGTCATGGCTCGACCTGTATTCGTTGACTTTCTTCAGAAACTCGAAGCAGATCCAACAGTCGACTACGACAAGACGAAAAAATTCAAGAAGCCTGAAGGCGGCTTAAGCATAGAAATCGATTGCAAGGTTTATGACGAAATCGTACGTCAAAGCCAGAATGATGAAAAATTGAATCAATTCGAAGAAGGAGAATTCGAGGAAGAAGAATTCTAATGTTAATAATTTCTAGATTTTAAACACAAACAAGGAAATAGTTTGCTCCAATTGTCTGAATGAACTTCTGGTGACAACTTAAACTTGTCGACTCAGGGGTATCAATTATCCATTTTTATATTTATTTTCAATGAGTAGACTTAAGTTTAAATTAAAATAACTGCTATGAGCATTCCAGGCAAAATTGTCAACAGGAAGATTGGCCTTGTTAATTCGAAAAATGTTAACGAACAAAATCCTGTCCAATTTCAAAAAGCTACCCTTTTGAAATTGCTCAATACAGCGAAGAAAACGGAAATTGGTAAATATTATCACTTCGATAAAATTACTTCTTTTGATGAATTTCAAAATGCAGTTCCCATTCACGATTACAATAAAATGTACGATGAATGGTGGCATAAATCTTTAGCAGGAGAACAGAATATTGCATGGCCAGGAACGGTCCCATTCTTCGCACTCAGTTCTGGAACTTCAGGAGCACCAAGCAAGTACATACCCGTAACTAAAGATATGCAGAAGGCGATGCGCCAGTCCTCTTTGGGAATTCTTGCATCCGTGAATAAATTCAAAATGCCCATCTCTAAGCTGGTGAAACAGTGGCTTATGATCGGTGGAAGTGCTTCGTTAACGAAGTACAACAACAGTCTCGTCGGAGACCTCAGCGGTATCAATGGAAGAAAGCCTCCATTATGGATCAGAAGATTCAAGAAACCAGAACTAGCGACAACCATGCTTCCTACCTGGGAAGAAAGAGCAGAAATGATTGTTAAGAATGCAGAAAAATGGAACATTAGCGTTGTTTCTGGAATTCCATCTTGGGTCCAATTAATACTGGAAAAAATAGTAGACCACTATCAGATCGAAAACATAAGAGAATTATGGCCTGACCTTTCCCTATTTGTAACAGGTGGAATCAACCTCGAACCCTACAAAGAAAATTTAGAAAATATCATTGGTGGTTCGATGATGTATATCGACACGTACTTGGCATCAGAAGGTTTTTTCGCATTTCAGAATTGTCCAGAAAGGGATGATATGAGCCTACTATTTAATGCTGGGATATTTTATGAATTCATACCATTTAACGACGATAATTTTGACGAAGTCGGCATGGTGAAAGAAGGCACCAAAGCTTACACTATAGATGAAGTAGAAGAAGATATAGATTATGCAATGGTTATTTCTACATGCGCTGGTGCATGGCGATACCTAATAGGTGACAATGTGAAGTTTACGGATAAAACCTTAGGTAAAATTAAGATTACCGGAAGGACGCAACATTTCTTAAGCGTCTGTGGAGAGCATTTATCTGTAGAAAACATGAATGATGCGGTCTGCAATGTCAAGGAAAAATTAGATTTAGACTTGCGAGAATTCTCAGTGGGTGTTATTCCGAAAAATAATCATTTTGCCCACGAATGGTTTATTGGCTCCGATGCGACGATCGATAATGAAATGGTCGCACGGAATTTAGATAAGGAGTTGAAGCGATTAAATGATGATTACCAAGCAGAACGAGGCGCGATGTTACAACCACCTATCGTTCATATCATCCCGAATGATTGGTTCTATGAATGGACTAAGCTCAGAGGTAAAATGAACGGACAAAGTAAAGTATCCCGAGTTGTAAAAGGCAGCAATCAAGCTGAATGGCAGAAATTCGTGGAATCTAAACGGACCGCTCTTTTAATATAAATCACAAGACTGAATGAATATAATCCTCCAAGGACTATTACTAGGATTAAGTCTTAGCATCTTACTCGGGCCTGTCATTTTCCTATTTATCGATTCAACTATGGAAAATGGTTTCAAGGCTGGCCTTTCGGTTGCTTTCGGTGTATGGTGTAGTGATTTCTTATATATACTTTGCGCTATTTTCGGGTTTTCTTTATTGGTCAATGTTTTAAAGACGCCTTTGTTTCAGATGAGCGTAGGGATTATAGGCGGTCTAATCTTAGTTGGGATTGGAATTCATACTTTTATAAAAACTACTGCCTTACAACGTACAACTGAGAAATTGTTAATTAGGTCTCCTTGGAAACTATGGCTAAAAGGTTTTATGGTCAATTTATTTAATCCATTCTGCGCGTTGATTTGGTTCGGTTCTATTTCGACAATGATGGCACAAGAAATTTCTAGGCTTGATCTCACTTATTTTGTATCAGCTGTTCTGGGAATGCTTATCATTACAGATATCTTCAAAATATTACTAGCTGACAAGTTGGTCAATTTCATCTCCTCTGGAAAACAATTAATTCTTAAGAAGGCTTCTGGTCTAATCATCGCATTCCTTGGTATCTTGCTTGTGATTAGAGTATTGGTTTAATAAAATGTATATAGATGCTAAGCTTTATGCTGCCAACCGGGAGATCTTTTGGAATATCCGGAGTGATGACTTAAATTGGAACTGAAAAAGTTAACAATGGATATCCCTGATAAAAATTTAAAATTTCCTTTACCACATTATGACCGACTTTGCTTCTTGAAAAACGTCGTCAAAAATCCGAATATTATTATTGGCGATTATACCTATTATGACGATTTTGAGCATGTAGAAAATTTTGAAAAAAACGTAAAGTATCACTTCGATTTCACTGGCGACCAACTAATCATTGGAAAGTTTTGCATGATTGCATCAGATGTTACCTTCATTATGAATGGAGCCAATCATCTAAGTGATGCGATAACCTCCTACCCTTTTGCCATATTCGGAAAAGACTGGAGCAATGCAATGGAAGGAAAGACATATCCTACGAAGGGAAACACAACGGTAGGCAATGACGTGTGGATCGGATATGCTGCTACCATTATGCCTGGAGTTACGATAGGCGACGGTGCTATTATAGGGTCTAAATCAGTAGTAACGAAGGATGTAGCTCCTTATGAAATAGTAGGAGGTAATCCAGCTAAGCTAATACGGAAGCGATTTTCAGATGAAGAGATCCATAGACTTTTGAATTTAAAATGGTGGGACTGGCCAATTGAAAAAATAACTAAAAATGTTCAAAAGCTAACTGGGAAAAATCTAGAAGACATATCTTAAGAACTAGCATTCTCCTAGATAGAACTTCTTAAGAAGATGAATTTACTAGCCCTTTGCAGAGATCAAAATATGTAAAATCTAAATCCTAAAAATTTATCAAATAAATAAAGATAATTTTGTCTTTAATTTGATATAATTAAAACTTTTTCTATTACCTTGTGAAGGTAGATGGGTACTACCTTTTAATTAAAATAGAAATTTTTCATCCCTATTGAATTACCGGAATATCTTTCGTGCGCTATTTTTTCTTTGCATTGCTTGTATCACTACCCAATGTAATCATCAAGATATTCAGCCTACTGAAAAGAAGTCAGAGAAAGCTGCAAAGAAACGAAAGTTGCGTGCCTTAAATGTCCATTACCCGTTACCACAGACTGCAGCGGCACCTCGCGACAATCCACAGAGCATCGAAAAAGTAGAATTGGGCAGATTGTTATTTTATGATCCGATATTATCGGGAGACCTAGACGTTGCTTGTGCGACTTGCCATCATCCTAATAATGGATATGCAGAATACCGAGATTTATCTATCGGTGTAAATGGATCAGGCTTTGGAATTAATAGAACTTTTAATTCTCCTAACACGATTCCGTTTGTGAAACGAAATGCGCATACGATATTGAATACCGCATTCAATGGTTTGAATATAACAAACAATTACGATCCTGAAAATGCACCTATGTTTTGGGATAATCGAGTAAAAAGTTTAGAAGCTCAAGCCATAGAACCTATCCTTGCATTTGAAGAAATGAGAGGAACGAAATATGATGAGGAAGAGATCATTATTGAAGTGATTTCTAGACTGAAAAAGAATAAAACTTATGCTACGATATTCAAGCAAGTTTTCAGAGATGAAGAATCCATCACTAGGGAAAATATAGGTAAAGCACTTGCAGCTTTTGAAAGAACTTTGGTTACAACGAATTCTAGGTTTGATCAATTTATGCGCGGTGACAAGGATGCCATTTCGCTTTCTGAAAAAGAAGGTTTCGAGATTTTCAAAGAAGTTGGTTGTGGTAATTGCCATAACGGCGCTATGTTTTCAGATTTCAAATCTCATGTTCTTGGTGTTCCAGAAAATTTAAAATTGAGTGAATTTGATAAGGGAATAGAAGAGCGATATGCATTTAGAACTCCAAGTCTTAGGAACTTAAGATTTACTGCCCCTTATATGCATAACGGAATTTTCAATACGCTTGAAGAGGTGCTTGAATTTTATGAAGATATTGCAGATGGGAAAGAACGGCATGAAGAAATCAAAGCTAGCCATTATGATGAGTTCGTGAATGAATTACAGTTGACCAGCCGTGAAATCAATCCCATCATTTCATTTCTAAATTGTCTCAACGATGATGATTTTGATAAAAAAATACCTGAGTCAGTACCGAGTGGGTTACCAGTGGGTGGAGATATAGGACGCTAAGTAATTGAGTCTATATGTTTCCTATCTACGTCCTTGCGAAATCTGCGGAATACTTTTTGCCCTTCTCAGCAAACTAATGATCTGATGGTCTGACCTCCAGTTCAGGCTATCAAGATCATCGATTTCGTGATAACTTTTCATAGAAATCAAAAAACATTCATAGCCTCACTTTATGTGAGACCATGAGTTTTTCTTACTAACCACTATCCACTAACACCGAAACATTCAGCTTCGCAGTCCTAGACATCCCTTCAAGTTCTCCCCGCTGGCTACTCGCTAAAGCAAGACAGGTCCGAGTCTAAATATTTCCTATCTGCGTACTTTGCGAAATCTGCGGGATACTTTTGCCCTTTTCAGCAAACTAATGATCTGATGGTCTGACCTCCAGTTCAGGCTATCAAGATCATCGATTTCGTGATAACTTTTCATAGAAATCAAAAAACATTCATAGCCTCACTTTATGTGAGACCATGAGTTTTTTCACTATCAACTATCCACTAACACCGAAACATTCAGCTTCGCAGTCCTAGACATCCCTTCAAGTTCTCCCCGCTGGCTACTCGCTAAAGCAAGACAGGTCCAAGTCTAAATATTTCCTATCTGCGTCATTTGCGAAATCTACGGCAAACTTTTTTGCCCTTCTCAGCAAACCAATGATCTGATGGTCTGACCTCCAGATCAGGCTATCAAGATCATGGATTTAGTGATAACTTTTCATAGAAATCAAAAAACATTCATAGCCTCACTTTATGTGAGACCATGAGTTTTTCTCACTAACCACTATCCACTAACACCGAAACATTCAGCTTCGCAGTCCTAGACATCCCTTCAAGTTCTCCCCGCTGGCTACTCGCTAAAGCAAGACAGGTCCAAGTCTAAATATTTCCTATCTGCGTCCTTTGCGAAATCTGCGGGATACTCCTGTTTTTAGCTTTAATCCAAAAAAAGCTCTTCGAAATTAATCGAAAAGCTTCTTAGTATTGGTGCCCGGAAAGGGAGTCGAACCCTCACGCCCATACGGACACATGGCCCTCAACCATGCCTGTCTACCAATTCCAGCACCCGGGCCTAAATCGTCTGCAAATATATTCTATTTCCCTTAAGTAGGAAATTTAATCAACAAACAACGCAGCTATAGACCTGTACTCATGTGTATTCCTAATCGCCTTAGCAAACAACTGAGCACAACTCAATACTTTTATCTTATCTGTTTTCTTCTTTAGCGGCAATGTATCTGTTACAATTAACTGCTGCAATTGTGATTTCTCTATATTTTCATATGCTTTCCCAGAAAGAACCGCATGCGTACATAAAGCACGAACACTCTTAGCACCTTTCTCCATGAGCACATCCGCCGCCTTACAAAGTGTACCCGCTGTATCCGCCATATCATCTACTAAGATAACATCTGCACCCGTTACATTTCCGATGACGGTCATAGATGCTACTTCATTCGCCCTCCTACGCTCTTTATCACAAATCACTAAGTCCTTTTCAAAGTACTTCGCATAAGTTCTAGCACGTTTCACACCACCTACATCCGGAGATGCAAAAAGTACATTATCTAGTTTCTGCTTCTTCAGGTATGGAATAAAAATAGCCTCCGATCTTAAGTGATCCACAGGAATATCGAAAAATCCTTGAATCTGATCTGCATGTAAGTCCATCGTTATAACTCGATTAGCCCCAGCACTTTCTATTATATTCGCTATCATTTTTGCTGAGATCGGCACACGTGGCTTATCCTTCCTGTCTTGTCTCGCATAACCGAAATAAGGTATCACTGCTGTGATATAACCTGCCGATGCACGTTTCGCCGAATCGATTAACAACAATAATTCTAAAAGATTATCAGCGGGTGCAAATGTGGACTGTATAAAAAAGACAGACGCCCCTCTTACAGATTCCTCAATAATCGTTTGCATTTCTCCATCGCTAAACTTGTTAACGATTAGCTTCCCTAGTGGATATCCATAGAAATCTGCTATTGGTTCTGCAATATAACGGGAGTTTGTGCCCGAGAATAACTTTACTTCTTTCATAATATTATCATTCCAAGTGCGCAAATTTATAAATTATTACCTTAATCAAGGTAGACCAATGAAAGATTGATAAATTTACATAAATAAAATACCAAACTCATGCTAAGAATCATAATCTTATTAACCATTCCAGTTCTTATATCTTGCGCCACTAAATCAAAAGTTCCACTCAATAATGATGCTCCTCTATTAGAAGACGCCATGATTCAAAATGATGTAGATAAAAAAGCGAATATGCTTGCTCAAGAATACATCATCACGGACGGACATATTGACCTACCTTACAGATTAAAAGTTAAAAACTTCAAGCTAGATCGAGAATACATGGGCATCCCAGTTGAAACTGATGAAGGAGATTTTGACTTCGTCAGAGCTAAAAAAGGAGGTCTAAATGCACCATTCATGAGTATCTTCATTCCCTCTTCTTACCAAGATGGCCGAGCTAAATATCTAGCAGATACCTTAATCAACATGGTTACCGGCATCGCAGCAGAATTACCAGAATACTATGCAATCGCTACTTCTCCTGATGATGTCAGACAACATTTTAAAAAAGGAATCATTTCCTTACCAATGGGAATGGAAAATGGAGCACCTATAGAAGGCAAATTAGAAAATGTCCAATATTTTAAAGATCGTGGAATTTCCTATATCACTTTAACCCATGGAAAAGATAACCACATCTGTGATAGTAGTTATGATACGACTGGAACATATGGAGGCTTAAGCGAATTCGGATATACCTTAATAGAAGAAATGAACAAGGTTGGGATTATGGTAGATATTTCACACGTCTCCGACAATACTTTTTATCAAGTTATAGAAAAATCTAAAGTTCCTGTAATCGCATCCCACTCCTCCGCCAGAAAATACACTCCTGGATTTGAAAGAAACATGAGTGACGATATGATTAAAAAATTAGGAGAAAATGGTGGTGTAATTCAGATCAATTTTGGATCTACTTTTTTAGATGGGAAAGTTGCCGATGAAAGAAATAAAGCAAGAACCGACCTAACTAATATCCTAGAAGAAAAAGGACTGAGCTATAGGGATGATGCGGCAGAAGAAGTCATCGATGCCTATTATTCGAAAAATCCACTAGCTTTCTCAGATGTAGACATGGTGGCTAATCACATAGACAACGTTGTTAAACTAGCTGGAATAGATCATGTAGGCTTAGGTTCAGATTTTGATGGCGTAGGTGATTCATTGCCTACGGGACTGAAAGACGTCTCAGAATATCCCAATTTAATTGCAGAACTGTTAAGAAGAGGTTATTCCGATGAAGATATTGAAAAAATTTGTTCTAAAAACGTATTTAGAGTCTGGCAATCCGTTTTAGATTACGCTGAAAAGAATTAGTCGATTTTGGGACTAATTAAAAATTGATAAAATCTATCTATAAATTGGTTTAGTACTTAGAAAATACTAGTTTTCTTATCGAAAAAATTTTATCGTATTTAAACAATTTTTTAAACTTGCAAATTCTTTAATAAACAGAAAAAATAGATATGTCAGAAGTAGATATAGAGTTGCTGAATCAACAAATTCATCAAGCGAGTGCTTTCGTCGATGATATAAGAGCTGAAGCTTCAAAAGTAATCGTTGGCCAGATTAATATGGTCGATCGTCTTTTGATAGGGCTGCTCGCGAATGGGCATGTTTTATTAGAAGGTTTGCCTGGACTTGCGAAAACACTTTCTATCAAAACATTAGCTTCTGCTATTGATGCAAGTTTTAGTCGAATACAATTCACGCCGGATTTACTTCCATCGGATATTATCGGGACCATGATCTACAATCCTGCAAAAAGTGAATTTACGGTACGACAAGGACCTATATTTGCTAATTTCATCCTTGCTGATGAAATTAATCGAGCACCTGCAAAAGTTCAGAGTGCACTATTAGAAGCAATGCAGGAAAGACAAGTTACCATCGGAAGAGACACCTTTCCACTGAAAGAACCTTTCTTGGTATTGGCTACACAAAACCCAATAGACCAAGAAGGAACTTATCCTCTTCCTGAGGCACAAGTCGATCGATTCATGCTTAAAGTCAAGGTAGAATATCCTGATAAAGCAGAAGAAAAAGCGATTATAAGAAAGGTGATCAGTGGAGAAACTACCCAGAAAATATCACCGGTAATAGATCCAGGTCAAATTATCAAAGCTAGACAATTGGTTAAGCAAGTCTACATGGATGAGAAAATAGAAAACTATATCCTTGATATTGTTTTTGCTTCACGTAATCCAAAAGAATACGGACTTGATGAAATCGAAGGATTAATAAATTATGGAGGATCTCCAAGGGCGAGTATCAACTTAGCCGTTGCCTCTAAAGCGCTTGCATTTCTAAATAGAAGGGGATATGTTATTCCTGAAGATGTAAGAGAAATATGCCAGGATGTGCTGAGACACCGGATTGGATTAAGTTATGAGGCAGAAGCTGAAAACATCACGCAAGAAGATATCATTACGAAAATTTTAAATGCAGTTGAGGTCCCTTAATTTATGCGCGACGTCAAGGAAATATTAAAAAAAGTACGGAAAATTGAAATTAAGACCAAGCGTCTTAGTAAACATATTTTCTCGGGCGAATACCACTCCGCCTTTAAAGGACGTGGTATGTCTTTCAGTGAAGTTCGGGCCTATAATTACGGTGACGACGTACGTAATATTGACTGGAATGTGACTGCAAGAACCAATGAGCCACACGTAAAAGTTTTCGAAGAAGAACGAGAGCTCACCGTGATGCTCCTGATCGATGTTAGTAAATCTGCATTTTTCGGAACTGCAGATCAGTTCAAAAATGACTATATCACTGAACTTGCTGCTGTGATCGCTTTTTCTGCCATCAATAATAATGATAAGGTAGGAGCAATTTTGTTTACGGATCAAGTAGAATTATACATCCCACCGAAAAAAGGGAAGCAACACATTCTGAGGATTATCCGAGAATTAATCTACTTCGAACCTAAAAGCAACGGTACTGATTTAAAAGAACCGCTTCAATACCTCAACAATATCATCAAAAAGAAAAGCATCGCTTTCTTAATTTCTGATTTCATAACTGGTGACTACCTTGAAAGTCTAAGGATATCATCCAGGAAACATGACATTATTGGACTGCATGTTTATGATCGATATGAAAAAACTTTACCTAATGTAGGTTTGTTAGATTTAGTCGATGCGGAGACTGGAAAAAAATATGTCATAGATAGTTCTAGCAAAAAACTTAGAGAAAATTACGAATCGAGATTTGCAGAAAGGCAAGCTTTGTTTTACAAGAATTTCCAGCATTTAGGGCTGAAAACAACTAGTATAAGTACGGAAGACGATTATATTAAAGAAATGATTAAACTTTTTAAATCTTACTAAGGTCAATGGATTTGCGGATTACAGGGATATTATTAATTATGCTAACCAGTTTTCTCGGGACTTCCCAAGAACTCATGTACAATGCATTCATAGAAGATTCTATCGCAGTAGGTAATCAAGCTAATCTTGTCATCACTTTAGAACAAGCAGATGCAGAAAGCATTAGTCAAATTCAGATCGACGCACTTCAGAAAATGAGTTTTTATGGTGCGACTGCTAGCCAAAGCGATAGTATTGTTTCTGAAGACGCTGATATTAGTATCAATAGCTTTGGACTTTGGGAAGATAAAAATAAGGATGGAATACTAACGGATACGGAAATTAAATGGGACAAAGTCCAGAATGGTGATTCTGTATTGTACCGAAACACCATTAATATTTCCTTCTTCGATGTTGGAATTTATATTTTCGATGGCTTCCCATTCACCATTAACAATAGAACTGCGAAGACTAACCGTGCGTTAATGAAAGTGACCTTTAAGGAATATGACTTAGCGGTTATCGACTCTACTGGACTTGCTCCGATAAAAGATATTGCTAGAGAAAATCTCTCAATCAGAGATTTCCTCCCCATATTGCTTTACATCTTGATTCCTCTATTGTTATTCTACTTCTTATATAAATATTACAAAAAGCAAAAAGCAAGGGACCAAGTGGAAGTCGAAGAAGAAGTCATCTACATTCCACCTGATGTTCAAGCATTGACACAACTTAAAGATCTACGAGGCAAACAACTTTGGCAAAAGGGCGAAATCAAACAATACCAGAGTGAATTGAGCCATATCATCAGAGGATATTTAGAGGGAAGGTATAGCATCAAGGCATTAGAGAACACAACTAGTCAGATCATCCGATCTATAAATGATAAATCATTTACAAAGGAAGATCAAGAAAAGCTGAAGCGCATACTGCAAATTTCTGATTTAGTAAAATTTGCAAAAGCAAAACCTGAAGTCAATATTCATGAAGAGTTTATGAATGATGCGGTAGAATTCGTTCGACGTACAAAGAAACCTATTGTTCATGAAAATGAAGAGGAAGAATGATCGGTTTATTAAGAAACATCCATTTTGAATCTCCAGCATTCTTTCTATTGCTGGCGCTTATTCCATTCATGATATGGTGGACTTTTCAAAAGGAAAATCCCCCCAGGCTAAAGATATCTAGTGTCTCAGGACTTGATAGGCCGTTTTCTATCAGAACTTTTCTAATCCCATTTTTGCCATGGTTAAGAATAGCTGGGTTAACCTTTTTTATTGTCGCATTAGCGAGACCTCAACTAACCCTCAAGGAAGAAGAAGTGAAAGCCGAGGGAATAGATATTATGATGTCTATTGATTTGTCCACAAGTATGCTTACACGTGATTTCGAACCAGATCGACTAAGTGTTACGAAAGAAGTAGCGGCAGAATTTGTTAGAAAACGTGAATATGACAGAATAGGTCTTACGGTGTTTGCTGAAGAGAGTTTCACACAATGCCCCCTAACTACAGATCATAGAGTGGTTATTGATTTTCTTGAAAATTTACAATGTGGTTTGCTAGCTGATGGGACAGCCATCGGAATGGGATTAGCAACTGCCGTTAATCGACTTAAGGATAGTCCTTCATCAAGTAAGGTAATTATACTACTAACCGACGGAGTCAATAACTCAGGATACGTAACACCGACAACGGCAGCAGAAATTGCAAAAGAGTTTGGCATCAGAGTGTATACTATCGGCGTTGGATCTAATAAGAATGCATTAGGTCCGACCAGCATTCGTAGGGACGGAACCATCATCTTCGGAATGACTAGAGGAAGATTAGATGAGCAGTTACTAAGAAAAATAGCTGACATGACAGGTGGTCGATACTTTAGAGCATCAGACGAAGCAGCATTAAAAAACATATATGATCAAATAGATCAATTAGAGAAAACGGAAATTGAGGTCAATGTTTTCAAACGATATAGTGAAGAATTCCGTTTCTTCTTTGTTATTGGATTGATGTTGATCTTATTAGAAATAATATTAAGATTTACCATTTTAAGAACGATACCATAATTCTATGTTTAGATTTGAGGAAATAAATAATTTATATTTATTGATTGGTATTCCGATATTAATCTTCTTGTTCTATTTATCTTTTAGATGGAGGAACCAGAGGATTGATCGCTTAATATCCGCTAACCTCCAAGCTTCTACATTAGGACACATATCTAATATTCGAAGAAGAACAAAGCAACTTCTTTTATTATTGTCAATTTTATTCTTAGCAGTCGCATGGGCTAATCCACAATGGGGAAATAAAAAGGCTAAAGTCCTTTCCAAAAGTGCTGACATATTTGTGCTTTTAGATATTTCACAGTCCATGATGACCCAGGATGTCTCTCCTAATCGATTAGAAAGATCTAAACGTTTTGCAGAGAAAATGGTCACAGAACTAAGAGGCAATCGAATTGGGTTAGTGCTTTTTGCTGGTGAAGCATATTTACAGATGCCATTAACTAGCGATTATGCTGCTACTTCATTGTTCTTAAGAACCGCGAATACAGAATTAGCCGGAACTCAAGGAACAGCAATCGGAGAAGCTATCGCCTTAACTTCACGAGCTTTCCAAGAAGACAATCTGCACCATAAAACCATAATCATCATATCAGACGGTGAAGATCACGATGAACAAGCCTTATCTGAAGTCAAAGAAGCTTATGATCAAGGTATCGTAACGTATACCATAGGTGTCGGAACGGAGGAAGGAGATTACATACCTTATACAACTCCTAACGGTGTGAATGATTTTAAAAGAGATGAAGCGGGCAAATTAGTTAAATCTCAATTCAACCCAGACTTACTTAAAAATGTTGCAAATGAAGGTGGTGGAAAATACTACCCTATTTTGGCCAATCAGCAAATTATAGATGATCTTAAGATAGAGTTAGAGAAATTGGATAAAAGAGAAATTGAACAAAAATCTTTCACAGATTTCGCTAGCTATTTTCAATATTTTATATTTTTTGCAATAGCACTACTCTTCATTGAGTTTATATTAAGTGAGAAGAGAAAAAAAGCATCAATTGCTTGATATGAATAGATTTATTATTAAATATTGTAAGATGAACTTGAAATATAGCGGTTTATGTCTTTTCATATTATTTTCCATTTCCTTGAGTGGGCAATCTGCTCATAAGTTACTTCGGTCTGGTGACAAGGCTTATAAAGAAGGTGAATACAATCAAGCAGAAGAAGAATACCGTAAAGCATTAGAAGAGAAAAAAGCCTTCAAAGGCAATTACAATTTAGGAAATACAATCTATCAGCAAGAACGATACGAGGAAGCGATCGAGAAGTACCAATCCGCATTACAATCCGCAAAAACCGATCAGGAAAAAAACAATTCTTATTACAATCTTGGGAATGCCTATGCGAAAAAAGGTGATCTTAAAGAAGCTATTGAATCTTATAAAGAAGCATTGAAAATAGATCCCAATGATGAAGAAACTAAGAATAATCTCCAGCAAATGATTATTCAGAAACTGCAAGAACAACAGCAACAGCAACAACAACAGCAGGATCAAGAACAAGAAGAGCAAGACCAAGAGGAGCAGCAGGAACAACAAGAACAGCAACAACAAGAAAATCAAGAGCAACAGGAGCAACAAGAGCAGCAACAAGATGCTGGAGAACAAGATATCAACGAGGATAATCCTCAAGAGCAGGAAGTCGATCCTGATGATTTAAGCAAGGAAGATGCTGAAAAGCTACTTCAGATTATTGAGAATGAAGAGAAAAAAGTGCAAGAGAAGATGAGAAAACAAAGTGGAAATAAAAAGAAACCAAAAAAGGACTGGTAAGCTTTTCCACCTTTGATTAAATTTTTAAAATACGTAAAGAGAGAATCAAATTTAAAGAACCTAAAATTGACATTAAAATGAAAACATTACTGTTATTTACATTCCTAGCACTGACAGTTGGATTTTCTAATGTCCAAGCTCAGAACGAGGAAAACATTGACAAATATATCACCGCAATCGTCGCAAGTGATACCATTCTAGATGGGAATGCTTTCGAATTTAAAATTATCATCCGAAATCTACAAGGAGACTTTACTCCACCTACATTTTCTAACTTCGATATCGTAGGAGGACCGAATATGTCGACCAGCATGCAATATGTGAATGGTAATATGTTTAGAGAATCAACTTATACATACTTCCTCAAAGCACGAAATTTAGGAGAACAATATATCGAAGAGTCCTACTTAAAACTTGCTCAAGAAGATATGGAAACAGAGCCTATTTCTGTTTATATTTTAGATAATCCAGAGCAGATCAGAAAAGATTATAGAGTTTCTTCTAAGACAGAGAGTCCTCTGATCTTTCCTTTTGGAAAACAAGGCGAACCTGAATTAAAGAAAAAGCCGAAAAGAAAATTAAAGAAAATATGAGGATAGGGATATTGCTTCTTTTTACATTTTGGTTCAGTTTCTCTTTCGCTCAGAACAACTCTGTTTTCTACGCTAATGCTAGTTCATTAAAAGTATTAGAAGGCGACAATTTCAGGGTTGAATTCATCATGAACAACATCAAAGGCACTGATTTCAAGCCGCCCGTTTTCGATCATTTTAATATTATTTCTGGACCAAATCAGACTTCTTCTTACTCTAATGTGAATGGAAAGGTTAATCAGCAATTTATATACAGCTATAATCTTCAGACCCTTAAGACTGGGAAATTCACGATAAAAGCCGCTTACTGTAATTACAACGGAGATAGACTAGCCACCGCTCCATTTACCATCACTGTTGTTAAAAGGGACGAGGAAACACTCAAGGCTTCCGGCTTACCAACTGACAAAGATATTTTCGTCAGGCTAGAAGTACCAAGAGATTCCGTATATATTGGTGAAAAAGTAAGTATTTCTTACAAGCTTTATACAAGAAAAGAGGTTCGGTCCTATGACATTAAAAAGGAAGCGGACTATTCTGGCTTCTTTGTATTGCCCCAACATTCTCGAGATAAAAAAGCATCACAGGAACAAATAAATGGCCAAACCTACAATACACAGATCCTAGAGAAAAGAATGTTATTTCCACAGCAGACTGGAAAATTCGATATTCAAGGTGCCAATGTAACGCTAGGTCTTCCAGATCCAAATAGACGAGGATCTGGGTTCTTCTTTAATTCGAATCTGAAGTCATTTCCAGTGAAGACGAATGACCTCATGATCTCCGTTATAGGGCTACCATCAGGTGCTCCGACTAGTTTCTCAGGAGCTATCGGAACTTATCAGATGGAAGCTACATTAGACAAGACGAAGTTATCTACTGACGATGCTGCTACATTGACCATTACCGTTGCTGGAAATGGAGACCCGAAATATATTCTGCCGCCGTCTCAAGAACATTTAGAAGATTTTGAGATATATGACCCGAATATCATCGAGAAAGGGGAAAGGGAAATGTTCGGAGAGATTCAGACGATTAAGCAATTCGAATACCTGATTGTTCCTAAAAAAGCAGGTCGCCAGAGTTTTCAAGCCGAATTCTCTTACTTTGACCCTGGAAAAAACGAATACATCACCTTGAAATCGAAAGTGTTTCAGCTAATGGTGGAACAAGGCAGTGGAAGCGCAAACATTGTAATTGAAAAAGAAGAAGGAAACGACCGAAACTTAACAGGAATAATGCCTGCCTTGAAACTTTCGAAACATTCAAAAGGATTATTTGGCGGACCACTACATCTTTCGATTCTAGGCCTTTCTGTTCTAGGAATTGGGTTTATATTCTGGAAGAAGAAACAGCTAGACATTGAAGCAGGAATAGATCCTACCATTAAGAAAAGGAATAAGGCTCGCAAGATCGCAGAAGAAAGACTATCACAAGCGGAAGTCTTTATGAAGGACGAGAATCATCGATCATTCTATGAAGAAATTTCTAGGTCAATGTTAGGCTTTATAGCAGATAAATTAAATGTCCCAAATAGCGAGATCTCGAAGTCGAATGTAGCGTTAAAGCTAAGTGCTCAAGGAGTAGAGGATGAAAAAGTCGCTGAAGTTAGCGCGATATTATCCAATGCTGAGCTCGCTGTTTTTGCAGGTAAAAAAGATGGCGATCTAGAGGAAGTGTATATTAAAACTCGAGATCTAATTAGTCATTTATCCGAAAAAATCTAAGCTTTCCGATCTGCGCTGAATAACTTCATGTAGACTAGCCAAGCAATAATTACAAATAAACCACTAGCTATCAGTGGGAATATTGTTCCCATGGATGCAAGTATACCTCCAATAATAGCTGGAATTAGATTTCCTAGACTTTGCATCGATTGGTTAATTCCAAGTATTTCACCTTGCTGTTCAGGCCCTGCTTGCTCCGAGACTACAGTTGTTAAGTTAGGAGACGTTATACCTATACCTATAGCAATGATCGGATTAATCAAATAAAAGACCCACCCTACTGTAGGTAATAACAGAAGGCAGACTCCTAAAGCTACAATAGGCATCGACCTAAACAATAGAAATTTCGGCTTGTACTTGAAAGATAATTTCCGAACGATCAACCCTTGCGTAATGGCTAGCCAAATCCCAACCCAACCATACAAAAATCCGATTTCCTTTTCCGACCAGCCGAATTCTTCTATCAAGTAGACAGAGAAATACTGTGTATAAAAGGTAAATCCGATCGAAAACAAAAGGACTACAGAGAAGATTCCTCTTAAATTCGGAATCTTGAATGATTTCACAATATTAAAGACTCCAGCCAGCACATTGACTTTTCCTTGCTTTTTGACCTTAAGTGTTTCCTTGAAAATAAACTGAACTAATATGATATTTACCAATGTTAATCCGGCAGTAAATATAAACGGAACGGAATGATTAAACCAAGATACTACCGTATTATCCGCCATCACTCCTCCTATCGTAGGTCCTAGAATAAAACCAACCGCAAAGGCTAATCCGACTAAACCAAAATTTCTAGTCCTTGCATCATCAGTACTGATATCTGAAATGGCAGACATGACAATAGATATATTACCACCAGTAAACCCAGGTAGTAACCTGGCGAAAAATAAGAGTGGAAGACTCTTAATAACGATTGCGTAAGCAAACAAAGAATAACCTATCAAAGTACCAATTAAGGCTATCGTCAAAATCGGCTTCCTACCATACTTATCTGACAGTGTCCCCAGAATAGGTGCTCCCAAGAGCTGCATTCCAGGATAACAAGCCAATAATAAGCCATAGTATAGCGCAACAGACGATTCTGAAGTTCCAATTCCGAAAGCAGCACCATCAGCGTAGAAAACGGAAGGAAGAACAGGGATGATAATCCCTACTCCTAGTAAATCAATAAATACCGTTATAAATATGGTAAGTAATAGTAGATTACTTGTTTTCTTTTCCAAAGTCTTTTTTAAGTTGAAGTGCCGCCATCATTTTATCATAAATGGCAGTATTTTCATATATTCCAGCGAAACTTTCAGAACCTGGACCATATGCAAACACAGGAATCATTGTTCCCGTATGGTAATCACTTGTCCATGCAGGAATAATCTCATCATGTGTAGAACCATTCCCGATTGCTAGTCCTCCTGTTTCATGATCTGCGGTCAAGATGACTAATGTATTTCCATCTTTCTCAGCAAAATCTAAAGCTCGTTTGATTACTTGATCATATTCTAACATCTCTGAAATCAAATAAGGAAAGTTATTAGCATGTCCTGCCCAATCGATTTGAGATCCTTCTATCATTAGAAAAAATCCATTTCCTTTCGAAGTTTTAGACATGTAATCTATCGCAACTTCACTTGCCGGAATTAGATAATCTCTACCAGCTTCTTTGCTTAATGGTTCTTTATCCGCTGTGAAATATGCCCACTTATCACCCATTTTCGATACATCCAGATCTTGAAAATCCTGTTCGAAGTAGTCACTTACTTGGTATCCTAATGCTCTTAACTCTGTATATAGATTACGATCATCAATTGTTCTTCTATCGAAATAACTTTTTCCACCTCCTATTATTAAATCTGCTCCACAGTCAACCATGTCTGCAGCAATTTCCTCTTTATTTGCTCTTTTGCGGTTATGTGCTCCGAATGATCCTGGTGTTGCATGTACTATTGAACATGAAGCCACTAAGCCCGTTCTGAAACCTTGATCAGATGCATCTTCCAGAATAGTTTTTACTGGAATTGTATCATGATCTACTCCTATAGCTCCATTATATGATTTTACGCCGCAAGAAAAAGCGGTAGCACCAGCAGCAGAGTCTGTTACGAGGTTGTCATAAGAATAATTTTTGTGTAATCCAACAACAGGAAAGCGTTCGATATTGAGAAATTTGTTGTTAGAATATAATCCTGCTGAAATCTGCCCAAGTCCCATACCATCGCCGATTAGGAGAATAATATTCTTAGGCTTTTTCACTATTTTATCGCTTTGCAGATTACTAGTGCTTGTACAACTTATGGTAAGTATTAGAAGTGCTATAAAGTATTTCATTGGTAACATCGTTTATTTCCTGCTAAAATAGGATAGTTAGGAATATATCCGATGAAACCAATGAAATTTTATTGTAAAATTAAAATGCGTAACCTATAGAAAGCCCTGCTCTGAATCCAATAAATGCGAACGGCAAACTTGCTTTAATTTGATTTCCATTAATCGGTAAATCATCAATATCGGCATCACTGATCTCTAGTTGATTATCAGGATTTTCAGTATTGTACTCATCTCTGATATATCTTGCAACATCTTTAAGATCTAATCCGTCTTTTTCGAAATCGTATTTCAATTTAATTCTGTGTGCATCTCCACCTAATCCTAGGAAGTGCCAATCCAAAGAGAAATGCTCTCCAAAGATCCAGTGGTAACCAATCTGTAATCCACCACCGATGGTTGCAAGATCCAGACTTAACTCAGGACTCAATGGAACAACTTCATTCTGTGGATTTATATAGTTAAAACTTGTAACCGTTTTAGTTCCATACTTATGATATTTTAAATATGGTGCTAAATAAAAACCTTCAATTGTACCTGCTTTTGCCTTTCCAAAATAAAATCTAAATTCCGGAATTATTGCGAAACCAGAAATCTTAGGATCGGTAAATGAAAATGCATCTTCTACTATATCTGAAGAAATAGTGGTTGGAAATTTATAACTTCCAGTTATTTGAAAAGACATTCTATCTCCTACGGCTTGTTCAAATCTAAGATTCGGCGCAGTGACGAACAAGCCACCTAGGCCTAATTTAACTGCTGATTGCTGTGCTTCCATACTGATGATTCCCATAAGGCAACCAATCATGATCAATGTGATTTTTTTCATTATTTTATTTGATTTTGGTTTGATTCTCTAATATTATGAACGTTATTACTTTAGTGCAAGTATTTTCGACAATGTTAACAATTCCTTACGCTTATTTAACTTTCCTATAATAAAAACAACTTTTGTGCTAATTAAGTGCCATAAATCTACTTCCAGGAAGCGATTTTATTAGTCCTTTTAATTCCATGTCTAGCAAAAGTGCTGCCATTTCAGATTTGGATAATGCTATCGAATGACAGAGGCCATCTATGCCATCTATTCCGATCTTAATTGTTTCAAGTACTTTTTGCTCTTCCCTTGTTAGATCTAGAAAAAGTGAGCGTTGTACTTCCTTCTTGGTTTTAGGTTCCCAGCGCATCATTCTTATTAATTCATCAGCAGATTCTAATAAGTAGGCCTTATGATCTTTAATTAATTTATTACACCCTTTAGAAAATGGGTCATCGATTCTGCCAGGAATCGCAAATACATCCTTACTATAGTCATTTCCAAAATTAGCCGTAATCATCGAACCTCCACTCTCTTTAGATTCCACTACGATTAATGCATCAGAAAGCATTGCTATGATTCTATTTCTGGCTGGAAATCTATCTCTGTCAGGTTTGATACTTCGCACAAATTCTGTCAGAATTCCACCTTGCGCAACCATTTCTCTTGCCACGGACTTATGTGCACTTGGATAAATCGTATCTAGTCCATGTGCGACAACTCCTATCGTCGGAAGTTTAGATTTCAAAGCAGACTTATGGGCAGCAATATCAATTCCATAAGCCAAGCCACTTATAATCGTCGCATCGGTGGATCCAAGATCTTCAACCAATTTCTCACATATCCACTTTCCTTTTTCTGTAGGACTCCGCGTACCAACAATACTGACATGTTTTTCAGCATTTAATGAAACACTTCCCTTGTAGTAAAGACATATAGGTGCATCATCATAATGTTTTAATCGATCTGGATAATCATCATCAAGGAAGTAAAGTAATTGAATATTATTCTTCCGAATAAAATCTAATTCCTTCTTAGCACTTTCTATGGTGTCTACAGATCTGATTGTCTCTATGATTCCTTTAGATATACCAGTAACTTGCTTCAGCTCTGAATCTGCAGCATCGAAAACCGCTTCAGCACTTCCTAACTGATTAATGAGTTGCTTCGCGCGAACACTTCCCACATTTTTCACCATAGACAAGGCGACCCGATATACATCCGTTTCTGCCTTTGCCATTACCTGATAAGGTTATAATATTCTTGAGCCTTATTAGAATTACCAAGCTTTTCATAGGTTTCTGCCATTGCTCTAAGTATTCTAGCATTACTTGGATCTATATTTAACCCAAACTGTAACTGGTTCAATCCATCATTAAATTTATATTGCTGATCAATGAGAATGGTCTTTCCTGTGTTATAATAAAAGTCAAGCATTTTTTGTGTATTTGCTCTTCCTTTCAAATAATCATAATACTCTTGCATAAAGGTAATCCTAGGATTCGTTTTTATAATTTCTGTAAATCCTGCTAATAACTTATCTAGATCTCTGTCATAAGCATACTCTTCTGTTAAAACGCCAGATAACATTAGATTCGCATTATGATACTCTGGATAGAGTTCTTTAGACCTTCTTACATAATGTCCAGCTAACTCTAGTGCTCTTTTCTTAGCTTCTCCCTGCGGAAGTGCTTTATATTCATTAAAATATGCTGTACCCGTGAAACAATTTGCTCTTGCACTATTCTTAGAAACTTTAATAGCCGAAGCATTTAATGAAAGCGGACTTTTCCATGCTGGTATCCTAGTAAACGTTTTATATCCATAGGCTAATGAAATAATTCCGATGGCAACGATTCCGTACAGTGGTTTTATTTTCTCTGATAAACTAGGTAGAAAATCCAGCAAAACCCATGCAATCAAAATGCACATTCCGATACTTGCCATAAATATGAACCGCTCATTCATAAATGTTCCTATCGGAAAAAACAAATTAGACACGATAGAAAGCGTCATAATGTAGAATAGAATTGCAAAGGCTGGAATACTTCTTTTTTTAATTCCCCACAGTGCAAAAACTCCCATTGCTAGATACATCACCAACGATAAAATAGGTAGGAAATCGGTCCATTCCATCGTAGGAATGTGGAACGGATAATAATCATGAGTAAGTGGATGCGGAACGATCGATAGCTTAAGATAGATAATCAATGTGTAAAATATCGTTGCATATTTCTGAGCCACCGTCATATTCACAAAGGGGTTATTCATGATATCGGTCACCACGGTATCACTGACTAAATAACCAATCACTTGAATCCGTAGAATAATATATAATGCGAAAACCGCCAATAGTGGTAGAAATATCTTAAGGATTTTCTTGATGCTTCCATTCTGAAAGAAATAAATACTCATCGGAATGACTCCCAGAAAAGTTATCGTTGTTTCCTTTGCTAGCAATCCTAAGAAAAAACTAACACATGCTAAGATGAGATTTACGATCCCACCCTTTTCCATATACTTGAGTGCATAATACAATGTTGCCAATGAACCGATCAAGGCCATGATTTCATCTCTACCTTTTATATTGGCAACAGCTTCTGTGTGAAGTGGATGCAAAGTCCATAGTAATGCTGCACCGAATCCTAAGCCTAAGTACCATTTTGCCGTTGACTTTTGAACGAAAATAAGTGAAAGAACACGGAACAATAGTAACCCACATAATCCATACAACAAAGCATTAATAAAGTGACTTACCTGCCTATTATTTTCACCTAGAATACCTCTTTCTATTGCAAATGAAACAATGGACAAAGGCCTATATCGTGAACCTACCACAAGATCTTTCTGAGACTGGAAATAACCTTGAAAACTTTCCGTCGTTAAAATTTCCCATATGCCATCAAACCCCTTTTCGGTATATACATTTTTAGTGATTACGATCTGGTCATCTAGCACATATTCATAATTCAATGTTCTTAGGTAAAGACCCATTCCTAGTAAAAATATGATTGCCGCTCCAATCGCATTTCTTTTCCAAAAACCTTCTACAAAAAGTGTTTGCTCAAATGCTGGACTAGCATTTTTCACTACTTTCTTAGGTGCTTGTACCGCTTTCGCAACCTTTTTCTTCTTCTTAGCCATCTAGGATATTTTAGACAAAAATATAATTTGATTAGGTATCAAGCTAATAAACATAGATAAAACTGACATATGAATGTTAATGTCTTAAGATTTGCATTCAAGTTAAAGTTCTGCAATTCTTGTAAAAAATAACTACCTTTGAACTAGAACTAATTGACTATTAGTCGTATACAAAAATAAGTAACTGTTTGGCACCTAAGAAAAGTATAATATATAATCATCTGATTAAGATGATTTTTGCAATGATATTTTGCATTAATTTAAGTCCAGCCTATGGACAACTTAATTTGAAAATCGGGTACAATCTTGATTATAGTGCCTATTCAGGTAATAATGAAATTTTATCGAGTTACAATACTGCTAATCCTACTTTAGCAGATCCCTTTAAAGATTTGCATTTTTTCAACGGCCTTCAGCTTGGTTTGCGATTGCGAGGTGAATACGTGGGAATGGATTTCACTTGGGAAAGATCCTCCGCAAAGAAATTCGCTAATGGAATTGATGTAAATGAAGTTCTTGTTTCAAAAGAACTTGATTACACGGCAAATAAATTTGCATTAGGACTAGAAAGCTACAACAAATACTTCGGAATTGGGGCCAATGTTTACTGGGAAAAATTGAATATAGCTAGCCCAATTGAAAATTTTGAATCTTCGGTCCGTGTGTTTAACAATGATCGATTAGGAAATCGGGTATATCTGATTCTTGTCGCTCCTGGATCTGATAGATTATCCATTAGTCTTCAGCCATATATCTCTATTCCTTGGTCACATTATAATTTAGGAAGCCTAGCTCAAAATTTAGGTGTAAGCACGAAAAATGGTGCCATTCAAGAGAATCTGCACTTTGGTTTCAGCATCGTTTTTTATAACGGGCCACAGAATGACTAGCCCATAGCTTCTGCTATGCAGCTAATCTTATCTTTCCATGAAAACTTAATGATTACTTCTTTTTTAATAGTTCAGACGATTAAATGCTCGCTTAGAGCTTCTTAATCTTTATCTCTCTGAACCATATCGGGCTATCGTGATCTTGCAATCCGATATATCCAGTTTTATACTTTCCATAGTCTTTGACATTCTTCCACTTCCCTTTCATTTTTCTTTCTTGCCAATCTTCTGACCAAGGAACAAATTCAACCGTTTTCTGTCCATTTAAAAAATAAGTTGCCTTTTCTGGCGTGAATATTATTCTAGTGGTGTTCCACTCCCCTGCAGGTTTTACTTTTTTAATAGATTCATCTGCTGAGTACATGGCATAATCGGCACCCGTTTTTTGCCAGTCTGCAAGCTTAGCATTGTTAATTTCTTCCCATTTTAAGTCATCTAATAATTGATACTCTGGGCTAACTTCTGGTGGACCACCATATCCTTCTTTTAAATGATAAAAGACACCACTATTTCCTCCTTCAGGGATTTTCCATTCTAAATAGAGTTCGAAATTATCAAATTCTTCTTTCCCATAAATTAGATCTCCACCTCCTCTTTTATCGGCTTCTAATCTTTTTTCAGTATCAAATGTCAATTCTCCATCTTTAATCACCCACTGAGCTGAAAGCTCCTGGGAATTATAATTCCTCCATCCATCTAGAGAAGTTCCGTCAAATAAATATATCCATTCTGAATCAGCGGTATCTGACTTACCATCAACTTTGCTTGATAGGTCCGAGGTACTTTTGCAGGAAAAAATAAGGAATAGACTAAAAATAAATATGATGTGTCGCATGTATAAGTTTTTTTTAAAATTCGGTTTAAATATAAAGAAAAGACGCTCTTATTAAACCAAAACACTTAAAATCTTACAGCCTTATTTGAATTATATATAAAAAAGAACATTAAGAACCTACAATAGGCTTTTCAAAATTAAATGCAAAGCTGAAACAACCTAATCATAGGCTCCTATCCGTTGATTCTTATCTGAATTTCTAACATTTATCACTTTATTTTAAAAAAAATGAATTCCGGGGTAACATTATTTTCGGATTTGAATACATATAGCTATCACCGACACACGATGATAACCTAGCAAATTATAATGCCATAAAACCAAATGGGGTGCGGAAGAGATTCCGGCCTCATTTTTTTTTACCTGAAGATTTCAAAAATCCTTAAAGATCCATTACTCCTGCTATCCTTAGCAAAGACATGTTTTCAACAAATAAACATTTCAACTTAAATATTAACCAAGAAAGAGATGCATTCAAGTCATTTTTTGGTCAAGACAAGAATCCCCTTAAAATAACCCATCTTAAAAATTCCTTTCTCCAACAGAAAGATTAATTTTGCTTTTTGATCTATCATAAAACTATACTTGATGATTTTTTTCTTTGAGCGCACACCTGAAAAATTATACTTAGTCCAATCTGAGTCATTGATTAACCCCGAAGACCAGAAGAAATTAGAATGGTTATTCGGAAATGCTCGCCTTTTAGATGAAAAAGTCCTCAAGGGTGATTTTATTGGGCCTCGAGCTAACATGATCACTCCGTGGTCTACAAATGCTGTAGAAATCACACAAAACATGCTGATTGCTGGCATTCAGCGCATAGAATCATTTGAAAAAATGAATGATGATAATGCCAATTTTGATCCGATGTTATCTCAAAAATTCCACGAATTAAATCAAGAAGTTTTCGATGTAAATATCTCTCCAGAGCCTATTCAATACATCGAAGATATTGCAGCATACAATGATCAAGAAGGATTATCACTTAGCAGTGATGAAGTTTCCTATCTAGAAGATCTAGCTGCTCGATTAGATCGAAAATTAAGTGATTCAGAAGTTTTCGGTTTTTCTCAAGTTAATAGCGAGCATTGCCGACATAAAATATTTAATGGAACGTTTGTTATTGATGGCGAAGAAATGCCAAGTTCTCTTTTCAAATTGATAAAGAAAACGGCCAAAGAAAATCCAAACGAGATCGTCTCTGCTTATAAAGATAATGTTGCATTCGTCAATGGGCCTACCATTAATCAATTCGCACCTGCTAAACCAAACGAACCTTCTTTCTACGAATTGAAACCCTTCGAATCTGTTCTTTCAGTTAAAGCTGAAACACATAATTTCCCTACGACCGTAGAACCATTCAATGGTGCAGCTACTGGATCTGGTGGTGAAATAAGAGATCGATTGGCTGGTGGTAAAGGTTCTATTCCTTTAGCAGGAACCGCAGTTTACATGACTGCTTATTCTCGACTGAACGACGAACGACCTTGGGAAAAAGCAATGCCTGAAAGAAAATGGTTGTACCAAAGTCCGATCGAAATATTAATCAAAGCATCAAATGGTGCTTCTGATTTCGGTAATAAATTCGGACAACCCCTAATTGCTGGTTCGGTTTTCACTTTCGAACACGAAGAAAATGGAATTGCTCAAGCATACGATAAAGTGATCATGCAAGCTGGAGGAATTGGTTACGGAAAGAAAAGTCAAGCCTTAAAGGATACACCGAAGAAAGGTGACCAGATCGTTATTCTAGGAGGAGATAATTATAGAATAGGAATGGGTGGTGCAGCAGTTTCATCTGCGGACACAGGTGCTTTCGAAAGTGGAATAGAATTAAATGCCGTTCAGCGATCTAATCCTGAAATGCAAAAAAGAGCAGCGAACACCATTCGGGCATTAGTCGAAGCGAATGAGAATCCGATCGTGTCCATTCATGATCATGGAGCAGGAGGGCACTTGAATTGTTTATCTGAATTAGTAGAAGAGACTGGTGGTGAGATAACCATTGAGCATTTACCCATCGGTGATAAAACGCTTTCATTTAAAGAAATTATAGGAAATGAATCTCAAGAAAGAATGGGACTCGTCATTGGCGAAAAAGATCTAGGCTTATTAAAAGAGATTGCAGATAGAGAAAGATCACCGATGTATAATGTAGGTGTTGTCACTGGCGATGATCACTTTACCTTTAAGTCTGATAAGACTGGAGAGAAACCTATGGATCTAGAGCTATCTGACATGTTCGGAAGTTCACCGAAAACGATTATGAACGATCGAAAACTAGATCGTAAATATGAGGAAATCACTTATGATAAAGATAAGATCCATGATTATTTAAGCCAAGTATTAAAGCTTGAAGCGGTAGCTTGTAAGGACTGGCTAACGAACAAAGTGGATCGATGTGTCGGCGGAAAAGTAGCTAAGCAACAATGTGTAGGACCATTGCAACTCCCACTTAACAATGTAGGTGTAATGGCATTAGATTTCGAAGGAAAAGAAGGACTAGCTACTTCTATCGGTCACGCACCTGTTCAGACCTTAATCGATGCTGAAAAAGGTGCTCAAACAGCAATCCTAGAATCTCTATCGAACCTTGTCTGGGCACCGCTAGAAAAAGGTGTTAAATCTATTTCTCTTTCTGCGAATTGGATGTGGCCATGCAGAAATGAAGGCGAAGATGCTAGACTTTATGAAGCAGTCAAAGCCGTTTCTGACTATGCGATAGACTTAGGAATCAATATTCCTACAGGGAAAGATTCATTGTCTATGGCACAAAAGTATCCAGGCAAAACCATCACCGCTCCTGGAACAGTTATCATCTCTGCAGCTGGACAATGCAGCGACATCAATCGCATCGTAGAACCACTTCTGAAAATAAGTGATGCAGCGATATATTACCTTCCTCTTGCTGGAATGGATTTTGAATTAGGTGGAAGTTCTCTCGGGCAGGTATTGAATAAAATTGGAACACAAATACCGAACATCGTAAGTGGACAACAATTAGCTAATATATTCGATACGATTCAAGAGGCGATTAAGTCAGATTTGATTTTGGCTGGGCATGATGTGTCATCTGGAGGATTAATTACGACTTTACTTGAAATGTGTTTTTCTACGAATAAGGTAGGAGCAAGTATCGATCTATGGTCACTAGAGGCAGATGATATGGTGAAAGCTCTCTTTTCAGAGCAACCTGCTTTAGTCATACAGGCGGAGAAAGGATTTGAAAAGCTACTACAAAAAGAAAATATACTTTTTTATAATATAGGTCAATGTATTAAAAGCCAGAATGTTACGGTTAATAATCTAACCTTCGACATTGCGAAATACAGAGATGAATGGTATGAGACTTCTTACCTTTTAGATCAAAATCAGACTGCTGGAAATTTAGCGAAAGCAAGAATTGACAATTATAAAGAACAAGCATTAAACTATACTTTTCCAAGTGGATTCACAGGATCTATTCCTTCTCACAAAAACATTGACCAAAAACCTATTGCTGCCATTCTAAGGGAGAAAGGTAGTAATTCAGAGCGGGAAATGGCCAATGCCTTGTTTCAAGCTGGATTTCAAGTTAGAGATGTGCATATGACAGATCTAATTACTGGAAGAGAAACGCTCGAAGATGTTCAGTTTTTAGGAGCAGTCGGTGGGTTTTCGAATAGTGATGTACTCGGGTCCGCTAAAGGATGGGCAGGTGCATTTCTTTATAATCCAAAAGCGAAAAAAGCACTCGAAAACTTTTTCAAAAGAGAAGATACCTTGTCCGTTGGAATTTGTAACGGTTGCCAATTATTCTTAGAGCTTGACTTGATCAATCCGGAACATACTCAGTTAGCCAAGATGGATTATAATGACTCACGCAAACACGAAAGTGCATTTACTTCCGTTACGATCCAGAAAAACAAGTCCGTGATGTTGTCGAACCTAGAAGGATGTACTTTAGGTGTATGGATTTCACATGGTGAAGGTAAGTTTAACTTACCGATGAATGAAGCAGATTACGACATCGTTGCTAAATATGGCTATGATGCATATCCTTCGAATCCTAATGGTAGTGCTTATAATACGGCTATGATTTGTAGCGCTGATGGAAGACATCTTGCGACCATGCCACACATAGAAAGATCATTTTATCCTTGGAACTGGGCATATTATGATGACAATAGAAATGATGAAGTTTCACCTTGGGCACTTGCATTTGTAAATGCATATGAATATATTAAGGAAAATGCATAGTTCAGAAACGTCTGGTGGTGGCAAAAACATTAGCTACAATCTAGGCAATTCATTTAATATTTAATTGTAATTACGTACATTGAGCGTAAATGAAAACCTCTAAAAATGGAAGAATTAGACCAACAGCTATTGGCTAAATTTATAGTAGAAGCACTAGCTGAGGATGTAGGAGACGGAGATCATACTTCATTAGCATGTATTCCATCAGGAAATCGTAATACTGCAGAATTAATTGTAAAGGATGTAGGTGTCTTAGCAGGCGTGGAAATAGCGAAAAGAATTTTCAATTATGTAGATCCAGATAGCACCGTTACGGTATTTATCGAAGACGGGACAGATGTAGATGTGAAAGATGTCGCTTTCGAAGTAGAATGCAATTCTAGAGCTCTATTAAAAGCAGAGCGATTGGTCCTTAATACCATGCAACGTATGAGTGGGATCGCTACCTTGAGTAGTAGATTCGCCGTAGAGGTTGAAGATATGCCAGTAAAAATTCTGGATACTCGAAAAACAACACCACTTCTAAGATTCTTAGAAAAATATGCCGTTCGAATCGGTGGATGCTATAATTACCGTGATGGATTGTACGACTGGATCATGATAAAAGACAATCATATAGACGCATGTGGAAGCATTACAGCTGCTGTAGAACACGTTAATACTTACTTAAAGGAAAACGAGCTAGAGTTAGGTATTACGGTAGAAGTAAGAAATTTAGTGGAGTTACATGAAGTTCTAAATGTTGGAAACATTACCAGAATCATGTTAGATAATTTTGAACTACCATTATTAGAAGAAGCAGTAAAAGTGATCGATGGCCGATTTCAGGTAGAAGCATCAGGTGGGGTAACATTACAGACTGTTCGAAAGATTGCTGAAACAGGTGTTCATTATATCTCTTCAGGAGCGCTAACCCATTCAGCTGGTTCATTAGACCTTTCATTGAAAATTAAAAAGTAGAAAGAAAAATATAACATAAATAAAGAACCCGATGTGCTTGTAAAAGGACATCGGGTTTTTTTCTACTCCGAAAGTTCGTTTAATTCTATATGACACTTAAAAAACATACGAATTTCTAAACCATATTTCGGGCTAACTTAATTTGGCTGAATTAAGTACCTATACTGAAGGCATCAGGAGGGGTATGTCGAAATGAGGAAACTGAAGAGTATGACTAAAAAAACCATAGCAATCCAAAACCTCATGTCTTTGTAAAAAAGATCCTTATCCTTCTGCAACATCTTAAATATAATAATTGGTTATTAAAATTATCTGTACAACCACCTAAAAGGCAAAAACGGTGCCATCAGAATTAATTGTAATATGTCTTACATCCTAAAAAATGACGGTATCTAGACATTACTTTTACATTACAAAAGTCCACTTTCATTACCCTTACGAAACGAGTACTTTTTATATTACGAATTATCGTCACTTGAGAAAAATAATTATATCAAAGCTAAAGGAAAGGGTTAGTAAGAAATGACTACATCACAACTTTTGCCGTTTTTCCCTTTCCAGGAGGAAAGGTTCAATGTATCCAGTTACATAATTTTTAACGCCACATTTATTACCACCTAGGCGGACTGATGAAGCTATAGTGAAATTGACCTAATTATATAGATGCCTCGCTGATCGCTTTATTGATTTTCCTAACCATTGCTGGGCCTTCATATATTAAACCTGAATAAACCTGAACTAGACTTGCGCCTGCTTCTAATTTTTCAATGGCATCTTTAGGAGTCTGTATTCCTCCAACTCCGATGATCGGAATTTTTCCTTGAGTCTTTTCACTGATATACCTTATGATATCAGTAGACCTATTTTTTAGCGGCTTACCACTTAGACCTCCATTTCCTATTTCATCTATCCTTTGCTGAGAGGTTTTTAATTTCGATTTGTCTATGGTTGTGTTATTGACAATCAGCCCATCGAGTTTTGTCGTCTCTGCAATTTCAATGATATCATCCAGTTGGGAGTCTGTTAAATCTGGGGCAATCTTAAGAAGTAGTGGTTTTCTATTCGGCTTTGCATCATTCAGAGCTTGTAGCGTTGTTATTAATGCGGTCAATGGGGCTTTCTCTTGCAGTTCTCTAAGTCCTGGAGTGTTCGGTGAGCTAACATTGACCACGAAGTAATCTACAAAATCAAACAACGCGATAAATGAAATGACATAGTCATCTGTAGCATTCTCATTCGGGGTCACTTTATTCTTTCCAATGTTTCCTCCAATGATAAAATTCGAAGAGCTATTTTTCCGAAGTCGTTCGACTAATGCTTCTACACCTTCGTTGTTAAAACCCATTCTGTTAATCAGCGCTTCATCTTCAGGAAGCCTAAAGAGTCTTGGTTTCGGATTTCCATCTTGGCCTTTAGGAGTAACGGTACCAATTTCTATAAAGCCAAAACCCAGATGAGACATAGCATTAAAATACTTACCATCTTTATCAAATCCAGCAGCTAGACCAACAGGATTCTTGAATTTCAGTCCAAAAACTTCACGAGTAAGATTTGACTCTTTCGATTCATACAGCGATTTAAAAATGGACTTGCCACCTGGTATGGCTAGCGCAAATTTCAGTAACTTAACGGTAAGGTGGTGTGCTTTTTCAGGATCTAACTTGAATAGCAGAGGTTTCAATAATATTTTGTACACGCTGATGAATTTCCAGCAAAAATAGAAAACCTAGATCACTAGCTTGTCATTTCACTACGCAATTTTTCCATATCTCTGATTAACAGTCTTTTTCTGTTAAATGTTAACAGGTTTTTAGTTCTTAATTCATTCAGAACTGTGGTTACTGTTTGTCGAGAAGTTGCAGTAAGATTAGCAATTTCTTGGTGTGTAATAAATTTTCGAACAACTCTCTCGAATCCGACTCTCTCTCCTTTCTTGTTAGCAAGATCTAGCAAAAATTCGATGATTCTTGTTCTTGAATCTTTAAATACTAGTGATTCCAATCGTTGTTCCATTTCTAAAACTCTAGAACCCATGATTTTCATCATAAACATACTTAAAGAAGAATGATCCCTAATAAGTGATGTCATTTCGCTACTGCTAATCGCACAAACGGTGGTTTCTTCCATTGCAAATGCAAAATCTCTTCTCGTATCCTCCCCTACTAACGATAATTCTCCGAAAACTTCACCTTTATTAAGAATGGCTTTTGTAATTTCTTTACCTGAATCACTATAGTTCCCAATTTTCACTCGCCCTTTAGTCATAAAAAAAATCTTATCTGAGCTCTGATCTGGCAAGTAAATGTACTCTCCTTTTTTGAAAACTTTTTGATCGTGTTCTTCTAGAGCGTTACCTAATTTTTCAGGACAAAAAATCCCTGTAACGTCTATATTTTCTAAATACCAAATTGAATTGTCCATAACTAAAGTCCTGTTCGTCTGTTGTCTTCTTTGTATTAACGTATCTACCATGCGAATTGTTTGAAAAATTTAAATAGGTTAAAATGAAAATGCTCTTTTACACCATCAAGGTATTTGGTAAAGGCTTAAATAAAGTCGATCCATTGCTATGAATTTCTAATTCGATTAGCACTTTAATGTAAAAACAAAGTCCCTTATTTCTTTATAGGTTTCTTAATGCAAACCTTCTGAAATTGACGATGCTTTAACGAGATCTACTTAATAGTCCACTAACAGTCATGTATGTGACGATTAAGAAAATCACTTCCCCTAAAAAAAATATTTATTCACTATCTGGTTTCAGGTCAAATTTCTTAACCAAATCTGCAACCAAAGGATTGATTTGAACTAATTTTTCAAATTTATCGTGTGCTCCAAGAATTTTTGGTTTTTCGATTCTGTTGAAATCCGGGAATTGATCGATATCTACGACGACGTTAATAGCTAGATCATTCACATTAAAATTCACCCTAATCCGCTCTATCAATGCCACTTCTTGCAATACGGTTTCCCTAGCAATCTGCGATGGGACAACTGCGTATACCGAATGATCTTTAAAACTGACGATTGAATTTTTCAGACTGGATGCAGTCGCTTGAGATTCTACATTGTCAATGTAGTCTTTCCAAAGCGCTGTAAGATTCTCATCTGTCATTTCCTCACCAGCATCTGCATTTCTTGCTTCTTCCTCAGCAACTTGCTTTACTAATTCCTCTAGTGAATTAATTCTAGGAAGCTTTTTGAGAGGTGTCGCTTTTTTAGCGGGAACAGAAACGGTTTTCTGAACTTCTTTCTCAGTAGGAATTTTCTGAGTATAAGATTGTGGAGCAGCTGTTTTATTCGCTGTTCTTAGTTCTAATTTAGGTTGTTCTGCAGCTAATTTCGAAAGGTCTATCGCTCTATTGATCTTAGCCATTTTGCACAATGCAATTTCCGTATGCAAATTTTTATTCTTCGCTTTCGGGAAATTGATATCACATTGATTAGCGATGTTCATCGCAGTAAGTAAGAAATCAGCACTAAGCAATTTCGCTTGTGTGATGTATTTTGTTTTTAACTGATCACTTAAGTCTAAGAGTGACATCGTAGATTCTTCCTTAGCTACTAATAGGTTTCTAAAGTGTCCTGCTAATCCATTAATGAAATGATCAGGATCAAACCCTCTTCTAATGATATCACTAAACTGTAGCAAAATCGAACCTATATCCTCCGTCATCAGAGCGTCGACGACATTAAAGAATACATCGTAGTCAAGAATATTCAAGCTTTCTACCACTTGCTTATAGGAAATAGTATCTCCTGTACTTGCAATTCTATCAAAAATAGATAAAGCGTCTCTCATTGCTCCATCAGCCTTCTGAGCGATGATGTGCAAACCCTCTACTTCATATTCCCTTCCTTCTGCCTCAGCAATTATTTTTAATTGAGCGACCATGTCAGAAGTTTGGATTCTTTTAAAATCGAAAACCTGACATCGGGATAGAATAGTAGGAATTATCTTGTGTTTCTCTGTCGTCGCTAATATAAATATTGCATATGGTGGCGGCTCTTCTAATGTTTTCAGAAATGCATTAAATGCACTGGTAGATAACATGTGAACCTCATCAATGATGAATATTTTGTATTGACCTTGCTGTGGTTGAAATCTTACTTGCTCGATTAATGTTCGAATATTCTCAACACTATTGTTCGAAGCCGCATCTAATTCAATGATGTTAAAAGAGGCATTGTCATTAAAAGCCTTACAAGATGAACACTCATTACATGCGGTATGAGCGTTCGGCTTATTTTCACAATTAAGGACTTTCGCCATGATCCTAGCGCAGGAAGTTTTCCCGACACCACGAGGACCACAGAATAAAAAAGCATGCGCAATTTTATCTGAGTCTAATGCCTTTTGTAAAGTCGAAGAGACGTGGGACTGCCCTAGTACTTCATCGAATTGTTGAGGTCTGTATTTTCTAGCGGAAACAATGTAACTCATAGATGGCGAAGATAAAGTTTAGAGTACAAAGTTTTTAGTTTTTAGATTTTTGTTTTTTGTTTTGTCTTAATACTTTATCCGAATTACTTTCTGTACAAGACTTAAAAGTAAAATAATTACTTTTGAATTCTAATTAATGAAAATATGAAAATTACACTGGCACAATTGAATTTCCACATTGGGAATTTCGAAGGGAATGTAGGCAAGATGTTAAAAGCAATCGACCAAGCAAAAATCGATGGAAGCGATATCATCTGTTTTCCAGAACTATCAGTAACTGGATATCCGCCAAGAGATTTTCTAGAATTTGATGATTTCATAGTCCAAGTGGAACATGCAGTGGATCAATTAAGAGAGGCGAGTGAAGGAATTGCTGTTATCGTAGGCGCACCCTCTCGAAATCCAGTGATAGAAGGAAAAGACCTATTTAATTCGGCTTACTTTCTATATGACAAAAAAGTAAAACACATTTACAATAAAGCACTTCTTCCTACCTATGACATCTTTGATGAATACAGGTATTTCGAGCCTGCTTCTAATTTTGACTTGATAGAATTCAAGGGGAAAAAGATTGCGCTGACTATCTGTGAAGATATCTGGAACATTGGCAATGAAAATCCTTTGTATACAGTTTGCCCGATGGATGAGATGATCGGAAAGAAACCAGACTTCATGATCAATATTTCAGCTTCCCCATTCAGTTATGATCATGCAGAAGAACGCATCCATGTTCTGAAAGCGAATGTAGAACGCTATGGTCTTCCGATTTTCTATGTTAACCAGATCGGAGCACAGACAGAAGTTATCTTCGATGGTGGATCTGTTGTGATGTCTCCTTCAGGCAATGTCTATGAGGAGCTGCCATATTTTGTAGAAAGTATCAAGTCCTATGAACTAGAAGATGTCATCGCAGATAAGCAAAATATTCTTCAGGAGAAGAATAAAATCCAAGAAATACACGATGCAATCATACTGGGAATTAAAGACTATTTTGGAAAACTAGGATTTACAAAAGCAATTCTGGGATTATCGGGTGGCATCGATTCTGCAGTTAGTTGCGCACTTGCTGTGAAAGCTCTCGGAAAAGAAAATGTGAGAGGTGTCTTAATGCCTTCTGAGTTTAGTTCTGGTCACTCTGTGGATGATGCGCGAGCACTTGCTGAAAACTTGGGAATTAGGTATGATATTATTCCGATCAAAGATCCATATGAAACATTTCTAAAACTACTGAATCCATTATTCGACGGCAAGCCGTTCAATGTTGCAGAAGAGAATATTCAAGCAAGATGTCGTGGACTACTACTTATGGCATTGTCTAATAAGCATGGGAATATCTTATTAAATACAAGTAATAAAAGTGAAAATGCCGTAGGATATGGAACACTATATGGCGACTTAGCTGGTGGCTTATCTGTGATCGGTGATGTGTATAAAACGGATGTCTTTCTTCTAAGTGAATACATTAATAAAGATGAAGAGGTTATTCCGAGAAACACGATTACAAAACCGCCATCTGCCGAACTTCGACCGAATCAAAAAGACTCTGACAGTCTTCCTGATTATGATATCCTTGATGAGATCTTAACCTTATACATTGAAAATCAAATGGGCCCCAAAGAGATCATTGCGAAAGGCCATGATGAAAAATTGGTTCGAAGGATACTAAGATTAGTGAATATTAATGAATTCAAAAGATATCAAACTGCACCTGCATTAAGAGTATCATCGAAAGCATTCGGGATGGGACGGAGAATGCCGATCGTAGGAAAGTATTTGGCGTAATTCCTTATTAGGTTTGAAGTCGGAAAGTCTTGAAGTCCTTAGTCTTTAGTCTTATGACTTATGACTTAAGACTAAAGACTAAAGACTAAGGACTTAAGACTAAAGGCCTAAGATCGAATCCTCGACCCAGCCTTGATCATCATCCCATTCAAAAACCATTGGTATATAAAAATTCCTCCGAAGGCAATGATCATTACAATTTCATTATCCGTTATCAACTTAACAAAAAAGCCTAGCAATCCTGCGATCAATATAACTATAGTGAAATAAACCGTTTTCTTTTTATTCTCCTTCGTCGGTGGAGAATACATCGTGCCCAGTGGTATCATCAATGCAACAAAAAACAACGCAAACAAACTCAAACTTTCGGGTGCTGCAATTAAACTAATCAAGAAGAATACAATTGCAAGTAATAAAGACAGCCCTACTAGTTTCGCACTTCTCTTGTCGTACTTGTCCAGCAGCAACTTCCCATATTTGTTCGTCAATAAGTATAAATTCATCAACGGCTGTATAATCCAAGTACTTAGAAATATTGCTACAATGATGTATACAATCGGCATTAAAAAAGTAGCTAGCTCTGGATTCTTATCCGCTGTCCGTTGCAGGAACCTCAAGAGCAAGTATGCTCCGATCATAATTCCCCACATCTGACTAGAACTCAATCGAGACATCAGCAATTGGTACTTATAAAACATTTTATACGGCCAGAATTTAGACTTCAGCGCTTCTTTTAACCCATATTGCGCTAGGTCATTATTCGGATTCTTGGCAAGAGCATCTTTGAATCGCTCTAGTGCCTCGTTAACTTTTCCTTCGTTCAGCAGCTGTTGTCCATGATTAGCAATCGTCCAATCGTTATTCGGATCATGCTGTAATGCTTCATTTATACTGACATTAGCATCTTGCTTTCTACCTAGAATTCCAGAAGCACTTGTTCGCAGATTCAAGGCTTGCAGATTCTCTGGATCTATGGCTAGGGACTTGTCCGCAAAGAATAAAGCCTTATCATAATTTCTTTGGTTAAATTTTATAGTCGCCATTAAATTATAGAATTCCGGTTCTTCTGGATTTCTTGCGATTAACAATTCAACTTTTTCTTCCGCTTTATCTAAGAAATTACCTGCTATATCTATCCTAGCTGACAACGCTAGATACTCAGGATCTTCAGGGTTCTCACTTATTAACTGTTCTAGTATTGGCCTTGCTTCTTCTAATTTGTTCTGCGTGAAATAAACTACACAAAGCATATATTGACCTCTTTCATTAGCTGGATACTGCTGCAAAAATTGGATCAATAAAGTTTCCGCCTCAGCAAATCGCTGCTGCGAAAATAATAGTTCAAGCCTAGCTGTTAATTGACCTTCCGTCATTTAAGATATTTAAGTATGTCGTTATATAGACCAGATTGATTTGCGAATAATGCATAATTCTTTGCTGTCGTAAACCAATCCACAGTAGATGGCTTGTGATTCTTCGCCGCAGCAACTAAATCTTTAGTACTAATCGGCTCAGGAATCCCCGTTTCCATTGCTTTTTCAAGCTTCGACTCTATGGCAATATCTATCATCGCATCGATATCTGCACCAGAATAATCTTTCGTATGCTTAATCACTGCTTTGTAATCGATCTTCTCTACAGGTTTTTCCTTCAATTTCAATTTCAGAATTTCGATTTTACTTTCATCGTCTGGTGGCGGAACAAAAATAATCCGATCGAATCTTCCTGGTCTTCTAAATGCAGAATCCAAGTGCCAAGGTGTATTCGTCGCCCCAATAATTAAAATGCCATCATTATTTGCTTCCAGACCATCTAATTCTGCCAGAAATTGGTTGATAATATTCTTCCCAGCTGACTGCCGCAAATCAGAACGTTTCGCCCCTAGTGCATCTATCTCATCAATAAACATCACACATGGCGTATGTGCTCTTGCGATTTCGAAAATATCATGTAAGTTTTTCTCCGAATTCCCAATGAACATATCCAGAATATCATTCAGAGAAACATTGATAAAATTAGCATCTATTTCTCCTGCAGTTGCCTTTGCAATAAATGTTTTCCCACACCCTGGAGGTCCATAAAGCAATAATCCTCCGCCTACTTTTTTCCCATATTGAGCATATAACTCTTTATGTTCTAGAGGCTTTATAATTTTTAGGTCAATTTCTTTCTTCACTTTTGCCATTCCACCTACATCTGCAAATCCCATTTTAGGCTTTTGCAAAAAGTGGCTATCAGTATACTCATCCTCTAAGTAATCCAGTTTCATTCTGAAAGCGTCATCTAATTCATCGTCGAATAAATCAGGATCATAATCCAAGACCTCTTCGTAGATTTCTTTCGCTTTTGCCATATCTTTCTCACTAAAGTATGCTTTAGCAAGGACCAACTTACTCTTCGGACTTAACTGGCCTTTATCTTGTAATTCCTCACATAAAATAATGCAAGCTGATAGTTTATTTGTAGCGTAGTAGTGCTGAGCTAACAAGTTTTTAGCTTCTTTATTATTCGGATCATGCTTTAGTAATTCATTCAACTGACCAGAAAGTAATTCTGTATATTCTTTATTATCCTTAATCTTTCTAATCAAGAGTAATCGAATATAGGTGTTCTCAGGACTTGCTTTGACTGCTTGTAGCAGTTCATCTATCTCTTCTTTCATTCTCTAATTTTAAATCATAACAATCTAAATCTAATTTAAATTGACCAAGAAGGCAAATTTCGATAAACTAATTGACTTTCTATATGAATTGTGACCAAAATTAACACCAAATAACGAGTAAAAACTTGATTACCATTCTACTTAAGTAGGAATCTTCCTCATCTGCTTCCTTAGATAAAAATAGGTAATTGATGCCGCACCGATATCCGCAATAGGGAATGAATACCATATTCCATTGACCCCAAAAATAGGAGGTAGAATCAAAATTAATGGTATTAAGAAAAATCCTTGTTTGGTCAATGTTAGCAGTAAGGCAGGCAGTGCTTTCCCGATGGCTTGAAAATATGCACTACCGATTAAGCCTAGCGCAATCAAAGGTGTTGCGAGAAAAGCAATCCTAAGTGCAGGAATAGCAATTTCTATTAATTCTTGATCTGTAGTAAATATTTTAACGATCGATGGCGCAAAAATCATGATACAGGTGAAAATGATCACGGCAATAATCGATGCTGTTTTGATAGAAATATTGACGGTTTCTTTTAATCTGCCCCAAAACTTCGCACCATAATTATAACCCGCAATAGGCATGAATCCTTGAGTAATTCCTATGACAGGAAAGTTAGCAAACATCATCATCCTATTCAGAATTCCATATGCCGATAAAGCAAGTGCACCTCCTGTATTAAATAACGCATTGTTCAATATAATTGCTAAAACACTTATCGTCCCTTGACGTGCTAAAGTAACTGAACCGATGGCTGAAATCTCTTTGATGATACCCCAGTTAGGTGCTAAGCTTCTTATACTTAGATTCAATTCCGATTTCCCAAATAGGAAAAACCACAACGTAAATATGGCACTAGCTATATAACCGATTACCGTCGCCCAAGCTGCACCTGCCATTCCCCATTCGTAATATCCAATAAATAATGGATCCAGTATCAGGTTCATTACTGCTGGTACGATCATCGTCACCATGGCCACTTTGGGAAACCCTTCCGCCCGTATGACGTTATTAGCCATCATGGCCCATGATAAAAAGGGTACACCAAATAGCACGATATGAAAATATTCTTTAGCTGGCTGCAAAACTTCTCCCTTTCCTCCGAAAGCATTAAGAATCTCCTCTTCGAATACAAACCCAACCACCATAAAAGTGATCGCTAAAACCAGTGTTAATAACACTTGATTTCCGAAAGTGGTCAATGCCTTTTTGTTCTCATCATTCCCTAAGGCCCTTGACAAAACGGAAGACCCACCAATCCCAACTGCCATTCCGAAACTTGAAATCAGAAAGGTGATCGGGAAAACAACCGTCACACCTGCTATTCCATTAGATCCCACCCATCTCCCTACGAAAATGGTATCTACAATACCGTAGATCGACATAATCAAAATACCAATAGAGGCAGGAATAGCTTGCTGACGTAATAAATTTATAATAGGTTCCGTCCCAAATGAAGTGGACTTATTCGGCTTAATACTCAAATGTTATTGTTTAGTGAAATATGCTTAAATAGAAGGATTGATCGTTAAAAAAGTTGTTAGAATTAGTCGATTATTAGATCAGCATGTAATTCCTTTAGACAAAAGTCATAACCTATTTTGCAAATCTCGTCCATTTTCTTTTGATCGAAATATCCATAATCTTGCAGCGGATGCTCTAGCGTCTGATCTGTAAGCGAAAATTTCAATTTCGAAGCAGCATACATTAGAAGTTCATTTGATCGTGATGTTATTTTGAGTTTAGAGTTGACATCTTTTCTTTCTACAGGTCTAGTGCATCCCAGAAAACTTCCGATAATATGATCGCACTTGCCTACCAATTGTTCCACTGGGAAGTTGTCCAGAACACCACCATCTACATGTAAGTATCCATTAATCTCTATGGGCGCGAAAACGAAAGGTATAGCACAAGACGCAAGTAACGGTGTATAAAGATCACCAGAACTAAAATACTCAGCCTCCCCTTTTTCCAAATTTGTAGTCGCGATGACAAGCGGAATATTTAACTCCTCAAAAGTCTCAGGTATAAAATCTCTAAAAATAGATTTATACTTTTCCGTATCAAAGATCCCTGGCTTTAAAGGGTTAAAAGAATTGTATCGAAATAATGGCGTATTTCTAAAGAATTCCATAATCTCGTCAGAAGTCTTTCCCGCTGCATAAAAAGCACCGATCATTGCTCCTGCACTTGCGCCTGAAATAATATCAGGCGTTTTTCCGATTTCTTTTAATCTTTCCAGAAATCCCACATGAGCCGAACCTCTTACACTTCCGCCAGATAACACTACTCCAAGAGAATATTTCATTGCTTAGAAATTAATTTATAGTGCAAATATAGGAATGATACATTATAAATGTCAACCTCCCTTGTTATCTTTAAGCAAACAACCAATTACAATGAATTTTATTTACGCGCTGATTCTTACTCAATTCTTCTTTGCTGAAAACCAAGAAATATACCGATATCCTACATTAAGTCCCGATGGAAGTGAAATTGCATTCACTTACCAAGGCGATATTTGGACTGCATCTTCTTCAGGAGGAAAGGCAACAAGACTGACCATTCATGAAGCTTATGACTCCAGACCACAATGGAGCCCCAATGGCAAAAAGCTACTTTTCAGTTCTCTAAGAAATGGAAATAATGACCTCTATTCCATCGATACGAATGGAAAAAATCTACAGCGTCATACCTATCATTCTGCAAGTGATGTGGATGGAAACTGGATCGATAATAAGCAGATCAGTTTCTCTTCTAGAAGAAACTTTGTAGCAGTCGAACGAGAATATGAATTTCACAAACTTGATACAGAAGGTGGAACGCCAGAAAGATACATGAATTCTCTAGGTTCTGATGGGAATTTCAGCACGAATCATGACTTAATGGCCTATGTCCGAGGAGGATGTAGAATAGAAAGAGAAACATATAAAGGTCCTGCAAACAGAGACATCTGGGTATATGATCCTGAAGATGGTAATTATATTCAGATCACTGATTTCGATGGACAAGATGTTCTACCTGAGTGGGGAGCTCAGAAAGACCTTTTCTATCTCAGCGCAAAAAATGGAAAGTACAATATTTACAAAACCATTCTTGATGACGATAACAAACCGGGCGAGAGCACCGCAATAACCAGTTTTACAGATCAAGGCATACGTAATTATGATGTTGCAGCGAATGGAAAATCTCTTATTTACGTCAAAGGAATAGACATTTACACATACGATATTGCATCTGGCAATACTAAAAAGATTGTCTTCGATGTACCTGCGGATTATCGTTTTGATCCCATCAAACATGAATCTTTTACTTCGGGAATCTCTGATTATGCCATTTCTCCCGATGAAAAGTACATTGCCTTTTCCGCAAAGGGGGATTTATTTTTTACTGAAAATGATAAAGAAAAAAGTCTAACCATTAATCCGCTTTCCCAATCAAGCAGAGAAACACAAGTCGATTGGTTAAATGATGAAACCGCACTTTTCCTCTCAGATAGAAATGGAACCTTTAATCTATTCAAAATATCATCCATAGATACTAGCGAAAAAGCAATTTTCTGGAGTTTCAAATGGAAAATCGAACCTGTTTATGAAAGTAGTGATGAAGTATTATCTTTCACGCTTTCTCCGGATAGAAAGAAGGTGAGCATCCTGTCAGAACCAGGAAAACTAATGATCGCTGATATCGATTCTACGGGGAATCTTTCGAACCAGAATATCCTGCACTATTCATGGGCTGCAACAGAAGATCTCGCTTGGAGTCCAGATAGCGAATGGATCGCCTTCTCCAGACCTGATCTCGATTTTAATGAAGAAATATTTATTCAGAAAGCGGATGGAAGTACGGAGCCTATTAATGTAAGCATGCATCCTCGTGGTGATTATTCACCAGTGTGGAGCAGTGATGGTTCTAAACTTGGATTTTTATCAATTAGAAATAACGGTGATGCGGACATATGGTTTGCTTGGTTATCGAATAAAGACTGGGAAAAAACCAATAATGATTGGGAACAACTTCCTGAAAGTTCTAAAAAAGAAAAGAAGGATTCTATAATGAAAGTCCACATTGACATCGAAAACATTCACGAAAGATTAGTTCAAGTAACAAGCTTAGCTGGTAATGAGGGAGATTTAATGATAGATGGGGAAGGTGATCTCTTCTTGTTTTCTACAAATAATAGCGGAAGACAAGGTAGCGGTGGAAAGTCGGAATACATGAAAGTAAAATGGGATGGAGATGACTTAAGCACACTTTTAAAAGATGGACGAGTTTCTAATGTGCAATTGGACAAAAAAGGAAAGGACATCTATTTTACAAAAAGTGGTGGGCTGAACACTGCCAATATTGCATCAGGAAAAGATGAAAAAAGACCATTTAAAGCTAAGATGGATATCAACACAATGGAGTATAGAGCCCAAGTTTTCGATGAAGCTTGGAGAACCATCAATGATCGATTCTATGATCCAAAATTTCATGGGCAAAATTGGGATGCATTAAGAGCGAAATATGAACCATGGGCAATGGCCGCATCTACTCATAATGACTTCCAGATGTTATTTAACGAAATGCTTGGCCAAGTTAATGCGAGTCACATGGGACTTCGCGGTTCAGGTCCGGAAGAAACCCAAAGAGAAACAACTGGCCTTATAGGAGTAGAACTAGAAAATGTACCGAATGGAGTTAAAATTACTGCTATCGTTCCAGATTCACCAGCGGATAGAGAAGATAGCAAACTTAATGTAGGCGATATCATTATCAGCGTTAATAATAATTCCATTTCTGAAACCGAAAGCAGAAACTTTTATGCTCTTGTAAACCAGACAGCTAATGACAGAATTCTGCTAGAAGTAGTTTCTTCGAATGGCACACCTCGTGATGTGATTATACGACCAGTTTCTTCGTTAAGTACTCAGCGATATGAAGCATGGATCAATGAACGAAAACGATTAACTGAGAAATACTCGAACGGAAAATTAGGTTACATTCATATAAGGGGAATGAACTGGCCAAGTTTTGAAAGATTCGAACGGGAATTAATGGCCAGTGGATATGGAAAAGAAGGTATCGTAATCGATGTTCGATATAATGGTGGTGGATGGACTACAGATATGGTGATGGCTGTGCTTAATGTTCGCCAACACTCTTATACAGTACCACGAGGAGCAACTGATGACTTATCAAGAGACCACCAAGATTACAAGAATAATTATCCTTTCGGGGAAAGATTGCCACTCTCAGCACTTACAAAACCAAGTGTCGCACTGTGTAATGAGGCAAGTTATTCTAATGCTGAAATATTTTCTCACGCCTACAAAACGCTAGGCCATGGCAAACTAGTAGGGCAACCAACTTTCGGGGCCGTTATCTCCACAGGAGGCCGAGGTTTAATGGATGGTTCATTTGTCAGAGTTCCTTTCAGAGCTTGGTATGTTAAAGCAACTGGTGAGAATATGGAATGGGGACCAGCGGTACCAGATTATTTGGTAGAAAACAACCCTGAAAGTGAATTCAAGAATGAAGATGAACAACTAAAGAAAGCTGTAGATGTATTATTAGATCAGATCCGTTAGAACCATTTTCTGGATTTAAAAAAATAGATCATCGAAAGTGCGATTAAAACCATAATTCCAATGAGGATATAGTATCCATTTTGAGCTCTTAGTTCTGGAATATTTACGAAATTCATTCCGTATAATCCTGCCAGAAATGACAACGGGACAAATATCGCTGTAATGATCGTTAAGACCTGCATAACCTTATTCATTTGTAGACTGACTTCAGAAATGTATAGGTCTTGAAGCCCAGATAGTATGTCTCTGAGTGAGTCTGCATTATCTATGATCTGGATGGTATGGTCATACACATCTTTTATGAAGGTCAATGTTTTAGAGTCGATCAATTTGGAATCTGACCTTGAAAACAGATTAACTGCTTCCCGTAAAGGCGCTATAGACTTTCTAATTTTCAGAATATTCTTTTTCAGCTTATATATTGATAATTTATCAACATCATCAGATTGCAAACTTATAGATTCCTCTAATTCTTCTACTTGCTCCTCGACAGCATCAAGTACACTAAAATAATTGTCAACGATATAATCGACTATGATATAGGCCAAGTAATCAGCTCCTTTCGCAACTACCCTCCCCTTCTTGTTGATAATTCTTTCCCTGATGACTTTAAAAATATCATCTTCATTTTCTTGAAAAGTAATAATGAATTTATTTCCAAAATAGATCGAAACGGTCTCCTTTTCTACAGTGGATTTTTCACTATTAAATTCTAAGGATTTCAAAGAAATAAAGTGCCCATCCAAATATTCCACATAAGTTGGACGCTGGTGAATATCTACTGCATCTTCTATAACTAAAGGGTGAATTTTAAACGAACTTACTATTTTCTGCATTAGGTCATTATCGTGCAACCCTCTAATATCATACCACTGAATATATTCATCGATAGGCGGATAAATGGTAATTTCTCCATTATTCAAAGCTGACTCAGCTCGGTAACCATTCTGATTATATTCTAAGTAATTTATGCTGACTTGCGTTCCTGTAACATTACCTGTATATACAATAGTCCCTGGAATAGAACCTATATTTCTTTTTTTAGCCATCTACTATTTTCTAGATCTGATATTATATTCACTAGGTAATATACCGAACTCTTTTTTAAATAATTGGCTAAAGTGGCCTTTATTTGTGTACCCTAGATGATCTGCAATTTCACTAATTGTCATATCTCCTTCTTCTATTAACTGCTGTGCGACATGTAGCTTAGCCGTGATGATAAACTGTCTAACTGACTTATTAAATAGTAATTGAAAGCCTTTTTGAAGCTTGTTGGTATTGATTCCTAATTTCCTCGAAAGCACCTTCACAGTAGGTGTTTCCCGAATATTTTTTAAAATATAATTCTTGGCTTCATTGATCAATTTTATATTATTCTTCGTAAAAACATATCCACTATTATTTGGATTATGCTCTATTCGAAAGGTTTTAATCAAAGATGTTATCAGTTTCGTTGCGTAGGACTCCATGTGCAACTTTCGCTCTAGTCCAGACTGCTTATTATTGAATAGGTTAGTGATCGCATTTAACGAAGAGGGGTCTGAAGAAGTCGCATAATAGAAAGGCTTTTCTCCTGTGGTATCTCGGAACATCTCTGCTAGTGGTTCTGGTATTGTGTCCAGATCACATTCTATTTTTTGCAGGAACAGATAGCGAACGACGTTAACCTGAACCATCTTCACATTCTTATGATTAGGCATCAAAATAGAATAAGTGCTATCGCCTTCTGGGGCATATATCAATGCTTCATTTTCAGTGATCGTTTGCTTGAAACCGCTCAAATTATTTATCACTTCTACGCTTCCCTCCTTGACATATAAAAACGAAATAGGATGCCTTCTTCCCATATCGTATAAAATATCAATTTCGTGATTGAAGTTCACGTCGAACATCTGCAAACTCATCCCTGAATCAAAATTGATCCCTTTCAGATTTCCACTTCCGAAAGAATTTTCAATTTCAACTGTGAATTCTTTGCAATCTTCATGCAAACTCCCGTCAAAATGTTTTGAAAAGGATTCAAAACGATCTTGGTATTTATATGAGTCAACTACTACTGTAAAGGGCTTCATTTCTAATTATTTTACAATTTTTTCCATATTGAAAATCCTGTTCTTGGATTCTTAAAAGCATTCTGGGGTTTGCAAATTGTCAAATCATGTTGTATCTAATCCGCCCTTTAAAAAGACATTCTTCTATTAGTCTTAAACTACAATCGGATTAAATTGTTTGGTTTTGTACGATCTACCTAATTGCTCAGTGATGTCTTCATAGATTTTTAATATCTTTTCTAATTTACCTAGCAGTTCATTTGGCATACCTTCATCCACGACCGCATTCCTTACGAATTTCATTTGTTCTACTTCAGTGTCTTTAATTGCTGAGAATAAATTAGTAAGGTCTCTAGGTGCTCTGTTTTTAATACCAACGATATGCAATTTTTGAGCTGGAGCTGGAGATTCACTAATGCCTTCTCCAGTACTAGGAATTAAACCAAGTATTTTGTTCTTTGCATTAATAAGTGAGTTAATAAACTCGCGATACTTACTATCCTCTATATGATCAGAATTCATTCTTTCTAAGACACTCACGTCTTCTTTGAGAATTCCTTCTAATTTAGGAAATACCGTTGTGCTTGTTATTTTAGGTCTTTTCATCATTAATTATTTTTACTAGTTTCTAAAATGTTGTTTTCTTTCATCTCTTGGTTCTTCTTCATCGATAACATTTTGCTCATTGGCACACCACCTTTAATTCCGAAATCCAATGTTCTAATCGGGAATGGAATCATAATATCATTAGCATCGAAAATCTTCTTAATTGCTTTTATTCCATTACTTTTTGCCAATGTGTATTCTTTCTGTGTTGTAGCCTCTATCCAGTATCGCACGGTAAAATTGATCGAACTATCACCGAATTCTGTGAACATCACTTCTACTGGTTTATGCTCCATCAAATTATCAAGCGATGAAATGGCTTTAAGTGTCAATTCTTCTACTTTATCTAAATCATCTCCATAACTTACTCCACAATCTAGATCTATACGTCGCTCTCCTGAAGAAGTATAGTTTTCTAAGGGATTCTGAATCACATCTTTATTAGGGATCACCACATCGTGTCCATCTGGCGTCCTTATTTTAGTAGCACGTAGATCTATATCTTTAATTGTACCGAAATGATCGTTCGACTCTATAATGTCGCCGATGGCATATAATTTCCGGACAGACATAAAAACTCCTGAGAAAAGATTATTCATCGGATCCTGAAGTGCAAGACCTACAGCTAAACCTAAAACTCCAGCAGTTGCTAAAATTTTATTGATCGTTCCACTTAGATTAAATATGCTCAGAATAATAAACAATACGATCACCGTGAAAATTACGGAAGTCAAATTGGAAACTAAATTTACAATCGTCTTATTAGTTGTAAATTTCTTCGTCGTCTTAACGGTCAATTTTCTGACGTACTTAGATAAAAAATACGCTAGAAATGCTACCAGAACAGCAATAATGATGTTTGGTATATTTAGAATAATGGCATCGAACCACCCTCCTAGTTTCTCAATTAATAACTTATATGATTCTGCTAATTTCTTTGAAAACTCTTCCATCTTTTTAATTATCTCTGTTTAATAATCATATCCTATTTTGTGAACAATTGTTCGTTAGAAGATTATTTATATTCCAAAAAAAAAGAGGTTAAATGCCTCGCACTTAACCTCTTTCTAGTTATTTAACTTTATATATCTATACCTTAGAAACCAATCTAAGAATTATTGCAATGACTAGGAATACTAGTAATATGTGAATTAAATTTCCTACGGCTGCACCGAAGCCAATGAATCCGAATAACCATCCTACTAATAATACAACGATTATAATATTTAATATGCTTTTCATAATTTTGATTTTGTTATAGTGAATAAATGTGATTTGATGATTCAAATCCTCTTAACATCGTGTGTAGATTCCGCGAATTTCTAATTTCTAAATGCGTCTATACTTTACGAACTAAGCTCATCACTAGTGAGATTACAAATAGTACAATGAATATGTAGAAAATGATTTTTGCAATTCCAGCTGCTGCTCCTGCGATTCCTCCGAAGCCTAATAAAGCTGCTATTAATGCGATTACTATAAAAGAGATTACCCAACGTAACATAATTTTGAATTTTAGTGATTTAATATTGTTCTGTCACTAACGTTACTTTGTTAACTCAAAAAATGTTCGAATAGGGTGTGAATTTAATTCACTTCCATTGCTTCTTCACGATGGATGTTATGATAGAAAGGAGAAAAAGGAGTGCGATTAGGATAAATAGAAATTTTGCGAAACCGCTTACTGGACCAGCTATCTTACTAAAGGCAATTATTCCAGTCATCGAAGTAATTATTGTAAATGATGTGATCCACTTTAGCATGCTATTGGTATTAATTTATGTGTGTTATATTCGTTTAATTGTGACTCGGTTATTTGATAAAGTCACATTTATAAAACTCATTTTCTGAGCTTTGGTATACTAAATGATTTTATCTAAATCTTTATTATGTGCATTTTTAAAATTTAATGGGCAAAAATCAGATCTCCATTAAATTTCTATTCTAGTATCTATGACACACAATAAATGTGCCTTCACCAACTTAGTATCTAAAACCTCCATTTTATTAACAACTTTAACACATCATCATGAAAAAAATATTGGCTTCTAATTCCTTAACATGCCATAAAACAAGGCTATAGCTGATTTCATATTCGTGCGGACATTTCGTTAAATTCTGCATATAATCATTCTAGATTTAAGCTCTTCCAGTAAAATGCTAACAAATATTTAATAAGATATCCTCAATACTTTAAGTACGATTATACTTCCACTTTGGGTTTTCTCTTAGCCGGAATTTATCATATATATTAATACTTAAGGGTTGCTTAGAGGCCGAATTAGGAGATAAGGCATTAAAACACACTTCGCCCAGAAAAAGACGTCACATTGAAAATCAATGTCTTGTTTAAATTCCATATCCATTACTAGTGCAATTGTCTTCATAGAACGTGATGGTGCCTTTTAGATGCGATTTTTTCCTATAAAGTGTATGTTTTTCATTTAGTCAGAACGTTAATTTCAAAACTTGTAAACAAAAAGCTATAATTTTTATTATGCTTGATATCAAAATGAGTATTACTCGAAAACGAATTCACTTTAATCGGAAGAACATTACCCCTTTTTATTAAATAAACAAAGAAGTACCTTTAATTAAAATAGCCGCCAACAACTTTAAATCTTTTTAATTATTAACAAAATCTTTGCGAAATGGAAAATACAATCTTGGAGGAAGTTGATGTAAAAAGGAAGAAAACGATCACGATTATTGCCAACAAATTAAATGATCTAGACATAGACATGATTGTTGAACAAATGGAACTACTAATGGAGAGATTTGATCAAGCTTTTCTAACCGGAAATTGTAGAAAAATTAAAAAGACATCAAGAAGTTAGTTCTTGATAGAAATGCCCTCTGTTATGAATGACAGACCATGTTGTCCACTTCGACCGATCATAACAGCCTGAAACAATGGTTTTGTATCTTTGCTTGCGCCCCATGCAACTATAAAGTTTGCACCGACGCCTCCTGTATTATCATCTCTATCGATGACATAATCAATGGACTGCATAGGTTCGAGAACTAATGTCCGATCTATATATGATTTCACCATTTCACCCTTGGTGTCATAATAATCGATAACATTAATATAGGTTGTGTCTGTGAGACTTGTAGAACGAATACTAAGCGTGGCCGTTAATAAGGTTGACTTGAGTCGAGACTCACTATAAATATCTGAATAAATAGGAATATAGACGGTGTCTTGGTATGCTTGCTCTGAAGTATCTGTAAACGCTAGGTGGCTCTGAATTATATCTTCTCCTTTCTTATTTACATTAGGATTAGGAGTGCCACAACTAACTATACTCAATACCGTGATTAATAATAAGAGCCGCATATTGGATTTAAAGTTGAAGATATGAAAAAACCTGATTGTTAAATAACAATCAGGCTTTCAATCAAAATTATGCTTCGACAGCATTATAATTTTGTTAGTTAATGTTTTCTATCTTTTGATAACATTCATCATACTGCATTTTCACCGAAATGTTCGATTATAGAGGTGTTACCACCCACTTCTTCTAGCTTCAGCAGTCTATTTCGATGGGACTAAGCTTAAACATTGACCGTTAAAAAGAGATTAATTTCCAGTCGTTATTTGTTCAATTTGATTCTTAGCAAATAAGCATCTGACGTCATATACAAATAGTTTTCTTGTGCATCAAAGGCGCAATTAGAAGTCGATTCTCCTGTCACTATCGTCCCTAGATGTTTCCCTTCAGGTGTAAGCACTAAGACGCCACCTGGCCCTGTTGTAAAAACATAATCGTCTGACCTCACCTTAATCCCATCTGGCACACCTTTTAATCCTTTATTTAACAAATGTGATGTATTAAAGAAAACCTTTCTATCCTTAAAACTCCCATCTGTATCCAAGTTAAATTTTGTGATATGAGCAGAACTAAAATCTGAATTAGTTACGTAGATACTTTTTTCATCAACGGAAAACGCTATTCCGTTCGGTCGAGATAATGCTTTACTCAGCAGAGTTAATTCTCCCTTACCATCTACCTTGTACACACCTTGGAAAGGAATTTCTTTCAGCGGATCTTTCATATTCCCAACTAATCCATAAGGTGGATCAGTAAAATAAATTTCACCATTAGACTTAATTGCTAAATCATTAGGGCTGTTAAATTTTTCGCCTTTGTATAAATCCACTAAAGAAGTAAAATTAGGTTCTGGAGAATCTAAGTCAGCATTCATCATCGCGATTCTTCGATCTCCATGTTGACATAAAATGAGTTTCCCATTCTGGTCTAAAGCTAAACCATTAGAACCTGGCTCTCCGCCCCTTTCTTTCTCACCTGTGTAACCAGCAGGTTTCAGATAAGCAGAAATGCCTTCTCCTTCTTTCCACTTAAATATGGCATTCTGAGGAACATCAGAGAAAATAAGATATTGGCCTTCATCGATCCACAATGGTCCTTCTGACCAGACAAAACCCTTACCTAGAACTTCTATATTCGTTCCAGGATGAATGACATTATCCATTTCTGGGTCTAGTCGAATAATTTCACCAAGTGTACCCGTAGCATTATAATCTACTTCTTGGCAATACGAACCGTTAGAAATGAAAAACATTAAACTCCAAACAGTTAAAAATTTAAAAATCTGCATCTATAATTTATTTTCTGTTCTAAAGTTAATTGGAATTTTGACAAATTATCCGCTTTCCTTGATTCAATAATAACCATAAGTCTCCTCAAGTCTTAATTTCTTAATTCGGTAAACGACAGAGCCTTGCGATCGCTTCAAGTGGCTTGCCATTTCTGGAACAGAAAGTCCATCACAAAACATGTCGGTTAATTCTTCATCGTCAAAGTCAGACCATTTCTGATTCGAAGCGCCAGGTCTCTTAATAGAAACAGCGTCGTTTTTATCAACGCTTTTGGCCATCTTATGAACGGTCTCTGGCTGCGTAACGATAATATGTTTCGTGCTTTTAAAATCTTCAGGAACCAGCGTTTCTGGAATGTACAGTTTATTTTTCGTCCTTGTAATTGCTACATAAAGTAGGTTAATTTCCTCTTTTAACTTATCGGGATCAGCTTCTTTCTCTTCGATTAATTTTTCTAACCTTTCTTCACTCAAGAAGTCATTAACGATTTCCACCGTATCATATTCCATTCCTTTCGAGCGGTGAACGGTAGAAAATATAAGGTCAGCTTTCTCCTTATCGTTACCATCTATATGCAATTCCTTAATTCTATTCAGTATTCCTGGGATCCTATTTCCATACTCTTTGATTATTTCTATCATCAGGGTAAGATCAACCTCTTCCGTCTTTTCTACATATTCCTCTAAGTCTTCTAAGGTGTTCATCTTTTTAATCATTTCATCTCTGATTAAATGCTTCTTCCCGTTGTACAAATTTAATACATCATACAATGATGCGCCTTCTTCTGCATAAGTATAAGAGTGAATGCTTCCTTCGAAATAGATAGATTTCAGGCTAGATCTATTAGAAACAATATCGATCGCTTTCAGCAGTAATCCTAGGTTTGTCCTTGCCAAGATCGCTTTGGTTTTCCGATCGTCAGATGTTCCTTTTCCTACCATCTTCATATCTGGAATGCTTTCTAAGTGGTCTTTCCAGTAGATGACATCTACGGCAAGATCTGCGATTTCCTGACTAAATCGAAAACTACTACTTAACTGGAAAGTTTTAAAGTTGGCTTTCTCCAGAGAATTCACTGCATATCTCCATCCATATATTTGCTGATGTGTATCACCTACGATTACTTTCACTGCGTTTTGATTCAGAAAAACATCGAGCATCGTAGGAGAAGCATCTTGCCCCTCGTCGAAGAGAATGTAATCATAAGGAAGATTCGGTCTGGACAATTGGAATTTCTTCAGATAAAAATCATGTGTGATTTCAATTAGCCCTCTATCCATTTTGGCTAGGAAAAGGCGGGTTTGGTTTTCAATGATTTTATAAAAGGAAGTGACGAATACCTTAGCTTTAGTATCTGTAATGGTTTCCAAGTAGTTAAGTTGCTGTACTTTCTGGGCATTGCTATTACAGAAGTATGCGGTGAATTTCTTAACATGATTCGCTATGACATATTCACCATGCTTTTCTTTTCCACCTGGAATTCCTAGTATCTCAGCAATCTCATAGGTTTTATATCCCTTACTATTAATTTTGTACCCATGGCGATGGACCACTGCTCTATAGGCTAGTGAATGCGCGGTTTCAACTCTAACATTCTGAACACCCGCTTCTATAAATCGCTTACTAGCTTCTATTTTCACCGATTTATTAAAAGCTAAATAAAGAATTTTACTATCTGAAGGTCTTGTTCTAGCGTACTCAATTATCGTCGTTGTCTTCCCAGAACCCGCAACGGCATTAATCTTAATGTCCCCTCTTGATTTCAGTATCGCTTTCTGCTCTTTAGTAAACTTCATGAAGCAAAATTGGCAATAAAATTTTAAATTGCAGGATAAACAAAAATAAATAGATGAAGTCCTTAAAAATTATTCCATTATTCGTCGTTGCCATATTCTTTTCGCTTGCTATTTCATCGTGTGGAGGGAAACATACTCATCAAGAAAAAAAAGATGGTGTGGAAATAAATAAGGAAGGTCCAGAATATACTTCAGCTTATGTATGCCCTATGCATTGCGAAGGAAGTGGTAGTGATGGACCAGGCAAATGTCCAGTTTGCGGAATGGATTATGTGGAGAATAAAGATAAAGGACATGACCATGATGGTCACGATCATGATGGCCACGACCACGACGGCCATAACCACTAGTTTCCGCCTTCATTCCAAGATCGACCACCTATTTTTATGTTTCCAGTATTATTTAGCTGAGAACCCTCTAATAGGTGGACTTCTTTATTTTTAAATATTCCAATAACATTTAGCGTTCCTGTATTATTGATAATATTCTCATTCTTAAGGCCAACATTTCCGTTGACAGGATTATTCGTATCGATAGTTAGGTAACCATTATTGTTAATGATTCCTCCTGCTTTATTGTAGATACCATTGATTCCTGATTTGTATATGGTAAGTGAAGTGCCGCTATTGATATTAATAACTCCTACATTTTCTATCCCATTCTTCGTAGAGTCCAAATTTGCAAAATTAGAGTAACCATTAATATTTAGCGTCCCATGATTTAGAACGAAGCCATTTTTAACATACATGCTAAACTTTGAACTCAAATTTAATTCAGATTCCGGACCAATGCATATGGATTTAAAATATTGGTCCGTATAAGCTTCTGTAGCCATATCCCTAATCGTTACTGCTGGACCTTCCATCCCGATCTCCGTATCTTCACATGCTTGCGGCACATGACCCAAGCTCCAATTTGTATGATCGTCCCAGTTTCCATCAGAAGTCGGCCCGATCCACTTATTAGGTCCACTGTCTAATCCTTCATCTACATCACCATCGCAATCGTTATCTAAACCATCACATAATTCTGGCGCACCATTGTAGATTGTATTATCGTAATCTTCACAGTCATCTATTTCGAAGCAAAAACCGTCTTTATCAAAATCGAAACCACTATATGAAGAAGGCTTACCGTAGAAATCACCTCCGAAAGCAAGGTCATCATTCCCCTCCACAATTAATTCCCCATTATATAAAAATCTAGTGTATACTCCAGGAAAACAGCCGATTATTTCATTATTACTTAGATCTAAAACTTGTAATTTTGTAGAATAGGTAAATTCCGGAAGATTGCCAGAAAAAGCATTATTTCCAGCGGATATATTTATAAGTTTCGCTCCTGTGATAATACTTGTTGGAAATACTCCAGAAAAATTATTATTTGAAAGATCAAGAAAAGATAAATTAGCGGTATTAATAGCTGCTTCTGAAATTTCTCCTGAAATCAGGTTAATAGATAAATCCAGCGATGTCAATTCATTCAGATTCGTAAAATTATTACCTAAACCACCTATAAGGTTATTATCAGATAAATCAATGCTAATTATTTCTTCATTAAGGTTACACTCGATACCATACCATCCGCAATAATTACAATTATTTCCAGCAAAGCCATCTTGCCATCCTGTATTATTCGTCCAGTTCTCACCATCCGTAGATGCATAAAGATCTAACAAATCTTCCACGATATCATCGCAAGGTAATTCATCCGAATAAACACAAATTCCAAATGTTCCCTCATTATCATTAGCCTCTACAACTCGAATAAGTAATTCTTGGTTAGCAAGCGCAAGATCGTCAATTGTTATTTTCGCATGATTTCCATCTCCACTATTGTCATCACACCACACCTGAGATAATGATCCACAACTTCCTGAATAAATCTGCATAACCATATCGCTGAGTCCTCCTGAAATAGATTTTGTTTCTATGTCCAATTTACCATTCTCTGGAATGAGAACAGAAAACCATACATCTTTAACCGGAAAATTGCTACTACAAGAATTGCCTTGACTTAATCCAGAGTTCGTCGCATTCAGATTATTAAACTCCAGAATAGTACAACTTCGAACTGGTATTAATTCACTTGCATTTACGCATCTATTGTTTCCAGGTGAAAGTCCGGAACAATCTTCATCTCCACCACAAGTTGACGAAGCATAATTGGTATAAATTCTTTCTCTTACTAATGGATGAAACCCCAAATTCAAATTGATCGATGCTCCTCCTACCACATGGCAATAAGACATAATTGTTGCTGAAGAACCGGGAAGAATCACGTTGTCTTTATCATAGCAACTGCCTATTAATTCCGGCTTGTTTTGATTATCATAATACTTATTTCCACAATCATCTATTTGTGTATTATTTCCATTCCAAGCGCAATCGTGTGTATGTTGAGATCCGAAATTATGACCTATTTCGTGTGCAATTACATTGATATTCCAGGTATATGTTCCGTAGGAAGTTCCTCCTGATGTGAGGTTTCCACTAACACCCATATTATAGCTAGGACTACATAATACATTGAGATATGCAATCCCTCCACCTACACCTCTTCCGCTAAGAAGATGTGCTAGGTTCCCATTAAATCCTTGGTTGTTCATGCTATCTCTAAATGCTGTTAACATAGGAGACGTGCTGCCGTGAATTCTATAAGGATCACTTCCCGAAGTAGTGTAAATTTTGATTCCTGAAACCTTTATTGGAATTCCAGAATCTTCATAAAACAAAGCTACTTGTGCCATTATGGCTAAAGCCCAGTTTTCTGTGGCAGTGACATCGGAACTATTCTCTGTGTACGACTTATAATCAATTTCTAAGTAAATTTCCACACAGCCTAATGCACCACTTCTACTCACTTCTTCTTGAATTCCTTTAACACCAAGATCTATTTCTGTATCTGTCTGACATGCAATAAATGTTGGGTTATTAATTTCACTACTATAAATTCCAGAATAAGTATCCTTTAGTTCATTTACTTTTTTGACCTCATAAGTCCCATCTTGATCATATACAATTAGGTGAATTTCATTATTGAATACAGACATTCCGACCATACTATTTTCATCACCTTTTACCTTCCCTCTATAGAATTCTTGATTTCTTGCTTCAGACTTGATCTCTCCATCTTGCGTCAATAGTGTATAACTGTTAGCAAGTAATTGCACCTGATCTAATTCGAGTACTTTATCTCCTGAAAGTGTCGGTAGGTTAAGTGTTAACTTATTGCTGTTGTTTCTTGAGGACTGACTAAGTTGATCGATATCTAAGATGTAATGCATTACTCTTTTCGCAAAAGTTTTTGCCTTGGAATCATTTCTTAGTGTGATTTCAGTTAATGGACTCAGTTTGTCTTGAGCATTTGTAGTCGTAATATTTACACAAAAAATGAATGTAAGAAGGAAGGCAAATCTTAGAAGTGAATGCATACTTTGTTTTTTATTCCGTTGGTCTAGACATATGACACGAAATAAGCATAGAGCAGCTATGCCATTCCTTAAAATGTTAAGAAATACAAAATCATGAAGACATTAACAATCTACCATCTTATGGAAACCAATACAATTCTTGGTCTCAGGCAACCTTTCAGGCGGAAAACCAAGAGCTTACTTAACTTAAACCTTTTGAAAATTTAAGACTGAGCGTATTCAGTCCTAATCAATTAATTATCAATATATTCTTCTGATAAACCTTATCCTTGTGTAACAGCACCAAAGAGTATATTCCCGTCTGCAATGAAGGAAGTTTGACTTTTTGGTGATATGATGATTTTCCGTTTAATGGAATAGCGCCAATTCTTGATCCAAACATATCAAACAACAACAATTTGATGCCACCAGGTTTGCTAAGCGATACTTCCACATTAAAGTTTCCATCATTCGGATTAGGACTTACCGACCAAAACTCTAGGCCGTAGTCTAGTATTTCTGCTTCCTCTTCAATGGATAAACTATCCTTGAAAATACGAATCGTTTTCTCTATTTTTAATAGGCAGCCCTCATTGTCTACAGCATAGACAATAGAAAATGCTCCTGTATCTTTAAATGTTAATTTTTGGGTTAGTGAATCCATCACCTCTGTTTCAACCATACTGGTATCAAATTCCCAATGATATATTTCAGGCATCGGATCTGAAATATTTATCATGAATATTTCTTCACCTAGTAACCCATTCGAACTTAAGAGAAAATCAGCGCCCATTTCGGATGCAAAAGCTTCTTCAACTAAGAAATCACTTCCCGTATGACAACCGTCATCATTAGATGCAATGACTTGATAATGTCCTGTTTCTGTAATTTCAAATTGATTCCCTTCTGCTATAAATTCATCCTCTTTGAATAATTGATAGTGGTAAGCATTATCCAAATCCGTATATAATAGCGTATCGCTGTCACAAATAAAACTATCCTGAAATTCCGCTGTAACAGCCGTTAAATCTAACTGTTCGATTTCAAACCCTATTTGCTCTACACAGCCATCCTTATCTGATACGGTAACAGAATAAGAGCCTGCATCTAATGATGAAGCGATACTATCAGAACTCCCATTTGACCACGTATAAATATAAGGTCCACTTCCACTTACAACATTCGCTTTAGCAACTGCATCACCTGAATCTATACATGTCAGTTCTTTTTCAATTGTTACAAAACTTTCTAATCCTGCAGTATTTTCGATTTCAATGATGTCAGTAAAATTATTAACACATTCACTTCCAACTGGCGAAATCAAGAGCTCATAACGACCATCTTCTAAATCTGTAAAGTAGTTACCTTCACTCCAGTTCACTCCTCCATCAATACTATATTCCATATCCAATTCTGAATTTTTCATCAGAACAAGAATACTCCCTTTCCGCTCTACACAATCATTAGATTGGGTAACATAAAGATCTTGTATTTCTGGAATACCGTCATTCTCTAATGTAATTTCAAAAGTATTCTTACGTGTACATGTTAAGCTAGGATCAGCTAGCAAGATGGAATAATTTCCCGCACCTAATTCATTGAAAATTGGACTTTCTTGCCAATCATCACCACCATTTTTACTATATAAATAATTCTCCGGTTGAGGAACGTCGACTTCGATAACTCCATCTTCGACTCCACATTCAGATGGTTCCGTTTTATAAATGTCTAGCGAAGTTGGGAAAGTTACTACTTCAGTCGTGAAGCGTGCATTTTGGGTACAACCGCTAGCATCTGTTATAACTAATTCAAAATCAGCAGATTGATTTACACTAATTTGACGTGAAGTATCCCCAGTATTCCATAAATATGAGTAACCATCCGGCCCCGACAAGATCATGGATTCGCCACTACAAATTGTCTCTTCCCCCTCTATCTCGAAATTTGCAACAGAAGAAAATTGAATATCTAGCTTAATGATACTATCACATGAAAAGCTTAAATTCTTAACGTACTCATATTGTCCACTTTCATCTATAGCTCGTCCATAAAAGTTATAAGATTCACCTTCGCATAACGTCTGCCATATTATTCTTTCCCCATCGCAAGCCTCTACTTGAATACTTAAATAAAGTATAGAAGAACATCCTGCCTCATTACCTATTTCAATTAAATAGGTGCCACTCTCATCATATAATTTGCCTTCTATATTTATACTTTGACCTGGGTTAATTTTGTGTTCCATAAAAATGGTATCGCCCTCTATAAAACTAATATGATAGCTTTCCGTTTCTCCACAATTTTCAATCAGATAATCACCCTCTTCTTCGATTAATAATTCACCTACTTCTAAGCTCGTCCCTTTGCATAAGAATAATTCCTTAATTATGCCTTCCCCAATATTTCGGACTACATTCACATATTCAACAAATTCACAAGTTCCGATTTCTTCTCCGAGATAAAATTGACCTGAATAATCGAACCACTTTCCTAAATATTCGACTGAATCTCCTTCACAAAGCATTAATGTTTTGTTCAGTTTTATCAAAGAAGTTTCTTCGACTACCAACTCATATTTTTGCGTACAAAATCCATCAAAATATTTACCATTATACGTCCCTACACTATACTCATTCCCTTCGAAAGTTGCTGTTTCTCCAGCACAAACGTTCATATTAAAGTAGTCTATTTCATTATCATACCATTCAATATTTAACTTCACTATGGAATCACAGCCATAGCTCGTTTTTCTTCGAATCCTATAATTACCAGGTTCTGTATAAAGGAAAAAATCAAAGTATACAGATTCTCCATGGCAAAGAAAAGTATCAATAATTGTTTCTTTAGCAGTTTCGTAAATTAACCGAGAGTTCAAGATGGAATCACAACCTTGAGAGGATTGAATAATTTCCGTATACAATCCAGGTTCGCTTTCGTACTTACCATTTACCCAGAACAGTTCACCTTCGCACTTATGTACTTCTCGATATCCTTCTACTGGATCAAGAACTGTTAATTCTAGGGTCGTTGGTGTTTTACAACCGCCGATAATAATTTCATCGAAATAGCTTCCCGATTGATATATGTTCTTAACACCGAAGGTATAAAACTGATTCTTGCATATGGTTCTATAAATTGTGGTGTCAGTTCCCGTAAGCAAGCCTAGATTCAGAAAAATAGTAGAATCACAGCCACGTTGTGTTAAGGTATCAAATTGGTAAATCCCTTGGGAATAGTAGACACTTCCCTTGAAAGCATATTCACCTTCATCACAAATAAAGTCATAGAGGGTGGTGTCTTTCGGCGCAGAATATTCGACATTAATATAAAGTGTGGAATCACAACCTTGCGCATTCATGAAGCTTTGTTCGTAAACATTCGGAACCGTATAATCTACATTATTTACAGTTGTAGTTTCTCCTGGGCAGATATACCTATAGATCGATTGTTCAGTATCTGGATGTTCTAAGATCGATATGAAGAACGTGGAATCACAACCCACTGCATTTGTGAATGTTTGGCTAAATTCTCCGCCATATTCATAGATAACATCATTAATTTTAATGGAATCCCCTTCACAAATTTCATAATTTGCAGAAGAAGACGTTGGTGAAAGTTCTTTTATTGAAACTGTTATTGTGGAGTCGCAGCCTGCCATATTTTCTATTTTCTGAGAATAGACTCCACCAGCTGTGAAAGCCTGACCATTGACATATGTAGTAGAACCCGTGCACACTGTTGTATCTACTTGCCCGAAAGTATGAGGATGAACGATAACCGAAACCGTTAAAACCGAATCACAGCCAATAGATGAAGTAAAATACTGCTCTGTGGTTCTAGTGGCATCAAAAAACTCACCATTGATAGTTGTTGATCCTCCCTCGCATAGTTCTTCATGATATTCTGCTCGAATCTCCTCTACAATTTCGACGATGATGGTTAAAGTTGAATCACAGCCAGCAGCATTTGTTAGGTCCTGCGTAAATGTCCCTTCGACATCATAAAAAATACCATTCACGTCTCTCGGCTGGTCTTTACAAACCTGTAAGTCCATTGTCTCAAAAGTAAGTTCATGAACCGTTAAGTCAATTGTGATTATTGAATCACATCCAACTGCATTAGGGATTGTCTGGAAATGAATACCATCCGTATATAAATTCTCCCCATTTTCTGACCATGGATCACCGTCGCATGTCTCCCTGACATTATAGCTTTCAGATGGCGAAAACTCATTGATGATAATGGTCAATGTTGAATCACAACCGTTTCTATTCTCTAAGTCCTGGATGTAAGTTCCTCCAGCAAATATTTTCTCATTATTATAGGTCAATGTATCACCTGTACACAAATGATTATTAATCGTTTCGAATGTATGTTCGTATTTTTCAATGTAGATGTAAACTAGCGAATCGCAACCACTACTAGTTGTGTATGATTGAACATCGTAAGTTGTTTCATCATAAGTTACACCACCGATATTTATGGATTCATTGCCGCATAAAGTTTTTCGAAAATCAGTTTTGATGGTGTCACTTTCTATTAATGTTAAGTATAAAAAGGAATCGCACCCTACAGCGTTGGTTAAATACTGTAAATCAAATCCTGGACCATCATAAGTTTCTCCATTTATAGTTAATTCTTGATTAGGACAAATTTGAACATCTAAATATTTAGTTGATGTATTTAATTTTGTAAGCTTTATTAATAATAATGAATCACAGCCGGAAGCGTTAACCAATGTTTGTGGATACCACCCTGTTTTATTATACAGCGTTCCATTAATGGTAGGTGGATCATTCGAACAAAAATCTAATATTAATGTACTATCTGAAGTAAAACCAGAATTCACATGAATATTAAGTATAGAATCGCATCCAGAAGCATTTGTTAAAATTTGTACGCTTCCGTCATACACTGACTTTCCATTCACATAAACTGGCTGATTGTCACATCTTTGTACGGTAATATCTTCTATGCTCGTTGTGCCGCCAGGAACTTCTAGTTCGATTATATAATTACATCCATTATTATCTACTGTGTCAATTGTAAATGAGCCAGGTGTATTATAATAATGCATTGCATCATAGTTAACTTGAACACCATTACACATCTGGACAGTATCTCTAACAATGTATGGTGCAGTTTCATTAACGGTTAGTTCTAAATTAGAAAGACATCCATTTTCATTAAAGTAAGGGATATTATGAACTCCAGCTGTGTAGGTAGAATCGAAAATTTCAACAGATTGTCCATTACAGATAGAATGTGTTTCGAAAGTACTGCTACTTGGTAACTGATTAACGGTAATGTGTAAAATCGAGTCACAACCATTCTGAGCTTGATAAGTTCGGGTATCACTTTCACTATAATCAATGCCATCATGTTCTACCGTTTCACCTTCGCATGCTTCGAGTGTTATGCTTGAACTAAATGTTTCTAATTCATCAACATATATTGTCAGAATTGAATCACATCCATTTTGTGCATCATAAGTCCTATAAAATGTTCCTTTCCCATAATCTTCTCCATCGTGTGGAACTGTTCCTCCTGGACAAACACTATAGTAAACCTCATTTGAATAGGTATTTAAAATATTGACATTTATAGTTAATAATGAATCACAACCGTTTTGATTAATAACATTTTGTGTAAATGTTCCCGCAGAATTATAGCTTTCACCATGAATAGACTGTGATGAACCATTACATATCTCTAGGTTATAGGTATTTCGAGGTCTTAATACTTCAGTGACTGATACATTTAAAGTATATGAACATCCTTGAGGTGTCGTCTGCGCAACTTGAAAAACTCCAGCAGAATCAAATGTTCTTCCAGCTACTTCCACGCTTTCCCCTTCACAGAAACTTGCACTTGTATTTTGATTTGGTTCGATATACTCTTGGATCGTTATAGACCCAGTACGTGTGCACCCTTTGTCGTTTGTTACTGTAACACTGTATGTGCCTGGGCAGGATTTTACCACCGAATACCCTTGGGCTCTATTCTGTGGTCCATCGCATCCAACAGACCATTCATAGCTAGCATAACCACTTTCCGCGGTTATAGTAAATGTTTGTCCTATACAAGTGGAAGAAGGAGCACTTAGATTCAATTGTTCATCGCAGACCTCCCCCGCACAGAATTCTATAAAGGTAGGATCATCAAAGGTGCAATTTTCATCTAGAAAGACATTGTTCTGAATATCACAATGCACATTATAAGAAGTTGGAATACAACCTGAAATTCTATTATCACTTAAGTCTAAAAATTGTAACCTATTATAACTGCTAACAAATCCTGGAAAACTCCCTGTAAAGTCATTGCTTGAAAGATTTAAATGTTTCAACAGAACCATATTTCCTATTGAATTAGGAACCGATCCTGTCATCTCATTTTGAGAAAAATCAAAGTACTCTAACGCTGGTAAATCAATTATTTCTGGCAATACGTAAGTAAGTCCATTATCAGATAAATCTAGATGCTTAAGATTAGTGGCTTTGACATAAATATTATTGTAATTACTACTGAGATGATTCGAGGATAAATCTAAATATTCAAGCGCTGAGATATAGTCTAGTTCAGAAGAAGCAAAGAAACTAAAATCATTCCCAGACAAATCGAGTTTCTTTAATTTCACAAACTCCACAGCTCTCACATCAAAAACACCGGAAACGTTATTATTAGGTAGGTTGATTTCTATAACATTTCCATTTTCACAGACTACTCCATACCATGAGCAAATATCACACTTTAGCCATGGTTTATTATTCGCAAGCGTGTTAACCCATTGCTCGCCATTTGTTACTTCAAAGAAGCGTTTCAGGAAAGTATAATCGGGATGCTCCAATGTTTCATCACATCCCGCTGGATCATCAGCTCTAAAGGTGGGATTGTGGACATTGTTATCAGATATCAAAAGAAAGGACACCGCAAACAATGTAATCCAGCCTAATCTGAAAGGCACAATTAATTGCATAAATTAAAATAATCTCAGGTTAAAAGTAAAAGCGGCGTTAAGATTATAAATTACGCATTTTCTAGCTCAAATGAAATAGCTGAGACTGTTAAAATCAAAGAATTGACCACTACCTTACTATTTAACAATTAGTATGTTTTTCGAAAATTGTTTCCCGAAAGCGGATAAAACTACCGTATAAATTCCCGTTCCCGCTCCCGCCAAATTGAACGATTCTAAATATTTTCGCTTACCTCTGATGGTTCTATTTTCAATGAGCCCGCCATAAATATCATAGACTGCTAATCTAATGGGCACTTTACCTGTACCCACATTTATTTCGACATTAAACTGGCCATTATTCGGATTTTCAAATACTTTCCAGGACCCGAAACGATCTATATCAAAAGCTGTTTCAGGCTCTTCGTAAGTTCCTAAATGACTAGAATCTGGATAAACAACAATTGTTTTGTCAAAACGTGCTAAGCACCCATTCACTTCTGTAAGAATAGAAATTTCATAATCCCCACTACCCTCGAATGTGAAACCACTTGAGAAAGGATCGATCGTATTTACCTTTATTCCTGATGAATCATACATCCATTCAAAATTATCAGGCATCGGATCAGAAACATTGACCGCTATAACTTCTACTCCTTTCACTGCTTCAGTACTCAATAAGAAGTCAATACCTAAAGCTGATAGGTCGATTTCGTTCACTTCTATAAATTTATCAGCAACACACGAAGACCCGTTTTCGATCACTATTTGATAGGTTCCAGTTTCAGATATTTCAGGATATCTCCCTTCATAATAGACTTCGCTTTCTTTGAACAAAATATAATTAAAAGAAGTATCCATCTCATAAACTAGCGTTTCATTTGTACAGATAATCGTATCTTGGAATGCAGACAATACATCTTCAATATCTGGTGCGTCGAGTTGTATTTCAAGTACTTGCTCACAATTATTAGCATCTGTAATTGTTATCTCATGATTTCCCACAGACAAATTATTCTGAATTAGACTCGAGCCTCCGTTCGACCATGTAATATTAAACGGTGCCTCTCCTTGTAAAATCTGAACACTGGCCATACCATCCGAAGCTGCCGCACAACTCACGTTTTCATCAACCTGGATTTCGGCCGATAAGTTACCAATGTTCTCTAATTCAATAGGCGAGGATAAATTATTAATGCAAAGTGATCCTTCTTCTCCCAATAGCACTTGATAAACTCCAGATTCCAAGTTTTCGAATAATCCTTGCTCAGACCAATTCGCTCCATTGTCAATGCTATACTGATAATTCTCGAATGCATCTGCAGGAATAATTTCTATACTTCCCAGTTGATTATTGCAATCATTAATCGGAGTGATATTGATTTCTTTTATCTGTGGTACACCATCACTTTCTATAACAACAGGTGTTTCTAAAGCCTTTTTGCATCTTTCAAGCAAGTCACTTAAGACGATGTTATAACTACCATTTGAAAGTTGGGTGAATGTATTCGATTCTTGAAAAGTTGCTCCCCCATCGATGCTGTATAAATAGTTTTCAGTCATTTCGATGTCAATGGATATTTCTCCGTCCACCGCCTCGCAAGTAGATGGATCCTCTACTATTATTCCAAGAGCTTCCGATGGAAATCGTACCTCCTCAACTACAATTTCTGCAGTAGTCGCGCAGTTATTTTCATTATAAATAGTCAACTCATACTTTCCCCCGTCGGAAATGATGATACTAGAGGTTTCTGCACCATTGTTCCATAAATAACGATATCCCTCCGGTCCTGAAAGTGTGGTTTCACTTCCTGCACATAAAAAGGTCTCACCGATAATACTAAAATCCACCTCAGGAACAAAGGTTGCGTCTAATTGAATGATACTATCACAACCTATTTCTAATGGTTTATGATATTCATAGATCCCACTTGATGAGATGTTCTGATCATAAAATTGAATAGATTCACCTGCGCAAAGCGTCCGATACTCCGTTCGAATGCCTTCACACTTTTCCACAAGTAATATTAGTTCGATAATGGTAGAACATCCATATTCACTACCAACCGTTATTTCATAAACTCCAGAATCAGTATACACAACATCACCAAACTCAAAACCTTCACCCTCTTGAATCGTTTCTTCTATTGTTATTTTTTCACCTGATACAAACAAGATAGATACAAATTTATCCGTACAACCTTCATTGGTTGAAACCGGATAGATTCCTGATGTTTCGATTATTTCTCCTCCTAACTCAAAATTACTTCCAGCACAAAAAACCTGTGGTATAATTAGAGATGAACTACTCTTTTCTAATACGATCAGATCCTCCAGAATTTCACAATCATTCACGTCTTCATCCAGATGATATAGTCCCCCTTGATCATAAATTTCATCCATGAATTGCAATTGACTTCCAGAACACAGGAATAATACTTCATCATATCTCAATTTATTCACTTCTGATATGACCAGATTAAAATGCTGCAGGCAGTTGCCGTCATCATAAGTACCAGCATGCTCCCCTACTCCATAACTATCGCCAAAGAATTCAGTTGTATTCCCTTCACATACCTCAGCATAAAAGGTATCCGTTTCAGATTCGTATAGGTCAATGTTTAAATAGGTCAAACTATCGCAACCATAAGAAGTCTTTCGAGGGATTTCTATTGTTCCTGGGGAATCATAGAATTGATTGTCAAAATACAATGTCGATCCTTCACAAATAAAAGTATCTATTGTAACCACTTTGTTTTCTGTCACAAAAAGGTGCATTGTTACAATAGAATCACAGCCGCTTTTGGTGTTTAACGTAACACTTAATGAAGTGTCAGCATCATAGAAATATCCATAAAAATATTGAACATTACCCTCACAAATAAACTGGTCATACTCGTAGCTAACGGGTTCTATTACTTCTAAATTCAAGGTAGTTAAAGACTTGCATCCATTGATTACTATACTGTCCATTACTGTAATGGAATGAACATAAAGCTCGCCAGCAAATTCGTATGGACTTCCTTCACAGGTTGTCGCATTAATCGTCTGATCTTCGCCTGATATAATATTCAGGTTCAAATTAATGATAGAATCACAACCGAATTGGTTGGTTAATGTTACGACATACTGGCCAGATGTATTAAATGATTCTGTACCAATTTCAAAGGATTCTTCGCTGCATATGAATTCATTTAGATTCGTAATCTCAGATGGAAGTAATGTAATCGAAATATTTAAAAAGGAATCACATTCCACGGCATTCGTAAGCGCTCTATTAAAAGTCCCACCTTCTTTGTAATAATTTCCAGCTATGAGAACGGAATCCCCCTCACATATGGTTGCTTCGACCATTCCAGTGCTCGTTTCTTTTTCTGTTACTATGATGGTTAACACAGAATCGCAACCCTCATTATTCGTTAGTGTTCTGATATAAGTATCTGCAACATCGAAAAATTCATTATTAATTTCAACTTGACTATTTGAGCAGAAAGAACCGGTGATTGTCTCATATGAGTTTGACTTTTCAGATATGTCAATGTTGATGATTGAGTCACAATTAAACTCACTTGTTAACTCCAGTGTAGTTAGACCCACTGACAATTCCATCCCCTCAAAATTATAGGTACCTCCTTCACAAACCTCATAAGCTAAATTCGTTTCGTATGTTGGATATTCACTAATGGTTATTGATATTACAGAATCACATCCAGCTTGGTTATCTATGGTTTGTATCGATTCTCCAACACCGAAATCTTGTCCGTTTATAGTCGTCATAGTGCCTGGGCATATCGTTTCTGCATAAGTGCCGGTTGTTCCTTCTTTCTGAGTGATGGTAACATTTACGATAGAATCACATGATCCAGGGCTTGGAATAAGTTGTTGAAAGAAACCAATCTCATCGAACACTTCACCATTTATTTCAACTGTTTTTCCAGGACAGATTTCAGCTGATTCAGCTCCAGGGTCAGTGGAAGTGACATGGATAAAGATGGAATCTGTTTTGGTACAACCACGTGAGTTGGTTACAGTGAGATAAAAATATTTCGAGGTTGTGACAGTTGTAGTAAGTGTTTTAGAGGTTTGGTTCGGTTCTGACCATTGGTAATTTGAGTAGTTTGATCCAGGTTGCATCGAGACTGTTTCACCTTCACATACAGAAAGGTTAGAAGCTGACATATTTAGGGTGTTGTTGCATGGTTCACCAGCACAAAATTCAGCGAAAGTTGGGTTTTCGAAGTTGCAGTATGAACTTATTAAAGGCGAAGTAATACTACATAGGTTTTGATATGAGGCAGGATAACAACCTTCTAAATAATTATCATTTATGTACATAGCTTGAATAGACAGCATGTCGCCTAATGATTCTGGATATTCACCAGTAAAACTGTTTACGTGCAAGTATAAAAGTTTCAATTTCTCTAAAGTTCCAATTACATCAGGAATTCTGCCATAGAGTTGATTACGACTAAAATTCAACCCTTCCAAATTAGATAAATTAGCAATTGCAGAAGACATCGAATCAACTAAATTATTATTGTTAATTTCTATAGTCTTAAGTGAACTTAAACTATATATATCAGTAGGAATTTTACCTGTAAAATTATTACGTCCTAATTTTAAAATTTGAAGATTAACTAAGTTTGAAAGATTATTTGGTAACGTATCGGATAAATTGTTATTACTTAAATCTAGAATTTTGATATTTATAAGATTATTTACATTTCTGTCTATTCCACCAGTTATATGATTTCCTCTTAAATCAAGATTTTCAAGATTTTCAAGATTAAAAAGCTCAATAGGAAGGCTTCCTTCTAAATTTGAATTTTGAATCTGTAATTCAATTAAACTTTCTGCATTTTCAATTTCCGGTGGTATAAATCCACCAATTTGCGTGTTATTAATATGCAACTCTTTTAAGTTACTCAGCTTACCTATATCGGGAGACAAAATTCCAGCTATTGAGTTTCCAGAAATATGTATTTCTTCTAAACTTTTAATATCATATAATGAACTTGGAATTTCACCTGAAAGATTGTTAATTTGAACCCAAAAAAATTCGAGTTGTGATGATGTTTGAAAATTATTCGGAATATTTCCAGTAAAATCGTTAAAACTTAGGTTTAATTTTTTCAGATTTAATAAATTAAAAACAACTTCAGGAAAGTTTCCGGTAAAATCATTTCCCCCTAAATCTAATTCATAGATAATTTTTGCATTGGATAATTCTAAAGGAATATCGCCTGATATTTCATTATCTCTTAATCTTAGAATTTTTAGTGAATCAAGGTCTCCGATTTCAATAGGTAAATTTCCTTTTAAATCATTTCGTGGAAGCTGAACTAAATGTACTCTGTCATTAGAAAGACAACTCACCCCATACCAGCCACACACATCACAATCCTCTCCCCAACCTGTACTATTATTCCAGTTAGGGCCATCTGTAGCATTATACAATGCCATAAGTGGTGCATAATCCGGATGATCTGGCATATCACAAGGAGGTGCTGATGCCGCTGGTCCATCAGTAGTAATCAGTAGAATAGAACTTAAAACTGCAAGAAATGCATATTTAAGTTTAAAAAATATCCGCATAGCGTTTTAAGCCTTAATTCACAACAAATCAAAGGTTCCACGCTCATTAATTTCCAGGTAGCAAAGAACATCCTATTGCAATAGCCTTCACTGATCATCAATTTATATATTTTTTCTTTCAATGGAAAGTAGCCGACTATTTTTATGTCTCTAATCTTGCACATTTAACATTTGAGAAATATTTCCAACCTTCCCCACTTACTTAAAATTCCAATTTGAAATTGGCTTAGATTACTAGTTGACACACCAGATATAAATGAAAATATATAAGTAAAAACGCAACTTATTAGATTGATTTTTTCTAGTTTGTGTATCGAGCGATTCCTTTTAAACATTATTGAAATTTTTACACGTTTAAATTAACAATCCATTTTATGCCAAAGAAGTTAAATTCGAAACACGATCACGATCATAAAAACAAAGAGCATAAACATGATCACGCACATGGCATATTTGGAGAGAAAACAGAGTTGATATTTGCCATCTTATCTGGTACTTTTCTGGGTCTTGGATTTTTTCTCCATTATTTAAAAATCATCCCTCTTAATATAACCATAGGCTTTTATTTATTCTCATACTTTTTTGGTGGGTTCTATACTACTAAGGAAGCGTATGAAGCCATCACCGAAGGGAAATTCGAAATTGACTTCTTGATGCTTTTTGCTGCTATTGGTGCAGCAATTCTAGGAGAATGGGCGGAAGGCGCATTACTTTTATTCCTCTTTAGTCTTGGACATTCCTTAGAACATTATGCAATGAATCGGGCCAGAAAATCTATAACTGCATTGTCAGATTTAGCTCCACCGACCGCTATAAGACTAGAAGGCGAAAAGCAAGTAGAAATACCCATCGAAGAATTGGAACTAGGAGATATCATTCTGGTAAAACCAAATAATAAAATAGCTGCAGATGGCGTAGTCATCAAAGGAGAATCTCAAGTAAATCAAGCATCTATTACTGGTGAAAGTGTTCCTGTTCAGAAACTAGCTACTAACCATATTTCTACCACATTTGACAAACTAAAAAGTGAAAACAGGGTCTTTTCTGGGACGATTAATGGCGCACAGCCACTTGAAATAAAAGTTCTCAAAAAAGCAAGTGACAGTACGCTATCTCGGATTGTTACCATGGTGAATGAAGCAGAAAGTCAAAAATCACCTACGCAGCATTTCACAGACAAATTTGAAAAATATTTCGTTCCTTTTGTTTTAATTCTTGTTGGAATTTTAATGCTCGCTTTCCTAGTCATAGATGAAACATTTAAACAAAGTTTTTACAGAGCAATGGCTGTTTTAGTTTCGGCGTCTCCTTGCGCGCTCGCTATTTCTACGCCAAGTGCAGTTCTTTCAGGAGTAGCAAGAGCTGCTAGAAGTGGTATTCTGATTAAAGGTGGAGGACCTTTGGAAAAACTAGGAGACATTACGGTTATAGCATTTGACAAGACGGGTACTTTAACAGAAGGAAAGCCCAAATTGACCCAAGTAATTGCCCTAAATGATAAGGACCGAACACTCCTTCTCGAAACCGCAGCTGCAGTCGAAGCACTAAGCGATCACCCGCTAGCTGAGGCCATTACCATTGGGAGTATTAAATTATTGAATACTGATCAATTTCCCAAAGCCGAAAACTTAAAGGCAATCACTGCTAGAGGTGTCAAGGCGATGATTAATAAAGAGGAAGTATTTATAGGTAATCGACTTTTAATGAAAGAAGTATCGAACCAAGAAGTCCCTTCTAAAATTGACCAAATAATGAGTGAATTAGAAGAAAATGGAGAGACTTCTATGATCGTTAGAAGAGGTGATAAATATTTAGGCATCGTGGCCGTTATGGACATTGCAAGACCTGATGCAATTAAAACATTGAGTGCGCTTAAAGGCATGGGCATTAAGAAAATGGTGATGCTAACTGGTGATCATCAAAGCGTCGCCAATGCTGTTGCATCAAAAATAGGGATAACTGATCCTCGTGGAAATCTCCTTCCAGAAGACAAGGTCGAAGAAATCAAAAAATTAATCGCATCTAAAGAAATCGTAGCTATGATAGGAGATGGAGTCAATGATGCTCCTGCTCTTGCAACAGCGAATATAGGTATTGCAATGGGAGCTGCAGGTTCGCCAATAGCTTTAGAAACTGCGGACATCGCACTGATGGCTGATCGAATCGACAAGTTGCCATTTGCCATCAAGCTCAGTAGAAGAACGAAAAGCATCATCAAGCAGAATCTTTGGATAAGTTTAGGAATGGTCGCTATTTTAATACCGCTTACCATTACAGGAATCGCCTCTATCGGACCAGCGGTAGTTGGACATGAAGGCTCTACACTTGTTGTTGTTCTAAATGCCTTAAGATTGCTAGCAGTAAAAGAATAATCTTAAATCATTTTTGTCAGTTATCTCCCACTGGTGGTGGACCATCTGGAATGATCCCTTTGTATTCGTAATCGCCCTTTTTCTCTTTAAATTCATCTTGAATCTTTGTAATCAACGCTGGATTCTCAAACAAATCTACCGCCGTCATTCCCAAGGTTTTAGCAGCATATGCCATTCCTTTATGACCGATAGACATTCCACCACAAGCAACTACTGCCCAAGAATGCCAAGGAGTACCTTTAGGAGCTGTAGTCGCTCTCATTCTTACCACTGGAACTACCCATGAAACATCACCCACATCTGTTGACCCACCTCTAGGATGTTCTAGGGTTTCTTCAAGTGGAGTAATGATAGACTCAATTCCAACTTCTTCTTTATTTGTTGCCTTTTGAATTCCTTTCGCGAATTCCTGTTCATTTTCTGTGTATTCAATCGCTCCCAAATATTCCATATTCTTCTGCATCGCTTCAGATCCAACACGATTCACCAATATTTCATGAACACCCGAAATCAAGGTGATTTTATAATCAGTTTTCGTCATTAATGCTGCTCCTTTTGCAATGTCTTCCATGTGCTTCCACACTTTTTCCATGCCTTCTCTCCTTGTATCTCTAACTCTTGTCCATATCCTCGCATAATCTGGGACTACATTGACCACTTTACCGGCGTCTTGAATATGGTAGTGAATCCTTACGGTTGGCTCTACATGCTCTCTGAAATAATTAATTCCTGTTGTATATAATTCTAGCGCATCCGAAGCAGAGCGTCCGTTCCATGGATCAGCCGATGCGTGTGCCGCTTGGCCATAAAATTCAACCATAAAATCTACTAAAGCTAGACCTTTCTGAACCTCTGTCTTAGTTTCTCCTGAAGGGTGCCAATCTAATACTACATCCACGTCATCAAATGCTCCAGCTCTAATCATCCACAATTTCCCAAAGTACTTTTCCTCCGCTGGTGTACCATAAAATCTGATAGTTCCTTTCAGTTCTCCAGAAGCGATCATGTTTTTAATAGAAGTTGCTGCACCTAAAGATGCCACACCGAATAAATTATGCCCACATCCATGACCTGGCATTCCTTCGTTTAATGGATCTTTATACGGAACCGTTTTTTGAGAAAGTCCAGGCAGTGCATCGAATTCTCCCAAGATTCCAATCACGGGTTTTCCAGAACCATATTCTGCCACAAAAGCGGTAGGCATATCTCCTATGTTCTTTGTGATCTTGAACCCTTGTTTTTCTGCATAGGCAATTAACGCCGCAGCTGATTGATTTTCTTGAAAGGCTTCTTCTTCGAAAGACCATATTTTATCACTCAATGAAGTTAAGTCACGAAAGTTCGAATCCACGAAATCTAGCACTTTTTGTTTCTGCGGATTCTCATGCTGAGCAGTTATGGAAAATTGACCTAGACACACGAGTAAGAGTAGTAAAGTATATTTCATTACGAATTTATTTAGGATTGAAAAATAATGAAAATTTTCGGGATAACGAGATTATTATGCTTTCACACGTCTTCTAATGCGCTTATTTCTAACCAGTTTGCCAACAACACATTTTATGCATTCTGCAATTATTTTCTATGCAGAATGAAATTATTTTTTATGTATTCTGTATATATTTAACAAGAATGAAGTAGATCTCTTATTTACAGAAAATTTAGACACTTACATTACTGAAATAAAATCTAGCACAATCATAAGAAATGATTTCTTCAAAAACTTATTAAAATTTGAACGAGTTTATTCCGATAAGATAACTGCTAAAACATTAATTTACGCAGGTATGAAGGATCAGAAGCACTCAGATTTTGTTGTAAAATCATGGCAAAATTTAGATTAAATCCTGAAATCTGTAACCTTTTAAGAAAAACCAAGTCAACCTCTGTGAAATGGATTTACTAACCGACGAATCATTGATCAATAAAGTGCAAAACGGGCAATTAGATGCCTGCGGACTACTTTATATGAGGTATAAAAAACCGCTTTTTAATTACTTCTATAACAACATCTATGATGTTACTAAAAGTGAAGATATGGTCCAGACCGTATTCGAAAAAGTGATTAAGTATAAAAAGAACTTCAAAGGGACAGGATCCTTCAGAAGTTGGTTATTCACTATCGCACGGAATACCTACATCGATGATTTTAATGCTAGAAAGAAAAACAGATCTGTAGACATTATGGATCACGATTTCGCACATGAAGAACACGGCGAAAATCAAATGTTAGATCAAGAGGAATCAAACCTGCTTCAGAAAGCACTTAGAATGCTTGACGACGAAAAACGGGAATTGATCAGTATGATCAAACTTAATGAAATGAAGTACCAACAAGTTGCTGACCTCTATGGCCTTTCGTTGTCAAATGTCAAAACGAAGGTTTTCAGAATCATGCAAGAATTAAAAGAAAACGCACATAAACTGCAAGCAAATGGATAAGCTAAATAAAGATCAAGAAGCGGAGTTAAATGAGTGGATAAATACTGGTGAGATCGATAAATTCTTAGTAGATAAAGAACCAACGGAAAGGATGGATGCTAAGTTCTATCAGATGCTAGAGGAGAATCGTCCGTTAGAAAAGAAACAATGGTCATTTACTTGGTTATATAAGATTGCTTTACCGATGTTGCTGCTGGTGCTAACCTTTTATGTGGGTCAACAATTTGGTTCTTCGGAATTAGAAAAAATTGACCAAAAAGATTTTGCCACACAACTACTAAGTACTGAAAATGTAGGCGACAAAATCAGCTTAGTATCCAATACAAAAATTGAAGAAAATAGTGACCAGAAAGTAATCGAAGCTTTAATGTTTTCACTCAGCAATGACGAAAGCGTGAATGTGAGATTGGCTTGTATTAATACCTTATATGATTACGCATATTTGCCTAAAGTGAGAACCGGACTCATCCAAGCAATCAGTAATCAGCAATCACCAGTTGTGCTTGCAAACCTAGCTGAAGCAATAAATGCCAGCGGGAAAAAATTATCAAAAGAGGAATTTATGGAATTAATCAATAAGGACTTACCTCCACCGATTAAGAAGTCCATAGATGACAGCTTAATTAAAATTTAAAAAAATGAGAATAGTAATACTTTTAATGCTTTGGTCTTCGGTGATCTACGGCCAAGTTGAATTTGATAAAACATATGATTCCGAGGGAGTTAATCATGTTGTAATTGACAATCTAAAAGGGGATATCATTGTAAAGGCAGGAAGTAGCGATCAAATAATAATCAAAGCTACAAGTACGACAACGAACAGGATAGCGGAAATGGAACTCAAAGAATATCGAACGGAAAATGTTCTAGCAGTTTATCTGCACAATCCTTGTAAAAAGGGTTTTACTCGCTTTGATCCAGAAAAACCATTTCGGTTTATCCAAACAGAAAACAATTGCCAATGGGGTGGGAAATTTGATGAGCAGGAAATTCCTAAGCTGACATTAGAGATAGAAATTCCTACTGATATGAATGTTTACGTTTCCACCATTATAGAAGGTGACATCGATGTTCGTGGAATCTCAGGAGTCGTCTATGCTTCTAATGTCAATGGAAGTATTAAAATGCATGAAGTTTCGAAGGTGAAAAATGGAACAACAGTTAATGGAAACATTGACATCAATTACCGAAATAAACCAAGCATTACAGGACGGTTTTCCACGATAAATGGGGAGATCAATCTTAATATGCCAAAGAATTCAAGTTTAACTACAAATTTCAAGAGCTTCCAAGGGGAATTATATACAGACTTTGATGCTGTTCAATTATCAGGAAATATAAAGAATCAAGAAACATTAAATCCTGGAGAAATGGTAAAAGTTGGTGAATATGCAGAAGCACAAATTGGCACAGGAGAAATAAACCTATTCATTGAAACATTCAATGGGAACGCCTATTTAAAACAAATAAAATAAAAGAGATATGAAATATATAATAATAGCAGCCTTAATAATGACTTCGCTCTATGCTTTTGGTCAACAGAAAGAAGTCACTGTTCCTTTCTCAAACGCTAATGGTGACAAAATGCTCGATGTTGAAGTTTTCAGTGCGGACATTAAAATAATCGGAAGTTCTAGAACAGATGTGTTAATCAAATATAGTGTAGAAAAACAAGAGGATCATGATGACTCTGAACAAGATGACAAAAGTAAGGGAATGAAGAAAATAGGAGGATCTAATTTTCAATTTGAGATCGGAGAAAAGAATAATAAAGTGCGAATTTTCACGCAGAATTTCATGAACAATGTACTGATAATGGAAATCGAAGTTCCATCGGGAATAGATATAAACATTTCAAAGCAGATCGGACAAAATATTTACATTGAAAATATTCAAGGTGCTGTGAATGTTGAAAACAATATAGGAAGTGTAACAATGAAAGGAATCAGTGGTTCAGTGAATGCAAGTTCTAGCACTGGTGATATAATTGTTGGATTCGAGACCGTGAATGCTGAAGATGCGATGAGTTTCAACACCATTACCGGAAACATCGACCTGACCTTACCGAAGAATTTCAAATCTGATTTGAAAATGAGAACAGAGTGGGGTGATATTTATAGCGATTTACCAATCGAAACAGTGACAAAAGAAGCGTCAGAAACAAAATCAACTTCCAAAAATGGTGAAATGCGAGTCATTTCGAATAGCTGGACTTATGGTACTTTGAATGGTGGCGGAAGTGAAATGACTTTAAAAACTCAGATGGGGAGTATTTATTTGAGGGCGAAAGAGTAGATATGAAAACAAGGACTGTAGAAGAAATGCCTCATTCAGTTTAAACCTGAATTATAGAAATCACATATAAAACTGAATTCTTTTCTATCTTTCGGCCATGAAGTGCTTTATATTCTTAATCCTATTTTTTCTTTTCTTTTCGGTCAATGGGCAGAAAACCTATGAGATTAGCACGAAGAAGGAAACGATCATTATAGGCGGTTCAAGCTTAATGTTAGCAGGAAGTTTTTATATAGATAGTCGAAGACCAAATCTTTTATTACCTAGTGCAAGTCTACCACTACCCAAAATTAATCGCTTTGATCGTCGCACTTTAGATAATTATTCCTTAGCGGCAAAGAATTTAAGTGATGTGTTGCTATATGCTGGAACAGCATTCCCACTTACCCTTCTAGCTTCTTCTAAACTAAAAGGGAATCAACTAGAATACTTATTCATGTATGCAGAAACTGCTGCGCTTAACGGATCGCTGACCTTCTTGATGAAATCAGCGACCGATCGAAGGAGACCTTATTATTATAATAATGAAGTGCCAGACGAAGAACGGCTTCACCTCGATGCACGAAAGAGCTTCTTTTCGGGGCACGCCTCTCATACCGCAGCACTTTCTTTTTTCACCGCTCGAGTATATAATGATCTTTACCCTGATAGTCGGTGGAGATATTGGGTATGGTCAGGAGCTATTGCTTTGCCGGCCGTAACTGGATACTTAAGAGTTCAAGCGGGACGACATTATCCTTCAGATGTAATAACCGGCTATATGGTGGGAGCAGGAATAGGTTTATTGGTTCCAGCAATTCATAAGGTAAAATTGAATTCGGAGGTTTATCAATTTGAAAGCACTGCAAATGGAATTGCGCTTGTAGTCAACTTAAACAGCAATAAGTTAAGGTATTAAATGAAGCCACAAAACCCAAATTGGAAAATAACCGAATCTCAACAATGGACATTTAATGAGATCTTGATGGGACGTGCGGTTTCTTCTTTCACTGGGAAAAACAATACTTTTCACACCAGCAATAATCGAGACACCGTTCGACTTCATTTAGGAATTCGTGGTGATTACAATTTCACTTTCAAGCAACTTGATCAAAAATACAATCTCATCGGCGGCCACCATAACATTATGTATTCTAACGGTATGGATCTAGCCATTGAAAACAAATCGCTAGAGATAGAAACATTTGGAGTAGATTTTCCGAAGGAAGTTTTTGTGGAGTTAGGTAAAGATGGCGATGATTTGCTAAAACATTTTTGTGATCAAGTCCTGTCTGGAAAAAGCATGATTATTTCTGAAAAGTGGGGAAGCATTAATGTACCGATCCAAAACATCATCAACGAAATCACCCTTAATCCTTATCAAGGGAAACTCCAGCAGATTTTCTTATTTGCTAAGACACTAGAGCTACTGGTTTTGTGTGTTGCCGATTATAAAAACAAGATGAGTGAGTCATTTGTATATCTCAAAACCATTCAAGATAAGGAAGCCATTATTGCTGCAAGAGACTTCATCAACCAGCGACTTACAGACCCACCTAATCTATCAGAAATTGCTAGAGCAGTTGGCATTAATGAATTTAAACTCAAGTATGGATTCAAGGAGATGTTTGGGATTACGCTTTTCGGCTATCTAACAGAAAACAGGTTAAGTCTCGCTACCCAATTCCTAAAAGATTCTTCGAAACCAATAGCCTTGATTGCCGAAGAACTTGGTTATTCATCACCTCAGCATTTCAGTAATCAGTATAAGGGGAAAATCGGGAAAAGTCCGAGTGAAGTAAGGTTAGGGTCGAAGTAGTAAATATTTTTTTATGTATTATAGATTTTACTTCCTACTTTAAATTGACATTGAAAATGGCCAACTTCTTTTCAATTATTATAATTATTTTTAAAGGTTTATTAAAAAATATCACGAGCGTATTCCCAAATCCAAAATAAATGTTGTTAAAGAAGATAGTCATTTGCTAACAATGTGAGATCCCCTGAAGTTTAATCTTTTTAGCCAAAGAGATTTTCTAAAAGTTCTGCTTTAGATATTCTGTGATGAGACGCAATTTGATTTAATATTGAGGACAGCGTGCCTAAGTGGTTTCAGTTTTTTGATCAATATTTTTCCCGTTACATTCCTTGATATTTTCATACTGAAAACACTTCCTCTTTTACAACATGCAGTCGAATAATTTTAGGACCATCAACATCAAAATGGCATTGAACCGATTCCTTTACATTATTTCGTAACTCTTCCATTGTCTCACCGTCTGTCACAATGGAGTAACCTAATGCAGTTGCAATAAAGCCACCTTCCTCACTTTCTTTAACAATAAATATTATTTCCTCCATAGATAATAAAGTTAACAATTTCAATTTCTTTTTAAATCCTTTCAGCTTAACATATTCTACTTAGACATCACAATACGCGTCCTTCTCCCGATTCCATAAGTCATTCTCCTTATTCTATAACTTTGCTATTCCACTTTGTCTTATCTTTGTTTTATGACAGATATAATAAATGAGATAACAATTAACGCTTCCCTAGATAAGGTCTGGGATTTATTGGTCAATCCAAAATTGACCCCAGAATACATGTACACTTGTGCCATCGAAACTGATTTCGCGGAAAGCAGCCCTGTCTTATGGCGAGGCATTCACGATCAAGTGGTCTATGTTTCCGGCTTCATGACTAGCTTTTCTCCTAAGACGAAAATGGTCTATACCGTTATCGATCCCAATGCTGATTACGCACAAACGCCAGAAAATCATCTAACCGTGGTCTATGAATTAAGTGAAAGTGATTCTTCTACGATTCTTAAAGTAACTCAATCGGGATATGAAACCGCAGCAAACGGAAAAGAACGATATGATGAAGCATTAGCTGGTGGAGGCTGGGCAGGAATTTTGGAAAAGATTAAAGAGATGGCGGAAAGCATTTAGAAAAAATCTTCCATTCTAGATTAAACAAAAAATAATCAACGTATTTCTTAGTTGCTACAACGCAATTCATAGTTAAATTCCGTTATTACCGTAGAGAATTAATTTTAAGGAGAAACAGCGATTAATATCCTGTATTCGACAATTAAGTATATCGGTATGTATTTCAGAAAAACAACTAATTTAATTTGCCTAATCTTATTTACACAAATTCTATTAAATGCACAAGAAATAAATGGTTGGACGATCATGCATTACGCTGTAGGATCTAATTCATCTGAAGTAGATTTGTTAAATGACATGAATGAAATGAGGATTGGTAAAACTTCCGAAGGTTACGAGGTTATTACATTAATAGATCGCACGCCAGGATTTTCAGAAGATTCAACTGTACTAGGAGAAAATTTTACGGACACACGATTGTATAGATTTAACAATGAAAATTTTGAAAGATTAAATGGTCATGAATTTTTACCTCAAATAAGAATTAATCAATCTCATGATTTAGAAATGGGCGATGCTGCCGTGCTGAAAAATTTCATTCAATATTGTAAGCATTATTTTCCAGCAAAACATTACATGTTAGTATTGAGATCTCATGGCAATGGTGTCGGTATGTGTCCTGATGCAGAATCTGGAATCAATGACAAGTTGTATCCAGGTGAACTAAGAGATGTCTTAAGTGGAAACGAATCAGTTGACATTCTTGGTTTAGATGTTTGTTCAATGGCAGGTCTCGAAAACTTCTATGAATGGAGACCCAATAATGAAGACCAATTTTCAGCCGATTATATTATCGCCTCTGCCCCATTATCTGCAGCTTGGGCTTACGACCAGATATTTAACAGATTACAAGTTGATAATAATAAAAACATTGACCTCGATAATAACTACTTCAGTCCAGGACCTGAAAGAACAATGAATCCTTATCATATGAATGCTTTAGAATTTTCTAAAATAATTCTAGAGGAAATATACGATAATCAAGCTTGGGCATCTTGGGGACTATTTGACAATTCCCAGATAGATCACATAAAAAGAAAAATAGATGAACTTAGCAGACTCTTACCCAATGAAGAAGACGATGTGATTTTAGATATTATACAAAACACATTGGGATATTATCATAATACAAATAACAATCTAGAAATAGCTCAACTTACTTCTCCATACATAGATGCTTATCACTTTTATGAATTGATTGCACAAAACATAAATATAAACAACGCAAGTAGGCAGTTAGCCTCAGAAGTTTGTGAAGCGATAGATCAATTTGTAATCTATTCTTATTGTGGACGAGGATTTCTACCAAACACTGAAGTTTTTCAAGATGGGAAAAACGGTGTTTATCAGATTATTCCTATTGGAAATAAAGTTTTTTCTCAAACAAACAGATCATTTTGGTCTCATACAACTTGGTTTCATCCCGATGATAAATCAAATGAACAAAACTCATATGGGCTTTACGATTGGTGCAAAGATGGAGCAAGCAGAGGAAATAATAAAATTGAAAACTTCTTTGAATATTTAGATTATTTATTTGACAAGGATTCATCAGCAACAGGTGGAGTTAATAAATATCGTTATTAATGAATTCAAAAAGGATTAGAATTTTGTCAATCCTTGATTTTCAGGTAACAAATTTTAACAATGCTATCAAATTCCCAAAATAAATCCATTGGGAAGAACCTTATATTTTCTTATTTATTCATCAATGAAATAACACACTTCCAGAAATTTCAGCCTTTTCGAAATTCGGACCTTGCCACTGCAAGTCAATCGGAGCCTTTGCCTTGCCACTATTCTGCACATAAATCTTAATCGGATGAACGCCTTTCTCTAATAATATTTCCGCTGATATTTCATCATTGGCTTCGTAATTATAATCCGCATCAATGATCGTTGCATCGTGAATTTTCATCAATGCCTTCTCTTTCGCACTTAAGGTAAATACATACTCCCCTCCTTCTGGCACTTCTATAAATCCTTCTATTAATAATAAATTCCCTGCTTTTTTGTCCAATTTAAAATCGTTGATACTTTTAACCATTCCCGTACTTTCCTCTTTCATCGAAACCATCTCTGGCAACCAAGGAAAGTTACCAGCGAAAGACTTATATAGCAATCCTTTCTTTTTTTTAACATTGACCGCAGGAACCACAGCACTATCATACGGTCTTGCTGCTGAAGTATCTGGTCTGCGAATCTGCAACACTCTATCTTTCATCCAACCATTCAATGCCTGCATCTCTTCATCTTGCTGTGCCAGATCCTTACTTTGCTGAGGATCATTTACAATATCATAAATCTCAAAATCATCATCCACATTGCCGATATTATACCTTAATCCGATCAAGTCACCTTTTCGAATCATTTGCATTTCCTTTCTAACTCTATTTCTATTCTTAGGTGAAAACTCCTCATATTTAGGTGTTTTCCCATTGTTTTGATACTCTACATATACTAGACTTTCTCGCTGTTTTCCAGATCCAGTCAGTGATGGAAGCAATGAAACGCCATCTATAATAGCAGGTCCAGGAATTCCAGCCGCATCAGTGAAGGTCGGCAACCAATCATAAGAAATACTCGGCATATCAACCACACTATTCGCCTTTATTTTCTTAGGCCATCTCACAATTAGCGGCACTCTGACTCCTCCCTCTAATACATCTCTTTTTATCCCATCAAATTCACCGAAACTATTAAAGAAATCTGGTCTATAGCTTACGTACCCCTTCGGTAAGTAAGACTCTTTAGATGGACCATTATCCGAACTAAACACAATCATCGTGTTGTCATCGATATCTAGATCTTTAAGCAGTTGGATAATATCGCCCACACCGTCATCGATTCTTCGCACACCCGTCGCATAACGCTTATACGTATCCGGCCAAGGCACTTCAGCTGTCGTTTCATCTCGATCATCATCATAAGTTGCGCGTGCATATTCATCATGAACGTAGGAATCCACTTCCCCTGAAGCGGTATTGATCATTTCTCCTTCTTTGCCGATCCATTGAACGCCGCCATTAAGTCCACCACCTTTCGGATAGGCTTGCGTCGGTAATTCTAAGACGGCATGAGGTGTATCATAAGCCAGAAACATAAAAAACGGCTTTTCATCTTCTTTTACTTGATCTGTGATCCATTTCTTCGCAATGGCCGTCCATAAATCACCCGTAAAACATTTGTTTAACCCCGAAGTAATTTCTCGTTCATTTTCATAAACGGACTTTGCTCCTCTATATACTCCTTCATGTGGATAATGCTCATGTCCATCTTTGTGCCTCATATAACCGTAGAAATAATCGAAGCCTCTTTTGTTAGGATGACCTGGCCATGCATCTCCATCCTTAGACCACCTTTTATCTCCTTGCAAGCCCCACTTCCCAATAGCCGCTGTGTTATAACCCGCCTTTTGCAACACATTCGCCATCGTATGATTATCGGCTAAAGCCTTATCAAACTGGTTATTTCTAACATTGGCATGGCCCTGGCTTAACCCCGTCAATAGTGATGCTCGAGAAGGTGCACACACTGGTGCTGCAGAATAATGGTTCGAGAGAATTGCGCCCTCCTGTGCCATTCGATCCAATTGTGGTGTAGATGTCCATGGCTCGGATTTAACACCTAATCTTTTCCGTTCATTTTGGTATAAGACTCCGATATCTCCCACTCCTAAGTCATCCGTGAATATGAATATAATATTAGGTTTTTCTTCTAGGTCAATGTTAGAATTTTGGCAGAACACAGACGTTCCACTTAATAAAAACGTAGCTAGAAGGCAAAGACTTAAAAGTTTTTTCATCTTGTATTATTAGATGGTTAATATTGAATAAATATATGCTGGTTATGCTGTTAAATCAATTTTCAATTTTTTCTTTTGTTTTGCCGAAGCCTTGACCTTAAGCTTTTTACTTACATTAGAATTCTCAGCAAGCTCAAGTACAATTGAATACTTTCCTTTCTCAAAAACCCTTGGTTGGTAGTTTTGTGAAGGCATCTTCATCACATAAAGCAAAGTCCCATCTTGTTTGTAAACTTTTAAAACTGGCAGTGATTTAGAATTAACTGATATTTCTGGAAGTAAGATAGTCGCTTTACTAAGGTAGTTATCTTCTTGGGTAACCGTTATCGGCCAATCCGGATATTGACCTTCATCACTCAACGGATCTTGAAAGCGCTGAAAACATTCCGATTTTATAGTCCGCTCTTTTTTATTAAATGTGACCATCCCATAACCATTCGATCGATTGTATAGAATGGCAGGTTCTTTATGCTGATTGAATGGATTCGTTACGCCATGCACCGTAATTTTATTCCCAAAACCATCTACGTGATCGCCTACATATGCTGGGCTTTCTATACTGTGGTTACTGTAATCTACTTCAGGCCAGAAACGTCTTGGCCATACGTTATTAAGCGATGGTCCAGTAAATGCATATCCACTGTCTCCAAAATCATCAACACCATACTGAACAAACGTCCCCAAGTGTTGATCTCCAGCAATATGAAAAGACATCGCTTTTCTAATTATTTCAATTGTTTTATCTCGCTTTTCTTGCGGCCATCCGTTAGAATCCATATCCACCGTCGGTGCATCTCCTGTAATATATTCTCCTCGCTCCGGTATATGTAATTTTGGAACTACAGAATCATTTTCCGCATCTTTCGGTAAGGTCGCAATGGTTGCAAAATTTGTTTGCGAAAGAACGGCCTTCATTTGGACATTATCAGACCAATCTAGCACCCAATTTTCAAGAAACTTTTCCTGTCGCTTTCCTAGCAATTCAGCATCAATATTTCTATGTGCTTTTATATCGAAAGATTTATTCATCAAGAAGCCATTAAAAACTTCCGCTTCTTCAGGCAATACCGTTTTGGGTGCCGTTTTGAACTTTCGATCCTCCAAGATTGCAAAGCTAACACCTCCATAATTCCATTGCGTATAATATACGCTTATCCCTTGTTCCACTGGCGTCGGATCATAGGCATCTGGTAAATGTCCCGTCTGTGTAAACTGAAGTACATTAACCCAGTCCGCATCCATTTTGTAACCGCCACTATCCTGTGCAGGTGACCCGAAACCTAAGGAGGTATCAGCATGTCCACCGCCTGCACCCCAAAGATTTCCATGGTAAACATCGTGATCATCTGTAATAACTGCGCATGGTTTATTTCTGAAAATCTCCCGATAAGACCAACCAAACATCATCCATTTCCTCAGAAAATCTAAGCATCGCTTGTCAAATTCTCCTGTAAACTGAACGCCATATCCTCCAGTACTTTCATAAAATTGATCTCCTAGAAAAACACAAAGATCATAGTCCATTTTGCTTAATCCTTCATGAATATCCGCATCTGGAAAACCATAGTGTGCATTACAATTCAAAACAGCCACTTTTACTTCGTCATCATCAACCGGCTCCTTTGCAATCGTGCCTTCATAAAAGTATTGAACAACACCATCTTTCCTAGGCAACTCTGCCCCAACTCTAAAAGGTACTTCTTCTTCGTCAGCCCAATCAGGCACTTCGAAAAGTACTACTCTTCCAGCATGGTTTATTTTAGTTTCTTCTTGCGTTTTCCATTGTCCATTTCTTTTGAACTCCAGCCGAACGACATGATCAGGCAATTTCTCAAATGGAGCAAGTTGAGCTTTAAGTTTTAATTTGCCTTTGTGCAAAGTATACTGTGTGAAGCAAATCGGGCCGAAAATCTGATGCTCATTTTCATGGAGTTTTTCTGACTTGATGGACCAATCTTCAAACGCGCATGAAGGGTTATCTTCTACTTTTCGAGATTTCCCAAAATCAGATAATAGGGCGAAATTGCCTGCAAGCATATCAGCCTCTACAAGCTCAGTAGTGTCAAAAATAGGCTTAGCAAATCCTGGAACCGAGATCCCAATAAGGAGTTCTTGCTGTCCATTATTACTTGGTTGTGCTTTTGTTGAAATAGTAAAAGTCTCAGGAACTTTAGCTAATCCTGTATCAATCAGCGATTCCCCAATCTTCAACTTACCATCCATTTTCAACCCTATTTTCAGTCCTTTTCCAAAAACGGAAGCTGACCGATAATCATCAAAATTTCCTTTTGCGCCAAGGATCATTCCGACACATCCATCTGTGAATTCTTTGCTCCCACTATTCAGAACATGAACGGTTACGCTCGTTTCTACGACTGATTTCCCATCCGAATTCTGAATGGTCAACAAATGCAAATTTCTATTATCTCCTGTGATATTACACAGTAATTTTCCATCCTTTATTTCCCAATCCTGCAATCTGTTTCCCCAATATTCTGGACCTGCCCAGCTCATATCGTTCCACAAATTCCACTTACTTTCGAACTCGACTTGAACTGATTCTCCGAATACTCTTTCAAGGTATTTAGGAATTCCGTAACTCGATATCGTCATTGGAATTACCGATCCTAGTGTAATCGTTTTAATATAATCTCTGCGTTTCATGATTCCTTCTAATTAGCTTGCTTTAACAACGCTGCTAAAGTAGCGAAAACTTACTTGCTTTCTCCTAACGTATTCGAGACTTTAGTCTCGTCCAAAACAAAGTATGTGATGCTTTAGCTTTGTTTTAAATTATATCAGTACCTACTTGCTCACGAATTAAACATAATGTTTTGATGCTTTAGCTTCGTCCTAGAAAACGCTACTAAAGTAGCGAAAACTTAATTTGCTAAAGTTATATGCTGTACAAAAAAGGTTTCTTCCTATACTTAATACCTAACCCTGCTTTTATAGGATTTTGTAAAATGTAATCTTTGATTCGTTCATATTCTCCTTCTTTGTTAAATCTTACATAATGATCAAAGGACTCCTTTGCCCATAATTTGCCAGAACGACCTAGATATTTATTAATCTGAAATGCACTTCCTCCTTTTATAAGTTGCATCCAATTTCCAACATCAACAAAATTATCAGGAACATGCTCAATCAGTTCATCATTTGATATTTGATTTGATGTATCCAATAGCATATGAACATGGTTAGGCATTATGCTAATAGCATGCACGTTATAATATCTACTATGGTATTCCATGATCTTATTATAGATGATTTCTGCAACAGATGTATTTTACATGTAACACATTCCATATGGATTTTTATCCAGCTGATGCTCGAAATTTCCAAACATTTCTTTTTTAAGATTGTATATCAAAATCTCTTGCCTCTACTTGTCTATATATTTTTCTTTAATTTTATTTGCAGAACATATGTACTCTTCTTTAATCTGATCTATGTTATGCTGAGGTAGACTATCAGCGAGTCGAAAAGTGATAAAAAATGTCGCACTTAAAGGATATATGTGTGGCAGATAAGACATTATGATTACTAGTTTTCGGGAACATGGACGCTACTAAAGTAGGAAAACTTGTGCATAATTAAAACTAATTATTCCACACTTATTTTACCCCATTGTATTCGATGCTTTAGCTTCGTTCTAAGTACGCTACTAAAGTAGCGAAAACTTACTTGCTTTTTTCTATCTTCGAAAACAATTAGTATCTGATTAAAGAATGCCCATAAACTCATCAATAAAAATGAAAAAAAATCTAGTAATAGTTTTCATAATAACATGTTTTCTAGCTTTTAAACCTAATGAAAAACAAAAGCATATTCTCATTATCGGCGACTCCATTTCCATAGGCTATACTCCATTTGTGGCGAAATACTTAGCAGATAAAGCAACTGTAGTTCATAATAAAGGAAATGCCCAGCACACTGGAACAGGGTTAGAAAAGGTGGAAGAATGGCTAGGCACTCAGAAATGGGATATTATCCAGTTTAACTGGGGATTATGGGATTTATGTTACCGCCATCCAGATTCAAAAGTCCAAGGAAAAAGAGACAAAATCAATGGGGACATCACCTACGATGTGGATCAATATGCTGCCAATCTCGATTCTTTAGTCACCATCATTAAGCGAAAATCTAAAGCAAAATTAATATTTGTAACGACATCTTTTGTTCCAGAAGCAGAACAGGGCAGATTCACAGAAGATGCTATTAAATATAACGATGCTGCGAAAGTGGTGATGAAAAAGCATGGGGTCATAGTGAATGACATTTACGAATCATCTATCGCCATTCATAAAGATTATGGAACGGCATTAGACAACGTTCATTACGAAAAAGACGGCTATGTACAATTAGGCGAATTAGTGGCGAAATTTTTAGAAAAGGAAATGGAAGATTAAAAAAAATAGTCCTTACCTATCTCAATCTTATCTCCGTTATTTTTCCTAGCAATTTTCCATCCTTATTGAAAAGTCCAGCTTTCAGAAGTGATCTTATATTGGCAGTAACCATTCCTGTACAGAGATCCGAATTCAAGTCAGGATCTTTACCGTTTAAAGTATATCTGATTTCATTCCCGTCCGTTTCTGTTTCCATAAGCACTCGAACATTTCCATGCAATTCATCTATCGCGTAAGATGCATATACACTGTACATGCTTTTCGAATAGTTTACGCCATTGCGTTCTAATCTTAGAAAATGCCTTGGAAGGTTCTTCTGAAATCGCTGCCAATCTTTATTTTCTGGTCTACTCCAAGCTAATTCTGACTGAGCAATCGTCCGTGGATACAGCATATATTCTGCGTGACTTTCTGTCGGTGTGAATTCCGCCCAAAGACACATCTCCGTCCCAAGAACCAATTCCTGCTCTTTCATACTTAAGCCTGATGGCATCGGTTCAGAATTGTAAACTTTAGAAAGTGGCAACACCACCCTCGGGCCTTCTGGTTCTAAAATAGAAGGTCCTTGAACTTGGCTGATATAAACATCTTCGTAAGAAGTCATGATCGTCGGATATCCTCCGCGCGGGGCATCTAACTCTGGAGTGAATCTATTTCTCCTCCATGCCATAATCGTCGCACCTTTTGCTCCTTTTCCACTAAGTATTTCATCCCAGCCGATCATCTTTTTCCCATGATCATTGACAATGGAATTCATCCTTCCCATGAAATAACTTTGCAGTTCTTCGTAATCGTTCAATTTTTCATCGGCCATCATCTTACTACAATGTGGACATTTTTTCCAGTTGGACTTATTGCATTCATCTCCACCTAAGTGGATATATTGAGTCGGAAATAGTGCTGCAATTTCAGCTACCACATCCGTCAAGAATTCATAAGTTGTTTCTTTACTTGGACAAAGTGCATTATCAGGTGCTTTTCCACCGACTGCTACTTCGAATTCTTGATCATCGAGGCAGGACAACATTGGATAGGAAGCCACTAAAGCTTTACTATGTCCAGGAACATCGATCTCTGGAATGACTTCTACATTTCTAATTCTTGCGTATTCCAACACTTCTCGAATATCGTCTTGGGTATAAAAACCACCTACCGTTTTAGGCTCATCGGCTGTTGCCGCATCCCTACTCCACCAAGCAATTCCAGTGCGATCTGCCCGCCATGCTCCCTTTTCTGTTAACAACGCATACTTCTTTATTTCTACTCGCCATCCTTGATCATCGGTTAAGTGCCAATGAAATTTATTCAATTTGTATGCAGCTATCACATCGATCTGCTTCATGATAAATTCCTTAGATTGAAAATGCCGTGAAACATCTATCATCAATCCTCTCCAATCAAATCTGGGACTATCTTCAATCCTAACAGCTGGTATTTCGAACGCGGTTCCGTTATTGACTGGCATCAATTGTCTTAAGGTCTGGAATCCATAAAATAATCCAGCATAAGAATTAGAGGTAACTTTAATTTCCTTAGGAGAAACATCTAAGGTATAAGCACCGTCTTGTGTGAATCCATCCTTTACGATTACGAAGATAATCTGCGCTCCTTTCTTTTTTTCGGTCAATATTTGAACCGAAACACCAAGATCAGCTTTCACTTTTTCGTTGATGTAAGGTTTCAAGTCTGATTCAAATTCTTTAGGCAAATAGATCTGCGTCTTTTCTGAAAAAGAAAATGCTCCTTCCTTGAAAGTAATTTTTTCAGGAATAGGAATTAGATTTAAAGTGTCATTGGCTTTAGCCATTGAAACCAATAAAATGAATAGACAGAGTAACGTAGACTTAATCATCATAACTTTTTATCACTTCATTTCTTTCAATGAACCATTGAATTGATAGGTTTCTCCCTTCTTTGTTTCTATAATCGTAATGTTATCACCATATGCCAATCGACAAGTCCCTCCCTTTTTAGAAAGCACTTCTAAATTCTCTAAAATACCATCTTTCCACTTGAACGATAACTCGAATCCTCCTCGTGCACAAAGGCCTGATACTTCGCCTTCAGGAAGTGCATCAGGTAACGCTGGCAATAATTCGATTCCTTCTAAATGACTCTGAACCAACATTTCTAAAATCCCTGAAGTTCCCCCGAAATTTCCATCTATCTGAAATGGTGGATGAGCATCAAATAGATTAGGGTAAGAGCCACCTTTATTTTTACGTAAAGGTTCTTCTGCAGGGCTAAGTAGTCCATGCAATATTTTGTAGGCATGATTTCCGTCTCTAAATCGTGCCCAAAAATTGACCTTCCAAGCTAAACTCCATCCCGTCCCATTATCTCCTCGAAATTCAAGAGACTGCTTAGCAGCTTTCATTAAATCTGGCGTATCGAAAAGGTTGATTTCATTACCCGGATAGACTGCCCACAAATGAGAAACATGTCTGTGATGAACATCAGGATCATCTTTGTCTTCGAGCCATTCTTGCAGTTGACCATGTTGACCAATTTGGTTCGGAGCAATTTCCGGTATCAAGGCATTCAGTTTCATCACTAATTCTTCATCCTCACCTAAGACCTTCGCAGCCTCAATAGTATTTCTAAAAAGTGCTCTGATAATCTGATGATCCATCGTAGGACCAGCAACCAAGCCGCCTATTTCAGGAGAATTCGAAGGAGAACTTATTAAGTATCCTGTATTCGGATCTTTATAGAGGAAATCAGTAAAGAAGATCGCCGCATCTCTCATCAATGGATACCTGTCTTTTAGAAACTGTTCGTCCATAGTGAAGAGGTAATGCTCCCAGATGTGCGTACTTAACCAAGCGCCACCTGTCACCCATATTCCGTGGTGAGAAGCATTCACTGGAGCAGCTCCACGCCACAAGTCCACATTGTGATGAGCTACCCAACCATCGGCATCGTAATGCTCCTTAGCAACTACGCTCCCACTTTCAGATAATTCGCTGATAAACTTAAAAAGAGGCTCATGACACTCACTAAGATTAGTGATTTCTACTGGCCAATAATTCATTTCTAAATTGATATTAGTCGTATATCCACTTAACCATGGTGGTACCATTTTATCATTCCAGATGCCCTGGAGATTAGAAGGATTCGTTCCTGGTCTACTCGTAGAAATGGTGAGGTATCGGGCGAACTGAATATAAAGTGCCAACAATTCTGGATCATCTGGATTCTTCCAAAAGTCATAAATTCGCTGATCTGTCGTTTTTGCAGATTGACCATTATCACCGAAATCAACACTGAATCGATTATACAATTCCTGGTAATCTTCTAAATGATTCGTTTTGATTTGTTCATACGATTCCCCCTCAATTTCCGCCAAATAATCCTCTACCAATTCGGCAGGATTTCCGCTAACATCTCTAAAATTGATGTAGTTCGTCGCTGCTGTAAGATAGATTGTTGCACTACTTGCATTTGCAATGCTAAGCACTCCGTCTTTTTCTGTCAGCGAACCATCTGTTTCTACTTTAAGTCTCGCGGCACCATGAAGAGCACCATCTTTGACCGCTATTTCTAAGCTTTGTTGATTATCGTTCGAGGTCAATTTTTTCTCCTCATGTTCTGCATCCATATTGACTTCAAAACTGAGTGATCCTTTTTTGTCTGCTTCTAATCTAACAACCATCACTTGATCTGGGTGACTTACAAAAACGTCTCTGGTAAAATTAACGCCTTTAGCGGTGTAGCTCACTTTAGAAATGGCACTACTTAGATCTAGTGATCTTCTATAGTTGGTAAATTCTTCATGATTTTCAAAATTCAGATAGAGATCCCCAAATGGCTGATAAGGCAATTGCTTTAAAGGCTCGCTCATAAAATGGTCTTGCGCTAATTTATGTGCTGCTTTACTATTGCCATCTGTTAATAACTGTCTAATTTCACCTAGGTAATTCTTAGCGCCTTGATGAGCATAGTCATGTGGTTCTCCAGCCCAAAGTGTTTCTTCATTGAACTGAATGTGCTCTTGTGCAACACCTCCATAAATCATCCCACCTAGTCGACCATTCCCTACAGGCAATGCTTCTGTCCACACTTTTGCAGCAGTATCATAATTGAGACTCGCTTCTTGCTGACCTAAACCTGCGAAATTAAATACGATTATAAAAAAAAGCACAAAGCCCAATTTCATTCCTTTGAATTTCTTCATGAATTTTTTATTTGCATTATTCCCTAATACCTTAATCATTCCAGTGTGCCTCGATAATCTGAGCCATTTCTTCATTCCCTTCATCCAAATCTTTTAACATCTTCCTTTGGTTCATAATCTCAACTTTCATTTCTGCAATGACATCCTTGTATTCAGGATCATTGTATGCATTATGCCCTTCTTTCGGATCTTTTTCAAGGTCAAAGAACTCCCAAAATTTAGTCGGCATTTCCTCAGGTGTGTATTTATTCACCGCAAGTCCATTTCCATAATAAAAAGCTAATTTGTAACGCTCACCTCTAATTCCGAAATGACCAGGACGATCCCTAGAATGATCCCAATATCTGTAGTAACCATATTTCCTCCAATCATCAGGTGTATTCCCTTTCAGATTTTCTCTAAAGCTAACACCTTGCATTTCTGCTGGATAATCAATCCCAGCGTAATCCGCGAATAATGCCGAGAAATCAGCATTTTCTATCAAATCTTTATTTCTTGTGCCTGCTGGAATTTCTTTCGGATATCTGATCACGAAAGGCATATGAATAGACTCTTCATAGATAAGACGCTTATCGAACCATCCATGCTCTCCTAGGAAGTAACCTTGGTCAGCCGTGTAAATCACAATGGTATTTTCCGCTAGTCCTGATTCGTCTAGGTAGTCTAATAATTTACCAATATTATCATCGATCGCCGCGCCACAACGCATGAAATCCTTAACGAATTTTTGATACGTTTTCATCCTTGCTTCATCATCAGCTAGACCATCAACAACAAATGGAAGTTCTGGATAGTCCATATAATCCCGACGTTTCTCAGGGTTCGCAGTTGCATCTAGATATCTCTTTTTCAAGTTATCGATAGATTGACCTTTAAAAACTCGACCATTCGTTTCAGCACTATTATCGTAAAAAGACTCTGGTGTCGGGATATCGATATCTCTATATAAATCACTAAATCTTTCAGGATAATCAAATGGTTCATGAGTAGCCTTGAAATGACACATCGCCATAAATGGTTTAGTTGTATCTCGGTTATCGATCCAGTCGATTGCCATATCTGCAATTACATCTGTGCTAAATCCTTTATACGGCTTTCCTCCTTTGCCGTAATCTTGCCAGTTCTCTTTTGTTTTTAGAATCGGATCCCAATATCTACCTTGACCTGGAAGGACACAATAGTAATCAAATCCACCTGGTTCTTGCTTCAAGTGCCACTTCCCAATGACAGACGTCTGATAACCTCCGCCACCCATCACCTTGGCAATATTAATGTGGTCTGGAGACAATCCAGCTCCTAAAGTTATTACGCCATTTATGTGACTGTATTGACCAGTAAGAATGGTTGCCCTACTCGGTGTACAAATCGAGTTCGAAACCAGACAATTTTCAAGCACACAACCTTCAGAAGCTAGCCTTTTGATATTCTTATTATGTACGTATTCTTCTAGAAGGCCACCATATATTCCCCAGGCTTGTGAGGTGTGGTCATCCGACATGATAAATAAGATATTCGGTCTTTCTGCAACTTCTTCAGTCTTTTCAGCACAGCCGTAAACCGTTATTACCAATAATATTGCTCCAAAGAGCTTTCCTAATAAATTCTTCATTTTGTATTCTTTTCCTAAGCTTAGATATGATAGGTCACAATTTAATAAAATTGTTTAAAGATTATAGGTTAGGCCTAATAGTTAAAAGGATATAGTTTTTTAGAACTAGAAAAATTCACTTAATAATTAGAAGAATACCACCTTCCATCAAGAAGAAATGAATATTCATATCAAAAAAGCATAGTGGTGCTGACAACAAAGCAGTAAGCCAAATTTGATAAAAATGGCTTTCCTCATCATATTTAATCAATGTAAATTCTAGAAAAGGGACTATTTCAAATAAAATATTTTATTTTAACAATGCCAATTAGGATTCAGATGACCAATACCTATACCTAAAAAACACCTCATGCATATTAAGAAAACATATTCCGCTTTCGAAATGATTATGTGGACAAGATTCGAAACATTTTTCTTTCTAGTTCTCATTTCTATTTTTGTTTCCATTTATTATTTCTTTGGATTAGAATGGCTAAGAATTCCTTGGACACCACTAGCACTAATAGGTACAGCAGTAGCATTCGTAATTGGTTTTCAAAATAATGCTGCTTATGGTCGAATCTGGGAGGCAAGAAAAATATGGGGAGGAATCGTTAATACATCTCGAACACTTGGGATGTATCTTCAGGATATGGTTACTAATGAGTATAGTCAATCTCCAGTTGATGATAAAGATCTAAAATTTGAAATAAAAAACATAACCTATCGACATATTGCATGGATGACAGTCCTGAGACATAGCATGAGAATGCCTAAACCGTGGGAAACCACCTACAATCATAAAACGAATAAGGAATGGGATACTAAACCGCCAGAAAGAGAATCAAACTTACAAGATGATTTAAAACCTTACCTATCCAAGGAAGATCTCGATTATATTGCAGACAAAAACAATAAACAAACTGCCTTGATATATCTGCAATCTCATCATTTAAGAGAACTCAAAGAAAAAGGAATCTTGTGGGAGTTTTCATTTTTAGAATTAGAAGGTTTGCTCCAAGAGTTGCTCTCTTTACAAGGAAAAAGTGAAAGGATTAAAAACTTTCCATATCCACGCCAATTCGCCACATTAAACTACTATTTCATGTGGATTTTTGTACTGATGCTTCCACTCGCTCTTATTCCTCAATTCGCTGAGATAGGATCAGAAATAGCTTCAGACCATGAATGGTTGGGCAGTGTTTTTGTATGGTTTTGCATCCCATTTTATGTATTGGTTGCATGGATCTTTCATACTATGGAACGGATAGGAAGAACTGGTGAGAATCCTTTCGAAGGTACACCGAACGACGTCCCAATTTCCACTATCGCTCGAGGAATTGAAATAGATCTTCGCCAGAATATGGGAGAATCATTAGAAAATATTCCGGAGCAATTTCCGGTAAAATATCATACACAATTTTAAACTTGACAAACATTTAAATAATGAAAAATAGCATTATAAAATATTTTATCTGTTCTCTATTCGCTTATACTTTAGTCATCAGCTGCAACCCAAAATTAGGCAGTCAGCAGTTAACTAAAACGAACACTGCAAAACATACCAAAGCCATTGTTAAGGTTCAAAATTTTGACTTTGACAAAAACAACATCAATAAGATCTCGGGACCCTACGTTCATAAAAAATCACTCGATGTACCTCATGATCTAGTAGGTCAAAATAAATGGTTCATGTTCGAAGGCCCCGTACTAGAAAATGATAAGATTGCCTACCGCTACTATGCTGACGAAAGACATCGCTTTGACATTTTCGCGAAGAAAGTGCCTGATTTAGTTATGGACACAGTTTCGTGGGATTATCACAACATTATGGATTGGGGAGCTGATGTCTTAAAGGTTGGCAACTCACTAGGTATCGGGAGTCCTGGCATTTATTATAAGGACACAATATATACGCTTTCAGACTGGTCTGCTAAAAAAATAGAAGTGATCGAAGATGGAGATGACAAGTCAACCATTCGAACCACCTTTTTAGACTTAAAAATAGAGGACCATAGCTTCACTATTATTCAAGACTGGAGTATAGAAACTGGAAATTTCTACTGTGACATTGACCTAAAAGTAGAAAATGGAGCGTTACCTGAAGGGATGCATTTCGCAACTGGTATCGTAAAACACTTGCCGAATGTAACTGTCGGTCAAGTAGGGAATCAATTGTACGCATATACCTACGGCAAGCAATCTTATCACAATCACGATATGGGAATGGCGGTAATGGCGAGTTCTGCTTACGAACCTAGTGAGATAACTAACGACCTCACCCATTTGTATATATTTGGGAATAGTGCAAAAGGTGTAAAATATAGATTTATGTCACAGTGGTCATTAGGAATAGACGGACCAAAATCAGCGATGGATTTCCAAACTGCTGTAGAAAAAGCATGCATGACTATAGAATAGCCATGCATGTTTTAATCTTATAAAAATTTAACCTTAATTTATTCTTAGAGCTTATAGAATTCTTCCCATCCTTTTCTTGGAGGAGTTCCAACAAGCATTCTATTTGCTAAGTCGTTATTTGTAATTTGCTTTGTCTTTCTATCAAATTCTAAGTTGGTACTTAATCGTTGAGCTAGTACACCAAGTGTAAACACCTGACTAAGTGGTCCACCTATTTCGAAAGAAGAACGACATTCCTCTTCTCCTTTACAAGCTTTCAGGAAGTTCTCAAAGTGATCTGATGGACTTTCTGGGTATTTCACCAATTTCACATCTCTATAATTTCCTTTTTGGTCTGGAACAAGATCTAAAGTACTACTATGAGATCCACCTTTGAAAGTCAAATCTTTACCATAGATAATTTTTCCAGGACTTAACTTTTTCACTTCTAATTTTCCATCACTCGGAGGTGGAATATTAGGATCTAATGCATTCGCTGTATAACCATCTGGTAAAGGTGGTAGGTTATCAATTCCATCGTACCAAGTAATATCTACTGGTGGCATATTTCCACGCTCCGGGAATTTGAATTCTAAAGTAGTAGAGAACGGGAAGAAGAAGGAATTATGTCCATCTAGTCTATGTGCTTTAATTTCAGTAGGCAATCCAAGGTCTAAGAACTGGTGTGCCGTATCTAATAAGTGTGCTCCCCAATCGCCTAGTGCTCCCATTCCGAAATCATACCAGCATCTCCACTGTCCATGATGATAGTCTTTATTGTAATCATGATGTTCCGCAGCTGAAAGCCATGTATCCCAGTCTAAAGTTGCTGGCTTAGCTTCTTTTGCAGGAAATTTCGTTATACTATTATCGAATCCATGCCATCTACGCTTACTATTCATATGGGCAGTGATAGCGGTAACATCTTTTATGATTCCAGCATCTTTCCATGCTTTGAATTGAAAGTAATTTGCTCCTGAATGCCCTTGATTACCCATCTGAGTCTGAACATTGTACTTCTTAGCACCTTTCATCATCAGCTCAACCTCGTTAAATGTTCGAGCCATCGGCTTTTCAACATATACATGCTTTCCAAGAGACATGGCTAACATCGTAATCGGAAAGTGAGAAAAATCTGGTGTTCCTACACTGACCGCTTCTATTTTATCGCCCATTTTGTCGAACATGTCCCTGAAATCTTTATATCTAGGCACATTAGGAAACATAGAAATTACCTCTTGGGTATGTTTCGCTTCCATATCTACATCACATAACGCAACTACATTCGCTAATCCAGTTTTATATAATGCTTTTGCTATATCTCCTCCTCTATGTCCTATCCCGATGAAAGCAATATTTACTTTTTCACTTGGTAAATATGTTTTCTTAAATGATTGACTCTCTTCGTGCCATATATTCTTCCCTGCAAATATTGACGATGATGGAATAATACTAATTCCACCAGCCGCTGCAAGGCTTGTTTTTAGAAATTTCCGCCTCTTATTATTTTCCATATTGTTTTTTGCTATTCATGTTTAAATGTTAATAATATTGTTATTCTATGAAGTCCATTATTTTCTTTTGAAATTCACAAAAATGTAAGCTTTATTCTTGAAATTTCATGGCAAAGCAATGATTAATTGCCAATTTAACAATCTTCACAAATTATTCAATACAAAATCACAGATAAAAGGATATTTTAATTCAAAAAATACAAAATTTGATGTAATCTTGTCACTTCTCTCTAAAATTTCCACATATTAATATTCAATATAACAAAACTGCATCTCCTAGGAAGAACAGGAAAGCATAGAACATCCCACTTTATTCCTAGCCCATTCGGGACGTTTTGCAAACCACTTTTCATGTTCTACTTGCTCAGCGTAAGGTTGTTTTAAAAGTTCGAATAGTTCACTCACTTTAGAATAGTCTCCTTCATCTGCAGCATCGATGGCTAGCTGCGCCATATAATTCCTGAGGACATATTTCGGATTCACTTTATTCATTTCCTTCTTTCGCTCTTCCGCAGTCATATTTTCCTTAGTCAATCTTACTTTATATGCTTCGAACCAATCTTGCCAGGCGGAAGCGACAATTTCTTTTTTCCCACTAATATCATAAAATGCATCCTTGATAAAATCTAGATATTTTCCTTTTAGGTCAATTTCTAACTCGACTTCAAAATCTGAAAGTTTTCTAAAAAAAATGGTCATATCTGTTTCCGTGAAAGTCAACATCTTTTCTAGATCGTCGATGAGTTGCTGATCATTAGTATCTTCTTCGAAAAGACCAATTTTACCTTTCATCATCTGGAGGTAATTCGGCGTAAAAATAGTCGCATAAGAATTCAAGATGTCTTCTAATGGTGCAGCGTCTTCTATCAATGGATATAGCGCATTACCTAGCTGCATTAGATTCCAATAAGCTACATTGGGCTGGTATCCATACCGATATCTTCTTCCTTGACGATCCGTAGTATTAGGAGTCCAGCCTGGATCATAACCCTCTAGCCATCCATAAGGACCATAATCTATTGTTAATCCCAATATCGACATATTGTCCGTGTTCATAACACCATGTACGAAGCCAACTCGTTGCCAATCGATTACCATATTAGCAGTGCGCTCCAATACTGTTTTATAAAATTCAAGATATGCTTCTTTCCCTTTAGATTTAATTTCTGGAAAGAAATGTCGAATCGTATATTCCGTCAATGTTCTCAGGTGTTTGACTTCCTGATTCGCTGAAAAATGTTGAAAATTCCCGAATCGAATAAAGCTTGGAGCAACTCTACAGACCACAGCACCTTTCTCAAGTGCAGGATTCCCATCGTAGAGCATGTCTCTCATGACATTATCACCAGTTAACATTAGAGAGAGTGACCTCGTCGTCGGCACACCTAAATGGAACATCGCTTCACTGCATAAGTGTTCGCGAATAGAGGATCGAAGAACAGCAAGGCCATCAGCAGTTCTGCTATATGGCGTTTCGCCCGAACCTTTTAATTGCATCGTCCATCTATTTCCATTGTGGACCACTTCTCCTAAATTGATTGCACGTCCATCACCCAATTGTCCTGCCCAATTCCCAAACTGGTGACCAGCGTATGCCATGGCATATGGATTGGCGTCTTTGATCAATTTACTTCCTGAGAAAATATCAAGGAATTCTTGTGAATTAAGTTCCGCTTCCGAGATACCTAACAGGTCACCTACTTCAGGGCTTACGTGAATTAAAGTTGGATGTGAAGGAATTCTCGGTTTTACGATTGAAAAGGCAGATTTAGGAACTTGTCTTCTTGAATTTTCAAGGATCGGATCTGCAGGCAATTCTTTATTAAAGGTGTCTTTTAAATTCAATTTCATTAATGTAACATTTGGGAATCTAACATGAAAAGAGCTAAAAAGATTATAAAGTTAATGTGTTATTCAGTTTATGGTAGGTATTCAATTATTACTTTCTTAAAAATTGCAAATACAAGATACTAGCAGATTCATATTCTAATACGGATGATTATGCTTGATGTGAAATGGTAAGATTGATACGCTATTTTTCTCGGGTTAAAACCCAAGCTCCATTCATAGTTTAAGATGGTCAAGTTTCAAAAATAAAACAGCGTACTAAAAATCTAGATATTAGTCCTAGAGGGACGATACCTTTGTAGTAACCAACAAATCAAGTTAGCTATAAGCGCCAGAGGTGCGACACCTTATAGTTTTAGGTTGATTAGGTAAAAAACAATTTCACTTGTCTTTTTTTAAAACAAAAACTAAAATAACCCACAGATCTAAGAGATTTTCGCAGATTTTAAAAAATTGGCTTTCTTTTTCTCGGGTTAAAACCCAGGCTCCTATGTATCACTTCCGAGAAGAAATCTTGGTTTTCATAATTCCACAGGACCTCGTAATTTATTGCGAGACGTTTGCTTTCTCGGGTTAAAACCCAAGCTCCATTCATAGTTTAAGATGGTCAAGTTTCAGAAATAAAACAGCGTGCTAAAAATTTAGATATTAGTCCCAGAGGGACGCTACCTTTGTAGCAACCAACAAATCAAGTTAGTTTTAAGCGCCAGAGGTGCGACACCTTATAGTTTTAGGTTGATTAGGTAAAAAACAATTTCACTTGTCTTTTTTTAAAACAAAAACTAAAATAGCCCACAGATCTAAGAGATTTTCGCAGATTTTAAAAAACGGCTTTCTTTTTCTCGGGTTAAAACCCAAGCTCCATTGCATCTCATCCGAGAAGAAATCTTGATTTTTATAATTCCACAGGACCTCTTATTATAGTGTGAGACGTTTGCTTTCTCGGGTTAAAACCCAAGCTCCATTCATAGTTTAAGATGGTCAAGTTTCAGAAATAAAACAGCGTGCTAAAAATTTAGATATTAGTCCCAGAGGGACGCTACCTTTGTAGTAACCAACAAATCACGTTAGTTTTAAGCGCCAGAGGTGCGACACCTTATAGTTTTAGGTTGATTAGCTAAAAAACAATTTCACTTGTCTTTTTTAAAAACAAAAACTAAAATAGCCCGCAGATCTAAGAGATTTTCGCAGATTTTAAAAAACGGCTTTCTTTTTCTCGAGTTAAAGCCCAAGCTCCATAATGTTTTTGGATGGTTTGGTTAAAAAGGGCAATAAGAAAATACCCATAAAAGAAAAGAGGCCCGACTGCTATCACAATCGAACCTCTCTTCAACTTTTCATTCTGCTCAAATTATTTCAAGCCGTTTTTATTTTCATCTCTCATTTTCTTATTGATGACTTTTCCATCCATATCTGCTTTTAGCTTGTATTCTTTACCATCTACCTCAACTTCAATTCTATAGAATTTCCCTTTTGGCGTTTCGATAAGATCTACATCATCAATAGTGTAGCCTGCCATTTCCGTATCTAACATCGTGGTAAGTGAAGCCGGAAGCTCTTTCGTCGTCACCTCTTGTTCCGTTTCTACCCAAACTCCGTCTTCTGTAAATAATGCTGAAAATTCTTGATTATTCATCTTGAACTCTGCTTCCCAATTACCATCATCTTCTTGATCCCAAACAATACCTTTAACAGCAGCATACTTTCCTTCGAAAGCTTTTAATACTTCAGCAGGAACTTCTTGAATCTCTTGAGCAAATGTATTCATTACTAATAAACACATTGCGCCTAAAACCATAATTACCTTTTTCATAATTTTTAATTTTTTTGTTGTTTAATTTTTTTTCTAGATATCCATAAAACTGATTTCAATCCAGGTTAATTATGAGTTATTATACTTATCAGTTAGAAGATATTCGCTATTATATCGCAGGATACAATAGGTCATTTTTAAACTCAAAAAAGGATGAATAGTCGCCTATGGACCTATGAGGGATTAGGGGTGTAAGCCAAGTACGCAGTGTAAGGACTTCTTAGCCATTTTTTCAGAAAAACTTCTTGGTCGCGCACAATATGAACCTAAGATTGGCTTTCGTTTTAGAGTTTTGAATCACAGAGCCAAATTTGAAACCCATGATTCTCATAGCCCGACTGCATGACAGACCATGAAATCATTCCTGGCATAATCTTCCAGAAACTCGCAATCCCACCTCCCTTCAATAAGGGCAGGCAGGAAGGCGGCGCGATCTGCGAAACTTTGAATCTTGAATTGAAATATTTTAGTCCTCTGATATGCTTAATGCAGATCCTGAATAATTGGTCAACGATGAAGTATTATGAATTTCTTTTCCTAATGCATTTGTAATTGTAATTATTCCATGATTCTCTAGTACACCTTCATTGATAAATGCACTTCCAGTCCCTTGTAAGTCTACACTCAGTGTTATGCCTGATTCCACCGTAAACTGCGCTCCTTTCTCCAAATGAAAACCAGAAAACAATGGTGAATCCGATGTCAAACTAGGTGCATTCATTTCTGTACAATTGCAATTGGGGATAACTACATAATCACCAGCAATCGGAACACTACCATTCCAGTTTGCTACATTTCCCCAATCATTAGATTGTGAACCATTCCAAATTTTACTTCCTTCTGGGTACAGTGGCACTGTGGGATAACCAAATAATGATAAAATCAAGCCTTCATCCGCAGTCATAAAATCTGTATTTTCATTTTCTTGTGGCAGATTTACATCATTAAACCTTGCAAATGAAAACCGACCAATGAGATCTGGATTCCAATTAAAATCAGTACTATAATCATCATTAAGAATATTCGTATTACTGTTCATAACATTTGCAATATTATTGTCCCAATGCGCATTAATAGCAGGCCAGTCCGTATACGTCACATATCCGATCTGACAAGTTTCTGGCAAATCTGGTCGAGAATACCTTCTATGAACAACCCAGGTTATATTATCAAAACTTCTCATCACGAGTATAGTCCCATTAACCTTTACCATCCTCATGTAAATTTCACTCACGCCTATGTTTGAAATATTCAGATTAGAATTACTGTTGATGGTATTTTTAACTTCTAACTGAAAGGGACCATTGGCATTTGTATTCGCTCTTCCTATGGATAAGAACACATAATTTTCTCCTCCGGCAGTCCAGCCACTTATCCCATTTGTGAAATTTCTAGGACTTCTTATCATCATCCCAGCCAAAGAATATACTGTACTCGGTAATTGATCCAGACCTGCACGATTCCTAACAATTATCCTAGTGGTAAATACGAAATCGCCTGTGATCTCTTTAAAAATTAATGCACCTCTTAGATCAGCATACCAGGAAGTGGTCCAAGGCATCATGTATAAATCACCGGGATAAGTTCGAGAGATATCAAACTCCTCTAAATGCTCTGCAGGTTGCCCACCCGGCGTCATCCATCCTTCTACTTCCGTTATATTATTCCAATCAGACAAATTACACGGGCTATTGAATTCATCATTCAATGCTGATTGCTGTCCCATTAATACATTGACAGAAATAAAAAAGAATATAAAAAACCAGACAATATTTCTCATAATTAATATAAATATAGGCATCGAAACACCTTGGTGAAGTAGAAATTAACATTCGGGAACTCTCAGTTGACATAGTTCCAAATTGGTTAAGTATTGACATAAAAGAATAAAAAGTAAAGATTTTTTGAGTACAAATGTCAAACTCGTGTCCTCTATGTATAAAAACCAGCATTAAATTGTTAACATGATCAGTTCATTATTATAAAAACCAGCCGATGAGTACACTTAACCCATATACTGGAAATTGGGACTCCAAGAGGGCTTCTTTCCTGCTTGGCAGAACAATTTACGGAAAAACTAAAGCGGAAATCGAGGAGACCGTAAGTTTAGGGCTAGAACAAACGCTTGATAAATTATTCGAAGAGTCTGAAACTCCTGCCCCACCTATTCATCACAAGTTTGAAGATGATCCAGATGCGCCGATCGGAACAACTTGGGTAGACAAATACTATCCACTAAATGATATCCAAGGATTAAGAAATGCTCGAAGAAATTCAGTAATCATATGGCAAACTGGACTTCTACAGGAAAACAAATTTTCACTTCTGGAGAAAATGGTCTTATTCTGGCATGAGCATTTCCCTGTTAATGACATCAACCTAGGTGAAGTTAGTTATGAATATCTTTCAACTATAAGGGCGCACGCCTTAGGGAATTTTAGAACATTGACAGAAAAAATGACGCTTTCACCTGCAATGCTGATTTTTCTGAATGGTAACCAAAACAATAAAGAATCTCCGAACGAAAATTATGCGAGAGAGCTTTTGGAATTATTTACGATCGGCCGAGGAGAAGCAGTTGGAGATGGAGATTACACGAATTATACGGAAACCGATATTGTAGAAATTGCTAAGGCCCTAACTGGCTGGAAAGCCCGTATTTCTGAAACCGGATTTGCAGAAGCCTACTTCCTCAACTTTAGACATGATACAACTAACAAGCAATTATCGGCTCGCTTCGACAATGTGGTTATTCCGAATGAAGGAGAAGAAGAATATAAGAAAGTTATAGAAATCATCTTAGCTAAGAGAGAAGTAGCTAGGCATATTTGCCGTCAGCTTCACATCTGGTTCGTGGGTGCTAACATCGATGATGATGTCGAAATGAACATCATTAATCCGATGGCAGATATCATGTATGTTAATGATTATGATATTAAGAAACCACTTAGAGCCTTATTGGCTTCGGAATATTTCCATAGCGAAGTCCATCGGGGCTGCATGTTGTCCTCTCCATTAGATTTCTTGTATAAGTCTATTAATACATTTGAAATAAAAATGCCAGAGGATATCATTTCCAAGTATTACATCTGGGAAGCTATTGCACAGGCAGGAGCACTATTAGAAATGGTAATTATGAATGTTCCTTCAGTAGCAGGTTGGAAAGCATATTATCAAGCTCCAGGGTATTATCAATTTTGGATTAATTCGGTCACCTTAGGATTTCGAGAAGAAGTTGCGAACGCTTTAATTGTAGGAAATGAAATTCGAGGATTTAGGCTAGGGATAGATGCACTTGAATTTATTTCAAAAATTGACAATGCTTCAGATCCTAACTTGCTGATTAAAAATATTGCAGACTTGATCTTTGAGTTTCCATTATCACAAAATCAAAGCGACTACCTCAAAGAAGTACTCATACCAGGACTTCCAGACTTCGAATGGACCGTAGAATATGGCAAATACTTGGAGAATCCTGAAGATCTAGCACTGAAGATATCCGTCTATACTAAAGTGGCAACGCTATTAGCAACCATGATGAAGATGCCGGAATACTATTTAATGTAAAAACCAACTAAAATGAAAAGAAGATCATTTCTAAAATATAGCTCCTTATTGTCCACGCCATTTATCGTTGGTGGAATTCCTGTAGCATCAATTGCTAGAAATAGCATGCTTAATCTCGTCAATGAAGAATCAGACAGAGTATTGGTTTTAATCCAGTTAAATGGTGGGAACGATGGTCTATCCATGCTTACGCCGCTGAATTCTTATGATGCATTGGCAAATGTAAGATCAAATATTATTTTGCCGCAGAATAAATTGCTAGGAATAGATAATAATCTTGCGCTTCATACTGAGATGACCGGCATGAAAAGCATGTATGATGATGCTAAGGTCAATGTTATACAAAACGTTGGTTATCCTGAGCAAAATCGTTCTCATTTCAGGTCCACAGATATCTGGAATTCTGGATCATCTGCCAACGAATTTCTGCAAACTGGATGGATCGGTCGATATCTTGACACCCAATTTCCAGGATATCCTTCAGACTATCCGAGCCCTGAATATCAAGATCCTTTTGCCCTAACGATCGGTTCTATTGTTTCTGAAACATGTCAAGGTTTTGCTGGGAATTTCAGTATGGCTTTAGCAGATCCAACTAATGTTACTCAGCTCAATACTCCTACTAATAATGAACTAGTCAGTGGATGTGGAGCAGATCAATTAGGCTTTTTGGTCAATGAGATCGAGAAAACAAATGAGTATGGAGATCGAATCAAGGAAGCTTATGAACTTGGAAATAATCTGAGTAGTCAATATGATGATGAAAATCGATTATCTGCTCAGTTAAAGACGGTTGCTAGACTGATATCAGGTGGCCTTGCTTCTAAGTTTTATGTTGTAAGCTTAGGTGGATTCGATACTCATGCAAATCAAACAGAAGATTCAGACCCAAGTGTAGGAATCCACGCGGGTTTGTTAAAAACACTAAGTGATGCGATTGCAGCATTTCAGGATGATGTAAGTAAGTTAGGATTAGAAGATCGAGTATTGGGAATGACCTATTCAGAATTTGGTCGTCGAATCAGGTCTAATGATAGTTATGGAACGGACCATGGAGATGCTGCTCCTCTGATTGTTTTCGGAAATTGTGTCAATGCAGGAGTTGTCGGCACCAATCCAGAAATCACTACCGATGTGGGCGGAAACGATGGTATAAATATGGAAACTGATTTCAGGAATATTTACGGTTCTGTTTTGATGGATTGGTTTGATGTAGAAGAATCAACGGTAAAAGATATGTTCCATGATGAGTTCAGTTACATTCCTATTGCATCTACATGTGCTGCACCAAGTGCGGTAGAGGATATTATTGGTTCGAAAAAATTAACGGCTTATCCGAATCCAATATCGGATGTATTTACAATAGAATTTGAAACAGAGACATCTTATCAGCGGATCAGTCTGCATGATGGCTTAGGCCGAGAAATCCAAGTGGTGAGTAATCGAAAGTTTGAATCTGCATCTCATCAATTGCGAATAGATATGAGAAGTTACCCGTCTGGGAATTACTTTGTCAGAATGCTAGGTTCTAATGGAACAAGGTCTGTGAAAGTGGTTAAGATATAAGGAGAGCTTTGTACCATGAAATGTCTTGCCTCACTCTTAAGAGCGAGGTCCTATAAAATGAGACACTTTTTAGGCTGCTGAGGGCGCAAGAACTTAGTTTTTCACAAACTTCCCTTTCATAGCAGCACCTACTCCATCTGTTGCCGTAAAGAAATACAATCCAGCACCGAGTCTTTCTGTATTGATTTCATAGCGATTCCCATTGAAATTTTCTTGTATCAATTTCCGGCCATTAATATCATAAACCATTATGCTCATCTGACTACTATCTTCAAAAACTAATGTTGCACGTTCATGGACAGGATTAGGGTATATTTTAAAGGTAGCAGGCTTCAAATTTAAACCGCCTACAGCTGAAGAGGTCGAAAACGAAGGAAGCTCCACCACATAAGAATCTACCGATTCGCCATCTTCCGCGCCACTCCAGTCAGACCCGAATAATACTCGCGTTCCGCTAGGGCTAATCACAGCATGCGGTTCTCCCCAATAATCAAACTGATCTTCATCGCTTCGATGATGTCCTATTCTGCAAACTTTAATATTTCCATCTTCTACTTTCGCAATAACCAGTTCTTGGTCTAACAATTCTTGGCCATCTTTATCATATCCCATCATAGACGCGGCAAGCCATCCACCTTCTGTATTTTTATGAGCGAGAGATGAAATATGCGTACCTGACTGCGGATAATCATAACCCTGACTTTCGCTAATCACCGGAATACACTCGCCTGTTGTTAAATCATGCGCAATGATGTCTCCTATGCAGCCACCATTAGGTCCTTCGGCAAATGCGATCGCGAAATAGGCATCGTTTCCATTCGCTAGCTTACCAATGCTAGAATGCTCTGATTTATTGACATTTAAGTCTAAAACCTTATTCCCTAGGCTATCGTAAACATGAGTTTCATGATAAAATCTATTCCCACTTGGTGCAACTGTTGGTGCCGTATAATTCAATTCTGATATTTCAAAAGTCGTCAATTCCTTTGTCGAGATTCGGTAACAATACCCAGTTGCATTTTCACATCGAAAAGTGAAGACATCGGAATCCCAAGACATCATTTGGATGTCATTTCCCATACTAATCCCGCCACCACATGCTGACACTTCTATCATATTTACAAGTGTTTCTTTAGATTGATCACTTACGGAATACTTAATGAAATCTTTAGTCGAATTATCAGGATAGTAAAAAATATTCGGATCATTAAAATCCCAAAATATTTGCTCTATATCATCAGGTGAAACATCATCAAGAGACCTTATAAATTGATAATTCATTCCATCTAATAATTCATGATGTCCAGCCGTCTGATTGTATAAAATCATCATTGATTCATCCGCATTCCAAGCTTGGATCGTACTGTACATCGGGACAATTACTTCACCTGCTCCAGCATTTGAAATTCTTCTAATGGTTGTCCCGAAGGAAGGATCTATGATCGTACTTAAGTAGGCCGGTTTCTCAATGTCTTGCATTGGGTGAAGACTTAGATCATTGACCATAAGACCTTCAGATAGATCTTGCCCTATCATAAAAACTGGCAAGCAAAACATATACAAAACGATAAATCTTAAATTCATACTAGGTCTATTTATTGACAAATGCAACATACGAAACACGTGAAGATGTGGTGCCTAATATTTGGTCAATGTTAAAGGAATGTCGGGAAAGGTGGCTCAATTAATATGTGCTTAAGCCTTCCTGATTGTAAGCATTTCATATTTCGTTTCCGAGCTATGATTCGATGCTTTATCTACAAACTTGTAGATTAATTCAGTCTGCGCAATCGGTTCTACATCCGCTCTAGCCGACACAATAGATTCCAGCGTTTCCAATTTCTTTCCTACTTTCTGAATACAGATTGTGATGATGGTCTCCGACTTAGCCTTTGTGAGTAATCGATTTAATAATGCTTTTTCCTTTTCAATTTCCTTCTTCCCAAAATGAAACATGCTATCTAAAAGTATAAATTCAAATTGATCGAAATCCGAGTAAGTATAAATATCATCTACGAATCCGACAAGGGACAAATTTTGAGCCTTTGCGATTTTATTAAGTTGATCGATTCCGACTCGAGAGTGATCTATTCCTGTTACGTCGAATCCTAATTTCGCCAATGGAATAGCATCTCGGCCTTGACCACAACCCAAATCTAGCAGTCTTCCTTTTACCTGAATACTTTTGTAAAACTGAATCAATTCAGGATAAGCCTTTCCAAATAAATTTTCTGTTTGATAATAATCGTCGTAGCCTATTTTCATTTTCCGTTTATTAAAATTCCTTAACGACCACGCCCCTAGGCTTTAAAGATGGATCCTCAATTATTTCAAAACTAATAACACCTAGAACCAGCTCTTCTTCAGTAAGTACTTCCACCTTCCATAAACCTTCCTTAACATTATTTTTGTAGGTATAACCTCGATAACCGCCATCTCGGCCACCTGTAATATCATATCCGATATTATCCACTACTTCCCAATTTTCCGACACTTCATTATAATAATTCCAGCGATGAAATATCGATTTCTCTAAAGCCGTCGGAGCAAAAATGGAAGAGAAAATATAGACGTTTTCACCAGGTTCTTGAATATACTTCGCCCTGTGCTTTCTCCAAAACTTATACCATACATCCGTTTCGTAGGTAACTACATATTTATTATCTTCTTTATAAACATCATGTGCTACTACACCATCATATAATGCCAGAGGAACAGGAGGAATGAGCTTGAAAAAGTAAAATAAATTGATCAATACATAGATAGACATCACGATTCCTATCAATTTACCTAAGTGTACTTCCTTTCTTGTACTAGGGCTTTTTCGATAAATGACTGTAATTAAAAGCAGTGTGCTGACTAAACTTACAAGACCAGAGAGCAGAAATATCCACACGTTCATTTGCTTGATAAAGACAGGGATCATGAAGGTGAAAAAAGTGAAACTTATAAAATAGTAGACACTGAATTGTAAGTACTTATTGGAAATCCTTTTCTTCAGAAATTCATTGGCAAAAAGTAAGGCCAGTAGAATGATAAAAAAGTAAGCCGTCTTCGTTAACGAAACACTTCTAAAGAAATAAATAACATAAGCACTCGAAAGTCCTCCGAAAAAGAACTGAATGGCCAATGGAAAATAATCTTGGTACCGATCTATAATAGTGTCTTTCCACTTACCGTCATCCACTAAGTTGTATAAGTAAAGGGTTAGACTTAAAAAAGTCATATGAAAACACAAGACTACTAGATCGTAAGTTCGGTCTATTCTTCCAAGTGTAAGCGAATCAAAAATAAATCCACCAACAAAGAAGAGCAAAGGAGCATACTTCTCATGCTTCTTAATAAAGGCATGAAACGCACTTTCTCTATATTTGGCTAATGTTCTTTTCATACTGTTTCCAAGAAGGTAGTAAATATAAAAGAATCAGAAACTATATTATGCAGTTTCCTGTAAAAGCTAGATTAAGTATGAGTTTCAACAAAAATCCCTACCTGCATGAAAATCGGGTCTTCTTACTTTTACTGGCATTTTTGTGACATGGCGAAAGCCACATAGACTTACTAGCCTCTTTCTAAAGTCCTTACTTCTCCATACCTTGATTAACCCATAGCAAATCCGAGGTATTATATCCAATCTCTTCAGCAATCTTTAGATACTCCGCTTTAATATCCTCAGGCATTTCCTGTTCACGAGACAACAACCATAAATAATCCAGGTTCTTACCAGCAACCATCGCATATTGATAATCATCATCCAGCGCAATCACATTATAACCAGAATAAAAAGGTCCAAAAAACGAAACTTTAAGCATGGCAATATCATCATCTCCAACAAACTTTGCTTTCCCAACGGATTGTGTCCATTTTTCTTTTTTGGTATTGTATCCTTTGTTATCAACTTTAATCGTACCGTTGTCATTTAAAGAATAGGTAGCAGTCGTATTGTCCAAGTTCTTTTCAAATTTGAAATCCAATCTGGCAATCTCATACCAAGTACCCAAATATTTTTCTTTGTCAAATGGTTTAACCGCTTCTGCATCTTTAGGTATCGAAGTCGTAGCACAAGCATTCAGTCCTAACATCACAACACCAGCAAAAAGTAGATTATATAATTTTGTATTCTTCACGTTTAATCAGTTTATTATTTCATTTAATCATTGAAATTGCATATTTGTACCTACAGAAAAAAAGAAAAAGTTTTCTCTAAATTCAATCACACTTTCCACTATTAAAACAACTAGATCAACATAAAGTTGTTCGAAATTGACCTCTAATAAAACCTTCCAAATACTATTATTGCTTTACCCAAACTCGCATACCTTCGGGCGGCAAATTAATGGCATGATCTCCACCTTTCAAGATACTGTAATCACCTGAAACACCTTTCACATGATCGAAAGCTTCATTGTTTCCGATCAATTTCCAATTCCCCTCAGATAATTCATGGATATAAAATGTAAAATCATACTCCGCAGAATTTAACAAGACGAGAACCCTGTCCGCAATGATATATCCCAGCGCTTTCTCATCCCTCGGGGCAATCCAATGAAAATAAGAATAATGAGGATGTTCTGCTAACCTGAAGATAGCTCCCTCTTCACTAAGCCTAAATTTTATCAATCCTTGCCAGTAATCATGCATTCCTTTATAGTCGCAAATTTCCGTAGAGCCTACATTTTCCCAGATAAAATTGTTAGGCAATCTCATGTTGTACGTATCTCCCTTTCCATGAAAAGCTAATTCTTGCCCATCATTCATCACTTTAACAACCTCTCTCAATTCTGCAAGGCCTTTGCTACGCATAAATTCAGAACCTCCATGGAGTACAATTGGACCAAGTGAAGTATGCAATAGCAATGCAGCCATTTTATATCGATTCTCATCTACTCCTTTTCTGCCATCCCAGTCATGCAATGCAAACTGATCTGCAAGTGCCCAGTTATCATGAATATCGAGGTAGTTAATCCCACTTAGCAAGGTAGTATCATCTGGAAAACCTCCACTCAAAGCTTTCATTACATCGCCACGAAATGCATAATTCCCACCTGGCCATCCACGATCATACTGCTTATTCACAGGAGTGTTCGTCGTTCCTTTGAAAGCTGTCCTAGAGTCATCTTGAAAAAAGGTTATCGGTGCATTGTGCTTGTACCAATCCCATGAAGGATTTGCTTCGAAATCAGGATCATTCGACCCGATCCACGGCTCGCCATATATGATGATATCATCGCCTAATGCTTTCCGCAAAGCTATTAGCGTCTGGCGATCGATCTGTCCAGCTAGATCTATTCTAAATCCATCTACTCCGAATTCTTCAATCCAATGCTTACACTGGTCTATCAACCATCGCTGCACCATCGGACGGTTTTCTGTCTTCACTTCATTTCCGAAAGCTCCGATATGCTTAAAGTTCTTGGTCCTATAATAATAATCTTTCCCGAATACATTGAAATTGAGATAATTCGATCCACCGTCCATATCTTCTCCTGTATGATTCGGCACGATGTCAATGATTACAGCAATGTCTTTTTCGTGAAATGCCTGTACTAAATCTCTAAATTCCTCTCTTTCTTTTCCTGGTTCTTCTCCTTTCGATCTAAAGGTAGATTCTACAGCAAATGCATGTGTAGTTCTGTATCCCCACTGATAATTCTCTTCTGCAATACCATACTTTTTCATGTATTCATCATCCTGAAATGATGCTTTCCAGACTTCCTCTGGATAATTAAAAAACTCCTGCATAGGCATCAAATGAAGGACATTTACTCCCAAATCTAACAAGTAATCAAAACCTATCGCTTCATTTCTAGTGTTTTTCAATCCTGTTTTGATCATCGCTGGCATCTTACCTTTGATTTGATCATCAACTGGTAACTGATCTGTGAAGTCAATCAAATGAACTTCGTAAGCTACTACATCTTCCATCGCCGGAATTCCATTCTTGAGTGGAGTGGCCGCTTTCGTCGCATAAGTAACTCTCGAGCGTCCGAAAGAACCATCTTGAACACGTGCATATGGATCAGAAACATGGCCATCATATTCCTCGAAATCAGGCATCTCAACTTTGAAATCATAGTAGATTCCGGCTAGATCTCCTTTGGCTTTATATTCCCAAACACTGCTTTCGTCTTCTTGCATTTCTTGAACATCATAGGCCTCACCACCTCCATCTTTGTAAAGGAATAATTTCACACTTGTGGCTCTAGGGGAAAAAACACGGAAATCGGTTGTCTTTTTATCTTCACTCACATTCGCTCCTAAATGTTTATCACTATATAACATTCGATACCATCCATCAAAAGAACACGTAACTTCTACATCATCAAATGAAAAATAATGAACCCTTTTCTTATCAAAAGATTCACTGGTGTGGACCAGTAGAGTTTCTTCTGTATTAGGAAGAACTGCATCGATTTTTATCTCCTTACCTTTCCAATCCTTTAGCTCGTAATCAGATGGTACAAAGGATTTATCCATTCCCCTCACCGTAACCCATAATGTTCTATTATCTATTATTTCTGCCTTTAAATATGGCGCTTCAATATGATTCATAAGTATTAAATTTCCACCCTTTGCATTGGTCGCTGAACGTGGTGGATCTAGCCATTGACCATTATTAATTCTATATTTAAAACCATCTTGTGGCTTCAATTGCTCAAAATTGACATTCTTAACCTTTAAAGTCCAATAATCTTCCTCCTTATTTAACTGCCACTTCATATCATCCATGTCTTGACTCCAACCTCTGAACGAACCCGTAACAACAACTTTCTCAGGCTGAACATCATAGACATTTTCACTAAATAAGAAAACAACATCATCACCATCCAGAGCATAGCCATTCGAAATATCTGATGTTGTAAAATTCTGTGCTGTTAAAAAAATTGGCAATAAAAAAAACAACAACATTCTCATATCGCCGCCCTTTTCAACTTATCATTGATCGCTTTTCCTAGACCTTCATCAGGTACATATTCTGCGATTATCAGATCAATATCCATTTCATCTAACTCATGCATATAAGAAAACAAATGCCTAGCGGCTTCGTTCACATCTCCAGTTTTAGAAAGAATGAGTTGATTTTCCAAAGGGATCATCTTATGAGGATGCTGAAAAGTTAGCACACCGATTCTTTCTATATTGTATTCTTCTAAGTCTTCTAGGCTAGGTTCTATGATCAGTGGTATCCGAGGAGAATAGTGACTTTTCAGCATTCCAGGTGCTAAAGGGTTACTCGTCGAATGTTCTTCGAAGGTCACATTCTCACCTAGCTGTTCTAGAGGCACACCTCCTTTCCTCAAAACATGAAAATGATCTTCTCGCCACTCTACTATAGTAGATTCTAGTCCTACAGTACATGGGCCACCATCTAGAATATAGCTTATTTTTTCACCTAATTGAGCATTCACATGTTCTGCGGTGGTTGGGCTAATGTATCCGAACGGATTAGCACTTGGCGCAGCCAATGGAAAGTCTAAGGCTGCTAATAGTTTAAGGGTAAGTGGGTGAGCAGGTATTCGTACGGCTACCTTATTCGATCCTGCCGTAATTAACTCTGGAATGAGGTCCGTTTTCTCAAGAAGAATGGTCAATGGCCCCGGCATATACTGAGCCGCTAATGCTTTCACCTCGTCGGGAATATTTTTTATAAGCGCAGATATTTTACCTAGATCGTTCGTATGAATGATCAATGGATCAAAGAATGGCCTGTTCTTTACTTCAAATATTTTAGTGATTGCTACTTCACTTAGTGCATTTCCCGCTAAGCCATATACTGTTTCTGTAGGAATAGCTACTAACTCATCCTTTAACAGCAAATCTATTGCCTTTTGTAAATCACTTCCAATAACTGACATGATGTAAAATTAGAGATATTTTTCTGGATGAATATAGCCTTTTCTGTACGCACGCTGTAATAATTTGCTTGCTTCTAAATCATCAACTATTACGCGATTCAAATGATCATATTTTACAGGTCTTCCCAAGTCCATCGAAACATTTGCCAAAATACAAGACGCGCTAGAAATTAAGCCTTCTTCTATGTCAGCAACTGGTTTATTACCAGTTTCTATACACGATAATAAATCAAGCATATGACCTCTGGTCGCAGGAGCAGCATGTATTTCAATCCCTTTTTCGCCTACATCTTCTGGAAATAACTCTTTTTCTAGAACGGCATCGCCCCTGATGACCTTATTATCATTTCCAACAAACTCATACTTATGTACATCACCTTTTAACACTCCATTTTCTCCATAGATTTTGAAACCCCATGGATAATCAGGATCTGGTGCTTTGCCCCATGTTCTATGCTGCCATAGCACATTTAGATCTGGATATTCGAAAATGGCCGTTTGTGTATCTGTTATATTAGCATTGCTTTCTTTCTGAACATAGATTCCACCAGCAGATGAAATCCTAGAAGGCCATCCAAGACCTAGCATCCATCTCACCGCATCTAGCATATGTACACACATATCCCCCATTATTCCATTCCCATACTCCATATAGGCTCTCCACCTTCTATGTGGTAATCCATCGAAAGTTCTCATCGGCGCGGGGCCACACCATAAATCATAATCAAAATAAGATGGTATTTCTTCCGCTGGAGGGTTTCCTCTAAAGCGCATATGGTAGTAACTAAAGACTTCTATATGAGCGACTTTCCCTAATAGTCCTTTTTCTACGATATCATTCTTGGCTTGAATAAGATGTGGTGTACTTCTTCGCTGAGTTCCAATCTGAACTTTTCGATTGTATTTCCTCGCTTGGCTCAAAATTGCTTCTCCTTCTAGTACATCTGTACTTACTGGTTTCTGCAAGTATACATGAGCTCCAGCTTGAATAGCGGAGATCGCATTCAGAGCATGCCAGTGATCAGGAGTTCCGATTAAAATCAAATCGAACTTATGCTGTTTCAGCATTTCCTCGTAATTTCTATAGATCCGAGGTTTCTTTTTGCTTTTCTGTCTTTCACTTATCATCGTCGCAGCATGGTCTAACATCATCTCATCCACATCTGAAATGGCGACAACATCCACTTCTGCAACTTGGATCAATCGAAAAACATCACTCTTACCATACCAGCCCGTTCCGATGACACCCACTTTCATGTTGTCAAATGAACGAATCAAGTCATAGCCATGCTGACCTAAAAAGGACAGTGCAGTTAACGCTGAGGTCGACTTTAGAAAATTTCTTCGATTAATATTAAAAGAGCTCACGGCGCTAAAAGTAAGAAATCTTTAGGATATACTTTCGCCTTTATTTCCTTAATTGCTAACTCTATTAGCTTCTTCTTCTATTCCTGTTTTTCTTTTTCTCGATTTCACGTTCGAATTTCCGAAATTATAGCTAAGACTTAATGCTACTTTTCTGCTATCCCACTGACCCATTCCTTCTGAAACTAATCCATTAAATTCTGATTTTCCAGACCATCCTGACTTATAAAACAAGTCATTCATGCTCAATTTCATATTCAACTTATCATCTAAGAATATTTTCTGCAATCCAAGATTCAAACTCCATGTAGGACCATACTTGAAGACACCTCCCCATACACCAGGACCAGAATAATATCCTGAAATTTCTCCTTTAAATCCAGCTGGCAAAGTGAAAGTCGACTGTTGGAAAATACTGTAAGTAAATGTCTGGACATCTACAATTGCACCTTCTCCATAGTCCGCTTGATTGTCAATGTAAGCCGCATTAACATTAAGGTACATGTTCCACCATTTTTTAATATCAACTGGTGCTGAAATATTCGCACTAAATAATTCTTGCTCAGCAAGATTCTCCCAAGTGATGAAACCTGCTTTAGGATTGGTATCATCTGGAGCAATTAATCGGGTTATCTGATCCGAAGTTTTGCTGTAGCTCAATTTCAAATTATAACGATAAAACAAAGAGTATCCAAGCTCTAAATTGTTAACGATCTCAGGTCTCAAGAAGGGATTTCCTTTTCTAAAAGAAAGCTCACTAGACTGAATATTGAACGGGTTCAAAACATTGTAATCTGGTCTATTGATTCTTTTGCCATAATTAAGAGATACGGTATTCATTTGATTAATCTGATAAGTTAATCCTACCGTCGGAAAATGATTCGTATAATTTAATTCAACTGGCGGCTCTTGTAGTTCTGGGAGAAACGCTTGGAGGTTTCCTGTTGCATCTGTGATTTCACTTCTTACACCAGCAGAAACTGATAATTTCTTAGTGATCGGCCTAGCATAAGTCAGGTAAGCTGCATATACATTTTCCGTATAGTCAAACTGGTTAGATCGTCTATTGTTAATGACTTGACTACCATTTTCTACATTATAAAAACGGAAAGTATTATCTGTCCCGACCTTACTCAACTTAGTCCCTAATCCCACTTTGCCTCCAAATAAATCGTGGTCGTAATCTACCTTAAATGTTAAAATATCAATATTCACAGGAGTCTCATAGGCTGTATTAAACTCAGAGAGTAAATTCGTACTCGTCGGATCAAAATATTGATTAGGCTGTAAAGTGTTATTGTTATTATTATAAATGCCGTAATCGAAATCGACGATCACGTTTTGGACTTTGTCAGAAAAGGCGTAGTTAACATTGACATTAATATTATTTCTATTCGCATCACCTTCATTCTTCGCATAAAGTATACTATCAATTTTTCCAGCGGACTGTTCAGAAGAAATATCCGTCGTATTGGTGCTGTTAGAATTGTTATGGCCAGTTCCTCCTGTAACCAAGATTCCAATGGTCTGCTTAGGCGTTATAAAAAAGTCTGTCCCTACTTTATAGTTTGTAAAATTATAGGTCCCTAGATCTAGTGAGTTTTCATTTAAAATGAAATTATTCTGACGATTTATGAAATTGGTTTCGTGATACTTTTCTCCCATGCCACTGCCCAATGTTCCGAATACATTCACTTTCTTATTTCTATAATTTCCAGATGCATTCACACCTCCTACAGAATATCTACCTTGACTAGCATTAATACCGAAGGAACCATTATAACCTAGGTTTTTATCTTTTTTCAATCTTATGTCTATGATACCAGCGTTCCCTTCAGCTTCGTACTTTGCTCCAGGATTAGTGATGATATCTATTCTATCTATCTGTTCTGCAGGAAGATTAGTCAAGTAAGCTACTAGGTCATCTCCAGAAAGCGGCAATCTCCTTCCGTCTACATAGATCAGGACTCCAGATCTGCTGAGCACAGAAATGTTATCATTGTTATCAACAAGAACACCAGGTGCCTTTCTCAATAACCCCATCCCATTATCACCTACAGAATTAATAGTTCCTTCCACATTAAAAACGGTTCGATCTGGCTTTATTTCTACTAAAACTCTGTTCGCAGTTATAACAGCTTCTGCTAACTGCACACTAGAAGCTTCGAAAACCAATTTTCCTAGATCGACTATTCTTTGATTCTCATTTAGGTCAATATTAGATTTCCTTAGGTCATTATAACCTACATATGTTGCTTCTAAATAATACCTTCCATAAGGAATGTTCGCAAAATTCACTACCCCTTGATCATCAGAGGTTTCGATTTTTGTAATTGTAGAATCTACTGAATTATATAGGACTGCATTAGCATATATAACAGGCATGGATTCATTATCTGTTAGTACGGTTTTTACTTGGCCAGTTTGGCTATAGGCAACGCTATAGGAAAGTATAAGCAAGAAAAATATTAATTGATTCTTAATGGATTCCATAAGGTAATTTTGCGCGAAATTACATATAAAAAAATGCTAGCCGTTAATGAACTAAGTTAAAAAGCTAAATGTTAACAAAATATTATAGTTTGTATTGTAGGGAACACTTCTTATAAAATGGTCTTATGTTTGTATAGGATTTAATACAATTCCTTATATTTGAAGAAGATATGAAAACTGCAGTAAAATATATTAACATGAAAAGTTCATTTTTAAAAATATTTATATTAGCAATATTTGCATTCTCTAGTACTGCAATTCTTGCTCAAGACAAGTCAGATTACTCAGCTCATCAGGATGGTTGGTTAGTAAACTTAGATGAAGCATATGAAATCTCTAAGCAAACAGGAAAGCCAATTCTTGCTAATTTCACAGGAAGTGATTGGTGCGGATGGTGTAAGAGGCTAAGTGCCAATGTTTTTGTTCATGATGAATTTAAAAAATGGGCAAATGAAAATGTGGTTCTATTAGAATTGGATTTTCCACGTAGAACTCAAATTCCTACAAAATATAGACAACAAAACGCTAATCTTCAGCAAGCTTTTGGTGTGAGAGGATTTCCTACGATCTGGGTTTTTAACTTAGATAAAGTAGAAGCTACTAATCAATTCAATATTGAGGCTTTAGGAAAGACTGGTTATGCTAAGACTGTAGCTGACTTCACAGGAGGTGTAGATCAAATGATAGCAAGAAAAGCAGGAGAATAAACAACTTAGATTTCTTTATGTAGAAGAATCAAGTTTTAAAAAAATATAAACTCACGGTTACACGAATGTAACTGTGAGTTTTTTTTTGATAAAAATCTAACACATCAAAATATCTTTTTTCCATGTGCCGGCTACATTAAAGATATTAAATGAATAAATATTACTTCTTCTCTTTGTAGCTGTACTAAAAGTTTCTCTTTAACCTAGCGCAAAAACAAACACCTTATTTATAAATACCCATCTATTTGATAATGCACGCTAAAAGCATAAATTTGCGCGATGAGGTACCGAGAACAGGATCATATTATATCCACCTATGAAGACAGAATAGAAGAATTCAAGAAGTCCTTAGTTGAAAATAAAAAGCTCAGCTCTCAATATTCTTATTTACGTCTGGCTATTTTCTTAGTGGTTATACCTCTAATGTATTTCCTAGCTCAGCTAAATGTTTATGCCGTTATTATAGGTCTAGTCATTGCTATCATATTTTTTGTTCAAGCCGTAATCCGACAGCAAAAATATGATAAGCTAGTTCGAAAATCCGAACACCTCATCTGGATTAATGAGAATGAGATCAGTACCATAGAAACCTTCGATAATGGATATTATGATGGCGAAAAATTTGAACAACCACATCATTTGTATACCGATGATCTTGATATTTTCGGAGCTAATAGCATGTATAGCTTAATCAATAGAGCAAAAACTTTTAATGGTATTCACTACCTAAGTCAGCTATTCTTAACACTTCCAACTAAAAAAGAAATAGCTGATCGTCAAAGTGCTATTCTTGAACTAGAACAAAAATTGGATTGGAGGCAAGATTTTGCGAACACCCTTTTCGAATTCGTCAATGGAGAAAAACGTGACTTTGCTAAAGAGATAGATGCCGAATTACAATTGGAATTAAATTTTGTACAGGGGAAGGTATTAAACTTATACAGAAAAGCATTGCCAATTATTTGGCTAGCCGTTGCAACTCTCTATTTTATCAATATAGACATAGCGAATATCTTCGCATCTGTATTTTTCATGTTCAATTTGGTATTGACCTTTAGAAAAGTAAAAGAAACTACTCATGTTCAAGGCAGACTTTCTAATGCAAGTATTATGCTTAGAAGTTATGGAGATGCATTAGATACTATCTTTTCAGAGCAATGGACTTCACCTTTGCTAAAAACGCAAGTTGAAAAATTCAAAGTATCCGCTGAAAAGGATAGTTCTACGAAAGTACTAAAACAGCTGCAACAAATTATAGAACAACTTGATTATCGGCTAAACTTCATTCCTGCTATCATTCTGAACGGAATGTTTTTGTGGGATTTCAGAGTCTTGTATAAACTGGTAGGCTGGAAAGAAGAGCATGCTGGAAAGTTGAATGAACTTTTCGAATTTGTTGGAGAAATGGAGGCTTTTAGTGGACTAGCTAACTGGTCTTACAATCATCCTCATTACACTATGCCAACCATCGAGGAAGAATATTTCAGTCTTGCCGCCATTGACATCAAGCACCCTCTAATTCCATCTGAAGAAAATGTTGGAAATGATTTCAGCATTCAGAAGGGTGAATATTTGAATATCGTTACTGGTTCCAATATGTCAGGAAAAAGTACTTTATTGAGAACACTGGGAATCAACATGATTCTGGGCTATACTGGCACAAGAGTGGCGGCTAAATCTCTAAGCTTTCCTATTGTAAAATTAATCAGTTACATGAGAATAAAAGACATTCTCGAAGAAAGTGTATCTACTTTTAAAGCGGAGCTTAATCGGATCAAAATGATACTTGATATTCTAAAAACAGATGCACAGTGTTTTATATTGATCGATGAAATGCTGAGAGGTACTAATAGTCGTGACAAATTAATTGGCTCTATCGGAATTGCGAAACGGTTACTTGCAGAAAAGACTTATTCGATGATTGCAACGCATGATATTAAACTGGCAGAACTTGGTCTGGAGATTCCAGAAGGAATTGCTAACTATTACTTCGATATAGACTATGCTGATGGAGAATTGGTATTTGACTATAAAGTAAAACAAGGTATTTGCGAAAACTTTAATGCTTCGTTTCTACTCAGCCAATTGGGAATAGACATGGGTGAGGAATAATTCATCTCAATAATATTTTTTCGCAAAATCAATGAGAAAGATAGGAACCTATTGCGAAAAACTACCTTAAATAAAAAATCTCCATAGCCTCACTAAACGGAGACTATGAAGATTCTTTTCTTATTTTAATAAGTAATCCCTACTTCTTATTTAATCCTGGGCTTCTTTCTATAAACTCATCATAAAGTAAAGTATGTCTACTTTCGATCGGAACGTTCCATCCGTTGATAAACAAATTCAATATTTGAGTTTTCGTTTCGAATGGATCACCGTCAGAAACAAAGAGACTAGCCATTTTTCCTTCTTCTATGCTTCCGTATTTATCAGCAACACCAAAGATCTCAGCGGGAACAATGGTTACCGCTTTTAATGCTTCTTCTACACCCATGCCATAAGCTGCAGCAAATCCTGCATTGAACGGTAAGTTTCTTACATTTTCCGTATCATCGGAACGTATTGCTACTTTAACTCCGGCCTTGAGCATAATACTTGGATTGGTATAACTTGCATCATATGCTGCTTCAGCTCTTGCTGGAACTGCTAACATCGGACCTGTAATAACTGGAAGTCCAGAATCTGCAATTTCTTTTGCTATTTTATATCCTTCTGTAACACCTGTCAAAACGGCTTTGATATCCTTACCTTTTAACCACTTGATTGCCGTTAAGATGTCGTCTTTCTTATTGACTTCTACCATTAACATACGCTCACCATTCACAACTAATTTCAATGCTTCCATTTCTGGATTATAATCAGCAATAGATTTATCCTTGTTCATCGCAGCATACGCTTCCGCTTGTGTCCATATTTTATCCAGATTCTTAATTGCTTTCTCAGTGTCTTTCTTGATATCTTCATCAGATCTCCTATCTCTTCTTCCTCTCTTTCCAGATGAAGGGAAATTCAGAACCACACCTTTGAAACCTGCGTACATCTGATCTGGCGTATAACCTACTAAGCTTATTAAAGAAGCTGTCCCAGCAAATAATCCACCTGCCGGCTTTGCAATGACAGTTGTCACACCACTTACTCTAGTGACAGGGATAAGAACTGAACTTGGATTAATCGCTGTTAATGCTTCCACGTGAGGTGTTAAATCACCAATTTCATTGTTATCATTAGTTAACGAAATAGAACTAACTTCCACTAATCCTAAAGTTGTCCCAGCATCTATCATTCCAGGATATATATGTTTTCCTGAAACATCGATTACTTCTGCATTAGCTGGAGCTGTGATTCCAGATGCAACACTTTTTATCATTCCGTCTTGGATAAGAACATCTGCTTGAATATCTCCTTTCGTGATGGTATGAACGGTTGCACCTTTTAATAAAAAGGTACCGTATGTTGACTTGGCAATTTGTTGTGCATTTAGACTGATCAAACAGAAAAATGCAAATGCTATATTTATAATTTTCATTTTATTTTATTTCTCTGTGAATAATTCCATTGCATCTCTCATACAATTGTCATGATCATGATGCTTCGTGTTTTCGAAAAAAGTTGAAACTTCATCTTCTGGGTTAATGTCAATTCTCATATCTGCAGGATCATTGTTGATATCAAATCGAACAACACCATCTACAATGGTATACTGAGGAATTGCATAAACAGAAAGTGGATGTTTGCTAAAAATCGCGACATCGCCTTCCTTTCCAACCTCTAATGAGCCTACTCTATCATCGATCCCTAATTGCTTAGCAGGATTAATCGTGATTAAAGAAAGTGCTTCCTCATCAGTTAGTCCACCATATCGCTGCGTCTTCGCTGCTTCGTGATACAAGTGTCTAATCAGTTCTCCTGAATCAGAGTTGATCGATGCTACCACACCATTTCTTAGCAAAATCGCTGCATTAAAAGCAGTAGAATAATAAACTTCGAATTTATAAGCCCACCAGTCAGCAAAAACCGAAGCGCCTGCTCCGAAAGCCGCTAGTTCAGGAGCTACCTTAAATCCTTCATTGACATGCTGAAAACATAACTTAGTTATGCCGAAGTCTTTACAAACATTCATCAACATCAAAATTTCATCCGCTCTATAAGAGTGGCAGTGAATAATGATATCACCTTTAAGAATATCTGCAACAGTTTCCTTTTTCAAATCATAAACTGGAGGCACTTTCGTTTTTCCTGAATTATAATCATCCCATTCTTCCATGTATTCTTTAGCTTCTGAGAATGAACGTCTAAATACTTGTTCAACACCCATTCTAGTTCTTGGAACAATTCCTCTTCCTTCACCATGAACTCTCATTGGGTTTTCTCCGAGTGCAAACTTAATCGTACGAGGAGCGCCAACCATTCTTAGTTCATTAGGATCCATCACACCATATCGGTGTTTAATAGTTTCACATTGGCCACCGATAGCGTTAGCCGAACCGTGCATTGCATGAGAAGTTGTTACACCTCCTGCTAAAGCTCTATAAATAGATACATCGAACGGATCGAGTGCATCTCCTACCCACACATGTGCAGTACTTGGATCAGTTGCTTCATTAACAGCATCCAATGCTATGTGTGAATGCGCATCGATAATACCAGGCATAACAAATTGGCCTGTAGCATCTATTGTCTTGGTATCGCTTCCAGCGGAAATCCCCTTTCCTATTTTAGCAATTTTACCATTTGTAATAAGCACATCTGCATTTTCAAGTGTGCCTTTAGTAACTGTAATTACAGTTGCATTTTTGATTAATACATTTCCTGTTTCTTGAGCAAAAGCACCAAAACAGCAAAACATTAATATGGTATATATTATGTATTTCATTTTTCTTTCGTTTTAAAGTTTAGGATCTCCTGTTCTTTCACCTTTTAAAGGAAACGAGCCAAATTCACCGGCTATAACACTTCCATCTATTTCTCCGGCATCAATAGTGAAATCATATTTTAATTTCATTGTGAACCCATCTTCATTAATCTCCATCGGGAAGGATACTCTATTTCCATCAATAGTAAAATCATCAATTTCTTTTTCATCACCTTCATTCTCAATAATTAAAGTATAACTATCATCCGACTTCGCTATACTTATCGTAATGTTTCTTTGATCACCAGGAACATCGATTGTACAAGCATAAAGACCTGTAATCGTGCCTTCTTTCCCTTCTTGCTTCGCCTTCTTTTTCTTCACTTCATATTCGAATTGCTCCCCTTCTACGAAGACATACTTGATCTTAGAATCTTCATCGAAATAAGGTGCTGTTGCAATAAACAGATTAGCGATTTTACCTTTTTCTAGACTTCCCAGCACATTCGAAACGCCTAGCATTTTAGCAGGAGTCAATGTTAGTGAAGTCAAAATCTGATCTTCTGTGATTCCCTGCTCCATCATGATTTTAACGTTTTTCTTTACGTCTTTTCCTTTGATGTCTTTCCCTGAAAAACCGAATTCGATTCCATTCTTAGCAAAAAGAGCAGCTTGCGATTGGTATTCCATAATCGCTTTATCTCTTCTCACCTTCATGGCTTCCACTTCAGGATCTAACTCTTTTTTCTCTTTGTCTTCATCTTTCTTATCCTTCTCTTTCTCTCCTTTCTCTTTTTTGTCACCATCTTTTTCCTTGTCTTTCTTATCCTTTGATTCTGGAATGTCCAAACTGAGAACAAGCGGCATTTTTTGGCTTTTAATAACGTCGATATACTGACCTCCTTGTTTTACATTAACAAGTGCAATATTAAAGCCTAGATCTTTCTGTAATGTAAGTGCGTGAGAAATATCTTTTAATTTCTCCGCTTCCATATATAGGTATTGAGACTTATCAACTACTGGAATTAACGCCATCAAGCTTTTATTATAAGCTGGTCTTGCCATTCCTATAGGATTTGCTTTATACGCCGATTCATGCTTCATCGCATAGCTTGTCTGCCTAAACAAATCGCGATACTTCGCCATAACGCCAATAATCGTGGCTGGATAAATTCGGTTAGCACTTTGGAATGTCCCGATGGTTCCCATGTTTTCTTTCAGTATCGATGAACTTGCATCGTGACCTGAGTGAATGATAATGGAAGCCTTCCCTGGTAACATCCCGTCACTTGGTGCACTCAGACTGGCTGTAAAACCTGCTTCTCTCCATTCTGCAATGGACTTATCTCCGCCGTCGAACACTTCAGATAGGCTTCTTTCTGGTGTAATTCCGGCTCTGTCATTTGGTGGATTACCTGGATTTTCAATTTTTTCTTCGTTTTTCTTCTCCTCTTTCTTTTTTTCGCCAATGTTATTATAAGCGTCAATAAATCCTGGATAAACGTACATGGAATCACCTTTAACAAGAATGGCATCTGCAGGAATAGAAACATTAGTTCCTACATCTATGATGACTCCATCTTTAATAATTAATGTCCCTTTTTCGATTGATTTGCCTGGCTTCTGAATGATATGAGCATTCTGGATAGCATAAGTGCTAGAGAGTTTAATGTCTACATCTTGCGCTCCAATCGAAAATGTAGAAAACATGAGGGCTATAAAAACCCAAAACTTGTACTTCATTTGGTTGGTATTTTATGAAGTAGGAAGGTAAGTAAATTTTATTTCAACTTAAATAGGAAAACTTATAATTTGTTATTTTCATTTTTGCTTTAACAATTCTAAGACGTCGATAAATACTTCATAAGCGCATTCGATTTTTGCTACGAACAAAAGGATGTTTTCATGTTCTATCTATATTGTTACCATCTCATTTTGCTGATCATATAGATAAAACGAGCGAAATAGCACATTGCTTGGTAAAAAAATAAGCAAAGAACTGCTTAAAAGGACGTAACATATTATAAAAATTCATAATTTGTGAGCTAATTTGAACACATTGGCAAAAAAAGCAAAAAATAAAAGCTTCCTTCTTACAGACAAGTGGATCATTATTGGTCTTGGCATATTAGGTTTTATCTTATATGCGAATACTTTAGGTCATGATTTTGCACTGGACGATGCCATCGTTATTACAGATAATGAGTTCACCCAGAAAGGCTTTGGTGGTTTAGCAGATATATTTACCAAAGATACTTTTCATGGTTTTTTTGGAGAATCAGGAAAAGACAAGCTTGTATCTGGTGGACGTTACCGACCCTTCACTCTTGGAATGTTTGCGATAGAAAGAGCCATTTTCGGCACCAGCCCTTTCATTCACCATTTGATTAATATACTACTTTACGCTTTTCTAAGTATTCTCATATTCCTTACTGCTCAACTACTTTTCCAACAAAAATTCCAAAAAGAAACCGCTCAATATCTCGCATTAGGACTCGCTGCTATTTTCTTAGCGCATCCGATCCACACGGAAGCAGTCGCTAATATTAAGGGTCGAGATGAAATCATGGCCATGCTCGGAAGCATTTCTGCAGTCTACATATTGGCTCGAAAACAGTTTCAAAACCTAACTTTTAAAGATTACCTATTCAGTGGCCTCGTCTTTTTTGTGGGGTTACTTTCGAAAGAAAATGCAATTACATTCGTGGCAGTCGCTCCTTTAATTGCATATGTATTTTACAAAAAGCCAATCCAAGCCGTGCTTCCGTTTCTAGTTTCTGCGATAATTTTCATGATCATCAGAACTTCTGTCATAGGTCTAGACTTAGGAGCTGTGCCTTCAGGAGAATTCATGAATAACCCCTATCTCAAAATTGTAAATGGTCAGTATACGCCATTTACAAGTATTGAAAAGTTTTCTACAATCTGCTACACCTTATGGAAATATATTTCTTTAATGGTATTTCCATGGCCACTGACACATGATTACTATCCTAATCACATTAGTTTAAAAACGTTCAGCAACCCGATGGCACTAGCTGGACTAATCAGTTATATTGGATTATTTATTGCTAGCATTTATGGTATTCTAAAGAAGAAAACTTGGGCCTTTTTTACAGCCTATTATTTAATCACGATTAGTATAGTTTCTAATATCGTATTCCCGATTGGCACACACATGTCCGAACGGTTTATCTTTATGCCTTCCTTTGCATTTGCAGGGCTTGTATCCTTACTCCTTTTTAAAAGCAAACCCAAAATTGGATTTTTAGCCCTCGCTGTACTTGTAGCAGTGTATTCTATAATGACGGTAAAAAGGAACCTCGTCTGGAAGGATAATTACACGCTATTCACCACAGATGCATTGACCTCAAAAAATAGTGCAAAAGTAAATAATGCGGCAGGTGGAGTGATAGGAGATTATGTGAAAAACTTACCAGAAAGTCCTGAAAGAGATGCATTAATCAACAAAGGACATACCCACTTAGCAAATGCGATTGCCGCCCACCCCAACTATGTGAACGCCTACTTGCTTAAAGGAAACTTATACTTCTATCAAGACAAATATGAAGAAGCATTACAAATGTATAATACCAGCCTCGCTGTAGATCCGCAATATACTGAAGCAATATCTAATAAGTTCTTAGCGCTTCGATCTGCTGGAAGATACTACGGTGAAAAGAAGAATGATCTTTCGACTTCTGCCCAATATTTAGAACAAGCATTACAACTCCAACCAAACGATTACGAGACCAATAGATTACTAGGAACTTGTTATGGAATCATGGGAAATCATCAAAATGCTTTAAAATATTTTAAAAAATGTGCAGAACTACAACCTAATAATGCTGACATCTTCGTTAACTTAGCGAAAGCCTATGAATTAACCGGGAATACTGAAGAAGCTGCTATTGCAGCAAGAAAAGCTCAGAGCCTAGGTAATAGATAACACTAACTGATTGTTTGATTACAACATCAGAAAATTAAAGACTTTTAACTAATATGCCAAAAACGATTACTTTTTTACTCATTTTACTAACCTCAAATCTGCTTGCTCAGATTACACCTGCTGAAAGGTGGGCAATGGAGACAATGGAAACCATGACCTTAGATGAAAAAATAGGTCAACTTTTCATGATTCGAGCACATTCAGACTTAGGTCCAGACCATGTTGCGCAGGTTGAAAATTACATTAAAAATTACAAAGTAGGAGGACTTTGTTTTTTTCAAGGTACACCAACGAAACAAGCTGAACTTACTAATAACTATCAGAAAATAGCTAATATTCCTTTACTAATCGCTATCGATGGAGAATGGGGATTAGGAATGAGGTTTCCGAAATCAAGCATCAGCTATCCTAAGCAACTAGCGCTGGGAGCGATTCAAGATAATAGTTTGATCTATGAATTAGGTGCAGAAGTAGCTAATGAATTTAAAAGAATAGGGATTCATGTCAATTTTGCTCCGGTGGCTGATGTGAACAACAACCCTGAAAATCCAGTAATTAATGATCGCTCGTTTGGAGAAAATCCAGAGAATGTTGCTTCTAAATCATATGCCTACATGAAAGGTATGCAAGATAATGGATTAATGGCTTGCGCTAAACACTTTCCAGGACACGGAGATACCAATACCGATTCTCATCATGACTTACCAATTATACCCCATGATTATAACCGATTAGATAGTATCGAAATGATGCCCTTCAAGGTTCTTATTAAAGAAGGAATAGAAAGTGTAATGGTTGCACATCTTCATGTACCTACATTAGATGCGGCACCAAACATGCCATCTTCACTATCTTATAAAACGACAACAGGATTACTAAGAGATAGCTTTAATTTCCAAGGACTAATCTTTACTGATGGACTAGAAATGCAAGGAGTTCGGAAAAACTTTCCTCCTGGGGAAATGGAAGCGAAAGCAATTCTTGCTGGAAATGACATCTTGCTTCTGCCGCCAGACCTTCCTAAGGCCGTTAAAACACTAAAGGATTATGTAGCTGAAGGAAAGATTACAACTATTAGATTAGATCAAAGTGTAAAAAGAATATTGGTTGCAAAGTACAATCATGGGTTGTCTATCAGTCCAAGAGTGGTAATGAATAACTTAGACAAAGACATTAACAATAGCGGAGGTATTGCGCTGAAAAGAAAGTTAATAGAGCACTCGATTACACTAGCTAGAGATAAAGATAATATTCTTCCGATCAATATAAAACCAGGAACTAAGGTTGCAAGCTTAAGTATCGGATCTAATTCTACGACAACTTTCCAGAAAACACTATCTGAGTTCAATAAAGTTGATGCATTTAACCTACCTGCTAATTTCCCAGAAGCTAAGATTGCCCAGATGGCGAATATGCTGAAGGATTATGACTATGTAGTGATCGGTGTTTTCGACATGAATAAATATGCAAGTAAGAAATTCGGATTGCACATCAATGCCGTTAAATTAATCAATGCTGTAAGTAAAGAATCCAAAACGGTTATCAACTTGTTTGGAAGTCCTTATGCGCTGAAATTCTTTGACAATTTTAAAACGGTCATGGTCTCTTATACGGATGACAAAATGACTCAAGTCGCGAGTGCTAAAGCCATATTGGGAGGTATGCACATTAGCGGGAAATTGCCCGTTTCAGCTGGAAAGTCATTTAAATTTAGAGATGGTGTAGAAAAAAGAGCTTCGCTGAGTCTTGGATATTCTATTCCTGAAAAAGTGGGCATTTCAAGTGATACGCTTAAACGAATTGAAAAAATTGTTAAAGAAATGATCGCTGAAAAGGCGGCCCCAGGTTGTCAGATTTTTATCGCAAAAGATGGAAAGGTAGTCTATAATAAATCTTTCGGCTATCATACCTATGAACAAAAAATGAAAGTAAAAAACACGGATTTATATGATCTAGCATCTATTACTAAAATTGCGGCAACAACGATAGCCGTTATGAAGATGAATGAATCAGGTCAGATGAATGTCGGTAGTAAGCTTAGCAAGTATATCACTCAACTAGACACAACGGATAAAAAAGATCTGAAAATTGTAGATATCATGGCTCATCATGCAGGACTTGCTGGATGGATTCCATTCTACAAACAAACGGTTTCTAAAGATCGATATCCAAAGCCGCTTTCTCAGTACTATCGATCTGACAAGGATAACGATCACCACTTAGCTGTTGCAGACCGATTATTTATTCGTGATGACTTTGTAGATTCAATATGGACACAGATTTATGTTTCTAAAATGCGAAGTAATACGAACTATAGATATAGTGATCTTGGGTTCTATCTCTTATCACAAGCAGTTGCGAATACTGCGAAAAAACCATTTGACAAATATCTAGAAGATGAATTCTATAAGCCATTAGGTTTAGAAAGAACCTTGTTTAATCCATTAAGTAAGTTTCCTAAAGACGAGATCGTGCCAACAGAAAATGATACCTATTTTCGAATTCAGAAAGTTCAAGGTCACGTCCATGATATGGGAAGCGCAATGCTCGGAGGCGTTTCAGGACATGCTGGTTTATTTTCCAATGCATATGAATTAGGTGTTATTATGCAAATGCTTCTAAATGGAGGATATTACGGAGACACCCAGTTCCTTAAGCCAGAAACCATTAAATTATTTACAACCAGATATCCTCGGTCATCTCGACGAGCAATCGGTTTCGATATGCGAGATCTTAGCGCAAGTGCTAACCTGAATGTTTCAGAGAAAACTTCAAGCCGAACCTACGGACACACTGGATTCACAGGTACATTTGCATATGTAGATCCTGATTACAACTTAGTATTTGTAATGCTAGCGAATCGGACTTATCCTTCTATGAATAATAAAAAGTATATTCGTGGTAATTACAGAGAACGAATACATACGTTAGTGTACAATGCGATGGGCGTTCCCGATAAGGAGGATATTAATAATTAATTCATGAAGCTATCACTAGATATCGCTCGCAGGTATCTCTTCGGAAAGAAATCGACCAATGCGATCAACATCATTAGTTGGATTTCGGTATCTGGAGTTGCCATTGGAACTGCAGCTTTAATCTTGATTCTTTCCGTGTTTAATGGTTTCGAAGGTCTGATATCTGGTCTTTTCAACTCTTACAATCCCGATTTAATCATTACCCCGAAAACGGGTAAGGCTTTCGACGACGACCCCGAATTGTATAATCAGTTAATGGCCATCGAAGGTGTTGAGCTGATTTCTAAGACAATAGAAGAAATTGTCCTTTTTCAATATGACGATCCGCAAGAAGTAGGCATTATTAAAGGAGTAGACCAAAATTTCAGTAAGGTAACTGATATCGATTCTACACTTAGAAGAGGTGCTTTTGTACTAGAATCTGACGACAAGAGCTATGGCGTTGCGGGTGTAGGGATTGCTAGTAAATTAGGTATTGACGTTGATGATGGATATACACCTATCATGGTTCATATCCCAAGGCTAAAAACTTCCAGTCCATTTGCGAAGAATTATAATTCACTGGTCATGTATCCTGCTGCTACTTTTTCAGTTCAGACAGAGCAAGATTATGAGAATATCATTACAAATCTAGAATTCGTACAAAAGTTAAGAGAAGAAGAAGGAACCATCGGAGCGTATGAAATCAAATTAGACCCATTGGTTAAAGAATCTAATGTGAGATCAGAGATTGATAAATTAATGTCTGAACGTTTTGTGATTAAAAACAGATTTGAACAAGATGAGGCTTTTCTAAAGTTAATGAATATTGAGAAATGGGTGAGTTACTCATTAGCTGGATTTGCATTTATATTAATAGCATTTAACCTTGTAGGCTGTTTATGGATGATCGTCTTAGATAAGCGAAAAGATATCTCTATTCTACGTTCTATGGGCTTTACATCTGCAAATATCCAATGGTTATTCATGTTAGAGGGCTTATTAATTTGTGCATTCGGCATTATAATAGGCTTAAGTATGTCATTTATTTTTTATCTTTTGCAGATTAATTTTGGGATCATTAGTATTCCAGAAGGATTTATAATAGATGCTTATCCAATAGAAATGAGGTTAAATGATACCATAATTGTCATATTGACGGTATTAATTATTGGTTTTATGGCATCTATTCCTGCTTCAATTAGGGCTAAATCTATCAAGTCATTTGTGAGAGAGGAATAGCTGTGTTATATTTGCACACAATTTTGAAAAAATTATGGAAATTTGGGAACTAGATTTTGAGTGGCTAAAGGTAAGGCATATCGTAAAGAATGCTTTTAACAAGCCTATTCTGCCAGATTTGCAAAGCATATTATTTTTGATTGGTGTACAAGAATTGGGAAAAGTCCAGACTGAGTTCACTAAAGAAGAAAAGGTAGATATATTACATATAGCTGTCTGTTCATTGCTATCAAGAAAAGGTATCTATGAATTTATCGGTAGAGATGAAGATGCATGGCCACATTATCAGCAACGTATAGGAATTGATAAAGATGGTGTCGAGAACCAGGAAATATTATTAAAAGAGTGCATCATCGACTACTTCAAAGAATTAAATCTGGAGAATGGTGGATTTGATTTAGAAAAATTAGAAACATAAATGAATAAGATTTTATATTTAGTGGTATTGGTTATAGTACTTTTTTCTTGTACTAAACCTCAACCAAGTTTTGTAGCTGGGTATGCGAATGGACCAGAGAATCCAACAGAGATTAGCTTTACTAACACCTCTGCCAATGGAGACTCTTATGTCTGGTATTTTGGTGATGGAGAAACGAGTACCGTAGATCATCCTATTCATACCTTTAAAGCATTTGGTCAGGTTATGGTTATTCTAGAGGCAAGAAAAGGGACTGAAAGCGCTAGAGATACACAGTATATTGAAATTCCAGAACCTCCTAGACAAAAGGTTAAAATCGAAACTCCGATGGGAACTATGATTGCGGAATTGTCTAATACAACTCCTGCTCATAGAGATAACTTTATAAAATTAGTCAATGAAGGATTCTATGATGGCCTTCTTTTCCATAGAGTAATGGATAATTTCATGATTCAAGGTGGTGATCCAGATTCAAGAAATGCAGCTCCTGGCCAACAGTTAGGATTAGGTGATCCTGGTTATACATTAAAGAACGAGATTAGAGAATTGCACTATAAAGGAGCTTTGGCAGCAGCGAGAAAACCTGATGGAATAAATCCTAATAAAGAATCTTCTGGGTCTCAATTCTATATCGTAGAAGGAAAACCATATTCTAGCATAGAGTTAGCTAATGTAGGAAGCCAATACGGACTGACTTTCAATGAATATCATAAGAAAAAATATGCAGAGCTAGGTGGAACTCCATTTTTAGACAACCTCTACACCGTATTCGGTCAGGTTATAGAAGGACTTGAAGTCATAGATGAAATATCGAAAGTGCAAGTTGACTCTGCCAATAGACCATTAGAAGATTTGAAAATGAAAATATCGATTGTCAATGAATAAATTTCTATTATTCGCCTTAGCGCTGTCCATAGCATCATGCTCTAGGCCGATTGCTCGATATACGATTACAGATCAAGATGATACCGCACCTGCTAAGTTGTCGTTCACTAACGAATCAGAAAATGCGGAAACTTATTCATGGGATTTCGGTGATGGTAACACTTCTTCAGAAGAAAATCCAGATTACAAATACTTGTTATCTGGAAAATACGATGTTGCCTTAACCGCAATGAAAGGTAAAAAGAAGAATGTCACTAAAAAAACAATAATCGTGAATGCTCCAGAAATATGTCTCGTCCAGTTAGAAACCAAGTATGGTAATATGCTCATCGAACTATATGAAAACACACCTGGTCACAGGGATAATTTCACAGAGTTAGTTAATAAGGGTTTCTATGATAGCTTATTATTCCATAGAGTAATAGAAGGTTTCATGATTCAAGGAGGAGATCCTAACTCAAGAAATGCAGGTTCAGATGTAAGACTTGGATCAGGCGGTCCAGGCTACCAAATCAATGGAGAGTTTCGAGAAGAAAACGTTCACATAAAAGGAGCGCTAGCAGCTGCTAGACAGCCAGATGGAGCTAATCCAGAAAGGAAGTCTTCTGGTTCACAATTCTACATAGTGCACGGAAATAAAGTTACTGATGCGACTTTAGATCAAATAGAATACAGAAAAGGGATCACATATTCCGAAGAACAGAGGTCATTATATAAAGAAAAGGGTGGATATCCTTACTTAGACGCGGATTATACCGTTTTTGGAATGGTTATAGAAGGATTAGACGTGATAGATAAAATTGCAGAATCAGAAACAAAACCCGGTGATCGTCCCGTTGAGGATATCAAGATGAAATTAACAGTTATTAAATAAGAAAGAATGGATATAGTTTTAGGAATAGATGTAGGTGCGACAGGAATTAAAGGAAACCTCGTTAATATAAAAAAGGGAACTTTAGTAGGAGAACGCTGTAAAATTGCGACACCGAATCACTCTACTCCTGAAAACATTGTTAAAGTCATTAAAAAAATAATCGAACATTTCGATTGGGAAGGCAAAGACATTGGAATTGGTTTTCCTAGTATTATCAGTAATGGCAGAACTTTAAGTGCTGCAAACATTGACAGAAAATGGATGGATTTCGAAGCTGAAAAATTTTTTAAAAAAGAATTAAAGGCTAATCTCTCTCTTATAAATGACGCAGATGCCGCTGGAATATCTGAACGCTACCACGGTGCAGCGAAAGATGTAAAAGGTACTGTGATTTTACTTACACTAGGTACTGGAATCGGTTCTGCGATCTTTCGAGATGGCAAATTAATTCCTAACACGGAACTTGGGCATCTTAAGTACAAAAAGAGCATTACGGAACATTACGCAGCAAATAGCGCCCGAGAAAACAAAGGCCTGAAGTATTCAGAATGGGGCGGAGAACTGGAAAATGTTTTATTGTATATCGAACACTTATTTTCTCCTGACCTTTTTATTCTGGGTGGTGGAATCAGTAAGAAATTTAATAAATACGAGAAATATCTAAGTAAAGTTAGAGCTAAAGTTATTGCTGCTGAAATGAAAAATGAAGCAGGAATTATCGGTGCTGCAATGGCACAGCGTATGAACTAATCGTTTTCTAAATCAATATATCCCATCAATCATAAAAAAAGAGAAGGCCATTTTTTATCTGACTTTCTCTTTATTTTGGACCGAATATAAAACTCGATACATTACAATTGCAATTAGTTGTAATTCACTTATCTAAAGTTTTATACTTATATGAACCTTACATAATAGAATACACCCACCTCATTCTCTAATAAAAATGTCAGCTTTTAGGCATTAGAATTAATACTTCATTCACCTCTATATGCATAGAATCATCTCCTGAATTATAGAGCAGGTTGTATATTGCTAATTACTAGTATCGCAAAAAATGAATTAAATTACTATATCTCACTAATCCACTTAACCAATTCTGCCCTCGTATGCACCTCTATTTTTCCGTATAAATTTTTGACATGGGTTTTCACCGTATTGATAGAAATGAATTGCTTAGATGCAATTTGCTGATTCGCTAAGCCACTAAAAATATCTAATAAGACTTCATATTCCTTATCCGTTAATTCAGCGTGAATTTTATTATTGATATCTTTTAATTCAGGTGCACCTTTTCCTTTTTCATTTTCAAATCTAAACATGGCAATTTCAATCGTCGCCTTTAATTCAACTTCACTAAATGGCTTTAATATATATCCATATGGGAAGGTATGCTTCGCTCGATCTAACGTGGCTTTATCTGCATATGACGTAATATAGATGAAAGGCTTCTTGGTTTTAGTTCTGATGACTTCAGCTAGCTCTATTCCATCTAGATGACCTCTTATATTGATATCTAATAAGATTAGATCAGGATTACGATTCGCAATGATATCTAATGCTTCATCCCCATTGTCTGAAATCCCCACAACATTGAAGTCCATTGACTCTAATATCATTTCTAAATCCATAGAAATTAAAGCCTCATCTTCTACGATCACCACCTTCTTTTTATCTTCCATTTATCTAGGTCAATGTTAAATTTTCATAATGAGTTACAGCTTAATCACAATATTCTTTCTATAAAGTAGCCAGGAAAAAAACCAAATCAAAGCCATATAAGTAAAGGCTTGGAAAAACGATCCAAAATAATTACCAAATGTCGGATTGAAAAAATGCTCATAAGCCCACTTATAAGGGTGTGTTCCATCAAACTTAAACACATAAATAAACAGCCTAAAAACTAATCCAGATAGTGCATAAGCTAATAACGGATTCAATCCAAATACTCGGAATGGATAAGCCCATTTCTTCCAACCAGCAACATCGATAACATAAATCAATATTGCAAATACTAATAATGCTAAACCTGCAGTATATAAAACATAACTACTTGTCCAAAGCGCCTTAATGATCGGGAAACTCATTCCCCAAACCAAGCCTGCACCTACTAACAATGCACCCGCAATCGTATATTCTTGAATCAATTTCGACTTCGATTCTACTGCTAATATTCTACTTCCAAAGATATAACCCAATAAAACGGTGCCTATACTTGGAAGACAACTTAACAGTCCTTCTGGATCAAATGGGATTCCAAAACCGCCATATAAATGTGACTCTCCTAGTATCTTCAAATCCACAGTTCTGACGATGTTATCATCTAATCCATACGGAATTTCTCCTCCGAGTCCATATAATAAAGCCCAATAACCGAGTAAAACGACAGCCGTTATATATGGCAACCAGCTCTTCCTAGCATATAAAACAATGAATGCTGCTCCTCCATATGATAATGCGATCTTCTGTAGAACACCCATGATTCTTAGATCTGCAATGTTTTTATGAAAAAATGGAAACCAATTCAAGAATAAACCCACTAAAAAAATAAGAGCTGTTCGTCTTAAAATCTTTAACGCAATAGCTGATTTTTCTTGTCCAGCTATACGAGAAAATGAAAACACCATCGATAATCCCACGATAAAAACGAAAAATGGAAAGACTAAATCAGTAGGTGTACTTCCTTCCCAACTTGCATGTTTTAAAGGCGTATACACATATTTCCAAGTACCTGGAGTATTCACAATGATCATAAAGCAAATGGTCATTCCTCGAAAAACATCCAAGGAAAGTAATCGTTCTTTCATAATAGCAGATTTATGTCCTACCAATTAGCAATTCTGAATGTCAATCAAGAACACTTTGTCTTTTTTATCAAAATGTAGACAATTTCATTTTCAATCCTAATTGGTATTATGTTGAAAATTAAGAAAATTATATAAGAACACTTACCTTTGCACCTCAAATATTGAATTAAGAATGGCTACACCTACCAGCGTTGCATTTCATACCTTAGGTTGCAAACTGAACTTCTCGGAGACTTCTGGCATCAGACAAATGTTTGAAAAAGAAGGATATCATACTGTAGCTTTCGAAGAACCGGCAGATATTTTTGTGTTGAATACTTGTTCCGTAACAGATTTCGCAGATAAAAAATGCAGGTATGCCGTCCGACAAGCATTAAAAAGATCACCAGATGCTAAAGTGGTAGTTGTAGGTTGTTACGCCCAGTTGAAACCTAAAGAAATTTCAGAGATAGAAGGAGTCGACCTTGTTCTTGGAGCAGCAGAAAAATTCAATATACTTAATTATATTGAAGAGCTGACCCAGCATTCTGGTCGCGGAATGGTCAAAGCGGGTGAGATTAAAGAAGTGAACACATTTATCTCATCTTACTCGATGGGAGACCGTACTCGTACATTTTTAAAAGTCCAAGATGGTTGCGATTACAAGTGTACTTTCTGTACAATTCCTTTAGCAAGAGGTAAAAGCAGAAGTGATACGATCGAAAGTGTATTACAAAACATCACCGACATCAAAGAAAAAGGAACTAGAGAGATCGTTCTTACTGGTGTTAACTTGGGAGACTTCGGAAATGGTACAGAAGTCATCGAAGGGACCAGAACTAAGAAAGAAGCCATGTTTATCGATCTGGTACAAGAAATCGAAAAACATGACGGCGTAGATCGTTACCGAATATCATCTATCGAACCGAATTTATGTACGGACGAAGTAATCGAATTTGTTAGTCAATCGGAAAAATTTGCTCATCACTTCCATATGCCGCTCCAGTCCGGATCGAATAAAATCTTAGGCATGATGAAGCGCAGATACCGAAGAGAACTTTATGCTTCTCGAGTAGCTAAGGTGAAATCCTTGATGCCAGATGCTTGTATAGGTGTAGATGTCATCGTAGGATTCCCAGGAGAAACACAAGAAGATTTCTTAGAAACTTATCATTTTCTGAAGGAGTTAGACATCGATTATCTTCATGTATTCACTTATTCAGAAAGACCGAATACGCCTGCTGCTGAGCTTGGCGGGAAAGTTCCGATGAATATAAGACGAGAAAGAAATGAAATGTTACGCATCTTATCGGAAAAGAAAAAACGAGCTTTTTATAATCGTCAAGTAGGAACAACTAGAACGGTCATCTTCGAAGATGGCAATGTAGGATTCACAGAGAACTACGTAAAGGTATTTCAAGAAGGAGCGATCCCAAATTCAATTATGAAAGTTAAACTGGAAAGACTGAATGTAGAAGGTTTAATGGAAGCCCGATCGTCAGTTTTGAGTCTTTAGTGTTGAGTCAATATAGAAAAGTTGAGTTACATAATAGACCTCGACTTTAGGTTGATATATTTTAGCCCCATCGCTTTTTCTCACCCTCATTTTCTTGCTTAAAAGTAATGTGCCAAGATACTAGATCAACTAAAAACTAAAAGCATCCAACTTACAGCTCCTTTCTTAACCTTGCAACCGGAATATTTAATTGCTCTCTATATTTAGCAACCGTCCTTCTTGCAATATTGTATCCTCTTCCTCTTAACATGTCCTTCAGCTTTTCATCAGATAAAGGCTTCTTTTTATTTTCGTTACTGATGATTTCCGCTAATATATTCTTCACCTCTAAAGTTGAAACTTCCTCACCATCCATGGTCTGCAAGGACTCAGAGAAGAAACTTTTCAACTTCCTAGATCCAAATTCTGACTGAACAAACTTACTATTTGCTACTCTTGAAATTGTAGAAATATCTAGATTAGTAATGTCCGCTATATCCTTCAGGATCATTGGTTTCAGCCTTCGCTCATCACCTGTCGTGAAATAATCTTTTTGATACTGCATGATCGAATACATCGTCTTGAATAAGGTATCTTGACGTTGTAGAATAGCATCTATAAACCACTTTGCAGAATCTATTTTTTGCTTAATAAACATCACCGCTTCCCTTTCCTTCTTAGAACTTCTTCTTCCGTCAGTTGCGTGCTTATAAGACTTCAACATATCCAGATACTGATCATTAATCCTTAGATCTGGAGCATTTTTATTATTCAATGTCAGTTCCAATTCCCCATCTCTATTGCTGATGATAAAATCTGGAACGATATAATGAGTCGAATTTCTTCTAGAAGAATCTATACTAGTCGCTGGCTTCGGATTCAATTTCAGAATTTCTTCTATCGCATCCTTCAGTTGGCTTTCAGATATAAATAGAGATCGCTGAAGCTTTTGATAGTGCTTCTTAGTAAACTCATCAAAGTAATCAGAAAGAATCCGCAATGCGAGTGCCTTCGCTTCTATATTATTTTCTTCTTTTCTGTCAATTTTATCTTCTAGCTGAATAAGTAAACACTCTTGCAAATCCTTAGCAGCTACACCAGCTGGATCAAATCGCTGAATTCGCTTAATCATCGTAATTACCTCTTCTTCTTCCGCTTCAATATTCTGAGAAAAAAGCAAATCATCAATTATTGCTAGTGGATCTCTTCTTAGATAACCATCATCGTCTATACTTCCAATAATCTGTTCTGCAATCTTCTGCATCCTTTCATCTTGGAAATTCAACAAACCTAATTGTCGCTCTAATTCCTCGTGAAAAGATCTTTCGACAGCATATGGAATATTTTTATCTTCCTCAATAGATGTTGTATTATCCTTTAACTTGTACGAAATCGGATCATCCTCTATATATTCATTGATGTAATCATCTAATTCAAAATCATCTGAATCTGAATCAGAGTCTGAATCAGAATCCTCTAAGTCAAAAACTTCTTGAAATTCTTCTTCTCCTTCTTCTAGGGCAGGATTAGACTCTAACTCTTCTTTGATTCTTTGATCTAAAGAAGCAGTAGGTATCTGCAACAACTTCATGACCTGAATCTGCTGTGGGGACAGCTTCTGGATCATTTTCTGACTTAATCTCTGCTTTAACATCGGTAATGGATTTAGAATTACTAAATTTCCGCTTATATTAACAATACCATAATTGGTAAAGTTCTTATAGCTTCTTATTTAAATGTACATTCTCAGAACCGTTGGTAGGTTTCTCTGATAATGTTCAAGCAAATATAAAGCCAATTATTTCATATTAAAACATTTTATAATATATTTTTCATTTATTTTTAATCTAATACACTTTACACAATATCGTAATATGTCGAATCATACAAATTTAGCTGCTCTTCGTAATCTAATGAATAATCACCAAATAAGTGCATATATTATTCCTAGTAGTGATCCTCATCAGGGTGAATATGTTGCTCATTATTGGAAAGGACGAGCTTGGATTAGCGGATTTACTGGTTCTGCAGGTACCGCAGCTGTAACTATGAAGGAAGCAGGTGTGTGGACAGATTCTCGATATTTTATCCAAGGAGAAGAGGAACTGAAAGGAAGCGGATTTGATCTTTATAAAGTATATAACCAAGACAGCCCTCAATATATTGATTGGATTATCGAAAATCTGGACGCTGGTGATACCGTTGCTTGTGATGGTCGCTTGTTTTCTAAACGTCAGCTTGCGTCTTTCGAGAAAAAATTGACCAAGAATAATTTAAAACTGGATGCCACGCTAGACTTAATAGCTGAAATATGGGGCGACAGACCAAGCTTGCCACAAGACCCAATCTTCGAATTAGAAATAACTTATGCTGGCGAATCCAGATCTTCAAAGTTAAAGCGAATAAGAAGTCAAATGAAAGATCAAGGTGCAGACTATCACTTAGTGAGTACGCTAGATGATATTGCTTGGATTTTCAATATAAGAGGAAAAGATGTACAGTATAATCCCGTTGCCTATTCTTATGCATTAATAACTCATGAAGCTGCCACCTTATTCATTGATATTGCAAAGGTACCCACCAATCTTATAGATTTATTTGAAATGGAAAACATTGACCTAAAGCCCTATGATAATATATGGAAGGCATTAAATGAAATTCCAGTAGAAAAGTCAATCTTAGTTGACAATGCTACGATAAGTTATGCATTAGCAAGAGCCATCAATACGAGGAATATCATTGATAAAACCTTGCCATCTATAGGAATGAAAGCCCTTAAAAATGAGGTAGAAATCCAGCATTTTCGAAATGTAATGATCAAAGATGGAGTTGCACTCACCCGATTCTACATTTGGCTGGAGAATAACATCCACTTAGAACCAAGTGAATATGACCTTGTGCAAAAAATTGCTGAGTTCCGTTCACTTCAGCAAGGCTACCAATCTGAAAGTTTCGGAGCAATCGTCGGTTACAAAGGAAATGGCGCAATCGTCCATTATTCGCCTTCTGCTGAAAAATCTGCAAAGATAAAACCAACCGGTGTTCTATTAATTGATAGTGGTGGTCAGTATCTAGATGGCACAACTGATATTACAAGGACCATCACTTTAGGACAGCCATCCAATGAGGAAAAAGATGCTTACACACGTGTTCTGAAAGGAAATATTGCACTCGATCGAGCTGTATTCCCTGAAGGAACTTTAGGGGTTCAGTTGGATACATTAGCCAGATTTTCGCTTTGGGAAAAGCACTTAAACTTCTTACATGGGACAGGGCATGGTGTCGGATTCTTTCTGAATGTTCATGAAGGTCCACAAGGGTTTCATCCTGGGGTTGCTTCGAAAAGTAAGAACAGTATCGAAGAGCATATGGTTACGACTAATGAGCCAGGATACTACGCTTCAGGCAAATTTGGGATTCGAATAGAGAATTGTCTTTTGACGGTTAAGTCAGGAAATAGTGATTCGGGCAAATTTTTAAAATTTGAAACCTTAACGCTGTTCCCTATTGATACTGCGTTAATTGCGTTGGAAATAATGTCTCCACAGGAGATCGAATGGTTAAACAAATACCATGTTAAGGTATATGAAAAACTATCTCCTTTTCTAGATGATTCTGAGAAAACATGGTTGAATAAGAAATGCGAGGCGGTTTGAGGTTTGGCTTCTTAAAACAGTTCAGATCGTAAAATAGGGTGTTAAGTTGATAAATCAGTGGATTTCAGCCTTGGCTGCCACATGTTTCATAAGAACCTAATAATCAAAGCGCTATAGCTTATACAGCCAAGTACGCTTCACAATGTTCGGTGGTGAAACGCATGAAAACCAATTCATTTGAATCTTTTCATTCTTTTCACTTGTAGAATAGGATATCTTTGTTTTACTTTGCAGCAAAATAAGACGTTTAAAAGATGAGCAGTTCAGACAACAATTATGGTAAAAAAGGATCTTGTTTAGGGAAGTTCGTCATCTTCTTTGCCCTTTTTATAATTCTCCTGATATGGGTTTATTATAAAAACTTCAACCTTACGTTTTAATTAGGAGTAAGCCTCTACTGTTTATTTCTTCGACAGATTTCTAAAGAATCTCACTTAATAGTGAGCTTTCATTTCTTTTCTAGGTAAATTTTTTTGAGTTCTAATAGGATCTTGATTTTTATATGCGCGACATTCAATTATCATGACCATAAGTTCGTGCTCCACTAATGTGAAATACGATATTAAGTAAAGAAGGTACTATTGAGTAATAGGATTATTAGGCCCTCGCTAATCAAAGCGAGGCTAACAATTCCAAAGGACCGAAGTCCATAGCTATCATAACTAATTGAAGATTCTCGGAACTAATGTTCCTGCTCTTTTAATGTTGTAAGCTTACACCGCTTATTTCGACAAACTTTTCAGCTCTTTCTTTAATCATCTCTTGAGTCAAATTCTTTAATTTTTCAATACTGAATTCTTCTACACAAAATGATGCCATCGTAGAACCATATATCACAGCACGCTTCAAGTTCTCAAAAGATAAATCGCTATTTCCCGCTAAGTAACCGATGAATCCACCAGCAAAGGTATCTCCAGCTCCTGTAGGATCGAATACTTGAGCCAATGGTAATGCCGGTGCAGAAAATATCTGACCTTCATTAAATAGCAATGCACCGTGCTCACCTTTCTTGATAATTACAATCTTAGGGCCCATTTCATGGATTTTCTTCGCAGCGGTAACTAGTGCATGCTCACCTGAAAGTTGTCTCGCTTCTTCATCATTGATCGTAATCACATCCACTTTAGCAATAACCTTGTGAAGTGCATCAAGTGCAATATCCATCCAAAAATTCATAGTGTCCATTACTACAAGCTTCGGCTTAGTTTCCATTTGCTCTAATACTTGAAGTTGGATTTCAGGTGTCAAGTTCCCTAGCATCAAGAAATCACTAGATTTATATGATTGTGGTAACTGTGGATCGAAGTCTGCAAGAACATTAAGATCTGTTGTGATCGTATCACGTTGATTCATATTATCATGATACTTTCCAGCCCAAAAGAAAGACTTCTTCCCTTCTACGATTTCAAGACCATCCGTATTTACACCTCTTTTATGAAGTAATTCTATTTCTTCTTGAGGGAAATCATCACCTACGATAGATACAAGGTTAATTTTATCTGTAAAGTAAGATGCTGCCCATGAAATATATGTACAAGCACCACCGATGCACATTTCAGCTTTGCCGAATGGGGTTTCTATGGTATCGAATGCGACTGTTCCAACAGTTAATAAGCTCATTTATTTTTATTTTATATTGGGCGCAAAAGTAATAAAATTAGAACGTTATCTGAACAATAACTGCGATCAATAGTAAGGAAGTTGAATCTATAGTATAAGATAGGCCATGATGTTAGCGCTTTTTGCGATGACATCAATCTCGCCGATTAAGATCTAACATCGCTTAAAGCGCTGTCAGATCGAGAAAGACTGTCAGATCGAGAAAGAGTGTTAGATCGAAGAGTGCTGCCAGATCGATACTAATTAGTATCTCATCTGCCAATACGGATTCTTCCGCCCTTCGATCGATTCTTCGATGTATTTCTTGGCCTTGGTATTCATTTCTGCAACCGTCAATTTTCGTCCCTTCATTTTCTTAGGAATCGGTAATTCAACGACCTCGTCTGAAAAAGTAACCTTAGTTGCTTCAACGATTACATCGCCATCATTAAAATCTAATCCCAATATCATTCCAGGCAATCCGTAGAATCCTTCTGGACCAGCATAAACAGGTATTTCATCTGAAAACCATGCATGAATCTTAGTCCCTTTTACGGTATCAACTGTTTCTGCCTTCATACACAGATAACCTGCCACTTCCTTTATCTCATTAAGAATTTTCCATTTTATTCGAGGTGCATCTTCCTGTAAAATATAGGTTCTACCTAAAAAATCAATCTTATCGTAAATGGTCTTATTTTCATAGTCCCTAATAACTACGTAGTCATCTTTCTTCCATGAATAACCGTAATCACTCACTTCTTCTTTGTACGTATACAGACTCTCGTTTTCGTTAAAATACAAGATGAATGGCTGCCCGTTTCCCTCATTCTTCCCCCACGTCAATCGACTTCTATCGATTTCTTCTTGGGTCATATATGGCAACTTGGACATGATCTGAATCCAATCTTGTTTTCGATCAAATTCTATGGTTCCAGATTTCTTCTGAGCATTCGCACTGAACGCTATGATAACGACTAAAAAAACGGTTATTATTTGTTTCATACTTTACTTATACTTCTTTTCTCAATGTTATAAAGGTTCCTTTTTTGAAATCACCTTACCCTACATTAATTTTTGTTTTTTATCTTTTTAAAACCTCTGGCTCACCCACCCGAATCTGATGATTCGGTTCAATCGTTTTAAAGAGACATTTAGTCTCTTTAATATTAACTTCGTTAATACCTCTCCTTCCCATTTAGTCTCTTTAATATTAACTGCGTTAAAACCGAGTGATTACCACCAACTATTTCTTCTAACATCCGATTTCATTCCTCTTATGTTATACGTCAAACTAAACATAACATACCTCCCTATTGCAAATGTTTCTGATGAACTCACACTATTACCAGAAGCATATTGAGATACATTCCGATTTTGATTTAATCCATCATACAAAGAAATTCTTGTTTCTAACTTATCTCCAGCTAACCACCTTTTGTAAATGGATGCATTAAGGATAGGAACACTCTGATTAAAATCAAATCGATCATTTCTATACTGATCGAAATTGAAATTCGAATTCAAGTAAATCCCTGCAAAAGTTTTTGCGTTGAATTCTGCACCATAAGAGTTATTAAATGTTCTCTGATCTTGACTCGTATTAATATTATACTTTGTATTAACGATGTTGAAATTGGCATTCAAGTAAAGTGATAAATCCTCAGAAGCGGTTATGTTAAATCTCACAGAAGGTCTGTAACCTATGGAATTTGTTTCATTTAATATGTCATTGACAATAGCGAAACTCTTACTAATATTCGAAGAGAAATTAACTCTTGCTGTAATCTTATTCTTTAAAATAGGAAGACTCACATTAGAATATAATCCTAATTGTTGGCCACCTGAATAATTAACTGGTGTTGTATAGGTTACGAGATTCTCATCAACTGTTTGTTTATTGATGATCTGATCCTCGTTGTAAGTATATGAAGCATTCACACTAAATCTCAATGAAGTTGCTGGCTTATTCACACTAAAGTAACCACTAATTCTATGATTAATAGACGGAACCAAGTTCGGATTTCCTTCCCTGATGTACAATGGATTTCTATTGTCTACGATGGGCTGAAGATTAGTAATAGACGGTTCTCGAGCACTTACACTATAATTCATAGATACATAACTATTCTTCACAGGATTGAAATTGATACCTACATTCGGAATCCATTTTGTGTACGACTTGTCAATATCTCCCTTGATTCCTTCACTCCCTTTACCATTATAAACGCCCGTTAGGTCAAAATTTTGATATGCAGAACCCACAGAAACATTTACACCTTGATAAGTATATCTTATTTCTGCTCCTAATCTATTCAGCATGATCTGATTCCGGTAAGTCCGACTTAGGAATCCGTTAACCTCTTTATTTTCATTCGTTATGTCAAAAACATCACGATCTCCATCTTCGATTCTCGTACTATGATTAAAGAAGGTCTGAAAGAAGAACTTTTTCCCAATAGGCTCGACGTATAATGCATTCGCCTTAAATTGATTTTTATTAGCAAGGCTGCTATTGATCTGGTCTATCAATGAAACACTGTCAATCATCTCACTAGGATCATAGAAGTTATTTTCAGATTCAAGCGTTCCCTCATCATCTAATCCCGTATTAAGATAAGACGCATTTAATCCCATTCTTCTTCCTTTCTTTTTAAATTTCTTTCTTAGAAGTGCTTGCGCATTGATTAAATACCCTTGTGATTGTAGAATATCTTTGTAACCACTGGTAGTGGATAACAAATCATTTCTATATAGTTTTGTGGTACCAAATTCTCGATCAGTTTTATTAATTGATGCGAGATTCAAGCCTACTTTTATCGTGTGAAATGTATCGATTTCCTTCTCGAAACCTACTTCCGCTCTATGCCCTGCTGAAACATCATCATTCCTTCGATTTGAAATATTTTCACTCGTGAAATCATCGAAGAAAGACTCTGTTCTAGAATTAGTCTCTTTCTCTAGTCCCGACTGATTAAAATAGTAGACAGAATTCAATTTATTTTTATTGTGATCATAATTAAAGTTAAGACCACCATTATAATTCTGCGGATAACCTCCATTATTTCTATTATTGAAAAATACATTCTGAATACTGGATTCTATACCTGCATCACCACCACCAAATGTTATGAACATACCACCGCCTCCTCCGAAGCCATAGTCACCACCATCATTGAAATTAAAGGAGTTAGATCCCATAAAATCTTGGTAATCATCCCATCCCAGGCCATTTCTACCCGTATTATTTCCTACACCGAGCATAGCAAACTGGATTTTCTCGTTGAACTTATTGTAATTCCCCTTTAATTCAGCTCTAGATTCAGTTCCTATTCCACCTACTACTTTCCCGAAACCACCTTTCTTAAAGTCATCTTTCAGCTCTAAGTTCATAGTCTTGGTCTGGGCTTCCGAAGTCGATCCTGTTATTTCTTCTGTCTCTGTTTTCGTATCAAAGACCTGTATTTTAGATATGCCTTCTGCTGGTAAGTTTTTAGTTGCTGCCTTCGGATCAGATCCAAAAAATGACTTTCCATCAACTGTAACTTTTGAAATGTTCTTTCCTTCTGACGTCAAGCCACCATCTTGTCCGACTTCCATACCTGGCAATCTTTTGAGTAGTTCTTCCACAGAAGATCCTGGCGGAACTTTGAATGTGGTCGCATCATATTCTATGGTATCTCCTCTGATTTTCATTGGCGCTTTTGCCGCTTTGATGACAACTTCCATCAGTTCTTGAGCAATTTCTGTTAATTCAAGCCTTCCTACGTCAACATTAGAACCATCTGTAGACGAAGCATCTACAGCCATAGGTATAAATCCTAGATAAGTAATCTTAACAACGTGTTCCCCAGGTGGGACTTTCTTGAAGACAAAAGAACCATCTAAATCAGTCCTTGCAAAATCGATCATCGTAGAATCAGATTTTTCAAGTAATAACACGGTTGCAGCAACTAATGGATCATTCAAAGTGTCGAATGCCATCCCGTCTATTCTGTAAGAGTTTTTTTGCGCATTTAAGGATATAGAAATGCAGATAAGCAGAAATGCTAAAGTAAGTTGTTTCATTTGTCTTGGTTTAAAATAGAAGCTATTGCATTCTATAACGTAAATTTGCGTTATAAATTTTCATTTAGCTATTAATAAAATGTTAAGGTGTTCATTATATAGACCAATAGATGCATAAATCCGTTGAGTTGGTGCTAAACTAGATACTAACCTTTCTGAAAAAGGTTGCGCAAAACCCGAAAAAAATCAATTTTTAACTTAAAAAGTCATGATTTTTAGTGTCCAAATGAAAATGATAGTCCAGATCCAAGCTCTAATCCTATTCATCTTCATAAGCTTTTTCAAAATAGTACCAATGTTTCCTCCCTGCTCTATCGATCGATGAAGAGGCACTGCCCATAAAAATGTAATCAGCCATGTTGTGATGACTAACACTAAATTCAAAATGATGAACGTTGCATTGCTAATCGTCATTACGTAAATGGACACTCCTAACTGCGCAAGCATTAACGGCCCAGCAATCCACATCATGGATCGGGTATATTTCGGGTGCCAATTCAGAAGTTCTTCTTTGGAAAAATATTGAAAACTTGGATAGATGCTATAGTGAACGAGCCATACCATAATTAGTAACCCAAAATCAATAAGCAATTTAAAGTATTCGATCATTATTCTAGACCTTCTATTTTTTCAAATTCTAGTTGCAACTCCTTCCACCTTTTCATTGCATCATTGTTAATATACTTATAAGAGCCATTATTCGCACCGAATAAATACTTTAATTGTGCTAGATACATTTGCTGAGGATAAGCAATATTCTTTTCATTTTCTATTTTTGCCAATTTGCTGTTAAGGATTTTCAATTGTTTTTCTTGTTTCGAAGTTCGACCTTTAATCGCTTCTAATTCTTTAACTTTTTTCTTCGTTTCTTTAATATACAGCTCTACCCTATCTATCAATTCAGCTACTTCTATTGAAAATTTCTCTTGAGCTTTATAGTCCGCTTCGGAAAATCCATCCGCAGTCAATCTAGGATCAGCCAACAGATTAAAATTCTGAGACTCATCGAAACTCTTGCTAAACAACCTTATCTTATATTTCCCTGGACTAGCCAAAACTCTCGAATCATGTCTCATGTCCCATTTGAACCGGTAAGCACCTTTCTTCGTTTTCAAGGATTTTGTTTCCGTATATTCAACAGAACTGGTATTCATATTCTCTTTCACTGTCGCTGTATCCTTCTTTCCTTTCTCTGAACGATAACGCCTTACAACCTGATTGTCGGCATTTAATATTTCCATAAAAATAGGATCCTCTAAGTCTTCTTTTAGCGTATAGTCAAAATGAACCCCTGGTGAAGGATAAGTAATATGTGTAGAAATTCGATCTGAAGGTGTTCTAGAACTGTATCTATATGTGTAGGTGTCACTTGGTTTGTGCAGAATTTCATTACTAGATGTACGCAATACTGCCATATCATCCAATATCCAGAACCCTCTACCCATTGTACTGATGACAACATCGTTTCTATGTATTTTCAGATCTGTAATCGGAACAACTGGTAAGTTCTTTTGAAATTTATACCAATGATCGCCATCATCCATGCTCATAAATAGTCCATATTCTGCTCCCGCAAACAACAAACCTGGCTTTTCGGAATCTTCTCTTAATACCCTAACTGGAAAATCATCCGGAATACCCTTTGTAATTAACTCCCACGATTGACCATAGTCTAATGTTTTATATATGTAAGGTTTCTGATCACCTAGCTGATATCTTAATACACAGACGAAGGCTTTACCTTTAATATGAGCTGATGGTTCTACAGCATCTACTCTTCCACCTGGCGGCAAATTTTCAGGAGTTACATCTATCCAATTTTTACCACCATCCTTGGTGACATGAATAGGTCCATCATTGGCTCCTACCCAGATAACTCCCTCTTCCAATGTAGATTCTTTTATCGCATAAATAGTGCTGTAAAATTCTTCCCCGGTGATATCTCTTGTAAATGGCTCACCAGATACTCCTTGAGTTTCTGGAGTGAAAGCAGTTAAATCTGGTGAAATAATCGTCCATGTTCTTCCTTCATCCTCTGTCTTATGGACAAATTGTGAACAATGATAGATTACGCTTGGATTATGGGGAGACACATGAATGGGTGACACTCTTTGAAATCGATAGGGTAAATCTTTTGGGTCATGACCATACATATAATAACCTCCGACGCTATATTCTTGTGCTTGCCCTGTTAATTTATTATACCTACTAAAACGGCCCTTGCAATTAGAATAAACAATATTGGAATTGATCGGATTAGGAACAGCGGGTCCTGTTTCACAGCCTCCAGTATTCATAATGTACGCTGTATGTCCCGCTTGCATTCCGTATGGAGGCAAACTTGGAACAGATATAGTGGAGTAATTGTCTTGCTGACCTCCATACACCCAATAAGGAAATTGGTTATCAACTTCTACTTGGTAGATTTCAGCAGTTGGTTGATTAAATTGTGTGGACCACGATTTTCCACCGTTCAATGAAATATTGGCTCCTCCATCATTAGACTGTACGATGTAATTCGGATGATTAGGATTCATCCAGATATCGTGATGATCCCCATGTCTTGCATTAAATGACTTCCATGTTTTCCCACCATCATGAGATTCGTAACCTCTCGTAGCTAAGGAATAAATATGCGCTGCATTAGTTGGATCAGCATATAAATTAGTGTAGTAAAACGGCCTATTAAGCAAACCATCTTTAGAAGAAACCTGTACAAAATCCTTACCTCCGTTATCTGTCCGGTATAAACCGCTTTCTTTTCCCGCCGCTTCTACCAGCGCATATAATCTTTCCGGATCAGCCGCAGAAACCGCGAGGTCTATTTTTCCTTTCAATTTAGGCAATCCATTGTCAACTTTCTTCCAAGTTGCACCGCTATCTTCAGATTTGTAAATACCATTTTCATCTCCACCACTAATAATCGTCCAAGGCTTCCTCTGTGCCATCCAAGCAGCTGCGTAGATTATTTTAGAATTACTAGGATGAAACTCCAAGTCAGAAAATCCAGTTTTATCGGATATGTTTAAAACTTTATTCCAAGTTGCGCCACCATCAGTCGTTTTGTAAACTCCTCGTTCCTCATTTTCAGTGAAAGCATTTCCAATCGCAGCAACAAAAACAATGTCTGGATTCTCAGGATGAATTTCTACACTTCCGATCTGTCCAGCGTCTCTAAGCCCGACAAACGTCCAGGTTTTCCCAGCATTCACCGACTTATAAACTCCTTTTCCTTCTATAAGATTACTTCGAATGCCGTCCGTACCTGTTCCAACATAAATGATATTGGGATTCTTCTGATAGACATCTATAGAACCGATAGATGGAGAATCGAAAAATCCATCAGATATATTCTCCCACGTTTCTCCATAATCCTCCGTTTTCCATACACCACTTCCAGTATACCCTGCATAATAGACATTCACTTGGTCATTAACACCTTCTACCGCAGTACATCTCCCTCCTCTTTCAGGACCAATGTTTCGAAACGATAGGGCATTAGGAGGTACATCTAATTGAGCAAAAATTAGAAATGGAATCAAGCTCAGAGCAATAAATAAGGATAATTTCATAAATGGTTATTTATAATTATAAAGATAAAATTATAAATAATGTCTAAGCTATAATATCCGAACTAGTGCCTTCTTACCTTTGATTTTTTGATTATTGGTTTTCTTTACAAGAGAACTTGCTGCGTTTCTAGAGACACCTGCAAGTGAAAAATTATCTTTTACTTCGATTAAGCCAAGTTCTTCTTTTCCTAATGCTCCAATTTTAAATAAAAATCCGACAACATCGCCTTTTCGAACCTTGTCTCTCTTCCCTTTATTGATCATGACGGTTTCGAAATCTGGCAGTGGCAAATCACGTGTTTCTCCCGTCGGCAGATATTCATGATCAATTTTTTTTATAAAATCAGGTGTTTCTTCCTCATGAAAAGTAATGGTGTAAGCATCGCCATCAGATTCCATCCTTGCTGTTCTTCCATTCCGATGAATAAAAGTTTCTTCGCTAGATGGTAAGTGGTAATGCACGACATTTTCAACTAAAGGAATATCTAATCCCCGCCCAGCTAGGTCTGTTGTTACCAAAATCCTAACAGAACCATTTCGAAACTTGCTGAGGACATTTTCTCTATCCATCTGCTGAAGACCTCCATGTAAGATATCGTTATGAATCTTCTTACTCTTCAGATAATCGCTGATTCTTTGCACGGTTTCTCGATAATTGCAAAAAATGAAGGTAGACTGGTGACCGATATCATTGATCAATTGAAATAATGTTTCTAGTTTATCTTTAGCAGGTGAAGGAACTACATGTAGTTTAAGTCCTTTAATGGTTTGATCTTCAATGTAGTTTATCGTCTCCGCATTGTTAAGTGGAACAAAACTTGGAATCTCTAATGCTTCTGTAGCAGAAGTCAAGATATATTGGGGCTTGTATCTTAAATGCTTGATAATAGATTGCATTTGTTCGTGAAAACCCATTTCGAGTGTTTTGTCAAATTCATCCAAGACCAAAAACTTAAGCGTAAGGGGATCGATTGTTTCTCGATCTAGATGGTCTAAAATTCGCCCAGGTGTTCCAATAATGATATCTGGAAATGATAATAATGCTTTCTTTTCGAAACGAATCGGGTGTCCACCATAACAACATAAAATATTAAAGCCAAACCTTAGATCTTGAGTAACACTTGTTAACTGAAGTGCTATTTCTCGTGTAGGAGCAATAATAAGAAGCTGTGTTCTTTTAATGGCAGGATCAATCTGGTCTAAAAGAGGTAATAGAAAGGCAAGTGTCTTTCCGGAACCAGTCCGAGACAGTAAAACGACATCTTCACCAGAAGGAATCTTTTCAAAAGCTTCCTTCTGCATTTCGTTAAAGGAAGTAATATTTAATTTTTGCTGAGCTTTAGCGTAGATATTCATCCCACAAAGCTACTCTTCTTCATCGTAGATTTCGATCGAATACTTAGATAATATTTGTTTCTTGGGTCCAAGATGCAATTTCTTCTTTTTTTTCGGTGGAGTTTTTATTGCATCAACATCCAATTCAAGGCTATCTCGGAATTTTTTTCCCTTTTTCATTTTACTTAAAGCATTTTACAAAAATAAATGTCATAACGAAAATATACTATTTACTAAAAGTATCAAATTTATCCGTATTAATTTAACATTTAATCACTATAGGCTGAATTTCATTCCTAAATGTTACTTGGATTCACGATGTTTCTTTAAATGTAAAAGATTTGACAATTGTAGGGGTAATGAAATCTATTGCTGTCTTATTATACGTATGTCTACTGTAAACAATCACAATTACCTAAGTGACTGGAATATAGACATATAGAATTTAACCCTAAAATTCAAAGACCTAAAGTATTGCATTTTTTATAAAATTAGACACCCTTTCTCGTCTATATTTTATGTGACCTAGCATTTTTTTCAAGTCTTACCAATACATAATATAATTCTAAGAAACCTGGAATTTCTTTCGAGTTATTATTTTTTGAAAAAAAAGAACATAAATACAACACTACAAAATAATGAGGAAAATTGCACATGCAACTATTGCAAAAACAAAGAATGGCCCAAAACCAACTTTACTAAGTCCGACTAACTTAGTATTCTTTGCTTTACTTTTTTTAACTTTCTTATCAACTAACCTGCAAGCTCAAACTTGCGACGTTGGCCAATACGAAGCTAATTTCGATTGGGACATCGCTAGATGGAAATCCGGAGAACCAACCATAGATTATGGATTCGGCTCTACTAATCTAAATATTGATGTTTCTATTTCTGGAACAACTTTCAGTAACAATTCTCCATTTAGAACAAATGGTTTCAACCAAGCAGGTGGCATCAATGGAAATGGGGTAGCGTTGCGTGCTTCAGCAGATGGAGGTGGAACGATAACTTATAAATTGACATTTTCTGAACCTGTAGACAATCTACAGTTTTCGATGTATGATATTGATTACAATGATGCACTTGTATTTACAAGCGATAATGGAAATCCAACGTTAACACCTGCATCTGGTTCTCCTACTTTTGTTCATGCATCACCAACGGTAACAGGAAGAGGCCGATCATCTGATAACGATACAAACGGAACGCTAAATGTACTTTACCCGAATCCAGTAAGTTCTGTTACGGTTACGTTTTCAAGACCTGGTGGTGGTATTAATTCTGGTTTAGGAGATATTAAAGCATGTGTGAATGATGCTCCAGAAATTGCATGTACTACAGGAATGACCAAGTTAGACTGGGCAGCAGGTGCAGAAGGATATCCAGCAGGTGCGCTTTCGCATACTTATGAAATTACTAATCCGAATGGAGGAAGCATTTACACTGATATTAGTTTTAGCGGTGATACTGAAGATCTTGTACCTACTAATATTGGCACAAACTCACCAGATGAAACTACTAGATTTAGTGAAAACTATGGTGGACTTGGAGATGGACTTTCTAATTTAAAAATTAGAATGAATGGACCTAGCGATGCAGTAAGAAATAGAAGTTCTGTCAAAAGTTCAGTTGTCTTTAATCAACCTTTAGAAGATGTACGATTTTCCGTATATGATGTTGATAATAGTACATCAAACCCTACGGAAATTGATGATAGAAGAGACCAAGTACAGATTATTGGTTATGCTAATGGAATAGCAATAAATCCTACATTCGAATGGCCAGCAGTTTCTCCGACTAATGGCGGGACTGGGAATACAGTAACTGCCCATCCACTTGGATTGGATGATGCTCAAGATGGTGAAAATGATAGAACAACGTTCAATGTTTACTTCGAACAAGCGATAGATAGTTTTACGCTACAATATAATGAGGAAGGATATAATGATCCATCAAAACCTAGTCCTTATGACCCCACTACAAGAGTTATAGCCATTACGAATATTCTTTTCTGTGCTCCAGATCAAAACGCTTCGATTTCTGATCAATTATTTATTGACAACAATAACAATGGTGTATATGATGCTGGAATTGATGATCCAATTGCAAATGTAGATGTGATTTTAACAGATGCTTTTGGACATAAAGATACGGTGACAACAGATAGTAATGGTCAATATATTTTCGATGAATTACCTGGAGGCGAGTTTACAGTTGCTGTAGATGCAAATGATGTGGACTTTCCTGCTGATGTAACACCGTCAGTTGATTTAGATGGTATCGGTTCTGCGAATACAACAACCGTAATTCTAGCAGACGATGAAGTTAAAACGAATGTAGATTTTGGTTACCAAGGTCCTGGATCTATTGGAGATTTATTGTTTGTAGATATTGATAATAATGGTGTTTTCGATCCTGCAGTTGATTCTGTAATTGCAAATGTAACCGTAAATCTAGAGTTAGCTAATGGTAACACTATTTCAACTACTACAGATAATAATGGACTTTACTTGTTTGACAATTTGCAACTTGGAGATTATACAGTAACAGTTGATATAAATGATACAGACTTCCCTGCTGGTGTTGCGAATAGCATCGATCCAGACGAAGGAAATAATAATACAAGTGATGTTACTTTAACATCTTCTGCTCCGAATAACTTAGAACAAGACTTCGGTTATAAAGGTGCGGGTTCTATCGGTGATCAATTATATGTTGATCTTGATAACAATGGTGTTTTCGATCCTGCAATTGATGAAGTGATTGCGAATGTGACGGTAACATTGACTTTACCAACGGGTGAAACAATTGCTACTATTACAGATGAAAATGGAAAATACCTTTTCACAGATCTTGCTCCTGGTGATTACAGCGTAACTGTTGATACTAATGATACAGACTTCCCTGCAGGTGTTGCGAATAGCATTGATCCAGATGGTGGAGATAATAATACTTCTGATCTTACTTTAGCAGCGAATGAAGCTAACTTAGCTCAAGACTTCGGTTATAAAGGTGCGGGTTCTATCGGTGATCAATTATTTGTTGATCTTGATAATAATGGTGAGTTCGATCCTGCAGTTGATTCTGTGATTGCGAATGTGACGGTAACATTGAATTTACCATCTGGTGAAACAATTGATACCATTACAGATGCAAATGGAAAATATATTTTCGAAGATCTTGCGCCTGGTGATTACAGCGTAACTGTTGATACTAATGATACAGACTTCCCTGCTGGTGTTGCGAATAGCATCGATCCAGACGAAGGAAATAATAATACAAGTGATGTTACTTTAACATCTTCTGCTCCGAATAACTTAGAACAAGACTTCGGTTATAAAGGTGCGGGTTCTATCGGTGATCAATTATATGTTGATCTTGATAACAATGGTGTTTTCGATCCTGCAATTGATGAAGTGATTGCGAATGTGACGGTAACATTGACTTTACCAACGGGTGAAACAATTGCTACTATTACAGATGAAAATGGAAAATACCTTTTCACAGATCTTGCTCCTGGTGATTACAGCGTAACCGTTGATACTAATGATACAGACTTCCCTGCAGGTGTTGCGAATAGCATTGATCCAGATGGTGGAGATAATAATACTTCTGATCTTACTTTAGCAGCGAATGAAGCTAACTTAGCTCAAGACTTCGGTTATAAAGGTGCGGGTTCTATCGGTGATCAATTATTTGTTGATCTTGATAATAATGGTGAGTTCGATCCTGCAGTTGATTCTGTGATTGCGAATGTGACGGTAACATTGAATTTACCATCTGGTGAAACAATTGATACCATTACAGATGCAAATGGAAAATATATTTTCGAAGATCTTGCGCCTGGTGATTACAGCGTAACTGTTGATACTAATGATACAGACTTCCCTGCTGGTGTTGCGAATAGCATCGATCCAGACGAAGGAAATAATAATACAAGTGATGTTACTTTAACATCTTCTGCTCCGAATAACTTAGAACAAGACTTCGGTTATAAAGGTGCGGGTTCTATCGGTGATCAATTATTCGTAGATCTTGATAATAATGGCGAGTTTAATCCTGCAGTTGATTCTGTGATCGCAAATGTGACGGTAACATTGACTTTACCATCTGGTGAAACAATTGATACCATTACAGATGCAAATGGAAAATATCTTTTCGAAGATCTTGCGCCTGGTGATTACAGTGTGACTGTTGATACTAATGATACAGACTTCCCTGCTGGTGTTGCGAATAGCATCGATCCAGACGGAGGAAATAATAATACTTCTGATCTTACTTTAGCAGCGAATGAAGCTAACTTAGCTCAAGACTTTGGTTATAAAGGCGCTGGTTCTATCGGTGATCAATTATTTGTTGATCTTGATAATAATGGCGAGTTTAATCCTGCTATTGATTCTGTAATTGCGAATGTTACGGTAACATTGACTTTACCAACGGGTGAAACAATTGATACCATTACAGATGAAAATGGAAAATATCTTTTCACAGATCTTGCTCCTGGTGATTACAGCGTAACTGTTGATACAAATGATACAGACTTCCCTGCTGGTGTTGCGAATAGCATCGATCCAGATGGTGGAAATGATAATACTTCTGATCTTACATTGGCTGCGAATGAAGCTAACTTAGACCAAGACTTTGGTTATAAAGGTGCGGGTTCTATCGGTGATCAATTATTTGTTGATCTTGATAATAACGGTGAGTTCGATCCTGCTATTGATGAAGTGATTGCGAATGTGACCGTAACATTGACTTTACCATCTGGTGAAACAATTGATACAATAACAGATGCAAATGGAAAATATCTTTTCGAAGATCTTGCTCCTGGTGATTACAGTGTGACTGTTGATACAAATGATGCTGACTTCCCAGCTGGTGTTGCGAATAGCATCGATCCAGATGGTGGAAATGATAATACTTCTGATCTTACTTTGGCTGCGAATGAAGCTAACTTAGCTCAAGACTTCGGTTATAAAGGCGCTGGTTCTATCGGTGATCAATTATTTGTTGATCTTGATAACAATGGCGAGTTTAATCCTGCTATTGATTCTGTTATCGCAAATGTTACGGTAACATTGACTTTACCATCAGGTGAAACAATTGATACCATTACAGATGAAAATGGAAAATATCTTTTCGAAGATCTTGCGCCTGGTGATTACAGCGTAACTGTTGATACAAATGATGCTGACTTCCCTGCTGGTGTTGCGAATAGCATTGATCCAGATGGTGGAAATGATAATACTTCTGATCTTACTTTAGCAGCGAATGAAGCTAACTTAGACCAAGACTTCGGTTATAAAGGTGCGGGTTCTATCGGTGATCAATTATTTGTTGATCTTGATAACAATGGTGTTTTCGATCCTGCTATTGATGAAGTGATTGCGAATGTGACCGTAACATTGACTTTACCAAGTGGTGAAACAATTGATACAATTACTGACGCAAATGGTGAATATCTTTTCGAAGGTCTTGCTCCTGGTGATTACAGTGTGACTGTTGATACAAATGATGCTGACTTCCCAGCTGGTGTTGCGAATAGCATTGACCCAGATGGTGGAAACGATAATACTAGTGATGTTACTTTAACATCAACTACACCAAGTAACTTAGACCAAGACTTTGGTTATAAAGGTGCAGGTTCTATCGGTGATCAATTATTTGTTGATCTTGATAACAATGGTGTTTTCGATCCTGCTATTGATTCTGTGATCGCAAATGTGACGGTAACATTGACTTTACCAAGTGGTGAAACAATTGATACAATTACTGACGCAAATGGTGAATATCTTTTCGAAGGTCTTGCTCCTGGTGATTACAGTGTGACTGTTGATACTAATGATGCTGACTTCCCAGCTGGTGTTGCGAATAGCATCGATCCAGATGGTGGAAATGATAATACTTCTGATCTTACTTTGGCTGCGAATGAAGCTAACTTAGCTCAAGACTTCGGTTATAAAGGTGCGGGTTCTATCGGTGATCAATTATTTGTTGATCTTGATAACAATGGTGTTTTCGATCCTGCTATTGATTCTGTGATCGCAAATGTGACGGTAACATTGACTTTACCAAGTGGTGAAACAATTGATACAA
>NZ_JAJNKA010000019.1 GCF_021533215.1 Portibacter lacus | reverse complement strand
GAATTGATCTCAAAGGGGAAAGCCTCAGAAACAGATCTAAAATATAATTGTAAATTTGAAATAGCGAGTTATCCACATAGGGGGTCAAACCTCAAGAACTAGGGGGTCAAACACATAGGAATAAGCACTTCTAGATTCTTTTTGTGGTATCGCTCAACACTCTTAACCAATCTTAGTCATCACGGTTAACTACATATTCAAGAAATATCCTTAGATTAATTAGTGGATGTTGCAGATCTTGAAGTCAATTCCAAAACTTTAAATAGAGTTATTGAGCTTTAAAAATTCCTTCTGATGCAAGAAAGAATTTTTTTATTTTATTAATATGTTACTACGAGATAGTAGAGTTTGAGCTGCTTACGATTCTTAGCTCATTAAGTAAGTTAAAACAGGAGGCAGTGGTTGGTCTTTATATTATATAGCCTTTTCTTACTATGAAAAAGTATAAAAATTTCGATATTGAAAAACTATGAAATAATTAATTATATATCGGATCTAATTTGTCTAATTCTTCTTTTAACAACTTATAATATGGATGGTAGTCTTTTCTACTTTCCATTAAGATAATACTTTCTGCGTACTCCTTTTTCTCTTCAAATCGATCATCTCCACACAATTTTGAAATAATAAGCGCTCTAAAAAATTGATCTGTTCGACCACAAATAAACTCCTTGTAACTTTTTTTACCCGAATCCATTATCTCATCTAACTTTTCTAGCACATTTGGTAAATAAGCATATCTAGTCGCAAATTCTGCTCCTGCATTTTCAAAATAGTCTACAAAACATTCTTTCCAATCCTCTATATCTGCTTTGGTTAAAATAAGATTGGCCTTCCTAGCATTATCCATCCCTTGTTTGGATAAAATATCACTCGGATATTTATATTGGGAATTAGTATCCTTTATAGTATACAAAAAGTTCTCTTTAGTGTAATAACTCGTCAAATTCATATTAGGTATTCCGACTTTAAGTATAATATCCTCTACTTGAGGTATCCTTAAATGAAATAGGGAATTTCCACAAAATCCAGAATCTCCGAATGTAAATGTTATTCTATTTCTACCAAAATTTGAAATCTTTGAAAACCCAAAATGTTTCATATTGTCATAATTTTCTAACTGACTATATCCTTTAGTGTCTAAAAAGCTTTCAACAAATGGAAGCATATCTTTTTTTACTATTTTTCTATCCATTATTCTACGATCACATTTTTTATTAAATCTATATTATCTAATTTAATACTTTCAGCTAAAACATCATCAGAATTTTTGGCTGTTATCCTAACTACATTTTCTTTAGGGACATCTAATACATATCCTACTTGTCCAATATCATCATTAGGGAATTTTAATTCAAAAGGAATTTTAGCACCATCAGCAGCTTCCTTTACAGCTGTAAATTTTAAGATTTGTGCTGGAGTATATGGACTAACATCTGTTAATTTCGCTTCAACAACTATAACATCAATAATTTCATCATCAATCTCATCAATTTTCACCAAAACTATATCAGCCTTCATAAACCCTCCTGGAGTATTTTCTGTAATATTAACCACAAAAGGCACTTCAGTAATAACTTGATAATTCGATAAGTCCTTGTCTAAAAAACTTCCAAGCAAAGACTTTACATATGAATTTGCTTGGTTCATATTAGTCGCCAGATTTTTTCCAAATTGCGTTCCTCTTCTAGCTGCACCGAAATGATTTAATATATTGGCAGATCTATCTATCCACTTTCTAAAAAAGATGTCTGCATTTTCTGTAAGTTCTGGTAATTCGTAGAGTACCTCATCTATTAAACCATAATCTCTAATTATCTCCATCGAAGTTAGAGGAGGTTCTAACTTATGCCCTTGCATGACATCAAAAAAGTATTCATTCTGGTTCAGAATACTAACAATTTCGTCATTGGTGCTATTAAGGAAAGTACTGAGCGTTCTGTTAGGTGATGTATCACTAAACCTTAAGACAAAAGCTCTATTAGCCGAATTCAACTTATTATACTGTGTGAGAACATTAATATCAAGTGCAGCAAGTCGCTTACCAGCTTTTGAAAAGTCGCTCCAGCTATTAACGAACTCTTGCCCTATCGCACTTTCTACACTTGCAATCTCAGTTCCAGCTACCTCCCTATCAACTCCATAAACACTCCCTACTTGCATTAAAATGAGTACAAGTAAAATCATGCGTTTAAGCCAATATGTGATCGGATTTTTCACTTTGCTAAAGCTAGGGATTTTTTATTTTCATTTGAAAGTTCAGAAGAAAATAAAAAAGACAAATTTTGAAACTGTAACCTTAGGAAATAAGGTGCAGTCAGTGAGAGAGCTAGGTATAACTGCAGTATCTTGGCTTTAACGATGTCTAAAGCTTATCTTTGTATAGTTATTTTAGTCATTATAGGTATAAATCATAGCGAATTAGATATGAAAAGTTTTGGAAGTAATTTAATGCAATTTCGATCTAAAAAGGGTCTGTCCCAAGAAGCGTTTGCTTCGCTGATTGGTGTACACTTAACTAATCTTTCTAAGTATGAAAGAAGTAAGTCGGTTCCTTCACTTGAGATCGCTGAGAAAATGGCTGCTATTTTAGATATTACTATTGATGAACTGGTCTATGGAGAACAAAATGAAAAAGCTAAAAATCAGATTTCTGACAACGAACTGTTAAATCTGTTCAATAAAGCGCAAGATCTTGATGATGATCTCAAAAAATCAGTCATCGATTTCTTAGACGCGTTTATTCTTAAGCAGGGTCTGAGGAAGCAGTTGGCGTAAAGTCTTTTTTTGAATAGTATTCAATAACCTTATTTATATCCTTTAGAATAAAATTATTTCCCGCGTAGATTTTGTGATATTTCTTTACAAGATCTGATCCTTTATCTTTGTCCAATAAAAATGAACATATAAGTCCTGCAACTACTTCCTGTTTTAGTGCCTTTTTTCTTAAAGTCTTTATAACGTCTTCACTTAAGTCTTCAATGGATATTTTTTTTATCTCACTGTTCAAAAATTGATCAATGGATTCAAGTGAATTTAGGTTGGAAAAAAAATTAAAACCTACTTCATCCATAAAACTTATATGGTCATCAACTATCTCTTCAGGGCTAGCGAATTGATCTATATAGTATAAGTGAGATCCATTTTCCATTAAGAACTTATCTTTAAAGTCATACTTAATATCTTTTACTTCTAAGTCAGATACTAATTTTTTACCTGTGGTTCTTGTGACAGTATAGTTCGAAACGTTTTTTAGGATTTTATCTTGCACTTCCTGGATAAGGGTAAATCTTAATGTTAATCTTGGTTGATAACTTTCACTATCTAGATACTTGCTTCTAGGATACCAATACATTTTTCTCTCCTTGTCAGAAAAAGTAGAATGCTTTTTATCCATGATCATACCTTTCTTCGAATAGTAGTCTTCTAATAAAATATAAACCTTGTTTATCTTATCTTTTAGCATATTACTTAATTAATTCTACAACCTTACTAACTACAGAAGCATCATCCGCCGCACTTCCAAGTAACTTAAAAGTTCCAATTTCGTCTTTAGGAATTATGTATTTCCCTTGCTCATTCTTTACTATACCCAAAGTCTCTTCTATGTATTCTATTTTTTTGGGATCTGTAACCTTAATTTCAATATCAGAATTTTTTGAGATTATTGAAGGGAAAGCATCAGACTGATTCTTTGTTAGGCTTCCAACCCAGTCAGTTAACCAGTTTTTAAGTTTAGTTGAAAACTTAGCTTCACCAATATGAATTAAACCATCATTCCCTCTTGCAATAAAGTCTACTCGGGTTCTCACTCCACCAACTTCAAAAGTTATCTGGGTTCCAATATTATCTAGATCTAACTCTAATGAATTTGCAAAACGTGATTGTGCTGCACCACTGCCAGGTATCTTTGGGTCAATTTCTTCAAACAATTTAGCCTTTTCTCTTAGTTTCTTCCACCAAAAACCTTGCCCCCACTTTGCTAATGGTGCGGAAAATGGAGTCGTACCATCTTCTAAAATATCCCAATATTTACCAGGATGATGAATAATATCATCGAAGGTTTCGAACCAATCAGGATTTTCTTTAAGGTCTTTTACTAATTTATCTTGATATAAGGGATTTTCTAATCGTTCAACAATATCGTCAAAATGCTTTTCATTAACGTGAGCTTCTTGAAGTCGATCAAGAATTTTATTTGCTTTGATTTCGTCTGCAGAATTGAGTATTTGACCCAATTGCTTATTTAATGCATCATCAAATTTGTCAACTGGGATTTTTCCACCAGTTCTAATCGAGCTGATTCGCTCTAGAATATTAGGGTTAAGATGTATTTTAGGATTGAGGTGTTTGACAACTACCCAGCTGTTAACGATCTCTTGCCCTTGTGCACTTTCTACAGAAGCGATTTCAGTTCCAGCGAGCACCCTTTCAGTAGCATAAACATTCCCTACTTGCACTATTATCAGTACAAGGAAAATCAATCGCTTAAGCCAATATGTGATGTTAGTTTCCACTGATCTAAAACTATACTTTTTATTTTCAATTGAAAAATTTCAGATGAAAATAAAAAAATGAAGTGGAGCTGCTGGGATTCGAACCCAGGTCCAAGTTGAGGTCTTGTTGTATTATAGGGTTCGATTCCCCTAGGGGCTACTTATTTGATGAGGTAATTAATGTGGTCTTAAGATTAGAGGCGCAGCCAATGAGAGAGCTCGTGATGATTTTAGCATAGTGGTTAAGTAAAGCCCCGATCTGAAGCTAGACTCACATGTGCACTACACATAATTTAGATAGTGACAGCATCCTTCCCTTCGGTTGCACGGCTGCATATCTACCGGGCATTATGTGCAATGCACTGGCCAACCCTTCTCAGTTCGGGGCTTTACTTTTATAAAGGGTAGAGATTACTTGATATTTTCAGCTCTTTTACTTATCGTTTTGGATATCGTCTTCGCTTAATGATAGATCGGTATTCTTGCCTTCTGAAGTTTCTTTAAGTTCGGTTTTTAAAAAATTTATGAACCTAGTTTTCTCTTCGCTAGACCAATTTGACATCGGTTTTCCCTTTAAGTTTTTGTAAAAATGTCTACAAGCAGAGTATGTAGCCCATAAGATAGGTATCCATACTGCTCCATGGGATATTGATTCTGATATAAGTCCAAATGATTCAAGGTGACTAACAATATCATTATCAGAGAGTTGGTCATCTAAATCCTTTTTCTCTAAGTAAGCTATGACAAGATTCTGTTTGTTTTGATAAGCATTGACTACTTCGGTGTCAAAATTCTTTGTTAAAATTATTTGTGTAATTTCAGAGTAGTTATATTCCATATTTGACATGATTAGTTTATAAATATAGTCTTTATTGACGGATGCATGGGTTAGGTCAGCCCTGATTTGTTCTTCAAATTTATACAGCAGTCTATTTATTTGCTGGTTTACAAGGCGGCTATTTTTTCCATATGTTATTTTAGCAACCCCTAACATGTTTGACCGAACATCGGTTGCGTCAAGAACTAAATCCCACGCTAAATTTGCATTAATATAAATTTTGACCACCCAAATAAATCGTGGCAATGAAGTTAATGAAAACTTGACTTTTTCAATATCACTTAAATTTAAAAAATTGTTGACCTGAGCTTTGTATTCATTGCTATTAATGACAAAATAGTCATATGTAATGTGAATTGATGATTTTAGATTTTTGAAAATCGTGGCATAAATGGTATTGAGATCATTGATTATTTTCTCAGTGTCATTGTAATTAATTCGAACTTTTTTATATACTGGAATAATTAGTGAAATAAATCTACTACTACCTGCTGGGGCTAATTTTTCTGTCCATATTGTGTCGATCCCATATTCTTTTGTATTATCAAATTCAATTTTTGTGTATGGGCCCCACTGGTCGTCGTGTGCATAAAGTGTTTCTATTCGTTCGAAGTGAAATTTCTTGATCGACTTAGAGGTCGCACTGTCGAATTTTACTTTTTTAAAGCCATTGATTGCTATTGCATGCAAGGCTTTATCTTTATAAGGTTGAAAAGTGCATATTATTGGTATTCCTAGTCTACTGTAAGCATTTATAACCCTTTTGATGTGCATGGATTCAATATGCATTGAGCTATCGAGATCAACTAATCTCTTAGCCTGTTCAATAGTTATTAATTCCTTATCTGTATATTCACTAAGGATTTTTATTCTATTTACTTTTTTGGCCAGTATTACTTCTGTTTCTAATCCTGCTCTGACTAAAGATGTGCATACTTGTGATATGGTCAGACCCTTATTAGGGAATAACCTACTGCCAGAGTTTGAAGTAATGCCTGCATCTTTAGTTATTTGATTAGGTGTTTTTAGTAAAGTGTAGTTAAGGTGATTAGCCTTGCTTAATGCAACCCATATTGCTGTTGTTGCACAAGCCGAGAGGGTTCCATCTTGTTCTTGAAAAGCCAATGCATCAAAACTATAGCATCGGCCAAATATGTTAACATTGTAAGGTCTAATCCCCCAGAAGGATTTCTCTACAGATAACTCTCTATAAGTCTTTAAGATACAAAAACCAAAAACTTTATTTGGTATAGGTCTGATAACGATAAAGCCTAAGTAGGCATCCTCAAAGTATTTACTAAACTTAATATCATCCAATACACATTCTTGGATAGAAGCTTCGCTCTCAGAGTGAGCAAAGAAGTGTAAACGAATGCATCTCTTATTGTAGTTTTTGTAACTAGAGGCGTAATAAAATTGGTAATTATCTAAAAAGTCCTTGCTGACGTAATTGTGCTCTATTAGTATAGATTTGCACTGTTGATGTACTAAGTAGTCATATAGATAGTCGAACTGCTTTTTGTCTTCAATTTCTTCATCATAGGGCCAAAAAGAACTGCAAGCTTTGAGAAAAGTATCCCTTGTAAAATCATGTCTTAGCACAAAGAAGTAGGTTATGCTAATGAAATTGTAAGTGACATTGTATCTGGATCTACATCATTATGACTATCGAGCTCAGAATTTGCTTCATTTCTTTCATTGACAACTTGATCCAAAAAATCTTCTTCGATTTGTAGATTGTCAATATCCAACTCAATTAGCTCATTCATTATTAGTTCGTCCATAGTCGCGATAGAAGTCTGTTTTTCAAAAAGAAGTGCAAAGATAGTGCCTTTTTGTAAGCATGCAAGTATATTTCTTGTATTCTAAACATAACATATTTTTGTAATATATCAAAATTCAAACTGTTATATGTACGTATTTGTTGCTGTGAGGTATTTGTTTTGTCGGTAATTAGCTAGTAACTTTGTGATTTCCTGACTCGATTTTAAACTGATAAGCTTAGCCTACGAGCGTTGGCAATGCAGCGGCTTATCAATTTAAAATGAGTAAACAACCGAAGGGCGTTAGCTTAGTTTAGGAGTGTCGGATTTTGTATAGCGGAGCAAAGGAAAGGAGTCTTCAGCGCAGGGTTGGCATTCGTGGGCGGACTATCTGCGGATGCGATCAAGGTGACTGGTGGGAGTGCCGACTCGTAGAGGCACGAAGCCAGGTCGATTGCTGCTAGGAAGAAAAACGGTAGCGACAACCAGGTTTTGTATTAGCATTTGCGGGCTTGCTTAAAAGACTGGTGAAGCGTTAGCGCTTTTCTTCGCGGGAGGAAGAGTAGGGTGCAACAAAGACTAAGTCGTTCAACTTCTTAATTATCATAACCGTCTTAAATTTCAATAGAAAATAAAAAGGATGATTCCTTTTAGATTTCGACTTAGTCTGCAGCCGCGGATCGCCACGCAGTCCGCCAAAACACTTAGGCTACGGTGATTTTCTCACTCTTAAATACGTTGGCCTTGTTGGGAGAGCTTAAGTGTGATAAAAGCAGAGTAGTAGCCTGTGAGCCGACTAAGTGAAATAGCATAGATCATGACAAGGCTCTATTAAAGCGTGGATTTTGTGCGGATGGCTAATAGTGCCGAGAGCCAACGCAGTGCTCTGGCGTGATGTATGCCGAGCTTATTTCGGATCACGCCTTTTTCCTGCGTTTAGCATTATGCGTGTGCTGATGAGTAGGGTTGGCTAATGAGAACAGTAAAATGAGACTAGTAAATTATTACTCTTCTATTTCAAAGGTAATTATCGGATTAATCATACTACAGACCAAGCTTCTTTGCTTCCAAGAATCTGTAATCATATAACCAAAAAAGATGATTTTCCCACTATATTCTTCGCTAAGAGAAGGATTAAGTTCAAGTACTGTTGAAGGAATACTTGATACATTACCTCCATGTTTTGAGCCCGTTGGCCAACGTTTATAAACAGTTGGACCTTTACCTTTTAGCATTTTTCTAAATTCTCGGAAAGTGTTTATTTGCTTATCTGTTACGAAGTAAATAAAAAAGTAGGGAGAGTTCCCACTTAAATCAGGTGCAGAGACAATGTCAACTTCTGTTAAGTCAATTTTAATTAATTTAGTGTTTTGTGGAACTTCAACAGGAATTTGATAGTAACTCCACCCATGAAAATCAAAACTAGAAGCATATTGAATCGTTTTTTCATTCTTAACAATAAATGCAGAGTTTAACATTTTCTTTCTATTATCTCTATTCCAAGTACCACCTACACCAATTTCTTTTCCATTTTCATCTAAGAATTTTAGTTGACTAGATTTAGTTTGAGAATAAGATCTAAATTGACTTATTGAGCATAGCATGACTACGGCCAAGAATTTAATACTGTTTTTCATTTTGGTTGGAATGAGGGTTAATAATTACTTCTAAAAATAACAAAAAAAGATGAAGATTTAAAAAGTAAAAATTTGAGCTAAACTTCACCTCGGATGATACAATTTCACTGCCCTCTTTAATCCTTTGAGATCCTTTTTCTTGTACCGCTCTATACTATCCACCGATCTTAGCCCAGCATAATATTGAGTTTTTCTGACACCTACCTCTTCGATCCATACTCCATATCTAGACTGTCTAAGATGAGTTAGTTTTCGGATTCGATACCCAAGCTTGTCCAATGCTTGCTTTCTGATGTCTTTACTCAGTCTTTTGTGTTGTTCATGCAATCTGCTATATCTTTCGCATTGTGGAGAGAACAAACGATTGGTAATTTTCTTTTGAGGTTCAGGTAAGTACTTTCGTTTCCACAACCATTCCTGGATAATCTCAGGTCTTTTCTCGATGTATTCAGATAGCTGAAGGATCTGGTGAGCTTTTAAAGGAATATATCTTTCCAATCTTCGACTATGTGCCCTGATATAAATCCGTCCACGAACTAAATCTACATCTTGTAACCTGATCCCAAAGAAGCTATTCAACTCTAAACCTTGATAAATCATTAAGCCCAATATCACTTTATTACTATGGAACTGATAACCCCAGCTACCGAGATTGATCTCATAACAATCATAGATTTCATCTAGCTGCTCAGCTGTAAATTGAGTACCTGGTGTTGTTTGTATTGTTCCTCGAACTCTAACTTTGTAAGCAGGATTATGTATTTCTAAGAAGTCATAGTAGTCTTCCATCGCTTGCATAATTCGGTTGATTTGATGAGTTGTATTTTCGTTAGCTTGCAACCACCCTATGAAGCCCATTACATCATCATAGCGAGTATCTTTAATATTTAGTCCTATTCCATCTAGCCAATTAAAATACCTTTTCATTTCTCGTTCTTTGCGATCGATGGTGCCGATATCCCTATTTTTGCCTTCTAAGTATTTTCTAAAACTCATTCCTCAAGTAATTATTTCCGTGATTCTGCTACATGTGTATAATGCTGGGTTGCCCTTATAGATCGGTGCCCTAAAAAGAGCTGGATTTGATCGAGTTCCATTCCTTCGGCAAGCAAGTGAGTAGCGATGCTATGTCTTAATAAATGCAAATTGATTCTCTTTTCAATCCCAGCCTTTTCTGCCAGCTGCTTAATTCTAGTATTTAATCTACCATTACTGATGTGAGTCCCTTTAACGGTCAATAAAAAGTGATCATTAGGTTCACACTTAAAGTAAAACCGGCCATATCTTAGATAATCCTCAAAGTCAGATTTAACACCCTTGGATAATGGCACATATCTCTGCAAATAATGCTTGCCACTTCTCACCTGTAGATATTCATTTTTCAGGTCAATGTCCCCTACTAATAAATCAATCCCTTCCTTGCTTCTTAATCCGCAACCATAATATAAACTCAATATTGCTCGATCCCTAAAGCCTACATGATCATTATTACATACAGAATAAAGCTCATTAATATCTTCTACCGTCAATGGATTTATGACAGGACTAATGTATTCAGGAGTATAGATTTTTTTAGTGATCAATGGAGGCTTATCGTATTTCTCTAAGTACTTATTTACATGCTTTAGCACTTCGATATAGGATTGTATCGTATTACTACTTAGGGACTTCCCTTGCTTGTTTCTCTTAATCAATAAGTGGTCTCGATAGAACTTAAAGTCCTCCAGTTCTATTTCCTCCAGACTTTCTATGGCTTCGATTTCTAACCATTCTAAAAAGTACTTTAAGTGCCTCTTCTTCTGTTTGATGGTGTATTTAGCATAGTTGATTCTGGTGAGCCATTCTGAGTAACCTTCGTAGAGTTCTTGATATTCCTTAATGAGCATAATTATTAATGATTCTTGATTTTAAACCTAGCCGCTTGTCCATTTTGGTGAGCAACTGAGCTAAACGAGTTAAGTAGTTGATTTGCTGTGCGTTCAGTAGCTCATTTTAACAATTGAGCAACGTGTGAGCTACTGAGCAACTAACTCTTGTTTTTTAGTCCCGTTTTGCTTGGCTTTAATTCGATTAAGGACTTCATCTAATGCAGTTTCTATACTAACCTTTAGATCCTTTTCATCCTTGATTAGCTCATATTCGTAGCCTCGTGTCTTGCTTCCACTAAATACTTTGATGTATCCATACCGCTTTAGATTGTAAAGATGCCTGTTCACTGTCGCTGGACTCATTCGGTATGCTTTCCGGAGTTCACCACTAAAAAAACTCTCTTTCTTATATTGCGACAGGTAAGATTTAATCGTCTCATAAAATCTACGGCTTGCCTTGCTGAGTTCATCACTCTTGCTAAGTAAAACCTCTTTTAAAAGTCCGTTAGCAATCTCAATATCCTCGATCGCAGTTTCGATGTATCTTCTATTTCTAGCGTCTGTTTTTACTTCTCGTTGTCGCTGGTGATAAAAGGTGACCGTTTCGATAAACTGAAGATAATGTGAGTTGGTACGCAGCGGCTTAAATACTTCTTCTGGGATTGCTAGGTCTATAGCGTATGGATTTACTACTCGAACTGGTTTGAGAACTGTCTGAACATCTTTTAAGAACTCCACCATTTCACCTTCTGCATATTTATCAATTAAGTTTGCGCTCACTTTGCGCTGATAGTCCATAATTCGTTCTCTTTGTTTTCGTCCTTGATCTAGGTAGATGAGTAAAGATCTATTAGCATTATCTTCATAAAGACCTTCTCTTGTTGTGGTTCCTCCTAAGCAAATAGGGCCATTAACATTCATCGTGATGGTTTTCATATTACCTTTATTATCCTTGATCACAATGGCCTTGCTGATCTTTTTCTTACTCATTAATTCACGCAGAGCGTACAATACTTTTTCCTCATTAGCTCCGTCTAGATCTTCAATTAATACTAGTTTATGTTTTAGCTCATTTTCACCAAAGTAATAGACGGAGTTGTCACTCATAGCTGTGATTTCTTGTTTTTCACTTTCTGGGATCAATGCTGCGATCTTTTCCTGCAGGTGTGTTTTTCCTGTTCCACTGGCACCAAGACAGATGATGTGTAATGGATGTTCTCTCAGTCTTGAAGTATATACCAGCCAAAGGATTAAGCGGTTGATTTCTTCTCCTACCATTCCTGTTTTTCCAATACAAGATCCTGTCCTTTTCATCAGTCCAGGCTTCTCTAAAAACTCAATGACTTTTTTAGTTCTATCAGGAGTCAATTGTCTAGGTTCAACTTCTTTCTTAGTCTTGCTATGATTTACTTCCTTTCGGTATTCTGTCAGAAGATCTGCTAGAATAAGTAAGCTATCTTGAACCTCACTAGATCCTAAATCCATTCTATCGGCTATCTTATTACTTATTCTTTCGACTTTGTCATCATCATAAAGATTGATCTGCTGTCTGATTTTATGACGAGGTCTATCGCTATTTTTCTTCTTGATCTCCAAGGTTAGTAGCATCTTATCTACAGGATACATAGGAACACCTCCTATAACTATAATTTCTAACAGTCCATAATTCCAGCCGATGAATTCTGGATCTTCAAGATAGAGTGGTGGTATTTCTGAAGAGATCGATTCTGTTTCTATAGTTTCTAATTTCTCTGGTTTGTTTTTCTTTTCTTCTGAACTTTCTTCAGGTGAAAAAGAAAAAATTGCCTCTTTAGTTTGTGGTTTGCTTTCTTGATTTAGTGGACTTCTCGACTCGATTAGGTGTTGAAGTATTTCAGAAGAATGAGAGTCCAGCAGGCTATTCACATCCTCGCTTTCGGGAGTTTCAACTCGGCTAATGCTTACCTCAGAGGCTAACGCCTTAACCAATCCAGAGTAAGTTTTAATAGCTTGCTTACCTGCAGGATCTCCATCCATGAAGAAGATCACTTCCTCTAGGTTTTCTATTCTTTTAATCGCTGTAGTATGTTCTTCAGTCCAACCGTTTGTTCCATAAAGACTAAGTATAGAATATGTACCAGTAAGATTACTGATCAGTGTTGCAGCATCGATCGGAGCTTCGACAATGATTAACGTCTTTGTATCTGTTCTAGGATAGCCTGGATAAAGTCCAGATCTGTTCTTTAAGTAAAAATGTTTGCTCCTGGGGTTCTTTGCGACACTTCTTCCATATAAACTCACCACCTTATCATTAATATCCTTCAATGGAAAAACCAAGCAGTTTTTCAACGACTTTAAATTTGTGTTCGAGTATGGATTAAATCCAAGTTCTAGTTTCTTATAGTCCAGGTTTCGTTCCTTAGCGTATTCCTGAGCTAAAGTTCCTCGGTAGTATTTCTGTCTTAGCGTCTTAAATACTTTAGTTAAATCTTGTGGAGGATTCGGCGTCATTGTATTTCGAGTTTGTAGTGAAGTTTCAGGAGTTGTATGATTTCCCATGGCAAGCTCGGTTGCTTTTCTCAGTGCCAGATATTTTGAGATCCCTTCTTTATGCATTATAAAATCAATTTGATCAATCGTCTTTCCATGAAGCTTGCAGTTGGAAGAAAAGCAGTATGCTGTATTCGATTTTGGGTAGATCTGCATCGATGGAGTCTTGTCATCATGGAATGGACAGCAGATTCTATTATTTCGGTCAGTGGTAAGATTGTAAAGAGTTAAGACATTCATTATTGATAGCGCTCTCTTTATGTCTTTGATTTCCATAAAATATTATTTGCATCCAAATGTATAAATAATATTTATATAAATATATATTTAGGTGCATAATATGTGTTGTATTTAATTTACTTGGTTGTATTAAATGGAGCATTTGATTAACTTTGATGTATAAATCAGATGTTCATGAGTACGGTCGAGACTATATCAAGTAATATTAAGAAGCTTAGAGAGCTTAAGGATTTATCTCAGAAAGAGGTTTCTGCGGCTTCTGGAGTGCCTCAAGGTCAATACAGTCGTATTGAAAATGCAAAGGTGGAACCTTCAATTTCTACATTAGAGAAGCTTGCAGCAGTTTTTGAGGTTTCACTAAGTGAGTTTTTTAATAACGGTCCACTTGATGAAGATATCAATTTGTCCATCTTAGAGAAAGTAAAAATGATTGATACGCTTCACGATGATGAACAATCTGCTCTAATCAAGATGATTGACCTTGCCATAGCCAATAAGAAAATGAAGGATAGTCTCAAGGCTATGATTGCCTAAGTAGTTTCTTCTTTGTAAGGTAAAACTTCAACATCTTCGAATATACAGCCTTTTATTTCCGCAGCTTCTAGTGTGAGTTTTGTTTCCTCAGGAACATATGTTTTACTTGTGTTATTTTTCAATTTAAAAATAGAAGGAAAGCCTTCTTTTGGCTCCTGAACAACTATTTTACTATACCGTTTAAAACCTGGAATAGCTTTACTTTCTTTGAAATGTGATGCTTCATCGTCAATCAATTCGCTAAATTCTAAAATCTGCACAATTCTAAACTTATCGATAATAGGAACATCATCTTTTAAGATTCCATTACTGTCAAATCTACTTCCTAAATATGTATCATCGATCATTTTTACAGGGATAGTATGATACTTAAAAGAGCTTATTCCTTCTATGGATTCCAGCATGCTTTTAGACATTATGAGAATTCTCATATCGGTTAATGGAAAATCAATCTGATCGATTACATTGAAGTTAGCTTGAAAAATAATTTCACCTTCAACCATTACCGGCTTACCAGTTAAAAGGTCCGATTCTAGTGACTTACATCCATCGAAAGGATAATGGAAAGCATCTCGTTCTGAGTCTCCTGAATGATCATAGTCCCACTCTAGCCTGTATACTTTACTCATTAATTTAATCTTGATGGTTTCCAATTAGTTAAAATATCTAAAGCAGCTTCTTCTAATTCAATTAAAACGTCAGTTAATACATCATCAGGAACATCCTTAAGCGACCCATATTGATTTTTTAACGCTGCTGAAAACTCATTAATATCATCAGTTACTAGACCATCATAAGCATCGTGTTTACCTCTGTGAGTTGGGTATTTGTAAGAATCGCTTACCCATTCTCCTGCAGAATTTTTATAATCTTTTGCTGTTTCTGCAAGAAACTTCCCATTTGATGGTCTATCAATATCATAGAAAACTGTCCCGTCTATATTTCTACTTAAAGCTTCGTTATATAAATCACTTTTCTGAACAACATTATCAGAAATTAAATGATGTGCTTGGTGATTAGGAGGTGCAGGTCCAAGAGAACTTTCGAGATTTGATCTAAGTTTTCCATTTTTGGCAAGCCTTTGAGGTTTAACATAAGGAACAATTACATCTTCACCATCAACCATTAGTCGAGGAGTGTAAGGATCTTCTGCATTAACCCTTCTAATATATTTACTATTATCTATTTGATAAATTTGATATCCAGGAGGTGCTTGAACTGAAGTAACTTTTGGTTGAGAATCTAAGAACGGTTCCATTTTCTTTATTCCTAACCATTCTTGTGATTTTCTGAGATTTCCAGTTGGTATTTCTCCAGCGACATCATCAATTGATTTGCTAGGATTCCGCTTCATATAATCTGCGATAATCTCTAAATCATCGGGGTTTAGCCTAATTTCGTCTGGTAAATTACGAGCAACCCTCCAGCTCTTAACAATTCCACCAACTTCACCTTTCTCAACATTACTAATCCTTCTAACTAATTGAATAGCATCTAACTTCTTTAAGTCATCTACGAATTTAACAAAATCTTCTAAATCTTTATAATTCTCAAGATTGTCTAAAAATTTCTCTACTTTCAAAACATCATCATCCAATCGAGTAAACAACACTTTCACTTCATCGATTCCAAAACCTAATCTATCAAATCTTGTAATAAATCCAGCTGGACATATCGCTGAAAATCCTTTTAAAATAGGTGCCGATCCCATCTCTACAAAATCATCAGCATACTGAGTAGCTGTTTCGGACACAATATGAAGATCCATGTCACCACTAGGCATCACTCGGAACCAATCTGTACCAGAACCATTTTTAGATACAACTGAAATATGTCCGTCGATATGAATTCTAGTCAGCCCACCATTTGCAATAACTTCTCTTCCTAAATAGGCCGAGAGTTCTTGAGCGGATGCTAGATCATTACAACTAAGTAAGCGTATAGGTCCGGCATTACCTGATAGAATGTTAGCTAATTCTTGGGCGTTATGCTCTATTCCATCTACAATAAACTTAGACCCTGTGGAATGAACGATCACATCTTGGTAAAAAGAAGCTCCTAGTTTTTCAAAATTATTGCTTTCTTCTAATGTAGAAACAACTTTGGCTTTTATGGCTGAATTAGACAAATCAATGGCGTCATTAGATAGGTCAGTAATTGTCCCACCCAATCTAGCAATAGCAGCACTTCTTTTTTGATTATTAAGGTTCGAGCCAAGTTTAGCAATTTCATTGGATTCAAATTCAATGATTTTAACAATTGTAGCTTTTTCTGCATCAGATAACAATTCAATTTCCGAAAACTTAGCAGTACTAATTCTATCAAAAAGCTCTTCTAGCCGTTCTACCTTTAATGCTGAATTTTCTAAATTATCAATTTCTCGGGCTTTGACAAATGAAAATATTTCTGAAATTGGTAATTCTTGCTTTCCGATTTTTGACAACTTAGCAAATCCTTCAGCACCTAAATTAGACAAACCTAAAATTGCACTTGTTGCATTTAAGATTTTCGCAACATCTCTATTCTGATCTTGATAGTAAGTGGCTGTAATTCCAGTTATCGATGAAATTTTATCTGCATAGACTAACCCTCTGCCTAACCATCCTATTTTAATGATAGTTGTTGCTGGAATCGCCAAACTTGCAGCATCTAATGCTGTAAAAAATAGGTCAGATTGTGTTCTCTTTTCTGCATTTTCATTTAAATAGTAAAGTGTAAAAGCAGGATAAGCTTTGAGGTCATTTTCGCCTATTAAATCAGTTGCAGTTCCAAATTTAGATTTCTGGTCAATAAAAATAGGCTCGAATGGTTTTAGATTATAGAAGCTTTGATTTTCATCTATATTATCCTTATAAAATACAACTTTGTTCTGAACAACTGCATTAAATGTCCCATCATCATTAAGACTTACATTAGTGATCGGAGTTAGAGGAAAAGCCAAATGAGGTTGATTCATGAATACAAAAACCCAGTTCACCCTATTCAAAAAGCCTTCGTAGTAGAATGGAACAATTTTGCTGCATAGCGCTTTGAACAAAGCGGAATTAATTTCAGAATTTCCACTTGATATAAGTTGATCTACATTGGTGATAAATTCTGAAGCGTTTTGTTCAAGCCTTTCATTTATTGAATTTGTTTGATTCCAGATTCTAGTTAACTCAAGTACGAACTTTTCACCATTCTTGTCAAAAACGGAATTGTCAATTCTATGAATTAATTGCTCCCAAAGCCACAAGGTTTTATTTGTGTTAGAAATTTCTTGGTAGCTAGTACCATATTCATTGACTATTATACTGGCAGTTGTTTCTTCAAGGTATTGTATAAAATCATTATAATATAAGGGATCAATTTTATTCAAGAGTTTGATAATGATCTTTTCTTCTTTATTGTTGAGCCAGAAATGGTCATCTAAAATCATAAAAGAAATTAACTCTTCTATAACTGGGTAAGAAAAATAGAGCTGCTCAAATTCACATTCTTGTAAGTCAAATAATGCATCTTTTAAAACTGCTTTAATTATACTTAAGTCTGTATTTTTGTCTATGATCTGTTGATAAGTTGCTATTAAATCAGATCTTGCTAAAGTAATTTTGATTAGGTCAATTTTATTCAATCCAGTAATTTCATCAACTTGATGGTTTTGGAAATGATGTAATAAATCTTCTAGTCCATTAAGCTGTTGAAGACCTTCAATCAATCCTTTATACATTATATTTAGGGTAGAAATGTTTTTATTTACATTCAATAAAACACTTTCAAAAATGCTCTCTATTCCTGCACTAGGATCACACAGCTTAAAGTGATTATAATTTTTGTCGATAAAATAAGCTAACCCATTTAGATAGAAACTGCTTATTTGAGATGCTTCAGCAAAATTCTTATGATTATTAACAAGTGATTGATAAAGATCAGATGAGAACTCTGCTCCTAGTTGAACTGATCCTATTTCATCAAAAGTGACTACTTTGCCTTTGAGTTTATATTCATTATTTGCATCATTAATATCATAAAAATGATTAATTAAAAAATCGAATGGATAATTATCTTCTGAAATTGCAGTGTTTTCAATTCCAACGATATGAATAGCTTCCTTTCCATTTTGGAATGTTGGTCTAAGAATTACTGGGTTTACTGTTGCAGGCATTTCAAATTGGTAGGGGATATTTGTTTCTACTTTAGGATAGACATAGTAATTACCATTTCCGTAATTGGCATAAGTGACGAATGTTGAATCCTCTTTTAAAGTGAAAAAAGTTAAGGTGCCAATAGGGATTTGCTTTCCAGATTCAAGGAAGGCTTCGCCCCCAGTTGCGAAAGTCATTCTCTGTATAGCGTCAGCTTTAATAGAAACTGTTTTTCCAGTATTAGATAGAAAACTAAGGTGATCTTCGACTATAAAATCCTTAAACAGATCACCTAATTCGAGTGAAACATACTGTGCATCCTCACTCCCTTGAAACCACGTCTTGAGTCCCTTTCGACTATGCATTTGACTCCATTGGAAGAAATTCAAGTCTGTACCCGATCCATAATCCATTAAGTTTGTACTATTCCCTTCTTCATGCTCTCTTCCTTCAAAATAATGTTCCAAGGTTAGTGCACCATGACCTAATTCATGTGCAATGGTCTTAATGAGTTGCTCCTGTTCTGTGTTGTCATTAACCTCTATAAATCCAGCATTATACTTGATCGGCATGTATCCCACAACATTATCCTTGAGATTTGGATGTAAGAACAAATACATCTCATTCCTGTCTTGCCCGAATTTATCCTTGTGATCCTGCAGGATGCTCTTCATATCATCCCTATATTGGCTCAATAAATATTTCTCCGCACTTATTTCTTCAACATCACTCTGAATCCCCTCCTCCTTAAGCAAGTTCACTTCCACACCGAATACGCCTTGTCCTAAAATCTTATTTAATTTGCTCTGAATTTCTGCTTCATTCACATCTTGCCCAGCTCCATTAACAGGAATCAAATTCACCGTCAAATTCGTAAATTCATATACCTGCAAATTGAATACACCCATGCACTCTTCACCATACATCACATAGATATTCTGATCCTTGTCTAGCCCTGGAACCCATATCTCTATAGCCTTACTATCTCCACTTTTCCTATCGTACATTAGTTCGAAGCCATCAGCGGTAATTACTTTTACTGAATCCCAATCGCTAGCTTTCCAATTCGTGGCCGACACACTGATTCGAGCATCTATCTTATCACGGCCTTCCATGGCTACGGACTTATGAGGGATCGCTTCACCATTGAATTTTACATAATATTTCTCAAAATTCAGATCTACATTGTCAAAACCGTAATTGTAATTAGTCTGAGTTTCAAAAATAACTTGGTAGTCTTCACTTATCGATGTTGGCTTAGGTGGATCAGTTTGTGGAAGTACCATTCCCGCTATTCCTAAATAATTACCTTGCGGTGAGGTGATGTAAATAGGCATATCATAAGTATCTCCATCTGGGTAAATAACAACTACGCCATTTACAATTTTAACCGAATCCAAATATTCCACTTCTACCTTTGGAAATTGAGGCTCACCACCATTGTTAAACGAAGAGAATAGACTATCCAGATTAAACATGAATGATCCTTCGGGATCCCAAGTGGTTTGGATAAAACCTTCGACCATTCTATATTCACTATTAACAAAAATGTCTGTAAATTCCACTTCTACGGCTGCTCCAAAAAAACCAGTTTGGAAGGCTCCTTTTCCGGTAAAATAACCATCACTACCAGATACTTCTCTTATGGAAACCCTGAAGTCAGAAGCCATGATGGTATCTCCTATATTTAGCATTGCTAAGGGGACCTGATTTTCTAAGTCTACTGGTAGAAGTGGCAACCCGCATTCGAAATCTCTAGCCACTGGAAGTGAAGGAATGTCAATAAATATCGATTCACTCGCCCGCTCTTCCGCACTGCACACCTTAGTTACATAGATCTCATAAGTATACCCTCTTTGATAATCGTCAAATTCTGCCCATGCTTCTTTTGTTTCTATACTAGACCAGTCTTCCGTACCTTCTATACGGTAGTACATCTTATAATATCCAGAAAAACCTGAAGAGCTAGAAGTTGAAGCTGAACCAATAGATCCGCCACCTCCGCCTTGATTTTCTTTACCTGGAATTCCTATTCCCCCAAAAGAAGACGATGAAGAAGCGTCCATTGTTGACGCATCACTAAAAGTACTGAAAGGTTCATATTGATATGCCGGTGGTTCTCCTCCATCCCAATACACAAAATAACGTAAACTATCATCGATCATATATTCTGGTGTCGATGGTGTTTCGCATTCTTCACCAGCTACATGCATTCCATATTTGAAGCGATGAATCTCAGAAAACCCATTGTTCTTAAAGGCATAAACCTGCGGCCCCATCATACCATTAATATCATCCTCGATCAATACTTGCATGATGTATTCTTGTCCTACGACCATGGGTGGATCCGCGACAGAAAGCCAATCCGTTGTTTGTTGTTTTAAATTTTTAGAAATATAGGGCTGAGTGGATTCTACGATTTGTTGATCAGTGAAACCATCGATCGCTTCCCATACATTGACCATATACCGAACTGGAAAAGACCCGATGTGAAGTGGCTGCCAACTTAATTGTATATTCTGAGGGTAGGTGGGAAGCATACTGTCTAGCGGCATGATGATCTCTGGAGGGTCCATTTCTTCCAGAAACATATAGTAGCATGTCTGTTGGCTTACTTGTTCTTGGTTCAAAAGCTCAAAAGCCGTTACACAGATTTCCCATTGACCTTCAGGAAGAAAACCACCATTCGAAACCACTGCTTCGGATAATCCATTGCTTAGAAAATATGGAGCAAGATCTTGATTCTGGATAATTTTAGGCATTCCTTTTATCAAGGTAAATGGCTGACTAATCAAGGCTGGATCAGAAACAAAACTTCCCGATTCTCCTCGAAACTCTACTTGAAGTCCAATGTCGAGTTGATCCACAACAAGATCTTTCAAGGTCATCGTCACTTGCATCTTGTTAGATTGCATCATGGATGACTGAGAAAAGGTATGATAAGAAGGGGCGTGTGGCGGAAGCACTAGGACGTTAATGTCTACAGGGTAGTTTTGGCCATGGGAATTTAAAGAGAAAATAAAAAACAATATTAAAACCTTGAAGATAGAGTTATAAGCTCTTTCTAATTGCATCTTTCTAAATCCACTTATTAAATTCATCTTCTTACCACTTTAAATTCACTTAATGGTGTTTCGATCCCTTCTTTGAACATTACCTTAATCGCATAATTATAATTTTTATCTTTTTGTATTCCGTCATCAATAAAGATCAACTCCCTAAAATTGAGTTCTCCGATAGAGAGGAGTTCACCATCCTCTATTTTTAGGTAAACAAATATTTTCTCAAAGTCAGACGGCTGATAACCATGAGTTATTTTTACCTGATTACCATCTAGAGCAATATCCCAGTTTCCAATATCAAATCCACGATAATCAGGTCTTGGCATTACTACAACTGGTCTAGAAGGGTCAGATTCATTTCCAGAACTGTCTATAACCGTGATGGTGTAAGCATATTTCTCAAAGGCAACCAGCCCTGAATCTATATATGTTGTATCTATATTATAATCCCACAATTCAAGCAATTCCCAACTGGTTTCCTCCTTCATTTTTCGTCTAAATAGCCTCTGTTCTTTCACATCATCGCTAACACTTTTATACCAAGTAAGGCTAGCAAATCCAGGACCAGGTTCAGCAGAAATAAAAACTGGTTCAACTGGAGGCAAAATGTCCGGTCTAATAACCACCAGTATTTCAGAAAAATCAGATCTATTATTCCTTTTGTCAACTGATATGGCCTTATAAAAAACTTCTCGATTGGTTGATCTCAGAGATAATGTATCAGTGAAATCGGGAGTAACTAAATAACTATTATGCGCCAAAGTCATATCAACTGTTGTATCAAAACTATAGAAGAGTTTGTAGCCAATAAAGTCTTCTTCATCATTTGGATCCCAATTTATATCTATTCTTCCTGTTGTATCTATCGTATAAGATAAATTAGTTGGAACAGCTGGCGCTACAGTGTCTACACCAATTACCAGCTGTGGAAATGAACTAAACTCTTCTTCATTTTGATCAACAGCAACAACTCTAAAATATGCTGATTTGAATGGAATTTCTCTCGTAAGTTCTCGGACAAAAGGCTGTATGCCAATGGTATCCGCAAAATACGGACCATCATAATTTTCAGCAACATAGATTCTAAATTCTTCAACTTCAGAGGCGTATTCATCAGGAATCTCCCATTTCATCTCTGCTTCATTTGTCCGTAATTGTTTAACTTTCTTCCAGTAGGGACTAACCTGAATACCCTTACTTCCCGATCCTTTTACTAAACTAAAATCCTCAGATTCATCCCCGAAAAAATCTACACCATGTATTTTAAAGTAATAAATAGAGTCATTATGCGGTAACTGCTTAACAGGATTTATCGTAAGGAGCTCTTCATCGTCAGTTTCCTTATAAAAATTAGTATATAATGAATCCACCTTCTCCCAATTATCACCATCATCTGAAAAGTAAAGGTTATAAAAAAGAAAATTCTTTTTTGTTCCTTTGGTACTCCATGAAAGCTCCACCCGTTTATTTTTCCATTTACTAGAAATATTAGGAAAGGTTTGCTCAGATATTTTACTTGGTTTTATTAATTGCTCTAATGAGTTACTTTCACCATGTGCATTATTAGGCTTGATTTCTACCAATAGATTTTGAGTAATATCAAGTTTAAAAACTGCCATAACCCCCGAAATTTCTAGAAATTTTCTTTTCTGAGAAATTTGACTGTATACAATTTCCTCACTTATGGAGTCCATTTGGAGTTCACTTGATTGTGATGGGTCTAGCCACCTTATTCTCATATTTTCTGGCAGTCTTTCTCTATCATTCAAGTAATAAATCATTTTTTCAACACTTGAATCGGGAAAGTTTGCAAAAGCTTGTGTTTTGTTTTCAATTATAGTATCCACTAATACAACTGATGAAGTATTGGATATTTTTATTCGATAACCAGACTGATTGCTATCATACCAAACGTGAGGGGATTCACATTCCCATCTTACAAATAAAGAGTCACCCTTTATTTTTTGATAAAGGCTTATACCTTGAGATGTGCCAGTTGTACATGAAATTATAATGTACAATGCACATATTATAATTTTCATTAGTTGTATACTATTTGGCCACATTTATTACCCATTTCATGTTCGAATTCCTTTTTCTTATTTCCTTTTTTATTTAAATATTTCCCCTTTATAAACAAGTGTGTTGGCTTAGGTAAATCCGCCATAACCGCAAAAGCAACTTGTCTATTCCAAACTGTCCACCAGCCAAAAGCCCATAATTCTAATTTTGTATACAAGTCACCATATATCTGCCCCTTAGCTCTCCATCCATTTATACCTTGTTCTAGTCCCGAAGCATTCGAACAATAGGTCGAACTCGGATTAGATAAAAGAGATATATCATATCCTGCCAAAGCATTTAAATCAAACTTTATGAAGGTCTTACTTATATTTACATCTAATGCAATACTTGCACCTAATGCAAAACCAGCTGCTAGTGGCTGACTATTATTAGCCAACAAAGTTCTATTATTCAAACCAGTAGAAATGCCAAGCATATTCGCAATTCGTGTAGGTATCTTAGGTGGAGGTGGTAATTTTGTGCCTGTACATAAATAAAATTTAGCATGCACATTAAATCCTCCAAAACCTATATAAACATAAGATTCAGGGATTGGCATCCCTTCAATATCAACAAGTCCTTCATAACCACCTATATACAAGTGTTGTTCTTCGGCTGAAATATACATATCCACCGCAGCCTGACCACTTATTACTCCATCAGCTGCATCCAAAAATGCAGCAAAATTTCCTTGCAATTCGAATCCATTTTCGAAATCCATATAAATCATAATCGCAGCTGTAATCTTATTATGATTATTTGTGGAGGCTCCAATTGAATCCTGCTTTGTAGATTCTTCTTGCGACAGAGACAGATCGTCCAGACGACTTAAAGCATCTAATTTAAATTTATCACTTGCAAATTCTCCATTGCCGTATAACATTATATTCTGCAACGCTAAACTAGTATCTATTGCTAATTCTAAAGTAACATTTCCTTTAAATCCGTCAACACCTGTTATCCCTATACCTAGTGTAAATTTAATTCCAAAGAGTGTTCCCGCATTAGGACGATAAGTAATTCCTGAATATGGGTTACTGCCAGAACCACTTGCCATCTCACCCATGTCGTATCCAGCCATTCTCATATGATGATATGCTCCTCCTCCGATTCCTTTTGCTATAACTGGTGTATATATATCAAATAGTTTATCACTACTCGATACGTAAACATCGTAAAACCAATATCTATATTCATTGTCTTTTCCAGGATTAATAGTTCCAAATCTTGCATTAGCTTGCAATCTCACTTTATATTCATTGTGCTCACCAATTGCACTTTCACCTTCTGCATCTTGAGCCAAAACTCCTCCTGCTAAATAGCCATAAAATCCATTTCCATAAATACTATCTCCTTGATAAAATTCGAGTCCACCCTTTATCCAAAGATAAGTACCCATCACAATTTCAATATTCATTGCATCAACCTCCACTCCTGCATATGTCCATTTATTTTTGCCACTAACCTCCTTGTATTCTCCTAATATTCCAAATGCTCCTCCCGTCTTTCCACCTCCTTCCTTTGAACCCATTGCTGAAACTTCGACACCAAAACCCAGCTTCACATTTTTACTCCCATGTCTTGTCAATGTTAAGTGATCTATAGTAATTGGTGAGTTATTAAGAATTGGGGGAATCTTTAATGTTATACTTCCACCCATTGAATCTAACATCACATAAGGCAGTGTATCCCTAATCATCAGTTTATGAAACTCTACTCCTGGCATATCCAAGTTTACTTTCCCATCATCCTCCTCTGACTTCCCAATGCTAACATACATTCCTCCACAAAGAATAGCCCCAGGGACAAACTTATTCTCTTTAACATCCACAAATGCGACCGACCCTTTAGTTAAACTAACCTGTCCTGCCCTAAACAATGGAAATGACATCGTGGAATCTAAACCCACCGTTATATTATAATGCTCCTCAGATGGAATTCCGAAAGCTGAATAGTTCAGTCTTTGGGTCTCTTTATTGATTGGAATGTTTATCCTTCCATCAAAATCAAACGCTAAAATTCTATTATAATTTAATTCTACTCCCACGTGATCAAGTGCAAATGCCCATTCTGATTCTCCAATTGTCCCCGTTTCTATAGGAATTAATCCATCTCCGTAAATATATCCTGAAACTCCTTTTTGATCTATGTATAATTTTTCTGCACCTACAATTAATGGTTGCTCATCCGATGTTTTAAAAACATGCGGAAGTACAAATTCTATTTTATTAATATAAAACCCTCGCCACAATGGAATCTCCTCTGATGGCGGAGGATCTTCATATGTACCTGTTTCAAAATTATAAGTCCTAGGATGAACAAAACCACTAGCATTTTTAGTTTCTGAATAATCAAAAGTGGCTTCACTCACCAATATTGAAACACTTGAATCTTGTGTTAAAGTAAAATATGGAAGTGATATTTTTCCTACAAAATCATTAAAATCACTGAGCTCCAAAGCGATATTAGCAACTACCCTATTACCCCCACCTATAACCTTTCCTTGACTATCTGTTGGCAAGACCCAATCACGAGATAATGCGATGTCTGCATCGATTCCAGCTTCAACAAATCCATCACAATCAAACGTCATATACGTCCCAGAATAGTCTCCATTTGAAGAACCTTCAAATTTATTAAATACTACAGCAACTTTCTGACTTTTCAATGGAACTGCAAAGTCACCAAACAAAGCCAATGTAGCATCTCCAACAATTCCACCTTCGAAAGAAAATTTTATATCCTCTGCTCCAAAGCATAAATCCACTTTCTCATTCTTAATTCTACCGTAGACACGAACTTTGGCGTGTGTCGTGTAAATCTTAGCTTGATCAAATACTACAGAATAAGTGGTTCCACCGAATGTTTTAACGATGCCAAGTGGCAACTTGACTAAATCAGATTTTGTCAACTTTTCTATTAAATCTTCCGCTCCAAGATTTTCAATTGCATTTATTGCCTTGATTACCTTTTCATTTTTTACATATTCTTTAGAAGATCTAAATATATCATCAAGGTTATCTTCAGTCCCTTCGTCCCAAACTACTTCATTTTCCAAATTAAACTTTAGTGATTCAAAGTGATAGGTTTTCGCTTTCTCTGCATTGATGTATTCCTTTCTAATATCTAATGCATGAGCAAGTGTATTTTCTATCTTTTTAACCTTTGGATCTATTCCATGGGAAGGACCTGTCCCCCCAAACATTGACAAAGACCAAAGAAAAACAACTCCTATTAGTACAATTTTTTTATTCATCATTTCCTAGGATTGAATCGGTATTGAAAATTAAGGGTATTCCTAAACTCAGAGAAAGCTTGAACTCCTTGATTACTATTCACCACATTATTATGCAGATATCCCGAATTAAGGGAAATTGCGCTTGATTTACTCGTCATAAATGTTGCTGTAAATAAAAGACTATACAGCTGTCCGTCAGCGACTGAAACTTGATCCTGATATTGGGTATTAAAAGCGACATTGGATTGTAATCCTAAATCAAGTTTTTCGTTGAATAGCTTTTTCGCAGCCATCAATCCTACATTAGAAAATGCAGTTTCATTCGAACCAAAGTTATTTCGATTGTAGCCCGTATTAACTCCGAACGTCCATGCACTCGGCTTTAACTGTAGTGTATAATATATAAATGTGTTCAGTGAAGTAGACGATTGATCAACATTCACAATATCATTTTCGATCGTATTTCCTTGGGTAAGACTTGCCGTCGCTGACAACGTAGAACTTCTTGAATTATCATTAGCAATAACATAATTAGCCCCAAGATTAGCTTGCTGGTTATTCAATACTAGATTGGTCAGTAAAATTGGACTATTCGGATCAACGATAGTACTTCTTCTATTGACATTATTAAAGTTCGTAGCGCTACCTGTAAAAGTAAGTTTGTCATTAACTGTGTAATTCGCATTAAATGAACCTACAAATCGGTTGTAATCATTTGCTTCTTCTCCGCTTAAATTATTTCTTTGTAAGCCTCCTCTAGCATTGACATTTAATTTTCCTTTCAATATTCGGAAATTCACTCCCCCACTCACATTCTCCAGATCATTATTGAAAAATAATGCACCCATCGTTCGATAGCCCGGGTCGATTCGCTCATAGGCAATATTGAAACTTACTGCCTTCAATTTGAAATTCAGTTTGGCTTCGAAAGCATTATTGAATCTCGTGCTGATATTATTTCGAAGTAGACCTCCATAGTTAGATAATCGAAATCCTTCCGTTCTTTCCTGAAGTTCGCGATCATCCGTGAATCCACTATTCGAATAATGCACTTCTAGATCCACTCGTTTACTAATCTGCTTGCCTATTTCCGCACTAACTATCACATTCTCGGAAGGAAAAAAATTAAAACTACTATCAGGAATTACAATAGATGCCCCATCGTCCCATGCCTTGAACACAGAGACCAACACTTTATCCTTCCCATCTTCATAGCCTGCTTTCCCACCGAAACCCATCCTGCGAAAAAATGGATCTACATTATTTATGCCTTGAAAATCTTCCACTCTCGCTCTTCTTAATCTACCATAAAATGCAGATACATTCCAATTTCCTGGCGTCAATTCAAAACCACCTCCCGTAAAAGAATAATTACTAAAGGAGTATTTACCGAAATCCATAGATCGTGTACCAATTAATACTTTAGCCCATTTATAGGAAGGGCTTATACCAATAAAACTATAAGAAGGAAGTCGCTTATTAAACACAACACCGCCGTTAGAATAAGCTAAGGAGAATGGCATTCGAATACCTAGAAAATCAAAATTAAGTGCTGCCATCAGTCGGCCTGAAAACGGAACCGCTCTATTATCGATACCAAAAGCTTGGTAATACTGCCCCATAGCAGAGAAACTCCCATTCACTTTTAAGGGGTCATTCTGGATCCGATCTTTTAGGGAGTTAAATTTTTGTTCTACATCTTGGCTGAGTGTCGAGCTCAAGCAAACACTAAAAAATAACACCACCGTAAACAGTTTTTTCACGGTCATTTGGCACATAAATTGACCATCTCGAAATTCGAGAATTGGTAGTTAAATAAAATAAAATAGCGGCGTTAAGCGAATAAGATATATGTTTTTCTGAAAGAATGCAAGACGGCCATTTTTTTTAACTATTAGAATTTCACGCTTTCTGCATTGTAAGCTTAGTAACAAGTAGCTTTACACCGGAATAGCCTCAATCCTCCCGTGGTCGAAATCAAGTGTAAGAATTCATTTTTCTATACTTTTTCCCTAATTCGATCCCCCTTTGCCCATTCAGACGTATTACCGAGCCATGAATGTTGTAGTACTTCCTAAAAGTTTTTTGTCAAATTTTATAGAAAGCTTGTTAAGCGTATTTGCAACCAAAAGAGGAATATCCTTTTTCCGCTCCCTTAACGGCGGAATTTTTATAACAATGGCATTAAGCCTAAAGTACAAGTCCACTCTGAATTTATTCTCTTGCTCTAATTGTTCTAGGTTTTGGATTTAAAGCAAAGGGAATTCTTGAAGACCAACTTTGATAATAATCATTGCAAAGTTTTCATTCAATAAAAATCTTACTATATTAAGATATAATCTGCTTAAACAACACACTATGAAAAAGGTAGAGAAATCGATACATTATTTGTATGTAATAATATTCCTATTAGGCTTCGCAGGATGCCAGTCAAATAACCTATCTCCAAAAATTGGCAACATTACAGAAGAACGATTGCTAAATTCAGACAATGAACCTGAGTCTTGGTTTACTGGAGGAAGAGGTTACAAACAGGCTTACTACTCCCCACTTAATGATATCAACGAGAAAAATATTAAACAATTAGGTTTTGCTTGGGATTTCGACATTGATTTTGAAACTGCTTTTCAAGCCACACCAATTGTAGTCGATGGCACTTTATTCACTGCGGGAAACAAAGGTAATGTATACGCCCTTAATGCTGCCAGCGGAAAATTACTCTGGTCATTCAAGCCCGAAATACGTGCCGAGGTTTTTGACAATCATTGTTGTGGTGGACCTAACCGTGGTGTAGCTGTGTGGAAAGGTATCGTTTATGTGGCATCGATAGACGGTTACTTATATGCATTAGATGCAGCTACCGGGAAGCAGATTTGGAAAATAGATACCATAGTGGATAGATCTAAGGGATACTCGAGCACAGGAGCGCCACATATAGCCAAAGATTTAGTTCTTATTGGCAACAGTGGCGGGGAATACAATGCCCGAGGGTATGTCTCGGCATATAATATTAATAGTGGTGAGATGGCATGGAGATTCTACACAGTACCTGGCGATCCAGACAAAGGTTTTGAGCATCCAGAATTAGAGATGGCAGCAAAGACTTGGGATCCTAATAGTGTATGGGAGAATGGCCTAGGAGGCACGGTATGGGATGCAATGGCCTATGATCCGGAACTTAATATTTTATATGTTGGTACTGGAAATGGAGCTCCCTGGAGCAGAGATTTGCGAAGCCCAGCTGGGGGAGATAATCTTTTCTTAAACAGCATATTGGCTATTAACCCTGACAATGGTCGGCTTTTATGGCACTATCAAACCACCCCAGCTGACAACTGGGATTACACCACTACACAAAAAATGATTCTCGCTGAATTAAATATGGATGGCAAAGAAAGAAAGGTCATCATGCAGGCCCCCAAAAATGGATTCTTCTATGTTTTGGATAGGGAAACAGGAGAATTGCTATCCGCTGATCCCTACGTATATGTTAACTGGGCTAGTCATGTTGATATGAAAACTGGAAAACCCGTAGAAACGGGAAAGGGAGATTACAGTAAATCCCCTAAGCTTATTTTTCCTAGTAGTCAAGGTGGTCATAATTGGAATCCAATGGCTTTCAACCCCAATACAGGATTGGTTTATATTCCTACTAATGAAGCAGGTGAAATTTACAGTATTCAAAAAACTCCATTCAAGGTTAAGGAAAAAGGATGGAACCCAGGAGTATCTTTCAGGTCGGTGCACAACAGCAGCTCTTATCCAGAAGACTGGCCACCTTTAGAGGAACTCACAAAAGGAGAACCCGATACTTATCCAAGGTCATATCTGAAGGCATGGGACCCTGTAAAGCGGAAAGTGGTTTGGGAAGTTGAAATACAATACGCAATGGAAACTTTAAGGCATGATCGTAGATACGGAGGCGTAATGACCACAGATGGTAACTTGGTGTTTCAAGGTGGTATAGATGGACATCTTAAGGTTTACGAAGCAACCACAGGGAAACTTCTTCATGATATTGATGCTGGCACAAGTATCATTGCTGCACCAATGTCCTATAAAATCGGAAATGAGCAGTTTGTAGCAGTAATGGCAGGTGTCGATGGCAATCAGCAAACCAATGCCGACTACCTCTATGGAAACAAAGGCCGTATTTTGGCTTTTAAAATTGGCGGAGGCGATGTTCCGAAAAGACCCGTGCTGAACAGAAATGTTCAACTTGCAGACAAAGGTGATGCAGCAAACTTTTCGAAAGCTGAAATTAAACTTGGACAAGAATTATATAATATTAATTGTACCGGTTGCCATAACACAGGAAGAGCTCCCAAACTTTTACCATTAAAGGCTAATGTAGAAAATGAGTTTTATGATATCGTTCTGAGCGGTGATCGATTAGCTAAAGGGATGCCGAGTTATAAAGACGTATTGTCTAAGAAACAAGTCAATGCTATACTTTCATATCTTAAAGTTACAGATGAGTAATAGTGTTAATAAAAAAATGGAGACTGGATTACTGATAATTCCATTACATGGTGTTAGCATAAGTGCAGTCAATAAAAGCTAACTTCTTATAATTAACCATTAAAACTTTTTAAAGAAATAAAATTTCAAACTTATGTTCAAATCAAGGTCTAATCGAAAAAAAATAGTGAGTTCCATCAAACGTTTTTTTATCAAAGCAGAAAGAACTGTATGGATGATCTGCTTGATAGGATTTATACCATTCCTAGCTCAAAGTCAAAACATTTCTAAAAAGAAAGTGCTCATTTTTTCCAAAACCATGGATTATCGGCACGAATCAACTGAAGTAAGCATAGAAGCTATTAAAACATTATGCGCCCAGAACGATATAAATACGGAGGCAACTGAAAATTCAGAATGGTTTAATAGTCAAAAATTAAAGGAATATGACGCCATATTGTTCTTAAACTCCAGTGGCGATGTATTCAACAGAGAACAAGAAGTTGCTTTTGAGAATTATATCAGGTCTGGCGGTGGCTTTGTGGGAATACATGGTGCATCGACTACAGAATATGAATGGGAATGGTTCGGTAAGATGATCGGAGCTTATTTTAATGGACATCCAGAGCCCCAAGAAGCCGTTGTTATTGTTAATGATACCACACATTTATCAACAAAACATTTACCTAAAAAATGGAAACGATTTGATGAATGGTATAATTTCAGATGGGTAGACGAGGATTTCAATATGCTCCTTTCTTTAGATGAATCAACCTATAACGGTGGTGGTCACAAAGACAATCATCCGATTGCTTGGTACAAGCCATATGATGGTGGCCGAATGTTCTACACAGCCTTAGGTCACGATAAGGAATCCTACTCCGAACAGCATTTTTTAAATCATGTATTGGGTGGAATCCTATACGCCATAGACAACCCAGCAAAAGAATAAAATGCCAGCATCCCGCTTGTATGTGACTATGCTTTAACGGGTAAGAGGCCAATATCAGTAGTACATTCATCTTTTTTTAGTTACAAAAGAGCATTTAAGCATGTGAACACTTCACACCTGAAACACTCATGTCACCACATGACCTCTTTTCATTATTCTTCCATATCATAATTTTTATTCTCCAATTCTGTCCCCATACTTTTTATCGTATTCGTCACTTCCCAAAAACAATTATTATTTTTAAAACAATTAAACTTTATAAGATGAAAGAATACATGATGATTTTCCTAGGAGCAGACTACGCTAATGCCAACCTTTCTCAGGAACAAATTCAAGAAAGAATGGGAAAATGGTTCGCATGGGGAGACAAAATGGGCAAAGCAGGAATATTAGTTGGCGGTGAAGCACTTGCTGCAGGTGGCAAAAGGATATCAGGCAAAGCAGGTAAGGATAGAGTTATTACTGATACTCCAGCCATAGAAAGCAAAGAGCTTATCGGTGGATACTATACCGTGAAAGCAGAATCTTTCGATGATGTGGTGAAAATCACAGAAGATTATCCAGATTTTGATTTAGGCGGAACTGTTGAAATTAGAGAAGTGATCAATTTCGACCAATAAATGAAACCCGAACTTATGATAGACCATCTTTTCAGACACGAATATGGAAAGATGGTCTCTTCTCTAACCAGAATCTATGGCATTGCTAATCTGGACTTAATAGAGGATGCCGTTCAAGACACTTTTCAAAAAGCAGTGCTCTATTTTCGAAACAATGAGCTGCCCGAAAACCCGGAAGGCTGGCTCAGAACAGTTGCTAAAAATAGAGCCATCGATTTATTTCGGAAAGTTTCTTCTCAAAATAAATATGAAAACATCTCAGGCACTTCCTTTATTACAATGCAGGAGGTTTTCACGGATCATGAAATAGAAGATAGCCAGTTACGTCTACTATTTACGATTTGTCACCCATCACTCAAACTCAAAGACCAAATTATTTTCGCACTAAAGACTTTCTCAGGATTTTCTAGGAAAGAAATTGCTGCCGCATTAATGATCAGTCAAGAAAACGTAAAGAAAAGCTTGTTCAGAGCTCGGAAAAACATTGACCTAAACCAAGTGAAATTTGAAGTACCCAGCGGCGAACAATTTAAAGAAAGAATAGCATCTGTCCATCTTGCCATCTACCTTTTATTCAATGAAGGATTTCACTCTTCCAACAAAGAAAAACTCATCAAAAAAGATCTAATCGCCGAAGCTTTGCGCTTGAATGGTCTCCTTATAGATCGTTTCGATCTTCCAGAATCTAAGGCAATGATGGCAATGATGTGTTTCCATGCCGCGCGGCTTGAAGCTAAAATATCAGATGATAATCACCTCATTAAACTCAAACATCAAGAACGCCAAAAATGGAATTTCCAACTTATTCTCAAAGGACATCAATGGATGGAAGAAGCTGTGGAAACCGATGAATACACGAGATTTCACTGGGAAGCTGCAATTGCTGGTGAATACATTAACGCTAGAACTTACGAAGAAACAGACTGGGCAAAATTGGAAATATATCACAGAAACCTCATCCTCCTTTTACCGACCGCATCTAATTTTCTAAACCTAGCAGTAATACTTAATCAACAGGGAAAGACAACCCAAGCAAAGGAAACATTAGAAAGTATCGATCTTGAAAATTTAAAAGGAAGAGAATACCTTTTTTATTCTGTATTCGCCGAAATATATTCAACAATGAAGGACTACATGTTAGCTAGGGAGATGCTAACAAAAGCACTAAATGCAGTGAATAATATTTCTGAAAAATCTTTAATTCTCCAAAAATTACAAGACCTTCCTTCCTGATTTATTCACAACGACATCTCACCCACTTCTCACTTAATTTTCGCTGCCATCTGAACTAAAAATTAACAATTATCGTTATAATTCTTATCACGCAAAACTCTTAATTTACAGGTGATTATAGTTTTAATGTAAATTAATTGTTAACTTTATGTAAACTACAGATGAATAAATATGAGAAACACTATAAAATTACATCAAAACTTTAGAGATATTTTTTCTCTTGCAACAATAGGAGCTTTCATCCTACTTTGCTTGTATAAAATTGTGTCTTTATTGATTTCAAATTCCACATTTTCCCTTGAAATTATAGCGCTCATTTTGATTGTTGCCGCGCTGGGTGTAGTTATATATTACTTAGCTAATGCCACTTTGAGAGTGAAATTCGGCAAGAAAAATATTTCCATAAAAATCAACCCACTCGGGTTTACGAAGGTCAATTTGAAAAAATCAGTTATTGCTGATATCGATTTTTTTGTAACGAATCCAATTACGAAATCAAGCGGCTTATTTGTCCATTTCGGAAACAGAGATCGAGTCTACAATTTCGGAGGAAATAAAGGGATGGTTATTACCCTAAAAAATGGAAGAACGTTCACCTTCTTTTCTAAAGAACTTTACGACGAGCGAGAAGAAATTCAAGCGCTTTTTTCAGAAAAGTAGTTACTTTTCGGCTACCTCACCAAATGCAATGGTATTATCAAGTTGATTTTTTAGCGCTTCGATGTAAGCATTTCTTAGATTGGTTACAAATGCTTGCCAGTAATTGACAGATGCTCCCTCTATTGTCCCAGATATAGGAATTTTTGCTGCAGTTTGTTCTATTTTCTGATTTTCAAAAATCTCTTGTACACCTTCTGTTACCAGTTCTTTCGCCGCTTGCCATAGACTCCGATCTTCTTCTTTCGCCTCAAAAATAACTGGATCATGAAGTGTAGGCTTAATGTATCCTTCGAAAGCTTTATCCTTTAGTGCAACTTCACTATACAAATTCATCGTACCACTTTCGAAATCCATTCCTGCATAGTAAGTCAGAAAAGCATTAAGCGACTCTAATCGCAGTCCTTCTAGTGTCATGTTCATATCCATATCGGGAATTTCTTTGAGCATGTTCGCCTTCGCTGTCACGTCTAGATTTCCGTAATAATTGCTGATCTTAGAAGTAATTTTAATATCCGATGGCAAGGCATGACTCTTATCCTCCACGTTCGAAATATTTGTTATAAGAACATCTATTTCTTTCATATCGAAATCAAAATCCGGCTTTTCAGACGCTGGAAAGTCAACATCCAACTGTGCATTTTCTATTCGAAAAGTATTAATCCTAATCGGTGTTAAATCCTTCACCAAGTCTACCCAATCAATCTCCATCCCAGTCTGCTCAGCTTCCCCTGAAGAAGTAATATCTATATTCAAAGCTGGACTGAATAAGGTCATTTCACCTACTATTGCCCCTTTGAACAAACTCTTCCATTCTATAGAAAATTCTGACGCTGGGACATTTATAAAAGGTTCTAGTTGCTTTTCATTATACTTGTCAATGTTAAAGTCGAATATCTTCGCTGCGCCTCTATATAAATGTAGGTCTACTTCTGAAATGGAGCCTTGATAGCCATCTATTTCTGCTAATCTTTTGTTCACCTGATTCTTCACAATACTCGGTAGTAATAATCGAATGATTATCAATGATAATATCACAACCATCAATGTAATCAGCGCTATTTTCCTTTTTTTATATTTCGTTGCCATTATTTACGTTTTAAATCTTACGTTAATGATTTAATAAATGTTCAATGCAAGCGAACTGAAAGTAGTATTTTAGACTTTGGTAAGCGTTATAGAGACAATGATTAAGAAAATAAGCAAGCTAACTTTAAAGATATTGGCTGGGATCATCATCCTTGTTATCTTGCTATTGGCACTACTCAGGCTTCCCTTCGTTCAGACGAAAATTGCACATTTCGCAACGACTCAATTATCCAAACAATTAAACACGAAAGTAGCCATCGATAAAGTAGCGATGAATTTTGTAGATGCTGCCAGTATAAAAGGCATCTACATAGAAGATCAGAAACAAGACACTCTTTTATACGCCAAGGAGATTTTCATCGATATTGCATTCTTTAAGTTAATTCGAAAAATCATTGAAATCGACCAGTTAAAGATGAATACTGGTATTATCAATGTTGATGAGAACCAAGATAGTATCTACAATTTCCAGTTCTTAATCGATGCATTTGCTTCCGAAGATACGACTACTTCATCTGAGTCAACGATTGTTATTGATCTAGATAAAGTGAACATTGATAATGTTAGGGCTACCGCCAATTTATTAAGCGGAGAACACAAAGTACATTTCGACAATCTAGATCTTAAGATTAGCAAATTTGACCTTAATAACGAGGTTTTAGTTTTCGACTATATTAGAATGGATGGTCTAGGAGCTGAGAGCTTACTTTATCCTGGAAACGAAGCGAATATTCCGGCTGAACAACCTATTCAAGAAAATACAACCATGGCTTTTCCATTGAGTAGCCTACCTTATAACATTGACATAAAAAAACTACAAGTTAACAATGCCTTTCTCTCTATGAAGGAAAAAGGATTCGTACGGACAGACACCTTTGATGCTAGATTTATAGAAGTTCAAGACCTACAAGTAGATATTGCAGATCTTTCCGTTAATAGTAAACAACTTAGCGGAAGTGTAGACCAAATTAAATTGAAATTGAATAATCAATTTAGCTTAGAAAACTTGAGTGGCCAAGTCGTACTAACGGATCAATCTTTCTCTATTAACAATCTGGACCTACAAACATTAGGAAGCCAAGCTAATGCTAGCATTACTGCTCAATATTCTGATTTTAATGCCCTAGCTTCGATGGATCCTTCTACAAAAATAGATCTCAGAATTCCGTCTGTGAATTTATCCATGAAAAACTTGTCGTATTTCTTACCTCTGGAAGCCATAGAACCATTTATGGATGAAATGCTTAAGATGAGCGGAAGCGCTGAAGGAACATTGGCGAAAATGCAACTTAACAAACTAAATTTAACAGTTGGGAATACCTCAATAGATGCGAGTGGAAAATTTGTCAACCTTCTTAATCCTGATAATATCAGTGTTCAGAATTTCAAATTGAACGGAAAAGCTGATTATGAAGAATATGTTGTTTTCTTGCCGAATGACACCTTGAAAAGACAGCTAAAAGAAATCGGAGACATCAGAATCACGACCAATGCTTCCGGAGGCATGCAAAAACTAAATCTAACGAACCTAGAAATTTATACGGAATCTCTTGCTGAAGCAAAATTTAGTGGCGAACTAGAAAACCTATCTGACACAGAGAAATTAAAGTACGACTTGAAAATTCACCATATCATCTCTGGGTATAAGGATGCTGCTATATTCGTGGATTCACTACCTGAAATGGTAGCAAAATTTGATACAATAAGATATTCAGGAAATGCGAAAGGAACAATATACAATGTTAATCTAGATGGCAGTTTCACGACTTCTTTAGGTGATATCGGAACCGATCTGATGGTACAATTTACACCAGAATATGATGACGCCACTTACCAAGGAAAAATTACTTTTGATCAGTTCAATCTAAGATCGTTACTAGACAATGACAGTCTTAACACAATCACACTTGATGCCAAGTTCGATGGAAGCGGAATAACAACGGAAGACCTAAAAACAAAGATAGATGCAACGGTCTCCCAAGTAGAATACAATGGATATGTCTATGAAAATTTCAATATTGATGGATTTATCGATGGATTAAAATTTACGGGACTTGCTGATATTAATGACAAAAATATTAGGATGAATTTCAAAGGTCTAGTAGATATGAATGACTCGATTCCGATTATGAGATTCGACCTTGCGCTGGATACGCTTAATCTAGAGAAACTCAATCTGGCTGATGAAAAATTCCAAATTCAATTGGATATAAACGCAGATATCGCTGGTCTAAACCCAGACGACGCAGATGGCAGGATTACCATTAAGAATATCCGAATGTATAAAGAGCAGAAAGAATGGTTAACAGACAGCATCACCTTAGTAGCAAAAAAAGAAAATGGCAGAAAGGGCTTGTTTCTGAATGGAGACTTCATTGATGCGAAGGTAGAAGGCGATTATCAGTTGAGCATCTTACCTGATGTGATTCTTGATTTTCTAGACCAGTACTTCCCTTTGAAAAACTTCTTAGGTCGTACTTCCGGCGAAGACGATATCCTTTCATCTCAGGAACTTAAGAAAGTTAGGAACGATGTAATGGATGTCAATTTACAAGTCTTCAATGCTACGGAAGTTGCTCAATTTTTCGATTTCCCTCTAGAAAGACTAGACACGGTAACCTTAGATTTCGCCCTTGACATGCCTAATAATCTAACAGAATTCAAAGCAGTCGCACCTGTGATTATATATGATGGATACTATATAGAAAATATCAAAGCAACAGCTCAGAATAATCCCAACTTAATCAAATCAAATCTACATATAGATTCGGTGTCTATGTCTGAGTCCGTCCACTTAGGAGAAGTAAATCTAGATATGATCTTTCGAGAGCAATCTGCCATCATCAATGGTCTCATTCGAAATCAGAAAGATGAAAAAAGTCTGGCTTTCACATCTCAGATTAGAGCCCAAGACAGCATCAATTTCTCGATCGATATGATTAAAGATTTCTACCTAAATGATCAGAAATGGAATCTTGAACAGGAGTCCTCCATCTTGATCGGTGAGGAAGGAATGGTCATTCCGAAAATTCAAATCAACAATTCTGAAGAGGCGTTTTCGATAGGTGGAACGAGTGACAAAATAGATCTTTCATTTACTAATTTTAATCTGAATAACCTTGTAGACATCGTGGGCATCGATTCACTAGATGTGGATGGACTTATGAATGGAGATCTACAAATAGGGCTGAATGACGAAACGCCAATAGATGGGGATCTTAATATTAACAATATCCGATTTAACGAATTTCAAATAGGAGACCTAGGATTAAAAGCGCAGAAAGAAGGACAAGATGTTACCGCACTTTTGAGTCTGAAAGGAGAGGAAGTATTATTAGAAGGGGATGTAAATTATGACTTATCCAGCTCCTATATGTACGGTAAAGTGCTGATCGAAAAGTTAAACCTTGCCCCGTTTAGTCCTTTCGTTACCTCATATGCGAAAAACTTAGAAGGTGCGATGCAAGGATATCTAGCCATCGATGGACAATTAGCAGACCCACTGATCACAGGAGCTTTATACTTCCAAGAAGTGAAGGCATTCATCGTTGATCTAGGAACAGAATACAAGATCAAGGAAGGTAAAATTAATATTTCTGATGGTCTCATCAAACCGGACGCTACATTAGAGGATCAAGCTGGTAGACTTTCTTACCTGAAAGGTAACATCACCCATGACTTCTTCGATGATATCGCTTTCGATCTAGACTTTAACGCCGAACAATTCATGTTTCTTAATTCTAAGCAGAATAAGCGAGAATATTACTATGGCACATTCGTAGGAAAGGTAGATGCTAAGATTACCGGGACTACCAATCGTCCTGTAATCACTGCTGATATTTCAGCCTTGAAAGAAACTGACTTTACCGTTCAACTGCTGAGTTCAGCTGCTGTTCTTACCCAAGAATCATATATTCTATTTTACGACGGAAACGAAATTAATTCCGAAGAAGCTATCGATAGTATTTCTCAGAAAGTCTATGCACCTAACAGCTCTATCGAACTTAATCTGACCCTTAGCGCAACAGATGATGCCTTATTTCATGTGATCGTAGATCCAGTAACAGGTGATAGACTAGACATCCGAGGGAATACCAACTTAATCGTTACCATTCCTGCATACGGAGACATAAGAATCGTCGGAGATTATATCGTTACTGAAGGAAATTATCGTGTCTCGTATGAGAATACGATTAGGAGAACATTCGCATTAGATGCAGGAAGTAAAATTGTATTTCAGGGCGACCCGTATGATGCCATCCTTGATATGCGTGCATTGTATTCTGCTGATGTTAATACGTATGCACTTCTAGAAAGTTCGGGAGGAAGTCTAGATGATGATAGTGGTTCATTAAGAACAAAAGTGAATGTCGTTTTAAATGTAGATGGAACATTGACAAAACCTGAATTATCCTTTGATATTCAGATTCCAGAATCGTCGTCTAACCCTGTTGGAAATTCAATCACTTCTGCCCTTTCTCAGCTTAGAGAAAACGAAACCCAGTTGCTGGAGCAAGTGGGAAGTATTATCCTTTTCAATAGTTTCGTAGGAGGAAGTAGTGGTGGAAACATCAGTAATGTCGGAACGTCTACCGCAGTTAGTAGTGTAGGAAACTTAATCAATGGTCAACTGAACAAGCTAGCGTCTCGTGCGCAAGGTTTCGAAATAGACTTCAACATTGACCAATATCAAGATATCACCAAAGAGGGCAATGCGAACGTTACCGAATTCGGAATTGGCTTAAAACAGAAGCTTTTTAATGATCGATTGATCATCTCTGCTGGAGGAAATGCCAACTTGGAAACGGGCAACTCAACTAGCAATAACTTTTCTAGTTTTGCAGGTGACTTTGTCATCCAGTACATTCTTACAGCTTCCGGAAAACTGAGGGTTAAAGTATTTCAGAAATCAGATTTCAATGCATTAAGCGATGATAATGTATGGAAAACGGGCGTCGGGCTTTCCTATAAAACAAAATTTGGTCAGATAAAACCTAAGAAATGAAGCGGAGTGGGATCATTATAGTGACAATCTTATTGCTGGCATCGTGCTCGATTCCTAAGTATGTACCAGACGATAAGAAGTTATATAGAGGAGCAGAAATAGAGCTTGCTAAGGATGACAAGCTTGCGGAAGAAGATAGGGTACGAGAAGCCATAGATCTTGCAATCTATCCGAAACCGAATAGAAAGCTTTTGAGTTTGGTTTATTTTAATCTATGGGTTTACTACCGCTTCGATGAAAGCAAAGACAAGTGGTGGTCTAAGTTCATTTACAATCGTTTTGCTGAAGAGCCTGTCTACCTTGATGAAGTCAATATTCCTCTAGTCGAACAGATCATCAAGAAAGAGATGCAGGATGAAGGTTACTTTAATAGCGAAGTTACTGGCGAAGTTCAAGAAAAGGATAAAACTGCCACGATAAAATATAATATTGACGCAACTCCGCCTACCATAATGGCCAAAGTGGAGCGACCGAAAGGAAATACGCCGATCGATTCTCTCATCAGGAGCTTTAGAAGAATGAGTGTCAAAGAAGGAGATCGATACCGAATCGAAGCATTTGATATCGAGCGAGCCGAAGTAACAGAATATGTAAGATCTAAAGGATATTTCGATTTTAATTCACTGGATATTTATTACTTAGTTGATACGGCAAGCATAGACAGTGTGAACGTGATTATGAAGATTAAGAAGCCTGCGAATGACAGCCTGCACAGGAAATATTTCATTAAGAATGTTAATGTTTATACCACTAGTGGAGCATTGGGTTCTGGTGCAATTGCAGATGCTAAAAACAGTTATGTCTGGAAAAATTTAAACATTTACGAGGATTTCAAATTCATCGACAAGAAAACGTTAGAGAGCAATATTCTTATTCAGCCTGACGAAGTTTTTTCAGTGAAAGATTATAGTCTTACCCTATCCCGGTTAATCAACTTGAATATTTTCAAGTATGTCAATATTCAATACGAGAAGTCTGCCGCGGATTCGCTAGATGTCAATATTTTATTAACTCCGACACTGTATCAGAGTGCAAGATATGATGGAGAGTTGTCCACTTCAGATCAAAGTTTTCTGGGTTCTTCTCTTTCCTTTTCATACACCAATGACAATACTTTTAGAAGAGCAGAGAAATTCAGCGCGACGATCAGAGGAGGTACCGAATTGCAGTATAAGGATCTAAATGTAGGATTTTCTATTCTTAATATCGCAGCAGGTGTTGGCTATGAAGTTCCGAGATTGCTCGTGCCATTTCCAACGAGGAAACTAAGGTCTTCTGTAGCACCGAAAACATTTATAAAATTAGAAAACGACTATCAACTCTGGCTAGAGTTTTTCAATGTCAATAGTGCGAATTTTACTTATGGCTATGAATGGAGGACAGAATCAAGGTTTACTTTTACGGCGCAGCCATTGTTTGTGAACTATATTAATTTACTAGGAACTACGACTTATTTTGACAGTATCGCCATTGCACAGCCTAGTCTTAAACTAAGGTATAGCGATAATCTAATTATAGGTTCCCAATTTGGTCTTACCCATACGAATAAACTAACAGAGGGACAACGAAACTCTTATTACTTAAGATGGAATCTAGAAACTTCCGGAAATACTTCGACTATTTTTGCAAATTCTATAACGGGAGTGCCGATTTCACAGTATGTCAGAACGGATATCGAATATCGATTCACACGGAAATTTTCATTTATTGAGAACTTAGTCACTCGAGTTAATTTTGGTATAGTGAAGGCCTATGGAAACTCCGAAGTAGCGCCTTTTACGAAACAATTCTACATGGGAGGTCCTACTACGTTAAGAGGTTTTGCGTTTAGGTCTGTCGGACCAGGAAGGTATCAACAAGAAGATGATTCCGGTATTATTAACCCGATTGATCAATCTGGAGATATAAGAATTTTGCTCAATACAGAGTATCGGTTTCCACTATTTTCCATTTTTCGCGGTGCCTTATTCTTTGATGCTGGAAATGTATGGCTGATCAGAGATGAGGTCTCGAAGCCAGAAGGCCAATTTAAGTTGAACAATTTCTACAAAGAGCTGGCGTGGAATACAGGGTTCGGGTTGAGAGCAGATATAGATTTCTTTGCTGTGCGATTAGATTTTGGTGTTCCACTTTATGAACCTTATGAAAATATAGGTGAGCGGTGGATTCATAAATCACCTGGAACTGGGATTTTCCCGTGGATGAGAGAAAACATTATCTTAAGTGCAGGGATCGGTTATCCTTTTTAAACTAAATTTGTTCTCTGAAAGAATTTTAAAGAATTCCGTAACTTGGTTGTAACGCAATTGGTTTTTCTTACACCAATACTATATCATAAATAATATTATTACTTTTCGGACATGATTAATAAAGAAGCGGAACTAGCGGAAGAATATGCAATTCACACAGACCAAACCTTTTTTTTAACAGGAAAAGCTGGAACGGGAAAGACTACGCTCCTTAAGAAGATCATTGAAAAAAGTTCAAAGAATATTGCTGTGGTTGCCCCTACAGGAGTTGCGGCGATAAATGCAGGTGGAAGTACGATTCATTCCATGTTTGGCTTCCCATTGAAAATATACGTGCCTACTTTTGATCGAGTAGACATCAATAATGCAACAAACAAAGCACTTCTAAAAAATCATCTCCGTTATCGTACGGATAAGCGAAAGGTTATTCAGGCACTGGAGTTATTGATCATAGATGAAATTAGTATGGTTCGTGCAGATACTTTAGACGCGATAGATTATGCTCTGAAATATACACGAAAGAACCAACTCCCTTTTGGAGGAGTGCAAGTCATCGTTATCGGTGATTTATTTCAATTAAGTCCAATTGCTAGAAATCATGATTGGGACATACTGCGCCAGTATTATCCCAGTCCCTATTTCTTTCACGCGAAAGTGTGGAATGAAACGAGACCACTTTTAATAGAATTAAAGAAGGTCTACCGTCAAGAAGAGGAGAACTTTATACATCTTTTGAACGCGATACGAAACGGTAATCCAACAAGTGATGTACTTGATCAACTTAATGAGCAATACGACCCAGACTTTACGACTAAAAATAATGAAAGTATCATCTTAACCACCCACAACAACAAGGCGAATGATATCAATTTGAAAGCTCTTAATTCCTTAGATTCTAGAGCGCATAAATTCAAAGCGGAAGTAGATGGTAATTTTGCTGATTCTGCTTTTCCAATTGATGAAATCCTTACGTTAAAAGAAGGCGCACAAGTCATGTTTATCAGGAATGATACCGAAGAAGGCGCCTACTTTAATGGAAAACTGGCCAAGGTAGAACACATCGGGAGAGAAGATATCAAGGTTCGTTTCCTAGATGACGACCGGACCTATTTTATAGATAAGGTCAAATGGGAAAACAAGGTTTATTCCATAGACAAAGAAACGAATGAAGTCACGCAAGAAGTGGTGGGCTCTTTTAAGCAATATCCTATTCGTCTAGCATGGGCGATCACCATTCACAAAAGTCAAGGTCTAACCTTTGATAAAGCAGTGATAGATATCGGTGATGCTTTTGCAATCGGACAAACTTATGTTGCACTCAGTAGATGCACCAATCTGGAAGGAATGACACTGAAGTCTAAGGTTAATCCAAAAAGTGTCAGAGTAAATGGAGAAGTACAAGCTTTCTACCAATCCGCTCCTAGTATCCAAGAAATCGAAAGTGGTTTAAAAGAAGCAAAGCACTTATATTCAAGAAGAAAATTACGCGCTACGTTTAGTTTCGGATACTTGAAAGATGATATCAATGACTGGATAAGTGTGTTAGAAAAGAAAACTATTCCTGACAAGGCCAAGGCAGTTGACCTTTCTTTACAATTAAACAAAATCCAGAAGAATTTAGATCGAATTTCCCAAAGTTTCCAGTTCCAACTGGACAAACTCTTTCAAGATTATGATGCTTCTGGGGATCCAAGTGAATTACTAGAAAGAATCACGAAAGCAATTGAATATTTCACAAATGATACCTTCGAGAAGTTGATCAAACCAACTCACGAACATTTAGCAGCCTACAGTTTAAAAAAAGGAACGAAAGCATATAATGAAGCAGTTAGTGATCTTTTGGAAATTTTCTGGGGCCGGTTGAATACGCTATATGCATTAGATTTCTTAGGTGAAAAAATATGGAAGGGCAAGCAAATATCTCAGGATGACTTACCACCTATTCCCTCAGCAAAAAAAGTTAAAGGAGAGAAAGCAGATACGTTCGCCATCACATTAGGGCTCTATGAAGATGGAAAAAGTGTAAAAGAAATTGCCAAATTAAGATCTATGGCAGCAACGACTATAGAAGGACATATGGCTCGATGGGTCGAGAAAGGAAAAATAGAAATCACGAAATTTGTCAAACCAGCAAGATTGAAGAAGATATTGCCATTTATTGATAAAAATGAAAGTAAATCACTAACGGAATTGATCAAAGAGATTCCATTTGATACTACTTTTGGTGAGTTAAAACTTGTGATAGCTTACTCTAAATCACCAAAAATGGCCAGCAAATAATATATTAAACTTTAATTTATTCTTAGTCTTGCAAACACACGAGTAGTTTTTAGTGTTAGCATGATTATATGAATATTGCGGAAAAATACATTTCGGTTCGTGGATATACGGAACAGCTCTGCGAGCCCCTTCAAGTGGAAGACTATATTCCTCAACCAGAAGCTTTTGTAAGTCCACCAAAGTGGCATTTAGCGCACACCACTTGGTTCTTCGAAGCATTTGTTTTAGAACCAAATATTCCAACTTATCAGCGTTATCACGAGGATTTCAGTTTTTTATTCAACAGCTACTACAACGCAGCTGGCGATCGAATATTTAGAGCGGATAGAGGGAACATCACTAGACCAGGAGTCCAGGAAATTTATGAATATCGCGCCTATGTTGATAAAGCGATGGAATCCTTGCTTGATAAAGAAGAGCTGAAAGATTTAATCATTATTGGATTAAATCATGAGCAGCAACATCAAGAATTGCTAATCACTGATTTGAAATTTACCTTTTCAGGAAACCCGATTCACCCAGTTTACAAGGATGGATTCTCAATTGCCAATGGTCATAATGCCCATCATAACAAAGTTTCTGTAAGTGAAGGTGTTTATGAAATAGGTCACGAAGGATCGGGATTTTTCTACGATAATGAAAAAGGAAGGCATAAAGTCTACCTTCATGATTTCACCATCGATAACTTTTTAGTCACAAATGGCGAATACTTAGCCTTCATTAATGATGGAGGATATGAAAAAGCTAATCTTTGGCTGGATGAAGGTTGGGCATGGGTTAATGATCGGAAGGCTGCAGCGCCGTTATACTGGTACAACATCGAAGGAGCATGGAAACAATATACCTTAGGCGGACTAAAGGAAATTGAAGAAGGACAGGTTTTAGCGCATGTCAATTTTTATGAGGCATATGCTTATGCAGAATGGGCAGGTCGTAGGTTGCCGACAGAGTTCGAATGGGAAATTGCGTCCGATCAATTAGACTGGGGTGCAAGATGGGAATGGACACATAGTGCTTACCTTCCTTATCCAGGATTTAAAACCGCTGAAGGTGCGCTTGGAGAATATAATGGTAAGTTTATGATCAATCAAATGGTTTTAAGAGGCGGATCTCAAGCAACATCTCCTGGCCATAGTCGAAAAACATACCGTAATTTCTTCCATGCTTCTTCTCAGTGGCAATCGTTCGGAATTAGATTAGCTGATAAATAATACAAAAATGATAGAACCAATAGAACGCAAAGAACTAAAAGGCATTAATAAAGCTACAGAGCAAATACATGTTGCCATTCAATTTCTTTCCATGGCAGGAGAATTTCTAGTCGATAAGAAAGACGATCATAGCAATGCGAATCTTGGCTGGATGCCCGTGAAAGAAAAATTTATCACTCATCCTTTTGGAGCAGATAAAAACTATGTGATGGAATTATCTCCAGGAGATATGACCGTCACCCTACTAAATGTCAGCGATGCTAGTCACGATGTTATAGGACTGAAAGGGAAGACACAAAAAGAAGTTACTAAGTGGATCAAAGACAAACTGAAAGCGCTTAAAATAGAGGGAGGAAGTAAATATAAAATTGCACCACCTTATGACCTTCCAAAGTATGCCGATGTTAAAGACAAAACATTTAAGAAGCCATCTAAAAGGGCAGTATTAGGTTTCACTAAACTGCGAACTTGGGCGGAACACTTTGTGAATAAATACAAGATGCCATATCCATCTGCCGATACAACTAGAACATGGCCTCACCACTTCGATCATGCTTCTTATATTCCTCTTGCACAGAACAAAAAGGGCGAAGATATTAAGTCCATAGGCATGGGACTTGCTATACATGATGACATGATCGCTGAACCTTACTTTTATATTTCTGTTTGGGAGAAAGACAAAGCGCACGATCTCAGTAAAATGAAGGCACTTTCTTCAGGATATTGGTTAAACGATGGCTTCAAAGGAGCAGTGCTTCCAATATTTGACTTAGAAGATGACTTAACTTTCGAAAGTCGAATAGATGCATTCTTCACTGAAAGTCTGGATCAGATTAATAAAATTTTACAACAGAAGGTTAAAAAGAAGAATGGCAAATAATACTGATTTTGAAAGAGATGTGAAGGATGGGTTGAGTTCTAATCCCAAAAAACTATCATCTAAGTACTTTTACGATGATGAAGGGAGTAGAATATTCCAAGAAATCATGGAAATGCCTGAATATTATTTGACCAATGCTGAGTTTGAGATTCTTTCTGAGCAAGCTAAAGGAATTACTGATGCACTTGACTTTGGTGAAGAATTTTCAGTGATTGAACTTGGTGCTGGTGATGGTAAAAAAACATTCGAGCTCTTGTCTTACATGGTAAATAATGGGCTTTCTATCCATTATCGGCCAGTAGATATTTCTGCAGAAGCGATTCATTTATTAGAAGCTGATCTTCAAAATCGTTTACCTAAGTTAAAATTAGAATCACTTGTTGGTGATTACTTCAAGGTTCTTGGGGCACTGCCTAAACGTAGCAAGCCGGCACTTTTCTTATTTCTTGGTTCTAACATTGGCAATTATGAAATTGATGAAGCTAAAGCGTTGATGAAGAGATTCAATCAATTCTTGCAACCTGGAGACAAGATGCTAGTGGGTTTTGACATTATTAAGAATCCAAGAGTAATTTTAAAAGCTTATGATGATCCTCAGGGTATTACCAGGAGATTTAATCTGAATTTATTAAAGAGGATGAATCGAGAACTTGGTATGGATTTCAATCTAGATCAATTTGAATTCTTTCCTTATTACAATCCTAACAATGGTGAACTGAGAAGTTGCTTAGTGAGTTTAGAAGATCAGAAGGTTGGAGAATTTACGTTTGAAAAGAATGAATTAATCCATACTGAACTTTCTAAGAAGTACAGCCTCGATGATATTAAGCAGATTGCCGAAAACAGTGGTTTTTCATTAAGAAAGAACTTTTTTGATTGCAAGAAGTTATTTGCAGATAGTTTATGGGAAAAGGGGTGAAATAACATTTAGATTTAAAGACAGAAAAGAGAGCTAACAACTCAAATATCATAGCTTTTATATTTGCATGAGATCCTATTATAATTAAAAATTAAAATCTTAAAGGACCTTGGGCTCCCACCCGAGACTTTAAAAATTCTCGTACCAAAGTAGGTTTTTGCAGTCAGTAGAACTGATGAAGACAGACCACTTAAATTCAAAAAAGTAAGAAAATGATATCGTACGCACTTAATTCACGATATATCGGATTACCCCTATACTGCCTTCAATTAGTTATCATAGAACATTATAGTAATTCAGAAAAAGCGTAACCACTAATTCTACTTACATCTTGCCAAAAATTAAAAAAGCTCCAGAGAAACTCTGAAGCTTTTATATTAAATCTTAAAACTCTTTATCTTATCCAATAAAAGGAGCAATAACCAATGCCACTACTGACATTAACTTCAACAAGATATTAAGTGATGGTCCAGATGTATCCTTGAATGGATCTCCTACTGTATCACCTACAACTGTCGCTTTGTGAGCTTCACTGCCTTTATAATGCATAACACCGTCGATCTCTACACCTTCTTCAAACATTTTCTTAGCATTATCCCAAGCACCACCAGCATTAGACTGGAAGATGGCCATTAAGACACCACAAACTGTAACTCCTGCAAGTACACCTCCTAACATTTCAGCTCCTCCTAAGAAACCAAATGCTACTGGAGTAGTTACTGCGATTAAACCTGGAAGAACCATCTCCCGAATAGAAGCTTTAGTAGAAATATCTACACACTTGCTATATTCAGCTTTTCCTTCAGCTGCTTCAAATGTTGCAACATCTGCAGCACTCCAATCTTTCTGCTCTTTTCCATCATTCTTTCTCATTACATTCAATGCCGCTTTCAACTCAGGAATATCTTTAAATTGTCTTCTTACCTCATTAATCATATCCATCGCTGCTCTACCCACCGCATTCATAGACAATGCAGAGAATAAAAATGGTAACATTCCACCAACTAATAAACCAGCCATAACCGTTGGATTCGCAACATCAATCGATGTGATTCCAGCAGTTGCCATAAATGCAGCAAACAATGCTAATGCTGTTAATGCTGCAGAACCAATTGCAAATCCTTTTCCGATTGCCGCTGTCGTATTTCCTACTGCATCTAGTTTATCCGTTCTTTGTCTAACTTCTTTTGGTAACTCAGCCATTTCAGCAATACCTCCTGCATTATCCGCAATCGGTCCATATGCATCCACTGCTAACTGAATACCAGTGTTAGATAACATACCTACTGCTGCGATTGCTATACCATAAAGCCCTGCAAAATGATGTGCTCCGATGATCGCAATTGCTAGGATAATAATAGGAAACATGGTAGACATCATCCCTACTCCTAATCCTGCAATGATGTTTGTTGCTGCTCCAGTTAAAGATTGCTTTACAATAGAGAGTACAGGTTTTGTTCCTGTTCCTGTGTAAAACTCAGTTACGATTCCGATTAACAATCCAGCTGCAAGTCCAAATAATACAGCGTAGAATACACCCATATTAGTAAACTCAGTTCCACCTATTGTCCATGTTGCTGGTAAGATCCACTTACAGATTACAAATGTACCTACTAACATTAATGCGAATGATAAATATTCTCCTATGTTTAATGCAGTCTGAGGATTTCCTCCTTCTTTTACTTTTACGAAAAATGTACCGATAATAGAAGTTACAATTCCTAGACACGCAAGTAATAAAGGCAGTAATACTGCATTCATTCCTCCAAATTCATTGCCACTATCAAATCCAGTAACTCCTATAAAAGCAGCTCCTAATACCATCGTACCGATGATCGATCCAACATATGACTCAAATAAATCTGCACCCATTCCGGCTACATCCCCTACGTTATCACCAACGTTATCCGCAATCGTTGCAGGATTCAAAGGGTGATCTTCAGGAATTCCAGCTTCAACTTTTCCTACAAGGTCAGCTCCTACATCAGCAGCTTTTGTGTAGATCCCTCCACCTACTCTTGCGAATAAAGCGATTGAACTTGCACCAAATGAAAATCCAGTTAGGATTGTAATTACTCTAGATACTTGGTCTTGAGTTTCTATACCATACATCTGAGAATATAAAGCGAATAATAGACCTAATCCTAAAACTCCTAATCCAACTACACCTAATCCCATTACTGCTCCACCACCGAAAGCTACTTCTAATGCTTTCCCTAGACCAGTTCTAGCAGCATTTGTTGTTCTTACATTAGCCTTGGTCGCTACTTTCATTCCAATAAATCCAGCCAATGCTGAAGAAACGGCACCTAATACAAATGACAATGCAACAAGTGGAGAAGATGCTTCAGATCTTCCACTCAAAAACATTAAAACTGCAACTGCCAATACAAAAATTGATAATACTTTATACTCTGCCTTTAAAAAAGACATCGCACCATCAGAAATATATTTGGCAATATTTGCCATTTTTTCTGTTCCTACTTCTTGCTTTGATACCCAAGCAGATTTCCAAGCAGTGTACAATAATGCTATAATCCCGAAAACAGGAATTATATATATTAAAGTTTGTCCCATCGTTTATATTTTGTTAATTAATGAATTTCAATTGTTTGCACAATTTCAAGCGGATGCAAAACTACATTTAATTTGGTTTTTTCCCAATAATCCGAAGTCAATTTATCACAGAAGATTCCAGAAGTAGGTTTTAACTATATAAAATATTTTTTTAGACTAATCTAAATATATTATTATCTTTATATAAAAAAAGCGTATTCATGGTTACACATACCGAGGAAAATTACCTTAAAGCTATCTATAAAATATCAGAAAAAGATAAAAAACCCGCAGGAACCAACGCTATTGCGAAAGAAATGGATACTTCCGCTGCTTCCGTCACAGATATGCTGAAACGCTTATCTGAAAAGGGTTTTATCAAATATCAAAAATACAAAGGCGTTAATTTAAGCTCTAAAGGTTCTAAAATCGCTACTAATCTTATCCGTAAGCACCGCTTATGGGAATCTTTCCTTGTGGACAAATTAGATTTTACATGGGATGCTGTTCATGATATCGCAGAGCAAATGGAACATATAAAATCTGAAGTTTTGGTCCAGAAGCTCGATGAATATTTAGGCTTCCCAAAATTTGACCCTCATGGAGACCCAATACCTAATGCAGATGGTAAATTTACACTTCGTGTACAAATCTTACTATCCCTTCTTCGGAAAAATGACAAAGCGGTAATAATAGGAGTGAAGGAACACGATGATGATTTTCTAAGATTTCTAAATTCTAAGAACCTCCAACTAGGTTCAAAAGTTATCATCATAGAAAAAAATGACTACGATAAGTCTATGACCGTTACGGTAGAAGGTGTGCAAGTAATGCTATCCGAAAAAATTACTAAACAAATTTATGTAAAAAAACACGAATGATTAAGTACCTTATTTTCATATTCAGCTTCACCAGTTTGGTTACGATCAGTGCCGACGCTCAGAAGAAAACATTGGTAGCCAGCGCCTCTATGATGGCGGATATGGCTGAAAACATTGCAGGTGATCTTGTTGATGTAAAATACATCGTTCCCAGAGGACAAGATCCTCATTTATACAAACCGACACCAAGTGATGTCATCATGGTTCAGAATGCAGATCTGATCATCATTAATGGCCTGACCTTCGAAGGATGGATCGCTAAACTTATAGCTAATTCTGGAACGAAAGCAAGCACAAAAACAATTACCGAAGGCATTACCCCGATCCAAAGCTCCAAATACAAAAACTCTTTCGATCCACACGCATGGATGGACGTCAACCTCGTTCAGACGTATATTCTTAATATTAAAAATGCGCTCATCGAGCTTCTACCAGAACACACAGAAACTTTCGAGGCTAACTTCACTACTTATTCTATGAAGTTGAAACGGTTAGATTCCTACATTAAAAATCAAATAGAATCTATTCCTGAAAGTCAGAGGATCTTGATTACTTCACATGATGCATTCGAGTATTTCGGAAGACGTTACGGACTTCAATTAGAAGCTATCGTAGGGATTTCCACTGAAGCTGAAGTGCAGTCATCTGATATCATTCGGGTTCATAAAGTGATTAAAGAAAGTAGGGTGCCTGCAATTTTTATGGAAAGTACTATCAATCCCAAAATACTCCAGCAAATAGCAAAAGACAACAACATCGTAATCGGCGGTGAATTATATGCAGATTCACTAGGTGATAAAGATTCACCAGCCAGCACCTATTTAAAAATGCTTAAGCACAATATTGACACCATCGTAAATGGGCTGACCAGGCAAGCTAAAGCAGAAGGAGAAAAAGTCGAATCTAATACCAAGTTTGCCTACTGGTCTTATGTCCTTCTAGGCCTCGGTTTTATTATCATCGCTGGATTTGTGATCAGAAAACTAAACAATTAATTATGGATAATCCAATTAGCATCAAAGGGCTCAGTGTTTCTTATGAACGAAAAAGGGTTTTATCTAATATATACCTCGAGATTGTGCAGGGGAGCATTTATGGTGTCGTCGGACCAAATGGTGCTGGAAAATCTACCCTTTTCAAATCTATCCTAGAACTTATCGATATTAATTCTGGTGTGATCAAAATACTAGGCGAGGACATCAAAGAAGTTCGGAAAAGAATTGCCTATGTTCCTCAGAAAGATGATGTCGACTGGAATTTCCCAGCATTAGTGAATGATATCGTTTTAATGGGAAGGTATCCTCACAAGAAAGTTTTCCAGATGCTCAATAAAGAAGATCAAAGAATTGCAGATGATGCCATGAAAGAACTAGGCATTCTGGATCTTAAACAAAGACAAATTGGCGAACTTTCCGGAGGTCAGCAGCAACGTGTTTTTCTTGCTAGAGCAATGGCACAAGAAGCTGAAATCTTCTTATTAGATGAACCGTTCGTAGGTGTGGATATGACTACAGAAGAAAAGATTATTAAAACATTGAAAAGACTCGCAACACAGAATAAAACCATGCTTGTCGTTCATCATGATCTTTCCACAGTCGAAGAATATTTCGATCATGTGATTCTTTTGAACCAACGTCTAATTGCCGATGGACCCACTGCGACAACATTTACACAGGCAAATATCTCTAAAGCATATGGTGCTAAATTGAACCTTCTTAACCAGATCTAAACGCTAAACGGATCGGCTATCATAGACTAGTACCTTCTCCCAAAGATGCCCGCATTTTTCGATAAATGCTTTATGCTTCGGATGTGACTGATAGATAGCTTCGTCTGCTTCATTTTCGAAAATCAACATTTCTGTAACAGAAAAGCTACCATCTACGACGCCTCTCTGCTCCGTTGCCGCTGGAAGCCCTACATGTATTCCTTTCACCTGCTCTATTGTCCCTAATTCCTTAATTCCATCTATGAGTGCCTGCTTATCCTCTTCAGAATCACTATTCTTTAGCCAGAAAAATACATGATGAACGATGTTAAAAGTTGATGATGTCATATTTTGATAAATTTCTTTTGTGTCAATACTTGATCTTGGTTATTATGCAAGGATAATAAATAAAAACCTTTCTCTAGTGAGGTAACATTAATTTTATTCGCTCCATTCTTTATCTCCTTCTCTAAAACTTTAGAACCTGTATTGCTATAGATTACCACTTTCGAGTTTCCTATTTCATCCCAATGAAGATTAAGAAAATCTTGTACAGGATTCGGATGTATACTGAGCTCCACTATATGATGCGTGGAAATGGAAGAAGGCATCTGCTCTATTTCATTTCTAAATGCTCTGAAATCTCCGTTACTCGCTATAAAGTCTACATCGCCATCTTGATCAAAATCAGCAGAAATAAGCTCATATATTGGCCTCATCCCACTTACTTCATGCTGTGTGAAAACCAAGCCCTGATTCTTATACCATCTCATATTCTCAGTATAGTCACCGATAACTACATCTAATGTTCCGTTACCATCAAAGTCTGCAATTTCGAATTGGGACAGATCTCCTTCATTATTCGGATCAACTAAATCTCGACTCACAAACCCGAATACATCGTTTTGTATAAATGCTGTAAGTCGCTTATCATTTAGACCAAGGACATCCATCTTTCCATCTTTGTTAATGTCTATCATTTTCACTTGAACAGCACTGTTTAACGCATTAATATCGAAAGAAGATAACTTGGTGAAATTATTCAAACTGTCATTAAGATAGATCGCAACCGTCTCACCAGAAAACTTGTCAATTGCTAGCGCAATATCTTGGTCACCATCATTATCTATATCTCCATAATCAACTGAAGAGATATCATTCACATGCTGCATTATAGGTCCAGCACTTAGTGTTCCACTGCCATCATTAACAAAGGTAGAAACAGCATTCGTATTATACACAAAACCTATGAGATCCATATCCCCATCTCCCTCTAAGTCTAAAAACTTCAGTTGATTAGCGCCACTTAATCCAGGTTCTTCTTGAGTGAAAGTATTATCACCATTGTTTCTGAGTATCATAATTGAATTAGAAAGATCTAATGACACTGCAATATCGAAATCACCGTCTCCATCTAAGTCTCCTATAGCAGGTGACCCTCTGAACAGTTCTGAAGAAGCAATTCTAACCACATCAAATTTTATGGTGGTATCTGAAACATTGATTAAAACCTCTAAATCTATAGGTTCTACAGCTTTGTAATGATATCCAATCAAGTCTGGTTTGCCATCTTCGTTAAAGTCCACTTCCTCAAATGTACTTAGACCTCCATCCATGTAAGAATCAACTTCGAAATCTTGTCCATTAAGAGAGAATGTAGAGATAACAGCTAGCAGAAAAATCAGGTAAGCGCTGATAATATTATTCATTGATCATTTATTTGTCACAAATAACGGAAACAAATAAGACATTGCAAGAAGAATGAAGCAATTGTATAGTGTTTTAATGCTTTTATGTCAATGTGAGGATCATACTCATATTGCATTCTTCATCTACAGATCATAAAACCAAATTAACTAGCAAGCGCTATTAGTCTAGCTAGATGATAGTCTAGGATTATTAACTTCCATTTTCAGCGATCAGATCCCGAATACCGCTTTAAATTCCGCACTTTGTCGCCTTGAAACTTCCACTTCTTCACCTGTGATCAGCGTGATTTTCAGCTTCCCATTAAAACTTGGAGCAATATTATTCACAAACTTGACATTGATGATTTCCTGTCGATTGGCTCTGAAAAATCGCTTATCCTCAAGAATTTCCTCTAGGTAACTCAGAGACTTCAGAATCATAGGCTTTTCATTTTCAAAGTAAATTCTCGTGTAATTTCCCATTGATTCAAACAAGCGAATATCCTCTATCTTGACAAACCAACATTTATCGCCATCCCTAACAAAAACTTGCTGATCTACAGAAAGCTTTTCTTGCTTCTCTTTGCTTTCCATTGGCAACTTTTCCAAAGCTTTTGCTAATCGCTCTTGACTTATAGGCTTCATCAGATAATCAATGGCATTATATTCAAAAGATTTAATGGCGTATTCGTCAAATGCGGTTGTAAAAATAACCGGCGGAACAAAGTCAAGTGCTTCTAGAACTTCAAATCCATTCTTCCCAGGCAAATGAATATCGAGAAAGATAACTTCAGGATTATGTTCTTTAATCTGTATAATGGCATCATCTCCATCTGATGCGGTATAAATGTGTTCGAATCTCCCTAATGCTTCCACCATCTTCACTAATTCGTTTCTAGCAAGTCTTGAATCTTCTACTACAATCGCTTTCATTCCTTATTCGTTTTAGGTAAGGTTAATATCGCAATGACAAATCCTGATTCCTCTTCTAATGTTAGATGTGCTTTATTTCCGTAAATCAAGTTCAGCCTTTCTCTAATGTTTTTCATCCCCACTCCTATTTTTTTCTGAATGGTTTGCTTCCCATTTAACGTCCCAGTATTTTTTACCGTAAGTATGATTTTATCTCCCTCAGATCTTGCACCTATAATTACTTCCCCTCCATTCGGAAGTTCAGAAATACCATGTTTAATAGCATTCTCTACCAAAAGTTGGATCATCATCGGTGGAATTCTTACTTCTTCCAATGAAACTTCTATTTCAAAAGTATAACTCAACTTTTCTTCGAATTGAATAGATAGCAATTCTAAATACTTCTTAACGATCTCAATCTCATCGCCCAGTTCCACTAAACTTTTATCATTATAGACCAGCGAGTATCGAAACATATCAGAAAAGTGCAACAACATCTCCTTTGCCTTGTCAGCATCTTCAGAAATAAGCGCTCGAATATTATTGATCGCATTAAACATAAAATGTGGATTAATCTGAGCCTTTAGATTGCCTAACTCCGCTTCTTTTACTGCTGCTTCTAATTTCCATCGCTCGGACTCTGCATTCTTCCAATTGTGCAAATAATGAATCATAAAGTACAAACTGTTCCAGATCAGCATTAGCGTTCCGAAAGTAAACGAATTCCCTAGAACTTCATTGATACTTAGAAATTTGCGATCATGCATAAAATACATGATGATACTTATACCTATTAAGATGACAAGAATTAACAAGAGGGTACTACCAATAATAATGATGATGGTCCGCCCTATATTCATAAGATTCAGGTCCACTTTCTTAATGATAGATCTATAAATAGTAGTGGTAATAAATCCCGCAGCAAAAGCGATTATAGAATTAATAATCGCCTGCTTAAATAAGCCCAAGGTGTAATACTGCAATAAGAAGTTCGCGATACCAAGTAGGCCCCATCCAACAGTCTGTGCAATCCAAAAATTCCTATTACTAATTGCTATCATTTCTTATCAAAACTTTCTATCCAATTTAAAACTAAATCTAATGCTTCTTGATTAAAAGTTTCTTCGATCGTTCCATATTCATTCGGCGATCCAGTTTCTGATTGTTGAAATAAATGATTGAGACCTTCTAATTTTTCTATCTGGTAATTTTTATTTCCTGCTTTCTTTAAGTTCTCTTCTATTCCTTTTAAGTTAGAATCAGCCAATACTTGTAAATCATTAGAACCATTTATCGCTAACACCGGAATCGTAACTTTACTAAGATATGGTGCAGGAGAAAACCCTAGAAAGTATCGAAACCATGGTTGTGTAACTGCATTAACTTGATTTTCCACCTCTTTCTCGATGTCACCTATTTCTTTGATTTGCTCTTCCGTAAGCTTTGCAAATTCCTTTCTCAACTGAACCTCAATTGCAGCTTTCAGTTCGTCTGTAGGCATCTCTTTATTTTCCTTAATCATTGTGAAAATCAACTTCGATGCTTGTTTGCTGAATTGAATCGTTTCTTCATCAACTTCATTAGCTCTTGAAATGGCTTCCGTCTGCTCTAATAATAACTCATCCGAATCTATTCCAGGTCCCGCAAGTAGGACGATGAAATCTAATGGCATTTTCGTCGCCACAACTGGAGCAATAAGTCCACCTTCGCTATGCCCCATTACACCTATTTTCTTTCCTTTCATATCTGAGCGCCCTCTCAAGTATGTAACTGCCGCCATTGCATCTTCAGCTAAGTCCATAGAGGTCGCCGATCCAAAATCACCTGTTGACTCCCCCACTCCTCTATCATCGTATCTTAAAACAGCAACTCCATTCTTAGTTAAGTAATCAGACAATACAAGAAATGGCTTATGTCCTAGCAGCTCTTCATTTCGGTCTTGTGGGCCGGATCCTGAAACAAGTACAACTACTTTCTCAAACTTTCCATTTTCAGGAATCGTCAGCGTTCCAGCAAGTGAATGTCCACCTTCTTTATTTTCAAATTTTACATCCTCCACCTTGTAATCAAAAGTGCTAGGTTCTTGTGGTCGCTTAACTTCCTTTTTCTCTATCTTTTCCCTTGTCAATTTTAGCGGAATAACTTGACCACCCTGATAAAACTTGCCCTCTATTACATCAGTCTCCGCATCAAACTCACCTTGAACTTTAATCCCCATAGCTTTTGCTTCTATTTCCACTTTATTATCTTCAAAAGTAGTCGCGTCTGTCGCTAAACCAAATGCTCCTTGATCCGGGCTATCCATTGTAGAGGTCAATTCATCGTTTTCCTCACTTACATGAAATACTAATCGGAGCTGTGTCCCCATGATGTCTAAGGCGCCATTCCAGTCACCCGCAATTGGATGATTACTCAGATTTTCTTTCGTGAATTTCTCTTCCATCCTTTTAAGTGTGATAGGCAGACTCATTGGCCCTTGGTTAAATTTTCCAGAGATTTCATCTTTACTTGGGTCAAATGTAGCAATGGTCTCCATGCTCATTTGGGCATTTTTTATGGTCAATGTTTGATCCTGAAATGTTGTTGCATCCATCTTAATATCGAATGCACCTTGATTCGGACTATCCATAGTACTGGCATATACTCCATCACTTTCAGAAATATGGAAAATGATAGTTAAAGAATTCCCTTGTACTTCTAATTTTCCTTCCCAGTCACCTACAACAGATTGCCCTATTAACTGCATCGTTGAGATTGCAAAAATGGCGAGTGTTAGTATTCTATTTATCATCTGTATTTATATTTATCGTTAATAATAATACAAACATAGTCTCAGAAAAGGGAGAAATCTAGTCAATTGTGATGAGTGGTAGGAAAAAATGATGAGCGGTATCTACTTGCTTAATTGCAAATTTTCTCTTGGTACAGATGAAAAATTGAAACCTGATTTTCTAGTAAACAGATTGAAAAGGATTGGTATCAATACAAAGCCAACACCTAGTCCTATTATAAGCCATGAATTAGCAAAGATTGGCCCTGATGAGCAGATTATTAAAATTAGAATCGTACTAAATGGTAGGGAAAAGGCGAGCATGTTTAATGCTAATTTAGAATCAAAAGTTTTAACACCCTTCTTTTTCTCTAAAGATTTAACAGCCGTCATATGTGCATATGGCCAAAAACTAAATGCACTTTGAGGAAAAGCTACAACTAATATTAATGACGCTAATGAAAGGTTACTTGGTAGAAAAAGCAATATAATTCCACTTATGATAAATGCAATACCTGATTTCCAAAAAAGAATCTGTAGAATAAGTTTAACTGCTTTTCTATTTACATTTACTGCTAGACCAATGAAAATTAAAACCAGAGGTGTCATGATGAGACTTAGCCTTTGTGCAACAGATTGTATAAATATTGGTAATGAATTTAAATTGAGTCCGAAAATCAGCATTCCTAAACCCACGAAAAGAACAATATTTATGGGCTCATTAACCAAAGCAAGTAAAAGTCCTTTAATTTTTCCACCTTCTTTCGTACTCTTTTCACCTTTTCGAATAGTTAATTTATAGAACCAGTGCATGGCTATCAAGTAAAGTAAAATCAAACCGAAAAACTTATTACCTACATCTGCAAAAGCTGCATATGCTAAACTTTGCTCGCCCAAGTATTCTATAATAAAAGGAAAACATGAAAGGCCTGGAGCCATGGAAGCTGAAAGTAAGAGAATTGTTCTCCCTTTAGCGCTATCATATTTAATACCCAAGCATTTGAGTAATGCGAACCCACTGCCAAAAAGTAGAATATTTATTACGAAGGCGAGCAGGGGAAGTATGAGTAAATTAAAAGCGATATCAATTTTTAATAACGCGATAAAAATAGTTGCTGGAAGCGCAAGACTTAAAATGATAGATTTGATACCTCCAAGTTGCTCTTTGGAGGATATCTTCCTCTTCATTAAAATTCCGATTCCAATAAAAAGTAGACATACCAGCGTTTTTGTCAATCCTTCTCCCATGTGCTAATCTATGCAATGACTTTTTTCAAAGCTTCCATAAACATTTTCATTTCTGTCATGGTGCCCATGCTTACACGACAATAGGATTGATCAAAAATCTGGAACGCCCGAACACCTACTTGAAGATCAAACATCTCTTTCAAAAATGGCTTCCCATCCATTGCAATGGGGAATAAGATAAAACTGGTTTGTGAAGGCACGTATTTAATATTCATCGAACTTAGCTCATCACATACATAAGAACGGCATTCTGCATTTTTCGCAATAGAGTCTGATACAAAGTTCTCGTCCTTAAGACTAGCAATTGCAGCATGCAAAGCGGTAATATTTAATCCCATATTACTTCTCACCATATGCTCTATTTTCTCAAGGGTGGAAGGCAAGGCTACTATATATCCAACTCTAATGCCTGCCATTCCGTATACCTTTGAGAACGTTCTACTTATGATTACATTTTTGCCTTTATTTACTAAACCGACCATACTCTTTTGCTCTTCTGGCTCCATGAATTCGAGGTAAGCTTCATCCACGAACACAGGTTTCTTATCGGCTACTTCTTCACAAAATTTCCAAATTTTATCCGCTGGAGTAATGGTAGCGGTGGGGTTATTAGGATTACAGATGTAAACCAATTTGGTTTTATCATCGATTGCTGCTTTCATCGCATCTAAATCGTATTCCCAGTTCTCCTTTACTTTTACTGCCTTCCATTCTGCGTTGAATGATTTTGCAGTATTGATAATCGACATATAAGTTGGGTCAGCAGCAACAATATTTCCACCTTCTAAAAAGTGAGTTATTCCTACTTTTTCAAGCAGATCAGATGATCCAGGGCCTAACATGATATGATCTGGAGTTACGCCTTCCTTAGCTGCAAGCATCTCTATAAGTTCTTGTGCTTGCTTATGTCCATATCTATTACCCATTGATACCGAATCAATGATTGCTTCCTTAGCTGCCTCAGAAGGCCCATATGGATTCTCGTTTGCTAACAATCTAGCTTTCAAAGCTGGAATTCTATCCTTATATGGACTATTTTCCCATTCTAAAAAACGGCTAGTATTAGGAGATGTACTTATTCTAGGTTGTGTGAAATCTAAGTTCCTTGCGATGACTGAGCCCGCAGATGTTAGCGCGATAGTTTTTAACCAAGTTCTTCTTTGCATTGCCATTATTATGATTTTGGATACAAATAAAATTCGCATTAAAAAATGGAATCACTTCGATAGTTTTATTAGAATTTGTTATCGCTATCGGTAGAATTAGCGTAAAAACTAGCTATACAAAAGGAGGTTTTAAATCTTTATTAACTTATAAAAATGTGATGGCTATCCAGTCAAAATTAATTTACTTTCGCTCTTCATAAGTTCAAATGTGCTGGCACTAGGGTCTAAATCTATGTGCACAATACCCGGTCTCTTTCCTTTTTCGAAGGAACCTAATGTAGACCTTAAGCCTAGAGCTTCCGCGCCATTTATCGTTGCCCACGAAAGTAATTCACTAATAGGAATGTAATCATTGTATTTCTTAACAGCCTTTATTTCCTCCCATATATTCAACTGCCAGTTCGAACTTAGGCTATCTGTCCCTAACGTCATCCGAGCATTTTCAGCCATCAATGTTTGGTAATCAGGTAATCTATTTTCTATATAAAGATTCGCATTCGGGCAGGTACACCAGTAAACATTGCTAGACCAATCATGAGCATATTGGACATCTTCTTTTATCGACATGGTGTTATGTACTAGAAGTGTTCTTTGTGAAGGATCCATTTTTTCTAATGCATATTTTATAGATCGTGTTCCAGTCGGAATGAAATGATCTAGACTAGCACCGATTCCATTAAAAAACTCACCGAATCTACTATCACCACTTAAGAACAAATCATTTTCATCTTTGACTTCTTGATTATGGATACTTATTGTCTGATTTGGTTTATTTTCTTTTTTGATATAATTAAAAAGAACTTCCGAGACCGTATATGGAGCATGAGGCACAAGGGACTTTAAGCTTTGATGCTTATTGAATACATCTATATATTTATCAATAGTCAGCTGAGTTATTGCAGGATTCAGCAAGTCAAACATCTCTACAAAAGTATAGTATTGAATATTTGAATTTTGCTTGACTGGAACAGTATCAACAGTGTTCGAAATATCACCTACGGCGACTATACCCGATTCATACATTTCTCGGTCTGCTTTCGAAATGGCTTCTTGAATCACTTCTTCCGGAAAAGCTCTAAGATTGACAACTTTCTGAAGAAAATTAATCAGCCCTGTACCACTAGGGATAACGCCTTTCATATGCGACAACTCCAGATGACAGTGTGTATTTATAAATCCGGGGCATAGCATGCCATTATAAAATAAGTCTGGATGTGGTGCTTCATTCTTATGAATCAGATCTAGTATCTCATCACCATCTACAATTAGGACATGATCAGTTAAGAACTTAGCATTAGGTGAATCATAAATAAAATCAGCCGATACAACCTTCATGATTAGTACTTCTGCGCAATGATTCCACTCTTTATTCTCGGTTCAAACCAAGTACTCTTAGGTGGTAAGTTTTTCTTTTTCGAAGAGAACTTCTTCACATCACTTAAGGTAAGTGAATTTTGCAGAATGCATATAGAATTAGGATTATCCGTGCTTCTCTTCAGAATGCTTTTCACTTTTTCATTCCCTGAAAAAAATGAAATTCGCTTATCACTTCTTACATCTGCAATTTTAAATATGGTCTTGAAAACAATTTGGTTCATGATGTAAGCATCGAGGGCATCTGGACTAACCTCAAAATCTTTAAGCACCTTCTTACGCCATTTTCCTTTATAAATCTCACCATTTAAGAGCACTGCAAATTCTCTTTTCTTATCTGGATAACTAAATTTTGTTATCAATCGAACGCTAGCATACTCAGATAATTCCGCAATAAAAACCTCTGGCTTTATGGTATCAAGGATGTCTATCATTTTCACATGATCATAGATTTCGACTTGATCTTCCGAAAAATAAGCTGTGAGCATCCTGCTGAAATCTAGGTCTCTAAATTGAGATGGTTTGTTTTTATATAACATCTTAGAAGCCTTGCAGCGATGGTGTCCATCTGCTACAAATGCTTTCGCAACCCCAAAAAGAAAAATATTTCTAATTTGCTCTAACTGATCCTCATCCGAAATTTTCCATAAGGTATGTGTACTAGCATCATCTAAGTCGAAGCTGTAAAACTTGGGCTCATTGTCGATATAAGCATTGATGATCTTATTCAACTTTTTGTTCTTCTTATGGAAGAGTAATACAGGCTTAATCATCGCCTTTCGCTCTAACGTATCTTCTACCATGTCTTGTTCCTTTTCAGGAATGGTATCTTCATGAAGTAAGATGTTTCCATCTATTAAATCTTGAATCTCAGTATTATTGATAATTCCACGATACTTGATGTCTTTCACCTTGATTTGGTAGACAAACATTGCATCTTCATCCACGTCTTCGAAAAGACCAGAAGTCTGATGCTTCGCAAAATTCACTCCCATCGTATCAAAAAAAGTACTTGGAGATATTAACAAAGATTTATTAGGATATGAAGCTTTAAAAGATTGTACTCTCATATATGTATTCGAATTTTAGACAAATGGGATTTTGCAAATAGTTGCTTTCAGATTTTTTCTTCCAGTAGAAATTAATATGCTCGTATCTGGAACTGCATATTCAGTAGGAACATATCCTAGACCTATAGGTATCGATAAATTCGGAGATTGGGTACCTGAAGTAACGACTCCGATTTCTTCTTCTTTCTCATTTAAAATTTTATAGCCATGCCTAGGAACTCTGCGATCATCCACTTTGAAACCGACTAATTTCTTAGTGATTCCTTGGGCTTTTTGTTCGATAAATAAGTCCTTAGAATTAAAATCTTCTTTAATCTTCAGTTTTGTTATCCATCCTAAGCCTGCCTCAAGTGGTGACGTTTCGTCATTTATATCATTACCATATAGACAATATCCTTTTTCAAGCCTTAAGGTATCTCTTGCTCCTAGACCGCATGGTTTAGCGTCTATCGCATTCCAAAGATCAGCAAGTCTATCATCAGGTACATAGATTTCAAATCCACCAGAACCAGTATAACCTGTTGCAGAAATAATTGCATTTTCGATTCCAGCTATTGTTCCCTTTCGAAAATGATAAAAATCAATTTCGGAGAGATCTACATCCGTAAGTTTTTGCAGCAACGCTTCTGCATTAGGACCTTGAACTGCTAGTAATCCGATGGTATCGGACTCATTGATCATTTCTGCTTTCACTTCATTATTCGAAGCGATCCAATTCCAATCTTTTTCAATGTTTGATGCATTGACCACTAAAAAATACTCTTCATCATCTATTTTATAAACGATCAAGTCATCAACGATTCCTCCTTTGTCATTAGGAAGGCATGAGTATTGAGCTTGGTTATTTTCCAATTTCGAAACATCATTACTGGTTACCTTTTGCAATAAATCCAGCGCATGAGGTCCTTTAATTCTAAATTCGCCCATATGTGAAACATCGAAAATTCCTACATCTTCACGCACGGCTTTATGTTCTTCATTAATACTTGAATAAACGATGGGCATATTGTAACCAGCGAATTCTGCCATCTTAGCACCTAAGTCAACGTGTATCTGAGTTAATGCTGTCTCTTTCATCTTATTAAGCTTTAAGTGTGGGTTATTTTATATTTAATTGGTAATCGAAATCCTACTAATTTTATCTCCTACTTCTAATTGATCTACAATATCCATGCTTCCCAGTACTTTCCCAAAAAGCGAATACTTCCCATCCAGATGTGGCGTAGGAGAATAAGTTACAAACCACTGCGTAGACTCTGTGTGCAGTCCTGCAGAAGCATAACCTACATAGCCTTCATCATTATAATGTACATTATTTAATTCTGATCGAATCGTATAATCCAATGATCCATACCCATCTCCATCTGGGCAACCTGTTTGGGCAACAAAGTTCGGTATTACTCGGTGGAAGTACTTATTATTGTAATATCCTGATTTCACAAGTTCTATAATATTCATCACACTATGCGGTGCTTCGTTCTTAAACAGTCTAATCACAATTTCACCTTTATTCGTAGAGATTCTAATTTCAGGAAAAGCTGAATATTGATCGAATAAATCCCAATTGATCGGCTTAATATTATCGGACACTTTCGGTTCTGGCTTTTCCCTTCCATTAATTTTAGCGATGGCTGCATTTAACTCATTATAGGTTTCTATCTCATTCGGTATTACCAATCGATTAAGTGTATTCGTCAGAAAGTCCAAATTTTCAAATTGATCTGCAAATTTCAATTCTTCATCATTGAATGCGGCTGTTGCCGCAGAAACCATCCCACCTGTACCCTCAGTGATCGCTTTTTCTATAAATACCGCAATTTCTTTCTTGGTAGCATTCGGAACGTATTCTTTACTTTTCAATATTTTGACTAAGCTTTCTACCGTTCTCGTTTTTAGAATCGAGGGGTTATCACTTTTGAATTGTTCGATGATAAATGGTGTGCTTCGATAATCCTCTGCTAGCCCAATTAAAGCTTCTGCACGAACATATTGGTTTAAGCTTTCGTCCAGCGCCATTTCTTTTAGTGCAGCAGTCGCTGTGTACCTAGAACCTGATCCTCTTCCCGAATTCTTCATTAAAGACTGATACACCTTGATTTTGATAAAAGGATTCAAGTCACTTTTTACATAATCCAAATAAACTGGAGCATCATAGCCATTTCCATTTTCCATAAGGTATTCTGCCGCACACAGACCGACTTTCTCATTTACATTACTGATTTCCCTAAGTACATTTTCAACAATACTGATATACGGGTATTTATGGATTTGTCTAAGAATATTACATTTAACTCGGTAATCTTTCTCTGTTGAATAGAAATCTAAAATCTCTGACTGTAAGTCTTGATAGCCTTTCCTGGTTATTGCGGTAGCTAGTGCCATTCTCACATCAGGATCCTTATGCTCCTTCATTACTTTTAGCAATTGAAACTTCGTTTCATCAATGTTTGCATTTTCAAATCGGAAGAAATACTGTGCAGCTATTTTCTGAACGGATAGCGGGTAATTTCCGGTCACAAATTTCACCATGGTTTTATCTCCTTCAGGGTCAAAAATTGACCTTAACCCATATTGATAAATGGCGTGTGCCTGTCCTAAGACTAATAACGTATCAGAGCTTCTGTAGGTATTCACAGTTGCTATAGCATTCAGATAACTTTCAGGACCGATCTTGCCCATGGCTTCTAAGACTGCATTGTTAAATGTATTATTAACATCTATCGAATCTTGCTGAGAGAAAGCCTTTAGCAATTCATCAGCTGAAGATGGAGCGCCTATCTGTCCTAATGTAAAAGCAGCTGCTGTCTTTACCTCTATGAAAGGATCGTTTAGCAATTTCACCATCGAATCTATAGCTTCTGGAGCTTGAAATGATGCGAAGGACTTAGCAGTTATTAATCGATAAGTAGGATTAGGATGGCTCACGAATAAGAGTAAAGAATCTAGCTCTTGTCTAACTTCCAGCTCTAGGATTTTCCTTAATCCAGGATCACTATAATCTACATTTATTTCAAAATACTCCTGTTCTGTTGGGGGAACGCAAGCAGCAATAATAAAAATCAATAAGAATAGTAAACTACCACTCTTCCTCACCGAATTCCTCTTCCTCGAATTCATTTTTCAATATTTTCTTTTTCAAAATTTCTTGTTGCTCGTCCTCTGGTTCGCCTTGTTTAAAACGCGTACAGTCCATATATTGATAAGCTCCACTTACTTTATTAAATTTCTTCTCACTATTATAACCTGAATTCGGATCTGCTTCTAATTTCTTTATAAATTTTATAAAAAATGGCCGTGCCATTACAAAGCCTTGACCCGCATCCAGTGTGAAAAATCGAACCCAATTCTCATCTCCTCCGACCCAAGTCCCAACCACTAAATCAGGAGTGATTCCCATGAACCAACCATCCGTATAGTCATTCGTTGTTCCTGTTTTTCCACCAACTTCAGCTTTAATACCTAGTCCATATTTTCCAGCGACATTGTTTTTCAGCATATCTACCATGACAGCATTATATACTGGGTTAAGCGTTTCTCTTTTAGTTCCTATTTGTCTGTGTATTACTTTCCCATTTTTATCTTCTATTCTAGCAATAAAAATAGGTTCCGTATAGACTCCGTTATTAGCAAATGTGGTATATGCACCCGCCATTTCTTTCACCGTCAGATCCAATGCTCCTAAGGAAATAGAAGGTAAATTAGGAACAACAAGTTCTCCATTTGGATGCTTTCGGGTTATGTCTATTCCAGCATTGCTGAGCAGGTTCCGTATGATTTCTACGGTTCCCATTTCCTTAATTAATCGCACGGTAATGGAGTTTTTAGAATAAAGCAGTCCTTGATAAAGGTTGTACTTATTTCCAGTAAAACTTTCGTTCGCATTATTAGGCGTCCAGACATCAATTAAGTCAAAATTACTTTCCCCAGGTGCTATCGTATACTGAATATCATCGAAAGTCTGACAAGGAGAAATATTCTGAAATGCAATCGCTGCGCTGTATACAAATGGCTTAACAGTGGAACCTACCTGCCTTCTTGTCGTTACATGATCATACTTAAAATATTTAAATCCTGTTCCACCTACCCAAGCTCTAATATATCCAGTTCCCGGTTCTACTGCAAGAATTCCAGTCTGCAGATGTCTAAGGTGGTATTCCACAGAATCCAAAGGACTCATCACTTTCTCTTCTTCGCCTTTCTCATTATAAGCAAAGACTTTCATTGGAATTTCGGTATTGAACTCCTCCTCAAATTTTTCGTCAAAAGCCTTATACTCTTCTTGGAGGGAAGTCCAATCCTTATTTTTCAACAATTTAGCATAATTGCTTTCATCACTTTTACCAATTTTATTATCACTTACGAGCTTTCCAGCATCTGTATAATCTATTATTAAAGGCAGCTTGTAACGACTAATATTAATTCCTTTATACTTATTGTTGATTTTCGCAATGGTTTCTCCAAGCTCTTTATTAAACAAGCTTTCGAATCTATCTGAATCATAAACCCTCCTCATTAACGCAGCTTTTCGTAAGGCTGTCTGCCGTTTATCTGCTTTAAAAATGTATGGATCCATTCCTCTCCACCTGCTCCAGTATCTATCTTGAACAACCTTCATGTGCTCTCTCATTGCAGCTTCAGCGTGCGCTTGATAGATAGGATTAATGGTCGTATAAATTTTTAGACCATCTGTGTAAATGTTATATTTCGTTCCGTCTGGCTTCAACAAGTCTTTACTCGCGAATAAATCCTTCAGCCACTTTGTTAGTTCTGCTCTAAAATAAGGCGCTAATCCATCGTTCGGGTCTTCTCTTTCAAAAGCCGTCATATCAAGTTCAATACTAATCAAACTATCTCTTTCTTCTTTGCTTAGCCTATCATACTTGTACATTTGTGATAGTACGACATCTCTTCTATCTTGTGCTTTCTCCGGAAATCTGATCGGATTGTATAGTGAAGGATTTTTTAACATTCCAACCAATACCGCAGCTTCTTCTAGTTTTAGATGTTCTTGGTTCTTACCAAAATAGGTCTGAGATGCGGCTTGGATACCATGTGCACCGTTTATAAATTCAAACTTATTCAAGTACATCGCCAGAATTTCTTCTTTTGTATAGCTCTTTTCAATTCTTACAGCCGTGATCCATTCTTTTAACTTCACTTTAAACAAAGCATAGGCTCGCCCAATTTTTCCTTTATCACCAAGGTTCGGTCGATCAAATAATAATTTCGCTAGTTGCTGTGTGATCGTACTTCCTCCACCTCCACTATCTTGACCTAGTAAAATAGACTTGAATGCAACTCTACCCAGCGCTTTGAAATCAATTCCTGTATGTTTGCTAAACCTAACATCCTCTGTTGCAAACAGCGCACTTGTAATGAAAGGAGAAATAGAATCGTAGGGTACATTTTCTCTATTTTCGATATAGTACTTCCCTATCGGCGTTTCATCTGATGCGTATACGATCGAGGCAAGATCATATTTAGGATTCTCTAAACTTTCCAGACTAGGAAGGTCATCCTTAGAAAGGTAGAGAAAAAATAGAAATATAAAAATGATTCCAGCAAAGGAGAGCACCCACAATAGCTTAATTAATAAACTAAGAAAACTGAATTTCTTAGATGAATCTGAAGTTTCCGATTTTTTTAGCCTTATTGCCAACGATCTAAATATTGATTAGACCGCCAAAATAATTGAAATTATAATGAAAATGGATTAATTTAAGGGTTAAGTTTTATTATTAAGAATAACATCACTCATGACTACACTAGACCTTGGTATTTTCAACAATGTAATCTTCATTTGTCTGTTTTCGTCGGGGATAATCATTTGGTTAATTGGAATCTACGTATTAAGAAAACCACCCGAATCAATTAACAAACTATATGGCTTCAGAACACCTAATGCGATGAAATCTCAAGAAGCTTGGGATTACGCTCAAGTACATGGAACAAAGCGGATGGTTAGAGCTGCTCAATTAATGATTCTACTCTCTTTTATCTCCTTGTATTTTAATTTTTCAGAAATGGTAGGAAGTTTAATTGCGATTGCCGTCTTGCTAATCGTACTCATAACACCTCTCGTAATAACGGAAAAGGAGCTTAAAGAAAAATTTGGCTAGTCATTAATTTGTGACATTTACTATTATAGCTTTACTAAACTTAAGAGCTAAATGCGGAAACCGTTTGCTAAAAGTAGACTAAAAACAAAAAAGTCTTGCCGAAATTCGACAAGACTTTTGCGCTCCCTCAAGGACTTGAACCTTGGACCCTCTGATTAACAGTCAGATGCTCTAACCAGCTGAGCTAAGGAAGCAGTACTGGTTGTGCTTTTTCTTTTAAAGCGATGCAAATTTATTATTTCTATTCTTTCTACACAATTAATTTGAGAAAGAAAAATAATAAATTATCAACTTTTCGACACCTTTCGCCACAATAGACTGTTATTCAACTACTTAGTCAAACCAGATTTTTAATAAACTTTTCAATTCTGCTCGGTTACTTCTAGAAATTGGTACGATTGTACCATCTATTAGGTGTAATTCACTCATAGTAGAGCAAACAGATTCCAAGTAATTCATGTTAAAAACATAAGATTGATGACACCTGAAAAAGTGAGGGGATTTCAATTTTTCCTGGACAGACTTCAACGTTTGGCTACATAATATTTTCTTACCTGACTTAAGTACAACTTTACAATAATTACTGTCTGCACTTAAATAAAGAATATCAGCCTTATGTATGATATGAATTTTGTTAGATGAAATCAATTTAATTTTTGCCTTCGAGGCAGTCATTAAATTAATTTCACCTTCTTTACGAATTAAGGGATTAATTATTTTCATGTCTTGGTTTTGAGTTATGCAGAATGCTACAAAACTATACATTACAAATTTAGCACCTAATTCTAATTAAAATATCACCTAAATGGGTGGTTTATTAGTCCATATTCGCATATTTCACCACTTCTTCTCTATTTTTCAGGCCAAATACTAAATTTAGTCCAAGTCGGAAATTAGCATTTTCAGCTCCAAAAGTATTAAACAAACCGATTACATTGTCCGTAATTGCATACAACTGAATAGGCCCCAACGTTGTGTACGCACTAATACCAAGATTTACAGGATTTCTCCCTACGACCGCATATTGAGCTGCAATCGCATGTTTATTATTAAAACTTCTTTGCACATTAAATGCAATAGCAGCGTTCGTCCTTTCATAGTTTCGATGACCATATATCAAAGCCCCTACCTGCACATTGGGAAGATATTGATAATTCAAATTTGCATAGAACTTAGTGGGAACATAATTGCTAAACTTCATTTCTTCATCTTCGAAATCAATCGATCCACCTAGTGTATCCAGAAAATTAAAATTCACATCTGCTAAGTCCTTCAGTTCGACTCCATCATATACGAACCGTCCATTTGCTCTATAATTATGCGGATTCTCATTCCAATTCAAAAATCCTAGATCAATGACACTTGCAGAAACCGTGAGAGGACCATCATTATAGCTGACTCCTAGATCTAGTGCCATCCCGAAATTCTTAGGGAGGAAGTCATATTTTAAGAGGTTAATATCACTAAAATCATTGAGGTCAATGGGAAAAGAAGAATTCAACAAAAACTCGGCATCAAGCTGTAATTGATATATTTCATCATTAACACTCAGCTCAAATTCACTTTCGGAGCTAGAAATATTCTGAATGCCGTTCAGTAATTTCAAATTGACACCAAAAGAGAAATTTCCTACAAAAGTAGCTCCTAATACGGTCTCACTATATGTAGTAGATGCGATATTAGGGGAGAAAGAAACCTTACCGCCGATGTACTGAGCATTTCCATTAACAACTAATGCTAACAGCGGATTCGAAAATTGAAAATCAGTGAAAGACTTATAATTATGAGCGAAATTATACCTTATATTTTTATGCTTATAACTAACCTTTAATAAACTGAGATTACTTCCAAATAAGATTTGGTTTTTGTTACTTGTTGCGAATTCCAGTAATCTTCCTTTAATAAATCCATTAACTGAAATCCCTCTTTGGTGGAAAGTAGCATACGCAGACGGTAGTGCGATCACTAATTTCTCTTCAGCGTCGAATGCTGGATTAAGTTCAGCACTTTGATGAAGCGAATTTAAAAAGTAGGTACCTAGCTCTTGTTGACCGATTAGCTGAAAAGCAATAATTGAAAAGCAAAAAAGTAAAAACCTTCTCATATTTTAAATTTAAGTCCTACTTTCAAATCAAGAAACTGATCAGTTGAAAATCGAACAAAGTCCTCTGAAATTGCTGAAGAATCGAAAATGGGCTCCACTACGATCTTCTTCGCATTCTTTAAATGTAAAATTTTAGAGGCTTCAAGATTAATGAATCTTGTTTTCGCTTGTGTGGGTTCGATTATTAAAGGGTTATTTCCTAATAATCGTTCCATTTCTTGATCATTCTCATCTAGAAAAATAAAATCCAAACTGATGTTGACCGGATATTCATTCTGAGTTATAATTTTAAATTCTAAAGCTGAAAACTCTTCCGGAAACAAATTTTCTATGTCAATTGTGTCTTGAATTCTCAACTCAGTTATTTTCTGAACAAATGGAACAAACAAGTCAACATTTAAGGTAAAGAAGCTTTCGTCCGTCACATAACCTTTCAATTCTGCATCATCATCAGGATTAATGATCGCATCTACATCATATTCTATAAGTCCAATCTGTTCATTGAATAGTGTCCGAATGTTAGAGTTCGAATTATCGAAAGGTATGGATGTTACAAAAGATTCACCGACTTGAGAGAAACCCGGATAATTCAATGCTATTTCTTTATCAACTTGATCACTAACGAGCGCTTTCCGCGTATTATCGATGGTGCTTAGCGTAACTTCGTTTATCCTTAGAGAAATTGGAAAGCCATACGAATGTTCTAATTCAAAAGATATAAACGGGTTTTCGAATTCTACCATTCCACTCTGCCATGCATCGAATAGAGTAAGTGCGATAGAATCTCCATTTAACTTATAAGTTGTTCGTTGTAGATTTCCTTCACCATATTCAAACTTTAGCAAGTTAAAACTCATCGCGGCAAAAGATAATTTAATCCTTTCGTTCTGCGGATTCCTCGCATCGTAAATAAAGGTCAGTTGATTCTCTTCTGAATTAAATTCGTATCCAGCTAAGTCGAATGATTCTGTAAATGCCGTAAAAGGCACAGTTCCAGTAGACAAGAGGTCATAATCAAATTCAAAGATTTTTCCATCTTTTGTCAATTCTGGAATCTTTAGATGGACAGATACATCTTCATCTTTATCATGAGTATATCTAAATCTCATTTCATCACCACTCAGCAACGCTTTAGACAGAATAAATTGCCCGTTAGTTGCAATCGGAAAATAACTTACCGTGTCTATTATTTCTACTTCACCTATACTGGGAATGGACGGCAACAATTGATTTATACTTTCTGAAATGAGTTCTTCATGATACTGAAGACTTAACGTTCCGTCTTGAAGAGCAATAATCTTCAAATCACTGCCTTCTTCAAATAAGTCTCCAATAGATACTTTAGAATTGATTAAAGGAACAGCATATTCTCCATCAAGATCTACTTCATCTAAAGTTGGTACGGTACAACTAGAGATGACTAAACTCAGAAATAATAAAGCTTTAAAATAGTGCATCGACATAATAACGGATATTTGCCTGATATGGCTTGCATCTACCCTTATTTTTTATTTATAAAGTGCAAATTCCTGACCTAATTCAGGGATTTCTACATTAGGAAAGCCATGCTCATTTAAATAAGTTTTGAACTTTGATTGGGTATCGAATTCCCCGTGTACCAGAAATATTTGTTTCAAATTAGGCTTTTGATTTTCAATAAAGCCTACCATTTCTTTCCGGTCTGCATGGGCAGAAAAGGAATCCATCACTTCGATATTCGCGCGAACTTGCTTCCATTCTCCATACAGTTTCAATTTGTCTATACCATTCTTAAGCATTCCACCTGGTGTATCTGGCGAACAATATCCAACAATTAAAAAAGTATTTTTAGGATTCTCTATACCGTGAAATAAATGGTGCTTAACCCTTCCTGCATTCATCATTCCTGAAGAACTAACAATAATACAAGGTTCATCAGACTCATTTAACCACTTGGACGTTGCGACATCCTTCACATAAGTTAAATCATTAAAGCCAAATGGGTTGTCATCAATCAGCATATATTCATGCACTTGATTATCAAAACACTCTGGATGGGAACCGAAGACAATCGTTGCATTCACAGCTAATGGACTATCCACATATACTGGTAATTTCGGAAGAATACCACTTGTATTCATCTGATCCAGCATATATACGATCTCTTGTGTTCTTCCCACTGAAAAAGCAGGTATTACTAATTTTCCTTTATTCTTAATACAGGTTTCTTTTATAATCTCTAGAAATCTGTCGGCTTGTGCTGGCTTATCCTCGTGTTCTTTGTCTCCGTAAGTAGATTCGCATATGAGGTAATCCACCTGCTTCATCGGTACCGGATCTCTTAAAATTGGCCTATCAGGTCGACCGATATCTCCAGAAAACCCAATCATTTTGGTCTCGTCTCCATCTTTGATTCTAAGGACGACACTCGCACTACCTAGTATATGACCTGCATCTGAAAAGAATACTTCCACTCCATCAGCAACATGTACCCAGCGATCATATGAACAACCTAAAAAGCGGTTCATCGCTGGCTGAACGTCTTCACTAGTATAAAGTGGAACACGTAATTGCTTTCCACCTCTATTTTTCTTCTTTAATAATTTTTTATTGTGCCATTCTACATCTCTTTCCTGAATTTTAGCACTATCAAGAAGCATAATTCCGCACAAAGATCTGGTCGCATGCGTACAGATAATATCTCCATCAAATCCATTCTTGACAAGTTGTGGAATTCTACCGCAATGATCGATGTGAGCATGTGAAAGTATCATCGTATCAACAGTCATCGGATCAAACTCGAAGCCATTATTATAATCCCAGACATACCTTCCTTTTCCTTGGTATAATCCACAATCTAATAGAATTCTATATCCATTATCCAATGTTATCAAATGAGAACTACCCGTCACATTTCTTGCTGCGCCACAAAATTTTACTTCCATTTATCTTCTTTTATGAGTTGTAAGATATAAAAACTCTAATAATTGATCTGTTTATTAACAAAAGAGACGCAACACTTGTCCATCTGTGCAATAAAAAATGGCCTTTAAACTTACGCTTAAAGACCATTTATAATGCTTATATTTTTTTATTATTAAAGAGCAACTTCTAATTCCTCATCAACTTTCTTTTTGCCTCTCATCCAGAAAAACAAGATGGTAAACAATACGATTAATATAATCGGAAAGAAATTAATTGTTGCTAGGGTTGCTTGACCTGTAGCTAATTCTAAAGCATCTCCTTCTAAACCAGCTGCTGCTGCTTCAGCTCTATTACTATCTATCCATCCACCGATAATAGGCTGCATGAAAAAAGATGATAACATTCCTAATGCTCCTACTACAGACATTCCTAATGCACCACTTTTAGGAATATAGTCTGCTACGAATCCAATCATGTTAGGCCAGAAATAAGCTACACCTAATGCGAATATGATCGCAACTCCATATACAGCTGGGCCAGTTACAGTGGTAAACAAGTACAATCCAATTGTTGCTAATATTGCAGAAATCAATAATACACCTGTAGTATTAAACTGATGTACCACATTTCCACCAAAATATCTCGCAACAGCCATTGTTCCAGTAATTAAGGCTAACACTAGCATAGGTGCTGCTCCACTACTCTTAAGAATTAATTCTACCCATTGAGTTGGACCGAATTCCGTTTGTGCTGTAAACCACATACATACTAGAATAAAAATAAATAATGGTGTGATCATTCCTTTCAGATTCCCTATCACGGTTCCAGCTTCTTCTACTTTAGCTTTAGGCCATTTCTGTCCCCAGAATAAATATGCATAAATCACTGTAGGGATTAAAATGATCCAGATCTGAGCCTGCCAAGACATTCCAGCCTTCGTCATGAAAAAAGAGATTAAACTTCCTACCACTATACCTCCGGGAAACCACATATGAAACCGATTCATCATCGTACTCATCTTGTTTCCTTTATAAGTATCAGCAATTAATGGGTTACAAGCTGCTTCAGTACAACCATTTCCTAGCCCTATTAAAAAGGTAGAAATCATTAAGGTCATATATGAACCCGCATAAATGGTTAAAATAATTCCTATTGCATGAGCAAGAAAAGCAAACTGCATTATTCTTTCTCCACCTACCGTGTGATAGATTAAACCACCGATAACCATCGCAATTGGAAATCCGAAAAACCACATGGAATTAATACTTCCTAATTGGGCTGCGCTAAGTTCTAATTGCTCTCCTAATTGAGGTAAAATTCCCGCCCTAATACTAAAGGATAATGCAGTTGTAATTAAGGCAAAACAACTTGCATAAAATAATCTCTTATCGTTAATCATAAAAAGTTAAATTTAAGTTTATACATTCATAACATATTTAAATTCAAAATATCAAAATATTCTGTAATTATAATTTGAATTTTCCCCTAAAAATGGAAAAACTATTAACTAATTAAGAATATTACAAACAAAATAATTGAAGAATTTTAAAAAAACTTAATACCAACATGAATTTTACAAAGATATTAGTAGTTGTTCTACTATTCGTGAGTTGCAAATCGCAAGAAAAAACAGATGAAACCAATTTAGAAGAAGGCCCTAAGACCTTCTTACAATATGAAGGAAAGAAAAACATGCCTAATATTGTGCTAGTCTCTGGTGATGAGGAATATAGATCTGAAGAAGCACTTCCTCAGTTAGCTAAAATACTTACTAATCAACATGGGTTTAATACAACGGTACTCTTTGCCCAAGATACTGCACAGTTAGGAAAAGTAGATCCTAATTTTGGTCGAAATATACCAGGGCTAGAACATTTAGACGATGCCGACTTGATGATTATTTTTACAAGGTTCAGAGCGCTGCCGGATAGCCAGATGAAACATATAGACAATTTCCTACTTGCTGGAAAACCTGTCATCGGATTAAGAACTTCTACACATGCATTTAATTTCAAGAAAGAAGATGAATCAAATTATAAGCGATATGGAAATTATCACGGTGAAGATGATCAATGGAAAAATGGCTTCGGTAAGTTTATTCTAGGAGAAAACTGGGTGTCTCACCACGGAAGTCATGGAAACCAGAGTACTCGAGGAATTTTCGCTGAAGGAGCTGAAGAAAATCCTATCCTTAATGGAATTGCCTCTGGCGAAATCTGGGGGCCTACTGATGTTTATGAAGTTAGATTGCCAATGTCAGGCGATTCCAAACCTCTTATTCTAGGTCAAGTAACTAATCGAGAAGGTGAAAAAGATGAGGCCGATGTATTATTAGGCATGCGTTCTACGGACAAGACATTACCTGATGATATCGAGAAAAAAGGTAAAAAAATGAATCAAAATAATCCTATGATGCCAGTGGCATGGACTAAAACATATCAATTAGAAGGTGGTCAAAAAGGAAAAGTTTTTACAACGACGATGGGCGCTGCGACAGACTTGTTAAATGAGCAAATGAGAAGAATCATTGTCAATGCGGTTTTCTGGGGAGTTGGAGAAACTGTTCCGGCAAAAGCAAGTGTTAATTTGGAAGGTGATTATAAACCTTCGCGATTTGCTTTTCACAAAGATGAACACTGGGACACACTGAACCTGATTATCGGGGAAAACGTGAAGTAATACTCAATTCAGCACTAGATAACCCACTTTAAATAAAAAAGCTTTGAAAAACATGATGTTCTTCAAAGCTTTTTTTTTATTTAAAAGATCGTTATTAAGACTTACTCACTTTAATAACTGCCATCACACCGTCATTTAATTCATCCTCTTCTCCTTCCAGACTTTCTACTAATTCAATTGCATCTGCTAACGTCTCCGCCTTGATATAAGCACCATGTCCTTCGATCACACTGCTTAACACTTCTGATCCAGCAATACCGATATTTATTCGATCGGTAACATTGAAATCAGATGATTTTCTCATATTCTGAACTCTGTTTACAATCTCTCGTGCTAATCCTTCTAATCCTAGAGCCTCTGTAATCGTTACATCTAAAGCAACGACCAAGTCTCTGTCATTAGCGACTTGCCATCCTGGAATATCTTCTGAAACAATTTCGAAATCCTCAAGCGTCAAATCATATTGATCTTCACCGATCGAAAGCAAATAAGCATTTTCCGACTCTATCTTCGCAATATCTTCTTGACCTAATGCCATGATTATAGCACCTCCAGCTTTCATATTCTTTCCCAACTTACGTCCAAGAGTCTTGAAATTAGGTTTGATTTTCTTTTTGATAACTCCGTCCGTATCTGTAATGTATTCGATTTCTTTTACATTGACCTCTGCCAATATTAAATCTTTAACCGCTTCTACTTGCGCTTTAAAACCTTCATTTAAGACAGGAAGTAAAATTTTTTGTAAAGGCTGACGAACCCTGATCTTCTCTTTCTTTCTAAGAGACAATACCAACGAAGAAATTCGTTGAGCATAATCCATTCTTTCTTCTAATTCCAGATCTATTAATTCATCAGAAGCTTGTGGGAAATCCGCTAAGTGAACAGATGGATGTGACTCCAATCCACTAACTTCATTCAAGTTCTTGTACAACCAATCCGCAAAGAATGGAGATATAGGACTCATTAATTTTGTGATCGCAATCAAACATTCATACAATGTCTGATAAGCTGCAATCTTATCTGATTCGTATTCACCTTTCCAGTAACGTCTTCTACATAATCGAACATACCAGTTACTCAGGTGGTTCTCTACAAAATCCTGAATAGCTCTACCTGCTTTAGTCGGTTCATAATCCGCAAAAGATTCGTCTACGAATTTAATCGTTGAATTCAATTTTGAAATTACCCATCGATCGATCTCCGTTCTATCTTCCATCGGAATAGAAGTCTCCGCATAAGAGAACTTATCTATATTGGCATATAAACTAAAGAATGAATACGTATTATATAATGTTCCGAAAAACTTTCTTTTTACCTCATCAATCCCTGCAATATCAAATTTCAAATTGTCCCACGGATTCGCATTGGTCATCATGTACCATCTAGGTGCATCTGCTCCATGCTGGCTTAAGGTCTCGAATGGATCAACTGAATTGCCTAATCTCTTCGACATTTTCTGTCCATTCTTATCTAAGACTAATCCTGTAGAAACTACATTCTTAAATGCATAGCTATCCTTAATCATTGTACTAATGGCGTGCAATGAATAAAACCAGCCTCTCGTCTGATCCACTCCTTCAGAAATAAAATCCGCTGGGAAATTCTTATTGAAAACTTCTTCATTTTCGAACGGATAGTGCCACTGAGCATAAGGCATCGAACCACTATCAAACCATACATCGATCAGGTCTAATTCTCTTACCATTCTTTCTCCGCTATCTGACACAAGAATCACGTCATCTATAAATGGTCTATGCAGGTCTTTAGGAGCAACTTGAGACAACCCAAGTTTTTCATTCGCTTTTTCAATTTCTGCATTAAGTTGTGCAATAGAACCTATCATTTTCTCCTGCTCTCCATCTTCCGTTCTCCAGATCGGCAATGGAATCCCCCAGAATCTAGATCTTGATAAATTCCAATCTTGAAGATTTTCCAACCATGATCCAAAACGTCCAGATCCTGTATGATCAGGCTTCCAATTAATCTGCTTATTTAGTTCAGCCATTCTTTCCTTCTTGGCTGAAGCTTTTACAAACCAAGAATCTAATGGATAATACAAAATCGGCTTATCTGTTCTCCAGCAATGAGGATAATTATGCTCATATCTAGCAACATTAAAAGCCTTATTTTCCATTTTTAGATGTATCGAAAGATCTACATCAACATTGACATAATCAGGATCATCCTTATAATTCTTCACATATCTTCCAGAAAATTCTCCGACAGAATCAATGAATTTCCCTTGCTTGTCTACTAATGTTAGAGTTCCAAGTCCATTATTAATCCCTACTCTTCTATCATCTGCACCAAAAGATGGCGCTGTATGAACAATTCCCGTTCCATCTTCAGTTGTAACAAAATCTCCAAGTATCACTTTAAACGCATCCGTTCCACCATTCAATTCTTCAATTTCATTCCCGAAATCTAAAAGCTGCTCATATCGAATTCCTTCTAACTCAACTCCTTTAAAAGAAGGCGATTGCTCGATGATCGTTGGCTGATTGTTACCGCCGAACCACTTACCTACTAGCTCTTTCGCTAAGATGACACTCACAGGAACATCAGTATAAGGACTCATACACTTCACCTTCACATAGTCTATCTTCGCTCCTACGGTTAATCCTGTATTAGAAGGCAGTGTCCATGGTGTCGTCGTCCAAGCAATAATTCTTACGTCCTCATCTTCTTCCTCGAAAAAAGTAGCCGACTTTTCATCCTTTTCAACTTTGAACATTGCTACAGCAGAAGTATCCTTGACATTCTGATAACAACCTGGCAAGTTTAATTCGTGCGTACTTAATCCCGTTCCAGCAGCTGGCGAATAAGGCTGAATAGTATACCCTTTATATATAAGGCCTTTATTATATAATTCTGAAAGAATATTCCAGACTGATTCTATGTAATTATTTTCAAAGGTGATGTATGGCTTATCTAGATCTACCCAGTAACCCATCTTCACTGTGAGGTCATCCCACTGATCTTTGAATTGCATAACGGTTTCACGGCAAAGTCGATTATACTCTTCCACTGTAATCTTAGTACCGATATCTTCTTTCGTGATCCCTAAATTACTTTCCACTTTTAATTCTACAGGCAGTCCGTGTGTATCCCATCCACCTTTTCGATCTACTCTTTTCCCTTTCATGGTCTGAAACCTACAAAATAGATCCTTCACTGTCCGAGCCATTACATGGTGAATACCAGGCTTTCCATTTGCAGAAGGAGGACCTTCATAAAAAACAAAGGTGTTATTTTCGTCTTTTTCGTCAATACTTCTCTTAAAAATTCCTTCTTTTTCCCAGAATTCAAGTATCTCTTGATCGATCGCTGGCAAGTTTAAGCCCTTATATTCCCTGTACAATGTCATATCCTATAAAAAATTTGAGGCGCAAAGATACTAAATTGATTAACGAATGAAGATTAACGAAAAGCGATTTTTTGATTTAGAATTCTAGAACTTTCAATTTTATGGAATAAGAAACCAATTATAACTTAGGAAAGCATCTAATTAGGAATTTTTCATTATTCTTGTAACACAAACATTAGCTTATGGCATATTTACTTGGAATTGATTTAGGCGGCACTAAAATAGAGGGCGTTGTTATAAAAGAGGGGAATTTTTTAGATGTCGTTGCTCGGAAAAGAGTCCCCACTGAAAAGGAAAAGGGATATGAACATATCAAGCAGAATATTAAAAATCTTGTCCGTGCACTAGAAGAAGAAGTGGATTATACTTTTGAGAAAATAGGGATAGGAACACCTGGGTCTATCGATGCGAAAACAGGTTTGCTTAAGAATTCGAACGCAACCTGTGTAAATGGCAAACCTTTCCAAAAGGAATTATCCGAAGAAATGGGTAAAGATGTACGAATGGCTAATGATGCAAATTGTTTCGCCATGGCTGAAACGATGCTTGGTTCGGTTCAAGAACATGCGCCTGATGCGAAAGTGGTTTTCGGTGTAATTATGGGAACTGGTGTAGGTGGCGGAATCGTCATCAATGGTCAGATTCTAAATGGACTCCACGGAATAGGAGGAGAATGGGGTCACATGCATCTAGATGATTCAGGTGGAATGTGTTACTGCGGAAATGTTGGGTGTGCAGAAACGGTGATATCCGGACCATTTACAGAGAAGTGGTACGAACAGATTTCTGGTAAAAAAATGGGATTGAAAGAGATTGTTCAACATTATCGAGCAGGTGATGATGTTCATGCGAAACTAACGATGGAAAGATTATTCGATCGTTTCGGAAGAGGAATTGCTAGTATTTTAAATTTTTTAGATCCAGATGTTGTCGTTCTCGGAGGCGGTGTAGGTAATGTAGATGAGTTATATACATTAGGCGTGGAAAAAGTAAAGGAGTACTTGTTTAATGATTACATGAACACCAAATTCTTAAGACCAAAGTTAGGCGACAGTGCTGGAGTCTATGGTGCAGCATTACTATAGAACGAAATCTATAATGAATTGTTAATGAGGTCATATTTCCAGAAATGAGCAGATGATAATTATAGGGTAATATTAATTTTTGCTATGTTAGACCTGCAATTGAAAAAGAAGTAAAATCATAATTTCAGTAAATATTAATATTAAATTTCGGGCAACTGATACAGACTAAAAACATAACATTTTCTTACCATTCGGATGCGAGTTTCGCTTTTCCAGATATCAGCTGTAACAATGGTGAGTCTTGTTTAATTTTAGGAAAATCAGGAGTGGGGAAGACAACACTACTTCATTTACTCGGCGGATTGATTAAACCTAAGACAGGAGAAATCATCATCGATGGTCAAGATATTACAAGTTTATCAAGTAAAAACATTGACCAATATAGAGGACAAAACATCGGCATCGTATTTCAAAAGCCTCATTTTATTGCATCTATTAACATTCTGTCTAACTTATTATTGACTCAAAAATTAGCTGGGCGAAAACAGGATAAAAATGAGATTCTAGCAATACTCGAAAACTTAGAAATCAAGCATCGGGCGTATGCTAAGCCTAATACTTTAAGTCAAGGAGAATTACAAAGAGCTTCTGTAGCACGAGCGGTATTGAATAAGCCTAAAGTGATCTTGGCGGATGAACCCACTTCTGCGCTAGACGATCAGTCATGCGAACAAGTTATTCAATTGCTTCAGAAGACTGCCGTAGATCTAGATGCAGCACTGCTTATCGTCACGCACGATGGTAGATTAAAAGATATTGTGAACCATCAAATTTTACTCGGATGAACAATTTGATGCTAACATGGAAAAATTTGCTTCACAGGCCATTAAATCTGCTCCTAAATGTGCTTTTATTCGCGCTAGGTGTAGGTTTAATTTCTTTATTAATTCAAGTTAATACGCAGCTGAAAGAACAGTTTGACCGAAATCAAGCTGAAATAGATATGGTTATCGGTGCGAAAGGGAGTCCTTTACAGATGATTCTTTGTAACATGTACCACATCGATAATCCAACTGGGAACATCGGTGTCGGCGAGGCGAAACCATTTTTAAATCCAAAGCATCCATATCTAAAAACAAATATCCCATTATCTCTAGGAGATAGTTATAGTCAATTCAGAATAGTTGGTACACTTCCTGGAATTTTGGATTTATATGCTGCATCTATCGAAACTGGAGAAATGTGGAAGGATGCATTCGATGTGGTGATCGGGAAAGCAGTAGCAGAAACTGCTGGACTTAAAGTAGGATCTGAATTTGATAGTTCACATGGCTTCAATGATGATGATGGCATGACCCATGAACACGATACAAAGTTTAAAGTCGTCGGAATATTAGAAGCAACTGGTTCGGTCATCGACCAACTTATCCTAACCAGTCCGAATACGATATGGGAAGTACACGAGCACGATCATTCTGCTGAAAAAATGGACAATATTCTAACAGCAGAACAACTGATGCAATATGAAGACAAGGAGATAACATCCATTCTTGTCCAGTTTAAAAGTCGAAAAAGTATCCCTGCATTGAATATGCCAAGAGCTATTAACAGCAATACAGATATGATGGCCGCTAGTCCAGTATATGAGATTAATCGGCTGTACTCTATGATTGGTATCGGTGTCGAAACACTAAGGTATCTTGCTCTGATATTAATTATTGTTTCTGCATTAAGCATTTTCATTTCACTATTTAATTCTTTAAAGGAAAGAAAATACGAACTCGCTGTCATGAGGGTACTTGGCTCTGGCCGTACAAGGTTATTCAGCCTTATTCTCATGGAAGGATTACTAATTGCTATTATCGGAACAATCTTAGGACTAGCCATTGCACACATCGGAATGTATTTCGTTGCGAATGGAATGGAAGGAAGTTACAAGTATAGCTTTTCAGGTCTTAGATTTTTCAAGGAGGAAGCATACTTAGCACTAGGGGCACTAGCCATAGGTATTCTAGCTGCAGTCATTCCAGCGATTAAAGCTGCCAAGACGAACATTCATGAAACCTTGAATGGCTAAAAATTCTAAATTTTATCTCAATTTAACTTTCCTACATTATACATATTGTATAATTACAAATATGTGATTATCGATTTTAGTATTTATGCCCATAGTTGAGCGGCCTACATTTGAATAAATAAAAACCTATTCAAATGAAAAATCAATTCATTCTTATTGTAATTTTAATTGCTAGTTTATCTACTATCAATTTAAAAGCACAGAATTCTACCTCTTTTCCGAAATTAGCCATCGGTTTATCACCTTCTTCTATCATCAATTTATATTCAGGCTTCCAAGCAAGTTTGGACATTAGAATAAATGATAAACTTAATTCAGCAAATGAATTCACCTATGTTCTTGGCTTATTCGACAGTCCCGGCTTCAGAGCTAAGTCTGGTCTTCAATACTACATAACTGACTTCAAGCGAGGATTCCTGACTCTAGGACCTAATCTAATGTATCAAAGAGTTACAACAGACGTTTTCTTTTATCATCCGATGACCTTTTCTGGGAGAGCCAATGATCTCAAAATTGATTTTAAACAAAATCGGATTGCGGCTGATGCGCTTGGTTCTGTAAGATTTAATCTGACTAAGAAAATATATATGGAATTCGGCCTTGGGGCTGGAATTCATTATACCACTAATAAAGTCGTTGAATCAACTGCACATAACTTAAAGAGTTTGCTAGCAGAAGCACCTGATTTGAAATTCGAAGAAGTGAGCAACAATTCCACTTTCGGTCTGTTAACCAGTTTCAATCTTAATATTTCTGTAGTTATAGAGGAGTAATTAACAAGCTAAAAAAGTTGCTTCCGAGCTAGATTTTAAGTAGTAGAAATTCATAATATAGTTACCTAATTCCTTTGGGACTTCGAGCTTTGCCGCGAAGTCCTAATTTTATTTTAACAACTGTCCTTAGATCAATTAAATCACTCCTAATTCCTTTCCAACTTTAGTAAAGGCCGCGATGGCTTTATGAATATCTTCTTCTTCATGTCCAGCTGAAATCTGAACCCTAATTCTTGCCTTGCCTTTAGGAACCACCGGAAAAAAGAACCCAATTACATAGATTCCTTCGTCTAACAACTTCGCCGCGAAATCTTGGGACAACTTGGCATCATATAACATAACTGGCACAATCGGATGAACGCCAGGAATAATATCAAATCCAGCGTCATTCATCCCCTTTCTGAATATCTGAGTATTGTGTTCTAATTTATCTCTAAGTGCTGTAGACTTAGACAAAACATCCAAAACTTTAATGGAAGCACCTACTATAGAAGGCATCAGCGTATTCGAGAACAAATATGGTCTTGATTTCTGACGTAACATCTGTACGATCTCTTTTGAAGCAGCCGTGAATCCGCCAGACGCCCCGCCCAGTGCTTTCCCAAATGTTCCTGTAATGATATCCACCCTTCCCATTGCACCGCAATATTCATGTGTTCCACGTCCAGTTTTTCCGGTAAATCCAGTTGAATGGCAATCATCAAGCATTACTAATGCTCCATATTTATCCGCAAGGTCACAAATCTTATCCACTTGAGCTATGACACCATCCATAGAAAACACGCCATCCGTTGCGATCATTATTCTTCGTGCACCTTGAGCTTCTTTCAATTTCTCCTCCAGATCCGCCATATTATTGCTATCATATCTGAATCTTTTCGCTTTACACAATCTGATCCCATCGATGATAGAAGCATGATTCAAGGAATCCGAAATGATTGCATCTTCTGCTCCTAACAATGGTTCGAACAAACCACCATTCGCATCGAATGCTGCTGCATACAAAATCGCATCTTCCATCCCTAGAAATTCAGCAATCTTAGATTCTAGTTCCTTGTGAATATCTTGAGTACCACAAATAAAACGAACCGATGACATTCCAAAACCGTGACTATCGATCGCCTCCTTAGAAGCTTGAATCACGTCCGCATTAGAGGATAAACCTAAGTAATTATTCGCACAAAAATTTAGAACTTTCCCTGCTTCATCAGTCTCAATTTTTGAGGATTGCGGCGTAGTAATGATTCTTTCCTCCTTGTACAATCCAGCTTCTCTGATTTCATTAAGTTCTTGGGCTAGCTGTTCGTTTATTTTATTCATCGTTTCTCTTTTATAAAAATTGACCTAAATCTACTTTGTTAAATTCTTAATCATATCTTCCGTCATCTTCGTTATATCAAACTCATTCTCCCAATTCCAATCTGCTCTAGCACTTGAATCATCTATACTTTCCGACCAGGAAGCAGCGATATCTTGTCTGAAATCTGGCTTATAACTTACTTCAAAATTCGGATAATGCTTTCGTATTTCCTCCACTAATTCAACAGGGCTAAATGACATCGCTGCAAGATTATAGCTCGTTCTCACTCTAATGTCTTTCGCATCCGTTTCCATCAGTTCCGTTGTTGCGCGAATGGCATCTGGCATATACATCATAGGTAATTTTGTATCTGCCTTTAGAAAACACTCATAGGGCTCACCCTTGATAGCTGCGTGAAACATTTCCACTGCATAATCTGTAGTTCCACCTTGAGGAATGCTTTGGTAACCAATGATTCCTGGATATCTCACCGATCTAGCATCCACTCCATACTTTAAGTTGTAGTAGTTACACCAAAGCTCACCCGCCACCTTACTCATTCCATAAACGGTTTCAGGTTCCAGCGAAACGTGCTGAGGTGTATTCTTCCTAAGTGTTGTCGGTCCATAGACAGCAATCGTAGAAGGAAAAAAGACCTTGTTCAATTTTAAATCGACCGCTATATCCAATATACTTAGCAAACCGTTAAGGTTCACCTCCCAAGTCTTCTGGGGATTTAATTCGCCACTTGCAGATAGGATGGCTGCCAAGTGATATATCTGTGTAATCTTATAATCTCCTATATATTCTTTTAGCCGCACCTTATTTAAGATATCGATAAAATCGAAAGGCTCATTTTTAATTTTTGGCTCTGTAATGTCTGTGGCTATTACATTTTCTTTTCCGTGAATATCGCGCAAGGCCTTCGTTAATGCCGTGCCAATCTGGCCATTCGCACCAGTAAGCAATATCTTTTTTTCTTTCATAGAATAAATCTACTATGAATAAATTTATAGCCAAGAAAATCTTAAGTATTTTTAGCAAATGAATTTGAATCAAATCACAGTCCCTTCTCTAGATCTCAATGTATCCATACCATTCTATGAGCAACTCGGGTTAAAATTAATTGTCAAAGCACTACCCCACTATGCTCGATTTGAATGCCCCGATGGCCAAGCTACTTTTTCTTTACATGAAGTAAAAGAGCTACCGAAAGGCGATGGAATATACGTTTATTTCGAATGTAAAGCATTAGATGAATACGTGAATGAGCTTTCTAATAGTGGAATCCAATTCGATGAAATGCCGAATGACAAATCGTGGCTGTGGCGAGAGGCGAGGTTAAAAGATCCAGATGGCAACCAATTAATTCTTTACTTTGCGGGTGAAAACAGATTAAATCCACCTTGGAGAATTTAGACATGATTAACAGTAGCGCGATTAAATATTATTTTAGTCTCCAGCTCAAGCGATTTTCTCGAAAAGCTGCCGATTATGAAATTCCAACAATCGTCCTTGTCGTTCTAATTCTAGCTGCCTTTATTCTGGCTTCGGTTTTCTTATTTTACAAATCACCAATGGCAAAGTGGATCTACCCTTTCGCTGGTGCGTATGCAACTCAGTATTTCTCGGACAAGCAAGTACAATCGATCTTTACTACAAAACAATCTTTTATTCTTAATCTGGTGTCCAAATTACTGATAGCTACTCCTTTCATGGGATTTCTTATCTATAAGATGGAATGGCTATCACTGGTCATTTTATTTTTATTGACCATCATAATGGCATTTGTTCCTCAGGGTAGGAATGTCAATTTTAAAGTACCCACACCATTCCGTTCTCGTCCCTTCGAATTTATAATAGGTTTTCGCCGATCTTACATATTCGTGTTACTTGCGTATTTTTTAATCTTCAAAGGAATCCAAGTTGGAAATGAAAATCTTGCTTTTGCCTCCTTTAGTTTTCTTTTTTTATTGTCTATGTCTTACTTCTTTATACCCGAAAATGAATACTTCGTATGGATCAATAGTAAAACTCCTCATCAATTTTTAATGGTAAAAATCAAGACTGCAATCATTAACGTTTCAGTTCTCACGATCCTACCTTCCCTTGTATTGCTGATCTTTTATACTACATTATGGTATGTTGTCCCGATCATATATGCCGTCGGATACCTTTATCTTATTACGATAATACTAGGAAAGTACGCTGCTTTTCCGAATGAAATAAGCATACCACAATCTATAATTATTCTCATTTCTATGATTTGCCCGCCAATAATGATCTTCACGCTACCTTCATTTTATAAACGGGCAATCCAAAAATTAAATCCGATCCTAGCATGTTAGAAATTATAGATATTAAAAAATCATTTGGGAAAAAAGAAGTATTAAAAGGTATTTCCTTGACTTTCGAAAAGGGAAATGTTTATGGAATCGTTGGTAAAAACGGTGCAGGGAAAACAACACTCTTCAGGGGAATCGCTGGGCTAGAAACGTGTCATGGAAAATTGAACTCTGAATTTGATATTTTGAAGAATCACCTTGGTTTTCTTCCCACGAATCCTATTTTCATGAGCAAAATTACGGGCTGGGAATATTTAAAACTCTTCAGCCTTGCGCGTAATGTTAAAGAAGATGATTTCGAAGAGCAGAATATATTCGAGCTTCCTTTATCCGATTATGCGGAACATTACTCCACTGGGATGAAGAAAAAGCTGGCCTTAATGGCAATCCTTCTCCAGCAAAATGATATCTACATTCTGGATGAGCCTTTTAATGGAGTGGACATTCAGAGTAATCTTATTATTAATGACATTATTCAGAAACTAAAGAATCTGGGAAAAATTGTTATTATTTCATCTCATATCTTTTCTACCTTAGCAGACAACTGTGATCAGATTCATTTGCTAAGAGAGGGCATTATTGTAAAAAGTGCTGAAAAGGCTGAATTCCAATCGGTGGAAGACGAGATGATTACAGATATCATCGGAGATAAAACTAGTAACCTAAGATTAAAATAATTGTATGAGCATATTCAAAATTCTAGTATTTGTAATGCTGGGAAATATCGTCTTCGGCCAAGATATGGGTCATAATAAAAGCAAAAATCCGATCATACTGGGTGAAGCTATTGAACTACAGTCGGATATTTTAAATGAATCTAGGACACTAAATATATACTTACCTGCTGGATATGATGAAAAGAATGCCGAAACATATCCGGTAATTTACTTATTGGATGGAGGTTTAGATGAAGATTTTATACACATCGTCGGACTAGTTCAATTTGCATCATTCTCGTGGATCAATATGATTCCACCTACTATTGTGGTGGGTATAAAAAATGTAGATAGGAAAAAAGATTTCACCTTCCCTACGACCATTGCTGCAGATCTAGTAGATTTTCCTACGACTGGCTTTTCCGAAAACTTTATCAGTTTTATAGAACAAGAAGTACAACCATACATACAGACGAACTATAACACCTCAGGATACAAAACCATTATAGGACAGTCTTTGGGCGGCCTTTTGGCGACTGAAATTCTATTTAAGAAACCCGATCTCTTCGATCGATATATCATAGTGAGTCCTAGTCTATGGTGGGATAATCAATCTTTGTTAAAAATCAAACGAAAACCGATAGCTAATAAATCCATATTCGTTGCCGTAGGGAAAGAAGGAAAGATCATGAAAAATGATGCTAAAGCATTATATAAAAGCTTAAAGCCACTTAAGAATATAGGATTTAAGTATCTCAAGGAGCAAGACCACGGAGATGCATTACACTTAGCTGTTTATGCTGCATTTGAAAAATTTAAAAAATGATGAAGTTTTTTCTAATTATATTTTTTTCGGTCATAAGTCTACATGCTAAATCTGAAAAACTAAAATTAGGCGTTGTGGGCCTTACTCACACCCATGTGCACTGGATATTAGGCTACCCAGAAAATGAGGATTTTGAAGTAGTAGGATATGTAGAACCCAATCTTGAATTAGCTACTAGATATGCAAATCAGTATAACATTTCTTTAGATCTAGTCTATTCAACATTGGAGGAAATGCTAGCAGTTCAGAAGGTCGATGCAGTTGCGGCATTTGGGACAATCTATGACCATTTAGCAGTTGTGCAAGAATGTGCACCTAGGGGCATCCATGTTATGGTCGAAAAACCATTAGCGGTTAATCTGAACCACGCTAAGAAAATGGCCGCATTGGCTAAGAAACACAATGTACATTTAATTACGAATTACGAGACAACATGGTATCCTTCTAATATTAAGGCCAATGAACTTTTAAAAGCTGGCAAGATCGGTGACCTAAGAAAAATTATTGTGAATGATGGACATCGAGGTCCCAAAAAGATTGGTGTCAATGAAGAGTTTCTAGAATGGTTAACGGATCCAATAGACAATGGAGGTGGAGCAATTACGGATTTCGGATGCTACGGTGCGAACCTTTCGACTTGGATTCACAACGGAAAGAAACCATTATCGGTTACGGCAAATACGCAGCAATTACAGAAAGAGAACAATCCTAAAGTGGACGATGAAGCAATTATTATTTTGGATTATGGAAGTTCTAATGCCATTCTTCAACCATCTTGGAACTGGCCTATCGGAAGAAAAGACATGGAGATATATGGTTTAACTGGGGCCATTTTTGCAGATAATAAAAATGATCTACGAATTAGAATAGCAGAAGGTTATGACGGCTATTCTGAGGAAAAAATAAAATTAGAGGACCGAAAGTATCCTTATGCCGATCCATTTACATTTTTTGCTGGAGTCATAAATGGGACCATTGAGGTAAAGCCATTTGATCTATCATCTATTGAAAACAACATTATCGTAATTGAGATATTGGATGCTGCCAGAAAAAGTGCAAAAACAGGTAAAAGGGTATATTTAAAATAAAAAGCAATAACGAAAAAGAGGCTATTCCATGAAATGAAATAACCTCTTATATATTTTCTTCGTTTGTTAACGATACTAGTCTACTTCTACACCTACTAATTCAGGTCCAACTAAAACTCTACCACAGTGTTCGCAAGCAATAATTTTCTTACTGTTTCCAATTTCTATGATCACCTGAGGTGGGATTCTATTAAAACAACCTCCACATGCTTCTCTAGCTACTACTGCTACAGCGATACCGTTTTTATATCTAGATCTGATCTTATCGTAAGATTTTAATAATCTCTCTTCGATCTTCTTTCTGATCTTATCTGCTTCTTTCTGAAGTTTAGCTTCTTCTTTTTCAGTCTTCGCGATAATCTTCTCAAGCTCTACTTTCTTAACTTCTAAGTCTTTATTCTTTCCTTCGAATCTCAATTTAGAAGCATCAACCGTTTCTTTCTTAGCTACAAGCTTAACAGCGATTTCTTTAATTTTCTTTTGAGAAAGCAAAATTTCAAGTTTCTGAAGCTCGATTTCTTTATTCAAAGCATCAAACTCTCGATTATTCTTAACACTTTCTAGTTGCTTCTCATATTTTTCAATAAGTACTTCACTATCTTTAATGTTTCCATTGTGTCTAGAAATCTCAGTTTCTAACTCATCTACTGCTTCTACATTTCTAGCGATTCTCTTTTCAAGACCAACTATATCATCTTCTAAATCTCCAACTTCCATAGGAAGTGCTCCTTTCAAAATCCCAATTTCATCGATTTTACTATCAATCGTCTGAAGCTTATATAAGTCCTGTAATTTCTCTGCTACAGTTAGTTCTTTTGTACTTGCCATTTCTTATTTTTAATAATAATTAACTGGATTGGTGTTCACTTTTGTGCAACGGGCTGCAAAGTTACTAAATTTATTTGTAATTAGATCATATAAAAGATTGATTGTGAACTGCTCGCTCTCAAAATGTCCAATGTCTATGATAACAATCTTACTATCTGCATCGAAAAACTCATGATACTTAAAGTCAGATGTTATAAACGCATCAGCTCCACAACGAATTGCAGCACTTAAAAGAAACGACCCCGAACCGCCGCATATTGCAACTTTCTTAATGGTTTGATCTAATAAAGCGGTATGTTTCACCACTTTTAACTCCATGCTTTTCTTCAAATGATCCAGAAAATCAATTTCACTCATCTCATTTTGCAAAATTCCAGTAACACCTGATCCTACTTTTCCATTTTCATCTAATTCGGGCTTAATCGAGAGGATTCCTGTATCTTTCAGGCCTATTTTCTCTGCAATTTTTCCATTTACTCCATTTTCTAATACATTATCTAAATTAGTATGAATGGCATAGATGGCGATATCATTTTTAATCGCCTTTGCTACAGTTCGATCTACATAATGACCATGAAACTTCTTTATCCCTCTGAAAATAATCGGATGATGACTAACGATCACATTGCATCCATTCGCTATGGCGTCATCAATTACGGCCTCCGTAAGATCTAGACTGATCAAAACACCCTCTACACTTGCGTCAGGGTCGCCGTATATCAATCCTGCATTATCATAACTCTCTTGAAAATGCAATGGCGCAATTTCTTCCAGATAGGTTGTTAATTCAAGAATAGTAGTCATGAATATTTCTTTATAATTTCTTCGATGATATTGGTTGTAGAAGCTCCATCCCTAAAACTGAGCATTTCTACGCTTCCTCCTATAGACTGGACAAATTCTGCACCAACAATTTCATGGAGCTGGTAATCCCCTCCTTTTACAAGAATATCTGGCTTGATGCTTTGAATCAAGTTCATAGGTGTGTCTTCTGAAAAAGGAATCACCATGTCTACCATCTGCAGGCCACTTAGCATTTCCATTCTTTCTATGAGTGGCACGATCGGCCTTTTTGTGCCTTTTAATCTTTTGACTGAATCATCATCATTCACGCCTACTATCAGGAAGTCTCCTAAATTCCTTGCTTCATTAAGATATTGTAAATGTCCTGAATGGAGGATATCGAAACAACCATTGGTAAAAACAATTTTAGCTGGCTCAGAAAAACATTGACCTAAAAAAGTCAAAGCCTCATCTAGATCAGTTTGTATTTTGTGTAGATAATTCCCCTTCATAATTCTTATTCAATAAAGGTAACAATATGTAAGCAAGAAGCCCAAAGAATACATTACAGAACAACTGAATGGTGAAAAATATAATATTGGCATATGAAAAACTATCTGCTTGTTCCACACCGTAAATTGCTAGCCCAGCCATAATTAATGCGTGATAAGAACCCATTCCTCCTGGAGATGGAAAAACAATCCCCAAGGTCCCAAAGACAAATACCATTAGACCAGCTACTAAACTTAATCCAGCTGTAGGTTCAAATGCGTAAAAGCACAATCTCGTCATCAAAAAATACATCACCCATATGAATACCGTGTGCAGGATAAAGAGTGATGGTCTTTCTAAATTGAAAATCGACTTTATACCCTCCATCAGCCCATGAACTAAACCAAATACTTTAACTCCTAATTTAGATTTCTTAAACCAAGCACTTCTAATTAAGAGAATTCCTGATACCGCAAAAATGAGGATCAAAATATAAAAAAGAGGACTAGTCAATATAGGCATCACTTTATCAAGGATCGCTTGATTTTCTAAGATATAACTCCACAATCTATCGTATTCTAGTAGTAAAGCTAAACCTATAAAGAGTAATAACATGATGACATCCAGTGCTCTCTCAGCTACAATAGTCCCGACAACCTTCTCAACACTTATTTTCTCATATCTTGATAAGGCAACTGGCCTTAACACTTCTCCAAGTCTAGGTAATCCTAAGTTGGCAAAGTAGCCGATCATCAAGGTTCCTAGGGCGTTTTTAAATTTTACGGTATGTCCCAGTGGCTTGAACATCATCATCCACCTAGCGGCGCGACTAATATTAGAAGCCATGTACATTAGGATTACTAAAAGTAACCATGCAATTTTCACGGATCGAAAATCGGTCATGATTTTCTGAAAATAATTACAATCATCAGAAGGAATACCATCTATCAAGCATTGCTCTGCAAATGCATTCGCTTGACTTCGATATAATAAATAGAGAATGATCCCACCTGAGGCGAAGAACACTAAAAACTTTAAAAAAGCCTTTACTTTATCGCCCAAATCGGTTTAGTTTACAGAATTATTTTCATCAGGGAAAACAGTGACAGGACTATAATTCTTAGCCTCTTCAGGTGTCATAAGTGCATAAGAAATGATGATGACCACATCTCCTACTTCAGCCTTTCTTGCTGCAGCACCATTAAGACAAAGAACACCGCTCCCTCTTTCTCCTTTAATCACATAGGTTTCTATTCGTTCACCATTATTGTTGTTAACGATTTGAACCTTCTCTCCTTCATAGAAGTTAGCAGCTTCCATTAATGCTTCATCAATGGTGATGCTCCCTACATAATTCAGGTTAGCCTCAGTTATCCGAGCTCTGTGTATTTTAGACTTGTGTATTGTTAATAGCATATTGCGTGCAAAATTATAAAATTAGAATCACTTTAATGAATAATTTTTTAGGGTTAAAAGTTCAAATCCTAAAACAAAGTCTCGTATTATCTTTTGGTTACCTCTAATTTAATAGCTCTAAAACCAGAAACTTTACTTTTCATGTTTTAAAATTATGTTATCTATCAAGCGAATTTCACCTGCCCACACCGCTGTACAAGCCACTATATAATCCGAGTCTTCATAGGAAGTTACCCGCTGTAAGTTATTGCCATCGACGATCGAAAAATACTCTGGCTTGAAATCCGGGATGGTCATCCGATGAGTAGCATATTCTTTTATTTCTGAAAATGGCTTCTTTTTTATTTTTCTCTTTACCGCAATCATGGTTTTGCGAATAATACTTGCCCTTTCTCGGATGCTTGGAACAAGTCGTTCATTTCTCGAACTCATCGCAAGCCCATGATCTTCTCTTTTTATTTTGCAAACCACCAGTTCTACAGGCATTTTCAATTCATTTATCATATGCTGAATGATCGTGAATTGCTGAAAGTCCTTCTGCCCCATATATAATTGATCTGGCTTCACAATATCTAAAAGTCGCTTTACAACTTGCACAACGCCATCGAAATGTCCTGGTCTGTGAGCGCCTTCCATTACGGTAAATAAGTTTCCAAAATCGACATGAACTGCTGTGTCTAAATCGCTAGGGTATACTTCTTTCACACTCGGCATATATAAAATATCCGTTTCTAAAGACGTCAGTAACTTACTATCGGCCTCATATGTTCTGGGATACTTCTTGAGATCGCTGGGGTCATTAAACTGTGTAGGATTCACAAATATCGAACAGACAGTGATGTCAGATTTCCTTTTTGACTTTCTAATTAAGGAGGCGTGACCATCATGAAGTGCTCCTAAAGTTGGTACAAATCCTATTGTTTTTCCTGCTGCTCTTAAGGCTTCGATGCGCTGATTAAGCGCTAAGTTCGTTTCTATTAATTCCAATTTCTATCTTTTTCCATACCATTCAGCGATGGTCTTTTCTGCTAATTTACCCTGTGGAGAGTAATCTTTATTGTAAAAATCTTTTCTATTCGGTCTCATTTCAGGATACCACTTCCAGAAAAAACCGCCAGCCCACCAATCTTCATCCCAAAAAGTAGAAAAAAGGCAATGGAAAGCGTCAGCTTGAGCTTTTTGATTCTGATTGTGTTTATCTCGTTCTTTCTCTAAAATCCACGTTTTCCCTGCGCAGCCATCTACACTAAGGTATCCAAATTCTGTAAAGATGATTTTTTTCTTATGTTTATTGGCAAATCGCTCAAGTTCTTTCACGACTGGTTTCCATTCTTTTTTCAAGGTAGCATGAGAAGGTTCTTTTTCGTCTGTCAATGGGAAATATGCACTAATTCCTATATAATCTAGCTTATCCCAAATCGGCACATCTTTATATTCGTCCCAGTTACTCGAGTAAGTTAACGGCCCATCATAAACGGCTCTAATCTGATCAATTAGATGGTACCAATAATCAGAATTATCTTGCATTGCCTTTTTGAATTCTGTGCCAATGCAAAGCATATCGACTCCTTGCTCTTGGGCAATCCTAGCATATTGAAGGATATATTTCGAATAGGTTTCTTCCCATTCTTGCCAGTGTTTATCATTATCGAGCGTAAAATCTCCGATCCAGGATCCATGCATCCATATTTGTGGTTTGATCATCACCCGCAGACCACTTTCATGAGCTTTAGTAATGGTTTCCACTACGCCTTCTTCTCTTTCACCCCACCATTGTCTTTCCGAACCATGCGCTACTTTATGATCGTCTTTCGGTATGAAACCATAAGGAATAACTGCTATCCATTCTGCATTTACTGATTGAATATAAGGCATAGGGTTCTCACTAAACGGTCGAGGAGGTGCAACAAAAGTTAATCCTTTAATTTTGGGTTCTTTCTTAAAATCGTATTTCGCAACTGGACCTTCTACATCTTTTTCTTCTAGGTCAATGTTTATAAACGACGCCGCGAGAATACCTATTCCAAGCAATACAACTACAATTATATATATGAATAATCTTTTCAGGATTTCAATTTTAGGTAAAGGTATTTATTATAAAAATAACAAAACGTGTAGATATTCTAAATTATATTTTAAATCCTCTAAAAATCCAGCGCAAATACATATTCATATTATTATATTTTCATCATATTAAGGTGTTTATTGATATTATTATAAATATTTTATCTTTTTATTAAAATAATTTGCACAAAAGGTTTGTTTGGTTGTATATTTGTCATATCGAAAGCGATAACAATACAATGTGAGGTGATGAAATTGGCAGACATGCCCTCCTGTCTCGGGGGTGAAGACCAAGCGACAAACTGGTTTTAAAGTTTAGATTTTCTAAACTTTAGAGCTAAGCTAAGCTCTTCGTGGAGGTTCGAATCCTTCTCTCACAGCAAATTCATAAATAAAAGCGATATCTATTCATTTAGGTATCGCTTTTTTTTGTGGCAAGGTATAGATCGTCGAGCTGCAACGAAGTCTAGGGGTCGGCAAGCTTTTATCGAGCATGAATTATTCATTGAGAATAATAATTCACCTAAGCGATCTGACCATTGGAAAGCAAAATGACAAAAATCAGATTAGTGATTAGTGAATGAAAAGCTAATTTATTTTGCTAATGGATGGATATCCAGAAGCAACCTTTAGAGCTTAGATCAGCTCTTCGTGGAGGTTCGACCAACCCATCCAAAATCCGTTGGTTTTGGTCCCTTAACTAATGAGTGACTGCTGTCACTCATTTG
>NZ_JAJNKA010000018.1 GCF_021533215.1 Portibacter lacus | reverse complement strand
TGGCGGAGCTGGCACAGCATGTGATGAGTTTGAATTACCAGCTATAACAGGCACAAACTTAGCAGGCGATGAAGCTTACTATACAGAGATGAATGGAGGTGGAACGGTATACAATGCAGGAGACTTAATAGATATGAGTCAAACATTATACATCTATGGCGATGATAATGGTTGTCCATCAGAAGCGGAGTTTGTTGTAACCATTGTAGAAACACCAAGCATTGATCCTAACTCAGGAGCAGCATGTGATAGTTTACAATTACCAGCAATCACGGGTACGGGAGTATCAGGAGCATTCTACTTCACAGAAATGGGAGGAGCAGGCACACAATATGCAGAAGGAGATTGGATCAGCACAAGCACAACATTATACATGTATGTAGCAGCAGGCACATGTTCTGAAGAGGAAGCCTTTACAGTTACAATAACTGAAACACCAGTACTTGAACAACCTGATAATGTAACTTCTTGTGATGAGTACGTACTTCCTGAAATAGTTGGAACGAACCTTACTGGTAACGAGGCTTATTATACAGAGACGAACGGAGGTGGAACACAATACAACCCTGGAGATATCATTAGTTCTGATATTACTTTATTTGTATATGATGCGCAAGGAGTATGTATTTCAGAAGTGCAGTTTACAATTGCAATAGTTGAAACTCCTATTATTGATCCTCAGACTAATGTTAAGGATTGTAATGACTATATCCTTCCTGAGATTACAGGAACAGGTGTTGGAAATGCGGCTTATTACACTGAATCTGGTGGAATGGGAACTCAATACAACCCTGGAAATGCAATTTCAACTTCAACTCAGCTATTTATTTATGTTGCAGCTGGAGAATGTAGCGCAGAGATTAGTTTCTTAATAGAAAAAATTAATGGACCTGAAATTGATCCTCAAGTTGCAATTGTAGAATGTGATAGTTACACATTGCCTACGATCACAGGAACGAACTTAAGTGGAAATGAAGGTTACTACACAGGACCTGATGGAACTGGAACAAAATATTTAGCAGGAGATATTATTGATATAACAACTGATCTATACATTTATGACAATGTTGATATTTGTAATGATCAAGAGTTAATTTCGATTGAAATTATACCAACACCGATTATTGATGATTTATCAGATGTAATCGAATGTGATAGCTACACGTTACCTGAAATCACAGGAACTGGAGTTTCAACTGCTTCATACTATACGGAAGTGAATGGAGGCGGAACACAGTATAATGCAGGCGACGTAATCAGTACATCGACAACATTATACATGTACGTGGCAGCAGGTGCTTGTTCAGATGAAGAAAGTGTTGATATTCAAATTTTATCAACACCACAAATTGATCCTCAAGTTGCAATCGTAGAATGTGATAGTTACACGTTACCTACGATCACAGGGACGAATTTAAGTGGAAATGAAGCTTATTTCACAGAAGTGAATGGAGGTGGAACACAGTACAATGCAGGGGATGTAATTAGTACAACTATTACATTGTATGCTTTTGATGGAGTTGGAGCATGTTCAACAGAAGAAATTGTTGAAATAGAAATAATTCCAACACCAGCAATTGATACACAAGCACCAGTAACAGAATGTGATAGTTACACGTTACCTGAGATTACAGGAACAGGAGTTGCAACAGCAGCATACTACACAGAAGTAAACGGAGGCGGAACACAGTATAATGCAGGTGATGTAATCAGTACAAGCACAACATTATATATGTATGTAGCAGCAGGTGCATGTTCAGATGAAGAGTCAATCGAGATCACGATCTTATTAACTCCACAAATCGATGCACAAGCAGCAATCGTAGAGTGTGATAGTTATACATTACCTGCAATTACAGGTACAAACTTGAGTGGCAACGAGGCATACTTCACAGAAATGGGAGGAGCAGGCACACAGTACAATGCAGGAGATGTAATCAGTGCAACAACAACACTATACATTTACGATGCAGTAGGAACCTGTTCAGACGAAGAAGTATTGGAAATAGAAATAATTCCAACACCAACAATTGATACACAAGCACCAGTAACAGAGTGTGATAGTTACACGTTACCTGAGATTACAGGAACAGGAGTTGCAACAGCAGCATACTACACAGAAGTAAACGGAGGCGGAACACAGTATAATGCAGGCGATGTAATCAGTACAACTACAACATTATATATGTATGTAGCAGCAGGCGCATGTTCAGATGAAGAGTCAATCGAGATCACGATCTTATTAACTCCACAAATCGATGCACAAGCAGCAATCGTAGAATGTGATAGTTACACATTACCTGCAATTACAGGTACAAACTTGAGTGGCAACGAGGCATACTTCACAGAAATGGGAGGAGCAGGCACACAGTACAATGCAGGAGATGTAATCAGTGCAACAACAACACTATACATTTACGATGCAGTAGGAACCTGTTCAGACGAAGAAGTATTGGAAATAGAAATAATTCCAACACCAACAATTGATACACAAGCACCAGTAACAGAGTGTGATAGCTACACGTTACCTGAGATTACAGGAACAGGAGTTGCAACAGCAGCATACTACACAGAAGTAAACGGAGGCGGAACACAGTATAATGCAGGCGATGTAATCAGTACATCTACAACATTATATATGTATGTAGCAGCAGGTGCATGTTCAGATGAAGAGTCAATCGAGATCACGATCTTATTAACACCACAAATCGATGCACAAGCAGCAATCGTAGAATGTGATAGTTACACATTACCTGCAATTACAGGTACAAACTTGAGTGGCAACGAGGCATACTTCACAGAAATGGGAGGAGCAGGCACACAGTACAATGCAGGAGATGTAATCAGTGCAACAACAACACTATACATTTACGATGCAGTAGGAACCTGTTCAGACGAAGAAGTATTGGAAATAGAAATAATTCCAACACCAACAATTGATACACAAGCACCAGTAACAGAGTGTGATAGTTACACGTTACCTGAGATTACAGGAACAGGAGTTGCAACAGCAGCATACTACACAGAAGTAAACGGAGGCGGAACACAGTATAATGCAGGCGATGTAATCAGTACATCTACAACATTATATATGTATGTAGCAGCAGGTGCATGTTCAGATGAAGAGTCAATCGAGATCACGATCTTATTAACACCACAAATCGATGCACAAGCAGCAATCGTAGAATGTGATAGTTACACATTACCTGCAATTACAGGTACAAACTTGAGTGGCAACGAGGCATACTTCACAGAAATGGGAGGAGCAGGAACACAATACAATGCAGGAGATGTAATCAGTGCAACAACAACACTATACATATACGATGCAGTAGGAACCTGTTCAGACGAAGAAGTATTGGAAATAGAAATAATTCCAACACCAACAATTGATACACAAGCACCAGTAACAGAGTGTGATAGCTACACGTTACCTGAGATTACAGGAACAGGAGTTGCAACAGCAGCATACTACACAGAAGTAAACGGAGGCGGAACACAGTATAATGCAGGCGATGTAATCAGTACATCTACAACATTATATATGTATGTAGCAGCAGGTGCATGTTCAGATGAAGAGTCAATCGAGATCACGATCTTGTTAACTCCACAAATCGATGCACAAGCAGCAATCGTAGAGTGTGATAGTTACACATTACCTGCAATTACAGGTACAAACTTGAGTGGCAACGAGGCATACTTCACAGAAATGGGAGGAGCAGGAACACAATACAATGCAGGAGATGTAATCAGTGCAACAACAACACTATACATTTACGATGCAGTAGGAACATGTTCAGACGAAGAAGTACTAGCAATTGAAATCATAGAAACGCCTCAGATTGATGCAGTTCCGAATGTAAAAGATTGTAATGACTACATCTTACCAGTAATTACTGGAGTAGGTGTAGAAACTGCAGCTTATTTTACAGAGCCTAATGGTCAAGGAACACAATACAATGCAGGAGATGCTATTTCAGCAACAACAACATTATACATATATGTTGCAGCAGGAAATTGTTCTGCTGAGGTTTCGTTCTTAGTTGAGAAAGTAGACGCACCTGAAATTGACCCACAAACGGCAGTTACAGAATGCGATAGTTACACACTACCAACGATCACAGGAACGAACTTAAGTGGAAATGAAGCTTACTTTACTGAGGCAAACGGAGCAGGAACTCAGTATAACGCTGGTGATGTCATCACAGTTACTACAGACCTATATATTTGGGATGCAGTTGATATCTGTAATGATCAAGAGTTAATTTCAATCGAAATTATTGAGACGCCAGTTCTAGATCCAATATCTGATGTGACAGAGTGTGATAGTTATACCTTACCTGCAATTTCAGGAACAGGTGTTGCAACAGCAGCATACTATACTGAAATGAATGGTGGAGGAACACAGTATAATGAAGGAGATGTAATCAATACATCAACTACACTATATATGTATGTTGCAGCTGGTGCTTGTTCAGCTGAAGAGCTTGTAAATATTGAGATACTTGCAACTCCTCAGTTAGATCCTCAAGCAGCTGCTGTAGAATGTGATGGTTACTTATTACCAGTTATCACGGGAACGGATTTAAGTGGAAATGAAGCGTACTTCACAGAAATGGGTGGAAATGGAGACAGATTAACTCCAGGAACAATCATTACTGAATCAGTGACATTATATATCTATGATGCTGTAGAAAGTTGTTCTGATGAAGAAATCGCAGAGATAACAATCATCCCTACTCCAGAAATTGATCCTTTAACGAATGTAGTTGAGTGTGATGGTTTCACTTTACCAGTTATCACTGGAACAGGAGTTGATAATGCAGCTTATTATACAGAAGCAGATGGTGCTGGAACACAGTACAATCCTGGTGATGTGATTACAACAAGCACAACGCTATACATTTACGTTGCAGCAGGTGCTTGTTCAGATCAAGAGAGTTTTGAAATAGAAATATTATTGACACCACAGATCGATCCTCAAGCAGCAGTAGTTGAGTGTGATACTTATACACTACCTGCTATAACAGGAACGAACTTAAGCGGAAATGAGGCTTACTTCACAGAAATGAATGGAGCAGGTACTCAATATAATGCTGGTGATGCAATCAGTGCTACGACTACACTTTACATTTACGATGCTGTAGGAACATGTTCTGATGAAGAAATAGTTGAAATTGAGATTATTCCAACACCAGCTATTGATGCTCAGTCACCAGTAACAGAGTGTGATAGTTACATCTTACCAGCAATTACAGGTACAGGGGTGACAGGAGCAGCTTACTTTACAGAAGTGAATGGAGGCGGAACTCAATTCAATGAAGGTGATGCAATCACTTCATCTACTACACTATATATGTATGTGGCGGCTGGTGATTGTTCTGATGAAGAGTCTCTAGAGATTACGATCTTATTGACACCACAGATAGATGCACAAGCAGCAATCGTTGAGTGTGATAGTTACACATTACCTGCTATCACAGGAACGAACTTAAGTGGCAATGAGGCTTACTTCACAGAAATGAATGGAGCAGGTACTCAGTACAATGCTGGAGATGTGATTAGCGTAACGACAACACTTTACATTTACGATGCTGTAGGTTCTTGTTTTGATGAGGAAGTTCTTGAAATAGAAATCATTCCAACTCCAATCCTAGATCCAATAACTGATGTATCGGCTTGTGATACTTACATACTTCCAGCAATCACTGGAACAGGAGTAACTGGAGCAGCATACTATACAGAAGTAAATGGAGGAGGAACACAGTATGTGGAAGGTGATGCAATCAATGTGAGTACAACATTATATGTTTACATAGCAGCAGGAGATTGTTCAGCTGAAGAAAGCTTCGACATTGAAATATTATTGACACCACAGATTGATCCTCAAGCAGCAGTTGTAGAGTGTGATACTTACACACTACCTGCTATCACAGGAACGAACTTAAGTGGAAATGAGGCTTACTTCACAGAAATGAATGGAGCAGGTACTCAATACAGTGCTGGAGACGCGATCAGTGCAACGACAACATTATACATCTATGATGCGGTAGGAACTTGTACAGATGAAGAAGCAATCGAAATAACGATTGTAGAAACACCAGAGATTGATCCTCAAGCAGATGTTACAGAATGTGATAGTTATACGCTACCAGTTATTACAGGTACGGGTGTTGATAATGCAGCTTATTATACAGAGGCAGATGGTGCTGGAACACAGTATGATGCTGGAGATGTAATTACAGCAAGCACGACACTTTATATCTATGTTGCAGCTGGTGATTGTTCTGCTCAAGAAATATTGAACATTGCAATCTTGCAGACACCACAGATTGATCCTTTAGCAGCAATCGTAGAGTGTGATAGTTACACACTACCTGCAATTACAGGAACGAACTTAAGTGGAAATGAGGCTTACTTCACAGAAATGAATGGAGCAGGAACCCAGTTCAACGCTGGTGATGTGATTACTGCAAATACAACACTCTACATTTTTGATGGAGCTGGAACATGTTTCGATGAAGAAATTGTAGAAATTACAATTGTTGAAACTCCACAGATAGACCCTGTAGATGATGTAAAAGATTGTAATGATTATGTTCTACCAGAAATTACTGGAGTAGGAGTTGAAAATGCGGCTTACTTTACAGAACCTAATGGAGCAGGAACACAATACAATGCAGGAGACGCAATTTCTGTGACAACGACATTGTACATATATGTTGCAGCAGGTGACTGTTCAGCAGAAGTTAGTTTCTTAATTGAAAAAATTGATGCTCCGGAAATTGATCCTCAAGTAGCAATTGTAGAATGTGATAGTTACACGCTACCAACAATTACAGGAATAAACTTAAGTGGAAATGAAGCGTACTTCACTGATCAGAATGGTCAAGGAACACAGTACAATGCTGGAGATGTTATCACAGCAACAACGACACTTTATATCTGGGATGCAGTAGATATTTGTAATGACCAAGAGGCGATCTCTATTGAGATTCTTGAAACGCCAATCATTACTGAGCAAGCTCCAGTAACAGAGTGTGATAGTTATACACTACCAGTAATTACAGGAACAGGTGTAGACAATGCAGCTTACTTTACAGAAGCGAATGGTCAAGGAACACAGTATGATGCTGGAGATGTAATTACAGCAAGCACAACACTTTACATTTATGTAGCAGCAGGAGACTGTTTTGATGAGACAACGGTATCAATAGAAATATTGGCAACGCCTCAAATCGATCCACTTTCTGCTCAGACCGAATGTGATAGTTATACTTTACCTGTAATAACAGGAACGAACTTAAGCGGAAACGAAGCTTACTTCACAGAAATGAATGGTGCAGGTACTCAGTATAACGCTGGCGATGTAATCACTGCAACAACGACATTATATATTTATGATGGAGTGGGTGCTTGTTCTGATGAAGAAACAGTAGAGATAACAATCATAGAAACTCCTGTAATTGATGCACAAGCGCCAGTAACAGAGTGTGATAGTTATACACTACCAGTTATCACCGGAACGGGAGTAGACAATGCAGCTTACTACACAGAGGCAAATGGAGCAGGAACACAGTATAATCCTGGAGATGCAATTACTGCAACAACTACACTTTACATTTATGTAGCAGCAGGAGACTGTTCGGATGAGCAAGCAATAGAAATTGAAATTCTTTTAACGCCTCAGATTGACGCTCAAGTTGCAGCAGTAGAGTGTGATAGTTACACATTACCAGTAATAACTGGAAGTAACTTAAGTGGGAATGAAGCTTACTACACTGAAATGAATGGAGCAGGAACTCAGTTCAACGCTGGTGATGTAATCACAACAAGCACAACCCTATACATTTATGATGAGACTGGAGCATGTTCTGATGAAGAAGCAATTGAAATTACAATTGTTGAAACACCAGTCATTGATACACAAGCACCAGTAACAGAGTGTGATAGTTATACACTACCTGTTATCACTGGAACAGGAGTTGACAATGCAGCTTACTTCACAGAAGCGAACGGAGCAGGAACTCAGTACAACCCTGGTGATGTGATTACTGCAAGCACAACGCTTTACATATATGTAGCAGCAGGTGATTGTTCAGACGAAACTACTTTAGAGATTGAAATCTTGGATACACCACAGATCGATCCACAAGTTGCTCAGACAGAATGTGATGAATATACGCTTCCTACTATTACAGGTGCAAACTTGAGTGGCAATGAAGCTTACTATACAGCAACTAATGGCGGAGGTACGAAGTACAACGCAGGAGATGCTATAACAGCAACTACTACTCTATACATCTACGATGCAGTAGGAACATGTTCTGATGAGGAAATGATCGAGATCACAATTATTGAAACGCCAGTAATTGATACACAAGCACCAGTAACAGAGTGTGATAGTTATACGCTACCTGAGATTACAGGAACAGGAGTTGCAACAGCAGCTTACTTCACAGAAGCGAATGGTGCTGGAACTCAGTACAACACTGGAGACGTGATCACAGCAAGCACAACGCTTTACATTTATGTAGCAGCAGGTGATTGTTCGGATGAAACTACTTTAGAGATTGAAATCTTGGATACACCACAGATCGATCCTCAAGCAGCTCAGACGGAATGTGATGAATATACGCTTCCTACTATCACAGGTGCGAACTTGAGTGGCAATGAAGCTTACTATACAGCAACCAACGGTGGAGGTACGAAGTACAACGCAGGTGATGCAATCACAGCAAGCACGACGCTTTACATTTACGATGCGGTAGGTGATTGTTCTAATGAAGAAGTGATCGAAGTAATCATTATTGAAACACCAGTTATCGATGTACAAGCGCCAGTAACAGAGTGTGATAGTTACACTTTACCAGAAATTACAGGAACAGGAGTTGCAACAGCAGCATACTATACTGAAGTGAATGGCGGTGGAACACAGTATAACGAAGGTGATGTCATTACAACGAGTACAACACTTTACTTATACGTTGCAGCAGGTGATTGTTCTACAGAAGAACAATTAGAAATTACCATCATCGATACTCCAGTACTTGATAATCCTGGTGATCAATATGTATGTGAATTCTATACACTTGAAACAATTACAGGTGAGCACCTAGACGGAACAGAAAGCTATTATACAGGACCTGGTCAGACAGGTGATCAACTTAACGTTGGTGATCAAGTTGTACCTGGAACTACTGTGTACATATACGGTGGAGGAACACTTTGTAACAGTGAAGTATCTTTCGAAGTAATCGGTCAAGATATTCCTGAAGCAACATTAGTTGGTGGAGGAAGTATCTGTGATGGCTCTGGAGATGTGGTAACATTGACCATCAACTTCTTAAACGGTGACAACTGGAATGTGGAAGTACTTAAAGATGGTGTTGCTTATGACACGTATAATACTACGGATGCAACATTTACATTTGATGTAACGGAACCAGGTATCTATACTTTAGGAACTGTTTCTAATGCAGATGGATGTTCTTCAGAAGGAATGGGAGAAGCAACAGTTGAGTTCTTCTTCGTACCTAGAGTAGAGAATGTGATGGCTGAATGTAACGAGTTAACTCCTGGTTATAAAGTAACGTTCGAAATCTGGGGAGGTGATCCTACAGGATACATCGTGAATGGAGTGGCGATAGATAACCCTACTGGTGAGCAACCATACATTTACATAAGTGAAGACATTGAGTCACTTGTAGATTATTCTTTCGAAGTAACGGACATTAATGGTTGTGAAATCATAACTGTTGCAGATGAAGGAATCGAGTGTGGATGTTTAACAATGGTAGGTACAATGAATCAAGAATTGATCGAGCTTTGTGGACCTGAATTAACAGCGACTGGAGTTTACGATGCAACACTTGAATTCTTAGACTATAACGATAAAGTGATCTTCGCTTTACATGAAGGAAATGATACACTTCTTGTGAATACGATAGCACTTAGCGAAACAGCAACGTTCTTCTTTGATCCTGCTAAGATGGAATATGGTAAGACTTACTATGTATCAGCAGTTGCAGGTAATGAGTTAAGTAACGGATTAGTTGACTTAACGGAAGAATGTACCGTTGTAGCTATCGGACAACCTGTTGTATGGTATGAAATTCCTACAGCAATGATCGATGGTGAATACATGGTGTGTGAAGGAGAAGAGGTTGTAGTAGAAGTGAACTTGACAGGTACAGCACCTTGGACAATAGAAGTGAAAGCGAACAATGAAACTTTTGTTTTAGCTGACATTCAGACATCGCCATACAGATTTACAGTAGAGGCATTTGTGGACATGAACATTAGTTTAGTTTCTGCGAATGATGCACATTGTGATGGTGAGGTTTCTGGGGCGGTCAATGTTGAAGTAAGTTACCCGACAACAGCTAGATTATTCGAATACACTGAGATTTGTAACCTTGATTTCAAAGGAGCAATTATAGATCTTGATACAGTAATCGTAGAAGGACCGACTGATGGAACATGGACGGATATTTCTGACTCTGGAGTTTCTATCAACGGAAATATAGCTGACTTCCACGGTGTGATACCTGGTGACTACCAATTATTATATACAGTTGATAATACTGGTGGAATTTGTGAAGCGAATACATACATCTTGAATGTAACCGTTCTAGATTGTTCTTGCCCAATCATTAATATTGGTGAGGCTGGACCTTTCTGTAACGATGATGCAATATTTGACTTAAGTACAATAGAGAATGATTCTGACGACGGATCTTGGACCATTGCAACAACACCTGCAGGTTCTAATCCAGCGATTGTGAATGGAGACATCTTTAATGCAACCGATGCGGATGCAGGTTCATATGGATTAACCTTTACACTAGATGTGATCGACCCATTATGTACATTCGATACAACCATATTTGTTATGGTAATGGATAGATTATCTTCTGGAGAGCCATTAGCACCAGCTGAAGTATGTGAAACAGATGTCGAATTGATTAACTTATTTGATATTCTTTCTGGTGAAGACTTAGGTGGAACATGGACAAGTACTGCAGGAAGCGGCTTTGATGCAGCGAACGGAACATTTAATACTGATGGAGTGAGTGCTGGAACTTACCAATTCACTTACATGGTGGATTCAGAAAGTCCATGTGAAGATGAACAGACTACCGTAGAAGTCATCATTAATCCATTACCAGTTGCTGAAGCAGGAGACGGATTTATATTGACATGTGAAATGCAAGAAGGTAGCTTGAATGCAAATGGAAGTTCTACTGGTGCATTTACTTACGAGTGGGCAACTGCTCAAGGTAATATCATCAGCGGAGCGAATACATTATCTCCACTTGTAGATCAACCAGGTTGGTACACATTATTAGTGACGAACAATGTTACAGGTTGTTTCGCAATTGATTCAGTAGAAGTACTGATAGATGATAACTTCCCGAATGCGGATGCTGGTGAAGATCAGTTCATCAATTGTGCAGTAAGCGAAGTGACGATAGATGCAACGAATTCAAGTATGAATAAAGTAGTAACATGGATCGGTCCTGACGGAGAAGAATTTATTCCAAGTGATCTATTCTTGTTTACAACTTCGATTCCAGGTGAATACACGATCATTGTAACAGATACGATTTCAGATTGTACCAATACGGATAAAGTACTTGTTGTTGATCAGGTAGCATATCCTGAAATTTCAACAGCAACACCAGAAGTTCTGAATTGTGTGAATTATGAAGTGGAAGTAAGTGCAACAGAATTAACGAATGATCCAGCAATGTCGTTCACATGGACAACATTAGATGGTAACATCATTACGAATCCTGATTCATCTGCAATTAATGTAGACCAACCAGGCCAGTATGTTGTAACAGTTACAAATGGTGATAACTTCTGTGTAGCAACGGATACAGTGAATGTGTTATTAGATAGAGACTACCCAGTAGCTGAAGCAGGTCCATCATTTACGCTTACTTGTGAGCTTACGAATGTGAACCTAGTAGGAGATGGATCTTCTGTAGGAAGTGGATTTGCTTACAACTGGACAACGAATGATGGAAGTATAGTTAATGGAGGAAATACACTTTCTCCTGAGATTAACTCGATAGGTACTTACTACCTAGAAGTGACGAATACAGTAAATGGATGTTCTACTATAGATAGTGTAACAATCATTGATAACATCATTCCAGTTACAGGATTTGATATAGAAACAATTAATCCATGTTTCAGTGACTTCGAAGGATTGATTGCAGTTCTTAATGTAGAAGGTGGAGTTGGCCCTTACACTTACTCTCTGAATGGTAATGCTTACCAAGAAAGTAATATTTGGGAAAACTTAGGACCTGGAAATTATGAAGTGACAGTGAAGGATTCTAACGGATGTACTTTGAGTAAATCAGTTACCTTATTCGAAGGTTTAGATCTTCAAATAGACGCTGGTGAGGATCAAAGAATTGACTTAGGAGATTCGACACAATTACAAGCAACGATTAACATTGACAATGATTTAGTAGAGTCAGTTGTTTGGGAACCTACAGATGCAAACATAAGCTGCATAGAATGTATGGATCCTACAGTATGGCCATATCAGACAACATTGTATACAGCAACATTGACGGATATCTATGGATGTACTGACTTTGCAGATGTTAGAGTTTATGTTGATAGAAGAAGTAAAGTGTATGCTCCGAATATATTCTCTCCTAATGGCGACAGTGACAATGATTACTTTACATTGTTCTCAGGTAACCAATTGGATAAAATCAATGAGTTGAAAATCTTCAACAGATGGGGTGAATTAGTTTTCGAAAATGGAAACTTTGATCCAGGAATTGAAGAAATGGGATGGGATGGTACTTTCCAAGGAATTCCAGTGAATCCAGCAGTATTCGTATGGTATGCGAAAGTTCAGTTGGTAGATGGAACGGAGAGAGTATTGAAAGGAGACATCACAGTTGTACGTTAATTAGTGAATTAGCATTGCAACGCTGTGTTACGCTTTTTAAATAAGTAAAAAAGGCTATTTAGAAAGTCTAAGTAGTAGAAGAATAAGGGTATTGAAGTTGATGTTCGAAAAGGGGACAAGCTGAGACAGTAAGTAGAATAGGTGAAACCTGGGCTGCTTACTGCTGCTTAGTTTTTGAATACGAAAAATACAGATCACCCAATGTAGCATTTGCTGCACTTGAAATTGATAATTGTAACTCATTTAGAAATTCTAAATAGTAGAAGAATAAGGGTATTGAAGTTGATGTTCGAAAAGGGGACAAACTGAGACAGTAAGTAGAATGGGTGAAACCTGGGCTGCTTACTGCTACTTAGTTATTCGGAGTTTAGTAATTGACTTTACCTGATATCTTTCATGATTGTAATTTAAGGACGGTGGCATAAAGCTTAAGAATAGCAAGTACTTTTCTCTAGAATTGAAATTTTGTTGATTAGGATGGTCAATGTTTTCTTATCACTTGAAAATAAAGCAATTATCTAGTATTGCTAGTTGCGCTTTATCATACATCCGTTATAAACATTTTACCATAGGAAGTTAAATCAATGCTTCCTAAACAATCTTTAACTATCTTTGATCCTTTAAAATAAATATTGAAAATGAAGAAAGTTTGGATTTTATTGATTTTAGCTATCATTGTTAGTTGTGCTCCTGAATCAAAGTATGATGATTATGACTTACTAAAACATGGCTTATCATTGAAAATAAAAGCACCTGCAGACCCAGAAGTTTCGGTTACCGACTTGGGTATCGCAAAGGATGTCACTGTGAAAAAAGGAGATCATTATAATATCCAGATTATTTCCTCTACTGCTACAACCTATAATATAGCTGATATCATAGCAGAGAAAAAGCAAGAAGTAGAAGGTGGAACTTATTTCTCACAGATTATTCAAGAAGACGAAAATGGATTTATTTTCGAAAAGAAAATTGACGAGAATAATATAAACTATGACTTTAGAGCAGTTAAAATTGTTGGAGACGTAGAATATGATTTTCAGACAGGTTTGATGGGAAAATTTACCAAAGAAGATGTCTTAGAGATGTATGAAGCAGTAAAGTAAGATCTTAAATTAAGCGAATTCTGATATGTAAAATTGGAATTTTATAAATATAAATAAAAAAAGGCACTCAGATATTTCCGAGTGCCTTTTGGTTTAGGGAAACCACACATTTATACTTTGCTCAACAATTTATCACCGAATGCAAAGAATAAAAGAATAACTACTGATAGAATTAACATGGTTTAGTAATTTAGTTCAAATTAATGTTTTCTTTAATACTTGTCAATCTTTAATTTCATTTTAAGAAATCTTTAATAGACACTATAACAAATGCTTTGTCTTCATATTAAATGTTCATCACATTTGTTAAATCTATCATATGCAAATATGTTGCCAATAGTAGGAAACACATTTAAAAGCCAGAAACTTAAGTTTGAAACCTTACCGGCTTTTGTACTAATACCCCATCTATCGCAGTTATGTTCGCAATAAGTCCGTAAAGTGAATAGCAAAATAAAACAGATTCACGTTGATTTTGATACAATAGGACTAAAACTGTCTGTCTTATTAGACAAGGTTGATTCCAATCTCATTTAATCCTTTCGTTCTTGATTCACCAAAAAAACAAAACAAAAAAAGTCCAGAAAAATTACTTCCTGGACTTCTTTATTTATTTTAGCTCATAGCTCATAGCTCATAGCTCATAGCTCATAGCTCATAGCTCATAGCTCATAGCTCATAGCTCATAGCTCATAGCTCATAGCTCATAGCTCATAGCTCATTACTTAGCCTCTGCGTATCTCTTATTAACTTCTTCCCAATTAATAACATTGAAAAAAGCCTGTACGTAATCAGGTCTTCTGTTCTGGTAATTCAAGTAGTATGCATGCTCCCATACATCGATTCCTAAGATTGGTGTTCCGCCACATCCTACGTCTGGCATTAATGGATTATCTTGATTCGGTGTAGAGCAAATATCTAATTTTCCTCCCTTTTGTACACACAACCAAGCCCATCCTGAACCAAATCTTGAACCAGCTGCAGCTGCAAATTTAGTCTGGAAATCTTCATATGATCCGAAAGATTTATTTATCGCATCAGCAACATCACCTGTAGGTGCTCCACCTCCATTCGGAGACATCACTTTCCAAAATAAACTGTGATTATAAAAACCACCGCCATTATTTCTTACTGCTTTGTTATCCATATCAAGACCGTCAAGAATTTCTTCTATAGTTTTACCTTCTAGATCTGTTCCTTCTATTGCCGTATTTAATTTTGAAGTATAACCAGCATGGTGCTTACCGTGGTGGATATTCATTGTTTTTTCATCTATATTCGGTTCTAATGCATTAGCAGCATATGGTAAATCCGGTAGTTCAAAAGCCATAATTTTATTTTTTAGTTGTTAATTTATTAAATAATGTGTTAGTTCTTTAACCAATAGGATGTGATTTTGTTCGTTTAAAACACATTTTCACGCTAATATAAATTTTATAAGGATAGATTAAAAATTCATATTAAATTTGGGGGAATTTTTTAACTCAAATAAGGAGAAATTTTATTTTAATAATAAATCAAATGTTCTTTGAGTTTTAATTACTCCATAAAGTAAAAAAGCATAATGAAGACTAGAATTGAGAAAGATAGCATTGGTAAAATTGAAGTTCCTGCAGATAAGTATTGGGCAGCACAAACGCAGCGATCAAGTGAAAACTTTAAAATTGGAGGACAACATATGCCCCTGGAAGTTATTAAGGCTTTTAGTATTTTGAAAAGAGCTGCAGCAGCAGTGAATGTGGATGCAGGGATTCTCCCTAAAGAAAAAGCTGATCTAATTGCAACAGTTTGTGACGAAATTCATTCTGGCAAATTAGACGATCAGTTTCCTCTTGTAGTTTGGCAGACAGGTTCTGGGACACAGTCTAACATGAATGTGAATGAAGTAATTGCTAATCGTGGACACGTTATCCAAGGTGGAAAATTAGAAGATGCAGAAAAATTTCTTCACCCCAATGATGATGTAAATAAATCACAATCCTCGAACGATACTTTCCCAACAGCGATGCACATTGCTGCATATAGCAAACTGGTAGACGAAACTATTCCTGCATTAGAAACCCTAGCGAATACTTTACATTCGAAATCTCAGGAGTTTATGGATGTTGTGAAAATTGGTAGAACGCATTTTATGGATGCAACACCTGTTACGCTAGGTCAAGAACTGTCTGGTTATGAATCTCAATTAAGACATGGAATAAAAGCAATAAAAAATACACTTGCACACTTAAGTGAACTAGCACTAGGAGGAACAGCTGTAGGAACTGGACTCAATACACCTCCCGGTTACTCCGAGAATGTAGCAGCGAAAATTGCAGAACTTACTGGAAAACCATTCGTGACTGCAGGAAATAAATTCGAAGCACTAGCTGCACATGATGCGATCGTAGAATCACATGGAGCATTGAAGACCGTTGCTGTTTCTCTTATGAAGATAGCGAACGATATTAGAATGCTTGCTTCAGGGCCTCGATGCGGAATAGGTGAAATTATCATTCCAGCAAACGAACCAGGATCATCTATTATGCCTGGGAAGGTGAATCCTACACAAGCGGAAGCTTTGACAATGGCGATGGCACAAGTGATGGGAAATGACGTGGCGATTAACATCGGCGGTATGACAGGACACTTTGAATTAAATGTTTTTAAACCCATGATGATCTTCAATTTTCTTACCTCGGCTCAATTAATAGCAGATTCATGTCTTAGTTTCAATGAAAATTGCGCGAAAGGAATAGAACCAGCATATGACCAGATTAAAGAGAATCTAAATAATTCACTAATGCTAGTAACCGCTTTGAATACGAAAATCGGATACGATAAAGCAGCTGAAATTGCGAAAAAAGCATACAAAGAGGGGACTACATTAAAAGCTGCAGCTTTAGCATTGAACTATCTGACATCAGATGAGTTTGATAAATGGGTGGATCCAGCATTAATGTTAGGAAGATAGGAGAATTCTTTTTTATGTCAATTTTTGGGCTAAGTTTTAGTTAGTAGCATTTGAGTGACAAATTTATGATACTTTAAGAGAGTTAATTAAACAAAAAGATAATTGAAAGTCAAACGAAGAGAATAAAAATGAGAGGTGTTTTATTGACCATATTGATGATTGCTAGTTTTCAACTGAGAGCTCAGTTTTCTGTGGAAAATATATCTTATGATTTTGCAACTTCAGAAGATGCAACTTCTTATTTTCAACCCATAGGGCAAAGTTATTCTGCCATGTTGCATTCAGGAATTTTCCCTCGATACAGTGAAAAGGGATTTCATATTAAAATTGGATTGCACGTTTCTAGATTAAGTTTGTACAGTAACTTGAAAAGCTTCGAAGTAGAGTCAGGAACTTATGCGCCAACTATTGTTGGATCTACTGAACCACTAGTTATCAATGCCGACACCCAAGACGAGAAGACTTACCCTGCGGGAAATGATATCAATGAAATTATTCTCGGAGCTCCAGAACTGTATATAGGAACTTTACTGGGAACAGACTTTTATGGAAGGTATGGTCAGTTAGGCCTCGATGGCAATTTAGGAGATCTGGTGTTTTATGGAGGAGGGATAAGACATGATTTTGGTCGTTATTTTCTTCCTGAATATGTGAAATGGTACTTGTCTTATAATTATCATGAATTGTCAATTGGTGAATCCGTAAGTTCTGTGAATCAATATGGATTAACCCAACTCGGCGTTAAATTAAATCGGATTGGGTTTTATGGGTTGTTTGGGTATGAATTGAATGATATGAATCTTACGCATGATTTTGATAATCAATCGGCTACGATAGATCTGGACGATGCGAAACCATTCCGATATGGCGGCGGATTTAACCTAAGTTTTAAGTATATAGAACTCTATGGTGAATACAATATAAATGATCCAGTGGCCCTTCTTGTTGGTTTTTCTGTAGGTATTTAGTTAAATTTTTCTTTTTATTTATCCGTTATCCGGCTTACAGATCTAAACGTTGATTAATCTGCGAAATCCGCGAAATCTGCGGGCAACTTTGTCAACTATCGCCTCTCCGTTATCCTAACACATTAAGCTCTGCAATCCTAGCCATCTCACATTTCGATACTCGGCTTACAGATCTAAACGTATACTAATCTGCGAAATCCGCGAAATCTGCGCGCAACATTGTCAACTATCGCCTCTCCGTTATCCTAACACATTAAGCTCTGCAATCCTAGCCATCTCACATTTCGATACTCGGCTTACAGATCTAAACGGTTACCAATCTGCGAAATCCGCGAAATCTGCGGGCAACTTTTTCAACTATAACCTCTCCACTATCCTGAAACATTCAGCTCTGCAATCCTAGCCATCTCACATTTCGATGCTCGGCTTACAGATCTAAACGTTTACTAATCTGCGAAATCCGTGAAATCTGCGGGCAACTTTTTCAACTATTGCCTATCCACAGTCCTAAACCATTCAGCTCTGCAATCCTAGCCATCTCACATTTCGATGCTCGGCTTACAGATCTAAACGTTCACTAATCTGCAAAATCCGTGAAATCTGCGGGCAACTTTTTCAACTATCGCTTATCCGCTCTCTTAAACCATTCAGCTCTGCAATCCTGTCCATCTCACATTTCGATACTCGGCTTACAGATCTAAACGTATACTAATCTGCGAAATTCGCGAAATCTGCGGGAAAACTTTTTCAACTATCGCCTCTCCACTATTCTAACACATTAAGCTCTGCAATCCTAGCCATCTCACATTTCGATACTCGGCTTACAGATCTAAACGTTTACCAATCTGCGAAATCCGTGAAATCTGCGGGCAACTTTTTCAACTATCACCTATCCACTAACCTGAAACATTAAGCTCTGCAATCCTAGCCATCTCATATTTCGATACTCGGCTTACAGATCTTAACGTTTATTAATCTGCGAAATCCACGAAATCTGCGGGAAAACATTTTCAACTATCACCTATCCACTAACCTGAAACATTAAGCTCTGCAATCCTAGCCATCTCACATTTCGTTACTCGGCTTACAGATCTAAATGTTAACTAATCTGCGAAATCCGCGAAATCTGCGGGCAACTTTTTCAACTATTTCCTCTCCACAATCCTAAACCATTAAGCTCTGCAATCCTGTCCATCTCACATTTCGATACTCGGCTTACAGATCTAAACGTTTACTTATCTGCGAAATCCGTGAAATCTGCGCGCAACATTGTCATTTAAACCTATCCACTAAAACCGAGCTTCCCTTGCATCTGTCCATCTATACACACCATAGCCTTTTAAATTTATATATTCCTTGTGCTCAATATCACTGGAATGAATAAAATCATGATACCACTTTTCATAACCCGCACGAAAATCATGATCCAAATGTTCTTCGGAATAATAAGTCCAAATATTAGGAGCAGGAGAATCTTGGCGAACATTAAAAAGAATAACAACATTCACTTCCCTATCTAGATTTCTTGCAGCTTTTCCTAATAATGATAATTTATTAACAATCGAATTCTCAGACGTCGAACTGGATAAGTCAAAACCATCCGAGTGATAATTGGTTAAGAAAATCTCATCATGATGCATAATCAAGTCTTCAGCAATATCAAAACTCGGAGCTTGTCCTGGATTTTTGATTTTTCCAATGTAGAACCTTCTGAATACCTCAGGATTTAGCGGCATCGTTTCCCCAGGCGGAATCTTATACTTTAAGCTATCCAAGTGATCTAGCCATGGAGCATAGTCCGCATCATAATCACCTGAACCATTCCAAAATTCTATTTCACTTACAATCCCTTGTGGAATATTCTCATAGTCATCATGGAAAGCCTCGATATTGCTAAATGAAGTCCCATATCCAGCCGATACAAACGTTATATCGATAAAGTGATCATTCGCTTTTTCTACAAAGTTGTCCAGTTCAACTTGCATTCCACTGCTAAGCGCTGATCCAATATTATATAGATAAGCATTATTAAACTCATTTTTTAAACACCACTGGATAAGAGAATCTTCCTTAAGCGCATTCCCCAGAACGCCATCTGTAACGAAATTGTTAACATATATTCCCCGATGTCTAGTATGTTGATCATGGATAGATTCAGAGTGGCGACAACCTTCCATATCCCAAATTTTCATCTGAGCACCAAGATTGAGAAAACTACTATCGAGCAAGTGAACTCGTGAGGTAATAAAATCTACCGTACATGCGCTATCGATTTCTAGTGAGTCAATTTGAATCATAGAATTTGCATATAGCAATGTATCTGAATGGATATGGAGATCTGATAAAACTAAAGAATCAGGGCACTGTGCAGTATACAATTCATTGATTTCAAGTTCGCTTAACTTCCGATGGTAAATTTTTACATCATCTACCTTTCCATGAAATCCACTAACACCTTCAAAATTCGGCCCTCCCAAAAAAAGTGCGTCTATCATCGAACTGCTAATACCAGAAATATAGTCTAAACTGTAAGCGTTCACACCATTGACATAAATAATAGCCTCTTCATTTTCAGCATCAAAAAACATGACGATGTGATGCCATTTGTGGTCATCTAAAAATGCATGGTATTCATGTTCACTATGGCTGTTTTCTAGAGATTGCCCAACCAAGAGCGCACCTTTGTTCCATATCGCATAAATACCTGTTGACTCATCCTTCCCTCCAGAGCTCAAGAAGTACTGGTCATCTTCTGCTTCTATTGCTAATGTATCGCTAGACTCGCAAGAAGTAAATGGATAGATCCAAATACTAACACTTAAAGAATCAAATCCTTCTGTAAAATCAGGACCTAAATCAACGTAGTCATCTTTCCCATTAAAACGATAAGCACTTAAGGTGGATGAAAATCGATCTGTCGTGACTTCCGCTCCACTTACACTTCCATCATAATTTCCAACTTCGTCTGAAGCATCACCATTCAAATCATAGCTTGCAAGTAAGCCATCTATATAATGGTAACTATCCAAAGGACCGACCATAGATATTCCAAAGAGGAAAATACATGTGAAAGAGGTAATAATTCTTAACCTCATACTCTTTATTTAAGTACTGAAAAGATATTCATAAATATAGTTAATCGAATCTATAGTTGTATTCTGAAAGGCATAAGGACTAAGAAGCAGTAATGTTATACAAGCCTACTTCATCCATAATGTTACCACTTTTTTATAACTGACTCCGATTGGAAGCTTTTGATTTTTAATGACTATCTCACTTTGGCTGAAACTTTGGATATAATCTATAGCAACAGCATAAGAGCGATGAATTCTTACAAATTTTTCTTCAGGAATTCTCTTCATAAATGAGCCTATATTTCCTTTGACCACTAAGTTAACGGTCTCCGTATGAACCCGTACATAATCTTTTAAACTTTCTATATAATAAATATCATCTAAATAAATTTTATGATGTGTGCGGTTTACATTTAGAAAAATGTGAGGCTTAGCTTCTAACTCAGGAACTTCAATGATTGGCATTTGCAAATTACGTTCTCGAAATCGATCCACTGCTTTAAGAAATCGGTCAAATGCGATTGGTTTTAGCAAATAGTCTACAATGTCTAAGTCATAACCTTCTACAGCATACTCACGATAAGCAGTCGTAATTATAATTGCAGGTGGATTTTTCAAAGTTTTCAAGAAATCAATTCCATTAAGAACGGGCATTCTAATATCTAGAAAAATCAAGTCTACATTACCTTTCTTCAAAAGATCAAAAGCCTTAACCGCATTATGGCTTTTTCCCACTACTACCAGTTGGTCGATCATACCAGCATATTTAGCTAATAGATCAATAGCAGGTGGCTCATCATCTACAAGAAGACAGCGAATTTTAGTCATGCTCTATTGGAATTTGCAATGAAATAGAAAACGAATCATCAGTATCTTCGATGTCGAAATTATAACGACCTGGATAAACTAAATCTAATTGTCTTTTTATATTAGTAAGACCTATACCTTCCTTGTATTCATCATTAATTTCTCCAATAAATGCACTTTTAGTATTCCATACTTTACAATTAATAGACTCACCGTTATCATTTATTTCTATAATTATTCTTGGATTATCAATGTCACCACTTGCTCCATGTTTGAATGCATTTTCAACCACTGATAATAGCAATAAAGGCGATATAGATGCGTTTAATGCTTCTGAGCGATTAAATTCAATTTCTAGCCTTGGTCCATATCTAACTTGCTCTAGAGCAATGAAATTTTCTATGGCTTCCACTTCCTCAACTAATGGTACAAAAGCTTTTTGGCTTTTATACAACACATAATCTAATATACCTGATAACTTTAAAATAATATCGGGCGCCTTTGGTGATCCATTTACTACAAACGAATATAAGTTATTAAGCGTATTAAAAAGGAAGTGTGGATTAAGTTGAGCTTTTAAAAACTTAAGTTCAGTGTTTAGTTTTTCTTTTTCTAGTTGATGTATCCTGGCCTGTTCTTGTTGTCTTTCATAGAAGGAATCCCAAGCAAGTAAAGCCATTGCTGGAGAATAGAATTGTACAGATTGTGTCATATAATCCACCATTGACATAAAGGTAATAGTTTTGTAACCTCTTAATTTATCGATCCATAATATACCATTTACCCTCCAAACAAGATAAAGTACAAATGAACTTGCAATTAGACTTAAACCAAAAAGGACGAACTTGTTTTTACTGAAAAGCTGAGGAATTTGTATATTCTTAAGAAAGTAATATGCAATCATATACAATGGAACATTGATTAAATTTACCACTAAATAGGTGGCATAGTGGGTTCGGCTTGATTTCATATAGGTCCATAAAATATAGATTGTTATCCAAAAAAGTATGTGTCGAACTTTTCTATCCATAGAATCTAAAGATAAATATTCCTTTAAGAGTGATCAGAGTAAGTATATAAATAGTTGTTTTTCGTAGAAGAATGAATCTGATATTGCAATGATTGGGAGTTCTTATTTAATTATAGACTGTACATATACTATTTATAATCAGTGTGTTAACTATTTGTAATTTAGGGTATTGAATAATTAAAAAAATAATAAAATGAAAAAGTTAATTATTGTGTTTGTATTTTTAGGAGGTATTTTTCAGGTCAATGCTCAGTCAGACATTGAGCTCATTTCTCAGACGCTCATGGATTATATCGAAGGTTCGACAGAAGGACAGCCAGAGCGATTGAAAACTGCATTTCATCCAGATTTGAATTTGTATTCTATCGGTAAGTCAGGAGAAGTAAGCGTTTGGTCAGGAAAGGCATACATAGCAGACACTAAGGAGGGTAAGCCAACAGGTGAAGCCGGAAAAATCATTTCCATTGACTTCGAACATAATGCAGCAGTTGCGAAAGTTGAAATTTCACATCCAAAAAGCAAAAGTACTTATGTTGATTATTTTATGCTTTTGAAAACAGAAGGAAAATGGATCATTATACACAAAATGTACACTAAAAGAACTTCTAATAAAATATGACTTTTAAGTATTTCTTCTTTAATATCGACCCTAATATGCCTAATTGAAATAAAATTGGGACTTTCGGCTGCTTTTGCTACAAATACAATGAAATTTTATCCTTTTAAAGATTTATTTATCGAAAATACCTAATATAATAAGGAAATAAATAACTTAGCAGAGCACGAGAAATCTAGGGCATTAGTAATTGAGGTATAACTCTATTTCATGTCCTGATTGAAAAAAATTGACATATAAAATAAATTATGAAAAGAAGAGATGCAATAGGGAGCATGATGCTGGGAATAGGAGGTATTACGATGGGTAAGAGCATTTTAGAAAAGGGAATCACTCCAGCAGCGAAAGGGAATATAAATCATTCGGTATGTAGATGGTGTTATAATAGTATTCCTGATGATGTATTTATTGAAGGAGTTAAGCAAATAGAGGGACTTAAGTCTGTAGAAATAACTACTGCAAATCAGTGGCCTGCTTTGATAAAAAATGGTTTAACAGCTGCAGTGGGAACTATTCCATCTGCAAGTATCTCAGATGGATTTAATGATCCGAAGAATCATGAGAAATTGCAGAAGTCTTTTCATGAAGTAATAGACCAGGCTGCTGAATACGGAATTCCAAATGTGATCGTTTTTTCTGGTAATCGCAGAGGGATGGATGATATGGTAGGAATGGAAAATTGTGCAGTTGGTCTAGATCCATTAGCTAAGCATGCAGAAAAGAAAGGTGTTACCATTATTATGGAGCTACTTAATAGCAAAGTCAATCACAAAGATTATATGTGTGATAAGACTCCATGGGGAACTCAATTAGTTGAAAAACTTGGATCTAGTCGATTCAAGCTACTATATGATATCTATCACATGCAGATCATGGAAGGTGATGTAATCGCTACGATAAGAGATAATCATCAATATTTTGCTCATTATCACACAGGTGGAGTACCAGGTAGAAATGAAATTGACGAAACACAAGAATTGTATTATCCTGCAATAATGAAAGCTATTCTGGATACAGGCTACACCGGTTATGTAGGCCAAGAATTTGTTCCAACTTGGGAGGATAAGATGAAGGCGCTAAATCATGGTGTTAGAACTTGTGATATCTAACCCATTGATTATCAATCAATATTTCTTGTTTAAATTGTATGGTTCGTTTTGTGACTAAGATGGATTTAGCCTATTTATAAAGCTATTTTGCTGTGTTTTTACGCATTTCTAATCCATGTTTTTAGCATCCTAATGCGTGTGAGGTAGTGGGAAAATCGAGAGATAAATGTCAAATAATGTATTTATAGAATATGATATCAACTTATCCCTATTTTGTCTCCATTCATCTATAATAATGATATTTTTTTCTAAAAAAAAAGACATTTTAATTACTTATTCATATAAAACAGCTATTTTTTGTGTTCAATGTTTTCAATTGATAACAATAAAATATTTAAGCTTTGAAAAGAAGAAACTTTATTCACACGGCAGCCCTGGGAGCAGGATTACTTGCCGCACCAATACCTATTTTCGGAAAAAACATCTTTGTTGAGGAATTACTCAATCCAGGAATGGACGTCGCAACTAAGAAGGCTTTAGCCGATGTTGCATTAAATACCGCAAGAGGATTAGGTGCTACTTATGCAGATGCTCGAATCGGAAGATATTTGAATCAGTATGTTTTCACTCGAGAAAAAATGGTCCAAAATACCGTTAATACCGAATCTTTTGGAATCGGAATCCGAGTAATAGCTAATGGAACATGGGGATTTGCATCGACCAACGATGTTACACCTGATGGGATTAAAAAAGCCACTGAACTTGCTATCTCCGTTGCAAAAGCCAACTCTAAAATACAAACAGATGATGTCGTTCTAGCTCCTGTCCAAGGATATGGAGATGTGTCATGGAAAACTCCTATAGAGAAAAGTTCTATGTCCGTTCCAGTTTCAGAGAAAGTTGACTTGCTTTTAGAAGCAAATGCTAGAGCATTAGAAAATGGTGCAGATTATATTTCATCCGCCTTATTTTCAGTAAATGAGCAAAAATACTTTGCATCTACAGAAGGATCTTACATCGATCAAGATGTTCATAGAATCTGGCCTACACTTAATGTAACGGCGATCGATAAAGCTTCTGGGAAATTTAAAAACAGACAAGGATTAGCAGCGCCAATGGGCATGGGATATGAATATCTTATTCCTGATAAGTCTGAAGAAATCATGGGCGCAGGAGGAGTTGTACTGTATCGCAATCGATATGATATTGTTGCCGATGCCATCGCTTCCGCAAAACAAGCCAAAGAAATGCTTACGGCTAAGTCAGTTGAAGCAGGGAAATATGATCTCGTACTTGAACCTAATCACTTAGGACTTACGATTCATGAATCTGTCGGGCACCCATTAGAGCTAGATAGAGTTCTGGGATATGAAGCAAATTATGCAGGAACAAGTTTCGCAACTTTAGATAAATTAGAGGCGGGTGATTTCAATTATGGAAATGAGCTCGTGAATCTAGTTGCTGATAAAACGCAGCCACATTCTTTAGGCGCTGTAGGTTACGATGATGAAGGAGTGAAGTGTAAGAAATGGGATCTTGTAAGAAATGGAACTTTGGTTAATTACCAAGCGATCCGAGATCAAGTTCACATGATCGGCCAGAATGAATCTCACGGTTGTTGCTATTCTCAGAGTTGGAATGATGTACAATTCCAAAGAATGCCAAATGTTTCTCTCGAGCCAGGAAAGGAAAAATATTCCATAAATGATATGATTAAAGATGTCGAAAAAGGAATTTACTTAGTTGGTCGTGGCTCTTATTCCATAGATCAACAACGTTATAACTTCCAGTTTGGTGGAACATTAACCTATGAAATTAAAAATGGTGAAATTACCGGAATGGTGAATGATGCAGCTTATCAATCAAATACACAGGAATTTTGGAATTCATGTGCTAAAATTTGTGATAAAGATGATTATAGAATCTTCGGGTCTTTCTTCGATGGAAAAGGACAACCTAGTCAGGTAAGTGCTGTATCGCATGGATGCTCTACTACACGATTTAATGGTGTCAATGTAATTAACACCGGTAGAAACATTTAATTTCTAAACCTTTAAAAAAGATAATAATGTCAATATATAGTAAAGACGAGGCTAAGGAAATTATGAGCCGGGCGCTCAAGTTTTCTAGTGCTGATGGATGTGAAATTAGCTTATCAGGAAACATTTCAGGAAACATAAGATATGCTCGAAACACAGTTTCTACAGCAGGTGTGAATTCTAATCAGAATATGACGGTTCAGTCTAATTTCGGTAAGAAAGTAGGTGTAGCAACCATCGATGAATTCGATGACGCTTCATTAGAGAAAGTAGTAAAGAGAGCAGAGGAATTAGCGAAGCTTTCTCCTGAGTCTCCTGAATTTATGCCGCCACTAGGCCCGCAAACTTATGAAGAATCAAAAACAGCTATTCAGAAAACAGCTGAGATAACGCCTGAATTTAGAGCAGAAGTTGCTGCTTCCAGTATTAATCCTGCGAAAAAGAATGGGATTACAGCAGCTGGTTTTTTCGATGATTACAGTGGATTTAATTCCATGATGAATTCGAATGGCTTGTTTGCTTTTAATAAGAATACTGGGATGAACTTCACGGTAACAATGCGAACTGATGATGGAACTGGATCAGGATGGTCAACACGTGATTACAATGATGTTTCCATGTTTGATGCAGCAGAAGCATCTCAGATTGCCATCGATAAAGCATTGATGTCTAGAGAAGCGAAGGCTATTGAGCCAGGAAAATATACCGTAATCCTTGAACCAGCGGCTTCGATTGGATTACTTGGAAATATGTTCCGTTCTTTTAATGCTAGAAGTGCCGATGAAGGCAGAAGTTTCATGGCTAAAGAAGGCGGCGGAAACAAACTAGGTGAAAGGATCGTAGATGAAAGAGTAAATGTTTATTCAGATCCTTTTAATGAAATCGTACCTACTTCTACATGGACTGGAGATGGATTTCCTAGGAAAAAAATTGACTGGCTTGAAAATGGAGTCGTTAAGAACCTATCATATAGCAGGTTTTGGGCTGATAAAAAGGGAGTAGATCCTGTACCATTTCCTAGGAACGCTATCATGGAAGGTGGAGATGCTAGTTTAGAAGATTTAATCAAGGATACGAAGAAAGGAATATTAGTAACTAGACTTTGGTACATCAGAGGTGTAGATCCGCAAACATTGCTTTACACTGGCTTGACCAGAGATGGAACTTTCTACATAGAAAATGGAAAAATCAAGCATCCAATTAAGAACTTCAGGTTTAATGAAAGCCCGATCATTATGCTTAATAACCTAGAAACACTAGGTAAGCAGGTAAGAATAGATGGAAATCTTATTCCTTACATGAAGATTAGAGACTTTACATTTACGAGTTTATCGGATGCTGTATAATAGGCTATTCGTTTAATATAATTAAATAGAAATGAGGTGGACGGTTTGCCGTTCATCTCATTTTTTAAATAGCTTATTGATATTTAGGTCAATAGTTCTGCGAGATGGGTTCAGATGATCTATTTTGAGATTTAGCTGTTGTTAAATAATCTGATGTTTTTTAAACGTATCGAATACGTCTTAATTAAATACCTTAATTTTTGATGAAACGGGAAGTGCCATACAATAATGAATTTTTCTTTACTCGGCTGATGTACGAGTCAGGAGATTGGGATGCTGATCAGCGAATGCCTTCGAATCTTCTTAATTCTATTGTTGAATACACAACCATTCCAGTCAACACGACAGAAAACATCGTTCCACTGAGCAGTGAAAAAGTCTACCAAGCTCCGTTTTGTTATATTACTGGTCATAAGTTGGTCCAGTTTACGGATCAAGAAAAGAAAGTTTTCGAGAATTATGTAAGAAGAGGCGGTTTCGTTTTTGCAGACGATTGCAACCATGACATAGATGGCTTATTCGCGAAATCATTCGAACTTCAGATGAAGGAAATCTTTGGTGAAGAATCACTTGTAAAACTGCCGAACGATCATCCGTTGTACTCTTCCTTTTTTGAATTTGATGGTCCACCCACTACCTCTCAAGAGCTGAATGGTTGGGGAGATGACCTCGTTCATGAATACTTAAAAGCCATCATGATCAATGATCGTATAGGAGTACTTTATAGTAATAAAGATTATGGGTGTGAATGGGATTACGACTTCAGAAACAAACGATGGTATAAGAATGATAACACGCGTTTCGGTGTTAATATCGTAGTGCATGCTTTAACAGGATAAAATGATAAGTAAAGAAAAAGTCAATGGTTTAATTGCAAAAACCGATGAGTTAAGAGAGAATATACACAAGGTGATTATCGGGCAAGATGATGTGATTACACAGTTGCTCGTAGGGTTGATTGCTGGAGGGCATGTCCTCTTAGAAGGTGTTCCAGGACTAGCCAAAACGCTGATGGTGAAGACGCTAGCCGATGCCGTAGATGGAAGTTTCAGTAGGATCCAATTTACACCAGATCTAATGCCTTCCGATATCTTAGGTACGGAAATTCTTCAGACCGATAAGCAAGGAAATAAGTTTTTCGAATATACACCAGGACCAGTATTTGCAAACATTGTTCTGGCTGATGAAATCAATCGAACACCACCTAAAACCCAGGCAGCATTACTAGAATTGATGCAAGAATATTCGGTAACTTATGCAGGAAAGAAATATCCACTTCCAGATCCGTTCTTTTTATTGGCAACACAAAATCCAATAGAACAGTCAGGAACGTTTCCATTACCGGAAGCTCAAGTGGATAGATTTTTATTATATGTCAAGGTTAATTATCCTACCGCTGCAGAAGAAGAGGAAATTTTATTGGCAACAACTGGAAGTAAGAAAAGTAGGGTAGAGGCCGTTTTCCATAAAGAAGAAGTCCGCCAACTACAAGAACTATGTCGCCAAGTAAGTATTGATCGAGGTTTAATAACGCAGGTCAGTAATTGGATCAGAAATACACGTCCAGAAGACTCATCGAATCAGATGATAAAGGATTTTGTAGACTGGGGAGCTGGACCGAGAGCTGGACAATCTTTAATTCTTGCAGCGAAGGCGCATGCATTGTTAAGCGGCAGATACGCAGTTATTCCGGAAGATATCAAAGCCATGTTTATTCCAGCACTTCAGCACCGTCTTCTTTTAAATTTCAAAGCCGTTTCCGAGAAAGTAAATGTTCAAGATATTTTGAAGGATTTAATGCATGGAAGTTAATAACCAACATATCATAGATCCGAAAACCATTCAAGATGTGAAAGCATTCGAATGGATAGCAAAATTACTGGCGAAAGGTTTTTTGCACGGTAAGCATGATGCTGTTAGACTCGGAGCTGGAATGGAATTCCAACAATACAGACCTTATGTTTCAGGTGACGATATTCGGAGTATTGATTGGAAAATGTTTGCCAAGACAGATAAATATTACATCAAGCAAACAAGTATTCAAACAGAACATCAATACCTCTTTATAATTGACAATTCACTATCTATGAAGTATAGTGAAAATGGCTGGTCTAAGTTGTGGTATGCTAAGTTAATGACCGCAGCAATGATGTGCGTACTCTCTAACCAAGGAGATCACTTCGCATGGCAAAGTGGAAAGCAGTTAATGACGATGGGAAGTGGAAAAAGACATTGGCAACATTGCCTCGAAACATTATTTAGACTTGATTTCGAAGAAGGAAACGATTTTGTGCAGCCGATGAAGCAAAGCTCCACAACTTTCATTTGGATGTCTGATTTCTATCATCCGATCCTAGAGGTTCAAGAATATATCAAAAAACTGAAACACCCTCAGACCGAATTAATCATGTTTCACATTCTAGGGCATGCAGAGAAGTTCCTGGATTTCGGGTCGAATATGACGTTTGTAGATTTAGAAACGAAGCAAAGAATAGACGTGAATGCGAATGCGACTAGAAAAGAATATGAAAAGAACTTGTCTGCACACCTCGCGAAAATCAAAAACCTAAGTTTTAAAAGTGGAGCGATATATGAAGAAGTCTCCTTGAATGGAAATATCACGGAAACCTTGAGAAGATTCTTTCATCATTATCAATATACCGCCCTGTGATAAACTTCCTTAATCCTACTGCTTTTTGGGGACTTTTAGCGCTCATTATTCCGACCATTATCTTGTTGCTAAGTAAGCAAAAGCAACAAGTTGTTGAATTTGGATCAGTGGTGTTTTTAGAAACTTCTGAATCTAAGACCGCAAGAAAAGTCTTTCCCACAGAATGGCTACTCTACTTGTTAAGAATAGCCATCATCACCTTGTTGGTGCTCATTGGAGCGGAGCCTGTTTGGGTTTCGGAAGAAACAGAGAAGAAAATATGGATTGAAAAAGAGGTAGCTGAAGATCCAATATTTCAGCAAGTGATGACAACCCTTGGAGACGAAGTTGAGATCATAGAACCTGAATCATTGTCTTTATTAATTACAAAACTTAATAAGGAGTCAGACTCCGTTGTGGTATATACAAGGAGTTATGCCAAGAATTTTATAGGCAAAACTCCAAAGTTAGGCCGACATATTGAATGGCGTATTGTTCCTAATGAAAGCGAACTAATGCTTAAAGATACCTTCAGATTAGGAGAAACAATTCAAGCCTTAACCATTTCATCTGGAGAAAATGGACTAAAATGGAATACAGAGAAAATCAAGAACGAGCAAGGAAGTCATGGTCGTATAGTTGAAATTTACATACTGTCCTCTTCTCAGAAACAAAAAGAAAAGGAGGACCTGAAATCGTTATTAAAAGCCTATGAAGGTGTCATTCCCTTCACTTTTACTTTCGATGGAATATCGCCGAAATGGACTATTTTAATTGACACGATCAATGAGGCTAGAAATAGAAAGACCATTACTTGGAATAACTTCGTCGGCCAATTAGAATTGAGATCTGTTCACTCGGATTTGTTTGAAATTCATGGAGAATTAACGAAAAATAACTTGAGGTCTTCCAACTTTCCGTTAGAACTTGCGCACACCATCCTTCAAGATGAATTAAAAATGGAGGAGTTAGATAGAAGGATTTACGTCCCAAAGCAAGAAGTTAGTGCATCTCCCATTTTAAAAGCGGGAGCGAAAATGGAAACCGTGAAATATGGGTGGATACTTATTATGCTATTGGTCCTATTAGAAAGATGGCTTAGCCGAAAATCCGTTAACGCATGATCCTATCTTCGGTACATCAATTCTTAACCAAGCTTAATCAGCGGCACAGCATTATATTGCTTTCGTTTGCGGTGCTAGCTGTTTTGGGTAATTTTTTAATGGTCAATGTTTTAAAGTGCTCTTCCATTTGTTGGTTCTCTGTTCCGATCATTTTAGGACTACTTTATTGGAGGAATCTAAGGTATAAAACAAACAAGACTGATGCCATTTTTTATCTGCATCAAGAGCACCCGAAGCTAGAATATAGTCTAGGACTTTTAGATAATCCTTTAGATGAAGATAACCTACTAGCCAAGTTTCAGAAAGACAAGATAGAGAAAGAATTAAAGCAAACGGATGTAATACTACCTTCTGCAAAAAAGCAAATGTTAGATCTAAGTGCTACTTTAATATTATCAATATTTAGCATTGGATTATTAAGCCAAATTGCATTCCCCACCCAAGAACTTGAATTGAAAAGTGAAGAAACAGTTGTTGATGTTAAAAACATTGACATAGAAAAAGACTCTGCCTATATAGATAATTTCTACATGAAAATTGTTCCTCCTGCCTATACAAACAAAAGCAGTTATCAAAGCACAAAGATAGAAAATGAAGTTTCAGAAGGGACGGTTATTCAGTGGAGATATGACACCCACGGTCCTGTAGAATCCGTCTTATTTAATATTGATAAAGAAGCAGCGACGAAGAAACGAAGTAAGCAATTTTTCAAGTCGGGAATATATTATTTTAGTGTCCTAGATACTGCTGGCAAAAAATATAATTCGCCCTATTATGCTGTGAAAGTGAATGAGGACAAAAAGCCGACGGTGGCATTATCTGGGATAGAAGAATATCAAAGACTGCCTTGGAAGAAAAATTATGATGTCCATTTTAACATCGAAATAAGTGATGATTTTGGTGTGGAAGATGCATTTATTTCGGCTACAGTTGCGAATGGACAAGGGGAGTCTGTTAAGTTTCGAGAGAAAACATTTCCACTTAAGAATTACGGAAAAAGTTCGTTTACTTTCTCTACCGAAGAGTTTGAAATGGAGCCAGGAAGTGAGCTTTACTTTTATGTGATGGCGAAGGATAATTGTCCTTATCGAATTCAAGCAACTAAATCCACGACCTATTTTGTCATTCTAGAAGATACGGTGACGTATGATTATGTGGAAGATGCAGGAATGCAAGTGGATCTAATGCCAGATTTTTTCAGAAGCCAGCGGCAAATTATCATAGATACAGAGAAATTGATCGCTGAGAAATCAGCCATTTCGGATCTTGAATTTAAGCAGAGAAGCAATGAACTAGGTTTTGATCAGAAGATGCTTAGGTTAAAATATGGTCAATTTTTGGGCGAAGAAGCAGAAAGCGGTATCGCCATAGAGAATGAAATAGAAACGGACGATCATTCAGGTCATGACCACGATCATGACCACGAAGAAGGCGGTCATCAAGAGATTAATGTATTAGAAGAATATGGCCATGCACATGATCATGAGGCAGAGGCTGGTGAATTATTGTCAGAAAATGGGACGAGAAATGAAGATCCTTCTCGGCCAGATTGGGTGAAAGAAATGTCTCACAATCATGATGATGGCGAGACCAATACTTATTTCGAGGTATCTTTACGAACAAAGTTGAAAGCGGCACTCTCGGTGATGTGGGATTCGGAATTATATCTTCGCTTATATGAACCATCGAAATCGTTGCCTTATCAATATGAAGCTTTAGAATATCTGGAAGAGATTAAGAATCACGCAAGAGTATACGTTCATCGAATTGGCTTTGATCCACCTGCAATTAAGGTTGCTGAAAAGCGCTTAACTGGTGACCAGGATAAAATAGCATCTCCATCGGAAGAGATGGAAAAGGATTATGAAACTTCATTAAAGGAAATCAAGAAAGCGATCGATTATTTCTCGGCGAAGCAAGTGGGATCAGCTGCTGAGATAAGCCTAGAAGATAAAGAAGTACTGCAATCTGCAGGCAATGAGCTTGCGAGTCTAGCGATAGAGAATCCTTCATTATTGGGTTTGCTTTCAAGAATTCGAGGGTTGATAAACGGCAATGAGCAGTTAGATGAGCGGAACCGAAATCTGTTATTAGGCGGTCTATTAAAAGCAATTCCTAACTCAGATGAAGAAATCATTCATGAAGACTTTCGGATTCATCCTGTTAACAAAGCAATCCTAGAAGCCTTATGACGATAGATTGGTCATATGAGGTGCTATTAGCAACGGTCTTTGTGGCAGTCGTCTTTATCTTGAGTGCATACTGGTCTCGAGATCTCAAAAAGATAGCTTTTTTATTAATTGGATTTACTGGGTTATGGCTAGCCATTGCGCAACCATTTCATCTTAAAGAAAAACCACTAGAAAGTTCCATGGTTGATAATATTCAGGAATTTTTAAGTTCTGAAAAGATGCATTGGACGGATACGGTTAAGTTAATTGGAGGCAATCATCGGATAGAAGATATTCAGCTTTTAGAAAATTATCATATTGAGCTGGTCAATTTTTCAGTACCTGATGGATTTTCAGATGTGAGCAAATCTGAAATTGTTGAAGGTGAATATTTTACCGTAGTGGGAAAATTCGAATCTGAGGAGGACAGTTTAGCGGAGATTTGGGTAGAAAACACTAGTGGTGAGGAATCCCAAGCTACTTTGAATGGAAATAACTTTAGTGTCGAGTTGAAAGCACCAGTTAAAGGATTGTACGAATATTCGTTGAAAGCAATGGTGGCATCTGGAGATACCATGAGTGAGGTATTACCTATTCAGGTAAAGCCATCTAGCAAAATGAGTATGCTGATTCTGGCTAATAACCCTCAATTCGATATTAATTATCTGAAGAATTATTGGGTGTCACAAGGTCATTCGATTTTACAAAAGGTGAAGATTTCCCAGGAGAAATTTAGCACCAATTATGTTAATATTCCAGAATTTAAATTTGCAACACTTTCAACAAAGGTGCTGGACCGCTTCGATATTTTACTTTTGGATATAGCGACTTGGAATACGATTACTCCTAATGAAAGAAATCTAGTATTAAATGCGGTGAAAGAAAATGGCTTAGGATTAGCCTTGAAACCTACGCAAGCAGGCGTTTCCGCGAAAGGATTACCATATCATAAGGTCTTGCGATTTTCAGATGAAGAAATAGAAAGTGTTAATCTTGAGATGATCGATGTGGAGCATAATAATTCATGGAAGGTGATGGATTATGGCTTAAAATGGCATCATGGTTATGGTAGTGTATTCTTATTAAAGGTCAGTGATTCGTATCAACTTATCCTACATGATAAAGCTAGCGTGTACAATCAAATGTGGGCAAGCATATTGTCTGACTTATTTGTGAAAAAGAACGAAGGGTTCACGGTATCAAAACCCTTTCTAACTTATGAAGCGGAATCGACTTCTGCTCAGATTGGATATGCTAATCAAGAGGATCAACTTTTCCTTAATGATAGTCTTCCACTAATAGTGAATTATACACCATTTCTCGATGGAGATGGAGAAGCTAAACTTACAGGTCGAAGAGGCTGGAATAAAGTAACGAGACTCGGAACGGATGAAATACAATGGTTTTATGTTTTCGGGAAGGGAAGTTGGGAGACGATGCGAGCGAATCAGGTAGAGCATTATGTTAGATACTTGAAACAAAATATAGATGATGTAAAAATGGAACCGTTTTTCGAAGAGCAGAAAATACCATGGTGGATTTCGATCTTATTGATGGTTTTCGGATTCGGAATGGTTTGGTTTATGGAAAAGTTGAAAGCATAAGATCCTTAATGGTGCGGTAAATTTATTTACCGTTTTCACAATGTCCACGCTCTGAAAATAAATTTCCAGAACCACTGAAAAAATGAAACATTCTCTATCCAATGCAACCAACCTTAATGGTACGGTAAATTTATTTGCCGTTTTCAAATATGTTCTGTCTCTGTTCATAAAATTTCCAATTTTTTGTAACAAAAATTGGTATTTCTACACTAATATTTCTAAATGCAAACTCATGGCCAATAAATCCAATTCAAAGCAATACTATCGACAGAAATTTCCACACATTCAATACCTCGGTGATACTTTCTTTGTCACTTTTAGACTACATGGTAGCATTCCTGCCATAGAATTGGCTAGATGCAAAAGAAATTATCAAGATCGTCTACTAGATGTTCAAAATAAATACCAGAGTGAAATCTTAAATTATTCCAAATTCGAGATACATAGAAAACATCTACTTGAAATTGACAACTTACTACATTCAATTAGACATGGACCAACATTTTTTTCAAATGAAAATTGTGCCCAAATTTGTGAGGAACAATTTCATAGATTTGATAATGAGTTTTACAAACTTTTGGCTTTCACAATAATGAACAACCATGTTCATCTTTTAATTGACACGTCTGTTCAATTTGAAATGCTAGAATTTGATGAAGAAAGAATTACAAATGAGTTTCAAACTCTTGACAGAATACTGAAGCGCATAAAAGGTGCTACTGCACAGTATTGCAATAGAGAATTGAATCGGTCTGGTCAATTTTGGGAACGAGAAAGCTATGACACTTATATTAGAAATGAACGCATGCTAGGGAACATTATAACTTATATTCTAAATAATCCGGTCAAAGCAGGTCTTATTGCAAATTGGCAAGAATACAGATGGAATTACCTTGCAACAAACTCAGGAATATAATTGTGGTTGTATCGACTGGAAATAGGTGTCGGATGCTTAGGGTCTCTCTGGAAATAAATTCCCAGAACCATTAAGTAAATATATCATTTTTTCTGCACCTGTATCTAACCTTAATAGTACGGTAAATTTATTTGCCGTTTCATAATATTCACGCTCTGGAAATAAATTCCCAGAACCACTGAAAAAATGAAACTTTCTCCACGCAATGCAACAAACCTTAATGGTACGGTAAATTTATTTCCCATTTGTAAATTTCCAGTGACATTACCTATTTTTAGTTTGATTTCTAATGCTTTATGCGCGTAGAGATAGGTGGAATCTATATTTGCAGCGAATTCAAATTAAGTTTCACCCCACTAAAATAAGCCTAAAAATCCCATATGTGTCTTAACATTACGTAAATCTAACGGATTTCCTTTTTGTGAGCCTACAGCAACATTTACCCCGAAAATTCCGGCACCTGTTTCAAGACTAAATCCTGCCCCTGCACCATAAGGCTGATCCCATTCGAAATCTACATCATATTTATTTTGCCGAAATCCATAGTCTACAAAAGTTGAGATAAAGGAGTTTTTGCTGATCAATAATCTAAATTCGAGTGTTCCTACGCCATAGAATTCCCCAGAGATAGTTTCTTCATCGAAACCTCTTAGTAACTTGTTACCTCCAAAACGGTAGTACTCATTTTCGAAAACTTGGCTTTTAGCAAAGATTTTTTCAGAAGTAACGCCCACTTTCAATGTTGATCTTTTTCCAATTGGTAGAAAGAAAGAAGAAGTTAAATTAAGCTTGAATTGATAAGTTTCTAAATCAATGGTATCATAAGCACTAGAAAAATCCACGCCTTCTTTTTCTAAGCCTAGAATGGCATTTGATGGGATAATGGTTTTTTGTCCAGCACTTCCTCGTAGAATAATTTTATATCCTTTTCTCGGGTTAAATTGATAATCTAAATCTTGCCAGTTACTCTGTAAACCGAAATTGTTCGTAGACACATCTAGTCGACTAGGAAGTTTACCAGTGCTTAATATAGAGGTTGTATCTATCTCGATCAGTCTTGAACTTTGAATATTATAAAAAGCTTTTAAGAAATTATTTGCCTTTAGTTGATAAAGCACACCGAAACTAAAATTCAAATCCCTATTCTTATTTTCGTTTTTGAAGAGGTTAAATTCGGTATCAAATCCAAATGGAAAACTCAATAAATAAGGATATTGGAAATTGACTTCGAGCTTCTGTGTTTCTTGCTTTAATCGCTCAAAATTAATTTTGAATTGCTCTCCTTGCTTCAGTTTATTCTGGATTTCAAAATTGACATCTCCCGTAATACTGTAGCGCGGTCCATCGGTAGTGCTCCCAGGTTGAATACCGATGATGAAATCAAAACGAGAGGAATTTGTCGATTCAAGTTTGAGATTAAGTATAGCGGAATTATCGATAAACTTGATCGTTGGATCTTCAGTTAGATTCAAAAAAGGTAGATTATTCAGCCTCGTTTTAATTTTTAAAATTTCAGCTGCATTATAGATGTCACCAGGTTTTATCTGAAGATAATTGTATAAATAACTCTTGCTAATTAGGTCTAGACCATATAAATTAAAGGTGTCCATTGTTACGAGACGTCCTCTATCGATATGAAGATCGGCATTGAACTTGTTCTCATCTGTGGAATAGTTTTTTAGTGAAATAGCAGCAAAAGGATAACCATTGTTTTCTAGAACGGTAATCACCTCATCAAACATTTCACCTAAGAATTCCACGTCCATTTGTTTGCCTTCTATGGTTTTAATCTGGTATCCAGCCTTCGCAAGGATTTCATTATAAAGTGGATTGAGATTGAGTTGGGCAAATTTATACACTTCGCCACGGTGAATTCGGAAGGTTGCTGTAGAATCTCGAAATTGAAGACTGTCTATCGATGCCTCCAGAAAGGCAGCAGCTTGTAACTCACTGACCACTTTCTTTAGGTCTAATATTAGCGCTGTACTATCCATTTTTTTATCCTTCCACCTCTTGGCTAAATCAGGGTCATCCGTTTTCGGAAAGGCATAGTAACTCGACTTTTGACCAATAGCAAGATTGGACAAAACCAAGAACACAAAAAATGATATAAGTCTTATAGAGCTCACAATCGGCACAAAATAGGTACTTTTGATGACTAGAACGATTTTAAACCATGTCAGGTATATACTTTCACATTCCTTTTTGCAAACAAGCATGTCATTATTGCAATTTTCACTTTTCGACCACGATGAAGAGGAAGGATGATATGGTAGATGCGATCGTCCAAGAACTAAGGATGAGAGCTGATTACTTAGATGGGAGCGAACTAGAGACGATTTATTTCGGAGGTGGCACGCCAAGTGTGTTATCAGAACGAGAATTAGATCAGATATTTAATGAGATTTATAAGCTTTTTTCGGTCAATGTTAAAGCCGAAATCACATTAGAAGCTAATCCTGACGATTTGTCGAAGTTGAAATTAAGCCAGCTTAAGCAGAGTCCAGTGAATCGCTTAAGCATAGGTGTTCAGTCATTTCATGAAGCAGAATTGCAGTGGATGAATAGGGCGCATAATGCGGAGGAATCTCTGGCGTGCATAGAAGATGCAAAGAGCATAGGTTTTACAAATATCTCCATGGACTTAATTTTCGGAATCCCTCTCTCGAGTCATAAGTTATGGAAAGAGAATGTAAGGAGAACAATTGCCTTAGATGTGGGACATATTTCTTCTTATGCTCTGACGGTAGAACCAGGGACGGCACTTGGTCGTTGGGTAGAAAAAGGGAAGGAAGTTGAAGCGCCAGATGAGTATGTGATGGAACAGTTTGATATGGGAATCCAGATGCTAGGAGAAGCTGGTTATTTTCAATATGAGATTTCTAATTTTGCAAAGCCGGGATGGGAAGCGGTACATAATTCTAATTATTGGAAATCGAAGCCATACTTGGGAATCGGTCCTAGTGCGCATTCCTTTAATGTTGGTTCAAGGTCAATGAATATCGCTCATAATGCAAAGTACATCAGTGGAATTACGAGTGGAACTCCAGATTTGGAAACAGAAATAATTGATGCAACGACGAGATATAATGAGTATGTGATGACGCGTTTGAGGACGATTTGGGGAATTGACTTAGTTGACATAGAGGAGTTTAGAGATTACTTTTTAGAGAAGGTTGCAGTATTGTTGCGAAGGAACTGGGTAGAAGAGAAGGGAGGAGTCTATATTTTAACTTCAGAAGGAAAGCATTTTGCAGATGCAGCGGCGATGGAGTTGTTTGCGGAATAGCTGTGAGTTGTGAGCGAAAAAAACACTTCATGGTCTCACTTCCAGCTGAGGCTATGAAGTGTTTTTTATACAAGGTTTAGTAAGAAATTGTTTTCATTTGCTTCTTGAGAAAAAGACCAGTTATATTTCCGCCAGCAGCAAATTCATACTTGAAATGCAACAGATCTTAGCCCTAATTCATCTGAAATTTTCTTGTTCACACAATTTAGTTTGCTAATCTGGGTTTTATATCTAAACCAAAGAAACGCTATTATGCGCCGACTTTTCCTAATAATCACTTGTGCTTTTCTATGTTCTATTTCAGTAAAAGCTCAATGTTTCGTTAATATCCATTTTGTAAATTCTTTCGCAGGTAAAATATATAACCCAGGCGATACGGTTAAGCTAAATATGGGGTGTTTATTCATCCAATTTTAAATGATTTCGAAGGCCAATTGGATCTTTATTTTTCAATGAATAATGGAGAAGAATGGGTAATTCAAGATTCAATTTTGCATGGTCCTAATTTTCTAGTAAATACTTTAGATACCGCTAGTATGGAAACATTTGAAGAAATCTTAGCCAGCGGAAATTACGAGACTATGACTTATGATTTCATATGCCCTGTTACTATTTCTGATAGTTGTTTAATATTGTTCCATCCGAAAGAATATTTATGCGACAATGGGATAACCGAAATTTTCTCAATAAGTAATAGTTCATCTTTAAGACAAGTTTCTAAAATAATAACCAATGAAATTGAAATCTTTCCAAATCCTGCGAGGTCTGAGGAATACTTAAATATCAGAGCAGTTAGTCCCTCTTCTTATGATGAAGTTCAAGTCTTAAGTGTAACAGGCAGGGTATTAAAAGCTGTAAAGAGTGATAGTAGTAGAATCCCGTTAAGCGGATTTTCTAATGGAATTTATTTTGTCCGACTTCTTAAAGATAAGTACGTAATAAGCATACAGAAATTAATATTGACACAATAGGAGATAGTGGTTCTTAAGAAAAAGAACTGCAAACTTGTCCTCTAGCCAGCGGATTCTTATTTTTAATAATCCCAAAAAAACCACATTGATAGCCTCAACAGGAAGTGAGACCATCAAGTGGTTTTCAAAATTGATAACCTACAACTAGAAATGATACGATCTAGTGGTCTCGCCGTATTATTAATTCGTGCTCAACTTAAAATGTACAGGAATATACATCTTAACATTCACCTGCCTCTTATTCTGTTCACCAGGCACTAATTTCGGTAGCTTCTTAAATACTTTGAGAACTTCCAGGTCCAATATTTTTTCCGTAGACCTTTCTACTTTAATCTCAGAAATCTCTCCTTCTGATGTCACAATAAAAGAACCAATCACCGTCGCTTCTATCCCATTCTCACGCGCCAATGCTGGATATTTTAGATTATTGCGAATCGTAGTCATCAACTTTTCAGTAGTACATGCAAGCTGCTCTTCATAATTTTCAAACTTGTCCAAACAATCCTGAAATAAGGGCATTCTCTCAGCCATAGTTACAAAACCGCTGGCCTCGATTTCCGGCATCACTTCCCCCGCTTCTTCTGGCAATGGAAGTTGGACTGCTCGTTCCTGTTTGTAAGTAGTGATATCTTCGTCTGTAACATCATCGGAAATAATATCCGTATCGACGAGCTCGGGCTTAAAAATTTCTAATGGCTTTTCAAGGACAAGCTCACTCACTTTTTCTAAGGTCTGAAATTGTCTGAATTTCGGTGGCTTTTCAACGTATACTTCCACTAGCTGCTCGATTTCATCGGGTTCTATGGTGAACGAGTCTGGATCATAATGGACCGGCTGACTTTCATAATTAAATGCATAGATTACAAAAAGCAAAGCTATAATTATCCCAACTTGAAAACGTGCAAATCTGTTTTGTGACCATTCACGGCCTGTATAAATCTTCTTCATCTGATATGAGTTTATGGTTAAATAATGAAGAAGTCGCGACTTTCTTCTCAGATGAATTCTAGTTAAATTTTGGTGTGAACAAAACAACTCTAAGTGAAATGAGGTATTATTACTGAGGCTTTTATATTTTTAGGTCAATTTAATATTAAACTATGATTCGATTAATTTGTGCGCTTTCTTTAAGCTTAATAATATTCTCTTGTACACCGAAAGTGGCAAAGGTAGTAGAAGAAGCACCAGTGGAACAGAAGCCAGTGTATGAAGGAAATTGTCCAAGTTTTGCAGATATAACACCCGCAGAGAAAGATGAAGCAGAGACTGCATATGTATTATACAAGGATTTTTTGAGGACGAAGAACTACGACGAATCTTATAAGTACTGGCAGACAGCAATGAGGTTAGCGCCGAGATCTAATGGCCGTATTCAATATCAATTCGATGATGGACTTAAGATTTTTAAGCATTATCATGATACAGCTACAGATAGTGTGGTAAAGAAAGAATGGGCGGACAAGGCCATGGCACTTTATGACCAGCGTGTAGAGTGTTTTGGAGATGAATATTACTTGGCAGGAAGACAAGCCTTCGATATGTTTTATAATTATCGAGCATTTAATGATGATCAAGAAATTTATGAGCTATTCAAAAAAGCCATTGATGGCCAAGGAGATAGCACTGGATATTTCGTCGTTAATCCATTTACGAAATTACTGGTAGAGAATATTTTCAATGAAAAAATCACCATGGATGAAGGAAAGAAATATGCTAATAAGATTCTAGATATCATTGAATATGGAAATGCGAATTGTGAAAAAGATAAAATCTGTGATGCTTGGAAAATCATTAATGATTATTCACCAGCTCGATTGGAAGCATTAGAGGGATATAAAGGTTTCTATGATTGTGAATACTATACTAATAAATATTACCAAGAGTTTCTAGATAGTCCAGAAGATTGTGAAACGATCGTCGGGGTGTATGTGAAGCTTAAGTATGGTGGATGTTCGGAAAGTAGTGAAGCATTCCAAGCGGTAAGTGCAGCACGCCAAGCTTTGTGCATGAAACAACAAGAAGCTGTAGCGGCAGGACCACTAAGAAAAGCTTATGATGCTTATAATGAAGGTGATTTTAAAGCAGCCGTAGATTTATTTAAAGAATATGTAGATGGATCAGATGATCCAGAGAAGAGAGCAAAGTATAATCTATTAATTTCGAAACTTTACTATCGTGATTTAAAGAATTTTTCACAGGCAAGAAAATATGCATTGGCAGCAGCAGCTGATAAACCGAACTGGGGAGAACCATATGTTTTAATTGGTAAATTGTATGCGAGCAGTGGGCCACTTTGTGGTCCTGGAACTGGATTCGATAGCCAGATAGTAACATGGCCAGCTATTGATAAATGGCAATATGCGAAGAAAATAGATCCGACCGTTGCGGATGAAGCAAATAAGTTAATCAGAACTTATACTCAATATATGCCAAAGAAGGAGGATATTTTCTCGAGAAGCATAAAAGCTGGAAGTTCGTATAAAATTGGATGTTGGATTCAAGAAAGTACAATAGTTAGGACTGCCAACTAAGAACTAAATATTAAGTATTGTAACTTCATTATTTTTTAGGTCAATGTAGACGCCATCTCCGTTTCAGATATATAAATGAGCAAAATTAACCATTGCTTACCTAGTCTTCTCATTCTTACACTAAAGGACCCCGCATTGAATTTTAAATTAAAAAGTATGTTGCTAATCTTATTCTATGTAGAGAATAAAAGATACTTGACCGAGGCCTATTCTTAGCGAAGTCATCCCTATTTTGATCTGTGATTTCTAATTAAAATTCGGAATTAAATATTGACAAAGACCCCCATTCTGAAAAGCCAAGGAAATATTTCTTAAACTTACAGCATGATTAAAAAAGTCCTTCTCTCTTTAGCTTCGACCTTTTTGATATGGCAATCATACGGTCTTCTTATAAGTTTAGGACATATGGATGTGCAGTCCTGGGGAATTTGGACATTTAATTCCTTTCCTTTTAATTTGCCTTATCAGCATTTACTTATTAGTAATCGGTCTCATTAAATTAGCCGTCTTTACGCTTTTGATTAATATTGTAGGTAATCTTTATCCAATTATTCTCCAACGTCACCATCGAATGAGGATAGAAAAAATTAGAAAACGCCAGAAAAACAAAACTTTAGTTTAATGATATTTTCTATAATTTAAAAGATTGATTTTAGAAAAAGAAACTTAATATAGAAAACACGTTACCATGAAAAATAAAACACCATTGAATATAAAGGTGAGAAGTCAGTTTCTGCTGCTTTTCTTGCCATTTTTGATTTGCAATTGCTCGAATGAAAAGGGAATCAGTTTCAGTACAGATTACTTTAAAATCGAAATCAATGATGATGGCTTTATTACAAGTATGAAAAATATTTCCAAGGAGCTAAATAGAGAATTTAGTCCATTGGAAAAACCTTCACCATTAATGCAGCTTTATGATGGAAAAGAAAAAATTTACCACCAGCCCATTAGTGCCGACTTCAGTAAATTTAATAAAACGCTTACACTTGCCTATTCGAATGGTTCAGTAGCTGAGATTAACGTTTCTCCTGAAGAAAAATATTTCAAGTTTACCCTCAAGTCTCTCTCACCTCGAAATGGTATAGATGGCATACAATGGGGCCCATATCACACGAATATCACTAATTTATTCGGTGAAATAATTGGAGTTGCACGAGATACAAGTGAGGCTGTTAATTACAGCATCGGAATGTTAGCCCTCGATGATAATACCTTGGGCGGGACTTCAGAAACAATAGCAGATGCAGCTCCTTTTCAGTACGTCATACATTCTCCTGATTCAGAACTTTATCCGCTTCCAGATTCCTTACACGAAGGACAGGTTTTTACGCTGGGCGGAAATGGAATTAGCGATGTTGCCTTTTATGCACATAAAGAACCGTATTATAGAATTGTGTATGGTAATTCAGCGATCGTCGATGAGCAAGGAAGGATATCGATTAACTATCATTCTAGAGATAGAACTTTCGAAAGGGAAGTTTACTATTCCTTAATACCTAACATGGCTGCGAATACGCCGAATCACTTGGAAGTTCAACCATTACCTGGCATCGATTATATCGGATCTTCAATTGCTTTGTATGGAAGCCCAGATAGCACAGTTTTGATGGATGTGATTCATGACATTGTAAAGGCGGAAGACTTGCCTTATCCTACGATTAATGGAAAATGGGTAAAAGATCCGACTGCATTTGTTCCAGATGCTTTTACAAGTGGCAATCTGAATGACAGCATCATCTCATATACATCTAGGTTAGGTTTTAAAACGATTAGTTTATATGATCAAGGTTTTTTAAGACCAGATCGAGGTAATCAAGGCTATATCGATGGAAAGGATTTTGAGAATAAACCAATTAAGTTGACAGCTGGAAATAAATCACATAAGGAGTTTTCGGAGTTGGCCGCTGCCCATGGAATTAGTATAGGAAGAACGCCGATTACGAATGCGCTAGCGCCCGGAACCAAAGATGCAAGTCCAGTTCCTAGTGACAGTTTGTGTTATCAGCAAAAACGTATATTGACGAAGGATATGAGCACGACGGATACCTTGATTTTCGTGGATGATCCTACACACTTGGAAGAGATCGCGAGTTGGGAAGGGCACGCGGAGAATTTGAACATGATTAAAATCGGTAAAGAATTGATCTTCTACCTTGGTGTCTCAACAGAGGAACCGTATAGACTTTTAAATGTGAAGCGAGGATACTGGGGGACGACTCCTACGACTCACAAGGAAAATGATACCATCTATAAGTTACAAGTAACATTGAATTATGGGTACGATGGCCTAATTCCTAATATGGAACTGCAAGATAAAATCGCTGAGTATTATGCTGATGTTTGTTATCTGAATGGGTTAGGATACTATGATTTCGACGGGCAGGAATTTCTGTTTAACAACGGACATGGTTACTACTCTACGAAACGGTTTTTCCGCAAAATGTTTGAAAGAGCCGACGAATTAGGCTTGCCATCTATTCGATTTACTGGTGCAACCTTGTCAGAAGGTTCTTGGCACTACCAAAGTATCTGGAATGTCGGAGGTGGAAAAAACTTATATGATGCAGATACCAGAGAGTGGGGAAGTGCTACTAGTCAGGGTAAAGATTTACGTGATGTTACTTATGCTAATTTCTTTCCCGTGGGAATGGGAAGTAATTTCCCAATTAATTCGGATGCGACGGTGGAACAATATGAGCATATTCAGGCAATATCAGTTGGTATGGGAACAACTTACAGTCTGATTCTAAATCAAAAAGAAGTAGAAAGTTGCCCTCAGAAAGACGCGATCTTCGAAGTAATAAGAACATGGGAAGATGCTCGAGCTGCGGATGCATTTCCAAGGAATTTGAAAAGACGATTGGCCGATCCTTCTTTTACATGGAGATTGAAAGCTGGGAAAAGTAAAGATACTTGGGTACTCACTGAACTAAAAGATGGACAAATGGTGGAGGAAATTAACTTGTACAGGGGGAGTATTGAAATAAAATAAAAAGAATTATTTGAATCGCCATAGATTAAAGGCAGATGAGGAATAAGCTATGCGTTTATTTCTTATCTGCCTCTTTTGTTTCTATGAGCTATTGAGAAGAATTAACTAGCCCAATACTTAAGGGCAAGGTCTTGCTTCCGTAGTTAGAACTCCCATTTCGTTAATGTAGAGTAAATAACAATTTCCATCTCGACCTTTCATTAATATGCCTTCTGCATCTTCGGTATATAATACTCCTAGATCTACGATGACTTTATTTAATGGAGTATCGCATAAATCACCCACGCCATCGTTATCGTAATCTGCTTGATCTGGATTATATGTGTTGACACAATTATCAATGGAATCATCGACATTGTCATTATCTACATCACTTGTACTTGTTGGAGTTCCGAAGACCCTATTATTTCCATTGGCATCATTAAATGCAATAAAGTAGTCCCAGAATTCATCTATGATTGCTGAATAATTAGCGGAAATAAGCGGATGGATGCTGCTAGGGACGGTATAGGTATTAGGTGCTTTTTCACCAAATATACCCATGTAAGTAGCTAAGCCTGCTAGAAAATAGATGCTTTCTCGCCCGTGTGGAGCATTGTCTTCGTATAGCAAGTTAACTGTAATAGTGTCGTAAGGCGCAGAATTCATCAACTCTGCGATGACTGGTCCTACAGGGATCATTTTTACTTGGTCTGCAGGGTGTGAAGTAATAACGAGATCATGAAGATCTATCCACCAATCATGGAAGTCACCTAGCAGATAGGTGTTATATGCTGTGTATTCTGCAGCAGTGGGTTCGAAAGGTGTTTCAGCTGTAAAGGGAGCCATATCTGGCCAATTTTCATAGATGAAAATATCATCGCCTGGCTGGTAATTATGAATGGAATCAATTAGTCTTTCTGATGCTGTTAATACTGATGAAGGTAAGGTGTAGTAAACTTCATCTGGTGGTAGATCTTGGACATAATTAAAAACGGTGAACATGAAATTATTCAAATTTGCTGCTGCGAATGTTTCAGAAGAACTATCCCAAGAACTAGGAATGCCAGGACTGCCCCAATTCGATTGTGGATTAAAATTAGCAAAGTCCCAAATGGAACCAAATTGACCAGTTGACTCGTAGGTGTGACCTGCTTCTGTAGCAAACTGATGGATCCAGTAAGCTATTTTTGTTTGTTGAGTAGGAGATGAGTGGTCCATTAAGCTATGTCCTAGCATATGCGACTCAACGGTAGTTTGGGCGTAAGAATTAATAAAAAACAAAAAGATAGCAAAAGAGAATTGGAATTTCATTTCAGTAACTTTTGACGTTGAATGATTCATAACTACATTAAAAATCTAAAATATAAATAAAAATCCGTGCTGCAATGATTACCTTATTGTTCTGTCTTACTCTTTAACTCGAAAAATGAAAGCAAATCCGCAATTAAAAACATTTCTTAAGCCTTACAACAAGAAGATTCAGAACTTGACCTTAGCGTTAAGAGATTTTATGACAGAATTAATTCCGGAAGCAAATGAACTCATATGGGATAACTATAATGCGGTAGCTATAGCGTATGCTAAGTCTGAGAAATTAAAAGATGCTTTTTGTCATATTGCTGTTTATTCTAAGCATGTGAATTTTGGATTTAATCGGGGTGCTGAATTGAAGAATCCACCATTAAAATTAGAAGGAAAAGGTAAGTTGATCAGGCATATTAAAATAACAGACTTGGAAACATTTCCTAAAAGTGCATTGGAAAAGATGATATTAGAAGCGGTGGCAATTTCTGATAGCCGAAATGAACATCTTATTGCAGAACAAGGGAAACCAAAAAGTTTAGTCATGTCTATATCTCCAAAGAAAATTAGACCTCAATGAGATTTGAATTAAAATAAAAAGCAGCTTTCTGAATTGGAAAGACAAGTTAAAATTGATCCCAGTAAATAAGATATTCCAGAAAAATACATGAATAAAATCCTCAAAAAAGTACTTTACTTCCCCATCACCAAGATTGTTCTAGGAATCGGAATTTGCTTAGCGGTATTAATTGGTATTCAAGATTTCATATCAAAACCAATACTTCAGAGTCTAATCTCTTCTAAGCCTATATCAGATACAATTGTCAACTATTTCTCTGTCGTTGTCTTATTAACAAGCTACTATTTCTTATTTAAATTTTATGAGAAAAGAAAGATTACGGAGTTATCAAGAAAGAACCTCATCCTAGAATTGTTTGGAGGTTTTCTCTTAGGTTTTTCCATCTTATCCCTAGTTATCCTGATACTTTATGCGCTGGGCTACTATCAAGTAATCAGTTTTTCGGGGTTCTCCTATTTTCTAGCACCATTTTCATTCTTGGTTATTGCAGCATTAATAGAAGAGATATTTTTCAGAGCAATTCTCTATAGAATTTTAGAAAATTGGATCGGGACATATATCGCATTAGCAATAATCTCTGTATTATTCGAGTTGCCACACATTTTTAATGACAATGTAACCATCCTGTCTGTTCTACTTGGACTACTTTTCGGATTTGCACATGGAATCATGTATACTTATACTGGTCGTGTCTGGCTACCTTTCGCATTTCATTTGGGGTGGAATTTCGCACAGCCTTTTTACGGATCTAACTTGTCAGGATTAGAGGATATTGGCGCAATTCTAAAAGGCAAATTTGAGGGGCCAGAATTAATTACGGGCAGTATTTATGGGATAGAGGATTCCATTTTATCCATATCATTTTTATTCATCTTATGTACGGTCTTTTTGTATTTGTCCATTAAAGCCAATAAAATTAAGCCTTTTCAGAGTAAAAAGTCGTTACTAGAATAGTCGAGCCTCTTTGTAGATATTGCTGAATAATTCAAGTCATTCTATACATCTTAGTGATGTCAATGATAGAAGACTAAGCAGCAGAATAATCTTAACTGTAATGTAATCGCAAGAAATAGAGTATTTTTATTCCTTTAAAAATTGTCATTCATTTAGAATAGAAGAGTAAAAATTGACAATAATCATTATAAAATTTAGTCAGACGCATGTGTATTCCAATGTTCAGTAAAAGCTCTGTTTTCCTAGTGACGCTACTTTTCTTTACTTTAACTTCATTGGCTCAATCAGTCGCAGTAACCTTCCAGGTGGATATGAGCAAGGAAAGCATATCTAATGATGGCATTCACATAGCTGGCAGTTTTCAGTCGGTTGCTGGATTTGGTGATAATTGGAATCCAAGCACAACAAGGCTCGATGATACGGATGGTGACAAGGTCTATTCTTTAACGCTAGAAATGCCTTCTGGTACTTACGAGTACAAGTTTATTAATGGAAAAGAATGGGGGAAAGATGAAAATCCACCAGTTGAGTGTTCCGTAGGGAATACCAATAATAGAGTAATTACAGTAGGAGATAAGGACCTTGTAATTCCGTCGGTACCATTTAATGGCTGTGTAGGGATGATTAAATTGGCAGTTAATATGAATGGTGAAACCGTCTCTCCTGAAGGTGTTCACGTAATGGGAAATTTTCAGAAAGCAGCTGGCTATGAAACAGACTGGGACGCATCAAGCACAAAACTCGTGGATGTGAATGGTGATAATACTTACGAGGTCAACTTAATGCTGCCAGCAGGTAACTATGAATATCTATTTGTCAATGGAAATGAGTCATTAGATACGGAATCCTTGCCGCTTGATTGCTCAATAGAAGGTGAAAATGGGACGAACAACAGAACTTTAACAGTCGAATTAGGTTCTGCGAATCCACCAATTTATTGTTTTAATAGTTGTGATGAATGCAATCCCAATCTGAATACAGATTATGATACACATTGGTGGAACGATGCAGTCTTTTATGAATTATTTGTTCGTAGTTTTTATGATAGTGATGGAGATGGAATCGGTGATTTTCGAGGAATAATAGAAAAACTAGACTACTTAAATGACGGAGACCCCAATACTGATAAGGACTTAGGAATTACTGCTATCTGGTTAATGCCCATGATGGAGTCGCCAAGTTATCATGGATATGATGCTACGGATTATTATAAAACAGAACCAGACTATGGGACGATGGAAGATTTTACGGCATTTTTGGAAGAAGCACATAATCGAGGTATAAAAGTGATTATTGACTTGGTTCTGAATCATACTTCTAACCAGCATCCTTGGTTTACGCAATCAAAAACTAATTCGAATGGTTTCCGAGACTGGTACATTTGGTCAGAAGATAATCCCAATTTTTCAGGACCTTGGGGTCAAGGTGTATGGCATGGTAGCGGATCTGATTATTACTATGGACTATTCTGGAGCGGTATGCCAGATCTGAATTACAATCATCCAGACGTCAAGGAGGAGATGTTTAATGTGGCCAACTTTTGGTTGGATAAAGGCGTAGATGGTTTTCGGCTGGATGCAATTAAATACTTGATAGAAGATGGGACGGTTTTAGAGAATACATCAGGCACATTTTCATTACTAGAAGAATTTGATGAAGTGTACAAGTCTAATAATGCAGATGCTTTTAGCATCGGCGAGGTTTGGTCGAATACCGCTTCCATCATTCCATATGTACAAAATGAACGATTAGATGTTTGTTTTGAATTTGATTTAGCGGGTCATATTTTGAATGCGGTTATTAATGAAAATTCAGTTAGTGTTCGACAACAAATGCTGAACGTTAATGCCTCGTATCCTTCTTTGCAATATGGTACTTTTCTTTCCAACCATGATATGGACAGAGTCTATGACATATTGGGTTCGAGTGTTAGTAAACTAAAATTGGCGGCGTCTATATACCTGACTCTGCCTGGTATTCCTTTTTTGTATTACGGAGAGGAAGTTAATATGAGTGGAACAGGTGCCCATGAGAATATTCGTCGACCTATGCAATGGTCTGATGCTGCTAATGCTGGATTTTCCACATCCACTCCATGGAATAATGCAGGATCTAATTATGTGACGAATAACGTAGTGGTCATGGAGAATAATCCTAATTCTCTTCTGAACCATTACAAGAGATTAATCCGTATTAGGAATGAGCAAAAGGCATTAAGAAGAGGATATTATTTAGATGTTGAAAGCTCTGAAGCAAATGTGTATAGTTTTGCACGAATCTATGAAAATGAAGGAATTGTGGTGGTTTCAAATTTGGCAACACAACTATCGAATGCATCATTGTCACTAAAGGCTTCCACCTTATTACCTGGGAATTATAAGGTTACTGATCTATATAATGATGAGGAAATGGGAATGATTTCTATAAATGAAAAAGGAGGCTTTGAAAACTGGGAGTCAACAACAGAAATGAGTGCGCAATCTACTCGTGTGCTTTTAATTTCGGATGTCAATTCTGTAAGTACGAATAATATAAGTAAAGCTTTTTTTGATTTTAAACTGTCTCCTAATCCTACAATCGATGAAGTCAATATCTCGTGGGAATCTGCTCCAGAACCTCGAGCAAACGTGAAAGTTATATCAACAAATGGTGCCATAATTTATCAAGAAACATCAAGTGATAATGCTATGACCATTCAGACAAAGGGTTGGTCATCAGGCATTTACTTTGTACAAATAACGGTCGATGGAAAAATAGGATCTCAGCGTCTTGTGATATTGTAACAACAAGCTAGGTTAACCTAATTAGCTAGTTTTCAATTGTTAATTTATCTGTTGCTGTGTGAAAAATTATCAGCGAATTGCACTTGAATTCCTTATGAATACTATTAATCTTACCATTTTCAATTTATTTCTATATTTTAGTTGGTGATAAACTAAGCAATTGGTTAATATCACATAACAAACCTTTTTTATTTATACAAAACTTTAAACCAAATGAGCAAAAGTATTAAGATCCCCGTAGTGTCCAGAGAGGTACTCATTCCATTTATCCTTGTAACTTCTTTATTCGCACTTTGGGGTTTCGCTAATGCTGTAACAGATCCGATGGTTCAGGCATTCAAGAAAGTACTAGAACTTTCTAATTCTGAAGCGGCCTGGGTACAAATGGCTTTCTATGGAGGCTATTTCTGTATGGCATTACCGGCTGCCTTGTTCATGCGGAAGTATTCGTATAAAGTGGGAATCTTAATTGGACTGGCCTTATACGCGACGGGTGCACTGCTCTTTTATCCAGCGGCTCAGTCTGAGAGTTTTGTATTCTTCTGTCTAGGTCTGTATGTCCTCACTTTTGGTTTGGCATTCTTAGAAACCTCGGCGAATCCATATATTCTTGCTATGGGGGCGAAAGAAACCTCGACTCAGCGATTGAACCTAGCACAGTCATTCAATCCAGTCGGCCTTATGGCGGGCTTGTTTGTCGCACAACAATTTGTTTTAAAGAACTTGCAATCAGATGATATAGAGGATTTTAGTGCATTAGATGAGGCGTCGAAAATACTGATTAAGACATCAGATTTAATGGTCATCAGAAATCCTTACGTTATCTTAGGATTGGTGTTGATCGGTATTTTTGTACTATTCGTTGTCAGTAAAATGCCTCAGTCTAAGGAAGAAGGCGGTATGCCGAGTATTGGTGAAACCTTTGCAACATTAAGTAAAAACTCAAAATATGTACTAGGTGTTCTTGCCCAGATTCTATACGTAGGCGCACAGATTATGTGTTGGACATACATCTATCAATATGCAGAAGCAATAGGTATGGATAGTGTAACTGCTGGATATTATCAGATGGCTGCATTCGTATTGTTCACCGTAGGACGTGCAATTGGAACCTATTTACTTCGATTTTTAAGTCCAGGAAAACTACTAATGTACTTTGCATTACTTGCAGGTCTTTTTGTTGCAGGGACGATATTTATCCAAGGCATGACTGGACTTTATTGTCTAGTGGGTATTTCATTCTTCATGTCACTTATGTTCCCGACGATATATGGAATAGCGTTAGGTGATTTGACAGAAGAGCAATCTAAAGTAGGTTCAGCGGGATTAGTGATGGCGATCGTAGGTGGTGCTTTGATGCCTAAACTCCAAGGGATAATCATTGATGCTGGTGGAAATGGAGTAGCAGACACAACGATTATGGGTGTTACAGAGGTCAATTTTTCTTTCATTCTTCCATTAGTTTGTTTCCTTTATATTGCTTGGTACGGTTGGAATGTTTTCAAGAAGCACGAGCCAGCAACTTAATTTTTATTAGGTAAGTAGACGGTTTATTTTTAGGTCAATGTTGTAAGCAAGATTACGATTTTAATGTGCTTAATAGAAGTTTAGGCATTCTATGCCGAAAATAGGATGTAGCAGGATTTTTATAAGTTTTAAAAATAGATTATCTTGATAACTACAGCTTGTTAATCTTTTCAAATATTCAATATTTAAATTCTATCTTATGATCAGAGCATTGTTTTTATTCATGACCATTACCTTCTTGTTTTCATGCGAATCTTCGGTTCAAAATAAAACAGAAAAGGCTACTGAGGAAGTGACAGTTATAAATCCGAATTTACAAGAGATTAGTACAGATGAAGCTTTAATTGCAACTGCAGTAATGGCTGCACCTGCAGAGCATCGAGCTGAATGCACGGTTATAGGTTATAATATGGCTGGCGAGTTTGTTACCATGAAAGAAGGGAGTAATGAATTAATATGTCTTGCAGATGATCCTAAGAAGAAAGGATTCAGTGCAGCATGCTATCACCAGAGTCTTGAACCATTTATGGCAAGAGGTAGAGCGCTTAAGGCAGAAGGAAAATCAGCAACTGAAATATTCGATATTCGGGAAGAAGAAGTTAAATCAGGTAAATTATCGATGGGAGAAACTGGCTCAACCTTACATATTTATTATGGAGGAGAAACAATGTATGATCCAGAAACATCCATCGTAGATGGTGCAAAATACCGATATGTAGTCTACATGCCTTGGGCAACAGCTGCTTCTACAGGTTTGCCAGAAAGACCTATAGCTGCGAATCACCCTTGGATCATGAACCCTGGAACTCACAGAGCACACATCATGATTTCACCTGTTGCAGATGTAAATTAGAATGATGACTCATAAAGAAATTGCAAAATTATTCCTTGAGTTAGCTGGAAGTGGTAAGGTCGAAGAAGCATTTTCTAAATTTGTTGCATCAGATTTTATTCATCATAACCAATATTTCAAAGGAGATCGTGCTGCTTTAGAACAAGCAATGTCCGATGCTCATGAAAAGAGTCCAAATAAAGCAATTGTCATTAAATATTGCTACAAAGACGGTGATACCATTATTACCCATTCACTTGTTGAAAAAGAAGAGATGAACATTGCAGTTGTTCACATTTTTCGCTTCGTTGAAGATAAAATTGTTGAATTGTGGGATTTAGGTCAAGTTATTGAAAAGCATTCACCGAATGAAAATGGCTTGTTTTAGAGTATGAAAAATGGAAGTCCAAATAGTACGCTGAATTAGGAAGTTTTATTTCTCCATAGCTATGTCCCGCTTAACAATGAAAAGCATAAAATTCTTATATCTTTAAATCTGAATTTGATTTATTCTGAAAATTTAAGAACAAAAACATACCTGAATGCTTAAAATGATCATCTATCCTATACTGATCTTATTATCTGCCTTAATAAATAGTTTCACTAACCTAAACACCGATATCTATGTCAGTCCGTATGGGAATGATAGTCATATTGGTACTGTAGGTGCTCCTGTGAAAACCATTAAGAAAGCATTTGAATTAGTTGCTGGCTTTAGAGTTCATTCAGATCAAAATGTAACCGTCCACCTTCAAGAAGGAAGCTACCATTTAATGGAGCCATTGCAGATCACTCATGAACTTGGAAATCTTTCACTTGTGGGAGCAGGAGCGGATAAGGTCATTGTGAAAGGATCAAAAGTTCTGGATATCAATTGGAAAGTTTATAAAAATAATATCTGGGTTGCCGAGGTGTCTGAAGATCTTGATTTTAATCAATTATTTATCGATGGAAGCCAACAGGTTTTAGCAAGATATCCGAATTATAATGAGAATGGAGGCTATTGGCAAGGTTATGCGAAAGATGCAATAGATAAACAGCGTGTGGCAACTTGGAAGAATCCAGTAGGTGGATTTGTCCATGCAATGCATAATGGTCGATGGGGCGGATTTCATTTTGAAATAACTGGCGTTGATAGTGAAGGTGAGGTTGTTTTAAAAGGTGGTCATCAGAATAATAGACCATCTAAGATGCATCCAGAAATAAGAATGGTTGAAAATATTTTCGAGGAATTAGATGCAGAAAAGGAATGGTTTTATGATAAGTCTGAGAAGAAATTATACTTGATGGCTGAGCAAGGAGTTAACTTAAATAATGCAGTCGTAGAAGTATCTGTTTTGAAGCATCTTGTTAATCTTAGTGGTTCGCAGGATTCACCAGTCGAAAATGTGCACATCGAAGGTATCCGATTTGAACAGACGATGAGAACATTCATGGAGGATTACGACCAATTGTTACGTAGCGATTGGACAATCTATAGAGGAGGAGCAATAACAATGGATGGCGCAATGCATTGTTCAGTGGTAAACTGTGAGTTTACTAATTTAGGAGGGAACGTTATTTATGTCAATGGATACAATAGAGATGTGAAAATCAAAGGTAATCACATTTATAACTGTGGTGCTTCCGCTGTAAGTTTTGTAGGTGATACTTCCGCTGTTCGTTCTCCATCTTTCCAGTATGGAGAATTCGTACCTTTTGATCAAATGGACAAAGAAAGAGGTCCAGCGAATGATTTATATCCTTCAGATTGCACAGTCAGCGATAACCTGATTTATAGAATCGGACGTGTAGAGAAACAAGTTGCTGGTGTACAGATTTCTATGGCAATGAATATTCATGTGGATCATAATACGATCTATGATGTCCCTAGAGCCGGGATTAATGTTAGTGAGGGAACTTGGGGTGGACATTTGATAGAAAATAATGATGTTTTTAATACAGTTTTAGAAACCAGCGATCACGGTGCTTTTAATTCTTGGGGAAGAGATCGATTTTGGTATCCTAACAGAAGTATTACGGATAGTCTAGTACATGCGAATCCAGAAATGCCTTACTGGGATGCAGTGGAGACTACTATTATTCGGAACAACAGATTTCGTTGTGACCATGGTTGGGACATTGACCTAGATGACGGCTCTACTAATTATCATATCTATAATAATCTTTGCTTAAATGGGGGCATCAAACTTCGAGAAGGTTATTACAGAGTGGTAGAAAATAATATCATGGTCAATAATGGATTCCATCCACATGTTTGGTTTGATAATAGTGAGGATGTTTTCAAGCACAATATCATGATGACAAAGCACTTCGATATTAGACTGAAAGGCTGGGGCAAGGAAGTAGACTACAATTTATTTCCTGACGATGCCGCATTGCAGTTAGCCCAAAAGAATAAAACAGATCAGAATAGTGTAGCAGGAGATCCTATGTTTAAGCATCCGGCATCAGGCGATTTCTCTGTAGAATCTACATCTAAAGCGCTTGATATTGGTTTTAAGAATTTTAGAATGGATAATTTTGGAGTGCAAAAAGAAAGCTTAAAAGCCATTGCTAAACATCCAGATATTCCCAAACTAGTAAATAAATCTAGTGATGAAGAATCGAGTAATCTAGTGGAATGGCTTGGAGGAAGCCTTAAGAATGTCGAATCTTTAGCAGAACAGTCGGCATCAGGCTTGCCTAATATGGAAGGTGTAATTGTCTTAAGTGTACAGTATAGAAGTAAGTTAGGATCTTCAGGAATTCAGGCTGGTGATGCTATTGTTGGGCTAGGGGAGGAGCGAATCAGAAACATATCAGAGTTGATCAAACAGTATGACAAGAATCTTTCTGGTGATTCTATGACGCTGGATATTTTTAGACACCAGAAAAGAATGACACTCAAGTTAAAGAACAAATAAACATTGATCCTTAGCATTAGGAGAAGGAGGTCGCTTATTCTGAAACTTCGTAAATTTTTAATTTGTTGAAATATCCATCTTTAACTTTTAACATTGGGATGGTTGGTTTTCCTTTGTCATCTACTAAGACCATAGACAAAGTAAATCTTCCAGAGATTTCTCCTGTTTCTTTATTGAATTCATTGATCTTAAAAGTAGAACCTGAACAGTCCACTTTTCCGATCTGTGCAGCGGAAGCAAGGTCAGAAGAAATGGTGGAGTGAGGATCCATTATAACAGGCAATACAGAACCATCAGCTGGCTCAGCAATTTTACCTGACAGTAAAAAGTCGAAAATGTCTAAGGATACATAATTGTAAGTTCTCTCTTCGATATTCCCGAAAATCGTGAAGCCAACAAAGCTGGTATCACTACCCGTAATCTGAGAGGCTCCTATTGAGTAGGTAGTATCTCCTTCAGCAATTCGCATAACACCGTAACCGAAACCTTCATAGAATGCTTCTTCATCAAACTCCATTTCCGTGGGAGTGTCCCATTCTATATCGATGCTTTTCGGAAGAGAGTCATGCGTAATTTCAAAGTACTCTAATAGTTCTGGTTGCCATACTAAAGTGGATTTGAATAAAGATGGGCTAACCTCTTCTGCTAGAATAGGATCATCTTTCTCACACGACGAAATCAATAGGACAAATAGCGCCATTAGCAATATCTTGTCTGATTTCATATAGTTTGATTTTGTTTGGTTATATATATAAGACTCGGATTATCAGGTCTTCCTCTATTCATTAACCAAAAAAAACATTTTTAACATAAAAAAAAGGCGATGAGACTCCTCCCATCGCCTTTACTTCTAACCAAACTCAATCTATTCTTAAGTCTTCCACATGTACTCCTGGATATTTCGATTTGTTGAATACGAAAGTCTCGTCAGGATATGTTTTATTTGAAATGATCTCTTTTATTTTCATTGTATATTTAGATGCATCCTTTGCAAATACGGTCATCTGTTTCACTTCGTTTTTGCCTTTTACCACTTCTAATCTCATTTTAGAATACGGTGAAGAACTATCTAATGGTTTGAATTCTATACTTTGAACTCCACTAGCTTCTCCAGTAATGGCATAAGCATATTCTCCTGTTTTATACATATTAAGCAATGAGCTAGGGTCCATAAAACCTCCAGCTGCTGCAGATTCTGCATTAGACCATTGTACCTCATTATTGTTTTTCATATGTAACCAAAGTGAGGTTCCATCCGAATATACAGATTGCATATCCATATTTACATAGTACTTATCACCTTGTTGGATAATTTTACCTGTTTGAATCTCAGCTTCCATTCCTGGGAATGAAATTTCTAATTCGAAATCCATCTCTACACTTGAATAGGATTCTAAAGTCTTAGAAATCTTATCAAGTATAACTTTGGCTTGAGGATCTTTAATGTCTACGCTGCTTTGCGAATTCATGTTGAATCCTAATAATACGAATAGTACTGATGCTATATAATACTTCATTGTTGTTTCTGTTTGTTATAATTAAGACGAAAGTTAAGTCTAATTAGTTTTAATTTACATTTTAATGTTTTGTTAAATCGGAGCGAACAAGTCCTCTATTGTTATTGAATTCTGAATAACTGTACCTGAATATGCGTTAGATTTAACACCATAGGTGGTATTTATTGCCAATAATACTGCTTTTTTCAATGGATTTCTTTTTGAAAGTAAGCAATTTTTATTTCTGAGCTAATCTGGGAGTATTAACCTAATTTTGGTCTCTCAAAAGGTAGCCTCTTGGAAAGATGTTTTAAACATTATAAAACTCAGAATTAGAATCTAATTGGATTGGAGAAAAGGCAATGATGTTAAAGTCTCTGAAACGAATAATTGGGAAAGTTTTTCATATATAACCGAAAAAGCCCTCAGATACTACACCAGAGGGCTTTATTCAATTATCATTCCTTGCTTTGCGAGAGCAAGAGGTCAAAAATACTACTCTAAAATCACGCAGTTCATGTGATTCTAGATAAAATTATTTCTTTAATTTTTCCATAAATGAATCCAATTCAGGCTCACTGAAGAAGAACACTTCTCTTGGTTTAGAACCTTGAGCACCGCCCACTATACCTAGTGATTCCATCTGATCCATAATTCTACCCGCTCGATTATATCCAAGCGATAACTTTCTTTGTATCATAGAAGTTGACCCTGACTGATTACCCACTACTAACTTTGCAGCTTCCTCGAACATAGGATCGAGATCAGAGTAACTAATTGCTTTTCCATTTCCATCTTCATTCTCTCCCTGGAATTCAGGAAGCATATATGGAGTCTCATATCCTTGTTGGCCCGCAATATGGCTAATCACTTCCTCTACTTCAGGAGTATCGACAAATGCGCATTGAATCCGAACATTATTTCCTCCGATTGATAGAAGCATATCTCCTCTTCCGATCAGTTGATCTGCACCTTTCGCATCTAGAATCGTTCTTGAATCCACTACAGATGTTACTTTGAAAGCTAATCTTGCTGGGAAGTTGGCTTTAATCAAACCAGTGATAATCTTAACCGAAGGTCGCTGAGTTGCAATAATCAAGTGAATTCCTACTGCTCTCGCTAACTGTGCTAATCTTCCGATAGGCATTTCTACTTCCTTACCTGCAGTCATTATTAAATCTGCAAACTCATCAATTACCAATACGATGAATGGTAAAAACTTATGTCCTTCTAATGGATTTAACTTCCTATCCTGGAACTTCTTATTGTACTCCTTTATGTTTCTTACTCTTGCTTTCTGAAGCAATTCATAACGATTATCCATCTCGATACACAAAGAATTCAGTGTGTGAATAACTTTCGTGGTATCTGTAATAATGGCTTCGTCTTCTCCTGGTAACTTCGCTAAGTAGTGCTTCGCAATGTCATTATAAATAGGAAGCTCTACACGTTTAGGATCGACTAGAACCAATTTTAATTCTGATGGATGCTTCTTGTAAAGCAAGGACATTAAAATGGTATTGATACCCACAGACTTACCTTGACCTGTCGCACCTGCTATCAGCAAGTGAGGCATTTTCGCAAGATCCGCGATGAATACTTCATTCGCAATGGTTTTACCTAATGCAATAGGTAATTGCATTTTAGTGTCTCTATATTTTTCAGATTTCAGTAACTCTTTTAGAGATACAATCTGGCTTTTCTTATTTGGAACCTCAATACCGATCGTTCCTTTACCAGGAATCGGAGCAATAATTCTTATTCCTAATGCTGCAAGACTCAAGGCGATATCGTCTTCTAAGTTTTTAATTTTAGAGATTTTCACGCCTGGCGCAGGTACTATTTCATATAAAGTAACAGTAGGTCCTATCGTTGCTCGTATCTTTACAATTTTGATGTTGTAATGAAGCAAAGTTTCGATAATCTGGTCCTTGTTTGCCTCTAATTCACCTCGATCAATTTCTACATTATTCTCATCATGATCATTTAAGTAATCAAGAACAGGCATTTTATAATTAGAAAGATCTAGCGTGTGGTCATAAGGATCCATTTTGTTAGGAACCCCAGGTGTGCTTCGTGAATCATCAGTGAGCTGACCTATTGCAGAATGCGCATTTAAGCCTTCACCGTTTGCTGCTGTAATTTCAAGTTCCGAATCCATTTCAATTTTTGGCTTCGGACTGGAGTTCTGTTGAATAACATCAAACTCCAGTCCTGATCCAAAATTCTTGGAAGTGTCTTCAGGTAAATCGGTTTCTGAAACGACCTCGAAATCATTACTCTTTGTTTTTTTGGAAGATAGATCAGGTCTGAGGTAATCCTCAGCCTGATCTCCTTCTTGCGCCAGTTTCTGGGATGGAACTGCTTTCGCTTCTTTTGTATTTTTAAATTTAATATTTGTCAATTTGTCAAGTGGATTTCCCACTTTAAAAGGAAGATCTAATCCCGCTAATGAAAACGATGGATTAAAATTCCATATTACATATGCTGCCGTAATAAAAATAATCATTACTAAAAGCCCTAGATTTCCTAAGAAATTACTAAGCCATATGTAAGAACTTTCACCGAATGCGCCTCCCCAAGTAAACTCAGAGTTGTTAAATACGAATTCTAAACATAAAGAAAGAAACAAGGAAATCATGATCACATTACCAGTCAATTTCCAAAACGGTCCTAATCTTCTTTTCTTTATTAAATCATACCCAAGTCTAAACAGTAAAAACACAGTCGTTACTGATGGCAAGCCAAATCCCCAGTAGAAAAAAGCATTGGAAACAACTGCGCCTAATCTACCTAGCCAGTTATTAACACCTAATTCTCCTTCAAAAAGCACCATCCAAGAAAATTTCAACACCTTGTCTTGATCCATCTTCCAGGTAAATAAATAGGAAGCAAATGCGATTGCTAAATAAATTGCAACCAGCCAGCAGAAAAGTCCAGTGAACCTTCTCCATCTCTCATCTTTAAGGTTAAGCGTTCTTTTTCGTTTGGAAACGCGCTTCTTACGTGCCATAATCAATTTTTGGAATGGGAACTATAACTACATTACTTAATACTTGTCATTGGGACGATGTAAAGGTAATCTTAATTTTTAAATATTAAAGTTTTTTAACAATTGTTTTTAACTATTAATTAACAATTTACATATAATAAATAATCGTAATATGTCTTGATGATACATTTTCACCATGATTTTAAATCGTTTAGAAATTTTGATTTTTATCATATGTTCGGTTTATGGATCATAAAAAAAATCTATTTTTTTAATTGTATCATTGAAAAGTATACATTTGGTATATTCTAAATCTTAGCATTAGAGACCCTTATCTCTTAATGTGATAAAAAAAGCCACAAGTAATGAATCCTACCATAGTAATATGCGGTGCAGGAGGTATCGGTCGTGCTGCCGCTCTAATATTGGCCTGTAATTCTGCCATGAAGCCAACCATTTATATAGGTGATATCAATGAACGATCCCTGAGGGAATCTATGAACTGGATCATAGAAGGGAAAACTCGTGACCTTAGCATTAAATCTTTTTTAATGCCGCTAGAACATTCTAACGAGGAAATGGATACTGTATTTAGTGAAGCAGATGTTATTTTAGACTGTCTTCCAGGGAGCCAGGCACCTAGAATTGCTAAACTAGCAACAGATAACAACGCGCATTATGCGAATTTGACGGAGTATGTGAAAGAAACAGATGATATCATTAAGCTTGCTGAAAATGCTGAACAAGGCTTTTTGCTACAGACTGGAATTGCACCTGGATACGTGAATGTATTGGGATGCGCATTATACAATGAATTCAAGGAATGCTATGGAAATGATAAGCTTGAACGAATGAAGATGAGAGTTGGAGCCCTTTCCCAAAGTGCGAATGCTCCTTCTTACTATGCTTATACTTGGAGTCCAATAGGTGTAGCTACAGAATATGTGAAGGATGCTATTGTAGTTATCGATCATCAAAAAAAGTTAATTCCTTCTTTGACAGGAGTGGAGCGGATTATTATTAACGGAGAGACTTTCGAAGATAGTTATACTTCTGGCGGTGCAGCTAATCTTCCAAATGCTCTTGCTACCAAGGTTAGAAATTTGGATTATAAAACCTTAAGATTTCCAGGTCACTATGATTGGGTTAAGGAAAGTCTAGGAAAATTAAGTGACTCGAAAGATAAGTCTCTAGCGTTAGATGAATTCATGCGTGCTAATATTCCAAGTGTGGAAAATGATCGGATCGTAATGTATTCCTATGTATCGGGTTATGATCGAGATGGTGTTCTTCGGGCTATAGATCGTGCATATGACATTCCCCCAACAGTTATCGGAAACCAGACTTTAAGGGCTATTCAAGCAACGACAGCTTCTGCATTGTGCGAAGCGGCTTATTACTTATTAAAAAATAAACCGAAAGGAGTCGTGGTGCAAAGCGATCTCGATCCTATAGATTTTCTGAATGGACCTTATGTTTCAGGTGTTTATGGGAAATTCACAAAATAGATTAGAATTTTGATAAAACTACACTATTTTAGTATTTACAGTAAGTGATTAATTCTGAAACACTATTATTCTTTCGCTAACCTAATATTCAGTGGTAGACTTTAAAATTGATTTTTTGGATCATGTTGCAATCAGAGTAAAGGATATTGACCTATCTGCGAAATGGTATACTAAAGTTTTAGGTCTAAAAGAATGCAAGTTTAAGGAATGGGGAGCCTTCCCAGTTTTTATGCTCGCTGGAAAAACAGGAATAGCATTATTTCCTGCGAATGGAAAAGATACGTCACAAAATGCTAACTCTAGAAATATAAAAATTGACCATTTCGCATTCAATGTTTCATCAGATAGTTTTCAAAAAGCTAAGGAGCATTTAAACTTATTAGGAATTGAATTTCAAGAGCAAGATCACCACTACTTTAGATCAATTTATTTCGAAGATCCTGATGGACATTCGGTAGAACTTACCAATTTAGTTGTTCCTGATTATGAGTTTTATAAATAAAGGGACATGTTTTCAGATGTATAAAAAAACACTTAATTTTTTAATACCTTGCGTGCATGTCAACTTTAGATATAAGAACGGTAAATGTGACTAGATATGTGACTCCACTAAGAGAAGGTGGGTCGCTCCCTGCAATAGTAGAGGCAGATGATGGCTTTCTGTATGTGATCAAATTTCGTGGTGCAGGCCAAGGAACGAAAGCATTAATTGCGGAATTAATCGGAGGAGAATTAGCGCGAGCGATAGATCTAAAGATGCCTGAACTGGTATTTATGAACTTGGATAATTCCTTCAGTCAATCGGAAGGTGACGAGGAAATTCAAGACTTATTGAAATTTAGTGTAGGGCTTAATCTAGGATTGCATTTCCTATCAGGATCAATTACCTATGATCCACTTGTGAGTGAAGTAGATGCGCTTACAGCTTCTAAGATAGTATTACTTGATTCCATCATTACAAACATTGACCGAACAGCAAAAAATACCAACATGCTATCATGGCATAAGGAGTTGTGGTTAATCGATCATGGTGCGAGTTTGTACTTTCACCATAATTGGGAACATTGGGAGCAACATTTAAGTCGAACATTCCCGATGATAAAAGATCATGTACTATTAAATCAAGCTAAGGAATTAGACACTGCTTTGACGGAAATAAAGGAAAAAATAACAAATACTAAAGTAAATGAAATCGTCCAGCTCATCCCTGCAGATTGGCTAGGAGAAGGACAAGATAAACTGGTATATGCCCAATTTCTGCAGAGCAAGTTGGAGAAAATTGATTTACTAAAGAAAGAAATTGAAGATGCCCAAGCAGGAAACATTTGAGTATGCCATCATTCGGTTGGTGCCTAGGGTAGAGCGTGAAGAATTTCTCAATATAGGAGTGATTGTTTTTTCCAAAAGACTTAAGTATCTCAATGTAAAATATAATCTCAACGCCGAGCGCCTCCGAGTATTTTCAGAAGAAGTAGACCTTGATGAAGTAGCGGAATACCTTAATTCCTGGTCGTTGATATGTGAGGGAAGTTCTGCAGGAGGACCAATAGCTCAATGTGACATGCCATATCGATTCAGATGGTTGACCGCAAATAGAAGTACTATAATACAGTCTTCGAAAGTACATTCTGGAATAAGCGATTCGCCGGAAACGGTTTTAGAACAGTTATTTGCGAAGTACGTTTTATGAAAACACGTGTCCTGATCATTATCGTTCTTGCTCAGTTTCTGTGCACTTCATTGTGGTTTGCTGGAAATGCGGTAGTCGATGATCTGATTCTTACTTTCGGATTTCCTGAAAACGCGGTTGGGAATTTGACTTCCGTTATCCAACTGGGGTTTATAGTAGGTACGTTATTTTATGCTTTATTGAATATTGCAGATCGATTTTCACCTTCCAAGGTGTTTTTTATTAGTGCGATTCTAGCTGCGGGATCTAATCTCTTAATTTTAGGTGGTGATGGAAATTATAGTGTGGCTTTGGTTTCAAGGTTTTTGACAGGATTTTTTCTTGCGGGAATATACCCAGTTGGGATGAAAATTGCTGCGGACTATTATGATAAGGATCTAGGGAAATCATTAGGACTTTTAGTTGGAGCATTGGTTCTCGGAACTGCATTTCCACATTTGATCAAAAGTTTGATGGGAGAACTTTCTTTTCGATACGTTATCATTGCAACTTCGGCATTGGCATTGATAGGCGGTATATTAATCTTTACTTTAGTACCAGACGGCCCATTTCGAAGACCTTCTCAGAAAATTCAAATGAGAAAGGCTTTTGCTGCTTTTAGTAAATCTGAATTTAGGGCCGCAGCTTTTGGTTACTTCGGTCATATGTGGGAGCTTTATGCTGTGTTGGCCTTTTTTCCAGCGATGTTATTGTATCATCAAGATATTTGTAATGTAAATCTGGATACTTCGTTTTGGAGTTTCATAATTATAGCAGCCGGAGGGGTAGGCTGTGCTATATCAGGGATCTTAAGTCAGCGATTCCAACCTAAAGTAATAGCGACAGTTGCATTAGCGACATCAGGAGCAATCTGCTTGTTATCTCCTTTTATTTTTTCTATGTCAATTTTTTTCATTCCGATTATGATTGTTTGGGGCGTGAGTATCTCATCTGACTCGCCTATGTTTTCTACATTGGTTGCAAAACATGCGATTCCTGAATTAAAAGGAACAGCATTGACCCTAGTTAATTGCATAGGTTTTGCATTAACAGTTGTCAGTATTCAATTGATGGGTTATGTCGCGGAAATCATCACTTTTAAGTATTTGTTTGTATTTCTTGGAATTGGTCCGTTGTTTGGATTATGGTCAATGTGGAGAAAATAGGATTCACATCATTTTTTTTTCTTAAATTACTTGGAATATGAAATATTTAATAATAGCCTCCATTGCATTTTTTAGTTACAGTTTAGTGTCCCCTAATTGGGATCAAAAAGCAAACACTCCAGTTGTTGAATTTATAAATGCATTAAACCCATCTCAGAAAGAGAAAGTCATGATGGATTTCGATCATGAAAACCGAACGAATTGGCATTTTCTTCCAGCGAAATCTTTTCCTAGAAAAGGACTTTCATTGGCAGAATTAAACGAAGATCAAAAAGCAAAATTTGATCAATTGTTAAGATCTACACTTTCAGAAAGTGGTTATCATAAAACGCATGCTATTATTGATCTGGAAAATGTCCTTGCTGAAATAGAAGGGAAGCCTGATTATCGAGACCCGCTAAAGTATTTCATTTCTATTTTTGGAACACCAGGCGAAAGTGAATGGTCATGGAGTTTTACAGGGCATCACGTATTTCTACACTTTACCTATGTGGATAATAAGGTAAGTATGAGTCCTAGATTTTTCGGAGCGAATCCAGGAGTCGTTAGAACAGGTGCGAAAAAAGGAACTGCAGTTTTAATGCAAGAAGAACAAGCAGGTCTTGCGCTAATTAATTCTATGGACGAAGAACAACGTGATGTTGCTATCATTCAAGAAGAAGCATTTTATGAGATACTCACAACGAATACTTCTGAAGCGAAACCTCTTCCAGCATTGGGAATAAGAATGAGCGCCTTGAATGAAGTCCAAATTATCATCATGGAAGACCTTATAAAACTTTACTTAAGTGCTATGCCTGAGGAATTAGCTGAAAAAAGATACAAGCAACTAGAAGGAGAGGATTTTGATCAAATATTATTTGCCTGGGCAGGCGCAACAGAACAAACGAAAGCACATTATTATAGAGTTCAAGGAAAGACTTTTTTAATTGAATTCGATAATGCCCAAAATAATGCGAACCACGTTCACACAGTATGGCGTGATTTTGATGGAGATTTTGGTCGTGATCTAATCAGGGAACACAGGGCAGAACATAAACATTAGTCGTGAGCTATAAGCTATAAGCTATGAGCTATGAGCTATGAGCTATGAGCTGTGAGCAAAAAATGTAGGATATAGCATTCAGTTACCTGTCCACTTACCAGCAGACGCTATAAATATTTTTTTTCGCTTATCAAGTTGGATGAATAATATCCAAAATCCAGAATCGTAACTCTAACTCAAAAATTTCTGATATAAAGAATATTCGAAACTGGTCTTTCTCCTGTTTTGTCACTTGGATTATTAACAATTCCTGACTCTTTATTCCATAAAGTTGTCGATCCACCACCATCTAAGTTGATCGCATCCTTACATCCTAAGGTCAATAGAAATTCTTGTGTTTCTTTCAAGTTCATACCTTCTGCAACATCACTTCTCCCATCTATTGCGATTAAAAATATAGATTGGTCATTTGTGCACAGACAACTTCGTGGATGTCTTTTAGTAACAAAAGATGTTTCTTTTAATTTCAATGCGGTTCCGTTTTCGAGCAGTATCGGTCCCGTAACCAATACCGCTAATTCATCAGGAGAATCTATGTAATGTTGGTCATCATTAAATTCTTCCATGACTAAGTTGTGCTCATTGTCAATAACAATAGCTCCATTGAGAACATAGGTATCACTTTTTCGATCAGCGGCTGGAGTTGTCGATTCGCTAATTACCTGGTCGTTTTTTTCGAAGTAAGTAACGCTTCCTCCTTTTTTCATGTTGAAGAACCCACCATTAATGGCTGCAAGGGCATTATTCGTCTGAGCTAATTCACTGGTTTTGATTAATTCATTTCCTGCATGAGCAAAATCCAATTCGTAGTTTTTAGAATTTTTAGGAATGGAAATATAGGTAATGATTTGCTTGCTATTGAAAAATCGGTCTGTTGACATTTGCTTAGTTGTCAATTCGTCCTGAATATCTACTAACTTCTTAGAGGAGCTGCAACTAGAAAATGAAAAGTAGAAAAGAAGTAAGAGCGTTAATAGGCTGAATTTCATAAGTGTTAAATTTAATAGCCAAGGTAGTTATCAAAAATTTAAATGCTTGTTAAATTATCTTAATTTTAAGCATGTAAATTTTTAATACTTTAATTTGTCAAAGGAAAAAGAAAATAAATTATGCAAAATAAAATCTTAATACTCGCAGGATTATTCATGATGGTGATGAGTTCTTGTAGTCCGAGGTTGACACCATTTACTCAGAAGTTATACAAAGAGAACGGTTGGTCTGAAAGAGATCTGCAATCCATTCAGTTTTACTTATCGCAAGATATTGTTTTAACAAGGCAAATGAGAGAAGGTGAGTCAGCAATTAAAGACGGGAAAGTTAAAGTTGTTGCAGGTAGAGAAATCGAAGAAGTGCGTTTTCCAAAAGGAACTCCGGGAGTGCTCTTGTTTATTCCAAAGATTAATAGGTTTGCGATCAGTTTCGAGGAAGGAGGTGATGATAAATATATGATGTTCGGACCTAACCAGAAATATAGTGGTAAGTATATGATGCTTGCTGCGGACTGGGATAGGGATTATGGTACGGTAAGTTATAATGATAGAGTATATCGTACGGATAGTAATAGTGCGTATTCTGCGTTATTAATTGATTTAAAAGCGATTCGAAAAACGACGATCAAGAAGAAGACGGCGAAAGGTCGAACAGTAAATTAGGATAATATTAATTAATTGATATTGTTATTGAGGGATACCCGTTATATCATTTCGGGTATCTTTTTTTTTGGGAGTAACGTTTAGATCTGTAAGCCGAGGGAGGGAGGATTAAAGTCGTAAGTCTGGAGTCGAAAGTCTTTAGTCTGGAGTTCTATTAAAGTTTAGATCTGTAAGCCGAGGGAGGGAGGATTAAAGTCAGGAGTCGTAAGTCTTTAGTCAGAAGTCATGAGTCTTTAGTCTGGAGTCTTTAGTCCGGAATTCTATTAACGTTTAGATCTGTAAGCCGAGGGAGTAAGTGTGTGAATGGGAGGATTGCAGAGCTGAATGTGGTAGGTTTATAGTCAGAAGTCTTTAGTCGTAAGTCGGGAGTCAGGTGTCTTATGAGAGCTAAAAAAACTAACAGCAATTAGCTCGGCGATCCCTGCAATACCATTTCGGCTCGACGATCTGGTTCCGAGTTCCGTAAGGATTCGCTAAAAATAAAAACTAAAATCCTTTTTTTGCTAACCGCTAACCGCTAACCGCTAACCGCTCTTAAATTCTAGGCGTTACAATGATATTTCTGAATTCAACTGGTCCATGGTCTCCCTGAATCATAAACGGTCCGGCTTCTCCTTCATTACTATCTAAAGCTCCTCCTGTAATCCCTGGAATCGCACGATCAATAATAATCGGTTTTCCATTAGCAATAATCGTAACTCTATTTCCAATTAGTGTAATGTCAAAAGACTGCCACTCACCTGCTGCTTTAGCAACCATTTCTGTTGGCGTTAAGAATCCATAAATGCCACCAAATAATATATTCGATGGATCTGATCCAGCATTGTCTGCGATCTGTGTTTCATATCGTCCTCTTAAATAAATTCCACTGTTGCTTCCTTTAGGATATCTGAATTCAATGTGTAGTTTGAAATCATCGAATTTCTGATTAGAAACCAGATTAGCTCCAGCCTTTTCACTTGTCAATACACCATCGATCACTTTCCACTGATTTTCTCCCATTGGTGTCCAACCTGTAAAGTCTTTACCATTGAAAAGATTAATCGGTTCTCCCCAAGTTGGGTTATAAGTATATGCTAATTTAGGCGCTCTTACTCCTGTGAATGGTTGCTTTGTCCCATCCGTATAAATCAATGTTCCTGAAATTGAATTTTGATTCACTGTTCCAGTGAATTGCATGTCTTGACCTTCTGGCTCCCATTGACGAGGAATAGAAAAGCTAAATTTATTTCCATCCATCTTCACTTCTGAAATAGGTCTTGCACTTCCGAAAGCATAGACAAATTGACCTACATAAGTATTAACTCCTGAGTGACTAACGGATAACCATGAAGGTTTCTCTTTCCCTTCCGCACTTACGGTTAAATCCCACTTTCCTTCTATAAGGTTAGACTGACTATTAGCTGAAAAAAAGAAAATTGACAATAATAGAATAAGTATTGAACGCATGTTTTTTGTTTATTTTTTAGATAGGGCAGTAATATAGTAAAAATGTTAAAATCTGATATGTGATCAAGCGATTCTATTTAAGCAATTTCTATCAATGACTTAAATTATTGTCGATCTGTTACTGATTGTATAGTATTATTGAAAGGATGAAAAGTGAAAGAGCTGGGATTTTTCGGTTGAAGATAAAACCTTACATTTTCCATCCACGCTAGCCTGCTCTTCAAAAAATGTCAGGTTGAATTCGTCCTGAAATAGAAAAAGGGAACAACCATGTGATTGTTCCCTTTTATAACTTACTAACTTAAACTCAATCTTTTCTTTTTATTGGAATACTACTTCTTTATCACCAATTAATTTTCTCATATTAATCAATGCGTAACGCATTCTTCCTAAAGCTGTATTAATACTCACACTAGTAAGAGCCGCAATTTCTTTAAAGCTCATATCAGCGTAGTGTCTCAATATAACTACTTCTTTTTGTTCTGGAGGTAATTGATCTACTAAAGCTTTGATTTTGCCATATGCCTGACTTTTAATCATCGCATCTTCCATATTTTCGTCCGGAGATTCTAATACATCGAAGATATCGAATGTCTCAGAGGCAGAAACTTTACTTCTTCTCTTAGATCTTCTAAAGTGATCCACACACATATTGTATGAAATCCTTAACGCCCACTGTAGGAATTTCCCTTCATGGTTGTATTTACCTTTTCTTAAGGTATCAATAATTTTTATGAAAACATCTTGGAAAATATCATCAGCAAGCTCATGATCTTTTACAAATAGATATATAGACGTATAAATCTTTTGCTTGTGTCTTGTCAGTAAAACTTCGAAAGCTTTATCATTACCATCGAGATATTGTAGAATTAAATCTCTGTCTTCTAGCTGTTGTACGTTCATCATATTTAACTAAACTTATAAAGTCGATTATGGAAAAAAAATTATTTTTAGTTCAGTGTAGATGTACGTATCTTATATGCTATTATTTTATGTAATGATTAAAATGAAACCCAAATATAGGGTATTAATTTAAATATCAAAATATTATTCCTCAAATATATTATAAACTTTTTATTCTTTCTATTATTTAATATTGATTAACATAAAATTAACTGAGTTGTTAACTTTGCTAATTAATGCTTTTCAATGATTAAAGAACAAGAATTGCCAGTAACTAATAATGATAATATCGATTATCAAAAATATATACACATAAAAGGTGCCAAATCTAACAACCTCAAAGATATAGAGATCGTACTTCCTAAAGAAAAGTTGATCGTCGTAACAGGTTTGAGTGGATCTGGTAAGTCATCTCTTATCATGGATACCCTTTATGCAGAGGGCCAGAGAAGGTATGTGGAATCACTTTCTTCCTATGCTCGACAGTTCTTGAGTAGGATGAAAAAACCTAAAGTAGATTTTATAAAAGGAATTAGTCCAGCGATTGCTATTGAACAAAGAGTAAGTTCTTCGAACGCTAGATCCACGGTAGGAACCTTGACAGAAGTGTATGATTACTTGCGATTGTTGTTCGCTAGGATAGGAAAGACCATTTCGCCCATATCTGGAAATATCGTAACAAAACATCAAGTAAGTGATGTCGTTGATTTTATTCTAAGTAAAAAAGATGGGACGAAAATTTCCATTTATATTCCATTTCAGGCTAAATACGATGATAGAAATATCAAGACTGAGCTAGAAATGTTATTGCAACGCGGATATTCTAGAGTAAATCACAACAATGAACTCCAATACATTGAGGAAATCCTAGAAAGTGATATGGATCTGGATGTAAGTGTAGTTTCTGAGGAAGCAACGAAGTATCGTGTCCTTATAGATCGTTTTTCTGTGAGTCAAGAAGATGACAACATGAAGAGAATTGCAGATTCAGTTCTTACTGCTTTCGCAGAAAGTGAGGGAAACTGTATCGTTTTGGATCATGAGTCAGAGGAAGAGACCAAATTTAATAATCGATTCGAGTTAGACGGGATAGAATTCTTAGAACCAAGTCATCAGCTTTTCAACTTTAATAATCCATATGGCGCATGTAAAGTATGCGAAGGATATGGCAAGATACTAGGAATCGATCCTAAAAAAGTCATTCCGAATGAAAGCCTTTCTGTATATGAAGGGGCAATTGCCGCATGGAAGGGTGAAAAGAATGGGTTATGGTTAGATCAATTGATTAGCGCTGCTCATCTTTTTGATTTTCCAATCCATCGTCCGTATTTTGAATTAACAAAGCAGCAAAAGGAGACCTTATGGAAGGGGAATAATTATTTTCTTGGGATTAATGCTTTTTTCGAAGAACTACAAGAAAAAACTTACAAGATTCAGAATCGAGTAATGCTTGCAAGGTATCGTGGTAAAACAGAATGTACGAATTGTGGTGGAGGAAGACTTAGAAAAGAAGCTTCCTATGTAAAGATTGGCGGTCGAGATATTATGGAGGTGGTGGATCTGCCGATTACTGACCTGAAGATATTCTTTGATGGATTAGAACTTTCAGAGAATGATGCGATCATAGCGAAAAGAATCCTTTTCGAGGTAAATAATCGCCTGGAGATCATGGATAATATTGGATTAGGTTACCTTTCTATGAATCGATTGTCGAACACCTTAAGTGGAGGTGAAACCCAAAGGATTAATTTGACGAGAACAATTGGTAGCAACTTGACGAATTCGCTTTATATTCTAGATGAGCCGAGTATTGGATTGCATCCGAAAGATACTGCGAGATTGGTGGAAGTGCTGAAGCAATTACGAGATTTAGACAATACCGTGATTGTAGTAGAGCATGAGGAGGAAGTCATTACGAACGCGGATTATATTGTAGACATCGGTCCTCTTGCAGGTGTAAATGGTGGTGAAGTTGTTTTCGCTGGTGATTATAAGAGTTTTAGAAAAGGAGGGAATGGAAGTTTGACAGCTGCCTATCTTAATGGAGTTAAGAAAATTGCTGTGCCTGCTTCTAAGCGAAAAGTGATTAATAAGCTAATGATTACGGGTGCGCGCCAGCATAACCTTAAGAATATAGACGTAACGATTCCACTTAATGCGATCACCGTGATTACAGGTGTTTCTGGGTCGGGGAAAACGAGTTTGGTGAAACACATCATCTATCCAGCACTTAAGAAACATCTTGATGAACCGGTCGGTAGTATGATGGGAGATTTCAACGAATTAACGGGAGATCTAAGTCAGGTGACGGCTGTGGAAATGATCAACCAGAATCCAATCGGTCGATCTTCTAGGTCCAATCCAGTTACGTATGTTAAAGCCTATGATGCAATCAGGAAGGTATATGCGGATCAGCAAGCCTCTAAAATTAAAGGTTTAGCGCCTAAGCATTTTTCATTCAATGTGGATGGTGGCCGATGTGATAATTGTAAAGGTGATGGAGAGATTACTGTCGAGATGCAGTTTCTAGCAGATGTGAAATTGGTTTGCGAAGATTGTAAAGGAAAAAGATTTAAGCAAGATATCTTAGAAGTGGAGTATAAAGGAAAGAATATCGCTGATGTGCTGGATATGACCATCGATGAGGCGATCGATTTCTTCGAGGATAATAGAGAAATACTAAGTAAGATCGGGCCTTTGAGTCAAGTAGGCTTGGGATATGTTCAGTTAGGTCAATCTTCAAGTACACTTTCAGGTGGTGAAGCACAGCGGATCAAGTTAGCTTCTTACCTAGGGAAGGATCGAGCATCAGAAAGGATCTTTTTTATCTTCGATGAGCCGACGACTGGGTTGCACTTTCATGATATTGAGAAGTTGATGATTGCGATGAATGGCTTAGTGGAAAATGGGCATACTGTTCTGATCGTAGAACACAATATGGACGTGATCAAATGTGCTGATTGGGCTGTAGACTTAGGTCCAGTGGGTGGAAATGATGGTGGATATCTGATTTTTCAGGGACCGCCTGAAGATCTAGCGAAAGTGGAAGAGTCTTTTACAGGTCAATTTTTGAAGGAGAAATTTGAATGATTTGTTAACCATTGCAGACTATGAAAGACAAAAAGGAAAAAATGTCAATGAAGTATTTTCTCATCGTTGTTATCTTCTTCCTTTTAAGTTGGTCTTCAGTTTATGCGCAAAGTGATTATGATTTTAAAGTCGCGGAAGCTTGGGATTTCTTTAAAGAAAACCAATGGAAAGAAGCTGGTATAAAGTATTTGGAAGCTTTTGAAATTGAGAAAAGTTATTATTCAGTTAATGATAAATACAATGCAGGGAAGGCCTTAGCAGAAGCAGGAATGCTTGATGAAGCATTTGACCAATTTTTTTATCTAGCCAATCATAGAAAATATTTTAATTATCACTTTATTTTAGAAAGTGACGACCTCTTGGCTCTAAAGAAAGATCCAAGGTGGGGTGAATTAGTTGAGTTGGTTAAAAAGAATAAGGAGTATAATGAGGTGGGTATGGATGCCGATGCAGTTTATATTCTTGATAAGATACGAATAGAATATGACCTTCAAAATGCTGAAAGAATAAAGCTAGGTAAAGAGAAAGGCTATCAGTCTCAGGAAATGGTAGCATTACGGGCTGCCCATCAACCTTTAAAGGAAGCTCATCTAAAGCAAATTTTAGAATTACTTGATGAAAAAGGATTTTTAGGTCCTGAAGAGATTGGTGTTAAGAATAGAAATACGGTATTTAATATTCTGAGAAGGGCAAGGATTGAAACACATGATGAGTATCTACCTATTTTCGAAGAGGCATTCAGCAAAGATAAATTAACGCCAAACCAATATGCTTCAATAATTGATAGGATTTCACTATTTCACGAAAATCGACAGGTGTACGGGACTATTTTTGATTATGACAAAGAATCGGAAATCTATTATTTACTTCCTATAAAAAATCCAGAAAATGTTAATCTGAAAAGAGCAGAGATAGGTGCAATGTCGATTGAAGAGCGATGCGAATCTTCAAACATGAAATGGGATTTGGAAGAGCATAAAAAAATGACAATTGAATACGATGGAAGTCATTCAAAATAAGATTGGGTTCGGCGGCGGATGCCATTGGTGTACGGAAGCTGTATTTCAGCACGTGGATGGTGTGGTCAATGTGCAGCAAGGTTGGATTGCTTCTGAAAGTCCTAATGATGCATTATCTGAGGCAGTAATCGTGCATTTTGATGAAGGAGTTGTTTCTAGGCAAGAACTTATCAGAATTCATATTCACACGCATAGCTCTACGGCCTCTCATCCTATGCGAGGGAAGTACCGATCAGCCGTTTACTACTTTCAAGATTCAGACTCAGATGAAATCACCCGCACTCTGCAAATAGCAGCCAAAGAATTTTCTGAGGATTTAATAACGCAGGTTTTACCGTTTAAATCATTCAAGGAGAATTCTGAAAACTACCAAAGTTATTTCTTGAAGAATCCTGATAAAGCATTCTGTCAAAGGTATATTCTTCCTAAACTGAAAAAGCTTGAGACACTTTAGTATTTCGATTTTATACTATTTCAATTTATTTTCAAGGATAACAACAGCTCCTCCTTTACTTTGCCATTCTATAAGTTTGCCAGCTATTTCTTGATTAGTCATTAAAGAAGTAGAAGCTCCTAGAATCAAGTCTTGATCTCCATCTCCGTCTATATCGCCAGCATCCATCACTAGATAACTGCTTTGGGAGGCATCTGTAAAGGAGAAAGTTTTAAACTGAACTTGTTTTTTCTTCACGCCTGTATTCTCAAGATAGAGAAAGCTTTCTTGCGCAAGAGAGGTGCCATGAGCGAAAAATCCAATCGAAGCGATATCCAGATCTCCATCTTGATCGAAATCCAATGCGATAGACTTGTAGGCTCCTTGCTGAGGATAGAACCATTCTTCTTCAAAAATTTGATTTCCCTTATTCTTAAAACAGCGTATGCCATGAAATGATTTTTCTGGATTTCCAAAATCACCACTATCTCCATTCGTTAGGAGAATATCTTCTAGACCATCCTGATCGAAATCCACTAAGTCAATAAAGACTGAACCATAATATGGCGGAAGATTGATGACTTTTTTAGATTCAAATTTTCCACTTCCTTGGTTCAAGAATAGATGCACTCCTTCAGTTCCTTGAGATATTAACGCATAAAAATCTGGTAAACCATCATTGTTTATGTCTCTTATAACGATCGAATTTGCCCCTGGTCCTGAAAACAAAGTAGTCTTTTCATATCCGCCTGATTCGTTTTGCAAGTACAAATTCAAACCTCCTAAGAACTTGCCAAATTCTGAGGCTATAATGTCAACTTTATGATCTCCATTGACATCCAGCGCTTTTACAACTACTGGTCTTTCTTTTTTAGCTAAAACATTTTCCAGTGGCGCTGTGAATTCATAATTGCTATCGACTTCGACTTTTCCGATACTTCCAGTAGGCGTATCATCTGCAGCAAAGGCGCCCATAAATGCCATATACATTTCATTGCCCACTTGTGAGACACTGGCCAGCGCGGATGGTATTTTCTTGCTTTGCAGTACACTTCCTTCTAAGTTTATAATCTTAAACTCATTAACATCTTTCACTTGACTGAAACCAACTGCAATATTCTTGTTTTCTAACATCTGAATAAAAGTAGGACCCTTAAGTTCCGTCTTCCACGGTATCGTCTTAACTTCAAATTGTTTCATGTCGAAATCAATCACTGGCCTATTACTTATATCTAAATTTTCTGGTGAATGATCAAGATAGAAAACCACAATTTTTAGCCAATCTTCTTTGCTGATGATCTGTTCTGATGGAAAGACTTTGGCAGAGTCAAGTCGGTCTATAGCAACTTGGGTATTCCCATAGAATCGCCTCTTGGTATCGAATCCCATATACCTAGACATCTTCGAGAGTACAACTTCCCAGTACTTTGTAGGTAATTTATCTGGGGAGACATATTCATGGCAAGCAGCACAATATTGCTTAGCTAGCAAAATTGCTTCCTTGTTTTTCTCAGAAACAGCTATTTCACTTGCCGAACTTTTTTCTGAAAATTCACAAGAAAACGTAATACAAGCAGCTACTAGGAACATTAACGCGACTAGATATTTTCTTGTTGAGAGTGAAATTAATCTGGGGGTGTGTATTTTATCTGAGTCCATTTTTCCTAGCCGAATTAACTGAGTTATTCATTGTGTACCCAATATAATGGTAAAACTAGAAAAGAAGTAATTCATGTTCCTACATAACTGAGACTGCATGTTGGCGTCTTTATCATTTTCAATTGTTCTAAGCGGTACTTGATAATGATGTCCTTTGGGAAATGTGGAGTGATTAATTATAAATATCGTCCAGATGAAGGGGCGAGAGTATTGAGCATTTAATAATCTCAACCACTAATATTCTCATCGCGTTTATCTAAATTATAAATTTACATAGAATTCTTGCTATTGTAAATACCAATCGGTATCTTCGATTATGCGTAATCCTGAATTAACAAGATTAACTATACTAGAAAAATCGAGTATCCTATTTAATACCCAAGGATATAAGGCAACTTCATTAAGTGATATCTGCAAGGCATCTAAGCTTACAAAAGGAGCAATATATAAGAATTTCAAAGATAAATCTGAACTAGAGAAGGAAGCATTGCTATTCATGAGTACTAAGTTACTTACAGATGTAGCAGACAGAATCTCTGAGGCTCCAGATGCAGAGAATAAACTATATGCAATCCTGAAATATTTTGAAAATTATCATGCTTGTCCTCCATTCGAAGGTGGATGTCCATTGATGAATGCTTCGATAGAAGCGGATGATAGCAATGCAGAATTGAAATCTGTTGTGAAGCACGTCATGAATTTGATGCATGAACATTTATGTAGAGTTATTCGTAATGGGATTAAGCATGGACAAGTAAAGGAAGACACAGATATTTCAGGTTTATCGTCTATCATCATTTCCTCGTTAGAAGGGTCGGTGATGATGTTGAAAGTCATGGATACGAATAAACATATGATGGCAACGAGTAAGTTTTTGAAAAGTGAAATTGCTAGAAACTTGATTTGATTTTTTTTGAATATGTAGATACCGAATGGTATCTTAAATGAACTGAAACTATGAAGATTTTATTGAATTTTATCTCTGTATATTTTAATGGACTATCGTGGATAAGTCCCAAAACATCTGCAAGACATGCTTTTAATTTGTTTGCCTTTCCTTTCAAGGCGAAATTGCGTGATGAGCATCAAGAATTCCTGGATACAAGCGAAAAATTTAAACTTAACGTCTTAGGAAAGGTTATTCAATGTTATGCTTGGGGACAAGGAGATGAATCCATTTTGCTTGTCCACGGATGGCAAAGTAATACTTATCGATGGAAATCTTACATCAACGCATTTGATAAGTCTCGTTTCACCGTCTATGCCTTTGATGCTCCAGGGCATGGGAATTCTGAAGGAAGAATATGTACGATCCCATTGTATGAAAAAGTGATGGAGGTGCTGATAGAAGATAAAGGTCCTATCGATCATTTCGTGGGACATTCATTAGGGAGTTTCGCTTGCGCCAGTTTTATCTATCATCATAATTATCCTGTCCAAAGCTATACCTCACTTGCTTCTCCTTTTCATGCTGAAGAGTTTTTCGATAATTTTGAATCGAAGATTAATCTGTCGAAAAGGTCTAAAAATCATCTTGTAGAATTTTTTCAGAATTATACAAGCTACCCTATAAAGCATTATAGTTTGGAGACTTTTTCTCAAAGGAAAATAGCTGAAAGAACCTTAATTATCCATGATAAGAAAGACGAAGCGACTTCCTATCAGAATGCTAATAAAATGAAAACCTTGCTTGAGAACTCTAACCAAGAAGTAAAAGTGGTAATAACTGACGGATTGCGCCACAAGTTGAGAAGCAGAAAAGTTGAAGAAATGGTTGTTGATTTTGTGGGGATGCATTAACGGTTCATACAAGATTGATAGATCATTGAGAAGTGCTGTCATCAGGAGTACTTGCAAGATTGATAACATCACTAAAAGTGCTGTCATCAAGAGTACTTGCAAGATTGATAACATCACTAAAAAAGTGCTGTCATCAAGAGTTAGTACTAAATTGATAACATCACTGAGAAGTGCTGTCATCAAGAGTACTTGCAAGATTGATAACATCACTAAAAAAGTGCTGTCATCAAGAGTTCGTACTAAATTGATAACATCACTGAGAAGTGCTGTCATCAAGAGTACTTGCAAGATTGATAACATCACTAAAAAAGTGCTGTCATCAAGAGTTCGCACTATATTGATAAGATCACTAAAAAAGTGCTGTCATCAAGAGTTCATACTATATTGATAACATCACTGAAAATAGTGCTGTCATCAGGAGTACTTGCAAGATTGATAACATCACTGAAAATAGTGCTGTCATCAGGAGTTAACCTTCAGTTCCTTATTTCTTCGCCCTAATAATATATTGGTAATCCAAGGTTCTATCATCTGAAGAAAATACAGTGTAGCCTGCATTTGCTAAATCATTTTCTAAAGTACTAAGTGGAACCCTATATTTCATCTCTGGAGCATTTATAGGAATATTCTTTGCTTTGAAATCCAAGATGAATATCTCACCATTTTCTTTAAGTCCAGCTCTAATTTTTTTCAAGTATGCAAGCCGATTTTCGATGTAACCTATGGTATTTATAATAGTTATGATATCCGCTTCTTCCTTTTGGATCAGTGGATCGCTAGGAATTGCAAGCCTCGTTTCTATTTTGGATTGAATATCTTTAGGTAATTGCTGTTTGAAAGTTTCTACGATTTTAATCATAGACGGATCGATGTCAATTGCAATTACCTTCTTCGCTTTTAATGCGAATCTAAAAGTAAAATATCCAGACCCTGATCCAATATCCGCAATCGTTTTCTCAGAAATATCGCCTAGAATTTTGACAACCTCTTCTGGTTTCTGCCAGACGATTCGACCACTATCATCCACTTCATCCACCACTTCGATAAGAGGTTTAGAATCCGGATATGCTACCTCTTCTGGCCTTTTTGTTTCCGCTGTATTACAAGCTGAAAAAAGGAAAATGATCATTAAAACTGAAACGAATGTTTTTTGGAGCTTTTTCATTAACGTCAAAATTAAACTATTTTTTAACCATCAGTATATATGGCATTCATAATTTCTTCATGAATAGCTCGTATTTTTCTATTACTGACTTGATGTCTATTAGCAATAATGCAAAAAGAGAGCCATCGACCTGATTTTGATTTCGTAAAACCTGCATAGTTCATCACTTGCTGCATGGAGCCTGTTTTCGCCCATAACTTTCCGTTGGCCTCCTTTTCTTTAAACATATATGAAAGGGTTCCGGACCTTCCTGCCTGTGGAAAGTAGTTGCTCAGCTTAGTCCCATGTTTAGCATGCATTTTATGAAGTAAGTGTGCGAAGTCTGAAGGACTAATATTATTCCATACAGATAAACCACTTCCATCATCTATATACAAGTTAGTCGTGTCTATTCCATTAGCACCTAAAAACTGCTTCGTTCTTGAAATGCCTCTTTCTCTAGATCCTTTTCCAAGTGCGACTAGAAAACTTTCACAATACAAATTGATGCTTTCTAGGTTAGCTGACTTTACGAGATCCTTTAACATTGGAGATTTTATCTGTGCAATCCGCTCTTGCATTTTAATTTCCTGATCGAATTCTGCCTGTCCACCATTATTCGAAATGCCGTTTTCTTTTAGATTATTTGAAATTAACATCGCAAAGTATTCCGGACTATTCGGAATCGAACCTTTGATTTTGAAAGTCCTACTTCCAGCTGGAAGGCTTCCTCTTATGATTCGATTATAGGTGTAAGGTGCTCCAAAAATATAGCTTTGGTCACCTGAATTAGAAGATCCTGAGGTTAATTCGTTTTTAAAGGTAAGCTTGGGGATGTAGGGAGAGTGACTTATTATTTTTGGCTGATTGCTACGGTTATTTTGTAATTGGAAATAAAGATTATAATAATTCTCGTGCAAGTTGATAGACCACGTATTACAAGCATAGTAATTTCCGATGTCATTCCATGCCCAAGAATGAATGGTTCCATCTGTTCCATAGTAGGATGCATCGCAGATAACTTGACCATCGATGCAAGTGATCCCTTTTCGCTTAATAAATCCAGTAATATCTGCGATAAGCTTATTGATCTGTGGGCGCTTCTGATATCTTTCAGAACCAAGTGATGGATCGCCATTCCCAAATATAACAAGGTCTCCAGTCAGATTGCCATCTGGTAGAATGTGTCCTGTGTATCCTATTTGAGTTGTAAATTGATAATCATCTCCCAGTACTTCCAGTGCGGCAAAATTGGTCACTATTTTTTGTAACGAAGCTGGAATCATATTGCGATTAGCATCTTTACTGAAGACTTGTTTCCCATTTTCGTCTAAGATACTGATGCCCACTTCTGTATTAGCAGGAAACTTCTTAACGATCTGGTTAAGTTTCAGATCTAATTGACCAAAACTCCAGAATGTCAGGAAACAGGCAACGGCACTAAGAAATTTCTTCTTGTTCATATGTTATGTGAAATAAAGCATCTCCTTGATTGACGACGGATGCATTGTTGTGTCCAATAATATAACCAGTTCGATTAGCGAATATAGTTACACTTTTTAAACCTTGAGGATCTTTGATGTAACCTAGTGGTTCTCCTTTTGATACTTTTTGTCCGCTTGCTTTAGACCAGATGAAAAGTCCCGAATTAGGAGAGCGAATCCAACTGGTCTTCGTGACATGAAACATTCGAATATCAAATGAAATATTTGAAACGGAAATCATTCCCGCATTTGATAAAATCCGCTTTATTCCTTTTACGCCTAAATCTATCGAATAACCATCAAAACGAATAGACTCACCTGCTTCATAGACGATCGTTGGAATTTTCATTTCGAAGGCAACCTTTCTAAGAGACTTCGAAATAAAAGGTTTTTGAATTAAGAATGGAGCTCCGAATTGCCGACCAAGTTCTTTCGCTAGTGGATCTGACTTGGCGTATCTGATTTGTGGATAGTTGAATCTGGAAGAACCTCCTGTGTGCAGATCTATAATGAAATCGACCATAGGCATTACTTTTTTGGTCAATGTTCTGGCCACTCTAGATGCAAGTGAACCTGCAGTTGATCCAGGAAATGAACGGTTAACATCTTTTCCATCTGGAACTGATCTGCTAAAATTAATAAATCCGTAAATATTGACAATAGGAATAGCGATGATGGTTCCTTTCGTGATACCATCAAATACTTCCTCTTCTAAGCATCTTCTTACGATCTCGATACCGTTAATTTCATCTCCATGAACTCCGCCGAGAATTAGCGCTGTTGGTCCATCTTCTTTACCTCTGAAAACATGTGCGTCTATCGATATTCTTGTGCCTGAAGGTAGTCTTCCTACATTAAGTTTGATCAACGTAGATTCTCCCGGCAGAACTGTTGAATTGCTGATGATAAATTCATCTAACTCTGCTTCTTTTCTAAATTTTTTAAATATTCCTTTCCCCTTTCGATCAAGCATTCCCTCGTTTTTTTACATTTCGCTCCGCAAATTGAATGATTTTCGAAGCGATGTCAATATTTGTCGTTGTTTCTATTCCTTCTAACCCTGGAGAAGCATTGACTTCTAAAATCAGCGGTCCTCGTTTAGAACGAAGCATGTCCACGCCACATACACTAAGGCCCATTAATTTTGCAGCCTTCTTCGCTACTTTTATCTCTTCTTCCGATAGTGCGACAACAAATGAATGTCCTCCTCGATGAAGATTCGAACGGAATTCACCTTCTTTAGCTTGCCGCTGCATTACACCTACTATTTCATTGTCCACTATAAAAACTCTTACGTCTGCACCTTTAGCTTCGGAAATAAATTCCTGCAATAATACTCGTTGCTTTAATCTCTGAAAGGTTTCAATGATGGTTTCTGCAGCAACGGGATCATCTGCTTTCAGCACACCTATTCCATGTGTACCACTGATCAGTTTTATGATCATCGGCATAGAATTCAATTCATCAATCAGCTCAGGTGTCATGTAGCTATTATTCGAGATAATGGTATCAGGGACTCCGATGCCATTCGCTGCTAATATCTGAAGTGAACACAATTTATCTCTAGTCCTAAGTAAGGCTTCATGATCAAGTGTAGAAAAAAGCCCCATTAACTGGAACTGACGAACCACCGCTGACCCATAAGAAGTAGCTGTTGTACCTATTCTAGGAATAATTATGTCAAAATTTCCGATTACTTCATCTTCATAGAAGACTTCTAATTCTCCATTACTCATCTTTAGATCACAATACATATGGTCTAATACACGTACGTAGTGACCTCGTTCTTTTGCTGCTTTATACAAACTCTGTGTGCTGTATAGTGCAGCGTTCCGGGAAAGGATGATTATGTTCATTTTGTCTTGTAATTCTGTTTCAATATATTAATTTTGAATTACATTATTGATAACAATAAAGTTTGCAAAATCTTTTCCCCATTCTTGGTAGGTCAATTCAGAAGGATGGACGCCATCACTAAAGAAATCTTTATACGTATAATTTCCTCCCAACTTCTCTATCCATTCTGGCACATCTAATATTGCTGGGTTATAATATACGCCGTCCATTTTAGCCACTAAGCGCTCTAATTCTACACCATGTATCTCAACTAAGTTTCCGATCGTAAACTTTATTAATGGAGTAAATGCTGGAAACTCTTTAATAGGAGGCATGTTGGTAAATGCTATAGGCGTTCCAGGGAATTTAGATTTTAAATCTTGAATAAGTGCTTCTACTTCTTTTTTCCACTTCCAGGGTTTATTTAATGTAAATGCATCATTCCCGCCTAAGCCAACGACCAATAGATCGACTTGATCCTCTGTGATTTTTGGGATTATTTTCGATTTCACTCTTTTCGCCGTGTATCCACTTCGAGCGTAAACCTTCCAGTGAACATTGACCAAAAGCAACTCAGAAAGTCTTTTTGCGAGTAATCCTGTGAATCCATTTTCATGCTTATCGACACCAACTCCTGCGATTGTACTCTCACCAATGGTTAGGATGTTCAAAGTACGATCACTTCCAGAATCAACGATTCCCTCTATCCCTTCAGCCTCAGGTAATAACGGGACTGATTTACGAACCTTCTTACCTTGTAAGTATAAAAGAGGCAGCAATGGAATGGAGACGACAGCTCCTAAAAGATATCTAAGTTTTAAAATCATGGCTCAAAGTTAATTCAAAACTATTATATTGATGGCTATATGACTGCAGTTTCAAGTACGATTAAAGTAAATGATAAGAAGACCATTAATGGTTGGGCGATTTATGATTGGGCGAATTCAGCCTATTTCTTAGTAATATCAACGGCAATTTTCCCTGCCTATTTCTTGTCGAATACGCCTGAAATAGTAAGTTTGTTAGGGATGGAAATGACGAATAGTAGTCTTTATTCTTACGCGGTTTCATTTTCTTATATCGTGATTGTGTTGCTTTCTCCCTTGTTATCTGGGATTGCTGATTTCGGAAATAAGCGAATGTATTTTCTGAAACTGTTTACCATTTTTGGCTCCTTGGCGTGTATTGCCTTATATTTCTTTGCTGGGGTAGGGCAGATGTGGCTCGGAGTAACTGCTTTTATTCTAGCGACGATCGGATGTGCTGGAGGAATTGTGTTCTACAATGCCTACTTACCTGAAATTGTAACAGAAGATAGATTCGATGCGGTGAGTGCTAAAGGATATTCCTTTGGCTACATTGGTTCTGTCTTGTTATTAGTGATGATACTAGTGCTGGCGATGAAGCCCGATTGGTTTGGAATTACAAGTGAAACCTTGCCTTATAGAATTGGATTTGTGATGGTGGGATTATGGTGGATTGGGTTCGCGCAGATTACTTTTAAGCGGTTGCCAGGTAGTGGGTTAGGGAAGATTACCAAGGAAATGATGTCGAAAGGAGTGGGGGAGATCAAAGGTGTCTATCAGAAATTGAAACAACAACCCAATATTTTAAGATTCCTGACGTCGTTCTTTTTTTACAGTGCTGGAGTGCAGACCGTTATTTATTTAGCATCCGCATTTGGTTCTAAGGAGTTAGGATTCGATACAATTAATCTGATAACGGTTATACTTATACTTCAATTCTTGGCCATGATCGGCGCATATTTATTTGCTCAAGTTTCGAAAAGAATCGGCAACAAGTGGGCGTTAATAATAATGAATACAATATGGATTGCCATCTGTTTCGCTGCATTCTTTGTGGTAAGTCACATGCAATTTTATGTTATAGCTGGATTTGTGGGCTTAGTTATGGGAGGAATTCAATCACTAAGTAGATCCACCTACTCTAAGATGGTAGATGAAAACAAAGAAGACTTAACTTCCTATTTTAGTTTCTACGATATTGTTTATAAATTATCGGTAGTAGTAGGGACTTTTGTTTTCGGATTGATAGAGCATTTGACTTCGAATATGCGTTACAGTATACTAGGTCTCGCGATATTTTTTATCATCGGAATTTTACTCTTAACAACAGTAAAAGTAAAGTTCAAGGCAGCTTAGTCTTGAACTAGCTTCATGAAATCGATCCAAGTTAGTTCTTCGTAACCTTCCCCGGTTGTTTCAATATTTTTCGCCATCGCCATACCTAAGTTTTCCACTTTTATTCCTCTGTATTTTTTCATTGACCCAAAGAAAACTGGATTTAATATGGGCCATAGGACAAGAGTTAATCCTTGCATTAATCCATATCTATTTTCAGGAGTTAGGATCATAGATGGCATGAAAATACTTAGTCGCTTGAAGTTGAGTTTTTTTAATTCTTCGACTAATTGGCCTTTAGATTTTATATAATAATTCTTGGCATTGGGATCGATTCCCACGGAAGCAAGAAGTTGGAAATGGTCCACACCAGCTGCCTTACAAGCTTTGGCAAATTCGAGTACAGCGGTATAATCTACTTTTCTGAAATCCTCACGGCTAACCTTAGATGGCTGGCCTACACCTAAAGTACAAAACGCGGTATCATGGTTAGGAAGGTATTCTTTGTAAGAATCTGGTTGATGTATGTCAATGTTATATTGTACTAGTTTTGTTTGCTCTATACCATCAATCTTTCTTCTTCCAAGTGTTGTGATTTTCTCTACATTGGACATCGGAAGTAAAGCGAGAAGGGCTTGATTACCTACAGCGCCGGTTGCTCCTAAAAAGATGATTGATTTCATGGTTCTGAATTAAATATTGATTTGCAAAATGGTAAAGATAGCATTCACATAGAAAACGCTCCTATTTGTTTTCTAGTGAGTCATAGATCCTGCGGCCTAAAGCTACTTGTTTCCAGAAGCCGGTTACATCTCTTGTAATTCTTAACTTATTCGTTGGGTTGATTATAGCATTGGAATAAAAAGAAAGTAAATAGCAGATGATGTCCAGTTTATGAAATGTCGTTCTGTAGGCTGGGTTCAGTTCAGGATCATCAGCGAAACATACTTTACCTTCTGAGATGTAATTTTCTTGATAGACTAAATGTAGGTTTTTGCTAACTAAGGAAATGAAAGTAGGTTTCAGTTCAGTTTTTAACAAGAATTGAATCGAGCACTCACTAATATCAGGATCAAGGTTAAAGATGTCATAGATGATTAATTGATCCATTATTTAATGTCAGTAAGTGCTCGTTTCTATGTTTAAAATATTATCTCCAAGGTAACTCGTTGACTCGTTGGCCAATGATGAATCCCATTTCCGTTGCTGCATTAGAATCCGAAACGAAATGAACGCCAAGTGGAACTCTACTATAGGCATTTTCTAGTGCCATTTCTCTAAAGGAATTAAACGATCGTGGTTTGCTTAGAAATTCAGTTCTTCCTTCGTGACTTCGATCGGTGAAGTTATAATTTTGGCCAAAAATGCTTTCTAGTACTACGGAGGCAGAAGAGCCGAAAGTGGCATGCCCTGAAGGGTAAGAAGGAAAATTAGGCGTATAAAATCCACCAGATCCATCTGGACACATGATGGTATTCCAGTCTGGCGCACCCATGTGTGTTCTTATGAAATCGATAGGTCTTAGGGTATTAAATCGATATTTTTCTCCCCAACATCTAACACCAGCATCGGACAATGCCATTCCTACTTTCGCGTAAGCAACGACAGATTCTAACATATCGCTTCGCTCTATAGCAATGACTTGATTCGTAATACTTATCCATCGGCCTGCTGGGCTGAAAGTCAGAATCGGGCAGTCGTCACTCCAGAATTCTCCGATCCAATAATCCTCGTGTTTTTCACCGTTTCTAATTTGATTGACCAAGTTGAACGTTTGGTATGCTTCTTTGAACAGTTTAGAATTTGAATCTCCACTATATGCTGGTGGCGGAGGAACTCCTACAGACTGGACTGCAGAGAATGTTCTGACATTTCCCCATCTCGGTAGCAGTGCTGGAATATAGTCAGGATAAGTTGGTTTCCAAAGTCCTTCACCTGCTGGTGGAATGTAGGTAGGGTCATTGTTGTATAAGTAGGCCTCATGTCCGAATTGGTCTTGTGCTGACCATTCGTAAATAGCCTCAGCTACTTGCTGGCCATATGATGACGACCGAGCATATATTTCTGGTGAGCTGGTTGACTGAAGATCGTCTTTTAATGCATGACTGATGTCTAACATTAAAAATTGTTGTTCTGCTGGAGCTGTAGGGAAAAACAATTCAAATGCTCTTTCATAAGCTGCATTAACGGCAACTTCGTAATTGTACTCTTCGTTAGGATCAGGATCGTCTACGATTAAGTTATTAAAATGCCCAGCGAGACTTTTGTATTTTCCATTGCTTCCATGGACAATGGTTTCATAGGCAATTAAGTTGATATAGGCATTATTTCGAGCAGACACAGGCGGTTTATATCCTGGTGTGAATCTTTCCATAACTAGAAAGAGTTGATTCCATTTTAGAGGAATATTATGTGAATATTCAGATGCAGGTGTGTCTACGGTTTGAATTTCATCTTTCTGACAAGCACCGACCAACAAAATCAGCGCAAAAATTAAGTAATAGTTCTTCATAACAATTAGAAATGCATGGTTTTATAAATAGATGTTAAGTTTTTAATGACAATCTGCATTTAGGGTCTTTTTTCTTAATGCTCTTAACTCATTAAGTGTTTTTTCATCACTTTCTTCAACAGATTTTTCGAAAAAAATCATCCTTTCGGATTCGATTCGTTTTAATTCTTTTTTAAGGTTTATAATTTGGGCACCCATCTCTTGATCCCTTTTTTCTGTTTCGGTTAATTTTTCCTTTATGTCATCACTCATGGATTGGTACGATTCGAACATTCGAATCAGATCTGCATTTCTTACTTTGAGCATGTTGTTTTTTTCTTCCGCAGGCATGTCTTCTGGTACTTGCTCATTAAGCAGAATATTAATTTGGGCCCAGTCATTATTAATGCTGTCTTTCATGGATTCAAGTAAACAGAGCAATTCTTTTTCTTGGTTTATCAGTTGGTGAAATTCGTTATATGGAGCTTCGCTTTGTGTACAATTCATAACCAAAACAAAAACGAATAATAAGTAAATGGGTTTGTTTTTCATGGTGTTTAATATATTTTATGACATATTTATAACAATGGGTTAGTTTGGCTTTTCTTATAATGTGCAATTTTCATTTGAAACATTTCAGCCATTTTACTAGCTCTCCATTTTGCTTCTTTTGCTTTTTCTCCACTGAATTTTTCATCTATGGTTTCATAGAATAAAGCTTGCCATCGATCAAAGTGTTTTCCTTCGACTGGAAGTTTCATATGTGGAGCAAATGGAGCACCGAGGTAGGTGTGTTCTTTTAATAAAACGGTCTGCCAGAATCTATACATTTTGTCCAAGTGAATGTCCCATTTATCACCGATTACTCTATTAAAAATAGGAGATAGTAAATCATCTTGTCTGACTTTTCCGTAGAATGTATCGACTAGATTTTTAACATCGTCTAATACTAGTATGTCTGTTTGTTCTATCATATTCTATATCGGATAAATTTATCCGAGTTTGTTTAAAATTTTTTAACGTACTAAAAATGAAGTCCCTTCGTTTATATCATCAGCAAGTTCTTGGAGGGTAGTAGTTTCCAGCATTTTTTTCAGATCGTCCCTAATACTTTTGAACTGAAAGTGCATCGGACAAGGTTTCTTCGCGTTACAATTCTTATAACCTAGTCCACATCCATTATAGATGTTATCTCCATCGATTGCTTTCACAATATCTAATAGGGTGATTTTATTAAAATTGTCTTCTGACATTTCATAGCCGCCTTTCGCACCTTTAGAAGAATTAATAATATCATTTTTAGCTAAAGATTGTAGTATTTTCGCAGTGAATGCTATCGGGGAATCTATTTTTTCTGCGATGTTCTTTAAGCTTACGCGCTCATGTTGCTGAGAGCGAATGCATATATGAACGGTTGCTTTTATTCCGTATTCACAAGCCTTGGAAAACATTTAATCTTTATACTGTTCAGCGCAAATATAATATTTATTTTTAATTTGGATAAATTTGTCCGCTTTAAAAAAAGTGGATATTAAGATAGCTTGATTAGACTTTTAAACAACGCTGAGAAAGCAAATTATTTTGATTCATATTCCTTGAGTTGGTCAAGTATTTCCGTTGACTTAATTATCGGATCCCACTCGATTCCACTAAAAAAGAATTGATTCACTTTATTTTCCATTTTGTCAATGTTTAGGTTTCTATAAAGCCAAACAGTAACGGCACAGAAAGCAAGAAAAACAAGCAAGTTTACACCGCCGTAAACAAAGGTCGATGTTCTTAATGCATTGATACTTATCCAGCAAACTGACCAGAATGGAATCTGCAGGATTGCTAGTTTTGTAGTATTAAATGTTGAAATTTTAAGAGCAGAGAGTTTGGCTTGTACATTGATCACATCATCATCTTTATTGATTTGTCCGATAAGGAATCGTTGATAGATATAAGCGATCATCACAATAGACATGATGATAGAAATGGCACCGAATCCAGCAGCGACAAAGTATCCACCTGCTTTGATGGCTATTGCTGTAATAGCATAAAGTAATACTAAATAGGGGATTCCTAAAAAGATGACAGAAGTCTTAAATGTTCTAAGCTGATTGATGGTTTTATTTAGTTTGTCTTTGGTCAAGTTAAAGGTCAGTTTTTTATTCAATGTAAGTACCTGATCTAATTTTTGATCATATGATTTCCAGATGTTTATTAATTCGTTATCGTTCATTTTTCTATTTTTTTGTGGCTTGGAATTTATCTTTTAATATGGTTTTGATTCTGTTAATCTTGGTCGAAATATTAGTGGGCGTGATTCCCATTATATTAGAAATTTCTTTGTGACTTAATCCATCTAGATGCAGCAATATCAGGGCGCGATCTATTTCTCTTAATTCTTTGATGAATTGCTGTAAAAGCAGCAAATTTGAGTCTTGCTGAAATACGTTAATTCCTTCAGAACTGGTTTCTATGATTGTAGAAAGGTCTTCGGTTCTTTCATTTCTTTTTCGATTCTTCCTGTAAAATGAAATGGAAACGTTAAGCGCTATCCGATATATCCAAGTGGAATATTTATACTTCGGATCATACTTATGGAAAGATAGCCAAAGTTGCAAGGTGATCTCTTGAACAAGATCTTTTTGGTCCTCAGCATTTTTGCAATAAGAGGTTGCGATCTTGTAGATAATACCTTTATGGTCTTCGATTACCTTAAGAAACTGTTCTCTATTTTGTGTTGCCAATGTGAAATCTGTTTACTTCATTATTCGCACGGATTGCTATAATGTCACAAAAATTAAACACATTTTCAGAAAAACATGAATTTTATTACCGTTTGGTAGCAGAATCTATAATCTGGAACATGAAACAAAGAGCTTAGATGATAGGTCCATTGGAACCGGAACTATAAAATTGACATCAATAAAAATGACCTTAGCCCTGTACTCGATTTTGCTCTTCACTTGATCCTTTACTATTATACTTTTGCTTTTTCAAAGTTGATTTTCCAAACCTCCATGCAAATGTCAGGGAAGCAACTCTTGAGTCATATTTACTATCCCAATTTGCGTCCGTTAGCCTAAGGTTGTTAATGACTCCTGAGCCACGTCTTGTGTAGAATATATCATTTACGGCAAATCTTATAGAGCCTTTATCATTCAAGATTTTCTTTCTGATTCCAAAATTCATTTGTCCCCAACTTTTTAATAACAACTGCGCATACACCACATCACTGCTGTAATTTCCAGAAATTTCTCCACTCCATCCTTTGCCGAAAGTAAAGCTATTCGTCGCAGATAAGTAATAATTGATTCCGCTTGAATTCAATTGTTCTGTGTACAATTGGCTTTCAAAATTCACATAAGACATGGATAGATAAGTGTTGAGATTATACCATTTTGTAACGGGAATGCTTCCTTCTAAGGACAGTGTCATGGACTGATTGCTAGCAATATTTCCAGGTCTGCTGTAGTAAATGCCGTCTCTGATTTCTAGCGTTTCTTGTATACCGTCTATCGTTTTAGAATAATTTAAAGTAGTCGTGATGTAGCTTTTCCACGAATGAGAAAGTGAAAAATTGTGTGAGTATGTCGGAAGTAAATTTGGGTTTCCAGAGTAAAATGTAAATTTATCTAGAGGGCTAATAAAAGGATTTAGGTCTTGGAAGTAAGGTCTGTCTATTCGTCTTCCATAGGAGAAGGTCAAAACATTGTTCGATAATGAATCGAGCTTGTAAGTAGAATAGAATGTTGGAAATGCAGTTGTATAATTTCTTGTGAAATCCGAAGCAGCAACTTCTTGGTTTCCCAGTTGTTCTCCTATGAGCTTCGTAGATTCAAGTCTGACGCCGGCCTGAATACTTATATCGCCAAATGTTCTAGCATAATTTAAGTAGGCGGCATTGATCCATTCTTTGTAAAGGAATCTGTTGCTTAAGCTGTAGTCAGGACTTGTTACGTTGTCTATGGTTGTTGAATAAATGGCTTCATTATCGGTATTCGTATATGCACTTTTTAATCCTGCTTCGAATTTAGATTCATCTTTAAACTGTTTAGTATAATCTGTCTTTGCGCCTAAAATGTTGATTTGTGATGGTATTTCACCATTGATCTGATCTTGATAAATAAGTACCTCATTATTGTCATGAAGTGTATTTTCAAACAGTTGAATCGCTCTAGAAAAATAACTAGCGTAATCAGCGTCCAGCGTTATAGAAGAACCAATAGTATCTAAAAGATGCTTGGTATAAAAATTATAGACATGATTCTGGAATTTCCGATTGGTCTCATTTGCAGCTCCTACGGTTTGTAATAATGAATTGTTTGAATCTGTAATTAATGCGGTGCTTTCATTGTTTCTTAGCATTGGATTTGAATTCACCCTATAGGATATCCCGATAGTTGTTTGCTCTGTAGCATAGAAGTCAAGACCAACATTGGAAGATGCATATTTTCCAGCTCCGAAATTGAAAGAGTTTTGTTCAAAAGAGGTTAATCGTTCGTTATTTTGATTTTTGTAATACCTGTTAATGTTCAAGTCTTGGAAAAAATTAAAAAAGCCAGCAGATGAATTGGCGTAGAGGCTAATTTTATTTTTGTTGTAATTTAGGTTTAGACTATTGTTACTAGATGTATACCTAGTCTGTCTTAAGCCTGAGATAATATTGCCATTGAAGCCTTGAAGTTTGTTCTTTTTAAGATTGATATTGATAATTCCGGAATTTCCTGCAGCATCGTATTTAGCAGGTGGATTCGTCATGATTTCTATGTTTTTGACACTTCCTGCTGGCAGAGACTTAAGATAGCTTTCTAATTCAGTTCCGGATAAATTAGATGGTTTATCATTGATGTATATCGCGACACCAGCTCGACCCTTTAAAAGAATAGAACCGTTATTGTCCAGTGAAATTCCAGGTGCACGTTCTAGTACTTCCAAAATGTCTTTGCCAGCGTTAGATATTAATGCATCCACATTGACAACCGTTCGATCTATTTTTCTTTCGATATATGGTTTCTTAGCAGTAATGGTTACTTCCCCTAACAAATTCACAGCTGGGCTAAGAGAAATAGGTGCTGGTAACTTGATTATTGCACCTTGATCAATGGATATATTTTGTTGGTGTTCCTCATATCCAATGATATTGACCTGAAGGATATAATTTCCTGCCTTAATTTTAACAATGCTAAAGCTGCCATCTACATCTGTGAATTCAGATTTCACAAAAGTTGAATCTGGTAATTGCTGCAGCGAAACCATGGCTAAGTCCATACCTTTCTGATGCTCGTCTACGATGACCCCAGAAATTTCACTTAGTTGTTGAGCCTGGAGACTTTTGAAACCAATGAAACTAAAGGTTAATAGGCATATAATGGAAATAGATAATTTCATATTGATCATTTTGACTTAATGAGTTGTCAAATTATTTAAATTATTAATTATCAGCGATTGTTTTCGACTAACGAGGACTTATTTCTTGATTAAATTCAGTGTAAATGCTTTAACTGCATCCTTTCTTTTCAAATATTCATCTATGCTTTGAGTGACGTAGTAATCTGGTAATACACCGGTTTCATCATTATCAGAAGAGGTCATTGAAACATGAGTATTGTTGGCCACGTAATAAACCAGTCTAGTATTTTTCAGCCTGCATACTTCTTGGCCAGCTGAGCAAAAGTGGTTAGAACCTAACTCCTCACCGACGATTGTTCCTAATTTTAGGGCTTTTGCAATGGACATGAAATGACCTGTAGTTGAATTTCCTATACCGTCAATGATAAAGAAAACGTTGCCTTTATATCTATTTTCAAATGGAGTGATGTTTAATTTGTCAAGCTCTTTATCTTCTCCTTTCGAGTCAATATGTGTATGGTATGAAAATGTTTTGTCCGCAAGATACCTTAGTAAAAAGATACTTGATTCCATAGACCCTCCTCCATTGAAACGAAGATCAATAACTAGATCCGTTATTCCTTTATTGCTAATCTGCTTAAAACTGCTATCTATGAATTCTTGGAAAACAGTAAGGTTGTTCCAGGGGTAGTAGTTAAAAGTTGAAATAGTCATTATCGCTACATCCTCCTCGAAGTCAAGGCATAAATCATCCTTGCATCTTTTGATCGATGAGTCTTTTACTGGTGGTAAATAACTTTCTGCTTTCTTAAGGGTAACAACATCCGAATGGTCTTTAATCTCTAAATTATATGTTTCTGGAAAGTCTAGGGCAAATGGGATAAGGACACTTGACAATTGATTAAATGTATGTTTTTTAGTAGTCTCAATGTAGCCTTGAGATGGAATATGTTTGTATATACCGCTGATGATGTTTGCGACTTTAATACCATTAATACTTAAGATTTCATCTTTTGCCGAAACGAGATCGTTGTTTTTCAGTGGATCTGTTATGAATAGCTGCTGATCAACCCACCGAACGATAACAGGAACTCTTAAGGGTACTGGTAACATTTCATCTTCAAAGTAGAAATCACCTGATGAAGTGTGTGAGCAATTTAAGCTCGCTATGATTTCATTGCAATGCCATCGAAACTGACTAAATGTTGTTTTTGCGGTTATCTGATCTTGTTTTTCCTTTATAATATTCCAGAAGTCTTCCTCTGAAATAAATTTCAGTGCATTAGGATGAACTTCTAAGAGCCTATTTCCCAGTTGTTCTAAATCATCTTGATATTCTTGGATGGAGTAGACCTTTTCGAATTTCTCAGCATTGGTTTCGAATTTCGTGTCTGGAAATTTAAGGAGCATTATTTGATCCTCAGCGATAAAATTATTCGGATTCATAGAGAATGATTTCTCATAGTTTGCTAGTGCTTTTTTCTTTTGCCCATGTTGCAAATAAGCTTCACCCAGACTATCATAAGCGTTAGCAGACTCTGGGAATTCTTGGACGATTAACTTGAAGATTTTTATGGCTTCATCGACCATGTCACTCCACAAATAAGAATAGCCGAACATCGTTAATTCATCTTCATTGCTAAAATCGTACTGGTCGAAACTTTCTAGTTTCAACTTCTGATAAAGGTCTATTCTATCTTGAACTGATAATTTGGGATTCTCCTTTATTCGTTCTACGATGGATATTTTCTGACTTGCTGAAACGGAAGTGCTTTCTGAATGATTCGAGGGTATACTGCTTTGCTGACCGCAAGAAGTGAGAAAACACAATGCTATAATGCAAAGGTATTTATTGATTATTTTTTTCATCTTTATTATTTTGTAATTATTGCAACTTCGAATTGAATGGCATCGGATATTATATTGTCTTGAACATTGGTAATACTAGGAGACCCGAAATTGATACCCCAAAGTACACGATTTATAATAAATTTAGCCAAAAGCTTATTTGGGTTTTCGTTATTTGCTTGGAATTCGATGGGTAATGTAATGCCTTTTATGGTTAGATCTGCAGTAATATTTAGTTGATGAGGGTGTTGGTCTTTTTCGATTTTTTTAATTTTTAATGTTGCTGTTGGAAATTGATTAACGTCGAAAAAATCTTCATTCTTAAGATGGTCTACAAGCATTTCGCTATAATCTCCATCGGTATTTGCAATGGTATTCATATCGATCGTAAAGCTTCCACCTACTAAATTTCCATCTGTTTTGATGATTCCGCCAGATTTTAATTTGACTATTCCGTAGTGATTTCCGAAACTAAAGAGGTGTGAACCTTTCCATTTGACTTCACTTTTTTCTAGGTCAATGTTAATTTCTTCCTGTCCTGTTATCGAAAAAAGAACAAGGAATAAACACGCTAGAGATAACAATAATTTTTTCATCTTTCTAAGTTTTGAGTAAATCTAGCTTGGATGTCTGTTAAGAGTGTCAAATAAATGTGAAAGAAGTGTCAACACTTGTAAAATTTGGATTTATTATCATTAATTTGTTTCAAATAGGAAATGCGAATCGTTGTAATAGAGTGAAAATTGACATGTCATGATCACATTATTTTAAATTTTAAATGAGAATATATTTTGAGAAAACCTGGATTACAATTTATTTTTCTGAAGTTGATCGCAGTCTTGTTGTTATTAAATCTTTTGTCTTGTTCAAAAGTGGATGATGAATATTCAGAAATTGTGAAAATTGCATTAAGGGATGCAGGGAATAAATTATTGTTAACTAATCAGGATTCTACATCTCGTGTTTTACCGATTACAAAAATTGGAAATAATAGATATCAGTTAAGTTTCCAAAATACACTTTCGATTCAGCCAGACAGTCTTGTATCTATAATGGAATCAAGTTTGGCGAAATTAGGAATTCCAGAGCATTATCGGGTTGAAGTTTTGCAATGTGAGGATAGTGAAGTTGCCTACAGTTATGAGATGATGTCGGTTATAGATAATTCAGAAATTCCATGTGCGGAAAGAGACTTGCCCGATGCCTGTTATATTCTCCAAGTTCGATTTCTTAATGGGCCGGATTTGGTTTCGATCACCTACTTGATTTTACTCGCTATCGTTATTCTTAGTTTTGGCTTCGCATTTAGAAAGAAAGAAGATCCTGAACTCGCTGCAGTAGAACGGAATTATGCAATGATTGGTAACTATGAGTTTCACTTAGAACAAAGCAAACTGGTGTTCAATCAGGAAGAATCTAACCTAACAAAGAAAGAATGCGAATTACTAGAAATACTAAATGAGCGTATTAATGAGACGGTGAAAAGAGATGAACTTATGAAAAGGATATGGGAGGATAATGGTGTTTTTGTGGGAAGGAGTTTAGATACGTATATTTCGAAATTGAGAAAAAAGTTGAAATTAGATTCTTCGATTAAGATTTCTAATGTTCATGGGGTGGGGTATAAATTAGAGGTTCAAGTATAATGGGGGTGATTGTCCTTTTTCCTTTGATGAAAAAGAACGAAAAAATCATCGCTGTGAAATTTAATCTAAAATTGATGCTTCCACCCGCTGCCAATAAAACTCCTCCCGCTGGTCGTCAAACAGTTATTTGCATTTTT
>NZ_JAJNKA010000017.1 GCF_021533215.1 Portibacter lacus | reverse complement strand
TGATAAGAGCCCGATAGAATTTTCAAGCCGCCAACAGCCCCTTATTGGGGTTTTAAAACCCCAATAAGGGGCTGTACTAGAAATAGTATTTAAATTATAAACTGTATTAAGAAAGGTAAGTCTACAATATAGTTTCGATTTGCATTTGTTGCATAGATAACATTTGCACCCAGTATTTTTACCTCTTTGTAGGTGAGTTTTTGTGCCTTCCATATTGTCTTTTGTAACCGGGTTTTCTTTTGTATTAGGACAATACTTAATGTGTTGATTATAAAGAATTTAAAATTACAATTATTAATACTGAAGTAATCTATCTATAATCCATAACACGGTCTTAGCATTAGATATAGGATAGGTCCCGTAATTGCTACATATAACCACATTGGGTATACCCATCTAGCCATTTTCTTGTGTTTTTCTACTTGGTCTGTATAACCTCTAATCAGCGTAAATAGTATAAATGGAAAAATTACACCCGCCAAGATAACATGTGATATAAGCAAGATAAAATAAACAATTCTTATGTTTCCTTCTTTACAAAAGTTAGTTTCCGGTGTTGTAAAATGATACAATACGTAGGACAGAAGAAACAGCGCTGATGTAATCACTGCAGCAAACATCATGTTTCGATGTGCCGTAATCTTTTTCTGTTTAATAAAAACGAGTGCGATGATCAAGAGAACTGCTGTCACGGCATTCATTGAACTATGAAACGCAGGTAAGAAACTAAAGTCAATTCCAATATCGAATTTAACTCGTCTCATTAACAATACCAGGCCGATAACAATAATAGAAACGATATAGGCAAGTATATTTAATTTCCTTGCTAATTGAACTTTAGGATTGGTAGTATTACTATTTTTCATCTTCTCTTTTTAAAACTATATCTTGTTCTTTTTCTCTAGGGATAATAATCGGTATATGTTGTATCAAGGCTTTAAAGGATATACTATCTAAGTCATAAAAATTCCTAATCACTCCTCCAGTATCTATTAAAGCAATCTCTTTCTCATAAGGAAAATCTCCTAGTAAAGTCATCCATTGCTTAGTGTTTTTATATAATCGGAGTGCTGCTGAGTCCGCTACAAATCCAATCATCTGAAATTCCTCCCTATGAGAAAATTCATCATACACTGGCTCTAATAATGACTTAGCTTTCATATTGTGTCCATCGAATATTAAAGTAGCCTTACCTTTTAAATCATTCAGGGAAACATTCGGATAATCAAAAGCTTCTAACTGCTCTTTAGGTTCTAGATCCTTTAAAGCATCCATTCTAAAGTTAAACCCTTTTATAAGATATAAATAACTGATAGCGGGAAATAAAACCAATAAAGCTAAAATTGAAATAATTCTTAATGCCTTCATCCTTGATTTTGATTAAGTAAATTGTTGACCATTTTATATAAAATATCTATAAATGTATCCCATTATACAATGCCCTAAATAGATAAAGGTTTACAAAATGCATCCCTTATATCTAAGAGATAGTAGACTATATAATTCTATTTCCAAAATTAAAAATTCAACTAATAAAAAAGCCATTCTTTTCAGAATGGCTTATATTTTATTGAAAATCTTCTTCTTTTAATATCCTGACATCCATACCCATTTGTTTCTGGCTGGAATCATCTATTTGCTCATTATTCTTATTCTTGATCAGTGTTCGTCTTTTATTCCAATCATTTCCTTCCCAAAAGAAAGCTATAATTGCCCACACCAATAAAAACATTGGCAGTAAAACTGTTTTTGACAAACCTGGAGCTTCATACTTCATGTGCATAAATTCATAAATAATGAAGTATGCTTTGTAGACCGATAGTACTAATATGATAACTGCAGTTAAAATAATTAACCATTTATAGTCTTCTGCACCACTAATAATATGCCCTTTACCTAATAAAGAAAAGAAAACTTCTATTAATGTAACAACTGCTAATAGTACTAATCCTTTTATAAACCGCCTTAATTGATTCTTCGTAACTTCTGGATCACTCATAATATATTATTCTTCTAATTGATCTTTTATAATAAGTAAAATACTAGGAAAACAAACACCCAGACTAAATCGACAAAGTGCCAATACAATCCTATTTTCTCAACCATCTCATATCCGTTCTTCCTTTTTTCATATAAACCACTTGCTGAATTAAGCATAATGATGATAAGGAAAACTACACCTGACAATACGTGAAATCCGTGGAATCCTGTTATAAAGAAAAATAAACCACCGAACGCCTTAGGACCAAACGCTTGCGTCTCTGTCTGTCCAGCCATATCGCCGTCAAGTATTCTGAATTTTCGCTGTATATAGCCCTTTTCTGAAATTTCATATCCAGCATAATCCCCAGCTGCCGTTTCGGAAGGTACGAATCCGTGAGATTCTCCGTGATCTTCATCAGCATGACTATCAGAAGCACCGTGTCCGTCATCTGCACCATGTGCGTCGTGTCCTCCGTGTTCATCACCATGTCCATGAGAAGCTACTTTATGTAATAGATAGCTATCACCTGCATCGAATGTTTCATCTGAAACAGATCCATCTTCATTCAGGTAAGCACCACTATATTCATGAGTTCCGAATGGATTCGTTGTTACGGTCATATGTTCCGTTCCTATAAGGTTCGTCCACTCCCAAGCTTGACAGCCTAAGAATCCTATTCCACCAAAAACGGTTAATAACATCCAAAAAACAACACCGTTCTTATTTTCTCTGTGACCTTCTTGTACCGCTCTAACCATAGTTACAGAACTTATGATCAAGAGAAATGACATAAACGTTACGAAAATAAGTGGTAAGTCCACTCCGTGTCCTAGTCCAACATTGTTGAAAGGCGCGGTTTTGAAAACAAAATCCGGAACAGGCCAAGTAGGCATACTAAACCTTAGTGCTCCATATGCAATCAAAAATCCTGAGAAAGTAAATGCATCTGAAAGCAAGAAATACCACATCATCAGTTTTCCATAACTGACTTTAAATGGTTGTTTTCCTCCATCCCAAGAATCTTCGTCGTTTTCGACATCGTGATGTACAGCTGCTTCTGTTGCCATATTAAATATCTAAAATTTATCTCGTCATTAATAAAAATACAAATAAATAGACCCATAACAGATCTACAAAATGCCAGTAATGCAATACCAACTGAAATCTATTCTTCCTTTTGTCTGAATATTCAAATGGTAAAGTAAAGGCATGAAGAAGGGCAACTATCAAAGCTGTAATTCCTCCTAATATATGTCCTGCATGAACTCCAGTTATAACATATAAAAATGAGCCTGAAGGATTAATCTTCATGTCCACTCCCATATTAAATAACATCATCCAAGCATTATATTGTAATATTAAGAAAGCTAATCCAAGTATAAAACTTAGCACTAGACCTCCTTTATATAATCCTTCTTTCTGGTTCTTGTAACCATTATATGCAACTTGTAAAGTCACACTGCTTAATAGAATGACAACCGTACTTACGATAAATAAATCCGGCATTCTAAACTCTAACCAATTACCTGCTGCCTGTCTTACAATGTACGCACTTGTTAAGGCACCGAACATCATAGTTATGCTGGCTAATGCTGTCCATAAGCCAAATAATTGTGGATTGATTCTATTCTTTATGCTTATTTCCATAACACTATATGATTGAACCGATATAATATGAAAACAATATTACCGGTAAGTAGATAAATGAACTAAACATCAAACGTAATGCTGATTTCCTATCAGCCATTTTATAAAATTTCCAAGCTACTCCTGCATATAAGATACCTGAAAAGGCAACAATAATAGATGGTATCATTCCCATTTCTCCTAAATAGAACGGTAGCATACCTAATGCTATTAGTGGTAATGCAGCGAAAAACGAGTACAAACCAATTTTAGGATCTAAACTCTGATCTTTAACCGGTAATAATTTAAAACCTGCTTTCTGATAATCTTCGAAGCCAATCCATCCTATCGCCCAGAAATGAGGTAATTGCCACAAAACTTGAATTCCAAATATGATTAAAGCTAAAGTACTAATGTGTCCTTCTATTGCGGCACCTCCAATAAGTATAGGCAATGCACCAGGCAGAGTTCCTATCCATACAGATACAGGTGAAAACCTTTTTAACGGTGTATATAAGAAAGCATATAATACCAATGATAACATTCCTAAAAATGCGGTCAGTGGATTAAACATTCCTAATATCGTAATTCCTACTAAACTCATCAAACCAGCAGCTAATACTGCTTCAGGTGATGTAATCCTTCCCATAACAACTGGGCGATCCTTAGTACGATCCATTAGTCTATCAAAATCTTTCTCTAGAACTTGGTTCAAAGCATTTGCTGCACCGGTGACTAACATGCCTCCGATAAAAAGCCCAAAAGCTCCGATCCACGAACGACCTCCTAGAATCAAATAAGCCATGACAGCTGAGAATACAACTGTTAAGCTCAATTTGAACTTTATAAGCAAACCGTAATCAACGATTTTGCCGCCTAGTGAAAAAGAATTATATGTAGTCTTGACTTGTGTCATTAATGTGATCCTTCTTGTGCTTTTTCTTCTTCTGTTAAAGGTATATGTTGTGGTACATAATCGATACCATCTTTACCATAATCATATGCCCATCTGTGTACTACAGGTAAGTTACCTTCCCAGTTGCCATGACCTGTATGTATCGGTGTAGTCCACTCAAGTGTAGTTGCTTTCCAAGGATTCTTAGTTGTCATTTTCTTACCCTTCCAAATACTGTAGAAGAAGTTAATCACAAATAATACTTGAGCTGCAAATACTACAATCGCTGCTATCGTTATAAATTGGTTCAATGCTGTAAAATCATCAAATGAATTAAACGTATTGAAACTATAATATCTTCTTGGTACTCCTGCTATTCCTAAATAGTGCATAGGCCAGAATACTGCATAAGCACCGATCATTGTAATCCAGAAGTGAATCTTACCCAATGTCTCATTCATGAATCTTGCATACATCTTAGGGAACCAGTGATAAATACCGGCAAACATTCCAAAAAACGCTGCAACTCCCATTACAATGTGAAAGTGAGCAACGACAAAATAGGTATCGTGCATCTGAATGTCAATAGCTGAGTTACCTAAGAAAATCCCAGTTAAACCACCAGATATAAACATTGATACGAATCCGATCGCAAATAGCATAGGCGTATTAAGCCGTATATTCCCCTTATACAAGGTCGTAATCCAGTTAAACACTTTCACCGCAGACGGTACCGCAATAATTAATGTAAAGACTACAAAGAAATTAGAAATAAATGGATTCACACCGGACATAAACATGTGGTGCGCCCATACAATGAAGGACAGAAATCCAATGGCCAGGATGGAAAAGACCATCGCTTTATAACCAAAGATTGGTTTTCTTGCATGTACTGACAAAACTTCAGAAACGATACCCATTGCAGGAAGTATAATAATGTACACTTCAGGGTGACCAAGGAACCAGAATAAATGCTGGTAAAGAATTGGACTACCACCTACATTAGGTAAAGCTGCTCCTTCTATAAATATTTCACTTAGAAAGAAACTCGTTCCTAACATTCTATCACAAATCAACATGAAGAATCCAGAAACTAAAACTGGGAATGATAACAATCCTAAAATTGCAGTTACAAAAAACGCCCATATGGTTAATGGCATTCTCCATAAACTCATTCCTTTTGTTCTTAAGTTTAGTACTGTTGTTATATAGTTAATACCTCCTAATAAAACGGAGACTACAAAAAATGTCAAACTCATTAACCACAACGTCATTCCTGTTCCAGATCCTGTAGATGCTTGTGGCAATGCACTCAATGGCGGATATGCCGTCCATCCTCCTGAGAATGGTCCTGTACTTAGAAACAAAGAGTAAAACATAATTACACTGGCTAAGAAAAAGAACCAGTAACTTAACATGTTCAAAAACGGTGAGGCCATATCCCGGGCTCCCAATTGTAGTGGTATTAATAAATTACTAAACGTTCCACTCAGACCTGCCGTCAGTACGAAGAATACAATGATCGTACCGTGCATGGTTACTAATGCGTAATAAAATTCAGGCATTAATGTACCAATACCTGTTGTTGCATCAACTGCGATCCATTTCCCTAAGAGTGGCTTAATCCATGTTAAACTTTCCTCAGGAAATCCTAATTGCAATCTGAATATAATAGACATTCCAGCTCCTATCAAAGCCCATACCATTCCTGTAATCAAGAATTGACGAGCAATGATCTTGTGATCCATGCTGAAAACGTAGTGATTTACAAAGTTGGATTTAAAATGGTCACCATGCTCATGTTCATGAAAATGATCATCAAATCCTTGCTCTTCTAATATGACTTCATCGTCATATGTTAAAACATCATTAGCCATCTCTATCTATCTTTAGCTATTGCGAAATAATTTTAAATTCTGTCCTTCTGTTCTGCTGACGTCCCTCTTCAGTCTCATTGTCTGCTACTGGTCGTGTCTGACCATATCCCTTAGCATTCATTCTTGAAGAATCTATACCATTATCTAAAAGATACTGCATTACTGCCATAGCTCTAGCTTGTGAAAGCTCCATGTTCTTAGCAGCATCTCCTGTATTATCAGTGTGACCTGATACTTCTGTAGTTATTGTTGTATTTTCCTTTAATGCTTTTATTACATTATCCAATTCGTATTTCGAATCTGCTGTCAAATTAGGAGATCCAGTCTCGAATGTTACATAATCAAGTCTTACGATTCTATCATCTGCATCTTCAGCTTTTAATGCTTCAATAAATTTAGCATCAAATTCTTTAGATCTATTAGCGATATCAATATCAAGTAATTGTCCTTTATAAGGATCTACATCTGAATTCCTAGCACTTGAGAAATAAAATGAATTCTGTTGTGCTTTCCACGCATCATATTCTTCCTGAGAAACGATTTCAACAACCTTTCTCATCGAATAGTGTCCTTTTCCACATAACTCAGCACAAGCCAACTCAAAATCGAAATTTTCCCATCTTGTTCCCGCTTCAGGATCCGCTGGATCTTGATCAACATTCCATTCTGGATATTCTCTTAATTGTTGTCTGTAATCGGCTGTTGTTATAGTAGGTGTAAATATGAAATAAGTAGGTAGTCCTGGTATTGCATCCATTTTAACTCTAAAGTGAGGCAAAAAGAAATTATGCAGAACATCTTTAGAAGTAATTCTAACTCTTACTTTTTTATCTACAGGTAGAACAATTTTATCAGCGATAAAATCATCGTGCGTCTTCACATCTGTAAAATCTAATCCTAGTGGATTTAAACCTGGATTAATCAATTGGTAATCTTTAGTACCAATCTTACCATCTGGACCAGGATATCTGATATCCCATGCAAACTGGTAACCTGTAGCTTCTATTTCTATAACATCTTCTGATGGATCAACATCAGGCATAACATCATTCCAAACAATTAATCCTTTAACAACAAGGAATGTCATGACTAAAGCTGGTATTGCTGTCCACACAACCTCTATCGTATTGTTGTGAGATACGAATGCTCCTACTCTGTTCTTATTATGTCTGTACTTGTAAGAATACCAGAAAAGTAAGATCTGAGTTAGAACGAAAACTATTCCCGTTAAAACCAATGTTACATTAAATAGATTATCTAAAGCCCAACCATGCTCAGAAGCACTTGTTAATGGCCCATATCCCAACATAGAATTTCTATAATAATATGCTGAACCTATACAAAATACTAGAAAAGCAATCATGAATATTACTAACCATAATGCAGTCCTATTATTTCCTTGTTCTTCAGCATCTTCTTCACCTCTGATTTTCGCTGAAAGTTCTGTAACCCGCCCTAGTTGAACTAGGATGATGAAGAGTAAAAGAACTATTAAAAATATTACTAAAGCAGTCATTTATATATTTTTTCTAACTTTAATTAAACGTGGTGATGTAAACTCTCCTCAAGAAAAGGATCATTTTTCGCCAATAAAGTATTCTTCGACAATACGGTCAGAGCTACAAATAAAAACAAACTCAAGAACCCTATCATTGTACCTATTTCTATTAAACCAGGAAGTGAAAACCCTGCTACAAATCCAGCATGATGTGCACCTTCGACTGTACTTTGTGCAGTATGAAGAATACCTGGTTTCAACATTAAGAAGAAATCCCACCAGTGTCCGAATATTAATATAATCGATACAAATACTAATGTTCCAAATTTTCTCTTCGTATCGTTTCTCATTAAAATGAAGAACGGTACTAAAAAGTTGATGATCAAGTTACCATAAAACATTACAGGATAATTATCTATTCTGTGTTTAAAGTAAATTGTTTCCTCTCCAACATTCGCATACCAAATCAACATATACTGTGAGAACCATAGGTAAGTCCAGAATATACTAAACGCAAACATAAACTTACCAAGATCATGAAAGTGCTCTGCACTAACATTTGCAAAATATCCTTTACCTTTTAAGTAAACTAATACAAGTATTGTTAAGGCAAGCATAGAAACAAACCAACTTGTTGCTGTGTACCATGCAAAAAGAGTACTATACCAGTGTGGATCTACGGACATTACCCATAACCATATTATTGCTGCACTTGAAAATCCAGCTATTGGTAGAAATGCAGCAGCCCAAAATCTCATTTTTCTGTGATGCTTAAATTCTGCATCTCCTCCATTTACATCTTCGTCTAATGAAAGTGATCTTAACTTGTATGCAAAAAATACCCAAGCTGCAACGATTAATCCTCCGATTACAACATACCAGAATGGATTCAAGAATGCTGATTTTCCATCTAATACTTCATCATAAGAAGCGGTATTACTAGGATCTAATAAACTAGTATCAGACCAGTGATATAGATGATGCCAATCAGCATAAATTCCTATTCCAATGATTAACATTAGGACTAAGCCTACTATTATAAATTGGGAGAATGCTTCCCATACTCTTTTAAAAACAGTGTACCATCCAGCCCAAGCCGTAATACAAACACTAATAAAGAATACAGCCATAAATGCTATTCCAGTAAAGAATACCGAATTATGGAGAAGATTTGACCAAAAACGTGGATGATGATCAAAGCCATCCATAAAAAATGATAGTGCCAAACATAATAAACCCAATCCCATTCCTATCATTAGGACAAGTCTAGATTTACCTGTAAATGTATATTCGTTCATTGTATCTACCTTATTCATATTTATTCATTAATGGTCTCCATTATGATTGCCTTCACTTTCATGATCTGTTCCTTCTGCGTGATCAGATTCATGTGCATCATGTGTTTCCATAATAGCATCAGCAATATGCTCTCCCGCAGGAATATCCACGGAGTTCAATGTATTTTCTAATTGCGAGTACTTCAGTTTCAGGTTTTTTGCTTGAAGAGACCTGATATAATGAATGACTTGCCATCTTTCTTCATAAGATAATTTATCCTTATAACTTCCCATCAGATTCTTACCATATTCGATAGCGTGATAGTATCTTCCATTACTTGCAGCTACAAATTCTTCTAATAAAAAATTAGCTGGTTGTACTGGGTACTTTCCTCCTTCATCTCCTGCAGCTGGGTTAGCATCTCTTACAAGATATCCACCTCCATCTCCAGCAGCACCGTGACAGATTCCGCAAAAAATATCGTATAATTCTTTCCCTTGAGCTAGACCTGCATCTGTAATCTTATAAGGATTATTGATAAGTTCATTACTTGCTCGAGTTCTTTCCTCTTCCGTATTACCATAATAGTAAGGAACTGCTCCATTTGCAGGAACTGAGATTTCATTATTTGAAGCAGTCATTGCTGTGCTACTAGCAGCACCTCTTGCGATGGTTCCTTTCACAGGAACACGAGGCTGAGCCATTTCATAATAATCTTCTTTACTTCCCCACGTATTATTATAGTAGTAAGCATACGTATTTGCTTCATATGCAATAGAGTGTGCCATATCAGGCATATACTCACTACCAGTATCCACATTACTAGGTTGCTGGCATGCATTTATAGAAATAAGCATGACTGCTATAACTAAAACCAAATATATTTTTTTGATATCCTTCATTTTAATTTCTTCTATCGTTATAGTGTTTTAGCATTTACCTCAGCAGCACCCGTTTCATTAAGTAACGCTTCTGCTTCTGCTTGATTTACTTCATGTATATCAAATGCTAGGCAAAACTTATCATCAGTAATTCTTGGATCAATGTAAGGATTCTCTACACCAGGTCCTAAGCCATTAATGATATAGTAAGTAACTACCATTCCTATGGCAGCAAACAATACTGTTAACTCAAATGTAATCGGAATAAATGCTGGAACAGCCCAATGTGGCTTACCACCATATATCTGAGGCCAGTCCTTAGTAAAGATCCAAGTCATTCCCAAAAATGCTGTTAATGTTCCAAGTGATCCAAATATGAATCCACCAATGTGCAATCTAGACTCTTCTAAACCCAATAATGGATCTAAGCCGTGAATTGGAAATGGTGTAAAAACATCCATAATTTTTAGATGTTTTTTATTGGCTTCTTTTACAGCACTTAGAAGCTCTGTTTCATCATTGTATAAACCGTATACGATAGATCTATTTTTATAACTCATTACTTCTTAGTTTTACCGCCATCTAATTCATCTTGCAATTTTTTAAGCTCATCCCATTTGCCTTCCGCTGCAAGTTTTGCCTGCGAAGACCATGTTGTAGGATCGTGTTGCTTAAAATTATTACCAGCATTTTCTAATATTGCCTTTAATCTTCCAACATCTGTATTAACTAAATCGATGAAAGTTGAAATGGCACTATTGTTTAATACTTCTTCTATCTTAGGACCTATGCCTTCTATCTTTTTCAAATCATCTTTTACAGAATCTTCTTTTCTAGATGAAGGAACATAAGTATTAGAAACTTTTGTCTTTTTGGCTTTTTCACCGCTATCCGCAACCTTCGTTACCGCAGCTGGAACATCCTCTACCGGATCTTCAGCATGTCCGTGATGATCTGCCTGAATATCATCTGAATGAATAGGATCATCATGACTATGTCCATGATCTGTATGAATTGCATTCGGTCCACAGTATTGATCTCCTGAAGATTTCAATATTGTTTTAACCTCTGCAATCGCTACTACTGGTGCTACTCTTACAAATATCAAATACATTGTAAAGAACATTCCCATTGTTCCGATGAAAATACCGATCTCAACCCAAGATGGAACATAAAAACTCCATGATGATGGCAAATAATCTCTTGCTAATGTTGTTGCAATAATTACAAATCGCTCGAACCACATTCCTATATTGATGATGATCGATAAAAAGAATGTCAGCCCAATATTTCTCCTCAGTTTCTTAGACCAGAAGAATTGAGGTGTAATTACATTACAGAACATCATTCCGAAATATGACCACCAATAAGGCCCTAGTGCTCTATTGAAGAATGCAAATTGCTCATATGGATATTGAGAATACCAAGCAATAAATAACTCAGTCAAATAAGCAACTCCTACGATCGTTCCAGTAACAAGGATTACCTTATTCATGGATTCGATATGCTCAATCGTAATATAGTCTTGAAGATTCAATACTTTTCTAGTAATGATCATCAAGGTCAATACCATCGCAAATCCAGAAAATATCGCACCTGCCACAAAGTATGGAGGGAATATCGTTGTATGCCAACCTGGAATCACTGATGTTGCGAAATCAAAACTTACTATCGTATGCACTGAAAGTACAAGTGGCGTCGCGATACCAGCTAATATTAATGACAATGATTCAAATCGTTGCCAGTGTTTAGCGGAACCTGTCCAACCGAACGATAATGTATTGTATATCTTTTTTCTAAAACCTTTCGCTCTATCTCTAACTGTTGCAAAATCAGGAACTAAACCTGTGTACCAGAATAATAATGATACGGTAAAGTAAGTACTAATCGCAAATAAATCCCACAATAGTGGAGAATCAAAGTTAGGCCATAATGGTCCTCTTGTATTAGGATACGGGAAGAAGTAGAAAACTACCCATGCACGTCCTACGTGTATCCCTGGGAAAAGTGCGGCACATAAAACGGCAAATATCGTCATCGCCTCCGCTGCTCTGTTTACTCCTGTTCTCCATTTCTGTCTGAATAAAAGTAAGATCGCAGAGATCAATGTACCGGCGTGTCCTATTCCGATCCACCAAACGAAATTAGTGATATCCCATCCCCAACCAATTGTTCGGTTAAGATTCCATGTTCCGATCCCATGCCATATAGTCCATGTGATGCAAAACAAACCAAAAGCAAATACACTAACTGATGTAATAAAAGCTATAACCCACGCTGGGCCTGGTGTTTTCTCTGTGGGAGAAACCAAATCTTCGGTAATGTCATGATACGACTTATGACCGGTAATTAATGGCTCCCTGATTCTTGATACAACTGAACTCATAAGTTAATTTATTAAGCGTCTAAAGATTCATCTCTGTTATGAACTTTCATCGTGTAGTTCACTGATGATCTTACATTTACTTCTTCTAATACGATATAATTAAGCGGAGATTCTAATTTTTTATTCAATGCTCCATCTTTATTATTGAAATCTCCAAATGTGATTGCTCCTGTAGGACATGACGTCTGACAAGCAGTCTTAACATCACTATCTACCAATCTTCTACTTTCTTTCTTCGCAGTCAACTTACCTTCCTGGATACGTTGTACACAGAAAGAACATTTTTCAATAACTCCTCTTGATCTAACTGTAACATCTGGATTTAATACCATTCTTGTTAAGTTATCAGCTCCAAATGGTACTTCTTCACCATTTAAACTTGGTTGATTAGCAGGGAATATATCCGCTGTAGTGTAATCTAACCAGTTAAACCTTCTTACTTTATAAGGACAGTTATTTGCACAATATCTAGTACCGACACATCTGTTATAAGCCATTTGATTAAGACCTTCTGAACTGTGGTTCGTCGCATTTACTGGACATACATTTTCACAAGGTGCATTATCACAATGCTGACACATCATTGGTTGATAAACTGCATTTGGGTTTTCTAAGTCTCCGTAGAAATATCTATCAATTCTTAACCATGTCATTTCATGGTGTCGAGTTACTTCTTTCTTTCCTACAACTGGAACATTATTCTCAGCCATACAAGCAACAGTACAAGCTCCACAACCGATACATGCATTCAAGTCTACGTGCATTCCCCAGTGGTGGCCTCTTGCATATAAGTCATCATGACCAGCGTAGATTTGCTCACTATTTAGGTGCTGAGCATGTTCTCTCTTATGGTGTAGTTCACTTAAGTTTTCCTTAAGATCATCTACGTGAGAATTATAAATAATAGACCTATCTGTTAAAGCGCCTTGGTAACCTTGCTTTACGATTCCATAATTAAAGGCAACTAATGCAGCTTCATCAGCATTTATAGTCTCTCCTGTATCTTTATCTTCTGCAGTTACACCCATTGTATGGTGGTACTGAACACATGAGAAGTGATCTTCTTTTCCTATTTTATCAGAAACTGAAACATCTGTTGCGTAGTAAGTTGCATAGTCCTCAGATAACCCGACTGCATCATTAATATCAACTCCTACTCCAGTTCCACATTTTCCTGCTACTGTTCTTCCATATCCTAATGCTAAACCAACAGTTCCTGGCATTTGCCCGAATTGTTGAATAACAGGAACTGTATATTCTTTTCCATTAACTGTTAAGGTAGCTAGATCTCCATCTTTAAGACCATTAAGACCTACCATTTTTCTTACTCCGTCAAAGTTAACAGGAACAGCAAGGTAATTCCCCCAAGAACATCTTGTAATTGGATTAGGCATTTCCATCAACCATGGATTACTTGCAAACTGTCCGTTTCCGATATTAACCGTTTCAAAAAGAACGATTTCCATTTCGCTGCCAGATGGTTTCGTGATACCATTAACTGCTGCTGATGCATTTCCTATAAAGCTAACTTCACCTGCTTGAGTATCGGCTACTGTTGTAACACCATCCGCTAGTAAGTTGTCTCTGAAACTATTGAAACCTAAATATTTAGATTGTGCTGCAAAAGCTGTTTTCTTCCAATTTGCCTGAACATATTCCATATAAGGTTGCTCAGAAGCTGCATTGTAATTTGGACTTTCTGACCAAACTAAAATCGAAGCTTCAGCTTGTCTTGTATCAAAAATAGGTGATATCGTTGGCTGAACTGAATTAATAATTCCTCTTTTCGCTTCTACATCTCCCCAGCTCTCTAATATGTGATTAACTGGAGCTACATAGTTACACAGTGACGAAGTTTCATTATGATCATACGATAATGCTATCGTATTAGAAACTTTAGCTAAAGCATCTGCAAATTGTCCTTTGCTAGCAGCATCATATGCAGGATTCGCTTGATTGACAATTAAAGTGTCAACTGATCCTGATTTCATTTCTCTTAATAATTCAGCAAATGCTTTATCATCACCCTGTCTTTGTAGAGACGCATTTTCGAATGATACTGTATTGCCAATATTTCCAAGAGATTGATTTATTGCGTTAACCAAAGTTTGCTCTGCTACATTATTACTAGCACTGATCACTATTGATTTACCTTGAGCACGTTTTAGCTCAGCAGCAACTTTAGTTAAAGCGGCTTGAGCTTTCGGATTTAATCCTGCTACTTTCCCTCCACTTCCTGTTACGGCATTATATAAAGCCAAGATTGCAACACCTTGTTCAGAAGGCTTTACTAAAATCCTATTATCTGCATTAGACCCTGAAAGAGACATGTGTCCCTCTACTTGGATATGTCGAGACATCGTAGGATTATTGGTATCTTGTATTTTTCTTTTCTTAGCGTATCCTGAAGCATATTCCACCGGTGAAATCCATGTTCCTAGGAAATCAGCATTGAAACTTACAACAACGTCAGCTTCTTCAAATTTATAATTTGGTATTACTCTTTGCCCGAATGATTGCTCGTTAGCATCTAGTAATGCAGAGCTTGAAACTGGATCATAAGTAACCACCTTAGCACTTGGGAATTTTGTTTTAAATTCCTCCAATGCCATTTTTGCAGATGGACTTAGTATCGTATTCGTCAAAATTCTGATGCTAGAAGAAGCATTTAATTTTGCTTTTACAGCACTGTCTAATTCAGACCATGAAACATCTTCACCATTAATAGTAGGCTTACGCAATCTGTTCAGATCATATAGATCTAGTACCATTGCTTGAGCTCTTGCTGATGTACCACCTTTAGTGATTGTAGAAAGACTATTTCCTTCAACCTTGATAGGTCTACCCTCTCTAGTTTTTACTAGAACAGAACAAAAATCACCACCTTTCACATAACTAGTTGCGTAATAATTCGCAATACCAGGAACGATTTCATCAGGTTTTATAACATATGGAATAGCCCGTTTTACTGGAATTTCACAACTAGCTGCAAGTGTAGCAGCTCCTAGCCCAAATCCTAAATACTTTAAAAAGTCTCTTCGAGTACTTTCTAAGTTAACAGCCTCAGGCTTGCTTCCCATTGTTTCTAATAGGTTTTCACCTGCGAACTCCTGTGATGCAGCTTTTATGAATTCAGGATCTTGCGTAAGATCTTTCTCACCAATCCATATTCCCTGTTTATCTTGCTTCATTTAGCTAAATATTTATATTGAGTATTACTCTATTTGCAATTAATAATGACATTTCTGGCATTCTAGCCCACCTATGTCTTCTACTGTTACACGGTCTCTGTCTCCACTTTTCAATTCATCATGGTACTGTTCGTATGCTTGATAATATTCGTTATCCATAAACTTCACCTCTGTCTGTCTGTGACAGTTGATACACCAGCCCATCGATAATGGTGAATACTGTTCTAGTACTTCCATTTCTTCTACCGTACCGTGACATTGCTGACAATCTACTTTTCCTATAGAAACATGTTGTGCATGATTAAAATATACATGATCAGGAAGATTGTGTATTCTTACCCATGGAATAGGTCCGTAAATTTTATCTTTTACATCATTAGTTAAAGAACTCTTGATATTTTCCCATTGCTCTTTCACTACCTTTTCACCTTCTCTATTAATTTCAGTCAAATCATTTTCTGAAACATAATTATCAGCTATCCAATCTGTAAATATCTCTTTGATACTATCTTCAGGCATTTCACTGTAATTATTAATATAAGTCCCTGAAGAAGGATTAAATCCTATAGAAGCATAAATTTTAGAAAGCTCTGCTGTTCCATAAGTTGAACCCACTTTAATAGCTGAATGACAATTCATACATGTATTAGCCGCTGGTATAACAGAGTGCTTAGATCTACGTGCTCCATCGTGGCAATATTGACAATCGATTTGATTGATACCAGCATGTGTTTCGTGTGAAAATTTAATAGGTTGCTCTGGTGCGTAACCTTGCTGACGACCTAAATTCACCGCTGTATTTACTGTTTTATAGCCACCTATAACAACTAAGGCAAATAAAACAAATGTAATAACACCTTTAGAGGTCAATGTTTCTACTATTGATTTTCTTTCTACAATTGCATCAGGATCATCACTCTTCGTAGCAATTACTCTAAGGTTACTTATTATTCTTGTAAGGATAAGCGCTAAAAATCCAAGCGCTGCAGCTAGTATATAATATATAGTATTCGATGACTTCTCTTCTACTACAACACCTGCACTAGGACCAGCTCCACCTGTTGCAGCAACAGGATTAGCAGCAACATTGATATAAGCCAATATAGACTCAATGTTATCATCAGTAAGATTAGGAAAGGCTGTCATAATAGCCTTGTTGTTTTCATTGTAAACTTCATTGGCTCTTGGATGCCCTGAAGCTATCAACGCTTGAGAATTTCTGATCCAACTATATAGATCCTCTCTTTCATAGTCTGCCCATCGTACTTCTACGTCGGCAAGTGCTGGGCCTGTTGCATCTGAACGCATATTTTTAGCGTGACATGATGCACAGTAATTCTTAAAGAGTGTTTTCCCCTCTTCAGCCGAACCCTGCGAAAAACCGTTAAACTGCATTGTCAGCAGAATAAAGGCAAGCAAAAATTTGATTTTCAATATATTACGCATAGCACTAATTTAGCCAGTATATTTTTTATTCTTATTATTGGTATATGGAACCTTATCTTGTGCGCAAAAATAGAATTAGTGTCTATTAAATGGTACTAAATCTATAATATTCGCTTTTATTTAGATACTTTCTAAATAAAGCATACAAGTCATCACACAGACACTTTTGCCTTTATATGTGGATCCGGATGATAATCAAGCAATGTAAAATCTTCAAATTTGAAATCAAAAATGGATTTTACATCTTCATTCAAAATTAATCTTGGTAATTTCTTCGGCTCTCGCAATAATTGGACAGCCGCTTGTTCTAGGTGATTGTTATATAAATGTACATCACCGAAATGATGAACAAATTCTCCATATTCTAATCCACATTCATGCGCCATCATCATTGTCAATAATGCATAAGAAGCAATATTAAATGGTACGCCTAAAAACGTATCCGCTGATCGTTGGTACAATAAACATGATAATTTTCCATCAGCAACATAAAACTGGAATAAACAATGACATGGAGTAAGCGCCATTTCATCTAATTCACCAACATTCCATGCATTGACGATTATTCTACGTGAGTCCGGATTATTCTTTATAAGGTCTATTGCCCTCTTGATTTGATCGACGGTCTCTCCATCCTTCTTTTCCCAACTTCTCCACTGTTTACCATATACTGGTCCTAGATCACCATTCTCATCTGCCCACTCATTCCATATGCGGACGCCATTTTCTTGCAAGTACTTAACGTTTGTATCTCCTGCTAAAAACCAAAGTAACTCGTGAATAATAGACTTAAGATGTAATTTTTTAGTGGTAAGCATTGGGAAGCCTTCCTGAAGGTCAAATCTCATCTGATAACCAAAACAAGACTTAGTACCTGTTCCAGTGCGATCAGATTTATCATTCCCATTTTCGAGAATGTGTTTCAATAGTTGGTGGTATTGCCTCATTCAGCAGCTCAAGTTAGTTGATGCACAAAAGTATGAAATAAATACAAATATGAAATTATTAAATATGAAGATTTTAATTATTAACTAAATCCATATTCAAATAAAAAAAGCAAGCTAATTGATTAGCCTGCTTTTTTATATATTTTTATGCTTTTTTTATCGCTTTCATATACCTCGCGAGCTCATCTCTGACTTTAGGTGCTAGGATTACTAATCCTATCATATTCGGTATCATCATTGCAAATATCATTGCATCTGAGAATCCAATTACAGAACCTAAACTAGCTGCTGCTCCTATGATTACAAATATACAGAACATGATCTTATAAATATATTCCATATTCTTAGATCTTCCAAATAAGTAAGCCCATCCTTGGTATCCATAGTATGACCAAGAGATCATGGTACTAAATGCAAATAGTACAACTGCTACCGTTAATACATATGGGAACCATGAAATTGCAGATTCGAAAGCGCCAGAAGTTAATAAAATTGCTTGTGCATCACTTAAACCAGCATTTTCTGCAGCTACATTTCCAGTAATAATCAATACTAAAGCTGTCATAGTACACACCAAAACAGTATCAATAAATGGCTCTAACAATGCAACCATTCCTTCACTTGCTGCATACTTCGTCTTAACTGCTGAGTGTGCGATAGAAGCTGAACCAATTCCCGCTTCATTAGAAAATGCCGCTCTTCTAAATCCTTGAACTAGAACTCCAACTGCACCACCTAATACACCTTCCGGACTAAAAGCTCCCTGGAATATCTGTACAAATGCATCACCTACCATGTTAAAATTGACAAAGATCACAAAGAGTGAAGCGATTACATATATAACTACCATAAATGGTACAATCTTCTCTGTTACTTTAGCGATTGACTTAATTCCACCGATAATAACAACACCTACTAAAATCGCCATTACTAACCCAAATAACCACCCTTTGCCATAAAGAAAAGAAGCTTCACCTCCTGTAATATTCTCAATTAACTGAAATGCTTGATTCACCTGAAACATATTTCCACCTCCAAGCGAGCCTCCTATTACAAAAATTGCAAAGACAACAGCTAAAACTTTTCCTAATCCTCCAAGTCCTACGCTATTAAGTCCCTTTTTCAAATAATACATTGGCCCACCATAAACTGTACCATCAGCTTCTATATCTCTATATTTTACACCTAGTGTACATTCTACGAATTTACTTGCCATTCCTAATAGCCCTGCAACAATCATCCAAAAGGTAGCTCCAGCACCACCAATTGAAACCGCAATAGCTACACCTGCAATGTTTCCTAAACCAACTGTTGCGGATAATGCAGCGGTCAATGCCTGAAAATGTGAAACTTCACCAGTTGAATTTTCTACGGCAATTGTTTCTATACTATCTCCACCGGGTGTCGGATCACCAGCTACATCATACGTTTCATGATGATCTAACTCATCATACTTTCCTCTTACAATATTAATAGAAGTAAAGAACCCTCTGACATTTATCAACTTAAAGTATATGGTAAAGTAGGTCGCTCCTAAAATAAGAGGGAATAAAACCCAAGGAATGTTCACATTTTCTGAAAACGGGATTTGATAAAATATCCCTTGTACAAACCAACCAGTTGCCCAACCAAAAGCTGCATCTATTTTCTCATCTATTCCTTGCTCTGCGGCTTCTTGACCTAGCAACATTAACGGTGCTAAAAGTAAGAACAATGCGGATAATTTCTTCTTCATAATTAATTAGAGGTTTTGTGAACAATTCCGCAATATCAAAAAAAAAAGCAATAATTTTATTATAAATCGGAATAATCTTCGGGTAATCAAATACATTGGTTCGATCTTTGAATATTAAAATTATGACCGCTTAAATGAAAATCAAATAATTAACAATGGGTTGAATTTTATTCAGCCCTTTGTTAATTATACCTATCATTTTATTTAGATCCCATCTAAAAAATAATTTTATTCTTTTTTATTTATAAAATATAAGGATTTCGTAAATATGTTATTTTTGGGGATGCATAAAGCTATACTTCATATAGGATCTAACATTGGGAACCGGCTGAAACACCTAGGTCTATGTAAGAAATTCATAGAAGATAAAGCAGGAAATGTCACTAAGACTTCTGCTATATATGAAACAGAAGCTTGGGGTTTAAAAGATCAAAAATCGTTTCTCAACCAAGCATTTGAAATAGAAACTGAATTAGATATCTACGAACTTTTAAGCAGTTGCCAAGAAATTGAAGTATTATTGCATCGAAAAAGAGATATAAGGTGGGGGCCAAGAACAATTGATATCGATATTATTTTTTACGACGACTTAATTCTTAAAAATGAAATCATAGATTTGCCTCATCCAAGAATGCATGAAAGAAATTTTGTGCTTTTTCCATTATCGGAAATTGTACCTGAATGGCATCACCCAATATTAAAAAAGTCAGTGGCAGAATTAAAAAATAATACTCAAGACGATTCTTATGTTTCCTTATAATTATATAACGATAGAAGGCAACATTGGCTCAGGTAAGACATCTTTCTGTAAGATGATGCATGAAGAGTATTCTTGCCGATTAATCCTAGAGCAATTCGATGATAATCCCTTTCTTCCTTTCTTTTATGAGGATATGAATCGCTTCGCACTTACGGTCGAATTGTTTTTCATGACAGAGAGAATGAAACAATTGCAAAAACATCTCTTATACCAAGACTTGTTCCATGATTTCACCCTAGCTGACTACACCTTTGTTAAGACACTTTTATTTGCACGTAAAAATCTAGCAGATGATGAATACAGGATTTTCCAGAAGTTATTTAATACGCTGAATAATTCTTTTCCGAATCCAGACCTGCTCGTTTACTTCCACAGAAGTGTCGACATTTTGCAAAAGAACATAAGTAAGAGAGGACGTGAGTATGAAAAGAATATTTCTGATGAATACTTGCTAAAAATTCAAAACTCCTATTTCGAATATTTCAGAAATATCCTGACATTTCCGGTTCTTATTATCGACTTGAATGATATTGACTTCGTTGCAAATAAGAAGAATTATGAGCACATAAAGAATTTACTAAAAAAGGAATATCTACCTGGTGTACATAGAATTTCACTGATTCTATAGCCTTAACTTTGCGAAAACATTTTTAAAGATTACTCGTTTCTCCTACTTTATCATTGGATATTAGAAAGTATGAAACTTATTTCCGTTGGTAATCTTACTGCTCTTATTTCTTAAATGAGGAATGGTATACCCTAACCTAAACTCCCACGCCCCCTTACTATTATTATATTTTGCCAATGATGAAACCGTGATATCGTAAGCTAATCCGAACCTGAAATTATTATAATCCGAATTTAATGTTAGAAATAATGATTCCATTCCTACTCCACCTTCATTAGATACCATTCTTGCAAAAAATCCAAAATCTATTGCAAATTCATAATCATCTTCATTATCCATCCCTATTCCTGAACCTAACAAAAACTGCAAAGATTTGCCTTGTCGGATGAAAATCGCCGATGGAGAAATCGAAAGCAAATCAGAGACTTTACTATGGAGGCTTCCATGCATATTATATCTTAAGGTCAAAGGCTCATTCCCATTCTCGAATAGGGAGATGTTCGGTTGTGTAAGGTGATAAATAGAAAAACCCAAATCAGCTGAAAGGCCTTCTTTCAAATTAGCATACCAAGTTAATCCCGCATTTAGATCAGCGAACATACCTGAACGACCATTTGTATTCGCCAAAATTTCGTCTTCCCTTGGATCTTTTGTTTCATCTACTGTATTAAATGCAGTATCAAATTGATTTCCAAACCAAAATCTACTCCAGTTCACACTCTTCTGTCCGCCTCCAAAAGCTGCACCTATTCCTATATAGTGCTCCCCTATTTTACTGTATTTGTCTGTTAATTTTTTCAAATAGCCAATGTTAAGGTGAGCCATATTACTTCCAACATGCCCCGTACCTCCTTTATCGCTTAGAATAGACAAACCATAGGTGAATTGGTCCGACTTGAATGAATGAGATCTGAAATTGGCTAGAACTTGAAACGTTCTTATCGGAAGTCCACCAGAAACAGAAGCCCCTTGCTCCCTAAAATTTAAATCGATATCTAAATCATTATTTTGAAGCGCCAGTAACGCAGGATTCAAAAGGTTCCTACTTTTATTCATCTGTGAGAATAACGCATCTTGTGCATGAAGATCTGATAAGATTGTCAATCCAAGTAAAATCAATGTATATTTTATTAGATGACTCATTTCATTAAGGTTGTGTTTCCTTCTAATGTATCATTAAATCCATTCTGATAGGTCACTTCTGCAAACCAATAATATAATCCAGATGGTAAAATTTCTCCTTTATAAACACCATCCCAACTTACATCCGATATAGATTCGCCTTCAGCTTCTGCAGTATAGACTAATTCACCCCAACGATTGTATATCTGAAATGAGTTTATCTCTTGAACACCTGCTGAAAAAACTTTTAGCTCATCATTTTCTCCATCGCCATTAGGAGTGAAAGCAGTAGGCACGAAAAATGGGCTATAATTTTCAAGCCGAATGGTAATAAAATCATTCCCACTACATCCATTCTCATCGGTTACAGCAAACTCAAAACTAGCTTCTCGTTCCCCTGTAAATATTGGATTAATACAAGTATTGCAACTCAACAAATCTATATTAGCAGACTTCCATAGCGCATCTAACTGACCAATATGATTATAGACTTCTGGCATAATCTGCACATTCTCACCAAAAGGAATCACGAGATCAGGGCCTAAAATAACAATAATTGGATCTGGTTCCGTGATAATAGTCTCTGGAAAAGTATCTACACATCCTTTAAAATCACTCACATACACCGTATAATTTCCTGCTTCTAAACTCGTAAATACATTGGTAGATTGAAATGCCTCTCCATCTATGCTATATCTATAAAATCCTGAACCGCCTTCAGCTTGGATTTCAATCTTTCCATTATTGCCATTATTGCAATTAACATCTTCGAATGTTAGCTCAACTCTGATAGGCTCATCTGGCTCATTGACTCTGGTGGAGTCGGTTAAAGTACAACCATTCGCATCAGTAACCGTAACATTATATTGCTCTGAAACAACATTCTCGATTGCTTTTCCACTTGCTTCATTGGTCCACATAAAAGTATAAGGTCCTGTACCACCTTGAACCACTGATTCCGCTCGTCCATCACTGCCTCCATAACAACTCACATCGATTACTCTAAAGTCCATATTTAAGGGCCTTGGTTCTTCTATAGCGAAACTGCTAAATCCGGTACATCCATTGCTATCCGTTATAGTCACCTGATAATTAGAACTAGTTAATCCATCAATTATACTTGATGTAGAGAAATCAACTTGACCATCCCATTGATAGGAAAAATTCCCACTACCTCCTACTCCCTCTATCTCTAAGACTCCATCTTGCTCACCAAAGCAACTTACGTTTGAAATATTCACCAGCCTTGCATCTACTGATTCAGGTGTACTAATTTCAATCACTTCTTGACCTGTGCACCCGAATTTATCTGTTAAAATAACTGAATAACTATTGCCACCTACTAAATTAAAAGCCTGAGTGGTCGTCTGTACAGGATTGGTATTCCACTTATATGTGAAGTTACTTATATCAGCAGAATTACTTCCATAAAACGCTTCTATAACTTGAGCACTTCCGTCATTGGTCTGAAAACACAACGATGGTGTATCTGAAAGATTAACAGAAATATTTTCAAGTTCTGAGACCGAAGATGAGGCAATAATCGTACAACTTCTTGAATCTGTTACCGTAACATTATAAACCCCTTTCGCTAAACTAACATTATTAGCTTGAGTAAAACCATTACTCCATTCAATAGTATAAGGAGCAGTCCCACCACTTGGTGCAACTGATAATTTCCCATTCGTGGTACCAAAACATATCGTATCAGGAATAGATATATTAGCTGAGAGCGCTTGAGATGGCTGCTCAATAAAGAAATCAAATGTTTCAGAGCAACCAGCTAAATCCGTATAAGTAACAAAGTAGTTTCCTGCAGGTACACCCATAATATTATTGGTATTCGCAGTAAAACCATTAGGCCCAGTCCAATTATATGTAAATGGAGGTCGTCCTCCAGATGCCGCGAAGAAAATCTGTCCTTTAGATTCTCCGAAACATGAGATCGGGAAAACAGTAAAATCTACCTCTATTTTCTTAGCTGGCTGTACCGTGAAGCTTGCAACTTTATTACAAGCATTACCATCTGTAATGGTAACAAAATATTCACCAGAACTTAAATTTTCGATGTTCGCATCTGAACTCATCATTCCATCAGGGCCATTCCATGAAAAGGAGTAAGGGATTGTGCCGCCTGAAATAACTAATTCAATTTTTGCATCCGTAGACCCTAAACAAGTAGGACCAAAGATTTTTTCTTCTATCAGAATCTCATCTGGAGATCCTATCTGGATACAAGAATCTAATTCACAAGATGTTCCGTCATTCAAGATAAAACAGTAAGTTGAATTAGGCAATCCCATCCTAGTAAAGGAAGTCGATCCATCATCCCACAAAATGGTCACATCACCATTAGGACTACTCACTCCATTTATTTCTATTTCACCAGCAGAACCATCATAGCAGATATTATCCACTTGAACGATAGAATAAACCATACCTAGAGGTTCTTCAATATTAAAAGTGCTAGTTTCTGAACAATTATTTCCATCGGTAACCATTAGAGTGTGTTCACCTTTAGTCAAGCCATCCACTGTTGAATTGCTGGATGAAACTCCATCCCATATGTAAGTATAAGGTCCTTCACCTCCTGTTACAGTTGCTGTCGCTCGTCCATCTGTCATTCCTAAACAAGAAATATCTTCTGGAGAAATGTCCAAAGTTAGCACTGCTCCTTCATCGATTGTAAATGGTTTGGGGATCTCGCAACCAAGAGCATCTGTAACAGTGACTACATAGAATCCTTCTGAAAGATTTTCATTAGAACTTTCTGTTGTTCCATCTTCCCACAAATAGGTAAATGGTCCATTACCAGAAACGATATTTATTTCAGCTTTCCCATTATTCCCATCTTTGCATAAAGGAGCAGTCACATCAACATCATATAAAAATTGCTCTAACATAGGAATATCCAATGTTCCGAAAGCTTCGCAATTGTTATCATCGGTGACTGTAACAAAATAAGTCCCTGGTGATAAATCTACGGCTACTTGGTCGGTCGTCAAATTAGACCATAAATAGGTGTATGGAGGAGTACCTCCGCTGACATTAAATGAACCTGTAATTTCACTTACCACATTACAAGCTTGACTCAACTTATAGCCGCCATTCAGAAAAAATTCATCAGGACCAGTCATAGTGAATTCTTCAGATCGCACACACCCTGTATTGTCAGTAACTGTATATTCATTTACCCCAATGGGTATATTCGTAAAATCTCCAGTTGTGTTGCTGACACCATTTATCTCGAAATTAAATGGTCCAGACCCCGTTGCTACAAGATTCACTTCTCCATCATTTCCACCTGGACACGTTACTTCATTAACTATATTAACAACAACAGTTGGTTTCGCACAAGCATCTGTTTCGCACTGAACCAGTGCTATTGAAGAATTGCAATCTTCACTAACTGCCATTATTTCTATATCGAAGGTCGTGCTACTAGATAAGGAGGTAAAAGTATAGTCCGTTTCAGAAGTCTGCATCCATGCGCCTCCGTCAATTCTGATTTCGTATCCCGTTGCATTTGCAATATCATTCCAGATCACCTCTATAGAATTTTGGCTAACTTGATTACAACTTATTATGGGTTCGTCTAAATTCTGAGCGACAAAAATCATCATAGACTCCTCTCTTTCACATCCATACGAATCAATAATCTTCAACGTAAATTCAGTGTCTTCTTCGGGCTCAACGGTTATATCCTCACAACTTCCACATAGCGTGGTGCTTGGGTTAGCTGTCCACTCATACGTTAAATCATAAAAAGACTTAAAGGTTATCGACCAGCCATCTAATATACCAGTAGCACCTTCAAAATCATCCAGAACTAATAATCTCCATGTCCCATTTGTTGGATTATCACCATCCCAAAGATCTGCCCATTCTCCCTCAGGCTTAAAATCTCCTGTATATCTTTCATTACTCGAAAAGATAGGGCCCACTAAGTTTTGCCCATTATTGATCTCAGTTATCGCATCTGGAGTAAAGCAAGTATTCTTAAAACTATCAACATCTGCAAAATTATTCGCTTTAAAACCATTATCGGTGCTAAGTTCTAAAAACTGCCCACCTGGGGAAATCAAATAAATATCTAAGTCCGTTAGATCTCGATGCTCGATCCCTTTAATACAAACCCGTTCAATACTATTAGCTGTGAGGATAGTCGGAATTACTCCTGAAACTTGAATATCTGAATAAACGGGTTCTAACTCAGGATCTATGTCAATTTTTGTTAGGTTTTCAAAATATGGTGATGGAGGCAATGTAAACCCTGGGTCTAATTCTGATTCTATCAAGTATGAATCTCCGCTGCAGATCGTAACGTCATCAGGAAGAATTGGTGCAAATAAGTCATCATCCCGAATCATAATTTCAAATCTTTTTCGATTGCAAAGATCTACTTGGATTTCAAAAACAATAACCTCATCACCTTCTGATGTCCCGTCTAAGTATGCTTCCAAAGGAACTGATACTGATTTAGATCCCGCTGGAATAATCAATTGATCAGGAATAGCAGGATAATCCACATCTGGGGTAGCCGAATTTGGCTCCGTAAAGAAATCAATATCAATAATATAATCTTCTTTAACTGTTTCAGGAAGGACAAATTCAAGTTCTCCTGAGCCACATCCTTCTGCCAAGCTACCATCTACGCTTAAGGAATTAAGCGAAACGGCTAAAGTCCCTGTTCCAAAACTTTTTGCTTCTAGAAAAACCACTGAATTCAGTAATTTATCCACCGCATCTGCAACACCAAGTTTGATAGTATACTCTTCACAAGGAATTACAACCACTTCTGCTGTAAACACGTCTAAATAAGCATTATGCTGGAAGTGTTCTGTGCCAATGGGAACTTCATTATAATATTCTTCGAAGGCTGCTGGACAATTAGAACTTCCTTGCCCATGAACAGTATTAATAGAAACTGGCATATCTGTAAAAGTTAAGCCTGTAGGATCAGATAATTCTGGAATCAAAGCAATATTCTTAGCGTCGTAATTCCCACCATCCGGATTCGGACCAGTAACAAAGAATCCAAATACATCATTCTTATCACAAATAAACTCAGGGTACTCTTCTGAAGCAAAAACGTAATTAAATCTCAAAGTATCAGAAGAAGGAATAAAACTGATGGTGTAAAGAGCGACGTCATTAACAACTTCATTCGCAATTGCTTCCAGATCTGGATCTTGGTCATTCGAATTAGACATCTGGTCGCCACTATCATTCAGCGTCTCATTTTTATTAGTCGTAGTAGAAACTTGACCAGTGGAAAGCACGATACCTCGCTCTAAGTTTATCTCTTCCATTCCAGACGAAAAATATCCAACAGATCTACTATCACCTTTATAATTTATACTCGTAACTTCTACACCGCTTCCTAAGAAAACGTTTCGGATTAAATTCTCTGGTGTATAAGGTTGCGTATTAGCATCTGTTATTTTTAACTGTCCGTTCAGGTCTGTTAAAATTAAGAGGAAGAATACTAAATATATAAGTTTACTTGGTTTCACTTATTTCACCATTAAATATAATAATACTTAATCTCTCGTCTGCTCGAGTTTATACTTTATCGATAGAACTTCACAAGATATATAAAAAATGTTTGTTGAATAAACATGATTTATAACGTATTTGTCTAAAATATGTAACATCTTGATTGGTATATCTTACATTTGTTAAACATGAACAAGTTTTTAAAAAACATACTTTCCTCCTGTTTAGGAAGTTTATTAGCTATAACAATAATTATCTTAACTACTGCGATAATTATTACTTCCTATACCTCAAAAAGCAAGCCTAATCAGAAAGGAATTCTCCATATTAACGTAAATGGTGCCGTTAGTGATTTCCAAAGCGGTGAATTTAATTTTGCTGATTTAAATTTCAATGAGAAAAAGTTGCACTTATGGGACTTAAGGAACAAGATCTTTGCCGCCTCAACTGATGATAAAATTAAGGCGATTTTCTTAGAATTCGATAATGCTCAGATTTCTCAGGAACTTACCATGGAGATTGCACAATATCTAACTGATTTCAGAAAAAATGGAAAGAAAGTTTTCTCTTATTCTTACTACTATAATCAGAATGCGTATTTACTTAGTTCTTATGGTGACCGTGTAATTCTTAATCCAAATGGAAGCATAGACCTTAAAGGTTACGCCATCTATTCTCCATTCTTTAGTAGCTTGTTAGAAAAATTAAATATTGACATCAATATATACTATGCTGGAAAATATAAATCTAGTACAGAACCGTATAGATTAAATGAATTCAGTGAAGAGAACAAATTTCAAACTCGTATCTATCTCAATCAATTAAAAGAAACCCTCTTGAATTCTATTTATGAAACAAGGGCCATTGACAAGGATATATTAAATGAGATTTTAGATGGTTCCAATTACTATGACGCAGAAATGCTTAAAAAAGTCAATATTATTGATGACGTCATGTATTTGGACGAATTTAAGCAGTTATTAAAAGACGAGTTTGAAACTAATGAATTCGTATCATTTTCTGATTATGAGATCCCGAAATCAAAAATTAAGCATCCTAAAAATGCAATTGTGTTTGCAGAGGGTGAGATAATTTGGGATGGAAGTGGTGTAGGTGTGAGTAATGGCAAGTTAGCTAAGACATTTAAGAAAATTAAAGAAGATGAGGATATCGAAACGGTCGTTCTTAGGATTAACTCACCTGGTGGAAATGGATACGCCTCTGATTTAATCTATCATGAAATTCAGGCTCTACGAAAAGATGGAAAGAAAGTTTATGCTTCATTAGGTGAATATGCCGCTTCAGGTGGATATTATATTGCCTCTGCATGTGATTCTATTTTTGCATCAGAAAACACATTAACGGGTTCTATAGGCGTTTATCTTATGCTACCTACGATTGATCGATTCTTAGAAAACGAATTACTAGTCTCCGTAGACAGCATCAAATCGAATAAAAATGCGATTGGATACTCTCCACTTATGTCAATTGATGCAAATGAAGAAAAAAAATTAATTTATCAGACAGAAAAATTATACCAGCTTTTTTTAGAGCGAGTTTCGGAAGGAAGAGGGATTTCTAAAGACAGTATTCATGAGCTCGCTCAAGGCAGAATATGGACAGGAAAAGATGCTTTAGGCAATGGATTAGTGGATGATTTAAAGTCATTAGATGAAGTTTTAGAAATGCTAAACAGCCGTAGTACGGGGATTCGCGTATATCCAGAGGAAAATGCAAGTGTATTAGATCAACTAATGGAAAATGGGGTTGGCAATTTTGCGGCATCTAGTAAAAATGAAATAAAATTTATCAATTCTCATATGATAGAATTCAATAATTTATTGAAGAAACCAGAACCGATGATGAGGCTAATAAAGGGTAGTTTTGTCACAATACAGTAAAAAAAAATTATTTTTTAAAAATTATATTGTATAATTGCATAAAGAAACACAACTTTGTGTCAGGATAACAATAAATGCTAAAATAAAGATTTAGCTTCAAGATAAAGTTTTTCATGGTGTGTTAATGGGTAGGATCTCGGACCTCTTTCCGTATTTCCTACCCTTTTTTTATGTACATTCGCGAACATTACCATTCATACAGTACGATATCATTTGCCTCGATTCGATAATAAACATCTTATTATTTCAATGATCATAGTGGTTTTTAAAGGGTAGCTCTATTATAGATTGTCTTTTTATTATACAAACTCTAAAAATCACTCATGAAATCCAACTTGAATTTTTCATACCTTCTATTTTTCGTATTAATCACACTTAGCAGTTGTAGCAAATTAGTTGATCCTGAAGGCTTAGAAAATAAACAATGTGAATTTAGTATAGATAAGGTAACACTGGATCCGGTATGCAGTTTCAATCCACGAGTGAATCCGACAGTTAATTTCCCTGTCAGAATTTTATACAACGGGCAAAATCTAGATCATTCAGAATTTGGCATCCTGTGGAGTTCTGATCCAGATTTTAAATCTAATGCGATCAGCATCTCCTAAGAAAACCTGCCTTTATCAGGAATTGTGACTGAAAGAAGCACTGACTGTATTATAGAAACCAGTATCACTAAAACTTACTGGGATTAAAAACAGCTTAATACGAAAAAGTGATTAGTAGTCAGCACCTATCTACTCTGGCTTCTCGTGCTTAACTTCATTATTCGAATTGATGATTAGTCTGAGGGATTGATCATAAGTCATGTAGTTCCAGATCCAATTAAAGAAAACAACAATCTTATTTCTAGTCCCGATCAAGGCATACAAGTGTACAAATAACCAAATAAGCCAAGCGAAAAATCCTTTGAATTTAAAACCGCCAATTTCCGCAACGGCCTTGTTTCGACCTATGGTTGCCATTGTACCTAGATCTCTATATTTAAATGGCTTTAACGCTTTGCCTTGTTGTCGTCTCTTGAAATTCAAAGCAAGATTCTTTCCTTGTTGAATCGCTGGTTGCGCAACTTGTGGATGACCGTAAGGATATTCTTCAGACATCATGCACGCTAAATCTCCAATAGCATAAATATCATCATAACCTTTTACCTTATTAAAATCATCTACTAAAATTCTATTTCTGCTGTTAAAGCTTTCTTCGCTGATTCCATCCATCCTACTGCAAGTCACTCCTGCTGCCCATATCAGCTTTCCTGCTTTAATCTTTCCGCCATCCTTAGTTATTACGAATTCTCCGTCATAATCCACCACCCTAGTATTCTTCTTCACAATTACACCTCTTTCCTTCAGATATCGTTCAGCGGTATTTCCATGTTTCGGATCCATACCTTGCAACAACTGATCAGAACCTTGAAGCAAATAAATATCTACTTCTTTGGCATCTAATTCTTTATAATCTTTAGGAAGGATATACTTCTTCATTTCAGATAAAGCTCCTGCTACTTCTACCCCTGTCGGACCGCCACCTACTATGACTATATCTAAGAACCACTGCCTTTTCTCAAAATCACTTTCTATAATCGCTTGCTCATAATCGCTGAGCATTGTATTTCTTAAATTTAGCGCTTGCCCCGTCGACTTGATTGTGAATGCTTTTTCTTCGAATGCTTTATTACCGAAAAAATTTGTCTTTGCACCATACCCCAATACTAAGTGATCAAAATTAATGTGTCCGATATCTGTATTAATTCGCTTCGCCTCTGGTTCTACATTCTGCACCTCTCCTATTCTGAAATAAATATTATCGAAGCGCTGAAAGGCCTTTCTAAACGGAAAACTAATAGAACTAGGTTCCAGTCCTGCCATCGCCACCTGATAAAAAAGTGGTTGGAATTGGTGGTAATTTCTCTTATCTACTAGTACTACCTGATAATTACACTTAGCTAATTTTTTAGCCAGCATCAGTCCTCCGAAACCACCTCCAACGATCACAATTCTTTCCTGATCAGACTCTGGAATATTTACGCGCATATTTTCTCTTTCTAGATTATTGAAGTAAAAATAACCTTTTATGTTTTGTCTGAAACATTTCGCAATAATTTATGGTTACTTCTATATGAAATCTGCTTTAATTCCAGTATTCCCGCTACCAATTGTCGTTTTTCCAGACGAAAATACCAATCTGCACATTTTTGAGCCGAGGTATAAACAATTGATTAATGAAGCTCATGCAAATGGGACAACATTTGGTATTCCTACATTTATTGAAAAACAAGATCTGTCATTCGGAACTGAAGTCCTTGTAAAAGAGATTGCGAAGATTTACCCTGATGGAAAACTAGATGTGAAGATTCAAGGAAAAAGAATTTTCAAGTTAACAAACTTCATACCTCGTATGAATGGTCGTTTGTATTCTGGTGCCGATATCCTTTTTGTTAAAAATGAAAGAAAAGGAAGTATTTCAAAAAATGAAAGAATTATCGAGTTGCTGAAAGACTTATACCTTTACCTTAAGATGCATAAGCCACTACCAAAAAGTGCTTTAGACTTTGATTCTTACCGAATAGGACATTACATTGGTTTATCCTTAAAGGAAGAACTAATACTATTATCAATTAACAACGAGGAAAGTAGACAAGATTTCATTATTACACACTTAGAAAGAATATTACCAGTACTCAAAGAAATGAATGCCTTAGAAAAGAAAATTCAGATGAATGGGCACTTTAGAAATATTATACCTCCTAATCTCTAGGCTCGAAATTAAGTCTCAATGAAAAGATGTGAGAATACAAAGCACCATTCTCTTCCCCTATCGCTCCTATATTAGTTAGTGCATAATCTACGCCGAATCGTCCAAGGTTCAATCCTAATCCAACATTAGGCTTTAAGGATAAATCTCTAGATCCGTTTACTTCATTAAGCGATCTTTCAACATCACCCAAACCAGCTCTTAAAAAAACCAGATTTTTATATCCTAATTCTGCTCCGATTGCTGGATCCAAGTTAAAATTCTGCCCACCTAGACCGGAAGCTCTACCATCTGTAGATAACCTCAAATTAGCTTCTACTGTATAAGAGATCATGGATTCACTTTCTTTATCACTATGATATGCAGCTCCTAAGGTTAGTTTAGGTAGTGCAATCTCAGTACTTGAACTAACAATTTCATTTCCAGTAGCAGCAAAAACTGCTTTTTCCTCTTCTGTAAAATTAATAGCCCATGTATTATAAGTTGTCGTAATATCTTGAGCCATTACCGCCCAGCTGAAATTCCTTGCTTCATAAATTAAACCTAGATCAGCCCCAAATCCCCAAGCATTAGCAAATTGGCCAATTCCTCTATTGATTATTTTAATGCTTCCACCTATACGCAGATTATCATTAATTATTGACCTTCCATACGATAAGAAGACCGCATAATCAACAGCTGAAAAAGATGTTACATCATCATAATTCACACTTCCATCTGGACCAATTAAATTTAATGTATATGGGATATTATCAATTCCGAATCTCACTACAGATAAAGCTCCATAGGATTTCGTATCTTCATCAAATCGCTTAACAATAGATCCATAATCATAATTCGCAATTCCAGCAAACCATTCTGCATGCATCGCATTCACTTGTAATGAAGTTTCTACATTCGTAAGCCCCGCTGGATTCCATAATGCAGCGGTTCCATCTTCCCCACTAGCTATTACAGCGCCCGACATTCCATGCGCTCTTGCTCCGGCACCTATATTCAAAAATTCATTGACAAATTTCTGTGCGGAAACAATTGTGGTAAAAAATATTCCAACAATTATTAGTAGTAAGCTTTTCTTCATTTATAATATCTATTGACTTGAGAAACGTAGGGAAATGCAAATATAGTGTGATCCTCAAACTTTCTTTATTACATTTACTAAAATAATCTGTATAAATGAAGAATCTTTTTTATTTCGCATGCCTTAGTTTGCTTTTTGGATTGAATAGTTGCAAATCTATCACCCAATCTAGTCCAGAAAGCATATATCCACTAAATAAATCCATTCAAGCTAAAAATGCAGCTGTTGTCACTGCACATTATGTGGCTTCGGAAGTAGGCAAAAGCATATTAGAGAAAGGTGGTAACGCTGTAGATGCAGCCATTGCCGTCCAGTTTGCATTAGATGTATGCTTTCCAGTTGCTGGTAATATCGGCGGTGGAGGTTTTATGATTTACAGAGAAAATGGCGGAGCGGTCTACACACTGGATTATAGGGAAAAGGCACCTCTAGCAGCAACTGCAGATATGTATCTTGATGAAAATGGCGATGCGGACCTTAACAAGAGCCAACTAGGCCATCTAGCAGTTGGTGTTCCTGGAAGTGTAGATGGAATGGTTCAAGCATATAAGCGCTTCAGTAAACTAAAAGACTGGAAAACCCTCGTTCAACCATCTGTCGATATTGCAAAAAAAGGATTTAAACTAACTGCATCTCAGGCTGCCTACCTTAATGAGACCAAACCAAAATTTGAAAAAGCGAATACCAGACCAAACCAGTTTTCTGATTCGAAGAGGTTCAAAACGGGAGAGTTACTTGTACAAAAGGATCTAGCCCGTGTCTATGAAGCCATCAGAGATAATGGCCGTGAAGGCTTTTATGGTGGCTGGGTGGCGGACTCTATCGTGGCAGAAATGAAACGTGGAAATGGTATTATCACATTAGAAGATCTTGAAAAATATCAAGCTAAGTGGCGAGAACCTGTTGCTGGATATTATGACGATTACAAAGTATATTCTATGGCACCACCGTCATCTGGAGGAGTATTACTAATACAGATGCTTGAAATGCTGGAAGACTATGATCTAAAGGATATGGGATTTCATTCTACGGAGTCCATCCACTTGATTACAGAAGTAGAAAGAAGAGCATTTGCAGACAGGGCAAAACACCTAGGTGATACAGATTTCTATCCAGTCCCATTGAAAGAAATGATGGATTCTTTATATGCTCGAAAAAGAATGATAGACTTCGATCCTAAACAAGCTTCTTTAAGCAGTCAAATAGGAGCTGGTGAACTCAAAGAAAGTGAACAAACAACTCATTTCTGCATTGTAGATAATGAAGGAAATGCAGTATCCATTACAACTACATTAAATGGAGGCTATGGTTCGAAAGTAATTGTAGGTGGAACGGGTATTTTTTTAAACAATGAAATGGATGATTTTAGCGCAAAACCTGGTACACCTAATATGTTTGGATTAATTGGAGCTGAAGCCAATAAGATCGAGCCTGAAAAAAGAATGTTGAGCTCCATGACACCTACGATTATCGAAAAGAATGGCGAGTTAGTAATGGTACTTGGTACTCCAGGTGGCTCGACTATTATAACCTCAGTCTTACAAGTCGCACTTAATTATATGGAATTCGGAATGGACGCCAATGAAGCAGTTCAGGCTTCTAGGTTCCATCATCAGTGGTTGCCCAATGTGATTACCTCAGAAAAATCAGCGATATCACCTGAAGTACTGAAGGAGTTAAATTCAATGGGACATGAAGTAGTAATTCGAGGAAAAATTGGAAGAATGGAAGCTATTATTAAAATGCAAGATGGTAGCCTTGATGCTGCCGCAGACACGAGAGGAGATGACCATGCAAGTGGATATTAACTCAATCATATGACATCCAGTTCAAATAAAATATCGACCTATCAAATCATTTTTAATGAAGCGAACAGTAGCTTCCAAAACAAGCATTGGTAATTTGGATAAATATTTGCAATAATCATTCTTGATGAAATCAAAAAAGCATAATAGTTTAAAATTTAAGATACACGAAATCATTTTCGAGGCGGATACACCTGCTGGGAAGTTCTTCGATGTAGCTTTATTGATTTTTATTATTGCTAGTGTTGTTGTTGCCTTAATAGAGTCGGTACCTTCATTGCACAACAGGTTCCCTAATCTCTTTTATATTTTCGAATGGATTTTCACCATTTTCTTTACCATTGAATACATATTACGATTGTATTCGACATTGAAACCGATAAAGTATGCCATGTCGTTCTATGGGATCATTGACTTACTAGCAATTCTACCTAAATATATTTCCATTTTCTTTGCTGGTACGAATTCTCTAATTGTAATTAGAGCACTTAGACTGTTAAGGATTTTCAGGATCTTTAAGATGGTTACTTTTGTCAGGGAAGCCGAAGTGATCAGTCAAGCTCTTTACAAATCAAGTCGAAAAATACTTGTGTTTTTATTCGCCATCCTTATGATCGTCGTCATAGTAGGATCGATTATGTACTTAGTAGAAGGTGGAGTTAACCCAGATTTCGATAGTATTCCAAGGAGTATTTACTGGGCAATTGTGACTTTAACAACTGTAGGATATGGAGACATTTCACCAAATACAAGTTTCGGTCAATTTATAGCCGCCTTCGTAATGATATTGGGTTACGCCGTTATAGCCGTTCCTACAGGAATCGTTACAAATGAACTTATGAACCCGAAAAAGGTTCAAGTAAATACACAATGTTGTATGCATTGCAGCAGATCAGGACACGATGATGATGCAACTTTCTGCAAGTATTGCGGAAATCTAATAAATGGTGAATAATGAATAATATTATAGATAACATTACTTCAGATATCAAAGGGTTAATCTTTGATTTGGACGGTACATTAGCGGATACCATTCCGCTACATTTGCAAGCATGGCAAAGCACAGCTCAAGAACTAAATTTCTATCTAACGGATGAAATGATTCTAGAACATTCAGGAACGCCCACAGAAAAAATAGCGGAAATGCTAGGCTCACTCCACGGATGGAATACGAATCCTGAAGTCGTTGCTGACACCAAGCGAAAATACTATTATGAGCATAAGGCGCAAGCGGGAAAAACTACACCGATTCAAAAGATCTTAGATATCGCTTATGAATATCATCATAAATTACCAATGTGCGTAGGAACGGGATCCACAAGAGATGGAGCGTTAAAATCGTTAGCTGATATTAACGCTACACATTTATTCGACATCATCGTTACCGCAGATGATGTAGATCACCCGAAACCACATCCTGAGACCTTCCTTAAAGCGGTGGATCATATGGGCCTAAAACCTGCTGAATGCATAGTCTTCGAAGATGGTGCAGCAGGTATTAAAGCTGCTATCTCTGGAGGGATGAAGCTCGTTGATGTTAGGCCTTGGTTAAACTAAACAATCTGCCATAAAAAGCGTTAAGATTAAAATAGATTTTATGGAAAAAGCAATTTTAGCAGGCGGGTGTTTTTGGTGTACAGAGGCTGTTTTTCAAGACATAAAAGGTGTGGACCAAGTTATTTCCGGTTATATAGATGGGCATGTAAAAAATCCCGGATACAGAGAAGTGTGCGCAGGAACAACAGGTCATACCGAGGCAATTGAAATCACCTTTGACCCTGAAGTCATATCGTTCGAAGAATTACTCGAAATATTTTGGACCACCCACGATCCTACTACACTTAATAGACAAGGAAATGATGTAGGAACTCAATATAGATCCGGTATATACTATCTAAATGCTGACCAGAAATCAATCGCTGAAAAATCGAAATCTGAAGTGGCTACTGCCATCTGGGATGATCCGATTGTGACTGAGGTCAAAGAAGCTACTACCTTTTACACTGCAGAACCTTATCATCAGAACTACTATAAAAGGAATTCGCACGTAGGATATTGTGCAGTTGTTATCGGCCCTAAAGTTGCGAAAGCTAGAAATAAATTTGCTCACAAAATAAAAGCATCCTAATGTCAGAATATAATAAATTAACACCAGAAGAAGAAAGAGTAATCCTTAACAAAGGAACAGAAAGGCCTTTCACAGGAGAATATGATAATCATTATGAATCTGGCACTTATGTCTGCAGACAATGCAACACCCCACTCTACAGATCTGAAGACAAATTTGATGCACGTTGCGGATGGCCAGCATTCGATGATGAGATCCCAGGTGCTATAGAGAAAGTAAGAGATGCTGATGGAAGAAGAGTTGAAATCATTTGCTCAAATTGTAAAGGACACCTTGGACATGTTTTTACAGGTGAAAGAATAACGGAGAAAAACACACGTCACTGCGTTAATTCCATCAGTATGAAGTTTATTCCAGAATAGCGTTGATGCTCATAAGGTATTAGATGGTAGTTTAGTCATTTCTATAAATTTTCCTGCTTTTTTTGAAATTAATAATTAAATTTAAAGTATTAGAATTTAATAACTCTAACTAAACACTTTAAGCAACCTGCATACATTAGCTTTAGTTCTAATGTATAACCAACTAACCAATATGACTATACCTCAGTCTAGGTCGATAAAGACTTTGAACTACTTCGTACGTCTATTCCTTACCGTTTTCATTCTCGTCTCATCATATATCAATATTCACGCACAGATTCAATCAAAAGTGGACTCTATTATCGGCTTGCAAAACCCACCGATGGATACTATACTTGCGTGGCTTGATAATCATATAGATGCAGATATAAAAGACTTTCGTCCTGTCTCAAATATGGCATTACAATATGCTTATGAGACGAAAGACCCCAATATTATAGCTGTTGCTCATGAACTATTAGCTAGTTGGCATGCGTACAACGGATTTTTCCCCGTTGATTCAACCTTATATCATAGTAAAAAAGTAGTTTACAATTACAGACTAGGTAGCGATAGCATTAAAGTTGCAAATGCGCTAAAAAGCCTTTCTCTAGATTATATAAACAATTCCCAAAATGAAGAGGCTTTAAAAATTATCTTCCAAGCTTTAAGAATATTTGAAGATAATAATGATCAGGCAGGAGCAGCTGGGGTTTATAAAAACTTGGCCTCTTTATACGCTTTCAGCAAGGACGGAGAGAAGACTATCGAATATGCCAATAAAGCAATTGCTATTTTGGAAAATACGGAGGATTACTACACCTTATCCATCACATATTTATATTTAATTCAAGGATATACACAATTAGATAAATATGATGAAGCGCTAGAAGCTGCCAAAAAATGCTTAGATATTTCCAAAGAAATTCCTGACCAAATGGGCATTCCACTAAGAGCACATAGTTGGAGCTATGAAACTTACATTAAAATGGGCGAATTCGACTTAGCTTATGAAGAAGCAGTTATAGCTTGGAATATTGCAAAGAATGCTGTAGGTGAAGAAAGGGCAGCTGGATATCGTTCTGAAATTGGCAACTCACTGATGCTTCAAGGAAAAGTTAGTGATGCGCTGCCGCATCTTAGAGCATCGGTTGATCTTATCGAAGCCCAAGAGACAAGAACTGCTTCTTTACCTTATGATTTACTCGCTCAGTGTTATGAAAAACTTGGTCAATATCAAAATGCATTAAAATATTACAAAGTCGTAGCTGATATTGACAAAAAAAATCTTGTAGCTCAAGTAGCAAACTTGAAATCGGAGAGCGTCATTAAGTATGAAACCGATAAAAAAGACCAGGAGCTTATTTTGCAGCAAGCAAGACTTAAACAAAAGACGACCGTTCAGATGCTTATGGCAGCTTTCCTAGGAATTCTTGCACTATCCTTATTTTTACTTTTTTCTAGTTTCAGAAAAAACAAAAAAACCAGTGAGAAACTCGAAATTAAAAACCAGGAAAATGAACTACTTCTTAAAGAGATCCATCATAGAGTAAAAAATAATCTACAAACAATCTCCTCTTTATTGAATCTTCAATCAGAATCAATAAAGGATGAAGCTGCTTATGACGCCGTGCAAGAGAGTAAAAACCGAGTTGCTTCTATGGCTCTAATTCATCAAAAACTCTATCAAGGTGAAAATCTCGCAGCTATAGAAATGAAAGATTATTTCGAAACGATAGGCAATGCAGTAAAAGAAAGCTTTGGCGAAAAAGTGGACAATATTAGTTTAGAAATCGAAATGCCCGAACTAGAGTTAGATGTTGACACTGCTGTTCCTATCGGTCTGATTACGAATGAACTTCTAACAAATGCTCTCAAATATGCATATCCAGACGATCTATCTGGCACTATTAAAATTAAAATGACTAAAACTACTGACAACCTTATTCAACTCGAAATTTCCGACGACGGTGTGGGGATGAATAATGAATCAGAAAATCAAGGATTCGGAACACTACTAGTCCAGTTACTTACAACTCAATTAGGTGGAACTTTAGAAAAAAAGCATTATAATGGTACTTCTATTATCTTGCTATTTAAAGAACAAGAAAAATCTGTTGCCTAAATCTAAATGAACAACGAAGCTCTTAAAATATTAATTGTAGAAGATGATATGATCATCGCAGCAGATATCTCCATGCAATTGATAAAAATGGGTTATCAAATCATCGGAATGTGCACCCGAGCTGAAGACGCGATAAAAATGGTTGAATCTAATTCACCAGATATCGTGCTTATGGATATCATATTAAGTGGAAAAATGAATGGCATCGAAGCGGCACAAATGATCCTGGATCAATTTCAAACACCGTTAATTTTCATGACCTCTAATTATGACGACGCAACCTTCCAAAAAGCCCTAAAAACAAAGCCATTTGCATTTATTGCTAAACCATTTCAGAAAACTGAATTAGAAAGAGCACTTAAAATAACTGCCAATCGTATCGCCGCTGAAAAAAATGAACAAGAACTACCTTCTAACGAAGCAAACAGTCATGTTTCTACGATGGAAGATCGACTATTTCTAAGGCATAAAGGAGAAATGGTTAAAGTTTTCATCAATGACATTCTATACGTTGAGGCCGATCGGAATTATTGCAAAGTCATCACTCGAGAAAAAGAGATTTTACTTTCAATCCCATTAAGCAAATTTGAAGTAAATCTTCCTACAAAAGATTTCATTAGAACGCACAGGTCTTACTTAATTAACATTAAAAAAATTGATGCGATTAGCGAATTTACGGAATACGTAAATATCTTAGGCAGACAGTTGCCGATAAGTAGAAGACTAAAAGATGATGTGATTAAGAGACTCAAGCTTATCTAATTTTATATTTCTAGGTCAATTTTAGAATTTTAGATTTTCGTATACTTTACATAATTGAAAAAAAATCTTTTCCCGTTTCTAAGTTTCACTAAATCCATACCGCTCGGACAGTGGTTCCAGCCATTGGGATAAAACGTCTAAATACTCCATTACGCAGAAGTAGTTTCATATCAACAAAAAAGAAACTATGCTTCGCTTCATAAATCCCAAACCACTTATCGTCACGCAACAACTAATCATTGCAGCTGATCTCTACATCCAAATGACCAAACTGAAATATGATATCATTGGAATCTGTAATTCTTCTATAGATGCTTTGCAAACAATAAAATTAAATGCACCATCCATAGTTTTAATTGATTTAAGCTTGAAAGGATCTATAGATGGCGCAAAGCTAGGTGCCCTCATTCAGAAACAATTCTCCATTCCATTAATATATCTTAATCCGGGAATGGATAAACAATCTATCAACCTTGCCATCAAGACGAATCCTGCTGCAATTTTGAACATCCCTTATGAAACAGCAGAGATGGAGAATAAAATCAATTATATAAATAAACAGCTGAATAAAGGCTCCATCAGATTCAAGCTAGAATCCTGTTTGGACATTGAGTAATACCACTCGGAAGATTATAAATACCACTCGGACATCCAGAACGTCTTAATAACCGATTCAATCTAAATTGTATAAAAATCACCCAAAATGACCAAAGAATATATTAAATCCAAAGAACCCAATGAATACCACCAAGGTTTCAAATTATCTGAAAGGGAAGGTAGAAGTTTCGCTCCACCACCATTACAATTAAAAGCTGTATATAACAGACAGGCAGAATCCACTTCACCTCAAAATAATAGTGCATTTCAATTAAAGAAATACGAAAATCAAACGGGCATGCCAGACCAATTAAAAACTGGAATTGAGAACATGTCAGGCTTTTCACTAAATGACGTAAAAGTACATTACAACTCACCTCAACCGGCTCAATTAAAGGCACATGCTTATGCACAAGGAACTGACATTCACATAGCACCTGGTCAAGAACAACATCTTCCACATGAAGCATGGCATATCGTCCAGCAAAAACAAGGTAAAGTTAAACCGACTAAGCAGGTCAATGGGAAACCTGTAAATGATAATACCAGCCTTGAGCAAGAAGCAGACACGATGGGACAAAAAGCACTTACCAACAAATAAATTTTATAACCGCAAAACAAATAATTATGGGACTATTTGATAAAACAACCGATAAAAAACAAGATTCAAGAGCTGCAGCAAATCAAGAATCCGAATCAGCTTCATTCAGTATGCAGCCTCCTGTGTTTCAATTAGTAGATAATCCATTATTCGAAGAAAATGAGCTTGCAGGTGAAATGCCTGATTTTGATGGAATATGGGGTGACCAAGAAGAAGAAGAAGAAGAAGTCCAAGAAGCCGAAGGTCCTGGTTTTATGGAAACTCAAAAATCTAAAGGAATAGCTAAGAAGGTTCGAAAATATGAAAAGCTAAATGAGAAAAGTAGTAAAGGAGGCATAAAAGGCAAACTTGCTGGACTTAGTTTAAAAGCTAGAGTAGGATTGAATAAAACAAAGGGAAAACTTGCTAAAACTTTTATGTCAGAAGATGGATTTAGTGCAAGAGGAGAGAAAATGAGAAATAGACTTAAATATGGTCAAGAATTATATGACAATACAGATAAAGGAAGGGCAAAAAAAGAAGCTTCAAAAGCTGGGGCTGAAGAACGTATGGCTGCTAAAAGAGAAAGAAACATCAATGAATTAAGAGAAATGTATGTTAAAGAGGCTGAAGAAGCAAATGAAAAAAGTTGACAAATTCCTTCAAAATCTTGAATCCTATTCTAAGAAAATTTAAACGCTTTATACTACTATTACCACAGGATTAACATTAAATGTAGCATGCAATACGCATTTATATGATGTGAAGTTAATAATAATTTCCAATGAAAATCCTCGACCAAAATACTTACAAGCAAATAGGAAATGCAACGCTAATATTAACGTTAACAGCATCGAATCTTATGTACAATTTAGATCAACTATGCCACCAGTATTTACACCTACAGCTAGTGGCATCAGAGGAAGAAGAAGAAATATATTACAACCCTGAAACGCATGATTTTGTAACTAGAATTATAGAAGCTAGATCATATGCTACTGAAGAATAGGATAGCTCTGATTCATATTTGCCACTAAGAATTTAACCTACTTAAAAAAACACCTACTTAATTAATTCAATGGGAAAGGAAAGAAGCGAAAAGAAATCATCAAACCACTCGGACACTAATCATTACCGTTCGGAAGATCAGTCCACTTATAGATAAAATATAACTGATCTTTCGGAAGAAATCTTTTCCTAATAAAACTAATCAAACAATGAATACACAATTCTACCCAATTGCGCGAAAATTACGAAACTTCGTAGCATTTATATTAACCCTTTTTATAGTAGTTCAAACGAGCGCTCAAGATCATCTAATATCTGGAGATGCATCAAATTATAATTCGGGTAATTCATATCCTGGCGCAACAGTAAATGGTAATTTAACTATTTGTTGTAATGCATTTAACTTGCAAGCATTAGGAGATAATGTTTGGGCTAATTTACAAACGATTACAGGAGATCTGATCATTACTGGGACTGTTAGTCTTGGAAACCTTAATGGCTTGCAACACTTGACATCTGTAGGAGGAAGTGTAATTATTCAAGGTAATTCGAATCTCAACAGTATTTCAAGTCTCGCCAATCTTCAATCGATCGGTGGTGACTTAACCATTGACGACAATAATTCTCTTGGAAGTTTGGCAGGTTTGGAAAATGTTGTGACTATTGGCGGAAGTCTTTATGTAAAGAATAATGCATCTATTTCCTCCTTTACTACTAATACAAATTGGACACTAGAATCTGTGCAAAATGTAGGCATTACTAACAATGCTAATCTAACCCAGATATTTTCATTTAATAACATCACAAACTTAAATAATTTATCACTGTCTAATAATTCGAAAATTACTTGGTTTGCACCTTTCCCTGCCCTCCAATCTGCAGCATCATTTGTCATTTCTAGCAATACACAATTAACTGGAATAGGTAGTTTTGCTAATTTGTCTTCTCTCTCTTCTTTAGAAGTTAGTGGCAATACTTCATTACAGACTTGTTGTAGTTTGCTCCCTCTAATGGCTTTATCCGGAGCTGCAACATACGTCAATACGAATGCTGCTGGTTGTGAAAGTGTTGCTGCAGTAAATGCGCCTCCTAGTTTTGACATCTGTCCACCTAATACAACCGTAAATACAGACCCGAATTCATGCGTTAATAGTTTTTCCTTTCGTCTTCCGATAGGATCTGACAACTGTGATTTCGATAAGGCTACTGTAAAAATTACACGAGGCGATGGATCCATATGGTTCGATGATGAATATGGCAGTCCTGGAAACACTTTTGATTATCCGTTAATTACAGGTACAAATACATTTGCATTTAAAGCGACAGACCATAATGGAAACAGCGCAACTTGTAATACGATCATCACTGTAGTTGATAACCAACCACCAAAGGCAATTAGCGGTTACAATTTCAATTTAGATAATTCAGCTGGTAGCAATTGTATGGGAACCTTCACTCCTCCAGCAGCTGGCTTCACCGATAATTGCGGAATTCTTGGCTTTATTTTATATATCCAAGGATCTCTTGGAACCTATATAGATTTATCTTTCTCTGCTACCGAGGTTCCTACTATTGACTTGGAAATCGATGATTATACTTACGAAATTTTAATATTCGATGATGTTGCACTACAATTTTCTTATACTGGCGCATTCTCGATCACTGATGATACACAACCAGAATGGGAAAATAATATTACAAGTAGAGTCATAGAGATAGAATGTGGTGAAGCAACCATCGCAGAAACACTCCAAGCTAATTACCCAACTGCATTAGATGACTGCTCAGAAGTTACCCTCACTATAGATGACCAGGACTTCCTTGTCTCACCTTGCGGATTAGATTTAACTGAATATGAGTTTATTGCTAGAGATGCTAGCAACGTTAACATGACCGCATTTCGTCTACATATCAATGAAGTAGATACGAAAAAGCCAGTTTTATCAGGTGTCCCAAACAATATTACCATAGGATGTAATGACCCCATTCCTGCCTTCCCAACACTTACTGCAATGGACGCTTGCTCTGGAAACCTAACATCACAAATTTCCTTTACCGAAATTCCTTCAATGGGAACTTGTGGAAATGGTCAAATAGCTCAAATATTATCCAGATCAGCAAGTGTTTCTGATGATTGTATCAATACGGCTACAGCACAATGGACCGTTACCATACTTAGTGATTTCTCATTCACCCTTGGAGATGATCAGTCCATTTGTAGTGGTACAAATCAAAACATCACCCTCGATCCTGAAGTTTTAGGGGCATCATATCTATGGTCTACCGGAGCCACTTCTAAAACAATTAGTGTTAGTCAATCAGGAACATACGCACTTACGGTTACAACAGATTCAGGCTGTTGCTATTCCGATGAAGTTAAGGTCAATATCGGAACAATTCCTAATATTTCAGCATCTGGAGGCACCCTTAATTGTACATCTGGAACCGTACAATTGAGCGGTAGTTCTACAACAGCTGGTGCTACATTCAAATGGACAGGCCCAGGAAATTTTAATTCTTCAAGCCCTAATCCAACAGTTGCCAATGCTGGAAACTATACCCTACTCGTCACTAGCCCACAAGGTTGCGAAAGCACCCAAGTGGTAAGCGTAAATTCAGACACAGATGTACCCAATGCAACGGCAAGTGGAGGAAGCCTAAGTTGCAGTACCACAAGCTTACAATTAAAAGGTTCCTCCTCTACCCCAGGTGTAAGTTACTCTTGGACCGGTCCTAATAATTTTCAGTCATCTAATCAAAATCCAACTGTTTCAAGTATCGGAACTTATACACTTACCGTTACTGGACCAAATGGCTGTAAAGCAATATCTACAACCGAAGTAATAGGTAATACTGACGTCCCTGCAATTTCCCTAATCGCAGACCAAATCAATTGTAACAATCAGTCAGTTAGTATTCTTATAGAAAGCGATGCAATTCTAGTATCTACGGAATGGACCGGTCCAAACAGTTTTTCATCATCTGAAAAAGAACCAACAGTTGATCTTCCCGGAACATACATTGTGACCGTAACGTCAAATAATGGTTGCGAAGTAGATTTCTCCATTGACATCGCTGAAGATCTTACTACTCCAGATATCAGTGCCGATGGCGGAACGATAAGCTGTGATGCGAATTTCGTTTCATTAACTTCCAGCTCTACAGACAATAATGCAACTTTCTTGTGGAGTGGTCCTGACAATTTCACATCATCTGCTATGAATCCAGATGTATCACAGCCTGGGACCTACCTGCTTACAGTAACTGGAATTAATGGATGCAGCACAGTAGATTCTGTAATGGTTATGGCGGACACGGACTTACCAAATGTTAGTGCACAAGGTGGAACCATAGACTGTAATAATGAAGAAGTAACGCTTACAGGTGCTTCTACAACTGCCGACATAACTTCTTCGTGGACAGGACCTAATGGATTCATGAGTGCTAAAGACACAAATGTAGTTTCTACTCCTGGCCTCTATACCTATACCATAGTATCTCCAGGTGGTTGTACTTCATTTAAAACTGTAGAAGTTATTCTAGACAAAAGCGATCCTGATTTAGTCATTTTAGAAGGAAATGTAGATTGTGAATCTCAAACAAGACAATTTAATATTTCCACTAATATTCTTACTGCAACTTATGAATGGGAAGGACCAGACGGATTTACTTCTGATCTACCTTTTCCTCAATATTCACTTTCTGGAACTTACTTTCTGACTATAACTGGTACGAACGGTTGCTCCACTTCGCTATCATTCGAAGTAGATGAAGACATTGCTTCCGATTGGGAAGTGATTACAGATGGGAGTAGTGCATCGATCAATATAATTTCGGGAACAGGACCTTTCACTTTTATATGGGGTAGCGAATTCGGATTGCAAGAAATTACAGACTTAGAGGAAGGACAACATAACGTAACGGTTATCGATGGATTCGGTTGCTCTCGAAAAGTACAATTTACGATATCTACTTCTAGCATTGATGAATACGGCAATGCTAGTAATATAAATATATTCCCAAACCCAAGTCAAGATGTTCTCCACATCAATCTTGGCAACCTAGATCTACCATTGAAATATACTATCTATAGTATACATGGCTCAGAAATAAGTTCTGGAGAAATAAAAAATCAAAGTAATTCTATACCTGTAGAAAGATATAAAAGTGGTATCTATTTATTAGCATTTAAAATGGACCAAAAAACGAAGGTTTTGAAGTTTATTAAAGAATAATTTAATATAACGATGTCATTTTTCAGAGGAAGTCATGGGTAGTGGCTTCCTCTTTTATATCCAATATTACCATTTTTATAACATATTTTAACATTTTCATTTATTCATGCCTTTAATTTTAATATTTAAGTTAATTTAGAATTATAATCACACTAAGAAGCTCTATGTGCCAAATTCTATTTGCCTATAACCTAGAGAGCTAAAATGTTTTACGAAATTTCTAACTACTTAAATATTAACTAAATATGTTAAGAATTAAACACTTAAAATTCATCTTTCTCTTATTCTACTCTTTTTCCTTAACTAGTATTATATCCGCTAATTCAGTTGAATTGGATAAAATATCCGTTAAAGGAATAGTAACAGACGATGCTGGTGAAGCGTTAATCGGTGCTACGGTCTTGGAAAAAGGCACAAACAATGGTACCATAACCGATATTGATGGATCTTATAATATTAATGTTGAAGAAGACGCAACGCTTGTATTCAGTTATGTTGGATTTAGAGATCAAGAAATACCAGTAAATGGTCAGACTGAAATAAATGCCTTACTTTCTCTGGATGCCGCCCAGCTTGCCGAAGTCGTCGTCACTGGATATGGTAGTCAGAAAAAATCAAATCTAACAGGTTCTGTCGGTGTTGTAAATGCTGAGACCTTAGAAGCAAGACCTATTACGAGTGCATCACAGGCATTACAAGGTCAAGTCAGTGGTGTGTGGATTAATCAGAATTCAGGAGAACCGGGACAAGATGGTGCTTCTATAAGAATTCGGGGTATCGGTACATTGAACAATCCTAATCCACTTATCCTTGTGGATGGAATCGAAGCTCCTTTTGATAGCGTAGATCCGAATGATATTGCTTCCATTACCGTTCTTAAAGATGCTGCATCAGCAGCTATTTATGGGTCTAGGGCTGCGAACGGTGTTGTACTAGTCACAACTAAAAGAGGTAAGCTAAATAGTAAGCCGACTTTTAACTACACAGGTTATGCGGGTAGCACTGAAGTAAACTCAACTCCAGATTATATCTGGAATTCGGAAGAATTTATGAAGTTAAGAAATAGAGCAGATGTAAATTCTGGAAATCAGGAATTATATCCTGCTGATATCATTAACAAATATTCTGGATCAGGAGCACCTAACACAAACTGGTTTGAGGCAATTCTAAAGCCAGGAAGAATACAGCAGCATAGTTTATCTGCAAGTGGAGGAAGTGATAAGACTAACTTTAATATATCATTAGGCTACTTAGAAAACCAAGGCGTTGTTACTGGCGTTCAAGGAACTCAGCGATATAATGCGAGATTAAATCTGGATACAAAAGTGACTAGCAGATTTGGGATGGGAGGAAGCTTTTATGTTAGCAGACAAGTTTCCGACCTCGATAACGTAGGCCAAGATGGTGGTGTACTCGCAAGAACTACCAGATTAGGACCTAATTTTCCAGCCTATGATAGTCAAGGAAGAATTGCTGATAGAGCAAGAGACATTGATGCAATTGAATTATCTACACCTAATATCTTAGCTGAAGTTCAAGCATTAAACAGATTATTAAAAGAAAATTTCTTTTTAGGAAATTTTTACGCAGAATACGAACCAATAGACAACCTTAAAATTCGTGGAACTTTTGCCGCTAATTTCAGACAAAATAACGATCAGAATTTTAATAGTAGAGTAGAAACATTTGATCATGAAACTGGAGAATTAGGATTGGTTTGGTTAGAAAATAGAGAACTAAATTTATCGTTCAGAGAACGCCTTCAGCTCACTTCTTGGTTACAAGCAACCTATGAAAAATCATTCGGCAATAACAATATGAAATTTATCCTAGGAGCGAATCAAGAAAGCTTTGACGATAAAGGATTTTCAGCAACAAGAAGTGAACTTCCAAGTAATTCTTTACCTGCATTGGTTACAGGTAATCCAGAATCATCTACTAACAGTGATTTTGCTGGTCAATGGGCCATCAGGTCGCTTTTCGGAAGAATTAACTATGATTTCAAAAACAAATACTTGCTGGAAATGAATGTCAGAAGAGACGGCTCATCAAGATTCGGAGCAAATAACAGATGGGCTACATTTCCATCTTTCTCTGCTGGTTGGGTGATATCAGAAGAGGATTTCTTCAACTCAAACGTGATCGACTTCTTTAAAATAAGAGCTTCTTGGGGCCAACTTGGGAATCAAAACATCGGAAACTATCCGTTTGCATCTTCTGTTTCTTTCAGTCCTGCTTATAACTTCGGTGGTACTATTGTTGGAGCAGCAGCTCAGACGTCACTTGGAAATCCAGATATTAAATGGGAAACCACAACACAAACTGACATAGGAGTTAACTTATCTTTGTTAAATGGTAAAATAAGTCTAGAAGGTGACTACTTCATTAGAAATGCTTCTGACATTCTATACGATCAAAGCAATCCTGGTGTTACAGGGGTTCGAACACCTACTACGGTAAACATTGCAGAAGTTAGAAATACAGGATGGGAAGGTTCTCTTAACTATAGAGAACAATTTGGTAAAGTTGGATTTAGTATCGGTGGGAATGTTACTCATGTGAAAAGTGAAGTATTAAGCATTGATCCGAGTTTAGCTGGTGAAAATGATCGGGTAATCGATGGTGCTTTCATTATACAAAGAGGGCAACCGATTAATGCGCTTTACGGTTTAAATGCAATTGGCATTTTCCAAACTGCTGCTGACATCGAAAACGCACCTGATCAATCTATATACGGAACTCCGACTCCAGGAGATCTACAATATGAGGATTACAATAATGATGGAAAAATCACAGAAGAAGATAGACATGTACTGGGTCAAGATAATCCAACATGGTTATACGGTATTAATATGGGAATAGATGTCGGCAACTTTGATATAGCTGCAATCTTCCAAGGAATCGCTGACGCACAAACATTTGAAACGGCTAGATTTTATGCTCCGTTTGCAAATAGTGGAGGTGCTTCGACAATCTGGAGAGATAGTTGGACGCCGGAAAATACAGATGCTAGCCTTCCTAAAATAAGAATAGCACAAGGTGGAATTAACAATAACGTAAATCACTCATGGTTTATGAACGATAGAAGTTATTTCAGACTTAAAAATTTACAGATAGGTTATAAGCTTCCAAAAAATTTAGTTGAAAAAAGCTTCGTAAATAGCCTAAGGATATATGTGAATGCAACTAATCTATTAACTTGGACTAACTTTATAGGATTTGATCCAGAACAAGAAGCAAGAAATACGAACGGTACAGCAGTTTATCCACAGCTAAGAATAATAACTGGTGGTGTGAATGTAAGATTCTAGGAAACGCTTCTATCATTAAATAATAATAAAGAAAAGACAATGAAATATATATATAAAATCAGTATTTTTTGTGCGGTATTAATGCTCAGTTTTTCATCATGCGATAAAGATTTTCTTCAGAAAACACCTTTAGATCAAGGTAGTGTAGAAGGTTTTTTCGAGACATCTGAGGATGTGGTAAGAGCCATTAATGGGATCTACGACGTTTTTCAAGGAGATATCTGGGGAGGAGCTTTCTATTGGTACAACCACAATTTTGACATCCTGACAGATAATGGTGTAGGCTGCTGTCCATGGGAAGGTCAATTTTCGACCATAGCGGAAGGAACACATAATGCCGGAACAGGTGGAATCATCAATAATAAGTGGGATTTCGGTTACGAAGGCATTTTCAGAGCAAATTCAGTTCTTGAAAATATTGGTAATGTCAATTTAGACCCAGCAACTGAAACACTTTACATTGCTGAAGTAAGATTTCTGAGGTCATTAATTTACCAAGAAATGGTCAATTTATTCGGTGACGTACCTTTAGTTCTTAAAGTATTAACTAGAGAAGAAGGACTAGCAGCAACTAGAACTCCTAAATCTGAAGTACTCGCACAAATCTATAGTGACTTAGATTTCGCGGAAGCTAATTTAGGCACAACTCCTACAAATGGGGACATTGGCCGGCCGACTAAACAGTCAGCAATTGCAGTAAAAGCAAGACTAAAAATGTACAATAAAGATTGGGCTGGCGCTGCTGCAGAAGCTAAAAAGATTATGGATATGTCTGCTGCTAACCCTGACCTTATTGGCTTAGTAGATAATTATGCGGATGTTTTCAGCCCTACTAATGAAAACAATAAAGAAGTTTTATTTGATGTACAATTTACAGGAGGTACACAAGGAGAAGGAAACTACTTACAAGTTGCACTTGCACCAGGACCTGAAGGAACACCTGGAAGTGGCTGGGGTTCCAACACACCTACTGACCAATTAGCAAATGCCTTCTATATGAAAGATGGACTTCCTTCAGATGAATCTCCATTATTCGATGCTGATAATCCTTATGAAAACAGAGAAGAAAGATTATATGCTAATCTACTAATACCAGGAGTATCGATGTGGAGAGGTAAGGTATTTGATTCTGCATTATCTGGATTCAGTCCTTTCTTCGCAATTAGAAAATGGGTAGATCCTGCAGCAACCATCGGAGAAGATGGATGTTCTTGCAATGAAACTAATCTTATTCTTTACAGATATGCAGATATCTTAATGATCTATGCAGAATCTATGAATGAATTAAATGGCCCAACAGAAGACGTTTATGCTGCTCTTAATCAGGTAGTCACAAGAGCAGGATTACCAGCAATAGAATCTGGATTAAGCAAAGATGAAATGAGAGAAGTAATTCACCATGAACGTCATGTTGAATTTCCATGGGAAGGAACAAGATATTTTGATCTAATTAGATGGGGAAAAGCTGCTGATATTATCCCTATCGTTACGCTATTCGGAGAATCTTTAGATGATAGAGTATTTGATCCAGCAAAACATACTTTATGGCCAATTCCGCAAAAAGAATTAGACCTGAATCCTAACTTAACGCAAAACCCAGGATACTAAAAAAATAAGTAAACAATTTGAAGTAGAGCACTCCTTAACTGGAGTGTTCTACTATTTTTCTTTATAAGAATGAAGTATTATTTAAGTATGAAACATAGCAAAATAATTTTCCTCTTTGCATTTACTTTGATTCTATTCTCATGTGACAAATCACCGATAAGCATTGAAGAAGAACCGAAATTCTATAGCACTCCAGATGAAGAATTAACTGATCTACTCTTAACTGCTGCCAATAACGAAGGCCTTTCTTACTTCGAACTACCAAACAGTCAAGACTTAAATGCAATTCCAGAAGATCCTAAGAACAAACTAACTCCCTCTAAGATAGAACTTGGCAAATTTCTTTTTCACGAAACTGGTCTTGGTACGAATCCCAAGAATCAAATTAATAGACAATCCTATTCATGCGCAAGTTGTCATCATGTCAGAGCAGGCTTTCAGGCAGGAATCAAACAATCTATCGGAGAAGGCGGAATTGGGTTCGGTCAAAATGGAGAAGCTAGGGTTATCGACACAGAATATGGATTTGACTTTCTTGATATTCAACCTATCCGAACGATGTCGATCGTAAATTCTGGATATCAGGAAGCGATCATATGGAATGGTCAGTTCGGTGGAACTGGAGTAAACAAAGGTACAGAAGATGCATGGGCTTTACGAAGCCCGAAAGAAATAAACTTCCTAGGATTTGAAGGGTTAGAATCTCAAGCCATCGCAGGATTAAAAATTCATAGAATGCACGTCTCAAAAGAATTAATAGAAAATCTTGGATATAAGGAATTATTCGACGAAGCTTTCCCTGACATTGACCCTAAAAATAGATATAATGATACAATCACTGGACTAGCAATCGCTGCCTATGAAAGAGTTGTATTAGCTGATCAGGCACCGTTTCAATCTTGGCTCAAAGGAGATCAAAATGCCATGACGGAAGATCAAAAAAAGGGTGCTATCTTATTTTTCGGAAAAGCTAATTGTGTGAAATGCCATACAGGTCCGGCACTCAACACTATGGAATTCTATGCTTTAGGAATGCATGATCTTAAGGGAGATGATGTTGCGCAAACCGTAGCCCAAGACTTCTTTACTTCTGCTGAAGGCAGAGGAGGATTCACAGGAAAAACTGAAGATTTATATAAGTTCAAAGTACCACAACTCTACAACTTAAAGGATTCACCTTTTTATGGGCATGGAGGGAGCTTTGAAAGTATTAAGGACATTATTACCTATAAAAACAATGGAATAGTTGAAAATCCTGTTGTCCCTAAAGAACATATTTATCCAGGCTTTCAACCCAAAGGATTAACAACAGATGAAATTAATCTCATCGCTGACTTTATTGAAGAAAGTCTACACGATCCCAATTTAATGAGGTACAGCCCCGAAAACCTACCCTCTGGAAATTGTTTTCCTAATAGTGATGAACAATCCATGATAGATCTTGGATGCAAATAAAAAATATGAAACAGCTTAAATATATATGCTTAACAGTTGTGTGTTTTCTGCAAGTAACTACTCATGCTCAAAAAGTTTTTACAGAAGTTTCAGAAGAAGCTGGGATTAACCATGCTTTTATCATTGACCAAGCAACTTTCGGAGGTGGAGCAGCGGTTATCGATTTTGACAAAGACGGTTATGAAGATATTTATATTACTGGTGGTGCTGCCGAAGATGCGTTATTCAGAAATAACGGTGACGGGACTTTCACCAATGTCTTTAGCAATAGCGGGTTCGATTCCACAATTGGGACTAATACGCAGGGAGTTTCCGCAGCAGATGTTAACAGAGATGGGTACAAAGATTTATTAATTACTACCTTTAACTATATGTCGGAAGACAGAAAATCTGCACCTAATCTGCTCTTTATTAATCAACAGGATGGTACATTCAAGGACGAAACGAAAGAATGGGGATTAGATAAATTTAGAAATAATAGTACTGGAGCGACATTCGGAGATATTAACTTAGATGGCTACCCTGATTTGTTTATCGCTAATTATTTTTCATCATCTCCGATCGGGATTTCGATCTACAATGAATCAACCATCACGAATTCTTTTGTACCTTCTAATGACTACCTTTTTTTAAATAATGGAGGAGGAAAATTTATCGAAGTCTCTGAGGTTTACAACATGAATCATTATGCTTTCGGTTTTCAAGGTCTATTTTCTGACTATGACAATGATAAAGATCTAGACTTACACATTGTGAATGATTTCGGTTTCAAAAAAACACCGAACCGACTCTATCGAAATGATTATCCTAAGAATCGTTTCAAAGAAAGGAGTCTTAATCTTCAGCTAAATTACGGGATGAACGCCATGGGCATCACAGGCGCTGATGTCAATATGGATGGCTGGATGGACTACTTCATTACTAATTTATCCACTAGTGTCCTCGTATACAATAGAAAAAATGGCGACGGCTTCGATGATAAGACCGTTTCTGCTGGTGTAGCAATTCCAACCATATTTCACGAATCCTATACCGGACCACCGATAAGCTGGGGAGCTAACTTTTTCGACTTCGATCATGATATGGATGTGGATCTTTTCGTTTGTAATGGAGCTTTGAATCCAACAATCCGCTTAAATCCAAATCTGTTTTTCAGAAATGATAATGGCAAATTTAAAGAAGTAGCACAAGAAATGAATCTCTTCGACGTAAGAATCGGTAGAGGTTCTGTTGTTTTCGATTATGATAATGACGGCGATCTAGACTTATTTGTAGTCAATCAAGCGCCTAGGCAAAATACAGATCTTAATGGCACACTTCCCGAAGCTAGGTGTTTATTGTTCAGAAATGATGCCTCTAATGGCAATTGGTTACAAATTGAGTTAGAAGGTGTTAAGTCAGAGCTGAATGGTCTAGGTTCGAAAATTGAAATCGTTGCGGATGATCTCATTTTAATAAGAGAAATAGAAGGCGGAGCTAGTCATTTATCACAAAACACAACCATAGCTCATTTCGGATTAGGTGACTTAGAAAATATTTCTAATGTAACGGTTCATTGGCTTGGTGGCAAAAGTCAGACGCTTACCAATGTAGCAGCGAACCAACGTATCGTGATAAAAGAAGAAGTTGATGAAAACAATTTGGAAACTGCACTTAACTTGCTTGTTACGCCAGGAGCATTTTCCGAGGAGGTCGTTATAGAATATGAATTACCAGCATCAGGTCCTGCCAAAATAGAATTGTTTAATGCACAAGGCATGCTGATAGAAACTTTAATGGATGAAGAACAAGGTAGTGTAGGTATCCTTTCTAAACGGATCTCTCAGAACTTACCAAGCGGAGTTTACTTTTTCAGACTTAGCGGTGCAGGTGAAATTATAACTCAAAAAACAGTAAAGATATAATTGATAAAACAGATTATAATATCATTATGCTGCACTATCATCTCTACCTCAATCTATGCTCAAAACTTACTGTCCGATGGCAGTTTTGAATTAATCAATAATTCTTCCTGTGTCAGTCCTGAACTTGGATTCAATGAATCCGTCTTATGGTACACCATTCAAGGGACTCCTGATTTATTTAGTAACAATTGTAATCTCCCAGAATTCGAGGAAATATTTTGGAGTAAAAACGCAAAAGCATCAGATGGCCAAAACTTTATTGGATTAAGATGCAGAGTGAATTCTAACCAATCCTACATTAGCGAAGGTGTTGCCTCTAAACTCGCACATTCACTAGATCCGCAAAAGACTTATTACATTTCGATGAACGTAAGAAATAAAGGATTCTACCAAGGCTTCCCTAATTCTACCATTGACTGCCCATTGACTCCAGAAAAGAAAATTGAAATCTATACCCATACTGATTCTATTAAGATTGACAATAATTTCTCTAATGGCTCAGCTAGTGCTAACGGCACTTTAGCTAATATTGTAGAGTCTCCATTACTCCAAAGCGATAAGGTTTCGGATGATTGGTTTGTCGTTGGCACCTGTTTCACGCCCGTGGATGAGGCTTCTTACTTAGCAGTCATTATGCCTCTGGGTAATTTTGGGACATTTCCAGAATGCGCGGCCGACGATACTAAAGGCACTTTTTATTCATACTATTATGAATTCGATGATATCATCGTGGATACCCTAGCAAGTGAAATAGAAGTAATTAAATACTTAGCAAACGGACAGAAACTCGATATTTACCTACCTGAAGAAATTGAATTACCGATCATTAATAATGCAACCATGCAATGGGAAGATGGATATATAGGTTCCAGAAGATCCATTGCTGAACCAGGCGATTATACCATAGAAGCGATTTTTGATTGCGGATCGATAATGATTTTACTGGAAGTTATTGCTGAGAATAAGGAGTTTCCATTTTTCATTCCCAATGTTTTTTCACCTAATAACGATGGAATTAATGATGAGTTCGAAGTTTTCATTCCTGCCGATAAGCCAATCCTTGAATACAAATTAGAGGTCTTTGATCGATGGGGAAATCGAGTATTTCGCAGCAACGATATTAATGACAGGTGGAAAGGAGAACATTCTAATCATCAATTTCTTTCTGGTGATTTCCTGTATTATGTGTACTGTGAAGTAGCGGAAAAATCCGGTGTCCAAAAATATTCTAAATCCGGCAATATCTCTATCCTCCGATAAGCAATGAGTTCTAATGACCATTTTAAAATTGACCTACTAACGCATAATCAACAACTTCATCATTTCTCTAGCAGATACTCTCGCTTTTAGATCTATGAAATCTCGTGGCGTTTCATCTCCTACTTCATAAGTCACTGCCTCCGCACCAAATTGAACAATAAACCAGCCCTTAGAAACTGGACTTTCTAATGGATCTGGATCTTCGTAAGCTTTTCCTTCACCTAGAATTTGCTCTATCGATTCTACCCAATAATTCCGAAAATTCATAAGATGTTCATGCTCATCTGGATAAGTATAATAAACATCCTCTTGTGTAGAATGAAAATCAATTCCTAAAATCACATCTGATTTCTTTTTGTTCACATAGTTCACGATATGATTCGCGATCTGATTCGGTTCCGGTTGTCTATAATACTGCCAGTCTCTGTTCAGATCTATCCCACCTGCATTATGCCTCCAGTGTCCCATATCCACACCATCAGGATTTAAAAGTGGATAAACTAAGATCCTATATTTTTTTCTGAATGCCGTAGAAAGTTTCGTATCATTCAACACTTCATCTAAGTAACTTTGCAAAGCTTTATAACCTGAAACTTCCGGTGGATGCTGGCGACTTAAAAAGACAATTGTTTCTGCTTTTGGATCTTCAGGTTCTGAAACCGCCCCGAATAATTTTCGACCCAATTTAGATTCACCGACTTCGAATTTCTGAAGATTCGCATCTTTCACCACTTGATCAAACCATGATTCTACCATCTCTGAATTACTTAATTCCTGTCCACAGAAATATAAAGGAGTCGCAGAAACATCAACTCTAAAAACAGCATGACCACCTTCGAAATTAGAATCTACTGAATCCAATCGCTCCCAGTTAACTAAGTCTGTACTCAATTTAGGCCAGTATCGGTGCTGGTAGGTTCCATAATCCATGATGATTTTGATCGTTCTTTCTGTATCAGATTGCAAGCGAAATGCATACCACGGACTTGCGTTGATCGGTGCATTTTCTGGCGTAATTTTTACTCTAAATGTAGAATCATTTTCTTGAGAAAATCCATTCATTCTTGCACCTTCGAATTCATTAGAAATGGAGATTCCACCTTCTGTCCAAGTTCCTTTTTCTTGCACATCGATCGGCTTACTAGAAGTGTCGATCGGTTTTGGAAAATCATAATTCATCAATTTCTTACTAACACAAGAAGTTAATGTGATAACAAATAGCAATAGAATAAATCTCATTTCTTTAATTTTATCTGACAAATATATCAATGTATCTAGAAGAATATGAAATTGGGAACGATATTCTTAATTTGTTCATTATAAATGCAAATACTTAGATATGAAAAATGTGATCGGAAGAGTTTTATTAATACTAGGTTTATACCTAGGGTTGAAATATTTCGGAGGGAGTATTGGCGCTAAGATTCTCTATCCAGTTACCTTACTCGTTACCTTCCTACATGAATTCGGACATGCATTAGGAGCTGTATTAACAGGAGGTTCCGTGGACCAAGTTCAGATTAATGCCGACGGAAGTGGATACACGGTCTCGCGAGGAGGTGTAAGGCCGATTATCATCATGGGCGGTTATATTGGTTCAGCCATTCTTGGGAACTTGCTATTTTACATTGGCACAAAATCTCAAAAGCTAATTAAGCCGATGCTATATTTGTTATCCGCTGCGATGGTCTTCACCGCATTTTTCTGGTTTAATTCAATGTTTACTACAAGTATCTTAATTCTATTCGCTTTGGTTCTCGGATTTATTGGTTTAAAAACAAAATTTGGTCGAGAAGTATTAATGTTTATTGGATTAGCGAGCATAATCTACATCATTCAGGATTTCAATGTTGGACCAAGCTCTGACCTCGCTGCTTATGCAGAAACAATGGTTATTCTTCCAGCAACAGTATGGAAATACATCTGGCTAGGAATTGTTGTATTGCTTTTCGTTTTCAATATCCGAGCAATCTTTCGAACAAGTGGAACAGCATAAAATTCTAACCTTCGATCACTTTCTAAGTAGTCAGCCTGAAGAAATAGCTGAAAGTGCACTTCTGTTGCATGATCTTTTTCTATCCTATCCCAATGTCGGTATTAAAATTAGGTTCGGAATTCCTTTTTACGATTACAAAACTTGGATTTGTTATCTGAACCCACTGAAAAAAGAAGCGGGCGCAGAACTCGTATTTCTAAAGGGTAAAATACTTCAAGAAACTTTTCCATTCTTAAAGAGTAAAGGGCGAAAAATGGTCGCTGGCATTAAATTAACTACAATTAATGACGCAGACCTTGAGCAAATCATAACAGTCTTCGAGGAAGCCATATCACTTGAAATGGAAACATAATCTATCTAGGTTATTACCTGCAATTCGAGTCGTTAATATGAATGCCTTATCAGAACAATACTAACCTCTACTTTTTCAAATGAAGTCTTACGGCTGCTACCAACTATTTCAATAAAAAGGCAATCTTACCGCACTGTTCATCCTGCTTCGTTCTCTCAAACTTAAACTCTCTTGACTTACGCAACGCTAAAGAGACTAGACCTGCTGATCCGATAGTTGATTTTTTTCTATTCAAGGTAGCACTGGATACATTGCCACTTCGATCGATACAAACATCTACGACAACTTGCCCTGCATTATCAGATAAGATGATAATATCAGGAACTTCACGAACTTGTCTACTCCCTACTCCATCGTATATTTTTATATCAAGATCTTCATCTATTTCTATTAATTCTACAACAATATCTAGAGGCTCATCATCAAATACTGGGTCTTCCTCTGGGAATTCATCCTCATCGTCACTTGAATCAAATATATAATCATCTTCAGAGCTATTAACGACATCATCATTTGATGCTGTTTCTGTGGACAATACTTCGTCACCAGATAACACATCCTCATCTCCTTCATCTTCATCAGTGGACTGAGAACCTGTAGACAGCACTTCATCATCATCTAGAATATCATCGCCATTATCTTCTGCTATCACCTCAGGCTGCTTTCTAGGTTCATCATCTATCGGTATCGCAACTCTTTTACAATATGCATCAGCTTGCTGGGCTGCTTTATCCGAACCTAACCTTTTCGCTTTATGCCAATCTGTACAAGCGGAAACATCATCGTCTATTTCAAAAAAAGCATCTCCTCTTGCTAATAAAGCATCTGTATTGGTGCTATTTTTTAAAACTGCATAATCTAAGTAACTAATAGCTACCAATGGATTCCCAAGACCTAACTCAGCTCTTCCCATTACTAGACACACACCTTCACTTAATCCATTCAGTTCGATATAGGCTAATCCATCCCTCTTTGCTCCTTTATATGCACCTAATGCATATTTCGCTCGAGCTCTGTAAACAAGAGCCTCTTCATAGGAAGCATTTCCTTTGATGATATCGTTGTAAACTTGAATGGCTTCATCATATCTTCCGCTATCGAACAAGTAGTTCCCTTTAACGTATTTGAATCCAGTTTCTTCTTCCACAGATTGCGCATCCAGTAGAACTGGTATACTTAGCATTGTGAATAGTGTTATTATTAAAGTGAGGATTTTCATATCTACATTATTTATTGTAAAGATAAGACGAAAACATACAATTTTCGGTTTCAATTCAATACAACCTTAAATTACCTTTAACATTATGAGATGTGAAAATATTATAAATTGGTGCAAAAAAAAAGCGCACAAGATCCTCACCTTGACGCGCTTATTACCCTAAACTAATTTTTATAAAACACCCTTTGACTAATAGACGCTTAGAAACCAAAGTACCCCTACTTTAATTAATAAGTTTTTAAACATATCTATTTATATAATATATAAAAAGCTAAAATTCTAATACTAAGAGCAATATTTTTTTGATTAAAATTTTATTTTTTTTTAGATAAATTTTAATGTCAATGCATTTAAAGTTGATTATCAATATGCCATCTACATTTCGATCATTCATGGGAAGTAAAAATATGCTTACAAAATAAATGAACTAAACTAAAACATGGTTCTATACTATCCATGAAAACAAATTATAAGTTCTGAAAAGTTATGGGTCCATATAAAACAAAAAAAGCGCCCAAGGTCCTCACCTTGGCGCGCTTAGTACCCTAGGTAGTACTTATAAAACACCCTTTGTTCAAATGTAACAATTCGAAAGGTAATTTCAAAAAGTACTTTGAATAAAAAAACCATTTTTGTAAAGTAAGTAGTTTTAGCTCTATGTCAGATTGACATTTCGTTGTGAATTGAATTCAATATCTACATAAAACATGCATAGAAAATAAGAAGAATGAGACATCATCCCTGAAGCAGCAGCCGGAGATTCTATAAGAGTAATATTCTACTAAACAAAGAAAGCGCACAAGATCCTCACCTTGACGCGCTTATTACCTAAACTAATTGTTTTAAAACCCTTAATCCAAATGTAATAAATCAAAACGAAAAGACAAGCAAAACACTTTAAATATTATTTATATATGTTAAAAAAGTAATGTAATGATTGAAAATTATCTTCAGGACCCTTTTAATCATGGTCTATACACGGTGAAAATACTAATATAATAAAGTAAGGAATGGCTTGAGAACAGATGCTTAGATAGGTCATAAAAATGCTAGAAAAAAAAAAGCGCCCAAGATCCTCACCTTGACGCGCTTATTACCCTAAACTAATTTTTATAAAACACCCTTTGACTAGTAGACGCTTTGTAAATACACCTCCCCTACTCATATATAATATAATTTTTACATTTATTTTTTCATCATATGTAAATTTCTCGTATAAAACACAATAGCTATATATTATATTCTTTGAAAAAATTTTAATTTATAGGAAGATGAAGAGATCAAAATAAAAATGGATGATGGGGAGGAAAAACCTGATTCTCCCAGTCCAAGAGAAAGGTATTTATATAGCTTAATACATAGTGAATAATGGAGCATAAAAAAAGCGCCCAAGATCCCCATCTTGACGCGCTTATTACCCTAAACTAATTTTAATAAAACACCCTTTCAACAAATGTAACACAATTGATGGAAATGCAAAAGAAACACATTATATTTTTTTCACATATAATAAAAAAAGCGCCCAAGATCCTCACCTTGATGCGCTTTTAACCTAAACTAATTTTATAAAACACCCTTTGAATACCTAGACGATTCAAAATTAAACATCCCCCATGCCTTGAGTTGCAAAATATAATATGTATTTATTCATCATATGTAACATATTAAAAATCTTTATATTGTATTTAATTTAATATGAAAAAAAATTAGAACCTTTTTGTTAAAAATTTGTTAACATCGAAAAATGCAAGAGAATATGAGCATTATGAAGTGATGAGAAGAAGGAATTTCAATTGTGATATTTTAGGCATCGGAAAAATCCATGTAAAAAAAAGCGCCCAAGATCCTCACCTTGACGCGCTTATTACCCTAAACTAATTTTTATAAAACACCCTTTGAATAATAGACGCATGATTTACAGCCCTCCCCTACACTGATTTAAATAAATATTACAAATATATTTATATATTATTTTTACCACATATATAAATTACTAATAATCTAAACGCAACTCCATTTTCATCTGTTTTTAAAAATTGACTAAAAGTCAACTAAATAAAAATACAACTTAGTAGGAGATGTAGTTCAATTTCTAAATCAGACAACATATCATTTCATTTACACTAAAATCGAATTTGATTTAATTTCATATGTACCTAGGATTCGATTATCTTTATCGCAAAATTAATCAATGAAAGAAGTATATATTGTTTCCGCCCAAAGAACCCCAATGGGAAGTTTCGGCGGAATGTTATCAAGCCTTAGTGCACCGAGTTTAGGAGCTACAGCAATAAAAGCAGCATTAAAGAAAGCCAATGTTGACGCTAATTATGTAGATGAAGTATTTATGGGCAATGTATGTTCTGCTAATTTGGGACAAGCTCCAGCAAAACAAGCTAGTCTAGGAGCTGGAATACCAAATACAGTGCCTGCCACCTCTGTAAATAAGGTATGCTCATCAGGAATGAAGTCGATTATGTTCGCTGCGCAGTCTATCCAGTTAGGACAAGCTGAAATTGTAGTTGCAGGCGGAATGGAAAGCATGAGTAATATTCCTTACTACTTGCCTAAAGTTAGATGGGGGCTTAAGTTCGGCTCTGCAGAAATGGTAGACGGATTACAGAAAGACGGCTTATCTGACGCTTATGATCACCAAGCCATGGGAATTAGCGCAGATAACACCGCCAAAAAATACAGCTTTACAAGAGAAGAGCAAGATGAATTTGCAATAAACTCTTATAAAAAAGCTGCAGCAAGTACAGAAGCTGGAAAGTTTGCTGAAGAAATAGCGCCGGTTAGTATTCCGCAGAGAAAAGGTGATCCTGTAATCATGACAGAAGACGAAGAATATAAAAATGTGCGTTTTGAAAAAATCCCATCTTTGAGACCAGCTTTCAGTAAAGATGGTACCGTGACCGCTGCGAACTCAAGTACAATTAATGATGGAGCATCAGCACTAATACTGGCTAGCGAAGAAGCAGTTAAGAAATTTGGTCTGAAACCAATTGCAAGAATTGTTTCTTATGCAGATGCTTCTCATGAACCAACTTGGTTTACAACCGCTCCTACATTGGCAGCGCCAAAAGCTTTAAAAAGAGCTGGCTTGACCAAAAACGACATGGATCTTTACGAAGTTAATGAAGCTTTCGCGGTAGTAACGATGGCATTCAATAAAGAATTAGAAATTGACCCAACAAAAGTAAATATTAATGGTGGTGCAGTTGCACTTGGACATCCACTAGGTTCATCTGGATCAAGAATTACAACAACATTAATTCATTCTTTAGGAGAACAGAAAGGAAAATATGGATGTGCAACGCTTTGTAATGGAGGTGGAGGCGCCAGTGCCATTATTGTAGAACGATTGTAATTACAGGGAGATTTCAGAAAAAGAAAAGAGAAATAGCAATCATCGCTTTTCTCATAAATCTCAGCTCGAAAACTGAGCAATGAAATTTCGAAATAGAAATTGACCAAATAAGAGCAGCCCACATTCTAAATGTAGGCTGCTTTTATTTTTATAACTGAATTGTTATAGCTGAAGTGTAATAAGCTCCAAAATATCCAAGCGCGTTATTACTAAAATTACCTTTCGCATTATAGGGAATAGAACTACTCAATCCTTCACTCTGAGAACCATCTAAGTCTAAGAAGTAATCATAATATGCTTGATCAGTACTTAGTAATTCAATGGTTACCTTACTCCCTTTTTCAAACCTAGATCGAATCGGTTGGGTTATTTTATTCCCATCTAATCCTTCATCATTGATCACAGAAAAGTTTCCACTATCGTAGACATCGTCTCTGTAAGACTTCAAGCGGTAGTAATTCTTTTCTCCTAGAACATCATCCCAAGAAGTAGTCATCTGAAATGATTCTTCACTCGCTGCAGGCCCGAAAGGCAGATTGAATTTCATAGTATCCACGGTCATTAAGTTTATTTCCGAAGGCATTTTTGCAATGGCGGTATAATTAACGCCATCTACATCAACACTTAAGGTTACCTCCTCTCCTTGCTGAACACTAAGATCCATTCCTTCATAAATTCCTGAATCGTTTCTGTTAAGACTAATTGTTTCTCCGTTCTCACCTTTCAATTCCACCACCGCATTCATAACCTTCACCTGTTCTGCAGCCTCGTAGAAGTCGTTCGACTTTGATACTATTACAGCAATTTGCTGATGGGTAGCATCTAAGTTGGCTTCGATCACAATCCTTGGTGTTGTATTGTCTAGCTCAAGATCTATAATATCTTCGCATCCTGTAACAAGAAAGATGCTTAAACTAGCTATTATTATATTAAATATTTTCATCATATATAAATTAAAAATTTAAAAACTAAAATTCCATGTCACAGAAGGGATGATTCCGAATAAGGCAAGTCGAGAAGCTTCTGTATTTCCACTCTCCCCTTCTTGAAAAGTAATCGAATATGCATTTTTCCTATTGTAAACATTGTAAGCTGAAAAGTTCAGACTGTTAGAAAACTTGTCCGTATCCTTTATCGTCCAAGTAAGTCCTGCATCTAAGCGATGATAGGTAGGCATTCTATCCGCATTTCTAGCAGAATAGAGATTGATTAATGAGCCATCTATGTAGTATTTCCCTGCTGGAAAGGTGACCGCATCGCCTGTATAATAGACCCAAGTAGCAGACAAACTTAGTTTTTTCGTAAGTTCATATATTGCCACCAACGATAGATCATGTGTTCTGTCCTGTCTTGCTGAATACCAATTCCCTTGGTTAATGTCATCACTTCGAAGTTCCGAAGAACTCAAGGTATACCCTAGCCAACCCGTTAATCTACCTTTGGTTTTTTCAAGCAAGAATTCTGCCCCATAAGTTCTACCTTCTCCGAACACCAACTGAGATTCCACATCATTATTCCCGAAAGTTTCCGCTCCATCTTTATAATCCACGGTATTTTGCAGCCATTTATAATAGACTTCTGTACTAAACTTATAAGTATTAGACTTGAAATTTCTAAAATATCCAAGCGCAACCTGATCTGCGATCGTTGGCAGAACTACTGGAGAACTTGGTAGCCAAATATCTGTAGGCGTTCCAGAATTTGAATTTGATAAGAGATGCAAGTACTGATAATTTCTATTATAAGAAGCTTTAATTGAGCTCTTAGCATCTAATAAATAAGTTGCACTTACTCGAGGTTCGACACCCAAGAAAGTATTATAAAACTCTCCATTCTCATATTCCGCATTTCCACCTTCTTCAATTTCGCTTTCACTTAAATTTCCAATGTTACTAAAACTGCTTAGTCTCAGTCCATAATTAGCGGTAAATCTATCGCTTAACTTCTGTTCATTTGACCAATAGAGCGCATTTTCTAGTGCCAGTCTACTACTAGGAAGTGCTGTTTCAACTTCATTGTCAAAAGAGAATTCATTCGGTCTGAATTCATGGAAATTAGATTGCCAGCCAAATTTCATGGTATTATTAGGATTCAAGAAGTAATTATAATCTTGTTTCAGCAAATAGTCATAAATCCCTGAAGAAAGATCCACATCGATATCACCTACGTTCAGTCCAAATCCATAATTATAATCTGAATAAACGAGGGAAGTATTCGAAAACAACTTGTTGTTAAAGGTGTGATTCCATCGCCCAGTAAAAGTGGTATTCCCCCAGTCAAAACCAAGATCATCTACACCAAATGCATCTCTCCCTAGATAACCAGAAAGGTAAATCCGATCCTTACTACCTATTTTGTAGTTTGCCTTAGCATTCAGATCATAAAAATACAATGAAACGCCATCGAAATCATCTGTAAAAGTTCTTGCGACCACATCTGCATAAGTTCTTCTCCCTGACACAATAATAGAACCCTTATCTTTATCGAAAGGACCTTCTACCGTTAATCGAGAAGATATTACGCCTATTCCGCCAGAAGCTCCCCACTCCTTCAGGTTTCCTTCTTTCATTCTTACATCCATTACAGAAGAAGCTCTACCACCATATTCCGCTGGAATACCTCCTTTGTAAAGTTTCACATCTTTCAAGGCATCCGAATTAAAAACAGAGAAAAACCCTAACAGGTGACTTGCATTATAAACTGGAGCTTCATCTAGAAGAATCAAATTTTGATCAGCAGCGCCTCCTCTTACAAAGAATCCACTTCCCCCTTCAGAACTACTCGCGACTCCAGGCATTAACTGGAATGTTTTCATGATATTCTGTTCGCCCATCAAGACTGGAATTTTCATGGTCTCCTTTACATCAAGTGTAACAACACCTACTTCTGTGCTCGTCACATTATCATCAGCCCTTTCAGCCGTAATGGTCACTTCATCTAATTCATTGGCTCCACTTCCTAGTTCTATGGTCAATTCTTGATCCTTATCTAGTTTGATTTCAATTCTTTGCGTCTCAAAACCCACATAGGAATAAGCAATTACATAATCCCCTTCAGGTAACGTAAGTGAATAAAAACCATAAAGATTGGTTGTAACTCCCTCGCCAGAGCCATCGACACTAACAGTTGCATACATCAGGTCCTCTCCAGTATCTTGGTCTTTCATATAACCGCTTAAAGTGAAACTCTGAGCGCTCACTGCAATTACCGATGAAAAGAAAAGGGCTAGCAATAATATTTTTTTCATTTTATTTTATTTCTTGCCTCAAAAATAGGTGTACTCGAGCCTTGAAAAATCAAAAGAAGAGTGAATCGTGTAAAAGAGGGAGTGAATCATGTAATTACATTCTTCGAAGGTTAACTAGCCATGGTGACTATTCCGTATCTTTGCATCGAAAGAGATTCTGAAATGATTATTAAATATACACCGTGCTAGATTCCACAAAATTAGGGTCGAAAATTAAGATTGCCTTAGCCATCACCATAGGTATGGTGCTTATGATGTTTATAGCTATTTTCTTAGTTGGCTCTAAGGAATTCTTGGAAGTTGTGCAGCCGAAGATTCACATTATCTTTTTTAAACTATTTGCTGGCATTACCATTTTCTCAGCAATAGCTTCTTATACGATATCCTTATTAAATAAGTATTCCTTCGAGAGAGACTCTTGGAAAAGATGGGCTATTGAGCTTTTGGTTTTAATTTTCACGGTAACAGTGATCAGTGTTTTAAAATCTAAATTTCAGCCTGATCATCATGTGAACTCGATTTTTGACACCAATAACACCATCACCGCTTTTGCGATGTTCAATATTTCGATGGGTGTTCTAATTTTCATGGTTTATGAAATATGGACTGTTCTTGAAGACAACCAAAAGCTAACCATATCTTTGGCTTCTTCTGAAAAAGATAAATTAGCCTTACAACTTAGTTCTTTACAACAGAAACTTAACCCTCACTTCCTATTCAACAGCTTAAATGTTCTGTCAGAACTGATGTATGAGGACACGGAAAAAGCGAACGAGTTCATCAATCAATTTTCAAAGGTCTACCGCTACGTTTTAGACATTAATGATCAGTCCTTTGTTAGTCTTAAAAAAGAAGTTGAATTCTTGGAGTCTTACTTATTCTTGCAAAAAATAAGATTCGGTGATAAATTAATAGTAAACATTGACCTAAGCCCAAAAGTCCTTAATACATATGCACCACCACTTGCTTTTCAACTTTTACTCGAAAATGCAATCAAACATAACCAAGCAACCAAGAAAAGCCCACTGGTGGTCAATATTACGAATGACGAAAAATATTTAATTGTTAAAAATAACATTCAACTCAGAGACGACGTAAACAATTCTACGGGCGTAGGACACAGCAACCTAAAGTCGACCTACTCTTTCTTCTCTGGTCTTCAACCCCAATTTATCCAGAGTGAAAATGAATATATTGCTATGCTTCCAATCTTAGAAAAGTTACCATGATAAAATGCCTTATTATAGAAGATGAAGATCTTGCAGCACGAAGGCTGGAAAGACTGATTAAGGAAAGTGATCGCAATGGCGAATACCTAATCAGCCATCGCTGCCAGTCTATTTCGGAATCCGTTAAAATACTTAAAGAGGAGGAATTTGACTTGATATTTCTGGACGTGCACCTAACGGATGGACTAAGTTTTAAGATTTTCGAACAAGTTGAAACCGATATTCCTATCATCTTTACCACTGCCTATGATCAATATGCCATCGAGGCATTCAAGCAAAATAGCGTGGATTATCTTTTAAAACCTATTCAGAAAGATGACCTTGTCCAGAGCTTAAGCAAATACCAAACGCATTTCACCAATAAAAGTCAACAACTCCCAGACTATCAAGCATTAGCCAATGCGATAAACCACGCAAAGTCTCCTTTTAAACAAAGGTTTATGGTTCAGATTGCAGATAAGATCAGGACGGTAGATGCGTCTGAAATTCATTACTTCTATGCTGAAAACAAAACCACTTACTTGATCACAGAAAATGGGAAGCGCTACTATGTGAATCATACGCTGGCAGAATTAGAGAGCCTTCTTGATCCACAGCATTTTTTCAGGGTGAATCGAAAAGTGATTATTAGAATCAATAGTCTCGTAGAAGTTCTAGCCTATTCAAGGAGTAAGCTTAAGGTGATTCTAAAGACAGATCCAGGCTTCCAAGTTTTCGTACCAGCTGAAAAAATCTCAGGATTCAAGGATTGGTTAAATTAAATCCCTAAGCGGAAATGCTTTATAGTACTACGCATATACTTAAAACCAATGCCCGAAGGTCGCTACTGCTCTTATATTTTCATGAAATATTTTCACGCCTAATCCATCTTTAACTATTATGATTATTTGCGTTCACATCATCTAATTAAAACAAGCTAAAAAAACTACAAGTGACATGACTCCTTCTCGATTTAGTTTGTGATTATTAATATCAACTTATCATCATTGTTTCGGATATTATTTCCCAATTATTTCTTCGAAGTTAATCATTATCCTTTGGCTTATTATATTAAGTATCAGGACTTATTTAATCCTTCTATGAAATCTTCTTCGTATCCAATAATGATGTCTTCAATAAATCCTTCTTCATTTATTAAAACAAAAGTGGGGTATGCATTTATGCCATACTTTACTCCAATTTCATTGGCATTTGCTATTACTGGAAACGGGACATTAAATTTGGTAGCGTAATCCTTAACTTTTTTTATTTCATCAATAGGATTAATGTAAACTGCTGTAATATTATTTGATAAAATAAAGTTTTCTTGATTAAAATGATTGAGTGCAGTTTTACAATATCCACAGTTTATAATGGAAAAATTTAGTAGCACCTTTTTCCCTAGATTTTTTTTCAGGTCTATGATGTTTCCATTTAGGTCACCAGCTAAAAACTCTGGGGCTTTCTGTCCTACTGATAGTGAAACTTTACTATTCGATTGGCCATAAGCTACTGAACTGAAATCCAATGGATCAGTATATGCAAGTTTTGATTCTGTTTTATCGTAATCGTACGCTGTATATTCATATGAGACAATTTGAGCTGGATTATCATTAAAATAGTTTCTTCGTTCAAATCTTAGCAGTTGTTTTGATGAAATATTGATAAAAATATGCAGTTCCGTATAGATTTTATTCCCATTTACAATAGTATCAGCTTCTACTTTCTTAAAATTACTAAAGCTTTCGTCTTCCATCAATGTGTCGTTGACAAATACCCAATCTGTTAAGTTTAGCAAGGATAAAGGTGAATACTTTATGTAATTACTGTTCATAATTCCATCCTTAAAAGCCTGAGTGTCTAGCTCTGTGTAGATGGTAATCACTTTATCATGATTATTCACACGTTTGAACTTACCATCAATATAAATCTCGTCCAAAATTTAGGATTCATAAATAAAATCATTACCAATTATGCTGGAATCGGATTTATTAAAATGAATGAGAGCAACCGATGTATCAATATCACCCATTGGGTTTGGGTAGTGAGCACTCTGACGATATTTAACGCTCTGACTACTAGATATTTTCTTCTTTGATTGACTTAGTAAATCGTTGTGACTGCAAGTACACGAAGAAAAAGAAATTAAAAAGCTTAAGATTAGGAATACGTTTTGATTCATTCTATAGGGATATTTATTTTCTGATTTCTGAAAATGTTAGTAAAAAATTATAGTAGGATATATTGAATTAATAGCTTAGAAATAAGACTTTGACTTCAAATCAATTTTCAATTAAGAAAGTAATTACTTATCTATTGTCATCATTCCGTGCCCAGGAATATTGCTGTTTTTGTCAAGTTCATTAAACCAAACAAGTCGATATACAACAGGTTAGCATTTTGTTGACTCCATACTATGAAGTCATCCACTTCTGAAAAACAATAAGCTCGTTCCTCGATCTAATATCCAGTTTATTAAAAATTTTATAGACATGACTTTTAACAGTACTGACTTCTACATTGAGTTCCTGAGCGATCATTTTATTGGTCAACCCTTTATTGATCAATTCTGCTACTTTTCGTTCTTGAATTGATAACTGATTCAACTTATTTTTCGGTCTGATTATAGATCTGAAGTAATAATATATCAGACCGGCTAAAATAAAGATCAGAACCAATAACCAAATGGGATTAAAGTATCGCCTTTTATTCAAGCCTGATGGCAAATAAGAATTACTTCCAAATCGACGATATAGTTTATCCCAGTTTTTGCCTGTTCTATCGTCAAAGCCCGACAAACCAGCCTCGTTTATGGCGAGAATACATGGAACCGCCAGTTTGCATGTATCGGCATAAGCAAACATCTTTTCTCTAAACGTTTGACTTATATTCACCTTGCTTTCTGGATCTGTGGCATCAGCATACGAATCTTGATATTCATTCATCGTCTTCCAAATCTCGAGCAGTTCCCTGTTCAATAAATCATCAGGGGTGAAACTTTGGAAGAGATTTGGTGCCCTCGGAATTTCCAATACTGTATCATCCATAATTCCATAGAATCCAAAATTCTCCTCATCACCTCCTATGATAAGATTGGCAACCGGCGCTCCTTTTTTAATCACATGCAATCTGATCAATTCAAAATCTAAGGGTTCTTCGAATATATATGAAAAGCTTCCATTGACGATTTCTGCGTCCCCTATAATCATGTATGGATTACAGCGATACATATCATCCATGGAACTTATCCTGCTAAAATAAATTCTTTCTTCCCAAGTAGAATCAACTATAATGTTACCACGAACTGTCGTTTGCGCATTTGCAAAAGCACAATAGAAATAGAAAATTATAAATAAAGACCTCACCATCAGTTTAAAGAATTAGTCTTTGTCAATTGAATAGTTAAGCACTCCAGTCACATCTTTTGATGCAATCTTTAATATCCATTTACCCGGAATCGGATTTTCCATTGATTTTACCATGGTGCCATTTGCTCCTGAGTCATCACTAGAAGTAATCGTTTGGCCACTGGATATATTCTTACTTGAACTTATAGCAATTACAGAATCGCCGTTTTCAGAACCTTGAACCGATATAGTACTTGTACTTGAATTAGAATTAATACCAGTTCCTGACGAAATATTAATTGTGGAGCTATTTTGATTACTGTTTTTATTGCTATTCTTATTTTTACTCTTGCTTTTTATATTTATGTTATTATAAGATTTTCCGTTATCTATCATGGCCTCTAATAGAAAATTGCCTTCCCTTTTTCCATTAGGATCTATGATAGATACTTCTAGCCCCCCTGATTTAATGTTACTATTAATGGAAAATGCAATTTCTTTCTCGCTAGAAACGGTAAATGGTATTTCTTTTACAGAGCTCTCATTGTTAAAAATTATCTGATTGGATTGAGCGAATGTAGTATTTACTACCATAAAGCACAGAATTAAAAAACTTAGATTTTTCATCATTTTTTATTTAGAATTAATAATGCTTCAAAGAAAGATTTTTATTAATGCAAATCCCTAAATATAGGGGTTGAAAAAAGTATGAATAGAGTTGGATAAATGCATTAGTGTTGGTTTTAAAGGCATAAAAAATTTAAATATTGTGAAAGTTAAACGCAAAGAATTTCTATGATCTGATGTAATTCTAATACAAATCCCAGTCTAATTCGAATTATTCCATCCTTTATTATTCACAATTAACCCTCATGAATAGTCCATCTTCTTAGAATTTGAGAACTATGAAGTCAATTGCACTAAACCAATAAAAATGAATGCTATAACTATGAAACTTTTAGAATCTATATCCGAATGTCGCTACTGCTCTAATATTTTTTTGAAACACTTTCAAGCCTAATCCTTCTCTTAAAGTATTATTTTCGCCTATCTCTGGATCTGGCCCATCTCCTTGAAAATATCCAGCTTCTATAATTGGTAGGTCTAGTCCTAATGAGAAGTAATATCTATTGCTTAGGCGGTAAATTTTCGGACTTAATCCTAAACTTAATGCGTAATCTACTTCAGAAAAGTTTCTAGTATCATTGTTCGGATAAAAATTATCAGAATATCTGAACTCTGGCGATGCAAATGCTCCTATACTAAACCAATTATTTATATACCGATCGAACTCATATCTGAAATTAAATCTGAATTCATTAATATTGTATTCACCTTTCGCTTGTGACCACTGACTATATTCGACAAGAGTCTTCATGTTAGACTTCTTCATAAAAGACATATAACCGATACCTAGTCCAGGTTTGAAATTAATTCTACTTCCAGTTAATGTTGAATTGGTACTTATGATGAAAGCGTCGTTAAGGCCTGAGTCCAATCTTAGATCCACCTTTTGAGCATTACTAGAGATGGTTCCTAATGCTAAAAACATAATAACGGTCAATATATTTTTCATGGTTCTATTGATTGTTCGTAAGCCTAAACGATGAAATTTCTTTCATTGCTGCTTAGTTTTTTTCTATGTCAATTTTGGTTACTTGGGAAAATGTTGAGTTTAAAATACAAACTTTTATATCAATAGATTGAAAATTCAAAGGGTTAAATTCCCAATGAATAGCTAATTCTTTTACAAAATCCATTTCTGTCATTTTGTCATAATCTCAAACTTTTTACCTAATTTTGCATTCCTTTTTAATATAGCAAATGATAGGACATGTATAATGATAATCCAACCTTATTAAATCTCAACAAAAATATAGACGAATCCAAACAAGGTGAGGCTATTACAGGTGTTGTTCCGATTAACGATAACGGTAAGAAATTCTATATTGAGAGTTACGGTTGCCAGATGAATTTTTCAGATTCTGAGATTGTTGCTTCCATTTTGGCAGAAGAAGGTTTCGGAGCAACTCGGAACATGGAAGTTGCTGACTTAATCCTAATCAACACTTGCTCGATAAGAGAAAAAGCGGAAGATACGGTAAGGAAAAGGTTGAGAATCTTTGATAAGTTGAAAAAACAAAACCCTGGAATGCTCGTAGGTGTGCTTGGGTGTATGGCAGAAAGGCTCAAGGCAAAGTTCTTAGACGAGGAAAAATTAGTAGACATCGTTGTAGGACCAGATGCGTATAGAGATTTACCGAAATTGATCGCAGGTGCAGAAGATGGAGACAAGGGAGTTAATGTATTATTAAGTAGAGAAGAGACTTATGCGGATATCTCGCCATTGAGATTAGATTCTAATGGTGTGAGTGGATTTATTTCCATTATGAGAGGATGTGATAACATGTGCTCATTCTGTGTGGTTCCATTTACAAGAGGTAGAGAACGTTCTAGAAATCCATTTACCATAGTTGCTGAAGCACAAGATCTTTTTGATCGCGGATATAGAGAAGTAACCTTACTTGGACAGAATGTAGATTCTTTCAAGTGGGAAAATCCTGAAACTAAGGAGTTAACTACATTTGCTAAGTTACTAGAGATGGTTGCACATGTTAGTCCATTGTTAAGAATAAGATTTAGTACTTCTCATCCTAAAGATATCACCGATGAGGTTTTATTTACGATGGCGAAGTACAAAAACATTTGCAAGTATATCCACCTTCCGGTTCAGTCTGGAAATAGCCGAGTGCTAGAACTAATGAACAGAACATATGATCGACCTTGGTATAAAAGTAAGATCGATCGAATCTATGAAATCATGCCTGATTGTGCAATATCGTCAGACGTCATTACTGGATTTTGTACAGAAACAGAAGAAGAGCACCAAGACACCTTAAGTATGGTAGAATATGCTCAATATTCTATGTCTTATATGTTTTTCTACAGTGAGCGGCCAGGAACATTGGCAGCCAGAAAATATGAAGATGATATTCCATTAGAAGTGAAGAAGAGAAGATTGACTGAAGTCATTAGATTACAGAATCAAATCTCTCACGAACTAAATGCAAAAGATATCGGTAAGACATTCGAAGTATTGATAGAAGGTGATTCTAAAAAATCAGACCTTGATTTCAAAGGTAGAAATTCTCAAAATAAACAAATCGTTTTCCCTAAAAAAGCTGGATTAAAGCCAGGTGACTATACTTACGTGAAAGTGAAAGCAAGTACGAGTGCGACTTTGATGGGAGATATTGTAGAAATGCCATTGAATTAAGCATTTTTTTGAAGATTCACACTTTAACATTGACCTAGAGAAAATAAGAAATTCCAAATACACGGAAATTTATGATTAGAAAAGTTACCTGTAAAAATTGTAAGGAAGCATTTGAAATCAAATCTTCAGCAAATTCTCGTCATGAACTAGAAGATGAGAAAGGGCGCTATTTTTATGCTAAGTGTAACCATTGTCATATAGAAAAAGAGTACCATGTTAATGAGGTAAAATCCGAAATCGGTCGATCTAATCTCGTGATTTATCTCACGCTAGGAATTGTATTATTTCTTGTTTCTACCATCTACTTTTTTAGATTAGGATTAATATGGTCAGTCACTTTAATTGTACCAGCTTATGTCTATATTCAGTTAAAAAGCAACTCACAAAAATCTGTGGATTTGTTTAATCTCAGTGAAATCTCAAGAACAAGAACATCATGAGCAGTTTGCAAGCTATCAAACAACGATTCGGAATTGTAGGAAAGTCTCCTGCCTTAGAGCATGCATTACAGACTGCTTCTCGAGTATCTAGTACGGATCTTACGGTCTTAATCTCCGGAGAAAGTGGTGTGGGAAAAGAAGTTTTTTCTAAAGTAATTCACCATCTGAGTCCGCGAAAGCATAACCAACTTATTGCTATCAACTGTGGAGCAATTCCAGAAGGTACGATTAACTCAGAGCTTTTCGGGCATGAGAAAGGTTCATTTACTGGGGCAACTAGCGATCGAAAAGGTTACTTTGAAACCGCAGATAAGGGAACCATATTTCTAGATGAAATAGGTGAAATGCCATTGGACACACAGGCCTATTTGTTGCGGGTTTTAGAAAATGGCGAATATGTGAAAGTAGGTTCGTCCGTTGTTCACAAAACCGACGTTCGGGTGATTGCAGCGACGAATGTCAATTTATTAGAAAGGGTTAAAAATGGGAAATTTCGAGAAGATTTGTATTATCGTCTTAATACGGTGCCTATAGAAATTCCTTCCTTAAGGGAAAGACGAGAAGACATCTTTGTTTTGTTTAGAAGGTTTGCTGTAGACTTTTCAGATAAGTACAATACGCAAATCATTAGACTTGATGAACAAGCAAGATTATTAATAGAGAACTACAATTGGCCTGGAAATATTCGGGAGCTTAAAAACGTAGTGGAACAACTTTCGGTGTTAAGTGATGACGCTCAGATTTCAGCGGAACAATTAGTCACATTGATACCGAATATAACTAAGCGAAATCTACCGAGCATTTCAGGTGGTAGAGATCAATCTTTCGAGGAAAGAGAAATTTTGTACAAGCTACTTTTCGAGATGAAAAGTGACTTAAATGATCTAAAGTCGTTGGTTTTTGAATTAATTCAAACCAATAACCTGAAATTTCCGCAAATGAATTCGTTTCAAAAAGTGAGTCAATTACCTGAATCATTTTCAGATTATCAGACGCATGGCGAGGAATCACATGAAAATTACAAGGAGGACCATCAGCCGATATTGATCGATCATTCTAAGCCAAATTACCAAGATTCAGAAATTGTAGAAGAAAATCTATCGCTTGATGAAATGCAGAAGGAGTGGATTAAGAAAGCGTTAAAAAAACATGGAGGGAGAAGAAAAGATGCTGCCGATGAACTCGGAATCTCGGAAAGAACGTTATATAGGAAGATAAAGGAGTATGAGATTTGAGTCGGGAGTCGGGAGTGGGGAGTCTGGAGTCGGGAGTCGGAAGTCTTGAGTCGGGAAGTCTTGAGTCTTGAGTCTTGAGAGTTTTACGAGTAATAAGACTTTATACTTTAATTACGAAAATTGAAAATCTTTTAGATTGATAAAAATTGAAAATTTGGCAAAAACTATTTTATATATCATCACATTATTTACGATAAGCAGTTGTTATACGCTGAATGGAATCAGTATTCCAGATAATGTTACCAGTTATTATGTAGATAACTTTGACCTAAAGGCTAGAAATGCTCCTCCATTAATTAATCAGATATTTACTGAAGATCTGAAAAACAAGATTAATCAGCAAACCAAACTCGTTGCTAATGATACAGAGCCAGATGTGGAATTCAAAGGTGAGATTTCAAGATATGACCTAGAACAGCTGGCACCAACTCGGAGTGAGGAGAGTTCCCTTAACAGGCTTAAGGTTTCCATTTCCGTCGAGTATATAAATAATAAAAACAATGATCTAAGTTGGAAGCAAACATTTTCTCAGAACTATGATTTCTCTCCAGATCAAGATCTACTAAGTATTCAAGATCAAGCGATCGACGATATATATGAACAAATAATAGAACAAATTTTCAATAAATCTTTTGCAGACTGGTAACATATGGAAGAGAAAAACATGGCATATTATCTGGAAGATTTAAACCGAGTTCACAATTTGAGTTTTGAAAAACTTGGTGAATGGAAGGAAAAATTCCCATATGCTCAAGCTGTTCATTTCTTAATGGCTAAGAAACATCAGCTAGAAGGATTCATCGATGACATGGACATTTATCATAAGGCCTCATTCTATGCGGTAGATAGAACTTTTCTACAAGAGCGAATGACTCGGTCAGAAACGGAGTTAGGAAGTTTGGTAGAGGAAGCTGAAGATATCTTAGAAGAGGAAGTAGAAGAAATAGAAGAGGTTGTAGAGGTTGCAACTTCTGATTCGGAAAATATTATCGTAGAAGAAGAAAATGAAGAGGTTGCTATTCCTATAGGAGATACAGACGAAAGTGAAAATGTAGACGATACGGAAACCCTGTCTGACTTTGCGTCATGGATTAATAGTTTAGGAGACCAGTCAAGTGAGAGCTCAGAAAGCAACCAGATCAAGAAAAAGAAGAAAAAGAAAAAAAAGAAGCAAAGTAAACTAGCTCAAAAAATAGAAGCGAGTGTTATCAAAAAGGATGAAATAATATCAGAACCATTAGCCCAAATACTGGCTCAACAGGGTCATATAGAGAAGGCAAAATTAATGTATGAAAAGTTAAGTTTGATATTTCCAGAAAAAAGTAGTTTCTTTGCACTTCAAATTGAAAAAATAATTAATTCGAAATAAAATGGTAAATTTTCTAACCGTTGTAATAGCATTAATTTGCGTCCTTTTAATGTTAGTAGTTTTAATCCAGAATCCTAAGGGAGGAGGAGTTGATTCTACGTTTGGAGGTCAAGGTGCTAATCAGATGTTTGGAGCAGCAAAATCATCTGACTTCATTGAGAAACTGACTTGGGGATTAGCAGTTGCATTGTTCGCAATGTGTATTGTTACAGTATTAGTAGTAAATGGACAATCCGTGGGCTTAGATGGAGGAGGACCTCCTATAAGATCCCAACAAGGATAAAAAATAATAAGCCACGAAAATCGTGGCTTTTTTTTTGCCAATTTGGCAAAGCATTGAAAATACTTCAGTTTTTGGCAGGATGAAATTCAGCTTAGAATATGATATCTGCTAATATGTCAGAAAAAATGTATTGGCACAAGAACTGATATATACTATATGTTAATTGAATTATCAAACTAAAAACATAATAAAAACATGAAGCCAATCAACGATAGAGTGGTTGTTAAACCAGCTCCGGCTGAGGAGAAAACAAAAGGTGGAATTATTATCCCAGATACAGCTAAGGAAAAACCTCAAAGAGGTGAAGTTATTGCTGTTGGTCCGGGAAAAGATGGGAATTTAATGACTGTTGCTGCGGGAGATATTGTTCTTTATGGAAAATACGCTGGGCAAGAATTGAATTTCGAAGGTGAAGATTATCTGATCATGAGAGAAGATGATATTCTTGTTGTACTGTAAGTGCGATTCGAACCTATTTTTTAAACCAATTATTTATTAAACGTAAAAAAACATTTAAACATGTCTAAAGAGATTAGCTTTAATTCCGATGCACGCGAACAGCTAAAATCAGGTATAGATCAGCTTGCAAATGCTGTGAAGGTCACATTAGGACCTAAAGGAAGAAACGTAATTATTCAGAAAAGTTTCGGAGCTCCGAACATTACTAAAGATGGAGTTTCTGTTGCTAAAGAAATTGAATTAGAACACCCAGTACAGAACATGGGCGCACAAATGGTTAAAGAAGTTGCTTCTAAAACTGCTGATATTGCAGGTGATGGAACGACTACAGCAACTGTTCTTGCACAAGCAATGGTAACTGCAGGTATGAAAAACGTAACTGCTGGTGCTAACCCAATGGATCTTAAAAGAGGTATCGATAAAGCAGTTAAATCTGTTATCGCGGATCTTAAAGAGCAAACGGAAATCATCGGTGATGACTTCGAAAAAATCAAACAAGTAGGATCTATCTCTGCTAATAACGATAACGAAATAGGATCTTTAATTGCTGATGCAATGAAAAGAGTTTCTAAAGACGGAGTTATTACAGTAGAAGAATCTAAAGGAACTGATACTTATGTAGATGAAGTATTAGGAATGCAGTTTGATAGAGGTTATTTATCTCCATATTTTGTAACGGATACAGAATCAATGGTTACTGAATATGAAAACCCATATGTTCTTATTTATGATAAGAAGATATCTAACATGCAAGATATTTTACCTATTCTTGAAAAAGCAGTAGGTGCAAATAGACCATTATTAATCATCGCTGAAGATATCGAATCTCAAGCTTTAGGTGTTTTAGTAGTGAATAGACTTAGAGCACAACTTAAGATTGTTGCAGTAAAAGCTCCAGGTTTCGGAGACAGAAGAAAAGCAATGTTAGAAGACATCGCAATTCTTACAGGAGGTACTGTTATTTCTGAAGAGAAAGGTTACAAATTAGAAAATGCTGATATCGAGCATTTAGGAACTGCAGAGAAAATCACGGTAGACAAAGACAATACTACAATTGTTAATGGAGCTGGTGGAAATGATGCAATCCAAGCAAGAATCAATCAGATTAAATCTCAGATTGAAACAACAACTTCTGACTACGACAGAGAGAAACTTCAAGAAAGACTTGCGAAATTAGCAGGTGGTGTAGCTGTACTTTATGTAGGTGCTGCAACGGAAGTAGAAATGAAGGAGAAGAAAGATAGAGTTGATGATGCACTTCACGCAACAAGAGCTGCTGTAGAAGAAGGAATCGTTGCTGGAGGTGGAGTTGCTTTAGTAAGAGCAATTGCTTCTTTAGATTCTTTGAAAGGAGTTAATGAAGATGAAAACATCGGAATTGCTATCGTAAGAAAAGCATTAGAAGCACCACTAAGAATTATCGCTGATAATGCAGGTGTAGAAGGTTCTGTTGTTTTAAGACAAGTTATGGACAACAAAGGTTCTTATGGTTACAATGCAAGAACTGATATTTACGAAGATTTGAAAAAAGCAGGTGTTATCGATCCTACTAAAGTAACAAGAATTGCATTAGAAAATGCAGGTTCTATTGCTGGTATGATTTTAACAACTGAATGTGTGATCAATGACAAAGTTGAAGAAGCTGGTGCAGGTGGCGGAGGTCACATGCATGGTGGAGGCGGAATGCCAGGAATGATGTAAGATCGCATTCGCGGATAAAATACGAAGCCCTCAAAAGTTTACTTTTGGGGGCTTTTTTTATGAATAGCTTCATAAAATGAGACTTGCGATAAGACCTGAATCCACTATGATTTAGATTCCACTTATGATCTGTAGATGTAAACAATTTAGCTAAAAAAATATTACACTTTCCGGTCGCTTTCAACCATCCGAAAAAGTATTAATCCATTTTTACAAAATTCTTTGTCATCACGTTCTGCCCATCAACTATTTTAAGGTAATAATTACCACTCGCTAGATCTTGAATATTGATCTGTTTTGATGCTTGATCATAATCTACACTGACCATTTTAATGAACTTCCCATTCATTGTGTAAATCAAAACATCTGTGTCATTCTGTCTCGATTTTTTTCCAAAGTGTACCGTCAATATATCAGATACTGGATTAGGAACTACCTTAACATCTCTATGATTCCTTTCGAAATCAACCACTTTCACATCAGAATACTCAAAATCACCATTAAAGTCTATTTGCTTTAATCTATAATAGTTTTCTCCCTGAACTGGTTGTCTATCGACAAAATCGTATTCTTTCAAGCTTGAGTTGGTTCCGTTCCCATTCACTTTTCCAATAACATAAAATTCTTTATTGTCAGTTGATTTTTCAATACTAAAATAATCATTGTTAATTTCAGAAGCTGTTGACCAATTTAATAGTACTTGATCCTTATTTTGCTGTACTGAAAATTCCGTAAGTTCAACTGGAACAATAACAGACGACCAGCCCATTTCCTCCATAACAACTTGCGCCATTCCTGGATCATGTACTGCTTGGCCAAATGTGAATGAAGGAGACATAAGTTCATTTGGCAAAGTGGTTTCATCAAAATGTGAATAACTCGAACCAGGTGTGTAAGATGCTGGTGTATGCAGTTGTATACCAGGGGCTCTGGCAACATTTTCATTCGTTCCATCAAATTCCAATCCTCCACTTCCTCCTGTTGTGCTTCCACCTGTAATATTAGTAGCAATCGCCACACTAGGATTTGCTAAAGATGTAATCTTTGTTTCATTATCAATATCTACAAACCGATCATACATAGATGGAACATAAGATCCTTCCCTTAATAGACCGATACACCCATTCCCTGATGTCCCATCGCATTCATGATTCATATTACCATCTAAGACACCGTCATCGATGTTATGAAAACCAGAAAATCCCAGTCCATGACCTAATTCATGTATCGAAACTGAAACAAAATCAATTTTATTAAAAGGTGTATTCGCATCTAAACCATAATACCAATCCGTTCGATTCGCATTAAAGAAAGATTGAATATCTACACCACTTACTGGCTGGTCAGCTATATGTTCTATTAAAGCCGTAGGAAAATAAGTACCTCCTACTCCACCATATCCAGAAGCATATACATAAAAAGCTCCTGCTTGCGCAAGCGTATTTCCGCCTACATCTACTGTCCAACAAGCATCAATTCCTATATTTTGCGTATTTTCTAATGCATCACTCCAGACGCTCATTGCATATTCTAATGCCGTTTTTGCTGCTGCTGGCCACTCGCTACAATTTAATCCTCCAAGCACTGTTCCATCAGCGATAAAATTAATGCTATAATTAAGCGCTCTTTTATTATTTACATCTTTGAATTCATAAGGAATCGATTTCGGCTTTAATACTTTTTGAATAGGAATCTCACAATTAATTTGTTTATATATTAATTGCTCTTTGTCTATCACTTGAGAAAAACAGAAAATTGGGACTAATAAAAAAAGTGAAATGTAAATTTTAATTTGTGACATACGCTTGATTTTTTTTGAGGTAAATAGTCTACTTACTCTATCTTAATTTTACAAGACATGTGCCAATTTGAATTTCCAACTGTTGAAGAATAGACTTCTAGATCTATGAACATAATAAAATCGAAAAAATCTAACATTTAAAATACTACTCTTTCCATTTAAAATACTACTCTTTCCACCCGCCAGCTAGCAACCGTAAAAGTGTCTCATCAATTTTTGATTTGCATTAAAAAATTGACATAAAAAAAGGTGAAAAATACACAATCTATAAACCGAAATTCCTCAGTCTGATCATAAGTACATTCCTTATCTCCCTATATAATCTGTATAAGAATTAATTTACTTTGTCGATTTAATAGGCTTTCACCCATATCTTTTAATATATTTAGCAAATATTTAAATTGAATTAACTCTTCTACTTTAATTGAAAACCAAACAAGGAATGAAACAAATCATTTACCACATTTTTGCATTAATCCTCACCGTAAATTTATCAGCACAAGAAACTCGACTATTAAGATCACCAGACCTCAGTGATCATCACGTTGTATTTACTTATGCTTCAGATATCTGGACACTAGACCTTTCTGACAATACTACGAAAAGATTAACAAGTACGTCTGCGATCGAAACTAACCCTCGCATCTCTCCAGATGGAAAAACGGTCGCATTCACGTCTGACAGATCAGGAGCGCCATCCGTTTACACAGTTTCTATAGAAGGAGGATCTCCAGAAAGATTAACCTACTATCCTGCAACTGATGAAGTCAGAGACTGGACTCCAGATGGAACAAAAATATTATATGCTTCTTCCCGAGAAACAGCTCCATCGCGTTACAATAGGCTATGGACGGTTTCTAAAGATGGCGGCCCATCTGAAATGATTAATCAACAATGGGGAAATGATGCTACTTACTCAGCAGACGGAAATCGCCTCGCTTTAGATAGGGTTCGGAGATGGGATTCTGAATGGAGAGGATACCGAGGAGGACAGAATACGCCTCTTATCATTCTTGATCTTAATACTAATGAAGAGACCTTAATTCCACATGATAAAACTTATGATATTAAGCCAGTCTGGCTAGGAGACATGGTGTACTTCTTGTCTGACAGGGATAAAACAATGAATATCTGGTCATATCAGCCAACAACAAAAGCAGTAAGCCAGGTCACAAAATTGAAAGGTGCTGATATCAAATGGCTTTCAGGACATGGACATAAATTAGTGTATGAACGCAATGGATACCTTCACCTATTCGACTTAACAACTGAGCAATCGGAAAAATTAAAAATCAATCTAATAGGAGACTTCCCGTGGGCTGAAACCAAGTGGGAAAATGTGGGCCGAAGTGCTGACAATGCATCTATTTCACCTAATGCAAAAAGAGCTATTTTCGAATCCAGAGGAGAACTGTTCACAGTCCCTGTTGAAAAAGGAAACTCAAGAAACATTACTCAATCCTCTGGCGCTGCGGATCGCCGACCGATATGGTCCCCGAAAGGTGATCAAGTGGCTTGGTTCTCTGATAAAAATGGAAACGGGTATGAATTAATCCTCGCCAGTCAAGATGGGTTAGAGATACATAAAACGATTTCACTAGGCGAATCAAAGTTAGGCTGGGAACCGAATTGGTCACCAGATGGAAAGTACATCGCGTATGTGGATGATGACGTTAGAATAAAATACATTGACTTAGAAAGTGAAACGATTACTACTGCTGATATCGGAGGAAATAACTTAGAGCGAGGAAGATCTGGGCTAAGCTGGTCACCAGATTCTAAATGGCTGGCATACACGAAAACTGGCGATAATGGTTTTCGTCAGATCATGGCTTATGCTCTAGAAAGTAAAATAGCCAAACCACTGACAAACTCCTTTGCGGACGCGTTTTCGCCAACTTGGGACTTGGATCAGAAACACCTTTATTTCTTAGCGAGTACGGATCTTGCGCTAGGTTCTGGATGGGCGAATACAAGTGCGATGACAGCAAGACCAGAATATGCAGCATATTTGATCAACCTTGACGCAGAAGATGAGAGTCCATTCATTCCATTAAGCGATGAAGAAGAAGTGAAAGCTGACGAAGAGAAAGATAGTGACGAGAAAACAGAGGCAGATCCGAAAGAAGAGAAAAAACCGAAAAAGAAAAAGTCCAAAGACGAAGATTCTGACAAAGACCACGAAGATGGCGCTGAGGATAAGAAAGAAGAAGAAAAACTGATCAAGATAGATTTTGATAATCTTGAAAGACGGACGATAGCTTTGCCAATGGACGTTGCGAATTATATCGGAACTGCACTTGCTCCTGAAGGGCATGTATTTATCGCTGAGAGAAAACCAAATTCTAGAGGTGCAACCATTCACAAATTTTCACTAAAAGACAGAGAAGCAAAAGAATTCTTAGATGGAGTGAACTCAATAGTAACTACTCCGGATGGAAAAAATATGCTCGCTCAAGTTGGAGGTGACTGGAAAGTTGTCGGTACTGGTGGACCAAGTGGAAAGGATGGGAAGTCACTTAAGATGGATTTGCAGATGAAACTAGACCGATCGCAGGAATGGACGCAGATTTTCAATGAAGCCTGGAGATATGAGCGTGATTATTTTTACGATCCTAATTTGCATGGAAGAGACTGGGATGATGTCTATGAACGATATGCTCCATTGGTGCCATTTATAAAACATCGAGCTGACCTTACCTATGTTTTAGATCAGGTTAGTGGAGAATTATCAGTTGGCCACAGTTTCGTATTTGGTGGCGATTATCCAGAAACAGAATCGGATAAAGTTGGACTTTTGGGTGCTGATTTCGAAGCTGACCAGAATTATTGGAAAATAACAAAGATTTATAATTCTGAAAGTTGGAATCCAGATTTATCGAGTCCACTAGATCGCCCCGATGTCAAAGTAGAAGAAGGAAATTACCTTGTCGGAATCAATGGAAAAGAAATTACAAGCGAAGCAGATCTGTACCTTTCTTTAGACGGAACTGTAGGAAACCAAACCATTATCCATATCAATTCAGAACCGAAATTCGAAGGTTCATGGAAAGAGACGGTTTCTCCGATTCGAAGTGAAAACGCGTTAAGACAAAGAGCTTGGGTAGAAGATAACCGTAGATTAGTGGACAAACTTTCTAATGGAAGATTAGCCTATATCTGGGTTCCGAATACTAGTGTACCAGGCTTTGTATCATTTAATAGATATCTATTTGCACAACAAGATAAAGAAGGTGCAGTCATTGATGAGCGATTTAATGGTGGTGGCTTACTAGATGATTACATGGTCGATTTAATGACCAGGAAATTACGTGCAGCAATTACGAATGAAGTTCCTAATGGGAAGCCACTTCGATTGCCGACTGGTGTTTTAGGACCTAAAGTTCTACTTATCAACGAAATGGCTGGATCTGGTGGAGATTTCTTCCCTTGGGTTTTCAGACATCAAGAAGCAGGTCCTCTGATCGGATCTACCACTTGGGGTGGATTAGTCAAATCCTCAGTTCATTACAGCTTAGTAGATGGTGGCGCTTTAACTTCTCCTGATAATGCAGTTTTCGATCCTGCAAAAGGAGAATGGATAGGAGAAAATACCGGAATTGCTCCAGATATCGCAATTAGGCAAGATGCTAAGTCGCTTAACAATGGTATAGATCCACAGCTAGAACGAGCAGTCTCAGAACTTCTAAAAACATTAGAGCGTGAAAAGCCAGTTCAAATAAAAATTCCATCATATCCTAGTCCAGCAAAGCAGTAGTCCTAATAAAAAGATGGAATATGAAAGGAGGTTTGCTAAGATGATGTAACTTTAGCTTTTCAATGAAAAAATAAATTAAATTGCATTGGTAAGGGCGAGAAAATAGAAAATTCTATAATCCTTACCAATGCAATCATCATAAAGCGTTCAACTTTAATCAATGGAATTATTCGGTATTTTAAGTTTGCTAACCATTCTAGCTGCGAGTTTTGGGTATATCAATACAAGGTATTTGAAGTTACCACATACCATCGGGATGATGCTTATCGCCTGTATTTTCAGTGCGTTAGTATTTCTTGCAGGATCGTTCAATCATGACTTTCAGGAATCTGTGACAGAGCTGATAGGAAAGATCGATTTCAAAACGCTATTGCTTGATGTAATGTTGAGTTTCCTACTATTTGCAGGAGCGCTGCATACGAATTTTGAAAAGCTCAGGGAATACCGCTGGCCGATATTGTCTTTTGCTACTTTTGGTGTTTTGGTTTCCACCTTTCTAGTTGGAGGTCTAGTTTTTCTTTTATTAAAACTGTTTAATCTCGATATTTCATTTATATACTGCCTCCTCTTCGGTGCCTTAATTTCACCGACAGACCCGATTGCAGTGCTAGGAATACTTAAGAAAGCAAATGTCCCTAAGAACTTGGAAATCAAGATCGTAGGAGAATCTCTTTTTAACGATGGTGTAGGTGTTGTTGTCTTTTTAACCATTTTCAATATTGCTAGTGCTAGTCACGGTGAACACCAACAATCAATCGCCCTACTCTTCCTACAAGAAGTTGGTGGAGGTTTAGTTCTTGGACTTATTGCGGGATGGGCAACTTGGAAATTAATGAAGACCATTGACAACTGGGAAGTAGAGGTCATGATAACCATAGCCTTAGTATTAGGTGTCCACTGGATTGCGGTTTTCTTTCATCTTTCTGGCCCACTAGCCGTAGTGGCAGCAGGACTTCTCGTCGGCACAAAAAAATATAGGATTTCCTCGATGTCAGAGCAGACTGAAGATTATATTGATAAGTTTTGGGAATTGATAGATACATACCTTAATGCTATTTTATTTGTATTGATTGGGTTAGAAATTCTGATTCTACCGTTTGATTACAATTATATTTTATTGGGAATTTTAATCGTTCCGATTGTTCTTTTCTCAAGGTATCTATCACTTGCACCATCTGTCGCCATCTTTAATAACTATTTAGATTTTGTACCGAAAACGACTCTGATTATGACTTGGGGTGGCTTGCGGGGTGGAATATCCATCGCTTTAGCGCTTTCACTTACAGATGCGATGAACAAGGATCTATTTCTAATCATCACCTATGTTGTGGTTGTATTTTCTATACTTATTCAAGGGTTGACGATTAGTAAGTTGGTGAAGGTATTGGCTAAGGAAAAGGTGTAGCGTGTCTTTTTATGTCAATTTCTAACACAAGTTATTAATATGATCTTGCTATTTCAATGGAGAAGATAATTTCACTTATTTTCGTGGTATGCGCATAAATGAAAAAACTTACTTCATCATACTGCTTATTAGCATGTTGTGGACCGTTCAAAGCCCAGCACAATGTGAGATAGGAAATCAGGAAATCACTAACCAAGCAGACTTGGATGAGTTTATCAACCTCTATGCTAATTGCGATTCATTAATAGGTTCATTAACTTTTAGTTATGTCTCAGAGGATTATGATTTTGCAAATGTCACATTTATCGATGGTGAGCTTAAGTTCAACAATCTTGAAATAGATACTTTAAATCACTTTCCATCTCTTGAGACCTTAACTGGTCGACTAGCGATAGAGCATAGTCAATGCTTAGCTATTCTGGGTTTCGATCATTTATTGATCATGGGAGGAGACATTTCCATCAGGTATAATTATTCATTGAGTTTGATAAAGGGATTTAATTCTATCAAGGAGTTAACATATGATATCGCGATCACTGATATGGCGATCGACTCAGAAGAAGGCCAGCTTTCAGTTTTTCAGAATCTAGACAACATACGGATTGCAGGAATATTTCTTAAGAATTGCTTTTTTGATGATTCATTTGGCTCTTTGCAGCAAGTTTATACTTCTATTACGCTGGATAATGTGCATTTTAATAATTCCTCTGCCTTTAACTCACTTCTCAAAATAGGTTTCGACTTAAATATTGATAAAAATCCCAATCTTGATTTCAGCAGCAGTTTTCTTAACCTAGATCGGATTGATAGGAATCTCAATGTAAAAAACTTCAACGGCGAAATGAGTGATGCGCTTAACAAGCTAACATTTGTAGAGCAAATTACATTATCCGAAACCGATGCTACCGTAATTTCTGGATTCTCGTCTTTAACTAAGGCAGTCCATTTATATGTCCAAGATAATCTACAACTTGAGAAACTGTCTATTCTAAATAGTCTTCGAGAATTAAGATACATAGGAATAGAACGGAATCCTAAATTGGCAGAATTCACCTCATTCCAAGAGCTTAGGATCATTAGCTTGAGCTTTTTTTATTCCAGAAATGGACCTGCTATCCTCCCGATATTTGAGAACCTTTTACAAGTTGTAACTGAGATAACCTTGATCAATAATCAGTTTGCGAATATTTCAAGTTTCCCATCATACAATGGAGCCGTCAATGTTATTTTTAATTCAAACCTGAAATCAATAGACACACTTGGTGGCAATGGTAGTAAACTATCTATTCAATATAATGACAGTCTCGCTGAATTAAGCGCATTAAATTACTTGGAAAATCTTCGTTTTCTAGAAATCTCGCATAATCCAATATTAACTAGTATAGATGGCTTCCGAAACCTAAAAGTAGTCAACTCACTACTTATAGAAGATAATGAGACATTGCAAAACACTCTAGGTTTCTCGGCGCTATCATCCTGTTCTGATATGGAAATTTCAGGAAATATTTATCTCTCAGACATTAGTGGTTTTTCATTTCCAGTGGTAGATAAGCTTGTACTCGAAGACAATCCCAATCTTGCAATATGTAATTATCCATGGATCTGTAATCAAATAGAAAGCGGTAATTCCCAAATTTCAGGGAATAGTGAAAGTTGCGCTTCAGAAATGGCAATATTAGAACGGTGTGATCTAGCGAAGCTATGCTATTTTTCATACATAGATTTAAACGAAAACGGATTGTTTGATAATCATGAACCCATCATACCAGATACAAAAATTCTTGTGTCTCCTGACGAGGGGCTCTTATATTCTACTTCTGATGTAGCGAGTTCGGCTTATTTCCCTTTCGGCAATTACCAAGTTACATATGTAAGTGATTCAGAAAATAAGTGGAAACTCACTACTGATTCAATCATCGATATCGAGTTATCCACAATTGCTCAGACAACATCATTCGGAGTTATTCCTGATGGTTATGAACCAGAGATGAATGTTGAAATTGCAGGAAATTTTAGATGCAGTGAAGAATCAACCCTTGAATTTGTATTTACTAATTCAGGAAATACCTTCATAGCGCATGGAATTGCTTGGATCACTTTAGATTCCTTACTTTCCTATTCTAGTCTGGTCACCGAAGTAGATACCATAGATAAAGATAATAGATATGGATTTTTCATCTCAGAAATTGGCCCCAACGAAAAAATAAAATCTTATCTCACCTTACGTATTCCTGGAATCGATACAATACCACTTGAATCAGAGTTAACCATACAAACAGACATTGAATTCCGAGATCAAATGGATGAGCATATTTTAGAACCACAATTTTCAACAAAATTTCTTGAATGCGCCTATGATCCGAATGATAAGTTAGTAGAACCTGCAAGAATGAATGATTACACACTCATTTCAGAACCTTTAAGGTACACCATCCGCTTCCAAAACACGGGGAATGCAGAAGCTTATGACATCACTATTATTGATACTTTATCCGACCTCTTAGATCCTTCAAGTTTTAGGCTTATCAGCAGTTCACATGAAGAAGTTCTGACAACAAGAATTCGCGAGAATAATATGGTCACTTTTCAGTTTACTAATATTTACCTTCCAGATAGCACCTCTGATTATGAAGGCAGTCAAGGTTACGTATATTATTACATCCGACCTTTTGATGATATAAGTGAATTTGCAGAAATTAATAACACGGCGCATATCATATTTGATAGCAACCCAGCCATAGTAACCAATACCACCTCTAACCTTATGCTTGAAAGTTTCGATGCTGATGAAGATGGCGTAGAGATTTTTACAGATTGCGATGATCGAAATGCTAGTATATTTCCAGGTGCAGAAGATATTCCGAATAATGGAATAGATGAAGACTGTGATGGCGAAGATATGACCAGCAGTGTGTCGGAAACAGCTGCTCAGATCGTAAGCTTTTATCCTAATCCAGCTTCAGAATATATAAAAATTAAAACCACATCGAAGTTATTCACGATCGCATTATATAACCTTCACGGTCATAAAATCAAGAGCGTTTCGAATTCCTTTACATTGGATGCCAAAGGCCTAACTGATGGACTGTACTTCCTTGTTTTTACTGATCTCACCCATAACTTAATCTGTAACTCGAAAGTAATGATTCAGCACTAGTCTTCTAGCTAGAGAAGAATGCACCTCCCGTTTCTTTTTATTGGTAAGCAGTGCATGGTCTCACATCCAGCTGAGGCTATCATATGTGGTTTCGAGTAGCAATTATTCAACACTGGTAAAGTATGATCGAAAATGCTGAACCAGTAAATTGATGTCATCGCGGAAAGCGATAACAGCAAAGAAAGCGATAAGAGCAGAAACCACTTGATGGTCTCACATCCAGCTGAGGCTATCATATGTGGTTTCGAGCAGCAGATATTCACTATGCTAAAGTATACTCGAAAATGCTGAACCTGTAAATTGATGTCATCGCGGAAAGCGATAACATCAAAGGAAGCGATAACAAACGGAAACCACTTGATGGTCTCACATCCAGCTGAGGCTATCAATGTGGTTTCAAGTAGAAAATATTCACTATGGCAAAGTATGATCGAAAATGCTGAACCAGTAAATTGATGTCATCGCGGAAAGCGATAACATCAAAGGAAGCGATATCAGCAGGAAAGCACTTGATGGTCTCACATCCAGCTGAGGCTATCATATGTGGTTTCGAGCAGCAGATATTCACTATGCTAAAGTATACTCGAAAATGCTGAACCTGTAAATTGATGTCATCGCGGGAAGCGATAACATCAAAGGAAAGCGATAGCAGCAATGAAAGGGATAGCAGCCGGAAGGCTTTAAGAATTTAGCGTTTATAATAAATGTTAAATTATTCAAATTGAATTGCCTAACAAACAATTTACAATCCCTATATTAACAGAAGAATTTAATCTTCTTTAATGTATAGAATAATTAGTCGGCTTTTCATTTTTTTCATGATTCTAGAAATGTTTTCTTGCTCTTCCTCTATTCCAGATGAAATAGAATACGCTATGGAAGCACTACCTAATAAAATTGACTATAATATTCATGTCAAACCCATCCTCTCCGATCGCTGTTATAAATGCCACGGCCCTGATGCGAACAAACGTAAAGCTGGCTTTAGGCTTGATATTGAAGAAAATGCACTTGCAAAAGTTTTAAGCGAGCAAAGTATCGCCCAACATAGCATCTCGAAAGGAAAACCAGCGCAAAGTGAGGTATTCCTCAGAATCATATCTAATGATGAGAATTACATGATGCCACCACCTGAATCTAATCTCACGATGACAGAAGAGGAGATTGCGATTCTTGCAAAATGGATAGAAGACGGAGCTAAGTTTAAAGAGCATTGGTCATTTATGCCACCTGAAAAACCAAGCATCCCCAATATCGAAAATAACGAATGGGTTCGGCAAGACATCGATCGCTTCATCCTTGCAAAACTACAGGAAAATAAACTTGAACCTACACAAGCAGCTAAGAAATCTACATTGTTACGCCGTCTTTCCTTAGATATTACTGGTCTTCCTCCTTCAGTTGAAGAAATAGAATCCTTCTTGAAAAATGATCAGGAAAATGCTTACGAACAGAAAATAGATGAATTATTAGCAAGACCTCAATATGGTGAACGGATGGCAAGTATCTGGTTAGATGCTGCCAGATATGCAGATACTCATGGATATCAAGACGATGGCTTAAGAACAAGTTGGCCATGGAGGAAGTGGGTTATCGATGCCTATAACAACAATATGCCATATGATCAATTCATCACCGAACAACTGGCTGGAGATCTGCTTCCTAATGCGAAAACTTCACAAATCCTAGCAACCAGTTTCAATAGAAACCATCCCCAAACTCAAGAAGGAGGAGTCGTAGAAGAAGAATATCGCGTAGAATACGTCGCCGATAAAACGAATACTTACGGAAAAGCAATTCTAGGATTAACGATGGAATGTGCTAGGTGTCATGACCACAAATATGATCCGATTTCACAAAAGGACTATTACGCGCTTTCCGCATTTTTCAATAACAATAATGATTCTGGAATTGTCCCATATAATGGAGAAGCAACTCCTACCATTATGTTGCCGACACCTCAAGAAGAAAAATTATTAGATTCTCTGCATCGAGAAATTGGATTACTCGAAGAGGAAATCATATCAGATAAATATATCGCGGACTTAGAACAATGGTTAGCAAGTGTAGAAAACATTGACCTAAACCTAGAAGAAGGAAAAGTAGCTGATTTTTCTTTCGAGGATGCGATCGAAGTAGATAAAAATTCATTAAATCTTGATAATAATAAATCTGCCGGTTGGGGTGGAATAGGTGGTGGAAAAACAACCAGTTATCTAGATAAAGTCACAGGTATTCCTGATGCTGCGATCTTTGGAGACATAGATAGTAAACCGTTGATAGATAAAGGTAAAGATGGGAACGGCTTAAAGTTTTTAGGAGATTGCGGTATTCGATTTAATAGAAGAATGGACTATGATCGAAACCAGCCATTTTCAGTGAGCATCTGGATTAAGTTACTCAAAGAAGGAGAAAAAGGTCCAATTTTCAATAATACAAATGGTGATTTCGAGGGATATCGAGGATGGATCTGCAAATTAAATGAAGATGGGACTTTGAGTTTTCAACTTAATCATGTGTGGCCAGATAACGCGATAGATTACCAGACGACTGATCCTATTGCTCTCAATGAATGGACGAATATCGTGATGACATACGATGGAAGTAGCAGAGCGGAAGGTCTTAGATTTTATGTCAATGGCAAAGAGCCAAAGTCATTCTTGCATCAAGATAACCTACGCAAAAGTTTGCTGCATGGTGTAAAGGGCTCTAATTGGTCAAATTATCCATTAATCATCGGGAAGGAAAAGGAGCGGTCTATTCAGAATGTCATGATGGATGAATTCAAAGTTTATGATCGAGAACTATCGGTGATAGAAGTTGAAAAATTAGCAAGATTAGAAACTACAGAAAAGCCAAACAATCAAGAGCTTTTAGAGTACTATCTGCTCAGTGGCAAAAATGAGCAGTACAACGCTTTGCTGGATTCATTAACACAACTCAGAGCTAAGGAAAATCTTGTGGCCACTGATGTTATAGAAGTAATGGTCATGAATGAGAAAAGGAAGATTCGACCGACGTACATCTTAGACCGTGGCATGTATGATTCTCCATTAGCGGAAGTAAAACCAGGAACTCCTGAAAAGTTTGGCGACCTGCCTTTATCGGAAGTACAATCCAGACTAGACCTAGCGAAATGGACGATTAGCGAAAAGAATCCTTTTACAGCTAGAGTTCATGTGAATCGGATATGGAATACAATATTTGGAAGAGGATTGGTTCTAACCCAGGAGGATTTCGGAAATCAAGGATCACTTCCTACTCATCCCGAATTGCTAGATTATCTCGCTGTTGATTTTATGAAAAACGGATGGGATACCAAACGATTAATGAGAAAAATATTTTTGTCTGCAACGTATAGGCAAGGATCTGTAGCAAGTGAAAATGCATTGGCAGCGGATCCATTAAATCACTACTATAGTCGTTATCCATCTCACAGACTTTCCGCAGAAATCATTCGAGATCACGCGTTAGCTTCTTCAGGTCTACTTTCAGATTCAATAGGAGGTCCAAGTGTTTATCCATATCAGCCAGATGGTATATGGAAGGCTTTAGCGACTAGAAATGCAACAGTATATCATCAAGGGAAAGGAGAGGATTTATATCGACGAAGTCTTTATACAATTTGGAAAAGAACGGCTCCACCTCCATCGATGTTAAATTTCGATGCACCGGATAGATACATTTGTACAGTGGATAGACAGAAAACCTCGACTCCATTGCAGTCGCTCGTCTTAATGAATGATCCTCAATATCTCGAAGCGTCTAAGGTGCTAGCGGAATCTACATTGGCTGAAATTATAGGGCCATTAAATGAGAAAATCAATCATATGTTTATGTCGCTGATATCGAGGCCAGCCGATCCATTAGAATTAGAAGTAATGGAAGACTTATATCAGGATGAGCTCATCGTTTTTAGCCGTGATGTTTCTAAGGCGGAAGCTTTATTAGACATTGGAGATTATAAAATTGAGAAAGGAGATTCTGTACCAGAATTGGCCGCATTAACTGTAGTCGCTTCAACGTTAATGAATTATGATGAATTTATAACAAAAAGATAAGTCATGAAAAATGTAGATAGATTAGTGTCAGCAATGAACAGAAGGGTTTTTCTGAAAAATAGCATGTACAGTATCGGTGGTACAGCACTAGCTACGATGCTCGGTGGTAATGCCTTGAACAGTCTAGGCATGAATGATCTAGGGCTTCCTCATTTTTCACCAAAAGTAAAAAGAGTTATCTATTTATTTCAAAGTGGCGCACCTTCTCAACTCGAACTTTTTGACAACAAACCAAAGTTGAAGGAGATGTTCGGACAGGAATTACCAGCTTCTGTAAGAGGACAGCAACGGGTTACTGGTATGACCGCGAACCAAAAGAGTTTTCCACTTGCCATGGGAAATTTCACCTTTAATCAATATGGTGAAAGTGGTGCGTGGATGAGTAACCTCCTACCCTACCACCAAGAAATTGCTGATGAACTTTGCTTTATTAAAACGATGCATACGGAAGCCATCAACCATGATCCTGCGGTTACTTTTATTCAGACGGGATCACAGCAAGCAGGAAGACCGAGTATTGGCTCATGGTTAAGTTATGGACTCGGAAGTGAGAATGAAAATCTACCTAACTTCGTAGTCTTACTATCACGTGGAGTTCCTGGCGGTCAGCCATTATATGCCAAGTTATGGGGAAATGGATTTCTTCCATCACAACACCAAGGGGTCATGTTTCGAAGTGGCGATGAACCAGTCCTCTACTTGAATGATCCTAAAGGAATCTCAAGGGACAGTAGAAGAAACATGCTGAATCACTTAGAAAAACTACATCGTCATCAATATGAAAAAACGAAGGACGAAGCATTACAATCAAAAATATCTCAGTACGAAATGGCATTCAGAATGCAAATGTCAGTGCCCGAGACATTAGATCTAACGAAGGAACCTGATCATATTTATGACATGTATGGTCCTGATTCTAGGATTCCTGGAACCTATGCTAACAATTGCCTTAAAGCTCGGAAACTTGCAGAAAGCGGAGTCCGATTTATTCAATTATATCAGATGGGTTGGGATTTTCATGGCAATCTACCTAACCAGATAACAACGATGTCGAAAAATATCGATCAGCCTTCAGCGGCATTAATTAAGGATCTGAAGCAAAGAGGGCTTTTAGAAGATACACTGGTTATTTGGGGTGGAGAATTTGGGCGAGGTTGTTATTCTCAAGGAAAACTGACTAAAGAATATTATGGTCGAGATCATCATCCTAGATGTTTTACGATTTATATGGCTGGTGCTGGAGTGAAGAAGGGATTTACCTTTGGAGAGACAGATGAATTCGGATACAACATTGTCCGTGACCCTGTTCATGTTCATGATTTCCAAGCAACCTTACTTCATCTCATGGGCATCGACCACGAGCGCTTCACATTCAAATCACAAGGTCGAAGATTCAGGCTTACGGATGTTCATGGAAAAGTGGTGAAAGATATACTTGCGTAACAAATAGGGATATTCAGGAGAAGCGTAACTTAGCTCGTCTTTCTTTTGCCAGCCATGCAAAAGAAACAAAAGATCACCGCTGTGAGAGAAAGTCTAAAATTGCTTCTGCCTCCCGCGGCAAATAAAACTCCTTCCTTCGGTCGTCAGACAGTTATTTGCTCTTTTTGCTTACACTCGGGAATCAATTTCTTAACGCCCTTCTTTCAAGGCGGATTTTAGAGTAAATGATATAGGTTAATAACTTGGTTAGGCTGCAATTTTAGTTGCTTTCGCCATTCAACGACCAATAATTAGCGCATTGGAGTTGTGGATGCCTATAAAAATCCACAAGATTTCTGTCTCCTTATTTCGTGCTTTGATTTTATTCAGAAGATAGTACTCTTTATCTGTTCCAAAACTACCTTCTAATCGACTTGCTCTTTCTTTAGTGATCATCTTGGTAAGTTGACTTTTATGCTCCTTATGTCTACCTGGTCTTCCTTTGGGTTTAAAATCTATTAGCTTTTTATCAGAATGACCGGAATAATTCTTTAGAAACATCAAGGCTAATTTACCCTAAGGACAGAATATGCAGTCTGGACCTTTTCGGAATTCTTTGATATCAAATTCACGGATTAATTCTTGCCACGGCAAAGCTTTGTGAATTTGTCCAAGTGGACTTTGTTCAAAGCCCTCTAAATGCTTTTCAAAATGTGAATCAAAATTTGGAAAGTCAATTCTTGCTTGAAATTCAGAAATTCGGCGTACTTTCATCTTAATAGTTTTTAAGATTACCCCGTTTTTCCGCTTCCAACGTAAAAAACGGGGTTTTCTTTTGTATTAAGATAATACTTAATCTATTGATTACAAAGGATTTAAGATCATATTTTTTAATGCTGAAGATCCCACAAATAAAGTTTAAAGTTTAGAAAGGGAAGCTATTTCATTGGTTCACATTCAGTGAGACCAGCAGCCATGCTTTGTTAATAACAATTTCAAGAATATCAAGAAAAGCATTGATCTAATCAAACTATGATTATTGATAGGCTGACTCGAGGTCAGGCTAGCAAATCATCATTCAAAATCACTTAGACCCGAAAAACATGAGTTTTATTAACCAATCCGGCACATACTCTTTCTTATTTTTGGAAAGTTTGTAATACCATCCAATCTTAGGTAGAATGGGAATTTTATGCGTTTCTACAAACTCGATCAAAGTGCCATCTGGATCCTCCGTATAGGAAAACCTACCTGCTGCCTTTCCCATATCAAAGCTATTCGCACTATCCACTGTCAATTCAAAATGCTTCTCCATTTCAGTCATATTCTGAACATCAAAACACAAGTGAATATAACCTTGATCTCCCCAATAACGATCTTTAAAAATGATATTCGGTGTTCTATCCAGAACTTGAATCAATTCTATTTCATTGGCACCTAAAAGCTTCGCAAATGGTCCTTTTCTAGGTTTAGAATGACTAAGAACAGCTCTTCTATAAAGATGCTTACCTCCTGTAATTTTATTTAGATCTTTATACGTTTCTACCTTCAAATCCTTTACTGTATCAAAATTGAAAAGTTTCGCGTAATACTGTACGGACTTTTCGAGATCTGAGACCCCTATAGAAACTCCAAGTACACCACCTTGCAAAGATCCTTCTTTATCGCTGTACCAATTAGAGGATTCAACGAGCTGTAACCGATTACCAAAAGGATCTTGGAATTGAAAAGAGGACGGCGTCATGATATCATCACCGATTTTAGTGTAAACTTTCACTCCTAATTTCTGAATCCTAGTGAATGCTTCTTCTATATTCGAGACCTTCATTTTCAAACATGAAATTCCTAGATCACCAGGAAGAATATCAAAGGATACCTTTTCAGATTTCCTTGACTTAAACTGCCAAAACTCAATTCCGCCTCCGCCAAATTTATTAAGCGCTAAAATCGCTTTTCTGCTATGAACCTTACCGCCAGTATACTTAGTCATCAGCGCTGCTTCAGCTTCTTCACTAAACACCTGAACGTTCATTCCTAAATGTTCTCGATACCATGCATGTACTATATCAGCATTTTCAGAACCTAATCCAACCTGCTGGATACTTCCAATATTATACATAGCCACCCGCAGTCAATTTAGAACTCACTGATGTAAATGCAGCTATCGTTTCCTCAATATCTTCTGTTGTATGCTCAGCAGTAGGAATCAACCTTAGTAGGATCATCCCTTTCGGAATGACAGGATAAACGACGATACTGCAAAATATGCCATGGTTTTCACGTAAATCTTTCACCAGATTCATCGCTTCTTCCACTGAGCCATTTAGAATAACAGGAGTTACACATGAATTAGAATTTCCCAGATTAAAACCTGCTGCTTTTAGTCCATCTTGTAATTTGTTAACATTGGCCCACAACTTGTTAATCAAGGTTCTGTCTCTTCTGATCATATCAAGCCTTTTCAAAGCACCTTTCACAACCACGTATGGTAAGGACTTCGCGAATATCTGAGACCGTATATTATATTTTAAATACTTAATGATTGCTTTGTCACCAGAGATAAATGCGCCTAAACTTCCCATTGATTTCGCAAATGTAGAAAAGTATAAGTCTATTTCATCTTGCACATTCTGAAAAGATCCGGCACCTGAGCCTGTTTCACCTAGCGTGCCGAAACCGTGTGCATCATCCACTAAAAACCTAAAATCATACTTAGCTTTCAAGTCGATAATTTCTTTTAATTTTCCTTGATCTCCTTGCATCCCGAATACACCTTCAGAAATTACAAGAATTCCTCCTCCCGATTCCTTCACAATCTTAGAGGCAAAGCCCAGATATTTCTCAAGACTTTCCATGTCATTATGCTTGAAGGCAAATCGTTTCCCACTGTGTAGTCGAACACCATCTACGATACATGCGTGACAATTCGCATCATAGACCACAACATCTCTGCGCGTTAATAAAGCATCTATCGCAGACATGATTCCCTGATATCCAAAATTCAACAACAAGGTAGATTCCTTGTCCACGAATTCAGATAACTCATTCTCTAATTGTTCATGCCACTTCGTGTCTCCTGACATCATTCGAGAACCCATCGGATAAGCCATCCCGAATTCTTCCGCACTATTATGATCTTCCGTTATGACTTCTTGCTGCCTTCCCAGACCTAGATAATCATTTATCGACCAGTTGATTACTTCCCTTCCTTGAAATTTCATTCTATTAGAAAGTGGTCCTTCTAATCTGGGAAAAATAAAATAGCCTTCAGCTACATCTGAGTATTTTCCCAATGGACCCATGTCGTCTCTCATTCTTGCGAACAAGTCAGTTTCCATCGTTTTAATCATGCATTCACTTTTTTAATGATGTTGTTTAATAGACTTGGAAAAAAACGTTTGATAACAACGCCCATTGTTTCTTTTCCACCTATTAGCATTTCTTGTTTCTTTTTTGCAATTCCTTTCAGTGCTTTCTCTACAAAAGTATCAACTAACATTCCGTTTTTAGAATTTTCATCTATAGAATTCTGCGGGGCACCATCTCCTAACACGGCATTTTTAGAAATGTTCGTATAAACATACCCAGGACAGAGTATGGTAACAAAGATTCCTGAGTCTGTTAATTCTGCTCTTAAACTATCGAAATAACCATGAAGAGCGTGCTTCGAGGCCGAATACATCGACCGAGTAGGTACGCCGATTTTGCCTGTAACACTACTTAATACTACAAAATGCCCCTTTTGCTTTTCTACCATTTTGGGCAAGATCAGCTTAGTTAATCGTGCAGCACCTATAAAATTGGTTTGCATTATTCGTTGCTCAGTCTGAAATTCTGTGTCTAATATTCTAGACCGTTGAGAAATTCCTGCATTTAGAATTACCATATCAATTTGGAATTCATTGTTGATCATTTCACATGCGGCATCTATGGAATTATTATCTTCCATGTCAATGGTTACCACCTTACTACGATTAGGAAAAGCTAATTGACTTTGAATTTCTTGCAGAACTTTTTCGCGTCTAGAGGAAAGGATGACGTATGCTCCAGCTTCAGAAAGTGCTCTAGCAAACCCTTCACCTATGCCACTTGATGCACCAGTGATCCATATCGTTTTGTCCTGAAAATATTTAATACCCATTTTTCATGATGGTATGTGATAAGCCAATGAGTATAGAGAGTTAGCTCATCTTAGCCAACACTTTTTTAATTAAATCTCTGGTAGCTATGATACCTTCTTCCGCACTCATTCTCGCACCTTCATATTCAATTCCGACAAAACCTTTATAGCCAGCATCTAAGACTATTTTCATCATTTTATCATAATCGATCTCTGTATCATATCCATCGTCATCAAATTCAAAGCTCTTCGCACTTACAGCTTTAGCATATGGCATAAGCTCTTTAACTCCCAAGTATTTGTCATACTCTTCTTTGCATGAACCATCACTATTTTTCGTTATACAAAAGTTTCCGAAATCCGGTAAAGTCCCACAATTAGGCATATCTATCTCTTCCATTACGCCAGAGAGCCACTTTCCGTCGGAAGAATATCCTCCATGATTTTCTACGATGACATTGATTCCGAAATCCTTAGCAAAAGTGGCTAATCCTCCTAATCCTTCTACTGCTGCTTTAGCAACATCTTCCCTGCTCCCTTCGCCATATGCATTTACTCTGATAGAATGGCAACCTAATGTTTTCGCTGCTTCCACCCATTTTTTATGATTTTCGATAGCTTGTCCCAAATCATTATTATTAATCTGAGCTAGCCCACCTTCTTGGTCAATCATAATCAGCAGTTGCTGCACACCTTCACCTGATGCTCTTGCATTCATCTCTTTCAGATAGCTAGCGTCTTTCGCTTTATCCGGAAAAAATTGATTCACATATTCTATTCCTTCGAATCCCATAGATTTCGCTTTTTTCGCAAAATCTAAATTATCTAATTCACCACCTTTGATCTCTTTATTCAATGACCATTGTGCCAAAGAAATTTTAATATCTTTTGGAGTACTAGCTTTTACTTTATTGATCATAGGAATAGCGTCTTTATTTCCACCGCAAGCGTACAGTAGTGAACTGCCGAGAATAATTCCACCCGTAGCGTATGTGGATTGTTGCAAAAACTGTCTTCTTGATTTCTTTATATCGCCCATATGCCACCTACTTCTTCTAAAGGAATACAACCTTTCTGTGAACCAGGAATTGGATCAAAAACCAATACCTCCTTGCTTCCTTTCTCGGAAGTACAGAATCCTGTCACACTTTGCTCGTATACTGTTTTAACAAATTTAGAGCCTTTTTCCAGCTCACTTTTAATGAATGCCATCTTTTCACCATCCTTCATTGCACCGAAATCATGCTCCTCTGCAAATGCTTTGAAATCATCATTCAGTGACTGCTGTTGCTCAGGCGTTTTATAATACATGTAAGTTTCATCGATAAACTTGGCAATATTGACATCTTTTGCACCTGGCATTTTATCCGTTCCAGGGATTATTACTTCTGCCATTCCGTTAATCACTTTAGCCTGATCTGCTGTTAAGAAACTTGGAGACCAACCTGGTGTTGCATCTGCGCTACACCCACCTAACACTGCAGCTGCTGTTCCAGCGGTCAATGTGTAACCCAAGACGAGTCCTGCGGTCTTTAGTACATCTCTTCTATTCATCATCATAAGTTCATTTTTTTAAGTTCACTAACGGCATGATCAGCAGCTCTTGCTGTTAATGCCATATAAGTAAGTGATGGATTCTGACAACCCGCTGATGTCATTGCTGCGCCGTCAGTGATATACACATTCTGGCAAGCGTGAATCTGGTTGTATTTATTAAGCACGGAAGTCTTAGGATCTCTACCCATTCTTGCTGTTCCCATTTCATGAATTCCTATTCCCATTGCCCGATTCTTCTTATCGTTATTGTTAATGGTTTCATAGGTACTGACATTTTTCGCACCAGCTGCCTCTAACATTTCTGCTGCGGATGTTGCCATATCATTTCTCATAATTAATTCATTCTCCTGCCATTCCGCATCGATATGAATCATCGGCATTCCGAATGGATCGAGGTTATCTTCATCCAAGAACATTTTATTTCTATGATCAGGTAAGCATTCTCCGAAACCCATAATCCCCATCGTCCAGTATCCTGGCGTCTGAAGTGATTCCATCAGTTCCTTACCTAATTTCATTTCTTTCACTACTTTATACCATCCTTCCCTAGATGCGCCACCTTGATATCCGAATCCACGGATATAATCTTTTCGCATACTGGCATTATCTATATTTCTGAACCTCGGCACATAGACCCCGTTAGGTCTTCTTCCTTTATAATATTTATCTTGAAATCCTTCGAATTCGCCTCTTGCACCTACTCCTAAATGGTGATCCATAATATTGTGACCTAGCTCACCACTGTCATTTCCTAGACCATTCGGGAAGCGTTCTGATTTCGAATTTAAAAGAATAGATGCTGTTGCAATGGCAGAGGCATTAAGAAATATGATTTTAGCATAAACTTCTCTCGTTTCCTTTGTCAATGCATCAATGACTCTTACACCTTTTGCTTTATTGGTTTCTGGATCATAAATTACTCCAGCAACTATAGAATTACAGACTATGGTTAGATTTCCCGTTTGCTCTGCAACTGGAAGTGTAGATGATAAACTACTAAAGTAAGCTCCGTATGGGCAACCACGCATACATCTATTTCTAAACTGACATTGACCTCTCTTAGACGTCTTATTATGTGAAAGCTGGCCCGTTAGGTGTGCAGTTCTTCCCATCGTAACCATTCTTCCTCCAAAATTTCCAGCAACTCCCTTTTTGAACTTCTGCTCTACGCAATTCATTTCCATAGGAGGTAAGTATTTCCCATCTGGCAATTGCGCTAATCCTTCATTTTGCCCAGAAACACCGATATGAGTTTCTACATAATCGTACCATGGTTTCATATCTGCATATCTGATAGGCCAGTCTACGGCTGTTCCATCTTTAGCATTAGCTTCGAAATCCATTTCAGAAAGTCGGTAACTTTGCCTACCCCAAGTGATCGATCGTCCACCTAGATGATATCCACGCATCCAATTGAAAGGTTTTACTTCCACGAAAGGGTGTTCTGTATCTTTTACAAACCAATGGCTATGGCCTTGATTAACTGTATAACCTGATCTTGCTTGCACTTCATAATCCTTAAGTTGCTCCTGAGTAGGTCTTTCAGTATTCCCTTTAAAATCCCACTTTTCCATACTAGCTGTCGTATAATCTACGATGTGTTCTACTTTACGTCCTCTCTCAAGAACTATGGTCTTAAGTCCTTTCTCTGCAAGTTCTTTTGCTGCCCATCCTCCACTTATTCCAGAGCCTACAACAATCGCATCGTAAGTTACTTCCTCGTCACCTTTAGAATTGAAATACATATTTTGTCTATTTAATAATATTGGGCGCTAGCGTAAGCAACCAACAAATGATTTTGTATTGATTTTACATTTAAACTTAAAAAGTAAAAATTTAAAGAATATACGAAATATAGGAATTTATCTATGGAAGTAAAGTGATACTTGGAGAAAAATAAATAATTGAGTTAAAAAAAGGCAAAAAAAAAGTTAGTCGCAGCAGATACGACTAACTTATGCAAATTATAATCCCATGAACATATCCAAAGTAGATATAAATCTTTTTTTATTCTACCAAGAATGTTATATAATAACTAAAACTCAATCTCAAACTATAAATTCATGATCTTTGTAAATCTAAAACCTCAACTGATTTCAGTAATTTTACTTCATGAACTTTTCTAAATTTCTTATGATTTAGAGTGATTATCTTCTTATCACATTACAATGATCTTAATTTATTTCCGCTACGGCAAGTACAAAAATAACATAATGTTATATATTATTTTCTTTAATATAATAAATATATTAACGCAATATATTGGTTATCAAAGTATTGAAAAATAATGATTTTTCATTTTGTTCAAATAATCACACCTAAATCAGGCATTTAAATAAAAATAAATTAGTCAAATGGATTTACAATAAATGGATTTGTGAGATAGGAAGTGTCTGTCATGGTGTGTAGAAATGCTAATAAGTCAGATTTTTGCTCTTCCGTCAATCCTAAAGGTTGAATTAATGCATCCAGATTTTCAGCAAAATGTCCTCCAGAATTATAATGTTCGATCACCTCTTCCAGTGTTTCGAATCGACCATCATGCATGTACGGAGCTGTAAGTGCAATATTTCTTAAAGTAGGTGCCCTGAATTTTCCGTTATCAAATATAATTCCTGTGACCTCTCCCCTCCCCTTATCTGGGAAACTTGCCAAATCTTCCACTTGCTGAATTCCATTGTTAATATATTGCTGCGTCGTCAATAACGGTCCATTGTGACAATGACCACATTCTGCATCTGGTGTGAGTGGATCCGCATCAAAAAACATATCTCGCCCATTCAATTCTTCATTGGTATAGGCAGCATTAGTACCATATTCTACGCGATCGTACTTACTATCCCCGCTAATCAGAATTCTTTCAAACTGTGAAATGGCTTTTACAGTAAGGTCCCGAGTGATTTCATCGGAGTTGGAAATACCAAACGCTTTTCTATATAGCGTTTGGTACCTTTCATTTCTTCTTAATTTTTCTTCTACGTTATCCCAGTCCTCTATTAATTCCAGAGGATCCTGGACAGGCTCTATTGCTTGAGCTTCTAGTGTGTTCGATCTACCATCCCAGAACAAGCCATTAAAAGCATACGCGATATTTATTAAAGACATCGAAGACCTTCTTCCTACGTTACCATTTACTCCCGTGCTTACTGCCACACCATCTGTAAATGCCTTTTCTGGCAAATGACAACTGCTACAAGAAACCGTACTGTCTAACGATAGGATCGGATCATAAAAAAGATGCTGGCCTAAGCGAACTCCATCTTCTGTAATCGGGTTATCATCCGGAATAGTAAAAGTTGGAAAATGATCTGGTATGGCTATAGGATAAGTTTTAGGAGCATAATCTATTTCCGTTAAATCTACCCCGTTCGTCATCACGGGATCTTTTTTACATGAATAAAAAAGAACTAGTATTAACACGAAAAGGATTCTCCAATTCATCTTATGATCTTACTTTAATTGCTCGAGCATAATTATCAACAAGCTGTGTTACAATTTCTAATTTATTAGGATCGTGATTTCTCGGAGAAGCTTCTATATCAAACGCTGTTCCGTCCGCATTTCTTAATAGCTCATTATAATCTAAAAATAGCTCTAAAGTGCTCGTTGAATTTTTGTCAATGACAATTTCCCTATCTAATTCGAAAGATCGTTTCAAAGCATCACTTCCTGTATGATAAAAGAACTTAAGATCATAGACTCCATCTCCACTAACATCAGCATTTCCTTCTGTCTTCGAAAAAATGTAAGAGCCCCATGCTTCCCAATAGTAATCAGATCGACCTAAAGGATCCGTTATAGCGTAGTCTCCAGGAACTGTAGCATTTAAATCTTCAGGAACGCCAATGGTGAATTTCAGCTTAGTATAAGTACCAGTCGGTATATTGTTATAACTTAAAACTTGACCTGCTTCTGCTCCAGCCTGATCAACTCCATTCAATGCTACAAATTCAGCGTCTGCTAATTCTACAGACTCATTATCATCATTGACTATAGATATATCCGTTAATAGAAAACCAAGGTTTTCGAACTTTACACTTATATCATCTAGTTCGTATGCTTGATTCAGAACCAATGCATCATCTTTAAAAAGCCCCTTAAAATTCAGGTTAAAATCTCCCTCTTGCTTACAAGATGATAGTACAATTATTCCAATCGCTAATAATATTATATTTTTCATTTGAGTTGTTTTTATATTAAATACAACGGAAAAACAGAAGATATAGTTTAGTTTTAGAAACTTAAAAAGTCATTAAAATTAGAGATAATCTTACTTTGTTCTGCACCGGACGAAAGCTTAGTCATATCCACATTATTTAACAATCTTCCATATGCAGCATTTAATGGAATGGTGAAATCCAAACCTACTGGCAGTTCAAAATTTGCATCAAGTTCAAACGAAACAGTCGTTTCAGGTCCATTTAATTCAAAGGTTATCGTATCAGTTGAAATATTTTCTAGGACATACCTCATTCTAAAATTGGTGTACTCGTAATTAGTCTCGTCGAAAAAGCCAGGATAATCTTCGGTTTCGCTACTATTAAAATTCCCATTGATTCCTAGTCTGAAAGCTATTCCATCATAGATATCCGGTTGATTAAAAGTTCCGATATCGTACGTAAATCTTGAACTCTGAACAAAAGCAATATTATCGGGAATTTCAGAAATATTACCATTAATATCCTCGATATCTAGTGTTTCTAAAACCGTGACGCGATCATCACCTTGTGTCAAATAAACCTCGGAAATAAAAAACTGAGCATCAACTATTCTAATTTGTTGATTCATAAAACCGGTATAGATCGAGTCATGAAACAAGATCGTATCTCCCCAATTATGATTAACCTTAATTTTCATATCTGGAAAAGTACAACAGTCTTCACAGGTTTTATCCGCACCAAAATCATAATTGTTTGCACGAAAATCTATGCAGCCTTCCTGTTTTTCATAACATGAGGTAGCCAGAAAAATCAAACTTAATAAAAGGCTAAGAATTGTGCAATTTCGCATATGTTTTCACTTCGTGCTTTACTATTTTTTTCACTTGATGAGTAAACTCCTTTTCAAGAATCCAGTTAAGGTACTGCCTGTCTTTATATAAAGTCTTACCTACTTCCTGTCCCATGTACTTTCCAAAGTTAAAAACGATATTTTGGTCTGCATCGTATTTCAATCGTTGAGTAACATCAACAATATTCAAATCATTTGTAAAATCATTTAACTTATCCATGTCATTTACAATCGGAGCTTCCAATGTAAAACCATCTCCATCCACGTAATCTACGCCTTCATACCTATTAATCTGACCTTCTAGCACATCTATGGTCGCTACCACATCCGCAAGCGCGTCATGAGCGTTTTCAAGCTCCTTCCCACAGTAGTATTTTAATGCTGCTTTTAATGTCCTCGGTTCCATTTTATAGAAAATACGCTGAACATCAATTGTATTCCTATGGTTTATTTCAAAGTCAATTCCTGCTCTCGCAAATTCTTCCATCAACATCGGAATATCAAAACGATTCGAATTATAACCTGCTAGATCACTTTCACCTATAAATTCTTCTAATTTATTAGCAACCTGATGAAAAGTCGGTTTATTTGCTACATCTGCAGCAGTAATACCGTGGACTTCCATCGCCTCTTTAGAAATAGGAATTCCAGGATTGATCAACATTTCCATTTCTTCAGGCTCTTCTTGTCCAGGATTAAACTTGATTAATGCAATCTGTACAATTCGATCACGAATAACATTCAAGCCAGTGGACTCTATGTCGAAAAATATGAGGGGTTTCTTTAAATTAAACTTAGGCATTTGCTTTATTTTTTAGTAGAATCATACACTTGGAATTCTTCATTTTCATCGCTGTAAACAAAAATTCCTTCGATTTCATCTTGCAAATTTACCAATTCTATCGACTTCTCTAGTCCTAATACCATACAAGCTGTGGCATATCCATCTGCAATGGCACACGAAGGTGCTAGAATTGTCGCACTTAGCAAGTTACTTCGCTCTGGGAAACCGGTCTTCGGATTGATCGTATGACTAAATATATTCCCCTTAGACTCATAGTATATCCTATAATTTCCAGAGGTTGCAATCCCTTTATCTGAAATTTCAACAATTTGCTGAAACTCATCTTGACTTGCATTTTCTGATGGAAGAGAAATTCCTGTTCTCCAGACTTGATTACTAGCATTACGCCCTTTTGTGAAAACTTCTCCACCAATCTCAACATAAAAATTTGAAATCCCCAAACTTTCTAAATATGTAGCTACTTTATCGACTCCATACCCTTTCGCCACACCAGAAAAATCAATTTCTAACTGACTGTCTTCCTTCCTTACTTTTTCATTACTGAAGGTCAATTTATGAAAGCCTACATAACTCATTAATTTCAGAATATTTGCAGTATCCACTTCTTGAACTTTATTCTTTCCAGTATAACCAAATCCCCAGTAATTTACTATCGGCATAATCGTCGGGTCAAAAGCACCAGATGTAGTTTGGTTAATTTTCTTTGAAATCTGATAATTTTCATTGAAATACTGGTTCAATGTAGCATTCTCATTCGAGAGGTAAGCATTGTAGTCTTGGTTAAATAAGGTAATGATCGAGCCTTTTTCGTAAGTAGAAACAGCTTGATTAATTTCTACTAAAAGGGAATCTACTCCGCGCTTAATTTGCTCTGGATTATTCGATTCTAAAATAATATGATAAGTAGTACCCATGGTACTGCCATTGATCTTTGCAAATGGAATCTTCTCCACTTTGCAGGATCCTAAAAACAGCAAACTTAATACTAGGAAATAACTTCTCAATTACTTTCTCCTCTTTAAGATATGATCTAATGAAAACTTCCCAGCCCCTAAAAGTAAAATGGCAAGGTAAGCTGTTAAGTACATCAATGGTGATTCTAACTTACCGAAAGGGTCATTAAGGTGCACTACGAAAATAGCAACTAACATCGTTATGATTAATGGAATAGTAGCTAACCTGGTGAATAAACCTAAGACTAAAAAGCCTGCACATAATACTTCTGCAAACGAAGCTAAGCCAAGACTAAGTTCTGGTCCTAACCCGATTGGGTCCGCCCACTTAATAGGCCCACCATCGATTAATTTTAGAAACTTGCCCCAACCGTGGCCTACTAACATTGTTGCCCCAAAACAGACTCTTAAAGCAAGAGATGCTATATCAATTGTTAATGCTGATCTTTTCATTTTTTACTTGTCTCTTTTTTCCAATAACTTTATTAAAGTCATCCGTTAAAATAATAATAGGTTCGTGCGATTTAGCTTTGCTCTTTTTTATGCTGCAAAAAGATAGAATATGAATTTTATCACCCTTTTTCGCATGAAGTGCTGCTCCACCATTCATTAGAATTTCCCCACTTCCTCTTCTGCCTTTCAGAATATACGTTATCAATCGAGTCCCATTCGTTGCATTATTAACATGCACGAGTTCCCATTCATGCATATCTGCTTCATCCATTAGATCTTCATCTATGGTAATGCTACCTCTATATGCAAGATTTGCTTCCGTTACATTGACTTGTTGTAATTTCGACTTTAGTACTTCTATTTTCATTTATGATCGTCCATTAAGCCTTCTACTGTCGCTTCCTCTCCATAGCCATGTAGCTGGATAGGTTTTTGCTTTTTACGAAGTTTTATATTTAACACCTCTACTAAAAGTGCGAATGCAATTGCAAAGTACAAGTACCCTTTAGGTACTGCGCCGATTTCAGAACCAGCAATGGTGATATGTCCCAAATGAGCTCCTTCTATAATCAACATAAAACCAATTAAGATTAGAAATGACAATCCTAGCATTTGGATCGTCGGATGTTTATTGACAAAATTAGTCACTGGATTAGCGAACAACATCATAACGAGGACGGAAAGCACTACAGCTATAACCATTAAAACTAAGGCACCTTGTAAGCCATTCGTCATTCCTACCGCGGTCAATATTGAGTCAATCGAGAATATTAAATTAATACCTGCAATCTGTATTATGGCATTCTGCAGAGTTGTTTTGGTCTTTCCTCCAGCCTCATGTTCTTCACCTTCTAGTTTATGATGAATCTCTGTTACACTTTTATACAAAAGAAAAACACCACCTATAATTAGGATAAGACTTTGTCCTGATAGCCCACCTTTTATGCCTAGAAAGTCGAAATTCAACCATGGTTTTTCCATTGCAATCAATACAGAAATCCCGAAAAGTAAAGCAATCCGCAATCCCATTGCAATTAGAAGTCCAATATTAGTCGCTTTCTTTCTATCTTTTTCTTCTAGTTTATTCGATGTTATGGATATAAAAATGATATTATCTACACCTAAAACTATTTCCAGAAAGGTTAATGTAATCAAACTTAACCATATAGCAGAGCTACCAAAATCAGGCATTACGATTAGCGGAATCAATTCCATCATACTTCATTTTTAATTTGGTCACAAAATAAGTTCGATTATTGGATCAAAAAAATAATTAAGTACTTATTAAACGTTACCCCACCATTCATTAGCCTTTAGAGTCCCTATTAGTATGGCGTTTCATTTTTATACTAATGCAGTGAAACTTGAAAAGCTATGTATAATAGTTGCTGTTGCTCATTTCTAAAATGATCTATTACTTCAAAACGGAAAAACAACTAGACAGAAGAGAGCATAATTTAGAATCTGGTATTCTATTTGCATTGATTTCAGTACAAAACAGAACCAATTTGGAATCAAGACTTTTACACAAAATAGGATTTTTGATATTGATTATTTGCTCTATGTCCTTTCACTACAAGGTTGAGAAAAAGAAGCGCTCGATCATTTGTGCTGAATACACCGAGAAATATGTGGATAAAATCACAGGCATCAAACGGTACATTGCTAAAGAGAAGATTAAGTTATTAGATTATAAAAATAAGAACACCTTTGATCTGATCTGGTTTAAGACGAAAGGAGAATACACTCTTGCATTTAAAGCGAAAAAAGCAATGTGTTTAGATCAAGATGTAGCTGTTTCCTTTCACCTTCTCCAAGGCAAGGTTGTTACTTGCACTAGTTCACACATCGAGAATTGCGAATCATTAATGACGGTTAATTTTTTAGAAACAACGGAGGCATTGAATAAATTAGATTTAATTTCAACTTCTGAAGTTGTCGGAATTTCTTTCGAGAATCGGTCTAAAGAATATAAATTAAAACTCGCTCGTAAGCACGCTGAACAATTCCAAGAAACACTAGATTGTCTCAAGACTAAAAAATAGGTTACTTATTTAAGTTATCATTTTTTGCGTTTAGAAAAATGGATGGAAGTAAATAGATATTAACAACTAGAGGCGATATGCTAGCTTATCTAGAACAAGCTTATTAATTCATTCATGAAAGCAGAAGGGTGATCTAAACGACCTCATAAAAAAAGCCCGATTCAAATTATGAACCGGGCTTCTGAATTTTATATATCTAAACTACTCAATAACTATCATTTTCTTAGTTGCACTATACTCTCCAGCATTGATCTGGTAGTACATTACGCCTGTTACATCTAGTCCTTTCACCATT
>NZ_JAJNKA010000016.1 GCF_021533215.1 Portibacter lacus | reverse complement strand
ATTTACCTTTCCTCAAATTTGGAGGGACTACTTAGCCATTTTAATTCGAAAAAAGCGGACTGAAGTGAAAGCTCCTTTGGGTATTATGACTTGATTTGAATTAGATCTGTAAGCCGAGCGCGGAAATATGCGCTAGCTAGGATTGCAGAGCTATTGTCTTGTAGAATGCTCGTTTTTTTCTCGGACTGAAGTCCAAGGTCCTATGGCAGCTTAACTTTAATGATGCTTTATTAAAATGGACAGGTAAGCCCGACATCTAAACAAACAATTCTCTATAGCCTATTCTCATCATTTTAATCTTCTGATTTACACTTTCCTAACATTTGGAGGGACTACTTAGCCATTTTAATTCGAAAAAAGCGGACTGAAGTCCAAGCTCCATTGGAATTACGACTTGATTTGTATTAGATCTGTAAGCTGAGCGCGGAAATGAGCGCTAGCTAGGATTGCAGAACTGCTGTCTAATTTAGTGAAGATTCTACAGCTTTCTCGGTTCATTCCCAAAAAACAAAAAACTAAATCCTAAAAACAAAAAACAAAAAACTAATAACAAAAAACTAAACCTCGTTAAACCGATACTTCCGATCCACGTAATCACCCCTCAATAAACTCAAGATGTTCTCAACTGAAAGGACGCACATATTCTCAAAGGTCAACTTTGTCAAACTACCCACATGAGCTGTAATCAGCGTACTCGGATGAATGACCAGTGGATGATTATCAGCAGGAGGTTCGACAGCTAAAACATCAGCTGCAAATCCCGCAATATGGCCACTATTCAACGCCTCTACTAATGCTTCTTCATCTATAATACCTCCTCGCGCTGTGTTGATCAAATAACTCCCTTCCTTCATTTTGGATAAAAAGGAGTCATCTACCATTTTTGAGGTAGATTTCGTTAACGGCAAGTGAATACTGATTACATCGGATTGCTGAATCAACTCATCAATCGTAACATATTCATAGGGAACATCGACTTTGTCCAAATTGGCATAAATAACCTTCATCCCAAACAATTCCGCCATTTTAGCCACTTGACTCCCGATATTTCCCATACCTAACAAGCCCAGTGTCTTTCCTCTGATTTCATCTCCTCCGAAATTCTTCCGAGATTCCCAATTTCCTGACTTGGTATCGTTAATCGATGAGTATAAGTGTCTAACCAACATCAATAATAATGATATGGTGTGCTCTGCAATCGTAGCTGAGTTCTCTCCAGGCGTATTCAAGACTTGAATCTGATGTTTCGTTGCAGTCGGTATATCCACATTATCCAAACCAACACCACATCTTGCAACCGCTTTTAGATTAGGAAGACTGGTCAATAGTTGTTCATTGACTTGGCCCTTTCCACGAGTGATGATTCCATCTACTACAGATTCGTTACCAGCTAAGTCTGATTCCCAGATGATAGAAACATCATCAGCTTGTTCTAGCATTTCCATCGCATTGTCAGCAATGGTTTCTAGCATTAGTACCGTATGTTTTGTCATTTGTTATGGTATAGTGTAGCGTCTTTTGATTTGTATCCTCGGAAATCGTTTCTTCCAGAAACATAAATCCCTTCCTTGAATAATTCATCTTCGAAAATCTTAGGATCAATCTCCGCATTTGGATCAGAAGAAAGCTCTATTAAGTTACCTGAAGGATCACGAACGAACATTTGAATTGCTCCGTCTGGAAGTTGTCTCACCTTTCCCCAAGGCGTAATATCGATCACTCCGAGTTCCTTCATGCGAAAGAAGACTTCGTTGATATCATCTACCGTAACACAGATATGTCCTCGGAATGAATATTCATCTTCCCATTCTGTTAAATGCAACTGCTGCTCTTCATTGAACTTGAAAAATGCCGTTGGATAATCGAATAAAAATGCTGGAATTGCTTCCAATCCTAATTCGTTCTCATAGAACTTACATGCTTCTTCTAGGTTGCTTACTACTAACGCAACGTGATTTATTTTTACCGCTTTAGCCATAATATTTATTGTTTGAATTCATTAACAAAATCCCAGTTTGGTGTAATTCCAAGACCTGGTTTTGATGGTGCTAAAAGATGCCCTTCGACCACCTCTATTTTTTCATTGATCAAGTCGTACATCATTGGATTTCCTCCAGATGAAAACTCTATAACCCGAGCTGCTGGTGAAGCAAATGCCACACTAAGCCCTGCCATAAATGAGAAAGCAGATCCCCAGCAATGTGGTGCTAGCTCAATCTGGTATATATCTGCTAAGTGAGCCGTTTTCATCGCTTCTGAAATTCCACCTACGATGGCACAATCTGGTTGTAAAACATCGACTGCATTTTCAGCTACCAAGTCTCTCATATCAAATGCGCTGTATTCACTTTCGCCTGCCGCAATCGGAATAAAAGTATCCCGACGAACTTCTGCTGTTCCTTTTTTATTATCTGGACTAATCGGCTCTTCGAACCAGTAGATATTGCAATCTTCAACATACCTGCTGAATTTCTTCGCTTCTGGAACACTGAAAGTCCCATGCGCATCTAACATCAACTTAATATTATCATCTAAAGCGGCCCGAGCTGCTTTTACTCTTTTTACACTATATTCTACAGAGTTATCCATGATCCCAACTCGCATTTTTACGCCGTTGAAACCTTTGTCAACATATCCTTGCAATTGATCACCAATATTTTCTGCATCTGCCCAGCCTCCACTTGCATATGCTTCCATTCGATCTCTACATGGTCCTCCTAGTAAATTGACCACTGGAGTATTTAAGATTTTACCTTTGATATCCCAAAGCGCTGTATCCACTCCACTTAATGCAGAAATAGTTAAACCTCTACGTCCTAGAATTGGAAATTTGCGACCTTGAGATAAGGCATAATGATCTCTACTTCCGTTATATATGATTTCCCAGTTTTGGGTAATTTCTTCTACATCTCTACCAACCAATAGCGGCTTGATATCTTGTTCTACACAACTCACGATGGATGCACATGATCCCGAAGAACCTACAGCTGCCTTCGCTTCACCGAATCCTTGAAGACCAGTGTCGGTGGTGACAACTACTAATGTCATATCGAAATGAGTAAGTAGTCCATAATCAGATCGATGCTGCTTATGTGAATCAATAGGACATCTAAGCCAGTAAGCTTCTATATTTGCAATTTTCATTATACTAATGGCTTTATTGTTTCTAATGATTTCTTAGTTAACATGGTATAAAATTCCTCTTTAACAGCGGAGCTACCATGATCTTCTAAAAATTTCTTTTGTTCAGGACTTAAACCTTCAGGATTTTCCTCCACTGAATTCGGGTAAGGATTCGCTGGAGTCCGATCTAATGGCGGACAGAATTCCATAGAAAGTGTTTTGTCATAACCAATCTCTTGTAGTGTTGATATGATTTCTGACCAATTAATAGTACCCATTCCTGGAGCCATTCTGTTGTTATCAGCAACATGAAAATTGACCAATCGACTACCAACTCTTCTTATTGCATCTGCAGAGTTATCTTCTTCGATATTCATATGGAAAGCATCCAAGCAAACTCCACAATTAGGTCCGACGGCTTCTGCAAGTGCAAGCGCCTGATCCCCACGATTAATGAAATAAGTTTCGAATCTGTTAATAGGTTCTATTCCGATTAGAATACCTTCTTGTTCAGATACTTCATAAATTTTCTTTACACTTTCTACTGCAATCTCCCAATCTTCGTCTGGAGTTCCTTCTGGTATGATCTTCCCAACTGTAGAAGGGACTAAAGAAATAACTGATCCACCAAGCGCCTTAACCATTTTGACGATGTCGATGACGTACTGAATAGACATTTCTCTCTGTGCTTTATCTTTAGCCAGTAAGTTCCGGTCTTCTAACATTAAGGTTACAGAGCCCCAGCACTTTATGTTGTACTTGTCAAGTAATGGTTTAACCACAGCGGGGTCATATAATTCTGGTGTGCCTTGGATTTCTATTTGATCATACCCGAGGCTAGATATTCTTTTGATAGTGGATTCAAGCGGCTCAGCTCTCATCCAGTTATGGATTGCAATATTCATGAATAATTTTGTTTGAAATCTAATCTAAGAATTTTTTCTAATAATGCGGTTTTAGTAGTAGGTTTCTTTAAATACTACCTTAAATATTTAAATTATTGTAAAGAAAGGACGCATTTAGGTTAAATCTTTTAATCTGCGACATTAGTGATTAGATCGATTATAATTAAAGGTCATCAACATGAAATTAATTATGAGACCTTTGAAAAGTTTTCAAAAATAAGTTCTACCGAAAGACCGTCATTATTTTCTATAAGAATTTCTCCATCTAACTTGTCTTTGAAAGCATGAATCATTTGATAGCCGAAAGAATCGTGTTTGTCAATTAGAAATGCTGGATCTACACCCACGCCATTGTCTGTAATCTTGAGATGTATTTTGCCAGAAGTTTCATAAAGCTGTATATTTATTAGGGCATGATCGGATTCAGAGAAAGCGTGTTTTAAGGAATTAGAGATTAATTCATTCGCTAATAATCCTAAAGGTATGACGGTGTCAATGTCCAGGTCTATATCCTCTATTTCTAATTCTAGCTGAACAGTATCCTTTTGGACAAGGTAAGAATCAAACAAGTTACGACATAACTTTTCAAAGTATGGCTTCAGTCGGACTCCGGTCAAGTTTCCCTCCTGGTATAGATTCTGATGTATGAGCGCCATACTTTTAACCCTATTCTTGCCTTCTCTTAAAGCCGTGATAGCAGATGAATCTTTCACATAAGATGACTGGAGGTTTAACAAACTGGAAATGACTTGGAGATTGTTTTTCACTCGATGATGAATTTCTTTCAGCAACAACTCTTTCTCCTGCAGATTTACTTTAATGACCTCTTGTTGTTCTGCTAAGGTTTTATTCAATTTTTTGATTCTATTTCTATTGACAATTATCAAGATGGACAAGACGAGCATGGTCAGAATTCCCAACAACGCTAATTGTAAATTCTTGCGATCTCTCTCATTCCGAAGATCTTTAAATTCGTTTTCAGCAGAAAGCAACATGATTTCTTGTTCTTTCTTTTCCACTTCATATTTTTTAAGTGCATCGATCAGTCTTTCATCTTCTTCTTTACTGATAAATGAATCTTTAAGACTAGAAGATTCCTTGAAATACTTGAGTGCTTCTGCATGATTACCAATGTTCTCATAGTATTCAGACATCAATTCATTTGCTACTTCTAATTGCTCATAGTTTTTTACTTTTTTACTTTGGTCTAAAGCAAGATCAAGATATTTTTTTGCAACAACATTCTGCTTAATTCGCATATATGCTTCCCCCAAAGCGGTATTTCCAACGGCATGGATTAAAGGATTGACCTCATAAGGGACACTTGTAAGTGCATCATCAAGAAAGGTGATCGCTTCGTTATATCTTTTCTGCTTCACACGAAGACTACCCAGATTCAGTTTGCCATATCCGGCATAGATCGGCTGTTTCATTTTTACCATTGCGATAACGGCATCTTCTAGATAGGAATCTGCTTCCTCTAAGAGTTCATCCTCCATGTATAATCCACCTAAATTTAGATTGATAAGACCCACCCAGAGTGTATCTTGAATTTCTTTGTAGATATCTAACGCTTTGTGAAAATACAAAGTAGAAGTTTCAGTGTCTTTTCTGACTTGCCATACAACTGCAAGGCCATTGTAGGCTTGCGCCTCGATTTTTTTATGATCTAATGTATTTGCGAAATGGACAGCATTTAAGAAATGCTCAACGGCAAAATCATAGTCTTCATTGATATTATAAGCAACGCCGAGCATAAGTTGTGTCCTGTCATAGTCTTTTTCTAATCCATGAACTTGTGCGAGACTATCTGTTTTTAGTGCATTCGCCAATGATAAAGCAGGATCTCTATAATAAGTGCTGTTGAAATAGGTATGAATCTCTTCCATCGTTGTTTCATCAGAAGGATTCGAATCTAAGGCATGTAACAGCGAATCTATTTGGCTTATTCCAGAGGTGAAATAAAGTAGAAATAGGAAGATGACGAAGAACATTCTCATTGGACTTCTAATATTTTTTTGGTGAAATCTACCCGATTATGAACATCTAATTTTACATAGATTCTCTTAATATGCGTCTTGATGGTGTTCTCTGTTAAGAACAAGGTTTGTGCAACATCTTGGAGGCTATTGCCATTGAGCAAGTGATGAATAATCTCATATTCTCTTTCGGTAATATTCACTTGATGGAAGTCGTTAACTTTTTCAAGTCGAGGAAATTCATCTTTTTGCTCCTGGCTGTGTTTGTAAATGGCCATTGTTATTGCAGCGTCTAAATCTTGCTCATCGAATGGCTTTATAATGTAACCGTAGGGTAGAGTAGTCTGTGCACGATGAAGGGTAGTTTTGTCGGAATAGGAGGTTAAGTAAATGAAAGGAACTTTGTATTTAGTATTGATCAACTCTGCTATTTCTATTCCATCCTTACTGCCGCCAATATTAATATCAAGAATTGCGAAATCAAAAGGCCTATTGTTCATTAAATCTAGCGCCTTGTCAGAATTGTAGGCAATTCCACTTACAGAATACCCAAGACTGAGAAGATGAGCGCTTATGTCATTGGCAATAAACACTTCATCTTCTACGATAAGGATTCTTGGCTTTTTGGTTATCATTAACTAAATATACTAATTTTCAGAAATTTCACCATCTACGAATAATTGATTAAATGCATCTTCAGTTGCAAGATTTATCGGTTCTTCGACTCTTGAAAATAAAATTTCAATGTGATCCATGTCAATTTTATTAAATGATTCGCTCTGACTGACTGAAAATCCAATGTTGCTTACCTTCTTCTCTGTTTTTGCATTAGCAGTTGATTTGTTAATTAATTCTCCTTTTTTGTTGAAGTGTTTCAAGGTGACAATGACTTCTGGTTTCATACCTCCTATAGATACGATTGGTTTGTTGATTGATATGGAAGCACTTAAGAAAGTATCTGCGATGTCTTTATCTGCATGCTTTTTCAATGTTTTCTTCGGAAAAAATATAGCTGGATTTCCTTTCAGATTGGTGGCACCCATTCCCATAACACTCACTGCATTTAGCGGCATCACTTCCATATTTTTATCCTTCAATTTTGAAGTAAGATTCTGCTCGAAATAGCTGATGGTAATTGCTTCCAGTTTTTCCTTACATTTTGTGTAGAGCTTTTCTTCTTTGCTAGATAGTTTTGATTTATCCAGTTGTTCTACGATTCCATTTTCGAAAATCCCGCTTAAGTAGGAGTAAGCGATTCTATTCTCGGTTGTAGATTGAGCTTGGAGCTGGAAAGAGTATAACGTAATTACGACGATTAAAAATGATAGATTTTTCATTTGATTTGATTAATTTGGTTGAGATTCAAATTTATGGGATATGGACTTGGATGCGTTCACCTAAATAGGTGAATATGGAGGAATTAGATTTGTTGGATATGTAAATTGAATAATTAGCGTAATTACTATTTGCTTCATCTCTAAGCAGATTATAGAAATTTTATGGATGTCAGAATAAAATGGTTGTGTTTAATATTTTGCAATTTTCTTGTTTTAATAAGTTGTACACAGAAGGAATCTATAAGTTCAGAAGAAGCACTTTTAAAGTACAGAAAAGTTCATGAATTACATCGTGACATCAATTACCAAACGGATCGTGAAAAGTGGCTGGAACTTCATCTACAGCGAAGACAATTAGTATCCAAAATTAAAGATCAACATGAGATCGTATTAAATTTTTATCACTATTCTGGTTATGATTTTTATTTATTCAAGCTCTATGAAGAATCTCTTTTAGCATATAAAGAATTTTTTAAATATTATGAAAAACATGTAAACGAGTTTAGTCCTGAAGTGAAGGAGGATTTTAGAGCTAAACGTTCTTTCGATTATCGTGGGACCGCACTAGCTTATGAAAAGCTTGGACACCTCGATAGTGCATATTTAGAACATCAGAATAACCTAGCATTAGTTGAATTAAGAGATGGAATATGGTATCCGGCAGCTCATAATGATTTTGGAATATTTTTGCTTGGGAGTTTAAAGGATTCTATTGCAGCTATGCAGCAATTTGAGATGGTATATAAGGTAACTGCTGAAAAATTTCCAGATCATGAGTTAATTGGGAGTATTCGAAATAATTTAGGTGAGATCTATCTAAATAAAGGTAGGCTAGAGAAAGCCTTTGATATGTTTCATTTAAACTATTTTTATTACAAGGAAAACCTTAAGAATCATTTTAGCAATGAAAGTCATGTATTTCATTCTGCAGCTAAAGTTGTTGAGATTTTAGGTCGTCAACAAAAGATACAAATACTGAATGATTTTTATATGGAGGTCAAAGAACTCTATCAAACTTCCATTTTTACTGAAAATACTAAGTGTAAAGTAAAATTGGAGTTTTTGGAAGTAGAGATGCATCAAAAATTAGCAAACAATAATTTTGAGAAATCGCACCAATTACTTGCTGATATTAAAATCTTATCTGATAGCATTAATCAAGCTGAGTTTTATTCGAAGGAAAATTATCAGATTATTCTGAATGATTTGGTTCTAAATGGAATAAATGATAAGCATAGTGCAGAAAAGAAGCAAAAAGAAGTGGAATTGCTGAATCAAAGGCTCATAACCTGGCTCATATCTATTTTATCGATCATTTTCTTAGTGGTGATGAGCGTTTTGTATTATCTAAGAAAACAGCACATTGAAAATGCAAGGAATAAACAACTCATTGCCCAGCAAAATCTTGAATTGACATCGATCAGAAATCAACAGCTCAAGTTAGAAATTGAATCGAAGCAAAGAGATTTGTCAGATTTCGCAATCAATTTGACTCAGAATCAAGAGTGGGCAAAAGTTCTCGCTAGTAAATTAGAATACCTCAAAACTACTCGTGGAAGAGAACGGAAAAAGCTGATGGATGACTTTGAAAATGAGGTACTTAAAAAGACTATTTTTGATACCAACACGAAAGAGTTCTATGAAAAAATAGATAAATTGAGCGATGCATTTTACAGTCGTTTACATTCAAAATTTCCCGATTTAAGTAAAACGGAAAAAAGATTATGTTCTTTAATTCGCCTGAATATAGATAGCAGAAATATTGCTATCGTGCAAAATATAACCCTGTCTTCATTAAATAAGAGCAGATATCGGCTCAGGAAGAAAATGAACCTTGCAAAAGACGAGGAATTAGATGATTTTATCCAGCGTTTATAATCACTGATAATAAGTTCATAAACAGGCATTTATGGCAACATAATAGTGCGGTGTCCATTATTTGTCCATTGCTCTTTAGGTGCATATCCAGTTTATACCTCATAAATTTAAAGAGTTTTGAAAGATCACTTATTAGTAAAACTTAAACATTAAGTTTTTCACCCTAATAATTCTATAACTCTTTGAATTACAAAAAATGAAAACACTACTAATCTTCACACTTTTAATTACGGTCCAATTTGCTTTTGCTCAAATAGGTATTAACACTGATAATCCCAAAGCCAGTCTTGATATTGTAGGGAAAATTCGAATTTCTGAGGACAACATGCCACCTGCAAAAGGGATGATGAAGTATGACACTGTGACTAATAAATTTATGGGATACGATGGTAACCAGTGGATCTCGCTAACAACAAGTGCATTATTAACCGATAACGATGAAGACACAAATATAGAGGTAGAGCAATTTCCAGATGAAGATATAATTCGATATTCGGTAAATGGTAGCGAAAGATGGCGAATGATTGGCGCAAGATTAGAACCTGTTAATACTGGGGGGTCTGTATTTATAGGTAGACAAGCTGGATTTTATAATTCTCTACTCAATAGTTATAATATTGCCATTGGAGATTCAACACTTACACGTAATACTATAGGATCAGGCAACGTTGCAATCGGCACTGCCGCCCTATATAATTCGAGAGAATTAATAAGTAGTACTAAAGCGTCAAATAATACTGCCATTGGTCACCAAACGTTGTTTACTAATAGAGGAGGAGCATTCAATACTGCACTGGGATATGGAGCTGATGTGGGTGCCGAAGATTTAGAAAATGCTACGGCTATCGGTGCGAATACCATTGTTGATCAAAGCAATAGTCTAATCTTGGGTAACAATGCAAATGTAGGCATTGGGACATCAACGCCACATAGCTCATCACAATTGGAGATGTCTAGTACTTCTAAAGGTTTACTGATCCCTAGAATGTATACAGGTCATATGGAAAATATTGTGGATCCCGAAGAAGGTTTACTGGTCTATGTTTATAATGAAAAACAATTTTATGTCTTTGATGGAGATTCATGGCAGATCGTTAGTAAAAGCGCACTCGGATTAAGCGATACCGATAATGATACCAAAATTGAGGTGGAAGAGTCTATTGATGAAGATGTTATTCGATTTCGTACGAGGGGAAAGGAAAGATGGACTATGAATGAAAATAGACTAGAGCCTAAGAACTCAGGAGGAAGTGTTTTTATAGGTGAAGGGGCAGGAATGAATGATGACTTATCTTCAAATCGTAATATAGCATTTGGATATAATGCACTCTTTAGTAATACTTCATCGAACCAAAATACTGCCATAGGCACTGAAACATTGTACCATAATACCACAGGATTCAGAAATATTGCTAGTGGTTATCAAGCTCTATATAAAAATACAGAGGGAAACTGGAATACGGCCTATGGTTATCAAGCACTTTGGTCCAATATCGGAGGAGACTTGAATAATGCAAATGGATATCATGCATTGTATAATAATACTAATGGAAGCTGGAATACGGCCACTGGACGAGAAGCGCTTTTTTATAATACCACAGGAGATTCCAATACGGCCATTGGTTATAGAGCAGGAGTGGGCTATGGGGATTTGGAAAATGCCACAGCCATAGGCGCTAATGCAATAGTTGATCAAAGTAACAGCCTGGTGCTCGGAGACAATGTTAATGTAGGAATAGGCACTTCTACACCCGCTGCAAAATTACAAGTTATCGGTAATGTAGATGCAACGGCTTTTTCTGGCGACCCCATTAGTTTTCATGTTGGGGGTACGGAAAGATGGGTTATGAAGGAACGTAGACTTGAACCCAAAGCATCAGGAGGAAGTATATTTATAGGTGAAAATGCAGGTTATGATGATAGCCAGTATAGTACCCATAGCATAGGAATAGGAACGAATGCTCTTTACAATAGTTTATCTGGAAAAGAGAATGTAGCGGTTGGAAACTATGCTCTTTATAAAAATTCTAGTGGGGAAAAAAATATAGCTATTGGCGAAAATGCACTCTTTTCAAGTACAAATGGTCTTTATAACGTAGGAATCGGAACGGATGCACTATATTATAGTTTTGGCGGAATTGGAAACAGTGCATTAGGGCACAATGCTCTTACATTCGGAGGAACAAATAATACAGCAATTGGTTATAATTCACAAGTTATATCAGGGTATAGTAATTCTACAGCTATTGGTGCTAATGCAACTGTTGGAATGAGTAATGCCGTGGTGCTCGGAAATAATGTTAATGTAGGTATCGGTACTTCTTCTCCAGGCTTTAAACTACATGTGATTGGTTCAGGAAGTTTTCAAAACTTGCTTCAAGTAGGAGGTCAGTTAAATGTAAGTGGGAATATATGCTACACGGGCTCCATCGGCGCATGCTCCGACATCAGATACAAAAAAGATTTTGAATCCTTTACACAAACATTAGATAAACTGAAAACAATTAAGGGACAATACTATTATTGGAACCAAGAAGATTTTCCTGAGAAAGACTTTTCAGATGAGAGACAAATTGGTGTCATGGCCCAGGAAGTGGAAACAGCCTTCCCTGAACTTGTAATGACGGATAAGGAAGGCTATAAGTCCGTAGATTATTCCCGTCTGACACCTATTCTATTAGAAGCCATCAAGGAGCAACAAATCTTAATTGAAAACCAAGAATCTAGGATTAAGAAATTAGAATTGGAGAATAATCAAATAATTGAGAATTTGGAAGTACATCTGAAGAAACAAAATCTAAAAATAAAGTCTTTTGAAGAACGGTTAGAGGCAATTGAAAAGCCACATAATCAAAAACTAAATAATTAAAATCAATATTACATAAAATATAAAGAACTGGTTTTATTAAAGAAAATGATGGAAATTAAGACAAAATGAGAAATTCTTCAATTTTCATTGAAATTAGGAATTGAATTATTCGTAATTTTAAATTCATTCAAGCTTTCAATGATGGGTTTTAAAATTCAGGCTCTTATTCTATTTACAACACTATCTTTCTTAGCACATGGGCAAGCGGGGACGATTAAAATTATTAATAATATTAGTGATGCATTATTCGAAAATCGCATCATCTATCAAACAAAAGTGGGCCTAGATTCTTCCATAACCTATATGCTAATTGATTACGTAGGATTATCTGACCAACGTTATAAGGGATTAATAATTAAAGATTCAACTCAGGTTCTTCTAGAATGGATCGAAATAAATAATGATACATTGCAAGATTTAGATCCCATTGACCTAAAAAGAAAAGAATGGATACGAACTTGCAACCAACACAATGCAGAAGAATTAGTACGAAATTTTTACGCTTCGGATGCTCTTTACTATAATCATAAACCACTTATTCAAGGGACGGATGCTATTATTGCGGAGTATAGTTATATGAATAATCCTAATTACAGTTTGAATTTGGTGCCTTTAATTGTGGAAGCGGTTAATCACAACGTTGTCTTTGAAATAGGGCGATGCGAAGGCTCCTATCATGGAAAATATATTCTAATTTGGGAAAAAAATAAAAACGATTCATGGCTGGTCAAATTTGACGCTAACTTGTAATTCAATGACCAATAATTTAAGTCGTCGGCTAAGGCTTTGCTGGACTTCGAGTTTTAATGTGAGATAATGATATTATTAAAAGTTTATCTAAGCGGTGCAAAGCCTTGATTTGTAAGCAAGGTTTATTTAACTTACAAAGGTTAATTTAAAGTGAAATACAATATATGGGAGAATTTGAAAATGAATCTGATATTTTAAAAACGAACATCTCCCATGGAGAGAATGCGGAAAGTACTGCAACTATGGCACCTCCCACACTCCAACTTCAAGCAAATAATGCACCTGGAAACCAAGCCATTGAAAATGGGATTTCTCTTTCAGAAGCTAAGCGAATCATTATTGATGCAACGGATGGCTGGGGAACTGATGAATCTGCAATCTATGATGCGATAAGAAGGTGCAGCAGTAGATCAGGATTGAAATCTGACGGAGCAGTGCTAAGTGCGCTTGCTGGCGATATGGATGGGCATGAATTATGGAAGGCATATCTTTTAATGGAATACGGATCGGAATCTAATTATCCTTCGTCAATTTCTGCTTTATGGAAAGCAACGAAAGGTGCTGGTACCAATGAGGATGGAGTTTTTGCAGCATTAGATAGCATGGACTTGCAAACTAAGAAATCATTTGGTCTCAAGTACATTCTTCAATGGGAATTGTCTGGTGATGATCTACAGAAGGCATTGGATTTAATTACAACTCAAGATAGTATTCAAGGAAATACATTTGGAAGTGAACAGTCAGGAGAAGAAGAGTTGGTAATTACTGAAGATAAGTTGAGAGCATTAATCGGATCCCAATTTACAGGTGCTGAGTCCAATGGTCTGAGGACTGCGATGGTGACTTTGTATTCGAAACCGGGCGGAACAGTGTTACAAGAAGCCATATCACAAATTGAAAATATCAGAGGTCTGTCACCTGGATCTGGATTAAGCCAGTACACCAAAGCGATGGCAAAACAAACTGCCGGTGTAGATCATTATAAAAAACACAAAGAAGAATCTGGTCATGTCTACGATCATGCAGTTGATAATCCATCACCAGCCTTGAACACTTCAGAGCATCCAGATTTTACAGGAAGCAATGCTCAGCTAAGGTTTGGTAAAATACTAGGAGATGTATTCGGAATAGATGCAGTCTTTGGTTCGTTAATTAGTCCAACTGGAGGAATGGCAGGTCCTGGAAATGAGAGAGTTCCGCTAGTAGAGGATGGAAGCGCCGTTGCGACACATGGAGCGGTTCACGATGCAGCAGGATATCTCTATAATTGCCACGGAATCGGGCCTGGTTATGATTACTTAGGTCGAGAACCTGGTGCGGATACAAGCAATCCACTTGCTGGGCAAACGAATATGGATTGGTGGATTCAAGAGTATGATAAGCGTGATTTAGATGTTGACTTAATCGAAAGATTCCTAAACAGTAAAGCGCACATCGGAGCTGCATTTGCAAAACATTATGATCAATTGACATTAGATCAAAAGAAAGAAATTCTAGGAACGCTCTGTGGTACAATGTCCCTTACGCTGAAGTTAGCTGGTATTTCGAACACAGATAGAGTTGCAAAAGTTAGAGAATTAATGAATGCCTCGAATTCGACAGATCAAAGAATTTTAGCAGATCATTACTATAATAATGATACCTTTGGGTCAGTATTAGCCGCTTCAGATTTAGACCATATTATGCGTCCACATGCTACGAAAGCAGTATATGATGCATATATCGAAAGAATGATGAGGCGATATGATCATTATTAAAAAATACCCGAATTGAAAAAGATTTATTTATTGTTATCGATGACGTTTCTTATAATGAGCTGTCAAGATTCTAAAATATATAAGATGGATACTCCTAAAACTAAACCGCCATTATTCAACTTGGAAGCAGGACTTGAACAAGAGTTAATGGATAGAGAGGTGATTTTTGAAAAATATATTCAGACTAGAATTGGAAACGCAGAAGCTAATAGAATCTATGATAATGGCGATATCTATAAGATCTTTTTAGGTTCTAATCAAAATATTAAGAAGGATGATATTTCGTGGGAGAAAGTAGGAACCTTGTCTGAAAAAGGGATAGAAAAATTAAAATCGATTTCTGAAAATGAAGTCCAGGACTTCATCAAAGATGGCCCACACGAAAGAGTGGCTCAGGCTATTGAGAACATTAATTGGTACTTCTATTTTGGTGAGACGATCCTTGTACAATCTCAAAGCAGACAGTGGAAAAGAGATCCTAAATTTGCAAGGAAAATTGAGAAAGCAATAGAGAGCAATTTTAAGCCTGCATTCTTAGAGCAGTAAACCGTCTTTTTAACTGAAGATAAATTTATGCAAACTTTCTAAGGTTTGCTCATAGTTCAATTTCCATTCGCTGTAGGGAAGAAAAAAGACCTTATGTCCCATTCGATCTAGCATATTGAGTTGATTCTGACTAAACATTTCTTGGTATTCTCCGGGATACCCGATTAGGTCTATACACAGTGTCTTTCCATTTTGAACAATGACAAGATCAATGATAACGCCAGAGATCGCATATGTTGTGTAGATTCTGTCTACTCCCCAGTTAGTGATGTGCTGGATAATTTCTTGCGTAAACTCGTCGTGGTCATCTGCTCCAGACTGCAACTTCTTCGGAGTCCGAATTTTCTCGATGTGTAGGAGGTATTCGTGTAGCAAGGACTGCTCATTTACTTCTGCATGTTGTAAAGATGTATAGATAATTTGCAAACTTCTTGCACGAGTGATGGAAACATTAAATACATCAGCTTTATTCAGGTAATTAAACGCTCCACTGTGAGACGATGCATCTAGTGTGAAGGAGATTAACATGATGTCGCGCTCTTCACCTTGAAAATGATAAGGCGTACCGATGAGCAGATCATGTTTTTTAATTTGTTCCAATGAGAATGTCTCTCTGATTAATGATTTCAATAAGGAAACTTGCGCTCTGAACGGGGATATGATTCCAATTTTGCTGGATAGATCAGCATCCAAATCCACTTCTTTCTCAACCACAGATAGCATCTTTTTAATGATTGCATTGGCCTCCGCTAAGTTCTCACCCTTTGTATTTCTCACTCCTGAGACATGATGGATGTAAAGATGCTTGAGAATGTTTGTGATCGGAGTTGCAGTCATTAAATGAAGACTGTTATTGTAGAATTTACTATTTGAGAAAGAAATAATATCTGGGAAGCTTCTAAAGTGTTCGTTGAGGAAGGTAATCTGCGTTTGGCTAGGAATGAGGTCACTGACCAAGTCTAAAATACTGTAGTTCCGATATTTCATCCCATTTAATTCATATTGCTGATTCAAGATTTCTTGCCTAGCATTAGATAGAAAAGAAATATGTCTGAGTTGCTTGGGATCACCGATAATAACAATTTTCTTAGCGCGGTAGATCAGCGGTAGACAGCTTGCAATATCACATTGTGTCGCTTCATCAATGATCAATACATCAAAAATTTCTGATTCAAGTGGTAGGATATGATGTGCATCAGAACAGTTAATTATCCAAGCAGGTATAGCTTTTAGGACATTCTTAAAGTTTGTATTTTCAAAGTGCTTCTGAATTACTTTCCCTTCACTAGTATTAAGTGTTTTCGAGAAATTTTGAATGTCTCTTCGAAACCTCTTCAAGGTTTCCGATAACGTGTAATCGTAATTTAACTTGATGTATTTCCGAACTAACTTGTTTTTCCTGGAAACAAGATCATCAATTTCATCTTTTAGATGCCAAATTTTCTTAAGATTCTGATGTCGATATTCTATCCATTTTTTCTTAAATTTTTCGAAGAAGCCATTTTGATATTCTTTGAAAAATAGACCCCATTCATGTTCAGTTTTCTCTTGAAGTTGGAGTTGCTTTATCAGCTTTTCTATGCTCCGAGAATATTGTGTTATGTTTCGCCCGATAATGCTTAAGTCTTCTTTACTAGGAGGATTTTTTCGCTGAATTCCTGAAAGGATATTATCAATTCTGTTAGATAAGTGATATTTATATGATTTCCGAGCGGCTTTAATGACGACACCCTTAATGCGCACATCGTTCTCGATCTTCTTTGAGATAACGGAACCAGCTTGACTATTTTTCGATGCAATTAATACGGATTGGCCTTTCCCTATAAGCTCCGTTGTTAATGCTGAAATCGTATAAGATTTACCTGTTCCTGGAGGTCCGATGACGAGAGAAATGTTTTCTTGCGAAACATTATAGAACACCTCTTTTTGCCTTTCACTCAATGGAATAGGTACATCGACTGAAAGTGGTATTGAAGACTTTTGATATCTCTTTCCTTCACTAAACAATTCATTCAACGTATTGTCCGTAATGTTTCGTTTTGCTAATTCGTCTAATTCATTTATCACTCCGCGAGACCCTTCCTGTTTTTTAATAATTGCTAAGGATACACCACAAATTAGTCGATTGAAATCATTCGGATTATTCTGTTTATAGCAGAAGCGAGCATTTTCTAATTTAGCATGCGGGACGTACCATTTATTCAAGTGGGAGCAATCTAATAATGGAAAGTGCGTCTTAAGTGTAGTCTCTATCTGAATGATTTCTGCAATACCTAAAATTCCAGTTGGTAGTGTAGAGGCAAAATCTTCATAAGAAATATCAACATTTGGGTACAGACTCTTCAGATATTCGAGGAAATATGGATTGATAATAGCTCCATCTACATCTATAGAAACTCTATGATTTCCGAAATGGTCTACTAAGCTAGCTTCGTACAAATATAGCGGCGGAGCTACCCTTATTTTTCGACCTAATTGTTTAGATGAACCAAGGAGAAAAAGCGCTCCCGCATAAAGTGCTTTTTCTTTACCATGAATAGCTAAGTCTTTCAGTACTTTTTGGCCCCATCTGGCCTCGACTAATATTTCTTTATTCTTTTCTGAAATAGGGGAGAGGTCCGCTATTACATTCACATATTGTGCCTCCCGACCAAAGAAGTTTCTAATGCATACCGATTGGTAGTCGAAGGCATAACAATCCTTGTAGAAATTGAGAATATTAGAAATATTGGACATGGCTTAAATATAGTATTTAATTTTTTTACTGTATTTTTCGAGCTATGAAAATTAAAGCAGCAGTTATCAATAAAGAAGGAGAGTATCCAGTCCTTCAAGATCATGAAATTGATGTAAAGGCAGATGAGGTTATTGTAGATGTGATTGCATCAGCTCTAAATCACCGAGATTTATGGATTGTTAAAGGTCAATATGGCAGAATTCAGTATCCAATCATTCTAGGATCCGATGGATGTGTAAGTCATAATGGAGGTCAATATTTGATTAATCCAGGATTGAATTGGGGTGACCGGCAAGCATATCAAGGAGGGGATTTTGATATTTTGGGAATGCCATCAGAAGGTTGTTTTGCAGAGAAAGTTCAAGTTTCAGAAGCTTACTTGCATGAGAAACCAAGTCATATGAGTGTTGAAGAGGCGGCTGCATTGCCACTAGGTGGATTAACTGCATACCGAGCATTATTCTCTCGAGCTCAGTTACAGAAAGGCGAGAAAGTATTTATTTCAGGCATTGGAGGTGGAGTAGCCTTGTTTGCTATGCAATTCGCTGTTGCAAATGGAAATGAAGTGTATGTGAGTTCATCATCTGAAGAAAAGATAGCGGAAGCAATTAGTCTGGGAGCGAGTGGCGGATACAATTATAAAGATGACGACATGCACAAGCAAGTGCTTAAGTCTGTCGGACCGATGGATGTTATCATTGATTCTGCAGGTGGACCTGGATTTTCTAAGTTAGTCAACATCACTGCAAAAGGTGCCAGAATCAGTATATATGGTGGGACAAGAGGTGAAGCTTCTTTTAGTCCACAGCGTTTATTTTGGAATCAAGCCTCTATTCTTGGTACAACAATGGGTTCTGATCAAGACTTTAGTGATATGTTGGAATTTGTAAATAAACATCAAATCAAGCCAGTTATTGATAAGGTTTATCCGATAGATGAAATTAAGGAAGCAATTTTAAGAATGAAGGAAGGTGCTCAATTTGGCAAAATCGTTATAAAAAATAAATTGTGAAGAGAATAGGATTGTTGTCTGATACGCATTCTTATATGGATAAGAACATTTTATCTTATTTCGGAGAGTGTGATGAGATATGGCATGCTGGTGATATAGGAGATTTAAAAGTGACGGATACCATAAAGGCCTTTAAGCCGTTAAGGTGTGTTTATGGAAACATAGATGACGCTAAGGCGAGAAGAACATTTCCTTTGGATTTGAGATTTGAGATCGAAGGATTAGATGTTTTTATGACACATATCGGTGGCTATCCAGGACGATATAATAAGCGTGTTACTGAGATTTTTAAGACCAATCCTCCTGGTTTGTTTATTTGTGGCCATTCTCATATTATGAAGGTGATGATGGATAAGAAGTATGGATTCCTGCATATGAATCCTGGTGCTTGCGGTCACCATGGTTTTCACAAGATGAGAACGATGGCTCGATTTACCATTGATAAGGGAAGGGTTAAAGATCTACAAGCCATTGAGTTAGGAATAAGAGGCTATGCACAGAAAAAAGGAGATGATTCTGAAGAATAGAACTTACTCTAAGTGATCCATCAAGGTATTCGCTGCTACTTCACCTCCATGAATCGCAGCATTCAGTGAACCATAATATAAGTGGTCACCAGCTTCGACAAAAGGAATATTGTTTATCAATTTGAAATTAGAACGGTCTTCTTGGCTGAGGCTATTCAGAACAGGAAGTGAATTTGGAACTTCGAAGCTAGCTATTAAGTCAATCGGTGTAATTCCTAATTTGTTTTTCATTTCATCGCGCATCTTGCTATCCATGATTTCTGGCTTGAAGACTTCGAGACTAGTAACTGATATGATCTCATCATTGACATAATAAAAACTATTAATCATTGTGTTCTTATCCGCTAGCAATCCGATGATTTTTCCGTTAAGAATACGTTTTGAAACACGATAATAATTGGTTGTACATCCTTGCCAAATTTCATTTTCGGCATAGGCTTTCACGATACCTTTTACCTTGATTTCTTTTCCATCAACTTCTACCGTTCCATTCTCATTGATGTTTGCTTCTGTAGAAAGAGCAATTTTAGTTTTTTTCAATGACTTTCTTAATTGTTTAGGGATCGCTTCCATTCCCTTGCTCGGTATTGCAGCACTTCCTTCGCCGAACATTTTGAAAACAAATTCAAACATTCGAGAGGAAGTTTTTAACTCTTCTTCGAGGAAAATACCACCAAAGAAAGGTCGAAAGAAGTTATTAATGATCTTATCTGAGAAGCCAAATTTTTGGAGATAGTCTAATGTAGAAGTTTCACTTGATTCGAAAATGGCATCTATAGATTTGATTCTAAGTACTTTGCTTAACTTGTAAACCAGGATTTTATCATTGATTGTTGCTGCCCAAGAAAAGAGCATAGGAAAAAGAAAGTTTACATTTTTTAATGGATCACCGAATTTTGTACTTTTCCCATCTTTGAAAATGACAGCTCCAGAGGAGAACGGTTGCAAGTCTAATTCACTATAATCTAGGTATTTATGGGCCATTGGGTAATCTGTTAATAAAACCTGAAACCCAATATCCAAAGGAATGCCATCTATAACTTTGGTCGCGATTCTTCCACCATAATGGCTTTGCTTTTCAAATATAATGCACTCATGTCCAGCTTTCTCTAAATTTATAGCAGCAATTAAGCCCGCAATTCCACCACCTATTATCGCAATCATTTGAAATACTTTTTGTATTGAAACTTTCTAGGAAAAAATCCCATAAACATAAAGGGATATAATATGATGTCTAAGATAACATTCCCTGTTTGAAATTCGATCTGATCTTCTATTACACTTTTGTTAAGATTAATATTCTTAACTACATGCCGATGTTTCCACTTAGAAAGTGGCTTGGGTAAAATGCGGCCTTCATCTAAGAAAAATGCTTCTTGTTCATTTATTCCATGATCTGTAATATCACTTACCCATTCCGCCTTTATAGGCTTAAGGAATCGGATATGAACGGTATCTCCAGTTTCAGAACCAGTGAATTCAACGATTTCCATTTTGGCGCCGATAGGTTTTAGGAATTCGAATAAATTCTTGTCGAATCCATCCATGACCACTTTATAGTTTTTAGGAATAGGCGTCTTAAGAGTTAATTTCATACAGTATGAAACCCATTATCCTATTAAATGTTTGGCCTCTAAACTGTTTTTATTTAAAGTATATAAGATAACCTAGCAGAAATCAAGTGCATTACCTAGATCTACCTTCAAATCCTTAATGTCTTCGATCCCAACAGAAACTCTAATTAATCCATCTGTGATACCATTTTCTATCCTGATTTCTCTTGGAATAGATAAATGAGACATCGATGCTGGATGTAAAATTAATGTATCTACATCTCCTAGAGTCGGTGCTAGTGTGCACATCTTAATGTTGTTCATGAGCGTCTTCCCTGCTTCTACACCTCCTTTAACTTCGAAACTTAACATGCCACCATGGAGCCTCATTTGCTTAACTGCTAATTCGTGGTCGGAATGATCAGCCAGCCCCGTATAATTAACATGTTCTACTTTATCATGGTTGTTAAGGAACTCAGCTAGTGCCATGGCGTTAGAGCTATGTTTCTCCATTCTTACGACTAGCGTTTTCATTCCATTATGAGTTAGCCATGCATCGAAAGGATTGCAGTTAGTTCCTAGTAGTTTCATCGTCGCCCAGATCTTATCTCTCATCATTTCTTTATCTAGAGAAACAATCGCACCTGCTATCGAATTACCATGTCCATTCAGATATTTTGTAGTAGAGTGGACTACAAAGTCTATTCCCCATTTTAGTGGTTGTTGGAGATATGGAGTACAAAATGTATTATCAATTGCGGTGAGCGTATCGTATTTCTTTCCAAGACCAGCAATAATTTCTAAATCTACACAAGCAAGTGTAGGATTAGCTGGACTTTCTAAGAAAATCATTTTGATGGCTGGATCTGATTTTAGTAAGGATTCTATATGATCATAGTCCTTAAGATTGGTGAAAATTGGTTCAACACCGAACCGCGTAAATATTTTTTTAATCAACTCTGTTGTTCCTCCATAGAGATTCCCTTGTGTTAAGATTTTATCACCTTGGCTAAGACAACCAGCGATTAATGTAGAAATAGCCGACATACCTGAAGAGGTCATCATAGCTGTTCCTTCACCTTCTAGGCCGTAAGATTCAAGTTGTCCGATTTTCTGTGAAACACTCTCCACAGTTGGATTTGCGTATCTAGAATATACGAAACCTTCTTTCTTGTTCGTAAATATATCTATCCCTTCATTTATATTTTCAAACTCAAATGACGAACTTGCATAGATAGGAAGGATATGAGGTTTATTCCTTTTTGTATCTTTAGGTTCTTTTACACAAATAGACTCGAACGATAAACTCATACAACTTAAATTTTGTTAAATTTTTATAAATATTCGGCTAAAATAATGAAGTTTTATTTGATTTTTGCTTGCCTGTTATTAATAAATGTTCTTCACGCTCAAGAAGAAGAGGAATACACCTATTATGATGAGGTTTTCAATAAAAACATAATTGAAGGCGGGCTTAGTTATTTTATTCCTCAGAGCGATTTCGGTAGAAAAAGTGCTAATAATGGCTTAGGAGGTGAGTTTTCATATCTACGGCAAATTAATTATTCAAGGATATTCTTAGGATTCAGTTACTCTAGTAGGAAATTAGATAGTTATACACTGCTTGATTTCGCTCCAGACCTAGACCTACAAACGAAAGTGGTCAATAATAATTTCACTTTTCTGGGAAGAATATATCCACAAGTATATTTTTCAATTTTTGAATTATTCGGTGAAGCAGGAGTTGGCCTAAATAGTATTAAAGCATTCTCAAGAGATTATGACCGAATAGATGGAGCTTATTATAATCAGTTCACGAATAATGTAGATCGCAAGATTTATTTTTATGGTGGAGGAGGACTGCATATTACGCTTGATGAATCTTGGTTCTTAACGACTAAGGCCTATACTGCCTATGGACCTACGATCGCTTTCTTCTCAAAAAAAGATAACTTAACGAACATTGAATTTTCCGAAGATGCGTTCGAATTAAAGGAAGCAACGTATCGTGCTACCTCAATAAGTTTATCTTTGTCCTTTATATTCTAATATTATGACTAACGACGACGTAGACGAAGATTTATTCGAACACTATAATATATTAACAGATCCTGGACAGCGTTCCATGAGAATCGATAAGTTCCTAATGGAAAGGATCGAGAAAGCATCTCGTAACCAGATTCAGATTGCCATAAAGGCGGGAAATATCCTTGTAGATGATAAAGAGGTGAAATCTAATTATAAGATTCGCCCTGGAGAATACATTAAAGTATTTCTTAATCGCCCTGTGGATGGGTTCGAACTGATTGCTGAAGATATTCCATTAGATATTCATTATGAAGATGAACACCTAATGGTTGTATATAAAAAGCCAGGAATGGTTGTTCATCCAGGAGTAGGTAATAAATCAGGTACTCTGGTCAATGCTTTGGCTTACTATTTCAAGAAGAATCTTCCTGTAATGGATGGTAATCAAGCTGATCGGCCAGGTTTAGTTCACCGAATAGATAAGGATACATCTGGGCTACTAGTGATTGCTAAAACGCCAGAAGCCATGAAGGGCCTTGCTGCTCAGTTTTTTGATCATTCTATAGAGCGGAAATACCTTGCTCTTGTGTGGGGGAATTTTGATGAGGAATCTGGGACCATAGAAGGAAATATAGGAAGGCACCCGAGAGATCGAAAGTTGATGACCGTTTTCCCAGATGGAGATGAAGGAAAAGTAGCGGTTACACATTACAAGGTGGTTGAGAATTTTTATTATGTTTCCTTAGTGGAATGCCAGCTAGAAACAGGAAGGACGCACCAGATTCGGGTGCATATGAAACATACGAATCATCCGCTTTTCAATGATGAGCGATATGGTGGAAATAAGGTAGTAAAAGGAACTGTTTTTTCTAAGTATAAGACATTCGTGATGAACTGTTTTAAAATATTGCCACGGCAAGCACTACATGCAAAGTCCTTAGGCTTTATTCATCCAATTACCAAGGAAAAGTTGTATTTCGAAACACCATTGCCTGACGATATGGCGGAAGTTTTAGAAAAATGGAGAAATTACATCGCTAATAGAAAAGAAATTAACTAGGTGTGACAACACATATTCAGCGTTCGAAAAAATGGGTTTATGAATTTATCATTGGATATAATCTATGCCCTTTTGCCAAAGAACCGATGGATAAGAAGGAAGTTAACTGGGAGGTTATTCAGGACTTTGCTGCGGTGGAGAAAAGCATAGAAACGTTTCTTGATTCTTCTTTTAAGACTTCATTTTTTATTTTTCCAGCATTGGCTACGTTTGAAGAGTACTTAGATGTAGGCTATTGGGTAGAAGATCTAATAGAATCGATCGGCTATGGTGAAGTTCTTAAGGTAGTTCATTTTCATCCTGAGCATCTATTTGGTGGTCTAGAAATGAATGATGCTGTTAATTTTTCTAATAGGTCTCCATACCCGATGTTGCAGCTGTTAAGAGAGAGCGATCTTGAAGCTTTAGAAATGACGGAAAGTTGGAAACAGAAAATTCTAGATCGAAATGCCACTTTGTTGAATGACTTAGGTTATAAAAAAATGACAAATATTTTAGATGAGTATAGAAAGTAAGATAGCCGCCTTGGTTGAGTTAGGCGAATATATTCGAGCAGATAATGAAGAATTAAAAGCAGTTAAAATCCAAGCGAAGCTAAGTAATCCTTGGTTTACCATAGAAAATATTGACTTTGCTTTGCATTCTATAGCGGATCAAATGCTGGACGAAGTGATTTTGAAAAAATGGTTATCGGCCTATGATTTTGGGACAATTCAAAAAAAGGTGGGACTAATTCTCGCAGGTAATATTCCTTTAGTAGGATTCCATGATTTACTCTGCACTTTTCTTTCAGGCCACCAAGCGTTAGTGAAGACTTCTAGTAAAGATTCTGTTCTTACGATCCATTTGCTTGATAAACTTGCAGCATTTAATGCATTTGTAATCGTGGAAAAACTTTCAGGAATGGATGCTGTGATTGCAACTGGAAGTAACCAATCCGCAAAACAATTCGAAAGGTATTTTGCAAACTATCCAAATATCATAAGAAGAAATCGGAATGCAATTGCAGTGCTAGAAGGAGAATTAACAGAAGATGAAATTAAGGCTTTAGGGCAGGACATTTTTGCTTATTTCGGTTTAGGTTGTAGAAATGTATCGAAGATTTACATTGACGAAAATTTCAATAAAGTGAGGTTGATGGAGGTCTTACACGAAGAATATAAGTACTTAATTAATCATGTGAAGTATAAAAATAATTATGATTATAATAATGCGATCTTTTTATTGAATGCGGACGACTACCTCGCAAGTGGCGCGGTTTTATTGAGGAGAAGTGATGAAATTGTATCTAGGATTGCCTGTTTGCATTATGAAACATTTTCGGATAGGTCAATTTTAGCTAAGCAATTACGAGATCAACTAGATGAAATTCAGTGCATCTCCGGAAATATTAAGTTAGATGGTTTAAAAATTTTGCCATTAGGAGATTGTCAAAAACCGATGATAGATGATTATGCAGATGGAATAGATACCATGGCATTTTTAGCAGAACTGAGCAAATCATGACTAAAAAAGAAATAGCAGAGGATATCATACAAATATTAGAGGAGCTTTATCCTGAAGTTCCTGTGCCGTTAGATCATAAGGATCCTTACACTTTGCTGGTTGCTGTTTTGCTATCTGCTCAGTGTACAGATGTGCGTGTGAATAAGACGACACCAGCATTATTTCAGATGGCTGATAATCCATATGATATGGCACAAGTTCCTGTAGAAGATATAAAGGCCATCATACGACCGTGTGGATTATCTCCGATGAAGTCGAAAGCTATATCGACCCTTTCTAAAATCATCATTGAGGAGCATAACGGGATTGTCCCAGATAATTTTAAGGATTTAGAAGCATTGCCTGGTGTAGGGCATAAAACAGCTTCTGTAGTGATGTCACAAGCTTTCGGAGTTCCAGCATTTCCTGTGGACACCCATATTCATAGATTAGCTTATCGATGGAAGTTAAGTACTGGGAAAAATGTTACGCAAACGGAAAAGGACTTAAAGCGAATATTCCCTCGGGAGATTTGGAATAAGTTACACTTGCAAATTATATTTTTTGGACGAGAATATTGTCCAGCACGAGGACATGATCCGAAAGCATGCCCGATTTGTAGTAAATACGGAAGAGCTACGTTATTTAAGTAAGGTATGGATGAATGTCTATTATGAATTATAGAAAATCAATTATTGGAAGTTCACTTGCATTTATTTTAGCAACGAATTGTTGCTGGTTACCTGCTTTGATCATAGCATTGGGTGGTGGTAGCACATTAATCGGTTTAAGCAATGGAATAGAAAATTTCAGTGGTGTTTTTATAGCAATTGGAATTGGTTTGTTAGGCTATGGTTTATATCAATTTAGCCGTAAAAGTAAAAATGAAACAACTAAGGATGTTGTGCTACTTTCTACGATCACTTGTCCAGAATGTGGATTTCAGAAAGATGAAGAAATGCCTTCAGATTCATGTACCTATTTCTATGAATGTGAGGCGTGCCATCGAATCCTAAAACCAATCAAAGGGGACTGCTGTGTTTTTTGCAGTTATGGCACTGTTCCTTGTCCACCTATCCAGAAAGATGAAAATTGTTGCTAGTTAGGATGTTTTCGCATTGAAAAAAATAACTATCTAGAACGGTAGATTTACCCCGAAACTAAGATTGGCATCATTGATATTTCCCCATCCAAAAGTACTATAATTCCAATAGGAACCTTTTTCGTTCGGAAATGGGTTTCTGATCTTGTATCCAAAGTCAAAACGCAGTAAAAAGTAGGAGAAGTCCATTCGTATTCCTACGCCTGAAGCCACCGCAATTTGCTTATAGAAATCAGAAGTTAATCTGGAATCTGTTCTCTCATCATCTTCACTCAGTGTCCATACATTCCCAGCATCTATAAAAACAGCTCCTCGTAAAAATCCAGAAACAGGGAAGCGATATTCTAAAGAACTCTCCAGTATGAAATCACCAGTTTGGTAGGGTAGCGTATTAGTATTGGCACTAGGATCTTCAGCAATGTTGTATCCACCAGGACCTAAGCTTCTGATCTGCCAACCACGAATACTATTCTGACCGCCTACAGCAAATTGACGAACAAATGGAACCGTCTGAGATCCGCCAAATGGTAGAGCAATTCCTGCCCTGAATTTTCCTGCTAAGAAATGAGTCCCATATAGTTTTTGGCTAAAATGGTGATCAAAGTCGACTTTGACAAATTTTGAAAACTCTATAGAATCTTGAGTACCTAGTGGAAGATCCCATACTTTGTCCTTTCCAGATAGCAAATTGAATCCCTCGTTAAGAAGAGATAATTCTAACCCAGAAATCTCCCCGAAATAGGTAAGTCCCCAAGAAAATCCTTTGCTCTTTGCTGGTTCATTATAAACCCACGCAATATCTCGGAATACAGCACCTGTAAGCAACCGCTTAGTAAATGAATTCTTGAGATATGGATTGTTTTCTAAAATAGGAATAAAGGTTTCTAAAGGATTTAATAGTAGATAATTGACACCTATTTGATTGAAAGCTGTCGATGAATTCAATGTTGGTCGATAATTGTATCCGAAATTAGCATTTAAAGATGCTAAGCTATAAATGGTTGATGTATAAGTATAAGAATAGGTAAATCCTAAATCAGAACTGGTATTGTCATTTAAAGAATTAAAAACCCTCTCCGGAATAATTCTGGTCTTACGTGCTAAGTAAAGTACTTTGGTTATATCGTACAATCGAGGTTGACTTAAGCCCGTCTCAAATGAGGCGCCTATGGAGTTCACAGCATTCAGGTTGAATTCCACGAAACCATCTAAACCAATGCTGAAGTTCTCAGCGTTCTGTAATAAATTTCTGCTCGAAAGATTGGTACTTAGACTCAGTCCCAAAAACTCACGTTGATTCTCACGTTGAATATTGGCATAATAAACACTTCCGGTATGTTCAGAAACCCACTTATTTTTGATGGGAGAAAGTTGGAAATTATAATTAATTAAGGAGTCTATTCGCTCGTCTATCGTTGGATTTAAGGTAACAAAACGATACGTGTTCAGATTCGAAAGACTTTGGGCCGTCCTCAATTCTTTACTTCGTGTATAGGTTCCACCTTCTTCTATGAATATTCTGCTGGTCAATGTTTTAGGTGTGACAAAGAATGATTCTTCCTTACTGAAGTAATCGATGTCTTTAATATTGACCTTTATTTTCGAGCTAGTATCGTGACCAGCTGTATAATCTGTGTAGACATTAATATTGCCGATGTAGAATTTTTGATGGTTTTGATCTGCTCCTGGTGCTAAAATGGTAACGGTAACATCTACTTTGTAATCCGATGTATCTCCTTGAAAAGTTACATAGTTAGAATTAAACTTGGCATATCCAGAATCTTGTAATGCGCTTACGATTCTGTTTTCTTCTTTATTGAAATTGACTCTTGTAACACCGGTGCCTACGGGAATTAAAGATTCCTGAGACAAATCAGAAATAATGTCTACAATACTAGAATCTTCACAGATATAATTTATGCTTTTTACTTTAAACTGTCGATCTGTATCCACTATGTAAGTGACAAATGCTTCCTTATCCTTCACTTTAAGTTTCGAACTTACGTTGGCATTGTAATACCCTTTATCTTTTCTAAGGTAGCGTTGCATCGCTTCTGCTGTTTCACTTGCTGCGATGCTATCATGGACAGAAGGATATTCAGAAACGTTTTTTCTGATCCAATTGGCAAGAAAAGAACTATCTGAAGAATTTTCAAATCGATAGTAATACCATTCTCTTGGAATGAATAGAAATTCCTTATTAGGACGCTGCTTATAGTTTAGGGATAATTCTTCTCTAAGAAGATTCCTCGGTTCACTTGCTTTTCTATCTGTAAATCGAATCTTATTTTCTGTTAGAAGTGCTTCATTATCACCCAGATAGACGGTGGGATTGCATGCTACAGTCAAGAGAAGCATTGCATAAATGCAAAATTGTGACAAAGGATAAATTTTATATTCTTTATTTTGCATTTTACTTGATATAATCCGTCGTGTTCATGATCTCTAAAGCTACAGTTGCATTCATACAATCTCTTAAACAAAAAAAGTATCGTCAAAAGTATAATAAATTTTTGGTGGAGGGCGAGAAAATTATTCTCGAAGGTCTCCAGGAGAAGTTTATTAGTTTTGATTCGATCTACTGTGTTTCTGAAAAAGAGGTCCTCCTTTCTGAAACTGACATTAAATATAATATAATTGATGCAAAGACGATTTCAAAATTAAGTAACTTAAAATCACCTCCAGGTATTCTTGCAATTGCTAATATTCCTTCACAGCCTTCGATTGATTCCTTAGAATTTAATGGAGTTAGTTTATACTTGGATAACATAAGAGATCCTGGCAATATGGGAACAATCATTCGTACTGCAGATTGGTTTGGCGTAAAGAATATAATAGCGGCTCCTGAATCAGTTGAGTTTTATAATCCGAAAGTACTGCAAGCTACAATGGGAAGCTTCGCAAGACTTAATTTGATAAATGCTGAAATCGAAGAGTTACCTTCAGATATTCCCATCTATTCAAGTCTCCTTAATGGAACAAAGCTCAGCGAATTCGAAAAACCTGAGTCGATGATATTAGTAATCGGAAGTGAATCTCATGGAGTTTCACAGAAAATTCAAAAGCTTTCTACTGAATATTTAACTATTTCAAAATCACCATATTCTAGAGCGGAGTCTCTTAATGCAGGTATCGCTACCTCTATATTTTTAAGCCATTTAACATCTTCATAGCATTTATTGCTACTACTAAATTTAATGGCTTATAAGAATTCTTGTAATACTTGCTCTAGATTATATCTTGGGTTTAACGCCGCAATTTTGCCTTCACGATCTACTAAGAATGTTTGTGGAATAGATGAAACCCCATATAGCTTAGTCACATTCGAATTCCAGTGTTTTAATTCACTGACATGATTATCCCATTCAAGTTGATCTTTCTCGATTGCTCCGACCCATCTATCTTTAGATGCTTGAATCTGCTTATCTACTTCCGCTTGCGTTTTATAGGCAGGTAATCTTCTTGGATGAATTCCGTCTAGAGAAACGCTGAAAATATTGAAACCTTTGTCTTTATATTTTTTATAAATTTTAACGACTTTTGGATTGTCTTTTCTACATGGTCCACACCAACTTGCCCAAAAATCAATTAAGACTACTTCCCCTCTTAGATCTGAAAGCTTTCGAACTTTACCAGAAGGGTCGGGTAGAGCGATATCCGGTGCTTCATCACCTATTCTAAATTTACCAGTACTTCTTTGTGAAGCCGCAATTTGATTCTGAAGTAATGTATACATTTCAGAATGGCGTAAAGTAAATGTGGAATTAGGATAACTAGCTCTTAGTTTGTTATTAACAGCACCATGAACATCTAAGAAAGCTGGATTAGATTTGAACAGTGTATTAGCAGCTTCCATAGATATTAAAGGATGAAGATCTCCTTTTATAGCAGTCTTCATGTCATCTATAGTTTTTTGCTTATTGACATATTGATTCATTAAAGAACGGAATTCTTCCGATAATGGGCTACCTGAAACAGAATAAGAGTATGTACTGAAATCATCTATACTTCCAGAAATATTTGTTCCTATGTCTGATGGTTGATGTATGATATAAGCACTCTTAGCTCCGATTCTTACTCTATATACACCCTCTTCCAGTGGATCTTCTAGGTCAATGTTAAATTTACCTGAACCACTTGCTGGTACTTGGGTCAATGAATTATTCGTTCCGTCAGGATTTACTTTATCAAAGTAAACAGATAAATTTTCGGCACCGCTAATGGTTCCAGATATACCATCTGTAGAAGTTTCTGAACAAGATGCAGCTACTAAAAGTGTCGCAAATAAAATGAGTATACTATGTTTCATAATGTAAAAATAAATCTTATAAATGATAATAGATTATTATATGTAATTTTAAGAAAGCATTAACTTTTTATTGTATCCAGTAATTAAGTAGAAAAAATAATACCAAATAAATCCACAAGATGTCTATATAATGCCAATATGTTGTTAATAATTGTAAATCTCTCTTTTTATCTGGATCTGAAAAATAAATGAGTACGCTTACTGGTGATTTCATTTTCTTTAATGCATTTACAAAAAATACAATTAGAAAAGGTAAGCCACCGATGACATGGACAAAGTGTGTTGCAGATAATAAATACATGTAAGATCCAGTATTGGCTGCATCAACAAAAATGTTCATGTTAATCATTTGCTTCCAAGCGAAAAATTGCAGCACAAGAAAAATAATAGACGAGATAATGGTTACACCTATTAAGACTTTATAGCGTTCTGTCAGATCAGATAAATATGCCTTGTTTGCTAAATGTAGTGTGTAACTACTAGATAATAGAAATAAGGTATTGAAATAAAATAAATTCGGCAGCTTGACAGGAGGAATCCCGCTCTGCATTCTGTTGTATAAATATGAAATACTGAATGCAATAAACAGCATAGTCACTGCTGCAATGACTAAGGTGATAATTATCTGTTTAGGATGGATCAAAAATGCTCTTTCTTCAGCCATGATGATCAAACAATGTTTTATCCACTATGTTTTGAAATTTTCACCTTTATTACGTGTTCCATTTCAGGATCAATTTTATATCTTTCATCTGCACGGTAGCCGATAACCCATATTATCTCATCATTCTGATCCACCAGTAATTGAATAGCATCTTTTTCAAATTGATTAAGTTTTATATCAATCAAAAATTTCTTAACCTTTTTTTGCTTCATGTCCATTCCGATTGGATAAAACCGGTCTCCTTCTTTTCGACTTCTAACGGTTAGTGGTAATTTTACTTCAGGACTTATAAATATTTCACTTTCATTATTTTTCTGCTGTTTATTATCCACTTTAGATAAAGTGATTTCATTTAATCTGCCTATAGGATATGGAGTCTCGAATAATTCAATATTTATAATTGAAGATTTTTTTGTTGATCTCTTTTTTATGACGATTTCCGATCTATTCTTTAAGAAAATTAATTTTTCTGATTGGATTACAGCCCCAGTATCCGCTTCGTATAAATTATCTGATTGTGTTCTATTTAATCCATATTTATGCAAAATATAAAAAAGTATTAATTGGGGTGAAGGAAATGTCTTGAGACCATGCAACGAAATGAAAATTTGGTCATTTTCTTTAAAAGTAACCTCATCCTCGATCCCTGAAACCAAATGATTTAAAAGAACATTTGCTTCATTTACCTTTTCTATAGTAGAATGAACATTATACTTATATCCAGGAATCTTCTTTTCTATTAAAGGAATGATTTCATTTCTAAAGAAATTTCTGCGATATTTTGATTCTATGTTGGATTCATCCTCTCGAAATGGAATGTTCTCTGATTGTACAAAGAGTAAAATATCTTCTTTAGAAGCAAATAGTAATGGTCTAATAATATTATTAAATTTTGCTTTAATACCACTTAACCCATTTAATCCAGAATTTCTGTTAATCCTAATGAAGAAGTTTTCTATTTGATCATCCTTATGATGTGCGGTAGCTATTAGGTCATAGTCATTTTCTGATACGATCTGATTCAGCCATTTATATCGAATTCGTCGAGCTTCAGACTGGAAATTACTGGTGATATCTGAAAAATCTACTTTCCTTGAAAAGAATTCAATTTGGTGTTTTTTAGCATACGCTTTGCATAATTTTTCATCTTCATCAGAGCTATTGCCCCTCATTCCATGGTTTAAATGAGCAATGCCTATATCATATCCCGTTCTTCGGAATAATTCAGTCATACACATTGAATCTACACCTCCACTGACTGCAATCAGAATCTTCTGACTTTTATGGACTAATTCTTGATTAGAAATAAAATGGTTGAATTTGTCAAGCATCTTTTTAATTTTACACTGCTTAGTTAAGATTCCGAATATTACTAAAATAAATATCAAAATCAGGAAATTCAATAATGAAGTATTTTATTTTTTCAGTTTTAATAATTTGTGTTGCCTGTAAAACGGATAGCACTACGGATAATAAGGATAAAGTAGTTCCTGCTGCTTCCAGTCAAAAGGCTGCACCTCAATCTAGTGATAATATAGAGAAATCTACGTTAACGAATAATTCTTGGATAGTCGAAATCGTATTAGATAATGGGCAGATCTCGGCTAATAATAATTGGATTGAAAGCATTGTTGAATTTAAAGAAAATGGTTCTTATTCATGGAAAGGTGAAGGTTTCTCGAATTTAGGTAAATATAATTTAGATCTAAATAAGAACATTGTTCTACTTGAATCTGATAATCCTGATTTAAATTCAGAATGGTCTATAAAGCATAATAAAGCAATGATGGTTTGGATTGGGACTCCGAAGTTTGGACATCATGCAATGCAGTTAAAATTGGTCAAGAAAAGTTCGAATTTAGAAAAATAAGCATAAATATCTACCTGATTCCTTGAGCATTCAACCATCTGTGATATCTTCTAGCATTAGCATTGTGCTGAGATAATGTTTCAGCAAAAAGATGTGCGCCTTGTATTTCTGGACTCGCGCAGAAATATAAATACTTGTGTTTCTCTCTATTTAGAACTGCGTCAATACTAGCAATAGATGGCATATAAATTGGTCCAGGAGGCAAACCTGCATATTTATATGTATTATAAGGTGAATCGAACTCCAAATGCTTCAGTAATACTCTTCGTAGACCGAAATCTCCATTGGCATATACTACAGTAGGGTCCGCTTGGAGAGGAATTCCTCGTTCTATTCTATTCAGATACACACCAGCAAGTCTAGGTTTCTCCTGATTTCTCTGAGATTCTTTTTCTACTATGGAGGCCAATGTATATATTTCCTCTTTTGATAAATTTAGCGCTTGAGCTTTAGACTCTCGTTCCTCTCTAGACCAAAATTTGTCATGTTCTTTAGCTAGTCTTGTAACCAATTCCTCCTTTGTTACATTCCAGTAAAACTCGTATGTATTAGGAATGAATAGGGTGAGGAATGTTTCTGGAAGTAAGTCGTAAGATTTTTGTGTCTCCTCGTTTTGGAAGTATTCTACTAGCGTTAGTGAATCTAGCTCAATGTAAGAGCTAATCTTTCCAGCTAAATCTTCCTTTGTACGTAAATTGTTAAAGGTTATCTTGATTGGTGTTTGTTTCCCAGATCTCAATAAAGAGATAAGTGATTTATTATTCCAATCCGATTTGATAGTAAATTTACCTGATGAAATATCACTTTCTTTGTACTTCATCCAAGAAGCAACTCTGTCAAAAGAGGAAGCATTATTTATAATTCCTTCTGTTTCTAATAATTGTTTCACATCATCGTAGGTAGATCCAGTAGGAATATACAATTCGCGATCTTCTAGGCCAATGAGTACATTTTCTTTAAATATACTTTGATATACATAATAAGCAATACCACCGGCAATCAATAGTAAAACAAGGAGAACTAAGAGAACTTTTTTCATCTGAGCAATTAATATTGTTCTTTTTCATTTGGAAAATCTGAACTCTTTACATCCTTGATATATTGCCCTACTGCACCTTTAATTTCATCGTATAAGTCCAAATATCTTCTAAGGAACCTAGGGTGGAAATCCTTAGTAATGCCTAGTAAATCATGAGTAACTAAAACTTGTCCCGAAGTATGTGGACCTGCTCCGATACCAATCGTAGGAATACTGATTGATTCTGTTACTTCTTTTCCGAGAGCAGCTGGAATTTTTTCAAGAACAACACCGAAACATCCTAATTCATCGAGCAGTTTGGCATCAGATTTAAGTTTAGCAGCTTCCTCTTCTTCTCTTGCTCTTACGACATAGGTTCCAAATTTGTAAATAGACTGAGGCGTAAGACCTAAATGTCCCATGACCGGAATACCTGCAGAAAGAATTCTTGTAATAGATTCTTTAATTTCTTCACCACCTTCCATTTTCACACCATGAGCACCACTTTCTTTCATGATTCTGATTGCAGATTGTAACGCTTCTCTAGAATTACCTTGGTAAGATCCGAATGGTAAATCTACCACAACGAATGCTCTACTTACGCCACGAATAACAGAAGAAGCATGATAGATCATCTGATCTAAGGTGATAGGTAGTGTTGTTTCATGACCAGCCATCACATTAGAAGCGGAGTCACCTACAAGCAAAACTTCAGTACCAGCATCGTCTAATATTTTAGCCATAGAAAAATCATATGCAGTTAGCATACTTATTTTTTCACCATTGTCTTTCATGTTTTGAAGGATACTAGTGGTAACTCTTTTAACGGAACCTTTTGCTACAGACATTTATTTTCAAATTTAATTTCAAATGTATATAAAAATATTTGAAGTGTAGACGAAGATCAAAATAGATTCAGCTAGAGGACAAGATGTAAAGAAAAACTTGTGGTTATACGGGGCCTCATTTAAATTTTGTGGATACTGATATCATGTCGAACACTGTAAAAAAGAATATAGGTATTTCTAATAGTATTGCGATCAATTTTAGACTCTATAACCATAGGAGAGCAAAAATTAGTTTGATTTAGCAGTAGATATAATGGGTGTCGGTTCTACAAAAAGTACTAATGACTACGGGTATCTCACACAAGGTATTTCCCTTGGATTTTCTTCTCCATTATTTAAGGTCAATGGTCGTTCAGACTTAGATAGACGAAAAGACTTACAAATAACGAAGACAAAAAACAAATAATATTTACCTTTGCGAAATGAGATACACACTTGGAATTATAACCATCGTATTACTTTTTAGCTGTGATAACACATTAGTTTTAAATGCAGAATATCAGGATATTCCTATTGTATACGGATTGCTATCAGTTTCTGAGGAGAATCAGTTCATAAGAGTTGAAAGGGCATTTTTGGATCCAGATAGATCTGCTACGGAAATTGCGGTAATATCGGATTCTATATATTATCCTTCATTAGATGTTCAACTTGTTAATTTGCGGAATAATGAGGTTCACACTCTAAGAAAAGTAAACGGGAATGAAATTGGACTTCCAAGAGATGAGGGTGCATTCGCTGTAGATCCTAACACATTATATACAATAGGTACCTCTGAAATGAGTCTCTCTGCGGGTGAATCTTATGAATTGGTTATTAATCGAGGTGAAGGTAAGGAAGCTATTCGCGCAACGACCACAGTAGTTGACACCATTCTTATCACTCAGCCAAGTACAAGATTAAATTTTGATATCAACACGAATTTCAGAGTGAGTTGGTTTCCTAAGTCTACTGGAAATGTTCCTTCAGTGTATGATGTTAGTATGATCGTAAATTTCGAAGAAGTAAATACGCTTGATCCAGATATGGAACCTGTTCCTGTAACATTGGAATGGAGTTTAGCGAAAAGTATTACTGATGAGACTGAAATTTTAAAGTTAGGAAACGAATTCTTTGTATTCCTACAGAATAATATAGAGGTGAAGGAAAATATAAGAAGAGACTTCATAGGAATAGATGTCGTGATCGATGCTGGTGGCCAGGAAATATTAGACTATGTTAGAGTAGGACAGGCTAATCTTGGAATTACAGCATCACAGGAAATACCATTTTATACTAATCTTTCAGAAGGGCGAGGTATTTTTTCATCAAGGAATAGAAAATTTAAGAAAAGAGTTTTATTGACACCTGTTGCTCAGAACGTGGTAAAGTCAAATGATTTAACAAAATCTCTCAATTTTAATTTTTAGAATTAGATAATGCCTGTTTTATTCAATGCAATGTTGAATCGATAAACAAGCCTTTATAATAGGTTTGCGCCAAATTGACATATGAAAAAATAAAATATGTCATGTTGTTTTGCCCATTTTCCTTAGTTTTTGTACAAAATGTCAGTTTTGCCCCGTTGGCATATGGATTGATTAAGTATAAGTGTAATTAAAATTAAAAATCAAAAAATAATATAATAATGGGTAAGATCATTGGAATAGATTTAGGAACAACAAACTCGTGTGTTTCCGTAATGGAAGGAAATGAAGCAGTTGTAATCCCTAATGACGAAGGAAGGAGAACTACACCTTCTATCGTAGCATTCTTAGACAATGGAGAGCGTAAGATTGGTGACCCGGCGAAAAGACAAGCTATCACCAACCCTACGAAAACAATCTCTTCAATTAAAAGATTTATGGGAAGCAGATTCTCTGAAGTTTCAGAAGAAGCTAAGAGAACAAGTTATAAAGTAGTGAAAGGTGATAACGATACGGTAAGAGTAGAAATCGGTGACCGTAAATATACACCTCAAGAAATTTCAGCAATGGTTCTTCAGAAAATGAAGAAAACAGCTGAAGACTTTTTAGGTAGTGAAGTTACTGAAGCTGTTATTACAGTTCCAGCGTACTTTAATGACTCTCAAAGACAAGCTACTAAAGAAGCAGGTGAAGTTGCAGGACTTACTGTTAAAAGGATCATAAATGAGCCAACAGCTGCAGCATTATCTTATGGTTTCGATAAGCAAGGTAAAGATTCTACGATTGCTGTTTACGATTTAGGAGGTGGAACATTTGATATTTCTATCCTAGAATTAGGAGACGGTGTATTCGAAGTGAAATCTACAAATGGTGATACACACTTAGGTGGAGATGATTTTGACCATGTAATTATTGAGCACTTAGCTGATAGCTTTAAGCAACAAGAGAACATTGACTTAAGAAAAGATCCAATGGCTCTTCAGAGATTAAAAGAAGCAGCTGAAAAAGCTAAGATTGAATTATCTTCTTCTACAGAAACAGAAATCAATCTACCATATATCACAGCTGTGGATGGTGTGCCTAAGCACTTAGTACTTAAATTATCTAGAGCAAAATTCGAGCAATTAGCTGATGATTTGATTACAAGAACACTTAAGCCATGCCAAGAAGCATTAAAAGATGCTGGAATTTCTAAAAGTGAAATTGATGAAGTTATTTTAGTAGGAGGATCTACTAGAATTCCTAGAATTCAAGAAGAAGTTGAAAAATTCTTTGGTAAGAAACCAAATAAGAGTGTGAATCCTGATGAAGTTGTAGCAGTAGGTGCAGCAATTCAAGGTGGAGTATTAAGCGGAGATGTTCAGGATGTACTTTTACTAGACGTAACACCACTTTCTTTCGGTATTGAAACAATGGGTGGAGTTTATGATGTAGTAATCGAAGCCAACTCAACAATTCCAACTAAGAAGTCTAAAACATATTCAACAGCAGCGGATAATCAACCTTCAGTAGAAGTTCATATTCTTCAGGGAGAGAGACCGATGGCTAGAGATAATAGAAGTGTAGGAAGATTCATCTTAGATGGTATTCCACCAGCAAGAAGAGGAACTCCACAGATCGAAGTTTCTTTCGATATCGATGCGAATGGTATCCTTAATGTATCTGCAAAAGATAAAGGAACGAACAAAGAGCAGAATATCAGAATCGAAGCTTCTACAGGATTATCTAAAGAAGAGATTGCTAAAATGAAAGCTGAAGCAGAAGCAAATGCAGATGCAGATAAAGCGGCAAGAGAGCAAGTTGATATTCTAAATGCAGCTGATAATTTGATTTTCCAAACAGAGAAGCAAATAGAAGAGCATGGAGATAAAATACCTGCAGAGAAGAAGGAAGCGATCGATAAGTCACTAGCTGATCTTAAAGAAGCGCACAAATTACAAGATGTTGAGAAAGTAAATGCAGCTACTGAAACGTTGAATACGGCATGGCAAGCAGCTAGTCAAGACATGTATGCGAATACTCAAGGTGCTGAAGGCGCTCCAGATGTTGATCCATCTGCAGGTGCTAATGGTGCTGGAGGATCAGAAGATACAGAGGAAGTTACCGATGTAGAATTTGAGGAAGTGGATGATAAGAAATAATTAGAATCCATCATAAATATAAAAGGGCGCCGATTACGATCCGCGCCCTTTTTTTATATCTAAATATCATCCTCAGGGGTGATGTATAAGCGCTTGTTTTCATTGATTTTTGTAGAAATTTTAAGCTATGAAAACTTTTGTAAACACACTCTTCCTTTTATTAATAGTTTCACTCCTTCAAGGTCAAGATTATTTTTGGGTAGGAAATGAAGGGAACTGGAGTGATCTAAACCATTGGGCAACTAGTTCTGGTGGATCGACATTGCATGCTGAACTCCCCGGCGCTAGTGATAATGTAATATTTGATGAAAATTCATTTACCACTGAGAGACAGGAGGTTCAATTGGATTTAGATAGTATGTACTGCCGGAATTTGGTAATCAAAGATATGACTTTATCTCCTAAAATGTTATCGAGTAACTATTACAATACTGTTTTTATACATGGAGATATTGAGATGTCAGGAAACCATTTTTGGGGCGTTTCACAGAACTATCTTTTAGGAGATGGCGAAATCAATATTAAGGTTTCTCAAGAACAATTTAGTGGTACATTACACATCAGTCCTGAAGATTCGCTTACTCAAATTAATTTGCTAGGTGATTTTATTGTTAATAGCTTACAATTATACAATGGCAAATTAGAGTTGCATGGATTCAATTTGCACACACATGAAATAAGAATTGGAACGCCAACTGTAGATGGGTCTCCTTTCATTAATTTCGGTAATTCCGATATTAGAGCCTCTCGATTTATTGTAAATAGCAATGGAAGGTTGGATGCAGGAAGCAGTCAGATTACCATTTTTGAAAGAGCTGGAAGTGGAACCAATTTGTTTTTTGGTGATGGCAATCATTTTAATCATGTTACTTTCGATGGTAAAATTGATAGGGTTTTAGGAAATAATTATTTTGAAGAATTTCGAGTAGAACCATCCACTACATTGACATTAGAAAATGGAGATGTGCAAACTGCCAAGCAGTTTCATTTCGAGGGAACATCTTCTGGCCCCATTAGTATCCTAAGTAGAGCTGAGGGCGAGGCTGGAACCTTGCACCAAGAAGCAGGTGTCGTTAATGGAAACTACCTGATTATAAAAGACAATATGGCTGCAGGTGGAGCTACATTTAATGCCTTTAATAGCATAGATAATGGAAATGTAAGTGGCTGGAATGTAGAAGTTACAGCACCAAATAACTATTATTGGATCGGAGGAGAAGGAGAATGGAGTGACTTAGATCATTGGTCGAAGACATCTGGTGGCAGTCCTGATCATATAGAATTGCCAAGCGCAATCGATAATGTGATTTTCGATGAAAAATCTGTTCAGGAAGAAGCTGTTGTGATCAATATAGACTTGGATGCTATATTTTTTAACAATTTCTCGACAGCCGGTTTGAAGCCAGGAACTACATTACAGGTGAAATCTGGAAGTGAAGGAGAATTGGGAATTTATGGAGATGTCCATCATGGAAAGGACGTAATATTAAATATGAGGCAAGTGAATTTTCTAGGAGATAGTATTCAGACTATTCGATCCAATGATATGACATGGGGCTATGTATCAAATTTGGATTTTGGAAGTACATCGACTATAGAATTAGACGGATCTATGGAAGCTTATGAGATAAGTATTTCTAATGGAGTTTTTAATAGCAATGGAAATACAATCAAGACATACAATTCTTTTAAATTAGGTAAAACACATGATCCCACAATAGATTTAAGCAATAGTTCGATAGAGGTGAAAACGTGGTTTCCTTCTAGTCCAGATCTTGATCTAAATATTGACCAAACAGAGATTACCTGCTCGTTTATATTTTATGGTGAGAATTATCTTTACAATAAGGTTGATTTCATAGGCTCGAATTGGGTTTATGGTCCTATGGATATTGAAAATTTGACATTTGCACCACGATCAGAAATTCTGATTTTTCCTGGAGATACGGTTAAGTTTACAAATCTAACTGCAGAAGGTACTCCAACAGATTCAATAAAGATTGCTTCCAGAGAATTAGGAGAGCGTGCTTACTTGTTCAGTGAATCAGGAACTATAAATGGAGAATTTTTAAATATTCGAGACAATCATGCAATTGGTGGTGCTACTTTTATCGCTGAAAATAGTACGGTAGATTCCTCTTCAGTAATTGGGTGGAATGGACTAACGAGTTCTGTAAAGTCACCACGAATTCAGGATGTCTTAATATATCCTAATCCAGCTTCAGGCTTTTTTCACATTAATGGGAGCAAAGGTTTGAATCAAAATATTCAGGTGTATTCTGCTAGTGGATTTCTTATGCACAACCTTAATCATGATATGGGTGGAAAGGAAGGTTTAAGAGTTGATGCTACAGATTGGCCGAATGGGTTTTATTTGATCAGATCTCTAGATGGAAGTATTCAAGAAAAAGTTATGATCATGAAAAAATAAAAATAACATTTAATGTGATTCAGCCGTTCTAGGTCTAGAAAATCCACAACCATGATGTTTTTGCTTTTTAAAAGGTTCAGCGTTATTATCTTTTTTAGTATGCTAGTTATACAGTGTACAAAGAAGGAGATTACTACTTATAATGCACATTTTTTTGCAGCTACTGCAAGTACGGAGAACCTTATTCTATTTATTGACGATCAGGAAGAAGGGCAATTATTCAAAACTCAAGGAGACATAAGCTGTTCCTCTGAAGCCTCCATTCTCGATCAACTAATAACACTGCAATTATCTTATGGAAACTACAAGATAGAAGTAAAAGATGAAAATGATGACGTCAAAGCTGTAGGCAACCTAGGTATCAGTTCCAATGGTCTTTCCATAATAGGAGAGGGCGGTGGCATGGCAGCTGAGGCAGAAGATGACTGTTTGTTCATTAAAATATCATTCTAGATTCTTAGATCGAATCAGAATTATTAAACAACGGTACATTTACTATTCTACGACTAATCTTTCATTCTTGAAATTGTTTTCAGAAACTACATTGACAATATAAACACCTTTAGAAAAATTAGAAGTATTGATGTCGAAGTATTGAAGCGCACTTTTAGACTCTATTCGCTGGATTACTTTTCCGTCAAAACCTATAATTTTAATTACAGTGTTGTTTAAAGGTTGAGTGAATGAAATACGCGTATTTCCTTTTGATGGATTTGGAGAAATACTGATTTTTAAATTTTCAAATTCTTCGAGTGAACTGGTTAGGTCAGAACCATCACAGTCTTCATCTATATTATTATTTGGAATTTCAGTTGCATCTGGATTGATTGCTGCATTATTATCATCGCAATCTACATCAGAGTTGAAACCATCTTCATCGTTATCAATGACAGTAATTTCACCATCACAGTTTTCGTCAATATCGTTATTCGGAATCTCAGCTGCGTCAGGATTGATTGATGGATCATTATCATCACAGTCTACATCAGAGTTGAAACCATCATCATCATTATCTACTACAGTTAATTCACCGTCGCAGTTTTCGTCAATATCGTTATTCGGAATCTCAGTTGCATCAGGATTGATTGCTGGATCATTATCATCACAGTCTACATCCGAATTGAAACCATCTTGATCATTGTCAATGACAGTCACTTCACCGTCGCAGTTTTCGTCGATATCATTATTTGGAATCTCAGTTGCATCAGGATTGATTGCTGGATCATTATCATCACAGTCTACATCCGAATTGAAACCATCTTGATCATTGTCAATGACAGTAATTTCACCGTCGCAGTTTTCGTCAATATCATTATTCGGAATCTCAGTTGCATCAGGATTGATTGACGGATCATTATCATCACAGTCTACATCAGAATTGAAACCATCTTGATCATTGTCAATGACAGTAATTTCACCGTCACAGTTTTCGTCAATATCGTTATTCGGAATTTCAGTTGCGTCAGGATTGATCGCTGGATCATTATCATCACAATCTACATCTGCATTGAAGCCGTCTTCATCTGCATCAACAGGTTCAGTAACTTCAGTCATGTAAATGTGGCCAACCGTATTGTTGTAATTTTGAAACACCCAAGCTTCACCCTTACTAGTAATGAAAACTTTGTGCACAGGAGAAGCACTTCCAACTAATGCTTCTGATTTATATTTCTTAGTAGCTTCTGAGTTGTATTTTGTTACTCCAGGATTATCACCTTGAACACCTACCCAGAAATTATTCTCTTGGTCTATAGTTATGGCCGTTGCTTTTACACCCATTGGGAACACACCTGTTATTTGATTGTAATTATATGTACCATTTTCAAAATAACTTAAGACACCCGTATTTTCAGCAGTCCATAATTTGCCGTCAGGAGCCATTTCTATCAATACTGGATTAAATGACTCGGTTCGAGGTGTCCAGCCTGAATTAGGTGAAACTTGGAAAAGATCCATTGATTTTAGAATCCATAGATCGTCATTATTGTCAATTTCAAAACCTGGTAATGCGAAGAAAGTAGGACTACCCGTATTGTTTGATTCTGTAACAGCTCCGTCTATTAAATTAAATACACCATCAGTGTTAACAAACTTTATATTACCATCTGAAGTAAATGCAATTTTAATAGCAGTATTTTCTACTACTTGTTCCCACGATCCATTGACATGTTTGTAGATTCCTTCTGTATCGGCAGCAGCCCATAAAGTGCCGTCTTGATCTACTTTGATGTCTCTTAAGCAGGTATTACATGGAAAAGTTTCACTTGACCACTCCTCACCATCGTATCTCATTAAAGCGGATTCCAGGCCATTTCCGATGAAACTATGCATTACCCATACATCCCCATTTGCTGTTTCTGCACCTTCTATGTCAAAAGGTGAATTGAGAATTCCGTTGAGATCAACTTGTTCAATTTTCTCTTCTTGAGCATAGGCTAGTACAGCTAATGCTAAACATAATAAAATGAGTATCTGCTTCTTCATATATAAAGAGAAACAAAACCGTTATGACATCCCTATTAATATATGATAAACTTTAATTATTCTTGACTATCGGGGCAAGTTATTTGCGTATAAATAGGGACTCCTTCATCACTGACTGTCATGCGCCAACATGAGCCATTAGGCGATTTCATAATCACTCCTTTATTGATGTCACTTATGAATACATCACCATCAGTAACTTGTAACTTTGCTTTAGGATTACTCGTACCAATTCCCACTTCACCTTGTTGATCTATTTCCAGTAATGGTTCACTATTTTGAGTTCTCACATGAAAAAGATTGGCTCTTAATTCACCATCACAATTCTCATCAATTTCGTTGTCCGGTATTTCTTGAGCATCAGGATTGATTAGGGGATTATTGTCATCACAATCCACGTCAGAATTAAAACCATCTCCATCTTCGTCAATGATAAGAATGATGTCATCACAATTTTCATCGACATCATTGTTAGGAATTTCTGTCGCATCAGGATTAATTAATGGATTGGTGTCATCGCAATCTACATCAGAATTAAATCCATCTTCATCCTCATCAATAATAAGAATAATATCATCGCAATTCTCATCATAATTATTATTTGGAATTTCTTGTGCTGCTGGATTAATCAATGGATTGTTATCATCGCAATCTACATCAGAGTTGAAACCATCTTCGTCTTCGTCAATGATAAGAATGATGTCGTCACAATTTTCATCGACATCATTGTTAGGAATTTCCGTTGCATCAGGATTGATCGCTGGATCATTGTCGTCACAATCAACATCAGAGTTGAAACCATCTCCGTCTTCGTCAATGATAAAAATGATTTCGTCACAATTTTCATCGACATCATTGTTAGGAATTTCCGTTGCATCAGGATTAATCGCTGGATCACTGTCGTCACAATCTACATCAGAGTGGAAACCATCTTCGTCTTCGTCAATGATAAGAATGATCTCGTCACAATTTTCATCGACATCATTGTTAGGAATTTCCGTTGCATCAGGATTGATCGCTGGATCATTGTCGTCACAATCTACATCAGAGTTGAAACCATCTCCGTCTTCATCAATGATAAGAATGATGTCGTCACAATTTTCATCTATATCATTGTTGGGGATTTCTGTTGCATCAGGATTAATCGCTGGATCACTGTCGTCACAATCTACATCAGAATTAAAACCATCTCCGTCTTCATCTACAGCTATTGTGTAAGCATGACCTGCGATGTTATTATAGTTTTGAAAAGACCATATATCACCTACTGAATTTACAAAGATATTAGTTGGAGGATTACTATTCCCAAATAATTCTATTGCGTTATATATTTTTTGTTCCGCTGGATTATACTTATGAATTCCAGGTTGGCTACCTTGGACACCTACCCAAAATGTATTATTTAAATCAATAAAGATTGTTGATGGAGCAATACCGGATGGGAAAACATTTTGAATTTGATTATAATTATAGGTGCCATTTAAAAAGTAGCTAAAAGCACCAGTGTTTTCTGCAAACCATAATTTATTGTCGGGCGCTAATTCGATCATTTCAGGATCGTAGGCTTCTGTTCTCCTGACCCAACCAGTTTGGTCAGTGTATTGATATAGCTCCCCAGATTTTAAAATCCATATATTATCACTTTGGTCAATTTCAAAGCCTTTCAAAGCAAAATAATTAGGTTTACCTGTATGGTTTCCAGCAATAACATTCATGCCATCATAACTGAAAATTCCAATATCATTCACGAATTTCATGATTCCATTGGTAGTAAATCCCAATTTGATTGCGCTATCCGTTATGACTTGTTGCCAAGTTCCACTTTCTAATTTGTAAATACCGTTGTCATTTGCAGCAGCATAGAGCATTCCTGAAGTGTCAATTGCTAAATCACGAAGGCAGTCATTGCAAGGAAAACTAGATGCTATCCAATTTTCACCATCATATTTCATCAGATCAGTGAGAAGGCCACCGTCTACATAACTGTGAATCGCCCAAATGGTGCTGTCACCATCTTCTTGGATGTCGATATCGAAAGGATAATTGACAATTCCAGTTAAATCAACTTGTTCAATTATTTCTTGTTGCCCGAATATTCCTGAGCCGAATGCCAGAAATGTAATAAATACTACAAACTTTTTCATACGGATAAAGGACTCGACAAATCCGCTTGCCCCCTACGTCCTCTTAATCAATACCTTAGTGAATTTGCTAGATGGCGTCTCACTAATCTTGTCGTAAGCGTTGATATGAATAAGGGAATTTGCTTCAGGAAAATAAGTGGCAATATTTTTTTTAGGGATATCATATGGAATGACTTTAAATTGTAAAGCGGACCTTTCTTCCTCATTGAAATAGCTATATAAATTGACTTCATCAAACTGTTTCAATCCCAAGTTTTTCATATCCTCTTCATTCATAAACACAATTCTTCTCATTCCTTTTATACCTCGATATCTATCGTCCTCACCATAAATAGTAGTATTAAATTGATCATGACTTCTTATTGTCATCATCGCAAATTCATTTTCCTTTAGAAGACAAGCGGGTAGGGGATTAACGGTAAAGTGCGCCTTCCCATTATCTGTTGCGAATTCTTGCTCTCTAGCAGTATTAGGCAAGTAGAAACCAGCTGGTTGTCTCACTTTTTTATTGTAATTATCGAAACCTGGTATAATAGCTTCTATTTCATCTCTTATTAAATCATAGTTAGAAGCAAATTTTAACCAAGGAATGCTCGCATCAGTGAATAAAATATCTGCAAGCTCGCAAATGATAGAAACTTCACTCTTAATGATCTTGTTAAATGGTGGAAGAACCCCTTCACTTTTATGAACGATACCCATTGAATTTTCTACGGACACAAACTGGCCATCATCTATTTCCGTTCTTCCTCGACATGGAAGAATGATAGACTCATGATCGCTAACGAGATGTGTTCGGTTAAGTTTTGTGGAAACATTGACAATTAAATCCGCTTTTCTCATTGCTTCAGCAGTGTATTCGGTATCAGGAGATGCATTAAGCAGATTCCCGCCCATACAGAATAAGACAGCAGCTTTTTCTTCATATAATGTCTTAATAGCATCTACAACGCCTACACCATGATCTGCAGGTGGTTTGAAATGGTACCTCTCTTCTAATTTATTAAGGAAGTCGTTCCCTGGTTTATGCCATATGCCCATAGTCCTATCGCCTTGCACATTACTGTGTCCTCGTACAGGACATGTTCCTGCTCCCGGCTTACCTATGGCGCCTTTCATAAGCAATAGATTCACAACTTCTTGGATATTATATGCTCCATTCAGGTGTTGTGTTAGTCCCATTGCCCAACAAATAATAATTTTTTCATTGGTTGCAAATAGCTTAGCTACTTTTTCTAATTTTTCAAGAGATATCCCACACGCTTTACTGCACTCATTGATATCTATCTCTTCCAGACTCGTCTTAAGTGCTTCCCAGCCGTCTGTTTTATCATTTATGAAGTTGTAATCTAGAATTTTATGCTTATTCTTTTCATCGTATCCAATGAGTAATTTCATGATGGCTTTAAGGAAATAGATATCACTATTGATATTAACTTGACAATAGATGTCTGTGATTTTTGTTCCTCCTAATAATACTTTACTTACTTTTTGTGGATGTTTGAAGGAGACGAGACCCGCTTCTTTTAATGGATTTACAGAAATTATTTTTCCTCCATTTTGCTTACACTTTTCTAAGGCAGAGAGCATTCTAGGATGATTTGTACCTGGGTTCTGGCCCATAATCATGATCAATTCCGCTTGATGAATGTCAAGTAATGTAACAGATCCTTTTCCGATTCCTAACGTTTTTCCTAATCCAACGCCACTGGATTCATGGCACATATTAGAGCAGTCTGGTAGATTGTTCGTCCCATATTTTCTAACGAATAATTGGTATAAATATGCTGCTTCATTACTCGTTCTTCCAGAAGTATAAAAGATTGCTTTATCTGGATGATCTAATCCTTTAAGTTTATTCGAGATGTGAAGGAGTGCTGCTTTCCAGTCTATAGGTTTAAATGTATCTTCTCCATTCGCTTTAAAGTATGGCTGATTGATTCTACCTAGCTTTCCGAGTTCGAAATCTGATTTCTTCCTTAATTCGCTTATGGAATTTTCTTTGAAAAAGGATTCGGATAAACTTTTCTTTGTTGCCTCCTCAGCAATCGCTTTTACTCCATTTTCGCAATATTCGCCTAAAGATGAGCGATCATCGTCTGGGTCAGGCCATGCGCACCCAGGACAGTCAAAACCTCCTTTTTGATTCAATTTTCTCATTGTAGTAACAGCATCTCCAGGCTTCATATACTTTGCAATCTGAGAAATCGAAGAATTCAGCGCTGGTATTCCTGCAGCAAAATCTTTAGGTTTAGTAAGCTTTCCAATTTTTTCTTCAATGGGAATAGTCGGTTTATTTTCTTTCATTTTCGATTCGATATGGGTGAGTATATACATTAAAACTTTCAGATCTTGCAAAACCAATTAATGTAATTCCAGCATTATCTGCTAGTTCGATAGCTTTACTTGTGGGAGCTCCTCTACTTACTATAATAGGTATTCCAGCTAACCATGTTTTTTGGCACATTTCAAAACTACATCTACCACTAAGAATGGCAATATAATTTTTTAAAGGAAGTAAATTACCTGAAATGCACTTTCCGATCACTTTATCTAAAGCATTATGCCTACCGACATCTTCTGCAACAAAAATCTTATTTTCCTTTTCTGACCATAGCGCAACTTTGTGATTTCCTCCGGTTAACGAAAAGTAATCATCAGATTCGGTGAGTTTGATATGTGATTGATGGATAGTGTTAGAAGAGAATCGGATGGCTTTATCAAATACGGGAAAGATTGAATGGAAGTTTACTTCTTCCCAGGATTGAGAATTACAAATTCCACAACTAGAAAAACTAGAATGTATTTTAGCTTCTGGAATATTGGTATGAATTAAGTAAATGATCAGTTGATGATCATTGATGACCTTATAGGACTCGACATCACTTGCCTTAGCAATGATTCCTAAACTATACAACAACCCAAGTGACAAGTTCATATCGTCTCCCGGAGTCCGCATAGTGACTAAGTAAGGAGATATCTTTTGATTTATAAATATCTCTAGCGGCTCTTCGACGATAATATTGTCAAAAAGTGATGTAAACTTCTGCTCTGAAAATCTTTGAATTTCTTTTTTTATTACTGATTCCAAAATCTGCTTTTAATGAAATCAAGTTAGCAAAAAAGAAGTAAGACTTTTAGTTATAAATGAAATTGTTATTGTCTAAAGTAGATTCATTGGCAATTTTAATAGCCTTTACTTTAGGTGTAACTGTATTCTTTTTCAGTGTAATATGCATATTGTTACTTGCATTATTACCTTTAGAGGAATGATAGATCGTGTTATCAGAGTTTAACCATTTTTCGAATTCGTTAAATGGTAAAAAGATAATAAGTTCGTTGCTATCATACATTGTACACAACTTATCACTTCCCTCCATTCGGAGGCTGATTAGAAGAGATTCGTCGTCTAAAATGGAAAATTTAAATTTATCCTTTATAAGGTACTTCTGGGAAAGATTAACAAGGTCCTTCTCGTCAAGCTCTATAAAGAGCTCGTTCTTAGCTATCTGAATTCTCATGCGATTAAGTTGGTATTTACAAAACGAAAGTAAGACAAATTTTTCTATAAAACCTTAATTAGTGTTCAAGATTTTTCACATGATAATTTTATCTAAAGTTTAAATTACGACATATTAAAATTAAGTGTAAGGCATGTATAAATGGGAGAATAAACATATATAAAATAAAAGTACTTTACTATCTGTTGATTTTCAATTCAGCGTAAAATTTATTTTTTAATATCTATCAATAAATTAGAATTTTGGTCAATTTTAGTGACCACACAATAAATTTCGAATTACTGAAAAAAAAATATGTTTTACTTTGAATCTTTTTTCCAATCGGTGTATCCTCCCTTTAAATTATGCACATTTTTGAAGCCGTTTTCGATCATGATTTCAGCTGCTTTAGCACTTCGGGTTCCAGCTTTGCAGTATAGGTAGTAATTCTTATCTGGATCTAAGGCCTTAATCTTAGAAGCGAATTCCTTGTCGTAATAATCTAGCTCTACAGCATTTTCAATCTTTCCGCCTGCAATTTCTTGTGGAGTACGAACATCTATTACTACACTATTTTCACCTTTCAGGCCCTGATTAAAAGTAGCAACATCTATGTTGTTATAAGTAGCGGAAGCTGTTGATGATGTTGGATCACTTTTAGAGTTAGAATTTGTATTACAACCTATTAAAAAAAGTGAGATAATGATAAAATAATATTTCATTGTTATTGAGTATTTGTACAACATTTAATCTTCCAATGTTAATTTAATGTAAACTAAATGTAAATTTAATATGAATTAAACGCTGGTTTTATGTAAATTTAGTGCTAATAATCATGTCTTTTAGAGCAGGCATTGTACATTATAATGAGAATAATCAATTACATCTGGTCTTTTTTATTCCTAATCTGCATAAATAATGCGGTCTTAGCCATTGATGCAAGTTATACAATTACACCAAATCTTTCTGCAAGCCAATCAACAATTAGAGTTCAGTTAGAAGTAAAAACCAATGAAGACGGTGTAGCAAGTCTTGTTTATTTTGATGAAGCATGGGGAGAACAGAATCTTTTTAATTGCTTACAATCATTAGAAGTTCTTAATTCGAAAGCTGATATTAAAATTGACCCAGAAACGAATAGCATTATTATTAAGTCTCTTCCTAGGCATTTACTGTTAATAGAATATGTTTTAAAACAAGATTTCGACGGAGAGGCTAATATATCTGATTATTATCGGCCTATTATTAATAAAGAATACTTTCATTTATTTGGGCATCGTCTTTTTTTAATCCCTGACAAGATTTTTAAGTCTAAAAATAAAAATACCATTGAGATTAATTGGGAAGAAGTACCATATCTAGTTCAGCACAATTTTGGAACAGAAAGCGAAGGTGTTTATTATTTAACGCGAGACGAATTATTAGAATCTGTAGTCGTGGGTGGTGACTTTAGAAGGCATAGTGTAAACTTTAATGGAATCAATTTACACTTACTTACGCGAGGAAGCTGGAAAAGTTTTGATGATGAAGAATTACTCCAGAAATTAGAGCGTATTGTTCATGTTCAGAGAGATTTTTGGAATGACTACTCTGATGATATATATACAGTAACCTTACTTCCATTTGATCAAAATGGAGGAAATTATCTTGGAGGGACTGGATTAGCTAATGGGTTTGCTTCCTATTGTACGAATAGCAAAAAATCCAAATTAGAGAACCTTTCTAGTTTGTATTATCATGAATTAATGCATCACTGGATAGGTGGAAAGATCAGAAATAGTTCACCTGGAGAGGAACTGTGGTTTTCAGAAGGCTTTACGGAGTATTTTTCTATGAAATTGATACTTCAGCAAAATGAAATGACCCAGAAAGAATTTGACCAAGAAATTCAAAGAACTTATGAAAAGCTTGAGGAATCACCATATGGTAAACTGCGCAACAATGAATTAAGTCTGACAACGAATAACAGCCAAATAGAAGAAATACCATATCAAAGAGGTCTTTTGTACGCTCATTATTTAGATGAAAAGCTGCAAGCACAATCTGATGGGAAGACTTCATTAAAGGATGTGATGCTACAAATTCTGTCAGATACGGAAAACAAACTATTTACCAATCAATATTTTGAGAAAATACTCCTTGATTTTTTCGACCAAGAAGAGCAGTCCATCTTCAATAACTATATCTTAAAAGGTGAATTAGTTCTAAATTATGATTTTGCCAATTAGCAGATTTTGGAATATTGTATTGCCTTGAATTACTTTTACATCCTAAATAAAATGTTTTGAACTAAATAATATTTTATTATTTGTCACATTTTCAATTAACTTAAGGTTTTATTTTAAAGAAACACAATTTAAATAATGTCGGAAAAGTATATTATTTCTCTTGATCAAGGGACAACATCCTCACGCGCAATTTTATTTAACCACGATGGACTTATTGTTTCAGTGGAGCAAGAAGAATTTACTCAGCATTTTCCGAAGCCAGGATGGGTAGAACATGATGCTAATGAAATCTGGAATACTCAAAAGAAAGTGCTAGATGACTTGATTGCTAATAATAATATATCGCCCTCTGATGTTGCGGCAATAGGAATTACAAACCAGCGAGAGACAACAGTGGTCTGGAATAAAAATACAGGAGAGCCTATTCACAATGCAATTGTCTGGCAAGATAGAAGAACATCGAAATTATGTGATGAACTACGAGCTAAAGGTCATTCCGACATGGTATCAGAAAAAACGGGGCTAGTTATCGATGCATATTTCTCAGGTACGAAGATAAACTGGTTATTAGATAATGTAGAAGGTGCTCGTGAACTTGCAGAGAAAGGTGATTTGCTATTTGGAACAATGGACACTTGGCTCGTCTGGAAATTAACACAAGGAAAAGTTCACATAACAGATGTGACGAATGCGAGTAGAACGATGCTGTTCAATATAAATACCTTAGAATGGGATGATGAATTATTAAAAATGCTCAATGTTCCCAGAACGATGTTAGGGGAAGTAAAGGAAAGTAGTGAAGTATACGGTGAGACAGCTGACGGAATTTCTATAGCAGGAATTGCTGGAGACCAACAAGCTGCATTATTTGGGCAAATGTGTATAGATCCGGGAATGGCGAAAAATACCTATGGAACAGGGTGCTTCTTAGTACTTAATACAGGAGATGAAATCATACATTCTAAGAATAATTTACTCAGCACGATCGCTTGGAAAATTGATGGCAAAGTAACTTATGCTTTAGAGGGGTCCGTTTTTGTAGCAGGAGCTGTGATCCAATGGTTGAGAGATGGCTTACAGCTGCTTCAGTCAGCAGATAAAAGTGAAGAGATGGCTGCTTCTGTAGAAGATAACGGAGGCGTGTATTTTGTTCCTGCATTAACAGGATTAGGAGCGCCTTATTGGGATCAGTACGCAAGAGGAACAATAGTGGGAATTACACGAGGTACAACTAAAGAACATTTCGTGAGAGCTGCTTTAGAAAGTATTGCTTTTCAAGTAGCTGATGTCGTAAGTGCAATGGAAGCTGATACAGGAGTGAAATTAGAAACGTTAAAAGTCGATGGTGGTGCAGTTGCAAATAATATCTTGCTTCAAGGTCAAGCGGATTTCTTAGGCTGTGAAGTAGTAAGACCTATGGTCCTAGAAACAACTGCTCTTGGTGCTGCATATCTTGCAGGATTAGCAGTGGGTTACTGGGAAAGTTTAGAAGAAATTCAGAAACAATGGAAGGAAGATAAAACCTTCAGGCCGAAAAAAGATCCTGGAATTGTTAAAGAAGAGAAGAGGCAATGGAAACGAGCAGTCGAAAGAAGTAGAGGTTGGATAGAAATATGATTGTTTCAATGCACAGGAATTTCTGTGCTTCTACTCACTTATATTAAAATATATATCACTTAAAAGTTAGAATGTAAAATAGAATTTATGAGCCCTTTTGTTGCAGAAATTATAGGTACAATGCTGTTAATACTTCTTGGTAACGGTGTAGTTGCTAATGCATTATTGAGTAAAACCAAAGGTGGTGATGCAGGAATAGTGGGAATAGCAATTGCTTGGGGACTAGCGGTTTATGTAGGCGTTCTTGTTGCTGGACCTTACAGTGGCGCTCATCTTAATCCAGCGGTAAGTGTTGGTCTGGCAGTGACGGGACAGTTTGAATGGGGATTAGTTCCTATTTATATCGCTGGTCAATGTATCGGGGCTGCATTAGGAAGTATTCTTGTGGTTCTATCTTATTATGATCATTACAAGCAAACGGATAATCTAGATTTTAAGTTAGCTTCATTTGCGACGACACCTGCCATTCCTAATGTCATTCCGAATATTTTAACAGAAGCGATAGGAACATTTGTGCTATTGTTTTCAGTATTATATATCGCTGGTCCGGAATTGACTCTAGAAGGTATGGAAGATACAACCATAGGATTAGGATCACTTGGCGCCTTGCCAGTTGCCTTGATCGTTGTGGTTATTGGTTTCTCTTTAGGTGGACCTACAGGATATGCTATTAACCCTGCGAGGGATTTAATACCTAGGATTATGCATGGTATTCTACCGATAGGAGAACGCAGAGATAGCGCATGGTCGTATGCTTGGATTCCTGTGGTAGCGCCTTTAATAGGTGCAGTTTGCGCAGCAGGTTTATACCTTGCCTTGCAGTAATTTCTCATAATTGGTTTGTAGTTCATTTCCTAAATTCATTGAATATCGAAAGGATTTCTTTTGAATAAGATTTTCATCATCACACGTATTAATTGAAATAATGGGTTCTCGTTTATATCTTTGATCCAAATTAAGTTTCAATGAGAATTTGTTTTGGTTTTCTTTTTATCATTTTGGTTCTGACATTCAATGCTTGTCAGGAAGCAGAAGATTTTGGGAATAACGAAAAAGTAGGATTTAACATTGACTTTGAAAAATTTACCCTAGATAACGGTCTTCAAGTCATTCTACATGTTGATCGATCAGATCCAGTTGTTGCTGTTGCACTCACTGCGCATGTAGGTTCTGCAAGAGAAAGTAAAGGAAAAACTGGCTTCGCACACCTCTTCGAACATCTTCTATTTCTGGAATCTGAAAATTTAGGTAAAGGTGGTCTTGATAAAATGAGTGCTAAGATAGGTGGATCAGGTGCGAATGGATCTACTAGTCGAGATAGAACTAATTATTTCCAGACAGTTCCAAAGGATGCACTAGAGAAAATGATTTGGGCGGAAGCAGATAAACTTGGTTATTTTATAAATACAGTGACTGAACCTGTTCTCGCAAAGGAAAAGCAAGTAGTTAAAAATGAAAAGCGGCAAGCAGTAGACAATCGTCCTTATGGTCATGTTTCTTATGTAATAGGTAAGCATCTATATCCTGAAAATCATCCATATAATTGGCAAGTTATAGGTTCACTGGAAGATCTTCAGAACGCAAACCTAGATGATGTTAAATCATTTTTTAATCGTTGGTATACACCTAATAATGTGACATTAACCATTGCTGGTGATATCGATGTAGCCCAGACTAAAGTATGGGTTCATAAATACTTCGATGAAATTAAGCGTGGTGAGGAAGTTGAAGATATTGCAAAGCAGCCAGTTGCTCTTGATCGTACGAAACATCTATATTATGAGGATAACTTTGCGAGACTACCTCAGTTAACTATGACTTTTCCCACAGTTTATCAATATCATCCGGATGCTTATCCTTTAGAAGTATTGGCCAGTTATTTATCAGAAGGCAAAACAGCTCCGCTCAATCAAATCTTAGTTGACCAATTGCAGTTAAGTTCTAATGTCTCCATGTATAATTACAATTCTGAATTAGCAGGGGAATTGCACCTACGTATTAGAGCTTTCGAGAAAACACCATTAGATCAGGTGATGAAAGGCATCGAAACCGCATTTAAAGATTTCGAAAAAACTGGAATTTCACAGGCGGACCTAGAGAGAATAAAAGCTGTAAAAGAAACCGCATTTTATACTGGATTATCTAGTGTATTAGGCAAAGGATTCCAACTTGCACAATATGAAATATTTGCTGGTGATCCAGGGTATATTAATGAGGATGTACAGAATATTTTAGCGGTTACGGCAATGGACGTTCAGCGTGTTTATAGAAAGTACATAAAGGATAAACCCTTTGTATCCACTAGTTTCGTTCCCAGAGGTGAAGTAGAATTAATTTTAACAGGAGCAGAGCAAGCCGATGTCATAGAAGAAGTCATTATAGATGGTGCAGAAGAGACTTTTAATTCCAATGCTCAAGCGGAATATCAGAAAACAGTTTCTTCTTTTGATCGAAGCATGGAGCCGACATATGGAGAGGCACCAGTTATGCAAGTCCCGAAAGTATGGAAGGAGCGATTTTCAACAGGTATGGAACTGTATGGTATAACGAATGATGAAGTTCCATTGGTCCAGTTAAAATTGACCATCAAAGGAGGACTTTTATTAGAAAAATCGAATGAAAAAGGGATTTCTAATTTGTTGGCTAAAATGCTGCTCAAGGGTACTGAAAAGAAATCTACAGCTGAACTGGAAATTGCTGCTCAAAAACTGGGTGCTAGTTTGAGGTCTTATTCTACAAATGAAGCTATCATATTCGAAGTAACAACGCTAGCTAGGAATTTTCAGAAGACAATGGACTTGATTGCAGAACTTATCTTGCATCCTCGATGGTGTGATACTGAGTTGTCGTTGCTCAAGCGTAGTATCATAAGTAGAATTCAACAAGAGTCTGTTAATCCAAACAGTATAGCTGCTAATGAATTCGAGAAATTAGTCTATGGAGAAGGTCATTTATTGGCACATAATATACTAGGAACTGAAGAGTCAATAAAAGGAATATATATGGAGGACTTGAAAGCTTTTTATGAAAAGAATATAGCTCCGAATATTTCTATCCTTCAGATCGTCGGAGATATTACTCGAAGAGAAGTCATAAGCTCTATGGATCAATTCGAAAACCATTGGTCACCTAAGGAGGTTGATTTTCCTGCAGTTGATGCACCTAAGGGGCCAGAGAAATCAGTAGTCTATTTTTATAATGTTCCCGATGCGAAACAAACTGCTTTAAAATTCGGTAACCTTGCCATTTCGGCTAAGAATGAAGATTTCTATCCTGTTCAAATCATGAATTTCAGACTTGGAGGTGGTGGTTTCGCTTCTGATCTTACGCAAGTATTACGTGAATCGAAGGGATATACTTATAATATACGCTCTGAGTTTGCTGGTACGGAGATTCCAGGGACTTTTTCTATATCAAGTAATGTAAGATCTAATGTAACTTATCACTCATCTCGATTGATTAAAAGGATCATGCGGAAGTATGGAAGACGATTTTCAGCGGAAGATCTTGAAATCACCAAGAGTTCAATGATAAAAAGTAATGCAAGAGCCTTTGAAACTTTGAATGCAAAGCTTAATATGTTGTCGAATATCAGTAATTATGGTTATTCAGATGATTACATCAATGAAAGAGAAGAAATTGTAAAGAATATAACAATAGATGACATCAAGGATCTCGCAGAAAAATATATCAATCCTGATAAAATGATTTATTTACTAGTTGGTGATGCTAAGACCCAAATGAATAAATTAGAAAAGCTTGGCTTTGGTAAGCCTATTCTTTTAAATGAAGTTATAAACTAAGACTTTATTATTTCTTAAAATGCAAATATTCAGATAAAATATTTCGTACATTGTGGTAAGCCTCAAATTAATATTTTGACTTTAAGTCAATTAATAAAAGATATTTAATATCTTTCGCCTTAAGATCATAATGTATGGAAAGAATAGGGATACTGTTTGCACTTTTTTTAATATCAATAATTCAACTGGTTGGGCAAGTTGAGGTTTCTGGAATTGTTGTTGATAAAATAACAAAGGAACCTTTAATAGGAGCGAATGTCGTAGTGGCAGGAACAACGAATGGAACCGTTACAGATTGGGATGGTTCATTCAGTTTCGCTGCAGAAGTTGATCTTCCTTTTACTGTTGAATCCTCTTACTTAGGATATGAACTTTCTACTTTACAAATGACTGAAGTAGGAGAGAAGTTGACATTCGAGCTTTCAGAAGCAAGTGTAATTGTAGAAGGTGTAGAAGTTAAAGGACAGAGAATTTCTGATAAACAGAAAGCTGCACCACTTACCGTAGAATCATTAGATATTATCGGAATAAAGCAAACTGCATCAGCTAACTTTTACGATGGTTTAGGTGCACTGAAAGATGTAGATCTTACAACAGCTAGTTTAGGATTTACGATAATTAATACAAGAGGATTTAATAGTACAAGTCCAGTTCGTTCATTGCAGATTATAGATGGTGTAGATAATCAATCTCCAGGGCTGAATTTCTCACTAGGGAATTTCCTCGGAGCATCAGAATTAGATATCAATAAAGTGGATCTAATCGTGGGAGCTAGTTCAGCGTTCTACGGACCTAATGCATTTAATGGTGTGATTAGCATGACCACTAAAGATCCATTTATTAATCGAGGACTTTCTGCGAAGGTTAAAGTAGGGGAGCGAAACATGCTTAATCCATCGTTTAGATTTGCAGACGCTATCAGGAATAAGAATGGAGATTATTCTTTCGCTTATAAGATCAATTTTTTCTATCTGAAAGCGAATGATTGGGAAGCGGACAACTATGAACCTGTATTTGACACAGATACGGGTAAAAACAATCCAGGACGATTTGATGCGGTCAATATCTACGGTGATGAATACCAATCCAATTACGATTTAAGAAAATCATTATCTAATCCAGGTCTTGGAATTTTTCACAGGACTGGATATAAAGAAACAGATCTTGTCGATTACAATACTGAAAACTTAAAAGCCAATGCGTCTCTACATTTTAGATTGAGACCGGAAATGGATTTTGAGTCACCAGAATTAGTTGTTGCATCTAACTACGGTGGAGGAACGACTGTATATCAAGGAGACAATCGATTTAGCTTAAAGAATATTCGTTTTTTTCAACATAAAGTTGAATTGAAAAAGCGAGATAAGTATTTTTTAAGAGCTTTCGTTACACATGAAGATTCTGGGGATTCATATGATCCATATTTTACAGCCTTAAAATTGCAAGAGCGAGCTGCGGAAAACGGAGAGTGGGGAAGCGCTTATATAAACTATTGGAATATTACAGCGAATCCACAAATTAAAGGATTAGAAGGATTTCCTAAAACATCAAGTTTTCCGGGAGATCCAGACGGATATCGGGCAGCTATAAATCAATTTTTATCAAACAATTCTACCTTATTGAATCAGTTGCATGCTTCAGCAGAAGAATCCGCGAATAAGGGAGTCACTTTTAATCAAACAAATGATTTTTTACTTCCAGGAACGGATCCTTTTAATTTAGCTTTTAACGATATTATTTCGAGAGTTGCGAATTCTGAAGGAGGAACCAAATTCTTCGATAAGTCAGCGCTTGGGCACGTACATGGAGAATATAAGTTTAATGATGTATATCAGAGCGCAGGAGTGTTGAATGGTATAGATTTATTAGTAGGAGGAAGTGGCAGGTATTATATTCCTAACTCACAAGGTTCTATTCTTTCCGATACGATGGGAAGGAATATTAACACCTATGAATATGGTATCTACGGAGGTTCTACCGTCTCATTTATGGAGAGTAAGTTGAAATTTAATTTTTCAGCAAGGCTAGATAAGCATCAGAATTTTAATTATTTGTTTTCACCAGCTGGCTCTTTAGTGTATAATCCTGGAAGGAACACTTACTTAAGGTTATCATATTCTGCTGCAGTGAGAAATCCAACATTAACGGATCAGTATCTTTATTATAATGTAGGTAGAGCAATTTTACTAGGTAACATAGGTGGGGTTGAAGATTTAATTAGAGTAGAGTCTTTCGGAGATTACCTGAATGCTCAAGATATCACTTTATTAGAGTATTTTGACGTGGATCCGATACAACCTGAGAAAGTTAGAACGATAGAGTCTGGATTCAGAACGACCTTATTTAATAAAGTTTATGTTGATGCAACCTATTACTATTCTAGATATAGAGATTTTATTGGCTACCAAATAGGGATAGACGCAACGTTTGATAATTTTATAAATAATCCCACGAGTGTTCAAGCATATCGGGTGAGTTCGAATGCAACAGATGTTGTCACGACACAGGGATTTTCTATTGGATTAAGTTATTATTTTGCTAAATACTTTCTCGTCACTGGAAATTATTCTTGGAATAAGTTAAATACGCAGACAGATGATCCAATAATTCCAGCATTTAATACGCCTGAACATAAATATAATTTAAGTTTGTCAGGTAGAGATATGATGATGAATTTAGGTAGTCTTAAAATGAAGAATTTCGGATTCAATTTTCAATACAAATGGATAGAAGGATTCATTTATGAAGGTTCTCCGCAGTTTACAGGATTTATTCCAACTTACGCACTTTTAGATGGACAAGTAAATTGGAATTGGAAAGCTAGAAATTTAACATTTAAGTTAGGTGCATCTAATTTATTAAATACAATGAATTTTCAGACTTATGGAGGCCCAAGAATAGGCCGTATGGCTTACTTCTCAGTACTTTATGATTGGAATAAAAAAACTTAAAAACAATTTAAATATTTTGAATATGAAACAGAATTACACTTTAATTATTTTTTTAGGCTTAATGTTGAGCGGGTTTTTCGCTCAGAGTCAAACCAGGTATATCGATGATGTCTTTACATCCTATACCACTAAGGATACGGTTTATTCTACGAATATTTCTATTCTAAGAGCTCCCCAGGGAATCATTGAACCCATTGATCTAGCGATGAAGATATATACACCTGAAGGAGATGATCACACAGATAGACCTATTATCTTAGTAGCGCACACAGGAAACTTTTTACCACAGTATATAAATGGTGGTATAGGAGGTGGAATGTCTGATTCAGTTGTTGTTAATACTTGTAAAAGATTAACTGCGAAAGGTTATGTTGCCGCTGCATTTACGTACAGACAAGGTTGGAATCCGATTGCACCTGATCAAGATACCAGAACAGGTACCTTATTACAAGCTGCGTATAGAGGAATTCAAGATGCTAGAACTGCTGTGAGATTCATCAGAAAGTCTGTAGCTGAAGAGGGAAATCCATATGGTGTAGATCCTGAAAAAATTGGAATCTGGGGTATTGGAACTGGAGGTTATGTATCTTTAGGAGCTGCTACTTTAGATGATTATGAAGAAGTGACATTAGATAAGTTTTTGAATTCAGAGACATTATTACCACTTGCTGACACGGTGCTTTTAGGGAATTTTTATGGAACAAATCAAACACAGCTTAATCTTCCTAATCACGTAGGATATAGCAGTGATTTTGCACTTTGTGTAAATGTAGGTGGTGCAATGGGCGATATCTCATGGTTAGATGGAAAGGAAAACGAGCCAGCGTTTATTGGATATCATGCAACAGGAGATGTATTTGCTCCATTCGCAGATGGTCCAGTTATCGTTCCTACAACAATGCAATTTGTTGTGAATGTATCAGGTACAAAAACAGTCATTGATAGTGCTAATGCGAAAGGAAATAATGATGTATTTGCATCGCTTCTTCCAGAATTTGATCCTCTGAAAGATCAAGTAGAGGCTCAAAAAGCTAAAACAATAAATTGGTCGGCTGAATATTCTACTGAAGCAGGAGCAGATAATATGTATGCATTCCAGACGCCTGTTCCAATTGGTTCTCCTTGGAACTGGTGGGATAAACCAACACTAGATGCTATAATCCCGCAAGTAAATTTTGTACTAGGGACGGATTATAGTTCAGATACTTTACACTTAAGTGGTTTATTAACAAATCCAAATATGAGTGCTGAATTAGGAAATACATACTTAGATACCATGTTTTTACATTTTGCTCCAAGAGCATGTTTAGCTTTAAATCTAGGTTGCCAAGTTTCTGGCGTTCAGGATTTAAAGCCACTTGAAATTGGATTAAAAGCATTCCCTAATCCAGTATTGACTGAAACAACATTACAAGTTAATGCTGACGAATCAATACAAAAAGTATATCTTTACAACACAGAAGGAAAATTAGTTCAGGCCGTTACGAATATTAATAGCAATATTTATAATTTGAAGCGAAATGATCTACCTTCAGGAAGTTACTTTGCTAGAATTTTTGTAGAAGAAGGAGCAGTGGTGAAGCAATTATTATTTGAATAAAGATTGAGACAATAGAATTTGGGGTTAAGCTGGGGAGCTTAGCCCCTTTTTTTTGTTCATTTTTAAATTTTGATACATAATAATTACTTTTTGCGTTAATGTAATAATTAACAACTAGTCATGAAAAACTTACTCATCTTCATCACTTTAGTCTTTTTATGTTCTTGTTCAAAAGACGAATTATCCGAGCAAATCATAGGAAGATGGAAATTTAAAGAGATTAAGGTAGATTCAACTTCCAATGTTTTAAGAGCTAGTGACCCTTATTTCATAACTTTCACAGATGAATATGGCATTTTTCATACTGATCATAATTCATGTGGGTTTACTTATAATGCTGGGAATGATGGTGCTTTTGAACATGATTTTCCAACATGTACATTAGTAGGCGGAAGAGAAACAGATTTTAGCGATGCACTTCCTAAAGCTTTTGGTAATAAGAAGATAGCATATTTCATTTCCGGAAAGAAACTCACAATTTTAGGGGATGGGTATATAGAATTAAGGAGGGCACCTGATGAGTAGTTGATGCATTCCAATCACCAAAACACTCTTATCACATTACAGGAAGTAGGCTGACATGAATAGGCAAAAGTTTCATAAAGCTTAAGAAAGCCCGCCATGAATAATCTATTTTGAAAAGAATTCTAGCACTTTCTCTTCATCCCAGCATGAGGATCCTTTTTGGTAAAATCCGACATGGCCACCATATTTACTATACTTTAAGTTCATAAGATCATTTTTAACTTCCTCTTTACTAGGATAGCAATCTATCCCTAAGAATGGATCATCCTTAGAATTAAGTAACATCGTAGGGATCTCGATTCTAGGCAAAAATTGTCGTGAACTACATTGCGCGTAGTAATCATCTGCATCTTTGAAACCATTCAATGGACCTGTATAATAGTCATCAAAATCATAGACCGTCTTTACTTTAGGGATATACTTTAAGTCAAACAGTTCCGGATATTGTTTATGCTTTTCTTTTACTTTCTGGTTCAAAGTTTTCAAAAAACGATTGGTGTATAATTTGTTTTCGAATTTCAACATTTGCATAGAAGAGGATTTTAAATCAACTGGAGCGGAGATGGCAACCGCCTGCTTTAATTTACTTGTTCTAGCAAATAACTTTTCACCTAAATATTTTAATATTAAGTTACCTCCCAGAGAAAATCCAACTAAGTATATTTCTTCATAATCAGATTCAATACTTTCGATGACACAATGAAGATCAGGAGTGTACCCACTGTGATACAATTGAGGTGTTCTATTAATCTCTCCTGAACAATATCGATAGTTCATAGCACATATGTCATAACCGTTTTCCGATAATAGGTGAGAAGTTCCTGAAATGTACTTGGAACCACTAGATCCTTCTAAGCCATGACATAAAATTACAACCTTCTTGGAATTCTGTGTGATAAGGTCTAAGTCAAGGAAGTCTTCATCGTAGGTAGAAATCCGTTTGCGTTCGAATTTGACTTCAGGCTCATTTCTGAATAAAGAGGTATAAATGGTGTTAATGTGCCCATTTCTTAATAATACACTAGGTCGATATTCTTGCAAATTACTTTTTCTTTTTCTTGCTCGATTTAGCAATAGGATTGTATTCTAATGCTTTGTCTATGAAATAACGGAGACCTTCTTCATTGTCTATTGCTTCAGGATTAACGTATAGAAAACCCTTCATAGGACGTCCAGTAAAGTTCATATCTCTAACACCTTCTTTTAGTTTTAGTTCTTTTTCTAATTCTGGATCGATGCGAATCATCAGTGTATCACCATTAATTCCGACACACATTTTATCATTGACCATAAAGCAAAGACCACCAAACATTTTTTTTGCTTGAAAGGTTATTTTTTTTTGTTCTAATTGAATACTTATACGGTCTCCTAAATGTTCATCATATGCCATAAATAAAAAATTTCCAGCTAAAATATGATTTTAACTGGAAACATTACCAATGAAAACTCCATAGATCTCTAGGCTACGGGTTTTACTTCTTATTCTAGAAATCCATTAAAAGGAATCCAGTTGTCTTATTACCTCTCTTACCTTTTCCATCTCTTTTTCCTTTGTGCTCTCTTTTCTGATCTTCACTCTTCATTTTCTTCTCTCCAGATTTTTCTTTATTTCTCATTTCTGATTTGTCTTTCATTAGAGCTTGAATTTCAGGTTTGTACTTTTCTGAAATTTCTTTCAGTTTTTCAAAATCAGCTTTATGCGCTTCTCTGAATGCCTCTCTATCTTCAGCTTCCATTTTTCCTTTCTCTCTGTCTCCTTTCAAAGCTTCCTTAATTCTAGTGATTTCAGCTTTATCTTCTGCCGAAATTTTACTGTCAAATTCAGCTCTCATTTTTTTCAGTTCAGCACGATCTTCCTTACCTCTCTCTCTTTTCATCTCACCATTTTTCCTTCCTTCTTTTCTGAGTTCTTTCATTTTTAATTTCTGCTCATCTGTTAAGACCTTATCCATAACCTCTTTTTGTTCTGTTCTCATCTTCCTGATCTCAGTTCTTTTTTCATCTTTTGATAAGTTCTCATCAGCTCTGATAACTTTCATTTTAGCTTGGGCCGCAGTTCTAGCTTTCTGTAATTCAAGGGATTGATCATCTGTCAGATTTAATTCACTATTAAGTTTGTTCAAATCTTTTTTATGTCCTTTCTGTGCAAATGAAAATGTTGCAATCATTAATGCGAACATGATCATTCCTGTCATTTTTAATTTTTTCATCTTTTTTTTATTTTAAATATTAACTTCTTACACACTTGGACCATTCCTCTTTCGATAGGTTTAATTCATATATTAATAAATGTGTTAAAAAAATCATAAGACTTCCTGTCATGATTATGGGACTACCTCCGCGTGAAATTTATATCTTTGGAAAATCAAAACAATCTTACATGAAAGCCACATTTACTATTGCTATTTTTTATTTTTTCTCAATCGCTCTTTTTGCTCAAGAAAAAGACAAGTGGGATGTTAACAATCCTCCAGGAGATTATACAACCGTAAATATCAATACCGATGAAGGGACTTGGATGAACTTAGATGTAAGTCCAGATGGTCAGTCTATAGTATTTGATATGCTCGGGGATATATTTATTATGCCGTTCTCAGGAGGAAACGCGAAAGTTTTACGTTCAGGTCTAGCGTGGGAAGTTCAGCCTAGATTCAGCCCTGATGGAAAGTCAATTTCATTTACAAGTGATGCAGGTGGAGGTGATAATATATGGGTTATGGATAAAGATGGTTCGAATGCTAAGCAAATCACGAAAGAATCGTTTCGCTTATTAAATAACGGCGTGTGGTCTGCTGATGGGGAATATCTTATCGGAAGAAAGCACTTTTCATCTACACGTTCCCTAGGTGCAGGTGAAATGTGGATGTATCATAAAACAGGTGGTTCAGGTATTCAATTGACAAAGAAAAAAAATGACCAGCAAGATGTAAATGAGCCCTCCACATCTAAAGATGGAAAATATCTTTATTTCAGTGAGGATATGTATCCTGGGGGTTACTTCCAATATAATAAAGATCCCAATGATCAGATTTTTGTCATCCGTAGATACGATTTTGAGAAAGGTGAGGTAGAAACAGTAGTGGGTGGCCCTGGTGGTGCATGTAGACCTGAAATTTCTAATTCAGGAAAGAAGATAGCTTATGTGAGAAGAGTTAGAACAGAATCTGTACTTTTTATACATGACTTAGAAACCGGACAAGATTTTCCACTTTTCAAGGGATTAACTAAAGATCAACAAGAAGCTTGGACCATTTTTGGTATTTATACAGGATTTGACTGGACGCCAGATGATAAGCATATTATCATTTGGGGGAAAGGAAAGATATGGAAGGTAGATGTAAATAATGGTGATGCTGTAGAAATTCCATTTGAAGTTGATATAGAGCACCGAATCATGAATACCGTGCAATTTGAAAATAGTGCTTTCGACGAAGAAATAGATGTTAAAGTGCTCAGAAATGTTACCAAGTCGCCAAATGGGAAGACAATCATTTTTAATGCTCTTGGACATTTATACAGTTATCCTTCTATGAGAAGACTTACGGATAACAAAGATTTCGAAGCAGAACCTTCTTTTTCTAAAGATGGTAAGAAGTTAGTTTATGTGACATGGGACGATGAAGACTTAGGAAATATCTATGTGATGGATCTACAGAATGGATCTAGAGTGAAAATCAATGAGGAAAAAGGAATTTATCGTCAACCATCCTTTTCTAATGATGGGACGAAAATCGTTTATGTGAAAGCCGCAGGAAATGGGCATCAAGGATTTTCTTTTACAAAGAAACCTGGACTGTATATCTATGACTTGACTACAAAAAAAGCTGAATACCTACAAGGTGAAGGAGAGAATCCAAAGTTCAGTGTAGATGATCAGCATATTTTCTACCAAACTGGTGGATTCGTTTTCGGTAGTATAAAGAAGGCATTTAAAAAATATAATCTAAAGTCTAAGAAAGTTGAACCCGTTTTCAATACAAGTTATACAACGATGTTCACACCAAGTCCGGATAATAAATGGGTTGCCTTCGTAGAATTGTTCAAGGTTTATATTGCACCTATGCCGAAATTGGGAAAAACGTTCGAATTAAGTGCTAAAACTAAAGCTATTCCAGTGGCACAAGTTGCAGTAGATGCTGGAATTAATTTGCATTGGGATGGGGATTCTAAATCTGTGAACTGGACATTGGGAAATGAATACTTCTCAGCTCCATTAACAGATCACTTTTTATTCTTAGAAAATGCCGTAGATTCTGTCCCGCCATTAGACACGACTGGAATGAAAATTTCATTGACAGTTAAAGCTGATAAACCAGAAGGAATGATTGCATTTACCAATGCAAGAATTATCACCATGGAAAATGATGAAGTAATAGAAAGTGGAACGGTCCTAATTAAAGAAAATAAGATCATAGGAGTAGGGGAGGTTGCCATTCCAGCGAACACAAAAGTGATAGATTTAGAAGGAAAAACCATTATGCCTGGCTTGATTGATGTACATGCGCATCTGGGTGCTTTTAGAGGCGGCTTAAGTCCACAAAAGCATTATCAATATTTTGCGAACCTAGCTTACGGTGTAACAACAACACATGATCCTTCTGTAAACACAGAAATTACATTTGCTCAATCTGAAATGGTGAAGTCGGGTGAAATGATCGGTCCTAGAATATTTTCAACTGGAACTATATTATATGGTGCAGATGGAGACTTTAAAGCAGAAATTAATAGTCTAGAAGATGCGAAATCTGCCTTAAGAAGAACGAAGGCTTATGGTGCTTTTTCAGTGAAATCTTATAATCAACCAAGAAGAGAGCAACGACAACAAATTATTCAGGCAGCTCGAGAATTAGATATCATGGTATTTCCGGAAGGTGGATCATTTTTCTACCATAATATGTCGATGGTTGCCGATGGCCATTCCAGTGTAGAACATAATATTCCAGTTGCACCATTACACAAGGATGTAATTCAATTTTGGGCTGCTTCGAAAACCTCTAATACACCTACACTTATTGTGAATTATGCTGGTTTAAACGGAGAATATTACTGGTACCAAAAAACGAATGTTTGGGAAAAAGAGCGGTTACTAACTTTCACACCTAGAGCCATAATTGATTCGAGATCTAGACATAGAACCATGGCGCCAGATGAGGAATATGAAAATGGGCACATTTTAACATCTCAGTCGTGTAAGATGCTGGCAGATGCAGGTGTGAAAATAAACCTAGGTGCACACGGACAATTGCAAGGACTCGGAGCGCACTGGGAATTATGGATGCTTGAACAAGGAGGAATGTCTAACTTGGAAGCACTAAAGGCAGCAACGATTAATGGAGCAGAATACCTAGGAATGGGAAAAATGCTAGGATCGGTAAAAGAAGGAAAATTGGCTGATTTAATTGTTATTGATGGTAATCCGCTCGAAAATATTCAGGATTCAGAGCATGTCTTATACACGATCATTAATGGTCGAGTTTATGATTCAGCAACTATGAATGAAGTCGGGAATTATGATAAGAAACGGTCTAAGTTTTACTGGGAGCTGGAAGGCTCAGGGAATGCTTATCCATTTAATACAATGACGCAAAGTTTTATGGAAAGTACTTGCTCATGCAGGCATTAAATATTAGAAAATAAGATGTTTTTTGCATGAACTTTATACTATAAATCTGTTATACTTATATTTGTATTTAGAAGTTAAGAAATGAAAAAGCAATCAGAAGCTATGATTCCGACACCGAATGGTGTTTTTCGAATGATTGCTTATGCAGACGATAATAAAGATTTAATGCCTCACGTGGTTTTAGTCCATGAAGACTTAGATTCCTATGATAATGTGGTGATGCGTATTCACTCTGAGTGCCTCACTGGTGATTTATTCGGATCCAAAAGGTGTGATTGTGGTGAGCAGCTTGATAAAGCGCTCCAGATTATTGGAGAGGAAAAAGGGATTTTAATTTACCTGAGACAAGAAGGTAGAGGTATAGGCTTGATCAATAAGCTGAAGGCCTATCAGCTCCAGGATACAGGAATGAATACGATCGATGCTAATATCCACCTAGGTTTCGAACCCGACGAAAGGGATTATGAAGTGGCGAGTGAAATATTGAAAGACTTGGGCGTTAAAAGTGTACGATTACTCACCAATAATCCAGAAAAGGTGAATGGCTTAAATGAGTATGGTATTCAAGTGGCGGAAAGATTACCGATAATCATTTCGCCGTCGAAAGAAAATAAGGCGTACTTGCAGATCAAGAATGATTTGATGGGCCATCTTTTAGACTAGTCATTATGGATATAGAAACATTTAGATTTTATTGCTTAAGTAAAAAGGGGATAACGGAAGAGACACCTTTCGGTCCTGATACTTTAGTCTATAAAGTGATGACGAAAATGTTTGCTTTAACAAGCCTGAATGAAGCAGAGTTTAGATGCAACTTAAAGTGTGATCCAGATTATGCCTTGGAACTAAGAAATGAGTATTCAGATATTATTCCGGGTTGGCATATGAGCAAAAAGCACTGGAACACAGTTTATTGTGAAAGAGAATTAGATGATAAATTGATTAAAAAATTGATAGATCATAGTTATGAATTGGTGGTCAGTAAACTTACGAAAAGCCAAAAAGCACAGCTGAGTGAATTATAAGTATTTAATAGTAGGTCAAGGGATTGCGGGGAGTCTAGTTGCAATGGAGTGCCTTAAGAGGGGAGTTTCTTTTTTACTCATTGATGATCCATCGAAGAGCAGTGCATCTCGAATTGCTGCAGGAATCATAAACCCGATCACAGGACGAAAGTTTGTTAAGACTTGGATGTATGAAGCGCTTGAAGAGGCGTTTATTCCTGGCTACAAAGCTTTTGAAGATTTGCTCGCAAAGAAGTATCTAGTTGAGAAAGAAATTATTAGAGCTTTTCCGAAGATCTCCGATCAGAATAACTGGGATGCAAGATCTCTGAGCGAAGATGCTGGTCCATTTATGCAATCTGACTATGATTTCACAGATTTTGAAAACAAGGTTAAGTTGAAGATCGGTTACGGAAAGGTGCACGGTTATCAATTGAAAGTAAGTGAATTACTAGAAGATTTTAAAAACTACTTAATTAATAAAGGTGCTTATCGTGAAATGAGTTTCGATCATGCGGAAGTAGATCTTGAGGAAAATAGCATCACTTACCGAGATATACATGCAGATCATATTATATTCTGTGAAGGTTATAAAGCAATAGAAAATCCATATTTTAATCAATTGCCATTTGCGCTAGCGAAAGGTGAATTATTAATCGTTGAAATTCCTGGTCTAGAGTCTGATAAAATTCTAAAAGATGGTGTTTTCTTAGTCCAATTAGAAAAAGATATCTTTTGGGCTGGTGCGACTTACGCATGGGATGATTTAAACGAAAGACCTTCAGAAGAAAAGAAAGTCACACTTCTAAAAACTTTAGATAAGGTGCTAGATATTCCATACAAAGTTATAGATCATAAAGCAGGTGTTCGACCTTCTACTGACCAGCGCAGACCATTTATGGGATCGCATCCTACTCATAAATATATTCATATATTTAATGGGCTTGGCACGAAAGGATCTTCTCTAGGTCCATACTGGGCAGATCATTTCATGAATTATTTAGAAAAGGATTCAGCACTAGATAAAGAAGTGGATATTTCGATTTTCCTAGGATAATGTTTTGCTGCAATTTCTATTTCCAGGTCTGAAAGAATTTTACTCGTATTATGATTAGTTATAATGTGAATATATTTTATCATATTTGCATGACCTAGTACTAATTTTATGAATAAATCTTTAAATCTAGCGAGCAAGATCGTTGCTGGCTTCTTTGTAATTGCCTTATTTCTAAGCAATTCAGCAGATCCGCCGAATGGTAGAACAGGAGCACCGGGAGATGGTGTATGTACTTCATGCCATGGAGGAAATAACTTCGAAGGCCATATTAATATTCTAGATCTTCCTTCTACAGTCGTAAGTGGTCAGCGTTACAAGATGACGGTAGCTGTTACCAATACTGATGCTAAGGCTGTAAGAGCAGGATTCCAATTGGTTTCATTATTTGATGAGGATTTCAAGAATGCCGGAGATTATATTTCGCAGTCTAGTGATTCTGATGTTTCGAAAATCGGTGATAGGCAGTATCTAGAACATCGAGGTCCTAAAAATTTTGAAGACAATGTTGCAACTTGGATTTTTGATTGGGTTGCACCCGATGTTGATGAAGATACAGAAATTACCATGTATGCTGCTGGTAATATTGCTAACGGTGGTGCTTCATCTGGAGACGCAATAAAATTTAAAGAAGAAAAAATTAAAGTACAAGCAGCAAGCTCTACCTGTGATTTCAGTTTAAACTTAAATGTTAATCAGATTTCTTGTTTTGGCGCAAATGACGGTGAAGTAACCATTGACCCAGAAGGTTTCCAGCAGCCTTTGAAGTTCGAGTGGTCTAATGGTGAAAAATTATTTATCGCTATGGCGGCTTTATCTGCGGGGAAATATGATATCACCGTAACAGACGGTTCAGGATGTAGCATAGTAGAAGCGTTTGAAATTGTAGAACCAGATTTGCTCGAAGTATCATTACGTTCGAAATTTGAAAATTGTGATGATTTAACAATGAATTCTTTAGTAGCAGATGTCAGAGGCGGAACAGGTAAGTATACTTACAAATGGAATAATGGCTCTTCTGATGAAGTGCTGCAAAACGTTACAGTTGGTAATTATTCTGTTACAATTACTGATGAAAGTGGCTGTGTTGCTATGGATCAATATGTATTCGAGCTTAAAGACAAAGAACCGCCAGTCATCAGTTTTACAGATAGTGTGGATTTATATATTGGGGCGGATGGTACGTTGGATTTTACACCTTTGAATTTAAATGAAACAGATAATTGTGGAGTAGCTTCGGTTTTACTATCTGGCAATAAATCTTGCAATGAGTTATCTGCAAGAAACCTTAATTATAAGGTCACAGATGTAAATGGAAATGTTGCAGATGCATCGGTATATATCAATGGAATCATAGACACCTTTCCACCGACCTCACCATGCAGAGAAGACATTATTCAAGATGGCTGTAGTCCAGTAGATTATGCCTTACCGGATTTTATAGACAATTGTGGAATAGATACAGTCTTACTTATAGAAGGGCTAGCTTCAGGAGCTCAGTTTCCAAAAGATAGCACTAAAGTCACTTATGAGTTTTATGACTTTTCGGGCAATAGTGGTACCTGCACTTTTTATGTGGTAACCAATAATAATTTGATGTTGGAGATCGATGAAGTGCAAGATGCTAGTGCTAATAATGGTGGAAGTATTATGATTACTGCAGGTGGCGGAACTGGTGTTTTTAATTATGAATGGATAATGAATGACACCATGGTTGTTTCCAGTTTCGAAGATGTTAGTAATTTAGATCCAGGAAGTTACGTTGTGAAAGTAACAGATGGAAGTGGTTGTGTTATCCATTCAGAACCAATAACTATTGAACTAGGATCGTCTACGCATGATGCTGCTATTCAAGAAGTAGAAATCTACCCTAATCCAGTTAATTCTGTGCTTTATCTGGAGTATACAGGAACACTCATGAAAGCTAATATTGTAGGTTTTAATGGTCAATTTTTGAATGCAGTGGAAACAGGATTTGCCTCGAAAACAATTAGTATCAATCTGGAATCGTATGCTTCTGGTATTTATTTTATACAGTTGTTCTTTGATTCTGAAATGCAAACATTGAAATTTGTAAAACAATAAGACAACTTGCTTTTCTAATTCATTGCTAGATTTTCTTATTTGTATTGCTCGATAAACGATATTACTTCGCCATTGAATAGTTTGGCTTCATTGGTCATCGGACTGTGTCCAGATTCTTCAAAGATGACCAGCTTTTTATCTTCGGTATCTATATTTTCAAATGCTTGAACGCCAAGTTCTGCTGGAACAACAAAGTCATATTTGCCCCACAGTAATAGAGACGGAATGTGAATCTTCTTTAATTCACTTTCTAAGTTGGTCATAAATAAATCTTGCTCACTGGTTAAATAATTATTTGTAAATGTTCCGGTCATCCAACTCGTGAGCGGATTCACAGAAAACAAATAACTTTTGGTTAATGATTCAAGGTTTAAATAATCAGCGGTGCCGTCTCGTATGATTTCAGCGTCAAATAGTTTTCCTTCTGCTTCAAATGCCAATGCATTCAATTCACTAATGTTTTCATTCGTGATATTAAAAGTATCTACTTCGCTTAATTTATCTATAAACTCATTCCAGAAATCAGTATCTCGATCCATCGCCATCTCCTCTGCAGCCACCTTTTGGACAAGACGAAATTGGGATTTGACCAAGAGGTCAAAATCATGAGCACCATCGACTTCTATCCAACCTTTAAAATTGTCTTGATTATCTTTAGTGGTAAGAAAAGCTGTACCGAGCGTTCCGCCCCAACTATGTCCAAGTAGAAATAAGCTATTATCAGTACCATATTTATGATCGAGTACAGAAATAATTGCATTAATATCCTCTATCATCTCGTCTAAAGTCAAGTTTTTTTCATCGAGCTGGCCTTGGGACATGCCTTGACCTCGTTGGTCTATGTAGACTAAGGCATAGCTTTCTTCTAGTGATTCCTGGAATACACCTGGTCTATATTGTAGACCATTGCCACCTGGTCCGCCATGTAGAATAAGGATAAAAGTTTTGCTTTGGATATTGCCATGGACATGAATAGGCATTTGAGCACCATTTCTTTCGACATAGAATAAGTCATAGAATTTCTCTGCGGTATCTACTTCCCATGAGCAAGAAGAGATCACCATCATACCTAATAGGAATAGAAATTTGAGTTTAGATTTCATTAATGATTTCTTTAGAGTGGTATCCGAAAACGTAGCCATATTCAATATTTAGAAGTGGAGTAAAAGAAACATTGTAATTCGTGAGGATCATCGTATGAACCTGAAGCCTCCAAGGATTCGTACCTCTTCGTTTCCATAACCGTCCTATGCCGATTGATACCATCGGTGTGAAATGCCAATTCCCAGGATATTTTACTTTACTAACGGTACCATTTGCTACATTATAGGTTTCGGGAAGCAATGTTCTAAGTGCACCAGCACCAATTCCTAAATTCTGATATCTTCCTTTCTTACGTACTCTTCTATACTGAACCTGATAATTATTGAAAATCGACCAATGTGTTGGATTATCATAGTAGAATCCGATATTGGCGTCAAGGAAGATTTGTCGATGTTTTATTTTTAGTTGATCTCTACGATTAGTTCTTGAAATGGTACGATCAAATAGTAATTTCTGACCAGTGACTTGCGCTCCAGGGTTCCATAAATTATTTCCTAGGTAAGAGATGCCTAAATGCCAATCACTCAAGATGCTTTTTTGGGCATGAAGAGAAAGGGAAATGATGAATATAAAAAAGAATAGCAGTCGTTTTTTCATCTATTAAGCATCATGAATGAAAACGAAATAAGTATCTAGATTATTACGTAACCTTATTGATAAGAGATTTATGGAGATAACCTGCAGTGCCTTCCACCGTTCTTACATGATACCAATCCCCAGAAACACCGATAATTTTAATTTGATCACCCTTTTGAAGGACTTGTACAATGGAGTTCTTACTATGAGGAGAGGCTCTAAAATTGGCCTTCACATTGCTTATCTCCTTGATACTTCCAGCAACTAAGCTTGGGGCAGTCGGTTCAGTAAACTTAAGGGTAGCAACTTTAACAAAATCTAATGGATTAATTGCACCAGAAAAGGACTTATAAATTCCGAAATGCAGATGTGGAGGCGTGGTTCGGGCATTTCCCGTATTTCCAACAGTTCCTATCGTATCCCCACGAAATACAGCTTGTCCTTGGTTAACATATTGACTATCAAGGTGCGCATAATAAATATTCAATTTTCTTTTCGCATCGTGTAACCAAATCTGCTTTCCACCAAGTCCTCGATTTCTTACTGTAGAGACTCTAGCATCTGAAACAGCAACAAGTGGTGTGCCTTTCTTTGCAAAAATATCAATTCCTTTATGTTTTCTTTTTCCACCATCTCTTGGGTCTCCCCAGAAGCTTCCGATGTCTGCATTCTTCCCTCCAGCGACTGGAAAAGTAAATACTGGCTTTGTATTAAATGTAATTTCGAAATTTGTATCTGTTTTTAATTTTGATTGAACTCTAATGAAGTATCGTCCACTTTTTTCAATTTCAACATCATACTGGTCACTTAAGTATCGTGGGCTATAAACAGATTTAAGTGTTTGGGCAGTATCAGTTTCTATAAAGAACACATCCATCAAAATAGAAATAGAGCCAAGACTTACTTGTAAGATTTTTCCTTGCTGAAGAGAAAGGATATATCCTGCAGAAATTGAAGAGGAAGAATCTTGAATTATACTTTCTTTATAAGGTAGGTCAATGACGATACTGTCCTTTAAAGCTACCTGACTCACATTGTTCCAATAAGTTCTTTCTAAGTCAGTGAGCGATTTCTCATATTGCTGTCTAGCGTCACTTGGAATAATTAGTTCCTCAATTCCGCAAGAGACAATGAATAGACACAAAAATAGATAAGCATACTTCACCTCAATTTAACGGCTAAACTTAAGTTTTGTTTTTTCTCCATTTTCTAAATCCAATCAAGGCTACAATAAGTATAATAATAAATGGCCATAGATTCACTATCCCAATGATAAATTGGATTAGGTTTTTCCATCCATTTTCAAAGCCTCTAGCAAACTGAGGACCGTTTGACAATGGGGAGGAAACTTTTTTATAAAAATGAATAGATAGGGTAGCATATGAAATTTGATTATTCATCAATTTTAAACGTCCTTCTTGCGACTCAATTTCATTTCTAATTCTACCAAGTTCTCTTTCTACTTGGAGTAATTCATCCACTTTATTTGCTTTTTGAAGTATTTCTAAGAATCTACTTTCTAGCTCTCTATTTGTTTTTATACGAGTAGTTAAATCCAAAAACTGATCAGTTACATCTCTAGCATTGATATTTTTAAAATCGAACTTGGTAATTCCACTAGTAGCTTCTGCAAGAAAAAGATCCATTTTGTCAGATGGAATTCTAACCGTAATATCATTTGATAGGGTAGTTGTAGAATTTGATTCTTGATCTGAAGCAATATATCCGCCATGTTTTTTCACGGATTCTAATATTTGCTTTCTAGAATTGATTAGATCCGAAGTTTCAAAACTTAGAGCTCCTTCTGTAATTAATTTTCTTTCAACTGAACCGGATTCGTCTTGAAAAGAAGCTTCTTCCATATAAAGCTCATCTGCTTCAGGAGCAAAAGCAATTTTACTTTCGCTTGAATTTTCACAACTCATTAAGAATAGTGCGAGAAATAATAGATAGATTTTAATTTTCATAGGATTGATTTTTAACATTAGATGCAAAATCCTAGAAAATTACACAAATTGCTATTCCTCTATGATATTTTTTACGCGACCTACTTCCTTCGTATCCAGCATAACTTTAATACCATGAGGATGATTAGGAGACTTTGTTAAGATACGTTTTACAAAGCCTTCCGTCAATTCTCCTGATCGCTGATGGTGTTTTTGAACGATCTCGACAAGTGCACCAACTTTTATATTTGCTCTCTGGTTTCCATCCATCATTAATTACTTTCTACTTCCTCGTCTACATGCTTTTCTAACCATATAGCACACTCTTCGAAAGTAGCAAAACAATATTTCGAATCCACTAAACCAGGAACAATACTGAATTCACTTAGCATGTCTTTTGGTTGTCCTTCTAAGCCTGTAAACACAACAGTTATATTTTGACTCTGAAGATCATTAATGGCATCCTCCATTGCATAAAGTCCTGATTGATCTACATAAGGTACTTTATCCATTCTGATCACAACCGTAGAAATATCAGGCAGTGCTTTAATCATTTCCTGGAAGCGAGACGCAAAACCAAAAAATAACGGTCCATCTAAGTGCTTGATATAGACTTTATCTCCGTATTTTTTAAAGAATTCTTCTTCATCCATCCAAGGAATTTCTCTAGAGAAAGTTCTTAATGGAGATGTTTTTGTTCGGTTTTCAACCACATCAGAAATCTTCTTCATGAATAATACCGATGATAATATCATCCCTACGATTACTGCTTCTATTAAACCGATGAATACTGTCAAAGCAAGAACGATCAACATCACTACAACTTCACTTTTAGGTAAAGATCTAATATGTCTAAGACCTTTATAATCCATAACACCTATTCCTACTGTTACAAGAATTCCTGCTAAAACAGCGGCTGGTATTTTGGAAGCTAAGGGTCCTAATGATAAAAGAATAACTAGAATCACTAAACCGGCAATCATCCCAGATATTCTTGTTTTTCCACCTGAATTGATATTTACAACAGTTCTTATGGTTGCCCCAGCTCCCGGAATTCCACCGAACATTGCGGCAATTGAATTACCTACGCCTTGTCCTATTAATTCTTTATTTGGCTTGTGTTTTGTCTTGGTCATATTATCTGCGACGATAGACGTTAATAGAGAATCTATTGCTCCAAGTGCGGCTAGTGAAATTGCAGATACAATGTAAGGCATAATAGCTCCTAGCCTGAAGTTCGTAAACATGGAAAACTGAAACGAAGGAAATCCACTAGGAATATTACCAATATCTCTGTATTCGGGCAAGAAGAAGTAAGCTCCTAATGTGACGACCAGCAAGGCTACTAATGTACTAGGCACTTTTGTTGTTATATACCTGAATCCATAAATTATACCTATAGTTATTAAACCCAGTATGAGATCTATAATGTTAATATTCTTTAAGGCTTTCCCCATCACTTTAAGAGAACCAATTACTCCTGCAGAATGATTTGCTGTTAGCACCTGAGCCTCTTGAAATATATCGTCTTCTGTTATTTCTTGTGCTCTTCTCACCGTTTCTTCAAAATCATCTAATACCAGAATCTCTTCCGCGGCTTCTTCCCGTAAAATTCTTTCTAAAATAACTTCTTCTGCTTGGGGCTTGAAACTATTGACAAATTGCGCATCTTCTTTAGGATAGTATCCTAACATAGGCAGAATCTGTGTAATAATAATAATCACACCGATTCCAGTCATGAAACCAGAAACCACTGGATAAGGAATATACTCAATGTATTGTCCCAACTTAAGAACTCCCATTAGAATCTGAATCAAACCAGCTAATAGAAATACGATGAGAATGGATGGGATAGCTTTTTGAAGATCACCTTCATTTGCGGCGACAATTCCGGCTATAATCACCATACTAACTGCCGTCATTGGGGCGGTAGGCCCTGAAATTTGGGTGTTCGTACCACCTAATAATGCCGCAAAAAAGCTAATGAATATTGCGCCATAAAGTCCAGCAGTTGCTCCAAGGCCAGATTGGAGTCCAAAGGCAAGCGCTAGAGGTAAAGCAACGATTCCCGCTGTTATACCCCCAAAGAGATCACCCTTGATATTTGAAAAATCAAGTCCTATAAGTTTAGTCATATATTGTTTAGTATAGTAAAACTAAAATCTTAAATTATTGAAAATTCTTCAATTTATACTACATAAGCTTAATGATTTAACAAAATATTTACAAAAGAACTTTCAGAAGTAAGGATTTCTTATATTTCGACTGATTTTAAAATATTGAATTAGAAGTCTAAAAAAGACTAAAGTTATGCGTGAGTATTTATTGAAATCCGGTCAACATTTATTGGTTAAACTAGCCTTGCCAGTGGATGCAAGTCGTATAATTGAATATTGCCAAAGAGTAGGTGGCGAAACGGATTATTTGTCTTTCGGTGCTAGTGAATTTGATAAAACCATTCCAGAAGAAGAGATAATACTTCAGCAATACTGTAATGCTGAAAATCAATTGTATATATACGCGGAGCTAGATAATCAGATTATTGGACTTCTTGATGTTTCAGCAAGCCATAAAAAACGAATTAGGCATTCAGCTGAATTTGGTCTGTCAGTTCGAAAGGATTTCTGGGGAATAGGAGTAGGCAGTTGCTTGATAGAATATATGCTGGATTGGGCTAGATCGAATGCTCATATTAAAAAATTAAACTTGAAAGTGATCTCTAATAATGAGTCCGCTATAAACCTTTATAGAAAATATGAATTTACTATGGAAGGAAGAATCACTAAAGAGTTTTATATCAATGACCAATATTATGATATGATCTCGATGGGATATTGGTTAGAATAAAAAATACGAATGAAATTATATTATAATAGTCAATCCGATGCTGGCGTAGAAATTCGAGAAAGAATGAAATCGATGAGCTTAGCTTTTACAGCTGAAATGATACCAGAACATCTGTTAAAATTGGAAGATGGGAAGGAAGTTTTTCAAGGAGAAAACGCGATTGCTAAGCATCTAGATCAGATTGCTGGAGAATTGCATAACTGGTATTATTGTAACTGTTAAACTTATTATATGCAATACATCGTTATTCCCATATTTATTGCTCTATTTATTGCGGCCCTCTATTTTCTATTTAGAAAGAAGGAGCCAGCTGTTGATGTGAATGATGAGTTTCCATCAAATTGGAAGAAGATTCTTGAGCAAGAGGTTGCTTTTTACCGAGAATTATCAAGTGAGGCGGATAAAATCCGATTCGAGAAAGGTATCATTAACTTTTTAAATAAAGTTACGGTAACAGGAGTAGAAACGGAAATCACAGAAACGGATAAGTTATTAGTTGCATCAAGCGCAGTTATTCCCCTCTTTGGTTTTCCAGGTTGGAGCTTTAGAAACCTTGATGAAGTTCTGTTGTACAAAACTACCTTCAATCAAGACTATGAGACAGAAGGAAATGAACGCAATATTCTAGGTATGGTAGGAGAGGGCGCAATGAATAGAATGATGATCCTTTCTAAACCAGAGCTCTATCGTGGTTTTCAAAATAAGAACAGCAGACAAAATGTAGGTATTCATGAATTTGTCCATCTGCTTGATAAGGCTGATGGAAAGGTAGACGGCTTACCTAAGATCCTACTCAAGTCTGAATATCTGAAACCTTGGCTAAAGCTAGTTCATATGGAAATTAAAGCAATTCACGAGAATGAATCTGATATCAATCCTTATGCTGCAAAAAGCGAAATAGAATTCCTTAGTGTTGTTTCAGAATACTTCTTTGAACAACCTGAATTAATGAAAGAGAAACACCCAGACTTGTTCGATATTCTTGAAAAAATGTATGCTCAAGACCTAGCCTAATTGCTTAGATTCCGATGCATTTAACTTGGCTTCTTGTTGAATGATAGGTCTAGAAGGTTTTATCATAAAGAAATAAATTAACATGATAAAGGCAACTAAAATAAATAAGAAATTTCCATTAAAAAAATAAGCTATAATAGCAAATAGTGTGGCTGCTTCTATTAAAGCCATTCTCAGAATAGCTGCAGATCGAAAACTGTTCAATTTTACATCAAATGACTCTGAGGGAATAATAGAAGAAATTCTTGCTTTGTATAAATAATTACCGAGCATATAGCTAGCAACTGCTAATCCTAGAACTAAAAATATATAAATATCGTCTTGTATGTCTAGACTCACAGTGTAGGATGCTTTGAGATATAACATCACTGCTAAAAGTATCAATTGACCTGAAAATAAAGCCATATGGATGATCGATATTCTACTTGTAAAACTATTCTGATCCATGTTTTTTCTAAATATTGAATGACTATTTAATTCCTGAATGAATTATTACGAGCGAAAATTAGTAAATAAAAAGCTATTTTTCTTCCGTTGACAATTATTTTGCCTTTTCTAGATATTCAAGTTTCATTCCTGTAGATGACCTTGGCTTAAATCCTTTCCAGGTTTCTTCATTTGAATCTACTTTCATTTTAAGATAGTCGGAATGATCTTCAGCTTTTAAATAAGTCCCTAAAAACGCAGTTACAAAATGCTGGTTGATGTTGTTAATTCTTCTTTCATCCCAAGAAGGTTCAGCATATCGATAGTATTCATCGAAATGAAGACCTGGTTGCATTGTAATCTCCGCAGGTGGATTAGGAGCCACGTTATGCCTTGCATTCGTATAGGTAAGTAAGTAGCGATCTGTATTAGATGCTCCTTCATATATAGCCTTAATTCCTTTTTCGTATCCTGAAATATCATCTTCACTACCAGCTACAAAGAATGTAGGAAGCTTTAATCCTTTTAGTCCTTCGGCATTCCATATGCCTCTTTCCATTCCCCATGGCGCAAAGGCAACAATACACTTGATTCGATCATCAAACATGGCTGAGTGATCCGGATTATTGATGGTTAAGGATTCTATAGATTTATTCCCACCTGTCATTCCACTGAAGAATTTCGCTAGTCCTTCACTATAACCAGCACCTCCGACATTTAATACGCCATATCCTCCCATAGAATAACCTATAATTCCGACATTATCATCTTGAACATTGTTGCTTAAAAAATGATCTCCTTCTAAAATTTCATTCATCACGAAAAGAATGTCTTTTGGTCGATTTAATAAAGTTGATTGAAAGCCATTAGCATCTTCGAATGTGGATTCTTTGTGACCTATTGCAGCAACAATGTAGCCTTTCGATGCCAGGTTTTCAGTCAAATAAGTCATGAGTACTCTTGAGCCTAAGTAACCATGTGAGACCACAATTAAAGGGAACTTTCCAGTGGATGGCGTGGCGTCCCTAGCTGCTCTTCCAGCAAAGGTGAATGGTACAATAGGTCGATCTTTATCATTTAAAGAACCCATAACTTGATCATACATCACAAGCTCTGCTTCATTCTGCTTTAACGCAGCTGGATACCATATCTCAACTTTTAAATCTCTATCGTAATTGGGTGCAACTCCATCTACGGCATTTAGGATGTCAATTTGATCTTTATTGATGAATTCTATCGTTCTAACGCCAACTTTTAAATTTCCTCTTGTAGCTAATTCTGGAGCATCGGGCAAAGCATCTCCGAATATGAAGTTAGGACTCGCTTGCTGAGCGTTCAGTGATGAGAAAATAAATAATAGACAGGTAAGTAAAGTTGAGATCTTAATCATTTAGTACTTTTTCAAGTAAAATACTAAATAGAATTTAATTCAATTCTGAAATCAAGAATTAAAACAATCAATATTCAAGGTATGATTGGGTTTGAAATCCGGTTAACTAGACATTTGCTACTTTTTTATTCTATTGCTCCTTTATATTTTATTTGAATGCCATGTAAAAATTTTCTCAGAAACTGATCCATACATTTGCGATATTGGCGCTGATCGGGTTTTCTGAAAAAAGCACTGATTTCATGGGGACTTACTCGCATTCCTACATACTTAAATATTTCAACCATGTCCTCCACTTTCAAGTTCAATGCTATCTTTAATTTACGGAGAATTACATTATTATTCAAGTATTTATCTGGCTGCATGACCACACCTTCTTTCTTTCCTCGCTTTTTTTCGATGAATGAATTCAAGAATATAGATAAATTTCTATCTGGAATTTCTATAAAATCTGGATCTTCATCTCTTTTCAACCAAGCACTAATCTCAGCCCTCGAGGCATTGTAATCTTCGAAACTACACATCTTCATCATTTTATCATCATTCAAATCAAATGTGAATCTAATGTTTCGAAGTACATCGCTATTATTCATATATTTTTTTTAACTCTAAATTTATCTTTTTATTCTATAGGTCTCCAAGTTCCACCGTAGATTTCATCTTCTGTTCCAAATGTGAATTTGCTTGCCGGTGCGGCAATACTTGGTCCTGAAAGCGCTTCTATTTTATATCCAGATAATGATTTATACACTTCTAAAGTTCCAAAAACAGTAAAAGGAGCATTATTCGATGAATTTGTATTTCCAACTTTATAAATGATAGAATTAAATGGTCCAGAGTCGCCTAAATCTTGAGATGCGGCAGCCCATAATTCACCATTTTTGTCAATATAAAGATCGGTTAAGTCCCGCTTAGAACTTGCATTGCTCCATTCTCCAGGAGCAGCTACTGGTATTCCAGTTTTTCCTTGTTCTGAAAAATTTATCTGATGAGTTGTGAAATCTATGTTTGCCCATTTTAACAATCCATTAGGGTAGGCAGAAGATCCTCCTCTTTCAGCCAAAATGACTTGGTAAGCGCCATCATCGTTTTTAACACATGCAATGCCTTCATACTGATCACCTGTTAATCCAATATCATTTTTGTGAATCATCGGCAATTGGAAGACGCCTAACACTTCGGCAGATCTTGAAATTATATTTAACTTGATATGAAAAATTCTTCCAAGATTTCCTTGCCAGTTACCAGATTCAGTCATTAAAAACTCATAAGGTCTGTCTGGAATAACAGAAATAGCTTCTAAATCACTTGGGATGCCTCCTTCAGAGACCCAATTCTCAACTTTTATAGGAACAACAGTTATAGAATCTGCATAAGATGAAATGAGTCCTAGGCGATATCCTTTTTGGAAATTTTTAAGATCGTAGACAGCGAGATAGGTGTTATCATTTACCTGGGCCATTCCACTTGAACCTGTTTCAAGTTTTTTATCTTGAACATTTTGGACGTGCAAATTTTTACTTGCATTGCAGGAAATTAATATCCATGCTATAAATAATATCGAATACCTTTTCATAGCTGCAGTTTAATAACTTTTTTTGACAATCCAAACCTAAATTAAGAATGAATTTTACATGTGAAAAAATATTATATGTGCAACAAAGTTGAAATAAATCAGTTTATATAATTACACATTAATTGAAATCATATTGTATGAATCGAGTGAATAATAAAACTGGAGTTTCAGGCATACAGAAAATTGAGGCTTTGGAGAACGGAAAGTACAAAGTTCATTTTTCATTTTCAGAAGTACCTGTAGTCATGAATAAAAGCTATTTGGATAATTTGCTATCACAAAAAGAGGATTCTGAATTAGCATAATAAGTATTTAAAATGGGGCTTTGATTTTAAATTTCATTTCTTTTCTTGTTGTAGGATGAATGAAAATTATGGATTCCGCATGTAGTAGAAGTCTATCTTTTTTAGTCCCATATAAATCATCACCGACAATGGGTGCAAACAATCCTTTGGAATGTGCTGCGTGGACCCTCAGTTGGTGTGTTCTTCCTGTCAATGGAATAAAATGTATTCTAGTTTTTTTGTCCTTGACTTCTACAACCTTCCATTTTGTTCTTGCTGATTTTCCATGCTCATAGCAAACTAACTGTCTCGGTCGATCATTTAAGTCAACTCTTAATGGTAGGTCTATAAAACCTTTAGTATCCTTTATTTCTCCCTCTAGAATCGCAACATACCTCTTATATACTTCTCGCTTGATAAACTGTTGTTGTATGAATTTATGTGCTTTTAGATTCTTAGCCATAATCATGATTCCTGATGTAGACATATCTAGCCGATGAACGAGTAATGGGCCTTCCGCCTTGGGATACAGGATTTTCAATCTAGCATACACAGAATCAACAATGTTTTTCCCAGGAACGGAAAGAAACTCCGCTGGCTTATTAATGATGGCGATATCATCATCTTCATAAACGATCTTTATAGTTTTGCCTAGAGCTGGATTTTCTAGCATTGGATTAGGATCCATATTCGTTGCTGAAAGCATGTGGCCAAGGATCGGTTCACATTTTCCACGACAAGCCGGGTAGAACGTCTCACTCATTCTGACTTCAGCACTTGGCGATTGGCCCCACCAGAATTCTGCCATCGTGATTGGCTTTAGATCATTGAGAAAAGCATATTGTAACAATTTGGGTGCAGCACATTCACCTGCACCGGCTGGCGGTCTGTTAGATATTGTATTTTCGAAGATGGTAAGCAATGATTTCTTATCACCTTCAGCATTTAGAAACGTGTAACTGTCGAATAGTTGATTCTGTAGCGCAGAAGATCGTTTCTTCCTTTCTTCTCTTAATTGTTGGATCGGAATTGCATATTTGTTGTATTCCGTTTCTGCTTCTTCAATTTTAATAGCCCAAATCCGAATTAAATCTCTCAGCGAAAAATTGCTTTTAATACTTTCTAGTCTTAGGACTTCATTAAATACTTCAAATTCCTCGTTAGATAATGTTGTTTTAGCTTCCGCCCGTTGAATTTTCCTTGATTTCTTTCCGTCTTTTACCCGCTGCTTTTCGGCTGCAATTTCACTAATGGATTGTAATTTCAGTTCTTCAAGCTTTTTCTTCACATTGATATAATTAACATCCTCTTCCTTAATTTCTAGCTCAAAATTTAAACTGGAAATGACTTCCTCTTCTTTCTTGAAAAATCCCTTTTCAGTTAACATGTCAAAAACTGGAGGCACAAAACCCATATGATGATTAGCGTTAGCTAGTTTCCCAGAAAAAGCTTTTAAGTAACCAATTTCTCCTGCCGCATTCTCTACGACAAGTACACCAAACATTTTTCCAATAACTAACCCTTGCTTTTCGTCATCCAACCCAAAATTATGATCCAACTCCTGATTGTTTCGTAATTCATCTTGTAATTCATGAGCAGCCAATACTGCAAGCGGATGAGGTGTGTAATAGAACGGAAAGTTAAATCTTTCTGGAAGTTCGTAATTGGAAATATCTGAAGAAAACTGAGTAAAATGCTTCACGAGTACAAATCTAAAAAGAATAAGTTGACATCACCAAAAATATATTTTCATAACTTAGCAAGAATAATATGAACTATGAATAAAGTATATAAAAACGCAAAGGAGGCGTTAGCAGGAGTAGAATCAGGAATGACCCTAATGCTAGGAGGTTTTGGGTTGTGTGGTATACCTGAAAATTGCATTGCAGAACTGATGGAGCTTGGTTTAACGGACCTAACATGTATTTCGAATAATGCAGGAGTAGATGATTTCGGTCTTGGATTATTATTGCAAAAGCGTCAGATAAAGAAAATGATTTCCTCATATGTAGGAGAGAATGATGAATTCGAGCGACAAATGTTGTCTGGTGAATTAGAAGTGGATTTAATTCCACAAGGTTCATTAGCAGAAAGATGTAGAGCTGGAGGAGCTGGAATTCCTGCATTTTTCACACCAGCTGGCTATGGAACAGAAGTGGCAGAAGGCAAAGAAGTGAGATTTTTCAATGGTAAAGCACATATTTTAGAACACGCGTTAGAAGCTGACTTTGCTTTTGTGAAAGCATGGAAAGGAGACCGTTATGGAAATTTAATATACAAAGGAACAGCTCGTAATTTTAATCCAGTTATGGCAACTGCAGGAAAAATAACGGTAGCAGAAGTGGAAGAATTAGTAGAGCCTGGAGAATTAGATCCATATTTTATTCATACGCCTGGAGTATTTGTACAGCGGATCTTCCAAGGATCTAATTATGAGAAAAGAATTGAACAAAGAACAGTAAGAACTAAATAACATGCTAAATAAAAATCAAATCGCTCAGAGAATTGCACAGGAGTTAAAGGATGGTTGGTATGTCAATTTAGGAATTGGGATCCCGACATTAGTCGCGAATTATGTTCCAGAAGGCATAGAAGTCGAATTCCAGTCAGAAAATGGAATTTTGGGTATGGGGGCTTTTCCATTTGATGGAGAGGAAGATGCAGATATGATCAATGCGGGAAAGCAAACCGTCACTCTGAATCCAGGAGCAGCAATCTTTGATTCTTCGGTAAGTTTTGCAATGATTCGCGGAAAGCATATTCAACTTACCGTTCTGGGAGCGATGGAAGTTTCTGAGAATGGGGATATCGCGAACTGGAAAATTCCAGGAAAAATGGTGAAAGGTATGGGCGGTGCAATGGATCTTGTTGCTTCTGCTGATAATATAATCGTGGCCATGATGCACACGAATAAAAGAGGTGAGTCCAAATTACTAAAAACTTGTTCTTTGCCTATTACAGGCGTAAAGTGTGTTAATAAAATTGTAACAAACTTGGCCGTTTTAGATATAGAGAATGGAGCGTTCAGACTTTTAGAAAGGGCGCCAGGAGTTTCAGTAGAAGAAATTCAAAATGCAACAGAAGGAAAACTAATTATAGAAGGTGATATTCCTGAAATGAAATTAAATATGGAATAAAAGCTTTCCAGGCTTGATTTTAATGTGTTCTTTTTCTGTAAATTTTTTGTCGAAAAAAATGAACCCACAGAAGAATAAATCAATAGAATAAGTTACTCCAGGAAGATCTTTTATAATATTCCACGCTTCGTTCATTCCTTGAGACCAATAAATATCATCGACGATAATGATACTGCTTTGCTTGCAATAAGGTTGAATCATTGAGAAATAATCAAGAGTAGCATCTTTGCTATGATGTCCATCGATAAAAGCAATGTCAACTTGCTTTACTTTATTCAATGTTGGAATCAAGGTGTCCGAAAATTTACCTAAAATCGGATGTATATTATCGCAACTTAATTTTTCAAATAAGCCGGAAGCAATATTGAAAGAATTTTCATCGCCTTCCAGTGTATATACCTGTGGATGATGTGCTGGACTGCCTAAGTAAAGTGCGCTAATCCCTAGAGAAGTTCCTAACTCGACTACGGTTTCTGCTTTAGTGTAGTTAACCAATCGATGCATAACTCTACATTGATAAGGCCCAGATAAAGCATTTTGTGCAATAGTTGCAATTTTTCGCTTTTGCCCATTCGAGATAGACGAGCCAGCTCCATATTCTTGGAAGTTAATGCTCTGTTTGTTGGCTTTCAGCTCCGTTCTTAATTTTTCTATGATAGAAAAAGCAGAATCATCCTCGTTATCTTGCACGACTTGCTTGTACCAATCTGTTAAAGAGGTAGATTTCAGTCCTCGCAGGTTTTTAGCAACGAGTAGAAATTTTATGTATTTGATTAATTGATAAATGAATCTTAGTTTTATTAACTTGCGAAAGTAATCTTATATTTTGATTTACTTAAATGTATATAGTGTTGAAGTTAAAGTGTTTGTTTTTATTATTGCTGCCCATTTACCTATTAGGGCAAGTTTCTTTTCAACCAAATCAAAAAGCTTTCGGAAATATAGAAATTCATTCCCAAATTCCTATTGCCGTTGTCGATATTAATAATGATTTACTTGACGATATAGTCACTTTAGACAAGGGAAATCATTTAAAAGTTTTTTATCAGAGCCATAATTCCGAGGAGTTTTATGCTAAAGATTATGGATTGGTTTCTACTTTCGATCAGCTAGCATTAGGAGTAGGAGATCTAGATAATGATGGACTAAAAGAGATTTTTGTTGGTGGTTATTATGATGGAATCAAGATTTACAAAGCATTTGCAGGTTCAGAAGATTATCTACAATTTAGCAAAACGGAAGCCACTTTTTACACACAGAATATATCTCTAGTAGATATTAATGGAGATGGATTTCTCGATTTGTACGTAAATGATGATGATGGGCCACCAAAAATATTTGGAAATGCTGATGGCAGCAGTTATGAAAAGGTAGAATGGATAGATTTCGGTTATGAAGGAGAGGATGCTTCAGGGAATTATGGATCTATATGGACGGATTTCGATGATGATGGTGATCTTGATTTATACATATCGAAATGCAGACTTGGAGTAAATGACGCTGCGGATCCTAGGAGAATCAACCAGCTATTTGTTAATGATGGCTTAGGCGGTTTCTTAGAACAAGCAGGAGATTATGGTTTGGATGATGGAGAACAATCTTGGGTTTCTGATTTTGCAGATCTTGACAATGATGGAGATAAGGATGTCGTTGTCATCAACCATACGGGAGGAAATAATATTTATGAGAACAATGGAGATGGTAGTTATTCGATTGTAGATACGGAAGATAACTGGAATGCACTATTCGAAGGATTACAATTGATTATACGTGATTTTGATAATGATGGACTGAAAGATATTTTAATAGGTGGGATCAAGTCAAAATTGTTCTGGAATAAGGGCGGGTTAGAGTTTGAAGAGGATCCGCATTTTTTCGGAAATAAAGAAGCGGTATCACTTGCAGTCGGAGACTTAAATAATGATGGATTTTGGGATGTTTATAATAGTTACAGTAATGGCATTACTGACGAAAATGACTACGTTGCTGATGAAATCATGATTAATCATAAAAATGATAATACCTTTTTTAAAGTTAATTTAATGTCCGAAAATGGAAATTCGGATGCCATAGGAAGCACATGTGAATTGTATGGAGACTGGGGAGTTCAATCTTACGAACTTAGGTCGGGAGAAAGCTATGGAATCAATAATTCATTGTCTGTCATCTTCGGATTAGGGACTCACTCAACAATTGATTCATTAGTTGTGAAATGGCCCAATGGATATCGAAGTGTTTATATTGACTTAGAGGTAAATAATAACTACATAGTCAATGATTCAGATTGTATTCACAAGCAGATCGATTTGAATTATGAGGAAGATATAATTTGCTCTAATACTACTCTAACATTGACCTCTCCAGATTTTGCTGAATATAAATGGAGCAATGGTTCTACAAGTCAGACGATAGAAGTCGAGAACTCAGGCTTATATAAAATTTCTGTTACAGATGAATCTGGTTGTACGTTTCCATCTACTTCTCTTTATATTCGAGACGTATCTGAAATAGCGAAGCCTTTTATTTCGGCGGTTGATCCTGAGGCGATATATTGCGCAAGTGATATGATAGTGCTGGAAACTCAGTATGATAGTGTGTGGTGGAACAATAAGATAAAAGCCACTACTTATCTCGCGTCTGCAGGTGAGCCAGTATATGCAACCTATCATCTATGTGATACATTAACCTCTGAAATTTACAATGCTAACCTTTTCATAGTGGATACTCCAGCATTTAGCATCGATACCATCATGAAAGGAGATGATGCAATTTTTAAAGTAACTGGAAGTGATATTTCTTGGTTTGAGACAGAATCAGCGGAAGCTGCTTTAGCTGAAGGGAATGAATTTGTTATAGCGAACTTGCAATCGGACACGATCATATTTGCTGAAAATAGAGTAAGCAAGAAAATTATAGATTCTATCCAAATAGATTTGACTGCAAGTGAATTTGGATTGCCACCAAGTCATATAAATGGCGGTGTCATCTTTTCAGTAGAGCATTACAATACGATTTTAGAATCAGTCAATAGCTACACGGATACGGCTGCGATGAGGAGGATTCAGATTAAAGATTACTGGGGAACGGTAATTCATGAAAAAGAAGTATTCATCTCTCCTACAGACTCTGTAATTCAGTTAGGATTCAAAATGCAACCTGCTTCTTATTATTTGTTAACGACCGATGAAGCATATAATCAGGAAAATCTAGGCTCACGATCTCCTAGGCTTTTTAGAGGCCTTTACAATGAGAGTGTTTATGATTTAAAATCGAAGGATGGTAATGTCGTTATTCAGGCATCCACTGGAACGCCAGATTCTTATTATTCCTTCTATAATTGGAAAACTATTGTTTCTGCTCTTAGTTGTGTTTCAGATAGAGTAGGGGTTCCGATCATTGTGGATCAAAGCAGCTCTATTTCATCAATTTCCTCAGCTAGATTAGAAATATTTCCTAATCCTGTAGATGATGTTGTCTTTATAAGAGGAGATTTCGAAGAAGATATGGCTTATCATATACTTAGCATGGATGGCAGATTACTAAAGAAAGAAAGAATGGATCATAAAATAGATCTGTCTTCATTGCATTCTGGTATTTACTTCCTAAAGATAGCTTCGGAAGTATATAAAATTGTCAAACTGTAGCTAGCTAGTTAAATATAGAATAGTAAGAGGTTTAGTCTGAGTTGGATAGGTAGAAGTGTTGCAAAAAAAAAAGACATTATCCTTTTCAGAATAATGTCTTAAGTGGGGTGGAAGACGGGATTCGAACCCGCGACCCTCGGTACCACAAACCGATGCTCTAACCAGCTGAGCTACAACCACCATATATTTACCTTCGTAAAGCGCTGCAAAAATAATATATATTGCATATTTATGTAAATTTTTTCAATATTTGATTAAAATTTTCGCTAATTTATGTATAACAGTCAGGTAGTCAGAAGTTTAAGTCCTTATCTTTTGATCATGATCTTTGTGATTTTTAAGCTTTTTCACCTAAATGTTAGTTTTTTTTGGGATGAATCGTGGGTTTATGCACCTGCAATTCGCTCGATGGCAGAAATTGGACCTTCCTTATTACCAGATTCTATTCCACTAGATTATTCTAGAGGACATCCACTACTTTTTCATTTTCTTGGAAGTTCATGGATCTTAATTTTTGGAAGTGGTTTTTTTAGTATGCATTTTTTTGCATTGACCATAACCATAGGATTTTTATTTACTGCTGTAGCGCTTCTTAAAACATTTGAAAATGATCAAGTAACTTTTTGGGTTACCTTACTTCTTTGTATCCAACCTTTATTTGTAGCTCAAGCTTCTATTGTCTTACCTGAAATGCTGCTTGCTACCTTAACGTTATGTAGTATTTACTTCTATGTGAAAGGCAGGACACTATTATATATATGTTTTGGCGTGTTGACTATTCTAACGAAAGAAACAGGAATTCTGATCATCGGAGCAATTGCATTGTATGACTTTATTAAGAACATTGCAGAGAAGCGAAGTTTTATTGAGATCATAAAGAGCGGTTTTATTTATATCTGTCCCATACTAGCATTAGTAGCTCACATGATCTATTTGAAAGCAGTTTTTGGCTGGTATTTATACCCAGAACATACAGGGTTGATTAAGAGCGATATTAATAGAGTCATTATAGCATTTAGTTCAACAATTAAAGATCAAGTATGGAATCAATGGCGATTTCTGATAACTGTGCCGTTTATTCTTTTATACGGTTATCATATTGTGTTGAAGAAAAATTTTGCCTCCATAGTCTTTATAATAATAAGCATCCTAATCAGTTTATATTTTAATACATTTTACGGCAATCATTTTGTAATTACTGTCTTATACATTTTGTTTGCAGGACATTTTGCAATCGAAAGATTTATAAAAGGTAAAGAGCGAGAGAAAATAATTCTATTGTTTTTTATTTTCATCATAATTTATTGCCTCTTTTCTGCGGCTAATTTTTATACCGTCAGATATTTGCTATCCACATTTTTGTACATTCTATTCATCCCGATTTATTTTTTACTAACCGATAGTGTATTCAAGAAATATATACCTTATTTGTTTATCGTATTTGTTCCACTATTCATTTTTGAATTATTGAATCCAAAAGCGGTAAATGATGTCAATTTATCTTATCTAAGCTATTGTCCACTGCAGATGGAGGCTGTCGAATTCCTAGAAGAGAATGAATGGTACAAAGAAAGGATTAATACAAAGTTTCTTATGTATATCGCATTGACTGATGATAAAGCAGGTTACCGGAAAACTTCAGAAACCTTTGAAAATGTAAATGGAGGTAAAGAAAGTAGGGAAGCGATCTACATTTTTAATAATGTGGAACTAGACGAAAGGCGAGATAATTTTAATGGAGACTTATTAAAACGTTTTGAAATGAATCACGTCTGGTTTGAAATATGGAAAGAGAAGGAATAGGTTGTTAGAGTTTATTGATTAGATAATACTCAGTATTTATGTCAATTTATGGGCATTGTATATAGGAACCGCTCAGTTAACGACAAAAAAAAGACTGCCAGTTAGTGACAGTCTTTTTATTATATCTTTTAAGAAAAGAATTAGTCAGCTGGAGCTGGATCTTTTTCTAATTTAAAGGTTCTAGTTACTGGATTTAACGGAGTGTCCACCGTTTTACCATCTTTATCTACTAAGGTCAAGGTGATTGTATTATCTCCCATTGGTAAGCCTTCTATAAAATATGGTTGCCATTTGTCAAACATATGTTCCTCACCATTTATTTCAGCTTTTACTTTATTACCATTGGCTGCTAGTGTCGTATTAGCGAGGTAGAAATCAAGCATGATTTTCTCTGTGTCCTTCTGACCTACATAAGTTCCTTTAGGTCTGCTGTAAAACAACATAGGCTCCTTAATGTCTTCTCCTGCAACAATAGAATTGTTCTTAACTTCTATTTTTTGCGCAACATTTGCTTGATCTGTTTTGATCGATTCATGATAAGATCTACTTAAGAAAGCAAGTAAGTAGTGTTCTCCATCAGCAATTTCATAGTCAAAGTCTGCAGTATATTTAGCAGCGTATGGCTCATTATCTACAATTAAGTGAATATGTTGGCCCTTACTAGAATTAGCGCACATTTTCACTTCAGCATCTGGAGTCTGGTTTCCTAGTTTGTATTCCGATCCTGTAACCCCAAAGTTGAATTTACCATTTTGATAATCCATAGATTGAATAGCAGCATCTGTAAAAGCAGGTGATTCTGAGAATGGACTAATAGTGTATTTCATCTCCGCTACAGTCACATCATCTTTAGCATCCATAGTGTCTGCAGTCTTAGTTGCATTGTCACAAGATGCGAATGAAGCCACTGCAATAAATATGGATAGTCTTAAAATATAAGTTTTCATTTTAATAATTTTGTTTACTCAAAGGTAAGGTTTAATACTATTAAAATATTGAATAAGCATTAATTGTTCGGTAAAACACTTTTTTTTATTGTGGTTTAATATGTTAATAAAAATATAATATTTTTTTTTTGGACGAAGCGTGTTGATTTTGTTGAATTTTTACATTATAAAATTATGTAATATGTGAAATTGGAATTAAATTGCATGATTGTTGCTTTATATGATTTGAAAATTTAATTTCGATAAGTGCTTGACAAAAGTGTGTTTTTCTAAATTAGAGTTATTTTAAATTTAAATCTTTGAACCTTAGTGTTCCTTGTATGAGCAACTATACCGATAAAGAACTTGTTGGCTTTTTAAATGATACTGACGACGGTGCGATTGAAAAAATCTTTAAACAATACTACTCTTATATATGTAGTGCGGTTTATAAGATTATCCCAGATCCTGTACTGACGGAAGATTTAGCCCAAGATGTTTTTTATGAGTTGTGGAGAAAGAGGGAGAAGATTCAGATTAATAGTTCTTTGAAAGCCTATTTGAAACGCGCAGCTATCAATAAAGCATTGAATTACATTCGTAGTAAGAAGATGAAGTTTGATAGTGATGATAATGATACTGTAATTAATATTTCTGTTGCTAGCTCTGAAAACAGCTTTGAAGCAATGGAATTGCAGGATATTATTAACGCTTCCATTGACACACTTCCTGAAAAGTGTCGCATCGTATTTATGATGAGTCGTTTTGAGGAAATGAGTTATAAGGAAATTGCTGCCCAGCTGGAAATCTCTATTAAAACCGTAGAGAACCAAATTTCAAAGGCTTTAAAGATTTTGAAAAAAGCAGTAAACCCTTATCTTGATAAAGATTTAAAATAATCTTTAAAAAGAGTAGGGGGACATTAAAGTAATGGTGTCTTACTGTCATATACGCTTAAAACTATGCATGACAATTCAGTAATAACGCTGTTGCATAAGCAACTGACTAATCAGTTGGAAGGTCCCGATAAGAGGCTTTTACTAGACTGGTTGGAAAATTCCTCACAGAATGTAGAGGAACAGAAAGATGTGTCCAAGATTTGGGAGCTTTCTGGAAATTATGAGCCTTCTTTCGAACCTGATGTAAATAAAGGTTTCGAACGATTTTCTAATCGAATACAGAAAGAAGCTATTCCACAACCCACTAAAGTATTATCATTAAATCCAATTAAAGCTTGGATGAAGTACGCTGCAGTCGCTGCTGTTCTGATCAGTTCAGTTCTAGTCTGGCAACTCACGCAATCTGTTAATGTTAATCAACTGATGGTATCGACAATTTCGAATGAAATAAAGTCAATAGATTTACCTGACGGTTCTAAGGTGTGGATTAACGAGAAAAGTTCTTTTAGTTATCCAGATAAATTTAATGGAAGTGAAAGAGTGGTCTCTCTAGATGGCCAAGCTTTCTTTGAAATTGAAAAAAATGCAAAAAAACCTTTTATTATACAAGGTGGTGATGCAGATGTTAAAGTATTAGGAACTTCATTTTCCTTTGATACTGAAAACATGGATGGCCTAATGGAAGTAGAAGTTAAAACGGGGACAGTAGAAATCAAACCTAAAGGAAGTAGTGAATCATTTGTTCTTACAAAGAATGAGAAAGGTTACTTCGATTCAGATAAGAAGATGTTCCTAGAAAAAGAATTACTTTCAGTCTCTAACGCGGATTTCTTTATCACTAATAAGTATAAGTTTGTTAATTCTAAATACACATTTGTTTTCGGAGTTTTAGAAGATGTATATGATGTAGATTTTGAATTCGGAAATGAAGGATTAGAGAACTGTGAATTTACAAGTCCGATAGAATTTGATAAAAATAATATTCAAAGTGCTTTGAATGTTATCGAAAGAGTATACAAGAATAGAAATTTAACCATTGAGAAAGTAGAGAATAATAAATATATTATTAATGCTGATCCTTGTAATTAGATTTTAAAAAAAATATAATTTTTAAAAGCTCTTGGTTTCCAAGAGCTTTTTTTTGTTTATAGAGCAAAAACCCTTTATTGATGCAAGTTTGGCATGATTTTGTCAATTCAGATAGGTAACAACCTATGCACAAGAAAATACTACTCATACTAATCGTTTTTGGACTACCAATATTAGCCTTTGGGCAGAATGATGTATTCGCTAAGAATATAACATATTCTTGTTTTAAGAAACCGCTTTCCGCAGTTCTGGTAGATCTAAGTACCGCTACAGATATTAATATTGCCTTTGATCCTTCCGTCATTTCTGAAGAATATATTATTTCTATTAATATTCAGAAAGAATCTTTAGCAGATGTGTTAAGTGTTATCCTCGCTGACACGAATCTGGAATATGAAATGCTCGGAGGCCAAATTATAATAACTGCTAATCCGCTCAAGGATAAGGTGGGCAAATTTATTTTTTCTGGATATATAGAAGATGCAGTAAGTAGGGAGCGACTGGCATATGCGAATGTTTATAGCATGAAACTTAATGTGGGTGTTTCTGCAAATGAATATGGATATTTTAGTTTTACGGCAAAAGATAGTATCGTCAATTTAAGATTTACATACTTAGGTTATGAAGCTTTTACTGCTACTTTATCATACGAAAAGAAAAATCATGTGATCAGCATGACGCCTAATATCTTATTGAATGAAATTATCATTGAGGATACTAGACTTGTAAAGAAAGAGAACATCCAGGAAGTCAATACTTTCCCACTTCATATCTTAAATAATATGACCGCCCTTGGTGGTGATCCTGATGTAATTAGACTTGCCGGAATGCAAGCAGGAGTATCAACTGGAGCTGATGGTCTGGGAGGAATAAATGTGAGAGGTGGTTCTATTGATCAGAATTTAATATTAATGGATGGTGTTCCAGTTTATAATACAGGTCATACACTAGGAATGTTTTCAGTGTTCAATACCTCTATGGTTAAAAGTGCGAAACTTTACAAAGATGCATTTCCTGCTAAGTATGGAGGAAGATTATCCTCTGTGTTAGATGTAAGAACGAAAGAAGGAAACCTTAAGAAATTTGCAGGAGATGTTTCACTAGGGACTATTTCTGCAAAGTTTGTTCTAGAAGGACCTATTAAGAAAGATAGAAGTTCATTTATTATTTCTGGTCGACGATCGATGATAGATCCATGGATAAAATCATTTTCGAGATCTTTCAAAAATGCTGCTCAGAATGATGGACAAGTATCTTATAGTTTTTATGACTTAAATGCAAAACTGACTTTCAGAGTTGGAAAAAGTTCTACTTTCTATTTGAGTTATTATGAGGGAAAAGATGTATTCGGTGATGAAACAATTAGTGAATCTAGAGAGGATTCATTAGATATTATTGATAATTATGAAAATGCCTGGAACTGGGGGAATAGAATAGGTTCTGCAAGGTTAAGCACAAAAATAGGCAAGAAGCTGTTTATGAATTCTACAGCTTACTATTCTCAATTTTCGTTTGATGCCTTCAAAAATGAACAATCTAGATCTACCATTGACCTAGAACCGAATACATTAAAATATGATGGAAGTCTTTTCCAAAGTAAAATAACAGATATAGGGTATAGACTTGACTTTAACCTGAATGCTAATAATTACCACCAACTCCAGTTTGGGTTAGATTTAGTTAGACATCAGTTTGATCCAGGTTTAGCAGTTGTAAATGAATCAGATTCAATAGTATTTGATGACGAAGTCCTGAGAAGAGCGGACTTAAAAGAATATTTAGACCCAACAACTGAATCGGGTCTAGAGGGGAATTTATATTTTGAAGATAAGATAAAAGCGACAGATAATATAGATGTTGTATTAGGTGCACGAGCTTCATTCATTAGATCAAGGAAGAAAAATTATATTTCCTTTTTACCTTCTGTAATCATAAATTCAGAATTATCAGAAGATTTTTTATTGAGATTGACTTATTCTAGATCTAACCAATTTCTACATTTACTTACGACATCAGGTTTGGGATTGCCTACAGATGTTTGGTTGCCTACGACAGATGAGTTACAGCCAGAACGTGCTTGGCAATACAGTGCAAGTATTTTGTCTAGGTTTACGGAATTTGGGCATTTAGAAATAGGAGGATTTTACAAAAATTTAAGTCAGATTCTTACTTTAAGGGAAGGCCCTGTTTTAGATATTAATAGTGGCACAAACTGGGAAAGTGACATACCTACGGGAAGTGGCTTAAGTTATGGAATCGAAACCACTTTAGTAAAGAATGTAGGAAAATTCAAAGGTTCGGCCTCGTATACATGGTCTAAAGCTACCCGTTTATTTGATGAAGTAAATAATGGAAATCCTTATTATTTTAGATATGATAGGAGGCATATGGTTAACACGAGTGCATCTTATAGAATAAATAGTAACATAGAAATAGCAATGAATGGTCTTTACTTAACTGGCAACCCAGTTACAGTTCCCTCTCAATTTTTACCGGTAGGGCCAGATTCACCGGATTTTATAAGTGTTTATACAGAAAAAAATAATATCAGACTCTCTGATTATAAAAGAATAGATGTTTCGGTTAACATATTTAATAAATATGCTTGGGGACGCCAAAAACTTACCATAGGTGTTTACAACTTATTTAACTGGCAAAATCCCCTGTTTTATTATGTCAGAAGAAACAAAGATAATATAACCCAACCCGAAAGGAAACAAATTTCCATTTTACCCCTTTTACCTTCATTAAGTTACAGTCTGACTTTCTAAAGGTTACATATGATGTTAAGTGTAATAAGTAAGTAATCTTGCAAAAAGTTATTTTTATGGATATTAGAATAAATTATTTGTAACTTTACTGTATGAGAATCAATCACTTATGAGAAAAGTGTAATATGTTAAAATTAATGAGGACTTAAATGTAAATTGTATATTTGCATTGAGATTTATGGAACCAACTAGGAATACTTTGAAAAGACTAACTATTTTTTTATTCGCCCTCTTGCTATTTTCATCCTGCGAGCAAGACGCATTTTTTACAGTTCCCGATGGGGATTCTAAATTATTTGCTTTTTCAGAAATATCTACTAAAGAAAAGGTAAAGGTATTTGTTAACACAGCAGTTGGTATTAATACTGACGACAGCTTTATTTATCCGAAACAATCTGACGCAGAAGTTATTCTGATGATCGATGGTGTTGCACTAGAAGATCCGGGGTTTAGATATATTAGTTCAGAAGGAGCATTTGTATCGCAAGGGGCTTTCAGGCCTGAAGCTGGCATAAATTATGGACTTAAAGTTATATTGAGTGAAAATAATCGTATTAATCCTATTTTAGGGAATACGATGATTCCTATTCCTGATACTTTGAAAGTTGTAAAAGTAAAATCTCTTAAAGAGCAATTTCTAGCCTATAATATGAAAGATTTCGTAGCTTCTTTTAACATTGGTTTTGACGATATGGAAAATGGTCTTTATATCTTAAGAGCTTATTTCGATAATAATGGTGTTAAAGAAAATTTACTAGTTCGAGATATTAATCAAGAAGGGGAAGGTGCATACATTTCTAATTATAATAAAGGAGTATTAATTAATAAGGATAAATTAACTGATGAATTAACTATTGAATTTACTAATAGAAAAAATGTAGATGGCGATTTATTAATCGATGAAATACAATTTGAATTGTTATCTATTACATCAGATGCTTATAATTATTATAAATCTTTTGCAAAGCAAGTTGCTTCTCAATCTGCAGGGATTGCTGAACCAGTAATTTCTTATACTAATTTTGAAAATGGTTTGGGTTTATTCACAGGATATTCATCTACAGAGCTTACGGTTAGCGTAAATTAAAATCTTTCTACATTTCTCTGGAGTATATATATTATATACTCCATTCTCCATAATTACATAGTCATATATTATAAATATTTTGCATACGTAGTTAATATGCAAATTTAATTTGTAAATTTTTTTTGCCTAAAGTGTGACAATCAAAAGTTGTATCGTCTTAACGATATGATTAGACCACTACTTACAATTCGTTCTATCATAGCCTTACTTGTTATGATATCTATAGGATTCACATCTTGTGAATCTGATGCTTATTTTGAAGTTCCAGATGGAGAGTCAAAATTGTTTGCGTTTTCAGAAATTAATACTGAAGATTTAATAGAAGTTAAAGTTAATACCAGTATAGGTATTAATACTGACGACCGATTTTATTTTCCAGGACAGGAAGGTGCTAATGTGACCCTTTATAAAGATGGAGTTCCATTAGATAACCCAGGATTTAGATATATATCTTCTAAAGCAGCTTTTGTGTCTCTTGGATCCTTTCGACCTGAAACAAATGCAGTTTATGGTTTGCATGTTGAATTAACGGATAAGACTTCAAAGATTAAGGAAATTTATGCAGAAACATCTATACCTGTAAAGGACACTCTAAGTAATGTATTAATTGAGAAAATAGATGAAAGTCACATAAGAGTTTCTTGCGGATTTAAGAACTTAGAAAATGAGTATTTCATGCTAATACCTAAGTTTAAGAGTTATCAAGGAGCCTTTTTAAGGACTGAAATAAGCGATATAGAAAATACTAATGTATCTCTAAGATCAATTATTAATGAGAATAAATTATTAATTTCTAAAGCAGAGTTAGAGGAAGATCTCATCTTTGAGGTGACATCTGATGAAGTTTTAACTGGTAATCTACTAGACATAGAATTAAGAAGTATTACTAAAGAGGCTTATAAGTATTATGAAAAGTATTCACTAGAAGTTGTTTCTCAAAGTATTTCTGTATCGGAACCAATTATTCGTCAGACAAATTTCGAAAATGGACTAGGCCTTTTCACAGGTTATGCTAAAAGTAGTGCCAGTTTCCTTATCAATTAAATAACATATATTTTTTTTTATCAATTAATATTAGCTTTAAAATTAGCGAGTATTCCCCATTTTAAAGGGCTTAAGCGTATATGTGCCCGATAGTAAAGTTCTTATTTAAATATAAACATAGGGGAGGAGAGAGTTGTGAGTGTCTATTATACAGATGCGGTTTTGAAAATTATCAAATCTAAAATTAGTGTTAGAAATAAAAAATGTAGTGACGTGGAAATTCAGATTAAAGCAGATTTTTTAAGAAATTTTCCTCTTTTTGAGGACCTTCCGAATCAAGATTTGGTAAAGTTAGCCAGTATCATTGATAAAAAAGAATCGCCAAAATATCATTTTATATACCAAGCCGGCGACCTAACGGATACCATATACTTCTTAGAAAAAGGTACTTTGAAAATTGGCACTCATTCTAAAGAAGGCAAAGAAGTTATAAAATCAATATTGCATCCGAAAGCAATGTTTGGTGAGCTGTCTTTACTTGGAGAAGAGAAAAGAGCAGATTTTGCTAAAACAATGGATTCTGCAACGGTATACTATATAATGAAGGTTGCTGACTTTAAAGAAGTTGTAAGATCTAATTCGCAGTTAAGTATGAAGTTGATTTCCATGTTAGGAAGAAAACTGAAAAATACGGAAATGCGATTAGAGTCAATGATCTTAAAAGATGCAAGAGCAAGGATAATTGATTTCTTGAAAGATAATGCTAGAAATCAAGGTAGAAAAGTTGGATTTGAAATGTTGTTAAAACATAGTTTAACCCAGCAAGATATCGCAAATTTTACGGGTACGAGCAGGCAAACTGTCACCTCCGTATTAAATGATTTGAAAAAATCTAATCTAATATATTTCAAGCGTAAGAGTATTCTTATCAGAGATATGGCAGCATTAGTTTAAAAATATATAAGACGTAAGTAGTAATTAGTAATTAGGTTTAGTTAATGTTTTCATGTGGCCAGCTTAGCCACTCAAACAAGAAGCACTAAAAGGCATGCAAAAAAGATTGCGTGCCTTTTTCCTTTTTTATAAAAAAAAACCAAAAAATATTTCTCAATTCAAAAAGGAAATGTACTTTTGTGTCCCATTCTAAAAATGATTAGAATGTTTTTATTTCGGAGGAGTGGCAGAGCTGGTTTAATGCACCGGTCTTGAAAACCGACGTACCCTTACCGGTACCGGGGGTTCGAATCCCTCCTCCTCCGCAAATACTAATAAAGAGGCTTTCTCAATAGAGATTGCCTCTTTTTTATTTTACATATAATTGCTAGAATATTGTATTCTTCATGAAGTAATGAATAATGTTAGAAGTGCTATGAAGTCTTAAATCTATTTCTTGTGATCAAATTTTTAGATTGATATGAAGAATCTACTAGAAAATCGCTGGTTTTTATTAATCATTATAGCACTTACTTGGGGGAGTTCTTTTATCTTAATTAAGAAAACACTTATTTCCTTTACGCCGCTGGAAATAGGAGCATTCAGAGTTGGCGTTTCCGGTCTGATAATGTCCATCTATGGAATACCGGCTTTATTAAAGATGAAGAAGAAAACCTTATTCTGGGTAACCGTATCAGGTTTCTTAGGGAATTTTTTACCAATGTTTTTATTTCCAATTGCCCAGACGCATATTAGTAGTTCGATCGCTGGTATTCTTAACTCTTTGGTTCCAGTTTTTGTGTTAGTTCTCGGATTTCTCTTTTTCGGGATTAAAAGTCGATGGTTCCAATTAATAGGAGCAGTGATTGGGTTTATAGGAGCAGCTCTCTTGATGTATTATTCTAAGAGTAGTAGTACCGATTCTCAAATTGGGTATGCCTTATTAATAGTATTAGCAACCATTTGCTATGCAACTAATGGATTAATTGTAAAAGAGAAATTGCAACACGTCCCTTCCTTGCAGCTTTCGGGTGGTGTCTTCACCATTTGGATGATTCCTTCTTTTGTATTATTAATATTTTCTGGCTTCTTTGAAAACACAAACTTGGATAGTGAAACATTGCAATCCTTGGGATACTTGAGTATTCTGACTATTATGGGTACAGCAATAGCGATGATTTTGTATTTTAAACTAATTCAAAGTACTTCACCTATTTTCGCAAGTACCGTAACTTACCTTCTTCCGGTTGTTGCTGTCATGTGGGGTTTAATAGATGGAGAAGAATTTTCCATTATTTATGTGATCGGCGGACTTTTAATCCTTATAGGTATATATTTAATCAGAGAAAAGAAAAAGGATCCACATCTTATCCCGAGGTAATGATTGTGACACGGAGGCAAATTCTTTATCTTTAAATAGAAGGCATTTACTTTATCATATTTACCAATTAATTTTTTAGAACTAATATTTATTGGTTTATTTAGGTGTTCCTTTTTCAACGACAGAAAAAAAATTACCTTTAGTCAAACAAACTTCTTATGCAGATTGATTACACAGCGATTATTCAGAAAGCTTGGGATGGTTATGGGGATACCAGGAAGATTAGAAATATTACAAATATTAGTATTGAAGTATCTACAAATGCTGTTTATAAAATAGACTTAGAGGATAAGAATATTCTGTTTGCCAAATTATCCTATTTCGGAAAACATGAAGCTTTTTCTAATGATCATAGGATAATCAACGTGCTTTCTAATAATTTGGGTTTACCATTTGATGGATTCTTAGCTCGCTCTTTAATGCAAGGAAAAAAATTATACATCTATCGATTTAAAGATGTAGAAATAGATGCTTCACTTGTATTTTACTTGCCTGTTAAAATTAACCAAAGACCTCCGAAGAAATTAGATGAGAATCAAATCACTAAGTTAGCAAGAAGCATAGCTCATTTTCATCTCTGCTGTGATCAAATAAGAAATACACTTCCAGAATCAAAGAAAGATCTGTATGATGATTTGAGACATCTAAAAACAGACTTATATAATGGTCACACGCAGTTCGGTGCTCATGCTCCATTAATACATGAACACATAGAAAAGTTTTTAGTAAATGCAGCTACTTTAAATTATAGGTCATTTAATAAAATTCCTGTATTCTTAGATTGGAATATTGGAAACTTTAGTGTCAATGAAAATTTTTCGCTTTTCTCACGATGGGATTATGATTGGTTCAGAATAGACAGTAGAATAATGGATCTTTACTTTCTGGCAAGAGTCGTCTCTGAAGTAGGGGACAAAACTTCATTTCATTATGGATTTGAAATTTTAAAAGAAGATCGATTTATGCACTTTCTCAAATCATACCACGAGGTTTTTCCTTTTTCAGGAGAAGAGCTGCATTTTATCAAAGAAAGCTATCGATTCTTCATATTGAACTATGTAGTGAGAGAAGGAAGACGTTTTTTCCATAATGACTACAGCTATAAATTACAGGAAGATGCATATCATTATTTACCTCAATTAGACAATGATCTAGATACTGATATCTATTTAAAACATCTTAAGATATGACTATGTCGCACAGAATGAAGCTGAGAAGCTTTGAATCGGTTTTAAAAAACTATAAAGCCGTGTTCCTTGATTCATTTGGAGTAATAAAAAATGCTCATGGAATTATTCCTGGTGTTATAGATTCAGTGAATACCTTAAAAGAAATGGGCAAGGAGGTAATTGTTTTGACAAATGACTCTTCTAAAAGTCCTGCATTGCTTGCACAGAACTTTCGCCGGTTGGGTATGGATATGGTCAACGAAGAAAATATAATTAGCTCAGGAATGATGGCTTTGGCTTTTTTGAAAAATAAAATCAAAAAGGGGACTATTGTTTACGTTGGAACAAAGCAATCTTCATTCTATGTAGAAGAAACAGGAAGAAATTTTATTTCTATTCGAGACTTTAATTTGAAAGATATAAAGGATGTTTCAGCACTAGTTTTTCTGGATGACGAAGGATATGATTGGCAGATGCACTTAAATAAAACTATTAATATTCTGAGAATGAAGAGTATTCCAGTGGTTGTGGCTAATACAGATAATACATATCCTGTTTCTTCCACGGAAGTAAACATAGCAACTGGCGCAATTGCAAGAATGATAGAAAAGATTAGCAAGAAAAAGTTCATTTACTTTGGGAAGCCAGATTCTCAAATGTTTATGTTTGCTTATGAGCGCATTGTCAACAAAAAGAACTTGAAGAGGAATGAGATTCTGATGGTAGGTGATACGCTGAGAACAGACATTATGGGTGGTAATAAATTCGGACTAGGCACCGCACTCGTACTCAGTGGGAATACATCTGAAAATCAGATGAGGACCTACATCAAAAGTACCGGTATAATTCCAAATTATATCTGCCCGAGTATCGCTATGGACCATTATTGATTTGCTGATCTAATATCTTCTATTTCTTTGATTTCTTTAGCTAGTGGTTCTCCTAGTAATTCGATTCCATCTTGCTTTATTAAGTAGTCATCTTCGATTCTAATACCACCGAAATCTCGTATTTTATTTAATTCTTTGTAATCGATAAAGGAAGTGTGCTTCTTTTCAGCACTTAATTGATCAATTAATTCTGGTATAATATACAATCCAGGTTCGATCGTAATGACAAAATCTTCTTCCAAAGATCTTCCTAACCTCAAAGATTTTAATCCGAATTCTTTGCTTTTAATCATTCCACCGCCATAACCTACATGCTGTTCTCCTAAGTTTTCCATATCGTGAACATCGAGTCCCATAAGATGACCTAGGCCGCATTGGAAAAACATAGTATGTGCACCATTAGCAACAGCTTCTTCTGGATCACCTTTCATGATGCCTAACTCAATTAAACCTTTTACTAAAGTTTTAGAAGATTCTAAATGAACATCAAGAAACTTTACACCAACTTTTGATTTTCTAATGGCTGCCTTCTGCGCATTAAGAACAATTTGGTACATATCTGCTTGTATTGCAGAGAATTTTCTATCGACAGGGAATGTCCTTGTCATATCCCCTGCATAATGCAAAGTGGATTCCAGACCACTATCGAAAAGAATCATGTCTCCGTGTTCTAAGACATTATCATAGGAATGATTATGAAGTACATGACCACGTTTTGTACATATTGGTAAAAAACTAAAATCGACATTCTTACTAGCACCAAATGCTTTAGCTATCGCCACCAGATCATATTCATGCATTCCACGCCTAGCTTTAGACATTACTTCTAAGTGCATGTGGCTAGTGAAAGTACATGCTTCATGTAAAGAATCAATCTCTTCTGGTGATTTTACATTTCGTTGTGCTACGATTGCTTCTATAAGTTCTTCAGAGTGATCTCCTAAACTTGCAACTCTCATCTGATGAAGCGGCCGATATGGTGGTAAGTGATGAATGTTACCTCCTAAATCTTTAGCAAGATCAGATAACGGTTTTACATTTGTGATTCCAACTTTTTCAGCCATTTCTTTGACCGTAGGAAGTGGCCCAGTCCACACAATATCTTCTATCGTTAACTCGTCTCCATAAAGTGTTGTTTCTCCTGTATCTGTATCAATGATTAAATCAAGGCTGGGAATATTCAGACCTGCATAATATAAAAATGTAGAATCTTGTCGGAATGGATACCAATTATCTTTGAAATTAACACTGCTTTCTCTATTTCCTAATAAGAATATTTTCCCGTTAGAAATGGTCTTTGCTAATTGTTCTCTCCTTTTAATATAGGTTTCTGCACTAAATGTGTGGATCATCATGCGATTTAAATTTACGTAATTATAGCCATAATAATTTTATAAATGATGAAACCCACAATAATACCTAGTCCCCAATTCCTTAGAAATTTTTTCTCTTTCAAAGTTTATGTTTAATAGTATTTTGAGCGTCAATCACTTGACACATTATTTATAATCTTCACAATATAAGGCATCTCATGATGATTTATAAGGTAGATTTCATTTAAAAAGAATTTACTTCTGTTAAATTGTTCTATAAATCAAAAAATAATTCTCCAAGATAGTGCTCTGGCATAGATGTATAAGTGTAATGTACTGGAAGGTACCACTTCAAACTGCTTAACACCGCCTGAAAATGTTTTTCACTATTAAACTTCGAAGGAACTAGATTGAATACAAGTTGATTCATAATTCCATTTTCTGTCATAATATTCAATAAAGAGACCTTTGGAAAATGGTAATTATTCTTCACAAGGTATGCTAGTATAACTTTACGAGTCAGTGGATGTAATATACTGGCTGTTGGATTCCCACCTAATATTTCTTTTTCATTTTGAAACTGAGTAGGCGAGGGTGGTAGCCAGTTTTGCAAGTTGCTTCTGAACGATTTCCTATAATGGTAGTTCAGGAGTTCCCCATAAGAAAATCTCATTTCTGGTTTCTCACCATAAGCAGTGATAGATGCACCCAAACCATCTTTTAATAAATGATCTTCGATTAGTTTAGATATGGTATACGCCTGAAATGGAGCACCTACATTTGGGATTTCAAGCTGGAAATATGGGAATCCATCGTCTCCTTTTTCTATTTGTGGAATTCTACAAGCTAGATGAGCTTCACCAGCATGCTTCATAAAGTTCTTATCCCACGTCAAATTTCGTTCGGCCAGCGGTACTTTCGATAAAGCTTTTAATTCTATCGAATGTTGAATTGCAGGGTCTATTTTTTTGGCAAATAGGTTTCTTAATTTCATTAATTATCGAATTATAAAAGTTAAAATACAAAATTTCTTATTAAGGTATATATTAAATAAAAATATAATATATATTTGTACTATGAACCAGCTTCTTGTTGTCATTATCATCATGCTAATTCTAGTGATTTGTATTTTGTTCATCAACTTAATCCAACACCAGAAATCCTTCCAGTCTCAGAAGGCTATTTCTAATCAGTTAGAACTTAGTCTAAATAAGCATGTTCAAGAAAACTTTTTTAATTTCCAGAAGTCAATTTTTGGTCAACTAGAAAATACAGCCAATCATCACCAGTTTGTTTTTGAGGAGCTAGAGAAAAGTAGCAAGTCGTTAGATGAAACAGTACACAAGAAATTAGAAGAAATAAAATTTGTAGTCGATGAAAAATTACAAAAGACACTTGAAACTAGGTTGACCCATTCTTTTCAATTGGTTTCTGATTCGTTAACTAAAGTTCAGAAAGGACTTGGAGAAATGCAAATTTTAGCGAATGGGGTAGGCGACTTAAAGCGAGTATTGTCCAATACAAAATCAAGAGGTGTTTTAGGGGAAATACAACTCAGTAATCTACTAGAACAATTGTTGACTCAAGATCAATATTCTTTAAATGTAACGACAATTCCCAATACGAGAAACCATGTTGAATTCGCAATAAAATTTCCAGGAAATACAGAAAGTTTGCCCTATATCTGGCTTCCTGTAGATGCTAAGTTTCCCCTAGATATATATGAACATCTATTAAATGCGTATGAAAGCAATGATAAAGATGAAATTACAAAGAAGCGGAAACAATTAGGAGTAACTGTTAAGCAAATGGCCTCTGAAATAAACACGAAATATGTCTATCCACCATACACAACAGATTTCGGTATCATGTTTTTGCCGACAGAAAGTCTTTATGCTGAAGTTTTAAGAATTCCTGGCTTAATAATGGATGTACAAAGTGCATATAAGATAATGATTGTAGGTCCTAGTAATTTAGGGGCATTCTTATCTTCACTGCAGCAAGGATTTAAAAGCTTAGCAATTGAAAAACAAACTGGTGAAGTGTGGAAATTACTAAATGTAGTAAAAAATGAATTTCACAAGTTCGGAGATATTTTAGATAAAACTCAAAGAAAAATTCTAGAGGCAAATAAGATAATCGAAACGGCTGGAGCGAAATCTAGAAATATTGAACGAAAGTTAAATAATCTTGATAAAATCAAATTTTTAGACTGATTTATGCTTTTGTAAGACATTTTTTAAAAAATTATAAATTATTAACATATTAGCATCAACATAATTGAATCTAATATCGTTCTTATTATATAGAAGGAAGAATTTGAGATGTGCAGAACATTATATGACTTTATTCAAAAGTTGCAAAATGTATTTTGAATTCTTTGACACTATGAAAATTAACTTTATTAAGTAACATTATTAATCCAACTATTATGAACAAATTAAAGAGCTTGCTCAAATCCTTCTTCAGTTTTCTAATTTTTACTTCCAGAAAGCGGAAGATTGCCATGGGCCCAGAAGAGGATTACGAAAGATGGTTAGGAATTTAAATTTCCTAGCCTTTTTTTATACCCTTAGCCAACCTTTTTCTATTTCCTTCCGTCTATTTAAATAATGGGTTCTTCATTAGATAAAATCATATCGGGTTGTATTGCTAATAAAAGGCGCTACCAGGAAGAGTTATACAAAATGTATTTCTCTAAGATGATTGCTATGTGTCTCAGATATACATCTGACCAAGACACTGCCATGATGGTAGTTAATGACGGATTTCTAAAAGTATTCAAGAATATTCAAAATTTTGAAAATCGTGGCTCATTCGAAGGATGGGTTAGAAGAATCATATTTACTAGTTTGTCCGATTATTTTCGGAAGGAGAATAAGTACTTAAAGTTTATGATTTTCGAAGAGCCAGAAAAGAAATCAGATGAAACCATATTAGAAAGGCTTTTCTATGATGATTTGATCTTACTTATCAATCGATTATCTGGTAATACTCACAAAGTTTTTAGTCTTTACGCTATAGAAGGTTTTAATCACAGAGAAATTGCAGAAAAGCTATGCATCAGTGAAGGAACATCTAAATGGCATCTATCTGAAGCTCGTAGAAAATTAAAGGAAATAATTAAAGAATCAAAGGCAACACTTAATCATGCAGGATAATAAACATAAAGATCTTAGCGAAATAGGCTGGAAGTCGATGGAGGCATTGCTCGATAAAGAAATGCCTGTAAGAGATAATAGAAGGAGAGCTTTGATCTTTTTTCTATTGTTCGGCATGGTTGCTTCTACTTTAGGTTATTTTACATTAAATAATTTAATTTTAGAAAATGATGTCAAGACAAAAATTGAAGATGTCGCATTAGATGAGAACCTGGAAAGTAAAGTGAATAAAGAAAAGATAACTACTGAACTCTTAGTAAATAACACAATCCAAGAAACTTCCGTTTTACCTAAAACAGCAAGGAGTGAAAGCGAAGCTGTAAATATTACTCCTGTGAAAAACCTAAGTGGTGACCATAGTTTACCTAGCCTTCTTCAAAAGGGTGATGGTCAGAATAGTCATGAAAGCACTAACTTTTCAGATGATGATATAAATAAGGCAACAAGTATTGAAGAAATTAAGTTGAAATCCTATTCTAACCTCGAACATGACACAAGCATTAAAGATAGTGGCAATCAAACGGAAAAGGTTGAAGCGATAATTAAAAAGCCATCCATAAATTTACTAGATGGATTGTCAAGTCAAGATCTTAAAATGTTTTTAATTGAAGATAGAATCAGCGAATCTCCCGAAATTGTAGAAATTATGAATCCTAATCCAATATTCTTTAGATTTTATGCTGGGTATGCCTTTCCATTAGCCTCTGATGTAAAAGGGCCTGAATTTGGTTTTAATGCTGGAAAAGTGTTAGGCCGCCGTTGGGAATTACAAACTGGGATTCATTTTTTATTAAGCAATAAAAATTATAGTTTTTTATCTAATTATAGGACTGAAGAATTTGATGTTAGTTTTGGCGCTCCAACCGAAGTGACAGATGAATTTGTCGGGTATAATACAGTTGAGGAGCTTGGTAAGAATAAAATATCTGAGAAATACTACAGTCTTGTGTCTCAGAAATTAACCAAACTCTATTTTCTGAATATCCCACTGCAGATAAATTACAAGATTACTCAAAAACATCATGTAGGATTGGGAGTTCAATATAGTTATCTTATAAAAGGATATAATGATGAAATAAATCTTGCTGAAATTGTGACGAGCCTTTCCAATTCTAATAGTTTCTTAGGAGTTTCTACTCTGAATGATAATAACCTATTAACAAAGCATAACTTTGCTTTCAGAGGTCAGTATAGATATGAGATAACCAATAAATTAGGCGTCAACCTTACTACAAATTATGGTTTGAATAAAATTCTGAAAACTGAAGCCAAATTGGATTCAAAGAATAGATTGTCCTATATTAATGTAGGAGTAGCCTACAAATTATAAGTGTAGTCTAGCTTTTCTTGCTAACAATTCTTCTTCTGTTTCTTCCCTGTCTGGATCAGGTAAACAACAATCCACTGGACAAACAGCTGCACACTGAGGTTCATCATGAAAACCTTTACATTCTGTACATTTATCAGGAGCAATAAAATAGAATTCATCACTGACTGGTTCGTTATCATGTTCTGCGTCTACAAATTCACCTGTTTCTAGCTCATACTTTCCAGAAACTCCTGTTCCTTCAGCAATTTGCCAGTTAACTCCACCTTCATAAATTGCATTATTAGGGCATTCAGGTTCACATGCTCCACAGTTAATACATTCATCTGTTATATAAATTGCCATATGTGTTCATTCAAGTATTAGGATGCAAATATACAAATAAAGAATAATAAGCCTTGTTTAGTTCAGAAAAAGTGTATTAATAAAATCATAATATGAATTATCATAGGGTTCTATTTTGTGATATGTTTCTTATTGACCAAAAGTGAATTATATAATACGTTTTTATTAAAAGTGATACACTTATAGATATATAAATTTGATATTAAAATATTTAATAATGTTTAATTAACACTTTATCAGTATAATATAAATTTTTATAATTTATATTAAAAATAATTCTATGTAAAAGATATAGAATGAACTATTTATTATTACTTTTCATGCTAGAATAGGGATGTTCTGATTTTATTCACGATGAGAAATCGTTACCTGGAATAAAATTAACTAGGCTATTTCATTTGAATGGGAAGTAGTCTAATATAAATATTTTGAAGTAAAATGACTAAACACCTAGTAAACTCGCAGTGTAAATCTGTGCTGATTATGCTTTTGAGTGTGCTGTATTTTTTTAGCCCGACAACTATGGTAGCTCAGGTGATTAATACCTGTAGCACTACGTTTACAGATTCTGGAGGAACTGGATCAAATTATGGCAATAATCAAAATATAGTTTCAACTTTTTGCTCAGATAACGGAGGTGGAAGAATTCGTGCTATTTTTTCAGCGTTTAATGTTCATAGTTCTGACGATTTTCTTATATATGATGGTCCGAATACAAGTTCTTCACTAATTGGGACTTATAACGGAAATGAAGGAGATATGCGTAGTTTAATTGTTGCTTCAACTAACTGTCTGACATTTCATTTTATTTCTGATGGCAGCACCAATAGGGCAGGATGGGTTGCCCAAATTTATTGTGAAGACCCTTATGACACCATGTCAGAAATTGAAGATTGTACAGATGGCATAGATAACGATGGAGACCAGTTTATAGATGAATTGGATTTAAGTTGTATAGAAGATGGTGTTATGGAGCAATTTGACTGTGATAATGCCTTAACATATTACATCCCACCAGTATGGAGAATGTCTAATGCAGGCAATACTGATTATATGGAACCATCTTCTTTTAATATATCTACAATTTTTCCCGAAGCAAATTTTAACATTACCTCTGCAGATGGGTCATACACTTATTCAGGTGTTGTAAATAGTATGAATTCATTAACAGTAGATTTGCAAGGGGAGAATATTATGCAAACACCCAACAATAATGCAAAGGAGTTGGATAATGGTGTAATCGTAACTTCTGATTTCCCTATCCAGCTTATCTATAAAATTGACGCAAGAAATAATAAAGTTTTAATGACTGGTAAAGGTATAGAAGCATTAGGGCGTTCATTTATTGCAGGTAGTCAAACCAGAATGGCAATTGCGAGAAATCAAGGAACTGGTTTATCAGAGAATCACTTTATATCAGTCATGGCTGTGGAAGATGATACGGATGTAACTTTTATATTTGATGTACCTATGCAAGGGATAACTAGTCCACATACTGTTACCCTTAATAGGGGAGAAACTTACTTGATAAAAGATAATGAAAACAACGTAACGGTTTCAGGTATAAAAATTACTTCAACTAAGGACATTGCTGCTATTTCAGGTTCACAGCATTCAAGGCTTTTAGAAGGTGGTGATTTAGATGGCGGAATAGATCAGTTAGTCCCGATTGAAAGTTTGGGCAACGATTATGTTGTGGTTAGAGGTGGAGTCGATGCTGATGATGATTACGCGATCATTATAGCTGTGGATAATAATACGAGTGTTTATATCGATGGAAATGCAAGTCCTGAGGTTATTTTAGATGCAGGCCAATTCTATGAATATTACTTAGGAGGCAATACAGAAGGAGAATCACATTATATAAATACCTCTAAGCCTTCGTACGTTTATCATATCACAGGCCAGTCTTCTGAAGAAGTAGGAATGGGAATAGCAGGACCGATTTCTGAATGTTCAGGTTCTACTAGTATTAGTTTTGCAAAATTTAATGCAGGCCAAAATGTGGTGCAAATTATTATTCCTGTTTCTGGATTTAATTCATTGAGATTTAATAACACATTAGTTAATGATATTGGCAATGCTATTACGGATGTCGTTCCTGGATTAAGTCCGGCGCATATAGCGGTAACAATTCCAAATTCTGAAGTTGAAGATGAAAATACAATTACAGCAGATATTAATTTTACTGCTGGGCTAATTGTTGGCGATGGTGCAAGTGGCACTTTTGGGTACCTTTCATCTTTTGAAGAGAGAATCTTTATAGTTGATCCAGAAAACGGACTTCCTAGTACCTTTTTTTACTCGGATACTATTTGTGCTGGTGAACCTAATGAAATGTGCTTGGACTTTGCTGGTTGTGGAGAGACTTATCAAATCACGTCAATAGTAACTGCGAATTCTCAATCTAGTGCTTCTGCGATTAGAGATATTTGTATATTATATACTCCTCCAGATGATTTTAATGGTAATGATACGGTGACAGTTTCTTTTGAAAATGAATTAGGTGTTACAGGATCTGCATGTATAGTCTATTCCATATCATATAACAGTGGATTTATTATTGATGTGATGACGAATTCAGCGATGGATACAACAGTATGTGAATCATATTCAGGTACTTTGAAACATGAAAATTTAGGAGGGCATGAAGGTTATTTATACCTGTGGAATACAGGTGAAACCACTCCTGAAATTGAAGTCGATGTCACAGAATCTTCAATTTTCAGCACTACAGTTACTGATAGATTTGGGTGTGAAGCATTTTCATCATTTGCGATAACAATTGAAAATGAAAGTATTGCAAATGCTGGAGAAGATTTATTAATTTGTTATGATGAAGATGCCCAATTAGCAGCTACTTTGGCCAGTGGGGAAACAGGGATATGGACTGGTGGAGATGGAATGTTTTCAAATATTAATGATCCTTTGGCAATTTATACACCTGAAAGTTCTGAAATTGGGAATACGGTAAGTCTAACCTGGAATGTAGATGGGAATAATACTTGCGATCCAGTTTTTGATATGGTGGATATCATTATTTTGGGGAATACAGTCCCAAGTTTGAATATTCAATCACCGATTACTATTTCGTGTGAAGAAGATTATACACATAAGAGTTTAATCGGGCAGGTTGAAGTAATTTCTAGTATATCAGGGATTTCAGATACGATGGAAGTATTTTTACCTTCGTTAGGTCAATGTAATAATACTGGAGTCGTAGAAAGAACTATTACGGTTGTTGATTCTTGTGGGTTAAGCAATATGATAGTGCAAATTATTAATGTTGTAGACACCACACCTCCAAGCTTTACCGTGCCATCAAATATTACGATCAATTGTGAAGTAATGCCAACAATTGCAAATACAGGCGATGTATTGGATGAAGCCGATAATTGTGGAGTGGGAGAAGCGACGTTTGCAGATGTAGCAGATTTATCAGGATGCAATGGAACCGGGATGATTACCAGGACCTGGACCTTAGTTGATGCCTGTGGAAATATGAATGTGCAAGAGCAGATCATCACTGTTCAAGACACCTCACCGCCGAGCTTTACCGTCCCATCAAATATTACAATCAATTGTGAAGTAATGCCAACCATAGCAAATACAGGCGATGTAGAAGACGAAACCGATAATTGTGGAGTGGGAGAAGCGACGTTTGCAGATGTAGCAGATTTATCAGGATGCAATGGAACCGGGATGATTACCAGGACCTGGACCTTAGTTGATGCCTGTGGAAATATGAATGTGCAAGAGCAAACCATTACTGTTCAAGACACCACACCGCCAAGCTTCACTGTCCCATCAGCTATTACGATCAATTGTGAAGTAAAGCCAACAATTGCAAATACAGGCGATGTAGAAGACGAAGCCGATAATTGTGGAGTAGTAGAAGCGACGTTTGCAGATGTAGCAGATTTATCAGGATGCAATGGAACCGGGATGATTACCAGGACCTGG
>NZ_JAJNKA010000015.1 GCF_021533215.1 Portibacter lacus | reverse complement strand
GAATTGATCTCAAAGGGGAAAGCCTCAGAAACAGATCTAAAATATAATTGTAAATTTGAAATAGCGAGTTATCCACATAGGGGGTCAAACCTCAAGAACTAGGGGGTCAAACACATAGGAATAAGCATCAGTGAATGAATCAACATTCTGATTCATTACGTTTCTTAGGTTATCGCCTTCATTTTAAACAACTTTAAATGATTGGGTCTTTGAAATCGAGATACACGATACCCTGTTGAAATTTTGGGATTATCAAAGGAATAGTATTTTTTCCCATCCATTTTACACTTGTATTTGAAATTGTACCTATGTATAGGTATTTGGTTTCATTTAAAGACGTAAATACCTGTAGTGCTGGATCTAATTTGCCGAATAAAGTAATATTCCCATTGAGATTTTGATTTAAAATTTCAAATTCATTTATGGCCAAGTTTTTTTGGAATTGTAATTGAATGAATTTCAGGTATTTCTTTCTCGTAATTCTCATAAGCATCAAAATCTCTAGCTTGGATTTGTTTGCCTTTTTTAAATGTCATTTCAAGACCTTCTTCAGTTAGATCACCAAGGACTTTTCTTAAATCTTTTATTGATTGTGTTCTTAGAATTGCTTCAATTTCATTTTGGTCATATTCTAGTAAATTGTCAAACCCTATGTCAGCCAAATGGATACTTTGAAAATCTGATTGGTTTGTCATATTGTGTTTGATTTTTAATTAGTGAAAATGGTCTCGGCTATGAGTAGTTGCGTGGTTTAGCGGTTAACTTCGCAAGTACGCACCAGACTGAAAATTCGCAAGGATTTTCAGAAGTAGGCGAGAACAAGCAATTACTTATAGCCATTGTTGTGGTTTCCTTATTTTTTCACTTCCTTATTTATTGAATCAATAATTTTCTCATTTTTCTCTTTTATATTCAATAGTTGGCTATTCCAACCCTTGAAATACATAGCTGCAAATGCAAATCCATTTTTTTGTGTTTGGTCATTCAACACTTCCTTAAAGTCACTTTCAGTCAAATTTCCCAAATTTCCATTCTGTCCGTTTGATTTTTGGTAGAAATAATTATTAGATAACGAATAAATGTCAGTCATTCTGTATGATGGTTCGTATAATGTTATTTCTGCATCATATCGGAAATGGTCTTCTGAATATTTGAGCTTTTTATAAAGTTGGTTAACTGTAAGTAATCCGTTTTTTATAGAATCATTAGAAATAATTTCAAAATTTCCAGAGTTCATTAACTCTTGAAATGTATTATCTATTTGATAAAACCGTTGCCAAGTATATACATCAATTGTATGTTTGTTAAATTCATTCCAATCTGTTACAGGTTTTCCATTATAATGTTCAAGAACACTATTTGCAGCATTTGCACGTTGAAGTCGAGAGGATATATATTGATCAATTTCTGAATTAGTCAATTCTAAATCACTCTTAATATTGGTTAAATAAGACAATTCTTTATTTCTTGTTTTTCTTGCCTCATTCCAATTATTGATTTGAAGGGCAATCAAAATTCCAATAACTACAAGTACTATTTCTCCTATAGCATATTTAAAATACTTACCAGTTTTTCCTTCTAAAAGCAAATTTTGTCTGATTTTTCTAAAGAATTTTAGCATTGGTTAGTGGTTTCTGGTAATGAAGAACAACGTGATAGCGATAAGAGGAGTTTTGCCTTCCGTAAATCGTTACAATTAAAGTTATGTAATTTTAAGTAAAATGTGTTGGAGTGGGAATAATTTTAGGCGAAATTCACTTCTTCATCGTTCCGTGTATGGTGTCGGAGCATACCACAGAGTGCTATGCCCTACACACGTTGTTGGGAGTAGTGTTTTAACGTATTGCTTCGTCAACCGATTTACTATCTACAAACTGCTCAAAACTGATAATCTTGCCATTATTCAGTTTCCATATATGGGCAACTCTTGCTTCAAAATACTTGTTCGTTTTTTTATATGTACCCGAATAGGTGCCATAAGCAACTACTTTGTCTTCATTTGCAATATAATCTTCGGGTGAAAATTTATAATCAATCCACTCGCTAGCTAAGCGTTTAAAAACATTTTCGGTAACACTTTCTAAACCAATATAAGTTCCTGCATATGGAAAGCCCTTAGCTTCTGTCCAACTGATATCTTCAGCTACATATTTGGTTAAATTTTTGCCGTTTTCTTCTGATGTTTTACCTTCATAGGTACTTTTTATTATATCGAGATTTTTCATAACTTCTTGTTTAAATGAACAACTTGACAATACTAGAAGCATTGTCAAGTTGATGATTATTAGAGTTCTTACCATTTCATTTCTCCTGTGTTCACTTTTGCTCCTAACATTAAGGCTGTTTCAAAAGTTAAATTTGGATATTTTGATTTTATTGTTGCTATTAACGCTTCAGAAGTTTTATTGCTACTCAAAGCTTCTTCATAAAATAGAATATAATTCTTCGTGTGGTTTACAGCATCAATAGTGAAATCTGAATTGGTATTTGCGTGTGCTGGGATTACTATTTCAGGTTTTAATTCGCTGATAGTATTTAAGATCGAGATCCAGTTGTGACGAACCTCTGTTGTTTGTGCATCTGCCATCCACACATTAAATGTTGTGCCAAAAACATTAATTCCGCCTAAAGCTGTTCTAATTGATGGTATCCATACAAAGGTTCTTTTTGGGAATTCGTCTAAACCAATGATTTCTAGTTTTTCGCCTTCTAACTCAATCGAATTTCCTTTTAGAACTTGAGGTAAGACAACATTAGATGTGATGTTATTGCCTAATTTTTCGCCCCAAACTTCCAATTTCTTTTGAGCTGTAACTTTAATATGCTCTATTGTTGCAGACGAAGCATAAGCCGTAACCTCTGGGAAATATTTTTTGAAGACTTCTAATCCGAAATAAAAATCTGGGTCGCCATGCGAAACATAAATTGTAGTTAAGTTCTTTCCTGAGTTTTTGATTTCTTGTGCTACTTTTTCGGCTTCTGCCAAGGTAAATTGTGCATCTATTAATACGGCATCGTTTTTACCTGAAATAATTACAGATGCCACACCAAAACTATTTTCTGATGCGTTGTAAACTTGAAGTCTAAATTTGCTTGTTTCTATTGTTTTAAAACTTTGTTCTTGTGCGTTCATTTTGAATAAAATTAAAATTGTTAAAAATACTGTTGAAATAATCGATTTCATTTTTGTCTTGTTTTTAATGATGGTACAAAGATGCAACGGTTACCTACTTCAAAACATTGAACAAGTTCAATAAATGAATTTTCTACTATTATTTACTAGCGATTTTTCGCCTTATTTTACTCAAAAACTCGTGGCTTATGCCCAAGTAAGCGGCAATCTGCACGTTGGTTAATCGTTGAAAGAGGTTAGGATATTTTTCTATAAAGTCTATATAACGTTGGTCGGCAGTTTTACTCAAATTATCTATCATTCTTCGTTGTAACGAGATATGCGTTTTTTGAGTCATTACTCTAAACAGTTTTTCTATTTTTGGAATGTTATCATAGGCAAGCTCTTTGTCTTTTTTTGAAATTAATAATACTTCACTTTCCTCTAACGCTTGTATGTAAAGTTGTGATGGCGTTTCATTGGTAAAACTGTCGATATCGGTTATCCACCAATTTTCCTGTGCAAAATAGAGTACTTGTTCAAAGCCATTATTATCTATATTATATACTCTAAAAAGACCTTTAGTAACAAAGCCCTCAAACTTGCAAATTTGACCTTCTCGCAGTAAAAAGTGTTTTTTTTGAACTTCTTTTTGGTCGAATAAGTTGCAAAAGCTATCTATCTCTTTTTTGGAAAGCGTAATATGGTTTAAAATATTTTGTATTAATAACTCTGTCATATTCGGAGGATTTTACATTACGCCCAACGTGATCGCCACATCCAGAGTCCGACCGTAGGAAGAATTATGTGATCTCGGCCTGTTCTCGGTAGTACTTTTTTTTGGATGCAGTTGTGTTTTAGGTCTCAAATTTTTTTTTTAAAATGTTTGCTTTTATTATTTAATCAATTAAATCGTGGGTAAGTAAAGACTTTCCAAACACCATTGATTCGAATAAGCTCTCCTAGTTTTACATCATGTGATTTTTTATCAGATTTCATTGTGAAAGAGACTTCTGTTGCTGGCATATCATATCTCTCGCTAAAAACACCATATCCTAGTTGTTGGAGGCCAAGATTCTTTAATGTTGCTAGCTGAGGTGGAGGTGGCGGTGAGGGTGGAGGCGGATCCCCTTGACTATTTATAAACGTGACCGTAGAAGAATAAAGAACAAATACAAAAAGTAATTTTAAATACAATGAGTTTTTCATATTCAGCTATTATTTTATTCAATTGTTAGCAAAAAGTATAATTTTTTTTTATAAATAGTACTAAATCATTTAATCTTATTCTAAATTATGTAGTGTAATAGCTTTTTTGGAAATAAAGAATCCATTAAGCATTTAGATCTTCAAAAATATTCTAAATTGACTTTTATTGATTACCTGTAGTCCTATATAAAAGAAATTTTTTAATATTTATTTCCAAAACGGATGATTATATGCGGAGGACTATCCCGAAGGGTAGTCTTCCGTCACATATATTGTTATCGGCTGGCATTTCCTCAAAATACAGCTTTTGACGCAGTTTCTCTATTTACATCAAGATCCGATTGTAAGCTTTTAATTTTCATATTATCGCTGATGCAATCTTAGACAGAATTTTACCTAAAGCACACAGAATTGATTTCAACGGGGAAATCCTCAGAAACAGATCTAAAATATAATTGTAAATTGAAATAGCGAGTTATCCACATAGGGGGTCAAACACATCAGAATTATCACTCAGCTGCATAGTCCAAATTCATACTTTTTTCAAATAGGAAGTATAAACTTACAAGATGAATGCCAACAGAGTTAACTGCCTTTTGATTTTTCAATTCCCCCGGATGTTGTATCGCATAAGCATCAACAGTATAATGATGTGCTTTTGAAAACCTATAGTCAGAATATTCCTTTTCTAAAACTTCATTAAACATCTCATAACAACCTGGAGAAGAGAGCATATATTCATGACAATTTCCATCAAAATTCAAGGATTTAGCGTCGCATGAAAAACAAGTTATATAATCTTCCATTTTTATGATTGATTCATTCGCTAATTAAGAATCGTAGATTTAATGTTTTTTGGAATCATTAAACTGCCACAATACATTTACAATCTGCCACTTTCCGTTTATTTTTACTATATGCATATAGTCTATCCAATCATCAGCAATTAGTTTGACTGAGGCCACTTTATCAAAAATATCAAGAATAATTACTTCTTTTTTTGGCGGGACTGGAAATTTATCTTTATCCACATTATATGTTTCCGCAAGTAAAATCATTGCATCTGTGAACGTTTCTCTTAGATACTCTTTCCCCGTTTTTTTATTTGTCCAAAAAGTTCTTTTCACCATTCTTGGGTGTGCTGCTCTTTCAAATTGATCGGGCTTAACATTATGCTGAGATTCAATGTAATCTATGGCAACTTGTTTAATGTCCAAAGTATCCTGCTGGCTTTGTCCTTGAGCATAAAAACTTAAAAAGAAAAAAATTAGAATTAATGTTAAAATTGAAGGTTGTTTCATATTGTAATATGTATTAATGAAATTTTTAAAGGATTTGATGCATGAACGTATAATTATATGCGGCGTCTCCGACGTCGGAGGATATGCTGTCATCATATAAAGTTAGGCAACGTTTTCCAATGCGCGTTGTATTGCCATTACATTTTCTAAATTTTTACCAGAATCAATTATTGTAGACTTCATTTTTGGCCTACTTGATATGCTATATTCGTATTTACCATCAGTCAATTCCTTTGATTGAATACTAATGATTTCACCCCAAGATCGCCAAGAAGCTCCTGAACTTAACTTTATAGAATCCTTAGTTTGATCAAAATTCATTTTTCCTAAAACTACATCATCTTGTAATTTTTGTGAAAGCTCTATAAAATTGAGTTTTGAAACTAACGTTGCAGTTTGATTCACTTTCAAATTGCTATCAGTATAATCAGAAACCCCAAGTTCCTTGAGCTTTCTTTTTTGCTTCGCCACCAAAAATAAAGACATAAATAATCCAAAAAAGACGAACAGAAAAATAAATTTAAAAATTGAAAATCCATCTCCTAAAATTATGTCGAATATTGTCATACCCATACTAAACGGCAAACCTAATAAGAGAAAGACTTTGAGATACAATTTACCAATTGGACTCATTTAGATTTAGTTTTATATTTATTTAAAATTCTATTGATCAGAATCGTTGGTCTCTGATTTTATTTGAATCAATTAATTGTTTAAGTTTTCATTCTGTACTACTTAATGGTGCCTAACTAAATTCTATATCTATTTTTAACAATGATTTAGCACGAGCCGAATTATTATTTATCTATTTACCTTTTAATTTCTAAATATAAAAAAATAAAAATTTGGCGGACTTAATAAATAAGCAAAACCTCTTGGAAAGCCTGTAATGGCTATGTTTAAAACACGGTGTTGTGGTTGTGTTATTTTTTAATTTCCCTTTCAATAATTTCGAGCATATTTATTATCCTCATACGCAAAGTCTGCGATTGTATGTTTGTAACTTGATGATGTGTAATTACTTGGCTAACTATACCTTCCAATTCAACATCTTCAAGAATCTTATTCAAATTCAAACTTTTTTTTGTTGGCTTTATAGTGAATTTTTTTTTGGATTCTTTATCTAATGCTTCAGTAGGAGTGTATCCATCTTTCCATAAATTATTATTTACGTTCCTTGAAACTCCCAATCTGAGATAACAAGGCAATAAAATCTCTGTTCTAAATTTTTGATACTCTAACTCTAATTCTTGGACTTGAAATACTTCAGAAGACCAATTAGATAAAAATCTCACCAAGGTATCATTATTTATTAAGCGAAGATTTTCTGAACCAACTATATCGTTTTTTATAGGGTCAAAAGTTGGGTCTCTAAATAGTATCCACAATGATTGATAGAACTCATCTTCCTTAATTGAATTAGGATTATCTATATGATTTAGCACATTGTTGCAGGCCTCTAGTGCCTCATTACGCATCAGTATTTTTTGATCGAGTTGATTCAGATTACTTTGATATTCACTATTTAATTGTTTTAAAATTAATTGCTCCTTGGCTAACTCTTTCTGTTTCTCATTCCAATTGTTGATGCTCAAAGCAATTAGAATTCCAATTACCACAAGAATAATTTCTCCGATAGCATAAAGAAGATACTTTCTGAATTTACTTTCAGTCAGCATTTTCTGTCTAATTTTTTTAAAGAATTTCATCATTGGGTAGTTATATATGATTTAATCATATTGCGTTTCCGTAAGAATTTTATCAATCAATAAGTCTAATTCTATAAATAGATTTTTGTTATCTGCCATCCAGTATAAAAAATTGTCAGTAAGATTTTCGAATTCAATTTCTTTAAAAATTTGAAGTTTATTCACCTTCAGGTTTGATTTTTCTTTCCAATTTAATGGACCATAGGCATCGATATCTTTATAGGAATATTTTTTTGATAGGTAGGGAAAAATCTCGTTATCAGATATTGTAGTAAATCTTGTTGTTCTATCTGTCAACGCCTTCATCGTTCGTCCCCAATTATATATTAAATCAACTAATTCCTTATTTTGGAGCAAATCCAAACGGCCTGATTGTATGAGACCAGAAATGGTGTTTTCCGAGGGTCTGAATATAGGAGGGTCAAAGGCATAAAAAAGTAAACTATCGACATTTTGCTTTTTAAGATAATCTTCCTCTTTGCCCATAATATTCATCAATTGTATAAGGGCTGCCTCACATAATTCCGCTTCCTCAATTCTTCTTTCTAAAATCGTTTTGTTTTGCAAATATTCATCATGAATGTTCTTTACAATTGTTTGTTCTTCAATCTTCTGGATTCGTTCTTGGTTCCAATTATTGATTTGAAGCGCAATCAAAATTCCAATGACAACAAGAACTATCTCGCCAATAGAATATTTGAAATACTTTCCAGTTTTTCCTTCTGAAAGTAAGTTTTGTCTAATTTTTCTAAAGAATTTTATCATTGGTTAGCTGTTTCTGATAATGAAGCACAGCGGTTTGCATAAATGCAGTGGCGGCGTTTAGCTGACATTGACATTTTATGCTTTGTTCTATGGTGTTTTCTTTATTTCTTAACTCAAGTCAATGAATTTCATTAAATCTTCCACGAAATTTGTAAAGTAATTATAATTTTCAATAAAATTTCAATTTATGAAGGCAATAGTTTGTAGGAAATACGGTTCACCTGAAGTATTAGAATTAAAAGAAGTGCCAAAGCCAACTCCAAAGGATAACGAAGTACTTATAAAAATATATGCTACTTCTGTTACTGCAAGCGATGTTCTGATGCGTGGTTTAAATGCTCCATTTATCTATCGTTTTCTGATACAACTTATGATGGGGTTTGGAAAGCCTAAAAACCCAATTATGGGAATGGTTTTATCTGGGGTTGTTGAACGTGTAGGAAAAAATGTCAACTCTTTCAAAAAAGGAGATGCTGTTTTTGCATCTGGTTCCATGTCTGCTTTTAAACTTCGGTTTGGAGCTTATGCTGAGTATATGTGTTTACCCGAAGATTGGAATTTAAGTCTCAAACCTGCTAACCTAAATTTTGAAGAGGCGGCGGCCATTCCTTATGGAGCTGGTTTGGCTTGGTTCTATTTCAAAAACATGAAAATCCAACCGAATCATAAGGTATTAATTTATGGTGCATCAGGAAGTGTAGGCTTATTAGCTACCCAACTTGCTAAAAATTCAGGCGCTATCGTTACGGCTGTCTGTAGTGCTAAGAATTTTAATTTAGTGAAATCTCTGGGCGCTGATAAAGTAATTGACTATACACTTTCTAATGCAGTTGCTCAATTAGAAGAATACAATTTTGTGTTCGATGCGGTAGGTAAAACAAAAACGTCAGTATTAAAAATTCGTAGCAAAAAAGCACTTTCTCCAAATGGAAAATATGTCTCTGTTGACGATAGTGCACCTTCGACTTCCAAAGCTGATTTTATCAAAATCAAAGACCTCGTTGAGCAAGGTAAATTAAAGCCTACTATTGATAGTGTTTATCCTTTGGAACAAATGGTAGAAGCGCATAAATATGTGGAACAAGGACACAAAAAAGGTAGCGTAGTTATCTCAATTGCAAAAAACTAACTTCCATTGCTACTTTTAATCTAAGTATTTCATAATTCTTTTTCTTATTCTGCTTAATGATTCGGGCTTAACACCGATATAGCTTGCTATCTGATATTGAGGTGCTCTACTTAATAAATCAGGTCGATTTTTTTTCAAGTCAAAGTATCTTTGTTCAGGTGTTTGATTTATATATTTTGCCAATTCATTTTGTTGACGAACTATTTCTTTTTCGAGTATCAGTTGTGATATCTTTTGAAATCTGGGAAATTTTTCAAGAAAATCATTTCCCTGTTCATCATTGGCGATGACCAAATAAGAATCTTCCATACATTCTAAAAAATACTTAGATATTCCATTGTTTTCAACACTCGTAAATGGCAAAATCCATTCTTCTTCAGTAAAGAAGTTAGAGGTGTTTTCTTCACCGTCTTTGAGATAATATTGTCTGACACATCCTCTTATTAGAAAATAATTGTCTTTTGGAATTCCTCCTTCTTTAAGTAAAATCACTCCACTTTTCACTATACTGATTTCGGTGCCTTCACGAAGAATATTCTTTTCTTCTTCTGCAAGAGGCTGAAATTTTGAAAAATATGCTATTAGTTTTTCTATCATTTCTTTTTTTAATACTGACTAACCTTTAATCTTTTTGTTGAATTTCAATAGTTTATGTATTTAAATTTAACAAATGTATTCGATTTTTCTCGTTAGCAAGCATTTTTTACTCCCAGCAGTGCCTTTAAAAATTGGACAGTTTTAATCTCCATTCAATTTTTGTGTTTGGATTAGAGGGAGTCGGGTTAATGCCATATAACGGTTTAGTTGCAAGTGGAACGGACGACCGAAGGAAGTCTGATCTCATCATCGCTTGCTATCCTTAGTTTGTTATACCTATATTAGCAATTATCAAAATATATCAACCGTTCAATGTAAATGGTCCACATATTTTGCTATTTCTCACGTCCGATTCTTTTTTTCTTTAGAAAATCTGTTTAAATGTATAGATCCTTTGAGTAGGTATTTTAACTATTTGACTCCATTACTTAGATTTTTATTATTCACATGTAGTATTATAAATATTTTAGAATCAATCAATATTTATGAAAAGTGAAGCACTTGGAGAGATAATTAGTTCAGAGTTATTACTTGTCGTGATCGAAGTTACACTGGTCGAAATGCCGGATAAAGTAACCATGTCGCCGTTCGAAATCACCACGTCATGACACGAACTTGGAACTATCCCCAAACTCCAGTTTCCAGCATTCGTCCAAAGCCCATCTCCTGCATTACCGTTCCACACCATACTAATCATTCCAGGATTAACAGTAAGCGTAGAAGTTGCACTACATGTCAAGTTTTCAGTATCCCTTATCAATATTTCATAAGTAGCACTAGGCAGTTCTGTAAATGAAGGAGTCGATTGAAAGTTTGATCCATTGTCTTTTGAGTATTCAATAATGCCTGTACAAGAGGGGCACAAAGCAGAGATCGCAATAGAACCATCTTCAACATCTGGACAAGATTCTGGAAGGACAATGGAACCTGAAATTTCAATGTCACATAAAGGGCCATCTTTGACGAATACAAATTGGCCGAAATCTGTAATTCCTGCTGAATTATCAAAGCTTAGACTTCCGCGATGTCCTTCAACTGCTGAATTGGCGCTAGCTACCTTCGTTCCCCATGTATTTCCATATTCATTGGCTGCTCTTTTATAGAGGAAAAGAGGTGTCGTAGCTTCTGGTAAAGCAGCATCAACTGGATCTATATACCCAATATTAAAAAGGCTGAACTGGTTCAATTCTGAAAAACTACTGTTGATTCCATAATTTCGAATGATAAAATATTCATTATCCACTTCTCCTCCAATTGATGATGCTCCTGAAGGGCTTTCTGTTTGAATTCTATAGGCCACTATTTCGCCATCTGCTGCTATATTAACAAACGACGCCGTTAAGCCGACATCCTGAAAAACAGCAATAAAAGGGCCAATTGAAGGAATAGTCACTGAACTTGATATCCCCCCTCCTATTGCAACTTCAGAATCTTCATAAGTGGAACCATCCATATTGAAAGTAGTACCATCATTTCCATCAAGTGCATCTTTCACACCTCCAATGCTTCCTGTATTGTTATCAGAATTAAATTGGTAATAAGCAGCTAAGTCACCTTCATTTCCTTTCAAAGTCAAATGCATATTTTCTCGTAATTCCTTTTGTGATCTTCCTGTACTCCATATCCGAATCTCATCCATTGCACCATTCAAGTTGTTTCCTGAAGACGAACCTCCGAGTTGCACAGTAGAAGTCGAGACTTCGATATTTCCTGCAGCAGCTAGTGAATTCTGCAGTACTCCATTGATATACATTTGGATTGTAGTTCCATCGTAAACACCTGCTATATGATACCATTCATCTGCAGTCAAAGTAATTCCAGCAGTAGCTGTCTGCCAGACGGATCCCAATCTCACAGAAAATTGTGGATCACCGTTCAGCAATTCTAAAAGGTAGGAACTTTCTATACCTGAATCAGACTTACTGACGATGTGTTGAGTACCTGCAACTCCATTCATTTTGACCCAACTTTCTACAGTGATTTCTCCTGCAATATCAAACTCATTACCATTCCCAAGGTCTATGTAATCATCTATTCCATCAAAGGAATACATGTTTCCACGTACAGGACTTACTCCATCTACACTTTGCTGGACGATCATGAATTGCCCTAGACTTTCTATATTGGAAAAAGTTATGGAGTCATTTGATATCTGTGAAGCATTTGCAATACTTGTCCATTGTCCTTCTTCATATGATGTCCTTTGGTATAGTCGGTAATTCAAGGGATCGTTACTTGTCAGTGATCCACTGGGAAGCGCGAATTTTAAGTCACCTACATATTCAGTGTCAGAAGAAGAACTGTTAATTGTCCATGTGGGATTATCATAAAATAGAACACCATCTGCCCCATCTATGGTATTAGAGCTAAAGGATTGAAAAGTTGTGGTAAGATCTTGCGCATTTGAAATACTGGTTATATTGATCTCTACATTTGCAGAATCAAATGATTGGACTCCGACTGAAGAAATGTTGGCAATCGTCTGGCTAAATGATAAAATAGAATTACCAACATTGACTCCGGAAAGGGTTCGAGACACACCGCCTTCCAATGTAGCTTCATTATTATCTCGCACATCTTCTACAAGTACACTCGATAATTCATTGAGCTGATAGTAAGATACTAAACCAGCTTCGCAACCTGCAAGCGTGAGGTGCATATTCTCTCTTATAGAAAGTTCAGTTCTTTTTGTATTCCATAGTCGGATTTCATCTAACTCTATGTTTGATGGTTTGTTAGTATTATCTGAACGTTTACCTATGTGCGCATTTCCATTTCCCATAGGCGTAACTGTGGCAGTAGGATCAGAACTTAAATGTTGCACTATCCCATTTGCATAAAATTTGAGCCGATTTCCCGCACTTGCACCTCCATCAAATGTAATTGCAATATGCGTCCATGCGCCAACAGGAACGGAAAGATTCGGCGAAGATGCTGTTTCACTTAATCCACTACATATGCTTATTTGCACAAACTGATTATCAGCTTCTCCACCTCCATTTCCTAATAAAATTTCGATGCGATTGATGTTGTCAAGTCGTTTTGAAAATATACGTTCACTTCCCTCGTCTATTGTTATGGGCTTAATCCATGCTTCAAAAGTGAATTGAGATTGATTTTCAAGTTCCATTGTGGCGCCTAGGTCGATGTGACCGTCAACTCCGTCTAAATATACCGAATTCCCTCTTTCTTCTCCAGCTAGCTGTTGATGAATCGGGCTTCCCATATCATTAAAGGTGCTCTTAAATGAATTCACATCGTTAGTGATATTGTTACTTTGATATCCTAAGGTACCACTGACATCATTCGCTGTCCTTGAAACCCCAGGGCTTGCTTTACTGCCAAAAGAAGTAATGTCATATGTCAAGTCTGAATAGAACGTAGCAACTCCTTCGGTTTCATCATCTAGGTAGGCAAGAGACCAGATAGTATTACCTAGTTTATCCTCTAATATAATCTCGTCTGCTTCATTATCCAATTCGAAATCTACTTCGACGACCTGATCAAAAGAACAGTTTCTCATCCATTGTGATTCGAAGACTAATTTGTTATTGGCTAAAATCAAAGATTCACCTGAATCTAAAAATAGATCATCGGTAGAAATCACGGAATCGTCAGTATCTTCATCTTTCAATTTCCAATCTTTCAAGTTTACGGCAGTGGCTCCATAATTATGAATTTCTATCCATTCTGCATCAGATTCTACACCGAGAGGGTTAGAAATCCATTCTGAAACAGCTACTTTTGCATTAAATGAAAACGTATAAGAAGCTAAAAAACCATCATGATACTGTGTGCCTCCTGCTGAACTTAAGACATTCGTGCCTATGGGGTCAAAGTCTACATTAGCATCTTCGAAATAACCTGTTAGATATACCTTGTCAGTCTCGGCTACAATGCCAGTGCCTCTATCGCTATCTGAGCCTTCGACGGAAAATGCCTGTTTGAAATCACCACTTAAATCATATGTTGCTAGAAATATCTCATCTTTTGTTGCACCTCCTTGGCCAATAAGGTTAAATGTATTTACGCTAGGATCAAAATCAACAGTGCCTCTAAATCTACCTGTTACAAAAACATGGGTACCATCTATGTCCATAGCAAGTCCATTATCTATGCTGGTACCTCCCAAGGAAAACGACCACTCATGGCCACCTATGGAATTGTATTTAACAACGAAAATATCGATACTCCCATTGGAAGTCAACGAACTTTCTGCAGCGCTTGGATCAAAATCCACCGTAGAGGAGAAAGATCCTGCAACATAGACGTTACCATCGGAATCTACGCTCGATTCTCTACTCTCATCACTTCCACTGCCCCCTATTGCATTGGCCCAATTACAGATTCCATTTACAGTATTGTATTCTGCTATAAAAGCATCGTAACTACCAGATGAAGTGTATGCGATCGATGTCCCCAAGGGGTTAAATTCACAGGTGCCTTGAAATCGACCACTTAAATACACCTTACTATTCACGATTTCGATTCCATAGACATAATCATTGTTATTTGGGTTACCTATGTTGATATCCCACTGGTGCTCCCCATTGGTATCATATTTGATTAGAACGGCATCAGCGCCATCAGTATCCATAACATGTACGTTACCCAGAGGATTAACATCAAGGGTGCCCGCATTGTCATCCAGTCTGCCCCCAATGTAAATGTTATCACTATCATCCACCTCCACAGCGTATAGTTCGTTATTATTGTTCTCCCCTAGTCCAAAAGCCCATATACACGCTCCCAGTGATGAATACTTAGCAACAAAAGCGCTGGATGAAATTCCGCTATTACTACTTGTAAGTAAGGTAGACGTACCCCCATTAGGGGCAAAATTGATAGCGTTTCCTTTGAATTCGCCGACTATAATAATGTTTCCTCCAGAATCGGAGGTTATGTCATATACTCTTGTGTCTAATGATGATGTGGCAGATGTTGAACCCAGTGGAAAAACCCATATTAGGTTGCCTGAATTGCTATATTTTGCAAGAAATCCATCTCTATCTCCTACAGAAGTAAAACTTGTGATACCAACACCGAAATCGAAATCTGCTGTTTCTCTGAAATTTCCTCCTAGAAGAATATCTCCATTTATATCGGTAGCTATTGCATTGGGCTCCACGTGATGTTGTCCTCCTGCAATGCTTCCCACCCAATCTAAAGTTTGGGCAAAAGTCATATTAGAAAGTATAAAGAAAAAGCTGCCTAGTATGGCGATATTGAATTTAATTTTCATTTATATTTACTTTATTAATAAACCACCTAAGTAATGATTTATTAATATTAGTCGAAATAAAGTTGAATAGGTCCAAAAATACGATAAATCATAGTTCATAAGCCAGTTGTTAGACATATTAAATAATGAGTGTTTATCTTCAACGCGATCTTCTGATATAATTACAATAAATAGTTCCCATTTTTGAAACCTTATATTTATTATAAATCAATTAAATCTCATCAATAACGCCTATACTAATTAGGATTCTAAATCTTGAAGGACTTGTAAATTGCACAACGTGCGTGATAGCGACATCCAGAGTCCGACCAGAGGAAGAATTATGTGATGACGCATGTTGTTGCCAGTTAGTATTCGCTGATGTCAGGATAATCAAAATCGTTTATTTGTAATTCTTGCATATTGGCAAATTAGATAGTTTTCTTAGCATCTTCAAGAAATTGGCTTCTTTTTTAACTGGGAATCTTACCATGTTCAAGAAAGCAAAATATCACTCCTTCAAGTTCTTTTACTATTACAAATAATATCAAGATTTTGCAGATTTGGATGCTTCGCCACACGTAAAGTTCTCAATCTTTAAAGGTATTGCAACCGACTTAACAATTAGTTAATTAATATTTTGTAAGTTTGTTAGTTTTTAATTTCAAAATAATCCCATGCGAAAAATACTTTTCTTTTTTTTAGCCTACCTTCTCACTCAAAGTCTTAATGCTCAATTATTAAATTCTGTTGTGAATGTATCACCTTACTTTCCAGATGCTAGTACGTTGTTTTTTGATGCTGGAGATGTAACTGTCTCTGGTGCGGTGGAGTACCCTTTGGGAGCATATGCTGGTTATAAAGCTGGATGTCAAATAGATGTTACCGATACGCAAATAATAATTAGCGGAGATGCAACATTGTTCTCTCCAGCAAGCTTTAATGGATGGGTTCTTGAAGTAATAAGCGGAGTTACTATTACAAGTGCCATTGTGGATCCTGGAAGTGATTATTTTCCTGTTGTAAGCTTAGTCAATGGACGTGTTGAAATGAATTTTGAAGGTATTACTACTGTCAATGGTTCTACGACAACAATTAATATTGTTAGTGAGCCTGCGGTTGCAGTCCCAACTCTTTCTCAATGGGGAGTCATCGCATTAGGATTAGTTATTTTAATTTTTGGAGTAGGTTCAATTAAACAAAGACAAAAGCAAATACAGTTAGGGTGAAAATCCGATTGAAAGATAAGTTCAGCCCGATCAAATAGTTATCGGTTTTTTTTAAATTTTCTAAAGATTTTTGAAAATTTTTCTCGCTTTCCCAATTACCTCCGCCATTTGACATCATTAGGCTTATATAAATTATAATTTTTCAAGGAATCGAACAAGAGCTACAAATAATTATAAGTTTTAGGAGATATCACTTTTTACCTCTTCTATTTTGCTCTGAGATTCTGTTCATCTTTTGAAACCAAACCCAAAATACTTCTCAGAAGTGGTCTTGAACTAACCTTGGCAGCTCGAATCTTTGTCTATCTTGCATCTAAATTAAGATCATATGAAGGTTCAGGTAGTCTATTTATTGTAATTCCTAGGTATGTTCGTAGTAGCACTCAATATTATCTACGGATGGGAAGTATCGTGCGAGCTGATTATACTGCTTTTGTTTCCCACCTGCCCATCTTATAAAAGGTTTTATTTTCATTTGTATCGTTTTTTATCTTGTGGCTAACGGTTGGCGGTATGGTTAGTAAGGGAATGCGGGCTTTTTACTTATCAATTTACAGTAAAATTTGGAGCGGGTAACTATGCCCCGAAAACTACTGAAACCCTTATTAACTATAACGCGTGTTAGCGGTTCGTTGTTTCTATTTTGTTACTTCTATCCACTCATTTATAATTTCTGTCAGGTCAGTTTTTCCACTCTCGATGTCTTGCAAGCTTTTAAAAGTAACAATTGCTCTGTCATTTTCTTTCCAAACTAACATTTTACTTTTTTTAGATATTAATTTGTCTTCTGGTTGCGTCTGCTTTTTTGCACCTCTATGAAAGATTAATTGTACTTGCTTAGTCGGTGGTTGAACTCTCATTGTAATTCGGTCTTCATTGTTAAAACAATAATTGGGTCCGTTCCACTTTATGTTTTCTTCCAATCTGTTATTTGCTTCTAAAATACAAATTCGCAACTGCTCAATTTCATTTCTAAACGGATGATTTAGTGCTTCTAATAAGGCAGTTACCTCAATATTTAGGTTTATTATCTGTTCTGACATTTTTATCAAAGATTTGATTTCAACGTTATAATTTTCTTTATCAATTCTATTGGCAAAGGTTTATCGTGCATAAAATGTAGACTGTCTTTTGTTTTTTTAGCTCTATATTTTGAGACTTCTTCTTCAATTTCTGGCAGTCCATAAACTGGATAGAAACCAATATGCTTTTTGTATGCGGCAAAGTAAAGATGATGTTTGCCTACTTTAAATGCTGGCATTTTATAACGAATACTTTCCTCTGTGTCTGGTAAAACTTCAAAAAATAATTGTCGCAAAATTTCAAGTCTTGATTGAATTTCAGGCTCAAACTGTGATATGTATAGTTCAACTCCGTTCATTGTTCTTTTTTGAATAATTGTTTTAGTATAAGCCATCGCCTTATTCCAGTGAGAAAATAATCTGTTCTTGTAGCTTTCGTCATTTAAAAAATAATTGTAAGCTTCATCCAAAGACAAAGAATCTGATTTTCTGGCCCAAGAGTAGTTCATATTTATAAAATTCAGAAGCTATTTCAGAAGATTCTTTAAGCACGTTCATATCATCATGCTCTCTGCCAATAACAAAACTCAATCGAATTATTCTTCTAATGACAGTATTATATTTAGTTGGTAATATTTCCTCATTTTCAATCAGTTTACGCATATTATTTAACTCTGGATTCAAGGTGAACCTCCATGACGAGAGTTGTTTTAAAAATGGATCATTCTGATAATCTTTCTTGCTGACTTCGTTGTTCAGTACATTTTTAAAAAGTGTATCAATCTCTGTACTGTTGTTTATGTCATGGTTGGCGTTCCATATGGTAAGTCTTAAATCATATTCAAATTTATCCATTAGACTTTCTATTCCCAATAACTCCTTTCGCCTTTCATTCCAATTGCTAACTTGTAGTGCAATAAGAATCCCAATCACTACTAAAAAAATCTCTCCGATTGCATATTTAAAGTATTTGGATATTTTACCTCCTGAAAGCAAACTTTGTCTTATTTTTCGAAAGAATTTTATCAATGGGTAGTGGTTGGTTATAATGGTTTCGCTGCATGCTATGTTTCGACGTAGTAGAAGTAGAGTCATGGCAGCATGTTAGCATTTCGTCATTATTTAGTCCCTAATAAAGAAAGTTGACGTAAGATCCCTTACTACCTATAATGGTATTTTTCTAAATTAGAACTTCTAATTGATTTTCTACTTTCCGATAACCACTTTATGAATTGACTTTTCCAGCTTTAAAAAGTATACTCCAATGAGATCACTTACTAGAATTTCATTTTCGGTTGAAGTAAGAATGCCGTGTTTCATTAGCTTTCCGCCAATATCATATAATTCAAAACTGATTTTTTTCTCTTTTTCTGCCTTAATATAAACGCTAAGAGAACCATCCTTTACTGGATTTTCATACCACACTAGCTGGCCCCCTTCTCGATGTACATCAATAATCTTGCTATAGGCATATTCCCCATTATAATCTACTTGCCTTAATCGGTAGTAATTTAATCCTAGCAGTGGTTTGCGATCAATAAAATTGTAAGACATTGCTTCCATTGTCGATCCATTTCCATTGACCAAACCTATCGTACGAAAGTTCTTTCCATCCGCACTTCGTTCTACTTTAAAGTAATTATTGTTGACTTCAGAAGTCGTTTTCCATTTAAGCAGTACCTCGTTATCTTCTTCCCAACCTTTAAATGCCGATAACTCGACCGGCAAAATGGAATTCATTGTTAAAGTAAGCTCAGAAGTACCATACTCCAGATTCCAGTCATACCCTTCAGGAAGGATCACATTGTCAAAAGTTCCACTTCTGCTCTCATAAGTCATTAATGTAAATGTTTCTCCACTCGAAGGAATCTTCCCTTCTATTAATAACACCTCCAGTGTTCCCATAAATGTGGCAATGCCTTCCACCGTAATTAAGTCATTAGAAGATGATGATAATTCTGCAAGGTATTTAGGATTATCACTCAGAGTTGGGGCTGCGAACGTAAGCGATCCTGGAATTTCTATTGTTCCTGGCGAATTGCCTGGGCTAAGAACACTTCTATTTTCTATTAATCCTGCTCCATCAAAAATGCCTAAATTTTTTATAGTATCTTGATTAACAAAGGTGCCTACATTATAAAATTCACCAGAATTCATAAACGTGCCTAAGTTTAAAAAAGTGCCATTTTGACGATTGTTAAAAAATCCATTGTTAGTAAAAGATGAATAATTTACAATACTACCAGTATTCGTCAAAAATTGTTGATTGTCGAAAGTTCCATAATTAGTAATCTGACCACTGTTAGAAAAATATTCAGCAGTACTTATCACAGTCCCCGTATTCCTGAAGTTGTCACTATTCCAAAATAAAGAACCGAATTGTATTCTGAAGTTTGCATGATTTATTAGATTCTTACGATTCTCAAATTCTTCTAGTACAAAAAAATCGCCTTGATTATTGAAGAGATTCATATTAAGAAAATTTTCACTATAAAATAAATCATAATTATTCAAAGTACCTCTATTAATAAAATCACGATTATTCTCGAAACGGCTGAAATTATTGACAATTCCACTGTTATCAAAATAATCCCGGTTTCTACAGGTGGAAGCATTAGAAAAAGTGCCACGATTTATGAATTCGTCTTGGTTTGTAAAATAGCCAGTATTATAAAAAAGTGTAAGGTTTTCACAAAATCCAGGACAATCACACTGATTAGGACAATAATTATCTTGAGCAAAAATAGCCAACGTAGAAAACGATAGCACAGTAAATAAGTATTTCTTTAAAACTGCCATATCTAAGAATTTTTAAGGTTTTGTAAATTTGTTTATTTTGGACTTCCCTTAGCTGACCAACCATAAATGTAATTTTAGCTTTTAAAAAACCATGGGTTTAATAACTTAATATACTGTAAGGTAACTCAAAGCAAAACTAAAGTAAATACGTAGGTCTACTTAAAATGATTTGTAAAAAGAAATTAATTATGATTGTTAATTTCTGTTGAATGGTAACGGTTTGGATATGAGTAGTGTGACCCCTTAGGGAGCATTATCGCATATACATTGTTACCATCTGGCTTATTATTTAATTTATCTCGGAATAAATTGTTTTTGAAAATGTATCAAATATAGTATTAGTCTCGGCGTGGTTAAACGGGATGTGCTGTGTGAAAATACAAGCTGTAACTCCAGATATGTAGTCAATATAAAAGAAGGTATTCATCATACCTCCCCAATATACAGTTCCAGGTTTTCGACCATAATCCTGTCCTTGATTATCAATAGCCCAAGCCAAACCCCATTTTGTAGAATTGGTTGCAAGTTCGTTTAAATCACAGCAATATTCAGGATTGAAATAGTTTCCTTCACTATCCATATTAATATTCCCAATTTGGTTTTTGGTCATTTCTTCAACCGTTTCTTTGTTTAATATATTAATATTTTCTATCGTGCCATAATTGAGCAGGCATTTTAGTATTCGCATATAATCATTGGGTGTTGACCACAAACCATCATCACCACTAAACCTAGAAACTTTCTTCTGGGGTATCCGCCCTTTATTTTCAGTCAAGGGTTGCTTTCCGTCTTTTCCTCGGTTTCCACTAGATACAATATATTGCTTTAGAGAATCAGGGACATTAAAAAATGTTCTTTCCATTTTTAAAGGTCCGGTGATGTTACTATTGATATAATCTTCCAAAGTTGAATTGGTAACCTTTTCAATCACTCTACCAACCCATTCTAAACTTGTACCATATAAAAACCGAGTACCGCTTTCAAACCTTCTAGGTGCATCGGGATGTTCCCAATTTTCATAGTCAAATTGTGATAATTCTAAATCTGTGCAACAGCCGTAACCGAATCCAGAAGTATGGGTTAAAAGATGCCTAAGCGTAATAGGGTTTTTGGGTTCGGAAAGCTGTCCATTAGATAAAATTGGGATTTCGCTCATTTCTGGCAACAACGTGCTCAAGTCATCATCTAACTCTATTTCACCACGTTCAACCAATTGCAAGGCGGCAACACTTGTTATCAATTTGGTCATAGACCACAATCGAAAGATGTGATTTTCTGTTACATCTATATCCTCTGTCCATACTGCTTTGCCATATGCAAATGAAGCTTCCTCGTTCTTTATGTTTGATGCAATAGCAACTACAGCAGGTAAATCATTCTTTTTCATTGCCTCGTTCATAATTGAAGTTACTTGCTCTTGGGCTGGAAACTTTACACCTATATTTTCTTCCGTTCTGCATCCTGAAACCAGAATGAATAAAATGATGATTTTAAGTGTTGATTTCATTTTGTTATTTTTTTTTGCATGGTGGTAACGTTTCAGCTGCATGCTCCGTTTCGAGGACCGAGAAATGGAGACATCGCAGCATGTTACTTGCTGCTATTCGCTAGATTTATAAGTTCCTCAATATCTTTGGCAAAAGCCGGATGCTTTATACTATCAAGTTGAATATAACCATATATCTGATTGAATTCTAGCATTGAAGAATCTGCTTCAAATTTGACACTTAAGATTGAGGAGTCAATTATTTCACTATATCTAGTCGTATAATATTCACTTGAATCGACGGAGAAATCATAATGAAAAATCGCCGAATTTGCTTCTTGAATTACAATATGAGTAAAGTCAAATTTGAATTCTATAGCTTTTTCATCGGTTAATCTAGTAGTTTCAATATATGGATATATTTCGCTTTTCTTGTTGACTGTATTTATTTCTCTTAGTAGGTGACCGTTTTTGTATAGTCTCGTTTTGACAAGTTGTCCGTCATAATCATATATTTTCTGTTCACCATGTCTTACACTTCCTTTTTTTTGCATATAACTCATAAGCTTGCCGTTTGAGTGATATGAGGTTCTAATAATTGGGAACTGATCGTGTAGTCCTTTTTCTTCTGCCTCTATACGACCAAGTGAGTCATAGAATGTGAAATGAATTCTTTTTTTATGTCTTATTCCTCTACTTATGACCTTACCTTCGTTGTATCTATAAGCGTATACATAATCGATTGGAACAATTTTGAATTGCAGCATAGATAGCTTGTTACCTTCTTCATCGAATATCAGATAAAAGTCAAAAATGAATGTTGCAGCCAACGTTAGACAAGCAAACAGAATCAATCCTTTCAATTTGCTAAAACCTTTCTTCATGGTCTATTTTGGTTCTTTAATTTTAGTTGCAAGTAACGGTGAGTATATGGCGCGTTTCAATGCGCTATATACATTGTTGTAACACGTTTTTATTTCAAATATTTAAGTAGAAATTCTATTTGCGCCTTACTCGATTTATCAAATAGTTCACTAGGATAATATAGTAATCCAAAATGTCCTCCATCAATGTCTAACCATTCTTTTGGTTGATTGATATGATCAAATACATATTTAGTCACTTGAGGATTAGCACCATGCATTTCATCATCGGTCGCAACAACCATTAATATTGGAGCCTTTAATTTATCTGTAAGTTGACCAAGGTTGAAGTTATCTGGAACTTCAATGTTTGAAAATGAAACTATATTCTTCCAATTAGTACCAAACCGACCACCATATTCTATAAACCAATTATATGCTGTTAAATCGGTCAATACTGAAGGTGTTCCTAATTGGTCAATTGAGACAATTGGCATTTGCTCTGTAGTTGTATGCGGTAAACTCTTAATGTCGTCAAGTAGTAGCGTTTCTTTCGCAAAAGAATATGAACTACGGTCTTTATCTTCTATTGGTATTTCTTCACCAAGTGCAGGAATCATCATAATTACAGCTTTAACTCTTTCGTCCATTGTACCTGCTAAAAAAGCCTCTCTAGAGCTCATACTTGCTCCCCAAACGGCAATTTTATTGGCATTGATCTCAGGTTGAGAAGAAATAAAATCAATTGCATCAATATAGCCTCTGGATTGTACCCAAAAATTAATTTCTTGACGTGGTTCTCCATCGCTTATTCCTAGATTTCTGTGGTCATATAATGCAACAGCGAAACCTGCTTTGCTAAATTTCTCCGCATACTTATCGGCTGTCATCCCATTAATAGTAGTTGTAAATCCATGAGCCATTATGACAACAGGGCTTTTATCCGACTTAATCTCTGGTAGATATAATCTCCCTCTTAACATTGCTCCCTGTGACTTGAATTCAATGTTTCTATACATAATTTTGTCAGCTGTATTTGGTTCAGATGCTTCCACAGGTTTCTGATTATGGGTGCAGGATAAAAATGTCCATATCAAGATTCCTAATAGATTTTTAGATATTCTTATCATTAATGTGATTGTTTATAAAAATAACTCTCCTTTTAATTGATAGTGTTCTGCTTTGCTGTCATATCTTTTTAATACTCGTTTTGCATTATCAGGTACATATGCTTTTTCATAATTTTCACCAGAAAATATTTTTACTGAATCTATTGAGTCAAATTGAAGAACGAGGAAAAATTCTACTTCATCGTTCATTTTCTTTGTGGAAATGCTCACTTTTTCCAATCCGTCAACACCATTCCTTTTCACTGTAGGAAAGACCTCATTGATAAGCATATCTTCATAAATAGGTCCATTTTCTATTGTGGTCCAGCCTTTCCAAGTTCTTATAATTTTTATACCATTACTCATTAATCATCAGTTTTAAAAAGTTATTAAGTTATATCTCCTTTAATGTGTTACAACGTTTCAGCCGCATCCAGAGTCCGACCGAAGGAAGGATTATGCGATCGTGGCATGTTATGAACTGGCTAATCTTTAAGAATGTTAGTCCTTGTTAAAGTTATAGAAATATGCTATTTTCTTACATCATTTTAGCAAGATTTTACTAATTCAGTGTTAAAAGTTGAAACCTTGTCCAATTATACATTTAACTAATCAGGTCCCAAACAGCTTAAATGTTTTAAAAATAACTATCTTGCTTTTGCAAGACCAAATTTAATCGACTTTTATGAGCATAATCTTCAAAAAATTAATTTTCATTATACTATTGTTGGCACTATCAATTGACAACTTTGGTCAATGTACAGTTAATACAAACATCACAAATGATGTGATGCTATCAAGTTCTTCTGGAGGAACTGATAATCGATCTGCGTTAGCATATAATCCAGTTGATGATTTATATTATTCCGTAAATGCAGGTTCAGGTTCATATCCATTAGATGTATATGATGGAACTGGACTTTTAATTTCAAGCAATGCTTCTAACGATGATTGGAGAGGATTGTTTTGGGATAATAATACTGTGATGGCTTTCGGAAATGAAATCGGAGGAGGACAAGTAACAAAAATTGATATAGATGCAAATGGTCTTCCAATCGGTAGTTCATCTATGTTTAATTTGAATCCTGTTCCAGCAAACAGTCAAGCTTGTGCAAGTTTTGATTCTGATCTCAATGAAATTATAATTTGGAATGGCAGTAACCCTGTTGTATTTTATGATGGATCCACTGGAATGCAAACTAGAACTTTAACACTTTCTATTCCAGTTACAACTCCAATTTCAAATATTAATAGTACTAGTATTGTTTACGGTGAATGCATAGGTGCAGAACTTGGATTATACGATTATGTAAGTGGCGAAGTTTTGTGGTTTGACAAGAATTCTGGAGATTTTGATGTGAGCACTTCTTTAGGAGCTGTTTATCCGGGAACAGATAGATTTAATTTTGCTTATTCTAATAATCTAGTTTGGATTTATGATAGAAATGCAAATCAGTGGATCAGCCATAATGTATTTGAAAATATGCCTGCGGCTGTACCTACATTGGGGCAATGGGGAATGATTATTCTCTCGCTTTTGCTATTAATATTTGCTGTGAACTATTTAAGGGAAGGGGCTTCTTCAAAAATAAAATTAGCTTAGAATATTTGAGCGTGACAATTTTTATAAGTGATGTGATTAGGAATCACACATTTAATTTTAATTGTCTTTCATTTTCGATATTAGATCTTTTATTTTGTCTTCCGTGATATTGATATTCGGTTTATAATACTGGTAATTAATTATATGAATAATGGTTGATTTAAATGGTGAAAGTTAGCATCTATATTGTTTTGCTTGTTCATAACGGATCTGATGCATGCTTCGTTTCGAGGAACGAGAAATGAAGTCATCGCATCCTGTTATGCATAGGCATATTGATGTTAGCATGCCATTGACTTGTACAAAGTATCTTGTTCATTGAAAAAGTAGAGAAATTTATCGACGTTAAATGTGTTTTTATCAATTTCTTTAAATCGACCAGAATTGACTTTCAGGAATTCGTTTTTATCTAAAGGTGGGAGATAATGTGCCGCTCTCAAATTATAGAAACTTGTATTTCCGATTTTTGTGCGATGCAATTTGATGTATTCGTTTTCAACTGCTTTAGGTATTAATATTAGAGCCTCACTTTGTTTGTTAACTTCATTAGCAACATCCTTCTTACTTTTTTGATAAATTTCAGCTTCTTTCACCATTCCTTCGTACATATCAGTGTTCAACGATCTTAACCACTTTGTGGAGCTTTCTAAATGCTCGATGTGTTCGAATTGTATAAGTTTTTCATCCCTAAAAATAAAACTCATTTCTAGTTCTGAACAATAGTATTTGTGTGATGAGATTTTTGTGAGTAAAATCACTTTTTGAAGAAATTCTAATTTCAAATCACCATTTAGTATACCTTCGTTTAGAATGTCGTCAACGTTATCAGCAGAATATTCAGTCTTCCAATCTATTTTTTCAATCGTTGTATTTAAAACACTAAAATGGAGATTTTTTACTCCATCTCTTGTTTGAGCAAATATTGGCTTTTTCGACAAAATCTTAAATCCTATAAACTCGAAAATGTCAGAATCAAAAAGATGTACGACATGAATCTCATTACGGCTCCATCCAAGTGATTGAATTATATCATTAATTGAGCCAGACCCTGGCATTGATTGAAGTTCAGTAAGTCTTCCATATTGAAATTTATAAAGTCCAGTTGACCTCGAAAAAGATATATTTCGAATATAACTCCTTAGTTCTTTTTGATTTCCTTGAAATGTATTGGTTGAATTTTCTAATTTCTTTAGTCTATTTATACTCAAGCCACATCTTAAAAATACTATGATTTTGTTAAATAGATTAATTCGATTATCGGTTGCACTATACTGTATTCTTTTAAATGATGTTTCGTAGGCAGTCACACAGATAATTAGCCAATAAAGTGGAGCATACAGCAGAGACAGAATTAATGGTAATATGAATTCTTTAAGTTTTTTGAGTGATAACAAAGTTGATGGATTTTCAATTAGACTTTTAGAAGTATGCCATATGATTATAAAACCAATTGAAGTTAGGGCAAAATTCAAGAATCTTTGAAAACCACGGTATTCTGATGTGCCATCGTATCTTAATTTTGTTTCTGTAAATAATTTTAGCAGCACTAGAACAATCGATATTAATAAGATAAGCATCTCGATTCCAAAGCTGAATACATATGTTGCAGTTATGAATTCAAAGACAATCGTTATTTTAAATATATCTTTAAAAAACTTTTTGAACGTATTGTTTGATACTGCTTTTAAATCCAAAGTGAGTATTCCCAAGAAGCCTACAGTCACTAACCAAAGTAAAGAGTTTTTCAATAAGTAGAATTCCCAAAATCCAGCAATTTGTAATGCCAATAAGGCTGTCGTGAAATAGAGACTAATTAGAAGTAATATGGTAAGTATAGAACCTGAAAACAAAATTTTGATAATTCTTATTGTCGAAGCTCTAGTATTCTTAAACAAGATGACGCTAAATAAGAATATGCCAATCAATGCAAAGAGCGAAAGTTCTCTATTATCAAACTGCTGTAAAAATTCACTCATATACGAAATTATTTAATATATAAATGAATTCCAATTCAGATTAGTTCCATTTTGATGTTCTTTATAGATTGCTTATGCATAACGTCATTTTATCCACACTAATATATATACATCATTCCAACTTTCTCAATTCCGTTATATTTTAATTCTTGTATTCACTTCCTGTATATTTATTTTTGCAATGCTTTTCGATTATTTTACAACAACACTTTTTTCATAATTAAGCTTGCTTAAGTCCTGCTATTACTCAATAAACTCAAGTTTAAATGTTGAATTTAAATCTAACATTGACCTGCGCCTCTACCCTATTCTTTCCGAATATAATTCTTCCAACTTTCGATTTACGACTCTTCCAACTTTCGATATACGTTATTCCACTTTCTGATATACATTCCACTTATAAATATTTCATAATGGAATTACGACTCTTTTCTTACGAATTCTGTGTTTGCAACCAAAGCTCAACTTAGCTCACAAACTATTCTTTGTATCGAGTAGCAAAAGTCCTCTTTTTGTTTGCATATTTCAGAATATTCAGTCATATTCAAGCAAAATTTGGCACATTCAGGAATAATATTGCGAATCTGGATCCGAGCGACACCATTACAATAGCCACCTTTCGGTATACCAACATGCCATCCTGAATTAAGCTTCTATTGACCTTGATGACGCGAAAGGGAATACTCCTTTTACTTCAGCTCTATTCACAAGATGTGAATAATGGGAAATTAGTAGGATGGCTATTTTTGATTAAAGCATAAAATTATAAATATTATTGATCATGAAATCACTTTTTTCTCTTCTGCTTTTCATCCTATTAGGAACGACTTCTATCTTCTCTCAGATTTATGTAGCAGCAGATGGAGATGATGCAAATCCTGGGAGCATTTCTCAGCCACTTGAGTCGATTCAGAAGGCACAAGAATTAGCCAGCCCTGGAGATACAGTATTTATTCGTGGTGGATTATACCAAGTCCGAGAAGATCAGGTCTCGAAAATTCAGCAGGATCTATTTGCTTGTGTTAGTTCTTTAGACAAAAGTGGTCTTCCTGGACAAACGATTAAATACTGGGCATATCCTGGAGAAACGCCTATTTTTGATTTTTCTGACGTGGCTCTTGCGGATCATCGCATGGTCGGCATATGGGTGGATAGAGGGACTGAATACATTCATATCAAAGGTCTAGAAATGACTGGTATGCAAGTTACCATAACCTCTCACACGGAGTCTTACTGTATATACAGTCAAGGCGACAACAATATTTTCGAAGCGATCAGTATGCATGATAATATCGGTACGGCTTTAAGACATTTCAGGGGTGGTAATAACTTGTTCTTGAATTGTGATGCCTATCGAAATCATGACAATGTTTCGGAAGATGGTAAGGGAAGTAATACAGATGGTTTTGGTTGTCATCCTAACCCTGGTAGTACAGGAAATGTATTTCGAGGATGCCGTGCTTGGTTCAATAGTGACGACGGTTTTGATATCATCCGAGCTGACGAAGCTGTACTTTTTGAAAACTGCTGGGCTTTCTATAATGGATTTTCATCCGACTTCCAAAGTCTAGGTGATGGCAATGGTTTCAAAGCTGGTGGATATGCGTATGATACCGCAGATAAAATTCCAAATCCAGTACCTAGAAATACCGTTAGATTTTGCATTGCTGTGCGCAATAAAGCCAGCGGGTTTTATTCTAATCATCATCTGGCTGGAAACGACTGGTATAATAATTCCGCATATTTGAATAATTCTAATTTCAATATGGTGAACCGCGAAAGCCCAGAGTCAGATGATATCTGGGTAGATGGTTATGATCATGTTCTTAAAAACAACTTGAGTTACAAGCCGTATGGCTTCGGATCACATACTGCCTACATCGATACTACACAAAATACCTCAGAATACAATTCATTCAGTTTACCAATAACGCTAACCGATGATGATTTTATAAGTCTCGATCATAGTTTATTAACTAGTCCGAGAAATTCCGACGGAAGTCTGCCAGCCATTGATTTTATGCGACCGAGCGAAGGAAGTGCAATTAATGATGCAGGAGTAGATATCGGTTTTCCATTTTATGGCAATGCACCTGACTTGGGCGCTATTGAAACCAATTATCTAAGCAGTATCGAGACCCTGGAAGAAAAAGTAAATGATAAAATTGCGCTGTTGAAGAATTACCCGAATCCTTTTAATTCGCTCACTAACTTTCATTATACATTGACAGAGTCGGGTAACATAGATCTGTCAATCTATAATATCTCTGGGCAGAAAATTCGAACGCTGACTAAGCAATTCCAGAGTGCTGGAACCTTTACTGTTTCTTGGAATGGCGAGAATGACTTCGGCCAGTCGGTCGACGCTGGATTATATTTCTACCGACTAAACATCTCTAATTCAACTGGTTCTCAGTCTATCCAGAAAAAAGTAATGCGCTTAAAGTGATCGTCTGCGAAATAAACATTGACCTAAAATAACACTAAGAAAAATTAATAAAATGGACCGAAATGAATTTCTAAAAACCACTGCACTTGGACTAGCTTCTACCTTCATACCATTGCAGTTCTATAGCATGGATAAGAATAATGAGCGAGAGACCGATGAAGTTTTCATGGCTAAATTACTTGAAGCCAATGAAAAATATGTTGCTAATTATCTACAAAGTATGGATAATCCGATGGCATGGCAATATTACAGGAGACTAAGTGGTGGAGTCGCCGCCCTTTCTGCAGGTTATTGCCATCCAAAATCTTCCAACTTTCGATCACCAAAAGTGATGGAGGCACTAGACCAAATTATTTCTAGACTAAATGAACTGCAATATCCTAATGGCACCTTGGATTCTGGTGGTAATAGAAAATCACCTCCGGATACTGCATTTTTACTAGAATCACTGTGTCCTGCATATCATATTCTCAGTAGTAATGAAGATTTCACTGAATTAGCAGATGTAAAAAAGAAACTAGAAACCTTCCTGTTAAAAGCAGGCGAAGGCCTTCGAACTGGTGGCGTTCACACACCGAACCATCGATGGGTCATCAGTTCCGTGCTGGCACAATTGTACGCGATATTTGGAGACCAGAAATATCTAGATAGAATCGACGAATGGTTAGCAGAAGGTATCTATATGAACGAAGATGGCCAATATCCAGAGAGAAGCAGAAACTATTCAGTCGTTGAAAATTCAGCTTTTATTCACCTCGGTGAAATTCTTAATCGGCCTGAATTATTTGAAAATGTCAGTAAAAATATCGATTCTACATTTTATTATATGGAAGCGGATGGAGAACTGGTAGCCTTAGATTCAAGAAGGCAGGATAAATATGCACCGATTTCTATTACTCGGTTTTATCGCATCTATAGATTTATGGCAATCCATGAAAACAGTGGCTTCTTTGCTGCCATCGCTCGAAAAATCGAAGATCTGAGAGACTTTAATCGGATAGTGCTGTCCTCAGCTCTACCCCATTTTATGGCGAACCAAATGTTAAGTCAGGAGATGCCGAAAAGTGCAAAACTACCAGAGGATTATACTAAACATCTTAAAGCATCGAATCTTGTCAGAATAAAGAGAGGAGATATTACTGCTTCTATTTTTGGTGGTACGGACAAACCACTGACTGTTGCATCTGGTCGGTCTACTAACCCGACTTTCTTTACTTTCAGAAAAGGTGAAGCGGTCTTAGAATACGCGCGATTATCATCTTCTTTTTTCAGTATGGGCTATTTCAGAAGTGATGGTCTACGCATAGAAGGAAATGATTATCTGTTGTCGGAGAAAAAAGAAGCCTATTATTATCACCCACTTCCAGCAAGCAAGCGCAATAAAGCAGGTGATTATGAACTTACAGAATCTCTAGATGGACGTTTCTGGAGTAAGATGAGTTTCGACGAGCGACCGAAAGACACCTTGGAATTTAATTCAGAGATCAAGGTAACGGAAGATGATGGTGCTTTCTCCATCGACCTTGATATCACCGGTGAAGAAAACGTGGAAGTAACGCTGGAATTATGCTTCAGAGCAGGTGGCGTGCTAGAAGGTGTTTCCAAAGGTTACAGTGATGATGATGAAACGGATGAGAATGAAATAGATTACTTTTTGAATGAAGGCTATGCTACCTATAGTTCAGGTGGCGACACGATAAAAGTAGGTCCAGGAAAGTCTGAACACATGCGGGTTAGCAGAATAGATGGTGAAGTGTACTCCACGCATTTCGGATCTATAAAAGGTAAAGGGATGCATCTGTATATTACAGGATTGGTTCCATTCAAACATACAATCACCATAGAATAATGGAAGTCTGCTATTGGCAGAACTCTTCAGAAATAGTCATAAACAAAAAAGCTCACCGAAGTAATCGGTGAGCTTTTTTAATAGGATTTTCTTAATTATTTCTTAGCTTTTAACTGCAAGGAACTATCGTTAATTTCGAATTCGTTGTTTTTCAATAATAGAATGATTTCAGAACCTGCGAGCATTACTGGACCATATCCATGTGCTGCAAAAACATGAATCGGTCGATGATAGTAAAACGCTGGATCGAAACCCATTCCTGTTCCAACGCATGTTCCTTCCACCTGCCCTTTTTCATTGACTTTCGTCGATATTGCATTCCAGGCCAGAATCGCTGCCGGGGAATAAGCTTCTTTATCAATGTAACCTCGGTTAATGGCTCTCGTAATTGCATAGGTATAAATCGCCGTTGCCGATGTTTCTAAATAAGTGTCGCTGCGATCTATCAATTGGTGCCAGAAACCGGTACCATCCTGAAAGCGAACTAATCCTTTGATGTGAGACTTGAGTTGGTTGAGTACCATTTCATAACCTTCATGTTCTTTCGGCAATACTTCTAGTAATTCGACCAATGTCATCACCGCCCAACCGTTAGCTCTTGCCCAGTGAAATTCTGGGTGACTTTCCATGGACTGAACCCAGCCATGAATATAAAGATTGTTCTCCTTTCGAAACATGCGTTCCGAAAACAACTTTACTTGTTTTACGGCATCATCAAAGTACTTCTTTTCTCCAGTCAAACTGCCCATCTGAGCAAGTGCTGGAACACTCATGAATAAATCATCTAACCAAAGCGTGTTAGGTTTCGGACGATTTCTTGCCAAAGTTCCGTCAGCAAAACGATATTCTTTGTTGCTTATATAGTCAATTAAATGATCAATCAATGGACGCAGATCTGCTTGCAAACCAGCTTGCTGAGCTTTAATCATCGCTGCGCAAATTGCACCTGCATCATCTAATGCATGCGGTTGTAATGTAGACAAGATCGGCGATGGATAATCGCGATCCGTTTTCAGTTTATCTTTGTAAAACGGAGCGATATCAGCGATGAGTTTAAGTCGTTCATTCGTATAACTTGCATACTTAGCATCGCCAGTCGCCTCTGAAGCTAATAACATAGCTGCATAAGTAACGCCCCATTCGTAGCTTGTCAATCTAAAAAGTCCAGGTTCTAAAATTGAATTCCTGTCCAATTTCGAATAATCCATGACTTCTTTCTGAGTCTTGGAATCAATGATCTTCGAAGCGGTTTCTGAATCTAGAAAGTTGTACACTCGATCTAAGACTGCGGTGACATCATCTATCTGTGGAGCTCCATATGGAATTGGATAATCTGGTTGCATAAGGTGTAAGGGTGTGTTCACATCATTTATCTGAGAAATTAGACCCGTTGTATTGCCTATGAGCAAGCCAATAAATAATGTACTTCGTAATGTTTTCATGTTCAATGTATTTCGTTTTAGTTTCAATAAAAAATTGAAAAAATGAATTCATTTTGCCTAAAGTGCCAAACTTAATTACTGTTTATTCTGCTTTTTTAGTCAAGAATTCTGAATAATTTCTAAGAATACAAAATTAAAATGAAATCATTGAATTTTTAAGGACGTAGTCTTGGCAAAAAAATAGAAATCAATATTAATTGATTGATAGATGTTACCATTTTCGATTTCTACCAGCTATTATGGCTTAATCATGTGACTGTTGGGTGAGAGATTAGGAATAGCTATTGTAAAAGATTGACCACAATACCTCTTTGAACTATTTTATTTAATTCCAGATACCGAGATAAATATCATGTCTCACACCTTTCACGATACGAAATTTGACATTTTTATAATTAGACCCTTGATTATTTCTTCTGATGTAGGTAAATTTTTGTATGTTAATCGCCAGTTATTGATCAGTTCAAACCGCACACCTCTTTGACATCGAGTGGAGAAAGTGGTTTTTAAAATTGAAGTAAACAAAACATAATAATATGAAATCAAATTTTACCCTATTCCTTATTTGTATTCTTGGCCTGGTAACAACAAATATAGAAGCTCAATATGTGGATACAAAAAAAGTAGACGCCTCTACCAAATTGTACTTAGCAAAGCCTGGTTACAATACACCATATGGGGAAACCAGTCCGGATTCCGTGAAAGCATTAATAGACCGTGTGCTTTACTTCCTCGAGGAAGCAACACCTGTAGGTGTGCTGGATAAAAACACTAAAAAACCAATCACCGATTATAAACAAGTTGACCAAAATTCTATCATTAATCAAGGAACGTTCAGCATCACTAATTATATGTGGGGAGTTACTTATGCTTCGATGCTGAATGCTGCTAAAATCACAGGTGATGATCGCTATAAAAAATATGTTGAAAACCGGTTTCAATTTCTAACCGAAGTAGCACCGTATTTCTTAGAAGTGCTCCCGAAAGACAATAAAGAGGCCGATCCGCAAATGCGTCAGATGCTACGCCCAGAAGCGTTAGATGATGCTGGCGCGATGTGTACAGCTATGATCAAGGCAAAAATGGCTGGCATTGAATTTAACGGGCAGGAGGTAATGGATCGTTACTTTGATTTCATTATGAATAAAGAGTATCGAATGGATGATGGAATATTCGCTCGAAATCGACCACAAAAAAATACCGTCTGGCTAGATGATATGTTTATGGGTGTACCCGTTATTGCTCAGATGGGAAAACTAACGGGCGAGACTAAATATTACGACGAAGCGATCAAGCAAGTTTTGCTATTTGCTGATCGAATGTTCATGCCTGAGAAAGGTTTATATCGCCATGGCTGGGTAGAAGCGATGAATCCACATCCTGCTTTTCATTGGGGACGAGCAAATGGCTGGGCACTCCTTGCCAAAGTAGAGGTATTAGATGCTATTCCGGTAGGTTACCCAGGCCGCGATAAAGTTCTAACTTTATTACAAGCTCATATTCAAGGACTATCCGTTTACCAATCAAGCGAAGGACTATGGCATCAACTTTTAGATAAAAACGATTCTTACTTAGAAACATCGGCAAGTGCAATTTATGTGTATTGCATGGCTAAGGCGATTAATGAAGGTTGGATTAACATGTTGGCCTATGGACCGCAAACTATGTTAGGCTGGCACGGTGTGACGACGAAAGTTAATGAACGTGGTGAAATAGAAGGCACTTGTGTCGGTACAGGAATGGGATTTGACCCAGCATTCTACTACTACCGACCGGTAAATATTGCGGCCGGTCACGGTTACGGGCCTCTTATTTTTGCAGGCGCAGAAATATATCGTTTACTAAATAATCAAACCGTTAAGATGAACGATAGTGCTTTAATGTTTTACAAGGAAAAGATCGAAACGGATGCAGCCATCTTTTACATGGAAAAAGATGGTGTACGTGATCATCATTAGTCAGCAGTAAAAGCCTGATTGGCAAAATTTCTATTCCACCTTCATTGTTAGTGTGGCTTAATTGTAAACAATACTTGTATTTTAAATTAACAAAACCAATATGTCAAAGAACTCTTTTTATCAGAATAAGGCTTGGAGCATCGTTATAATTCTTGCACACTTTATCGCATTTAATAGTCTTTTCGTTCCAATGGTTAACGCACAAGTTGACACGCCTGTCGAGCTAAAATGGCTTGGCGATGAAAAGCCCAATATAACAACTGGAGTAAGCTGGGGAGTGCCTTTCGAAAAAGGAACCGTTCCAGTTGATAGTGATTATTCACTAAAAGATTCTAATGGTAATTCGATGATGGTACAATCCTGGCCATTAGCTTACTGGCCAGATGGCTCTATGAAATGGGTAGGATTAAGTACCGTTATAGAAAAAGGATCAGGTACTACCTTCCAACTTCAACCAACGAATAATTCTAATCATCCGAATGAGGAAATTCAAGTAACTGAAGCCGAAAATGTTGTGCTCATCAATACGGGAGTATTACAATGCGAAATTCCTCGCCAAGGAAGCAAAATCATCAATTCTATCAAAATTAATAACCTGGAGGTTTCTTCTGGAGGTGAATTGGTTTGCATCCTTCAGGATGGACCAGCACAAGAATTCGGTGCTCAGCCTACAAAAGAAAAATTCATCGGCAACATTGAGAAAGTGACCGTAGAACAGTCAGGACCAGTGCGGTCTGTTGTTAAAATAGAAGGAAATCATATTTCGACTTCAGGGAATAGGGAATTTTTACCATTCATCATCCGAATGTATTTCTATTCCGGTCAGCAAACCGTAAAAATGGTTCATACCATCATTTACGATGGTGACCAAAACAAAGATTTCATCCGAGGATTAGGAGTTGTTTTTGATGTTCCAATGGATGAAGAAATTCAAAACAGACATATTCGTTTTTCTGGTGAAGACGGTGGCTTCTGGTCTGAACCAATCCAACCTATGGTCGGTCGACGCCAACTTGCTGACAAGGAAATGTATGCCAGACAATTAAGAGGAGAACGTGTTCCGCAGCAGGAAACCTTTTCTGAACGTGAACAATCTTTTTTAGATCATTGGGCTTCATGGAATGATTTCAAATTATTTCAAGGGAATGCTGATGGCTTTAGCGTTAGAAAAAGAATAAATGACCAAAGTGCTTGGATAGATGCAGGCGCAGGTGGGCGCTCATCAGGATTGGTGTTTGCAGGAGATGTATCAGGTGGATTGGCGGTTTGCATTCGAAACTTCTGGCAATCTTTTCCAGCTGCACTGGAAGTTCGCGATGCAAAAACAGAAAAGGCCAAACTAAAAGCATGGTTTTGGTCACCCGATGGACCAGAAATGGATATGAGGCATTACGACACACTCGCTTGGGGCCATGGTCTCGAAGCCAGTTATGAAGATGTTCAACCTGGATTAAGTACACCAACTGGTGTAGCCAGAACCAGTGAAATATTGTTATTTGCCTCTTCAGATGTACCTACTATAGAAACCCTGAATGCACTTGTAGAGGTAGGTAACGATCCTCCCCTATTAGTAGCATCACCGGAATACATTCATAGCATTCCAGTTTTCGGAGCCTGGAGTTTGCCCGACAGAAGTACTAAAGGAAAACAATGGATAGAACACCAATTAGATAACGCATTTAAGTATTATCAACTAGAGGTAGAACAACGCAAGTGGTACGGATACTGGGATTATGGAGATGTAATGCACGCTTATGACGAAGAACGACATGTATGGAAATATGATGTAGGTGGCTATGCTTGGGATAATAGTGAGTTGGTGCCCAATATGTGGTTATGGTATTCATTCTTGAGATCTGGAAGTGAAGATATTTTCCGGATGGCAGAAGCTATGACAAGACATACTGGAGAAGTGGATGTTTATCACCTAGGCCGACTTGCGGGACTAGGATCTAGACATAATGTCCGACATTGGGGCGGTGGCGCAAAAGAAGTAAGAATTTCGCAGGCGGCTTTGAGTAGATTTTATTATTACTTGACCAGTGATGAACGAACAGGTGATCTGATGCGCGAATCAGTAGAAGCTTCTAATACAGCCATCGGAGAACTGGATCCTCTGCGTTTGATATTGGATAAAAGTAAATATCCGACACATGCTCGTATGGGACCAGATTGGATTGCCCTCGTGGGGAACTGGATGACAGAATGGGAACGAACGGGCGATGATCAATATAGAGATCGCATTCTAACAGGAGTTAATAGTTTATACGAAATGCCCTACGGACTTTTTTCTGGAAAAGGTGCGGCGATGGGTTACGATCCTGCTACTTTTAAATTGTATCAGCTCGATAAAAACGACATCGGATATTCTCATTTATCTGTACTAATGGGTGGCCCGGAGATAGCATTCGAATTAACTCCGCTTTTGGAGAATGAAAAGTGGGATAAGCTATGGTTACAATTTTGCAAACTTTACGGGCAACCAGCTGATGTTGTTGAAAAAGAATTTGGTAGACGCGCTAAACTAGGAGATCCAGAGTTATGGTATGCAAGACTTCCGGCTTATTATGCGAATTCCACTGGAGAAGCAGACTGGGCAGTAAAGGCATGGAGCGACTTTCTTAAAAAGAGCAACTGGGAAAACATATATACCCATTTCAATATGGAACTTGTAGATGAGCCAGGAATGTTGAGACCCGTCTATGAAGTAAAAGGAGTCTCTACAAATAACACCGCGCAATGGTGTTTGAACGCTATAGAATTACTAGGATTAGTGGGCGATCAGCTTCCCGAGGATCATCCGCTTTTTTCTCAAAAATTGAATCATTCAAAAAACTAATCATGACTATAAAATATTTAAAACCTTTCTTGCTTTGTTTTTCAGCTCTAATTTTAGTTCAATGTCAGACCGATTCAGGTAAAAGTGCGTTTGTTTTGAAAAACAGTTCTAACATTGACCTAAAGGATAAAGCAATTTCCATAGCGCGACAGCAATTAACGAAGATACCTGATGGGAATTTATTTCCTTTAATTATCACATCAGCGGGCGACACGCTTCCTGCGCAGCTTGATGACATGGATGGTGATAAAAAATGGGATGAGCTATTTTTTGTAGTGGATATTCCAGCTAATAAAGAGTTGAATTATACTGTAGAATGGGTCAATGATCCTCCGAATTTTCCAGCAAGAACTAGTGTGAGATTTGGAAAGCGACTGGCAGCAGATATTCGCGTAAAACCAGCCCTCGATGAGGAATTAACGGCCAAAGACTTGCCCCTTGTCATGGGTTTTCAAAGGTACCAGACCGACGGGCCGACTTGGGAAAATGATAAAGTGGGATTTCGGCACTACCTGGATGGAAGAAACTCGAAAGATGTATTCGGAAAGAAGACTCCTGAGATTTCACCTGAAGATGTAGGTATTAATGATAAAGGAGAAACGGAGGATAATTATCATGTGATGGAAGATTGGGGTCGTGACATTTTATCCGTTGGGAATTCTGTAGGCGTAGGTGGATTTGGCATTAAAGCCGGTGATCAACTTATTCGACTCGGAAGCATCGAAGGTGATACGATGAGTAATGTCGAAAAAACCAATTTTAAGATTGTAACAGAAGGACCTGTGCGAACAGCACTAAATTATCAATATACCAATTGGAAATCTGAAGATAGGACTTATGCCGTTGAGGAAAACACGACAATTTGGCCAGGAATGTATGGATACCAAAATACTGTTCAACTTTCAGGATTGGAAGGAGATGAAGAGCTGGTCGTTGGGCTTGTTAATAGTAACACGGAGATGGCACTTGAATCATACGAAGAAAACGACAAATACGTCGTGCTTTACACGCATGATCAACAAACCTATGATAAAACATGGTGGCTTGGGTTGGCTATCATTCTTCCACGAGATATTTATCTGGGAAATATGGAAGCACCTAAGACCGGACGGTTATCGAATACTTTTCTGGCCAGGTTAAAGGTAGAAAACAACAAGCCTTTAACTTATTATGCAGTTGCTTGCTGGGAGCTTAGCGACGAGGGATTTACGGATAAAGCCTACTTTGAAAAATATCTTAAGAACCTTACGAATCAATTGGCTGCGGAGGTTCAAGTAAAGGTAAAATAGTAGTAAATTAGAGATTTTGGGGGTTTGTCTCCTGGCCCCTAAAGTAAAGTGGTGTTAAAATACGCACACCACTGTCATCTTCTTTATTAGAAGTTGCCAGCGGCGTGCAATAAAAAAGTACCCTTCTTAAAAATAGAAGAAAATATTGAGAACATTTTTAACTTAGAAATAACTTCACTTTAATTTTTCAATGCTACCATAGCAAAATAAATTAATCTTGTTTTATGTATATCTTAGCGGGTTCTGCATCTTGAACTAAAACAGGAACCTCCTCTTACTTTTTTAAGAATACCAATGATACAGATAGAACAGGATTAGACGTTACAAAAGTTAAGCATACGTTATACCTTCTTTTATAGATCAATTTTTACCATTTAATTTGGGAGCAATTTCAGCTCCAATTAGTTCTATCGATTTCATCAAAGTTTCGTGATTTGAAATTGCATCCATCTGTAGAGTAATTCTATCTATTCCACCTAAAGCTTCACTATGTCGTAAAATTTTATCAACAATTTCACTTGGCTCGCCTACAAGTAGTGCTCCAGTTAAACCATTCTGAGCATCAAATCCAGCTCTTGAAACTGGTGGAAAACCTCTTTCTCGTCCTATTTTATCAAACATTTCTTTATAACTTGGATAGAAACTAGAAACGGCTTCCTGTCTTGTTTTACCAATATAGCCAACTGAATGCATTCCCACTTTTAATTCAGACTCATCGAATCCAGCTTTTCTACCAGCTTCCTTGTATAAATCCACCAAGGGTCTAAAGCGATGAGTTTCTCCTCCTATTATTGCAACCATTAAAGGCAATCCAAGTTTCCCTGCTCTTTCAAAGGATGAAGGTGTCCCGCCAACACCTACCCAAATAGGCATTTTTTTCTGTTGTGGGCGCGGATAGATTGATTGATTCATTAGTGCCGGTCTAAATTTACCGACCCAGTTAACAACCTCATTATCTCTAATCTCAAGAAGCAGATTCAGTTTCTCTTCAAATAAATCGTTATAGTCATTCAGATTGAAGCCAAATAACGGAAAAGCATCCGTAAAGGAACCTCTCCCTGCTACTATCTCAGCTCTACCGTTCGAAAGCAAGTCAAGTGTAGCATAATTTTGAAATACACGTACAGGATCAGATGCACTTAATACTGTGACAGCACTACCTAACCTAATATTTTTTGTCCTTGCTGCAGCTGAGGCTAGAATCATGGAAGGAGCAGAATCTAAAAAGTCTTTCCTATGATGTTCACCTATTCCAAAATAACTTAAACCTGCTTGATCGGCTAATTCTATTCTCTCTATTAGTTGTCTTAATGACTTAGAACCATTCACACTGTTATTAGGGGAGGCTGCAAAACTGTCTATTCCGATTTCCATCTAATCAATTATATAATTTATTTTAAAATAAGCTAATTAGGTTATTTTGAATTGATTGGCGCTTTTTTACTTCGTCCCCAAGCAATAAACAATGCTAAGGCTATTAAAATCATATTCATTCCAATACTCGAAAATTCACCTCTTGATGCATGAAATCCTGCTGCTAAAATCATAACTAAAGCAAGCCCTAGCGCTGCCCATGTTATTAAAAAAGGCTTGATACGCAAAATTCCAGGTAGCAGAAGTCCTAATCCGCCTAATATTTCACTTATACCTATAAACCTAATTAATCCTAAGGGTGTGGATGTAACCCATGGAAGTGATTCTGCTAATACTTCTAAAGGTTGAGAAGCTTTCATTATGCCTGCCATAATAAACATTAGTGCAAGTAACGCTTGTGCAATCCATAATCCAATGTTAAATGCTTTGATGTTTGTTTGATTTGTCATTTTATTTTTTTTTACTTAATGACACAAAATTCCTGATTTACGATTTCCTGTGCATTGATGTAAATCAAGAACTTCTTAATGTTAGAAAATTTAGACTAAATCAAATCAATTAGATAAAGAAGCAGAATTGAATTATTTCCTTTGGGCAAGTTCATTACGAACACGACTCAACGCTTCAGGTGTAATGCCTAAGTAAGAAGCAATCATTTTTAATGTTACTCTTTGAGGAATTTCAGGATAGGTCTCAATAAAATGTAAATATCGTTCTCGGGCAGTTGAACTCATTAGCATAACAATTCTGTTTTGCATGGAATTTAGCCTTCTTAAGATTGCATCCATGTCTGCTCCTTGTTTTGTTGCTTCTTCTTTAGGAGCAACATTTACAATACTATCTTCTATGGCGTCAATGTATAGCTGACAAGGTACACTGGGTTCACAATTATCTGCAACTAACCAGTTTTCAGGTCCAAACATGTAAATATGTTCTTTACCCTTATCATCGATAGTATAACTACGCAGTAGACCACTTTCTATAATATAAATCTTAGAATTTAAATCACCTTTGCTCTGAAGGAGTTGTCCTTTTAATACTTTTATTGTCTTCAATGTCAATTTTACTTTGCTCTATATTATAGCTCACACTAAAAATATGCGCTAATCCATAAGTATAAAAATTACAATAAACTTAGATAAAATATATATTCTCTAGCTTTTATCAAAATTATATTGAATAGAATTTTCAGACGACTTGAAAGCTTTTACCAAAATTTTATAAATCAATATCTGAGTTTTCAGATATAGAGTGAGCGCACATCACCATAATACTCTATTCAGCACTACCTGATTGTTCTGCTATATACTTAGTTACATTATAAAAGGTGTCTACCCAATAATCTTGTTCATTTTCTTTTAGGTAAATCAACAATTCAAGCAATGCTTCATTGGATACATTTAAGTAACCTCCTCCTACACTATGAAACATGAATGTGGCAATCGTCCCATTTTTTCTGGCCTCTTTCACATAATCAATTAGCTCCTTGCCGGTATGACTTTCTACGCACCAACTAGGCATAAAATGAATGTCTACATTTTCCATAGACTCTGGTATCGGACCATCACTTCTTCCCGCTGCAAATAGTTGCTTCACAACATCTACGATGGATGTATCCCCCTGCACTTTATAATCTGAACAGGTGTAACCATAAGTTCTATCTGACTTTCCATCTACAGCTTTAAGCAAGGTATTCGCGGTGTATAATTCCATTCGCATCTGTTCCAGGGTGTACCGGTTTAAGTCATATTCCGGTTTAACCCAATCAAAACGAGTACCATCACATGGATGAAATAGAGAATGATTTCCAAGTTCATGACCATTTTCAACGATCATTCTCCACTCAGAGATCCGATTGTATAAGGGCTCTTTATTTCCTGGACAATAGAATGTTGCTTTCACATTAAATGAGTCAAGTAAAGGAATGGCATTATCCAGATGAGAATCTTGACCATCGTCGAATGTCAAACAAACCGCGGCTTTCTTACTTTCAGGCCATTTGAAATCCTTATTTAAATCTTGAGCATATGATAATTCAACGGTTCCTAGAAAAACCATAAGATAAATGAATATTCTTTTCATTATTATTTTTTAGGTCAATTTTCCAAATCACTTTTTGATCCTGAAAGGTTACAGGCTATGAAGCAAAAATAGACAAGCGATATCACCTTCCATTTTCTTCGTAAAATAATCATTATTTTAAATGTAATTATATCAACCGCTTTTTGAATATTTAATATAGATTTGAATTCCTATCTATTCTTTTCTAAAAAAGGCTGCCGTGATAGAAAATTGTGCTGTAGAAGATCTTGTATCTTCCTTAGATAAATTAACGCTTAAGCGTTATCTACCCACTCTATTATTTTTCAGTCTATGACTTCCTTTATTTTTACACTTTTCGATAAGTTATTATCGAAGTCAATATTTAGGTAGTAGAATTTCCAACCCAATCCCCACCCTCTCACTCCCATATCATAAGTCCAAATTGACAAAGTATCTAATTCTAATAAGATGTCATCATTAGGCAAGCCTAACTCGGTAGCTATTTGCGCCTTCGTTTTGTTGATTAGCAATTGACTTTCTAGCAAGTCTTCGGACATCTCATGTCTATCTTGTGCATTTTCATGCCAACTCTCCATTTCAAATTTCCGATTCGGATGATATTCATAGACCAGTACATTGAGAAATAACATAAATATGGCTATAGTGAATAGCGGTGCAAGCCCAAGCGCTAAGAGTCCGCTTAATAAGTTATTGGCATTAGTAAGATTGGGAAACACGCGCCTTATGATTTTCCTCACTAGAAAGAAAATGATTACTGCAGTAATTAGGAAGACTAAATATTTCATTCCGGATTAAGTAGGCATTTGTTGGGTTATATCTAGTACAACGAAGTTGCAAATTTATTATTTCTTAATATCCTCCTGATGTTATCGCTTCCCGCGATGACATCAATCTTGCCAGAACAGATCTAACATCGCTAGAAGTGCTGTCAGATCGAGAATGCACTTTCAGATCGATGGAGAGCGTTTCTGATGTTATCGCTTTCCACGATGACATCAATGTTGCCGAAACAGATCTAACATCGCTAGAAGCGCTGTCAGATCGAGAATGCACTTTCAGATCGATAGAGAGCGTTTCTGATGTTATCGCTTCCCGCGATGACATCAATCTTGCTGACTTGCTAGAAACACTTAACAACGATCAAATCGGAACAAAAACAACCATAACTGACCAGCCCACTAAAAACACTAGAAATGGTACAATCAAATAGCCCATCACATCTCTTGCTTGAATCTTAATTCCTAATCCCATAATGGGAAGAATAATCAACAAATAGAATGGCTGTAGGCAATTGGTCAATGTTTCTCCATAAGCAATCGATAGGGCTGACCTTGCAATCATCTGGTTAACTTCCGATTCTGACAATCCCACTCCTATCTCCTTGACCGCATTAATAATACTTGGCCCAATGACAGCAAATTCTCCACCTGCAGAAGGAATCGCAAAATTGACCACTCCCCCACTAAAAAAAGCCATAAGTGGATACGTATCTATCGTTGCAACGGAAACCATCCATCTTGCAAGTTCATCACCTAATCCGGTATGAATCATCATACCCATTATCCCAGCATAAAAGGGAAACTGGAACAGGATTCCCGAAATATTCATGCTTGATCGTTTCATAGCTATCCCATATCGGATCGGCGTTTTATGCAAAAACATCCCCATTATGAGAAAGACAAAAATCATAATATTTAAATTAAGATCTAGTCCATTCGTGCTGAAATGAAAGACGATGTAGGCAAGCCCCATTAATCCGACCATGTATTGTAATATAATACTGCTATTCAGTTTATCTGAGACGGTCATTACACTATGTTTCATACCATCCGCCTCTTCTTTGATCGTGGTAACATCGATTTGATTTTCATCCAATAACATTTCTTCTAGGCCTTGTTCTTCTTTTGGGATCAACAGAAAAAAGAGCAATGGCGCAACTAGTAATGAAAAGAGCATTACCGATATATTCAAGATCGATCCGAGCGTCGAAGATGTGGAAATGGTAGTGGTTAAAATTCCTGCTTCTATCAGATAATTATTTTCTGTATTCAGCAACAAGGGAATAGAACTAGAAAATCCATTTACCCAAAATATTCCAGAGAAATACACACACGCTATGAGATATGGATAGTTAAGACCTTTAATTCGCATGGCTAACGTTCTAGCCAAGACAGCCGTTATAACGATCCAGCCCCAACTAATGGCCGATAGCATCATCCCTACAATTAGGATGAAGGGATATACTTGTTTCGGTGTATAAATGAATTGGGTCAACTTGTTAATCAACTTCTTCACGATAGGCGATAGTGCAATACAATATCCCGTCACCAGAATGAGAATCATTTGCATACTGAATTCTAAGAGCATCCAGAAACCTTTGTACCAAGCCTGAATAACTTGCATGATGGTGGACTCGGTCCATACTACTGCGATGCCCCCAACAATAATTGTTAAAACCAGTGCAAAGACAAATGCATCGGGCATGTACTTTTTAAATATCTCGGTGAATTTTGCACCTAGCGCCTTAATCATAATAGGGTTATTTAGTTTTTTGGTAGACCCAAGTCAGACTTGGATCCATAGCATGATACAATTTGTTGATTAAGGCCTTCTTCAGACACACTAAGCCACCTCCATATCGATTATGCTATCTATAAATGTTTTATTGGTTATGCATTTACCTGAAAAAGAAGAATAAATATCCAGCTGTCTAGATAAAATCCTCCCTAGCCCGTTCCGTTTATTCTTCAATCTGGTACAAATTAAAAAATACTGAGCTCAATAAAAATACTAAATTTTATCAACTTAAATGTTAAGCTTAACGTTTCCCATTAGATACCTATTAACATCAATATCAGAACATCAATTGCACAACCTTTCCAGCCGCGAATGATTAAGGATAAAGCAGATAATTTAAACGCATGGACTTGTACTGTGACAGTTCTGGTTCCCAACTTTCTCTGATTTCGCGTTCCGAAGCTCCGTTTTTGATTTGATCTCTAAAAAGGCCAGACCCGATCAATTTTTCGATCACACCCATCTGATTGCTCAAACTAGAATCAAAGAATTTTTCCTTATTGGGATGTGCGTTATAAAGCTCAATAATCCAGGATAAGTTGATCTGCTTTTTCTCTTTTATTTTATCGATGTCAATATTTCTAAGGTCAATTCCATAGCAGACTTCATCCATAAAAAGCGGAGTTTCAGCCATTCCCTTTATTCCATGTGGTGTAAAGCTAAATTCGTAACTGTCCTTAAGATCTGGACTTCCCAAAATCGTAAATGGGGAATAGGTTCCGCGACCATGGTTCAAGTAAGTGCCTTCGAACATGCAGGTGGACGGATAAAGCAAAACGGATAATTGTGTATTCAGATTAGGAGAAGGACTTACCGGTAATTCGTAAGGCATATCATGGTCGTAGTTCAGAACTGGAATAACTTCGATATTACACTTTACTCCATTGGTAAGCCATCCTTCTCCATTTGCCATCATAGCAAACTCGCCAACGGTCAGTCCATGTGACATCGGAAGAGGAAACATCCCAATCCCTGATTTATACTTCATATCGAGTATGGGACCATCTATCAAATATCCATTCGGGTTAGGGCGATCTAAAATAATGAGCTTTTTATCATTTTCGTGACAAGCTTCCATCAGCCTTACCAAGGCATTGATATTGGTGTAAAATCTAACCCCGACATCTTGTAGATCATAGATAACTACATCCACATCTGCTAAATCTTCTTTGCTTGGTTTCCTCTTTTTACCATATAAGGAGATAATCGGTATTCCAGTGGCCTCATCTATTTCATCATTTACTTTTACGCCTGCACTGGCATTGCCTCGAAAACCGTGTTCTGGACCAAATACCTTTACGATTTTTACATCTAGCTTAAGTAAACTATCGACTAAATGATGCTTTCCGATTACAGTGGTAGGATTTGCCATAATGGCAACTCTTTTGCCTTCTAAAAGTGGCAAGTACTGGTCAGTTCTTTCCGCCCCCGTAATAATGGAAGCCTGAGGTTCTATTGATATTTCTGGTCTCTGAGCACAGGAAGTCGATAGCATAAAAACCAGCAACAGCAATGTTATAAATATCGATTTGTTTTTAGTGTAGTTATGGCGCATTAATTCAAGTAATTAGGTGTGTTCGAAAAAGTTAATTTGTTGATACATTTTGAAGAATCGTATAGGCTACTCCAATGCTAAAATCGTAAAGCACGACGGTATCACTGTAAAAGTTCGTAAGATAGCTTCTTTGGATTCCATACTTTAGAGCAAGTTTTTTACTCAGTTTATGTGTAATATCGAATCCCACTTTTAGTCCTAGTAAATCAGTTGTCCCAAGCTCAACTTCAATTTCTTCTCTTGTTCCTAAGTTGTCAATTTCCCATGTGTAAGCACTTTTACGAAAGTAGGCTCCATCTAGTCCAATAAATGGAGAAATTCTTAACTTTTCGCTATTGTATACGTGAAAATATAATGGAAAACTAACTGATACAATCTGTGACTTTTCACCTCTAAAATCAGTCGCTTTTGAGGTAGATTGGTGCGTTCCAAAATTATTTGTAACGGTGTAATCTTGGTTATTAATATTGAAATACGAAAGTTGAGCCCCTAACCCTAACCATCTCCAATGATATGCAATTTCTAGAGAGGTGTTAAATCCTGGTAGATAAGGAGAATTACTTAGATTATCTCGAGTCGTTCGTGGAAGATTAACGCCCATATCAAGCGTCATTTCCAGAGGATTTTGTGCTATAACTCCCGGTAATCCAAGTGTTAAGAACAAGAAAACGAGGAAACCTTTCAGTCCTAGATGTTTCTGATATCGAGCTACATAATGATCCTTATGTATTCTTTTCATGCTGTTAAAATACATAAAAATGATAAAATCCTTCTCAATCAACACTACTTGCTCCTTTAAATAGAGATCCAAACATATACCCCGATCAACTCTTTCTGCTCTGTTTTTCTTTCATTCTTATTCTAAATTACGCGTTATAGTTCTCAATTAAAAGATAGCCTATCACTTCTGTTTAGCATACCATGCGTTGTATTCCTTTTGCAATTCCTTCACCTTTTCTGGATATTGTTGAGCAGAATTCTCCAGTTCACGAGGATGATCTAAAATATTTACTAAGAACAAGGAATCACTTTCTGCAATGGCCGTCTTTTGAGTAGGATCTCTTGGATTTTTTAAAAGTTTCCAGTCCCCTTTTCTAACTGCCCAACGATCTTTGCCGCTATACCACCAGAAAACATCATGCGCAGTCGGTGTATTTTCCGTGATAACATTCTTTATGCTCTTCCCTTCGTATGTATCCTCCTTGTATGAAATATCAGCCAAATCAAGAATGGTTGGAAACCAATCCACATTCACACAAAGTTGGTCTCGAACTACTTTTTGAGGTAGCGCCGTCGGATAACTGATGATGGCAGGAACACGAATTCCACCTTCGAAAAGTGAAAACTTGGCACCGCGATAAATACCCGAACTTCCGCCTCCACCAAATGTTCTGTCCTCCACAGAATGGCCATGATCAGACTGAAAAATAATAATTGTATTGTCCCTTAAGTGAAGCGATTCCAGTTTTGCTAACAACTCCCCTATCCGCTCATCGACTGTTGATACTGCAGCAGCATACTTGTCACGAGGACTTTCCATATCTTTATAATGTTCTCGCCACTTGTCCGTCCCTTGCAAAGGATAATGAGGTAGATTGATGGCATAATACAGGAAGAATGAAGTGTCTTTATTTTGCTCTAAAAATGAATTCGCTTTGTCCGACATTAAGTCTTGAAAATACTCACCATCCATCCAGACTTCCTCGCTGTTTTCCCATAAATCATGCTTATTCGGTCCATTCCAATAAAAGAAATGCGAGTAATTATCTATGCACCCGCCCATGTGACCGAACGAATAATCAAAGCCTTGACCATTAGGCATTGTTTCCGGCGTATAACCTAAGTGCCACTTTCCTACATGCCCTGTAAAATAACCATGCTCTTTTAATTTTTCCGCAATGGTAACTTGTTCAGCAGGCAATCCTTTACCTCCCTTTTGTGAAGATGCGTTCCCAGGTAGTCCAGCGGCAAGTGGTGTTTTCCCAGTCAGCAAAGCAGCTCTGGAAGGAGAACAAACGGGAGCAGCCGCATAAAATTGAGTAAATCTTACGCCTGTCTCTGCCAGCTCATCAATATTGGGCGTGTACAAATCTTTAGCACCGAAGCAATTCGCATCGATAGTTCCTTGATCATCCGTGTAAATAATGATAACATTCGGTTTTCTGTTTTCATTTTGGAACGCTTGGCCTGGTGCTAGGAATAAGTAGAGCATCCCGATCTTAATGATGAATCCCCAGATTATAAATGTCAATTTTTTCATGTTCATATTCGTGTTATCGCTGTATTATGGGTGTTAACGCTATTATCATTTCCTTATAAAAATAGAAAGCTAGCATTCGATTTTCCAAAGTAATTAATTATTCTGAAGTTAGGAAAATCACAAATTGGCCTTTATCAATTCAACCAGTTCATTCCCACTCGGTCTCGGTGCATCATCATCTATGATAACGCCTTGTTTATCAAACAATAAGTATCTAGGAATAGTCTCTATCTCATAAACTTTATAGAGGTTAGATTTCTCCCAGTTACTAATGAAATAATTGCTTTCGTCCTTTGATAGATTCTCTAATTCTGAAGCCCTTTCCCAAGCAGAATAATTCTTATCAATTGAAATCTCGATGACTTTAAATTCGGTGCTGTTAAATTTTGATTTTAAATCTTCTAAAAAGGGCATTTCTTTTCGGCAAGGTGCACACCAACTTGCCCAGAAATCTACAAGTACTACTTTACCTTTCTGCTTTGAAAGTATCTCTTCAAATGTGTATTCATTATCACTTACAAGATTGGTCAAAACACCTTCATTTCTATTCGATCTGTTCATCTTTTCACTATTGATTTTTTCCTTATTCAATAGCGAGCGCCACTTATTGCCAAGTGCTTCATTCGTATTCATTTCATCAAACTTCTTGTGATACACCTTTAATTTTGATTTCTCAACGAAATATATACTCTTAAGATAAGAATCTAGTAAAGCTAGTTTAGTTTCATGGTTTAGAAAGGTCTCCTGTTCATTAACAAAATCGAACTGGGTAGAATTTAGTACAGTTCTTTGTGTATTGAAATATTTGTAAAGAATTAATCCTCTCAAATAACTAATGTACAAACTGTTTCCTAATAGATTTATATCATTCAAATCTAGGTCTAAATCTTCAATAATTATTTCCTTATTTTCCAATTTAGCTGCTCTGATTTTAGAAGTTTCATATGTCAACTTTTGGTTTAGTTCGGTACTTTTGTGAAATGTACTTGAAATAAGATGGTTTGATTTTAGGCTATCTAGTAAGTGCAATGAATTGAGAACCACCTCTTCTGCTTCGTATTTATTTTTTCGAAAATCCCCTGCAGCATCAATTACAATTGCCTTTTCAGCGATATTCTTTTTATACAATAAATAACCAAAATTGAGTTCATCCCATGTTCTATCGCTATTCGAAATGCTAAATATTGGATAGTTTATCTCCTTCGTTGGATTGATTTTAATTTTCTGTATGTCAATGAGTAGGCTATCTCCTTTCTCGAGATTTAACTGATAAGAGAACGATTCCCATGGGTTTCCACCTCTGATACTAATGGATTGTTCTGTTGGAATAACAACTGACATTTTATCCACTTTCTTTCCGAGATATAACATATCTGGTTTGTCCTGCATTTCATCAAGGAAAAGGTTGGTAAAAAAAGAATTGACCGTGTCATTAACACTTATCACGACTTCATTTCTTCTGTCTATCGTTTCTACTTCAGGAATGAGGATATCTGTCGACATCTCTTTTTCATGCTCTTCTTTGCAATTACATAAGATTACTAGGAATATTAAAAGCAGTATGTTTTTCATTGGTTTCCTCATGGTTTGTCGTTTGCAATTAATATTGCTTTAGCAAATCTAATATCTTTAATGATATATCCACCTTGGACCTTGTACTTTTGTGCGAAACTCTATTCTTACTCAGACTGAAGCCCTAGCTCCATTATTCTAGTTTCCTCCTAATTCTTCCAACTTTTTTGTCGAATATCTTGAAACATCTTCTGATTAAGCTTCTTTTATATAGTGAAAGCCATAAGGCCCTATAGATCAATTGATTTCATTCGAATTTGGGGTTTTTCTAGCAATTAGCAATGATGACTTTGATCTCAATAAAATTTAATTTATTTTTGAAAAACCTTAACAATCCAAATAGAATAATATGTACAAGCCTAAGAATATTACCTTTCTCTTTCTTTTATTTTTTAGCCTGACTTCATGTAATAAAGATGATGTTATGATGCCGGACCCTGGAGAAATGGACCCTGTTGTTCAGGAAGATATCACCGCTGTTGATAATCGTGTGCAATCATTTATGGAAAAATATAACATTACAGGAGCCTCAATTGCGGTTAGTAAAAATGAAAAAATGGTCTACACTAAGGGTTACGGAATGGCAAATGTTTCGAAGTCAGAATTGGTAACACCAGAACACGTTTTCAGAGTTGCTAGTATTAGTAAAATGTTTACAGGCGTAGCAATATTGAGATTGGTAGAAGATGGAAAACTAAATTTGGACGACAAAGTTTTTGGACCATCTGGAATATTAGGCAATAAGTTTGGAACGGCAACATTAACGGACCAAGAATTGGAGATTACGGTCGATCATTTATTACATAATTCTTTTGGTGGGTGGGGTGTTGCTTCAGGAGGTGATCCTATAGATTATTTTCCTTCATACAATAATGATGAATTTATTGAATATCTGCTCAATGAATGGGATTTAGTCTATCCTATTGAAGATACTTATGTTTATTCTAATACAGGTTATTGGTTGTTGGCACGGATAGTTGAAAAAGTGACTGAAGAGTCATTCTCAAATTTCGTGAAGAATATTTTTAATCCTACGGGAATTTCTTCACTCCATTATACAAAATTCACTCGTGAAGATCGCCAAGCAAAAGAAGTAGAATACTACGGTCAAGATGGGGAAGAAGATTATGTGTATAAGATTTCTTCACGCCGAGATGGAGATGGTGGCGTGGTTATCTCTGCACCTGATTTATTAAGAGCAGTTTGTGCATTGGATAAATTACCACTTCGTGAAAATGTATTATCTGACAATACCATCGAATTGCTTAGAGGTAATGGACCTTTATCACCAAATTGGGGCCGAGGAATAGGTTTTTGGAATGAACAACAATTTTGGTGGACAACTGGTGCATTGCCAGCGACTAGATCATGGTTAATTAGCAGATATGATGGTCTGAGTGTTGTTATGATTTTGAACTCTAAGTCTAATGATTCATCTTTTGACATCGATTTCAATAACACCATCTCTGCCATTGCAAATGATGCGACAATACCATGGAAAAACGGGTTGGATCAATTTTAAACAAAAGCTGGTAAAAGACAGTGTGGATTATCGAGGCTTTAAATGCATTGTAAATCCATTGTTTTCTTTTATTTCCAATGTTAACTTAGTGTCGGTTCCTAGCTCTTATTCTTCAATTTTTATAAAATTAAAACAGGATAGAATTAGAGCGGCTCGGCAATCCTTTAAATCATGTGATAGCAATTTGTTCATCTAAATATTTCAAGGGCGCCTAATTCTGAATCTTAAATCTAAGGCTTACCGATCCATGAAAAGGATGGATCTGTAAGCTTGGAGGGCAACGGAAAGATGGCAGAGCCAAGTGGGTAAGATGAGGCTCGGCAATCCTTTGAATCATGTGAAAGCAATTTGTTCATTTAAATATTTCAAGGGCGCCTAATTCTGAATCTTAAATCAAAGGCTTACCGATCCATGAAACGGATGGATCTGTAACCTTGGATGGAAAAGGAAAGATTGCAGAGCCAAGTGGGTAAGGTGAGGCTCGGCAATCCTTTAAATCATGTGAAAGCAATTTGTTCATCCAAATATTTCAAAGGCGCCTAATTCTGAATCTTAAATCTAAGGCTTACCGATCCATGAAATGGATGGATCTGTAAGCTTGGAGGGTAACGGAAAGATGGCAGAGCCAAGTGGGTAAGATGAGGCTCGGCAATCCTTTGAATCATGTGAAAGCAATTTGTTCATCTAAATATTTCAAGGGCACCTAATTGTGAATCTTTAATCAAAGGCTTACCGATCCATGAAAAGGATGGATCTGTAAGCTTGGAGGGTAACGGAAAGATAGCAGAGCCAAGTGGGTAAGATGAGGCTCGGCAATCCTTTAAATCATGTGATAGCAATTTGTTCATCTAAATATTTCAAGGGCGCCTAATTCTGAATCTTAAATCTAAGGCTTACCGATCCATGAAACGGATGGATCTGTAAGCTTGGAGGGCAACGGAAAGATGGCAGAGCCAAGTGGGTAAGATGCGGCTCGGCAATCCCTTCAATCATGTGAAAGCAATTTGTTCATCTAAATATTTTAAGGCCGCCTAATTCTGAATCTTAAATCAATGGCTTACCGATCCATGAAACGGATGGATCTGTAAGCTTGGAGGGCAACGGAAAGATGGCAGAGCCAAGTGGGTAAGATGAGGCTCGGCAATCCTTAAATTCATCTGAAAGCAATTTGTTCATCCAAATATTTCTAGGGCCCCTAATTCTGAATCTTAAATCTAAGGCTTACCGATCCATGAGATGGATGGATAAAATCTATGAAAATGAGTTTTAGTTCGTTGACATTCTGTGTATTACACTTTACATATTAATATTTTTGTATTTCGATATAAAAGCTTGTAAATTTATATAAACTACTTTCCATATGTTGAAAGGAGCTAAATGTTATAAACCTAATTGTTTTAATCTTCAAGCAGACAAGATGAAGTGCGCCCTAATTACCATACTTTTTTACTTTCTAATATTCAACCAAAGTCTTTTTGGTCAAAATAACAACGTAGGAATCGGTACAAATAGTCCGGATGCTAGTTCCAAATTGGAAATCGAAAGTACTGACCAAGGCCTATTGATTCCTAGGTTATCAAGCGATGCTAGAAAGGCAATAAATTCTCCAGCTCCAGGACTTTTGGTTTATGATACAGATAAAAGGACCATTTACTTATTTGATGGACAGAAATGGTTGCCCTTTGCCTTTGCTACAGATACTGCTTCTTTGCCGCCAACAGAACGAACTACTGGTTCCCTCACTACTTCTTTAGGCTACTCTTTAGCTATAGGTTCAGCGGGCGTTGTTTCGGGCACAGATAATGGACGTGTATTTATGTTTAAAAGCGACAATGGGAATTACACTGAAATTGAAGAAATTATTTCCACTTCTCCTAATCCCGCGCAAGAAAAATTTGGCAAAGATGTAGCTATAGCAGGCGATTGGTTGGCAGTTGGAGCACCAGGAGGGCCTGGTGACACTAGTAAAGTTTATATTTTCGAAAGAGTTGCATCTTCATGGGTTCAAAGACAAATACTAAAAAATAACACTTTTAGCGAGATCAACTCTGGATTTGGATTCTCGGTAGCAATGAGTGGAAATCGATTAGTCATCGGATCTCCATTCAACGATCCATTTTCGAGTGCAGATGAAGGTGTCTTCTTTATATATACGCGAAATTCTACTACTTACGCCCCCATTTTTGCCACTTTTCAACCTGGCGGTGGGAATTTTGCGGCAGGTGATTATTTTGGCTGGGATGTCGACATCGAAGGTGATTACATATTGGTAGGAGCACCTGGTCATAATAACAAAGAAGGAAAAGTATATTTCTACAGAATCATAAATAATAGCTTAACATTAGATTATCAAAGGCCATATAGTACAGTGGATCAGCCTAATGTATACTATGGATATAGTGTGGGTATCGATCCTAACGGGGCAATCATAGGATATCCTGGTGGAATAAACAACTATGGCGGTTATCATATTATTGGAAATTTTAGAAACCCTGCCTTTGGTGATGAATCCGATGAATTTGAACAATATTTCATAACAGGTGAAAGTAATAATAACATTTTCACCGGAGCTAGTGTTTCGATCGATGCAAATCATTTTATTATCGGTATTCCGGATAAGTTAAATTCATTGTTCTCAAGCAGCGAGAATAACCTTGTGAAGTCAAAGGCTAATATCTATTCCTATAATGCAAACCAAACTTCCTTTTATTTAGATTTCGAATTGTTGCAATCCTGGGAATCTGGTGCTAACAACTTAAATGGCATGGGCATTTCAACAGCAGTTTGGAATGGCAGAAATTGTGTTGGACATGATGAAGACAATCGATTTTATATCAAGGATTTTAGAGCAGATTAGTAAGTTTACCGATCCATGAGACGGATGGATCTGTAAACTTGGAGGGCAACGGAAAGATGGCAGAGCAAAGTGGGTAAGATGAGGCTCGGCAATCCTTAAATTCATGTGAAAGCAATTTGTTCATCTAAATATTTCAAGGGCACCTAATTGTGAATCTTTAATCAAAGGCTTACCGATCCATGAAAAGGATGGATCTGTAAGCTTGGAGGGTAACGGAAAGATGGCAGAGCCAAGTGGGTAAGATGAGGCTCGGCAATCCTTAAATTCATGTGAAAGCAATTTGTTCATCCAAATATTTCTAGGGCCCCTAATTCTGAATCTTAAATCTAAGGCTTACCGATCCATGAAACGGATGGATCTATAAGCTTGGAGGGCAACGGAAAGATGGCAGAGCCAAGTGGGATTAGATGAGGCTCGGCAATCCTTAAATTCATCTGAAAGCAATTTGTTCATCTAAATATTTTAAGGCCGCCAAATTCTGAAACTTAAATCAAAGGCTTACCGATCCATGAAACGGATGGATCTGTAAGCTTGGAGGGCAACGGAAAGATTGCAGAGCCAAGTGGGTAGGATGAGGCTCGGCAATCCTTTAAATCATGTGATAGCAATTTGTTCATCTAAATATTTCAAGGGCGCCTAATTCTGAATCTTAAATCAAAGGCTTACCGATCCATGAGACGGATGGATCTGTAAGCTTGGAGGGTAACGGAAAGATGGCAGAGCAAAGTAGGTAAGATGCGGCTCGGCAATCCTTAAATTCATGTGAAAGCAATTTGTTCATCTAATTATTTCAAGGGCGCCTAATTCTGAATCTTAAATCAATGGCTTACCGATCCATGAGAAGGATGGATCTGTAAGCTTGGAAGGCAACGGAAAGATGGCAGAGCCAATCAGGTAAGATGAGGCTCGGCAATCCTTTAAATTCATGTGAAAGCAATTTGTTCATCTAAATATTTCTAGGGCGCCTAATTCTGAATCTTAAATCTAAGGCTTACCGATCCATGAAAAGGAGGGATCTGTAAGCTTGGAGGGCAACGGAAAGATGGCAGAGCCAAGTGGGTAAGATGAGGCTCGGCAATCCTTAAATTCATCTGAAAGCAATTTGTTCATCTAAATATTTTAAGGCCGCCTAATTCTGAATCTTAAATCTAAGGCTTACCGATCCATGAAACGGATGGATCTGTAAGCTTGGAGGGCAACGGAAAGATGGCAGAGCCAAGTGGGTAAGATGAGGCTCGGCAATCCTTTAAATCATGTGAAAGCAAATTGTTCATCCAAATATTTCTAGGGCCCCTAATTCTGAATCTTAAATCAAAGGCTTACCGATCCATGAAAAGGATGGATCTGTAAGCTTGGAGGGCAACGGAAAGATTGCAGAGCCAAGTGGGTAAGGTGAGGCTCGGCAATCCTTTAAATCATGTGATAGCAATTTGTTCATCTAAATATTTCAAGGGCACCTAATTGTGAATCTTTAATCAAAGGCTTACCGATCCATGAAACGGATGGATCTGTAAGCTTGGAGGGCAACGGAAAGATGGCAGAGCCAAGTGGGTAAGATGAGGCGCGGCAATCCTTTAAATCATGTGATAGCAATTTGTTCATCTAAATATTTCAAGGGCGCCTAATTCTGAATCTTAAATCTAAGGTTTACCGATCCATGAAACGGATGGATCTGTAAGCTTGGAGGGCAACGGAAAGATGGCAGAGCCAAGTGGGTAAGATGAGGCTCGGCAATCCTTTAAATCATGTGAAAGCAATTTGTTCATCTAAATATTTCAAGGGCACCTAATTCTGAATTCTTGCTGTTGGGGCACATATATCAATCGAAGAATGAAATGAAATTTATCTATTCCTATTTTAATATCCATTAACTCCTTCCCTACCTATATTCTTAAGCCTTTCCATATCAACCAAAATGCCAATACCATTTCTTGAATGACCAATGGGATTGATAACACGCCATAGGACATGGAGACCACCTCGATTAATTCAAACAACAATAAGAAGCTTGCGATCATGATTAAGAGATTCCCTATTATTCCCCAAACCGACAACCACCTAGGAACAAGTTTGCCCTTAAGGAAAATAGAATACATCAACAAATTACCCATTCCAGTTGCCAGTATTACGCCTAAATGATTGGCCAAATCACGCGATAGTTTCAACATTTCACCGATGGTTTCATAAAAGGTTAAGTCAGGATGCGATTGTGCCAAGAATTTTTGACTTAAGAGGATAAACATTGGCAATAAAATAACGCCAAGCAACTGAAAGACACCTGCCATGATCCGAAATCCCACAAAGCCAATAGATCGCGATGGATTATACGTCTTTAAAACTGGATAAAGGACCAATGAAAAACCTATATAAATCGGAACCAATAGAAACTGGAAAAATGCTCCTGTCAGCACTTGAATTCTATTCGGATAAACTAAGGTGAGATAGTTTTCACCTTCTACTGATGCAACGATGCTTAATAGGCCTGAAAGGATACCAAGGACGATTAGGATACCAGCGATTCTGGCTGTTCTTCGGATTGAATTTAGGTTATTTTCCATACCTACAAAAGTAAACAGCGTTTCCTTAGAATCCCTTGACTAAAGTTAAGAACTCACTTTCCTACTCCTTATTCTTTTCTTAATCCGACTTAATGATTCAGGCTTTATTCCCAAGTAACTTGCTATCTGTTGTTGAGCAACCCTTTGAATCAAGTCCGGTCTCGTGCTTAACAAGTTCAGATATCGTTCTTCTGGTGTGGAGGTCTTAAACGATGTAAAGGATTCCTGTCGCTCTTTCATGACGACCTCCGCAATGACCAATGACAAGGAAGCTAAAGATGGGTATTTTCGAAAGGTTTCTTTTTCCAATTCAGGATTACCGACACTGACCACCACATCTTCTAGACATTCTAAGTAGTGATCTGATGGGATTGACTTCCCGTAACTTGCAGGTGAAACGACTTGCTCCTCTGTATAAAACTCAATCGTTATTTCTTCCCCATCTTTTAGCAAATAACTTCTTATACACCCTTTTAAGATGAAGTAACATTCATGAGCGATACTTCCTTCTTTCAGTAAAATGCTGCCTTTGGGATAGCTTTGAAAATAGGTACTTTCTGTAATTGCACGCACTAACTCTTCAGTGATTGTTGTGTATTTTGAAAGGTAGTTAAAAATTTCCTGCTCCATAAATTTTACTTCGATGATCCGTGCTGAGCCTAATGCGATCCTAAGTTTAGCTTACTCGATGTGTCATCTCTTGGATTCCCTACAATCTAAGCAAGCGCTTCATCTCTTTTCTTGCCGCTCTATAATTCAAGTGTAAAAACTACAATATCTCTATCTCTGTCTTTTCCAATGATCGTCGTATCATCCCGATGATCATAGGCAACACTTTGTCCACCGTAAACGAGTCCTGTCCAAGGCCCTTTAGAAATTCGTCCTATTAAATCAGTTCCTACAACTGGACAATCTATTACCTTCGAGGCATTTTTAACAACCTTTTCCAATTCCTTCCCGTGTTCAGGCCAATCTTTTTCGGGAGCAGCCCAGCCATATGGAATCAGCATTAAGTCTGGCGCCTTCATTTTCATGCTGTCTAGTAAGTTATTCATAAACGAATCTGCACAAATAAGCATTCCGATGGTTCCAAATTTAGTTTCGACTACATTAAGGTCCTCTCCTATCGAATAGGGCGGCGTCATTAATTCAGGAAGGACATTAAATTTTCGATGCTTCAGTATGATATGACCGGTATCATCGATCAATATGGCCGAATCGTATAATTGATCACCATCTTTTTCATCCAATCCGATACAGATGAATACTTCATATTTCTTAGCCAATTCGCACAAGCGTCGACTATCATTGCCCGGAATAGGATCCGCCAATTGATGAGCATCCGGATTTTGCCAACCTAGAATCGCCGATTCAGGAAAAACAACGATGTCTACTTCCTGCTTACTTGCATCTATTAGCGCATTTTCAATTCTGACAAAGTTTCCTGTTCTATCTCCATCGATGCATAAGATTTGTGCCATCGCGATTTTCACTTCCTTTTTTTGTTTAATGGTTAATGGGCTGCCTATCATTATAGAGGATATGAAAAATGATATTATAGAAAGTAAAAAATGCTTCTTCATCATGTTTGCTTTTCAGTTATCGTAAAGATCTATCTTTTCTTGTGTTATATGGCTAGTAAGATAATTGATTTGTCATTCCTAAGGAACATTTTCCGCCTTTTTATTCAAGTTAACGATAGATCGCGACCTCCAGTGCAGATCTTGGGAAGGCATAAGTGATACCGGCGTATTAGTCTTTTGTTATGATGTCAATTTCCTTCAACAGGTGATCTGCATTTTCAGAAAGTTGATCATATAATACATTCATATAGCTGGTGCCTGCATTACGAGAATGGCTGCCCAGAAAAGCAGGATAGTTTAGAATCTGTTGTAATTCATCCATGTCTTTTTCACTTGCTTTGCTTTGGAAGAGTTTTCTAATGAGCGGTTTAGTTCTTTGTACGATGTTGTTTTTATACATATCGTATTCCATCTCTTCCATAAAATTATTGAGACTTTGTTCTTCCTCTTTTATTTTCTCTACTAGGCTGTAATATTTATACAATTCTGTTTCTAATTGCGTCTGTTGGATTTTGTTTAGAAAGCCCGAATTTTTTAATGCCTCAAAACCACTTTGATTAGACTGAAACGTTTCGTCCAGCCAAGGATTGAAATTAAAGTATTTCGAAAAGTAGCTAGTGTATTGTGATGTTAAATCTTGTTCTACCATTTTCATGAAGAATTTAGAACCCATGACAGAACTATCACGGAAGGTTGAGATTTGCTCGAGATTTATTTGATCAGATTTGATGTTTTCCGCAATGTTGTGGAGGTATCCATTCAGACTTATGGTGTCTTGTTTTTCTGTATTTTGATTATTGATGTAGAGAGCAATTAAGATTCCAACGACTACAAGCACAATTTCTCCGATGGCATAGATCAGGTATTTGGAGAATTTGTTGTTGGTTAAATTTTTTTGCCGAAGTTTTCTGAAAATTTTTACCATTTGGTTGAGGTTTGGTTTTCGTGTGGGTTAGGCTTCAGTACTGCATTCTCCTACAATCTAAAAAAAATTCCTGATGTTCACAAATAGCTGAAAGTGAAAGTATTAGTATTAATGGGTTGATAAGGTTGATTGGGTTTAAATTAGAAGCTCCTTTAAAGCTATCAATCAATATAACTAAACTTTCGATTATTCAATCCGTAAGAAGTAGTTATCACAAAGGTCACGGTAACTCGCATTAAATTCTACCCTATCATCACAAAATAAAATGCGTCCGTTAAGCTCACGAACGGGTGGATCATGTTCTAAATAAAACAAACCTATTTCGATATTAACCATTTTCCAAATGGATGTTTGCCTAGGTTCGCCGTTTTCCTTAACCACTAACGTGTTATCAGATTTAAATTCCACGGTTAAAGCTCCAGATTCTACATAAGTTGCTTTTTCAGGAAACCAAAAACAACTTACAAATTCCTGTTCCCAAACGCCGATTAGATTTTCTTTTGTAGACAATGAATCCCATTTTGTTTCACTATGACAATTCCACATATCGGATTGACTGACTGGTGGAGGGGTAATTAATACTCGATCACAAGCCATCAGGAGGATGATTGTTGTAAGGAGAAAACAGATCGAAATGGGTGGTGTTTTCATAGAGTTAGGTTTTGTGGAGGGTTTCATTAAACTTCTAACGAAAAATGTTCTTAATCTATTTCTTTTAACTTAGGTCTAATCACGTTCACAAATTTATTGATCCATTCACTAAAAAACCTTTTTATTAAATCTCGGTTTTTAGGATCATATACCTCTTCAAGAGGCATTCTGATTGTAAAAGCATCCACAGCATTCTTATCCCATCTCCAGATAACATGAGGTCCAAGTTCCTCTAACATTTCTTCTTTATACACTTCCAATTCTTCTTTTATTTGACCTCCTTTCTGATTGTTAGCAAATCTAAGATACACTCCTACAACACTTCCATGACTTGTAGCAAAATATGCACTTATCCAAGCATTTTTATCATTGCCTGGATAGAGGTATATGTTTTGAGATTTAGTAACGTTAGGCAATGGACATTCAGGATCATCGAGTTGTAAGTTTTCTATAAATTCTGTCCAAAAAGAAGTAAAGAAATCTCTTCTTTTTCTAATCTCAGGAGAAACATCAGTATCATTATCATTCAACTTTTCATGGTCATCTGAAACGAATCTTGTTCCTTCACTTATTTCTATATTTATTTTTTGAATTTCAATGGTCTTAACAATTGTCCTTGGGAAGATGATTAATTCATCAGCTTGGTTTTTAAAAACAGGGAGTTCAACCATCGCAAGACTAAAATTTAAATTGCCTGCTTTACTAATAAACTCCGTTAGATTTTTAGCTCCTTCTCTAATTCCATCACCTGCAATAATTAACATGAACTTGCCTATTCTTAAATTTCTACTTACAGCATCCACAAAATCTGTTTCACTAAGTATGTTTTCAGCTTCAGTCCTTGTTGAGAAATCATAAAGAATATTTCCTTTAGTCCCAAGTTTCCTGTTCAATTCTCTTTGTAGATCAGCATAGGTCCAAGCTGAAAGTTCTTTTGCATAATCCAATATTTGAGCGACTACTTTTCTTCTTGCTTCGGGATTACTCCAAAGTTTCGTTTCAATGATGACTAAATCTCCATTGGGCGTTATCATAAATATATCAAGAGGACCAGCACCCGTATTTAATTCTTTACAAACAGGGATAACAGGATTGTAAGATTCATCGATATCACTTATGGGGAGACATTCTGGATTTTCGAAAATTAGATTTTGGATATCTGCTTCTAAAAAGAGATTTACAGTTTTGAGAATTTCAGTTTGTCCGTTCGAAATAAAAATAGGATTTCCATGTGCGATTCTTTTCATTTAGTGATTTTTTCTAGGGAGAAGTTTTTATTGAGTAAACCGGAGATAAGATTGTAATGTGCTGGGTTTTATTCAATTTTTGTGGGTGGTTATAGGATGAAGTGGTGTTTATCGATATGAAGTTAGAACATAAAAAGAATTGCGACTTAGGTGCTGCCATGTTATCACGCAATAAAATCTACGTACAATTCCCTTCTGATCTTAGTTATTAAGGTTTTAAAATTGTCATATAATTATATCAAAAACTTAATAATTTGGCACTCAATCAATTTTACTGGATTGTTCGGATTTTTCACATTTTTGCTTGCAATACTAAAACCCTCTACTTCTAAATTTTCCAATTTATTTCTACTCGCCTCAGGAAAGTTAAAGTATTTATCATTTGGGATGACGCAAATTAATTCAAAATCTTTTCCACTAGGTTCATGTAAATAATTAAAGACTTTCCGTGGATTTTCAATTTGCCACATTCCTCGAATTCGTAAATTTGTTATTCCAAGTGGGTCTACTTGATTCACTCTGCCAAGCTCCTTAGTTTCAGAAAATACAACATCTGGAATTTCTTTGACTCCATCTGAGATTGTGGCTTTTATCCTTTGATAAGTCTCATGTTTCGCCGCATAAATACTCCCATATATCATCCAAAGTGAGTTTATTTCAGCATCTGAAGTGTGTCCAACACAATAGATCAAATCCTTAATAGTCCAATCTTCACACTTTCTACAGTCACTTGTTATCATTGGACTTGTGCCCCTCAAATCTGCCTTCGGGTAACTACTGTTTAACGCTAAACTACTGTTTGGACTTTGAGTTTTCTTAACTTCAATAGCATCTCCACCTTTAATCATAATGTCGGGTGGATTATTCTGTGATCCCAGCCATGAAAACTTTTCATTAAAAACTTCCATTCTTATCTCTTCGCTAGGAGTATCAAAAGTATTAGCAAAAGCATCTTTTATGTAATTCTCAAGTGCGTCACCCATACTATTAGCTCTATTCCTACCAGTATAGATTGCTCGGATGGCAAAGTTTTTATGCCTTACCATATTGTTAATTGCTTCTAAGATATTTGTCATGCTGTTATTGCTTCTTTCTCATTTTGCTCCAGAATGACAACTTTTTTATTCATTTCGTTTGATTTTAACTGTTGCATTATACTATTTGCCAAGAATTTAGCAAGATTTACTGGGACTGCATTACCAATCATTTTATACCCAGCTGCAATTTTTTTATAATGGAAAATAAAATCATTCGGAAAAGTTTGAATCCTAGCACATTCTCTGACACTTAATCTTCTATATAGATGTTCTTGCCCTGGCACAAAGACACGGATATTCTTTTCAATAAATTTCATTTTAGGCGCTTGCGGATGTATTGGTGCATGTCGCCCACCAGCTTGAATAGTATAAGATTGTTCGTCCCAACTTCTGACACGATTCCGTGACATGAATATTGTTGAGAAACTTCCAATCATATATTCATGATTTGGAACAACACAATTTTCCCCATTTGAATTATTGTATTCTAATGCTGGCAAGGCTCCTTCTTTCAAATCTGAAATTGCTGTTTCAAGAGTAATTTTTGGGAAGGTTTGAGTAGGGAATTCATACTTAAAATTAAGGTCTTTTCTAATTCCGATGAAAAATACTCTTTTTCGATCTTGTGGAACATTATAATCACAAGCGTTGAGCATTTTGAACGAAAGCTCATAACCTACTCCTGCATTTCTAAATAGTTCTTTGATTCCTTCCAATGCTTCACTATGTTTATTTATCAGCATTCCACTTACATTTTCTGCAAGAAAAAACTGAGGCTGTTTAGCTTCTAATATTCGAATAAAATCATAAAACAACTGTCCTCTTTTATCCTTAATTCCCCTCGCAGCACCAGCTTCACTCCAACTTTGACATGGCGGACCTCCAATTATTCCATCACATTCTGGCACTTCATCTGCTGGTATATTTACAATACTTCTTTTGTCAAGAATTGTATGTGGATGATTCTTTTCATATGTTTCCCATATCTCTTTATCATATTCGTTAGCCCATATTACATTAAATCCTGCTTGCTGAAATCCAAGGTCAAGACCTCCTGCTCCAGCAAAAAAAGAAACTACTCTCATATTAATTTTGTCTTTTTAATTTTGTTCTTTAATCTTCTATATTCTGCTTTACCTTCTGCAACTATAAGTAATTCATGACTGCAATTCGTTTCATAAATCTTCTTGCCGATTTGATCAGTTATGAATTCCTTTCGGATTTCCTCATAATCTATGTCAAAAATTTGAGCAAGATCACTAAGCCGCTTTTCATCGAAATCTCGAATACCATTCTCTATTTTACTTAGATTGGCGGAATCTAAGTCAAGTTTTGCCGCCAATTTAGTTAGCGTCAACCCTTTTTCTTTTCTTAGACTTCTTATATATTCACCAAATGTTGCTTCCATGAGACTTGTCATTATTTGACAAATATATATATATTTTTAATGTAACCGATGCAATTGTGAGTTAAATTTCTTTTTTTTTCTTTCAGGAAACATGATAGCGACATCCATAGACCTGACTACGACAGAATCATAGAAGGCATAGAATGTCGCAAGTAAAATTCTATTCCCATTAAATCAACTTATCTTTTATGTCTGAAGTTATTTGAGGATTTAATCTAGTTTCTTTCCAATCATTAATAAACTCAAATGCAACTTTATTTATCACTTCAATTTTGGGAATAATTTCCTCAATAACTTCTATGTCGATAGATGCTATTCCATGGGCTATATTTTTTCGAGTATCATAATTATCGTCAATCCAGAACTCCTGATTTGGGATTACTTTCCAATCCTGAATTTCTCCCCACACAGATTTAAATCATTCCCACATATGACATTTTGAACCACGATCAACACAGCTAACTTTATTGGGGTTATATTTATTTGTAATTGTTTCTATGGAATTCCAAAATGCTAAAAATTTATCAAACGGATCATCCGAACATAATCCTTTTCTATACCACCCTAAGGCTCTTAAGAAAGTTGGTTCTGTTAAATTATATAATCTTGCATCTTTGAAAACTTGTATCCATTCTTCATCTTCTATTATTCTTCTGACCTCCTCAGTTTTTGGAGTATTAATCCTATTTTCAGTATAGCTTATATAAACTGGAAGATTTATTGAAAAACTTAATGTATCAATTGCTTGCCCCACAAAGTACAAAGCACCTTTTTTTGCATAAATTAATTCATTTGAAAAGGCTGCTGCCGTTATTTTCACTCCATGTCTGCCATTGTTATTAATCTCAATGTTGCTATATAATCTATCATGATAATCCAATTCCTTCCTTTGTTTAAAATTGAATACTCTTTTGATCGTTGTAGGTCCAAAAACTTCCAAATCAACATTCCAACTAGGCATATTTTAGCTCTTTAAGTGTTTATTAATTCCATACTACTTCACATGCAAGATAATTCCAAATTATAAACTTTACCGATAGACCAGATTTTCCATGAACTATTTTGTACTGATATTTATCTTTTTGAACCACGACCCAACTATTGTTTACAATTTCACCTCCACTGACGATTCTTTGAAAAGCTCTACTGCCGATTTCAGCAAATAATCCAGCAGCTAAAGAAAAATATTTAGCTTTTTCCGCTTCGCTCATTGTCATTATCGGTTTGATCGAGATTGAAGCTGGATCATTAAATTCTGGTTCACTATTTTCGTAAGTTGCATGCCCTCGTGCTAGTTTTAGAATAACATTCGTCACTCTTTCTTCTTCTAGTTGAAAAGATATTTGTCCTTTATTATTAAGTTTCGCTTTTTCTATTCTTGCTCTTAGAAAAGGCTTTTTTTTGAGTATATCTCTAATCTTAGTTCGTCCTAGTTTTTCTGGCTCGGTTGTGCCACTCAAAATACATTCAATTAAACAAGAGAAATATTCTTCATCTTGAGAGAAATTTTGATTGCAGACATCGCATGCAGGTACTACTGGTAAGTTCTTTGGAAATGGTTCGTCCATAATTATTTTCGATGGGACATGGTCTCTCGTTTCTGATTTTGCTCCACAATAAATACAGAAGTCATCTAATCTGGAATCGCTAAATTTTTTAATTTGTTTCATTTTAATATCAGGTAACGTGATGGTTGCATCCAGAGGCCTGACGAAGGATGGCTTATGTGATCGCAACATGCTATAGGGATTTTATGAATTCGTAGTCATATTCTTAACTCGACGTCGAATTACACCCAAAATGTCATCTATATCTTTTAATACACTTGTATCTTTACTGCGGTCCTTAAAAATTTCCAGTAGAATTACGGTGTCAGCATTTCCATTATTTTTCAAATACTGTTTTGAAGAATTTACTTCTACTAAATCGGTGCTAAAGAGATTAACACACTTTTCATTATCAAAGAATATTTGATACACCCTATCCAAATCATTTTCCTTCTCAATATCAGAGGTGTAGCTAGTTCCCACCTTATCTATCAATTCTTCAATAATGGGTTTAATCGCATGTATAATATATAACGAATTATACTCCATCATTCTGTTTAAAGGAGACGTTTTACTTTCTAGTTGTGATAGTTTTTCCTGCAATTCCCTATACTTTTTTGCCAGTCGATGCTTGAAGAATTCAATAAATCCAATTGAAATCGGTAAGATTGCAAATAGAATTGCCAAAACCGTTAGATGCCATGTAGCTTTTTCTTTAAAATATAAATTTTCTGTATTTAATAGATCGATTTTAGCTTCTTTAAGCTGAGTAATTTTGGTATCAATAGAATTGTTTAGCTCTATAATTTTTACATCAATAATTGAATCAAAATTTGCAAGTGCTTCGGCACTCTCATATGTCTGTTTATTACCTTTTGCCTCTGCTTTTAAAATTAAGCTTAGAAAGAAAATAAGTGCGATTCTAAAAATCATACTAGTTCAAGAGTTCTTTTTACTTTATTTATTATTTTTATTGGACGCTGTGGTTTTCTTAAGATAACATTATTGTCAAACTGAGTTGAATCTATGCTCTCTTTCGCAGAATATATAAAAATTGAAGGCATTTGAGAGATCGTATTATCTTTAAACAACTTTTTTAGGTGCCTATAAAAGTGCAATCCAGTACTATAGACATCGTCCAGTTCAGGGTTTACAAGTTTGTCTTCATCATATATTGGAATCATTAAATCTATCATAATTAAATCATATTTATTAAATATGACTTTCTCATATGCTTCCTTGTAGGTCGTTGCAATATCAAATTCAACTTCAGGTAAAGTATAAGTAAAGGCTTGTTTTAAACCTACTCCTAATGTATAGGCCTCGTCAAATAGAAGAATTCGTTTAGTCATTTTTACACTTTTTTGTTAATGGAATAAAAATAGAAAATATAGTTGGATTGTTTAGTTTAGATATTTCAATACTACATCCCATGTCAGATAAAATTTTCTTTGTGACAGGCAATCCAATTCCTGTACCCTCTGGCACCTCTTTTTTAGCATTCTCAGATCTGTAATAGTCCCTAAATACCAAATCCCGCTCAAACTCTTCGATTCCATGACCATAATTTTCAAATTTTATCTCGGAGAATTCCAACCCACCTTTCTTTAGTTCTTTGTAATAGACCTCAACTGTTGTAGAGTTGTATGAATAACGAATTGCATTAGATATAATATTATAAATGACCTGAGTCATTTTATCTTCATCAAGATAAAATGTTGGCATTTTATTAATAACAAGTTTAAAAGATATCTGTTTATTTTCTCTTTGATTTACGATTGGCCGCATTAATTCAATTACATCTTCAATTTTAGATTTTAAATCTATACACTCGTAAGAATAAGAATTTTTAGAGTCTTTCTCAAAATTGATAATTGAGTTCAGGTTTTTAAAATTGTTAGATAGTAGAGAGGTATATGAAACGACATTTTTAAAATTTGTATTCAAGTCGGCTTGCAGTCTTTGTGGTATTTGGCCAGAATCCATTATACATTGAATATTAAATATTGCCAACTCAATAATTTGAATTGGTGTTCTGTTTTCATGTGCGAGCGAATCAATAAATAATTTTTGTTTTAATAAATATTGCGATTTTATAATATAACTAACAGCCAACTTTGCAGATAAAGTGCCTATGTATACATCATTTGCTGTAAATGTATGGAGAATTGAATCTTTTCCATGAATTTTGTTGACAATTCGTAGTACTCCAATAACATCATTCTCTATTCGCAATGGAATTATCATTAGTGATTCATGATGACTCGTGGTAGCTTCACAAAATGTGGTATTTGAAACTACACTTTGAGAATGAACCTCATGGCAAACAACCGCATTATTGGCTTTATAGCTTCTATAAGTCAAACTATCATCATTTATATAAATTGGTTTATTTGGATTGTTTTTAAATTCAGCAACATTGTGGTACGAAACAATTTGTTTTGTTACTCTATCTACATTTCTAAATCTTTCGGATGTAGATGCACCCAAATAAAGCTCGTTTCTTGGATTTGCAAAAAAAATACTTACATGTTCAGATCTTATTGTTTTTCGAATTTTATCACAGATTATATCAAAATCATCTGTTATTTTGAATGAATCTAGTTCGGAAAATTCTTTCACCAAAGTTTCGATTTGGTGATATCTCATATCATAGAGATTATGTTCAATATTGAAAGATATTTTTTCAAATAGTTTACTGATACGATTTTTTTGGTGTAGAGAAACTTGGCTTGTTTTTCTTATATAAAATATAAAAGCACCTAATGTAGAAACTTTTTCTTCATGACGATCTTCATTGAAATATTTGTATATAGGATATATTAATAGCGAATTAGACCCAATATCATCAAAATAAGTGAAGCCAGAAGAGGTTTCATCTTGATTTTCTAAGTATATGTAGTTTTCATCGTAGTTTGTCATGAAATTATCGAAATCACATATTTCACGTAATACAGTTGCCTTACTTTTATATAAGTTTGAGCTTTTTAAACGTTCAACTTTCTCTTTGTCTAGTAAAGATGAATAGGTGCTTTTTAATACAAAACAATCATCATTCTCCTCAATTGTCGGAATCCAAAAACTTGCGTATGATATAGGTATGATTCTAGCCATCTGTTCAAAGATGACTTGCAAGCTTGATTCAAAGTATTTAGAACTTAAATTCGATAGAAATTCATAGTCGACATAAGATTGCTTGAAACGTAAGTTGATTTTATATAGTAAATTTAGAAAACTAGATAAGGTATTAAATATTCGATAAATTGATTTTAATTTGTCAAAAGGAAAATTGAAAAGAATTACATAACCTATCATGTCTTCTTCTTTTCCCTCTCTAATTGGAATGATTAGTATATTTTTTATTTCATTGGTGTAATTAATATAATCCTCTATTCTACGCTTGAGATTATCAGCAATAATAACCTGTGAGTAATTATCTGACCAAAATTTTTCATTGATTACATTAAACTCATCACTCGACCACAAGAAGTGATCTTCATCTGATTTAAAGAAAGAGTTTACAAAACTTTCGTCTTCATGGATTTCAAGAAACTTTTTTAAATATTGTTTTGTCTTTCCTAATTCCTTAGATAGACTAACACCCGAATCAGTTAAAATGTCATCTTTCTTATATCCGACAATTATTCCTTGACAATCTAGTTTGTTCCGAAAGAACTTTGCGATGCCAAGTGATAACACAGAGAAATCTGAATTCTGTTTTTCTAGTTTTTTTACTGTTTCATAGAACAATTTTATTAAATGGTACTCGGAACTTATAACTTCAAGTTCAGATATTGTTGTTGATAATTTATCTATTGAGTTTAAGCCCTGATCATTGCTATTCTTCAAATTTGCAATTTGATTCAATAGTTTTTGATAATTGTTTGTTGTTAATATTTTCAACAATTCCTTTTTTTTTATTAAAATATATAAATAATATTTAAAATCTATAATTATGTCAAATGAATTATGTTCGATCTGAAATATAATTGAGAAAGTTACAATGTTGCAGTTTATTAGGTTGATAAAAATTTAAATTCCCTATAACTCTCTTATATCCTCACTAAGATATATACACTATTCCAAATTTCTCAATTCTAGTATATTTATTGACCGAATAGTCTACTATTCTATAATTACTTACAAAACTCTAATCTATAAAATAAAACTTTATGATTTTATAAATTAAAAATTAGTGCATCTACAGTAATTCCTCGACAATCACAGATTAACATGCTAAAGACACTCCCACATTGACCTACTACACCGCTACCCAATTCTTCCGATAAAAAACGCTTCCTTTTTTCATATATCATCTTCTTAATTAATTCTAAACTTTCATGAACAGAGTTGTTCCAACCCGCAAGAATTTATGATTTCACATTAACTCGTGGCAGCAATATTTTTTCTATTTTATTTATTAATTCTTGCCTTGTTGATTCAAATATTTCACTTAGATCAGTTTTCGTAAGCAAATCTGTTTCGAGTAAATCTCTTTTAATAATCGGTAACTGAAATGCTCTGATGGTTATTTCTTTACCATCTGCTAAAGCATCTTTAATCGTCAGTTCTGTTTCTTCTTCTTGACCTTGTTTAAGTGTGTTAGGGTAGAATAAGATAATTTCATCCACTTTAAACCTTACAGCATAAGCAAGCATTTGGTATAAGTCACTCTGAGAGATTCCTTTTTTCGGGTCTTTCTCATATGAATAGATAATCTTGTATTTAGCATCTGCAATCAGAGATCTATCATTTATTTCTAACCACAAGTCAGGCTTAAGTTTAAATGATTCTTCCTCATCCAAATAAGTGTCACTCCTTTGGGATTTGGCCTTTACAAGTTCTAATTCTTTATCAATGAATCCAAAAATAAAGTCCTCGAAAACGTACTCCATTGGCAGCAAAAACGCGAAGAGTTTTAAGTCGTTTTTATAATCAAATGAAATACAGTTCGTGAGAAACAAATGACAATAATCACGGACCGTTTCAAACTCACCAAACATGGGGTTGAATGAGATGCTAGCACATTGTTTAGCAGTAGCCGTTTCGTCTGATACTTCATCCAAAATAAAAAGGATTTCTCTTAAGTTCTTTTTGTTATCCTGACTCGAGGTGACCTCAAAAAGCAGCGTTGTAACATACTTTATGATGCGATTGAATTCATTGTCAAAAACGAAAGCATCATATGTACAATTGAGTTTGTGCCACTTACCTTTGCTTAAGTTTTCATTGATGTATGCTGAAGTGTTTAACCTCCCTTTTATAAAGGATAATTCTCGATTTACTTCTTCATACTGCTGGTAGATGGAAGAGCTTAATAGTTCACGAGTATACTTAGAGAAGAGATAAATCAACACTTCAAAAAAATCACTTTTTGCACTGCCCAATGAAGCCTGGTAATTGGGAAATTTAATTTTACGACAATAGCTCAACCACCAAAGTATGTGGTTTTGAATTTGATTTACTTCGGATGTTGAATATTCCTTTTCAGAATCGAAAAATATCTTTGGTAACAAGTTTATTTTATGTCCTTCATAATGAATTACACCAACATACTTGTTTGATTTTAATTCGTTGGTCTTATGAATGAATTGAAGAAATCTTTGAGATTCTATTTTGTCATTTCCATTCTCTGTATAAAATGAATTCTTTTCACGACTGTTCCATATCTCATCGAGAAATCCCTCCAATCCATCAATTGAAGCTGGAATATCTGCCTTATTTTCAAATTCAAATAGATTAATCATTGGTGCCAGTGATTCTTAGTGGCCATGAATCTTCTTCAATTGTCAGGCCTGCTGTGTGCAGAATTTTTTTCACTTCTTTTTCATCATTCATATAATATTCAAGGAGAAGAGGAATTACCTTTTTATTCATTCGGTGAACCAAATCCTTATTTTCTCCCATGAAATAAGCATGACCGATTTGAAAATCGTGACCTTTGGATTTAATTATTTCCTTGTTGATCTTTTTTAGAATATTTACATCATAGATTTCTTGACCTTCGATTTCATATTTTGGATACATGGACTCAAACTCAAATCTTCTCCTAAGAGCGATATCTAATAGTGCAATTGATTTATCGGCAGTGTTCATCGTTCCTATGATGAACAAGTTAGAAGGGACAATAAATGGGTCGCCAGAAGGCAATCTTGCTTCCAATGGAATTGTACCATGCGAACGTTTGTCAGGCTCAATTAGGGTTATTAGCTCTCCAAAAACTCTTGAAATGTTTGCACGGTTTATTTCGTCAATGATAATGACGTATTTTTTGACTTCGTTAGAGTTTACTTTCCGTAAAGTATCTAAGTCAATAGTTGTTAGTAATTTCTTCTTTGATTCGTATCCTATTTCATCGTATTTTTCATTATCTGGTTCATCAATATTTGACTTATTACTTGTGGATTTAATAAAAGAAATGAATTCATTCAGTGCAACCCAATATACCGTTGTATTACAACCGCCAATCGCCTCCCTAATATCATTATGTACGTTTTTAATGCTTTCTATATCAGAGTAGACATTGTACAGTTTTAAAAGTCTATTGGTAGAAACTATGTAATTTCGTGCGCTGTTGCTATGTTTGAATTCAATGTTGTCATTTTTGGTATACCCACTAATATGAATGGTTGAACCTGAACTTGTTTTGAAATCTTTTTTATCACTACTTTTTAGGTTTTCAATGAAATCCAGATAAGCTTCATTTAAGTCAATTTCACTGTTACTTATAGACTCTTCTTTGGACTTAGATTTTTTGTAATATTCAAAAAGGGCGTCCGTTGCTATTTTAAGAAAGACACCATCTTTTTTATCAAAGACAAGAGAAGATTTGTTGTCTGTTTCAGGTCTTAGGCCCTGAATGAAATCTTCATAGCTATAATTCTGATGAAAAGTGATGAATTCAATTTGATCGTGAAGGTTGGTTTTGAAAATTTCAAGAGCTTCATCATAAGATTCAATCTTTCGATTTTCAATAATCTCGGCAGCTCTTAAAATGGTATGATATGTTTTTCCAGTACCTGGAGGACCATAAAGGATTGTGTTTAGCGGAAAGTTCATGGGATCAATCTTTTCAAGATCATTATTTAGCTCCATTATCCCTAGGAGTTGTTCGTAATATGTTGAGTATTCCTTAAGCTCAGAGGGATATTTGGTTATATCAGTTAATGTCTTTAGTACAAGCCTAAAATCAAGTTTCCAATTTCCTTTTTGTTTCCAGTCAACTAGCCTTACCTTTTGATACTCAGTTCGATTCTTGTCATATTTATAATTAGAAGCAACGACCCCATAGCCAAGTAATTCACTTCTTCCTTTCTTGGCAATGATTACATCTCCAATTTTGATTTTATTTAAAAAATCATCATTGGCTAAAACAGCATTTTTCTTTGAGCCTTTTCCCCCATAAGCATTGACTAAGGCCTTCTTTATTTCATCACGAGTATCGTATTGTTTTAAATCCCCAATTCCATCCCATCCTAGACCTATAATTCCATTTTCATAGAATTCCTCCCAGTTACGGGCATTTTCACCAGGTGCATAAAGCCAATATTGTTTTTTTGTTTTATGAATTGCAAGACCAAGCAAGGATTCAAATTCATCCTCAGTTGCTGAAAAATTTGTACCCTGATTACCGACTTTTAAATCTTTTAATTCTTCTCGGGAATCCACTATTGATTTAAGAATGGGAGAGTCTACTATGTTGTGAGTGATTTTTATGTCAGCCTTAAGAGCACTTTTATCTTCGACTTTCCATGAGTGATCATCTGCGGATGATGTTTTTTCATAAGGTTCTGAAACGACTTCAGCAAATCCATAACATCCGGACTGTTCGCCAGTAATCCATATTATAACTTTGTCACCGGTTTTAATTTTCCCTTTATGGGCGCTAACAGTCCAATCACTAAGAATTTCATCTCGCAATGCAGTTTCAAAATCAAATACATTTGGGTTACCTTGAAAAATCCAGTAATTAACTTTTTTTCTTTCATTATTCCATTTCAAAGCTTCATAAGAAAGCTCATAAAATGGGATGTCAATTTTGTCTTTTACCTTAGCTAAAATATCTAAGTATTCAGTGTATGAGTTAAATTTTGGGTCAATTTGTAGGTATTCCTTTAAGTATGGTTTTGTAGGTCCATTTATAGGTAGATACTTCTCTGGATTAACATAAAATAGTGCTTCTGTTAGTTTTGTCTTTCCAGTACTTCTAATTTGTAAAGCATCCTCGAAGTCTTGGTCGGTTATTTGATCCTTTAGTTCTTTATTGAATAGGCTCCATAAACGGCTAATCTCATTGTTATTTCTATCATATTTGTATGAGAACAACCAAACTTTTTGTGCTTGAGCCGATGGAATACCACTCTCTCCTAAAGGTTGTTCAATATTTAGTTTTGCCGCAATCTCCTGAAGGTATTTTAATCTTTTCTTAGTTCCATATTTATAGATGTAACAAAAGAAAGTAAAAGGATCTATTTCATCAAGGTCAATGTTATGCTCACCGGGACCAGCCTTGTCATTGAATGGACCTATACCAACAGATTTAAGCAGGTCAATAAGATCTTGTTGGGCATTCTCCTTAGTACTGATAAATTGGGTGAGTTTTTTATGGGTTTCAACCCAAGAAAATATTTTGTCTTTCATTAATTGTTTTTCTTTTTGGAGTAAATGTGATAGCTAAACCCTGAGACCGACCACCAGACGGTTTAGTTATCTCGGTGTGTTATTTGCTTTCTTATTTATCAATTATCATCTATGTAATCTACTATTTTCTTTTCTATTCTTTCATCTTGCTTAAAATCAACATATTCATTTATTTCCTTTTCAACTAAGTAAGTATTGATATTAATCTTTAGTAATCCTTCTTTATTATATTTATTCGACACCAATTTCCATATTAATTCAATGTTGGCGCCTTTAAAATCTGGTTTAATACAAATTGTGTTGCTTAAATATTCTTCTCCAGGAGCAAGAGTATTTCTATGAGGACAAATAAATAAACTTCCTTGTAAAGAATTGACTTCTACATCAGTTTTAGCATTAGCAGGCTTTATTATAGCATCTACATATTCATCTCCGATTTCCGTATATTCTCCTTTAGCATTTATAATGATTTTGGGATTCTCAATTGGTGCACTTCCTGTATTTTTAATTTTCAATCTAAATCTACAATAACTTTTATTTTTACCTCTAATAAGCGGGTTTCTTATTATGGGTGATTTGAATGATGTGTAATCAAATATATTTGTTGGTTTCGATCCTAATTGATAGTGTGTGTATTGTTCATAAAATGGAATAGATTTAACAAGTTCATTTTGGTCATTTTCAAAACAAATTTCAGCATTGGATTTTGTATTAAACTTGTTTAAATTTAAATACCAATCATGAGTTTGTTTATTTTCGTCAATTAAATCTACAATGTCTTCCCATGAGAATAAATGTACCTCAAATAAATTTTGTAGCCTGTTCTCAAAATCTCTAATTCGAATATATTCTTCAATTTTAGAATCTTTATTTGCGGTCGTAGCAAAATAGAATTTAGTTAATGCTGGTTTAAACGATTTTGCTAAATCGATCTCTTTATCAATTTCACTTTTCGTAAGTAGTTTATGAGAATATTCATCTTTACCTTTGCATTGAATACCGTAATAGGATTTTTCCCCTTTTGGAATACCGTAAACATCAACTCCATTTTGAGATTGACCTTTTCTGCCATTCTTTTTGATTTCTTTGCAATCCCATATTTCTCCCCAAAGTTTCTTGCACAAACTCTCAAAATCTTCCCAATTCTCCGGTTTTCTTAAATGCTTCTTTGCTTCCATTTTTTAGATACTGACTGACGTCAAAATTTAAGTTTGATTTTGTGTGATTTTTGAATATAACAAAATATAATTATTTGAAAAGATTGACGTTAACTTTATTCCTCGTTAACCACAAATCAACATCCAAAAGTCACTCCCACATTGACCTATACCTCTACCCTATTCTTTCGTTATGAAACGCTTCCTGATATCGATATTCCGTCATCCCCATTCTCCATATCCATCCATATCCTTCTCTGAAATCTGGGAAGTCATCGCTTATTCGCCTTTATTTAACTTGAATTTCTGGAGTTGGTTGCTTAAAATATCGCCATCGTATATACTACCTTCATCGACCATCTGAATATCGTGGTATCTGGAAATGGGACCATCATAAAATCCTGTTCTATTGAATTGCATCTGTAGATTCGTATTGAGATCTAAACGACGGTTTGACCACTCCGATTCGTGAGGTTTGACCACTCAAAAGTAGAAGAATGTTAATAATATTCCTGCGGTTTGACCCCGAAGTATTTAATTTCCCTTTCGGTATAAAACCCATCTTGTATTCGAAATAAGGTCATCCTCTTTGTTATCTGCGTTCAAATTAAAGTATAATCTGTACTATTAAAATGTATCACTTCTAAGAGTTTAATATTAATGCCTCGAATCAGAACGGTTTGTGTAGGTCATGTTTTATTGAGAGCATAACAAGACTCAATCGTAAACAATTTGAATCAAAACTAAATGTTTTCTTGAAAAATTCTATATCTCATTTAGGAACTAATCTCATGGAAATAGAACTTCTGTTGAAGAAATAACACCCCCAAAATGAGAATACTAATTGAAAGGATAATAAGGCCCCACTGTGACAAAGTTGGTATTCCTGCTGGCATAGATGTGACAGTAGCAGAAGCAACACATGTGCCCATATTCCCATTGTTATCGGTAGCTGTAACAGTTATCATCTGAGGTCCTAAGTCATTATCATCGAAGGAACTTTGACTCAAAGTAGTTCCCAAAATTCCACATTCATCAGTAATGCTCGAAGTTAAATCAGCTGCAGTAATTGTAGCCATATTGTTTTCATCTAAGAATATGATAGGAGAAGTACATGTCACTATGGGCAGAATATCATCATTGACCGTAACGGAGGTATTACATTGATCACTTCCAACACCATCACTAACGGTAAGTGTAATATTGGTCGTCCCAACCGCATATGGCCCTGCTGGGCTTGCAGAGAATGATAGCATATCCATTTCTGGGTCTGTCGACCCACCATCGAATTGATCCGCGGAAACAATTGCTTCACAACTAGAATCCACCGATGCTGTCACAGACTGGCATATTGCTGTGGGAGGAGCAACAACTAAAAGATAAGCTCTTGTTGGCTCGTAGATTATTTCATATTGTAGACCTGCACCAGGAGATGGAAAAAAAGGATGGTACTCTACCGACGAAAAAGGGCCTGTTATACCGCCAGCTGCGGTAAACAATTCTGCAGTAATTCCTAAACTTGGGGTAAAACCAAATCCAGCTATTTCCAATGTATCTGCTGTTACATCCGCGGTCCCTGTAGCTGATAGCTTTGGGATGTCTTTATTGGCATTATTGATATATATTTGCATCATGCCCATCCCTTGGTAATTCCCATTAAGTGTCAGATTATAATCTTCAACACTCGATCCTGGACTAAATTGCGAAGAAGTCATTAGTGTAGGGGAATCAATATTTCCAAGACCAGTTAGATTTCCATCTACTTGTACATAGTTTCCACCATTAGAATTGATTAATGATCCATTTTGACCAAGTCGTAGGACTCCACCATCCTGGTAGATTGTCCCTTGGTTGTTCAAGGTTGCATCATCTAGTTGCATGGTGGTATTCGTTTCATTTCTTATATTAATTATACCACCAGGTAAGTTTTCGAATGAACCGACGGAGTTCATAAGTAACTCATTACCCAAAAACATAAAACCTTCTAATTCGACTATTCCACTATTGTTGAAAAAGGGAATCATTTGGCTAAAAAAGAGAACATTAAATTGTGAACTTGGACCAATATTCACCTGTCCACCATTCAGATTATTAAATAATCCACCAGCATTTTGAATCGTTCCCAAAGCATAACTCAAGTCTAAAGTAGCACCAGAATTATTGTTTAAGGTTCCTCCAGTTATTCTCAGTGTACTAAACTGCGTGCCACCATCTACAGTAATCAAGCCATCGTTTTCAAGCGTCGCTCCAGTACTAATTCCCAAAGCAGATCCGAAAGTATTTGAATTAACGTTAATTGTTCCTGAATTAGTGAGAATAGCTCCTGAATACAAGTCGAGGCCACCATTTCCAGCCTGCGTAATATTGATTACACCTTGATTTGTTATTAGACTTGTACTTGACAGAACATTATTTACTATAACTACATCTCCTGGAGGTATCGGTGTTGGAGGCACACCATTTCCGTCCCAAGTAGCAGCACTGGCCCAGTTACCATTTGCAACACTGGTATATGTTGTCTGTGCTGATAAAAGATTCGTGAAAGCTGTTATGATTAAGAAAGCAATAGATAGATATGCAGATATTTTCCCACGTATGTGGCAACCACCACTTGTGGCATGACTCTTCGTTTTTGGCATTATGCTTATTTTTTTAGGTTTCAATTTTCTTAAATCTAACTAAGATTCTAAAGTGAAAGTATAAAAAATAAATAATACTTCAATCCATGAGTCATTTATTTTCCTCTAAGTAATGTAACAGCCCGCGATATGATCAGACAGTAATTATAAAATAATTTTTGTAATTATGAATATGAAAACCACAGAAAAGGGGACGAAGAAATTCACCAAGAAGGAAAAGCTTCAGATTATCGCTGAGGCAAAGAAAAATGGAGTCAAAGTTACTTTAGAGAAGTACGCCTTATATCCAGGAACATTCTACTATTGGCGAAAGAAGTTAATCGTATATGGAGAGGAAGGTCTAGAGCACAAGCGTGTAAAGAGTATTGTAGTTGAAAATATTATTATGCTTAAAAGGATCGATAATCGCATTTTGAAAATATTATTTTTTCGTTCAATTAAAATACCTAAAATATACAAGCTTATCTGCTAGTTGATGCATTAATTATACATTCTTTTTCCTTAGATGTAATTAGCTATTAAGATAATTTAATTCCAATTTTTGCAGTCGCATATACAGTATTTTCAGATTTCTTCTCAGGGTTTAATATAAGGCCAGTGCCTTCTTCCACCTTTGATAATGATTTATCATTTCTAAAATCATAAGGTGACACTCCATATTGATTATAGGGTTCAACATTTGCGTATAATTCATTACAAAAATTTTCATCAAAATACAATTCACTGGTTAAGTGTTCTGCGTCATTCATAATAACTTTGTAGTGAATGTGCGGCACTCTTGGGTCATACCAACCTGGAACCACAGTATTAAACGATACTATACCATTTGAGTCCGTTTTTTGGTAACCACGTAGATATGTGGTTTCATTAGTAGCTTCAATATGTTGCTTTTTCCCGTACTCTAATTGCTTAGCAGATTCCCATATATTATGACCTATTCCTTCTTTATATCCGCTATAATTGCCATGCGCATCACATTGCCAAATTTCCACTATTGCATTTTCTATTGGCTTACAGCTAGGATAGACAACAATTTGAAATTTAAGGATTAGGTTTTGTCCTTTGATATTTTCCCTGATATCACTTCTCAAGGGTGAATTCAAATAATAAGAACCTTCTGAAATTGGAGAGGATAAAACACAAATTTCATCATCTATTCCAGGAGCTAAAGTCATTTGGGGTTCACTTTTATTATCTTGTCTAACTATCCAAGTTAGGATTTTACGTTTTGCTATCCAAGCACTTAAAGCAAGAAGACCGAATGCAGACAGCATACCTAATAGGAATTTCCGTTTAGATAAATTGGGCATTTGTTTAGTTTTTTGTTGTCTTAATATTTCCAAGTAGTTAGAAGCTTTGTTCTACCTGAAATACGTTACTTCTAAATATATAAAAAAATTATAAATGTATGTTGAAGGTTGTAATATTAAAGATAGAATTAAATCGTCTTCCTTATTTATTCTGATAAAATCATCAATATTCACTAGCTAAGTATAGCACATCAAACATCCCGATACACTTATGTCAGTAAAGTGTTGGCATGAAATCTAATTTCTAACTCACAAATATTCGGGAAATGTGCATAATTTTCCAGTCTAGTTATAACTCAAAAAGACTAGTAGAATTTGATCAGGACCTAATTAAACATGTACGTTGGAGCGCTTAAAAGAGCTGTTGCGCCATAAGTAAGACATTAGAAGAAAATTTCGACTCCATAAACAAAAAACTTATGATTGAGCCATTTTGCGCTTTTTCACCTAGTGTACTGCAAGTGTGACTTTTACGAGTGCATATAGGGAGTGAATGAGATACCTATTCATGTACAATTACATTTCCACTTTGGATTTCAAGTACTCCTCCTGCTTCATTTAAGATATCTACTCCTGTGTTAGCGGAAGTGGCACCCATATTGATGTCGCCATCAGTTCTTATTAAACTTGCATTATAAATAGCATTTATAGATGTTCTATCGATAAATATTTCACCTGAGCTTTCATTGTCAATCAGACCAGTATTATAAATCCCATATTGACCCGTCCCCGTATTGTTACCAATGTGAATCGTTCCAAAATTCGTCAAAGAAGTACCAGAAGAGAGATTTCGGATGGCATTATTGATCGTTTTATTAATCTCAATGTTACCAGTGGCATTCACCGTAATGTCGCTCAAGTTATGAATTCCATACCTTCCTGAAGAGACCCCATTTCCTATCCTCAAGTCACCATTTATCACTAAACTCCCAGTTGAGGAATTATACAAACCTGCTTCCGTAAATCGATTAATTTCAATATCTGCGTTAGTTCCCACCGTGAAGGTTGAGGATACATCAACTCCATAGTCAACAGTCCCTGTCACATCTCCAACTTTTAAGCTTCCACCTGCGATATTCGTGGTACCACCAGTGCTTCTAAACCCTGTGGTTGTAACTCGATTAATACTTATATTTCCGTTACTTGTAAAGTCATCTTGAGTGACTATTCCTTCTATACCAGAGTTACTCGTATTTCCAATTTTCAAATCAGATAAACCGGCTATGGAGGTGGTAGACGACGGGGATGTTAAAAAGGCAATATTAGAAGTTCCATTGATTTCTATCGAAGATCCGAAGGAAGTTTGACTAAATGTTCCTGCATTCTCTATTCCATTGCTAGCACTTAGCGATACATTCCCTATCCTGATATTCCCTTGAAATCCATTTGTGAAAGTACCTCCACCTAAATTTGAAATGCCTGACGATGTAACTCTATTAATAGTCAAGGAACTGCCGTTTGAGAAAGTTCCCGCATTAACTATACCGAAGCTCCCACTTGTGTTCGAACTGCCAATATTGATACTACTACTTGTAACATTATCGAACGTCCCTGTATTTTCCATAGCTCTATTACTTGCTCTATTGATACTAATATGACCTGAACTGTTACTAAAGTTCCCCAAATTATTAATACCCATTTGCCCTATTGCAGCAAGGTCACCCATATTAATTTCGCCATTATTTGTAAAGTCTAAAATATTAACCAAGGCAAATTCTGAAGTCCTGTCAATATTAATCTCTCCACTTGTTTGATTATTAAAGGTAGCTTGGTTCTGAATAGCCCTAGAAGCAATGTTTCCTAATTGTCCAAAATTCAAAGTAGCGTTATTGTTAAAAGTTCCGCCGTCAGTATTAAACAAATTCATTTGGTCAGCGGACATATTAAAATTTATTACACCTTCAGCCGTATTGGTAAATGTGCCTGTATTCACCAGTGAGAATTCACAGTCGCCTGATTTGATATCGATTTCGGCTTTATTGATTGCGGTGCCTGTATTTAGTATCCCGTATAATAAGACATCATCTATTTCGATTTTACCTCCTATATCATTAGTCAATGTAGCTGATGCGCCGATTTCTAATCCATTATTTCCTGAAGCTTGGTTATTGCCAATATAGATATCACCAGAATTAACCAGAGAACTGCTATTACTTATAAATACAGGTGTTGATGTAGATCGATTGATTTCAATATTTCCATTATAATTATTAGTAAAAGTTCCTTCCGTTAACTGAAGGCCTACTTGCATGTTAGGACTAGCTGCTTCTCCGATAATAATCGAACCACTATTGCTGAAAGTAGCTTGTGAAACTATTCCAACTAAGTCAGCCTTGCTAATCTTAATAGTAGCATTCGATGAATTACTAACCGACCCAGCCACATTCCAGAATGGTATGGTCCCGGGAGAGGACGGAGACGCTGTTCCTATGATTAAGTCACCATTATTAATAAATGTGCCTCTGTTAAAAAATGCCGAGGTTTGCCCATTTACGCCTATTGAGCCAGTTGTAGAAAGAGATGATCCCGGGGCAATCGATAACGACGCTGAATCAAAAATGATTATGGATTTACATCCTTTAGTACCAATAACTGTGGGGTTAATACCATTTGAATTTGAATATATTTGCACATCTGCGTTTGGACTCGGCGCAATACCAAGGTCCCAATTGGGACCGAAACTCCAATCCACATTATAGGTTCCTTCCCATACCCACGTTTGTGCGTTCATATTGATAAAGGAAAAAATTGTAAGTATGGCGGTTAATAAAAAATTTGAAAAATTCATTTTGGTTATTTTTGAAAGTGGAGGTCAATTTTTATAATACTCTGAATAGCGTTCAGGGTATTAATCTTCTATGGTCTCATTTAGGTTATACAGGTCTTCAAAGGTTTTGAAAAATAGCCTTGACACCTTTCTTCCTTGACTTTGAAACTGGAATGAAATGGCCAGCGATTTCCAGAAGAGCGTTATTTTTCATTATGCTTTCTATCTGGTCTTTATTAACCAAATAAGAGGCATGGCATCGGATAAAGAGACTGTCTCCGAGAATTTCTTGGAAGTACTTCAAACTTTTCGAAGCCAGAACCGTAGAGCCATCTTTTAAAATGAAGTGCGTGTAATTACTATCTGACTTACAAAACAGAATATCTGCAGACTTAATGCCTACAGTTCTATCTCTAAGGGAAATGAACAACTTCGGGGGTGTTTTTTTTGTAGTCCGAGTAGGCCTTTCTGGCATCTTAAGAATGCGAGCGTCCAGACCGTTTAAGGGAAGTGCAGTCATATTTGAGGTATTGTGGTTTTAGATATGATAGCAATGTAATACCTAGTATTCTTCAGCGTTAGAAAAGGATGTAAACAATATTGCCAAAAACATAAACAAAAGTGACAAACCCACCTAACTAATTAAATATCAATCGATTGACCCCACTCAACTCCAAATCTTTCTAGGTATAGTTTTCGGAAATACCAAGGGGTAGAAATGCCAACATGCGCGATCACTTCTTCCAAGTTTTCACACTTTCCTGTTTCGTAAAGTTGTCTTGCCTTATTAAGTTTCACTTCTATGATGTATTTATTTGGGGTTATTCCTATTTCTTTTTTTACTACTCGGATTAATGTTCTTTTACTTGTTTGGAGTTTTTCTGCTAAAAGGTCAAGTCCGAATTCATTGGATTGAATATGTTCCAATATGGTTTGATTCAATTTCCTGATGAAATCCGACTCAATGATCTCGGGACTGTCCTTTGCTATAGTTAACTGCTGTTCCACATGTTTATACGCTACCCTAGCTTTGTAGTTCTGATAAACTGCATTCAATCGATAGATTAATTCCTTTTCTGAGAATGGTTTTTTCAGATAATCATCCACTCCCATTCGATAGGCAGACATTAGATCAGCTTCATTGTGTTTAGCAGTTAGGAAGACAAAGGGCTTTATCTGGAGTGTAGCATCTTGACGAACTTCGTTTAGCAAACTAATGCCATTCATTTTCGGCATCATAATATCTGAAAGGATGATATCGATACTTGCATCCTTCTGTAAAAGGCTCCAGGCTATTTCGCCATCTTCCGCTTCCTCTACCATAAAATACGCTTCTAGAACAAGCCTGATGTACTTTCTTAAGTCTTCATTATCCTCTACGATAAGTAATTTAGGTTTCAGCGTGTTAGCCCATACATGAAGTGAGGGTTGTAAAGCTGGAATGGTTAAAGCGGCTACAGATTTTTCCGATAAGTCGGTAATTTCAATGGGAAGGGTCACAAGGAAATTGCTTCCCTGCTGATATTCACTATTAACTTTTATGCTACCATTCATTAGTTCTACGTACTCTTTAACCATTGACAAACCAATACCAGTCCCTGGGTTAGCTAATTCGTTAATGGATTGCACTTGGTAGAAGCGATTAAATATCTTATCTAGATTTTCTTCTTTAATACCTATTCCTGAATCACTGATCTCCATATGTAGCACTTCATCTTCTACTTTAAAATTACAAGTGATCCTCCCTCCTTCATTGGTGAATTTTATAGCATTGATGATTAAATTTTGAATGATCTTCGATATTCTTATTTCATCCCCGATTATACTATGTGAAAGATTTATAGTGTGAATGATCAAGTCAATATTTTTCCTTTCGGCTAAGGGTTCGAAAATTTGAGTTGATGAATGGATGAGCTGTTTCAAGTTTATTTTTTGACTCCTTAAAACAACCTTTTTAGAAGTTAACCTGCTCAATTCTAGCAATTCTGATACTCTACTTTGTAGGAGTTTCCCATTGTCCTTCATTATCCTAAGCAGACTTCTTTGTTGGTCTGTGAGATTACTGCCTTCACTGATTCCTTCTATGGGTGAGATGAGTAATGTTAATGGTGTTCTCAGCTCATGAGAAATATTGGCAAAAAACTGGTTTTTAAGTTTGTCTAAACTTTCGAGTTCGTCTGCTTGCTGTTTGATGATTTCTCTTTCATTCCTCAACTCTGCAGTTCTTTCTGTTACAGCAGCTTCTAGCCTTTTATTTTGTGATCTAAGTCGTCTAAACCACCATAGCGATCCCCCGAAAATAAGGAGTAAGCTTCCTAGGCGAAACCACCAACTTTCATAGAAGAATGGGTTCACCTGCACAGTGGCAAAGATGATGTTACTTTCTGTCTTCTTCTCTATTGCTCTAATTTCAATAACATTCTTCCCACTTTTTAAGTAGTTAAATCTCAATTCATTATTTGCACCATTCTCCTGCCAGTGACCTCCATTTAAGCGGTGTTCAAACTGTATATCTGCTCTATAAGGGCTACTTTTTGTCGAGAAACTCAATGAAAAATTTCGTTTATGAGCTGGTAATACTATTTCTGTGGACTGCTCACATAGTATGTATTCAGTCCGTATTGAATCACTATCAAGAACAGGATAAGACTTTTCAACGAAGAAAAGTTCTGAACGGTGTGTGGAATCTTTGCTTATTGTTTCATCGAAAATATACAAGCCTTCGACTGTACCGATGTAAACTTTTTGGTAGACGCTGTCATAAAATGACGAGTATCGATTACATTCCGGATTGCTAAATAGGGCATTATCTAAGAAGTAAAACTCGGTTGAAAACGTATTGAAAATGCAGACCCCACTAAATGTAGAAATCCATAAGCGATTTCCTGTCGTGGGTAAGATCTTGGCAATACCATATCCAGGGTTAATAGACCATTCTTTTACTAATTCGAATCTGCCTTGTGATGCGTTGTAATGTCGCATAGTACCATCTTCATAACCAACGTAGATATTGGATTGATCATCCTTTAACAAAGAAAGAGCTTTCTTTTTTATGGTATCTTGAAAGATGAATTGCTCACCTTTTATATCATAAACTGTAAAGCCTTTATTAGAAGCCATCGCAATCGTATGCACATCCAGGTTTGTGCAATCCAAAACTCTGTCTATTTCTGTTGAAAGAAAGATGGTATCATGACTTTCGATTTTTAAAGATTTAATGAAGTTACCTGCATGTGCCGAAGAAATAAATAAATCGTCACTATCTAACAGTTGTGCATAGTAATTACCTCCTTGATGGGCAACAGTATCTAAACTGTAATCATTCTGTATTGCGTAAACATGCCATGATCCATCGAATAGAAGTCTGCCCTTGAGGTCCCTCTTGAGAAATCTATTATCAGACGCACTGTTGCCTCGATCTGTTATTTCTCTTAAAGTGTTTCCGTCTCTATCTCTTACAAAACTCCTACCCGTAGAGGAGATCAGAAATACTTCTTCTTTGTTAATGATGTTTATATTTCGAAAACTTTCATCACCTAAAATCCGTGTAACCGAGGGATTTTCTCTATCCAGTCTAAATAATCCTTCTTTACTAGCTACCCACAGCTGATCTGGTGAATTACCGAACTTCAACGATCTCACTTGGCTACTGTTAAAATTAGTTTCATAGCTTATTTTTTCATGATCAAGTAGGGTGAGATCGAGTTTTATTTTTCCTTCGTGCTTATACAATTCCGCACTATTTCCTGAAACGTCCGTGGATCGTTGCAGATAAGCTTTTGGTAAATCCGATGCTAATGCTGAGATGGAATCTGTGTTAATATCCCATTCATAAATTGCTGTTGAGTCTGGACCAAAACGGAATGTAGATCGTCCATTAACTTGAGTAAGTTCTGTAATTTCTAGGTCAATGTTTTCATTTTCTATTTCAAGATTTCTCAGTCCTACTACCCTATTCATCTCTCCACAATTCAAGTCCACTTCATGCCATCTCTTATTTATATATGATACATCATCATCATTTAGTTCAGCTTCCAGAAAAAGAAATGAGTCGTCACCTTTTATAATTTGGGAGACGAAGTATTTAGAATCACAAACAAACTCATGTTTGTTTTCATTGTAACGGATAATCTGAAAGCCTTCATCTTTGCGAATAGAATAATAAAAAGCCCCTTCCACTACTCCGATACTATATATATTCCCAGAAGTTAATGGAGAAGTGAAAGCCTCAAGCTTATCAAGACGCGGGTGGTATAAATATTCAAGATTAAAGTATGTGAAAGTAATAAATATAGAACCATCTTGTAAACGATCCATTGTCACCTTTTCATTAACATCTACCCATCTGCCTAAAGACCCTAAATCTATTAAATTATGCCCATCGTATACTTTTAATTTAGCGAAACTTTCTAATGCGTTGTAGATGACATCATCATTTTTCTGAATGTAGTAAACTGGACCTTCTACAGTAGGAAGTACAGCATACACAGGCATTTCTATGTCGATTTTAGTGGGCTGGTATTGGCCTAAGACAATAACAGGCAGGACTACTAAAAGTAGCATTAAAGCCCAGTAACATTTCGAATCGAACATTTAGCAAGTAATTTAGTAAACAAATACTTACGCGAGCAGATTCCGAAGGAATTTCCCAAATAAGCACTTGCTAAAGCAATTAATCATACATGGTGTTGTAGGTTCGATTTTATTTTATTCAGCTTCCGTTAATCTGAATTTTTGAATACTATTTCCCAAAATATCGCCAACGTATATACTTCCTTCATCGTCAATCTGAATATCGTGGTATCCGGAAATGGGACCATCATAAAATCCTGTTCTACCAAATTGCAGTTGTAGATTCGTATTGAGATCAAAACGGAAAATGTCAGAACCTTTTACAATCGTGTCCTCTACGATCATGTAATCTATTCCGAAGAGATGATTCTTGTGAGGATCGATCGTGACGGAATAGAGTTGATCCGTTATTTCATTCTGCCAAACAGCCTTAAAATTCCCCTTGGCATCAAATTTTTGAATTCTATTGTTTTCGCGGTCTGCGACATATACATTTCCATTTTTATCTAAATCAATTCCGTGCGGAATGCATATTCCTGCACCTTTGCTCCCTCGATTCCTATCGGTTTGACCCCGAAGTATTTAATTTCCCTTTCGGTATAAAACCCTTCTTATATTCGAAATACGCTCATCCTCTTTGTTCTCTGCCTTCAATTTAAAGTATAATCTGTACTATTAAAATGTGAAATGTACCACTTCTAAGAGCTTATTATTAATGCCTCGAATCAGAACGGTCTAGATGCATCCAGAGGCCTGACGGAGGAAAGGCTTATGTGATGGCGGCATGTTACTAGGCGTATTAGTTGATCGTTAGTCTTAAATCTTTACCAAATCCTTGTTTAAAGATTCTGATTATGGTTGAAAGTCTTATATCTGAAGCATTATTCTCAATTCTTGAAATATAACTTTTGGTTGTTCCGCATTTGTTTGCCAATTGCTCCTGCGTTAATCCTTCCTCATGCCTTAACTGTTGAAGGGTAATGCCTAATTTGAATGCCTCATACCCTGATTCAAATTCATCACGAGATTTTGTACCTTTAATTCCATATTGTTCATCAATATGTTGATCGAATGATTTAATATTTGGATTGTTTTTCATTGAAATATTCTTTTTTAATTCTTTCAGCTTTTTTGATTTCATTCCTTGGAGTTTTCTGTGTTTTCTTTTGAAAGCCATTTTCCAATATAATCAGTTGATCTTCATCGAAAAAACAGAAAATTCTGTAGATGTTTGATCCCAATTTTACTCTTATTTCCCATATTCCGTCTGTATTTGCCATTCGTTGGAAATAATCTGTTGGAACCATTTCATGATACTCAATGACTTTAATTGTCCAATCTACTTTTGCTCTTGTCTTTTTATCTAACTTTTGATAAAAGTCCATGAAGTAGTTTTTGTACAATTTGGCATGTCTGACTTTTTGTTCCATTTAAGCCAAAGTTAGCTAAATAGATAACAATCACAAAGTAATTTGAGTTCAATCTTATTGGAAATTATGCCTAGTTACGGTCAATGATAAGAGGAGGAGCGACGAAGGAGCTCTTGCTTCTTATCTACTGTTATCCACTTTTTTTACTTTAAAACAGCATGCTTGATTTTAACGTGTTTTTTCTCTGTAGGCCTCCATTCATTTTGATTTGCCATGGTATCACAAATTTTTTCATGGTAATAAACCTGATACCATGTCTTCTTTTGAAATTTACAGATGTGTTTGTAAGTTAATTCGGAATGCAGCATAAGTCTAAACATAAACTCTTCCTTGGGTTCACGGTGATTATTTAATATTTGGCTTAAACTTACAGGAGTGATATTTATATCCTTCGCGAACATTGACCGTTTGTCATAAATGGTATCAATGTAGTTCGTTAAGAAATTAGTAAAGAAATTACCCTCTTGGTAATTAGGTTGTTTTAGATAATCTTCCATCCTCAATTTAAGTTGAAGGAGTTTAGCATTAATGACCTGACTTCTAGATAATTTATTTAGTCTTTTTAATCTAGCTTCCATTAATTGTTTGCCATCCGATAACTTCTTATCTAAGCTTTTATATCTTGAGTCTACGCCAAATTCAGGGCTGCTTAGTGTATTACTCGACTTATTATTTTCCATTATCATATTTTTTGACAAGATTTAAAATTTCAGGGAGCTCTAAACTTAAGGTTGCTCCTGTAACATTCATTCCATAAGTTTTTATATAATGTTGGGCTATAGTACTTTTTGGTTTTAAAGAGACGCAAGCAAGTTCCGCAAATTCTTTTATCGCTAGTTTTGAAATGAATGTCAGCAAGTTTCCCACAATTCTTTCATAAGATTTCTGTTTACCTTTATTATCAACTGAGACAGATAGTAATCTAATGTGAATTCTCCATTCTTCTGGTATTCTTTCAATTGAAACTAAGCCTAAAATTTTTGAATCATCCGTTCTGATTAATTTATTGATTTCATAATTTTTCTCAAGTTTCCAATTGAAGAAATATTCCTTTTTCGTAATTTTCTTAAAGTCTTGAGATTCAATTGATGTGATATCAACATCGAAATGCTCTTGTGTTTTTACATCAACTATATACATAACGTAAATATACTGAAAATAGTTTACAAATTAAGTTAACTGTAAGATAAGTAGTTTACATTAAATGGAAAGTATCAATAAATTGTGGATAACGGTCAATGATAAGAGGAGGAGCGACGAAGGAGCTCTTACTTCTTATCTACTGTTATCCCTGGTTGTTTACTTTGGCCGCCAATTCTTGTTCAATTTGATCGGATTTTGCCTCGTATCCCAAATTCTCAAAATATAAATTGTATCTCCCTCGATCATATAAATTAAATAATAATTTCCTGAGATTTTCACCCTGACATTTGTTGAGTTTGATCTTTTACCAATCTCAGGATGTTGAGAAATGATTTCGATTTCATGGATAAAAATTCGGTTGAGTTTTTTGCTATATGATGTAGACTTGTTTCTTCTTCTATAAAAATCAAGAATACTAATCCTATCCGCTTTTGCTTGATTTGTCCAGCTTATTTGTTTAGCCATTCTTCAATTTCTTTATTGACATCACTATGTGATTGTGTCAATCCCTCTTTGACTTGCTGTTTGGCTTCTTCTATTGATTGGAGTTGAACGTCATCAAACTCGTAAATTGAATCATTATCGCTTTCCAGTTCGATATAATTTAAGAGTCCTTGAAGTATTGAATCGTCCTCTAATTTGTTGACCGATTGTAGTACTTTTTCTTTAAGAGTTTGAGAAGCCATCCTATTTGATTTTATTTATAAAGATACATATAGATATTATTTAAACAGTATTACTATTCTAAAAGTGCCAAGAGCTCATTTTTTTCAATTTAATCAGGGATAACTCACTTATATACCCACAATTTAATATAAATCATTCCTAGTTTCTTATTTCCTTTATATTTATTAACCTCATAGCGGACTCCTATATATTTAGCTTTAAAAGCTAATCTATAAAATTTGCCATGATAGCTAGCGATATTAAAATGAACTACTACGGATAAGCATTGATCGATAACCACAAATTAACAGGCAAAAGATACACCCACATTGACCTATACCTCTACCCTATTCTTTCGGTATAAAACCCTTCTTGTATTCGAAATACGCTTATCCTCTTTGTTATTTGCCTTCAATTTTAAGTATAATCTGTACTATTAAAATGTGAAATGTACCACTTCTAAGAGCTTATTATTAATGCCTTGAATCAGAACGGAAAATGATAAGAGGAGGAGTGGCGAAGGAGCTCTTCTTTCTTATCTATTGTTAGCTACTGCATCTTTATTTGATTTTGTCTTTGAAAAACTTCCAAATCTCCTCAGCCATTTCAATATCTTCATTTTGTTCGCCTACTATAGTCTTATAGATTTGAGAATATTTTTCACTTTTACTTGGCTCTGTATGACCACCACCTATAATTTTATAAAGAATAACTTCACTATTATTTAATCCATTTTTATAAGTCGCTTTTTCTACAGTACTGTTGTCGTCGATATTTATATTGTCAAACTTTTCAATGATAGGTGTAGTATCTGTTTGGTTCCGTTGTATCCAATAAAGGATACTTTCATCCGTAGATTTAACTATTCCTCTATTACTTGAAATCTGACCACCACCGTAAGGTACAAGAGGGTCCACAGTTCCATTCATATATAGTGCAGATATGACTTCATCGCTTTCTATGCAAATTGAATTTTCTGGCAATGAATTAACAACTGAAGCAAATGCCGCAATTTTCTCTGGGATTTCCTCAGCAAGCCGTTGAGTCATTAAAGCACCATTTGAAATTCCAGTTATATATACTCTACCTTTATCATGACTATATTCTTGTTCTATTTTCTCCAGCAAATTCGTAATAAACTTTACATCATCAGTAGATGGATTACCTATAGCATCTGTTCTGCAGTCATTCCAACCTCGAGACTCTTCTGGGCCGAGTTCGCCGTTAGGAACTACAACAATAAATTCTTGTTCTTGAGCAATCTTTAACCATATTTTCTGTGGATTTTTACCTAAGCCCTCACCTATACTTTGGTCCGAACTCCCCCCATGACCATGAAGTAAAACTACTAATGGCTTATTTTTAGAATCCTGTGGATGCTGAATATGAAATGTACGTAAAATACCATCCACTGATATTGTCTCATCTAACTTCAATATTGGATTCGGTATCAATTCACTTTCATCTTTTTTACAAGAAAATAGGAGAAAAAAACTGAGTAGAAATATTATTAGGCTAATTCTCATTTTATTTTTTTATGTTCTGACTAAAGTTCGCTAAGTCGTTGATAATCAATGGGTGTTTTTTTTGTGAATTTTGTATTGATTATCATAAATATAACGGATCGGTGATATGGAGCGGACGCAGCGATAGCAAGTCTGATCTCATATCACTTGTTACCTACCGTACTTCTTTCCTCTTTATAACTTGGTGTTGAAAATTTTGATTCCCAATTATTGACATAATTTCAACTTCATCATGATTAAGTCGATAGTAAATGGTATCTGAACCACATGGACATCTTCGGTATCCAATTCTTATGTAATCAACTGATTCAAACGAAAATGGATTGTTGGCAATTTTATCAAAATATTCAAATAATTCATTGAAGTATTTATCAGCTTGTCTTATTCCAAATCTTTTAACGCCGAATTGATGAATTCGAATCAAGTCCTCTTTGGCTGTATTACTTAACTTGTAATTAGCCATTTAATCTTAACTTAGATTCTATAAGAATTTCAGCTTTACTCATTTTAGTGAAACCACTCTTTTCGGCTTTTTCTAATTTTCGGTTGATCCAGTCAATTTGAGCTTGCTGATTCCTAGCTTGTCTAATTAAGTCATTTACTAATTCACTTTTACTTGAATACTCTTGGTTTGATACCATCTCTTTTAACCAATCATCATTTGGCTTTGTAAATGTTATACTTTGTCTGTTCATCTGCTATTTAATATATTGGTGTGAATATACATCATATTTGCATCAAATACAAATTAAATGTAAGGTTGGCTTGTATGGTAGGTAACGTGATAGCGATAAGAGGAGTTTCGCCTTCCGCCTAACGTTACTTCTAAAATTAAACAATTTTACGAAATGCGTATTGAAGTGGGAATTATTTAAGGCGAAATTCACTTCTTAATCGCGTGTTATACTTAGTGATAAAAAGAAATCTTATGACACACGATTGCGTTTGCCATTCGTAAATTCTAAAAAAAGCTACAAGCGGAGATAAATACGTTGAACGTTTAAAATCTGACTCGCAAAGATCGGTGCGTTGGCATCCTTTTTTCGGTCGAGCTAACGAAAATACGAAAGAGAAGACGAATTGGAACATGACAAGATTGAACGATTGGATTGGAGTGAGCAAAGTTGCTAGATTTACTGTAAGCGCGAAAGTTGAAGGTTTCCATATTCGTTAAGTGAAAAGCTGAACAAATAAAAACAGATTTGCTGTAATTGGGCAAAGACAAAGATGAGTTTACCGTTGCAAGATTTGGTTATCGAATTGAAGGAAATGTTCTTGCTTAATTTGCTTTCTGGCGCGCGTCTAAGTTGATCGTCTTCTCCTGACAAAATTTTAGTCTCGACCGAAAAAAGTTTCAAGGAATTGAGCGTTATAAATGGCTTAAGTACCACCATAGATGAATTGACGGAGTCAATTCATTAAGTATAACTCACTTATATACCCACAATTTAATATAAATCATTCCTAGTTTCTTATTTCCTTTATATTTATTAACCTCATAGCGGACTCCTATATATTTAGCTTTAAAAGCTAATCTATAAAATTTGCCATGATAGCTAGCGATATTAAAATGAACTACTGCGGATAAGCATTGATCGACAACCACAAATTAACAGGCAAAAGATACACCCACATTGACCTATACCTCTACCCTATTCTTTCGGTATAAAACCCTTCTTGTATTCGAAATACGCTCATCCTCTTTGTTATCTGCCTTCAATTTAAAGTATAATCTGTACTATTAAAATGTGAAATGTACCACTTCTAAGAGCTTATTATTAATGCCTTGAATCAGAACGGTCTAGATGCATCTTGAGTGCAAGCGATAGCGACGTATTCCGAGATCGTATCCTGTTAACTCTCGGTTTTTCTCTTTGCCAAAAATTCTTTTGGACTCATCACAGGTATTTTTGAATGCTTAAAATCTTTTAGATTTCTTGTTATAATCGAATTGGCATTTGATTCTAATGCTGTATAATATTGGATACCGTCTTCAAAATCTTTGAAGTTTAGATCGTTCAACGCTAAATCAACAACTTTATCATTAAGTGCATGTGATTCAACGAGAACTTTGAATTTTCCAATAATTGACCGTGCATCTTTTAGCTTCATCACATCATTTAAAATGTAGTGAGTGTTGACAAGACTCAGTGCTGAAACTGTTAATTCGATTTGGTTGGAATCAGCTAATGAAAAAAGTTTGAGGCTTTCATGATAGAATGGCTCTCTTTTCGCAAGTAGGTCAATTATTACATTTGTGTCGACAAATACGTTCACTAGTTGGTCTTGTTTTCTAAGTACTTAATTCTAGACTTTTTGTAATCAAATCCTTCAGGTAGTTTGCCGACTCCGCACAAGCTTTCTACAAGAGGTGTTATTTTGATATCCGTTTCTTCTTCTTGAGAATTTGTGATGGATTGAAAGTATGATTCAATCATCTTTGACAAACTTGTACCATTTCGTTTGGCATATTTTTTTGCTTGCTCGATTATTTTTTGATTTAGACTTAATGTCAATTTCTTATCCATTGGATTACTTTTACGTACAAATATACGAAATTAACACGTAACAGTCAAGAGGAGATCTGTTTACTTTTTCTGAGAGATAACGTCTTAGCTGCTTGCTCCGTTCCGAGGAACGAGGTATGGAGTTATCGCAGTCTGTTACCCCTCGTTCTAATATTCATAGCTGATAAAAGATTTCTAGGTATTGGGTTCTTCACTTCAATAAAAATGCAGGAGCGATAAATTTTTCCATTTCACTAAAAGCAATGGTATGATTAAGATTAAAATCACTTGGATTATGATGAAGAAAAAGTGCTACAAGATTTAAATCAGGAACAATATACAGGAATTGTCCTCCATATCCTGCGGCGTATACTATAGGAATTTTAGTTTGGTCAACATTCAAATGACCTGTCCACCACTGATACCCATAACCCTCATCTTTTGATTCACTTATAGGTAAATGAAACGAAGTAGATTCTTTAATCCAAGATTCTGAAACTACCTGTTGCCCATTCCATTTTCCATTATTAAGTACTAATTGTCCTATTTTTAAAAAATCCCTCGGGAGTAACAATAGTCCACCTCCTGTGTGCACCTGATTATTTACAGATTGCCAAAAATATTGTTGAATACCCAGGTTCATAAATAAAGATTGTTCAGCATATTTATCAGTAGGCATTTTAGTCGAATTAAGGAGTACGCCTCCAAGTAAAATAGAAAGACCACTATTATATTCAAATTTTTCTCCTGGCTGGCCTCCTTTAGCTATTTTTCTTGATAAAACATATCTGTACATATCCGAACTAAAATTTATTCTAATTGCATCATTTTTTGGATTAGAGTAAGGTATGTTATTTTCTTGCCAAGTTAACCCTGCAGACATTGTGAGGGCATGTTTAAGACTCACAGGCCAATTACTTGGATTTAAAGTATCGGTATAATTATTGAAATAGTCCCGAATAGGTAAATTTATATTACTTATCAACTCATTATCATGTGCAATGCCGATTAAAAGAGAGGTTACACTTTTTGTACAAGAATTGATTAAATGAATCCTATTTTGAGCACCTAAATGAAAATACTCTTCTAATATTAATTCACCATTATAAGAAATCAATGCAGCGTCAAGACCTTGATATTTTCCATCAACCACATTCTGGAACAATCGATTTAATGGTTGCTGAAAAACATTGGAATTCCTTAAGTCTACAATAGGCCATCCATCATCCATTAATTCAGGGGAACTATAATTCCAGTTATTTATAGCAAGCCCATTTTCATTAACTCTAGCAGGCATATTAGATGTCCAATCATCTACTTTAATAAATCTCAAAGTGTCTTTTTTTCCATCTAATCCATAGACGATTCCTTCTAGAATATTTTCTTGTAATAATTTACCTTCGAATTTTCCGACATCAACAAAATCAAATTCAATATTAAAATTTGTCACTTTTAATTTTGGGATTACTCCATATTGCATTATTTCTGCTGCCTCCCATCGTCCACTCCATTCACTATTAAACATTCCTTTACTTAACTCAAGCTCAAACGTTGATTGTATTCCAGTTATATATTCAATTTTAGTTTGCCATATTCCTGTCCAGTTACTTCGATCTACAGAACAAGAAGTTATTAAAAGTAGCATAACTAAGCTTATTAAATAATTGCCATTTTTTGATGCAAGTAAAGCCTTGTTATTTTTGGATATCATTTTTATCTTTTTGGATTTACATACTTAAATTTTATTTTTTAATGAGGGGTAACTCACTTATATACCCTCAATTTAATATAAATCATTCCTAGTTTCTGAATTCCCTAAAATTTAACTAACCTCATAGCCGCTTCCTATATATTTAGCTTTAAAAAGCTAATCTATAAAATTTGCTCTGATAGCTAGCGATATTAAAATGAACTACTAAGATAAGTATTACTCGATACCTAGCGGATAACTTACTAAAGAAACTCCCACATTGACCTAGACCTCTACCCTATTCTTTCGGGATATATTACTAGGTATCGCTTATTAAAGACTGCATGATTTTTTGAATTACTTCTTCTAGAGTTTCCGTTCCGTAAGTTCTGCGAATAAAGCTTTGCCAGCTTTCAGGAATTAGTAGGATTCAATATAGACATTATCCCTTACGGAAGTGGTTCACATCATAAATATCCTCATCATTCCTATAGTTTAACAATACGCTTGCTGAACATCAGCTCGCCGGAACCATTGCTTACACTTATCAAGTAAACACCTGATGTTTGTTGGTCGAACGGTAATTCTAATTGACCTTTTTCGCTCTTCATAGATCCCAATTGGAAGCCAGTGATATCGAACCATTTAATGTCGTAACGATCATGGGAGCTAGGTAGCTCAATCCATGTATTTCCACGTGTGGGATTAGGAAAAACAACAATCTCTTCCGCTGATCTGTCTCCTTTTACATGGATAATTTCACTGTACTGAAAAGCACCATTCAGATCATTCGATCGCAATCTATAATAGATTTTATTACTTGATCGGACAGGATCTGTATAATTGTATTTGCTATGATTTCCGGTTGAAGAAATTTCACTTATTTTAGTGAAGTTAATTCCATCAACGCTTCGCTCTATTTCAAAGTTATCAAAGGATTCTTCCAACGCCGTTTCCCAAGAAACAAGTATTTCATTTTCATTTCTGGATGCACGGAAATCTATTAATTCTACTGGGACCGTAACGGCCTCGCTTATCATTAGTTGAACAGGAACTGTGACTTCATCTCCGGAAGGAGAATTGTTGCCATTTGCCACTACACCGGTAGAATAAAAAGTTACTTCTCCTGTATTAGCAGTAGGTGCAGTCCAAGTAGCTGTGAAAACATAATTGTCAGCTGATAAAGCTGGAGTACTGTGTTCTAAATATTGTCGCCCATTAAGAGGACTTATTTTTGTTTGAGATCCAGGAGATGAAAAGCTCCCTGCTTGGGAGTTATTATCTGTTAAGCCAACCAATTGGAAGCCACGTGCAAAGTTAAATTGAGAAGCTACTTTGGCTTCAACTAGATATGTATTTCCGGGAGTGTAAGAAGTTACCGGCTGGTTAGCATTGTCTTTCAAAACTATGGTCAGACTAGCATTATTGAACGCCCCACCATGACAGGACCCGCAAGTTAACCCATAAGAAAGTGGAGAGCCCGTTCGATCTATACTAAAAGTAGACGCTGGACCTGTGCGTGATGAAATTAATAAAACATAAGCCAGTGTGGAGAAAAATAATAAAAATACTATTCTAAGTTTCATGGTAGCTAATTAATGAGTTCGTGTTGTGTGTGTGTCTTGGAAAATTTTTATAGAATGACTTCGAGTTCGAGATCATTATATAAATAAATGACGTTAAGATGAAGTCGTGCCCCTATGTCAGAGATGCGCATTTTTTAAGAAAATTGATACTACCCTAACTGTGAATAATGTCTTATTTAAATCTAATTATACTGATCGATGGTATGGAATTAGTGATCATATCAGTGATACTGTGAATGTGGTAGAAAGTATAGGTGGTCCGTTAATTTTCGGAGGAACCTGCAGCAATCAACCAGATTCTAATAACATATGTATCAGTAGATATTTTAATTCAACGTTACAACCATTATATGTCAATGAATTTGGGACAGAGTTATATTCGATTAACACAATCGCTTTTCATTCTGGAAGCAAATTCACATTTGGGGGTGAGTTTTATTTCTCGCAAGGAGTAGGAACTTATGGAAGAAACCTTGCCACTTATGACTTAGTTAACAATCGTATTGAACCCATTGCGATATTTGATAAAGCTGTGAATAGTCTATCCTATTTGGATGGTAAGTTATTTATTGGCGGCAGTTTTCAAACAAATTTAGATGTTCAGAATATTAACTTTTTAGCAAGGCAAAGATCCTCTGTCGGAGTGAGTAATTTCCCGTCAAAAGAGACGTTCGAATTTTATCCAAACCCATTCACAACTTCAATACATTTAGAAGGTGTTCAAAATAGAAGCGTTTATTCGAAAATAAGTTTCGATGGACGCATTCTTAAACGTGGCCAAGTAATGAACGAAACAATAAATGACCTGGCTTTCTTGAGTAGTGGGATTCTTCTACTGCGCCTAGAGACATCAGATGGCTTTATCGTTAAGAAAATAATTAAGTGACTACTTGCAAATCGTACTCTGGAATAGTTTAGGGTTTGAATTAAAGATAGGCGTTCCTAAGTGGTCAAGCGAACTTTCTCAATCAACATAGATTAAAAAATTGACCACCCTTAAGAAAATGCGTGGATCTTCGTGGTTTCAGTATCAGAAACTATGCATTTAGAATAGAAGATAACGCAGTATTTCATGTATTCATCTGGTTTACTTGTGGCGTTTTGGTTCTTGGTTTCTACTTTGCTTATCCTTTTTCATATTCAGATCTGAAATCATTAAACATAGAAGTTACAATTTGTTTCGAGTCTCCATCGGTTAAACTTTCAAAAGAGATGTATCCAGTATAATTGGTGTCTTTGAGAATGGTGGCGATCTTTTTCATGTTTACCGGTTCAGCAACTCCATCGACGTAGACAAGTTCTTTGATAAACCAATAATTTGCATAGGGTGCCAATTTTTCAATTTCTTCATAAGGATCACCTTGTCTTAAACTACCAATATCTAGTATTAACCCAAACCATTCTGAATCTACTCTTTTCAATATATCGATTACCTCATCGGCGGTGTACAAAAAATCGTTATGATGCTGCATGGCTGCAATGACTCCTATCTCTTCAGCATATTCGGCGCATTCTTTAAAGTCTGATACCATCCATGATTTAACCTGGTCTTTCGTGTAGCCTTCGTACTTTCCCTTTCCAGCAAAAATTCTCATGATGGAAGCTCCTAGTTTTGAGGATACTTGCAACCAATTTTTTATCAATTCAATATCAGATGCTCTAGCCGTTTTATCTGGATTGGTAAAGTCATTTCTCACTCCTGTCCAAGAAATATTCAATCCTAATTGTAGCGCTTTCTTTTTTAATTGAAACAATGTTTTATCGTCTGGAATTTTTGGGTAGCCTGAAAAATAATAGCCCGTTAGATCTACAGCATTCAGACCGAGAGAAGCAGCAAAGTCCATCATATCAAAAAATGACATTTCACCACTTTTCAATAAGTCATTAAAAGTATATGCATTGACACTATATTGCAATCTAGACGTGGCTGAGGTATTATCTAATGGGCTTGTGAAGAGGTTGCGAGATCCTAGTAAAACTGGAGTGATGGCCATACTGCGTAATAAATTCCTTCTTGTCTTATCCATATTTAACATTAATTTTTTCCAGTATTCTCTACATTCAAAAGGAAGATACCAAATTTAGTAGATTTCCTGCACAAGCTTCCATAGATTTCCAGTTTAGGTGCATTCACAGATCGACTAAAGGGAGCTTGGTCCTCTTTCAATAATGATTTTGATTAGGTCTGAATTTCGTCAGACCAAGGTTTTCCTCCATTCTCCACCATGTCTGATATCGTTAACATGTTTATTGGGATGTATTACAGATGAATTACAAGTGGAATTTCTGGTCTTAGATCATAAGATCTACCTTGCTTTTCATTGTCAAAATACAACTCCATTAAATACTCATCACTATCTAATATTTCAACATTATCAAGAGCAGCAATACTTTGAATTGTGCTACTGGTCTGGTCTAGGTTTCTTGAATGGAGCTTAATTTTCGAAATCTTTTCTGCCCCGTTCGAATGTTTATAAAACTTTCTCCATATCGCGTATTCTTCAGGAATATTGGACAACGCTTCCAGATTCTCAAACTTATCATATGTGATCTCTGGGTATACCACAAATAATGATGGTTCTTCTTTATTGATTTTAGAATTTTCTGCAGCGAATATTGCATTGTCTTCTTCCATCCAATCTTGAGCGTACTTAACCGTTTGGAAAGGAATTTTACGGGCATCATATTCTTTCATATTCAGTGCAATACTAAATGGTAAGTAACCATTTTCTGGACTTTTAGACCTTTCTTCAAAATCTAACTTAGGATTTGTTTTCGCATTATCGAGAAACTCCTCTTCATCGTAAACATATATTAATTCTAAGTAAGCATTTAGAAAATAGAAATAGCGACCAGTAGTACCTTGTCCTGAATGAATCCGAGATAAGGAATCTGGCACTCCTGTAAACCCTATTTCTTCCAGTTTCGCCTTTGCTTCCTGAGTGTTTTCCAACCATATATTGACATGATCAACTTCCATATTTGATTCTTGCTGCTGACAACTTATGAGGAATGAGCATATAACAACGGCTATAAATAATTTCATCTTTATATTCTGTAGTACCAAGTTTATTTTAATAATGGTCTGAGTAACGAATTTGTGAAAATTGAATGCTTCTTAGGTATTTTCATTGAAGTTAAAATGAGGATAAAGTTTGTTTCTAACTTCTTAATTAATGTAATTCCAGCTTAACATTTGGCTACTCTGTTGGTATTTTGGACATGTCCATGTAAAATATCTCCCAAGTATGTCCGTCAAAATCTTCAATTGTTCGTTGCAGCATAAAGCCATAGTCTCTCTGATCATTGGGTTCTATTCCCCCAGCATCAAGTCCTTTACTCATGATCGAATTTACCTCATCGATCGAATCGGCAGACAATGCGAACAGCCCTGCTAGACTTGATTTTGTATCTGCAATAGGTTTTGTTGCAAAGGAGGAAAACTTCTCATGATTTAAAAGCATAACAAAAATGTTTTCACTCCACACCATACATTTTCCTTGATTGTCTGAAAATTGAGGATTATTCGTAAATCCTAATGCTTTGTAAAAGTTGGTTGACTTTTGTAAGTCTTTGACAGCTAAATTGATAAAAATTTGATTTGCCATTGTTTAATTTATTTAGTTATGCGTCAGGTTTGGTTGCTCGACCAACCGCAAGGGTTTTCACGAAAACTTTTGCCATCTTTAATAAGATATTACAGTTGGTATTCCTTTTTGTAATATTCTAATTTCTATTACACAAGATACATTTTATAATAAATACTTATAGTCATTTCAGCTTCTGAGTTTGAAGTCATTTTTCAAATAATCTACAGAAAAAAGTACCTAAATCGTATCAAAATGTAGAATAAAACCTTCTCACATTACAAGCGCTAACATTGACCATGAAAGAAATAACCCTAATTTTCTATGTAATTATTCAGTTCCAACTTTTCGCGCCCTAACATTGACCTGCAAAAAAATGACCTTATGCCTTCTCTTTAAAAATAAGACTAAAAAGATAACCTGTCACGAAACAAGAAACCACACCAAGCAAAGAATACATAAGAATGTGAATTTCTGTAAATACACTAACATACCAAATCAATAATGCACTGACCGCTAATCCGAGTAAGGTTCCAGTAGCATTAGCCCTTTTCGTCAATAATCCAAGTAGAAACATACCTCCTAATCCACCCGTGAAAAGACCCAGAAATCTATAAAATTCATCCCAAAGTGACTTGATATCCGAATTCGCCATCCATAGTGCTAAAATAATTCCCAACACTCCTGTGATTGCCGTAACAAAACGAGCGATTCGCAATAAAGAAACATCTTCAACTTCTGGTCTGAAACGTTTGTAGAAATCACTGCTGAATGCCGTAGAAACTGAATTCAAACTGCTACTAATACTCGACATGGCCGCTGAAAATATACCTGCAATCAAGAGACCTGAAATACCGATCGGCAATTCATTCACGATGTACCAAGGAAAGATAGAATCATTATTAGAAATATCTGGTGTCAGACGCTGAGGCATTTCCGTATAGAATATAAACAAAAGTGTTCCTATTCCAAAGAAAATGATGGAGGCAGGTAAAGTCAATACCGCATTAGTATACAAGGTTTTCTGAGCATCTTTTACGTTATTGCTAGTGAGGTATCTTTGGACAACCGTTTGGTCAGTACCTTGCGTTACCATAGCGGAAGCAAGCCCACCTATAAATACTACCCAAAAGGTGGTTTCCGTAAAATTAAAATCCAGGTTGACCATGTTAATTTTCTGGCGGTCACTTGCATAAGTGATCATTTCTCCAACGGGCATATCCGTATGCAGTAAAATCCAAACAACTGCGACGATACTTCCTCCCATGAGGACTATAACTTGTAAGACATCCGTCCAGATCACCGCTTCGATTCCTCCGAATGTAGTATAGACAATACAAATGATTCCCATGATCAAAATGCTCGTTTCTACTGAAATTCCTGTTACAATAGATATGGCTAAAGACGGCAGTAAAAGCACAATACCGATCCGTCCTAGTTGGAAAAGAATAAATGACAAACTTCCGAAAGCTCTTGCCAGATAGTTAAACCTATTTTCTAGAAATTCATACGCTGTAGATACTTTTAATCGGCTGAAATAAGGAATAAATAAGAAGGCAATAAGTGGTGTGATTACAATGGCCGCCATATTCAGAAAGAAATATGACCAGTCCGTTAGAAACGCCTTTGCAGGAATTGCCATAAAGGTAATCGCACTGAGAAGCGTACCGAAAACACTCAGGCCTGATGCCCACCAAGGCACTCTTCCACCTCCGACAAAGTAGTCTTCTGTTGATTTCTGTTTTCTGGAAAAATAAATTCCGATCAGCAGTGAAACAAGTAAATAAGCAAAGAGCACGATGTAGTTCACCAAGCCAAAATTACTTCCCGTTTTCGCTGCCCCAGCGACATATGAGGAGGGTGTCCTCACGCCAGGAGCGACTTCTCCTGAAATGATGTAAAAATCACTTCCTGATTGGAAAGAAAGATTGGTTACAGGAATTTGGTTTTTCAATTGTCCTTCTCGGAACCATTGATCCGTTATAGTATTATACGCTAAAACATCCTTACTAAAGCCAGAATGACTTGCTACGATTTCATTTCTTTTCGCTTTTAATTCGGCCTTGACTATCGGATCATCGCTTTCCACTTCCGCGAGATATAGATTTTCAATCTCATCAAACAAAAGCTCATCAGAGCCTCCATAAACAACAAGGTGCATACTTCCTCTCGCCTCCATTGCTGCACCCATGATTACTCTCGGCGCTCCGTCGATATTGAGAGCTCCATGTTGCTTCCATTCTTGAGTATGCAAGTCGTAGGAAATATAATCAGAAAGCGCTGTTGATTTCTCACCCTTCGTTTCATTCCTTCCTCCTACGATATAGATGATCCGTGAATCAGAATTGTCTTGAACTGCAGCTGAGTGAACTGCTCTTGCCGGTCCGGGAAAATCAGGAAGTTTCTCCCATGATGATTGCGTTTCTATATTTAATCGATAAAATATATTCGTGCTTCCTGATGAATTCTTTCCGCCTATCACGTAGACAAATCCATCATCACTCACCGATGTTGAATAGGCAATTTCTTCTGGAAGCGCCAGCATTTCTTTTACGACGACTTCGTCTGCCTCCCTATCAAAGTTGATCAATAAGGTAGCGTCAAAGATTTGCTCACTATTATCTCCACCCACACAGATTATTCCTACTTCTGTGCTCGTACAAGCTGAATATGCTATTGGAAATGGAAGCTTAGTTTTCGAAAGCGTCCATTTATCATCTTTATAAAAGTAGATATCATCGTACCATACTTTCGCACCGTCTTTCCAAGGCGGATTTTCAGGAAAATTAGCTCCTCCACCAGCAATAACAACACTATGAGACATCCCTCCTAGCATTCCAGCGAAACCAAGACTTTCGGTATCTCCATTTATCGTGGGCAATTCAGGAAGTTCAACTAATTCAGAACTGCTAAATGTAGATTGCTGAGCAGTTATAACACTCGTAGAAGTAGTCAGAAGTAGGGCTATTACAAATACTAAAACAAGCTTATTTTGCGATAAACGGAAATAATTTTTTACTTGAAATAAGATTGGTTTCATTGAGTTTGATGGTATAAAAAATTAAAGTTCTTCTTCGGTTTTGATGAATGGAATGAATGAAATTCACAATGGCCTCTTATGCCTCATTCATATAAAATCACATAAGATAAAAAATTTAAATGCAATTCACCGGCTACTTCTTGCCAATTAAGTCAGCAATAGGCACTATTTGATAATACATATCTCCTATACCTTCATATAGAATGCCGATATGATCATCATCTACTCGCGTCAGACATGAATATCCATAAGACTGATTTTCATGTAGATTTATTTTATTTTCAATGGGCCATGTCTTGCCTTCATCAAAACTAGTCTGTATCGTGATATTCGTTCTAGAATTAGGTCTATTGGGGTTAGAAAAGAAAAGTATATTTTTCCCATTAACTTCAGTTGCAATAAGACTACCCATACAAACAGATTCATTTAAAGCGCGTCTGGAAGAAGGATGTTCAATCCATGTTTCACCCATATCTCGAGTAATAAAAACAGATCTCCCATTCAGCAATTCTTTACGACTTATTGCATTCCTATTGTCTCTCATATTCAACATGAGACTCCCATCAGACAACTCTACCACTTGAGCTTCAGTAGTTTCTGATTTCGCACCTGTTCCAACTTTCCAAGTTTCACCTCGATCTTTGCTATAAATTATCGTGGAGTGAGGAATAGCATTATGGTCTTTATATTGAGCCGCAAACACTAATGTACCATCCTTCATCGTAATACCTTTTCCTGGACCATCTAAGAAGAGGTTCCATTCCGGATCTTTAATCTGTGATGTGATATTTATTGGATCAGACCATGTTAATCCGTCATCGTCACTTTTAGCAAGCATAAACTGTCCAGTTTTTTCGATAGACATTCCTGCTTCTGATCCAGCCCAAGCACTTTGGCCTTTCTTTCCATGCATCCACAGAGCTGCTGCCCAGATCGTTCCTGTTTTTCTATCGACTAATACTGCAGGATCACCTATGCCGTTTTCTTCTTCAGACAATCCATTATAAGTACCCATATCCATTATGATCTTCATCGCTTCCCAGGTCTGTCCCCCATCCGTGCTTCGGCTCATTCCGATGTCTATGTTTTCCTGTAAGTCCTTAGACCTATTGTATCTAATATCATATACCGCGATAAGTGTTCCATTATTACTTGTTGCTAATCCAGGTATTCGATAGGTATCCACATTATCGTCAAACTTCCTTCTAACAGCAATTCCTGCTCTGTGTATATAATCAGGATCTGAATTCTTTATATGTTTTATGCTTCCATCCGTCATGTTGATTTTGGAGATATTTGCTTTGATTTTATTGGTCAATTTTATCTCGTCTTTCACATCGATAGTAAGCCAGAAATGTAAGTCTTTAGAGGTCAATGTTTGATTCCCTTTAACCTCTAATTGTTCTTTAATCTCATTTGAACTACCGAATAAAACAGGATTTTCGAAAGTAGAGGAATCTGTAGTGTAAATTTCCACTTTCAGGATATCCTTTAAGTCCGTAGATCCATCAAAATTAACTTCAATGCTTTCCACTGTATTCTTCCCTTTTACATTGACATTCTTGTCACTTGTGATATTCAGCTTTACTATTTGATTCATATCAACGTCCCCAAAAACAGGCATTTTAATATAAGTAGAAGTGGCTTGCCAATTGTCTACTTGCCCGAAACTGTCAGAAGTATTGAAGAAGGTAAAAAGACTTAAAATGAATAAGTGAATGTGATTCATGTGTTATTTATTTTTATTCGTATTATTTTCAATTAATTCAAAAGTTTTCCAGCATTGGTACATGGCTCTAGGAACATGGAAGCATCCCTTCCATTTGCCACCCTTAAGATCCAAAAGAGGTTCTCCTCGTCGATTCAAGTAGCCGAACCATTCATCATAATCCTGATCGGGAAAGTGAGACCATGTATAATCATGCACTTTATTATACCAATCCAGTAACTCTTGATTTCCTGTATGATAGTATGCCTTGCTTAAAGCAATTAATGTTTCTAGATGAACCCACCACAGTTTCTGATCCCATTCTAATTGTTGAGGTGGATGACCTTTAATATCTAGGAAGTAAAATATTCCACCATATTGATCATCCCAACCGAATTCCAACAGATTTATAATTATTTCGCAACATTTATGGATCAACTCTTGGTCATTACGTTTTTCTCCGATATCCATCATAAACCACATGGCTTCTAATCCGTGCCCTGGATTAATCAGTCTGCCTTCGAAGGTGTCTGATAAAGAACCGTCTTGATTCACATTTTCCAGAATCAATCCCGATTCCGGATCGAAAAACTGATTCATAACTTCATGTACACTGTAATCTATCGTTCTTTCTTGTTCTTCAGCATCCAGTACCTCTGATAATTCCATCACTAGATTAGACAAAATCATCGGAAGCGAAAAACTTTTTAAAGGTCTAGCAGAAGTTCTCTTCTCATACTTCCCTTTAGGATTGTTACTTCGTCTAATAATATTGTGATAGGTTGCACGAGCGATATCTATGTATTTTTGGTTCTGAGTTGCTTTTCCATACTGTGCAAAGGCCATCGTCGCAAAACAGTCCGAATAAATATTATAGGGTTGAACTAATGCTTCTCCCTCTCGTGTGGTAGAAAAATAAAAATTGCCTTCAGCATCCCTTCCGCATTTCAAAAGAAAATCTATTCCGATTCTGGCTATATCTAACCACTTTTCGTTTTCAGCTACATTGTTATATAAAAAGGAAAACATCCATACTTGCCTGCATTGTAACCAAATAAACTTATCTGTATCAAAGATGTCTCCTTTTCGATCAAGGCAAGTGAAGTAACCACCAAATTCATGATCAATTGAATGGTTCTCCCAGAAGGGAATAACATTTTCTAGAAGCGTGTCTTTATAAAGTGAAGAATGAAGCATAAATATTCAATATGTTATACATAATACAAATATATGAAATATTATTCTTAATATTGATATTAATTAGAGAGAAATTAAAGTATTTAAATTGGGACAAACTCAACTAAACCTGGTCATTAAGGCACGATTTACAATGTATAAAAGTTAAATACTTTTACTTAGAACCTATTCATATGGAATTAGACAAGATTAAAGCAGTTGATACGCTATCATTAGTTGATAAGGTAGAACATGAATTAATGCAATACTTTAAAGAAAACAACTATAAGCCTGGTGACCCGATCGCTAAAGAATTGGATCTTTGTGATGCACTTGGTGTTAGCCGGACTGTAGTGCGAGAAGCTCTTCTAAGGTTGAGAACACTAGGATTTATCGATTCCAAGAAGCACAAGGGGATGACCTTTAAAGAACCTGATATCATTAATAATTTTGAACGGATTATGGATCCCACATTACTGGGGCAGAAAACGCTCAAGAGTTTATTCGAATTACGACTTATTCTCGAAATGGGAATGGCTGATTTTCTTTTCGAATATAAGACGCAAGAAGACTTAGATGAATTAGAAGAAATCGTTAGACTAGAAGAGGAAACAAGCTATGATAAAACCGCATTTGAATTAAACAAGGAAATTGCCTTTCATGGTAAGCTCTACAAAATATCCAAAAACACAACACTTCAGCGATTTCACGGACTTTTGCTTCCTGTATTCGAATACCTATACCAACAAGAAGAATTCACTAAAAATTCAACTTACGAATATACTGCAGGACAATTCGTATCACATAGAATGCTTCTGAACAATCTGAAAGTGGGTACACCTGAAACATTCAGAGGTGCGATGAGGCGTCATTTAGAACCTCATTTTGACAGAGCATTCTTCAAAAAAAAGAGGACTTAATTTAAGTCCTCCTGCTCTCACTTTCTAAAAATAGAAATTCTTATTTTTATACACTTAATATCCTGTTGTTTGAGCTAAATCTGGATTTCGACCGATCATATCTTCCGTAATAGGTAGTATCAACTTGTATTCATCTCCAGCACTTAAATACTCTACATTTTCTATCACATAATTATCTCCAGCTCTTCTAAGATCCCACCATCTTTTACCTTCCGCTATGAACTCTTTATACCTTTCCTTCAAGATTGCATTGGCATTCTCAGAGACTAATTTAGAAACATAAGCATGAGTGCTTTCATCATAGTTATCGGCGTATGCTCTTTGGCGAATAAGATTAATTTCTGCAGATGGGTCTTGACCCAAATTATTCTTTGCTTCCGCGATTAACAAAAGGACATCTGCGTATCTATACACTGGAACATCATTTTCAAATATTCTGATACTTCCGTCTACACTTCCAAGAAACTTATTCAATATGGCCCCAAAGTACTTTTCTGAATTATAACCAGGATATCCTTCTCCATCCACATACAATCGAATAAATGTTTCATTTCTTCGATAATCCAAAGAATCATCAAGTACAAGTAAGGTTTTCTCACTCGGCCCTAGCCTATTCGAACCACCGATGATAAAATCACTCATCGAATTACCTTCATCATCAAATTGAGGATGAATCTCCGTTGTCCTTCCTGTAAGAGAGTTATAAAAATTACTCGCTTCATCTTGCTTATACTGAAGTGCAAAAATAAATTCCGAATTGTTTTCATTTTCAACACCCCAAAGTTCACTAAAATGCTCCACTAAACTCACTCCCGATCCATCAGCAACTTGGTTCAACGCAGTCAAGGCTTCTGTGAAATCACCATCTCCGCCTCCAAGTAATTTCCCAGACCAAATATAAACTTCCCCTTTTAGTGTTAGACTTGCCGCTCTAGACCAATAGTTCTTATTGTTATTCCAAAAGCTAAAATCTGTCCCAAATGCTGCAAGAGATAATTCTAAGTCACTTTTAATCAAATCCATTACTTGAGTTTCCGAAGATCTAGCTTTACTTAACACACTCGGATCGAAATCCGAAACCGGATTCGTTACGATAGGAACTTCCCCCCAAGTTTTCAACAATGTGTAATAATACAATGCTCTCAAGCCATATGCTTGGCCTATCATATGACTTTTTTCACTTTCAGATACAAATTCTATTTCAGGGACATTGGCTATAAAATCATTTAATTTATGAATTGCACTATATAAACCTGCCCACCCACCAAAAGGAGCAGTGGTAACGGTAATATTGGATTCAATTAAACTTATATAACTCGGTGATTCGAAAGTCTGTCCTCCCCATAAATCACTTCTTATTTCGCCAAGCAACCACAAGGTTCCTGCACTTCCCCTAAGGGTGCCATATAGTCCCGTATGTGCTGCTCTGGCACCGTTTTCCGTGTCCCAAAACCCCGCAGAAGTAAGTTCACTTGGGCTGGTTAGTGTGAGTTGTTTCTCACAGGACGCGAAAACCAACAGACTCAATAAAATAAATATGTATTTTTTCATCTTAGTTCTTTTTTTGATTAAAAATTAAGGTTAAGTCCGAATGTATAGGTTTTAGGAAGCGGAAAATCTCCAGCTCTCCAACCTCCTACTTCGGGCGTATCACCACTGTATGATTTAAAATAATGGAGATTACTTCCAGTAGCATAAACCATTAGATTCTTAGCGACTCCTCGAAAAACATCACTCCCAAACTGGTAACTAAGGGTCACTTCTCGTAAAGCCAGATAATCACCTTTTTCCCAAAATCTACTATTCACTACACTTTCACTCCCTCTGAAAATATTCTTCTGGGCATCTACGAAAACATATCGTGGTAAATCTGTATAGGTATTTTCAGGTGTCCAACTATTCAACACTTCAATAGGTTGATTCAAGTTACCTTGGGTTTGAGCCCATCCTTTTCCTCTGATATGATTATATATCATGTGACCAGCAGCATAATCTGCTTTCACATACAAACTAAACCCCTTATACATCAAATTAGAAGTAAAACCACCAACAATACTAGGAGTTGTTCTTCCTATAACTTGTCTATCCAGACTATTAATCACATTGTCATTATTTACATCCACCCAAGCTACATCACCAGGATATCTTGTAAAATGATCGGGCAGCAAAACATCTTCTCGTTCGGCATGCTCATCTACTTGTTCTTGATTTTGATAAATATAATCTTGTACATAAGTAATGATCAAATCACCTCCATAACGCTGTCCTTCTTGCAGTCCTCCTACCCACTCTTCTTCGCCTGTATCAGGGTTGTAAATTAGTGTACCTCCTTGACGATTAAACTCATTATCATTTTCAGGAAGTTTCACCACGTAATTTTTATTCTGAGTAAAAGTTGCTCCGATATTCCACTGTAGATTTTCGCTCCTAATAACATCTGCATCGATTCCAATTTCAACACCGCGATTTCTCAACACGCCATTGTTCGTTGTAATTGATGAAAAGCCAGTATAATAAGGTAAAGTTAGTTGCGCCAATTTATCATTGATGTCTCTTGTATAGAAATCAGCAATAATTCCGATTCTATTCTTCATTAATCCTAGGTCGAATCCAGCATTTAAGGTTGTAGATCGTTCCCATTGCAAATCTAAAACAGGGAGCCCTGTATTAGCATAACCTGTCTGGCCATCATAAACACCTTGTGATCCATATGCTCCATAAACTCCATAGTTACTTAGTACGCCTACATTACCATTCACACCATATGAAACTCTTGGCTTAAATTTAGAAATGATATTAGCAATACCTGAATTAGCAAAAAAGTCTTCGTTGTGAACATTCCATCCGACGGACACACCTGGAAAGAAATCATATTTATTATTGCCTAACCTCGAACTGCCATCATTTCTAAAAGTCAAACTGACTAAATATTTGTTTTGGTAATCATATAAAAGTCTACCGAAAGTAGATAGGATTAAATACTCAGTTTCAAATGAAGTAGGAATTCCTCTGGCTTCAGAGCCGGCATTCAATGTTTCTATTAAATCTGTAGGAGAATTTCTAGTGGCCGCAGAACTAGTAAAATAGTTATCTTTGAAATATTCACTTCCTACTAATGCATTAAAATTATGATTTCCAATTTCTATGTTATAATCTGCTGTTGCAGTTAACTGATTCCTCAAAGTTCGAGCAAGCGAAACAGAAGCATCTCTAGTGGTAATTAAGGTATTTCCATTTAAGTATGCTTTATTAAAACTTTCGTTGTGATTATTTATTGCAAAATGACTTCCTTGGAAAGAAAGTGTCAAGTTGTCAATAACTTCCCAATCTACTCCAACAGAAGCAGATAATCGTTGTTCCAGATTGTTACGAATAGCCTTATCTTTGTAGTATAAAGGATTTCCGAACCCCGAATTAGTACCTTGATTTAAAATAGTAGACAAGGAACCATCTGGATTATTATTATACGTTCTTGAAGTAGGAGGCTGACCTGCAAATCTTCTAAACACAGTATTATCAGCTCCCAAAGGACTAGTATTCAAACTAGAATGAGCGTATAAGAAATTAGAATTTACCTTAAGATTTTTCCTCAAATAGTAAGAACCTGAAAACTTACTGGAGTATCTTTCAAATCCAGAACCAAGGATTAAACCATCATTATCAAGGTAACCAAGACCGAGGTAGTAATTCCCGTTTTCATTTCCACCATCAAAAGAAACATAATGATCTTTAGCACGGCTATCTTGGTAAATATTATCATTCACAGGGTTGTTCAAAAATAGAATTTCTTTAGTGGGGTCTACTGGATCTTGAACGGTACTCCATCCTGGCTGACTTAACAAATATTCATTCTCTGGAGTTAGATACTGGGTTGTAAATGGTGAATTTGTTGTATTTCCACCTGTAGCAAATCCTGTTGCTCCGTGTAAGAATCCAGCGTCAAAATTATTCCTTCCTGAAGCTTCATTATAATACAACACACTTTGTCTGTTATAAGTTATGAAGTCTGCCGCCTCTAAATATTGTTGATCATTTCTTTCATTATTAATACTATATCGGAACTTATAGTTGACATTAGTCTTCCCTAGTTTTCCACTTTTCGTCGTAACCAGTATCACTCCATTTGCAGATCTTGCACCATATATTGCAGTAGCTGCAGCATCTTTCAACACTTCTATGGATTCAATATCATCTGGATTCAAAGCGTAAAAACTACCTGGAATACCATCTATTAAGATCAATGGTGAATCACCTCCACTAAAGTTTGTACCACCTCTTAGAACAATCTGCGGAGTAGATCCTGGCTGCCCAGTCGTATTCGTAACTCTTAATCCGGGTACGGTTCCTTGTAGTGCTGTCGCTGCATTTGATCTCGTAGAGGTCTCTAAAATTCTGGTGTCCATTTTTGCAATCGAGGTGGTTAACTTTTCCCTTGATTGCGACCCATAACCTGTTACCACGACTTCATCAAGTGAATTTGCTAATGGACTCATTGAAATATTAAAAACAGTACGATCCGCAATTTCTAATTCTTGTGTGATATAGCCTAGAAAGCTGACCACAATGACATCCTCCTTTAATGCAGTCATTGAAAATTTCCCCTCATAGTCACTTTGAGTTCCAGAATTACTTCCCTTGATCAAAATATTTGCTCCGGGGAGAGGTAGATTGTTCTCATCAATTACAATTCCACTAATATTTTGTTGTTGCGCAGAAAGACTTAGGCACCCTAGCAACAAGTAAGCTATAGTAGTTCCAAGTCTAAAATTGGATAAAAGTTGATTCCCTTGGGACAAACTCTGGTATTTTATTTGTCTAAAAAAATGTTTCATATCTAAATGATTTATTATAGTGAAAGAATTACATTGTATTATGTATTACATATAGGGTCAAAAAAAAGATTAGTTTTATTTACTTGAAAAATTAGACTCCGTCAATCCGGCACTTTTAAGTTTTTTATTAATTTCTAAGATATTATCGTCAGCAAGTGAGGTATGTGGAAATCTCGTAGGCCCACAATCCACTCCTAACGCTCTCATGTAACTTTTTCCTGCCCCATTAAATCCGCCATAGCCATCTAAGATATTAACAAACTTAATTGCTTTACTTTGCATCTCCATTGCAAGTTTGTATTCCTGATTTCCGAATGCTTCCATAATGCTTTGATAAAGGGGTGCAATATGGTTATACGTACTTCCGACCCATCCATTTCCTCCGAGATTCAAGCTATTCATCAGCATTTCATCTATACCAAAATACATTTCATATTTTTCAGCCAAGAGATCGTTGTATAACACACACTCCTGATAATCAATAAAATCGTTATTGGTAAATTTAATCCCTTGGAAGGTTGGTATTTCTTTAACTGCAATTTCTACAAAGTCTCGCATCTTAAAATTAGCTCCAGAGAGTGCTGGGATATGGTAGTAATAAAAAGGTACATTAGGTGCAGCTTCAGCTATCTGTTTGCAATACAAAACCAAATCTTGAATGCGCTTCAATTTGAAATAATAAGGAGGCAGAACCGCTATTCCATCTACATACTTACTGGCATGGCTTGCCAATTTCCTAGCTTCTCGAAGTGAATTATGGCCAACGTGATTTATAATTTTAAAGTCCTCTTTTGAATAATCAGACCACTTTTCAATGAGCTCCATTCTTTCCTTGTCAGTTAGTGATACGAAGTCTCCGGTCGATCCGTTAACAAAGACTCCTTTAATTCCATTTGTCATCAAAAAAGGGGCATATTGATCAATAATCTCAAGGTTTAGGCTCTGATCTGCTTGCATTGGTGCATAAACTGCTGCTATTAGTTTCATATGTTGTATTATGTATTACATAAGCAAATGTATAAAAATTAATCCCTTTTGCAAATTTTATTTAAAAAGAGTGCTTAATCATAACTATAGATTTCTTTATCATAGGAACTAAATGGTGTTTCCTAATACACAGATTCGTGCAGGGGTGAAAAGCCAAAACGCTCAAGCTCACTAATTATATTTACCTAACCTAACTTACGAATATCTGGACTTATCACTACGGCATGATCCATAATATTATCTACTTTTTCTTAGACCGTTTTAATGAGGATCACTCCATGATTGTTTTATTTGTAAAGCGAATTGCCAGATATACATACGCTGGTTAAAACTAAAATTAGATAAAAGAGGAATTTCATCTTAAGCAAACTAAGACAATCTAATCTATTGCAAAATCAAGCCTAACTGATCTGTAAATTTTAACCTTGGACAAAAATTAAGACTCGGAAACTACCGCAGATAATGCGCCATCCATGTTTTTCTCACGGACAATAACTCTTTTAATGATTCTCAACTTATGAGTGTACTTCCCTAAGTCACTATTATAGATCCCATGATGGTCAAAGTAATCTTGTCTTACTTTGCCATATGCATGAAGAATCTTAGATTCTTCAATGATCATTCCTACATGTACGATGTTGCCTTTCGTGTCTTCGAAGAAAGCCAGATCTGCTGGTTGAGCATCACTTGGAAAATCAACAAGTTCTCCTAAGGCTATCTGCTTATCTGAATCACGTGGAATTCGAATTCCTGCCAGCTTGAAAATCATCTGAATCAAGCCCGACCCATCTATTCCGAAGGGAGAACGCCCACCCCACTGATATGGTGCATGAATATATTTCAATCCTAGCTTTACAAGTCTATACTCATCTAATTCTAAAGTATCTGCGAAGATAGCTTGACCACTATAAGTCATTTTTCCGAAAGGCATCTTACAACTGATTCCATCAAATCGAGGAAGTGTTGCTCCAATGGTAACAGGTATACTGAATTCTGCACCCATCGCTCCTTGAACCAGTTCTAATGCAAAAGCTGCATGCTCTTTATTCTTTTCGAAATCCTCCTCATCTATTAGGTGAATCTGCTTCGCATCGATCCAGCCTACGTAATTATCCCATTCGGTTCTAACCTTATACCAGTGCTTTCCCTTCCGATCCAAGATCATAGCTTGCTCTCCAATTAACAATTGAGAAACTTGTTCTTCAGAGTGGCTAGGTCTAGCACGTAAAGGAGCTATCGCCACTATGCAAATTGCAAATGGATCCTCACTTTGAATAATTTTCTTTCCGTACTTCTTCGGCATTGAATTCAATATGTTCTATAATAGATTAACAATAATGATTCCAAAACCCTTAATTATTGCTCCTCTAGCACAATAAAACAGAGGAAAAAACTATTTTTGCATTGATGAAACTGGTATATTCTATTATTATTCTGTCTGTGTTATTATCCTTGAACAAGTTAAGTGCTCAGGATCAACACTTTTCGCAATTCTTTGCAGCACCTTTAAATTTGAACCCGGCACTTGCTGGATCCTATGACGGATCCTTCCGAGTCGGCGCTATTTATCGTGATCAATGGAGGGCAGCTATAGAAAATAGTATCTCTACTTACGGTGTGGGTGGTGACTTACGTTATGAAATCCCATTCACCAATAAAAAGAATCCAGATTTCGCATCTGTAGGTTTTCAGTTTTATGGAGATAATGCCGCGCTCTACGATCTGAATACAAACCAACTATCTTTGTTTTTCGCCTATCATAAAGCTTTAGATAAAAGGACAAGGCAATACCTTGGGTTAGGTTTCCAATTAGGTCTAGCTCAGAAGAATATCAATTATGAAGACTTACAATTCGGCGATCAATTTAATAATCTAGATGCTTTCGACTTAGAAACTTCAGAGCAATTACCTGTGAATAATTTTGCTTATGGTGATTTTGGAGTCGGTCTACATTACACGATATCTCCTTCTAAGTATTTCAATTTTAACACGGGTGTTGCACTAGCACATTTTCATACGCCTAACATTTCGTTTTTCAAAAGTGTAGATGCGATCAATCCTGACCTAGAAAAGGAGAGTAACTTACATATGAAATACAGTGCTTATCTAAATACCGAATTTCGAGTTTCGGAACAATTAAGAATTACACCAAGAGTTCTTTTCCTAAGTCAAGGACCACATTTAGAATTAAATGCGGGATCAGGCTTTAGAATAGCGCGAAATGAAGCTGCCAAACAAGCATTTCATGTTGGTGCTTTTTTGCGACCAGTCCGAGATGTTGAAGTTTATACTTTAGACGCATTAATCTTGCTAGGTGGATTCGAATATGATAATATGTTGATCGGATTCAGCTACGACCTAAGTTTACGAGACTTAATCAATGATCGCCAAGGTATCGGTGTTTTTGAGTTCAGCATTTCGTATATTGGAGAATATGAAAATGATTTTAATTTCTGTCCTACTTTTTAAATTATCATGACTGCAACATATCTTAAAGAAGCTTGTATCGAAACGGTAGATGAAGCCTTATCTGTTATTGCTAATGGAGCGAACAGAGTTGAGTTTTGTTCTCGGCTAGAATTGGATGGACTTACACCGGACATCGAAGAAGTTAAGAAATTGATGCAGCAGACTGATATTCCGATTATGGTGATGATTAGACCTCGGGGTGGAAACTTCGAATATAATTCGGATGAAGTAGAGCAAATGAAACAGGAAATCCTTGAATTTAAAGCAATTGGGATTCAAGGTGTTGTGTTTGGAGTTTTAGAAGGTCAATGTATAAATGAGGAATTGACCAGAGCACTTGCCCAACTTGCCTCACCGTTAGAAGTTTGTTTTCACAAGGCTATTGATGATGTGGAGGACCCAATTACGGCAACTAAAACACTGAGTCAAATTCCAGAAATCACTAGAATTCTTACCTCTGGTCAGAAAAAAACTGCTTGGGAAGGTAGAGCAACATTAATGCAAATGAAAGATGCGGCTGGCGAGCACTTATCCATTATGCCCGCTGGAAAAGTTACATCTGAGAATATAGGAAAGCTTCATGAATTACTTAATGCAAAAGAGTATCACGGTAGAAATATCGTTATTAAATAACTAATACTAAAAATTATGATTCAACCATGGGTATATTTCTGGTTCTTCGCAGTAGTCATTTACATCATCGGAAAAACCATTAAAGACCGGACTTTCAATATAAGTTTAGGAAATAAATTCTTTGTCCTCTCCCCGATGATTCTTACCAATCTTATTGCACTTGTCCTTGGTTCTGTGGCAACATATCTGATGCTGACGAATAACTATAATTTTTAATCCTTTACCAACAGTTCATCCATACCAGCATCAATCAGTTAACCTATATTTCACAATTTCAGTTGAAGTACACATATAAAATATGAGTGTCTGCAGCCAGGTTTTCGTTGCAACAAATTAATTAGCACCTTAAAACATTGACCTAAAAAAACTTAGGTTAGCGCATTAATTCCAAAATTCTTCAATTTTCACTTTTAATAAGTAAGCGACATTTAACCAGAATTATCTAGTGACGATGATTTAGAAATAGTCTACCTATCATATAATCCTTCTACCAATGAATAGATTCTTCTCTATTGTATTTCTCTTTTTTATGGTTTCCGCAACCTATGCGCAGACACTAAGTAAATTTGAATTCTTCCAAATTGACCCTAAAGCGACAGCTCAACATAGAAACGCAGCTCCGATAGATCGAGCACTCATGTACAAGTTGGATAAGAATTTCACGAGATCAAGCAGGTCAAATAAAGAACATATGAATCTAGTGGTACCTACATTCGAAGGATCAAAATCATTAATATTAAAAAAAGTTAAAATCCTGAGTGATAACTTTAGGGTGACCACAGAAACGGGAGATGTATTTACAGAGGGTGAAAATTACGTATTCTATCAGGGTTATATAGAAGGAAATGAAGCAAAATCGATTGCAGCGGTTAGCATGAGAGGGGAAGAAATAGATGTATTAATTTCTGATCAGACTGGCGATTTCCAGATTAACAGATTCGATAAAACCCATTACGTCGGTTTCTATAATAATGAATTAAAGGAGCAGCAAGAATTTATATGCTCCACGAACGGTATCAAAGAAAATCAAAATGTAGTTCCTAAAGTTGGGACCAATAGAGCACCATCTTCAGATTGTGTAGATATCTATTTCGAGGTGGACTACTCTGCATATAGCAAAAAAGGTAAGAACCTCTCAGCGACCACAGATTGGGTGGTGAATCTTTTCAATCAAGTTTCACTCCAATACAATCGAGTAGGAATTTCAATCAAAATTTCAGAGATCATGATTCATACGAGTTCTGATCCATATGTAGGCTTCAGCGGAAGTGAAAATGTATTATACGAATTCAAAAGGGTGAGGTCAATTTCGGGATTTAACGGAAGGCTCGCTCACTTATTATCAGGTAGAAGTTTAGGCGGTGGAGTTGCATGGCTGAATGCTTTATGCAGCACGTACAATAATTACGCGGTTAGTGGTAACTTGAATGGAGGCGTTGTTGCTTATCCCAACTATTCTTGGAACGTGATGGTTATTGCCCATGAAATGGGTCATAATTTTGGCTCACCTCACACACAAGATTGTTCATGGAATGGAAACTATACGGCAATCGATGGTTGCGTGACAACGCCAGGATCATGCGGACAACCACCTGTTCCCGAAGATGGAGGAACGATTATGTCCTATTGCCACTTGAATGCTGTAGGTGTTAATTTATCTAAAGGATTCGGACCTCAACCAGGTGAACTAATCTATAATAAATTTATCAATGCAGATTGTATTCTAAGTCAAGACTGTAGTGATGTTCCTCCGATAAATGATGAATGTCTAACAGCCATTGAGTTATTTCCAAGTATCAGTTGCATAGAATGGACTTATGATAATGTATACAGCACTGCAACAAGTAACTTAGGTGCATTCTCATGTGATGCAACAGCGAATCCGAAGGACGTTTGGTTCAAGGTGACTATTCCTACTTCAGGGAAAGTGAATATAGAGACATCAACTATTAATGGTGGTCTAGACGATCTTGTAATCGAAACGTATACTGGTGATTGTTTCGGGCTGACATTGTGGGAATGTGACGATAATTCTGGTGCAGGTAATCAGGCATTACTTAACATAGATGATATCAGTAAGGCTGGTCAAGAAATATACATTCGAGTTGCTGATGTGGGATCGAATGATTCTGGCGAATTTAGTATTTGCGCCTACACTGAAGAAACGCCATGCAATTATGCATTAACGGACTCATTATTGAGTTTCTATAATGCCACAAATGGTGATTCATGGACGAATAAACAAGGTTGGGAAGATGGATTAAATAGTGGTGATTGTGATTATTGTCAATGGTATGGTATCATTTGCAATAATAAGGCGGAGATCATCGGAATAAACTTGAGTAATAATAACCTTAGTGGCTATCTCTATTCTTCTATTGATACTTTTTTCAAATTGCAAACAATTAATTTATCTAATAATTCAATTTCAGGAGGGCTTCCTACAGAAATAGAGAATCTGACAAGTCTACAAACCTTAGATATTAGTCACAATAATTTCAATGATACCCTTCCGGATGCGCTCAGAAATATGAGAGGGCTAAAGCATTTGGATGTTAGTAATAACCAATTTTACGGAACAACTCCACTCTACTTTGGATTTTATCTAAGCAACTTGAATTATCTTGATTTCTCTAGTAATAATTTATCTGGATGTTTTGATTCTTCATTAAGCAATTATTGTAGTATAAATTTCTTTTCGATGTCTGGCAATCCATTAATGCCCTACAGCGGTGATGTCAGTTTGATGTGCAGTGATGGATTTGGAGTGGACTCTGATGGTGATTCACATTGTGCTAATGTGACGGATTGTAATGATAATGAAGCAGATTCTTTTGATGGAAATCCTGAAATCTGTGATGGGATCGATAATGACTGCAATGGAATAGTGGATGATGGATATTTAGGATTGCAGAATGTATATTTAGGATTAAGCACAGACTGGATGGATGAAAATAACTGGTCGTTAGGCCATATTCCGTTGCCCTGTGAAGAAGTGATGATCGGAATGGATGAATCGATTAGGGAGGTTATCATTCCACCCAACACTTATGGGATAATAGTCAAAGGAATTAAAGTAGGAAGCAATGGTACTTTCACCGTGGGAGTTAATGCTTCGTTAGAATTATCATCCACAGGTGTTATAGTAAATCATGGTACATTAAATGCATATGGATACATCTATTGTAACAAAACGGATAAATCAATTCCTTATGCGATTAGAAATTATGGTGATATTTATATTGTGGATGGTGGATTTAGTTTTAACAATCAAACTGGGAGTGTGATTATTAATGAGCTCGGTGGATATATTCAAAACAAGGGTGATCTGAGCATGTATATGCATGAACCGGATCCAAATCTAAATGCTGGTATTGTTAATTATGGTATCATAGAAAATCATAGGGGCATTAATATTTATGGTGAATTTCAGATCGGGCCATTGGTGTTAAAAGCAAATTCTACTTTTACCACGAAGGCCACTGGGCAATATGATCGGATAAATATTTCAAATTAATGCACACTGCTAATGGCTCACAGCTCACCGCTCTCCAAAATTTTCCCGCAGATTATGCAGATTTCCGCAGATTAATACTTTTGATTACTAGGACTCATAACTTAAAATTTACCAGCTTTCTCGTTTCCCCGAAAAACTAAAACTAATAACTTCTTGCTTTTTCTCAGAATGTAAGTTCAAGTTCCTTTCAATAGCTCAAAGCTAACGGCTTACAGCTTATCGCTCCCCTAAAATTTTCCCGCAGATTATGCAGATTTCCGCAGATTAATACTTTAGATTACTAGGGCTCATAACTTAAAATTTACCAGCTTTCTCTTTTCCCCTAAAAACTGAAAACTAAAAAGTAAAATCTTCTTGCTTTTTCTCAGAATGTATGTTCAAGTTCATTTCAGTAGCTCACAGCTAACAGCTCACAGCTTATCGCTATGCTAAAATTTCCCCGCAGATTATGCAGATTTCCGCAGATTAATACTTTTGATTACTAGGACTCATAACTTAAAATTTACCAGCTTTCTCGTTTCCCCGAAAAACTAAAAACTATAAACTAAAATCTTCTTGCTTTTTCTCAGAATGTATGTTCAAGTTCATTTCAGTAGCTCACTGCTAACGGCTTACAGCTTATCGCTCTCCTAACACTTCCAACACTTCATCACCATCCCTACCCTTCACATAACTCCAAGCATCATTACCTTCTTTATCTTTGTGCCTTGGATTAGCACCAGCATCAAGCAATAACTTTATACATTTCACTTGGTTATTTTTGTTCTCTTCTCCTCCTCTGAAATAACCGTGTATCCCATAAAGTAAAGGTGTCGCTCCGAAATCATGATCCGATACATCTATGTCTACTGGAAATTCTAATAACGCTTCGACCAATGTATCTTGACCAGTCCATGCTGCCCAGTGCAATGCCGTAGCACCATGATATCCTACATGCGCAAAATCGGCACCTTTGTCAATTAAAAAATGGGCGATTTCCGTTTGGTACAGTCCGATAGCTGCTAAAAGTGGCGAATCTTCTTTCCATGTTCCATAACCATTGACATATGCACCTAACTCTATGAACAAACTGATCATCCCTAAACCCAATGATTCAGATATCTTAAGTCCATGAATGCTCTCCGAAACAAACTGAATAGGATGGGTTTTATGTTCTTTCTGATCTCCTGAGTAAATTGCTCGATTAACTACAGCCCTGACCTCTTCAGGATTATTTTCTAAATAATCTAATTCCCCTCGTAATATGTATAATTCTAGTGATTGCATTATTCTCCTCCTTCTGGCCCATAAAATAATACCCAAGTACTAAAATCATTAGAAAAGTCAACAAAGCGATGTTCGTCACCCGCAGGAACAAATAAAAAATCACCCTTCTCTACTCTTTTCATTACTTCATTATGCACAAATGCACCTGATCCCGCCGCAATTATATAAACTTCATCTCTAGTATGAGGAGATTGCAAGTCCACCTTGTCTGGTTGATACATTTCTACAACAAGGCTTCCATGCTTGAAAACCTCAAGAAAGGGTGACTCCACCTCCTTAAGCTCTTCAAGCACTTTGCCTATTGTTAAATGATTCATTTTCCTATAGTAAACTCTTAAATCTTGGTCTTCTTGGTGCAACATCACCTAATCGCTCTTTCTTATTGGCTTCATAGGCACTGTAATTTCCTTCGTAGAAAACCACATCACCTTCATCCTCGAAAGAAATAATGTGTGTTGCTAATCTATCGATAAACCATCTATCATGCGAAATCACAAGAACACATCCTGCAAAATTATCAATAGCTTCCTCCAGTGCTCTCAAGGTATTCACATCAATATCATTTGTAGGCTCATCCAGTAGAATAACATTTCCACCTTCTTTCAGTGTTATCGCCATATGCAGTCTGTTTCGCTCTCCACCGGAAAGAACTCCTACTTTTTTCTGCTGATCGGCTCCTGCAAAGTTGAATTTGCTGACGTATGCTCTAACATTGACCTCCTTACCTTCTACTTCTATAAAGTCATTACCTTGTCCTACCACTTCGAAGATTGTTTTCTCAGGAAGCAGATCTTCGTGCGATTGATCAACATACGCAAGTTTCACCGTTTCACCAATTTCTACACTTCCTGAATCGGGTTGCTCCTCACCCATTATCATTCTGAATAGAGTGGACTTCCCTACTCCATTCGCACCTATAATACCAACGATCGCATTTTTAGGAATCGAAAATGATAAATTATCTATCAACACTCGATTATCGAAAGACTTGGTCACATTATTTAAGTTGATTACGGTGTCTCCTAACCTAGGACCTTTAGGAATAAGTAATTCTAATCTTGCCTCTTTTTCCTTAACATCCGCATTACTCATCGATTCGTATGCATTCAACCTTGCCTTACCTTTCGACTGTCTTCCCTTTTGTCCCTGACGAACCCACTCTAACTCCTTTTTTAAGGCTTTCTGACGTTTCGATTCTGTTTTTTCCTCGTTCGCTAATCGATCAGATTTCTGCTCTAACCAAGAGCTATAGTTTCCTTCCCACGGAATTCCTTCCCCTCTATCAAGCTCTAAAATCCATCCTGCAACATTATCCAAAAAGTACCTATCGTGAGTTACAGCGATAACAGTACCTGGAAAAGACTTAAGATATTGTTCTAACCAATGGACACTTTCCGCATCCAAGTGATTCGTAGGCTCATCTAATAATAAGATATCTGGCTTACTCAATAATAACCTACATAATGCAACCCTTCTTCGTTCTCCCCCTGACAATACACTTACTTTCGCATCATCTGGTGGACATCGCAGTGATTCCATCGCCACTTCTAGTGTGTGATCTAAATTCCAAGCATCTAATTGCTCCATTTTCTCACCGATGACTCCTTGTCTTTCAATTAATGCATTCATCTCATCATCTGACATCGGCTCAGCAAACTTTGCATTAATGGCTTCATATTCATTAACTACATCTACGATGTGCTGTACACCTTCTTGCACAATCTCCTTAACAGTTTTATCTGGATCCAATTCCGGTTCCTGTCTTAGATAACCTATTTTATATTCTCGGTCAAAGGTTACTTTGCCTTGAAAATTAGTATCTAATCCTGCGATAATTTTTAATAAACTTGACTTTCCAGATCCGTTTAAACCTAGAACTCCGATTTTAGCTCCATAATAAAAGGAAAGCCAAATATTTTTTAACACTGTCTTGCTCGGTGGAAATGTTTTCGTTACACCCTCCATTGCAAAAATCACCTTCTTATCTGACATATATATTTTTTGTTTTTAACTTGACTTCAAAGTTAATCGTAAAAGTGGAATTTCCACAACCAATTTAAACCATATGATTTTCGTATAATACAGACCACAACTTATCCATGTCTGTTTTCGAATTATAGGTACTAGTCGCCACTCTTATTGCATTACCACGGATAGAAACATAGACATGATTTGCTTTAAGTGATTTGCCGATTGCATCGATGTCGATATGACCAGGTAATTTTATTCCTAGTAAATGATTACACCGAAATTCTGCATCCTCTATTCTACATCCTATACTTCTAAATGCATCAAGATATGAGGATATTAAATTTTCAGAATAATCTTGGATATTTTGAACTTCCCAAGCATTGATTTGCTGCAAAGCAGTCTGCATCATCGGAACATTGATAAAATTGCTGCTTTCCCCAGCCATATATCGATTAGCATAGGGTTTGTATTCCGATTGATAATTAACGAGATTTTTAAAATCTTCACTGTTTTTTCGATTAGCCCAGTTTTCTTCTATCGGTTTGCCTTGATCAAAGCGTTCACTATAATAACTAAAACCGATTCCATAAGGACCAAAAAGCCACTTGTAACCCACACATACCAATGCATCCGGTTTTATTTCCTCAATATCGAATGGAAGTGCGCCGATAGACTGAGAGCCATCCACGATCAGTAAAGCATCATGCTCATCACATGCTTTTCTGAATGCTCTTAAGTCGAATTTTGTTCCGTCGGCCCAGTGGACATGACCGCAAGCTAACAATAATGTATCTTTATCTATGGCATCGATGATGGCTTCGTTCCATAATTGACCTCGATTTTCTATCGATTCTTGTGGACTGACGATTCTTATTTCTAGATTATGTTCTTTAGCCACGCGATCCCATGAATAGTAATTAGAAGGAAATTGTCCCTCGGGAATTACGATGTTTTTCTTACCGTTAATATTGAGATTAGATGCTACATTGGCCAGTCCATAAGATGCTGAAGGTGCAATGGCAATTCGCTCATGATTCTTAAGATTAATTACTTGAGCAAATGATTTCTTAAGATCTTCTAATGGTTTAAAAAAGGAAGATGGGTCGATGAGATATGGCTTACTCATGGACCTCACGGCTATGACACCTGCCATTTCTACTGACTTAAGATTGGGTGACATGTAGGAATTATTCAGATAATGTACATGTTCGTCGATTAGAAAAAGATCTTTTTTACATTCTAGCATTCGCTTTTTTCCCAAATATAAAAAAAGGAGCCCGCTCTAACCAACGGACTCCTTTAAAAAAATTCTCACTTTTACTATTTAAACCATTACTTCTTAAATACAACTGGAACTGTATAGATTTCATTCTGCTCTACGTTCTCTGTTTTTAATTTTTTATAGTTCAATTTGCTTTTGATTCTTGCTTCGAATTCTGAGCTAGAAACATTCACAACTACGATTTCATTTTTAGAATTCACGATGAACTGAATGTAAGTTCTCTCGTAATTTTCTTCAATATCACTGATGTCGATAGACTTCACTAACTTTAATATTTCCGCTCTAATTTCAGTCGGATTATCTATAGGAGTTGTTGCTGGTGTGTTAGCATAGGTGTTTACACTTGCGAAGAATGCACATAAAAGAGCGACGAACATTAATTTTGATTTTTTCATTATAATTGTTTTTTATTGTTATTACGTTAATTAAGATTTTTAAACATATATAAATACTTGTCATTCAAGTATTTGTTTTTATATTTTGTAATGATATGGCCATATCGATCTACACTTATAAGACGCTTTTTTCCTTCGATAAGTTGCATGATCAAATGGCTTTACGATGAACGACACGAAAAAAACTACTAACCTAGGAGGATTTAAGACCATAATATTTTAGCCTTTGATCTGAGGATTCTAAATTTTTGTTAATAAAAATATAATGGGTAAAAACTAAGGTCCAACTTTAGAAGTTTGCCATGTTATTTATATAAAATAGTAAAGTATCAGAAATGCATGATAGGTCTAAAAAGTGATGAAATTATATTATCTATCATGGAAGATTCGAAGCCTGTTCAAAGATATCTGTAAAGGCAGATGATAATGTCTATTCAACTTAAGTATGAAGATATTTTGGATAGGAACTGATCGTTAATGAGAGACTCGAAAACATTTAATATTAGAATCGAGAAGAAGAGTGATTCAAGCTATTTTACTTTAACAGGATGTTATTCTGAGTTGGAATGGATAGATACTAATAGGCCCCGAAGCCGAAAAACTAAATAAAAAAAGGAGCCCGCTCTAACCAACGGACTCCTTTAACCCAGCAAATTCTTTAATTTTCAATATGGGTTGTGTAAACTTCTCACTTTTTACTTCTTAAATACAACTGGAACTGTATAGATTTCATTCTGCTCTACGTTCTCTGTTTTTAATTTTTTATAGTTCAATTTGCTTTTGATTCTTGCTTCGAATTCTGAACTTGAAACATTCACAACTACGATTTCATTTTTCGAATTCACGATGAACTGAATGTAAGTTCTCTCGTAATTATCTTCAATGTCACTGATGTCGATAGACTTCACTAACTTTAATATTTCCGCTCTAATTTCAGTCGGATTATCTGTAGGTGTTGTTGCTAGTGTGTTAGCATAGGTATTAAAACTTGCGAAGAATGCACATAAAAGAGCGACGAACATTAATTTTGATTTTTTCATTATAATTGTTTTTTTATTGTTATTATGTTAATTAATTTTTAAATATATAAATACTTACTAATCTGTTATTTATGCGTTATTTATGAGTAGATATTTTCATATTGTTGTACACTTTAAAGACGGAGCTTATTTCGAAAGGTTGCACTCAAATGGAGGTAATTCTATGAACTTGATCAATTAAAAGACGAACGTCAGATTAATTAAGACAACTGTTAATATCATTTTAATTTAATAGAAAGGTTTCCACACAATAAGGCTATTAATTCAAGGCTCCTAGCTTAGTTTCTGTCAAATTTTAATGTAGAACAATACCATTTCCGCTCTTAACTATATATAAGAGTATTAGAATCGAAAGTCAGTGAAAAGAAATTTACCTAAATAAAAATAGTATGTATATATATGGAGGCAGACTCAAAGACCAGTGTATCAAAATTTGCGTAGATAAAGGCTGCGAACTTTCCTGATTTTGCGGAAAGTTAATTTAGATTAGAACGGCTAGAATAGATAAACTCTTAGACCTGAGGTCTACATACAAAAAAAGGAGCCCGCTCTAACCAACGGACTCCTCTAAAAAAATTCTCACTTTTACTACTAAGACTATTGCTTCTTGAAAACAACTGGGACAGTATAAATTTCATTTTGTTTTACGTCCTTTGTTTTTAATTTTTTATAGTTCAATTTGCTTTTGATTCGTGCTTCAAAATCTGAGCTTGAAACATTCACAACTACAATTTCATTTTTAGAATTTACGATAAACTGAATGTAAGTTCTTTCGTAATTTTCTTTAATGTCACTTATATCGATAGACTTAACGAGGTCCATTATTTCTTGTCTAATTTCAGTCGGATTATCTGCAGGAGCTATTGCAGCTGTATTGGCATATGTATTAAAACTTGCGAAGAATGCACATAAAAGTGCGACGAACAATAATTTTGATGTTTTCATTACAGTTATTATTTAATATTATTAAGTTAATTAAGATTTAAATATATAAATACTTGTCAATCAAGTATTTCACTTTTAATTTTGTAATGATACGGCCCTATCGATGTACACTTAAAAGACGACGAACATTTGGAAAAGTTGCACAAACAGATTCTTTTTACGATGAACAACAGTAAAAAAACTACCAATTAAGTAGGTTTTAAGACTACCCTGTTTTAAGTTTTGGAACTCCGAAAAAACAATATTTGTTAATGAAATTATAATAGACAAGTCATGGGATATAGTGGCAGACCAATGGTTACCATAACGAATAATAAAAACTTAATTAAAGAGAGAAAATCTCTTTTTGATGTTTTAAGTATTACGCCTCCAGCCACTAATTTAAAAGATGAAAAAGATCGCTTAACACTATATGAGAAAGATCAAATTGTCAAGAGAAGAATCCTTCAAATAAATTCTTATAGAAAAAACATGTGGTTAAAAAACATAATTTCATTAGTTATGTTGTTATTAGTAGTAATGTTAATACTATTATTCAAACCATAAAAAATTTTACAATGGCAATTAGATTAGGGGAAACTGCTCCCGATTTTACAGCAGAAACAACAGAAGGTACGATCAACTTTCATGACTACATAGGTGATGGATGGGTTGTTTTATTTTCGCATCCTGCAGATTTCACACCTGTGTGTACGACTGAGTTAGGAATGGTTGCAAAATTGAAGGATGAATTTGCAAAGAGAAATACTAAGGTAATTGCACTTAGTGTAGATCCACTTAATGAGCATAATGAATGGGTTAAAGACATTAATGAAACTCAGAATACAATTGTAAATTATCCACTTATTGCTGATAGTGATCAGAAAATAGCTGAATTATATGACATGATTCACCCAGGAGCTTCAGGTAAAGCAACTGTTCGGTCAGTTTTCGTAGTTGGGCCAGATAAGAAAGTAAAATTAACTCTAACATATCCACCATCTACAGGAAGAAACTTCCAAGAGATCCTCAGAGTTATCGATTCACTACAACTAACTGCTAATCACTCTGTTGCAACACCTGCAGACTGGAAAAATGGCGAAGATGTTGTTATTTCTCCATCTATAACAGATGAGCAAATACCAGAAAAATTTCCTAAAGGTCATACGCGCATTAAGCCTTATTTAAGAATAACTCCGCAGCCTAACCTTTAGCAACTTATTGCAAACCAGTTTACAAAAGACCTTGAAATGTTAAATTTCAAGGTCTTTTTTATTGGGTAAGCTTTTGACTTTGTGTCAATTGTACTGAAAGGTGTTTTACTAATCCAAATATCGATTTAATTTTATGAGTAAAAGGTGTTTAATCATCTCTATGCTAATGATAGCATGGGGAACAGCTGCAGTATGTCAATCCACAACCATCGGAGTGAAGATTGGAAATAATGGAAATTTAAGTTTTACAAACAAGTATAAATCCGGAAACTATACAGAAATGTACAGGTTCGGAAACGGGTATCAAGCGGGTATAGATATCTATCAACCTATTGCCAGAGGCTTGGGGGTGAAAGCAGAAGTCTCCTATGTAAATTCAAATTTTGAAATAGATCATGATTCTTATTGGCTAGATGAGAATAAAAGTCCAGAACAGAATTTTTACGAAGAAATAAGCATTAATAACTCAGCATTCAATGTTGCAGGAAATGCAGTCATCAAGATAGGTAGAGTAAAACTAGGTTTCGGACCAGAACTCTCTATGGCTTTCCAGACTACTGGAAGAGGTTCGCGCTATAATTACAATGACCCTGATTACGACGGAAGTCCAGAGTTAGTACAATACAGATTTTATTCTAATCGTAAGCAAGTATACAACCTGAATAATGAAGATGAGAAACATGCTTTCGAGACTAACCGAGTGACTTGGGGTCTTAATTATAATCTGAGCGTTGTTGTGTACAAGCCATTTTCTGTAGAACTAAAAGTTTATCAGCCGATGACCTATTTAATCGAAGATTCAACTTCATTTACGACCGAAGAAATGCATCAAATGTCAATTAATGCTCAGTTATCTGTCGTCTACAACATGCCATTGCAATTTAATCAATCTTATGGACCCAAATTAAAGAAGAGAAAATAAAAGTTAATAATTTTAAAACAATGTAGTTTCTGCAAACAAAATTGATCTTAAATCAGTTTTAAAAGAAAAAATTCAATATGAATTCAATTAATAAACTTTTATTTAGCTCCATCATTTTTCTCGGAATGATAAGCTGCAATGCACAATCACCCATAAATTCATCAGCTTCTAAGAAGGAAGTGAATGCTGATTTAGAGGATTTAGAAACGGCATATTTTGCAAGTGGATGTTTCTGGTGTGTGGAAGCGGTTTTTGAATCAGTAAAAGGTGTAGAAGAGGTGATTTCAGGATATGCAGGTGGAAAGAAAAGTACCGCTAATTATTCTCAAGTAAGTGCAGGAAAAACAGCACATGCCGAGGCAGTAGAAGTTTACTACGATCCAAGTGTTATTTCATATGAAACGTTATTAAAAGTTTTTTTCGGTTCTCAGGACCCAACTACTTTGAATCAGCAGGGACCAGACAGAGGTACACAGTATAGATCGTCCATATTTTATAAAAACGATGCTGAGAAACTAGCCGCTGAAAAGTACATTGCTAAATTGACAGAAGATAAAGTATATGATTCTCCTATTGTTACGGAGGTCGTTCCATATAAGGCATTCTATGATGCTGAAGATTATCACCAAGATTATGAAAGAAATAATCCAAATCAACCTTACGTGAGAGCCGTTTCGGTTCCAAGGCTCAAACGATTTCAGGCAAAATATCCTGAATTATTAAAAGAAAATCATCAATAGATATAAGGGCTCAATGAAAATTGGGCCTTTTTTAATGGTAATCGATTTGATTAGCAAAAAAATGACTTAATTCGCTTTATCAAATCTTAAATTATACGGTATGACAGACTTTGAGAAAATAACGAAAATCATTCAAGAAAGACGATCCATCTTCCCTGAGATGTATGAAGATAAGGAAATTAGTGACCAGACGTTACAAGCAATTCTCGAAAATGCGAACTGGGCTCCTACGCATCGAAAGACAGAACCTTGGCTATTTAAAATAATGAAAGGTGAAAAGTTAAATGAGTTAAGTGAATTTCTAGGCGACTATTATAAATCAAATATTTCTGAAGAGGACTTTTCGCCGATGAAATATAAAAAGACACTCAAAAAGCCAAAGCAATCTGCTTGCGTTATTGCGATCTGTATGAAACGAGATCCTAAAGAATCTGTTCCAGAATGGGAAGAAATTGCTGCAGTCGCATGCGCTGTTCAGAATATGTGGTTAAGTTGCACAACATTAGGTATAGGTTCATATTGGTCGAGCCCTAAATCTATTAGCACGATGAATGAATTTCTGAATTTGAAAAGTGGTGAAAAGTGCTTAGGATTATTCTACATGGGCTATAAAAAAGACTTCGAATGTGAATCAACACGAACACCTATAGAAAACAAGACAGAATGGCTGTAGATAAAATAAGATGTGCCTGGGTTAGTAGTGATTCACTTTACATCGATTACCACGATTTAGAATGGGGAAAACCAGTACATGATGATCGTTTATTATTTGAAATGATTAATCTCGAAGGAGCGCAAGCTGGACTTTCGTGGATAACTGTGTTGAAAAAGCGAGCACGATATAAAGAGGTGTTTGATAATTTCGAAGCGGAAAAAATTATTCATTACGATCAGGCAAAAATTGACCAACTTTTACAGGATCCAGGTATCATTCGAAATAAGCTTAAAGTTAATGGTGTTGTTACCAATGCGAAAGTCTTCTTATCTATTCAAAAAGAATATGGAAGTTTTGACAAGTATATCTGGCAATTCGTGAATGGAGAAACAATCCAGAACAAATGGAAACATGTCAGCGAAGTACCAGCGAAAACGGAAATCAGTGATCTGATGTCAAAAGACCTTAAGAAAAAAGGTTTTAAATTCGTCGGTAGTACCATATGTTATGCCTTCATGCAAGCATGTGGAATGGTTAATGACCATACGACAGACTGTTACTGTCATTAACTTCTGCACGTTTTTTCGTCTGAGTATTCATCCTTGTCAATAAGGTGAAAAAACATTGACCTACACCTAAGTCTGTTATTCGATTCTAGGCTATACACTAGTAAAGAATGATGTCTACAACTATAATACCGCCTAAATCTTTAAAAACTTGTGAACCTCGTGAACTGACTCCCCTATAATCGTCATAAAATAGGCTCCCGGAACCAACTGACTTACGTTTAATTCCTCAGCATAAGATAAATTTAATACCTGCTCACCGCTCACATTATAGATGATAACCTCTGCATTCCTGAGATCTAACTCACTTCTAATGAAAAGATTATCATAGACAGGATTAGGAAAGATGGATAGCTCATTTTCTAAAACATCATCCGATACACTCGATGTTAATGTTCCTATTTCTAAGTCATCTATTGCCCAGCCCCAACCATTGACAAAGGCGTCCGCATTTAATCTAAATCTAACAAGTATAGTATCTCCAACATCAAATGTCTCTTCTAAATTAATCAATCGCTCCTTATAAAGCTCGGAGGTGCCACGTTCTTCTCTATTGTACGCTTCTAACCAATCTACATGTGCTCTCGAGTCATACCCAGGCGCTAATATATTCCATGTTTGTCCATCCTTAGATCCCTCGACAACTACATAATCCCAGAATTCACTATCTCCAAAGACCGTTTCAGGCTCTCCAGGTTCTATGATCGCAACTTCGTTGAATCTCATTTGATTCGGGCTTTCATCGGTAAGCTGATAAGATGAAGTAAGTTGGTACGTATATTCTATACCATTAGCATGTGGATGACCAGAATGAATTGCTTCATCCTCAAATTCTTCCTCCAGAATAATCCTAAAACCATCGCCAACAAATTCATTTATCCTTGCATCATCCGCAAAATCATTATTGTACTGTGTTACGATAGGCCCGGGAATGTAGAGGTCTATTATAAATGGAATAGATTCCAATCTTTCTCCATTCGAAAAAGATTCAATTAAAATCTCTATCTCACCTTCTAATTGTAAATTATCTTTTAATGAAGTAAACAATCCAACTTCATTAGCACCTACCCTTTCATATCGTTCGCCATCAATGACCACAAATGATGAATCAAATTTCGAAGGAAGATAAAAATCAATGTCTAAGTCGCCCTTAATATCTTGTCTACCGGCGATAACAGATGGATGTAATAGATAATTTTGCTCTATTCCATCTACTTGAACGGACCATATGCCTCTGCCATAGGTGGCGATTACTATTTGATCATCTTGAATCTTAAAGTCGTGGACATTTACAGGAGGCATATTACAATCTAATAAATTCCAGGATTCACCACCATCCATGGATTCTATGATTCCTATTTCTGAACCTACCCAGATTCTATTGGTATTATTAGGAAATACTAATAAAGTCTGAATGGCAACATTAGGGAATCCTCTGTCACTAATCCCATTATTTCCTTCGTAACCTGAAATGTCTTCCCACGTTTGTCCAAAATCAGTTGTCTTAATTACCTTAGGCTTCCCTGAAAATGAAAAAAGTAAATATCCCGTAGCATTATCTATAGGGTGAGTACCTATTCCTGAAACAAAACCCAAAGGTTCTCCTTCATAATTATTCACAGGGCTAAATGTCAATCCCGCATCTTGGGATACAAATACTCGTTCTTCTTTATTTAGAAATCCACCTGCCCAGACGACACTTGAATCTGCATGTGATACTTCTATGTCCGCCAGATTATTAAAACTCCACATTTCCTCAAGCGGACTACCGATCCAAGAGCCGCCGAAATCTTCACTTCTCCAGACACCTGTGGAAGTTAATGTAAATAATCTATTAGGGAAGCGCTTAGAATTAGCAAGTCTAGAAATAAATGGGCTCGTCCCAGAAATAACATCGGTAGCTCGAAACCAAGTTTTACCTCCATCTAAAGATCTCGCAAAATTGTTAAACTGTGATCCACCTATTAATTGAAAAGGATTACTGTTATTCCATATGGATTCAAAACCATCTCCGCCTATCGCAAAATTATAGCGAGCTGCACTATCTGCTTGAACTCCTGCAGGTGTAAAAAACGTTGAATTATCTTGCATACCACCGATGTAGCGATGCTCACCTGGTGCTTTATCTGCACTATAAAATTGAGAAGTATTATAACCAAAGCCGCCATAGTTAAAATCCTCGTCTTTCGTTCCTGGATCACTACTTTCATTAGAAATATAGACACCTCCATCATTCGTTACAATAAATCTAAATGTTTTATCCGCTTCATTTTCTTTGATCATCACAATATTGTGTTGATCAGGATGCATCCCTTTCTGGTTGACGAAATTGTCATTCGAAAAGGTATTATTCCCATTAAATTGACCATACGCATCAGAAATAACAACTGAAGAAGATGTTTCGATTCCAGTAAATACTTTATTGATTTCTAGGCTAGAAACTGGCAAATTATCCGGATCAAATGTAAATCCTGGTGTTAATACCGGCCAAATGAAATACATCATTTCTTCTACTATTCCGCCTTCTACGCCAATGATAGGAGAAGCTTCTTCATCATATGGAATATCATGAATGAATAAATACTCACGCGACTGATCATCTGCATCACCGGAAGTCAGCAACTCCAGCAGATTCCACTTCCCGTCCATTTGCTGATCTCTAAATGATACCATTAATTGAACTTCATTCTCTTTGTCCCATACTGTAAACGGAACTTCCACATAATCAACATAATCATAAATTCCGAAAGAAACTCCAGCTCCTAATCCTCCTGCTGTGAATCGGTGTGCCTTCTGAGTCCCAGATCCGAACCGAATCGAAACCGATTTCAAGTCTTCTTTTGCGATTACACCATCATTTTCAAAATCAGTACCACCAACAAATTCCATGAACAAATCTGTATTGATCTCATTAACTGAAAAGTCAAGAACTTCTTCCACTTGTCCGGAAATATTGATCTTGAATAGATTAACCCCTCCGATGTAAGCTTCATTCACATTGTATGGATGAGCAGTTATAATATTATCGTAAAAACCTTGACCACCCAAATAATCAAAATCTACTAATTCATCTTGAATAATAGACCATGTCGATCCAGCAGTCTTGCTGACATAAACTGTTGTTCCTGAATTCGAAGGTCCACCAACAGCAGATGCCCATATATAAGATGTATCTACAGCGGATACAGAGATTTCAACCCTACCTATATCTGCAAACTTGCTAGCAGGCTCCAACCAAGATTCACCTCCATCTTCGCTTTTTATGACTCCATATTCCTCTACTGCAGCATAAAGTGTATTAAAATTCTGAGGGTTCGCATCTAAGTCATCGATTCTGCCAATTTCACTCGTATACTTTCGTTCGAAAAACTGACCTCCATCCGTCGACTTCCAAATCACAAAATCATCATCTTCATCTTCTTCCCAAGATCCATTCGATGTGGCGACTAATAGAATGTCTGTATTATCAGGATCCACTACTATTCTACTTACATTCTTGAAAGACTCATATTGTTCAGGATTAGCAATCTGTGTCCAGCTTTCTCCTCCATCTTCAGATTTCCACATCCCATTTCCATCTGTATCATTCACAAAATGCTCGCCGGTCCCAGCGTATATCACATCAGGATTACTAGGCGACATCGCTAGAGTGTTCGTCGATAATGAAGTTAAATCTTCAGATAGATTTCTCCATGTTTTCCCTGCATCCGTGGTCTTCCATATTCCACCAGACGCAGAGCCTGCAATCCAAGTACTGTGGCTATCATCTCTTGGATCTATTAATATAGCCCTTGTTCTACCCGCGACATTTCCTGGACCTCTTGATACAAAATCTAATTCATTTCTAGCTGAAGTCCCATCGAAATTCTTTCTAGCCTTTCGAAGTTCTTCCACTAGATAATTCGGGCTATATTGTGGACTTACTGCATCGATCGGAGTTCTTAATTGACGCTGAATCTCACCATATTTTTCTGGCGAATCCATTTTCACAATACCATTTCTTTTCTTCATCTGCTTTCCCTTGATATAGGACCTAGCATCCACCATTTCAGGCTGTTGTAGTGATTTACCTCCCTCATTTACGTCAACAATTTTGAATCCAATCAGCAAAATCGCAAGGCAAAAGGCAAAATGTATTTTTTTATTCATGGTATGAAAATATTAAAATCCTTATTGAATTAAATCACAAAAAAACAACCCGTTAAATTGGTATTATTACGAATCTCAATTCAGCACAAGCTAAATATATAAATAATTAATATATAGTCAAATAACTATATTTCGATGCTCTTATTGCAGAAGCATTCATCTTGTTATAAATTTTATTTATTAGTGGGATTAATGTAGCGTAAAAACTACGAGATGTATTTGGGCCTATTTCCAAAAGTGCAAAAACATTAGATGTTATTAAATTACTACTCTGTATTTATGACGATATAATCATCGTTCATGACCTTCATCGCTTTTAAAGTATCATCACCACCGATCGCAACTCCGGTATGTTTAATATTAATTGCGAAATTCATATCCTCATTTAATACACCTGCATCTATTAATTCTGAAATAATATCCATCCCAGTTATGTCAGCTGGAAGCTCTAATTCAAACTCATCATTCTGAGGAATTATAGACACATTGATGGTCAGCACATCATATTCTTCCTCACTAGCTACTTCTTCTGTTGCTTGCGGTGAAGCTTCTACAACAGGCTCTACCTTTGGTGCTTCTGCAACTGGCGTAGGCTGATGAACTGGCGCGGGTTCTGGTTCTGGAATACTCACCACACTGGCAGCTGCTAATTTAGTAGCCGTTTGAATTAATTGTTTATTTAGTTTCGCAACTTCAAGATTCAGATCAGCATTTTCTGTTTTGAGTTGTTGAATTTCTTGTTCTAATCCAGTAAGCTTCTTTTTCAGATCTGATTCATCTTTTTCTAAGACTTTAATCTTATTTCCTAGGTGCTCATTATCTCCAGTAAGTTTCGCAAGATCCGAATTAGATTTCGCTGTTAAAGCTTCCACATTTTTCTCTGCTTTTGCTTTTTCCTCGTTAGCCTTTTGCAGATCAGCTTTTACTTTAATCAGTTCTTTTTCTAGGTTACTAGATTTCTCCAGTTCACTTTTTATCGTTGCGTCTTTTTGCTTAAGTTCAGCAGTTATTTTTTTAAAGTCTTCAGCTTTTTTCTGAGCATCAGCATTCAACTTTTCAATTTCCATCCCGAATTTGGTATTGGCTTTATCCAAATTCTTTTGGGTGCTTTCTGACTGGGATAATCTATTCGTAAGGTTTGAAATTTCTTTGACTTTGCTTTCGATATCTTTGTCCTTAATGCCCATTTCTTTTTCAAGCATTGGGACAACTTTGATATCTAATTCAAGCTTCTTTATTTTTTCGTTTGCTTTTTTCTGCTCGCCTTTTAATTGATTAACTTGACTTGCCAATTTTTCATTCTTAGCAATTTCTTTTCCTATTTCTTCGTCCCTTTTCTTGACTTCTTTCTCTACTTTCCGTAGTTCTGTCTTAACGTCCGCAACATTTTTCTGCTCCGCTACGTATTGCTCATTTAACTTCTCTTTATCTGCCCCTGCTTTTTCAAGTTCTTTTTTCAGCGATTCTAAATTTTTCTGTGCGTGTGCTAGCGCAGCATGACTCTCTGTATCACCGCCTTCTGCCTCCTGTAAAGACTTGAATAAAGTTTCTTTTTCTTTTTTAAGTTCTTCTATTTTTTGCTCTTGCTCTTCTAGTAAATTAAGATGCTTTTTCTCATGCGCTTCGAATACCGCTTTCTCATTTTTCAACTTAATGAATTCATCATCAAGCTTTTCTTCACGCTCCTTATATTTCTTTAACTCAGCTGAAAGTTCATCTCTCACCTCTTCTACTTGCTCTAAAGTTTCTCTGTGTTCCTTTTCTAACTCAGCTTGCTCCCCTTCCAGTCTGTTAACCATTGCTTGTAAAATCTGAATTTCAGACTCTGCTTCTTTCTTCTCCTTAGACGTATCATCAGTTGAATCTTTAAAATTTGCAAATTTATCTTCGGTCTTCTGCAGTTTTAGGTTTAACGCTTCAATCTCTTCAAGTGCTAGATTACGCTCATTTTTGAACTTAGTAACTTCCGCGTTTTTATTTTCAATTTCAGATTGTAACTTAGCTATATGTTCTTCTTTAGATTCATCCGCAGGTACTAATTGTGCAGTTAAATTTTCATTTTTAATTTCTAATTCGTGCAGCTGTCTATTCGAGTCTGCAAGCTGAACTCGCATATCTTGAATTAATTTCTGAGCAACATCTAGATCTGTAGAAAGCTGGTCTTTCTCCGCGTCTAAAGTCCCTAGTTTATTTTCTAATTCATTGATATCATTACTATAGTCTTCGTTTTGATTCGGTGTTGCAACTGCTTCTTCCTGATCGCGATTTACTGGTGTTACTGGATTATCCTGTGGTACAATAACTTCTTCAGGAATATATTCAGGTTCTGGCGCAATATATTCAGGTGCGGCATAGACTTCTGGAGTATTGATAAAGTTGGAAGGTACTTTGGCTGGGGTTCGCTTTTTTATGACAATTTTACCATTGGGTGATGGGTTGTCAGGAACAGGAGGACGAATAGGTTCTTCCTCTTTTTTTTTCTTACTAGAAAAAAACTTTTTTAACATAAATTCCAGATTTATATACGAAAAAGGTAAATATATAATCCTTTAAATCTCGTATTCTGTAATACAATATATAACAAGTATTTTAAAATTGCTTGGATTCCAATAAAATTATCTAGATTCACCTTCCCTAAAAGTCATCAAAAAACTAATAAAATAAGGTTTCTCAAGCTGCACATCTAAATTTATTTTATCAAATAAATGGCTAAAATTTTACAATCAACAAGTAAAAAATCCTATATAGTAAGCTTACAAATTTGGAAAACAATCAGTTTAAAACCCATTTCCTATGAATTCAGCTAAGCTAACATTTAATTCTTGTTATTTAAATTTCACTCTACATTAGGTCGAACAACTTTTGCTGGAGCACCATATGCAACAACACGATCACCTAAACTCCTTGTAACTAGTGAGCCAGCTCCGATGACCGTATAATCACCTATGACCATTTGATCCAAAACATTTGCTCCAGTTCCTACAGAAGAATTAATTCCAATTTCGCAAATTCCTGAAATATTTACTCCAGGATTAATACAAGCAAAGTCTTTCATTTCGGTATGATGCCCCACACTACAATTTCTGTTAATAGTCGCAAAGTTTCCTAATACAGCATAGGGTGCAATAACTGATAAAGGGCCTATGTGTACTCCATAGCCCATTTTTACTGAAGATGATATTACAGCTGATGGATGTATTAATGTAACATATTCATCAGCGGTAATTCCTTTTTCCTCTAAAAAATGATTGTAAATCTTCATTCTTGATTTTCCAATGGAACCTAATATATAACCAGCTCCTGGAATTGGATTAAAATCATTCATGGTTATAATTCTGATCTTTATTCCATCTGCAGTATAGGGAAATCCGGTTGACGTATTTTTATCCTCATTAATATTAGAAACTATGGTAACTACTCCATTATGATTATTAAGCTTAACAATATCAAGGATGATGCTCAGTGCAAAATTACCTTTTCCTAAAATATAGAGTGGTCGCTCATTCATGATCTGTTCTTATTATAAAACCCTAAGTCTCCGAATGTTTTCGCTTTCATTATTGGCCTATCAAATTCTGCTGCAATTCTATGGATTCTTTCTATTAAGTCCATATTAGAAGCTTTAATTTCTCTATTCATATCGTAGTAAATATTGTCCTCTAGACCTATCCGAACTCCACCGTTAAGAGCAATAGCAATAACATTAGCTCTTAGCTGCGTATCCCCTATTCCACCAAGAGACCAATAGCTATTTGCTGGTAAACTTTGAATTGCTATTCCGATTTGGGTAGGATCTAATTGCAAACTTGAGATATTTCCAAGAATAATATTATAGTACAAAGGACCTGAAATCATTCCTTTCTTAATCAAATACTTGGAATAATTAATCATCCCTAAATCAAAAATCTCTAACTCTGGATTTGTTCCTGTTTCCTTCATCCTTTCACATAAGCCGAAAATCATTTCTGGACTATTGACGCTTGCCTGTTGTGGAAAATTCAGAGAACTTAATGTTAAGGACCCCATATCAACTCCCAATTCTAATGCTTCACTGCGTTTATCTAATTCATTAAAGTTACGTCCGCTTAGTGAAAGACAGATCACTAAATCATTGCAATATTTCTTTACACCTTCTACAATCTCTCGATAGACTGCCGATTTATATGTAGGTATTCCCGTTTCATCTCTAGCATGCAGATGCACTAAAGTGATTCCTTTTTCATAAGCTCTGTGAACATCCTCTATAATTTCTTGAGGTGAAATGGGCACCTTGGGATTTTGCAGTTTAGAAGGTATCATTCCTGTCGGAACAAAGTTTATAATTAGATTTTTTGGTTTCATGTTTACTAAACACATTATTAATTTAATAAACATATGAAAATTATATTCTATATTTAAATTCTTGATTAAGTAATATTAACAAATGACCTCAAAAGTTAGTGGCAAAAAACATAAGCAGAAACCTAAAGAAGTTTCCTACCAAAAAGCATATATAATTAGTGCGGCAATTATTGCTGCTATTTCCTTACTTATTAGATATTTCGCTTTTGACTCTCCTATTATGAGGGATGAAGCTGTATATTCTCTTCTAGGAAATAAAGTCATGCAAGGAAAGATTCCATTTGTTGATTTCTTCGAAATGAAACCACCTTTACTTTATTATTGCTACGGATTAGGTGGCTTAATTTTCTCTTGGTCAAGTTTTGGACTAAGGATGCTAGGTTTATTTCTAACAATTGTTAACACTGGACTACTCATTCTAATCGCTAAAAAATTTAGTTCTTGGTCATTCTCATTATTGGTAGGAAGTGTGGGGCTATTTTTAGCACAAAACATTTTCAATTTTTACACAGAGACAAATTCTGAACTTTTTATTGTAACCTTTTTACTTTCAGGAATTTATTTCCTGTTCAGAAAAACATCGAAGTGGAATTTCCTATATCTCTTTTTAGCAGGTTTTTTTATTGCGGGAACAGCGTTGATTAAGCAGACTTACGCATTATTAGGAATCGGTGCAGTATTATTGATAGTCATCGAACATTACAGAAAGGATGGATTTTATCAAGGAGATGGCATCATTAAGAATGTGGGTTCCCTTGCACTAGGTGCAGTTTCTATAATTACATTATGCCTCATTCCTATCCTTCTTACTGGATCACTAGAAGATGCTATTTACTGGACGTTCACTTACCCTTCTACTTATAGTAGTAAAATTTCATGGGGAGAAGGAAGAGAATATTTGAGGATCTTTGGAGGTTGGGTTTTTAAATATCAATTGTTCACGAACTCACTGCTCTTGCTTTCTGGTATTGCAACACTAATTTTATATAAAGCCAAGTTTTATTGGTTCATATTAATCCCATTTTTTCTAGCTCTAGCATTAATTTTTCCAGGATTAAGATTTTATGGCCATTACTGGATACCGGTATATGCAATAATGCCACTTTTCCTAATTGGTCTAAAAACTGTATTAGAAAAGTATAAGATCAAACAGACTTCCATCATCATCTCGCTTAGTTGCTTGCTAATGGTAGCGGGTGATATCGGCAGAAATGGAGACAAGTACTTTGAGCGTGACTACGCTAAGAATACAGCATTAGCAAGGAGTAATAATTTGCAGAGCATCATGTTTCAAATGCTGAATGAACTAAAAAAAGAAATTCAACCACATCATACTTTTGGAGTTTTTGGAATTGATGCCAATGCTTACTTCTTTATGGAAAAGAAACCTGTCTTTGATCAGATATATCCTGTAATGATTGCAATGGATAATGAGAAAAATAGAGTTTATCAAGGAGAAGCTATCGAGGAATATAAAAATGCGAATGTTGACTATGCATTTTATGCATTGACTGGAGAATCATGGAAAAGTTCTAACGTCTCTAATGATTTCTTATACAATCAAACATTCTATTACTTAAGAAATAATTATGAACCTTTAGTTGTTTTTAATTATGATGAAAAAAAGTTCTATAATGTAAAAGCAGGGGATTCATTCGACTGGTTTAAACCTAATCAAGTCATGACTTTAAAACGAAAATAAGTGGAAGGGGAACCTAAGATCATAGAAATGGAAATGCATGGCAAGGAAGAAGAAGGTTATTTGTCAATATTTGAAAATCAGAAAGTACTCCCTTTAATAAAGCGCGTTTTCTGGACATACCACACACCTAAAGATGTAACAAGAGGAAAACATGCCCATCTTGAAACTGAAATGATATTAATTGCTGTGGCTGGTTCTATAGATATTAACACCATTGACGCTCTCGGGAAAAAAAATGAATTTCAACTATCTACACCTAATCAAGGATTATACATACCCAAGATGTGCTGGCATGAAATGAAATATTCAATAGGTGCAGTACAATTGGTTTTATCTTCTACCATTTATGATGAAAAAGATTACATTCGTTCTTTTAGTACTTTTTCTGATTTGATAAAAATTTAGGCTTGAGTAAACCGTTTAAGGATATTTTAAAGAAAATTTCCACATTCTTAGGAGTGGGAGCTGTCGTTACTTCACTTTCACTAAGTACAAATTTTGTTCTCTTAAAGTATTTCGAAACACCTCTATTTCTGACCTATATTTGTGTCTACGCATTTTCAATCATGCTTTCTTTTCTTTTAAATAGCACTTTCACTTTTAAGACAGTTATTAAAGTAAAAAATATGATCACCTACTATTCCATTTACATTACTGGACTCATATTAGGTGTTCTCATCATGAAATTATTTACCCACTTTCTATCCTTTGAGAATTACATATATCCTTTCTTAGTGCTTCCCTTTACCACTATCTGGAACTTCACTATTGCAAATAGATTTTTGTCAAAAACATAGTTTCTCAGCAATAACTTATTAAAAATTAACATCATATAGGATTTATAAGATACCTTTAACTAGCTATTTGCCATCATATGAATCAGAAATTACTAAGCATTGTCCTTCTTTCATTTCAAAGTGAAAGCAGGTTAGAAAATACAAGTAAGCTAATCATTGATGCAATGGAAAAGGAATCCATTCCTTTCGAGCTGCTCATTATCGATGATGGCTCTTCTGACCAGTCTTATCCAAAAGCGAAAGAAATTGCTCAGAAAGATCAAAGAATAACAGCTTATCGACTAAGTAGAAACTATACCAGTCCCTATGTGCAATTTGCTGGAATTAAGCTAGCTAAAGGAGCATGTATCGTTACGGTTCCTGATGATCTGCAGCGTCCTCTGAATGTCATTATTAAAATGTATCGCCATTGGGAAGCAGGGGCCAAACTCGTTGTAGCCTATCATGATGTAAGAAATGATGGATACTTTAATGACTTCTTTTCTAATTCTTACTATAAGATGATGAATCGCTTCTCAGATATAGAATTCCCTCCTGGAGGTGCAGATGGTTTTCTAGCCGATCGAGAAGTTATGGATATTATCAACGATGAAATAAGTCCACGAAATACTACTCCTCTTATAGAAGCATTAAGGCTAGGTTTCGAACCTGAATACTTTGCCTATAAGAGACCACCTACAGTTGGCAAATCAAGATGGACATTTAAGAAAAAATGGAGACTTGCATCAGATAGTTTCTTTAGTAGTTCTAATTTTCCGATCAAGTTTATCATCGGTATAGGATTCACAACTGCCCTCATTTCTTTTCTAATTATTGTGATTATTATAGGTGCTAAACTTTTCAGTAATAATCGATTGTTCGGTTTGCCGATTCAAGGATGGGCAACCATAGTAGTTCTCATAAGCTTTTTTAATGGACTTGTTCTTTTATGTCTGGGTATTGTTGCTGAATACATCTGGAGAATTTATACAGAGGTCAAATCAAGACCTGGATACATTATAAGAAAGAATGATGAAGAATAGAAAAATACCATATTTATCATTCGATGGCATTCATGATGAAATCGAAGAAGAACTTATCCGAGCAGCCAGTGATGTAATTAAAAGTAAATGGTATATCCATGGAAAGTCCTGTCTCCAATTTGAGAAAGAATACGGTTCATATTCTGGGAGTGATTATGCAGTAGGTGTTAATAGTGGCTTAGATGGTTTAATTATTTCACTTCAATGCCTGAATATTAGAAAAGGAGATGAGGTGCTGGTTGCTTCTAATGCATATATTGCGTGCTGGAACGCTATTGCAAGAGTAGGTGCTACCATTGTACCTATAGAACCTTCCTCTAGAACTTATAACATTGACATTAATAAAATAGAAGAACGCATCACATCCAAGACAAAAGCGATAATGGCCGTCCATCTGTATGGACAAATGTGTGACATGGATGCTTTAATAAATCTTGCTAAAAAATACCAGCTAAGTATCATAGAAGACAACGCACAATCTCAAGGTGCTTCTTACAATCACCAAAAATCTTCTTCTATCGGACAGATCTCCTCCACCAGCTTTTACCCTGGAAAAAATTTAGGAGCATTAGGAGATGCCGGTATAATCACAACTAATAATTCCGAGTTGGCTGAGAAAGCTAAAAAATTAAGAAACTATGGTTCTTCAGTAAAATACGTGAATGAAGTTATAGGTCATAATTCTAGACTGGATGAAATGCAGGCAGCGCTATTGTCTGTCAAATTAAAATATCTGGATCAATGGAATGCGCAACGGCGCGAAATAGCCCAATGGTATAATGAAAGACTTGGCCATGAATGGGCTGCTATTCATCCTTCTAATGTATGTCATGTGTATTGCATTCAATCCGAGGCTAGAAATGAATTGCAAAAGCATCTTAATGGACATGGAGTTCAAACACTTATTCACTACCCTATTCCACCTCATTTGCAACAAGCTTATGAACATCTTAACTATAAAAAAGGCGATTTCCCAATTGCAGAAAGATTAGCTGAACAATCATTAAGTCTTCCCATTTATCCTGGATTGTCAGAATCAGACATAGATTACATCTGTGATCTAATACTAGAGTTTAATTCAAAATAACTTCTGTTGCACCTCCATTATTCACATCATGAAAATGCTTCACTTCATCCATGCTTTTCAGGTAAGTCTGAATCGATGTTTTTAAGACACCTGTACCTTTCCCATGAATGATCGTTACATATTTAAGACCTCTATTCACAACCTCAGCCATGAAATTCTCAAAGGACTTAATCTGGAAATCAATAATCCTTTCCGGTAGCGCATTAGTCAAATTCGGATTTAGTCTTTCAATATGCAGATCTATCGTCGGTTCTAATTTTTTATAACCTAGTTTCTGGCTTAACTCTTCTTCTTTAAGATCGATCAATTTCTGATTATGAGTCACTTCTGGAAGCACTTCTACGTTTTCAAATTTAGATAAAACAACCTTTTGCTCAATCTCTATGCGCAAGCGGCCATCCTTACTTTGGCCCATAAACTTCCCTACCCTTCCTGACTTTTTCAAGCGGAGCAAATCACCAATCCATAAATCTTCGACACCCGACATTTTAATTGTTTAAAAAATATTAACTTGGTACAAATAAGAGTAATATGCAGCGAAAATACACACTAGTAATCATTTTGTGTTACTTATTCGTCTTTTTGAACGGCCAGATTAATATATCCCTTGATCTTCCAGTAGAAAACCTCCCTAGTGACGGTCGATTGCTCATGCTTATCTCTACCGACAACACTTCTGAACCCAGGTTCCAGCTAAGTGATAATGATAACACACAGCAAGTTTATGGTATAGATATAGAAAACCTTACATCGAAGCATCTAACGGTGAATACCTCGGAATTATATGGATATCCACTTGAAACATTTGATGAACTTCCAGAAGGAGAATATAATGTTCAATTTCTTTTCCATAGATACGAAACATTCCACCGTAAAGATGGACATATTGTTAAGCTCCCTATGGACCGCGGTGAAGGACAGCAATGGAACCGAGCACCTGGAAATAGCTTTTCTAAACCAATAAGAATCGCAAGCAAAGCATTGCAGAACTCATCATTTTCTATAACAGATGTGATTCCAGAAATCAAAGAGCCCGAAGATACCAAGTACATCAAACACATTAAAATACAAAGCAAACTTCTGACTGAGTTCTGGGGAAGGCCGATGTATTTAGGAGCACACATACTACTCCCAGAAGGCTTCGATGAACATCCAGAAGCGAAATATCCACTTGCCATAATGCATGGGCATTTCCCTAAAGATTTCGGAGGGTTTCGAGTAGAGCCTCCTGACGAAAATTTAAAACCAGAATATAGCAGCCGATTCGGTATCATGGGTTATAACAATATGGTTCAAGAAGAAGAACATCGATTCTATAAATTATGGACTGGACCAGATTTCCCAAGAGTTATCGCTATTGAAATCCAACATGCGAATCCATATTATGATGATTCATATGCGGTCAATTCTGAGAACCTAGGTCCATATGGTGACGCCATTACTTATGAGTTAATTCCATATATCGAAGAGCAATTCAGAGGAATTGGTGAAGGATGGGCTAGATTTGTATACGGTGGTTCTACTGGCGGTTGGGAAGCTTTAGCTGTCCAAGTCCTGTACCCGAATGAGTATAATGGATGTTACGCTGCGTGCCCTGATCCTATAGATTTCAGAGCGATGTGCTTAATCAATTTGTACGAAGATAAGAACGCATATTTCCGTCCTGGTACGTTTAAACAGACCCTCATTCCAGGGCATCGCGATTATTTAGGCGAAGTTTCTTCGACCATAAAAGATATGAACCAGCTGGAATTAGCACTAGGTTCTAAAAGTCGATCTGGCCAGCAGTGGGATATCTGGGAAGCTGTCTATTCACCCGTGTCAGCAGATGGATATCCGATGAGAATCTGGGATAAAAAAAGTGGTGACATCAATCCTGAAGTTGCAGCTTACTGGAAGGAAAACTATGATCTACGATACATCATGGAAAGAGATTGGAAAACACTAGGCCCTAAATTAGAAGGAAAAATAAACATTTACTGTGGTGACATGGATAATTACTACCTGAACAATGCAGTCTACTTGGCGGAGGCTTTTTTAGAGCAAACCCAATCACCTTATTACAGAGGTGATGTCGATTATGGTGACCGCGCTGAACATTGTTGGAATGGTTCTCATGAACTGCCTAATCACATTTCAAGATTAAGGTATCATGAATTTTTTATTACGAAATGGGCATCAAATATTAAAAATCGCGTACCTGTCGGTGCAGATTTATCATCTTGGAGATATTAATGAAGAAAGCACTTGTAATTTCTGGAGGCGGCTCGAAAGGAGCATTTGCTGGTGGAGCAGCAGAATACTTAATTAAGGAAGCGAAAATTGATTATGATATATTCGTAGGAACTTCCACAGGCAGTTTAATGATTCCCTTACTAGCTTTAGGTGAAACGGAACGACTTAAGGAAGCATATACTAGCACTATTCAGAGTGATATATTTAGTAGTTGCCCATTTATAGTGGATAAAGTAGATGGAGTTGTAGTCGACACCCACATCAATCACATGCGAGTAGCCTGGAATTTTATCAAGGGAAAAAAGACATTCGGTGAAAGTAAGTCCTTGCGAAAACACATCACAAAGTTCTTCACAGAAGCAGAATTTAAGCGACTGAAAGCAACGCATGAAAAAGTTATTGTAACGGTATCTAACTTGACTAGGAATGTGGTCGAATATAAGTATGCTAAGGATTACAATTATGAAGATTTTTGTGACTGGATCTGGTTGTCTTGCAATTTTGTCCCATTCATGAGTCTGGTAGAAAAAAATGGTTTCGAATACGCAGATGGTGGTTTTGGAAACTTGATTCCTATCCAAGAAGCTATAGATGCTGGCGCTACAGAAATAGATGTTATCGTCCTTAATCCAAGGCTTCAGATTACCAATAAAGCGAAGTCCACTAATGCGTTCAACCTACTAACTAATGCGATAGATTTCATGATTAATCAAATTGCCCAGGACGATATCTACCTTGGTTTACTAGAAAGCAGACATTCGAATATTAAAACTAGGTTTTTCCACACTCCAAAGCTTTTAACGGAAAACTCCTTTGTTTTCGAGCCAGAAGAAATGAAAGAATGGTGGGAGCAAGGATATAATTTCGTAAAATCAAGACTACCAAAATAAATCTACCCCAATTGTTTTTAATCTAAATTTTATATTCTTATATTTAAGATCTTGATATAACACTTCCCTTTGAGCCAATATCTAATGTACGACTTGAAGTCGACAAGATTAAGTGTTGTAGATTAGATACGCTAGATTTATCTAGCGGGAGTCTTCTGAGCAATTGGAAGACTTTTTATTTTAATAGCGCTATGTGAAATGCTAATATTCCTTCTACAAATTGATATTTACTACTGATACTCCGATAAGAAGGGCTGATATGATAACCTAAACCTCCACTTATAAATATCCTCTGGAATTTCTCAAACTTCAGAGTTACTCGACTAGAAGCACCCAAAGACGTTGAAAACTTATTGTAATATAATGGGACGCCCACATAAACTTGAGAGCTACTCCCTACAGCTATTTTTTCAGATTGATAGAATGGAATGTTAAATGCCTGGCTCACTGAAACCTCACTTCCCCATGGCACAGACCTATAATTCAATCCCGTAGCATACTTGTCATAGAAATATGTTAATCCAATTCCAGAATACGGAGCAATAATTGACTTCCCGTAATCTTGAGTAAGTGTAGGAAAACTTTCTAGGTCAATGGTTAACCTCTGTGCTATTCCATTCACCGAACAAGCAAAGACAACTACAAATGCGATGACAAACCTCATTGTGCTAAGATTTTAGACATGATTAAAATTGACGTTGATTGTTGTTCTTCTCTAGTAATCGTGGATTCCCTATCACCTTTCTGAAAACCATAGTTGCCGAAATTACCATGATTACCACCTTCTATTTGATAGAAAAAACTTGTGCTAGCTGTCTTTTCGATGAAATCTATATCTTCTACATCTACTGGATTATTGAATTGATCTCTAGAATTAATCAATTTTTCTAAATCCGCAACACCGTCATTAGAACCAAATAACACAATCGAGGTCCCTTCGAAAGATTTCAAGTCTGTACTTTCAGAAGGATATGCAGCTAATAAAAATAGATTTTCATACTCACTTGGATGATCATTGATAACAAAACAAGCCACTGCACCACCTAACGAATGACCGCCGACACTCCACTCTTTAATATCTGGAAAGGCTTTTTTTATTTCCTCTGCATGATTGATATTCAAAATTGCCAAATTATATGGGACTTTCGGTATAAAAACAACGACATCATCACCTGCTACCGCTGAAAGCATATTAACATAAGCGAATGGATCCACCAAGCCACCTGGATAGAAAATTAAAGCCTTCGAACCTTGATCACCAATTTTGATATACTTAATCGTTTCCGTGAGAGATGGCGTTTCATCACGATCAAAATCTTCCGGAAAGTAGCTGCAAGATTGGAAGATAAAAAGGAGCATTAAAACAATAGAACTACTTCTTAATTTCATATAAAACATGTTTCGACAAAGGATCTTCAGTTACTAATAATGGATGATTAAACGTTTCTATTTTATTCATTCCAATTTTTATCATGACATTTTCAGAAGGAATATTTTTTTCTGGTGTCATACTAACAATTCGATCTAGATCAAAGTTTTCGAAGAACCACGCTAAAGTTCGCTTAGCTCCTTCTGTAGCATATCCATTTCCCCAAAAGTCCTTATGTAATCTCCAGCCTATATCTACTGCTGGTGCAAAAAAAGCATCATAACTTATTGTTTTCACTCCAATAAATCCAATAAAATCAGCGGTATCAAGTTTATCGACAGCAAAGTAGGTAAATCCGTATTCCCGATAATGTTTCTGGAAACCGCTAATAGATAGCTTAGCACTTCGCTCATCTAGCCAAAATTCTTGAGGAAAGAAGCGCATCACTTCAGGGTCACTGCTTAATTCAGTGTATATCTTAAGATCTGTTTCCTTCCAAAGTCTAAACCCTAATCTTTCAGAAAAAAATAAATATCCCTCTTGCATCATATTTAAATTTACCTTATCTTTATTGTACAGTTACAGAGAACGAACATATTATATTTTAGACCTGTTCATCTTAGACAAATTTTTGCAAATTCTCTGTTGCTTTCTAAAGCAGTGCAATAAAAGATTCAATGTCTAGTCTGATATAATGAACATTCTATTAAATATTTTATGTGTGTCTTAACTCATAAATCCAACTTGAGTTATCAAAAGACACGGAGCTAAGCCGAATGATTTCGACTTAGCTCTTTTTATTTAAGCTATAACTGAGAATAACCTTTAGCCACAAAATAGTTGTTAACAGTCATCGCTGACAATGCAACGTTTACTCCCTCTAATATTTGATCACGATCTAAGTTTCGAACATGCATCGTCTGTCCGCACAAGTAAAATTCTACGCCTGCTTTCTGCAACTTCGAAATCAAATCTGCATTTGGATTATCAACATCGTATTTTTCGTTGTGAAATTCATCGTCCATAATATCACTGCTCGCAGATCCGTGCACTACGGCAACAATTTTCATATCTGAAACATCAACACCCAGATTAGCATGCATATTTATGAATCTAGCGATCGTATTCAAGGATGTATTTATTTTTTCAGGATTTGAATTCTTCTGATAAAGGTCGAATATTACTTTGTATTCTTGGTCAGCATCTATTTCAAAATCTGGGTCCTCTATTTCATAAGTTGCTCCATACCCAAATATAACTGGACCTTCTATCCTATTTTCACTTTGCCCAAAAACCCATTGACCTAAAAAAGAGAGTAAAACAATTAAGTAGATTTTCATATTTCTATTCCTTTTAATTTTCTATACATTTCCATCGCATATGCATCCGTCATTCCAGAAATATGATCTAAAACATTCATTGTTCTTAGATACAAATTTTGATCATTAATATGATTTTGGAACTGCTTAGGAATGAGCGCAATGATGGTTTTATCTAACGATGACCTATTCGATTTCAATACTGCTGGAAGAAATATATTCAGCAACTCTGACATCACATGAAATCCCGCTACTTCTATTTCCAATACTGACGGATGACGGTAGATTTCTTCATACGATATCCGCTCTAAGGCTTCTAATGCGTTTGATTTATTTTCAATTTCATTGACCAGACTCGAATCGAAGTTCCCTTCTATGATAGCCACTTTATTATTCATAAACTCCTGAACAGAAGCAATAACTAGAGCACTTATGCACTTAGCTCGAAGGTAGGCAATCGACTCATTTTCGTCTATAATCCTTTCAAATGTGGAGACTACTTGGTCATGTCTGACTTCTTCTAAATCAAGTTTTTTAATTAAATCAAGAAAAACGCTACTTACTCTTTCTTTTGATAGTAATCCAATTCTATGTGCATCTTCCATATCGATAATATTGTAACAAATATCATCTGCCGCTTCTACTAAATATACGAATGGATGCCTCTTAAAGGTCGCCTGATCGCCGTCAGGAATAAATTCTAATCGCTCTGCAATACTTTCAAAAATAGCTTTTTCAGACTGGAAAAACCCATATTTCTTTCGATGTTTAATTTTCTTATCTCTATCACTTGATGAGCAAGGATACTTTAATATCGAGGCTAAGGTGGTCAATGTTAGACCAAGACCGCTCTCAGACTTACCTCCGAAATGCTGGGTCAATACCCTAAGCGCATTCGCATTTCCTTCGAAAGAAGTAAGATCAGCCCACTGAGCTTCAGTGTATCTAGACCTTAATGATTCGTGTTCTATGTTGGCTTCTGCATTTTCCACAAAATAATTAGAAATGGCTTCTTCACCTGAGTGACCAAATGCAGGATTCCCGATATCATGTGCAAGGCAACCAGAAGAAATAACTGAGGCTAGATCTTTAGCGTAAAATGCTTCCGCATGGTTATCCAGTTCTACTTCAGGATCCTCTATTAAATGTTGGCCAACAATTTCACCGAGTGATCTGCCGACAGAAGCTACTTCTAAAGAATGTGTAAGTCTATTATGTACAAAAGTAGTCCCAGGAAGCGGGAAAACTTGAGTTTTATTTTGCAATCTCCTGAAAGAAGATGAAAAGATAATTCGATCATAATCCTTTTGGAAATTTGACCTACTATCCTTTTTAACGGGAGAATTTGATAGACTTTCTCCTGTAAAACACGAATTCCAATTCATAAAAATCAATTATCTGCAATAATATCAAATAAAATCCACCTTTACCATTCTAATGATTCATAATCGATGGGAATGTATTGAAAATCAAATTTGAAGGGTGTAGGATAATGGATTCACTTAGAATTCATCAAGATTGCAATTTGATTTCCTGATTTTTATTTAAATTACAAATCAGGTAGAATATTGGGTTAAAAATCAAGAAAATGGCTGCAGTAAAATCGGTAGAGGAATATATACAGAGACATACAGAGAGAAAGAATGAGCTCGAAAAGTTAAGAAGTCTATTATTAAACCTTCCCTTCGAAGAAAGCATTAAATGGGGAATGCCATCCTATGGCTTCGAAGGTAAGAATTTAGTTGGAATCGGAAGTTTCAAGAATTGGTCTTGCTTATGGTTTCATGAGGGGGCGCTTCTCGAGGATAAATCTAAGGTTTTAGAAAATGCTCAAGAAGGAAAGACGGTAGGTATGCGTCAATGGCGATTTGCGAATTTGGAAGAAATTGATGAACCTCTAGTAATCGCCTATTTAGAAGAAACGATTGAGCATAAAAAATCAGGAAAGAGTATCACTTTCAAGAAGAAAAACAAAGTACCGATCGAAATTCCAAGCCTACTCTCATCTCATTTCGATAGCCATCCAGATCATTTAAAAACATTTGAGAATTTTACGACTAGCCAGAAAAATGAATTTAGTAATTATATAATAGATGCGAAGCGAGAGAAGACGAAGTTAGATCGGCTGGAGAAAATTAAAGTTCTACTTGGGGAAGGGAAGACATTGAATACTTTGTGGGGAGGCAGATGATAGTAGATAGTGGATAATGGATAATGGATAGTGGTTAGAGAAAAAAACTCATGGTATCACATCCAGTTACCTGTCCGATCACCAGCGGATGCTATGAATGTTTTTTTGGGAGTACAGCTAATTGAAAAATTATTTTACGAGAAAAAACTCATGGTATCACATCCTGTTACCTGTCCGATCAACAGCGGAGGCTGTGTATGTTTTTGTTGAGGAGTTAAATAAAAAGTTTACTGCATGCAATATAAGTATCCCGCAGATTTCGCAAATCACGCAGATTCATAATCTTTCCTCTAGAAAAAACTCATGGTATCACATCCTGTTACCTGTCCGATCAACAGCGGAGGCTGTGTATGTTTTTTTGGGAGTACAGCTAATTGAAAAATTATTTTACGAGAAAAAACTCATGGTATCACACCTGTTACCTGTCCGATCAACAGCGGAGGCTGTGTATGTTTTTGTTGAGGAGTTAAATAAAAAGTTTACTGCATGCAATATAAGTATCCCGCAGATTTCGCAAATCACGCAGATTCATAATCTTTCCTCTAGAAAAAACTCATGGTATCACATCCTGTTACCTGTCCGATCACCAGCAAAGGCTATGTATGTTTTTGTATGTTTTTTTGGCTAGAATTAAAGTCCGTAGGACTGACCTTGTTTGTAACATTATCCTCCTTCACAAACAACAAGGAGCAGCGCACCGGCATTGTTATTTACTAAACTTGAATTGATGGCTTCTCTTACCAACAAAGCCGGTGCGATGCACCTCAACTTCCTTGTTAGATCAGAGTTATAAACAACTTCGGTCCGCTGGACCTTGCTTAGGATTAACTCCACTTCATTCCGTTGATCCCAAGTGCTCCCGAAGATTAAAATCAAATTATTGATTTCTTTATTCAACGCAACAGCGTTGAAACACAAATGGCGAATTAAATTTTCAAGCTTAGGATTAACTCCACTTCGTTCCGTTGATCCCAAGTACTCCCGAAGATTAA
>NZ_JAJNKA010000014.1 GCF_021533215.1 Portibacter lacus | reverse complement strand
TAGTCTCGACCGAAAAAAGTTTCAAGGAATTGAGCGTTTTAAATGGCTAAGTACCACCATAGATGAATTGACGGAGTCAATTCATTAAGTATAACGTGATAGCGATAAGAGGAGTTTCGCCTTCCGCAAATCGTTACCTCTAAAGTTATATAATTTCAGGTAAAATGTGTTGGAGTAGGAATTATTTAAGGCGAAATTCACTTCTTAATCGCGTGTTATATAGAGTAATAAAAAGAAATCTCAAGACACACGATTGCGTTTGCCATTCGTAAATTCAAAAAGAAGCTACAAACGGAGATTGATATATTGAACGTTTAAGATCTGACTCACAAAGATCGGTGCGTTGGCATACTTTTTTCGGTCGAGCTAACGAAAATACGAAAGAGAAGACGAGTTGGAACATGACAAGATTGAACGTTTGGATTGGATTGAGCAAAGTTGCTAGATTAACTGTAAGCGCGAAAGTTGAAGGTTTCCGTATTCATTAAGTGAAAATCTGAATAAATAGAAACACTTTTTCAACAATTGAGCAAAACCATAGATGAGTTTACCGTTACAAGATTTAGTTATCGAATTGAAGGAATTGCACTCGTTTTGTTTGCTTTCTGGCGCGCGTTTAAGTTGATCGTCTTCTCCTGACAAAATTTTAGCTTCGACCGAAAAAAGTTTCAAGGAATTGAGCGATAGAAATGGCCTAAGTACAACTAGAATGAATTGACGGAGTCAATTTATTCTAATATAACGGGATAGCGATAAGAGGAGTTTCGCCTTCCGCAAATCGTTACCTCTAAAGTTATGTAATTTTAGACAAAATGTGTTGGAGTGGGTATAATTTAAGGCGAAATTCACTTCTTAATCGCGTGTTATACTTAGTGATAAAAAAAATCTTATGACACACGATTGCGTTTGCCATTCGTAAATTCTAAAAAAAGCTACAAACGGAGATTGATGTATTTAACGTTTAAGATCTGACTCGCAAAGATCGGTGTGTTGGCCTACTTTTTTCGGTCGAGTTAACGCCAATACGAAAGAGCAGACGAGTTGGAACATGATAAAATTGATCGCTTGGATTGGAGAGAGCAAAGTTGCTAGTATACTGAAAGCGCGAAAGTTGAAGGTTTCCGTATTCGTTAAGAGAAAAGCTGAATAAGTAAAATCACATTTGAGTAATTGAGCAAAGCCAAAGATGAGTTTACCGTTGCAAGATTTGGTGTTCGAATTGAAGGAATTGTACTCGTTTGGTTTGCTTTCTGGCGTGCGTTAAAGTTTATCGTCTTCTCCTGACAAAATTCTAGTCTCGACCGAAAAAAGTTTCAAGGAATTGAGCGTTAGAAATGGCTAAAGTACCACCATAGATGAATTGACGGAGTCAATTCATTAAGTATAACGTGATAGCGATAAGAGGAGTTTCGCCTTCCGCAAATCGTTACCTCTAAAGTTATATAATTTTAGGTAAAATGTGTTGGAGTAGGAATTATTTAAGGCGAAATTCACTTCTTAATCGCGTGTTATACTTAGTGATAAAAAGAAATCTTATGACACACGATTGCGTTTGCCATTCATAAATTCTAAAAAAAGCTACAAGCGGAGATTGATGTATTTAACGTTTAAGATCTGACTCACAAAGATCGGTGCGTTGGCCAACTTTTTTCGGTCGAGTTAGCGCCAATACGAAAGAGAAGACGAGTTGGAACATGACAAGATTGAACGATTGGATTGGAGAGAGCAAAGTTGCTAGATTAACTGTAAGCGCGAAAGTTGAAGGTTTCCGTATTCATTAAGTGAAAATCTGAATAAATAAAAACTCCTTTTCAGCAATTGAGCAAAGACATTGATGAGTTTACCGTTGCAAGATTTGGTTATCGCATTGAAGGAAATGTACTCGTTTGGTTTGCTTTCTGGCGCGCGTTAAAGTTGATCGTCTTCTCCTGACAAAATTTTAGTCTCGACCGAAAAAAGTTTCAAGGAATTGAGCGTTATAAATGGCTTAAGTACCACCATAGATGAATTGACGGAGTCAATTCATTAAGTATAACGGGATAGCGACATCCAGAGGCCAGACGAAGGAAGGCTTATGCGATGTCGCATGTTATAGATCGTTCTTAATTTGTTTTGCGTTTAAATATATTCTTTATTCGTGGTTTATATACAACAATAACGTCTCCCATTAATTCTCGAGGATCAGCTAAGGTAATTTTAAATTTATTCTCTTTAATATCAAATAACTTAACTTCAAATGAATGGTATCCAATATAGCTTGTTTGCAAATAGGTTTCATTAAGATCTAATCCACTGATGTCTAATTCAAATTTACCGTAGAAGTCTGATTCAACTCCTCGTTCGGTACCTTTAATATGTGCTGTGGCAAAAGGAAGAGGCTCATTATTTTCATCTAAGATCTGACCGTAAATCTTGTTTTCTGCTAGATTAGAACTATCTAGTTGATCGAGTATTTCAATTGTTGAGATATGCTCATTGCAAACAATTTGGTCTTGTTTGTATACTTTACAACTTGCACTTGTAAGCATAAGTCCAACAAGAATTGGAGATACACGAGTTAAATAATTGGATTTGCCGTTTAGACTTAGATTTATACCCTTTAGTTGATCTTTGTTGAATCTACCGCATGTCTTGCTTGCTTGTTTATGTTGGTTTTCAAAGAAGTCAATTATTTCATTTTCTTTTAGATTAGTAAAATCATAAACAGTTTTATTGCATAATTGGCAATGTCGATTTGCTTCATCATTACTCATTTTATTCCAATCAGCAGTACAAGAATTGGCAATTTTAAATTCCTGAATATTGGTTTTTCTTTTCATAATATTTTAACGTACAGCTCAATTAAGTTGTGTATATGATTTCGAAAGTGCATTGTTATCGAGTTGAAGGTTTTGTCATATCACAATTTGGCTATTATTTCATTCTAGACTCTAAGTTTTTTCTTAAGATCCCAATTCTTTTTAGGTTGATTATGCCACTAATAAACATGTAAGGACTGAAAGCAGCTCCTATTTGAGGTTGAGTTATTATAGCCGGCCTGTTAAAGAGTATATTCTTTGGGTCATCAAGCTCGATCGTATACTGTGATGGATTCCAGTGTTTTTCAAATACTTTCAAAACATAAGATGCTATTCCATCAATTGCATATTTGTTTGATTGAACATTGAGCGAATCTAATGTGAAATTCTTAATCAAAAACTTCTCAACTTCATCGAGGGAATCGATTGAGAAATTCATCTTGATTTTTGTTGAAGTATCTAAATTGTTGAGCCAATCAATTATCCTTTCATCTAAGGTCTCTACCCAGGCTGCAAAATTTCTTAATTTTTCAGATTTATTTGATTTGTCAATCCGCATTTTAATGATTTAATATTCTTCACAAGAATCAAGTCCCATACTTCACTCGGGTTAAAAAAATGATCTATAACGTGATAGCGATAAGAGGAGTTTCGCCTTCCGCAAATCGTTTCCTCTAAAGTTATATAATTTTAGGTAAAATGTGTTGAAGTAGGAATAATTTAAGGCGAAATTCACTTCTTAATCGCGTGTTATACTTAGTGATAAAAAGAAATCTTAAGACACACGATCGCGTTTGCCATTCGTAAATTCTAAAAAAAGCTACAAGCGGAGATAAATACGTTGAACGTTTAAGATCTGACTCGCAAAGATCGGTGCGTTGGCATCCTTTTTTCGGTCGAGTTAACGCCAATACGAAAGAGAAGACGAGTTGGAACATGACAAGATTGAACGATTGGATTGGATTGACCAAAGTTGCTAGATTAACTGTAAGCGCGAAAGTTGAAGGTTTCCGTATCGAATAAGTGAAAAACTGAATTAATAAAAACACCTTTTCAGCAATTGAGCAAAGACATTGATGAGTTTACCGTTGCAAGATTTGGATATCGAATTGAAGGAAATGTACTCGTTTGGTTTGCTTTCTGGCGCGCGTTTAAGTTGATCGTCTTCTCCTGACAAAATTCTAGTCTCGACCGAAAAAAGTTTCAAGGAATTGAGCGTTAGAAATGGCTAAGTACCACCATAGATGAATTGACGGAGTCAATTCATTAAGTATAACGTCTTAGCGATAAGAGGAGTTTCGCCTTCCGCCTAACGTTACCTCTAAAATTAAACAATTTTACGAAATGCGTATTGGAGTGGGAATTATTTAAGGCGGAATTACTCCTTCATCGCATGTTAGATGCCGCTTTTTTTAAGTTTAGGAATACGTTTACAGTTGACGAATAATTAGTGCCGAGCGCCGAACAGAGATGAATTGAAAGCCACAAATGTTCGCTTATTGGGCAGGATAGTGCTGATTTAGTGAAAAACGCGCGTAGGGCAAGAATGTATTAGAGTAGGAATCGTGCATTGGAGTTTAGCGATAACAAATAAGGTAGGTGAGGCGTATTTTGCTGTTTAGGTTTTCGTTTATGCATACGTTTGTTTTGCGCTAGGAGCCAAATCTCTAATGTTGGACGGAGCCGAATCAAACTCAGCTTTCGGTGCGAGCATTAAAGTTTGGATGAAATGAGTGTGGAGCAAAAAAACTCATTGGAGTAGAAATCTCAATTATGCCAAAGGCTTATCGCAAGCGTAAAAACCATTTGAATAAGCAAGGTGTGTCGCTTTTTTGAAGGTGGATTTATTCGAAACCATAAACATTAAAAATACCTTGGTTTTTTGCGCGATCGTTTTATTAGTGGCACTCTAACGTCTTAGCGATAAGAGGAGTTTCGCCTTCCGCCTAACGTTACCTCTAAAAATAAACAATTTTACGAAATGCGTATTGGAGTGGGAATTATTTAAGGCGGAATTACTCCTTAATCGCATGTTAGATGCCGCTTTTTTTAAGTTTAGGAATACGTTTACAGTTGACGAATAATTAGTGCCGAGCGCCGAACAGAGATGAATTGAAAGCCACAAATGTTCGCTTATTGAGCAGGATAGTGCTGATTTAGTGAAAAACGCGCGTAGGGCAAGAAAGCATAAGAGCAGGAATCGTGCATTGGAGTTTAGCGATAACAAATAAGGTAGGTGAGGCGTATTTTGCTGTTTAGGTTTTCGTTCTAGTCAAACGTTTGTTTTGCGCTAGGAGCCGAATCTCTAATGTTGGACGGAGCCAAATCAAACTCAGCTTTCGGTGCGAGCATTGAAGTTTGGATGAAATGAGTGTGGAGCAAAAAAACTCATTGGAGTAGAAATCAGAATTATGCCAAAGGCTTATCGCAAGCGTAAAAACCATTTGAATAAGCAAGGTGTGTCGCTTTTTTGAAGGTGGATTTATTCGAAACCATAAACATTAAAAATACATTGGTTTTTTGCGCGATCGTTTTATTAGTGGCACTCTAACGTGATAGCGATAAGAGGAGTTTCGCCTTCCGCAAATCGTTACTTCTAAAGTTATTATAATTTTAGACAAAATGTGTTGGAGTAAGAATTATTTAAGGCGAAATTCACTTCTTAATCGCGTGTTATACTTAGTGATAAAAAGAAATCTTATGACACACGATTGCGTTTGCCATTCGTAAGTTCAAAAAAAAGCTACAAACGGAGATAAATACGTTGAACATTTAAGATCTGACTCGCAAAGATCGATGCGTTGGCCTACTTTTTTCGGTCGAGTTAACGCCAATACGAAAGAGAAGACGAGTTGGAACATGACAAGATTGAACGATTGGATTGGAGTGACCAAAGTTGCTAGATTAACTGTAAGCGCGAAAGTTGAAGGTTTCCGTATTCGTTAAGAGAAAAGCTGAATAAGTAAAATCACATTTGAGTAATTGAGTAAAGACAAAGATGAGTTTACCGTTGCAAGATTTGGTTATCGAATTGAAGGAAATGAACTCGTTTGGTTTGCTTTCTGGCGCGCGTTAAAGTTGATCGTCTTCTCCTGACAAAATTCTAGTCTCGACCGAAAAAAGTTTCAAGGAATTGAGCGTTTTAAATGGCTAAGTACCACCATAGATGAATTGACGGAGTCAATTCATTAAGTATAACGTCCAAATGCATGAGGAGTTCCGACGATAGGAGGAATTACTTCATGCATAATGTTAGTCACAGGGTTGGTATTTGATAATGATAGAATCAGTTTTATTTGTCTCATAATCTGTTGAAATATACGAACTTAGTTTGCTTTGTTCGTCATAATGGTAAATGACCGCAGATTGAAGTATGGACCTAGAGTTTTCGATTTCATAAAATTGGGTAGAACTTAATTTGGTATCTATATATTTTGAAACGCTGATTGTTGAATCACCGAGATAACTATAAGATTCTGAACTTTCAAGTTTGTCGTCACTGTACTTATATTCTGTTCTTTTCGTTGTGTCATTTTCCATGATTATAAGATCTAAAACTACTTTTCCTTTATCAAAAATAGAAAACGATTTTATTTCTTCAGCTGAAGTTGTTTCAATAGTCCTCAGTTTGCCAAAAATATTATGAGTTCTAATATAGTTTGAAGTGAAAGAATCAATCTTGCCGTTAGAACTTTCTGTAACCAGTAATTCCGCTATGTCTCCCTTTGAATTCTTGAACAATTCTACTGTTACATGAAGGTCTATTTTATCGTTGTTTGTAATGGTTAAAAAAGGCTCGCTATCTTCTTCCCAAAAGTAAATTTCTGATATAGTCTCGCCATTATCATTGATATTCTTTTGGAATAATTTCACTCCATTTTTATTTTCCTTAATCTCAGAAATTTGAATTGTGTCTAATAATTTACCGGCTTCGTCAATTTTGATAGTCAGTTTTTGCTTAGTACAATCTAATGAATCAATATGATCTACGATCTTAATGTTGTTTAGGATTTCATGTTCTTGGCAACCCAAGAGTGTCAAAAGAACAATCATAATATTTGTGATCCTGTTTTTCATTTTTCCTTGTGACTAACGGGAACGCGATAAGAGGAGTTTCGCCTCTCACTGCTTCTCGTCAATAAAACTAAACATTTTTTAGAAATGAAATATGTCAATGGTGTTTTACTGGCGAAATTACTTCTTTATCGCCTGTTATATTCTGGCCCTTTTCCTTGCTGAATTCATGTTTGGTTTGCGAGCCGTCTATTCATGTTGGGTTTAAGTTTATTTTGCAAGACTAAAATGAAGACGCTCATGTTAGATTTGCGAGCCGCTTATTCAAGTTTGAGAATAATTCTAATTTGCATGATAATAATGAAGACGCTCATGTTTAATTTGAAAGAGCAGGCGTTTAATTTGAATGTTTGAATTGGTACACATGTACTTAATTTCTGTAGATCGAGTTTGCATTGTCTAGTTTTTCCTCGATTTGCATGTAAGCCGCTTTTGCAAGTTTGCATGTGTACTTAGTGTGAAAGTTTAAGCAGAATACGCTCGATCTCACTTAATTTGTGCAGAAGAGCGGCCGCCTAATTTGAATGTTAGAGCTGGTACTCGATCTACATGGCTAGGATATAACGGTAAGAAGATGCGGATACTCGACGCGATAGCTAGAGTTACGTCATCTTCATTGTTGTGCTTTCGTTATTTCTTTTTAATCATTTAACTCCAAATAATAATCAATAAGTTCTATCAATTCATTTGCCACCACAATAGCATTCTCGGACGTATAGATTTCTCCTCCCGCACGAAACTTTCTTCCAATCAATACATTCTCGAATGCAGGGTTGTTTCTGAATAAATTAGTATTATCCAATTGTAAATCCCTATTCATCGAGTGTGGATTAGATTTAGGGAAGAAGGTGCCGAGCTCCATTTCATTATATACAAAATCCTCAACATGTTTCTTTACAAATAGATTGTTTTCGTTTGTAATTTTTGAAAGTTTTTCGAGATGCACATAATATTTGTATATAGATTCTTTAAATTTCTGGTCAGCTATGAGAGGAAAAATTGAGCCCGATTCCATTGACTTAAAAGTGGTAATATTTGGCAAGAATAACCTTTCATTTGTTAAATCACCAATACTGTCAGCAAAAACGGAGAGAGGCTTATTTTCAAATTTTGGCGAAATAATAAGTTTTAATGTAAAATCTATATTATCCAGAAGGCTTTTGTTATAGCTAATTTGCTTATTTAGGTCTTTGATATCTTCGTTCAAATTCACTTTCAAAGATGTTAGTGAGGTTTTCACCAATTCTCTATCCTTATTCGATTCGTTCCAGTTATTAATTTGTAGTGCAATCAGAATTCCTATAACAACAAGCATAATTTCTCCGATTGAGTAAATTAGATACTTGCTGAATTTATTTTCAGAGAGCAACTTTTGTCTAATTTTTCTAAAGAATTTTATCATTGGTTATTTTGGTTAGTCTTAATGAAGCACAACGTGATAGCTGAATCCTGAGTCCGACCGAAGGAAGGATTCAGTGATCTCGGCATGTTAGTGAGAGTTTTTTTGAGCTATTTTATCTTCATGTTTCTTTAATTTAATTTTAAATTCCTGCAGAAATTCAATAACAATATTTCCATTATCAAGATTTTCTCCCATTTTTTCCTCTGATAATTCATACTCTTTAATTTTCCCACCTTCGTAATATTTAAAAATCGGATTTTTACTATTCACATCTATTCCAAATCGATTATGTGCTATAATATTTCTATGGGCTATTACTTCTGAAATTAGTTTCCTAATATTTTTTGATTTATCTTTTCTAACAAGATTAAAAAGTAAGAATGTAGACTTAGTTAAATCGCCGAACATTTTTTGTTTTTCATGAATACTAAAAAATCTTCCATTTAGTAGTAATGATTTAAATGCAGCACCATTAATTCCACTCCTATTTTTGGCTAAATGCAATTCCAAAATATCATCAAGGTATTGCTCTATAATTATATTTTGATTGAGAAAAATTCCAATGTAATTAAAGGTCTTTTCGAAATCACTTTCAAACTGACCTAAATCATTTTTATAATTTGAAATATCTCCATGATATCTCCTTTCTTTTAGGTATTTGATAAATTTATTCATCTTTAAATATATCTTGTTGTCGTTTGTCAGAGAAATTCCAGTAACAATTTGTGAGTTTTAAACTTCCTTTAGATTTATCTATCTCTGATAAGAATATTATTCCGGCTTCTACTTTCTCAATTAGAAAAGTTGTGTCTTTATCAAAAAGAATCTCCTTCTCATTTTTAGCTCTCTCAGGTTGAAAGATTTCAAGTACTGGTATTATATTTCTTGCTTTTGAACTATTTTTTTTCGTTTTAACTTTAAATATAACTCTATCTTCAACAGGTTGCCAATCTAGTGATGTTGAAGTAAAGCCAGGGTAGGTAACAGAATTTCCAACATGGTCAACATACCATTGTGAGACTTTATCCATGTTTACATGACCTTCGTTTCTGCATAATACAACTTCATTCATTTGTTGGAGTTGGTTAATTGACTCTGTTAGTAATTCCGAAAGTATATTGACATATCTTCTATCACATTTATAGTGTTTGGATCTTAAGCAGGGATTTAGGTCTCTGAAAGCAACACCACTATATGCTGCTATTATGCCACAATATTGCCATTTAATTCCAACATGAGCTTCAAATTTCTTTTGCATGAATTCATTATTAATAATTTGTTTATAAGCAATCGAAAAATTTGTCTTTTGCAGCAATTCATTCTCAATTAGTTGATTTAGCTCTTCAGGATTTCGCATTATTGATTTTTAATTCTCACTAACGGTATCGCGATAGGAGGAGTTTCGCCTTCCACTATTCGTTACCTCTAAAATTAATAATTTTTTCGAACTGCATATCGACAAGTACCTATCAAGGCGAAATTACTTCCTTATCGCCTGTTATCTTACGTTCATTGTTTTTAACTTGTATATGGACTTAAACTTTATGTCGCAATAATTTATTTTTGACACCAATTTGAGCAGCTAGGTTTAATTGTGAAGTTGATTAATCATGGAAAATAATTTGGATATCGGTGTTAAACAATTGCTAGCCAATAAGATTTAGTAAGAATCTTACTTTTATAGAGATCTACTTCAAGCTCAGGGAAAGAATACCGAGCATGGAAAAAAATTTGAGAGATGGCTGCTAAAAGAGAGTGGTGGCGATTGTATTAGTGAAAATCGAAATTGCAAATAAAATATAATCTCCAGATCAGCGCAAACGCCAAGCATGAAAAGGTCTATAAAAATCGGAGGGCATTGAGTCGAGTCTTCCTCGCGAGAACAACAGATTGTGTGAAAAAACCAGAAGAGCAAAAAAATACTAAGAATTTACATCTAATATCGAAAGGTGTTCACTCAAATCAAGACCACTATTAGTTTTTTCTCTATTGAAAATCTACACTTAAGTTTCTGTAAGAATCTAAAATATGGAAGATAACTCACCTTTATCCCCACTAATATATATACATCGTTCCAACTTTTACAATTCCGTTATATTTTTTCCTAATCGATCAAGTGGACTTTGGATGTTATCCATGCTGCGTGTGGTGACATGGGTGTACACTAATGTCGTCTTTATATCCTTATGCCCTAGTAATTCTTGGATAAAGCGAATATCTGTGCCGCGATCCAATAAGTGCGTTGCAAAACAATGCCGTAATGTGTGTGGCGTTACCTTTCTTTTAATACCTGCTTTTTTGGCACTTTCTTTAATTATCTTTTGTACACTACTTGATGAATAAGCTGTTTTTCTGTTGAGTCCCTCAAATAACCAATATTCTGGTTGATATTCTTCAATATATCGTTTCATTAACTCCTTCAATGTATGACTCAGCAACGTCATCCGATCTTTATTCCCTTTAGCTTGCTTTAGAATTATTTGATTTCGGTCCCAAATGATGTCCTGGACTCTAATATTTAAGACCTCATTCAACCGTAATCCGCCGCCGTATATGGTATATGCGATGCATAAATGTTTTAGGTTTGACATTGACCTAAAAATTCGATCGACTTCCACTTCACTTAAAATAGTTGGTAAATACTTTCCTTTCTTCGGACGGACAAGGCGCTCAATATGGAAATTACTTCTATATTCTACTTTTTCATAGTAAAACTTAATAGCACTTAAAGTTATGTTGATTAGACTTTCGGAAACTCCAGTCTGTGCAATTTTAGTCAAGTATTTATTGACTTCATCCGCTTCTAAGGTTGCAATGGAAATATCTCCGTAATGGGCCATAAATTTAGCCATTTTTCCAGTGTAGGACTGGATGGTGCGCCAACTGTAGTTTTGAAGCAACATGACATCAACATATTTTGCTAGGATTTCAGGAAAAGAGCTAGGGAATTTGCTAAGTAGATAAGATAGTTTGCTCTTAATGCTCCGATTCGCAACGTAGTACTCTCCAATGTCTTTTTTAGGAATTCTATTGATAATCTTAACGCCTAATTTTTCATAATGGTCTGTGATCTTTTTTATTGTTTCCTTTTCTAAAGGTAGAATCCACCGCTTGAATTCTTTGTCATATTCTCTGTGTGCAAAGGTTTTAATGAATGATACATCGATCCCAAAACCACGGAGTTTTACATAAATGAATTTGATCCGCTCGGGACTTAGATATATTTCTATTATCCGAGGGTTCATTTGTAAATTGATCAATTCAAATAGTTTCAAATACTCTTCTTCAGTCCATCCAGCGAAATAGTTCTGCAATGACTTTAGGTTTTCAATATTTGATTTCACAACCCATACTTTATTTTCACTATGCCAGTAACTCCCTTTGAGTGACTTAAGAAATGTTACCGCTTCAAGTTCGTAAGATATATTCGTAATGAAAGCCTTTCCACTCCATGAGATTGCAGGGATATGTGCTTTTCCCAGACTTATGCTAGAATCCAGCTGAGTGATCTCAGGTTTAGGAGTTTCTAGAGTCGAAGCTTTTACTTCTATGGTGGAATTATCGCTTAGAGAAGGTGATGCTTCAGCGGTACCACTTGTGATAATAGTATATGGAATGTTTAACGCTCTTAATGCTGCATAGTCTTGAATAGAGTAAGGGATATAGTAACAAGTATGTGTGGCAGTATAACTTATATTGTCCAATGTTAGCAGTTTGGATTTAATTGTTTGTCCACCCGTAAAATTGATGCCGATGTGTCTTTTGTTCTTGTGGAATAGGTCGAAAATCTTAAGCATTGTATTAAATTTGGTGTAATCATAAGTAGAAAATGGTTAACTTGCAATTTTTAAAACATTGAAAATCAATATAATAGTGATATAAGTGATTATAACGGTTATAATTGAGTATATCGATTGTGGAATGATGATGACAGTAAAAAATATCTTATGAAGAAGAATTGTAAAATGTGCAAACAAGAGTTCAATGGGCGCTCTGATAAATTATTCTGTGGCATTGCTTGCAAGAATGAATATCATCATAAATTAAGGAAAGTTAATTCTGATGCGACGAGTAGAATTGATAGTATTCTTCATCGAAATAGATCTATTCTTCTTGAAATTATGGGGAAGAATAAGACACGATTGACAACGAGTAAGATGGTTTTGGATCGCAAGAAATTTAATTATACCTATATGACGGGATATTCGATTAATAATCAAGGGAAGACTTACCATCATATATATGATTTTTCTTATATGTTATTTAGCTCTCCGAAAGTGTTGATTGTGAGAAAGAAGTGAAAACTGATGTCATCGCTGAAGAGCGCTAACATCAGAGAAACTACTTGATGGTCTCACATTCAGCTGAGGCTATCAAACGTGGTTTCGAGTGGGAGGTAATTAATGCTGGTAAAGTATAGTCGAATAATTAGTATCAGAAAACTGATGTCATCGCTGAAAAGCGCTAACATCAGGGAAACTACTTGATGGTCTCACATTCAGCTGAGGCTATCAAATGTGGTTTCGAGAGGAAGGTAAGCAATGCTGGTAAAGTGTAATCGAATAATAAGTATCAGAAAACTGATGTCATCGCTGGAAAAGCGCTAACATCAGGAAGTTTACTCTTGTTGTCTGAGAAGACTGATGTCATCGCTGAAAAAGCGATAAGATCAGGAAACTTTACAGGAGTGGTTCGATGACTTCCCATACATTTTCAGCAACAATCTTCTGGCCTTCTATATTGGGATGTTTTCGGTCTGGCAAGTTCAGGGATGGATCTCCAGCTACTCCTTCTAGAAAGAATGGAATTAACGCTGCATCGTAATCTTCGGCTAATTTCGGAAAAATACTGTTAAAAACATTGACATAGTCAGCGCCCATATTCGGTGGAGCTTGCATTCCAGCAATCACAATCTTCGCTTCAGGACTTTTTTCTTGTACTATATCCAATATCGCCCTTAGATTCTCATCCGTTGCCTTAACACTCGTCCCTCGCAACATATCATTGGCACCTAATTCCAACATGAAGATATCCACCGGTTCTCGTAAAACCCATGAAATTCGCTCCATTCCATTCGAAGTCGTTTCACCACTTAATCCCGCATTGATCACTTCGTATTCTAATCCCAAAGAATCCACTCGGCGTCTAAGAATGCTCGGAAAATCTTGCCCTTCCTCTAATCCATACCCAGCAGTAAGACTATTACCGAAGAACATAATGCGCTTTTTTCCCGTTTTTTCGCGTTTGGTCGATAAGGTTTCAACTTTTGTCTCATTGTCGTTAACTTTTACCTCGTTATTTGGTTTATCTTTGCAACCTTGTATCATAAGCAAGGCGATCGTTAGCATTATAAAGCGATTTCTCATAAGTGCTAAAGGTAAGGTAGATTGATTTAAGAATTAGAAAAAAGGTTCAATGATTTTAGAAGTTAATGATGTTTCCAAGGTTTATAAAAGCGTAAATCGTTCTCTTACGGTTTTGGATGAGGTCAATTTTGTAGTTGAAAAAGGAGAAACAGTCGCCATCGTCGGAGCATCTGGAAGTGGGAAAACAACTTTGCTAGGCCTTTGTGCTGGACTAGATGTTTCCAGTTTCGGGAATATTAATCTTGCTGGTCATAACCTGAACAATAAGACTGAAAACGAAAAAGCATCTATCCGAAATAAGCACATCGGGTTTATCTTTCAGAATTTTCAATTGTTGCCAACATTGACCGCACTAGAAAATGTGATGTTGCCGCTTGAATTGCAAGATCGAGCGAAAGAAGCTGGACCGAAAGCTAAAGAATTGCTAGAAAGAGTAGGACTAGGTGATCGAATGGATCATTATCCGAACCAACTTTCTGGTGGTGAACAACAAAGGGTTTCGTTAGCGCGAGCATTCTCCAATACACCTGAAATCTTATTTGCAGATGAACCTACAGGAAATCTGGACGATGAAACAAGTGTGGTCGTAGAGAAATTGCTTTTTGACTTAAATAAGGAGCACAATACCACTTTAGTTATCGTAACACACGATATGGAATTAGCGCAAAAAACAAGTAGAATCATCCGATTAAAAGGCGGGAAAATTATTTCGGACGAAAAAGTAAACGCATGAAATTAGGATTGCTCTTAAAAAATGCCTTTCGAGATAGTAGACGTGATCGGTCAAAACTGGTGTTGTTTATGTCGTCCATTGTACTTGGCGTAGCAGCTCTTGTTGCCATTAATTCCTTTAACTATAATCTGGTTAATGATATAGACAATCAAGCCAAGTCCCTTCTAGGAGCGGATCTGGTTTTCGAAAGTAATAAACCTTTCCAAGAGGATTGGATAAAAGTGATGGATTCGATACCTGCTGAGAAAGCATCTGAAGTTGCTTTGCTTTCTATGGCTTATCTGCCTCAGCAAAGTCAGTCGCAGTTTGTACGAATTAAGGCGCTAGGTGGCGGGTTTCCATTCTATGGGAAATTATTAACTGAGCCGGAAAACGTAGATTTTCAGAAAGAAAAAACAGCCTTAGTTGATGATGGTATGATGCTGCAATACAGTGCAGAGATCGGTGATTCTATCAAGTTGGGCCAGGAGACTTTTGTTATCGGAGGAAGACTGAAAAATGCCTTCGGAAGTGTAGATCTAGGATCTGGATTTGCACCGACGGTATACATAGGTCGTGAAAGTCTTGCTGCTACAGAGCTGATACAACCAGGAAGTTTGGTGGATTACTCGATTTTCTTGAAAACGGCTGATGATTTTAATCCGGATGAATGGAGAGACTCGAAACGTGATGATTTCAGAGATAATGGCATGCGGATTCAGACTGTGGAAGGACAGAAAGAAAACTTACAACAAGCGTTTTCGTCGTTGAACAATTTCTTGAATTTGATTGCGCTGGTATCTCTGCTTTTAGCATGTATCGGTGTCGCGAGTAGTGTTCTGATTTATGTGAAGAATAAAGTGAAGTCGATTGCCATCTTTCGATGTTTAGGAATGAATGGAAACGAAGCATTTTTGATTTATTTTATTCAAATATTTGTGCTTTCCTTGGTGAGTGTGCTCATCGGCGCAGCGATAGGAAGCGGAATACAAATGTTACTGCCGATCGTCTTCGATAGTTTCCTCCCTTATGAAGTGGATATGAATATGTCGTGGAGAGCAATAGGTGAAGGTATATTGGTCGGTTCAGTGATTACCTTACTTTTTGCATTGGTTCCACTAATACGGATCAGAAATATTAGTCCATTGAGAACATTAAGAAGTTCTTACGAGGAAGAACAAGGCAAATTTGACCGACTAGAGTGGGGGATTTATGCCCTGATCATTCTATCTATATTTGGCTTTTTGTGGAGCCTTACTGGGAATATAAAAGATGCAGGAATGTTTACTGGCGGGTTGCTGGTGGCTTTTGGAATTCTTTTCGGCGTTGCCAAATTAATAACTTTCATCGTTCGTAAATTTTTCCCGAGGAATTGGAATTTCATTTTCCGTCAGGGACTTTCGAATCTATATAGGCCTAATAATCAGACAAGGACATTAATTGTCTCGATAGGTTTAGGAACAGCGATATTGACCACTTTATTTATCATTCAAGGGTTGATTCTTGGAAATGTAGGTGCAATGGGTGCTGGAAATCAGGCTAATACAATCTTGTTCGGTATCGAAACGAAGCAAAAGGATGAATTAGCTGAAATCACCCGGAATTACGACATGCCTTTAATGCAAGAAACACCTATCATTACGATGGATTTGTATGGCTGGAAGGGGAAAACGAAGCAAGAATGGTTAGCAGATACAACAAGGACGGCGAGAAGATGGGCAATTAATAGAGAAGCGCGAGTAAGTTACGCAGATTCGATTTCGAAGAACGATAAGATTATTGCAGGCGAATATACCAGTAGGGTAGAACCAGGAGATTCCGTTTTTGTATCCTTAGGGGAATCTTGGGCCAGATCTCTAGATGTAGACTTAGGAGATGAAATAGTGTGGAATGTCCAAGGTGCACTGATCAAAACCTATGTAGGAAGTCTGAGGGAGATTAATTTCCGAAGCATGGATACTCGATTTTTTATACTATTCCCACTGGGAGTACTTGAAGAGGCTCCGCAGTTTCATGTATTGGTCACAAAAACACCAGATGCTGAAACGACGGCAGCGTATAGAAATGAAGTCGTGCAAAAATTTCCGAATGTTTCTATCATAGACTTAGGCTCTATCTTAGTCACGTTAAATGATATTCTCTCTAAATTGAGTTATGCAATTCAATTTATGGCTGGATTCAGCATTTTGATAGGACTAATTGTGTTAATCAGTTCTTTATTCTTGTCAAAATATCAGCGGATTAATGAAAGTGTGTTGATGCGAACATTGGGCGCGGTGAAGAAGCAGATCTTAAGAATTAATATGGTGGAATATGGGTTGCTGGGCGCATTGAGTTCGCTCACAGGAATATTCATTGCACTGCTTTCTAGTTTCTTATTGGTCAAGTTTGTCTTCGAATTAGAATTTGCGATTTCATGGCTTCCTATACTAGTCATCTTTATTTTGGTTACTCTTATTACGATACTTATCGGATTAGCGAATAGTAGAGAAGTGGTGAATAAGCCACCTTTAGAGATTTTACGGAATAATGGGTAAATGTTAGGCTGGTCTTTAAATTGACATATATAAAGAGACTGCTAGGAAATATACAGTAGGATTAGAAAATCAAGACTTTCTAAAGGACATTAATCAATATTAAGTATCCTAAAATTGACAAATAGAAAGCTTCTATAAACCATGCAAAAAGGAAAAAGGCACATCGGTGTAATAACTAATGTGCCTTTTTAATTATTCTGAGTTGACCTGTTTCAAATTCATTATCTTAGGTCAAGTCATGTTTAAGCCTAGATGATAAGCCTAAATCTCTCCTGAAATAGATTCATTCACATTCATGATATGATCACCTATTCTTTCCAGAGAAGAGAATATGTTATTGTAAATCATAGCCGATTGAACAACATAACCTTCTGTTCCAATTTTGGCTAAATTATCAGCTCTTAGCTCTGTCCTATATTTGTTAATCTCCTTTTCTAGCGCCTGAGCATTTTGTAGATTTATCTTATCATAATGATCAAGTGCTAGATTTTTATTCATTTCTGCAAATGCCTTGTCGATAAGCTCAATCATATGATTCAGGTTGTTTCGCTGTTCCGGAAGGAAGTATTGTTTGTTTTCATTTTTCAGCTCAATGGTCTTAGAAATCTGGTAGTAAATATCACCGATTCTTTCCAGATCATTACAGATGTTTAGAATACTTCTCAGTTTTTGACTGGTTCGAGGAGTGATCTCTTGATTTGAAATTTTAGTAATGTATTCGGTGATTTCTATTTCCATTCTATCCGTAATCTTTTCGTATTTACGGAGTTTCTTGTACATTTTCTTTCTGACTTTCGCCGCAGTTGAATTGATCAACTGAGAAGTGAAACCAGACATTTTGCTAGCGACTTCACCGAAATGTGCTGCTTCTTTTTGCAATTCGACAGTAGCCAATTCAGGAGTTCTGATACCGGCACTGATGAATTTTAGTCTGTGTTCATCTTCATCCTCATCTTCTTTATCGGGAACACTCCATATGGCTACTTTAACAAGCGTATTCACAAAACCCACCATAATGATAACGTTCAATAAATTAAAGGCAGTATGAAAAGCTGAAAGACCGATAGGCATTCCACTCGCTTGGTATGGGTCACTCATTCCTAGAAATTGCTGCCCGAAGGAAGAAAGTAATGGCAAGAAATAGGGTAGTAATATAACCATCCAGACGACCCCTATAACATTAAACATAGAGTGAATTCTAGCAGATCGTTTAGCATTTGTATTACCTACGAGGGAAGCTAATTCAGCGGTTATTGTTGTTCCAATGTTCTCTCCTAGTATCATAGCAGCAGCTACTTCGAAAGGAAGCCATCCTTGAGCACACATGGTTAGTGTTATGGCCATTGCAGCACTAGATGATTGAACGATAATGGTTACTAATGTACCTATCGAAACAAATAAAAGTCTAGACAAAATTCCCCAATTTGTGAAATTTGCAAGGAAATCTAAGACTTCTGGGTTTCCCTTCAGATCAGGAACTGCTCCTTTCAGATAGCTCAATCCTAAGAATAGAATGGCAAATCCAATCAAAAATTCTCCCCAATACTTTAATTTTGTCCTATTAGAAAAAAGCATGGGTACACCTAGTGCAAATAACGGTATCGAATAAGCACTTAATTTGATTTTAAAACCAAGAATCGAAACAATCCAACCTGTTATGGTAGTTCCAATGTTAGCCCCCATCATAATTCCAGCGGACTCGACTAAAGTAAGTAAGCCTGCATTAACAAAAGAAACCGTCATAACCGTGGTCGCTGAAGAAGATTGTACTAATGCTGTGGTTAAGAAACCTGTTCCTACTCCTAGGAATCTATTCTTAGTCATTGTTCTAAGGATGTTCCTTAGCTGAGAACCTGCTGCCCTTTGAATACCATCACTCATCATTTTCATCCCATAGACGAAAAAGCATAGAGCACCGATTATCTGTAAAGCATCCCAAAATCCGAATTCCATAATTCTTAAAGTTAAAGTTGTATTATATTAAAAATGTAGATCCATCTGGAATCTCCAATAAATTTCATCATTGCTCACCGACCTGTCTCGGTAGGTGACATCAGTCTGCAATTTTAATTTGTGGCCCACTATAAATCTAGAAAAACCTAGTGTGTATCTTGTTTCGTCTTGGTCCACAGCAGCATCTGGATTGATATAGGTATATCTGAATGCGACTTCATGTATCTTATTCAGAAAATATCCTGCTTGTAGGTTAATTCCAGTACCAGTGTAGAAGGTACCTATTTCATTTCCATCCACCAAGACAACTGGGTCGTCACCTTCTGCCTTTTTATTAGCATATTCGCCCATCATCGAAAACCCTTCATACTTAAACATCATATCTACAAACCAGGTATATAATGTTCTACCCTCGAAGCCACCTTCAAATGGAATGAAACTTCCACCTTGACCTCTTTCCCTTGCTGTATTAACATTGATATCATAGGTGACACCTATAGATAGTTTAGGTATTGCTTCTCTGACAATTGCAGAACCGATGTAATCGCCTTTTGATTTAAACTCACCGAAAGGAAATGCTTCTACTCTGAAAGTATAATCTAAACCTCCTTTATTACCTGAGGTAATATTTCTTCCTTCGCCCTGAGAAAGAGAAAAGACTTCCTTCACAATAAAGTTGTTCAAAATCTTAGACTCGTGTTTTAACATGACTCCAAAATCTCGATCAAGTGTATACCTAGAATTCAGTCGAGATCGATCGACAAACTGGAGATTACCAGAGGATATTACTCTTTCCCTATTTCCAGGTAATTTCCCTTGTCCAAACTGGATCGCCCAATTTTCGGAAAATTTATACAAAACAGAGGCGTCTAAAATATATCTAGGAGCATTGCTATAATCTGAAGTTATTCCACCGCTCATGTCCCTATTAGAAAGACCAAGCTCAAACTTGTATATTAGATTAGGTGAAAAGGCATAGCCATCAAATTTTAATCGTGCCCTCCTAATTAAGAAATTAAATTCAGGATCTTGGAAAGATTTGTTTTCATCTTGAGACCAATTTGAAATCATTAAATTCTGGAATCTTAAGCCAATTTTCATTGTAAATGAAGAGTCTGCGGCTGTAATGTTAAGTAATCCTTTACCGAATTTTGGACTTTCAATTTGTGCATTGAGTGAGGTGATGGCACAGAGGAGCCATAAAAATAGTGTTGGTTTAAACATCGGACAATTGATAAATCTACTATTATTTTAAAAGAAACGATATGCAAAAGTATGGTTTCTAATGTTAACACTATATTAAGAAATTGTATCTTTTATGTAATAAGCGAAAGGAGAGAAAAAGCTTGTCCGAAACCTAATCTCCACTTCCGCATAATAGTATGATGCAAATGTATTTTGTTACTTTAATTTATTGGTAAAAGCAATGTTAACTTTGTGTTAAGTTGCATAATTGTTAAAAATTGGGGAAGGATTATGCAGAAATATACATCATGAAAATTAGAGCAATCGGTTGTTTCTGGAGCAAATTAAAGAATGGAATAATTATGATTAGAAGTGTGTTAGGAGGTGAATTACCGTTAGATTAGCGGATAATTCCATTGGTCGGAGAAATAAAATTACAATTTTGATAAACCGTTAAATAAAGGTTAAACAAGTATATGTGGAACTCTAACAAGTGGAATTACGTATTAAAAATTGGGTTTAAGGCATCGTAGAAATAATGAATTTCGTTTTTTTTAAACAATTTTCTATTTTTACGGTCTTCACGGAAGAATTATAAAATTCAATTATATAAACGATTTAAAATTAAATTAGGAATGAGTATTCAGTTTAAAAATTTATTTGCACTTCTTATTGTATTTGCATTTAGCTTATCTCTTGTATCAGCTCAAGATGCTGAGGCTAGTGCAGCTTCATTGTATAATGATGGATTAGCATTATTGAAAGAAAAGAAATTTGCAGAAGGATATGACTTTATGTCCAAAGCTTTAGAGAAAGCGACAGCAGACGAAGATGAGAAAGTTATCAAATTAGCAACAAAAAATGGAGCGGTAGCAGCATATAGTGCTGGAAATGCGGCTTTGAAAGCTAAGAATTATGATGAGGCGATGACGTTTTACCAGAATGGAGCGGATATGAATCCTGAGTATTCTTCTAATTTTATTGGAAAAGGAAAAGTGCTTAATGCGAAAGGTGATAAAGTGGGTGCTGTTGAGGCATACATTGCAGGAGCAAAAGTAGCAAAAGCTGCAGGAGATGAGAAGAAAGTAACAGAAGCTAAGAAAAGGTCTAAGCAAGCTGTAGGTAAATTATTTGCCGCTAAAAAATATGCAGATGCTATTAAAGCTGGAAAATTCGTAGAAGAATTCGAGAACATGCCAGAAGTAATGTACTATGTAGCAAGATGCCAGGTGGAAGAAAAAGATTTTCAAGGGGCTTTAGAAACTGCTGAGAAATCAATAGAAGCTGGAAAGGCGACTGGTAAAATAGAAGATAAGTTTTACGTTGCTAAAGGTCTTGCATTAGAAGGTTTAGGTAAGAAGTCTGAAGCGATTTCTGCTTATAAATTAGTGAAAGAGGGAGATTATAAAGAGCAAGCTGAATACAAAATTAAGGAACTTGGAGGTAAGTAATAGGTGTTGCCTATTTTGCTAAGAATCGCAAGTTTGAAAGATATAAGGAAGAACCGTTCATTGATTTGAACGGTTTTTTTTTGTTGTACAAGGAAATGAAGGTGTCGCACCTTTGGCGCTATCAAGGTGTCGCTCCGCTGGAGCTGGGAAGATGACGCCTCTCTGAGGCTACAGAGGTTTGACTACGCTGGAGACAATATTGTTTCAGCACACACGGATGTGAAAATGTTCTGCACAGTTGGGTTTCATAAAAGTGCGCTTCGTTGGAATCAGTAATACTCTAAGTCATCATATGCCATATAGGTGTCGCTACGCTGGAGATCAATAGACTGGAGTAGGCTGGAGGTGTGTGTTTCTAGAAAAGAGGCACATCGAAATCAGGAATTTAATTATCTTAGGCAAAATTTAAAAATAACAGATGAAGTCTAAGATATCAGTCCTCTTATTCGGGATGCTAATCGTATTGTTGAGCTGTAGTGAAAAATCAGTCAAGTCCTTAAAAATGGAAAAGCAAAAACTGAAAGCATTAATTATAGATGGCGAGAATAATCATGGTGTATTTCCTAAAACAACCATGATGATGAAAGATTATCTAGAAGAAACGGGCTTGTTCGATGTAGATATTGCTAGAACAAAATATATATGGCAAGGTCCTCACCATAATAAAATAGAAGGAGTAGATAGCATTCAACAATTGTTAACGATGTATCCACTTGCCGATGGAATAGAAAGAACTTCTGTGAAAGATCCTGTACCAGATCCTAATTATCAACCAGATTTTACGAAGTACGATTTAGTTTTATCGAATTTTGGTTGGAAAGCAAGCACTTGGTCTGATGATGTCAAATCGAATTTCGAACAATTCATCAAAAATGGAGGTGGATTAGTCGTTGTACATGCTGCTGATAACTCATGGGGAAGCTGGGAAGCATACAATGAAATGATCGGCCTTGGCGGATGGGATAATAGAAGTGAAGCAAGTGGGCCTTATGTTTATTACAATGAAAATGATTCCCTTGTTTATGATAAAAGGGTAGGAAGCGCAGGTTCACATGGGCCACAATCTGAATTTATTATGCAGAACAGAGCGAAAGATCATCCCGTAATGAGAGGACTTCCTGCAGAATTCAAGCATGCGAAAGATGAACTTTATGAGAAGCTTCGTGGTCCAGCTAAAAACATGACTGTTCTGGCTACAGCACTTTCAGATAAGAAAGTGAATGAAAAGAGAACTGGTCATTATGAGCCGGTTTTAATGGCTATCGATTATGGAAAAGGAAGAGTCTTTCATACCATCTTAGGTCACATGGATTATTCTATGGAAAGTGTTCCTTTTATTACTACTCTTCAGAGAGGAAGTGAGTGGGCAGCAACGGGTAAGGTAACACAACCTGTGCCTGAAGATTTTCCTCAGAATAATGAATTGGTCATCAGGAAGTGGGATCGATAAATTAGGAATAAACATTGACCTAGAAAGAAAAAAGATAAGGCCTTTTATACGTCAATGGTATTTCAATTCGATCTGAATAATCACCGTTAAATAAGTCCAGCAGAAAGAAGACTAACGGGAAAAGCACACTTAATCGCTCAATATTGTATCTTAATTGAAGTTTAGATATCTAGCAGTGATGATTAAGTGGATCTTTTTATTATTTTTTCCTATATGGGTGTGTGCGCAGCAGACGCCATTTCTCACTACTTTTTCTAGTCAACATGGTCTTCCCAAATTGAAGATCTTAAATATGGCTAAGGATAGTTCTGGGTTTCTTTGGTTTGAGAGCAATCTTGGACTTCATCGTTTTGATGGAAAGACGTTCAAGACTTTTAACGATTTACCAAACTCCGTTATTCCAGAAATTCAAGTAAGGCCTGATGGTAAAATATTCATTACTATTCAAGATTATGGCATTGGTATTTATAATGAGTTTACTGAAAGATTCGATCTTTTTAAAGAGCCTGATCTATTTAAGAAGGCTATAGGGTTTCATACAAAGACCGTATTTGGAGAAGGTGGGCGTGTTTTTATTTCTTTATCCGAACATGGCTTATTCGAATTTGATATGGAAAAGCAAGTGTTTCTAAACCTGCTTCAGAAACCTAAAATAAGAAGTATCTTGGTGGTGGATTCAGTTCCAAATCAACTGTTGCTCGCAGGAGATAGTCTCTATTTATATGATATATCGCAAAACGTAATCTCAGTTATTTCTAATTATAGGCCACTTCAGATGACACTTGATGAAAATGGAGATGTGTGGTTTAATAATCTGGATCGATATGGGTTTTGCAAAGTAAATATAGAAACGAAGGAAGAAACATGGTACGAAGATGAGGAAGAAAGTCCAACTTATTCTATGTGCTACGTAAATGGTGAGATTTGGTCTGAGGCTAATGCTAAAGTTGTCAAATTTAATGTTGATGAAAAAAAATGGGAATATTTTCAATTTGGGAATAATGAAATAACTGGAATATATGCTGAGGATAATGGTCGTCTTTGGTTTGCCCAGGACAATAAATTAAATGTAATAGATCCACAGAATCAATTTTTTCATTTAGTACCAGGAAGTGAAAAACATTCTTATACTTCAGTCGTGAAATTGAATGATAACCAATATGGTTTTATATCATTTTATACTAATGAATTGCATATTTCAAATCTGGACGGCAAGAAAGTTCAAATTGCGGATAAATTTAACAAAGACAAGAAGTTACAATTTCCATTTAGTATGGTAAGGATAAAAGATGATTTATGGATTGCTTTCAGCAATGGAGTGGCAAAATATAACATAAAGAATCAGCAATTCGAAAGAGTAGAATTTAATCGATATAATGAATTCTTTTCTGGACCTAATAAATTGAAATTGATAGCCAATAAAGGGGAGCATTTATACATTTCTAAGATTACTGATCCAATCATACTTCGGGTAAATGTAAAAACACTTGAAATAGATTCTATTCATTATACAGCTAGAAGTGATGTATATATGGGTGGTCTCAAAGTTGATGATGCTGGAATGATCCAAATACCATCTGCAAATGGTATTCTTACTCTTAATTTTGATTCTAAAGAACAGATTTTGTATCCTATTTTTTTGAATGGTAAAGAAACTAGTTTAGGATTTATTGATAATTTTTTAATGGAGGGCGATGACATTTGGCTTATAGCGAATAGTATGACCTATAAAGGAAAATTGGAGAATGATGGAATTTATATTACAGATGAAATTAAGCGCGAACACTTTAATAATTACAGTGAGGGTATGGATATTATCCAGGGGTTTGAGGACTCGAAAATTATACTGACTAGAGCAGGCATAAAAGTTATCAAAGATAACTCCAACCATTTTAATTTCTGGGGAGTAGATGAAGGCTTAATTAATGTGGATAGAAGGACATATATGAAGCGGTTAGATCAATATCTATTTTTTATGTCGCAAGGAGTTTATTATGTAGACGAAGAAAACCTTTCCACTAATAATGAAATTCCTTATGTGCAGATCAGCTCTTTCAAAGTGAATGAGACAAAAGTTGATTATGATGTCCTAAAACCTCAAGAAAACGATATTAAAATTAAGTTTGAATCCATCGACCTGACTAAGCCCCTTGACGTTAAATACAAGTATAGGTTATCTCCAGAGAATCCATGGATTAATGCTGATTATCAGGGCAACGAGGTATATTTTTTAGACTTGAAACCAGGAGTTTATACCTTCGAAGTATGTGCGAAACACAAATTTTCAGACTGGAGTAATCCGGTTTTCAAGACTTTTGAAATAAAAAGTCCATTCTGGAAAAAGTGGTGGTTTATGGGCGGAATAATGTTAGTCAGTGGATTATTGATTTATTTTTACTACAAGTACCAGCTAGTGAAAGCAGCAGAAGTTTCAAGATTGAAATCAAGGATGGTCACATTAGAAAATGAGGCTTTAAGGGCACAAATGAATCCGCATTTCATTTTTAATTCTTTGAATAGTATTAAGTCATATATTATTGAACATAGTAAAGAAGATGCAGCAGATTATTTAACGAGCTTTTCAGATTTGATTAGACTAATATTGGCCAATAGTAGAGAAGAGCTTATACCAATCGAGAAGGAATTGTCTGCACTTGAGTTGTATATGGATATTGAAAATATTAGATTGGAACAAAAATTTAGCTACCGGATTAATAACGAAGTACCAGACACTTATATCCAGCCGCTTACTCTTCAGCCTTTTATAGAAAATGCGATATGGCATGGCTTTATACACAAGAAAGGGCATGGAATGTTGTTAATAGATATAAAAAAGGTGGCAGACAAAGTGATTATTACAATCGAAGATGATGGTGTCGGAAGAGTTAAGAGTCAAGTGATAGAAAAGAAACACAGTAGGAAGAGATCATTCGGAATTCTGATTACAAAGGAGCGCCTTTCTCGATCAGAAATAGCAAATAACATTGAAATAGAAGATCTTACAGATGCTGAAGGCAAAGGAATAGGTACGAAAGTATCTGTCATAATACCTTATCAAAAAACCAAAACATGGCCAAAGAATTAATTAGAGCAATTGCTGTAGATGATGAGAATCATTGCTTGAAGACACTTGAATTCGAACTAAGTAGGAGTTGTCCAGATGTAGAACTAGTGAGAAAGATCCAAGATTCGGAAGAAGCTTTTGAAGTTTTAAAAACAGAAGAATTTGACTTGTTGTTTCTAGATATTCACTTGCAAGCGACCAGTGGCATCGAATTATTAGAACGATTAATGCCTGTGGATTTCGAAGTGATTTTTGTAACCGCGTATGATGAATATGCTATTAAGGCCTTTGACTTATCAGCTATGCATTATTTGCTAAAACCAGTGAATCGTAATAAGCTTAGAATGGCCGTAGATAAGGTCGTTGAAAAACGTAAAAAAATAGACGTGCAGCAATATGATCAGATGTTGCGGGCGCTTCGCGATGATCTATCTCAGTCTAAGAAGATAGGAATTCCTGTTCAAGATGGTGTAGAATTCATCGATCCTTCAGATATATTATACATTAAAGCGGACAGTAATTATTCTACTTTTCATTTTAAAGACGGTAGAAAATTGATGGTAAGTAAAACGCTGAAGACCATAGAAGAATCTTATCTAAAGTCTGGATTTATTAGAATACATAAGTCCCACCTCGTTAACATTAGTGAGTTAAGCAAGTACTTTAAAAATGATGGAGGTTATGTTATCTTATCTAATGGGGAACGATTAAGCGTTAGCCGTAACAAGCGCCAGATTCTCAATGATTTATTCTGATTTGTTATTGGGGAAACGGCGCTGTCAAATTGGCTTTTACTTCGTCCAGTAGTCTACAACTAGCACGTCCTCTAGGACAGGCCCGAGAATAGCACCAAATGCTTTATGATCTGGATGTGGCAAGTAAACTGCTCGATCTTCTTCACTATTAAAAGTCAGAAAGAAGCAATGAGTGAAACCTTTATCAAGACCTTCTGGACTGTTGTTCAGTCCCCATTCGTAGGCTTGTATTTGTGGAATTTTAGAAGGAAGTGCTGAAAACGCATCTTCTACTTTTTTGATCTCCGTGTCGGAAGTACCTTCTTTAAATTTAAAAAGAACGACATGTCTTAATTCTTTGTTAGCATTCATGCTCATATAAATAAAACTTGATGAAAAAACAAGGATAGTAAGTGATAGAAGTAACCATTTAGTACGCATAAAGTATTTTTTCAGTAAGATAAATAATCCAAGCATTTTTACCGCATCTTTTTTTATAGATGTCCGAGCGATTGCATTTTAGTTTGATAACAGATTTCGAAAGCAACGTTTTCCATTACTCAGCAGTTTGTCTATTAGCAGGATGAACTCATACTTGTTTTTAGATCATGCAGCTGCCTTAATTGATTGGATACTAGAAAAGGGGTGAATCATTAAATAAAGAAAAGATGAAAGAAAGATGAAGAATATATTTGGGATACTTCTCGTGTGCATGCTCATGTTAGGTGCGTGTATAGGCGATGATTTTGTCGATGATCGGGTAGATCCGGTCTTAAGGATAACGAACTCTATTGATTCTCTAGCGATAGATTCATCTTACCAATTTGAATTTTCGTACTTGAACAATGTTGGTCAAGAAGAGCAAATAGCGGCCGTATGGACAAGTGGATCTGAAGAGATTATATCTATTACAGATACGGGTTTTGCAACGGCACTGGCAGCAGGTTCTTCTGAAATTCAGGCATCATATGAATATGAGGGTGGCAGAGCGATAGATATCATTCAGGTCAGTGTGGGAGGAAATACCGTAGAAACGGAAATAACTGGAAAGAAAGGCACCGTTCAGACGACCAGTAGCTATAAACTGCAAGGTGATTTCACCCTTGCTGAAGTGGGTAGTGATCTTCAACTTAATTTTGGTAGCGATTACGAAGCATCCACGGCACTGCCTGGTCTATTTGTATATCTAAGTAATAATCCGAATACAACAGCTGATGCACTAGAAATTCAAGCCGTGGAAGTTTTTGCAGGCGCACATTCTTATACCATTCCTAATGTCGGTATCGAGGATTATAGATACGTATTATATTTTTGTAAACCGTTCAATGTGAAAGTTGGACACGGCGAAATTGTAGAATAATGAAAAAATTACTCTTTATAGGAATCTTGCTTAGTTTTGGATTCAGTCTGCATGCTGGTGGGCCATGGCCACAGAAAAAAGGTAACTTATATTTTAAAGTATCGGAATGGTGGCTGGTGTTTAATCAGCATTATACGGATCAGGGTTTAATAGATCCTAATGTTACTACCGGATTGTATAACACTACTATTTATGCTGAGTATGGACTTACGAATCGACTAACAGGAACCATATATGCGCCATTATTAAGCAGAAATTACATGAATAACTTGGTGTCGAACACAACGAAAGAAGTGATCGTTCCAGGAGAGGCGATCAATAATATAGGCGATGTGGATATTAGTTTGAAATATGCCATTAATAAGAAATTCCCAGTATCCATCTCACTGACTCTTGGATTACCGACGGGCATCGCTTCCGCTGGAAGTCAGCAAAATTTACAAACTGGAGACGGTGAGTTTAATCAAATGTTGCAAATCGATGCAGGCCAAGGTTTCAATCTTTCGAAGGGCGTTTCTGCTTACTTTAGTACATACGGAGGTTTTAACAATAGAAGCAACGGCTTTAGTGATGAAGTGAGATATGGACTAGAAGGAGGATTGTCCTTTATAAAGAATCGATTATGGATCATCGGCAGAGTGAATGGGGTAGAATCGTTGAAAAATGGGGAAACAGCAGAGACTTTTTCAAGTACTAGTATTTTCTCTAATAATTCGGAATACACGAGTTATGGAGCTGAAGTAGCCTTGTATGTAACTAAGCGAGTTGGTTTTTCAGCATCTGTAGCGTCTGCATTTAGAGGGGAGATCATTGCCGCGGCGCCTAGCTACAGTGTAGGTTTCTTTTACGATATGAGTAAGTGATTTATTTTTAGGTCAATGTGGACTAAGATTGTGACGATTTTTTACTAACGAAAAGATAACGCCCGAAGCTAATGATAACCCTATGAAAGCTAGCGAAACCCATTCCGGGAAATGAAGGTAATTAGCAGCCATTAATTTAACGGCAACAAATAGAAGGATTACAAAAACGGAGTATTTAAGGTAGGCAAATTTATCTAGCATCTTAGACAAGAAAAAGTACATTGATCTTAAGCCCATAATGGCAAAGATGTTCGAGCTATAAACGATAAATGGGTCAGTTGTTACCGCGAAAATTGCAGGAATACTATCTAGTGCGAATAGTAAATCAGTAAACTCAATGGTCAGCAAAGCTCCGAAAAGCGAAGTGAAGACCATTTTTCCATTGACTTTGGTTCTGAATTTTCCACCATCTATTCTGTTGCTGATATTGAACAGTTTCAGAATCCAATTTTGCTTACTCTCTTTCTCTGAATCATCTTTATGAAACAGCATTTTGAACGCAGTGTATAATAAGAACAGGCCAAAGATGAAGGTCATTCCTTGAATCTTATTGATGAGCACTAAGCCTAGGACGATTAGAATTGCTCTGAATACTAGGGCGCCTAGAATACCTAGAAATAATAGTTTATGCTGGTGAATGTCTGGAACCTTAAAAGTGGCAAATATGACTGCAATCACGAATAAGTTGTCGATGCTAAGAGATAGTTCTATAGCATAACCAGTTAGATACTTGACGATGGCATTTCCAGGAGTTAGGTTGTTCATATTGTCTACCAATCCTGTTTCATAGAACCAATAAATTAGTCCCGAGAAAATTAAAGCATTGGCAATAAAGAATATGGATTCGAAGGCTACTTGTCTTACAGATGGAACTTCATTTTTCTTATGAAGGACAAAGAAGTCAATAAACAATAAGATGAGAACATAACCGATTAAAATAATCCAAGGCATCCACTGACTCATAAGTTTTTAAATTGGAATTTGATGTTTTCTTCTAATCTAAAAAAAGGTGGATTAGTTCAATGGAGTGGGTTAATTTTAAAAGAGAAAACTTAAGTCTCTTATTCCAACATTGACATAGATAGCCTCTCTAATAAATCAACCTTCCCCAATTTTACTTTCCGATCTCACCAAGTTCTACTCCTTCAGAGTAAGCTACTTTTATCATGCCTTCACCAAGTGCTTTTTTTACGGTCTCAGTCGCATTATAATAAGCAGGTTCCATATGCTGAACAAGGCAGAAGGGTTTAACACTTAACTTTATGCTATGAGTATCGAATTCTAGTATTCCTATTTGTGGTTGAGGATCATTTAATATCAATTCAGTTTGCTCGAGCGCATCTAAAAGCAACTTCTGGACCTTCGGGAAGGACTCGTTATAGGGCATGTAGACCGTGAAATCTAGACGAACGTAACCATTAGAAGAAGAATTTGTTACATTTTCACTGATGGCTGATCCGTTAGGAATAATCACATCTTTATTATCCAGATTAGTGATAATGGTATTCAAAAGTTGAATCTCTTTCACAGTTCCACTATGATCACCCACATTGATAAAGTCACCCATTTTATAGGGACGGAAAATCATAATAAGTAATCCAGCTGCCAGATTTCCTAAACTGCCTTGGAGCGCCATTGCAATACCAAATCCCAGTGCAGCAATGAGTGTCATTAAGCCAGCAGTCTTAACACCGATGATGGCTAGGATGACGAAAAAGAGAATCGCTTTCAGTGAAATACTAAGGAAAGATTTAAAAAAAGGCTTCACATTTTGACTAATCTTAGAATGCTCGATGGTCTTATTAGCGAAGCTTAATATCTTTTTTATAACGGCTGATCCAATTAAGAATATGACTACGCAAAGCGCAAGTCTAGGAAGGAAATCTATTATGGTTTCAGTGTACTCAACTAAGATTTCCTGTAATGCTTCGGTATCCATTTCTGTCTAATTGTTTAAGACAAATATAAAAAAAGCCTTTTGGTCCATACTCCAAAAGGCTTTAAAATTCTAACAATTAATGTAAAGTGAAAACTTTTACACTGCGGTAAAAGCCTGTTCAAGATCACCAATAATATCATCAATGTGCTCTATTCCAACACATAATCTTAACATTTCATTTTTAACTCCAGCTGAAGCTAACTCTTCTTCGGATAATTGACGGTGAGTCGTAGAAGCTGGGTGGCATGCAAGAGACTTAGCATCTCCGATGTTTACCAATCTTTTGAATATTTCTAATTTATCATAGAATTTAACCGCAGCATCATAACCTCCCTTAATTCCGAAAGTCAACAATGACGATGGCTTACCGTCGGTATATTTCTGAGCTAATTCATAATAAGGGCTGCTTTCTAGACCAGCATATTGTACCCATTCTACTTTTTCATGTCCTTCTAAATATTTAGCGACAGCTATTGCATTTTCACAGTGTCGTTCCATTCTAAGACTTAAGGTTTCTATTCCTTGAAGAATTAAAAATGCACTCATCGGAGATAAGGCAGAACCTGTATTTCTTAAAGCTACCGTTCTTACTCTTCCTATATATGCTGCTGCTTCGAAAGCTTGAGTATATACTACTCCGTGATATGCTTCTTCTGGTTCATTAAGCATGTGGAATTTCTTAGGATAATCTGCCCAAGGAAATTTACCACTATCTACAATGATCCCAGCGACAGTCGTACCATGACCTCCCATGTACTTCGTAAGCGAGTGAATAACGATGTCTGCACCATATTCTATCGGCTTAAGAACAGCTGGAGAGGCAACAGTATTATCTACGATTAATGGAACACCATTTTTGTGTGCCATCTTAGCAATTGCTTCTAGATCTACAATATTTCCTGCTGGATTACCTATTGTTTCGCAAAAAACTGCTTTCGTATTTTCATCTATCAATTTTTCTAAATCTGCAGCTTGATCTGATGCTCCAAAACGAACATCGATTCCTTGCTTAGGAAGCATATGCTTGAATAAAGTGTACGATCCACCATAAAGCATCGGCACAGAAACGATGTTGTCACCCATTTCTGCAATGTTCAAAATAGAATAGTTAATCGCTGCTACTCCTGAACTAACTGCAAGAGCTGCTATACCTCCTTCTAATGCTGCGACTCTTTTCTCAAGCACATCATTCGTAGGATTCATAATACGAGTATATATATTTCCAGCCACTGCAAGATTAAATAAATCTGCTCCGTGCTGAGCATTGTCAAATTCATACGCTACAGTCTGATAAATCGGAACCGCAACTGACTTAGTAGTGGGTTCTGTATCATATCCTGCATGTATTGAAATCGTCTCTTTTTTCATACTTTGTTTAATTATGTTTTCTATATTAATATGTCTAAATTAAAATAATTGTAACGAATTTAATAATTATGTCCCCTTATCCTAAATAAAAAACGTTATAGTTTAAAAAATTATATAAAAAATGAATTATTTTGAAATATTTACAAATGATAATATTAACATGTGTCGTTCCTTTGTAATTAAATTTTTTGTTTGGTTCGCGTTCTTTCAGATCTTGTTATTACCTGCGATGCATGCACAGGACGTAGAATTTGAGCATACTTTGTTTTACGACAGCATCGTTGGCTCTCCTAGCGCGTCTATTTCTTCTCTTGATTGGATCCAAGGTGACTGGCGGGGGACTGCTTTCGGAGGGAATACGGAAGAAACTTGGAATGCGTCATCTGGCGGTTCTCTAATGGGAATGTTTAAGCTGTATAGTGATGAGGCTGTGTACATTTATGAATTGATGACGATATCTCAAGAAGAGCAAACCTTAATCATGAGAATAAAGCATTTCAATGCAGATCTAACGGGCTGGGAAGAGAAGGATAAGTCTGTAGAATTTAAGCTAGTCCAGCTGAAGGATGGATTCGCTTATTTTGATGGATTGACTTTTGAAAAGGTTTCTGAGGATAAAATGAATGTTTATGTGGTCATAGAAAATGATGATGGTACGAAAGAAGAACATATTTTTCCATATACTAGAAAATAATTGTAACTAAGATAAAGGTAATCAGACGGTAACACATCTGAAATTATTTTTTTGTTGCAGTTAGAAGCCGTACTTTTTAGGCAAATTTAAAATTTAACTATTTATTTAACGGTTTTAATATAAGGGGAACCGATAGTTTTGCGTTTCAGTTATAGTATATTCTAATGCTATTTATTTTTAACCCAAAATTTAATAGTGCCATGACCAATTTCTATAAAACAATTATTGCTAAGGCGATCGCCCTTCTCTTATTTAGTTTTAATTCCAGCGATCTGAATCCTTTTATTAATCTTTCAAAAAATATGGTAGAGATTCCCGTCATGGATGTGAATTTTTATATGATGAATAGAAGTGATGTGGACGCGGCGACACTAGGTCAGATTAGAGAAAATGTAAGGTATCTCAATGAGGAATTTGAGCAAACTATCATTTTCGAGGTTAATCATTTTTTCATCAATGAGGGACATGCTTACTTACCAGATCTTCATAAAGAATATTTTGGAGTTGAGGAATTAACGATAGATAGCCTTGTAGAAAATATAGAGGACCAAGGTTCCATTAATATTTATATTTTCGATAGTTATGTTATTCAAGAAATGAATGCGGAACTAATGGGTTTTACGCCTATTTTTCGTGCTAGTCATAAAGATTATGCTGATGCTTCACCCAGCTTCGATCGAATCTTTCTTGCTTATTCAGCATTAGAGAAAAAAACAACATTGGTACATGAAATGGGGCACTTTCTAGGTTTAGATCATCCTTGGGAAATGTCTGATATCAATAAGGATTTAATGGGCTTGAGCGAGAAAAGTGATATTTCAGAAAATCACATGGCATATGGGCCTAGTGTGGATGGCTTTACATCTGAACAATTAGAGCGCATGCAGCATTTTGCTAAGCAGTTTAGAGCTTACTTGATTAACAGGAAAGAATTTGTTTTTCAAGATGTGAAGGTCACGAACTTATAATGAAATTCAATTATTATAGAGATTTTAAGATAGCTTGTGCTTCCTCATACTTATAATGGTTTTCGCTCAGCGAAGACAGAATTTCTCGAGCAAACACTTTTCTATCTAATTTTATTAGCGCTAGACTTTTATACCATGAAGCTTGTTCTGTGACTTTCGGATCGTTGTTAACGATGATTTGATCATATAGGTCTATAGCAGATTGATAATTTCCCATTGCTTGTTCAGCGTTAGCAGCATAAAGTAGGAACACATTATTTCCATCTTTGGTGTATAGAATTTTGAATTTCTGTGCAGCAGATTCAAATTTTTTAGAAGTGTAGTCATTTATGGCATCATTTAGAGATTGCTCAGAGTCGCCTCTTTGGTTAAGGGCCATCGGATAAGGTTCATAATATGCAGCATAGACTTCTTTCGCTGAATTTCCATCTAAAAGTGAAGGGAGAAATATTATAGCTAATAAAAATACCGCAGCAATACTTACAATCGGGAGGATTAGTGTTAGGAGTTTGGATTTTTTCTTTTCCGCACTTTGACTTCCTGTTATTTTATTGAGTTTGTCTTTAAGATCTAATACATCTTCCGAAAATTCAGATGCCAAGACTTTGTCTAATTTGTTATCTTTTTTCATAGTTCGCTAAGTTCTTCATATAGTGCATCGGCCTTAATTCTGCTTACTAGTTCTTCTTTACATTTAAATTTTTTCTTTTTAATGTACGCCTCAGAAGTATCTAATTTTTTAGCAATTTCTGACATTTTCACCTTGGCGAAAAACATAGAAAGTACTTTTTGACATTTTTCAGCTAAGCTGTTAAAATGTTTCCTGTAGATCATTATTTGTTCCTGCTGTTCTATCGTCGATTGCATATCTAGATCTAAAGAAACGTGATCACTTCCAACATCTTCTTGATATTTTATCTTATCTTTTTTTCGGTTTTTCGCAAACCATAAATTTCTACAGACCACTAATGAATAAGACCAGAAAGTACAGGTAAGCTCGAATTCACCTTGCTGTTGTTTTTTATAAATTGATATAATCATTTCCTGAAATAAATCTTTAGCATCATCTAATTGACCTCCATTTTGCTTTACCCAGCTTGTTATTCCGGGTAATATATCATCGTATATTTCCTGAATAACTTTACTGTTCCGAGTTTTTATGCCCTCTAGATAAATTAAATTTTTGTCTTTACTCATTGACTAATATCAGTGCTAATAAAAAGGTTACCCTAAGTGATTAAATTTTTATTGTAGGTCCTATTTATTCATTCTATGAAAAAACTTTGTTCATAAAGGTAACTTTTTAAGACTAAAATATATATGAAACAAAAGTAGTAATATGAAAACCTTAATCTTGGCCTTATTAACCATCGTGTCTCAGCAAATAGAACCCGAATTATCTCCAGCATTTACAATTCATGACAAAATCACGGAAGCTGAAAAGGAAAAAATATTGGCCGTTGTTCAAGCCACTTTAAATAGATACACGGATGTCGGTAATTTTTGGGACAGTGAAAACCAAACCTTTGACAATCGAAAATATGCTGAATTTATCACGCTTTTCGCTAGCTCAGCAAAGGTCGTGGATGATATCAGTTTCAACAAAGAGGAACTGCCTTATTCCACTTATGCTCAAAAGATTTTTAGCAACCTCCAGGAAATTGGCGTATCTTATAAACTCGAAAAAGCACTGATCAATAAAATAGATATAGATGAAACAGGGTTTTATGTTATCGATGTTAGTCTAACTAAACGCTTATTCACAGGGTTGAATGAACACAACAAGCCCGTTGAATTGAAAAAAGGTAGGGTGATTCATCTAAATATGAGAATTGATCTTCCCGATTATTTACTAGAAGATGCTAGAATTCAATATATTCAAGTTGAAAACAACAACAGGGTTTTAAATTTTATTAAAAAACCGATAGGATATGTTTCTAGGCTTATGAAAAGCAAGAACTAATGCGTATAGTAATCATTTTCTTATTAACCTGCCACTTCCTTATAGGTCAATCTGGTCTAGATCTAGAAAAGGCTCAAGATCTTTATGATCAAGGCAAGAAATTTTATTATGATGCGGAATATCGAGAAGCAGCAATTGCTTTTGACTCTTGTCTTGCCATTAGATCAGCACAGCTTGACTCTCCTCATAATTTGATATTCAAAGTGAAATACAGGATTGCGAATAATTATATGAAACTTCGAAACTATGAGCAAAGTGAAGATTATCTGAGTAGTACACTTGAGGATGGTAAAGCCTTATTTGGACCTGAAAGTGATGAAGTTTCTAGAGTTTTAGGTGATTTCGGTGTGTTATATTCTAGAAAGCGACAATTTTCTAAATCTATCTTGTGGAATCAGAAATCCATTGACCTAAAAAAGAAATTATATGGTTCGTTAAGTAAAGAGGTTGCATACACGAGAATGAACAATAGTAATAACTATTATGGACAAGGTAATTATGTGAAATGTATCAATGAATTAAAGGAAATTCTAAAGATTTATGATAAAGAATTAGACCCTGATGATCAGAATTATAATAGAGTTTATCTAACCTTAAGCCAGGCATATCGCAAGAAAGGTGACCTTGATAATGCATTAGTATTTGCAGAAAAAGCGGTAGAGATAAAACTGAAAAATTATGAAGCGGATCATCCGAGTTTAAGAAAATACTACGATAACTTGGCTAAAGTTCAAGCATCACTAAATCAGTTAGAGCAATCAAAAAGCAATTTTAAAAAAGCGGAGAAAGTATACGAAGGATACGGTAGCAAGGAAGATTTGGGATCTCACCTGAATGATGCAGCAAGAGTATATGTTCAAAGTGGTGAATTTAGAACAGCGCAGGAGATGTTCGAACAAGCTGCAGAATTATTCAAAGGAAATGTAAGGAAACAAGCCATCGCAAGGTCGAATATTGCGATCTGTAAGTACTATTCGGGAGCTCCTGATGAAGGCATAGAAATTTTAGAAAGCGCATTAAGAGATGATCCAGATTTAGAAAATTTCCTTAGATTATGCGAGTGGAAGATAGAAGTGAATGATATGGATGGTGCTAGGTTAGCTTACCAAGAAGCGACCGCCATTTCAGTCAATGGAGATGATCTTTCTAAAGTAAAATTGCTCGTGTTGTCTTCGAAACTTGACAAATCTATATCGGTCGATCGGGCTTGGGCTTCTATTAATGAAGCGATAGAAGTATTGACTAAAATGAGGCGAAAGTATCTAGGAAGTGAATCTAAGAATTACCTTAATGAAAGGTTAGAAGGCATTTTTGATTATGCTGTAGAATTATCTGTTGATAAATATCGACTTAAACCCACAGAAGAACAACTAGCAGATGTTTATAAGACGATAGAAATGGCAAAGTCGGCTTCTTTTTGGGATAACTTAAGTGAAGAGAATGCAGCTTATTTGGGAAAAGTGCCTGCGGATCTGATAGAAGAAATAGAAATATTAAAGAGGGGAGGAGAGGAGATGATGCTAGCATTAGAAGAAAGGATGACCGCATTAGAAATGGAATACCCCTTGTATTATAAGAGAAAGTATACTTTAGAAGTACCAGAATTGAGCTTTATCAAGACGCAGATAGATGAAGATATGTGCGTAATAGATTACTACGTTTTAGAAGATAGTGTTTATGCTGTTGTGCTGACTTCAGAAGGGACAGATTTTATCTCACAATCGAATACAGGAGAGTTGACATTTGACTTGGAATGGGAGTACTTAAAGGACAAGTCGATTAGTCGAGTAAGCATCGTTCCGCATCGATTTATACATTTTATATCCTTTGAAGAAATTATAAATCAAGAAACACAAGACTACTTTTTATATGACTTCGCTTTTTCATATCAAGTGAATATAGAAGCATTGATAAAGTCTAGAGATCTTACAACAAAACTAAATTATCTCGGCATTGCTCCGACATGGACAACAACAAGTGATTCGAAGGATTTTGCATTTAGAAATGATTTAGTACCTCTGCCAGGTGCATCGGTTGAAATAGACAAAGCAGCCAGTTATTTTAAAAGTACTGTACTGAAAGGGGAAGATGCAAAAGAGGAAGCCTTCTATTTAAAGGCGCCAGATTTTAATTTTATTCATTTCGCTACACATGCTAAGATAGACCCAACGAATGAGTTGAATTCGTACTTGTATTTTAACTCACAGGAAGAAGGGGAAGATGGAATTTTGCATACTGATGAGATTATGAATACGGATCTAAGAGCTGATTTAGTTTTGTTAAGTGCTTGTGAGACAGGAGGTGGTGGGCTGAAATCAGGGGAAGGGGTAATGAGTCTTTCTCGTGCTTTTCAGTATGCGGGTGCGAAGTCAGTGTTGATGAGTTTATGGCGCGCCAATGATCATTCAGCGCAACCGATTATCCTAAACTTTATCAAGAACTATAAAAATGGAATGCCTAAAGATGTTGCCTTGCAAAAATCAAAGATCAAGTACATTGAAAAGGCTGATCCGTTAATGCGTGACGAGATTTACTGGGCTGGATTTATGATCAATGGTGACGTATCTCCCATTCATACTGCAACTCCATGGGGAAGATCTTTCCTATTTATCGGGCTTGGAATATGCCTATTAATCTTGCTTTTGAAATTCGCATAGTTTATTTCGAATAGTTATCTTGGCAGCTCATGAAAAGAATCAGGAATATTATCCCGATCCTAGAGACGCTGCGGACTTATAATAAGTCAATGTTAAGGCATGATTTTATTGCAGGAATAACCGTAGCAACGATATTAGTTCCTCAAGGATTAGCATATGCATTACTTGCTGGTGTGCCACCTATCTATGGGTTGTATACAGCAATAGTTCCTTTGATCGTCTATGCAATATTAGGTACATCTAGGCAGTTAGCGATCGGTCCTGTAGCGATATCTTCATTATTAGTACTTTCAGGAGTCAGCTCCATTGCGACACCTGGAACGGATGAATTTCTCGGTTTAGTAATCACCGCTGGACTCCTGATCGGTTTTTGTCAGTGGTTGCTAGGCCTGGTCAGGCTTGGATTTATTGCCAATTTTATATCATTACCCGTGATTACAGGTTTCTCTTCGGCTGCAGCAGTAATCATTTTATCTACTCAGCTTCGAGATGCTCTAGGAATAGTTATTCCGAGATTCGATTCAGTCTTTAGTAGACTGGGTTATACTATGGAGCACTTAGGTGAGACTAGTTTTTTAACGACAGTAATATGTGGTGGGGCAATTGCAATCATGTTAATTCTGAAAGCGATCAATAAAAAAATACCAGGTGCATTATTTGTAATTATCATAGGTCTAGTATTAGTTTATTTTTTTAACCTTGATGAGAAAGGTGTGGACATCATAGGTGTGATTCCTGAGGGATTGCCGTCATTTTCTATACCTGATCTTTCGATTGGTAAAATTAAACAACTCATTCCTGTTGTCCTGACAGTAACAACGATCGGAATTGTGGAGTGTGTAAGTATTGCTAAGACCCTTCAAGCTAAGCATAAAGATTATGACATCGATGTAGACCAAGAACTAATAGCAATCGGAGCGTCTAAAATGGTGGGAGCTTTTTTTCAATCCATCCCTTCTTCAGGAAGTTTCTCGAGATCCGCTATTAATAGCAGTGCAGGTGCGAAAACCACCATTGCTGCTTTTTTTACCGTAGGGCTAATTAGTCTTACATTGATATTTTTGACACCTCTATTCTACTATTTACCATCTGCTGTTCTTGCTGCGATTATTTTATTGGCTGTAGTAGGGTTATTCGATATTAAGGAAGTGGTTCACTTATGGAAGACCCATAAGAGGGATTTCCTAATGATGGTAGTGACTTTTGTTTGTACTTTGATATTCGGAATAGAGGAAGGTGTGCTCATAGGTGTTGTAATCAGTATTGCTTCTGTTTTGATTAAAAGTAGTAAACCGCATGTTGCCATTCTGGGGAAGGTTCCAGGGACGAATGAATTTAGGAATATAAAGAGGTTCGAGGATGCAATAGAATATGAAAGTACCGTAATTGTTAGATTTGATGAGCAACTTTACTTTGCGAATGCTGGGTACTTTAAAGATAAAGTGTCAAAAATTATTAATATTCCGAAGTATGCTAAGCTGAAATACTTCGTGCTTGATGCAAGTAACATGCATAATATTGATAGTACAGGAATTAAAATTCTTCATGATATCACCTCTATGCTGAAAAGTAGAGGTATAGAATTGCATATGTGTGGTGTGAAAGGGCCAGTTCGTGATATGCTATACAAAAATCAAATGCTTACTGAAATAGAGAAGCACCACATGAATATTAATGCGGCTATCGATCAACTACAGACCGGAAAACCCATTAAAAATAAAGGGAAAGCGCTTCAGACTAATTTTAGAAGGTGATCAATGCTTTAGGAGGTTTTCGTGCTTAGAACTCCATGGGATTTGGTCTTGTCGCCATTAAATTTCCAGTCGACAAGTGTAAAAATGGCATTGACCATGTAAAAAATATATTTAGCCACATTGGCAAAATTGAGCTGGAGAAAGTTTTTAACCAATTGCACTACATTATAAATCATCCATGAAAGCCAAGTCTCTTCATACTTCAATGCTGAACTTATATTAGCACCAATCGATAGACCGAACGTGATGGCTACCGTATTTAAAAATAAAGCGTCCGTTTTCCCTCCGAATAAATAAGCTCCTAGGTAAACCAAGCCATAACCTAACGCTATTCCTATAGCCATGATGGTATAATATCTCCAGTCTAGTTTCCTTATTTTTTCACCTTTTGCCCAATTGAATACCGCAAAATTCATAATGATAAAGGTAAGAGGGTAGGTGATGATCGCTGAAGCGTTCCCAAATAAATAATCGATAGTTCCTGCAGTGATTGTTGTAAATACTCCAATGATGTTACCAGTATTATTTTGCTTGCCTATAAATCTAGTCGAAAGCATAGAGAACATAGCAGAAATTATAGAGACAAAGCCAAGTGGAAATGCGCCATTACCCATTTTACTTACAATCTCAGACATGGGAACATTGAATATGATCTCACCGCCTTGGTACATGGTACCATGAAAGTTTTTGATGATAGAAATGACTAGGATTAATCCAGCGCCAAAAATATCCAAATAAGGAGATTTTACGAATGATCGAACAATTGGGTAGCGAACGTCCAAAATGTATATTGTTTAATTCTTGGTCAAAATATGATTATTTTTAATTACTTATAATCAATTTGTTATAATATTTAGGATACATGGCTTTATACCCATTAATGATTTGCGTGTATTGTTCATTGTTTAATCGCTCTTCTTATCTAATAAGTAAGATGATCGCTGCTACTGCTGTAACGATAAGTATAAAATTTCGGTAAGCCTGATCATTAAAGTAAGACACGATTTTAACACCAATGAAAAAGCCAATAACGACAAATGGTGCCAAATATAAATCGTACATTAAAGAAGTAGGATTAATCGTTTTCCAGCTGAAGACATGGAAGGGGATTTTAAAAACATTGACAATAAAAAATAACCAAGCAGCTGTTCCTATGAATTGCTCTTTCGGAATTCGCATCGCTAAAAAGTAGATGTTAGCAAATGCGCCTGCTAGATTTCCAATCATTGTCGTAAAACCAGCTGCGGTTCCAGTAAGACCGGCAAACCACATTTTCTGAGGAATTTGCTTTTTGCTTCTTTCCCACCACACCATAATGATTACGCTGATGATAATAATGACAGACATCATTTTCTTAAACAGAAACTCGTCTAGATCTTTACCTACGAAGACACCGATTAGAACTCCGAGAATCATCCATGGCAAGAACTTAATTAGAATGTTCCATTGGGCGTGGCGATTATAGTACATAACGGCTAAAATATCTCCTACAATTAAAATCGGAAGAAGGACACCAGTAGATTCCTTTGCGCCAAAAGCGATGGCCATAAAGGAAACGATAAGTATCGAAGTTCCTTTCAGTCCTGCTTTAGCGATTCCTAAGAGTAGCGCTGCGGATATGGCGAGAATGATCGCAAGTGTAGACATTTATTAGTGTGGTAGTTTATGTTTAATCAGACCATATACGAATGTTCCGAGTAAAGCTGAGGCGATCACAATTAGGATAGACCAAACGCCATGGCCAATAAGGACGAACATAGGTCCAGGACATGCGCCAGTCATTGCCCAACCTAGGCCAAAAATGGTTCCACCTACGATTAATCTAAATACTCCCCCATCTTTAATGGTGAATTTGGGTGCTTCGCCATTAATGGTTTTCATTTGTGTTCTTTTCATGATCTGAACAGCTATGGCTCCTAGAATTACGGCAGTTCCTATAATTCCATACATGTGGAAACTTTCGAATCGAAACATTTCTTGAATTCGGAACCAAGAAATAGCTTCAGATTTTGTCATTACGATCCCGAAGAGGATACCAATCAATATATATTTTAAATACTTCATTACGATAAAATTGCGGGTAGTATAACCCATGCCATTAATAAACCTCCTATAAAAAATCCAACCACTGCAATAAGTGATGCCAATTGCAAATTAGCTAATCCACTAATAGCATGCCCAGATGTACAACCACCGGCATATCTGGTTCCAAATCCAACAAGAAAACCACCAAGTACAAGCAGTACCCAGTTCACTGGTTTTCCCAATTCTGAAAAGATTTCAGACGGTACAAAGCCTGTCCCTTCACTCATGGTTTGTGGTGTTTCGATACCGATAGTCGTCAAGTAAGCTTGTGTGCTTTCAGCAATTTGCACGGGTTCTGGACTTGCTAAATATTGAGAAGCTATAAATCCACCAATAACAGAAGCACCAATGAATACTAGATTCCAGATATTAGATTTCCAGTCTATTCTAAAGTAGTCACTAAACTTTCCTGCACCGCCCATTGCGCACAGTGTTTGCAGGTTAGATGAAACTCCGAATCGTCCTCCTGAGTAGGTGAGTAGTACCATGACTACGACGATCATTGCACCTGACACTGCCCAATGCCAGGGTTGTGATATAAAATCAATCATTACTTATTGTTAATTTTGAAATAAATCGTGAAGATAATATTAATCGGTAAATGTAATTGTTGTACTGTGGACATTATCCTTGCTAGCTTACTAGTCCACGAGCAATGGTGAATTTGCTAGGCGTGTTAGTTGAGTTTAATCACTTTCTGCATGTAATTAAAGGATGTCTGATCTACTCTGATAAGATAAGTTCCGGCAGGGTAGGCCATCATAGAAAATGTACCTGTATAGACCCCACTGTACTTATTGATTTTCCTTTGCTGGAGGATCTGTCCAGTAAGATCAAGGATTTGTACCTCAATCATTGGTTCTAAGAGATCTTGGCTTGAAATGTTTATTTTAATTAAGTCGGATGTGGGATTAGGATTGATATCAATAATAACCTCATTACCATAGTAATCTAAGACCTGAGAAGTAAATCTGACGGCAACCGTTTCCATTAATTCGCAAATTCCAGATGCATCCTTCACAACGATATCATAGTCACCCGATGAGAGTGCTGAGAAAACTGCATCGGTCTGGAAGTTTTTTCCCCCGTCGATACTATACTGATAAGGAGCTATACCATTATCAACATTGATGAGAATAATTCCGTCTGCTGCAGATTCCGAGGTCGCATCTGTTATGTCTGTTGAATAAGTTAAAGAACATACTGTGCCACGTGCACAAAATGAGATCTCGGCTTGCGGACCGAAATTACCATTATTAGCAACGATTATTAAGCCTTCATTATCGGTTATGTTAAAATTGCCACTACCATAGTTACAGCAGATTCCATCTCCATAGGTATCTGTCGCTATAAATGTGAAACAAGAATCAGGGTTAACACACGCATTAGTAGAAATGGTAGTTTCTAGTAATTCTAATATCCCACTTGCGATAAGTTCTCCAGAATTCTGGCTATACAAGTTCCAACCACTTTCTTCTGGAAACTTATCAGTTGTAAAATTAATGGTAATGAAGTGGTCTTGAGGCAGTTGCTCAGCGGAAAGCCTTAAGTTGTTGTTTTCAGGGATACCATCACTAGGACTTTCATTTATAGAAAGCAATGAAAAATCAATGGTATTAAAACCGTTAGGTAAGTCAATACTTTTATAAATTACATTTTTACGTTCTCCGAATTTAATTGTTTCTTTGAGTCTGAAAGTATCCCAAACTACTTCATTAACGAGTACTTCGAAAGTTAAAGAATCTATGGTCTGAGCACCATCATTCAGAATAGAAATTGAAGTTTGTGTAGTATCTGTGCAGTTTCCTTGTTGGATATGTCCTTTAATATCTATTTCTAGTTCATGAAGATTTCGAATAACTGTTTTTAGCGTGTCATTGGCTAGATTCTCATCAAAATCAGATCTCACGATTACTTCAAAATCATAATTAGCTTTTAGTGACATGTCAATCAGTGAAGAAAAATTCACTTGAAAGAAGTCATTTGGGCCAATGTTCTGATCAACCACAATGGATTCAATTATCGCATCATCAAGTAAGAGATCAACTTCAAAATTAGAAACCTGTTTTAATCCACTATTTAGAATCGTAGCTGAAATTTTTTCTTCAGAAGATAATTCAGATGAAGTTATTGGATTGTCAATAGATTTCACGGTTAAGTCAAAGGAGTCTTGCCTGATCTGAAAGGCCACAATACGAGTCTGAGTAACCTGTCTGCCTTCACCTGCATATTCAGATGTCCACCAGAAGGTGTCGTCATGATTAGGGGATACTGACATCTGAGAGTAATCTCCGAAGCGCTCGCCAGAATAGATAACATCGAGTCCGTCTACTATCGTTACTTCTTCTAAGGTCATTCTGCCTAATGGGTCAGCTGCATTTCGACCAGTGTATCGAGCACCTACATAAATATCTGGACTAGATATATTGTATGCGAGACCGATACTTCCTTTGGCGTCTATTGCTATGGAAGGTAAAAAGCGATGAAGTTCATCATCTGGAGCGAATGTGCCTTCTTGATAGAGTGCCCACTCGCTGTCCGCTCCAGTTCTTCTCAATTCCATCCAGCGAATTCCAGAGATATTGTCTCCATTTGTTGCATCGGTTATAAAGGCGAAAACCATTGATTCATGTGTTCCGAAATTCCTTAGATGCGGAACATTCATGATGGTTTCTGGAACTCCATCTAAGCCTGGGCCATCTTTCTGAGGAATACAAGCAAAACCAAACCCACTCTCTGCACAAGGATAAGAGTCAAATGGAGTCGTAGGAATTACTGTCTTTGTAACTTCTGTATTGCCTTCATTTGAGAAATCGATATCAAAGGAAAAAACTTCTATTTGGTCTTGAGCAGGGCCACCACTCCATGAACTATCGTTAAGTAGTATGGTAATGGGTTTATTGTCATATGGTGCTGTTCTACCGTTCCAGTCTACTGGAGTGGTAACAAAAAAGCCTGCCTCCGTCGAGTTGTTACCATTAACTCTGATACGTTGCATATTCACTTCATTATCACCTGCATACAACGCTTTTAGGTCGATAAAGTAATTATGTAATTGACCACTACCTTCTTCATTAGATGTGAAGGTCAGAAATTCAGGACTTAATCCATATTTCGGATAATCTGGAAAATTAGGAGTGCTAAAGTTGTAGGCACTGTAACTACCTAGTGGATCTCCATTATCACTGATGGCGATCAGAATGTTTGAAGGATTAGAAAATTCAGTTAAGATCCAGCGGTCTGCTGTTTCATCATAAAGTACAATCGGATCTCCTGCTGAGTTCTGAGAAAATTCAAACCATAAAGTGTTAGCACTAAATTCCGAAATTAACGCTCCATCCAGATTGTACACTCCGATATATGTAGCGTTAATCATTTGTACATAATATCGATCACTAACATCTCCAGATGGATCATGGGGAGATCCGAAATCTCCTATACCATTAAAATTATGAAGGATCCGTGATTTAGTGCTTTCTGCTGATGTCTCTTTTTGACGAAGTGGATCATTACCTAGGTGTTCAATATTGAGATGAACGGCTTTGCTACGATCTCTTCGACCTTTGAAATTATCGGGTACTTGTTTGTTGCGCTTGTTTAATCTCCTCTTTATTGGTGACGTTCTTGCACGTTTTTGTAATTCACGAATGGGTTCAGAGTGTCCAAGTTTAATGACTTTTGTACTTGTAACTTCTATGTTTTCTACTTTTATTTTTTCTTGTGAATGGGCAATTGGTAGAATGAGCAAAATTAGTAGAAGGTTTATTAAGGATGTTTTGCTCATAGTAAATAGTCAGGTTGTTTTTCTGAATAAGTTTACTTTTTTAATGCTAGAATGTAAGCGTTTCCTGCATGCTTCTATCTCTGAAATATATCAGAATATGAATGGCTAAGATTTGCTTCATTCTTAAATTGATTAAAATTTAAGAATAAAATTGCACTTGATGGATGTACGGTCATTTTTTCTTAGCACTTTAACATTGAAATCAAAATATTGTTTTAGCTAGAAGGCTGTTTTTTAACTTTTTGAATAGAAATGTGTGTCAATTTCGGAGTGTGAATTGAGAAAGGGTCAAACATTGATTATCTGAAAGAACCCCAAAGAATTAACACGAACAAACCTTCACAAGAGCACATAAAGTACTACATAGTTGTTGTGTAATATTATTTGCTATCCAATGCAATAGATATTATTGTTTGCTATAGTTGCAAACCCATGAAGATCGGTTTAGGAAAAATACGTTACAATTTATCCTTTAATGTTTTCCAGAAAATATTGGCAACAAAATCATTTCCTTTCTCATTTAAGTGGACTCGATCTCTTGTTAAAACTCCTTTCTCCATATTTTCAGGATTATTCGTTTTGTTGTGGTCAATCATCATTCCTCTAAGGTCGATTAGCCCGGTATTGTTTTTTTCTGCTAGAGATTTTATGATTTTCGAATATTGGTTCAGATCACCGTCCAATGAATTACTAAAGTCTGTTTTTTCTCCTATGACACCTGGAGTAACTAGAATAAGGTCAATTTGCCTAGCTTGCATTGAATCTATGATAGCCTGATAAAATCTTTCGAATTTATTCGCATCAGTTCCAGTACCATGACTTTGCTTGTGCCATACATCATTTACACCGATATAAATATAAACGATGTCTGGATTATGGGAAAGGACATCATCGTACATTCTTAAATATAGGTCATAGACTTTATTGCCACCGATTCCTTTTCCGATTAATTCCACTTTATCTGCAAAGCCTTCGTCCTTTGCAATCTTTTGCATTTTAGTAATGTATCCAATATCGTTCACTCCAGCTTGAGTAATAGAATCACCAAAAAAGATGACTTTTTTTTGTTTGGTTGAAAATGCTGTGATTAAACAGAAACTTAGAAGGATTGCTATTGGTTTTATCATGATTAAATTTTAAGTTTACCCAAATATTAAAATTTATTAGCAGAAATAACTTACAATTGCAAACTCTTTCTGAGTGAAATTAAGAAAGAACCGAATTTAAAGTAGATGTAATAGATTTTGTGTTCTTAAATTAAGAAGAATAGGATAGGAAGACATATGAATTTAATATATCTAGGTATTTCAGAAGACCAATAAGTAAAACTATAAAACGCAAAGATGACAAGTTTAGATTCCTTAGATTGGGTTGTATTAAGTCTTTATTTTGTAATCCTTTTAGGGATAGCTTGGTGGGTAATAAGACAAAAAAATACAAATACAGAGGATTATTTCTTAGCAGGAAGGAATGTAGGTTGGTTTGTGGTTGGTGCATCTATTTTTGCATCTAATATTGGTTCTGAGCATGTGGTAGGACTAGCAGGTAATGGTGCTGGAGATAAGATGCCGCTGTTAATTTACGAGCTTCACTCATGGATTGTACTGATGCTTGGGTGGTTATTTCTTCCATTCTATGCAAGAAGCAAAGTATTTACCATGCCTGAATTTTTAGAAAGAAGATTTGATGCCAGATCGAGGTGGGTTTTATCTGTTGTTTCCATAATTGCCTATGTACTAACTAAAGTTTCCGTAACCATATTTGCAGGAGGAATTGTAGTCTCTACGTTACTGGGCATTCCATTTTGGGTCGGTGCGATATCTACGGTGGTCTTAACTGGAATATATACCATATTAGGAGGGATGAAGGCGGTGGTTTATACGGAAACCGTGCAAGCAATCGTGTTGATAATAGGTGCTGCAACATTAACATTTATGGGATTAGATGCAGTCGGTGGGTGGAGTAGTTTAAAGGAAACTGTTACTCCTGAGTATATGAATATGTGGAGACCGAATTCTGATCCTGATTTTCCTTGGTTGCCACTCGTGTTTACGTCATCTGTGGTAGGTGTGTGGTATTGGTGTACAGATCAGGTAATTGTTCAAAGAGTTTTGACTGCGAAAAATTTAAAAGAAGCCAGACGAGGAACGATCTTCGGTGCAGCCATGAAGATTATGCCGATATTTTTATTCTTGATTCCTGGAATAGTGGCTTTAGCTTTAAAGATGCGAGGTGAAATAAGTTTTGATTCTCCTGATCAGGCATTCCCAGTTTTGATGACGCACTTACTTCCATCTGGACTTAGAGGACTTGTGGCAGCAGGGCTTATGGCAGCATTAATGAGTTCGTTAGCGTCTGTTTTTAATTCTTGTTCCACGCTATTTACTTTAGATATTTATAAAAGATTGTATCCAGAAAAGCCGGAGAAAGCATTGGTTAATATTGGGAAGATTGCTACTGGAGTAGTAGTGATTTTAGGTATTCTGTGGATACCCGTAATCTCTGTATTATCTGACGGCCTTTATGAATACCTGCAGAAAGTTCAGGCTTATTTAGCACCTCCTATTGCGGCTGTATTCTTAATGGGAATTTTCTGGAAACGGATGAATGCGAATGGTGCTATTGCAGCCTTAGTTGCAGGAATGGTATTAGGGATGTCCAAATTAATGGCAGAAACTTTTATCACCAGCATGAATCCAGGTTCATTTATCCACCGATTTGCTGAGTTTAATTGGCTTGCCTTCGGGGCATTATTCTTTTTCACTTGTGTACTTATTGCTTTAGTAGTGAGTTTGCTGTCTTCGCCACCAGATGAAGAGCAAATCAAAGGTCTTACTTTTGGAGCGATAAGTGATGAACAAAAAGCTGAGAATAAAGCAAGTTATGGAATTGGTGATATTATAGCGACGCTAGCTATAGTTGGGATTATTGCATGGATTATGATTACATTTAGCTAAACAAATCACTCATTATTTGATGTGTTTTAGAAATGAAAGACTTTCACTTCTCTTTTAGCATTGTGTTATTATTGTATCAAATGACTTACACTTTCTACGCTGATTCTAATGATTAACTCTGTATTACATTAAGATTTATCATAATATGATCATGCAGAGCGAAAGCAATGCTCCTAGGAGTCAATTCCTAAAGAAGAAATTATCCAGAAAATAATAAGACTTATTGCTTTTAATGTCAATGCTTTATTCCTAAAAGTATATATTATTCTACAATCATGATACCTCTCATTATGGCTGCATGTCCAGGAAAAGTACAAACATATTGGTAAGTCCCTGGCTTACTTGGTGCACTAAAATAAATGGCATCAGAGGTGTGAGGTTGCATTAAATTCGTATGAGCAATGATTTCGTCAGATTGTGGAATAAAACCTTTTTCTAAACCGCTTAATCCAAGTTCCACGGCTAACTGAGCGACTTCATCTGCTTTTTCTGGATTAACAATGATCATATTATGTAACATATCGTCATTGTTATTAAAAACCAACTTGATTTTGCTACCAGCTTTAACCGTGACTTCACTAATGTCAAATTTTAAACCAGGTTTTGTACCCATGGTAATTATTTGGTCTGGTCCTTCAGTCCATGACTTAGGCATATCGGTAGGTCTTTTCGGAGATATAATATCCTTCGTTTCAACTTCAGGCATATTATGTGCGCTGTGATCTACAACGCCATTTTCTCCAGCAGGGATTTCATTAAGGGTATAATAACCTTTGTTGTGCAAGAGTGGCGAACCTGACCTGTCGTTTACGCTTTTTGCATCAATTTCATAAATATATCCATTCCGCATTCCGTCGATATAGATTCTAACCGTTTTTTGATCATCATCTAATTCTACTTTAGAAATGTTTTTCACTTCCTGATTAATAATAGGACTACCATATGTCAGGTGGTACTTGTAGTTAAAATCAGTTATGCTATATGATTCGATGTCAGTTGCGCTTGCTTTGTCCACTAAGTCTGTGAATTCAATTTCGAATCCAAATGACTTTGCCTTAACTGTTTTCATTTCAAACGGAAGATTCTTGTTCCATACCAATCGTTCTAATCCAAATTTTTTCTTTCCTGTAGAAGACCATCCCCTGCTTGTCATACCCACATACAATGATTGATCATCATCGAATACCATTCTTAGTATCCCAGATTCGAAACCTTCTCTAAATGGAAAACAAATGCCTTGGTATACACCATTCACTTTTTCTTGGAAGACACGCATGACTTTACTATGTCCTTGATCACCCACTAAAAGTTGATTTTCGAATGGACCAAAACCTTCTGGGATCACAACAAGGTCAGATGTTGATATTCCCATAAGTGTATGCGGAAACCATACGGAAGGAGGCTTGATGCCTTCTACTTTTTTAGAATAATCGTACAAAGTTGTTTCTTCTAAATCTTGGAAATCTTCGAATTTCAAGCTTACTGGAGATCCTTCCTCTCCAGACCATTTTAATCCTTCTGGGTTTCCTACAAAATCTCCTTTTTCAACGTGGGTCATCCGACCTGAACCGACCCAGTCTCCTTGGTTCTCTGTGTAGAAGAGGTCGCCTTGACTATTAAACCCAAAACCTGCTGGAGAACGCATTCCCGTCGCAATGGGTGTTAATTCTCCTTCTGGAGATATCTGGACAATCCATCCGCGCCATTTAGATAAACTTGCACCTTTTCCTATCCATCCTAAGTTAAGACTGACGAGCATATCCCCATTTGGTAAAAATTTAGGCCCGTATGAATATTCATGATAGTTCCCTTCTAGAGGCCAGCTATAAATGCTTTCATATTTGTCAGCTTTACCATCTTTGTTTATATCTGTTAATTTGGTCAGCTCTCCTCGCTGTGATAGATAATACGAACCATCTTTCCAGTTTAATCCTAGAGGTTCATGTAGACCGGAAGCAAATCTATTATATACAGGTTGCTTGCTGCTTGGATTCGTGATTTCCCATAATTCACCTCTTCTCGTGGTAATTCCTAGGCTTCCTTTATCATTAAAGACCATACCACCTACTTCTAGTTCAATATTTTCAGGAATGAATATGTCCTGAATAGAGTAGTATACATCTTCTTTAACCGCATTGGTTACTTGAGCTGATAATTGGATTGCAAATAAATAGATGATTATATGTATTGTACGTTTCATTTTATAATTTATGGATTACCAGAAAATGCTGTAAGTGATTTGACCAGAATCATCTGGAAAAACAATAAGTTCATTTTGGTTACTAGTCAATATTTTAGGATTACTGGTCTCATCTAGCTTGAGATAAAACTTGCCATCTACGCTGTATAAGCCATTAGGAAGTTTCTTAATGATTTCTCCTTGTGCTATACGCATCGATATTTCTGAAGTATTTCTGATGTCAGATATTTTTCGGACTAACATTGTTTTATCACTAGAAGGTTGTAAGAGGTCTGACCAAGAGTTATTATTAGACTCATAGGTGAAGAGTGGGTAGCCACTCTCAGTTATCTCATATCCTCTATATGAAACCTTCTGAGTAGATAACGAAGTCCATTTTTTTTGATCTTCAGTAAGCATTCCGATGGGGACACCTGCTACAGATTCTATGGATGCATTTATTGGTTCTAAAATTTGCGGTTCGCCTCTATTTTTCCACATGCCTGTCATGTCAGCAAATCCTCCACGCCAGAATTTTAATAAAGATCCTTCTTCAAGATCGTATGCATAATGAATTTTATCTGGCGATCCTACAGATATGGCATGTGTTCTTTTTTGTCCGTCATAAACCGTGAAGTTTCTATACATTTCAGGTTCAGAAACAGACTCAATAAGTATTTTACCATTTGAATTCCTAGCCTTTGGGGAAGGTGCTTTTCTTCCAAGTACGTGATGGTAAATCTGTGGACCTTCATAATCAATCCTTATGGTTGCACTCCATACATTATCATAAAATCTTAATTCAAAATCAGTAACGCCGCTGTCGAGTTTTGCAATGCCGTTTTGCTCAGAATATCCTGGATCACCTTCATTGTGGACGATTTGCTTGCCATCGATCCATAATGCACCACCATCATCAATGGCCGTCTTAAATAGATATTCTCCTGATACTGGTACATGTAATTTCCCATTAAAGATTAATCCGTAATGATCTTCTTTTTCATTTGCAACCGATGGATCAAGCGATGTAGCTGATCCATTTTTTAAAATTTTAACAGTGTCAAATTCTGGAAAGGTAACATCGTAAGGATGTTCAAAATATTTGTAAGTTAAGTCGCTTAAAGTAAGCGAATCTTGGGTATAAGATTTAAACTTGATATTCCTAAAGGCAATATTTCCATGATCACCTTGAATGACAATTGGTCCGTAAGCTGCTTCCCCTTCTAGAAATGGACCTCGTGTCGGTCCAGAGAGAGAAACATTATCTTGGATTAAAATACCATTATGAAAAACAGATTCAAATCTAGCATCTTGTGTTTTCTCTCCATTTTTATTAAATCTTGGGGCTCTAAAAAATATTTTCATTTCTTGCCATAACCCTGGAGCCTTGTTTGTAATCACAGAAGGTGGATGACCATCGTATCCATTCTCGCCGTCAGGCTTGCTGTTATCCCATCTTTCATAAATAGCGCCAGCATCGGAAACACTAGGAGTCTCGACTCCATAACTATCGAAAAGTTGCAATTCATATCTTCCTTGAAAATAAATTCCGGAATTTGATTTCTTAGGAATTAAATATTCAAATTGCAATTCAATATCACCATGTTCAAATGTGGAATATAGGGCATCGTTTCCTGAGTCGAGCATTTTATTGGCAAGGATACCTGTGCCGTTAGTTAGTTCAAATGTTGACCCATCATTGAAATCAGTATATACGTCTCCTACAAGTTGCCAGTTTTTTCCCTTGGATTCGAAAGTTGTGAAACTGCTTAAGTCTACAGATTCCATAGGGAATGTTGAAATTGCAGTTGTGCTTTCCTTTTTTAAATCGTTAAATACATTTGTATGAGGATCAATGCTACAACTTGAGAAGTATATTAAAATACTTAACAGTAACAGTAAGCGAGTGGTTGGCATTTATGTCTATTTTAATTACGAATCTTGAATATCGTAGAATTTATGGACAATATTTAATTTTGAGCAAATATTAAGCTGTATGAGCCTAAAATTTAAGCTGCGGTGATGTGTTCGAGTATATTAAATCTTTTTTTATTAGCGTCGAACACTGAATGCTGGCCAATTTAAGCTATGGTTATAAAGAAAGAAATAGAAGAGTAGAGAATATTTGAATTCCTCTCAAAACATTATATTCTTGAAAAGTGAGGGTGACAAAATATGAATTATTAAAACATTGACAATCAGATAAGATTTATCCGAAGCAATTCTAATACTTTACTGCTTTAATAAAATACTGGGCATTGCTACCAGATATGCCAGATAAATACAAAGTATCATTGATAACCATGGAAAATTCTGGATCGATAAACTTCAATACTGAATTAAGGTTTCCAGTTTCTACTTCGAACTTACCAGATACGGATTCTGTTTTGCCATCTAAGTCAGTAAATAACCAAACAGAAGAACCAGCACGATCATATTGCATGTCTACAGATTCAAATATGGTATTTAGATTTTCTTTGTCATCGACTTGGAAGCTTGTTGTCCGCCAGTCACCGATAAGGAGATCTTTGTCAGATGAAGTTGCACTGTTTAGATCACAACTATGTATTAATAATACGCTTATAAATAATATAAGCAGGCCAAGGGCAGGGTATTGGATATTCATTTCTAATTATTTAGGTACTGGGTATAATTATAGATACATATAAATGCATATACCACTATCGGAAATTCGAATTTAACATTGACAATAATAGAAAGCTGTACGATTCACTACAGAAATAGGCCAATTCAATACATTCTTTTTTTTCAATGAATATAAAAGACTCACCTTTAAACCATTGAATGACTAAATATTTAAAAATGAAAACACTAATAACTATTCTCATACTAAGTATTCCACTAATCGGTTACAGTCAGTCTTCTTCGATTAGCATTAATCAGACGAATGGTAAAACCACTATGAAAGTGAAAACCGAGAATGGAGCTAATTTTTCTTTAGAGTATGAAGGGGAGATCACTCTTTCAGATGATGATTCTGATGTAATTGCTATTTCAGATGGTGGTTTTATGGAGATTAAGAAATCCGCATTTGGAAGTAGGCGGAGAGTTTATATAGAAGAGGAAGGAGGCAGGTTAGTGAAGACATATTATGTAGGGACGAAAGAGGTGCCGTTTAGTCCTGAAGGTCAGAAATGGATGGCAGAGATTTTACTAGAAGTGGTTAGAACAACGACCTTAGGTTCGGAGAAGAGGGTCGATCGACTGTTTGCTAATGGTGGTGCAACTGCAGTAGTGAATGAAGTAAAGCAAATCAATAGCGATCACGTCAAATCACAGTATCTGAAGTTGCTATTGAATAAAAATTTAAGGAATGAAGATTATATTCCACTTTTAGAAGAAATTTCAGATATAGATTCTGACCATCATAAGGCAGATATTCTGAAATATAATATGAATAGCTTTCTTCGTAATAAATACGTAACTACTGAATATATAAAAACAGTGGGATCTATAGATTCAGATCATCATAAGGCTGAAATCTTGAAGACAGCAGTCAGATCGGAGCTGATCAATGACGATGAGCTCGAACCTTTATGTTCAATCTTAGATGAAATCGAATCAGATCACCACAAAGCGGATATTATTAGAGAAATTCTTAGAACGAAGAAAATGAATCCGAGAAACATTGACCTGGTCTTGAAATCGGCAGATGAAATCAATTCAGATCATCATAAGGCTGACTTGTTAAAGATCGCCTTGAGTATGCCTGGGATTTCTGAAAGTGGATATGAATTGTTTTTAGATTTACTAGATAACATTGACTCAGATCATCATAGAGCCGATATATTGTTGAATATGTTAGATGAGGATCTTAGTGAAAATGAATTAGATAGAGTTTTAATGTTAGTAACGGAAGACGTTAATTCTGAACATCAGAAAAGTGAAGTTCTAAGGAACATAATAAATAACCAGCAACTCACTCCATCCATTATAGAAAAGTTAATTCGAGCTAATCTTAGCATGGATTCTAGTCATTTACAAGGTGAAACATTTAGGTCGTTTAATGATAAGAAATTGTCAGAGGCAAGCTTAGTTAATATCTTAAATGCGATCAAATTTATAGATTCAGATCATACTATTTCTGAAGTGCTTATTTCATTTAGTCCCACAGTAAGAAGCAGTTCTAATCAAGTAAAAGAGGCCTATCGGAAAGCTGCTGATGAAATCAGTTCGGATCACAGTAAAGAAAGAGCTCTAAACGCAATTAAATAATTTTATTCCCTAAATTAGGGAATGCATTTACGGAAAATAATGAATCTTCTGAAAATTGGGCTCGGTATTTTATTGGGTATTTCTGTGTATGTTTTTTTGAATATTGACGCAGAAAACGACCCTTTAGAAATGATGATGTGTGCTGTGCTAGGAATTATGATCGCATACCTGTCAGGATGGGTTTCTCTAAAGTTAGACCGGTATATCAGCTGGAGAAATAATGTAGGGCTACGCATGTTAGTCGGCATCATTACGCTTGCTCTTTTGCCATCCCTGATGTGCATTGTTTTTCTTAATGTTTTTGGTCAGACGGTGACAAGTATACATATCAAATTGCTTATCATCATGTTGTGCTTATCGATCTTTTTTAATATCATTTATTTCATATTCTATTCTTATTATGAATATAACAAAGGACAGCTAGAACATCAAGTACTCCAAAGGAAGCAAACTACCTTGCAGCTAGCAGCATTAAAGTCTCAATTGAGTCCGCATTTTTTATTCAATAGCATGAATGCGCTTTCGGCACTATTTCACAAGGATGTGGAGGAAGCTGAAAAATTTATCAGATCATTGGCGAAATCATTTGATTATGTATTAAAGCGATACGATAGTCCTTTGGTCAATGTTGACACCGAGTTAAAGTTTGTTGACTCTTATGTGGAAATGATGAAAATCAGGTTCGGAAAGCATTTGCAGCTTATTACAACTGTAGGAGAAGAGGCTTTAAAATCCAAAATTCCACCTTTGACCTTGCAGATGCTTTTGGAAAATGCAGTCAAGCATAACTTGATGAATGCAGAAAATGAACTAGTGGTTAGCATTAAAGATCAGAATGACCATTTACAAATTTCTAACAAGAAAAACCTGAAAGAATCCGTTCGGCATTCTACAAAAGTGGGACTTCAGAATATTGCTGAAAGATACGAGCTAATTTCTGAACAAGCGATCAGAGTCGAAAGTAATGGTGATTTTACCGTGTACTTACCATTGATTAAATGAAGAAACTGTTCATACATCTTCCATTCTTTCGATTGCTAAGTCCCTTGTTTAGCGGAATAATTGTCTATTTGTTAATGTTGCTAATCAATAACAATGTAGAACAGTTAAGTGAAAATTTCCTTGGCCAAGAACTATACGTTTGCATAGGTTTAGCATTTATTATTCAAGAATACAGTCGGTTTTCATTACTGATCTTTGCCAAGTTTGATAAACTAGATGCCTTAATCATAAGGACAATATTTCAGTTTTTAGTGATTATCGTTGGATCGGTTTTGATAGTAACCTTTTCCATAAATCTATATTTTAGTAAAGTGCTAGGTTACACGCCAAATTTGCGAGAGCTCCTCATTTTTAATTCCATTTTTGGCTTTATTACGCTTATGTATTTGTTGTTATATAAAGGGAATCAGTTAATGTATACGATTAATAAACATAAGTTAGAAGGGGAGAAGGCCTTGATTAAAAAAGTAAGACATGATTTTATTGATTACAGTCATAAGATCAATGCTGACTTGCTGTACGACTGTCTGGAGACATTAATTGTGATCATGAAGGAAGATCCAGATATGGCAGAACGATTGACAGACGATTTTTCTCAACTGTATCGATACAACTTATTAAAAATGGATCGAGAGTTGGTGGAGGTCAATGAGGAGATAGAGATGGTCGAAATCCTCATCAGAATTTATAATGCAATGCCGTACCGAAAAACGGAGGTGGCGTATCGTCAAGATCTGGAAGGATATGTGCCGCCTGGCAGCATGATATTTATCTTTGAGAAGATTATTAGAAGTACGATTTACGCTTTAGCAGAACCAATGCGTATAAATATTGGATTTGATTCAGGTAGAATTGTTATTAAATATGTACCTGTTGAAAAGTTGAACTCGAGATTGACCACCGAAACATTGAATCCAGTCGTCGAAAAATATAGAATCTATTCAGATCAAGAAATACATTTGAAGGAAACCATTGATGAAAAAGTGATTTCATTGCCAAAACTCCAACTCTATGAAAGTAGTATTAATTGAAGATGAGCCACTAGCTGCGGAGAAGCTGGAAAGGTATTTTGATAAATGTTCTATCGATATCACACTGCTGGTGAAATTGACATCCATAAAAGAGAGTATTACGTGGATAATGGACCATCATGATGAAGTAGATCTCTTTTTCATGGATATCCAGTTAGCGGATGGGCTTAGTTTCGAAATATTTTCTAAAGTGAACGTAACAAAACCAGTGATTTTTACGACTGCCTTCGATGAGTATGCCATAGATGCATTCAAGGTGAATAGCATCGATTATTTGTTAAAGCCGATCAGTTTTACGTCTTTGTCCAAGGCACTGATTAAGTATGATAATCTGAAGAGTCAATATACACAGCCGATTTCAAGACCAGTGCTGACGCAAATAAAACAGAAAGGATATAAACAGAGATTTCTAGTTAAGAAGGGGAATCACATTCAATCTATATTGACAAATGAAATCCATTACTTCTATGCGGAAGGAAGGGACGTCCTATTGGTTCATCAATCTGGAAGAAAGTTTTTAATTGAATATACGATCGAGGAGATTGAAGGGTTTGTGGATGCTTCGAGATTTAAAAGGATTAATAGAGGCTTTATTGTCAATATTTCTTCGATAAGTGATGTAATTGTGCATTCTAATAGGCGATTAAAACTTTCCCTTGATCCTGAATTTTCAGATGAGGTGGTCGTTAGTCGGGAGAGAGTAAGTGATTTTAAGAACTGGTTCGGAGGAGCGCATTAATATTTAGGTCAATGTTAAAGCATGCCTTGAGAAGGTAATTCATTAATGAGTGACCAGCATTTCATTATTCTATTTTTTTTAGGTCTATAGTTTTGCTTTCAATCGGATACGAAGAGTGAAAGGTGTCCAATTAATTTATTTATTTCAATTCCGAGAATAGGGTGTATAAAAAAAGACCCAATAAAATTAATTATTGAGTCTTTAAGAAGTGATCGGTCTGGGGCTCGAACCCAGGGCCCACGCCTTAAAAGGGCGTTGCTCTACCAGCTGAGCTAACCGATCAATCCATTTCTGAAATGATCAGAAACACTTGATTTCTCAAATGGGATTGCAAAGATAGAAGTATATCTAAAATTTCCAAGAAGTTTGATTTAGAAAATTTATTTTTTTTGAAAAAAGATTAAAATTGGAAGGTGCAATTAGTGCTCAGATACTTGAAAAACCTTGCCATCCAGCGCTAAATCAACATTCGAAAATATTTTCTCAGCTTCATCAATAAAAACAGAAAGATCTTTATATCTGGATGAATAATGGCCTAAAATAAGTTTTTTCGCTCCTGATTTTTGTGCAATCAATGCAGCTTCGTGAGCAGTTGCATGACCTCTTTCTCTTGCTTTAGTTTTTAATTCATGTAAGTAGGTCGCTTCATGATAGAGTAAATCCACATTTTGGATGTATTGAATTAATTCTTCATCGTAGATGGTGTCTGAGCAAAAAGCATAGGATTCAGCTTTATTGGCGATGATGGTGTGATCCATATAATAAAGTGTAGAACCATCAGGACGAGTAACATCTTTAGAGTTTTTCAATGTTTTGATCTCTTCAATAGAAAGCTTATGTTTTTTTATAGAAGGAGGCAAAATATTCCGAGGGTGCTCTTTTTCTTTAAAAAGAAAGCCAGTAGTAGGTATTCTATGTTTTAGAGGGATAGAATATACTTCTAAATATTGATCCTCGAATACTTTCTGGAAGACATCTGCTTGCAATTCATGGATGATTAGTTCGAAGTTCAAATAAATACTTCCTATTTCTTTAAGTGTATGGATGAACTTGGATAGGCCTGCAGGGCCATAGATGGTCAGAGGTGTTAATCTTCCTGATAAGTTAAGTGAAGTGATTAAACCGGGTAGGCCGAAAAAATGATCACCATGCAAGTGGCTAATAAAGATTTCGTGAATTTTAGTTCTTTTGATTTTAAGATCTTTCAGGCGAATTTGAGCACCTTCACCACAATCGATAAGATAGGTCTTGCTGCTATTTTGGAGCGCTTGAGAAGTTGTAAAACGAGAAAGAGTTGGGACTGCAGAATTGCAGCCCAAAATTGTAAGCGTTAAGCTCATATTAATCCTCTACCTCCTTATCTAAGGTTCGTTCTATTTCTTCAGTATCGACGTAATCTATCGATTTCTGTAAAGATGGCATAAGTGTTAGAATGGTTTCTAACCTAGAAATTTCGATTAATCTCTGCACACTTGGGTGGTCGATTCCAGTTAATACAAATGATCCGTAACCTTTCCATAGTCGGTTTGCGGTCAAAATGGCACTCAAGCCTGACGAATCGACATACTTTACGCCTGATAAATCAAAAATTAAATTTCTAACACCTTCATTTCTCAGAAAAACGAATTCTGACTTTAAATTCGGGGCGATTAAAGAGTTAAGATTTTCTTCCTGTAATTGAAAAACAGAATACTTATCTTCCTTATCTACATTGTATTTCATCTATGTTGACTTTTATGTTAAGCGGTTTTGGGAATAGCAATCTTTGCAAATTTATTTAAAATAAAATGACTTCAAAGTATAAATTTACAATAAAGATATAAATTCCTGATAATGAACACATTTATAAGTGAACCGTTATATTTGCGTTAAAATTGTTCCTCTTGTTAACTTTTATTAAGTAAAATGGTTCTTAAATGTACGCCATTTTAACAGTTAATTTACAGTGGCACGTTTTTTTTAGTAAATAGAACATAGTTACTATTGATAACTAACAGAATTAATAGTATAATTGTTATACCTAAATAAATATATGAATAATAAGAAATTTTCACCTAGAGTAAAGAAAATCATTTCTCATAGCAGGGATGAAGCTTTACGATTAGGTCATGATTATATCGGCACGGAACATTTATTGTTAGGCGTTTTAAAGGACAAAGAAAGCTTAGCAGTAAAAGTCTTGGGTTCGATGGATATTGACTTAAATGAGATTAAATACAAGGTAGAAGAGAATACCAGTTCTAATAAGTCTGGTGATACAAAGTTGAATGTAGGAAACATTCCACTGAATAGACAAGCTGAAAAAGTATTAAAGGTTACTTTTTTAGAAGCTAAGATGTACAAGAATGATGAAATAAGTCCTGAGCATCTAATGCTTTCCATTCTAAGACATCGTGAAAATTTAGCAGCCAAAGTGCTTTATGAGTACGATATTGATTATGAAAACTTTAAAAGTGAGTTAGAATACGTGAGTCAGGAAGAAAACGAATTTTTTACAGAATATATGGATGAAACACCATCCGATTCAGATGTGCCTATGGAAGAAGATGCAGGATCAGAAGGATACTCAAGAAAGAGTACTTCTAAGTCAAGAACACCAGTACTAGATAATTTCGGCAGAGATGTTACGAAATTAGCTTTGGAAGGAAAATTAGATCCTATTATAGGGCGTGAAAAAGAAATAGAGCGTGTATCTCAGATATTGAGTAAGCGGAAAAAGAATAATCCTATTTTGATCGGAGAACCTGGAGTTGGTAAAACGGCCATCGTAGAAGGATTAGCGCTTAGAATTAATCAGAAGAAAGTAAGTAGGTCACTTTTTAATAAAAGATTGGTGATGCTTGATCTTGCTGCATTAGTAGCTGGGACTAAGTATAGAGGTCAGTTTGAAGAGCGAATGAAAGCGATTATGAACGAGCTAGAGAAATCTAGAGATGTGATTCTTTTCATTGACGAAATTCACACTATCGTAGGAGCAGGTGGAGCTACAGGTTCTTTAGATGCAAGTAATATCTTTAAGCCAGCACTAGCAAGAGGTGAATTGCAATGTATCGGAGCTTCTACTTTAGATGAATACCGTCAGCACATTGAAAAAGATGGAGCTTTAGATAGAAGATTTCAGAAAGTATTGATCGAGCCGCCATCACCAGAAGAGGCGATTCACATTTTGCATAATATCAAGTCTAAATATGAAGAATTTCATAATGTAGATTATTCTGACGATGCGATAGAAGCATGTGTGAAATTCAGTGATAGATATATCAGTGATCGTTTCCTTCCAGATAAAGCTATTGATGTTTTAGATGAAGTAGGTGCCAGAACACACTTGAAGAATATTCATGTTCCTAAATATATAGAAGAGTTAGAGCAGAAGATCGAGGATATTAAAGAATCTAAGAATCAAGCAGTGAAGAATCAGCAATATGAAAAAGCAGCTGATTTAAGAGATAGTGAGTCTAAGTTGATTAGGAAACTAGAACAAGGTAAGGCAGATTGGGAAGAAGAAGCTAAGTCTAAGCGTTATCCAGTAATAGAAGAGAATATTGCTGAAGTCATTGCGATGATGACTGGTATTCCAGTTTCTCGTGTTGCTCAAAGTGAAAGTAATAAGTTGGTTCATATGGGTGAAGATCTCCAGAAAATGGTGATCGGACAAGATGAAGCGATAAAGAAGATTACGAAAGCTATACAGCGAAATAGGGTAGGGTTGAAGGATCCAAAGAAACCTATTGGTTCGTTTATTTTCTTAGGACCAACGGGAGTTGGGAAGACGGAATTAGCAAAAGCACTAGCTCGATATATGTTCGATAATGAAGATTCATTGATCCGAATAGATATGAGTGAGTACATGGAGAAATTTTCTGTAAGTAGATTGATAGGAGCGCCTCCAGGATATGTAGGTTATGAAGAAGGTGGTCAGTTAACTGAAAAAGTAAGAAGAAAGCCTTACTCTGTTATACTTCTTGATGAGATAGAAAAAGCGCATCCAGATGTGTATAATATCTTATTACAAGTATTAGATGATGGACAGTTAACAGACGGACTTGGTAGAAAAGTTGATTTCAAAAACTCACTAATTATAATGACTTCTAACATTGGAGTTAGACAATTAAAGGATTTTGGTCAAGGTGTAGGGTTTGCGACTAAATCGAGAAAAGATTCGACAGAAGAGCATTCTAAATCTGTTATTCAGGGTGCACTAAAAAGAACTTTCTCGCCAGAATTCTTGAATAGAATAGACGATTTAGTAATCTTTAATAGTTTAAGTCAAGAAGATATCTTCAAAATTATTGATATCAGTCTTTCAGACCTATTCAAAAGGTTAGAAGGAATGAACTATGATCTTGAATTATCTAACCCAGCAAAAGAGTTTGTTGCTGAGAAAGGGTTTGATCCACAATATGGAGCAAGACCATTAAATAGAGCTATACAGAAGTATATTGAAGATCCTTTGGCTGAATTTATATTAACTCATAATCCTGATGAAAAGAGCAAATTAGTTGCTAAGATGAATAAGGAAAAAGATGGGTTAGTTATTGAATTCGCTAAAAAAACGAAGTCGGAGGATATTAAAAAATAAATTAAAATGAACTTTCAATAAGAAGTATTCCTTAGTTAAGGAGTACTTCTTATTTCAATTTTGAAATAAAACAATATTAATTAATTAAATAAAAAAACATTTGGCAAGAAGAACACGCGGCAAAGTAGTTCGCAAAGAAGCAGAACACAGAATCAACGAAAACATTAGAATCCCAAAAATCAGACTAGTCGGAGATAATTTAGACGATGTAAGTGAAGTAGCTGGTCAAAAAATCTTACCTGAAATTTATGACACTTATAAAGTGAAAAAATGGGCGGAAGAGTTAGGTATGGATTTGGTAGAAATTAGCCCTAATGCTAAGCCACCCGTATGTAAAATCATAGATTATAAGAGATTCCTTTATAATAAGAAGAAGAAGGAGAAAGAAATCAAAGCAAAGACTGCAAAGACTGTAATTAAGGAGATTAGATTTGGCCCTAATACAGATGACCATGATTTTGATTTCAAAGTAAAGCATGCAATGAAGTTCTTAGAAGACGGAGCAAAAGTTAAAGCTTATGTTCATTTTCGAGGAAGAACGATCGTGTTTAAAGATAGAGGAGAGTTATTGTTACTAAAATTCTTGAAAGAATTAGAGGAATATGGTGCAGCGGAGGCTTTACCAAAGATGGAAGGACGAAGAATGATCGTAATTGTATCTCCTAAGAAGAAAAAGAAGAGTTAATCCATATAAAAAAGAAAGCTAGACTTTAGTGAAGTTAATAATCTAGCGGAGTCTCAGAAAAATACAATCGTACAAGGTTGATTGAAATGTAATTTTTATAGTCGTATATAAAATTGTAAGAGGTGCATTTTCAATTATCAATTTAATTCGTATCTTTGCACACTATTTGAAAAAACGTGCATTAAATATTTTATTATGCCAAAAATGAAGACGCACTCAGGTGCAAAAAGAAGATTCAAAGTAACAGGTTCTGGTAAAATTAAAAGATTCCAAGCTGGTACTTCTCACTTATTAAGAAAGAAGTCTAATAAGGCGAAGACAAGATTGGTAGGATCAACATTAGTTGATAAATCAGACATGGGACGAGTAAAAGACATGCTTTGTCTTTAATTAAAAATTAATTATTTAACGAGGAATCAGGTGAAAAGTGATTTTATGTCCTCTGATTCGAACTAAATTAGAAAAAAATGCCTAGATCAGTAAATGCTGTGGCTTCAAGAAAAAGGAGAAAAAAAATCCTTAAAGCTGCAAGAGGTTATTTCGGAGCAAGATCAAAAGTTTATACAGTTGCAAAAAATGCAGTTGAGAAAGGACTTTCGTATGCTTACAGAGATAGAAAAAATAAGAAACGTGTATTTAGAAGATTGTGGATTGCAAGAATAAATGCAGCAGCAAGATTAAACGGAATGACTTATTCCACTTTAATCCACGGTTTAAGTAAATCAGGATCAACGCTTAATAGAAAAGTGTTAGCTGATTTAGCAATGAACCACCCTGCATCATTCAAGGCGATCGTAGATTCTGTTAAGTAATCTTCTAGTTAAAATATAAATAATGGCATGTCAGGGATACTGACGTGCTTTTTTTAGTATTGGTTATAACCATCATAAATTAAAATAGAATGAGAACTAAATTATCAAATTTTTCTTTTGAGTTACCAGAAGAGCTGATATCTCAATATCCAAGTAAGGAGAGAGATCTTGCAAGATTGTTAGTAGTTCATAGAGATACAGGTAAAATTGAGCATAAAGTTTTCAAAGATATTATAGATTATTTCGATGAAGGAGATGCTTTAATTTTTAATAATACCAAAGTATTTCCTGCTAGAATGTATGGTACTAAAGAAAAAACTGGAGCTAAAATTGAGGTTTTTCTTTTGAGAGAGTTAAACAGAGATTCTAAGCTTTGGGATGTGCTCGTTGATCCAGCAAGGAAAATTAGAGTTGGAAACAAGCTTTATTTTACGGATGAAGCTGGAAATGATGTTCTTATTGCTGAAGTAGTAGATAATACAACTTCTAGAGGAAGAACGATTCGATTCTTTTATGATGGAACAGATGATGAATTTTACAAAGTATTAAATGAATTAGGTAACACTCCGTTACCTAAATATATCACTAGAGAAGTGGAAGCTTTAGATGATGAGCGTTACCAGACTATCTATGCGAAGGAGGTGGGAGCTGTTGCTGCGCCAACTGCGGGATTGCACTTTAGCAGAAGTCTTATGAAGAGATTAGAGCTGAAGGGTGTGGAACTGCCAGAGCTTACGCTTCACGTTGGCTTAGGTACGTTTAGAGCTATCGAGGTAGAAGATCTATCTAAGCATAAGATGGAAGCCGAGTATTTCAAAATTACGGACGAAGCAGCACAGAAAGTTAACAAGGCGAAAAAAGCTGGAAAGAAAGTTTGTGCAGTAGGAACAACTTCAATGAGAAGTATAGAATCTGCTGTAAGTGCGACAGGTAACTTGAAAGCTGCGGAAGGGTGGACTAATTTATTTATTTATCCTCCATATGAGTTTAGTATAGCTAATTCGATGATAACTAATTTTCATTTACCGAAAACTAGCTTGTTGATTATGATATCAGCATTCACAGGTCATGAATTAGCAATGGAGGTCTATAATGAAGCGGTAAAAGAAAAGTATAATTTCTTTTCTTACGGTGATGCAATGCTTATATTATAATAAATTCATTTTTTTTAGTGAATTGGGAATCTTTTTTGGATTTTCTCATTAATATAGATGAACAACATTCCCTAAATATTCTCGTGAGAATCTAGAACAACTGATTGGGTAGTCATCCAATCGGAAGGGATGTTTAATATTTTCTCAGGATAAAAGCAAGAAAATCTTGTGTGGATTTTTTATTTTTTTATTTTTGTGGGAAATATGAGTATTATTTATATTTAAAATTAGAACCAATTAATTATGTATTGGACATTAGAACTAGCCCACCATTTAGAGGATGCTCCGTGGCCGGCGACTCGAGATGAGTTAATAGATTACGCAATAAGGTCTGGTAGACCATTAGAAGTAATTGAGAATCTACAAGCCATGGAAGATGAAGGAGAGATTTATGATACGATGGAGGATATTTGGCCTGATTATCCAAGAAAAGATGATTTTCTTTTTAATGAGGACGAGTATTAAAAGAGAAAAAATTAACTTAAGCCTTGCAAACAAAAACTGCAAGGCTTTTTTTATATGATAATAGCAATAGACGGATATTCGGCGTGCGGGAAAAGCACTATGGCTAAAGCTCTGGCGAGTGAAATAGGAGCTGTTTATATTGACACTGGGGCAATGTATAGAGCAGTGACTTTATATTTCATTAGAAATGATATTAATCTTGAAGATATGGAAGCTGTAAGTTCTGCTTTAGAGAATATCGTTATATCATTTGACCATAGCAAAGGACTGAATGAATGTCTTTTAAATGGAGAGAACATTGAATCTCTAATCAGAACGAAAGAGGTATCAGGTCTTGTTAGTGAAGTTGCGACAATTTCATTGGTAAGAAAAAAACTAGTGGAGATTCAAAGAGCGATGAGTGACCACCTAGATGTTGTAATGGATGGTAGAGATATCGGAACAGTTGTATTTCCTGATGCCAAGGTTAAGCTTTTTATTACAGCTGATCCATTAATAAGAGCAGAGCGTAGGTTGAAAGAATATAAGAAAAAAGGAGTCGAAGCAAATATTACCGAAGTGCTTGAGAACCTAAAGAAAAGAGATTATATAGATTCAAATCGGAAAGATAGTCCGTTAAAGGTTGCTGATGATGCTATCGTTATTGATAATTCCAAATTAACTAGAGAGGAGCAACTTGAAAAGGTAATAGATATCGTTCGGCGAAGCCAAGAAGAAGACCATTAGAATCAATCTTTAGGTTCATTTTCATCTTGGTATTCTAAGTAAAGTGCAATCATTTTAATATAGTTACATCACCATTCACAATTCGTTGGTCACCAGTAATCATTTCTACAATTACTTTATATACATAAACACCAGGTTGAAGAACCTGTCCATTCATTTTACCATCCCATCCAGCAGACATATCACCAGGAGGAAAATTAAAATTTTCATGTACTTTATTTCCCCATCTATCAAATATAAGAATTGACTTAATTTGAGCTACACCAGGATTTGACGAAATGTAGAAAATGTCATTTACACCGTCATCATTCGGAGAAAAAACATTGGGTTTAAATAGAACAGGTTCTTGGTCAACTCTTACCCTTACTTGATCGGTAATTGTACAACCCTTTTCATCTATAATCGTTAATTCAACGAGTAGATCTTCATTAGGTGTTAAAGTAAAGGAAAGACAATCTCCACAACCAATTTGATTTTCAATCTGCCACCTTATAGATTCAATTTGATCCATAGTAAGATTAGTATTTGCAGAAATTTCAGTTTCGTCACCTAGGAAAACATCTATATTATCACCAAGTTCTAGTTCTAAAGCAGTTGTTTCAAAAATTGTGAACATTTGTTCCACTATACATCCAAAACTGTCTTTAGCAAAGAATGTATATTCACCAGGTGATAAATTATTCAATAATGAATCATCTGCGTAAAAAAGATTGTCAAGTGAAAAAGTATACGGTCCTGTTCCACCTAATCCTTCTATAAATTTGACGGAGCCATTATTTTCTCCGAAACATCTTGGATTTTCACTTTCCAATGTAATATCAATAAATTCAACAGGTGCTTCTTGTGCAAAATATGTAGTATTGCGAATACAACCATTATTGTTATTGGTAACTATTAGATCGTAATTGCCGATCCCTTGAATCTGAGTCACAAAAGAATCGATTCCATTAAGGATTATGCCATCGTTAGTCATCCAAGAGTAAGAATATTCATTGCCAGTTGAAGAACCATTAGCATTTAGAGAAATAATATTTTCATCACAACGAATAGTTCCAGCCTGTTGAATCATAGCAAATGGTTTTATCGTATCGTAGGAGATATCTACCTCAACTTGAGCATTACATCCATTACTGCCTCTTACAATTCCAGTATAAATACCAGTTTCATTAGGTATTAGGAATTCAACATTGGAAACAACTCCACTAGGACTAGCCCATTCGATGTCGTATGATAGACTATCAGATAATTCAGAAATATCTATGTTGGGATTATAGCAGTTTATGAGGTTAGAAGTATTGATAACATCGATATCAATTGAGCTTATATTAAAAGTATCGCTATCTACACAATTGTTAGAACCACGTATTGTATAAATATATTCACCGGTATCTAACGCAACTGTATTTTGATCAGTTGATGAAAAACCATTGGGTCCTGTCCATAGAAAAGTAGCTCCTGGATCGGTGGTTATTCCTTTTAATTGTGATTCAATATCAATACATTCAACTGATCCATCAAAACTATAAGTTACTTCAGGCAGAATTAATTCTTGAATTACTTCTATCGTATCAAAAGCGATACATCCTTCTTGGCTTTCGATTGTTACGATATATTCACCAGGTTCACTTACCATAGGATTTTGTAAGTCGGAGGTGAAAAGACCAGGACCGTCCCATAGGTAAGAAGCAATTGGAACATTGGCTTCAGCAGAGATTGAGACCAAAGTATCTGCGCATGTCAATGTATCAAGTGCAGAAATAGATGGTATAGGTGTATCTGGGTTAGGTGAAACAAGAATGCTTGTATTTGAAATACATCCATTTTGGCCTGTTAGTGTAAGATTGTATTGTCCTGTTCCAAAAACAACTGGAGAAGCAATACTTGAACTGTAATCATTAGGGCCTTCCCATTGATAGATAACTCCGGGATCTGTTACGTTAGCATTCAACGTTGCAGATTGAGTTTCACATTCTAGACTAGTATCAGCAAGTGAAAAAACTGGAGGATCTGTGTCTTGGATAACGGTTGCAGTATCTAAAGTAATACATCCATTGCCTCCGGTTATGGTTACCATATATTGGCCAGGCTCACTTATTGATAAATTTTTAGTAGTAAACGATGAGTTATTCGGGCCGCTCCATGCGTACGTATTTCCACCACCGTTCGCAGTGAGGAATATGTTTGCTTCAGGGTTGATACAATTTATCTCAGTATTAGATATAGAACTGGTTCTTGGAATGGTATCAGCTATTATCCGATCACTATAAAGTGATACGCAACCTGTATTAATGTCTGTGATTGTTAAATAGTAAAATCCTGGTGCAAGGTTTGCAATGTAGGAAGTGTCAGCAGTAAAACCACCATCAGAAGTCCAATTATACGCATAATCTGGGTTTTGTGTTATACCGATAACACCGGAGTTTGGTCCAGTAGTACACGACACATTTGTTTTTTGAATAATGTTAAAAGTTGGAGTTCCATTAATCGGATCTATTGTAAAACGATAAACAACACTACAACCATTAAACGTGTTTATTAAAAGGAAATAGTTGCCAGCTGTATTAACATCAATTTGATTACCTGTTCCAAGAACAGCAACACCTGTTAATCCCCACCTCACCAACGACGTCTGAAATTCATTAGCTAACGGAATCGCGGTTAATCTCCATAATGGATTTTCACAATCTCCTATGTTCTCTACCATTACATTATAATCAGGTAGATCTGATATGTCTCTTATTAAGGTAACAGAATCTCTTACATAACAGCCGTTCGCAAATATCTCAACGTAATAGGTCCCCTCTGACGCAACTGAATTTGTAGCGGATGAAGAAAAGAAGTTATTAGGACCTGTCCAACTGTAAATAGCATTACTAGCTTCTGAACTAGCACTGATGGTAACGACACCGCCATTACACAAGAAATCTTCCCCAGTAACTTCATAATCAAATATTCCTACATCTCCGATAACCACTAATGAAGTATAACCTTTACAACCATCGGCATTATGGACTTCTAGAAAATATTCTCCTGGAATAGTAACCATTGGTTCCGCTATATTAGAAACAAAGCCTAAGGGACCAGTCCATCTATAGATCGAATATGAATTATCGCTTACAGAAATTTGCACTGAAGAAACTGTACATGAAATATTTGGAGCAGTTGCTTCTATTGTAGGTTGGTCAGGACCTTGTTCGAGATCGTAAAATCCCATAACTTGGCAACCTGCATCATCTGTTAAAAGAGCTGTATATCTACCTGCATGAGAAACTGTAGGTTCTATTGTAGTACTTGTAAATTCGAATGGGCCTGTCCAAATAGCAGACACAATATTAGCACTTGAATTTACACTTAATAATACACTCTCATCTACACAAGATAAAGGAGGAGCGCTTATCGTAAATTGAGGCACTGCAGCATCTAACGTAATATTTATTGATGTTGATAATTGGCAGCCATTCTCGGATTGTTCTAAAAAATATGTTCCTGGTTGTGAGATGTCTATTGTTAGCTGTGTAGGATCAGATGTGATTAAGCCGTCTGTAGTTGTCCATAAAAACGTGCTTCCATTCTCTTCTATAGATCCTGAGGCATCAAGTGTAATTGTCGTTGTATTACAGTTCAATTCAGGAGCAGAAGCTTGAATGATAGGCTGAATACCAATTATTTCTAAATTTAGGACAACTGTGGTATCACATAAATCACCAGCCATTCGTGGAGCCGTTGCTGAAAAAGTACCCTCAGTATTAAATACTTCTCCTCCTATTATTACTTCCTCTCCATTGCAGATTACTTCATCCATTACTCTTACAGCAGGAGCTTCTATAAATTCTACAGTTGTGCAATTATCAGTTAAGTCAATACAGAATGGAAGGTTGCCTAAGGTAATTCCTGTAATTAATTCTGTATAGGTCAATGGGGAATTTATAAAACTCAATAAGTCATCATTATTTACAGAGACAGCACATATATCATAGATTCCAGCGTCTATTCCTATAAAGTTTCCGTCTAAATTGATAGATGTTAAAACATCATTTTGACTTATTAAATATGCTATGGTATATTCAGGATCATTAATTTCTCCGTTCAATCCCAAGTCTAAATTAAGATCATCATTTAGACAAACTTCGATATCTGATATATCTTGGGTTCCAGCCTCAGCATTGCAAGTGTTACTAACACAAGTAGCATTTCCATTTAAAATAAAGCCTATTCTCGAAATATGCCCCGTATTAAACTCAAAACCATCTATAATACACAATGTCCAATCACCATTTACAGAGCCCACATTAAAATCTTCAAAACAACCATCTGAAGGATAATAAATTCCAGTATAATTACCACCTATTTGATTAAATTCACTATTGTCCCAAATTTCTGAAGTACCACTATGAGGGATAGCGCCGCCTAAACATTCTGTAAATAAAATATTCCAATTGGCGCCTGGAGTTAAACTTCCATTTTGATCTAAGTCTCCTATTAATGTTATTTCTTGCCCTGAAGGTGAAGTGAGTATCATTAATAAGTCGCTTAAAGCATCATGCTCAAATTCGATTTCTAAGCCGGACAAAATTGTGCCAAGTGATAAATCATCATTTATAACCCCAGAAACATTGACAACTAAACAGGTATCTGTATTGTCTGGAATATCAAATGATCCAAATACATTTGCACATTGAGCGTGAAGACTTAAGGCAGTAAAATAAAAAAGTAATGCAAAGAGTGTTTTGCAACAAATATTCATGTGTTCCAATGTGGTTTTTTCAATTAATTCAGGTGTACTAAGACTCTAATATAATGCTTAATATTAAGACAAAAAACAAATGGACCAACCCCTACCATTTTTGGAAGAAGCAGTAAAGACAAATAATACATATTTTTTGTCTTTACTTATAATTGACACACTATAAACTATTTTCGCTGCTTAATGGACAATTATTAATTTTCTATAAACTGCAGGTTTGTCGCTTAATATCAAAGCAACAAAATATTGACCAGCTGGAAGATTTTTCAGGGCGTTTATTCTGATCGAACTTCGTTGATTATCTATTTCTCTTACCAATAATTGTTGACCTAATTGATCAATTATTTCTACTTGCTTAACATTCTCTATTCCATCAAAAGAAAGATCTAAGTGTTTATTAGCAGGATTAGGGAATACGTGGAAATTATCAATTTCTTCCACTTCGTTTATTCCAGACGAAAGCAATGAAATTTCACTTTTGAAAACTGTATAACATTCTCCTAAATAAATAGTAGCTACAGCCATATAATCTCCTACAGCATCATATGTATGCGTAACGTTTTCTCCAGTCTGAGTATCACTTCCATCTCCAAAATCCCAAACGATAGAATCGTAACGTTCTGAAGCAGCATTAAAATTGACTTCCAAATTATTAACAATAAAGTCAACGTCAATTTCTGGTTGAGCATATACTTCTATTATGGAATTCAATTCTAGCGTATCTGATCCAAATGAATTAGTTGCAATGACTTTAATTCCATAGTTGCCGGGTGTCTCATAAACTACCTCTGGAGTATACCCAGAGATCTCTTCTTGATCACTTCCAGGTAACAACCATGTAACTTCATCAGCATTCTCAGTAGATCTACTCTCAAAACTGACCTTTAGTGGAGCACAGCCTTGAGCTCTATCTAAAGAGAATCCAGCTGATGGGAAAACAGTTATGGAAACGGTATCATTTGTAATACTTGAACCACATGAATTAGATACTTCTTGTTCCACTACGAATGTCCCATTCTTTGTAAAGGTAAACTCCGTAAGCGTATCGAAAGAAATCTTTTTATTTATTGTCCAGTTAATATGACTACCGAATGTAGAAAGATCTTCTACCAAAATTTTGTTATCAATTTGCGTTATATCAAATCCAGCAGTCGGCTTTTCAATTATAGTAACATAATCTTCTAACTCTACAACTCTAGTATTAAAACCATTAGTTACGGTTAGTTTAACATCATACACCCCGAAAGCCTCGTAGTTTACTTTTGGATTTTTTTCTGTAGAAGTGGATGGCGTGCCTCCCGGAAATTCCCACAACCATTCTGTAATATCTTCAGATGATAAATCTATAAATGAAATTTCATCAGATAAGCAGTAAGAATTACTAGAGATGCTAAAGTTACCATAGGTGTCCGCTTCATTATATAAGTCAATTATTTGCGTCATGGTATCTGACGAACAACTGTTAAAAGTAATCAGACTAACCTCATATGCCTTTTCTTCATCAAATTCAAAAACAGGACTCAGTTCATCACTGCCGAAACTCCACTTAAATTCGTCGCCGTTTTTAGACAAATTAAAGAATTGAACTTTGTTTTTATCTACCTCATATTGGAATTCTGAAATAGGTAATTCACTAACATTGACAAAATCAGTTCTCGTTTCTATAATTTCTTCTGTTTCACTATTTACCTTAAGAATAACATCATATGTACCTGCATTTTCATAGCTAACTACTGGATTTCGTTCTGTAGATGTCGCTGGTGTTCCTCCTGGGAAGGTCCAGTTCCAAGAAGTTGCATTTCCTGAGGATTGATCAGTAAACTGAATATTATTAGTCGCACAGATATCTGTTACATCTGTATTGAACCCTGCAACTAATTTATTGAAAACTGGGACATCTAGGTTGGTTTCTATCTGACTACAGTCATTCTCTACAATTAACTTTACATTGTAATTCCCTTCATTTGCAAATTCATGAGTCGGATTCGGCAAGTTACTTGTCGTTCCATCGCCAAAATCCCAAGAATAGCTTTTCCCATTCTGTGAATTGTTTTGAAAGGTGATCAGCATTTCGTCTTGAACGTAGGAAAATCCTGCCTCTGGTAAAGGCATAACTTCTATATATTGCTGAATGATCTTGCTGTCTTCATCTTCTGAATTTTTTACAGTAAGCTCCACATTGTACATGCCTGGCTCTTCCAAATTAATAACAGGGTTTTGTTCTGTTACATAAATCATCTCTTCTCCTTCTATTACCCAGTTCCATTCAGTAGGGTTACCAGATGATAAATCATTTAATACCAATGTTTCACCTGGACAAAGCGTAGTTTCAGAAGCTGTAAAATTAGCTAATAGTTCATTGAAAACAGGGACCTCAATAACTTTTGTCTCGTTACCACAAAGCCCTGTCACAGTAAGTGTAACACTATAATTTCCTTCTGCAGCGTAGGTATGTGTCGGGCTTTGATCCGAAGAATTCGTTCCATCTCCAAAATCCCAAGAAACGGTTTCGAAGTGCTCACTAAGGTTACTATAAGTCACTGTGAGTTCATTCAGTACATAGGAAAAATCAGCAGCAGGTGAATCTGAAACTTGTATTATGTCTGTCAATGTTTTAGTGTCAACTGCACCAAAGTCTCCCGTTATGGTAAGTTTTACATTAAAATCTCCAGCATTATCAAACGTTATCGTTGGGTTTTCTAAAGTAGAAGTTGCTGGGCTGCCTCCCTCTATCTCCCAAAGGTAACTTGCTATTTCGCCTGCAGAATTGTTATTTAATGTAACGCTTTCTCCTTCACATATTTCTTCTACAGATACATCAAAATCTGCTTCTACAATTTCTATAATGGTAATTTCTCTTACATCAATATCGCTTCCACAATTATTTGTTGCTGTCAATGTTACATCATAACTGCCAGGTGCTGCATAACTATGAGTTGGATTAGCTGTTGCACTTGTTTCGCCATCTCCAAAGTTCCAAGAATATGAGTTGGCATTCAGTGAATTGTTATCGAAAGTTACTTCATAGCCTGAAACGTTTGATGTGAAACTAGCTGATGGCTCATCGTTAATTGTGATATAGTTAATTTTATTTTCTGAATCTGAAGCAGAACCATCACTTACTGTCAACTTTGCATTGTAGGTTCCAGCTTGATTAAAAACAACTTGCGGATTCTCAGCCGTAGATGTTGCAGGGCTTCCTCCTTCGAATTCCCAGAAATAACTTGTAATAACTCCTTCAGAAGTATTCGTAAACTGTATCGCACCACCTTCGCATACCTCTGTATGATCAACAATGAATCTCGCAACGATATCTGACTCGATGCTTACAATTTTACTTATTTCATCCTCGCTACAATCATTATCAGAAACTAGAGTTACAGTATAATCTCCAGGTCCTGCATAAGTATGCGTTGGATTTGGACTTGTACTGGTCTGGCCATCACCAAAATCCCAGTCGTAGAAAAAACCTCCTACTGTATTGTTATCAAAAATGACTGTGTTCTCTGTTACATCAAATTCAAAGTCTACAAATGGTGCTCCAGTTGTTTTAACAAAATTATTTTTACTTTCTGTATCATTATATAATGAATTAGATACAGTTAATGTTACGGTATGAGCGCCGACTGGTGAAAAGATTACGCTTGGGTTTTGTTCAGTAGAGGTTGCAGGAGTACCATTTTGAAATTGCCAAAAATATTCTGTAATATTTCCAGTAGAAATACTTGTGAATTGGAATTCTTCTCCTTGACAATCAGTTGTCTTATCTACAATAAAGTCTGCATTTACTTCATCTGCTATAGTGATAGTTCTAATAGACATATCACTTCCACAATCATTACTAGATGTTAACGTGACATTATATGTTCCTGAAGTTGAATACGTATGTGTTGGATTTGCAGCTGCAGAAGCATTGCCGTCTCCGAAACTCCAATTATAAGTAAATCCTCCTAAAGTATTGTTATCAAATTCAACGGTATAACCATCGATGGTTTCCGTAAATGAACTATTTGGAACATCGTTAATCGTTACATAGTTTACTTTTGTTTCTACATCGTTAGTCCCTCCACCAGTTACCGTCAGTTTCGCATTAAATGTGCCTGCGAAATTATAAGTGACTGTTGGATTTTCTTGAGTAGATGTCGATGGTGAACCATTTTCAAATTCCCAAAAGTAACTTTCTACATTAGATGAAGACTGATTGCTAAATGTAATAGATTCTCCTTCACATATCGATGTTGCATTTGCTGAGAAACCAGCAAAAACCTGATCTGTAATAGTTACATTCTGAACTTCCGAATCTGTACCACAGTCATTGTTAGATGTTAAGGTTACTGCGTATGTTCCAGGATTTGCATAAGTATGACTAGGATTAGCAGTGGCAGAAGTACTTCCATCTCCGAAATTCCAGCTATAAGTTAATCCATTGGTTGTATTGTTATCGAATGTTACTGTATTTCCATTTACACTATAAGTAAATGCAGCATTCGGTGGATTACCAATATTGTTAAGATTCATGTTAAGAACCTTAGTGTTAGAACCATGCTCATTGGTTGCTGTGAGCGTAACACCATATGTTCCTCCACCTGGTAAGTCTATTATCGGATTTTGTTGTGTAGAGGTAGAAGGTGATCCGTTCTGAATCTGCCAAGACCAAGAAGTTGGACTATTGGTAGATAAATCATTCATCTGTACTCTCGTCGGATTACATTCTTGTATTAAACTTGCATCAAAATTAGCTACTGGTGGAGTTCCTCCAGGGCCTCCGCCTCCTTCACAAACACTCAGGCAGTTAAGTCCAGAAACGTATGAATTAATATTTGATATTGACGATGCATTCCATGTTGTTGTCCCACTTACAGAACCGGTCATAATGTATCCAGAGGCTGCAATGTGACCTAAATTAAAATTATGACCTATTTCATGTGAAACCAAATTTCTCAATCCAGATGCATTCCCTCCATAATCTTCTAATACATGATATTTGTATGAACTGCTACAAACAGTACCAACCCACGCTAATCCAATTGTAGACGCGCTTGTAGAACCATCTTGATTGTGATATATTAAATCAGTTCTAGACCATAATTCTCCAAGATCATGTGTGTTGTTAAATCCGCTAGGTCCCCAAGCTGTAAAATTATCTAGTAAAACTCCTATATTAGAAGTAGCTCCCCAGGCATTTTGACCTGAATTCTGAGCAATATAAGTCTCGACGATTACAAATCTTATTTCATAATCAAAATCATTATCATCATAATCCGTATTTACATTGGCAATAACACCAGCGTTCATACTAGCAACGTTAGCACCATATTGACTATACATGGTATGATCATTTGCAATGGCTAATTCTACTTCTCTACATTCAGTAGGAAATCTCGAGTTTTCGTTATGCTTTTTAACTTGTGTTAGGCTAATTTTATCTTTTTTCTTTTTTAAATCATGTGCAGCACATGTACCATTTTCTCTTTCTATGACATCTGATTGTCGATAAATTACAATTTGATCTGGTTTTGCATTTTTATCAAAAGTGGATAAGGGCTCAAAAAAGATAATTTCACCTTCTAGATCCACTCGGCCATATAAAAAGTTATCATTAACCGTTATGGTTGCTTTAATATTATTTGAATTTTCGCTGTATCCTCTAAGAACAATAGGAAGAGAAATGGATTCTTTATTTCGAGAAACAGAACCTTCTTGACTGATATATCGATCAGCAAATACCTTATCAGTGGTAAGTTCTAAATCCCAACTATACTTCTTACTTAGCCTAAATGGTATATTGATGAAATCATTTCTCTTTTGTTCAGCAGTAGCTTTTAAAGCTTTAGAATCAAATGTTGCAATTTCATACGATTTAAAATTGTAATCCAAGGTTGAATCCTGTGCCTGAAGAAAAGAAGAAAAGATTAGAAAAAGTATTGTGCAGAAATATGATAGCTTGCTTAGTAAATTCATTTAACGTTCTTAGTTACTTTCCAGATTATTAATAGTGCCATTCTCAATATAGCTTAGTCGAATCAGAACATGGGGTATTATTAATTGAAACAAATTCTCCATCTAACCACTACTCATAAGCGAATGCGAATTTAATTCTAAAAAATATATATTCATTAACTAATTAAATATATTTATATATGTTTTTTTAATTCAAATCGCCTACTATAAAGGACTTAAGCTATTTTGTAAAAAAAATTAATCTTTTGGGTTGGTAATTGTTAGACGTTTAATAAAGAACTCCCCCCCAAATAAAATGTAAAATATTTTACAAAAGTGCAGATAAATGGGATCCGTAGACCTAGAGGTTGTTTCGAACAGAATTCTAGCTGTATGAAAAGCTTATAAAACATTTACTTATCTTGCACGATTTTCTGATCAATAATACTTGACATATGAGCGGACAGAATAAGGCTTTAAATGCAGAGCAAAAAAGGCTAAAAATTTCCCAAAACAACACCAATTGGAAAAAATGGGGCCCCTATATGACCGATAGGCAATGGGGAACCGTTCGAGAAGATTATAGTGCAAATGGAGATCCCTGGAATTTCATATCACATGATATGGCAAGAAGTAATGCTTATCGATGGGGCGAAGAGGGGATAGGTGGATTTTGCGATGTACAAGAAATTCTGTGCCTTGCACCTGCTTTCTGGAATGGTCATGATTCCATATTGAAGGAGCGATTATTCGGATTAACGAATGGTCAAGGGAATCATGGAGAAGATGTAAAAGAACTTTACTACCATTTAGAATCAAGTCCTACTCACTCATATGCTAAAATGCTGTACAAGTACCCAATGGCAGCATACCCATATGAAAAATTGACCATCAATAATCAAAGAAGTAAAGAACAATCTGAATATGAGCTAGTCGATACTGGTGTCTTCGATGAAGATAAATACTTTGATATTTACCTAGAGTATGCGAAAGCAGATGTTGATGATTTATTACTTAAGATTACAGTGAAGAATAGATCAGATCAAGAAGCTGAAATTCATGTTATTCCTCAGCTGTGGTTTAGAAACTTCTGGAAACATAATCCGAGATATTCTAGGCCTAGCATTACAATGTCTAAGGACAATGAAATCCTTTCACATTCTATACGAAATGGAAAGTATCGTTTTTACTTTGAAGGTGGAATACCATTGTTCTGTGAAAATGAAACCAATAATGAAAAAATATACAATACTCCTAATGATATCCCATTTGTAAAAGACGGAATTAATAATCACATCATCCATGGTGAAGATTCCATAAACCCTGAATTATCTGGGTCTAAATGTGGGGTTTGGTATCATGAAGTTGTTCCAGCGAATGGAGAAGTTGTCTTTAAAGTGAGATTGTCGAAGAAAGAAAAAGAAAATGCTTGGGAAGATTTTGAAGATGTTTTTACTGAGAGAATTAAGGAAACCAATACCTTTTATGATAACATTACTCCGAAAGGAATTAACGAAGAAAGAAAGCATATATTAAGAAAATCCTTTGCTGGATTATTGTGGACTAAGCAATTCTATTACTTAGATGTACATAAATGGATAGAAGGCGGACCAGGGGAAATTCCTCCTTCCAGAAATGAAAAACGAAATGAAAATTGGACGCACTTAACCAATAGGGATATTATCTCTATGCCTGATAAGTGGGAGTATCCATGGTATGCAGTCTGGGATCTTGCTTTCCACGCTACGACCTTTGCAGAAATCGATGCGGATTTTGCTAAGAATCAATTACTTGTTATGCTTAAGGAATCCTATATGCATCCGAATGGTCAGATACCAGCATATGAATGGAATTTTAGTGATGTAAATCCTCCAGTTCATTCTTGGGCAGTTCTTGATGTTTATGAGAAAGATAAAAAAGCGAATAATGATGTTGGAGATCGGGATTTCTTAGAGAAGTGTTTTCAGAAATTGCTGATTAATTTTACTTGGTGGGTAAATCAAAAAGATTCTAGCGGAAATAGTCTTTTTGATGGTGGGTTTTTAGGACTTGATAATATTGGAGTGTTTGATCGAAGTAATATGCCTAGAGGTATTAAAAAGATGCAACAAGCTGATGCAACAAGTTGGATGGCCATGTTCTCCTTGGATATGTTACGGATTTCAGTTGAACTGTGTACATATAATAAGGCTTATGAAGAATCAGCCGCAAAGTTTTTTAGGCATTTTCTAAATATCGCTTGGGCGATGCACCATATCGGTTCTAAAGATATTTCGCTTTGGGATGATGTGGATTCTTTCTACTATGATGTAGTGGAAATGGATTCGGGAGTTACTTCTCGATTAAAAGTTCGATCACTTGTAGGTATTATTCCATTATTTGCTATCGAGATCATTAACAAAAAACTTTTTGACGAACTGAAAGAGTTTAAGAATAGGGTCAGCACCATGACCAGAACCAGACCTGATTTAGCCCGCTTGATTTCAAGAATAGAAGAGGAGAATGAAGAAGGAAATTATTTGTTTTCTATAATGAGAGGCTTTAGACTAGAACACGTTCTGAAAAGAATGCTCGATGAAAAGGAATTCCTCTCAGAATATGGCATCCGATCATTATCAAAATATCATGAAAAGAATCCGTTTGTTTTTGAGCATCATGGTAGACATTCTATAAAATATGAATCAGGGGAAAGTAGAACAGATATGTTCGGTGGAAATTCGAATTGGCGTGGACCGATTTGGTTCCCATTAAATTACCTTATTATTCAGTCTTTAAGAAGGTATTATAAGTATTACGGCCCAGAGTATAAATACGAAATGCCCACTGGTTCAGGAAATATGATGAACTTGAAAGAAATAGCTCATGAATTGTCTGTGAGACTTTTAAAGTTATTCGAAAGAGATTCGCAAGGGAAATATCATTACCATACAAAGACCAAAAATAAGTTGTATTCTAAGAATAAACATTTTAAGGATCATCACTTATTTTACGAGTTTTTCGATGGCGATTCGGGTAGGGGACTTGGTGCATCTCACCAGACAGGTTGGACTGCACTTATAAGCAACATCATTCTCGAGCTGGAAGATTAGGAAGATTTTTTATGTCAATGTAGGTTTAAGCGTAATCGTACATTGTTTACCGGTAGTATAAGGCTATTATTGGCGATAGTTATTTCTATGCCTTTTCTGATTATCTATATTCCTTGAATTAGTCAGTATTATTATATGCGGTTTTAGGATTGTTAAAATAATCTTAATGCAAAGCAATAAAAATTCAATCAACCACAAATGTAAAACCACCGCTCGAAAGTTCGAGCGATGGCTTTATCTTCCCTAAACCTAATGGGAACATGTAAGTAGTAAACCTAAACCTACTTTATCTTCATGAATTTCTTAAGATCGGTAGATTCTCCATCGGTTACTTTGATGTAGTAAGTTCCACCTGGGAAATCATTAACATCTATCATCAATGAATTTAATCCTTTGATAACATCTGCGTTTTGATTTTTTACCAATTGTCCTAATGGATTAACAATTTGGTAATTAATATTTTGATCAAATGCTGAATAAACATTAAGCTCAAATGATTCAACGCTTGGGTTAGGAGTGATTTCCTCAATTGCTAAGGTTTCAATCTCACCATCTAACTCACCTTTTGTAAGACACTCTATGATTTTTTCACTGAATGTTATACAATTGTTTGCATCAGTCACTTGAAGCGTTAAGTTAACCGTATGGAACCCAACATAAATTTCTATCGTTTCAGTACCTTGGCCACCTTGAATCTGACAATCTTTTCCTTGAATTGTCCACTCATATGTGAAAGGTGCTTGTCCTCCAGTTACGTCTGCGGTTACAATATTTTGATGTGAGTTACATCTAATATTTTCTTCCGTTTCGATAGTCGTAGCTAAGTCAGAATTCACAATAGAAGCAAGCGTCTGAACAGCTTGAGATACATTACCACATTCATCTTGTGCATACCAAGTATTCGTAATAGTCATGATATCATCTGTCATATCTTCTATCTCAGTAAATGTGATACTTCCACTCATTGAGTCAACCAAACTACCAAATGTAGGTGGTTCTAAGTTTCCAAGATCTGGAATTGGGTTACAACCGAAGTTAGCACTTTGAGGTTGATTAACCAATACTGGTGGAATGTCATCAATGATAATCAAGTTGATCTCCATTCTGCTTTTGTTTCCACAAGCATCAGACACTTCCCAAGTATATGATCTCTTTTCATACCATCCATCTTCTGCACATTGTTCTGATTTAATAGAATTTTCTGTGAACTCAGGGTTAATGATCGCTCCTACGCAATTATCTCTACCTAGAACAGTATACCAATCTATTTCGTCGATGAATTGCATGTCAGAAGGGTTAGACATATACACTGTTGCACTATTGCCCATGTATTTTTTCAACTCTTCATTATAAATCAATTCCGGAGCGGTAACATCTTGGATAGAAATCATTTGTTCTACTTCCGTTGTATTTCCACATAAATCTGTTGCTGACCACATTCTTCTGATATAGTACTGTGCGTCACATTCTTCGCTGAAAACCGTGTCCTGAACCATGAAAACTTCTATGTCTGCATTTCCACAATTATCTACAGCACTAACTTCTGGCATAGAGATATCTTCACATATGAACTCTTCAAGTCCTAAGATTTGTGGGCCTTGTTGATCCACAACATGAATCAATTGAGTACGCTCAGAAGTATTACCGCACTCATCTGATGCTAAAATTCTTCTTTTGACATCATATGTATTCGGACAATCTCCAGGAATAATTTCATCTTCATATTGAACAGTTGCACTTCCACAATTATCGATAGCTTCCGTATCAGGAATTGATCGATCACATGATACAGTTAATTCACTTCTAAAGTTTTCAAATACTGGAGCCTCTGTATCTATTGTTCTAACATAAACTGCATACTCAGAAACATTTCCACAGAAATCTTCTGCCTTCCATACTAATTTCATTAGTGATTTTCCACCCTCATCACAATTCATACTTCCTTGCTCTATTTCTTCGAAAGAAGTTTCTAATGGTCTATCACACTCATCAGTAAATACTGCATCGTCTAATCCAATGCTTAAGAAATTCTCACCACAACTAACGCTTACAGTATCGCCATTTGCAATACCTACTAATGCCTCAGCATTGATAGAAATTTCAGGACTTGTAACATCATCAAAAATTATGGTCTGAACGAAAGTGGCGTAATTCCCACATCTGTCAACTGCTTCATAAACTCTTTCTACTACATTTCCACATGCTCCATCTACTTCACGATCAAAAAAGGACATATTACTATTACCACATGCATCTAATGAATATACAAATGGTATGTCATCATCACTTCCACAAACATATTCAGAAGAACCAACGATAACTGGCGCTACTGTATCAACTACACGGATAGTTAGTGTGATACTCTTAGTATTTCCACATGCATCTGATGTTGTCCAAGTATAGGTTTGAACTTCTAATGCTCCATTATTACAATTATCGTAAAGCGATATATTCTCATCCAATGTAATTACTGGAATTCCACTGCACATTTCAGTAGATGTTGCATTTTCAAGTGATAATGCATCATATTCAGATGGAATACCACCAGAATTACAATCAAATGTAAGTGTCAAGTCTTCTGTAATATCAAGATCACCAGGCAATGCTATTGTTAATGTTGGTGCCGTGTCATCAGTAAAGAATATGGTCTGAGTTGTTGTTGCTTCGTTTCCACAACAGTCAGTTGCAGTCCAAGTTCTTTTGATCATTTGATCTCTTACACATTCGCTTGCAATAAATTCCTCTTCGAATGTTACGTCTGCGCATAGACATTCATCTACAGCAGTCATTGTTGGGGCATCTGGAATATTGTCGCAAGTAACAGTCGCATCCAATGGTATAGAAGTAAATACCGGTGGTATTTCATCAACGATATCCATGAAGATGTATAGTAATGTTGAGTTTCCACAAGCATCAGTAGCAGTCCATGAACATCTTAGTCTTTGGATATAGCCATCTTGTGCACAATCTCCATCACCTATTTTAACTTCTGTTACATTGACTTCAACTTCTGCATCACAGTTATCTGAAACGGATACATCATTAATTGAAGCTTCTGGTATCTGCCAATTTGGATTTTGGCCATAACACTGTATTTTCATGATGTCTCCATTTTGTAACCCTTCCATCATTGGATTGATGAATGTGATTACAGGATCTTCAGTATCTATAGTCCATGTATAAGTAATCGATTTTTCTTCTGCACTGCCACAAATTCCTTCGTAGTTAGCTGTCCAAGTTTGACTATAATGACATCCTTCATTAACTTGACCTTCTGTAGTAATTATAACATCATTACCACTTTCTATACAATTATCTATTACTTCAAAAGTTGGCGCAATGACCTCAGGATTACATCCTAAGTCTTGACTTTCAGCGTCTGTAGTAATTTCTGGGTTTTCAGAAGCACTAATCCAAGTATAAGTAACAGATTCTTGTTCAGCTATATTTCCACAAGCATCCGTATAATCAGCCGTCCAAGTTTGAGTATAATAGCATCCTTGATTACTAGGACCAGTTGTAGTCGGTGCAATATCTATTCTCAGTTCTTTACAATTATCTGTTGCACTAAATGTTGGTGGTATGATTTCAGGATTACAACCTAAATCTTTATCCTCTGAATCACTAGAGATTACAGGTTTCTCAGTGTCTTCCGACCATGTATATGTCACTGAAACTTGATCAGCTACGTTTTGACAGTTGTCAGAATAATTAGCCGTCCAAGTTTGTGTTATTGCACAACCATTGCTTTGTGGTCCATCAGTAACAGCACTTATAGTCATATCTGCAATATCAAGACAGTTATCATTGACATAGAAAATAGGTGCGTCAAATTCAGGATTACAACCTAAATCTTTATCTTCTGAATCACTAGAGATTACAGGTTTCTCAGTATCTTCTGACCAAGTATAAGTAACAGATTCTTGTTCAGCTATATTTCCACAAGCATCCGTATAATCAGCCGTCCAAGTTTGAGTATAATAGCATCCAAGACTAGTCGGTCCATCAGTCACAGGAGTAACATTAAGTGTTTCATCCATGCAGTTATCCGTAACAGTGAAAGTCGGAGGCACAACAGTAGGATTGCAACCTAAGTCTTTATCTTCTGAATCACTAGAGATTACAGGTTTCTCAGTGTCTTCCGACCATGTATATGTTACTGAAACTTGATCAGCTGCATTTTGACAGTAGTCAGAATAGTTAGCTGTCCAAGTTTGTGTCCATTTACAGCCATCACTTTGTGGTCCATCCGTAACAGCACTTATGGTCATATCTGCAATATCAAGACAGTTATCATTGACATAGAAAATAGGTGCGTCAAATTCCGGATTACAACCTAAATCTTTATCCTCTGAATCACTATAGATTACTGGTTTCTCAGTATCTTCTGACCAATTATAAGTAACAGATTCTTGTACTGCAATATTTCCACAAGCATCCGTATAATTAGCCGTCCAAGTCTGAGTATAATAACATCCAAGACTTGTTGGTCCATCAGTCACAGGAGTCACATCTAGTGTTTCATCCATGCAGTTATCTGTAACAGTGAAAGTAGGAGGCACAACAGTAGGATTACAACCTAAGTCTTTGTCTTCTGCGTCTGTTTCGATGACTGGTTTTTCAGTATCAACGGTCCATGTATAAGAAATCGTTACTGGAACTGCTTCATTTCCACATTCGTCTGTATAAGTAGCTGTCCAAGATTTAGTCATTACACAACCTGTTGCAATCGGTTCAGCAACAAAAATTTCTGCATCTACCGTAATATCAAGGCAGTTATCTTCAACTTTGAAAGTCGGAGGCACAACAGTAGGATTACAACCTAAGTTTTTAGTTACTGCATCAGTTGAGATCACAGGTTTTTCAGTATCAATTTTCCAAGTGTACGTAACGCTTTTTGGCTCAGCTGGAGTATCACAAGAAGTTCCATAATTTGCTGTCCAAGTTTGGGTATAGTAACAACCATCATTAGTAGGTCCATCTGTTTCTGGAACAACATTGACCGTTGCATCTAGACATTTGTCAAAAGCGGTAAATGTAGGAGGTACTACTGTAGGATTACAACCTAAATCTTTATCTTCTGCGTCAGTAGATATGACTGGCTCTTGCGCATCAGAGATCCACGTATAGGTAACTGAAGCTTCATCCGCCTCATTATTACAATGGTCTTTATAATTAGCTGTCCAAGTTTGAGTCATTGCACAACCATTGCTTTGAGGTCCATCCGTAACAGCACTAATAGTCATATCTGCAATATCAAGACAGTTATCATTGACATAGAAAATAGGTGCGTCAAATTCTGGATTACAACCTAAGTTTTTAGATTGTGAATCAGAACTAATCACTGGTTTCTCAGTATCTTCTGACCAAGTATAAGTAACAGATTCTTGTACTGCAATATTTCCGCAAGCATCCGTATAATTAGCCGTCCAAGTCTGAGTATAATAACATCCAAGACTAGTCGGTCCATCAGTCACAGGAGTAACATTAAGTGTTTCATCCATGCAGTTATCCGTAACAGTGAAAGTCGGAGGCACAACTGTAGGATTACAACCTAAGTCTTTATCTTCTGCGTCCGTTTCGATGACTGGTTTTTCAGTATCAACGGTCCATGTATAAGAAACCGTTACTGGAACTGCTTCATTTCCACATTCGTCTGTATAAGTAGCTGTCCAAGATTTGGTCATTACACAACCTGTTGCAATCGGTTCAGCAACAAAAATTTCTGCATCTACCGTAATATCAAGGCAGTTATCTTCAACAGTGAAAGTCGGAGGCACAACAGTAGGATTACAACCTAAGTTTTTAGTTACTGCATCAGTTAAGATCACAGGTTTTTCAGTATCAATTTTCCATGTGTACGTAACGCTTTTTGGCTCAGCTGGAGTATCACAAGAAGTTCCATAATTGGCTGTCCAAGTTTGTGTATAGTAACAACCATCCTTCGTAGGTCCATCTGTTTCTGGAACAACATTGACCGTTGCATCTAGACATTTGTCAAAAGCGGTAAATGTAGGAGGTACTACTGTAGGATTACAACCTAAATCTTTATCTTCTGCATCAGTAGATATGACTGGCTCTTGCGCATCAGAGATCCACGTATAGGTAACTGAAGCTTCATCCGCCTCATTATTGCAATGGTCTTTATAATTAGCCGTCCAAGTTTGAGTCATTGCACAACCATTGCTTTGTGGTCCATCAGTAACTGCACTTATCGTCATATCTGCAATATCAAGACAGTTATCATTGACATAGAAAATAGGTGCGTCAAATTCAGGATTACAACCTAAATTTTTAGATTGTGAATCAGAACTAATCACTGGCTTCTCAGTATCTTGTGACCAAGTATAAGTAACAGATTCTTGTGCTGCAATATTTCCGCAAGCATCCGTATAATTAGCAGTCCAAGTCTGAGTATAATAACATCCAAGACTAGTCGGTCCATCAGTCACAGGAGTAAGATTAAGTGTTTCATCCATGCAGTTATCCGTAACAGTGAAAGTCGGAGGCACAACAGTAGGATTACAACCTAAGTCTTTGTCTTCTGCGTCCGTTTCGATGACTGGTTTTTCAGTATCAACGGTCCATGTATAAGAAACCGTAACTGGAACTGCTTCATTTCCACATTCGTCTGTATAAGTAGCTGTCCAAGATTTAGTCATTACACAACCTGTTGCAATCGGTTCAGCAACAAAAATTTCTGCTTCTACCGTAATATCAAGACAGTTATCTTCAACTTTGAAAGTCGGAGGCACAACAGTAGGATTACAACCTAAGTTTTTAGTTACTGCATCAGTTGAGATCACAGGTTTTTCAGTATCAATTTTCCATGTGTACGTAACGCTTTTTGGCTCAGCTGGAGTATCACAAGAAGTTCCATAATTGGCTGTCCAAGTTTGTGTATAGTAACAACCATCCTTCGTAGGTCCATCTGTTTCTGGAACAACATTGACCGTTGCATCTAGACAATTATCTGTCGCAGTGAAAGTCGGAGGCACAACAGTAGGATTACATCCTAAGTCTTTATCTTCAGCGTCAGTGGATATGACTGGCTCTTGCGCATCAGAGATCCATGTATAGGTAACTGAAGCTTCATCCGCCTCATTATTACAATGGTCTTTATAATTAGCCGTCCAAGTTTGAGTCATTGCACAACCATTGCTTTGAGGTCCATCTGTAACAGCACTTATAGTCATATCTGCAATATCAAGACAGTTATCATTGACATAGAAAATAGGTGCGTCAAATTCTGGATTACAACCTAAATTTTTAGATTGTGAATCAGAACTAATCACTGGCTTCTCAGTATCTTCTGACCAATTATAAGTAACAGATTCTTGTACTGCAATATTTCCACAAGCATCCGTATAATTAGCCGTCCAAGTCTGAGTATAATAACATCCAAGACTTGTTGGTCCATCAGTCACAGGAGTAACATCTAGTGTTTCATCCATGCAGTTATCCGTAACAGTGAAAGTAGGAGGCACAACAGTAGGATTGCAACCTAAGTCTTTATCTTCTGCGTCTGTAGATATGACTGGTTTTTCAGTATCAACAGTCCATGTATAAGAAACCGTAACTGGAACTGCTTCATTTCCGCATTCGTCTGTATAAGTAGCTGTCCAAGATTTAGTCAATACACAACCTTCAGCAGTAGGCCCTTCGTAAGTTACTTCTGCGTCCATAGTTACATCAAGGCAGTTATCTTCTACCATAAAAGTCGGAGGCACAATAGTAGGATTACAACCTAAGTCTTTATCTTCTGCATCAGTTGAGATCACAGGCTTTTCAGTATCAATTTTCCATGTATAAGTAACACTTTCTTCATCTGCTATATTATCGCAACCATCAGTGTAGTTAGCAGTCCATGTCTGTGTATAATAACATCCTTGGTTAGTTGGTCCATCAGTTTCTGGAGTAAGTGTCATGTTCTTAAGTAGACAATTGTCTGAAACTGTAAATACAGGTTCTACAATTGTTGGGTTACAACCCAAGTCCTTGTCTTCAGCTTCTGTATTAATTACTGGCTTTTCACTGTCTTCAGTCCATGTATAGGTAATCGAAACTTCATCCGCTTCATTGCCACAAGCATCTATATAAGTAGCTGTCCATTTTTGTGTATATGCACAACCAGTATTTTGAGGCCCATCTGTATTAACAGTTGGTTCCATTGTAATATCAAGGCAATTGTCACTAACACTGAAAGTCGGAGGCACAACAGTAGGGTTACAACCTAACTCATCATCATCAAAATTAGATGTGATTTCTGGTTTCGTTTGATCATGAATAGTAATCGTTTGACTAACACTTCCAGGATTCCCGCAAGCATCAGTATAAGACCATGTTCTTGTAATGGTTTCTGGACAAGTTTCACCATCACTTTCGTCTTCACCTAACACACTTCCTTCTCCATCACAATTGTCCGTCCAATTAAGCTCTTCAGCCTCAGGCAAGTCTGAAAGACATGAAATAGTGATATCAGCAGGAGGAGTTTCAAATTCTGGTCCTTCTGTATCAACTATCGTTATGATTTGTTCGCAAGTAATATAATTGTTGTCAGCATCTTTCGCTTTCCAAGTTCTTGTTATTATTCTCTCATTATCACACTCACCCGCTTCATCACTATCTTCGTAAGTCACTGTAATTTCGCCACATCCTTCACCGGTAGTTGGTTCCCCTGTAAACGAAGGATCATCCGAGTCATCACATTGAATAGTAACATCACTTGGGCAATCTATAGTTGGAGGCAAACAACATGCTATCTGAGTTTCATTTGCAGTTTCATAGCAACCATATTTATCTGTTACAGTAACATAATATGTACCTGGTTCAACATTGAACAGATCACTATTAGTAGATTCGAAACCATTAGGGCCTTCCCATTCATACTGAAAGTCTCCTGATCCTCCAGTAATAGATATACCAATATTGATTTCACTTTCTTCATTACAGAATCCATTCGTCTGAATAGAAAGACCTGGATAAACTGTAACTTCTATGGTAGCTGAGTTACTACATTCGTTATCATCAGTATACGTATAAGTAACTTCATGCACTCCAGGTCCTGCCGTAGCAGGATTAAAAGTATACGTCGCACCATCTCCATTATCTTCAACACCGGTACCTGAATACACACCTCCTAGCGGAGTCGCTCCTCCGAAAGAAGTCTGCTTTCCTTCGTCTTCACATAAATATTCATCATCGAAATTATCAATGATGATTTCATTAACTGTTACTGTTGCTGTTTCTACTGTTTTACAATTTAATTCATCAGTAATGGTACAGCTGTAAGTAGTTGTTTCGGTAGGTGATACATTTATTGTACTAGTTGTTTCTCCGGTTTCCCATAAATAAGAAACTTCTAACTGATTGCCATTATCATTATTGCCTTCATAACTTGTGCTCGTGTAATCAGCTGAAATACTTGCCTCTTCTCCTTTGCATATTTCATCATCTGTCATTTCACCCGTTAATAAACAAGTAACACATATTTCGTTGGTTGTTGCAGTAATCGAACCTACACCGAATGAATCTCCATTAGGATAAGGTGAGCATACAGTAACTTCAGCAATATCTCCACCGCCTGGTACATCTTCTAAGGTGATTTCATATAATGCTGCTTCTCCGTTTCCTTGTGCGCCTGTTGCCGTATTGAAAACTTGAGAATGTGTTGCTAAAACCGTATTTGAACCAGAAGTTTTAATTTCAACTTCGACAGTCACTTTTCTAACTTCATCTTTTTCATGAATAGGAACTGCAATAGTAATATTTCTGTCTACATCATTCTGCCCTAATAGTATAATGTCAGTAATACATTCAGGTGCACTTTGTCCGTGCAATTCTTGATCAAATGTAGTTAATGAAGATGTAGCATTAGGCTCATCTCTTTCCACAACTACAACCATTGATGTTGGATCACAACCATTAACATCAATGATATTAACGTAAGTAGGGCTTCCTGTATAGATGTATCGATAAAAATATTCTGATACACCACTAGCACTACTTTGTACTGCCAAGACACCCTTAACACAAATGTTATCCAAGCCGCCAAAATCAAAAGTGATGTTATTAGCTGGATTGTTACCATTACAATCATTGGTTTCTATCCATACCTCGACGATAACTCTAGTCGTTGCATATGGAGAAGATGGAATATTGATTGTGTAATCACCACTATTGTGATTAGAACTCGAATAACCTTTCATATAGGTTTTTAATGATCGATCTGTTCCACAATCATTTTCAAATGTACCAGAGAAAGAGTTTGGGCATGTTGTATAACTATTTACTTCAGAATGAATATCATTAGAAATAGCAAAGTTTTCCGGATGCCAAAAAGCACTTTCAGAATTTGGGCCACTATTTTGGCCAATAACATTGGAAGTAATAAATAGGAGTAAAATAAATTTAAAACAGCGTAATGGGTTATTAAATTTAGAATTAAAGTGTGAAGTATTATAAGATGTCATAATAGAGGAATTCTGACAGACTTACAACATATCTATTGACCTTAGCCAAGTTAATGACTCAAGAATATAAACAGACTTGTAGGTTGTTAATTAGGTGATTAACAACAATTTAGGTGTTTGTAGTAATTTGATCTGGTATTCAGGGGTAACTGAAATTAGATTTAAGGTTAAAAGGTATGCTTTAGGTCTAGGTTTAAGATTTAGGTTAATTAAAAATTATTTAGGTTTTATAAACTGATTGCTCAATTTGGTTTAAAGATAAACTATTTATTAGGTAAATGTCAAGTAGAATAAATAAAATGTAAACTATTATACATTTTAAAGTGATAATTACGTAGGGGTACGTAGGGGTGAGGTGTTTTATCTGGAGATAATGATACTTTCGTCGAATTTCTACTCCACAAATCGTTAATTTTCTAGGACTTGTCTTAACTCCCGACCAAATTTAAATTTTATTGGAAGAAACTTTGTTGATAATAGTGAACGAGAAAATTCTTGTTTTATCAATTGTAAACAAAAAAATATTAAAAAATGAAAAATTCAATTTGTGGTTATTGTAAACTTGGACTTATAACATTAACAGGATTAAGCGTTGTTATGCTTATTATTTTAAATTCAACTTTATAAGGAAAACGATAAAGTGAGTTTTTATTATAAGATAACAAATAAAAAAGCCCAGCTAGTTTTTAGTTGGGCTTTTTCTATGGCTTCTCCTTTCAAGCAAACATAGTATTTCTTATCCTTTGAACTCTGGAGATTCTAATAATTGGAAGAACTGATCTAGTTTCGGAGCGATAATAATTTCTGTTCTTCGATTTGCACTTCTTCCTGTAGCGGTATCATTTGATTCTTTAGGCATGTTATCACCTCTTCCTGCAGCAACTAATCGTTCTGGGGTAACACCATACTTAGAGGCCAGTATCCTAACTACTGCGGTTGCCCTGTTAACTGATAAATCCCAATTATCTTTATACTTACTATTAGAAATAGGCACATTGTCTGTATGACCTTCCACCATAACATCCAGTTCATAGTGATCATTAATAACGGATGCAATTTTCTCTAGTACAGATTCAGCACTACTATTAATCGTAGCGGATGCAGAATTAAAAAGTAATTTATCTGAAATTGAAATATTTACGATACCTCCACGAACTTCTACTTTCACATCTTCGTCATTAATATTATTTAGTGAACGCTTTAGATTCATGACTAAAGCCAGATTGATCGAATCTTTCGTTTGGATCTTAGTTGAAAGATTTTCGATAAAACTGTACTGTTGTGAAATATTTTCTAAAGACTTAGAGATGTTTTCAGCACCCGTTTTAGAAACGATACTCAACTCTGACATTCGATCTAATAGACTAGCATTCGTACCTTGCAGGTTATCTAACTGGTCTTTGTATAAATCAGCTTGCTCTGTTTTTATGGCGAGTTCTTTTTCTAACTGACCTCTCGTTTTTCGCTTACATGATGTCGCTATTGCTATGACTACGATGAGTATAAGTATATGTAGTTGTTTCATTTCTTTTCTTTTGAGAACGAGCAAAGTTAAATATCTTATTGTTCTAAAAGGTTAAATGTGTCTTGGATGCGTAAAAATTTGCGTTTAATGCTTATTGGGTTCTATATTTTATTAGCCATTTAGCGCAATTAGTATCCGTGTATAAAATGATGATTTTGAACTTTATAGGTCAATGTTTGATTATAATGGTCTGTGGATTTTCAGAACACAAACATTGACAATTATAATTTGTAAATTTGCCACCATATATGATAGAATTACCAGTAATCAAGAACAAATTAGAAGATTGGCTTCCGATCACGAAAGCGGAAGTAGAATCTCGTGGTTGGCAAGACGTAGATGTGGTGTTGGTTTCAGGTGATGCGTACGTGGATCATCCAGCTTTCGGAACTGCTGTAATCGGTAGGATTATGGAAAGTGAAGGTCTTCGAGTTGCTATACTTCCGCAACCTAACTGGCAGGATGACTTGAGAGATTTCAAGAAATTCGGAAAACCTAGGTTGTTTTTTGGAGTAACATCCGGATGTATGGATACCATGGTGAATCACTATACCGCTTCTAAGCGTAGGCGATCGACTGATGCTTATACGCCGGGAGGAACAGCTGGATTTCGACCTGATTATGCATTGACAGAATACACGAAAATTTTAAAGAAATTATATCCTGACGTACCTGTTTTAATCGGAGGTATAGAAGCATCTCTAAGAAGAGTTACGCACTATGATTATTGGAAAGATGAGTTGTTCGCAAATATTCTGACGCATAGTGGTGCAGATCTATTAGTTTATGGGATGGGTGAAATGCCATTAAGGGAAATTATTAGGCTCTTATTAAAAGGAGTGCCTTTTGAATCTTTAAAGACGATTCCTCAAACCGGTGTATTGGTTGATCGAAATGCTGATTTACCGAAGAGTAAAAAATGGGAAGACTTGGTGCTGTCATCACATGAGAAATGTTTGCGGGATAAAACTGCATTTGCTGCTAATTTTAAACACATTGAGCAAGAATCTAATAAAGTTCAAGCGAAACGTTTAGTACAAGGAGTAGGAGATCATAATTTGGTAATCAATCCTCCCTATCCTCCGATGACTGAGGATGAAATAGATACTTCATTTGATTTGCCTTATACGAGGTTGCCACATCCAAAATACAATAAAAGAGGAGCAATTCCAGCATATGAAATGATCAAATTTTCGATCAATATGCACCGTGGATGTTTCGGTGGCTGTAGCTTTTGTACTATATCTGCTCACCAAGGAAAATTTGTTGCAAGCCGTTCGGAGGAATCCATTCTGAAGGAAGTAGATAAAGTTACAAATATGCCTGATTTCAAAGGTGTGATTTCGGATCTTGGTGGTCCTTCTGCGAATATGTATGGGATGAAAGGGAAGATTCAGTCTATCTGTGATCGATGCGTTGCTCCTTCTTGCATCCATCCAGTCATTTGCAGTAATCTAGATACGAGTCATAAAGCAATGACAAATATTTACAAGAAAGTCGATGCTAATCCGAAAGTAAAACATGCTTATGTAGGTAGTGGAATCAGGTATGACTTATTAGTTGATTCATATAATAAGAATGCTGACGGTTCTCAAGATGAATATATGGATCAGTTGGTTTCACGTCACGTTTGTGGGCGATTAAAAGTTGCACCAGAACATACTTCGGATGCAACCTTGAGGGTGATGAGAAAACCTTCATTCAAACACTTCCATGAGTTTAAAGAAAAGTATGAGAAAGTAAATAAGAAATTTGGATTAAAGCAACCTCTAATTCCTTACTTTATCTCGAGTCACCCAGGTTCTACTGAAGAAGAGATGGCGAATCTTGCGGCGGAAACGAAAGATATGGGCTTTAGATTAGAGCAAGTACAGGATTTTACACCAACTCCTATGACGGTTGCTACCATTATTTATTATACTGGCCTTCATCCTTATACACTGCGTCCTGTATATACTGCAAGGACGAAGAAAGAAAAGAAGAAACAACACATGTTTTTCTTCTGGCACAAGCGAGAAAATTATCAAGAAATCAAGGATAAACTGACTAATCTAGGACGTCCTGATTTAATAGAGAAACTATTAAGTGATAAAAAGAAAGCTAAGAAAAAAGAAATCATTCAAGGTCGTGTGAAAAAGAATAAGAAATTTACCAAAAGAAGGAGGTGATCCTAAGTAATTTTCTAATTTTGTGATATAAGGAATATTCACCATGACTAGAAAACATATTGATTATGTTTTCTGATTTCTAATCTATGATTATCAATGAGTTTAATAAAAAGTATTTGGAATTACACTTGTCCAAGATGTAGGGAAGGGGATCTATTTGTTAAGCCTTTTAATATTGCGAAACCGCTCGAAATGCCTGAGAAATGCTCAGTCTGCAATCAGCGATTCGAACCTGAACCAGGATATTATTTCGGAGCTATGTACATTTCCTATATGTGGACAGGAGGCGTTTGTCTTGTTGTTGTAGGATTCTGTTTGATGGTATTGGACTGGAGTGTAGAGAAATCGTTTGCACTTTTAATAGCAATAGCTATCGCTTCTTTTTTCTTCGTGATGAGAATTTCTCGTTCGATGTATATACACTTTGACGTGAAATACAAAGGAGATCAATTCAGAGAAGAAATGAAATTAAAGCAATAGCTATTTCTAAAGTTTAAGGTGTTTCCAATTTACCATCTGGATAAAGAGCAAATTTCCCTTTTTCTCGTGGATGAACGTGGTCGATCGTATCCCACGGCCAACCGCCAAATTCAGTTTTTCTGTAATCGTCCATTGCAGCCATGATTTCTTGTTGAGAATTCATTACAAATGGGCCATACTGTGCAACTGGTTCACCGATCGGTTTGCCTTGTAACATAAGGAATCGACCACTTTTACTCCCATTTTCTATCAATGTGCTTTGGCTTCCATCTAGTTCTAAGGCTTTATTAATTCCATATTTTTTTCCTTCAATGTTTATTTCATCTCCTTCGAAAAAGTAAAGACTTCGATTAACAGTCCCATCTACAGCAGGAATGGTGAAGCTTCCATTAGCATCAATATTAATGGTCCAGATTTGAACATTGTTTGCCTTGTCAGCTGCCCAAGAATTAGGTGCTGGTGGTGGTGCTTGTTCTCCTTTATATTCACCTGCAATTAATCGAACGGAAGCCGCTCCTTCTATGACTACTGGGATAGACTTATTCCATAACATGGAGAAATGTGGTTCTACGAACTTATTCTTTGCTGGAAGGTTAAGCCAAATTTGGAAAAAATCGGTATGATTTTCTTTGTCTTGGTTTAACATAGGAAACATTTCACTATGTTGAACGCCTTTTCCTGCCGTCATCCACTGAACATCTCCGTTGCCAAATCTTCCTGCAGCGCCTAAAGAATCGGAATGATCTATAATTCCTTTTTGGACGGCTGTTACGGTTTCAAATCCTCGATGAGGATGAGCTGGGAATCCTGGAACTGATTTTCCATGATACATGCTCCATCCACTTGGATTACCAAAATCATTTCCAAGATTTCTTCCTGCAAGGGAAGCTTTTGGCGTCATGTCTTCATTTCCTTCTGGATAATCATCCTTATGAAATACACAAAAAAGAAATGGATCTTGTGTTTGCCACGGGAAACTCAAATTTTTTACTCGGAGTACGGATGTCATAATGGTTAATTTTTATATCTAACAATTCAGAGTAAGTTTTGTTTTTTTGTGGAATAGTACACGCCTTATGAGACCCATTTCTATTTTAGATATTGAAGAATTTTAGATCCTTTTTATTCCGATGCTCCTGAATCAAATTCTCGTTCCTTTCGATTTCTCTTATTTGTAATTACTCCTTTGGCAAACTGGTAACTAAAAGAAAGGTAGCCAATCCTTGATTCTCTTTTTCGCAGTGATCTTTCTTCAAAGCCGTCGCCAAATAGAATCGATTCCGATTGAAAAGTATCAAAAATATCTGTAACTCTAAACGTCAAGCTTCCTTTACCTTTTAAGATTTTCCATCTTAAGGCAGTATCAAACTTCTGTGTTTCCACTGCTTTACTATAACGATTAGTACTTGCTCCTCGATAAATCCAGGTAATATCAAAGCTCAATTTCTTATTAATATTAAAGAGGTTTTTGATGGTCAAATTACTGTTGTTAAGATCAAGGAAACCTAAATCATTATCGACAGTTGTGTTGATTTTTTCGAAGTAGAAATTACCATTGATGTTGGTCTTTAGAAATTTATAAGGATAAAGAGATAAAGCTATTTCAGTTCCATAAGCATGGCTGGTGCCGTCATTGGTATAGCTTTGGAAGATGGTATTGTCAGTTTCGTTCGTAATATATAAAGGTAAAATAATGCTAGTCTTGTACCGATAAAAGATTCCAGGGTTAAAAGACCATTTATCGTAGCTATTGAGTGAATTGACTTCAAAACTATTCGAATATTCAGGATTTAAACTTGGATTACCTTGTCGATTGTAAAATCGGTCAAAGGAATTAGAAAATGGATTAACCTGTCTTAAACTAGGTCTAGAAATTCTTCGATTGTAACCAAAATTAACACTATTGTTTTCCGTGAAACCATAGGTGAAATGAGCTGACGGAAAGAAGTTATGGAAAGTACGACTGACTTGTAACTCTGTATTTTCAAACTGGCTTTCTGACCAAAATCCTTCATACCTAACACCAAACTGGCCTTTCAAGTTGCTCCATTCTTTTTTGATTAGGGAGTATAAACCAAGATTCTTCTCGTCAAACATAAAACGATTTTGTCGATTAGTATTATCGTAATCATTCACAATTTGGTCATTAATTACATCTTTGATGGTGTAAAGCATCCCCGTTTCTATGCTCGATCCATTACCTAATGGCTGTACATAGTCTAAAGAAAAATTACTGACCTTAGAATCATATTCTAAAAAATCATCCCTGAAATTATTACCTGCTTGATAAGCGGCGCTTAGATCGTTTCGATTATCTGTGTAATGAAGATCTGCCTCTAAATAGTGATTTTTGTTGTTGAAGATTCGACGGTAATTAGCATTATATTCAGCACTTAGATGTTCATGTCGATTATTGGATATAAATTTATAATCAGCGGCATTCTCTATAATTCGAGTTGTATTAATAATATCATGCGAATTATCAGTATAACCACCAGAAAAGGAAAATTCATTTTTATCATCTAAAAACCAATCTATACCAGCCTTGATACTTTTAACTTGAGCATCAAACAAATTATCTCCAGACTGAGAATAATTCAACGCATCTGAAATCCGACTTCGACTATTAATTGATTCTGTAGCTCTATCTGCAAAATTTAAATTTAAACTCAAGTTGACCTTTTTTAATCCATTCGACAAGGCAAGTCCCGTAAGATATTGTTGATTAGTGCTGGCGCTTCCAGAAAGGGTACCAGAGAAACCTTGTTCCTTTTTTTTCTTAGTGATAATATTGATGATCCCTGTTAATCCATCAGCACGATGCTTGGCAGATGGTGTAGTGATCAATTCGATTTGTTGAATTTCACTCGCATCTATTTGTTGGAGGACATCCTGTGGAGCAAGTGGAGAGGGTTTTCCATTAATCAAGAGGTTAATATTACCTGATCCTCTTAATTCTATGCCACCATCTATTCCCGTTTGCACTTCTGATAATTGATTTAGCACTTCTACTGCGTCTCCACCTCCTGATTGCAAATCCTTGCCTACATTGATTACTTTTCTGTCTATCTTTTGTTCTACCGAGGTTCGTTCTCCACTTATTACAACCGTTTCCATAGTGATTAAATCACTTGATAGTAATATTTCAACATCTTTACTTCCTACTAGCTCTATCGTTTTTTCTTTGTTTTTGTAACCGATAAAACTAAACTGAAGGACATAATTTCCTTTTGGTAATTCTAATTTGTATTCTCCGTCATGATCTGTAGCCGTACCTTCTACATAAACCATTTCTGGGGTATTAGCAATAACGGTTACATAGGGGATTTTTTGCTTAGTATCAGCATCTAATACACGTCCACTTAATTGGACTTTGCCATTTTGAGCTGTTGCTGACAGAATGAAAAGTAAGCAAAAACAAAAGGCGGGAACAATTCTATTTATGGACATATAAAACTGATATTAAGATGACAAAGTTAGTGAAAGCCTTACAAGGATAATGATAAACTCACTTATTTATAAGCTTTAATTTTTTGTAATCTACATGCTTTTATGATTGATCGTGATATATTTATATTCATTAACAAGTATTTTGAAATACATTAACAGAAGCACCGGCTTTTGTATGATTATAGAACTTTGACTGATAACTAGATACGAAAAGGCCTTTTATCTATCCAAGGAGAGCTTAGAGTAATAGCTCGGGTTTCGGATGCCATGACTTCAAATTTTAATCCAAGGCTTCTAGCAGATCTTCTAATTGTGTAATGTACTTTCCGTATAGCTTCTCTGCCCACCAAATGGTAGTAAAATAGAATAAGATACCAACGATTATTATAATTGAGATGCAAATAATCGTAGTAACAATATCGCCTTCAAATAAGAAGTATCTTGAAAATAAATCAGGACTAGTAGTTTTTGTATTTCCAAAAAACAGTGCAGTTACAGGAACGGGCAGCAATAGACTGCTTCCCATTACGGCAGTCTTATATACCTCTAGAGTAAGTTTTAACTCATGCACGAAATACAATATGGATGATTTCGAGTCACCGCTAATTTTGTTAGTGTTTTTTACGAATTTCATCATTCGAACGAGGTACATGAGCGTAATGATGGATGCTAAAGTCATCATTATTACGTAAACCGAGAATGCTAGAGGATATAATTCTACGAAGAAAAGTACGGAAAAGAATACTAGAATGAAGCATAGTTGGGTTATGATTTCACTTTTCATTGATGCCCTTACTTTATCGATAGGCAATTGACTTTTTCTTAAATCTGATAAAGAATTTGGAATTTGAAAATCGTTAGATTCACTTGATATTTTAGATTTTAAGTTATCAAAATTCATACTTGTTCTCTTTAATAATGTCTTGTAATTTTTGTTTAGTTCTATTCGTTTTAACCCTTACGTTTCCTGGACTTATACCCAAATTTGCTGCAATTTCTTCTCCACTTAAGCCATCCAAATATTGAATGATCAAGGCTTTTTCTATTTTATTTAAATGCTTCACAGCTTTGTAGAAGATTTTAACTTCATCATCTTGGGAAGAGTCATACCAAAGTCCAGGTTCAGATTGAATAACCTCTTTTTGCTTGTTTTCTTTTTTAAAGTAAACTAATGCTGTATTGATTGCTACTCTATAGGCCCATGTTGAAAATTTTGATTGCCCTTTAAACTTGGAGATAGAATTCCATAATTGAAGCAAGATTTCCTGGAACAAGTCCTCTTGATCTTGCTTCAATTCGAAGTACATTCGGCATATTTTCACGATCATTCCTTTATGATCATCTACCAACTTTAGAAATTCGTTCTCTTCCAATTTGCTCTAGTTGAAAACTGGTGTTACGTTATAACCTAAAGCTCTTAAATTTGGAATCAATCCAAACTCTCCAATGAGGTGAGCACTTCCTACTGCGAAAAGATTACTTTCTTCTTTCATCATTTCAGGCATTTTTTCTAACCAATTTTTATTTCTGTATTCTAACATCCAGTATTCAGCATTCTTATTCATGAAGCGAGGATCAGATATCACTGTGCCAAGTTCAGTTATTTTTTCTGAGTTGTATGTACTCACCATTAGATCAAATACATCAGAATATTCATCCATTATTAATAGTTGTTCTAACATTTCATCTGGCGGGAAAGCATTGTTGAAAAATTCTGCTTGCCTTTCTATTTTTTCTAGTCCTTTTATTTCCTTTTCATGTGTATTGGCCAATGCAATAAGTTCAAATTCCCACATTTTAACTGATGGACATGAAATAGATTTTTGAAGAATCATGGAATAAACAGCCATGATACTGAACTGATCAAATGATTCTATGCCTGCATTCATTGTCTTTTTTAGTAGTTGGTCAAGTTTTTCTATTTGGTCCTCAGAATAAATTTCAGAGAGTGGTTGATCTCCCATTAATGTTTTTTGCAGAGCTTGTATTTCTTCAGGGTCTGAAAAATCAATCTCTAAAACAAGGTTGCTAGTTTCTTTTAAAGCATTTACAACTTTGTCTTTCATCACAAAATCACTTTCACACATAACGTGAATCGTCCCTAATAAATAAGATGCTTCTGTTAATCCATTCCCTTCAATTTTCCAAAGCGTAGAATTTTCTATTTTTTCATCTTGTGCACTTAATTTTGTAACTCCAATAAGGACTGCAAAAAGGAATATAATTTTGAATATATTTTTCATTTTCTATTTTTTTGTGTTTGTAAAATTTTTTCGAATCGATTCATCTAGTTAGTAGCTCAGATGTGAGATTTGTTACAAACACTTTAATTTATTTTTATAGAAAGTGTTTAAGTTGCAGTATGTCAATGTTTTATATTCGTAATAAAATGTGAGTATGGTGGTGATTATAGAATTTAGAGGTCCAGGAGTTGTGTGAATTGAAATTCAAAAGTTTGCTAAATGCTTAAAATACGGGGGATTTAATTTTGGGTATATTCAAGATAGAGGAGCTGATTTAATTTACAGCATCTTAAGTCAATTAATAGCAATTAAATTGACAAATATCAATGTGAAATAATCCATTACATACTAATGATCCCTTGAATAAATAAAATTTAACGGTTAGTTATTTTAGCTCAATGCACCATAATTAATCGTCTGACATAGAACACCACCAATAAGCATTAAGCATATCAACCAAAACCCAAAATGGATCATAATATATTTCCAGCCCCTTCTTTCAAACAATGAAATGATTGCAATAATGGGAAGAACAAAGAATACAGAAGCCATAATACCATGTATGACACCGTGGCCAAAAGTTCTGAAGCGATCTCCATAATCCACCATGAGTTCATTATATACTTGCTGATCACTGCTTCCGGAGACCATGACATCTGGCATTAACATTGAAAAAACACCGCCCTGATGAATAACGACAGAAGTGAAAAAGAAAGAAAGGACTACGGAAAATAGATAAGTAAGTCCGAAAATGAGCCCCATATTTGCACCTTTCATAGATTCTTCTGTGAATCCATTCGTCTTCATCCATATGGTCCCGAAGGTTTTAGGATTATAGTAAAGGAAGCCGATCAATAAAGGAATCAATCCAGTAACGAAAAACATGTACCAGTTCGTAGGCATAATAGTTAGTTTTGTTTAGAATAATTGGAGAGTTGGTATCTCTTTCTGAAAGTTACATATAAAATTGGGTTGTTAGTATAAATAAACATAGTTTTTATACTGAGAGATAGAGACTTAAGTATTTATTTTTTACTGATCCATGCCCAATTCATTTCTGCAACCACCACATCTTCACCAGATTCGTCTACTAACTTAACAGGTATGATGAGATCACCACTTTCTGATGCCCTAATTTGTTGAATAGCTTCTTCTGTCAATGTTGCTGTGGCAGTCTGATTTCCTATGCTGCGCTTAATATATTTTACTGATAGCTTTTTCATTAATGGCAACTTATCATCCGGGATATTCATTCCGAGCAGTATGCCTGTAGTGGTTTCGGCAAGTAATACCGTTGCCGCTGCATGCACTTGATGGATATGGTTTTGGATTTTCTTGTGATTCGGAATGTGCGCAACGAGTTCAGAGCATGATATTTTATCGAACACAATACCTGCAGTACCAATCATAGGAACAGCTCTGCCTATTGCCTTATTTCTCGCCCAATTTTGAAGAAATTTTGGCAACTTGTTTACCTTCTCTAAAGACCTATTCAATCGATTATTATACTCCATAAGCTAAACTAAGTTTTAATAATTACTCTCTATTCACCATTTCCATGGAAAAAGCTGGTAGGCAAATTGCTAAATATTCACAAGCCGTATCAAATGGATTAGAATACTGAACTCTTGCTCCTTTCTGGATATGTATTGATTCTCCCTTTTCCAAAACAATGATTTCGTCATCAATAATGAACTGCTTCTTTCCATTGATGATAAAAGTGAATTCATCAAATTCTGGTGTCTGGTAGGGTTCACTCCATTTTGGTGGTGCAACCATGTGTGCAATACTTATTGCTTCATTATGGGTAGAAGCAAGACCATGATGTTCTTTTATTGATTTCCCATCATTAGTAGGAACAACAAAGGGATTTCTCTGAATAGTAAATTTTTGATCTGACATGGATGTTTATTTAAATTTAGCAATTGTAGTTGTTTTAAATCTTTATTTCCCAGTTTCTCCATAAATGTCATTCAGCATTTTGCCGAGTCTAAGTCCTGCTACTACAAGTTGCTGTTGAACAATCTTTTTTCCATTTTCAATGTATAAATCGGATGGTGTATTTCCTGGTTTAATATATTGATTACGACCTCGGTCATCGACTCCCATTTTACCTTTGTAACCATATTTAACAGCCAATTTATGGCTTTCCAATGCCCAGAAATCAGGATCTGTTTCATCTAAGCAAACAGAAATATCTTGATCAAAGTCACTCAGAAGTTGTTTGGCTAATTCTTGATATCGATTTATCCCTTCATCTTTCAATGCTTCTTTCGGTTTGCCGTAAGGGCTGATATCGTTCATATGACTCAGGAATCCACAGCCATCATCCCACATCGAGTGGAGATTACGATATTTACCTTGAAGATTAAACTCGTTTCCTCCAGCATCTCCGGACGGATTTTCGTCAGAGAAGTGGCTGGTGCAGTGAAGTGGTTGGTGAATATCGCCTACAAAGTGAACTAAGAAACCCAAGTGTCTAGCTTTGTCAATATCCCTTGATTTCTCAGTTCGCAAAACTTGATTCATTTGGTTTATAGCCCAGATGACATCAACTTCTTGATGATCAGGTAAAGCCACACGGTCGGGATTGTATGGAATGTTAGTATAGTGCCAGGTATCGAAAGAACGAACACCTTCCGCTTTTAAGTCATCAGGCCAAGCGCCTAATGTAATAAAATGGTTAGTATATGGATAATCACGCTGAGCAATTTTAGTTAAGCGGTTCACTTCCTTTTTTGCTGTATCATCAAGCTGCATATAGGCAATCATTGCAACGACTAAGTGTCCAGGATCCCACCACGCTTTTAGCTGAGTAGAAAAACTAATAAGCAAGGTCAAGACAAGTATCTTTTTCATTCGACTAAGTTTTTTGTAAATTTAATAATAGCGAATCAATAATGTAGTATTCGCATAGAATGTAACGTTATTTTTAAAATACTTCACGGTTAGTTAAACGCACCAAATAAATTAATGATGAAATTAATTCTTTTACTCTTTTCAATTCTTTTTTCATTGGCGAATTCTAGTGTTCAGCTAAGTGAAGATCCTGTAATTATGGCTTATTATGTGCCTGAACGAGATTATAAACCAGAACAAATTCCAGTTGAAAAGTTGACGCACATCATTTATAGTTTTAGTAAAGTGATCGATGGTAAAATGCAATTAAGCAATCCAAGGAAAGCCGGTGAAAAGTTAAAGCAACTTGTGGATCAGAAGAAGCGAAACAAAGATCTAAAGGTTATGATTGCATGTGGAGGCTGGGGTGCTGGTGGATTCTCTGAAATGGCATGGACTCCGGAAGGCAGAAATAAATTTGTTGAAAGTGCAATAGCATTTATTGAGGAATACAAATTGGACGGGATGGATATGGATTGGGAGTATCCTACGAGTTCATCCGCAGGCATCGGAGCAAGCCCGGAAGATAAGCAGAATTTCACTTCATTAATGAAGCAACTTCGGGAAGCTTTAGACGAATTAGATCGACCTCAAGTGCTAACATTTGCTTCTGCTGGGTGGAAGGATTATTATAATTACATAGAAACTGAAGAGGTAATGAAGTATGTTGACTACATGAATGTCATGACTTATGATCAGATTGTTTCAACTTCTCCTTACACAGGTCATCACACTCCACTTGGATATATTACAGAGGTAAGCATGGAAGGTTATCCACTTTATGAACATATGCAGTCAAGAAAGGAGGAAATGGCAAAAAGAGGTAGGACATGGGAACCTCGATCTGTTAAAAAGATTATTGAGTTTTGCTTGGCACAGGGTGTGAAACCTGAGCAATTGGTAATCGGAGCTGCATTTTATGGTAGAGCATGGAAGGGTGTAGATCCTGCGATGAATGGATTATATCAAAAAAATAGAGGGGAATATATAGGTTGGAGTGCTTATAGTCAGATCAGATCTGAGTTTGAAAAAGATAAGAATTTTACTAGGCATTGGGATTCAATTGCCATGGCTCCTTACTTATATAGTGTTAAGGATAGTATATTTATAACTTATGACGATCCAGAATCCGTTACATTAAAGACAAGGTATGCCATTGAAGAAAAATTGGGAGGAATTATGTTTTGGCAATTAGGAAATGATACAAAAGAAGAAAATGGATTATTGGATGCGATCTATGAGGAAAGCGTTAGGTAGTGGATAGATGAAAGTGGATAGAGAATAGAAGAGAGTTTAAAGTGGAGAGTTTAAAGAATTAGATCTGTAAGCCGAGCACTGGCTTTGGTGTAGGCTGGGATTTCAGAGCTGAATTTAAATTTGAAAGGAAGTAGGGAAAAGTTTTCCGCAGATTTCGGTGATTACGCAGATTAAAAAAACATTCATAAGCTCACTTGAGGTGATACTATGAAGTTTTTATCAATGATCAGGGATAGTTAGTTTAAAGAATTAGATCTGTAAGCCGAGCACTGGCTTTGGCGTAGGCTGGGATTGCAGAGCTGATTTTAAAGGAGAGAGTGGAAAAGTTTTCCGCAGATTTCGGTGATTACGCAGATCAAAAAAACATTCATAGGCTCACTTGAGGTGATACTATGAAGTTTTTATCAATGATCATGGATAATTAAAGAATTAGATCTGTAAGCCGAGTACTGGCTATGGCGTAGGCCATGATTGCAGAGCTGATTTTAAAGTTGAAAGGAGATAGGGGAAAAGTTTCCCGCAGATTTCGGTGATTACGCAGATCAAAAAAAACATTCATAGGCTCACTTGAGGTGATACTATGAGGTTTTTATCAATGATCATGGATAGTTAAAGAATTAGATCTGTTAGCCGAGCGCTGGCTTTGGCGTAGGCTAGGATTGCAGAACTGATTTTAAATCTGAAAGTTGAGAGTGAAAAAGTTTCCGCAGATTTCGGTGATTACGCAGATTAAAAAAACATTCATAGGTTCACATGAGGTGATACTATGAAGTTTTTATCAATAATCATGGATAGTTAGTTTAAAGAATTAGATCTGTAAACCGAGCGCTGGCTTTGGCGTAGGCTAGGATTGTAGAACTGATTTTAAAGTTGAAAGGTGAGAGTGGAAAAAGTTTCCCGCAGATTTCGGTGATTACGCAGATCAAAAAAACATTCATAGGCTCACTTGAGGTGATACTATGAAGTTTTTATCAATGATCATGGATAGTTAAAGAATTAAATCTGTAAGCCGAACACTGGCTTTGGCGTAGGCCAGGATTGCAGTGCTGATTTTAAATTTGAAAGGTGACAGTGGAAAAAGTTTCCCGCAGATTTCGATGATTACGCAGATCAAAAAAACATTCATAGGCTCACTAGAGGTGATACTATGAAGTTTTAGTGAAAAAGGACCCAAAAATTCACAAATATTAGGTTCATTGATAAGAATCCGTATATTTTTATCAATTTTAAAAATTAAAAGGAGTAATAATGAGCGAACACGGATTTAGTCATATTTCCAAGGATGGAGAACCAAGCATGGTGGATGTAGGAGATAAGAAAGTAACTGATCGGATTGCGATCGCGCGAGCTATCGTGGAACTAGGAAATGAAATCGTAAGGGAAATTACAGATAACGGTTTTCAGACCAAAAAAGGTCCCGTTTTTCAGGTGGCTTCACTAGCTGGAATTATGGCAACGAAGCGAACTTCTGACTTGATTCCACTGTGTCACCCACTAGCATTAAATAAGGCAGATGTGGATATTAAAATAATTAGTGATACGGAAGCGCAAGTTGATTGCTTGGTAAAAACATCAGGGAAAACAGGTGTTGAAATGGAAGCATTAACAGGCGCTACAGTGGCGGCACTTACGATCTACGATATGTGTAAGGCCATGTCACATGAAATCAAAATCAAAGAAGTGAAACTCATACATAAATCTGGAGGAAAAAAGGATTACAATGCAGAAGAAAAGTAAACACGCGAACCTAGTCAAACCAAGTTTCGGATCCTTTGGGAGAAATGAATGGGCATTCATCGGAGCGCCTTGCGGAGAGATTAAATCACTGGTAGAGCGAATTGCTGAACTTGCTGAAAACCAGATTCTTTACATTGACGAAACGCACCATAAAGAAGCAACGCCAGAAAAACTTGCGATCACAACCAAAATGGGTCAGGCTCAGTCCTTTTCTCAACCGAAATCATGGAACAAACCAGGGAACTATATCAACTTTAGTCACTACGATTTTTGCTTTGTCAATGGAAATCATTTCACGGCTCAGAAACAAATTGTCATCTTAGATTCGAAGAAGGAAGAATCCTTAAGCAAAAAGCTTGACAGATTAACCAATGTTCGAGCTATTCTCACAACCGAAAGAGTTGCTAAGCCTTACGATTTTTTAAAAGATCACCTCAACGATATCGATGCTATACCTGTTTTTTCAATCCATGATCATCAGCAAATTTGGGAGTTTATAAAAAATGACTTTGAAGTTCCACGACTTAAGGCATTAGTCTTAGCAGGTGGGAAGAGCGTAAGAATGGGCAGAGATAAAGGAAAGATAAACTATCATGGAGTGGGCCAAGCAAGCTACTTATATGGTATGCTTTCAGGAATGGGGTTCGAAACCTATATGAGTTGCCGACCGGAACAATCGGAGCAATATGCTGACAAAAATCAGATTCATGATAAGTTCTTAGATTTGGGACCCTTTGGTGCTATTGCGTCAGCTTTTATGACCGATCCGAATGCAGCCTGGATAGTCCTTCCTTGTGATTTACCGCTGCTCGAACAATCACACATTAAAACATTGACATCGAAAAGAAACCCTCATCTATATGCGACGGCATTTCTGAATAATCACACTCAGTTTCCAGAACCACTAATTAGCATTTGGGAACCGAAAATGTATCAAAGAATGCTGGGGTTCTTAACACAAGGATATTCCTGTCCTCGAAAAGTGTTAATCAATTCTGAGGTAGAGCTCATTGAGATAGAAAACCAAGATTTTATGACCAATGTGAATACTCCAGAAGAACTTGAAAAGGTATCTTTAAAGATAGAAGGAAACTGAAATGAGTGAGCCCATTTTTACCGAAATAGACGGACGAAAAATCAAGCTCACCAATCTTGAAAAATTAATATTTCCTGAGGCAGGTTATATCAAGGCAGAAATTATTCAATATTACCAGCAAGTAGCACCTATTATGCTGAAATATATTGGTAATCGGCCGCTAACCTTAATTCGATTTCCGGATGGAATAGAGGGCAAGAAATTTTATTCCAAGGACAAACCTGATTGGGCGCCGAAGTGGATTCAAGATATTAAATTGGAAGAAGACGATAATCAATATGTGGTTGCGCATCGAATTGCGGACTTGGTATGGTTAGGGAATCTGGCAGCACTTGAAATTCATCCCATGCAAATTCGCGGTCCCGAATACGAATTTCCAGACCATTTTATTTTCGACCTTGACCCATCTCCTAGTTTTAGTTTTGTTGATTTGAAATCTATTGCTTTAAAATTGAAGATCTTTTTAGAAAGTAATGGATACCAAGTGTTTATAAAAACAAGTGGAAGTAAAGGACTACATCTTTATGTTCCTATAAAACCTCTTTATGAGCATGGATTATTTTATGAATCTATTAAGACTTTAGCACAGAAATTTGTCTCGGAAAATCCTAAGACTTGTACCCTGAAGATGAGCAAAGAGAAGCGACTCGGGAAGGTGTTACTTGATATTTATAGGAATCATCGTTCGAATTCTTGTGTCGCGCCTTATAGCCTTAGGGCAAAACCAAATGCGCCCATTTCGATGCCCTTCGAATGGAGTTTACTTGATGAAATAAAGGATTCACAACATTTCAAATTAAAGGATTTAAACATAAATCACGATGCCTGGGAAGGATTTCATGAGCAGGCTGTAGAATTATCTGATCAAAGAAACACAACAGTAGCCACTACAACTACACTTTCTTCTTACGAAAAGAAGCGAGATTTTGTAAAAACTGACGAACCGCTTCCTGAAGTTATTTACGGAAGAAATGATCAATTTGTGTTGCAATTACATGATGCAAGTAACTTGCATTACGATTTGCGTTTAGAATATGATGGTGTGCTTTGGTCATGGGCGATACCGAAAGCATTACCCGTAACGAAGCTGGAAACAAGAATGGCTATCAGAACAGAGGATCATCCCATTAAGTATTTGGATTTCGAAGGGAAGATTCCGAAGAATGAATATGGAGGAGGGGAGATGTGGATCATGGATAGAGGGAAGTATAGTATTATTGAACTAGAAGAAAAGAAGATTCAGATCAAGTTAGAAGGTCAATTTTTCAAGGGTGAATATAAATTGATCAATACAGGTGCGCAACAATGGTTAGTGAAATTATTAAGTGAATCGCTAGCAATTCCGGATTACAAACCTATGCTAGCAAGTGCTGCCCTGTCTATGGATGGCTTTGGTGAAGAATATCAATATGAAGTGAAATGGGATGGCATTAGAGCCTTAATTTTTGTCGATGAAGGTCAAGTAAAAATCATTAGTCGTAGTGGATCGAATCTAACTTCCAAGTTTCCTGAAATCGTAGATAGCCTGGAAATAGATGCCCAGAGTGGGGTCTTAGACGGTGAAATTGTGATATTGAATGAGAAAGGAGTTTCTGATTTTCCTAGCGTTATCAGTCGGTTACATTCAAGTGTACCTGGAAATCAAGACGCGGTTTTCTATGCTTTTGATTTAATTTATCTCGATGGAAAACGGCTAGAAAGCGAACCATTAAGTAAAAGAAAGGATTGGTTAGAAGTGATCCTTAAGAAGAATGAGGTTTGCAGGATTAGTGGTTTCTTCGAAGATGGGAAGGCTTTATTTGCAGCAGGAAAAGATCTTGGGATCGAGGGCGTGCTGGCGAAGGACATCAATGGCTTATATCATAGTGGCGACAGAAATTCAGTGTGGCAGAAAGTAAAATATCGCTCAGAAATCGTGGCTTATATTATTGGTTATACAGAAGGATCGGGGGATCGTAATCCTTATTTTGGAGCATTGCATTTAGCAAGCCAAGAAGATGGAGAATTTACTTATATCGGGAAAGTGGGTAGTGGTTTTAACCAAGACTCATTAAAAGAAATTTATAGCCTTTTAGAGAAATTACCTGAGACCAAACAATTTATAGAAGCTGAAATATCGGAACCATCTAAGACAAAATGGGTGGAGCCAATCATAAAATGCGAAGTCAATTTTGCATCTTTAACCAAAAGTGGCACATTAAGGGAACCTGTATTTATAAAAATAATAAACGACAAATTATGAGATCAGTCTGGAAAGGGCATATTCGTTTTTCATTGGTAACCATACCTATTCAAATTTTTAATGCAGTTGAAACCAACAAAAATATTAAGTTTAATCAACTTCACAGGGGTGATTTAGGTCGAGTTAGTTATCAGAAAACTTGCAAGTCTTGTGAAAGTATTTTATCCAAGAAAGATATTGTAAAGGGATTTGAATACGAGCCTGATCAATACGTGGTTATTGAACCGGAAGACTTGAATAGCCTAAAGTTAAAAAGTACGAGAGCTATTGATATAGAAGCTTTCGTAGATGTGGATGAGGTGCATCCTTCGCGTTTCGAAGCGGTGTATTATGTGGCGCCTAATGGAGAAGTTGCTCAGAAAACATTTAACCTGTTCAATGAAACATTAAAGAAGACAGGGAAGGCTGGAGTAGGTAGGATTATATTAAGAGATCGAGAAGATGTCGTCCTTTTAGTTGCGGAAGGCGAGGCGATTATCATGTATAAATTGAGATATCCATATGAAATTAGGTCGATCAATGATGTTCCTGGCATTGAGAATGAAAAAATAGAAAAAGCTCAGTTAGATCTCGCGATTAACTTGGTTACGGCGTTTACCAAGAAATTTGAGGAGGTTGATTTTACGGATCGATATAGAGATGCGGTGATGGAACTGGTCCAAGAAAAAATTGACGGAAAAGAAGTCGTGCATGTGAGCGATGAAGAAGAAGCGGGAGAAGTGGTAGATATCATGGATGCATTGAAAGCGAGCATAGAAAAAGCTAAGGGAAGTCAGAAGCAGGCAGGGTAAAATAAAAGATTTTATGACACTGAATACTATGATACCTTGATGTCATGATCAGAATGCATGAAAAGGAAAATATGATTATTTTTCAACTTTATACACTCATTGAATACTAAAAAACCTTACATTTTGTTACGAATTTTATCATGGAATATAAGACAGGGTGGGGGCTCAAGGTTGAAAGCTATAAAGAGCTATCTGAATAGTACAGGTGCGAAAATAATTGTGCTCAGTGAATTTAGAAACAATCTGAATGGACTGAATCTGAGAAATTCATTATTGTTAAATGGATATCGCTACCAGGCTGTTTCCGCCTCTAAAACTGAAGATAATAGTGTCTTAGTTGCTTCTAAAATTCCATTTAGTAGTGAGATTTATGCGGATATAGACCCCATTTATTCAGGAAATATTATCAAAGCATCCTTTAAGGCATTTGACTTATACGGCTGCTATCTTCCTCATAAAAAGAAGCATGTATTATTTGATTTTATGATCGATAATTTATCAAAGGATAGACCGACCATAATTGCCGGAGACCTTAATTCTGGCATTAATGGACTTGATCAGAAAGGAAATAGTTTTTGGTACGAAGAGAAGCTTCTAGAGCTAGAGGAAAATGAAGTTACAGATCTATTCCGGTTGAAAAATGGTAAGATAGAAGAATACTCGTGGATAAGCCATCAAGGGAATGGTTATCGATATGACCATTTCTACGGGAGTAAAGATTTAATTCCCATTGTTACCAATTGTTATTATGACCACGACTCACGATTAACGGGTCTAAGTGATCATGCTGCAATGTTTCTAGAATTAGGATAGCGAGCTGTTTTAATATTTTTTCAATAACTTCACAGAGGTTTTTTTTCCAGTTTTCAATTCCTTTACAGCTAGGATGTACATGCCATCGGGTAAGTTTCGAATGTCCAATGTCTGACCTTGAACTTGTTTGATTTTTTTGCCAACTCCATCAGATAATGCAAGTTGATATTTTTCCAAGTCTCCAGTGATGCGATAGATTCCATGAGAAGGGTTTGGGAATATTTTTAGGTCAATGTTTTCTAGCTTTACAACTGAAGAAGTCCTTACTTTTTCGACAAGTATCGCCCAGTCCTGTTCTGGATCAGTTGGCGGAGGACCAATTTCTTGAATACCTGGTCCGGCAATTTCTCTTGCTTCACTTAAGACGCCAGTTCTTGGATTAAACCAATAGGTGTTATAGATGGAATCATCAGTAAATTCAATATTTGTTTGACCACCATTCTTTAAGTAGATTAGATATTGTTCTCCAGGATTCGCCATACACCAGCCATCAGAAACTAAGTCATTATTAGGCTGCATTTCCCAAAATTCAATACTATTAAAAAAGGTCAATGCGTGGTTTACGAATTCCCAACTTTTATCTCTACTTCTGAAATCTTGTAAGCTCAGGTCTGATTCAGGTTGTTGGTATCCGAAATAGTATTCTACACCAGCCCCTCCAGCCATTAAATTTCCCCAGAGAACTTCTTTGCGAATATCGTTAAAGTCTGGGTTGCTACCTTCGTATCCAGGATATCCAGGATCTGGAGGAACGCCTAAGTTTGCTCCACCTTGTTCATCATTCGCAACGACCCATATTTTGCCGGATTCGTTCGAAGCCTTAACCCATTTTGACGTTTCGGAATAAACATTGGACCAATTAGTCTGAATAGAAATTCCTGAATATAAAGACTGGTCACCTAGCAGTTCATTGTATACTTTATCGGTTTGGTTAGGATAAGTGTGGATGACAACATGATGACCATATGGATCATTCTCCGCGAAGTAAGCTGCCATATCTTTTCGTTGATTGTCTGTCTGAGTATTTTCTTCGCCCATGTTCCAGTTTAAGGCTAAATGATGACCAAATCTTGCAATCAATTCTCGATAGTAGAGCTTTCTCTGTATTCCTAATTCTCCGCCATCTAAGAGCTGGTCATTTTCTGTTTCTTGTGTTTTAAAGTGTAGATAAAAACCTAAAGAATCAGCATGCGTAAATATTACTTCCCATTGATCTAGTTTAGAGCAATCGAATCTTGTGAAATCAGTATCCTCCACATAAGGAAATACGTTCTGATCATCTCCTTGAATATTCATTGTTAGAAAGGATATAGCATTAACTCCTTTAGAATAAAGATAATTGATCGCGCCTATCAGCTCTGTGCCTTTCCCATCTTGCCATGAGGGATCACCTGCATGGTAATCTACTTCATGAGGCGAATAGGATTTTCTGCGATTACCATGATTAGGCGTGTTGTCGAAATCCTCATAAGCTAATAAGTTTTCAGGGGCATCTGAACCACCCTTTAAGAAATACTGACCAGATTCCTGGAATTGGAGGTATCGCTCTCCGACAACATTTAGTCGTCCTTGAGCGCGATGATCTCTTCCTGTTTTATCATTCGGTTCGATATTAAAATTGCCACTTAATCCATCTATTGGATCTACAGGAAGTCCTGTTTCATTGGACACTGCAATGTTGTTACCAAATTCGAAATTACACTCATAAGTCCACAATCCTTCTAGATCTGGAGTGAAGTGCACACGCCAAACACTTCCAGAATCTGAACTGCTTTCGCCAGCTCGTCCATCAGCTGCAAAATAACCTGGAACTGTGTAAGAGGTTTCTCCATTAGAGAAAGTTACATTTAATCTGAAATCAAGGAAAGGGTTAGCATCAGCTGAATTTTCCGAATAAGCAGGTCCATCTATCGATAGGGTTTGTTTATGCCATTTCTTTGGTTCTCCGTTTTTAGTAATTGCACCACTCCCAGTATGAGTAGGGAATATTGGATCTGATTCATTAGAAACAACCGTAAAATTAAGATTGATAGAATCTAATAAATTTCCACTTGCCCCTGATCCAGCATAAGCTCTTGCCACAATGTTGTGGTCTCCAAGAGCTGGCGTCCATGCATTATAATTGCCATTGCTGTCTCCTGCTAGAGCATATGGAGCTATATTTTCAGTTTGATAATTATCATCTGAGTCGTAACTAAATCGAACACTACCAACTTCACCATCAATCGTAGCGATAATATTTAATTGAGATCCAGTTTCAGTTAGATTGATGGTCATGTCATCATTCATATCGAAAATGACTTCATTATTAGAAGCATTCACTAAGGATAGAGCGGTTATGTTTTGGGCAGTTGCAAAAAAGGAACTGGTAAGTAGAGCGAAGAATAGTAGAAATTTCATGATTGCAATTTAATCGTACTAAAGATGTATGAAAAAAATCAATTATCCGAATTATTGCAAGACGAAGTCAAAGGGTATTCCATATAGACAAAAAAAAAAGCCATCACAAGGTGACAGCTTCATTGGGTTCTCATTTTACATCCTAATGGAACGTAATTCTTATGCAGGAGATTTTCCAGACTTCTGAGATAGAAGGTAGTAAAAAATCGCTCTGTATTTGTTTCTGTTACTTTTTCCCATTTTTTCAACAGCATAATTCACCATGCCATCTAAATCATCACTAGCAGAAAATCCTAGCTTCTTGATTAAGTAATTTTTCTTTACTCTATCTAATTCTGTTTGATCAGATCCAGATACTGTTTCAGCATCCTTGTTGTAGATAGAAGGACCGCACGCCTTAGTGCAATCATGTATCAATTGGTCATCTACTTTAATACCAAGTTTACCCATTTGCTCTTTATAAAAAGCTAATTTTTCATCAAACTTACTCATTTGAACGTTATTTTAAATTCAAAAATTAATTAATATGCGATTAAATATAAATATTTAAAAACTACTTTTTCAAATACTTAACTCCTTTTAACCTTTTTTAACAGGTACGGATATGATATCAACTGCTTTCTCGCGAATCAAAGTATTCAGTTCTGGTAATTTTTTATCCCTTATATCGTAAAAGAGATCCAACTGGACATTTATTTTAGCAATTAATTCATCTCTCACCGCAATGGACTGTTCAGTCGGTCTGAAATCTCCAAATCCTGCAGTTGATGCCACGGCACCTAATTTGTTTGTAAGTTTTATGGGGTAATTTAATGGATCTTGTCCTGATCTATTTTTCGTTTGGTAAAGCTCTTTTTCGATGTTAGAAATGGTTGAATCTATTTCTGAGGCCATATCAACAATTTCAGCATCCATCTTCTCTTTATCTTTGAACGGAGTAATCTTTTCCTTTAGGATACGAATGTCTTTAATAACTTGGTGCGCTTCTGTAATTTTATCGTTGATGCCTTGCACGAAATCAAATTGAGCTTTTAAATCATCTACAGTACTTTCCATTCTTGGATCTGCTATGATGGTAATTTTTTCTGAAACAGTCTTTCCATTTTTGCTTAAGCTTACAGAATAGTTACCTGGTATCGCTCTAGCTCCTCTGAGGCTTGCAGCCCACATGATCATGCCTTTAAATTTCTCCGCATTAGGGTAGTAAAGGTTCCAGATGAATTGATTAGCGCCTTTTTCTACCTTGAGTTTATTTTCTTTACCTTGATTAGAATAGGTAATTATTTCATTCCCAAGTTCGTCTGAAAATTGCATTTTGATGGTATCCTTTTCATCATAATCTTTTATATAATAATTGATGATGGCTCCATTAGGATGGTTAATGCCAGCGCCTTTTACTTTATCAGAATATCCTCCTCCCATGCGAATCACATCTTTGGGTGGAAATAAAATTAGATCAGAAGCTTTGTTTAAATTTTTAAATTCATAAACAGGATTAAGGTCGTCGATCATCCAGAGGCTACGTCCTTGAGTAGCTACGATTAAGTTGTTATTCTTAATGGTAAGGTCTGTTATAGGAACAATTGGTAAATTCTGCTGGAAAGGACTCCACGAATTTCCATCATCAAATGAAATATACATCCCTGTTTCCGTACCTGCATATAATAATCCTTTTTGATTAGGATCCGCTCTTACAACTCTTGTGAAGTGGTCCTCTTGAATTCCGGAAGTGATTTTCTTCCATGTTTTTCCGTTATTTTCAGTCTTATAAATATACGGAGTGTAGTCTCCTTTTTTATATAAGGTAGCAGCAACATAACAACCTTGTTCATTGAATGGATCAGGTTCTATGGTATTAATCATAGCCCACTCTGGTAGGTTAGAAGGAGTAACATTTTTCCAGTTTTCCCCGCCGTCAGTTGTTAAGTGAATAAGTCCATCATCAGATCCAGTCCAGATGACTCCTTCTTTAAGTGGCGATTCATCAACTGCAAAGATGGTACAGTAATATTCTACGCTGGTATTGTCTTGAGTAATTGGTCCACCTGAAGATTTTAATTTATCAGGATCGTTTCTTGTTAAATCTGGGCTTATTAATTCCCATGATTGTCCTTCATTTGTTGTTACATGAAGGTGATTAGAAGCGGTATATAATTTATTAGGATTATGTTTAGAAAAGAATATAGGGAAGTTCCACTGGAATCGATATTTCATTCCTTCTGCACCATAGCCCATTGGGTTGTCAGGCCAGACATTGATCCCTCTTCTAGATCCTGTTCTGTGATTTACTCTGGTAAGAAATCCGCCATAACTTCCACCGTATACGATTTCATCATCTTTAGGGTCAACTGCAATATGCGCAGATTCACCACCTGCTGTCGATTCCCAGTCTGATTCGCCGATGCTTCTACCGTCTGTACGATGAGATATCCTTACAGTGCTATTATCTTGCTGTGCAGCATATATGCGATATGGGAAATGATTATCAGTAGTTACTCTATAAAACTGAGCAGTAGGTTGATTATGATAAGTACTCCAAGTCTCTCCACCATCGAAACTTACTTGTGCCCCACCATCATCTGCAATAATCATACGTTTATTATTCGATGGATCGATCCATAGGTCGTGGTGATCACCATGTGGTGCACCGTAAGATTTAAATGATTTTCCTGCATCTTTTGATTTGTGATAAGATACATTGACCACGAAAAGTCCATCTTCATCTTGTGTATCAGCGTAGATTCGTGTATAATACCAAGCCCGCTGTCTTAAACTTCTATCATCATTGGTCTTAGTCCAGGTTTTTCCACCATCATCGGATCTATATACTCCACCATCTTTATTTTCTATTAATGCATAAATCCTATTTCGCTTTACAGGTGAAACAGTAATGCCCGATATTCCCCATACGCCCTCAGGTAATCCTTCATTTTCTGAGATATTTTCCCAAGTTTCCCCACTATCAGTACTTTTCCATATAGCAGATCCTTCTCCACCGCTTTCTAGGGAATAAGGAGTTCTTCTGATAGTCCAAGTGGAAGCATATAGCACTCTGGAATTATGAGGATCGATAATTAGATCTACTGCTCCAGAAGAAGCATTGGCAAAAAGTGTTTTTTTCCATGTTTTACCTCCATCTGTGCTTTTATAAACTCCGCGTTCTTCAGAATCCTTATATAAATCTCCCATCACTGCAGCAAATACAATCTCTGAATTTTCAGGATGAATCCTTATCCGGCTGATATGACGAGAATCGTCTAAGCCAATGTGGGACCACGTTTCTCCAGCGTTTTCAGACTTCCACATGCCATAACCATAAGAAACATTACCTCGAACCGTCTTTTCTCCTCCACCGACATAGATCACATTATCATCAGATTCCGCAACGGCAATGGCGCCGATACTTCCACCGAAAAAGCCATCTGATATATTATCCCATGACCTTCCACCATCCATTGTTTTCCATACTCCACCTCCAGTACTTCCGAAGTAAAAAAGGTTATCTTTTCTTTGTACACCAACAACAGCACAAGATCTTCCCCCTCTAAAAGGTCCTAATAATCGATATTCTACCGACTTTAAAATTGATTCTTGTTCGTTCTGACCGTAAGAAGAATTGACATTGAAGAATATCAAAAGCATTACGCTTAGTGCATAAGAAATGATGGCTTTCATACTTGATTTATTTATGTAGTGGAATGATTTTAAATCATCTTAATGCAATACGCTGTATAGGCCTAAGAACACTATACTACCTGCTACGAATCCGACTGCTGCTAACCAACTGATCTTTTTAACATACCAAATAAAGTCTATTTTTTCCATACCCATCGCAGCAACTCCAGCGGCAGATCCAATAATCAACATAGATCCTCCCGTTCCTGCAGCATAAGCAATAAAGTGCCATAATTTTGCATCCATAGGTTGATCATACATACCCATCGAAGCGGCTACTAGTGGCACATTATCAATTATTGCAGAACCGACACCTAACAGCATGATCACGATATCTTGATTCGGGATTGCATTTTCTAGCAATTCAGCTAAATAACGTAAGGTTCCTACACCATCCACAGCTAATGTTTCAAGTGCACCTACGGCCATTAATATTCCTAAAAAGAATAAAATACTAGACATTTCTATCCTACTCAGCGCTTTGTGTGCTGAGTACAGTATCTTTTTATCTTCGTCAAAATCCTCTTCAGGGTGTATGTATTCCGATACTAGCCAGACCACTCCCATACTAAGCATCATACCTATATAGGGAGGTAGGTGGGTAAATGTTTTGAAAAACGGTACAAATACAATGGCACCAAGACCTAAGAATAACATGGTCTTACTACTTAATAAGCGGTCTACTTCTTCATGATCGTCAGGAATGACAATTTCTCCTCTGAATGGTTTCATGAAACTCGCAATCGCGAATGGTACAACAAAACATATTACAGAAGGAATAACTAACCATTCAATTAATCCTAGTGTACTTACTTTCTTGCCTATCCATAACATCGTTGTAGTTACATCACCGATCGGCGACCAAGCTCCACCTGCGTTTGCAGCAATAACGACCATCGAAGCATACCATATTCTCGTCTCTCTGTCGTGGAATATTTTTCTCAATAAAGTAACTAGAACAATCGTTGCCGTTAAGTTATCTATAATAGCAGAAAGGATAAAGGCTAATACTCCGATTATCCAAAGCAGCTTTCTTTTATTTTTTGTTTTTACCCAACCTTTTAAGATATCAAATCCTCTATGAAGATCAATAATCTCGACGATGGTCATTGCTCCAATCAAGAAAACGAGGATTTCCGCTGTTTTTCCTAAGTGGTGAAGTAATCCATTCACGAAACCTTCTTCGTTATGCAGATAAGCTTCCCCTGCATGGTCTGTAATGCCAGCAAGAGACCAAAGATTTTCGTGTGTATCGATTGCAGTTATTAAACCTTTATGAAATCCTACTGCAAGAAATGCCCAACACAGAGCACCCATAATAAGAGCAGGTACGGTTTTATCTAATTTTAAAGGGTGTTCAAGGACGATAGCAATATATCCAAGAATAAAACATAGAACAATAGCTAAAAACATAGTTGGCTAATTTTACGGAAACATAAAGATTTACTAGACTAACTAAAAATTTTGACAATATTATTTTTTGAATAAATATAAAATATAGACTTATGTCAATAGGAGATTTTGTTATTGAGCAGGTTATTCTATGACTTTAGAAAAATAGCCTTATTTTTGTGGATTCAAAAAGAAATAAACTTGGTCAAAATAGGTAAAACAGAGCTAGGAGAATTCCCATTATTACTTGCTCCGATGGAGGATGTAAGCGATCCTCCTTTTCGCGCGTTGTGCAAGCAACAAGGTTGTGATATGATGTATACAGAGTTCATCTCTGTGGAAGGTCTTATCCGGGATGCTACTAAAAGTGTCCAGAAACTGGACATCTATGATGATGAAAGGCCTATCGGTATTCAGATCTTCGGAGCGGAATTAGATTCTATGGCTCGCGCTGCGGCAATCGTAGAAGAAGCTGAACCAGAATTACTAGATATCAATTTCGGTTGCCCAGTGAAAAAGGTAACCTGTAAGATGGCTGGAGCTGGAATTCTGCAAGACATCGACAAGATGGTTAAGCTCACAGATCATATTGTGAAAAGTACGAATCTTCCCGTGACCGTGAAGACAAGACTTGGATGGGATGATAATACAAAGTTTATAGAAGAGGTTGCAGAAAGACTGCAAGATGTGGGGATTAAAGCGTTATCGATCCACGGAAGGACTAGAAAACAAATGTACAAAGGAGAGGCTGACTGGTCTCTGATTGGTAAAATCAAAGAGAATCCAAGAGTACATATCCCGATTTTCGGTAATGGGGACATAGATTCTGGGCCTAAAGCCTTAGAATATAAGAATAGATATGGTGTGGACGGAATCATGATCGGAAGAGCAAGCATTGGCAATCCATGGATATTTAGAGAAATTAAGCATTACTTTAAAACAGGTGAAGAACTCGCACCACCTACTATAGATGAAAGAGTAGATGCTGCAAAACAACACTTGAAGAAAAGTCTTGAATGGAAGGGAGAAGTTTTAGGAATCCTAGAAATGAGAAGACATTATACAAATTATTTTAGAGGTTATCCACATATTAAGCCTTTTCGAGCAGTTCTGGTGACTTCACATGATATAAATGAGCTAGAAGACACATTAGAAACGATTAGAGAGCGCTATGCAGATCATGTAACCGTATGATATTTAGAATTCAGAAATACGAAAGGAAAATTTTCGAATTGATCGGAGATTGTGCAGAAGAATTAGGTTACCCTACATATGTCGTAGGTGGATATGTGAGAGATCGCTTATTAAACCGTCCATCGAAAGATATGGACATTGTCTGTGTAGGAAGCGGTATAAAACTCGCTCAGCAATTAGCTGGTAAATTAAAGCCAATACCTAGATTAGTGGTTTATCAAAGGTTTGGTACAGCGATGATCAAGCACAAAGATTTAGAAATTGAATTTGTAGGTGCGCGGAAGGAATCTTACCGATCGGATTCCAGAAAACCTGCCATAGAAAGCGGAAGTCTGGAAGATGATCAGAATCGAAGAGACTTCACGATTAATGCACTAGCTGTCAGTTTAAATAAAGAGGATTTTGGGAGTTTAGTGGATCCATTCGAAGGGCTTATTGACCTAGAGAATAAGACGATCAAAACTCCGCTCGAACCTGGGAAAACATTCTCTGATGATCCGCTTAGAATGCTCCGCGCAATAAGGTTTGCTACTCAATTGGATTTTGAAATTGAGCCAACGACCTATAAAGCATTGAGTGAGTTTAAATCCAGAATATCTATTATTTCTAAGGAAAGAATCACTACGGAATTAAACAAAATTATTCTGTCTCCAACGCCTTCTAGAGGTTTTAAAATGCTAGAAGAAACTGGATTGCTGCCCTTCTTTTTTCCTGAAATGCAAGCGCTAAAAGGTGTTGAGATTCGAAATGGGAAAGGACATAAAGACAACTTCTATCATACACTAGAAGTGTTAGATAATATCTCAAAACATACAGATAATCTTTGGCTTCGGTGGGCTGCAATCCTTCATGATATTGCGAAGCCTCCTACTAAGCGTTTCAATGACAAGGCTGGATGGACTTTTCATGGTCATGAAGTTGTAGGAGAAAGAATGGCCGCTAAAATTTTCAAACGATTAAAGCTACCACTAGACCATAAACTGAAATATGTTCAGAAATTGGTACGATTGCATCTTCGTCCGATTGCGCTTACAAAAGAAGAAATCACTGATTCAGCAATTAGGCGCTTGCTTTTTGACGCTGGAGATGACATCGATGATTTAATGACTTTATGCAAGGCAGATATTACTTCTAAGAATGAAGCTAAAGTCGTTCGTTACTTAAAGAATTACGAGAAAGTTATTCTAAAGCTGAAAGAAGTAGAATCGAAAGATCACCTTAGAAATTGGGAACCACCGATTTCTGGTGAGATCATTATGGAACATTTTCATATTCCACCTTCGAGAATCGTTGGAAATATTAAATCCGCTATCAGAGAAGCTATTTTAGACGGGGACATCGAGAATGATTACAATGCGGCATTTGCCTACATGCTTAAAAAAGGTGAAGAATTTGGAGTAGGGTAGGTGTTATCCAATTTATATAATATTAAACCGATCATTTAAAGTAATCACTGAAGAATAAAAATTGATACTTCATAGAATTAGCCCAATATTTAGAATCGTGTTTTCCTGGTCGCTCTATATAATCATGCGGAATACGTCGTTGCAATAATTTTTCATGCAATCTATTATTGCCATCATAAAAGAAATCATCCACACCACAATCGAAGATGAGTTTTAAATTACTGCCATTAAGCAAGTGCACCATATTGATGACCGTATGCTGCTCCCAGTTTTTCTTATTTTCAGCGTATTCACCTAATCGTTTATTCAAGTCCCACCCTTTAGGAAAAGGTCGTATATCAACTCCTCCACTCATGCTACCCGCGGCTCCATAGATATCTTGGTTTCTGAAGGCAAGATAAAATGCGCCATGGCCTCCCATGCTTAAGCCTGTGATTGCACGTCCTGATTTATTTCTAATTGTTTTGTACTTGTCATCGATGACCTTGATCAATTCCTTCGAAACATAGGTTTCATATCGAAAAGCTGAATCAACTGGGCTATCAAAATACCAGCTATAAGGGTCTCCATTAGGACAGACAATGATCATTTTGTATTTAGTGGCGAATTCTGCTAAATTGGGTAAAATGCTGAGCCATGAGGTATGATCACCCGTTGCTCCATGAAGTAAATACAATACGGGAAAACTTTCTTCTTGAGATTCATATTGATCAGGAACAATTACCAAATTCTTGATCGATTTGTTCATCGACTGACTTTGAATAATCAGGGTGTCTACTTGGAATGCATAAGCAATTGCAGTATTGCAAATCAGTAAAAAGAGAATGAGTCTTATCTTCATGAATTTCTTATTGAACACTAAAGATCATAATAAAAATCAGAGAGATTAATTTTTAGTGGTAAAAAAATGAGCTAGATAGGAATCTCTATCATATATTTAGTGCCTTCGCCGGGATTGCTCTGAATTGTATAATGTCCATTGAGTTGTTCTACTCTGGAATTGATACTCTTAAGACCGAAGCCACCCATGTTTTCATTAACATCGAACCCTTGTCCATCATCACTTACGGTAACATTCACTTTTGAATCCAATTGCGATAGACTGATCCAAGCATTCTTTGCTTTAGAATGCTTAAGAATATTGTTAATCATTTCGAAGATTATATTATAGAGTTGATAGGAATAAGCCTCTAGATCTTTCTCTTTTTCGATACTGGAAACAAGGTGGAATTTAGTATGATCATTATCATTTAGCGTATGGATTAATTTCTGTAAAGAAGGAAGTAATCCGATTTCTTCTACTGTTTCAGGCATCAGATTATGCGAAATTAACCGGACATCTTCATAAATATCATTAACCAATGCGAGTGTCTCATCGAACATTTTTTTATTTTGGTCTACCGCGGCAAGAGCTTGAGCTTCTAGTCTGTAACGTACAGCTGCTATTTTTGTATTCAAGTTATCATGCAATTCACCAGCCATTCTCTTTCTCTCTATATTCTGTCCCTTCATCTGCGCCATTAGAATCTCTTTGTTTTTCTGGGTCAATTTTATATTACTCTTTCTTAATCGTCTGTAGGCCCAATACATGAATCCCATGATCAACAAGGATAATCCAGCTAAGAGGATTAGATAGTTTCTAGTGATCCCTAGATTTTTATTTTCAAGTCTTGCAATTTCAAGTTCTTGTTGATCTATTTCTAATTGTTTCTCTAATTCTGCCTGGAGTTTAAGAGCACCACTCTTATTCATATTCTGGATACCTTGATTATATTTCTCAAGATATTCTAGTGCTTTTTCAGGATTGTTCAAGTTTTTATAACTCCGGTATAACTGTCGATCTATTCTATTGATATACTCTGGATCGTTCGTTTTTAGTACATAATTGTAAGACTTTAATCTAAGCTCAAGTGTCTCTTTATGTTTGCCGTCTTCTTCTAAGACCTCTGCTTTATCACCCAAAATGGCAAAAAGGATATCGTTATAGCCGTATTTACTGGACAATTCAATAGACTCATTAAAGTACTTTTCTGAAAGTTCATCTTCACCTAGTCTTCTGTAGACATTGGCCATATTGTGTTTACTTTCTACGAACCGGTAACTAGAATCAGGACCTGGACCTAACTCCTTTTCAAGTAAGGTGTAGTAATATAGAGCACTATCCATATTTTCTACTTGATAAGCTGAATAGTAGTTGTAATCACCGATAAAATCAAGACACATTAACTCATTGTATCGATTGCCTAGTTTTTTAGATTGGCGATAACCCTTTCTAATTTTATTAGATCCTTTTATAAAATAGGTGGTATCATAATTTATTAATCCTGCGCTTGAAAGAGCGAAACCAGAACCAATAACTGAATTTATATATTCATTCGTCAATGGACAACATTGACCTAATATCTGTTCCGCTTTGCTAAAGTGCCACAGCGTTTTCTCGTGATCTCCTTTACTTTGCCAGTAAGTTCCTTGAATTTGCTGCACAAGGCCTTCTTTAAATTCTGAAGAACTATTACTTTGAATTTCGATTAAAGTATCCAGGTACTTTTGTGATAAAAAATTGCCGTTTCTGATAATAGGCAAATGTTTTTCTACCTTCTTTAAAAATAAGGAATCTTGCAAACTCAACTGCCCATTGACCATGAAAGTGAATAACAAGAAAAAGATTGTCAATTTAATGTTCATCAATGTGCAGATTGTGTTTGATTCCAAATTTTACTAGACCTACAACACTCCTCACTTCTAGCTTTTTATAAATATTATGTCGGTGAGTTTCTACTGTTCCTGGAGAAATGAAGAGCTCATCAGCAATTTCAGCAGATGACTTCTCTTGCAGCATTAATTTGATGATTTGGATTTCACGCTTTGTTAATAATTTGATTTGTTCTACTTCTAAATCAACTCCTTTTCCAGCTAAAATGACGCGCATTACTTCTTGGCTGTAATAAAGATCTCCATCATTCACAGTCCGTATGGCCTTTTCCATCTCCGCACGGCCAGCCTTCTTCATAACATATCCAGAAATTCCTGCTTGAAACGCATCGACGATGAGTGAGGTATCGTCATTTACAGTGAGCATAAGTATTTTAAGATCGGGATAGGCTTCTTTCAACTTGAAGCTGAGCTGAATTCCGTCTAAGGAAGGCATGGAAAGATCCGTGATCAATACATCGATTTTTAATTCTTTGATTTCATCGATGACAAGTCTGGAATCATAACATGTTCCGACAATTTCAAAATTCTCGATCATGCCTAGCAACATACTGAGGCTATCTAAAATTATTTTATGATCATCTACTAGAAATATTCTTATGGGCATGGTTCAAATTTATTGTAAAAAGTAAGACATTCCTAGGCCGACATTAAAAAATGTATAATCTAGATTTTCATCAAATTCATTTCTCTGGCCTGAAATTTCTGCACTACTGAAATTACCAAAAGCAAATGCGATATTCAAATGAGCAGCCAAATTTGGAGTAATAAAGTAATTGATGCCACCTCCTGGAGCAATTCCTATTCCGCTTAGGTCTAATTCATAAGGACCTTCTATATCTATATAAATCGGATCCATTAAAAATTTATTATTGGTAATGCCTACCTCAATATAAGGTCTCATTCGTTTCAACGTCGCTCCAAAATGTAGTCTAGCTCCTACTTTAATGTTGTTATTAATAAAGCGATCCCATTCATCACTAATATTGTAATTCATAGTGGTGTAAGCTGCAAAAACTTCGATCCGCTCTCGAAATCCATATCCGATTTTAAATTGTAATCCACCTCCGATTGGCTCCAATTCTGCTAAGTTCCCAAGGAAAAAGCTAGAAGTATGCCATTCACCATAGGAAAGGTCAAGTTCTGCTGAAAAGCCAGAAACACTAGACCTTACATCTTGGGCTTGCAGATTAATAGATATTGTAATAAATAATAATATGTAAAATGCTGATTTCATGTTTTATATTTAAATATTTATGTTTAGTCTCGATGATTGGACCGTGACATTATTAACGATCCTGCCTTTTTCGAAGATGACTTCATCTTTCTGAATGTCTGTATATTCTGGATATTTAAGTGTGATCCATTTGCCATTAACGGCTTGGACTTCCTTGAATACAATTCCGAATTTTACCTTCCCATTATTACCAGCTCTCTTCTTTCTCACCACAGCTTTAACAGGTGCATTTTTAGCAATGACAATATGACCATCGATAATGATATTTTCATTCGTTTGTAGCATACAGATCTGACCGAGTTCTGAAGATTTACTGCTGATAGACTGATTAAAAAGTAAGCTGATTTTTTGCTCACGGAGCATAACTGAAACGGATTCTGTTTTGCTTTTTTCAACTCTTTCTTTAGGTTGGGAAGGTGAAGGTTCTGGAGGACTAAGCTTTTCAGTTTTTTCTTCTATTTCTGGTGTTGCTGGAACTGTAGTTCTTTTGATTTCTTCTTCAGGCTGTTTATCGGCGTCTGGGGAATTTGTTGGTTTCTTTACTGGTTCTACAGATTCTGTGACCACTTTTTTGGTCTCTAATTCTGAATCTTTTGTTTTTTTAGATTTACTCGGGGAAAGATTGTTTTTTTCAATTTCTAAGTCATTCTTATGAGAAGGATCAGGATCTAAATACACGATTGGTTCAGGTTCATAGATATTCTGTTGTACACTATTATTTGGGTAAAGCGACACTCCTGAATCCACTTCTAATTTAGAGATTTGTTTAGAAGGTTTTGGTTTAGAAAAGGAAGCAATTAAAATGATCACTGTACTAAGAAGAAGACAAGCGATGAGTAGACGTTTGTTTACAAATTTGAATAAGTCAAATTTGGGAGCAGGATTATTAGATATTTTAACAACGTTATCTAATTTGAGGAAGTTAGTTTTAGATCTAAGCTTGTTTTTTATTCTGAGAAATACAGGGTTAAGATCTGGAAGTTTAATAGGGCTAACCACTGGGTCTTTTGCTAGCTTTTTTTCTAGGTCAATAATTACATCACTTGTGTGTTCATAACGTTTTTTAATATTCTTGTGGACTAGTTTACTCACGACAGATTCAAGACTTTTCTTAGCTGGCTTGAGGTCTATTTTTGGGTTGTTATGCAGGATTTGATACATTAATGATGCTTCACTATCTGCCTGAAACAATGATTTACCAGTTAACATTTCGAATAACATAATGCCTACTGCATAGAGATCAGAGCCGGTGGTCGGTAAAGATCCTGAGAATAATTCTGGCGCCATGTATTCTATGGTTCCGATGACCTTATTTTGAGTAGTTAGCCTAGTCGTATTCTCCATTAGCGCTATGCCGAAGTCCATAATTTTTACAAAGCCATGTTTGTCGATCATGATGTTAGCAGGCTTCAAGTCTCGATGAAGGATGTTTAAGCGGTGTGCAGCTGAAAGTCCTTTTAAAATCTGGATGGTGATATCCACGCATTGTTTTTTATTAAGTGCACCTTTTTCATCTAGTAAAGCTTCCAGTGTCTTTCCATCTACATATTCCATGATAATGTAGGCTTTATTATCTGCTTCTATAAAATTAAAGAGCGTGGCTACATTAGGGTGATTCATCTGAGCAGATATTTCTGCCTCATTTTTGAATCGCTTGTAATTGTTATCCTTTTTTAAGAGGTTTTGATTTAGAACTTTCACGGCTACGAATCTCTTCAGATTAATATCACGAGCTTTATACACCGTTCCCATTCCGCCTGATCCAAGTTCTTCTACAATTTGAAAATTTGCTATTCTACTGCCAATCATGACTATTTCATTTCTTGAGTTACGCTTAATAAATTTTCGTTTTCAGGTGCTGATTGCTTTATGATTAGAACACTTATGTTATCATGACCGCCTCTGGTTTTAGCTACTTGAATCATTTGTTCAGCTGCATCAAAAATGGAGTTATTGAGTACATATTCTTGGATTTCAGGTTCTTTGATGTATTCATATAAACCGTCAGAGCATAGAAAAATGAGATCGTCTTCATGAAGGATATTTTCAAATTTTAAAATATCTGGAATAAGAGTTTTCTGAGTGCCCATGGATTTTGTGATTACATTTCTTTCTGGATGATTACTCATTTGGGATTCATTGATAACACCGTTATCAAGAAGGAATTGCACGTAAGTATGATCTGTAGAAAGTTTTTTCACACTATTTTTATTGACTAAATATGCTCGGCTATCACCTGCATGTGCGAGGTATAAATCCCTTTGGTGAAGGACTACAGCAGTGCATGTTGTTCCCATACCTTTTTGATTTTCATTCTTAGCAGCTTTCTTAAATATCTTCTGATTAGCGGAAATAAAGGACATTTCTAGCGCTTCTAATATTTCTAATTTCGATTGATAGTATTGCTTAGAAATTACATCTACAGCAATCTGCGATGCGATCTCTCCGCAATTATGACCACCCATTCCATCGGCAACAATTCCTAACATCCCTTTTTGCTGTAGCACATCTTTGTCGTAGGGTTTGATAAAGAGCACTTTATCCTCATTGTTTTCTCTAACTGATCCAACGTCTGAAGAAGCGACAGCCGAATATGATACTGGATTACAATTGGTGTTTTGGGCGTTATGAGTGTTGTTTTTCCGAAAGAATGAGAAGATCATAATAGATGATTTGATGAAGTATATTATTTAATGACTTTGCGATTACCCATTAATTCGAGCCCGTATTTGATCGGAATTGCAAAGGTGATTTTGGTGCCTTGGTAATCCATCATCATCGAAGAGAAGATACCTACGACTTGGCCATCTTTGTTAAATACTGGTCCACCACTATTTCCAGCACCTGTTTCAGAAATGTTAAGTTGATAATGTTCTCCATAGAAGCTGTAATAGTCTTTAGAATCTAAGCTTGCATTATCTGCATTTCTGATAACCTTACTAACTAAACCATCTGTTAATGTTGGATCAGGAACCATCGATACTCTGTTTTCATACATCGGATTATCAGACTGAGAAACAATAACCCCATTCGGCGAAAGTCCTGGGTATCCCATAACTGCTACCTTTTGGCCTAAGACTAATTCTTCACTTGACGAAGGTAGAAGGACTTTTTCTAGATCACCGATCATGTCTACTTTTAGTAATGCCACATCATGTACTTCACTGACTCTAGATATCTTAGCAGGGGTTCTCTGCTCAGACTTTGCAAACGTGACGTCTAGATATGAATGTTCTCCGGTTAATAATTTACCACTCACTGGCTTGCGACCAAAGAAAGTAGTGTTAGCAGGAATCCATCTTTGTGGCGCTCGAACTTCTCTGGTAAGTTGCCATTCATTGTCCACGAATTCGATTAACATCCCAGTCTGAGCTTCTTGTGGGAAAGTATAAGTTGACGTCCAAGGTGCTGCTACATGCTTATTCGTCATAATGAATCCATCTTCATCTACCACAAAACCTGAACCTGAAATTCCTGCTTGAGCAATAGGGGCGCCTATTGGAGTATTTTTCTTAAGTCCTAGAAGTGGTTCTAACTCTCCCTGATTATTCTGTATGTAGACTGCAACTGTTGAAACTTGTTTTGTTTTCGGGTCCTCTATCTGCATATATTGGTGATAAACCATATCAGAAGTTCCCGTATGTATTAAGTTGTAACCTAATTCTATGAACATAACCTTGTCCATATTATTAGCTGCGATGACATCAGGCCTCCACTCTTCTTTTTCTATAATATTAGTGGTAGTTGTGTGTTCAGTCTTGAATATTTTATCCTTAAATGTGAACCCAAGAATAGCACATAAACATACTAATACGACCATGGAATTAACCAGTGTTTTTGTTGATTTCTTTCTTTCAGTAGTGATGGCTCTTTCGAAAGTTTCTTTACCGATCCCTACTTTTTGAACTGGTTCGTGAGCAGGAGCAACTTCATAGGCTTCTGTGGCTGCTGGAACGGACATCAATTCTGTTGCTTTCTGATATACAGGTCTGGGATTTAGATCAAATACAAATTTAGGACCCTTGAAACCCAGTTGAATGATGTCATCAACAAAGATTTCTTGCTTACCGCTTATCTTAACTCCATTGACAATAACCCCGTTAAGACTGTTAAGGTCTTCTATGAAAAATTGTCCGTCTGTACTTCCTTTGCTAATGACTGCATGATTTCTGCTTACACCGCCTTCTTCATCATTAGCAAATTTTAATTGGGCATCGTCTGCTCGCCCTATCTTTATTTCTTTAGTTGAGTTATAATCGAATGATTCATTTTGATTAGCTCTTGAGCCAGAGGTATGTTTTAAAATTATTTGTGATGTTTTCATAATATAATTATTTGTTTTTTGATATCACAAATATGGAGGGATGGCAGGCAATATTAAATAGATATAAACCTGTAATCTTGAAAAGAAAACTGATATTTCACTCTATAGGTTTACCTATAGAAAAGGGTAGGGAAGTGGTGAGGGAAGTGAGTGGGACCGTTAAGTACTAGAGCTTAATCGTGAAGAGATAGGAAGGCGAATAGTAATGATTTTAGTTTTTTATCCAGTCTAAAGGAAAGACTAATGGATCAAAATCCCAAAGCACTGGAAGTAAGAAATAGGTAACGATTGTTATGATTAAAATAGAAATGATATTCATCAAGAATCCAGCCTTAAGCATATCGATGATTTTGATATAACCAGAGCCAAATACAACAGCATTTGGCGGTGTAGCGACTGGAAGCATAAATGCACAGGAAGCAGCTAAGGTCGTTCCGATCATTAGAATATAAGGATGCACATTTAGTCCAAGTGCTAAAGGAGCTAGAATAGGTAGCATCATTGCCGTAGTTGCTAAATTTGAAGTAATCTCCGTTAAGAAATTAATAGCTGCTATTAAAATAATAAGCAAAAAGATAAGAGAGAAACCTTCTAATAGCGTTAGTTGAGCACCGATCCATTCTGCTAAGCCAGTTTCTTTGAAACCAGTTGCAATAGCTAGGCCGCCACCGAATAATAGCAGAATACCCCACGGAATCCGAACTGCTTCTTCCCAGAGCAAGATCCGTCGATTTTTTACCTTTGAAGCAGGTAGGATGAAAAGAACAATCGCTGCAGCAATGGCAATGATGGTGTCGTCTATTCCTGGAATAAATTTCTGAAGGAGAAAAGATCTCGATATCCATGCGAATGCGGTTGAGGCGAAAACAATTAGAACCATTTTTTCTTCGTAGGTAATTTTCCCTAGTGTACTAATCTGTCGTTGTATTTCACTTTTGCCACCAGGAAACTCTTTCTTGTTTATTTTAAATGCAAACTCTGTTAAATATTTCCAACAGATCATTAATAAGATAATTGATATTGGTAAGCCAATAATAATCCACTGTGTAAAAGTTATTTCGATGCCATATAAGTTGTCTAGAATTCCAGCCAGCACTAAGTTTGGTGGTGTGCCAATTAACGTAGAAATTCCGCCGATGGAGGCGCTGTAGGCAATAGAGAGCATCAGTGCTTTACCAAAGATTAAATTTTCATTGGCAATGGTGTTAGGATTATCTTTGAGTTGAGTAATGATGGCCAGCCCGATAGGCAGCATCATAATAGAAGTAGCAGTGTTACTGATCCACATGGATAAGAATGCCGTTGCGACCATAAATCCGAGGATAATGAGTTTTACATTTGTACCTATAAATTTGATGATGGTTAAGGCAATTCTCTTATGCAGATTCCACTTTTCGATGGCAATCGCTAGAATGAATCCACCGATATAAAGGAAGACATATTTATGTCCATAGCTTTGCGTGGTTTCAGCAATAGTAACAGCATTTGTAAGTGGAAACAAAATAATAGGAAGCAAAGAAGTAACGGCTATAGGCAATGCTTCCGTAATCCACCATATGGCAATCCAGGCTGTACTCGCTAGAACGGCTACACCGCTTGAACTCAGTCCTTCTGGTTTTACAAATAGCAATATGCATATAAAAGAAAGTGGACCTAAAATAATTCCAATAGTCTTTCCGAGTGCTATCTTTTTAATGCTTACCATTTATATGAGCTATACTTCTCCTATGATCGATTCATTGATTCCCATGATATGATCACCAATTTTCTCTAACGAAGAGAAAATATTGTTATAAATCATAGCAGCTTCGACCGTATATCCTATGGTTCCTAAATTAGACTGATTTTCCTTTCTTAGTTTATTTCTAAACTTATTGATATCCTTTTCGATCTGAGTAGCACCTGAAATATCCACCTTATCAAAGTGATCGTTATTAAGGTTTTTATTCATTTCTTCGAAGGCAGTGTCCACTAAATCTATCATCTGATTTAATTTATTCCGTTGCTCTGGGAGGAAGTAATTCTTATTCTCGTTTTTCAGTTCGATCGTCTTAGATATCTGGTAGTAGATGTCTCCGATTCTTTCTAGATCATTACAAACATTTAATATACTTCGCAATTTCTGACCTGTTCGAGGTGTAATTTCTTGATTGGTTAATTTAGTAATGTATTCCGTAATTTCAATTTCCATGCGATCCGTAATCTTTTCATATTTACGGAGTTTTTTATATAATTTTTTCTGGACACTCGCCTCTGTGGTATTGATTAATTCTTTCGTGAATGTAGACATTCTACTCGTCACCTCTCCAAAGTGAACCGTTTCTTTCTGCAATTCCACTATAGCAAGTTCAGGCGTTCTGATCCCTGCACTGATAAATTTCAATCGGTATTCTCCATCTTCTTCATCCTTGTCTGGTACGCTCCAGATAGCCACGCGGACGAGCGTATTAACAAATCCAACCATAACAATCACATTAATTAAGTTAAAGGCAGTGTGAAATGCAGAGAGTCCCACAGGCATATCGCTTGCATTAGTATATGGATCAGAAATCCCTAAATAAGTCTGAGCTAAGTTAGATAACACAGGTAAGAAATAGGGGAGTAAAATGACCATCCAAGTGACACCTATTATATTAAACATAGAGTGAATTCTTGCCGATCGTTTTGCATTTGTATTCCCAACTAATGAGGCAACTTCGGCCGTAATGGTGGTTCCAATGTTTTCTCCTAATATCATGGCGGCGGCTACTTCGAATGGAAGCCAGCCCTGTGCACACATGGTCAAAGTTATGGCCATTGCTGCTGATGAAGATTGCACAACAACGGTAACCAATGTTCCGATGGCTACAAATAATATTCTGGATAAGATACCCCAATTAGTGAAATTTGCAAGGAAATCAAGCACTTCGGGATTCCCTTTTAGATCAGGTACAGCTTCTTTTAAGTAACTTAAACCAAGAAACAATATCGCAAACCCTATTAAAAATTCTCCCCAATATTTGAGCTTGGTTCTTCCCGAAAATAACATTGGAACGCCTAGTGCGAATAGGGGAATAGAGTAAGCACTTAGCTTTATTTTAAATCCTAATATAGAAACAATCCATCCTGTAATCGTCGTACCGATATTAGCACCCATCATAATTCCTGCGGATTCGGTAAGTGTAAGTAATCCTGCATTGACAAAGGAAACAGTCATGACTGTTGTGGCAGAAGAAGACTGAACAAGCGCGGTCGTAAGGAAACCAGTTCCTACACCTAGGAATCTGTTTTTGGTCATCGTTCGAAGAATATTCCTTAATTGAGAACCTGCTGCTCTCTGGATACCGTCGCTCATCATTTTCATCCCATACACAAAAAAGCAGAGCGCTCCGACCACTTGTAAAATACCCCAAAATCCAAAATCCATTAAAATCGCTTTACGAAGATTAAAATAAGTTAGCCATGACCTAGCTCTCTCTTATCCTTAACAAGTAGAAATACTAGGTTTCCTGCAAATGTAATTTATTTAATTTTAACTCGTTAACCTTCATTGCTAAATCTGTGTTAACAAATAACCTAAGATTGAACCTCCTAAAACTAGAAAAATAACGTTCACTTTTTTCAGACCAAAAACAAGGATGAAACTCAATGTTCCTATTATTAAAGTTCTCCAGTCTGAAATGGATTCTAAGCCCATTTTATAAAGTACAGAACACATTATTCCTACGGCTGCCACATTGACCACGTCTAGGAAATAACTTAAGAGTTTAGACTGCCTCATTTTGGGAACATAAGGATTGAGAATCCAGACAAGTATAAACGATGGAAGAAAAATACCTAACGTTGCCAATACTGCTCCAGAGAAACCTCCTAATTGATATCCAATAAAGGTAGCAGTAGATAACACAGGACCAGGAGTGAATTGGCCTATGGCAATCGCATCGATGAGTTCTGATCTGCTAAGAAAACCATTCAGTACTAATTCGGAATCTAAGTAGGCAAATAACACGTAACCACTTCCGTAGAGAATAGCGCCGATTTTTAAAAAAGTAAAGAATATTTTACTGGTTGAGATTAAACCCGAAGCTGATTTAAACAAGAAAACGGGAATGAAGATAGAGTTAAGTGTTTGATTTTTAAGTCTATCTTTAACCATGAAATAGATGGTTCCAAAGACACCAATAGCTAATAATGCGAGCACTTCGCTAATCCCTGCAAGACTAATTCCGATGGTTAATAATCCTAAAATGGCAAGAGTCGTATTTTTTATGGCTTTCTTGCCTAACTTGAAAATTGCTCCTGCTATAATGGCTAGTACAGCAGGTTTAATTCCATAAATAAAAGGCTGAATTTCAGGAAGTGTACCATATTCTACATAGAAGTGAGCTAAGATTCCGGTAAGGATAACTGCTGGTAGAATAAAACAAGCTCCAGCTATAAAAAGACCCGCAATACCGCCTCTCTCATGACCACAATGCATGGTCATTTCAGTACTATTAGGTCCTGGTATCAAATTAGTTGCACCGATAAGATCTAAGAAGTGTTCTGGCGTAATCCACTTCCTTTTTTCTACAATTTCTGCTTCCATCATTGCGATGTGAGCAGCTGGGCCACCGAAAGCCACGAGTCCTAACTTCAGGAAGACAAGTGCAATTTCTTTTAAATTTGATGCTTTTTTCATGAAATAAAAAAAGCTACTGTTATTTAAAACAGTAGCCTATATCTATATTTTATATTATTTTAGTCAAAGAGGCCTTCATAATCAGAATTTGAACTACCAGCTCTGTATTGTTCTTCAGGAATTCCTAAATCTAATACATCGTCATCTAGCTGCTCATTTCCTCCCATTAAAAGTAGAGAACTTTGCTTTTCATACTCCTCTAACATTTTCAGTCCGTTATCTTCGAAAACTCCGTTCTGAAGGTCTACTGAATCCATGAAAGTAGAAGACATCTCCATGAATCTTTCCATTTCACCTACTTTATTAGCTACATCATCAGCGATGTGTTCCATTGCTTGATCGAACATTGCTCTTTTATCTGAATCCCCAGAAATGATGCTCATTGCAGATTTCATTGCACCGTGAGATGCTCTAATAGCCTTTCTTTCTTGCTCTTTCATCTTAACCTGATCCTTGGTATCTTCGAGAAGGATCTCAGAATTAGCATACATCTTAGTGAGCACTCTATGTAGAATGGTCATTTTGGAGTGTAATGCACCATATTTTTGGTTAGATTCTTTAAGTCTTGCTGCTTTTCTTGCAGATAAGGTAAGCTGCTGCTGATTTCCAACTTCTTTAGCCTTTCTTGCAAGTGCCATGTTTTGCTCGATTTCCTTTGAATTGTCTTGCATCAAAGTTTTTATCTTTCTCATCTGACCACGAAGACCTCCGATCTGCTTGCTCATCTTGCTTAAGTTGTCTTGCAAGTCGTCTACATAGTTCTTAAGTATTCCGATAGGATCAATTGTTACAAACATGCCAGTAATTTTTCTCATGACACTTTTATACATATAACCTACTAAAGCTCTCATCTTAGGATCTAATACCATATAGATGATAGCTCCTAGAACTAATAAGGTTACTACAAGTCCTAAAACAGTAGAAACGAAAGCCATTATTGCTGATAAATTCGTGGCAAGAATAAAACCGATACCAGCAATTGCGGCGATTAAAAATAACGCACCCGTTACGCCTTCAGGTTTTTTCCAGAATCCTTTTGGCTTTCCGGAATTTTCAAATGGATTAGTTGTCGCCATATTTTCTTAAAGTAAGTTATTTATTGAATCAATATCGTGATCTAATACTTCCGCAAAATGCTCAAAAGAGCTCACGAAATTATTTTTAATGGTTTCTATTTTTTCTTTTTCTTTTTCAATTGCACTATCAGCTCCAGCAATTTTTTTCTGATAAATGGCAATTTCCTTATTCATCTGCTTCATCTTCTCCTCATATTCGAGAATCTTGTTTTTCAGAATTTCTACTTCTTCTAGTTTTCCTGAAATCTTCTCACTCCTCTGATTTTTCAATGCATCAGCAAAATGTTCTCGTTCTTTATTTAGAACAATTTTGTAATGATTAGCAGTCTTCAGCAACTTCTCTTTTGTTAACCCTATCGTCTGTGCTGTAGCAAATGCGGACTTGTAGCTGGTATCAACATCCATATTCATCTCCTGCATAGATTTCACAGAGTGCATAAATTTTAAATAATCAAATTCTTTAATAGCATTGTTTTTTATCGCTCTTAGCAATGCATCAACGAATTTTTTATCTAGTTCGCTTGAAGTATTGAAAATTTTATTTAAATCTATGTTCATTTAACAAATATAATTAATCATAATAAAGTTCCTATAAAAAATCAACATCTGGTGCGTTTGGATAACGCATTAGGTGTGAAATTGCCTTGTCAATATTTAAATCTTTGAAAACTATTTCATAAATCAACTCGCATATTGGTGCATGAAGATTGTACTTAGTCAGTATATATTTAACAATTTTCAATGTCCGAACTCCTTCTGCAACTTCATCTTCAGAAGCTCTAATTTGTTCTATCGTATCACCCTCTGCTAATCTTCTTCCGAAATTATAATTTCTAGAAGTTTCACTCGTCGCCGTCGCAATTAAGTCTCCTAGTCCCGCTGTTCCTAAAAACGCTTTTCCTTCTGCTCCTAAAGCGATTCCTATATGAATTATTTCTCTTAACCCTCTTGTTATTAATAAGGCTTGCATGTTTTTTCCTAAATGCTTTCCTCCGATTATACCAGATCCGATTGCAATGATGTTCTTAAAGGCTCCAGCTAACTCTGCAGTTAGCAATTGGTGCGAACCAAAAACAAAAAATCTTGAACTACTGAGCGCAATCTGACCTTGGTCGATTACTTCTTGGAATTCACTTGCAATCACAGCGGCTGTAGGGTAGGATAAATTTATTTCCTTTGATAAATTAGGCCCAGATATACAACCGACCCTTAAGGTACTACATTCTTCTGTAATGACTTGACTCATGGTCCTTATGATATCTTTGTCGAAGGTCTTATTTCCTAAGTCTTCGATATCAGCTTCGACGATGTCTAACCCTTTCGTTGCATGAATTATAATATGCAAGGGCGTAATATAAGGAGCAATTTGCTTAATCACTTTTCGGAATGCACCCGCTGGAATAACTGGAAATATCAAGTTACACGATTCCGCTAAATATTTTAAATCGCCTGTAGCAGTCACATTTTTAGCAAAAGTTATCCCTTTGTGCTCTTTTCCTTGGTTGATGTTGTCTATTTCAAATTGATTTCGCGAGTAAATCAATACACTTTTATTCTCCGATATCAGAGAAGCAATAGTACTTCCAAAACTTCCAGCTCCGATAACACCTACCGGTTTTTCCATGTTTTATCTATATTTGAACCCAACTTAAATCCTTTATAAGTTGGTTTAAATATACTTCAATATTTGTTAATTCCTGAGGCTGATCATAACTAATCACAGTTGGAAATTTAAGAACTCCATCTGACAAAACCATTTTGGTAATAGCTACATCTTTGCTCATAGTAATTCCACGAGGGTATTTACTATACATTCGAGGTAAGTCTATGGCATCAATTAAACTTCTAGCCTTCTCTTGCTGCTCTTTCTTTAATTTACTTTCGTAAATTCCAACTAAGTCAACATTCTTAACGCCTTCATACTTAACAATTCCATTGTTGAATATCGTTATTCTGAAAACTGGACATTTGCCTAAACAAGCGCCTTTCTGCATATAGAGCATCGTATCTTTTGCAATTTTTTCTGCAAATTTCTGATCTGATGACTTCAAACTTTCATAGTAATCAGGCACCAGTCGATCATACGAACTATTTACATTCTCAACGTGAACTTTTTTAATTCCAAAGTCGTATGACTCCATCACTTGCTTAACAGCTTTCGTCGTCCCACAAGATGTTAGGATTAAAACAGAACCAATTAAAAGTGTCCATTTCGATATGAATGAATTCAGTATACCCATTATTTTTTCTTCTTTTTACGCTCTTCTTGTAAAGCCTGAGATTGCTTCATTGCTGATTGCATTCTCTCTTGAAATTTATTTGTTTTCTTAGGCTTGTCTTTGTTCTTCAATAATTCTGCTCGAATTTTATCTTCATTGAAAACGAACTTCTTAGTGACTACAGTTTGTCCTACATTAAATAAATTACTAAAAAACATATAGCAAGTTAATCCTGAAGCATAACTATTAAAGAAGAATAAGAACATTAGCGGCATGAAATACTGTACATACTTCATTGCTGGATTCGCACTCATGTCCATATGCTTCGTATTATAGTACGTGTATGCTATCGTACTAATAGCCCAAAGAATAGTGAACAAACTAATGTGTGCTCCATATGCAGGAATTTCGAACGGAAGATATGCGATAACATCATATGATGATAAGTCATTCGCCCACAAGAAACTTTCTTGTCTAAAATCTATAGAAGCGGGGAAGAACCTGAATAGCGCATACCATATCGGCATTTGTATAACCATCGGCATACAACCACCAAGCGGACTCACACCGTATTCCCGATAGAGCTTCATGTTCTCCATCTGGGCGGCCTGTGGATCATCCTTGTTTTTATCTTTTATCTTATTGATCTCTGGTTTTAATGCTCCCATTCTCGCTTGAGACTTCAGCATCTTGTAATTCAATGGGTATAAAATCATTTTAACCAAAAAGATCATTATGATGATGGCAATTCCTTTATTCCCAATGATATTGTCTAAGAAGTGGAAAAACGGTCTAATAACCCATCGGTTAATCGTTCCGAATATACTTCTACCATATGGAATAATCTCTTCAAGTCCAATGTCGTACGATTTTAAAATGTTAAAATCATTCGGTCCTAGATATATAGACATATCGAAAGAGTAATCAGATCCTCCTGAATATGGTATTTCTATATTAGAAGAAAGTAGTTTTAGATCTTCACTATCATCTTCCTGCATTTCTGTTTCCATAACAGCACCTGCGAAGGGTGTGGACTTAGCAACTAGGGTAGAATTGAAAAACTGATTTGAATTAGAAACCCAGTGAAGTGGCTTCCCCTCGAAATCTTCTTCATCATCTTTTCTACAATTACAGTAGTCAGAATCTTCACCTACTTCTTTGAAATAAATAGTTGAGTAGAATTTCTCAAACTTGAAATTCTGTTCTAATTTATCGATATGATTAACCCAATTAAGGTTAATTTCTTTCTTTCCTGACGCAATCTGTCTGTCTAAACCAACCAGTGAAATAGAGTAATCCAAGTCATATTTTCCAGGCTGTATAGTATAACGCTGTTCAAAATAAGATCCATTTCCAGCGGGTGCTCTAAATACAACAGTATTTCCATCTTTTGTACCTTGATAGGTAAGTTCATCAGTTCGTACTATTTCACCAGGTACTCCCGAAATAGGTAGTTCGTAACTGAATTTGTTCTTACTATTCTTTAAGAGATAAAGTGGAACTTGCTTGTCTGAATTGTCTTCTTGTCTTTCTAGTTTGTAATGGTTTTTCACTAAAACATCTTTAATGAATCCACCTTTATTACTTAGATTGACTTGAATTAGATCATTTTCAAGGGTTAGAACTTCTTCTTCACCACCTATTGCACTAGCAAATCCTCCATATTGGTACGCTAATTTAGCGTTAGCCAAAGAGTCATTAGCAATAGGTACAGGTATATTAGTAGTAGAAGTTGTATTGGTAATATTAGCTGTGGTTTCTTCTGGAGCAGGTTGATTCGCTAGTGCTATAGAATCTTGAATCCGCTGTTCTGCTTCGATCTCTGCTCTACTTTTGCCATTCATTAGTGACCAAGTATAAAATAGACCGAAAATAAGAAGTAAACCTATTAATTGTTTCTTATCCATTAATTGTCATCGTTAAAATAAGCCGCAAAGGTAACATTTTGTTTTTGCTGTTCTAAGAACTCAATTAATATTAATTACATTTCGTTCCATGGAATTGGTTTTTAGATCAATTTATTCTACCAATTAAAAAGATTTATCGATGGGAATTCTCATAAGGCAACCATTCCTCAGAACTTATTAATTCAGTATTCCCTACAAATAGATAGGTATCAATGCTATAATCATCAACTTTCATCGTTATCCTTTCGAATTCCTCTCCTTCGTATTCGTCTAACCTAATGAGGTCATCTAATTCGATGTCTAGATAGAGTAATCCTTTAACTTGATGACCTTCTTCTCGCAGAATGCCGGGGTATTCTTTCCCAATCAATTTTTTTCTAGAAAAATTGTACAAGGTAAATGGCTTAGACTTGTAATCTTTAGCTACAATTGAATTCCAAACTTTAGAATTCATTAGTGTTCCATAAGTAAAAAGATGCTTCATAATCTCAATTAAAAACGGTTGTTACCTTTTTTTGCAAATATTTTCTTTCAGTGTAAGCTCTTTTAGTTTAAAATTGTTTAGCAAAATTTCAAAATAGAAGGATCAAATACATCTCAATCTTTCATGAATTGATTATTGTATAGTGCATAAGTTTTATAGTAGGCCTTCATTAGAGGCGAATGCAGTATACTCAAATTTTCTTACTACTCACGCTCCTGATGAAATATACACTACTAAATTATAAAATTCGTTCTCATTTCGGGCAAAATATGCAAATCAATTCTTGATATTCAGGATTATAATTATTCAGGTACTTGACCATAAATTGTAATATGTTTAAGATTAGGATTGTGTGGGTGAATGCTCATCAAGTGGTAGGTGCAAAAATCATTGATGGAACATTTATTTTGCTTTCTAAATAAAAAGAATTCGGAAGCCGAAATGTCGTCTTTTTTGCATTTGTATTTTATTTTGATGATTAATAAAAGATTCAAAACTTTTAGTTGATTGTAAATTAACCCCGAGAATACATCACTCTAAGTACATTTAATTCTAAGAAGGGTAGCGGAATTTCAAAAGACCATAAATCTTAACTACTTTTACCGCTTAATCTAATAACGAAAATGGCAATTAAAGTAGAATCACTATTGAATCAAACGCCAGATAACTTTTTCTTGATTGCTGGTCCTTGTGTAGTTGAATCAGAAGATCTTTGCATGGAGGTTGCAACGAAAGTAAAAGCGCTTTGTGAAGATTTTAAAATACCATATGTTTTTAAAGCATCTTACAGAAAAGCTAATAGAAGTAGAAGAGATTCATTTACTGGAATAGGAGATGAAACGGCCTTGAATATTATAAAAAAAGTAGGAAAGCAATTAAATTTGCCGACTACCACAGATATACACACGGATGAAGAAGCTGGATTGGCAGCGCAATACGTCGATATTCTTCAGATTCCGGCATTCTTATGTCGACAAACTTCCTTATTAGAGGCAGCGGCAGATACAGGTAAGATAGTCAATATTAAAAAAGGACAATTCTTAAATCATGCTTCCATAAGGCATGCGATGAATAAAGTAATCGAGGCTGGAAATCCAAATGTTATTTTGACAGAAAGAGGAAATAGTTTCGGATATCAAGATCTGGTCGTGGATTTTATGGGCGTGAAAGAAATGCAATCCATATGTGACGCAGTTGTAGTGGACTGCACGCACTCGCTCCAGCGACCGAACCAAGGCTCTGGAGTTACAGGAGGAAAGCCTGAATATATTGGTACGATGGCTAGTTGTGCAATTGCAGCTGGAGCCAATGGACTATTTATAGAAACACACCCAGATCCTTCTAAGGCATTGTCTGATGGAGCGAATATGTTAGCACTTGATAAACTGGAAAGTTTATTAGAGAAACTTGTAAGAATTAGAAGAGCGGTAATTAATGATTAAACAAATAGAAATAAAAATACTTCCCGAAGAGATTCAAGAAGAGGATAAACTTTACAAAATAGTAGCATCTAAAGTAAAGGTTGAATTTTCAAGAATACAAGCGATTGTGTTGGATCGAAAATCCATAGATGCGAGGGGAAGAAGACCTAAGTATGTGCTGAGGTACAATGTTTTCATCGATGAAAAACCACCAGAAGAAACTTCATTTTTAGGTTCATTAGGAAGTGTGAAGTCTAAGAAGACGGCCATCATTGTAGGTGCTGGTCCTGCTGGATATTTTGCAGCATTGGAAATGATTGCTTTAGGTATTAAGCCTATTGTGATAGAACGTGGAAAAGATGCACAAGCAAGAAGGAGAGATCTGAAAGCCATTCAGCAAGATGGTATTGTTAATCCCGATTCTAATTATTGTTTCGGTGAGGGTGGGGCAGGAACCTATTCAGATGGGAAACTGTATACCAGATCATTGAAAAGAGGGAATTATTTTAATGTCCTCAAAATTTTAGTGGAACATGGAGCAAGTCCAGAAATTCTACTCGATGCTCATCCACACATAGGATCTAATAAATTACCAAGGATCGTTGCAGAGTTAAGAGAAACGATAGAAACTTTTGGTGGAGAAATTCTCTTCGAAACTAAAGTCGTTGATTTTATCATCAAGGATGGCAAGATGAAAGGAGTGGTAGATCACAACGGCAAAGAATATGAAGCCAATGCAACAGTACTTGCAACTGGTCATTCCGCTCGTGATATTTACTATCTACTTCATCAGAAAGGTGTAAAAATTGAACCTAAAGATTATGCGATAGGTGTAAGGATAGAGCATCCTCAGGAACTAATAGATGAAATCCAATATGGATCTAAAGTTAGGCATGAAAACTTGCCAGCTTCTTCTTATAAGTTAGTTTGCCAAATTAAGGAGAAAGGTGTTTTCTCATTCTGCATGTGTCCAGGTGGATTAATTGTGCCAGCATCCACGGCTCCCGGCGAATTAGTGGTTAATGGGATGTCTCTTTCTAGAAGAGATTCGCCATTTGCAAATTCTGGATTTGTTACCTCAGTAACTAAAGATGATTTCTTTGACAAAACGGATAATGTATTCGCAGGCCTGGAGTTTCAACAGCAGATAGAAAAGACCTTTTTTAATGCAGGTGATGGAAGTCAGAAAGCTCCAGCTCAGCGGATGACAGATTTTGTAAATAGAAGAGAATCCATTGACCTAAATCCAACTTCTTATATTCCAGGAATTTATAGCGCTTCACTTCATAAGTTGCTACCAATTCATATATACGATCGACTTGCACAAGCTATCGAAGTATTCAAGTATAAACTTAATGGTTATTATACTGCAGAGGCTAATCTGGTAGGATTAGAATCGCGAACCAGTTCTCCGATTAGGATTCCAAGAAATAGAGAAACCTATATGCATGAGACTACTGAAGGCTTATTTCCATGTGGTGAAGGTGCTGGCTATGCAGGCGGTATACTTTCTGCAGCAATGGATGGTCAAAATGTAGCTCGAAAAATAGCTGAATATTATCAATAATTGTTTTATTTGCAACAATAACCTGCCACGTAAAAAAAGGAAATATGAAAGATGTCGCTGATTTAATCGGAAGAATATTCCTGTCCATGATCTTCTTTTTCGAAGCTTATGATTCTATAGCATTTTTTAAGCAAACAAAAAATACAATGACCGCGTATGGTCTAACATGGAATCAAGACATGTTGTTGTATGCTGTTATTTTTGTACTCGTTTTAGGCGCAACATTAGTCCTTATAGGTTATTACGCAAACTTGGGAGCCATACTGATTCTGCTGTATTGGATACCGATAACCTTTATTATTTTCTCTTTTTGGAATGATCCAGTAGAAGTGAGACGGATTCAGTCGATCATGTTTATGAAAAACATTGCAATCGTAGGAGGGTTGCTCTTACTCATTGTCAATGGGTCTGGAAAGTACAGTGTGAAACGATTAATATATCGACTGAAACTGCCTAAGTGATTTCATTGGAAGTCAGGAGTCTGAAGTCAGGAGTCTGAAGTCATTAGTCTGGAGTCAGGAGTCTGAAGTCATTAGTTTGGAGTCTATAATCTGTAGCTTGAAGTCTGGAGTCTGAAGTCATTAGTCAGGAGTCATTAGTCTCTAGTCTCAGGACTTAGGACTTAGGACTTAGAACACACGACCCAAGACTCACGACTCACGACTAAACTAAGCCATTAGGTCAATTTGTTTTAAGTTCTCAATTCTGTTCCTTGCCAAGAAATCATCGATTGTTTCAAAGTGTTCGATCACTCTTTTTTCTTTAAATTCGAATACCTTCTCAGATAATCCGGTTAAGAAATCCCGATCATGAGAAACCAAGATCAATGTGCCATCAAATTCTTTCAACGCCTCTTTAAGGATGTCTTTTGATTTGATATCCAGGTGGTTAGTCGGCTCATCGAGAATAAGGACATTAACAGGTTCAAGTAAAAGTTTAACCATGGCGAGTCTGGTTTTCTCTCCTCCAGATAGCACACTTACTTTTTTGTCAATGTCTTCCCCACTAAACATGAATCGACCTAGAATATTTTTAATTTGAGTTCTGATATCTCCCTTAGCCACCTCATCCACAGTCTGAAAAACCGTTAAATCAGGGTCTAACAATGAAGCTTGATTCTGTGCAAAGTATCCTACTTCCGCATTATGACCTAGCCCACATTCTCCTTCGAATTCTATTTCGCCCATTATGGCTTTGATCATGGTAGATTTTCCTTCACCATTTCTTCCTACAAATGAAACTTTTTGGCCTCTTTCGATGGACATATTAGCATCTTTAAATACCACGTGGTCACCGTATGATTTGGTAAGTCCTTTAGCTATAACTGGATAATCACCAGATCTTCGGGACGGCGGGAATCTCAATTTTAAAGAGCTATTATCAACTTCGTCTACTTCTATGATTTCAAGTTTTTCTAACATTCGCTCGACGGAAGATACTTGATTGGTTTTCGAATAGGTGCCTTTGAATCGTTCTACAAACCTTTCTTGTTCCGCAATAAATTTCTGCTGTTCTTTGAAAGCTTTAAGTTGATGCTGTCGGCGATCTTCTCTTAATTGTAAGTAATGTGAATAATTAGCCTTGTAATCGTAGATCTTACCCATCGTCACTTCGATGGTTCTGTTCGTAATATTATCAACGAAAGCTCTATCATGCGAAATCACAACCACCGCTTTTGCTTTATTAATCAAGAAATCCTCTAACCAGATTACGGATTCTATGTCAATGTGGTTCGTCGGCTCATCGAGTAAGATCAGGTCAGGTTTCTGAAGCAGAATTTTCGCTAGCTCTATTCTCATTCTCCATCCTCCACTGAATTCACTGGTCTGTCTGGTGAAATCAGTTCGCTTGAATCCAAGTCCCAGAAGTGCTTTTTCCACTTCTTTATCGTAGTTTACTTCTTCCATGGAATAGAACTTTTCTCCCAGGTCAGAAGCTTTCTCAATGATTTTCATGTAGTCTTCAGAGTCATAATCAGTTCTTGTAGACAATTGCTGATTTAGCGCTTCTAGCTCTGTTTTCATAGAGAAATAACCTCTGAAAGCCTTCATGGTTTCTTCGAAAACAGTACAGTCATCTTCCGTTAGTAGGTGTTGCGGAAGATAAGCGATGACGGCATCTTTAGGTGCATTGATTCTTCCACGAGTTGGTTTTTGTTCGCCAGCGATGATCTTCATCATCGTTGATTTTCCTGCACCATTTTTACCCATTAAAGCAATCTTGTCATTTTCGTTAATGACGAAAGCGACGTCACTAAAAAGTACTTGACCACTAAATTCGACTGCTATATTATCTACTGAAATCATATTGAAATATTTGAAGGTGCAAAAGTAGGAATTCTATTAGTTTATTCAACTTAAATAGGTTGATAAGTTTTGCTTGTCACTTTCTTAGTTCTAAGGAGTGTATTCATCTAAATGGTGAAATATGTTATGTTTTTAGAGAGCGTTTTTGATAGGAAAATCATTCAAAGCAATGAATTATCTTCTATAGGGCATTGAATACTCACTGGCTATATCATTTGAATCAAATGACGATTACATTTGCGCAAAATAATAAGGATGTGCAGGAATATATTTTTAGGCGTCATTTTACTTTTTTCCATTTTTAAATTAGGAGCTCAAAGTGTAGGAATCGGAATTGTTAACCCAGATGAGTCAGCAGCACTTCATATAAGTTCTGAAAACAAAGGGATTTTAATTCCCACCATGACTACAGCAGAAATGGATGAAATTGAATTCCCAGCAGATGGATTGTTAATATATAACACTACTACTTTATCATTTTGGTATAAGAGGAGTTTTATTGGATGGAAAGAAGTGAATCCAGTTTATGAAGATCACTTAGTTGATGATGATTTCGATACCGCAATTTCAGTAGATAGCAGTGGAGCAGATACAGATGTAATCAAGTTTAGACTAAGTAATAAAAATATAAATATTCGAAAGAATGTTTCAAATTTTTTGTCGTTGGAGTGGGAAGGGAATAATGAAAATATATTAATTGGTAAAAGTGCTGGTTCAGGTATTAATTTTGGTATTTCGAATGTGTATATAGGATCTAAAGTTGCATCCCGAAACTCAAGTGGAAGCCGAAATGTGATAATTGGTAATTTTGCAGGAGTTTCAGGATGGACAAATTATAATAATGTCATGGTAGGGGATTCTGCTGGACATGTTAATGAAGGAAACTACAATACATTTATTGGAAGATCATCAGGGATTAAAAATAGATCTGGTCTGTACAATACATTTTTAGGAAATCAAACAGGAATTAACAATGTAAATGGCGATAATAATGTATTTCTAGGATCCAGGGCTGGTTTCAGTAATGCTACTTCTGGAAATGTTTTTATTGGCACTGATTCTGGAAATAGAAATACAACTGGGAAAAAAAATATAAGCATTGGTACGAGTGCAGGTTATAGCAACCTGACGGGATATAACAATGTGATGTTAGGAGACTCGGCAGGATATCAAAACACAAGTTACAACAACACATATATAGGTGCAAATGCGGGTAAAAATTCAGCAAGTGGTTTCGGAAATACCATGGTTGGGTCCCTTGCTGGTGAGAAAAATGAGGAAGGCATATACAATACTGCTCTAGGACTTCATGCCTCTAATAAAAATCAATTTGGAAATAGAAACACAAATATTGGAGCTTTTGCAGGAGAATTTAATGAAACTGGACATTCGAATGTAAATGTAGGATACAATGCTGGTGTCCAAAATTCAGGAATAGGTCTAAATACTAATGTAGGAGCTTATTCTGGAAGATTTAATACTGATGGAGATAAAAATGTAAACATTGGTTATGAATCTGGAAGAGATAATTTAATTGGCTCTACAAATACAAATTTAGGTTACAGATCTGGAATGGAAAATCACGGCTCCACTAATGTATTCATAGGAGGAAATTCAGGACGTGATAATAATGGTGGAAGCGATAATGTTTTTATAGGATATGGGTCAGGATTCAATACTAAAGGCTCTAGGAATATCTTAATAGGTTTTGAAGCTGGAAAAAATGAACAAGGTTCAAATAAACTAATTATTGATAATTCAGATACTGCTACACCCTTAATCTATGGAGATTTTGATAGTAATGTCGTAGAACTAAATGTCAATGATAGCGATGGTGTAACTGGTGGTTTCCAAATTAAAAGCTCGAATCAAACCATGTTGTTTGATGGAAATGAAATTGATGTTGCAGAAGCCAACCTTCTTATGAATATGAATGTAGCCCATCATATTGTCACGGTGCAAGGTGGTGGGAATTTTGGCATCGGCAGAACACCAAGTACCAACAGGCTTGAAGTACATGGTAATGCTTCTAAAAGTTCTGCTGGCGACTGGCTTGCGAACTCAGATGCGAGACTTAAGAAAAACATACATTATTTAGAAAGTCAATCCATGTTACAGCAATTGCTATTAATGAAAGGTGTGACTTATGAGTGGAATGACACCAGATCGGATCAAGACCGACCCAAAGGAAAACAATATGGATTTATTGCTCAAGACCTTCAGCAAGTATGGCCGGAAAATGTTTCGGAGGACAGCGAAGGCTATCTGCAGACGGCCTATGGCACTTATGATCACCTCTATGTAGAATCAATAAAAGCATTAAACCAAAAGATAATAAACCAAGAAAACCAATTGAAGCATCAGGAGCAATTGCTCCAGGAATTAAAAGCGGAGATAGCCGATATTAAAAGAAATTTGGAGTAAAATCAAATTTGCTTAGATATGTCAGATATATCTTATATCTTTTTATCAAAGTAGTCGTTGAAATCACTTCAAATAGTTAGCTATTTAAGTGTTTTTGCCTCAGCTTTTTAAAGTTATAAAGAGATTTAAAATTGACATCAAAATACATATTTAAATTAGATTGTAGTTGGAGAAACACCCTTTCCATTTTACTTCTATCTTTCATTCTTAATATTGGCTTCTCCCAAATTCCTGAAAAATTAGATATGGAATGGTTTCCAACTGAAAATGCACCGGTTTTTCAGTATGTAACCGCTGTTGATAATGATGTCGATGGAAATCTTTGGTTTTCTTCCCTACGCGGCCTTTTCAAATTTGATGGTTATCAATTTAATCTATATGTGAATGATCCCAATGATCCTCACTCATTGGTTAATAATCGGGTTTTTAATACACATGTATCACCGGATAGCACTTTGTGGATTGCAGCATCTTATGGCGTTCAAGTGTATGATCCTCAGAAAAATATATTTGTTTCAAAATTGAATAAATATTCGAGTTCTCGGTCAGATATATATGACGTTGCATTCTTCGATATTGCAGATTTAGACGCAGAAAATCTATTGATAGCAACTAAGAAAGGAGTATTGGTTTACGATAAATTGCTGGACGAAGTAGAAGTCGTGGATAGTTTGCTGATGGAGAGTTTTAGAGACAATAGAGCATATTCGACCCACGTCTTTCGTATAGAGCCTGATAATGTAGATCAGGATATTTTGTGGTTGTTGACAAGGAGTGGGTTGTTTAAATATCATAAGAAAGAGCGAAAAGCGGAGCAAATAGAGGGCCCATATGATAGTAGGTTTTTTAATAATTCAGAAAGAGGATATTCGATGCAAATGTTAGGGAATGAAGTACTGCTGCATTCTTTACATAAGGAAGTTTATTCTTTTAATAAAGTTGATAAAACATGGAGGAATATACTACCTGGGAATGAAAGGTATATTCGAAATGTGTTAGCCATAAATAATGAATACGCCTTAATTATCTACTTAAATTACCCGCCGGAGATTATTGAGAATGAACAAAGTGAACTGGGCATTTTAGAGACTCGTTTCGATTCGGATTTACAAGAAAATCACTATAGCAAGTCGGGTCTTGATGCTAACGGTTACTTGATCAGCATTAATGGGACTAAAAAACTGATGAAAAGCAAGATGCCATTGGTTCCAAGCAATCGAGCGTTGAAATTAGAAAGTAAGCATTTAGCGGTGAATGGAGTGCACCAACAAACTTTCGATGAAAATTTAAAAAATTATGAAAGAGCACTTGATTTTCTGGTAAATCTAAATTACCCTAATCCGGCTGATTCCTTTCAGTATTATTACGCTTTGAATAACAAAGAAAAGTGGGTTAAGTTAGATGAAAGTCGAAAGGTAGCACTTGACCAACTCACTGCAGGTCAGTACGAGGTTTTTGCAAAAGCAATTTCCGCTGATATGGCAATCGAATCGAGGATCCTCACCTTCCGGATCGCACCTTATTTTTATGAGTCATGGTTTTTTCGAACTTTGGGTCTTGCTGGTTTAGGGATCATAGGCTTTTGTTTTTACTGGCAAATTAGGAAGCGTAAGAAGGATAAGGAAGATTTTGAAAACCAATTATTAGGCTTGCAGTTGAATGCTCTACGCTCGCAAATGAATCCACACTTTTTATTTAATTCTCTAAATTCAATTAAGAATTATGTAGTGAATAAAGGACCTGATGAGGCTGCTGATTATATTACCAGATTCTCTTTATTGATGAGGAAAATATTGGAGAATTCGAGGAAGGATATTTTGAGTTTGGAGCAAGAGATAGAAACATTGAAGTTGTATGTAGAGATGGAACAAATGCGGTTTAATTTCCAATTTGATTATGAATTTAACATTGACCCAGAAATCGATCTTAGTAATTTTAAAGTAGCGCCGATGTTACTGCAGCCATACATCGAGAATGCGATATGGCACGGGTTATTGAATAAAAAGGGGAAATGCAATCTGCAAATCGATTTCCTCGCACTTGATCAACATGTAAAATGTATCATTACAGATAATGGGGTAGGGAGGAAATCCGCGATAGACGCTAGAAAGCACAAGGGAAGTACTCGGGAATCCCTAGGGATGAAAATAACGGAAGACCGAATTCATAGTATTAATGCGTTGTACCATATAAAAGCTACTGCTGAAATAGAAGATTTGGTGGATTCACAAGATCAACCGATGGGAACAAGGGTCACTGTTTTTCTTCCTGAAATAAACTAACTTATGTTAAATGCGATAATTATAGATGATGAATTAAATTGTACGGAAGTGCTACAGTATGAATTGAATAGACTATCTGATACTGTTCACATTTTAGCCATGTACAATGATCCTGAAATTGCTTTGGTGAAATTACCAGCATTTGATGTAGATATTGTTTTCTTAGATATAGAAATGCCGGGCCTTAATGCCTTTCAATTATTAGACAGATTAGAATCGATAGATTTTCAGATCATATTTACAACAGCTTATGATCATTATGCATTAAAAGCATTTCGATATTATGCGGTAGATTATTTGCTTAAGCCTATAGATAAGGATGAGTTGAGCTCTGCAGTAGATAGAGTTGCCCATCAGAAAAGAGTGTGGGAGAAACGAATGCTTTCTGAGATACACAGCAAAATCAATGCTCCTAATACGATTTTTACTAAAATCACTTTGCCGACGCAGACAGGATATGTATTTGCAGAAATTTCTGAGATTGTTAGGTGTGAGGCTAATAGTAATTATGCGACTATATTTCTTGATGGAGAATCGAAAATTATTATTTCGAAACCATTGAAACATGTTCAAGAGCTTTTACAAGGGCATGGTTTTTTTCGTTGTCACCAGTCTCATTTAGTCAATTTGAATTTTATAAAGAAGTATGAAAAGAATCAAGGAGGATATATTGTGATGAAAAATGGGGATAAAATTGGGGTGTCACAAGGTAAGAAGTCAGCATTTGAGGCATTGCTTAAATCTGGATTACGGTAGGAAGTCTCGCGCTGAAGCACGAGGTCCATTGACATTCATAGTTCCAAATAGAAATGATATAAGGAGTATTAAAAGGAGCTCGGATTTTAATCCGAGAAGGAAAGAACGAGATCGAAGATCAAGAGAATTTCCAATAAAAACATCAGGAAGTCTCGCGCTGAAGCACGAGGTCCTTTAGAAATAGTAATTACAATGGGCAACTTGACAATGTTGTTAACAATGGCTCTCGGACTTTAACCCCGGAAATTCCCTCAATTTCAAATTATATCATACTTTTATGAATTCATCATTTAGACAAAAATGGAACCAGTAGAACAACCAAACAATCCACTTCACGGCGTGAAATTGCTCGATATGCTAGAATATCTTGTCGCAGAACATGGTTGGGAGAAGTTGCATAAGATGACATCCATTAACGTTTTTGGTTCACGCCCCACGATTAAGTCAGGGCTAAAAATGCTTCGTAAAAATACTTGGGCTAGAGAGAAGATAGAAGAGTTGTATGCAGAATCGTTTCGGAAGAAGTGATTAAATATCTAGCATTGACCTGCTAAAGACACTAAACTCCAATCTTCATTTCATTTAAAACTGATTGCAAACACCAGCCGCTGCTGTGAAAGCAAAAGTAAATCCTTACCTTTCTAGAAATACTTAATACATGTTTAATTTAAAAAATCAAGTTGCCATCGTAACTGGTGGAGCACGTGGAATAGGTGCAGGAATTGCGAAAGTGTTTATTGATGCAGGTGCCAATGTTATCCTTTGGGATGTTTTGGATTCTGGCCAACAAACAGCAGACGATCTGGGAGACAAAGCGACCTTCAGAAAAGTGGATGTGACGAATTCCGACTCAGTAGAAGAAGCCGTTAATGAAGCCATCGAAGACCATGGAAAAATTGACATCCTTATTAATAATGCAGGAATTATAAGAGATAAAAGTTTTTCGAAAATGACTTTCGAGGAATGGAATGCAGTGATTAATGTTAATTTAAACAGCCTTTTTATCGTCACAAAACTGGTCTTACCACATATGAAAGCTGCAAAGTATGGTCGGATTATCAGCGCTTCATCCGTAAATGGAAGTGCTGGAGCTTTCGGACAGACGAATTATGCAGCAACTAAAGCTGGAGTTCAAGGTTTTACGCGTTCACTGTGCAAGGAAGTTGGAAAATATGGAATAACGGCTAATTGCGTAGCACCTGGGTTTATAGCCTCTGATATGACAGCAAGCATGCCACAAGATGTGATCGACCAGGGCATTAAGCAAATTCCTGTGGGTAGAATTGGTACGCCGGAAGATATGGGTTACGCTTATTTGTTTCTTGCATCTAAAGAGGCAAGCTTTATTAATGGGATTACTTTACATGCTAATGGTGGCTCCTATGCCATTTAATAAATCAAGAATTAAAAGATGATTACGACAAAATTCGAAAGCTTATCAGAGATGAAAAACTTCCTAGGAAAGGAAATTGGGGTCTCAGATTGGTTTCAAATTACCCAAAAACAGATCAATGCTTTCGGAAAAGTGACATTTGACGAGCAATGGATTCATACAAATCCAGAAAAAGCGAAAAAAAATTCTCCCTATGGTGAACCGATCGCTCATGGCTTTCTAATTTTAAGTTTGATCCCTAAGTTTTTGACAGAAACGATATCTTTTGCAAATGTAAAAATGGGTATTAATTACGGTATGGATAAGGTGCGATTTATGAATGCAACTCCTGTCAATGCTAGAATAAGAGCAAGAATTACATTAGCTGAAGTGTCCGAAATTAGTGGAGGGGTTAAGTATAAAACAGAGGTCGTATTAGAGTTGGAAAATGTAGAAAAACCAGCGTGTTATGCCGAAATGATAGCCATTATGCTTGTTGAATAAAGACAATAATAGAAAGAAATAAAATTAATTTAAAATAAAAAGCAATAATGGGAACTAGAATATCATTATATTTGTCTTAGTAAGTGTAGTGGACGGTGATCTACGTTTGAACATCGGTAGACTACAATAATAATTTATAATATATATACAAATGAGTAACGGTACAGTTAAATTTTTCAACGAATCAAAAGGATTCGGTTTTATTACTCCAGATGGTGGAGGTAAAGATGTTTTTGTTCATGTTAATGGACTTACAGATTCTATTAACGAAGGTGACAAAGTCAGCTATGATGTAGAAGAAGGAAGAAAAGGACCTAATGCAGTTAATGTTACAGTAGTGTAATTTTGCATTCTGTCTTTTAAGACATATAGGCCTGTCAACTTAGTTGACGGGCTTTTTTTTGCCCTTTCCTTTTTTTAGGTCAATGTGATCTCGCTGGAAACAAGCAAGCACTTTGCAGATTGATCTAACATTTACCTAGAAAATAATTCTTTTCCATTGGAGCAAGCCTTGTATTTCTTAAAGCGGCCTACTTTCAATCGAAAAATCATTAGTTTACTTCACCAATATTAATAACTACGTTTCCCGTTTTTTGACCTGAAGCAACATATTGATAAGCATCCATTATATTTTCTAATGGATACCTTCTGTCAATGATAGGTTTATATTTCCCTTCAGATAGTAAGTTCTTCATAATTTCTAGAGTTTTAAGCTTGTTTTTTGGAATAGGAAAAGAAACACGTTTATTTGTCAATGCTAGCCATAAGTTGATACTGTTATTCCCTAGTTCACTGGAAATGTAGCGTCCATCCGAAGCAAGAATTGATTTGCAACTTTTAAACGAACTTTTGCCTACTGCATCGAGAATATATTTGTATTCGATTTGCTGCTGAGTGAAATCTTCTTTTAAGTAATCTATGATTTCATCTACACCGTAAGAATTGATCAAAGGAATGTTTTTCGTATTGATGACGGCAGTGACATGGGCTCCTTTATTTTTTAGAAGTTGTATTAATGCAGAACCTATTCCTCCAGTTGCGCCATTCACTAGGACTTTATCGCCGGGCTTTACATCGATATAAGAAAGCATATTAATGGCATAATGTGGACCTTCGCAACTTGCCGCGGCAGTTTCGAAACTTACATTTTCTGGTTTGAAAGTAATTTTCCCATCTTCTTTTAATAGTAAATATTCAGCTTGGGAGCTTATGATCGAGTCATCGAATCCAAAAACGTGATCACCAATTTTAAATCTGGAAACTTCTGGTCCTATTTCTACTACGATTCCTGAGAAGTCAGTTCCAGGAGTCTTTTTCTTTGGATTTGGAAATCCAGCAACCATTCTATTAATGTAGGGCTTTCCAGTAGTCATGGCAACATCTGTCCGATTCACCGTTGTACAGATGACTTTGATGAGGATTTTTTTCTTACTGGGCTTTGGTTTTGGAAGCTCTACTACAGAAATAATTTCTGAACTTCCGTATTTAGAATGGTAGGTAGCCTTCATAGTTTTAATTTAAGTAAAAGATAAACTAGTTTATGGTATTTGTAGAGTGATTTATACGAATGATTCGAATTTATATATTAACGAATTAGGTCTTCTAGGGTGGCTTATCGTGTGTATGAGTCGTGAAGTTTTTATAATCAACCTAGATCGCTATGCAAGTTCTTTTGCTTTTAGCCTTCTCACATAGTTAGACTAAAAATGACTGATCTAGAGGCTTCGTAAAAACTCATATTCTATTTTTTTGCATCTTGTGTTCTCAATTCTATTAATATGAAAGTTTGCGGTATAGATTTAAAAGGCAATGATGCAGTTCTAGTTTGCTTAGAAGGTAACATTGATGACCATCATTTGATTATAGAAGAAGTCAGGAAAATCAAACTTGGCGATGCTCTAGACCAAAAATCTGTCATTGAATTTTCCGAGAATATAAAATCCTTTCTGGAAGAAAATGAATTTGATGCAGTAGGAATAAAAGCTCGTGCTACCAAAGGAAGATTTGCAGGTGGATCTGTTTCATTTAAAATGGAAGGCATTATTCAGACATCTTCTGCGGCGGTGGAAGTGATTCATGCAGCAACCATTAAGGCTGCTCTAAAATCATTAGACACATCAGCAATCTCTAGTCAAATCAAAGCCTACCAAAGTGATGCTTATTTAGCTGCAGCATATTTGCTTAAGCCTAAGAAGTAAATTCCTGGTTAATTTAAATTCTTGTGTTTAGAGGACTTCATCTAAAGTTTTATGTCCACAATTTTATGTGTCAACTGAAATTTTGACAGCTTAAAAGTAAAATTGACATATATTTTATTAACAAATATTTAATACTGTCAGGTTTAAACAAGTGGAACAGAAATTGCGTTTTTATAAGTGATATTATTATTTATTTAACCAATAAATTTTGAGTTATGTTACCAGTAAAAAGGAATTTATTTCCGACCGTCTCAAGATTTTTTGACGATGATTGGAAAAACTTATTTGAATGGTCTAATAGCGACCTTGCATCTAGAAATCTTAGTATGCCAGCAGTCAATATTCATGAAAGAGAAGATGAATTTTGCGTAGAAATGGCAGCTCCTGGATTATTAAAAGAGAACTTTAAGGTCTCTTTAGATAAGAATTATTTAACCATCAGTTATCAGGAAGAGTCCGATTCCGAGGAAGGAAATGAAAATGGTCAATACCTGAAAAAGGAATACAATTATGCATCATTTAGTCGTTCATTTCACTTGAACAAGGATGTTGTGGATGATAACAATATCGATGCAAAATATGAAAATGGAATTCTAAAAATATCCATTCCAAAAAGGGAAGAAGCTAAGTCCCATCCTCCAAAAACGATAGAGATTTCTTAAGAAATTATCTGGGCAGTGAAATGCTGCCCTTTTTCAAAACATATAAATTAATAAGAAATGAGTAAAAATATTCTGTATTCAGGCCTTATTGCCATGCTCGTTAGTATAATGACGATTGGAACATTTAAGGTCTTGGATAAAAGTGAGAATGGTATCACCATTGAACACGTTAACAAAACACCTTCATCAAGTGCTGTATATACGCTTGATGAAAATGATAAAATCGTCCCTTTGGATTTTACAAAGACTGCTGAAAAGGTCATTGATGCAGTGGTTCATATTAAGTCAACCCAGTTGAGTAGCGCTTCTCAGCAATATGGCTTCCAAGAGCAACAAATTCCAGAGCCTTTCAGGCATTTTTTTAGAATGCCACAGAATGGGACTCCGCTTCAGCCACAAGCACGTGTGGGAACTGGTTCTGGTGTGATCGTTGGGTCGGATGGATATATTATGACGAACAATCACGTTATTGATAATGCGCAAGATATAGAAGTTGCACTCCATGATAATAGAACTTATAAGGCAGTCCTAATCGGCACTGATCCGACGACGGACTTGGCACTTTTAAGAATCAAAGAAGAAAATTTGCCAACTATTCCATTTATTAATTCTGATGAAATAAAGATCGGTGAATGGGTCATGGCAGTAGGAAATCCATATAGCCTTAATTCTACGATTACGGCTGGTATCGTGAGTGCAAAAGGTAGAAATATTAATATTCTAAAGGAGAAATATGCGGTTGAAGATTTCATTCAGACAGATGCAGCTATTAATCCTGGAAATAGTGGTGGCGCACTGGTCAATCTGGATGGCGGCTTAGTCGGTATTAATACAGCGATAGCGAGTCCGACAGGTTCATACAGTGGTTATGGATTCGCAGTTCCGGCTAATATTGTAATAAAAGTGATGGAAGATTTAATGAGGTATGGTGCGGTGCAGCGAGGCGTTCTAGGTGTAATGATTAGGGATCTGGATGGAAATTTGGCCAAAGAAAAGCAAATCGACTTGCTTAAAGGTGTCTACATCGATACGCTCATGGAGAATAGTGCCGCAGAAGAAGCTGGATTGAAACCAGGAGACGTCATTGTTAAAGTAGATAATACTGAAATCAATTCATCTCCAGAACTTCAAGGCATGATTGCAAGACATCGCCCTGGTGAAAAAGTAAGAGTGACCGTGAATAGAAAAGGAAGTGAGAAAGAGTTTGATGTTTTATTAAGAGATAGCAAAGGTGGAACAGAGATCGTTTCGAAGGAAAATGTTGAAGTGCTGAAGGTATTAGGAATTGATCTTAAAGAAGTAGATGAGGGGATTAAAGTTGAAAAAATCTATCCAGGGAAGATTGGTAGAGAAACACAAATGAGAGATGGTTTCATCATCCAAGAAGTCGATGGCAAGAAAATTAAATCTAAGAAAGAACTGATTAAGATATTTGAATCTAAGAAGGGAGGAGTCATGCTTTCTGGGATTTACAAAGATATTCCTGGAGAATATTTTTATGCTTTTGGATTGTAAAAATAATAACGAAGATTATGGAAAATATTAGAAATTATCCTGACGGAATGGAAATAGAGGAGGTAGAAGAGAGGGACGGAAAGTATTTAATGAAGTTTCCATTTTTGGAAGTACCGGTAGAAGTAGGACAGAATTTCTACAAGACTTTTTTCGAAAATTAAGTGATTTTTGATTTGTTTTACTAGAGGTCTGCAAGTTTTGCAGGCCTTTTTTATGCTATCATTTTATTGCTTGTTGTATAATGGTGGATGAGGTTGCTAATAGCAGTCTGTAAGAATCTGATGATTAGCTTGATAGTATTCAATATTATGCTTGTTAGCATTTTTACATGCATCAGCTATCAGTTTAAGAACATCATTTTGCATATTAATCGCACCGCATATCATGATGACACCACCGTTGTTCAAGGTTTCAACAAGATATTCAAGTTCTGGCTTGATCAAATCTTGTACATATTTAAGCTCACCATTTTCTCTTGAATATGCTAATTCGAATCTAGATAGCTTATCAGTATCCATCGCATCTTGTACCCAAGCTTGGTATATGCTAAATGAATCTTCCGTTCGGCCTCCCCAAAATAAGGTGGTCTTCACTTTCTTTGTATTGTGTTGGAGCATTCCGATGAAAGGTGCGATGCCCGTACCATTAGAAAGCAGAATGACCTCAGATGCTGTGCTTGGGAAGTGAAAGTCTTTATTTTTCTTGATGAAACCTTCGAATTGTTCACCGATGCTTAAGTCATTTAGATAATTAGAGCACAGCCCTAATTCGTGCCTTTTGATACTCAACAATATTTTGCGGGGAGCTGTTTTTGCAATGGAGTACCAACGAATAGCTGAATCTTGCGAAGGTTGCAATCCAAGTAAATCACCTGATTGGAAGTTGTTGAATTTAGCTTCTACGTGTAAGGTGAATGTGTCATTATATTCATCTTGGACGCTATTCTTTTCTAGGATCTTAAATGGGCTTAGTTTTTCTTTTTTACCACCGAGGGATTCGGGGAGTTGTAGGTTTAGGTCTTTAGTTTTTGCCCAGTTTGTTGCCCAGATATTAAACTCAGCATAGTCCTGATTGTGAATGAAGGAGATCGGAAGGGTAGGGCTGTAATTTTGATACTTAGTTAAAGCTTTATCGATGTCTTTTGCAAATTGGCAGAAGTTGTCATATGCATGAGAACCAAATCCTACGATGGAATAATCAATATGTTGTGAATGATTTATTTCTTTCAGTAATTCCAGAAATCGGTCAGCATTCGAAGGAGGATCTCCTTCTCCATAAGTAGACGTTAAGATAATCAGGCTCTTCATGCTTCGATATTCCCGATAATTATTTAACTCGTCTAAGTATACTTTCTTTTTTAGCTTTAAAAGTGCTTGCTGAAGGAGTATTCCTTTTCTTTTCGTTCCTCCATTTTCTGAACCAATTAAGATAATGACTGAAGCTTCTTCTGGAGAGTATTTATTTTTGATAGATGTTCGTAGTCGTTTAAAGCTAATGACAGCTCCAGAGTATAAAAAGAAAAGAATGTTTAACGATGCAATTCCGAGAATTATTGACCACAAAATACTTCCATTTCCAGTGTGCAAATTGAAACTTAGTTTCTGTAAAGTTTCTGAAAATGGATATTCGATTTCCTCAATGATTGCCCCAGAATACTGATGTACTTTTACCGATTTCGAGTGTAGGTCAAGGATGTAGTAATCCTCTTCATCTGAAGAAAATGGGAATTCTAGTTTACTTATTTCTTGTAAAGTCAGCTGGTTAAAAAGATCGATTTTGGTATTTTCTAGATCTATTTCTTGGGTGCTTTCGAAAATCCTAGATTCTAATGTTTTTTCAGGAATAAGTTCGAAGCGATATAATGAGAGATAAACTCCAGTCAAGCTAATAATGATGATCGGAATTAAGGAAAGTCTTCCAAAAATTACATGATAATATTGGTAGAAATCATCTTTAACAATTTTAGCAAACAACTTTTTGAAGCCCTTTTGTCTTTTGATCAAGAGGATTGTTCCTGTAATGGAAATCAGAAATAAGAAGAAGGAAGCGATGCCGATGAAAATTCGACCAGGTGTCTTTAGAAATAAGGATCTGTGAAAGTTGGTCGTCCACTCGAATAGCGGCTTCTTCTTTGGAATATCACCTATCTTATCACCATTGAAAGGGTTTATATAGAATTCTCCACTGAGCTCATCTTCCATGCTGAAAACGGAAGCTTTTACAAAATGGTTTTTATTGATTTCAATGTCGATGACCTCTTCATAATTATTCTTAAGGCTATCGATTAATTGAGATAGTGGAAGGTCTTCCATACCAGCTACCTTGAATGGCTGCAGCTCAGTACTTATTGGTTCGAATGCCAGAATTACTCCAGTGATAGATGCGATAATGATAAAAAGAGAAGAAGATATAGCCAACCCAAAGTGGCTATATCTCCAGATATTTTTTAGCATTCTATTTGATTTTCTTTAGACTGCAATTATTTATTAGCTATCAACCTTACATATCGAATGTAGCCCTTCCCTTCGAATTTCCCACTTAAGGTTTCGGTGGTCAATGGTAATTGCAGGTCTTCTTCATGGTAATCTTGATGCTCTACAGAGGTTTCAAATCTTAAGAAATTTCCTGAATCAACTAACGAATTATCGATTTCTAGTGGGAAAATAGATCTTTCTCCTCCTGCTATTGTTGCACCAGTGATGCCATCTATCGGTGTCTGACGGTCAGAACTATGGAATTGCCACCATGCTGGAATGTCTGGATACCACTCCTTATCGTCACCGAGGACATGTAATGTTTTAAGGTAGTTTTTATCTTTGTCTAATACAGAAACCACTATATATGCGCCTTCACCAGTATAATTGGTTAACTGGATCATACACTTGTATTTTTGACTATCACCTGCTGGATTGATCATCACAAATGAAGAAAAAATCAAGATGCTTAGTATAGGTATTATATATTTCTTTAACATGTTAATATTTGATATTCAGTTATCTAATTATTTTGATTTCAGGAAGTTTAAGTCCATTCCATTTTTAGAAAGCGCTTCATTTTCATTTGCTAAGTCATAGGCACTTTCTTCGAATTCAGTGAGAATGTTTTTATCTGCACCTTTATCTAAAAGTAGATTTAGTAGTGCTTGATCATGAGCTTTCATGGCTGCAAGGTGCAATGCTGTCAGTCCGTTATCATTCTGTGCATTGATATCAGCTCCACTTATCAGTGCTTTCTCTAATAAAAATTTGCTACCCTTGTCCACTGCTATATGAATCAAAGTATTTCCACCTTCGAACTGATCAGAGAAGGAAAGTCCATTTGATTTAAAAGTTTGATAGAATCCCTCAAAATCATCTTGGTTTCTAGGATTATAAGATTGAAATAAATGATAGACTAAATTGTTACTTTTATTATCCATCACCTTAAGATCAGCACCATTTTTAACAAGCAGATCATACATTTCTTTTGACCCACGAATCACAGCATATACTAAAGCTGAATTTCCTTCCTTATTTACCTGGTTGACATTTTTCACGAAAGGCATAAACTTATTCACTGCAACTAAGTTACCTGCTTCTGCAGCATTAAGAAAGGCAGTGTTTCCAGATTGATCTATTTGATTTACGTTCACACCATTAGTAATGAAGTAATCTAATACGGCTTCATCTTTAGCAGTTTTGGCAACATTATGAAGTGGAGTTTTTCCTTCCCAGTTCACGATATCAACCTCCATTCCTAGTGATGCCAAATATTTGTACGTTTCAACAGTATTGCTAAAGCCTCTTCCTCCTTCCGTTGCAAACATCAGTGCATTTTCACCCTTGTCATTTAAAGAAAGATATTCTAATTTATCGTCAATTAGGATTTTCATTAACTCCGAGTTTCCCTTCTTAGCAGCATAATTAAAAATCCCATTTCCGAAGGAATCCTTAGAGTGAATATCTACCCCTTTATTTTGGAAGTATTTGATTAAAGACTTGTCTTTAACTGAACCTGCTAATATATGCAGAACGTTCGCTCCAGACCGATTCGTTGATTTCGCAGATATACCTTTACTGATGAGCATGTCATATAGTCCTGTATCTGTCTGACCTGCCGCAGCGGCAAATGTTAATGCATTGTATCCATGTGAATCAACCACTTTCGGATCTCCACCTTTTTCAAGTAAATATTTAACCAGTTCTTTGTTTCCTGTTCTAGCTGCCCAGATCAAGTAGTTCCTGCTATCATGAGTTTTCTTGTTGATGTCATTACCAGGAATGTCCAATAAAAACTGAATGATATCCATAGAAGCGCCAGTGTTAATCGCGTTGGTAACTGCATCGAATGCATTATCATTCAAAGCAACAGGATCATTTCCAGCAGCTATTTTTTCTTTAACAGACGCAAGCGTAGGGGCATTGCTCCAGAAAGATCTTTCATGCAAGACGTTTTCGCCCTGCGCACTTATGTTAGAAGCAAATAATGCTATACAGAAAAGATTAAAAATTACTTTTTTCATTATTTTGAATTTCTGAAAAAATGGAAGCCCACCTGGACCTTGACCTGCTCTTAATTAGGGTGCTTAAAAGTGTGTTATAGTCAGGATCTTAAACAGTAAGCTTCCAATTTATGTGTTTGAAAATTTGTTTCGTTAATTAATATATTCCGATATAAGTAGCATCTGCTAATGACTGCAAGGTGCTACCAATTGTGAATCCATCAGGGCTTGTAGATTTTGTATCAAAAATATAGACATAGCCTTCTTCGCCTAGAGGAGTGATTGCCATGTAAAATTTATCGCCATCTACGACACCATTTTGGTATTGTTGTAGCCATAGATTTTCAGGTAAGTTTATCTTTACTGCGGTATTATTTCTGAGATCGATTCGCGCTAGTGACCATACATTATCTCCTAATCCGCCTTCATCAGATCTTGCATATGGAACATATCCGATTCCATCTCCAACGTAAAACCAACCATTTGCCATAGTATTTTCTCCTAGCAATTCAGATAAGTTGAAGTCAAAGCTCTCATCGTAAGCTCCATCTTTAATTTTTAAAATGTGTGTATCATAAGTGTTATCAGGAACAGTGATAATTTGATAAATATCTCCTTCTTCATCTAGGTGGGCAACTGGAGTTCTGTAACCATTTGTAGCTCCTTTCGCACCTCCTACATTCGTAGAGATAATCTTAGGATTTGTCAATGCTGGGTAGTCTACTACGATTGTTTCTACATTTTTATAAGAAGCATTGATCCTTTCTGTTGGATCTAAAGGATTGTATCCTCTTTTCGCAAGACCATAATAAGCTTTGTCACCTGCGATGATCGGTGCATCTACTCGGAACACATAATCAAATGTTCCTTCATCCACACCACTTACTGGAATGGTGAATTGCTCCACTGTTCCAATCTCAAGGTTTTCTAAATTAACAGACATGATTCTTAAGGTTACATCTGTTCTGATATAATTATCTAAAGAATCATATACTCGGACAGCATTTCCGCCGTCAGCATATTGGATAGACGCATAATTTTCACTCGCTTTCGTCCATCTAGGGAATGCAGTTCCCATAGCAAACTCTACATTTTTTTCTGCTAGTTGAGTGAAATCTTGACCACCATCTACTGAAAATTTGTAAATTCTACCTCCACCATAGTCTAGATTGTAAAGGAATTTTCCATCCTCAGATGTGAAAATTCTTGCTGTTCTAGTAGATGGAATTTCATATCCAAAGCCATTGAAATTAATATCGATATCACTCAATTGATCGAAGGTCTGGGTATAAACTTTTGCAGGATTACTTCCAGAACCAACAGAAATAGCAACGGTTAAGTTTCTATCTTCTGAGCCTGGATTTTCAGTCTCATCTATGATTGGGTCAACTTTGTCGCACGAGATTGTTGTGATGCTAATCAACAATACGGCGGCTAAAATTTTGGTAATATTATTTAATAGGTTCATTTCTGAATAAATTTTTATGTTGTTTGAATTGTTTTAAAATTTGAATTAGAGCATTAAATGATTTTATAAAACATCTTCACATAGAATGCTCTTCCAGGCCTCTGAAGCGCATAATTGTCGAATACTTGTTCATTGAAAATATTTTTCACATCAAAACTCATTGTTATTTTATCTTTTGGGAAAGTGTAACTTATTCCGATATCATTAACCAATTGGGAAGGAATGATGTCTTTTCCCTCTCCTCCTAGACTTGACCAATCTCTGTAAAAGGCGTGGACATATCCGATATTGTAATTAATGGTCGTCTTCGAATCCGACTGCAAGAAATTTGAAAAATAATACCTTGTATTTAAGTTTGCTGTGAAGAAAGGGGCATTTCTTTCTCTATTCTTATACCATTGATAGGGAACACCATTCTCGTCAAATTCTGTATTAAATCTGGAATTGAATATAGAAGTACCTAGAGAGGTGCATAATTTTTCTTGATGCGTATATTTAACTTCTACATCTACTCCAGAACTGAAATAGCTGTCATCATTGATATAGCTTGATACTTCTGCAGTCTGGTCAGTTGTTACATCAAGTTTGATCTTGTCTTTTGTGTCTCGGATAAAGAAATTGGTATTAACTTTTAAGGTGTTTTGACTAAAGTTAAAGGTTCCAAAATTGAAACCTAAATTTAGATTTTTGCTTCGCTCAGGCTTAAGAATATAACTTTCTTCTACATTTTCAATATCATTTCCAAACAGCTCATGTGTTTCCGGAAGGCGCAATGCATTCTCTGCTGAAACCATGATTTGAATAGTGGGCGTTAACTGATAGGATAATGCAATTCCGTAACCCGTTTCGTTGACTAATTTGTCAAATCGATTAATGATCGGATCTAATTCTCCTTGTACTAATTCTGGTTTAGCAATTTCGATGTCTTGGTTGAAATATTTAAGGAAAAGAGAAGATTGAAACTTGTTATCAAAAGCTGTGATTTCGTATGCAGCACCGAAAATCTGCTTGGTCAAAAACCTAGTGTCCATTAATTTTCTGAGGTTTTCTTCTAATAATGGATCCTGAGTGTTACGCTTGAAGCCAGACAACGTATAGTTTCCTACTATTCTATGGTAAGGATTTATTCGATACGTTAAATTTCCTCTGGCAGAAACCACATTTTCATACGTAGATGACAAAGAAGGTCTGTTGCCCTCAGCACCCGTAATGTGCTCCAGCCATTCACCATCTGTCAAGTCCCAATAGTCTGGCGTTAATTCCCCTTTCCAGTTATACTTTAAGGGTATCGTGTCTATAATATTTCTTTCCAACTTCGAAAATGAACCATATAAATTGATGTCCAGATTCTTCACAAGGAAACCTTTCTTTTTATAAGTTGAATTGACTTGAACAGTATTTTGAGTGGCTCTTCTGCTACCGTAAACGGATTCCATCGTAGCACCATGTTGGATGGCGCGATCTAAATCTGATGCAATAACGCCGACATGAAATTGATCTGCCCAAGACTTATTGGTGATGCCGATTTCAGCTTTTAGTCCTCGTGAAAGATAGTCGTCATGGAAGCGCTTAGCCTTAATGTATTCAATGTTTCCAGTCTTGATATCCGTAATATAAACTTGGTCTCCCCAGACTTTATAGCTATTGTCGGTGGAATTCAGAAATCCTGAAGCGGTAAGTGTAATACCTGTCGAAGGATCACGGTAACTACCATTAATGCTTGCTTGGTGCGTATTAAATGATCCAAAAGAGTAAGAAGCAGCAAGGCTATTTTTAGCATTTGTGTTCAAGATAATGTTGATTGCTCCGCCGAGCGCATCATCTCCGAGATCAGCTGGTACAACTCCTTTATATACTTCTATTCGTTTAATCATACTAGCAGGAATGCTGCTTAGGGAGAATGAAGGGCCATAATTACTAGCAGGAATGCCATCTATAAATATTCGAACGGCATGACCTGAAAGACCATTTATATTATAGTTAATACGAGAACCCATACCTCCACTTTGTCTAATTCGGACGCCAGCAGTTCTATCTAATACTTCTGTTGCTTGAATAGATTGTACTTCTAAGTCTCTGAAATCTAGAGCATTCACTGCGAATCCCTTGGTTTCGATTCTTGCTTTATCTGTTTTTTCTGTGATGTAGACCGTTTCAAGCTCCTTAGAGTTCTCTTGCAGACTAAAGTTTAACTCAACATGAGAAGCATTATTAATCTCTATGGTCTTAGATTGAGATAGAAAACCTAGATATGTTGCCGTTAAGGTATAAGTACCGTTTTTCAGCTTACTGAATTCATACTTTCCATTAATGTCAGAAAAGGTACCATCAGATGAGGCATTGATAATGATGGTTGCTCCCACTAATTCTTCTTTGTTAGAAGAAGTAATATGCCCGGAGATCGTACTAGGTGCCTGCGCGTTTAACCCAATATAAAGTAGGTTAAATGTAAAAACCAAGATGTATATGTTGCGGTGGCGCATAAAACGTGGTAATTGTTTTGTTTTTTTAAGATTTCCTTATCTAAGCTTATTTAGACTAAATCTAATTTAAGAACAAATATAAGAATGATATCGACTTCTGATTAATGTTGAGGAAATAAATTTTTGTCTTTTTTTTATGACAATATATTTGTTGTGAATTTTTGAATTATTTGTTTTATAGGTCAATGTTTTATCCTTCTTAACAACCTTCGATACTTTTTTAGTGATCAATCTACGAGCCTCTAAAAGATAAAGAATTACATTTGTCTTATGGCAGATATCCTTTTAATCACTCCTCCGTTTACACAACTGAATACACCGTATCCAGCAACGGCTTACATAAAAGGGTTTTTGAAAACCAAGGACATCAATGCTTTTCAGATGGATCTAGGAATCGAAGTCATTCTGAAGTTGTTTTCAGCAAATGGATTAAAGAAAATCTTTGCACAAGCGATTCCTGAGTCGGAAAATGCTAGAAGAATATACGCTCTAAGGGCAGAATATATCAAGAAAGTGGAACCCGTTGTTCATTTTCTTCAAGGCCAGCGTCCAAGTCTTGCAAGACAGATTGCCTCTCATAATCATCTCCCTCAAGCAGGGCGGTTCGCTCAACTCGATGATATGGAATGGGCATTTGGGAACATGGGTATTCAGGATAAGGCGAAGCACCTGGGGACAATGTTTCTAGAAGATCTAAGTGATTTTATAAAGGAGTGTGTCGATGAGAATTTTGGGTTTAGTAGGTATGCAGAGCGACTAGGGATGAGTGCTAATTCATTCGATGAGATATATGACACTTTACAAGAACCACTTTCCTTCGTCGATGGATTTACCATTGAGATTCTCGAGGAACGGTTAAAAGAAGTGAAACCCAAGCTTGTCTGTCTTTCTGTTCCATTTCCTGGGAATCTTTACAGTGCATTCCGTTGTGGTCAATGGATAAAAAATAACAACCCAGAAATCAAAATTGCGATGGGTGGAGGATTCGCCAATACAGAGCTAAGAGAGTTAGCAGATCCACGTGTTTTTGAATTTTTCGATTATATCAGTCTCGATGATGGAGAACTTCCACTTGAATTAATTATAAGTAATGTTTTGAATCCGAGTGAATCAAATCCTAACTATAATTTTCTAAAAAGGACGTTTATAATTGATGGAGAGGAGATTATATATAACAATTTTTCATTAAGGAAAGACTATGCTCAGGCAGAATTAGGAACTCCGGATTATTCAGATTTGTTGTTAGATCAATATATTTCTGTGATTGAAATTGCTAATCCGATGCATTCGCTTTGGAGTGATGGAAGATGGAATAAATTGACTATGGCGCATGGATGTTACTGGGGGAATTGTACATTTTGTGACGTGTCTCTAGATTATATTAAGAATTATGAGCCAGTGGCTGGAAAGTTGTTGGTAGATCGGATGGAAGAAATCATTGCCCAAACTGGAGAAACGGGTTTTCATTTTGTGGATGAGGCTGCACCACCTGCGCTAATGCGAGAATTGGCCATGGAAATTATTGAGCGAGGCTTGATTGTTTCATGGTGGACGAATATTCGCTTCGAGAAGAATTTCACATATGATTTGTGTCGGTTGTTAAAAGCTTCTGGATGTATTGCCGTTTCCGGTGGCTTAGAAGTTGCCTCAGATCGATTATTAAAGTTGATAGATAAAGGCGTTACCGTTGAACAAGTGGCCAAGGTGAACCGTAATTTTACGGAAGCGGGGATTATGGTCCATAGTTATCTAATGTACGGTTATCCCACACAGACGGTTCAGGAAACCATCGACAGTTTAGAAATGGTAAGGCAAATGTTTGAGCTTGGCATTTTGCAATCTGGTTTCTGGCACCAATTTGCATTAACTACCCACAGTCCAGTTGGGATGAAGCCAGAAGCATATGGTGTGATTCCTGAATTGAAGCCAATTGAGTTTGCAAACAATGATGTTCAATTCAAGGATTCGACAGGAATAGATCATAGTAAATTTAGCTTCGGCTTAAAGAAATCATTGTTTAATTTTATGCATGGCGTTGGTTTTGATTTTGAACTCAAAGAGTGGTTTGATTTTAAAGTGCCACCAACTTCTATTGGCGAAACTTATATCCTAGATTGTTTAGAAGATGTGCTTTATCCAGTAACTAAAAAAAGTGCACTCATCATGTGGTTAGGTTCGCCACCTATCCTGATCTCAAAAGGCAAAAAAGTAGAGCTTAAGCTTTATAGAAATGAAGATGAAGATAGCGTAATGTGCTCTAAAGAAAATGGAGAATGGTTGATGAAATTTGCGAATTCTAATACTCCTCAGAGATACATTGACCTAAAAAAAGACTATGAATTAAAGTATAAGAACTTTGATACATGGTGGTATTCTTCAGAAATGGATGTTGTGAAAGAGATGAATTTATTGATTCTGTGATTTTAGCAGACGTAAATTTGTGAGCAGCTAAAGTATTCTATATCGGCATCAAATAACTAAAAACTTACCTATCTTTGCTTTTAATATGAAAAAGTATGAATACAAAGCAATCTTAATAAAGATTGATATGGTTTGGTCCGGAAGAGCGGAGTCGGATTATTTAGAAGCGCTTAATGAAAACGGAAAAGAAGGATGGGAGTTTGTTGAATTTATTCCTAAGGTATTGCAACCAAAAGGCGTGAAAGGACAAGAAATATTGTTGAAAAGAGAATTACCAGAATATTGAAAGTTGCCATTATAGGAGGCGGTGCAGCTGGGTTCTTTGCTGCATTATCAGTAGCAGAGCATCATCCGAAAGCATCCATTTCCATTCTAGAGAAATCGCCGAAGTTGCTGTCTAAGGTTAAAGTTTCTGGCGGTGGACGCTGCAATGTGACCAATGGAACAGAATCTATAAAAGATCTATGGAAAGCATATCCTAGAGGTGGAAGAGCACTCAAAAAGTTGTTCCCTATCTTCAATACAAAGCATACCTATGAGTGGTTCGAGTCAAGAGGTGTCCCTTTGATGATTCAAGAGGACAACTGTGTATTTCCAGTTAGCCAGGATTCACAAAGTATCATTGATTGCTTTTTAGATCAGGCGAAAAAGTCTAAGATTGATATCAGAACGAGGTGCGGCGTAGAGCGTATTCGTGAGGTGGAGAATTTTCAAATCGCTCTTAGTATTTCTAAAGGAGAAGAAGAGATTTTCGATAAAGTTATTATTGCAACTGGAGGTTCTCCTAAGCGGAAAGGCTTAGAATGGTTGGAAGAATTGGGGCATAAGATTGAAAATCCAGTTCCGTCATTGTTTACATTTAACATGCCATCAGAATCTATTCGATCCTTAATGGGTGTTGTTGTGGAAGAAACCATTACCACTATTCAAGGCACTGCACTCAAGTCTGATGGTCCTTTGTTGATAACACACTGGGGAATGAGTGGACCGTCGATTCTTAAGTTGTCTGCATTCGGCGCGCGGATGCTTTCAGAAATGAATTATGAATTCAATGTTCAGGTGAATTGGGTAAACGAGGTGAACAATGAAGTGGTCAAGCAGGAGTTGCAGTCGGTATTGAAAGATCATGGTAAGAAATTATTAACAAATTATAGACCTTACGGATTGCCAGATAGATTATGGCAGTATTTGTTGGTGAAGTCCGAATTGCCAGCTGATAGAATTTGGTCAGATATTGGTAAAAAAGGGATGAATAAGTTGGTGACTTTGTTGACGAATGATGTTTATGAAGTGAAGGGTAAGACTACTTTCAAGGAAGAATTTGTGACTTGTGGAGGCGTGAGTTTGGAATCTATCAATATGAAAACGATGGAGAGTAAAGTCGTGAAGAATTTATATTTCTCAGGTGAAGTGATGGATATAGATGCTATTACTGGGGGATATAATTTTCAAGGTGCTTGGACGACGGGCTACGTTGCAGGTATGCTGAAGTAAGCATAATCTGATGTTATCGCTTCCCGCGATGACATCAATACTTCGGAGCCAAATCTAACATTGCTTAGAGCGCTGTCAGATTGATAAAAGTGAATTATAAAAAGCATAATCTGATGTTATCGCTTCCCGCGATGACATCAATACTTCGAAGCCAAATCTAACATCGCTTAGAGCGCTGGTAGATTGATAAAAATGAATTATAAAAAGCATAATCTGATGTTATCGGTTCTCGCGATGACATCAATACTTCGAAGCCAAATCTAACATCGCTTAAAGCACTGTCAGATTGATAGAAATGAATTTTACTAAGCATGATCTGATATTATCACTTCCCGCGATGACATCAATATTACGAAGTCAAATCTAACATCGCTTAGAGCGCTGGTAGATTGACATCAATTTTAATGTTACATTTGCATTTCTTATTTTTCTGAGCAATCACAATGAAAAATAAAGTAAAATCTATCTTATGAAATCAAAGCTGCATCCAAGAAATAAACACAGAGATCAATACGATCTAGAAGTCCTAACTTCTAAGAACGAAGCACTGAAGCCATTCGTTTTTGTAAATGAATTTGGTACAAGTACAATTGACTTCTTCGATGACCAAGCTGTAATTGAGTTAAATAAGTCTCTATTAATGGAGTACTACGGAATTGAATTTTGGGAAATTCCAGAAGGTTTTTTGTGTCCTCCAGTTCCAGGAAGAGCGGATTACATTCACCACCTTAGTGATTTGTTAAATGGAAAGAAAGGCTTAAGAGGTCTTGATATTGGGACGGGAGCGAATTTGATTTACCCGATTTTAGGATCGCATGAGTACGATTGGACTTTCGTTGCATCAGATGCCGACAAAGATGCTTATGGATCAGCATCTCAGATCGTTGCTAAAAACAAATCGTTAAAAGATAAAGTAGAAGTTAGATTTCAACCTAATTCCAATTGTTTCTTTCAAGGAATCATCAACAAGGATGAAATATTTGATTTTTCCATGTGTAATCCACCGTTTCACTCTTCAGCTCGGGAAGCAAAAGCGGCCAATAAAAAGAAACTAAGAAGCATCAATCCCAAATCTACAAGAAGCAAAAACCTGAATTTCGGAGGTCAATCCAATGAACTTTGGACTGCAGGCGGTGAAGAGAAATTCATTCATGATATGGTTCATGAAAGTCGTAATTATAAAAATTCAGTCTATTGGTTTTCAACCTTAGTTTCTAAAGAAGACTTGCTTCAACCTATTTTCAAAGCTTTCAGAAGAGCTAAAGTGACAGAGTATAAAACGGTCGAAATGGCACAAGGGAACAAGAAGAGCCGTTTCGTGGCTTGGACTTATCTAGATGAAAAGCAAAGAAAGATTTGGGAATCCACCAGATTTTAAACTTGTTATTGATTCAGAGTTTTATTTCCTTTACTTTTGTGTATATATTACGCAATAATGAATTTTGAATCCAATATTTCTCTTGCTGTCGATGCAATAGTATTTGCCTATGCAAATAGTAAATTGCAAGTTCTCCTTATACAGCCTAAATCAGGCCCTTTCCAAAACAACTGGGCACTTCCAGGTGGTTTTGTGAAAACAAACGAAGGTCTTAAGGACGCTGTTCGGAGAGAACTTCAGGAAGAAACAGGAATACAAGTAGACTATCTTGAGCAATTGTACACATTTGGAGATCAAGTCGATCGAGATCCAAGGACTAGGGTAGTATCCGTAGCTTATTTTGCATTGGTGAATCCTAAGAAACTGGTACTGAAAGCTGACACAGATGCTGCCAAAGCAGAATGGTTTCCATTAGATGAATTACCTCAACTTGCTTATGATCATAATATCATTATTAAAGTAGCCATAGATCGACTCAAGTCTAAGATTCAATATCAGCCAATTGGCTTTGACCTGCTCAACAAAGAGTTTGTATTTTCAGAATTAGAACAATTGTACATGACGATTTTAGGGCATGACATTGACCGTAGAAATTTCCGAAAAAAGGTTTTGGGATTCGGGATTCTAACAGAAACAGGCAAGTTTAGAAGTGAAGGTAGCGGACGACCTGCAAAGTTGTACCGCTTTAACGTCAGTAAATACAGGGCTTTAGAGTCGAAAGGCTTCCATTTTGAAATTAAATAGCGTAAAATATACGCAAATACTTGCACCGTATTACTAATGCGGTTATATTTGTGTAAAATATACGCAAATATGAAACTCAACTTAGATCCAAACTTTAATCCCTTCCCAGGAGCACATACGATAGAATTCGAAGCATTTACTTTTCACGGTGGTGAACCTCACATTAAAATTAAATCAGACCTGACCAAGGTTGAGGCGGTCACCATTTCTCATCGTATCCAATCATTTAATGATATGGGGCTTTTCTTAGTTGCCGTCGATGCACTTAGAAGAATGGGTGTGAAAAACATCTCTGCCTATATTCCATACTTTCCAGCAGCTAGACAAGATCGGGTAATGATTCCTGGTGAAGCATTATCTGTAAAGGTTTATGCTGATTTATTTAATGCCGTTAAGCTAAATGAAATAACAGTCTTTGATCCACATTCAGAGGTGACTCCAGCAGTTTTAGATCATTGTAATGCAATAGATAATCATTCATTTATAAAAGAAGTCCTCACAGATTTGAGTGATGATGTGATTCTCATTTCTCCGGACGGAGGTGCCTTAAAAAAGATTTACAAATTGGCTGCTAAGCTCCAAGATTATGATGTGGTGGAATGTTCTAAATCAAGAGATGTCAAAACAGGAAAATTGTCTGGTTTTCAAGTTTATCATGAGGACCTAGAGGGTCGAGACTGCCTAATTGTAGATGATATTTGTGATGGAGGAGGAACATTTATGGGCCTCGCCGGAGCATTAAAAGAGAAAAATGCAGGGAAGCTATATTTAGCAGTGAGTCATGGCATTTTTAGCAAAGGAACGGAAAAGCTAAACGAGGTCTTTGACGGAATTTACTGTACTAATTCATTTAGAACCATAGCAGAATCAGAAAAGGTTAAGCAGATCGCTATTTAGATCGCTCTAGCTTGTAAATAAGTTGTTTATAAATCATAAAAAAAATAATATGTCCATTTATAAAGCGCCGGATTCGATAGAAAACATTGACCGAGAGAAGGAAAGTATTTTCCTTGCGGGATCGATAGAAATGGACAGAGCGATCAACTGGCAAGCGAAATGTGAAGAATTTTTAGGGCAACGATTTAATGTTTTTAATCCTCGAAGAGCAGCATGGGACTCAAGTTGGGAGCAGACCATGGAGAACGAGCAGTTTAGAGCACAAGTTGACTGGGAATTAGAAGCTTTAGAAAAGGCAGATCACATTATCATGTTTTTTGCTGCAATGACAAAATCACCCATTTCTCTTCTAGAATTTGGACTGTATGCTCAGTCAGGAAAAATGCAGGTTGTCTGTGAAGATGGATTTTGGAGGAAGGGGAACGTAGACATCGTGTGTCATAAATATGGAATAAAGCAACATTTATCATTAGACTACCTTTTAAAAAACAGCTTTAAGTAAGCAACATCATCGAAGCATAGTTAACATTTTTAAAACTTTAAAATCAAAATCAATGAATCCATTATTATATACTGACGGGTATAAACTCGATCATAGACGCCAATATCCAGAAGGAACAACACTCGTTTACTCTAACTGGACACCGAGAAAAAGTAGAATAGAAGGCGTGGAAGAAGTGGTCTTCTTTGGACTTCAGTATTTTATCAAAAAATACATCATTCGGGATTTCCAGCAAAACTTCTTCGATCAACCAAAAGAAGTCGTTTGTGCAAGATATTCTAGACGAGTTAATAATTACTTAGGACCTAACCAAGTGGGAATCAAACATATAGAAGATCTGCATGATCTAGGGTATATTCCGATGGTTTTCAAGGCACTTCCTGAAGGTGTTTCTGTTCCAATTCGGGTACCGATGTTCACCATGTATAATACGCTCTCTGAATTCTTCTGGTTGACAAACTACTTCGAAACATTACTTTCTGCGGAGGTTTGGTTGCCGTGTAATTCCGCGACAATTGCTAAGCAATACCGCAAAATTCTAGATCATTATGCAGCGGAAACTTCTTCTGTTCCTGAATTTGTGGACTGGCAAGGACATGACTTTTCGATGAGGGGCATGGCAGGATTAGAGGCAAGTTTAATTAGTAGTGCTGCACACTTGTTGAGTTTTACAGGCTCAGATACGATTCCAGCGATAGATTTTCTAGAAGAGTATTATGGAGCCAATTCAGATGAGGAATTAGTAGGAGGTTCAGTTGCTGCAACAGAGCATTCCGTAATGAGTATGGGAACATTGAATGCTGAGGAAGAGACTTTCCGGAGATTGATCACAGAAGTATATCCTGGCGGCATCGTGTCCATCGTTTCAGATACTTGGGATTTGTGGAAAGTACTGACTGAATATCTCCCGAAATTAAAAGAGGAAGTATTAGCAAGAGATGGCAGAGTGGTCGTAAGACCAGATAGTGGAGATCCTGTAGATATTATCTGCGGAGACCCGGACAGTTATAATGAGAATGTGCGAAAAGGAGTCATTCAGTTATTATGGGATACTTTTGGTGGCACTGTAAATGATAAAGGATATAAAGAATTAGATCCGCATATTGGTGCGATTTACGGTGATAGCATAACTTTACAACGAGCGATGAATATTTGCGAACGCTTGAAAAAGAATGGATTCGCTTCTACGAATGTCGTTTTAGGAATCGGTTCATTTACCTACCAGTACAATACCAGAGATACTTTTGGATTTGCGATGAAGGCTACTTATGGCGAGGTAAATGGTGAAGGCAGAGAAATTTTCAAAGACCCGATTACCGATGATGGAACGAAGAAATCTGCGAAAGGATTAATCAAAATAGAAGAGCAAGACGGAGGATATGTCTTAGTTGACCAAGTGAATTGGGAAGAAGAGGCTAGGGGAGCACTCGTAGAGGTTTATAGAGATGGAAATCTGTTAGTAGACCAGAAGCTGAGTGAAATCCGAGAAAGAGTTAAGGCCTAGATTTAGTCGGGTTTAGGTCAATGTTGAAGCAATGTTAGATGAAAGAGTGTGGTTTAGATAGGTGTTAAACCGAACCACAAAGCACCTTTCCAAACAATATGGAGAAATTGGAACATCTAAAAGGGATAAATTTGAAGCTAAAGCCAAAGCATTTACAATTGGTGCATTATTAAAAGATGAACGGCTATAAGCTAATTTGACGCAAGAAGAACTTGCCAACAAAATAGGAGCTAAGAAAAGCTATATTTCTAGAGTTGAAAACGGGAAAACAGATATCCAATTGTCCACATTGTATAAAATCATTGAAGTAGGTCTTAGCAAAGAAATAACCATATCAATAGCGTAGCAATTCTTGATAGCATGCGGCGAAGAATGAAAAGCTCCTTTGTCGCTATTCCGCTTATCCCTGAGGAATAATCCAATCTTTCTATAACAGGGTTGCCATAAGGTTGTCACTCTCATGCCTAATTTTGCGATCGTAAAAAATGGAATTTCAGATGATCATCAAAGACTTTAAAACATTTAACGGGCAGCATTGTGAAACAACAGCTACAGGTAGCTTGCTTTATCAATTAGGTATAGAACTTAGTGAGCCGATGCTTTTTGGAATAGGCGAAGGCTTAGGCTATGTTTTCTGGAATATGAAAATTATGGACTTTCCTTTTATTGGCGGTCGAATAAAAACAGATTTATTAACGGAAAATATTTGCAAAAACCTCAACCTCAATCTGGAAGTACGAGAAACTTCATCGGTGAGAAAGGCTTGGGAGAATGTGAAGTCTAACATTGACCTAGGAAAAGCGGTAGGCCTTAAACTAGATTGCTATCACTTAGCATATTTCACAAGCAAGATTCATTTCGCTGGACATTATGCTTCGATATATGGATATGATGAAGCACTGGCTTATCTGAATGATACCAATCAGCAAGGAAGAGATGCGAAAACTTCATTGGAGAGTTTGGCGCTGGCTAGAAATGAGAGAGGACCGATGTCTTCGCGAAATCGCTCATTTACCATAAGTAAGAATGGAATATCGCCTGACTTGACTGCAGTCATTAAAAAAGCAATCTGTCATAATGCTCACGACTTTCTTAATCCACCTATTAAAAACTTAGGATACCTTGGCATTCATAAAACCAGCTCAGAAATCATAAAATGGTTCGAAACAAGTACTGACATTAAGAAAGATTTCCAGACCTCAGCTTCCATCATGGAACGTGGCGGAACGGGTGGTTCGTTGTTCAGAAATATTTACCGTGATTTCCTGAGAGAAAGTGGTGAATTGATTAGAGACAACGTTTTGATTCAAGAAAGCGCGACTTACGCTGCGATTGCCAAATTATGGAAGGAAGTATCGGACTTATTTATGGAGATTGGGGAGACAAAGTCGAAGAAAAAGGTAATGGAAGCATCTGCTCTTTTTATTAAATTGTCTGAAATGGAACGAACTTCCATGCTGCGACTGAAGGAGCATTTAGATAGGTTAAGCTAAGAAAAGAAAGCTTATTCTCTGCTCGGTAAATGGAGATTTAATGGTAAATTGCTATGGATTAGTTAACAAAGCAGATTAAAATTTTCTATGCAAACCAACATTCTTGGACCGAAAAATGCACCCTATGTCAATACGCTAACTGATTTAGATGAGCTCACCAAAAAAGAAACAGCAATACTGCTAGCATGCGTCCAAGATTATTACGAAGAAACCATACACCGGTTTGCTCTAGCATTAAGCGAACCCCACGGTGAAGATGAGTTAGCTTTCCTCGCTTGTGTGCTTACCCAATTTTACCATAAAGTAGAAATTGACCTACCAGAAATATTGCTAAAAGTTGCCAATATGGAGATAGAGATTGTAGAGGAAACGACCGGCCTAATAAGATTATTCCTTCTGCAAATAGATAAAGGATTTAGAGGCATCGAAACAGAGAGCATTCCCGAAGAAGTCCAATTACTTTCTGATAAACGGAAAGCCCAGGCAAGAAAAGAAATAGATTCTTTAAATGTTCAGGATTTAGAAAAGTTAAGATATGCCATATTAGCGGATGAGTTATGCAATCATACAGCGTATACTAAAGCATTGGCCCTATTTAAGTTAGCAGAAGAAATTCAATCAGATCATGATTTTATTGATGCGGGTAAAAGGCGAACTGCTGAAATTTTTGCTGAAGCTTATCACGTAGGCGCTTTATTAAAAGAGATAAGCAAAGAACTTCCTGAAACAGAAAGAGAACTTCTAGATCTAATGCATAAAGTGATTCCTCTACGTATTCTGGAAAGTCAAGCTCGACGAAGAAAAGAAAGAGCAGAAAAAGGGAAGTGATATTCGGATAAATAGCTGAATTGAGTGTAACCTGAGTATCCATCTATTGACTGATAAATAAGTATTTTTAATCCTGAAAATTGAATAATTATGTCGTGGTTTAAAGAAGATAAAACAGATTTTGTAAATGTAAATATTCTAGATAATTTCTATCAGACATCTTCATTTTATCCGATGCCAGTTGTTCTGTGTTCCACTGTTTCTGAGAATGGTTTGACAAATATCGGTTCCTACTCACTTTGTTTTCCATTTGGGATTTCTAAAGATCATTATATGATGTTGATCAGCAGAGGCACATCCAATACTGCGGCAAATATTAGGAAGAATAAAACGATTGCGCTCAATTTCATACCATTCGATAAGGCCTATTTGAAAAATGCCGTTGAATTAGGATTTCCAGGAGAAACAACAGAAGAAAAATTAAAAGAAAGCATATTCACCTTAATACCTTCTTCTAGAAGTGAAGAAGAGAAAGTGGAGGGTGTTAGGTATCCAGAAATAATCAAAGAGTCCGTTCAGATTTTTGAATGTACGGTGGATGAGTCTGGTATTTTCAAATATGATGGTCCTGAAATAGAGGCTCATTTCCTGTTGAGAATAGATAAGATCATTATGCAGGAAAGATATGCAGATTATCTTAAGGAAGGAGAAGGCTTTCCAACGCTGCCCGTTGATTTTGGTTATCGAGATAGCAAGCAATTCTGGTTTAGTAAGCATACTCATCCATATGCAGAACCGATTCCGAAATCCAAAGGAGTAGATACGGATTCTGTTAAATATCAAGTAGACCGGATGGAAGGAAACGTTAAGTGGCATCCAGATTCTTATAAGAAGTTGGTTAAAGTTCCGAGGGTATTTCTGAAAATGGTGATTTCTAAGGTTAATGAGGCTGCAGAACAAGAAGGGGTAGAATTGATAACGCCTGAATTCCTTGATAAAGTGAATGAAAAAAGAAGGTGATTCGCTAGAATAGATAGAAAGTCGGTATAGGAAATGATCTAAAAATAGATGTCTAATTAACCTCTAAAGTTGCTATGTGATCCACCTCAAACTTCTTAATCTTATGGTTTTAGAACAATTGGCCCACTTCCTTAGTTTTTATTATTGTTCATTGTAATGTTCTCTATGGTATAGATTGATTGGTAAATTGCAATGTCTAAAATTGGATGTTCCAATGTTCTGAAATACGAATGAAGTATCTAGAATTGAGAAAAAAGTGGAAGATCTAATCATTCGAATTGCAAGCTAAGTCAAATGAAAAAAATACTGTTTTCTTTTAATGAGTTAAAGGCCACGTTCTGGTTCGTGCCTGTGCTTATTATTGTTTTATCTATTCTCCTAGCAACCGGAACAGTTATTCTAGATGAGTTTGTCAGTTTGCCACAGGATGGACTAGGACGTTTCTTTTTTGTGAACAGCGCAGCATCGGCAAGAAGTATATTAACGACGATTTCTGGAGCAATGATCGGTGTTGCGGGTACCGTGTTTTCGGTCACCTTAGTTGCATTGACATTGGCATCCTCGCAATTCGGGCCTAGACTGATTAAGAACTTTATGTATGTGAGATTAAACCAAGTTGTCCTTGGATCTTATGTTGCTACCTATTTATATTGTCTGCTGGTTCTAAATGCGATAAAAGGATCAGATTCCTTTACCTTTATCCCTTCGATCTCTATCTTACTAGCTATTGCTGCAGCATTTGTCAATATTATTTTGCTGATTGTTTTCATTCATAATATAGCGATTAGCATACAAGCAGATAAGGTGATTTCTGATGTATCAGATATTATGTCTAATCAAATTAAGAGGCTTTTCCCAACTGAAATAGGTGACGAAACGAATAAGGATTTTTCTGGTTCTGTTGATCAGTTGAAAGAAAATTGCTCTTTTGTATCTCCTATTCTATCACCTAAGAATGGATACTTACAATACATCGATACTGAAACTCTACTTGAAATTGTATCTTCGCACAACGGTCTTTTCGAATTAAATTTTAGACCAGGAGATCATTTGGTAGAAGATATTGAAGTTGGAAAATTGTATTCTATTGAAGAAATAGACGAAAAAGTATTAGAACGACTACAGCGTCAGTTTGTGGTTGGAAAAACGAAGAATGCTCAGCAAGATATCGAATTTTCGATCCATCAAATGGTTGAAATAGCTGCCAGAGCCTTATCTCCTGGTGTGAACGATCCATATACAGCGATCGCGTGCATAGATAATTTAAAAGCCATGTTGTGCAAATTAACCCAAGTTAATTTCCCATCTAAATATAGAGTTGATGAAGAAAAAAACTTGAGAATCATCGCGGAAACATTCGATTTTAATGGATTGTTAAGTGCGTCTTTTAATCAGATTCGTCAATTTTCAGCTGGAAGCCCTGCAGTAATTATACGGTTGATGGAGGCATTGATCACGATAAATAAATTTACCGAAAAAGAAGACTATAAAAGAAATATAGCACACCATGCTCAGATGGTCCTGAATGTCGGAAAAGACACGATAAAGGAGGCTAGCGATTTAAATGATTTACTAGAAAGATCTAAGAGTATTCTCTAATATGATGTTGCGTCAGTTTGTCTATAAATTTCATTCTAATTTATAGATAATAACTACTTTTAGCATTCATTATAAATTCTATCTATGAAGGGTACTGCGTTCATGTTTTTCATACTCACTCTTTCGTTCATAAGTTGCAAAACAAAAAATATTCCTCTTTATAAAAGTGAGCAAATTACAATAGAACCTTTAACCGCTAACACTTATAGACACATTTCTTACTTGTCCACGGATGATTTTGGTAAGGTGAGTTGTAATGGGATGATTGTGGTCGATCAGGGGGAAGCGATTGTAATGGATACACCTACTAATGATGAGGACTCAAAAGAACTTATTGACTGGATAGAAAACACCTTAAAGGCGAAGGTAGTCGGAGTCGTTGTTACTCATTTTCACGCGGATTGTCTGGGTGGATTGAATGAGTTTCATAAGAGGAGCGTTCCTTCGTACGCATCTTTTAGAACGATTGAACTGGCAAAAAATGAAGAGAAAGCAATTCCACAAGTAGGTTTCGAAACGAGTCTAGCAATCGAAGTTGGATATAAAAAAGTGCACAATGAGTTTTTTGGGGAAGGACATACGCAAGACAATATCATTTGCTATTTCCCATCTGAAGAAGTCATTTTTGGTGGTTGTTTGATCAAGACACTGGATGCGAGCAAAGGATATTTAGGTGATGCTAATGTTGATGAGTGGTCGAACACGGTAGAAGCGATTAAATCCAAATATAGAAACGTTAAAGTGATTGTTCCAGGTCATGGAGATCCAGGAAACACAGACTTGCTGGATTACACGATTGCCTTATTTAGATCTTAGAATATGGAGACTTGTATGGTCAGATTGAATAGATAGCAGTCCTAAGATTCAGTTCCCAACTTGCATTTACGGACAGTTTGTACTTCTTATTCGTTTTATGATATATTTGCCTATTGTATACATTAATCAGAAAGGAATAAAATGAAAAGAACTTTACTACTTGCCATACTTTTTTTCATTGTCAATTTCAAAGCTTATTCCGCAGCGGATGCTATACAATATACGCCAGTGAACGATACAATTAAGTTTACACTTTCAGAGCATAATAATATATTAGTTGAAGCCACCTTGAATACTACAACTCTTTTGAAGTTGATGTTTCATACCGCTATTGGTTCTGTTTCCTTGACTCCAGAGATGACCGCGAAACTGAAAACCGAAAATCAGAAATCTAGTAATTCTAAAAGTTGGACTGGAGCTAAAGAAGTGAATTACATTGAAAATAATTCACTGACTATTGCTAATCTGAGCTGGGATAGTTTAGCTGTGTGGTTAGACATGTTGTCTGGTCCTGGATCTGATGGTAAATTTGGTCCTAATCTATTCGGAAATAAAATCATTGAAATCAATAACGATGAACAGATTATCGTCCTGCATGATCCGGAAAAATTCAATCCAGATGAAGATCAGATTCAGAAATTCAAATTGACAACTGATGAGCATAATTCTATATTCATCTCGGGTGAAGTAGAAGTCAATGGTCAGCATATTGCACATCAATTTTTGCTTCATTCTGGCTATGGAGGAACCGTCATCTTGGATGATTCATTTTGCAAAGAAAATCCTGTTTTTAGTGAATTAGAAACGATAGAAGTTAAGGAGTTGAAAGATTCTTTTGGGAATATTATAAAGACTAAGAAAGTCATGGTGGATAATTTCAAGGTTGGAAATACAAGTTTTCCTAAAATGCCTTTGAGTTATTTCGATAGTGAGATAGAGATACAGAACACTAGTGTCATGGGAGGCGAGATTCTGAAAAGATTCAATATTTATCTTGACTTCGAAAAATTTGATATTTACTTGAGTCGAAACAAGGGGACAGAAGCAGTTTTTAAATCATGAATGGCTATAGATTGCGAATGATCGAAGTTACAGGTTTAGTCAAAGTGATGTTGTGGAATTAAGTTGTTTGACATAAAGTTGTTTATTTTACTACTCTAATATTTAAGGTCATTATTGATTTGCGAAATGAATATTTGTAAAAATTGTCAACATGAATTTGAAGGAAGCTTTTGCAACGCTTGCGGTGAAAAAGTTATACATGAAAAGGATTTTAGAATAAATAATATCATCAGTCAGGCATTCGGCACCTTAACCAACTTTGATTCTAAAATTTTTCAGACACTCAAATTGCTATTTTTCTTTCCTGGCAAGCTGACAATCAAGTTTGTAGAAGGCATTAGAGTGCCTTACATGAAACCCTTTCAACTCTTCGTCATTTCGAATATTGTATTTTTTATTTTTCTTTCTGAGTTGGACTTATTTAGAAATCCATCACAATGGTATTTTTCGGAGTATTTCGATGGGGTAAGGGTAATGGATAAAGTGAGGAGTATCTCAGAAAAAAAAGGATTAGAAATTTCAGAAATTGCAGTAGCATATGATAAAAGATCATCTTCCTTAGCAAAAGGATTAATCATAGTTTATATTCCTTTTATAGCATTAATTGGTTATTTATTTAATATAAAAATGGGGATAGCTTTTGGGAAACATATCATATTTGCAACGCATTTTTTCTCCTTTTTTCTATTTTATCTGGTGATTATAAGTGGTGTAAATTACTTAATCGATGATAAATTCAATAAGTGGTTTTTTGTCATCCCTACCATTTTAATAATACCTGTGTACTATGCGATAGGGTTTAAAACCTTTTATAGAAGTTCTTGGCTCGCAGCATTGTGGAAAGGTATTTTAGCAGTATTTTTGATTTTAATCCTTACACAGTTTTATAGAATAGGGATCAATTTTTTGTCATTGTACACACTGCTTATTCCTATGTGTTTGACCCCCTAGTTCTTGAGGTTTGACCCCCTATGTGGATAACTCGCTATTTCAAATTTACAATTATATTTTAGATCTGTTTCTGAGGCTTTCCCCTTTGAGATCAATTC
>NZ_JAJNKA010000013.1 GCF_021533215.1 Portibacter lacus | reverse complement strand
CAGCACTCTTGCCTGACTCATTCTCTTTCAGAGCCTTAATAATTTGTGTTTCTGTAAACTTACTTCTTTTCATAATAATTCAAATTTAGTTAATTTTAGATTTGTATTATTTTTTGGTAAGGCTACACTCTAAATCACCCATTTTATTTAAATATAAATAATCCTGCTTGTCCTAAAAAACATAAATAATATTTCCGGTCGTTGAATTCTCAAAACAAATTTGATTTAGATGTTTTATTGATGCATAATTATAAATCATTAAAACAAGAAGTCGAAAAATTGAATAAAGCGCTAGAATTACTACAAGGTGAGTAATGAAATAGAATTATTCGATTCCATATAAGGCAATAATTTCTTTACGTGTTTTTTCATCTGCCATTTGGAAGCCGAAACCACTTTGGCTTCCAAATATTTGATACCCAAACTTCAGCCCGTAATACCGATCGATCAGCATTTTAAACGGTGTTTTACCTAATTCATTTGCCTTCACCGCCTGATGTACCACTAGAAGGTATTTTTCCATCGTTTCAAGGCTCGAATGTTGAACAACTGACCACATCACGGATTCATATTCTTCACCCACCAAGGACCTTCCTACATAAGCATTGTAAATCTGGAACATAGAATCGATACTTTTTTGGTTTTGACGGTCGAGGAGATTTTGTTTAGTCCAATCTGTTTTATCACCCTTCCTATATTTTGCGTCTGCACTGTTAATCCTTTCCATTGTTAAAAGGGTATTAAAGTCCAGATTATTCTCTTTAGCATAAGCTTTTAGATCAAGTGGAACTTCATTATCTCCTGAATTCTTACAAGTCTTGACTTGCTTATTAATGTCTTCGCGCAACAAATCATAAGATTTCGAGTCAAATAACCCCGCAGCTAGAAAGTACTCACAACTGCCTTCAGCTTCTTTAAATTTTGCATACGCTAGTCTAATATGCTCCTCGCTTTCCTGCATTGATAAAAAGACCGATAACACATTATAATAGTCAGCTCGATTAAAATTACTTGGGTTGTTTTCTACGGCTGCTTTAGTTTCTGAAAGAATCATCATAGCATGATTATAATCTTTATCAGAAACATTGCTTTGCAAAGGTTGATATGCTAGTATCTCATTTTCATAATTCTTGTAGGTAAATTTCTGAGCACTAACCTGAGCTTTACCATTTGCAATAATGAAAGCCCATATAAATATGGTTGTATAAAGACGTATATAATTATTCATTACGATTTTCTTTATTAAAACTTCAATATAAATGATCTATTCCTTTTAGAAAAGATGATGATCTAAATATTAAAATCAAATCGATACCCCAAACCTACTTGGAGAAATCTGTTTTTAGCATATATTTTCAAAGGGCCCATAAAATACTGAACAGTGTTAGCATTATTTGAAATACTTACCAAACCAAAATTGTACTTGATTACAAGATTAATCTTAGCTACTTCAATATTAAAACCCGCAAGAATTCCAAGATCAGTTTGTCTATAAAATTCACGGGAAAATGTGAACCTATTCCTATCTTTACCACCATCAACTAAGGCTAAATATCCAAAATTCATTCCTCCGATAAGATTTAATGGCCCTATAATATGAACTGCTAGCCCTGGTATAAATCTTATATAATGCATATTGTGTTCAAGATGACCTAAAATACCATCAGACTCATAACCTTCCAGAGAATACTGAAACTCTCCTTGAGCCGTTAACCACTTTGAAATCTTAAACTTCGGAGTTGCGCTCATGTAATACTTTAGAATACTTTCAGTCGTCAATTCTTCTGTTTTCAACAAAGTTGTCTTCCCATAATTTATCCCGCCTTCCATAAGCATTGAAATTTGAGAAAATCCAAAACTAATTGTGATAACGGTAAAAACTACAGCAAAAAGTAGACGCTTCATAGAGGTTATTACTTAGTGAATGGATTGATTACGTAACTGCCTTAGGGCAGAAAATGTTAAATCAATTTCAAATCTTAAAATCAATTCTATAGCCTACTCCGACTTGTAGAAATCTGTTTTTAGCTTTTACTTGACCTAAATCGCTCCCTTGAATATCCGTTAAATTTAAATCAAATATACTAGCAACACCGTAATTATATTTGAATGCAATATTGAATTTATACAGCGCGATATTAAATCCAGCAAGAATACCTAAATCATCGTTATCATAAGTTCCTTTCGATACTTTAGAACTTGAATTTCCGTTTTGGATTGTGGCAAATGCTAGATATCCATAATTTAATCCGCCAATCACACTAAACGGTCCCATTATTCCTAGTTCAAGTTCAGGTTTAATTCGAATATAATGTAGGTTATGTTTTTGATCAATTGGGTGAGGACTATAACCATCACCTAAACCAAAACCTTCCACCGAATATTGGAATTCGGATTGCAAAGTGAATCGATTCGTGAGCTTGTATTTAGGAATACCACTTATATAATAACCTAAGATATTTTCATTATTTAGGATATCATTCTTCGTAAGCTTAGCCTTACCATAATTCGCTCCACCTTCTATCAATATTGAAATCTGAGAAAAGCCAAAACTGATGGATAAAATACAAAGTACAAGTGAAAAGATGAGCTGTTTCATAGTGATCATTAATGGGTTAATTGATGATATAATAACTATAAAATTTAATCTTTATTGCAGCAATTATTAAACAAAATGATGTTTGTCTTAACTTGGAAAAAGTTTGTTTCCCAAACTTATAAATGACTAAAAGGGTAAAAACTCTTAATCCTTAAAATCTATTCGATAACCCAAACCTACCTGAAGAAATCTGTTCTTACCTAAACCTTGATCAACTACTATTCCTTCAACATCTGTAACGTTAATATCAATTATACTCGTTAATCCAAAATTGTACTTTACAGCTAAGTTGAATTTATTCATTGTATAATTGATTCCTGTTAATAAGCCAAGGTCACTGGACTTATAAGTGCCTTTCGGAATTTTAAAACTAGATCCTCCAGTACATCCTCCCGTTGTTGCAATATATCCGATATTCAAACCACCTAACACACTTAATGGGCCAAGAACCTTCAATTCAACACCTGGAATTACTCTCACATAATACAAATTATGCTTATAGCCATTCTCGAAGCCTAACCCTTCTATGGAAAACTGGAATTCTGATCTCAGATTCATCCTATTGTTAAGGCTATACTGAGGCATTAAACTAAGGTAACCACCAGTGATATTTTCGTGTTGGTAAATGTCAGTTTGGGTAACTGCCACCTTTCCATGATTCACTCCTCCTTCTATTTGAAGAGCATACTGAGAAAAGCCAACACTAATAGAAATCAATGAAACAATAATAGTAAGAAGTAAATTTTTCATAAGCCTTAAATTTTAAATTGCATAATAATTTCTATCATGAATGATTGATTACAAATTCTACTCTAACAGATAGCCAACACCAACTTGTAAAAATCTATTTTTTGTCTTTAAATCTAAATTTTTTCCTTCAAAATCAGTCAGTTGAGTTTCAGAAATGCTATTCATTCCATAGTTATATTTAATAGCAATGTTAACATTTGAAAATGTTAAATTGATACCGGCTAATAAGCCAACATCATTTTTTTCAAATGCTCCTTTTGAAATAGGATCTCCATCTTGGGTTTTAGCCAATGCCAGGTAGCCATAGTTCAGCCCGGCAATAATTCTTAATGGCCCTACAATTTTCAATTCAACTCCAGGAATCACCCTAATATAATGAAAATTATTTTTTGTTTGACCTGAAATACCGTTAAATCCATATCCTTCTAAAGAATATTGAAATTCAGATTGTAGTGCTAACCTATTGGTTAAGTTAAACTTAGGCGTTCCACTTAGGTAATAACCTATTATATTATCATTCTTGATTAAATCATTTTTGCTTAATGTGGCTTTTCCATAATTGGCACCACCTTCAACTAAAAATGATATTTGACCTGTGCAAAAACTGATGGTAACGAAACTTAAAACAAGTGAAAAGATTAGACGTTTCATAGAGATTTTTATTTAGTTAATTGATCAATCATATAACTGAAACAGATAACCTTTATTGCACCATTAGAAATAAATAAATCAGTCGATGTCATTGAAACAAAACCAAGAAAAGGGACGAGCATTGAGTTCATCAAACTAGTTTACTAAGTGATTTTCCAGTCTTTTATCAGCCTTCCACCTGAAAATCAGGACAACATTCATAACCGATGATTTATTTGGGGAATCTAGAATCACGACTCTCATTTTATCCATTGATGTTATCGCAAGAAAGCGAAAACATCAAGAAAACAGTTCTTCGGACATTGATGTCGTCGGCTGAAAGCGATAACATCAAGAACACAAAAAAAAAGTGCCTAGGCGGGGACCCAGGCACACAATAAACCAATCTCATAAAAAGATAAGACTTATAAAAAAGACGAAAATTCTTAATCTACATTGTCATGTATGTAGCTGTTTCCTGCTCGTAAGCCATCGTCATCAATACTTACGGTATATCTACCTCCTGGATGAACTGAAGAATGTTCTACGTCTTCCAACTTGACATTTCTTCGTGCATACGCAGGAACTTTTGTGTATTCATTTACAGTCTTAGGATCATCTAGATTCTTGTGATTATTAGACCTTAATGTTTCTCTTCTCGACTCCTCTAACTCTCTCATTCTTCTATCGAACTCGATCTCCTTCTGAGAACGCTCATCATGCTTCTTCATGTCATAAAGATCGAATGCTTTTTCAGCATGAACCTGAGTAACATTAACTTTAATTTCAGGTGAATCAAATTCAACTGTTTCTCCCATATTCGTTTCTAAATGAGTAGAAAAAATATCATCGTCATCTTGCTCTTGAATTCCCATTTCTGGCTCCAAAGGCACAACAATTCTTTCCACTTCTCGCTTAGAAGGACCTCTTCCTTTTTCTTCGAAACCCGTTGCAATTAGGGTAATGCTCAATTTATCACCTAATTCAGGATCGTTACAGTGTCCCCAGATAAGGTTCGTTCCGTAACCAGCTTCTTCCTGCATATATTCCGTAATCTCGCCTAACTCTGACATCGTTACTTCATGTTCTAATGAAGTCGTAATATTCAATAAGATATGCTGAGCACCTCGAATATCGTTATCTTTTAATAGTGGCGAACTAAGTGCATGCTCTATGGCAACTTTTGCTCTATTTTCTCCACCCACTAATGCGTTCCCCATAATGGCAACACCTGATGTTCTCATTACCGTATTCACATCTTCGAAATCCACATTGATCTTACCTGGAACGGTAATAATCTCTGCTATTCCTTTCGCTGCTGTCGATAATATATTATCCGCATTGGCAAAGGCTGTTGTTAATTTAAGATCTCCATATATCTCCCCTAGTCTATCGTTAGAAATTACTAGAATCGCATCTACATGAGCTTTCAGTTCCTCCATCCCTTCTAGCGCTTGTCTTGATCTTGTCAATCCTTCGAACTTGAATGGTAATGTTACGATACCTACGGTAAGAATGTTTAAGTCCCTTGAGACTTTAGCGATAATCGGCGCTGCACCAGTTCCTGTTCCTCCACCCATTCCGGCAGTGATAAATAGCATTTTCGTGCCATCATCTAGAAACTTACGCACTTCTTCTACAGACTCGATACAAGCTTGCTTTCCTACTTCCGGTTTAGAACCTGCTCCTCGCCCTTCCGTTAAGGTAGGCCCAAGGCAAATTTTAACAGGAATCGGACTTTCTTCCATGGCCTGATTATCTGTATTACAAATGGCGAAATCTACACCTTTTATTCCATTCTCGAACATGTGATTTACTGCATTGCTACCGCCGCCCCCGACACCGATAACTTTGATTATGGATCTATTGTCTTTTACTAAGTCAAATAACATAATTATGAGTTTCTATTGTTATCTATTAAAATTCTGAATCTGGACTTGCTTCGAAAAATTCTTTAGCATATGTAAAGAGGTTTTCATACCATTTTCCGGATTGCTTTTCGTCTAAAGTGAAGTCTTCTTCGTCAGCCATTGCCATTTCTGCTTGCTTCGGCTCCTCTTTCTTAGGTGAAGAGAGATCTTCTGTATGTCCCGTTACTTTTCCTTGTTCTATTGCTGTAATCAATAAACCGACACCTGTTGAATAAATCGGACTATCGACCATTCCATCGTACTTGTGAGCTAAATGCTCAGTCGGTATACCTATTCGTGTACTCATACCCGTATGGTATTCTGAAAGCAAGTTGATGTTTCTCAATAAAGATCCACCACCTGTTATCACGATTCCTCCTAGAAGCTTTCCTTCGAAACCTGACCTACGAACTTCCCAAAGCACGTAATCAAAGATCTCCTCTACCCTTGCCTGAATAATTCTAGACAAATTCTTTTCACTTATTTCTTTAGGTTCTCTTCCTCGGAATCCCGCAATCGTTATGATTCGATTATCTACGATCTCTTCTGCTAATGCAGAACCAAATCTTACTTTTAATTTTTCAGCATATTCTTGCATTACCGTACATCCTTCCTTAATGTCATTCGTGATCACACCTCCTCCGAATGGGATAACTGCGGTATGGCGAATAATGCCATCTTTGAATATGGTAATATCTGTTGTTCCACCTCCTATATCTACAAGGGCAACTCCCGCTTCCTTCTCTTCTTTACTTAGAACTGCTGCTGCAGAAGCTATAGGTTCTAAAGTGATATCTGCTACTTCTAGACCAACTTTCTCCACACATCTTAGTATATTTCTAGATGCAGTGACCTGTCCTGTGATGATGTGAAAATTAGCTTCTAACCGAACACCTGACATCCCTACTGGATCTTGAATATCCTGCTCATCATCCACCGTAAATTCTTGTGGAATAACATGAAGTATCTTGTCACCTGGTGGCAACACCAAGCGATACATATCATTTATTAATTTTTCGACATCCTCGTTGCTTATCTCTTCCAGACCTTCTTCTCTCATCAATATTCCATGATGATGAATACTCTTAATATGCTGACCTGCAATACCGACATGAACTTTCTTAAATTTCACGTTGGCACTCTTCTCCGCAATACTAACAGCCTCGCTGATCGCCTTTACCGTTTTATCAATATTGGAAACGACCCCCCGATTCACTCCCTCAGATTTAACTTTACCCATTCCGAGAATTTCTATCTTCCCGTATTGGTTTCTTCTCCCCGCAATCGCACAAATCTTCGTAGTTCCGATATCAACGGCTACAACTATTTCGGATGTACTTGTTTTAAATTCATTCATAATGAACCTGTTTTTTGTCTTTTTTAATTACTTTTCACTACCACTTGTTCCTCATATTTCAAATCGAGGTAGGCATATTTTCCCCAGCCTAACCTTGTTAATCCTTCTTTATAAAATACTTTAAGTTTATACATTTTCTCTTCCAGATCATACACCGATCCTAACATGATCTTCTCTTTCCCGATCTTCGGTATCAATAAATAATCTCCATTTTTTTCTATATGCACCTGCTCTATTAGAGAGGTTAAAAAGTCATCCTTATAGATCTTCGTAGCCAATTCAAAAATATCTTGAAATTGATGCCCTTCGATCTTATTGTACTCAGCTGTATAAGGCTTAATATCACCCGTCACAACTGGAACTCTCACGGTCGCTACTGGACTTAAAGAAAGATATTCTCCCTTATCATCCAGATAGAATTTTTGAGCTCCATTATTAATTCTCACAATAGGATTTTTCTGAACCAATTCCACTCTTAACACATTCTTCCCATCCAGATACACCTCCGCACGCTCTATAAAATCATTATTATCCAGCACATCTTCGATCTTCATAATATCTAGATCTTTGATTTTTATTCGCTCGACATTATACCCCAAACTCTTCCTCACTTCATCTTTAATATAATCTGAACTAATCAGTCGCTTCGTTTTGTCCTTATAAGAAATGCTTACATGAAAAGCTTTAACGCCAGCCATCTTCTTCTCCTGAATCGCTAATCTAGTGACCACAATTAGGGACACTATTCCGATGAGGATCAAACTGATCTTCAGAAATCTATTTTCGTCTATATATGTTTTTATTTTGTTAATCATATTTATTAATCCAATCCCTAATTAAGGGAGCAAAAACATCAATATTTCCTGCTCCTAAAGTCATCAATATTTCTGGAGATCTTTGTTCGATCTCTTCCATTATGGATTCTCTTTGAACCAGTTTTTTATTTTTTATGTCAATTTTTTCTAGCAACACACTCGAAGTAACTCCTTCCATAGGTAATTCCCTCGCTGGATATATCTCCATTAATAACAGCTCGTCTACCTTCCCTAGCTCTTCTGCAAAATCATCCATGAAATCATTCGTCCGACTATATAAGTGCGGTTGAAATAAGATGGTCAATCTTCCATCAGGCCAAAGCTTTCTTGCAGAACTAATCGCTGCTCTTAATTCGCTCGGATGATGCGCATAGTCATCTATGTAGATCGTCTTGCTACCAGCTGTTATGTCAAATCTTCTCTTTATTCCACTGAATGTCTTTACTCCAGCTCTTATCTTCTCTTCTTCGATTCCTAATAATTCGGCAATCGCAATCGCGGCTGCCATATTCTCTGTATTGTGATCTCCAGGCAATGCTAACTCTAAATCTCTTATCTCATTAAAATCAAATACTTGCTTCCCATTCAGAAACCTCAGATTTGAAATTTGAAAGTCATCGTTATGCTTTCCATATTGGAATATCTCTATTTTCCTTTTCTTTAATTCCTCGATGAATTTGCTATCAAATTGACCTAAAAGATCTTCCTGCATAATCACCTTCCCTCCATCATTCACTTTATTCAGAAAAATTTCAAAGCTTTCCTGCATTTTATCTTTCGCGCCATAAATGTCCAAGTGATCAGGATCCATCGAAATAAGTACCGCTATTTCAGGAGACAAAGTATGAAATGATCGATCGAACTCATCTGCTTCTATTACTGTCCACTCACTTTCGCCGTAACAGTAATTCGAACCGAAATTATTAGCAATGCCACCTAAGAAACACGAAATATCCATTCCGCAAGACTTCAGCAAATGCGCAGTCATAGAACTGGTCGTTGTCTTTCCATGTGTGCCGGAAATGGCTATACATTTCTTAGATCTACTAATCAATCCTAGTACTTCTGATCGCTTCATGATTTCAGATCCTCCAGCACGCAAATGATTCAATTCTTTATGATCCTTTGGTATTGCAGGTGTATACACCACTAAATCAATATCCTCAGGAATCATCGAAACATCATCTTCGTAATGAATTTTCATACCTTCACTCACTAACTTTTTAGTAAGCACTGTTTCTGTTTTATCGTAACCTTCTATTTCTGCACCTCGCTGATGAAAAAATCTCGCTAAGGCACTCATCCCTATTCCACCAATTCCGATAAAATATATCTTCTTTAAAGCATCTAACTTCATAGATTACTTTTTACTCAATTCAATAATCTCATTCGCAATGTCCTTCGCAGCAGTTTCTTTAGCAAGGGCCTTAATATTATAGGTCAATGTTTTCTGCTTTTCTGCATCATCCATTAACTCCATTACTTGCGATACGAGCTTTTCCTTTACCTCAGCATCCTTCACCAGAACGGCTGCTTCAGCATTTACAAGTGCCATCGCATTCTTCGTCTGATGATCTTCCGCCACATTCGGTGAGGGAACGAGTATCGCAGGCTTTCCAACGATACATAATTCGGAAACTGTTAATGCTCCAGCTCTACAAATTACAACATCAGCTGCCGCATAAGCTAACTCCATTCTCTCTAAGAATGCTACCGGAAATACATTCGGTAACTGAGCGGTTTCACATTTCACAAATTCCTCATAGTAGATCGAGCCCATCTGCCATATCCATTGCACATCCGGTTGATCTGCTATGAGTTTTGTGTTCTGTTCCATCGCTTCATTTAACATTCTTGCACCCAGACTTCCACCAAATAAAAGTGTAGTTTTCTTATTTTGGTCTAGTCTATAATGAGTTACTGCCTCCATTTTTAAATCCGCAAGATCAGATATATCTTTTCGAACAGGATTGCCCGTAAAAACTATCTTTTCCTTTGGAAAGTATTTTTCCATATCAGGATAAGCCACGCAAATTTTCTGCACTTTCGAAGCCAATATTTTATTGGTTACTCCAGCGTATGAATTCTGCTCTTGAATCAGTGCAGGCACTTTCTGTGCAACGGCCATCTGCAAAAGTGGACCAGAGGCGTATCCTCCAACTCCTACAACCACATCTGGCTTGAATCGCTTCACAATCTTTCCTGCTCGAAACAAGCTGCTTAACAACTTAATCGGAAACATTAAATTCCGTAATGTCAATTTTCTATGAAACCCACTGATCCAAAGACCTTCTATGGGATATCCCGCTTTCGGGACTTTTTCCATTTCTAACTTTCCTTTCGCACCTACAAACAATATATCTGCGTCAGGTTTTATTTCTTTTAAAGCATTTGCAATCGCAATTGCTGGATATATATGACCTCCTGTTCCACCTCCACTAATGATTACTTTCATCTTCTTCTATTTCTGTCAGTTCTACATGTTGTAATTTTGCTGTTTCTACATATCTACTCACACTGAGTATTATTCCCAATGAAATACACGTCATAATCAAGGACGTACCACCCATACTTACAAGCGGCAAGGTCAATCCAGTCACGGGGAGCAGATTAACGGATACCGCAATATTTGCAAATGCTTGCACCACGATATTCAGACAAAGTCCCATCGCCAATATGGCTCCGAACGTTTTCGGACACTGCGTCACCATTTTCGTACACCTGATTAATAATCCTAGGTATAAAGCCAGAATTAATAAACCTCCTATCAACCCATATTCTTCACAGATAATCGCATAGATGTAATCTGCATATGGTACAGGTAGGTAGTTTCTTTGAATACTATTTCCAGGCATCACGCCGAACCAACCACCTTCTGCAATTGCTATCTTCGACTGCTGCACCTGATAACCACCGTCGCCTCCACCTAGAAATTCTGTAACCCTAGAAATCCAAGTCTCTATTCTGATATGTTCTGGAAAAGCATAGCCTATAATCACTACTAATGAAAAGGCTGCTATCCCTACAAACATGAGTAGAAATAGAAACTTAACCTGAACCCTTCCTATAATCATCATTAGCAAACAAGTAAAAAACAACAATGCTGCTGTAGAGAAATCTGAAGGCATAATCAGTCCACACACTATGATCACTGGTATAATCAAAGGCAAAAAGGCACTCTTTAGGTCTTTTATAATCTCTTGCTTCTTAGAAATAGATCTCGCCATAAAAATGATGAGCGCTAGTTTCGCAAAGTCCGATGTCTGAAAACGCTGATCTATCCAAGGAATAGTCAACCATCTTCTCGCATCATTAATCTCAGGACCGAACATTATAGTATAAGCTAATAATGGAATAGCTATCAACAACAAGATCGGCGCCCACTTAGAATATTGCATGTAGTCTAACTTATAAGCTACATACATACAACCCATTCCAGCACCCAAAAAGAAAATTTGCTTTAACAACTTCAGCTCAGTATTTCCACCATGCACCTTATAGGCCATAGAACCTACAGCACTATAAACTGCCAGTACCGAAAATATAGCAAGGATCGTAACGATAAGCCATATCAGCTTATCACCCTTCAACCTATTATATACTAAAGCTATTCCAGACAAATTTTTGTAGTTTTCTTATTTTGTACCTTAATGTATTTTCTTTTATATTCTGTTCTCTTATTCTTCTCCTAAGCTTTTCACTGCCGCTATAAATTGCTCTCCTCGATCTATATAATTCTTAAATAAATCGAAACTCGCACATGCAGGACTTAGCAACACCACATCTCCTTTTTTCGCACTCTTCGATGCAGCTTTAACTGCCTCCTTCATCGATTCCACCTCACTTCCTTCACCGAACACTTCTTTAAGCTTCGTATTATCTATTCCTAGATATATTTTCTTTACAACCTTATCATTGACCAATTTTAAAATCGGCTCATAATCATTGCCTTTATCTGTACCTCCTACGATCCATACCACATTTCCTTCCATCGCATCTAGCGCATAAAAGACCGCATCCACATTCGTTGCTTTGCTATCATTGATATACGTCACTCCATTTTTAATGGCCACAACTTGTAATCGATGTGCTTCATTTACAAAAGTCTCTAAGCCTTTCTGTATATCAGCATCTGATAATCCGAATCGCTCTACAACCTGAATGGCGCACAAGGCATTAAATCTGTTGTGCTTCCCTTTCAATGTCGTATTCGTAGTGTCAAATATTTTCCCGCTTTCCGTTGAAAGCTGATTATTTTTAATTTCTTCTTCACCTATCGCAATAGATCTAGGCTCATTGTTTCTTAAGGCTAAGTCAGCATTGTAAACCAACAAGTCTTCACTCGTTTGATTCATTGCGATTCTCCATTTAGACTTCACATAATTTTCAAAATCATAATCATATCGGTCTAGATGGTCTGGTGTAATATTTAGCAAAACAGCAATATCTGGTCTAAAATCTTTAATTCCATCCAGTTGAAAACTGCTTAATTCTAAAACATACACTTCACACGGTTCATCTTCATAAACTAACCTCGCAAAGCTTTTCCCAATGTTTCCACCAACTTGAGCATGAACACCAGCTTCTTTCAGCAAGTGGTAAATTAGTCCGGTCGTAGTGGTCTTGCCATTACTTCCTGTTATTCCTATAATTCCTACCTCTGTGTAATAAAATCCAAATTCTATTTCAGAGATAATGGGCACCTTGTAATCGTTCAATCCTTTTATTACTTTGGTTTGATCAGCCACGCCCGGACTCTTAACAACTAATTCAAATTCTTTCAACTTTTCAATACTATGACCTCCTTCCTCATATGGCACATTGTGCGCTTCTAACTCTGCTTTATATCTATCGGTCAATTTTCCGTATTCTGAAAGGAAAACTTCTTTTCCCTTCGACTTCGCTAAGATTGCAGCTCCTACTCCACTCTCTCCACCTCCTATTATAGCGACTGACTCAAATGTCATCTTATCTCATTTTCAATGTGATAATGGTCAATATGGCAAGCATGATCCCAACGATCCAAAATCTGGTTACGATTCGAGCTTCGTGCATGCCTAATTTCTGGTAATGATGATGAAGTGGCGACATTTTAAAAATTCTCCGTCCTTCACCGTATTTCTTCTTAGTGTACTTAAAATAAGACACCTGTAATATCACACTGATGGTCTCTGCTAGGAATATTCCACATAAAATCGGAATCAATAATTCCTTCCTAATCAAAATGGCAAACACTGCTATAATCCCTCCTATGGTTAACGACCCGGTATCTCCCATAAAAACTTTCGCTGGGTAGGAATTAAACCATAAAAATCCAACACAAGCCCCTAGAAAACTAGCTGCAAAAATCACCAGCTCTTCCGATCCTGGTATATATAGTATATTCAGGTAATCGGCCATAATGGTATTACCCGAAACGTACGCTAAAATTCCTAAGGTCGCACCTATTATTGCTGAAACCCCAGTGGCTAATCCATCTAGTCCATCCGTTAGGTTGGCTCCATTCGATACCGCAGTCACAATAAAGATGATTATGGGCACGAAAAGTATGAATATGAACTTAGAGGCGTTATCTCCTAACCAGCTTAGCAGCACATTGTAATCAAAGTTATTGTCTTTAAAGAAGGGAACATTTGTTAAAGTCGTTTTAACATAAGCCATTTCCACTTCCTTATCCGCTTTTCCTACTTGAGTATACTTCGTCGTAAATGTTTCCTTTATTTCGTAGTTCTTTGCTATGGCTTCCGCCTTAGTCACTCGAACTGTAATATCTGGATGAAATAGCATGGTTAACCCTACGATTAATCCAATTCCCACCTGACCTACAACCTTAAACTTTCCAGCTAATCCAGACTTATCTTTCTTAATAACCTTAATGTAGTCATCTATAAATCCTATGATGGCTAACCAGATGGTGACCGTAATCATTAGAATGATATAAATACTCCCCAGCCTACATAAAAGTAAAACTGGCACGAGAGTTGCCATTATAATAATTATACCGCCCATGGTAGGAGTTCCAGCCTTCTCCATTTGGCCTTGCAAACCGAGATCCCTAACCGTTTCTCCTAATTGCAATCTTCTCAAAGAACTTATGATCCGGTTACCGAAAAGCAAACTGATCAATAAAGAGAGCAGAATAGCTAATCCAGAGCGGAAAGATATATATGTAAACAAACCTGCACCAGGCAGGTGAAATTTGCTTTCTAAAAATTCAAATAAGTAATAAAACATAGTCTCATATGAGTTTAGAGTTTTAAGTTTAGAGTTCATAGCCTTAGGCCTTACCTTCACTCGCGACTCTTAAAATCTAGCTTCTAATTTATAGTTTAACTTCTCTCAGCTATTGCTAAGTTTTTTTATTCTTAGTTTAATTCTAAAAAACAGCAGGATTCAAAACTTTTTTCGAATAACCTGCTGTAACTGTTAAAACCAACCTGAGAATGATAATAGAACCTAAATTCTATCTCTTCTGCCCGAGAAATTCTCGGACTATTTCTTTGTCATCAAAGGGGAACCGCTCACCTTTAATTTCTTGATATTTCTCGTGTCCTTTTCCAGCGATTAGCACAATGTCTCCAGCTTGTGCCATGCTTAGTCCAGCAATAATTGCCGATCTTCGCTCACTGATTCTGATCATTTTTTGAGTTTTATGCTGAGGTATTCCTGGCACCATGTCATCGATAATATCTTCTGGATCCTCATTTCTAGGATTATCAGATGTTAATATCAATCTATCGCTTTTCTCACTTGCAATTTTTGCCATTTTCGGACGCTTCGACTTATCTCTATTTCCCCCACACCCGACTACTGTAATAATCTGGGTAGTAGCTCCTTTCAATTTCTGTATCGTATCCAACACTTTTTCTAACGCATCTGGTGTATGTGCATAATCCACAATGGCAAATACATCTGCCTTTTCACCTTTTATAAGATCAAATCGACCTTCTGCACTTTGAAGTGAGCTCAGAATTTGCAAGACTTTGAATCGGTCTTGATCAAGCTCCATTGCTACACCAAATACAGCTGTTGCATTATAAGCATTAAACTGCCCTACTAATTTCAAGTGAACATCTATATTGTTCATTTCTAATTGTAGGCCTTCTACAGAACTCTCCATGATCTTAGATTTATAATCCGCAATCTTTCGAAGACTATAGCGTCTTTTATTTGCTTTAGTGTTTTGTATCATAACTTCTCCATTACGATCATCACTGTTTGTTAAAGCAAATGCCTCAGGTTTCAACTCATCAAAGAACTTCTTCTTAGCGCTTATATACGCTTTGAACGTTTTATGGTAATCCAGATGATCATGTGAAATATTTGTAAACACTCCACCACGGAAATTCAATCCCGCTATTCTATTTTGATCAACTGCATGACTACTTACTTCCATAAAAACATACTCACAACCTTCCTCATTCATCTTCCACATTAGCTCGTTCAAGGCTACCGAATCCGGTGTTGTAAGCTGTGCAGGAATCGTTTTCCCTGCAATTATATTTTCTACTGTAGAAACCAAGCCTACTTTATAGCCTAGTTTCGTAAAAAGTCTGTACAAAATTGTTGCTACAGTCGTTTTACCATTTGTCCCTGTAATCCCTACTAACTCAAATCCATTAGATGGATAATCATAATAAGCAGAAGCCAATCTCCCTGTCATTTCCGATGAATCCTCTACTTTTATATAAGTAACCTTTTCATCTATTCTATCTGGCCACTTTTCGCAAAGCACAGCGACAGCACCACTTTCTATAGCTTTCTCTATAAACTGATGGCCATCTAAAGTAAATCCTTGAATTGCTGCGAATAAAAATCCATCTACAGCTTTTCTTGAATCCAGCGTGATGCCTGAAATTTCAATTTCATCACTACCTTTTATTTCAAAAGGCAATCCAACAGTTAATATTTCATTCAGTGTTTTCAATATATTCATCTATCTTTTTAGACAAATGTCAGTTTAATTTTATTTCAATCGTCTGGTCTTCTATTTTCGAACCAGGCTTTAAAGATTGTGCTATAACCTTCCCATAACCTTCACTCTCTACTTTCAATCCTAGATTTTCAAGGATAAAAGTTGCATCTCGCAATCCCATTCCTTCCACGCTAGGCACAATTGCTTTCTTCACTTTTTTCGGTTTCAACTGGAGACTATGTTCTCCCGGAGCAACTACCGACCAAGGATAGTCTGATTCCGAATAATCCAAGCCTACATATTTCAATACTTCTTCTAAGTCCTTCGAAAACCCAACACTATAGTTTGGCTTCTGAAAACTTGCCAACTTTGGTTTTTCTTCGTCCGTTATCGAAGCAATTAAGTTCTTCTTACTTGCAAAGCATTGCTCTGCAATTGATTTAAATACTGGACCTGCCACAGTTCCGCCATAGAAACCATCTACTTTTGGCTCATAAATCACGACGATACATGAATACCGAGGATTCTCTGCAGGAAAATATCCTGCGAAAGACCCATTATATCGCTTCACCTCTTCATCTTTATCCGCATATCCGAATCGCGCTGTCCCTGTCTTCCCCGCGAAATCAAAAAATGTTGATTGCAAACTCTTTGCAGTTCCACTCTTCACCACTTCTTCCAACAACTCCTGCGCAACAGCAATCGTATAATCACTAGCAATTCGTTCTTTCATCACTTTTGGATAAAAACTAATTTGCTTACCATTTTCATCGTAGACTTCTGAAACCAAATATGGCTTCATCATCTTTCCGTCATTCGCAACTGTATTATATAGATTCAATATCTGAAGCGGAGTCAATTCTAATTCATAACCGTGTGACATCCACGGTATAGTCGTCCCATACCAATTCTTGTCATTCGGATTTTTAATGTAAGGTGTTTTCTCGCCAACTATCTCCACGCCACTCACTTCACTTAGACCAAATTGGTTTAACATCCCCACAAACTGCATTCTAGTCTCATTACTTTGATTGAAATACCTATCAGCTAGGCTTGCAATCCCTACATTTGATGACTTTGCAAATGCGGTTTTTAAATCTACTTCTCGGAGTCCGTGTCGATGCGAATCCCTCATCCATAGATCTGAAAACTTTTTCACCCCACCTTCTAGATCAACTTTCGTATCTGGATTAGCATAACCTGCTTCTACCAGAGCCATTAGACTGGCCAATTTAAAAGTTGAACCGGGTTCACTACGCTCCCCTATACCATAATTGTATAGTTCGGCGTAGTTACCACGTTGATTGAGTTTAAAGTTAGATATAGCTCTTATTTTGCCCGTTGCTACCTCCATTACGATGGCAGTTCCGGCTCGTGCTTCATGCTTCTTTACAGCTTTTAGCAATTCAGAGTGAACAATATCTTGAATTCCCATGTCAAGTGTAGTGATGAGATTAGCACCTTTCTTAGGTTCATATTCCATCGGATCATAAACAGGAACCTCTATTCCAGGCCCTATCCTTTTCATTAATTTCTGATCCTTAACACCTGCAAGTTGCTTGTCAAAATATCCTTCAATGCCAATTTTAGAAGCGTTTTCGCGATCCTCACCAATCGTCCTCTCTGCTAAAGAACCAAAAGGTTTCGTGCGTTTAGTTTTATCCTTTACAATAAAACCACCTCCATATTGACCTCTCCTAAACAAAGGAAATTGTTTAAATTTTTGCAACTGAAAGAAATCGAGATTCTTCGCAATCGAATAATATTTACTTCCTGGTTCGTTCCAAGAAATCCCACCTTCCCTTTTTTTAACTAATAACTGTTTCCACTGAGCTCGAGACCTATCCGAATTCGTATATTTTGCCAAATAATACGATAACGAATCAATTTCTTTATTAAAATTTTCATTGCTCGCTTGAGTCAAATCCATATAAATATCAAAGAACGTTGTAGAAGTTGACAACAACTTGCCATCTTCTGTATAAATATCTCCTCTCGTCGCATCCACTTCCACCCATCTTAGGTTTTGTTCCGCTTTCGCTCTCCACTTCTCTCCCTCTATTACATTTATCTTAATAATCTTAAATGCGATAACCAGTGCAAAAAGAATAAACATCAACAGCACCACATAAACCCTCAGCAGCAATTCATTCTTTTTATCCATATCCGCTCTAGCTTTTAGAAGCCTCTATTTTTCTCGGCAGATTTTGATTTTCTAAATCTTTATACCCATCTAACTTCTTTCCAATTTCAGACCGCGTACTCTTCTGCATTATGTCTGACTTTAATGACATATACTCCCACTTCGCTTCCCGAATCTGATTCTCTAACTTCTTAGTCTTCCTTAGGTTACTCTCCGCATAATGAGAGTTGAAAATATACACCACACCTAAAAAAGCAATCAAGAACACAAACGTCACATTCTTCATCAAGGACGCCAACCCAAATCCCAACTTCATTTTCTTTGCTTGCCCAGAAACAGGTTTCTTTTTCGTCATTACTTAATTTTTTACCGCAGCCCGCAACTTTGCGCTACGGGCTCTATTGTTTTTTCTTATTTCAACACCACTCGGCACCATTACTTTTTTAATCACACTCTTAAATGGCTTCTCATGCCTCCCGTAATCATCTTTCACAATCTCCCCTTCAGCATTTCCGCTCTTTATAAAATTCTTCACCATTCGATCCTCAAGTGAGTGATAAGAGATAATTACCATTCGACCTCCCTTTTTCAAAACCTTCAAACTCTGCGAAAGCATCTCTTCTAGCGTTCCCATTTCATCATTCAACTCAATTCTTATCGCCTGAAAAACCTGAGCCAAATATCTATTCCGACTCCCTCTTATTACTGGCTCTAAAACCTGAAGCAAATCACCAACCGTTTCAATCCCCCTTTGCTCTCTTTGCGTAACAATTTCCTGAGCCAGAGTCTTAGAGTTCCTTATCTCCCCATATGCACTAAATATGGCCACTAATTGCTCCTCGCTATAATCCCTAATCAAATCAACTGCTGTTTCCTCCATCAATGGATTCATCCTCATATCCAACTTAACTTCTGGATACCTAAACGAAAACCCTCGCTCCGGAGCATTCAAGTGAAAAGACGAAACCCCGAGATCCCCGAGCACTCCATCCACTCCATCCACTTTCAACAACTTCAGAAACCTTTCCAAAAAGCAAAAGTTAGCGTGCACCATCTCAATCCGATCATCATCAATACTATTCTTATGTGCATCAACATCCTGATCAAAAGCTATCAAGCGACCTTTGTCGCTTAGCCTATCTAAAATTTCACGGCTATGACCTCCCCCACCGAATGTTACATCTACGTAAACACCATCGGGATCTGTCACCAACTCGTCAACACTTTCCTTTAGTAAAACTGGATTATGATATTCCATATTTAAGCATTATCACTTACACTGTTGCCTTCGCCAAATATATCATCTGCTATTTCAGCAAAATTATCTGGTTCTGAATTCAACATCTCATCATATGCGTCCTTCGACCATATTTCAATTTGCTCGTGATAAGCAAACAAGACAGCTTCTTTTTCGATACCTGCATACTCTACCAAACTTTTAGGTAGCAAAATTCTTTCGGCACCGTCTGTTGCAATTTTCGTAGCTCCTCTGTAGAAGTATCTGATTGCTTGACGCTGTTTTGTATTATAGATGTTGAGTTGGTTTATTTCTGTCGTCTTTTTTTCCCAAACATCGGACGGATACATCATAAGATGTTTCTCAAATCCTCGATTCACTACAAAGTTTAAAGCTCCTTCCCCAATTTGCTTCAATAGCGCCGATGGAAGACGAACTCTCCCCTTGGCATCTACTTTAACTTCGTACTCTCCAGTGAACGTGTACATTGAATCTCCGTGGTTGATAATTCAAATTTAAGATCATTTTCCCACTTTTTCCCACTTTTTCCCACAAAATCACACAAAACATATAAAAAAAATCATCATCTGTTTATTCGTGTAACTTATTTGATTACACCCTGCATGATATTTGGTGATAAAGTGTGCAATTCACAATATCCGTTCACATTTTCTTTCTCCACAAATACAGTTATATTATTTCAAATAACATATTACTTAAAACAAATATATGTAAATCGCTGAGATAAAATAGAATTTTAGCATCTTTAATTAACATAATAATTATTTATAATATATAAATCAAAGGATACTCACATCAACTCTTCTTTATCAGCGAATTAAAACATGATATTCCAGTTATAAATTGAGGTTAGCAGCATAGAAAAACCGCTTCCATTCTATGGACAATTCAAAGTGAATGAATATGAAATGATTCCAGGTTCTTTTTATTTGATTTCTCCTAAAATGTGAAATTTTAAGATATTGCAAGAGGGAAGTCTATCTAGCTACGCATCAAAAATTGACATACTTAATAGGTAAGAAAGTAAGACTTCCTTTTTTCTAGATGACTTTTCAGATGTATGGAGTGATTATTTTGCTAAATCTTTTCTTCATATTTCTTTAAAACGCCCCACACATTCCTGATGGCTTCCTCCGTGCTTTTGTCGGTAGGCATTATATTGACCATCATAATCTTACCTATACCTTTAGAGGGCATAAAATACATATTAGTTAACACTCCCGGATCTCCTCCATTATGCCCAATACTTAATCCAGAATGAGATCTAGACCAGAACACGCCGTAAGGTGACTTAGAATCCTTGAGATATGGCTCCATCATCTCCTTACATTTTTCTTCAGACAACACCCTACCCTTTCCCTCATAACACTTCATCATTTCTATCAAATAAAGTGATAGATCATGAATACTAGTTATCAGTCCACCATCTGCAAAAGTGATAAGACTATAATGAGGAAGAGCTTGTCCATAGGTAAGATATGGCGTTGCCTTATCATCTAGTTTTACTTCATCTAGATTCCAGGTAGTAGAAGTCATTCCTATTTCATCGAATATGTACTGCTTAGTAAAGTTGCTAAAGCTCATACCACTGGCTTCTTCCAAGATCCTCGATGCAATCCCTGCACCTATATTGCTGTATTTATATTGAACACCTGGCTTTTTTCGAAGGAAGTTCTTCTTCCTGTAGTATTCACCACCTTTGGCATAAACACTTATAATAAATGAATCGATAGGGAGGCCCTCATTCTCATTATAAAGTTTGATGTATTTTTTCCAGCCCCTTGGAATGGTGGATGGATCTACTGCTAATTTGCCTTCGAAGACATATGCCCTTTCATAAGCATCTGGATCATTCAACCCAGAAGTATGACTTGCAATGTGACGAATGGTAATCTTTTCGGTAGGGAATCTCGGATTAATTAAATGATAAGGCAAGTAGTCATTAATAGGATCATCTAAGTCTAACAATCCGAGTTCTTCCGCCTTCATTAGAGCAACGCCAATGAACGTCTTACTTACAGATCCAATGTTTTGGATAGTTGATTTTGTATAAGATTTCTTGCTTTCAATATCAGCAAAACCAAATCCATCCTCATATTTAATGGCGCCATCTTTAATGACCGCAACACTAAAACCAGGAAGCATTTTCTGATCAGCAATTTCTTGCAATTCTAAATTTAAGGAATCGTTAAAGGTCGACTGGCTGTGTAAAAGCTGAAAAGAGCAAAGAAAAAGGATAAGAATAGAACGCATAATTTTCAAGTTGGATTTCGAAAACTAGACGACTTAAAAATTAAAATGTTACGAATCTGTACTTCTATATGAATTAGTGAAACTTTTAATTTTCATTTTCAGAACACCCCAGATCGCTTCAGAGATAATACCATTGCTCATTTTCGACGTTCCTTCTATACGATCAGCAAATGTTATAGGCACTTCTATGCTTTTAAAACCTAATGATCTCGCCGAAAACTTCATTTCTATCTGGAATGCGTAACCGACAAATTTTATTTTATCTAAATCAATTGTCTCTAGAACTTCCCTTTTATAACAAATAAAGCCTGCTGTTGGGTCTTTTATAGGCATCCAAGTAATCATTCTAACATAAAGAGAAGCTCCTCTTGATAAAATTTCTCGATCTAATGGCCAATTCTTAGTTGCTCCTCCTTTCACATATCGAGAACCAATACTAAAATCAAATCCATTTTCTAACGGCGCTAGAAGTCTAGGCAAATCTTTCGGATTATGACTGAAGTCAGCATCCATTTCAAAAAGAAAGTCATAGCCATGCTTTATACCATACTTAAATCCTGCAATGTACGCCGTTCCTAGACCTAACTTCCCTGTCCTTTCTATTAAATGAATCCTATCCGGAAAAGCTTGTTGACGCTCTTTAACAATTGCAGCGGTTCCATCTGGTGAACCATCATCAACAATTAAAACATCATAATCCTGACCAACTTCCAAGACAGCTGAAATCATTTTCGAAATGTTTTCCTTTTCGTTATAAGTCGGTATAATTACGAGTTTTTTCCCCAATTTTTTTTAGTTACAACGTCAAAGATATTATTTCTCATAACATTTTAAAAGGCTATTGGATATGCGTCTGGATCAACCTCCGTCATTAGGGTGTAAATGGTTTCAAAAATTTGTTCCGGATTAGGCTTTGTGTAATAGTCTCCATCCGATCCATAAGGCGGTCTATGTGCCTGTGCTGTCAGAGTGATCGGTTTCGAATCCAAAGAATAATACCCGTCTTGTTCTTCTAAAACTTGATTTACTATATATGCGGAAGCTCCTCCTGGAACATCTTCATCAATTACAATTAGTCGAGACGTCTTCTTTAGGGAATTCACAATAACTCCTTCTAAGTCAAACGGCAGCAAAGTTCTTACATCTATTAATTCAATAGAGATGTCATATTGATTCAATAACGGAATCGCTTCTTCTATCTCTGCTATACAAGCACCATAACTCACAACGGTGACATCTGTCCCCTCTAATAATATTTCAGGCACGCCCAACGGAATTGTATATTCTCCGATGTTAGACGGTACAACTTCTCTTTTTCTATATCCGTTCAATGTTTCTATCACTATCGCCGGATCATCTCCTTGTATCAATGTATTATAAAATCCAGCAGCTTGGGTCAAGTTTCTTGGAACTGCCAAGTACATTCCTCTTAGAGAATTAATAATCATCCCAATAGGTGAACCTGAATGCCATATTCCCTCAAGTCTATGCCCTCTTGTCCTAACAATTAATGGTACAGATTGTAATCCATTACTTCTATATCTTAAAGAGGCAACATCATCTGCTAATGGAGCAAGTCCATAATATAGATAATCTAAATACTGAATTTCCATAATCGGCTTAAACCCACGCATTGCTAGACCTATAGCCTGCCCTACGATCGTCCATTCACGGATTCCAACATCAAAAACTCGCTCCTCTCCATATTTTTCTTGAAGGCCAGCCATTCCTTGATTCACATCACCGATCTTACCTACATCTTCACCAAAAGCTAATAATTCTTTATGCTTAGCAAATGCTTTATCGAAGAAAGTATTAATCACCTTGTAACCTGGCGCCATCACTTCTTCTCCCTCAAATTCCATCTCAACTACAGGAACCTTTACTGCAGCCTTAGGTGTATCAGAATATAATTTAGTATGGTAAGTTAAATTTGCAGCCTCATCCTTTCCGTCAATGTATGCTTTTAACTTCGCTACTTCATCCACCTTCTCAAACATGCTTAAGTAAAGCGCACGTTTTGCTAGTTGAACAACTTCAGAATAGGTCGGATCGACTAAGTTGTCTAATTCTTTCTTGATTTCTAGGATTTCTTTTTTCAAATGTGCCTGCTGACCTATTCGAGAAATCAGATTAATTACCAGTTCACGCTCCTCATTAATAGGTGTGATGTATCTTTTCCAAGCAAAAGTCTTTCTCTCTCTTACGAACTCCTTTGCCCTCGCCTTCATTTTCTTAGTGGTCTCTTTATCACATATACCACTACTTATCATCCAAGATTCCATGCGATCGATACAATCCCAATCTCTTTCCCAACTCAGCCTTTGTTTGGATTTATATCTTTCGTGTGAACCAGATGTTGAATGCCCTTGAGGTTGTGTACACTCAATTACATGAATTAAAGCTGGACTTTGATTCTTTCTAGCCTTTTTAATAGCTTTCTCATAAGTTGCTACCAGCTTAGGATAATTCCAAGCCTCGACTTTATAAATTTCTAATCCTTTTTTAGATTTTTCAGTTTGCATTCCTTGCAAAGCATCAGAAATGCTAGCCTTCGCTATTTGTTTATCTACTGGTACTGATATTCCATATCCATCATCCCATACTGAAATGACTAAAGGAATCTGAATGGTTGCTGCTGCATTTACAGCTTCCCAAAACGGGCCTTCAGCACAACTTGCATCTCCGATTGTACAGAAACAAACTTCTTTACCTTTTCGTGAAAATTTGTGTTTCTTTCCAAACAAGGATTTCAGCTCCTTATATTTATTAGAGGCTAATGCTAATCCGACGGCCCTTGCCATCTGGCCTGCAGTACATGAAATATCTGAAGTTTGGTTAAAGAGCTCCATATGATTGGTAAACTCTCCTTCTTCATCGATGTATGGAGTGGCGAAGTGAGCATTCATCTGTCGCCCAGCTGAAAAAGGATCATTTCTAGCATCTGTATACATCTGAGCGAAGAAATCTTCGATCTTTGCAATTCCAAGTGCGAACATGATGGTCTGGTCTCTATAATAACCCGCTCTATGATCACCTTTTCTAAAAACTCTGGAGAGGGCAACTTGCGGAACTTCTTTCCCATCACCGAATACTCCGAACTTTCCTTTTCCTGAAAGGACTTCCTTCCTACCTAACAGCGAAACTTCCCTACTGACTAAACAGGTCCAGAAATCTTTGAGAACTTCATCTATAAAATGTTGCCGAGGCTGTGGCTCTGATTCTGTTCTTATTACTTCTGTAGGAAAGTCAAGCATAAAATTCAAGGTCAGGTTTTGTGTTTAAACAATTAAGTGCTTATCGAGACATAGCACTATAAAAAAGCAAGGCAAAATTAACAATTTTGATGTAAAAAAGGTTATAAAATGGAAACAAGGATAAAGTAATTATCAATTTTCAATTGCAAAATACCATACCTTAACCCTACATTAACAGTATATTTAGAAACTTTGGTTTCCTTTTTGCAGTTATTAGTGTAGATTTGTAATATAAATAATTAAAATAATAGACAAATGAAAAATACAATTCTTTTTGTTTTAGTCATGTTTTGCGCTATTGCAGTAGGTAATGCTCAAACAGTGCCAACAACCCAAGCGATAGAACAAAAAATTGAAAAAGTAAAGAATGGTGAAGGCCCGCAAATGGTTTTCGAAGAAATGGTAGTAGATTACGGAGTAATCGAGCAGCATTCTGAACCATTAAGGAAATTAAAATTTGTAAATAAAGGTACTGAGCCTTTAGTTATAACTAACGCAAGAGGTTCTTGTGGTTGTACTGTTCCTTCTTACGCTAAGGAGCCAATTATGCCAGGAGAAGAAAGCATTATCGAAATCAGATATGCGACAAACAGACTAGGTAAGTTTAGTAAAAAAGTTACTATTACTACCAATGAAGGAACTGAACCACATGTTATTAATGTAAAAGGTGAAGTTTTCGAACAAGAGAAAGAAGAAAGCGTACCAGCTTCTAAAGGTACATTGAGCGGAGGATTATAATTCTTACTCAAATAAAAAATATTAAAGCCTTGAATTAAACAATTCAAGGCTTTTTTAATTTATATCATTGTGACATAAATTAGACGATCTGATCTATATGCAATTTCAGATCATTATTATTTTTGCACACATTGATTTATTACTAAAGATATTTTTACCCATTATGATCACTTTAATTTCTCCTGCTAAAACACTTGACTATTCTGAAGATGGAAAATTCGGCCACACAGAAGCTCGACTTCTAGAGCATTCGATGAAATTAGTGGATACATTAAAGAAGAAAAGCTCTGGAAAGCTTCAGAAAATGATGGGCATTAGTAAAAATATTGCAGACCTGAATGTGGAACGATTTCAGGAATTCAGCCCAGAATTTAATAGTGAAAATAGTAAGCCAGCGATATTAGCGTTCAAAGGCGATGTTTACTTGGGTCTCGAAGCTGATCAATTTACCCAAGAGGAAATGGACTTTGCTCAAGACCACCTGAGAATTCTTTCTGGATTATATGGATTGCTTCGTCCTTTAGACCTCATGCAACCTTATCGATTAGAAATGGGCACATCGCTAAAAACAACGCGAGGAAAGAATCTTTATCAATTTTGGAAGAACAGGATTACTGATTTATTAAATGAGGACCTAAGTAATCACGAACATAAAACCATCGTTAATCTTGCTTCGAATGAATATTTCAAAGCCATCAATCTCAAGAAACTAGATGGAGATCTACTTACCATTAATTTCAAAGAAGAACGCGATGGTGAAATAAAATTCATTTCGTTCAATGCCAAAAAAGCTAGAGGTATGATGTCGAAATTTATCGTAAACAACTCCATCGATAACCCAAATGATCTAAAAGGTTTCGATATAGATGGTTACTACCTCAGCGAAGATCATTCGACGAAAGATAACTGGCTATTTATTCGGTAATATAATTCGGAACGACTTCTCTTATTGCAGCACCTACTGCTGAACCCATTGCCACAATGAGTCCACCGATTAATCCTGTCACCGCAATCACTGCTGTAGAACTTAATCCTCCGAAAAGCAGGCCTATTTTTGGACTTAAGATACTTTGATTTTCTACATCCAAGTACAATGAAAATCCTGCCCAGAGAACAAAGCCTGCTAGAAATCCAAACATCACTGAAAGTCCAAACTTATGCTTCAAGAGAAAAGCACTCATAATGGCAACAATAGAGATCATCCACCAAGGTAACCATTGACCTAAAAAATATCCAAGCGCAATAATGATGATTAAATGTGTCCAATACTTCATTTCTTAGGTTTAAAAGTTAATTCATAAGCTAATTTTATCTTGTCAGGATCACTCGAACTATTCAGCTCATAATATTGACCATCTGCCCAATCTAATACAAAGTTATCGTAGTATTGGCTTCCTGGATTCCCGCTATTTCCACCTGGATAAATACCGTAACCTTTCACCGGATCGGTCATCTCTACAACCATTCTCCAACTTGGGCCATTATACTTGCTTATTGCATTCGGTGTATTTCTATGGCCTGGAGAACTAATTTTCTGGCTGGCAAATGCAGGAATATTTGCTAAATGATTGATTTCAGTATTACGACTTTCACTCCACGCCTTCACTTCTAATGTATCAAAACCTACTTTCTTTAAGGATTGATTAACAATGGAATGCAGGGTTTCAACTTCATCTGTGTCTTCCACATCAAAAACCCAATGGTCTGGTTCTTCTTCCATTAATTCAATCAGTCTAAAAGCTTCAGGATACGGAACATTTATTTCTTTTCTCAATTCCACGATTTCATCAAATACCATATCGTAAAAAACATCCCACCATTCCTCGAAATAAGATGCTCCTATCGAATTAGAAGTATAAGTATAATTCCAGTCATCTAACCGATCCACTACCTCTTTTTCCTTTGCACTCAATTTTGTTTGCTCTAATTCTTCAAGTAAAATGGGTAACGCTTCTTCGGCCTTAAGATTATATGCGTCTAATTGCAAATTCATAAGATCCGCACTGCTCACCTTCGTCATTCCCTCTAATTTAGAATTGATATATCGTCCCCTATAGTCCTCGAATCCGCCATTATAATAATAAGGATATCCATTATCGGTAGAATGTTGGTTAGCAGATGCAACAAAGTCACGTTCTGGGTTCAGTTCCATAGGCAACTCATCAAAAGGGATAAAACCTTTCCATGCACTGCTGGATAAACTTCCATCTTGAATAAATCGACCTTGCTGATCAGATTTTATGGGTAATTTCCCTACTACAGAAAGCGCTATATCTCCTGATTTAGAACTAAATATAAAATTTTGTGCAGGTGCTGTAAATGACCGTAAAGCATTTCTAAATGAAGCAAAATCTTTTGACTGATTTATATTGACAAAAACATCCACTTCACCAGGCTCTGGTGCATCCAGAGAAACCCATCGCTGTGCTAGGTCCGTTTGCCTTCCTTCTTCCTTCATAACTGGACCCCATTCTGTGTAGATGACTGTATCTAGTACTTCCCCGACGCCTTTCACATCAAATTTCTCAATCACGATCTCAGCATCTTTGATTTCACCATCGATGTAATATTGTCGCTTTTCATCATCGACCCATTTCATTTTATAAAAATCCAAAACGTCCTGCCCTACATTGGTTTGGCCCCAACTAATATCTTCATTGAACCCAATAACAATTCCCGGTACACCTGGAAGAGAAACACCGTAAGCATTTAGTTCTGGGCATACCAGATGCATTTCTATCCATATGGAAGGAAGGGTCAATTTCAAGTGTGGATCATTCGCTAAAACAGGGTGCCCACTCGCTGATTTTCCGCCACCAACAGCAAAATTATTACTTCCCACAAAAATGTGGTGATCATCTCTCTGAATACTTTCGAATAGCTCATTAATTTGATTAGTAATGACTTCATTCATGGAAACGGCTGGACTAGGCCAGTTCCCCTTTTCAATAATTGGGCTTTGTTTTTTATTCCTATCTGGGTATAAGTCGTAAAATTTTTCCTCCCCCAAGACTTCTAAGGCATTCGTAGTTGCCATATCGTTATTAGCAGAATTTAAAGTTATTGCCATCGCTTTAATAAATAAAGCAGTACGGTAGGGTTCCCATTGTTGAGGCTCATAGCCTAGTAATTTAAATTCTAATGGATAATCTGCTGGATCTAGCTGATCAATGAAGTAATTAATACCATCGCTAAATCGTTCTACTAATGCATATCCTCTTTCATTTTTCTTCCAACTTTCCACAGCCAGAAGAGCTGACCGCGCCATTCCTTTCTGGCGTAACGTCATATCTTGACTAAGAGCTGATTCTCCTAGAATCTCCGCTGTTTTTCCTTCGATAGATCTGGTTGTAATATCCATCTGCCACAGTCTTTCTTTCGCAATAGCGTATCCTTGCGCAAACATTAAGTCTGACAAGTTTTCAGCAAAAATGTGTGGCACATGCCGATCATCGTATTTAATGCTTGTATTGCCTTTAAGACCTTCAGCCTTAAATTCATCACTTTCATTTTCAATTTTTTCTGCGTTAGCCCAAAATCCACTGAACGGATTAATCAAATCCCCAATAGCAGGAAGCGAGCGCTCCCCAACATTCAAAGGATTACTCAGCAAATAGATAGTGGCAATTAACAGAAATAATGAAATAACTAACTTAAAATATCTCATGCTCTAAATTTATGTTTTAAATTGTTATTCTTCAAGCAAACAGACAGTAAATGAAAATATTGAAAAAAATAGGTTGGTTCTTGCTCTTTATATTAGGCTTAATCGCAATTGCATTTCTGTTAGGTCCTACTATGAAGTATGAGAAAATTGATAACACACCACTCGATGGTAAGTATTCCATTTCAGAAGTTGAAAAAATAATCACAGATCGAAATAATAATCCGAGGATCAAGGCTGATAATGAAGAAAAGATTATCTGGGCTGATGGTATTCAGAAAACAGAATATGCATTCATCTATCTGCATGGATTTTCAGCAAGTCATGAAGAAGGTGCACCTATTCATGCTAACATCGCTGACCGATATGGGGCTAATCTGTACTTAAGTAGGTTACCAAGACATGGTTTGAATGATAGCTTGGCATTCTTGGACTTAACTCCGAAATTGCTTGTAGATTATGCAAAGGAGGCGATTAAAATTGGCAAGTCTATAGGTGAAAAAGTCATCGTGATTTCATGTTCTACAGGCAGTACTTTGAGCGCCTTTCTAGCCGCGAACGACCCCGATATCTATGCTCAGATTATGTTTTCGCCTAACTTCGAACTGCATGACAAGACGACGAAATTACTAACGAAGCCATGGGGATTGAATTTAGCAAGAAGAATAAAGGGAGGAAACTATCATCAGTGGAATGCGCCTGCAAGGGCTCGGCCTTTTTGGAATCATAAGTATAGGTTAGAAGGTGTTATTGCACTTCAGTCTTTAATAGATGATACCATGGAAGCTGAAGTTTTTCGGGAAATCAAGCAGCCGATTTTTGTTGGTTATTTTTATAAAGATGAGCAGACTCGGGATTTTACTGTTTCGACTGAAAAGATTCAGGAAGTGGAGCATCTTCTGGGAACACCTGAAGACCTCAAAGAATTTATCGCTTACCCAGATGGCAAGAAACATGTTTTCATTTCTCCTTTATTTAATGAGAATTGGGAGCGTGTCCAGGATGATGTTATTGATTTTTTGGATGAGAAATTGAAGTTGGAGCCAATTGCTGAGTTAGCACTTTGATGTGTAATTTTCGGAAGATAAATGCAAGGAGATGCATCCGCTGGTAATCGGACAAGAGTGATAGATCTTGCGTAGAAATCTACGATTACAATAAATACTACTCTTCTCAGCTTCCCTCTTGGCTTATCTAGAAGTATTACATTGTTCCGAGACTATTTTTTTTTAATCTGCGTCCTCTGCGGTATCTGCGGGAAATCTTTTTCGCTGTCACCTATCCCCTATCCATTTTCCTCTATCCATTATTCAGATCATTCAGCTTCTCGCTAAAGCAAGACAGGTCACAATCCTAGCCTTTCCAGTTTTTCTTCACACTGGCATACGAGGTCTAAATGAAATTTAATCTGCGTCATCTGTGGCATCTGCGGGAAATCTTTTTTTCGCTGTCACCTATCCCCTATCCATTTTCCTATATTCATTATTCAGATCATTCAGCTTCTCGCTATAGCAAGACAGGTCACAATCCTCGCCTTCCCAGTTATTCCTCACACTGGCATACGAGGTCTAAATGAAATTTAATCTGCGGAATTTGCGGTATCTGCGGGAAAATGTTTTTATTGTCATCTATCACAACTATCAACTGTCAGCTTTCCTCTATCCATTATCATCTGTCCACTAAATAAAAAAGGGGTAAGCTGCATAACACACCCTACCCCAAAGTCTTCCGACTTAGTTATGTATTTTACTCCACAACAAGCTTCCTTGTAAAGGTTTTTCCTTCTTGACTAACTCTAATTAGAATGACTTTTTCTGAGAATTGTGTCAGATTAATCGATTGATCAAAACTTCCATTAAAATCAGAATACACTTTCTGATATAATTGCTTTCCTTCAATGTTAAACAAATCAAGAATTACTGGTTTTGCTTCCGCTTCGAATTTGATATTAACCATTTCTTTCGCTGGATTAGGGAAGATTGCTACTTGCTGTAACGATAACTCACCACCTTCTCTAATCTCTAAGATCTCCTTATCAGCCTGTTTTTCTGCCGGCAACTTATAGCTTATCGGAAGATTGAATTCCATCGCCACAGCTTTCCCATCCTTCATTGCAGGAGTCCAAACAATTTCTTTCGCCATTTTATCAATAATAGCCAATGCACTATCATCTAAACCTGCCACTTTACGCTTTAAGTTAAAATTCTTCATCTTTCCATTCTGATCAATGACGAATGAAGTTACTACCATTCCTTCCACACCTTGTTTCCTAGCTTCAGCAGGATACTTAATGTTTTTATAGAGGTAGTTGATTAAATTTGTTTTTGAGCATTTGTCCTTAGCTGCTGCATCGGTTTCATCATCACATCCAGGAAAATAAGCAGGAGTATTATTAGGTCCTGGCTTGTAATTTTCTACTTTCCCTTGAGCATTTTTGGTCGTAATTTCGATGACGCCATTAACACCTTTATAACCATACTTTTCTATTGCAGTTTCGCCTTTTAATACATTGATGCTTGCAATATCATCTGGCTTAATTTCATCCATTGAAAATTCTGAATTATCCTTTTCTTCTCCATCAACGACAATAAAAGGCTCTTCTACATTTTCTGAATCTGCACCTTCAATTGTACCTATGGCTCTAATTTCAGTCATTCTTTCTTTTCTATAATCAGACAAATTTAAACTTGGTTTCATGAAAGAAACAGGACCATTTTTTATTACCTTACCAAAAGCATAAATTTTTCTTTCATTACCAAATTTTGTGGATGCAAGTCTATTTTCATAAATTTTGAAATTTGCATCATTCTCACTATCAACTTCTCCTTTATCTTGACCAGCTTTTGTTGTGATGTTTATCACTCCATCTTTCGCTTGTTCTCCATACTTAACAATTGCACTTTCACCTTTATATATGTTGATTGTTGCGATTTCTTCATTGTCAATGTCATCTACTTCTTCTTCGTATAATGCTCCATCTACATAAATGATCGGCTTAGCTTTACCTACGATATTTTTGGTCGTTGGTTTAACCACACTTTCTTTTGTCGTAATGTTTATCACTCCATCTTTCGCTTGCTCTCCATACTGAGCAATTGCAGGTTCTCCTTTAATTACATTGACACTTGCGATTTTTTCTTTGTCAATGTCATTTACTTCTCCTTCGTATAATGCTCCATCTACATAGATGAGTGGTGAAGGTTTTGATGCATTATCGGCTGAAATATTTTTCTTAATTTCGACTTCTTGCAAAGGCAATACTCCTTCCTTTGCTTTGTCACCTTCTAACTTAAATCGTATAGGAAGAGTATACTGAACGTTAACAGCATTTCCGCGCTGATAACCTGGAGTCCAGTTCGAATCCATAAAATCCATACTTTCTACAACCTTCAGTGTTTCTTCATCGGTTTCTGGACTTAAACTCCTAACCACTTTAGCATCTTTAATTCTTCCTTCACTTGTAATTACAAATTGAACTACAGCCATTCCTTCTATTCCTGCATCACGTGCTACTTTAGGATATTTCAAATTTGTATAGATATATTCAAGCATTTTTTGCTTCGCGCAATCTTCTTTCTCCGCATTCGTGCCGCTTATGCTCTCACATCCTGGGAATCTAGGCATTTGCTCTACCACCTTGAAGATTTCATTTGTAGTTTCAATATTTCTAGTACTTTGGGCAGGAATGGTATCGACCTTAAGTTCTAGACTTTCGTAAGCATCTCTTCCTTCTTCATCTAGTTCAAATCTAATTGGAAGAACATATCTCATATTAACCGCTTTTCCATCTTTCATTGCAGGAATCCACTTTTGGTCAAGATCTTTTAGCTTCTTAACCGCATCTAAAGCAGCATATGCGCAACCTCCTCCAAGATTTCTATAAATATTAAAATCTTCCAGTTCCCCTTTACTTGTAACTACAAAATCTATACTAGCACTTCCATGAACACCATTCTTCCTAGCCTTCTCAGGGTATTCTAAATTTGAATAAACATAGTCTAGCATTTCTTTATAAGAACAACGTAACAAATCCCTGTCTTTCATTCCTTTATCTTCACAAGCAGGAAACCTAGCAATACTCTCATAATCGGTTTCTAGTTCTTCATTAAATGTTCTAGGCCCAATATTCTTCTCCGTCACATCAGTTGAAATTCCAGCCATCAAAATAGTCATCATCTTTTTTCCAGCACTAGGTATAGTTTTTTCAAGCTTAACTGCATTATTAGGAAAATATTTCTTCCTTACTTCCATTCCAGAAACAATCAACTCGGCATCATATCTATATTTTCTTGGATTATAACCGTCTACTAATAGTTCCTTTTGCTTTAAAATTGGTCTTTCAAAATTTATATATCCCAACTTAGCTCGTTCTCCGAATTTCCTTATCGCATCTTCTGGCAACAAAACAACAGCGTTTCCTATATTTCCATACAAAGAAATGTGGTTAAAAAGTGGCAATTCTATATCTTTTCCATCGATCTGAAAATACGGAGCCTTTTGAGGGTCCTCCTCCATATAGTACTTACCTATATTTTGTATAAGTTCTGGAACATTTTCATTGGTAGCATTGGGACCTTGAATAGCAAATGTAAATGCAAATAATAACAACAATAACACTGGGATGCCTAGCGCATACATAACTAAGGTCGGACGTCCTGAGCGTTTTTGATTGATCATTTTTAATCTGTTTTTTAAATGTGAATTGAAAAATTGATGCGTTAGTGCCATTTGCAAACTATTATTCGTTTGCGTCAGCAATAACTGTTTATAAGTCTTTTTATCTGTGTTTTTGATGACTACTTGATCTGCCAAGTATTCATGAATTTCTTTTAGAGCATTTTTATACAAGTAGATCATCGGACTACACCAAAAGATAACCTTCAATAATTCTGTAACCAAGACATCTATACTATGCCTGCCTTTGATATGCTCTATTTCATGGTGAAGAATTCCATCAATTTCATTCCCCATCGACATTTTCTTACTAAAGAATACCCAATTGAAAAATGAAAATGGAAGATGTTTCTCTTCAGTCATCACTAATGTGTAACCATTTTTAACTGTTTTTTCAGATGCCCAGAACAATTCCAGCACTCTCTTAATACCCATGGAAAATCGAACAAAACTTACGATAAATCCGACCGCGTAGATGAAGTATAAAATATTCATCCAGTTAAATGTATCAACTTCTTTTCTGGCCACAACTGCCTGCAAGTCGTCGATTTCCATCAACATCGGATAGATAACATGAGCTACATTAGACTCATTTTTCCACGGAACAAATTCCAACAAAGGCAATATAATCCCAGCCGCTAGTGTAACTAGTAAATAAGTCCTGTTCGCATTAAAAAAGGTCTTATTCTTTAAGAACAATTCATAGACTCCATAAAAAAAGAGCCAGCACAGGGAAACTTTAAGTATGAATGCAATCATTGTTCTTCGTCTTTTAGGTCATTGATAATATTGCTTAAGTCTTTCAGGCTCAAATTCTCTTCTTTCACAAGAAAAGATACTAATGAATTCATAGAACCATCGAAATAATTCCCAACCAACTTCTTCAGTGAAAATTTAGAATAATCCGATTTTGCGATCAAAGGAAAATATTCATAAGTACGACCATAAGCTTTATGATCTAAAAACTTCTTCTTCTCAAGAATTCGTACAAAGGTAGAAACGGTAGAATGCGGTGGCTTCGGATCCGGCATCTGCTCTATTAATTGGCTAACTGTACTAGGGCCATGTTCCCAGAACAATTGCATTACCTCTTCTTCTGCTTTTGTTAGTTTGTCCATACTCCAAATGTATAACTAATTTTTTAGTTATACAACTAAATTCTTAAGTGATTATAATTTTATTTGATTTAAGGTAACAATTTTCAACGCAAATTACTCTTAATTATAGACTGCCTAACGCCCTTCTTTTTTATACATTCTCTTAACCACTAAACCATAACTGTATGAAAACTAGTGCAATGTTTCAAGTTAATCTTCAAGGATTAGATCTAAGCCAAGATCAGACTAGAGAACTCGAACAAATGTTGGCAAAAACCACATCCGAGTTTCTAGGTTCATTTAAAGCAGGTAAAGAATATCTTTCAGATGCTGTTTTTTATAAACCTAATCCAGATGATCCATACCCTTGGCCTATTCCTTGGCCTGGTCCATGGGGCCCGATATTCGGCCCAAGAGTTCCATTTCCTTTTCCACCATTCCCAGGATTTTTTCCAATCAACAGAAAGGCATTTGAAAGAAATCTTGTAGATGTAAAGCAAAGATATGGATAACAAGAAAATGTGTCCGAGTGCCCCTTTAAAAAAGGGGTACTCAGTTTTTGGGAAATTTATCGATGGCAAATTGGAATATTATGATGAGATCATCACTATTGATTCTGAAATGCTTGATACTGTAAAAAGAGAGAACGTCCGTACTACAATGCCTTGTGTTTCTAAAGGATGTGGAAACTGGAGTGGGGATAAATGTACTGTTCCAGATCAAATGAATTTTTTCTTAACTCCTATTGAAGATGAAAGTCAATTTGAAAATTGTCCGTTAAGGAAAAGTTGTAGATGGTTCTTTCAAGATGGCATAAAAGCTTGTGGAATTTGTCCTCTAATTGAGACGAAATTGTTTGGAACATAAGACGAAATAGCATTAATCAAATGCTTACATAAATTGATTTTAATCCTGCTAATTGGATCTGATCTTGTAAATTTGATCTTTAAATGTCATATGGAGCGATGCAAATATTTAAACCTTTGCTTTAATTCATTGTCCAAAAAGAAAATCAAGAATTTTGAGAATCTTCATCATCAATTTATTACTACTATTCATTTTCGTTCAATGCGATAAAACCACTGACCCTATCATAGAAGAAGAGGAAGAAAATGATACCGAACTATACTTCCCACCTAATAATTCAGATGAATGGGACACTTATTCCATTGCTGAGTTAGACTGGAATGAGGAGGCTACAGCAGATTTATATGACTTCCTAGAATCAAATGGAACCAGAGGCTTCCTCATTTTAAAGGATGGCAAAATTGTAATAGAAAAGTACTGGAACAAAGGAATACTCAATCAAGAATTCACACAAAGTTCAAATTGGTACTGGGCGTCAGCTGGTAAAACACTTACTTCGTTTTTAATCGGTCAAGCTCAAGAAGATGGTTATTTAGATATTACTAAATCTTCATCAGAATATTTAGGAAGTGGATGGTCTACATTGACTGAAGAACAAGAAAAAGCTATTACAGTAAGACATCACCTGACCATGACCACAGGATTAGATACGGAAGGTGATATTTTCTGCACAGATAAAGAGTGTCTAAATTATATGGTACCACCAGGAGAACGGTGGTATTACCACAATGCCCCATACACAATATTGGATCAAGTCATAGAAAATGCAACGAATCAGTCTTTCGACGATTACTTCGAATCAAAATTACGAGACCCAATTGGCATGGATGGATTTTGGTTTGACCAAGATTATAACCATGTCTACTCTAGTACGCCGAGATCCATGGCTAGATTTGGATTATTAATGCTGAATAAAGGAATCTGGAAGGATCAAGTTATTCTCGATGATATGGAATATATAGAAGCAAGTGTCTCTACCTCACAAGAATTAAATCCTGCATATGGATATCTTTGGTGGTTAAATGGGAAGGATCAACTCGTTCTCCCATCTATTCCATTAACCTTAAATATGCCATTATCACAGACTGCACCTGATGACATGTATGCAGCCATGGGAAAAAATAGTCAACTCATCAACATCGTGCCGTCTGAGAATTTAATCGTCATTCGAATGGGATCAGATCCAGATAATTCCTTAGTTCCTACAACCTTCCAAGATGATATGTGGACTAAGATTAATAAACTCATTTTCAAATAATGGAACAAAATCTACTATCTAGCGGTTTATATTCCAATAAATTAATAAGTGGCTAGACAATTTACATCAATAAAAAAATCTCAGAACAAAACTGACCTCAAACAATCCTTTAAGGCATTAAGATATATCCCAAGGTTTTTCAAAGAAATTTGGCAAATTAATCCTAAGATGTTTTTGACAAATGCTTTGCTTAGATTATTCAATGCATTTTCTCCCATTATCATTCTATGGATAGGGAAAATCATCATTGATGAGATCATAAAACAGACTAGCCTTAGTGGAGCTGAGCAAGATTTTTCAACACTATGGAAGTTTGTAGCACTAGAGCTTACAGTCGTGATTATTTCGGATGTGATCAATCGGCTGATTAATCTCACGGACGGATTAATGGGTGATCTATATTCTAATAGTTCATCCGTAACAATCATAAATAAAACAAAGGAGTTATCTATTGCTCAGCTAGAAGATCCCGATTTCTACGACAAATTAGAACGAGCGCGAACACAGACAAGTAGCAGGGTTAATCTCATGTCTAACACCCTAAATCAGTTGCAAAGCATCATTTCGATTCTGAGTTTAATAGCTGGTTTAATCTACTTCGAACCCTTGCTTATTATTCTTTTAGTCCTAAGTATCATTCCATCATTCTTTAATGAAATCAAGTTTAGCAATCAGCGTTATTCACTAGCAAGGTCATGGACATCTGAGCGAAGAGAACTAGATTACCTAAGGTATATAGGAGCAAACTCTAATACTGCTAAAGAAATAAAGCTTTTCGGCTTGACTAAATTCGTTGCTGACCGGTTTCGAAATTTATCAGACAAGTATTACGAGCTGAATAAAAACATCGTTGTTAAGAGAACCGCCTATGGTACACTATTTAATATATTAGGAGTACTCTCCTATTATGGTGCCTATGTTTTCATCATTTTCCGTGTTCTTTCTGGAGTATTAACGATAGGTGAATTGACATTCCTTTCAGGTTCGTTTAATAGACTTAGAAACAACCTACAACAATTCTTCTCTCTTTTCACAAGGATTTCTGAAAGTGCCTTGTATTTAAAAGATTACTTTGATTTTATAGACCTAAAAATTGACAAACCAAGTAAGAAGTATGCTGACATTCCAGCAGATATTAAGGAAGGATTCGTCATTGACAATTTACATTTCAGATATCCAGGAAGTGAAGACGAAGTTTTAAAAGGTGTCAATTTTAAAATAAAGGCGGGAGAGAAGATGGCATTTGTAGGCCAAAATGGTGCGGGAAAAACAACACTTATTAAATTGATTCTCGGTTTTTATGAGCCTACTGAAGGTGCGATATATCTAGATGGTATCAATATCAATCAATTCGATCCGATAAAATATCAAGCAATGTTTGGAGTTATTTTCCAAGATTTCTTCAGATACGAATTCACGATCAAAGAGAACATTGCGGTTGGAAATATTGATGAGTTAGATGACCAGGATCGGATAGAAAGAGCTGCTGCATTAAGTCTTGCTGACCAAGTAATCAGCGAAATGCCCGATGGATATGACCAACAGTTAGGTCGAAGATTCGTCAAAGGACAAGAATTGTCTGGCGGTCAATGGCAGAAAGTAGCATTGGCTAGAGCGTATATGAAGGATGCCAATGTTTTAATTTTAGATGAACCGACAAGTGCACTAGACGCGAGGGCGGAGTTTGATGTTTTCGAACGTTTTATAAACCTTACAAAGGGAAAGACCAGCATTATCATTTCTCACCGATTCAGTACTGTTCGGATGGCGGACAGAATTATCGTTCTGGAAGATGGTAAAATATCGAGCATGGGAACCCATGAAGAATTAATGGATATGGATGGGCTTTATTCAGAATTATTCGAACTCCAGGCTGCAGGATACCAATAGAAATTAGAATTTAATCTAAAGTTATGCGTTGATAAATCTCACTATCATTGCCTCTTGATTCAAAAACTGCTTCTATTTCACTACCGACTTCTTTCAACCTTAGTACGCCATAATTTTTCTTTTTAATTACGTCTGAGACCCTATGCTTATTTGCTTCTCCGCTAATACCTGTGTAAGTATGAGTCATCCCTGAACAAGTAATTTCATAGAGTTGCTGGCGACCGATATCCAATTTAGAAACTTCCGTTATGTGCCTGTCGCCACTTAGCAAAATGGTCTGGACCTCACTTCTACTTGCGATCAGGTCAATCAATCTTTTCCGTTCATTCGGAAAATTAGCCCATTTTTCGAAACGATGCTCTTCAGGAATCACTTGGATGCCATTTCCGATAAGAAGTACATCAGCCGTTGTATTCACGATCTCCTTTTCTAACCATTCCCACTGGGCTTCGCCTAAAATAGTTCCAGTCATATTAGGATCATATCCATTGCCATTTCTGATGGGATCATCTCGAAAATATCGACTATCTAGAAGGATTAATTTTACAGCTATATTTTTCAAATTAAGGTCATACGATTGATAACCTCCATCTCTTGACCAAGCTTCATTTGTCTCCGAAACATCTAAAAAATCAAACATCAGATTACGCATTGTTTTTTTCGGTTCGAAGTTTTTACCACCATCATTTAAGCCGTAGTCATGATCATCCCATATACCATAGATTGCAGTATTCGTTCTTAGCTTTTTATATTCAACATTGTTTTTCTGAGCATCATACTTCTCTTTCATAACTGTCGAATCAGGTGAATCTCCGTATATATTATCTCCTAACCAGATCCATGCATCAGGATTGTTCTTCATAATATCGTCCCATAAAATCTGGGTTTCATATTGCTTGTTACAAGATCCGAAAGCAATCACCACTTCTGAATCATTAGTGGGCAGCTCTTCCAGCGTCTGTTGACTTTGACATTGACCTAAAAGAAAAAAAGATAAAAAAAGAAATGTTGCTTTCATGGAAATGTAATTAGAAATTAAATTCTTACGGACCAACCTAAAGTTGGAATAAATACGTGAGTATAAAGTGGACTTGATGTGGTCACATTAGCAAAGATTGCATATTCTAGAATGAATTCAAAACTAAAATAATCATTTAATGCATACTTAATACCAGGTCCGAGCCCCATCTGGAGTGCACGTTCTGAACCAAAGAAATCATTATAGACAAGAGATAATCCACCTTCCACATGCCCTAAAACGATCCATTTCTTATATTGATAAATAGGAATAAAGGTATAAAATGATATTCCATAGGCCTCAAGGCTCGATAACTTTCCGTAAAATGATTTGATGCCCAGTTCTAATTCGAAGACTTCTATACCCATTCGATTGTATATCCCAAATCCTGATTCCTCAGCGAAAGGGTTCTTAGTAATGAATCCGTTAGTGCCTAAAATAACGTTTTGGCCATATATAAAAGTGGACCAAAAAATAATAAGCAGTACCGCAATTCCCCTTTTCATCTAAGTCATGTAAGGGCGGGCGAATTTCTCAATAATGGTCTCATAGATATCATTAAATGCAATGGCAATTCCCATTTCGATAGAATCACCAAACGAGTAGTGCTTAAACGCTCCGAAGTAGTACATCTTTTCTAGATCTGTCATTCGATTATAGACTGCCATAATCGGCACCATATTAATCTGGTAATCTTTTCGTAACATGTAAAACAAGCCTTTAAAGATGTCGCGCTCCAGCATTTCTCTCTGATCTGCTGATAGTTCGCCTTCTGCAATTCTTTCTGATGGCACGACAGTCACATCATCACTTTGTCTAAAATATTCTTTTCCTACTGCAAGGAAGAACTTATCCGCTCCTTGGCGTTCATACACGTTATATAATGTTATTTTCCCAAAGTAGCCAAGCGCATCCATGTTTTTCGCATAGATGTAGCCTAATCCATGTAGCACTAAATCAAAAGATAATCTCTGGTGTCTTTTTTGGTACCATGGATTAATAAATGATCTGCCAAGTTCTATCCATTTCTCGTTTTTCCAAGTCTCTGAAAATACGAAGTGATCTCCCATAGGTCCAGTATGATAAGAGTCTTTATCATGAACCATATACCTATATCCACCGATGATGGTTCCGATGACTGATTCTGCTTCTGTGTCTAAAATGATCAATTGTTCCATTTTATCCAACTCGTCAAAATTATCATAGTCATTCTCTCCTACTCCACCACCTTCATTTCTAAAGGCCCATTCTCTCATGATGGTAAGCAGCTGACTCAATTCTGGACATCGATCCCAATTGATCAGGCAAATAATGTAGGCGGTATCTTTGACAAAACTTTTTTTCTTCTTGGAATAAGCTAGAATTCCTTCTATTTCTTGAGCAAATTTTTCTTTGTCAATGGATTCAAGAATCGCTTTCTCGATTTCCTCTTCTGTGATTAAAGGAAAAACAGGAATATTGCTAAATACCTTTTTCTTTTCATCAAAATAATCCATCGGATCTACTTCCAATGGTTTAGCTTCTAATACCTTCTTCATCCTTGAAATTTAAAATGGTCATCGTCCATTTGATATAAAAATTCATACAACTCATCGGCTAATGCCCTTTTGTCTTTTAACTCACCTCCTTTTAGTTTCTCCTTAATCAATTCGGGTGACAATGCTTCCGAAAACTGAAGTTTAATCGGGTAAGGTTTTGGCCTAACCAATTCTCTTAATTGGAAAATATTCTCCAATGGAATTTTCTTAAATCTTTTGTTATTCTCTCTAAAACGAGAAACCTTGTAAAAAATGTCTGCATTCGATCCACCAATTTTAAGAACCGAGATCGGCGTATGGTATTGAACAGCAAAATCAATGAAGGTTGGTCGCCACTTTCTATCTTTTAATTCTCCATCTTCATTATACCTTGAATTCTTTCCTGCAGCATAAAACACGACCACTTTCCCATCTTTATACGCTTGATGAACAGCACTCATGTCCAACTTATTCGACTTGGACATTGTATTCACTGGAAGTACTATGCCTACCACTGGTTCTACACATATCAATTCATTAGCAAGAATGACAAAATCGGATCGCTTCTTAGCGATTGCGCTAATGGTTGCAACGACATCGGCTCCTCCTGGATGATTAGCAACTAGTGTTACAGGACCCGAAGCTGGAATATTATCCACACCAACAACATCAAGTTCGTGACCTAGATCATTGATAACTTCATTAATAAATTCATGATCTTTTAAGTTACCATGCTTCTTAATCATTTTATTGGCCTTCGCAACACCAAGCGGTAGAATTTTAAGCAGTGTATCCGCCAAACTTATCTTCCATTTTGGCCATTTCGGCTTAAAAATATCAAATGAATATTTTTTTATCAAGAGTCCATTACTTTAGTGATCCGTAAGAAACAAATTTTGAATTAAAGTCAAAAACCTTCGTTTGATTTTTTTTACTATCTTAATTCACTGAAACAAACAAAACATGAAAAACACACTATTCATCATTCTTTTATTCTTCGTTATTTCGTCATCTTTAAATGGTCAGTTTAGAACTAAAAAAACCATTGGGGATCATGCGATTTTACAAAGAAATGTAGAAATTCCGATTAAAGGATGGGGCGCTCCAGGCGAATCTGTTAAAGTAATATTTAACAAAAAAGAAATACAAGGCAAAGCAGATCTGGATGGTCGCTGGGTTGTTAATTTACCTCCAACTCCTGCAGGGGGACCTTATGTCATAGAAATAAAAACAGCGAATAACGGATTAACATATAATGACATTTATTTCGGAGATGTATGGTTATGTTCTGGTCAGTCTAATATGGAATGGGTCTTAAAAAATACGGACAATGCAGAAGCTGAGATAAATGACGCAAATGATGGGTTAATTAGACATTTTAAAATACCTCATGCTAATTCTGAAACACCTGAAGAAATGATTCCCGGTGGTGAATGGGTGGTGAATAGTCCTGAAACAGCAGGTGATTTTACTGCAGTAGGATACTATTTCGCTAAAGAGTTAAGAGCTTCGCAAAATATTCCGATCGGTTTATTGAATTCTTCTTGGGGTGGAAGCAGAATCCAACCTTGGATCAGCGAAGAGATGCTTATAGAGCATCATACTCAAGAAAGTTATAGCACTTACCGCAAGAAAAATAACATGAATGAGTCCACCAAAGATAAAATTAAAAAAATGTTTCCAGACCTAACGGATAAGGATAATTCTGTTGTCAATGGGAAACCAATCTGGGGAGGAGAAAACATAGATTTATCTAAATGGAAAACGATCAAAACGAATATAAGGTGGGAAGACCAAGGCTTTGAAAATGTGGATGGAGTTGCTTGGTATAGAACTGAATTCGAAGCAAGTGGAGAAACAGTGTTGAAACTTGGAGCATTGGATGACAATGATAAAACTTGGGTTAATGGTGTATTGGTTGGGGAGACTAAAGGATATAATGTAGAACGAGTATACACTGTTCCTGCTGATGTTATCAAAAAGGGAAAGAATATTTTGATGGTACGAGTAGAAGATAACACAGGAGGTGGAGGTTTTTACACTACTGAATTTGACACAAGGATTGGCAATAAACCATTGAGTGATTTTGATTGGAAGATACGATTTGCAGCTATAAAAGTTACTCAATTATCAAATAGTACACCTACTTTAATTTATAATGCGATGATCAGTCCTATTATTGATTTTCCTGTAAAAGGTGTGATCTGGTATCAAGGAGAATCAAATGCTGGTTCAATTCAAACCGCTTATGATTATAGATTTTTGCTCCGAACATTGATTAGTGACTGGAGAGAAAAATGGAATCAACCTGATCTTCCTTTCTTTTATGTTTCACTCGCCAACTGGAAACAACCGATGGAAGAACCTGGAAATGATGGTTGGGGAGTAATTCGTGAATCTATGACCGATGTACTAAAAGTAGAAAATACTGGACAGGCAATTATCACTGACATTGGTAATCCTGATGATATTCATCCGAGAAATAAAAAGGATGTAGGGCATAGATTAGCTCTACCAGCACGGAATAAAGTATATGGAGAAAATGTGGTAGAGGGTAGCCCAATGTATGGTTCTCATAAGGTCGTTGGGAATCATGTCGTCGTTCAATTTAAAACGGTAGGTGAAGGACTAATGGTGAAAAACAGATATGGCTATGTTCAAGGTTTTAGTATCGCTGGAGCGGATGGTAAATTTGTATGGGCACAAGCAAAACTACAAGATGGTAAAGTAACCGTATGGAGTGAAGATATTGCGAAACCTGTAGCGGTAAGATATGCATGGGAGATTAATCCAGCGGACGCCAATTTATTCAGCAAGGCAGGTTATCCGGTAACACCATTTCGGACGGATAATTTTGAATTAAAATAGAAAAACGTCATGTTCTCACATCAAGTAGTCTATCCGGTTACCTACGGGAGGCTATGAATTAGAAAAACTTCATGGTCTCACATCAAGTGCCCTGTCCGATCACCAGCGGAGGCTATGAATTAGAAAAACTTCATGGTCTCACATCAAGTGAGGCTATGAAATGTTTTTCATGATATGTTTTCATGTCTGGCGATAGAATTAAGACATGAAATCCATCAATCTGAATTAGAAAAACTTCATGGTCACATCTAGTGAATTGTCCGATCACCAACGGAGGCTATGAATTAGAAAAACTTCATGGTCTCACATCAAGTGAGGCTATGAAATGTTTTTCATGATATGTTTTACGCTTGATAAGTTTTCAAAGCCAGAATTAATATTTAAACATAAGACCAGCCCTATAATGATTTCCCCAGCGATACCGCTTTGACAAATATAATTTCTTCTAAAAAGTGGTTAGAGAGAATTTTGAATTTTAAACAATATATTAATTTGGCATGTATAAATATTTATAAATCAAAAACATATAGAATGTAATAGCTTTAAATACTTGACTTTGTCAATAAAATCATCTACCTCCGTCGATAACAACAATGCATAGTGAAATGGTCTGAAAGACTTCCAACTTTGTTGCATTTCACTATGCATTGTTGTTATCAATATTATCAACTCATGAATCAAAGATTCATGAGTGTCTTTCCCACCTCTTTGTTTTTTCAAACACATAATTAGGTCCGAGTGTAGTTTTGTCACGTTTTTATTATATTTTTGTGACAGAAATGAAATCGTAAAAATGACACTTTCAGTTGAAAATCAAATACTTAAGTCAATATATAATCACAAACGTGGTAAAATATTTTTTCCGGATAATTTTAACAAATATGGCTCATCAACAGCTGTAAGACAAGCGCTAAATAGATTAGAGGACAAAGGAGTATTATTAAGGCTAGCAAGGGGCATATATCTATTTCCGAAAAAACATAAAGTACTAGGTATATTGTTACCAACTATTGAAGATATTGCAAAAGCAATAGCAAAGCGAGATAAGGCACGGATAATCCCAACCGGTCTCTATGCTCTAAATAAGTTAGGTTTTTCAACACAGGTGCCCGTGAATGTAGTCTACCTAACAGATGGTAGCCCAAGAAAAATTACAATAGGAAGTGGTTCAATTAAATTTAAATCTGCACCAACTAAATTACTTGCTGCCAAAAATGATAGAATGATACTAATCATTCAAGCATTAAAGCATATGAAAAAAGACAACATAACGCTTGAAGTAAAGAAAAAGATAAATAAAATACTGGCAGAAATACCAAACGAAGATATTAAACATGACATCAAACTAGCACCAAGTTGGATAAGGGATTTAATTACTAAACGTTAATTTATTATGGAAGAATGGTTCAACTTGAAAATTAATGAACGCAAAGAAATAATTAACCAAACTAGCACTAGAATTGGCATCATTCCAACAGCAATAGAAAAAGACTTTTGGGTTATGATTGCGCTAAAGGCAATTTTTAAAACCGAATATGGAGAGCATATTGTTTTTAAAGGAGGTACTTCTCTTAGTAAAGGTTGGAATTTAATAGAAAGATTTTCCGAAGATATAGATTTAGGTATTGATAGATCTTACCTGAATTTCGGAGGAGACTTAACTAAAAGTGGTGTAAGAAAATTAAGAAAGGATGCTGCAAAGTTTGTAAATGAAAAATTTGTACCAGTATTAAGAAATAGGCTAAAAGAGAATGGAATAAAAGAGTATGTTCTAACTCTAGTTGATTTTGAAGAATCGGACACAGATCCAATGTCAATTGAACTAAAATATGAGCCAATAACCGAAGAAGTTGAGTATATAAAACCAAGAATACTGATTGAAATTAGCTCGAGATCATTAAGAGATCCATATGAGTTAAGAAGTATGGTTTCTTTCATTGGTCAAGTTTATCCAGATCAAACATTTTCGGATAATGCAATACATGTTCCAACGGTATTACCTACACGAACGATGTTAGAAAAAATATTTCTTCTTCATGAAGAGTTCCAAAAGCCAGAAGGTAAAGTTATTCGTCATGACCGAATGACTAGGCATTTATATGATATTGAAAAATTAATGAATTCTGATTTTCTTGAAGATGCAATAAGTGACATTGAATTATACAATAAAATAGTTGAACATAGAAAAATGATTACAAACATAACCTGGGTCGATTATAATAAGCATCAGCATAAATACATTGATTTCATTCCACCGAAAAAAGTAATCAAACAATGGCAGCAAGACTACAGAAACATGAAAGAATCAATGTTTTACGGAGTAACTTTATCATTTGAAGAACTTATTGACAAGCTTAAAAATCTCAGGGATAGACTAAACAACATTAGCTAACTCTCTCTAACAAGTGATATAAGATCAGAATTGCTATCGCTGCGTCCGCTTCATATCACCGAACCGTTAAAAACTCATTCCGGTGCTTACTCTGATAATTCTTTCACAATATTTTGAATCATTACAACGCCCTTTTCCAGCTCTGATTTAGCAATAAATTCATTCGCACGGTGGGCTTGTTCGATCGACCCAGGACCACATATAATTGCTTGATAGCCACCTTCAGCGAATTGGCCAGCTTCGGCAGCATAGGAAACCGTATCCCAAGTAGGATTTTCAGCAACCTTCTGCGTAAATCCAACTATATCTGCATTTTCCTCAGTATCTAATGGAGGAACGTCAGGATGAATTTCTATTGTGTCAATTTTAAACCCTGGAAAAACACTTCTTAATTGATCTTCGCTCTCTCTACAATAAATTTCAAAATCATACAGAATATCAGCTGCAACATCTTTAGGAATTACCCTCACATCCCAAGTAAATCTAGCCTTATCCGCAATGACATTTGGAGCAATGCCTCCACTCAACATGCCACAATGAATCGAAGTATGTGGTGGATGAAATCGATCATCGATATGCCCAGCTTCCACAAGTTTATTCATTTTGTCTTCTAGCCATAACACCAATCTTGCACTTTCGTGAATGGCACTTACCTCTTGCTTAATTCTGCTTGAATGTCCAGCCGATCCATTGACAATGGTTTCATAAATTACGATCCCTTTTTGGCCAATCATAGGCTGCATCAAGGAAGGTTCACCAATAATAGCATAAGCTGGTTGCTCATCATAAAAATCGTTAATCGCTTGGACCAACTCTGGCGCAGCAAGACAACCGATTTCCTCATCATATGAAAAAGCAAAATAGATAGGCTTGGAAAGGTTTGCTTTTACCATTTCAGGTAACACCGCTAGGACACAAGCTAGGAAACCTTTCATGTCACATGATCCTCTGGCGTATAATTTACCGTCTCCTTTATCAGTCAGCACCCATGGATCGGTATCCCAATCTTGCCCCGCGACAGGAACGACATCTGTATGTCCAGATAAAATAATTCCTCCGTCTACGGCAGGTCCTATCCTACAATGTAAAGATGCTTTTGCTTCCGTTGAATGTGGAACCATTACACATTCCACACCATATGATTCGATATACTCCTTAATCCAATGAATAATGGTCAGATTACTTTCTCCGCCGAGTACTGGGAAGGAAACCAGTTTTTCTAGAATTTGAGTTGCGTTCATAAGGTGAAGATAGTGGAAAACTATAAAAACTTCATGGTCTCACCTCAAGTGAGGCTATGAATGTTTTTTTGGAGTCAACCTACCTTAACTATAACCCGTGAAAACAGCAATAACCAAAAATACCCACGATATCACTAATATCAACATTGACAATGGAAAAATAAAACGCAGCCATCGATCCAATGGAACTCGGCACATCGCTAACATGGCAATAAGACCACCGAGTGTAGGATTCAATAAATTGGTAACGCCATCTCCTATCTGAAATGCAAGAATTGCCGTTTGCGGAGTTAAACCAAGGACTTCTCCTAAAGGAATCATCACTGGTAACGTAGCAAGCGCTTGTCCACTTCCTGATGGTATAAAAAAGTTAATAACACACTGAGAAACCGACATAGCAATTGCCGATGAGTAAGTAGACAGACCTTGAAGCATGTCAGAAAGCTCGTAAGATATCGTATCACCTATATTCCCCATTTCCATGAGCACTTTTATGGTCGTAGCAAATCCCACCATAAATGCTCCAGGTGCAGCTGCAGCCACTGACTTCAAAACCGTTTCACTGAAATCCGTTGGATTCATTCTGGCGATAATACCACAAACAATTGTAATCATTAAAAAGACAGCAGACAACTCATTTATATACCAACCTAAGTTGAAAACACCATAAATAATAACTGCTAGTCCGATCATAAAAGTCCCCAACACCATCCAGCTCTTGAGGTCCATTTTATACTCCTCTATTTCCATATCTAAAGAAACACCATCCACATCTAAACCTATACCTAGACTTCTAGATGGATCTGCAATTATTCGCTTAAAATAACGGACATTGTATAAAGCCATCAGAGACAGTCCAATAAAACACAATGCAGATCGTAGACCAGCGCCTGAAAACATCTGTAATTCGGCAATTTTATGACCAGTTCCGACCGTATATGGATTAATGGGAGATAAACCGAAACCTACGGTCATCGCTCCTACAGAAATTCCTGCAGCTAGAATTAGATCTCCACCGAGCGCTAAACTCAGAACTGCTGCGATAGGCACTAAAGCAATGTTATTCTCATAACCAACCGCTACCCCTAAAAAACCAAAAACGAAAGTCATGATCACAACGATCATATACTTTCGTTTTAAGCCAAATGTTTTAACCAAGGTCCCAATGCTATTTTCGATAGCTTTGGTTTTCGACATGATGCCGAACATAATCCCTCCGGCTAAGACTATAAATATTATTTCAACTGCTGCTTTAAAACCCAAAGGAATGGCTCGGAACATATCTAGCAATCCTACAGGTGTTGCATCCATTACAGAATATGACCCTGGGACAACTCTATTTCTTCCATCCACCTCTACCCTTTCGAATGCCCCTGCTGGTAAGATGTAAGTCATAATCGTCACCAAAATAATGATGACAAACAACAGTGTTACAGCATGTGGAATCTTCGGGGTTTTTATTTTCATAGGCGTTATCCTCTACCTCCGCCACCGCCTCGATTTCCTCGACGACTGCCACGGTTTTTCTGCCTTTCAGCTTTATATTCTGTATAAATTTTATATTGGCTTTCTGTCAATAAATTTTTCAAAACGCCATCTTGTTCTTTATTCAATCCTTGCATCACCTCTCTAATTTCTTCTCTTTCTACACCTTTCTCTCTTGCCTCCGTCATCATTTTCTTCAATTTATCTTGATACATCACTTGTACTGCATCAAATTGAATCTTTTGTTCTGCATCTAGACTCATACTGTCTACCATTGCAATATACGCAGCACTTTCTAATTCTGAAGGTCTTTCCACTCTTCTTTCACCTTGACCCTGCCCTTGAGCTTGAACTTGGAAAGTTACCAACCCAAGAAACATCATTAATATTAAATTCTTCATTATTTTATATTTATATTTTTTAATTAAAATCTTCCACCTCTTCCTCCACCGAAATCACGTGAAGGTTTCTTCTCTGCCTTCATTTCACCGAAATTTCTGAAATTATAGATAAAATTGACCATCACATAACGCTGTAAAACATTCGTTCTTACATCTTCTAGGTAATTTCCTGTCACTTCTCTATTTACTCTAACATTCTGATTCAATAAATCGTATACGGAAACATTAAGCTCGCCTAATTTATTCTTAAAGATCTTCTTACCGATCGCTAAGTTCCAAATGAAATAATCTTCATTGTATCCTTCAGATAAACCTTTATAAAACTGGTGGTTAAAATCCGTTCTGAAGACGATATCTTTTGGCATTACCCAATCCATACTTATAGAAGTACGCTGATTTAAGAAATTTGAATTCTGCCTAGTATTGATATCATTTGCAACACTATTATAACTCGTATTGCTTCCTAATCTAAAATCCAATTTCTCACTAAAATTACTTGTTAATGATAGTCCAGCGCCATAAGTATTCGACTGCGCATTATTTAATTGGTCATCAATTAATCCTGGCGTATTAGAGAAATTACCCGAAAGATTAATATTCAAATTAGACTTTATAAAGTACACAGGCAATCCATAGGTAAAGAATGTTCTGAAATCCCAGTAACCTTCCAAGTTTACAGGTTGAGAAATCTGAGCTCCTTGACCTAAATTATATTCCTGAGCTAATTCACTATTCGATTGTGAAGTATATAAGCTATTACCAATGTAATTATTAGTTACATTTCCTCCCACTAAACCATACATCACCGTACCTTTCTCCGTATTGGTTCTTTTGAATCTCGCAAAAACACTGTGTTGGAATTGCTGATCTAATGCTGCATTACCGATAGATAACTGAACTGGATTACTATTATCAACCACTTCTTGTAATTGAGTCAAACTAGGTCTACGTGTATTTGTTCTGTAGATAACTCTTACATTATTTTGTCGGTCAATGTTTAAACTCCACATAGCAAAAGGCACAAAGTTTACATACGAACGATTCAATGACGCCTCGAAAGGATATTGTTGCTCTGTATTTAATTGTGAATATTGAACAGATCCTTTAGCTACTACCATCGACTTCCCTACTCTATAATTGTAAGATAATCCTCCTGAATGTGTCACATAATCATTGTCAAAAACGTTCGTCAATGATTCATTTAATAATTCATACTTGCCAGCTTCGTTCGCATCAAATGTTTCCTTTTCAGATGCATCAGATTCTAGACTCAATCGGTATTCCACACTTAACATTGACTTCTCGCCTATTGGATTAGTAAAGGCAAGGTTCGCAGAATTATTCCATCCAGCATTGTCCAAAATTGCAATTTGATCCAATTCATCAGTCTCTAAGATTGGATTAAAAAATTGACTGGTAGAAAGCAAGTTAGAATTAGCTTGCTGATCGCTATACTGGTTTCTTAAGCTTAGAGAAAGTGTTCTTCTTGATTCACCAAACTTGTGTCTTAAAATAGCTGAGTTATTAATATTCCAGCCTTTATTCAATGCATCAAATTCATTCACAGTATTATTAACTGGATCAGAAAAACTATATGTATTTCCTAGTGTAGACGAAAGACCATTATTATGCTGGTAACTCACACCTGGTCTAATCTGAAATGAACTGTTGTCATTTATTTTAAACTCAAATTTTCCGCTAAATCTATGGTTATAATTATTAGAAGTACTTAGATTCTCTTCATTGTACACAGATCCGCTTTGTTCGCCATCTGCATCGAAAAATTGTCTTGCAATATATTCTTCAGAGAAGTTTTCATTCTGATTAATAAAGTAACTAAATGTTGCTTCTGTCTTTTCGCCCCACTCATCACTAAAATTGACACCGAAAGCATTCGTCGCAGAAATTCCTCCTTGTTGAGAAACCTGAAAACCGTTATCTCCGCCACCTCTGCCACCACGGCCTCTTCCTCGTCCACCGCCTGCACCACTCACTCCTAAAATATCTTCAGATGAGAAATTCTGGATGTTGATATCATTAGCCTGTCCGATAAATGAAATTCTCTGATCACCATTAAACAAACTAAAGTTACCACCCAAGTTATAATGAGCTTCCGTGCCTATCGCTGCATATGCTTTTCCGAATTGCCCGTTTCTTTTATCTATTTTAGTTACAACATTGATTGTCTTAGTGGTTTCACCATCATCGAATCCTGTAAATTCTGCTTGCTCACTTTTCTTATCGAAGATCTCAATTTTATCAACCACTTCAGCAGGTAAATTTTTCAATGCTGCCGTCGCATCATTTCCAAAAAATTCTTTACCATCCACAAGTACCTTTTGCACTGTTTCACCTTCCGCTGAAATCACTCCATTTTCCATGGTAATTCCAGGCATTTTTGTAACTAAGTCTTCAGTCGATGCATCAGCGAGCACTTTATATTGTGAAGCATTGTAACGTGTAGTATCTCCACTCTGAGTCGCTAATGGAACTTTTCCTTCCACTACTACTTCGTCTAGACCTACAGGTGAAGCGTACATGGTCTTTGTTTTTAGAGTAACATTATCTTCAATGTTTACGTCTTCATTGACATTGAAAAATCCTAGATAAGTGATTTTCAAACGATAATCTCCTCTTTCTACATTATCAAAAAGGTAGGTACCATCCACATCACTTATGGTTTGATAAACATTCTCACCATCCTGGATCAACGCAATATTTGCACCGATTAATGGCTCTTTGTTGGTATCCTCAACTTTACCTTTTAATTCAAATGTCTGAGCTGAAATAAGGAAAGGAAGAAAGAAAAATATTCCGATGGTGATTCTAGAAATCATAGTTAAGTTTTGATTTAGACCTAAGGGTTAAAGAAAGGTTTAAGCCCGTCAAAAAAAAAATCAAATTATTTTTTGAAACTAAAATCTAAGCAGATATTTTGAATGGAAGAAGTGTCTCTTCAATATCTGTGCGCTATCCTATATTTTCAATGCGCCGATGATCAACTCATTCATCACTTCAGCATGCTTTTCTATTTCTTCAGGGGAAAAGGCATCGATACCATATAACTTTTTCATCTGGAATGATCGAGAAAACAAGGTTGTTATAGATCCTATGATAAAGCTCGTTAAATTAGCTGCAGGAATTTTTTTCATATTTCCTTTTTCCTGCTCACTTTCCAATATTTCACTAAAATATGCATATATCGGTCTGAGCAATTCAGATATTAACCAAATGGACCGTTCGGATTCAGAAAAAACCTCTTGAACAACAATTTGCTGAAATTCTGGATACTCAGCTGAAACATAAACCAATTGTTTATTAAATAACTTCAACCGATCTAAGCCATTAATATCGGAACTTAACTTGCTAAGATTTTCAAATTTCAAAGTAATCTCCTCTCCGATCAAAGTCATGCAACTTTTCCAAAGGTTCAACTTAGATCCAAAGTGATAGTGGAACAAAGAATCCGCGATCCCAACTTTCTTCGCAAGACTATTAATCGTGACTCCGCCATACCCTTGCCTAGCAAATTCCTTGATGGATGATCTCATAATCATATCCAAATCTGTACTGTGCTTATCATTGGGCCTTCCAGGGCTCCTCTTTTCCATAATAACTTTTAATTGAATAAGTTCTCAATTAAATAACGAATGAATTGTAAATATATATTTAATCTTTTAAACTTATTAATCGAATTCAATATTTACTATATTTGCTGTATTCTATAATTAATTAAGAACTTAGTTAAATGGCTGGAGAAATCATCTATATTAATGAAGATAGAACACTAGAAGGAAACTTCCATTTTGCTTCTGAAAAACTCGTCAATTATCGAGTGGACAACAAGAATTACGAAGCAGAAATCATAACTTCTTCAGATCCCAAAGAAATTAAAGTTAGGATCAACGGAAAAACTCATCATATTTCTATCCAGACCGAATTAGATGTTCTGATTTCCAACATGGGGTTAAACATAATCAACAAACCGAATGCTGGCAATATTAACTCCCCAATGCCTGGTCTCGTTATCGACATCTTCATTAAGGAAGGTGATGTCGTAGATGAAGATCAACCTTTAGTCATCCTCGAAGCGATGAAGATGGAAAACATTATTAAAGCTAATGGAAAAGGTGTAGTGAAATCCATCAAAATCAAGAAAGGAGATAAAGTTGAAAAAGCTCAATTGATGATCGAAATTGATTCAGAAGCATGAGCGGATTGTTAAAAGGTGAAAATCAATGGTTGATTGTGCAACACTTTGTAAATCCTAGCCAAGTTGAAATGTTAGATGCATTGGTCAATGGAGCATCTGCATTAAGTCTAGATTTCAAAACAGAACTAGATGCTGTTGCAATCGAATCACTGTTTCATGGAATTGACACCAAACTTATTCATCTCTATCTCAGTGGAAATCTTAACAGCATCAGAAAAGTGCTAAAATTGGACATAAATGCTACACTGCCAATTGAAATTATTTCCGAGAACACTTCTTCAAACCTGAGCTACTTTTCATTTACATTTCAAAATTCCGATTTTATAGCCGAAGCTGTGAATTGTTTGAACACATGGAGACAGCATTTTGAAAGTAGAGACAACATTGACCATCACCTCTGTGTAAAATATAAAATAGATGATGATTACATTTCGAGTATTTGTAAAATAAGAGCAATAAAAGCGCTTTGGTCACTGATGTTAGAATCCTTCCAAGTTGAATATAGACCACTACATATTTTAGCAACTTCCGGAGATTATAAGGAAGAAAAATCAATAGAAGAAAACTTTATCAAAGCAAGTTTACAACTTACTTCCGCAGCAGTTGCTTCTGCTGACGCCATTTTAATTGAGGAACCAAAAAGTGATCAAAAAAGTAAGGCTTTTAGTGCTAGAATCACTAGAAACCTGCACCATCTATTAGCAGAAGAAGGCAATATAGATTTGGTGAAAGATCCACTAAAAGGAAGTTACACCATAGAAAAAAGAACGAATGAATTGGCAGAAGAAGCCTGGAATAAATTTTTAAAATGAAGAAAATACTAATTGCAAATAGAGGTGAAATTGCCTTGAGAATAATGCGTACTGCAAGGAAACTTGGAATCAAGACTGTAGCGGTTTATTCTGAAGCGGATGTTGAAGCTAGACATACTAGATTTGCAGATGAGGCAGTATTAATTGGCCCAGCTCCTTCGAATCAATCGTACTTGGATGGTGATAATATCATCAAGGTAGCTAAAGAGCTGAATGTCGATGGCATTCATCCAGGATATGGGTTCCTAAGTGAAAACGCAGCTTTTGCTAAAGCAGTGAAAGCGGCTGGAATGATTTTTATCGGTCCTTCTGAACATGCCATCAATATTATGGGTAGCAAATTAGAAGCCAAGGCTGCTGTAAAAGCATACGACATTCCAATGGTTCCGGGTACCGATCAAGCCATCACGAATATAGAAGAAGCAAAAAATATAGCTGTTGGAATTGGATTCCCAATCTTAATCAAAGCTTCTGCAGGTGGAGGTGGAAAAGGGATGAGAATTGTGGAATCAAGCAAAGATTTTGAAAGTCAGATGGATAGAGCGGTTAGTGAAGCGAAGTCTGCTTTCGGCGATGGCGCAGTTTTTATAGAAAAATATATTGCATCACCGAAACATATTGAAATCCAAGTCCTTGCTGACAACCATGGTAATGTCATTCACTTGTTCGAAAGAGAATGTAGTATACAGCGACGTCATCAAAAAGTAGTAGAAGAAGCACCATCGGCGGTATTATCGCCAGAGCTGCGGAAAGAAATGGGCGAGGCCGCCATAAAAGTTGCCAAATCATGTAATTATTCCGGTGCAGGAACTGTAGAATTCTTATTGGACGAACAATCTAATTACTATTTCCTAGAAATGAACACCCGATTGCAAGTGGAACATCCTGTTACGGAGATGATCACGGGCATAGACCTTGTGGAGCAGCAAATAAAAGTAGCGCGAAATGAAGTGCTTGCTTACACCCAAGACCAAGTTCAATTAAAAGGGCATGCGGTAGAACTACGAGTTTATGCTGAAGATCCTACGAAAGATTTCCTCCCTGACATTGGAACATTGGAAACTTATAAAATTCCAGTTGGCGAAGGCATTAGAGTAGACGATGCTTACGAAGAAGGAGACGAAATACCGATCTATTATGACCCGATGATTGCAAAACTAGTTGCTTATGCAGAAACGAGAACCGAGGCTATAACTTTATTGTCAGAAGCCATCGAAGCTTATGAAATCGAAGGGATTGCGACGACACTTGAATTTGGTCATTTCGTTGCTAATCATGAAGCATTTCAATCTGGAAAGTTTGACACACACTTCGTTCAAAAATACTTTTCTACGGAGAAAATGAGTAATCCCGAAGAAGAAAACGCAGCAGCAATGATAGCTCTTAAGTATTACTTAGATCAAAAATCCAAATTAAAACCCATAGAATCATGTGGAAAAGCATGGTCTAAAAGGAATAAGCACTGATTATAAAAATGAATAGGATGAAAAATATAAGCGTGATTGGAGCAGGAACAATGGGCAACGGAATAGCTCATGTTTTCGCGATGAATGGATATCAGGTTACCTTAATCGATATCTCTGAGGAGGCACTAGATAAAGCTATGAAAACCATTGCTAAGAATCTAGATCGAATGGTACAAAAGGAAAAAATTAGTGAAGATCAAAAGAAGGCGACATTAGAAAATATAACGACTTCATCAGATCTTGCATCAGGCGTTAGTCAAGCTGAGCTTGTTGTCGAAGCAGCTACTGAAAACATTGACCTAAAACTAAAAATATTCAAATCTATCGATGAACATGCACCTTCAGATTGCATCTTAGCAACGAATACCTCTTCTATTTCGATCACTAAGATTGCTAGTGTTACTTCTAGATCTGAAAAAGTAATCGGCATGCATTTCATGAATCCAGTTCCGATCATGAAACTAGTAGAAGTAATTAGTGGTTATGCTACGTCATCTGAAACGTTAGATACGGTCATGAGTCTTTCATCCAAATTAGGAAAATCACCAGTAAAAGTGAATGACTATCCAGGCTTTATCGCTAACCGAATCCTAATGCCCATGATCAATGAAGCGATCCTTTCTTTATATGAAGGCGTGGCTGGAGTGGAAGAAATAGATACGGTTATGAAATTAGGAATGGCGCATCCAATGGGACCACTTCAGCTTGCGGATTTCATAGGACTTGATGTTTGTTTGGCTATTCTGAGGGTGTTGCAAGATGGTTTTGGAAACCCGAAATATGCACCTTGTCCTTTACTGGTGAATATGGTTACTGCAGGTAAACTGGGAAGAAAATCTGGCGAAGGATTTTACAATTATACTGGAGGTGGTAAAGATTTAATAGTTGCAGATAATTTCAAATTAAAGTAATGAAACGCAAGTTTAATCCCATATCATTTTCCGCTTTCAAAGAGCAAAATAGCCCATCGGACCGAACTTGGGATAGTGCTGAAGGTATTCTAATTAAAAATAATTACGACGCTAGGCCTTCAGAACTTGAAAACTTAGCGCCGGGCAAGCCGCCTTACTTGCAAGGTCCATACGCAACAATGTATCAAGGTCGACCTTGGACCATTAGGCAGTATGCCGGATTTTCTACGGCGGAAGCCTCTAATAAATTCTATCGCGAAAACCTAGCACAAGGACAAAAAGGACTCTCCGTCGCATTTGATTTAGCGACACACAGAGGTTATGATTCTGATCACGAAAGAGTGAGTGGTGATGTGGGCATGGCGGGAGTTGCTATCGACACGGTAGAAGATATGAAGCGGTTGTTTGACCAAATTCCGTTAGATAAAATGTCTGTTTCGATGACTATGAACGGTGCAGTAATTCCTATTATGGCCTTCTACATTGTTGCTGCTGAAGAACAAGGCGTTGCTAAAGAATCATTAAAAGGAACAATCCAAAATGATATTCTTAAGGAATTCATGGTTCGAAATACTTATATCTATCCTCCTGCAGAATCGATGAGAATTGTTGGGGATATTTTCAAATATACAGCGCAGCACATGCCTAAGTATAATTCCATAAGCATCAGCGGATATCATATGCATGAAGCTGGAGCACCTGCAGATATTGAATTAGCCTATACGCTAGCAGATGGTCTAGAATATATTAAGACTGGAATAGACGCGGGACTTTCTATTGATGATTTTGCACCTAGACTTTCTTTTTTCTGGGGAATCGGAATGAAACATTTTATGGAAGTAGCGAAGATGAGAGCTGCTAGAGTTTTATGGTCAGAAATTGTTGGAAAATTTATACCCACGAATCCTAAGTCTCAGATGCTAAGAACTCATTGCCAGACTTCAGGATGGAGTTTAACTGCTCAAGATCCATATAACAATATCGGCAGAACAACGGTAGAAGCTTTATCCGCAGTGATGGGTGGTACCCAGTCACTGCATACGAATGCATTAGACGAAGCGATTGCTCTACCTTCTGAATATTCCGCTAAAATTGCTCGGGAAACTCAAAAAATATTACAAACAGAAACAGGCATAACAGACTATATCGATCCATACGGAGGTTCGTTCTATGTAGAAAATCTAACTGCAGATCTCATCGAGAAAGCGAAACAACATCTTTCTGAAATAGAAGCGTTAGGTGGGATGACAAAAGCGATAGAAAAAGGAATTCCTAAGCTAAGAATCGAAGAAGCTTCTGCTCGTAAACAAGCAAGAATAGATAGTGGCCAAGAGCATATTATCGGTGTCAATTTATTTGTAAATGACTCAGAAGAAGATCTTAATTTTTTAGAAGTTGATAATAAAGCGGTGCGTGAATCTCAAATTGCTAGCATCCTCAAAATCAAATCCGAAAGAGATGAAAAAGAGGTAGAAAAACAACTTAAAGCACTTACTCAATGTGCGCGAGATCAACAGGGCAATTTACTGGCTATTGCAGTAGAGGCAGCTAGAGCCCGAGCGACACTTGGAGAAATTTCGGATGCTTTAGAGGAAGTTTTCGGACGTTACAAAGCCAACACCAGAATTATTTCAGGAGTTTATTCTAATAGTATAAAGATGGACGAATCATTCCAAAAGGCTCAGAAATTAGCAGATGAATTTGCTGAATTAGAAGGTCGAAGACCGAGAATTATGATTGCTAAATTAGGTCAAGATGGGCATGATCGTGGCGCTAAAATAATTGCTACAAGCTTTGCGGATATTGGGTTTGATGTAGATATCGGACCTTTGTTCCAGACGCCGAAAGAGGCTGTGAAACAGGCTGCTGAAAATGATGTCCATATTTTAGGTATTTCGTCACTTGCAGCGGGACACAAAACGTTGGTTCCCGAGGTTATTGATGAGTTAGAAAAAATAGGACGACCAGATATTTACACGATTGTAGGTGGAGTAATTCCACCAAATGACTACCAGTTTTTGTTTGATAAAGGTGTGTTGGGTGTTTTCGGACCTGGAACGGTTATTTCGAAAGCAGCAATACAAATTTTAGAGATTTTGATTAAGGGTGTCTCGCACTAAAGTACGAGGTCCATTTGAGAGACTTAATTGGTTGTAGAACTTTGAACTGGAGCTAGGAATTTATTCCGAGAAAAAAAGAAGTAAAATGAAAGAATTAAAAGATAAAATAGCGTTATCCCATCTTGGTGGAGGTCAAAAAAGAATTGACAAACAACATGCGAAGGGAAAATTAACCGCAAGAGAGCGCGTTCAGCTCTTACTTGATGACGATTCATTCGAAGAAATCGGTGGATTGGTCACGCATCGAACCAAAGATTTCGGCATGGAAGATCAAAAATTCTATGGCGATGGTGTGGTGACCGGCTATGGAACAATTGCCCAGAGACTAGTCTACATTTTTGCTCAAGACTTCACCGTTTTCGGAGGCTCCTTATCCGAAACACACGCAGAAAAAATATGTAAAGTCATGGATCTCGCCATAAAAGCTGGCGCGCCGATTATCGGATTAAATGATTCAGGAGGTGCGAGAATCCAAGAGGGCGTTCGTTCTCTAGGTGGTTACGCCGATATTTTCTACAGAAATGTTCAAGCATCTGGTGTCGTTCCTCAGATTTCAGCCATCATGGGACCATGTGCTGGAGGCGCCGTGTATTCACCAGCTATGACAGATTACACCATTATGGTAGAGGGCAGTTCTTACATGTTTGTCACCGGCCCGAACGTTGTCAAAACAGTCACCAATGAAGAGGTTACTGCCGAAGACCTGGGTGGTGCAAGTGCTCATTCTACCAAATCTGGTGTCACACACCTTACCGCTCAGAACGATCTAGATTGCATCTTAAAAATTAAGAGACTTCTCTCCTATCTACCTCAGAATTGCGAAGAAAAAACTATAGATCTTCCGTTCGAATTCGGAAATGAAATTCGAGAAGAATTAGAGACCATTCTACCAGATACGTCGAATAAGCCATACGACATGAAGGATGTTATCGCAGGAATTGTAGACCTAGACAGCTTTTTCGAAATCCATGAAAACTACGCAGATAACATTATTGTCGGCTATGCGAGATTAGGTGGAAAAAGCATCGGAATCATTGCTAATCAACCTTTTAGCCTCGCAGGTGTTCTAGATGTAGAGAGTTCTAAAAAGGCCGCAAGATTTGTAAGAACATGCGATTGTTTTAATGTGCCAATGTTAGTCCTTGTTGACGTTCCAGGCTTTCTACCAGGAACAGATCAGGAATGGCAAGGAATAATCTTGAACGGAGCCAAATTACTATATGCTTTTAGTGAAGCGACAGTACCAAGAATTTCCGTCATCACTAGAAAAGCATATGGAGGTGCATATGATGTGATGAACTCAAAACACATAGGAGCTGATTTTAATTTTGCTTGGCCACAAGCGGAAATTGCGGTTATGGGTGCAAAAGGAGCAAGTGAGATTATTTTCAAGAAAGAAATCTCTGAAGCAAAAGACAAAACAGCCAAACTTAAAGAAAAAGAAGATGAATATGCCGCATTATTTGCGAATCCATATTCAGCAGCAGATAGAGGATTTATAGACGAAATAATTGAGCCGAAAGCCACTCGGCGTAAATTGATAAAAGCGTTTAGTGCAATCCAAAACAAAGTTGTTATTAGACCTGCTCGCAAACACGGAAATATTCCGCTTTAGCGTGCTTTTAGAATGATGATAAGTTCGCTATCGATTTAAGCCATCTGAAATAGCAGCTTTAGTTCTTAACAATGATTAAAAAGAGAAACATGAAAACTAAATTGAAGTCCTTCGATGAGGACACGAACCATTTAGACATTGAAGAAGTCTTAGCGGACTTCGAACTAGCATGTGTGAGTAGAGAAATGAGTCTACTCATGAGAAAAGAAGTGCTCACAGGAAAAGCTAAGTTTGGAATTGGCGGAGCCGGAAAAGAATTGCCGCTCATTGCAGCAGCGAAAAGCTTCGAGAAAGGTGATTATTGGGCAGGATATTACAGAGACCAGACTGCTATTCTCGCGAAAGACTTACTGAATCCTAGAAAATACTTCTCCGCGCTTTATGGTGATGCTATAAATGATGAATATTCTGGCGGACGCCAAATGAATAATCACTTCGCAACCCAAATGATAGATCCTGAAGGAAATTGGCTAGATCAGTCTGAGCAATATAACGTCACTGCTCCTATGGCTTCACTGGCAAGCAATGTTCCTAGAGCATTGGGTCTTGCTTTAGCAACGAAAAGTTATCAGTCGAATGACTATTTAAGAAACCAGTCAAATTTTAGCAAACGAGGAAATGAAGTTACTTTCTGTATCGTAGGTGATGCCACCACGGCAGAAGGCGTTTTCTTTGAATCCGTTAATGCCGCTGGAATCATGCAGATCCCAATTGCCTTTATCATCCTCGACGATGGATATGGCATTTCTGTACCTACTTCTTACCAAACCACAAAGGGCGACATCTCTAAAGTGCTGAAAGGTTTCCAAGCGAATGAACATGAAAAAGGCCTTGATATTTATACCGGATTAGCTTGGGATTACAACAATCTTGTAAAGCTATTCGATAATGGAATTTCTAAAATTCGGGAAACCAATATTCCTGCTATTTTTCACATAAAGGAATGCACTCAACCACAAGGTCACTCTACTTCTGGCTCACATCAACGATACAAATCTAAGGAAAGACTACAATGGGAAGCTGAATTCGATGGACTATCTAAATTAAAATCATGGATTCTAGATACTTTTAATGTAGATCCAGATGTACTGACCAAAATAGAGAAAAGCGCAAAAGAATCCGTTAATAAGGGTAAGAATAAAGCTTGGAAAATGTACACTGAGCCTATAGCTAAAGCGAAAGCTGAACTCATCCCGATTATCGAAAACTTGGCAAGTGTATATCATCATTATGACTTCCTACCGCTTGCATTAACCAAATTAAAAAAAGAAGTATTTGCTGATAATTCCGAGTTGATCGCCTTTGCAGAACGTATCAAATTTAACTTTTCTACAAAGGACATCAAGACTGAAGCATTGGATGAATGGATTCATAATCACCACAGCTTCATAAAAGAAAATTTCAATACGCATCTTCTACATCAAGGACCAAAAAGCGCTCTTTTAGTGCCACCTATCGAGGTAGAATTTGATGAAGATGCTGAAGAAGTTCCAGGCTTCCAAATCTTAAATGCCTACTTCGACCAACTCTTTAAAAAAGATCCAAGAGTTTATGCATTTGGAGAAGATGTAGGTAAAATTGGCGATGTCAATCAAGCTTTTTCGGGCCTTCAGTTAAAGTACGGCGAAGACAGAATTTTTGATACAGGTATTAGAGAGTGGACCATCGTCGGACAAGGAATCGGGATGGCCATGCGTGGATTAAGACCCATTGCTGAAATTCAATACCTCGATTATTTACCATACGCTTTTTCACCGCTTTCAGATGACCTAGCAACACTTCACTATCGTACTAATGGAAAACAATCCGCTCCTGCGATTATCAGAACGAGAGGTCATCGACTGGAAGGAATCTGGCATTCTGGATCTCCCATGGCGATGCTTCTAGGTGCGATGCGTGGAATTCATGTTCTGGTACCAAGGAATATGACTCAAGCGGCTGGCATGTATAATACTTTGCTAAAATCAGTAGATCCTGCAATCATCGTAGAATGTCTGAATGGCTACCGAGTGAAAGAAAAAATGCCTTCTAACATAGGTGAGTATTGCATTTCTTTAGGTGTTCCAGAAATCTTAATTCCAGGTGAAGAAGTAACAGTAGTTAGTTATGGATCCACCTTAAGGTTAGTGGAAAGAGCTTGTTTGCGGTTGCAAGAATTCGGAATCAGCCCTGAATTAATAGATGTACAGACTTTACTTCCGTTTGACTTAGAACATGTCATAGGTGCTTCAATTAAGAAGACGAACCGCGTAATTTTCATCGACGAAGATTTGCCTGGAGGAGCCACTGCCTTTATGATGCAAGAGGTGATCGAAAAGCAAAAAGCTTACTATCATCTAGATAGACCACCAGCGACATTGACTGCTAAAGCGCACCGACCAGCCTATGGTAATGACGGTGATTATGCTTCTAAACCTAACGAAGAGGAAATTTTTAAAGCCATTTATAATCTGGTAAGAGAGAAAGAGAACATATGAAGACAGTAAAACCATATCAATCCAAAAACAAGATCAGAATATTAACAGCTGGATCTTTATTTGATGGTCATGATGTTGCCATCAATATCATGAGGAGAATCCTGCAAAAATCAGGTGCGGAGGTTATACATTTAGGTCACAACAGGTCAGTAGGCGAAATCGTCGATGCAGCCATCCAAGAAGACGTCCAAGGAATTGCGCTCACTTCTTACCAAGGTGGTCATATTGAATATTTCAAATATGCTTTCGACCTGCTACAAGATAAGGGAGCTTCACAAATTAAAATATTTGGTGGCGGTGGTGGAACAATCCTACCTGAAGAAATTAAAGAATTACAGGATTATGGAATCACGCGAATTTATTCCCCTGATGATGGACGAGCATTGGGTTTGCAAGGGATGATTAATGATCTTTTAGGTCAATGTGATTTTGCTCATGAACCTGTAAAGTCTATTCCAGAAAATATTGCTATTTCTGATTCATCACTCATCGCCTCTTTAATCACTACTGCTGAAAACTACCCTGACAAATCAGTGGATTGGATAAAAGAATGGTCAGGAATTGAGGGCAGTCCAGTCCTAGGAATTACAGGAACTGGAGGTGCAGGGAAGTCCAGTTTAGTAGATGAACTTGTGCTCAGATATACCAGAATGTTTCCAGACAAGACGCTGGGCATTATATCCGTGGATCCCTCTAAGAGGAAGACAGGTGGCGCCTTGTTAGGTGATCGGATTCGCATGAATGCTATCGATCACCCGAATGTTTTCATGCGTTCTTTAGCGACTAGACAATACAATCTTGCACTTTCGAAGCACATCAGCAGTGTTATTGCGATATATAAAAAGGCAAAATTTGACCTCATCATTCTTGAAACTTCTGGAATAGGACAGTCCGACAGTGAAATTGTAGATCATGCAGACTTTTCCGTCTATGTGATGACACCAGAGTTCGGTGCTGCGACGCAACTCGAGAAAATTGACATGTTAGATTTTGCTAACCTCATCGTCTTGAATAAATTTGACAAGAGAGGTTCTCTCGATGCGCTTAGAGATGTTAAGAAACAATACCAGCGAAACAACGATCTATGGGATAAGGATCTTGATGAAATGCCAGTCATCGGAACCATTGCATCACAGTTTAATGATCCAGGAACCAATTCCTTTTTCAACAAACTAATTACGATTCTGTATCCTTCTGAAGAACTTGAAAACATTGACCTAAAAGAAAGCGAAAAGCACGTAATCATTCCAGGGGCGCGTGTCAGATACCTCAGTGAAATATCAGAAACCATTAGGCAATATGATGAAAATGCAGAACAACAAGCCAAATTAGCCAGTGATTTCCAAAGCCTTGAAGTCGCTTCTGCTTATGTGGAAAGTGAAGACTTAGCTCGTAAAAAGGAAGAGATCAAAGAACAAATCATTCCCAACAATCTAAAAATCCTCGAAGCATGGCCAGATACAAAAGCAGCTTATCGAGAGGAGTTTTTCAGTTTCAAAGTTCGAGGCAAGGAGATTAAAATCAATAATTTCACAACCTCTCTTTCTAAAAACCAGATTCCTAAAATCGCTTTACCGAAGTATTCGAACTGGGGTGATTTATTAAAATGGTTACTCCAAGAAAATGTACCTGGTCAATTTCCATTTACTGCTGGTGTTTTTCCGTTTAAAAGAGAAGGTGAAGATCCGACGAGAATGTTTGCTGGTGAAGGTGGACCAGAGAGAACGAATAAACGATTTCACTATCTTTCACTAGGAAGTGAGACAAAGCGATTATCCACGGCATTCGACTCAGTTACCTTGTATGGTGAAGATCCAGACATGCGACCAGACATATATGGAAAAATAGGTAATTCTGGTGTGAGTATTTGTTCGCTAAATGATGCGAAGAAGCTTTATTCAGGATTTGACTTGTGCGATCCGAAGACTTCCGTTTCCATGACGATTAATGGGCCTGCGGCGATCATCTGTGCATATTTCATGAATGCAGCGATAGATCAACAGTGTGAAAAATACATTATTGAACATGGATTACAAGAAAAAGTAGAATCCGTATTTAAGAAAAAGTACGATAATCGTGGTTTGGCTAGACCGCAATACCATGGAGATTTACCAGAAGGAAATAATGGTTTAGGATTAATGTTATTAGGGTTAACGGGCGATGAAATTCTAGAAGAAAGCATCTACGATGACCTAAAAGGTAAAGCGTTAAAGTCCGTTCGAGGAACAGTTCAGGCAGATATTCTAAAAGAAGATCAAGCGCAGAATACTTGTATATTTTCCACGGAATTTTCATTGAAATTGATGGGTGATATGCAAGCACATTTCATCACCAACCAAGTTCGAAATTTCTACAGCGTTTCTATCTCTGGTTATCACATTGCTGAAGCTGGAGCGAATCCGATTAGCCAATTAGCATTTACCTTATCGAATGGATTTACTTTCGTAGAATACTACTTATCCAGAGGAATGAAAATTGATGAATTCGCACCGAATCTTTCCTTTTTCTTTTCCAATGGAATCGATCCAGAATATGCGGTGATCGGTCGGGTGGCTAGAAGAATTTGGGCCAAGGCGATGAAATATAAATATGGTGCGAATGAAAGATCACAAAAACTAAAATATCACATTCAAACTTCAGGTAGATCGCTGCATGCGCAGGAAATTGCATTCAATGATATTAGAACTACCCTTCAAGCCTTGTATGCAATCTATGATAATTGCAATTCACTTCACACGAATGCTTATGACGAAGCCATCACAACGCCGACGGAAGAATCTGTCCGAAGAGCAGTTGCTATTCAGATGATTATCAATAAGGAACTGGGATTAGCCAAGAATGAAAATCCACTTCAGGGTTCTTTCATCATTGAGGATTTAACCGATTTAGTGGAAGAGGCGGTGTTGTTAGAATTTGATCGGATAACCGAAAGAGGTGGAGTATTAGGAGCGATGGAAACCATGTATCAGCGCGGAAAAATACAAGAAGAAAGTATGCATTATGAAATGCTGAAGCATACTGGCGAATATCCGATTATTGGTGTGAATACTTTTCTGGGAAAGGATGGTTCTAAGACTATTTTACCAAAGGAGGTGATTAGAGCGACTGTAGAAGAAAAGAATTTGCAAGTTGAAAATCTCGAAGGTATGAAGTTGGTTAATCCAGATCGAATTATTAATGCCATAGAAGATGTTAAGCAGGTTTCCTTATCGAATGGTAATATATTCAATGCCCTAATGGAGGCAACTAAGGTTTGTTCTTTAGGTCAATTAACGACAGGACTTTATCAAGTAGGTGGAAAGTATCGGAGGAATATGTAGGGTTACAGCATGCAGTTATTTTGGACCTTTAAACTAGATGTAAGAGCAGGGACAGTTAAGCCGAAATAGTGAAGAAATAGCTAACAAAAAAAATTGAGATTCGGACCTGTCCAGTTTTAGATGGAAGCCTAGCATAGATGTACAGCGATGGTAAGGATTGAAAAGCTGAATGTTCCTATATAAAATGGCTAAGCAGTCTCTTCATTTCATTCCCAGCTTACCTATTCATTTTCTAAACTGGAATGTAAATATTAGGGTCTACCTTATTCCGAACTTTTCTGTCTATTCAGATTGTACTTCACTAACAATCCGATGCCTTGCTGTTCAGTTTGGTATTCTGTTTTATGAAGAAAATCCTTTAGAGTCGAAAAAGATAGTTCAATCGTGATCTTTGATGTAGGATTATATCCCATTCCAATATTATAATTGAAACAAGTATTTATTTTATAAGTGTTATCCTCAGGAAACGATATCGTTCCATTAATTGGAAAATTTAAAGAAATTGCTGGAAAAATATAAAAAACTGGCCTCGAATTTATGAAAACTCGGTTTCTAACGCCAAAATTAAGTTCTATTGTATTATAAGAAATATTCATAGTCCCAACAGATTTTGGTATTATTCTACTTGAATATTCAATTTCTTTTTCACCTGAATATCTATGAAAATAACTTCCAAAATATAAGCTCCATCTATTGTTCTTAAAGGGTAAGATTAACTCACTTTCAAGTCCCATAAGAAAAGTAAATTCATATGGAACACTACCCGAGTAATAGTTTGCAAATTCCTTTATTTCATTGTTCAAATATCGGGTACCACCAACAGCATAAAACTGTATTTTCTGATTCACCTTATCTTCTCCAAAAGTAATGTAATCTGTCTGGTTCTTTTCATTCAGCTCCTTAAATATTCTGAATAGACTTCTCTCATTATATTGAATTCTGCCCATCTCTGAATCACTCATAGATCCATTCACAGAAAGGTTCTTAATCTGTTGTTGAAACTCTTTATTTTGGCCAATTTGATCTGAGGATTTATAATATTTTTTATAGATTAGTTGTATGGGAGCTTTGCCCGTTTCTTTATAGAAGTATCTAAAATATTGATTGCTCTCATACTTAAGCAAACTGATAGAACCTTCGATTACCACACTTAAGAACAAAGTGTCTTTTTCGAATATTGGATTTCTTTTATTAGACATCCCTACTCTGCTACTCAATGATCTATCAATATCCACAATATGTTTCTGAAATTTTGATTGCCCCTCTATTCCATATTCTATAGCATCATTTATCCCTAATTCAACATTTAGACTTTCTGGACTGGATTTGAAATAAAAAACTGAAGGATGATCACTCCAGTCAGAATTAGAAATCAATCCTTCGACTTTCTCTCCAGTTGTATTAACGTAGTAACCTTGTTTAAAATTAATTTGCCCAAAGACTGACAATGAAAAGAATAAAAAACATAGGTGTATTAAAGTCTTTTTAAACATAATTTTTCCTCTACAATTGATATTTCAATAATAATCCAACACCTTGCTGTTCAGTATCCCAAAAAGTATAGCTATTTAAGTAATTTCTCGGTGTTGCATAAGAAATTTCTATTGTAAAACTAGGCACTATATTGCATCCAATCCCTACGTTATAATTAAGACTCGTATTTGGTTCTAAATCAATATAATCCAAGATTTCAAATTTTCGCTGCATCGCAATATTAAGAGAACCTGCACCGAAAAAGTAATATTTCGGTTTTGAGTTTGCAAAAAAACGTTGTCTAAAACCCAAGTTCAACTCCAAAGTGTTGTACTTAATATCTAAAATCCCTTGCGATTGAGGAATCTTTTGACTTACAAAATCAATATCTCTCATGCCTGAAAGATTATGATAATAGAGCCCCATATAAACGCTCCAAGTATCCTTTCTAAATGGCAAAACAATCTTTACCTCTCCTCCTAAGAGGTAACTTAAACTTGCAGCAGCTGTACCTTTAAAATTTGAAGACGAATTCTTAATCTCATTGTTCAAATATCGACTCCCAACCACAAATGAATATATTGGAATGAGATGCACACGCTCAGAACTATATGATGTGTATTCGGCCCCTTGTCCTACATTGATATCCTTGAATACCTGGACCAAACTTTTCTCCGTGTACTTCAGACTATTCACTTTACTAGCACTCATAAATGTCTGGCCAGCTAAATTTTTAATCTGCTGCTGAAAATCTACATTCTCCGCGATTCTATCAGAAGTCTTGTAATACTTTTTATAAATTAATTGAACTGGTACATTCTTGCCTTCCCTGTAAAAAAACCTAACATATTGATTGCTTTCATATTTCAGCAAGCCAATGTTACTGTCTACCAGAATTTTTAAAAATAGCGTTTCTTCTTTGTAATTCGGGTTTCTTTCAGATGACAACCCTGTCCTATTATTCAGCGACTGATCTACTTTAACTACATGTCGTTGATAAGCTGAAAATCCATCTACTCCATATTCTAAAGCATCTTCTATGCTGATTTCCACATCATCACCCTCAGCTGTTTCCTTAAAATTGAAAGAAGTAGGATTATTCTTCCAATCAATATTCAAAATATACCCTTCTATTTTTTCTCCAGATTCTTTGATATAGTATCCTGGTTCAAATTTCACTTGACCAATAACAACAATTGAAAATAATAAAAAGCATATTTGTAGTAAACCTTTCTTTAACATATGTATTGTACAATTAAATCTTTATTATGGATATCGACAAAATAAGGAAAGATACTTTGAACTGCGAAAACATTATTCACTTTAACAACGCAGGCGCATCTTTACCTCCTAGAATCGTAAATCAGGCTATTAAAGCTTTTCTCACAGAAGAAGAATATGTAGGCGGATACGAAATGGCAGCCAAACACACTGAAGATATTAATGGAATATATACTGAGATTGCAAAGCTTATTAGGTCTGAAGTTGACGAAATCGCTATAACGGATAATGCTTCCACTGCTTTTTCTAAAGCACTTTATGCGATCCCTTTCTCCCCAGATGATGAAATTATTACAAGCGAAATAGAATACAGCAATAACTTTTTGAACTACCTTAAGTTGAAAAATGACAAAGGCGTTCAGATCATAACTATTCCAGGCAACGACCAAGGTCCAGTGGACATTGAATTGTTAAAAAAATCACTGAGCAAGAAAACAAAATTAGTCTCTATAACGCACATGCCAACAAGTTCGGGTGCTATTGCTCCTGTCGCAGAGATCGGAGAAATCACCAAGAACCATGGTGCTTTTTACATGATAGATAGTTGCCAGTCTATAGGTCAATATCCGACTTATGTCGATGAAGTTCACTGCGATTTCCTTACTGCAACAAGTAGAAAATATCTTCGAGGTCCTAGAGGAATGGGCTTTTTATATGCCAATAAAAACATATACCCCAAACTAGATCCCTACATGCTTGAGGCCATTGGGGCCAATTGGGAATCTGAACAAAAATACGAACTCAATTATACCTCTAAGATGTTTGAATGCTTTGAAAAACCATATGCAACAATGATGGGTTTCCAAGAAGCCATTCGATATGCTAATGAATTAGGAATTGAAAACATTTGGAAGCGAATTAAATCATTAGCGGAGTTTGCAAGAGAAAAATTCCGAAATATAGAAGGTGTAACGATTCAAGATGGGCCAGGTCATGAATGGAGTGGAATTATAACATTGACCTCTAATAAAAACACCTCCGAAGAGATTCATCAACACTTACAAGCGCACAAAGTAAACAGTTCTATCTGTCTGCCTTTCACATCTTTATCTGATATGAACAATAAAAATATTGATTCCAGCAATAGATTATCATTACATTATTACAATACCAAAGAAGAAATAGAAAGAGTAGCACATATATTGCAGAATTTAAAGTAAAAAAATACCTTTGCACTCGAAAGAAAAAGAAACTAATGACAAGAATTAAAAACAACTTGTTCCCAGCCGCATTGGTGGAAGAATCCATCAAAAAGGATCAAGGAAAATTAAGTAGTTCTGGTGCACTCGTCGTTAATACGGGTAAGTTCACTGGACGGTCCCCAAAGGACAGATTCATCGTTAAAGATGAGATTACAACTGATGTTGTAGATTGGGGTGAAATTAACATCCCTATCTCTGAAAAGCACTACGACGAGTTATTCGAAAAAACCATGAAATACATGGATGGACTCGATGCAATCTACACGAGAGATGCTCACGCGTGCGCTAATCCGAATTACAAGCTAAAGGTTAGAGTTCATGCTGAATTTCCATGGCAATCTATGTTTGCATACAATATGTTTCTTAGGCCAAGTACCAAGGAATTAATTGGATTTCAAGCAGACTGGAATGTCTATGCATTTCCAGGAGTAGAAGCCGATCCGAAAGTGAATGGTACACGTCAGAATAATTATTCTATCATTAATTTCACAAAGCGAGTCATCATCATTGGTGGCACTGCTTACACAGGTGAAATTAAAAAAGGGATTTTTTCTGCGTTGAATTTTATATTACCAGTGGAGCATAATGTTCTTCCGATGCACTGTTCTGCGAATGTAGGGACACAAGGAGATACGGCATTATTTTTCGGTCTTTCTGGAACTGGGAAAACGACGCTTTCGAATGATCCTGATCGACGATTAATCGGAGATGATGAACACGGATGGTCTAATTCTTCTGTTTTCAATTTTGAAGGTGGATGTTATGCGAAAACCATCGATTTATCTGCTTCTAAGGAACCACAAATCTGGAGTGCTATAAAATTCGGAGCATTGCTGGAGAATGTGGGTTTCAAAGAAGATGGAAGAACGGTCGATTATGAAGATGTGTCTCTCACCCAGAATACAAGGGTAAGTTATCCGATCTATCACATCGATAACATTATGTACAATTCAAGAGGTGACCTTCCTGAAAATATATTCTTCTTAACCTGTGATGCTTTCGGTGTATTGCCTCCGATTTCCAAGTTAACGAAGGAGCAAGCGATGTATCATTTTATTAGTGGTTACACCGCAAAGATCGCTGGAACAGAAGAAGGAATTGTGGAACCACAAGCAACATTCTCTGCTTGTTTTGGCGCACCTTTCTTACCACTGCATCCAACAAAATATGCTGATTTACTAGGAGCGAAAATTGAAAAAGGGACAGATTCTGGTGAAGGAACGATCGACGTATGGTTGATTAATACCGGCTGGACAGGTGGCCCTTATGGAGAAGGCTCTAGAATGGAATTAGCATTTACAAGGTCTATGATTAAAGCTGCATTAACTGGAAAATTAGTAAGTGTAGAATATCAAACGATGCCTATTTTTAATTTGCAGATTCCGAAGACTTGCCCGGATGTTCCGAATGCGATTCTGAACCCAAGAGATACTTGGAGAAATGAGGAAGAATTTGACAAACAAGCCAAGAACTTAGCGGCGAGATTTGAAAAGAATTTTCAGAAATATGCAGCTCAAGCCAGTAAAGAAATTGTAGCTGCTGGACCAGAAATATAATTTCGAGAATTAAAGTAGAAAAACCATAGCGTTGCAATTAGATTTGCAGCGCTATTTTTAGATTAACGATAGCTATACCATTATAAATAGCTTAGCACTAAATCGAACAAAAAATATGTATCCTATCTTTCTTAAATAAAAACGAAAGATGAAATACATATTATCAATACTAATCTCGCTTACACTCTTAACTGCAAATGCTCAAAGGAGTTCTGGTGATGTGGGAATCGGATTACAGTTTGGTGAACCTTCGGGACTTTCCTTAAACTTTTATAGAAATGCAGGTCCAACGGTGGATATTCTTGCTGCTTGGGATCTAGATAAGTTTTTCTATGTCAATGCTCATGCTCTTTATTACAAACACATTGGTGGTTCTGAATATTTGCATTTCATATATGGACCAGGTGCTTTTGTAGGAATTATTGATAATAAAGAACTCAAGGATGCCATAGATCTAGGAATCAGTGCAACAGGAGGTCTAAGTATGGTTTACCGACAACTCGAAATTTACTTAAGAGTTACACCTAGGTTAGCGCTTTTAGATAAAACGAACGTGGATCTTGGTGGTGGATTAGGAGTCAGATTGTACTTTTAATATTACAATTAATGTTCTACTGAAGAAATCAAACACGGAATTCGATAAATTTTAGCATTATATTTATAAAAAAAACGCAACACGTCCGTTTTGTTGAACATTGAATATTAATGAGTTATCTGAGCTCAGTAAATTATGACAAGCTCTTCTTTATAGAACTTAACATTTATCGCATTGACAATAAAGTTTAAATATCCTATTTTACCACAATGAAATTTAGGGGTAGTAGAAACTTTATCAAATCCTCTTCGCCTAATGGTGAATCTGAGGAAGCCGAAAATCAAGATGAATTACAAATGGCGCCGCCTGTTCTTCAGCTTAAAGCTGAAAACGAAGGCAGCCAATCTAATGGTGAGGCAGATGCACCATTCCAATTAAATGAACCTCAAGTAGCAGGCGCTAAACAAGAGTCTGAACAAGAAAAAACAGCTGCGAATCCAGAAGGCGATAGTCCAGAAAAAGAAACTTACGAGATTTCTAAAGGCTTTATGCAATTAGGAATAGAAGGTTTTATGGATGGTGGAAAACACGATGTCCGAAGACCACACATGCCTGAGAATCTCGCAGTTTTCAAACCTGCAACAGATGCTGAAAAAGCAAATGGCAACGTTGCTAAGTACAATAAAGATGAAAATGACCGATTCGTGAAACGGTCATCTGGAACCTATGTAAGAAGTGCCAAAAGATCTATTTACAATAATTCTGCTTACACCGAAACCCTACCCTCAGGACATGTCTTAGGAACTTATCCTAATAACTCAGGTCTAACAATTGGATACGGATATGATATGGGAAGTAGAGTGAAAGCAGATGTACGAACAAGATTAATCAATGCTGGATTTCCGGAGGCAGATGCTGAAAGCTTATCTGATGCTGCTGGTCTTAAAGGGGTAAAAGCCGCTGAGATGACCTCTAAACTTCGGAACACTGGGATGATGATTACGAAGGAACAGGCATTAAAATTATTAGACCTTACCATTCCAGAATATGAAAGTGGAATCGACATGGATAAATTCCATCCTGCAGTCGTAGAAGTAATGGTTTACTTGAACTATTGGCGTGGTGCAGGAGGTGCGCGTAAGTATAATAAGGAAATAGCTGAAGCTTGTGAAGGCAAGTCAAAATCCGCACAAATAAAAGCGACGAAGGATGTTGTAGCGCTACATTCTGGAGGAGATAAAAAAGATAAAAATTGGACAGAACAAGTTTTCACTCGTTTTGGAAAGATACTTGGAGAACTTGTAGAACAGCAAGATGCAGGGAAAGAAATTGTCGTTTCAGACGATGTAAAAACAAAGGATGAAATGCTTGCAGATAGTGATCAAACTGGTGAACTATTAAAAGAATCAGTAGGTGTAGATCTTGATACACATCTTGCTAAAGAAAGACTTATTTCTACCAACGTAGGATACGGAGCACCAAATAAGAAATCAGATGTTGATAAAGTAATGGCGAGACTCGTGCTTAACGGTACGATTACGCCTGATGAATATGCAGCTGTTATGCAGTCACTTGATGAAACAACCATTGGTGATTATGTGAAAAAATTTCAATTGACATACTGGAAAGGTGCTGATGGTTTAGTCGAAGTAGGTGGTGGAACTGAAACGCGATTAATCGCAATTAAAGCACCAGCAAAAGAAACCCCAGACCAAGAGCCAGAACAAGAACAAGGTGGTGAAACAGAAGAAGGAGCTACGGAAGAAAAAGCGGGATTGAATGAGATATATGAGATGTATGATAATGGAGACATTGACCTAAAGAAAATGGCTGAAATGGTTAAGCCTTTCTGTGCTACTCATCCAAATTCAGTACTCAACCTTTTCTCGAAATTATACTGGTACCAGCGGGACAACCTCGCATGCAGTTTAGTTGACCAATCTTCTGATAACGAATTGAATGAATTTGATGTTCAAGTGTTAGAAAAGATGAGCTCTGAACTTGGTGGTTATCTAAACTCAACAAAACGAGGAGGAAACCTTAAAGCAAAAGAACGTGTAGATGCAATTTTAGACATAAAGTCGGCACCAGAAAAGGTACCTGACAATGATGGCGACCTTGATGAAAAGGAAGAAGAAAAAGTGGAGGACCAATACACGATATTTGACGGCAACGCTATCATTAGAGATAGTAATGGCGATCCGAAATCTGGTAAACCAACCATTACGAAGTGGACTAAAGTAACCCTTCTAGAAACTAAGGAAGTCCTGCCAACAGGAAAGACGAATAAGATCAATATTGGAAAAGTAAAATACGAGCAAAGCGGAGGTACAATAGAGAACTGGACGAGTATGGGAAATCTATACGCTCAGTTTTGGAATCCATCGGATCATGCTGATCAATATGAAAAGGATGGAGGTGAGGACTATTCAGATGTTATGCAGCGGGTAGATCCAGAAGCTTCTAGGGCTGCTACTATAATGAGTGGTTCCGGAGTCAAAGCAGTAGTGGACCAATTTTTCCCTAATTCAACAAATGTAGCAGATTTAGGAACTACATTTGGTTCTAATCTGCAAAGTTTCATGGATTTCTTAGGAGAGAATGGTATGTCTACGTCTATCACTGCTGGATTACGGCATCCACTTAGATCTATGGTTTTCGATTCGGCAATCAGAGCTTCTAAAGGATCAGAAGATCAACTCCAGAGAGCCCAAGCCCAAAGTATAAGATATGGATTACCTGTGGACTGGATTCATTATAAGGAAGATGGAACCATAGATGTTGCTAAGTCTAAATCCCAAGCCGATATCGTTAGAGGTGAGTTTAGAATTGGAACTCGGGCGGCAAGAGGTGTAAAAGATGAAATGGGTGGAAGTCTAAGTAAGCATAACTTAGGAAATGCGGTCGATATGAACATTAGCTTTAATTTTACTGAAAAAGTAGTTCAGAAAAATGGCAATAATTATACGATTAATGCTGCAGCTGAAACACCATCTTCTACAAGTGATGGTGCCTTCTTGAAAAATTGTGGTTCTAAACCTTTAGCTAAATTGGGTCTTGAAGAATTTAACGTCACTAGGATTCTAGATGATGATGCGATTCACTGGTCACCTACAGGAAGATAATGAAAACAACTTTCCTTTTACTATGTCTTTTATTGCCAATGTTATCTTGTAAATCTGATAAATCAACCGTGGAAATGAATGCAAACTCAGAGCTTGTCTTTTCGGAGGACATATGCCTCATGATTAATACTAAAAGTAATCTCAATTACATTAAGACTTTAGTTTTAGATACTAAAGTGACATGTGAAGACCTACGAAAATTATGTGACTTAAGCTTTTTCCAAAACTTAGAGTACTTGCTATTTTACAACTTAGAATGTAAGGAGATTCCAGATAATTTCACCATGTTAACAAAGCTTGAAAAACTCATTGTGAATTCTTCAGATCTCGATCATCTACCTACAGAAATATTAAGTTTGCCTTCACTTAAGCACTTACAGTTTGATGTAATGGATTACCAGACATACGAAGGTGAAATTCCTGCAAGTTGTAAGATAGAAGAAATCGAATTTCAGTCCACTCCTGTAAAAGATTTAGGCAATTTGGTCAATATTTCAACATTAAAATCAGTTGGTATAGAAGATCCATCATCTTTAAATAATACAAATGAGAATATTAACTTGGTTGTGCATTAGTATTTTTTTCACCGCCTCTTGTAATTCACAAACAACTGCTCCATCGACTTCGGCTGTTGAAACTTCTAAAAAAGAAAATCCGCTTTCTGTGAAAATAGAATCATTTTATAAGTTATTTGATGTACTTCCTGATAAGGAAATGACTTGTGACGATTTGATGAGTAAAACTTCTCTAGGAAAAGATGCGGTAATAGAATACATAAGCACTGATGTCAGAGATTGGACTGAGGATGAATGGTCTGAAATATCTTTCAATGCGGTAATGGCTGAGAAAAAAGATAATTACTACTTAATCGTAGTAGAAAAAGAAGGGCCTAGAAATTCACAAATCTATTTCAACACCTATGATCAATATGGAATGAGAAATTCTTCGATATTGGTTTGTGAGGATGGGCCTAACGGAGATATTAAATCAAGAATAGGAAAAGATCGGAGTATATTTCGAATGGGTGATGACGGTGTTGCAACTTATAAGCTTAATGCACGAGGTGTTTATGTCAAAGGCCAGTAGAGATCATGTTTTTTTTTAGATCATGTTCTTACTCTATAATGTAAAAGTCTAAGGTTGCTCTTGCCTCGTTCTACAGTGGTAATGTCCAAAGCAAGATTGGTTTGCTATAAATCCGATAATATTACTGGCTCATTTATTGCTTGATCTTAAGTAATGAAATTTCAACTTTTAATAGGTTTACTCTTGCTTTTAGGTAGTGCCAATGCTCAAAAAGTAATTAACGTTCGATATCCCGTACCTTCGAATGAAGTCGAACTTATTCCTGGAATTTCAGTTCCTGCAATCGAGCCAGGATACACACTTTGGTTACCGAATGGCAAGGAAACCAAGGGAATGATCATCATCCCATTCCAAAGAAGAGACAGCCTCTATCAAGATAATCTGATTAAATATGCTTTAAGAAGCAAGCTTGCTTTAATGTATACTACAACAGATAATCCTCTTGAATTTCTTTTTTCAGATCACAAATCGAAAGCACTCGCTGACGATATATTGAAGGTTTGCGATAATTTTAAAATTCCGAAAAATAACTTATTCTTTTACGGAATTGCGCTTTCAGGGACAAGAGCTCTAAAATTGACCATATTCATCATGCAAAACAAAGCCTACGAAGATCTAAAACCTAGAGCAATTGCCATCAGTGATTCACCACTAGACATGAATAGATTTTATAAATTGTTGGACAAACCTATTGAAATTCCACTTGATCAATTGACAATTAAGGAACAACACGTCACTAAGAAATATCTAGTTCAAGAATTAGATGGCAGTCCGACCACCAGTAAAGCTAGGTATAACAGTTATTCACCTTACACTAAAACGGTAAGAAATGGAGGAAACGCGGCATACTTCACGAGGCTTCCCCTTCGAGCTTATGTACGTAGTAATGTGAACTGGGCAAGTGATCATGCTGGAGGATTCGATTACGATCTTTCTGAATTCGTACACCAACTTGAATTACTGGGGAGTACAAAAGCCACAATAGTAGAAGTAGAACCTGGTAAAAATAGCCTTACAGCGCAGAGTGGAATAGACGAAAGAGAACTCGTAAGATGGTTTTCTGATCAGTGCCAATTTTAAGCCCTATCTACAAAAGGAATAATACTACCTTTCTCCACATAATTTTTTAGACCATTGAGCAACATCGCCCAGCAATAAGATGAATGCTTGAAGTGATCATTCTCTGTTTCCCAACCTTCATGCGAAAAATTCAGCCATAACTTTCCCTTTTTCTCCACTAATTCATACTTGAAAGATGTTGTAGCCCAATCTTCATCTGATTTGATCATGCTTAACTCAAATGTATTATAAGGATCGAAATACACGACTTTAGCAAGCCAATCGTATTCTTCGGAGAAAAAGAGTCGATAGACCCCACCCAATTTAACTTCACCACTACACTTCAGTGGCCACCAATTCACAAGGTGATTGGGATCAGAAATTGCTTCAAAGACATCTTTCTTACTGCCATTGATCACTAGATTGTGATATATCGTAAATGATTTTGCTTTCATAATAGAATATAATTAATTTTGTGGTATGATAAAGATAGGCAAAACGCAGAAATTAGCAATTCTTGAGAAAACCAAGACAGGATTAAAGTTGGAAGGTGGATTAGAAATTGAAGATAGCAAGGGAGAAGTTGGTGATTTTTTAGAAGTCTTTGTCTATAATGATGGAGAATCGATCGTTGCAACGGAATCAAAGCCATTAATTGAACTAGGAGGATTCGAAACACTTAGGGTGTCCGAAATAAACATGGTCGGTGCATTTTGTGATATGGGTATAGAAAAGGATTTATTGATACCTTATCGAAACCAAGCTAAGGATATGATTCCGAACCGAGATTATGTCATACACATGTATATTGATGAAATGACCAATCGGCTAGTAGGAACGGCAAAATTGAAGAACTATTTAGTGTCAATCGCTGAAGACGATATTGCTTTTGGTCAAGAAGTAGATCTGATCGTTTATGGGGAAACGAAATTAGGTTATGTGGTTATCATTAATCAGAAATATGAGGGATTAATTTATGAAAGTGATGTGCACGAAATTCTGAGGCATGGCCAAAAATTAAAAGGATATATCAAGCCAATCAGAGAAGATGGAAAGATAGACGTTAGTCTTACTCCTCTTGGTCATCAAAGTATCGAGCCGAATGGACAGAAAATTCTCGATATGCTTAAGAAAGAGGATGGCTTTCTTCCGTTTAATGACAAGAGTGACCCAGATGCTATAAGAAGTAAGTTCCGACTGAGTAAAAAGCTTTTCAAGAAGTCCGTAGGTGGTCTTTATAAAAAGAGATTGATCACGATGGAGAAAGATGGGATTCGGTTGGCTGATAAGAATTAAAATTTAGAATCGATTAAGCATCTTTATCATAAATTTATTCCGTCTGGATTAGTTCAGAATCATCCCTAACTACAATAAGACTATTTACAGTTGAAGTGAAAATATTCCACTCCGGAGACATCATTCTTTCTGCAGCCATGTCCAGAAGAGTGCCATTACTAATATTCACTCTTGTTCCTATATTATAATCTTTGCCTATAAATTTCACGTAACTGCTCACAATATCCAATTGATCAAATGTCAGGTCTACCCTATTATCTACAGTAAACTCATCAGTGATGTTTCTAAACTCTAGAATATTAGTGTTCATGACAGTATACAAAACCATATTATTATTTTTATAATAACTGTGCTCATCAAAAATCAGCCTAGGTCTATTTTGTGGATTATAATTTGTGCTGCATCCACCCGATACTGTGGACCAATTACTTCTGGTTGCAAAATTTTCATTTGTTTTCCCTGTCCAGTAAAGTGGGATACTTTGAGAAGTGTTAAATGGTGTAAAATTAATCCCTATATTTCCTCCAATATTATTACCTCCTGGTGCATGGAAAACACCTTCCACAATTCCTTCTATATTCTCGATATCTATTGGACCAACGATGCATAAATTACCATCAGGATTAATAATTTTTCCTCGATTGGTATTACTGGTTGATCTGAGGCTAGCTGGCAAACTTGAAGAATTAGACTTAATTTCTTTGTTGACCGTTATCTCTACATTCGGTAGAATTTCAATTTCTGAATCCTCGTTATTTAAGATTAATTCTTCTAATTCCATATCTGCTATTACGCGCACTTTCCCAGTGCCACTAGCATTCAAAACATTAAAGCTAAAAGGCCAATTTTCAAAAGAATAGGTACTTGGATTGGTCAATGTAAGGTTGTAAAAATCATACGACTTTCTTGATTGAAAGGATTCACAAGTTATGGTGCTCGTACCTGCATCTAAAACTTGATCCACGCCATTATTTGCAGCAAGATTTAAGCTACCATTTACAGTAATATCTGAGTTATTGAAATAAAAATTATTACCGTCTACATTATCCACTGACCAAGAGCCGGTAAGGACATCTTTTCCATTGGTATAAAAATTTGCCCCATCGAAAAACATGGATTCACAATTTAAGGGACTATTCAGTAAAAAATCAGTGCCTTTACTTTCAAATCTCAAAGAAGGCAATTCCGACTCAGAGTAAATATTAATTTGACCATTTCCAGAAAATCGTATGCCTTCATTTCCTGAAAAAGTTGCGAATTTTGCAACATATAAATCACCAGTTACATTTAATGGCTCATTTAATTCTAAATCTATGACTCCGTTATCTTTTATCCATGAAAAATCATGACAAGATGCTTCGAAGTTGGATGGAATTATTATTTGAGAAGGTGATGCATTATCAATAATTACATTATCAACTGCTGTAGGAATGCAGCCATTGTTTGCTGAAGAATCCCAATTCTTAAAATAGGTCCACAAAAAGTCACCCCCCGCGTTTGTCCAATAATAATCAATAGCTGGCAAAGGATTAATTATATTCCATCCTGTAGAACTACCTGATAGTATCCCAGCATTTAAATAATAAGTGCCCGAACTTCCAGCGGAAACATTATATAATTTTAGACGAAAGAGTGTTACAGCTGAATTTATTGATTCTATTGTTACAGAAGAAGTATATTTCGCTTCTATAGTAGGCATGGTGTTACAAGGGCCAAGGCTCGGTGTATTTACGACATTTAAGTGAATAATATTTTCTCTACCATTTCCTCCATTGATCTGGATAATATTATCTGTATTCAGAATAGTTAATGAATTTATTTCGACACCTCCGCCTATCCTTGTAACATCAACATCATCAATGGTAACACTTGCAAAAACACAACCTGCACAATCCATGTTATTATCTTCAATCGGATTACTTAACCCAGGCTCGTAATCTTGCAAAACCAGCTCATCATATGTTGTTGTATTATTCAATTGAGAAGGATTACCTTTAAACACTTCCGCATGAATTGTATGACTTCCTATAAAATCTAGAGACCCATACACAAACTTAGCATCAAAGGTTCCACAAAATATTTCAGAACCATCAGTATATACATCCTTAGAATATTGATTATTAGACGCTTGGCTATCATGAAATAAAAGTAAACCTTCAGTTCTAACTTCAAATCCATTCGTCTGCCACTCCCCTCCATACATCCTAATTCGAGAGGAAGCATATAAATCCGTGTATTGCAAATAATCACCTATTGCATCTTTAAATTCTATATGATTCAAATTAATACCCGATGTAATGAGATTGTGCTTCACACTATTTCCTTCGATCAACACCTCATTCGCAAAGCTAACGGCTTCTGTAAAAGAAGTGATGACAGGAGTATAAATATATATGTCTTTGAATACTTTTAGCGTTGTAGGATTGCTTACTGTCCCCTCAAAATCCAAGGTGAAATTATCTAAATCTTGTTCAATGATGATGGTACTAACTTCATAGGTTACCCCTGCCTGAAAAACAATTTCTTCTCCAGTATGAAGTCCAGAATTAGCATCAAAAATTACAGTTGTGTTCTGATCAGGTATTCCCTGACCTCCGCTGCCACCTGAAGATTGGGACCAGTTTGCTGGGTCTCCAAAATTTCCACCAAATTTATTTACCCAATATAAGTCTTGAGAAAAAACCAATGTCGAAAAAAAACATAATAATATTGTGATTATCTTATACATATGATTTTAAATTATCATTAAAATTATCTAAAACACATGTTATCCGAATCACCCTAATGGGTGATTTTTTTTATTTATATCGAGCGAAATTCTACTTTTTTCTTTATATATCTAAGCTCTTCCATCTCTCTTATAGACAATCTTATATTCTTTCGGCGGATCCTGATTCAATAAATTTTTCACAAAATAATCCCATCGCTTTCTCATCATATACATCGTATCTGCACCAAAACCATGTCGCGCATTTGGAAAAATGAGCAAGTCAAAATCTTTATTCGCTTTAATCAACGCATCTACTACCAAATGGGTATTATATGGAGGAACGTTATCATCTAACCCACCGTGAGCTAACAATAACTTCCCTTGTAAATTTCCAGCCTTCAGTTGGTTTGCTTGCTTTTCGTAGTTGTCTCCTACTTCTAATCCAACATATCTTTCGCCCCAATCATCTTCATAGTTTCTGTTGTCATGATTACCTGATTCAGAAATCCCAACATCAAAAAATTCTGGATAATCAAACATCGCCGCAGCCGTTGCAAATCCACCTCCAGAATGCCCCCATATCCCTACTCGATCTAGGTCAATGTATGGATATTTTTCTGCTAATTGCTGCATCGCCGAAACTTGATCAGGTAAAGTGTTCACTGACATATCACCGTAGCATGCATCATGAAATGCTTTCGAACGACCAGGATTACAAGTTCCATCTATCGCAACAACAATGAAACCTAGTTCTGCAAGTGCTTGGTGGTCTCCCCTACTCGGACTGAATGATCGTCTACCCACACTTCCCCCTTGTGGACCTGGATAGATATAATTTACAATTGGATACTTTTTGTTCTCATTTAAGTGAGTCGGTGTAAACATTAACCCATAAAGGTCAAATTTTCCATCTTCCGATTTTACTTTCACGGGCGTAGGTGCCTTCCATCCAGAAGCTACAAGTCTAGAAATATCTGCTTTCTCTAAGGTTTCAACTAAGGTACCATCTATCTTTCTTAAGACAGATACTGGTGGAACATCAGGCTGAGAATAATTGTCAATAAAAAACTGTCTATCTGGAGAAACGGAAACAGAATGATGTCCCACTTCAGGTGTTAATAGTTTCAGGTTCTTCCCTGAGAAATCCACAACATAGAAATGACTAAAATAAGGATCTACTCCTTCTTCTCTTCCATTCGCCTCGAAATATATCTTCCGATTTTTTCGGTCAATTTTTTCTACTTTAGTGACGACAAAATCTCCAGAAGTAATCTGATTTTTCAACTTACCAGTTGCTAAGTCGTAAAGGTATAGGTGTCCCCAATTATCCTTTTCAGAATACCAGATAAACTCATTGGTCTCAGGCATATATTCCCAGTTAATTGTTCCCTGCCCTGATTCATACTGAGTTTCGACCACTTCTTTATGTACACTTCTAACTTCTCCTGTTTTAGCATCTGCAATTTTCAAATGTGCTATTTTATGATCTCTAGACGTAGAGACAAAAGCTAATTTCGTCCCGTCTGCATTCCATTCATTATCATCAAATTCTCCACTGCATGAGATATCATCACACTGAGTCCCTCTTCTCGGATCTGGATCCATTTTTAATCTCACCATTTCCCCATTGTCAACATTGATAATAACTCTATGAATTTGAATTACTTTTTCATCTTGAGGTAGCGGATATTTCCAAGATTGAAGTTCGGGTTCACCGACGGTGGTTTTCACTAGATACATATCAGAAACATGGCGTTGATCTTGTTGGAAAGTAGCCACTTTCTTAGAATCTGGAGACCATTTCACAACTGGCCCGTCGCCTTTTCTCCATCCTGCATTATCTGTTGCGTAACCAAAATTTTCTATTCCATCTGTTGTCAATTGCTTTTCCGCTCCAGAACTTAAATCTCCAACATAAAGATTCCAATCCTTAATAAAGACAACTTTTTTGCCGTCTGGAGAAATTGATTCTTTTCTACGATTATATTTTGGTCCTTCTGGAGTTTCAGGCATATCATCAACTGAATCGAAAGTCTCTTTCTCCTTGGTAATTAAATCATATACAACGTATTCTGATCCATCTTTAACTAAGTTCTTGTACCAAAATTTACCATCATCCGTCCAGTTCGCTCTGACATACATCCGATCGACGAGTGAGGATGTATTCCAGCTTAGCATTTTTTCTGCGTTTTGATAAGCTTCCGTGTCTATTTTATCCTGAGCAGAAATCGAAACTGCGAATAGAAATATGGCACATAACGATAGTATATTCTTTATCATAATGGTTGTTTTATTTGCCTTGAAGATAATTAATTTTAGTTAATATGAATATTTAAGAAGTCTCTTTCGAAGTGGAGTTTGGACGATTACTTAATGACGGTTAAATGTTTCTCGTTATCAATGGATCAGTAAGCTTGGAGTGCAACGGAAAGACTGCTGAGCCATTAGATCGAAGTGGTAATCCAAATTTGATATCACTATAGGTCCAGCGGACCGCTGTTGTTTGTAATACTACTTATCAATATAAATTGAGGTGCAGCGCACCGGCTTTGTAACTTTTCTATCGCTGAATAAACATACCCATGGAATGCACATTTCCTCACACTGGCTCCTGAAATATTCCTCACTATCAATGGACCAGTAAGCTTGAAGTGCAACGGAAAGACTGCTGAGCCATAAGGTCGAAGCGGTAATCCAAAACTGATATCACTATAGGTCCTGCGGACCGCTGTTGTTTGTAATAATACCTATGGATATAAATTGAGGTGCAGCGCACCGGCTTTGAAACTTTTCTATCGATGAATAAACATACCCATGGATTGCACATTTCCTCACACTGGCTCCTGAAATATTCCTCACTATCAATGGACCAGTAAGCTTGAAGTGCAACGGAAAGACTGCTGAGCCATTAGATCGAAGTGGTAATCCAAATCAACATATAAATTGAGGTGCAGCGCACCGGCTTTGTAACTTTTCTATCGCTGAATAAACATACCCATGGAATGCACATTTCCTCACACTGGCTCCTGAAATATTCCTCACTATCAATGGACCAGTAAGCTTGAAGTGCAACGGAAAGACTGCTGAGCCATAAGGTCGAAGCGGTAATCCAAAACTGATATCACTATAGGTCCAGCGGACCGTTGTTGTTTGTAATAATACATCAACATATAAATTGAGGTGCAGCGCACCGGCTTTGTAACTTTTCTATCGATGAATAAACATACCCATGGATTGCACATTTCCTCACACTGGCTCCTGAAATATTCCTCACTATCAATGGACCAGTAAGCTTGAAGTGCAACGGAAAGACTGCTGAGCCATTAGATCGAATCGATAATCTAAAATTGATATCATTATAGGTCCAGCGGACCGTTGTTGTTTGTAATACTACTTATCAATATAAATTGAGGTGCAGCGCACCGGCTTTGTAACTTTTCTATCGCTGAATAAACATACCCATGGAATGCACATTTCCTCACACTGGCTCCTGAAATATTCCTCACTATCAATGGACCAGTAAGCTTGAAGTGCAACGGAAAGACTGCTGAGCCATAAGGTCGAAGCGGTAATCCAAAACTGATATCACTATAGGTCCTGCGGACCGCTGTTGTTTGTAATAATACCTATGGATATAAATTGAGGTGCAGCGCACCGGCTTTGAAACTTTTCTATCGATGAATAAACATACCCATGGATTGCACATTTCCTCACACTGGCTCCTGAAATATTCCTCACTATCAATGGACCAGTAAGCTTGAAGTGCAACGGAAAGACTGCTGAGCCATAAGGTCAAAGCGGTAATCCAAATTTGATATCACTATAGGTCCTGCGGACCGCTGTTGTTTGTAATAATACCTATGGATATAAATTGAGGTGCAGCGCACCGGCTTTGAAACTTTTCTATCGATGAATAAACATACCCATGGATTGCACATTTTCTCACACTGGCTCCTGAAATATTCCTCGTTATAAATGGACCAGTAAGCTTGGAGTGCAACGGAAAGACTGCTGAGCCATAAGATCGAATCAATAACCTAAAATTGATATCACTATAGGTCCAGCGGACCGCCCTTGTTTGTAATAATATATCAACATATAAATTGAGGTGCAGCGCACCGGCTTTGTAACTTTTCTATCGATGAATAAACAGTATCAGCACGCTGTATCTTTTTAGATAACACACATGATTTTTTCGCCTCGCATAAACCTCTCACCTTAATCCTTCTGAAATATCTTAAAGGCAACAAAACTAATCGCCAATATCCCAAAATAAATCAAAGCTAACATGGGATTATACCATGAAACCGCGATAAGTGCTACACTAGCAATTACCAGCGCTACAATTGGCGTCAATGGATAAAACGGCACCTTAAATGGTCTTTCTAAATCCGGTTCCTTTTGTCTTAACTTGATAATACTAATCATCGAAATTACATATAATGTCAAAGCACCGAAACACGCAATCGTTATTATATCGCCAGTCTTACCAGTAAATAACGCGATTACGCCAATGATCATATTGACCACTAAAGCAACTGCTGGTGTTCTAAACTTACTGTGTACATTACCCAATGCTCGAGGTGCAAAACCAACCCTTCCAAATTCAAATGTCGCCCGACCTGCTGCGAGTATAATTCCATGAAACGAAGCCACTAAACCGAAAATTCCGATAGACGTAACCAGCTTAAACATGATGTGCCCTTCACCATACAACTTCGCCAATGCTAATGGCAATGGAGAGTCAGATGCGGCAGCTCCTGGCTCACTATATACAATAGCTTCCCAGCCTGCAACACCAACTGATGATGCAAAGGTCAGAATACAAAGAACAACCAATGTCAATATCGCCGACCCAAAACCAATCAATATATTTCTCTGTGGATTAACCGTTTCTTCTGCAACATTGGCAACGCCTTCTATCGCTAAAAAGAACCAAATTGCAAACGGTATCGCTGCAAATATCCCAGGAATTCCATTCGGCAATGCATTGTGCGTTATATTACTCCATTCAAATGAAGGCGCTGTCGCTCCAGCAAATATCAATAGCTCTATCACCGCAATTACCGTAATAACCAATTCGAAAGATGCTGCAAATTTCACCCCTAGAATATTGATAATCGTAAAGATGATATATACCACGATCGCGATCACAATAATTGGAATCGCCGGTAGAAACAAATTCAGATAAGCCCCGATAGCAAATGCAATCGCCGGAGGTGCAAATATAAACTCTATATTCTGTGCCATCCCTCCGATAAAACCCCAATTCTTACCCAAGGCTCGCTTCGAATAATCAAAGGCACCTCCCGCCTTCGGAATCGCACACGCTAATTCCGTATAGGAAAAAGTAAAGCACAAATACAACACAATAATAAATCCGGTAGCAATAGCAAGACCTAACGTCCCTCCTTTTTCTAATCCCAAGTTCCAGCCGAAATACATACCCGAAATCACATACCCAACTCCTAATCCCCACAACATTAATGGTCCTAAGGTCTTCTTTAATTCGCTACTCATATTGATTTTTTGATAAATTGAATAATGTATTGCTTGATCTCCTCTCGGCTAACCGTTTTTTCTAAACTCTTAATTCCCATTCGAACTGTTTCTTCACCCATTCGGGCGATCCTATTTTCCATTAATAACTGATCGTACTCCTTCGAAAACTCCGGATGCGCTTGAATGCCTAGTATATGATTTCCTTTCTGAATCATCCCATTTTCACACATTTCATTACCAGCAATTGTAATCGCTCCAGGTGGCAATACAGATATCTGATCTTGACACATCATCAATAAATTAAATCCTAATGGTTCAAACCTATGAACTCCGACACACCATCCTTTTTCAGATTTCTCCACCTTGCCACCTAACGCTTCTCCGATAATCTGATGTCCGAAACAAACACCCACAAAACACTTTTCCGCTGCATCTAATTTCTGAATAAATGATTTCAGATTCTTAATCCACACTTCTTCATCATAAGCCGAATGCCTAGAACCAGTTGCCATATATGCATCACATGAATCGATTTCCGTTGGTAATTCATTATTAATTGCATCATAAACCACAAATTCAAATTCAGGAAACAAGTCAGCAAACATCAACGGATAGTCTCCGAAGCGCTCTTGATATTCGGGATTCACATGGTCACATGCTAGTAGTCCTATTTTCATAATTCACGTAAATGAAATGATTGAGGTCGAGTTAATCCTTCGTATCCGACGCTTGATAAGGTGCAACCTTTACCACTGTTTTTTACTCCTGTCCATGCTAATTGCGGATCTAAATAATCGCATCTATTCATGAAAACCGTTCCTGTTTCTAATTGCTCACCTAAGTCTCGAGCAGCCCCGATATCTTTCGTCCATATCGAAGCCGTTAATCCATACTCACTATCATTCATTAACCGAATAGCTTCATCATCTGAGCCCACCTTCATAATTCCTACCACTGGACCGAATGACTCCTTCTTCATAATATCCATATCATGTGTAACATCAACCAAGACTTCCGGAAACAAATATGGAAGTTGCCTTTCTGCTTTAATATTGACCAATTTCTTAGCACCTTTCTCCACCGCTTCTATGATCTGTTGCTCTACATATTCAGCAGCTCTCGTCTTCACTAAAGGTCCCAATTGGGTTTCTGGATCCATCGGATCGCCCAGAATATAAGTTTTGGTCATTTTTCCGAATTTCTCGATAAATTCATCGTAAACTTCCTCAGCGACGTAGATTCTTTCTATTCCACAACAAGATTGACCTGAATTAAAGAATGCTCCATCGACCAAATTTTCTACGGCGTGATCTACATCTGCATCACTACGCACATAAGCTGGATCCTTTCCACCTAGTTCTAATCCCGCATTGACGAATCGATCAGAAAGGGAATTTTGAATAGCGTTTCCGCCTTCCACCGAACCCGTAAAGGCAACGTAATTAATACGTTCATCTTTAATTATCTGAGCAATCTGATCGTGATTAGTGTGCAAAAATTGGAACACACCCGAAGGTAAACCCGCATGTTCGAAGGCTTCAGCATAGCGTTCTGCAGTAAGTGGCGTCTGATCGGAATGCTTTAAAACAACCACATTCCCTGACATAAGCGCTGGAATAATTGAATTCACAGAGGTCAAATACGGATAATTCCACGGTGCCAAAACCAACACAATTCCATGAGGAACTCGCTTAATATAACGGTGATCATCTAAGTTTACATCAGCCAATGATTGCTCCGCAATAGATATCATATATTCTGCTCGTTCTTTCACTCCACCCTTTATTTCATTGGGCGTATACCGGATCGGGCGTCCCATTTGCATCGTTATTTCCTTGCCTAATTCATCAGCATTAGCAACGAGGTATTCCACCGCCTTAAGGCAATATTCCGCACGCTTTTTGATGGTCAATTTTCGCCACTCTTTCTGCGCTGAATGTGCTTCAGACAATGCGTTTTCGATAGCTTCCGAACTTGCATACTCCCTTTCTATATATACCGTTTGGTCAATAGGGCTAATGACCTGAAATTTTTTCTTCATGTGTTCAATCGCTTTTAAAAAATATGATTCGTTTCGCTTAATCTTCAGGTGTTACATAAGCAGCAGTAATTCCTCCATCGACTAAGAATTCATTTCCAGTCATGTATGAGGAATCATCAGAAGCTAGAAAGAGAGCAGCCTTAGCCATTTCTTCAGCTTCACCAAATCTACCCATTGGCACATGTACTAATCGTCTTTGTTTCTTTTCTTCGGTATCTAGAAAACTCATTAACAATTCTGTTCTCAATGGTCCGGGACTTAATGCATTCACTCTAATATTCTCTCTTGCATGGATCACAGCGAGTTCTCTACTCATAGAAAGCACTGCGCCTTTACTAGCTGTATAAGCTAATTGAGGAGTTGCTGCTCCTAAGTGCGCCACGAATGAAGCGGTATTTATGATAGAACCACCGCCTGATTTCCTAATTAAAGGAATACCGTATTTACACCCAAAAAAGACACCTTTCACATTGATGTTCATTGTCAGATCCCACACGTCAACCTGGGTCGATTGGCTATTTCCATCGTCGTTATGCATAATCCCAGCATTGTTAAATAAGATATGCAATCCTCCAAAATTACTCTCAGCTGCTGAAATCATGGCTTCGCATTGAGCTTGATTAGAAACATCCGTTCTGATAAAAACAGCTTCGCCTCCATTATTTTTAATTTCTTCGACAGTCTCATTACCGCCTTTTTCATCTACATCTGCAACTACTATTTTTGCTCCTTCTTTTGCAAATAAAATAGCGCTAGCTCTTCCTATGCCATTACCACCGCCAGTGATAAGAGCAACCTTGTCTTTAAGTCTCATTAAGTTTATTGTTTTAAAGTTTATTCAATTTTTCCTATGTCAATGTTGGAGTTAGATCTGTTCGAAATATCTCTTCCGTTCCCAATCCGTTACTGCACTATCAAACGCTTTCTGTTCTAAGTCAAAATGATGAGCATAGTGGGCAACCACCTTTTCTCCGAAAACCTCCTTGGCAAATTCACTTTTCTTGAATGCTGCATTTGCTTCGGCTAACGAGTAAGCGACTCTAGGTAATTCATTGGCTGCATAAATATCTCCTACAAAGATTTCTGGTGGTTCAATTTTGTTATTAACTCCATCCATTCCACTTGCTAATGAAGCTGCAAAAGCTAAGTAAGGATTACAATCCGCACCTGGAATTCTACATTCTATTCTCAGACTTTTACCTTTACCAACGACTCGAAAACCAGCTGTTCGATTATCATAACTCCATGCAAGTCTTGTCGGAGCCCAAGAACCATCAACATATCTTTTATAGGAGTTTACGGTAGGCGCATAAAAAGGCATCACATCCGGAACATGTTTTATCCACCCTCCCAGAAACCAACGGAATTCATCAGATCCGGAAACAGGTCCGATCTGTTGGTCTCCGGCAAAGATATTGTCATCCTCTTTCCAAATACTCATGTGAATATGACAACTAGAGCCTGCTTGATCTTCGTGGTATTTCGCCATAAAAGTGACCGAAGCGCCCATAGAATCTGCCACTTCTTTCAGGCATTGTTTGAACACAATATGTCGATCTGCCATATCGAGTACTTCAGCATACCTGACATTGATTTCATGTTGGCCTTTTCCCCACTCTCCTTTTGAGTTTTCAATGGGAACACCAGATTTTTTCAGATGGCTTCTTATTTTCGCATGAAAATTCTCGGTCCTTGTGCCTTGAAAAATGTGGTAGTCCTCTAAGTAATTGCTTGCAGGTTTCAGGTCTTGAAATCCAGCTTCATTTGCGGCTTCATATCCATCTTTAAAGAGGTAGTGTTCTAACTCTGAAGCAGCCATACATTGATAACCGCTATCGATCAGCTTCTTGGTCTGATTTTTCAGAATAGATCGAGGTGCAATGTCTTCATCTATATCGCATAAGACCAATGCTGTTTTATACTGCCAGTCAAGTATTCGAAATGTGTTCATATCTGGATGCAAATGAAAATCTCCATATCCCAGATCCCAATTGGCCGATTCATAGCCTTTCATGGGCTCCATTTCCATGTCTGTTGTCAGCAGGTAGTCACAAAAGTGTGTACCACCATCTGGCACTGTTTCCAGAAAGAATTCAGCATCATATCTTTTCCCAAGCAATCTTCCATAGTGATCTACGAAACCAACGATGATGGTTTCGATTTCTCCATTCTTGATTAATGTGTTAATATCCATTTCGAAAATTACATTAAAAAAGGTAAAATTTTAATACTTCTATTAAAAAATGGTCAACTTTTTAAAAGATTCATTTATTCAATTGGGATAAAGGTTCGAAGCTAATCAATTGATACATAGCAGCCCAAGTATAATGTTAGAAATAAAGGAGTTTTTTCTTGATGTTTTATTAAATATATGTATATTTGCAATCCCTTAGAAGAAAGGGAAACCCAAAAACAAAGAAATATCGCGGGATGGAGCAGTTGGTAGCTCGTCGGGCTCATAACCCGAAGGTCGTTGGTTCAAGTCCAGCTCCCGCTACTACAAAAGGCTTTCGAGAAATCGAGAGCCTTTTTTTATTACAGAATGTTGTAAAAATAAGCATGAAATGTAATAACAACTCTAACTTTTTCTATACCCACATTTAGCTTCTCGCTAAAGCAGGACAGGTCGCAGTCTAAATGTTTTCAGTAGGGATGGACCAGTAAGCTTGGAGTGCAACGGAAAGACTGCTGAGCCATATGGTCGAAGCTGAAGTTTTAATCTACAAACAATACTTTTCTTATTATATCATACCCACATTTAGCTTCTCGCTAAAGCAAGACAGGTCAAAGTCTAAATGTTTTGAGGTTTACTAACCACGAAAAAAGTATCGAGAATGCTGGACCTTTTTCTATACCCACATTTAGCTTCTCGCTAAAGCAGGACAGGTCGCAGTCTAAATGTTTTCAGTAGTGATGGACCAGTAAGCTTGGAGTGCAACGAAAAGACTGCTGAGCCATAAGGTCGAAGCTAAAGTTTTAATCCCAAACGATACTTTTCTTATTATATCACACCCACATTTAGCTTCTCGCTTAAGCAAGACAGGTCCGAGTCTAAATGTTTTTAGTAGTGATGGACCAGTAAGCTTGGAGTGCAACGGAAAGACTGCTGAGCCATAAGGTCGAAGCTAAAGTTTTAATCTACAAACGATACTTTTCTTATTATATCATACCCACATTTAGCTTCTCGCTAAAGCAAGACAGGTCAGAGTCTAAATGTTTTTAGTAGTGATGGACCAGTAAGCTTGGAGTGCAACGGAAAGACTGCTGAGCCATATGGTCGAAGCTGAAGTTTTAATCCCAAACGATACTTTTCTTATTATATCATACCCACATTTAGCTTCTCGCTTAAGCAAGACAGGTCGCAGTCCTTGCTTTCCCTGCACCTCCTTACTCTGGCTTACGAGTCTAAATGTTTTTAGGTTCACTAACCACGAAAAGAGAATCGAGAATGCTGTACCTTTTTCCACACCCACATTTAGCTTCTCGCTAAAGCAAGACAGGTCGCAGTCCTTGCTTTCCCTGCACCTCCTTACTCTGGCTTACGAGTCTAAATGTTTTTAGGTTCACTAACCACGAAAAAAGTATCGAGCATGCTGTACCTTTTTCTATACCCACATTTAGCTTCCCCTTAAAGCAGGACAGGTCGCAGTCTAAATGTTTTCAGTAGGGATGGACCAGTAAGCTTGGAGTGCAACGGAAAGACTGCTGAGCCATAAGGTTGAAGCTGAATTTTTAATCTCAAATCATACTTTGTCTTATTTTACATTATTTATTAAATTTAGAATAAAAAAATGTCATTCAATTACTGGCAGAAGTTCGATCACGACAATGTTTATCACATTTACAACAGAAGTATTCAAGAAGCGTTACTTTTTCAAGATAATAGTGATTATACTTACTTCTTAAAAAAGTATAAAGAATACCTTTCACCTTATTTTGCGACCTATGCTTATTGCCTTATTCCAAATCATTTTCATTTTCTAGTTAAAATCAAACCTTTAGACGCCTGCACTATTTTCATCAAAGAAGAAAAGACATTAACATCGTCAAAATTTCTAAATAATGAAATAGGTATAGATGAATTTCTAGTAAATCAAATTAGGAGATTTTTCAGTTCTATTGTCCTTAGTCATAATAAAAAGTATGGCAGAAAGGGAAACCTTTTTGCAAAAAGATTTAAGAGAGTTACTGTCTCAAAAGAAGCTAAATTATCCTATTTAGTATGCTACCTTCACCACAATCCGATCCATCATGGTTTAACTAAGTCTATGATAGATTGGAAACATTCATCTTTTAGAGCTTACAATTCAAATCAAAAAACTTTATTAGAGAAGGAATTAATTCTGAAGTGGTTTGGTGGATTAAAGGAGTTTCTTGAAGCTCACCTTTCTTTTCAATCAGATTTTAAAGATAATAAACGCATTTTGGAAAGATTGGAAATGGAATAATTTGAGAATTTATTTTTAAAATCATACCCACATTTAGCTTCTCGCTAAAGCAAGACAGGTCGCAGTCCTTGCTTTCCCTGCATTTCATCGCTCTGGCTTACGAGTCTAAATGTTTTTAGTAGGGATGGACCAGTAAGCTTGGAGTGCAACGGAAACACTGCTGAGCCATATTTCAGGGCTCATATTCGTTGGCTTAATAATAGATAAGATACTTACTGCCACAACTCCTTCAGCCACATCGCTGCATCCTGAACATATGGGACATAGTCACATGGCATAAAGTGCGTTAAACTATCGGCTTGCACAAAAGTAATGTCACTCCCTGCAGCAATCGATTCATCCACCCATTTCTTTGTGTCTGCAATAGGAAATAATTCATCATTTTCACCATGTATTACGTACATCGGAATAGTAACCTTGCGGCTTGTAGAATCAGTAACAGACATATCATATGAACTTGCAATAGGAATACTAGCAGTGAAAGCTTCGAATGCAACTTCTGCCATTAACCAACTCATATTTCCACCATTACTATAACCCGTCGCCGCTATTTTATCGAAATCGATCGGCCAATATTCTGTGGAAAGTCGAAGTAATGTTTGTACTTTATTTTGATTCGAAATCTCATACCATTCATCTTGACCAGCATTCGGATGGATAATAAATGCATCTAAATCCTGAAATCCAGGTTCAATGTAACAATCCGTTGTCTTATGTGCATCTGCACTCCCACCTGAAGCTCCATGAAATGCCATAATCAATGGCCAATCCTGACTCAAGTCCACATCTGGTACAATCACCCTAAAACTATAAAACACATTTTCTGCAACTTCTAATTCAATATCCTGAACACCTGGATCTAAAGAAATAGCTTGGAAGTCCGCTCTTATAGTTGCATCTGTCACCTTCGGTAAAGGATCTTCCTTCTTACAACTGGAAAGAAATATCAAAAAAACAAATAGCAAACTAGATGGAATAATTATATTTTTCATTGATTCTGCATTTATGCATTCTAAGAACGTAATATAATGCTAATCCGTCATTCCTTTTTCTTGTAAATTAGAATGAATGTTGAGTATTTGAATAAGAATCATCCAATTGTACACCAACCTAATTAGCAAATCCTAGCTATCTTTCGTTATTTCCATAAGCACTGTGTAACTTTATATACAAGTGCTATATTACTATATCTATTATATATAATGCCATGCATCCTGTATCTAAACTTTTTGTTCTACTGCTCTTAATGACAATCGCTATGTCTTCATGTGACCGTAATCAAATAGTCATTATTTGTGACAGTGAGGATCCCATTACAGACCTTGAATGGTTGAATAAGGAATATTTAGCAATCAAAGACTATCCTGAGATTAATGGAATATTTGCATTTAAGTATGATGGACAAACCATTATAGAAGTACAAAATTCATTATATAGTTCAACTAATCGTTCTCAGTTTCAATGTGATGGTAGTTTAATTGACTTTCAGTCGGACCAAACTAAATTTAAAGACTACCTTGCTCACAGAAAAGAAATAAAAAAACTCTTTGGAACTTCTATATGGCATTAAAATAGTAGTAATGACTACTACCCTGCCCTTTCATTGATTCCCGCCATTAAAACATTGACCTAAAAAAAATACACTAAGATGCAGCCAACTAATTCTTAGCTTCAAAGCGAAATGCTATCTGATAAATATTCCCAAATCCGTTCAGTTCGTTTAAAATTTCAATATCCAATTCATCTACATTATGTATTTCTAATTTCTCCCGGCCTATATTACTTGTAAAGTAAAGTACACCACTTCCCGCATGATAATATGGACAATAATCCAAACTCTTTGTATTAATATCCGATCCGAAATGTATTGCTGTCTTCCATTTTCCATGTTCATCTTTAACGCTATAATAAAGATCGCCACCTCCTAAGTCATCCGCCCTCCCATAGGATGAAAAGATAATTAAGTCCTCTGTCGAATTAACGTACGCATTAAATTCATAGGTCTTAGTATTTATGCTTTCACTGAGTGGCAGTGGCAATTGATATTCTCCATTAACAAATTTGCTAAGAAAAATATCTTCTGTTCCCACTCCATTCTCTCGAACTCCGGTAAAGTATAGATTACCATTCGCAGATACCGCTGGATAGAATTCGTCTTTTTCGGTATTAATAATATCGGGCAATCGAAGCGCTTTGCTCCATTCACCATTGGATAGCCGCTCTATATACCATATATCATAATCATCTTTTTCTGCAGTTTGCTCAGCATTTCTATTAGAAGCGAAATAAAGTCGCATTCCATCCGGTGAGAAGAAAGGCTCTAGGTCATTAAATTTTCCAGAGAATGAAGCTAGCTCTATGTTACTATAATCTGCTCCATTTTTCTTTGCTTTCAATATTACTCTCGTCTTGTTATCTAAAAGTGATCTAGTAAAATACACAACTGAACCATCAGGAGATACGGTGAAGTCTCGTTCGTTCAGGGGTGTATTAATGGTAGTTACCAATTGTGTCTCTTTTTCTTGACCATAAGATAATGTGGCAGCGCTTAAGAAGATAAAGAGGATTAGACAAGGATAATTCATTTGTTTGATATGTTTGATTGAATGAAAAATAAACACTTCATATTAAAACAATAAACGATTTATAGTGGCGTTTTGTCAATGGTTATAAAGCATGTCATATAAGAGCTAGGATATTAGGATGACATATTATTTCCAATAAATCAAAGTTTGCTTTCATTTTCATACAAAAAGCTTATCTTTGCGGCGCTATAACTGATTTTAGCAATCACTAATGGTATAAATAAAACAAAAAAATGGCAGTATACTTAACTGAAGAAAAGAAAAAAGAACTTTTCGCTGAGTACGGTGGAGACGAGAACAATACAGGTTCCGCAGAAGGGCAAGTGGCTCTTTTTACGTACAGAATTAAAATGTTAGCTCAACACCTAGAGGAGAATAAGAAAGATCATTCTTGTAGGAGAGCACTTCTTACCCTTGTGGGAAAAAGAAGAAGATTACTTAAATATATCGCGAAAAAAGATATCGTTAAGTATAGAGAACTAATTGAAAAATTAGGTATCAGAAAATAAAAAATTTACAAAGTACCATCGAACTCGATGGTACTTTGCTTTTTTGGCTTACTTCTTCGAATAAGCTGAAAACTACCTTTCTTTAACTCTATAATGAATAGAAATTTATGGGAAATCAAATTCCAACAACAATCTCATTTAACCTTCCTGATGGTCAGGAAGTCACCATCGAAACAGGAAAACTAGCAACTCAAGCACACGGTTCAGTTGTAGTAAAAATTGGAAAAACAATGTTATTCTGTTCTGTAGTTTCGGCTGCTGAACCTAAGCCAGGTCAAGGATTTTTTCCTTTGTCTGTAGATTACCAAGAAAAATTCGGAGCAATCGGAAGAATTCCGGGAAACTTCTTTAAAAGAGAAACAAGATTAAACGACTACGAAATCTTAACTTCAAGATTAGTGGATAGAGCGATCAGACCATTATTTCCAGATGGTTACATGAACGAAACACAAGTAATTATCAACTTGATTTCAGCGGACGAAGAAACAATGCCCGATGCATATGCAGCACTTGCTGCTTCAGCAGCATTAGCTGTTTCTAACATCGTATTCGACGGTCCGTTATCAGAAGTTAGAGTTGCAAAAATAGATGGCGAATATGTTATCAATCCAGGTCGTACTGCTTTAGCGAATGCATCATTAGAACTAATTGTTGCTGCAACTAAAGATAATGTGATGATGGTAGAAGGTGAAGCTAAAGAATGTTCTGAAATAGAAGTTATCGAAGCGATCAAAGTAGCACACGAAGCTATTATCGTTCAGTGTGATGCACAAATTGCATTAGCTGAGAAAGTAGGAGAAAAAGCAACTGTAAAAAGAGAACTTGTTCCTGCTGAAGAAAATGAAGAACTAAAGAAAGCAATCGAAGAAATCGCAAAAGCAGGAATTCTAGAAGTTGCTCAAGGAGAGTTAGACAAAGTAGCGAGAAAGGACGGCTTTAAAGCTGTAAAGACTGAAATGGAAGAGAAGTTAGTTGAGAAATTCGGTGAAGAGTACATGGAAGAAAATGGACACTTCGTATCTGGATACTTTGACAAACTTAAGAAAGCAACGATCAGATTAATGATGCTTGATGAGTCTAAAAGATTAGATGGAAGAAAATTTGACGAAGTTCGACCAATTTGGGTTGAGGTAGACTACCTTCCTTCTGCTCACGGATCAGCAATTTTCAATAGAGGAGAAACTCAAGCCTTAACTTCACTAACATTAGGAAGTAAAATGGATCAGCAAATGGTTGATACTGCTTTAGTTTCTGGTTACGATAAATTTATCCTTCATTACAATTTCCCTGCACTTTCAGTAGGAGAAATCAAGCCGATGAGAGGACCTGGAAGAAGAGAAGTAGGTCACGCTAATTTAGCTGGACGATCGCTAAGACAAGTTCTTCCAGAAGATCATGCTTATACGATCAGAATTGTTTCTGACATCTTAGAATCAAATGGTTCGTCTTCAATGGCAACAGTTTGTGCAGGTTCTATGGCACTGATGGACGCGGGTGTACCGATTAAGTCTGCAGTTTCTGGTATCGCAATGGGAATGGTTGCTGAAGGAGATAGAATCGCAGTACTTTCTGATATCTTAGGAGATGAAGATGCATTAGGAGATATGGACTTTAAAGTAACGGGTACTGAAAACGGTATCACGGCTTGTCAGATGGATATCAAAATAGATGGTTTACCATATGAGACTTTAGAGAAAGCTCTTAACCAAGCGAAAGAAGGTAGACTTCATATCTTAAATGAAATGAAGAAAGCCATCACAGCTCCAAACGAAGATTTCAAACCACACGCTCCTAGAATCGAGAGCATTATCATAGAAAAAGATTTCATCGGTGCAGTTATCGGACCTGGAGGAAAAATCATCCAAGAGTTACAAGCGAAAACTGGAACAATCATTACTATCGAAGAGAAAGATGGTAAAGGTCATGTGAATATTTCAAGTAATGATAAAGTTGCTTTAGAAGCAGCAAAAGATGCTATCTTAAAGATTGCTCACGTTCCTGAAATAGGAAATGAGTATGAAGGTATCGCACGTTCATTAATGCCATATGGTGTTTTTGTTGACTTTGCAGGAAAAAGTGGACTACTTCACATCTCTGAAATTTCTCACTCTAGAGTAGAGAAAGTAGAAGATGTGTTCAAGGAAGGAGACAAAGTAAAAGTTAAAATTCTTGATATCGATAGTCGTTCTGGAAAGATCAAACTTTCACGTAAAGCATTGATGCCGAAGCCTGAAAGAAAAGAGAAAAGCGACTCTTAAATAGTACGAAAAAGCAATATAAACCTGGTCAAATGTAATTTGATCAGGTTTTTTTTATTTAAATATTGAATTAAAGAAACCTTTTCATAAATATTATTGTAGTAATTCTATTGAAAACAATGTAATCGTTTGGTCATGTTTATTTCGTGGCTAGATCAGATGTCATTCTATTAAGTGTTCAGGATTTAGAGATTTAACCCATCAACAATCAATGAGACAATTAAGAATAACGAATAAAATAACAGCTCGAGAAAGTTTAGCTCTTGACAAATATCTAAATGATATTGGGAAGATTTCGCTTTTAACCGCTGATGATGAAGCACGTTTAGCCAAATTAATTCGGAATGGTGATAAAGATGCGCTCGAAGAATTAACCAAAGCGAACTTACGTTTTGTCGTTTCTGTTGCTAAGCAATATCAAAATCAAGGTCTTTCCCTTTCTGATCTTATCAATGAGGGTAATGTAGGCTTAATGAAAGCTGCTAAAAGGTTTGATGAGACAAAAGGATTCAAGTTTATTTCCTACGCCGTGTGGTGGATTCGACAATCTATCCTACAGGCTATCGTCGAATATTCTAGAATTGTAAGGTTACCGCTTAACAAAGTTGGTTCTTACAACAAGATTAATGAAGCATTCATATCCTTCGTCCAAAAATCTGAGAGAGAACCTACTCACGAAGAATTAGCTGAAATTTTAGAAATTACTCCGAAAGAAGTCGCAACCATGTTAAATGGGAAAGGCAGGCATATCTCTTTTGATGCACCATTAGGCGGTGAAGAAGGAGAATCTACTATGCTAGATCTTTTCGAAACCAGCGAAAACATAAGTCCCGATCTTAAGTTAATGGAACAATCTCTAAAAGATGAAGTGAACCATGGTCTTGCTAGTCTTTCCCCTAGAGAAGTGGATGTGCTTTGTGCATATTATGGCTTAAAAGATGAAAAAGGTAAAACTTTAGAGGAAATAGGAGACATGTACGGCTTAACACGTGAAAGAGTTCGACAAATTAAAGAGCGCGCACTTAGAAGGTTACGAAAATCCGTAAATAAAAATGCCTTGAAGTCCTACTTAGGATAAGCATTTGGTCAAATATTTATACCTTGTGATCGTTTTCTAAAATTATAATGCATTCTGAATGTTAAGATTAATCAATCTTATATTTAATGGAGGGTTCGATCCTAAAAAAGAAATTCTTGAATTAAGATCTGAAATTGATGATCTCAAGAAAATGATTATCAATTGGGAAGAGTCTGAAATAGAATTACTTTCTTTGAATCAAGTAGAAAGGAGTTTCTCTAGTCGCTTTGCAAATACTGTAAAAGGCATCATCGATTCTATATATCATGAGCACATGATCGCTTATGGGTATAGAGAGTTTCCAGGGAGCAGGAAGAAGAGTTTAATTTATGCGACGACACTCAAGCATGAATTCTTCTATATCACAAAAGATAACAATACACAGATATTTGTAGATGAGCATTTCCTAGGAAATATGAATGATAAAGGTTTGATTTATGGTAAGAATAATAGAAGATTAATCGCTAGAATCAATGACTATGATAGACCTGTGAAACCTATAATTATTGGAGACAAGGGAATCGGAGCTATCTTGGATCCCATCACAAATGACAAATTTAACCCAAGGGCATTCGAGTATATTTCATCTAAATTATCACATACTGATTTTCTAATTACAACTGCCCTAGCAATTTATACCATTGTCGATAGAACAAAGGAAATTAAGAAACTAAAGTGATTATTGGGTGGATTTAATAAATTTCCTTTTCTTGTGTAAGTAAAATTACAACATTTCGAGCCGAATGAGGTTTATATAAACAATATGAGTACACTTGATCAAGTAAGATTTATAATATATCGTTGCCATGAGAAAGGATTAGAGATATTTCTAGTCAATTCAAATTTAGAAAACGATCCTGATGTTTGGAATATCCCTCAAGGCGATTTAATCAGCCAAAAGTTGAATGTTGACCCAGAACATATTATCGAGCTAGATCCTTTCGAGGATGAATTCGGAAATGTATCTAGAGCCTATGCAATAGAAGGTGACTGGCATGATATCCCATCGATCAGAGGAATGATCAAACATGATATTAAGTTGGTAAAATCAAAAGTAAAAGAAATCCTTCCAGACTCTGAGAAAGGAACTTATTTTGCGATGAAAGAAGCCTTTAAGAAAGTGTTGCCTGTAGAATATGCAGCGCTTAAAGAATTAAAAGACATAATCGTTGATAGAAATATGCTACGAAATTTGTAGTTAATTTTCTAAGAAAATATATAATTAGAGTGATCATTCAGATGGATGATCACTTTTTTATTTTTAGGAGGTTTGAGTCAATACATCTGTAAAATCCCAACTTTCTAAATTTAAATAAATCAAGAACTAGCAAGTCCATTTTCACTTGTAAGAATATCTTTATCGCTCAATCATAGTTATACTCTTCTTGCATTTATCATTTCATAAAACCCAAATCTAATCCTATTTTTTCTATATTGAATTCGAAACATTAACCACTAGTAAATTTTATAATAGAATAACGATGTTAATTTCAAAGCTCCATAAATCAATCTTGCTAATCGTCTTAGCAATTTTATATCTATACCCAGCTCATGCGCAATTGGATAAGAGTGTTCCAGTACAAGAAAACACCGCTGACATCATCATTTATGGTGGAACTTCAGCGGCTATCATCGCAGCTGTAGAAGCTAAAAAATCAGGCAAGTCTGTTATTGTCGTTTCACCAGATAAGCACCTCGGAGGGTTGACTTCTGGAGGACTTGGATGGACGGATACTGGAAACAAAAGTGTTATTGGTGGATTGGCGAGAGAATTTTATCATCGGGTATATCTCCATTACAATACAGATGGGGCTTGGAATTGGCAAAAGAGAGGAGAATATGGAACCAAGGGGCAAGGAAGCCGCGATATGGACGGTGAGAGCAGAACCATGTGGATATTTGAACCGCATGTTGCAGAAAATATTTTCGAAGGATTCCTTGATGAATTTGATATTCGAGTCGATAAAGAACAATGGCTAGATCGAGAAAAGGGTGTCATTATGGACAATGGTAAAATTATTTCCATCACAACATTAGACGGTCAGCAATATCATGGGAAGGTATATATTGACGCAACATACGAAGGAGACCTCATGGCATCTGCAGGAGTGAGTTATCATGTCGGAAGAGAAGCTTCTGATGTCTATGGAGAAGAATGGAACGGAGTGCAGACAGGCGTGTTGCATCATAAGCATTGGTTCAAATCCGATATTTCACCCTATGTCATCCCTGGAGATCCATCCAGTGGACTGCTACCAAGAGTATCTGGAGAACATCCTGGAGAAAAAGGAAGTGGAGATCATAAAATTCAAGCCTACTGCTTTCGTTCTTGCTTAACGAATCATCCATCCAATAGAATTCCTTTTCCAAAACCAGAAAGTTACGATCCAATGAATTACGAACTTTTAGCTAGATCTTTTGCAACAGGCCGTGATGATTGGTTTGAAAAGTTCGATGTTATGCCTAATCATAAAACGGACACTAATAATCATGGTCCTTTAAGTAGCGATAACATTGGCATGAATTACGACTATCCTGACGCATCTTACGAACGCAGAAGGGAAATTATCAAAGAGCATGAAGAATACCAAAAAGGGCTTTATTGGTTTGTCGCGAATGACCCAAGAGTTCCTGCTGAAATTCAAACGGAAATGCGCAATTGGGGTCTTGCCAAGGATGAATTTATAGACAATGGAAACTGGTCGCATCAAATATACGTGAGGGAAGCCCGAAGAATGATCGGTGACTACGTCATGACTGAAAATGAATTGCTCAAGAAAAGACCAACTACAAAGTCTATCGGCATGGGTTCTTACACCATGGATTCTCATAATGTGCAACGATATGTAAAAGCAGATGGCTTCGTACAAAACGAAGGAGATATAGGTGTGAATACAAAGGGACCTTACCAGATATCATATGGGTCTTTAATACCTAAAAAGGAAGAATGTAGGAATTTACTTGTTCCAGTTTGTGTTTCTGCAAGTCATATTGCTTTTGGTTCAATAAGAATGGAGCCTGTCTTTATGCTACTTGCACAATCGGCAACGGTGGCGGCAGCGTTAGCCATTGATCTAGATGTTCCTGTTCAAGATGTTCCATACGATCAATTAAAAACTATACTGGAGGAAAGAGGTCAGGTGTTAGAGAAGTAGTGCAAATGGTCTTGACCTAACTTTCGGACATTTTCACCCTCAAGTTAAGAACAAACAATAAAACCCCTCGGTCTCGATCACTCATTGCAACGCTAAAATTTCTACTATTATCAATGGAAGCATCTACCAAAAAGTAGTTCTAATGTTTCTACTGACTTACGGTTTCCAAGTATAGGATTCTCCTCGGTGTAAATTCAATTCAATAAATTGATTCTGATATCGCTTAACCACAGGACGGTTGGTTTCGGAGATATTACTCATTTATCAATTTTTATTTATTTGATTATAACTTTTAGGATTCATTTAGAACACTCCTCACAAAGTACAATCTTATGCCGATTTTTATAATTTATCCAATCAGGAGCACTTAAAACTTTAGCAGGATACGTAGCCGATTTGATTTTTCTGATCCTATCTGATTAAAATTTTCTGGATTTGCCTGTCTGAAAAACGATATTGAAATAAAAAGGCATTTGAAAAGAAGTCTTTGGTATATTAATTTTACTTTTGCATTGACTAAAAACAAGGGTATGAATACGGTCGGAAATACTAATTTTAAGTTTGAGAATCAAAAATCTTTCTACCGAGGAAAGGTGCGAGAAGTTTATACATTTCCAGATAAAATTGCAATGGTGGTAACGGACAGAATTTCTGCCTTTGACCATATACTCCCTAAACCAATTCCTTATAAAGGTCAAGTGCTTAATCAGATTGCAGCACATTTTCTAGAAGCTACGAAACATATTGTACCGAATTGGCTAGAAGCTACACCCCACCCTAATGTGGCTATCGGGAAAGCATGTAAGCCGATTATGCTAGAAATGGTTATTCGCGGTTACATGGCTGGTCATGCAGCAAGAATATACAGTGGAGGACGAAGAATGATCTGTGGAGTCATTATGCCTGAAGGATTAAGAGAAGGCGATAAATTTGCAGAACCAATCATTACTCCAGCAACCAAAGCAGAAGAAGGGCACGATGAGGATATTTCGGCAGATGAGATCCTAGCAAAAGGAATCGTAGATGAAGGAACTTGGGAATTGCTATGCAAATATACGAGAGACTTGTTTACCCTAGGATCAATTATGGCAGATGAACAAGGACTCATTCTAGTAGATACTAAATATGAATTCGGAATATACAATGGGCAAATCCTTTTAATGGATGAAATCCATACACCTGATAGTTCGAGATATTATATCAAAGAAGGATATCACGAACGTCAGAAGAAAGGAGAAAAGCAAAAACAATTATCTAAAGAATTTGTCAGAGAATGGCTAATGGAAAATGGTTTCCAAGGTCTTGAAGGCCAACAAATGCCGGTGATGCCTGATGATTTTGTTCAGGAAGTTTCGGAAAGATACATTGACTTATACCAGCAAATTACTGGTAAAACATTTATTAAAGAATCAAATAACAACCTGCTCTCAGATATAGAAAAGGCCATCAAAGACTCAATATAATTATGGCAGATGACGCTTCTATCTCAATCAATAAATACATAAGTTCTACTGGGTATTGTTCTCGAAGAGAAGCAGACCGCCTGATAGAACAAGGCCGAGTATTGCTGAACGGAGAACCAGCTAAAAAAGGCAACAGAGTTCAGGAGGGTGATCAGGTAATCGTCGATGGAGCTTATATCAAAAGCAATCCTAAAAAAGTATTTATCGCTTACAACAAACCTGTAGGAATTGTATGTACTACTGACTTATCTGAAAAGAAGAATATCATCAGTCAGATTAAGCACAAGCAAAGACTCTTTCCGATAGGAAGACTTGACAAACCATCACAAGGACTAATTTTCTTAACGAATGACGGTGATATTGTCAATAAGATCTTAAGGGCTGGGAACAATCACGACAAGGAATATATCGTATCTGTAAATAAGCCTATTACTCCGGCTTTCATAAGAAAGATGGGTGATGGTATTCCAATTTTAGGGACTGTTACAAAGAAGTGTAAAGTAGAGCAAATCAATGATAACACTTTTCGGATTGTGTTGACTCAAGGACTTAATCGACAGATTCGAAGGATGTGTGAGTTTCTTGATTACAAAGTTTCGAAACTGAAGCGAACTAGAATAATGAATGTGAGTTTGGGTAACATGGAAATAGGTGCATGGAGAAACCTCACGGAAAAAGAATTAAGTCAGCTAATTGAGTTAAGTAATTCATCATCAAAAACGGAGGAGGCATCAAAGGATAGGAGGAAGAAAAAGAAACGATTTTAACCTCACCGAATTATATGTTGTTTTATGAAATTAAAAGCCGAGCTTCATGGTCTCACATCTAGTGAGGCTATGAAATTGAGAGGCGTATCAGAGTTAATTGCCTCCTCACAATACACGATCATAGTCCTGCAATAGCTCAACGATCCCTCGTTCCTCCAGCTCGGTGATCTAATTCCTTTTTCTCACATTCAGTGAGGCTATGAAATAGCGAAGGCCTATCAGCGTTAATTAACTCCTCCAGATACACAATCATAGTCCTGCAATAGCTCAACGATCCCTCGTTCCTCCCGCTCGGTGATCTAATTCCTCTTTTTCACATTCATCAAATAAGCGTCACATCAATACCATCAGCTCTATTCCTTCTCCAATATCTCCGAAACCAAAGCACTAATATCCTCTAGATGATAACGCTCGATTCCAGCTGAATATCTACTTGCATTCGATTGCGCAAGATTTAGTATCGCTACCAGCTCAGCTCGCGTCACCGCACTAATATCCGTCCTATCCTTCATATCAGCTTCTAAAAGCGATCCTAATCTCATGACATGACTCCGCTGAAGATTCCTTCGATAAGGATCTATATTCCCTCCTGCTTTTACTTCTGCCCATATCCCATTTCTTACTTCTGCCATCATTTCAACTAACTCATATGCGTCCTCACCATTCAATGCTTCATTATCGATCATTCTTTCCAGTCTACTAGTCGTCAGCAATCGTCCGAGCAATCGGGATTGCAATGATTTAATTCTATCCGTAGATCCAGATGGTTCTATGTTTCTTAATATTTCATCTTGTAATAACCAAGTAGGTGTTGAGAATACATGCTCGTTCAGAAAAGCAATAGATTTCTTCTGCTCTAAGGCTGCAGTATGCTCATATGAAATCCCTTCCTGCTTGGTTGTTTTTCTCAACTCATAGACTCCTCCAACATTGGTAATGACATGCCCACAATACCTCGACCAAACACCTATTAATTCTCCGTACAATTCCTCCAAGTCAGCATAATCTTTATCTTCCGGTGAAGTCCATTCTAATAAATTTTCAGCTACAATTTTCAAATTGGAAAGTCCATAGGTACTTGCCTTAATCGGATCATCACCGACACTTTCTGTTTGTGAACTCGGATCGAAGGAATTAGAACCACCGAATAAATACATCGGATCTCCTTCTTTCTCAACTATCCACTTTGTCAATGTCGCTTTCTCATCCTCAGGAATCTTCACATCCGGAATATATCGATATCCCCAGTTGATAGCATAAGAATCATAAGGCCCAAGCATTCTTACCCATCGCACACCCTCATCTCCAGGTTGTGCTACATAGTTATATCTCGTATAATCCATCAATGTGGAAGCAAGCCCCCATTTCTGGGTAAAACTTGCCGATCTTAACGAATCTGTCGGATAAGCATAGGATGCTTTCATATTATGTGGCAAACCTAAAGCATGACCGATCTCATGCGAAATCACCATCCGCATCATTTCTCCTATTTCAGCTTCTGGCGTATTCAGCGTTCTTGCTAGTGGATTAGCAGCTCCTGTTTCTATTAAATATCTATTTCTATATGATCTTAAGTGGTTATGGTACCATACAATATCACTTTCTATTATTTCTCCAGATCGCGGATCTGAAACACTAGGTCCCATCGCATTTCTGGTAGTCGTCGCAACGTATCTTACTGTTGAATAACGAGCATCCTCAGGACTCCAATCTGGATCTTCTTCTGGCGTAGGAGCGTCTTTAGCAATGATGGCATTTTTAAAACCAGCTGCCTCGAAAGCCACTTGCCAGTCTTCGATTCCTTGTTTAAAGTATGGACGCCACTTCTTCGGTGTTGCTGGATCTAAATAATAAACGATCGGCTTCACTGGTTCTACTAATTCCCCACGCTTATATGCTTCAATGTCCTTCGGTATCAACTTCCACTTTCTGATATAGGTTTTTTCATCCGCTTTCAATGCTTCTGAACCATAGTCCACTTGACTTATCGTAAACCATCCCACTCTTCGGTCATACAATCTAGGAATCATAGGCTCTTCCGGAAGGAGGTACATCGACTGGCTCATTTGCAATGAGATGGTTCCTGTTCGTGCATTCGATGGAGGTTCTGATGCAGAAAAAGTCATATCATGTCTCACTTCTACATTTTCTGGATAAGCCGACATTCTGCTGATAAAACTCCTCTTGCTGTCTAAGCTTTTTACTTTATACTGTTTTCTAATTCGTTCTGAAAGTCCTGTAATCGCCCTCACATCGCTTAGGAATAAATTATTGACTTCTATCAGTGCTTTCGTGCTGTCTTCATTAAATCCTTCTATCTTAAATGCAGCAATTACTGGTTCGTAGTTATTAGCTTTTACAGAAATATAAATAGGCAAGGTATCATTCGCCACACTATTATAAGAAATCGACTTCAAGTGAATCGCGTCATTTACCCTCGTCCATCTGACTAATTGTTCATTGGTCTTAGAACCAGCATTGACATATCCACCTCCTACTCCATTCGGAATTTTAGAAATTCGACTTACCCAAAGCATATCCTTTTCTAGCTTGTCAAATGGAATTTCGTAGTAATATTTGTCTTCCACTTGGTGCACACTGAAAAGACCGTCACTTGAAATAGCTTTCTCTGTGATAATGTCTTTGTACTTCTTAAATTTTGATTTTTCTTTCTCTTTCTTCTGCTCTTTGGGCTCTTCCTTCTTCTTCTTTTTGAAGAATTGAGCGGATGCTGGAGTAAAGATTCCGCCTAATAGAAAAGTAATGAGCAATACGTTAAGTAGTCTGTTTTTCATATCTAGATTGGTTTATAGAATTGACAAAATAAGAAAGATTATAGAAACCTGACTTAGATTCTGCCTATGAATCACGTTAAAATTAAAAAGCATTGACCGGATAAGTGATCAATGCTTTCTAATACTTCGTGTTTTATGTTTTTTATATTTTTATAAATTCCTTGATTACCGATTCTTTATTAGCTATTATTTTAAGGTAGTACACACCAACATCTAATGACTCAATATTGACCTCCATACCATCATCAGTCATATTTCGATTCGCAACCACTTTTCTTCCGTAAGCATCGAAAATATCTGCTTGAAGATCATCTGAAAGATGCTTTTTCAATGTTACATTAATGATAGATCTAGATGGATTAGGAAAAATATCAACATCATTTTCTGTCAATAAACCAGAAGTACACAAATCTCCGTTATCCACTCTTGTAACGGTGATTGGGTTTGAAAGGGAATAACATCCTGCAATATTCATCGCATTCGAATCGACAACTGCACCAGATATTTCACCGTTGTAAGAAACATGCCATATTAAACAAACTCCGACTCCTGCGCCTTCTAAATCGAAAGGTGGAGCTGCTGGCAAACCAAGAATATTCAAGTCTTGATCCGTGATAATCCATCCACTGCTATCGCCAGCAATGCTATCGATACTCACATTAAATGCATCTGACTGACCGTCACCAGCACAAATTGTAATTTCATTTTCTCCATTTTCTAAAGTTAATATTCCACCATCTACTGCTTTTCTATTGATGATAATTGGATTAGATAATGCAGTACAACCATCGATGTTGTAAGCTTTTTCATCTAGGTCAATTCCAAATATGCTTCCATTATAAGATAATTGCCAGATCAAACAAGTGCCTTCTCCTGCACCTTCTAGGTCAAATGGTGGCGCAAAAGGTAGTGCTATAATATTTGTATCTGCATCTGTAATTATCCACGCTGTTTTACTGCCTATACCACCTGAAACAAGAGGCATAATCATATCAGCGTTTCCATCACCTACGCAAATATCCATTTCCGTAATATTTCCATCCAATGAAATACTTGCTCCTTCGACTCCGTCTCTAGTAATCGTTATTGGATTAGAAAAAGCAACACATCCTATTAAATCCTTTACATTTCCGCCCATCACTAATCCATCTAATTCATCGTTGTAGTGATAATTCCAAATTTGACATATACCTGCTCCTGCATCTTCTAAGTCAAAACTTGGTCCCTCTGGCAATCCTAATATCAATCCTGATGTATCTGTTATTACCCAGCCACTGGAATCACCCAATCCGCCATTGACAACTGCAGTAATAAGATCTGAAATGCCATCTCCAGCGCAAATGGTAAAAGCAGTCGATCCCGCAACAGTAGCAATTGTTGATGCTTCTATCCCACTTCTATTGATGGTTATTGAATTGGAAAGTGCAGAGCAACCTATTAAATCCGCTGCATTCATTCCTACTTCTAGTCCTTCTATAGTACCATTGTATGATAAATACCAAAGTAAACATTGACCTTCACCCGCACCTTCAAGATCAAAAGTAGGTCCATCTGGAAGTCCAAGAATATTTAATTCAGAATCGGTAATAATCCATTGAAAATCCATGCCAGGTGTTCCGACCACATTCACTGCAAACTCATCAGATATCCCATCGCCAGCACAAATATCCATCACTGTTCCTCCACCCTCTATTGCTATTTCCACACCTTCTACTCCACTTCTTTCTACAGTAATCTGATTAGACAAAACAAAACATCCAGATAAATCAGCAGCATTTGCTCCGACTTCTAGACCACGAATTGTTCCGTTGTAATTCACATTCCAAAGCAGACACGTTCCTTCTCCAGCACCATCCAGATCAAAACCTGGACCTTCTGGTAGTGCCAATATATTAAGATCTGCATCCGTAATAACCCAGGCGCTAAATTCACCGACGCCCCCACTGACTTCTGCTGTAAACAAATCTGAAATTCCATCACCTGCGCAGATTGCAATTTCTGTTCCTCCACCTTCGATAGCAATTGCCGATGCTTCCACACCGCTTCTGTTTACCGTAATTGCATTAGAAAGTGCAAAACATCCAGTGATATCATTCGCTGATCCACCAACTTCTGCTCCTTCGAGGTCACCATTATAAGATACATACCATATCAAGCAAGTTCCTCCTCCTGCTCCTTCTAAATCAAAAGTCGAAGATTCCGGAAATGCTAAAATATTCAATGCATCATCCGTGATAACCCAGATTCCGTTCTCGCCTTCTCCTTTTTCAAGAGTTGTGTTAAAGGCATCCGAGATTCCATCTCCTGCACATATATCGATTTCCGTTGCACCACCTTCTATCGCAATTGCAGACGCCGAAACGCCATTTCTAGTCACCGTAATCGGGTTAGACAATACAAAGCATCCTGATAAATCGCCAGCGTTTTCACCCACTACAGCTCCCGTCAATGTACCATTATAATTTACCTGCCATAGCAAGCACACTCCGCTTCCAGCTCCTTCTAAATCGAATGTAGGACCTTCAGGTAGTCCTAGTATATTCAAGTCTGAGTCCGTAATCACCCAAGCACTACTCTCTCCTATTCCTTCAGAAGACGTAACGGTGAAAGGATCTGCTACACCATCACCAGCACAAATAGAGAATTCTATCTCTCCGTCTTCTAGTGCAATTGCCGATGCTTCCACACCACTTCTGTTTACCGTGATTGCATTAGAAAGTGCAAAACATCCAGTGATATCATTCGCTGATCCACCAACTTCTGCTCCTTCAAGGTCACCATTATAGGATACATACCATATCAAGCAAGTTCCTCCTCCTGCTCCTTCTAAATCAAAAGTCGAAGATTCCGGAAATGCTAAAATATTTAAGTCAGAGTCCGTAATCACCCAGATTCCGTTCTCGCCTTCTCCTTTTTCAAGTGTGGTGTTAAAAGCATCCGAGATTCCATCTCCTGCACATATATCGATTTCAGTTGCACCACCTTGTATCGCAATTGCAGACGCCGAAACGCCATTTCTAGTCACCGTAATCGGGTTAGAAAGGACAAAACACCCTTCGAAGTTGCCAACATTTTCACCTACTGTCAAACCCGATAATACCCCGTTGTAATTAACTTCCCAAAGCAAACATACGCCGCTACCCGCCTCTTCAAGGTTAAATGTAGGGCCATTAGGAAGTGCTAAAATATTTTGGTCTGTGTCTGTAATTACCCAATCCCTATTTTCTCCTTCACCATTTTCAGAGTTTACAGTAAATAAATCAAGATTACCATCGCCAGCGCAAATAGACAATTCTACGCCTCCACTTACTAATTCAATGGTCGATGCTTGGACGCCACTTCTCGTTACAGTGATTGCATTAGATACACCATAACATCCTTCTATATCACCTACATTCATTCCAACTTCAGCACCCGTTATTGTTCCATTATAGGATAGACACCATACCAAACATGTTCCTGCACCTGCACCTTCTAGATCGAATGTCGGTCCTTCCGGAAGACCTAAAATATTCAAGTCCGTATCCGTTATTACCCATTTTTTCTGGCTCCCTTCTACTCCTTCCACTAAAACAGTGAACGGATCCGGTATTCCATCTCCAGCACAAATAGAAAGCTCCGTTCCTCCTGATTCTAGAGAAACTACACCTCCTGAAACACCATTCCGATTAATTGTTATCGCGTTAGATAAGGCGGCACAACCAATAACATCTTCTAAGTTACTTCCCGCAGTTAGTGAGGGCAATTGGCCATTATAGTTAAGATTCCACAATAAACAAACACCAGGGCCAGCTCCCTCTAAATCAAACGTCGGACCATCCGGTAGCCCAAGTATATTCTTATCTGAATCTGTAATCACCCATTGATTGAATTCACCTTCTCCTCCAGTAAGAACAGGTGTAAATTCATCAGACACACCATCTCCCGCACAGATAGACATTTCTGTACTTCCATCTGCAAGAGCAATCTCTGAACTTTCAGCTTTCTGTCTAACCACTGTAATGGGATTCGAAAGCATAAAACATCCACCAAGATCCGCTGCATTCAGTCCGACGATATTTCCAAATATCTGATTGTAATTCAATCTCCATATCAAGCAAGTTCCTACCCCAGCTCCTTCTAGATCAAAAGTATTGCTATTCGTTAGGGCAAGAATATTCAGATCTTCATCTGTAATAATCCATTTATGATATTTTCCGATGCCTTGGGTATATTGAACCGTAAATGGATCGGGAATACCGTCGATGCATATTTCGATGGTTGTCCTATCATCTGAGGAAATACTAGATGCTGCAATAGGTTCTCTCGTAATGGTTATCGCATTAGAAAAGTCTAACCATCCTTGCACATCATCTTTATTCATGCCGACTTTAAAAGCTCCAACGATATCTTTATATCCCATGTGCCAGATAAGACATGTTCCAGCGCCTGCCCCTTCGAAATCAAAGGTATTGCTCGTCTGAATCGCTAATATTATGCCTGCTGTATCAGTCACTACAAAGGTACTTTTCGGACCTTCCGCGTCCATCAGCATAACCATAATAGGGTCAGCAATTCCATCACCTACACAAGTCCTGGTTGCAGTACTTCCATCCATTAAGGATATAATACCGCCAACGTAATTTTCTGAAGCTAAGACTTGTGTTGTGAATAAAAATAGAGTTGAAAATAAAGTAAGGAGTAATTGTTTTGTCATTTCAAGTAGTTTATTGTCTAATAAATAGGGTTGATAATATGAAAATAAGCATCATATATTATAAGAACTGATTAAAAACTATTTCGTTAATGGAATTTCTGAACTTGAGTGTTTTTTAGGACAAATTGTTTTCTTTAGGACATTTAACTTAACAATCAACCACTTATAGAGAACCAAATATCATATATTAAATATTCATATATGTCTTCATATTAAAAAGCCCAGAAATTCATTATTTCAGAAAATCTGGGCTTTATTTTTTTAGGTCAATGTTAGATCCTACAAATCAAGTAATTCACTAACACACTTGTATACATTTTCTCCTGTAAATCCGAATTTTTCATCTAATACCGTGTAAGGTGCTGAATATCCGAAATGATCTAATCCCCAAACCTTTCCAGTATCACCGGTAAGTCCTTCTAGGTTTACTGGTAATCCTGCTGTCATTCCGAATTTAGGAACATCTGCATCTAATACCGATCTTTGATAAGTCTTAGATTGAGATCTGAATAATCCTTCACTAGGAACGCTTACAATTTTGATAGCAATATCTTTTCTTTCTTCTAGTAATTTCGCTCCGTCAAATAATGTCGCTACTTCTGAACCATTCGCTAAAAGAATAACATCAGGAGTTCCATTACAATCTTTCACGATATACGCACCTTTTGCTGCGCCTAGAGCGTCCTCGTACCCATTATCACTTGGAATATTCTCTATGTTCTGTCTTGACAAAATCAGTCCAGAAGGCGAATTCGAATTTTCCAGTGCCAATTTCCAACAAACCGTTGTTTCATTTACGTCTGCAGGTCTTAGCGCTAAGAATGAATTATTTCCTGAGTGATTCTTTAGTTTTTCTAGAAGTCTGATTTGTGCTTCTTGTTCGATCGGCTGATGTGTAGGTCCATCCTCCCCTACTCTGAATGCATCGTGCGTCCAGATAAAGATTACTGGTTGTTCCATTAATGCAGCTACTCTTATAGCTGGTTTCATATAATCAGAAAATGCGAAAAATGTTGCACAAACTGGGATCACTCCACCGTGTAATGCCATCCCAGTTGCCAAGGCTGCCATCGTTAACTCTGCAACTCCTGCTTGTAAGAACGCACCGCTGAAGTCACCTTTCGTGAAAGCAGTTGTTTTTTTCAAGAAACCATCTGTCTTATCACTATTGGATAAATCAGCAGAAGCAACGATCATGTTTTCTATGTTGTCTGCAAAATGTGCAAGAACGGTAGAAGATGCATTTCTGGTTGCATTATTTGGTTTTTGCTCGATAGATTCCCAATCGATATTTGGCAGCTCTCTATTCATAAACTTCTCCAGTTTCCCAGCTAAGCCTTTATTGTTAGAAACCCATTCTTTAAACTCTTTTTTCTGAGCTGCTGCTGCACTTTGCTTTTCAGAAATGACGTTAGCATAGTGTGCTTGAACATCTTCGAATATCTGAAATGGATTATCTGGAGATCCACCAAGGCCTTCTATTGTTTTTTCATAAGAAGCGTTAGAAGCACCTAAAGGTTTTCCGTGTAATTCCACTTCACCTTCGTATAAATCATTAGATTCACTTCTCACCCCTTTACCCATAATCGTCTTTCCGATGATTAAGCTTGGTCTGTCTGTTTCAGCGATACATTCTTTTAGCGCTTTTCTGATCTCGTCATGGTCATTACCATCGATGGTAACTACATGCCATCCCCAAGCTTTATATTTTGCTGAAGTATCCTCTTTAGTTACTGCATCTACTTCTGTGGATAACTGAATATCATTCGCATCATAAAACATGGTAATATTTCCAAGTCCTAAGTAACCTGCTATTCTTCCACCACCTTGAGAAATCTCTTCTTGAACTCCTCCATCAGAAATGTAGATAAATGTGTTGTGTTCCACTACTTTACCAAAACGTTGTGCTAGAAATCGCTCCGCAATGGCAGAACCAATTCCAAATGCATGTCCTAGTCCTAGTGGACCTGATGTGTTTTCTATTCCTCTCTCGAAATCTTTTTCTGGGTGACCTGGCGTCACACTTTGCCATTGGCGGAAATCAGCTAGGTCTTCCATAGAATATTTACCAAACAATGCCAATGTCGAGTATAGCATAGCAGACATATGACCAGCATCTAAGTAAAAACGGTCTCTTGCGAACCAGCTCGTGTCAGAAGGATCAAAATTTAAAAACTCGCTAAATAAAACGTGCATAAAGTCTGCACCTCCCATAGGACCACCAGGGTGACCTGACTTAGCTTTTTCAACCATTGCGGCAGAAAGTATTCTTATATTATCTGCTGCTCTTAACGAGATAGACTTATCAATCATATTTCTTTTTTATGCAAAAATAAAAAGTATAGGCTTAACAACTACTTTTTATAGATCTTTCTGCATTTTACATAGTGACACCTTTAAAAAAGTACTCGATTTCTAAAGCGCTATTTATCCATTACACTAGTAAAAATTATTAGACCTCCTAATGTCAAGAATTGCTTTTTATAGGTTGCACAATTGAGTGTATACCCATCTAGTTCATATTGAACCCACATGATGATCTTGATATACTAGACGATGTCTTACTTCATTCCCCTAAAATAGTCGTATTTCCTAACTCAAACTTAGCAAGCTGCAAGATTTGTTTGCTTACTTTTGAAACTTGAAATTCCGAATATGAATAAAAGTAAGGAAAGAACAATCATTGCCCACTGACTTAAAGTTGGAACTGCTGCCGCATTATCTTCAAGATTCGCTGCATACTCCACAACGTTTTGCATGTAAATATGTGTATTGAGAGCAAATGGGGACTCTCTAGTATAGTAATGGGATACAGGAATTGTTGAGTAAATCACGGAACCTGCGCCAAACGGGTAAACAAAAGTGACCGACTCGTTAGCATCAGTTCTAGACAATATATTGAGACTGTTAGCTGGCAAAGTATTTGCTTCAGCATACCCATGACTTGAAGAGTCTCCTCCATCTAGACTTGCGTTGTCAAGACCATTGGTTATCACAGTGCTGTTGTCTTGGATATCAACGACCGCATCATTACTTAATTCCCTTAAAATTGAGATATTTTCTCCTCCGGGTAAAACAGTCGCTGCTTCCGTAACATAAAAGTCGTGCATCACTAGAACTAAACCATTATTAACCGCATTTTCAATAACATTCAACTGAGCTAAATACTCCGCACCATAACTATAATTGTCAGGGTTATCTACTATCAAAACATCAATGTTCGCTAATTCAACTTCAGAAAGATCAAAGATCTGAACTGGCGAAAAGCCAGCATTATTAATTGCCGCAGCCTGATCTGACACTCCTTGTCCTGCCGACATGTTATAATAGCCCACATCACCAGGAGCTTGAGCAGCAAGTGTACTTGGTGCGTACATATTGTAGTTCGAAATTAATTCGTTATGCAAATCTTGGGAGGAAGATTCTTGTCCAGAAAGACTGAATGAAAAAATAAGAAAAACAAGGAAAGTTGAATATTTATACATGTTTTGGTGTTAGGCTTATGAAATTTGTAACAATAGTAGATAAAAAATATTAATTTTTCAATAAAAAAAGCTTTATTTTCAATCACTAAATAATACCACTAAAAAATGCCCCGATTAATTAAAACCGGAGCATTACATTTTTTATTTTAAATTTTATTTCCAGGAAATAGGAATCGCCGCACTCGTCATATCCCAGCCAATAATCATATCAGCAGAATTTTCAGATTTCTCTTCGAATATGATAGATAGCGCTTCTATCACCTCCTTCTCCTTAGAAACAGAAACACTCACTGAGGCAACATCTTTCGTTTCATCACGATTTGCTTCTCCCCATATCGGATAATCCTTACTGAAGATAATATCCCAGGTTGCTCCATTCAATTTTGCAAACATCGCGTATCTACCTTTCTCTAATTTCTTATCTCCCACTTGAACATCCTTGTAGAATACAATTTCAGTCGCCTCATTAGCACCGATTCTCCACATTTCACCGTCTTTAAGCAATTCTCCGAAAATGTTTCTTCCTTTCTTCTGAGGTCTGCTGTAGTAAACTTGAATAATCGGATCAGCTTTCTTATCCACTGATTCTGCATAATTATTAAATGCACTATTCGAAGGATAATGTGCCATATCCATTGGACTTGGATCCACGGCACCAAAAATGACTGGATTAAATCCAATTGGTAAAGTAGCTCTTGTGTTTTCCCATTCGATAACAAGATTAGCAGTCTTATCATCTATTTCTTGGAAAGTCATGGATAAGGCTTCTCTTGTTTTATCGATCGTTTTCACTGGTGCAACGGCAGTGGCAATTGTCAACGATTGATCTCTATTCGCATTTCCCCAGATTCCAGATTCCGTGGATAATAGTAACGTCCAAGAATCTTTATTTGGGATCGCAGACATGGAATATGTTCCCTGCATAACTGTCGTTTCACCGAAAGTTACCGCTTGGTAGAATGTAATCATTGTTGCCTCATTGGCTCCTAATCTCCATTCTTCTCCGAATTTCAATAATTCTCCAAATATTTTTCTTTCTTTCCTAAGTGGTCTTGAATAAACCACCTTTACTTTTGGTTTGATGTTCTGTGCTTCCTTAGGAAGGTAATTTCTCCATGCAACTTCTTCGGGGAAATACTCCACATCTAATACACTTGCATCTAATTTTGGCCATTCTCTTTCTTGGCTCTGAGCAAATGTTATGAAAATGGCTACAAAAGCCAATGAAAATAGATACTTCATTTAGTATAGGGTTTAATTTTTTAAGCAGATTTTTTTATCACCCGCTAAAATACTAAAAACTGAGACCGTTAAAAGGTAATTAACAGGACATCTACCGAAACAACTCCACTTTTCTAATTTAACAAAACAAGATTAAAAGAGCTTAGAAAGGTCTGTTGCCTTGTATTTGCTCAGGTCGTAATTTAACTCTTGCTTGATGACTTCCTTCGTAATCATAGTCGTGGTCGTTTTGTCCTTAGTATTTTCAATGACCATTTTGAGAATGACTCCTCTTTGATCCTTAGGATAATTAATTGCTGGATTAGCATCGAAAGTCTTCGCATATACTTCAGGATTCAATCCTATTCCATTGGCAATATAATAATGGCCAGTAAAATCTTCATCTTCGACCAAGTATTCATCACACTTGTAGCCTGCTACCATTTCGGTTTTGCCAGTTTTTGTAAATTCCGGTATTTCCTCGTTTTCTTCTTTCTTTTTAGCCTTTTTATTCGCCTTGTCAATAAATGATTCTAAATTCATAATCGTCACTTTACCTCCCATTAAGGCATAGTTCTTTTTATCTCCAAAATCCATAATATTAAAGATATTCTCCATTTCTGTACCTATATATGCACTGTCCTGAGAATAATGCGCTTTGACATAGATAACATCTCCTTTACCTTTTTTGTCTTTAGTGACCATTTCCATATCCAAGGTCATGTCAAACTTAAATTCCTTGTCCACAGTCTTAGAAGAAAACAAACCTCCGAATGGACTACTATTCGAAGTCACCGTAGAATCTGTTCTCACAGATGTGTTTTCAGTTGTTTTGGTAGAATCGGATCCGAAAAGCTTGTTTACTAATCCATTGAAAGTTTTCTCAATCATTTTGTCAGCTACCTTCTTTTCAGCTTTTTTAACGGCTTGTTCAGCAGAACTTACTTGACCATAAATACTTGAAAAAGAGAATGTAGCGAGAATACAGCAGAAAATTATTGATTTCATTTTGATTTTTTATGTTACTTTTTAGTCGTACGGCGTCTAAATAGGTAAACAGTACAATTAGAAAATTATTTTATATCTTCAAATTGCAAACACAGTTAGAGATTGCAATAGTTCCTCAACGATTTGAATTAGAATGTAAATTAAGTAGAAATTGGCTCTTTTTAAATATGTGTAAAAAATATATATAAATTATATATTAATTACTTTTTTATAATTGGTAAAGCATGTGTACTTTACAAAAAACAAAAAAAAATGGATAATATTTTTAACCTCATTCAACAACAATTAACACCTGACGTAATTGCAACACTTAGTAAGCAGATTAGATCTGATGAAGCGACTACTGCTACTGCAGCACAAGGAGCAATTTCAGCTATAGTAGGTGCACTTTCTAAAGAATCAGCTAATCCAGCTAAAGCATCTTCACTATTAGGTGCGCTTGATAGAGATCATGATGGAAGCATTCTTAATGATGTAGTAGGTCTTCTATCAGGAAGCTCTAGTGCGGCTAATTCAAGATCAAATAATGGTTTAGGAATTCTTGAACACCTTTTAGGAGGAAACACGAATAACATCGTAGCAATGCTAAGTCAAGGAACTGGTTTAGATTTCTTGAAATCAGGAAAACTTCTTCAGTTATTAGCACCTATCGTAATGGGTAGCTTAGGAAAAGCTAAAACTCAAAACGTTGTGAATCAAAACAATGTATTTGACTTCTTAAGTGGATCTGTGAAACAAGCTGCAGGAGAAAGAAAAGAATTAAGTATGATTGAAAAAATTCTTGATTCAGATGGTGACGGTAGTGTAATGGATGATGTAGCGGGAATGGGAATGAAATTTTTAGGTGGACTTCTTAGAAGATAAACCTCAAAACTTAATTATACTTTGCTTGAATTCTTTGAGGAGGACCAATTTCAGATTGGCTAACACCAACTCTCCCATAGAGTTACAAGTATCGAATATATGAGACTTATGATGATAGGCCAGCTCTGATTTGAGTTGGTCTATTTTTGGATCAAATGATAGCTTATCTGCTATCATACATTTCAATAATTTATTCAGCCGGATACTTGAAGTCTTTGCTCTTCTAGTAATTAATGACCGTTCTTCGAATTGGTATTGCGTTACCGTTTCATTACTCAAGTGATCTAATCCAAGTTTAATGATCTCGTTATTTTCTTTAAAAAATTGAGGTAGATAAAAGTTCTTCCGGCCTTCATAAGATTGCTGATCAAAGTCAATTGCTCTAATCCTATATTGATTTCCGTCAATGTCTGGTGTGATGTCTACGATGTAGTTATACGAGCGCATGTCACCGAGCAAGCGCACGAAACATCGCTCATTAAACTTAATAAACTCCTTTGCAATCCTGATTTGGTCGAAAGCAGAAACATCAATATTCCTTTTGACAAAATCATCTCCTGGGATTCCCGCGATATGTTCTTCTATTAATGTATGCCTATCGTATAAAAAACTAATTCGATTCGGGGAAAGCAAATCCTCTAATTCAAGTCCATAAATTCTAGAAGCGTCTATTCGCTTTATATAAAAGTGATCGTAATTATCATTCAGCCTATTAATGATACGAACTCTATAAGGATTCGTATTTCCAAAGGTGCAAAAATCGATTCGATCTACCTTCAGGTGTTCAATGACCTTCATATCTCCATCCGTCTTCAATAAGGCATAAATTTCGCATAGATGATTATGCAACTCCATTCGTTCTGCCTCATCATAGATCAAGGTCTTCCAAAAAGTTTCATTCCCATTTCGATCCATTAGCGGAAATCCACCGATAGATCTTTCCATATCTAGATATTGCAATGGCAATTCGAGATACCGATTATAATTCTTTAAATAAAAATCAAAATCCTCAGATATAGGAAAAGAGATTTTCTTCTTAGAGGGCTTGTTACCTTTCATGTAAAATACAAGTTCAATAATTGAACCAGATTACACAAATCTCACCTTAAATTCACTCATCGATTACTGATTATTCCATGTTTCAGATTAATCGCTAAGTCAAAAACTCGAGAACTAATCTCGATCAAATTGAAATTTTACAAAAAACAACCCTAAAACTTCAATACTATTGTGCGTTAAAAATCGTTTTTACCATAGGAACGCAAAAACCCTCTGATGAATAAACTGACATTTCTTCTTTCATTTCTGTTTATTGCAACAATTACTTCAGGTCAAAAAAATATTTCTGCGCTATTTAATGTTGTTCAAACCAATAATCACTTTGACTTCGAGGATATCACAGGACAAGCGTATCCATTTTCACCTAGAATTAATTTTGCAACTTCGGAACAGATAGGGCTTTCCACCCGCGTTCAAAATCAAAATAATTTTTTCTGGGAAATATTAGTGGCTGGCGCTAAAGGTTCTAGCTATCATATCAACGGGCCCATTTCCCCAGATGACAGTAATTTCAAGGCCTATCAGCAGCTAAAATCAGATCTCCACCTGAGAGTGGAAATCGGTAAAATGTTTACCCATGAATCATTGCCTCGATTCTCTTATGGCTTTTCAGGATCTATAGACCCAAGGATAACCGTAAGAAATTACGAGCCTACTAGAACTTCCATGTTTGAAATGAAATTACAAACATACGGTGCAGCGTTAAATGTAAATCCACAGATCGAAATTAACATCAACGATAAGATCATCGTTACGTTAAAAATGCCACTAGAATTAGCTAACTATGTCTATATAGATGGTGCGGCGTATGACCCAAATAAAAACGCGGAAAATCAAATGATTTCCCGCGATATTATAGATCTATTTTTACTTCGTCCGAACGTATCTTTCGGAGTAGGCTATTATTTTACCCATCAAGATCGTTAGTAGTAATACCTTTTAAAAGCTTCTATTGCTTCGTATTCAGGCAGTCCTAATTCATCATAGACTCTTGCTGTATTTTTATTACGATCTTCAGAACGTTGCCAAAATTCTCTAGCATCATTTCCTGGGAACATCGCTCTATCTTTCTGAGACTGGTGCTTGAAAATCGCTCGTCTTTTCTTAAGCAATTCATCTGGACTCAATGGTACAGCCATGTCGATGTCCTGCACATCCCATTCTTGCCACGCGCCTCTATACAACCAAAGATACATATCACTTAAGCAAGGCTCTTCTTTGCATTGCTCCACTGCGCCTAGTATCGCATTCAGACAAGTTCTATGCGTTCCATGTGGATCAGAAAGGTCACCTGCAGCAAATACTTGATGCGGCTCTATTTCTCTGAACAGTTTTTTAATGATATCAATATCTTCTTGCGATAAGTCTTTCTTTTTAACAGTCCCTGTTTCATAAAAAGGCATATCTAAGAAGTGCATTTTTTCATCTGGAATGCCTACATAACGAGCACCTGCTTTCGCTTCCCCTCTTCTAATCAACCCCTTAATCTTCTTAACTCTATCTGAATCCGGAATTCCTGGCTTTTTATTTTCAATGTCTTCTCTTACGCCGTCAAATAACTGCTGAACATCTTGTTGCGGCATATCAAAGAAAGTATGAAAGTCATTCACGAAATCTGCAAACCTTACCACGTCATCATCAAAAACAGCAATGTTTCCTGAAGTTTGGTAAGCTACATGAACATCATGTCCTTGCTCGGCCAATCTTGAAAAAGTACCACCCATAGAAATCACATCATCATCTGGATGCGGACTGAATAAAATTACTCTTTTACGAGCAGGTTCTCTTCTTTCAGGTCTTCTGGTATCATCAGCATCCGGTTTTCCACCTGGCCATCCTGTGATCGTATTCTGAAGTGCGTTAAAAATCTTAATATTGATATTATATGCTGTATCGTAGGTTGTAATTAAATCAGCCATTCCATTATCAGCATAATCTCTATTGGTCAATTTTAAAATTGGCTTTTTCAATTTCTGACCTAACCAGCAAACCGCTCTCTTAATTTCAACTTCATCGTTCCAGTCTCTGAAACTCACTAACCAAGGTGTCTTGATTCTTGTTAACTCAGCACTAGAACCTTCATCTAAGATGAATTCTGCATTCGGGTGCTTCTGCAAATAAGTTGCAGGAATCTGATCGCTAACTGGACCTTCTAAAGCTTTCTTAATGATACCAGCTTTTCCTTCACCCCATGCCATTAAGATAATTCTATCCGCTTTCATTATGGTTCCTACTCCCATAGTAATGGCTTTCGTAGGAACATTCTCTTCGCCGAAGAAATCACTTGCAGCATCCATCACAGTCATGTGATCTAGTGTAATCAACCTAGTTTCAGAAACCTCTCCAGAACCTGGTTCATTAAACCCAATGTGTCCAGTTCGCCCTATTCCTAGAATCTGAAGATCTAGTCCACCAGAAGTCTCGATTTTTTCTTCGTAAGCTTGGCAAAAATCATAGACCTCTTCTTTAGCCAATGTTCCATCTGGAATATTGATCTGATCTGAAGGAATATCGATATGGTCAAATAAATATTCATGCATGAACCTTACATAACTCTGTAATTCTTTTGGTTCAATTGGAAAATACTCATCCAGGTTAAACGTGATTACATTTTTAAAGCTTAGTCCATCTTCTTTATGAAGTCTTACTAGTTCTTTGTAAACATTCACTGGTGTGGAACCTGTTGCTAATCCAAGTACGCAATTTTCTCCTTTCGATTGCTTTTCGCGAATTAGTTCTGCAATTTCCAAAGCAACCTGACACGATGCTTTATCTGCATTATCAAATATCCTGGTGGGGATATTCTCATTACGCTTCATCATTCGTTCATTTACTTTCATTCTGTCTTATTAGTTTATTATAAATTCATCTAAAAATATCCAACATTTTGCGCCCGGAGCTTCATGCCATTCTGGGTTTTTCAGATGTGATAATACATCTACTTTTACCCATTTAGCTTTTACTGGTTCAAACTTCAGCGTATACATCTTACGCTCTGCTCCATTCGCGCCTTCAGCAATGGCATAACTTTCTTCTGCCACCTTTGTAAATTTCTTTCCGTCTTCAGAAGTGCTTACTTCTATGCTAGCCGGAAAAAATATATAACTTGACGTAGATTCTAATGCACCTACAGATACTGTACTTATTTCATTTTCTTTTTCTAACATGAAGGTATTCCTCGCATGTGCTCCTTCATATCCTACCCATTCTCCATCACTGAAAACAAGGCTCCCCGTTTTATTATTGACTAGATTCTTCGGTGCTAGTTGCTTGTAACCAGGATGTGGCTGATTATGCATCTTCACATCCTTCACCTTGTTTCCACTTTTCACAAAGGTCTTGCTGTTAATCGGACTAGAATCCCAACCCTTCTTCTGGACAAATGCCTTAACAGTAGTCGTTTCTTTAATGTAGAAAGGTTTTTCGTAAACTGTGGAATTACTATCCGGATCAGAGCCGTCCGTCGTATAATAAATAGAAACACCTTGAAAACTTAACGCTAATGAAACTTTCATGGAATCATTGAATATCTCGGACTTTGAATTAATGATCGGAGCTTTCAGTGAAACATCAGAAAATATATCTTGATTGATCTCATAGATAACATCTAATCTCGGTTTCTTTTTTCTCAACGAATCTATCTGCGCTGGTGTATATCCCGTCCGCCATAGATACAAGCTTCTCAGCTGTGGAAAGCTTAGCAATTTCTCCATGGAAGTCACATCTACTTTTGTATTAAATAGATTCAACGATTTCAGAAACTTAAGTTCTTTCAGGGAATTAATACCCTCTGAAGTTATAGTTGTATTTTGTAATTCTAGCTTTTCCAAATGCTTGAACCGATTCACCTGCGACATCAATTGATCCGTGAGTGAAGAACTATCCAGGTTCAGTTGTGACACATTGTCTCGAATCTTTCTTAGCTGATCGAAGTCTCTCTTTTTGAGATCGGAGCGATTAGAAAAATTGACATAAACCGAAGAATTCCCTGAGCTGACAGGATATAATTTATATCCATTACTCACTAAACGTACAATCGTAGAAGAGTCTGGCTTTTCTATTTTAGAGAAGATATCCACATCCGGAGGTGCAAGAAACTTTTCTGCGATGGGTTTATATTCATCGTAATTCTCTGTTTCTACCACATATTGATCGAAACTAGCGCCAGTGCTGATCCACCATTCTACCAATTTTAATTCATCATCGGTAAGCTGAGGCTTAGCATCTGGTGGCATATGCTCATCATCATTCATCGGTAAATGCAAGCGCCTTAAAAATGGACTTTCAGATGGAGCATCCACAAGGATAGCTTCCCCGTTTTCTCCCCCCGCAATTAAAAGCTCTGGAGTAGTCATATTATATTCTCCTTTTAACTTAGTGGGATTATGACAGGAGATACACTTTTTCTCTATAATCGGATGAATGACATCTGCATATAATACCGCATTTTCGATATCTGGTATCACTGCTAATTCATTCGACTCAAACAAGAAATTTTCACCATGCGTGATAGATCCTCCCAGATGCCCAGTTATTCCTAGCATCACGGCTGAAGAGATCATCAATGTATAATACGGGCCTTTCAATTTTGCATTCTTTCCATAAGCTTTATGAATAACGAATAGTGTCCAGCATATAACCGTCAGCCCGATTGCTAACCATTTATGATTCGAAACCAATTCACCCGCGTAGTCTCCTCCTCTCGTCAGTAGTAGTCCCGTTGCAACAGAAATTGTTGCTGAACATGCAGCTAACAGTAAGGTGAAGGATTGGGCGCTTGATAGATTTTCCTCTTTCTTGAATATCCCATAAACCTCTAGCGCGTAAGCGAAAGCTAAAATACCTATGGGTAAGTGTAATACTAACGGATGCAATCTGCCCAGTAATTCTAGCATATTATTTCACAACAATTTCGTCTAAAAATATCCATGTACTATCATGGTTTCCTGGATGCCATTTTGGGATTTCCGCTAGTTGGCTAACGACTATTTTAAATTTGCTAATCGGTCTTTTTGATTTAGCCTGCAGACTTATAAACTGTGTATTTATAGTAACATCTTCCGTGAGATTTGGGAGGGTCACTTCATCTACTATTGAATATTTCTCAGTATGAGCATCCCAGATCTGTAATTCTACTTTTCCAGGTCCCATGATCCATGATCCAGTATTCGTCATCGTACTAACCATCACGGACAATTTAGAAGTTGGCTTCACCAGTTCTACCGCAACACCTACATCTTGACCTTTAAATCCGAGCCATTTCCCATCACTAAAATTGGCACTCCCTTTTTGTAAATCGTATAATGTCTTTTCAGAGTCCCCTTTGTATTGTTCACTAATTTCACCAGCTATACTTAAGGACTTAATCTTTTTTTCATTGTCAATTTTAATAAATCTTACTTCGATAGGTGTGCTAGGCAAGAAGTCCTTATGGAAAGCAGCTATCTTAATCGTTTGATCTTTATTGACCTTTATTTTTCCGCTGTAATTCTTACTATTCATATTGGGCTTAGAACCATCTACCGTGTACTTTAACGCAGCACCTTCAAAAGCAAACTCTGCTTTCAGAAAACTCTCAGAAGAAAAGATGATCTCACCAGTAGTCACCTTCGGGCTAGACAAATGGAATGGTTGTCCAAATGCTTGGAAGATCGTAAAGCCACAAAATAAAATCGTAAAAATCACCTGCATTAAACCCTCGTTAATTTGATCGGATACACATTGCCAGAATTCCACTGCGCAACATAAATACTATCGTCTTCATCTATGCATACATCATGTGGATGCTGAAATATATTCAGTGTTTGGTAAACAGGATTCAACTTTCCATTTTCATAAGTAGGTATGCTTCCACAAGGTGCAGAAACCAATTTATTCTCTTTATTAAGAATTGAAACAAATCCTGAATTAGGTACTTTTTCTCCTGACCAGATGGTCGCTACATATAAGTCATCACCGTGAATTACTGGTCGACAAACCCAAGCTCCTGGAAGATCTATCACCTCGATTAACTTCCCGTCCATTGTAAATTTCTTAAACTTATTCTGCTTCCTTGCCGTAATCATTAACTCCTCCTTTCCATTTCTTGTATCGATAGCAATACCATGCGCATTATCAAAATGTTCTGGACCATCACCTCGACCTCCGAATGTTCTGATCAATTCCCCTTTATGATTATACTGAATGATGTATTGTGATCCATATCCATCGCTAATGTAGATATCTCCATTAGCAGCGATGGCCGATTCTGTAGGAACATATTTTCCTTCACTAGCATAAAGTCCTGTTTCTTTAGGATAAGGAAGTCTGAAAATCTCATTTCCTTTCAAGTCCGTTTTAATCAAACAGTGAAGACTATTATCACAGATGTAAAGGAAGTCTTCTCCACCTTCATTATTAATGGTTAAACCATGCGCACCCGGATAATCGGTTCCCCAAGTTTCGATAAGCTTACCTGATTTATCGTAAATGATGACATTATTCTTCGTGTGATCCGTCAATAGTATAATTCGTCCCATACTATCCTGAACCATTTCATGACAGTTCTTTACAGGCACTTGTTGAGAATTCAATGAACCCCAGTGCATATCAATTTTGTACTTGTAATCTCCATGACCAACGATTACGTCGCTCATATTTTGCTTGCCTAAAAACTGACCAGCAGCAGAATAAAGTGTGCTAGCTCCTACTGAGAAAGCCATTGTATTTTTGATAAAATTTCTTCTTTCCATTTTTAATTTTTAGGCTAATAAGTCTTTAATTACATGACCAGAAACATCTGTCAATCTGAATCTTCTTCCTTGATATTTATAGGTTAATCTCTCATGGTCGATTCCTAGCTGATGTAGCATCGTTGCTTGAAAATCATGCACATGAACTGGGTCTTTTACAATATTGTATCCGAAATCATCCGTTTCACCATACACCATTCCCGGCTTGATTCCACCTCCTGCCATCCAAATGGAAAAGCATCGAGGGTGGTGATCTCGACCATAACTATTACTTGTAATTGCTCCTTGAGAATAATTCGTTCTTCCAAATTCTCCTCCCCAAACCACTAAAGTTTCATCTAGCAGTCCACGCTGTTTTAAATCTAATATTAATGCCGCTGAAGCTTGGTCTACATCCTCTGCTTGTTTCTTTATGGCATTAGGCAAATCTCCGTGCTGATCCCAACCCATATGATATAATTGCACAAAACGAACATCTTTTTCTATTAATCTTCTAGCAAGAAGTGCATTGGCCGCAAAGGTTCCAGGAACCGTTGAATTCGGACCATACATCTTATAAGTCTGATCAGATTCGCCCTTGACATCCATTACTTCTGGAACGGACGTTTGCATTTTATAAGCCATTTCGTATTGTGCAATCCGACTTGTTATTTCTGGATCACCGAAACTCTCGTATTGTTTGTGATTAAGCTCTGCAACTTTATCTAGTAGATTCCTTTTCGATGCTCTGCTCATTCCATCTGGATCATTCAGATATAACACGGGATCTTTTCCTGACCGAAATTGAACACCTTGGTGCAAAGAATGGAGAAATCCATTCCCCCATAATCTAGAATAAAGGGGTTGGCCAGCTGGTCTTCCTGTTCCTCTAGATAATAAAACTACAAAATTAGGCAAGTTTTCATTTTCACTTCCGAGTCCGTAACTCAACCAAGAGCCCATAGCTGGTCTTCCCGGCTGCTGTGATCCTGTCTGGAAAAAAGTAATAGCAGGATCATGATTAATGGCTTCTGTATGCATAGATTTCACGATGCATATTTCATCAGCAATTTTAGATGTATATGGCAAAATACTACTTATCTCAGCACCACTGTTTCCATATCTCTTAAAATCAAACTTAGATCCAACAAGCGGAAACTCGCTTTGATTAGCAGTCATACCAGTTAATCGCTGCCCATTACGGATCGACTCCGGTAAATCCTGGCCTTGCATTGTTCTTAAGAGCGGCTTATTATCGAATAATTCAAATTGAGACGGTCCTCCACTTTGAAACAAGTAAATAACTTGCTTAGCCTTAGGTGCGAAGTGTGGGAGATTAAGAGAATTGACAATAGCATTTTGAGCATCTGCTGGTTTGAAAAAACTGGTCCCTAGCAACGAAGCTAGTGAAGCAGTCCCAAGACCTATACTTGCCTTAGATAGAAATGCTCTTCGATTCATCGAATAGGACCTTTCGTCTAATATCTTTTTTTCACTCATGATAAGCTGATTGATTCATCTAAGTTAAAAATAGCAAGTGCAACGGTGCTTAATGCAGCCAATTCCGACTTATTTTCATATTCAATTTCATATTCTCCTACAGCTAAGAACTCCATCATCCGTTCCTTATCTGATTCAAAATCTTGCTCACTCTCCTTATAAAAATTGAGCAGTGTAAGTAACTCTTCTTCTGATGGAAGTCTGCTCGTAATCGACCTGAAAATATATTTCACTGAGGATTCGATGTTGTCATTTGCAGATAATGCCTTATAAGAAATCACTCTTGCAGCCTCCGTAATTTGCGGATCATTTAATAGCACAAGTGCTTGCAATGGTGTACTTGTCGATTGTCGTTTTACAATGCAAAAATCTCTAGATGCGGCATCGAAAGTCATCATACTTGGTGGCGGAACCGTCCTTTTCCAGAAAGTATAGATACTTCGTCTGTATAGTTTATCTCCAGAATCTTCCACATATTTTGCGGTTGATCGACCTCCGCCTCCCGTTTTCTCTGCCCATATACCTGCAGGCTGGTAAGGCTTCACACTTGGACCACCGACTATTCTATTCAACAATCCACTGCTTGCGAGTGCTTGATCTCGAATCATTTCGGCAGTCAGACGCTTTCTAGGAGAACGGGATAATAATTTATTTTCTGGGTCTATTTCAGCAATATCAGCTTTAATTTTTGAGCTCTGCTGATAAGTCGCAGAAGATACGATATATTTAATCAATGCTTTCTGGTCCCAGTTCATCGCCTTGAATTTAATCGCAAGATGATCTAGCAATTCAGGATGAGAAGGAAGCGCACCTTGATTTCCAAAATCATAAGATGTGGAAACAATGCCTTCACCAAAAATAATCTGCCATATTCTATTTACAGCAACTCTGGCTGTAATCGGATTTTGATCATCAAACAACCATTCAGATAGTCCTAAGCGATTCGGAGGAAGATCATCACCAAACGCCAATACAGACTTCGGTGTGTTTGGAAATACTTTCACCGTTGGATTATCATAAGCGCCCCTTCCGAGCACAAAGGTTTCTCTCGGCTCTTCCATATCCTCCATTATCATAAGAGGTATAGATTCCATGGTATCCACGTTATTGATAAATGCTAATTGTTCCTTAATATCTTCAGGTTTAATTTCCAGATAAGGTTCGGGAATCGCACCATATGGTTGTATCAATCCCTTTTCAGGAACTGAGTTAAAAAATGCATATAAGGAGAAATAATCTTTTTGGGAAATCGGATCATATTTATGATCATGACACTTAGCACATTCTACTGACAAGCCTAAAAATGCCGTTCCAAATGTCTGCGTTCTATCCGAAACATACTCCACTCTATATTCTTCCGGTACTACTCCACCCTCTTGTGTTATTTTGTGATTTCTGTTAAAAGCAGTTGCTACGATCATTTCTTTCGTCGGCTCTGGAAGCAGATCTCCCGCTAATTGCCAACGAACAAACTTATCATACGGCAAGTTATTTTTATAAGAATGTATCACCCAATCTCTCCATGGCCACATTACTCTCTCTAAGTCATCTTGATAACCATGCGTATCTGAATATCTTGCCAAATCTAACCATTCTGCTGTCATTCTTTCTGCATAGGCATCCGAAGCTAACAATTTATCGATGTAACTATCTAGGTCATCACTGTAGGTATCTAAATCTTCTATCGTAGGTGGAAGTCCTGTCAAATCGAAAGATAATCTTCGAATTAAATAATCAGGTTCTGCTTGAGCACTTGGCGCGATATTGTTTTCTTTTAATTTACTGAGAATAAACTTGTCGATATCATTGACAATAAAATTAAGCTCATCTGATACTTCAGGTATATTATTAACTGGTGGCAAAAATGCCCAGTGCTTCTTCCATTGAGCTCCTTGCTCTATCCATCTTTTCAAGATGGCTTTCTCGTAGTCTGATAAGGTAAGATTAGATTCTGGCGGTGGCATTATATCGTCTGGATCTGTCGTATAAATTCTATGAACCAGTTCACTACTATCTGGCTTCCCAGCAACGATGGCAAATCGATCCTTCTCCTTTCCTAAAGCCACAAAAGCGCCTTCTTCCGTATCTAGTCTCAAGCCACCTTCCATCTTACTTTCATCAGGTCCATGGCATGTATAGCAACGGTCACTCAGAATGGGTTTTACATGAAAATTAAAATCGATGAGTTTTGGAATTTCTTGCTTGTGGGCATATGTTTTACCTTCTGAGACAACATCACTTTTACAGGATGTTCCTACAAGAATTAATAAAAGTAAAATAAGACAAGAGAATTTCATAATGTTTTCATGTTTCTATTCAGTTATTGTATGATGATTTCGGTTCAAATTATTAAAAAATTGCTCTAACTTATAAAAAGAAGAACAATAATTTGAAATATAAATATTTTGCAAAATCTCTCTCAAATAAAATGACTACCACCATATCTTGCAATCATTTTCCACCTAACTATCATTTAAACTGCTTGTAAAAAATTTTAGTTGATGGAACTAAAATTTCTGCAATTGGCCTAAACTTCCCTATTCATAGGGAAAGTCAAATGCCCAACCCTACCCTGTAACGAAAATAATGATAATTTTACAAAAAACTGTGTGCGAACACATTTATTTATTAACTTTAAATTGAAATGATCACTTGGCTTTACATATTTATTCCTCTAAATTGCAATTGATTCATGAAAGATAGAATACGGATAAAAGATATTGCTATTGTTGCAGGTGTTTCTCCTGGAACGGTAGATCGAGTACTCCATAAAAGAGGCAACGTCTCTAAAAAATCAGAGGAAAAAGTACTAAAAGCCCTAGAGTCATTAGATTACAGTCCTAATGTATTAGCAAGTGTATTAGCCTATAATAAAGAATGGAAAATTGCTGCACTGATTCCGAATGAGTACAAAGACTCCTTTTGGAATCAACCTAAAGATGGCATTTTAAAAGCATTACAGGTTGTGAAAGATTATGGCGTCACTGTCGATTTCTTCCATTTCATGGAAAACAACGAAGAGGAATTTGTTAGACAATCAGAAGCTATTCTAGAAAAAACTTATAATTGTGTAATTGTATCTCCCATCTTCACCGAGCAAAGCATTTCATTCTTAAAAAAGTGTGATCAGAAAGATATTCACTATGTATTAATTAATACATATCTCGACTTAGAAGATTCGAATCTGATTTGCTATATCGGGCAAGATTCCTATCACAGTGGAACCTTAGGTGCAAAGTTGCTTGCTTTCGGTCTTTCTGCTGGCGAAAGTGCAATGATCTGCCATGTGGAGGAATTAGTATACAATTCACAACACTTAATTGACAAAGAACGCGGTTTCAAAGATTACTTTAAAGAGCATCATGATCTCGGAATAAATGTTATCACGGGTCACTTTGAAAATCCTTACGACACAGTAGGAATGTATAATTTCTTCAAAAAGCACTTAACGAAATGTCCTAATATAAAAGGTATCTTCATTTCTACTTCTAGAGCTTTTCATGTGGTCAATGCATTAAAAAAACTTGGAATTTCAGATCTTAAGTTGGTCGGATATGATTTAATTGACGAAAACTTAACTTATCTAGAATCTGAAGAAATTGACTTTCTAATCAATCAGAATCCATTCAAGCAAGGCTACTTAGCAGTTATCAATATTTTCAATTTTCTAATTAGAAAAATCGAACCTAACAAGTTGCAACACTTACCACTTGATGTAGTCATGAAAGAAAACGCCAATTATTATACCGATCGACAGTTCGAAGAAATGCCCATTGTAATGTAGTCTAGAAATAGCCTCAATACCCTACTATTCTTTCCAGAAGAGCGACCATATCCTCCTCATTATTCGTAACAGAAGAATTAAATATGGCTAAGGTTAACTGATCATCTTTCGATTCCGACATCTCCAATTTAGCAAGTGTACTTTGTAGGACTTCTTTATTTGCCAATTTTTGAAGCGCAAGCAGTTTCAACACTTGATAAATTTTAGTGGTTGCTTCTTTCTCCGAAAGTGAAACAATACGCTTGTAAGAACTATCAGCTTTATCCTTTTTGCCCAGCTTTTCATAACTCAACCCTATTAGGTAATCTTGTAATCGTTCATCAACTATGTAGGGCTTCCCAACTCCCAGATTTTCCGGCCATAATTTAGACCTTTCAAGAATCTGAATCGCTTTGTCATATTTTTCATTTCCGATAAGCTCTTCCGCTAAAAAAACATGAGCCCTATAATAAGTGTGTCGACTTGACCTAGCTAATTCTGAAGGTAAGACAACGATATTTTGCAATACCTCTATACTCCTCTCATATTCCTTCGATGATAAAAGACTCTTTGCATAAATCAATCCTGTATTATAATTCTTCGGAAACATTTGGTACGTTTTTTCAGACATTAATTTTGCCTTTTCTAATTCACCAGCTTCTAATAAAAGTTGAATATGCTCTTCCCTTTGTTTCCAATCATTACCTTCTAGCGCCAATGCAGAATCATAGTCCCCTATCCTAGCATCTATCGATCCATTCTTAAGCATTTGCCCTCTAAAACGATAGAAAACAGGAGAGTCTGGAATATTTTCGCAAGCTTGCATCAATTGATCTCCTAATTCATTTTTCCCTACTGCATAGTAATTAAGCGCTAAGTAATAATCTGACTTCCAGTTCTCAGACTGATCTTTAACCCATTCGAACACTTCTATACTTTCTCTTCGATAAGGAAATGTAAAATCAATCTTTCCTTCCAAAGCTTGAATTAATTTTTCAGCACTCTTCTCAGGATCAACATCTCCTAACAGATAAGCTAACCAAAGTGAATTCTTCGTATTTTGATGTTGGAGACTAAGGACATGAATAGCATCTGACATAAGACCTAAATGAAAATACTGCAGAGCTAATTCCAACGAACTTTCAGCTGGAAACTCATTGCTGACTTTTAAATTTTCATGACTTTCAAACTGGGCGAAATGATTCAATGGATCATATTCTAGCACCTTCTTAATCTGGGCTTGATGTGTCTTTTCATCCTTAAATTTTCGAGCACAGACAATCAGTACATTTCTCGCATTGATATTATATTTATTAAAATCTAATGCCTTTCGGGCATAGTCAGTTGCTTTATCAAATTCTTCAAGAGCGACATATATTTCGGCCATTTGAGCAAATGAAACAGACCTAAAACCCATGCTCCTGGCCGCCCAGCCAAAAGTTTCCAGCGCATTGATGTAATCTTTCTTCGCGCGATAAATGATTCCTGCTTTGTAATTAGCTTCCGGATGATAAGTATCCAATTCTAGTACACGATTTGCGAATGCTAGGGCTTCATCATAGTTCGCCCTCTTAAATTCCAGTTCTGCCATCTTCACCAAGGCATCTTGATGGTAAGGTATAGTCTTTAATAGTGTCGCGAAATCTTGTCTCGCCTTACCGTACTCCCTATATTTCATAGCTTCCCAACCTTCAAAATATAGTTTTTGATCTGCTGTCAATGAATTTCGAGATTCTGAATAAAAAGGCCGCTTTAATTTCATTCGATCTGTATCATTGGTATAGTAAATTTTATGGTCACCTACTTTCACTTCGAGCTTGTCTGTGGGGCTAAGTTTCACCTTCTTATAAAAGACATCCATTGGTTTCATTGATAAACTTTCGCTTACCACTTCCTGATCGTTAATGGACACCATAAAGTCTTCGTGCAATGTTTGCAATGCATTTAAACCAATAATGGCCATTCCATCTTCATACTCAACGTTCATAACGCCCCATTCAGAAGCCGCTTCCATGCCTCCTATTTCTACAAATGGAAACCAAATTTCTCTCCACCGATCCATAACATAAGGATCAAAACTTGCTTGGGTGATGGGATTATTTCCACCTTCAGGAAAATATTGGTTAAATAAACGACCTGCTTGAAATTCGATGTATTGCCCATCTGTATCTGTCAACAAATCTTCCCAGATTCCTCCAGATCTGGACAACGCCCACAACCATAATTTCTGCCCAGGCATCTCTTCATATGGTGACCAGTGTCCAAAACCGAATTCCTTATCATGATAATAACCTCCAAAGTAATCTTTGTATTCTCCAACTATATGATATGATTTATGTGAACCAAAGTTGTTGTCTTTGTAATTGAATAATTTCCGCCCATCTTTATCAATCGGCCAAGGATTCGGGTCCCCACCATGCTCTATTGATTGGTTTCCTGGGATGAAGAATTCCAAGTCTTCACTTGCCGCTGCAGCGCCTGTCATCCAATTGTAGTAGGATTGATTCAAAGAAGTCGGATTATACCACGAAGCATTTGTCTCATAAAATGCCTTATCCTTATCAAGCCTAATTTCAACCCTCCATTGAGTTCTAGATGGAAGATCCATCGCACCTACGACACAACTCACACTTCCATCCTCGTTCTCCATAATTTCATAATCCACAGGTGTCGCCGTCGCAGGCGTATGACCTATGATTCCAAAATTAAATTCCACACCACCTGAAGTCCAAGGTCCTCTCATTGCTATATTCCGAAATTTGATGACTTCATTTCGATATAAGAATTCCTCGCCTGTTTTCTTTTCTATTGCTCCCCAGATCTTACCACCTATTTCCGGCAAGATATACACTGTAATGAAGTCGTTCTCCATTTTCACAACATCCCACTCACGATCAGTTTTTTCCTGGCTATATCCCTCAAATTTGAAGTAGGGATAAATTTTAGGATTTTCGGCTAAAATAGGAAGTGGATTAGGCTCATCAAAAGCATAAGTTTCAATGCTACGATTCTCAATAGAAATGGATGCATTCTGTGCGATCGAAGCTAAAGGAATATGCAACAAAATGAGCGTTAAAAAACTAGTATAAGTAGAAAGATTCATCTTCATTTTAGGTCGATTATTAGATACAATTAAGATACTATTTTTCATTAAACCCCACGTTTATTTAGCTTTTAAAATACATGCATTATTTTTTCGCCAATACTGATTTCCCTTAATGTTTCAGATAAATTATATATTTATTACACAAACACCGAGCGCATGAGTAATTCAATTATTGAAGAATTTGAAAGAGAAGGATTTGCTACTTACCATGATATCCTTAATCCGACTGAGATAGAGTACTTTAGAAATATTTATGAAGATTTCTTAAGTGGTACGATTTCCACCGTGGGACATAGGTCCGACCTCAGTGGAAGTGAAGGCAAAAAGGAGTTGATCGTCCAGATCATGCGGCCTTCTATGCTACATCCTCCCTTACTGCATTCTATTCTCCACCAGAAAATCAATAAGTTAGCAAAGGAATTGCTTGGTCCAGATATGGAATTGGACTTTGACATGTTAATTGACAAACCTCCATTCACTAACAAGGAAACCCCATTTCACCAAGACGAGGCTTACTGGATAGATATGGAAGATAAGCGCGCTGTTTCTTGTTGGGTAGCTTTAGATGATGTTACAAAAGAAAATGGATGTATGTGGTATGTTCCAAAATCTCATAAGGAAGAACTCAGAGCTCACATCCTAACGGGAAATGGCGGAGCTATGAAATGCGAAGCAAGAGAAGACGAAGCGAAAGCTGTAGAATTAAAGGCAGGTTCATGTACTTTTCACCATGGAAGGACCATTCATTATGCAAGAGGAAATAGCACTGGAAACAGAAGGAGGGCATTTATTTTAAATTTCCGCTCGAAGGAGATGATCGAATATGAACGATCTCAAGGTTTCAATCATCTAGGCGACCGAAAAGAAAAACAAAAGTAGACGGACTTGAATTATTCAAATAGAAGTTAGCTATTATTTGATGCATGGATATTTAAAAGCAGAGGTATTGACTGTTTCTATATTTAATGATGATGATGTGCTTTCTTTTTAAAAGGCATGGCGTTCAATGTTAAAACCTCTATATCATCGGCACCCTCTTTTATCAAAATATGTTGCTTTGCTTGAACCTTATTGAACTTTGAAACAGTGGCTGATTTAATGGGCCATTTGACAATGATTTCTTTAATCTCCGTTGCCTGACCGATTCCGATTTCTGCAAGGATGCTGTTTCCGCCAAAGCTGGCACCTGTTCCAACGGTATGGAAAACCTTTCTTTCTTTTCCATCAATGTCCAAAGTCAGAATTATCCTTGCACCTATCGCCGAACGATTACTTTCACTTCCTTCTAATTTAATATTAATCCAGTTATTCTCATTTCCAATCGGATTTTCAAATAAAACATTTTGGAAATTGTCTCCTTCGTATGCTCCTCCCATAACCGCATAGACATCTTGATCACCATCTTGGTCTAGATCGCCAAATCCGATGGCATGACCCTTTTGTATATGACCAAACCCGCCACTATAGGTTATGTCTTGAAAGGATTCACCTCCCTTATTTAGATACATCTTATTAGGTACCAACGATACAAAACTTGGGTCTCCTGTTGCCAAGTAGAAATCCAGAAAACCATCATTATCCAAGTCTCCAAAATTACAACCCATGGTTGTTACGGGTTCATCTAATCCAACTATTTCTGAAACATCCGTAAATGTATTATCACCATTATTTCTATAGAGTTTTGGTCGGCGTTTGTTAAAAACCTTTCTCGCATTGGCCATCATCATATTAACTGGAGTGATCTGTCCTGATGAATATGCGCTCACGAAAATATCTTCCCATCCATCATTATTATAATCGAACATCCAGGTAGAAAAACTTTCTATTGGTTCCGAAACTCCACTGCTGTCTAGTAAATTAAATTGAAGATCACCATCATAGCTTACATTCTGAAATAATAGATTATTCCCATTAAAATTAGATATATAAAGATCTGGATATCCGTCATTATTGATATCTCCAGCAGCGACTCCTTTGTAAAAGCCAAGCGAATCAATTCCAGACTGCTCTGATACATTCGAGAAGGTGCCATCAGCATTATTAAGATACAGTTCGGATCTGTATTTTCCTTTAGGTGAACTTTCGTTGCCAATGAATAAATCTATCCACCCGTCTAAATTAAAGTCCCGCCAAACGGCAGTCTGAGTAGGATGATAAGAAAGCACTCCAGCTTTCTCCGTTACATCCGTAAAAGTACCGTCGCCATTATTCCTGATCAGCGAGTTCGGGATTCCTCCATAGTTTTCCAGCCAAGCACCTCTAAGAATGATAAAATCTAAATTTCCATCATTATCATAATCAGCATGTTTCAAGTTTAATCCACCTGTCACCCCAACTAACCCAGAATAAGAGGTTCTATCTTCAAAGCCACCATTTTTATCATTTTCAAAATATCGAATTTGATCCTTGTGTCCCCAAGAAGAAATGATCAGATCAAGGTAACCGTCATTATTAAAATCATCGATACACACTCCACCAGATAATGCATTAATATCTAATCCTAGATCCATGGCAACATCTGTAAACTTAGGGAAGTCGACATTATCAAAATAACTTTCTGGTATTCTATAAATTTCAGGAACACTATCAGGATACTGTCCTAGGGTCATATATGCAATATTCAAGAGGTAGTGAATTTCATAATCCCTTGGATAGATGTCGAGAAAATCCTCCATGTATTTCACCGCCTTCTCAACATTCTCTGTAATCACATACTGAGCCTTTGGGCTAATCGGTATGATACATGATTCATTGTTATGATTACTAACACAATTCTCTAACTCCGCCTTCCTCATATAAGCTATCGCCAATTTTCGCTTAACTTCAGCAACCGCTTCTACCTTCCCTAAAATTTCATTTGCCGTAAAATAGGCCAGAAAGTCTTCGAAAATATTGATAGACAAATCGATGTTTCCCGCTCGCAGCAATTCGTCGGCATAATCATAAAGTAAGACGTCCATTTCCTTTCCAGGCTTGAGAGCATCCAATTTTTTCTTATACATATTTGCCCTTTGTTGATTGAGAACATATCCGACATTTTCAACATCGATTGTTTCATAGGCATCACTGACTTTCTTCATCATCGATTTCGTGGATTCTGCCATCTCCACTTTAGATTCGTACACCTCATCAGTGCTAACAGTGCTATCGCTAATACATCCAATCTGTAAAAGAAGACATAATCCGACCAGCCAGAAATAATTACCACTTTTCATTTTCTCTTCAACTTCTATCTTTAATTTTAATTATTTGGTGTATCATATTCTATCACTTGCAATCTTTCATCATTATTAGCAATGAGAATAAGCTCTTGATTTACACCTTTTAAAAACTGCATATTTTTCACGTCCAATGGTGCAAAGAAACCACTTTGATTTACTGATTGCGGAATGAAATTTCCTCGACCATCGCCCAGAAGAAACATGCCGATCCCAGCATCGTTTCGTGTCGTTTCAATTTCTGAGGTAAATAAATTACCTGCAAGTAACAAGTCATTATGACCGTCATTGTCAAAATCTTTAATTAAAATATCATTTATGGACGATATTTGAACTTGATTCGGCAAAGGCTTTGCGTTAAATGTTAGATCGCCTAGATTCTCTATATACAAAGAAGCAAATGTTTGGGCTTTTAAATTAAGAGCCTTATCTAAATTTTCACCATACACGTCTCTCAAATTCGACACCCCAAAATCTTCATAGGTAGGGAATTTTTCAGAAAGCTCTGGGATTTGCTGGGATGAACATGATCGTCCCCGCACTGGATATAATTCACCATGTTCATAATAACTAAGCACGATGTCCAAACTTCCATTTCCATCAAAATCCATACTATGAACTTCGAATGGCTCATCTACCGTAGCTTTATATTTATAATTAAGTCCTAGGTTACCAGCTACGATGTCGAGATCTCCATCACCATCCATATCTTCTGCATCCACAGAATAGAACCAGCCTACACTTTCTTCAAGTCCTTGAGCAATTTCCTTTTGAAAGCCATTTTCCTTCGTTTGGATAAACATTGTTACAGGCATCCATTCACCGACCACTAATAAATCATCTAGTCCATCGTTGTTGATATCCGCCCATTTCGCCGACGTCACCATCCCTAGATTTTCAAAATCTGGGGCTAAAGTATTTGTAGCATCAACATACTTTCCTTTTTTATTTTCAAGCAATATACTATTCGCAGGATGTGGATATTTTCCAGGAACTAGACGCCCTCCAACAAATAAATCAAGGTCACCATCCTTATCAAAATCTGATACTTCTACGCATGAACTACTGACCCGATAATTAGGAAGAATCCCTTTGGTTCGAGTAAAACGCAGACTTCCTTGATTCTCATACAATCTGTCTTGGAGTAACGGATCATCTACGTCAAATTCATTCCCACCACTAGCTACAAAAATATCCAGATCGCCATCACCATCAAAATCCACAAAGGCAACACCCATATCTTCAGAATTTGCATCAGCTATCCATGGACCAGACGCTACTTCATCAAATGTTCCAGAAGTATTTTGCAGGAATAATTTACCAGCACTTCCAGCAGCTCCACCTAAGAAAAAATCTTCTCTTTGATCGCCATTGATGTCACCTACAGCCACAAATGGCCCAAATTGCGACATTTTATGTGGAAGTAATATTTCTTTTACATAGTCATCATATTCATTTTCTTTGTGCATCACCGCATTCAACTGCAAGTCTTTAGAAACATCACGAAAAATAGGATTCCACTTTTTTACATTTGGATTACTTGCTACTTTTCCACTATTAATATTTATCGCATGAGTCCTATTCGTCTCTAAGTTGGTTAAAATAGATTGCCGTCCATCTAACCAATCTACAACTACTTTTTCTATTAAATTTTTATCTCCTACACCGAAGTGGATTTTATCATCACTCTTTGACAGATATCCTCGCCCATTAGCAAGTTCGACCATTTGCCACAACGAATCATTCCGATATAGACTCACCCTAGTTCCATAGGGATGATCCTTTACTCCAGGATCAATGTTGAATGCAATAAAGTTTCCAAGCTCTTTTTCACTCGCATTATTTCTATAAAGTGAAACTTCATCATCTATGTTATTAATTACTAAGTCAAGGTCTCCGTCTAAATCTAAATCTGCATATGCAGCACCATTAGAAAGTGTAGGTTCTTCCATCCCCCACTCCTTGATTTTATTCGTAAAAGTCAGATCACCGTTGTTCTTATAGATATAATTGGCCATCTTATCTTTTGGTGCTAAATTGACAAATTCCATCACGTCGATCATAGACTGCGGATCTCTTCCTGTTTTTTCAGCTATTTGATTTAAACTATCTAATTTTCGATCATACACTGAAGTCAGATCACTCAGCCTATTATTACTCATGACACCATTGGTTATAAAAATATCTTTATTGCCGTCTTGATCGAAATCGGCGAATAGTGGCGCCCAACTCCAGTCTGTATTACTTACTCCAGCTAACTGTGCGAGATCACTAAAGGTAGAATTTCCATTGTTTCTTTGGAGTGTGTTAAACATGTACTGATAATGACCACCAGATTCAACCAAGGACCAAAATGTTTCAGGCTGCATAGCACCCATATGGGTTTTAATTCTCTTGTGATTCTCTGGCATCATATCTAAAACCATGATATCGAGTAATCCATCATTGTCATAATCAGCGATATCACTACCCATGCTAAAATTTGAAATATGCTTGGTCCCATTCCAAACTTCATCCTTAAATGTTCCGTCTTTCTGATTGATATAGAGATGATCAGGTACGTCGAAATCGTTGGCAACATAAAGATCCGGCCACGAATCTTGATTTAGATCGCCTACAGAAACAGACAATCCAAATGCGAAATTCCTCACACCGGCTTCGTCTGAAACATCAACAAATTTATTATTGCCTGTATTCTTATATAGTTTATCACTAAACAATGGATTCGCACCCATTGATTTATTTAGTTCACCACCTTGACCAGGAATACTTGGAGGTTGATTTACCAAGTACATATCTAGTAGTTTATCTTTATTGTAATCAAAGAAAATTGCTTGCATCGAGAATCCTCGGTCCGCCAATCCAAACTCACTGGCCTGATCCGTGAACGTAAGATCTCCGTTATTTATATACAGCTGATTCGCACTCTTTTCATCCTCGAGATATACATTTCTACAGACATAAATATCTAAATCTCCATCACGGTCTATATCAACAAGTGTCGCTCCTGAAGACCATATTTTATTATTCACGATACCCGCCTTATCAGATATATCTTTAAATTTCAGATCTCCTTGATTCAAGTATAAGCGATCTCTCACTTGGTTTCCAGTTAAAAATATATCTGGCAAACCATCACCGTTGATATCACCTATGGCAACTCCAGCACCAGAGATAAATTCAACATTGATCATATGATTATTCTCTCTTGTCTGAATCACTGGATTCGAGAAAGTAATCCCCGAATGACTGGATGGAATGGAGGTAAAGAGCTTTTCATCATTTGAGTCAAAACTTACTTTTTCCTTTGAACAACTCGTATACAGTCCAAAGGATAAGGCACACAAAATCATACTTAATAATAAACGAGTCATAACATCAATTATATTCAACATTGGCGAAGCGAGTAATAACATATTACTTCTTCAAATTTACTAGAAATTATCTATTGATTTTTTTGGAATTAAAAAGAGTTGCTTTAGATCAATCTAAAACAACTCCTTTTTTATTTTTCCAGACTTAAAAGTTTAGAAATTAGACCCTCCGGTATCCCACCAAAGTCTAGTCCCAATTTCATCTGGTCCTCCAAGCTTAGATGTTGCATCGGCAACACCGTCTGGATTATTATTTCGCTCACCATTTACAAAAGGCATTCTTCTCAGGAAGTCGTCCTTAGCAATAATACCCCAAGTTGCATCACTATCATTTTTGAAATTGTAAGGCAATTTAGGATAGCCTGTTCTACGATGGTCAACCCATATTTCTACGGTATTATGCACAGCAGCAATCCACTTTTGTGTCATAATTTTCTCTAATTTCACTTCCTTATCGGCAGCTTCATCCCATTTCACAGTGACTTTAATTCTACTTGTAAAAGCATTATCGTTGTTTTCAGCCTTTGGATCTGTATAATCCCATGGCACTTTAGTATCGTCCAGTAAGTAGTCATCAACACCACCAGCTCCCCATTCAGCGAAACCTTCTCTAACTCCGTTTTCATAATTCTCCTGAGCAGATCCTGCTCCAGCCCAATCACGAAGTGCAGCTTCAGCTAAAAGGAAATGAGTTTCACTAGAAGTAAAACATCTTCTTTTCGGATACCCATTGTTATTAAACTGAGAGTTAATTGTTGAAAAGCTCAGTCGATCATCTTTTGCATTTAAAACAGACGCCGCATGGATTCCTTTATATGGGAATTCTGGATGTTCAGCATATACTGCAGGATCAGTAGCAGGATCAAAATACTTCTCCACTCTTGGATCAGCATATCCTCCTAGTACAGATTCCATCGTTGCACTCATCCGAGTATCACCCCATCCGAAGCATATTCTTGCAGGCTTAAAGAAACCATCGTAATTCAAAATCATGAAGTTGTCCGCATTTGACATTATAAGTCCTCCCGGATCAGCTATCGCTTTCTCACCTTGAGCTTTTGCAAGCGCTGGATCTACTTTAGAAATTCTCATCGCCAATCTAAGACGAAGACTATTTGCAAATTTTATCCAAGCACTAATGTCTCCACCATAACTTGCATCAAATGGCGCTAAACCCGTAAAATCTTGATTAGCACTTAAACCTGCAATGATTTCATCTAATTCTGAAAACCATTGGTTGTAAAGAGCAGCTTCACTATCGTAGTTGATCGTCTTATTCGTCGAACCATATTCACTGTAGATGATAGGACCGTGACGTGCAGACAATCTAGATGCAGCCAAAACTCGAAGTAGCTTCGCCCATGAAGCGAATTCTACACTTCCTTCAGCTTCAGCGACTTCAATAACTGATCGCGCAGGTCCAAATACACTATTATAAACTCGCCCCCAGTTCCCATTCCATCTAATAAAATAAGTTGTATTATTAATATTCGATGTAAAAGGAGTAGGCGTTGCTAGGTGACGAACAAATGCTTCGTTCGCAAGATTGTGATCTATTTGATCTCCAAAAATATTGTTCAGAATCTGAGGGAAGAAAGCTCCAACATGTTGGTTATTCTGTCGTAACGATTCACCAGAAATCTGATATGGATGTGTATTTAACTCTTCAAAATTGCTGGTACACCCAACAAACAGCGCTAAAACACATAGATATTTTAATATTGTTATTTTTCTCATGTTTTTATTTCTTAAAATTTAACATTTACATTAAACCCGAATGTTCTAGTAGTCGGTAAGTTAAAATTATCCAAGGATGCTGAGTTTCGCGTTGTATTCATTGCTAATTCAGGATCAAATGGAGCTTTTATATAGAGAAAGAATAAATTTTGTCCTACTAATGAAAATGTCACAGGGACATTACCAAATGTTGCATTATAGGATAAGTTAGCCTGAGTCAACCTTACATTCGTTCTGTCATAAAGATAAACCTCTCCAATTCCATTTCTTCCTCCCACTTGTCTGTACCAAGTTTCAGTATCTACCATGCTAACTGGAGTATCGCCTTGTACTGCGTTAACTGCAACACCTCCCGCATCTCTAGCGTCAGCTGTTCTCTGAGATACACCAGCTTCATCCAATAAAGATTCTGTCTGACTGAATGCAAGTCCACCAAATTTTCCATTTACGATAAAATTTAACCCGAACTTACCCATCTTGAAACTATTGTTCCATCCAAGACTCCAATCAGAATTAAGATTACCTGCAAATTCAACTTCTGCTGTTTTCAAAGGTCTAGCAGTCGCTTCATCAAGCATAATTCTTCCTTGATCATCTCTTTGGAACATGAAAGCATAAATATCACCAACTGAACCTCCTTCTTCGAATCTCGCAGTATAGCCTTCTGAAGCACCGGTACTAAGTGGACCTAGGTCTGGATGCGTTTCTACTACTTCGTTTCTATTCGCCCAAAAGTTAAAGGATGTTTTCCATAAAAATTTAGGAGTATAAATCGGAGTGATATCTACGACCACTTCTATTCCCTCATTCACAATCTTTCCAGCGTTCACAAAATACGTGGAGAATCCTGATCCCGAAGGCGCAGGTAAAGAGATAAATTGGTCTGTGCTTACTGTACTATACAAAGTAAGATCTACGCCAAATTTATCATCAAAAAATCTCCAATTAGTGCCTATTTCATTACTGGTAATGATTTCTGGACTTAAGTTATCAAATGGTTGCTGGAGGTTTCTATTCACACCACCAGAAGCAGCAATTGTATTTTCTGGATCTACTACATTAAACGGCACCTCATTACCAACTCTAGAATTAGAAAATCTAACTTTAGCAAAGGTTATGAAATCAGGCATTGTAATGATTTTACTTAGGATGGCTGTTGCTCCAAATGATGGATAGAAATAAGATTCATTTCCTGTTCCAGCTAATGAAGAAGCCCAATCATTACGACCGGATACATCCACGTAAAACATTTCCTTGTAACCGATAGTAGCATTAGTAAATACTGCTTGCTTAACCAATCTACTATTCAATATAGATCTGACAGGTACATTTGTTCCAATATTTTGAAAGAAGAATTCATTAGCATATTGGAGCCCGAACTGCGCGCTTCCTGGAACCTCTACACCTTTTCCAAAAACAGTTTTTTGATAACTTGTACCTCCTATAACACCAAGACTAAAGTCGCCAAAATTATCATTGTAATTCAAGATGGCATCCGTATAGATAAGTTCATCATTCCATTTCGAATAATTCCAGCTACCATTAGGATGCACTGTTGTCGTATTCCCTCCTGCAGATTGTCTCTGTTCAGCTCTCTTGTCAGCATAATCGTAATTACCTCTAGCTGATATACTCAATTTATCATTAAACTGATAATCAAGCGTTAGACTTCCTATCATTCGCTTATTCTCATGCTCTTGCGTTTCTTTATTTCGAAGCCAATAAGGATTAGACTGATGATGATCAATTACAAACCAATTCTGCCCTGCAAGATTAGTATTCGGATCTACGATAGAATAATTATTTTTAAAATCATCAAAATTTCTATCTCTAGGAAATCGATATAGACCAGTTAATGGATTATCGTAATAACCAGCACGTGGACGATTCAATGTTTCCTCAATAGACAATATCACACTTGATCCGATGGTCAATTTATCATTAAGCAACTTTGTAGATTGCTTAAAAGTTAAGTTGTTCCTATCATATTTATGATTTTCAAGAATACCATTAGCTGTAACATTCCCAAAAGAGAAGTACGCTTTAGTTCTGTCTGTTCCGCCACTAACAGAAATTGAATTAATCAAGTTCGAACCAGTCTGGAAAAAGTCCTCAACAAAGTTATCATCATAGTCACCTGGAGTGGTAGACCAGCTTTCCTTAGTACCGTTTTCACTTCCATACTTATACTGAAGATCTGGCTTCAATAGTCTATTTTCGAAAGTAACACCAGAGCTAACACTTACGACCGCTTTTCCATTTTTTCCTTGTTTGGTAGTGATAAGCACTACACCATTTGCCCCTTGGCTTCCATAAAGCGCCGCAGCATTAGAACCTTTAAGAATAGAAATACTTTCGATATCTTCTGGATTCAATTGAGACATTCCGTCTCCTCCATCAACACCACCCCACATTCCAGCTTGAGAGCCTTTATTGTTGGCCATAGGAATACCATCTATTACAAATAGAGGACTACTACTTCCTCCTAATGATTTATCTCCCCGTAATACTATTTTAGTAGACCCACCAGCACCTCCAGAACTCTTCTGAATTTCTACTCCGGCAGCTTTACCTGAAAGACTATTAAGAAAGTTAACATCACGAGCGAGTGTTAATTCATCGCCATCTACAGTTTGTTGAGCATACGTGAGCGTACTAGACTCCCGTTTAATTCCCAAGGCTGTGACCACTACTTCATTAAGCTGAAGTCCTTGAGACAAAGTTACATCAATTTGACTTTCGTCACCTACTACAATTTCCATTGTAGTAAAACCAGTGTAGGAAAACACCAATGTGGCGTTGTCTGAAACTTCAAGGGAGTACTTGCCATCTAAGTCAGTAACTGTCCCATTGGAAGACCCTTGTTCAGATACATTCACACCTATTAGTGCTATGCCATCCGAACCTATTATGGTCCCTGTCACTGTCTTCTGCGCTTGTAGTCCAAATAGACTAACGATGCACAAGCAGAGTGTAAAACAAATTTTGTTCATATTCAATAAATTTTATAGTGAAAGTTATAAGCCAATAAATTTTAATACAATAAAAGATTTCTTTCTTTAAAACAATCTATCATATTTTTTTTACTGATCAACTTCAATTGCAGACTTAAAATTTAAACTACTATATATCAAGCACTTGCAATTAAACCCAAGTAAAAGTTAGTTAAATATAATAAATAAACATTAATTCTGTGTGCGTACAACAATTCCATATTTAATAATTTAATAAATACCATTATGGAAATGAATGAAAGCGAATCATATGAACCACCTTATTATATAATGCAGAAAGCCACAATCAATCATTTAAAAACAACGTCAAGATAACTAGCAACAAGAATATGCTAAAAATGCATTTCTTACTTATGAATGACAAAAAAAACTACAGAACAAAGCATGAAAGCCCTAGATCAAAAGTAGATCTAAGGCGTTAGCAGTTATCGACTCATTATTGTGAATTTATGGTAGTAAGGATTCTGCCATTTTCACAAAAAAAGTCTTTAGAATGAAGTGATTATATTTTTGGCTAATCGAGTATTATTTCGTCATTTTTTTCAGCATGACGTAATCCTCATCTTTCAGATTTCCATGTGCGAACAATGCAAATCCGTCAGCACCTTTAGACTTAGCATCTTCATAAGCTAAGACTAATTCATTACCTTTTAAATGCGGTATAAACATTCCTGCATAAACTGGCTTATCATTTTGTAGACGATCTTTAGCTTTCACTACTTCCTCCCCTATCCATTGATATTCTGCATTATAGAACTTATGGTATAACATTGGCAAAAAGCCGTCCAGATCCCACTTATGCCACTGCTGGCGAACACTTTCCCAATTAGGAAAAACTGCAGCAGTAATTTTTTTACCTCGACTTCTAGCCTCTGGAACCAGAAAATTATTCACCATATCATTCACTGCATCATAACGAAATTGATACCAATCTGCATCGTTTTCAGGATCTTCTATTTCCATCGGATCAATTCCTGACTTTTTCTTGTATTCAGACCTGCAATAATCACAGTAGCAGTAATCATATTCTGGATATTCTTTATCTTGGACAATGTTATATTTTGGTTGAAGGCCTTCTGCTAGAATCACATCAGGCATTCTTACATAATCGAGATGCACACCACTTAAACCTGGAATAGATGCTAGCGTTTTCACACGATGCTGAACATATGCTCTCACTTCTGGTCTTCTTGGACAAAGGAACTTGTAATAACCGACATAAGCTGGTGATGTAGCTGCTGACTCTCCCTTTCTATTAACGACATAGTAATCCGGGTGTTCCTCTAGCATTTTCGAATCATTGCAGATCATTGTCCACATCCATGCATGAATTTCTATACCTTCTTTCTGCGCTATTGGAATGATTCTTTCTAGCCACCTATCTTGAACCGTATAGCCTTCTATTTCGAAGAGCGCGGAACTGCTAGAATAAATTTGAGGCAAGACTGCTTGAACACCTGATTCTTTTAATTTTTTAAAAATATCTACCCATTCTGAATCTGTCGTTTTTAGACTTGGTCGTAACCATACCCAATATTTAGGTAATCCTTTCTTGTTGGTGAATGAGTTAAGTAAAAATGGCATCCCTCCTATTACAATACCAGTCGTCTTTAAAAATGTTCTTTTCTTCATGTCAGTTTATTATTCTTATTTATTACGTCTAATTAAAGCATATTTATCAATCGTCCATGTGTGCTCTCCAAATTGACCAATAAGATCAAATCCGTATTCTGAGACACTTATTCTAATTCTGCTGTCTGAAGTTAAACATACTATATCTTCAGGATAGTATCCTTTTTTTCGCTTGAAAGCTCTAACACTGTAATAAATCTTCCACATCTCCCACTTGAATAACTCCTCTTCACCAATTTCAAATTCAGGATCAAAAGCCACATATCCCCAAGTTTCTGGTTTATGCATGTCAATATAACCCGTAGGTGACCATACCCAATTTCTTTCTGGTTGCTTTTTCTGCTTTACATACTTTCCATCGATCACATCCATTAGCCAGTCTACTCTGGAAAAATCAATTCGCCAAAAATCTCGTTTTCCTCCGACAGTTCTTAACGGAATTGCAATTTCAATAGACCAAAAACTATCTATATCACTAGGGTCATTCACAGTTCCTGATAAATAAGTAGCAGACTTGACACCTTTCGCGTCCCATTCAATGATATAATGTGGTCTTTGACTAATACTATAAGGAACCAACATCCATAAATCAAGCATGGTGTTGTTCGCATTAAATTCAAATTCATGGTAATTATGTCCGTTTCCATCTGCATCAATAAAAATTTCAAAATCATCATCTCTATATATAATAGCATCTTTCTCAGTCAATGAATACCAGATGTGATCTTCTATCATATGGGCTCCTATGTATAAATACTCATCATCATAAAGCATTTTCACCATGGTCCTCCTCTCTGGCATTTCCCTTAGTTCACCTTCAATGTCCACAAAATCCTCCGATGATTCAGCATCTAACCATTCTTGCTCATCTAACTTCCCATCGATTACTAATTCTGCATTGATTTTGCTAGCATGATAGAGTGCAGGATTAAATGCTATCGGATGCTTATAGGCTTTTAAGTCATCGCAGTCTTGCGCTTTCACGGTTACGCAGATCAATAATAAAAAGAAACAAAAAGCGTGGACGTTAACGCGACTACCCATGTTTTTAATATATAAACTTATCAATTTTAGCTATTTTCTGTTAGTTACTATTCATTCAATGGTAACTTCACAATTACCTATAAATCTAATGTTAAATTTCTGGCCGTCCGTCTTTTTCATCTGAAGGGACATCCAATATTTCTAGGTTTGGTCCCCGGAACCTTCTAAATTCTAGAAATAAGAAGAGATGAATATCTAAATGTATCGAGCTTTATTTCTGATCGAATCAGACTTATAAGTTCAATAATTTAAACTTCACAGACTTACCTTGATTCGTAAATTTAAATAAAAATGCAATTACGGAGTCATCTTACCTTCTATTATTACCTTTTTACTTAACACTTCTTGTTGAAAATATCTCCGCTCAGGTCAAACTTCTTCATCCAAACCTGTATCTATTGGTAATATTGTCACTAAGATTATAAGCCATAAGAACCAAAGAAAAATTAGGCATAAAAAAACAGGTGAGTTTGGAAACTCACCTGATCATGTTGTTGTCATGAAAAAAAATCAACTCTACTTAATTTTTATCTTCAATGGCTACTTAAGTAATCCTAGTAGCACTATATTTTTCTTGTATTAATGTTATGTATTGTTATGTGAATATTACTTCTTCATGCATTTAATAATCTTGAAAACACAAGATTTAGTCTACATTGATTAGTAAAAGTAAAATAACTTCATAATTATACATAATCAACTGAAATACAAATAATTAAGATCAAAATACTGTATTTCGTTCAATAAATATAGTAAATAACTTTAGAATTGTGTACGTACACACTAATTTTTATTACAAATATTTCAAAATTTATTAATGAAGGTTTCTGAAACCATTTGTATTCCGTAATTAAATTGCGATTTAAATATAAATATAGATAAGCAAAAATAGCGACTAAACTAGTCAATCTACATGCATAGAAAGCAATGATTGCTCAATAGAGAACAAAAAAAATAGTTATCATTCACTTAAGATGATAACTATTCTTCTCTCGTTAATTAATCGAGATTATTTTTTTTTAGACAAAGCTAAAACTAGCCTACAGCTAAATTTGGATTCCCGAAGCTCTTTAACACTCTCAAGTGTGATTGGAAAGCTTCATTTAACTTTCTATACTCATGGTAAGGCAAGTCAAATTCTGCTACCGTATTTCTTACTATTTCCGCTACCTTTGGATAGTGGATATGGCAAATATTAGGGAACAAATGGTGCTCTATTTGGAAATTTAATCCACCAACAAACCAAGTAATTAGTTTACTCTTAGGTGAAAAGTTTGCTGTTGTTCTTAACTGGTGAATCGCCCAAGTATTTTCCATTTCTGGTGTCTCCATCGCATCATGATGCTCTGGTCCTTCAACCACGTGTGCTAGTTGGAAAATTACCGTAATAATAAAACCAGCGATAAGATGTGCTAAGATAAATCCTGGAATTGCGTAGTACCATTGTACTCCTAGTATAAGCGGTAATCCAAGGAAAATAAAGAAATAGCATAACTTAGAAAAAACCATTTTCAAGGTAATTAAAACTGGATTATGTCCTGTTTTAACGGTTAACCCAGATCGATTATAAGCTCTTAGTTGTTTAAAATCTTTAAAAGAAATCCAACTAATCGTTGCTAAAGAATACAATATAGGTGCATAAATATGCTGAAATTTATGGTATGACTTCATTTTTCCATGTGGAGACAATCTCAAGAATGGCTTGTCATCAATATCCTCATCTAAATGATAGATATTAGTATAAGTGTGATGCATTAAATTGTGTTGCATCTTCCATGTAAAAGAACTTCCGCCAACCATATTCATGGACAAGCTTAAAAGTGTATTAACAAATTTGTTTTTAGAATAGGAACCATGGTTAGCATCGTGCATAACACTTAATCCTATCCCTGCAACTCCGATACCGATAATGGCATACATTGCTAAAGTAGCAACTCCTGTTACAACTCCAGTAAGTACCAGAACAAATGGAATAATATAAAAAGATAGCATTGCTATTGTCTTAATATACATGTTAATATTACCAGTCTTTGTTATATTCTGGTCTTTGAAATAAGAATTAACTCTGCTGTGTAGTGTTTTAAAAAACATGGCAGGATCCTTTTTACTAAACTTTACAGTTTCAGGGGCTTTAACGGTTGCTGTATTATTCATTAGATTTTATAAATTGTAGAAAAACTCTTTTTAGATGACATAAAGTAAAAACAATAATAAAATTTAAATTTCTAATTTATTTAAAATTATATATTGCATTCACAAATAATATATACTTAAAATTATCTGACTTTTTTGGTGAAAGTATCATTTTTGTTTCAGTATATGATGATTCTAACTCTTAAAATTTAAAAATATTTCATAAAAATTGTCATTAAAATATGACGAATTCTAAAAGTATGATTCAAATTTTACTTATTAATGTTTGGGGAAAAGTACAACAGAATCTTATAATTGACAAATTAAAAATCGATCAATTTTTTATTAATTTCTTTCTTTGAAATGACAGGAATCATCTTTACCTATATTTCTTAACATGAAATTAATACTTTTAATTCCACCAGAAAAAATAAAACTCAGAAATTCTATCTTTACATCATGGCTATTGAAATTATTACAAAACCTAAAGTTGAAATAGATCCTTCGCTTCTAAATGATCTAAAAACTCAGATCCATGAGCAAGGTCAGGTCATTTTTCATTGTTTATATAATAACAGATTTTTCTTCGAAACAGCGATCCGAATCTGGTCTTCGACATATCTCTACGACCACCACTCTGATCACAAAAGTGAGTTAGTTCATGCAGAAAAAATTGTATACGCTCCAGAATGGCAGATGGTACCTCCTATGAGTAGTTCTCATTTTACATTGATCTTTTCTGGCCTTCCTAAATCTTGTACTCTATTTGATTTCGTCGAGCAGACCAATTCTGAACAAGGTGCCTTTATTTTCAAAAACATAGAGCGAAATAATCAGGATGTATATTATGCTCGGATTAAATAATTCTATTCTTATCGTATTATTTATATCATGTCCTCTGTTCATCTAATAAAGATTACATCCTTAAAAAAATCTTAAAAAAACCACAACAATAATATTTAGTGATCAGCAAAAGTTATAAAAGAGAATTTGATATTTTTTACTCGACCTCATAATTCAATCATCACATAAGATCAAGCAATACAATTATTTCACGCTACCCGAATGCTGCTTTTGAAATTCATAATTGATTTTCCATTCAATAATTTCCTCAGTTTTTCGGAGCACTAATCCTATTCAAATGAAAACAATTGCATTGTCATTCTCCGCTTTTTATGTACTTATCCATTTTGCATCCTGTAATAAAGACCTTGGATTCTTTGAAAAAGAATACCCTGGCGTCGAAAGTGAATTGTGGGAATATTACGAAGAATTTGAATTCCAAGCAGAAAAGCGAGGACTCACACTAGACCTTTCTAATTTAAAAGTAAATGGTGAAATAAGCGAAATCGAAGAACCAGGAGTTGCAGGATCTTGCCAATATGGTTCTGCAATAAACAATCACATTACCATAGATAAAACATTTTGGGATCGTTCCAGTAATTTAAACAAGGAATTTGTCGTATTTCATGAACTGGGACACTGTGTTTTATTTCGAGGTCATGACGAAAGCCAAAACTCGAATGGACTATGCTTAAGCATTATGAGAAGTGGCATTGGCACATGCATAGATGCCTACTCAGACGCAAATAGAGAAAGTTACCTTAATGAATTATTTGTAGACTTGGATTAAGCAATGAAAATATTCATTTTTTCATATATTGGGGCATGGCTCCATAGTTCAACGGATAGAATAGTGGTTTCCTAAACCATAGATGCAAGTTCGATTCTTGCTGGGGCTACTATTAGTTTCATGCTGATGAAACTAATGATCTTATTTCACTTCATTGTGAATAGAATAAAACTTCACATTTAATATATGATGTGAACAGAAATAGAACATATGAACATTTTAGAGTCAAAGAAGAATATTGTATTAATAGGAGCTGGAATTATGAGCGCTACCTTAGGAGTCTTAATCAAGAAGCTTATACCAGATGCTAAAATTGACATATACGAAAGACTTGATCAAGTGGGTGCGGAAAGATCAGACGCATGGAACAATGCCGGCACCGGACACTCTGCTTTCTGCGAACTTAATTACACTCCGATCGATGAAAATGGTGAGGTTGATATATCTAAAGCACTTAGGATCGCTGAACAATTCGAAATTTCCAAGCAGTTCTGGGCATATCTGAAACAACACGATCATTTAGATCCGCAAAAAGGATTCATCAATGATATTGATCACATGAGTTTTGTCTGGGGCGAGAAAAATGTTGATTTTCTGAAGAAAAGATACGCTTCCATGACGAAATACGCCATTTTCGAAGACATGCTTTATTCGGAGGATTATAATCAAATAAAGAAATGGGTTCCTCTGATGATGGAAGGCCGAGCAGAAGATGAGGTCATTGCAGCTACCCGAATGGCAATCGGAACAGATGTCAATTTCGGTGAAATAACACGAGGGATGATTAGCTGGCTAGACCAGATAGATGGTGTTAATGTCCATATGGGGCATCACATTAATGAGATTCAAGAACAAGATAGCGGTTGGTGGAAGATCGATATGAAAGATCTAAATACCAAGGAATACAAGTCCACTTACGCAGATTTTGTTTTCATCGGTGCTGGTGGTGGATCACTTACCTTATTAGAAAAGACAGATATTCCTGAAGCGCGCGGATACGGTGGTTTTCCAGTCAGCGGACAATGGCTAAGATGTACGAATCAAGAAGTCATTAAAAAACACGAGGCAAAAGTATACGGAAAAGCTGCAGTCGGCTCACCACCGATGTCTGTTCCTCATTTAGATACCCGAATTATCAACGGAGAAAGATGTTTGTTATTCGGACCATATGCAGGATTTTCCACGAAATTTCTAAAAGAAGGCTCTTACTTAGATCTATTCTTAAGTATCGAAATGCATAATGTGTGGCCTATGATGCGGGCAGGTATGAAAAACATTCAATTAACTAAATACTTGGTTAACCAAGTCATGCAATCTCAAGAAGATCGATTCGAATTTCTTAAATTATACTATCCTGAAGCTAAGTTTGAGGATTGGGAATTGGCAGTTGCTGGACAACGTGTACAAATAATCAAAAAAGATAAAGAGGAAGGTGGTGCTTTAAAATTTGGAACGGAAATCGTCAAGAATGAATCTGGTTCTTTAGCTGCATTGCTTGGCGCTTCACCAGGAGCATCGACTTCAGTCTCTATTATGCTTGATGTTATTAAACAGTGCTTTCCTGAAAATCACCAGTCAGCACATTGGCAAAAAACGCTTAAAGAAATCATTCCTTGTTATGGAAGTTCATTAATCGAAAACGGAGAATTGTGCAAAAAAATGCGTGCCGAATCCACGAGAATTTTAAAACTAGAGGATCAGGATAAGAAAGCTAAACAACACTAGCACAACAACATTAATAACGCTTCCCAAGTCTCCCCTGCTTCAAGTTTAACTTGTGCTGCTTTGTGGATACTTACCTCTTCATGAAGACTAAATGTTTGACGATATTCTTCTAGTTCTTTCTCTGAGGGTAGCCGGTTTAGATTTCCTAATCGTCCCAAATTATTCCCCGTCAGAATAGAACTGTTTCTGACTTCTAATGGTAGTGAATCCACACCCATTCCTAAACTTCGGATTGGCTTCGGAATTTCAAACAAAGCGTCACCATTTGCCCGGCAATACCAATTCCCTCCCATTCGCGCTACTAGATCAAGTTTCTTAGGATCGAGATCACCTGATTCATCAAGATAATCATCATCCATATGAATCTGAACTACTTCGCAAATCACCAAATTACCAGCACCTCCTTCATTTCCCATTTCGATCACCTCCTTTACTTTACACTCGAACGATACTGGACTTTCACTTACAAACGGTGGTTTAATAAATGTCGATTCCGATGGTGTAAATCCAGACTTTTCATATTCATTTACTCCCTTTTCATACGCGGTACTCGCAAGAGACATTTGCTCGACCATCGAATAATTCACAATGCTAATGCTCACTTCAGGAACCTCCTTAATATTCTCCAGCGTGTGTTTATTTTCTCCAGTCCGCACACTTCGTACAGGGGAAAAAACAAGTGTTGCCGGATTCGGTCCGAAAACATTAAAAAAACTGAATGGACTCAGATTGACCCTACCCTCTTTATCAACCGTACTCGCGAAAGCAATCGGTCTAGGAGCAATGGCAGAGGACAACAGCTTATAAGTTTGAGCAACTCCGGCTATATTCGGTTGAATTTTAATTTTTGTCATGTCAATTTTTTTTCGCTGGTAATATTTGGCCACTTACTTTTCCAAAGCCAACTCTCTTACCATCTTTTTCACAATATCCAGTTAATGTTACAGTGTCGCCATCTTCTAGAAACGTTCTATATGAGCCATCATTTAAAGCCACTTTCTTCTTTCCTCCTCGACTGATTTCCAGCAAGGATCCGAGCGCACTTTCATCTTTACCGCTAATCGTCCCTGAACCCATTAAGTCTCCGATCCTAAGATTACAACCATTAACACTATGATGCGCAATTTGCTGATTCATATTCCAATACATATATTTAAAATTAGAATTTGAAACAATAGTATTGTTAATTTTAACTTGTAGTTTTAGGTCAATGTTTTTATTCCCTACTACTTTCAGATAGTCTAAAACTGGAGGATTCTGTTCTGGACCTTTTACCAGAAATGGTTTCAATGCTTCATAAGGAATAACCCAAGGTGAGATAGATGTTGCAAAGTTCTTTCCTAAGAAAGGCCCAAGCGGAACATATTCCCATTTCTGAATATCTCTTGCTGACCAATCATTCAACAGCACCATTCCGAAAATATATTCCTCTGCTTCCTCAACTGGAATAGACGATCCTTGCTTATTTTCTTTGCCAATGATAAATCCTGTTTCAAGCTCAAAATCTAATGCTTCCGTTGGACCGAAAAAAGGTGAATCTAACTTACTTGGCTTAATCTGTCCTTGAGGTCTAACGATATTAGTGCCGTCCACCACAATGGATGAAGATCGACCGTGATAACCAACAGGTATATGTTTCCAATTCGGCATTAAAGCATTTTCTGGATCTCTGTATAGCTTACCTACATTAGTTGCGTGTTCTTCGCTTGAGTAAAAATCGGTATAGTCACCGACCTGAACGGGTAAGTGCATTGTTACTGCTTCTTGCTTTACGATATACTTATTAAGCGACGAATCTTCTGAAGCGATAAGTGATTGTAGTTTTGTTCGAACACCATTCGTAATACTTTTACCAAGTTTTATAAACTCATTCAGAGTCCCCGTAAGCATGCATTCGTAAGGAACTTGATCGAATATTCCGTCTTTAACTGCAGTGGTCAGATCGAATACCGAATCACCAATAGCTATGCCTATTCGCTTATCCTCTGTTTTATCAGAAAATATTCCATATGGCAAGTTGTGAATTGAAAAATCTGAATTTGCTTCGATTTTGAACATTCCGTTTACTTTAGTTAACAAAAATAGGTGTTAAGTATGAATAACCTACCATTTCACTATATTAATGTTGCATATGCAACATTAATTCCTCATGACTGTAGTGGCTTTTTGGTTGGAACGATGGTTTTAAGTTGTAGGTTAAAGATCTAACATCGATTTAAGCGCTGTCAGATCAGTAAGTACTGTCAGATCAGTTCGCGCTTTCAGATCAGTTTGCGCTGTCAGATCAGTAAGCACTAGTAGATCAATTAATGTTATCAGATAGATGAGTGCTTTTTAGACCAATTTTAACACTTTTTTCAAACTATGGTATGCAGCATTCTTTAGTAGAATAAAAATTTGTAGATTAGCTAAGCGGATAAATTATCTATCTAAACTATATGGATTTAAAACAGAAAATATCAAGATTTCTTGCTTTTTCACCTTTAGCTATGCTTCTGGTTATTAGTAGTTGTTCAAATTTTTCAAAGCAAGTGGACTACAATGCAGATGTAAAACCAATTCTTAACAAACACTGTATTTCATGCCATGGTGGTGTAAAACAAAGTGGTGGGTTTTCTCTACTTACTGAAGAAACTGCTTTCCAGAAAACGGAATCTGGACATCCGGCAATTATCGCTGGATCACCGATGGATAGTGAATTTATCAGAAGACTAAAAATCGATGATCCAGAGGAAAGAATGCCACTTGATGCAGAACCGCTGACCGCTGAAGAAATAAAAACCCTTGAAAAATGGGTTAAACAAGGTGCGAAATGGCAGTTACACTGGGCATACAAACCATTAACAGAAGAAGATAAAGTTCTGGAAATGGGAATGGGTTCAAGCGAAAATTGGATAGATAAACAAGTAGCTGAAAAATTAAAAACCATTAATCTTTCATCCAATCCCAAAGCCAATAAAGCAGAACTACTCCGTCGCGTTGCTTTAGATATCATCGGTGTTCCTGCCCCATTATCGTTACAAAGACAATATTTAAATGATGAAATTGACTACGAAACATTAGTAGATAGCCTACTAGCTTCTCCACTTTTTGGGGAAAAATGGACATCCATGTGGCTAGATATTGCTCGTTATGCGGATAGTAAAGGATTCGAAAAAGATCAACGTAGAAGTATATGGCGATACAGAGATTATGTGATTAAGTCATTTAATAATGACCTACCCTATAATCAATTTATCGTTGAGCAATTGGCAGGTGATTTATTAGAAAATCCAACTGAAGACCAACTCATTGCTACAGGTTTTCATCGAAATACTACAACAAATGATGAAGGTGGAACGGATAATGAAGAATACAGAGTCAAAGCGGTTATGGATAGGGTTAGTACTACTTGGGAAGGAATTCTAGGAACGACTATGGCTTGCGTTCAATGTCATGGTCACCCTTACGATCCTTTGCCACACGAAGAATACTTTAAAACGTATGCTTTCCTGAACAATACCAGAGATAATGATACACAAGAAGATTATCCAAGATTGAATTTCTTAGATTCATTAAGTAAGGCTGAATTAGGTGAATTAACTTCGTGGATAGAAAAAGTGTCAAATAATGAGAAGGCAGAAGAAATAGAAACTTTTGTTAAAATTAAGCAGCCTATTATTTATAGTTTAGAATCCGATAAACATGTCAATGCTGCATTGTATGACACGAAACATCTTGTATTTAGAAAAGACGGCAAAGCAAGATTCGCTCATGTAGATTTCACAGGGAAAAACACTCTGCTAATTAACGCAATTTACTACATCCAAGACAGCGAAATCTCGTTGAGGATAGACTCCCTGAACGGTAAAGAGATTGGTAGAATTAACTTAACACAAGAAACTAAGAGGGATCAGCTTATAGAAACTTCTATATCTGATATCACAGGAATTCATGATCTCTACTTTGTTTATAAAAATCAAAGCTTGAAAGATAGAGATAGAGGCGGTTTCAGAATGGGATGGCTGTATCTTTCCGATGGATTTCCAGGAAAAAATGAGCCTGAATATGAAAATAAAAAGCAACTTTTTTATAGCCTAATTCAGAGAAATTATCCTTCTACACTAATCATGCATGAAAATGAAGGCGGCAGAATTAGAGAAACGCGCTTATTTGACAGAGGAAACTGGCAATCTCTAAAACAAAAAATCAATCCAGGAACACCAGAGATTCTTCCTCCTATGGAAGAAGGTGCTAGGACTGACCGGCTTGGTTTTGCTCAATGGATCGTCAATCCACAAAATCCTTTAACATCCCGAACATATGTCAATAGAATATGGGAGCAACTCTTCGGGAGAGGAATTGTAACAACGGTAGAAGATCTCGGTTCACAAGGTGATGTACCTTCTCATCCTGAGGTTTTAAATCGACTTTCCTATGACTTCATGCATCAAATGGGATGGAGTAGCAAGACATTGATCAAAACGATTGTAATGACCGCTACCTATCAGCAATCATCTTCATTCACGCCAGAAAACAAAGAAAAAGACCCTTATAACATTTACCTTTCTAGAGGCCCTAGAAATAGATTAACCGCAGAGCAAATTCGTGATCAAGCACTTTTTGTCTCCGATCAGTTAAGTTCTAAAATGTTTGGCGAACCAGTAATGCCTTATCAACCAGACAACATATGGCAGTCACCATATAGCAGCGAGCAATGGAAGATGAGTGAAGGTGAAGATCGCTATAGAAGAGCAATATATACTATGCTCAAACGGACAGCCATTTATCCTTCGATGGAAACTTTCGATATGGCGCAAAGACAAGTTTGTACTTCTCGAAGAATCATGTCTAATACACCATTGCAAGCACTCGTAACACTGAACGACCCTGTATATATCGACCTTTCTGACAAAATTGCAGCAAATGCTATTCAGAAATATCCTGATGATATAGATGCTCGGATCAATACGATATATGAGAAAGCCATGTCCAAGAAAATATCAAAAGAAAAATCTGATATTCTCAAAGGGTTGTACGAAGAAACTAAAAATGAATTAGGAGAGATGGAAGACCGAGACTTAATTGCAATGAGTACTGTTGCAAATGCGATCATAAACTTAGATGACCTGCTCAATAAATAAATCATGAAATACAACATCGAAAAATTGTGGCGAGAGCATAGCTTAAAGAATGCTGAATTAAATTCAAGACGAGTATTTCTCAAGAATGCTGGAATAAGCCTAGGTGCACTTGCACTTGGTTCTTTCCTACCCGGATGCAAAACTCCTGGAATGCAAGAAAAAGCGCTCGACCTCAATCCACTCATGCCTAAGAGTCCTCATTTTGCGGCTAAAGCAAAATCTGTAATCTATATCCACATGGCAGGAGCGCCCTCCCAATTCGAACTGTTCGATTTCAAACCAGAATTAAATAAGTTAAATGGAATGGATTGCCCTCCATCTTTATTAGCAGGAAAGAAATTCGCCTTCATTAGAGGTATTCCTAAAATGTTAGGTAATCAAGCACAATTCGAACAAGTAGGTGACTCAGGAGCCTGGGTTTCTGAGAATTTGCCCCACTTTAAGAAAGTGGTTGACGAAGTTTCCTTTTTAAGAGGAATTCATACAGACCAATTTAACCACGCACCAGCGCAGATCATGATGCATTCTGGAAGTGCGATTATAGGTCGACCGAGCTTGGGAAGTTGGGCAACTTATGGACTAGGTTCTGAAAATCAAAATCTACCTGGATTCGTAGTGCTTACATCTGGTGGAGTTAATCCTGACGCAGGGAAGCAAGTATGGGGAAGTGGCTTTCTGCCATCGGTATATCAAGGAGTTCAATGCCGATCCAGTGGAGATCCAGTACTCTTTCTAAATAATCCAGAAAACACGACACGTGATATTCGTAAGTTATCGATTAACGCGATTAATGATGTGAATAAACTAACATATGACGAGTTCAAAGATCCAGAAACGGTTTCTCGGATATCGCAATATGAAATGGCATTTAGAATGCAAATGTCTGTACCTGAAGTGATGGATATTTCTTCAGAACCTGAGTCTATCCACAAATTATACGGAACAGAACCAGGAAAAGAATCTTTCGCAAACAACGCGCTTCTAGCAAGAAAACTGGTAGAAAAAGGCGTAAGATTTGTCCAACTCTTTGACTGGGGCTGGGATGCACATGGAGTTTCCAGAGATACCTCACTCGGTATCGGACTAAAAAACAAATGTAGAGAAACAGACAAGCCTGTTGCAGCCTTACTCTTAGATTTAAAACAAAGAGGATTGTTGGACGAAACGTTAGTGATCTGGGGTGGAGAATTCGGACGAACGCCTATGCAAGAAAACAGGAATGGCGTTTCTCAAGTATATGCTGGAAGAGATCATCATCCGAACGCCTTCACGATGTGGATGGCTGGCGGTGGTATCAAACAAGGTGAGTCTCATGGTGAAACAGATGAAATAGGATATGAACCAACTCGAGATAAAAAATCTATTCATGATATTCATGCGACGATATTAAATCAATTAGGATTCGATCATGAGCAGTTCACCCATGAATTTCAAGGAAGAAGATTCAGACTTACAGATGTGGAAGGAAGGGTCATTAAAAGTATCATAACTTAAAGAATGAGTAATAGACGAAATTTTATAAAAAAATCAGCCATTGTTACCGGTGGGATTCCTTTTTTAGGTTCCTTAGATTTACTGCCTAGTTTCAAGTTGAACCAAAAGGCCAATATAGAAATATACAATACCAACTGGGGATTCAGTGGCAGCACAGAGGAATTTTGCGCTAAGTCCAAGGCAGAAGGCTATGACGGAATCGAACTTTGGTGTCCACGAGACGAAGCGGATCGAAAAGAAATGCTTGCTCTTACCGAAAAGTATCAGTTAAAATTAGGTCTACTTGCTGGTAATTCAGGTGCCACGCCAGCAGAAAATATCTCTAGTTTCAAATCTGCCATACAGAATGCGATTTCATGCAAACCAGCATTTATCAATTGCCATTCCGGAAAGGACTTTTTCACTTATGATCAGAATAAACAATTTATAGAATATACAATCGGAGAGTCTAATAAGTCTGGCATTCCGATACATCATGAAACACATCGTGGGCGCATTTTATATAATGTTCCTATCGCTGAAAAATTCATTTCAGCTTATGAGGCGTTAACGCTTACTCTAGACATTTCCCACTGGACTGTAGTTCATGAGTCTCTACTAGCGAATCAAGCAAAAGCTGTACAAAAAGCACTATCTAGAACAGGACATATACATTCTAGGATAGGTTTTCAAGAAGCACCCCAGATTCCTAATCCAGACGATGATCAATACAAAGCTGCCATCGAAGCACATTTTGCTTGGTGGGATGAAGTAGTCAGAATCAAAGCAGAAAAGCAAGAAACACTGACGATGACAACGGAATTCGGTCCTCCACCCTACATGTGGACACAACCTTATAGTAAAGAACCTCTGGCGAATGTGTGGGATGTTAATGTGCAAATGATGAAAATGTGGAGAAAGCGATATGATTGATTTTTTAGGAAGAACCCATCTATTATTATTACACTTGCCTATAGGGATATTATTGCTAGGGTTCACCATTGAATGGGCGAGGCATTTCAAGTGGATCACGATTTCTAAAAGCGCATTATCACTGGCTTATTTCATCGGTGCATTGTCAGCAATTTTCGCTTGTCTTTCTGGATATTTTTTATCTGAAGGCTATAATTATACTGATGAAGAAACATATAATCATTTCTGGGCTGGAATCGTGACTGCCGTTCTTGCCACTTCTATTTTCATGGTCAATGTTTGGACTCAAAGTCCATATCAAAAATGGCTAGCACTTGGACTAGCTATATCGGTTGCCGTAACTGGACACCTCGGTGGAAGTTTAACACATGGAGAAGGATTCCTAAATCCAGCAACTATGGCAGAAGAGAAAAGTAGTACTCCCGTTTTTGATGTAGAGGATATTCCTAATGCTCAAGTTTTCGATGACATTATATTTCCTGTTCTTGATGCCAAATGTATTAGCTGCCATGGACCGAATAAAATCAAAGGAAAACTCAGAATGGATAGCCCAGACTTCATTCTTGCTGGGGGCAAATCTGGTGATGACTTAATGGGACAGAATGGTGCAATTCAAACTAGGATCGACCTGCCTATTAGTAATGACAAACACATGCCACCAAAAAACAAAACACAATTGACAGAGGATGAGAATATCATTATTTCTTGGTGGTTAGCTAATGGTGGGAGTTTTGACTCAAAAGTCAATGAAATAAATGCCAGTCCAGATTTCATCATGCAAATCGAGAAAATGATCAGAACTTCATCGGCACAATCTCATGAAGCGAATATCGCTGCATTTCTGCCAGAAGAAGACCCCGGTCCGATAGATGAAGAAGCACTTATCAAAATTAAGGCGTCCAATATTGTGGCATTGCCAGCAGGTGAAGAGAGCAATTTCGTAGAATTGAATTTTGTGAATGTAGAAAATTTGGATGCTGAGCTTTTTAGTCAACTGGATCCAATACTAAATCATATTACCCGATTGCAACTAAGTGACCAAGACGTTACAGATGAACATATGAAATCTATTAGTCGAATGAAGAATTTAGTCAAATTGTACTTAGATAATACAAAAATCACTGATCAGGGAATAAGTCTACTAAAGGATATACCGTATCTTAACTATCTGAATGTCAATGGAACTCAAGTAAGCGATGCTGGAATTTCTAGTTTATCAAGTCTGCCTCAGCTAAAGAAAGTATATGGTTTTCATACAGGGATTACTTTGGATTCCTTGAGCAGTGGCATTGAAATCATAAAGGGAAATTTCGTACTAGAACCACTACCGTCCGATACCATTAGGTTGTAAAAAAATTACCCGAATAAGTAATGAAATTTTTGAACAATAATCATTATTTTTGGAAAGGTAATCCAGAAAGCACAATTGCAATGTATCGATGATCATTGCAGCCATAGCTGCACATCATTCGACATCTAAGTATTGATTGTTCATAAAGTGATTTTCAGTCTTGAAAAATGACTTTTCGGTTTACCTGATTAGTTAACCCAATCATCTAAAATGTCAATATCGCAGGCTTCAACTAAAGACTCAGGACAAACATTGGTCTAATTATTAACCCTATATTACATTAATGGTGCTGGAAAATAACCTTAGAACCAAATGAATACTCTATTAAAAACACTTTACGTCATACTTGTCACCTTCCTCACAGCCGTGACCACAATGAATCTAAAAGCTATCCTATTCCACTATGATAATGGCTGGGATGGTATCGCCGCAGTACTCGGAGGATTAATGGTTGGTGCTGTTCTCGGACTAGTCGGAGGAATCTATTCCTTGAAATGGATACCAGAAGAAAAGCTGAAACTTTCTATCCTCATCGTCCTCATTTTAAATGTATTGATGATCGGTGTTGTCTTCGTCAGAGCTGAAATGAGAAAGGTAAAGAGTATGAGGCTAGAACGAATCGCAGTGCATGCGCCGAAGTATCTTGGCATCTATTCTATTCATTTCGAAAATAACAAAGTCATTCCCTTCTACAGTGTGAATTATAAGGATGATCAACAAACTTTTCGGAAAATTGACAGTTTTGCAATTAATGAAAACAGCATGGACTTAGCATATGCTCCTCCTTATTTCATGCCCTACTATTCTAAAACAGACTACCAAGTTCTACAATTTAATGTAAAGTCTCTTCATCATAATTACGCAGAAGTTGTCGTCAATAAAATCAATGGACAGACTAGCTTTCTGAGTCTGGATGATGGCAAATTTGAAAATTGGACCTCTTATTTGCTTTCCGGGAACAGCATCGATCTAATAAGCGATGATGTGACCCTCTATCATAGACCGCTAACTTATGCCGACCCACAAAAGATGCTAGACGATGATCTATTGAAAGTGCTCAGTGTGCAAGAAGATTGGATTCAAGTTAAAGGGTCATCTGGAAAGATTGCTTGGTTAAAATGGTATAACGAAGATGGAGAAGTTACCGTCAGAGTAAACTATTTTGAGTAAAAATCAGTTGATTAGTTATAACATGAAAAACGAAATAACCGCCCAGAAATCAGCATTAAGAAAAATCATCTTGAAAGAGAGAGATTCCCTTGACGCTAGCTATAAAAATGAATATGATCAGTGGATCTGCGACGAATTGTATAAACTGATTAAGGCGAAGCAATTTAGGGTTATTCACACTTACTTGCCTATTAGGTCAGAAATTGACATTCTGCCACTCATTGAAAAATTGATAGATGAAAATTACACCATTATCTCACCTAAAACATTGGCCGCTAGAAAATTAGAACATTTTATTTTAAGCGATGTTGAAAAATTAGAGACAGGACTTTTTGGAACACTTTACCCGCATGGGAATACATATTTCGAGGAAGAAACCTATGACTTGATTATCATTCCTGGAGTAGCATTTGGTGAGCAAAGATATCGTCTAGGTTACGGAGGTGGATACTACGACAATTTCCTTGAAGACCATCCTTTAGCTTATAAAGTAGGTCTTTGTTATCCATTTCAGGTCGTAAAAGACTTACCGAAAGAAGAACATGATGCCAAGCTCGATTTTTTACTTTACCGCTCTGTAGATCGTTGAAATTCCACCAGCTTGCGGATAGACATCAACTGTAGAATAACCCACAGATAATAAAATCTTTTTGAGTGCTTCACCGTATGGAAATTTATGTGCCGAGTTAGATAAGTAGGCATATGCCTTTTTATCTTTCGAAAACAACCTACCTACTAATGGAATAAAAAACTTTGTATGAATACCATAACCAAAACGCATAAAAGCAGACTTCGGAACAGATGTTTCCAAAATTACTAATTTCCCTCCTGATCTTAAAACTCTAAGGATTTCTGTCAATCCTTTTTCTAAATCTTCGAAATTTCTAATGCCATAAGACACAGAAACGACATCGAAAGAATCAGAATCAAAAGGCATATTTTCAGCATCTCCACTTTGGAAGGATACTTTATCTTCAAGATTTAATTTCTTAGCTTTTACAGATGCTATTTCAAGCATTCCAGTGGAGATATCCTGACCGATAATATTAGCATCAGATTTTCCAGCATACATTAAAGCCATATCGCCCGTTCCAGTGGCCACATCTAAGATATCTTTCGGATTATCTTCGACTACCAATTGATGAACTTTTCTTCGCCATCCTTGATCCATACCAAAAGTAATTACTCTGTTCATCACGTCATAATTTCCCGAGATATTATCAAACATCTGAGTCACTTGTGATTTTTTTCCTTCTTGGGAATCACTGTATGGTTTTATACTTTCTTCTTTCATCAACATCTAATTATAAATCTTAAACATGAAACTTTAAGATTGGTTTATTCTTGCGTCACGGAGACCTCTTAACTATAGAAGCGCAATTTCTACAATCTTATCCAGAAAATGCCAATCTAAATGAATTAAACCGATAAAAAAATTGAAAAGTAGGTTAATAATCTTGCTTGCTCATGGAGAAAGGTCAGCTTATTCCGTCCATCAGAAGTTACATTCATCATATCATCTTGCAAAAGAATACAAAAGATGAATCTGGATATTAGGTATAAAAAAAATCCTCACAAGTAAAACTTGGAGGATTTTTATCGAAAAACATCTCTTAACTGTCTTTCTAGTGATCCCGACAGGGTTCGAACCTGTGACCTGCTCATTAGAAGTGAGCTGCTCTATCCAGCTGAGCTACGGAACCTTCATACTTAATTTCTTAAGCGGCTGCAAATTTATGTTTTTTTTATAAAATTACAACCAAAAATAAACATAATATTTTCATATAATTGTTTTATAGTAATAAAAACAAACACTTACACACAATAAGAAACTGTATATCAACGAATTACACACAATGCAACCATACATAGTTTTTGCTTTTTCATTGACTATATTTTATCTTTTAACGCGTTTGAGCTTGCTAACTGATCCTGTAATATCTGCGACGTGTGGAAGATCAATATAGAGTGAATCAGTTGGAAGAAGTGGGTTTCATTATAGTATCACCTCCATAAAGCCTTATACTAGACAAGTGTAACAAAATAAAGCTATCTTGATTGACAAGTTAAAGCTTAAGTTTTGAAAACTTTTACATCTTCACATAATGTAAGCCTTTATGCTTCAGTTCCTCACCTCAATACAACTACTATTTTGCAAAAAGTGTTAAATATTCTATTCGCTGATCGAATAACTTAATATTTTATTACTTTCGATTGTAATAACAACACACACCACGTTTCTTTATGCATATATTTCAAAGGTTATCATGCTTAATTGTCTTTGTATCTTTATCCATATCCATTTTTGGGCAGTCCCTAAAGATTGTATCTTGGAATCTTAAAGATTTTGGGCAAAGTAGAGATGACGTAGAAATAGAACTTATCGCAAAAGAAATTCGGAATGCTGATATAGTTGCCATTCAAGAAGTGGTAGCCAAACATCCAGGTGGTGCTCAAGCTGTTGCAAGATTAGCTGACCAACTCAATCGCACGGGGGCTAAATGGGACTACAGAATAAGTGATCCTACTCAAAGTTCATCGCCATATAAAAGCGAACGATATGCTTTCCTCTGGAAAACTTCTAAAGTCACCATTACAGGCGGGGCACCTAAACTAATATCTTCATTATCTAGTATAGTGGAAAGAGAACCTTTTCTAATTCAATTTAAAACGAAGTCTAAAGAAGTCATTACTCTTTTAAACTATCACTCCTGCACTCATACAAAGTTCTATCCCGAAAGGGCTGAGATAAAAGCGATTTCAAATTGGCTATTGAATCAGACATTTCATAACGTAATATGGTGTGGAGACATGAATCTTGTCATAGATGATATCGCCTTTGAGAAGATATTATCTTCAGGATACACATCAGTCTTAAGTGGGCAAAAGACTTCTTTAAAAATGAAATGTACAGAAGGAAATTACCTCAGCAGAGCTGAGGATAATGTATTATATAATTTATCTACACTTAACTATAAAGGTGGAAAAGTATTAGATTTTGTAAGTAAGGGAGATTGTGAAGATGTTACTTGGAAACGGACGAGTTATAGTGATCATTTGTCGATTGAAATAGAAGTGGGGATATGAAATATAAGTTCCCATGGTTAAATATTATCTGTGCATTAGGGTTAATACTAATGATCTCCTCTTGCGAGACAGATGAGCAGAGGTACGTAAGAATAAAATTAGAAATAGAAATTAAAAAATCAGAAGCTAAGTTAATTGCAGAAACTGAAGCACATGAGCTAATTGAAAAGGAAAGAAACGAAAGAATTGAACAAGAGGAACGAATAAAAAGAGAAAAGCAAAAAATAGAAGAAGCTGAACGAAGAAAAGCTCTTGAAAAGAAAAGAAATAAAGAACTAGCCGAAATTGAGAAATGGAAATCCAATTCATTATTAACAGGTGCTACTCCTTGGAGTAACTGCTATGGCAAAACAAATTATTGTAATTCTAATTCCTGTTCTCAGATATCTGTGAAAACACCATATAGTTCTGATGTAATAGTAACATTAAAACAAAATGGTAGCGTGGTTCGACATGCATATATCCATAAACGAAGTTCATTTACTTTTGAGATTCCAGATGGTTCTTACCAGCCTTTCTTTTATTATGGAAATGGATGGAATCCAAACAAATCAAAAAATAGTTCAGTATGTGGAACATTGAAAGGAGCATTTGTTAGTGGAGAAAGTATAAGTAAAGATAAAATACAAATTTTATCAAATAACATCCTAAGCTATGAATTGATCCTTCAAGAGAACGGGAATCTACAGACTAAACCAAGTAATGAAGAAGAAGCATTTTGATAAAATGAAATAAACCAAATGAATATAATAGCTAATACTGGTATACAAATAATAAACTTTGAGATTGACATTGACCCTAATGCTGATATAACAAGAGGTCTTAAATTTTACGAATACTTTGATACAGATGAATTAAAAGTAAACTTAGAATTTGCACATTATTTCCCAGAATTAGACAAATACGTCAGCCGACAAAGTCTTTTCATAAATGGCTACATTGATACAGAAGGCAACGTAGATAAGGAACCTGACATCAATGATCTTAAAGAGATTAATCCTGAGACAGAAGTTTTTTCCATTGTAGACATTGAGAATACAATTTCATCTTTGGTCGACAAATGGATACCAGTACCTTTGTTCGAAAAGGATAATAGTGGCATATCAATATTCGGACCTTCAAATTGGGCAAGAATACTTTTATCTAAGAAGTCACAAAATGCAGTTGATAAAAGATACTCTGTAACATTGGCAATAGATACTACATCAATTCATGCCCCAACCACCAAAGACCATTTCAAGCCATACTTTGAGGTAGAAGATCAATTCAAGAAGTTTGAACTTTGTGGACGACAAGAAATGCTCTTGGATTTTTGCAGTGAACAAAAAGACTGTGAATGGGTACATGACTACATTTTGAGAGAAACTCTTGGAAGTGAAGACAATATTCCGCAGGATTTCCCTGCCATGAAGTATCTGGGAGAGTACATTTATCTATTGCATTATTTGCAAAAACTTGGTAATTTCCCTGAAGTCATTTTATATCCAAACAGGGGTGAATCGATTAATATTGATTTAGTCTTGGATATAGGAAATTCTAGAACATGTGGACTACTATATGATAACGAGACGGCTGAAAAACCTTTTAGCAAAGTCAAAAAACTAGAGATACAAAATCTCACCAATCCCATCAAAAAGTCTGACGATCCTTTTTCTATGAGGTTAGCTTTCAGCAAAGCCGATTTCGGTGGCTTTGGCCCGAGTACAGGGCAATTTACATGGCCTAGTATATTACGCGTCGGTTCTGAGGCACAATCCCTTATATATAATTCCACAACTGGGATTGATATTGGAAAGAATACTATTACAAATCACTCAAGCCCAAAAAGGTACTTGTGGGACGATAAAATGTCAGATGTAGAATGGGAGTATTGTTTGACAGATCCAGATGCTGACAACAGATCTATATTCATTGAGGGGGTTTCCGATCAATTCAATAGCGATGGCACTTTCAGCAAGGATTCTGATTTCGGATTACGGACAAGTTACAGTAAACGATCATTGATGACTTTTGTCTTCTTAGAGATTTTAGCACATGCCACCGTTCAAATCAACAGTTATCAATTTAGGAAAGATCACGGAAGTATAGCCATACCTAGAAAATTACATCGGATAGTAGTTACCTGCCCCACGGCAATGGTCCGAGAGGAACAAAGAATATTGAGGACAGCCGCAAAAGAAGCAAGTATTGTTTTGCAGAGGTACATCGATGATAGCTACAAGAGTTCTTTTGATGAAGATACCTTTACACATAATGTTCAAATCGTACCTTCCCTGAGAGATTTCATGCCCACTCGAGGTGGTGATGTTCCTATAAAAGTAGATTGGCCATACGATGAAGCGACTTGCAATCAAATGGTATTTATGTATGGTGAAGTTTCAAACAGATATCTAAATGATGCAGATAAATTTTTCAATTTGTATGGCAAAAAAAGATATGCAGATGAAGAATCAAATAAGAAGAGTATTACAATAGCCTCTCTTGATATTGGAGGTGGAACAACCGATCTTATGATTTGTAATTATACCTATGAATCTGAAGGCAAAACGATCTTGAAGCCAAAACCAATCTATTGGGAAAGTTTCAATCTAGCGGGTGATGAACTACTTAAAACCATCGTTAAGGATGTCATATTAGAAGGGCACATATTTGATGAAGAACTAAGGGGTAGTATTGGTGTCATTCAAAACCATCTACTAGAAAAAGGAATTTCTAACGTACAAGAGCGTCTTAATACCTTCTTCGGCCCAGATAGTAATCTGATTAATGATGAAGCTAAAAGCATACGAAGAGACTTCAATGTACAAATTTCAATTCCTATAGCACTCAAATATATCGAGCTTACTCAGCAAAAGTCTAGGGATTTTGTAATGAGATTTGAAGACATATTTGACAATCCGAAGCTTCAACCAAATGAACGCATTCTTGAGGCATTTGAACAGCACTTTGGCACATCATTTAAAGATATAAGATGGAAATTTAGCAGAACTAGAATAGATAGTATCATCGAAAAGGTATTTGAACCCATGTTAAAAAAGATAGCTACTCTATTTTTCGCTCATGATTGCGATTTTGTACTACTAGCTGGAAAGCCAACATCACTGCATAAAATAGAAGATTTATTCTTGAAATTTTTCCCTGTTTCCCCTGATCGAATCATATCACTGAATAAATATAGAGTAGGAACTTGGTATCCTTTTGCTGATGGAAATGGCTACTTTCAAGATCAAAAATCATTAGTTGCAGTAGGTGCGATGGTAGCGCTATTAGGAGATAGATTAGATAAATTCATCGGCTTTGGATTTGATCTATCCATACTGAAAGACAAATTAGTTTCCACTGCAAATTATATCGGTGCATACGATCTTAGAATGAAGAATGTGCCTAAATCAAGTCTTACACCTATACAACATAAAAGTAATTTGAATATTGCTGGCGTTCCTGCATTTATTGGAGCCAAGCAATTAGACACTATTTCCTATCCGTCTAGAGTGATCTTCGAAATTGACTTCGATGACAAAGCAATACGAGAACTTATCGAACGTCGCAACGGGACTGGTGATGCCAGTAGCTCTGAAGTCGAGTTATATAAATCGAGAATTAAAAGTGGTATGCCATTGAAACTCTCTATTACTAGGGACTATAGACTGAATAAAGAAAACATAAAAATCGAATCAATTACTAATGCAAACGGTGACGAGCTGCCTGCCAAACTAATCACATTAAAGTTAAAAACAATAGCTGCTAATAATGGCTATTGGTTAGATAATGGTGCATTTGTATTAAGTATTAATCCAAGATAATTAAGATGGAAAAATTGATAATTAAGGCTGAAAAACTCCAACCAATTGTTACTAAATCCACTGATTGGGTAAATACTTGGTTGTCTAATGGGAAAAAAGAGAAAAGCTACGATCGTCTGGTGGGCATAAGAAGGCAAATCAACAAAATAAAAATAGCCCTTTCGGAAAATCCAGCATCAGCGGTATATGGAGAAAGTCAAGTAGGAAAGTCCTATCTTATCAAGAACCTACTAAGTACCAAAGGCGGGACGTTTACAATTTTGGACAATTCAAGTTCGCAAGAATACGATTTTTTAGCAGACATAAATCCTAAAGGTGGTGGAGTAGAAGCCACAAGTGTAGTAACAAGGTTTTCAACAAAGGTCAATATTCCAAATTCTGCTTTTCCGATTTTAGTAAAACTTCTAAGTGTAAAGGACATCGGATTGTTTTTAATTGATAGCTGCTTTAACGAATTAAAAGATAGTATAGTCCCTCTAAGTGTTGAAGAAATCAATCAGCAACTTATTGACTTGGAAAGATTTTGTACGTCATCTCAATCCGTATTAACAGAGGATGATATTTATGATATGAGAGACTACCTCAATGAGTTTATGTCTAGCCATATTGCAGTGAATAACCTAAAAGATTCTCACTATTGGAGAAAGGTTCCTAAACTTATAGCGCAACTTGATGAAAGCAATTGGTATAAGGTATTTTCGATCGTCTGGTCCAACAATGAAAGCTTTAACAACATTTTCAATACCCTGATAAAGGAGCTGTCAAATCTTCGATTTTCATCAAAAGTTTATTGCAACTTCGAAGCTGTTTTGAGAAAATACGGAACAATTCTAGATGTCAATAGGTTAAAACAGCTTACAGGTAATTCTTCCGCTCCTGACGCTACAGATGGTTTCAAGCCCTCTGTAGATTTGTTTGTAGAAGTAGCTGACGGCCATCGAAAATTAAGTATTGAAAAGTCCTACCTCTGCGCCCTAGCCTCAGAAGTAGTATTTAAAGTAAATCCAGACCTTGAAGATCATAAGCCATTTTTAAAAAAACTTGATTTACTGGATTTTCCAGGTGCAAGAGGCCGAGTAGAGTTAAATGAAGATACTATTAGGAATGATATGGGTAGTGTGCTATTAAGAGGAAAAGTAGCATATATGTTTAACAAATACTCGTCAGAGTACTTAATCAGTAATTTAATTTTTTGTAACAGTAGTCAGCAAAGTGATGTCACTTTTATTCCGAGGCTTCTGAATAATTGGATTTCCAAATACATAGGTGAAAATCCTGAAGCTAGAGAAGACTTCATGAAATCTTCTACTGTTCCACCGCTTTTCATAGTATACACGTGGTTTAATTCTGATCTGGCTTATAGTTCATTTGTAGATCGAGATAAGAATAGCCTTTCGATGAAATGGACCAAGAGATTTGATCGAATATTTGTAGAGGATATAGTATCTGAAAAGTACGATTGGCATAAGAACTGGAGTTCATCTCAACCGTTCTTTAAAAATATGTATATGCTTAGAGACTTTCACAAATCCGAAGAATTGAGCAACATTTATTCTGGTTATGAAAAATATGGTGAGGAGGTAGAAAGACAGAATCCCACTAAGTATCCAAATTATTGGAATGATCTTGAAAATACTTTTGTAAATTACCCTTTCGTGAGAAATCACTTTGATCATCCACAGAAGGTATGGGATGAATCTGCCACAAAGAATAATGACGGTAGTGAACCCATTATCAAAAATCTAACCATCTCGACTGAAGGCAATGCGCGTATAGTAAGATTTCAAAAAATTCTTGACAAACTGCATAAGGACGCAATTCTTGAATTGGAAAAACACCATCACAGTGATGAAGGTGATAAGCACATTATAATGGCAGTGACTAGCGCTTCCAAAATTCAATTAGACTTGGATACCACCTTTGGACGTGACCCCTATTTCTTTGGGAAGTTGATGAAAAAATTCCTCATAAATGAAGGAGAAGTTTTCAATTATTACAAGAGATTACTTGCTAATATACAAGAGGAAAACAAAACAGACATATCAGAACACGCAGCAATAAGACTGTCTAATCCTACTCTCTCACCCAAGAACACTTTTGATGAAAACGTAGAAATTTTAGTTAATAACTACAACATGACAAGGGAAGAAGTATTGCTATACTTTAAAGAAAAAAATATCAACTTACACGAGCTATTTAATGGAGGTATCAACCAACTAAAATCCAATTCCCAGTTCCTAGCAACTAGTTTAATCGATTATTGGAAGAAATTATTTCTCAATCCTGAGAAATTTGAATGGTTTGCCAGTAATGGTCTTTCTCCTACTTCATTAGACGATCTCCTATCCAATATGAAGCTAATAATGGACAAGCATGATGTGGCTGATAAGATGGCAAGCGAAATGAGAGCATATGTAGATCGGATTGATAAAATTGATGCGGCTGAGAATATGCTTGCAGATATAAGTGCAGCTACTCTTAATAATTTTATAAATAGTATGGGAGTAGACTTCTTACCTGATAGTGAAATGGACAATATCAAGCAAACCAACGAAGACAATCAATTGGGATTAAACTTTGATCACAACGAACCCCAGTCACTTAATGTGAGTCCTGAATATCTAGTTTCCCTATTTGAGACAATGGACGATTTACCTAAAATACTTAATAGTCATCCGATAAACAAAGATGCTCTTCAAAATTTGCCTGGATTTAGTCAATATAGCAAGTGGAAATCAAAAATGAAAACAGCCTTTGTCGCTAATTGTGACATACCACAATATGATATTTTGGCTAATAATGAAATAGGTCAATTAATAGAAAATTTAACGGATGAGGCATAACTAACATTGAAACTTACATCAGTAATAGATTGAATATAGCTTCAGATAAAAACTCATATAAATTTGAAATACGTTTTTTAAACAATTCACTTCTTGAATGGCAGACTTAAGGAAAATAAAAATAAAAGAATACAACCCTCTACTTTGGGGAAAGAAACAGCTCTACATAGAGCAAGCAAAAGTACTAACTTATCTTTCAAAGAAATTCGGCCCAGACGCTGCTTCATTCTTAGCACAACCTAATGATCTAGGGAAGTCAATAAAATATTCTGCAAATAACTTAGGTCTGGATCCAACTCCTATCACTGAATTGTCTAAGGAAGATAGAGTCAAATACCAAGATATATTCAAAAAGAAACAAGCTGAACTTTTATCATACATCGATGATCTCCAAACCAAAGATGCAGAATGGAAAGAATTACTTAGCAAATCAATTGTTTTTCCCAGTGAAGACCATATTTATTGCGGCAATGACAATGTTGCCGTTACCGCGTGGGGCTTTGAGTCAAAAGAAGGATTCACTTTTGGAGGATTCTCGATGATAAGAAAGCCTCAAGTCGACACTCCTCCGGACATAGATGTTACTCCAGAAGAACCTCCTAGAAATGAAGAGAAAAATGTTGAGGAAACTCCTATTTTATCAGTTACGGGAACTGAAACGACTCCTGATGAAAATGAGAATCCCGAAGAGACTGATCCACCACTATCCGATCCACCACCTCCTCCTTGGTGGAAAAGACTTCAAATATGGTTTGGAAACTGGAAGTCTTGCTTAGGCACTCTATTGCTACTTATATTATTGATTCTACTTTTATCCTGGTTATTCAATCAATGTGATGGACCATCTTATCTTCCCGCTGACCCAGCAGTTATTCAGCCAGTAGACCCAGTTGATGTTGTTCCAGATAAGGATAGTACCGTCTTCATTGTAGGAGATAGACTAAATGTAGTTTTGAAAGGTGAAAATAAGCATATCAAAAAATGGGCACAGAGTTTCAAAGCTTTGTACCCAGATGATTTGTATTCCATTATCTATTATGACGACAAAACGGCCAGGATTCAACTCAAAATCCCAACTGCCGAAAGAGATCAAATCAAAAAGGATCTACCAACTAAGATGCCTACCTTTGATATGTTAATCTGGACTGAACAGGTTTTTAAGAAAAACAAACAGCCATCAGATCCAGATTTTATGGTTAATGCAAAATCATGGTATTTTAAAGTAATCAAGGCTCAAGCTGCATGGGATTATACTTATGGAAGTGAGGATATTGTAATTGCTATTATAGATGATGGGTTTGATATCACTCATCCAGAACTTAAATCAAGGATTGTTAAACCATATAACGTTTGTGAAAGATCTACAAACGTCTTTACTAACAGAACATCAACTCACGGTACTCATGTTGCTGGTACAGCATTGGGTGAAAAAGATAATGGTTCAGGAATTTGCGGGATTGCTCCCAGCAGCAAACTAATGCCGATTCAGGTGTCTGATAGGAATGATGTTATGACCAACACTGCCATTATAGACGCAATATTATATGCAATTAATGAAGGTGCTGATGTCATTAATATGTCACTTGGTTTATTTATTCATCCAACTGCTGAGGAACTTCCACTATTCATTCAAAAGGACATCATTCGAAATCATTATAAGGAACAGGAGGCATTCTGGAACGAGATCTTTTCTATAGCTGAAGAAGCAAATGTTCAGATAGTCTTGGCCGCTGGTAATTCTAACGTCCTGGTAGGACTAGATCCATTATTAAGAGACCCAAGAGGAATAAAAGTAAATGCAATAGATAAAAATATACAGAAGGCTAATTTTAGCAACTTTGGAAGCTACTCAACCGTATCTGCTCCAGGTGTGGATGTGTATTCTTCCACGCCTAATGGTCAGTTTGAATACATGCAAGGAACTAGTATGGCATCACCTATTGTGGCCGGTGCTGTAGGATTAATAAAAAGTATTAATAAGTCTCTTTCAACAGAGGAGATTATTAAAATTTTACAAAACACAGGTAAGCCAATTCCTGGACCATCAGAAATTGGGAACCTTATTCAGCTAGATTTAGCTTTAAAAGCAGCCAAAACAGGAATTATTCCGGCTTCTCCAGAAGATGAGTGCACTGCTGTAACTGAAGAAATACAAAATCTACTTGATCAGATTGAAGAACTAAAACGGCAATGTCCTGATTTCTCCATGGATCAAGATACCATGGTGATTCCAGATACATTCGATGATCTTGACTTTACGGAAGGAAGGTGGAAAAGCACTAGCCCACTTGTAAATTATGAAGATAAAAATGTAACCCTATACTTTGACTTTTATTCAGATGGTACAGGTACAATTACACCAGTCGAACCTGATGGTACGACTTGTAGCGCGAGCTTAAGCATCGGCCCATTGAACAATACGATTGATATTGACCAACTAGGTCCTGCTATATGCACAAATGGTGTCTCTTATAATCCATACAAATTCTCGTGTAAGCAGGGTGCAAAAGGATATGCAATTTGTTTTGCACAAAATAAAATTCACAGTGTAAATAAATTTGAATTCACATTAATTAAAGTAAAAAACCAATAATGAACAATGGAATAAAATTATGGGACATAGTCCATTATCTAGGAGTAATTCTTCTCTTTATTGCCATCACGATTGGCCTTTTATTTATAACCAAAGGTAATTTGGCCATGAGCATTGGTGGAGGAGTATTAATTTCTGCTGTCTTCGTAGGATTAGTCGAATGGCTCAAAAGTCTCAAGACAGCCAATGAATTTCAAGATAAAAAGCGATTGAAAGAGTACATTGTGCTTCTAGGTGCTTATGGAGTTGCCTTTTTATTGACATTTCCTATTGTACTTCATTTCCTAAATGTGAATATCGGTGCAAGAAATGAAATCAAGAATGCACTTATTGATGGGGGCACGTACTTAAAAAATATGGTCTCCGCTTATGAAGTACATGTTGAAGATCTTGGCGAGCAATTTGACACCGAAATCAAAGTAGCATTACAGAGGAGTCCATCTGATAAAAAGGCATTTATTAAAAAATACAAACTAAATGGAATCAAAGAAAGTTCTATCGACGTATTTGTGAATAGCATGAAAACAAAATTGTTATCTGAATTAGCTTCTGTAAGATCAGTATACGATGATCAAACCTTAGCTCTAAAGAAAGCTGCAGATTCTTTCAATCCACTTGCTGTCCCATCTCTTTATCACGATATGCAGATTAAAAGTGCTCAACTACGAGATGAATTGACACGACTTTCAAAGTCCACCATCAGAGGCAATGAAAGTCCGTTCGTTTACATGGAGAAAGACAATAACTTAGGAGATATTTCAGATCCGAGGGCGCTTTTCCCTTTAACCGATTGGCTTTATACAATTCTTGCTATAGGACTTTTGCACTTCATGTTGCTTTCGTCTTATATATTTGAAAATAGAGCAGCAAATACCTTAGTCGATAGTCAAGGAGGTAGAGAAACTGGTTTTCGAATGTAAACACCAACATTTAATGATAAAAGAATAGCTATGCCAACTGATAAAGAAAAAATACTGAAAAATATAAGTAGATTATCTGCTGAACAATGTATCAAATACATCGAGGAAGGGACAGTCAGCTTTGAAGAAATGCAAAAGACAGGTAACCTACAATCTGGAAAGCAAAAAGAAATTAAAGCCTACCTTCACAAAACAATAGCAGAACAACATCTGTGGAATGAAGCAAAATCAATTGCTACTGAATCAGCATTTAGGAATTATTTGGATAAATACCCTGAAGGCAAATATTCAGAAGAAGCTAGGAGTAGAATCAAAAATGCAGCAGAAAATCAAGCGTGGGCTGAATCAAAAGCGAAGAATACTCGAGGTGCCTATGAAGTTTTTATTATTCACTTCCCACATAGTTTGCATATTCCTGAGGCGAAGGAAAAAATTGAAGCACTCAAAAATGCAGGAAAACAAGAGCGTGAGGAATGGATGAGAAAACTAAAAGAAAATCCTGAAGATTTTACAGAAAAATACATCAAGGATCTTATTGACCAAGACCATTTTTCAAAACAAGACTTAGTAGATTACGGCTTGCTGCCAGCTGCAAAACTTGATTTATTCTTTAATCCCCCGCCAATGCCTGACAGTTATGATTGGAGTGATTTGGCTCCGCTTCCCAAGGGTAAGACGGATGTCTATTTATTTGGTGTTGCAACTTCAGGGAAATCCAGTATGCTTGCAGGACTTTTTTACAGAGCTGATGAATTAGGAATATTATCAGACGATATAGCTAACGATAGAGGTACTCACTATAAAGATTTGTTAATTGAAAGTGTAGAAAAAGGCCATGTTTTTCCACGGACCCAGGTGGATACTGTAAACTATATTTCATGTGCATTGATAGACCTAGAAAATAATAGGGAGCACCCATTGTCAATTATCGAAATGAGTGGTGAATTTTTTACAAATGCATATAATGAAAAACACTTAGAATCATTAAACAATGTTGAAGGCATACCATACCTGCAGAATTCCAATAGGAAGGTAATTTATTTGGTTATTGACTATCATGAGTATGTTAATTCAAAGAGAGAACAACAAAAAGCCAAGCTGAATTTTGTTCTAAATCTTTTAGACAAAGATGGGACTCTTGCAAAAACGGATTCTATACACATTATTGTTACTAAAACTGATCTCATTGCATCTGATTCGAAAGAAGAACACATCAGAGATTTTTTGAATTCAAATTTCTTAAGTCTGATTAATCAGATCAAAAGGTTCAACAAAAAATATGGAATTAACAAAAATCAAGATCATGAAGTTATTGTGCATCCTTACAGTCTAGGTAAGTTCTATTTGGGTAAAGTATATGATTTTGATCCTACATGTTCAGATAATGTCATACTTTCTATACTTAACTCTACTGCATCGACTCAACATAAGAAAAGCTGGAAGCCATGGTAAATGATATTGAATTCATATTTTGGGGCACAAAGAGAGGAGTCAAAGTATTTTTTAATTCTGATGGAATCAATCCAAACAATAAGGAGATTCAAGATACCTTAAAAGATGTTAGTACTTATTATCGATCAACAGATGTTGGAGGAGAAAATTACTATGCTATCGAGTATACGCAACAACAAGTTGTTTACACCTTGTACTACACCCTCTATGACTGGGGTAACAGACCTGGATTCATGGCTGTAACTATTTATGTGCCCACGAATGTTCAGCTAGTTTCACCTGTAAGTTCATTACAGAAGCTGTTTACGACTTACAGAGAGAAATATATTGGAGCTAATTATAAAATCACAGAAGAACGAGAACGAAAATCATATTTTGACGAAATTGTTTCTTCATTTAGGACTCAACCAGCAAATTACGATCTCTCCCCCTCTCCGCAAAATAGAAAGTACGGAGCTGAGTATTTTAAATCAGATGAAGAGCTAGAACACTTCTTTACTGATCCGATTCGAAAAGAATATTTCGACTATCAAGAAGTTTTATTTCTACCTGAAAGCTTACGAAAAGACTACCAAAGTCTTACTCCTTTGAATGGAAATTCGAAAAGAGAATATAATTTAGAGATTACCTTGAAAGGACATAAGGAGGAATACTTGTCGCCCGAAGGCTTAAAGGTCTCTATAAATAAAAACTCCTACGATGAATGGAATGTAGCTAATAAGCTATCTATTTTTCCTCTTAGTTATCAGGATCAAATTGAGATTTTATTTCAAAAAGAACGATACGAAAAGTTAACTAAGAATTATAAAATAGGAGATTTAGCAGATTCGAAAGAACACTGTGCTGACGAAAAGACCATCAAGCTCACAGAAAAGATCGAGCCAATCAAAAAAACTTACATGATTACTCTCTTAAGTATTGATGGAAGAAACAATATAAAGAAATTTAAGTATACTAGAAACAACCAAAAACTAAAATCAACAAATCCGCTTAAACTTGAGAATGTCCAACCATTAGATAAAGAACAAATCACTTTCTCGGTAAAAGGATATAAAGAAAAATCAGAAATTCTAGCTGACAAAACTAACATCGAAGTTAAGTTACAACCACTTGTAACACATAAGAAACGTGACGCTCGCACTAACGAGTCTTCAACCTCTAAGTTTGAAAATATCAAACCTTACATAGTTCCTGTACTGATCGTCCTTATCTTATTGGTTATCAGTCTTTTGATGATTAGATGGCTTTCTACTTATCCATCTAATGACAACAAGGAGGACTCGTCTGCAAAAGATCACACAAGCATAGCTAATGATTCAGCGATGAATTTGCCTTTAGCTGATTCATTACAGAATAATTTAACTAAAGATAATACTGATAAAAAGGACGATTCAAATGTAGAAATTGACTCTGCTAAAAATTCTGAAGCAAAGGTGTTGAAAAAGAAAACAAAGCCCCTTACTGATCAGCCATCAGCACTAAAGTACCAACTAGAACTTGAAAAAATCATAGATTTTTCCGAGACAATTAAGTGGTCATCTGCATCTTCGAATATTAATAATCTAATATCATTGAAAGATAAAAAGTTAGACTTCACAAAAATGAATTCTAAACACTATTCATCTAATGATTATGACGGTTTATTGAAGAGATTAACGGTAATGGAGAACATAGATAAGATAATTAAGGGTAGTGCAACGGGAGGTGAAAAAAACAAAAAATTTAATGAAATCTTCCAAGCAAACAAATTATCGAAACGGCAAAATAGCGAAATACAAGCTTATCTAAAAAAATAAAGAGTTACAATCTTACATAAAATGAAACGATTACTAATTTTTCTTGGAGTGATTTCTATTGCGTGCGGTTTACTCTTTATCCCTTCCCTTCTTGACTCAACGTCTAAAGCTGATCAATCATCGGGGGCTAATGATTCTGAGATAGTTAAGCAGATAAAAGCAGATATTACTCAACTATCTACTCAACAATGGAATAAAACAACTTATGACAATATTGCGACTGCAATACAAGCAGCATACTCCATGAATAATATTAATGCGGGCAATAAAAAAAGTCTACAAGAACTACTTGACTACGAATATATTGCTACCCTAGTACAAGCTACTAAGAATTTCATACGATATGCTTGCAATGACCGCTCTCTGATGGTCAAGCTCAATGGAGAACTTAAACGATACAGGAATCAAAATATAGATGCGCGTCAGCGGGAATTAGTGACTGATGTCAAAAAGTGGATGACTGATATATACATGGTTGCTGGATACACCACATCAAGATCTTCGCGTAGGCAGGGACTAGATGGTGAAATACTTAGATATACTGAAGGAGACTTTTTTGATATTACAAAGACCATAATGTACCGTGATTCGCTGGATAGCTATGCAAGTAATCCTTCGATTGAAAATTGTGAGATGGTTCAAGAAGCAGTTTCAAAAAATAGAAAAAGACTCGACACACAGTACTATAATACAATTTATGGCAAAGTACGAGACTACATAGACACTAAGGAATTCGATCGAAAAATCACTGCTTCTTTGCAAGAAGAAGTTAAAGACTATAGCGAAAACGACTTACTTAGAAACAGTGTCGCTACTAAGTCTAAAGAGCAGAACTTATTAAAAATGCTAGATGATCACTTTATTGCTAATAGAAATAATAAATGAAATATATCTCAATCATACTACTTTCTATGATGAGTCTATCATGCTGGAGTCAAATTGACACCAGTACCATAATACCCTATTTAGAACAAAGAGTATCTGCACTAGAAGCCTCTACTGCAATTCTAAATGATCAGCTTCTAAAGCAACATAAGTCAAAAGATAGTTTGATACATGAGCTTGCGCTACTAAGAACCCAACTTTCATCCGAAGAAAAAAGCAATAAAGAACTATCTCAGAAAATTAAGGAATTAAATAGCATGATTGCTGAACAACAGATATCTATAACGCAGCTATCGCAAGCAGAAGCAAATGTGAAAGCCTTAGAACAGACGGTATCAGAGCAAAAGGACAAGCTAGCAAAATACCCTCTTATAAAGAGAAAGCTGCTTGAAGGTCTTCAGTCTGATCTAACTACCTACATCTCACGTGGCAACTTCGACATCAATACAAACGAGTTCGAAAAAATAGGAGAAGATATTTCTGACTGGTTGTCTTCAGAAGGAACAACACCTTTCATCGTTGAACTTTCTGAAAACTACGAAGACTGGAAAAGAAAATCCAAAGTGATATCAGATGCAAGGGAAGTAATAAATTCAGATTATGTGTCCGAGCAAGTAATGAAAGTCCTTACTTCACTTGACTCGTTAACGAAAGATGAAAATGCGAATGTAAAATCAGCATCAACAGAACTTTCATTATTGATCAAGAATTACCCAAGTGTATATTGTAGGGTCAGACAGGGACTTGAAGACCTAAAGTATCTAAGTACTGCAGAATACAGGCTTAAAGATATAGAAACAATAAAAAACTGGGCAATTGACTACCCGTTTCTCCTTACAATATTAGAAGAAAAGAAAGAAGATATTATGTCCAACGAACATCCATTGAAAAAACTAAATAACTGCAAATAAGATGAAAGGTAATCTAATTCAGGAAAAAGGTATCACAAGAGTGAAATTTGAATATGGGGGTTCTAGTTACCATTTTGATATTCATCCATCCATTAATAATCAGTTAGTAGGTCTTAAACGAACTAACAAAGCCTTTACAATAGGTATCAAGTCTTCTTATTTTGAAGAAGAACTATCTCTAAATATAACGATACCCCCGAACCTCACTTTTCTTAGCGAAAAAGATTTCGAAGAGCAGAATGATGACAGCTATTTCGTTATGAATGATAACTTCGAGTTTTATCATGTCGATGGAAACCTATATGAACAGGAAGTACCCCTTGGTACAAAAGTCCATACGAAAGAAAAAAAGGCAATAATTCCACCTACGGGCATTCCTACTTCCACTATTGTTTCTACAACAACTACGAGTATTCCATGGAGGAAGATTCTTGCTGGAGTCGGTGTGATAATAATCTTAGCCTTGGCTACACTTTTATACAAACAGTGCTCATTCACCGTTCAAGATGACGAGCATCTGCTGAAGTTTATAGCTGAATATCATAATGACACTGACTTAGGGAACAAACAAGCATTACTATCAAAGATGCAATTTCCCATTGCAAGCTACTATAAACTTGGTGAATTAACAGAAGTAGAATATACCAGCATTATTGATAAATATTACAGTTATTCTATAGATTCAAGCAAAACAATGCTTGACATTGCTAAAATTAAAAGCAATTCCGAAGTCATATCTCATGGCGATAGTAATCCTCCTGTCATGAGTGACTATGTAAAGGTGGTTAATGCTGAGTATCCGATTAACTATGTTTTCTTCAAAGACGGCAAAAGGTCAGAATTCGATATTACTTTGGGAGTTACATTATTGGAAGATAAAGATGGGAAGTTAAAAATATATGAAATTAAGGAACTGGGTAGAAAAAAACTAGAACCCCCTTTACCTTTAGATACTTTACCAGTCCCGACTGAGGAACCTCCTGTGGATAAACCCATACCAACTAAGCCCCTTGAAAAAGAAACTACAGACGTTGCTGATGGAAACCCACAGCTTTTTGATTGTAGTGTCCTCAGCCTAAATATCGGTGATAGTTGTGATGATGGAAACCCGGACACCCAGGGTGATATTGTACTAGATGATTGTTCTTGCCGTGGAGTTCCTTCATCCACATTATTTGTCTGGTATAGTGATATCGACAACGACGGTAAAGGTGATCCGGCTTCTAAAGAAACTACATCTAATAAAAACTCTCCTCAAGGAGGCACTTGGGTCAATAACGCAGATGACCAATGCCCCACAAGAAAAAGTACTTCACCAACAGGATGTCCAACGCTTGATATTTTTATTAATAAATCTCCAATGATCAACACCACATATACCGTAACTGGAGATCTAGAAGGAACTGTTATTGGAGACCGATTTTCATGGTCATCTAGTGATCTTCAATTAAGTTCACCGTCTTCAATGTCAACAGAAATATTTTCAAAATATGTGGGAAAATATAGACTAACAGTGGTAGCTAAAAATTCAAAAGATGGCTTTGAAACAAGCGCCTCTAAACTAATAAGTTTTAAGACTTCGAATGAATACCTTAGCGATGTTTTTCAATCTCTAGCAGAGTATGGAAATACTGGTAAAACAGGACGAACCGAGGAAATATTAAAAAAGAAAGAAGCTAGTTTAGATTTTTTAGAAAATTCCATCCTCAACAATTCGATTAATCTAAATAAAAAAGTAAACGGTGAAAAATTTAATGTTAGCTATAAAAAACTTGAAGATCAACTCTTAAGTGTCAAAAGAACAAGGCAGACAGTGGTTTCAAGTATTAACATTACCAATATTAGCTATGATTCTGCTACTGGTAAAATTAAAACTTTCGAATATGAGATTAATTGATCCTATAACAATAAGGGCAATAATTATCATTTTCTTAGTATTTGCTTTTTCATTTGATTGCAATGGCCAGACAAATGATAATGCAACAAGGTTAGATAGCTCCGCTCTCGATAGTACACAAATTGTAGCTTTTCAAGAAGAAGCATTTCATTTTTACAACTTGTTTTTTGAGTCTGTCTTAAATATGCTCGATCAAGATATATCAATGGATGATCGATATAGATCTAGATCAGTATTAGTAGGATTATTTCACAATATTAGTCCACAATATATAAGCGACATCATTGACTCCTATCTACCTGAAAATTATAACCCTTCTCAATATAGCCAGGCAATATTAGAAATAGATACTGAATCTCCTATTTACTATAAAAAATTTAAATTTGGAGATGACTTTAGTGAAGTAAAAACTATTTCCAAAAAATTAGATTCGGATGAAAGCATTATAAAAGTCTATACATTTTATAAATATCTACTTGAAGGTCTAATTACTTCAGGACACATAGATGCATCCTTAGTAAACAAACCTTCTTTTAACGCCTATGAAAATGATCTATTAAAAAGTGTAGAATTTAGAATCGACCAAAATAAAAATAACACTTATGAACTGTCTTTAGAATATATTAAGATTGAAGACAAAAGAAACTTAAACTTAGCTGGAGTAGCAAAAAATATCAAGAAAAGTAAATATGATTGGTCAGATAAAGCTACAGAGGATTTTGTAAAAGCTGCAGTCGATTCTGCAACAGCGAAAGGAATAAAATTACTACCTACTATTCCACCATTTGAAAAAATAGAAATCGATCAAGCTTACATTGATAAAATTTCAGTCAAAGACAGTACAAAATATCAAGCTCCGCTAGCTCAAGATTACTTGATTCCAGGAATAGGGCATATGAAATATGGGAGATATAAAACTTCAAGAGTTTCAAGAACAATTTTCTACTCTGGTTTATTTGTTACTTCTGCTGGATATTCTATATATAGCAAATATAAATCTAACAAATATTATAACCAACATGCTTCCGCTGAAACCTTTAGAATTGCTGATTCTGATCTTTATAATGCTAACAAACATAATAAGCGTTTCTTAATTAGTGGAGGAATCGCACTAGGAACTTTCATTACGAATGCAGCGCATATACAACTAAATCATTTTATACAATTAAAAAGGTTTAAAAATGCAGGATATAAGCATTTAAAAAGCAATAATGCAGAAGTAAAAGAAGAAACCATTTCAATAGGATTTGAAATATCCGCGGATCCCGATCAATTTATTTCATTCCAAGCCAATTTTTAATGAAGCGAATTATAGTAATCCTAAGTTTTGTTCTAATAGCCATTGCTAGTTGTATAAAAACTAACCTTGAAGATATTTCTAACAAAAGTATCCCCAACTATTCAGAAACACTAAATAGCACAGAGCTATCAGCTACTACACAATCAAACATAATTGCCCTGGACGACAATAACTTTATTACTGCCATCCAAGACCAAAACAACAATATTCAAATTATAAAAATAACTCAGGAATTCTTAAATGATAACTGGTTGTTAACGTCACAAACTTTGCTTGAAGTTGGTCAAGGCAATCTGGCTTTCTTTAATACTTTAGAAAATGAATATCTCATAGGATATACATCAAGTAGAGGATATATTCTTCAAGTTATTGATGAAAATATTAATCTTAGTTATATGATAAATGACATCGAATCATTTATTGATACAGCATATAATAATATTGATTCTATCCACTTCATGAACTTTTCTTATGCAACTGAAAAGCAAGAAGTGCTATTAGGAGGTAAATTATTTTCTCAAGGAACATCCTATTCTTGCTTACTGTCTATGGATAAAACTGCAAACCTTCTTTGGGTTAAAACTTACTTCGAAAATAGTACCATTTCAAATGTATTAAGTATAGAAAACGATAACTTCCTTTTATTAAATACCAATGAAGAAGGTACCGAACTCATCAGAGACGATGTCACTAGTAATTCTTATGCAAAATTTGATTTAACAAATGATACCTTATTTTTTGGCTCCCAAGTTTTTTCTTCAGGAAACTCAGTTTTTCTTACTGGAGTACATAATGACATCGGAAGAACAATAGAGGTCAACCTCCAATCAAATACTGCATTTGTAAATGAAATTGATTTATATCCAGTAAAAGATTTAAAAGCGGTTTTCCTATCTCGAAACAATTTTGTGACGGCTGGTATCCAAGTTGAGGGGGAAATTCAATCACAATTCTCATCTGAACTAGGTTCCGTTGGCTCATTATGGTGCCATAGATATATAGATGAATACTATGAGAAAGTTCTGGATATTATCGAAATGCCAGGCAAAGGTGTTCTTGTCTCTGCAATTGTGGAAAGAGATGGTAAGTATTATTTGCATCTTACAAGAATCGATGAAGAGGGGGCAACTTTTATAAACGAATATTCAGAAAACTGTATATGAAACTATTAACCTTTTTATTGGCGCTCATTGGTATTAGTTTGAGCACTATAAGTTCAGCTCAGGATACCACTTTCAATAGGATTGATACCATAATATGTAGCAATTATACGGAAACATTTTATTTCAACAACATACATGATTCTTTACTATATAATTCTGAATGGTTTCTTTTCAATGAAGATATTCCCATTTCTGCCGATGATAGCATTTTAATTAATGGCATCGACTCACTTTTGTTAGTCAACATGCCTATTAGTGAAAACGGAAATCTTTTGATTGACACGATATACTTTTCTTTAAGGTTCAAACCAGAAATTAAATTTGCTATACCGCCTTTGAGTTGCTTTCATGAGGGAGAAACGATTATTAAAGACCTTTCAACGATTTATGGAAATTACACGAATGTTACTTATAGGCAAGGCGACTCGCCCTTGACAAGCATTGATTCTCTGATAAAAGTATTTGTAGATAATGGGGACAGTCTAAATATACTTGCAAGTTATGAGGTCATTGGATGTAATTTTAAACAAGATACAACTATTACATTACGAACAATTTTCAGCCCTATTTCTAGTTTTAATCCTTCTCTGGTTTGCTTTGGTGACAGTACAATTATTATTAATAATTCTGAATTTGATCCTAGCAATTCCTCCTTTTTTTTAGAAATTGAAGGTTTAACCACGTTTAACGAGGCAAAGGATAGTTACGCAATCTATCTTCCAGAAAATGGAGATCAAAGAAATGTTTTTATTGAAATTTCACAAGGTTTATGTGCCACAATTGATACTATTCAGGTAAAGAACAAACTTAAACCAGACGCTAACTTTGTCACTTCAGATAGGACTTGTGAAAATGAATTTTTATCCATTGAAAATAATTCTAAAAACACTTCGGACAATGTGAATTTTCGCTTTCTTATAAATAGTAAATTTTATACTTTCGATAAGTCAAGCAATTTCTTTTTATCCGACACTTTAGCTAATAATTATTATACAGCATTAGGTATTGCAGATAATATGAATGGCTGTTCGGACAGTTTAGAATGGCAATTAGAAATAGATAGTGTTACTTACGTTTCTTTTTCTAATCTTGAAAAAGAATATTGCGAGGACCAAGATGTTTCAGAACTTATCGCCAATTATAGCGGAGGTCATTATCAAGGAATGTTTATTGCTGACAATGGAGATGGAACGGCTTTATTTACACCTACTAATAAAGCATCCAGTGTTCCGATTTCTTATACTCTTATGAATGTATTAGGTTGCTCTGATACCGAAACTCAGATTGTAGATTTTGTTCACTCAAAACCAAAACTTCACCTAGAAAATTTTGTCGCAGAATATTGTGAAAAAGATCCACCTACGGATCTAATGCTCAGTGACACTTCCCAAACCCAAACAATAGAAGAAAATTCAACATTTGAGATTGCAAAAGATGGTTTATTCTTTCATGAGGAAAATACGCTGAACTACACATTCAATCCTGAAATGCCTGGTATTTACAAAATTCTTAATACATATACTAATATTAATGGGTGCTACAGTTCAATAACAAATGTTAGCACAGTTTACCCTCTACCCAAAGTAACATTAGATTCATTTATCGTTTTAACACCAGGAACAAGTATAGAAATAGGAAATTTGGATGGATCAGAAGCAGGAGTGAAATATACTTGGTCAGATGGGTCTGATTTACATAAACTTGAAATTGATCGCCCAGGTATCTATTACTTAACAGGTGAAAATACAGATACGGGATGCTTAGCTAGTGATACTTCGAAAATCGAAATTGATGGAATGATTGAAACTGAATTAATAGGTATTCAGATAAGTCCTAATCCTACAATGGATCTTGTTAATATTAAACTTCCATTGAGTGTAAAAAACATAATGGTTTTAGATGTATATGGACACATGATTTCACTAAATGGATCTAATACTTTCAGTACAGATTCCACTGGAAACCTTACGCTAGATCTTTCTAACAATAATATTGGCTATTACTATATAATTATTCCTAGTATCGGTAATTTTCTATTAGTTAAGTTCTAAGAGGTTTTTATATATAATACTTTAATAAAATCTATTTTATTTCTGCATCGATCAATATTATTAATTTCGATGTTATGGAGTTAACAAACTCTCCGCTCATGAACATTGACATCAAAAAAGTCGACGATGACAGCCTCTGCATTAGCAAAAAGAAATATAGAAAAAGCTATCGTTATTTCGATGAGGAAGAAAAGCAAATCACTGATAAAAAACTGCTACGAAGGTTTAAGAAACTGATCATTCCTCCGATGTGGTCTGATGTTTCTATTTGCAAATGGCCAGATGGACACATTCAGGCAACTGGTAGAGATGCAAAGGGAAGAAAACAATACATCTACCATTCTAAGTACGAGCAATACCGTCAAGAAGAAAAATTCAAGAAGATGCTGTCTTTTGGGAAAGAATTACCAAAGATCAGAAAAGCAAATGCTAAACATATCCAATCCAAAGAATGGAGCAGAGAAAAAATAACTGCATTGGTGGTTATGATTCTCGATGAAACTGGTGTCCGAATTGGGAACAAACAATATGCAGATCGGAACGGCACCTATGGACTGACTACCTTACGCAGAAAACACATTAATATTGAAAAGAGATCGGTTTCATTCGACTATAAAGGAAAAAGCAAGCAAGAGCGTCATGTCGAAATTGACGATCCATTTTTAATCAAACTTATTAAAAAATCTAGTGAATTACCTGGTTATGAATTGTTTAGATACCAGGATAAAAATGACAAATGGCAATCTGTAGATAGTGACGAGATCAATCAATGGATAAGAGAACATATGGGAGAGGATTTTTCCAGCAAAGATTTTAGAACTTGGGTAGCTTCTCGACTAGCCATCGAACTATACCCAGATGCAATGCGTGTAAAAAAGGAAGCTCCGAGGAAAAAATTTACCAATATCCTACTTAGACTTGTTGCTGACGAATTAGGAAATACTCCAACTGTCTGCAGATCCTACTACATTCATCCAAGCATTCTTGATTTAATTTCATCCAAATCGATTACCTGGACGAATTCCAACAATAATGATGATCCTATGAAATTATCCTCATCAGAAAAGTATTTATTAAAGTGCTTAAAATCCTAAATATCCGGCTGTAAATTTCCCTTTTTCAGAAACTCTTTAATTTTCGGCGACTTCCGATTTCATATCAATTTGAGACTCAACCTTTGCATTCAATAATTTTGTTAATCGCAAAATTTCAGATTGCTGGGCGTCAATTATTTCGTGTTGTTCCTGCGAAACCTTAACGATCACAGCTTTTAAATTTCCGTGAAACAGCCCCAATAAAGCCATATAGTAATTGAAATATTATTTGTAAACATGCAAATGAAAATCACTAAGAAAGGCACGAAAAAGTTCAGCAAAGTAGTAAAGCTGAATATTATTAATAAAGCTAAGTCAATGAGAGTAAAACGACTTTGGCCAAGTATGGTGTTTTATCAGACACATATTTTTACTGGAAGAAATGGTATACTGTAAATGGTGAAGATAGACATAGCTATCAAAAGCTGAAAGTGAACTTTCGATGGTTTTCACCCTGCAAGTCACCTCAGGAGTATTTATCTTTGGTGTTTTACAATGAGAATCCCGACCGTCTATATTGCTCACGGGCATTTACTAGTTAATCTCTTTTCTTATATTATTTCTTAAGCCAATATTAAGATATCTGCAAATTCATGATGTTTTCCGCGCTTTAAAATTCAGAATGAATTGATAAATATTAAGTGTGATTAGCAATAGTGATAATATCGGCCAAATCATACAAAATATCAAAGCATTAATTTCATAGTAAGATAGCTGTACAAGATTTGCTAAATTAATTACAAAATCAGTGCAATACGCATAAATATTCCCAGCAATGTATTCGATGTATTTCATGAACTTAGTGTTTTAAATTTCGCCCTTAGTTTCAAATAATTCACAAGTAAAAAGAACATTGCCAGAGGCCATAATACTACTAAGAAAACAATATTCATTGCAGCATAATATCTTGGGTTTGATACTTTTTTACCTTTTACTTTTTTTGAATTAAAGTTTATAATTCCCCAATAAAAATCATTTATCTGATCATAGAAAGGGAAACCTTCTTTTATAATTCTTGTATGTTTTGGGATGCAATGGTTAGTTGTTGAATTATGACAAGCCCATGTACAAATTTCGCTATCATAATTTCCAGAATTCATGGCAATGATTCTTTGATATTTAAATGGTTTATCTTTAATGAAAAGCCTAGATGTTTCATTTATTATAACCATCAATATAAATGGTGCTAAAAGAATGCATAAGTATTTGAAATTTTGTACCATTCTAGCTAATTTAACTTCTCTGATCTATATGATGAAATAAATATTGAAATCATTGTCAGGTTTTGTCAGAAGTAACTAATGTTAAATAGGCAATATTTATTGTCAGAAGCGAATATGATACTAGCATAATTTCCATCGTTATTTGATTGGTATCCACTGTTTTTAAATGTAATTCTCTTAGAACATTCAAGTTTATTTAAGCCAATTTGATGCTCAAAATTCTTGAGGTTCAATTTTTTGAATGATTTATTTGCCTTAATTCGAGAAGTCAATAATGCATAGTCGGCATTACTTAATTCAAATATGCAAGTAGCATCCAGATCTCCTGTAAAAGATTCATAATATTGCTCTTGTTTACAAGGTGCATCAAGTTGAATGGGTTGATCCGAAGCAATATGATAGTTTAGTTTTTTATTATAAAATTCAACTGTAGCATTTGATGGAGTAGTTGTACCTATAAACATTGCAACAGCAAAAAAAATCAGCCAAGTGAGTACCAGTAGAAATGAGTAGCAAATAAAATATAAAACCCCCTTCAACCATTTTTTTGAAATGAGTGCCTCTATGAATGAAATCACCATTAAGCCTATTGATACCGCTAATAAAATAAAACCCACTGACTCATTTTCGAAAAGCATGAATATTATCCCACCTAGAAGAAGTAAAGTTATTATTGGGATAATTATTATTGGTCTTCTTATGTATTTCATCTGTGTTTTTTTGTATTCATGAAAGCAATGTAATAAGCTCAAACGCCTTCATATAAAAGTAAAAAATTAAGTCTAAACAGTGAACTATAGAAAGACTTTAACTTTCAATATGCCGCATGCAGAATGATCTGGATTGTTTTGCAGCTATCTGGGGCATATATTGCCATGAGTAACCAATTAGTTATGCAGATGAGTGTGAGTCGGTTTTACCAGAATATGCTCTCCAAATTTTACAATCTAGCTCAGGTAATCATCATTATCATCATCATCAATTATTTGCGATAGAATTTCTTTTGTAATTTATAAATGCTGGAGATTCATTATAAAATCGTTTTCCAAATAGCCTACTAAATAATTTATCAATATTAATTCCAAGAGAAAGCTTGTTATTCAGGCTTGAAAATGAAAGCCCATAGTCATTATTTCTAAAGGCATATTGAAGCGCAGCACCTGCATCTAAACAAGTCGCTGTTAAAATATTGTTACTTTTTCCTATTAAAGTTATCTCTTTAATACTTAAAAGGCCACCATTACCAGAAATCAGGAAACACAAATTTCCATTTGAATGTTGACCAACCAAACTGCGGTAAGTTTTAGATTTCCAATAGGTTTCGTTTTTTGATTCATTTAGAATGTAATCCCACACCACACCATTCTTCATTACAGATGGGTGGCTTTGACAACTATAATCAACTGACTTACTTTGGTCAAAGATACTTGTTGGGCCTGCTTTGGCTCTGCCGTTTATTACTTTAAAATGACCGGAAGATTTTGAAGGTATTCCATATTCTTCACCCTTTACTGTTATCAATCCGTTTGGGTCAAAATTTAAGTCGTAGAAAGAGCTGTTTATTGAGAACATGGCTTCGTCCCTTACGTTAGATTTAGCTGTGCTACCATTCTTATAATAGGCTACACTAAAGTTGTTTTTATTTTCTTTAAACTCTATATAATACAACTTTGGTCTTGATATTTTATTGACAATACGTTTAGTGATACTGGAATTTCGTCTTCTTAAATTTATTTCTCTTATTAATACATCTGATGAATTCAATAAAACTTTCTGATTTTCAATTTTGTAATTATATGCCTGTCCATTATTATCAAATACAAAATGAATATTACTTTTTAAGTTGAATAGGTAAAAAAGAGCAAGAATGCCTGATAAACTTATTAAAAAAAATATTTTTTTCTTCTTTTTCATATCTTATTACTAAACGGTGAATTAATTCATGTTATAGCAACCTGAAGGCTGTTTTGCTCTATGCACATGAATAAAAAAAACTTAAATTTATAACTTTCAAATCTTTTTTTTTCTTCAAAAGGGTTTCAATAGTTGGTAAGTAATTCTTATTAGGAATAAACCATTCTAAATTTTCATAGTATTCTTTTAATTCAATATTTCTATAAACAAATCCTCTTCTGACAAATAATAAATTTCTTTGCACCATTTATTCAAAATTCATTTTTAGGTTGTTCTTGAGGTCGATTTGTTTGAAAATCAAATGGTATTTTCTGACGTTTCACTCAATCGTTAGACAGTACTAGTCTGTTTCTATATTGATAAATCGATCCACGTTTTCCAAAATTTCAAACATTATTAAAGGATATTCACAATTATGGTAAACTCTACATTATACGAAGCTACATTTAGCTGGGGTTAATAAAAAATTGCTGGACGATAATCATCTATACTTAAATGAAATCTATGATCAGTAGAGGTAAAAAAATCGGTCACCTTTAACTACAAAGGAAAGAGTAATCAAGAACGACATGTAGAGATTGATGACCCTTTTTTAATCAAACTCATCAAGAAATCCAGCGAGTTACCTGGTTATGAATTGTTCAGATATCAAGACGCAGATGGGAAATGGCAGACTATTGATAGTGAAGATATCAACGCATGGATTAGAGAACATATGGGAGACGATTTTTCCAGTAAAGACTTTCGAACTTGGGCAGCTTCTCGGCTCGCGATTGAATTGTATCCTGACGCGGTAAGGATTAAAAAGGAGGCGCCCAGGAAGAAGTTTACAAATATTCTGCTTAGGCTGGTTGCTGATGAATTAGGAAATACACCGACAGTCTGCAAGTCATACTACATCCACCCTAATATTCTAGAGTTGATTTCTAACCAGTCGATTACTTGGAAAAAACCTAAGCATGATAATGATCCGGATAAATTAAGCAGTTCAGAAAAGTATTTGCTGAAATGCTTAAGGGCTTAGGGCTGGGGCTGGTAATTATTAAGATTGCATTATAAATATATCGCTTTGAAAAGCGATCTCCATTGATAGCCGGGCATATCATTTATCATTTTAGCACATCATTTGAAAAGCAATGCAATTATATGATGATTCCTTCATATAAAGTTTTATTTTTACTAAACATTTAGTCTACTTTTTGTTTATCAATGTAGACAATATGAAATGATGAGTCATGGATAAATACTTTAATATTTTTATCGAAGGTTATCGCGGATACGCCTCTTACCTCTTTAACGAAATCACTAATCCGAATTGGAAAAATTACTTTTACTGGCTAATCGCCGTATCTCTTTTCTTTTTCATCTTAGAGGTTATTATTCCATGGCGTAAAAATCAAGCTATTTTCAGGAAGGACTTCTGGTTAGATGCATTCTACATGTTTTTCAATTTCTTCCTTTTTTCTTTGATCATCTATAATGCAGCTTCGGATGTTTTCGTGAATTTATTTAATGATGGTATAAAATCATTAACTGGTTTTAATCTACAGGCGAATAATCCATTGAATTCCTTCCCGCTTTGGTCTATTTTAATCATTGGCTTTTTCGTAAGAGACTTCGTTCAATGGTGGATTCATCGGCTATTGCACAAATCGAATTGGCTATGGAATTTCCACCAAGTTCACCATTCCGTAGAAGAAATGGGTTTCGCAGCTCACTTAAGATATCACTGGATGGAAAATGTGGTCTATAGAACTTTAGAGTATATTCCACTCGCCCTCTTAGGAATTGGGCTTTATGACTTTTTTATTATTCACATTTTTACATTAGCTTGGGGTCATTATAATCATTCTAATATCTCAGTGAAAGGTCAAGTTACAGGCGGAATTGTAGGATTGTTAATCGGGATCGTTGTTTCGCAAGGGTTATTAGATGTCAATATTTTAGTTCAAGATGGATTGCTTGGTTCAGTAATGGTTATTGCAGGTTCTACAGCAATCGGGGCGATACTTTTAGGGCCTGTTATGAAGTACATTTTTAATAGTCCTGAAATGCATATTTGGCATCATAGCTATGATTTACCAGAAGACAAGAGATATGGTGTGAATTTTGGAATAACTTTATCTTTATGGGATTACATTTTCGGAACTGCTCATATTCCATTCAAGGGAAGAGATATTAAATTGGGCTTTCCAGGAATAGAAAAGTTCCCACACCACTTTATCAATCAAAACTTAATTGGATTAAAACCAAAAAAGAAGAAACACGATGAAATTAAAAACGAATAGACGAGATTTTTTAAAATCATCCATGATGGTGTCTTTAGCATCAGCAGTAGGATTACCAATTATATATGCCTCTAATTTTCCAGATAGATTAACTCCAGTAGGCCTCATAGATGGTTCCATTCCTGCAGACATTATCGGCAAAAGTCCGTTTCTTACTGTTCTTAATGATCGACCTGTTAACGCTGAAACGCCTGCACATTTGCTCAATGACGCACTTACGCCTAACGAATTGTTTTTTGTTAGAAATAACGGGATTCCGCCAGAAAACATTGACATAGAAGAATGGACAATTACCATTGCAGGTGAGTCTGCTGAAGCAAGCAAAACTTACACTTTAAAAGAATTACAGACAAAATTTGAACATCATACCTACAACCTAACACTTGAATGTGGTGGGAATGGCAGAAGTGAATTTAACCCACCTGCTAAAGGAAATCAATGGTCGACTGGTGCTGTCGGATGTGCGGCATGGACTGGTGTGCGTCTTGCCGATGTATTAAAAGATGTAGGCGTTAAGTCTAATGCGGTCTACATCGGTTACTATGGGAATGACAAACACCTTTCTGGAGATGCGAATAAAATTCCAATTTCGAGAGGTGTACCAATCGATAAAGCAATGGAATCAGAAAGTCTAATTGCATGGCAAATGAATGGAGAAGCACTTCCGTTAATGAATGGTTTTCCGGTTAGGCTAGTTTTCGGCGGTGTTCCAGCATCTTGTTCTGGAAAGTGGCTAACTAAAATCGTTGTTCGCGATCAAGTCCACGATGGCCCAAAAATGGGCGGACAGTCGTATAGAGTTCCTTGCAAACCAGTTGCTCCTGGAGCAAAAGTGGAAGATAAAGACATGTGCATTATTGAAAAAATGCCTGTAAAATCGCTAATCACTTATCCGAAATCTGGAGCTACCATCCAGTTAAGCGATCAACTTCCTATCAGCGGAAAAGCCTGGACCTCTGCTGACCGTATTCAAAAAGTAGAATATTCGATCGATTTCGGTGAAAATTGGCAATCATGTACACTCGAAGATGGATCTAATAAGTTTGCATGGCAGACATTCAATGCATCTATCAAATTCCCAGAAAAAGGATACTACGAAGTATGGGCACGAGCTGAAGATGCAGATGGTGAAAGGCAGCCCATTATCCTACCGGGATGGAATCCAAAGGGTTACTTAAACAACGCCTGTCACAGAATCGCCATAAAAGTAGTATAATGAAAAACTTATTTATCTTTTTTTTATTGTCAATGTTTTTTATTCAATGTAATAATGAGCCTGCACCAACTGACGACTGGAATAAGGTAGTCGATGGTATACATGTGAGGACTGGCCTTAAAGATGATCCGAATATCCAGACAGTTATAGGAGCTTGCACGACTTGTCATTCAGCACAGTTAATCACTCAAAATCGAGCGACGAGATCTGGGTGGGAAGGCATGATTCGATGGATGCAAGAAACACAAAACCTGACCGATTTAGGACAGGCTGAACCCGTAATTCTTGACTATTTAGCAAAGTACTATCCTCCAGAAGAAACTGGCCGCCGTAAAAACTTGGAACTTTATGATTCGGACTGGTATGAATTAAAATTATAGGGGCAGATATTAACTCTTCTTTTTAGGTCCTGACGTTTTCAATTATTACACCCATGCATTTCGATGTCATCACATGAGCTATATTTTTAGTTTATAAAGATTCGTTCTGTCTTTAAGTCAACCATTAACTCTTCCACAGTTCACGAAATACTACACCTGCAATTCCATGTCATCAGCGGACAAAGGTATTACTTAAAAACCTATATCTCAGGGAGTCATCAGTTTATTTTTTCAACAAAGTGTCAATATTACACGAAGTAATTCTTATATTTAGCATAAATTCAACAAAATAGCATGCTAGCTCTAGTTTTTCAGTAGTGTAGCATCATGTTTTGGAAAGCTCAAAAGACCCAAAGAATCATTTTTGCTTTTAAATAACTGTTAATGTTCAAGATGAAACTAAATCTATTTTTCACTACTCTACTTACTTTGATATTTTTTAACTTGATCCAAGCTCAGCCTACGATAGATGGCACTTTCGATGGTGAACCAACTTGGGGAAGTCCAGTCGCCATTGCTGATGGTGCAAATGGATGGGACATTGCAAATATCAATTCTCTTTACGTTACCACTGACGCCACATACGTTTATGTAGGTTTCTCGATCAATAGCGCTGCCGATTGGCATTCTTTCGGAATTACCATCAATACCATAGATGGAGCGGGTGGTGATAGCGATGTCTGGGGATATCCCATTATATACGGACATTCAGAATTGCCAGATTTTGTAGTAAAGGGACATTTTGGTAATGGTGGTACACCTTATGCCGAAGTTCGAAAATGGGAAAATGGCAGTTGGGGCAGAGTAGATAACAGCGGAGCGGATAATGGTCTAAGTACTTCCGACTTCGTTGCTGAAGAAAGTGGTTTTGTAGAAGTAAGATTGGCTAAATCGGTTCTTGGCCAGCCAAGTGTAGGTGATTTTCAGGTATATATTTCTGGAAATGTTAGCTCTGACCATGCCACTTTCGATGCATGTCCAGATGATGAAGTTGCAGAATTATGGCAAACCAGCACCACATTAGGTAATTATGTTAATGATATTTCTCTCGGTGGTACTTCGATCGTCACCGTCTCTCCTACCCTGCCTAGTGACAACGAACCTGTCACCATAACCTTTGATGCGAGCAGTACAGCGCTTGCTGGACAGAGCAAAGTTTATCTTCACGTAGGAGTGGCTACATCCGCTTCAGATCCGAATGCCTTTAATAATGTAGTTGGAAATTGGGGACAAGATGATGGCATTGGAGAGATGACGAATACTGGCAGTGACATGTGGGAAATAAATCTGGCCACCTTGAGAACTTACTTTAATGTAGATATTACAGATGATGTATTCGGGCTAAACTTTTTATTTAGAAGCGCCGATGGCAGCTTAAAGGAAGATAACGTCGGAAGCAACTACCATAACGATGTCGATCCAGGCGATCACTTTACCATTACGACTCCTGATGACCTACCATATTTCGCATTGACCAATACAAATATTCCTCTTCAATTCGAAGCTAATGCAGCACCTAATTCTTGGGTACTAGATGAAATAGATGCCATGGGAATGACTTTATCTAACATTGACAATGGGGGAAATATAGCCACTTTTAACACACAAGACATCAATAGTACACCCGGCATAAAGCACTATAAGATCACAGCAAATTTTGGTTCTGGGACAAAGTACAAAACTTTCCAACTTCAATATTACGATCCGGTCGTAGAAGCATCTAGACCTAGTGGCGCTAACATTGGCATAAATTATAACGAAAACGATCCTACGAAAGCTATCTTGGTTTTACATGCTCCTACATTTACGAGATATTACAAACATCCTAGCGGTGTTGCGACTCAAAAAGGGCAATATGGAAGCACAGAGAAAAAGGTTGTCCATGTTATTGGAGATTTCAACAACTGGACAGCAGATGAGTCCTCTAAAATGTTTCGAGATAGAGATGGATGGGACAGTGTCAATGAAATTGACCAAGATGCAGATGGAGACAGAGGAGATTATTGGTGGATAGAATTAGAAAACCTTGTTCCTGGGCAAGCCTACGTTTTTCAGTATTTGATCGATGGTACCCTTCAAGTTGCTGATCCTTATACACTGCAAGTTTCTGATTTCGATGATGTATACATCAGTAGTGAAAGGAATGATGAAATTGTGCCCTATCCTTCTCAGGCAGATGGCAGAGCATCAATCCTGCAGACAGATCAAGACGAGTATGCTTTCGAAGCCTCCGTTTTCAGCAAACCTTCTATTAATAACTTGAATATATATGAACTACATTTTAGAGATTTTACGGAAGAAGGTACTTATGCAGCTGCTATAGAACGCTTAGATTATCTCGAGGCCATGGGCATTAATGCGATTCATGTTATGCCAGTTTCGGAGTTCGAAGGCAACTCAAGCTGGGGATACAATCCAAATTTCTACTTTGCTTCTGACAAGTATTACGGGCCGCCACAAGATCTGAAGCAATTCATAGACGAGTGTCACAAAAGAGAAATTCAAGTCTTTAATGACATTGTGCTTAATCACGCTTTCTATTCTAATGTAATGGCGAGGATGTATTGGAACGAGGATGAAAATAAACCAGCCAATGACAATCCATGGTTTAACCCTGATCACAAAATGATTGCAGAGCCTGCAGGCTGGTGGGGAGTAGACTGGAACCATGAGAGCGAACACACACAGAAAATGGTCGACAGTATTCTTGATTTTTGGATTCAGGAATTTCAGTTTGATGGTTTCAGATTTGATTTCACGAAAGGATTCGGGCAGACTGCGCAAGATGGCGGAGATCCATGGGCCAGCAGTTACGACCAAGACCGAATAGATCTTTTGCTACGGATGGTAAATGAAATGCAAACTCGGAATCCAGGATCTGTGGCCATTTTTGAACATTTAGCTAATGCAAGTGAAGATGCTGTCCTTGCAGACGCTGGAATCTTAATGTGGAGTGGTGCCGGACACCATAGCGATATGAAAGAATTTATGCTTGGCTACAATGGGCAGAACATTTACGATAGTGGAATTTTTAATGCGAAAGGTTTCACCTATGCGAATCTGATGAGTTACATGGAAAGTCATGATGAAGAAAGACAGGCATACGAGGTTAAAACGTATGGCAAGGGCAATGAAAATTATACAACAGGAGATGTTATCGATCGATTAAAGATCGGAGCCGTTTTCAACTTACTTTTCCCAGGACCTCGAATGCTTTGGCAATTCGAAGAGTTAGGATATGATATCAGCATAGATTTTAATGGGCGAACAGGAGAAAAGCCGGTTCACTGGGAATATTTCTATGATCAAGATCGACAGGAATTATGGCGATTAATGGCGATGATATTTCATCTAAGGAATACCTATCCCTTATATACTATGGCTCCTGACTATGGAAACATAGGGTCTTCTGACGGTGTCAATGTAGGCAGGAGAATGGAATTAAATGATGGATCAGGACACTATGTCATTTCCATTGCCAACCTTGATCCAGAGAATAGTACGACTCTTAGTCCTGGATATGATGTCACAGGAACATGGTATAAATATAATGGTGATCAGAATGTAGATGGTACTTCTTATACTGTCAATTCTACCGCTGACACGTACACATTGGCACCTTCAGAATCCTTAATTCTAACCAACTTCGATATCGCCTGGACAGATGATTGTTCTGGACCGAATGCATGTTGTGTAAGAACAGTATACACCTGGAATGGAGGAGTCGGAAACTGGGGTGATTCTGAAATGTGGGATCTAAATAGCATTCCCAAGCAATGCGACATGGTTATTATTCCAGCAGGCAGCACGGTAACTATTCCGGAAGGAACGACGGCTCATGCTAGATATGTTTGGGCGCAAGATGGCAGTTCATTAGAGGTAATAGGAGAATTGCTACTTTACGATGAAAAGACGCTTCGATTTTCAGAGTAATAAGCTGCTCAATATGGTAATAAATCCTTGTTTAGGTAGACAAATATGGCTATGAGAAGTTAGAATCTATTTTTTTAGATCATAAAGTGTAAAGTTTAACAAAGCTAAAGCGATATTCCACTTTAAAAATCGTAAACTTGATCAATGAAAAGTAGTCAACTTATTAAGTATTAATTTGATCGCTTTTATAATAATTCCTAGTTTCGAACCATTTTAATTAATGAGATGTTACTCTAAATCAAATTGAAGGTAAAAAGCTATCGAACATAAATAGCATAGCGTCGTATCTATAATGAGAAATCTACTAATACAATGAAAAGACAGAAAACAGCGGCTGCATTTATTATCGTTGCAATTTCGGCGCTGTTTACCATATATGCGAAGAATTTTTTAGTACCATTGATATTGTCTATCGTGTTATGGTACATTATTAATGCATTAAACTCTTTGCTGCGTGCGGCACCTTTTGTGAAAAACTATATTCACAAAGGTGTTACTATTTCATTATCAGCGGTTTTCGTTCTACTCATCCTGTTTTCCATTGGGTCTCTAATTACTCAGAACATTAATGAGATGATCATTAATGCGCCGAGTTACAGATTGAATTTTGAGCGGCAGATCGGAAAAATTGCCGAAGCCATTGGGTATTCTCAGGCTACCGACATTAAAACATTGACAACTGAATTTGATATAGATAATTTCTTAAGAGGCTTGTTAAACTCAACGAGTAAGGTTGCCTCGCAATTCCTTCTAATCTTATTATACACGCTATTTCTTTTGCTAGAGCAATCTACTTTTCTAAAGAAAATTATAGCATTACGAATGGATAAAGAACCAAGAGATAAACTATATGGATTGCTAGATGGAATTAATAATGGTGTGAGAACTTATATTGGAGTCAAATTTATTGCTTCTATTGCGACTGGTATTTTCAGTTATATCGTCATTAAAGCAGTTGGACTTGAGTTTGCATTATTTTGGGCTTTCATAATTTTTCTGTTCAATTTTATTCCGACGATCGGATCGATAGTAGCCACTAGTTTTCCGACTATTTTTGCATTGATCCAATTCGAAACCTTGACTCCATTCTTTATTGTGCTGATAGGTGTCGGAGTCATCCAGATTATTATCGGAGGTATCTTAGAACCTAAGTTTTATGGTGATTCTCTTAATATCAGTCCATTTGTCATAGTGCTTTCTTTAGTTATGTGGGGAATGTTATGGGGAGTTGTAGGGATGCTATTATGCGTACCTATCACTGTAATATTAATTAAAATATTTGCACAATTTGATAATACCAGACCTATAGCTATCATGCTCTCTAGGAACGGAAATATAGGTGCCGTTACAAGAAAAAGAGGGACTAAACAATCTTTACGAAATTGATTTAATATATTGCTTCTCTAATGGAAGATGTAAAAACAAAAGTAAATTCCCATTTTAAGCTTACGGACCTGCTGGTCCAACCACTTTCCTTCAAGGCCATATCTTACTTAGAAGGCATGATCGATCTCTTAGAAGAAGACATGAGTGGCAAAACTGATAACTTCTCGTCTAGGATTTCATTTATTTGGTCATTCCAAGTAAAAGATATTGCTATACTATTTCGAGATTCTGTAATTAGATTATTAAGACTTGAACAACTACACAAGGATAACTTAAAGACCGATAAAGAACTAGAGCAATACCAGATAGAGCTATATAATGTTATTCACGTAGCCACAAATGAAGTATTAGATACTTATGGGAATTGCTACGATAGAAACGATGACCTAAATAAAGAGTGGCAGCATCAGACTAACCCTTCGCCGGTAATCATTGAGCAGGTAAATAAAATAATTAATCAGATTAAATCCACTCAACGAAGTCAGCTTAAGCTCGATAAACTAACTGAAAAATTTTCTGACTATCGATCAAGTTACTTGGAGCATATGGACCAACGTATCGAAAGTATGTCGATGCTCGAGCGCAAACTGGTTAACCTTAAAGAAAAAATTGACGAAGAAGACGAGAAAATAGGCAAAAGCCAACTCGTTAAATTAGATTTGCAAATAGGTAATTTATTACAAGAGTTAGAAAATGGGATCATTTTTTCACCTTATCAATTCATCGTTTTAGAAGATGTAGATAAATTAAAATTGGCCGTGAAAACCACCGGTGGTCAAGTAGTTTATAAATCAGTCGATATCCTTTCCGAAGTTTCGGGATGGACGTCTTTTAATCTTGCTTCACCTTTAAAGACAATCGATGCTAAAATAAATGGGTATAAAGAGAAGGTTATCGTAAATCTTATTCAAATATCTAATCGTATTAAAGCAAGGATCGAAAGTTCCAATAATGATGAAATAGAAATTCCTAAAAGCGACTTAACTGCTCCAGTCCAGCGCTTAATCAGTGAATACAGAGAAGACCTAGAACGAAATGGCCTACAGAAACTAGACGAGTTAAAGAAATTACTGTCTAAGTATCTCCGAATCAGCCAACTATTCAATGAAGAATATAACTTTCTTCCATCATCTGCTATCGGGCAACTAACAGGATTTGCAGAAAAATCAGACTTACAAAGAAGGTATAGTCCCGATCGAATAAGAACAATTATAGCTGACTTTCTAAATAGAATTTTCAATAGCTATTCAAAAAAGGAGCTCGTAACGGCATCAGGTTTTATAAAGAATGTCATCTCATTTGATTCAGAAAGTGATGCGAATGCATTGTTTTTGAAAAATGGATTTTTAGGTAGTTCGTTTACGGTGGAAAGACCAGAAATAATCAGTAGGATAGAAAATCACTTTCAACTATGGCGGAATGGATATGGTGGTGGATTATTGATCACAGGAGGACACCTTTCTGGTAGATCTACCATTTTAGAAATGTTACCCATCCAATATCCTGATATTGCTAGTTATCATGTGGTTCCAGGGCAAAAAATAGATGTGAAAGGTCATAAGAAACTAATGGGTAATGATCTGATAGAGACCTTGAATTTCATCATTAAATATAAGGGGGCTCAACCATGTATGGTGACCATAGATGACCTGGATTATTATTCGAATCATCCAGAAGACACTTTTAATCTGATCGATAATTTGAATCAGATCATCTCTAAATATTCGAAGAAAATCTACTTCGCGACGGTTATGCACAGTTTTCTATATGAAAAAGCTTGTTACTTTTTCGATATGAATAATTTTTACTCTGAAATGGTTAATACAGACTACATGTCTGTGGATCAAATAGAGTCTGCCATATTAACTAGGGCTCATGCTGTGAGCAATAGTGAAGATGCGCTGAGTGAATCTGATCGATTATCGAATTTATCTCGTAAAGTTGCAAAAAAAGCTAGCGGAAACGTTGGAAAAGGAATGCAATTATGGTGTATGCATCAGAACGAAGATTTTACTGATGAAATAAATCAAGTGCAATTTAGGAAAACGGTAGAGCAACATGAAGAATTACTTCGATTGCTCACTATTCATGGGGCGGTGAGAGAACCAGAGATTCGGAAAATGTTCAATGAAATTGACTCAAATAAAATAAAAGAAAGCATTAAAAGTTTAGTGCAATTAAAATTATTAGTGAGACCGCTCGAGGGCTTCATCTCCATTAATCCTTTTTTAACCGTATTTGTAGAAAATGCTTTGAATCGATTAAAATGATAGAAATTAAGACAATGTCGTGGATGTCTTTTTTAATCATCGGGCTCATATTAGGGCTGGTATGGTTAATAAGCAATCGAACTCGAATAGGAAGATTATTAGTAGAACGTGAAACTCCCTGGAGCATAGACCAGTGGTCTAGAATTCTATTGGTTATTTTGATTACTGCATTAATTTTAGTCAACCCACTTTTTCATCTTTTAACTTTCGGAATATTTGCCATCTTGTACTACATTTTGGTCAACAAGAATTTCCTGAATAAGAATCTAATGGACTTAGGAGGAAAGAAAGAAAGAATAAATTTTCTTTCACCTAAAAAACATATGATTAAGTTAGTCTGTAAACCAACTTCTGATTCTTCTGCTTTAGATCAAAAAAAGGCTATAGATAGATGTTTATTTAGTTTTCCGCTTGTAACAGATAATGAAACTTTAGTGCTTCAAGAAGAGGATAATTTCATCGTTTCTCTTAACATCACTTCTGAAAAATATACTGCCAGTTTGATCAAGTATATTTCTAATGCTGGTTTTAGTGTACAAAAAATAAAAACTCAACAATGATTACCTACTTATCAATGGATTTATCATCTCCATATATGCTGCTAATCGGAGCCTCTGTAATTTTGATTTTATCCTTCTTTTTTGGTGAAATTTCGAAAAAAACCAGTGTTCCGTCAGTTTTGATGCTCATCATTCTAGGGGTTTTGGTCAATTTGGGATTAAATGCATTCAGCGAGACCAAGATTGATTTCTTTCCTATCCTTGAGATTCTGGGGATTGTAGGTCTGATTATGATCGTATTAGAAGCCGCGCTGGAATTGAAATTAGATAAGGATAAAGTTATCCCGATAACAATTGCTCTAGCAATTGCCTTAATAGGCCTTCTCCTATCCACTTGGGTTACTGCATTAATTCTACAATATTTCCTCCCAGATATTTCAAGTCTCCAAGCTTGGATATATGCTACACCGTTATCCATTCTTTCTAGTGCCATCATTATACCAAGTGTAACGCATTTGCGAACTGATAAAAAAGAGTTTCATATCTATGAAAGTACCTTTTCTGACATTTTAGGGATTATGGTATTCTATTTCTTATTGAGTAAGATACCAGCGGTTGATTCTGAATTAGCGGCAGATAGCGGAGGAGGAAGTTTACTGAACTTTGCCTTAACGACGATCTTAACGGTTATTTTATCACTGATCTTTAGTTACATCATTGTATTTGTATTTCAAAAAATCAAGAGCAGTGCGAAGTTATTTTTATTGATTTCAGTTTTGCTTTTACTTTATAGCATTGGAAAGTTGCTACATTTATCACCACTATTTATCATTTTGGTTTTCGGTCTGGTGATTGCCAATATGGATTTATTCTTCCGAGGACCGTTTAAGAAATGGCTGGATAAGAATAAAGCCAAGGAAGTATATCATGGTCTTCACTTAGTGACACTAGAAACTGCATTTGTGGTAAGAACTTTCTTTTTTGTCATTTTTGGGATTACGATTGTGTTCTCTACCCTAGCTGACTGGAAAGTAATCGGAATTTCAGCGCTGTGTCTTGCAGTCATTTTCATCATTCGATTTGTACTATTAAGATCAATCATAGGAAAGGATATATTACCTCAACTTTATGTTGCTCCTAGAGGACTGATTACCGTATTATTATATTATGCAATTCCTGACGAGATTAAGAGTGAATCTTTTTCAGAAGGAATTCTGCTTTTCATTATTATTGGAACGAGTTTAATTATGACTTGGGCAATGATTCATAATAATAAGAGATCAGGGAAGGCGATAGGCAAAGCAAAGTCTTTACCAGTAAGTGATCTGAAGTGGAAAGCACCGGAAATAAATTAAACTTTTGGGCGAAAAAGAAATAAAAATAGAAGCCTCTTGGAAGGCGGTATTGGAAGACGAGTTTAGTAAATCTTACTTTAATGAGCTTCGGAATTTTATTAAATCTGAGATTATAAATGGGAAGGTTATCTATCCTCCGGGGCCTTTAATATTTAATGCTTTTGATAAAACTCCTTTCCCTGATGTAAAAGTCGTGGTCTTAGGGCAAGATCCTTATCACGGTCCAGATCAAGCGATGGGACTTTCCTTTTCGGTGAATGATGGAATAAAGGTTCCGGCATCCTTAAAGCGAATTTATAAAGAACTGAATAGAGATATCAATTTCGCCATTCCAGATCATGGCAACTTAAGTTCTTGGGCGAAGCAAGGTGTTTTCATGTTGAACGCGATCTTAACGGTGGAAGCGGGTTTACCAGCATCACATAAAAAAGCGGGATGGCATCTCTTTACGGATGCTGTGATCAAGAAAATATCAGACGAAAGGGAAGGTGTTGTTTTTATGCTTTGGGGAAATTTTGCTAAGGGAAAGAAAGTGCTCATTAATACCGACAAGCATTTTGTATTAGAATCCGCTCATCCATCACCACTAGCTGGAAATGCTTTTCAGGGCTGTGGTCATTTTTCTAAGGCCAATGAGATTTTGGAGACTTTGGGAAAGACACCTATCGATTGGAGTTTAGGATAAATGATCGTTAGGAAAAGTTAGAATATTACTGGACCTCGTAGTATAGTGCGAAATTTTTCTTCTCTGATTTAAACCCAAGTTCCTGTAGATCCTAATGATCAACATTCAATGTACAACTCGGCAATCCTTACCCTCCCTATCCCATCGATCGGCTTACCGATCTAAGTATAGAGATTGTGAAACTTTTTCTCGGGTTAAAACCCGAGCTCCTATGGCTTTAAGCTTCTAATATCTCTTCCGAAAAGAAAACTTGAAAGTTGGAATATCAAAGGACCTCGTAGTATAGTGTGAGATTTTTTCTTCGCTGGTTAAAAAACCCATGTTCCTGTAGATCCTAATGATCAACATTCAATGTACAGCTCGGCAATCCTTGCTTTTCTCCACATCATCATCTCGGCTTACCGATCTAACAAATTCCACAGATCCAAAAGAATTCCGATGATAATATTGATGTTTGTTTGCCTCCTAAAGTTTTCGTTTTTAAATTTTAAACTTGAAAATAGTTTTTGATATAAAACTAATTACTAACTTATATATTGTCTTCAAATTATTAAAAAATGACGTACAAAAACATCATTGGAATAGCAGCTATTTCTGGAATGATAGCAGTAATCATGGGTGCTTTCGGTGCACATGCACTCAAAGAAGTATTGACTGAAACTCAACTTTCTAGTTACAAAACAGGGAATACTTATCAATTTTATCACAGCCTCCTCTTGATTGTTATTGGAATATTATACAAATTTGGACCTTCTAAGCTTTTGAAGAATGCAGCTTGGGCTTGTATAATAGGAATATTATTTTTCTCGGGATCCCTTTATTTGCTATCCTGTAGAGAGTTATTTGGAATCGAAAGCACAAAGATACTAGGGCCTATAACACCGATAGGAGGATTATTTTTTACAGTCTCCTGGTTGTTATTAGCATGGAATTACATAATTAAGCGAAAATGAGTAAATACGAGGAGTACGAGAAAAAAATGAAAAAGCTGGCTGACATCGGCCATAGCATTGCCGTTTTAAGTTGGGATAAAGAAGTCAATTTACCAAAGAAAGGTGCAGCTTATAGAGGCCAACAAATCGCGACGCTTTCAGGAATCTCACATGAACTTTTTACAGATGAATCATTCGGTAAGTTATTAAATGAACTTTCAAGTGATCCAACTTTAGATCAGAAAGCTGCCAAAAATATAAAAGTTACGCTAAAGGATTACAAACAGTCTACAAGGTTTGATGAGGAATTTGTTATCAGAAAATCTAATCTTGTTTCTGCTGCATATCACGCTTGGTTAAAAGCAAGAGAAGACAATGACTTTGCGAGTTACGAAGAAGCATTAAGTAATCTTGTTGCAATAAAGCGCGAGGAAGCTGAAATTTTAGGATATGAAGATCATCCATACGATGCACTGCTCGATTTGTATGAACCAGGTCTTAAAGTGAAAGATTTAGATGTACTTTTCAAAGATGTCAGGGAGCAACTAGTACCATTTATAAGAGAAATAAGTAAAAAGAATCAAGTGCAGAATGACTTTCTTCATTTGTATTACAATAAAGATAAACAGTGGGACTTCGGAATAGATCTTCTGAAGAATATGGGCTACGATTTCGATAGTGGTCGTCAAGACATTGCCCCCCACCCTTTCACCATCACTTTTTCTGCACAAGATGTAAGAGTTACGACCAGAATAGATGAAAATGATTTCGCAAACATGTGCTGGTCATGTATTCATGAAGGTGGACATGCACTTTACGAACAAGGTGTATCTGCAGAAGATTATGGTCTACCTACAGGAAGTGCGATAAGTCTTGGTATTCATGAATCTCAATCGCGACTATGGGAGAATCATGTAGGTCGGTCGAAAGAATACTGGGAATTCCACTACCCTAAACTTCAAGAACTATTTCCTGAAAATTTATCAGCAGTAAGCCTCGATGAATTCTACAAAGGTATTAATAGAGTTGAACCGAACTTTATTAGAACGGAAGCTGATGAGTTACATTACCACTTTCATGTAATGGTCAGGTATGAACTAGAGAAACTGCTAATTAGTGGGGACTTAGAGGTGAAAGATTTAAAAGAAACGTGGAATGCTAAGTACAAAGAATATCTTAATGTTGATATTCCAGATGATCTTCAGGGCATCCTTCAGGACGTTCACTGGGGTCATGGAAGCTTCGGATATTTCCCTACTTATTCCCTTGGAAGCTTTTATGCAGCGCAGTTTTTTGCCGAAGCTGTTAACCAAATTCCAAATTTAATGACTAAGTTGAGTAAGGGAGATAGCACTGAATTGTTGTCTTGGTTAAGAACACATATTCATCAGCACGGAAGATTATATGAAGCTGCGGAACTTTGCGAACGCGTTACAGGCGAGCAATTAAACTTCAAATACTTCATGGAATATGCTCGTAAAAAGTATAAAGAAATTTACAAATTCGCTTAATATTATAAAATAGTTATATATTTAAGTGGTTTAATCAATTGATAATTAACAAAAACTTTAAACAATGAAATTAAGATTTTTTACAATGTTACTATTAATGGTCGGATTTGCGCTCAATAGCTATGCGACTAACCCTATTAGTCCTGAAGCAATCGACTTTGAAAAAACATTAAAAGTTGAAAAGAAAGCTAATAAAATGGCTAAAAGATTAGCTAAATTTTCTCAGACTAAAGTTGGAAAATGGGTAGTTAAAAAAGCTGTAAAAGCTAACAAATTTATTCAGAAATTAGGAATTGACTTACAAGATCCAGTTCAAAAATGGTTGTGGTATGCAATTTTAGGATTCCTTGCAGCGATCGTAATATCGGTATTAGGATATTTCATTCCTTTCATTTGGTATATTTCATACTTGATTTGGTTAGCAGCAGTGATCAGCTTCTGGTACTGGGTTTACTTGAAATTTCTTCAGTAAGAGATAAAAAGAACTAAATATAAAGTCTCAACCTTCCATAGGTTGGGACTTTTTTGTTTTATAGACAACCTTATTTCCTATCTTTTAATAACTTAGTGTTTAGAACAATACCAATGAAGAATATTTTCATAGCACTTCTCTCTGGTCTTTCCATACACATCTCTAGTTTTACCCTTTCAGCCCAAAAGTTGTTTTCTATTTCAGGAGGTGCTAATTATGGTATTTTAGATTTAGAAAACAATGTAGACCAGTAAAACACAAATGTAAATATAGCAATGGGAATGTTCGACAATAATATTCGACTGGGCTTACGCTATAGTAAATATCATGTTCTTACAGATTTCGAAAAATTCAAGTTTCAGCAGGGAGGTATTTTTATTCAATTTTGATATAGATTTATAAACCAATTTAGAGCTTATATAGAAACTTCATTTTACAAAGGAGATTACGGTCAAGACATTAACCTTTATCCTGTAATAGCAAAGTACACTTCTTATATCGCAGGTGGAGGAGGAATAGAATTTCGGGTTTATAAGTTTGTGTATTTAACTTTACGACTGCAATCGATGAAGTCTATTAATCACCGTGTAGACTATCCTAAAGGTTATAGTTATCACATACCAAGTATGAATATCGGAGTTCAATTTATCTGATAAGGATTTTCTGCTTTTTTAGATCTGTAAGCCGAAAAAAGCAATGTGAGTTAGCGTCGATTGAAGAGCCGAAGGCAATCTTCAGATACTCACCTCTAGTGAGCCTCTGAATGTTTGCTGTTTTGAAATTTATATCTATAATCCAAGATGTAAAATGTGGGATGGCGAAGATTGCGGAGTTGAGTCCGATTTCGGCTCGGCGATCCCTTCAAAGAATTACTCTAAAATTGACCTAAAAGAATCTCTTCATTTTTATTCTTAAAATTGCCACAAATACTAGTTTTCGGGCTCAACGATCCAATCAATTAGGACATGATACCTGCCCTACCCTAACTTCTCCATTGACATTAATATATAGCTTATAACACTCATTTTCACTATTCTGAAAGATAATACCTGCTCCATTTTCCATCAATCCAAAATGCCCTTGCGTTTGAGTAATTCTTTGACTTGGAAGAGAGGCAGTATTTGAAACCGCAATGGCTCCATTATTATCGACATTAATCCTAGTATATGATGATGCCGAACGCTTTATCATCAATGCTTTTGACGGAGAGATAATACAAAGATCTCCTGCAGGCAAATAAGAATTAGCCACTAAAGAATTATTCTCCGTAACGGTAATTACGCCTGAACTGTTTACCTTAACAAGGTACTGCGTGCCCTCAGCATTCTTAATGAGAACTCCTTTTCCTAGTTCTTCTATCACTACATCTCCTGCGTCAAATGTACTGGTCACATTGGCGAATACTTGAGCTTCCACCGTAGCATTAGACAATGCAAAATATCCAGGCCCTGAGGTTGTCGTGGTATATGCAATGATATTATCTGCTCCTACATCTGTATTCACTGTGCTCGTCGTCAATGTTTCAGCATTTCCAGCATTAGAATTTGCAATAGGAACCGATGATTTTATAAAATCAAGGGTAAGATTTTCACTTCCCCAAGTTGCTAATTCCTCCTCCGTATAGTATAATGTTAACTCGTAAGTTCCACTATTTCCAGTTTCTATTTGAAAAGTTTTATCAGAATACTCACCTCCTGAAGGGAGAATTTGCTTACCAAGACCTGCAGTCGAGATTGAAGCATCGATACATTGGAGACTAGTTGAGCCCGTATTTTTAATACTTGCTATAATCCTTCCATTATCAGAAAACATATTAGCTGTTTCACCAGCCCTAATTCGTCCATTAGCATCAGAAGATGCAACCGTTTCTGCCTCTGTAGATCCCCTTCTTCTCAAAAGAACATTAGGCTGAAGATCTAAAGAGTAAGTCCAACTACTAACGAAACCACAGTTATCTAGAGTATTCGTAGACCAAGACATATTCTGAGCTCCACTACTTTCCCCAGTAGAGAATAGAGCAACTTGATCTAATCCAATGATTGTGGAATTGTTAAAACAGGTTTCAACGTAGATATTACTCGTTCCATCCCAATCATAAGCTGTAGTGAATTCCATGTTCGTAAACTCACCTTCAAGCGTTGTCACATCACCAATAAATACTTGTTGAGTTCCTCCCCAAGAAACATTACTCAAGTCACTATTCAATGTAGACTTCATACCAATTCTAAAGTCATTATAAACACCATTACTACCTTTGATATAGACATAAAGTCCTAACATATCTATTTCACCCGCAAACATACCTATACTCTGTAGATAAGAAGCCGTAAGAATAAATCTAGACCTAGAATCAGTTCTATTCCCAGAGAAAAATCCATCATTTGTAATGTTGGTAAATGAAGGTCCGTATAGAAAATATCCTCCTTCACCGCCTGCAGACTCTATAAAGTCCTCTGAGTTAATGGTAATACTCTGTGTATTAGTAGTAGAAATCTCAGCAGGACCTGAGATCAGAAATAAATTTAATTGAATTTCTTCTGGGGATTCAACGATGGCATCATCATACACCCTAACGATTACATTCTGGCTTAGTGCACCAGTGGGCGTAAAAGTTAATGAAGTCGTCAAAAGTTGAAAATCATAAGTATTCGTAGCGGTAGAACCATTTGAATTTACACTTACAACCACATTGCTGGAGGGATACTTAGAAATCGAGACAGGAATCGAATAATCAATGTAGTCTTCTAGGCAACTTCCTCCTATTCCTGAACCATCACCTTCCAGAACGGTACCTCCACTTCCACTAAAAAAAACGGTAGCTGGAGAATTAGCACATGTTTCTAAGCAATTTCTGGAGCTGATGTGACTATTTATTGCAGAAATACTAGCTGAAGACCACGTGTCTGTTGCATTTACCGAAGGAGCCATAATAAAACCTGAGCCAGATCCGTCATGTCCAGCACCAAAGTTATGACCCAATTCGTGTGCTGTTAAAACTCGCAGTTTAGTAGCGTTTTGTTCATCTGTAGAATTAGGTGATGTTAAGTCAGATAAAACGTTATATCTGTAGTTGGTACAAATTTGTCCTACGTATGCTAAGCCAACTGTCCCAGAATTTGCGAACACATCCGACCAGAAAGAAGCTACATCGTATCTGATATAAAAACTATTATTTTGATTGCTGAGTTGTGAATTTCCCCAGCTAACGAAATTATCTAAAGTATTTCCTAAATCTGTCGTAACGGTGAAAGGGTTACATGTAGAACAAGTAGAATTGTATTGGCCGGTTATAACAAAGTTGATACCATCAGCAAATTCATCATCGTAATTAGTAATAACATCATTGGTAATTCCAATATTTCTTGCTTCAAGGCCACCTGCTCCATATTCATCGTACATGGACCAATCATTAACAATCGCATATTCTACATCATAACATAAACCTGCTCTGCTTCCTGTATCTTTCTCATTCGGGTTAATACCTTTCTCAGCTGCTACTTCTACACCACATTTTATAGGAGCAGTAGATTTAACATCTTTAGTGTTGTAAATAATAACCTCATCTTCATTAGAAGTTTTGGAATAATATCTGGATGGTTCAATGTAGAAAAGTTCTTTTCCATCCTCGATAGTACCATAGAGAAAACCTTTAGCAACAGTAATAGAAACACGACCACCGTTAGTTGTATAACCTTGCATGGGAATAGGGCGATCTGCTTTAGAAGTTATTTCATTTCCTTTTTCGTCAATGAATCTATAATCATCAGAAAGAATACCTGAATGTTCCAGTTCTAAATTCCACTTATCAATGCTTATATAAATTTTTTCATTGCTTCGCATACTAGACTGTTCATAAAAGTGATCAGTGTTAATACTTTGCAAATCATACTTAGAAAACATTTCATCAGGGCTTATTACCTGAGCATTACTTATAGCACATAGAAATACCAACAAAAATAGAAATCCAAACCTCATTTATCAATCTTTACGAAAACCCTTAAATATTTATGATCATGGTGTGAAAAAACTATTAAGGTAACAGATATAAGATGCATGAGAATCAAACCTCCCTCACTAGCGGTTGACTTTTCCTTTGTATTGTCAGGTTGAATACATAAACTACCTACGATAACAAAGATTTAACTAGTCTTAACTTAACCTTTTATACTAATAAGCGTCTTAATAGTAGTTATAATAACTGAAAAATTTAGAGGTTTTTCTTTGGGTTTGGGCAAAATATAGAAGTTATGCCCTATCGCTCCACAAAGGTGGGGCGATCTTTTTTTAACCTAATTTGAATCAAAACACGAAGACTTCTTCGTTAGGCAAATAGGAATTAATTATCTTTGTCTTATGAAGAAAATAACAGCATTACTCGTATTGACCGTTCTAATTTTTCTTTTTGTTGGATTGCCAGATATGATGGCACAATGTCCTATGTGTCGTATGTCCGCAGAATCTAATCTAGAGCATGGTGGAACGATGGGTAAAGGACTTAATAGAGGAATACTATACATTCTAAGCCTTCCATATTTGTTGGTTTTATCTTTGGGTATAATTTGGTACCGAAACAAGAAAAAGACAGAGAACGAAGGTTTTAACGAAGAATTAAACTAAAATTCTTTTTACTATCTAGAGATATTCAGGAGTAGCGCGCATATGAGCTTTTCTTTTCCCTGCCATGCAAAAGAAACAAAAGATCACCGCTGTGAAAGAAAGTCTAAAATTGCTTCTGCCTCCCGCGGCAAATAAAACTCCTCACTTCGGTCGTCAGACAGTTATTTGCTCTTTTTGCTTACGCACGGGAATCAATTTCTTAACGCCTTCCTTTCAAGGCGGATTGTAGAGTAAATGATATAGTTTAATAACTTAGATTGGTCTGCAATTTTAGTTGCTTTCGCCATTCGAAAACCAGCATTTAACGCATTGGATGTGTGGATGACTATAAAAATCCACAAGATTTCTGTCTCCTTATTTCGAGCTTTGATTTTACTCAGAAGATAGTACTCTTTATCTGTTCCAAAACTACCTTCTAATCAACTTGCTCTTTCTTCAGTGATCACCTTGAAGAGTTGACTTTTATGCTCCTTATGTCTACCTGGTCTTTCTTTGGGTTTGAAATCCGTTTTTATACTCCTTTTTGTGATATTGTAGCCTTACCAAAAAATAATACAAATCTAAAATTAACTAAATTTGAATTATTATGAAAAGAAGTAAGTTTACAGAAACACAAATTATTAAGGCTCTGAAAGAGAATGAGTCAGGCAAGAGTGCT
>NZ_JAJNKA010000012.1 GCF_021533215.1 Portibacter lacus | reverse complement strand
TTGACCTTTTTTTTCTTAAACGTTTCACTAAATCTTCGACGTTGCCGCTCTGTCTGATTTAATCCAGAATGTTGTTTTCCACTCATAATTCTTTTAATTTGTGGTCAACTTATTTCAGGCAATGACAGTGGATAGTGGAAAATAATTCTTTCGAGTAAATTTCAAGAAGTTAAAAGCTATTATCAAATAAAATTCATTCGATCTACGATCTCAATCTTTTCTCCTGTTTATAGCTTGCCGCTCACAGCTCCAATTTCTTGTCTCATACGACACTTTTTAATATTTAACTCTTCATATTATAAATAATCATAATATAAACTTTATATTTGTATTAACTTTCGGCAACTTTAATATTGCCAAAGCGCGAATCCTGAGCGTGTATATGTCTTTATGACACAAAATTTCCTGTTAAAATATTCGTTAATCTATTTACAACAAATTGTTCATCAGCATGGCATGAACTTAAAAATATAGAATATGATGAATCTGAAAACTTGGATGTACAATAGGAATCGGATTAATTTTAAATCCCAACATAATAAGAAGTCTAAGCACAACTTATCTCAAAGAATTGCCTTCCTTGTAGATGGCAGAAAGGACTCGGATCTAAAAATCATAGAAACCTATGTCAAAAAATTACAACACCTAGGAAAAGACATTACCCTCCTTTTCCTTACCGATCATACGAGCCCAGAACAAATTAGTTTCCAAGCCTTCAATGCTAAATCATTTAACTGGTTCTACATTCCGAAATCCCCTGTTGTCATTGACTTCATTAAAAAAGATTTCGATTTGATCATCAGTTTTAATACAGAAAATATCCCTGAGCTGAATGCCATTATGGATCTTTCTAATGCTCAATTTAAAATTGGTGTCATTCATGATCACTCAGACTTATATGATTTAGTGATTAATCCTGTGAAAGAAAATTCTTGGAAGGCATATATCAAGATTCTCGAGGAAACATTAGATCAACTTTGCACTCCAGAATACAATCACTCCTCAGCTGAACTGGTGATGTAACTTATCATTTGAAAGTGTTTTGAGTTATTTGGGAAAGGACAGACATGAATTACTAACACTGTCCCCGATAAAATATTATTTTTATGCCCTTATTAATTTATAAACATTGAAATGAAAGATTCAAAGTATACAGGAACAGGAGTTGCCATCATCACACCATTCAAAAATCAAAAGGTCGATTTTGATGCCCTGACCACTGTTGTGAATCATGTAATCAGAGGTGGAGTGGACTACATCGTCGCACTCGGATCTACTGGTGAAACCGCTACGCTTAATGACCAAGAAGCGAAAGCCGTTCTCGATCATGTTATCAAAATTAATGAAAAGAGGGTGCCTATCGTCGCTGGAAATTTTGCAAGTAACAACACATTAGACCTGTGTGAGAAAATCTCTAACTATGATTTCAAAGGGATCGATGCTTTATTAATTAGCAGCCCAGCATATGTTAAGCCGTCCCAAGAAGGAATCTACCATCACTTTATGGCCCTCCAAGAGGTTTCTCCCCTACCCATCATCTTATACAATGTTCCTGGTAGAACAATGTCTAACATGTCATGGACCACAACCGTTCGACTTGCGAGAGATAGCAAAAAGTTCATTGGCATTAAAGAAGCAAGTGGTGACCTTATCCAAGCAACAAGAATCATCAAAAATAGACCAGATAACTTTTTCGTAACCAGCGGAGATGATGAAGTAGCAATGGCGATGGTCGCTTGTGGTGGTGAGGGCGTAATTTCTGTAATGGCTAATGCCTTCCCTTTGGAATTCTCGCAAATGATCGGTGCAGCTCTTGCTTATGATTTTACTACTGCTCAGAAAATTAACCTCGAACTGTATGACTTACATAAGTGGTTATACATAGAAGGAAATCCTGTGGGCATTAAGTCAGCTATGAAAGTTCTAGGCATTTGTGAAAACGATGTCAGACTACCATTACATCCACTTTCTGTAGAGAACTACAATAATTTAAAGCAAGAAATGGAGCGCATTCAGAGACTGATCGCTTAATATTCTTTTCTTTTCAAAGATATTTCATTTCCATATTTAAAGTTTTTATACCTTCGCAATTGCATAAGGTAACCCTACGTATTTTCGTAGTGTTTTAATAGGGAATTCGGTGAGAATCCGAGACTGTCCCCGCAGCTGTAAGTTTCATTCAGCTTTTTAACTACAATTCCACTGTCGAAAGATGGGAAGGATTTAAAAAGTGAAACAAGTCAGAAGACCTGCCCTGTGCAAACTTGTATTTAATGCTTTCGGTGGAAAAGCAAAAATCAATATTCTATGAATAAATGGATAGCATGTGGATTCCTTATGCTCCTATTTTGCAACGCTGCAAATGGGCAGGAAAAGGTTATTGACACCATTTATATTTCTGCATCACCACTTAGATCACAGAATTTCGGAGGACTTCAACAAACCATTAAAAACACTTCCAATGTTTCTGAAGCGATCGATCAAGCATCTTCCGTCTTTATAAAAAATTATGGCCCTGGTTCCATTGCCACATCATCTATTAGAGGTGGAAGCGCAAACCATACTTTAGTTTTATGGAATGACCTGCCCATTCAGAATCCTTTTCTAGGTTTGCTAGATCTTTCATTATTGAACACCTGGGCAGCCGATGATATCATCTTACAAAAAGGTGGTAACTCCGCCATGTGGGGATCTGGGGCAATCGGCGGTGTAATTAACTTACACCACAAACCCCAAGAGGACGGCAGAACCGTATTTGAAAACTTATTGCGTGTCGGGTCTTTTGACATGCTCCATGAACAAGCAAAACTTTCTTATAACTACAGATCGATTCAATCAAATACCAGCATCTCATTCCTGAAAGCAAAAAACGACTACCCATATACTATCGCTGGAAATCAACAAAAAAATCAAGTTAACTCCGCCCAAAAACAATACAATTTTAACCAAGATATTTTCTGGACCATCAACAAGAAAAATAAGCTTTCTTTATTCTATTGGTATGCTAATGCTTACCGAGAAACCCCACCAACCACCGTCCAAAACACGAGTGAAGCCTACCAAGAAGACCTGTCACACCGTCTTTCTATACAGTGGAATCACAAACAAAAAAACCAAAATCTAAAAGTAAAGACCGCGTTTTTCTCGGAGGACTTAGATTACACTGACCAACCTACTAATACAGCATCATACACTCATTTCGAGACCTTGATCTTAGATGGAAATTATGAATTGAAATTAAATAAATTTCAGCAATTCAGTATTGGTATGAGTCAATTCTATACCACGGTAAGCTCCCCAAGTAATTATAAGAATGAAGCTGTTGAATCAAAGACCGCAGCTTTCGTTCGGTACCAATACAAATGGTTTCAACTAAGTGGTCGACAAGAAATCGTAGATGCTAAGGTTACTCCATTTATGCCTGCATTCGCATTTGAAATTCCTATTACCAATTACTTAAAGACGAAAGGAAAAATAAGCAGAAATTATCGCCTACCGACCTTGAATGATCGTTTCTGGGCCCCTGGTGGAAATCCTGACTTACTTGCCGAATCTGGCTGGAGTCAAGAGGCAACATTGACCTATAAAAACGAAAAAATACGCGGACAAATCACTGGTTTTAACCGAATAATCGACCATTGGATTCAGTGGGCACTGATAGAAGGTGGTAGTTACTTCCAGCCTTATAATCTTAATAAAGTATGGAGCAGAGGTGTGGAAACTGAACTCCGACTGCGCTATCAGATTCGCAATGTAAAAATCAAGTCAACTATCGGGTACGATTATATCAAATCTACCAATACCATCGCGGTCAAATTCCCGAAAATCAACGCTGGAGACCAATTGTTCTATACCCCGACACACTCTGGGTTTGCTAGTATACAACTAGATTATAGGAAATTAAACTGGAGTTATCACCACAAATTTATTGGTCAAACTTCAGGAATCAATGAAAATTTAGACGCCTACGCTATTGCAGAAATGCAATTAGGAATCAATCTGAAACGAGTCGGCATCTATGGAAGAATTAACAATATATGGAATGAACAATACCGAATCATCGAGCGAAGGCCGATGCCGGGAAGGCATTTCGAATTAGGAATAAAAACAAAAATAATTAAATGAAACACTTACTATTAATCGCAGCTTTTTTAGCTGTATTTACTGCTCAATCACAAGAGGTTGCAGGATTCGAAAATCTATTGGACGAATTAGATACATTCCAAAACAATGGCGGTGGAGGCTTTTATAATGGAAATCTTTTTTTTCCAAATAATTACAATCCAGAATATGATAGTTGGACAGACTGGGCTATTTCTTCCATGCGAGATACGGTAACTCCAGGCTACATCAACCAATATAGTTCGTATGCTGGAGGTGGAAAAGTTTCGGATGCTTATGGCGTTGCAAGTGCCTACCAACCTGTAGTTTTCAGGCTAATAGAATTAACCGCGGGGATGACGATTAATGGAATTTATATAACTAATAGTACTTTCACCGCCTTAAGCATGTTAGAAGGAGATGCATTTGCGAAAAAATTTGGTGGCGAATCAGGTGATGATCCTGACTTCTTCCTATTGACCATTAGAAAATGGTATGAAGGAGAAAGATCAGTTGATAGTATTAACTTTTACTTAGCTGACTATCGATTCGAAGACAATAGCCAAGACTACATCGTAAAGGATTGGACATATGTTGAAACCCGTTCATTAGGCCCTGCTGATAGCATTGAATTCACACTAAACTCAAGTGATGTGGGAGCATTTGGCATGAACACACCCGCTTATTTTTGTATAGATAATGTTCTTTTAGACATCGAATCTTCTACAACAATTCTAGGCGAAAGCATTGACCTAAAAATCTTCCCTAACCCAACTTCCGATATGTTATATGTCAATGGATTAGAAGATACTTCGTATTCTGCTGAAATATATGATGCAGCTGGTAGGTTAACACAACAATTCCAAAAGAAGGATAATGGTTATGATATCAGAACATTGACAAATGGAAATTACTTTTTTGTCATCAATGTCGACGGTAAGCGATTTGCCACTTCATTTGTAAAACAATAAAAATAGATGGGTCATCGGAGTATCATGAGGATTACTTTCCGGTGGCCTTTTCTATTAAGGTTCTACTTTCTATTCGTTTCAATAGTTTCTCAGAAAACTCCAGCATTTTTTGCACCTCATCCGTTCTTGCCAATTTTAATTTATTGAAAATCAATAATGCTTCTCCATTACTTTCAATGTGGTATATCGGTGAATCCTCGAAAAATCGGATCAATTGCTGATTAAAAAATGCTCTCACCGCTTCTTCATCTTCCCCCATCAATAAGAACTTACTAGAAAAGCCCGTATACATATCAAAGTCAATATCTTTATACCCCGTAAAGGCCATCACTCGATCGAATATCTTATCAAATAATCCTTCCTTCTCCATTACGAACATCGGAATCGTATCACTTAACCGCAACGTCATCACAGTCGTATGAAATACTTCAGCAGTGAAGGCCGCTCCTTCATTGAAAATCACATCTGCAACTTCCCATTGTACCTTTTGATCTGAAAAAGAACCTCTAAGGACATTAGATTTTCGCTCGATCGGTCTGATTTCGAAAAAACGGAAATTCTTAAGGTAGGAAGTATTCCAATTAGCCTGTGGGTCAAAGGTGAAATTCAACTTGCTCGCAAGGTCTCGAAGGTGGTCTTGTCGTGGAGAAAGCTTGGGAGAACTCGGACTAAGATGAATCTTAAGCGCCTTATTATGTGTAGAAGAAGAGACATGGTTTTCTAAACCCGACAGCTCTACTTCACCTCCTGTTTCTCCTTGAGCATTCACATATTCATAAAGCCTTTCGATGTAGGAAAGGCCTACTAGACGCGTTTCTGATAGGTCAATGTGGACGTTCTTTCCAGTTGGAATATTGGCTATTAATTTATTAAACTTAGGAATGGATAGAAAATTAGCGACACCTCTTACTTTAATGTCAAAACTGCCATCTTTTCTAGAGGCGAGTTGGGCATCATTTCTCAATGCTACCATAATAAACTTCCTAGCTGGTAGTCTTGCCAACAGAATCTGGACCATTAAAGTAAAGAGTGTTCCTCCTATAATCCCCATCAATAAATCCGTATATAAAGTAATGATAATGGTCACAATCATGAACAACAATTGCTCTATTCCCGAATCATAAATTTTCTTAAATACTCCGGGCGAAGCCAAACGAAAACCAATATAAACAAGGATTGCAGCAAGTGCCGCTAAAGGGACTTTCTGAATTGCTGGTGCGAGCAAAAAGAGGAATAAAATAATGAGCAATCCATGGTAAAAGTTCGACCACTTTGTTTTGGCATTATTCGTAATGTTCACGGTACTTCGAACGACCACCGTAATGACTGGCAGCCCACCGATAGCACTAGAAACTATTGTTCCAATTCCCATCCCGATTAAATCTTTATTTAGATTAGACTTCCTTCGATAGGGATCTAGTTTGTCTACAGCTTTAGCCATGGCCAATGTCTGTATCGTCGCAATTAAGGTAATGGATATCACTGCAACCCAAAACGGGAAGGTGTTTATTTTGCTGAAATTCGGAAATAGCAATGCCTTACTCAGATCATCCGGAATTCCTATTAAATATTGAGGCCCGACGATATAATCACTATCGAAAATATGGATGCTGTGCTCATCGAAAAAATTGAAGCTATACACAACGACAATGGAGATCAACAAAACCCAAAGTGTTGCTGGAAAAAAATGTAACAGTCTAGAATTAATCCTAGGAATTACCACTAGCAGTATGATCCCAATAATGGAAATTAAAGCGATAATGGGATTTATTTCTGAGAGTCTTCCAAACAATTGAAACAAATTCTCCACTGTATTCGCACCAGTCGCAGTCATTCCGAATGCAACATAAATTTGACTGGTGAAAATAATAATTCCTATGGCTACCATGACTCCTTGAATCACAGAAGAAGGAATCGTTTCGGCAATATATCCCAATTTTAGAAAACCTAGAATTACTTGTATAAATCCAGCAATGACAGTCGCAGCTAACATATAATTAATCGCCTGTCCCGTGCCATCATCTAGCGTAACAATTGCGGACAAAATGACCGCAATCAAACCTGCTGCCGGACCATTAATAGCAAGATGACTTCCTCTAAATAAGGTAACGACTACCCCACCGATAATTGCAGAAATCAAACCCGAGATAGGAGGAACTCCTGAAGCAACTGCCACACCTAATCCTAAAGGAAGAGCGACAAATGATACGCTAATAGCTGCTAAAAAATCAGATTTCCAATTTTGAACTAGTCCTTTCCATCCTTTTTCTGGTGTAACATGATGCAAGCTTTGATCTCCCAAATATGTTTGTTTAGCGCTAATAATTCCACTACATCATAAAGTAAAATGTCCACCTAATTATAGGTTTCAATAAGAATATCAGCGAATATTACATATTACTCAACAATTATGCTTTCTTCAAGAATAAAGCTTAACGTCTCCCAGTCGGAAGTGTTCAATTTCAATACACCTTTTACACTTATCTTATCATCAGCTACAAAATTACGCGGAGGAGCTTTTCTTAATCTTACATCGATTACCGTCTCTTGTCCTGCAGAACCACAGAAAAAACAACTAGCAAAAGGAGTCTTCGAAAGGATAATACTACTATCCTTTGTTGCAACTGGTATATAATAACCAGTGATCCACAACTCTTGGCCTTCAAGTTTTAATATATCTTCATCAGGATTTAGCAGACTCTTAAAAGTAAAAAATTCTTTTACGAAAATTTCTTTGAAGGTCGCTTCTTCGAATAAAATCCAATCATTCCGCTCCTGACCATACGATGAAACAGAACATAGTATTAAGCTCAAAAAAACTATAATATTAAATCTCCACTTCATTTATCGCTTCTCATTTAAGGTCTAAAGCATGAATTCCTTGATCAAAAATGATATCTACTGGAATTCCTTTTGCTGCTAATCGATCTAGATCTGATTGTAATTGAGGTCCTATACCACCTTGCTTAGAAACCAATTCTGCAACTCCGTCATAATTTCCATCTCCCTGCAAAGTTAGTATCATTTCTGACAAGGCAGACATTGCATCTTGGAACTTATCAAAATTAACCGTGTATTTCCCTGTTTTCTCATCTCTAGAAAAAGCACCCATTTCATCAAAGAAATTAAATCTAATCATATTGGCTTTTCCATGGGCAGAAGATGCGCCGAATCTCACAGACCTGAATATTCCTGCCATAAAAGTCACGATATAATCATCGAGTTCACCGTCGATTTCACCTTTTTTATGCAACTGATTAATCATGTAAAGCCCCAGCATATCCGCCTTTCCTTCCTCTAAAGCAGAAGCGTGTTCCTTCAGTGCTTTTCTTACAGTTCCCTTTCCGTCTATCGTATTCTTAATTCCTAACCCATGCGCTACCTCATGAAACATGGTATTCGCAAAAAATGCATCGAAGGTGATGTGATTTCGTTGGGAAGGATCAATTAATTCATCAGCAATCGGGATTAATATTTTTTCGAATTTTGCCTTCATGGCATTCTTCAGTTGCAACCTTCTTGTGCCTTTAGCCAATTGTACTTCTTCGTCATTGGGAAGATTAATAGCAATGGTTTTCGATCCTGCATTACAGTCTCCCGCATAATATACAACATCGTAAGCATTTAAGTCTGTATCACTTCCTGGTGATTCCATTTTATAGGCACCCGCTACCGGCAAACCCTTCTGAAGCTCTGGAAGGTAAGCAGCATATTTTTCCAACCGCTTACTCCACTCCATATCCTTAATCAGAATGAATGCTTCATGTGCCGCTTTGTAACCATACAGCTGATCTTCATAATTTTCGATAGGTCCGATAACTACATCTATAGGATTACTTTTCATATCCAGCCATGCCATATCACTTTCTTGGTATTCATCTGTTAAGACCGCTTCGGATCTTAAGGTTAGGTATTTCTTAAGTCCTGCATCTTCGGATAGCGCAGCAGCTTGTTTTAACAATTCAGATACCTTTGTTACTTCTTCTTTAAATTGGACATGATAAGGAATACTGATTAATTCACCTTTATCATCTCTTCTGATAAATGTGTACAAACTTGTCTTGTCTTCTATAGATGAAGCTTCGAATTCTGCTTTGGTCATATCTTTTGGGTAAAAATTTGACCCAGGTGCTTTTGCCCCTATTCCTTCTACAAATGGCTTATTTCCATCTAGCCGATCCCATGGACCATAGTTAATGCTAGCATAGGCTTTCATCGCATTCCCCTTCATCGAATTCATTAATTCTTCTTTGTCTCCATAGGCTTCATACCAGAACAAATCATCCATTATCTGAGCAGCTTCTATTAATAATGGAATCATTTTACGATAATTTTCGTTGAGTTCCGAGATATCTGCTTCTAGTTTAAAAGGAGTGTATTTGTGTAGCATTGAATCCTGACTCGATTTCGGAGTTGAATTCCAATCATACATCTTCAATAAAGGAGATTGATCAACTTGCATTGGTGCAGGTACTTTCTCTTCACATGATTGTAGGCAGAAAAAAAATAATAATAGCGCTAGTAGACGATTCATTGTTATCATAATTTAAAATTGAATTGATAAAAATCACTTCATTGTCTGATAATTAGTGTGCGGTATATAAAGGTACAAATCTTTGCACAAACTCATCGTTAGCCCTACGCATTATAATTTACTTTAATATTACTATCTTTGCCAACTTATTAGACGTAAACTGGCTTTGAATGTATTCAAAGAAATAATGAATTAAATGAAATTTGAAGAATTAAATATAATAGAGCCTATAATGAAGGCTCTGAAAGAAAAAGGTTATGAAGAGCCTACTCCTATTCAGGAAAAGGCAATACCAAAAGTTTTAGAAAGAAAAGATGTTCTAGGCGTTGCTCAAACGGGAACAGGTAAAACTGCCGCTTTTTCAATTCCTATTATCCAATTAATATACAATAAGGACAAGCAACATAAAGGGAAACCGATATTAAGATCTCTTATTGTAACTCCTACTAGAGAATTAGCCATCCAAATTGGTGAAAATATTCGGGAGTACTCTAAGAACACTTTCATTCGCCACGCGGTAATTTTCGGAGGTGTCAAGCAAAATGAGCAGGTTCGAGCAATGAAAAGTGGCGTTCACATTTTAGTGGCTACACCAGGAAGGCTTTTAGACTTAATCAATCAAGGTTTTATTAATCTGCGAGAAGTAAAACTTTTCGTACTTGATGAGGCGGATCGTATGTTGGATATGGGTTTTATCCACGACATCAATAAACTGATAGACTTATTACCGAAGCAAAGACAATCGTTATTTTTCTCAGCAACAATGCCGGAAAATATAGTGAGCTTATCTAGCAAGATTTTGAATAATCCAATCAAAGTGGAAGTTACTCCTGCGTCTAGCACAGCAGAGACGATCCAACAGTATATGTATTATACAAATCGGGATAAGAAACAATCTTTACTTGCCCACATTATAGAAGATAAAGGTATCGACCAAGCGCTTGTTTTTTCTAGGACGAAACATGGTGCAGATCGAATAGCAAGAAACTTGAAAAAAGTGAATATAGATGCTTCATCTATTCACGGAGATAAGTCGCAACCACAAAGACAAAAGGCACTTAAATCATTCAAAGCTGGAAACACAAGAGTACTTGTAGCTACTGATATTGCTGCAAGAGGAATAGACATTGACAAATTAAAATACGTCATCAATTACGATGTTCCGAATGAGCCAGAATCTTACGTTCACAGAATAGGTCGTTCTGGTAGAGCAGGTGAAGAAGGTGTTGCATTTTCAATTTGTGAGCCGGAAGAAAATGAATATGTAAGAGACATCGAAAAATTAATCGGTCAGCGAATAGAAATCGTTACAGAGAATCCTTTTCCACAGACGGATAAGCCGATGACTGCAGCTGAGAAGAAAGAATGGCAGAAGGAGAAAAATAGAAGGAAACAAGAATTCTTTGCGAATCGTAAAGGAAAAGGCAAAGGGAGAGGAGACCGAGACAGTAAACCTAGATCAGAAAAGCCTAAACGTAACAAACCTAAAAAGGACGTAAAAGCAAAGTCTAATCAAGATAGACCTGCAAGGCCAGAACGAAAAGTTAGTTCAGAAGGTGATGCGCCGAAAAGAAATGACAATAGAAATACAAGTAAACCTGAGGACAAGAAAAAGAGTACCAAACCTTGGACAAAAAAGAAAAGAGGTGGAAATACTGGTGGTTCTCAAGCACTGAAAGACAAATATAGATGGCCTTTAGAAAAATAAATGGGCTCTCTGGATTTTAGATTTTACATGAAAAATTGAATACAACAAGAAAATGCTTTTAAAAGAATTAGCAGAACGAAGTGAAAACAAATGTGAGTTATGCACTTCTCCAGAAGACCTGTCTGCTTACACAGTACCACCGAAAAATTCGGAAAACACGGAAGATCAGATTGCACTTTGTAGTAATTGCCTAGGGCAAGTAACCGATTACGCGACTATTGACACGAATCATATGAGATGTGTGAATGAGAGTATGTGGAGTGTTGTACCAGCTGTTCAAGTGGTTTCATACCGATTATTAAAGCAGATGCAAGACCAATCATGGGCTCAGGATGCAATAGGTATGATTTATATGGATGATGAGACTCGAGAATGGGCGGATGCTCAAGCAGATGCCGCTATTATTCACAAAGACAGTAATGGTCACGTCCTTGAAAACGGTGATACGGTTGTGCTTATTAAAGATCTAAGTGTCAAAGGAGGAGGATTCACAGCGAAGAGAGGAACTGCCGTAAGAAGAATCAGACTAGACCCTGATAATGCGAATCACATCGAAGGAAAAGTAGAAGGTCAGCAGATCGTTATTTTGACTGAATATGTGAAGAAGAGTTAGAGGATAAGTTTTTTGTCTTTAGTTTTTTAGTTTTAGAAAATCGTTCTATTGGTATTGGAATGCATTTGAAACTATTGCTTATTTTCAGGTCATTCTTTTAGATCAATTTATCAATAGCCCACTATGTTAACTATCTCAGACAACCGATCACTTAATCGTTTCGAATACAAGCAAGGTGAACATCTCGCCATTATTGACTATACTTTGAAAAATGATAAAATATACTTGATGCATACGGAAGTTCCTGAAGCTCTGGGTGGTCAAGGTATTGGTTCTGGATTAGTGAAGGCAGTATTGCAAAACATAAAGGATCGAGGGCTGAAGCTAGTTCCTTTGTGCCCCTTTGTGGTCAGCTATCTCAAACGTCATCCGGAAGAGGGATAGATTTTTTAGTCTTCTAGATTTCCTAGTTCATTTACACTGCCTAATGTCGGCTCTGCAATCCTCCCATTCACTCACTACCATCCTCGGCTTACAGATCTAAACGTTAATTGAACTTATGACTCAAGACTTATGACTTCCGACTCACGACTTCCGACTTAAGACTTCCGACTCTAGACTACTTCCTATAACATTTGTCCGCCTATTTGTCACCCCTTCATATTAGCTTTTAAGGTAATTTCTCTTATACTTTTGTGTGACTTTGTATAAAAAATTAAATACAGAACACAAATTACATATGAGCAAAAGAACTGGAATATTACTATCTCTAGCTGTCCTTTTTAGTGTGATCATTTATCAATTAAATAAGGAATCTAACGTTCTAGAAAATGAAGAACAAAAGCAGGAGAAAAAAGGCGAATTCTTAAAAGATAGCGCCTATGAAGCCCTTCATAAAGATACGGATTGGTATCGCGAAATGACTAAACCTAACGCAGATTACTTCAAAGTAAAAAATGAGTACGAAAAATACTTCGGTAGCCACAAATGGGAAAAAAGTAAACCGCGAAGCCTTGGTGAAAGTTGGTTGAAATCAAAGATCGCTTATTTAGATGCAAATGGTCACGTTCAAGATGAACCTGCTTTTGAGCCATCTAGACATACTGGAACAAACTCCGTAATGATGGGGACAACAATGTCCGTAGGTTCATGGGATATGTTGGGGCCCGTGAATAGTGCGTCAGCATCGTATTCAAGTAAATATAATCATGGTGGTTATGTATATCTAACGAGATTCGACCCCACAAACACTTCTAAGATATTTGCTTCATTTGTAACAGGCGGATTATGGATGACAACAAATAGTGGACTAGATTGGACCCTAACAGATGCCAATATGCCAGACGAGAAATATCTTGACATTGACGTTAGTCTAAGCTCTCCTAGTATTGTCTATGCCATTTCGGAAACAAGAGTGATGAAATCTACTGATGGGGGACTTACTTATTCGAATACATGGTTAACAACAAACAATGTCAGTGGAAATGGCCGCGATATTGCCGTCTCTCCTATAGATCCGAATATAGTTGTAGCTCGATGGGGTGATAAAATTTATCGAACTTCTGATGGAGGAGCCAATTGGACATCTATTCTTAGTGGATTACCTATTCATGCTATTTTCGACAGTGCGCTTACAAGTGAGATGATAGACTGGAGCACGTCAGACAACAATGTAGTTTATTGTTTAGCTACTTCTCACAATTCAGATGTGATCGTTTACCGGTCTGACGATGCAGGGCTTACTTTTTCTGCTATCCAAACCATTACGATGGTAGCACCAGCAAACGGCTTAGTTGTTGGTTGGACTAAATTAATGCTGCCATCTAACAACACCACTCATATATATGTGGCCGTTGGTTCCGGTACTAGTCAACATGCGCACCACGCCGTCCACTTATATAAACTTGATAAAACAACTGGTGCTATTGCTTCTAGTAGAATCAATATGTTAGCAGGTACATCACTAGCGAATGAACTACACCACGGTGATATTACCATGGACAGAACCAATGAAAACAATTTGATATACGGTACTTACCTTCCTAATAAACCGAATTTATCAACAGATAATGGTGCCACATTTGCGCCTAGCCCTTCAGCAGTTACGCATTCCGATTTTAGGTCTTTCGACATGATCGGTAGCAAAGTTGCTATTGGAAGTGATGGCGAACTTGCTTTATCTTCAGATGGAGCACTCACTTGTGCCACAATTTCTAATCCAATAAGCAATCACGAACTTTGGGGATTTGGTTCAGCTTTTAAGTCTGACCTTATCGCTGTAGGAACGAATCACGGACCAGTAATGATCAAAGAATCCCACAGTGGATTCGACTGGTACAATGGACCAGGTGCCGATCAACAAAACACAGATGTTAATCCGCTAGATGATCGATATATACATACTAGAGGTTACTCTCAAGATAGATTATTTAGAACAGGACCACATACCCTAACTGTAGAAAAAGGGCTATTAGATATTGGAGGATTAGAATATTTTAATAATGTGACCTACCATCCTAATCTTTACAGAACCTTAATCACCCATCATGCAGGTGGATATCCTAGCGGCAACCCTAATTTGGCCACATGGAAGAATTCATTGGTTCGCTTTGATGACGAAGGAAATACAGCTACCATTATTAAAACATTTACAAACCAGGTATTCCGAGAGAAAATCAGCATGTCTAATCCAGATGTCATGTATGTTGTGGTTGGATTAACCAATAATAAACTGTGGAAAACAACTAACGGTGGATCTTCATGGACCGATGTTACACCTTCTCCATCAGAAAGTTCCTTCCATACGAACATCTCAGATATCGCAATAAGTGATGTAGATCCTAATGAGGTATACATTGTTTATAGTGGGGTAACCTCAGCTTCTAAAGTTATCAAATCCACAAATGGTGGTGCTTCGTGGCCTACCAACTTAAATGGAACTGCTTTAGGATCTTCACCAACAACAAGAATTGTTCACCAACGTGGGTCGAATGGTGGTATATATACTGCCAATAAAAATGGCGTTTTCTACAGAAATAACACCATGTCTGATTGGGCATTACTCGGAAATGGACTGCCTGCAATGGAAATCAGATGGATATTTATCAATTACAATCTAGGAAAACTTAGAATTGGAACATCCAGAGGAGCATGGGAACATAACTTGTATGAAACGTACCCTCCAAAGGCTCAAATTTCTGCAGATAAAAATATTGTCGATTGTCCAAATTCAGAACAAGTCCAATTTAGGGATTATTCTACTGTAAGGAATGCTTCAGCCACATGGTCGTGGAGTTTTCCAGGTGGAACACCTTCAACTTCTAATCTTGAAAACCCAATTGTTTCCTATGCTGGCACACCAGATGGCAACTATGATGTCAGCCTTACGGTAACAGATGCACATGGAAGTAGTTCTCAGACTCTTTCAGGGTTCATACATTTAAACGGTAATGGTAGCGGATGTGGGACAGATACCATCCCTGGGAAATCCCTTACTGTTTCGGCAAATTCTGACGATGCCCGAACAAATGGCGCTCTTGGGATTAATACTAATACAATTACAATGAGTTGCTGGATTAAACCAAATGGTTCTCAATCTGGAAACCCAGGATTAATTACGACTGAAAGTGGATCTGCAACAGGACTTGTGATTCGAAACGGAGGTGTCGGTTATGTATGGGGAAACAAATCCTATTCTTGGAGCTACAATTCGGGACTGACGGTTCCTTCAAATGTGTGGTCGCATGTTGCTATGGTCATCACGCCAGGTTCTGCCATTATGTATTTAAATGGAAAAGCTGCGATAAACAATTCTCATGGTTCTGACGCTATTGACTTCACAAGTAAATTTTACTTTGGATCAGATAGAGGTCATTCTGGGGATCACTTTATAGGTGATATGGATGAAATAAGCATCTACGATCGCGCCTTATCGACACATGAAATCCGAGAATTAATGAACCTCACACGTAATAATCCTAATGCTGGAAGTTTGCCAAATGTGGATGCTTCATTAGTTGCCTATTATCAATTAAATGAAGGTACAGGGAAACCAATTTATGATAAAGTAGGTGGCAATCACGCCAGTCTATCCGGTGGGGCTAGTAGATCCATCTCAACCGCACCAGTAGGCGGAGGAACTTTCGAAAGAATCAATGTGAACAGCGGTGGCATTAAAGACTTTGTAAAACCTGGGGTTCAAATGACTTTTCCTTCATCTGGCACATTGCCGAATGGAGACTTAGTAGTAACTAGACTTAATGTTCCTTCTAATCATCCAGCTGGAGCGAATGTTTTACCTAACAGTCCGGTGTCTTATTATATCGTAAGGAATTATGGTAGTAATTCCACTTTTGACCCAATAAACGAGTTGAAATTTACGGGTGTTCAAGGGACGAGTTCAAGCTTGGTATCTTCACCAGGCAGCTTAAAATTATATAAGAGAGATTCCAATGCATTTGGTGCTACTTGGGGTAGCTCAATAGATGATGCCGATGAGGTAACGAATGCTGGAGGAACAGGTTCTATTGCATTTAATTCTGGATTGTCCTTGACTTCTTTCAGTCAATTTTCAACCGTAAACGAGGGAGAAAAACGAGTTGCCATTTCAGGAGTGAGACTGGGATCAGCAATGCCCACTTCAGGAACAACAATGAATACTACGCTCAATGGACAACTACCACTTACAGATCCTTATGGTCTAGGTATCACAGCAAGCTCAATACCAGCTGCGGCTGTAGATTGGGTAAAAGTAGAGTTGCGTTCAGGGGCTAATGCAGCCTCCGCAACGGTTGTTGCAGCAAGCACCGCTGGATTTATTCTAAGTAATGGTAATGTAAAAGGTATAGATGGCGGAGATTTAGTTTTTAATTCCACACCAGATGGCAACTACTTTGTTTCGATCTCTCATCGAAACCACTTAAGGATCATCACCAATGGTACAATCACTTTAGCGGCTGGATTAGCAACATTAGATATAAATTCAGCAACACTTTACTCGAATGCATCTGTAACAACGAATACACCAGCCTCGACTGTGAATGGAGTAGTTGCACTTTGGGGAGGAGATGCGAATGGTAATGGAAAGGTCAACTATATCGGTGGTACTAATGATAGAGAAGCCATATTACAACAGTTATCGTTTGTCATCAGTGGGGAAGATCTAACCTACCAAACAACAGATGTAAACATGAGTGGTAAGACAACTTATAACGGTGGTACTAATGATAGAGAAGCCATTCTGTTTCAACTAGGTTTTGTTACCAGTGCTGAGCTAAATGAGCACCATCCATAAGGCCTATTAAGCAAGTAGTTCTCCAATTATTAATAATAAATGAAATACAAAATGAAACATATATTTAATACATTATTTCTTCTTTTAGTCATTGCTACTAGCACAATAGCGAATCCGTTCGAAGTAAAACTAGTCGTGAATGATGCCGATAATACTTTAGCGGTATTATTGCGAAACACCACCTCTAATCAGCCTACGACATCACAGAATATTACCAGTATCAATATGAGATTATTGGGACAAGTCAGTGATATCATTTCCGTTGCATCTACGAATTATACCATGCAGATGCCGACAACAGTAAGTCCGAATACTCAAGTGATTACCATGTCTTCGACGGCATTACCTAGTCCAGAAGACTGGATTCAGGATCAGTGGGTAACTGTTGCTGTATACAACCTTACTCCAGGCACTTACAACGCCAATAGCTTTTCTATTCAAAGCGACTTAGATGGAGACAACTCGGATGTTCAAGATCCAATCATGAGTGTTGCTGCTGCTGGTGTGTTTAACACTCCGCTCACATTATCTGCGACTATCCTCCCAGTTGAGCTTGGAGACTTTGAGGTAAAGCAGGAAAAAGGTAATGCAAAGTTAACTTGGACCACCTATTCTGAAAGAAGTAATGAAGGATTCAACGTAGAAAAAAGCGAAGATGGAAAAAACTTTAATTCCATAGGTTGGGTAGATGGAAATGGAACAAGCAACAGACTAATCACCTACACTTTCTTAGATGAAAATTACAACCAAAAAACTAGCTATTATCGATTAAAGCAAATGGATCACAATGGGGACTTTGCTTACTCCGTAATTAGAAGTTTAGATGGTTCTGTTCGAAGCCATGAATATTCATTATTCCCTAATCCTGCTTACACGAATACATTAAATGTGCTCGGGACAGGAGATGAACAATTTACGGTTAAAATCTTCTCTACGGAAGGCAAGAAAATGTTGGAAGAAACAGGATTATCAACACAGATAGATTGTAGTAATTTAAATAGCGGTTTGTACCTCGTCCACATCAGTCAAGGAGCGAAAACAAAGGTGATTAACTGGATCAAAAAGTAAAAGTACCAATTGAATAATTGTGGTGAAATGTATTGTCATATACGTTTCACCCAGTTTTTTTTATATCAGTGTTTTTCAGCAACCATTCGTTTTTTGTTTTTAGTTTTTTGTTGTCAGGAAACTAGAGACTTTTTCAGCCTAGAGATTTCAACATTGAACCATAACACTCAAGACTTCAGACTACCGACTTTAATCCATCCCACATTCAGCTCTGCAATCCTCGCATTCACTCACTCCCATCCTCGGCTTACAGATCTAAACGTTAATAGAACTTATGACTCAAGACTTACGACTCCAGACTTTGGACTTAAGACTACCGACTTTAATCCGCCACACATTCAGCTCTGCAATCTCTCCTTCACTCACTACCTTCCTCGGCTTACAGATCTAAACGTTAATAGAACTTATGACTAAAGACTTACGACTCCAGACTTTGGACTCTCGACTTCAGACTCCAGACTCAAGACTTTAATCCATCCCACATTCAGCTCTGCAATCCTCCTCTTCACTCACTACCATCCTCGGCTTACAGATCTAAACGTTAATAGAACTTCCGACTCAAGACTCAATACTCAAGACTTCCGACTCCCGACTCCCGACTCCCATTCAACCTCTAAAAATCATCCTATTCAGCAACCAACTCCACTTCCCGCTTCTCCACATCCACCGCATTCTTACCAACGAAAACCTCAAATTTACCCAACTCCGAAACATGCTCTAAATCAACATTATAAAATTTCACCAATTCCTCCGTCAACTCGAAAGTCACCACTTTTTCCTCGCCTGGTTTCAACATGATCTTCTCGAATCCCTTAAGCTCTTTAACTGGTCGACTAATCGTTCCCACTACATCTCTGATATACATCTGAACTACTTCAGAACCTGCTACCGTACCCGTATTTTTTACCTTTACAGAAATAGTAAGTGGCTTGTTCGCGCTAAACGTTGTTCCTGATAATTCCATTTTTTCATATTCGAAAGTCGTATAAGACAAACCATATCCGAAAGGAAACAACGGCCCATTAGGAACGTCTAGATAATTAGAAGTAAACTTAGCTGCCTGTTGTCCGAAATAAGGTCTTCCAGTATTCAACATACTATGGTAAACCGGAATCTGTCCCTCATGAACTGGAAATGACGTTGTCAATTTTCCACCAGGATTCACTTTCCCAAACAATACATCACCGACCGCATTTCCGCCCTCCGTTCCTCCGAACCAAACATCTAATATCGCATCCATATTTTCCGATTCCCAATTCAAGGTCATCGGTCTTCCATTATACAACACCATTACAATTGGCTTCCCTGTTTCCTTCAGTGCCATCAATAATTTCTTCTGAGATGGTTGAAGCCCGATGTAAGCCATACTAGATGATTCACCTGTCATATCAGCTGCTTCGCCCATCACTGCGACGATGACATCCGATTGATTCGCTATTTCTAATGCTTCTTCGATCATAGCATCCGCACTTCTTTCGTCAATGACAATTTCAGGACCAAATGAATTCACCCTTCTCGCAAATTCAGGATCATCACTAATGTTTGCGCCTTTCGCATAAAGTATTTCCGCTGTAGCTCCAACTGCATTTCGAATACCCTCTATAACCGTAACTGACTTTTCTGGATCTCCAGAAACACTCCAGGTTCCTAACATATTTCTTCTCGAATCTGCTAAAGGTCCGATTACTGCTATCTTCCCTGACTTTTTCAATGGCAATATCGATCCCTCATTCTTAAGCAAAACAAAAGATTGACCTGCAACTTCTCTCGCAAATGCACGATTGCCCTCTGATAAGATTTCTTTAGCCGCGCGTTCTTCATCAAAGTATTTATACGGATCATCAAACAAGCCCAACATTTCCTTAGCCTTTAGTATCCGTCTACACGCTGTATTAATTTGCTCCATTGACACCTTCCCTTCGTTAAGCGATTTCTTTAAGGTTGTTAAGAATCCTTCTCCCACCATATCCATATCGACGCCCACTTTCAAAGCTTCAGCAGAAACCCGTTGCAAGTCCCCTACTCCATGCGCAATCATTTCATTGATTGCAGTATAATCTGTAACCACGAATCCATCAAATCCCCAATCTTCTCTTAAGACGTCTTTGAATAAATACGAATTCGCCGATGCAGGTACGTAATCAACCACATTAAAGGAAGTCATAACTGTTGCAACACCTGCATCGATCGCAGCTTTATACGGAGGCAAATACTCGTTCAACATTCTGACCTTGCTCATATCTACCGTCGCATAATCTCTCCCTCCTTCCGCAGCACCATACAATGCAAAATGCTTCACACACGCCAACATCGTCGTTGGATCTTTGAAATCCTTGCCTTGATAACCTTTCACCATCGCTGCAGCAACTGCTGATCCTAAAAATGGGTCCTCACCCGAACCTTCAGAAATTCTTCCCCATCTTGGATCACGTGAAATATCTACCATCGGTGAAAAAGTCCACATCAGCCCATCAGCTGTAGCTTCACGAGATGCTTGTCTTGCTGTCGCTTCTATCAAGTCCATATCCCATGTACAACTCAATCCCAATGGAATAGGAAATATCGTCTGATGTCCATGGATCACATCCATCCCTACGATTAACGGAATCCCCAGTCTACTTGAATCAACCGCAATTTCTTGCGCTAACCTCACTTTAGCAGCACCTCTAATTCCGAAAATACCACCCACTTGACCATTCTTGATCTTTAAATTAACATCCTTACTCACCACTTCGCCCGTCACTGCTCCTCCAGGTGTCAACAAATTAAGTTGACCGATCTTTTCTTCGAGCGTCATTTGTTGGTATATCGCTTCCACTTTCGGTGATAGCTCAACTTGAGCGCTTAAAAATTGACCTATAAAAAATAAAAAAAGTAGCGTTAAATGTTTCATTTTATGATTTTGACTTTGAAAATAAAAAAGGTAAAAAATCAGGATCAACAAATGCTTGATCCCACGAATTATGACCAGTATTTTCATATAGTGTTATTTTAGCCTTACCTCCAGAAACTTGCATTGCTCTAAGCATCTGAACTGAATATCTAGATGGTACCACAATGTCGTCGACCCCATGAAAAAACCAGAAAGGAACGGGTTTCATTGTTGCAGCTTTTTCTCTAGGGCCTACTCCACAAATCGCAATTGCCGCAGTAATTTTTTCTGGCATTCTCCATGCAAGTTCCATCGTTCCCATGCCACCCATGGACAGCCCTGCTACGTAAAACCTGGAAGGATCTACGTATTTTTCTTCCAGCATCCTATCCACAAGCGAAATCACTCGCTCCATATTCGGATTAGGCTCACCCGTCATTACCTCCATACTGCGTCCTTGACCCTTGCCTTCACTTTTCAGATCTACCCAGTAATCGTCTTTCGTACATTGTGGAAAAATCACGATTGCTGGATACTTAGCGAGAGAATCTCGAAACAACTTAGAACCGTGAATCAACTGCGCTTTATTATCCGAACCTCGCTCTCCCGCACCGTGCAAGAAAAGCATCAAAGGATATTTTTCATGCTCATCGAAATCATGCGGATACATAATGTTGTAGTTCAAGGAACCACTTTCGCTTTCGAATACCTTCGCAATATATTCGCCATTCTGAGCATGCAGCCCGCAACTTGCAAGTAATATGAATATCATTAAACGCATTTATATTTTTTTTCTCTCATTAAAAGTAAAACCAAGTTTGCCTAATCCGGCCTGAACCTCTGGGGCAGACATAAATAAATCCCAAAGCAAGCCACTTCTATAATTCTCTATCATCACTGGAATAGGGAGTTGATCTATGGCTAAATACCTTGGCAACATCCAGTCCGATTGAAAACTAAAAGCATCATAAGGCCCATACTCACCGATTAATTCTGGATTTTTTTCGTAGAGGAATTTCAGAAACTTCATGCTTTCTTCTGGTGTATATGGAAAGGACGCTAATGCAGCCGTAGGTGAAATAACACCGAGGTCGTCTTCTGGACTATGCCCTGCATATCCTGTCATAGAATAAGAAGATGTTAGTCCCCAGCACTCATCAGAATACCCTTTATATTCATAAGGATTCTCAGAACAATGCTTATGTTGAATCAAGGCGTGATTCTGGTTTAACGTCCAGAAATCTGCATATTTATCTTTAAGTTCATGCGGGTCCAATCCTAAGTGCGAATAATGCGCCCAGAACATCGGACCTACGGATTTATCATCGTGTTCATAGTGATCTAGCACTGTCGGAAGTCCGTAGTATTCTTTATCCGAAACAATGTCACCATTTCTCATATAGCCTTCATGATATGCTTTCGGATCGATTGCATGAGATGGCGAAGATGCACCTAGAACATACATGATTAAACACTCGTTATGTCCACCAACTCTGAAATTCATCTTCCATTCATATTCCGGCGACCAATGCCAAAACAAAACATTTTCACCGTTCGTATACCATTCCCAATCTATCCCTTTCCACAATTCATCCATCTTCACAGCTAAGGCTTTTTCTTGAGCATTCCCTCGTTTGAAATATTGTCTAGCAGTTATTAATCCTTGAGCTAGAAATGCTGTTTCTACTAAATCACCACCATTATCATACTTACTGAAAGGGACCATTTTTCCTTGTGGGTCTAACCAATGTGGCCATGCGCCATGAAAGCGATCTGCTTTTCCTAACCAATCCGTTAGTTGATTCAATCTATCATAGCCTTCGTCTTTGCTGATAAAACCGCGTTCTATTCCTACTATGATCGCCATAATACCAAATCCCGTTCCGCCCGTTGTGACAATGTCTTTCGGACTGTGCGGATATTCATTATCAGTATGAAATCGTTCTCTTGCAGCGCCAGAAATCGGTTCGCCAGCTTCCCACATATAATTGAAGGTTTGTAACTGAACTTTATCCAATAAAGCCTTATCTCCTTTGCTTAATTTCACTTGCTCACTTCCTATTTTAGAGGTATTGCAACCATTTAAAACAATCAGCGACATCATCAATATAAATGCTTTCATAAAAAATAATTAATAAGTAAATCCAAGTAAGTCCAATCCTGCTTTCACTTCTGGTGCTGACATGTATAAATCCCAAAGTAGACCTGTTCTATAATTCTCGATCATACAGATAATTGGACCCTGATCAATAGCAAGATATGAACTCGCATACCAATCTGCCGTAGGGTTAAACGCATCATAAAACCCGTATTCTCCCCAGAGTCGATCGCCGAGTTGATAGTAAAAAAGCCTCATCGCATCTAACGATTCTTCCGGTGTATAAGGAATAGAGCTTATCGCGGCTGTCGGTGTTATGACGCCTAGGTCATTATTCGGGCTATGTGCTGAGTAACCCTCATTATTATCACTTGCCGTAAGTCCCCAACAGTCTTTAGAATAGCCTACGAAGTTATTAGGATTGTCCATGCAATATGCTCTGTTAATTTGAGTATGCGCAACATTCTGATCCCAGTAATTCACATATTCGTCTTGCAAATTTCTTGGATCCATGCCAATGTAAGAGTAGTGTGCAAAAAACAAAGGCCCTCCTGACCCGAAGCCCGTAGGTAAATCTATTCCATAGTATGTGCCCCCATTAGTGAAGCTACCATTTCTAGTATAACCATTAATATAGGTTTCTTTGTCAATGGGATAAGTGGGTGAAGCTGCAGCTAAAGTGTAAACAATATGTGTTTCATTATGACCTCTGATCGGAAGATTCATTTCCCAATTGTATTGCGGTGACCAATGCCAAAACAATAACTTCCCATCATCTTTGTTGTACCAATTCCACTCTACGCCTTCCCAAAGCTCCGTAATTTGTTCTGCTAAAGCTACTTCTGTAGGATCGTTAGGGTTCAGATATTGTCTAACGGTAAGCATTCCTTGGACTAGGAATGCTGTTTCTACTAGGTCACCCCCGTTATCCTTGGTACTAAAGGGTTGCACCTTTCCACTTACTCCATTAATCCAGTGCGGCCATACTCCATGAAATCGGTCAGCATTTTCTAGGAAATCCATAATTTTCTGCCATCTTTCTACTGCTTCTGTTCTAGATATAAATCCTCTTTCTACACCTACGATAATCGCCATAAGACCGAAGCCTGATCCTCCAGAGGTAACTATATCGCCGCTCGTATTTCTTTCTCTTGCTAATCCACTTATTGGATGACCGAAATCCCAGAAATACTTGAAGGTTTGTTCTTGTACTTTTGTCAATAATTCTTCGTCACTGATGATCGGAAACTTAGGTGTGGAATCCAATTCCGTAAACAATTCAAAACTCACTGTTTCAAAATCACTTCCAATAGACGATGGAAAGAGTAAATTGCTTTTTGAAAAATCGGCAAGGGCTTCTGTTGTGGTCAGTTCATAGTTGGCTTCAGAAGTTTTAGACACGGAAATGCCGTAATTCTTTTTTCCTACCAATAACACTTCTTCATTTAGAACAGATACATCGATATCTTCAGATAAAGTGATCTGAAAAGTAGGACGCAAAGGGATATCGAGGTTTCTTTTTTTGGCGTTTAATTCTTTGCCTCCTTGACTAACTGATATTAAATCGAGAGGAGGTTTTACGATTTTAAAAGAGAGTGACAATCCAGGAAATTTTTCTCCATTGGCACCCATTAGTCCATCACCGATTACCAATTGGTAAGTTTCTCCAGCAATAAATGGCTCAGCTGTTTTGATAGAAATGATGGTATTTTTATCTAAGTTCTCAAAAGTTAAGTTATCGTTTCCGGGTATAGAGATTTCATTATTCGTATTAGGGTCAATGGCTGTACTGAAAGTAAGGATGATATCTCCTTCAAGCGGCACTTCTGGATTACTTCCTAGAAGTGAAACATTCCCTTTTTTAGCAGTGTTCAACTGAAAGCTACCTGGATCTGTGACAATGGGATTGTCTGTACAGGCAAGGAAGGTAAAAAGAAAGGCTATTAAAAAATATCTCATTTAAAAAGTTTAAAAAGAACTTAGACCATCGTCTGAAATAATCATTGTTCTTAAAGATTTATACAAATCGACCAAAAAGGTCGGTGACCCATATAAAAAGAGCGGAGCTCACTCTCTCCGCTCTTATCACAGGTGTTAATTGCTTAACTATTTCTCTGAGTTGTATAATGTTTCTACATCTTCTGCACTAAAAGGTGCTTTGAAAATTCTGATGTCATCCAAGTCACCTTTAAAGTGATTAGATGTTGGAGTGTTATAATCTCCCCAAGGCTCACTTGCCCACATCGGACTATCTATAGATTTAATAAATCCTAAAGCTAAGATCGGTTCTACATCTGATTCGTTTCCTCTATAAACCACTCCTGTTGTTGCTTGCTTGCATGCTCCAGCAACATCACAATCAGGCCATAAATTAAAATCTTGACTCTTCATTAACTGACCGTTAAAATACATTCTACCTTGTTTCGTTGTAGAATTATAAGAACAAACGACATGTACCCACTTGTCTTTTAAGATTTCTGCAACACCTCCTTCTCCAAGATTCGCTACAAAATCCCATCCTTGCCAACCACCATTGTCTTTGTCTTCACCACTTCCGTTAAACCAAAGGTCTTCTCCAGTAACGTCGTCATTTTCTAATTTGTAACTCATTGCTAATTTACAAGAGCCAAAATCTGCTGGAATTTCAAATTGGAAACCAAAAAACGCACCTAATCCCATTACAAAATGAGAAGCTGGGTTTCCACCTGCATCGATATGTCCTTCTGTGTTAGTCTTCATCCAAAATGACAGGGTGAAATCATTATATGTCATCATCTGATCTGCATCAGGAATCTCAATTATACTCACATCTCCATCGAAAGATGCTGTACTATTTCCTTGACCGAATCTATCCGTTCCCATTTCTATTCCCACAACATTGTCTGGGTTATAATTTCCTAGGATGTCATCCGTTGTACCATCAAAGTTATAGTAAGCTAACTGGTCATCTGCTTTAGGTACAATAACCGGAGCTCTTCCTTCTGTTACAAAAGTTCTAGAAACGGTCGACATTGTACCACCATCACTAGACTTAATATTACTTAATGTCAGTGTGTGGCTGGTTCCTCTAACCATCTCTTCTGAAGGAGTTATGGTAATAGCAGAACCTGAGCTCGTTACTGTAGAAGCAACATCCCCGTCAGCGTTAGAAATCGCTACGTTAGACACATTGACTGTTGTTCCATCTACTGCTTTATCAAGTGTAATGGTAATTACTGAATTCAAAGCAACATCTGCAGCTGATGAAGCTCCGTTCAGATCCTTAGTAACTGCTGATCCATCAGCAAAACTCGTTCCTACTGCTTCGATAGATGCTATGGTTGGAGCAAGTATCGGATCTGGATCGTCTTTACATGAAGTAAGCGTAATTGCAGATAGCGCAAACAATGCTAAGCAATAATTTAAAATTTTCATATTCTAAGATTTTTAATTGATTTAATATATAATGTGATTCAATATCACTTTTTTAATATCCTGGATTTTGTGTAATTCTTCCTTGCGAGATGTCCACTTCCGACTGAGGAATAGGAAACAACTCATTCTTTCCTTTGATAAAACCAAGAGGTCCTAATATTGCCTCTGCTCGATCAGTTCTCACCAAATCCCAAAATCTTAATCCTTCGATGGCAAATTCGTATTTTCTTTCTTCTAAAATAAGTGTTCTAAGTTCGTCCTTATTCGTCGTTGTATAGTCTGGTAAAGTTTCCTGATCTCCTCTTGCACGTTCTCTTATCTGGTTCAGAAAGGTCAATGCTTCTGCAGACTTTCCGTTCTCATTTAACGCTTCAGCATGCATAAGTATGATGTCTGCGTACCTGATTATCCTCCTATTATGTCCGAATGAAGTCCTCGTATCCGTTCCTGGATACCATACTTTCTGATTGTAACACTCTATTTCTACAATTTGGCCATTTTCTCTAGTAGTATCTGGCGTAGCGCCATCACCTGTGATCGTTATTCCGTCTAACACTTCATTAAGAAATATTACTGATGGATCTAATCTAGGATCGTTGTTCTCTTGCATTTCATCTATTAGCGTATAAGATGGTCTACAAAAACCCCAACCTCTATTAGGCGTTCCACGAACACCTTGGGTATTCGCAAACTGGTTACCACCTTCTGCAAAAGATTCTGGTTTCGCAGCTATTTCGAATACGGATTCCGCGTTGTTCTCATTAGCCGCCGGAAATACTTCTGCGTAATCATCCATGAGTTGATACTCATTAGAATTGATCACTTCTTTGGTTAATTGCTCCACCGCTGCAAAGTCACCATAAAACAACTTCACCCTTGCTAACAACCCTTGAGCTGCACCTTTCGTCGCACGTCCTAGATCTTCAGGACCATAATCAGACCTTACTGGTAGATTAGCTATTGCATTTTCTAAATCCGGATAGATCACTTCATTAAGTATAGTTTCTACAGAAGTTCTTCCCAAGTCAATTGGTGCATCAATGACGGTAACCATTGGCACCGCCCCGAATCCTCTTACCAAGTCTGCATAAAAGAAGGCTCTTAGAAATCTTGCTTCTGCGATGATTCTTGTTTTAAGGTTTTCTTCCATGTCAATGTTAGGTACTTCATTGATAACTAAGTTCGTTCTTCGGATTGCTTCATATTCTGTTTTATACCAAGCTTCTATACCTCCCTCTAATGCGGTGTGCGTAAATTTGTCATATACTGCCACCGCCGTTCCATCACCAGGATTACTTCCTTTGACCGCGTCATCTGCCATGAGGTCAAACAATGGGAATCCGCCTGTATTAATCTGCCAAGTTCTTAATATATTATACGCACCATTAATTGCTAAAACCGCGTCATCTGCATTAGCAGGAAAAGATCCAACAGTTAATGCTGCTCTAGGTGGCTGAAATAAAAAGTCATCACTACATGATGCTGCAAATACAAGAACGGTCGCTATTACTATTAATTTTTTCATGTTGTTTCTTTTAAAAATTTGCATTTAACCCTACAGAAAATACTCTTGTAATCGGATAGACACCCGTATCTATTGCTCCATTAATGGCATTCGAGGCTCCTATTTCAGGAGAGAAGCCACTGTACTTAGTCAGTGTAAATATATTCGTCCCCCTTACATAAACATTGGCACCGGAAAATCGCATCTTGTTCAATATTCCATTAGGAATTGCATAATTCAACGTCAAGGATCTTAATCTCAGGTAAGAACCATCTTCTACGAAATAAGAGGATGGTTGGAAATTTGCACCTCCCAATGATGGTCTGAAATTTTCATTTGTAGATCCTTCCCCATCCCAATAGTCATTGTATCTCGCTTCATAATTCAGAGTCGTAAATCGAATGGCTTGTTTCCCATTGTAAATGTAGTTACCCGCCTGTCCTTGGAAATCCGCGGATAAAGTAATGGTCTTATATCCAACTTGAGCATTGAAACCATATACGAAATCAGGGATTGAATTACCGATAATGGTTCGATCATTACCATCTAATACTCCATCACCATTTATATCTTTGTATTTAAGATCTCCCGGCTTCTGGCCAAATAAGCTTGGACTGTTTTCCACTTCTGCTTGATTCTGAAAAACACCTTCCACTTCATAACCATAGAAATAACCGATCGGGTTTCCTACGGAAGAACGTGAAACTCGTTGTCCATTACCGAGATCACCACCTATCAGCAATGAATCTGCTCCGAATCCTTGACCGATATTGGTCACTTCATTCTTTATCGTTGTTCCAAGTACTCCAACTGAATAAGAAAAGTCACCGATATTATCTCTATATCTCGCGTTCCACTCTAGACCTTTGTTGGTAACATTAGCAGCATTGAAAAAGATAGATCTAAAGGCTCCTATTCCTAAGTACCCTGCTGGTTCTAATGGAACTAAGATATCCGTTGTATTCTTATAATAGTAATCCATTTCCACGGTCAACTTATCCTGCATGATTCCTAATTCGAAACCAACATTAGCTTGATAAGTATTCTCCCATTTTAAATCTGGATTTCCACCACCATCGAAGGTAGCTCCTGGATAGATACTTTCATCTTCTCCGAACACGGCATCTGTTCCACCTCTTATCAAAGCATACTGTGCACTTCCAGGTATCTTTTCATTTCCAATTCCACCTACACTTCCTCTTATTTTCAACTTATTGATCAGGTCGCTATTAAAAAAGCCTTCATTCGATACATTCCATCCAAGTGCCACACTTGGGAAGTAACCATAAAGATTGTTCTTTCCAAAATTAGATGATCCATCTCTTCTTAAGGACGCCGTAAATAAGTAACGACTATCGAATGAATAATTCACTCTTCCTAAGTAGGAAATGATCGTTGATCTTCCCGCATTATTGCTCACATTCTCGAATTCATTCTGACCAGCATCTAGATACCAGAATAATGGATCTTCTCTGATCAATCCTTCCGTATTTCCCGCTATGAATTCATTCCTGCGATCTTGTGTAGAATATCCTACTACACCAGCAAATCGGTGTCTGCCGACTTCATTATTATAACTTAAGGTGTTTTCGAAAATGAGATCTGTAGAGTTGCTATTAGAGTAACTCAAGTCATTCACTTCATTCTGCTGCAAAGGCCCTACAAAATATTGAGGCACGAAAGATTTCGTCTTTCCAGCATTAAAGTCAAACTGCAAACTAGACTTAAAGGTGAAGTTGTTTAGAAAAGTAAAATTGGCATATAAATTACCCAAGCTTCGGAGGCTATTCGAATTGCTATTCGAATATTCGATCGCTGCTAAAGCATTTCCGCCTGTTACATCTGCAAAGGTTACTCCGTCTTCCAAGAACGGTTCATTAATCGGCCAAGCTCTCAGTGCCGTATTTATCACTCCGGGAGAATTTTCTTTATCACTAACTAGCATCGAAAGGTTAAGACCAACATTGATATTTCTAGAGAGATTGTATTGAGAATTCAGCTTTGCTGTTAATCGATCTAACGCTGACTTATCAAGAATACCTTGCTGACCGAAGTAACCCAGTCCGAAGTAGAAAGTTGAATTTTCAGATCCACCACTGATCGACATATTCGCATTCGTGATCGGTGCATTATTATTGATGATGTGATCTAACCAGTTCACATCAGGTAGGACATCTAGATTGTTATAAGTTCCTGGCTCTATCTGATTAATATAAGTTGCGAATTCTCGGCCATTCATCACCTCTATCTCATTCGAAATTGATTCAATCGATTGCTCGATGGAAAAACTGATTTTGTTTTTTCCTGATTGCCCCGTTTTTGTGGTGACGATGATGACTCCAGCGGCACCTCTCGAACCATAAATGGCAGTGGCGGACGCATCTTTCAATACTTCTACAGATTCTATATCGCTACTATTCAATAAAGAGATTGCGCTCACATCCGTGATAACTCCATCTATAACGGCGATCGGATTGTTATCATTCAGGGTGGTAATCCCTCTTAGCCTTACAACTGGATTTGCTCCTGGGTCTCCACTTGTACTCAGAATTTGTAGGCCAGCGACTTTACCTTGCAATGCTTGAATAGCATTACTAGAAGGTACTTTAGTAATTTCTTTTGACGTAACTTTAGCAACGGAACCCGTGAGGTCTGATTTTTTAATGGTTCCGTAACCTATCACGACTACCTCATCTAGCACTTCATTATCTGGTCCTAGAACAATTTCTAATTGGGTTTGGGTAGAAAGTGCAATTTCTTGCGTTTTGTATCCGATATACGAAAGGACAAGAGTATCACCTGAATTCGCTTCTAATTCAAATATTCCATCTAAGTCAGTCAGTGTTCCATTTCCTGTATTCTTTATTAAAACAGAAACACCGAAAAGGGGTTCATCTAAATCACTTGCTGTAACTGTGCCTTTGTAATTGCTAGATTGAGCAAAAATACTGGATGACAAAGTCATGCAAATGAAAGCAAACAGAAATTTCTTTAAGTAGTGCATAGATATATTTTTTCGACAGTTATGTTTGAGTCTCAAGTAAAACTCATTCAAATATACGGTTATAACGAATGAGAGCTTATTTATGTTTGTTTTAAATAACTCACAAAAAACTCATCATATATATTTTATTATAATATGAAAGTCTGATAAATGACTTTCCTGAAATCTTGCAAAAGCCCAATATTCAGACATTTCGAATCATTATGGTTAACAAAACAATTGAAGTATTGTGGATTTAGTAGTACTGAATTAGGTTCGAAATAATTTAATGTGAGAAACGCCTAAATTTCTTGGAGATATCCTTTCAAACTATCTTCCACACCCAACTTTTTTCGCAATCGATAGCGTTTATTTTCGATAGATCTAACAGAGATATTCATCAACGGTGCGATTTCCTTAGAAGAAAGATCCATCCTAATATATGCGGCAAGTCTTAATTCACCATTTGTAATACTTGGATGTTGCTGTTTCAGTTTTTCTAAGAAATCTTCATGAACTTCCGCAAATGTACTTTCAAACAATTCCCAATCGTCATCACTATTAATACTTTTTTCGATCAGGTGCAATACCTGTCTTCTTTTATCGGCAGAAGTGCTTTTCATTTCCTTTGCAAGTGTCGCTTTTAGATCGATCAACATTTTATTTTTTTGGACAAGTGTCATTGTGCTGTTAGCAAGCATCTTGTTCTTGTAAATCACATCATTTTCCAGTTCTGCATTTTTAGCTTTTATTCTTTCCGACTCTAGTTCTTTCTCCTTTTCTTTCTGTAATTTCTCTCTTTGTTTGATAAGGTGTAATTGCTGCCTTCTATTAAAAAAATAGACTACGAGCCCTCCTAAAACGAAATACAAGATTAATCCAGGCCACGATTCATACCAATGCGGTTTGATTTCGAACTTAGCAACTTCATTGCCATTAGACAATCTCAGGGTATAAGAACCGTCTTGAAGATTATTAAATTTCACATATCCATTCTTTGGTAAATTATACCATGTTTCGTCCCAACCTTCTAGATTATAAGTCATTAAAATATTCTGGGGATCTAGAAAATTAGATCTAAACTGAAAACTCACATCATTCTCTGAAGGATCAAATTTTAATGCCTGATGATCATTAACATCTAACATGGAATCATTAACCATCAAATAGTCTAATTCAATTTTATCTTTTGCTGATGTGTTATAATCATAGGGGATCTTAATATATCCGTCATTAGAACCTACTATAAAATAATCCCTTACGCCCTGTGGTTTATTGTATCTAATATTGCTGATTTGTTCTTCGGACAGCACCTCATTAACTGCTTTTACGTATTTATAAATGGCAAGGTCGTCGTTTTTAAAAATGGCTTCTTCTGGAAACTCCTCTGACTTAACACCATTTTCATTGATAAAGTATTTTCGACCGTCATCACTTACCGCAACGCCTTCCTCTGTTCTGATAAAGACGGGATCGCTTACTGTTATAGAGTCAATCACTACACTTTCAAGAACTTCCGTTAGGTTATCTTCAAGCATAATCCGTTGAATACCATAATGTGGATGATATCCAAAAAGGGTATTATTTACAATTTCGAAATTTTCAATTAATATATCTCCATTTCTAATCCTAGTGCCTGAAGTCCATTCTCCTTTCACCTTTTTAAATAAAACGAGTCCTGTGTAAGATGATTCCAAAAATACATTATCACTAATGGCTTTCATGCACCATCCACCTGTAATATCAGAAATCTGCTCGAAGGAATTTCTGGTGATCAAATAGGTACCCCGATTATGACCACAGATTAAGTCTCCATCTATTTCCAATAAAGACCAAACTTGCCCTTGGGAACCGTCTATAATCTGGAAACTTCCATCCTTATTCTGAATGTAGACCCCTTGGTTTGTTCCTAGGTAAAGCGTGTTGTTATGAATAATAGAGGTAAAAACGGAACCCAGCTGCCCATTCTTATCATACAAATAAGTTAAATCCGTATTGAGCTTTATTAGATCAATGCCTTTATCTAAACCACACCAAAGATTCCCGTGCGTATCCTCGAACAGACTAAGAATCGTGTTATTAGATAATCCGTTGGACTTATTGATATGATACTTAATCGACATTAAATCTTCAGAGATATAAACACCATTCAGAATTGTTCCTATAACGAAGTAGCCGTTCATAGTTTTTATAAGGCTATTGATTTGTTCTTTTTGGAGCAGGTTGTTCAACTCCGATTTAATCGGAATAAAACCCTTCACTGACTTCCTAAATAATCCACTATTCTGGGTAGCGAAAATTCCTCCTTCGCACATCCCCACCACTTTAGAGCCTTCTGGAAGCTCATTTTCTGACAGGACTTCACTGATTACTGAGTTTCCACCAGCATTCGTAATTTCATATATCCCTGATTCGATCTTAGGGAGTAGAAATTGACCATCTACTGTTTTTCCAAACATAATATTTCCAGGAGATTCGACTTTGACTAATTTTTCATAGTCATATTCATAGACCTCAGAAAAAGATTGGAAGAAAAGCTTAGAGGTATCACCGAATATATTCCAGTATTCTTGATCTGTATTGATGAGTATCGTATCTGCAATAGGAATATAGTTTTCTTCAACCCTTCCGAAAGTCTCATATCCAGAAGCATACACCTTGCAATCTTTACCTAAAAAAACGGAACGTGATCCTCTATTTTGTGGAAGCTTGATCAATGTCCATTTCATCCCATTATAAACAAGAACACCTCCTGAATTAGCAACATATATATTACCGTCGCATCCTTCTGTAATGGACCAATTCTGATTTACGGCATTATAATCAACTGGAGAGAATGGAATAATCTTAGGAATTTCCTGTGCTTTCATTACCATTGAAAAGCAAACAAAAAAGAATACCAACCCTATTTTCTCAAAAGAAATATCCAAAATACTTAACTATAATTTCTTCACAAGATTAGGAGTTTCTAGCAAATTTCCTAATCAGAAAATCAATGGTACTGTAATATAGGACTTGGCCTATTGTATTTTAACCACGATAGTGACACATTGAAGCAGAAGAAAGGCTAATAAGGAGGTCGTTCAATCCGACAGCAGTTTCGATCTGGAAGCACTTTGGCTATGCTAGAATTCTTCAACCATCACTGATATCATCGCTTAAAGCGCTAACATCATAGAATTTGCGAGAAGTATTCTATCTTAAGAGGGTAACTTCTCCTCGAACAAGCTTAGTCGTACCATCTATCAGTTCAACTACTGCAGCATATGTAAACACTGCATTATTAAGCGCCTGGCCATCTTTGCGGCCGTCCCATCCGTTTTCCTCATCACCCATTCCTAGATTTTGAACAAGAAATACCTGCTCTCCCCATCTATTAAAAATAGCAAGGCTATTAATCTTAGTCGGGTATTCATCTCTAGCATATAAGGTAAATCGGTCATTAACACCATCATCATTAGGAGAAAAAATATTTGGAGCAAAAACTGGAACATCGATGTCCACTTCTACAGGGATAGATCTTGTATTAGAACATCCATTAATATTCGTTACTTCTAGACTTATGGTCGTGTCATCTATTGTCTTAAAATAAAGGGTATCAGATTCACCAATTAAGTTACCATTAGCATCAAACCAATTCACGCTTTGGATTTCGTCAAATGGTGTATTATGACTTGCAACGAAAGTGTACAATTCATTGTATCCTATCGTAACATAATCAGGCATTTCAAAAATGATCTCAGGTTGCTGCTCTACTTCTATTTCTACAACTAGCTGGCAATCGAAACTATCTAGAACCATTACTTCATATAAACCAGCGGTCAGGTTATCCATAAAGTCATCTTCCGCCTGAATACCGTTTAAAAAATACTTAAATGGCGCTGTTCCTCCTTCTACATTAATCACTTGGATTAAACCATCCTCTGTTTCGAAGCAGGAAGGGTCAATTTTCACGACTTCCATTGAATCTGGAACATTTTCATTCCTGAATACATTCATAGAATCACTGGTTTCACATCCACTCTCGCTATTAATCACATTTAATATATAAGTCCCTTCAGAACCCACGACAATGCTTTTCAGATGTGGAGGTGTGTTAATAATTCCTTTTTCTACAAAAGTCCATTCTATATCTAAAGGCCCGCTAGACACTACTCCATCAATAGATAGTTCTTTCGTATTACATTGCCACATTTGATCATCTCCTGCATTAGCAGTCGGCATATCTTTATTTTCTTCAACTGTAAATGGTACTCTCGTTACACACCCATTATTCGCGATAACAGAAACTTCATAGTCTCCAGGCAATGCGATCTGTAGTTCATCCGCTGCGACTACAAGTCCATTCGGCTTAATCCAATTCGCATTATTAACTGGCAAGTCTGAAATAAATGATGCGGTTGTTGTTTCTTCTAAACAAGTCAACTTACCGTAAGTTAATTCTATAAGCGGTTTATTTTTATCTTCTAGCACTGTAAAAGTGGTGTCATTAACACAGCCATTTTCACCAATGATGGATAACGTAAACGTTCCTCCTTGATTTAAAGTAAAACTTGGATTGGTATTAACGAATCCATTAGCGCCTTCCCACATTAAGCTGGCAATTGGGTCTATCTCCACAAATTCAACCATTCCAATAGGATTCAAGCATGAAATGACTGGAATATTAAGGTCAAATTTCGGTGCACCCATACTTTCCACTACATTTAGAACAGCTGTACCTTCACATACCGATTCTAGATCAGGAAAAATCACTTTGAATTCATATGCTCCAGTTTCCGACACACTTAAGTTGATATCATTACCTATAACTACTCCATTACTTCTCCATTCATAGGTTACATTTCCTGTGTAATTCGTAGAAACCTCAGGAGATATAAGTAGATCATCTGTATCACAATCTAATGATACGGTGGTAGGTAAGTCTATATCTATGTTAAATCCTTCTATGATAAATTTGTGAAAAATGTTACAAACATCTTTATCTGGTCTTAAATATTCTCCTGGCGTGCAATACTCTATCCCGAATAGTTCGAAGCAACCTTCAGACCCACAATTTACAAATGTCCCATAATCAACCGTATCGTTTTCTAATAACTTAAACGGCTGCACGACTTCTATACAATTTGCTGTATTTTCAATACATGTGATGGTTGTCGTTTCAGCAATCAACTCACCGCAATACGGATATGGTTCGTGTGAACACACATAGATTGTATCCGCTGTCATTTGTGTTATATCTCTAGAAAATACATTGATCGGTGATGCATCCAAGCACAAAGAAGGAGAACACATCTCGATGTCATCATGAGGAAAAATTTCAACTGAAAGCACATAGTCTCCTGGCACTTGCCAATCAACGTCTATTTCTCTTGCATTGGGATCTCCAAGAATAACACCACTTCCCGCAGGTTCAATGGTCCATTCATAACAGTATAAATCCAAATTGCTAAAGCTATCGAGTGGAAATGCACCAGCTTTTGCTTCACAAGTAGGAGCTTGATAATTATAAATGATATTATTTCCAGAACAAACGTTGTGGTTATCTTGAATTACAATTCCATCTTCTTCAGTACTTATCCCTGAAACATCATCCTTCCAGTCAAATATATATGGTGTAGTATTTATTCCGGAATTTACTTCTATTCTAAAATCGCATGTAGAGGTTAATCCTGGCGTTTCATATCCATCTATATATAAATAGTAGACTTTTCCTGGTATTGCAGCATCTGTCCATAAATTAGCTGGGCTTGCATTAGGGAATGAATTACAGACTACCTTTTCATTAAATTCAGTATCACCGTAAACCCCAACTTGAATATTAGCATTGGGATCGGCGCCACAGTTAGAATAAAAAATATCAATATCAAACTGAAATGAAGTCGCGATAAATGAAAACCAAAGTACATTATCTGCTTTTCCTCCACCACCCGGAAAACCTTCGCATAACGATGCTGGTTGTCCTACAACAGGTGATTCAGTATCTGGAAGTTTACCCGTATAACCGTCCAAGATGTCACCACAAAGAAAAGTTGACTTTGTAATAATCAGCCCTTTATCCGGATCTGGTAAATTGCACTGTGCACTGAGCATATTGCATAGCAGTACAATTGTAAAGAATAAAGTCGCTATCGGTTTCGTCATCTTATGCCACGGTTCCTAGTTTAGAGCTAATCTGCTTAGTCTATTCTAAATAGTTTTCTTATATTTCTAATGGTTCATCTTTCAGATCAGACTGAAACCGTCCTTTTCCAAATTTTGTCCCATTAAATTTGATTGTAGTCTTCAAAGCATTACGCTCATCTTCCTGCAAATTTATAAAATCTTTGCATTTAATTGAGCAACATCCTTCATATCTTTTCCCACATTCATCACATTGGATGAATAAAATATGACATGCATCATTGGCGCAATTCACATGAACGTCGCAATCATTGCCACACTGGTGACATTTCGCTATCACATCTTCACTAATTCGCTCGCCCATACGTTCATCAAAAACAAAGTTCTTACCTATAAACTTATTTTCTAGGTTTTTATTTTTCACTTGCCGCGCATATTCTATAATTCCTCCTTCTAACTGAAAAACATTTTCGAATCCCTTAGACTTATAATAAGCACTTGCCTTTTCACATCTTATACCACCAGTACAGTACATGAGCAGGTTGTGATCCTTTTTATCTTCTAACATTTCCTCGATAATCGGTAGAGATTCACGGAATGTTTCTACATCTGGAGTAATTGCATTTTCAAAGTGACCTACTTCAGATTCATAGTGATTCCGCATATCTAAAACGACTGTTTTATCACTAGACGCCAGCTCATTAAATTTCGCTGCATCTACATGAACACCTTTTTTCGTTACATCGAATGCATCGTCAGCTAAACCATCTGCTAGAATCTTATTTTTTGCTTTGATGGTCAATTTGAAAAATGACTTTCCATCATCTTCGATGGCGTAGTTAAGTCTTAAATTTCTCAAGAAGATAATCTGATCTAGGGTTTCCTTGAATTCATCCTTTCTAGCCGCTGGAATTGATATCTGAGCATTAATTCCTTCTTTAGCGACATAGATCCGACCTAGCACTCCTACCTTCTGGAAAATAACGAATAAATGATTTCGGAAGAAATTAGGATTCGCGATGTGATAATAATGATAAAATGAAAGCGTTAATCTTTCTTCATTGCTTTCTTGAAGTTGCTTTTTCAACAACTCCTTATTCACTCTGTTGTGAAGACTTTTCATGAAATTTGATTTTATGATTTTAAACTTTTGCAGGAAATTTTACCTCGACAAAATCGAGCACAAAGGTAGATTTTAAATTAAATAATAAAAAATTCCGTTATAACTTATATTTTTGTCCACTGAAAATTCAACAAATTGAAGAAAACTACCATTGTAATTCTCGTTATTATTGCCGTTTTAATCCTTGATCAGATTTTAAAAATATGGGTAAAAACCAACATGTTCTATGGCGAGACCTTTGGTATTCTAGGGCTCAACTGGGCGCAGATCCATTTTGTAGAAAATGAAGGAGCAGCTTTTGGCTTGAAATATGGCGGTGATGCGGGAAAGCTGGCGCTAAGTATTTTTAGAATATTTATGGTGAGTTTCTTAATCTATATGATCAAGAAAATGATCCAATCCAAAGAACCACTAGGTTTCTTAGTTTTCTTTTCGCTGATTATCGCTGGTGCAATAGGAAATATTATCGACAGTATGTTTTACGGAGTGATTTTCTCAGAATCCATGCAACATGGGCAAAACATCGCTGAAATGTTCCCTGAAGGAGGAGGATACGCTAAGTTTTTCTTTGGTAAAGTGGTAGATATGCTCTACTTCCCTTTGTTCGAATTCAGAATGCCTGAATGGTCACCTTTATGGGGCGGTCAGATCGTTAAGTTTTTCCGATTTGTTTTCAATATAGCGGACGCCTCTATTTCTGTTGGTGTAATTGGTATCTTATTGTTTTATCGGAGGTACTTCACTAAGTCAGCTACTAAAAATACCGACGCAGATGGAGTTGCCAAACCAGAAGTTGCATCCTAAGCACTTTGGCCTACTAGCCTAAAAGATACTAAAAGCATCCTTCTACATATTCGATACTCGGCAAACGACCAATACTGTAAGCGTCAATTTTTCCATTTTTATAAAGAAAATTCAGTCGATAATTCCTGTCTTTTCGATCTGAAGGAACATAAAATAAATCCTGTGCAAGGGTATCGTATTTATTAGGCATCTCTTCTATTTTAACACCATATGCATCCAATACATCTTCTTTAAGCGATCCAATACCAATTCCTGACTTAGTCGCAATTCCATGAGTCTTAATGTATATTCGCTCTAATAATGCTTTTCCTACCGTACTATTAATCATTAATTGGACATCAAGAAAATCATTCCCTAAGCTATATATAGAACAGGTCTCTCCTTTATAGAGCTCTGTTAAATTAAATCCAAGAACAGACTCTATCTGCGTTTTATTCATTCCGATCTGAAGGGGACCATAAGATTTTAATCCAACTTTATATTCCGTCAAAAACTTAACTGCTGACGTCGCTCTTGCATTAGAATCAAGTTCTTCGCCGATTAAGTCATATGCGGCCCAACTTCCATTCTTAAAACCAAGAAAGTATGATTCATCGATCGGTCCTGATAAATTATCAAATTCGTAATCTCTGATCATAAACCCATTCGGATTAAACAAAGCTAACTTTTCATTCTTCACACTTGCAAAAAAGTTAGACATAACTGGCCTAAGCTCTTTCCCTTTGATGGCCATTATAAAGTTTCTAGAAGTATCGTAGACTTCATATTCTAGACCTTTCTTTAATGCAAAAAGACTAGAATTATATATTATCGTATCATACTCAAATGGGAAATATAGCTGATTCTTCTCATCCACAATACTCCAATAACCATCTTTTTCAACTGCGAATCGCCCAGGTATCATGCTTTTCTTGAGCGGTATGCATTGGTCATATGCTTTAGAGAGATCACTAACTTCGTCTTGCGTAATAGGCCATGGAGATTCTTCCGAAATGGAAATTGTGTTTTCTTTAACTTCTGACTTGCAACAAATAAAGCTTAATACTATGGATAACCAAAGTAGTTTAAAATACATGTGGGTGTTAGGTTTATTAAATGATGAACAAAAGTATACTTATCGCTGTTAATTCTAGAATAAATGTGGTTTAATATGAAGATGTGTCATATTCGTTCCTCTGATTATATGTAATTAAGCTAAGATCAGAACTTCTTTCGAAATCCAATTTTTAAGAAGAAAATTAAAGGAAGATAACCACAAACATTGTTTTTGTTCTTAATTGATAGAGAAACAAGGAAAATAAAGCTGCATTTTCATAGCAATTAAGAATAATTGTATAAATTTGCACAAAGTCTTAGGGATGCTATTCTTTGAAAGAGAAAAAAGTCCTAAAGTTTATTAAGTTTATAAACTTCAAGAGATGATCGTTGATCATCTCTTTTCTTTTAATCTTGATTCTAGTCTAGAATTTAAACCCTACCGAAAACTGGAAAGATAAGTTTTGATCATAATCATCACGCAAGATGTATTCTGATCCATTCAGTTCTTTATAAGAAACATCCATTGCTTTTCTCGTGATATCCATTAATCCATAGTCGACTCTTACACTTGCAAAGAAACTTTTATTGATGTAGTAAGAAACTCCACCAGAAAGACCTGCATCGAACCACTTGTACAATCCACCATCTTTATTCGTGAACTGGTAGTAAGCTCCTGCTACTTGAGGCATTTGATAGGTATTATCACCTACGATGGTAGTTATTGCGCCTGTTCCTTTAGATCTATAATCTGGGTCCGTAAGTGGTTTATCAGAATAGTAGTTATAATCTAATGATTGGATAAAGCTGAATTTTGTTTCATCACTCTGGTCATCAAATTTTAAGGTTCCACCTGAAGTTGGGTTAATTAAGAAACCAACATATATTCCACCAAAAATTTCAAACTTATCATTTGGTTTGTAATATGCATGGAAAGGCATATTGATATATGAATTCGTTCGCTCGAAAGTTCTTTTCGCATATCCTTTCTGAACGTTATTATCTACAGCTATTCCGAAGATATAATAAGAATCTCCAATAATCGAATCTTTAGATCCTACAGAAGAATAAGCTAATTCCGTTTTCACACCGAACTTATCTGTTAACTTGTATGCATAAGTTAGTCCAAAGTGGATTCCATTGTTAAGACCATGGCCTTCTATCATTCCTTCTTCTGAAGGGCCAAGAATTTTAGAGTAATTCAAACCTGCTCTAATTCCTATGTTGTATCGCTGAGCGTTAATACTTGTTACCGTAAAAACGATCAAAATAGATAAGCATAAACCTTTTAATTTCATAATCATATGTAATTGAGGGCGCAAAGATATTTAATTTTGTTTATTGTTGTGTGATTAGGTGTGGATAGAACGAATTGATTTCCCAAAATGTGACCTAAACTGTGTTTTTTAATACATTTTCATCATTGATCCACATCAAATAGTATCTCAAAGGGAACAAAACGCATTCAAAATACGTCTATAAGATATAATTAACATGAATGTCCTCATTTACAAGAAAAACTAGCGTATCTTTATTATCCACCATCGGATTTTATTCTATTATCGTGAGTTTTTTATTTACAGTACAGAAAAAATTGATCTTTAGACCTGACGCGCTTGCGAAGGATCATACTTTTCAATTTGACATTCCGTATAATGAATTCAATCTTGAGCACACAAATGGTGAAAAAGTTAATTCCCTTTTTTTTCCGAGTGAATCAGAATCCAAAGCACTAGTCATTTATTTCCATGGCAATTCCAGAAATTTACAACACTGGGGAAATTACCTTCCAGATGTCGTTAACCGAGGATACGATGTGGTGGCTATCGATTATCGAGGGTATGGGAAAAGTGATGGGACTGTAAGTGAAGTAGGCATGTATGAAGATGCCCAACTCGTCTATAAGTGGGCGCAAGAAAACCATCCTGAAAAAGACATTATTCTCTGGGGAAGATCTCTAGGCACTGGTGTAGCTTCTCATCTTTCTACTCAACAACCCGCAACAAAATTAATTCTAGAGACGCCTTTTTATAATATGCCAGAATTGGTTAAAACTAGATTTCCACTTTTAATTGTTCCTGTAGAATTAAAATATAAGTTTCCGAATCATGAGAACATTAAGAATAACAAGATGACGACCTTGATTATTCAGGGAACAAAGGATAGCATCGTACCATTTAAGTCTGCAAGTAAATTGAAAAAAATCCTTGAAACAGACGATCACTTCTTTACCATAAAAGGTGCTGGACATAGAAATTTGCATGAATTCAACGATTATCAAGCTGTACTAGACGAAATTCTCTAATAAGGCTTACCTTTGCGAAAAAAAACAAAGAATGGCTTCAAGGAACAAACTCCAGAAGTTTGCTGAAATCGTATCATTTCCAAACGTTTACGAAAATTATGACCCGAAGAATCCCGGGCTAGTTGGCGTTAATCAAGAACCCATAGACCTAAAAGGGAAGTGGAATGAATTACATTTCAAAAACGATCAACCTATTGTATTAGAATTAGCTTGCGGGCGTGGCGAATATTCCCTAGGCTTAGGTACGATGTATCCTAATCGGAACTTCATAGGAGTGGATGTGAAAGGCGCAAGAATATGGAGAGGAGCTAGGACTGCTCTAGATGAAAACTTAACGAATGTTGCATTTCTTCGAACTCGAATTGAACAAATAAATCTCTTTTTCGAGAAAGACGAAGTAGATGAAATCTGGATAACTTTCCCCGATCCTTTCTTAAAAGATAGTAAAGAAAATCGCCGATTGACTTCTCCGAATTTCTTGAAAAGATTTCGTGATTTCCTCAAAAAGGATGGTGTTATAAATTTGAAAACAGACTCTCCTGAGCTATATGCTTATACTCGAGAAATTCTTAGCACAGAGCCAGGTGTAGAAGTACTTTACGACAAAGACGACATCTATAAAGATCCGCTAGATTTTCCAGAATTAGATATAAAAACGTATTACGAAAGATCACACTTACTCGATGGCCGATTAATCAAATTCATCAGATTCCGCTTTAAAGATGAAGCCTGATTATAGCATATTAATTCCTACATGGAATAATCTCGATTTACTAAAGAAGTGTATTTCTAGCATTCGAGCGCATAGTCACCATAATTTTCAGCTTTTAATTTATGTCAATGAAGGAAGCGACGGCACCCAGGAATGGCTATCACAAGAAGGAATTTTATTTCTTGAAAGCAGTACGAATGTCGGGATATGTGTCGCGATGAATGCTCTGAGAAAGATTGCTGATGCGCCTATACTCTGCTATCTTAATGATGACATGTATGTCTTGCCAAATTGGGACACCTATGTCTTAGCAGAAATAAATAAAACAGAATCAGATTTCTTTATTTCCTCAACGATGATCGAGCCTAATGCTGCAGGAAATGCTTGCTCGATTAATGGAGATTATGGAAATGATCTCGATTCTTTCCGAGAAAAAGAGCTGTTAGCTGAACATGCCGATTTTGCTAAAAAAGATTGGAGTGGAAGCGCCTGGCCACCGTTATGGGTAACCGCAAAACTCTGGGATAAAATCGGAGGATTCAGCGAAGAGTTTTCACCTGGTATGTATTCCGATCCTGACATGGCAATGAAAGCGTGGGATGCTGGAACAAGAATATTCAAAGGCATTGCTGAAAGCCGTGTATATCATTTCGGATCTAAATCCACTAAGAGACTAGGAGTTAATACTGGGAGAAAGATTTTTCTTCAAAAGTGGGGCATAACCGCTCGCTACTTTTACAAGTATTATTTACGAATGGGAGAACCTTATCAAGGTGCATTGGGGGAACCAAAACATCCATTTTTAGGTTTGTTAATTAACAAGATGAAAAAACAAAAATCTTCCTAAGTTTAAAATAACAGAAAATTAACAGAAGGAAAGGAGCGTTTTCATTCATGCTTGACTTAGTTTTTTTAAATTTGTAGCACAACGGAATATTATGAAATACATTTTAGCACTTTTTTTATTAGCCATCTCTTTTCAAATAAACGCTCAGACTGAAGCGAATACTTGGAAAACCTTAGGAAAGATCACTTATAAAAAAGAGTACGATGAATTAATGGGTTTCAAGGTAGATGTTCCTGTTTTTAGTGATGATATCAAGGAAATGGAGGGCAAGGAGATTAAAATCAAAGGATACATCATTCCAGTAGAGGGATACAAATCTCATAAAGAGTTTATCTTTTCAGCTTATCCATATGCGATGTGTTTCTTCTGTGGAGGTGCAGGACCAGAAACAGTCATGGAAGTGAGCGCAGTAGAAGCTGTGAAATACACTGCCGAGCAAATAGAAATACAAGGTAAATTACAGTTAAACGATTCGGATGTTAATCGACTGATGTATATTTTAACGGACGTTAAACTGGTCAAAGAGTCGAATTAAGTCTCATCGACCCTCGAAAAGCGACTTAATTTCTAGCTATAATGCTTCGAACTCTTGTCGCTTATCCATAAACCATTGCTGCATTTTATCAGGAGTTTGCATCAATTTCTGCATTTCATCCATTGCCTTGAGATGCGCTTCATCTTTTTTCTGAAACATTTCCATTCCATGTTGCTTACTCATCTCTGCTATTTCTTCAAAAGTCTCAGCTTGAAACTCAAGATCACAAGCACCACCTAGCTGATTACAAGTCATTGTTTTCTTCATCTTCTATGTTTTATATATACTCATTAAGCAATTCAAATTTTCAAGTGGTGTGCCTAAAATATTTATTTGAATGACCAGTCGTAATCTTCTATTTCTAGTAAGGCCGCGACAAGCAAGTCTATACAATTTCGAATGTCGCCTTTATGTGCCATTTCAATTACTTGGTGTAAATTTCTCGTAGGAATAGATATTGCTCCCGCAATAGATCCACCAGGAGATGAACGTTGTAATCCAGCGGTATCTGTTCCACCAGCCGGAAGAATTTCAGGTTGCCATTTGATAGCATGCTCATTCGCTGTTTTCTTCAAGAACGAAACCATCCTATGATCACAAATTGTAGCACCGTCTAATATCTTTATCGCCGCGCCACTTCCCAAACTTGTAATTTTCTCCTCAGGCTTAGCACCCGGCAGGTCAAATGCGATCGTCGTATCTAATGCTATTCCAAAATCAGGATTAACTCCAGATGAAGAAGTAATCGCTCCTCTAAGTCCTACTTCTTCTTGCACCGTAAATGCTGCAACAAGATCATAAGGGATCTCCTTATTCTTTAATTCTTTAAGTGCTTCTATTAGAATGTAAACGGAAACTCTATTATCGATTGACTTCGAATTTACACAATCTCCCATCTCTATTAAAGATCTTTCTCTGGTTATAGGGCTTCCTATCTCCACTATTTCTTTAACCTTTTCTGCAGGTAATCCAGTGTCCACAAAATACTCCGTGATGCCCACCATTTTCTTTCTTTCCTCCTGAGTCATTACGTGGATTGGCTTACATCCCATCACTCCGATTACGTCTTCTTTTCCGTGAACGATAACACGCTGAGCAGTTAACGTTTTCGGATCAAATCCTCCTAGCGTATGAAATCTAATAAATCCTTCATCGTCTATGTACTTCGTTATAAAGGCAATTTCATCCATATGAGCAGCGACCATCACTTTTTTATCACCGCTTCCTTTCTTAACCGCAAGCACATTCCCCATTGGGTCTATGGTAACCTCATCGACAAGGTCTTTAACTTGTTCTATAACAAAGTTTCTAATTCTATCTTCATAGCCAGGAGCTCCAGGTATTTCACAAGTTTTGCTTAATAAGCTAACATCAATCATTCTGTATCTTTTACATTGAGCCCGAATTTAGTACAAAAAAGTAAAAAAACACGGATTGTAATTACAATTAACACGGAATATACTTCGGATAATACATTCATCCAGACAAATAATAAAGGATCGCGAACGAATGTTCCCTTTTATCTACTTTTAGTCCAGCAAAAAAATTAGCGTGTATTTCATAATTTATATTCATTTTTAAAAATGTCAATAACGATGCATTCATTTTATAGTCCACGTTTAATGTATCTTTGTTTTCTTTATTATTAGAACTATGTCGCAGGTTAAAAAATTAGCAGGAGAAACGGTAATCTATGGTCTCGGAAGTATCCTCCCTAAAGTATTAAACTTCTTGCTTTTAGCACCTTATTTAACAAGGGTATTAGACAAGGAGAATTTTGGGATCCATGGGATTTTATATGCCTATGTAGCCTTACTCATCAGTCTATTTACACTAAGATTAGAAACGGCTTATTTCCGATTTGCAACACTGGAGAAGGATAGTAAGAATGCATATGCTTCTGGATTTACAACCATTCTAATTTTTTCTACGCTATGTGCTTTCCTCATCTTTATGAATGCTCAAGTCATTGCTTCTTGGCTTACAGGACCAGAAGATGCTAGATATATCAGGTGGTTTTCATTAATACTGCTATTCGATGCGCTGGCTGCACTTCCATTTGCAAGGTTAAGACTTGAAAATAAAGCCATCAAATTTTCAGCCATTAAGATTATAAATGTACTCGTATCCGCTGTTCTAATCCTTTCGTATTTATCTGTTTTTCCTGCCCTGGAAAATCCAGGAGTACTTCAGGGCTTTCCATTTTACTACTCCGTCGGAAGAGAATTGGATTATGTTTTTCTTGCCAATTTAGTAGCAAGTATTGTTGTGCTCGTACTTCTTCTACCCCAATTAATCAAAGTTCGTTTGCATATAGATAAAGCATTAATGAAAAAGATGCTTATGTACTCCATACCCTTAATATTAGTCGGAATCGCTGCAGCAATCAATCAAGTTTTCGATCGTGTATTTGTGTCGCAATTGCTTCCAAGTGCAGATGCATTAGAGACTTCCGGGGCTTATAATGGCGCCGCCAAAGTTGCTGTCATCATGAGTTTGTTCGCCACTGCTTTCAATTATGCAGCGGAGCCGTTTTTCTTCAAAAGTTTCAAGGATAAAGACTCGACTCAATTGTATGCCTATGTTCTTAAAGCATTCACTATTGCTGGTTTAGTAGTATTTCTCACGATAGCTATCTTTCTCGATCAAGCCATGCTTCTTATTGGCAAAGATTATAGAGGTGTCTCAGATATCGTTCCTATATTACTAATGGCCTACCTTTTCTTAGGTATCTACTATAACATTTCCATATGGTATAAGCTCAAAGACAAAACCTACATGGGGGCACTCATTGCAATAACCGGTGCCATCATCACGATCATGTGTAATGTGATTTTAATTCCAAAGATTGGCTACATAGGTGCTGCATGGTCTGCATTGATTTGCTATATTTTCATGTGCATTTTCGCTTACACTTCTGGAAAGAGAAATCTTGCCATTCCTTATGATATAAAGAATCTATCCATATACTTCTTGCTTGCTATCAGTTTCTATTTCATAAGCCTTTGGATAGGGCAAAGTGGACTTCATTCTATCGCTCAATTAGTATTAAAAGGATTATTGGTTATTGCATTTATGGCCTATGCATTTATTAAGGATAGGCAATTGCTAAAACTATAAGGATCCTAGATTTTTTGAATTCTTTTTTGTTTGTAATTTGATCATCTGGTCATTTTTTTAATTAGGAATAAGCCTCCTTTATATGTTACTATTCCATTTTTATTAGATGTCAAAAGTCTAGTGCTGCTTCTTGATACCACAGTTTTAAATGCTGCCCGTTTAACATTGACATAGAAACAAAAAGAAGTAAAAAAGTAAGATATTTCATACAGGGAATATACATATCCCTCTGCAAGACCAAGTAATCTTTATTAAGTTTCTTTATATTGGCATCAAATAACTACCAATATGTCTAAGAACTTTTTTTCAACGTGTTTTATCATTCTATTAACCTTTTCTTTAAATGCCCAAACAGAGTCTGATGCATTTACCATTAAAAAAATATATGAAACTGCATTAACAGAAAGCAATGCTTATGTGTGGTTAACGCACTTAAGTGAAAACATAGGAGGAAGGCTTGCCGGCTCACCTAATTCTAGCAAAGCTGAAGATTACACACAAAGGATTCTCGATTCACTAGGTGTCAATTCTTCATTTAGACAAGAATGCACGACCAATTGGTGGCACAGGAAAAAGGAATCTGAGGTTAATATGTATCTTTCTCCTAATGTGAAAGTGCAACTTACTTCTACTTCGCTAGGGAATACGATCGGCACGAATAATAAAGAAATCAAAGCTAATGTCATCGAAGTTCACGGATTAAACGAACTGAAGAAACTTGGAGAAGACGAAATAGCTGGAAAAATCGTATTCTTTAATCGACCGATGGATGCCAAATTAGTAAATAGCTTTAATGCTTATGGTGGTGCTGTAGATCAGCGTGTGTTCGGTGCTGCAAGAGCGGCGGAATTCGGTGCAGTTGCTGTGCTTGTGCGTTCTATGACTAATAAATTAGACGATGTACCTCATACTGGGACTAGTATATATGAAGATGGAATTAACAAAATTCCTTCCATTGCCATTAGCACAATGGCAGCAAACCTGCTCAGCGAAACTTTGGTTTCAAGCCCTGATATAATGGTTGGCCTTTCGAATGATAATGAAACAGTGCCTAATCAGAAGAATTATAACATTATCGGTGAATGGAAGGGTTCTGAGTTTCCTGATCAAATCATAGTTGTCGGCGGTCACTTAGATTCGTGGGATCTTGCGGGAGGAGCGCATGATGATGGTGCGGGTTGTGTTCAATCGATGGCAGTAGTCGAAATATTTAAGAAAATGAATTATCAGCCAAAACACACGATCCGAGTTGTTCTATTTGCAAATGAAGAAAATGGACTAGTAGGTGGCCAAGAGTACGCTAAACTCGCAAAAGAAAATGGTGAAAATCATATCGCTGCAATAGAGTCTGACGCAGGTGGATTTTCTCCTAGAGGATTTAGTGCAGATGGGTTAAGTTCTTTCTTTGATGCGAAATTCAAGAAGGTTTCTGATTGGTTTAATCTACTTGAACCATACGGTGTTTCGCTTTCGAAAGGTGGATCAGGTGCAGATATCTCTCCATTAAAAGATCAGGGTCCACTATTGTTCGGGCTAAGACCTGACTCGCAGCGCTACTTCGACTATCATCATACGCCAGATGATCATATAGAAGCCGTGAATAAAAGAGAATTAAACTTAGGAAGTGCAGCAATGGCTTCTCTTATTTTCTTAATTGATCAATACGGAATATGATTAAAATCCAAGATTTAGAGTTTGAAGCATTTATCGACAGAGAAGCCATTAATGATCGGATCGGTGAAATAGGCTATGAATTAACTAAGAAATATAAAGATGAAAATCCTATTTTCTTAGGCATGCTAAGTGGAGCATTTGTATTTATGGCAGATATCATCAGAGCTTTTGATGGAGACTGTGAAGTCACTTTTGTAAAGTACTATTCTTATGACGGCGTCAAGTCAACTGGAAAGCTGAATGAAGTGATCGGTGTGGATGACAGCATCCGAGGCAGAACTGTGATTCTAATAGAAGATATCGTAGACACTGGAAACACTTTGCATGAATTTCTTCCTAAGGTCTTTGCGAAGGAACCTAAAACCGTGGAAGTCGTTAGTCTTCTTGTCAAACCTTCAGCGCTACAACATGATATAACAGTTCACCAAACTGGATTCGAAATAGAAGATGTTTTCGTTGTTGGATACGGTCTAGACTATAATGGACTAGGCAGAAACCTGCAAGCTATCTATCGAAAAAGAGATTGATTTTCCGTACGGTGCATTTCTTGAAGAATACTATATTTCTCTGACAAAATAATACGAAGTTCCTTTACCACCGACTCCTGTTTCTTCCACTTTTATCTTATCGTTCCCTATTTTCATATAGGAGATGTGCTTTGGATAACTTTGGTTGGGATTGGTAAATTTGGGGGCATCAAAATTTGTATTAGACATTTTATATTCCACTCTATTAGCATTCCGTTGTCCCTTTTCTTTAGTAGAAAAAAAGATTCCATCTTTTCTACCTTCTAATGCTAATACTCCTTGTATGACCGCCTGTTCTTTATTATTTAGGGTGACTTTCATGCCACCGAAATAACTATTTTCTTTTTTAGACCATAGCGCTAATTCGCCTGTATCTTCTCTCTTCCACTTTCCAAGCATCCAGTCTAATTCTGAAAGCTCTGTACCTTGGTTGGTTGTTTTTTTCGGGGTTTCGGCCTCTGTTGTTTTTTCTCCGCAAGCCATCAGACTCATCAAAAAAACAAAAAGGCCTATTCTCAATATCATATTTATAAATTATTATATAAAAAATTTGTCATCATTGTGTACAGATGTAATCGGGCATTATCTCCATAGATACCATGATTTCTGCTCGGGTAATAAAAACTTTCAAATTGCTTATTAGCCCTTATTAACGCATTAACCATCTCTGAAGATTGCTGAAAATGAACATTATCATCGGCAATTCCGTGAATAATTAAATACTTTCCTTTTAGTTGATCTGCAAAATAAACAGGAGAATTATCCAGATATCCCTTCGCATTATCCTTTTCGGTCCTCATATAACGTTCTGTATAAACAGAATCGTACCATCTCCAAGAAGTAACTGGAGCAACTGCAATCGCAGCTTTGAAAACATCGTTCCCTTTTAATAGACACGAAGTCGACATGTACCCTCCATAACTCCAGCCAAAAATTCCTATTCTTTTTGCATCCGTATAATCTAAACTACCCAAATACTTTGCCGCTTCTATCTGATCTATCGTTTCGTACTTACCAAGTTGGAGATATGTCATTTTTCTAAACTCCTCCCCTCTAGCTCCTGTACCCCGATTATCTACACTTGCGACCACATATCCTTGCTGAGCAAGTAATTGGAACCACCAGTAATTCTGGCCTTTCCATGAATCTGTAACTGTCTGCGATCCAGGACCACCATAGAGAGTCATAAATACTGGATACTTTTTCTTAGGATTGAAATTTGCTGGCTTGATAATCCAGCCATTCAAGCTCACATCCTCACTTGTTTTGAAATTAAAAAACTCAACATTAACTACGCCAGTTCTTTTCATCTTCTGAACTAATGCTTCATTCTCTTCTAAAGTTCTTACTTTTTCTCCTGCCTGATTGAAGATCCTGATTGTTGTAGGGGAGTTAATCGTAGAATGTCTCAATACATAATGGTCAAAATTGCTACTGAATTGAACAGAACTTGTTCCTTTCTCCCCTGCGATTAAGCGGCTTTTCTTTCCATCCAAACTCACTGCATACACCTCACTTTCTAATGGATTCTTTTTCGCGGCTTGGTAGTAAACTTCTTTTCGATGCTCATCTACACCATAAAATCTAGATACATCATATTCTCCCGGCGTGAGATTAACTTTCTCCTTTCCTTTTAAATCATAAATAAATAACTGGGAATATCCATTTTTCTCACTGGACCATATAAATTCTTTTCCATTCTTCAGGAAAGTTAAGTCATCATGAATTCTGATATAATACTTGTTTTTTTCCGCTAGCAGAACAGATGCTTTTCCAGTCTGTGGATCAGCTGCTAATAATTCTAAGTGATTCTGAAGTCTATTGATCTTGAATACGATCATTTGCTCGCTAGAAGGCAACCACTTGAATCTAGGAAGATAGTATTCTCCTTCGTCACCCACTTGAACCTTTGTAGTTTTTTTTAGGTCAATGTTATAGATATGAGCACTAACAAAGGCATTTTTTTCTCCGACTTTGGGATATTTGAATGTTTCATAAGTTGGGTAAAGGTCTGCAACATCTTTCTGAATAGTGAATTCCTTCACTTCCTTTTCATCAAACTTAAGAAAGCCAATTTTTTTACTATCTGGCGACCAATCGAACGCCTGAGACATACTGAATTCTTCTTCATAAACCCAGTCCGCGGAACCATTAATTATCTCATTCCACTTACCGTCTTGCGTAATCTGAATTGCTGTTTTACTTCCGATTTTTTTTACGAATAAGTTATTATCTAAAGTATAGGCTACATGTGTTTCATCCGGAGAAACCGTAGCATAACCTATTTTCGATTCTGGATGCACTCTACTGATCTGCTTTGTTTTGCGATTATAGATATAATAATCAGCTTTGCTTGACCTTCTGTAGATGCTTTCAACATTGACCTTATAAATAATCAAATTTTCCGAAACTGAGAATTCATATCCTGAAAGTCTTTCATCATTTTCGAATATCGTTTCTACGAACTCACCGCTAGAAAAATCATACTTATTGATCTTGTTCGATTCAAGTCTTGTGTAGTGCTCTCCGTCTTTTAAAAAATTAAATCCTGGAATATTCGCCTCGTAATATTCACCGGAAGACCATAAATCCTCAAGTGTTATGGCTTTCTGACCATTCATTTGTAAAGCAAAAAAGGATGCAAATAGAAAAAAGAAAGTAAGTTTATACATATTGAAAAATTAATTAAAGATTCGTGGTTTATTAACTTTGTTAAATCATTTCACCATGCAAGATAATTACTATGATTATAAATATTACATATATTCATAATACTTGAAATTACATTACGAATTCAGCTTAACAAATTAAAGCCTACAAAAATGAAGCCTCTATTTTATGTCAAAATACTCACTATCGTATTTATTCTAATGAATTCATGTACTTCTAGTCATAAGACAGACATAGAATTAAACGATGAATGGTATAATGTAGGCATATTGATAATGGACGGTGTTTATAATACGGAATTGACTGCACCTTATGACATCTTCCAGCACACTAGGTTTCGAGATGGGATAAAAGCAATGAATGTTTTCACTATTGCTGACACGGATCAACCGATTAAAACTTTCGAAGGGATGTACATCCTGCCCGATTTCAACTATCTAAAAAACTATCCCCACATTGATATATTAGTAGTGCCCAGTGCAGAGCATCATTTGGATTCAGATCTAGAAAATAAGGTGATGATTGATTTTGTAAAAGAAGTAGGCGAAAAAGCAGAATTTATAACATCTCATTGTGATGGCGCATTTGTATTAGCGAAGGCTGGATTGCTAGATGGTCTTAAGTCTACAACCTTTCCTTCAGACATCGATGAATACGAAAAAATGTTCCCAGAATTAGATGTAGTTAGCGATGTTTTATTTGTACATGATGGAAAAGCGATTACATCAGCTGGAGGGGCTAAATCATTCGAAGCTGCACTTTATCTTTCTGAGTTGTTGTATGGAGAAGAAATAGCGGCTTCCTTGGCTAAAGGATTAGTCATTGACTGGGATTTATCTAAAGTGCCACGCTTAGTTGAATCTAGGTAATTAAACTCAACTGTCAAATTGCACAATTTTCTTTTCTTTCTGACATATGAAAGTATCGATAAGATGAAAAAGATAAAAAAAGAGAGTGTTAGAAAAAATGAGAGGCATTTAGCAAATAATGTGGTATTGAAATATAAAAGCATTGCACAAAAAGTAGTAAGTAAAGCGTAAAAAGTCATCCATCTTTTCATTGTATTTTTGTTTTTTTATCTAATTGAATTTATACTAGATTTGTTCGTCCTGGATTAGTAAGATGTCCTAATCTTTTGATTGCATATAGCATTCCTATTGATTAATTTTTATTGAAAAGTAAACTGGCTTTAATATTTGACCTTTCCTACTTAACCTTTACAAACAAATTTCGTCGAGGAATTAAAATGGAAATGCGTTTTGGAGATGTTCGATGTAGGGCTCGGAAGTGGATGAGAAATCTGTGCTATGAATTCTTAGCCAATGCTTGTAAAACCATTGACTTAGAAAAAAGACCCTCGTATCTATATTTTAATTCATTATTGATAAGCAACATACAAGTCGGTACCTTTTTTATCCGATATTTTCTTGCTAAATTTTCTTCTTGGTCTATATCAATTTTTACTAACTTAATATTTTTGGCTTCCTTTCTAATTTTTTTTGTTATAATTTCAGTCATAGAAGATGTACTGGACCATTCCGCATCAAATACAAGTAAAATAGGATTGTTTTCTTGTTTCATATACAATGAAATCAATTCATTAGGAGCATGTATATTTTCATTAATATTATTCAAAATTTCAGTTCATAAATTTTCTAGGATTAATATTAAGCTTTTTTATTCTAGAAGTAAGAGTCTTACTATTTAATTTCAATAATTCTGAAGCAGAATTAGTTCCAGAAACCTTCCCATTTGTATATTTTAAAGCTTTAATTATATGATTCCTTTCAGCTTCTTCAAGCGTAAGAAATTCAAATTCTGCATGCTTTTTCTTACTGGGACTACCTTTAAAAGTGTTCAATAACAATACTTCTCCATAAGATGAGATTACTGACCTTTCTATTATATTTTCTAATTCTCGCACATTTCCTGGAAATTCGTATTGTTCTAGTAACTTAATATCTTGCTCTCTAATTCTTTTTACTTCCCTTCCTGTCTTTTTGTTCGCCTTTATAATAAAATGATTTGTTAATAAAGGAATGTCTTCTTTTCTTTCCCTTAAAGGTAAATTAAAAATGGGGAAAACATTTAATCGATAATAAAGATCTTCTCTAAACTTCTTTTCCTTAATTAATTTTTTCAAATTCCTGTTTGTTGCGGCGATGATTCTTACATCAACTTTAATTGGATTCGGATTGCCTAATCTTTCTATTTCACCTTCCTGCAAAACACGTAATAACTTAGCTTGCATTTCATAAGGCATTTCTCCGATTTCGTCTAAAAATATCGTCCCCTTATGTGCTAATTCGAATTTGCCTATTCTAGTTTCTTTAGCATCTGTGAAGGAACCTTTCTCGTGTCCAAAAAGGATACTTTCTATTAAATTTTCAGGAATTGTGGCACAATTAACTTTAATAATTATCTCCTCTGCTCTATCACTTAGTTTATATAATGTATTGCATAACATTTCTTTCCCAGTTCCTGTTTCACCCGTAATTAAAACAGTTGAACTCGTATCTGCTACAGTGGCAACTTGCCTTAGAACTTCTTTATATTTAGGAGACTGAGTTACAATATCATCTAAAGAAAACTGAGCAATACTATCCTCTATCATTATTTCTTTATTGCTAGAAATAACTTCTTCCAATCTATTTAATTCTACCATTGCCTCTTTCAACGGTTCATCAAAATGTGTGCCTTTTTCAGAAAAATGAAATTCAAGTCTAAATCTCTTTTGTAAAGAATTACTTGAGATAAAAAATATCCTACTATAACCTTCTTTTAATCCAGCATTAGTCCTCATTATCATTCTAATAACATACTCCTTGTCGTCTTGGTAACCTTTTACGCAATCGGCAATAGGCCCAGAATCAGGTTCTAAGAAAAGATCTGTAACATTCGTCGAATTAGGATTATACTTTTCTGCCTCTCTATTTTTAAAGCCCACTATTCCATTTTCGCAAAAGTATATTACAGGGTTAGGTGAGTCTCGATCATAATTAATATCATTGTTTTCATAGGATGTAACTGCTTCCTTAGACTTTACCTCTTTATCATCAATGATATAATAGATCGTAAAGTTTTCAAAATTAAGATATTTAACTAAGCAATTTTTCGCATTAAAGCCACCTTCTAGATAGCTCGTTTCTAACATTTGAAAATCCTCAGTTTTCACTTGATGTATTTCTTTCCATTTTAAGAAACTAAATTCAGGGTTTATTTCAAATATGGTATAGGAACTAGCTTTGTCCAATTTCAGAAAATCATACAGTTCATCGCTAATATAGATTGCCTCACCGTTGCTATTGAAAATACAATAAGTAGGGGAAATCGACAAGGAAGCATTCCTTACTAGTGGTAATATGTTTGTAAACTTTAGAATAATCTATAAAATTGATTCAATAAATAAACTAAATAAAAAGAAAATAAATTATGAAATGTAGAATTTCCAACTACTTTTGTTAAGAACGAACTCTACTCCCTTCGCTTAAAAGGGTAAGAATAAGTAAACAATGCGAAGTAACCAAGAGCAACCCTACTATAATCAACCATATGACATCAAAAATTGTGATGCGGAACCTATTCGATCAATAAGTAGGATTCAATCTTATGGGATTTTACTTGTCACAGATATAGAAATGACCAAGTGGTTTCATGTCTCTGAAAATGTTTATGAAGAATTAAAATCAACTTCCTTAACTCAATTTTTACTAAAATTTCTAAGTCCTAGTGAACTGCAAGATTTAACCAGTGAAAATGCTTGGAAACCAAAAAGTATTAATCTAAATAAGAAGTCATACTTGTTAATTAAGCATAAAGATGGTGGCCTCATCTATTTAGAATTCGAACTTGAAGCAAAACCCTCTGAACACGAATTTAACGAGGCGCTACAATCCTCGATCTTATCAATTTCCAACTCCCCAGATCTAAATATTTTTCTAGATCAGGTATTAGAGGAGGTATATAAAATAACTGATTATGAGCATATCATGATATATGAATTTGATCAGGAATTTAATGGTCTGGTTATTAGAGAACGTAGGGCAGATCATCGGCCATCATATTTAGGATTAAAATTTCCTGCAAGCGATATTCCTGAACAAGCTAGGGCGCTTTATTTTGAGGAATCAATTAGAACCATCGCTGATGTTAATGCAGAGCAATTAATTATTCGTAATAATAATAAGGAAACCCCAGAACAAGGAATTAACTTATCAAAAGTCCATGTTAGAGGTGTCTCTCCGATACATTTAGAATATCTTAAAAATATAGGTGTTACTGCATCATTTAGTGTTGCGATAGTTCTTGAGAATCAATTGTGGGGATTAATAGCTTGTCATCATACCAAAGCAAATCTAATAGATTTCAAAAAACGGAATTCGCTTAAATTTCTATCAAATTTCATTTCAAGTAATTTGAAAAATCTTAATAGGGAAGAAATTAGGACAAAAAAATTAACCGCAACAGTAAACCAACAAGAGATTTTATTCAACCTTTTAGATTCCAAAAATCTAGTGCATAGTTTGATTGAAAATAAACCTAATCTACTTGACATAATTAATGCCAAAGGAATATATTTGAAAAGTCAAGACACATCGAAAGGAAGTAATCATTTAATTTCACAAGAAAAATTAGATGGTTTAGTTAATTGGTTGAATGAAAAAGAATCTTTCGATGTATTAGCTTATAATAAGAGTATAACTGTACTTCCAACGGAAATTTATGATGATAAAATGGCAGGAATTCTTGTTATTCAACTTTCAGAAAATACTAAAGATTACATTATATTTTTTAGGGAAGCCCAAGAATTAGAAATAAAATGGGCTGGAAATCCGAATAAAACAAAAACGTTTGATAAAGAAAAAGGTCGTTTAACACCTCGGAAATCATTCGAAAAATGGATAGGAAAAACTAAAAACACTGCTGTTCCATGGAGCGATGAGGACATTGAATTAGCACATCTCATTAAGTCCGAAATTCGAGAGCTTTTATACAGAAAATTTACAGAATTAACTATCTTAAATAAAGAACTTGATAATGCCTATAAAAGTTTAGAAAGTTTCACCTATACCGTAAGTCATGATCTAAAATCACCCCTTAGAGCAATAGAAGGATTTACTCAAATATTAGCTGAAGATTATCAAGATAAAATGGACGAACATGGGCTGCAACTCTTAGGCATGATCAGCAATGGCGTGGATAGAATGAAACAATTCATAGAGGATATTTTAAGTTTTTCAAAATTAAACAATGACGCGCTATTTTTTCATGAGATCAATCTTAAAAATTTTATTTTTGAAATCTGGAAAGACTTTGAAATTGGCGCTCCTCATGCACAATTAATAATTGCTGATCAATTACCAAAAGTTTATGGCGATTCTAGATTAATGCATCAAATTTTTTCTAATCTTATAAGTAACAGTATAAAATATGTCTCGAAAGGAGAATCACCGTTAATTCGAATTGATTGTGAAAAGGATGATAATTATTCTACATTTTATTATTCAGACAATGGGATTGGGATCCCAGTCAAATATCGAGAGAAAGTCTTCGAGCTTTTTAGAAGGTTAGTAAGTGATAATGAATATGAAGGAAGTGGAATAGGACTTTCTATTGTAAAGAAAGCTGTCGAAAGACATGGGGGCGAAATCAAAATAACTGATAAAAATGGGAATGGTAGCAAATTTATCATAACCCTTCCCACAAATAAAAAAACCCTGGATTTCTTAGATAGAAAGTAAGTAAGTAAGTATAGAGCACTAACACTTTTAAAAGTGTCGCATTATTTTTTATATGAAATATTATTTATTTTAGACAGAATAATAAATATCTTGCTTCATAATTAAGATCATGAACGACGAAATTATAAACATATTAATTATAGACGACACAAGTTCGGATAGAGAACTTATAAAAGCAAAGCTTAAGAAACATTTTCCGAATGCCACCTTCATTCTTGGTGAAGGACTTGCAGATTATAAAGAGCGAGTTACTTGGGTTAAACCGGATATCATCCTTTGCGATTATGAAATGAGAGATTGTAATGGACTAGATATTTTAATAGAATCACGAAAATCATGGAATGTTCCCTTTATCTTTGTAACTGGTGCGCTTAATAACGAGGAAAAAGTTGCTCAAACAATCCTTAAAGGAGCAAATGGTTATGTGCTAAAAGACAATATTCAAGACCTTTACAGAACTGTTTTTAATATCTTAGAAGAAGGTAAAGCTCAGATAAAAGCTGATCTTGATAAAAGTGAATACTTAAATCTCATCAGATTAAATGTGCAAAAAGCTAGCAGGAAATTAGAGTTAAACGCTCCTAAAGAACAAATACTTGAATGCCTCAAAATTATCGAAAACAATATCCAAAATGTCATCTAGTCCTATTCTAGACCTGCTAAGAGCGGCTACCATGCCAATTCACCAAAAACTTGATAATGGAGGCATCGGCAACAAAATCAGAAATAAAACTTTTGATTTAAAGGATTATCAAAATTGGCTCCTCGTTACTAGACAAACTAATCAAATGTTGTTTAGTGAAAAGATAAATTTTTCAGATTCGCAACTTTATCATTTTCTCGATTTTGATTTAGGATTAACTGAATTAGCTGAAGATATTCGTCTCAATTTTTTAAATTTAGAAATAGAAAAAACAGAATCATCTATTACACCTATCTCTGATCAATCCTATCATCCAGATTACCTTATCGCTCTTTTATATACTTTTTTAGGAAGTAGCTTAGGCTCCATGATGATTCTAAAATATGTAAGTCAAAATATACCAGAAGCTTCAACCATTTTTCTTGAAAAAATGTCGCACTTGCAACCTAGATGGAATGAATTCAAAAAAGAAATTCAATACTACCCTATGACCATTACAGATGAAGAGTTAAGCACTTACAGCAAACTAATTTTTGAACAAATATTTCAAATCCAATCCAACACTTAGTTATTGATTAAATATCATCAAATTCTCATATTTAATCAATATACCCCTTGGCACATCTTCGTAACTCACTAAATATCAACTACTTAAAAAATTGGCACAAACTTGGTTAATGGGATTGTAAATTAATCACTTTAATATTAACCACAATGGAAGCTAGAATGATGAAATTAGAAACAGTACCGAACAATGTTCTTAATGTTGACAAAAAAGATACTGCACTTTTTCAGAAAGTTCAATTGAAGAACAATTTTCAAGTTTATAATTTTAATGAAGAAGAGTTAATTTCCAAACTTGAACTCTTGATACTAAAATTCGATGAAATATTTAGAGTGTAATATGGAACGAAATAATTTAAGCAAAATGAAGTATGATTTCTCAGATACAATTAATAAGGTTAATAATAATCTAGATGTGGAAATTGACACTCAATCATTGGCTGAGATTCTCCGTTTCGAAGAAGATATGGCATGGTATTTTGAAGAAATTCATAACCTTACTTAGTTTAAGAAAAATTATATATTGTTCTCACACAATGGCCTAATTTTACTGAATGTTTTGCTAGGATTTTTTCATAACAAATCTTCTAAAATCAAATCTAATGATTTGGTTTTTACTCAACTATGGCTTCCTGAAGTGCTTTTTCTCCACCTACTACTGGCAAAGTCAAAACCGTACTTCCTAGATCTACTGTAAGTTCTGTTCCTGGATCTGGCCATAAAGTAAATTCCTTATCACTTGAAAATATCATCAGCCCTATTTGTTGTCCTTTTCTGATGATCTGATCATCAGGTTGTAAATTAAAAGAGAACTCATAAAACTTTCCTGGTACAAGTGGATCACTTTCTGAAATAGATCGATGATTCTGTGGATCAGCCCATCCTCTTGTGATGATATTATCTGTGATTTTAGATCTTCTTCCATCATTCCAAGGTAGTGAAACTAACCATACAGATAAATTTGCAGCCTTAGCATTAGCTGCAAGTTTGATGTTAATTTTTGCTTCCCCAGAAATATGAACTGGTTTTTCAAGCACTGGAGTGAGGTAAAGCAATCGGTGATTCGTAATCTCCGCTTTAGCCAATGAAGCTCCATCAAATGAAAAATTATCAACAAGCGTTTCTTTTCCACCTGCACCTTTATTTAACGAAAGGCTTCCTGTCTCAGGAGCACCTGGCGTAAGATAAAGATCAACATCTTTCGCATCTGGATTCGGATAATCAGCATATTCTGTTGGTTTCTCACGATCATCATTTTCTCTTACGATGTACGCTCTAGGAAGTTTTTCTACACCATTATCTACACCATGTAAGTACTTCGTAAACCACTTATTCATTAACCATAATGGCGGTGGACCTCCGTGGCCATTTTGGTGGTAGTATGCCATATGTGGAATCCCTTTCTCTTTCGCAGCTTTGTATATTCTATAACTATGCTCAGGCATTACATTCCAGTCATTAAAACCATGAGACATTAATAATGCAGCCTTCATCGGTCCCATATCATTCACATAATCTCTTCCTGCCCAGAAATCGTTATAATCTCCAGTCTCCCGGTCCATTCCTTCTGCCATTTCTTTATCTCTTACAGTAGCCATTCCATATGGCCGCTTGCTTTCGTCACCGCTGTAAATAAAATCAAAAAGTACATCGATATCTTCCCCTAAGTATCCCCCAGGTGACCTTACCAAGCCATTCGATCGGTAGTAGTGATAATAAGATGTATTAGGTGCAATCGGAATGATCGCTTTTAATCCTTCCACTCCTGTAGTCGCTGCTGCAAGTGGCAAAGTGCCATTGTAAGACGTTCCCGTCATTCCTACTTTTCCTGTAGACCAAAAAGCTTTCACTTTCTCACCACCTTTTCCTTCTGTATAACCATTATCCTTTCCTGACAACCATTCGATAACTGATTTAGGCCCTAATGATTCATTATCACCACCCACAGTTGGAACACCATCCGAAAGTCCGGTTCCTGGAGAAGAAGAGTGTACAACAATATAACCTCTTGGTACCCACTTGTCAATTTCATCATTAGAAATGACTGGTCTTTCTCCTCTTCGTTTAACTGGTGCTTGAGTTCTAGGTCCAGCTTTCTCTCCAAGCTCATGACGCACATCCCAAAATGCTCCCGGAACATTTCCTTGTGTCCCTGCATAATAAGGACTACTTGCATAAATAACTGGAAGTTTCAAATCCATAGAATCTGTCTGCCACGGTCGCGTTACATCCACATGCATTCTATCTAGTATTCCATCTCCATCTGTATCAAATTCTGTTTCTACCCATAGATCGTGTCTGATGTATTTAGTTCTATCAGAAAATTCAGGTACTATTTGAGCTTCTCCATTTTCTATAATTGGACCGACTTGAGCGAAGCTCATTTGAGTTATCGTCAATGTGAAAAGGAAAATCAGGATTCTATAATTCATATTCAGTTATTTTATATCAAGCTTACAAATGTAATAAAAAGATGCTCTTATATTATGGTGAATATGAGACATCTCACTTGAAGTAGATTCCAATTCATCATATTTTAATTGACTTTCATCTTTAGCGATGTATTTTTGTCCTTTCAAATAACAATTTTTCATTTTTACTGTTATATTTTACGACAAGAAAGAGCGGTTATGGTCAAAGACTTAATATCTAAAAATATTCCTTTTGTAATTTTCAGAGAACCTGGACAAGAAACAACTTTTATTATCCAGAAATCACCGCTTTCTTTGGTTGATGATCTTACAATATCTCAAAAAGGATTTTACATCTTTCCATTTTCAAAAAGAGAGGAATCCTCTCCCTTATTTTTCTCTCCTGATTATATTTTCGACTATCATTCAAAGGAAAAGCAAGATTTAGATTTGCCTACATTAAACGCACCTGAAATCAGACCTCAATTGCTGTATGAAGTAGGACAAGAAGAGTACATCAAAGACCTCAACAAGTATTTAGAAACATTTAAGAGTCAAGGTATTAAGAAAGCTATTTACTCCAGAATCAAAACGGAAGAATTATCTGGCGAATTAAATATCGAATCCTTTTTTGAAAACTTAATCGACCATTACCCTAAGGCTTTTGTGTATGTAGTTCACATTCCTGGGGATGGAATATGGATGGGAGCAAGTCCAGAATTATTACTCTCCTATCATCAGCAAAAAGCAAAAACAGTTGCTCTTGCTGGTACTTTAAAAATAGATCCAAAGAAGGCCGCTCCAGAATGGACTCGAAAAGAGATAGATGAACACCGATTGGTAGAAAAGCACATTATATCCCTTTGCGAATCTATGGATTTGCCTTTCGAAAAGTCTAGTGTAAGAACAAATAATACGGGCAAGGTATATCATTTAAAATCAGACTTTGAGATAGAAATCCCTCCGCAAAGCATTGTCCCTTTTTTAAATAAACTCCACCCTACTCCAGCTATTTCTGGGCTGCCCCAAGAACAATCTTTAGACTTAATCTATGAAGTGGAGCAGCATGAGAGATCCTATTATTGTGGTTTCTTAGGATATGTAGATGATATCAACCAATTTAACCTTTTCATCAATCTACGTTGCATGAAAATTGCTAATCATCAAGTTTCATTTTTCGGAGGTGGTGGAATTACACCTGAATCAGATATTGATAAGGAATGGGAAGAAACAAATGTAAAAATGTCTACCTTGACCGATATTTTACCAAAACATGTCGACAACAAAAAAATCAGTACAGTCTCTTGTTAAGATCTGTGAACTAAAGGATATAAAGAATATTGTACTTTCTCCAGGATCTCGTAATGCTCCTCTGGCTATTGAATTTGACAACAATAAAAACTTTCATCACTTCCAAATTACAGATGAAAGGGTTGCTGGCTTTTTTGCGTTAGGTCTTGCTCAACAATCCAGGATAGCCAGTGTAATCTGCTGTACTTCTGGAACAGCAACCTTGAATTACGCCCCAGCCATTGCGGAAGCTTATTATCAAAGAATTCCGATGATTATTCTGACTGCCGATCGCCCTGTACAATGGATAGACCAAGGTGCTGGACAAAGTTTACGTCAGCAAAACATCTATGACAACTACGTTTTGAAAAGTTTTCAGCTTCCTCAAAGCATCCATACTAAAGAGGACCAATGGTATAATGATCGAATCATAAATGAAGCGATTAATCTGGCTCATAGTGCAGTTCCTGGTCCTGTTCATATCAATATTCCGCTGGAAGAACCATTGTATGATAGGGAAGCAAATGATCACCTTCCTAAAATCATTACACCAGTAGAAACAAGGAGAACCTTAACCAACTCTAGTTTAAAGGAATTACAGGCAATCTGGGCATCACATGATAAGAAAATGATCATCTGTGGAATGCTACCTAACAATGATGTGATAAATAAAAAGATCAACCAACTTGCCGAAGATCCTTCAGTCGTCGTGCTTTCGGAATCGCATAGCAATGTTAATGGAGATATTATTTTTCAATGTATAGACCGCCTGATCGAAAGTTTTGATGAAGGAAAATTAGATGATTTCACACCGGATTTGCTACTTTCATTTGGTCACTCTATTATCTCTAAAAAGGTGAAGGCGTTGCTCCATCGAATGTCCATAAAATCACACTGGCATGTCGACAGCATCAATGATCCGAATGATACTTTTCAGCATTTGACACATCATATCAAGATGGCGCCAGTTGACTTTCTGACCACCTTTATTCCTATAGAGCATCATATTCCATTTGATTTTCAAAAAACATATAATGAACGAGAAGTAGCATGTTGTGAAGCGCATGACTTATTTATACGCGATGCGGCGTTCAGTGATCTAAAGGCTTTTAGCTTAATACTACCTGAGCTACCATTTAATTCAATGCTTCAGATGGGCAATAGCGCGTCAGTTCGGTATGTCCAACTCTTTAATCAGCGAAAAGACATTTCTTATTTTGCTAATCGAGGTGTTTCAGGTATCGAAGGCTGCACGTCCACCGCATGCGGAGCGGCACATCATTATCTAGGCATTACTACTTTAGTTACGGGTGACTTAAGTTTTCTTTACGATAGTAATGGATTATGGCACAAGTATATCAATCCCAACTTAAGAATCATCATCATTAATAACAAAGGAGGCGGTATCTTCAGAATTATAAAAGGACCTTCAGACACTCCTCAACTTTCCAGCTATTTTGAAGCAAGTCATGATATGACTGGTGAAAAAAATGCTGAGAAATTTGACTTAGAATACTTAACCGCTGAGAATGAAAACGAATTAAGCGAGGTCTTAAAATCCTTCTACAACACTTCAGAAAAAGCTAAGATTCTAGAAGTTTTCACTCCGCCAGTGATAAATGACAAAGTGCTTAAGGACTATTTTTCTTTCATCTACAAAAGGACGAAAGTGTGAGAATACGCTGGAAGAAAAGAATCTTAAATTTTAAGCGTCCGAGCGGAACATCACGTGGTGTTTTGAAACAAAAACCTACCTACTATCTGATCCTGGAAGAAGAAGGAAAGATCGGAATAGGCGAATGCAGTCCGCTTTCAGGATTAAGCATTGATGATCGACCAGATTATGAAGATCAGCTAGACACGGTAGTTAACAATCCTGAGATCGATCTGATGGCATTTCCATCCATTCGCTTTGGATTAGAAATGGCTAAGCTAGATCATGCTAATGGAGGACAACGTATGATATATGAATCCGCTTTCTCCCAAGGAAGGGATGGAATTCCAATAAATGGGCTGATATGGATGGGCGCACCAGATTTTATGAAATCCCAGATAAACGATCTATTAAAAAGAGGCTTTACCTGCCTGAAAATGAAAATCGGCGCCATCAATTTTCAAGACGAATTAGAAATATTAGCCAGAATTAGAAAGGAGTATCCAGCATCTGACTTAATTCTTAGGGTTGATGCTAATGGTGCATTTTCACCTGCTGAAGCACTTGAAAAACTCAAAAGATTAAGTGAATTATCACTTCATTCTATTGAACAACCCATTAAAGCGGGACAAGAAGCAGAGATGGCTAGGTTGTGCGAAGTAAGCCCACTCGATATTGCTCTGGACGAAGAGCTTATCCCAGTGCTTAATTTAGTTGATAAGAAGAAACTTTTAGAAACCATCAAACCACCTTACATTATTCTAAAACCAAGCCTTGTAGGTGGTTTCGAGTCTTCTGATGAATGGATATCTGAAGCAGAAAAATTAGGAATAGATTGGTGGGCGACTTCTGCATTAGAAAGTAATATCGGACTTAATGCAATTAGTCAGTGGACCTATATCAAAAATCCGAATGGTCATCAAGGCTTAGGAACAGGTAGTTTATACACTAATAACATAGATTCCCCCCTAGAAATCCAAGGAGAGCATATTCATTATAATCCAAATCGACAATGGCAATTAGATGAGCTACTTTGAGAAAATAGAAGCAGTCTATGACAAATGGAATGATACCTCAGAATTCTTTGAGATTACTACCTCAGGGAGCACTGGAAAACCAAAAGTAATTCTACTTGAAAAAAGCAAAATGGCTGCTTCTGCTAGAATCTCACTTTCCTACTTCGGGCTCAAGGAAAATGATCGTGTTCTGCTAGCTATTCCTGCTGACAAGATCGGAGGAACCATGTTGATCATTCGATCTATCATAGGAAATCTCAAACTCGAATATATAGAACCTAAGTTAGATCCTTTTTATAACATTGACCTAGAAAAAAATATTCAGTTCTGTTCTCTTACCCCTTCTCAGCTCGCCTCTATTTATCAAAATCCAAGCAGCCTAAATCAACTCAGAAAAATAGATAAGATACTACTCGGTGGTTCGGCTGTTCCTACATCACTTTTAGAAAAAATTCATGAAGAAACCGGACAGTTCTACCATAGTTATGGTATGACGGAAACGATTAGTCATATTGCAGTGAAGAATCTGAGCAAATCAGAAATAGCATTCCATGCTTTGGATAATGTAGATTTTGAGGTCAATGTCGAAAGCCAGCTTATTATTCATGCGCCCGAAATTCTGGATCAGCCATTGCTAACGAATGACATCGTGGACTTAAAAGGACCCAAAAAAATGATCTGGAAAGGACGAAAGGACAATGTGGTTAATTCTGGTGGGTTAAAATTATTAATAGAAGAAATCGAGGAGAAAATTAAATTAGAATTCGATGGAGAGTTTTATTTAACAAAAGTTAGTGATGACATTCTGGGTGAAAAACTCGTAATGATTACCAAAGCAACACCCCCCCTTTTTAAGAACCTAAGTAAGTATGAAAAACCTAAGCACATCCATCTGGTAGAAGAATTCAGTTATACTGAAAATGGAAAGCTGCGGAGACTTACGCCCCAGCAGCTTTCAGAACTTTAGTTTATGGAATTTTTACATTTTCACGAACTTGCTTGTTTCTACTGATCCATTTTCGTCCGTAATAACAGCGACAAAGTGACCCGTATTCTGGTTACTCAAGCTAATTGTATGTTCATTCGCATTCTTGTCAAAGGTAGACTTATGCACTCTTACTCCACCCATATCATAGATTTCTATAGATACTAGTTTCTTCTCTGAACGAATCACTAGTTCATTGTTGTTCGCATTAAAATTAACAAGTGCGCCATTCTTATCTCTCAAATCTAATTTCACGATTTTAGAATATCTTTCACTTCCATTATAGTCTACTTGCTTTAATCGGTAGTAATTAACACCTGAAAATGGATCTCTATCTGTAGTCTCATAATTCACTTCTTCCGTTGAATTTCCTTCACCAACGATAAAAGCGAATTCTTGGAAAAACTTACCATCGTTACTTTTCTCTACATAAAAACCATCATTTTCAGTTTCAGATGCTGTAGCCCAAGAAAGTATTGCCATATCTCTGTCTGAAGCAACTTTAAAGAAAGAGAATTCTACAGGAAGCACTCCTCTTTCGTCGTATTTACAAGTCATATCTGCTTGGGTAAATCTAAAGGTTCCTAAGATTGTTCCATCATATCCTGAACAATTACAAGGTCCACCTTTTGTGAAGATGACTTCTGTTTCACTACATGCAAACTGAGCTATATAAGTACCATTCGATGCTCCGTCGGTACTTTCTGTAAGAACAAGAACTTCTGCAGGTGCGCTTACTGCCTTAGCTGCAGCTTCAGCAGTAGGATAAACAATTGTCAAACAAGATCCATCTTTCATTTTATTTTTCTGAGGACAATCGTCCTGCGCAAAAATGCTGTTGGAAAATCCTAAACCTAGGATTAATAAGGTTGTTAAAAGCGTAGTTTTCATTTCAAAATTTATTTTTAGTTAATACCATAAATGGAAGCACAAATCGTGCCTAAAAAGTAAAATTCATGTATTCATCGCGACACATTCTACTGACAACCTATTATTTACACTTTACGATATTTTTTAATTCATTCTAGCCCTAATTTTGATCAATTTCTATTTTTTCACCGAAATCAAAGGTTTTAAATGGGTCGGTCCTCCGAAAAAATAACCTTTGTAAGCACTTCCAAGCTAAGAGAATGCTATTTTTGCGGCGCTAAAATTCTTAAAACATGATAGATATCAGTGAGGAAGGACTAATGAATGTTGTCTACGGTCCTCAAGAAAAGCACCCAGGTGAAATGGTCTCTTTTAACGAAACGGACCAGGTAATTACTTGTTCAGCGGACAATGAATGCCATTTACGAATTGAGCTCCTGACTTCTAAAATCGTTCGATTCAGATATACCGTTAAGCCGTATTTTCCACATGACTTTTCCTACGCCATAGATCCTAAGTTCAAAAAAGAACATGTCAACTATGAATGCAATGTTGATGAACAAAGAGTTATCATCAAAACAGACTACCTAGAAATACATATTCTAAAGCATAAAATGTTTGTCCACATATATGATGCTGAAGGAAATCTTATTTCATCAGATGAAAAGGGATTTCACTGGGAAGAAAATCATGAATATGGTGGAGAAAACGTAAAAATGAGTAAGTCGATCTTTCCAGAGCAAGCATTTTATGGATTAGGAGATAAAACAACGCTTCAGAATATCAAAGGAAATCGATTTACCAATTGGGGATCTGACGAATTTGGATTCAAAGCAGGGACAGATCCACTCTATAAAAATATAAACTTCCTATACAGCTATTATAAAGGAAAGACTTTCGGTCTCTATTTCGATAATAGTTTCAGGACTTTTTATGATATCGGTCAAGAGAGAAAGGATATTTTAAGCTTTTGGGCTAACGGCGGAGAAATGGATTATTACTTTTTTTATGGTGATGATTTACTTGATGTTTCTGCTCAATATACACAGCTTACAGGTGTCCCGGAAATGCCTCCACTATGGGCCCTTGGATACCAACAATGCAAGTGGTCTTATTTCCCAGAATCTAACGTAATGGAAATTACGGAAAGGATGAGAGCTGAAAAAATACCCTGTGATGCCATATATCTAGATATTGATTATATGGATGGTTTCAGATGTTTTACATGGAACAAAGAGCGTTTTCCAGATCCTAAGCAGATGGTATCTAACTTGAAAACGAATGGCTTTAAAACTGTAGCCATTATCGACCCTGGGATAAAAATCGACTTTGATTATTCCGTTTTCAAAGAGGGATTAGCTAAGGGATATTTCTGCAGAAGAATGGATGGTCCCTACATGCAAGGCAAGGTATGGCCAGGCGAATGCTACTTTCCTGATTTCACTAATCCAGAAGCACGAGAATGGTGGGCTGGCCTTTTCCAGGAGCTAATAGAAGACATTGGTTTGGCTGGAATATGGAATGATATGAATGAACCAGCACTATTCGATGTGCCTTCGAAAACATTCCCCTTGGATGTACGACATCATTATGAGGGCCATCCTAGTTCCCACAGAAAAGCCCATAATGTATACGGAATGCAGATGGCTAGAGCCACTTCAGAAGGAGTTAAAAAATTTGCAGGAAATAAAAGACCATTAATAATTACACGATCTGGTTTCAGTGGGATGCAACGATTTTCAAGTACATGGACAGGAGACAATCTAGCGTCATGGGAGCACTTATACCTTGCACATCTCCAGACCCTAAGATTAAGTATTTCGGGCGTTTCCTTCTGTGGCTCTGATATCGGTGGCTTTATTGATCAGCCTGAAGGCGAGTTATATGTCAGATGGATTCAGCTGGGAGTTTTTCATCCATTTTTCAGAACACATTCATCAGGAGATCATGGTAGTCAGGAGCCTTGGTCTTTCGGATCTAAAAATACGGCGATAGTCAGGAAAGCTATAGAGTTAAGATACAAGCTGCTTCCTTATTTATATACCTGTTTCTATGAGCATACCATTACAGGCCGACCTATGCTTAGACCCGTCATCTTTAATTCTACAGATGACGCTGATGTCAATATAAATGAAGAAGGATTTCTAGGGGAGCACCTGCTTTTCAGCCCTGTTTTTCAAAAAAACATCCGATCTAAGAAGATTTATCTGCCTAAAGGTAAATGGTATGACTATGAATCAACAGAAGTTTTCGAAGGCGGCAAAATGTTTATTGTCAGAGCTCCATTGACTAAAATCCCATTCTTTATTAGAGCTGGAGCAGTCATTCCTACCTTTCCGAAGATGCAGTATGTCGGTGAAAAAGTGATCAAAACCGTTACGTTAAAAACCTATTTTGCTGAAGGCGAAACGACGAGTGGATTTTATATGGATGATCTAGACGGTTATCAATACCAAGAAGGCGCTTATCGTTATTCCCGATTTATCACGAAAGGAAGTGGAAGTACTTTTGTTTTAGGTCAATCTTTTAATAAAGGTTATGAACCTAGTTTCCATAATTATCGAATTCAGTTTATAGGTTTGTCCTCTGAAATACAAAACATTCACATAGATGGAGTAGAAAGTAAAGAATATCGAAGGGTTCATGATAATAAAGTAGAACTCATCGTTAAGAATAGTTTTACGGAAATTATTATTCAATTTTAAAACCTATAAATGAAACTTTACAGTATTTTACTATTATCTACTTTATTACTCCTCTTCTCTTGTGATGAAAAGCAAGTCGATGCTGAAACGATCGAAACAACAGAAACTCGAGCGAGCAACATTCCCGCTGAACTGAAATTAGTCTTGGATGCACATGGTGGATTAGACCAATGGAATAAAATGAATTCATTAAGTTATGAATTCAATAGAGGAGAGAAAACGGAAATTCAAAAGATCGATCTTAAAACCAGAAAAGTTAGAATAGAAGGAGACGGATATGTAATCGGAAATGACGGTGAGAACATCTGGGTAAGCCCAAATTTAGAAGCATATAGTGGAAAATCAGCTAGATTTTATCACAATCTTTTGTTCTATTTCTATGCGATGCCATTTGTCGTTTCAGATCCTGGTATCAATTATAAAGTTCTGGATCAAGCAGAAGTCAAAGGAAAAACCTATAATAGAATTAGCATTACTTACGGAGAGAACATAGGAGACACACCAGAGGATGAGTATATCATATATTCTGATCCTGAGACCAATAAAATGGAGTGGTTATTCTATACGGTTACCTTTTTCTCAGGAGAAAAAAGCACGAAATACAATGCACTAAATTACAATGGATGGAAAGAGGTAAATGGGTTACTCGTGCCCGAAACCATGTCAGGGTATTTATCTGAAGATGGGGTTGTGACAACGAAGCGATATGATAATTTATTCAAGGATATTAAGTTCAGCGAAGAAACTTTCGACCAAGCTACATTCGAGATGCCAGCAGAAGCGGAGGTAGAGGTTGTGGAGTAGCATTAGAGAAAAATAAAATCAGAAAAAAAGGTCAGAAAAAGCGAGTTGCTTTTTCTGACCTTTTCTATTTAAAAATTCCTATTTATCAAGCATAAGCCATAGCCAGCTTTTAGACAGCAGATTCAATCAATTTCACTAGATCCTCCTGAATAGCCTTCTGTCTATCTTTCGCATACCAAGTATGAAGTGGAATATTATAATCCTCCCCTTTCGAAAGCAAATCCATGACTAATAATTGCGCCTCAGCAGGTCTTGGGCCATAAGTGTTTAGCAAATTATAGTTTTCATCTAATTGTACCAAGATCGGAATGGACCTACTTCTTCCATCTGTTAAGTGCGCATCGATTAATTCCTCATTCTCATCTCTATAACTGATTCGAAGATCTATCTTTCCATTACTTTCTTCAGCCGCCTTTAAGATCACGGGATTAATCTGCGATGCGTCACCACACCAATGTTCTGTAATCAACAACCAATTAACAGGTTGTTTCAAATCATCAATCGCTTTCTGCAGATCTTCATTAAGCTTAATTTTTCTGATCAAGCGATTCTGACGTTGCCAGTTCTGTGGAAGATACTGTGCAAAAGGACTTCCTTCTCCTAGCGCAATTTCCGCTGCAAATCTTTTAAGGTATTCTTCAAATGAAATTCCCTTTTCGAAATATTGTTGATAGTTGATTGCTGTATTCGTTCTCATTATAATCTATTTGTGATGCAAAAGTAAGAAAGTTAGCACCTTGTTTTCTTATCAAAAACGCCTGATCTTTTATCCATTTCGCCCTACTTTCTTCCAGCAGATACTTCCCGATACCATAAGGAAACTCTTGAATGTGAATGTTCGCGTGAGGGATAGGAGGTGTTGTCTGAATCCCGATTACAATTTCTATCTAATCTGAGATGCCATTACAAATAGCAATAACAATTAATGTTTCACGTCTTTTCAATAATAATCGGGAAGAGTGCCGGATAGCCCGACCCTCAGGGTCACGCCCTATAATGTATTATTAATCCTCCTGTACAATCTGTGTATTAAATCCAATAGGATTAAAAGAGCTCCTCTCCTGTGGTGCGTCATCATCGTAATCTTCCCAGTCCGTTACATCCTTCAAGAAAATTTCTAGATGTCTATAAATAAAAGGCTTCTTAAGCTCATCAGGTCTGAGAATCTCGACCGTCTTAGGTGGTCTTGGTTCACCATATCCTTCTATATGTGGCAGCGATACAAGGACAAGAACCTTCCCGTTAAACAACTGCTGATAGATCAGCGCCCCATTGCTCTTAATCATAGGTCGCTTCAGTTTTTCGTCCAACTTCTCAGAAATTCCACTGGTAGATCGTCCCAGATTGTACACGATAATCTCCATGTTTTCTACCTGATCCTGCACTTCGACTTCTGCTTTCAGCCCAGTATGTTTCGAAACATTTTCAAGCGTTTCCATAATCATTTTTTTCAGCCCTTCATCCCAGTCTTTCCTATACTGAATCGTATTTTCTAAAATTTCATGGTACTTTTTAACCCTTTGTTGGATTTTTATTAATTCATCATCCATCTTACTCTTAATTATTTCTCGCAATTTAAAAATGTTTTTATTAACCGAGGGTGGCATTCTCATTTTGTAAAAGGTTAAAGTTTCTTTCGATAACTTTTTCCACAGCCACTCCTTCTATTCTACTTTCAAGCCAAGCAATGATATCAAGATAGAGAAATGGTCTTTTTTCAAATGGCATTTCTCGAATTATTACTAATTTATCTCTTAATAATCCAAACTCATGGTTTAAGTTTTTCGGTTCTATTCTCGGTGTTTTCCTGAGGAATTTGAAAATCTCTTTTTGAACTTCATGCAAGTCATTCATCTTGGAAAGGAATCGATACACAGATTTAATTTGATAAGAAATTAGTAATTCATTACCTAACTCAAAGTGTGCGATCAAATTTAAAATTCGAGCAAAACTTTGGATATCTTCTCTAACTTTTGGAAAGAAATTATTGATTATTAGGTTCAAGTAGTGTATACAATTCTCGTTTTGTACTGCTCCGAAATACAGGCAAGCAATCTTGTAGTAAAATACCATGATACGGTGCTGATCCCAGTTATACTTATTAGATACTATTATTTTCTCTAGCTCTGGCATCATTTCAAGGCACTCGGTAAAGCTACCTTGCATATAATGCAAATTAATCATGTGCACATTCTTAAACAATACCAATAAGGATTCTTCATTCCGATTGATGCTCAGCACTCCATCACTATTAAATTGCTCTAGTTCTAAATAGGCTTTTTTAAATTTCTTGTATTTTCCAGCTAGGAATAAGGCATTGAGTAAGTTGTGTAGTCCCTTAATATAGGACGCCAGCTCCTTATCTTTCATCGCTGGATTATCATGGAACAAATTAACCCAGCGCTGCGCATACCTGTAATAATTCAAGAAATCATGGCACATGTTAGAATACCAAACATAGGATTGGAAGTAATACAACTTTTCATAGAAGTCAAGATCTTCCAAGTCATAAACGGGTAGTTTTTCTTCGAAGAATTCTGTTACATACTTATAATCTTTCTGATTCCTAACGTAACCATGTCTCAGGTATAAGCCATATAATTGCAGCGAAGCAGAGGACAAGCTTGCGGACTTCTGATTCCTATGAATTAAAAAATGCGATAATTCATCTAGTTCGATTGCCTTAGCAGACATACTACCTGTGATATGCTGTGATTCGATGTGTTTTTCGAATTCCACCATATTCTGCGCCATCATATATTGCTTTTGCTCTAGGGCCTTCGTTTTCGCTTTATCCAGAATGTCGAGACTTGATTTATAGAGTCCTTTATCATATAGCACATGAGCATAATCTAGTTGCTCATTTAGGTAAATGTCAATATTATTACTTCGATGAAATAATCTTAAGGATGCGAGGAGTTGCTTGTATAAATTAGCACGGATATTAGAAATCTGTGCTTTCTTAATTTTTGGTATTTTTTTTAGAATTTCCTTGTCATTATGGTCTGAATGCTTGTCTAAATAGTCAAACAACTTCAAAAACAGCGAGTCCTCCCCACCTGAGTTTCTTCTGGACATTATTTTAAAATGTCGCTTTTCAGCCTGAGTTAAGCAATTAATCAGCTGCTGCAAACTTGTGTTTTGATGACTAGGCATTGTAGTTAAATATTTGTTACTCTATTAATTGTCAATGTATTACGAAATACAAATACAAATTAGAAATCGTAAGATAACAGAATTTTGAATTGGTGAAAGCAAAACACACAGATATATTTGTCAGTTCAATGATTCAAATAAATTAATAAAAGATGTCTGCTGAAAAAGTCCACATATTCGATACGACGCTAAGGGATGGCGAACAAGTCCCCGGATGCAAATTAAATAAGAACGAAAAAATAGAGGTCGCTCTAAAACTAGAGGAGCTGGGTGTAGATATCATAGAAGCCGGTTTTCCTGTTTCAAGTCCTGGTGACTTTGAGTCAGTTTCCGAGCTTTCTAAAATTATAAAGAATGCAACAGTTTGTGGATTAACGCGAGCTGTAGAAAATGATATTAAAGTTGCTGGAGAAGCGCTTATTCATGCGGTAAGACCTAGAATTCATACGGGAATCGGTACTTCTGATTCGCACATCCTTCATAAATTCAAGTCGACACAGGATAAAGTGCTAGAAAGAGCAGTTGCAGCAGTAAAATATGCTAAGACCTTTGTAGAGGATGTTGAGTTCTATGCAGAAGATGCTGGAAGAACAGGCGATGAATTTTTAGCAAGAATCTGTGAGGCGGTTGTCAAAGCAGGTGCTACGGTATTAAATATTCCTGATACTACAGGATATTGCTTACCTGAAGAATATGCAGCAAAAATCGGATACTTAAGAGATAATGTTAATGGAATCCATAAGGCGATTTTATCTACACACTGCCATAACGACTTAGGAATGGCTACTGCAAATTCTATCGCAGGTGTGCAATTCGGAGCGAGACAGATCGAATGTACGATTAACGGTGTGGGAGAAAGAGCTGGAAATACTTCTTTAGAAGAAGTGGTTATGATAATAAATCAAAGATTTAAAGGACAATATACGACTGGTATCAATACTAAAATGTTGAGTTATATGAGCGGTCTTGTTTCTGAAAGAATGGGAATGATAGTGCAGCCTAACAAAGCAATCGTCGGAGCTAATGCATTTGCACATTCATCGGGAATTCACCAAGATGGTGTTATTAAAGAGCGTTCCACTTATGAAATCATGGACCCATTAGATGTGGGAGTTGATCATTCATCCATTGTCTTAACTGCCAGAAGTGGTAGAGCAGCTATTGCATATAGAGCAAAGCAAATAGGATATGATTTAACAAAGGAGGAACTCGATATTGCTTATGATCACTTCTTAGACTTAGCTGACAAATTAAAGCAAGTAGAGGATAAAGATTTGGAGCAATTATTGAAAAGTAAGATTTATAAGATTGCCAGTTAAACAACTTAAAAATATCACTATTCTGCCAGGGGATGGAATCGGACCTGAAGTTATAGCTCAAGCAGAGAAAAGTATTCAAGCGATAGCTTACCGCTACAATCATGACTTTTCATTAGATTATGCCTTTATAGGTGCTCATGCTATAGAAGAAACAGGAAGTCCATTTCCAGAAGAAACATTGAGAAAATGTAGAAAAGCGGATGCTATTTTGTTGGGTGCGATAGGCGATCCTAAATATGATGAAAAATTCGAGAGTGACCTGAGGCCTGAACAAGGTTTACTGGCTTTACGTAAGCAATTACAACTCTACGCGAACATTCGTCCGATAAAAGTTTATGACAATCTAACACACTTATCCCCTCTTAAAGAAAAGCGGATTAAAAATGTGAATTTCGTCATTTATAGAGAATTAACTGGTGGAATATACTACGGCAAAAAAGGACGATATGAAAATGGAAAAATCGCCTACGACCACTGTGTATATTCTGAATCAGAGATTAAGAGAATTGCCATTTTAGCATTCGAAGCTGCGATGGACAGGCGAAAAAAACTTTGCCTTGTCGATAAAGCTAATGTACTGGAAACATCCAGATTATGGCGATCTGTAGTAAAAGAAGTAGCGAAAAAGTATCCAGATGTGGAAACGAGCTTTTTATATATTGACAATGCAGCAATGCAAATGATGAATTCTCCTGCTCAGTTTGATATCATCCTAACAACGAATTTGTTCGGTGATATTTTAAGTGATGAAGCGAGTATCATTCCAGGTTCACTAGGGCTGCTACCATCAGCAAGTATTGGGAGAAATTCCTGCTTGTTCGAGCCAGTGCATGGTTCTTTTCCACAAGCAGCGGGAAAGGACATTGCGAATCCGATGGGAGCGATTCTTTCTGTAGCGATGATGTTTAGACACTTCGAAATGGAACAAGAAGCGTTAGAGGTAGAAAGAGCAGTTGATTTATGCATGAAAGAAGGAATCATGACGAAGGACTTAGAAGTAGAAGTTCATTATAGCTGCTCACAGTTAGGAGATTTGATTTACAGTATTATTGCTGAAGATTTAGAACAGATAAACAAGAAACAATTAAGTGTAGGATCTTCAAGTATAATTTAGAGATATGGAAAAAAATAAATATAGCAAACACGTTACTCAAGACCCGACGCAACCTGCTGCGCAGGCAATGCTTCACGCTTTGGGTTTAACGACGGAAGACTTAAAAAAACCTCAAGTAGGTATCGTAAGTACGGGATGGGAAGGAAATCCATGTAATGTCCACCTTAATGGGCTGGCAAAGGATATTAAGAACAATATTAATAGTGATGAGTTAATCGGACTGATCTTTCACACGATAGGTGTGAGTGATGGTATCTCAATGGGTACAGCAGGGATGAATTTTTCTCTACCTTCTAGAGATATTATTGCAGATTCGATAGAAACAGTTGCTTCTGCACAGTGGTATGATGCCATTATTGCAGTAGTCGGTTGTGATAAAAATATGCCAGGAGCGATGATGGGTATTTCTCGTCTTAATCGACCTGCTATCCTAGTTTATGGAGGGACCATTAGTCCTGGATGCCACTTAGATAAAAAATTAGACATCGTTTCAGCATTCGAGGCACTAGGAGAAAAAACTGCAGGAACAATATCAGATGAGGATTTTCAAGCAGTTATAGAAAAAGCATGTCCTGGTCCAGGAGCTTGCGGTGGAATGTATACGGCGAACACGATGTCTTCAGCAATAGAAGCAATGGGAATGAGTCTTCCTTTCAATTCTTCTATTCCAGCAACATCTGATCAAAAAAGTAGTGAATCTGCAAAAATTGCAAACGCAATCCAAAACCTTATAGATAAGGATATTAAGCCTTCCGATATCATGACGAAAAAGGCATTCGAGAATGCTATTAGAACCATCATTGTACTCGGAGGATCTACCAATGCAGTAATGCATATGATCGCAATGGCTAAAGCTGCAGACATCGAAATAACAATAGATGACTTCCAAAGATTAAGCGACATCACTCCATTTTTAGCTGACTTGAAACCTAGTGGGCAATATGTAATGGAAGACTTATTTAATGTAGGTGGTGTGCCTGCTGTGATGAAAAGAATGTTGGAACTTGGCTTTCTGCATGGAGACTGCTTGACCGTTACTGGAAAGACTATTGCTGAAAACTTAGCGGAAGTTCCAGGACTTGCTGATGATCAAAAAGTAATAAAATCTATAGATACACCTGTAAAGAAAACAGGACACCTGCAAATTTTATACGGGAACCTTGCGTTAGAAGGATCTGTAGCTAAAATTACTGGTAAAGAAGGAGAACTTTTCTCAGGAATTGCTAGAGTTTTCGATGCAGAACAAGATGCTAATGATGCTATCGTTGCTGGAAAAATTGAACCAGGTCAAGTTATCGTAATTAGATATTCTGGGCCGAAAGGAGGACCAGGAATGCCGGAAATGCTTAAGCCAACCTCTGCAATTATGGGTGCTGGACTTGGAAATACGGTTGCCTTGATAACTGATGGACGTTTTTCAGGTGGTACACATGGATTTGTAGTAGGCCATATTACACCAGAAGCAGAAGTAGGTGGAAACATCGCACTTATCCAAAATGATGATGTAATTACGATCGATGCGGTTAACAATAAATTGACATTAGAGATTTCTGACGAAGAGTTAGAATTAAGAAGAAAAAATTGGGTTAAACCAGTTTCAAAAGCAACAAAGGGAATACTTAAGAAATATTACAATTCCGTTTCCACTGCTTCTGAAGGATGTGTTACTGATTAATAAATATTGTACTATGAGTGAAAAAGCAATTCAATCAAAAACGTCTCCGAGTGAGAATGGTCAAGCGATCAAAATCACAGGAGCGGAAGCCATTATAAAATGCCTTCTAGCCGAAGATGTACATACTATATTTGGGTATCCAGGTGGTGCGATTATGCCATTCTATAATGCCCTTTATGATTATGAAGATCGATTAACACATATTCTTGCAAGACATGAGCAAGGTGCTATACATGCAGCTCAAGGTTATGCAAGAGTTACTAGGCAGACTGGTGTCTGTATTGCAACATCAGGTCCAGGAGCGACTAACTTAATCACTGGAATCGGTGATGCGATGCTGGATTCAACACCATTAGTCTGTATTACAGGTCAAGTTAATAGTGCAGTTATCGGAACAGATGCATTCCAGGAGACTGATGTAATCGGATGTACGACACCTGTTTCTAAGTGGAATTATCAAGTAACTAAAGCGGAAGAAATTCCTGACGTTATTGCTAAGGCGTTTTATATAGCTAATTCAGGTAGACCTGGTCCCGTTGTGATCGATATCACGAAAGATGCACAAAACGCATTTTTGGACTATACTTATAACAAGAAACCTGTTATCAGAAGTTACTTCCCTTTTCCAAAACTGAATGAGGAAGAAATTAATGCAGCAGCAGAATTGATCAACAATGCGAAGAGACCTTATATTCTAGCAGGACATGGAATTCAAATTGCACACGCGCAAGAAGAATTTAAAGCTTTTGTTGAGAAATCAGGGATTCCAGTAGGATGTACTATTCACGGCTGGGGATCGATCCCTAAGAAACATCCTTTGAATAAGGGAATGCTAGGAATGCACGGTAACTATGGTCCGAACATTCTGACGAATGAATGCGATGTATTAATCGCAATAGGGATGAGGTTCGATGATCGAGTAACGGGGAATCTTGATAAGTATGCGAAGCAAGCTAAAGTAATCCACATAGAAATAGACAAGTGTGAAATAGGAAAGAACGTGCCTGTTGATGCACCTGTTCATGCAGATGCGAAGCAAGCGCTTGCTGCACTGATCGAAAAAGTAGAGAAGAAATCCTACCCGGAGTGGAATAAAAGATTTGACGAATGTGAAGCGGTAGAGTATGATAAAGTTATCTCTAAAGATCTAGCGCCAGATTCCGATGGAAAAATTAAAATGGCACAAGCCATTAAAATGATTTCAGACATGACCGAAGGTCAAGCAACAGTTGCTACAGATGTAGGCCAGCACCAAATGGTCGCAGCAAGATACTATGAATATAATAGCACTAATCAGTGGGTTTCTTCTGGTGGTGCAGGTACAATGGGCTTCGGTCTTCCAGCTGCTTTCGGAGCACAATTGGGCGATAAGAACAAAGTCTGTATCGCAGTAATCGGTGACGGTGGTTTTCAGATGACGCTACAAGAATTAGGAATGTGTAGTCAGTGGAATGTCCCTGTGAAAATCATCCTCCTAGACAATGAATACTTAGGAATGGTTAGACAATGGCAACAGCTGTTCTTCGAAAAAAGATATTCTTCTGTAGCCTTAGTCAATCCTGATTTCATAAAAATCGCAGATGGTTTCGGCGTAAAAGGAAAGAAAATAACGAAATACGAAGAACTAGAAGCTGGACTTCAAGAAATGTTAGACTATGATGGTCCATTCCTTCTTCACTGTATGGTTGTTAAAGAAGAAAATATATTCCCAATGGTTCCAACAGGAGCTGGTGTATCAGAAATTATTTTAGAATGAGTGAAAAGAAAGAATTTACGATCTCCGTATTTACGGAAAACCGAACTGGACTAATCTCTAGAGTCGTTTCTATTTTTACGCGAAGACACATCAATATCGATAGTTTAACAACTTCTCAATCATCAATGGAAGGAATCCATAGATTCACCATTGTCATTCAGACAACGAATGAACAAGTTATAAAACTAATCGGCCAGCTCGATAAGCAAATCGAGGTCTTAAAGTCCTTTTACTATGATAACGAAGAAATCGTTTTTCAAGAAATCGCACTTTATAAAGTTCCCACCGAAGCTTTCTCAGGAGGTGATGTGATAGAAAGAATCGTCAGAAGACACAATGCTCGAATTTTAAGAATAGAGCCGGAATATACGGTTATTGAGAAAACAGGTCACGAACACGAAACCGAGGCATTATTTAAAGATTTGAAAACTCATGGTATTTATGAATTTGTCCGAAGTGGAAGAGTCGCTATTTCTAAACCAATGGAACAGCTGAACAGATATATGGAGGAGATGGAAATAAGCATGAGTCAAAATTAGATTATACAATTTTTAGAAACATAAAAAAACCGCTTAATACAATGGCAAAAATGAATTTTGGTGGCGTCGAAGAAAACGTCGTTACTAGGGAAGAATTCCCGTTAGAACACGCAAGAGATGTCCTTAAAGATGAGACTATTGCAATTATTGGATATGGAGTTCAAGGTCCTGGGCAAGCATTAAACCTTAGAGATAATGGTTTCAATGTAATTATTGGCCAAAGATCACCTTCTAAATCATACGACAAAGCTATCGAAGATGGATTCGTTCCAGGTGAAACTTTGTTTTCTATTGAAGAAGCTGCTGAAAAAGGCACAATCATTCAATACCTTCTTTCTGATGCAGCGCAAATAGAAATGTGGCCAACGCTTAAGAAATATCTTACGCCTGGAAAAGCATTATACTTTTCACATGGTTTTGCAGTAACCTATAAAGAAAGAACTAACATTATTCCTCCAGATGATATCGATGTAATCTTAGCTGCTCCTAAAGGTTCAGGTACTTCATTAAGAAGATTATTCCTAGCTGGAAAAGGGCTTAATTCTAGTTTCGCTATCCACCAAGATGCAACTGGAAAAGCAAGAGATAGAGTGATCGCAATGGGTATCGGAATTGGATCTGGTTACCTTTTCGAAACGGACTTCAAAAAAGAAGTATTTAGTGATCTTACTGGTGAAAGAGGAACGCTTATGGGAGCAATCCAAGGAATCTTTGCAGCTCAGTATGACCTATTGAGATCAAGAGGCCACTCTCCTTCTGAAGCATTTAATGAAACAGTGGAAGAAGCAACGGAATCGCTTTACCCTCTTGTTGCTGAAAATGGTATGGACTGGATGTACGCGAACTGTTCTACGACTGCACAACGTGGTGCTCTAGACTGGTGGAAAAAATTCAGAGATGCTACTAAACCAGTATTCGAAGACCTTTATGATAGCGTAGCTTCTGGAAACGAAGCTCAATTATCTATCGACTCTAATAGTAAAGAAGATTATAGAGTAAAATTAGAGGAAGAATTGAAAGAATTAAGAGAGTCTGAAATGTGGACAACGGGACGAACCGTTAGATCACTTAGACCATCTAATGATTAATAAATCTAAAGAGGCCTTCGGTTATTTCGAAGGTCTCTTTTTTTTAGGTCAATGTTAGAGTTTTCTTGAATTCTAATTTACTTGAAATCAACAAAATTTGAATAAAGTCTCACATATTATTCCTTTTGCAGCATTTGATACTGCAGCTTCTAAGCTAAAAGAAGTCGTTCTTCATACACCGCTTATGAGGAATATGACCCTTTCTGATGAATATCAATCGAATATTTTTCTAAAAAGAGAAGATCTTCAGTCCGTCAGATCCTATAAAATTCGTGGGGCTTATCATAAAATGATTAGCATTCCACCAGAGCAAGCTCAGAAAGGTGTCGTTTGCGCAAGTGCAGGAAATCATTCTCAAGGTGTAGCACTTGCATGTCGAATCTTAGGAATTCACGGTGTTGTGTATATGCCGAACACCACTCCACAACAAAAAATAAAAAAGGTTAAGCAATTTGGGAAGGAATTCATTACCATCCGATTAACTGGTGATACTTTCGATGATGCTTTTCATGAAGCTAGCAAGTTTTCAAAGGAAAATGAAAAGTCTTTTATTCATCCATTTGATGACCTCAGAACGATAGAAGGACAAGGTACCGTCGGTGTAGAAATACTCGATGATTTCAAAGAACCGATAGACTATCTCTTCCTAGCTGTAGGTGGCGGAGGACTAGCAGCAGGAATCGGAAGTTATTTCAAACAACTAAGTCCTCAGACTAAAATTATCGGTGTTGAACCTATCGGCGCACCAGCAATGTACGAATCACTAAAAAAAGGTGAGGTCGTTATTCTTGATAAAATAGATCCATTCGTAGATGGAGCGGCAGTGAAAAAAGTGGGAGATCTCAATTTTAAAATTTGCCAGGAAGTCCTCGATGATATGGTCTTGGTCAATGAAGGAAAAGTTTGCTCTACGATTCTACAGATGTATAACGAAGAAGCCATCGTCGTCGAACCAGCGGGTGCGCTTTCCATTTCAGTTTTGGATCAATTCAAGACAGAAATCAAAGGTAAAAATATAGTTTGTATTGTCAGCGGTGGTAATAATGACATCACCAGAACAGAAGAAATCAGAGAGCGGTCTTTGCTTTTCGAAGGATTAAAGCACTACTTCATAGTTCGTTTTCCACAACGTGCTGGTGCATTACGAGAATTCTTAGAAGTGCTCGGACCGAATGACGATATTGCCTATTTCGAGTATACCAAGAAAACGAGTAGAACTTCAGGTCCAGCTATCGTAGGAATAGAACTGAAAAGAAAAGAAGACTATCCTGCTTTAATACAGCGAATGGATGCCGCAGGAATTCAGTATGAAACGGTGAATGACAAACCTGATTTATTGGGCATGTTGGTATAGTGAGATATGGAGCTATAAAGGATGATATAATGATCTGATCGCATGACTTACAGTCTTCCTATATTTGATCAATTTCCGCCCGACCGCCACTTTTGATAGCCTCAGCTGGAGGTGAGACCATCAAGTGGATTTCTCAAGCGAAGTTGAACACTCCGCACAGCATTATAACGTTCCTTATTTCAAACTATTTCCATAATCCAAAGCTAGATTCGCAAGTGTTTTCACACCTAACAATAGACCACTTTCATCAATGAAAAAGTCAGGAGTATGATGAGGAAAAGCCTCATCTTTAGGCGTATCAAGCGATTTTCCTCCTAAAAAGTAAAAAAAACTTGGAATCTCTTTTGCATAAAATGAAAAATCCTCAGCACCAGTAATTGCCGGGATTATTCTAACATGATCCTCACCTGCAACCGCGAACAATGTCGGAACTAATTGTCGAGTAAGTTCTAGATTATTAAAAGTAACTGGGACACCAATAGTTATTTCTACTTCTGCTTTCGCTCCTTGTGACTCAGCAACCAGTTCAGCAGTAAGCTTTATTTTTTCATGAATTTTCTTTTGCATATCCTCATCCAAAGTTCGTATCGTACCGACCAATTCAACCTCTTCAGGAATAATATTGTTTCTTACACCACCAGATATTTTACCTACACTTATTACTGCAGCTTCGTTAGTAAGGTCTACTTGTCTACTTACAATAGTTTGTAATCCAATAATTATGTGTGCAGCTGTAACTATTGGATCCACACCTGACCAAGGTCTTGAACCATGCGTTTGCTTTCCTTTGACTTTAATAACAAAACGATCAGCTGCAGCCATCATACCTGCTGGTTTATAAGTAATACTTCCTACAGGAGCATCAGAACTTATATGTTGACCAAACATGACTTCGATGCCATAATTATCGATCAAACCTTCTTTTATCATCAACTTTGCTCCACCTTCTTCTCCTGGAGGCGCCCCTTCTTCGGCGGGTTGGAAAACAAAAACAATGGTACCCGCAATTTCGTCTTTCATCTGTGTAAGTATTTTTGCAGTTCCTAATAGCATGGCAATATGGGTATCATGACCACAGGCATGCATCACACCTACTTCGAGTCCTTGGTATTCTGATTTTTCTTTAGACACAAAAGGAATGTCCGTCCTTTCAGTGACCGGCAGTCCATCAATATCAGCTCGTAGGCCGATGGTAGGTCCTGGCTTACCACCCTCCAGCACTGCAACTACTCCTGTAATGGCAATACCAGTGTCTACTTTAAGCCCTAGTTTTCGCAATTCTTCTGCAATTCTTTCTGAAGTTTTGAATTCTCTATTAGACAATTCTGGAAACTGGTGAAAATGCCTTCGCAATTCAATAACTTCTTCTTCAATTTGATTCGCTAATTTTTCAACTTTTGGATTCCCTTGATTAAAAGCAAAGAAAGGCAAAAGCAAAAAACACAATAAGATGGTCAGTATTTTATTCATTTGTAGTGTTTTATATTCTTAAAAATACAGAATTATTTGATATTCAGGTTTTTCAGTTTTATCCAATGCATCTCTATTCTGTAAATTTAAAATTTGTCCTCTTACTAATATGGGCTAGTAAGCGAGAAGGCAGTAATTTTTAGAAATTGTACTTATTATCTGTTTTTTCATTAAAGCCCTAGTGTACAAAACCATGACTCATTATTTTATTGGATCCATCGAAAAAGTCAGTCCTTCAATATCTAATTCCTACGACACCTTTTGCTCCTACCAGAAAGCATATAGATTAGTGATCCAGTAAATAGGATTTAAGATTCCAGTGCGTTTGCTATATCTCTCTCATAAACTTTGCAGGTACACCACCATAAACGGTTTTCGTAGGAACATTAGAAATAACCACCGCTCCAGCTGCCACTATTGCAAAATCTTCCACTTCATTGAGCTCTACAATCTTCGCCCCCAAGCTGATGAATGCACTTCTTCCTATTCTAGTGCGTGATCCAACTATACACCCTACTGAAAGAAATGCAAGCGGGCCTACCACCGCATCATGACCTACTATTACTCCCGCCATTACCAAAGTCCCTAATTTCAAGTGTGCATTCGAGACATAAGCTTGAGCTAATACCACTACACCAGGTTCTAATATTGCACCTTGAGCAATCACAGCACTTCTATGAACTATTGTTGCATATCGATCCTTCGGAATCTTGAAAGTCTTAAATAGCTCATCTGCCTTTATGTTATTCTTAACTAAATGAATGGCAAATACAAAGTAGACATCTGGATCGTTCAAGAGTTTCTCGTATTCATTAATTTTCCCCAATACTGGATAGCCATTAATTTCTTGGCTTTCTACATCATTCAAGAAACCATAAACCACATATTCATTATCATCATAATTAATCTTATTGTATTCTATACAAGATGCTATGGGTCCTCCTTTTCCACCGCCACCTATAATTACTAACTTCTTACTCATTATCTGTTATTTTCATTAATTATTATGAATTTTAAGCCAATCGAAAATAATTTTTGTGGCCCTAATATCATGTCCGCGATTTAATAATTTAGCTTCAAAATAATCTCTTCCTTTCAATTTTAAAATTAGCTTTTCAGCATTTTCTATAGGAACAACACGATCTGACTTTCCATAAACAATTAAAATAGGGTGCTTATAATCTTCCAAAAAATAAATAGGAGAAGAAGCAATCATTTTATGCCTGATGGTTTTAAGGTTTTTTGATTGACTTAAAAATTGATACTTAAATTGCTTGCCATACCTATAATAACTTCGCTTATCATAAAAGTCGACTGGCCCTGTTATATCCACAACCGTTCGAATCATGGAGTCTCTAGCAGCCATTAACAATGCAACAGTTCCCCCTCTAGACTGACCTGCAACAGCAATTCTTGACTCATCTATGGGATACAATTTTTTTCCTAGATTCAATGCTCTTAGACCATCTGTGGCTGCACCATCATAGGCATCTCCAAAGAATCCATCTGAACAATATTTCTTATTTCGATACACCAAAGCCTGTCCTCTAAATGATGGAACAATGATAATATAATCACTCAGTTCTATCCGCATCCTTTCAAAATAATCATGCTCTAAAAAAACAGAAGGATCAACCTGATTCAGACCATTTAACCAGACTAAAGTGGGATATTTCTTTTGCTCATCATAATTCATCGGTAAAAAGTAAGCTGTATAATGTCCTTGACCTAGCGTTCCATGATAGACGATATTTAGATGCGAGTATCCTTTTTCTACAACACTGTTTTCGGCCTCCAATTGGATATTATTCCAGCCAGCTCTAACCTCCGCGCTATCCAATTTTGATATTGGAGTAAAAACAGAATCTATGTCAATGTTAGCATTAAGGTCAATATCATCGTATGAAATCCTTTCAGAACATTCACTTACATTTGCTCTAAAGTAGAAAACGATAAAGAGCAGAATGCCCGCAAATATTAATATGGCTTTTATACTAGAGCTAATTTTTTACTTTAAAGATAGGATTTGCTATCCAATAATAGATTATTTTTCTCATCAGATATATCGTAAGCAACTATCGGATATTTAATTCCATCCATTTTATCTAATTTATTTGTAGGTCCTGAAAATATTGACCTTCCTCATTATGAAGTGGCAACTTATTTCTCAGATTTATACGAAGAAGAAATCGAAAGTCTTGATCTTTTAATCATGGAACTTGACTCTATTTTCCATTAGATCCAGCAAAAATTAAAATTTCACCCTGCAAAAAATAAATCCAGAAGCAGGTGAATCAACATTGACCTATAAACCACTCGTCAATATCAAATTCAGGTCTGTATACTTCAGGTCATATCGCTTCGCTAAATAAGCATTCGTCAATTTTCCTTGGAAGATATAAACACCATTTCGGATACCCACATCATTAAAAAGCAACCTTGCGATGTCTCTTGAGTTGCTCAATTTTAGAATAATCGGTGTAATGATATTACTGATAGATATAGAAGCTGTTCGACCCACATTAGAGGCAATATTCGGCACACAGTAATGTATAACTCCGTGCTTGATAAACGTGGGGTTCTTAAGGGTAGAAACTTCGGAAGTTTCGAAGCAGCCACCTTGGTCGATACTCACATCGATAATTACAGCACCGTCTTTCATTTTACTCACCATTTCTTCCGTAACAATTACTGGAGATCTTCCGTTTTTAGAATGAATGGCTCCGATCACCACATCCGCACTAAGCAATTGATAAGCAAGGTATACTGGATTCAGTGCAGAGGTATGTAATGGCCTCCCAATTTGATTCTGGAGACGCATTATTTTATAGATATCATTATCGAATATTCTGACAGAAGCTCCAAGTCCTAGTGCTGTTCGAGTAGCATGTTCTCCTACGACTCCAGCTCCTAAAATAACAACTTTAGCAGGCGGCACTCCGGAAATTCCGCCTAGCAACACACCTCTCCCGCCACTGGACTTTGTTAGTAGTTGGGCACCTGTAAGCATCGCAACCATTCCTGCAATTTCACTCATCATCCTTACGATGGGATAACTACCATCTTCAGACTGTATGTGTTCCATCGCGATGGCATGTACTTTCTTAGATTGTAATTTTTCGATGTATTCTTTAGAAATAATCGGCAGAGGTAGAGGCGAAACCAATATCTGTCCGACTTGCATTAAGTCTATTTCTTCTAAAGTAGGAGGTTGAGTCTTGATAATGATGTGAGACTCATATACTTTTTTCTTATTCTTTGTTATTTCCGCTTCTGCTTCAGAATAATCTCTGTCTGTAAAGCTGGAACTAGCACCAGCGCCTGATTCCACTAACACATCATGGCCATAGCCTTTCAAAATTCGGATAGAATGTGGAACGATGGCCACTCTATTTTCTTGTAATGTGGTCTCCAATGGAATCCCAATGGTTAACTTTCTTGATTTTTCGGCAACTTCTAACATCTCTGTCTGGGTCTCATAATGACCTTTCGAGAAAAATGTAGAAAATGATCCCGGTTTCACTGGACTGCTCATGACCCTAAAATTAGCACATTTCGTGTGTTATTCTCCAATATTGACATTTTAATTTCTACAAAAGGCATATCCAAATATGGTACCGCAATACCTGGCCATTCGATGAAACAGTAATTTCCAGAATCTAAATATTGAAAAAAACCAATATCTTCTAGCTCTTCTGTATCCTTAATCCGATACAAGTCAAAGTGATATATCGGCCCTGAATATTCATTGACAATAGAAAAAGTGGGACTACTTACATGGTCATCACAACCTAATTTCGCTATTAATTTCTTAATCAAAGTAGTCTTGCCGGAGCCTAAATCGCCATTGAAAATGAAAACTTTATAAGCTTCCGATAAGGCGATAATTTTAACGGATAGATCATCCAGATCCGCTAGTGTTTCAATGTTAAACTTATGCTCCATTTATCTATTTAAAAATAACTTAAACGTATCAACTTTTATAGAAAAACAAAACTATAAAAAGACCTTTAAAATACGTATCTTTGCAGCCTGTTAACTTATAAAAAATATTTATAATATATGAGTACTGAAAACGGTAATTACGGCGCGGATAATATTCAAGCGTTAGAGGGATTAGAGGCGGTTAGAAAAAGGCCGGGCATGTATATTGGTAGCACCGACTCTAAAGGGCTACACCACTTAGTCTGGGAGGTAATCGATAACTCTATAGATGAGCACCTTGCTGGACATTGCGACCTGATAGAAACCATCATTCATAAAGATAATTCCATTTCCGTAAGAGATAATGGTCGAGGTATTCCTACTGGAATGCATGAAAAATTACAGAAATCAGCATTAGAAGTTGTAATGACTGTACTACATGCCGGTGGAAAGTTTGATAAAAACACCTATAAAGTATCAGGTGGTCTTCACGGTGTGGGTGTATCATGTGTGAATGCATTATCCATCATGTTAAAAGCAGAAGTTCATAGAGATGGAAAAGTTTTCACTCAAGAATACTCTGAAGGGAAGCCCGTTACTAAAGTAGAAGAAGTTGGAACAACTGATAGAACAGGAACAACCATTCACTTTAAGCCGGATGGTACGATTTTCGAATCTTTAGTTTATAAATTCGAAACTCTTCAGACGAGGTTAAGAGAAATGGCCTTCTTGAATAGAGGATTAACCTTAACAATCGTAGATGAGCGTGAAACAGAAGACGATGGTTCTTTCAAGAGTGAAACTTTTCATTCTGAAGGAGGACTAAGAGAATTTGTAAAATATCTAGACGAAAGTAGAACTCCACTTATTTCTGAGCCGATCTATGCTATCGGAAAAGAAGAGAATGTAGAAGTGGAAGTTGCATTACAATACAATACAGGCTATTCAGAGAATATTTTCTCGTTTGTAAATAATATTAACACTAGAGAAGGTGGAACGCACGTTTCTGGTTTCAAAAGAGCACTTGCAAGGGTATTCAAGCAATATGGAGAAGACAACAATATGTTTTCCAAGCTTAAATTTGCTATTTCTGGAGAGGATTTCAGAGAAGGATTAACTGCAATTGTTTCTGTAAAAGTTCCAGAACCACAATTCAAAGGACAGACTAAAGGTGAACTTGGAAATTCCGAGGTGACAGGTATCGTTTCTCGATGTGTCGGGGATGTATTAAAAGCATACCTTGAAGAAAATCCTTCGCAAGCAAAAAGAGTAGTTGAAAAAGTTATTATTGCTGCTACAGCAAGAAACGCTGCCAGAAAGGCACGTGAAATGGTTCAGCGTAAGAACATTTTAACAGGTGGTGGTCTGCCAGGAAAGCTTTCCGATTGTACTTCCAAGGATCCAGGAGAATCTGAAATTTTCCTTGTTGAGGGAGATTCGGCAGGTGGAACAGCTAAGATGGGAAGAAATAGAATGTTTCAAGCGATCCTTCCATTAAGAGGTAAGATTCTTAATGTTGAGAAAGCAATGGAATATAAGATCTATGAAAATGAGGAGATCAAAAACATGTTTACCGCACTAGGAGTTTCTATAGAAGAAAAAGAAGGTGAACGAATACTGAATATTGAGAAATTAAGATATCATAAGATAGTCATCATGTGTGACGCCGACATCGATGGTTCTCACATTGTTACTTTGATCTTAACTTTCTTCTTTAGATACATGAGACCACTAATTGAAAATGGTCATATATTCATCGCTTCTCCTCCGTTATATCAAGTAAAAAAAGGTAAGCAATTTAGATATTGCTGGTCTGAGGAAGAAAGAAAAGATGCAATCGAGCAGTATTCTAAAGGTCAGGAAAATGCAGGTGTAAAAGTACAGCGTTATAAAGGTCTTGGGGAAATGAACGCTATCCAATTATGGGATACAACAATGGATCCTGAGACAAGAATATTAAAGAAAGTTACGATCGATGATGCAATAAATGCAGATCATATTTTCTCTGTATTAATGGGTGATGAAGTACCGCCAAGAAGAGCTTTCATAGAATCACATGCGAAATACGCAAATATCGATATATAGTCGGCATAACGTTAAATGTATAAATTTGGTTTGTTTATTAGAAAATTAACCTTAGTTTCGGTTCTATATTAGAAAATATACACATTTACATACATTCTAATCTACCAATTAAAAACGTAAACCATAGAGTAATACCAACTCTATGGTTTTTTATTTTTAGCTTTGGATAAAGAATCGTGAATGACCAAGTTTCTAATTTCTTTTCTCTTCATTCTGCCTTTCATAAGCTGTCACAATGAAAATGCTAAGTTAAGCGGGCACTACTATACCGCTAATTCTTCTAGGTCTAATTTTCAAAATGCCAATGAAAGCAACTCAGATTTTAAAGGCCACTTTGTCCAAGAATCCTTTATCGATCTATTCGAAAATGGTTCCTATTCCATGTATCTTAATCACTACGAAAGTGGAACATACACACATTCAAACGATACTCTTTCTTTAACTCGATCGAATGGCCAACAATGGAAACTTGTATTGAAAACAGAAAAACACCTAAATCACTTTATTTTTCCCGACAGCAAAAATTTAGTAACGCTTCGTAAAATCGAAAACGAATATTCGTCTGATTATCCATTTATACCAGAAAACAACCAATGGCGAGTTAAGTCCACTACTTCATTATCCACGAATGAGCTCATTAATAAGTTTCAGGCTTATAATGATTACATGATCCACTTTATGCGGTGGTCTAAGAACAAAGATTTCAACTTGAGTTTTAAGAATATATCAGGTCCTTTACAATTCGCAAATAATGGCCTAATGATGAGAAAATTAAAAGATTCAGGTCAATGGTGTACTTACTTTGCCGAAAATGATTGTGATAAAATGGATAAAATTTTGAGGCACTACTTTGATGGTTTGATCATCGACTGGAAGTATACGAATAATAGAATTGCAATGCTATGCAATGGATTAGAACAAGTTAATAAGGGCATAGAGAATCACTTAGAATCGTTTAGTGAATAACATGACGTAAGTCCAGATTGTCTTGACTTAAAACAATATGTTTACTGGTAGGAGCAATCCACTTTGCTAAATATTCCTGCTCTGTCTGACCAGGAGTCGGTACCAATATTGATTTCCTACCCATAGCTTCGAAATCCATCAATGAAGAATAACCAGATCTGCTTATAATCACTTTACTTTCTGCAATTAATGATGCTAGTTCTTTAACTTCTCTTAATCCAACAAAGAAGATGTTACCATCACTATAGTCGTCGATTTGTTTTCCCGTTACAATCAAATGTTTTCCACTTAGTCTTTGCAAATTTTTGACTAAAGCATCTTCGAATTTGCTTCTTTGCGGCTCTGGACCTGACAATATGCTAATCGTCTCAAACTTAGGATGAGTCGGCAGAGGAATAGATGAAAACCTGGATTGTGTTCCTATAAATTTAATAGGGATTTTTAGGTCAATTTCGTGACTCATTCGTCCAGACAACCCTTTTTCATTTTCGAAATCAGGCACCCAACATTCATCAAATTTGTTGAGTAAATACATATTCATCCTTGTTCCAGAAGCTTGAATGAAGGAATTCATGTGTAAAAGACGTATCTGATGCGTAATAATGACACTTTTACATTGATCATGATAGCAACCGAATCTATTATCGGAAATAATCTGATCGAAACCATATTCTTCAACTAACCGTGCAATTTCTTGCTTCTCACCAGCTACAGCATTGAATAACTTATGACATTGACTTAAAATATTAACCACAATGGATTCATACTTATAGACAATATCATAAGAAGTGAGCTCAAATGATCGAAGACTTGGAAATTCTTTTCTTAATAAGTCCAGTGCTACTCCATCCGAAGCAATAGATAGATGATGTCCTTGGTCTAAAAGCCCTTGAATGATAGGAACTGAACGACTAGCGTGTCCTAGCCCCCAGTTTAAAACACAATATAAAATGTTGTTAGTCAACAGTTTTGGAATTATTTAACAATACTTTTAGTTTAACTACCATTAGAATTCACTAAATTTAAGAAACAAATATAAGGTTATGAAATTACTAAATTTTGCGAGCATACTCGTCTTCCTATTTTTTTTCTGTTTCGCTTCCAATGCCCAGAAAGTAGAAGAAACTAAGATTGAAGTTATTGAAAAAACAACAGACGCAAACGGCAATGTAGTTACTCATAAAATTGTGAAAACTGGAGATGAAGCGAAGGAATATATCAAACAAAAGAAAAAGGAACTTGGTGTAGATGTAGAAATGGATGGCAAAACAAAGACCATAAGAAAAGAAGTGAGCGTTGAGGTGAATGAAGAAGACTCGAGCAATTCTAAGCAAATTAGAGTCAAAATTATAGATGATGAAGGTAATGAGCAGGAGCTTGAATGGGATGGAGACGGTCAGATGCCAGAAAAAATGAAAAAATATATAGAAGAAGACAACGTCGATATTGATGTGGTAGAAACGACTGATGGTAATATTAGAGTAGAAGTAATTTCTAATGAAAAACCTAGATTAGGTGTATTTCCAGAGAATCATGTAGATGGAGTAGAAATCAAGGAAGTCATCAAAGATTCTGCAGCAGATAAAGCCGGTCTCCAGAAAGGCGATATCATTTTCAAAATAAATGATAAAACAATTGGTAGCACACTCCAGCTTACTGATCGGTTAAAAAATCTATCATCTGAAGAAAGTTCGATCATACATTATCTGAGAAATGGTGAAATAAAATCAACTTCTGTAAATCTATAGATATCCCATTATTACACAAAAAGGCTGACTCTTGAAAAAAGTCAGCCTCTAAAATTTGCGTTCAATTCGTTTTTCAGGGGATGAAAAACTTATGGGTCAAAAATAGATTAATCCGAGAATTTGAAAATCACCCTAGTGGGTGATTTTATATCGACTTAATCTTCAAGGTGATGATTTGGATTAGATTATATTAGGCTACTATTTCATACGGACTAGGCTTATTGTATAATTTTGGTAAGATACTTGCATACCAATTTACTATGGATAAGAATCAGACGGCAGTACTTTTAATGCATTGCGAGGATCAGCGTGGAATATTAGCAGAAGTTACCGATTTCATCATGGGAAATCAAGGGAATATTATCAATCTAGATCAACATGTAGATAGTGATGATAATCGTTTCTATATGAGAATTGAATGGGAACTAGAACACTTTATCATTCCTCAGAATAAGATAGCAGAATACTTTGAGACCATGATAGTTAGCAAGTTCAATGCTATTCATGAACTGCATTTCCTTCCTAAGAAAATAAATATCGCTTTATTCGTTTCTCAGTATAGCCATTGCCTTCTGGATATACTTTCTAGGCATGAGTCTAAAGAGTGGAAAGTTAATATTAAATGCATCATTAGTAATCACGAAAAATTCAGAGGTATTTCAGAGAAATTTGGAATTCCCTTTCACTATTTCCCAGTGAAGAAAGCTAATAAGACTGAATTAGAGGCTAAAGAGTTAGCTTTGCTCAAAGAGCATAAAGTTGAGTTGATCATTCTTGCTAGATATATGCAAATTCTTTCTGACGATTTTTGTTCTAATTATCCAAACCAGATTATCAATATTCATCATTCTTCACTTCCAGCGTTTCCTGGAGCACGTCCATATGAGTCAGCTCATCGCCGTGGAGTTAAGTTTATGGGTGCAACTGCCCATTACGTTACGACTGATCTAGATGAAGGACCTATCATCGCCCAAGACGTTATCCATATTTCGCATCGAGATTCCATATATGATATGAAAAGGAAGGGACGAAATATAGAAAAGATCGTTCTTGCAAATGCATGCTGGGCACACTTGAATCATCAAGTGCTATCTTATAATAATAAGACGGTTGTTTTTGATTAGAAACGGGTGTGAGGGAAAGGGTTTTAAGATGATTATGCGTTAATCTTTTCCGTGATGAAGCTGTCTTAGAGTAAATATTATTCTGAAAATATTATTAATTTAAGGATTATACAGCATTTGCATTTGTTCTAAGTATAGGATTTGATCAAAATGTAAAATCATCCATGCCATGAAAATGACCAATTTAATTGCATTTTGCCTACTTATTTCCATGTCCAGTATTTGTGCACAGACCACATCAAAAAAAGTAATTGGTATTCAAGCAAAATACAGTTACGCTAACTCACTTCATTATAATGCACCAGTTGCTGTTGTTTCCTATATTGAAGGCACCAACTACTTTAGGCAGTATCCGCGAAGCAGAAGTCAGTATGAATTAGCTCTTCTTAAGTCTATTTCAGCAAATCAAGATATTAAAATCGGTATTGGTCTGTCCTCTTATTCGTTCTTCCAAGAAAGAGAGGATGTGTGGGTTATTGGTCTACCTTCCTATCCAATTATCAAAACGGAATTCAACTATCGTTTTCTTAGTTACATAATTGGAATAAGACATAAATTTAAAAGTGAAACAAATGTTCGACCATATATTGATTTTGAGTTTCAATATGATCAAAACATAATCAAAGACTTTAGTGTAAAACAGGGCGCAGCTCTTAAGTTGGCCACGGGAATAATGGTAGAAATGAATGATCGGACGCAGATTATCACGGATATATTTTACAAATCAGCATTGACAGCTTATAATTGGCAGAAAACATATTATCCATTTCAGTGGGGTATAGCGTTAGGATTAGTTTTCAGATATTAAGTTATAGAACATAATGCTTTTCTAGCTCAAGTCTGTTAATACAACATTATTCTCAAACTAAAAATAGTCCTGTAATCTCTCCAAAACTGCTGGAAACATTACAAGACTATTCATGTCCTTCTCTTAAGAAGGTAACATATATTTTATACGATGATCATCTAATCATCTACACCATGCATCATTTTCTTCATTATCGGATTAAGCGCAAAGAGCACAAGTCCTGCGACTCCACAGACACCTGTGAATAATAAGAAGAATCCTGCAATTCCATAATTCGCTGATATTGCTTCAATAGCACTACCTGTCATACCAGCAGACCAGTTAGCAATAAAATTAGCGATAAACCATACTCCAAACATAATTCCTACTAATCGTACTGGAGCCAACTTAGAAACATATGAAAGTCCTACAGGAGAAACACATAACTCTCCCATCGTATGGAATAAATAAGCAAGAACTAGGAAAATCATACTTACAGATGCCGTTTCAGCTCCTTTAGGTATGCCCATACTTCCGAATGCTAAAATTCCAAAACCTAAGCCTACTAGTATTAATCCAATTCCAAACTTCACAGGTCCTGATTTTATAATTTTCATTTCCCAAAACTTAGAAAATAATGGCGCTAGCGTAATAATGAAAAAGGAATTTAATATACTGAACCAAGAGGCTTGAACCTCCGTTACATTTTCATCAATTTTTAAACCGAGTGCATCAGCAACTCCTTTGAACATCCCCCACTCAAATCCTAACATTAGAATTACAATGATCCAAATAATAATAAAACTGATCGAGAGCACTATGTTTGCAGTTGAAATATTCTTCCATGTAACTTTAAACAACTTAAGTAAAACCCAAGTAATTACAGCCAAGGCTCCCGCTGTTAAGACAGTATTAATGGTGTTAAATACGGTAGCACCTATTCCAGTTAAGCTCCTATCTGTATAATCTCTAGAAAATATAGTCATCGATCCCCCAGATTGCTCGAAAGCCCACCAGAAGAAGACCGTAAATAAAGTTAAGATTACAATCACCCAAACTCTATCCTTTTCAACTTTTGTTAAACTAGGATCTGTCACGATATAGCCTATTATTCCAATAACACTACCAAAAAGAAGCGGTGGTATTACATAACTATTTACAATTTTTAAAGCAATATCATTAATTGCCTCTGGTGCTACTAAATACCTCTGAAGTATAAAAACCAAAGCAGATATAACAACCCCAGAAATGATCCACTTTTTCATTCTATCACTTCCTGCCTTTTCAACTACTTTATCAATTACATCTTCCTTAGCCTTCGTTATTTTCGCGCCTATTTCACCAAATATTGGCTTAGATAACCAAAACTGAATTGCTCCTGCAACCATAAAGATCATGGCTAGTCCGAAACCATATGACCAACTTATTTTTTCTCCAATATATCCACAAAGCAGAATTCCAAGAAAAGCTCCAGCATTGATCCCCATATAAAATATGGTATATGCACCATCTTTTTTCTCTTCTTCTCCTTTGTACAACTGTCCTACCATGGAAGAAATATTCGGCTTAAACAGTCCATTTCCTACGATCAAACAAGTCAAACCCAAAAAGAAAAAGACCGGAATCTCTAACGCCATAAATCCATGACCAGCTGCCATTACAAAAGCTCCAATAATTACTGCTTTCCGATAACCCAAAAATCTATCCGCTAAGTATCCACCTATCATCGGTGTGAAATATACCAATCCTGTGTATAGTGCGTAAAGTTCTAACGCATTCTCCTCAGACCAGCCATAACCGCCGCCACCTTCACCTAGGATTGCAGCTGTAAGAAAAAGTACCAATAATGCCCGCATACCATAATAGGAAAACCGTTCCCACATCTCGGTAAAAAACAACACATACAATTGTGAAGGGTGTCCTAACACTGTTCCACTATCTGGGTAATTCTTATTCCAGTCCATTAAATTTTTTATTTAGTTTGAAAATTAAGGTGCACTTCATAGAGGATGATAGCCATATCACCTTCATAATTAATTGCAAAAATTCTAACGGTCAATTCAAAATTGACTCGTAATCTTACAAAAAAAACAATAGAATGATATAAATCTCCTCTAAGCAAAAATAGAAAAATGATTCGTGTATCCTAAATCTATTTCAAGATAGAATAAATAACATATGAAAAGCAGGATGTGGAGTGAAATGTTTGTTAAAATGATGCGATGTCAGAATAAAAGGTGGCGCAGGTTATACAAAAGCGTTCAAAAGGATGTTCTACAGGTGATAAGGGTATTAAGGCTTACCATGAGGACTTAAAAGCTTCAATTTCATCTGCGCCATATTATTGACATAAATCAACCGCAATGTATAAAATTTATTCGATTAATATGAATTTTCTAGCTTTTTAACATCCTGATTATTAGATGAAACTTTCAATTCCCAGCCTGCAGCTTGCAACATCCAGCTAAACATATCGATTAATTCATCCTTTTTTTCTGAAGCCTCTTTGAAAATTGTTTCGTTCTCTTCCGCAGTGGTTCGAATAAAATCCTTCGCATCCGCATTCAGTTTGTTATAATCTGATGTGGTGAACGAATTAAAAGTACCCTCCGTAATATCATAATAATCTATATCGTGATCTATAGACAAAATTTCAGGATCTGGGAAACCTTTTATGGTTACAGTCTTTGTGCTTTCATCCGCAACCATGTTAATATCTTTGAAGTCATAGCCAATGCTTACTTTGGCCTTTACTCGAACGAGTGCTTTCTTTCTAAGCAAACTAATATCATAGTAATAGTAATCACTATAATCTTTAACTTCTGAATAATATGCCTCCAGTGTGATTAACTTATTAACTTTCTCTAACCGCTCTAGAATAACTTCTTTGCTACTTATGATATTAGGTTGTGGTGGCTGAAAGTAAAACCTGAATTGGTATACAAGAAATACAACAACTCCTAGAAGCAAAATGAAAAATAGATACTTTAGTGATTTCGTCATCTATTTCTCAACTTTACTGGAGAATGGATGCTTTAAGCCGCTATACTCTTTTAAAACTACCTTTACGGAACCTACTGAAACCGGAGATTCTATGATCAATGGTATTTTATTTTCATCATCTGAAACCCAAATATTCATCTGCGCATCTTCATCGAACACTTCTCCCGCAATAAGCTCAGGTGATATCTGAAAGGTATTGTAGTAACCTAATCCTTTCACCCATTTCTTAGGAACCTTACCCTTCATCCTAATGTCTAATTCGTATGTTTCCATATCTAGAAACATTTTCGCTGGAATCGACTTCCCTGCCCCAATATGCTCATAATCCAGATTCCGCATTTTGTATATTAAAGAAAGCATATCATGCATGCAATTATCAAATTCGAAGGTCTGCAACTTAGCTTCTTCCTTTGTTTTCCCTCTTTTAGATGTTCCTTGTTGCGCTACTTGATCAAAATTGACTTTATCATATAGTGTATAATTTCCTTCCTGCACATCCCGTATAAACGTATGTGGAAGTAGGGTTTCTTTGTCTAGATAAGTGAAATAATAATCCCGCACTTTGAAAAACCACTCGTAAGAAGAGTATGTTCTTCCAGTCGCTGATATTCTATATTCATGATCTGTCTCATTTACTTCGAAGGTGACTTCACCCGCAGATAACCACACGAAATTCCAGTTATAATATACTTTATAGACGATCTTTTCACCCTGCCCGAAACTGTTATTGACAGTGTTGCAATCATCATTTGTAATATCTTCATAGGATGCTTCCTCTTCTGTGAGGAAAGAAGGCATTACCAGCATTAGCGCTAGCGTTATAAAGATGGATATTGATTTTATTTTCATTACTGGTATAACGTAAGTTTATTTAAAATAATTTCTGCTTAATCCTAAAGTTCTTGTTAAATTACTGGAAAGAATGATCAAAGCGCCCGCTATAGAAGGGATGATCAAGTTCAAAAACCATAAAATGTAAGAGGATGCAAGTATCGATAATTCATTAAAATGATACATTTCCCATACAAGAAGTGCAATTTCTCCTCTTGCTAAAAAGCCAAGAACTGGAGGCAAAGGAAGGCTCGTTTGCACTAAAAAAATCGTAGATATTCCGATTAATCCACTCCACAAATTGATTTCTAAACCGAAAAAATAGAGGATGAATAAATACTGCACCATGTACACAGCATATCTCAATAATGCCAGTGCCAGCACACTCAATAGTTGTGATGATTTATACTCTTTTAATAACTTCAAGTGAAACAATGATTTCTCCACAACCTTGAAGCGTTTAAATCTTTTCAGAATAGTTGTGACGAGGTCAATGTTAAAGTATAGGAAAATAAGAAGTGATAATAAGATCAAACCAACTGCAAGTCCCGAAAAGTATAGATAACTCTCCATTCTGCCTTGCTGATGCATTAAGACAATGGCAGCCAGCAATCCAAGGCCAATATTCCATATGTTTTGGGCAAAGCTAGAAATCAAGGTTGATATTACTGCCCGCCAGTTATTTTGTGGTTCCACCATAACCATTCGTCCACCATATTCTCCGATCCTATTCGGTGTCAAAAGCGCGATACTTATTCCACTTAGAATCGCTTTGAAAGATCTAAAAAAGCTAATTTTTTCAAAGGGATTAACTAGAATTTGCCACTTTCTACTTTCGATTGCCCAGTTTAGGGGCATAAGTAAGATACAGAGAAAAACAAAATACTGTTCTCCATTCTGGAAATTCAATTTGAAATGCGACCACGATTCACTAAGGTCATTATTGAGAAAAAGCTGACGATATAGAAAATACAGCAAAACTCCTATAAATACAGATTTAAGGATCAAGTTCCACCATAGGACATTTTTATTAGATTTTATAACCATCTTTGCTGGCAAGGTAAAAGTTTAATCGCATATTCGTTATATGGAATTGATAAAGAATAGAATTATAGGGATTGATCCAGGCACAAATATATTGGGTTTTGCTGTAATTGATGTCATTAAAAAAGAATACAAGATTCTTGATATGGGCGTTATCAAATTGGCTTCTTTTCCAGACCACACGACGAAATTGAAAGAAATTTTTCTTCAAATTCAGGAAATCATTGAAACCTACCTCCCTAATCAGATGGCAATCGAAGCTCCTTTTTTCGGAAAGAATGTACAAAGTATGCTTAAGCTAGGCCGTGCACAAGGAGTATCTATGGCTGCTGCAATGACAATGGGTCTTGAAATTATGGAATATTCTCCGAAAAAAATAAAGCAAAGTGTGACAGGTAACGGAAATGCTTCGAAAGAACAAGTTGCTGCTATGCTTTCACAACTCCTTAAGAAGAAATTTCATGACCAGTATCTAGATGCTACAGATGCTCTAGCTGTCGCCGTTACCCACTCACATCAAAGCATGGGTCCGCTAGGCGGAGGAAAAAAATATAAAGATTGGTCTAGTTTTGTAAATAATAATCAAGACCGAGTGAAGTAGTATCTTAATTACTACGTCTTTTTTCTTCCTCATTTCCCCCATCACGCTGACCTACATTAATCTTTTTGTTTCCAAAATTATAGCTTAATGTTACACGAAGATTTCTACTACTATAATTCTGACTATAGACGGTCTTTACTCCATTAACAACTGAAGCAAGGTAATCGTAACTTGCACTGTCTAAAATATCATTAGCAGAAATAGATAAGTTCCACTTACTATCTAGAAAAGAGCGACTATATGATAAATCTAGACTGTATGTCTCACCTACTTCGAAGATATTACTTCTGTATGCTGGACGATACCAGAAATCTACTTGAGCCTTACTGTTCTTACCCATCGAAATAGAATTACTTGTAGAAAAATAGAATTGAATTCCATTTTGCTCTACTCCATCTACTGTATCATCAAACTTAGAGCTGGACTGAATAAGATAAATTTGGTTTTGTGTACTCCACCAATTGGTTGGCTCTAAACTTATTCGTTCGCCAATTCCCAGATTATAATTCGTAAAGTAGTTTCTTCTGATCGTTGCTTGCTCTTGGGTTATTGGATCCGCAGAAAAAACAGTCCCAAATCCATCGGTAAGATAATTAAAGAAAATATTAGAATTAAAGACCCCATTATAAGTATGATTGAAATCAAAATTATCGGAGAATGATGGCTGAAGGAATGGATTTCCTTCCGAATAAGACTGATCATTGATATAGATTCTAAATGGATTCAGATCTCTAAATCCAGGTCTATTGATTCGCCGTCCATAGTTGAAAGAAAACTTAGATGCTTCTGTTGCTACATAACTAGTAAAAAAAGACGGAAATAATTTATAATATTGATTGGTATTCTCTTGCCCTAACGTTTCTGAGACGCCTGTCGTATTAGTGCTTTCTAGTCTTAATCCAATGATTGCAGAAAACTTAGGACTGAAAGTTTTACTACCACTTACATATATTGCTGATGTATGTTCTGTATAGTCAAACTCATTAGACAATAATTGGTCGAGAACAGGCTCACCACTCATTAAATTATAACTTAGAATTCCATTAATTGATTTAATACGACTGTACTTTAGTCCATAACTCAGGCCTAGAAGACTTAATGGCTGAACAAAATCCAATTTAAGACTTTGATTTCTAATGATCTGATCAGCATTATTTTCAACGAATAAGTTTTTTTCTATAAACTGATTACTATCGGATTCTAAATCTACATCAGTATTCTGAGTAAATGAGTTTTTATATTCGAATAGATCCAAGTCCAAAACAATAGTCCTTCCTGCTGAATCTAAAGCCCATTTGTTATGAAAATTAAATGATTGATTTTGTAAATTAATTGCTCGTGTGCTATTATTGACTAGGTGGTAAGACTCCTCTACATCATCACCTCCTACAGAAGTAATAGCTAAACTATTAAAGCCAGGATTCCCTATGCTTCCAAAGTATTGAACCCCTGTTGTCCACTTTTCATTTACATCATAGTCGAAAAGTAGTTTTCCAGTAAATCTCGAAACACTATTTTTTGAATTCATTTCCATATCCCATTCTTGACCTGGAAACTGGACAGCAATACCTTCTCTCTCCCACCTGTGACCTAAGTCAGTGCTCACAGAAGCTGAAAGACGTACTTTATTTCTATTCAAATTGAACTGATCTGAAAAAGTATAGAAGTCATACAAACTTTGATTGTATGATACATTAATCCCATTCTTCCATGAATTACTCCTCCCTTTCTTTAAAACTATATTAATAAGACCTCCACTTCCAGCAGCTTCATATTGAGCAGGGGGATTAGTGATTATTTCTAGCTTTTCAATATCTTCTGCAGACAATCCAGATATAAATTCAACAAGTGCTTCACCATCTAGTTGTAAAAGTCTTCCATTCAGAAGTATCCTAGCATTTGATCTTCCTATCATGGAAATGCCATCAGTGCTGACAATTAAACCTGGAGCGATCTTCATTATATCCATGGCATTTCCGCCTTTCGATGCAATATTTCCAGCAACATTAAATATCAGTCTGTCAGGCTTTTGCTCGATGAGTCTTTTCTTTGCTACTATATTAACTTGATCCAGTTCTAGTGAACTAGTAATCATATATATTGCATCCATATCCATATCGGCAGTTAATTCAATTTGACTACCATAAGTACTTAATCCTATATAGGTAATTTCTAAATGATAAGTGCCCTTCTTTGCTTCTAGATAGAAACCACCATTTTCATTTGTAATGTCTGAGTCTACGATAGATGATGTACTATCATATAATACAACTGTAGCAAATTCTAAAGGTGTACTACCTTCATAGACACTTCCCGAAATAGATAATTGTGCAAAAATTCCAAAACTTGAAAACATAAAGATGATTGATAAAACACTTTTCATAATTCTTTCTTTTTTTACAAATGTGCAATGATATCTACCACGAGTCGACCGACTAAGGAAAGTCGAACTCATTCGTACCTATAAAATTCGTTCGACTTTATTAAAAAGACGTAGTACTATTTCGTAAACAACTATTAATCAGCGGATTTACGGAACTCTGACGGCGTCATAGAGGTAAATTTTTTAAACGCGGTATTGAAAGAAGATTTAGAATTAAAACCTACTTGATATAGGATTTCCGAAATAGTCATCTTCATATTTCTCGGATCCTTGAGCTCTTTCATTGCTTCTTTGATTCTATACTCATTAACATAATCAAAAAAGTGCTTTCCGATATAGTGGTTTATTAATAAAGAAAGTTCTGTAACTGGAAGATCTACTTTGTTAGCGAGTGACTGTATGGTTAAGTTTGGATTCAGAAATGGCTTCAATTCTAACATAAATTTTTCAAGGCTTTGAATCTTTTCATCGACTTTTTCAGTTCTTGGCGGATTATTTTCAGTTTCTAGGATAGCATTTACAGGTTTCTGAGTGGTTTTTATTCCTCTGAAAATTTCTGGCTTGTAAAGTGCTTTTAAGATTAGCCAACATGTGAATATTAGCACTAGAATGACGACCATTATCCTAATAAAATTCAATGATTCTGCGTCTTCAACTACGAACTTAGAAAAGGTCTTAAAGAGTACCAATAGTAGAATTATGGCGGAAAATATATTAAGTTGAAAAAGCCATTTGATATTATTAGCATAAAAGCTTGAGAAATTCTCCAATGTAATTTTTCTAGCTTTCGCTAAAACATAAAAAATTAAAACTTTATATACTATAGACTGGACATAGCTCATCGTGATGACAAACTGTGTTTCAGGATTGTATAAGTAGTTGTTAAAGTATGCTTCTTTTCCAGCGGCATCTACACCATAGAACCTCGGAATGAGCACAACGAAGCTTATTATATAGGGAATAAAATGAAGCAAATGCTTTCGTGAAAGCTTAAAGTCCTCGTAGATTAAACTAAGCACATAAAAGTATAGCAATGGTTGGTTAGCGATGGTCAGATCTATTCGGAACATCTCTAAAACCATAGGGACATCTATAAATCTATGATAGAAGAATGAACTTATTTCTATAGCATTCAGAAATAGTAGCGTCCCTAAAATTCTATTGCTAAGCTTGTTATCAGACTTGACAGTGAAGAGGAAGAACGAAAAAAACAAGGAGAATACGACAACTACAAAACTTGCGATACTTAGTATTGTGTAATTATCCATCTAGCCAATTATACTACTTTTAGTGCACTTCTTATACTTGTAGCTAATTCACTATATGCTGCCTCAGTCAGCTTTACTCTTTCTTTACCGAAATCCATATCCCGAACAGTGTTAATCGGAATTAAATGAACATGCGCGTGTGGAACCTCTAATCCAATTACGGTTACCCCAATGCGCTCACATGGAACAACTTGCTCTATTGCCTTGGCTATCTTCTTCGAAAAGGACATTAATCCTGCTAATTCTTCATCACCTAGATCGAAAATATAATCTTCCTCTCGTTTCGGAATAACAAGTGTATGACCCTTAGCCAAAGGATTAATATCCAAAAAAGCAAAATAGTCTTCAGTCTCTGCAATTTTATAGCAGGGAATATCGCCTTTTATTATTTTAGAAAAGATGCTTGCCATGGTTACAGCGTTATACTTATAATTTCAAATTCCAAGTTACCACCAGGCGTAACAATCACTGCTATATCACCAACTGCCTTTCCTAGCAATCCTAGTCCTATAGGCGACTTCACTGAAATTTTCTTTTGTTTAATATCGGCTTCTGTCTCTGCTACTAACTGATAAAAGATTTCTTTACCTGTTTTAACATTTTTCAATTCAACCTTAGATAATACGGTTACACGAGAAGAATCTAGTTGGCTAGCATCTATAATTCTTGCATTAGCATACACCTTCTCCATCTCATTTATCTTCATCTCTAAAAGACCTTGAGCATCCTTAGCTGCATCGTATTCAGCATTTTCCGAAAGATCTCCTTTTTCTCTTGCTTCAGCAATTGCTGCTGCCACTTCTTGTCTTCCTTCTGACTTGAGTCGGTCTAACTCAGCTACTAATTTATCGTACCCTTCTTGGGTAAAGTAAGATATATTACTCATATCTAATGTATTTTATATTTTCGTTAATATGCAAGCGTTCCTAACCAGATAGGCAGGAACGCAAAATTAATTTCAATTTAGTGATCGTATGAACGACCTTGCTAAGATAATAATTTTAAATCTATTATATATTTAACTTTATTCCGATGTTATGAGTTCCCCGAAATGGACTTGTTGTTCGATATGCATAATCTATTCCGATATTTCTTGAACTACCTTTCTTAAAAGGAATATTTAAAGAAATACCACCAGCAACTCCTGTGTAAATATTATTTGTTGATTCTCCAGGAACAGAACCTATATCATACTTATATGCTCCTCTTAAGACTAAAAAGTCATTAAAGTGTACTTCTGCTCCTAATCCAATATTATCTCGTGAAAAAGCATTAGATGTGAAATTACCCGCTGCTCTTACAAAAGATGTCTCACTTATATAAATATCATAGGAAGCTCCAATATTTAATACTGAAGGCAATTCAAATTTCTGAGATCTTTGACCAACAGTTAAAAGGTAATTCGCTGTACCATCTGGATTACCTGATTGGAATGATAGGCCTTCACCTGCGAATCGCATTGGTGTACCGACATTCCTCAATGAAACACCTAACTTAAAGTTATCTTTTTCTCCAGTTACATACTGAACACCTGCATCTAGAGCAGCTCCGAAAGCAGAAACATCTGTTAAAGATTCAGATATAATTCGCACTAAAGCTCCTACAGAAATTTTATTCGCGTAGGTATATGAATAACCTGCACCGATATGAAAAAACGATGGATTAATATTCCCTCCTATTCCTTCTGGCTGGTTAACAGTTGTAATCGGAATCTCACCGAAATCCATAGAAGTAATACTTAATCCTAATGCACCTCGTTCTCCTACTTTGCTAGCAAATCCGATCGCGTTCAAACTGATTCCAGAACCTTCATACAATCTTGTATTTCCTAGAAGAAACTCCGTCCCTTCTATTCTACCTAAACCTGCAACGTTGAATCTCATAGATTCCACACCACTAATGAATGAGGTAGATAGACCATGAAGTCCTGCACTTCTCGCCCAAGGATTCAATAGCAATTCACTTGCTCCCGCCTCTCCTTGTCGATCCGGATTTCCAGCAAAAACTAAACTAATACTGAAAATGAGTAATAATGATAAATAAACTTTCTTCATCTTATCTTATAATTTTATAATCCGGAAGGATCAAATTTTCTATTAATTGCAAAAAACTTAACGGTTCTTTCTTCACCTAAATCTGGAGCTGCTACATGAATTAAGTAAACACCACTTGAAATCGGAATACCACTACTATTTCGTAAGTTCCATTCTAAATCAGGTGTTGGCTGTGTCTCGTTAATTCCAGGATTAGACCTTGAATTCTGAGCCACTCCCTTTTCATCTCGATTAAATTGTTGTATAAATTTCCCATCTAGTGAATAAATCGTAACGATTGCTCTAGGAGGAAGATTTGTAATCTTTACTATATTATTAAACTGGTTAACTTCGTATGCAGAATAAGCATAATAAGGATTAGGAACAACATTAATATTCTCTAGCGCACCTTTGTATTCTTCTTCTACTAGATCACTAGCCGCTTGCCCTCTAAATTCAAATTCGTACAATGGATTTCCATCTACTGGCTCGAAACTAGTAGCAGAGTAATCATAATCATTCTCTAGTCTATACTTGTCCTGAACTCTCAGCTTCACTGTCACATCGTTCGGAATTACTCCATCTGCATAAGACAATAGCTCTGAACCTTCTCTTAACATCGGTATACCCGCCCATGTAATCGTTTCTAGTGCTTTTAACTTTCTCAAAGTTGGTGCACCTGCATTTAGTCTAGTCCCAATGTATTCACATCCATCATATTCTTGACGTGTAACATAAATAGTGTGTTGTCCTCCTGTTACAAAATTCCACAAAGTAGCAGGAATTCCTGCTGGCGGTTCTGCAAAAAGTTCTGAACTTGGATTGAACATCATATCTGCTCCGATTGCTTTCTCGTCTTGTAAAAGTGCTGCAAAATCAGCATTGTAACTTGAATTCTCACCGAAAAATATATTTAATCGCTCACCAGTTTCTACATCTACAGCATATCCAGGGAAATAACCATATCCTGTTCCTGTCCCATCAGGATCCGCAAGTCCATCGCCATCATTATCTGATTTCCCAACGGATGGAGAGTCCCTTAAATCAAACTGCTTAGTGTCTCCAATTGTGCTAAATCCTGCATCTCTGAAATCTGAATGCGCTGTTTCTACAACAATACATCTACTCCATAAATCTTTATTGGAAGTAAAAACAATATCAACATTATTGATATCCTTCATACTTGTTCTTCCTCTTACTAACGCATGTCCAGCGGCATCTTTATAGGCTGGAGTTATATAAGGTCCTGTAGCTCTGTAGTCACCTATCCAAAATGGAATAAATCCTGTATTTCCTACATTATTAAGGTTCTGCTCTAAGTCAAATTCAAAATCAACTTCTCCATTACGATTTTTAACGAAATTATAAATTCCAGCAAATGTGGGTGTGTCATCGCTTATCATTAATAACCAATCTTGCCCGTTAGCATCTTGATATTCTATCGCTCCTCCTATCACTCCATTCCTTGGATCTTCTTGATCTCCTGGCTCACCTAACTGGCTAACACTTACAGAAAAACCAAAATCATTAACCACTTGCTCGTTTACTCTGTTGATCGGAAATTCAGAGCGTATAATCCTTCCATCTTCCTCTCTCGTAATCTGCCAATATGCATTATCATCTAATGCACCACTGTTGTTTGATCCGCCAATGATTTCTAATGTGTACTTCCCATCTTGTAACTCAATTGGATTAATTACTTTCACACTAATTGGACCTTGGCCTCTTTTATAAGTTATTCTACCTTCCGTCTCATTATTAAGGATTTTTTCATACATCCCTTCTTCAAGATCCAAAAAGTTAGTTCCTGTTCCAGCTCCTCTTAGTCTTGTAACTATAGGACCATCACCGTAAAAACTATTGATATTCTCATAAGCAAGAGTTCTCGGAACTCCAGTATAAACCCTGATATTCTTCCTTCCCTCACAGTACTGCATTTGCTGACCAACTCCTGTAGCAGGATCGAAGTCATCCCAATTATTATAAGCATAGGCTAGTACCATAAAGTAATACTCTTTATGATTTACTAAATTCTTATCAGTAGTAGAAAACTCATCCGTCGTTATATTAAATGCGTGCTCTATTCCTTGATCTTGACCTTCTACTTTCCTGTCGAAAGACCATAATAATTGTGAATTTCCTTGGTAAGGATTAACAGTAGAGGTCCAATTGTAAAGTTCTGTAATTTCGTTCTTTAAATCGACCTGTCTGATCAACCTCGCTTTTTCTATATCATCTAACTCTTGAGGAGTTACTTGTGGATTAGCTAATTGATAAATTTTATATCCTTCGAACACAAATAAACTATCACTAACATCATCCGTTGCTAATAAATCCACTCCTTTGTACTGCTCAAAAGCATTATTAGATGAAATAGTGTCATTTGTTAAAATGATAACCAATTGTCTATCTAATTCTACAATGTCCATATCTGGAGCATCGGGACCATCTTTTATTTCAAAACAACTGTTGAATAGATTCTGCGCTAAATCATCAGCTGCTTGTAATCTTGTAATATCAGGACATGGATAATCAAAATTAGGAACCCAAACAGCACCGATGATTAACTCATTAATCGCTTGTGGTTTCAAGGTAAAAGGACCAGAAGCTTGAATTGTCCTTCTATCTCCGAAAGGCAAGCCTGCTGTACACATAGACCATCTTACCGGATCATTAGGTGCACCTGATAATACAAATTTAGTAGTATCTGTACTTCCTATGTTGTAACCAGAACCTCCTAATGTAATAGGTAGACCATCTTTCCAGAATCCACTTAAGTAGTTATAATACTCCACATCGATATCCGGATCCGTAGTTCCATCGATTGGTTGGCCGATACCTCCATTGTTATAATATATAAAAGAAGACATCCCTAGTTCCACAAGTGTATCTGGGCTACTTTGATCTCCTGGTGGGAGATCTATTAATGTTCCATTAGGACCGAATTTCTTTGGTGATAAAGGTCCTCTAAAGTAATCTATTCCTAACATCGGAATTTCATCGCAGTAAGTGGTTACACCTCCTTCACAAGTACACCCATTCGCACCATCTAACTCATCTTCATTATATACGTAAGCCATACTTCTTGTTGTATCGCAACCTACATAATCATCTGTAAAACAACCTAAATCAGGATCCACCCACATTGCAAAATAACAATCTCCGATATCCACTTGCGCTCTATTAATAAGTTTGTAGCGCTGAAAAGTCATATCGTTTATAGCATCGTTCGTAGCATATGCAAATGCTTGAACTTGAACTTCCATTTGAATTTTTTGTCCCTGAGTTGCTGTGTGTGCTCCACCAGCATCATTATATATCCAGAAAGTCATCTCATCAGGATATTGAGGAAGAGGACAACCTCTAATTTCAATGATTGGATAATCTCCATTAACTGGATCATAATCATTAGAAAAGTCTTCATCCCAGAATGAACCTAGTGCTTGTTCTGTATTCGGAAGTTCAAATTGGAACTTCTCTAAAAAATAAGGGTTTCCTTTTCCTGGCCAGTATTTTACACCATCGGGAATAGAATCAATATCATAAGGAATTCCTGTTCTTTTAGACAACTCAAACTTTCTTAAGTGCTCGTCAATTTCTTCACCTGTTACTGTAAAGAACCTATCCCAGTTTTCACAGGTTTGTAATTCTGTCGTCCCAGATATAGGATCTATCGGACCTGGGTAAAAATCATTATCTGAACTACTTCTATAAGTAGCTGCCGCCATTTTCAAGTTCCCTGATGGGTCATATCCTCCTAACCAAACTGCTCCAGCAAAAATGGCTGAAACTTCATCCAAACCTGAACCTATTGGTACTTTAGGAACAACATAACGACCTTCTGATAAATTCCACCACACATCACCACCGGTTGTTAGTCTGGCTCTTACGTTATTAATCGCCATATCCACCTGCTCTGTTGCAGGCACACAATCCTCTCGGAAAGATACTTGACTATTATTCGTAAGTTCTTTTTTTAACTTATGCAGCTTAGGATTAATGTGTGCCTGGACAGCACTCGCAAAACCTAAAACCAATAATGCAAAAAGACTAATTCTTAATGTATAAATTCTCATATATTCTGAATTCGCTATTTTAAAAATTGAAAACAATACCTAAAATGATATTCCTAGGCAAGGTATAATTACCTCCATCATTCATTCTCCAGGAGTGAGCTGCTAAAAAGCTATCTACACTCTTACCCGATTCCTCAATTTGTCGTAATCTATCTTGACCAAATCTTGAAACAATATATCCATCATCATCAGGAGATCCTGTTACTGGATAAACACCGATTACATTCCTTCTATCTAATACATTCGTTACCCTAACATAGGTATTGATAAACAAACGATTTTTCATCGCTTTACCTCCAATTACAAAAGTTCTATCTAATCGAGCATCTAAGTTTAGAGACCAAGGAAGTCTTGCCCCATTGATATCTCCTGTATATCCCGATCCACTGAAAGGAGAAGCATTTTGCAATCTAGTGTAAGGTTGTCCTGAAACAGCAACTGCTTGTACATTAAGTCCCATGTTTTCGAAAAGTGGTACACCTCTCACACTAGGTCCATTATATTTCTTTCCAGAACCATATCTATAATCGATACTCGATACAAATCTATGTCGCTCATCGAATGATAGTGGTAATAAAACTCTAATATTTCCTCTTTCCGTACTAACTCCGTTTGCACTTGATCCAGTACCATCCGCAAACTGTAAAGTATAACTTGCAGAAAATTCAATATTATTCGTTCTTCTCAAATCGTATCCGAAAGTGAACCCTTTCGTTGTTCCAAAGTCAATATTTCCATAAGATTGATATTGAGTTACAAATGGTACGAATAAAAAATACCTTCTTTGTATCATATCTCTCATCTCTCTGTAGTAAGCACTTACCTTGATCGCTGAAGAAGTTGATATTTTTTGCTGAAATCCTACCTCAAAATCCACCGTCTTTTCAGGTTTCAAATTTGCATTATTCGCTGGGCTACCTCCAGGATTTAACCTATCTATTTCCGTAAAGAAGTAGTAGTCTAAAGGTGTGAATACATTGTTAGAAGGTGGTCTCTGAACTTTTACATCATAATGAGCAAAGAATCCAGCGTCTGAAGAAATAGGAAAAGAAAAACTCACCCTTGGCATAAAGTTAACCTGTGGTTTATAATCTACGAATGATGAATTTGGATCAAAATCTGGTGATTTGATGTTTTGACCTGGGATCTTATAGGAAGGGAAAACTAATCCACCAGGGAATAGTAAATTTCCCTCTGTTGCTGTTCCACTTGTATTATACCACTGATCACCTTGTCTATATGCAACGACTTCATTAGATTCTTCTCCTGAAACATATACCTTATAATCATTAGAAATAGAAGCTGGTTGCTCTATTCCCGTTCTTGATGAGAATTCTTCAGCATTTTCTATTCCATATATAGAATATGGATCTTCTAAGACTTTGGTATTCGCATCATAATAGTCCACCCTTACACCAACTCTCAGTATTAAGTCTTTATAGCTAAATTTATCTTGAATATAAGCGGCTCCATAGATCGGTTCATTCGCTGCAACAGGAAATGTCCGTCTGTCATTTTCATCACGTGCTGTAAAGAAATCATTAAACGCAGGTTGTGAATTCAATTGATTACCGTAAACATCATATCCATAATAATCAACTCCTATTCCTCCCCAATTTATTAATTCAGAAGCTGAAAACATATCCAGACTCAAGTCACTTGGTTTTAAACCATTGACATTCACATAATCGGTCAATTGTAGTCCGAGTTTCTCTCTGATAGATCTATAAAATAAATTATCTGCACGATCCTCATATCTTCTTTCATACGTTTCAAACGGATAAACGATACCTCCCAAGGTAAGAAAAGTTGTATCCCCACTTAATGTTGTTGTATCCACCCCAGTAAAGTGTGCATTAGCCTGTTGCCCTGCTAATTGCCAAAGTTCCATTGGGTTAATATTATAATTTCTGTTCGCTCGCTGTTCATAAATGAAACCGAATTGGATATTATGTCTATTTTCGATAGAACCATTCGGCAATAGATCAAACTGGGCATTAACATTGACCGTATAAGTATCATTATTAAACTTATTAACGACATTATAATTTCTCCCTACATTATTATAATAGGTAGAACTCCAGATATCTGTAGCTCCTCCAAGTAAGTTTCCATTAACGGTTTGGTATTTAGAAAGAACTGGATTAATGGTTTCATCTCTGATGTATTCTCCGATGGCATTTTCATCATTAAAGTCGATGTGATCAAAAAACACATTAGAAAATAGTTCTTGCATAGTTCCAGTATTCCACTGACTTGTATCTTCTACAACTCCTATAAATGCTGGCGAATCAAACTCTTGATTACCATAAAAACCATAGTCAAAAAGATTCTCACCATGTTTCAAGTCAGCTAGGTTTCTTCGACTATTTTCTACTCCAACCTGAAGAGTATAAGAGGCATTTCTAATAACGGTTCCACTACTTTTTTCTTTATTCTGATCTATACTTTGACGTCCTAGACGATGTCTAAATCTAAAATTTCCTCTGTATTGATCTGTATAGCTATAAGGATTATTCGTCCAATTCAAAAGCGCCCATTGATTACTTGGCGTAAATCTATTCGCTCCATTATTATAACTTCCAGAAAACGAAATGTCTATTGCTTTACTTAACTGTGCGTCGATCTTAGCATTTAGACTTATTGCTTCATTCTCATCGTTCGGACTTGTTGCAAGCGGACTTCCTACATCAGCAAGTGTCAACAATTCACCACTTGGCAGCATTGCTCCATCTAACTCATAAGTAGGATTTTCTTCGAGTTCTCTGATTTTACTTTCCGAAAGGCGATATACACCTGTTGCTGATGGGCTATTATCTTGTGTATAGGTATACTGACCGGACACTCTAAAACCAATTAGTGAGTTTCCTTCTTTGTTCTTCAATATTGGACCACTCATGTTAAAGTTAGCCAGATTATAACCAAATGCGTCTAGATATTCAGATGATTCTAATTCTAGTCCTCCAGAATACTTACTTGATGGCCCTTTAGAAGTAATCGAAATTATACCTCCTGTTACATCTCCATATTTTGCTTCTAAACCTCCAGTAACTACTTGAAGTTGTTCTATTTCAGATGATGGAAGCGTAGATCCAGAAACTCTTATTCCATCTACATAATAATCTGTACCATTAGTCCTTGACCCTCTTATAGAGATTGCTCCACCATCAGTAGAAGTCAGTCCAGCTGTAGTTGCTGCAATTCTATTCACACTTCTAGTAGGAATATTTCTAATTGCTTCAGATGTTACGGTTTTCTGTGATGTGGTATTATCAAAATCTATTAACGGAACCTTGTAATCAACGATTTCTATACCATCTAATACGACACCTTCTTCTTTCAGAGAAAAATCAAGTTTTGTAGACTTTCCGTTTTTCACAACTACACCATTCTCTCTACGGGTAGCAAGTCCGATAAAACTAACTTCTACATCATAAGTTCCTGGATCAATATTAGAGAAAATGTAATTTCCGTCTAAATCTGATTCCGTACCAGAAATTAAAACTCCACCTTTATAAAGGGCTACTGTACCAAAAATTACTGGCTCTAAAGAACCTTCCTCTGTTATCTTCCCTTCTAGAGACGTCTGTGCGTAGGAAGAGATTATTCCGAAAACAAGTAATAAAGTAGAAAGTAAATATCTTTTCATAAATTCCTAATTATAGCTTCTTAGTAAAAAAAGCAAAAACAAAAATAGCATTTTCATTTTCACTACTACAAAGAGTAATGAGATTAATCATCTTTTATCTTAATAAATCCTCTATTTGTCTCCCCTCTTATTCATATGTGCTTGAATTTTACGAATTAAAGTCAAAGCAATCTTCTTCTTTGATTCTTTCGTCCACCCTGCTATATGTGGTGACAAAATCACATTTTCAAACTCATACAATCTTCCATACATCTCCTTTTCTGCCGCAGTAAATGTCTGGGTTTTCTCATTCTCAAATACATCTAAGCAAGCCCCCTTTACTTTTCCTGCTTCTAAAGCAGATATCAAATCATCAATCTTTAAAATCTTCCCACGGGAGGTATTGATAATTATGGGGTTGTTCTTACATTCATCTATGAACTTGAGATCAACAAAATACTTGGTTTCTGGTGTTAGTGGTAAGTGGATACTTATAATTTCACACTTTTCCTTTATTTCTTCTAGGCTGGCTTCTTTAATTAAACGCTTTTCATCACCAAAATGCTTTCTATACTTGTCGTACGCAAATATATTGCACCTAAATCCTTGCAATTTTTCTGCGAATGCTGGACCAGTATGTCCATATCCAATGATTCCAACATTTCTGCCCTCTAGTTCAAATCCTCGATTCTTCTCTCTATTCCACTTAAACGATCTAACTTCTGCATCAGCTCTTAGCATATTATTAGCAAGTGCAAGCAACATTCCCATCGCATGCTCTCCTACTGCGTTACAATTCCCTTCTGGAGCACTAATGACTTCTATGTTTTTCTCCGCTGCATATTCTAAATCAATGATATCCAATCCGGATCCTAATCTTCCTATGAAATGAAGTTTTTCAGCTCTATCGATCATTGCTTTATTCATAATGATCTTGCTATTAATAATGATGCCTTCATATTCACTTATGATCGGTCCCAATTTTTCATAGGCCATTTTAGGAATATAAGTAACTTCGAAATCTAATTGCTCTATTGCTTTAATAATAGAAGGATGAACACCATCAGTAATTAGGACTTTTTTCATAGTTCGGCAAATCTAAAAAAAAGGGATTTATAAAATGACAAAATTACTAGGCAAACTTTATACTATTGTACGATCATCTGATACAAATATTTAAAATTTCAATTTTTCACACCTTTATTAATGAATTTCATAAAAGATTAATCAATTTTATGCAGGATTAATAATTAGTCACAAAGTTAATACAGTCAGGGCTATCCACCCTTTTCCACGAAAATTAAAATAATAATTCAAGTTATTTAATTCCACCTAATTCCTCATTTTATCTTTTTCAACATATATTTGCGCGAACTTGATAAATCCTATCCGGAATGCCTAGAGACAATTCGATTAAATCAGTACTAATTATTGGAAGTGGACCAATTATTATTGGTCAAGCTTGTGAATTTGATTATTCAGGATCCCAAGCTTCTCGCTCCTTAAGAGAAGAAGGAATTGAAGTCAGCTTGATCAATTCTAATCCAGCAACCATAATGACCGATCCTGTTACTGCAGATCACATATATCTAAAACCACTAACACCTGAAAGTATCGAAGAGATACTTGAAGAGCGCCAAATAGATGCCGTGCTCCCTACGATGGGTGGACAAACTGCACTAAACTTGGCCATCGAAACTGGTAAGTTAGGAATCTGGGAAAAGTATGGTGTTCGTATGATAGGTGTAGACCTAGAAGCCATCGAACTCGCTGAAAATAGAGAAGATTTTAAACAACATGTGATCAAACTTGGTCAACATGTCGCTCCTTCTTTTATCGCGAACTCTTTCTTAGAAGGGAAAGAAGCTGCTCAGAAAATTGGTTACCCATTAGTAATCAGACCTTCTTATACTCTAGGAGGAACTGGTGGAGGATTCGTAATGCATAAAGAAGAATTCGACGAGGCTTTGAGAAGAGGTCTGAACGCTTCTCCGACGCACGAAGTATTGGTTGAAAAAGCGGTATTGGGTTGGAAAGAATTTGAATTAGAGCTCTTAAGAGATTCGAATGATAATGTTGTTATTATTTGTACCGTCGAGAACTTAGACCCTATGGGAATCCATACAGGAGATTCCATTACGGTTGCTCCGGCGATGACACTTAGTGATACGGCTTACCAGCAAATGCGTAACGATGCAATTCAGCTGATGAGATCTATGGGGAACTTCGCAGGTGGATGTAATGTGCAATTCGCACAAGATCCCGTTACGGAGAAGTTAATTTGCATAGAAATAAATCCAAGAGTTTCCAGATCATCGGCACTAGCTTCTAAAGCAACAGGGTATCCTATTGCGAAGATTGCTGCAAAATTGGCCATCGGATATAACTTAGATGAGCTCAAAAATCAAATTACTAAAACCACTTCAGCCTTATTCGAACCAACATTAGATTATGTTATCGTAAAAATGCCACGATGGAATTTCGAGAAATTTCACGGCTCAGATCCAGTTCTTGGCCTGCAGATGAAATCAGTAGGTGAAGTAATGGCAATCGGTCGTAACTTTCTAGAAGCGATGCAAAAAGCATGTCAGTCTCAAGAAAACAATAGAAGTGGTCTAGGAGCAGATAAAAAAGAGTGGATCAGAACAGAAGATATTCTGACTAGATTAGAAAGAGCAGGAGATGATAGAATATACAGAGTAAAAGATGCTTTAAGACTTGGCGTTCCTTTGAATACTGTCCAAAAATTGACCAAAATAGATCCTTGGTTCTTAAAGCAAATCAAAAGGCTCGTTAAAATAGAAGAAAGAATTCAGCGATTAAATGTTCCTGAAGATATCTCAGAAGAATTCCTGAGAGAAATCAAAGAACTAGGTTATTCAGATGCCCAAATTGCGTGGTTAATGCGTGTGGGAGAAGATCAGGTAACAAATCACAGGAAGTCACTAAATGTCCGTAGAACCTATAAAATGGTAGATACTTGTGCGGCAGAATTCGAAGCACAGACACCATATTTCTATTCGACATTTGATAAGGAAAATGAAAGTATTCCTACACCAGATAAGAAGAAAATTATCGTACTAGGTTCTGGACCAAATCGAATCGGGCAAGGAATAGAATTTGACTACTGTTGCGTTCACGGGTTAATGGCAATTAAAGAAGCTGGATACGAAGCGATCATGATTAATTGTAATCCTGAAACAGTTTCTACTGACTTTGATATCGCAGATAAGCTTTATTTCGAACCTGTCTTCTGGGAACATATTGAGGAAATCATTGAACTAGAACAACCAGAAGGTGTAATTGTCCAGTTGGGAGGTCAGACTGCATTAAAATTAGCAGAGAAGTTCAAGGAAAGAGGCATAAAAATAATCGGAACACAATTCGATGATATGGATCTTGCAGAAGATCGTGGACGCTTCTCGGATTTACTTAAAGATCTTAACATTCCTTATCCAGAATACGGAGTTGCAGATGATGCTGATCAAGCAATAGAAATTGCTGCTCGTGTAACTTATCCAGTATTGGTAAGACCTTCTTATGTTCTAGGTGGACAAAGAATGAAGATCGTTATTAATGATGAAGAATTAGAAAAACAAGTGCTTACTATTTTCAAGCACATGCCAGATAATAAAGTTTTAATAGATCAGTTCCTAGAAAGAGCGAAAGAGGCGGAAATTGATGCCATCTACGATGGAGAGCAAGTTCACGTTATGGGAATCATGGAGCACATCGAACCAGCAGGTATCCACTCTGGAGATAGCTCAGCAATGCTACCTACATACAGTCTTTCTCACAAGGCCATCGAAACAATGGTGATCTATACTGAGAAACTTGCGAAAGCGCTTAATATCAGAGGACTAATAAATATACAATTTGCAATAAAAGATGATCACGTATATGTGATCGAAGCGAATCCTAGAGCTTCTAGAACTACTCCATTTATTGCGAAGGCATATCAAGTTCCTTTCCTTAGAATTGCAACACATGTTATGATGGGCACTAAGAAAATTAAGGATTTCGAAATTGACAAAAAACTAGAAGGCTACGCTATTAAGGTTCCAGTATTCTCATTTGATAAGTTCCCGAATGTAGATAAACAATTAGGGCCTGAGATGAAATCAACCGGTGAGGCGATTCGTTTTATAAAAGACTTAAAAGATCCTTTCTTTAGAGAATTAGATCGAAACAGAAGTATGTATTTGACGAATTAAGATTTAAACATAAAAGTACTCGCTTTATCGACGTGCTTATAAAAAATAAAAGAGCCTATCTTCATACAAGACAGGCTCTTTTTTTATTGTGTGGCCATTAATTAAATCGCCTTTTTCTTAACTATACCTTATAAAAACTCGACCGTATTCGTCATCAATTCCATTTGCTGCATTAAGTCTCTTTTCTCTTTTCCTGGTGCCATTAAGAAGTCTAAGATAAACAGTAACTTCTTCTGAGATTTATCGATAATTACATAAGCGAAGAATGGCCCACCCATGTAATCTTTAGTCGTTTCCCAAATTCCACGCATTTCATAAGCGTATTGACCATTTATTTCAATGGTATTCGTGTAAAGAGGTAGATCTTCGTCATTCACTACCATATAAGATCCCTCAGTATTAGTCTTCACATAATCTTTCCCAAACTGATTCACTTGTTCTTTCAGAAACTCCTTAGAAAGCTGGTCTTCACTTTCATAGCTTAAGGATTTCAACACCATACCAAAGGTCGATTCTGAAGTCTCTTTTCTGATCCACATCAACTTTTCCTCTTCGTCCCAAAGTGCTTTAATGTAATCTGCTGGAACCTGAACCTTGACTCCGAGCTTCTCCTCTATCTCACTCGAAATAGCTTTGTTATAACCTGCTGCAAAAGTGTACCCTTTAATTTGTTTATAATCATGCTGATAAACCTTCTTGCTTATAGACGGAAAACTTTTGGTAATGTTCTCTATCAATTTTTCTTGATCTTCTCCTACCACATAAAGCATTAATTGACCCATAGCCCACTTATCTCTTCCCACTGTTGTGTTTTTAACACCTTCCTTTTTTATGGTCATAATCTTTTCTTCCCCTAAATCCCTAGCAACAGACTGGACTGTAGGTGAATTCGGGTTGCTCAAGTCAGCTAAAAACAAATAAGTTCTTAACTCTTTACGTAATGGACCAGCTTCTAAGTCATTCGGTGTATAATGTTTCAAGTCAAATATGGATTCCGGCCTCGGAAGCATCGGATAGGCCGCTTCATAAAGCATCCTAAAAGTATCTCCAACGATGCCATCCCAAAGATCTTGGTCTGCAATCACGACCACTTGATTAGCTGTTCCTAAAGCATTAGGGTTCGACTTTAGTTTATTTTGGAACTCTTCACTACATGAAAAGGCCAGAATAATTAAAGAAATATATATGATGATGTTACTTGCTTTCATAAATACAAAATTAGTAAATAATTACTGTTCTTCTATAGATGTTACAAGTACACCTTTTGGTGTGTAGCATATTATCTTTTATAGACTTACTGAATTGACACTCCTTCTCTAGAATAAATTTGAAATAGATGCTGTTCTGCTTGGTGATTATTTAGGTCAATTTTTGATTTATCATCATTAACTAACCCTCCTTTATGTTCAAAAAATCATAGCTCCCCTTCCGACCAATCAAAGAAACACCAACTTAGACCGCCATTTTGGCATATTGATTTAAGATAAAGTGCCTTTATGTCATGCTTTTACAGCCGTTTTCAGCCACTTTGACCTAATTCCTGCTTTGGTACATCGATTGATTATTAACTAGTAAATCAAACAAAAAAAATTAATATCATGTATACAACAAAAAATAACAAGTCAGGAGCTGAAATCTTCCCACAAATTGATCGTGTTTTAAACGAGATTTTTAACACAACAATTAATCATGCAGTTGATGAGAAAAAGAACAAATATTCTCAACCATCAGCGAACGTAAAAGAATTCAAAGATAGATTCGAGATTTATCTAGCTGTCCCAGGAATGGAGAAAGAAGACATTAAAGTAAAAGTTGAAAAAAACGTACTCACCATGTCAGCTGAAAAAGAAGTGGAGCAAGATTCAACTTATAAGCTAACAGAATTCAAGTACGGTACTTTTTCTAGAACTTTCAAGTTACCAGAAACGGTAGATGTTTCTACCATTGATGCGACCCTTAAAAATGGTGTCTTAACCATCCATATCGGCAAGAGAAAAGAAGATATCGACAATGGCCCTAAGGAAATAACCATAGGCTAATCAATAATAATGAGGTGCCACAAGTGCACCTCCCATTTTAGAAAAAAGTTAAAAAACTATATATCATGTATTTAAAAAGAGTTAAGCCATTCGGCGATGAAATATTCAATAGATCTATTTCAGATTTTATAGGAACTGATTATACTGTGAACCAACCAGCGGCAAATATTGTTGAACTTGATGAGAAGTTCATTATTTCATTCGCAACGCCTGGATTAGAGAAGGAAAATTTTACCATTAAAGTGGATAAAAACCACTTAATAGTAGGCGCTGACGTAAAAAATGAAGTAGAATCTGAAGACGGAAAGTTTACAAGAAGAGAATTTAACTACGAATCGTTTAAACGAAGATTTTTCTTACCAAAAACGGTAAATAAAGATCAAATTTCAGCGGAATACAATAACGGAATCCTAACCATTTCGTTAGACAAGAAAGAAGAGGCGAAAGAAAAAGAGGCGATAGAGATCGCAATTAAGTAAGAATCTTTATGGGTTTTGGTAATAGATGGGGGCGAGCTGAATTTTCAGTCTTGCCCCTCATTTTTTATTCATCGACTTGATCCGCTTAATTTTTTCTTTAAATTCCTCATTTCCACTTATTTCATATGCTTTTTCCGTTTCTAATATCGCCCGTTCATACGATTTAATAGAAATGTAATAATCAGCCATCGAACTGTAGACATTTTCATGCTCTGGGTAATACTTCTGATTAATCTTGAAAAACTTATAGGACTTTTCAGGCATTCCCATCTCCAGATTCATATGTCCCAGCATATCTAATAAGTCTTCAGGAAATCCATATACAGGATATCCAAAATGATCAGATAGCATCTTTGTGCGATCTTCTATCATCGTGATTAATTCATCGATAGGTGTTTCTGGATGATTAAACTTAGATGGCGACTGGATGGTATACCAATCAAACATCCACTTCAGACCATCAAACATCGAAATTAAAGGAATGGTACCGTGCAATTCATCCTCATAAAACTTCCACCCAAATCTAAACTCCTCTGACTCCATCTTCTCCGCTAAATTCGCAAACTCAAGATTCGATCTAATGTTAAGACTAAAATCAGAGCGATCATTAACGACCGTTTCTAGCGTTAATTCATCACTAAATCTCGGAATCTCATTCGCTATTCCGAGGTATAAACTTGTATTCTTAAATGGCAACTGATCCAGCTCTGACATTAACTCCTTGAAAAACTTTTGCTGATCCCAGTCGAGCGACGGATCTATTACTAGATAATTTCTAAATTGATTAGTATGCCGCAACATCATATTCAAGGTGAAAAGTCCGCCATAGGAATGCCCGATTAGCGTCCTATAAGGTGTCGTCGGATAATTTTTGTCAATGTAAGGGATAAGTTCCGTAATAATAAATTCTGAAAAATCAGCAGCACCTCCTGAAGCGGAAATATACGGCAAGTCCACTTTAGAAGTTGTGAGATCCAATGTTCGGTTTTCTCGATTAGAAATCCCTACCATGATCATTTCTGGCATAAATCCAGGAGACTCTGCATGTAAGATACTTGCCAGCTGAGGCAAGAAAACTCCACCATCTAGCAAGAACACAACTGGATAAACCACCCCATTACCTTCTTCATAATCGGCAGGCATATGAACCCAAATAGTCTTATCCTTCTTGAATACATCTGAGTACAATTTATCTTCTACTCCTAGCTGAGTTAGATAAGAACTGCTTTGCCCCATAACAATATGGGTTAGCAGAAAGAGGGCAAAAAAAATAGGTGCACGATTCTTCATGCACCTAAATTATTATTTTTTTCTGATAACCTAGTTTAAGTTCAGGCTATTTCTGATACGAGTTGAAATCTGCTTTCTCTTCTCTTTTTTGCTTGATTTCCAATCCACAACTGTAATTCTCTGTCTCGTTTTCACAAGCATTTTCGGATTACTCAACTTCGCTTGCACATCGTCTAACACGATATTTTCTTTCGCATAAATCAGCTCGAAGTTTTCAAGGATATTTCTTTCTACTAGTGGCACGATCGTCACTAATTCCCTTTTCTCAATGAGCTGGGCAGCGACTTTAGTCTCTTCAAGCAAATCTTGCAATGCATCAGGAATCAAAAAATCAAAACCCTGAATCTCTTCTAGATACACGTACATAGCATCAGAAGGCAATTCCAGAATTCTCCCATCTTTACTTCCAGGAATATGATTTCCTAGGTAAGAAGGATTATAATATTTGATTTCCTCTATGTCTAATCCAGTAATTTGGCTGACAGAAGAAAATGTAGTCGCTTCAACAACGATCATCTTCCTAGTCTTCACAAATAATTCATCCGGATAAGTAGGAATTAAATCATGATCATTGTAATAATTCATGAGATAAGTCATTGCGATAAACTTAGGAACATAGTTCCTAGTTTCACGTGGCAAGTAATTCCTAATGGACCAATAATCTTTTCCACCAGACCTTCTCATGGCTTTTCTTACATTTCCAGGACCACAATTATAAGCTGCTAATGCTAAAGTCCAATCACCAAACCTTTCGTGTAGATCCGACAAATAGGTCAATGCTGCTTCTGTAGATTTATCCACATCTTTTCGCTCATCAACATGCTTATCGATTTTCAATCCATACATCCTAGCCGTTGCCCTCATGAACTGCCATAATCCTACAGCACCTACTCGTGAACGAGCTTCAGGTTTAAGCGATGATTCAATAATCGAGAGAAACTTAATCTCCATAGGGAGATTTTTCTGTAGTAGCTTTTGCTCAATGTCAGGAAAATAAACCATTGACCTCCCAATAAGAGTTTCACTACTTTGTCGTTGTGAAACAATATATTGTTGAAGATATTTCTTTACTTCGGGGGTCATTTTCAAGTCCACATCCGCATCGAGACTCTCGAGACGTTGCTCGATCTCATCTAGCGTAAAGGTTCCTATAAAACTGTCGTCTTCAGCGAAAACGCTAAAAAAACACGTAAGGAGGCCTAATACCAAATTTAAACGCCTTAAAGGCAATTTGATTCTGCTCATAGGTAAATAAGTTAATTTAATCGGTTTAGTAAAAGATTAAATCAATATTATAATTTGCATTTAATAATTAAAACAAAATAAAACGCGGGATAACGCCTCATTTTTGCTCTATTTCAGAATTTGGGACCGCAAAGGTACTGGTTTATATTACAATTGCAAATCTCACAACATATTATTAAAATCTCTAATCTTTGGTTAGATGATTTCCAACAACTATGCCATATTTTGCAAACAAGCCGACAAATTGAAAAGATGCTGTTCTTCGAAAGAATTACTTAAAAGTTGTATTCCCGACGACACATTATCTGCGCCTTTCTCTAAAGGAAAACTTAAAGCAGGGATCCCACATAAATTAGCAATCACAGTAAAAACATCACTGAGGTATATACTAACTGGATCCTGATTTGCATCACCTATCTTCCATGGATAATCCATGCTTGTCGGCAATGCAATAACGTCTACTTTAGAAAATAAGCCGTTTATTTCATCTTTTACAATCTTTCGAATCTTTTGAGCTTTCTCAAAATAGGCGTCATAATAACCAGAACTTAAAACAAAAGCTCCGAGCATTATTCTGCGTTTGACTTCTATTCCGAACCCTTCTGTTCTAGAGAACCTATATAACGACTCTAAATCAGAAATGTTTTGTGAACGGTGTCCAAATTTCACTCCGTCAAATCTGGAGAGATTTGTCGACGCTTCCGCGGTAGTTAGAACATAGTAGCTAGGAACTAAGTAATCTATGTTCTCGAATGAAATAGGAACTAACTCATATCCCTTATTTTCTAGAGCCTTGAGCATTTCTTTACTCTTCTCCCTAATTTCAGGATTCATTTTTGGGTGATCGAAAAAGGATTCGATTACCCCAATTTTAATTTTTTTCTCTGAATCAATGGCTGCACTATAAGCTGGAACATCCTTTTGGCTTACCGTACTATCATAATCATCTGCACCAGAAATCACTTCTAGCACCAAAGCCATATCTTCCACCGTATGCCCTACAAGGCCTATCTGATCGAATGAACTAGCATAGGCAATTAAGCCATGTCTAGAAATTCTACCATATGTTGGCTTCATTCCTATCACATTACAGAAAGCAGCTGGCTGACGAACAGACCCACCGGTATCGCTCCCTAATGCAACTAGACAAGTCTTTGCTTGCACAGAAACGGCGGCTCCGCCACTCGATCCACCTGGAATGTAATCTGGATTATCCGCATTCTTCGTAGGACCATATGCACTGTTCTCATTAGAAGAACCCATGGCGAATTCATCACAGTTAGTACTACCGATGATGATTGCATCCTCATCAATTAATCGCTGAACAGCAGTCGAACTAAATAAAGACTTGAAACCCTTCAGCATCTTAGAAGCAGCAGTCACTTCATGGTCTTTGTAACAAATCACATCTTTAATCGATACAACCATTCCAAATAACTTACCTACACTTTCTGGATTTTCAGCATACTTCTTATCTAAATCAGCAGCTCTCTGGAGCGCTTCTTCCCCGAATACATTGACATATATATTAAGGTCCTTAGTCCTTTCGATCTGATCCAAGTAAGATTGGGTAAGAACCGCTAAAGTTAATTCACCAGATGAAATCTTCTCTCTTATTTCACTTAGATTGAATGCTATCATTGTTTTTCTTATTTGGAAGCGAGACCATTATCTATTACTAGGACTAACGCTGCTGAAAATTAATTTTTTATTAGCGGTCAATTTTTGTCAATAGTGCATCAAAATTGACCTCTTCCTGCTCACCAGTCTTCATATTCTTCAGACTCACTACATCTTTATTCATTTCCTCTTCTCCGATGATTGCTACATATTGGACATTAATCTGATCCGCATACTTCATCTGCTTCTTCATCTTCCCGAAATCAGGATACACATCACTGACAATTCCCTTTTCTCTTAACAGGCCTGACCACTTAAAAGCCCTAATATGCTCTTGCGCACCGAATGTTACAAACAAAATATCTGGCGCAACACTTAGCGTTTCAGGAAACTTACCAAGCTCCTCCATCACATCATAGATCCGCTCAGCCCCAAATGAAACACCTACACCTGGCATATTTTTGAGTCCAAAATTACTCGTCAAGTCTGCATACCTTCCTCCTCCACCGATAGATCCCATTTCGGTCTCTAGAGACTTCACTTCGAAAATACAACCTGTATAGTAACTAAGCCCTCTTGCTAATGAAGGATCGAAAACCACTTTATTGTTTGTTGTAACAACATCTAGATATTGGTGAAAGTCTTTTAATTCTTGAATTCCTAATTGACCCATTTCAGAATCCTGAAAGGCTACTTCGAAATCCTCCAAACAACTCGAACCTATCAGTTCTATAATATAGAGTGCTTTTTCATTGGACAAACCTAAACCTTCTAATTGTTCTACTACCTTAGCCTCTCCGATCTTATCCAGTTTATCCAAAATAATAGTCATGGTCATAAATTGATCCGAAAGACCACTTACTTCCGCAATCCCAGCTAGAATCTTACGGTTATTCACCTTAATTTCTACTTCCAGATTCAAAGCCGTAAAAACTTCATCGTAAATTTTCACCAACTCCGCCTCATACATTAATGAGTCCGAGCCCACTACATCTACATCACACTGGTAAAATTCTTGATATCGCCCTTTCTGTGGCCTATCCGCTCTCCATACGGGCTGAATCTGATATCTCTTGAATGGAAATGAAATATCATTCTGATGCATCACCACATATCTTGCAAATGGCACGGTGAGATCATATCTCAGTCCACGCTTAGAAATAGAATGTGCGAACTTCGAACTGTTTCTTTCTTCGAATGCTTGAGCATCACTCTTCTTTAGAAAGTCACCATTATTCATGACTTTGAACAGCAACTGGTCACCTTCTTCACCATACTTTCCAGTCAGTGTTTCTAGGTTTTCCATTGTTGGCGTTTCTATGGCCACGTAAGCATTCTTCTTGAAAACCTTTTCTACAGTTTCAAAAATATATTTTCTTTTCAGCACCTCATTGGGTAAAAAATCCCTGATGCCTTTAGGTAATGACGGTTTCATTATGCGGATACAAATTGTCTGATAAAACGAATATCATTTTCAAAAATGGATCTAATATCACTGATATTAAATCGTTGCATGGCAGATCTCTCGATTCCTATTCCAAATGCATAACCAGTGTAGACACTACTATCGATTCCACAGTTTTCGAACACTTGAGGATCGACCATTCCGCAACCGAGTACTTCTAACCAGCCCGTTCCTTTTGTCAATTTTCGAGAACGCTCATCTGCTGTCCCTAAGTATACATCCATTTCTGCACTTGGCTCTGTAAATGGAAAGTAACTCGGTCTTAGTCTAATATCCGTTTCTACACCATACATCTCACGTGCAAAATAAAGAAGCGTTTGTTTCATGTCTGCAAATGATACATTCTTATCGATGTACAAACCTTCGATCTGGTGAAACTGACAGTGTGATCTAGCAGAAATCGTTTCATTTCTATAAACACGTCCTGGAGCAATAATCCTAATCGGAGGCTGCTGTTCCATCATTGTTCTCGCTTGTACCGAAGAAGTGTGCGTTCTAAGCAATCGGGTAACTGAATTCTTCAAGTAGAATGTATCTTGCATATCTCTCGCCGGATGATCTTCAGGCGTATTCATCGCAGTGAAATTATGCCAGTCATCTTCGATTTCTCTATCTTCAGCTACTGAAAACCCGATCCTACTAAATATTTCGATCATTTCATTCATCACAATGGAGACAGGATGTCTAGATCCTCTTTCTATCGGAAATCCTGGTCGAGTCAAATCTACATTTCCCGCCGCAGCTGAAAGTGAATCTTCCTCCAACTTATCTTTTACTGCCTGGAATTTTTCTTCTGCAGCTACTTTTACTGAATTAACTAGCTGTCCAAATTCCTTTTTCCGCTCTGGTGTCACATTTCTAATTTCACCAAACAAAGGCTTAATTTTATTCTTAGAACCTAGATAGGTGATCCGAAATTGTTCTAATGCGTCCGCTGATTCTGGATTTTCACCTTGAATCTCACTAAGAACTGCGTTTACTTTATCGAAAATTTCCTGTGCCATTTACTTGGATTTATATAAGGGGGCAAAGGTATTAAATATATGCTGAACTGAATATTATCGCTCTTTAAAATTCAAGACCAAAAAAAATTCCTTTTCTTGTCTAAATGATTAGAGAGCAATATCAGGTTAAATCATTACCTTTCGCGTTTATAATATAAGCACCTACTCTTGAACCATATTTTCAGCATCGGAAATATTCAGAAGGCCAGCATCGGTCTTTATTTGTTGTTAATCATCGCCTTGATTTACTCTTTTTTTCTTATTACAATAGTGAATATTGCATTGTTGGTCTTGGCAATTATATACTTAGTTTTTCACTGGAAGGGTTTAAAAGTTAATTGGTTACCAGTCATCATCCTCGCTTTGGGTTTTGCTCCATATCTCATGGGACTCTTTAATTCAGATGAAACAGATAGAGCACTTAGGGCCATTCAGCATAACTTAAGTTACTTATCCTTGCCTCTAGCCGTGGTCTTACTTCCCACGCTGTCCACTAAGCAGAGAAACAGCGTTTTCACAATGTTTATTCTCATTGTTATTGCGAGTACTATTCCGGTCTTTTATAAATACTTTCTGAATTTCGCCGAAATCAATCAATCCTTAGGAATGGGAAAAGCGATTCCGACTCCTATAGATCATGTGAGGTATAGCATTTTTCTCTCGATTGCATTTGTTTTCTCTTGTATCCTTTTCATTACGAAAAAGGATTTTATAGGTAAATATTTGAAGTACGCATTTCTAGGTACTGCGGTATACTTATTTATTGCGGTTCATGTCTTAGCGGTACGGAGTGGCATAGGATTAAGCTATCTTGGGTTGTTAATGGCGGGTTCTCTCCTACTTTATCAGTCTAAGAAATATTACATCATGGCATTTCTGTGGCTTGTTATCATTATAAGTCCAGTGTTTGCCTATTATGCAATCCCGAGCTTTCAGAATAAAATTAAATACACGCGGTATGATCTAAGTTTATCGCAAGCGGATAAGGGTGCAAACTATTCAGATTCAGAACGGATTCGGTCCTTTAAAATAGGCATTGACATCTGGAAAGATTACAAGATGATTGGAATCGGAACGGGGGATCTAAAAAGAGAAATGGGAAATCGATATGAAGAGAAATATACTCAAGGCGGTAGAGCATTTTTGCCCCACAATCAGGTCATTAAAATTTTAGCCTCTTCAGGAATATTGGGGTTATTGTTATTTGCAATATCTTTTTACGGTCCATTTCTCTGGAATCAAAATTTCAGAGATCCATTTATTTTAGCCCTTGTGAGCATGCTAACCGTCTCCTTTTTAGTAGAAGCGACCTTAGAGAGATCCTATATGTTAGCACTATATTTACTCTTAGCCTCTCTACTTTATAAAAAATCAATATCTTAATCATATGAAATACGAATATCACTCTGTTTTTTTATCAACACCCAGACAGGAACCTAAAAAATACATGAAAAACAACGAGTACGTTGTCGATGGTATCCAATTTACAAGAGATATTCAGAGCACTATTCATGAAATGGCACAACAAGGTTATGAGTTAACCCAAACCATTCCAATTATTTCAACTATATATTTACAAAATACATTTACAGATGGTGCAACTTTAATATTTAGAAAAGAATTAGGATGATTGTTTTTGAAACGAAGCCATTTGCTTCATTAAATTTAGACGAGTTATACCGCATCTTAGAATTGAGAGCTGAGGTTTTTGTAGTGGAACAAGATTGTGTCTACCAAGATTTAGATGGAAAAGATAAATTAGGACATCATTTGCTTGGGATGGTCAATGGGGAAATTCACGCCTATTCGAGAATTCTTCCTCCAGGAACAACCTTCACAACCTATTCGTCCATCGGCAGAATTCTCACGAGTATGGATGTTCGTCGAGAAGGCTATGGAAGGTCGCTGGTAACGGAGAGCATTAAACAATGCCATGCCTTATATCCAAAACACCAGATCAAAATCTCAGCACAGACCTACTTACTAAAGTTCTATACTGGTCTAGGTTTTAATCAAGTAGGTGAAGGATACTTAGAAGATGGTATACCGCATGTGGGAATGGTGTATGGGAAGCCTTCCTAATTACCCACACCCTAAATCTTCATAAATTTTCTATGATATACCCTATTACCTTGCTTCAGGGCCACAACATATATTCCAGGAACAAGATCTTGCATATCGATCTCAACTAAACTACCTCGAGCATTGATTTTCGCAGTAACTAATTGTCCATGTAAATTATAAATTTCGAGCTTCTCCACCTCCTCGATTTCTACGCTTACAAACAAATTAGCTGTAGTTGGATTGGGGAAAACATCAAATAGTACTTGATCATAATCTTCTATTGACGAAGGAACTTGAACCACAACAACTACTTCATCGCTAGCAGGACATCCAAATTCATTCTTGACTTCTACCTCAAAAGTATGCTCCCCTTCTCCTAATGTTTGTCCAGAAACTGTTAGCTCCGAATTCGTGCTTCCATCACTCCATAAATAACTTGTATAATTGCCATTTGTCTGTATAATATAATCCGAATCAATATCTATAAATATAGTATCTCCAATCTCCACAGCAAAAAAATCATATATTTCTAAGTTCAAAATAGTTTTCGTAGACCCACATGCATTTGCTGCATCTTGTATAATTACGTACCTTCCTGAACTACTATATTCTTCTCCTTCAAGTTCAAATATCTCCTCGAAACATATAGACACATTAAATTCTACCGTAAACGTGTCCTCCACAGTAAGGTCTAGTACATGGACAGAAGTACCACTGCAAGAACTTTCATCGGCTACATTAATCGTATAAATTCCAGGCATTGTATAAACCTCCTCAAAAAATTCGAATGAAGAACCTTGACAAATCGTATCAGCATAATTGAATCTGTTCGTACAATATGATGTCGTAAACAATCCCCGACCATATGTGGATACTAATAAGGTATTATCTGAATCTCTAAACTTCAACATTGTGCATCTCACATTAGCCAAGCCTTCATTCATCGTTTCCCATACCGTATTTTCACCCGCTAATAGTTCACTCTTCCAAACACCCATTTCAGTTGCAACAATGGCTTTATCATCTCCGAATGGATCAAACATAATCCACCTGATAGGCATATCTGGCAAGTTCCCTTCTATATTTTCCCAAGTTGAACCCTCGTCTTTAGTGAGCCAAACACTCGGAATTCCATAATTGCTAAATGTCAAACTCATCGTTCCAGGATTTTCAACTGATATATCCAACGAACTCATATATCCATAACCGAAAAACTCACCATCATCTATTTTCACTACTTTTTCAACAACCGGCGTTTCCGAATTAGCATTGATAACTTTGAATAATTTAGCCTCATAAATCCCAAAGAATTTAGCATCCTTTGGTGTCCCAATCCATATCGTCGTCGGATCACTAGGATCTACTTTTATGATAGATGCTTTTATCCCTTCCATTCCAGCAATGGCTATGGTGTCATAGTTGTTTTCACTGCCTACATTTCTTACTCTCGAAATAAATCCATCATCATATACACCATACAGGGTATTGTTTTCACTATCATAATCCATAGGATTAATGAACCTTCCTTTAGAATCTCCTATTTCAAGATAATCTTCAGAACCAATCCAAGAGTTATTAGTTATGTATAGGGAATTATAGACATAACTTGAAATCTGAATTTTGGGTTCGTCTTGATCTATAAAACAGTAACCACCATCTCCGCCACTTACTTCTATAGTACCTGAAAGACCTGGGCTATTAAAAAACTGAGTCCCATTATCTTGAGTCCCTGCAAGCATAATATTAGAATTCGCATCTGGGTGAAGTGCGCAAGAATAAAACTGGGTAACATTATAATTACTCACTTGTGTTTCGAAAACTGGCGTATTAATTAGGTCGCAATCTCCATCACTATTAATATCGATTAAAGTTCCCATGCATTCACAATCAGAATTAAGGATGTCATTTCCAGTGCATGGATCTCCATCATTGCAGACATTTCCTTCTAAACAATTCTGAATAAATATCGTGTAATCTTCTGTTTCACCTAGTGTATACGCTCCATCGCATGGATCTGGAACATAATCTGGAGAGAATTGTAAGCGAACCCTCATTCTCGTTTCTCCATGAGCTGATAAATTCGGCACTTTGAATTCAGCAGAATAAGGACTGATGCCAGATGTGCTTATGATGTTTTCTGACGTTTCAAACTCACCATTATTGTTAAAATCAATCCAAACACCCATTTTTGAATCTTCCCAAGAAACATTAGAGGTAATATCAATATCATAGCTATTTCCAGCCAACAACTCTGTTGAAATGCTTGTAAAATCTGAATAGCCATCGATCGTTGTATGTTGAGCTACCCCTGAATGATGATCAATTTCGTTCAATTTCACATGGCTAATAAAGTCATTACAACAATTAAAGTGAACAGGAGTACAATAAGCATTCGTGGATTCAGTTTCTAAAATTGGATCAATTTTAAATTTTGCAATTCCTCCATCATTAAGCACAAGGCCTAAATATCTATTGTTAGGATGAAAGATGATGTCATGTTGGTCTGCATGTACGTATTGGAAACCACCACCGCCATACCACTGTGAAATCTGAGTCCATGTTTCCCCTCCATCTGTAGATTTTAATAAATCAACAGCCCCGATGTATACAATATAAGGATTAATAGGATCTACAGCAACAGTTAAATCATACCAAGCTTGTTTTCGTGCAAAATTATCCATACCAAATGCATCTGGCACTGTCATGCTTTTCCAAGAAGCTCCACCATCAATCGTTCTATATATCCCTGAGCAAAATGATTCATCCGAATCTTCAAAAAGTGCATACACAACAAGTGGGTCCGAAGGTGCAACAGCAATTTCTATTCTATCAAAATTTTCTTTAATAAGTCCATTATCAACAGATCCATCATTCATCGACAACCATGTTACTCCCTGATCAGTAGATTTATAAATCCCATCCGTAGACAATAATCCAAATGTTGCATAAATATCTCCGTTCGATGCAATTTCAAGGTCAGCAGCTCTATTAGAGAAACCGCCTCCTACTCCACCACCGAGTAATTTCACCCAAGTATTGCCTCCATCCGTAGATTTTTGTAATCCGTCCTCTCTTGAACTGGCATAAATATTTCCTTGTAGGTCAATTTTAATTCGTTGGATATAATGAAAATTAAAATTATTTGTAGAACTAAGTTGGTTCCAGTTTTCCCCACCATCAGTGCTCTTCCAAATGCCTAATCCTCTTACTGCATCTGAATTAAACCAACCCTCTCCAGTCCCAAAATATAAAACATCAGGATTAGATGGATCTTGAGCTATGGCTGAAATGGCAATGGATGGTAAAAAATCATCTATAGGTGTCCAAGTAACAGTACTTGAAAGAAAGTTATCGCTTTTCCAAAGTCCACCGCTTACGCCACCTGCCCAGACGGTATTTCCACTTGGATCATTTATATCGACTAATGCAGCTCTAGTTCTTCCACCCACATTGTTAGGTCCTCTTTCTTCCCAGATGTTTTCGTTATTATTCCTATGTTTTGATTGATACTTACCTTTAAGAATATCCTTCCTAATTGGTAGCAGTCTTTCTTCTGCAGTCCGCTTCAGTTTAGGATCATGAGTCATTAGATATTCTTGTTCAATGGCTTTATCTGGTTGATCCTTTTTCTTTTTAGATTCTTTCTTGGGGATTGGTTGAGGTTTTACTTCTAGGTTCGGTTCGCAAGAAATTAAACAACAGAGTGCGATGATCAAGGTCAAATGTTGTGGTTTAAGGCTGAGGCTCATGAGGTAAGTATTTGTCGTTGGTTTTTAATATATCTTCGTATTGCATGATGGATTCATCTCAATTAATTTAACTGAGAATAAATTTTAATGCTATTTGATTGGGGTCAAACTTTACTTTTAATAAACCATATTAAAAGTTGTTAACACAAAATAAGAAAAAACTACAGGAAAATATTTTATCTAAGATGATTAAATCATTGTCTAGTAATGGATTATAGTAGAAATCAATACTTACGAATGGAAAGATGATTTTCGAACCGGGTAATTAATTAAAGCTCGGAACTTGCTTGAATTAAATAAAAAATCATAGTCCTTTTTCAAAAGAGACTATGATTATCGTGTATTATATTATGAGCCAAATCTAGTTTAGCTCAGCATTACATAAATTTTGTTGCTTTGGAATTGCCGCCTATGAAAATGAAGCATTTAGTTTTATAGGTACACTACTAAGTGCTTTAGAAATAGGACAACCTTTTTTTGCTCCTTCAGCTAATTCCATAAATTTTTCTTCACTCATTCCTGGAACTTTACCTTTTAAATCCAATGTAATTCCTGTGATTCCGAAACCTCCTTCTACCTCATCCAATACCACTTCTGCTTTAACATCTAAGCTTTCTGCTTCATGCCCTGCTTCTGCAATCGCGAAACTTAATGCCATTGCATAGCATCCTGAATGTGCTGCTGCAATCAATTCTTCTGGATTTGTACCTTCTTTTCCATCTTCATTTTTGAATCTGGTTTTAAAACTATAGGGTGTGTCATTAAAAAACTTATTAGAAGTGTTTAATGTCCCAGAACCTTCTGCTCCAGTTCCCGCCCAATGTGCGCTTGCTTTTCTTTTCGTTGCCATGTTGATTTGTTTTTATTACTAACGTAAATTATTTTTTATTGTTTGATTTAGATCAATCATAACGCTAGGGAATTTACGATCAATATTCATGGTCTCACCTCCCGTGAGGCTATGAATATTGTGGGAGTTTAATCTTAGACATCTTTCTTTGACTAGCTATCATGACTCTGCGACCTCTCCGTCTCTGCGAAAGACCGGTCATCCGGAAATTAAATACTGCACCTAGTCAGATTTTTAACGGATTCCTCCTTCCATCTTGCTTCACTTTAAGTAGCAGATTAAGAAAAGCTTCCCAAAAAACCTTACATTTTCTGCTCTTCAGAATAGGCTCTCCTAAAACTGTCAGGTTGAGACTCCCTTACAGCATCTCTAACAACCTGTTCATACTCACCTTCTCTCCGATCACTGATTTCAACTCAGAAATATTAACACGAATCTGCTCTAGTGTATCCCTATCTCTTATCGTCACCGTATCATCTTCTAAGGTGTCAAAGTCTATCGTTACACAGTATGGCGTTCCGATGGCGTCTTGTCTTCTGTATCTTTTTCCGATTGCATCCTTTTCATCATACTGACAGTTGAATTCATACTTCAACATATCAAAAACTTCACTTGCCTTAGTTGTCAACTCTTCTTTGTTTTTCAACAATGGAAGCACAGCACATTTTACCGGTGCTAAAGCTGGGTGCAACTTCATAACGATTCTCGTAGAATCCTTGCCGTCTGCATCTGGAACTGTTTCTTCTTGTAGTGCATTACTCACTTGAGATAAGAACATTCTATCACATCCGATAGACGTTTCTAGTACAAAAGGTACGTAATTCTCGCCTAATTCTGGATCGAAATACTGCAACTTCTTACCAGAAAGCTCTTGGTGTTGGGTCAAGTCAAAATCTGTTCTAGAATGAATTCCTTCTAATTCTCTAAATCCGAATGGGAATTCGAATTGGATATCTACTGCCGCATTCGCGTAGTGTGCTAAGTTTTCATGATCATGGAATCTAAGCTTATCATCAGATGTACCAAGCGCCTTATGCCATTTCAATCTGGTTTCTTTCCAGTAATCATACCACTTCATTTCCGATCCTGGCTGGATGAAAAATTGCATCTCCATCTGCTCAAACTCCCGCATTCTAAAGATAAACTGACGTGCAACAATCTCATTTCTGAATGCTTTCCCGATCTGTGCGATACCAAATGGTATTTTCTGACGAGTCGACTTCTGAACATTTAAAAAATTGACAAATATTCCCTGTGCCGTTTCTGGCCTTAGATATAGTTTTCCTTCTTCACCAGCGATATTCCCTAGTTGCGTATTAAACATCAGATTGAACTGACGAACATCTGTCCAATTTCTAGAACCGCTTGCTGGACAAGCAATTTCAAATTCTTCAATCAACGATTTAAGACCTGCCATATCACCATCCGACATTGCCGTCGCTAACCTACCTAAAGCATCATCTATTTGTGCTTGACGGTCGATTATCCTTTGATTCGTAGCGCGAAATTGTGCTTCATCAAAGTCATCACCGAACCTCTTCTTCGCTTTAACTACATCTTTAGTAATCTTAGCTTCTATCTTTTCCGCATACTCTTCGATAAGAACATCCGCACGATATCTTTTTTTAGAATCTTTGTTATCTACTAATGGATCGTTAAAAGCATCCACGTGTCCTGAGGCTTTCCATGTTTTCGGGTGCATAAAAATAGCAGCGTCGATACCGACGATATTCTGATGCATCTGAACCATTGATTTCCACCAATATTCCTTGATGTTGTTCTTTAATTCTGAACCGTAAGGACCATAATCATAGACCGCACTGAGGCCGTCATATATTTCACTAGATTGGAAGATAAATCCATATTCTTTACAATGTCCTATTAAGCTTTTGAAATCCATATTTTCGAAAATTAGAGCGCAAATATAGTCATAGTTTAATGTTTATAGATTATTGTACCATTGAAATTTGAACCAAACCACCTACAAATTTCTTTAGTATAAACTGAAATTAGTTTTTTTATACATTTACGCCAATGAACAGACTGCCTATATTTATTATTTTTTCTGCCTTTTTTCTACTGCTATCTTATTTCGCATTTAGTAGTATAGACTTTATATTCGACCAACATGTATTGGCAAAATCCATATTCGGATCCTTAGTCATTATAGCTGTTTTCGGGATATATCGAGGGCTAAATCAATTTACAGGAAAGCCAAGGACTAGAGGCGCAAACTTCCTAATTGGATTTGCTTTCTCCTTTTTTATTAGTGTCCTGATTTATTCAATAGGTCTTCTAATTCAGAATATTATCAAAGGCGCAGTTGCTATGGCCATGTGGGATCGAAGCATCTACGAACATCCTATATTCTGGTCAAATGTGGCAATTTTTGCAATAGTGGTTGTGCTTTTCCTATCGATGATTTATGGAATAACAGGTGGAAAATACAATTATACCGTTGCAAATGTCAAGGTGAAAATTAAGAATCTTCCAGAAGTGTTTCGTGGTTTCAAGGTAGCTCAGATCTCTGATATTCATTCGGGAACATTCGATAGTGTTCAGCAAGTTAAAAAAGGAGTCGATTTAATCAATGCTCAGAGCCCAGATCTTTTCTTATTTACTGGGGACTTAGTCAATTTTAATAAAGACGAAATTGACCCATATATTGATACATTTTCAAAAATAGAAGCGCCGTTTGGTAAATTTTCCATCCTCGGCAATCACGATTATTACGGAATGGCTGCTGTCCCTGAAAACCAACGAGGAAGTTACTGGAAGGAATTTGATCAAAAACATGAATTGATAGGGTTCGAACTGTTGAGGAACGAAAACCGAAGGATCGCTAAAGATGGGCAACACTTTAATTTGATAGGTGTAGAAAATTGGGGAACAGGCGGTTTCCCAAAGACAGGTGACCTCACAAAGGCAATGATCGGAATGGATACTGAAAAGCCATCGATTCTCATGTCACATGATCCGTCGCACTGGGAACATCATGTACTCAAGACGAAGCAGATCATCGACTTAACACTAAGCGGTCATACGCACGCCATGCAATTCGGAATTAACACGAAATGGCTGAAATGGAGTCCCGTAAAATATCGATATAAAAGATGGATGGGAATGTATCAAGAAAATGAAAGGCAATTGTATGTGAATCGTGGGTTTGGATTTCTAGGGTTTCCAGGTCGAGTATTTATGTGGCCTGAGATTACCATTTTCGAATTAGAACCCATGAAGTAGAAGAATACTTAATTCGATTCATTTTAAGTAGGGCGGTGCGAAGAGTAAGGATGCGTAGTATTGATATAGTTATATATTTTCATAAAAAGACTTTACACTCATGTCCGACTACCTGCGGTTTCCTGTTTTACCACATTACGAGCTTAAAAAGTGTCAGGTCAAGTTCGAGATGATTTAAAATTACTTAACTTGCTGCCTTAATAATAAAAAAATCCATGTCTAAAGCTTTAGCCATTTTGTTTTGCATCGCATTATCGTTTCAGGTAGATGCACAGTTGTACTTAGGAAATTTCGTTGGTGATGATAGTGATGAAATTAACGGTACATGGAATTATGACATCCCGTTTGGTATTCCTATTCCCATTAAAAAGTTTAATGATCATTTCAAAATCATCTTCACGCCAGCATATACATTCAGTCAGACATTCTTAAGTGACAAGTGGGTTGTTGATTCAGATGGGACAACTACTTCCATTGAATTAGATAGTGATCCAGCTCATGTTTATAAGAAATCGATTTTTACGCATCAGAGTAAAATAAGAACATGGTCTTGGGAAGCGCGACTAGGCTTGGAATCGTCCATTGGAAAATTCAAGGTAGACTTATTTTATGCGCCACGATATATTCAAGTAGGATCATTCCGACGAAGATATGTTCAAGAGAATGAAGTCATTAAGGTGAAAGATCGTTTCAGAGATAAAGCGGATTACTATAATATTAATCGATTTCAACATCGCGTAAAGGCTTCCCTTTCCTATTGGGGACTCGGTGTGGGTGGATATCTCAATCTAACTCCTTTCTTTAAATCTTCGACAGATATAGATCTGAAAAAGTTTGGACTAACATTAGTGATTAGAAATGAGTTCTGGACTAATTTATTAGATCTGAAAGGAGATGACGAAGAAACAGAAAGGAAAAATCCAGATGTTAAGCAAATGATGTTTTAAGCTATTATTTCTACCTTGGTTTAGATCACTGAGCCGTGAGGAACGAGGGGATCATTGAGCTGAGGGGATAAGTAGCGCAATTAGCTCGGCGATCATTTCACTCCGTTTCAAGCTCAACGATCTATTTCGGAGTGTTAGGAAATACAATATTTTTCTGCTCTACTCATTGCAACATTTTAATAGCATTACATTAGATCATAGTCCTGAAAAATGTTAAATTCTGGCTAAGTCGAGATAAATCAACTACAATTGGAAGGGTGTAATTCTAATATTCGTGTCCGATATCTAAACGGATACCAATGAAAACCAGCTTTTTGATTTTCTTTTCTTTACTGATGTTCAATGCTTTACATGCTCAGGAATGCATATTAGAGTGCCCTGAAAGTCTAGATGCAACTTGCGATATAAGCGAAATACCAGCATACAGTAACTATAATGATTTTTTAAATGATGGAGGTGGGATTAGTGGAACATGCAATATAAATGCTAGTAGTTTCGTATTACTCGCAGAAATATCAGATGGTGGTTATTGTCCCGAAACAGTTACAAGAATTTATCAAATTTCTGATGATAATGATGAAACTTATCAATGTTCTCAGGAGATTATAATTAATGATAATGAAGATCCTGTTATAACTTGCCCTCCTGATGATATTATAGAATGTGATATAAATGACTATCCAAAAATTAACACTCTTAATGAATTTTTAGCTGCTGGCGGTACAGTATATGATAATTGTGAAATTAATGAAGCTTCATTTTACACCTATGAAGTTGATTTCGAGTATTCTTGTAATAATATTGTTTTGCGAGAATTTCTTATCCATGATCATTGCGGAAATAATTTTAATTGTCAGCAGTATATAAATATTTATGACTATTCACCCCCGATAATAACTTGCCCTCCGAACGAAATATATCCAGCTCCAGCTTCACAACCTTACACAACATATACTGAATTTACAGCAGGCGGAGGAAGTGCCAATGACAATTGTGCAATAGATGAGAATTCCTTTTATCTGCAACAAGAAATAACCGATGATGATAATAATCCTACATTCATAACAAGAACATACGAAATAAGCGATTTGTGTGAGAATCGAGATAACTGTACACAAACCATCACTTTTTGCACTCATACTTCTAATACCCTTTTCATTTCTGAATGCGAATCCTACACTTCTCCGAGTGGAAAATACACATGGAATACCTCTGGAATTTATAAGGATACGATTCCCAATGCAAGCCTATGTGATTCTTTGTTGACCATTGATTTAACCATAGAAGATAATGTGGTTAACGAAGGTGGTGATGACTTTCCTAATTCGCTGAGAATGAGCTTAGCTTGTGCCTCTTTTCTAGATGAAATAAGAATCGAAGAAACCATTGACACATTGAATATTATAATGCCTTTAGTCCTTCAGGATGACATCATTATTAAAGGAAATGAAACAAATCCACCAGTTGTTAGACTAGATTTCACAAACAGTCTTTTGACCAATGCGCCTTATGGAATTAAAATAGAAAATGGGAAGACTATTACTTTCGAAAATGTAATTCTGCTCGAGCAAAACAATCCGAATCAGGTAAAACTTCTGTTAAATGAAGGAACATTGAAAATTAATCAGAGCGTTAGTTTTAAGACTGAATAATCCATTTCTTATCATTGAAAAACTTCTGCGTATCGCATCTAGTTCTTGTCCGATTAATAGCCGAAGCTTATCAATGTTTTTTGAGGTCATTATGCAAGTCTTCTTGATTATTGACTCTTTTCGGCCAAATTAGATTTCTCAATCACGACTTGATTCGGATGCTCCTTTGCCCATTTGTCATGTCTAATCCCACTAACTTGCCATGAAACTTTAACATGTGGTTTATCACTTTGAATGATAAATTTCCCACTTTTTATTTCCTCTTTAATAATTGCTTGAGCAAACTGTCCTATTATCGTTAGCTGATATCTAAAATCTGTATTTAAGGATTCAAACCAGTCCGGCATCTCCACGATAGCTATTCCGTTTTCATTTGTAGTAATGTTTCCAGAATACAATGTTAATCTATCATCAGATTCCACACTGGTATGCACTAAAATTTTATTATCAGGGTCAAGAGGGTGGTCAATTTTAAAATTTTTAATATTTGCAGAAACCGTAGTTGCACTCAGCATATTTGTTGAAAAAGAGTTTGCAGCGAAAGCATCTCCAGTTAAATTTGCATGAAACATATAACTACTATTCGCATTGTTATAAACAGATATTCCATCATTAGGAAGCAATCTAATTGCAGAAGTTCCTGCAAAAGGTACAATCAATCCTGCTTCAAATGTTTCTAATCCTTTGTGCAAAGAAGTTCCGTCAGGATTTACTTGAAATACTGTGTTGTCACCATTTTTAACTTTTATGCCTTTATTGCTTACAAAGTAATTAGCTCCATCACCTTCTTCTAATGTCCAACATTCTCTTTTGCGTACATACTTATCTCCCGACCACACCAAGCATGGAGCATTATTGTCATCTTCCATAACTTCAATGAGCAGTTTAGCCATTTTCCCCCCATTCTCGATATGGACCTCGCCTTCGAATTCACCTGCTTTTCCTGTCACAGACCTTGCCCGTATACCAGATCCATTCACAGATCTTCCGTAAAGACCATTTGTATTTCTAGCTGCGCCATAAACACCCGCTCGATCTAAGTTTGAATTATTGGTACTCGCAGCACCAAAGACGCCATTCGACTCACCCGAAAACCCAAAGATTCCACTGAACTCAGAGCTAAAACCATAAGCCCCAAAAGCATCTGTACTATGCCCATAAACTCCTGCTTTATAATTAGTTCCAGATCCAATTAAAAGAGGGTCCAATTCTTCAGCATCCATTGTATAAGAAGTTTCGCCTTCTACACCCCAATTTTCCTCACTTTGTCCTCTTACACCAACGTTCCCATTTGAAAATCCCCATACACCTTCTTTGCTTTCACTTTCACCCATTACACCCGCTCGATCTATAGCTAATCCGAATACTCCGTAACTATTTTCAGATCCACGTCCGAAAACTCCATATAAGTCAGTTGCATCTGTTGTTCCATATACTCCAGTAGATTTATCATCTCCAAAACCTGCAATTCCTGCTGATAATGGATCTTCAGAAAAACCAACCACCCCATAACTTTTATCAAATCCATTACCATAAACTCCTGCTCTATTCGTAGCATTGGTTTCTCCATAAATTCCATAGCCTTTAGTCATACCTTTCCCGAAAACACCAGCATAATCAGTTCCATTTGTAAGCCCAACTATTCCATCATTTGTGTCTGATTCTCCAAAAACTCCTGATCCATTTTGAGAAACCCCGTGTACTCCTGCCCCTCCTACGGCCATACCTTCGACACCTATACCTACATTTTTTGCAACTCCCAATACACCCACATTTTGGCTAGATTCTCCCATAACCCCATATCCAGTTCCCGATGTTCCCAATACTCCTGTGCCATCATTGGACGTCGCAAACAATCTTGCCATCCCTACAGGAGCTAAAGTATTAACTCGAAAAGGCTGAACTCCTGCAAGGTCCATAGCTATATTTCTATCGGTATACACCGTATTATTAACCACATCTTCTACCCAATCTGAGTCACCACCTCCAGAACTGGGTGCTCTAGCAGCGAAAAGCGCATATGGAACACTTAGTAATTGACTTACTCCATCAATGGTATAATTAGTGCCTCCATCTGGATCTGTAAGGGTTCTTATAAAATATGGACCTGCTGCCCAATTGATTAATTCAAAATTTCCTTCTATCAATTCGCCTCCTCCTATATTAAGAGTTATCAGCCCATTAGCATTAGTTGTAATTAAATGTGTTTCCGAAAAAACTAACAGACCATCTTCCTCGTTTTGATGGATTTCTATTTTCATACCGACCATTTGATTCGCAATTAAATTTTCAGATGCGTCTCTTAGAACTGCTTGATAACTCATCATTTGAGGAACTTGCGCTTGAAGTGTGATCGTAACGAGTAAAGCACTGATTAGGGTTAGTAAACTTTTCATTTTTCGGAGGATTTAATAATTTTATAGCTGATTATTCTTTGGTTTTGGTGTGAAATAATGAGAAAGTAGGCAGAAGGAGGGATGTCCACTAAATTGATTGTAGTCATTTTCTTGAATTGGCCAATTTTTAAATTTTGACCATTAATATCAGTCAATTTAAAGGAAAGGGTGTGTTCACTTTCAGAGGATAAATTAATAAAATGGCTGCTTGGATTGGGAAAAGTTTTAACTTTTATTTCTTCACTGAAAACCGTTTCGATTCCAGTATGAACACTTATTTCATAAACTTGCTGAACTCCTGGAGAAAGATTGTCCGTATTTGATGATATTACTTCAGTAGAAATTTGTCCGATAGAAGAGGAAACAGACCCACCTTGACTAATAATATTTGAGCCATTTGACAATATTGATTGTTGACCATTCAGGTTAAATGTGGATAGAACACATAGAGCTATACTCCATACTAAATTGTTGGTTATCATTGGTTTGGATTGGAGCGGGTTATATAAAACTTACCGATAATTTACAAAATTTATTTCACTAAAACAAGAAATAATTTTGGTGCTTAATGATAAAAGATAGAAAAGGTATTATAAAATAGTCTTCAAGAAAATTGACTGAGTTCAATTAAAAATCACTCTTATTATAATTAGCAAACTCTTGAATTTTATCCGTATTGATTAAGTCCACGCCTAGCGCTTTCAGATACTCCCACATTTCTGGATGATCAGGTGTTGCCCACAGTCTTATGATTTTCCCTTGCTGATGAACTTCATTGACCAGCTTTTGAAAGGCTTCTTTTTCTTTTAGGTCAATTTTTGAAGGGTCTCGATTCGAGAAAAACTTATTATAATTCTGACTGATTAATGGCATATAATCAGAAGGAAATTGCTCTCCAATATCTTCCGGCCGACCATCGATCGACATCAATCTAGAAGGATCATCTAACATTTGCGCAATCGCTCGATTTCCAGAAATTACATATTCGATTCGTTCATTTTTAAATTGACCTAAAACCTCTTTCAATTTATCATATGTCTCTAAAGCATCCGTTTTCACATCGATAAGCAGAATTAACGGATCTTGAATGAAATCGGCCTTAGATAACGGTTCTAAGTACATCGCTTCTAGCGTTTTCTCCTTCTTCAATGCGAATGGCGTATTATGCGAAACATATAACTCATCATCGATTAGATGAATATCCACTTCTATCGACTTAAATCCAAGTGATAGGGCTTCCACTAAAGGCTGCTCATTTCGGTAATCGTTATGAGCATGTGCAGGAATCGTAGCAGATGCATTGCTTATAATATTAGAACTGACTGGCGAGGTTGTTCTACAACTACTCAGTACCAAAACCAATACCAAAAACCTTAATCCCATCATTCTAGTTTAGAAGGCTTGCAAAACACTGATGTAATAGTTAGGATCAACCTTTAATTCTCCTTTATACGGTGTACTGTTCCATCTCCTAACTTGCGGATAGATTCTTTTGATTCCGTCCTCACTAAATACATCCACGGGCATTTCAAAATCACTTATTGCATTACCCCATCGATAGAACAAAGCACCATCTTTGATAAAATACTCTAACATTGGCACCCTTACATCTCTTAAATATTGATCAAATACAGATTGCAATTTTTCACCTGATTTCTCGATGATATATCCTTCTATTTGCTCTGTAGTCACCGTATGATGGTAGAATTCTTCATTTAATCCTCTTAGAATCGATCGCCACTTTTCATCATCATTGACAATGGCTCTGATGGTGTTCAACATGTTCCCACCCTTCACATACATATCTCCACTTCCGCTTTTATTCACTCCATAAGTACCGATAATCGGTTCGTAATTTCCGATCTGTTTTCTAGTTCCTCGAACATATTCCTGACCAACTTTCTTACCATAATGATAGTCTAAGAAAAGACTCTCCGAATAGTTCGTGAAGCTTTCATGAATCCACATATCAGCGACATCTTTATAGGTAATGTTATTCGCAAACCATTCGTGACCAGATTCATGAATAATGATAAAATCAAATTTATAACCATGCCCTGTTCCACTACCATCTCTTCCTCCATAACCATTTTCGTATCCATTTCCGTAGGTAACAGAACTTTGATGTTCCATACCTGGATAAGAAACATCTACCAATTTAAATCCATCTTCATAAAATGGATACGGACCGAACCAGTGTTCGAAAGCTTCCATCATTCTAGGAACGTCTTTGAATTGTTTCTTTGCTTTCTCTAGATTATAGGGCAACACGTAATAATCCAAATCCAAGATACCTTTTTCGCCTTTGTACTTTTCCGCGAAATGGACGTAATCACCGATATTAATATTTATCACGTAATTGCTAATCGGATTTCCTACAAACCAGTGCCATGTTTTCGTACCATCATTTTTCGGTTCTACTTTTCTTAATTTCCCATTAGAAACATCCAATAGATCTTCAGGAACATTGATACTCATCAAGACACTATCTGGCTCATCTGCCATGTGATCCTTGCAGGGCCACCAGATGCTCGCTCCTATTCCCTGACAAGTAGAATGAATAAATGGCTTTCCATTTTCGTCTTTCGTCCACGTAATTCCGCCATCCCACGGTGGTCTTTTCGCTTCAGTTGGTTTTCCTGCATAGTGTACTATTATGGTATTTATCGCACCTTTCTTTTGCTGGTTCTTAAGGGTGACGAAGTGGGCATTTCCATCTTGACGAACATTCAACGTATTTCCTCTATCATCATTGACTGCCTTTATTTTCAGAGGCGCCTGAAGGTCAATTTGCAAAACTTGTCTAGATTCCAATACTTCATACATCATTTCCACAGAACCATCTAATGATTTCGTAGATGGGTCAACTTTGATATCTAAGTGATAATATTTCAAGTCCCACCAAGATCGCTCCGCAGACCATGTTCCTCTTAGTGTATCTTGATGCGAAAATTGTGCATTTAGGTCAATGTTAGAAAAGGACCATAAGAAGACGACAAGTAAACTAATTCTAAAGTACATATATCAATTTTTATAAAAACGCCAGTTCGATTTAAAGTCTTTTGTTAATGCTTGGTTCGTAAGGATTGCCCTAACCATTTCTACTGGCATTGTATTCTCTTCAAGTACTGCATCATGAAATTCCTTATATGTCATTTGGCCTGAATCCACTAACTCTTCTTTCAATGCCCGAAACTGAAGTCCACCGACCATATAAGCGATCTGATAGAGAGGTCCATAATTTCCAGTGAAGGATCGTCTCACTTCGCCTTCGGCATTAGCTCTTTCATGGCCTACTCGATCCACTAAATAGTCGATACATTGCTGTGGCGTCCACTCACCTAAATGATAGTTTAAAGAAAAAATGATTCGTGCACATCGATGCATTCTCCAAAACAACATGCCGATCTTATCTTCAGGACCTCTAGGAAAATCCATATCCCAAAGTGTTAATTCCCAATAAAGCGCCCATCCTTCCGTCCAGAATGGTGTTCTATAATTTCTGTATTCATGGTTTCGATTGTTTACAAATTGTTGTAAGTGATGACCAGCGATTAATTCATGATGCACCGTTGCTCTTGAGAAGTGCGGATTATTTCCTCGCATACTCATCATTTTATCATCATGTTCCATCTCATCCGTGGGGTAAGAAATCTGAAGTACTTCCCCTCCAAGGAAAAACGGGCTGATCAGTTGTCTTTCAGGAGAAATCATCTTCATTCTCCAAGTCTCTTCTGCAAGTGGTGGAATGGTTAAGAGGTCATGCTCTTTTAAAAAAGCAACTGATTGATTATAGAGTTCGAGCATCGCTTCTGGTTGCTCACCAGCTGGAACGAATGCCATTTTCACTTTTTCTTGTGCCGCCTTCCAGTCATCACCGAATCCCATTTCATTACTCGCCTTAAGCAATTCCTTGTCACACCAAGCAAATTCCTTCATCGCGATCTCCACTAGTTCTTCAGGTGAATATGGAATCATTTCTAACTGCAACTGACGTATAAGTTCTTCTCTTCCTATTGGGCTGCCTATAATTCCACTTCCATCATCCTTAGGAAAGGTAGATTCATCTATCGAAGCTTCGAATTTCTTCTGTAATTCATCAAGTGTTTTGAGCAAGGTTTCTGCTGGTTTAGTCACCCACCAAGAAAATTCTACATCGTAACCAGAATAGAATTCAACAACACTTTTAATTGCTTCTGTATAACCATATACGATTCCTGAAGCTCTTTCAGCTAAATTTCTAGGAAATTTTTTTTCTGTTTTATCAAGTTTAACTAATATTTCGTTTGCTTGCTTATTTATTGTATTAAGTTGATTAGCAAGCGCTTGTGCATCTTGCTTAATTCCACGTCTTCTAAGCTTTTCCACTTCGTATATCGGACTTCCGAACTTGACCCATTCTTCTACTTGGCGACATTCCATTTCCTCAGTAGAAAAGTTGAAAAGTTGATCTTCAATTTTGTTTTTTAATAATAGGTAATCTACTTTTCCACCTATAGAGAGTTCATCAAAGTTATACGAATTAAGCAAAACTAACTTTTCGTTGTAAAAGTTCTCAAATCTTTCTCTACGTTCCGGTGAATTATAAATAACATAAAACCGGTATAAGCTTCTAATATCTTCATTGATATTAACTGAGAAATCGTAAAGTTCTGAGACAGGCGCTTTGGTTGTAGAAATTTGTTGCGAGGATATGCTTTGAAAAGAGCACATAAAAAATACAAATAGCAGTATTCTCATAGTAGTAGTTAATGACGTAAATTTAAAATCATATCCAATTTACAAAAATTGCCTATAAATTTACTTTACGCGCACTACACCTTTTATAATAATATCTCCTTCATTTGTTATTGCATGTTTTACCACCCCTTCATAATTTTCTTCTAAGGAAACATTATCTAGAGTCAAACGTCCTTGGTTATAAATTCCACCTCCATTTAATGAGCTAGAACCTCTAGAAATTTTGAGATCTTTCAAGGTTACATTGATGTTGTCAAAGACTTGAAAAATCCTATTCGCAGCATTACCAGAAAGGATAGTCTCCTCCATTCCATTACCAATAATGACCAAACTCTGATCAAGCGGTATTTCTCCTGAAGTAAAAATGATAGAATCTCCCGACAAGTTAATATCGAACCTAATGGTATCTCCTTCACAAGCATTTTCTATTTGATTTCTAAGCGATAGATTACCGATATCATCTACATTCATGACCATTAAATTTCTAGGAATCGCAGGTCGATCTGTTAACGCTAGTGTTTTGTATTCGCTAGAAGTCCAAAAAGTATAGGTAATATAACCCTCTCCTCCTGATCGTTGATCATCGACAAGAATATCAGCATTGTCCACGATAAGAGAACCCAACCCTTCATTCGAGATATCATTGCTAGCCACTAATAGAATATTTAATACCGCAGCATTTTCCCACCCATCAATTTCGCTCTCCTTGTAGAAAAGTGTAACTAAAATGGAATCAACAGCGTTTTCAGTTTCCATATTAAACACTTTACTTCCTCTACTCTTACAGTCTGATTCGACCATTCCATTTTCAAGATCATTAGACTGAACTGAAAAACTAGTGCATCCCAAATCATTCTTTGCTTCTTCAATAATAGCGATCACTTCTGAATCTGCAATGGAAATAAAACCAATTCTCTCCTTAGCAGGAACTATAGCAGACATCGTTCCACCTATCTCTGATTCAATTTCTAAACCTTCACCAGTAACAACAACGTTGTCAATTTTAAAACTAAAACTTCCTCCATTCAAAGCGTCATTCTGCCATTCGAAACCTAGCAAGAAATTATGATTGTCCAGTTCTGGATGAATCATTGAATAAGTACCGCTTGCACTAATCTGACCTCCAGATTCAGGCGTTCCAACAAAATCTGCAATATCTATCCAATCAAATCCATCATAACTGATCTGAAAAGTTCCATAGTCAAAAATTGCTGATGGGTCTACCAAATCTCTTTCACCTCCTGCCTCCCAATCAAAGGTAATCTCTATATTTTTCCTTCCTATAGCATTAATTTCTGGGGATTTTAATCTTACATTTGATTCAAATGCTTGGTTATATGAAGGCGAACCAGAAGCTCCATCTATTGAAACATGGGCTTGATTACTATCTCCAGAATCTACATACCAACTTGTAAACATCGAAGTAGGATTAACTAATTCAGCAGTCCATGATAAATCATCAACATCGAAAGTCTCTGAAAGCAAAACAACACTTGCACCAACCGCTGGAATTCCATCATCATTTATAATAATAATTGTTTCGGAATCACTAAATACACCATCGTTAAAACTAAGAACAATAGTATCATTTCCTTCTTCTACTTTGTCATCATAAATTTTTATTTGCAAGACTTTATTCTCACTTCCAGCGAATGAAAGTGATGTCGTTACTAAATCAAAATCCTCACCTCGAATCGCATTTCCACCTGTTTGAAAATTAATAGTAGCATTTGCCATGAAAGAAGCTATTTCTAATTCAATTAATTTTTCAGCCTCACAACCTGCTTCCGAACTTGATTCACTTACTTGAGTAATATTAAATTTATTAAATTCTATCGTCGGACCGCAGTTACCGAAATCGTTCCCCACACCAACCGCATACCATGCGCTTGTTGTTTGTTCTTCTTCATTACTACATGGGCCATATAACGCTCTCGCAACTGCTATGGAAGCAACTCTCATATCAGCAAACCTGGCATTTGGAAGTAACAGCAATTCTGCCCCATAGGTGATTTTCTCAGACTTTCTCATACCTATTCCATCCACGGAATATACATCTCCTTTATCATTAACTTCATCGTCAAAGGCTGGTTTTCCTAGTCCTGGGCTCATTGCTTTGCCTGAACCTTCTGTTAATAGATAGAACCATTTATTAAGAACTCCACTATTAAAATGTACCCCACAAAAATCATTGGCAACATTCGGAGAAGCACAATCTGGATCTTGCCACCAAGTACCAGCACCATAGGTATCAGGATTGTTTTCTGCAGGTGGGTGGTCCATCCAACGAAGTGCTCTAGCAGATGCATTATTATAATTACCCATGTCTCTTTCATCTGCTTGCTCCGCAATTCCCCAAGGAATGAAATCTAATGTTCCATCTACAAAATCCAATGTATATTGTTCTATTGCTGCTGCCCAAATATCTGAAAAGCCTTCATTCATCGCTCCAGATTCTCCTACATACACCAAATCAGATGTAGAAGTACAAATTCCATGACCTATTTCATGAGCAACAGCATCTAATGAAACTAGAGGTCCAAATAAAGTCAATGGATTCGCACCTGAATTTTGTCCACTTTGATAGCTTCCATCTCCATATTTCATATACAGCCCATTCCATGAAGCGTTCTCGTATGCTTCCCCATGATGTACAAAGGAAAGCAAGTCAGAACCTTCATCATCATAACCATTTCTATTGTGTATGTCTTTCCAATATCTTGCCACCATCGAAGCTCCCCACTGAGCGTCTAAAGCAATGTCATCATTTCTTACTTCACTACACTGTGTAGGAACATAGGTGGGACAACATGTCCTAAGGGTACCATCAAAAGGTACTTTTTTATGTTCATTAAGATCCCATTCATCATCTCCGAACTCAGCAATAGTCTGACCCATATCATCGGTTAGGCATGGGTCGTCTTCATCTCCGTCTAATATCGCTTCTGATAATGCAATAATCGCTGGAGATGAAACAGGCAAGCCACCTAAACCCTCTAAACTTCTTGTTTCGCAAAATATTCCACTGACTGATTCAGTTCCTTTCAGCTCATAAGAATTTATAGAAAGCGTTGTCGTAGGAAACGATTTCCTACCTGAATATCTGGTGTCCCCAATCCCATGTTTTAATTGAGGATCTCTTAGTAAAATTCTTCCATCCTTAGCACTAACAAAAACCTTGTCTCGAAATGCTGGTGAAACGGATTCAATTGTAAATTCATATGCCAATTCAAGTTGGCCAGATTTTCTATTAAAATCCTTAACCCAAACCTTTTCTCCATGAGGCATATCATCTATTAAAGCTTGCTCCAGTGCTTTTTTTTGATTAATGTTAAGATCTCTATTTTTTAATAGGCTCTCTGTAGCTTCCCATGAAAAGAGTCCACTATTTAATTTCGGCAGGACGCACTGTAATGCTTCATCTCCAGACATTAAATCAGAAGATTCTGTACTACTAACTTCATAGTGTTCTGAGAAGATCGATTGATTTTCTCCATGACTTGTTAATACAGTGTACTCACCATGAGCCACAGGAATACCTTGAATAAATCTTTTAAATCTTATAATTTCTAAGTCCGCTCCTAATTTTGTTGTCTTACTATGTTCTAATTCTTTTAGGTCAATGTTATATAACTCAGATACTACCTTGATCGGTGCTAGACTCAAAAGTTTTGATCTTTTACTTAGAAAGATAGTCGAAGGTGTGTTCAATTCCTCATTGAAATGAACTTCACTAACTTCATACTTTATTTTCAAATCGGACAATATTCTTTCTCTTTGAGCGGTAATACTCAAGCTAATTGAAGAAAAAAGTATAATCCAAAAATATTTCATCTAACTAAATTTTCTCTGTATGCTTTTTGTACTAATTCAGCTCTCGAATTCACTTGAAGTTTTTCATAAATATTTCGAATGTGCCTCTTTACAGTATGAGCACTAATAAATAGTTTTGCTGCTGCTTGCTTGTAATTATCTCCATCACATAATAACTGAAGCACCTCTTGCTCTCTACCTGTTAACACAGCACTTTTCGTAATTTTAAAAGAATCCACAACCTTTCTAGCAATGCTAGCACTCATCGGGGCTCCACCCTTATAAACTTCTATAATACCATTTGTTAACTTTTCTGGCCTTAGACCTTTCACTAGATAACCATTCGCTCCATTACAGAGAGAATTAAATATCAACTCACTATCTTCATTTACGGTTAACATTACGATAGGGATTTCTTTATTTTTTTCTCTAATGTTTCTGACGCAATCAATGCCATTCATTTTGGGCATGTCCACATCCATTAAAATGACATCTACTGACGAATTTGCTAACTCATCGACCGTCTCCTTACTGCCCTCAAATTCTGCAACACATATCATCCCTTCTGTATCATTTATTAATGTCTTGTACAAGGTTCGAATCATCGGGTCATCGTCTACCATTGCTACTTTTATTAATTCTTCCATAAGCATGCTTTATTATAGTTCACAATATATAAAACCAAAAATCCTTGGTCAATGGACCATATGGGCCATTTTTAACTTATCCACTTAAGGATTATTGAAGTACCTTTTCCTGATTTTGACACGATTTCCACTTCCGCATTTATTTTCTCTCCTCTTGCTATCATGTTATTTAGACCATTTATCCTTTTTAATTCATCTATATCAAAGCCAACCCCATCATCTTTTAGGTGAAACTTCCATTCATCTTCGTTTTTGCTAAACTTGAACTTCACCTTCGAAGCCTTAGCATACTTTAATATATTTGTAATTGCTTCTTTAAAGATGAGTAAAAAATGACGCCTAACATTTCCTTGCATTTCCACTTTTTCTAAACTAGGATCTATAGAATCAAATTGAAATTCAATATCAGTATACTCAAAAGAGTCATGGGCAAAGTCCCTAAATCTGACTAGCACATCAAATAAGTTATCTTTAGCTGGATCAAGAACCCAAATAAAATCCTGCATTCCACTTCTTAACTCTTGAATATTATCTTGTAACTGTTCCATGGTTGAAATTACCTTTGAATCAGAAGTGTTTCTAGTTGCATGGTCGGTCAATAAAGAAATCATGGTGATTTTATTTCCTGCTTCATCATGAAAATCTCTAGACATTTTTTTTCTAAAGATACTTCGCTCATTTTCTCTTGCTTCTGCTATAGCTTTCGTCCTTTCTGTCTGAACGTAGATGATTCCATACACAGTAGCAACTAATACACCCAAGTAAAATAAATATGCCCACCATGTTTTCCAAGGAGGTCTTGATATGTAAATGTTTATCGATTTTTCAACATCAAGGATTTGCTCGTTTTGATCCATTAATCTAACCTTGAATTGGTAGTTTCCAGGAGGTACTTTCGGATAAGAAACATAATTTCTATTTCCAGAAGCAATCCATTCTTCTTCCAATCCTTCCATTTTATGAAGATAAGTCAACGTTCCTGCATTACCATATGCTAGTGCAGCAAACTCAAATGCAATGGAATTTTCATTATAGTCAAGTTTTATTTCTGAGGTCTCATTAATGGACTTTTGAAGTGTAAATTCATTAGCTGAAGTACCATCAACAGGAACAGAGTTGTTGAATAATTGAAAATCCGTAAATACGATGGAGGCCTTTATTTTTTCTGATTCAATTTTTATAGGGTCGAAAAAAGTGACTCCCTCTACACCTCCGAAAAAGAATAAGCCTGACGAATGTTCCAGAAAAGAATGTTGATTGAACTCCTTCGAACCTAGTCCGTTTTCTTTGGTATAATTAATGGTCTTTACTTCATCACCACTTATGTCTAACCTGCTAATTCCCTCATTTGTGCTCACCCATAAATACCCATTATCATCTTCAAGAGCTCCATATATTATATTATTGGTGAGGCCGTCAAGCATGTTGATCAGTCTAAAAGTAGCGTCTTTTTCTAATATATTAAGACCATTCACGGTGCTTACTAATAACCTATTATCACTGAATTGGGATGTAGAAAGGACCATATCTGCTGCGATACTTGAAGGATTATTTCGATCTACTGTGTAACAATTAAACGATTTTCCCTTTTTATCAAATTGGCATAAGCCACCATTAGCTGTAGACAACCAAAGTCTTTGCTCACTATCCTCAAATATTCTAAAAACATATGGATGAGATAACCCATTGCTAACATCATAGGTAATAATTTCTTCTGTTTGCGGATCAAATTGCATTAAACCTTTACCCCTGGTTGCTAGCCAATAAGTCCCATCTGAATCTTCAAAAACCTGATTAATACCATCTCCATTTAAAATTGAATTGACTTTCGGAAAGTCAGTCCATATTAACTCACTACCTACTTGCCTTATCCGAGAAAAACCATTCTTCCTATATGCTAGCCAAAGATCATCTTTACTATCTTTAGTTATATTAATTGTATACGCATTTCTCATTTCTGGCGTATTCTGAGGATTGTAGCACTTTGCTTCCCAGTAATCCTTGTTCCCTTCCATGTCTAAAAATAAAAGACCCTCTCTACTACATATCCAGACATTCGCATTTTTATCTTCTGTCATTCCAAGGGCTGTCGGCGAACAAATTGAATTATTATAGATCCGATTTAGGTTCTGAAAAACAGGAGGTTTTATTGTAAATTGGTGTATCCCCTTTCTGGTTCCTGCCCAAACAATTTCATCTTCTATCTCATAAAGCGTATGAATGAAATCACTTTTTAGAGTATTCTCACCAGCAAGTTCTTCTCGATGCCATATATAACCATCTTTGTTACTAAATTGACCTAAACCCGTATTCGTTCCTACATACCATTCCTCAGTATTAATCGGAAGAATACTAACAACTACTTTATCTGCCAGTTGGTGGTTAACGATTTTTTTCCGTTGGTTATAAGTAAATAACCCATTATCGGTACCTATATATATACGATGAGCTATTCCTTCGATACAATGAACTGGAGAATCAGAATGATCAAGAATTAACTTCTCATAGGTCTTGCTAGTCGATTCTTTTACAAATACACCCCCATTTGTGGCGATGTATGCATCACCTTGATCTGAAACATAAATGTCATTAATAAAGCAGTCATTACTATTCAGGCAATTTAAACTATCAACATATTTTTTTACCTCAATGTTAAATGTGAATAATCCAGTTTCTGTCCCAACTAGCAATAAAGAATCTTGGTATATTTCTAAAGCATGAATAGACGCGGCGCCCTGATCTATCTTATTTTCAAAGTTGAAAAATTTTTCTTTTGTCTTATCCCACATGGCTAAGCCACCGCCGAAAGTTCCTATCCAAAGATTTTCATTAAGATCTTCTACAATAGTCCAAATATAGTTATTTGGTAGCGAATGCTGCTCATCCTTCTTGTGTCTAAAGCTTTTGAATTCATTGTTATCATAGCGCAGTAGCCCATCTTGGGTCCCAACCCAGATAAAGCCATCAGCATCTTTGATAATGGTATTGGTAAATGATTCTGTTAATTGTTTGAAGAAAAGCTCGTTCTGGCTGAACCCCTGATTTGCAAAGAAAAACAACACAATTATTGGCATAAAGACAAGACGAGAAAATAATCCTTTGAGAATTTTCCAAGAAACCTGATAATCTAAACCAATATACTCCATATGGGCCATTGTGAGAACCTTAATGCACCTGTAATTTAGCCACAAGAAATTACTAAACATAATAAAGTCATATTTCAAATTTTTTAATTAATAAAATTTAAGCAAATGAAAAAATATTTACTCTTCTTAATGTTCTTCGCTTCATTGCCGCTTTTTGTTTCTGCACAAGTAGAAAAAAAGGCTGAAGAAGTCGTTAAAAGTTATTTGACTAAAAAAAATAAAGATGTCACAAGAGATGCCTTCATTAATTACGATATAACTGCAGATTTAGTGGAAAAAAATGATGGAATCAGAAGAATCCAGGCTATTCAAAAATCAAACGGGATCTATATTAAGGATGCCATTTTATCTATTGCTTTAAATAAGAAAGGAAAAACATTTACAACGAATACTTTCGTTGATTACCGATCTAAAAATGCCAGTCCTTCGATATCTGGAAGTGAAGCATTGAAAAAGGCTATGAAAGCTAATAAGGTTAAAGGAAACGTAGATTTTAACGAATTAGAAAGAAAGTCTAGTACAGATAAGCATATGGTCTATGCTAAAGGAAATAATTTTGCTTCAAACCCTGAATCTAGATTAATCTATCTTAAAGATGATGCTAGCAAAACGCTTATACTCGCTTATGAAACTCAAATTCATACAAAAGATAGACAACACTACTATGTAAGCTATGTGAATGCTTCGACAGGTGAAGTCTTAGAAACAGAAGACAAAGTACTTCATTGTTCATTCGGCCCTTCATTGGTATATGATGCTTCTCCAGCAGAGCAAGCTATCTTAGACCAGCAAAAGGAAGCACTTCATTTAGCAGGTGCTGAAAAATGGGAAAAAGAATATGGACATGCCGATCATGACCATCATTATTCTGCACTACCAAGTACAGTCGCAGCTCCAGCAAATAGTTATTTAGTTTTAGACTTGCCAGCAGAAGCTCCTAATGATGATTCCGCTGAAAATAACCAAACAGTTGTAACTACAGCTGGAGATCCAATTGCATCTCCTTATGGATGGACAAGTATCGATGGTGTAACACAGAATGTATATACAAAAGGAAATAATGTATTTGCATTTTATGATCCAAGCCCGACGCCATTAGGAGGAATTCCTAATCCAGCAGCAGCAGCAATGGCTACAAGTAACAACCCATTAGGTGCACAAGCTTTTCACTACGCATGGGATCTTTCTCAAGAGCCGGATTATATCCAAACAAGCACAAATAATCCTACGCCGAACAGAAATGCAGCAATCGTAAACTTATTCTATCAGAATAATTTAATACATGATATATTTTACAACTTCGGATTTACTGAAGAAGGAAGAAATTTTCAATTTGAGAATTTTGGAAAAGGAGGAGAAGGAAGAGATGAATTATTGGCTCAAGCTCAAGATGGAGGAGGAACTAATAATGCGAATATGCTAACATTGCAAGATGGAGTAAGTCCACAAATGCAAATGTATCTATGGACTTCAGCTGGGCAAGATGAATTGGTTAAAATAAATCAAGTTTCAGGTGATGGACATGTAGAAGAAGGAGATGCATTTATCGCTATTCAAGGTGCACTTTATAGCCCAGTAACACCTTACAATCTTCACGAGAATCCAGTGTTAAACAAACCATTTGTTTTAGTAAACGATGGATGTGGTAGTTCTTTAGGTTGTGGCCTAGGAAGTGGAATTGGATCTGCCCCATGTAACAATGTTGTAGGTATGATCGTAATCATAGACAGAGGAGATTGTTCTTTTGTTGAAAAAGTAGATGGAGCACAAAGAGGTGGCGCAGCAGGAGCAATAATTGTTAATAATAATAGCAGTAGCCCTGATGAGGTTGCAGCGATGGGAGGAACCGACCCAACACTGAATACGATAACCATTCCAGCAGTTATGGTTAGTTATAATACAGGATTACTTATAAAAGAAACATTAGCTCAAGGGATCGAAATAATTGGTTCTTTAGAGCAAGATACTCCACCACAACCGAAAAAAGATGGTGATTTTGATAATGGAATTATTGCACATGAATACGGCCACGGAATTTCTTCTAGAACTTCTCCGCAGGGATTAACTGGCGGAACACTTTCTGGAGATGAGCAAGGAGGTGAAGGATGGTCTGATTTCTATGCATTGTACTTAACAACTACTTCAGATGATTTAGGAGCAGTTACTAGTCTCCATCCTAATGGTACATTGCCTAATAAAGGAATAGGTACATATGTTACTTATACCGATCCGAACGGAACTGGAATACGACCACGTAAATACAGTACAGACTTAAATATCAACGAATACACCTTTGCAGGAACGACAAATGGTGGGTTCGGAGTTGGGAATTCAGCTGAAATAACAATTCCTCATGGTATCGGATTCATCTGGTGTACGATGCTTTGGGAAGTTGCCCAAAATCTTGTGGATGAATATGGATTTAACAATGCAATTACTTATAATCCTCCGAGTGGAGACATTGCAGCAATAGCAGCTAATAATGCTGGAAATAACCTTGCTCTTAAATTGATCCAAGAAGGGATCAGACTGCAAAAGCCAAGTCCAACATTCTTGGACATGAGAGACGCGATCTTACTTGCAGATAGCTTGCATTATGATGGTGCTCATGGATGTCTAATCTGGAAAGCATTTGCAAAAAGAGGATTAGGAATTGATGCAATCAATCCTACTAACAATATTGGAGATGAAAGAGATGGATATGCAACACCATGTGGTCCAGCCCAAGCATTTCATGACATCGAAATTACTGCACCTTCACTTTTAGAAAACGATTCTGACCTATCGTATACTATTAAAGTAACTAATACTTCAGGTATAGAAAGTGAAAATATTGTAGTTACAGATGCCATTCCAAATAATTTCTCAATCTCTTCTGTAGAAGGAGCTACTTATGTCCAAAATGGTAGAATGTTGACTTTTACGATCGCTTCTATCCCTGCTGATGGCTTTGTTGAATTAACCGTAAATGGGTATGTTTTAACAGAAAACACTTCGAATATCGTTGTTCAGTATTCATTTGAAGCTGGTGAAGAAGGTTGGTTAGCAGTGACAGGTGGTGGAAACACCTTTGAAAGAAGAGATGATGGAGATGCCCAAGATGGAAATGCATATTTTTATACAACAAACGCAGGATTAACTGGTGCAAATACAACATTAGAAAGTCCTGAGCTTCCTTCATCTAACAATCAGCGTCAAATCAGATTCTGGCATAAATTCAACACGGATTCAGGTTATGATGGTGGATTCTTGGAAACAACAACAGACGGGATCACGTGGACAAGACTAGCACTACAAGAAAATGGATACAATGGTGTATTAAGCTCACTTTATAATCCAGTAAGTACTGGAGCTGCATTTACTGGTAGCTTTGCTGAGTATACTGAATCTGCAGGTTTATTACCAGCAGGTACTACTAAAGTAAGGTTTGTTTTTTCGGAGGACGTTGGATCAGGTGGCGGAGACGGATGGTGGATTGATAATATTAAGATTGTTGAAAACCCAGTAGTATTGGGAAGTGCAGTTACTGCAACAGACCCAATCAGTAGTGGAGGAAGAGTATATGTTGATGAAACTTTTACATTAATTCTGCCATCTACTAAAGCACCATTTGACGTGAAGCCTTCGCTATCGATCGTTCCTGGAGTTGTAAATGAAAGTTCTACTCCGATGAGGGTTTTAGTCGATGTAATCGAGATGTCAGGAAATGAAACTTCGGGTCCCATCAAAGTTAGAATTAGTAAAAATGATTATTTAGGATTTGATTTCGATCCAAGTTTAACGGTAGTCGGTGGAGTGGCTGTTGATAATAGCAGCTGGACTTATAGCGAAAACTTTTTATTCTGGGAGTTTACAAGTTTTGCTAAGATAGACGAGTTAGGTTCTACTAAGTTTGGATTCACGGGGACTTTTAATGCAAGTGGTCAAGGAGATGTTTCCATTACGGCAAAAACTTCATGTGTTAGCCCTCTTGAGACAAATTCTTCAAATGATAGAGATTCTGAAACGATCAATTACTCAATAGGTAACAACAACGATTAATTACAATCATCAAAACGAAAAATGATCTAGAAGTAATTCCGAATTGAAAACCATCAAAGTGGTCGGAATTACTTCATTTTCAAACCATAAAATTAAAATTCAAATGAAAAAATATATAAAAATAATGACGGCTGCATTACTACTTGCAGGTGGCTCAATTTCAGCTCAAGATGTAGCATTGACAAATGCAAAACTGGAAAGACCAGGAATGATGAAAACATATGGTAGCGCTTGTTTCACTTTAATTGCAGAAGATGGTTTAGCCGTAACTATTAAACCATTGGCTGTGGAAGTAACATTAAGTAAGGTAGAATTTGACCTTGCAGGAATAGAGGGATTTAATAGTGAATTCTTTTATTGGGAACAAGATCCATTTGCTGATAATGTTATAAAAGGTACGCTCATTAACAATATTCCTAGTATTGATAATGATGGTGGTGGGGCACAAATTTGTATTCCTGTAAAAAGAAATAATGCTAATCAATATAGAGATGCTAGAAATGGCTTTCAGGTCAATGTAGTTCCAGGATCGGTCATACAAGGCGGAAATTCAGGAACAGATGAGACTTCCCGATTTGGGTTTTCAAGTGGTGTATTTAGTGCTCAGAATTCCGGCATAACAGCAAATAAAGAACATGAAAATGTAGCTGTTAAATGGGAAGTTGAAGCATATGATGAATCAAAATATTTTGAAATTCAACGATCATTAGATGGTATAACTTTTGAAACCATTGCAACGGTAGAAGCGAATAAGAATCCTTTTGATGGTGGTCAATATTCATTCCTTGATGATCAAATAAGTGAGGAATTATCAAAAACAGCTTTCTATAAAGTAAAAAGCATTTTAAATGATGGACAAGGAAGAGATTCTGAAGTAAGAAGCGTTGATTTTGAAATGAGTTATGTTTCTATTTATCCGAATCCTACATCAGATAGATTTACCGTTTCTACTATGTTAAAAGGTTCGGCTAACCAGCTAAGCATCTATAATGCTAATGGAACTTTGGTTTCACAGAATTCAAATGTTAGTAACGGTAGTCAAATAGATGTAAAGAATTTGACGCCAGGAGTATATCATCTACAATTCCAAAATAAGGAAGGTGACAAAACAGAAAACAAACGGTTATTAGTGATAAACTAGACATTGCAAATTGGGGTTATATTTTATGGAGGTTGTTTCTTAGGCAAGGCAACCTCCTTTCTCTACCAAGTTACTTAGAATCATTTAGAAATAATCTTACAACTAAAAATATGGCCCATATGGGGGATATTCCAGGCGGATAAGCTCCCGTATATTTGTGCTATGATTAGAAATATAGCAAGTAATTATGTTTTATAATTGATTTCTAAGATTAGGCTTTTAATTAGGCTTTTTATATTCCCAGCTCATTTTAACAAATGAGTTTTTAATAAAATTAAGGAAGTTTTTTTTACAAGCGTATATGATCTTCCATTAATTTTAGCAATGACGTAGAGGCTGTCATTTTTATTAAGGGCAGCCTCTATATTGTAGTTTTATTTGGTTAAAAAGGTTTTAAGATTTTAGAAGCTCTGTGTAATGCAGAGCTTTTGTTTTTTATTGTTGACCCACAAGCAGAACGAGTGTTTTAATTTTAACAGCGTTAAAATAACGAGGGAACCGCAAGTATATCTTGCGGCTGCGGAGGCGTTCGAGTCCTTGTGGGAATTTAATTTCTTTATCACATAAAACAAAAAAGCCCTACTGAAACTAAATTCAATAGGACTTGCTTTGTTGACCCACAAGCAGAACGAGTGTTGCATAGCAATTTCGCTGTAAGCGGAATAAGGAGAGAACCTGCTGCAAATCAGCAGGATGGGTGGCGTTCGAGTCCGAGTGGGATTTTCAACTGAATAGTATTAAATACAAAAAAGCCCTACTGAAACTAAATTCAATAGGACTTGATTTGTTGACCCACAAGGACTCGAACCTTGAATGACGGTACCAAAAACCGTAGTGTTACCATTACACCATGGGTCATTTTCCGTTAACGGAGTGCAAATTTAAAACATTATTTTGAATTTTCGTATTCCTTTATTCAAATTTTTTTATATCTCTTCGTAGAACATATTCGTTTTAATTACCTTTACCTTATTAGAAAGAATACATTTTATGAAAAAAATAACTAGCCCAAACAAAATAGATGACGAAATAAAATCCAGATTAAAAAACTGGAAAGAGATTATCGAAAACTACAAGATCCCCGATAATACTAAGGCTGTGATGCAAATCATCACTTCATTTATTCCATTTATTGCGCTTTGGGTTTTAATGTACTATAGTTTAAGTTGGTCCATCTGGATCACGCTCGGCCTTGGCGTTATTAATGGTTTTTTTCTGGTAAGAATTTTTATTATTCAACACGATTGTGGGCACCAATCTTTCCTAACTTCGAAGCGTTGGAACGAAATTGTGGGTTGGACGTGCAGTATTTTCAGTTCACTTCCATTTAAATATTGGGCAAAAGTGCATAATTTTCACCACGCTCATTCTGGACAATTGGAAACACGAGACATCGGAGATGTGCCTTTTAAAACCACAAATGAATTCAGAAGCATGTCCAAATGGGGCAAGTTTAAATATAGATTATTAAGAACTCCTTTAGTTCTTTTCGTTATTTCTCCTATTTACTACTTCGCAATCTCTAATAGACTAGGTGTGGAGTGGAAAGCTGTGAAAAGAGTCAGTCTTAAAATGCTTTTTAAAAACAACTTTTTAATTGCTGCAGTTTATATCGGTCTTGCTTGGTTAATCGGATGGAAAGAGTTTTTCCTAATCCAATTCATGCTCATCTTTGTTTTTGCTGTAATCGCTTTCTGGTTTTTCTACATTCAACACCAACATGAATTTTCTTACAAGCATTGGAAGAAGAATTGGGATTTCTTAGTTTCTGCGATAAGAGGAAGTACCTACTACAAATTACCTAAGCCGCTTCAATGGTTGACAGGAAATATTGGTATTCATCATATTCATCACTTAAGTGCTTCGATTCCGAATTACAACTTGCCTAAGGCTTTAAAGGAACATAAGATCCTAAGTGAATACGTAACGGTGGTTAGAATCAAGGATACTTTTAAGATTTTAAAAAGCAAGCTTTGGGATGAAGAATTAGAGAAAATGCTTTCTTTTAAAGAATATTATCAGCTGGAAAGAATGAGAATGGCAAGATAGGATTTAGGTGTCGCTCCGCTGGAGCTTCTTTTTCTTACTAATTTTTGGACCACTAAGCCCGAATAGAGTTTGTCTTGCGATATCAGCTCATACATTTAGTTGCATTCATTCTTGGCTTTATTACCGTTTCAGACTGAAGGGACTATTGAGCCAAAAAATTTAACATTAACTTTCTAAGAACATTGATGACATCACTTGGAGTGCTGTCATCAAGAGTAAATGCTGTCATCAAGAGATTGTGCTATCAACAAGAACACATTTTTTGACCTCTAAGCTCGAAAACAATATCCTTAAGATATAAGCTCCATTCTTCTAGCTTTATTCATTCTTGATCTTATTGATGTTTTAAATTAAAGGGGGTCTTGAGCCAAAAAAATAGGTAATACAACTTTAGAAACATTGATGACATCACTTGGAGTGCTGTCATCAAGAGTATGTGCTGTTATCAAGATTTGTGCTGTCATCAAGAGTATGCACCTTATGCCTCTACCATAACTTGCTCTACAAGGATATCATATAAGTATTCATGGAATTCTGGAAACTCGGGAAGATCATTGTGAGATCCGCCTTCGATTGTATATAATTTTGCCCGATCCTGATTTTCTTCGTAAAGTTTCTTTCCTTGCTTATAACTGATCAATCGGTCTTTATCTCCATGGATGATATGTATGGGACAATTCACATTTTTCAAAAATTGGTTCGTAGGAATCTTATACCTCGATAACAAGTCAATAGGAATCCAGAATCCCCACCGCTTCATATTGAAATTAAAACTATAATATGGCGAATCTAGAATCAACATCTTCGGATTGTTCCAAGATGCAATCCGAGCCGCTACTCCACTCCCAAATGACCTCCCAAGAATGACCACATTCTTTTCTTCATACTCTTCCAATAATTTCTTGTACAAAAATTGAGCATCACTATAAAGAATAGCCTCATTCCGGCGCCCATGACTTTTCCCAAATCCACGGTAATCAACCATAAAAAAGTCATAGCCTTTTCCTACATAATCCTTAGCAAATTTCCCCCATCCTTTCACACTTTTCGAATTACCCTTTAGAAAGAAAACTACGCCCAGTGCATTCGGAATCTTAAAGTGGATTCCATTAATTGCCCCACCATCTTCCATCTCATAATGAACTTCTTCGAAAGGAAATGGGTATTTATATTGAAAGTTCTGAGGTAGTATCTCAGGCCTGAAAAAGAAATAATGTTGGAACAGATAGAAAAACAGCAGTATTCCTATGTATACGATTGCAACAACAATTAAAACTTTTATGAACATTTATGGATGTTTAATCCTTAAATTTATATAAATATTTCTTAAATAAAGGCTGGCGACTATCTTTACACTAAAGAAATAGACAATCATTTTTATTAGCATAAACAATTAACAAGCATATTGGCACTTCCGAAAAAAGTAGTAATCAAAAATAAAAAGGCGTCTTTCGAGTTCTTCTTTATCGACACTTATGAAGCTGGACTAAAACTCGTAGGGACAGAGGTCAAAGCACTCCGTGAAGGAAATGCTAACCTCTCTGATGCTTATTGTATCTTTCGAGATGGCAATCTTGAAGTACACAGCATGTATATCGGTGAATATAAATTTGGGAACCTTAACAATCACGAAACCAGAAGAGTTAGGAGGTTGCTACTGAAAAAGTCCGAGCTTAAAAAGATGCTTCGTAAGGTTGAGGAGAAAGGAAATACCATCGTTCCATATAAATTATACTTTAACGATCGCGGGTTCGCTAAACTCGAAATAGCCCTTGCAAAAGGTAAAAAGTCATTCGATAAACGTGACCAAATCAAAGAACGAGATAACAAACGCGAACTCGATCGAATTAAGAAAATTACCATCTAGACACCAAATCTTGGACTAGAAAAACTAGGCTATTTCAGATTATAAACCTTGACCGCTTTGCTTAGGATTTCTTCTTTGTCAAAGGTCATTTTTTTCAATCGCTGTGTCGTAAAATATTCCATTTGGTTTGTTGAATTCGGATCTCCATCAACTTCTGAGTTCCCATAGGCATTAATGCTTTCGATTTCTACGCCCTCCTTACTGAATCGGACCAATTCAATATAAGACTCCCCAGCAACTGCTTTATAAGTCCCATCCTCTTGAGCAACACTATAAATCGAAGCCAATACATCTGGAGCACCCGCCATTGGCAAATTTACATCACCTCTTATGTGCCGCTGAAAATCACCAAGCGCAACTTTCAACGTACCATATTTCTCCAGCAGCTTAGATTTCGCATCTATTAAGCCTTTTAAAGCCATTTCTTCTCTTTGGAGTTGCCTGCCTCCTATCGCTTTCATCGCATACGCTGTTGCCAAAAACATGGTCGCACCTTCACTCTCAACATTGCTTCTTCTATCCCAATTTTGTATTATCTCAAGCGCATCAGCAACTTCAGGATAAGATTTCGGATCCATTCGAAACAAAACATTGACATCCACACCACTAACCTTTCTCAGGTTACTAGGATACTGATCGTCATACTTTATCCGCTTAAAGTCTTCGTAAGTCAACTTCCCCCTTCCTTCCATTAATTCTAAAAACCGCACACTTCTATTGTTCTCTCTACCAGATTCTTGGTAGCTCATCACCCCATTTAACTTCGTCTCCCGAGGTGAAAAGCCAGATGCTGAAGCGGTAAAAGGCGTATTGTTGGTATTAAAAACCCAACCACTTTTCGGATTCAATACTTGAGGTAGAGAATCAAAAGGGATTAAATTATTATCGGTCAATGTTTCAGAAGTATTCCCTGGAAGCACACCATTCCAATCATAAGCAGGGTCTCGTTCTGGTATTCGTCCATTACTCACATAATAAATGTTTCCTTCCCGATCAGCATAAACGATATTCGTACTTATGATCCCTCTTATCTCCAACGCTTCCCGGAACTCTTCTAGATTCTGCGCTTTGTTCATTTTCCACCATTGCTCAGCCATCTTTAGTGTCTGACCAGCCATAAACCGCCATGCGAAGTATCCTGAATCCGTCTTAAATGTGGGACCATATACACTTTCGTAGTAAGCTCGCTTGATGGGAATTTTCATAAAACCAAGCACTTTCACTTTAGCCTTTGCTTTTTTCTTTGTCAATGGGAGCCATTCTCCATCATAGAGATACGCTGTTCCATCCTCATTCACGGTTAGTTCATAAACATCCGAAAAATCAGCATGATTAACGGTATGTGCCCAACCTAAATGTTCGTTTGCTCCTAGAAATATCGATGCACCACCTGCAAATGTACCTCCAATAATATTGAGCCCTTCTTCGCTGTGAAGATGTGCTTCATACCAAGAATACCACCCTTCTAATGGTTGATGGGAATTGATCGCTAGGTAAGTACTTCCATCCTTGGTCTTAGAGGGAGCAAAAGCGAATGCATTCGAACCTTTATCACTATTGATGCCATCAGATGACACTTTTTCCTTGGTCTTTTTTTCTGTCCGACTCCTTTTCACTCTGCCGTTCAGGATCCTTTTCAGATCATTTCCAGCTCCTGAAATTTCAACATTCCCTAGCATATATCCTACCAGCACTTCCCTTCCAGAAATGGGAAATAGCTTTTTCAGTAGAACACGTTCTGGGTGCTTTTCGGCATAATCATTCACTCCCTGAACATAGCTTTCCAGATATCCCTTGAAGTCTCCTTTTACATCATTATCATAATTCTCATCTACAAAATCCTTAAGACCCATGTATTGGATACCAATATCAGCGATTACGCCATCTTTTCCCTTGATTTCACCATATACCCCTCGACATGCAGCAAGAATTTCTTGCATGGTTTTGAACTGATCTTCGCATTGAACCCAAGCCATTCCATAAGCAACATCTTCATCCGTTTCTCCAAAAATATGCGGAACACCAAAGGAGTCTCTCGCAATCGTAACCTTATAATCGATGATGTTTTGACCACTTGCACTTTGACTCCAAAATACAAACATGGCAACGACTGAATAAATTACACTTCTTTTCATTTCACTAAATCTATTTAAAAAAATCCTATTTACCATCTTTCTAATATAATCTCTACGTTTGAAAAGCACATTAATCGAAAAACGGATCTCCATGCAATCTTCCTTCCTCCGAAGCAAAATACGTTACCTTTTCAAGTATGACAGCTAGAAAAGCAATATATTGACATTAGGTTACCTAAAATATCCAATTTGCATTTAAAAAAAGGACTTTTCCTCATCCTCTTGTTTCTTGCTTTTGCTGCCAATTCGCAGCAAATCATTATTCAGCATTTCGATCCAAATAACGAATACTTTAATACTATTCCGGCAACTGAAGGGATTCAATATGAAGCTAACGACACCGCTAATCTTACTTTTTCAATACGTGAGTTAGATAGCAGCCAAGCATTTCAGACGCTCTTCCTTTCCGATGCAGAAGTTCAAATTTTGACCATAGGAAATCAAAACTTTTATACTGGAAAATATCAAAACATTCGAAAACTAACGCAAAAGTGGGACAATCGGCACTTTACTATTCCTACGAATCTGTTGCTGAATAATCCGATCAGCTTAAAAGCTTATAATCTTACCAAAATTGGTTTCGGAATTTACCCTGCATTGCTTTCTACCCAAAAAATAGAAAGCAGCTTTACCGAAATCATTTCTAAATCTAAAAAAGGTCTTCTCTTTACGGTGTTCTTCTTGGGAGCCATCTGTATATTTCTATTGTACACCATCGGATTAACGATACAAACTGGGAACCCTGATTTTAAATTCTACGCCTTTTACTTAGCGGCTATTCTTATTCACAATACGGTTCAGGCAGATGCCTTCCTGAAAGTCTTTGTGATCTTTCCGAAAAATCCAATTTACTACCACTACGTTAATGAATTTTTGCAAATGTTTATCTATGCATTTTTCACCCTCTTCATTAAAGTATTTCTAGAATTAAAAACGACGAAACCGAAGATGATCCCATTCGTCAATGGTACTGCTATTGCTGCCGTTGTTTTCTCTTTGATATTTCTATTTACGATGAGGCTATCGAGAGATTTCTTATTTGTCCAAAATTATCTATCGATCTTATGGTTACTTATAGCTGCACTAGGAAGCGCAATTGTGATCGGAATTTTTCGAAATTCTAATAATCCGATACGTTATTATATCCTGGTAGGATCGATTGTCTTATTGCTTGGTTCATTCATTGAGTTATATACTTCCCTTAACCTTATAGGTGGATATAATTGGAATATTTATGCCATTCCAGAGAATGGTTGGTATCCATTTAACTATACGCAGGTGGCAATATTGATAGAAACGGTCTGTTTCGCGCTAGGGATCGGATACAAAATCAGAAAGCAAGAAAAGCAGTATTTAGAACTCAAGCAAAAAGAAATCATGGATCTCAAAATCAAAGAGAAAAATGTAGCCTTAGAAAACCAGCTTTTAGTGAAAGAACTAGATGCCTTAAGATCGCAGATGAATCCCCACTTTTTGTTTAACAGCCTAAGCTCGATCAACAATTACATCATGAAGGAAAACCCTCAAGAAGCCTCGAGGTACTTGACCCGATTTTCCCAACTGATGCGAAACATTTTAAATAATTCTAAGGAACAATTTGTCAGCCTCTCTCAAGAAATAGAAGCCCTTCAACTTTATATAGAACTAGAAAATCTCCGATTTAAATCTAAATTCAAATTTGATCTAAACATTGACAAAGAAGTACGGATAAGTCATCTTCTTATTCCATCCATGCTGATCCAGCCCTATGTAGAAAATGCGATTAAGCATGGTCTTTTTCCTAAAAAAACATCTGGCAATTTAAGCATCAAGATCTTTGAAAAAAATGAACAGTTGCATATTGAAATTGCAGATGACGGCATCGGAAGAGTTCATTCCCTACAATCTAAATCGAAACAGGATCTTGATCGGAAATCTCATGGAATGGAGATCAGTTCTAATAGAATAGATTTATTGAATAAGATTTACGATCTTAATGCGAGCTTAGCAATAGAAGATTTAACACCTGGAACGAAGGTTACATTGACCTTGAAACGAATTACAAATGAAGCAGAAGCTTACGGCAGTCATCATTGATGATGAAGAACATTGTGTGGAGTCCCTTCAGAAACAGCTAGAATGGTCATGCCCTCATGTGGAAGTAATCGGAACTGCATCTAATGTAGATAGTGGACTTTTACTCTTTGATTCTATCCAACCTGATATTGCCTTCCTAGACATAGAAATGCCTGATGGAACTGGCTTTGATTTAATCTCTAGACTTTCGAAAAAGGACTTTGCTATTATCTTTACGACAGCATACGACGCATTTGCCTTACAAGCATTCAAGGTTAACGCAATTGATTACATACTTAAGCCTATCGATGGTGAAGCGCTTCAGAATGCAGTTTCTAAGGTTGTTGCTATTCCCAAAAATCAACAAAACGAAAAAATAACATCGCTTTTAGCAAATTGGAATGCGGGACAGTCGAAAAATAAAGTCGCTTTCCCTGTATCTGACGGATTATTCTTTGCCCATTTATCAGATATTATTAGATGTGAATCGGATGGTGCTTACTGTCACATCTATTTAAAAAACAAACCTAAACTATACCTTTCTAAAACACTGAAGCAGGTTTCCGAAATGATTAATAGTGACAAATTTATCCGTGTACATCACTCCCACTTAGTTAATTCTGACTTCATCCAGAAATATATTCGCGGAAACGGCGGGCAGGTTATCATGGATGATGGGATAAGTATTCCAGTGAGTAGGAGTAGAAAGGATGACTTCCTTGATTTCATGTAGCGCAATTTACTCGCAAATTATAACCAAGTACCAAATCACTTCCCAGAGTTACCAATTTGGACTGGACTACTCCCTTCATTTCTAGCAGATTTGTTCTCTAAATAATACCCACAGCTATATGTTTCAATGTAAATCCTTATTCCTATTTATTATTGTTGCTCTATTTTCAGGTCAATTATATAGCCAAACTAGTGAAGTAAGAATGAAAATTACAGGAAAAGCAGATTTGATTTATGACGGAAAAAGCATTCAGATTGAGTCAACCAACACCTTAATCGGAAGATATGTCGGAAGTGAATTATTATCAGGATTAGATAATACCTTCTTAGGCGTAGAGGCCGGAAAAAAGGTCGCTTCTGGATCTAGAAACACTTTTCTAGGCGCATACGCTGGAGAAAACGCACTAGGGAACAATAATGTATTTATAGGGTACAGTGCCGGTATTAATGAAATAGGGGACGACAAACTATATATTTCAAATACAGCTTCTTCTAGCCCTTTGATTTTTGGCGACTTTAGAGCCGGTATGGTTAGGATTAACGACTACCTTAATGTGACTAAGGATTTAACCGTCGATAGGAGTGCTTTAATTAAAAGTAACCTTTCAGTAGAAGGATCTCACTCTGCATACTCCATGACCATTAACTCTCCTTTGCCCTCGCTTACATTTTATACGCAGCAGAATCAATATACTCATCGATTTTATTCCCACCCATCGTTGGATATCTTTTACTTAGAAGATGACGAAAACACCAATGTGCTAGAAATTAAAAATGGAGAACTTCGGCTTCCAGAATATGGAGGAACAGGTACTTCTAATCTTTCCGTAGACAATAATGGCAAACTGATTAAGACTTCTTCAGATCAACTGATTTTCAATCGTTATGAATTTGCAGAAAAGGATGTCTTTAGTAATTATACAAGACTTAGACACGGAGTTCATTTCGAAAACGGAACAATACTTACCGGAATTAAAGCATTGATAAAAGATAATAATGAGACTGGAAGCTCAGGTGTCCATAATACTGCATTTGTCGGAGTGTACAGAATGAATAAAATTACAGGAAATGAAAATTCTATTCTTCCTATTTATCGAATAGATGCATCTGATACTCCTTTAGATGTTCATCAACTATTTACTCAAACGACTCTAGCACAAACGGGTGCTAATATCATTGATAATGATACTTACATTTACTTCTTACAAGTATTTTACTGTGATCTGTGCAGCATTACAGAGGTTGAAATCTTAAAATAGTAAAGCGGAAGAACTCACAATTATTCTTATTTTTGAATAATTATGACTGAGCCCCACATGTTTCATAAAACACTGTTCTTACTATCTATATTTTTGTTTGCATTTAGCAAGTCAATGGTCGCTCAAGTTAATGTAGGGCTAGAAAATAAGGTTGAACAATACTTAGCCGCTTCTAATCCAAACGAAGCATACGAAGAACTATCAGGATTAATTGAGTTCAATGCAAATGTTAGCTTAAACGAAGCCAACTATTATCTAGAAAAATATAACAAGGACACCTATATTTCAGAAGATAAAAGGTATCCATTAATTGCTCATTTCATAGCAGCTGATGTACTGTATTACAATGAACTAAAAGATAGTTCATTAATTCAATACTTAACATTGACCGCTAAAGCTAAAGATCTAGGCGAGAATATGCTAGCTGCATCTGGTGTAGGAAATGCAGCTTTTGTTCTATCTGAATTAGGTGATAAAGTAGGTGCATTAAATCTAATCAAGCAAAACCTAACCATTTCCAGGAACACCGGTGATATTCGAGATCTCAGCGACCACACCTACAATCTCGCATCGATGTATGCAGATCTGGGAATGCGAGATAGCTCGATTGTATATTTCGAGAAAACATTAGAAATAGATCGAAATTCAGAGAATCATCATGGGATGATCTATAATATGCAGATGCTCATGGAACAATACTTACTATCAGGTAATTATGAAACGGTCCTATCACTCTGCGAAGAATGCATCCTGATTTCTCAAGAAGTAGAAAATAAAAAGTCTGAGCCCAAGTGCTATTATTATCAGGCGCTCACTCAACTGGAAATGAACCAGTTTTTAGCTGCTAGAAAGAGTATAGAACAAGCCATCTTACTCGATGAAAAGAGGAGCGATCCTACTAGATTAAGCAAGTACTTCTTAGTCTATGCCAATGTTTTAGCTAAACTTAACGAGCATAATGAGGCCATCAAGTATTACCAAATGGCTATTGAAAGTGGGGAGAAAAATCAGGAGCAAACCGACATCGTTGCTGCTTGTCTTGAATATGGTTTGTATTCTGGGAATGTAGAATGGCTAGAAAAAGCGGAACTCATCATTGACAATGCAAAATTAGAATCCTATAGACAAGAACTCTATCAGAACTACGCGCGGCTCAATGCAGACAAAGGATTATATGAATTAGCTTATGGCTATCAGAAGAAAGAAGCTGAACTGCTTGAAAATTATAATAAAGATCAAGGTCTGCAAGTTACTGAGCAGAGTAAGAATGCCTATGATCTGTTTGTGAAAGAAAATGAGAATAGAAATTTACAAATTGAAAAGGAGTTATCAGAAGCAAAAAGTAAGCGAAGACAGAATCAACTAATTTTTAGTTTATTGGTTTTAGGCTTGTTAGCTACACTTGTATGGTTCGCGTATAGAAATCAAAAACAAAAAAATCTCCTTCTGGAGCAAAAGAAAAAGGAAGAAGCGATAGGCTTTGAACTTCAAGTTATGGAAAAAGAACTCACTGCTTTGCGTTCTCAAATGAATCCACACTTCCTATTCAATAGTCTTAATTCTATTAACGATTACATCATTCATGAAGAGCCTCGTCTCGCCTCAAAGTATCTTACAAAGTTCTCGCAACTCATGCGAACAATCCTGAATAACTCGAAGGAGAAGATGATTACGCTGAGAGAGGAATTAAATGCGCTTGAACTCTATGTAGAAATGGAAAATCTCAGGTTCAAGGAGAAGTTTGATTTTGGATTAAAAGTAGACCAGAAACTGAATCTCGATAACATTAAAATTCCAACGATGCTATTGCAACCTTATGTGGAAAATGCGATTAAGCATGGATTAAGAAATAAAAGGGAAAGCGGAAACTTAGAAATATGGGTTCGGCAAGAGGATGGAGAACTTAAAATTGACATTACAGATAATGGCGTCGGCAGAAAAGAAGCTATGCGCCTGAAGAATCACAAAGATAGAGCTCGGAAATCTCATGGTATGGACATCACATCTGATCGAATCGATTTACTGAATCGAATCCATGATATAGATGCCCAGGTTCAGATTATAGACTTAGAAAATGGAGGAGGAACGAGGGTAGAAGTAAGGATGAAAGTGTAGATATAATGCGATGCTTTTTAAGCATGGCGATGCCAGAAGAAATTAAGCGTTGTTTTTTATAGATCGTTATGCTAAAAACGCAGTGGAAAGATCGCCGAGCTTGTTTTGTGAATCTTTTCAAGTCAGGTCAATGATCCTGTCGTTCCTCCTGGCTCAGTGATCTAATTGTTTTTACTCCCCACCTATTGGTTTAATCTTATCCTTACTATCTCGATCTACTCCGAAGTAATCTTTAATTTCTAGTAAGAATTGATCTAGGTTAGCTTGAGCCTCTTTATCCTGTTGTGGTTTCGGAGTCGAACTTGTGCCAGCATTCGGCATCTCTTCGATGTGTATTGTCTGAGTAGGAAATGCAAATCGCACACCTAGTTGATCCGCAAGCTTAATGATTGCATACAGAACTTCATGCTTACCACGTAATTCATCAGTCCATGAAGGCGCTTGGAAAAACATATAAATCAGAATATTGATAGAGCTTGCTCCGAATCCATTCAAGTGAACTTCGAAGTAATCCTTTCGAGATGTTGGATGCATCTTAATAATTTCTCGGATGCCCTCTACAAATTTTTCTATAATTTCAGGCTTTGTATCATAGGTGATTCCAATGTCCGTTTTGAATCTCCTATATACCCGAAGTCCCATATTATCCACCACACTATCGGCTAACAAAGCATTAGGAACGTATGTCAGTGAATTCGCAAACGTTCTAATTCTTGTAGATCTTATCCCAACTTCCTCTACCGTTCCATCTACATCTTTAAAGTGAATCCAATCACCAATCTGAAATGGACGATCTAGAAAGATCATAATAGATCCGAAAAAATTCTTTACAGTGTCTTGAGCAGCTAATGCTAATGCAAGACCACCGATAGATATCCCTGCCAATAATGCTGTAACATTGACATTCAGATAGTCAAGAATGTAAATAACTCCAAATGACCACAATATGATCATGACCAACTTCTCCGCTACAGGTAACAATTGGTCATCAAGTGTGTTTTCCGTTTTTGCAGCTGCTTTTTTGAAAAACTGAAATACGATATTTGCAATATTCTTAATGACAAGAATAATCAAAAATAGACTTAGAATATTTAGCCCTTTGATGATGTAAGCATTTTTTAAAGGCGCTAACTGAAGCATCGGTGCTAGAAATAAAAACAGTCGGATTCCAAGTAGAATAGAGATGATTCTAGCAAGCTGATGTATCGCTTTTTCTACGACTTCATTTAGATCAATTCTCTTCCTAATAAAATTTCTGAAAATTCCTTGAGAAAGCTTACTGGTTAAGCCGGCAACAATCCATGCTAGAATCCCAAGCACAAAGATTCCTAACCACTTCCACAACTTAATAGTCAGCAATTTCACTTGCCAAAATGGAGCATGAAAGTAACTGATTATTTGCGTCCCAAAAGGGTAAACGCCTTTATGTAATTCAGGTATAGCTTCTACCGTCGTCCGAGAATATCTCCATTCTCCATTGATCCGTTCTACGTATATTAACGGTTCTGTTTTGCTTAGAAAATAAACCTGTTCTTGCCTGACTGTATCGGTATAAAGTTCATTCTGTGGAATTCTATTTAGGTCAATGTATAACCCTTTTCCATCCAGGATCTGCTTCAACTTGATGCTTAATTCTACACGATCAGCTACATTCTCGGGAAGAGAAAGTGCTGCTCTGCCAGGATCGTAACTATCAGACTGAAGGTAGTAGAGATGATTATAAATAACGGTGTAAGGGTTTGTCGTGACCTCTGAAGAGTCAATCTGCGCAAATAAATTTTGAGAAAAACTAAGTATTATAAAAAAAGCGCAAATCCTTAATAACATATCTATCTTGTTTTTGGCGAAGATACACAAACTTAGACACCTCTACTTCAGATGATGCAGGAACATTTTCTTGATCTAACAGCATCGTTTTCCAAATCTAATGCACAACTCTGATCTGACACCGCTTCTCCTGATCTGACAGCGCCATCTTTGATCTGACAGCGCTTTTTTTGATCTGACAGCGCTTTTTTAGCGATGTTAGATCTCTACTTGCAATATTGATGTCATCGCAGAAAGCGATAACATCAGGAGTCGACTACCATCCACTCATCTTTGATCTGACACCGCTTTCTTTGATCTGACAGCGCTTTTTTAGCGATGTTTGATCTCTACTTGCAATATTGATGTCATCGCGGAAAGCGATAACATCAGGAGTCGACTACCATCCACTCATCGAAACTGACCATCCAGTCGACGGACTTTGACAGCATGACTAATTCGGCTTAAGTTTGGATAGAACTAATTAACTATCTAAAATGAAAGCATTTACAATTTCCTTCTGTGTTTTATTAGCTAGCCTACTCGGACTTAATGCTCAAAATGTGGGAATAGGGACCACCAGCCCAAAAGCCAAGTTGCATGTAAAATCAGATCAAGGATTAGTAACAGCTTTCTACGATGGATTTAATGAAGGAGTTATAAACTCAGCATATCATGAGGGGGATAAAAAATGGCAGATTATCACCGATGATCCTCCTGTTGGCTCATATGGAGTAGGCGCTCCAAGCGCAATGTTAAATAATGAAACAGCCATACTTTCACTCACTTTTAATACTCCAATTGGCAAAGACGTTCGAATCGCTTTTAGTGCTAATCATAATGATCCAGGAGGTTATTTAAGCTTCACATTAGTAAAGCCAGGCAGCACATTCTACATAGACCACCAACCATCTTGGAAAAGTTATACCACTAATTTCATAGCAACCACCAATCCATCGACCATAAAATTTAAGTTAGAAGCAGAGCAAGATGTACAATTTGCAGAGACTTTTCTCGATGAAATTAAAGTTACCTATATCCCAGATCCAGCATTAATGATCGAAGATGGTTCTGAGATGAGTGGGGGAATATTACAGTCTGATGCTTTTGGTAACGCCTCTTGGGTGGATCTAAGATCAGAAATTGATCAACAGGTTAATCAATCTAATCAAGATTTATCATTTATAACATCAACGAACAGACTTAGCATAGAAAATGGAAATATTATAAACCTACCTGGCCTTTCAAATCTTCAATCGAAAAAACTTACATTATCGGTTGATTCAATCATTTCTTCTCCAGGAATGCATTTTAAAATTCCTGCATCACAGAATGACCAGTCCAACTTCCATTATGATGCAGATAGAGGAAGTATGTCTTGGGGAATTGATCCGATCAGTAATTCAATAACGAATGCTCAACATTCCGTTAGATGGGGTAAGAATAATAAAGTATATGCAGAATATGGTAGTGTCTGGGGGCAGGATAATATCATCACATTCACTGGAAAGAACGCTACTGTATCTGGCACGGACAATAGTGTTGCAGGATATGGATCGGTGGCCTGGGGTAGTAATAATACAATAGAATCTGATAGTTTTGGAACGGTTTGGGGGAATAACAATAAAGTTCTCGGAAATTATGGGACTGCTTGGGGGCAATATAATACCGCTACTAAAAAATTTGCTAGCGCATTTGGTTATAAAAGTTATGCTTATGGTACTAATTCATTTGCGTCAGGTTATGAAGCTGAAGCATTTGGTGAATATTCAACCGCCATCGGAAATTATGCAAGAGCCGAATCATTCGGCGAAATAGCCCTTGGCTATAATAATGCAAGAAGAAATGTCGAAGGTGTAAATTATTGGGACAGTAATGATATGCTACTAAGTGTAGGTAATGGCTACGGAAAAGAATATGGACATAATGCATTATCAATACTTAAAAACGGGTATGTTGGAATTAACAAAAATATTCCAGCTTATTTTCTGGATATCGAAACTGATGAAAAAGGGTATCAAGGAATTCGAATCACTAACGACTATAATGGAAATTCTACTTCTGGAGCAATTATTAAGTTAGTAGGGGAAAGACAATCTATAATTTTAGATGCAAAAAACAGTTTTCGTGATTTTGAAATTTTGCATAATACAGATACTGAAAAACTTTATGTCAAAAATGATGACGATAATATTCTAACAATTACATCAACAGGTGAAATTGGAATAAATGAATCAAGCCCAAGCTATGACCTCCACTTAGGATACAACTCCGCTGCAAAACCTTCTTCTTCCTCTTGGATCGTTGCCTCTGACAGAAGACTAAAGCAAAACATCAAGCCTTTCGAGGGAGGTCTTGACCTCGTTCAGAAAATTAATCCTGTGTGGTTCACTTATAATGGAAGAGCATCCATGCCACAAGAAACAGGCGTGGGAACCATCGCACAAGAATTAGAACGAGTAGTGCCTTACATGGTAACTGATTGGGAGCGTGACGGAGAAAAATACAAGGCTGTTGATTATGGTGCAATGGATTTTATATTGGTCAATGCGATAAAAGAGCAGCAAGAACAGATTATTGAATATAAAAGCAAAGTAGAAAACTTAGAATCTGAATTAGATGAACTTAAGGCAAAGGTAGAGGCTCTAAGTAAAAAGCTACCATCCACTCATCGAAACTGACCATCCAGTCGCTGGACTTTGACAGCATGACTTATTCAACTTATGTTTGGATAGAACTAATTAACCATTTAAAATGAAAGCAATCCTTTACACTATCATCCTGATTTTTATAAGTATAATTAGTCTTATTGGGCAAAATGTGGGTATAGGAACCAGTAATCCTTCTGCTAAGTTACACGTAAAGGGTGATAACAATACCATTTCGATTAAAAATGAAGGGTTTAATGAAGGGGTTATTCCTCCTTCCTATTTAATGGGCGATCAAAATTGGCAAATTAATAATGTGGAATTTTATGATGGTAATTATAGCGCCCAAGCACCAACAAAACTTCTGACAGATGAAGAAGCGGTTATTGAAATCACTTTGAACACTCCAGTAGGAAAGGATATTCGCGTTAATTTTGCTTATAAACATGATCATTCTAACAATGAGGTTAAATTCGAAATCTTCACGCCTAGTGAATCAAAAGAAATCGGCCATACATTGACCTGGAAAATAGGTAGCTCTAGTTTTATTGCTAGTTCTTCTCAATCCATCATCTATTTCAAACTTTCGGGTTTAAAAGACAGCCAAAATGCAGAGACTTACTTAGATCAAATTATGGTAACTTATCATTCGGATCCAGCTTTTAAAATAGAAGATGGAACACAGATGAGTGGTGGAATTCTTCAGTCAGATGCTCAGGGAAATACTTCTTGGGTTGATCTAAGGTCTGAAATTGATCAGCAGGTCGGAGATGCAACTCAGACGCTCCTCTTCAGAACGACTAATAACAAATTAGATATCTCGAATGGAAACCAAGTAAGGATTCTAGCATTATCTAATGATAGTGGGAAATCATTAAAAATGAATGAAAATAGTCTTGACCTTACAACAGGAACCAGTTTTACGATAGGATCAGCCGTAAGTACTATTGGGTATTTTCAATATGAAGGTGGAAATGGTCATCTTTCATGGGGAAAGGATCGAAGCGAGCATACTCCTACAGGAAAATATACAACAAGATGGGGCTTTGAAAATAGGCCGAATGGGGATTACTCAACAACTTGGGGGTATGGCAATACATCTGATCAAAATTCTAGTTTTGGTACATTATGGGGAAAGGAGAATCTTGTAAGTGGACACTTTGCTACCGCTTGGGGTTCAAATAATACGGTCAGTGCGGATAGTTTAAGTACTGCATGGGGAACCCGCAACAAAGTATCTGGATATAATTCTACTACTTGGGGAAATAACAATAACCTGCGTGATTCCTTAACTACCAGTTGGGGGAATGGTAATTTCTTAACAGGAGCTTATGCGACTGCTTGGGGGGATGACAATTCTGTTTCTGGACGAGCCGCCACAGCTACTGGTTATAGATCTTCTGCAGAGGGTAATTATTCTATGGCCATTGGCGCACATGCTAGAGCTCATTCTTTTGGTGAACTTGCCTTAGGGCGCTATAATGCTACAGGAGGGAGTGAAACAGAATGGATGGCTGATGACAATGCATTCAGCATAGGGAATGGGAACTCAAGCTTATTTGGCGCTAATAATGCCTTTGTAATTAAAAAGGATGGGAAAACTGGGATTAATAGGAACAGTCCAGAGTATGCATTAGACATTAGTCTCAATGATACAGGTAAAGGTATAAGAATAGGAAACTATGACTTTTCACGTGGAAATGGTACTTTTTTAGTTTTAGAGGGTTACAATCAAGCCATTAGGTTTCAGAATCAAGGCGAATGGGGTTTCTCTTTAAATTATAGTCCGGATGATAATGTTTTTACTATTCTTGATGAATATGATCATGTAATGACCGTTGATAATGGTAAGATAGGATTTGGAAACTATGCACCTGAGAGACTTCTACATTTAGGTTCAGATTCTGCAATGAAGCCAGGAACATCTACTTGGGAAGTACCCTCCGACGGGAGACTAAAGCGAGATATCAAACCATTCAATCAAGGTCTAAAAAGCATCCAACAGATTAACCCAGTCTGGTTCACTTACACAGGCGCTGCTGGCATTCCAGAAGGAACAACTGTTGGTACTGTAGCACAGGACTTAGAGAAAGTTGCACCATTCATGGTTTCTGAATGGGATCATGTGGATGAGCATAAAAGATCCACAACTTATAAGTCTGTGAATTATCACTCCCTTAGTTTTATGCTTGTTAATGCTGTAAAAGAGCAACAAGAACAGATCGAACAGCTCATGAAAATAGTAGAAATGCAAGGAAAACAGATTAAGGCATTACAGGAAGCACAGCAGAATTCATTAGCAATAAAATAACTTCTTAAACTCAAGACATACATGAAAGTCGTCCTTAAAATATTGACATTAATCCTAATTTTTAGCGCTTGCAAGCAAGTTCAGACGGTTGAATCTGACAGCGAAATCGCAGAAAAGCAAGTAGTTCAAGTTGAAAAAATTGTGGAAGCAAAAACTCCTGTTGAAACTCGGATGAACAAAGAGTTCATCCTTGGCACTTGGCAAAACATTGACCATAAAGACATCAATTTCATTCTTAATCTGAATGTAGACAAAGATTTCGTCGCTGGTGAATACTGCTCCAAAGCACTTAAGTTTTTCCTTGAAGATTGTGCAGGAGATGACGGAGGTGAATATTGTTCTGTCAGAGGACCATTAAATTCCTTAAACATCGAAATAGGTATGGAAAGCTGCATAACTGCTGAAGTCAGCAAAGGCGAAATCCAGCGACAAGACTCCATCATCGTGCTTACATTAGTCGAATCTGCTGGAGAATATGGGAAAGATCACCTAGTTCCTAAATCTTTAAAACTTAAGAAAATCTCTAACGAACCATTTTTATAACCTAGATGCCATTTAAGAACAATCCCACCAAATGCATCTTACAAAAAACAAAAAAAATGAAAATCTTAATGGTATTATTAACACTAGGAATATCTATTTCAGGCTTTGCTCAAAGCAGCAGTCTGTCTACCTTTGAAGAAATGTGGATTATCTCACCAGAGTTCAAACATACGGACATTAAAGCAAGTGTGTCCTTAGCTCCCGAATCTATGACTGTTCAACAATTTAATTCCATTAAGTCGTTTAACGATCTTAATAAGATTATTGCTGATACGCCATTTCTTTCGCTAAGACTTACTCCAGTTCATTCAAAATTAGGAAACAAAAGTAAGGAATTAAAAAGTCCGATGATCAGCCTCGGAGACCGGTATCAACCAGGTAAAAAATATAAAGGGTGGGGAAGTTTTCTTGTTGTCTTCCAGTCGGGAAAAGAAATCGTGCTCGGGATTCCTACCCATGAACCTGAAAAATTAAAGAAATATTTCGAGGCGAATAAATTTTTGATCACAGACAAAATGGGTAAATTTAACAATCTAGAAATCAAAGAGATTAGAATAGAAAACGGCACCTATGGCAAAACTAAATGACCCTGTATAATCTATGAAAACCATCCGATCCATCATTATTGATGATGAAGAACATGCACAGCGATCCTTAACCAAGCTATTGTCTTGGGTAGCAGAAGAAGTGGAAATCATTGATACCTGTTCTTCCGCTACAGAAGGATTGCTTGCAATTCTGGAACATCAACCCGAATTGGTTTTTCTAGATATCGAAATGCCTAGAATGACTGGCTTCGATATGCTCAATAAAATCAAGGATCGAAAATTTCAAGTCATTTTTGTCACTGCCTATGATGAGTATGCCATTAAAGCTTTTGATGCGAATGCAATTGATTATGTGCTAAAACCCATCGACGAAGAACGACTTACTGAAGCAATAGAAAAGGTAAAGAAAATGCTCAATTACGATTCTAAACAAGAAAAATTAGAAGAACTAGTCGCCAAACTTAGCAATTCTGGGTACTCGTTCAATAAAGTCGCACTTCCCACAGCAGAAGGTCTTGAATTTATAGAAGCAGAACATATTCTTAGGCTAGAATCTAGCGGCAATTATACAGAAGTCTATACTGCTGATGGTGGTAAATTATTGATTAGTAAAACCATGAAGGAAATTGCTGCGAAGTTGCCTGAAGAGCTTTTCATAAGACCACATAATTCGCATATCATAAACCTTCAATTTATCAAAAAATATATCCGTGGGAATGGTGGTCAGATTATCCTGGAAGACAACTCTAATATCCCTGTAAGTCGAAGCAACAAAGACATGATTAAAGATTTATCCAGATAGTGTCATTTGCTCATTGGAAATGTACAACTACGAATCCACTTGTCAGGATAAAGGTCGTAATCCATATTTTTAGAAGAAATAAAAACCAAGCAATATGAATCAATTAATTTCCCTCTTTGTACTCTCTTTATTGTTGTGCATGAGTTGCAATTCACCTAAAAATGGATTACAATCAAGCGAAAATAAAAACATTGAAAGTGAAAAAGAAACTACAGATGCTGCAGAAGAATTTGTAGCCGTTATGGAGGAACCAAATACGTATATGGATCCATTTGACCCAGATTTCATCTCTGGTAAATGGGAAGCTGAAGATCAAAATGGGTTCTCTTTCGGTACTTGGTTTTATGTGGAGGACGGCTATGTCTCTGGCCAATATTGCGCGATGAATGAAGATGCTTCTAGGATAGATTGTGGCACCCAAGATGAGGTGAACATGTGTTATCTGAAAAGTCCATACTTAGTGGGCAAAAAAATTCTCGAGTTAGAAGTTGTGAGTTGCTATGCGATGAAAAAAGGAAAAGCTACAATAGAGCCTTATGGTGATGGACAGATTAAGTGGAAACTAACTGAATCACCTGGTACCTTTGGAGTAGACCATTTTGCTCCAGAGGAAGCTATTTTATTTAAAACATCTTTTGATCCATGGGATTAATTTATGCTTCGTGATACCACTTACAGTAATTCAATGAACCCATTTCAGCAAGGCTTATACATTTAGGTCTGATTTACTTCCATTCTTTTTTACTTGCAAACGAAATCCTAAAATTGTATTATTACAGTCTACCAAATTTGAAGTAATGGCAAGTAATGAATTCCGAACCGATGAACATATCGTTGATAATAGAGAATTAAATCTTTGGGAAGCACTGATTCCAGTAATTCTCTTAATGGGACTACTTGCCTACAATATATTCTTTAAAGATGGTGCATGGCTCGGTGACTATTCGAACCAGATTATTCTTCTAATCGGTGGTGCCATTGCAGCAATTGTTGGATTTTTTAATAAATCTACAGTAAGCACCATGGTAAGCGAGGTCTTCGAGAACTTAAAAAGTGTACTCATTCCGATCTGCATCCTTATTCTGGTAGGAGCCCTTGCTGGAACTTGGTTAGTAAGTGGCGTTATTCCAGCAATGGTATATTATGGATTGCAAGTATTGAGTCCAGGAATCTTTTTGCCTGCCTCTGTAGTGATTGCGGCCATTATTTCTATTGCAACTGGAAGTTCATGGACTACATCTGCGACCGTAGGTATTGCCTTGATAGGCATCGGAACTGCACTGGGAATTCCTACAGGCATGATTGCTGGTGCGGTTATTTCAGGAGCTTATTTCGGAGATAAAATGTCTCCATTGAGTGATACAACAAACCTTGCTCCGGCGATGGCCGGTACGGATTTGTTCACGCACATCAAGTACATGACTTATACGACAGTGCCTACTATTCTAATAACTTTAATGGTCTTTACTTTTTTTAGTTTAAATATTGAGACCAGTGGAAGTGCCGATATAAGTGGTCTTCTTCAGACGATGGATACTACTTTCAATATCAATCCGTGGTTATTCGCAGTTCCACTTTTAGTAGTTGCCTTAATAGTTATGAAAACCAAACCGTTGATTGCCTTAGGTGCAGGAGTAGTTGTGGCTGCAATATTTGCTGTTATTTTTCAGTCAGATATATTAAGTGAGCTATCTAGTTCTAAAATTTCTTCAATTATTAATGCAATATTTACAGATACCGCTATTGTAACGGACAATGAAACATTGAATGATCTGTTTACAGCAGGTGGAATAAAAGGAATGCTCTGGACCATCTACCTAATTATATGTGCCATGATTTTCGGTGGGATTATGGATGGAATCGGCGCTTTATCAAGAATTACAAAAGCCTTACTTTCTGTAGCGAGCTCTGTTTTCGGACTTTTTTCAAGCACTGTTTTGAGCTGCCTTGGATTAAATGTCATCGCTTCCGATCAATACTTAGCCATTGTTATACCTGGAAAAATGTTTAAACAAGCGTATGAGGACAAGGGTCTTGCACCTGAAAACTTAAGTCGAACACTTGAAGATTCCGGGACGGTTACCTCTGTATTGATTCCATGGAATACTTGTGGTGCATATCAATCGGGGGTGCTCGGTGTTGGTGTCGGTGAGTATTTTGCATTTGCAATTTTCAATTGGTTAAGTCCAATTATGACCTTAATTTTCGCAGGATTTAAAATTAAGCTTCGTCAATTAGCAAGTAAGTGAAAGTCATAACCTACATCTTATTTTTCTTTTTTTCCTTCAATGTTGCCGCCCAGCAGACTGATTATGCCCCAGATTTTGAAATGAAATTTCAGGATGGAAGTACTGCTCGCTTAAGTGATTACAAAGATCACGTAGTCTACATTAGTTTCTGGGCTAGCTGGTGCGGGCCATGTATTAAAAACTTTAAAAAGTATAAAGAGATACGATCCCAATTAGCATCCGAGGGAATTGTCTTGCTAAATGTTTCTATCGATGACTCAGCTGAAAAATGGAAGGAAGCGGTTAAGAAGTTGGATCTAAATGGGGTAAATACCATTGTTCCTAAAGATAGTTTGTTTCAAAAATATCCCATTTCCTCCATTCCTCTTTACGAAATAATAGGCAAGGATGGGCGTTTTCGCTATCTGACGGGTGAAGCAAACAGGGATATTATCGGTCAATTTAAAAGTTGGGTTTCTGAGTGAAAACCTATGATTAAATAGAGGTTTAACCATTATGTTTGTATTTACTTAGCAAGTAAAAATAAAGCAAATGAAACAAGCGAAATTAATGTTCTTTCTACTCTTATCTATTGGGATATCTGCACAAGAATTTTCCATTTCAGACGAGGCCATAACTTTTCCGAATGGGAAAAAACTCAATATTCCAGTTAATATTCATCATCGTTATATTATTGAATATAATGAAGATACAGAGACCTACTATTTCTATGAAAAAATCAGCCTACATATTCCTTCGTTTGAATTTAAAGATGTTGATGCTGATCGAACGGTTAACATTAATTAAGCTATAGATTTTTGAGTTCAGGATTATTCGTTCTTTTCTTGGGCTCGACGATCTCACTATTAAATGTAATCATCATATTTTACATTCTTTTTGCATTTCTGATTGCTATGATCATGAGATTTCGTCTTAGGTTTAACAAAAAAAAATGAAGATTTTATGTAAGTCAATCTTTCTCTTATTACTCCCCGTACTTTTATCTAGCCAAAATGAAAATCCGAAAGAAACACTTTGGACCATTATGTTCAGCCCCGATGGAAAGTACATTGCAACAGGCGGTTATCAAGACGTATTAACGATACTAGATGCCCAATCGCTAGAAACAGTAAAAACCTATCAAGTCCCAGATGTAATTCTCAGCAGAGTGAAATGGCATCCGACTCAAAATAAATTGGCCGTTATCACACAATCCACAACATTCAAGGCTAAAATATTAGATTTAGACCATGATCAATGGACAGCACTTTCTGGACTAAACAGTGCTTCTCGCGCCGTAGACTGGAACTATACTGGTGAATATCTTGCTGTTTCTGATTTAGAAGGGATTGTTTCCATATTTGATACCTCAGGAAACCTCATAAGCAGTTTTAGGGGAGATAAAAAGGGCGTTACTGACCTGGATTGGCACCCTTTGAAAAATGAGTTGGTAGCTGTCGGTTCGCAAATAGGAATCTACAATCTAGAAGGTGATACACTCAATTCATTTTATCCAACAGAAAAGGAAATATTCATGCTTTGTGTTGAATGGCATCCTAGCGGTGACTTCTTTGTCATCGGCGATTATGGAGACCTTGAGAAAGCAGAAAATAAAGCATTAAGGTTTTGGAATGTTAAAGGAGAAAAACTTCATGAAGTCACTGGAAGCAAAGGTGAGTACCGAAATATTAGGTGGAGCCCTGATGGCAATAAGTTGGCCACTGCAACGGATAAGTTAGGTATTTACACTAAAGATGGCGAACTTATAAACGCATCTATTTCTTCCGAAGATTACTTGTGGGGTGTTGATTGGTCACCGGATGGAAAACAGGTCATCACTTCTAGTAGTCAAGGAAAAATTACGCTTTGGAATAATAAAGCTGAAAAGATTAAGAACGTGGATTACTAAAGAAGTTGCCCGGAGCCTGTGAATGTTTTATTTGAAAAGGGGGAAACTGACAACATGAGTGTATGCTTTATTTCAGAATGACTTATCCATGATTACCCAATTCGCTCGGACTAAAGTCCAATGTCCTCTTACCATAATGAGCTTGAAATTCTTTTATCCCTAAAAACAAAAAACCAGAAACTAATAACTAGATTCTAACTTTTGTTCCGAACTGAAGAGCTAACCTGTGATGAACATCATTATTAGGGCCTAGCCCACTTTGAGATAGATTATAGTGATAAGTAGGTTGTACATAGAAAGCTATCTTATCTGATATTTCTTTACTCACACCAAACCCAGCACTAACACTTGCAAAAATATTCTCCTTGAAATTTTCTGTCTTTAAAAATCCCTCATCGAATGTCTTACGATCTACAAATGATTCTTCACTTACAACTCTTCCTTGGAAACCTGATGATGCTAATGCCGCTGATAATGGCTTAGAAGGATCTTCATCTATGTCATAGTTAGCAAATGCAACGATACCTGCTGAAAAACCATTTGTACCATATACTTTCCACCCCTTCTTCCTAAATAAACTATACTTTAGATTAACAGGGATTTCAACAATATCAAAAATTATTTCTTTTAGTAATGTTGTTTTATATCCAGTACTTGCCTTTCCTGTTACTTCCTTTACTTGCTTAGGAAAATAATTAAGAGAGGTATATTCGATTCCACCTTCTATTTCCCAATTTGCAGTTTCTTTAGATACACTAGCTCCTAAACTATAACTATCTGTAATGCGCGAATACGCTTCTACATCTTGTGTCTCTGTATTAATAAACCGATCATCGTTATATGACTTATCGTATGGAGTATTGATTATGCTCAATTCAGGAGATCCGTATACATTAAACCAATACTGATCTTTCTTAACAGACTTTCCTAAATCGAAACTTGGTGCTGCAATTACTCTTTCCAAAATCGGAATTTCAGGAATATCAATTAAGGATATGTAATTACTCGACTCTTTCTGTCTAAAACTAACCTCTTCATCTCTTGTGTAAACTAAGGAGGCTATATTTCTTTTTGCTAATGGCTGAGACATAACAATAGCCTGTCGTCCATTCATACCAGTAAAACTTGCACCTTCTGCTGAAACGATATTAGCTGAATTATTACTGCCTTCTAAAGAAATATTTGAAGCCGTTGATGCTGCAATAACATCATTTGCTATATTGTTAGCGTTTATTTTCGAATGACTGACCAGTAGTTCTTCTTTTTCAGAATTAACTGCATCCAGTGCATTAGACTTACTATTGTTTAAATCCTGAACAACTCCATGCGTTCGATATACTGATTTCTTAGTAATATTATGGATAGGATACAGCTGCATTATTGATAGAATGAACAGAATAAAGACAGCAGCTTCTATTAGTTTAGTAATAACGATACGTCTTCTTCTCTTCTCTACTTTTTCCAGATGAGCGGCTAGTTTAGGCCATTGACTCTCGCTTAAAGGAGCTTCATAGCCGGCAACCTTGTTAGACACCTCTTGATCAAAAGCAAGGTCTTGATCTAATATTTTTTCGAATTGATCCCAATCAGAATTATCATTAACACTGAGTCCTGCAAGCTTAGCTCCGATTAAAGCATCGAAACTAATTGGACCTTCCACTTCCTCATTTAAGAAATCAAATTCTGCAGGAACTTCATCTAATACAAATGCATCAAGCTTGCTCGCAACAGATTCATCAAATGTAGCATCAGCTTCACTTTCCTGGAACAGATCCCAAGCATTTGGATCTATTTCCGAAGAAAAGGATTCCAATTTTGATTTGATGATATCGTCGAATGACTTATTCTCCATAGATCTTGGACTTCGCCAATAGTATATTTTTTAATTTTGTTCTTGCTTTAACTAAGTTTGATCTGGAGGTTGATTCTGTAATATTTAGAATTTTTGCAATTTCTTTATGTGGATAACCTTCTATTACATAAAGGTTAAATACTGTTCTATAAGCAGGAGTTAACAACTGAAGCGCATCAATAATCTCTTGTGCTGACATCTCGCTCAGTGCATCTGGATCACTAGACGACACATCAAAAACAGCATCTAGATCTTCTGTTCTCCTTCTTGACATCTTTCGATAGTAATCGATGGATGTGTTGACCATTATTCTTCTTATCCAAGAATTTAATGATGTCCCAGGCTTATACTTGCTGATATTTCTAAATACTTTAATAAATCCTTCATGCAAAACATCGAGCGCATCTTCCCTATTGTTCGTATATCGCATGCAAAGCGGCATCATAGCACCATAGTAGTCCTCATACAGCTTTTTCTGTGCCCACTTTTCATTGCGAACACAAGCCTGTATAAAGCTTTCTTCATTATGTTGTAAATCCAATACTACATCCATGCTACTAAATTAACCATTTAGCTCCAACTTATTTAATTAAAGTTATTTCCATAACGCTTTTTTAACAACCTACGCTGCTTAATCTGCCCTTATTCTTAAAATTTTGTTAAGTAATTACTGCTATAATCCCAAGTAATTAATATATGTAAATAATCTTTCATATTTTTGCAGCTACCACTAAAGCAAGTATGGAAGAAGATAAGAACAACGGTAACCTTAAAGGCGAAGCAAACTCTGATGAAAATATCGTTTCTATTTCAGGAATGTATGAAGATTATTTTCTGGATTACGCATCTTACGTAATCCTAGAACGAGCAATTCCTACGATTAATGATGGTCTGAAACCAGTTCAGCGTAGGATTCTTTATTCTATGAAGGAAAAAGATGATGGCCGTTATCATAAAGTAGCTAACCTCATCGGACACACTATGCAGTATCACCCGCATGGTGATGCAGCAATCGGAGATGCACTTGTAAAGCTAGGGCAGAAAGACTTGATGATCGATTGCCAAGGTAACTGGGGAGATACTCGGACTGGTGACTCTGCAGCCGCAGCAAGGTATATAGAAGCAAGATTAACAAAGTTTGCCCTAGAAGTTGGTTTCAATGCCCAGACAACAAACTGGCAATTAAGTTATGACGGTCGAAATAAAGAACCGATTAACCTTCCAGTTAAATTTCCACTACTTCTTTCACAAGGAGCTGATGGAATTGCAGTAGGATTATCTACAAAAATTCTTCCCCACAATTTTAACGAATTAATAAAAGCTTCTATAAAAATTCTTCAAGGGAAAAAAGTAAACATTTACCCAGACTTCGATACAGGCGGATCGATAGATGTTTCAGAGTACAATGGCGGGAAAAGAGGTGGAAAAGTTAAAGTAAGATCTAAAATTGAAATAACAGATAAAAATTTCCTTGCGATAAAAGAGTTGCCTTATGCAACCACAACAACTTCCCTTATAGACAGTATTATCAAAGCGAATGATAAGGGAAAAATAAAAATCAAGAAGGTTATAGATAATACCGCAAGAGATGTAGAGGTTTTAATAGAATTAGCTTCAGGCGTTTCTCCTGAGGTCACCATGGATGCCTTATATGCATTTACATTATGTGAAATAAGTATCTCACCTAATGCTTGTGTAATCATTGACAACAAACCCCATTTCCTAACCGTTGAGGAAATTCTAGAGACTTCGACGTTTAACACTAAGGACTTACTTAGACAAGAGCTGGAAATTCGTAAGGGTGAACTAGAAGAAAAATGGCATTTTGCTAGTCTTGAGAAGATCTTTATTGAAAATAGGATATACAGAGATATAGAAGAGTGTGAAACTTGGGAGGAAGTTATCGAAGCAATCGATGTCGGACTTAAGAAATACATCATCACACCTGGAATGACGGATGCCGATCCTGCAGGGAAGATTAGATTAACAAGAGATATTACGGAAGACGATATTCTTAGATTGACCGAAATAAAAATCAAGAGAATTTCTAAGTTTAATACGTTCAAAGCGGACGAACTGATCGCGAATATTGAGCAAGAGCTTAGTGAGGTGGAGCAGAATCTTGCAACACTGACGGAATATACGATCGCTTATTTCGAAAGACTTTTGTCTAAGTATGGCAAGGATCAAGAAAGAAAAACAACCATTACCACTTTAGAAACGATAGAAGCACGTCAGGTAGTAGCGAATAATGCGAAATTGTATGTGAATTACAAAGAAGGTTTCGTTGGAACAGGATTAAAGAAGGACGAATTTATCGGACCATGTTCAGACATCGATGACATCATTGCATTCAAGAAAGATGGAAGCTTCCAGGTTTCAAGAGTAAGTGATAAAGTATTCGTAGGGAAGAATATCATCCACGCAGCCGTATGGAAAAAAGGTGATGACCGGACTACCTATAATATGTTCTATGTGGACTCGAAAACGGGCCGTACCATGGCGAAAAGATTCCAAGTTCAGAGCATCACACGTGATAAATCATACGACCTTACAAAAGGCGGCGAAGGTTCTAAAGTCTTATATTTTACAAGCAATCCTAATGGTGAAATAGAAACCGTTTCTGTTCAACTTTCTCCTGGTTGTAGTGCGAAAAAGAAGGTTTTCGAATTTGATTTTAATGATATTGCGATTAAAGGAAGAGGAGCAGGTGGAAATATCGTTACTAAATATCCGATTAAGAAAGTTACGCAAATTGAAGTTGGTAAATCTTCGTTAGGTGCATTGAAATACTACATGGACGAAGTAAGTGGAAGACTTAATAAAGAAGAAAGAGGTAAGTATTTAGGTCAATTTGATACTGGAGACTTAATTTTAGCTATTTACAAAGATGGAAGTTACGAGCTTAAGGAGCCAGACGAATTTCTTAAGTATGATGTAAAAGAGTTAGAAATCATCGAGAAATTTAATCCGGATGCTCCCGTAAGTGTCGTTTATTATGAAGGTGAAAAAGGATGGACTATGGTGAAGCGGTTTCAGATTGAAACTTCTACCTTATCCACAAGGTTCCATTTTATTACAGAACATAGGTCTTCTAAACTATTCTATGTAAGTACTCATCCTCAAGCAACATTACATTATACCTATAAGTCCCAAAATGAGAAATTCGAAGAAGATCTTGTTCTTCAAGAATTTATCGATATTAAAGGATGGAAGGCACTTGGAAATAAATTAGGAGATTATAAATTATTATCGACCAAAGATATTTCCCCTGAAATTATAGTAGAAGATACATCATCTGAAGATAATAAATCTGAAGAAGAACCGAAGCAGGTTGACTTATTCGGCAGTGTAGATCCACCAAAAAAGGATGATGATTTAAATACTGGAGATACCATTGAATTTGATGTTTAATAACGAAACTTGAAAAGATCAAAAAAAGAAAAACATTTTATACAAAGAGCGTTTTACAAAGGCGGCATGGAGGCCTTAAAACGCTTTATACAAAATGAATTACAATATCCTGAATTAGCGAAAAAAGAAGGAATCCAAGGGACGGTCAATCTAAAGTTTCATGTCAATTATCAGGGCAAAGTACATAGTGTAAAAGTGATTTCTGGTATCGGTCATGGATGTGATGAAGAAGCTATCAGAATAGTTTCTAATCTTAAATATGAAGTTCCGAAGTCGTACAAGAAAAAGATTGGTTTTCAGAAAAAAATAAATATTCACTTCCGACTGAAGAAAGTGGTCACTCCACTTCCGAAGTCACTTCCTAAGCAAGGTCCAAATCAAGATCCTAAGCTTAGCAACAACTCTTATACTATTTCTAGTACAAGTAGCACATCTACAAGCTATAACTACACGATTAGAACCTCCTCGAAGCCAGATTAGCTCTTAAAAAATATTATTCGCTGAAACGGCTATAAACAAAGACTTATTAAAGCTTACTAAATTTATCTACAAAATAAATTTTGATTCTATAGTAAAAAACAATTCTGAGATGCTCTATAATAGTAATGTTACGAAAAAAGCATTTTATTAGAAAAAATTCTACTGCAGAAGAGATTGCTGCAAAAGAAGATTTCCAGGAATACTGTCAGGGAAGTCCTAGATCCTCCGTTAAAAAATGGGAATATATTATAAAAAGGTATCCCCATTTGCAAGATGAAATAATGGACGCTAAATTCTTGGTAATGATGTTCACGCCAAAGAGCAAGGTAACACAGCCATCACTTTTGAAAAGAAAAATTTATCCTCTTTTGAAAATTTGCGCTGTCTTTGTATTCGCATTAGGAACAGTAGCTGTTTTTAATCAGTACTTAAAGGAGGATTACCCAATGATCACGAAAGAAGCAACTTTTCAGAATTTAGAAGTTCACCTTTCTGATCTAACCCAAGTTCATCTAAGAAAGGGAGGAACCATCACCTACAAAGAATCGTGGAGTGGTAGTAAAAAAAGAGAACTCTGGTTAACCGGGGAAGCTTACTTTGAAGTTACTAAAAGTAAACCATTCATTGTGAATCTGCCGAATGGATCCATTACAGTACTAGGCACTAAGTTTCTTGTTAAGTCAGATTCCATCTATACTCGAGTAATTCTAGAAGAAGGCAAAATCAATTTCAAGAACAATGACAGAACCTTTGAAATGGCACCTGGTGATTTGCTTACTTTATCTAATGGCCAAGTAGCTATGCAATCCAATAATGATATCCAAATTTTTGATTCTTGGATGAAAAATTCGCTGGCTTTTAAAAATATGCCCCTACAGGAGGTAATTAATACTATAAATAATTCTTATGAATTAGATGTTAGCCTTGGTAACCCCAAACTAAAGGACAGAAAAATCACAACGACCATAAATCAAAATGATCCGCTATTACTTCTTAATGCAATAGCTGAGATATATAACATTAGACTCATTCATCAAAATGGTAAAATCGTTTTAAAATAGTATGAAAAAAATTACTAAAAATATATTTTTATTAATCCTTCTAGGCTTAATAAGTAGTTCTCAAAATATCTCCCTCGCCTTAGGTAAAACTTCATATGTTTCTACCCAAAACGACACACAAAAAGTTAAGTTGAGTAATCTGCTTAATGAAATTTCGAAACATTATGGTGTAGGAATAATCTTCGACGCGGAACAAGTCGACAAGTTAATGGTAGAAAAACAATCTTACGACCAACCTATTGACCAAATTCTGAAGAAAGTTCTAAAAACAACTGGACTAGATTATAAAAAATTAAACGACCAGACTTATGTCATTAAACTAAAGAAAGATGGTTCGACTTCTATTTCAAACAAGACAACTGAAATTAAGAAAATAGAAAAAATTAAAATCTATGGTGTCATCATGGATTCCGAAACAAGAGAACCTTTAATCGGAGCGAATATCATAGAAGCGAAAACTAAACAAGGAACCATCGCCGATATAGATGGAAACTATGAATTGACAGTAGAAGAAGGCGCAGTCCTAGATGTTAGTTATATCAGTTATGAATCTAAAGAAGTAATTGCAAAAAGCGCTGGAGAGATGAACATCTTTCTTTCTAAAAGTGCTAAAATACTGGATGAAGTAGTCGTCGTAGGATACGGATCGCAAAAGAAAAGTGACCTTACAGGTGCTGTTTCTAGCATTGGCCTAAAAGAGTTAGAGCAACTGCCTTCTACTGGATTAGAACAAGCATTACAAGGTAGATCTGCTGGAGTTTTTATCACACAGAATAGTGGTGCTCCAGGTGGAGGAATGAGTGTAAGAATTAGAGGAACGGGATCTACTTTAACTGCAGAGCCATTATATGTAATAGATGGAATTCCGATTGTAAATGATAATCAAGGAACATCGGCAACGTTCGAAAGAGATGGCGGTGGACAATATAGCAGTGCACTTACAACGATTAATCCGAATGACATTGAATCTATAGAAATCCTAAAAGATGCATCAGCAACTGCAATATATGGAGCAAGAGCCGCTAACGGAGTTGTTTTAATAACTACGAAAAAAGGAACTAGTGGTTCTCAGACTATCTCGTTTGACAGCTATGTCGGAATGCAACAATTGTATAAGACGATCCCTGTTATGGACTTGCGTCAATATGCAGAGTATCTTCAAGATATTGGGCTTGGAACAAATGTAGAAGAGTTTGAGAATCTAGATTTACTAGGACCTGGAACGGACTGGCAGGATGTTATTTTCAGGAATGCATTTATGCGTAATAATCAGTTCTCACTAACAGGTGGTTCTGAAAAAACAAGATTTTCTTTTACGGCTGGCGTTCATAAGAAAAATGGAATCGTCATCGGATCTGATTTTTCAAGAAATTCAACCAAATTAAACGTTGATCACTCATTTAATAAGAAGGTCAGAATTGGAGCAAATATTCTAGCTTCTAGAACGAAGGAGAACATAACCTTTAATGATAATAGTAATGGTGTTATATACACTGCCTTACTTACTCCACCATTAGTGCCTGCGAAAACATTGGACGGTAATTTTGGTGCTCCACCAGACGGGAATAACATTGTACTCCAGTTTGACAATCCACTTGCTAACGCGGTAGAAATAGAAGATATCAATAGAAAATCTAGACTTCTAGGAAGTATTTATGCTGAGTTCGATGTAACGAGTTGGTTAAAATACAGAATGGAGTTAGCTACAGACGTATTGTATACTAACCATAATACATTCTGGCCAGCATACGATAGAGGAACAGTAAGCCGAAAATCAAAAGTTAGAAGAAATAACAACAACAGTCTTTACTGGCTTAACAAACATCTGTTAACTTTTCAGAAAACCATAGCGAAAGATCACAACGTAACAGTTTTGGCAGGTTTCGAAGCTCAAGAAGGGACTTATGAATGGTTAAGTGCTTCGAGAGAAAACTTACCATCGAATGATCTTATGGAATTAAACTTAGGAGATGCTGGTACACAAGTAGTGAACGGAGGAGCTGGACACTGGGCGTTACTATCATATTTCGGGAGATTGAATTATGGTTACGCAGATCGCTATCTATTAACAAGTACACTTAGAGCCGATGGTTCGTCCCGATTCGGAGCGAATAATAAGTATGGTTTATTTCCATCTTTAGCATTCGCATGGAGAACTTCTCAAGAAAATTTCCTAAAGGATGTTAAGCAACTTTCTAACTTGAAATTTAGAGTCGGTTATGGAGCTGTAGGAAACCAGGAAATCGGATTGTATTCATTTGCTTCTAATTTAAGAGCGACTAATGCGGTAATCGGTAACCAATTATTAACTGCATTTGCACCAGATAACATTGCGAATGAAGATGTGAAATGGGAAAGCTCTATTCAGTTCAACCTCGGAATGGACTTAGGTCTTTTTAACAATAGAATAGAATTCATCGTAGACATTTACAATAAAACTTCTCGAGATATGCTTTTGCCAGCGATTTTGCCTGCGACAGCGGGAGGTTTAAATCCTCCATTTATCAATATAGGAGAGATGAGAAATAATGGACTAGAATTAACATTAAACACTCAAAATTTAACAGGAAAAACGAATTGGAAAACTTCTGCAAACTTCTCTATCAATAGAAATGAAGTGGTTAATCTTGGCTCTACTGGTTCTTTAACGGGTATTATCCAACAACTTCCTATTACCAGAACAGTAGAAGGTCTTCCTATAGGTCAATATTATGGCCATATTGCTGATGGGATTTTTAATGATTTATCAGAAATCGCTGAAGCGCCTTTCCAAGAAACAGGTACAAGACCTGGTGACATTAAATTTCGAGATATAAATGGTGATGGTGTTATAAATGATGCTGATAAAACATTTATAGGTAGTCCACATCCTGATTTCACGGTAAATGTTATTAACGATATCAATATTGGAAACTTTGACATTAGTATTTTCATACGCGGTGTTTACGGTAATGAAGTATTTAATATGCTTGCAAGAGATATAGAAGGAACTGGAGCTTGGGTTAATCAATCACAAGTGGTTCTGGATAGATGGACTACTGACAACTTAGACGCAGAAGTTCCAAGAGCAAATGGTAATGACCCTAATTCAAACAGAAGGATTTCTTCTAGGTTTGTAGAAGATGGGTCTTACATCAGATTACAAAATGCAAGCATTGGATATACACTACCCAAAGTACTTACGAATAAGTATAAAATATCGCTGATAAGGCTATATGCTAGTGGCCAAAACTTATTTACATTTTCTAAATATTCAGGCTATGATCCTGAAATTGGATCCTTTAATCAAAACCCACTTATTAATGGTGTAGATAATGGCCGATTCCCTGTCGGAAGGTCTATTACTTGTGGGGCAAACATAAATTTTTAAGAAATGAGAAAACTTATAATATTAAGTCTAGTCTTTTTAAGTGTTTCTTGTTCAGATTTTTTGGATAAAGAACCTTTAGACCAAATTACACAAGGTAATTTTTACAAGACCGCTTCAGACGCCAATCTTGCTACTATATCGATGTATTCTGTCACAGGAAGTATCAATTGGTTTGGATTATCGTGGATGATTACTGAAATTCCTACCGATAATACCACAGTAGGTGGAAATGATCCAGATTTTTCACCGATAGACAATTTTACGATTAGCGCTGATAACTCACCTAATACTCAATATTGGCAGCAACACTATAAACTGATCACATTAGCGAATCAAGTTTTAACATATGTTCCTGGAATTGAAATGGATGAAGAAATAAAATCTGGATATCTAGCAGAGGCATATTTTATGAGGGCATTTTCATACTTTGACTTGGTCAGGATTTATGGCGATGTTCCTATTGTTACCACACTTCCAGAATTAGGTCAAGATCTTTTAATACCGAGATCGCCTGTTTCAGAAGTCTACCAATTAATCATAGACGATTTATTGTTTGCAACAGAAAACTTGCCTGACACTAGACCTTCATCTGACATGGGTAGAGCAACATCTTACGCAGCTAAAGCAATCCTCTCTAAAGTTTACTTAACTACAGGGGAATATGATAAAAGCATAACACTATGTACTGATATAATCAATTCGAATCAGTATAAGTTAGTGCCGGTTGCAGATAACTGGCTTAGAGATGTCAGCGATAACAATGCAGAAGCTATATGGCAAGTGCAATACGTCGGTTGTGGACCACTTGGAACAGGAAATGCGCTACAAGCTTTCTTCGCTCCATGGGGACAAGGAATTACGCAAAATTCTGATGGATGGGGATCTCAGATTCCTACAGCACCTACGATAGATAATCCGGGAACAACGATTAAGGATGCTTTCAAATCGGAGGATTTAAGAAAGTACCATTCGATTATGACTGCGGGAGATGAGTATCCAATGATAAACCCTTCTGAAGGAGGATATAAATACCCATCTCAAGGAGCCTCTAGAGCACAAGTGAACATAAAGAAATATGTAATCGGTGGAGGAAATGATGTCTGCTTTATGAGCACACCTCAGAATTACCATGTCATTAGATATGCTGATGTTCTACTCATGTTAGCAGAAGCATCTTGCAAAAGAAATGGTGGATTAAGTGTCACGCCAGAAGTAGTAAGTGCTTTTAATCAAGTAAGAGAAAGAGCTGGCTTAAGCAAAGAAGAAGTCATTACAACTGAAATGGTGTACAAAGAAAGAAGACTAGAATTCGCATTCGAAAATCATAGATGGTTCGATTTGCTCAGAGAAGGAAATATCCAGAAAACAATGCAACTTCATGGAAAGCAAATGCAAGATCACAATATACTATTCCCTATTCCAACACAGGAACTGGCGATTAATCCAAATTTAACACAAAATGAAGGGTACTAATATGACTAAAAATTTAAATTATATCGTATTACTTGTTCTTCTGATCAGCTGTGGCAAAGGAGAACCTCCAGTAGTTACTACTTTTGAACCAGATTTCGGGTTTGAAGAGACGCTTATAGTTGTCGAAGGAATGAATTTTGATGATGTGATCGCTATCAACTTTAATGATGATGTGCCTGCTGATTTTAATCCATCTTATGGAACAGAGACGGCGCTACTATTTAGAGTTCCTGAAAAGGCACCCTTAGGTGAGAACATGGTTAAGATCGTTACCTTGGACGGTGAAACACACTTCCCATTCAGAGTGACTTTAGAGCCACCAGAAATTACAAAATTCGGACCTACTTCAGCTAATACTGGAGATATTGTAACCATTCAAGGAGAGAATTTTTTCGAACCGCTAGAAGTACTATTTTTTGATAGTATTCCAGGAAACATCATTTTTAAGTCTCCTGATTCCATTAAAGTAGAAGTTCCTGCTGGTGTTACAAAGGGTAGATTAAAAGTTAAAGCAAATGGAGGAGATGCTTATACATCTGAAGTATTCTTTACGACGAAAAACATACTGATCAATGATTTTGATGGAAATGGCGTTCGTTCAGAAACAGATAAATGGTTATTTTACGGAAACATAGACCAGAATGCAGGAAGCGCTATTCATCAGTCGAATCCAGCGCCGATAGACGGTAATTTCCTTAAAATATCAGGTGTAGACCCAGGATCTATATGGATCGGAGGAACTGAAAGCAATGCGAATGATGTGGATGTTTTCGATGTGTTCAATATCGAGAGCAACATTAATAACACCTTCTTCGAAATGGATCTTAATAGCAACAATGCGAAAGATACTTATCTGATAATCGTGCTTACAGAAAGAGGAGGTTCCCCTAATGATTTCACAGAAACAATTCATGTGGATTGGGATGGCTGGCAGAAATTTAGTGTGCCTTTAAACAGGTTCAACGACGTTTCAGGCGCAAGCATTGACCCCAGTAAAATAAAAAACATAAAATTACATTTATACAACGAACTAGGAGTAACTAAAAGGCTTCAGGTTAATGTTGACAATTTAAAATTCGTTCAAATCAATTAAATTAATTATGAATAAGATTACATTTACACTTTTATTCCTATCCATGTGTTTTATGACATTTGGTCAGGAATATATCGAGCAATTCGATGAAGACATTGAAGGCCAATTCTGGTTAAGTGATGGTTACACTAGCTCCGTTGCTGATGGAGAATGGACCATTACAGGGGACGGTACAGCAGGAGCATACAGCATCTTCGCTTACCTTCCAGGAGATGCAGACGGAGTACCTACTGCACTGGATGTTTCAGGAAACAACAAAATTTATGTTAGAGTAAAAGCGAGTAATAACGGGACTCAGCTTAGACTGGATTTAAAAGATGCTGATGGTTATACCACTTCTCTTGCAGGTCTTAACAAATTTATGGTTGCTAATTACACCGTTTATGAATTTGACTTTTCAGGAAAACTTCAAGATGGAGGTTATGGAGGTACATCATGTACTGAAGATACAAAGCCTTGTGATGTAGATCCAACAAAAATCGTTGAATTCCAATTTTACATCAATGCTGATCAAGGAGGCTTCGCTGGTACTGTGATTCTAGATTTCATCTCTGTAGGTTCTGAACCTCAAGTGGGTCCTATGTCAGATGTTTTTCAAGTACATTTTGATGATCCAGAAGATAGAGGTTTTATCATGACTGAAGCAACTGGTTACACGAATACCCTTGAAGATTCTCAATGGAAAATCAAAGGTGACGGTACTAATGGAATGTGGGATGTAGTAAGTATGCTTACATTTAATCCAGCAACAAAAGACACCGTAGATATCTCTCTTGCTGATGGTGAAAATAAACTATTTGTGAGAATGAAATCTACAGTTCCTGGTACTGCGATTAGAATAGATGTCCAAGATATTAATTCATTTGCAACAACAGGAGGAAGTATTACTCAAGTAATCACTGATGAATTTGAGACATATGAATTCAACTATGCAGGTTCTTACCAAGATTTAGCTTATGGTGGAACAGGATGTACAGAAGGCGGACCAGCATGTGATGTAGACCCAGAAAGAATAGCAAATATGATCTTCTTTATTAATCCAGGAACTGAAGCATTCGCTGGAGAAGTATCGATCGATTATATTTCTGTAGGAACTGCTTTAGAGATCATAGATACAAATGATGAATTAGTATATGGAGATCATTTTAGTGCAACAACTGACTATGTATCTTCTAGTGGAACATATGAAATAGCAGTAGAAAATTCTATTCTTTCTATTACAGGAAGTGGAGAAGATGTTGCTTATTCTAACATCGCGTACAGTTTAAATGATGAAGAAACTGGTATAGCAATTAATGCAACTGGTAACAATAAAGTATTTATTAAAGCAAGATCAACAGAACCTAACACACTTCTAAGAGTAGACTTATTAGATTCAGTAGGCTACTCAACTACACAACCTTCTCTTACAAGAGTATTGAGCACAGACTTCCAAGTAATCGAACTTAACTACTCTAATCAATACACCGATGCAGGTTACGGAGGAACTCCTTGTGAAAGTGGTCCATGTGATGTAGATGGAACTGCAATTAAGACGATGTACTTATATCCTAATCCAGCAGATGGAGGATTCGCAGGAACTATTGAAATTGACTACATTTCTTTCGGAAAGCCATTAGGAGAGGAAGTTGTAGAATTTAAATATGCGGACCAATTCGAAGATGGAGACATTTCTAAAATAACAATGGCTACTGGTGTAGAAATTACAGAGTCGGAAGGCGTAATGACATGGAAAGGTGATGGAACTTCATCTGCATGGGCAGCAATGGTATACACACCACACAATGCGGAGACATTCGAAGATTATATCTTAGACATCACACCTACAGATAAAATCTACATGAAAGCGAAATCTACTACTCCAGTTACAGTAAGATTAGATTTAAAAGATTCTGATGGGTTCGCAACTACTGAGCCAGCAACTTCTGTTTCTATAACGGAGGAATATCAGATCATAGAGTTTGACTTCGCTGGAACGTATACAGATGGTGCTTATGGTGGAACTTCATGTAATGAAGAAAACAAACCATGTGCCGTAGATGGAACAAAAATTAGTTCTTTTAGCTTTTTTATCGAGCCAGGAACGGGCATGTTTGATGGAGAGATTTCTATTGACTGGATTAGTACAATTGATCCTCTAGAAACGGATACTGTTGATCTAGGTCCTGCAGGTATAGATGACTTTGCTGAGGAATTCACGACGAATGACTTAGCTTTCTTAAGCACAAGAGAAGGAAATGCATTAAGTGCAACAGATGGTGTTTTAAAAATATCTGGAGATGGAACTTCTGGTGCTTATGCGCCGACTAGTTATACGATCAATGATGGCGTAGATTCATTAATTGTAAATGCTGCAAATAACGATAACAAAGTTTTCATCAGAATGAAAGCTAGCACAGATACGACAACATTAAGAGTAGATCTTAATGACAATAGAGGTTACCACACAACTCAAGCTGGACTTGAGAAAACTTTGAGTACTGAATTCGAAGTATATGAATATGACTTCACAGGAAAATATAAAGATGGTGGATACGGCGGAACTACTTGTGAAAGTGGTCCATGTAATGTAGATCCAGAAAGGATTTCACATATCCAACTTTATATTGATGCTGGTGAAGGAAACTATGCTGGTGACTTAGAAATTGATTGGATTTCATTCGGAGAACCTCTTACTTCTAGTGTATTAGAAACGGAAGTTGTTAAAACAGCTAAAGTTTATCCTAATCCGGCAAAAGGAGAATTCTACCTTGAACTAGATGCTAAGGTTGCTGGAAATATGGTAGCAAGTTTCATTGACATTTCTGGAAAAACTGTTAAAGTTCAGTCTCTAGGTAATGCAACGAAAGGTAGTAACCATAAATTAGTAAGACTTGATCAATTAGTAGAAGGAATGTATTTCCTAAAAATAACCATTGCGAATAAAGAAGCTTTCTACCAGAAAGTGTTTGTTAAATAAGTGTAATTTTTAATAGAGATGGGTGCTTTCGGGCATCCATCTTATTTTTATGTAAAATCAAATAATGAGTAGAATCCTTACCTTTTTTTTCCTATTATTTTTAGGCAACGCCTATACACAAGATAATTATCATCTTGAGCTACTTTCTTCTTTTCAAGAAGATTATAATCTGGAAGCACCAGCATATTTGTTTTTAGATAACGAAGCGGCTAATCTTTCTAGAATGTATATATATGGAACCACTTCGATTTCCACTAAAACCGTAGAAGGATTTGACTTCGAACGTCAAACTTCATTCTCCATTCCTACTGCTGGTGCTAATGCCTGGGACTCCGGTGCGGGAATTAATAGTAAAACAAGTGTGAAAACGAATGATGTGCTTGTTTTCACTTTTTGGGCCAGAAAGTCAAGTACTAATTCTGAAACCCATTTTTTTATAGAAGATACTGGAACTTATGAAAAGGAGTTCTACCAATCCATCAGCTTTTCACCTGACTGGAATCAATATTACATTGCCATTACTGCGTCTAAAGATTATGGTATTGCAAAACTAGTAGCAGGCTTTCACTTAGCAGGCATTGCACAAGACTTCGAACTAGCAGGATTTACTGCTTTTAATTTTGGTCAAATAGACATAGAATCTGTTCCTTCTAGCTTTAGTACCGGTGGATATGAAGGTGTGGAAGAAGATGCTCCATGGAGAGCAGAAGCAGCAGAAAGTATAGAAAGTATAAGAAAATCAAATCTAAAAATTCTTGTGCAAGATATGAATGGGAATCCACTACCTGACGCAGAAGTACACGTGGAAATGCAATCTCATGAATTCCAATTTGGTTCTGCTTTCGTAACTTGCAGGTTTCAAGGAAATCGTTGTTATAACTCAAAATACGTTAACAAAATATTCGATCTAGATGGAAAAGGTCATGGCTTCAATGCAGGTGTAACCGAAAATGCAATGAAGTGGGACGGATGGGAAGAAGAATGGATCGGTACACCTGACCAAACAGCTGCAGCCGTAAAATACCTTTCTGATAATGGTGTTCAAATGAGAGGTCACACATTATTCTGGCCAGGATATGATAAAATGCCTGATGATATTCAAGAGAACAAGACTGATCTTAACTATCTTAGAAATAGAATTGCGACAAGAATTGATGAAATGATTAATCATCCTGTTATGGCTCCTATTGTCAGAGAATGGGATATTTTCAATGAAATTACTCAAAATAGAGATCTGGAATTTGCCTTCGATGAAGATCCAAACTTTACAACTGGCAGAGAAATTTACCAAGAAATAATCAAGGATGTTAGGACGTTAGATCCTGATCTAAAATTATACATTAATGACTACGTAGTCCTTTCAGGTGGCGGAACAAGTACAAGTGTTGTTAACCGATACAAAGAATACTTAGACGAAATTTATAATAGTGATCAGCCATTTGATGGAATCGGATTCCAAGGTCACATTGGCTCCACACCGACATCAATTCCAAAAATCAAGAGTGTATTCGATGATTTTTATGAAAGATATGGTACGCGGCAAAGTGTTACAGAATATGACATCAGTGACTTAGTAGATCCTGAAATACAGGCTAAATACTTAGCGGATTTCTTGACGATAACCTTCAGTCATCCATCTATGGACGCATTCATCATGTGGGGTTTCTGGGATGGAAATCACTGGAAAGGAAATGCGCCAATGTTTGACATGAACTGGAATCTAAAGCCTTCCGGACAAGCCTTTATTGATAAAGTTTTCGTAGAATGGTGGACGGATGAAACGGTTCAGTCTAATGAGAATGGTATTGCAGAATTAAGAGCCTTCAGAGGTACACATAAAATTACGGTAACCAAGGATGGAGAAAGCACGGAAATGGAAGTTGTTCTAGGCGATGACGGTGAAGTAGTGGTTGCTTTAGAAGGTGTATCTTCTGTTGCAAATACGATTTCAAGTAATCTTTCTATTCAACCAAGTTTGATTTCCGATGGTTACTTTATGGTCACTTCAGAAAACGACCTACACATAAACAGCATCCAATTTTTAAGTGTGAGTGGCAAGATTGTTTCTAATTTTGATACTCCTCGATTAGGCTCAAAAATTAACATTGACATTCCATCAGGCGTTTATTTCGTTAAAATAAATACTGAAGAAGGTGTTATTACTAAAAAAGTGGTTGTCCAGTAAGAAAAAAGACATCAACAAGCTTAACAAAGTTTCAAGAATAATATAACCAAGTCCGCAGTCTCCAATAAAAGGGATCTGTGGACTTTGTGTTTCTATGGTGAATGAACATTCTCAATCTAAATTGTTATTACCTAGTTTTTATGTTATACCTTTACAGCAATCATTTACATTATGAAGTACATTCTTTTAATCGGTATCATTTATTTTATTTATAAGTTTTATAATAAGCAAGATCAAAGAAAGAAAAGGGTAAGTGATTTCCCTGAACCAAGGGTGAAAGAAGAGCAATTGGAAGATTTCACAGATTATGAAGAATTAGAATGACAAATAAAGAAATACAAGACTGTATCATCTATCAAGATGCATCTTTTTTAATTGCTAATAAACCTGCTGGTATAAGTGCTCAAGATGACCTGAGCGATGGTGAATCATTTCATAAATTGTTAGAAGCTTTCAGCACTAAGAAGTTGTTCGTCGTTCACAGACTTGACCGGCCGACTAGTGGAGTAATGGTTTTTGCTAAGAAAAACAAAGCAGCTGCTCATTTTAGTAAATTAATGGCGCAGAAAGGATCCGAGAAAAAATACCTTGCTGCAGTTAAGAACGCACCTAAAGAACCTGAAGGTGAATTAACGAATTACCTCTACCATGATACAAAATTGAAAAAGTGTTTTATTTCCAAGGAAGCTAATAAGCAAGCGAAAATTGGAACATTGACCTATAAAACATTGACCAAAATAGAAAATTATACCTTACTAGAAGTATCCTTAGAGTCTGGTAGGTTTCATCAAATTAGAGCCCAATTATCATCTATCGGTTCTCCGATTAAAGGAGATGTGAAATATGGTGCACGTAGAGGAAATAAGGATAGAAGCATCAACCTTCATTCTTATAAATTGTCTTTTCATCTTCTTTACGATAATGAGTTGATAAAATTACAAGCTGCTATTCCTAATGAACCTGTGTGGGAAGCATTTAAGGAAATTCTTCCAGAAATTGGCGAAAATAAATACGAGAAATGGAAACAAGAACAGACGTAAACGAATTTGGCGAATTCGGCCTTATAGAACATTTAACTAAATACTTCGTAGATCAGAACCCGACAACCGTGAAAGGTGTAGGCGATGATGCTGCCGTGATCGATAATAATAATCTAACGACAGTGGTTTCTACAGATATGCTAGTCGAAGGAATACATTTCGATTTAATGTACAGTCCGTTAAAGCACCTTGGATATAAAGCTGTTGTTGTGAACCTATCTGATATCTATGCAATGAATGCAGTTCCAGGACAGATTACGGTTTCTCTTGCTATTTCTAACCGCTTTTCAGTAGAAGCATTAGATGAATTATATTCAGGAATATTGGCTGCATGCGAATATTATAAAGTAGACCTAGTCGGTGGTGACATGACTTCTTCTCCGAAAGGAATGGTTATCTCTGTAACGGCCATAGGAAGTGCGCCTAAAGAAAACTTAGTGTATAGAAATGGAGCAAAAGCAGGTGATTTAATCTGTATTTCAGGTGATCTGGGTGCAGCATATATAGGACTCCAGATTCTAGAACGTGAGAAGCAATTGTTTCTTGATGATCCGAACTTGAAAACTGATCTAGAGGACCAGCAATATATCATAGGTCGACAATTAAAACCAGAAGCAAGGTGGGATATTATAAAAGCATTCCGAGATTCAGGACTTATTCCTACTTCTATGATCGATGTATCAGATGGTTTAGCTTCTGAAATCTTTCACTTATGTAAGCAATCGAAAACTGGAGCAATCGTAGAGGAATCAAAAATTCCGCTTCATCCAGATACGGAAACGATGGCATTGAAATTTCAACTGGATCCAGTGACTTGTGCACTGAACGGAGGCGAAGATTACGAATTGCTTTTCACGATAGATCCTAACGACTTAGGAAAAGTGAGAACAATGGATGATATTTTCATCATTGGAGAAATGGTGGAAGCTGAAGGTGGAATCAAGCTAAAAACAACTAGTGGAAACCTTCATACAATGAAAGCTCAAGGCTGGAAACACTTTTAGGACTATACGATAATTCAAATTCATACTTCAAACACATGAATTTTCACCTAAAATATGAGATTTTTATTGTTTTTCTTGTCAATGCGTATCTATGCTTCGCACAAAATTCCAAACCCTTTGACTTTATTACAGTTGGTCAAAAAATGGAAGTCATTAGCAAAAATAAGGTCGCAAAGGAAACGCTTTCATTTAAAAGTCCCATCGATTCTTTACAAAACGATGGTATTGTCATTAGGACATATGGAAAGGATGGTCGTGAGCAATCCAATACACAATATGTTGATGGTCAAGCTTCAGTAACCCACACTTATCAATACAGTTCACTTTATTCTAAGGTTCGTGTCTGCACTTCTATTCCAAGTAATCTTATAGAAAATTGCTACGATCTCGTATGGTCTGAAGATGATAATAAATTGTATAAAACTTTAGATAATGGATTCACACCTACTACCTACGCGGTAATGAAACCTCCCTTCGATCTTGATAAACAGCGCAAACCTTTGGTTGCTTATCATGTTGCTAAATATGATACAACATTCCACGATAATAAAGATTCTCTTGACAGTTCTTTAGAAGTTAAGAAGAAAACCAATTCTAGTATGTACTTTAAATATGAATATTCATATAAAGAGTCCATGAGAAATGGTAAACATATTCTACAATCTGAATCCAAAACGTGGATCAATGGAAAGAGAAAAAGAAATAAAACGAAAGAAAATAATCTTAAAATAGAATTTGACCCATCTATTCATACGATGTCTTTCTTTGTCTCACAAGGAAAGAAAGATTGGGCACTCAATCAGATACAATCTTATAATGAAAAAGGTCTATTTACTGGAAAGGAGATTTTTGTTCAAAAACAGGGTTATAGATTATCTGAAAAATTGTTTCTGAAGCAAGGAGATCACTATAAAATGGAAGTGCAACGTGGTGAAAGTGGTCTTGTAATTGAGCTTAAGGAATTTGTAAATGACCAGCTCTTTTTCATCACGAATTATGAGTACGAATACTACGATTAACTAGTAAACGAAGTAAATTAACCACATTCAATTAATATAAAATGTATTTCTAGGGCTACACTCTCAGGGTCGAAAATCTTAATTCTACAAATGAAAATAAAATAGAAATGGACTAGCAATCACCTAATATAATTGTGAATGCTAATCCATCTGTTTATTTCTTCTCTCGGACTAAAATCCAATGTCTAATTTCCTCTCGCAATGCTGCCTGAGGTTCATCATCCTACTCCTTCGTAAATCTCATATTAGCAAAGTAGTAAACAATATCTGCAGGTGGATCCCAGTCTCCTATGCCTCCTGGCTCTCCCCCGATATTTAAAACAATTACTCTGTTATGCTTTCCTACTGCATCTGCTAAATCTATCGTTACTTCATGCCAAGTATTCAAAGCCTCATCTGGAATATAAAATGGATCCTTAGCCCAATATTCCTGACCAAAATTACTATTCTGACCGAATGACCACATGTTATTCATAAATCTAGGCCACAATCTTTGATAAGGCTCAAACTTGCCAGCAAAAAATGATTTCTCTGGCGCAAGAACTGACATTTTCAAATACTTATAATCATCCGTTTTAAATTCATATTCCGCTGGCAATGCAAATACAAAAGTTGCATTCCTCGCTCTCAAGTTTACCTTGTACACTTCACTTAAGTCTGCTCCATTCGGATTAGGTGCATCTGTAACTGGGTAATCCACTTCCACGCTCCAGTTATGATCTTGTACAATTCCATCTAGATGGAATTCATTCGGAATTAAGGACTCTGCTGGATTTTCGATAATTTCAACTATTCCAGTTTCCACATAAGGTGCAAGAGCTTCATCTAATCCCATAGAATTAGCATAATAGGTTACTTTCTCTAAAATACCAGCATCTAAAAAATCGATTAAAACCTGATAATCACTTACACTAATTCCACCTGATTTTTTGATAAATGGAACATACTTTCCGCCACCTACTTCATCTACAACATCATTTCTATCATAAATCAAACTAGGAAGATCAAATAAATCTCCACCTGTTAAGTCAATTTCTTTAATGTTAGGAAAATAGAAAATATCTTGAAGTGAATTGGTATGAACCGGATACACTAATTTTTCAACTGACGAAATCGCCTGAGCTGTAAATGTTGTAATTCCATTATCAATTAGAATCTGTCTTTCTGCAGGTGAAAACTCAGTTGTTTCCAGCGGCATATTAATCGTAATTACGTCATCGAAAGCAATGGTATCTAATATATTCTGTTGGTTTATTCTAGGAACTACATGGTAAGTCATATTAATATCTATAGGCTGACCTGGTTTTATGTTTCCAATAAAGAATCTTGGTGTCTCTCCAGCTGTGCCACTTTTCGTAACACCATCATTATCCACGTACGAATATTCTAAACTCAAGTATTCCATCAGAACAGAAGACAAGCCTAATGGCCATTCTACTACAGCTGCAGAAGGAGATGCTACAATTCTAGGTGGAGCAACTACTAAATTATTTAGATCCTCATTAGTATATGGTATTAATGCTATATTCTGAGGCACAGAATTGTTTCCAAATTCATCAACCGTAAATACATCAAATCTATACAACTTAGACTGTGTCAGACCACTGATGTTAACGTAAGAAACTAAAGAATCAATGAGAATCTCTTTATCTTCATACTCTATTCTTGTAGAAACCGCTTTACCCAGATTGAGTTGACTACTTGGAATTCTACCTGCTTTAAATAAGTCAAGCTCGACTCTTTCATATCCGATGTTACCGATGATTGTGTCGTATCTCGCTGGATAAACTACTTCTCCTCGAAATTCAGCATGCTCATCATAAATATCTTCACAAGAAAATAACACACAAATTAATCCAACCGTAAAATATAAAACCTTGTTCATAATTTTTAAATACTTATTTATTAATTAAATGTCAATTTACTTTCTTACCGTAAAGTGTGATTTCGGAAAGACAATTTGCATCTTCTCTTGTATAATTAGCGTTAAAACTTTTCATCGCTCTATAGCGGAAATAACGGGTAGGCTTTGTAAACTGAGGCTCATCAGGAAACATATAAGCTAAGTCACCTGCTTCACCAAGCTTAACAAATTCCAGCTCACTTTTTCCAACAGGAACAGGGATCTTGTGCTCTGTAATTAATTCCCACGCTTGAGCATCTTCATCCCAGATATACATTTCATATATTCCGACATTTTCTGACTGATAATACTGTCCCCTACTAATATTTTCGACACCTCCAGAGTGTCTCTGATGGGTTAAAATTCTGCTCAATTTATATTCAGCACCTAGATCAATGATTACGTTCCATGGCATGTTACCATCAGCTGAGTTTCCTGTTCTTCCTCTACTGTGTGTATGCATGAAATTCAAATTATCACCTCTATCGATAATCCCATCTACTAAATATCTTAGTCTTCCTTCTAATCCATCACCAAAGCCTTGTGGAACACCTCCTATCGAGTCGTTCGCTTGCGGCAAATACCAACCCGACTTAGGTAATTCATCATCACTTAGAAGAGAAATAGATCCGAAGTCCTTAAAATCAGAAAAATTCCCATAGATATCTGCAACTTGAATTTTGACATTAACTTGTTCGTTTTCAGGCAAATTCAAGTTGTCTATAAATCTTCGCTCAACAGGCAAATTAGAAGAGAAAACAGAAGTAAATTCTCTGTTTGTTCCGCCATCGTTGTAGTTGAATTTTACATAAACATTTATACTCTGCTCCAGCTCGTTTTCCCAATCAATGAAAAAAGAACTAAATGCAGGTTTGAGTTCAATAGAATTAGCAACTCTAGAAATAGCAGATTCTAATGGAACCACCTCTAAGGTTACAACTTCAGATTTGTTATTTGCTCTGTCTAAAGAGAAAATTTCGACCTTCTTAGGTGCCGTATCTCCGAATCCTATAACATCTAAAGAATCTCTAAAATAGGAAGCTGAAAATGAAAATTTCTTACCACCCGCATTTGTATAGGAAGCGTTTACACTTAGTAAGTCTTCATCATTAGGAATAGTGTAGAATATTCTCGCACCACCTAATAACGCCTTATACGTAATATCAGTAGGAGGCGACGGTGGAGTGCTATCGGGATTATTTATCTCCGGATCTTTAAAACAAGAACCTAACAAAGTTCCTATTAAGAGCATGACACATACGATATAAATAGAATGTTTCATTTTGATTTGTTTTTCATTTATCAAATAATTTCTGTCCTAAATTACCACCCTGGGTTTTGGACTAAATTCGAGTTTGTGTTAATTTCATTTAAGTCAATAGGCCACAGATTCTCTGTAATACTGAACTTTCTTTGCTGCTTTAATTCCAAATTGAAAAAAGAACTACCTGTTTCTCCAGTATGAGTCCATCCCCATACAGCAGATGAGAATTCCGATACTGCTCTTTTCGTTCTTATCATATCCCAAAACCGCTGACCTTCGAAAGCTAATTCTATACCTCTTTCTTGTAGAACAATGTCTCTAAATCCTTCTTGTGTGGTGTGTTTGTTCAATGTATTAACCAAATCATTATTAGACCATACTGCTTCTACATCTGGAATTCCTGCCCTTCTCCTTACTTTATTAATTGCATCATAAGCTTCCTGAGATGGTCCACCATTGTATTCATTGAGTATTTCTGCTTTCATTAAGTATAGATCAGCCATTCTGATAATCGGATATGGAAACTTAATCGTTCTTTGCCATGCTCCAGATTTAGATTCAGGATGAACGAATTTTTTCACACCGATTCCAGTTGCAATAAAATCCGTAGAGTGTTGGGATGAATTATATCCACCGTCACTTCCGCCATACATCATCGTGTTAATTCGAACACCGTGACTTCTCCAGTAACCACCAGTTATCCCTAAATTTGCATAAAATCTAGGCTCTCTATTTAAGTAAAGATTAATGGTTTCAGAACCTGGTTGCATGTAGCCATCTAAGGACTTATAAGTGGAATCTTCTACACCAGGAGTGATTACAATATCCCACTTCCTTTCTAGGTTATAAGTCTTGTCTTCATCTATAGGAAGTCCATTTTTCGTATAATATCTTTCCGCCATTCGGTAAGTTGCTCCCATCCACTGCCATGAATATGAAGGAGTATTAGTCACACCACCTCCATAACCTTCTGGAAGTCTAATATTAGATGAATGAGCTAACTCTCCTTGGCCGTAAATATTGATATTAGAATAACCCCAGATCAATTCTTCATTCCAAGGATCTGTAATGACCATTCTCAGGTCATACAATGTTTGCATTGCCTCATTATTCGAATTATATGCGCTTGCATCGAATGGAAATGGTTCTTTATCATAAGTATACAACTGAACTCCGCTAGACTCACATGAGCTGATCGCTTCATTCACCGCATCTAATGCAGCTTTCCATTTTTCGTTGTCCTTATTCAGTGGGAAGAAAGGACTTCCATTTTTATCTACAAAATCTCCGAAGTATTCATTGTTTCCATTAAAGAATGGACTTGCTCTAAACAATAAAACTCTTGCTTTAATCGCCTTAGCGGCTAGTTGATTCACTTGTCCAAATTCTTCAGAACTTGACTTTTCTTTTAAATCCGGAATCGACTCATCTATCAAATTTACAATGTAGTCGAAGCATTCATCTACAGATGATCTGTTCTGGAATAATACGTCTTTGCTCGCATCAGGTGGAATAAGTTCGTCAGCGATTACAATCGGTCCATAATGCTGAACTAATATAAAGCTATAATACGCTTTCAAAAATTTGACTTGAGCTGACCAGTTCTTCTTCTCTTCATCAGTCATGTCGGGAACATTATTAATGTTCTCGAGAAAAATATTCGCCGAACGAATCCCAGCATATAATGGCTGAGCTCCTCCAGTTCCTGACCAAAATCCTAATAATGGATCTGAAACCGTTTGCAAGCCTCTCATAAGTCTAATCCCTCTTAGATTTCCTGTTTCTGAATTCAGGTCTAACCGACCTAACCATTCATCTCCTGCTATCCATTCAGAACTATGTGTCTGATCTATGTTAGGAAGATAACTATATACTTTTGCTAAAGCATCCCATGCTTCCTCTTTCTGCTTAAATAAATCTTGTAATGTCAAGGTATTATCTGGAACCACATCCAAATAATCAGAACAAGAAAAAATGGTAAATACTACGACTATTAATCCTATTAATTTTTTCACTATCAGATGATTTAGAATATTAAAATGAAATTTGTGCGCCAACGTTAACAAGCTTATTCGGCGGATAGCCTAAGCCGTTACTTCCCATCTCTGGATCCCATAAATCGAAGTTGCTGAATACAAACATGTTTTGCATACTTAAGTACACTCTACAGTTTTGTAAGGCAGATGATTTATATAAGGTTTGCGGAATGTTATATCCGATCTCTACACTTTTAAGCCTCACAAAAGATCCATCTCTTAGCCACCATGTAGATGGTTGGATATTGTTATCCAATGGATCGATCGAAATACGCGGCCAGAATGCATAAACATCAGGGTTGGTCTCACTCCAATAATCGTCAGCAATTATAGAAAGTGCATTTCTTCTATTGGCAAATGGTGCAATACCATTATCATCAGTTCCTGGGTTGATAAATAAGGAAACTTGTGAATTTCCTTGGAAAAAGAAGGAAGCGTCAAATCCTTTGTATCCTCCTGAAAACCCAACCCCATATTGAATAAGAGGTATAGCAGGAAGACCAATCGGAACTTGATCATTATCGTTCACAATTCCATCTCCGTTGATATCTTTATACTTTATATCTCCCGCCTGGTATGTACCAAAATCTTGTTTAGGAGAATTTCTAATTTCTTCTTCGTCCACGAAAAGTCTTTCAGCGATAAGTCCCCAACGTTGATTGATAGAATGTCCTTCTCTCTTCAGGTATTCATCAGCGTAATTCTTTTCATCTAAGTCTACATACTTATTATCGGCATAAGTGTAGTTAGCTCTTATAGAAATCCATAAATCCTTATTTAGGAATTTTTGATAATCTATAGAACCCTCATGACCCCATGAAGCAACTCTTCCCACATTTCCATTTATTGTTGCTTCTAAACCAACCGTTGATGGGAAATTTTGTCTTGTTAGGTAAATTTGTCTTCGGTCATCATTGAAAACATCCCATTGTACATTCAAGTCTCCGTTAAACATGCCAAGTTCTATCCCCAAGTTAGACTTAGTAGAAACCTCCCATGTTATATCTGGATTAGCATATCTATTGATCTCGAAACCACCATAAGCATTGGTAAATGTCGATCCCCATCGGTAACCTCTTCCACCTTTAGAAATTTCAGATAAGTAGAAGAATCGATCTGCGTTTGCTGCGATGGCATCATTTCCTACAAGACCATATGTCAATTTGAATTTTAAAGTATTAATCACTTCTTTCAGTGGTGTCCAAAATTTTTCATTTGAAACAATCCATCCACCTCCTATAGAAGGGAAAAATCCGAAACGTCTGTCACCGTTAAATTTCTCAGATCCATTATATCCGTATGCAAATTCAACAAAATATCTACTATCAAAATTATAAGAAGCTCTTCCTGATGTTCCCATATTTCTCTGTGGAAGCGTCTCATAAATAGATTGACTATTTCCACCTGTCAACAAATATTCTTCCGCTGTTCCCACATTCATTAAGCTTACATTATGCTTTCCGAATTCTCTTGCCCAGTTCGCTCTTACTTCGAAATAATAATGCGCTGTTGCATCTCTACCTGGATTAACATCTCCTAAATATTGTCTTCCTGATGTTGCATTAAGAGGAAACAATTCGTGAACGCCTGTAATCTGATTATAAGACTCTAGATCATAGTAAAACGGATCATATGAACGTGTACTACTGTAGCTACTCCATGTATTAACCGACGCTTTCGCCTGCATTTTCAGACCCTCCGTTACAAAATCTAATTCTTGTGACAGCGTCGCCATACCTGTTATAGAACTAACATTTCTATCTTCGTATCCTCTCACCATTTCAGCATAAGGATTCTGCTTAAGATTTCCAGTTACAAATGTATTTCCAAATAAGATATGATCCGTGTATAAGTTAGCTGAGTCCGGCTCAAAAACTGCTGGAAAATCAACAGGATTAGAGTTCATAACCATATTAAAAATATCGTTTGCCGGTGCTTGAGGTCCAGTATATCTTTCGAAAAGACCCTGTAATCTAGTATCCAGTTTAGTCGTTGGTGTCAATTTAAAAATGACATTATTTCTTAATTGAACTCGGTTAATGTTGATGTTGTTATTGAAATTATTTTTCGGATCTACTTTTAGAAGTCCAGTTTCGTTTTGGACAGTTCCTGCTACAAAGTAAGTAGCAACCTTTCCTCCACCTGAAATATTAAAATTCCCTCTTGTATTCTGTGTAGAAGTCTTAAATAACTCATCATACCAATCTACATTTGGAAAAATATTAGGATCAACATTATCTGCTGTAGATTGGATTTTTTGCTCACTATAATAAGTACCTAGCAATGGATATCTTGAAACTCTTGCTTCATTATAAAGCTTCATATAACTAACACCATCGATTAATTCGTTAGTTCTAGTAGGTGAAGCTACTTGATAATCAAACCTTACATTAATTTTTGCTGGACCTTCAGCTCCTGATTTTGTGACAACTAGAATAATTCCATTCGCCCCTCTAGGACCATAAAGCACGGTAGCGGAGGCATCTTTTAGAATCGAAAAACTTTCTATATTATCCGGTTCTAATCTTGCAAGATCATTAGTGGATGCTTCGAAACCATCGATTAGTATTAGTGGATTTGTTTTGTACCCAAAAGTAGTTACACCTCTAATAAAAAATTGAGCATTATCCCTACCTGGCTCTCCAGAAGTTTGATAAGAAATAATCCCTGGAACTCTCCCTGCTAAGGTGTTCGTTAAGTTGGTTGAGGGCTGTTTCAAGTCACCGACCCGAACAGTTTGTATAGATGAGATTACACTCTCTTTCTTTTGTGTACCAAAGGCAACGACCTGCACCTCATCTAACAGTTTTCCATCATCGTACATCTCAATATCATATACATTTTGTGAGGAGACAACCTTAGTAACTGTTTTCTTCCCTATAAATGAAAATGACAAGGTATCTCCGACAGCGGCGGTCATTTGGAATTCACCATTAACATCAGCAATGGTTCCATTACTGATATTATTCAGTGTATAAATGGTTACACCAGGCAACCCAATTCCATCTTGGTCTTTAACTATTCCTGAAATTGATTTTGTTTCTCCAACTTGAGCGAAGGAGGCATAAACAAACAATAGCATAAACATGCTAGTCAAAAAGCGGTTTTTCATAGTGCTTTGTTTTATCCGTAAAAATCTAATGGGTGTTAATCCTTGGACAATACTAGTAAAATTTTTATGAAATATCATAATTATTTGGCGACGAAATGTAAAAGAGAATTACATTCTATATCTGATATGACATTGCAAGTGTTTGTTTTTAATTTAGACCAATTTGAAGAATTAAAAGCTGACTCGTGGTCAATTTTTTTTAAATGAAATTAAGATTGGTTAAATATCCAGATAACATTGTATGCATTACAAAATGTTAATGCTAACGCTAAAGCATCAAAAAGGATATTCTTGTAATTAGATTCGCTAAAAAGAATGCTAAATGGAAAGGATTAAGATAAGCTTACCAAAATGTTCTAGATTATCATGATTTGATATGACCTCCCTGTAGATAATTAATTCACTATTTCCTACACAAGTTATAACCTCTTCATTGAAAAATGATACCACTTATTAAAGGTCTTTTAGGAAAACAGAGCGTATTGCATTTCACCTGGAAAGCTTTACTTTTCTCGATACCTTCCTAAAAGCGACAGGTTATTGCCTAGACAATCTCGTATGAACTCGTAATTTCCACCGCCTTTTCAAGCATCTTAGAAACACTGCAATATTTACCTAAGGACATATCTATCGCCTGTTTCACCTTCTCTTCCTTTAACTTTCCTCCTAATACATAATGGATATGTATCTTAGTAAACACGGCCGGAACTGCTCCCTCTTCTCTGAAACCTTCTACCTGAACATCTAGAGTTTCGAGGCCTTGTCTCATCTTTTCTAAAATAGAAACAATATCTATAGAACTACAGCCTGCCATTGACATCAGTAATAATTCCATCGGCCTTACACCTTTTCCTTCACCACCTATTCCTGGAGATCCATCCATGGAAGCTATGTTTCCACTACTATTATATGCTCGAAAATGAACTTTGTCATTAACGCGCTTCATGTTTATTTTTGTCATTTTTCTTCTGTTAATTCTATATATGCAGCATCTAAACTCCTTCCGATGCCTTTTCCTTTCCAATCAGGTGCGCCTGCCACAATAGACATTTCACTTTTCATATCGTCTAATGATTTTCCAGCAGTTATGCCTTTTTCAACTTGCAACATTAATTGCTCAAGATAATTTGTAAATGCTTTAATATCCTCTTTATTAACAACAATATCATAACCATCTCCAGCATGTCCGCAAATGATCTTTGCATCATCATCAAATTTCTTAACTGCATTGTCCAAAATTGAGATCCAATTTCCGATGTGTGCACCCGCCGATTTATCTATGTATGGGAATTTTCTATTAAACACCAAATCACCCATATGCACTACATTCGCATTTTCAAAATGAGTGATGATGTCTCCATCCGTATGTCCTCTACCGTGATAACTACATGAAATCGTTTCATCTCCCACCTTCGTTGACCATTCCTTCTTAAAGGTCATATCTGGATAAAGTTGTTTATCCTGAATATCTCTTTCTTTAGCTACTCGCTCTTGGTTCTTCTTAGAGTTTTCATGGGCGAACACGTGCTCTACGATATCTTTAAAGGCAATATTTCCTGCGGTGTGATCACCATGGTGGTGCGTATTAATCAAGTAATTAACTTTACGATCCGTTTGCTTTCTTACTTCTTTGATCAATTCATTCGCCGTATCTGGAAATTGAGAATCAACTACCACAATTCCTTCTTTATTCACTAACCATCCTATCGTCCCTCCACTGCCGGTAAAATAACCTACGTTGTTACGAAGTAGTTTGAATTCACCTGTAGAGAAACTACTTGCAAATGCCTTCGGCGCGAATAACAAAGATGCTACTCCAAGCCCCGAATACTGAATAAATTTCCTTCTCGTAGTTTCCATTTTTGTTTCTTTTTTCAACGGTCCAGTAAAGTTAAAAGTTTAAAAGAAAATTGTTTCTTTTTCTTTAGTGACCCAATTATAAAAGAAATAATCAACAGTTTTCTTATTTTAATGATAGTAAAAAATGTAACCGCTTAATATTGGCAAACTAGATTTTAATCCCGATGAGAAACTTCGTTATTCTATCCTTCCTTCTACTGACTACCTCCTGCTACAATTCTAAGAACCAGGAAGCATCTGTAACATCTACTCCTACTCCAGAAGAAATGGATCGACTTGGAATTACAGATGCTAAGCATTTAAGCGCAGCGACTAAGCGAGCATTGAAATGGCCGAATATAGGGAATGAGTGGTTTTTAGAATTCGGACAAATGAAGCAGCTAAAAGGTGATCTGGCTTATGAGGAAGGTATCGTGAGAAGAGATCCAAGTGCACTTATACAAATTAACGGAAAGTACTATGTGTGGTATTCAAGAAGTATTGGGCCCACTCAAGGTTTCGGTGGAGACATCGATAAGGATAAAGTATTTCCTTGGGACAGATGCGATATCTGGTATGCCACCTCTGAGGATGGTTGGACTTGGAAAGAAGAAGGGCCAGCAGTCGAAAGAGGCCCAAGTGGTAGTTATGATGATCGATCTGTGTTCACCGTTGAAATTATGGAGCACGAAGGTATGTACTATCTGTGCTACCAAACCGTAAAATCTCCATACAATGTGAGAGTGAAGAATCAAGTCGGATTGGCTTGGGCTGAATCTCCTGATGGACCATGGACTAAAAGTGAAGAACCCATTTTGAGTCCTGCTGACAATGGTGTATGGAAAGGCGAAAGTCAGAACAGATTTGCCGTAGAAAAGAAAGGTGATTTCGATAGTCACAAAGTACATGATCCATGCATCATCCCTTACAAAGGCAAGTTCTACCTTTATTATAAGGGCGAACAAATGGGTGAAGAAATCACATTCGGAGGACGCCAAATCCGCCACGGTGTTGCCATTGCTGATCATCCTAAAGGCCCATATGTTAAATCACCTTATAATCCGATCAGCAATAGCGGTCATGAAATTTGTGTCTGGCCATATCAAGGCGGAATCGCTTCTTTAATCACTACAGATGGCCCAGAGAAAAATACCATTCAGTGGTCTCCCGACGGTATTAATTTCGACATTAAAGCATCTATCAAAGGCGCTCCACATGCCATCGGTCTTAATCGAGGGCTTACTTCTGATGATGATCCTGTAGGTATTATGGATTGGGGACTGTCACATGTGTACAACAATGGAGACTACCAAAGCATCACCAGATTTGATTCCAGAAAAATCAAACGACATGTTGCGAAAGGAGCCTCTTCAGAGAACTGATTCTGCTTAGTTGCTGTTTTATTCTTCACATCTTAGTTTCAGCGCTTCGTTCATTGCCTTGAAACCATCTAACGTTTCAGTATCCAATTTCTTCTTGAACATCCCCACCAATATTCCCTTGAACTTTTCACTGTGTTTCAAAGTGCAACTTCCATCACCTTGATCGATAATTTCAAATCTATGTTCTCCATCGAAAACTCCAGGCATCAAAAGTCTACCTATCCACCTTAATTCTCTGTTTTTCTCACACTTCAGTATCATTGGTTTGAATTTCATATTTCCTATCATGGCTGATATTCTATTTCCTTCTGCCAAATCTCCCTTTATCCATTTGATAAATGGGTTCCAACTTGGGTAAGACTCCGTGTTTGTTAATTCTGCCCACACCTTTGATGGCGCTGCATTGATTTTGATTTCTGTTCTTAATGAATGTCTCATAACTTTTTTTACAAAGTTGCAGACATCTTCAGGTTGGTCTCTTGATATAAATCAAGAATTTGAACGAATACGGCTTAAAGTTTCAGGTGACATGCCGAGCATGGAAGCGAGATACTGTAGAGGAACTTCATTAAACAAAGATGGCTTATAAGCGAAAAGGTGTTCATATCGTTCTTTAGAATACATTGACAAAAAAGAAAAGATGCGGTCTTCTAAGGTGATGAAACACTTGGCAATAAATAGTTTCTCTAACTTATCCCAATTTGGAACTTCACCTCCTATAAGTTCATAATCGGTTCTGTAAATCGTGTATAATTTTGTGTTCGATAATGCTTTAATATCACGACGGGCCTTTGTTCGAAAAATCAATCCGGATAGATCGGTAATAAAATCTCCTGGTGTAGATATCCATTGTGTAATTTCTTTTCCATTAGCCGCGATATCGAAGATTCGAAGATTGCCCTCAGTGATAAAACTCAGTTTATTGCAGAACTGATCTTTCTTGAGGTAAAAGTCATTCTTTTCAATTCGCTCTTCCTTGAACATCTTAGAAATAGCGTTGAGATGTGCTTCAGAAATTCCGAAATAACTTTTAATATATTGCTCAAGTTGGGTCATAATCCTTTAGCCGTTACACTAATTCGTTTACGAGATTCATCGACTTCCAGTACTTTTACCTGCAATTCTTGATTAATAGACAAGACTTCTGCTGGATCCGAAATGTACCGATCCACAATCTGTGAAATATGAAGTAGCGCAGATTCTTTTATGCCAATGTCTAGAAATGCTCCGAACTTTGTTAGATTCGTAACAATGCCACTAACGACTTGACCCGATCTTAGATCACTAATACTTTCCAGTCCTTCTGTAAACTCCCTTGGTTTCGCACTTTCTCTTGGATCTAGTCCAGGTTTGCTTAGTTCTTTCAGAATATCATTCAGTGTAGGCAGTCCGATTTCTGCTGTAGTATATTTATTTAGGTCAATGGATTTCAGTACTTCTTCGTTTGCGATTACTTGACTGATGGTCTTCCCCGTGTCCTTAACCATCTTGCGTACTAATCCATATACTTCAGGGTGCACTCCAGTATTATCTAATGGATTTCGCCCCTCCTTTACTCTTAAGAATCCAGCACACTGCTCGAAAGCCTTATCTCCAAGTCTTGGCACTTCTTTCAAAGATTCAATGCTATCAATTTTGCCTTTGCTTGTTCTATAATCGATGATATTCGATGCTAGCGTAGGACCTAATCCAGAAACATAACTCAATAAATGCTTGCTTGCTGTATTCACATTGATGCCTACTTTATTAACACAAGATTCAACAGTCTCAGTTAAGCTCTCTTTAAGTTTCTTTTGATTGACATCGTGTTGATATTGACCAACACCGATAGATTTCGGATCTATTTTCACTAATTCTGCCAATGGGTCCATCAATCTTCTAGCGATAGAAACGGATCCTCGAACGGTTAAGTCCTTATCCGGAAATTCTTCACGTGCTACCTCTGAGGCAGAATAGATAGAGGCTCCATCTTCATTGACCAAGAATATTTCAGCACTATCATTTAGCGAGGTTTTCCTGAGCCACTGGTAGGTCTCTCGTCCTGCTGTACCATTGCCTATTGCTACTGCTTCTATTTTATATTTCTTTGCCAATTTCAATATCACTTCCTCTGCTGCGGCAATCTGACTCTGAGGAGGATGTGGATAGATGGCTGTGTTGTACAATAAGTTTCCTGAATCATCTAGGCATACGACCTTACAGCCCGACCTAAATCCTGGATCTATTCCTAGAATTCGCTTACTTCCGAGCGGCGCAGAAAGCAATAATTCAGCAGCATTTCGAGTAAATACTCGTATCGCTTCATCATCTGCTTTTTCCTTCGCATCTTTGAGGACTTCATTTCTGATAGACGGTAAGATTAATCGCTTTAATGCATCTTGGATCGCATCTTCAAGATAGGGAACAGCATCGCTATTTCTTTTGATATAATATCGACAGATTCTATCCATTACGTCTTCGAAATCCACATCGACTTTCACTTTCAAAATGCCTTCTTGCTCACCTCTTAATACTGCGAGGAGTCTATGCGAAGGTGTTTTATTGAGATAACCTTGAAAGTCAAAGTAGTCTTTGAATTTTTCTCCTTTCTCTTCCATTCCTTTTGCCATTTTCGCATATAGCATGGCTTTTCTGGAAAATGTATTTCTGATGATATCTCTGACCGATGGATTCTCACTGACCCATTCAGAAATGATGTGTTGAGCGCCTTCTATGGCTTCTTCTACTTTACCGAATCTCCTTGCTTGCTCTTTGATGTTGTCTGATTTCTGAGACATGATAATTTTAGCAAGTCCTTCATATCCAGCTTTTCTAGCGATTGCTGCTTTGGTCTGGGTTTTTCGCTTAAAGGGAAGGTATAAATCCTCGAGTTTTTTCTCATCCCAGCAATCGTTGATTGTGGATTTGAGTTGAGCAGTAAGTTCACCTTGTTCTTCGATGGACTTAAGAATACTTTCTCTTCTTTTGATCAGGTCTTGAAGTTTCTTGTACTCGCTTTGAATGGTTGAAATCTGGACTTCATCTAGAGAACCTGTGTGCTCTTTACGATACCTGGCAATAAAGGGAATGGTTGCACCTTCATTGAATAGGGTGATTACTTTCTCTACTTGGCTTCTCGATATGCCGCTACGATCTCCTATTAACTTAATAATCATTTATTTCTCTTTGCTTTACAAAGTTCGTTAAAAAAGCTTTGTTGATTGCGAAGATAATATCATTTTCTTTCAAATGTGATGAATTGAATTTTAAAGAAAAACTCACACCTCCAGCTCTGCAATCTTTCCTCACACTCATCTCCCTCGCTCAGCTTACAGATCTTACTTTACATTTAAAGAGAGGAAAACTCATGGTCTCACATTCAGCGCGTGTCCGTTTTCCAACTGAAGGCTAGGAATGTTACATTTAATCAGGCTTGTGAAAAACTCATCGTCTCACATCTAGTGAGGCTATGAATGTTTTTCGAATATTAACCATATGAATGCACACCTTCAGCTCTGCAATCTTTCCTCACACACTTCTCCCTCGCTCAGCTTACAGATCTTTCGGGGTTATTGTCATTGCCTGAAATAAGTTGACCACAAATTAAAAGAATTATGAGTGGAAAACAACATTCTGGATTAAATCAGACAGAGCGGCAACGTCGAAGATTTAGTGAAACGTTTAAGAAAAAAAAGGTCAA
>NZ_JAJNKA010000011.1 GCF_021533215.1 Portibacter lacus | reverse complement strand
CTGCAACGAAGTGCAAGTAAAAGTGAGCTTTTATCGAGTATGAATTATTCATTGAGAATAATAATTCACCTAAGCGATCTGACCATTGGAAAGCAAAATGACAAAAATCAGATTAGTGATTAGTGAAGGAAAAGCTAATTTATATTGCCGATGGGTGGATATCCAGAAGCAACCTTTAGAGCTTAGCTAAGCTCTTCGTGGAGGTTCGACCAACCCATCCAAAATCCGTTGGTTTTGGTCCCTTAACTAATGAGTGACTGCTGTCACTCATTTGCTGCGCAACGTTTTGGGATCTCACAGCAAATTCATAAATAAAAGCGATATCTATTCATTTAGGTATCGCTTTTTTTTTGGCAAGGTATAGATCGTCGAGCTGCAACGAAGTCTAGGGGTCGGCAAGCTTTTATCGAGCATGAAACTCTATTTCCACTTTAACATTTAACTTAGTTCATTCTTAGATAGAAGGATCAACTAAACCCTATAACCCTAAGTGTTAATAATATCTTAAATGTCCACTCCAAGTAAGCTAAGACATTTTCATCGTCTAAAAAATATTATTTTAGCGTTTTTAAAAATCAAAATTGTAAAATGAAAAAATTATTAACTTCTGTATTAGCGATTGCATTTTTCGCTTTCACGATTTCTGTAAATGCGCAGGATAAAGCTGCTCCTTCACCTTTTAGTAAAGTAGAGCAAAAAGTTGGAACAACTGATGTAACTATTGAGTATTCTCGTCCAGGTGTTAAAGACAGAAAAATATTTGGTGAATTGGTACCTTATGGTAAACAATGGAGAACTGGTGCAAACGCTGCAACAAAAATTACATTTAGCAAAGATGTAATGGTTGAAGGAAAAACTCTTGCTGCTGGTACTTATGCTCTTTTCACAACTCCAGGACAATCATCTTGGGCTGTTCACTTTTTTGAATTTGGTGAAAGTGGCGCAGGTTCTTACGGTGACAAAAAACCTAAATTAACAGTAAATGTTAATTCTGTTGACCTAGGTGCAGTTGGCGTAGAATCATTCTTAATCTTTATAGATCAATTAAGAGACACAAGTGGTGTGCTTTCTATTGTTTGGGATACAACTTTGGTTCCTGTTCAATTAACCGTTAAGTAATTTCTGCTTAAGTAAAATCATACGAGGCTAGCAATTAAATTTGCTAGCCTTTTTTTATTGGAACTTTTTTGCCCTTTTTTTAATTCATTAACTTCTAATGCATAAAGAAGCTCAAAAAATAACAGAACATTGTTTATTAGAATTAAACTTTAAGACTTCCCGATCTAGTGGAGCTGGAGGTCAACATGTCAATAAGGTAGAAACTAAAGTTACTTTAAGGTGGAATATTAATAAGTCGGAGATTCTTACTGATCAACAAAAAGAATTAATCAATGAGAAGTTAAGTAACTACATAAATAAAAATGGAGAACTAATTATTCATGATGAATCTTCAAGATCACAGGTCAAAAATCGGGAAAGTGCCATTAGGAAGTGGGGCAAACTATTAAGTAAAGCATTCTACAAACCGAAATCACGAAAAGTAAGCAAGCCTTCGAAAGCCGCTATGGCGAAAAGGAGAAAAGCCAAAGAAAAAAGATCTGGGCTAAAAGCTGAGCGGAGGTGGAGTAATAAAGACCATAACTAGATTCAAATACTGCATAAGCAAAGTGCCAGAACTAAACTTATCATATTAACTTTTTTTAAATTTAAAATTTTTCAAATCAAGCGCAAAAACCAATCCTTATAATTTTAAATCAACTAACAAAAAGTCGATTTTATTACCAATTACATATTTATTCAATGTTTTTATTGAAATAATTTGCACAAAAGAATACTTTCATTGTATATTTGTATTATCGAAAGCGATAACATTCACTGTGAGGTGATGAAACAGGCAGACATGCCCTCCTGTCTCGGGGGTGAGGAACCAGCGATAAACTTGGTATAGTTTTCAGTTTATTCTGAAATGGGATTGACCACCGAAAGTTGTACCGTAGCTAAGCTCCTCGTGGAGGTTCGATTCCTTCTCTCACAGCATATTCAAAAAGCGATATCTATTCATTTAGGTGTCGCTTTTTTTAGGTTAGAGGTAAAGATCGTCGAGCAGCAACAAAGTGAAGGGACCAACGAGCTGTTATCGAGCATGAATTCTACTCCATTGTGTCTTTAAATTCCATAAACTTGGTATAGTTTTCAGTTTATTCTGAAATGGGATTGACCACCGAAAGTTGTACCGTAGCTAAGCTCCTCGTGGAGGTTCGACCAACCCATCCAAAATCCGTTGGTTTTGGTCCCTTAACTAATCAGTGACTGGTGTCACTCATTTGCTGCGCAACGTTTAGGGATCTCACAGCATATTCAAAAAGCGATATCTATTCATTTAGGTGTCGCTTTTTTTAGGTTAGAGGTAAAGATCGTCGAGTAGCAACAAAGTGAAGGGACCACCGAGCTGTTATCGAGCATGAATTCTACTCCATTGTGTCTTTAAATTCCATAAACTTGGTATACTTTTCAGTTTATTCTGAAATGGGATTGACCACCGAAAGTTGTACCGTAGCTAAGCTCCTCGTGGAGGTTCGACCAACCCATCCAAAATCCGTTGGTTTTGGTCCCTTAACTAATGAGTGACTGCTGTCACTCATTTGCTGCGCAACGTTTAGGGATCTCACAGCAAATTCATAAATAAAAGCGATATCTATTCATTTAGGTGTCGCTTTTTTCTTGCATAAAAATTCTTAATCAAAGTTTATTGCAAATGATACAATCAAAAATCAGACTTCTCTAAGTTCCTTTCATATCAAGGACCAGTAAGCTTGGAGCGCAGCGGAAAGACTGCTGAGCCATTTTCTTACCCATATTTAGCTTCTCGCTAAAGCAAGACAGGTCGTAGTCCTTGCTCTTGCACCTTTCCTAGCTTTGCCTTTCCTGCTAAAGCTGAACAGGTCGGAATCTAAATATTCGGCACAGAGCAACATATAACATAGTGCCAGGATAACCTAAGACTTTAATTTCTCGGACATACGCCCAAGGTCCATTTAGTAGCTCTCTTGATGAAAATAATCGCTGCCGTTTAACTCCAGAGGAGTGACAACTTTGTAACTAACAATCATCCATATCGATTAAACGCCGTAGGTGTGACACTTTATTCTTTTAGGATCTCCTAGACCTGACGTCGAAGGGCCATTGGACTAGTAAGTACTTAACATAGTGGAGGGACTGCTTAGCTAGTTTTCTTAATCCATATTCAGCTTCTCGCTAAAGCAAGACAGCTTCGAAATCCTTGCTAAAACACATTTCTTCGCTCGGCTTACGAGTCTAAATATTCGGTATTTCACGTTTGAGTGACTGACGAGCTATTTTTTTCTCGAACTGAAGTTCTAAGGCCCTTTGATAGCTCATGACTCACAGCTCACGACTCACGATTCACAACTCTTTTCTCAAAAATCAAACACGAAACTCAATACCGGTATAAAACTCCCTCCATCAAAATTTCTGAATTCTAACTCATTCGTCTCTGCATTATATGAAACACTATTCGGACTCTTTCTATTCGTCAAATTCTGCACATCAAGACTTATACTTCCACTGTACCTCTTCTTATTATATCGATATGCAATCCGAGAATCGATTCGAGAATAAGGCGAAACTTGTGTTGCCCAATAATGCCCTTCTAACGGTACAAATCTTTTTTCAATTCCAGAAAGAACAGGATCATATGGTGTATATCTATATCCTCCATTATAAAGCAACCTCGCTCCAAACTGCAGTGCCCCACCCTTCTTAAACTCGATCTCTCTTCCTAAAGTGAATGTAGAAACCCACTTCGTAGAAAACCTTGTCGGATTCTTAACACCATCCTTCGATATAGAATTAGACTCAAAAAACGAAGCCGTCAATAAAAAATACATCTTGTTAGAAAAGAATTTTTCAAGCGCTAGATCAATACCATAATTCTCCCCTTTTCCTTCACTGACCGTATTAAAATCTGGAAACTCTCCCTGCTTGTTTAACATCCAATAGCCATCATTTAACGTTTCTGCTCTGACCGGAACCTTGAATAGTTGCTGGTAGTAAACCTCTGCATTAAACTTGATCAATTTAGGACTCACATAAGTATAACTCATGATATAATGGTTCGCTTGCAAAAATGGCGCATCGAAATTTGGTCTAGTATAAACACCCGATCCTTCAGATGTTTCTTCTTCATAGAAATAAGCAGCCATGGGCAAAATCTGGCTATGCTTCCCAAGTGCTACTCCGATTTTATGATTATTAGACACATCATACTTTAAAGAAAATCTCGGATCTATGGCACCCGTACTATTAATGCCTAAGACCATCCCATGCAATCCAAAATTCAAACTCAATTTCTTACTTGGTGCATATTGGGCAAGTCCATATAATTGACCTGTAAAACTTGTCCCTCCACCATTCAAACTTCTATTCAAATTGAAGTCCGTAATATTCGAAGTATTCGACCTTGCTTTAGTCTCCTTGAAAAAATCATAACTGATTCCATGCAGAATCGTTCCTGTCTTCAACTTCCAATGATCCGTAAGTTGACTCCCGTACGTCCAAGCAGTTGATATTCGAGAATCATTGTACATCTGTGTATTATACCGATACCGATCATCTGTAATAGACAACGTGTCATAAGCTCTTCCTACATTTCCGGTCATCAATGTTGTCGTCCCTTTCAGATAAGAATTACTTCCTAAGATCTTAGTGTACGTAACACCTCCAACTGCTATATTGCTCGTATTAAATCGATCTTCGTAATGATTAGATGTTCCGAATTCTCTTTCTTCCGCTGGCTTAGGCGAATAGTGTTCTTCTGAAATACCAGCAATCCCGAAAACGGTCCATTGCTCACCAGCATTCTTTCCATCAAAAGCTAAATTAAAAGATAGATCCTGGAAATTATTGCTAACCCGTTCCCCTATTAATTCGAACCCTAAATCATTTAATATGCCTAATGTAGAATATCGATAATTCACTAAGTACGATGACTTATCTTTCTTAATTGGCCCTTCCGTTGCAAAATCCAAACCCAATATTCCTATTCTAATTCTATGCTGGCGATCTACCTTATTCCCTTTCCTGAAATGAACATCGAACGCTCCCGACAATGCATTCCCAAATTCCGCTGGCATTCCACCCGTATAAAAATCAGATTTCCCTAGTAATTGCGCACTAAAAACAGTAATTCCACCTCCTGAAGTTCCAGGACGGGCAAAGTGATTAGGATTAGGAATATCCATTCCTTCTAGCCTCCATAGAATCCCTACACTTGAATTCCCCCTTATAATGATGTCATTTTCTGTATCATTAGCTCCTTGTTGGACACCGGGATAAGACAATGCCATTCGCCCCATATCATTGGCACCGCCAGGAATTCTTTCCGTTTCTTCTACACTAAATGATCTTGCACTTACAGTCGCTAATTCATTAACTGCCGCATTAACATTTCCATCAGCAACAATCTGCACATTGTCCAACAACAACCCTTCTTGAAGTTCCACATTAATGTATTCTGCCCGATTCGCATTAATGATGATTCCTTCCGTTGTAAAAGTCTGAAATCCGATATAAGTAAACTGCAATTGTTGCCGCCCTACAGGTACTCCTGATAATGCAAATAATCCATTTTCATCTGTAGTGGTACCTTTTGATTCATCAGAAACCAATCCAACACTAACTCCCACTAATGGCTCGCCAGATGTTTTATCTATTACAACACCACGAACTGTTGTTTCTAAAGCTTGTGAAAATAAACTAGAGCTTAAAAAAAGACATACGAATACACTGAGTAAAATTTTCATAAGGGTAATTTTATTGAGCGAAACAATCGTATTCAAGAGCATTTATCCATTCCGCCACTATGGACAATCCTTCTTTGTGTGTTAAACTTCTCCCGACCTCAGGCATCATTGACCCTGGATCTACAGATGCCATTCTATAATATAAAATTGAAGAATCGGCATGACCTGGATAGATATCGAAAATTCGACCTCCTGATCCTTTCCCGGCTGCAACTGGACTCTTACAGAATCCTAAGTGATTCGATCTCGTTTCATCATACTGAAGGAAAAGACCTGAGGTATTTCCAGGACCATCTGGTCGGTGACAATGTCCACAATTAATATCTAAGTAAGCGAGTGCCCGTTCTTGAATATCCTGCCCTGCATCATTATATGAAATCATCGAATTTATAGAATCTTGAAATACATTTAACTTGATAATACCTTTATCTGCTAAGTATGCAAGCTGATTCACTGACTTGCTATCCACAGAAATATCAGTATCTAGGTTACCATATTTAAAACCTATTGGGTCAATTTTTTCGTTTTTATTGTGGCAGCTTTTGCACTGATTCTTATTTGGGACAACGTAATCGAAGGCTAATTTTTCTGTTTTATGATCTATTGTCAATGGAAAAACCGCTCCAACTTTCGAAATTTTTGCTTCCGTTTGCTGATCATTCCATACATATGAAATCGCCTTCCACTCTGTTTCATCTTTGATCAGAAGACGAGTTTCTATAATTTTTTCTGTGTCAATTTGATCTACCGTATAGTAGAAATTTTTAACCATCATAGAACCGACTGGCCAATCAAAAAAGCCGTCTTTTTTCAAGGTAGCTGATTGCCCATCAGGAATATAAACATACCTATCTTTTTCAGCATAATCGGTAAATAATGAATTGGTCACTTCATATTTTGTGAGCTTTTCATTCGGAACTAAATCATCAAATACATTATACTCAGAAAGCAAATCGAAGAACTCCCCATCTTCTGGTAAGCTAATTCCACTCTGCTTAGGTGTAGAGCAAGACCAAAAAACGACTAGACTTAAAATAAGAATTCTAAATGCAGTCATATGGTTCGAGAGATTTATTGACATTATCAAAATCATTAGCTGCATCTACATTGGCAAATCTAATATCATCTACTATATTATCTTTTATGCAAATGTTCATCGGATTATCACTTGCGTTTCCTTCTCTTAATATACCGTCATATAATATATCCTGAGGCTTTCCAGGAAATAGCAAATTAACCATTTGCCCGAATTTCTTCGTCACATCTGGCAACGCCGATCTTCTTTCTATCGTGTTATGATGGATGCTAATGTCATAAGTAAAAGGATCATATCGCTGATCTTTCCACGGTAATTCTGTGAAATGAAAACTGGTAATTCCGATTCCCATTGTCTTATGATCCAAGATTTCATTGTTATATACTTCTACTTTCTTAGCAGCAAGGAGAATAACACCAGAGCCTGGTGGAATGATGGCAACCATATTCCCTTCAGAAGCAAAGTTCTTTAAATTGTTGTTAATGATTTTATTATTGTAAAGTTTGCATGTGTGCCCATTTACCAATTCTAAGTCAGGAAGATCAAATACCAACAAGCCTCCTGTGTTGTTTTCCGCCACATTATCATAAACTTCAGAATTAATACAATTCTCAATTTCTATTCCCGCTACATTATGGTGGGCATAGCTATTTTTAACAATGACGTTTTTAGATTGACCTACATAAATACCCGCATCTGAAGCGTAAGCTGCTTCACAATTATCGATCACAACATCTTCACATTGAACAGGATAAAATCCATACGCGCCATTGGTAGATTTCGCTCCTTGCGTCCAGGTGGTTTTTACATTCGTTAGCGTTACACCCTTACAATCTTGCAATTTAATAGCATCACCCTTTGCATCAGCTACTGTGAATCCATCCAATGTAATCGAATCCGCTGTTATCCGAAGACCTTCAGCACCTGATGTTTGACCTAAGAAAGAAAGAATGGTTTCGTTTTTTCCTGCGCCTTTAATAGAAACTCCTGGAATTCCGTCTAAACTAATAGATCGATTAATCTTATACAACCCTTCGGGAATTGTGATGGTCGATCCAGCTTCTGCATCAATTAATAATTCTTGGATTACTTCATATCCATTTTCGATGACTTTTTCATGACTTACACTATCTTTTGTATTAGGTTGACAAGAGAGAATAAATGCACATAAAATCAAAAATATACTAGGGTGAAATTTCATATTTTTTATTTATTACGAATAAACATATAAAATTTGACCTAGAGTTAATAATGAAAGTTGTAAATTATTAAAAAGAATTTGTTAGCTCTATTAAGTCAAGAATGGTAAATGATGGAAAAACTTCATTGCTCGATATTCAATGAGACTCCCAGTATAAAAATCTGTTCTATCTACAAATATTCGGTTTCTTAAATCCTTTATAATTCCACGAAATAATCCTTAAATTCAAAATCTTGATAATTTAAAGTATCTGGAATTTCTGGATAGACACGATCTCTAGAGAATGTACTATCATAGGCAAGTGCGAAATGAGCTTCTCCTTCTAAAAAATCGCCTTCATGCTTTGTGAGTCGAATCCAAGCCTCTTATTCATTAATTAGAATTATACTTTTCATCAAAGTTTAAATACTTTCTTCGAAAAATATCAATTACGGTGCCTGTCAATTAGCCTTGGATTCCTTTTCAGTGTTCAGACTTAGTTCTCTTCTAGGATGAGACTTCCTCCAGTTTTTACAACTAATTCTGTCTCATTTTCTAACGAAAGATTTAAAACTTTCACTTGGTTTGAAATATTGATTGGGGAACTTGTCTGTTCTAATTGCACAATATTACAATCGCAAGGAAGCATATTGTATTCCCAGTTTAGAGCATTACTCCAGTTACCATCATTACCCTCTCCTGTCCATCTGAGGTTGCTGGTACCTTTAGAATCTCCTACAAAGGTCCAACCATGTTGACTAATTAAGAAATCACGAGCTACCTCCCCATTACAGTAAGTAAGGCCTTCCGCTCCGAACGTAACGTTAGATTTTACATTCTGGGAAGCCAAGGAAATAAGTAGCAAATCATACATCTCTATAGACAAACCACTCAGGTCTAGCATATTATTCATATTTTCTACTTCGCTATAATCCCAAGCAGATATATCTTGATTAAACGCAGTGGCATTCTGAAACATCCGCCACATCTCTTTAACTTTCGAAGTTTTGTTAGACCAATTCAGTGGGGAATTAAAGGCAATCGCATTATAAAACATGAAGCTCATATCTTCCACATTACTCACATCCCACGCTGATATATCTGTATTAAAAACATTCGTGTTTGCAAATGCCCATCGCATAGATTGCACATTTGACATATTAGGAGTATCTCCAGCTGTAATTTGAAAATTACTGCATCCATAAAAAGCAAAGTCCATCCTTTCCCATACAATACTCCCAAACTGGGTAATATCGAGGATCTTATCTTTATCACTATACGGTACATTATTGAAGCATATACCAGGAAATATTCCTCTTATCCTAATCGTATAGGTGCCAGGAGAACTATAAGTATGCTTGATGCTTCCCGTCACTCCTGTGATATCAAAAGTTCCATCATTTTCCCAGTCGATGTCGTAGTAATATGATAATGAAGGATATGTAGGAATCTCTACGGAATTATCATCAGAATAACCTGGATTATCGGTTTTCCATACCATCAGTAAATCTTGAGCAAAGGTATGATTTGATAAAAATACAAATAAATAGAGCAAGAAAACTCTACCTAGATTTTCAATTGTACAAGTCATTAATTTTACACATTTGAGGTTTTGAGATGTGTAAGATAAACTTTTTATTTTGGAGAGAAAAATCCTAAATTGACTAATAAGTGAATATTTCTGTTGTTTTTGACCATGATTACCATTGCTTCGCAATGTAAGGATACCTCACATTGTACTCGCTTAAAATCATCTCACCGAGCACATCTCTTAATTGATCGATGTTCTCTTTCGTATGAGCTGATACCAGTAGCGTTGTATTCCCATAATTATTTTCTAAATGGGTTTTGATTCCATTTTCTATATCTTCTCGTTCCTCATCTAATAACAACTCGTCATAATTCTTCTCTCTATATAAATCTAACTTATTGAACACCATCAGTGTAGGCTTCTCTTCTACCTTCAAGTCCTTTAATGTTCGATTCACTGTTGCTATATGATCTTCATATTCGGTATGCGCCATATCCACTACATGCACCAGAATATCAGATTCTCTTACCTCATCAAGCGTAGACTTGAAACTCTCGATCAAGTGTGTTGGCAGCTTTCTAATAAATCCTACCGTATCGGATAGTAAGAATGGCATCGTCCCGAACACAACTTTTCTCACCGTCGTATCTAACGTTGCAAATAATTTATTTTCTGCAAAAACCTCCGACTTACTCAGTATATTCATCAGTGTTGACTTCCCTACATTCGTATATCCAACTAAGGCTACTCGGATTAGGTCTCCTCTGTTCTTTCGCTGAGTTTGATTTTGTCGGTCTATTTTTTCTAGTCGATCTTTCAGTTTAGCAATCTTGTCTCTTACAATCCTTCTATCCGTTTCTATCTCCATCTCTCCTGGACCTCTCATTCCGATTCCTCCACGTTGTCTTTCTAAGTGTGTCCATAGACCTCTCAATCTTGGAAGTAAATACTGCATTTGTGCCAGTTCGACTTGTGTCTTTGCTTGAGCAGACTGTGCTCTCCCAGCAAATATATCCAGAATCAATGAAGATCGATCTACAATTTTCACCTTGAGTTCTTCTTCTATGATATTCATTTGCTTACCCGTTAAGTCATCATCAAAAATGACAAGGCTTACATCTTTGTCTTCTATATATTCCTTGATTTCCTGAAGTTTTCCAGAACCAATAAAGGTCTTCGAATCTGGCCGCTTCAGTTTTTGAGTGAATACTTGCAAGGTTTCTGCTCCAGCAGTATTTGCAAGAAATTCCAACTCATCCAGATATTCGGCTACCTGCTCTTCTGTCTGTCCCTCTTTGATGACACCAACAAGGACAGCATACTCCGTTTCTTTCTCAAGACCCTTTTTCTTTTCTTTTCCTATATTCCAATTATCACTCATGCAGTTATTCTTACGTTTTGTTCCTTTATAACTTAAATTTAGTCAAAATTGATCGATATCGATAATATCATTTTTAGAAGGCTAGCCTTTTAGCCAAGACATTGGATTCTGAGTCTTGTTTTCATTCCATATCTCGAAGTGCAATTCACTCGAATCATCATTGACCGCTAGGACACCTATATTCTGCCCTATTTTTATTTCATCTCCTTTGGAAACCGTAGCGGTCTGCAATTTAGAATATACGGTATAATACTGATTATGATCAATGATAACAGTCGTTCCGAAACCGGACATCTGCGAAACACTGACTACTTTCCCTTCGAACACCGCTGAAACTTGAGCATTAAGCGGCGCTCTTATATCTATTCCATTGTTACTTATCGTAAGATTTTTCATGGTCGGGTGTTGTTGTTTACCATACTTGGAACTCACAACTCCTCCATTCACAGGCCAAGCCATCTTACCTTTTAGGCTCTCGAAATTACTGACCGTAGTACTAGCAATACCTTCAGTAAACTTGGACTTAATCACATTTTCTATCTGAACATTCATCTGCTCTCTATCCTTTTTCTGCTCATCCAATGTTTTCTTCAAAGTACTTTCATCTTCTTGAATCGAAGCAATCATTACCTTCTGTCTCGCCTGCTCATTAGCAAGTAAAGCAGATTGCTTTTCTACTTGTTGTAGAACCTCTCTTTTCTGATCTTTGTCATCATTAAGATTTGCTATTTTTTGGTCTAGTAAGTATTGTTCATCATTAATGACCTTCAGCTTCTCGCCTACATATTGCTTAAGCCTATTGTAAAAATTTGCCTTCAAAAAAGAACTGCTTACAGACTTCGCAGATAACAATGCGACCAGTGGATTATGTAATGTCCGCTCCCGATATACCGCTCTGAGTACGATATGGTATTGATCCTTTAACGAATCAATTCTGATCACTTTCTCACTTCTCAAGCTATCATTAATGGAAATATCTCTATCGATTAAGTCAATTTCCTTCTGGATCTGTTCTAGTAATTTTTTACGGTTATTGATTTGGGTATCAATGATGGCCAGATCCGAGATTAAAACTTTCTTGTTTTTAGCCGTAAGATTCAGTAGTTCATTCGTATCATCTATCTGCTGAATAATCTCGAAGCGTCGTTTTTCAAGATCTTCTCTAGTCTGTGCATTAGCCTTAAAACTCCCTAGCAGTATAAGTGTCAGGAATAGAAAACTTGATATTTTTTTCAACGTTAATTTCTGGATTATTAAATTTAATGGAGATCTCCCTTTTTTCACTGCTTCCGTCATCTAAAAGAATATCACGAATGTAAGAAAATAATTGATTTTCCTCGATTTCTTTGTAGTCACTATAATGAAGTGTCGCGTCCATTTTAGTTTCATCATCTCGAATCGATGTGCTTGTTAATTTGTAATTCGATAGGTCAATGTTGTGAGCAATTTTCAAATCGTAAAGAGCAGGTTTAATCAATAGACTATCACTTGCAAAGTAGGTCACCTCATTACTTGTCTCTCCTAAATATGGGTTTCCCATCAAAAAGTCTTGGACAAAATTAAAATCCAATTGCATCCCAGCCATTTCTGAAAGTTCATCAAATGAAGCTTTAACATATGTTCTTTGCAACCTTTCCATCATAAAAACAGAATCTTGTGTAATTAAAACACGGCCTACTTCGAATCCTAATTTATTAGCCGCAATCCATATCACACTGTCCTTTATCATTCGGAACTTAGCATTGACCGAGCCAGTAAACATTTCCGTCTTTATGAACAGATCCGCATTAGAATTAAAATGATCGAATGTCACGAAAGTAGATTTCACCTTTCTTATCGTTGCTTCTTCTGAAAGCTCTTCAACATTCTTGTTATCTACAATTTTTTTTCCTCCAGTGCACGAGATACAGAAAATCACACTAATTATTAAGATCAGTCTCCCCATTTATTTTTTTATTAATTACTGCGGGATTTCCTCCTGCTTTAATTGCTTTCTTCCATGATTCTTTAGCTGAATCTTTTTCATTCATAATCCAATATACATCCCCTAAGTGATCCAGAATTCTTGGATTTGGTTGTTGAGAAACTTCCATACCTTCGGAAACTAACTTCAGAGATTCCTCATATTTCTTTTGCTTAAATTTTATTTTACTCTCTAACAACAGAACCTCAGGAATCACATTAGGATTATTTCCACTTATCATTCTTGCCTCAACTGCAGACATTTCAGCTTCCGACAATTCGCCTAATTCTAGTAATGCTAATCCATTATAATAATATGCTAAAGCTTGATTCGGATACACATCGATTGCATCTTCACTATACTTCATCATTCGCTTGTAGTCTTCTGTAATATTTAACGTGATAAACAATTGCGCCCAAACTGTCCATGTGGACTTGTCTGAATCCACAGATTGTGCATAGAAATTAGTGGCTTGAGGAAGGTCTTTATTGTAGAAATGAATATCACCTAAGATGCTTTTCACTTTAGCATTTCTCGGATAAGTCTCATCAAGAATCCCTCCGATATCTAAGAGACTTTGACCTAATTCCGGGTCACCCTTTTCCGCAAAGTCTTGCAAGTAAGGGATCAATTCTATGACTTTCTTATCTAGTTCTATTCTTTCATCCTTAATCACAGGTACTAAAGACCTCAGATAATTCGCATCCTTATTCTTCCCTGTAGAATTCACAAACAACAAGGCTGTTTCATCATCTGGATCGATCTCTAAGATCTTTTGCATTACCTTATTCGCCTCATTCTCTTTGCCCATCGTCCTTAAGTAACCAGCAATATTGTGTAAGAATCTAGGCTCAGTAGGATACATTTTATTCAACTTCTCAAGTTCTTTAAGCGCATCTTTCTCCTTTCCCATTACATCGTAAATCTCGAATTTGCGTTGGATGATTTGCTCTGTGATGCCATTATTTTTTTCTAAATCATCCAGCACTTTAATGGCGTTCTTAGGCAATTCGGCTTTCAGATAGTAAAAACTTGACTGCAAATAATGGAATTCATTATTAGGCTCTTGCTTAGTAAACTGTTCATACAAAGTAGCCGCTTCTTCAAAGTTCTCAGAGAAAGCGAGAATATCTGTAAGTTGGATCAAGTACCATTCGTTCTTAGGTTCCGCTTCATGCGCCCTTTTAGCATAGGTTAATGCTGTAGAATAATCCTCTTTTTTCACATAGATTCTGGATAGCTCGTAAGCTGCGGCATTTTCATTATGCTCATCCAGCAGTTTTTTATAGATATCGATTGCTTCATCTACATCACCAAGGAGTACTTGCTTTTTAGCAGCAATTAACAAATCCTGGGCAGCAATTTCAGTTTCAGTGTAAATACCTTGCGAAATGCCTTGAAAAGCTATGAATAATAGCAATAGCAAGGGAGTGAACTTCATAAGTTTTCTTTTAATCGTAAATATAACGTGTGAAAAACGGAAAAGATTGGAATGGGATGAATTTTATGTTGAAGATTGGGGGAATGGAGGTACAGTTGCTAGGATTACGTGGATTGATTAGGTTGGATTTTTCATGTTTCAAGCGTTCTTAAAAAAGGTTTTATTTACTCATCTTTACATTTCTTTCAGCTAAAAAATAACATTTAGAATTATAAGATTTGCATTGAAAAATAAAGGTAAAAACTAAAACCCTTTTTCATGAACTAAAAACAAGCTCAAACGCTTTATAAGCTTGCAATTTTGTTTCTATAATTAATATTAACTTTGCACCATGTCGCAAACAATTCAAAAGGCTGATATAAGAAAGTTTTCGTTGGAAGATCTTAAAACTTTGATGCTAGAGCAGAAACAACCTGCCTTCCGCGCAAAGCAAATCTATGAATGGCTATGGAAAAAAAGTGCCGTTCGTTTTGATCAAATGACAAACCTTTCTAAAGACCTACGTGAATTCCTAAATGAGCATTTCACAATTAATGCTATCAGCTTAGATAAATTTCAGAAGTCTAATGACGGTACCATCAAGTCTCGATTTCAGTTGCATGATGCACACATGATAGAATCTGTCTTGATTCCAGTGCCTTATGATAAGCGGTTTACTGTTTGTGTTTCATCGCAAGTTGGGTGCAGTTTAACTTGCAAGTTTTGTGCAACAGGCCAAATGAAGCGCATGAGAAACCTTGATCCAGGAGAAATATATGATCAAGTGGTACGTGTGAATCAACAAAGCATGGAGACCTTCGGACATCCATTGACGAACATTGTTTATATGGGAATGGGAGAACCGCTCCTTGCTTATAAAAGTGTTATGGATAGTGTGGCGTTGATTACAGGAGATCACGGATTAAATATGTCACCTAAGCGAATTACGATCAGTACAGCAGGAATTGCGAAAATGATCACGAAGCTTGCTGATGATGGTGTCAAATTTAATCTTGCGTTATCACTTCACGCGGCAGACGATGTGAAGCGAAATGAAATTATGCCGATTAACGAGACCAATACACTTGATGTTTTAATGGATTCCATCGAATATTTCTATCAAAAAACCAGGAATAGAATCAGCTACGAATATATTGCATTTAAGAATTTCAATGACAGTATAGAAGATGCCAAGAATTTAGCTAAATTGTGTAAAAGATTTCCTGTAAAAGTGAATATCATCGAATACAATCCCATAGAAGGTGTTGAATTCGTAAAAAGTAAAGAAGATGCTGTAGATGAATTTGCTTCTTATTTAAGAAATCAAGATATTATGGTTACCATTAGACGAAGCCGAGGAAAAGACATCGATGCAGCTTGTGGTCAATTAGCAAATAAAGATTAGTTTATGGAACATTATGAACATGACCTAGAATCGTTTAACACCCTTAGCATGGACGAACAGGTTAATATTGCAAAGGCAAAAGCTTCTAAGGTAGAAAGTATCGAAGACGAAGACGTGAGAATAGACCTTTACAGTTATTGTGACTTTTTTATAGAATTGACATTCAGAAAAGAACTACGCATCATTAAAGATATTAAAGGAATAGACGCAATGGAATATGCTGAAAAGTATATTGAATTAGAAGACCTTAATAGTTACTAGTCGTATTTCTTTTCTCCTTCTTCCAGTTCTTCTTCCTCCTCTTCTTCATCATCTTTCACAGCAAGAAAGATTCCTGGAACAGCCGTTATCACTTGATCTTTCAGACCATCTAGAATCGTATCAGAAATTCCACCACCTTCTCCATCGCCCTCTTCATCTGTTATTTCTTCTTGTAACTCACCACTCAGAGATGACATCGCGCCAGCTTGCAACTTAGACTTATAAAGTTCTATTTTATCTTGAACATCAAATAAAGCACTTTCTAAAGTGGCAACATCTTTTTTCGTTAGCGAGCCATCACTTAATTTTTCAGTAAGCTTAGAGTATTCATTATTTAACAAGTGAAGCTTTACTTCATTGGTTTTATCTATGCGTTCTATTTCGTTTGTGGAATCTTTGACATTCTGAACAAAGTCGTTGTTTACAGTTGGATCAGCTTCTTCTTTGACGGTTGTCTGATTTTGAGCAGCTTCCGTTTCGAAAGGTTTCTCTGGTGGCATGATAGAAGACGACTTTTCTAATTGCTTTACGTAGGTAGCATTAGATTGATCGGCACTATCTTTCAGCTTATCTTGTCTATCTCTGACAATACTATCTGTATCTATTTTATTTGGCATAGGGACTACAAGTTAACGAAATTAACCATAACGATCAAGCCCTTTTTCTGAAGTGAATCAAAAAAAGGGCTTGAAGCTCATTTTATCATTTATAATAAGCAGAATAGTCGTTCTACTAACTTACATTTATTCGTTATCGTCGCTTACGTGATTACTGTCAGAAAAAATCTCAGCTTCTACACCAGCTTCTTTAGGTCTCATTCCTATCAGCGTTTCTACATCCGATTTTAACAATACCTCTTTCTCTAATAAAGCATGAGCTAAAATTTCTAATTCTTGCTTTTTATCTTTCAATAATTCTTGAGCTCTTAGATATTGGCTTTCTACCATTTTTCTAACCTCATTATCAATCAATGTAGCCGTATCTTCAGAATAAGGTTTGCTGAACTGATCTTGAGACATGCCATGGAAGGAAACATTACCTACTTTATCATTCATTCCATAAACCGAAATCATGCTGTAAGCCATCTTCGTTACTTGGTCCAAATCACTTTGAGCACCTGTAGAAATCTTTCCAAAAATTATTTTCTCAGCCGCTCTTCCTCCGAATGTCATACACATTCTATCTAAAAGGGCTTCAGTTCTCGTAATGTATTCTTCTTTCGGTAAATACTGAGCATAACCTAAGGTTCCAATTCCTCTTGGCACAATCGTTACTTTAACTAATGGAGATGCATGTGGTAAGAACCATCCACAAATCGCGTGACCTGCTTCGTGATAAGCAATGATTTGCTTTTCTTTAGGAGAGATCAATTTACTTTTCTTTTCTAATCCTCCGATAACTCTATCTAACGCATAGTTAAAGTCATCCATGTCCACTTCCTTCTTATTTCTTCTCGCTGCAATCAATGCTGCCTCATTACATACATTCGCAATATCTGCACCCGCAAAACCTGGTGTCATTTCAGATAATTCACTTGCATCAATGTCTGGACCAGTCTTAATGGTCTTTAGGTGAACTTTGAAAATATCTTCTCTACCTTTTAAGTCAGGTCTGTCAATACCAATCTGTCGATCGAAACGTCCAGGTCTAAGTAGTGCTGAATCCAAAACATCTGGTCTATTTGTAGCTGCCATAAGGATTACCCCTTTGTCTGTACTAAAACCATCCATTTCCACTAGTAATTGGTTCAATGTATTTTCTCTCTCGTCATTTCCACCTTGCATTGCACCTTTTCCTCTTGCACGTCCTATTGCATCTATCTCATCGATGAATACGATACAAGGTGCTTTTTCTCTTGCTTGCTTGAATAAATCTCTTACTCTAGAAGCACCGACACCAACGAACATTTCCACAAAATCAGATCCAGAAATCGAGAAGAATGGCACACCTGCTTCACCAGCAACTGCTTTCGCAAGTAATGTCTTACCTGTTCCCGGAGGGCCTACAAGTAATACACCTTTAGGAATCTTACCTCCTAATGAAGTATATTTCTTAGGATTTTTCAGGAAGTCTACGACCTCCATTACTTCTTCCTTTGCTTCATCAAGCCCTGCAACATCTTTAAAAGTTACATTGACTTTCGCATTGTTATCAAACAATGTAGCTTTAGATTTTCCGATATTGAAAATTTGCGCACCTGGCCCTGCACCACCACCACTAACTCTCCGCATGATAAACAACCAGATCGCGATAAGGATGATAAAAGGAAGTACCCAACCCAGTAAAGGAGCTAGCCAAGATTCCTTTGTTTTATATACAGGATCAATCATAACACCTTCTTTTTCAAGATCTTGGATTAAGCTGTAAAATATATCTACAGACCCAATTTCGAATGAAAAGTGAGGATTGACACCACTTGCAAATTTATTTTCTTTGACATCTGAATATTTATCCAGACTCTCCTTCTTTAGAAAAACATTGACTAATTTTCCATTAAGAACTTCTACGTCTTTAACATCTCCAGCTCTTGCCATTTCAGCAAAAGAGTTCATTGTTGTAGGAGGAGTATTAGAACTACTATACATGAATATGTTAAATACCAGTATAGAAGCTATCAGAACACCGTATATCCAATAAGAATTTATCTTAGGCTTATTGTTCTTGTTATCTTTATTATTTTCTTTTTCGCTCATATATTAGCCTTAGGCTCATTTAATTCAAAGGTTCTGAAATTCCGTAAACTGTGCATCACTCCATAAATCTTCAAGGTCGTATAATGCTCTTGTCTCTGGGTAAAATACGTGGACTATGGTATCAAAATAATCAACTAATACCCAATTAGCGGCATCTTGGCCTTCTCGATGTGGGATATAACCCATTTCGTCTTTAACTCTTTTGTAAACATTTCCAGCAATTGCTCCCACTTGAGTGGTCGATTCGCCTTCACAGATTATAAAAAAATCAGCCGGAGCTTCAGGTAGAGATCGGAGATCTATTTTAACGATATTTTTACCTTTAATGTCTTGTATCGAATCAATGATTAGTTCGTTTAATGCACCAGTTTCCTGGGATTCTTGAACTGCATGGTTTGTATTATTCAAATTGTTATTAAATTATTTTAACGGCAAAATACAAAACCCAAAAAGGACTTGCTATCTTTACCTAGATATTGTTATAAACAAAACTACTAAATAAATAGTTTATTGCCTACTAAATTAGACAGCCTATTCACTGGCGCGAAACATTACCATTTCTCTGAAATAGACTCTACTAACAAATACGCGCTTAATCTTATAGCAAAAAGCGCACCAGCAGAGGGAACAGTCATTTCAGCTGACTTTCAGACACAAGGAAGAGGACAATATGGCAGAAAATGGATGTCAGAATCTACAAAGAACCTGCTTTCATCGATTATTTTATATCCTGAATTTTTACCTGTCAGTGAGCAATTTTCTCTTAGTAAAGCCATTTCTCTTGCCGTTCAGAATACTTTAAATTCTTTTTTATCGTCAAAAGAAATTAAAATAAAATGGCCAAATGATATTTATTGTGGCCCTAAAAAGATCGGTGGCATCCTTATTCAAAACACAATTTCAGGGAATAAAATCAAATCTACCGTCATCGGACTTGGAATCAATGTGAACCAATTAGATTTTCCACCCGATGTTAAAGCAACTTCTTTAGCCATAGAATTAGGAGTGGATTTTGACAAAAGGGAGTTACTTGACATTCTTATGTTGGACATCAAAACGGAATATATGTTACTTCAAAGGAATTTGCAAATTCAGGATAAAAGGTACAATGACCACCTTTATGCTAAGGATCAAGTTAGATTTTTCGAAGATGAAAATGGGAATCTTTTTTCTGCCAAAGTACTTTTCGTGAATAGAGAAGGAAACCTTATCGTAGAATTAGATGGTAAATATGCTGCTTTTAGCTTCGGAGAGTTGAAGTGGATGTGATTTTAGTTTTTTGTTTTTAGCTGTTAGCTGTTAGCTGTTAGCGATCTCGCAAAATATATATCTTAAAAAGAAAAGTTTCTAGTTAATCAACAACTAGCATTAAGCCCTTAGCTCTTAGCCATCTCGCTGAAATAGCAGGTCTAGAGGACCGAAGTTGTCTGTAACTAAATATCTAGCAAAAAAAAATGAGGTGCAGCGCACCGATTTGTGGGTTCTAAAACTTGATCTTATTAATTAAAATTGATTTGCTAGTGCCTAGATAAGATTAACACTTTTATTTATTCAAACAAAAGGGTGTTAAGTTATTTCACGATTGAAATCTTATTGTACAAGAGTACTTCAGTCTTCATTATCGTCGATCTTATCTATTTCAAAAAATGGTGTGTAATTAAATGAACAACATAACTTCTCTGGTCACATCGGGCACTTACACAAATCATGTATCTTTAATTTCAACTCTTTTCAAATGTAAACTCTGGCAACCTAATAAGCTCTCCTCCTTTCAGCGCAGACTCATGCGCTAAAATTCCCACGCAAGTCATATTTGCTGATTGCCTCGCATTCGGATAAGGTGATCGCTCTACCAGCAAAGCATCAACAAACTCATGCACAAGATGCGGATGAGACCCACCATGACCAGCTCCTTGGGTAAAAGACAGATGCTGGTTATCATCCGAATCATAGACGCCTCCAGTGGTAAAACCTTGAATTTCTTTCGGTAAAAGTTTTGCAAAATCTGGACATTCTACTTTCTCAGGTATTTCAGGTTCTGGCTTCTTAGCAGTATGAACTACTAATGGCTCTTCTTCTATTAACGGCCATTCTACCGATTTCTCAGATCCATACACTTCGAAACTCTCTCTATATTGACGAGCTACATCAAACAGAGAACGATATACTTGAGCACTAAGATCTGAATCCTTAAACTTAATATGCGTCGTTTCCACAGCAAATGGAGAACCATAATGTTCGATTAACTCTTCTCTAATTGTTCCAGACCCAAAACAAGAAACATACTCCGCCTCAGCTCTCGTCAATCCCAAAACTGGCCCTACGCAATGAGTTGCATAATACATCGGAGGCAATCCTGGCCAGTAATTCGGCCATCCATCCATATCTTGCTGGTGACTGGCTTTCAAAAACTGAATTTTTCCCAAGTCGCCATTCTCATATAATTCCTTCATATACAAGAACTCCCTTGCATACACGACCGTTTCCATCATCATATACGTCAATCCCGTTTCTTCCGTCAACCTTACAATCTCTTCACATTCCTCTACGGAAGTTGCCATCGGAACCGTGCACGCCACATGCTTCCCAGCCTTTAGCGCCTTAATGGTTTGTTCTCCATGATTCGGAATCGGAGTATTAATATGAACTGCATCTATAGACGGATCATTCAGCAATTCATCATAAGATGTAAATCGCTTTTCAATGTTGAAGTTGTCTGCTATTTCATTAAGCTTCGTTTCATTTCGCTGGCACACAGCTATCAAATTGGCATCCGGGTGCCGCTGGTAGATAGGAATAAATTCAGCTCCAAATCCCAAACCTATAATTGCAATATTAATTTTCTTATTTCCCATTTCTCGCTATTTAAATGTTTCCTTTATAAATTTTAATCCTTTCGAGGCAAAATCATCTTGCCCTCCTTCATGCTTTTTCCAAATACAAACTGCGCCAGCTAATTCCTTAATTTCAGGTGTGAAACTCTCGATCACAATCGAACCTTCATACCCGATTTCAGACAATCCCTCACTGAAATCACGCCATGGTGTCAATCCCGTTCCACAAACTCCGCGATGATTCTCAGAAACTTGGACGTGAATCAACTTATCTTTTACCGTATGAATCGCATCTTTTATATTCTTTTCTTCAATGGTCATATGAAATCCATCCAGTATTATTTTAGCATTAGAATGATTGATATCATTGACGAGTCGAAGAACATCATCTGCAGTGTTCACAAGATCTGATTCAAACCGATTCAAAGGTTCTAGTGCGATAAATTGACCATAATCCTTTCCCATTTCACATACCTTGTAAAGGTTAGATACTGCCCGTTCCCACTCTACCTTTTTTTGCTCATCAGGAAGCATTCTCGCTTTGCCTACTGCTGAATACATTGGCCCCGCCAAAAAATCAACTTCAAACAATTCACAAAGCTTAAAGCATTCCTCGATATATCGAAAGCAATTCTCATGAAGGTCTATATCATCTGAAGTAAAATCCTTCGTCGGCCCGAAAGCACCACAAACACTTACCTTCAGTCCATTATCTGCTAAAGCTTTTTTTACAGTATTTCCATCTATCAAACTTGGATCCTCCACTGGTATTTCTACCAGATCGAAGCCCAAAGCTTTAATTTTCGGAAACAATGCTATAGAGTCCGTACTAAAAGGCGATTCCCATAACCATGTACTCGCTCCGAAATTGATGTTTTTTAACATTGACATAAATTTTAATTAATTCGCACTTACTTTACTACTGTCATCTCTCCTTGCATTATTCGCCAATGCCCAGGAAATGTACACACGAATGGGTATATCCCCGGTTCACTTGGTGCCTTAAATTTCAAAGATGCTTTCTGACTAGGATCTATAATCTTAGTAGCATGCAGCACTTCTTTCATATCTGGCACATAACTTTTCTCAGCACCCTGAGGATCTGCCGCCAACTTGTCTGCTCCAGCCCCTACTTTCTCTAGTCCACCTTTATCCACAATCACCAAATTATGCTGCATAAAGTCATTATTTTCAAATACCACTTCCACCATTTCCCCAGCTTTCACTGTGAATTTCGTGAGATCGTATTTCATCTCATTTTTGATCGTTCTTATGACTATTTTATTTCCAGCCTCTTCCTCACTATCCGACTCCATCACTTTTATATCCACTTTATCAATATAATTCTGAACGAACATTTCCGCCAAGTTACTTCCATCTAACTTCGGTAACTCATCATCATCCGCTTTCGACGAATCAAATTTCTTTCCTGGATTATCTTTTAGATATGCTGCTACAAATTCTTCAGAATTCTTAGCCGCCGCAATATATACTGCTTGCGAAAGCCATAAATCGTCCTGCACTTTTTGAGACTGACTAAGTGCATAAAGCTTCTCTCCTACTGAATCTGTTGCGTATCTATCTGTAAAATATAAGATCGCAGCAAGTTGGACCTCTGGATCTTTATCATTCAATAAATCACCAGATAAGATCCCATTATCCACCCATTTCATTTTTGGTGATACTTGAATAGCCGCTTTTCTAACAGCTGAAGCAGGATGAGAAAAAGCCGCTTCTACTACAGATTGCGCCTCTTTATTTTTCTCTAAAACACCTAATCCTTCTAAGGTCCACAATGCGTGAAGCGCACCTACATTCATTCCCTGATCATCCACAGATTTGTCATTGACCAATTCAAAAAGGTCATCTAAATTTTCTAGATCACCAGATTCTACAAGCAAGCGCTGTGCAGTAATTCTCCAAAACAGGTTATCATTCTTTAATGCACTGATGAGGTCTTTCGTTTTATTTCTATCCAGCGACAGCGCCTTCGATTGCTTAGCATTTTTCGGAACTATCCTCCATATTCTACCATTTGACTTATCTCTTAATGGATTCACGTAAGCATTTCCGTCACCATTCTCTGCATCGAAGCCTGCTCTTTCTTTACTCGGAGTAGGATTATGCTGAACGATAAAATTATACCAATCTGCAACCCAAACATTTCCATCAGGTCCCACTTTTGCTTCTACAGGAGAAACCCATTCATCCGAACTTGCAAATAAATTACCACCATCTTCTTCGACATATCCAGCTCCGTCATGTTCTATTTTAGCGATGTGCACCAAGCCTCCCGTAGGTTCACATACGAATGCTACTTTGTTCCAATATTTCTCTGGATAATTTCGAGCCGTGTAAAACTGATGACCTGCCGCTGCAGTAAATCCTCCGAAGACATCCACTTGTCTTACATTTGGTGTAATGGCCTGCATATCGTAGTGCCCATCTATTTTCTTGCTTCCTTCAAATCTAATACCTTCTGCTTCCTTCCAAGTTTGATTAGGAATTCCCAAGAATACACTGTGTGTATTGTTTGCTGTAGATCCAAATATCGAGTTGTCTTCCGTAATTCCTAGTCCCCACGTATTGTTACTCGTTCTTGTTAAATATTCAAAATTATTCAAACCATGATCGAATCGGTATATTCCTTGTCGGAATTCTTGATCCTTCCCGAATATCTGACCTTTGAAACCTGAGTATCCAAGTACACCATATACTTTATTATCTATTCCATTCTGCAGATTCGATGGGCCTGCATGTGTATCATATGTGCCCCATCCATCAATGATGACTTCTCTAACATCCGCTTTATCATCGCCATCTGTATCTTTTAAGAATATAAAATGAGGCGCTTGAGAAACGATAATTCCTCCATTCGAGAAGGTGAAACTTGTCGGTATATTAAGCTTATCAGCGAAAACAGTCACTTTATCTGCCTTGCCATCACCATCTGTATCTTCTAAGATCTTCACTTTATCATCTCCGACCCCTGAATCTTCTCGAACGGTGTTAGGATAATCAACTGTTTCGATCACCCAAAGCCTTCCTCTTTCATCCCAGTTTATCGCAATAGGATTAATAATATCTGGTTCTGAAGCAAACAATTCCAATTTGAATCCGACAGGTACTTGTATCAATTTCTCTGATTGCTCAGGAGACAAAGGCAACTGATATTTAGGAGCAGGATCTCTCTTTTCATAATTAGGAATGTTAGGCTTTTCCTCATAGCTCAACACAGGAATATCCTTTGCGAATGCTTCCCAGTTCGACTTCACTTGATCCGAAACCGCCCATACGATTCCCTCTTTTATTAAGTTCGAAAACCCTGGATTAGTCCATGTCCGTTCATCGTGACCGTAAGCTGTATAGAAAACTTTTCCTTTTCCATATTCCTTCACCCAAGTCCAAGGCTCTTCTTTATCACCTTCTGCTCTTGTCATTAACACCTTAATATCTTCTGCAATTTTATGATGCACATAGGTTTCATCCCAAGTAGAAAATGGCTCTACTGACTGCATCGTAGGATGGCTTTTGTCCACAATCGTAGTGACAAAAGTATCCGTCTCATGAGATAAAAATTGACCTCCGACCATATCCACATAATCATCAGAGTTTCTAAAGCAATAACTAGCGCAATGAATAGGAATAAATGCATGACCTGCCTTTACATAATCCAGCAAGGATTTCTCTTGTGCTTGCGAAATGCTATCATGATTTGCGTAGATTATTACACCATCGTACTGATTCAGATTATCAGCATTCAGATCGTCAGGGTCTTCTGTGTATGTTAAATTAATACCTTCCTTGGTCAATGCCGATGCAAGGATCGGTTGATATTTTCTAGAATTATGATGTTCCTGATGATGTCCAAGAAAAAGCATTTCGATTCTCCGTGGTACATCATCAGCAGGAAGTGGAGGATCAGACTTACAACCATATATGAATATTAACACGAATACGAAGCTTGCGATTTTTACCATTTTGGATATCATTGTCTTGTGTATTTAACTTTGATATAATTATACAAAGAATATTAGTTTATAATATCCTCTTTTATTTCACATACTGACTATATCATATCTTATTTATTGAAATAAATGAACATTTCGGGGTAATTTAGTACCTTATTCTACTTTTTGGAGAAAATTCATATAAAAACGTACACCCACAAAATGAAATCGGCACTACAAAAATCACCCATTCCATATACCCATGCATTTGTCGTAAAGCATTTAAAAGAATTAGTTTTTGACCCTACATGGCATTTTCATTCAGAATACCAACTTTTCATGGTCCTGAAAGGGACAGGAACAAGGTTTATAGGAGACAGTGTAATGACTTATTATCCTGATGATATAACTTTTACTGGACCAGATCTACCACACCTATGGCGGAGTGATTCAGATTCATCATCAGAAGACGGTGAAAACTGGTCAGAAGGTATCGTTGTTTATTTTAATGAAGAACTCATCAGTGAAAACCTCCTACAAAAAGAAGAAGTTATCAAAATAAGGAAGCTTTTCAAGAAGAGTTTAAGAGGCGTCGATATTCAAGGCCCTGTAGCGAAAACAATAAAGAAAATGCTCATTAATCTTGTTTCCTTAAGAGGATTCGAGGGTGTTCTTGAATTGTTAAAAATACTTCATCTTATTTCTTTGTGCTCTGACATCAATGTATTAGCAAGTGCAGGCTATACGAATTCACTGAAAGATGGAGATACGGAAAGAATGAATATAGTGTATGCACATGCGCTTAAGAATTTCAAACGCAAACTTAGCATCTCAGAGTTTTCTACGCTTACGAATATGACGCCTACATCATTTAGCCGATATTTTAAAACACATGCTAACAAGACATTCTCTGATTTTTTAATTGAAATAAGAATTGGCCATGCCTGCAAATTATTAATAGAGAACAAAGTTAATATTTCTCAAGCTTGCTATGATTCAGGATTCCAGACGCTTTCCAATTTTAATCGTCAATTTAAGAAGATAACCAATCGAACTCCTTTAGAGTACCGAAAAGAATATGTGCAATAGAAAGATTTAGCCCCTAGAAAATATAAATGATGATCTATATAAACATTTTCCTCTAAATGTGCTTGGCAACCTTTTTAATTCTAATACATTTATGTCAATGTATAATTCGAATTAAATGGAAGCTAAAATTATAACGATAGGAGATGAATTGCTTATCGGACAAGTAATCGATAGTAATTCTGCTTGGCTTGGAGCTGAATTAGAAGCGATTAACATAAGAGTTACTGAAATCAGGTCCATTCAGGATACAGAGGACGAGATCATCAAACATCTTAGCGAATTAACTGGTAAGACGGACGTAATTATTCTAACGGGTGGCCTCGGACCGACTAAAGATGATGTTACCAAGAAAGCTCTTGCCAATTTTCTAGGTGTTGAGTTAGAGTTCAACGCTTCTATCTTAGAGCAACTGACTGCTTTATTTAAGAGAATAAATATAGAAGTTAAAGAAAGTCATAAAACTCAGGCATATGTTCCTGCTGGATGTGCGATCCTATCGAATAAGATGGGAACTGCCCAAGGAATGTGGATGGAACACAATGGAAGTATAATCATATCAATGCCTGGCGTCCCTTATGAAATGAAATATATCATGGAGAATGGTGGCTTAGAAAAATTAGCTGCCTTAAATAATGGCAATCGTATATTTCATAAAACGATTATGACTGCGGGCTGGGGAGAGACGATGATAGAGGAAAAAATACTTCCAATTATAGATGCCTTACCACCTCATATTAAAGTGGCGTATTTACCAGGGCTAGGAAATGTAAGAATACGAGTCAGTAGCAAGTCTGAAAATGACGATTCAGAACTTACCGCGACAGTAGACCAAATATGTAATTCACTTGGTAATATTGTATATGGCTTTGATAATATCAGACTGGAAGAAGCAATCGGGGCGATCTTGTTAGAACAGAAATTAACACTTGGGACGGCAGAGAGCTGCACTGGGGGAAATGTAGCAAGAATGATTACTAGTATTGCAGGCTCTTCTGCTTATTATAAAGGGAGCATTGTTTCTTATGCTAATGAAATAAAGACTGATTTACTAGGTGTCCAATCGAAAACACTGGAAGATCATGGAGCTGTTAGTAAAGAAACGGTTACAGAAATGGTTCAAGGTGCTCTTCGAAAATTAGATGTAGACGTGGCCATCGCAACAAGTGGAATTGCTGGGCCTGGAGGTGGGACGCCCGAAAAGCCAGTTGGCACTATATGGATCGCTGTTGGAAGCGCAGATAAAGTCATCACACACAAACTAAATTTGACAAAGAATAGAAATAAAAATATCACGTATACATCTATCGCAGCATTGAATATGTTAAGAAAATTTTTAGTTGGTCAATAATTCACGTACTTTTACATTTCATAAAACTAATACTCCATAGGTATGGCAATAGTTGATTTAGTAATGCCCAAAATGGGCGAAAGCATTATGGAGGCTACCATATTAAAATGGCTTAAGAAGGAAGGAGATACTGTAGAATTAGACGAGTCAATTTTGGAAATAGCCACCGATAAAGTGGATTCAGATATCCCTTCTCCTGTAGAAGGCGTTATTTCTGAAATTCTTTTTATCGAGAATGAAATTGTAGAAGTCGGAAAAGTAATTGCTAGAATCAAGACTGATGCAACACAAGAAGTAAAACCTTCTCCAGCAGTACCTGAAGAGCCTATTAATCCTGAAAAAGAATTAAAAAGCACTCATCAGAACGGTCACGCGCATGTGCAGGAAACCATTCTAAAAGAACAACCTAAAGTAAGTCACAAGTCAGATTACCAACCTAGTACTACTGATCGATTTTATTCCCCATTGGTAAGAACCATTGCACAGAGAGAATCTATCAGCATCCAAGAACTAGATCAAGTACCTGGATCTGGAGCTAATGGCAGAGTTACTAAAAAAGATATTCTAAATTACTTAGAGCAGAAGGATTCTAAGCCATCTGCACCTCAAGTTCAGCAAGAACCTGAAACGATAAAAAATACTCCGAAAGTAGAATCTCCTAGTAATGTCGCGGCTAAAACTACCTCGCCATCACCTTCTCCTTCTTTGAATGGCGGAACGGAGATCATAGAGATGGATAGAATGCGAAAATTAATCGCAGATCATATGGTCAAGTCCAAGCAGTCTGCGCCGCATGTAACATCATTCGTAGAAGTAGATGTTACTAATGTCGTTCAATGGAGAGAAAAAGTAAAGGCAGAATTTCAGAAAAAACATGGTGAGAAAATAACCTTCACTCCTATTTTCATGGAAGCTGTAACTAAGGCCATTAAAGATTATCCGATGGTTAATATCTCTCTAGAAGGAGATAAGATTATTAAAAAGAACTTCATTAATCTTGGAATGGCGGCTGCGTTACCATCTGGAAACTTGATTGTTCCAGTAATAAAAAATGCAGACCATCTGAATTTACTAGGTTTAACTAAAGCGGTAAATGATTTAGCAAAAAGAGCTAGAGAGAATAATCTGAAAGCTGATGAGATTCAAGGCGGCACTTTCACACTGACAAATGTAGGAACTTTCGGTAATGTCATGGGGACACCTATTATTAATCAACCACAAGTTGCTATATTAGCGGTTGGAGCTATAAAAAAGAAGCCTGCGGTTATTGAAACTGAAATGGGTGACCTCATTGCTATACGTCATATGATGTTTCTTTCGTTATCATATGATCACAGAATAGTTGATGGATTCTTAGGAGGCTCATTTTTGAGAAAAATCGCTGACTATTTAGAAGCCTTCGATAAGGATAGAAACATTTAGAAAATTGGAATTAAAAAATCTATACTATTACATATTACCGATACTATTATTGGTTTCTGTCTCTGTGGCAAATGGTCAGGATAGATTTTATCGTTCAGGTGTAAAGTTCTTCGAGCACGAACTTTACCGGGATGCCTTGAAAGAATTCAGCAAGGATAAAAACGCTCATAAGAATAGAGATCTGATTTTAAAAAGGATGATCAGCTTATATGAGACGAATGAATTAAATGCAGCAAAACGGGACATTGCAAGTTTGCTTTCCTTTAAAAAAAAGGAAGATGAACTTTTTCTATATCTCGGCAAAATATATCACGCTGAGTTAAACTTTGAGAAGGCTATAGAATACTACAAGGAGTACCTTCGTAGAACAAATGAGAAAGATAAAAATCGACCATTTGTCATTAGCGAAATTAAGCGTTGTGCAACAGGGTTAAGTTTGCAATACTTTGATCAGAAGGCTTTTGTAGAAAATATGGGCCCTGAAATCAATTCTGTATATGATGAGATCGATCCGATTCAAAGTCCTAACTATCTTTCTAAATATTACTTTTCCAGTAATCGACCATCTGCAGCAGGCGGACTTCGAAATGAAAAAGGTATAAAAGACAATGTATACGGGACCCACTTCCTAGATATGTTTTCAGCTAGTCTAGAGAATGGGAAGTGGTCACCGATCCAACCATTAAATTCGTTGCTCAATACTTCTCGACATGAAAGAGTATTAGATTTCAGTTCTGACGGATCCGTTTTATTTTTCTTAAAAGGAGATTCACCGACTTCTGCAACTATCTATGTAGATACTTTCGGAGTAGACCATGACAATATCTATCCACCCAAATTCGAGAGTCCTCTTATAGGAGAAAAGGGTGATGTCTATCTTCAATTTTATAATGATTCTACCATCATTTTTTCAAGCAAGCGAAAAGGTGGATACGGCGGTTATGATATTTATGTTTGCTATAAAAGCAACAATTACTGGTCTTCTCCTAGGAATCTAGGTCCTGCTGTAAACGGTCCACTGGATGAAGTCTCTCCATTTCTAACGAAAGATGGTATGACGCTTTTTTACAGTTCTAATGGTGTGAAAAGTATAGGCGGATTTGATGTTTTCAAGTCCACTTTTTCCTTCGAAGGAGGAGGATGGAGTGTCGGCGAGAACATGAATATTGGTATAAATTCTACACTAGATGACATGTATTTTAGAATTTCAGCTGATGGTCAGTCTGCTTATTTTAGTTCTTCTAGAAAAAATGGGATGGGCAAATTCGACCTTTATAAAGCCTACTTAAAACAACAAGAATTAGGACAGCTTGCTTATAGCCCTACATTACCATTCATCGCTAATGATAATGTCGTTAAAGATATCGTAAAAGATAAGAAGATCGGACTGAATGATGAAAGCTCTAAAGCAGCATCCAATAAGAATTCAGCTGAAAAAATTAAAGAATATATTTTAGAACCACTTTTTTTCACTAAGGATGAAAACCTGCTGACCATTTCTAATCTGAAAACTTTAGAAAATGTGGTAGATATCATGAAAATTTATCCAGATACCAAAATAGAAATTGAAAGTCACTCTGTGCCTGAGAGTCAGATTGCTTATGAACTCTATTTTAGTATTAAGCGAGCAGAGAAAATCATGGACTACCTTAAAGTTAATGGTATCGATGAAAGTAGAGTTTTAATGAGAGGCCTTGGATCAAATTACCCTTTAGTTTCTACAGAAAAAGGAGTACAGGCTGGTAAGCTCGCTGAAAAATTAAACAGACGACTTGAGATAAGAATAAAGAATATTGATGATTTGAACTTATCGATTTCTTACAATGATCCAGTTGTTGCCGAATTTCTGAAAGATATTTCTGGAGAACTATATAGAACCATTCAGAATGGCCTTACTTATAAAGTTTTTATTGCAAAGGTAAGCCAGATGTATCAAAATGAAATTCTAAACCACTACCAAGACGCTATTATCGAAAGAGATTACGGCAGTAAAGATTATGTATATACAATTGGGATTTATAAAGATTATTTTGATGCCCAAGCTGTTCTCAAATCTTTAAAAGAAGATAATATTGAAGAAGCGAAAATCATACCTTTCATTGATGGAAAACGAATGAACCCGAGTGAGTTAATGAATTATGCGCAAAAATTTCCTGATCTGGTAAACTATTTACAGTATAATGGACAATAAAATGGGGACTATAAGTTTTTTTAAAGAGAGTGTTAAGAACTTAAAGACGATAGGTACAATTACTAGAAGCTCAAAATTTCTATGCAAAGGAATGATTAAGCATGTTGATTTTGATACAGCTAGGTATATTGTGGAATTAGGTGCAGGAGATGGTGTTATTACACAACACATTCTACGTAGTATGCATAAAGATTGCAAACTGATGATTTTCGAAGTGAATGAGGCATTTAACGAGCAACTTAGTGAAATCCATGACGATAGATTAATTATCATACAAGACTCCGCAGAGAAATTATCCCATTATCTCGAACTTCATAAGTTCAGTAAATTAGATTCTGTAATTTCAGCAATCCCATTTGTTCTTTTTCCAGAGCCTGTAGCTAATTCTATTATCCAAGCTTGCAAAGATCATTTAATACAAGGTGGAAATTATGTACAAGTACATTATAGTTTAATGGTTAAGAAATTGTATGAGAATGTTTTCGGGAATCTAGATATTAACTGGGTACCATTAAACATACCGCCAGCATTTGTTTTTGTGTGTCATAATAACTAATAGGTATTGTGCATCAAGTTTGTCCTCTTCACCTTAGGAATTTAAGAAGCATCTTCAACTTTGTTTAATTCAATAGGAATTATATCAACCTTATTTTTTAGTGCCCAATCCACCGCATACTGAGCTTCATTCGCGAATAAGAGTAAAAAGCCTCCACCTCCAGCACCACAAAGCTTAATATCTATTAGTTCATCACCAAGACTTTCCTTCCATATTTCTTTATAAGCATCAGGGATCATTTCTTTAAAATGCTCAAACTGAAACGCGGAAATAATCCCCATCGACTGTTTTAAAGATTTAAAATCATAATTCGTTGAAGCTTGAATGGCAGCATCATTTGCCATTTCTAATTTAGCAAAATCAATCTCAGAGGTTTTATTTTTAAAAATCTCCACCAAGGGCGCTGTTTTTCTAGAAATCCCCGTATCTAACAAGAAAAAATGCTTAAGTGTATCCTCATTCATTTCTTGTGATGGCGTCATACTGTATGAAATTAATGGGTCTAGACCAGAACTAGAACCATGAAAGAAATCTTCCATGCTCGCAAGAGCTTCCTGCAAACTCCCTTCATATTTCTCCACAAACGCATCGAAAACCGCAGCTGTTAATGCTCCTGAACTTCCTGCACCATAACCTATCGGAATATTAGAATTAAATAAAAGTCGATCTAAATCAATCTCTTCTATTAAATCTTGATTCAAATATATATTCGGTAGTGCGCCCAGATATTGAATAAATGGAGCAACATTATCTTCTTGAAATGAGTTTTTCAAAACCAACCTCCCAGAATAATTCCGAATAGGAATCGCAAGAGATGCTCCTCCTTTTATAACCAAGTATTCGCCAAACAGTAAAATCTTAGCCGGAAAACTTTTAAAATCAATATTCATGATGGCAATATACTAGAAAAATAAAAATCATATCTTCGCACCGTGGAAAATCTGAATAGTCTTCTTAAAAGATACCAAGAAGATGAGCGAACGAAAAATATAACAGAGCTATTAAGCTCGGAGAGTCCTAAAAGAATACTTGTAGAAGGTTTCATCGGGGCAGTGGATAGCTTTGTCCTAGCGGGAACGTATAACCTAAGACCTGCGAATCATATTTATATCGCTAACACCAAAGAGGATGCAGCTTATCTTCAGAATGACTTAGAAAACTTATTCGATAATAAAACCATCCACTTCTTTCCAGATTCTTTCTCCAGACCATTGAGGTTCGAAGAACTGAATAAAACCAACATCCTACAGAGGACGGAAGCCATTAATAAAATTATTCTTTCACACGCGGAAGGTCATTTTATTATCACGTATCCTGAAGCGATTTTCGAGAAAGTAGTTTCTCCAGAATTACTGTCAGAACAAAAAATAGAAATTAAGGTCGGGGAAAAGTTAGACACAGACACGATCATAGAAGTACTAGTAGAATATGGTTTCGTTCGTGAAGAATTTGTTTACGAACCAGGCCAGTTCGCCATTAGAGGTGGAATCGTAGATATTTTCTCTTATGGGAATGAATGGCCGTATCGAATAGAATTATTCGATGAAGACATAGAAAGTATTCGAAATTTTAATCCGACGACCCAGTTATCTATTCGAAATATTAAAGCCATCTCCATTATTCCAAATGTCAATTCTGAATTCACAAAAGAACAAAAAGTTTCCCTATTTGAAATATTTGGGAAGGGAACATCTGTCTGGATTCAGGATGTAGAAGTGATGATGGAAAAACTTCAGACCAGCTTCGAAAAGAGTGTAGTTTTTTCAAATTCACTAAGCGGAGTAAAAAGTGCAGAAGAAATCGAAGGCTTATTTAAAGAGCGTGCCTTTATCTATCCTAATCAAATCTTAGATGAAATAGAAGGTTTCCATACAGTTGTCTTAAAGAAACCACACATTGACCTAAAAATAGATCAGAAAATCTCTTACAATATTAGTCCACAACCTGCTTTCAATAAAAACTTCAAGATCCTTATTGATAATCTTGAAGGGAATGAGCGTAAAGGGCTGACAAATTTTGTTTTCGCTGAGAATAAAAAACAGATAGAGCGGTTCTATAGCATATTTGATGATCTCGAAGCAAAGATGGCTTGGTTTCCACTGAACACAGCCTTACATGAGGGCTTCATTGACAAAGATCTAAATGTAGCTGTCTATACCGATCATCAAATTTTCGATCGTTTCCACAAGTACAAACTTCGTAAAGGCTTTACGAAGGAACAGGCCATGAATTTAAAAATGCTTCGTGAGCTCCAGCCAGGTGACTTCGTTACGCATATAGATCATGGAGTTGGTAAATATTCAGGACTTGAAAAAATCAATATAAATGGGCATGTTCAGGAATCTGTAAGGTTAAAATATCTGAACAATGATATCTTATATGTCAGTATCAACTCCTTGCATAAAATATCAAAGTTCGTAGGTAAAGACGGTACGCCTCCGCGACTGAGCAAAATAGGTGGCGATGCTTGGAAAACCATGAAAGCGAAGACCAAGAAAAAGGTCAAGGATATCGCTCGGGAATTGATAAAATTATACGCGAAAAGAAAGGCTTCTAAAGGATACGCATTTCCTCCAGACGGTTACTTACAGAATGAGCTGGAGGCTTCGTTTATTTATGAAGATACGCCAGATCAGGAAAAAGCTACCATCGCTGTGAAGGACGATATGATGAAGGAATATCCGATGGATAGACTTATCTGTGGAGATGTGGGGTTTGGTAAGACGGAGATCGCGTTACGTGCAGCATTTAAGTGTGTAGTGGGAGGCAAACAAGTAGCAGTCCTCGTTCCTACTACTATTCTTGCTTTGCAACATTCTAAGACCTTTAGTGACAGACTGAGTGAGTTCGGTGTTTCTGTAGATTATATCAATAGATTCAGAACCACCAAAGAGAAAAATGAAATTTTCGAGAAACTCAAATCTGGTGAGCTAGACTTAGTCATCGGAACACATGGAATTCTGAATAAAAAAATTGGCTTCAAAGATCTAGGATTGTTGATTATAGATGAAGAACAGAAATTCGGGGTTGCTGCGAAGGAGAAATTGAGAAATATAAAGGTCAATGTTGACACACTTACCTTAACGGCCACACCGATTCCGAGAACACTTCAGTTTTCATTGATGTCTGCAAGAGATCTTTCCATTATAAAGACGCCTCCACCTAATCGTCAGCCAATTCATACAGAACGTCGAATTTTCAATGATGAAACGATTAAGGACTCAATCTACTACGAATACAATAGAGGAGGTCAAGTTTTCTTCGTCCATAATAGAGTGAAATCACTTCCTGATATTACAGCAATGGTTCGAAGACTTGTTCCTGAAGCTGATGTGGCCATGGCGCATGGTCAGATGGAAGCAAAACAATTAGAAAAAACATTACTCGATTTTATAGATCGGAAGTACGATGTTTTAGTCTGTACGAACATTATCGAAACAGGATTAGATATTGCAAATGCGAATACCATTATCATCAATAATGCCCACCATTTCGGTCTGAGTGATCTTCACCAATTGAGAGGACGGGTCGGCCGATCTAATAAAAAAGCTTTTTGCTATTTGTTTGCACCGCCACTTTCTGTGTTAACGCCAGAGGCAAGAAAAAGGCTTAAGACATTGGAGGAATTTTCGGACTTGGGCAGTGGATTCGAGATTGCGATGAAGGATTTAGATATTCGAGGTGCTGGGAATTTGCTAGGTGGAGAACAGAGTGGATTTATTTCAGATATCGGTTATGAAACCTATCAAAAAATTCTGGAGGAAGCGGTGATGGAATTAAAGGAAACGGAATACAAAGACGTTTTCAAAGAAACTTTAGACAAAGACCGCAGTTACGTTCGAGATGTAGAAATTGAGACGGACATCGAAATGTTGATTCCGGATGAATATATTAATAATATACAGGAAAGACTTCGAATCTACACACAGCTGGATCTTATAGACAACGAAGAACAACTTAAGAAATTCGAGGCGAAAATCATCGATCGATTCGGGCCAATACCTAAAGAGCTCAGAGAGTTAATGGATGGTTTAAAAGTTCGTTGGTTATGTAAGAAATTAGGTTTTGAGCGATTGTCTTTGAAAGGAAATAAGATGAGAGCATATTTCATCGGAAATGCCCAATCCAGTTACTTCGAATCTAAATTATTTACGGATGTTTTGGCTTATGTCAATGCTAATTCCGAACGTAAAAGAATCTCCTTGAAACAATCACCACGATTCCTTATTATGATTAAGGAAAGAGTAGGGAATCTGCAGCAAGCAAGAGAGTTTCTAGACCAGCTTTTTGCAAAAGTAACTTCTTAAATTCCGCACTACACGAATGGTTTTATGGCACGTTAATCTAGTTTCGTGTGAATAATTCTTAACGCTTTGTAAAACAAAGTTGAAAATCCAAAGTTATAAATGAAGTGAAGGTTGCTTGAATGAAGAAGTGATTTTTATTTTTCGTTATTTTGATTTATCTTATTGACAATGAAAATTATCCAAGGATATATTGTCTTTTTATTTTTGATTGGAAGCTGTTCGGTTTTTGGTCAGGACAAATTATTGGGTGATTCAGAAAAACCATATTTGATAAAATCCATCTTTTTCGGAGGTGGCAGTTATTATATCGACGAAGAGCAAGAGCAAGCTGTTTTTGAATTCCTAAATGGTGTACTCTTAGAAAATTACGAAATTCATATCCATTCTCATACAGACAATATTGGAAGTCGAAAATTTAATGAATACCTTTCTCAGATGCGTTCTGGTGCATCTTATCAGATGTTAGAAGAAGGTGGATACCTCATGGATAATATATTTATCAAAGACCACGGCTTCGATAATCCAGAATTCGACAATGCGACGTGGGAAGGTAGAGCTCAGAATCGGAGGGTGGATATTGTACTTTGGCCGTTGCCGTTATAATTCTTTTCAATTTTTTTTGTAACGTTTTAATGCATAATTACACTAGTACATTGAATAAACTTTTTATCAATGTTAATCAAGACGTATGCAGGGGCTGTTCATGGTGTAGAGGCTAGAACCATTACCGTAGAAGTAAATGCTGGAGGGACTTCTGCCGCTGGAAAAGGGTTGTATTATTTAGTTGGTCTCCCAGACAGTGCAGTTCGCGAAGGATTCCAAAGAGTAGAAGCAGCCATAAAGAATATTGGTCGCCGAATGCCAAGGGTTAAGCTCATTGTCAATTTAGCACCAGCAGACATTAAGAAAGAGGGCTCTTCTTTTGACTTGCCTATAGCTTTAGGAATTCTGGCCAGTACAAATCAAATAGATGGTAGCAGCTTAAGCGATTACATGATCATGGGCGAACTGTCATTAGATGGAAGCCTTAGACCCATAAAAGGTGCATTACCAATAGCCATTCAAGCGAGAAATGATGGATACAAAGGAATCATTCTTCCGAAACAAAATGCAAAGGAAGCTGCCATTGTCAATAAATTAAATGTCTATGGAATCGAAACCTTGCAAGAAGCAATTGAATTCTTTCAAAATGGACAGTCTAAAGAACCATTATTCTATGATACTAGACAAGACTTTAATATCGCATGTCAAAATGCTGAAATGGACTTTTCAGATGTCCGAGGACAAAGAAATATAAAACGCGCATTAGAACTTGCAGCAGCTGGGGGTCACAATGTTATACTAATCGGGCCTCCTGGAGCAGGGAAGACCATGTTAGCAAGAAGAATGCCTTCTATTTTGCCTCCTTTGAATTTGCATGAGGCATTAGAAACAACAAAAATACATTCGGTGGCTGGGAGGTTAGGCGATAACGAGGCGTTAGTTAAGACCCGACCCTTTCGGTCACCTCATCATACGATAAGCGATGTTGCATTGGTAGGCGGAGGATCTAATCCGAAACCAGGTGAAATATCATTGGCTCACAATGGTGTTCTATTTCTTGATGAACTTCCAGAATTCAAAAGAACAGTTCTTGAAGTAATGCGTCAACCTATGGAAGAACGAAAAGTCACCATCTCTAGAGCTAAAATTTCTGTTGACTACCCTTCTAGTTTTATGTTGATCGCTTCTATGAACCCATGTCCTTGTGGATACTATAATCATCCAGACAAAGAATGTGTCTGTGGTCCAGGAGTTGTGAAAAAATATCTCAATAAAATCTCGGGTCCTTTGCTGGATCGAATAGATCTTCACGTGGAAGTGACACCAGTTTCCTATGATGAATTAAGCGAGAAGAATACGACTTGTAGTGGGACGAGTGCAGAAATCACAGCAAGAGTTTTAAAAGCAAGACAAATCCAGAACCGCAGATTTAGAAAGGCAGACAATATTTTTTCTAATTCCCAGATGACTTCTAGAATGGTCAGAAAGGAATGTAAGTTAGGAGATGCGGAAATGATACTCTTGAAAAAAGCGATGGAAAAGCTACAGCTTTCCGCTCGGGCATATGATCGAATCTTAAAAGTGGCTCGCACGGTAGCCGATATAGAAGGATCGGAACACATTAACACTTTCCATCTCAGTGAAGCGATACAATATCGGAGCTTGGATCGTGAGGGCTGGGCAGGGTGATCAAACATCAGATCGTCGAGCCGAAACTGAGTGCAGGGATCGGCGAGCTAATTTATAAATAAAAATTATGCGATATCAAAGAGATATTTTTCAAGAAGGTGATTACTATCATCTATACAACAAAGTTGTTGGTAATGAATTATTATTTAAGCCAAAACAAGATTATGATAGATTCCTAAGTAGATTCAGAAAGTATATGTGCCCTTACATGAAAGGATACTCTTACTGCCTGATGCCAAATCATTTTCATTTCTTGATTCGTGTTCTAGAAATTAATTTAGTTCAAATTGAAAGCGAGCAAACTTCTTGCTCAAGAGAGTTAATAAATGGTCAGGTATCTTTGAATAAATTCCTAGAAAGCCAACTCTCTAGGATGCTAAGTGGATATACATTATCTTTTAATAAAAGATATAAAAGAATGGGACAGCTCTTTAAGCAAGGTACTAAGAGAGTTTTGATAAAGTCCCATACAAGGCTTTCGCAACTCCTTTGTTATGTTCACCACAATCCTATACATCATGGAATAACAAATAATTATAGGTATTGGCAATTTTGTTCTTATAACGCTTATGCCAATGAAGTTAACACACAAATAGCTAAGAATGAAATGTTAGAATTTCTTGGTGGGAAAGAACAATTCTTTCTATTACATCATGATTATAAAGAAAATTACCGAAGAAATTAGCGATAGATCGTTGAGCTAGGAGCGAAGCGGAAAGATCGCCGAGCTATTTATAAAACTCATAAGCATATTCACCATAATGCTCCGGAAACAAAATATCTCACAATCACCCAGTTCAACGATCCTTTCATTCCTCCGGCTCGGTGGTATGAAAGTTATTTATTTAAAGAAGACGCCTCAAACATTTGCGTAACAATAACAAACTCAACTATACCTAACTTGCCGAAGCAAGCAAGAGAAAAGTAAATATCCTTCAGTTTATTTTGATACCTTTGCCATATCTCAAAAATCATCACCATGAAACATGTTTTAGTCTTAGTAATTTTAATTCTTGGGCTCTCTAGTTCCTCTCTTCAAGGTCAAATGCCTGAGTCAGTATTTTCCTTTGTTGTGAATAATCAATCAGTAGATTTTACAGACCTTTCAACAGAGTCACCTACTACTTGGTTGTGGGATTTTGGAGATGGTAATACATCCACTCAGCAAAATGTTACGCATACATTTGGCGCGTATGGAAATTATACGACTTGTTTGACCGTAGCAAATAATTTTGGTTCAGACTCCACTTGTCAAACTGTCTCCATATTGCCTCCTGTTCCTATTTTCAGCAAAGCTTTTGATCCACCGATGATATCTGAGGGGCAATCCACCACTTTAATATTTACGATAGACAATTCCATCTCCAACGCTACTTCAGCCAATTTATCCTTTGTGGATAATCTGCCTGCAGGTCTTCAGGTCAGCGCTGTTCCAAATATTTCCTCAACTTGCATAGGAGGATCTATAATCGCTGCTCTAGGTTCTACAAGTATATCTTATTCAGGTGGGGATGTCGGAGCAAATTCATCATGTGAAATCATGGTAGATGTAACAGCAACTGTTACTGGCGCCTTTGTTAACACAACCAGCGATCTAACCTAAGATGCGGGAAATAGTGGGTCAGCGTCAGCCACATTACAGGTTAATGTTGCTGTCCCAGTCATGGGAGAATGGGGCCTAATTATTCTATTACTATTGTTCTTCATTTTCACCGCACAATATTTTTACAACAAGAAAATTGCAAAATCTTCAGCTATTTGAGTAATATTCAAAATCGTCCATTGTTATAAATTCTCGTCTACTACTTTGGTAAAGAAATACAAAGTAAACAAAACCAAGAGCGTTTTTATTAATGATTAGAGCTAGAACATGACGTGGTTTACTCAGATGAGAATATTATTCAAGATTAAGTATTCGAGTAAAACCAGAATCTTTTACAAGCTATACTTGACACTTTAATTCTTCACCAACTTCTTAGCAAGTTCTTTTAAGTCTATACCCATTACATCCTTACTTACTCTTACAACTTCGTCTCTAATTTCCACAGGCAATCCTGTGAACCCAACCTTTGCACCTAAAATCATACCCGCAATTGCTGCGACGGTATCATTATCTCGACCATAGTTTACAATGAATTGCATGGTTTTTAGAATATCGCCATCACCATAAGTCAAGCCCGCAATAAGTATCTGCCAGATTTCTCCTGCATGAAAGGCAATAGATCGCTGGGTGGAAGAGAGTCTATCATAAATATTATTGAGTCGATACCAATCCTCTGGACTTCCTTTAAAATTTAAAGGTGGTGTATCGAATATTTGATCTTGTTCTACTTCTATAGGTGCTTGGACAATTCCTTTCGCCTCCATCGCCATATTATAAGACAATCGTCCTATTAAGCGACTTTCTTTGTATTTAAAAGGGTCAACCTTAAACGTTTCCGTCAGTATAGTATCAATGGATTCATGATATAATGCCAAATTCGTCATCACCGATGCCAATGCTGAAAGATCTCGTGCATAACCAATATCAAAAAAGGAATGCTCGAATGCTGTTCGATAGGCCTTTTCTGAACTTGTGGCAGTTAATCCAAACATTGGCGAATAAAGCAAACCACCACATGCCATTTCACCTCCATAAAATCTATTCTGCGCCGCTGCATATTCGACTTCATCCTTTCCATAAACCAAGGCAACTCGCGCCCATTCTTTAATCCAATCCACCTTTTCCATTTCATCTTCCAACACATCCGTTGAGTTGAGAACTTCTTTGTTACTTAATCCCTTGAGCAATGATTGATAATAAGTAACAATAAATTTGGCAAATGAATCCGGAGACATTTCCCCCTTATTCTCGATCAAATATTGACCTACTAACATTTTCCATCGGGTATCATCAGTCGTAGATCCGGAAATCATATTATGTTGCCAAGTACCTTCTGGGCTTTTTTCTCTTATAACAGGTGTCAAGCCATTTACAAAACCAAATTTCGCCTGGATATCGTTTCTATCCCACATCTCTGTAGGTGCTCCCATCGCATCACCGATGGCCGAACCGACCAGTGCGCCAAGTATTTTATCATAAAATACATCTTCCGTAAGTGGTGTGTTCGCCATATCATAGCTAGTCGGATTAGGTACGGGAATATTGATTTCAGCCTTTTTCATACACGAAAATGGTAAAATTATTAGAAATAAGTAGATAAGTCTATGCATTAGAGCAAGTTATTATTGAAGTTGTTTTAATAACAAATGTTCAGATTATTTGCATGTGCCCGCCTTCCATAGCATTGCGGCGGATAGGCTTGATTCACACAATGATGCGTTTTTTGAGATTCATCCGCTAGACAGCGGACGGATCTAAAAAAAGGTGAAATATTGAGAATCAATGACATGTGAAGAAATTAATAATATGTTTTTTAAACAACTTCGTTTGCAAAAGATTATAAAAATACTATCTTTGCGCTCCATTTTAAACAATATTTAAAAATTAAACTTTATTAATGCGAAATTATGAAGTAACTTTCATCGTTGATCCAGTACTGTCCAGCGATGAAATTAAAGGGACAGCTCAGACATACGAAGACCTCGTTAAAGACGGCGGTGGAAAAATCGTAAACATGGATGAGATGGGATTACGCCAGTTAGCGTATCCTATAAACAGAAGATCTTCAGGGATCTATTACAGCTTAGAATTTGAAATCGAAAGCGGTGCTATCATTTCAAATCTAGAATTGTCAATGCGAAGAGACGAAAGAATCATGAGATTCTTAACTGTTGCATTAGACAAATACGGCGTGAAATATAACGAAGATAAAAGAGAAGGTAAAATTGGTAAGATTACCAAGAAGGACAAAAAAGATAAGAAAGATGGCCGTAAGCCTTCTAGATCTGCTGCTCCTACTGAAGCTGTTGCTGCATCAAAAGCTAAAGCTCCAGCACCAGTTCCAACTAAACCTCCTGTTCCACCTGCTGTCACTAAGACAGAAGAGGAATAATTTTATCATTTATTAAAGATTCGAATCATGGCAAATAGAGACGATATAAAATTTCTAAGTAACCCGAACATCGGGAAGCAGCGTAAAAAGTACTGTAGATTTAGAAAATTTGGAATCAAGCACATCGATTATAAAGATCCAGATTTTTTAGCTCAGTTTATTAATGAACAAGGAAAAATTCTTCCTAGAAGAATTTCTGGAAACTCTTTAAAATATCAGAAAAAAGTAGCAGTAGCTATCAAAAGGTCTAGACACCTAGCAATGCTTCCTTATGTAACTGATCTTTTTAAGTAATTGCTTAACTAAAAAAATACTTAGAAATGAATATAATATTATTAACAGATATAGATAACCTGGGAGATAAGCATTCAATTGTAACTGTGAAAAATGGTTACGGTAGAAACTATCTTATCCCGCGTGGGCTTGGCCTTATCGCTAATGCTCAGAACAAAGGTAAATTAAACGACATCATCGCTAAGGAAGAAGCAGAACGTGCTGCACGATTAAGTGAATTCCAAGAAATAGCGCAAAAACTTAAAGATGTTACCCTTACTATTCCTGCAAAATCAGGAACTTCTGGTAAAATCTTCGGTAGTGTAACTAATCTTCAGATAGCTAATAAGCTTAAAGAAGAGCAGGATGTTGATGTAGAAAGAAGAAGAATTGTTCTTCCTGAAGACATTAAAACTTTAGGAAAATATACTGCTGTTCTAAACTTACATCCTCAAGTAGATGCGAAAGTTGACTTTGAAGTAGTAAAAGCAGATTAATAAATCTCACTTACTTATAAGATACAAAGCCACTCATTTCTGAGTGGCTTTTTTTTGTTTGGTTCCAACCCGAATCTACAACATGATCATCCTCATTTTTAGGTTTTTTGTGACTTTTATATTCTTTTCTAGTCCAAAGAAGAAATATTGTTAAACGAAACTTAAAACAATGAAAAAATTAATCGCAGAATTCTTCGGAACATTTTGGTTAGTACTTGGTGGATGTGGTAGTGCTATTCTAGCAGCTGCTTACCCAGAATTAGGTATTGGCTTCGTAGGTGTTTCATTAGCTTTTGGTCTTACTGTTCTAACAATGGCCTATGCCATCGGCCATATTTCAGGTTGCCATCTTAACCCTGCTGTCTCTATTGGATTATGGGTCGGAGGTCGATTCGAAGGAAAAGATTTATTGGGTTACATTGGCGCTCAACTTTTAGGAGGTATCGCTGGAGCAGCAACACTATATTTAATTGCTTCAGGAAAAGTCGGTTATGAAGTAGGAGACTTCGCAGCTAATGGCTATGGAGAACATTCTCCCGCTGGATACAGCATGCTAGCAGCATTAATAACAGAATTTGTGCTTACTTTCTTTTTTCTATTTATTATTCTAGGTTCCACATACCCCAAGGCACCGGCAGGACTTGCTGGTATTGCAATTGGTTTATGTCTGACCTTAATACACCTCATCAGTATACCTGTAACCAATACATCTGTAAATCCTGCAAGAAGTACTAGTCAAGCATTATTTGCTGGAGACTGGGCACTAGGTCAGCTGTGGCTCTTCTGGGTAGCACCTATTGCTGGAGCCATCCTTGCTGGAGTCGTCTACAAATTCATTTCAACTGAAAAAGAATAGTTATTTAACGCAGCGCATTGTAAGCGCTTAACTATCTATAAAATATTGCAATTTCCTATGATTATTAACTGCTTGCTCTATTATCCTGCAAGCAGTTTTTTTCTATTTATCAAGTCTTTAGACTAGCAATTGACTACCCATTTATTTTTGGGCGTAACAATGCAGGTTTCATTAGTAACATTCTTATCTTTGGGGCTTTTAGTTTTTAGAGGTTAGAATTGATACTTAACCTTTAGGAAAAATATAACACGATAAACAAGTAAATGAAGATATCTCTCAATTGGCTTAAGCAATATATTATCCTTGAACAAAGTCCTGAGGAAATCTCTGAAATTCTAACAGCTATAGGGCTTGAGGTAGAAGGAATGGAGGAAATTGAAACGATAAAAGGTGGTCTCGAAGGAATCAAAGTCGGTCATGTAATTGAATGCGGAAAACATCCTAACGCTGATAAACTTTCCCTTACGAAAGTAGACATCGGTGAAGCAGAAGCAATCCAAATCGTTTGCGGTGCTCCGAATGTAGCTAAAAACCAGAAAGTATTAGTTGCAACGGTAGGAACTACACTATATGCTCCTGACGGAGAAGCTTGGAAAATCAAAGCTGGCAAGATCCGAGGCGAAGTTTCTAACGGAATGATTTGTGCCGAAGATGAAGTCGGACTAGGAGAAAGTCACGATGGAATCATGGTCCTCCCTGAAGATACAAAAGTCGGCCAATGGGCTAAAGAATTATTTGAAATCAATAATGATATTGTGTATGAAATAGGATTAACGCCTAATCGTTCTGATGCAACTTCTCATATCGGTGTTGCAGAGGATTTAGCAGCATATCTGAAAGTGAATACAGATCATGATGGTAAAATTACATATCCAGACTTTTCTGCGTTTAAGGAAGGTAGCGGTGATGGAGGAATTAAAGTTAGCCTTATAGATGAAAATGGAGCTCCTCGATATTCAGGAGTAAAAATTGAAAATATAGTCATCAAGGAATCTCCAGATTGGTTGAAAAATAATCTAAAGGCGATCGGCATCAATCCGAAAAACAATGTTGTAGATATCACTAATTTTGTTCTACATGAAATGGGACAACCATTACATGCCTTTGATGCTGAAAAAATAGCAGGAAACCATATCAAGGTTCAAACGCTTGCTGAAGGAGCTACCTTCGTAGATCTAGATGGAAAAGAAAGAACACTTCATCCGGAGGATGTCATGATTTGTGATGGAAATGATCAAGGTATGTGTATAGGAGGTGTCTTTGGAGGTCTAGATTCAGGTGTTTCTGATACTACAAAGAGCATCTTTTTAGAAAGTGCGTATTTTAATCCGAAATCGATTCGAAAAACCAGCACTAGACATCTTCTAAGAACAGATGCGGCGGTGACTTTCGAAAAGGGAAGCAATCCTAACTCAACCGTAACAGCGTTAAAGAGAGCAGCTCAACTAATGGTCGAATATGCAGACGCAAAAATCGCTTCAGAGATCATTGACCTTTATCCTCAAAAAATAGAGCCAAAGGAAATTCCAGTTAAATATTCTAATATCAACCGACTGATCGGTGACGATATTTCAAGAGAGAATGTAAATAATATCCTTGAAGCACTTCACATTGACATTATTAGTGAAAATGATGATAGCATTATTGTAAAAATACCTACGAATAAGGCTGATGTACTTCGTGAAGCAGATGTGATAGAAGAAGTCTTAAGAATTTACGGATTCAATAAAGTTTCTATTCCTGAAAAAGTAGTCAGTAATATTTCTTACAAGCCAAAGCCTAATAAGCCAGCACTCCGTAATAAAGCGGCTGATCTGCTTTGTGGATTTGGTTTTAATGAAATGATGGCGGTATCGCTTAATCAAGCAAAATATTACGAAGCTTCGGAGCAAGACAAGTTGGTTTACATCAATAACACTTCGAATATTCACCTTAATGTAATGCGTGCTGACATGGTGCATAGTGCACTTGAAGCTGTGGAATATAATGTCAATAGACAGGTTAATGATCTTAAGTTGTTTGAGTTCGGAAGAGTTTATTGGAAAGAGGGCGAAGAAATAAAGGAGAAAGAACAATTAAGTATAACGCTTTCTGGTTCCTTGTATAAGGAATCTTGGATGTACAGTGCGAAAATTGAGAACCAAGGCTTTTATTATGTTAAATCAGCAGTTAATCAACTCCTTGAATCTTTAGGTGTAAATTCTTTTCAAGTATCAGAAATTGAAAATGAACATTACTTATACGGTATCAAGTATCACCGAGGACCGAAAGTCATTGCAGAGATCGGCGTCTTACATCCAAAACTATCTGGAAAAATGGGTGTTAAGCAAGAAGTTGTATTCGGGGAATTGGACTGGAATGAAGTGGTTAAAGCTGGAGCAAAGAACAAAATACAGAGTTCTGTAATCAGCAAATATCCTAAGGTGAGAAGAGACTTAGCGCTAGTAGTAGGAGATCATGTTAAATTCAGCGATGTTGAATCGATTGCAAAAAAGACGGATAAGCGGATTTTGAAGGAGGTCAATTTATTCGACGTTTATAAAAACGATGAGCAATTAGGAGAAGGCAAGAAATCGTATGCAGTAAGTTTCGAGTTTCAAGAATTAGACAAGACATTAAAAGATAAAGAAGTAGATAAAGTAATGAAATCGATGATGGATAAATTCGAAAAAAACTTAGGAGCTTTCATTCGGAAATAACCAACTGAAAATCATTGGCATAATTATTTGATAATAAATTAATATATTTGAACTATGCAAGCACTTTTAAAAAAGGCAAGTAATATTGAGTTAAAAGTTAAGCAGCTAAAAACTCGATTAGAAATGCTGGAAAAGGAAAATGCATATTATAAAGAAGAGAATAAAAATTTAGTTGAAAAGCTTAAACAGCAAAAAGTAATAATTAACGAGCTAGAAAATAAAGCTAACCATAAAGAATCTAACTCTAATCAGCTAAACCCTGATCAGAAAAAAGAATTTAGAAATAAAATAGAAGCTCATGTAAGTGAAATAGATCAAGTTATCGATTTATTACGAACATAGAAAAGAGATGTCTGAAGAGAAATTGAAACGAATCATTCTAACGATTGCGGGAAGAACATATCCTGTCAAAGTCAACGATGCTGAAGAGCCGATTATGCGGAGCATTGAAAAAGATATTAATGACAAAATCAATGATTTACAGTTGTCGTACGAAGGAAAAGACATTCGTGATTATATGAGTCTGGCAATTATTTCTTACGCCTATGAACTACAGAAGGCTCAAAAGCCTGATGAAGTTAGAGTATTAGGTAGTAAGTTAGATGAAATAGAAGCGCTCCTAGATTAAAATTTTGCTGTTCTTAATGAAGTGTAATCCTGTAGGATTTTCACTTCTACATAAAGCCGTCACGAAGGTGAACGGTATTAATCATTTTTAAATTAAGAACATATGGACATGATGGGATTAGTTATAGGACTCGTAGTTGGGGCCGTAGTTGGTTTTCTTGCTGTATACTTTACTGTTAAACGAGGCAGTTTAGGTAAAATAGAAGAAGCCAATAAGAAAGCAGATCTGACATTAAAGGAAGCAGATATTACTGCTAAGAGAAAAATAGATGAAGCAGAAACGAAAGCTGAAAAAATCGTATCACGAGCAGAATCTAAAAACGAAGACATCAAGCAAAAGAAGATTAGAGAAGCTAAAGACAAATTTGCTGCTTTAAAATCTGATCTAGATGCAAAGAAGAATCAACAAATACTTGAGTTAAAAGAACTTGGACTAGAAATTAAAGAGAAGGAAAAAGAAATAGCCAAGAAACAACAATCTTTTGATGACAAATTAGAAAACATCGAAAGTAAAGAACAGGAAATAGAGAATATTCGTACCAATCTTGAGAAACAATTAAAAATAGTTTCTACTAAGAAAGAACAACTGGATAAAGCGAATGAACATCATATCAAAGCACTGGAATCAGTCGCTAAACTTTCAGAAGCAGAAGCGAAAGAGCAATTATTAGAAGCCGTAAAAGCGAAAGCTGAAACCGATGCAATGGCTTTACAAAAAGATGTGATCTCTCAGGCTCAATTAACTGCCAACAAAGAAGCTAAGAAAATAGTTATTCAGTCTATACAAAGAATGTGTGCTGAATATACCATTGAGAATACTGTTTCTGTTTTCAATCTAGAATCAGACGATATCAAAGGTCAGATTATAGGAAGAGAAGGGCGAAATATTAGAGCGCTAGAAGCAGCTACTGGAGCTGAGATCGTTGTTGACGATACTCCAGAAGCGATTATCATTTCTAGTTTTGATCCAATCAGAAGAGAAATCTGTCGATTAGCACTGAAGAGATTAGTTGCTGATGGAAGAATTCACCCAACTAAGATCGAAGAAGTTGTTGCTAAGGTTAGAAAGCAATTAGACGAACAGATCGTAGAAATAGGAGAAAGAACTGTAATTGATCTTGATATTCACGGTCTTCACCCTTACTTAGTGAAAATGGTCGGTAGAATGAGATTTAGATCCTCATATGGTCAGAATCTATTAAAGCACTCAATCGAGACAGCTCACTTATGCGCAATTATGGCTTCTGAATTAGGAATGAGTCCTAAGCAAGTTAAAATGGCAAAGAGAGGAGGATTGCTCCACGATATCGGAAAGGTAGCAGAAGAGGAATCAGAATTATCACACGCAATCTTAGGAATGCAGTTATGTGAGAAGCATAAAGAGAGTGATATCATCTGTAACGCTGTAGGTGCTCACCATGACGAGGTAGAAATGAATAACATTATTGCACCGATCGTTCAAGCATGTGATGCTATATCTGGAGCGAGACCGGGAGCAAGAAGAGAAATTCTAGAAAGTTACTTGAAACGTATTACTGAGTTAGAAGATCTAGCAATGGAATATGATGGTGTACAGAAAGCATATGCACTTCAGGCAGGAAGAGAACTTAGAGTAATCGTAGAAAGTGATAAAGTAACGGATGCATTTGCAGATGACTTATCATTTATGATTTCTCAGAAGATTCAGGATGAAATGCAATATCCTGGTCAAGTGAAAGTGACGGTTATCAGAGAAAAAAGAGCGGTGGCTTACGCAAGATAGAATCTTACAGATTTAAAATATATAAGACCCGATGCAGCAATGTTTCGGGTCTTTTTTTTGGTCTCTCAAGACCTTGGAATTCAGCAAGAGCATGTATGGTGAAATCTTGCCATTTTCAATGCAAATGCAATCCCTTGTCCGATTATTAGCGAATTCTTCCTGCTTGCTAATAACTGCATTAATAGTCTAATTCTACCTAGAAACCGTGGTCTAAAAGCTAATCCATTAAATTTTTGTACCTTTGCGGCTTGATAAACATTGGATTCGTGTTAAGAATATCTTTCATAATCCATTTTTTTAATAAAATTATAGCTTTTGATACTTAGAATATTATCCGTTAAAAGAAGAAGAAAACTAGAAACCAGATACCACCCTAAAATGGGAGTTCTGCTTACTAAAGTTACCTACATCAAAAAAACTATCTTAGGGATTCCATTTAAAACCCTGCACAAATACAGGGAAACCTATTTCGGAGAAATCAAAGATTGCAAAGACTGCCAGGTTTCTAAAATGTCGCTTTCGAATTAATTCGCCAAGGAAATTTTTATAATAGATAAGTTTGCCATCAAATTCTAATGCATTTTCTGCATTGAGTCCCTTTATTCATATGCTTATAAGTTAGGGCTTAATTTTCCAAACTTTATCTGAAGCTTCTAGATATTCGGATATCGCTGCAGAACCATACCAAGGATACATTTCGTAAGCAATATATCCATCTTTGATGGCTGGATCAGTTGCAAGTAAATCCTCAGCAGCTTCTAGATTGTCAACATTTAGAATAAAGATGCCACGATAGTTTTTATCGTTTTTCAGCATCGGACCTGCAATAACTAACTTATCTTCTTTCACCAATTGCGAAATATTCTTCATATGCCCTGCAAAACTGGTATTTCTCTTTTCTTCATCTTTCGAAGTATTATCTCCCGTTTTCAGAATGACAAACACATAAGTCTTCATCCCATAATCATCGGCACCTAAAGCAGCCGCGAGCTCTGCATCATATTTCGGATTATCGTTTTGTGCATTTAATCCAAGGCTAATTAATAGCATTCCAAAATACATTATCATAGATCTCATAAGCGATTATTTTCATTTCCTATACATCCAATTTAATAAATTTCTAAGGAGTGTGGAAATAATTCTTATGCTCTACTCTAAGGAGGATGTTGAGATATTTACTTCTTTTTCAATAAATGGTTCAAGGGGAGCTTCTGTTTCATGAAAGGTGTAATCAGAAAAGTAGGTGTACATCAGCTTATCTTCGATACATATTTGAGTCATTTCATTGAGTCCATTCGGAAGGTAATACGTATACATTTCCATACTATACTCATCTTGATATCCTTTTCCCACTTTTATAATCTCATCTGGAAGTATATCTGTCACGGTAAAGATGCGCGTATCTATTTTCACGGCCCCATCTTCATGATAGGCAAGAACTTTTCTTGGAACCTCCTTTTTCTGTTCCTCCCCTATTCTATCTCCATTCAGATCAAAATTGGCGATCGTCGGTTTGCCATCTTTCTTAACCCAGATTTGTTTCAGATTTCCATTATCATGATAAAAGTACTTTCTCGTCACTTTTGGGTGTCCCTTTCTCTTAATAATCAACTTTTCTTCTTTACCATCTTCGTTGAAGTAGGTCGTTTGCTGCAAGCCCTTATACTCACCAGTCACACTGTAGTATCGTTCCACTTGCTTTAAAGGAGTCCTGTTGATTTCTTTGTATTGATAGAGGATATGATTTCGATAGTAATCTTCCCTATAGCAGAAATTATTTTCGTCATAATGAAATATAATTTTTGCTTGAATAGGCATATTCTCTTTGCTCTTGTACTCAATCAAATTGGCATTTTCATCGAATATATTTGTCTCAAAAACAGAAGTATCTCCTAATCTTTCGGAGTATCGAATACGCTCTTGCTTCACATTCATCCGCTCTAAAAGTTCCAGATCGTTCGGAATATAGGAATACTGAGCATTCATACTAAGGGTAGCTACTACTGCCCCTAGGATAGGTAGGTATTTTTTCAATAGATCCATGGTATAAAGGTGTTTGATCTAAAAAGAAGACAAGTACTGACTCCTCTACCCTATGCTGAATATTTGAATTGACGTGATATGAAAAGTACTTGACAGTTCGATCATTTTTTAATTTTTATGTCAATTTTTAACTAGATTACCGACCAGATTTATGAAGCAAATTTTATTTATAAACAAATGCGAAAGTCTTAATTACAGCATTTCTATTTTAATCTTTATTAGATAGGTAAACAGAGGTACTAAAATTATCTTTATGTAACATCGCTTATTTCAGCAATATAATTATAAATTCAATTTTCCTTTCAAAACTCAAAATTAACTGGAATTCGATTACCTCAAATAAAAAAAAACTAATTATTTCCTTATTATTCCTTCAAATTATTAAATTTGCACCGCTTTATAAGCAACTTTTGCTTGTGAAGGCATAACTCGGACCTATAGCTCAGCTGGTTAGAGCACCTGACTCATAATCAGGTGGCCCGGGGTTCAAGTCCCTGTGGGTCCACTTAAACGCCTTGTAAATCATTGATTTACAAGGCGTTTTTAATTTTATAATCAATATAGGGCCTCGTCCCATTAGGATGAGCATTAGATAGAGTTCGGTATAAATGTCGAGGCTTCTCTACATTATTTAAAAATCTTTAAACTTTGACCTATAAAACTTTAAACTAGAACATGGCTTAGCACTCTCTCCATTTAATTTCAAGCTTACAAGTCCATTTATCACTAAACATTGACCTAAAAAACTCTAAACTAGAACATGGCTTAGCACTCTCTTCATTACATTTCGAGCTTACTAGTCCATTTGTTATTGAAAAAACTTTAAACATTGACCTATAAACTTTAAACTAGAAAATGGCTTAGCAGCCTCTCCATTTTATTTCAAGCTTACAAGTCCATTTATCACTTTAAACATTGACCTATAAACTCTAAACTATACTAATCCATCTTCTACGACTCTTTCGGAATTGTTACCAAGTATTTGTTCTTCATAACCGTTAATTTCTTATCTCTCAACCAAGGATTATAAACCTTTAGAATACGATAAGAAATACCATGCTCTTCTGCAAATTTAGACCAGCTCGGAACAGATTTAGAAATTTCAACTTGATAAACATTTTCGAATGGCTTGTACATATCCGACGGTTCAAGATAGAAGCCATACATGCTTGGATTAGACATAATTTCTTTAATGGCCATTAATCGGAAAACATATCTGCTCGTTTCTGAATTCAGATTCAGATCAAAGTAATGCTCTTGATCTTGTGATGCGAGTAATGATTTGTAACGTGTAGGTCCCACATTATAAGCAGCTGCAGCGTCAAACCATGTTCCAAATTTACTTTTCAACCATTTGATATATTCACATGCCGCCTGGGTACTTTTCTCTAAATGGTATCTTTCATCTACTTCATCATTTATTTCTAAACCATACTCTTTTCCCGAAAGCTTCATGAATTGCCAAAAACCTCTCGCACCGGATGGAGAAACCGCATTCATCAAATTACTTTCAGCAACTGCTAGGTATTTGAAATCATCTGGGACTCCATTTTCTGCTAAAATTCTTTCCATCGTTGGAAAAAAACGATTAGCTCGCTTAATATTTAACAAAGTATTAGATTGCCAGTAAGAATTCACCATTAATTCTCTATCGAATCGTTCAACCGCATCAAAATTATCAAGCGGCAGAACTTCACCAGCAAATGTATAAGTCTTTGTTAAATCAGCAGCCTTGATTACTTGAGGCAGACCTTCTGGAGCTACACTTTCGCTTGAACTTGCTTCTACTACTTTCGACGGCTTATTATCCGCCTCATCAGACGTAGAAGTATAGGAAATAAATATCATAGAAGTGAAAACCAATCCAGAAACAACGGATAGTAATGTGAATAATCGATTCATAGCCTTGTTAAATTTAGTCTAAGTTAAAGAAAATTATGCTTTCTTTAAAACCCTAGGCCGCTTAAAGATCGGAACTGTGCTACATGGTTCACCGTACATGATACTTTGAGCAAAGGGTTTTAGCTTTCTAGTAATTGCCGCGTAAGCTGAAGGTGGCACTTCTTTATTACTACATCCCTTTATAACGACGCGTTGATCTTTATATTCTTCGCCATTTATACTATCAATTAATTTTTGATAATAATATTTTAAATACTCAGTTTGGGTTCCCTGAAATATTTGCGCTCCGTATTCTTCAGCATAAGCACTCACCAGCATGTAAGCCCACACAGGAATGATTGCATCCGTAGAGCATAACACCAATACAATCTTGTCCTGAACCACTGACCAATCAAATTCCATCAGTGATGTTCTGAAATCTTTTTCCTTCAAGATCAATTCCATGAATAGATAATCTTTCAGATCAAATACATAAAACTCATTCGCTGGATAATGATCCTCCAAATTAAAGTTAATAAGCCCTGAATTAGCTACTCGATTTATTAATGGTTTATCTTCTGTCATTCTTCTTCAACAATTTCTATCGAGGATGGTTGACCGATCGTCTCCTCTGATTGATTAAATTCTTTTAAAGTCGGTAGATCTTTAGCTGACTTAAGCCCAAAGTAATCCATGAACTTAGCGCTCGTTCTATATAGTAGTGGCTTTCCTGGCCCTTCAGCTCTACCTGCCAACTCTATTAATTCTTTTTCTAATAATTTCTGAACGGTGTAGTCACTATTTACACCTCTGATACTTTCTATAAAAGTCTTCGTTACCGGTTGCTTATAAGCTATAATGCTTAAAGTTTCCATGGCCACCTTAGTTAACTTAGAATTAGATTTCTCTTTCAGTAACGATCCTACTGTTGCATGATATGCAGGTTTGCTCATAAATGCGAATGCACCATCTATTTCATCGATACCGAACGCAAATGAATCTGCATTATATTTCTCAGTTAATCGAAAAATAGCTTGGTGGATTTCCCCAATATCAAAATCCTGGACCAATAATCGATCCAGGCATTTCTTTATCATTTCGGCGCTGATGGGTACATCAGTCGCAAATATTAAACTCTCAACATGTAAATCTAACCTATCCAATTCTTATGCTTTATAACTATCAAAGTTATAAATTCAATATCACATAATGGTTAAAAAGGTATAGCTAAACACGAAAACAGAGGCTAATAGTAAGGAAAAAATCAACAATGTGTACATCAGATCTCTCTTCCGATACTTCCTTCGTAATTCGTTTAACGGCGTATCTGCTTCCTCATTAATGGTTAATCCATAAGAAAAGTTTTCTTTCTCTCGCTTAACATTAAGCTCGCAGAGTTCTGGCCCTAAAAAGAAGGAGTATGTTTTAGTTCGGAGTACATTAAAATCGATAATCATTATTTTGTTGTTACAATTAACCACAACGTGGCCATTTGGAGCAACATGAACGATTCCAACATTGTACTTTTCCCCATAGTCATCGACGTAAGTCCAATCTAGTTGACTCATAGGTGTAGTATTTAGTAATTAGTGTAAGTAAGCTCTCTAAATTTAGCTTATTATTCTTATAACGAAAAAAAATTGTTTAATTTATGTCAAATACTTGCTGTTTTATGGAACAAAAAGAGAAATTATTGCTCAAAAGCAAAATTATTGCTATGGTCGAAAAGGCTCAGCTTGATATTATTAACATGGAAAACAATACCCAGCCTGTAAAACCAGAGAACTCGCTCGGCCGAATTAGCCGAATGGATGCAATTAATAACAAGAGCGTTATGGAAGCATCATTGCGCAATACAAGAAAAAAACTTGCTAAATTAAAAACTGCGCTATCTAATATTGATAATGAAAATTTCGGGATTTGTACTTATTGCAAAAATGAAATCCAACCGAAGAGACTTATGTATATGCCAGAAAGTGACCAATGTGTGAGGTGTGCAGCTAGACACTAAATAAGAAAATGAGACTGGATTAGTAAATCTACGCCTCAAAAAAGAAATTGGGCAAAAAAAAACAGGGTATCCTCGACGGTTCGACGATCCCTGCATAACCCCAAAAAACCAATTGAAAACAATTCTTTGCCCGCGAACTAGCGAGCTTTATTTTTTATAAAATCTTTATCTTATTACTTAATTACATCTTTAAGACGCACACTTTTCAAAAGGTCACAATCTTTTCAAAAAAAAGTAAAATAAATTTTCAAATTCAAACCTAAATGTCTCCGAAACCCTTTGATAATGGTCCTTTCAGTGCAATAAAAAAAAGTTGAGTTATTTTCATTTTTTTATGTGACCTCAATTTTTGAAGTCCGAAATGACGTGAATCGAACTATTGCTACCTTCTAAAAAACACATGTTCTGTGAGTTCATACTTCCTAGAATAAGAACAGGGCGCCGACGTAAGAACGTGACACCCTGCATAACCCCAAAAAACCAATTGAAAACAATTCTTTGCCCGCTAGTAAGCGAGCTTTATTTTTTTTATAAGATCTTTATCTTATTATCTAATTACACCTTTAAGACGGTACACTTTCAAAAAGTCACATTTAAAAATAAATTATTTTAAAATATTTTTAAATCGTCTTTATTTTCCTGCTCAATCTTCCCTTCATTATAAAAGAACAGGGCGCCAGTATAAGAACATGACACCCTGCATAACCCCAAAAAACCAATTGAAAACAATTCTTTACCCGCTAATTAACGAGCTTTATTTCTTTTAAAAAGATCTTCATCCTTTTGTTGTGACTATGAAACCACTCTAACAGTAGTTTAGTTCGAATATGTTTCCAAAAAAATTAATTAGTTGATATAGGTCAAGCTTTTCATTTCTCTAGGTGTAAATATATAATCTCCTGTGTAATTCCAAAAACTTTAACGTGTTTGTTTACGGAAACATGACTCTTTTAACATATTTACTTTAATTTTGTTTTTATGGCTAAAGCAAAAACTGTTTATATCTGCTCTAACTGCGGTGCTCATTCCGCAAAATGGATTGGAAATTGTCCTTCATGTAACGAATGGAATACCTATCAAGAGGAAATTATCCACAAAGATCCAAAAGCCGAAACCCGCGTAAAATATAGCTTCTCAGGAGATACAAAAGTAATTCCTATTCCACTAAGTGATGTTCAACAAGGTAATATCATTCGCAAGTCATCAGGAGATGCAGAACTGGATCGAGTTTTAGGTGGAGGCATCGTAAGAGGAGGCATTGTTTTACTTGGTGGACAACCAGGAATTGGTAAATCGACGCTTTTATTACAGCTCGCTATTAGGTCTAGCATGAAAATTCTTTATGTCTCTGGTGAAGAGAGTGAAGAACAAATTAAAATGCGGGCGGATCGAATCGGGATAACAAATAAGCAATGTATTATATATACAGAGACTTCTATCCCAGTTTTGCTGAAAGAAGCCATGAAACAACAACCAGACTTGGTTATTATAGATTCCATTCAGACCTTGCGCGTTCCAGAACTAGATTCTTCTCCAGGAAGTATTACTCAGGTTCGGGAGTCTACGAATGAAATAATGAAATTTGCAAAGACCTCACAGATTCCGGTTTTTATTATTGGCCATATTAATAAAGAAGGTGCAATCGCTGGACCAAAGTTGCTTGAGCACATGGTCGATACCGTATTGCTTTTCGAGGGCGACCAGAATTATTCTTATCGGATTATTAGAACTCAGAAAAACAGATTCGGATCTACAGATGAGCTTGCCATTTACGAAATGACTGCCGAAGGTCTACGTGAAGTTTCTAACCCTTCTGAAATTTTATTATCCCAGAGCGAAGAACTGCTCAGTGGTAGTTCAGTTGCAGCAACCATGGAAGGTCGTCGAACAATGTTGATCGAGATTCAAGCATTAGTGAGTACCGCCGTATATGGCACACCGCAGCGAAGTGTAACTGGATATGATCTGCGGAGACTCCACATGTTACTTGCTGTTCTTGAAAAAAGGGTTGGCTTTCCGATAGGCCAGTATGATGTTTTCTTAAATATAGCTGGTGGTATTAAAGTTATCGATCCGGCAACTGATCTCGCCATTGTTAGTTCCTTGATTTCATCGATGCAAGATATCAGTATCTCGAGAGAATATGCATTTGCTGGAGAGGTCGGTCTTTCGGGTGAAATTCGGGCAGTTCGAGGAATTGAATTGAGAATTCAAGAAGCCGCTCGGCTAGGTTTTACTAAAATATACATTCCAAAATCTAATGCTAAAGGTTTAGACTTGAACCGCTTCAGTATAGAAGTTGTTATGATCAGTAAAATCGAAACCTTATTTAATGATCTCTTCGGATAACAATGTTGTTTTTTTTGATAGTCAATGTGTGCTTTGTGGTAATCTACTGAAACTACTATTAAAGATTGATCGGAATGAAAAGTTAAGATTTGCCAGTTTGCAATCGGAATTTTCTAGGTCAATGTTGCCTTCTGAGTTTGTTGAAGCAGCTAATTACAAATCTGTAGCTTTTCTAAAAGATGGAGAATTGTATTTCTATTCTTCGGCTGTCATTGAATTGTTTTCGACCATCGGTTTTCCTTGGATGATATTTAAGATCGGATACATTCTGCCTAAGAAATGGCGAGACAAGTTATACATGAAGGTTTCTAATAATCGATATTCTTGGTTTGGGAAATCGGAGGCTTGTATGTTGCCAGATGAGAAATTGGCACCGAGGTTTGTGCATGAGTTAGATGTTTAAAAGATTCTTTTCTTGATGACAGCACTTTTTTAGTGATGTTATCAATTACTGTTAGATCTGTAAGCCGAGCAAAGAATGGAGCGTAGGCTAGGATTGCAGAGCTGAATGTGAATCAGAAACCAGAGGCTCTGCAATCCCTTCATCATTTTCATTTATTTCTCCAATATTAATACCTTCCTAAAAGTAAAACCTCCATTCTCATTAAATATTAAGTTCGGGCGTACAGATCCATAAGTTCGGGCTTACAGATCCCATAAAACGAATTCTAATCCCTTTCCTACGAATAATTCCCCACCCTCCCCCATCAGTAGTCTCCCCAGAAACAAGGCTTTTATCCCCATATCTTAGTATCGAATTAATAAAATAGAGCCTTATGTACAATCCAAAATTAAAATTACCAGTCTTTATCCTCGCCATGATGAGCATGTTCAATATCTATGCTCAGCAAGGAGAATCTCCTTATTTCGTGATCGAAAATGCGAAGCCAGGTGCAATGCCACTAGAAGCCAATAAAGCAGAAGTGTATATTTCTGGAATCATTGCAGATGTTACCTTAACACAGACCTACAGAAACAATAGTGATTCTATTATCGAAGCAGTATATGTTTTTCCAGGCTCTGCTCAATCTGCAGTTTATGACATGGAAATGCAGATTGGCAACCGCATCATTAAAGCTGAATTAAAAGAAAAAGAAGAAGCACGCAAAACTTACGAAAAAGCGAAAAGTGAAGGAAAACGAACAAGTCTTCTAGAACAACACCGTCCTAATGTCTTTCAGATGAATGTTGCCAATATCCTTCCAGGAGAACGCATAGACGTTCGAATTAAATACACGGAAAAAATCATTCCTACTCATGGAGATTACCAGTTTACATTGCCAACTGTTGTCGGACCAAGATACCATGAACCTAGTAAAGACAACCCTGCGACTTTCGTAAATATGCCTTATTCGAAAGAAAATAAAAAACCTGAATACTCATACGATATTGATATCTACCTTCAGGCAGGACAGACCATTCAGAAAATTTCTTCTCATTCACACCAAGTAAATATCACTAAGTTCAATGATAAGATTGCCCACATAGGAATACATGATTCTGAATTATTTGCAGGAAATAAAGATTTCGTCTTAAACTATAGACTTGCTGAAAACAACATCAGCTCTGGACTAATGCTGTATGAGCATGAAGCTGAGAACTTCTTCCTTGCTAATATTCAACCACCGAATATCTTAACAGACGCTCAAGTGCCTGCTAAAGAGTACATTTTCATCGTAGATATTTCTGGTTCTATGTACGGTTTCCCATTAGAGGTTTCTAAAAAAGTAATGAAAGACTTACTGAAAGGTTTGAAACCATCTGACAAGTTTAATGTGATGCTTTTCGCTGGAACTTCGTACATGTTTTCAGATACCAGTATGTATGCCGAAGAAGAAACCATTAACAATGTCATTAATAGCTTAGAAGAAAAACAAGGTGGCGGAAGTACACAATTACTTCCAGCATTGCAGAAAGCCATTAACCTTCCGAGAGTAGACGGTGGTTTGTCCAGATCACTTGTTGTGGTAACGGATGGGTACATCAGCATTGAAAAAGAAACATTTGAATTGGTAAGAAACAACCTGGATAAAGCTAATGTATTCGCATTCGGAATAGGATCAAGCACGAATAGATTTTTAATAGAAGGACTTGCGAATGTAGGTCAAGGGCTTCCATTTATCATTGAAAATGAAGAAGTGGCCTGTGACATCGCTAACGACTTCGTCAACTATATTTCCACTCCTAGCTTAAGTAATATCAAGATCCGTTACGAGGGTTTCGATGCCTACGATGTAGAACCGAAATCTATTCCAGACTTGCTGGGAGAACGTCCGATTAACATCATTGGAAAATGGAAAGGAAACCCTAACGGCAAGATTATTATCGATGGTTATTTCGCGGGAAATAAATATTCTCAAGTAATTAATATCAGTGATTATACACCTGACAGCAAGAACAAAGCACTAAGATTACTTTGGGCAAGAGAGAAAATAAGATTAATGGATGATTATCGAAAAGTATTATATGACGAAACACATAAGCAAGAGATGACGGACTTGAGCTTGAAATATAATTTGCTTTCTGCTTACACTTCTTTTGTGGCAGTGGATTACGAAGTCGCTCATGAGGGAGGTGAACCAATTAAGACTGTGAAACAAGCTTTGCCTCTTCCTCTAGGTGTAAGTAATAATGCGATCGGTGCAGAAATGTCAATTAAGAAAGTGAGTGTAGCAAAAACAGGTCAATTCTTAAAAATTGGCAATCCATCAGGAATCGAAGATGAAGTTTTATTGGCAAGTATCAGATTAAAGTTTGTGATGAAAATCAGCGCGCTTAAGAAGTGTTTCGCTGACCAAGAACTTACAGAAATACTGTTGACTTTGAAATTCAATGAAGAAGGGATGTTAGGTGGAATTGATTTTAGTGGCGAATTATCGAAAGAAGCTAAAGAATGCTTGAGAGAACAGATTATTAGTTGGGATTTCTCTACACTTAATATTGAAGCGCTTTCAGATGTATTGGTTCCTCTGACCATAAGTTAATCAAAGAATTTATACTCGGACCTGTTCTGCTTTAGCGGGAAGCCCGAGCATAGAAATAGTGTAAGGCAAGGACTGCGGAGCTAAATATTAATAGCGAGTCATGGCTCAGCAGTCTTTCCGTTGCACTTCAAGCTTACTTGTCCATATACAAAAACTGCGAAGTTAAATTCGAATAAATTAAATAGTTGTTTAAATTTTAAAATAGAAAAAATGAAAAATAAAGATAGATTAATGCTCCTTTTCAGTGTACTGTTTCTAGTCTTTGTCGTCCTAATATTTATCAATGGCGTCAAAATTGAAACTCCTACAGTGGAGCAAGAAACGACAGTAGAATCAAGAATCGATAATCGCCAAAGCATCACCTTTATTCTTGGTGAAGATCACGGTAATGAAAACAATTTCTACCAAAATGCGGAAGCTTATTTCAAGTACAATCCAAACGAGCGTTCAGATGAAATCATCACTGATGCGCGGTCATTAAATGAGATGATCGCTTTATTAAATGAAAATTTTCTAAAATCTGCCACACCATACAATGACATCCATGTAGTTGTACACAGCAATCCTTGGGCCGGAATAAGTCTTCCATTAAATGAAGGCGAAGAACGTCTAAATGCTGACCGACTTAATGATGCTATCGCTAATCTGCAAGTGACAGATTTGAATCCTCAATTGGCTGATGAGAACACCCAAGTTCATATCCATGCTTGTGGTCTTGGACAGAATAGAGCATTATTAGATGCATTAAGAAGGTCAATGAATGGTTTAAATATTGTTGCTAGCGATGGCTATGTCAATTTTAAAGCGGAAAATGAAAGATATATTAAGTCAGAAATGGAAGTTTACTACGCGTTTTTTCCTACAGCTTACAAACCTGCGGACTTACATTTAGCTCGTCAATTAGCAAAAAGATATCCGAATACAGATAAAGATTGGATGAAAGCAATGGAGCACTATTCATATCAATATAACATTCCAGTAGAATGGGAAATACAATACCCTGAATACGATGTCCCAGAGCTAGCTGATGATGTTGACAAAATGGAATGGTTGATGAATCAAGATGAACTAATGAATATCGTTGAGAAAACAGAAATACCATTTGATAATTTTCGCTGGATTGTAAAGAAAACAAGAGATAGCGTGAAGGTCTATGGAAAGGTAACGGTTTTGTGTGTTTTGGAAGAGATGAAAGTTTAGTCAAAGAGAAAAAATCGAATATTTTGATAGTCTGACCTGCATTCAGCTTATCTATATTATGAGGTGAATTCACGGCTTAATGTGATGGTTTTTAAGCCGAGCAACGAGGGTGGCAAGAAACCGTTGCATTTTTCCAAGTCGTTTTCCCAATCAGCTCAACGATCCTGTCGTTCCTCCGGCTCGGTGATCTGAACTTTAATAAGAAAACCAATTGATAGCCTCAGCTGGAGGTGAGACCATCATTTGGTTTTCCTCAATTGAACAAAAACTTTAAATACGATCGTTTATATTTACATTGTTTAATGTACTTAACACTTAAAATCTGAAAAAAAACACGTTCTATATCAAGATAATTTTCTTCTCCTTAGCGATTCTGCTAGGGCTTCAAGGTTTCGGGCAAAAGTATAATTTCAAATTCTACGATTCAGAAAACGACCTGGATATTTCTTCTATTACCACTATGGCTAATAGTAAGGATGGTTACCTATATATAGGAGGGCCTGAAACCGTATATCGATTCGATGGAAAAAATTCAGATCCCATTTTTCAGGATTTCAACCTTCCTTTCTCTGAAATTGACAACTTGGTAGAAGTGGGAAGGGATTCCTTGTTCCTTATGACCAATGGCAAACTCATTCTCTATGGCCAAGAAAGTCCTATTGTAGATGAAACCATAAATGCTTATGCACTGTACCGAAACAAAATCTTTTACGGAACGGATAATGGTGTAAAGTTTTACGATCGTGATGGCAATTACATTGACCGACCCATCCCTCTTTTAAAATTGGAAAACATCAAAATTAATGACCTAGTCATTTCAGACCATTTTTTATACATCGCTTCCGAAAAAGGTTTTTACAAATATGATATTGAAAACGAAAAACTTGAAAATTATAACCTCACAGAAAAGCTAGACCTGCAAAAGATTAAAATAGATCAATATGAATCGATGTGGAGTTATGATCTAAATGGTACGGTATTTAACATTGACCTAAAAAATAAAACCTATACTCCTTATTATAATGAAGGCTTCCAGATTAATAATCTAGCGATCGATTCTAGTGATCGAGTCTGGATCGGGACGACAAACAAAGGCATATTAAGACATGATCTGCGGAAGCAATCTTGGAAAACGATAGACCAGAGAAGTGGCCTTTCAGATAATCGCATCACGGAGATCATCGTAGATCACTGGGGAATGGTGTGGATTGCAACGGCAGACCAAATGCTTGCAAAGTTTATAGATCGGGATTATGAATTGTTCAATGTCTATGATGGCCTAGTAAGTGATGATGTTTCTGCGATTTATGCTCAGGAAGATCGTTTGTTATTTTCAGCTGGCAACAAGGGTGTTTATGCGTATCAAAACAGGAAAATCACCACTTTAATTGACTTAGATGTGAAATGTGAAAGTATCTATGCTGATTCACTAAATCTTTGGGTCGGGACTAATGGCAATGGAATCCTTAGACTTAGTAACAACGAAACAACAACTTATAGAAAGGCGGCGGGAATTCCGAGCGAATGGATTAATCATATCGTTAAAGATCAAGAAGAAAACATCTGGATTTCTACCTTCTCTAATGGCATCGCAAATTTGATTCAGCGCGATAGTTCTACCATAGTTGTCCGAAAATTCGGTAAGGAAGAAGGCCTTCAAGATCTGAACATATCTGCAATTCTAGCTAGTTCTTCTGGTGTTGTGTACTACGGAACACAAAGTGGTAGCATTGGTGCTTTTTATGGAAAAGTGCATCAAAGAATTCCTTCAGAAGGAATCATCTCGTCTACAATTACCGATATTATCCAAGGGCCAAATAACGAGATCTTTTTTGCGTCCTTGAACAACGGTGTTTTCGAACTGAAGCAAAACGAAAAAAAAGGAGGTCTAAGTAAAATTGAGCACTTTCCTGAATCTGTAAAAGCACTAGCGTTAAAAGGGAACGAAGTCTGGGCAGCTAATGATAAAGGAGTTTATAAGGATAGTCTTTCGTTTACAACAGGAGATGGATTTCCAAGCAATAAAATTATTGCAGGAGGCATGGTCGAATACCAAGATCGAATATGGATTGCGTCTCCTAATGGCATCATCAGTATTGGCGATCTAGCATCCGCTCGAAACGAACGAGTCCCACTAATTCACTTTAAAGATGTGCAAGCCAATTATAATCCGATTCCTATCAGTCGCGGAAGCGATCGCAATGCAGCGAGTATAGATTATAATGAAAATCAAATCAGTTTCGAATATGAAGGTGTCGATATTCATTCCACGAAAGATCTGAATTATAGTTACATTCTAGAAGGTCGAGATAAAGACTGGTCTCCATGGACAAAGAATGACAATCCAAGTTTCAGTAACTTAAGTGCAGGGAGCTACGCTTTTAAAGTTCGAGCAAAATCCGATGACGACGCGATTAGTGCTCCGATTTCTTATACTTTTGTCATCAATGGGCCCATATGGAAGAAGTGGTGGTTCTTCCCTTCCATCGCAATTGTTATAGGGCTGTTGGTGTTTGCGCTTTTCAGGCGAAGAATTCGAAATATCAAGAAAAAGAATGAGGAAGAAAAAGCGCAATTAGAATTGAAAAATAAGTTGCTAGAGTTAGAGCAAAAAGCAAATCAGCTACAGATGAATCCGCATTTTATTTTCAATGCATTAAATAGTATTCAAGCGACGGTTGCGAAGGAAGATTACAAGGATGCAAGAAGAGAAATTACAGATTTCGCAACGCTCATGCGGTCTATTTTATCAAATTCGAAGGAGCGGGTTATTACCTTACAAGATGAGTTGCAGTTGTTAAAAAAATACATTGACATAGAAAAAAAGTGTAGAACATTAGATTTCGAATATGAGATAGACATCCAAGATAAGATAGATGTCGCTGAAGCATTAATTCCTCCGATGCTCATCCAACCATTCGTAGAAAATGCAATCGTCCATGGCATTCAGCATTCACAAGCTGGTAAACTACAGCTAAATTTTAAATTACTGCTCGAAGACATTATGGAAGTTCGTATCATCGACAATGGAATCGGATACGAGACAAGTAAGAAAAAAAGTGTCCGAAAAAAACATAAATCCATTGCTATTGATGTTACTAAAGAAAGATTAGAGACATTGTTACCAATAAAGTACCACCCCGTTATTAAGATTAATCAAATCAGCAAGGAGGGAGGGACTGAAGTCGTTATTAGAATACCTGTTGAATACAATTTTTAGGAAATGAAAGGAATAATTATAGAAGATATGCCTGCGGCGGCTGAGCTTTTAAGAAAAGATTTAGAAGAGTACTGCCCAAATGTGGAGATTATAGGTCATGCAGAAAGTGTAATTTCAGCAGCTAAATTATTAAAGGCGAAGAAACCTGATATTGTCTTTCTTGATATTATGTTGGGCGATGGAACGGGATTTGATCTGTTACAAATTCTACCAGAAATGAATTTCAAATTGATCTTCGTCACGGCCTCAGACGAATATGCCATTCGGGCATTCAAGTATGCTGCGGTAGATTATCTATTAAAACCCATTAATCCAGAAGAACTCGTACAAGCGGTAGAAAGGGCAGAAGCGCAAATGGGCCATTCTTCAGAAAGTCTAGATTTATTAAATGAGACCATCGCAAAACCAGATGAACTGCCTCGGCGAATTTCATTGCATACGTTGGAGAAGATTATCGTGGTAGAAATCAAGGATATTATTCACTGCCAAGCTGAAGCAAATAATACCATCTTTTATCTGAAGGATCGCCCTAAAGTTTTCGTAACAAAGACGCTTAAGTTTTTCGATAAGATCCTTCAGCCACATGGATTTTCTAGGGTTCATCAATCTCATTTAATTAATGAGGATTATATTCATGCGTTTATCAAGAAGGATGGCGGATATCTAAAGATGAATAATGGAGATGAGGTTCCCGTATCGGTGAGGAAGAAAGCGGAGGTGATGGAAATGCTAGGAAATTTGTAGGTCCAAGATTGTCAATTAATTTTATCTTTATGGATTCATAAAACACTTTAATCCATGAACTTAAGACCCTTCTTCTTGCTCCTTTGTTTTTATTTCATTGTTAATGTGGGCAATGCTCAACAGAATTATCTCGTAGACCATTATGACGACCCTAGTCTGTGGACGCAAGTGGGTACTAATGTAGAAATTTCAGAGGGTGTTGTTAATTTTAAGAATTTGAGTTATGCTGGTCAACAAAGAAGGGTTTATAGACAGCTAGCTGAACCATTATTAACTACAGATGACTGGAAATTTTCTTTTGATTTTGTTTATAGCGAATTAGGATTTAGAAGTGGACCAAGTGTCGGCCATAATCTTATTGTATTAACTGAAGATAATAAAGAAAATGGTAGATTATGTCCAGATATAGCTTGTACTGGACAACCTATATCAGATACAGATTATATAAGTGTATATTATGGAAACGATTTAGAGGGTGGGAATAACAGATTTAGTATTAATTCAAAGATAAATGAAACCTTTTTTACATCTGATTTTATATTCTTTTACAACCTAAATCAAAAACTGTATTTTGATTTCGAGAAAGTAGGTGTTGTTTTGTCACTTAGTGTTTATGTGGATGAAGACCGAACAATACTTTTGAATAATCAAACTGTTACAAGTAATTTGTGTGAAATAGCGCCTTTAAATTTCATTCAACACTGTGCTTCTGCAGCTGGTGATTATCTCAGAGGGTTAACAGGCCAAATAGACAATTTAATCTTAGATAAAAATTATACAACCTCATGTTCTCCAGCTTCTAAGTGGTATTCTAATAACACCACCGTATTTCCTAACTTCACGAAAAATATCGGTATCGGAACTTCAGACGCTCAGATGAAATTATCCGTTGTAGGAAATGTAGGTGTAGAAGGTGATATCATTGCTAAAGGTGTTATCGCACGTCCAAGTGTCTGGCCAGATTATGTATTTTCTGAAGATTACAATCTGAAAAGCCTGGAAGAATTAGAAAAATACATTGATAAAAATGCTCATCTCCCAGGAGTACCTACTGAAAAAGAAGTTTTAGAAAACGGAAGTGATCTGGGTGCGACTAATGCCATTCTACTTGAAAAAATAGAAGAATTAACCTTGCATCTCATCGAAATGAATAAAAGAGTTAAAGAACTAGAAAGCATTATTTCAGAAGGCAAAAAATAAAGCAATCGATAGGAAATCTGATGGTAAATTACAATCAAAGAAAATTCAGGCCTGCCACCGTTTCTGATAATGGGGAAGTATCTCAGGAGGTAATTTTTGAATATTTTCAAGAAGGGCAAATCGTTACCAGTTCCTACGCTGGAGGTTCTATTGCTAAAGGACAACTCATCGGACTGGTAGATAAGGAAGGGAATATAGACATGAGGTATCATCAGATTCTTCATTCAAGTGTGATCCAAACAGGAATTTGCTTTTCCAAGCCAGAAGTATTGGAGGATGGACGGATCAGATTGCACGAAACATGGCAGTGGACTTCAGGAAATTTTTCTAAGGGAACATCTATTATAGAAGAAATATGAATACAAAAGAAGAGGTCATTCTAGAAAACAGTCGAGTTCGAATGAGCCCATTATCCATAACGCACTTAGATGACTTACTACCTATTGCCCTCAATCATCCGAAATTACTAAAATATTCCCCTTCGGCCTTTGGGACTAAAGAATCACTATCCGCCTATATTCAGAGTGCTATCAATCAACGAAACTCTGGCAATCGATATCCATTCGTGATTTTCGATAAACAGAGAAATGCTTTTGTAGGAAGTTCAAGTTTTGGAAATATATCGTCAGAAAATAAACGAATAGAAATAGGATGGACATGGTTAGATCCTATCGTTCATGGGACAGGCCTGAACAAATACGTAAAGCATTTAATGTTGACATACGCATTCGACACCTTAGATTTTCAAAGGGTAGAATTAAAAGCCGATGCTCGGAATATCCAATCCAGACGGGCCATGGAAAAAATCGGAGCGACTTATGAAGGAACATTAAGAAGTCATACCCTAATGCAAGATGGTCATAGGAGAGATACCGTGTATTATAGTATTTTAAAAAATGAGTGGCAACTCATCGTTCAAAAACTTTAATTCAAAACAGAAATAAAATTGACAACTTTTAACTGCCATAATTTATTGGAAAGAGCTGATTTTTTTTTCAGATTCCCTAAATAAAGTTAAATTGACAGTCGAATTGGTTACAAACCAACCATTTTAAAGACATTTTTAAATGAACCAGTTTATGATACTTTATAAATTATCGCACCAAGAGGATATTTCTACTTCATGAATTACGTCATTTTACACCCATTAATACGAATCGATTAGAAACAATAACTTATGAAAAATATTAGTAGAAGAAATTTCCTTATAAAAACTTCATTAACTGGAGCAGCCATATCATTAGCTCCTTTAGTAAAAGCGAATGATTTCACAGATTTTACTGCTGGACAATACATGGGCGGATTCAAAGCTCCTAAATTAAAAAATGTCAAAGCGGCGTTCATTGGTGTAGGAGCAAGAGGCCCTGGACATGTTAAGTTTTTCTCTAGTCTTCCTGGAACAGAAGTTGTTGCGATCAGTGACCTATATCAAGATAAGGCCGAAAATGCGAAAAAATTAGCTCAAGAACAAGGAGGAGAAGGGCGCCATAGGAATATTAAGTTATACTATGGTGGCGAGGATAAGTGGAAAACGATGTTAGACGAAGTAAAACCTGATGTGGTATTCATCTGCACGAACTGGAAGAATCATGCTCCGATGGCAATCGAAGCGATGAAGAAAGGTGCGCATGCCTTTGTGGAAGTACCAATCGCACTGACACTTGGGGAGATGTGGGATATCGTACAGACCTCTGAAGAAACTCAGAAACACTGTATGATGATGGAAAATGTTAATTACAGCAGAGATGAGTTAATGTTCCTAAATATGGTTCGCCAAGGTGTTATCGGAGAAGTATTACATGGTGAAGCGGCGTATATCCACGAACTTAGAGGACAAATGAATTCAGTAGAGAGAGGTACCGGATCATGGAGAACACCTCATTATGCACATAGAGACGGAAACTTGTACCCTACTCACGGACTTGGACCCGTTGCTCAATATATGAATCTAGGAAGAGGAGAAGATAATTTCAAAAGCTTAGTTTCCTTTTCTACACCTTCCAGAGGTCGATCTATCTATGCTGAGAAAAACTATCCAGCAGATCACAAATGGAACAAATTAGATTATAAAGGAGGCGATCTTAATACTTCTATTATTAAAACGAACCTAGGCAGAACGGTAATGGTGCAGTGGGATGAAACAAGTCCAAGACCATATTCTAGATTAAATCTGATTCAAGGAACAAAAGGAACACTTGCTGGATTCCCAACCCGAGTTGCACTGGAAGGCGGTGTAGAAGGCGTTACGAAAAATCATCATTCATGGGCTCAAGGTGACGATCTAGAAGTTTTGTACCAGAAATATGACCACCCATTGTATACTAGATTGAACGAGAAGACGAAAGATACAGGGCATGGTGGAATGGATGGAATGATGATGTATCGAATAGTAGAATGTCTCCAACAAGGACAGCCCCTAGATCAGAATGTTTATGAAGGATGTTTCTGGAGTGCCGTTGCGCCATTAAGTGAAGCAAGTGTTGCTTTAGAAGGTGCGCCACAAAAGTTCCCAGATTTCACAAGAGGAAAGTGGAAGGAAACAGCGGAACTTGGTATCGTAAGTTAGAATGAAGGATTTTTTTAATGGTCAATTTTATAGCGACTATTAATTGATACGATATAGATAAATAAAAAGAGCCCATGAATATTGTTATTTATGGGCTCTATTTTTCTCTATAAGTTAGATCATTTTCTAACCATCATTTATTCTTTCTCTGCTACAGTCACATCCAGATTTAACTCTTTTAATTGCTCATCATCAATACGTGAAGGTGTATCAATCATCATGTCTCGTCCTTGATTATTTTTCGGGAATGCAATAAAATCTCGAATAGAATTAACACCATTTAATACTGCACACAATCGATCGAAACCGAATGCAATTCCACCATGTGGAGGCGCACCATATTCGAATGCTCCAAGTAAAAACCCAAACTGTTCTTCAGCTTCTTCTTTAGAAAATCCAAGTAAATCAAAATTCTTAGACTGAAGATCTCTGTCATGAATCCTTATAGATCCACCACCGATTTCTACACCATTGATTACTAAATCATAGGCATCTGCTCTTAAGGACTTCATTGTTTCATGATCTCCTGTAAGCATTCTTTGTTCGTCTTCTTTTTTCGGAGCGGTGAATGGGTGGTGCATCGCATGAAATCTGTTACTGTCCTCATCCCATTCTAATAGTGGGAAGTCAACTACCCATAGTGGGTTGAATTGTTTTGGATCCATCAGCCCCATCTTTCTTCCCATCTCTAGTCTCAATTCATTCAGTTGCTTTCTTGTCTTATCTTTTTCACCTGAAAGTGCAAAAATGATATCACCTTTTTCAGCACCCATCTTATCTGCCCAATTTTGCAATGCAGCATCATCGAAGAACTTTCCAACTGTAGACTTGAACGAGCCATCTTCATTGCATTTTACATATACAAGTCCTTTAGCGCCGATCTGTGGGCGTTTCATCCAGTCTGTTAATTTATTCAGGTCTTTATTTGAATAATCAGCTGCAATTCCTTTAGCAACAATTCCAACAACCAACTCAGCTGAATCGAAAACATTGAAACCTTGATTCTGAGTGAATTCATTCATTTCTACAAATTCCATCCCGAATCGAGTATCTGGTTTATCTGAACCGTAGCGACTCATAGCGTCATCATATGACATTTTAGGAAAGTCAGGAAGATCAATAGAAAGTGTTTGCTTAAATAAGTGCTTTGTTAAGCCTTCGAATGTATCTAGAATTTCATCTCTAGTAACGAATGCCATTTCGCAGTCTATCTGTGTAAACTCTGGTTGACGGTCTGCTCTTAAATCTTCATCTCTGAAACATTTAACAATCTGAAAGTATCTATCCATTCCTGCAACCATAAGCAATTGCTTAAAGGTCTGCGGTGATTGAGGCAGTGCATAAAATTGACCTGGATTCATTCGACTCGGCACTACGAAATCTCGCGCTCCTTCTGGCGTACTTTTGATTAAAAATGGCGTTTCCACTTCTACAAATTCTGAATCAGAAAGATATTTTCTCGTTTCTATTGCTAGTTTACTTCTGAAAATAAGATTATCTCTCACTGGAGCTCTTCTCATATCCAGGTATCTATATTTCATTCTTAGGTCATCACCACCATCTGTTTCATCCTCGATGGTAAACGGAGGCGTTTTAGATCCGTTAAGAATTTCAAGTGTTTTCACTTCTATTTCAATATCTCCCGTAGGTCTATTAGGATTCTTGTTACTACGCTCCCGAACTACACCCGTTACTTTTAATACGAACTCACGACCCAATTTTCCTGCTTGCTCAGCTAGAACTTTATCATCTTCAATATTAAAGACCAATTGAGTTATGCCATATCTATCTCTTAAATCGACGAAAGTCAATCCACCAAAATCCCTACTCGCTTGATTCCATCCACTTAAAGTTACTTCACTTCCTACGTCTGAGATTCTAAGCGCTCCACAATGATGAGTTCTATACATTTTGTTCTTATTTTCTAATTAAGCCGCAAAGTTAATTTTTAATTGATAAATGGCAAAGCTATAGTGAAATACGATCATAAAGTGAAGGTTTTAGATTTGGAAAACCACAGATCTTGCGAGAGCTCGACGATCCCTGCTCTCCGTTTCGCTTCGAAGATCTGATCCCGAATCTCAACTTTGATCAAGGTACATTTAATCCATTCAGCAAGTCATGGTTAGTAAATCAGGTGCAGAGGACCATGTTTGTTTGTAATATTAGTACTCTCAAATGACAGAGGTGCAGCGCACCGACTTTGTAGCTTGCAATTTCAAAACATTATGCCTCAGAGAGAACAGTTATAAGAACTTTTTAATCCCTACACACCGCATAGCTTCGACAATCTGATCCCGAATTTTAACCAAAAAACTAAAAACAAACGACTGAAAACTAAACTCCAACCTCAACCCTTCACCAATTACTAAAAATCGGCTAAGCAGTCTCTTCGTTTCACTGCGAGCTTACCTGTCCGATTTATAAACTATTCATTATCTATTATCATCTATCGAAGAACACTCACGGGCATATCGTTATCATAATTTCCTGCTATCACTGGAGTCTGACGATTAGAAGTATACGTCCTCACATTCTTATTCACATAATCAAACAACTCAGAAATCGTAACGATCTTATTTCGATTAGCATCCGCCTCTCCTCTTAGTCCTCTGATCAGATAATGACTATAGATTCCTTGTCGAAGCCCGCTCGTTTCCATAGAGATCTCTTCACTTTTCGAAGACGTAAACAAAGCCGTTCCAGCTGAAGCATTTTCAAAACCATCAAAGAAAGATTGCATTCTCGTAGCATCGAAAGGACTCTTCATTGCTAACAAAGAACCCGAATGGCACGCGTCTGCAAAACAAATTTTGTGCTTTGCTTTAGATTTATCTAAGATTTCCTTGATCTCTGAGTGCTGAAGTATATTATTATATCCATCGAAATCTATAGGCAGAAATGAACCTGGCAATCCATGCCCAGAATAGTATAACATGATCACATCATTCTCATCTGCCATAGAAAAGGTATTCTCCATTTCTGCTAATATCCTTTTTCTAGATGCCGATTCATCTATCAATAAAGAAATACGTTCATCTGGAATCGCACCGCCTTCTGGACTTTTCAAGAATGCATATACTTGATAAGCATCGTCATCAGTATACTTAAGTGTAGGCATGTGGTTGTAACTTGCAATACCAACAATAACTGCATAAATCTTAACTTCTTTAGTTTGCTCTACTAATTTGATCTTGTTTTCTGGCTTAAACCGTGGCTTTTCAGATGCATGTATTTTCTTTAAAGGATAACCCGCACTCCATAACGCACCATACACCGTTCCACTTGCGAAATACATCACACCTTCTCCATCTGGTGCATTATTTTTCCACCCACCTTCGTATCGATCACCATTCGCATAATAACAGATTCCTTCTCCTTGTGGTAGTCCGCCATAAAATTGACCTACAAAATAAGATCCATCCTTATAAGTATACTTGCCTTCTCCATCACCGCAATTTACTCGATTACAATTCGTATATACCCTACTCCCCGACTCTACTTTCTCCTTTGCATATTGCACTTTCTCCTTTTTAATAACTGGTTTCGAGCTCGCTAAAACAACATTACTTTCATTGCTACCTTGAATTTTTCCATTGACCCAATTCACCATTTTCTTTTCGCCACTTGCATATTCCACAAATCCTTGTCCTTCTAGCTGATCATTTTTCCAATGGCCATCATACACATCTCCGCTTGCTAAAGTTAACTTTCCCTTCCCTTGACGGTTATTTAATTCGAAATCTCCAGCGTAAATAGAACCATCTTTATATTTCATTACGCCTTTTCCGTGACGTCTCTGACTAGACCATTGACCTTTATAAATACGACCATCGCTGAAATACAAAGTTCCGTATTCGTGTATCCGACCATTTTTGAAATTGCCCGTAAACTTAGAACCACTATTAAAAATATAGGTTCCCTTCCCGTTACTGCAATTCCCCTTGATACATTGAGCTGAAAGACTAATGGCACATAGCGAAGTGATCGCTAATATTAAATACACTCTGTTCATTCTAAAGATTTAATGATATTAAAATTGAGTGTATAAATTTTTATATAGTCTATGATTTGATTCCTATATGAAACTTGGTTTTGTATTTAAATATTGCTGTTTAGAAAAAATTTAATTTTCTTTTCAGATAAAGCGCAAGTTAGTTTGCATTTCTCCCCGTCTTATGGGGCTTGCCACTTTTTTACAGATCAAGTTTTACGAAATATCTTATTGTGTAATAATATTTATTTAAGAAATAATTAAGATTTAGGCAGCACATTTCGAAAGGCTATCGTTTTAATACTACTTAAAAAGATATCTTGAGAGGCAGCTCATTCGAAACTCTCACTATTCATTTTTTTTGAAGAGCTGCCTTTTACTTTTTCAGCATATTATCTAAGTCCACATTTTCCTCTATTAATTGAATTGCCCGTTTCACCTTCCAAGGTGTATTTCTATTAATTTTTACTTCGATCCTACTGATTTTCAATACTGATCCATAAGTGTCTAACAATGTTCTAACCATTGGAATTTTATTTTTGTCAATATAGGGGAAGGCACTTTCTTCGATCTCTCCTTTTCCCGTTACGACAATTCCCGACAATGGGGTTTTTTCTTGGCCAGCAGCCTTAGAAAGCACTTGAATTTTCGCAATGGCATTATGTAGGTTCTCCGCTCCTACTACCAATAATAAGTTTTCAGATTCTTTGAGTTCATCCATTCGAATCAAAGATCCTGCGATAATATCTTCCACTTCATTGTTAAGGTTTTCAGCATTCGCCATGACGGTTCCATTAATTGCGATACAGATCGTTTTCATAATTGGGTGCGCCAAATGCTTATCATAAGGAATGATTCCTAGCAATTTCAACTCATTACTTTCGAACCACTTTCCCAAGTAGTGTTGGATCTTAGGAATTTTATCTGGCAGTACTTTATTAACGATAACACCTAATATCGGTACATCTTCTTCTCTGAAAAGGGCAAGGCACATGTTCAGTTTATCTATCGTCGATCCTATTCCACCTTCTATGACCATGATGACATGAGCATTCACCATTTTGGCAACTTTTGCATTAGAAACCCCACCGATAGAGCCAACGCCGGGATGTCCTGTTCCTTCATATACTACTAATTCGTGATTATTCTCTAACTTTTCTTTAGCTTCTAAAAGATCTTCAAGAATTTTATCTTTTAGTGATGGATCGTCTATGATTTTCTCAGTTGCTCCCTTTCCTAATATAATCGGACTGTGAACTTCAGGAATCATATTGAAATTGATAAGATCCGCAAACAAGAGTGTATCCTTATCTACTCTAAGTTTTTCAATATCGAGAAATTTCTGTCCTACGGGTTTGCAATATCCGACATTCAATCCTTTCTTAAGGAAAGAGGCTACCAAACCAAGTGTTGTCGTGGTTTTCCCCACATGCTGACCAGAGGCCGCAACGTATATACTTTTGTATTCCATTCTATTGTGAAAATTATAAAAGGAATTTAAGCATATTATATGAAAGATATAATCTTACTTACATTTTTATCAAAGTTATCGTCGGATAATAAAACATTCCTTTCCTAAAAAATTGAACTTTTAAAATACGATTGTATATTAGGGCAAGAAAAAAGTTAACGTTAACATAAAATGGAATACTAAATAAAAATCTGATGAAAAAAAGAGAGTTTTTAAAGAGAGCAACGATTTATACGGTAGGTGCCGCTGCATTGCCATCTTGCGCAATGAAAATACCTAAAAATGGAAAACTAAGGACAGCACATATCGGTGTATCAAATATGGGAATGGCAGATCTTAAGGATATTTCTTCACACAGCTCTGTTGTAGTTACTGCTCTTTGTGATGTAGACTCTAATGCATTAGCTGAAGCAAAGAAAATGTTTCCTAATGCTAAAACCTATGCAGATTATAGACAACTTCTAGTAGAGATCGGAGATGAAATAGATGCAGTCATCGTTTCTACTCCAGATCACACACATGCACCTGCATCAATGGCAGCAATGGAGTTAGGCAAAAATGTATATTGTCAGAAGCCTTTGACGCATCATGTTACTGAGGCAAGAGCAATGGATAAGTTAGCTAAAAAGAAAAATTTAGTTACTCAGATGGGTATCCAAGTGCACTCATTTTACGATTATATTCTTGCTACTAAATTAATCCAAGGAGGCATTATCGGGAAGGTACACACGGTTCGTGCATGGTCTCCTAAAAACTGGGGATATGACGGTCCTGTTCCTACAGGTTCAGATGCTATCCCTGAAAATTTAGACTGGAACTTATGGTTAGGAACCTCAGCAGAAAGACCATACAAAGATGGATTCTATCATCCAGGAAACTGGCGTAAACTGCTAGACTACGGATGTGGAACGTTAGGTGATATGGGTGTTCACATATTTGATACTCCTTATAATGCATTAGCATTAGATGTACCTAAGACCATCGTAAACGAGTGCAGAGAACCAAATGGATTCAGTCATCCGAACAATAACATTGTAACTTATGAATTCCCAGGAACTAAATATACCACTGAAAACTTCAAGTGGATATGGTATGATGGCCCAGGAGCTCCTGACATGCATGAGGACTTGAAATTACCGAACAATGATGCTCTACCAGATCAAGGTGCTATGTTTATCGGTGAAAAAGGTAGATTACTACTTCCACACTTTATGAAATTACCAAGTCATATCGTAGATGGCAAGTATGTTGACCTTGACTTAGATAGTATTCCTGCAGCGAAAGCATTAGGAGAACCTGTAAGAGATTACGGAACTCAAGGAGCGTTACATTATCATCAGTTCGTGGATGCATGTCTAGGGAAAGCAGAAACATCTGCACCATTCTCCTATGCATCTAGATTAACTGAGACCATACTGTTAGGTGTTATTGCGAACAGATTCCCAGGAAAGAAATTACACTGGGATGCTAAAAAAGCACAATTTGCAGAAGCAGAAGCTAATCAATATTTAGATTCTCCTTATCGTAAATTTTAAAACGTATTGACCGAAATTGTGAATGGGTTAACGTGAATAAATCTATAAGTAAAAAAACATTACTATCGCATTCACAAAAATGACAATAGCCATCTATTCAATTAAGAATAGATGGCGTTTTTTATTTCTATTATATGCTGCGAAAATATTGCTTACTTCATCTTAAGCCTTCCATATTCCATTTCAATATCAAACTTCCTTTTCCCACTTCCGATTCTCTCGTTTAGAGAAGTATCATTTCCAGACTCTATTACTGAGTCATCTAGCGCTCTGGTTAAAGATAGATCTGTATATCTTCCCTCATATTCTATTTCATAATCATTACATCCATCCATATCAAAATCAATTTCTGTAAATCCTACTTCTAGATCAACTTCAGCATCAGAATTACAATCTAATTTTCGAACTCTGATCGCACCATATTTCTGATCTATATCCAAATCTTTCTTCAGGTAATCTATCACAAAGTCTGTGTATTTCGTTTCAGAAGATAAGCTTTCTATTTCACCTAAATCCCAAGAATCGTACTTCCCAAAGTTTGTTATTTTTCCAGCTCTTTCTATAACATAGTTATCATACTTCGTTTCCGATTTCACGTTCACTACGTCACCTATTTTGATAGAAGAATACTTAGAATTAATGTTTAAATTTTGAGTAGAGCTACCTTTAATATTGCTGTATTTTATATCCGCAGTTAAATTTCCTAAATCACCAAAGTCTGCATTCCCATATCCCAAGTCTAGAGCAACTTTACCTTCTATAGATCGCATGACCACATTTCCATATTTCATTATAACTGACGCGCCATTATCTAGATCTGGTAGGTATGCGTTCCCATATTTATTTTCTAATTTCAGATACAGCGTTTTCGGCATTTTCACTTCATAATCTATCTCGTAGTCATTACCACTACTCCATGAGCCCCAGCTAAACCAAGAGTTGCTTTTACTTTCTATCTCCGTGAAAGCAGAAACATAATCACTAGATCCATTGAACTGGATATCAATTCTATCGAAGATTTCATCTGCCTTAGACTGCGATCCCGTCTTCACAGTAATCGTTACCTTAATATCGATCGAATTCTTATCCCAATCAGAAATGGTAACGTTACCATATTTATTTCTTATATCTAGCGTTCCATCTGAAGTAATATCAAATGATTTCTCTATCACCTTTTCAATGTCCACCGCTGGACTAGCAGCATAGCCTTGGACTACTCCAACAACAAGCAATACTATGCTATATATTAATGGTCTCATCATCTGTAATTTTAAGTTCATTGCTATTTTTTTTATTGATTATTCTTTCCAGAATATCGATTTTTGTTTTATAATTTTTAATCATCAGGTTAATCAGAAATTCTTTATTCTGATGATCACTGGTCAACATTTCTTCTTTTAATTCATTATACACCTCATCCAATTGTTTCAAATCATTAAGGACTTCACTATCGATACCAGCGTCTTTCGCTTGTGACATTTTATAGTCTATCGTGGTGGTGTAATAATCATTCGTTTCCTGAAATTCTTGGAAGTCTTGTTCATTTGCGAAAAGATTCTTATTAATGTCGCTCCCTGAATGCTGAACGCCCATAAAATAAGCAGCTACAACTAGAACCATTACAGATGCAGCAACAGCCATAGAGCTCCATAGTTTTCTTTTCTTCTGACTTGGGATCTTATCTTCTATACCTTGCCAAAGATTAATAGATGGTTCATCTACGTCTAACTCTGCCCTATTATTTCTGATAAAATCTTCTAAAGAATCGCTCATAATTCTATTTTTAAATGGTCTCTAGATTTAATAATTTCTCTCAATTTCGATTTAGCTCTGCTAAATTGTGATTTCGATGTGGAGGTACTGATATCAAGTATCTCACTAATCTCTTCATGGCTATAGCCTTCTAGTAAATACAGATTCAATATAGTTCTGTATCCATCCGGAAGTTGCTGGATAGCCTTGTGTACAGCTGCAATGTCATATTGCATCTTTTCGTTAGTCTCTTCTGTGATCTCTGAAGCATGATCTGGCATATCTGCGAAACTCATCTTATTTTTCTTGATTTGATTCAAGCAATTATTGATGACGATTCGCTTTATCCACGATCCAACTGAAGCATCTCCTCGAAATTTTTTCAGATTGCGAAAAACATCGATAAACGATCCTTGCAGCACATCCTCAGCATCCATTTTATTTCCCATCATTCTTAAGCAGATATTGTACATTGCTTTAGAATATTGCTGATAAAGCTTTTGCTGCGAATTTCTATCTCCTTTAATACACATTCTGACTAAATCAGCATGTATAGAAGTATTATTCACTTAAAGTTTGGGTTTTGTTTTATGTCAATGGTTTTTATACCAATTGCCACATATTAAAGACAAGATAGAAAATGAAGGGTTGCATGCTTTCTTTTTTTTAGGTCAATTTTTTTATCTAGTAAATCATTGAGTTTCTAAATCAAGAAAGTTATACGAAATATAAAAGGTCAATGGAAACTAACTAAATGACAGTATTCCTCTAGCACTAGCTAGCTCTCTAGGCTCAGTATAAATGTATTAAGGAATGTAAATGGATTCTAAGTCAATAGACTTCTATGTGAGAAATTAACGACAACCTATTATTCAGGCAACGCCCTTATTTTCTTTTAAAGACCAATAACAGATTATTCTTTTCTTAGTAAGTAACTGATAAATACTTCAAAGCTACCTGGCGTAACCTGATTGATTGTGCTTAAAGGAACTCCGTAAGATAATCCTAAAGAAAAATCTTTATGGATCGCAATGACTACTAAAAAGTCAAGAGATTGTAATCCGAAACCATTGGTAATTTGTGAATTTAATTGGACACCAGCGTCCATTTGGCTTTTGTAATTATAACCTATGAAGTATTGCAAAAGTGAATACTGCCCACTGTCAAATTGTAAGTTCAATCTATTATTCAACTTAGATCCTCCACCCAATGGTGCTGCAACATTGACATAAGTAAAAAGTGGCGTATTATTACTAACTTTCTCACTGCCGAACAATCCTATACGGTTTGCTAACAACCTCGGAAGACTGATTCCAAAATCGAAAATTCCGTTCTGGTAATGCATTCCTATTCCCGTATTAAAACTTGAATAATTATAAACTCCATCTGAGATAACGGGATCATCTGAAAGTGGATCGCTTAACAATACATTCGGCTTTGTGAAATCTTTTTTTCCTTGCTGGAAAGAAGCTAGAATTCCGAACCGAATTTTGGCTTCCTCTATTTTTAATAAGTAACTATAATTAACATCGAAGGTGAATCGACTAGAAACGCCTGATGTGTTTCTGAAAATATTAGCTCCGATTTTACTGTTATCATCTAAAGGCACAAGTGCGCCTACTACTTGAGAACTTGGCGCACCGATTGCCCCGTTCCATTGTTCTCTATTCAAAAATACAAATTGCGTTACATCCTCTTGGTCGATGTGCGCTGGATTCACAAAGTTCCCGTGAACAATCGATGAGGTATATGGCAATTCGAGTTGGCCGCTCAAACATTGACAACTAATAATAAGAAGAATAATAATGGATAGATTTTTCATATTAGCGTTCTATTGAAATGAAACCTTGAACAACACTTGCTTTGCTGTCTTTCCTAAATATGTAATAATAGGTGCCTTCCGGAAGTGGTTCTCCATTAAAAGTGCCATCCCAAGTATTATCATATGGTGATTGCTCAAAAATCGTATTCCCTAGCTCGTTTAGAATCACCAGCGAATTATCAGCAAGTTCGGATTCCTCTATACATGGTATTACAAATCGATCATTCGCACCGTCATTATTGGGTGTAAGGACATTACTTCCCTTGCAAGAACCCGCGTTATATAGAATGACAATCTCTCCCTCATTACATAATTCTGCACATGCATCATCGCAGACCTTATATGTGAATTTTATAGGACCACCGATAAATTTTGGATCTGACTTGTAGATGATAGCTTCGCCAGAAACAGAGGCACTTCCCCATCTAGGCGATGAAACTTCTGCAATACGATAAGTATTACCAGTAATTAAAATATCATTTTCAAGTGGATTAAAGGTCAACTGTGCCTCACTCATAGAAAGGGTATCAGAGAATGGCAGCGGTTTCGTTTTTTGCTTAAGCACTACAGAGTCTCGATATACAATTCCGCATTCGATATGTTCTACGTTCCAGACAGCGAATGTGCTATCCACATCTACAGTGACCATAATCTCAGCCATCGGATCTGTGATATCGTCCACAAGAACTCCTTCAGAAACAGTCCAAAATGCAGATAACTTAGTCGTATTTACTTCATCCGCATTCATGATCAGTCCATCTCCTACACAGAAAAGCTGTCGATCTCCTGCAGAAACATCAATATTTCTTACATTCTCAATTTCTAAGAATAACGGTTCATCAAATGGTATGATGCATCCATTGTAATTGAACTTTAGGGAGATTTCATTTAATCCAAATGCAAAAACACTCATGTCTTCTACTTGATAACAATTCGAACTGGTTTCACCCAAAAGTAAATCGTTATAAAACCATTGGAAACTGATTCCGCTAGTAGGTTCCGTTGTTTCAATACAAAATTCAAGTCCAGAATCATCATTATTACAACTGTAGATGAAATCTGCAGCAAGGGTCACTCCTATACGCGGATCTATAAGATCTAAATTAATCGGTGAAGACCAGTCTGATGGACAGCCATTAGCAAAAGATCGGGCTCTATAGTCACCGGCATCTTCTGTTTTCAAAGTTAGTCTTAAAGTATCAGCATTGATAATTTCACCAGATGGTAGTTGCCACTCAACCGGATATTCTCCGCTCAAGTCAGCGAATAATTTGAATTCATTTTCTGTGCATTCCTCCCCTGCTGTACTTATATTAGGTACAAATGTATTTTCATTAACAACTAAGTTCACAATATCACTTTCAGGCGACGTACACTGGCCAATCATGACTTGTACCGAATAATCACCAGCTATTTCCGAATCTACCTTCGGGATAACTATTTGATTTACGGTAGTCTCTAACATTCCTTGGGGAGTGTTCCATTGATAGATCGCGCTAGAATTGTATTGATTTGTTTTTATGATCAGAGAATCTCCGATACACGCAATTGGGTTCAAGTTTAATGTGGGTTTAACGGGACTTACTATAAAATTCAACACAAAATCGAACGATTCTGATTCACAATCACCACTTAATAGTTTTACTGTATAAATTCCGTTATCAGCAAAAGTATAATTCTCTATACTTAGTGATGAAGATTGAGAAGTGATATTAGGGCCCGTCCACTCGAATTGAACATCTGCTGCCATACTAAATTTAGGTACAATGGTCAATGTCGTTTCTTGATCGATGCATTCACCCTCTTCACTCACAGTAACACCTATAATTCTAGGGAGTACTACTGTGTTTATAAATATTTCATCTTTATATTCACAACCATTAATCGTTGTAATAGAGGCTTGGTACAATCCTGTTTCTGCTATAATATCTGGGGTGAAAGCATTAGACTGGAAGTCATTAGGCCCAGACCAGAAGAATTGTGATTCAGGTTCAGCATTTGTTGATAATTCAATTTCAGCGCCCTCACATTGAGTCGCTACAGGAGTGATCTGAAAGGCTAATACTTTTTCTATATCAACTGCAATAGGGGAACTTGGTGGTGATTCACAAGCACCATTTTCTACAGTTAATGTCCATATTCCAGTAAAATTAGGAGTAACATTCGGGATATTAAGAAATGGTTGATTATTCCTAATTGTTCCTGATGGACTTGCCCACACATATACATACCCACTTCCTTTTACGGAGCTCTCTAAGGATAAAGTATCACCAGCACAAAGTCTGCGATCTCCCAATATTTCAGGAGCTGGTGGTGTTACATTACTCGTAACTGTTGTGGTTAATGTATCGGTTATACATTTATTATTTTCAATAACTAATTTATACACACCTGAAAAAGCAGATGTGAATGAATCTGTTACTACTGGCATCGGAAGATCAGATTCAAATCCATTCGGACCATACCAAGAAATCAAATAATCATCTTTCGGATCATCTACGCAAAGTGTTAGAGGAGATCCTATACATCCAGGGATAAGTGCTGTACATATTGCTCCCTCAGGCTGCCCTCTTATTTCTACTGCTATTCTTTCCGAAGAAAGTGATTCGCACTTACTATTAGATACGTTCATACCAAGAATATATTCACCTGGTTCAAATTCTATATCTATAAATGGAACTTCACTCGTACCTAATAAAAACCTTACATTATTAATATACTGGTACCAATTGTATCTCACTTCTCCTGAAATTTCATTCGAAGAAAGCCTATGCGGTATCGCAGTACATCCAATCTCCTCAGTTGTAAAGAGAGGTTGTTTTACATCATCTATTTCTACATCTATAAAGCCTTGACTAGTACATCCAGTTATGCTATTTGTTATCGTTACAAAATATCGTCCCTCATGAATAGTTTGTACTTCAGGAATGTATGGCTCAGCCAAAACACTTGAAAACCCTCCTGGTCCATCCCAATCATATGTATATTCATCCTTTGCTGGTATATTAAGGAATAATTTTAATGAATCTTCAGGACAAATTCCCGCACTAAAACTTAAAGGTACTGGCCCATCTGATATATTAAAAGTTCCTGTACAAGTGGAAGTATTATCTGAATTATCTATGATTAAAACATTTCTTGTAATCACCTGATTCAAATCAAAACAGCTGTATCTATTATTTTCTATGACAATATTTCGGATACCGCAATTATCTGTAGAATTTCCAGCTAGCATAAACGGTGACAATGTAAATGATTCTAATTGAACAGCAACTACTGGCACATCGATATTGTCACATATTGCAATAGGGAACTGATCATCTTCAACTTGAATCGTAAATGAACATTGAGACTGATTATTAGAAAAATCAGAAGCTACAACTCTAATCGTTGATGTTCCAATAGGATAATAGATTAAACTGTCTTTTATCTCATCGTACAATCCTGAAATAACCATATCCATCGCTCCGTCTATTGTTATTTCCAATTTAATCTCTTCATCACACGGATTGTTTATGATCGCAATTTCAGAAATAAGCATTGAGGCTTCACATCCATCTGCTGGAGAATTCAGTTGCATATTTACTCCGCATATCAATTGAGCGGGTGAATCATCAAATACCGTAACATTTTGCACGCATGCCGATGTATTTCCTGCGCAATCTTCTGCAATAAACTTAACCACATGAAATCCTGCATTGATGTCTGTAGAAACTTCTAACCCTTCCACTTCTATAGCCGCCTGCTCATCTAATTGGAAATAGGTTGTTATATTCCCAGTCTCACGTTCTATCGTTATAGTTTGGCTAACGGTTATCGATCCATCGTCACAAACATCATTAATACTATTAGCAGGAGTTGCTTCATCTACATCAGCAATAAAGTAAAAGGAAATATATCCATCACTTGCCCATGTTTGCATCTCACCTTTTGTGAAAGGACCTAACTCGAAAGATAAGCTACCACATTCTTCGCTTAACAATGGTGTTACTCCTATTTCTATATTGTTTTCATCTTCTATGTGAAAAAATTCTCCTTCACCTTCTCCATCAATATTGGTTAAAGTAACCGTGAAGAAATTCTCTTCTTTGAATTCAATTTCTGGAGTGTATTCTCCAAGTCTAACTTTTAAAGTATCGACAATAATATTTTCAGCACCCGGAGTTTCCGATGATACCGATTTCATATCAGAAAAGGCGTATTCTATATTTTCTATGACACAAGAATCCGATGTTTCCGGAATATCAAATGTTAGATTCGTAGTACAATCACCGCCAGTAAGATTGACAGTAATATTCGGAGCACAATCTCCTATAATAGGAAGCACTTCATCTACATAGTAAAAAGTAGCCGATTGAGCCATTGCATTTCCGCAGTCATCTACAATAATAAAATCAACCGTTTCATACTGTATAGCACCTGGAACAACACCGCATTCAGGTGCATTCAAGCCACTTGGGTGAGTACCTGGAAAAGTAGCGATATCATTAATATCGTATGATCCTGGAACTGCCGCAAAAACGTAATCAACTTGATTACAAGCATCTCTATAAGTTGCATAACCAAGTTTATCCACCCAATCATTAAATATTGGATACGGATTATCGACCATGCCACACATGACACTAATATCTCGCGGTTCATTTACAAAAATCGGTGGTGTATTGTCTATGACTGTAATTAATTGAATTGCTGAATTGGAATTCCCGCAAACATCGTACACTGTCCATGTTCTTTCTATGGTGCTATCACACATCATTTCGATGTCTTCATCTTCATAAGTGGAAAAAATAGGTCCCCCACATTCGTCAGCAAATGGTGTGATATTTCCAGCAACTGGTAAATTATTTAGATCAGAACAATTGATCGTGACTGCTGGAGGTGGTGTAAATGTTGGACCGACTGTATCAACAACAGAAATGATCTGAGTATATCGAGCGGTATCAGCACAATTATTAGTTGCCGTAAAAGTTCTAGATACAGTGTATACATAGAAGTTACACGTATCTACATCATTACCTCTATCAGAAAAATTAGTAGTAAATACAAAAATATCCCCATCACAATCATCTGTGGTTTCGATTTCTGACGGAAACGGGTTATAGGTATCACAAGTTACAGTGATGTCTTCAGGGGGATTCACAAAGGTTATCTGTCCATTAATCGAGTTAATGAAAAGAAGTGTAGTAATCCAAAAAAAGCTTAGTCTTAATTTTGTCTTCATGAAAAATAATTCATGATATTTCCCACCTAATGTTAGATACTAATCTCATTCTTCTTCAGATTTATTGAGCTTTTTATCAGCTACATTTTTATCTAAAAAATCATTCAATTCTTCAATTTCAAAGTTGCCTTGAATTTGTCCAAATTCATTGACTTTGATATCGAAACCTTCTAATTCCTCATGAACGATGGGTTTCCCCTTCTTCTTCATTTTTTTAGGCATGAAATATAATTTACTTAATATTTAATTCTAATATGATCAAAAATTGTGCTCACTTTTAAGAAACTACTTGATTAAAGTGGTTTAAGCCCTCACCAAGACGTTTTAATGACTTCTCTTTGCCTAACAACTCCATGGTCTGAAATAAATCAGGCCCCTGCATCGTCCCTGTTGTCGCTAGTCTTAGAAATGGCATGATATCACCATAACCTATTTCTTCTTCTTTTATAAATGCTTCCAGTTCACCTTTTAGACTTTCGCTAGAAAATTTGTTCGTTGAAAGTTGTTCAGAAAACTTAGCAAATTTCTCAGGCCTATGATCTTTCCATTTCTTCCGAATCATCTTTTCTTCATAACTCTTAATATCCTCGAAAAAATAATATCCTGAATCGTAAAAATCTCCATACAACTCGACCCTTTCTTTCATTAATCCAACAAACTCTTCAAGATATTCATCGGATACCTTTTCATAAGTTTCTGCATCAAACACCTTCAAGTAAGCTGCAATATCTTTATTATCACTATTGATAATATATTGTTGATTGTACCACTTAGCTTTATCTATATCAAATCTCGCACCAGATTTTACAATTTGGTCTAAATTAAATGCTTCCGCTAGTTCTTCGATGGTAAATATTTCTTGCTCAGTACCTGGATTCCAACCTAGAAAGGCTAGAAAATTGACCGTTGCCTTAGGATCAAAACCAAACTCTCTAAATCCAGTAAAGGAATCTTCTTCTGTTTCAGCCTTCCATTCTAAAGGAAATACTGGAAATCCAAACTTAGCTCCATCTCTTTTACTTAGTTTTCCCTTACCATTAGGTTTCAAGAGTAGTGATAGGTGTGCAAACTTAGGCATCGTTTCTTCCCAGCCTAGCGCTCTATACAAAAGGACATGATGTGCTGTACTTGGCAACCATTCCTCTCCTCTAATAACGTGACTAATTTTCATCAATTTATCATCGACAATATTCGCCATGTGATAGGTAGGCATTCCATCTGCTTTCAGCAAAACCTTGTCATCTAATTCTGAAGAATTAAATTTCACTTCACCTCGAATGATATCATTTACTACAATTTCTTCTCCTGGTTCTATTTTTAATCTGACAATAACGTCATCTGAACTAGCAAGGAGATCAGCAGTTTCTTTTTCTGTCAATGTCAGACTATTCTTCATCGAAAGTCTAGAACTATGATCATATTTCGGAGCACGATTGCCTTCTGCTTCTAATCTAGTTCTCATCTCAGATATTTCTTCTGCACTATCGAAAGCATAATATGCTTTCCCAGCTTCGACCAGTTGTTTAGCATATTTTCCATAAATATCTTTCCGCTCAGACTGTCGATACGGCCCATAATCTCCACCGAAACCTGGTCCTTCATCTGGAGTAATGCCACACCATTCTAAAGATCTAATTATATAATCTTCCGCTCCTTCTACATACCTATTCTGATCTGTGTCTTCTATTCTTAAGATGAAATCACCTTTATATTTCTTAGCTATCAAGTAGGTATAAAGTGCCGTCCGTACTCCGCCAATATGCAATGGGCCAGTGGGGCTCGGTGCAAATCTTACTCTTACATTATCCATGTCAAATATTATTTTTTAGTCAAAATAGTCTTCTTACTCTACTGTAAAGATTGTGCCACTTCTATGGACAAATTCTGCTTATTGTCAATTTTACCATAAAATATAGACTCCCTGACTTATCTAATACCCTACAAATCGCTGTATAGCTTAATTTATATATACAATGAAATCAGATAAATATATATTACAAAAATGTAGGCGATCTTAGTCTGTCCTCCAGTCATCATTTTAATAAAATCCTAAGATTTTATTGGTTTCCAAATTATTTCAAAAGAAGATAGAAAAATATGCTTGATTTGACAAACACTTCTTTTCTAGGACTTTAACGTTTAGTTTACGACCACTTCTGAGCATTATTGGCATATTTTATCTATTTTTATTATGCAAATTATTTTTAATCTTCTGAACTCAGACCATTATGTCTATGTACTTGGCTAAAACACCCCAGTTTTTCCAATCCCTCTTCCCTAACTTTGTATGGAGAATTCCTACAGAAGAGAAACATATTCATCTGACTTTTGATGATGGGCCTATTCCTGAAGTAACTCCGTGGGTATTAGACGAGCTAAAAAAATACAATGCTAAAGCCACCTTCTTTTGCGTAGGTGATAATATTAAAAAGCATCCTGAAATTTTCCAAAGATTATTGGACGAAGGACATCAAGTAGGTAATCATAGTTTCAATCACCTTTCCGGATGGGCAACAGATAATTTATCATACTTCCACAATATTCGATACTGTGCAAGTATGATGGATTCTACTTTCTTCAGACCTCCATACGGTAGAATAAAACCTACCCAAGCGCAATTCTTACAGAGACATTATAAAATAATCATGTGGGATGTTTTGAGTGGAGATTTTGACAAATCGATAACGAAAGAACAATGCTACAATAATGTCATCACCCATACGAAGAAGGGATCTATCGTTGTATTTCACGATAACATAAAAGCTATAGAGAAATTACAATATACGCTGCCTAAAGTGCTAGAAGAATACTCGAATAAGGGTTATCATTTTAAATCGATCAAGCTATAATTCTAAAGGAATATCAACCTACCATAATGACTATTTCTCATTCAGCTTCACTTGATTATCTTGAAGGATTTTGCCAATAGCTAAAGTGGAAGTATGAATGATATCATTCATATTCTCAAGATCCATCAATTCAACTTCATCTCCTGCTTTATGATAGTAATTGTAATTTTCAAAATCAAACGTTGAAATCGTCTGACTTGGGATATTAAACTCCGCATAAAACGGAAAGTTATCTGATCTTGAGAATAGTTGGTATTTCACTGCCGTAGGGAGGAATTTTACAAATTCGAAACCGACCGCTTTATTCATTTCTTCTGCTAGATTAGACTTATTAAAACCTGTAATATAGACTTGATTACTTCCTGTAGTCAGCGTCTTACCGATCATCTCAAAATTAAAAACATGAGTCAAGTTGTTATTTTCAGCTTTTAATTTTGTGGCTAATTGCTTTGAACCGACGAGACCTGATTCTTCTGCTGTAAACAATGCGACGATAATGTTTTGGTTAAAATCATATTGAGCAAGTACCTTAGCAACTTGAAGAACAGCTGTAACACCACTTGCATTATCATTCGCTCCATTGTACACCTTATCATCCCCTTTAGCAGCACCTAAATGATCTAGGTGTGCGCAAATCATTACATAGTCATTGCTTTCCGAATCATTTCTAATGACACCTACTACATTATTCGTAATACTTCCATCTAAGTCTACACTGTCCTTGTATGATTGATTCCTATAAGGTGATATTTTGTTATTCTTTAAATACAATTCCACATATTCGCCTGCCTTTTTGAATCCATCTGTCAGAGGTTTTCTCCCTCCGAATTCATCTGACGCCAATGCTGAAATGATTTCAGTTGTTTCTTCTAATGATTGAGCAGCATTTATATTTTCAGCCGAAAATTCACTGAGTGGTTTTGTTGTTCTTTCGATACCTTCAGTCTCGTTCGTATTTTGCTTAGTACCGATACAACTTGCAAGTGATAATAGTGTGATCAATAAAAAAAACTTTGTGTGAATATGCATGCTCTATATTATTTATAATGAATCATCAAATATAGAAATTACTTAGACATCCATGAATCAAGACTACTTAATTAAGACAAAATAATACATTTACCTACCTCCTAAAAAGCAAAACTTATCGAATGCCTACTTACCTATTTCTTCTAAGACTTTAATGAACTCAGAAGAAGGCGTAATAGCAATTTTACCTTCTTCGATACGATACTCAAAATTCTGAAATTCCCCTTCATGATACCATAGTATATTAGAACTTATAGATCCTGGGCCTTTCTGACAAACTTGATCTACGATCGGAATGAGAACATTAATCGCCGAGACAACTTCGAGGGAGTCAATCTTATAAATAAAAAGCAATGACCGAGTAGGTGCAGCAACTAAAGCACCATATCTCCCAAGTAAGTCTGGACGATTAGATAGATCCAAAATGGTGTTAGGAATATAAAAATGTTGAGCTTCTGAAACGTGAAAATTGACACCACTAACTTCGACTTCCGAAATCGGAAACTCGTATTTATTAAACATATTCTCTAAGCCTAATTCATACAATTCATCAAAACTCTTGTCCCAACTTTCTATGTCGTTCCCTGAAATACTTACAACTGTCGTAGGAAGATCAAAACACAAAACAGCATAAATATCTCCTGCAATGAGCTTCGTTACCTTTTCAGCATTAACAGGAACTTTCGCAAATGATTCATGCTGAATCCTAATGCTTACAAACTCCTGAGCAAAATCGAAATTACCTTTATGCTTGTCGAAAGCCGCTTGATTCTTCTGCGCTTCGATCATCTGATTAAAATGTACAGAAATCTGACCTTCGTAATCTTCCACATTCAAACCACTGCAGTGTTGCGCTAAATTCTGCAACCCTAGATTGCTCAACCCAAATCCCTCATCCAGCACTTTCACCACCCCGTCATTTATTGCTATGGACACATTATGTTTTTCGAAGTAGTCTCTTACTAGTTTCATGAAAACGCCAAAATTCTCCTTATTATTAAATCCAGACCAAGATGGTATTAGCGAATAAGAAACATACTCATATTGGTCATCATTCAATACACCATATTGCGAAATCGCTTCCCCTTTTAATTCTAATTGCTTTGCATTCAGAAGACCATTATTTATTAACTGAGAAAATTTCACATGTTCTGGCTGGTCATGATCAAATTTCATTTGTGTCAACTCAACAAAATTAGCCATAAAATCAACCAGCATTGACTTAAGGAATTGTTCTCTGTATTTTCTAGTCGTCGATGGACTTGGAAAATAAAACCTAATTCCTAAATCATGCGAAATTTCTAAGACTATATCTGTGCCATCTGGCCCTTGCAACCCATATTGGTTTCGGTCTGATGGAAATAGGGTTCTCTTTATTTGTTCGTCTGCATTAATCCTTGTTTGCCTAAGCACATACCCATGAAGAAATGTTCCATACTTTTCGAGAATCTGATTAATCTTTTCTAAGTAATTATACGACAAAGAATTATGAAAAACCTCATCCGACTCTGTCGCCCACCATACGGCAAAATCACCTTGACAAGAAATATCTTTGTCATACCGAATATCAGCAAGTTGTAATGGCTCTACTATTTTCTTTTCTGGAACGACTGTATCAACAGGTAGTGCGCTGAAATGCACTAAATGCTTAAATGCTGTTTCTCCTATATTTCTTCTTAGATCTTGATACTTGGCTAAATCATCCTCATTATAAATGAAATAAAAAGCATACTGCTCATCTCCCATTTTGCTGATCAGAGGAATAGTCATCGCTCCTTTCTCTATGAGTGTAGTGTACATCACTTCCTCCTTGCTTTCTAGCCCTCTTTCCTTTGCGATTTCGGAAAGTTTCGACATCGCTATAATCGCATCAATCCGAAGTGTATTGGTATTTGTTAGTTCTATTTCCCCAATCGGAAACTCCGCACTATTTGTTATGAAACTTGATTTATTATTTGACTTTTTCGGCTTGTCATCTTTAATAGGCTTACTAGTTGACCCTCCGAATATTTTTTTAATCCAGCTCATAACAAAAATTTAAATGATCATTTTATTTATACACTAGCCTTCCGCTTCTTTTTAAGTGCATTCAGCTCATCTCTATATTGTGCAGCAGAAATAAAATCTAGTTCTTTAGCTGCTTTCTTCATTTTAGCCTCCGTTGCATCAATTAATGAACCGAGTTGATCCTTACTCATATATCCTACTACCGGATCAGCAGCAATAGATGAACCTGTTGGTTCCACATAAGCTTTCGATACTTTCCCTTTAATATCAAGTATCGACTTCTGTGCTAATATATCTTCTTTAGATTTGAAAATGGTCGTAGGTGTAATTCCGTGCTCTTCATTGTATTCGATCTGTTTTATTCTACGTCGATTCGTTTCATCTATCGTTTTCTGCATCGAATCTGTAACCTTATCCGCATAAAATATAACCAATCCATTAGAATTTCTCGCCGCACGCCCAGCAGTCTGTGTTAACGATCTCTCATTTCTCAAGAAACCCTCTTTATCAGCATCAATGATCGCTACTAAAGAAACTTCAGGAAGATCCAGTCCTTCTCTTAACAAGTTGACCCCAACTAAAACATCATACTCTCCTAATCGAAGGTCTCGCAGGATTTCTACTCGATCCATCGTGTCTATTTCTGAGTGGATATATCTTGTTTTTACTTCTAATTTGATAAGGTATTTAGTTAGTTCCTCCGACATTCTTTTTGTCAAAGTTGTGACAAGGACACGTTCATCAACCGCAATTCTTTTGCTAATTTCATCCAGTAAGTCATCAATCTGGTTAATACTTGGACGAACTTCTATCGGCGGATCTAGCAGACCTGTTGGCCGAACAACTTGCTCTACCACTACACCTTCTGTTTGTTCAAGTTCGTGATCTCCAGGGGTTGCACTTACGTAAATCACCTGTGGAACAATCCTTTCGAATTCCTCGAAAGCTAGTGGTCTATTATCCATCGCTGAAGGTAGTCTAAACCCATAATTGACTAGGTTTAATTTTCGCGCTCTATCTCCGCCCCACATTCCTCGAACTTGAGGTATTGTTTGGTGACTTTCATCAATAACCATTAAGAAGTCTTCTGGAAAATAATCAAGCAGGCAGAATGGCCGAGTTCCTGGCTTCCGCCCATCGAAAAATCGTGAATAATTTTCTATTCCATTACAATATCCAAGTTCCCTTATCATCTCTAAGTCAAAATTGACCCGCTCCTTAATCCGCTTAGCTTCTAAGAAGCGCCCTTCTGCTTCGAAAAACTTTTCATGTCGATAGAGTTCATCTTCTATATCTCTAATAATTTCTGTTAGTTTATCTTTCGGTGCCACATATAAGTTTGCTGGAAAGATTGCTGCATCATCCATGCCTTCTATTCGCTTCCCCGTCTCTAACTCTAAGCGATCGATTGTTTCTATTTCATCTCCGAAAAAAGTAATTCGATATCCATAATCCAGATAAGGTAGATTTATATCTACCGTGTCCCCTTTCACCCGAAATGTCCCTCTTTTGAATTCGATATCAGATCGTGAATAAAGACTACTAACTAATTTATAAAGAAATGCATTTCTCGAAATCACTTCTCCTTTTTTTATTCGGATAATAGAGCCTGCATAATCTTCTGGATTCCCCATACCATAGATACAAGAAACTGAAGCTACTATGATCACATCTCTACGTCCAGAAAGCAGCGAAGATGTTGCTCTCAACCTTAGTTTATCGATCTGTTCATTGATAGAAAGATCCTTCTCTATATAGGTGTCTGAAACTGACATATACGCTTCAGGCTGGTAGTAATCATAGTAAGAAACAAAATATTCAACAGCATTATCGGGGAAAAACTCTGTGAATTCCCCATACAACTGAGCCGTTAAAGTCTTATTATGGGTAAGGACCAATGTAGGTTTATTAAGCTCTTGTATAACATTAGCAATAGTAAATGTTTTTCCAGAACCTGTTACTCCTAATAATACTTGAGCATCATCATTATTCTGAATGCCTCTTACCAATTGCTTAATTGCAGCTGGTTGATCTCCTGTAGGTTCGTATTTAGAAGTAAGATTAAAAGCCATATTGTCCAGGTTTTGTATTTTCAATTCTAGGATATCGATCGAGCAATGGTTTTCAATGAGCAACTAGCCCATGAATTCTTTCACCACTTCGTATTCATACCCTTTGCTTATCATGTAATTCAGCACTTTTTGCCTTTTCTTATACAGATCTGTTTCTCTCACAAGATCGAATTTCTTTTCATATAATTTACGTGCCATTTCCCAATATTCCTCATCACTTATCTCTTCGAAGCCTTTTCTAATGCAGTAAGGAGAAATTCCACGCTGTTTTAATTCCATCATTATCCGCTTCTTACCCCACTTATTTTGTTTGAATTTACCTTTTACAAAAGCTTTAGCAAATCTTTCTTCGTTTAGAAAATTCTCTTCGATCAGTACCGCCATTATTTGCTCTAACTCATCTCCGTAAATCTTATCCTTAATCAACTTCGTCCGAACATCTCTGTGGCATCTATCTGCAAACAGACAGTATTTTCTCATTTTCTCCACCTTGATATCAAACTCTGTAATCATACTTTAAAATTGACCTACATAAACATCAAAAACATTAACGATATCAACTTCTGGGTTATGTTGTATTGCGTTCCAGCCATAAGCTTTTGCTGCTTCTACATTTTCTTTTCTATCATCAATGAACAACAATTCACTGCCTTTAAGATGGAGTCCATCTTGGACATATTCATAAATTTCCTTATTCGGCTTCGTTAAATGAATGAGATGAGAATAGAACACCGCTTTAAAATATTTTGTTTCGAAATCTATTCTACCGTGAACTTTTGTGATGTGTTTATATACCGTAGATAAGTGCAATTCATTGATATTACTAAGAAGGTAAAGGTTATATTTTTCGTTCAATTTTTCTAAAAAGTCCCAACGATGAGCAGGAAATTTATCAAGCATACTATTCCAGCAATTGATAATAGCAAGTGGATCTAAATCACCATTTTTATAATGCTGAAACTTCCATATGAATGTTTCTGTATTGATTAAACTTGCATCATAATCCACTATTGCCCTGCTTAATTCCTCTGGCAATCCATCTGTCACGTCTTCCTGCAGAAGTGTCGACATATTCGAGTAAAATAAAGGCAGGTTTAGATCATATAATACATTTCCGAAATCAAATATGATGGTTTTGATCATTCTTCTATCCTAAAGATTTTATTTCCGTCACTAATTTATTTATGCTGTCTTTCGCATCTCCAAAAAACATCGATGAATTGTCATTGAAAAATAAAGGGTTCTGAATACCGGCATATCCTGGGCTCATACTTCTTTTCATGATAATGACATTCTTAGCCTCCCAAACTTTTAGAACTGGCATACCGTAAACAGGACTTCCTGGATCATCTAAAGCAGATGGGTTCACCACATCATTCGCACCGACAATCACAACCACATCCGTAGAGGGTAGCATTGCATTCGCTTCATCTAAATCTTTCAATTTAGCGTAAGGAACATCCGCTTCAGCAAGTAAAACATTCATATGACCTGGCATCCTTCCAGCGACAGGATGGATGGCATAATTAACATCTACACCATTTTCTGAGAGTAATTCATCTAGTTCTTTACAAACTTTTTGTGCTTGAGCTACGGCAAGACCATATCCTGGAACAATCATAACTGAACTAGAATAATTAAGCATTACTGCTGCATCATAAGAAGAAACTTCTTTCGCTGTCTTTCCATCTAGGTCCGCTCCAGAAGAGGAACCACCTGAACTTCCGAATCCACCGATAATCACATTCAGCAATGAACGATTCATAGCATTACACATTAAGACGGTAAGAATGGTCCCAGAAGCTCCAACTAATATTCCACCGATTATCATGATTTGATTATTGTAGATAAATCCTGCTGTTGCTGCTGAAATTCCTGTAAGTGAATTCAACAAGGAGATCACTACTGGCATATCCGCACCTCCGATCGGCGCCACAAATGAAAATCCGTACACCAAACTTATTACAATTAAAACGATAAGCATGGTAGATGATGGATTCAAGACATACAGTACTGCAATCACTATACTTGCAATTAGGAAGGCAATATTTACATAAGTATGACCAGGAAGAATTACATGCTTATCCTTCACTTTACCGTCTAGTTTCAAGTATGCTAGAATACTTCCCGTAAATGAAATTGCACCTACGAGCAACGTAAATACAGATATCGCGATGCCTATTTTATTATCTGCTGAGGACTTAAGCATTTCTAGGACAGCGAGCAATACCGCACACGCTCCACCGAGTCCATTGAAAATAGAAACCAACTGAGGCATGGCCGTCATTTGTACTTTCTTAGCCGCAACCCACCCTATGAGTGAACCAATAGCAATTCCTCCTATGATCCATGGATAATTCCCACTTCCTTCATCTCCTAATGGATAGATGATCGCAATGATTATGGCTAGAATCATACCTGCGCCAGCTATCAAATTTCCTTTTCGTGCAGTCGCTGGAGTACTCAGTCTCCTCAATCCGTTTATAAATGAAATGGCCGCAATCAAAAATCCTATATCTAAAATTGTCTTTATCATGATTGTGCCTTTTTCTTTTTCTTAAACATTTCTAACATTCTATCAGTCACTGCAAATCCTCCGACAACATTGATCATCGCCAAAACAATCCCTAGTGTACCAAAAATCAGACTAACATAGTCATCTGATTCAGAACTTCTTATTAGAATAATAGCACCTATAATAACCACCCCACTGATCGCATTAGCACCTGACATTAGTGGTGTATGAAGAACGGTGGGAACTTTAGAAATTACCTCGAAACCAAGCAAAACCGTGAATGCTATGAGGTATATATAAATAAGATTCGCCGCAACGAATTGCGTAATTTGTTCCATGTCTTTTAAAGTTTACTTTTAACTAAGATTTCATTTTCTGAATCATAATGAAGGGCTCCATCCTTCACCATAATATTGACAAAATTGAAAATATTATTACTTAATAAGTTACTAGCATCCTGAATCATTTCATTAGCTAGTGCTGAATTCCCTACGATGGTTACCCCATTTACTTGAATGGTTTTTTGATCTTCAGTTACTTCACAATTACCTCCAGTAGAGGACGCTAAGTCAATGATAACTGAACCTGGCTTCATATTATTAACCGTTTCCTTAAGAATCAACTTCGGTGCAGGTCTTCCTCTCAATTGTGCGGTTGTGATGATGATATCAGCATTAGAAGCTCTTTTCTGAACTTCTGCCTGTTGTCTTTTAAGAAAATCTTCTGATTGCTGCACAGCATAACCGCCAGCTCCTTTGTCATCGGCTGCTCCTTCGACTTCTACGAATTTTGCGCCCAAACTTTCTACCTCTTCTTTAGAAGCACTTCTAACATCGAAAGCCTCCACCATTGCACCAAGCCTTCTGGCTGTAGCGATGGCTTGAAGTCCTGCAACTCCTGCTCCTATTACCAAAACTTTAGATGGTTTTATACTTCCTGCAGCAGTTATCATCATCGGTAAGTACCTCGGAAGTAAATCAGCAGCTTTTAGTACTGCCTTGTATCCAGCAACAGAAGCCATCGATGATAAGACGTCCATCGATTGAGCCAGAGAGGTTCTAGGAATCATATCCATACTAAAGGTCTTAAATGGATAAGCTTGCATTTGCCCTTCTACCTCCTTATTATTATAAGGCTCGAGCAACGAAATAAAATGTGCCGTTTCTTTAATATTCGACAATTCCTCGTTACTTATGTTCTCGGAGCAGAATAAAATATCTGATTTCTTAACAACCTCCATTCTATCTACCATTTCCACCCCTTCATATCTTCCAGTTGCAAAAAAAGCAGCTTCATTAATTCCTTTTTCTGCTAGAATATTTAATGATATGGATTGATATTTTTTAATCAAATCCGGTGAAATAGGGCATTTCAGATCAACCTTCCCTTTTAGAAACCCAATGTTTAACATATGACTACAGTTATTTTTTTAACAACCCAAAATAAATCTAAAATAGTATAATATTAATTAATGCATAAAATAACTTAATGAATCACATCTAATTTCGTTTGTCTTCATTAGCACATGGTGCAATTAAAATGCGAAAAGTTAATTTATTCGATTAATTATTTGCCCAAAAGTAAAATAAAAAAGAAATTATTTTTTTAACTTGGGCAAACTACACTCTTGCCCTTATCTTTTATAACGAATTTTAGCTTCTGGAGAAAGCAATTAACTAACAATTTAAACCAAACTTTGATATGAAAAGAATTCTTTTACTCTCACTGTTTTCACTTTATCTTCTTACTAACATTCAAGCCCAAAGAAATTGTGGGTCTATGGATGTTTTGCAAATGCAAATGGAAAATGATCCTAAGCTAGAGCATAAAATGGAAAGAATCGAAAAAGCCACCAGAGCTTACATGCAAAAAAATGAAGGCGCAAGGGTTGATGGAATAATTACTATTCCAGTTGTGTTTCACGTTGTATACAACAACGCTGCTGAAAACATCCCTGATGCACAAATAATGACACAACTAGCCATTTTGAACGAAGATTTCCGTAGACTTAATGCTGATGCTGATAATACTTGGTCGCAAGCTGATGACGCTGAAATTGAATTTTGTCTAGCCTCAGTTGATCCTCAAGGAGCAGCTACTTCTGGTATAACTAGAACTTCGACATCACAAACTTCATTTGGTACAAATGATCAAGTAAAATTCTCTTCTTCTGGAGGTAAAGACGCATGGCCAGCTGCAGACTATCTTAATATCTGGGTGTGTGACATTACAGGAGGAATCCTTGGGTATGCACAATTTCCAGGAGGCCCTGCTGCAACTGATGGTGTTGTTAATGATTACCTATATACAGGTGGCCCAGGACAAGCTACAGCTCCTTTTGACTTAGGAAGAACTCTAACTCATGAAGTAGGACACTACCTTAACCTTAGACATATCTGGGGAGATGGTGGCTGCGGAGTTGATGACTTTGTAGCTGATACGCCTTTATCAGATGCATCTAATGGAGGATGTAATGAAGGACATGTTTCTTGTGGTACTGTTGATATGGTACAAAATTACATGGACTACTCTGACGATGCCTGTATGAATCTATTTACAAATGGACAGAAAGTTAGAATGAGAGCTATTTTTGATACGGGAGGTTTCCGTGAAAGTCTCTTGTCTTCAACTGCTTGTGGAACTCCTGCAGACCCAACATGTACCGATGGTATCCAAAACGGTCAAGAAACAGGTGTCGATTGCGGTGGTCCTGATTGTCCTGATTGTCCACCAGATCCAACTTGTGATGATGGCATCCAAAATGGTGACGAAACAGGCGTAGATTGTGGTGGTTCTGAATGTCCAACTTGCCCATGTGCAGGAACTGATGTAAATGTTTCCATAACTTTAGATAACTATCCTGAAGAAACTAGTTGGAGCATTACTGATGGCAATGGTGTAACAGTTGCTCAAGGAGGAACTTATGGAAATCAAGCAGATGGATCGACGGTGTCTATTGACTTGTGCTTAGAAGATGGCTGTTATGACTTTATTATAAATGATGCTTATGGCGATGGAATCTGTTGCACATATGGAAACGGATCTTATAGTGTTACTGCTGGAGGAAATTCTGTAGCAAGTGGAGGTAGCTTCGGCAGCTCAGAAACCACAAACTTCTGCTTAGGAGGAGGAAATGGTCCAACTTGTGATGATGGCATCCAGAATGGTCAAGAAACTGGTGTAGATTGTGGTGGTCCTGATTGCCCTGATTGTCCAGTAGAACCTACTTGTACTGATGGCATCCAAAACGGTCAAGAAACTGGTGTAGATTGCGGTGGTCCTGATTGCCCTGATTGTCCAGTAGAGCCAACTTGTGATGATGGCATCCAAAATGGTCAAGAAACTGGCGTAGATTGTGGTGGCCCTGATTGCCCTGATTGCCCAGTAGAACCTACTTGTACTGATGGTATCCAAAACGGCCAAGAAACTGGTGTAGATTGCGGTGGCCCTGATTGTGCACCTTGTAATCCTACAGGTTGCACAACGGTTAATATTGACTTCAATGATTTTGAAGGTGGATTCGGAATCTGGAATGATGGCGGAAGTGATTGTTCATTAAATAATGGAAGCACATTCGCTAGTAGTGGATCTAGATCTATAAGATTAAGAGACAATACTAATTCTTCTACAACGACAACAGATAATCTAAATTTAGCTGGATATACTGAGGTTGTTATTGATTTCAGCTACTATGCTAGAAGCATGGAGAACGGTGAAGACTTCTGGTTACAAGCAAGTACAGATGGTGGTAGTTCTTATGCTACATTAGTATCTTGGTCTAGAGGTAGTGATTTCAGTAATAATTCTAGAGAATATGAAACAGTAACGATTACTGGCACATTCACTAGTACTACTAAATTCAGATTCAGATGTGATGCTTCCTCTAACAGTGATTTCATCTATTTAGATGATATCAATATTTCAGGATGTGTTAATACTGCAAGAGAAATTACTGAAGAAACTACTCTTAATGAGTTAGCGTCTGATAAGATTTCGAAAGTGAAAATATTCCCTAATCCAACTTATAATTTACTAAATGTTAATTATAGATCGAATAGTGATTCACAAGTTCAGATTAATGTATTAGACATGTCAGGAAGAAAAGTAATGACACAGAATACAAAAGCTGTTAAAGGATCCAATTCTGAAAAACTTCAAGTTGGAGAGTTAAATGCAGGAATTTACTACATCCATTTAAACAATGGAGTGGATCAAATTATTAAGAAATTTGTCGTTATCAAATAGCTCAGTGGCAATGCCAATGCAATTTTAACGAATAAATAATAATCTTATTCAATAGCCAGACGGTCACATTCATGATCGTCTGGCTTTTTTTATCCCATAAAAATCCTAATTTTGCACATTCATTCTAGAATAAACATTTATGATGATCAATATTACTTTTCCGGACGGCAACATTCGGGAATATGAAGCAGGGACAAGTGCAATGGATATTGCCAAGTCTATTAGCGAAGGTTTAGCACGAAACGTACTATCTGCAGAAGTAAATGGAGAAGTATGGGATGCGACGCGACCTATTGATAATGATGCAAATATTAAGTTATTTACCTGGAATGATCCAGCTGGAAAATCGACATTCTGGCATTCAAGTGCGCATTTATTTGCGGAAGCATTGGAATCTCTGTATCCTGGAACCAAATTTGGAATCGGACCAGCTATCGAAACAGGGTTCTACTATGATGTAGATTTAGGAGATCGAACTTTGACTCCTGAAGACTTGCCAGCTATAGAGCAGAAAATGCTTGAACTCGCCAGAGAGAAAAATGAATTTACCAGAAAATCAATATCTAAAGCTGATGCCATTTCTTATTTTAAAGAAAAGGATGATGAATATAAACTAGAATTAATAGATGGCCTGGAAGACGGTGCCATCACTTTTTACTCTCAAGGAGGATTTACTGATCTATGTCGTGGACCACACATCCCGACTACCTCACCGATAAAAGCAGTTAAATTAACTAGTCTAGCTGGTGCTTACTGGAGAGGAGACGAAAATAGAAAACAACTGACTAGAATCTACGGTGTGACTTTTCCTAAGCAAAAGGAACTGAAGGAATATCTGGAATTAGTAGAAGAAGCTAAAAAACGAGACCATAGAAAGTTAGGCCAAGAACTAGAATTATTTATGTTTTCTCAGAAAGTGGGATCAGGACTTCCCATGTGGCTTCCGAAAGGAACTCAAATTAGAGAAAGATTGCAATCTTACTTAAGAGAACAGCAAGAAAAAGCGGGCTATCAAATGGTGGTCACTCCCCACATTGGCCAAAAAGAATTATATGTTACTTCTGGTCATTATGATAAATATGGAGAAGATAGTTTTCAGCCAATAAAAACACCTAAAGAAGGTGAAGAGTTTTTGTTAAAGCCAATGAACTGCCCTCACCACTGTGAAATTTTCGCACACAGACCGAGGTCTTACAAAGAATTGCCATTAAGAATTGGCGAATTTGGGACCGTATATCGTTACGAGCAAAGTGGTGAATTGCACGGGCTTTCAAGAGTAAGAGGATTTACTCAAGATGACGCTCACTTGTTTTGTACGAAAGAGCAAGTTAAAGGTGAATTTCTATCTGTACTTGAATTAACAAAACAAGTATTAGAGAAGATGGGTTTCGAAAGTTACACCGCTCAGATTTCCCTTAGAGATCCAGAAAAGCCAGAAAAATATATTGGTTCTGATGAAAATTGGGATTCTGCAGAACAGGCGATAATCGAAGCTGTTGCAGAAGTAGATATGGAAACAACTACCGCTCTGGGAGAGGCTGCATTCTACGGACCTAAACTAGATTTCATGGTTCGTGATGCCTTAGGCAGATCATGGCAACTAGGAACCATACAAGTGGATTATAACTTACCTGAGAGATTCGAATTAGAATACATAGGTGCAGATAATAAACCACATAGACCGGTAATGATTCATAGAGCTCCTTTCGGTTCTATGGAGAGATTTATGTCTATATTAATCGAGCATACCGCAGGAAAATTTCCACTTTGGTTAACACCAGAGCAATTCGTTATCATTCCAGTTTCTGATGTATTTCTACCATACTGTAAGGAGTTAAAAGAAAAACTTGCAGTACATGATATCCGTGGATTCATAGACGAAAGAAATGAAACTATTGGAAGAAAAATCCGAGATAACGAAATGCAAAAAATTCCATTTTTATTGATTATCGGTGAAAATGAAGTTGCAGATAATAGTATAGGAGTTAGGGTTCAAGGAGAAGGAGACAAAGGATCTATGCAATTTGATGCTTTTGTGGAATATTTTAAAAACTTGCTGTAGATGTATAAAAACAAGAAAGTTGTTGTTGTTCTTCCTGCTTATAATGCTGCTGCTACCTTAGAAAAAACAGTCAGTGAGATTCCAATGGACCTCGTCGACGAAGTAATTCTTTGTGATGATGCCAGTACAGATAATACAGTTGAGAAAGCTAGAGAGCTGGGAATTCAGCATATCATCTCTCATGAGAAGAACAAGGGATACGGAGGAAATCAGAAGTCGCTCTATAATAAAGCATTGGAATTAGGAGGCAATATTATCATCATGCTTCATCCAGATTATCAATATACACCTAAGTTAATTCCATCGATGGTGAATATCATCGGAGAAGACTTATACCCAGTTGTTCTTGGATCTAGAATTCTTGGAAAAGGCGCTTTAAAAGGTGGTATGCCTTGGTATAAGTATGTTGCTAATCGTGGACTTACTTTTACCCAAAACATTCTGGTTAATTATAAACTTTCTGAATATCATACTGGATATAGAGCATTTAGTGACGTCGTATTAAGAGGGATAAATTTTAATGCCAATGATGACGATTTCGTTTTCGACAATGAAATGCTATCTCAGATCATTTACAAGGGTTTTGATATTGGGGAAGTAACCTGTCCAACTAAGTATTTCGAGGAAGCATCTTCGATTAATATTCCTAGAAGCATAAAATACGGTCTTGGAGTGTTAAGAGTTTCTTTCGTTCACTTTTTCAATAAGTTGGGATTAATGAAAACAGAAATTTATAAATAGTCTAGTTCAGTTTTCGCTACTTTAGTAGCGTTTTTTTTACAACGAGGCTAAAGCCTCGAATACTTTAAATCTCTAATAAAATAGGTCTAATCGCAATTGAACTTGAATAGTTACAAATGTAGTTTAGATTAATTCAGCTTCCTATTCAATGCAATCATTCGTTCTTGAGACCCATTGACCCAATAAAGAAAGAAGATAGAAAAATTAATAGCGTTCACTTTCAACCAAGAGTTATGCTCATATTTTCTAGCAGAGACGACTAAAGGTTCCTTGATGATAGTCGATTTCAACTTAGATCGTTTAGCCCGTTTGTAAAATTCAAAATCTTCCATAATTCGGAGGTTCGAATTAAACTTACCTAATTCCTGAAACACATGTTTTTTAATGAATAGAGACTGATCTCCTCCACCAGCAAATAAACCATCATATCTAGTGAAAAATGAATTCATCCTAAGCATCAAATTATCTGAATTGAATTTATAAGCGAAAATTCCAAAATCACTTTCTTTGGTCGCTTCTATAATCTCAGAAATAAAGTTCTTCGGCGGTCTAGCATCTGCATGCAGGAAGTACAAAATTTCGTTCGTCGCCTGATCTGCTCCATAGTTCATTTGGAAAGCCCGATAAGCTTTCGGTGATCGAATTGCCTTCACACCATACTTGAGAGCCTTCTTATATCCATTATCTCGCGAAACTGGAGCATCGCAAATTATTATTTCTATATCTTCACCATGATCACAAGATTTAATGTGAGAAATTAACTCACATATATTTTGTTCCTCGTTAAATGTAGGGACAATGACACTTAGCATTTATAAATATTTCGTTTCAAACAATCCAACATACAATTCAATTACGTATATGTAATAAAAAATAGATTTCCATGAGTAAATTAATAATAAGTGCCTTTCTTATAGTTTTGTTCGGATTCAGCCCGCTTAATGCCCAATATAATAACAATATGATAAAATTATCACAGGATTTTTTAAAAGCACTCCAAGATAAAAAACCTACAGATGAATATAAAAAGGTATTAGCAGAAATAGACGTTAATGATCTTGCTGAACAACTAGACACTGATCCTAAGAGATTTGCTTTCTGGATCAATATATACAATGCCTACATCATGGATGTCTTAAAAGATGCCCCTGAAAAATATGGCGATCGTGGAGAATTTTTCAAATCAAAACAATTAATGATTGCTGGTAAGGCGGTAAGTTTCGATGATCTGGAGCATGGAATTATTAGAAGTTCAACTGTGAAACTATCGTGGGGCTACATTCCTAATCTTTTCGCTTCGATGTGGGAACGAAAGTTGAATACAGACCAAAAGGATTATAGAATTCACTTTGCACTGAATTGCGGCGCTAAAAGCTGTCCTCCAGTAGCTATCTATGATGACAAAACCATTAATGAAGACTTAGAAAAAATATCAAAACAATACCTTGATAATAAGAGTAAGTATTTGGAATCAGAAAATAAGGTGATTACCACTCCATTAATGAGTTGGTTCCGTGGTGATTTCGGAGGGAAAAGTGGTACAAAAGAAATTTTGAAAAAATTCGAAATTACGCCAAGCACTGATGTTGAATTAGCATTCGATGATTATGATTGGACATTATATCTATTCAATTTCACCGAAATATAATTCGCTCTTAGTATATTTTAAAATGCAGTGCAAGTTCAGCGGGAAGATCTGTCGCAGCATATTTTCCCACCGTGCTTTCATAACCATACTTGGCATTGACCTGAACTCTTCTATTTAAGTTAACGCCAGCAATGACGCGTCCATAATACCCACCCACTAAATCATCGCCAGCATTTAAGGTGTGAAAAGCCTTTCCACCTCCTTCTACGGATAGTTCAAAACCTTCCGTTCCTATTAATTTAAATCGAGGCCCAAAACCTATGTTTAGTGCTTTAAGTGATAACACATCACCAGTTTCTAATGCGGTTTCTCTATATTCTACTGGACTTTGTGCCTCTATTTTATACTGAGCATATTCAATATCAAAAACAATATGTGCAAATGATGCAAATGCTTTTCCATACTTCATCCCCACAGCAATCCCGCCAAGTTCTTTACTCTTTATATCTGAATCAGCCCATTCAAACAATGATGTAGAATAAGTCGACTTCGCTAAATAATCACTATTGGACATCGTCTTAAAAGCAAAGCCGATTTCAAAAAAATCATTCTTGTCAAAACTGTATTGACCTGATGCGCTCGTAACAAAACCCAAAAGAGCAATAAAAATTATCTTTCTCATAAGAATGATTTAAACCAAAAGCTGTGCCACATCATTAGAACTGTTCAGTAGGCGTCAATTAAACCAGATCTTATCAAATGGGAATTCAAAATCATTCATTCTTACTAGCACTCCGAATTGATAAGAAATAAATGTTGATCTTATTTATACAATGTTCTAACTATGAGATTAGGATAGTTTTTCTCTAACTCCGCTTTAATGCCCACCACATGCCCAGCTCCCACAACAACCAAATTCCTTTCGTTGTCTGATCTTAGAACTTGATCACCAATATTCTTAGCCATTTTCTCATTTCTGAAATCCCACCATTTGCCTCCTTCTACACATACTTCCTCCGGAGATTCAACATAATGTAGCGTATTACTCTTGTGATATTGCTCTAAAGTCTTTAATCGGTTCGTATTTCTTGCATTTCCTCGAAGCAACGTGCCCACAACTTCCATTCTATATCGCTTTTTGTTCTGCTTTGCAATGTCCTGCATCTTCCCGCTTACGATATAAGTTGAATCACATGCTCTCCAATATTTATAATAATATTGATTGCTTGCCTGATAATCCATCGAATGAAGATATTTCATTCCTTGGTGACTCGCTAGTTTAAAGCTAATATCCCCATTTTCATTGCCTTTAGGTTTTTTCGGGCCATCGATGCCATATTTTTCCAGAAAGGTAAAGTATCTAGTATTGGCGTAATCTCTTTTTGCAGTGTAGTAAGTCTTCATCGCTGTGAAGTCTGCTGTTGAAAATTGATCCAGAGGTTTCTTATTTAATTCATCGATTACGCATTGATCGAGTTTGTAATTTTCAGCGATCGAATCAGAAAGCTGCAAGAATTCTGGCGTGTCAAATGCTACACTTTCTAGATCACTTCCAGGTACATATTCTACATAGATTGCTTGGGGTTCATATTTTTTAACCTTCTTAAACATCGGTTTGTAGGCATTCTTAATTATATCAGGAACTTGGTGCATTGTACCCACTATGACCACTTCTTTTGATTGAGCAGATGCAGTAGAAATATTTACAATTAAGATTAACGCTAGAATTTTTAATAAGACTTTCATAAGTTTAATTTTTTATTTAGGTCAATATTAAAGCGATTCCTTGTTTGATTAAAAAGGAATCGGTGAAGCTGAAGAATTACTCTGTAAGTGCATAGATTTAAATTATACCGATGATTAATACCATTTCACAGATTGATACCTTTTCTTACCTTGAATATTCGCAGATTTGCAACATATGAAGAGTAATATAAAAGGTTTATTTATCGTCCATCTATGTTTCTATTTACTTGTAGATCCTTTAAGAGAATTGTTCCTCAATGGGCAAATAAATGGTGGATTTTTAAGTTTCAATCTAAAGCAAACATTCTTTGCACTGTCAGGTGGAGGTTCATTTTTCTTAATTGCTTTAATCGTTTACTTAAGCTTTTATCGATTTTCCCCTTCGAGAAAATGGCTTTACTTGGTTCTAGGTTGTGCTGTTGCCTTCTTTATTCCGGTAACATTAAGATACTTACTAGATCAGCATGTTGCTCGGATCCTTTTCGGATTTGTCAATTATGGATCAGGCGTAACCTTACAATATTACTACCTTGATAATTTTTACTTCTTCATCATGTATGGAATTCTTGGTGCAGTCTTCTACTTCGTAACTTACTCACGCTTCAGTGAACATCGAGAATTAGAATTAATAAAGGCTAATCAGCAGATGGAATTAAGTTTACTCCGAAGTCAGATTAATCCACACTTCCTATTAAACGCCATGAACACCATATATTCCCTTGTATTTCTCAAGAGTGACCAAGCCTTGCAAGCAGTAGATAAGCTGTCAGAAATCTTAAAATATACGCTTTACGAAAACAAGGAAAAGGTGACGTTGAAACAAGAACTTGAACACCTGGAAAACTACCTTTCCCTTCAGAAAATGAGGTTTGCCAAAGATCTGAATGTAACACAAGAAATTGACCCTAATTTACTCGAAATGAAAATCCCGCAATTCTTGTTGCTTCCATTAATTGAAAATGCATTCAAGCACGGTGAATTACAAGATGTGGACGAGCCAGTTACTATTACATGTTATCAAGAAAAGGGATGGGCCGTTTTCAAAGTTAGAAACAAAATTAAGAAACAAGAAAAAGATGAAGTCGGTGGAATAGGGTTGCAGAACGTCCAAAAAAGATTAGAGCTCATTTACGGTTCAGATCAAAAATTGGATATTAAAGATCAAAATGAACATTTTTCAGCCATTATTAGAATTAGAAGAAATGACTAGATGTATAATTATAGACGATGAACCATTAGCGACTAAACTTTTAGAAGCATACACTGAAAAGATTGATCAATTAGAATTGGTTCAGATTTTCACAAACCCGCTAGAGGCTTTAGGTTTTCTTCAAAGCAATTCCGTAGATCTCATTTTCTTAGATATTCAGATGCCTGAACTTTCCGGAATCCAGTTCGCTAAAATCATCGGTGATAAGACAAGAATCATATTCACTACCGCATATCCTAACTATGCGATAGAAGGATTTGAACTGAATGCGGTAGACTATCTAATGAAACCAATCACATTAGAACGATTTATTAAAGCAGTCAATCGAGTGATGGCAGAAGAATCTGCGCCACCTGCTAAAACACAAAATTATATCTTTGTTAAAACAGAAAATCGACATCAAAAAATCAACTACGAAGATATATTGTTTTTGAAAGGGTATGGAGATTATGTTGCGATCCAAACTACCAATGGCAAAATACTTACCCTTCAGAAAATGAAACATTTTGAGGCTGATCTCCCATCAGACCAATTTATTCGGGTTCACAAATCTTATATCGTATCCATTCCTAAGATTGAATATGTAGAAAAAAGCAGAGTTGTAATTGGTGATGAATACATTCCAGTTAGTGCAACATATGCAGATGAATTCTATAAGATTGTTAAGAGTTAAATGCTCAGGTGTAATACTTGAAAAATATTCTAATTTATACTCATTCCACATATCTTTATAGTAAACCTAGGTTACATAAAAAAACATCATAAATCCGTATTTTGCAAACTTCTTGAATTCATTCTTAATTCAAACGCAAGAGCATGGAAGACATGATTTTTTATGATAGGCTGCAATTCGCTTTCACTATCACTTTCCATTATCTATTCCCCCAACTCACCATGGGCCTGTCCTTGATTATTGTCTATTTTAAATGGCAATATCTCAGAAAAAAAGTGGAGAAATTCAATGACGCAGCTAAGTTTTTCATGAAAATATTTGCCATCAATTTCACTATGGGTGTTGTGACAGGAATACCGATGGAGTTCCAGTTCGGTACCAACTGGGCAAAGTTTTCTGAATTAACTGGTGGAATAATAGGACAGACACTGGCAATGGAAGGAACTTTCTCCTTTTTTCTAGAATCATCCTTTCTCGCACTATTCATTTTTGGAGAAAAGCTCATGGGCCAGAAGCTCCACTTTCTAACAGGATTTCTGGTCTTTCTAGGTTCTTGGGCGAGTGGATATTTAATCCTTGCGACTAATGCTTGGATGCAGCATCCTGTCGGATATGAGATTTTAGAAAATGGGACTTTTGTTCTTGAGAACTTTTCGGCCTTATTCAGCAATCCTTGGCTCTTCCCTGCCTTCTTGCATAATCAAGCGGCATCCGTAGTGACGTCATCTTTTGTAGTCGCCAGTATCGGTGCTTTTTATATTCTAAATAATAGAGATGTAGAATACGGAAAATTGTTCTTGAAAACAGGAGTGGTTATAGGCTTAGTTTCAAGTTTACTTGTCGCATTTCCTACTGGAGACTGGAATGCGAAGAATGTAGCAAAGTACCAACCAGCAGCCTTCGCTGCGATGGAAGGAATTTTCGAAACCGAGCATGCAGGTTCTGAAATTGTGCTCATCGGTCAGCCTAACATGGTTGAGAAAAAGCTCGATAATAAAATTGCCGTACCGAATGTCCTTAGTTTTCTAACTTATGGCAGATGGGATGCACAGATTCAGGGAATGGATCAGTTCGAAGAGGACGTCCTACCAGATAACGTACCCGCACTTTACTATTCTTATCATATAATGGTCGGTTTAGGAACCATATTCATTGGAGTAATGGGACTTGCAGTGTTGTTCTTGCTGTTAGGAAAATTATATAAAATCAAATCGTTGCTTTGGGGGATTATGTTTCTTTTCCCATTTCCCTACATTGCTAATATTACAGGTTGGTATGTAGCTGAACTAGGTCGTCAACCATGGCTCGTCTATGGATTGCTTCGAACTTCCGATGGTGTCTCGCCCACTGTTTCTTCTGGAAATACTTTATTCACACTCATTGGATTCGTAGGATTATATATTTTATTGGGTTTATTATTTTTAGTCTTAGTCGGAAAGACTATTCATCAAGGACCAAAACCTCAAATTCATTAAGCTATGGAAGTCTTTTGGTATATCATCATCGCCACTGTATTGGCAATATTTTTCATTCTCGACGGATATGATTTCGGAGCTGGTATTATTCACTTATTTTTCGCAAAAACGGAAAAAGACAAAGTCGTCATCGCTAAATCCGCGGGACTCTTTTGGGATTCAAACGAGGTTTGGCTCGTTGCCGGTGGAGGTTTGCTATTTATGGCTTTTCCAATTTTCTACGCTTCGGTATTTAGTGGCTTTTATCTCCCTCTAATTATCGTGCTTTGGCTTATAGTGTTTAGAGCAATAGGGTTAGAGTTTAGAGGTCAATTTGATTTTCAGATGTGGAAGGATATCTGGGATAAGGCTTTCGGTGTTTCCAGTCTATTGCTTGCTTTGTTTTTTGGAATTGCGCTCGGCAATGTGGTTCGAGGTGTCAATTTAGGAAGTACTTCCAACGGAGTTTCACTGCATGAGGGTCATTATTTCTTCTTACCATTATGGGATTCAAGTTTTAGCCCATTAAGTGATACGCCAGGTGTTATAGATTGGTTCACTTTAATTATAGGTGTGATTACTGTTGTGGCTCTTGCAATTCATGGCGCTAACTGGGTCATCTTGAAAACTGAATCTTCTATCAATACTAAATTGAAATCTGTCATTTTCAATTTAAATATAACCTTGACAGCACTAACGATTCTTTCCTTAGTTGTATGGTTAAAGATCAATCCAGAAGCCATGGACAACTTCTATGACAAGCCTTACTTTGGAATATTTCCATTGATCTATTTCATAGGCGTCGGAGGTCTATTTTTTGTTAAGAAATTCAAGAAAGATGTATATCCATTTATCCTTTCCACTTTAGTCATTTTGGGAGGAATAACGGCAACATTAGCATCGATCTTTCCAGTGATTCTTCCATCTACGAATGACATTAATGAATCTCTTACGATATATAATACGGCTACTTCTGATTATGGATTATCCGTTGCTGTATATTGGGGAATTATTGGATTTACATTATTGATTTTCTATTTTATTATCCAGAAAAGGCTTTTAGGAGGAAAGATAGATCACATGGATTACGGACATTAAAGTTCACGACATGACAGCTACACTAATTTCACTGATCAGTATTTCCACAGGAATCATTGGTGCTTATTTTTTCGGGTCAATTTATAAGCGTTTTTCGATGGGATTTATCGGGAATACGATTGCAGGTGTCTTCGGGAGTATCTTCTTAATCAAAAGTTTTGGTAGGTTGGGTTTCGGTCCTGGGAATATTGTTGGTGTTGATCAGATTCATTATAGTTTATTAGTCATTAATTTATTGTTGTCAATGTTAGGAGGAGCGATTGCTGTCCTTGGAATTAGCAGCTTAAGGAACAGAATGGCCAAAGAGAGGATCTGAAGTTTTCTTTAATGTTTAGCTTTCTTAAAATGGCATTTGTTTAGAAGTCATTTTCTCGTTTAATTTTTTAAATCTAAGAATTTCTTAATAGACTTTATACTGGATAGCAAATGAGACCGGAAAAGACTGATATCTATCTCTTCCTGCTGTAGTTTCGAAAGCATAACTTCCATTCATCTGCAATCTACGAGTCAAATTTAACCCCACTAAGGCTCGTGCATAGTAACCAGCCTTCGGTGAATAATTAGAGTTCTTTGTCAATCTTCCTATTCCTCCCAATCCCAAGGACAGCTCGAGTATTTCATTACCTATCATTCTAAACCTTGGACCCAATTCCACTGTAATGCTTTTCAAATCCAATTTCTCAGCATTATCAATTTTAATCTGATTATCTACAATTACAACATTTTCCACTAAGATTTCTTCCCTTTTGGAATAAGAAATACCCAAATTTAAATGTGCAAAAGAGGCCAGACCTTTGCCATATCGCATAAAAAGGCCTTGGTTCTCTAAACCTCCATACCCTCTACTGCTCTTGCCTGACATTAACTCTCGCTCAATCAATTGATAATTATTAGTTCCAACAAATGCTCCTAATTCTACATAGTCATTTGTGATGTATTGAAATTGTGATTGGGCAGTGAATGGAAGAACTAATAAAAGTGTAAATATTAAATGTCTCATAAATGGTATTTTAATCAAATTCCATGTTCCCTCTTCGTTTTGTTTATTAAAAAATTGAACATAGACATGTGTATATTTAAAAAGTTCATGATCTGACAGCATTCTAAAATGATGCTAGATTTTAATCATGAATCATTGATGTCATTGCTAAAAAAAGCGCTAACATCAGACTAAAAACGAAATTAATTTTAGGATATTCTAAACATATCCAGCTAGATTAACTTACTTCCTGAATTATTTAATTCCTAAAGTCCATTCCATAATGATTATTGAAAAAATGCAACGCTTTCTCCCATCACACTCAGGCCTCCCTTAAAAAGCATCACATGGATAGTGATGAAAAACTTCATGGTCTCACATGGAGTGAGGCTATGAAATGTTTTTCGGCTTACAGAACAAGAATTTCAGGATATATTCTCTACCCAACATTGCTTCTCAATTCTAAGAAAAATGCAACGCTTTCATGCTTCACACTCAGGCCACCCTTAAAAAGCATCACATGGATAGTGATGAAAAACTTCATGGTCTCACATGGAGTGAGGCTATGAAATGTTTTTCGGCTTACAGAACAAGAATATCAGGATGTATTCTCTACCCAACATTGCTTCCCAATTCTAAACAAAAATGCAACGCTTTCTTGCTTCACACTCAAGCTAACCCTTAAAAAGCATCACATTCAGTCTATTAAAAAGCTTCACCAAACGTGATATACAATCCACTCGTCTCCTTACCTATAGCGTAATCCACTCTAAGATTCAATCGATCATCCGGATTAATCATATACCTCAGCCCTAATCCTGCATTCCACTTCGTCTTCGAAATTTCAAACTTATTCAATGCTGGAGCTACATTCCCTAATGTTCCAAATGCAACGCCACTAAACCTCCTCCAGATTGGGAACCGATACTCGGGCTGAAAAACAATCAGTGCTTTATCTCTATAGTGCCCTAGATAATATCCTCTTGCTTTGTTTCCACCTCCATATAATAATAGTTCTTGAAAAGGAGGTGTACCGAAAGTCGTTCCACCATAAAGATTCAAGGCTAGAATATGATTTTCGGCAACACTTATATATTTGATAATATCAGAAGTTATTCTGCTAAACTGGAAATCACTTCCTAAGACGGAGCCATTATATTCTAATGTAGTCGTAATAAACCAACCCTTCGTCGCACTGAAATTATAATCTCGTGAATCATAAGTATGCACCAAACCTGCAAGCGATACAAGACTACCTTGATAACCAGAAATCTGATCATTGAGAAGACTCCCTTCCGAATCTAGCGACTGAATATTATAATCATCAAAATTATACTTGATCCCTGCGTAATGATCTCCATAAAATCGGTATGCTCCTATGATTCTTAATCTTGGAAAATTTACGGTATAAACCTCAAAGTCCGAATCTACATCCGTCCCAATTCCATAATAATTATAAAAATACCGATAATACCCTATTTCCCCTTTTGCTAAATACTTATTCCCTCCCCAGTTAAACTCAAATGGTAAATAAACAAGCAATTGTTTCTTCAAAGTATATGCACCACCTAACAACATCGTAGACGGTCTGTAAGAACTATCTTGAATATAAAAATTTGTATTAATCAATCCACCGAATGCAAGTCCAGTTTCAGGAGAAAAAAACACAACGGGCAATGCACTGTATTTGAATTTCTTTTCCTTTTTGGCTTGACTCATAACTGAGCCTGTTAAAAACATGATTAATACTAAAGTAAATGCAATCCTCATTAAATTAATTTTTCTTTCGTTGCTTGTATCTCCCTCAAAAAATCTACGTTGGATTCCTCCATTAAAGTTTGCATATTAATCATCACTTTCTTTAAAAATTGCTGGTGCTGATCTGAATCAGGAAAGAAAGCTCTATGCTTAAGATCATTCTGAACTTTCACAACCTTGTCGCGAATTTCCTTTTCTCCAGAAAAAAATTGACCTTCAAAAAAATCCAAAATATAATCTACAGCTTCCGAAGAAGGATGAACTAAATCCCGATCATAAAATCGATAATCTCGTAAATCATCTAGTAATAACTCGTATGATGGAAAATAGGTCGCCTCCTCTAATTCAGGAACACTTAACAGCAAACTTGACTTGCTCAAATTATTATTAATCATTCCATCCTTTAAATGTCGAACTGGACTCACGGTCACAATCACTTTCATCTTAGGTTTCGCCTTCCTAATCTCAGAAATCGCTACATTTAACATATTAGAAATCTGCGAAATACTCAACCTAACTTTCTCAAATGACGATTGCGGAATCTTATGGCAATTATTCACCGCTTCGTTCGTCATACTCTGAAAATAAGTAAATGCAGAACCCAAACTCAAAATTAAAACATCTGGATCATTGAATTTCCGAGCTTGTTCTAGATGATGTGTAATTTTCTCAAAAACTTCATCCTTACTTGTTCCAGAAAACTGAGAATGAAAATCAAAATGAAAATAGATCCCATTATTTTCTTGAATATCCTCTCTCTTAATATCTGTCATCCCGATCGTGTAATAAATGCTATTAGCAATCGAAATCGGATTATAGGTAATTCCGCATGGATTCAAAAATGACTTATACTTACGATGGCTTAAAAAATGGTGTATATTTTCTGCGAAACACGAGCCTATACACAGTATTTTATCCTGATAAGAAATTACTTCTCTGACCTTGTCCTTTTTTAATACTGTTCGAAAATTCATAGATAATTAATTCTTTTTTTCATGCGACCATACCATTCAAAGCATAAGCTAATTAATTCAGTAAAAATTAAAAGTAATAATTCATATTTTTACAAAATGGGATTTTTAGATGAGTTATTTAACAGGAATACGGACAAAGAAGAAATAAAAATGCTCGGTAGGTTTAGCGATGCATATAAACCCTCGTCGAATTACAAGGTCTGGGAAGATGCACTTCTTGCATATGAAAATGAGGAATACCTAAAAGCAACGATAAACTTACTTACTTTTCTTAAAAACCCAGAGAATAAGAATATATCCTATCAGACAGCTGAGAATGAAGTCACCTTTCAATTTTTTCAAGGATCAAAAACCATTTCAGGTTTTCAAAATGAAACAAAATTCAGAGCTGAGGCCAAAATAGCACAAACCGACGATATCAAAATTGGATTAAGTCGGCGACTTTTGGAAAAAAATTACTTGCTTAAATATTCTAGATTTGCGCTAGATGAAGAAGGCAACATCCTTCTAATATTCGATAGTTACACTGTAGATGCAAGTCCTAATAAGCTGTACCAAGGATTAAAAGAAATGGCGACGCAGGCTGATAAATTAGACGACCTAATTCTAGATGAATTCAGCGATCTCCGACCGATCAACAATGAGCATATCATTCCCAGATCGGAGGAACAGAAAGAAAAACAATATGTTTACTTGACACATAAAATCAACCAGTGTTTTCACGAAATTGAAACCAGTAAACTTAATATTGATCAATTTCCAGGCGGGCTATCGTTTTTGTTGCTAGATTTAAATTACAAACTCGACTACTTACTAACGCCTGAAGGCTTCCTGATGGATAATTTAGAAAAAAATCATCGGGTTTTCTTTGCGAACGACAAGAGTGAAGTCGCACTAAAAAATAATCTTTTCATCAAATCATTTAGGAAAATTTTAGAGAAGGATAAAGAAGAAATTAAAGCAGAACTTTATGATGTGATAAGCACTTTCGGTCTACCTGTACCAACACCACATGAGACATTAACTCAGTTAATAGAAAGTGAATTGAATAAAATGCAATGGTATAAAGAAAATAAGCATACTGCCATTGCACTTGCCATTCCTTCCTATGTTGTCGGTTACAGTCTTTTCAGTTATGCTTTACCGATGCCAGACATGAAATTACTAGATCTGTTCTATCGAGTAACAGAATCTGAATTTCTAAATAATGGAGAGTTCATCAATGGAGATACACCTAATGCTAGAAGGGTTAAAAAAGAAATGGCGAGAATAGAAAACAAGTATAAATCGATTCACCCACATTTAGATCTTAATGCTTCTGCCATTGACTTTTCGACGATGTTAACCTTTTCAGAAAGTTTCTTAAATCTAATTAAAGACATAAATCTAGACCACGCTTAAGATGGAAGAAATTATAGAAATATATAAAGATATTGTTATTCAGATCGCTACACCTTACAGCACTGGGACGGGTTTCTACATCAGTGATTATGATGTTATCGTTACGAATGAACATGTGGTCAGAGATAATGCGGAAGTTGCAATTGATGGGCGGGTTTTCAAGAAACAGATAGTAGATGTCATTTACATCGATCCTAAATTTGATATTGCCTTTATATCAGCACCGCCAGAATTGAAACATTTAAAAGTTGATGTAGAGAGAATCGGGGATTTATCAGAAGGAAATCCAGTGATTGCGATCGGACATCCCTATGGATTAAAATACACGGTTACCACAGGGATTATCAGTAATCTCTTGCATGAGCAATCCGGAATCACTTATATCCAACATGATGCAGCGATCAACCCTGGAAATAGTGGTGGGCCCTTACTTGATAGAGACGGAAGCGTTATTGGAATTAACACATTCGTGATACGAGATGGGAACAATATTGGTTTTTCACTTCCGGTCAGATATTTACTAGATACCTTACATGATTTCAAGAAAGGCGGCAACTTGCCAGGTGTTCGATGTAATTCATGTCTGAACATCGTTTTCGAAGAATCTACTAATATGGATTATTGTCCACATTGTGGTGCATCCATAAGACTGATTAAATCCATAGAACCTTACGAGCCTATGGGCGTTTCTAAAATTTTAGAATCGATGTTGACTGAGCTCGGCTATGAGGTAAAGTTAGCAAGAAGAGGTCCTAAGAATTGGCAAATAACGAGAGGGAGTGCGCGAATTAACATTTCGTACAATTCGAAAAACGGGCTTAATATTTGTGATGCTTATTTGTGTGAATTGCCATCAGAAGGTATAAATTCAATTTATAAATATCTGCTACGACAAAATCATCAGTTAGAAGGATTTAGTTTGTCAATAAAAGATCAAGATATTATACTTTCACTTTTAATCTTCGATCAATACTTGAATCAGGAAACTGGCGTTAAATTATTTAGAGAATTATTCGAAAAGGCAGATTATTTTGACAATATCCTTGTGGAAGAGTTCGGAGCGATGTGGAAAATGCAAAATTAATACGTCTAATAATGGGGGGTTTATCAAATTATAATGTCTTTAATATGTATACAAAAATAGAAATACACCGAATAAATGATTAATTTTGCCTTTGATGTTAAGACCTCGAAACTTTAAACTATGAAATTTAAAAAATACCTATTCATTCTTTTTACGGTTTTAATGTGTGCTGGTGTAAGTGCTCAGGATATACACTTTTCCCAGTTTTACATGTCACCATTAAACCTTAACCCTGCATTAACGGGGGTTATGAACTGTAATACGCGTTTCGTGGCTAACTACAGAAATCAATGGGCACAAGCCTTAGGTTCAAATGCATATAATACTTACTCCGCATCATACGATCAAAAAGTACCTGTAGGACGATCTGATTATTTTGGTATCGGAGGATCATTTTATGGTGATGTTGCAGGATCTTCTAGATTCGGCACTCAGCATGGAGGACTTTCGCTTTCTTACAGTAAGAAAATGGGAGGATATAGAAAGAAATCACATTACTTAGTAATTGGAGCAGAAGCTGCACTTGCTAATAGAGGAATAAGACAAGATAATCTTCAGTGGGGATCTCAGCATGATGGTAATGGAGGATTCTGTCCTACGTGCCCTACTAATGAGTCATTAGAGAGATACAACTTCCTTTTTGGAGATATATCAGCTGGACTTCTTTGGTTCAGTGTTATCGATAAAAACACAAATTATTATGTTGGTGGAGCTTTCCATCACCTAAATCAACCTAATCAGAGTTTCTACCAAGGTTCATTTGAGCCATTAGCGAGCAGATTTACTTTTCACGCGGGTGGTCAATTTTTGATTAGAAATAGAATTTCTTTGGTTCCTAACGTTGTTGCAATGTTTCAAGGACCACACAGAGAGTTTAATCTTGGTACTTCACTAAGGTTCGCAATGGGAAAAAGCAGAAATGGAGGTCAGTCATGGCAAGCGGGTGCTTGGACAAGGGTCGGCCGACAAGAATCTGGTGGAATCCATGTAGATGCAATTGTATTAGCAACAAGAATTGATTACGAGGAATATGGAATAGGATTCAGTTATGACATCAATGTTTCGTCATTAACGGCTGCAACATATGGAAATGGAGCTTTCGAATTTTCACTTGTTTATACAATTTGCGGTCCTGAAAACAGAGGGGTTTACTGTCCTAAATTTTAAGTCCTTTTTATTCTAAATGTCGGTGACGACATATATTGTAAAAATTAAATATGCTGCACTATTTTTTATTAAATGTGGTAAACATATCTTATTTTACATTTTTAAAAGGTTAAAATTAATTCAAGATGTTCGGAAATAAAGATTCAAAGAAAGAACAAGCTGCTCAAAAGAGATCTGGAAGCACAGCGCCTCCTTCTAACTCAAGTAATTCATTAGTTGCAGGTACACAATTAGATGGTACTGTAAAAGCTGATAATGATTTCCGTATAGATGGAACATTAATAGGTAACTTGAATTGTAAAGGTAAAGTGATCATCGGACCATCAGGAACTGTAGATGGTGAGATAGATTGTGTTAATGCTTTGATAGAAGGAAATTTCAATGGAGCGTTGAAAGTTAAAGAATTACTTTCTGTAAAAGATACGGCTAAGATCACTGGTGAAATCGTTACAGATAAGCTTCTAGTTCAGTCTGGTGCAATCTTTAATGTGAAATGCCAGATGGGAGGACAGACGCTTTCGAATGTAAATAGCAATAAAAACAAACCTTCTGGAATCAAGAAAGATTTAGTGCTCAATGCCTAAAACTGGAAAAGAAAATAAACGAAACGATTTATTAAAATATATGGGAATGGCAACACAATTATTTGTGTTGCTTTTTCTTTTACTATGGCTTGGTAAAAAACTGGACGCCTATCTAGCATTAGAAAAACCAGTTTTTATGCTCATATTTATAATTATAGGATTAGCGGCTTATCTTTATAAAGTCTATAAAGATGTAGGTTAATGTCTAAATCCAATTTCTTAAAATACCTTTTTGGCCTTACGATAGCTCTTCTTGCTATCGTTCTACTAATTCATGGCCACGGTGAAATTGGAAAATTCACTGATTTCTCTATCTATGCGATCATCGCATTCTTTGGATTGTCTTACTTGATGTATACTTTGGGTACTTCTGCAGCAAGCAGTTCTAACAAGTACTCATTTAATAATATCATCGTCGGTAACATGATCATTAAAATGTTCATGTGCGTTGCTATTGTCTTCATCTACAAGAAAGCTTATCAGATCGAATCTAGAGCTTTTCTTCTGCCTTTTCTGGTCATCTATCTTAGTTATACTATTTTCGAAACCTACTTTCTGACTAAGTTGGCGAAGGGGAAATAGTGGATAATGGATAATGGATATTGGAAAAAGTTTCCCGCAGATTTCGCTGAGTACGCAGATTAAGCTGATTAATAAAGTATTCATAGCTTCACTTGTGGTGATACTATGAAGTTATTAATTATGATCTGATAGACTGATCTGAAGTCAGCTATCAAATGATCATGGAAATCGAATGATGGTTGTTGGATCGTGGAAAAAGTTTCCCGCAGATTTCGCTAAGTACGCAGATTAAGCTGATTAATGAAATATTCATAGCCTCACTTGAGGTGATACCATGAAGTTGTATTAATGATCTGATAGCCTGACCTGAAGTCAGCCTATCAAATGATCACGGTAATCGAAAGATAGTTGTTGGATCGTGGAAAAAGTTTCCCGCAGATTTCAGTGATGACGCAGATTAATAAAACATTCATAGACTCACTTGAGGTAATACCGTGAAGTTGTTAATTTCAAGAGATGAATATCATCAGTCTAGTAATTTGCTTCGAAAAACCCTCTATAAGAATCTGCTGATCTCTGCTTAACAATCTCTCTATAACTTTTCTGCGTAACCGCAAAAACTTCATACTCTAGATCCTTTGAAATAAAACCTTCCTCCGCTTCAACAGCTTTCTGATGGTATTCCATCGCTGTTAATTGATTGCTAAACTTACGAACCAAAATGATTTGTGAACCTTCATCTTTATTTAAGTAAATGCTAGAAATCTTAAGCTTGTCATCTTTAAAGTTCTTTTGATTGAAAGTACTGATGTCAATTTTAGAAGTCGTCATGTCCTTACTACTCTTAGAGTATAAGATCACAATAACGTAGTGCAACTTATCCGGCTCTACCTTAAAGTCTTCACCAGACTCATTGTATAATATCGGATCGAACGCTTTTTTATCTCCTTTTACAAATCTAAGTATTTCCTTTGCTCTTGCTTCTTCGGGAGTATTCGGATGCTTCTTCACAACGTAATTAAGCGAAGTAATATAAGCAGCTTCACCTTCTAAATTAGCAACACACATTGCAGATAATAGGTCAATTTTTGCGCTCAGTCCCTTCAATTTTTCATTGTCTTCATTCGCTAATTCTATTAATAAACCTTTAGCACTTGCATATTCACCATCTTCAAACAAACTATAAGCTTGCTCATACTTCCGTTCCACTTTCTTAGCTTCATTTAATTGCTTATCTCCATAATTTGGATCGGTAATAGAAAGAGTATACTTAGAATCTGGGAATTCTGCTACCAATTTATCCTTATAATAATTTGCTTTTGCAGTGTTTTTCAAATCCATATAAGACAAGTAAGAATAATAGTAAGCTTCCTCGGCTAACATCGTTTTTGCATTTCTTCGATACAATTCTTCTAACGACTCCGCTGATTTACTAAACTGTTCTAATTTGGTTCTGTATAGCTTTCCTAAATTAAAATAAGCCTCTTCGATTTTATTATTAGCAACCAATTTAGCTTTTGCACTGAAAGGTACTCCAGATAAAAGTGCTTGTACTTCTTCATCGGTCATGCGTTTTGCGATCTGCTCTTCCGAAGATTCCGCATCGATAGTACTTGATGTTTTATTAGACCTTCTCCAGTCATCTTCTAAGTTCCTAGAACCCCATTTCTTTCTGAAATCATTTTGACCTCGACGCACTTTATTTAGATCATAAGCGAAAAAATCACTTTTCTTTCCTCCTCCTGAAGCACCTCCGACACTGCTTACTGAAATGGCATTAGCAACATTAGCACCTTTACTTAAAGTGGCAGTCTTAGGTTTAGAAGCCATCTCTTTTTTCTTTTTCAATGCCGCAGCAATCTTCTTCTGCTCTTCAGGTCCCATTTCACTAACCCTTAACAAACTGTCTTGCAGCTCTATCATAGAAATATTCGTAGCAATATCTTTTAAGTTTTCACTCTTTCGCTTCACATCATCATATCGCTCGTCAGATTTCGGAAGGGTAATCAATGTACTATCATAGTGATACTTTGCATCTGCGTAATCTTCCTCATCATAAAAATAAGTCGCAAGTGCATAGTAAGATTCAGCACTTTGAGATCCATTTCCAACATTGTACTTGATCGACTGTCTAAAATTTTCTATCGCTAAGTCTCTTTGTTTCAATTTGAGATTTATCGTTCCCATGGTATAGTAGATCTGATCTCTATATTCGAAATTCTTCTCTTCCTTCGCCATTTTCTCTAGACGCTTCATTGTCGTTTCAGCCGTTTCTTGACCAGAAGCCCATGCTGCCTTAGATAAATTCAATGCCGCATTAAATTCCATCTCATATGCAGGATGCATTTTGATCACCGCATTATATGCGTCGAATGCTTTATCTTGTCTTCCTAATTGCTGATTTAGCTGCGCTATAATGAAGGTAAATCTTGCCTTCTCATCTTTGTTTTTGCTTAGTTCTATAGCTTGATTAAGTGAAATAATAGCCTCACTATACTCCTTCTTCTTAATATGGTAAAATGAACGGACAACTGGTATTTCCCTTCTGACATCCTCTGGAGTTCCAGCGTCACCTTCTACTTTATCTAAGTAATAACTTGCAAGTGAAAAGCGCTCTCTATGAACATAAGTTCTTGCTAACCATAATATTCCTTCCTGATACACAGGCTTGTGCCCGAACATCTCATTCTTCTCAGCGGAAGAAACAACTTCTTTAGGATCTGAATTAGGTGGGTTTGTACTTTTTGTATTGGTAGATTTAGTTGATGGAGTACCTTTGTCTGCTTCAACCGTTGAGGTTGTCTCCGTCGTTGTAGAACGTTCTGTAGTAGATTCTGTCGCCTTACTTTCTGTTTTTTCAGGTCTCTTCTTGCTTCCTGGCTTACTAGTTCTTTTTTTAGTCCCAGCCTTTTTAGTCTTTTTCTTTTTTGTTTTTTTCTTTGTAGTTTCTCGTTTCTTCTTCGGTGCTTTTTTCTTCTTAGTCGTAGGTCGACGAGTAGACTTTCGTGTAGTCTTTTTCTTTTCTTTCTTTGTATCTTTTAATTTTGACTTCCTCTTGTTCAGCGGATCAAATTCATCTACAAAAAATTCAAAAGTCTTCTCTGCAGACTCATAGTCTTGCTTTAAGTATTGCGCCTTTCCAAGTAAAACGTAGCAATCGTCTACCCATTGACTTGGTTCATGAATCGTCGCTGCTATAGAAACTTTTTCAATAGCCTTATCTAAATTAGCACTTACCGATTTCGCATCATTAGTCGCCGTATATGGATACAATGGTAAAAGTTGATTATAATTCTCTTGATATTGAGAAGTAAGCGACGCCTCTGCTTCTTGCATTAAGACATCTGCATTAAAATAACCATTAAACTTCGCAGTGGTATTATGATAAATCTTTCCTATCGTACCGACCTCTCCTCTCTTCTTTTGAACAGTACACCCTTCAATTAGAAAAATTGTCGTTAAAAACCCTAATAAAACTATAATCCGCCTCAATCTATCAGATTTATTATTTTTAAATTACTTTCAATACCTTTGGGGCCTGACAAAACAAAAATGTCAGACCAACATATGATATAACAAAAATCGAGCAAATTTATTTTATAAATTGATTTTCTCTTTGACAATATGTCAATTTATACTCGAAAACAACGTTATAATTGGGAATATGGATGAACACGAATTAACAGGAAAGAAAAAAGATAAACTCAAACAGAATTACCGTTTGGTAATTTTAGATGATGAGACATTACAAGAAGTATCAACTTACAAGCTAAGTTTACTTAACTTATATATGCTCCTGAGTAGTGTCTTCGTATTACTTGGACTTATAATTATTCTACTTTTTGTATTTACACCTTTAAAAACCTTTCTACCTGGTTATGGAGATGTCGAAGCTAATAAACAGTTTATAGAGCTGACACAAAAGACTGAAGAGTTAGAAAATGATATCCTCGCGATGAATGAATATCTAGAAAGGAGCAAAACTAGATTAGTGGGGACTTCTGAAGGAGATAGCAGGATAGAATCATTCGATGAAAATCCATCTAACATTCCTATTAACTTAGATCTAGATCAAGAATACACGAATCGCAGCCCTAAGAAAATAGTAAATAAGGCAAAATTAGGTCAGTACTATTTGCTAACGCCATTACTCGGGCCTATTAGTGCAGAATTCGATCCAAATAGGAAACATTTCGGCGTGGATATCCTCGGTCCTAAAAATTCTGCAGTTAAAGCAATCATGGACGGTTACGTCATTTCTTCCGATTGGACATTAGAATCAGGAAATACCATAGCCATTCAGCATGCCAATAATATTGTATCATTTTATAAGCATAATTCTTCTTTATTAAAAAAAGCTGGTAGTTTTGTGCAAGCTGGAGAGGCGATAGCGATTATCGGCAATTCAGGAACATTATCGGACGGACCTCATTTACACTTTGAGCTTTGGTACAATGGGCATCCGGTTAATCCAACAGAATTTATAAACTTTTAGACGAATGAGTAATCACGATTTAAAAACCCTAAGAGACGAAGAGGGTAAATTATTAAGCCCAATTTTATCAGACGAAATCAAGAATTTTTTAATTGATATCGACGGTACAATTTGCGATGATATTCCTAATGAAGAACCGGAAAGAATGGGAACATGTTCTCCATATCCTGACGCTTTAGAAATTATCAACCAATGGTATGAAGAAGGTCATATTATAACTTTCTTTACTTCTAGAACTGAAGAACACCGTAAAATCACTGAAAAGTGGTTGAAAGAACATAAATTTAGATATCATGGTCTTCTAATGGGTAAGCCTAGAGGAGGTAATTATCATTGGATTGATAATCACTTAGTAAGAGCGACAAGATTTAAGGGCAAGTTTACCAACTTTGTCAATAAAAATAAATCCATCGAAGTTTTCGAAGATTAATTCCAAATGCAAGTGATTTAAGAATACAGGATGATCAGCAGCAATGCTTTTCTGAAAGTATCTTAAATCACTTCATCATTTTACCGATGTAGTAAATTCTTAATTGCAGGATTGATTTCATCAAATTCAAAATGGAATTTTTGATCTAAGATCTTATCAGCTGATACTTTCGAACTCATAAGTATAGCTTCCGACATTTCTCCAAATATTAATTTGAGCATAAATTCTGGTACCCCAAACTGAACAAAAGGTCCAGGTTTAGATTCTGCTATAGAACGAACTAGTTCCTTTCCATTGACAGGATGAGGTGCTACCCCATTATACACTCCGTCTAGTGAATGTTCTATAATGAAAGTGAATATTCTGCAAAGGTCATTTATATGTATCCATGAAAATACTTGAGAACCATCACCGAAATAATTCCCCATTCTAAAATTAAACGGTATTAACATTGGCTTTAAGGCACCTCCTTCTGTGGAAAGCACTATTCCTATCCGAATGATGGCTAAAGAACTCACTTCACTTTGCAAACTTCTGTGTGCTTCTTCCCATTGATGGACGACATCTACTAAGAAGTCACTGCGGTCTTGGCTCACTTCTTCCTCTGATAAAGCATGATCATCCTGATTTCCATAGATTCCTATCGCAGAAGCTCCAATGTATCCAGGTCTTTTTCCTTTTATTTTTGACAATTCCTTCTTAAGAAGCGCCGTCGATTGTAATCGGCTTTCTAGGATTGCTTTTTTCCTATCATCTGTCCATCTTTTATCAGCGACTCCCGCTCCTGCTAGGTGAATAACAAAATCAACATCCAATGCTCCTTCTTCTATATATCCCTTTTCTATATCCCACTCAAAAAATTGAATGCTACCGTCTGATTTCTTACTTCTTGATAGCACTGAAACCTCGTGACCATGACTTAAAAGTAAAGTTGAAAGCGATTTTCCAATTAATCCGGTACCACCAGTTATCAGTATTTTTTTTGACATTTAAATTTATTAATATGTTATTAATATATATTAAATATCTTTATAAGGCAGATTGTTCTATGTCCTAAATTCATGATAATGAAATTATTGAATATATATCCAATTTTATTCCTGAGTGTGTTGTTATGTATGTATTCCTGTCAGACGGAAGAAAAACCAATTCAGGATTTTAGTCTCAATATTCGATTGGCTAATGATCCAGGAAGAGTGAATCCTATGGTTGGAAACCCTACAGATGAATCTAATCAGGTCAATTCATTAATATTCCTACCTCTTGCACACTACGATCCTATTACTTACGAAATGAGTCCAGTTTTAATCAAGGAAGTACCTGACGCAAAGGTCATGGAGGATGGGACCATAGTATATGATTATGAGTTTTTAGAAGATGCCGTGTGGGATGATGGGAAACCGATCACTGCTGAAGACTACCTTTTCACGATGAAAGTTGCTATGAACCCAAAAGTTGATGCAGTTTCTTGGAGAGGGCTATTAGCAAATATCGATTCTATAGGTATAGATGCTTCGAACGATCGAAAGTTTTCCGTTATCATAAAGGAATATTTCCTTCTTGCTAAAGAGGCCAGTTGCACATTCGAGATCTTCCCAAAACATATCTATGATCCTGAAGGAATCTTAGATGCTTATTCCCTTCAGGATGTAGTGAATTCAGAAGAATCGGACAGCATTCTTTCTGAATTTGCGAAAACTTTTAATAGTGTTAAATATTCTAAAGAAATCGTTTCCGGAAGTGGGCCATACAAGTTAAAAGCTTGGGAAATAGATCAATATATAGCTTTAGAGCGAAAAGAAAATTACTGGGGCGATAAGTATCCTGAACGGAAGGCACTCGAAAACAACCCTAAGGAAGTGATCTTCAGAATAATCTCAGATGAAAATGCGGCGGTAACTTTATTAAAAGATGGAAGCTTAGACCTCATGGTTGTAAAAAGTGCAACCATTTTTGAAAACTTAAAAAACAGTTCTAATTTCGATAGTCTATTTACACTCGCAACTCCTGAGTTAGCTAGATTCTACTACATCGGGCTGAACAATAGAAAGCCTGAATTAGCAGACAAAGATGTAAGAAGAGCTTTGGCTCATTTGATTGATGTGGACCTAATCATTAATAATCTAGAAAATGGATATGCGACTCGACAACTAGGAACGATAATGCCTAACTCCGAATATTATAACCGCTCTCTTTCTGAAATAGACTTCGATATAAAGAAAGCTAATGCAATACTTGATAATGAAGGCTGGAAAGACACTAATGGAAATGGCGTTCGAGATAAAATTATAGATGGCCAACTTGTAGAACTAGAAGTGGAATATGTAGCCTCTCAGAGCCCATTGGGTCAGAAAGTTGGTCTACTCTTCCAAGATAATGCTAAACAAGCAGGAGTTGACGTAAAAATGATCATCAAGGAAGGTCGTAAATTTAATGAAGCAATGTATGCCTTGGATTTCGAAGCTTCGGCATCTGCGGCAGGCTATTCACTTGCGCCATATGATCCTTACCAGCGATGGCATTCTGACAATAGTGATCCTAAGGAAGGCAATTTTGCAGGTTATGTCAATGAAAGAAACGATGAATTAATAGAGCTCATTAGAACGGCTGAAGATCTTGCTGAAAGGACTGCAGCATATAAAGAATTCCAGCAATTAATGTATGATGAGCAACCAGTGATTTTCCTATACTCTCCTACTCAGAAATTTGTATTGAATAAAAAGTTCAAGGGCTTATTCTCAATGAAAAGACCAGGATATTTTGTTGGGAGTTTCGAGTTCGCGGAGTAAAAAAAGTCATAGCCTCACTTTATGTGAGACCATGACTTTTTTCAAGATAAATCTGATGGTCTCACATCCAGTGAGGCTATCAGATTTATCGGCGTGTAATCTTAGTCTTAAATATTATTAAATAATTCTTTTCCTAATTCAATATTAACGATACTATTATTTCTAAATCCATTATAAGCTTTAGCTGAAGAGTACTCCCAATCAACTGCCGTTTTTACTAATCCAGCCTTTACTGGATTCTCATGAATATAACTAAAACATTGAAAAACATAATCATTCCCAAATTCAAATTTAGATTTGTGTTTTCCATCAATTGTAATAAAGTCGTCAATCCATCCATCTTTTGCTTTGCAATGTGACCTAAATAAACTCCCACTTTCATTTAACTCCAGATTCACTTTTCTAGTATAAGATCTTAATAGTATTCCAATTGCATGGTTCAATGTTATTTCATCATTTTCATCTTTCACTCTTGCTTTCATTGGAAATGTACTGGTTCCAAATTTTAAATCTCTCCTTTTGTATTCTAATTCATCCACATGTTTATAATAGTCATGCTTTTTAATTTTAGAATTTTCGATATAAAACTGCCAGTGAAAATGATTTGGCATTAAGCAATAACTTATTAAACTACCAAAGGGAGGTAAGGTCAATCTCATTTTCCATAGGAAATAATCATAGTGGTTAGAATTTTGAAATACTTTCCGTCCATTATTTCCTTGATTATAAATATGAAACAATTGATTGTCATAAAAATCCATGCAAAGGTTCTTTATTAACTTAGTAAATAAAAGACCTTATTTATTAACTTTTGATCGTGTGAAAAATATAACTTTCGTTATTCTGGACTCACCTTATTTAAGATAGTATATCACAAATCGTCTCACTATTTCTCATTCTATGAAGCTATTAACTTTGAAGCACGAGATGGCATAAAACATTCACATTCTAGAATCTACAAAACTTTAAACAAAAAAAGTCATAGCCTCACTTTATGTGAGACCATGACTTTTTTTTAAGATAAATCTGATGGTCTCACATCCAGTGAGGCTATCAGATTTATCGGCGTGTTGTTGACATTATTTTATCTTCCTTGCATTACGTTCTAACAAGGAACACTCAGTTTAAAATTAAATTATGCTCTGGCTTCCCATCCAGCGGATAAGCCGCGGGTTCATAGCCTATAATGCCTCCGGCTTCCCATCCAGCGGGTGTGCCGCTGGTTCTCTCACTAAAATGCCGCTGGCATTTTTCCTGCGGATCGTTCGTTCATCCTACGGATCGTTCGTTCATCCTTCGCAACGGCTATTCAGGTTCGAAACCAAGTACTATACTAAACTTACCGAAATCAGTCCACTTAGATCCTGGTTCAAGATTTTTATCAAATCCAAATCCATAATCAAATCCAAGTAATCCAAACATCGGAAGGAATACCCGAAGTCCAGCTCCCGCTGATCTCTTCAACTGGAAAGGATTATAATCTCTGAATCCTCCATACGAGTTCGCTCCTTGAGCAAATAAGTGAGCATAGATCGTAGAATTCGGATTCAAGGTAAATGGATATCTCAATTCAACTGTAAACTTATTAAATATAGTTGCATCCTCTGGTTCTCCATCTTCACCATTTACAACAAAATCTGTCGTCTCATACCCTCTTACCGAAATGATATCTTTACCTGTTATCTGTACTTGCTGATTATTCAGACCATCACCACCTACTTCAAATCTTTCAAAAGGTGAAACTCCTACTTCCTTCCTATAGTAACCTAACACTCCAATCTTGGCTTGAGCCATAACAACTAGCTTATCCCAAACATTGAAGAAATGCTGCGCTTCGAATTTCCACTTGTGATATTCTAAAAACTCAAATTTTCCTGCATCTTCTAAATCTTCAATAAATGATAACTCATCTGCTTCAGACAATGGAGCCCCCTCTCCTCTTCTTAGGTTCTCTTCATTAATTTCACGAGCTTTTTCTGCTTCCGTAAGTTGGAATATAGTATTATCCTTACCTCTCCAGAAATAGTATGGAGTAAGTTGTAATGTCAATGAAATCTTAGATCCACTCCGTGGGAAAATTGGTTCTACCACTGAACTTCTAACCAAAGTCTGTCTTAGGTTAAAGTTTTTGTAGCTACCATTAGAAACAGTAAATCCTCCTTGGAAGTAATCATCTAACACTAAATTCTCAATATTAGCTGTTGCACTATATACAAAATAATCATCCGGACGCTTTAACTGCGTTCCAAGTCCTATCGATACATTTGTTATCGAAAACTTACCACTTCCTAATGAAGAATAATCAAAATTAGAATATACACTACCAACTGTTAAACTGGTCGGCTTCTTTCCTCCCAACCACGGTTCAGTGAATGAAAAGTTATAAGACTGGTAAAAATTACTATTCGATTGTGCTCTTACAGAAAGTCGTTGTCCATCACCTTGTGGTAGTGGATTCCATGTTGATCGATCTGTTATATTTCTTAGAGAAAAGTTATTAAACGTCACACCAAGTGTACCTACTAGACCTTGGAAACCTCCATATCCAGCTGATAACTCAAGCTGATCCGAAGGCCTTTCTTCTAGTTGATATTCGATATCCACTGTTCCACTCTGCGGATCTACCGGAGTTCCAATATCCATATTCTCAGGATTAAAATATCCTAAGTTGATAATCTCTCTTTGTGATCTAATGATATCTGACCTTGAAAACTTAGCACCTGGCTTCGTTCTCAACATTCTTCTAACAACATGTTCATGAGTCCTATCATTACCTGCAATATTTACCCTGTCGATTGTTGCCTGAGGACCCTCATAAATTCTCATTTCTAAATCAATAGAATCATTCTCTATACTTATTTCTGTAGGATCTACTCTAAAAAACAAGTACCCATCATCCATGTATAATGAACTCACATCTCTTCCATCCTGAGCAAACTGAATTCGCTGATTAAGCAATTCTTCGTTGTACACATCTCCTTTTTCGATTCCTAATATACTTCCTAGGTATTCACTAGAATATAAAGAATTTCCTTTCCACACGATATCTCTGAACACATATCTATTTCCTTCCGAAACCGTGATATCAATAAAGAACTTTCCTTCTGAATCACGATATACAGAATCTTTCACAATCTTAGCATCCCGAAAACCAATCGTGTTATAATATGCGATCATGGCTTTCTTATCATCCTCGTATTCGTCTTCCTTAAACTTAGACTTCTTCAGCAAGGTTAACCTCTTCTTCGTATTCTCCATTTTCTTACGAAGTTTCCGATCTGAAACAGCCTCGTTACCATGGATAACGATATCTTGAATTCTAACTCTATCTTTCTTGTCAATGTCAAACTCAAGTCTAACCGAATTCGCCCGAATCGTATCTGCAAATTCTTTAATTTCAACTTCAGTATCTAAGAAACCATCACTGATAAATTTCTCCTTGATTTTCAACTTAGTAAGTTCTTTAAGATCTTCCGTGACAATCCCACCTTTAGTAAGTATCCCATCGACGATCTCATTAAGATCTTCATGCTTTACTTTCTTAACTCCATTGTAAGAGTATCTTGCTAAAATCGGTAGCTCTGTTAATTCAATCCCTAGAAAGATGATATCATCTTCTACTCTCTCCTGAATCACCTTTACATCTGAGAATAATCTCAATCGAAGTAAAGACTTGATCGCTTTAGGAATTTCAGGACCAGGAACAGTAATTTTTTTCCCTACTGTTAATCCTGAAATGGAAATAATCGCATTTGGGTCTCTATGTTTAGGTCCATAAACATTTACACCACCGATTTCATATTCATTCTGATCGTCATAATCAATTTCTCCCATTACGTCCTGAGCATTTAAGCCCATTGACATAAATAGAAACATTCCGAACAAAATACTTTTTATAATCTCAATCTTCATTTAATCATCTATTTAAGACTTGCCGTTAAAGAACGGCTAAGCCACATGAAGTGTTGCAACTTAACCTAATTGCTCACTTGTTTTTCCAAACCTTCTTTCTCTTTGTTGATAGTCAACAATGGCCTTATACAGGTCTTCTCGCCTGAAATCTGGCCAATAAATATCTGTAAAATACAATTCAGAATAAGCCATCTGATAAAGTAAATAATTACTAATTCTTTTTTCTCCGCTAGTCCGAATCATTAATTCCGGATCGGGCATGTTATGCGTATCGAGGTAAGTTTTGAATAAGTCATCATCTATCTGATCTGGATCCACTTTTCCACTCTTTACATCTTCAGCAATTAATTTAGTTGCATGGAGAATTTCCCATCGAGAGCTATAATTAAGAGCAAGTGTAAGAGTCATTCGATCATTATGCTTCGTGTTCTCGATGCATTCTAATAAAGCTTTATAACTCTTAGGAGGCAACTTAGTTAGATCACCGATAGCATTAAGTCGAATATTATTTTTATTCAAAGTTTCTACTTCTTTTCGGAGTGTCTCTACAAGTAATGCCATCAGAGCATTTACTTCGAGTTTAGGACGGTTCCAATTTTCAGTAGAAAAAGCGTACAGCGTTAAATATTTAATACCTAATTCTGCACACGATTCAGAACTTTCTCTAACCGCCTTCACACCATTTCGATGCCCGAAAACTCTTGGCTTTCCGTACTTCTTAGCCCATCGCCCATTCCCATCCATAATGATGGCAATGTGTTCTGGTAACAAGTCCATGTTTATTTGAGATTTCAGATCCATATTTTCAATCCTCGAAAATTTCTGCAAAATTAACAAAAGCTAAGCAAAATCCACATTTACAAGTATTTATTAATAACAGGCCAGCTTTTTGATCTTTAAGAATTAGACAATCGTTTCCTATTTAATAGCCACATCGGATACTTTCATCATCTAAAAAATCAATTTCATCTATATTCTGTGGGTAAAGGAACAATATTATTAAAATCTTCATTGTTTTATCCGAATCAACTAACTAATCAATATGTACAAATTTATTCTTGCATTCGCAGTATTAACCATTTTCGCAAGTTCATGCACCATCGACCCTTGTATGACTAAAGGTCAGTTTGTTAAAGGTTATGAAACCTTTACAGATAAAGTTTCAGCGAATCATGAAGATTATTCTAAAGCAGACTGGAAGGCAAAAGATGACCAGATGGATAATTTCGTGGATCAGTGTTACCCAAAACACGAATCAAATTTGACAGATGAAGAAAAGAAAACTTTCTGGATAAAATATTTCAAATACAAGTACGATCGCCATGGACGTAATGTTCTCAAGGCTATTGAATTAGATGTTAAGAAGTTTGAAATAGAAATGGATCAAGCCATGGAAGACTTATTCGATGACCCAGACGAAGACTTAGAACAAATATTCAAGGAAGTTTATGGAGATGACATTGAAAAGGCTTTAGACGATTTCCAGAAAGGCATCAACGATATTTCGAATAAGATTAAGGAATGGTTAGAAGAAGGTAAATAGGCGAATTTATATATCTTTGCATCGTATGTATGATGTGATATTAAGTTTTATAACGGCCTTTGCACTTACTTTCCTGGCAATTCCATCCATTATTAATGTAGCCATTAAGAAGGGTTTAACTGACGAGCCAGGTGAAAGAAGAGCTCACACCACGACGACACCGTCTCTAGGAGGAATTGGTATTTTCGCAGGGATGATTTTTTCCATCATTCTCTGGACACCATTCAATTACTTCGGTGACTTGCAGTATATTCTTTGTGCCTTTATTATCATATTTCTGATAGGAGCCAAAGACGATATAGATCCGATGGATCCTGGCCGTAAGTTTCTAGGTCAGATTTTTGCTGCAGGTATTCTTGTTTTTAAGGCCAATGTTAAAATCACGAGTCTTTACGGAATCTTCGGAATCTATGCAATTAATGAATATGTAGGCATCGCGCTTTCTATTTTCACGATTATCGTCATCATCAATGCGTTCAACCTAATCGATGGAATTAATGGACTCTCCGGGAGTATCGGAACTTTAATCAGCGTTCTTTTAGGCTCATGGTTTTTCTTAATAGACCGACTCGAAATCGCGATTGTAGCATTTTCTTTGGCTGGATCCTTAGTTGCTTTTCTGAAATATAATGTTTCCCCTGCGAAGATATTTATGGGAGATACTGGATCCTTATTATTGGGATTAGTCGCTTCTATTTTAACTATTCAATTTATAGAATTACATCAAGACTTAGGAGATTCTCCTTATTTCATAAAATCTGCACCTTCAGTGGCTATCGGCATATTAATACTGCCCTTATTCGATACTTTACGAGTATTTACCATGAGGATTCTCAAGGGACGTTCACCGTTCCAACCAGACAGGAACCACATTCATCATTTACTACTAGACTCTGGTCTGACACATATGCAATCAACTGGCGTACTGGTTTTGGTCAATATTTTATTTATTTTCATGGCAGTACAACTCCAAGGCATTGGTAACCTTTACCTTCTAATGGTCATTTTCAGTATTGCTATTATCCTTACAAGTTTGCTTTTTTTATATGCTCGTCAACAAAGAATCAAGAAGAGCAGTTTGAAATCGAAAGCGAAGTCATGAAATCGATCCTGTTTGTATTTCTAGGCGGTGGAATCGGGAGTCTTTTAAGATATGGCATCAATAATCTGATGGCATCGTTCTCAGAAAAATTCCCATTTGGTACTTTATTGGTCAATGTTTTAGCCTGCCTTCTACTAGGATTTCTAATTGGATTAAGCGCTAAGAATTTATTTAGCCAAGAAATGAAGCTATTTTTGTTGGTAGGTGTATGTGGTGGATTTTCAACGTTTTCTACCTTTTCTGCGGAATCCTTTCAGCTGTTTGATTCAGGACAGGCACTTTCTGCAATCCTTTATATGGCAGCTAGTTTTTTAATCTGCTTGCTCGCTATTTATGGCGGAATGACTGTTGCCGAGCAACTATAGTTTCCTTTTTTCTCAGGCTAAAAACAAAACTCCATTTTACGATCTATATTTTATGCTATGCTTTTTACAGGACCTAGTACTTCAGTGCGAATTTTTTTACAACTTTCCTCGGTCTAAATCCTACCTGCTTCACTGAAAAAATTGGCCCTAACGAAAGAAACCACATTGACAAAATGACTAGAAGTCAAATAATCAATGTGGTTTTTTCTTTGCTCACAGCCCAAGGCTAATCACATTTAGATCCTAATTAGATCTTAGCTAAGATAGCATTCAATGTTGCACTTGGTCTCATGGCACTATTTACAAGATCTTCCTCAGGAGAATAATAACCTCCTATATCTACTGGACTTCCTTGCGCGTCCACTAATTCTTGTAAGATGGTTTCCGTGTTTGCTTTTAATTCCAAAGCTACATCATAGAATTTCTTTCCTAATGCTTCGTCTTCTTTTTGCTCAGCAAGCGCTTCCGCCCAATATAATGCTAAGTAAAAATGACTACCTCTATTATCTAATTCATTCACCTTTCTAGAAGGAGATCTATCATTCTGTAAAAATTCAGAAGTCGCTTTATCTAAAGCTTCACCTAAAACTATAGCTCCTTTATTATCGAATGTTTTTCCTAAGTGTTCAAGAGAAACAGCAAGTGCAAGAAACTCTCCTAGAGAATCCCATCTTAAGTGACCTTCTTCTACGAATTGCTGAACATGCTTAGGTGCAGATCCTCCAGCTCCAGTTTCAAATAATCCACCTCCATTCATCAATGGAACAATAGAAAGCATTTTAGCACTTGTTCCAACTTCTAAAATTGGGAATAAATCTGTGTTATAATCTCTTAATACATTTCCTGTCACAGAAATAGTATCCTTACCATCTTTAATTCTTTCTAAAGAAAATCTAGTTGCTTTCGCTGGAGACATAATATGAATTTCAAGACCATCTGTATCGCTATCTTTTAGATATAAATTGACCTTCTTAATTAATTCCGCATCATGTGCTCTATTTTCATCTAACCAGAAAACGATAGGTGTTTCTGATTCTCTAGATCTTCTTACTGCTAACTTTACCCAATCCTGAATAGGTAAGTCTTTCACTTGACAAGCTCTCCAAATATCTCCCTTCTCTACTTCGTGCTCCATGATTACATTTCCACCTGCATCTACAACCTGTACCTTCCCATCTGCTGCGATTTCAAATGTCTTATCATGTGAACCATATTCTTCCGCCTTCTGCGCCATTAGTCCTACATTCGGTACTGAACCCATGGTAGTTGGATCAAATGCACCATGCTCTTTACAAAAATCAATCGTTTCTTGATAAATTGCAGCATAACTACTATCTGGAATGACTGCCTTTGTATCCTTCTGCTCACCATTTTTATCCCACATCTGCCCCGAAGTTCTAATCATAGCTGGCATAGACGCATCGATAATTACATCAGAAGGAACATGTAGATTCGTTATCCCTTTATCTGAATTAACCATTGCAAGGTCTGGTCTTTCATCGTAACAAGCTTGGATATCCTTCAGGATTTCCGCTTTCTTTTCTGATGGTAACTCATCAAGCTTCGAAATCAAATCACCAAAACCATTGCTCACATCTACACCTAAGTCAGCGATTGTTGCAGCATGTTTTTCGAAAACTGGTGCAAAAAACACTTCCACTGCATGACCAAAAATGATAGGATCTGATACCTTCATCATGGTTGCCTTCATATGCAAAGAAAATAAAACATCTTTCGCTTTCGCATCTGCTACTTGCTCCTTAAGGAAGTCCACTAAAGCAGATTTGCTCATGAATGTTCCATCTAGGATTTCACCTTTCAGAATAGCTAAATTATCTTTTAAAACGGTAACCACTCCGTCTTTAGCAACGTGTTGGATTTTAACCGTAGTCGCCTCATCAAATGTGTGAGACTTTTCATTATTCATAAAATCTCCATGAGACATCGTCGAAACGTGTGACTTAGAATCTGATGACCATTTCCCCATTCTATGTGGGTGCTTACGTGCATAAGCCTTCACTGGCTTCGGTGCTCTACGGTCTGAATTTCCTTCTCTTAATACAGGATTCACCGCACTTCCTTTCACCTTATTATATCTCGCTCTTATTTCCTTCTCCTCAGCTGTCTTTGGTTCCTCTGGAAAATCTGGAATCGCGAATCCATCAGCTTGCAATTCTTCGATTGCCGCAATCAATTGTGGAACCGAAGCACTAATATTCGGCAACTTAATGATATTTGCTTCTGGTTGCTTAGCTAGATCTCCTAAAAACAAAAGATCATCACTCACTTTTTGATCTTCCTTTAAAAAATCTGGAAAAAGGGCTAGTATTCTTGCAGCTAAAGATATATCTCTCGTTTCTACTTCTACGCCAGAAGATCCTGCGAACGCTTCCACTATCGGTAAAAAAGAATGCGTCGCTAAGTAAGGCGCTTCATCTGTCATCGTGTAAATTATCTTATGCTTGCTCATCTTGCTAATATATTTAATTATGCCTAAAAATTTTGGCTGACAAAAATAATCAAAATTTGCAGATAGTAAATGATCCTTAATCCTTCTTTGCTAGAATGTCTAAAAAACATTACTTTCCGCCAATTTTCAGGTAGATACTAGAGAAAATTCATAGTTTGAACTTGAATATTTACACTTTTTATATGATTTAGCTTAATCTATAATCGAAAAAATCTTTTCACCTTTATCATTATATTTGCACGCATCACTTTTTCAAAACTTTATTGAAGAATTGTGCGTTTTAGGAAAATGATCCCTTATTTCGAAAAGTAAATTAGGGAGCTACTAAACATTAAGTTGTATTTACTTATTAAAGCATAAGAAATTGACCATGGTCAATTGTCAGATAAATTAAGATGGCAGATAATAATATCCTATATAATGTCACTATTAAAATTGACCATAAAGTAGAAGAAGAATGGTTAATGTGGATGAAAGAGGAGCATATCCCAAGCGTTATGGCTACTCAGTGTTTTATAGAAAGCAAAATTAATAAATTACTTTTGGTTCCTGATGATGATGGTGTCATGTACACTATTCAGTATGAGTGTGAAAACATGCGTAAACTGCAAGAATATCAAGGTTCACATGCACCAAAATTGCAGAAAGAGCATCAAGATAGATATAAAGACAAATTTGTAGCATTTAGATCCGTAATGGAGGTACAAGCAAAATATTAACAATATGGTTGGAAAATTGACAGAAGAACAATTAGCGGTAAAGCAAGCAGCGAGAGAATTTGCACAGCAAGAATTACTCCCCGGTGTAATCGAACGGGATAGGAATATGACATTTGCAACTGAGCAAGTAAAGGCGATGGGGGAAATGGGCTTTATGGGTATGATGGTCAGTGAAAAATATGGCGGTGGAGGAATGGACACCATGTCTTATGTGGTAGCTATGGAAGAAATATCTAAGATTGATAATTCATGCTCCGTAGCAATGTCCGTTAACAACTCCTTGGTTTGTTGGGGATTAGAGACTTTCGGAACAGAAGAGCAAAAGCAAAAATACCTAACTAAATTAGCTTCAGGAGAGCAAATCGGTGCATTTTGTTTATCGGAACCAGAAGCGGGAAGTGATGCTACTAGTCAGCGAACCACTGCTATCGATAAAGGAGATCATTACTTGCTCAATGGGACTAAGAATTGGATCACAAATGGTGGAAGTTCGAGCGTACACCTTGTCATTGCTCAGACGGATGCTGAAAAAGGACATAGAGGGATCAATGCACTTATTGTGCCTACAGACTTAGAAGGCGTAGAAATTGGCGCGAAAGAAGATAAGCTAGGAATTAGAGGTTCTGATACGCACACCATCATGTACAACAACGTGAAAGTGCCGAAAGAAAATAGAATAGGTGAAGACGGATTTGGGTTTAAATTTGCGATGAAGGTACTTTCTGGAGGAAGAATAGGAATTGCAGCCCAAGCACTAGGTATTGCAGCGGGAGCATACGAATTAGCCGTAAAGTATTCTAAAGAAAGAGAAGCCTTCGGAAAATCAATTTCTAAACATCAAGCGATCGCATTCAAACTTGCGGATATGGCCACAGAAATTCAGGCGGCTCGTTTATTGGTTTACAATGCAGCACGACTAAAAGATGAGGGCAAAAATTATGATATGGCATCCAGTATGGCTAAACTTTTCGCTGCTGAAACGGCAATGAAGCATACGGTCGAAGCGGTGCAGATTCATGGTGGCTACGGATATGTGAAGGAATACCATGTAGAGCGATTAATGAGAGATGCAAAGATTACCCAAATTTATGAGGGAACATCTGAAATCCAAAAATTGGTTATTTCTAGAACAGTACTTTCAGGAAAATTATACGAAGAAGGATAATGATAAATAAAGGTTCATTACATTTAGGGACTTACGCAGGAATACCGCTGAAAGTACACTGGACCTTTGCTTTAATATTTGTATTAGTTATAGGCTTAGGAACAAAGCAAGGTAGAGCACTAGACGAAATTGGACTCATAATCATTTTAGTCATCGTTTCTTTCATCTGTGTAGTGCTTCATGAGTATGGACATGCATTAATGGCTAAACGATTCAATGTGAAAACCATCGATATCATTCTATCTCCTATCGGTGGCCTAGCTCGCTTAGAAAGACTTCCATCTAAGCCGTTACAAGAGTTTTACATCGCTATTGCTGGACCAATGGTCAATATCGTAATTGCTGGATTCATTGGATTGATCCTATATTTCGGCTCTATGCCCATATTGATAGACTTAGACTCGAGCGTAAGTAATTTCAATAATTGGGGAGCGTATCTAAGTATTGTTTTATACATCAACTTAATGTTGTTCTTGTTCAATCTGATTCCCGCTTTCCCAATGGATGGTGGAAGGATACTCAGGGCCTTACTTTCCATAAAATTAGGTAAGAAAAAATCCACGGATATAGCTTCATGGATCGGCTATGCAATAGCTGTCGGTTTTGTAATTCTAGGTATTGTCTATGCTTATTACACATTAAGCATCATAGGATTTTTTGTGATGTTTATGGCTAGAGGCGAAAAAATTTCAGCTAGACAAGAGGATTTCTTAATCACTAATGATTCTGATCTCGAAGGCTTAATGACACATCATCAATTCTCTCCAGAAACACCGATGCAAGAAATCATTAATCATTACTACGATGAAAGAGCCAGAAATTTCATGGTATTTCATGAGGATGGAAACTTAGCAGGAATCGTAACGGAACCAGCTATTAAGTCGTGCATAAAGGATCAGAAATTCAAAGAAGAGGCCGCTGAGTATACAGAACCTATATTTAAATTGATAGACAAATCAAGTCTTCAGACTATTCTCAGCACGATGAACAATGAAAGACTGCGCTATGCGGTGGTCAATGGTCAAGAGGGTGGTTTCGGACTAATAGAACGATATAAAATTATCGAAAGAATGAATGGAAAGTAATGTACTTTACTCCTTATTAATGTCTACAGAGATCTTAATATCTTCATTTATAACATTCTTAAATACGATCCTCGCTAAGAAACTTCAAATGTTATCTTAACATTCGCTCTAAATTTTTCAACTTTACCCTTATTAACCGTCACACTCTGAGATTGTACATATGCTGATCTAATATTTTTGATAGATTTCGCTGTCTTTTTAATTGCTTTCTGAGTTGCATCTTCCCAACTAACTGTTGATTCCGTTAATACTTCAATCACTTTTAAAACTGCCATGATATTTGTTTTTCATAGATGAGTTCAAATACCATACCAGTTTAACAACCAGCGTATTACATATCTATTGATTCCCACATGCATTCAAGTATGAAACCTCAAATCATGAATAGAAAGGTTAGGTTTAATTCTAATTTCTACAGTATAAACTATAAAAATATCAGGAGGCAATAAGCACTAATATGCCTTCCTATGTGTAGCAAAATTCTTACTTATTAACTGCTATAACTTGTCTAATTCACTAAGCGCTATCTGAGCTTTCTCGAATGTAGAATTGAAGACTAAAGCTTGATTAAGATCTGCCCTGGCACCATCTTTATCCCCTTGGAACATCCTAGTGATTCCTCGATAGTAATAACCCAGATAATTCTGAGGATCTATTTTAACAAGAATATCAAAGTGTTCGAATGCCTGTGGAAGCGAATCTTGATCCAGATATAGGATTCCAGTATTCAAATACGCATCGGTATACTGTGGATCTCGTTGATTAATTTCTTTGTAAATTTTTATGGCTTCAGAAGTTCTATTAGAATTCTGCAAATAGAAAGCTTTCGCGTGGTAGGCTTGCAGATTTTCAGGATCTAATCGTATCGCATTATCATAATAACGCCCTGCAATTTTGAAATCTTTCTCAGCAAATAGATCACCTAAGATGACCCACGCATCGATGATTTCAGGATCTAATTCAACTGCTGACTGGAAGCTATTAATTGCTCTGTCTTTATCTCCTTGCGCTCTATAAATCATTCCCAGCATAAAAAATGCTTCTGCATTCTGCTTGTCTTGATTCATAATTTTCTGCACCGTGAAAAAAGAAGCATCATATTGCTTTAGAATCAACTGAAGCTCGGCTAATTTCAGAAGTGATGGGATTCTATCAGGAAACTTTTCAACCACTTTCTCCATAATATCTAGCGCTTCTCCAGATTTAAAATAATCTAAATAAGTGTCTGAAAGCAAGTGATAATATTCTGCCTTCGAAGAATCTATACTGATCGCTTTTTTCAAATCATCTATCGCCGGATCGTATAATTCCCTATCTCCTAGAATCCGAGCTCTTTCGTAATAAGTATCTGCATTATTAGGATCTTCAGCTATAGCATTCGTTAATCCGACAAGCACTGGATCGTCTGATGCTATCGAAACCGATGGTGCTTGCTGTTCTACTTTTTCGGGCTTACAACTCATTGTGAAAACCAGAAAACAAATAAAAATTATATTGAATTTATTAAAAATTGCGTTCATAGAATGCAAAGATACGGAACCCGCTCACTTCATTTCAAATTTCGGAACAGTTTTTGTCATATTAGCATAATGTGTAATATGATAATCATTAAACAAGTATTCATGAGCAGAATTATATTAGCCCTTTTCGCATTGACAATAAGCTTTTCTGTCTTTGCTAACAATGACAAAAAGAATGGAACAACCGCATATGTAGATGCATATGTCGAGATTGCTATCTCAGAAATGAAACGTACTGGCATTCCTGCAAGTATAAAATTGGCACAAGCCATTTTAGAATCTAATGCTGGAAGAAGCGAGATGGCGATGATGGCTAACAATCACTTCGGAATCAAATGTGGTAATGACTGGCGTGGTACTTCTTACTATAAAATAGACGATGATAAAGATCACAGAGGAAAATTAATCGAATCTTGTTTCCGCGTCTATAAAGATGCTACAGAATCATTTATCGCTCACAGTAATTTTTTACAAAATAATGGACGTACTTCTCGATATGATTTCCTCTTCGATTACAAAACAACAGATTATAAAAAATGGGCAAAAGGGCTTCGTAAAGCTGGTTATGCAACCGATCCTAATTACCCACAAAAGCTAATAAACTTAATAGAAAAATATGAATTATACCGTTATGACAGTATGGGTAGTCCTGATTTTAATCACAATTTTGCTGAATCTACAAATCAAGAAAAGCCTACAGACAAACCCACAACAGACAAACCTAGAGTAAGTAGAGAAGATCGGACAAAAGATGTTATAGCTTCTAGCTCTAGCAACTTCAAAATGCCTCGTTCTAAATTTATCAATGAAGCAAAAACCATTTCGGCTAAAGGTGGTGAAACACTTAACGACATATCGAATGCATCTGGAATTCCGCTTGCTTCATTAGTTGCATTTAATGATAATCAGATAGAGCCTTATGAAGTAATCCCTGCAAAATCTACCATTTACCTAGAAAAGAAAAGACTATCTCTTAAAGGCAAAAAGAAGTTTCATCAAGTTCGTGATGGAGAAACCATGGGTGAAATCGCTCAGAAATATGGAATCGAACTCGAAGCACTTTACATTCGAAATAGGATTCCATTTGGATCTGAGGTCAAGACTGGAGAGAAAGTCATGTTAAAAGGACTGCTTAGAACAGGCAAAAAGCCAGAATTATCTAAGAAAAGCAAATCTGGTGTAGTAGAAAAGTCTAGATTTGTAGAAGAAACAGTTGAATATATATTTAGCAAGAAAAATGGGAACTAGAATTAAATTAATCTTCTTAATACTTTGTGTTGCCGGCGGGGCACATGCTCAGAGTTATGTTTTTGGAATAAAAGGCGGACCTGTAATTGCCACACAGAACTGGAATAATTTCCAAAGAAATCCGCTCTTTGCAGGACATGCCATCCTCTCTATCGAAACATGGGCAGAAGATGATCCCAATTCACTTTTTGCGCAAATCGGCTATCATGAAAGGGGAAGTTCGCTAAGGCAAAATTTCATTAACCCAACCACTGGCTTCAGCCCGCAGACTAATAGTTTTAAATTTAGAAATGCTGGGTTAACGATCGGTGCAAAGCGAAAAATTAGGATGGGAACTTGGAGTCCATATTACACTTTAGGTATCCGAGGAGAATACACTTTTAGTACCAATCTAGATGAATTTGTGGATAAAAATTTTACTTCTATCACCACCTATCCTCTTAACGAATTCGTAGAACACTGGACATATGGAATATATGCTGGTGGCGGTACAGAATTTGAAATTTCAGAATTTATTGGTGCCGTTGTTGAGCTATCTGTTTTACCAGATTTAGGAAGACAATATTACCAACCTGCATTAAATGATGTCTCTGTATACAATCCATACACTGGGACGACAACAAGAGGTTTGTCTGAAAAAACAATTCGAAATGTATCGCTTGAAATCTCTTTCGGTCTTCGTTTTCTAAGAAAAGTAGAATATATAGATTAGATCCTTTGGCGGAGTTGCTTTCTATGTCTACGGAAGTGACTCTTGTAGAAATCCAGCATTCCATTTAATGACATTCTCAGGCCAAAAGGGTGCTTGTAAACTTCCTTATCGATGTATTTCTCAGGAACATTATGAATAAATGCTAGCAATTCAGCTCTGAGTGCTTTCCATTTCTCCTTTATTAATCCCAATTCACTTTCTGCCACAAGCTTATCAGAAGTAACAACATCAGGCGCTTTAAACTTAAATGGCGATTGCAAGGACCAAGAAATTAAGCGACCATTTATCCAAGTACGAAAATTGGCTGTCTTAAGCTTAGGGTCGAATGACAATTTCTTCTTGCAATATCCTAATGACAGTCGCTCAGACAAAATAATATGATCCAAAATCTGAATAGGCGACCAAGTGTTTGCATCCTTTTTCTTATTCAAGGTTTCAAATGAATTACCCTTTAGTTCATTGAACAATTGATCCATTTCAATGTCTAGATTTTGAACTTTTTGTATTAATTTATTTCTTAGCATAATCGGTTTTTTTAAGAAAATATTGACATCTAAGTTAAAACCAATTAAAAACATAATCTAATAAATTGTTTTTTTGTTACTTACAGAAGTATGGGAAGAAAATCTATTATCACCATCATTACGTTAATGAGTGCCGCGCTCATTGGAATTATTGTCATCCAACTATATTGGATCAATGAATCTGTACGTAGAAATGAAGAATCTTTTAACAGCAGCGTATATCTCATCTTAGGGAAAGTTCAACAAAAATTGCAGGAAGGTGCAGATGAACCACTAGAAGCATATGATTACTTTAAGAAGAATAATCGAACTGAACTAAAAAACTCGATCACGAAGGACATGGAGTTGTCGCTATCGGATCTTGATCCCTATAATAAACAGCGATTAATGTTTGAGCTTAGAAGTCTAGAATCGAGCATTAATCCATCTGTAAAATTAGAAGGAATCGACCCTAAAGAAGTCAAACAATTTATAGAAGCTGAGATGAAAGAACAGAATATCGATGCTAAGTACGATTTTGGTATTTTTTCTTCGGAAATGAGAGATTTCATTATTGTTAATGGTGTGTATAATGCAACCATAGGTGAGACAGAAGACATGTCTACTGTTAAGACAGGCATGAATAAAAGTTTATATTCCTCGCCATATCAAATCCAACTTTTTGCTTCTGAATTCGATGTCCCAGGATACTTAAAAATTTCGTTTCTTAATAAGACAAGGGCTTTATGGTCTTCAGTGATGCCTTCGTTAATTAGTTCGATCATATTCACTGGTCTAATTTTATTCTGTTTCAGTTACACCATATATGTTATCCTTCGTCAAAAGCAAGTTTCAGAAATGAAAACGGATTTCATTAACAATATGACCCATGAATTTAAGACACCAATTGCAACGATTTCATTAGCAGCTGATTCTATAAATAGTCCGAAGATTTCTTCTAATCCTGATAAAGTGAGAAGATTTTCGAACATTATTAAGGAAGAAAATAATCGAATGTTGAGTCAAGTGGAGAAGGTTCTTCAGATGGCTGTTTTGGACAAACGAGATTTCAGTCTTAACCTTACAGAAATAAATATTCACTCCTTAATTCGTCAAGCTGCAGAGCACGGAAAGCTACAATTACAACGTAAGGAGGGGACAATTTCATTAAATTTAGATGCAGAAAATCCAAAAATCAGAGGCGATGAGACGCATATCAATAATATTATCCATAACTTGTTGGACAATGCGATCAAATATACTCCTGAAAAGCCAAGGATTAATATTAGCACGCATAATAAAACTAATGGCATAATCATTAGCGTATCTGACAATGGAATTGGTATGACTAGTGACGCACGTAAACAGATTTTTGACAAATTTTATAGAGTGCATACTGGGAATTTGCACGATGTAAAAGGTTTTGGACTTGGGCTGAGCTATGTGAAAGCAATAGTGACTGCTCATAAAGGATGGATAGAAGTAGAAAGCGAATTGGGCAAAGGCTCGAAATTTAATGTCTATTTACCATCCTAAAAAGAGTGACTTATTAAAATCAATACGTCTTTATATTATTAGAAGATAAAACACAACGACAAATGACCGCTAAAATATTACTCGTAGAAGACGATCAGAACTTTGGGGATGTTTTAAGATCATACTTAGAAATGAATGAATATGATGTCAATCTTGCCTCTGATGGTGAGATGGGACTTCAAGAATTCAACAAATCTGACTATGACCTTTGCATTCTAGATGTTATGATGCCTAAAAAAGATGGCTTCACACTGGCCAAGGATATCCGGCAAAAAGACAAAGAAACGCCTATTATCTTTCTAACTGCTAAAACACTTAAGGAAGATGTTCTAGAAGGTTTTAAAATTGGTGCCGATGATTATATCTCTAAACCATTTAATTCCGAAGAATTACTTTACAGAGTTCAAGCAATTCTGAAAAGAAGTGCTAAGTCAGAAGATCCTGAAGAAGATACTAAAGAGTTTACACTTGGAAAGTATCACTTTAATTACCCATTGAGAATTCTTACATTTAACGGAACGGACAAAGAAAAACTGTCTCCTAAAGAAGCTCACTTACTAAGATTATTTTGTATTTATAAGAATGACGTTCTACCTAGATCTATAGCTCTAACTAAGATATGGGGAGAAGACAATTACTTCACAGCTAGAAGTATGGATGTTTTTGTAACTAAACTCAGAAAATACTTAGCTAAAGATGATGCCCTTGAAATCGTAAATATTCATGGAAATGGATTCCGATTATTAGAGGGAGAAGGGTAATTTCAACACTCAAATTTTACAATTTCTATTAACAAATTTAGTCTCCGAAAGGTGATTAACTCTACTTTTGAAAAATAAACCTTTTTATAAGTAAAAAGTCATTTCCTAATTAAAGGAAATGACTTTTTGCTTTCATCCAAATAATTATTTGCTGGACAGTGAATAACTGAGAGGCAAAAGATTTTACAAGATTAAGCTTTGTTGCTTTTGATCACTTTCACACTGTAGACTTGCTCATCCGCAAAGAAATTAACGACATACATTCCGTCTACATAATTAGTTAGATCAAGACTCACATCACATTGTGCCGTTATTTTTTCTGAATGTATTAACATTCCAGAACTTGTCGTTAAGGTGATTTTATTGACTCCGCTAGGCACTTTTACTTGTAACAAATCAAGTGTAGGATTCGGAAAAACTTCTATGTTTTCGAATACCACGTTATTATCTTCTTGGCTTTGGCATGTACCAGGATCTGTGTAATTAATAATTACTCTAACAAGCAAGTCATTCAATTTTTCTACTTCGAAATCTTTAACAATTGGATCTAAATGAGCATTTCCGATTCCCGAGTGATCCGTTAAAAATACGTAAGTTCCGTTCGTCATTACAGACATAAATTTCATCAAATATTCCGTCTGTCTGTTAATTCCACTAGCTGTAATTGGAATTATTTTTATTCCCATTGCAGAAGCAAAAGCAATCTGGGACTGAAGATCTTTTAGCACATCTTGATTATGATGTGGAGGAGCATCTAATACTAAAAATACAATTCTAGCAATGGCATCATGACTCCAATCTTGCATCAATGCTTCTTCTAATCCTTCATTCACCGCTTCTGGGTAGTCTCCTCCTCCACCGGCAGACTGCATATTAATAAAGTCTAGAACTTTCTTCTCTTTAGAGCTCAAGGGAGATTGCACCGTTAAGTAATCATCCGTTGCATCTCTATAAAATACAGATCCCCAACTAAAATCAATATTAGATCTTGAAGATTCGACCTGGCCGATAACATCTTTTAATTCAGATTTCAGAAATTCAATTTCATCTCCCATAGATCCTGTTGCATCTACTACGAACATGATCTCCGCTTTCCTAGGAGCATCGCATTCTTCTTTGAAATTAATCCGATTAACACCCTCTTTTGCTGTTCTAACTTTCGTAGAAGTAAATTTATTCTCTCTAGATTCTACGATAAGCTCCATATTTTCTCCTATAGTTTCTGTCCACAACTCCGCCTTCCCAGCATTATCCGTTTTGGAAGTCCAGACGATTTTACCACTAGACTTCATGGTCACCAAGCAATCCGCAATAGGTAATTCGTATTGATTCGTTACAAAAACAGAAACCCGCTCTTTAGCATTTACCTGCCAGTATTCGCCCATTTCTTTGTAGTCTGCTTCCTCCACTAATTTCATCCATGCTTCCCAATTATTCAAGTCATTCCATTCTCCAGCGGTCAGTTGACCTGCTCTTGTATCCACTTCACTTTTAGTCATTTCCTTAACTTTCCCTCTACCTTCGGGACTTGTACTTGCTTCACTTTCTGCATAATCATCAGCTATTCCTTCTGAAAAAGTAGAAGCTGGTAAAACTGGAGATGGTTTTAATGCCGAATGTGACATCAGCTTTTTTTCCCTCCTTGCACTACTACTTTCCATAATGGCTAGATCACGATGCTTTTCTGTTGTGGTACGGCCTTCTTCTAAGAATACTCTTAGTGCTTTTCTTAATGTGATATTGACATCTTGAGCTTTATAACCGTAGTGTTTAATGGTCAATTTTTTAGTTTCTACAGGAACCATCATTTCGAATTGGCCCAAAGAATCTGTCATTGTGCCCTTTTTAGTCCCTAGAACAAAAACAGTCGCACCATGAATCGGCTCACCTTTCGTATCGAAGACCACACCAGCTACTTTTATATTTTCAAATGATCTAATAAATTTTGTCGAAAAAGCTAGACAGAAAATAGTGGATAATAATAGGATTGATTTCATGTTAAATATTTTTTTTAATTTTCAATTTGTTGATTGTAGCAGATGATTCAAAATTGAAATCTGAACTAATTAATAGATTTTTTCAACTTCGTTACCGAATCACTTCTTACCTTAGATGTTTCATTCATTCCGATTACATAAAAGAGAATCATTTTATTTGCAAAAGCCTGAAAAAAATATTGATTTAAAAGAGGATATTGCTTCTATTCAGAAGTATAAAAAAAGTCGCGATCAGGCAGATATGACGGTCTTCTTCAGCAAATACATGAGCATGATTTACGCTGTCTGTCTCAAGTATTTAAAAAATGAAGAAAAAAGTAAAGATGCGGTAATGGATATCTATGAAAAGTTAGTTGAAAAACTACTCAAACATGAAGTGGCTTATCCGAAATCATGGTTATATACATTAACCAAAAATCACTGTTATGAAATCCTAAGGAGCCAATCTAGAGTACTAGAAAAAGAAAATCAGGCTGCAATTATGTATTCTGACGATGTCTACCGTCTAAGTAATATAGAGGAGAAAGAAGCAGAATTAGGGATGCTGGAAAATTGCATCGAAAAATTAGAAACTGAGCAGCAACAATCTGTTCGATTATTTTATTTAGAGAAAAAAACATACAAAGAAGTAACTGATTTGATGTCTATCACGTGGAGTAGAGCAAGGTCTTTAATTCAGAATGGGCGGAGGAATCTTAAAAACTGTATGGAAAAGAAATATGAATCCATCAAAGAAAAATAAATTATTCGAAAAATACATGGCTGGTGATATTTCGCAAGACGAAATGCACGAGTTGAATCAGTATGCTTTAGAAGATGATTTTCTTTTCGAGGCGCTGGAAGGTGCAGCAGGATTCGAAGCAGGAAATAAAAATGCTATTGAAGATCTCAACCAAAAATTAAAGTCGAAAACTCAGAAAAAAAGGTCTCCACTTTATATATGGATGTCCGCAGCCGCAGCTGTAGTAATTTTAGTAGTTGCTATTACTTTTATTCCAGATTTAAAAAATGATGCAATTAGCGAGGTCGTCATGGAAAAGGTAGAAAAAGACTTTTCTGATGAAGACTTGGAACTGAGTGATATTGCTCAATCACAAGTGGCGGAAACAGAAGCCAATGAACCAGAAACAGGCATTTCCTTACCTAAACCACTATCAAAAGCCAAATCAAGTCCTTCCCAGGAGTCTAAGAAAATTAATGATTTAGTATCTGAAAAAGCAGATCAAACTTCAGATCAGTTCTCTAATAAAATAGCGTTAGAAGAAGAAATTGCAGAATCAGAAATAGCTCCCTTAGAGAAAATTGATCTTGCGAAAGTTGAATTAGAAAGCACAGGAGATGGACAGGTTATAATTGAATTAACCGAAGCACCTCCAGCACCTGCTGTTAAATCAGATGATGTAGCAAGTCCATCCTTAGCCCAATCTGCACCTGTTGCCTCACGTCAGAAAAAAGAACTCAGAAGAAGTGCGTTCCAGAACGCAGAAACTGCGAAAATTTCTTCATCCAGTATCCTAGACGATGGAATTTCTACTTCACCAATTACTATTCAATATAATGATCCTGGAATTGCATTGAAATTTCAGGAATATGCTCTTGAGCAATTAGACTTAGAAGGATTCCCTGAACTTATAGGTATTGAAATGATCATAAATGATCAGCAAGAGGCAAAAAATATTGTTGTAAAAACTATACTTACTCCTGCCCAGAACAAGGAAATCAATCAATTAGTCGAATCTTTTAAAGAATGGGGTGAAGCTGGGAACAAGACGCTTAGAATTATGTTAAATAAGTAATGAAATACATTAGTCTATTTTTCAAGAAGTTATTTATACTACCTGTCCGGTTTTACCAGATTGCTATATCCCCATTACTCGGCCCATCGTGCCGCTATGATCCTACGTGTTCACATTATATGATTGGAGCTATTCAGGAATGGGGTGTGTTTAAAGGTTTATATCTTGGAATTAAACGAATATTGAGTTGTCATCCATGGGGAGGACATGGTTACGACCCAGTTCCGAAAAAGAAGAAGAAAGAGAACATTAACTCATGATGACAACGCTTTCTCATGATAACAGCGCTTTCTATTGATGACAGCGCTTTTTTTAGCGATGTTATCAATTTACAAATAACATTTACTTTTCATAACAGCGCTTTCTATTGATGACAGCGCTTTTTTTAGCGATGTTATCAATTTACAAATAACATTTACTTTTCAAGTCCAATCTTATATCTATTCAGCAACGCCTAATTTATCCCTTTCAGAAATGGTACAAATCTAAAATCTCCAAAATTCTCCGTTTTCACTTCATCTTTTGAAACTTTAGTAATCCGAAGCATTTTCTGGACCTTATCTCCAACTGGAATGACTAATACACCTCCGATTTTCAATTGCTGAATCAAAGTATCTGGAACATAAGTAGCTCCAGCAGTTACCAATATTTTATCAAAAGGTGCGAATCTTTCGGATCCCATATACCCATCGCCTAGTAAAAGTCGGATATTGCCATAACCTATACTCGGAAGAAACTTAGTCGTGATTTGATATAGTTTTTGTTGACGCTCTATAGAATAAACCTTAGCGCCCATTTCTGCAAGGACAGAAGCTTGATAACCAGATCCCGTGCCGACTTCCAAAATTTTATCTCCCTTTTTCACCCGTAGTAAACTCGACTGGAAGGCAACCGTATATGGCTGTGAAATCGTTTGATCTGACTCTATCGGAAATGGTACATCTTTATACGCCCATTCTTCGAATGCTTTATCCAAAAAGAAGTGCCTTGGAATTTCTCCCATTGCATGCAAAACATCTTGGTCCGCAATACCTCGCTGTCTTAATTCACCCACTAATTTCATTCTCATCCCTTTATGTCGATAGGTATCCACAAGAGTTTTTCTTTTCCGCTTGGAGGTATAGGTAGCATTCATAGCGCCAATATATTAAAACTTTTTTTAATATGTTTATTTTATCTTTGCATTTATTCCAATATCATTAATTTTACAATGAACAACATTACATTATGGAGGAACAAATTATTATCGGACCAGATGGCTGGAAAGCGATCATCGCTCAAGGTTTTACAGTAGAAAATATCAGTCGAGTAAGCCAAGCAACAGCGGAATGGATGAAAACTCAGAACTTCACGAAGGTTGTCATCGGTTTTGATACACGTTTCGGAGGCAAAATGTTCTCAAGAAAAATTGCCAAAATAATGGCTAGCTATGGCTTCGAAGTTTTTATTTCCGAAAAATTTGTGACTACAGCAATGATTGCTAATGGTGTAATGGAGTTAAACGCTGATCTAGGAATCTATATAACTGGAGGCACGAAGCCATTCTTCTTCAGTGGTTTAAAGTTGATTTCCAAAGATGGAGGTTTGGTAGAGCATCAAATCGAATCCTTAATTAAAGAAAAATTCGACTTAGAAACAAAAAAGCTAAAGCAATATAAGGCCAGCCAGCAAATTAAAGTTGTTAATTTAGAAGAACAATACTACCAAAGACTTATCAAGGAATTTGACATAAGTGCCATTAGAGCTGCTGATGTTCTAGTCGTTGTAGATCCAATATATGGTGCTGGGCAGAAAATCTGGAAAAGAATCCTTCCAGAATCTTTAAGACTCAGAAGTGAGAACAATCCTACATTTGACGAAAAACTTCCTATCCCCACGAATGAGAATTTAATTCTCATGTCCCAGTTAGTTGGAGAAACAGAATATACTTCATGTGGGATAGGACTTGGTGGAGCAGCTGAAATGATAAACATTTGCGATGAAAATGGTGTTTTTGTTGATGTTGATCATATAAAGTCCGTTTTAGATCTATCAGAAATGAAAGATGGCGTATGGATAGCCCTTTCATTATTGCAACATCTGGCTAATACTGGCAAAAAAGTCAGTGAACTTTAATCACGAATGTTAATAGAACTTCGTTATGAAAGATGAAATAACAATAATACAAGTTACGACTGTGAGATGAAATAACTTAACTATTTTGACCAACAGAAGTAAAGTATACGAACTTATTTTGCAGATATAGAAGCTAGTATTAGATTTTATAATGGATTTTCTGAGTTTTACAATTATTGCACTTTTAGTTCGTTTATAAAACATTGACATAAAAGAAAAAAATGAAGAAACTTACACTCATCATAGTCGCAGCTACCATACTATTAGGTGTTTCAGCATTTACATGGAATGACAGGTATTTTGAAATTCTTAAAAACATGGAGATTTATACCAATGTATATAAGGAGTTAAATGCCAATTATGTAGATGACATTGACCCAGGAGAGTTGATGAAGATAGGTATAGATGCGATGACGACTTCATTAGATCCGTATACAAATTATATTTCTGAAGCGAGGGTAGAGAATTATAGAATTTCTACACAAGGGAAGTATGAAGGCATAGGAGCGATGATAAGAGAAGTGGATGGTGTAGTAACGGTCGTAGATGCATTCGAAAATAGTCCAGCGCTAAAAGCAGGTATGAAAATCGGAGATCAGATAAAAGCCATCAATGGATTGTCTACAAGTGATAAATCTGGTGAAGATGTCTTAACCCTGTTCAGAGGAGTTCCCGGCACAAAAGTAGAAATGACGATCGATCGTCCTGGTGAACAAAAAGGAATGAAGATTCAATTAATAAGGGAGGAAGTTTCTATTCCTAATGTTCCGCATTCTGGAATGGTATCAGATGAAGTAGCTTATGTTTCATTAACTACTTTTACTGCCAATGCTTCCGCGAATATTCGAAAAAACTTGAACAAATTGAAGAAAGAGAATCCCGAGATGAAGGCGGTTATCTTAGATCTTAGAAACAATGGTGGAGGTTTATTAAGAGAAGCGATTAATGTTTCCAATATATTTATTCCACAAGGTCTACCTGTAGTGAGTACTAGAGGTAAAGTGGCGGAAAGAGATAAGTCTTACTCAACGACGAACAATTCTTGGGATACTGAAATTCCACTTGTTGTATTGATCAATAAATCATCTGCTTCGGCTTCGGAAATTGTGTCTGGTGTAATCCAAGATTACGATCGAGGTGTGCTGATGGGGCAGCGGTCTTTCGGAAAAGGGCTGGTTCAGAATACCGCGGAGGTCGGTTATAACTCAAGATTAAAATTGACCATCTCTAAATATTACATCCCTAGTAATCGATGCATTCAGAGCGTGGCATATGAAAATGGTGAGCCGATAGACATAGAAGATGATAAAAGATCAACATTTAAAACACGTAACGGCCGACCTGTTCTAGATGGTGGAGGCGTAACGCCAGATGTAAAAATTCCTGCTGAGAAAATCACGGACTTCAGTCAAGCATTGATAGATCAATACATTATATTCAAGTATGTTAATCAATATGTAAGTAAACATGACAGTATTAGCGGTCCGATAGATTTCCAGTTCGAGGAATATGATGAATTTGTAAAATTTGCAGAATCTAATCAATTCGTATTCGAATCTAAAGGTGAGAAATTACTTAAAGAACTAGAGACCTCAATACAGAAAAACGAGGTAGATTTAACATCGGAAGTAGAAGGTCTATCTTCTAAAATTAAGAATTTTTACAAGAACAGTTTCGAAAATTATAGAGACGAAGTGACAGAATTAATTGCTGAAGAAATTATAAACAGGTACTACTTCGAAGAGGGTAAAGTTCAGAGGAAACTAGATCAAGATCAAGAAATTCAGGAAGCGATCAAACTATTAGGAGATCCTAAGCGATATCAAGAGATTTTAAATTAAGGAATAGAAATCCTTTATATTTGTGCCTTATGGCAAAAATTTTAAGCTTAGAAAGTTCTTCAGAGGTTTGCTCTGTTTGTGTAAGTGATGAAAATGAGATTCTTAGTCTTATTGAGACTACAGAACCTTTTTCTCATACGAGAAAGATGACGCTGTTTATCCAGCAATGTCTTTCTGAAGCAAACATAAGCATGCAAGAGCTTGATGCAGTTGCGGTAAGTGATGGGCCAGGCTCTTATACTGGACTGCGTGTTTCAGCTGCTACAGCGAAAGGAATATGTTTCGGGCTACAGATACCACTTATAACAGTTAACACATTAGAGGCCATTGCAACACACGCTAGCAGCCTTGCAGAGGGTGATCTATATATACCGATGATAGACGCTCGTCGAATGGAAGTGTATACTTCTACCTATAATAATAAGCTTGAAGAAGTAAAAGAAACTCACAATTTGATCTTAGAAGAGGACTCCTTTAATATATATAATGGTAAAAAAATCGTTTTATGTGGAACAGGAGTGGAGAAATGCAAAGATGTTTTCAAGACAAAAGGGTATGATTTTTTGCCATTTAGGTTATCAGCAAGTTATCTTTTACCTCTTATTCAGGCTAAATTTAGGAGTAAAAACTTCGTGGATATGATCAGTTATTCACCGAATTACTTCAAAGCACCCAAGGTTACACAGTCTAAAAAGCCTCTATTCTAGACTTCTAGAACCTTTATTAAATCTTTTTTGTTCATATAATATAACTAAAAATCAGCTGGTTATATATAAATAAAATATGTCATGGTATTTTCTGGTACAGTTTTGGTTTATCTGTAATATGTAATTATCCGTGAACATTTTTTAAAATTTATTTTATATGAGAAATAAGAAAAACGAAACCGTTACGCTCAAGCAAGGAGATAAGGATATCCAATTGGATTATGCTGACTTGAGAAAAGCAGTATTGGTTTTAAGAGCTGTTAATCATAAACTGAGACAGCGAATCATCGATCTTTTAGAAGATTCCGATACAATGACTGTAACTGATATTTATATCAAGTTAAGATTAGAGCAATCTGTCGCATCACAACATTTAGCAATTTTAAGAAGAGCAGGAGTTGTGATAACTGAGCGCCAAGGAAAATTCATCTATTATTCATTAGATAGAAATAGGCTTGGTCAAATTTCACAGTTAGTGGAAGATTTAGCTGGTTAGAACCCTACTTTATAACAAGTAACCTAAGTATTTGAATTAGAGACTTTTACATTTGAGCAATAAAGAGAACTACAAGATTACAGACTAAGATTTCACGGATTTTTTTATCAGTAAGTTATAAATTACAATTTTTTATAATATTTATTTTGATATGAAAATTTTATTGCCCATATTTGTCTCAAGGTCGATTAAGAAATACTACAAATAAAATTAATGAGAAAGACTAAGGTTACTTTTGACAATGAGAAGTTGCATGTCTCATGCGAACTCATGCGTGCGCTTGCGCACCCATTACGGTTGAAAATTTTAGAGTTTATAGACATGAATGATTGCATTCATGTAAATAAAATTTATAACACTCTAAATTTAGAACAATCTATAACGTCACAGCATTTGCGAATATTAAGACTTGCTGGAGTCGTAGAGGCAAATAGGGATGGTAAATATATCCATTATACTATTAACTATGATATAGTTGAAAAGGCAAAGCGGGCTGTAAATAGATTTCTGGGAAAATAAATATTTACATTTACGAATTACCAACAGAACGAATAAAGTAATGTGTCGCAACTCTAAGAATTGCGACATTTTTTTTGTGCAATATTAGCATTGCAACATTGATGTCATCACTGAAAGTGATAACATCATGAAATGCTTCTTTCAACAGAAATAACATCAAGCGTCTTCTTAATTTTTAATTAATATCTGCTGCCTCCTAGCCGTTCTTTCATCGATCACTACAATATAACTTCCCGCCGAAAGCGATGATACATCCACCTTCCCTCTTTCGATATTTGATAAATACTTCACCTTCTTTCCTGTCATATTATATATCGTCATACTCGCTCCATCTAATCTCACATCATTCAGAACCAACTCACTACCACCCACTAAAGGATTCGGATATAAGAACTGATCGGCTATCGTTGATGAAACCCGAATGTGATCTATCTTTGAATAATCTGTACTTAGATCATCATAAGTCATTTTTACACGATAATAATTTCGACCTTTTAATGGACTTTCATCTATGTAACTAAATGCTAATTGACCTTCTTCATTATCAATAACCTTTATCGCTTCAAATCTTCTTCCATCACCACTTCGCTGCAATTCTGTTCTAATAAAATGATCTTCTGGATGAAGAAACCATTGAACATCAACAACTCCAGGTCTAATTATATCTAATTCAAAGTAAATATCTGATATAGCTAATGAAGCATTCATTGGATTATAAGAAACCAAAAATTTACCTTCCATTTCCTTTTCTTCATGAACTTCGAAAATCACTTTATCATCATTGTCAGGATCAAAATCCATAGAATAAGCTCTTGTATTATTTTCCCATTCCGGAACTTCATCGAAAGCTAGTTGATACAACTTAAACGAGTCCTTTGAAACCCCTGAATCTACTAATTCATCAAATGCTCTGGATATCGAAATTTCTCCATTTATTATAAAATCATCTTCCGCAAAATGATTAACGATGTATAAATAGTCTGAGCTGTGAAGATCTGATGATCCACTCACATTTCTCTCTATTCGATATACTCCCAAATCACTATTGCATGAAATTCCTGATTCAATATTCAATTCTACATTAACCGCATCGAAAGTGTGAATTCCAAAATTTTCAATTTTTTTCACTTGTGATGTTCCCTTCCCTATCGGAGCCATAGATTCTACAAAATCAGCATTTGAAAAGAAACTCGCATGCTTAGATCCAATCACATCTTTAGTTACTGAAGTTTCATCATTAAACTGAAAATAATTATGAAGCCCGGATACCGCCTCTTCGTATTTCACCAAGTTCATATGTGATCTAACTTCAGCTGTCGAAAGTGTTTTATCATAAACACTAAACTCGTCAAAGTAACCATTAAAATAGTAGATATAAGAGTTTATATCTTTGCCTATTAAAAGATCCTTGTCAAAAATAACTGGCGAATAATTACCTGCGAAAACCTTTTCTATCCCATCTACATATACTCTAAGCTCAGTAGGACTTACCGTCATCGCAACGTGAGTCCACTTGCTCTTCTCGATCTTTAGTCCAGTTGGAATTCCTAATTCTACTTGATCCCACATGTATTTTACTTCACCACTAGATGAAATGGACAGCCCTGTTGTATTCGCGAATCGACGCATCGTGAAAAGCCCTGCATTATCTTTTGTCGTACCTTCTCTTTTTACCCATGTAGAGAAACTAATCTCATTCGTTTCCAAGCCAATTGCCGGAACGATCAAATAGTTGTTATTATTTGTTCTCAATGCGCTCCCAGGTAGTGATTCTATACCACATGATTCTTGCACCGTTATAAAATCAACTTCTGTTTTCTGAGTAGACTTTCCATTTTCTATGATCTCTAGAGTTACATTATGCCCTCCTACTCCATTAAATCTCACCATTGGATTTTCGTCATAAGAGACAGATGGATTTCCATTTTCGAATGTCCACTTTACCGTAGCACTCGCAAGAAATCCTTTTGAATTATTAGAAAATTGAAAGAAATCTCGCTCACATAACCCTTCTGTTTTATCTACTTGGAAAGCTACATCTTTTACTACCGTTTCGTATAAGTCCACTGAATACACACCTCTGTGTGTTGCATTTACAATTTTATTCTGGTTATATAGAATAACCAAATTTGTAGAATACGTAAGCGCAGGAAGTCCGTTCTGAAATAATGCCCATTGTGACATTGCTGCATTTTTATAAAATACAGTTCTTCGTGTACCAATGTAAACACCACCATTCGTTCCGTGTTGATGAACAATATTCGTAAGCATCTCACCATTCAATGAAGAGGTCGAAATATTATTCCATGATCCTCCTGCATCTGCTGTATGAAAAACCTGATATCCATCAATATTCGCATTCGAACTAGTCTGTGGTGTTCGAGCTAACCAAAGTTCATCTGGATTAGTTGAACTCACTGCAATGTCCCATGCAATCCATAATTTATTGTTTTGAAAAACGGAGGACAAGGGAGAAATATCATCCCAAGATTGTCCTCCATCAGTTGTCCTGTAAAGCTTTTTATGGCTATCATAACTGGGGTAATAAACGACGTAAATTATATCTGGATTCGCTGGTGCGATTTCTATTTTAGTCACTTTTCCACTTCCGAAATTATGGAGTTGAGTAAAGTTAGTTCCATTATCTGTGGTTTTGAAAAGACTTCCGCCTGATCCTAGGAAAAAGATATCACCGCTATTAGGATGAAAAACATACTCACTGGATTCGCCTGTTTTATACGAGGCATTAGGTTTAATGGTCAATGTTTTAAGTGTAGGAACTGAGCTAGCATTCCCTGGCAATGTCATTATCCCTATATCACTATAAGTTATTTTATTGTTTTGAGGATTAACATTTCCATGCGTGTTGTCCCCACTATAAGTAGATAACCATCCGCCTTCATATGTATTATTTTCCTTAAGTAGTGTTCCGTTGTGGTAGGTTCCACCTATTAATACTTCTCCATCTTTTGCTCCAGCTCCGAAACCTCTAAAATCAGTCCCTACTATCCCGTACATTCTCTTGTTAAATGTTTCTGCACTATCATTGGACATAAATATTCCGCCATCTGTTGCTACCCAAATTTCGTTTCCGATAATTCTAATATCTTGAATATCTGCGTGAACATATTTCTCCTTAGCTTTATTAAAAATGTAGTCAGCGTTATTGACAAATGTTGTTCCTCCATCGGTAGATTTCCAAATGTTAATTCCACCTGTATATATTTCGTCAGGATTGATTTGCGAGACAGCCAATGCAACATCATAATAGTATTGTCCTCCACTAACCTCTCCTGTGATCTGCCAAGCCATGATATTTTTATTCGATGCAGAGGCTGGACCTCCAGGTCCTGTTCCGCAACATTTAAAAGTCCAAGAACTGCCCATATCGTCAGAAACATAGATTCCATATAATCCAGAACCTCCATTCGCGATTCCAGTTGCTAATGCTACGATTCTATCCGGTTGCGCCTGAGTAACTGCAATTTCAGTTCTCAACTGTTCTTCCCCATTGGCAACTACAGGATACCCGTTAGTTAATTGTGTGAAATTAAGCCCTCCATCCATCGATCTGTAAAAAGCTGTTCCACTTCCTTCTTGTTTTATAAAGTAAATAACATCAGGATTCGTAGGATGAACCTCTATTTCTTGTACTTTTCCTGATGCTATCTGAGTCCAGTTATTTCCCGCATCCGTACTTCGATAAAAACCATAATTTGTAGCCGCAAATAAAACTGAATTTGATGAAACGATATCTAATGTATTATGGTATTGATTTTTAAAAGAAGAACTTCCAGTTTCTGACCATGAAGAACCTCCATTTGTACTCTTATAGATGTGACCATTTCCGCCAATATAAATTGTGCTCCCAACAATTTCTACTGCCTTTACTTCCGTAACCATTAAATTTTTAGTGATCGCTTGCCATGTACTTCCATTATTTGTGGATTTCCAAGCTCCTGATGTAGCCGTTCCTGCAACTAGAAACCCATTCTTCTCCACAGTGTAAATATGTGCTAACCCTGGAGTAGTTCCTACGGCTGAAGAGTTCAAATCAATATCAAAGGGGCCTAATGGCTGCCATGTGGAACCTGGACCTCTTGTATTATTTATCAATAATTTATTTTGATACAATTCCTGCTGAGATCTCAGCGTCTTCGTGTCTTTCAATTCGAAGGCTTCTCTAGTTTTGCCTCTCAAAAATCTTTTATAGTCTTGAGTGTATCTATTTTTCACAAATTCATGCGACTCATAATACGCTTCATAAGCTTCGGAAACTTTCTGAACATCTGCACCTTCTTTGTACATTAATTCCGCCCAGTTAGGAGCTTGTGCATTTAGAGCAACACACATAAAAAGAAATAAGAAAAGAGAACCTGTCTTTAAGTTAATGGCATAGGAATCCCAGGAAGCTAAATGCCTCAATATCACACTCATATTCATAAATTGAATTTGTATTTAATAAATAACCAAATTGATTTTTTGGAAGATCTTTGATTATTCTGTGCGTATATAAATGCTAAAAACTGGATAGCTAAAAGCTAAATTGCTCAGCATATAGAGAGGTGAATTAGTAAATGTTAGGTATATTAAAGAAACCGTAAAATGACAACTACCCTACTTTTAATTCTCTATTTTTTCAAAAAAAATCTTACAGCCCCTATTTATAAGGGTTCAAAATTTAATTAAAGTCTATAAATTGTATATTTACTTAAAATACTAAATATGAAAATCCACTTGGTTGTCGGTGCTCTAGCGCTATTAATGTTCAGCTGCACACCTACAACAACGCCTACAAAAGAAACTTTTAAAACTGTAAGATCTGTAAAGGCAGAAAATGCGCTCTCAGATGCTAAAAAGATTAGAGAAGAAGTGGCAGTTCAAGTTGCTGATGGAATGGAATTATCTTTGTGGGGTTCAGATTCTCTTGTGCACGATCCTATCGCTATCAGCATAGATCCACAAGGACGGATTTTTTATACAAGTGCAACAAGGCAAGAAAATTCAGAATTTGACATACGTGGTCACCGAAATTGGATGACTGCTTCTATTTCATTCGAAACAGCAGAAGACCGAAGAGCTTTCTTGAAAGAGACTTTTACCGAAAATTCAGAAGAATCTGAAAAGTTCTTAAAGGATCTAAATGAAGATGGCGTGCTTGATTGGAAAGATCTAGCAGTACAAAAGGAAGAAATCTGGTATGTTGCGGATGAAGATAATGATGGCGTTGCAGAAACCTCTAGACTATATTTAAAAGATTTCAACCAAGAAAACACAGATGTTGCGAATGGAATTCTTGCACATGATGGAGAAATCTACCTCGCAGTTGCACCAGACTTATGGAGAATTTCAGATACGGATAATAATGGTATAGGTGACAAGACTCAATCACTGATCAATGGATTCGCTGTTCACATTGGATTTAGTGGACATGGAATGTCAGGTGTAACCATCGGACCACAAGGCAGAATCTGGTGGGGAATCGGTGATATCGGAATGAACGCTACAGATAAAGATGGTAATAAATGGGAGTATCCTAATCAAGGAGTAATCGTACGTTCTGACCCTGATGGAAGCAATTTCGAAGTCTATGCAGCTGGTGTAAGAAATACACATGAATTTGTTTTCGATAAATATGGCAACTTAATTACAGAAGATAATGATGGTGACCATAGAGGAGAAAGAGAACGATTAATGTATGTAATTAATGGATCGGATGCTGGATGGAGAACGAACTGGCAGTTTGGAAAATATACAGATCCTAATAATAATAGTTACAAGGTATGGATCGACGAAAAAATGAGTATCCCATACTGGGAAGGACAAGCAGCCTATATTATTCCTCCTATTCAGAACTATGTGAACGGACCGACTGGAATGGTTTACAATCCAGGAACCGCTCTTGGTGAAAAATGGAATGACCATTTCTTTATTGCAGAATTCAGAGGAAATCCTGCTAATTCGCCTATTCATGCATTTACAATGGAACCTAATGGTGCTGGATTCAAACTAGGCGAAACGCAAGAAGTTGTTTCAGGCTTACTTCCTACTGGTCTAGATTTCGGACCTGATGGTGCATTATATTTCGGAGACTGGATCGATGGATGGGGAACTAAAGATAAAGGTAGAATCTGGAAATTAGATGTTCCTGCTGCAGAGCAAAATCCACTGAGAAAGGCAACTCAACGTGAATTAACCATGGATTATGGAAAGCTATCCACTAAAAACTTAATTCCTCTACTTGAACACGACGATATGCGTGTTAGGTTAAAAGCACAATTTGAAATAGCAAAGAAAGGAAAACCAGGAATTGCTGCATTTCACACTGTTCTATCCTCTAGTAAAAACCAAATGAGCATTATACATTCGATTTGGGGTCTTTCACAAATCGCTAGAAAAGATAAATCCCAAGCTGCATACCTAACAAAGTTTATCAATCATATAGATCCAGAGATAAAAGCTCAAGCAATTAAGATGCTTGGGGATGTAAGATATGCAGAAGCTGGTGACCAGATCATTCCAGCGCTAAAAGATAAATCTCTACGAGTTCAGATGATTGCTGCAGAAGCATTGGGAAGAATGAAATTCGAAGGAGCGAAAGAGGAATTAATTGACTTAATAAGAAGCAATAATGGTAAAGATTTATACATAAGACACGCTGCTTCTTATGCATTGTCTCTTATAGGTGATGATACTTACCTTGCTTCCTTTAATAACGATCCATCATATGCTGTTCGAATCGGAGCCGTCGTTGCACTGCGAAGAATGTCAAGCGATCAGATTAAGGTTTACCTAACGGACAAAAATGAGCTTATTGTTACTGAAGCAGCAAGAGCAATTAATGATGACAGGTCTATTATGGGCGCAATGCCTGACCTAGCGGCATTATTGAATACCACCAATTTCAAGAATGAAGCACTTATCAGAAGAGCTATCAATGCTAATTTCAGATTGGCTGAAAAAGAAAACATTGACCAATTAATTAAATACGCGCAGGATAAAAGAAAGCCAGATGCTATGAGAGCAGAAGCGATGGCTTGTCTTTCTACCTGGGAAAATCCTTCTCCTCTAGATAGAGTGGATGGTCGAAATAGAAAACTGACCGCAAGAGATGGTAGCTATGTGAAAAGTCAGATGAATGGTCTTATAGATAACTTACTTACGGAATCTTCTGAAAATATCCAGATTGAAGTGATCAGCGCTATTAGCAGATTAAAAATGTCTGATAGAATTGATGACATTGAAAACTTATATACCAACAGCAAGTCTGAAAAGGTTAAAATAGAAAGCTTAGAAGCTTTATCTGCAATGAATTTTGAGGATCTTGATATGATTTTACAAGATGCATTAAGTTCAGATAATAAAACACTTCGAGCTCAAGCATTATCACTAATTCCGAAATCATCCATTGACGAAGAATCAGCCGTGACACTTTTTGCAGATATTTTAGAGAATGGTAGTGATCTGGAACAAAAATCAACTTACGCAGCATTAGCAGGTTACACTGGAAAAGCATCAAAAGAACTTTTGAGTTCAAAATTAGAACTTCTTAAAGCTGGTGATTTAAAGCCAGAACTTGCGCTAGATTTATTAGAAGCAGCAGGTGATAGTATTGCTTCCGTTTACCATGAAGCAAAACCAGATGGCCCACTTAAAGGATATGAAGAAACACTTTATGGAGGCAGCGTAAATAGAGGAAAAAGAATCTTCTTTAACAACGAAGCTGCACAGTGTGTCAGATGTCACTCTATTTATGAGTGGGGAGGCGATGCAGGACCTGGACTTGCTGGAATTGCTAATAAGATCACTTCTGAACAAATACTAGAAGCATTATTGAATCCAAGTGCGCGACTAGCTCCAGGATTCGGAGTATTAAGTGTTACATTAAATGATGATTCAACTGTTGCTGGAGTGTTAGAAGCAGAAGATGAAGCGACTTACACACTGAAAGTATCTAAAGATGAAAGTAAAGTTGTTCAGAAAAGCAATGTGAAAACGCAAAGCTTCCTTCCATCGAGTATGCCTGCAATGGATAAGATCCTAGACAAGAAAGAATTAAGAGATTTAGTTGCCTTTTTATCTTCGTTAAAAGGAGAAGAATTGTAACTATCTTATTAAGGTAACATCGCCGGAAACTGTTAATTCCGCATCATTAATAAGTGTCAATAAATAAAGATAAGTGTAAGTCCCGACGGAAGCGGGACTTCCATTTATTCTTCCATCCCAGCCATATTCCTCAGATTGAAACATTCTATTTTGTGTGCTGTACACTATATTTCCAAGTCGGTCATATACTTTGAAAAAATTAACCTCTCTTATTGCTTGAGAGCTAGATAATATCTGGAATACATCATTGAACCCATCATCATTAGGAGAAAAGATATTCGGTTTATAAAACAAGTCTCCTAACTCATTCACCTGCAATAAAATGGAATCTACAGCTTGACACCCAAGCTCGTTAACTCCTTCGAAAATATATCTACCACTCTCGAAAGGCTGAGCACTGTTCTGAACGCAAGTCATGCATTCTAATTCATTTCCCTGCCAGCCCCCTGAAGCAATATCATAATTAGAAGCAATATCAAAGTTGAAAATAGTACCAAAATTAACTGTGGTATCATTTCCAAGGGAAAGCCTAAACTCCTCTGGATCTTCTAGACTTACTTCTCTTGCAGATTGACACAAAAATTTATCCTGTACAACTATATTATAGATTCCTGAACCAAGTCCTTCTATCCTATTTTCAACATCTACTTCGTTTAATAAAATCTCATAAGGCCCGTTTCCCCCGCTAATATTTGAAATTTCAATTGCCCCAGTGTTATCACCGAAGCAAAGTGGATCCAGAAGCAAGTGATCAAACAATAATTCAGGTTCCGGAACATGTGTTAAAAACAGATCGACGAAACTATCACATCCTGAAGAGGCCACAAAAGTCGCTTCATAGAAACCTTCTTCAAGGATCGGTTCATCATTAAACAAGTAAGGCAAGTTCTCACAAATGGTATCATACACTGTGAATTCTATAGGTAGAACAGTAACTGTTGCAACATCAGAAATTACCCTGCATTTTTCATTTTGAAGGTTTGCTGCATTTCCAGCGGTGAGATAACGGTAGTTATATGCCCCAGGATTAAAATCCGAATGATAAGTAATTACGTCATTTTCGCCTATTATATCTGTCCAGAAACCAGTTATCGAATCAAACAACTGCCACTGTATAGCCGCATCATTAATTGTTTCCGCTATGATTTCTAGTGGATCTAATTCATTAGAACAAACTACTAAATCTTCCGGAGCATTAGCAAATGCACTTGGACCACACGCTCGAAAAGAGATATTATCAAGGGCAAGATCATTTCCTATTCCACCTGGAGCATTATTACTTAAGGTCAATTTTACCGTCGTCTGATCTGGACCAGTAGTAAATGTAAAACCATACTTATGCCATTGTGCATCTTGAGGTACAATTCCAGAACTATACTGAACAACATCGTCCAGTAAAAAAGAAAGATTGGGTTCATGATGTCCTGTAACTCCAATATTGATTAAATTAATGACATCCGATGAAAACTCATATAATGTATTCTCACATAATCCTTCTACTGTTTCTTCATAGAATATTCCAGGTTCATAACTTGCATTCACCACCATCATATAACCTTCAGGATCATCACTATTGTCTTGAATTCTGAGCCAACTTGCCCATAAACCACTCCATTGTGGGGCATTCATATTATTCGTAATCGTGTAATAACCATCATTCGGCGGAGGATTAGTGGAATAGATATAACCTGGCGCAATTTCTGGATCCATCTGAATAATTGCTGCTGAACCTGAGCCGAAATCACCAATTGTGAATATATTCTCTCCAAGATTTCCAGAACAAATATTTTGACCATTAAGACTGAATCCAATTACCAAAAACAAGAAAAAGTATATTTTATTCATATAAAGGCTCGCCATCGAGATTAGTGGTCAATATTTCACTCATGTAATTTAAAAAGGGTCGCGCAGTCCTAAATGTCTTATCTAATTTCTCCGCAAAATCACTCCCCAGAACCTCTTTGTCAGTGAACGACTTGCTTAATATAAACTGCTTATACCTCAGCCAATGAATAGCCTCATGATCTGGACTGAATCCCTGTGGCGCTTTTTTAAGCCGCTCTCCATTTATTTCACCAAACGTAGCAATGATTCCTGGATCTTTACTCACTTGAATGATGCCTTCAGGATCTTGAGCTATTTGCTTCCGGATCAATTTCAAATCAGGACTACTTGGCCCCCAAAACCCAACTGCTGCAAAAGAGTTTCCTGGTTCCACTTGATAATAATATCCGCCCCTTAGGAATGGTGTATCTCTTTTCACCCTGCCGCCCCAATTTGTTTTATATGGCGTCTTGTCTTTAGAGAATCTCACATCCCTATATATTCTAAAAATACTCCTTTTAGGCGATAATTCAACAATATGATCATGCGTAGACATTAATTCATTGACATTTTTTGCAAGATCAATCATTTCAAGCTGGCTCGTCTCATACAATGATTTATTGTTCTGAAACCAATCCCGATTGTTATTTTGCTTTAATTCTTTTAAAAATTTAAAAGTCTTTTCAGTTATCATTAAAATGTATACTTTTAGAATTAATGTTACTCAATATATTATATGATTATTAAAATTAGCAACTTAAAAATTGTTTTTGTTTTTATTTGTCTTGCCTTTCTAGTCAGTTGTTCGGATTCTGAGCCCAAAGAAGCAATTTCTGGAATGGTTTTTATACCTGCGGGAACATTAAATATGGGTGGCGATAATGAGCAAGCTTCCGAAGATGAGTATCCTAAGCATGCAACTAAGGTGAATGGATTCTATATGGATGAAACCGAAGTAACCAATGCAGAATTTAAAAAATTTGTTGACGCAACAGGTTATATCACTGTGGCAGAACGAGAAATAGACTGGGAAGTTCTTAAAAAAGATATTCCACCTGGGACACCGAAACCACCTGATAGTTTACTACAACCAGGTGCGTTAGTTTTTCACCAAACATCACAACCCGTTGCGCTGGATGACCCTTCGAAATGGTGGTCATGGACGATAGGCGCCTCGTGGCAACATCCACTCGGACCAGATTCAGATATCAAAGACAAAATGGACCATCCTGTTGTTCAGATATCATGGGAAGATGCAGAAGCTTACGCGAATTGGGCTGGAAAGCGCCTTCCTACAGAAGCAGAATGGGAATGGGCAGCTCGAGGTGGACAAGATGGTCAGATATACCCTTGGGGAAATGAAGCTGTCGATAAAGTAGGTCATCAATACGCTAATTTCTGGCAAGGTCTATTTCCTTATGAAAACTCTAAGAAAGATGGCTTTATAACTACAGCTCCCGTTAAGTCGTTCCCTCCTAATGGTTACGGCCTTTATGATATGGCCGGAAACGTATGGGAATGGTGCCAGGATTGGTATGATTCTAATTACTACCAAAAAGAAGATGCTGCTAAAAAAGGTACGGATGGACCGAGTGTAAGTTACAATCCAATGAATCCATATCAAGCTTCTAAAGTAATGCGTGGTGGTTCATTTTTATGCAACGATGAATATTGTTCTGGGTATAGAAATGCACGACGTATGCAATCTAGTCCTGATACCGGATTAAACCATGCTGGGTTTAGGTGTGCGAAAGATCTGTAAGTGTTTTTTGTTTTTAGGGCTTTAACAAGCATGGAGTTGAGTGGATATAGGAATATCGAAGCCAACTGACAATAACAAAAATCTTTATTTCTGGTCACCTTTCGGAGCCTTACTTACAAATGAATCAAAAGGATAGACGTCTGGAATTACAACTGTTCCAGTAGTTAATTTTAAAGGTATCTTTCCAATTCCTTCATAAGTAAGTTCTACAAAATAGGCAGCATAACCTTTAGATGGCTTCTCTATTTTAATTGCATATTTTCCGTCACTAGATAATGGAATATCCTTACTTTCAAACGCCTCACCGATCTCTTTCAATTGAAAATTTCTTGCCTCCGAATTATGAGCTTCCCACAGTTTAATAGATACAGGAGCCTCTTTTTTGTCCGTTTGTATTATCGTAACACCATCCTGAACACTCCAAACAAAATTAGGGCGCTCATGATCTTCAATAATCATTTGATAAAATGAAATTACACTTTCTAACACATCGGTATCTCTCATCCCGTGATCAGTATTCGGAATGTAGCGAATATGTTTTTCCCCTTTCAGGTCATTCCAGTAAAACTGCCATGAGTCTGGTAAGAAAAATTGATCTCCTGCTGCATTTAGAATAAGTTTAGGTATGGTGAGATCATCTAGAAAACTATAAGGCTCCGTCATCATAACAAGACTTTCATATTCTTTAGAATCTTGCCACTCCATAATTCCTTCTACCTTATAATTATGAACTGCATCCGCCCACCGACCATAAGCTCGCCAATGATGCTTGAATGATGGTATCATATTAAGTATATCGATTACAATAGGAACGATGGCCACAACCCGCTCATCGATTGCTCCAGCTGTCCATGTTGTCCAACCTCTCTTAGACGCTCCAGCAACAACAAACTTATCCACTGTATTAACATTTTCGTCATTATGTGTCAAATCAGTTATGACATCCATTGCACGAGATACAGCCTTTGTCATCGGAAATCGCGCCAGCCATTCTGCATTTTCTGCCTCTCCACCTGCTTCTAAAAACTGGCGCCAGCCGTAAGCTATCAACTCATCTTCACTTCTTGGTCCATAATCATCATTTTTGAAAACCATTGGTTGATTCGGAATATTATGAATTTGTGCAACTACACTATTCGTTTGTTTGGCAATTTCTAGAATTTTGCCATCCGGCTTGCTTGGCATTTCTCTTTCTCGGTTTCCACTTCCGACGAATAAAAATCCAATTTCAGGAGTCTCAGCATCTGGTACTACTATATCTAACCAATGCCACCATACAGGATCTACAACTTCTTTTGTAGTTAACCATTCTTGAGAGACCATTCGCACCACGTAATGGGTGTAATCTTCCTCTTTTTCTTGCCGTACGATCTTATAATCGAAAGCCTCATCGGGGGTGAACACATAGTTAGAAAGTGGATTTTCGCTACGACTATGATCTTGTTGAGTCACAGGATCTGAAGCTGTCGCCTTTAATGTTGATTGCGCACTCCTCTTACAGGAAAGTGTTACAGTTAAAAAAAAAGCAATAGATAGAAAAGCGAAATTTCCTCGGGTTCTAAAAGTTTTCATTGATTGGAGGTATTTCAGACTAAGTTAAATGGAATTTCTGTATCCACCTCAATTTCACACCATAGATCTATATTTAATTGCTACACCTGAGAATCAGACTTATTCTAGAACATTACTTAGATGATCTACGAATCTCCAAACATCTTCATATCCATTATACAGCGGTGTGGGTGCAATTCTAATGACATTCGGATTTCTCCAGTCTGCAACGATTCCTCTTTCGACTAGTTGATCATGAATTCGCTTGTCTCCCTTTTTCAACAAAATAGAAAGTTGACATCCACGAGCAGATTGTAGATTTGGCGTTATGATTTCGATGGCGTCATTTTTCAATTCATTCAATAAATACGCTAGGTAACCAGTAAGTAATACAGACTTGTTTCTAAGTGCCTTCATCCCAGCCTTCTCGAACATATCTAGTGAGGCTTTGACCGGAGCTAAGCTTAGAATTGGTTGGCAACTAATCTGCCATGATTCTACTCCCGGTGCTGGATCAAAGTCATCACGCATTGCAAACCTGATTTCAGGATTATGTCCCCACCAACCTTTTAATTTTGGTATGCCTTGGTCTGTGTGATGCTTCTCATGAACAAAAGCTCCAGCAATACTCCCTGGTCCAGCATTGAGGTACTTATAAGTACACCATACTGCAAAATCAACTCCAGAATTGTGAAGAGCTAGAGGCACATTTCCCGCAGCATGTGCGAGGTCAAAACCCACTATGCATCCTTTCTCGTGTCCCCACTTTGTGATTTGAAGAAGATTAAAAAATTGACCTGTATAGTAATTAACACCGCCAATCATAATCAAGGCAATCTCCTCACCTTGCTCATTTATAATCTCTTTAATTTTCGATTCTTTAACCGTATCCGAATGCTGATCTCGAGGAATAAAAATTAAGTTGTCGTCAATATTCAGCCCATGCCATTCTATGTGAGATTCCACTGCATATCGATCAGATGGAAAGACATCTTGTTCTATTAATATCTTAGTTCGCTTTCCCGATGGGCGGTAAAAACTGGTCAGCATTAAGTGAAGATTCACGCTTAATGTATTCATCAGCGTAACTTCTTCTGGCTTCGCACCGACGACATTGGCCATAGATTCCTTAAGCGAAAGATGAAATGGAACCCAAGGACGCTTACCATTAAAATGTCCTTTTACACCAAGATTTTTCCACTGATCTAAAATTTCAAGTGTAATTTCCTCTGCATGTCTTGATTGTAAGCCAAGCGAATTCCCACACAGATAGATTAAGTCCTCTCCATTTTCATTCTTCGGGAAGTAAAAATCATCCTTGTAATGGGCTAATGGATCTTCTGCATCCATTTTCTGAGCAAATGCAAGGTCACTTTTATAGAGATGTTGTGAAATATTTAAAAGGTCTAAATTTCTAATTAATGGGTTTGCCATTTTATGGATTTTGAATTTTAAGCCATTCCGCACACAAGATCGGCCACGTGGTAGCTGCACGGCCAGAACGTAGTCCATATCCATGCCCTCCTTCAGGTAACAAATGAAACTCTACAGATGTTTTATTTATTTGAAGCGCCTCTGCCAGAACGACAGAACTATAGGCATAGGGATCATCTGCTGTGGCAAATATGAACATAGGAATGGTCATTTCTGTCAATGGAACTTCTGGGGACAAACTTTGATTTTCTCCTTTATCTAAATAAGCAGGATATATTAATACTGCAAAGTCAGGCTTTTCGGAGATACCGTCAGTTGGCTCGTAAAGGCTAATATCTGGTTTTGTCGATACAGTAGTGGCCAGGTGACCTCCTGCTGAGAACCCTATTACACCCAGCTTCGAGTCCTTACCAAAGTCACTAAGCGTTCTAATCTTATGTATAGTATGTGCTAGGTCTTCGAAAGCTTTTGATTTGTTATCAGGGACAGTATATTCTAGGACGTAAGCCTTGTAACCTAATGAAGTAAGCCATTCCGCAATCTCAGTTCCTTCCTTATCGATTGCAAGAATTTTATAACCTCCACCAGGACAGACAATAATGTGATGACCATTCCACTTCCCTTGGTCAGGTTCGTAAATATGCAATCTTGGGTGTTTAACTGATGTTAGCCTTGTTACTCCATCTTTCGTTTCCCCAGTTGGTGAATATTCTATGTCAGTTGGTGAATACAAACCAACAATTTTCTGCCCTTGCATAGATATACTTATTAACAAAAAAAATAAAATGCAAACTCTCATATTAATCATCTTTTATGGTAAATGTAAAATAGCCTTTAAGATATCAAATACATCTAGTTTTTTACCAATTCCCCAAGTCTGATATTTATTATCTTGGACTCAATGCGTTAGGGTCATTTGATGGTTTTATTTTTGATTCCGATATTAGGCTTCGCCAATTTTACAGTTTTGCTCTATTCTAACGTTTTCGTGAAGTTGATGATTTCTTATTGAATAAGCAATTTGCTCAAAAAACCAGCGTATAGGTCATCATTAAGTTTTTCAAATTCTTTCTATAAATTTAGCAAAATAGTCTGCATAAAAGATAGTTGTGATTAATTAAATTTGAAGAAAGCACCGAAATGAAAATACTTCAAAAATTACTGATTGTAAGCATTCTGTTTATTAACATTTGTAAAACAGAATTACAAAGCCAATCAATTCCGTCCTATTGGATGAATTATTATCAACTTGATAATCTATACGAAATTCATAATGGTGAAATAGATCAAATAGTTGTGACTTCGAAAGAGTTTTATAGTTCAGGAAAATCATATAAATCTAAATGGATTTTTAACTTTTTGAATCCAAACTTATGCAAAGGCGAATATTATAATAATGGTGACTTACAAACATATTTTACATACACGCTAAATAGCAATAATCAGAAAGTTAAGATAAGCACGAAAGAAAAATTAGTTTTTGGTGGTTGGCAAGTAGAAAAAAAAGAGTTTGAATACTTAAATGGAAGACGCATAGCAGAAAGGCATCTTAATAGTCAAGACCAATTGATTCGAGAAGCAAAATACATTTATGATAGTTCAAATTACTTGATCAAACTGTCAATAAATGAAGCATATGAAACTGCCAAATATGATCATTCTAACCAAACATATGTCTACCAAGTTTTTGATAATTCCAACAGTCAAATACTCAACCAAATCAATTTCGCCAATATTTCTAAGCGAGAAAATGAAAAAAATGAATTTGGAGATTTAACAAAAGTCAAGTGGCCAACTTCGGATCCTAAAAAAAATGTATTTCATACACTAGAATACAAATATGATCAAAATGGTAATTGGATAATTAGAAAAAGATATATTGAGATTAATGGATCAAAAACTATAAAATCCAAAATGAAAAGAAAAATCAAATACAAAAACTAATCACAACAGGCAGCGAAGACGATCATTCCTCGTTCCTCGGAACGACGCTTGCTGCGAAACCGGTTTCTTGATCATAAAGCCAAACATGAAACTTCGAAGTTGGGTAAAATGAAAAGTAATCCAAACAAAAGTTCTTTTTTTGAAATCCTGGATCTATAGAATTTACCAATATTTGTTTCCAATTAATATTGCGAATTTTATTTTTCTTGTCAAGTTAAGAAAAAATACGTATTTTTATAAAAATCATACGTATGCAGACTAAATTAACATTGTCAATCGACAAGAAGGTAATAGAGAAGGCAAAAGAATTTGCGAGTAGATCAAATAGAAGCCTTTCAGATATAATAGAAACTTATTTAGAGAAGATTACAGATAAGGAATTAGAAGATGTAGACAATGAACTTTCTAAGTTAATTGGAGTAATTGAGTTACCTCAAGATTTTGATGAAAAGAAAGAAATTAGGAGAATTTTATCAGAAAAACACCTGTAAATGGATCTGTTTCTAGATACGAATATACTAATAGATATTACTGCCAATCGAGAACCTTTTTCAAAGTGGGCAATTAAAATATTCAAAGATTCAAAGAAAGGTAGATGGAGATTAATGACTTCTTCAATTTCCATATTAACAACATACTATATAATTGAAAAACAAATTGGATCGACTAAAGCAAAGAGGTTTCTAAAAATTTTACTCAATAGACTAGAAGTTCAAGATATTTCAAAGAGGGAATTGCTAACTGGATTGACAACAAAATTTAAAGATTACGAAGACTCAGTTCAACACGAATGTGCGAAATTATGTAAAAGTGTCGATTTTATAATCACTCGAAACAAGAAGGATTTTAAAAATAGTATAATTGAGGTATTAAGTCCAGAAGAGCTATACTTCGATTCAACAGCGGACTACTAACATTCCATAAAGAACCTCCAATAATCCATCTCTTCTTTTGGCTATAACGGTAACCTCGATAAATGAAGAAGAGCATCGTTCCTATATTGATCATTTTTTTGATACTAAGAACCTCTATCTTTAAAATCACATTTCTGCAAGGACTTTTGTGTAAATCATCACATTATTGCAAGGACTCTTGCGTAATCGATCTTACTAAAGTGTCGTGGATCACGTGGAATACGGTCAACAATTCTAATCGATTGCTCACCTAAGTGGAAGCCTGAAACAGCAGCCCTCACTTCAGATTCTATAGCTTCATCCCTAAGTTCTAGAACAATCACACCATTCATAAACGTACCTATTGCGACCCCAGCAACCTTACTCAGTTGGTATTCAATAATAAACAAGGACTGATAACCTTCATCGGATTTGATCAACTGGCTGCAGCGACCATTTAAATATAGTGCTCCATCGACTAATCTTCCGCTATCTCCAGTCCTATGCCATATCCGGTCGCCATCCTTTATCTTATTCAGTCGAAATGCTTCATCACTATTGTAATAACTAACCAGGACATGGGGACCTTTCACAATGATTTCACCAAACGCTTCCTCCCACTTTCCCCAACCTTCCGCATCTAATTTGATTTCGTCATCTGTCATCCGAATGATCTTGAGTTGAATTTCTGGATGAGGGTTTCCTACTCCAAGTCCGTTAACATTGACCACAATATCCTTCATGGCTATGGTAGAAATAGGTTCTGCTTCTGTACTTCCATAAGCAACCATGCATTCGGCTTCTTGGAAAGCTGTCTGGATTTTCACTGCTACATCTGGAAACACTGGTGCGCCGCCCGTTAATACCTTTCGAATATCCGTTTTTTCTTTCTTCCCATCGGCTAAGCGCTCTACAAAATAAGGTGAACCAATAATCATAGTCACCCGATCTTTGGTCAGTGATCGGACTAAACCCTCCACATCCATTTCCTCTGGCTTCTTCTGATTAAACACTGGAATAACTCCTGTTGCACCAGTTCCTAAAATTGACAATAAAACAATAGGTAAAGTAACCAAAGCTACATCTTCAGGCCTTGCGCCAATTTCAAACTTCAAAATCCTAAATTGCTCTGCTAAAAAATGATGCGTCCGATTCGCCGCTTTAGGTAGTCCAGTACTCCCTGTCGTAAACGTAATTAATGCCGTATCATTTATATTAACTTTTTCCGCAGCAAATGAAATAGGCCTAAGTTTTTTTGGGATAGATAATTTTCTATTTATACTTCGATATGGTGAAATAAGGTAAGCTAACCAAAGGAATTTTCGTGGAGCAATCACCACATCGACTGGCACAACTTCTAAAGCTTTCTTCATTCTTGCTCGATCCGCCCACTCATCTACAAAAACTACTATTGCACCCAAGCTAAATAAGGCAAGGACTGTTTCGTAAAGCTTAATAGACATTGGGATAAATACCAGAACTTTCGTTCCTTTTCTGATTCCTTTTTGAGAAAGATAGTTCGCAATCGTCTGTACATTAATACTTAAATCATCGTAAGTAATTACTTCTTCTTTATGTGAAATAGCAATGTGATCCGGGTGCGATTCCGCCGCTTGGAAAAAGATACTAACCAAGTTGGACATCTTAAGGCCTTCTCTTCTTAAGTACTTCCCCTTTGATATTGGCTAGATTCTTATCGAAAATCGACTTGATTCGATAGGCGGCAAATTTCATTTTAACGAGATCTATAAAACCTGGGGTTTTTATAAAATCAAGTGTAAACATTACTTTGCAACCTTCATCTGTTGTACGATATATCTGCTCTGTGGCAAGATTCGGGGTATTGATTCCTAAGTTCTCGAAATTGTAGCAACTAATCTTACGATATTCATTCGGTTTTACTTCTAGCACTTCCTCTTCCCAATTAAATCCAGTATGATCTTCCTTTGTATAGCAAATTCGCTTAGAACCAACTTCTCCATCTGGGATCACTGCAGAATTTATAGTCTCGATAAATGCCACGAAAACAGACCAGTCTTTAGCATTTTCAGAATCACCTAAATAGTCAAAAGCAATTTCACACGGCATTTCGATGTCTACAGCTGATAATATTTTTTGATCGTAGGGAGAAAATTTGTAGGCCGCAAAAGATACAATTAGGAATAGCAAAAGCACAGCCAGGAAGACTTTTCTGAGTGTTGATGTTACTTTTGTATCCATGATTTATTGTTCAGTTTAAGTTGCAATAACTCATAACTTCGGAGGAAATTGCCTGCGAAGCTACTCGAAATATACGTAGAAGAATTGGAAATTAACATTAATGCATGGATTCCTTTTGTAAAATCATCTTCAATTACATTCTTCATCACTAGCGAAGAAAGTACATTTCCCATGCCTTTATACTGATCATCCAAATCCCTTGCCAATGTTTTAACAACAATGGTTTTATCCACTTTATCGTGCAGGTTTTGGTAGCAAAAAATAAATCCAACTGGCCTATTATCCACCTTCGCTACTAAAGTATATCGAGGATTCATGATGGATAAACTAGGCATCATTTTCATTACAAATGCTTCTTTCGTAATCGGGCTGAATAAGAAATTGTTCGAAAAGGATGCATTGCATAATTCTGCCAAACCCTCTAATTCCCGCGTCGCATTTTCCATATCGAACTCATGAAAAGAAACTCCTTGTTCAATAAAAGCTTCATATTTCGGCTTGTTTTTCTCCCAATTATCTGTCAGATTTTCCGCTTGTTCTGAATAATATTGAGCCAGCGTTTCGAAGCCATAACCCTTATATAGGTCAATGTAATATTGTGGTGTATCGACATCAAGCAAGAACGGTTGAGCATTAGAAGTGGATACTAAGCGGTATTCATTCCACGTATTTCCATTAATAGGACCTATAATATTACTTAGATTGACTTCCTTTGCTTCTTTTACAACCGCATCCATTAAAATGTTGAAAACTCCCTGATCATTTACACATTCGAAATTCCCTATGGTTAAAGCTTGCTCAAGCTCTATGGTGTGGTAGGGATTTATATACAATGAAATTTTAGCTAGGATTTCTTTTTCATTATACACTTCGAAACAGCAATGAAAGAACTCTGTTTCTGAACTAGGACATGTCGCTTTCTTAAGTACTTTTATCATATATAACTGGTCGAGTAAAATTATTCCACGCTTAAAATCATCTTTTGTTAAAAAGCTTTTACTCCTTCACCATTCTTTCTACAGTTCCATTTCCAAATCTTGCAAAATACACACCACTGTTTAAACCCGCCATATCCACTTTATTAATTCCTTTCACAAGCGACTTCCTTAATAATTCTTGACCCAATTGGTTATATAAAAACATCATATCTTCAGAAGGAGAATCTACCGTTAATTCCCCATTAACTGGATTAGGATAAATCATCGTTTGTCGAGCATCGTAAACCACAGAGGTAATATTTCCGTAAGTATATTTTCCGTCATCATCGACTTGTTTTACGCGATAGAAATTTCTTCCAGGTGTCGGATTGCGATGGATAAATTCATACCACCTTTCTGATATTAAATCTTCCTCTCCTAAAATTTTGCCGATTGGCTTGAATGTTCTTCCATCTAAACTATGCTCTATTTCAAAGTGAGCATTATTGATTTGATGAGCTGCAGCGAAGGAAATTTTCACCTTATTATTCAGCACTTCAGCCTCAGTATTCTGAGCCCATTCTACTGGAACGGTAACCGAAACTCCAGTCCAAGGCGTTAAATCAGTTACTGTTTCCCACGCTATTTCTTGCATCACTAAAGCCTGTGCAGTTGTGGGCATATCTGTAAAAGCTGAGCCCCATTGGTTGTTAATACTTTGCGTGAGACCAACAGGCGATTCACCGTAAACAGTTGCATACATAACACAAGCGACAAAATAATTCCCTGCGTTCGTTAAATGGATATCATCCGCAAATAATTCTGTAACAGCTGCGATGCCAGGTACATTTCCATCATTAATTTCAGTCGTCAAATTGTAAAATGCCTGCCCAGCTGGCACCATCCAAATCTCCGTGTCCGTTGGGTTATCATCGCGAACACTTGTAACAATTCCTGACCACAGTGGAAAGTCTGCTAATAATCTTGGATGCCATAAAGTGGTGCTATTCGCAGAGTTGTCCCATGCACAACCATTTTCAGCATTCGGTTCTTCAGATGGAATTCCAGAGTTGATGCAATGCCATGTTTCGTAAAGATAGAACTTCACTGGGTTGCTATTATTGTTACTTTTAGCATAACTATAAAAGTTATTCGCATAATCATATGTATCGCTATAACTTAAATGATTCTGCAATGGAACCGCTTCCGTAATAATTAATGTGTTGTGATTTCCCGCAGGAAAAGCATCTACGTAGGGTGTTCCTTGAGATGTCTCGTGGTTATTATAATTCCATTGTAATGGCGCTCCAATTCCTATCTGGCTATCATAACTTGTGGTTTTTCCTGCATCTTCGGCAAGACCTTGAACCATCGCTGGCATATCAAAATTAACTAAACTATGTCCAACATAGAATGGATAACTCTCCTGGGAATTGCAGAAAAAACCCGAAAGCATGGCTAATACAAGAACTGTTTGTCTAATCATTTTGTCTCATTATTTACGATAGAATATTTAACCCAGGGGATTGAAGTGGTTTAAAAAATGATGTTAAAATACTTTGTAGCTACTTGTTTATCATAACGAAACAACTATCGAGATTCATAGCCTTAGTTATGATCTAGAAAGTACTGAAGTATTGATAATCAATGGCATGCAAAGGAATCAACAATATGTTTTTAAATCACTTCACCATAAAGATATAGAACTTCTAAGTCTAATGCTTGACTTTTTAGTTGATTCACAAAAAAAAGTAACGCTTTATGATGCTGATGGCGACAACCTCAACTCATCATTAAAGGCAATATTTAGAGCATTCTGAATTTTATACACCGAAAAGATATAGACCTAATACGGCACAAAGCGGAATCACTAAATTATCATAACCTTTAAAGCTCACAGCTTCACCAATCGTGGTTAATATCCCAATAACGATAGCACATAAAATCATGATCGCGGGATTCACATTGCCAAAGTAAAACATTCCAATTGCCGATATGATAAGAGCAATAATGAAAAAGCCTATGGACCCAGATATCGTTTTCGAATTATTAAAAATACTGTAGGGTTTGTACTTCCATTTTCTGCCTGCAAATTCTGCCATCGGATCGGCGAGAGCAAGGATAAGAATCGGAACAAAGAAATAAATATACTTGCCTAACCAATATTGAATCAAGTAGCAAATCACTACAACAACAGGATAAAGCGTACTTCCCCTAGATTTTCGATTGATGGCATTAATCGATGGCATCAGTCCCACCCTTTTGCTTACGGTAAGCACAATGAAAAAACTCGTACAAATTAAGATAAGATCTAGAGGAGTCTTGAAATAGAATGGAAAGGACATCACAATGATCCCTGTGCATACATGGACGAACTTCCTTGTATAACCAACATTTAGTTTTAAAACTCGGTATCCGATCTCAGCGATAACAAATAATACGAAGAATATGGCTGAGAAGATTATTATGGTTTTAAAATCAATAGAGGACAGACTCATTACTTAAGTATTAGCTTTTGCATATCGAAAATACTATTTTTTCAGAACATTAAGATCTATAGCGCTTTTCGAAGTCACCGCGCTTATTTTTGTTGACTGTGCTTTTTTAGCGATATCACCAATCTGGAAAAGGTGTCGCACCTACGGAGCTTATTGGATTTCCTATTTTACTGCTACAAAGGGGCCATCCCGCTGGGGTTTTAAATAAATGTTGTTCTGATGACTGCGCGCTCACTCTTGATGACAGCGCTTTTTTAGCGATGTTATCAATTTCCCAGGGCATTTAGACTCGAAAGCCAAGCGATGGCAAAAGGACTTCGAAGCTAAATGTTGAAGCCTTAAGTAATTTCCTAGTAATCCATGATCATTTGATAGGTTGACTGCAGGTCAGGCTATCAGATCATGGAGCGTCAAAAGGTTCAGGTTGTTTCCAACACAAACTGCTTATAGAAAAAGCCCTCATCTCGATCTTTCCAATTTGCTCGATCATCTTCCCGACTCAAACCTTCCACAACTTCACTCATCTGACGTTCTACCATTAAATTCCAATACGCAAACCTAGAACCTGGATTTGCAATATTCACCAATGACTCCGCGGTCGAAGTGAAAACCTCTTCATCCATGTACTCGAAAATATTTGAAAGATTGAAACGATCAAATTGGCCATACTTCACCGCTGCATCTTGCGCATATCCATATTCTATTTCTAATTTATCCAGATTTCCCCGCACATTTTCATAATTTTCTTCGCGAGCATAGAATGGCAAATAACTTCCGAAATTTCCATTCAAACAGTAATACAATATTGGGTTCTTCTGAGCATAAATTGAACTTAAGTGGTTCTCTGCTTTTTCGAATATGGTCGTACTTACATCCACATCCACTTGCTCCAAAAAAGCTGGATCTCTTCCAAGCCAACCCATCACTAGCTTGCTAAAAAACACTCTAAACAATAATCTCCATCGCCAAGTATTCCATTTCTGATCATAAAACTTCCGCTGATCTGCAGCCGATTTCTCTTCGAATAATTCTTGAACCTTCTTACGAGAATGAATTAATGGCAACAATTTCGTCGCAAAAGTTTTTAGGTATTTTTCAAACTTCCCATTATAAATGATACCCTTTTCTATTTCTTCCTTCTTACCATTCCAGTAAGTCCTCGCTTCTGCAGATAGATCGTCTCGAAACTTCATAAATGTTCGCCATCGTCTTGAATCATCTTGAAATCCAGCGAATTTCACAAAAGCATCCTGATCCAAATTTTGAATTGCAACCTTCTTCAGTTCGGTAAGGTAAAGTTGAGGTTTGTTAAGATCTATCGCCACCACGATTTTCGGATTCGTAACTAGCAACGCCAGAGCATTATCACCGGCAGAAGCAATAGACAACACTTTATGTTCATGACAAATGTCTAAACCCTCGAGCAACAATTTCGGATCCTCCCACACATTCGCATACCGAATATAACTATGATCCACTTCGTCTAGATGCTTCTCACTCATTCTTTCCGATTTTAATAACACCCGTTGATCCATCCATTTCCACGTAATCTCCCGTTTTCAACCGCTGTAACAATCCATCGATCGCAACAATACACGGGATCCCTAATTCACGAGCGACGATGGCCGAATGACTCAACAAACTTCCTCGCTCAACTAATATTCCTGCAGCAGATGGAAACAAAGAAACCCAACCTGGATCTGTGCTACTCGTTACCATAATTCTACCTTGAAGATCATCGATCTGCTCTGGTGAATGCACTACACAGACTTCGGTTTTCACGATTCCTGGGCAGCATGCAATCCCAGTAAGGTCGCCATCTCCAGCTTCCAGTTGTTTCCCTGTAAATTCTAAATTCTCATTAGCCGAGCCATAAGTCACTATTCTTTCAGGCACATATTCGTCTTCTCGATAAACGGCATATTCTTTTTTTCTTAGGTCAATGTTTTCCTGGAGGTTCAATGAAACAGCCGTCCCTTTGATAAAATCAAATATTTCTTCCTTCGTCAAATAGAAAATATCACGATAATGATGAATTAATCCTCTTGATTCAAACTGAACACCCATAGAGGAAAAGATCTGTCGAACGATCCCAAAACCCCGCGTCCGCTCGAATCTCAGATTTTCTCGATTGCTGACCAATTCTCTTGTCTTTTTCATGAAATAGTTAAAGATTCGCTTCTTGAAAAACTTACCTCCTAGCTTTTCCTGCACAATCTTATTGGCCTCCATTTTCAATGCTTCACTTTGACTATTCTCTAGTGCTTCCAGTGCTTTTGGATTCTTAATATAGGATTGTAGAATCTTTACAAACTTCTCTGGAGCTTGATTATACGAAATGGTTTCCAGCTTCAATTCACCCAGACATCGTTCTCCATATTTCTTTAGGTATTCCAATATCTCCTGATGAATTTCACTGCCTTGGATTTTCTCCCATGCCTCTTGTGGACTGCCTTCAAACTGCTTTTTTAGTTTTTCGTTTCCTAGTATTTTCTTTGCAAGCAACAAACTTTGAATCATCGGCTGGGTAGAGATAATATCGTTGCTAAACGCCAATAAATCATTATGTAAATGAGGATGATCTTCCCCGATCCACTTACCTATCAATTTCTGGAAAACTCCGAAGTAAATCATAGCGAAAAAATCATTCACCAATGGCGGATCCCATTTTTCTGTAAGAATGGTTTCGAAAGTCTTATAATGATTCATTAGTTGCTCAGGCGCGCATTCATCAAAATCAATTGCCTGATATTCCTTTACGGTTTTGTCCAGAAATGCTAGGAATTCATCTCGTTGCCGCGGTAGTCTACGGAACGTTTTAATCATCTTGAATACCGTTCCTAGAATTCTAAATCTCGCCCTCGTCTTTCCACCTTTATATTGATCTTCTAATTCAAATTTCTCCTTCACGCCCATCATGGTTTCCATGAATCCAGCATTCAATTGATATCCAGGAAGCAAAGCCAAGGCACGATACCAACTTCGCAAGTTATAGTACACTCGGCCTCTTAGTAGACCAAGCATGTTCTCATAAACTTCTGCATTGTCTTTTAGCACTTTCTCTTCGATCCCAAGCAATCCACTAAATTGCTCATATACCACTCGGTACATTTCCCTAATAAATGAAAAAGTAAGTGGAGTGGTGACACCTGGGTAAGATTCAATGATATTAGAATTATCCCATATTATTCGTGTTCCTTCTTTAACCTTAAGGTTGGTTATCGGACGAGATTGCAATATATAAAGTTGGTCTTTCTCATATGCCCATTCCACGTCCTGAGGAAATTCGTACAGCTCATTAAGCGCTGTCAATGTTTTCACCAACTCATCAATTTGGCTTTTCGACAAGCTTGAATTCTTCGCTTTATCTGGATCAGTTGCTTGGATTATCGTTCCACCTTTTTCATCATCTAGAACAATCTGCTGTGTTTTATTGGCAATTTCTTCTCTGTCAATGTTGCCGTCTTTTATGAAATAATTATCTGCGTTTAGCTCTCCAGAAACTAGGCCCTCGCCCAATCCATACACTGAGGAAATCAACATTTCTCCTTCGATCTGAGAAACTGGATTGACTCCAAACATCACTCCTGAGACCTCTGCATTGACCATTTCTTGGATAATTACACCCATTTTTATCTCACCTTCTATCTTATTCTGCTTCCTGTAAAACTTGATTCTATCTGACTCCGCTGATGCATATACGGCATGAATCTTTTCGATCATTTCAGACTTTCTCACGTAAAGAAAACTATCAAATTGACCTGCAAAACTAAACTCTGCTCCATCCTCACCGACTGCGGATGATCGAACACTGAAGTAGGTACAGTCTTTATCCAATTGACCTAAAATAAAATCTTTCTGCTCATCTACCTTATCTTTTGCCTCAGCCGGAATTACTTTTAAAGTAGGCACCTGAAAACCTTGTTCACTTAGGAAAACAAGCTGTTCAGCCTTTCCACCAATATCATCACCTTCGAAAATCAAATATTTATTCATGATAGAAAAGTTATGATTCCGGGAATTCCGCCCAGTGTTCCATACATCAGTAAAGTCCAGACGCCTGACATCAATTCAAGTCGCTTAGATAAGGCCTTTGTTGGGTTGCGAATGTACTGGACAGCCAATAATATGCACGCTAGCAACACAAATCCTAAAACGTAGTAAGAAATTACCGAAAGCCCTGCATAATAGCATGCTGCCGCCGCAATTCCAGCGGTCACAACCAACATCAGAATCCATAAACGAGCGCCTTTCTGATATCCCAGTAATCCGGAATAAGTGACGACGCCCTCTTTTTCAAGTTCAGGCGCTTTTAATTTCCTTCCCACTTCCAGAACAATTCCATTGAAATAAGATACTCCGAAGAAAAACAACAAGCCCAAATGTGGTTTCGCTCCATCTAAATACCAATCCAATCCACTTGCGTAAATATCAACCAATGGGATTATCATCATGTGCGACGCTGCGTACGCCCACATGTGTTTGTTCAACCAATCATGCGCGAAAAACTCCACGGTCATCAATGCCAGGTAAGCCATCACGATCACGTAGATCATAAACATGGATGGATGGACGATTAAAATGGCGATGACCTGTATCGCTAACGCTACGGCTCCCATCCATTTCAGTTCTTTAAAGGAAATTAAACCTCGAGGAACGGGCAACTCACTTCTATATTTCCTGTCTGTTTCTGCATCTTTGAATTCATCTAAAACCCTGACTAGAAAAAACAAACAAAACGTGGTGATGAAACCTACGATCAGATCATCCGTTGCGATAAATCCTTCTACGTCTCTGCAAATTCGACTGTACGAAATCGCTGAAAAGGTAAACATCAAAATCAGTGGCCCATGTCCCAAAATTGGAAATCGTTCCTTCTGATATATCATAAATCTCCTCCAAAATGGAAGTTCGTTTTCGTTTGTCATCTTCCTAGTTTTTGGTGCGCCGAGACAAAATGGCCCGAAGCAATTGCCGCGCATATCGACAGTTCACCTGCCAATGCTAATGCACAACAAATTTCAGCAAATTTTCGTGCCTTTCCCGCTCCATAACATTCCATTATTTCTAAGCACTCTCGTTGGGTCGGTAGTGATGTTCCACCACCAACTGTTCCGACGATGAGATTCGGCATCGTTAAACTGGCATATAGATTTCCATTCTCCGTCACCTCCATTCTGTTCACCGCAACGATAACTTCAGAGATGCAAGCGACATCTTGTCCCGTAGCTATGAAGAGTGCAGTAAGGCCATTCGCAATGTGTCCTTGTGCGCCGATGCTTCCGAGTTGTATCAAACTTACCGTCGAAGTTTGCCAGTAATCAGCCATCATTTCTGGTGTCGACCTCAGGGTCTTTTCCACCACTTCTCGAGGTATTTCAACTTCGGACACCACTTTCTTTCCACGCACATTTTGGAATGACTGATAGTTCGATTTCTTATCTCCTGACAAGTTACTTTCTACGTACCAGACCTTAGGTTTGATGGGCGTATTTTCGATAATGTAACTACAAATTTCCGAAGTACAAAAGGTCACCATATTTTGACCAGCTGCATCGCCTGTATTAAATTCGAAGATCAAATTGACTTGATTCCCTTCTATGTTGGTTTTTAAGTTTCTAAGTTTCGCATAGTTACTAGACTTCGAAGTAATTTCTTCGAATTTTTCATATTGATGAACTACCCAGGCTAGAAATTGACCTACACCAATAATGTTCTCAAACTTAAAAATAGGACTTCTTTGCACCGACTCTGTTATACATATCGATCTGATACCGCCTGAAATACTTGCTGCTTTACAACCCCGATTATAACTAGCTACTAACGCTCCTTCTGTTGTAGCAAGAGGGATAAAAAATTGACCTGAAGCTGCAGTGCCGTTAACGAGAAGTGGACCAGCAATTCCTGTGGGGACTTTAGAGAAACCGATGAAATTTTCGATATTTCCTTTCAGCTCGTTCAGATCATCTATTCCAGCATTATTAGATAGATTCTCGAAAGGGAGGTTGTGTTTCTCTTTGAGATAATCTAGTCGCTTATCCTGGCCCTCTTTGTTATAGTGATCACGATTCCATATCCGCTCTAATTCATGATCTTGATTCTGCTGTTGGATGATTCGTTGGATTCGTTTATCATCCTCAATTTCCTGCATTAGGATCTTAAGATTTCGATAGTCTGTACTCATGTTTAGGCTTGTTCGTTGTTCTATTAAACTAAAATTACATCCAGATTTAGTATTTAAAGTTAAAAGAAAGTGTGTTGGTTTGCTAGTTTAAAGGAGTGAAAACGGTTTGAATTGGTGTGTTTTATAAGAAAAAACTTCATAGTATCACCTCCTGTGAGCCTATGAATGTTTTTTGGGAGATCATACCATGCAATGCTAAGCATCCATAATATGGATAGTCTGACTAAAGGTCAGGCTATCAAATTATTATTCTGCTTTGCTAAATGTGTTGCATTACATTGAAATCTTGAATTAAAAGAAAGTAAGCCACTTCTCCGTTTAATCTCTGTAATTAAATGTCAGGATTCAAATCACATATCAAAGAAGCCATTGCGCTCAATCGAAAACGAAAACCGTATTATGCCCGAATGACGAATGGTCAAAGTGCTAGTCTATCGAGTTCATTGATTTTTATGGAACGGTTAGTTATTCCTATTGCCAGCTACTTCGACTGGAGAGCTTTAAAATTTAACAAAAAAGGAATTCCGATTGTCAAGAATGATTTCGTCCCTATGCAAGTTAAAGCAATGGACACTATGCCAAAATACACAGCTGCTTTGACTGATAAAATACTTTCCGATGAACAAAGAAAGGTAATATCCTATTTAGCAGAACTTAGCTTAACTTCTGAGTTAAATAATATCCACGATATCACGTTAGCATATTATGAAACGGTGCAAGAATCGGAACTAGAACACCAAGTTCATTTCGCAATGCTCCTCCATATGCTAGAATCTGTAATACTTATTGCTCGAAACGGACTTGAATATGATGCCCAATCAAAAGGCCAAACAAAATCACTCACTATGAAACTGATTAAAATTCACAAAATCGCCATCAGAAACGCTTTAAAAATAGATCGAAGGGCTAATCTCTTTCATCAAGAAAACGTAGGAATCATAATTAATGACCTACCGAAGATCTCGATCCCATAATTTTACATAGTTTTGAAGTTGAATTGAATAACAAATTGGAAAAACAAAAATACATCGTATTCGCAGTTGCATGGATGATCATCTTTCTTCTGCAAGCGTGGTGGACGCCTCCGCATATCGATGAATTGTATTATTGGCGTTTTAGTCAAGACTTAGATTGGGGATTTTTTGATCACCCGCCGATGGTGGCACTTATGATCAAAATATCCGATTTCTTTTTTAATGGTGGTTTGGGTATTCGGTTTATGAGTGTGGTCATGACCTCCGCAAGTATCTACTTCATTTACTTGCTAACAGATCGAAAGCTCAGTCCTATGTATTTTTGGCTACTGATTTTTATACTACCGCTTTTCCATGTCTACGGATTCATCACCACGCCAGATGTGCCCTTATTATTTTTCGGAGCGCTTTTTTACATCATTTATAAACGAATCATAGCAGACCATAAATGGTTAGATTATATCCTTTGGGGAGTTATTATGGGCTTAATGCTCTATAGCAAATACCATGGCGCCCTTCTGATTATATTCACTTTGATATCCAATCCCAAATTATTCCTAAATCCTAAAACCTATGTAGCTGGAGCTCTTGGGTTGCTGATCTGGGCGCCCCATATTTTCTGGCAGTACGAGCATAACTGGATGACTTTCCGCTATCACTTAAGCGAAAGAGTCGGTGTATTTCAGTGGTTTTACCCATTAGAATATTTAGGGAATCTTCTATTGGTCTTAAACCCATTATTCCTGGTATTCTTGTATAAAATCATCAAGGCTAAGTGGAAGAATGATTTCGAAAAGACATTGTATTTTGTATTATTTGGTTTTATAATTTTTTTCGGGTATCAATCTTTTAGAGATCATGTTCAGCCTCAATGGCTTATTCTCGCCTACATTCCATATCTTATTTTATTGGTCAATGTTATAAAAGAATCAAACAAAAAACTACTCCGGCGTTTCTTCTTAATCTTCCTACCATTCATAATTGCCTTTCATGTTATGATCAGTTTTGATCTGTTAGGTTCAGATTTAACGATATTCAGAAACGACGTTTTCGCAGCACAAATAAAGGAAAAAGCTAAAGACAGACCAGTTGTATTTCTTGATTCTTACCAAGATCCATCGCGCTATTCATGGTATAATTCTGGATCTTTGTCGCACACATTTAACCAAGCTCATAAACGGAAAAACCAGTTCAATATATGGATGCAGGACACTTTAATGAATGGCCAAGAAGTTTATGTATATGCGCCAGAAAAATATAAGATTCCTGAATTTATCACCTATCGATCTTTTGACAAATTAAAAGTAAAAGTTGATCGAGATTCGGTTGTTGTCATTGAAAATCCATATCATTATTCGTTTACTTTTTCAGAAGATGCTTATCAAGTTTACCTAGTCTTGTTTCAAGATAAAAGAGTTGTCAAATACGTTCCTTTCAATCTAGAGCAAGAAATTACAGTTCCTAAAAATTCCTTAACTGAATTGCACTCGCTTCCCGAAATGCCTAATGATGGGGACTATGACGCATATGGTTGCGCAGTAAGTATTGCACCTTGGCCAAGAGCCGCTGTATATTACAGGTATAAACTGGTCGAGTAAATATTGGCGATCGACTTTTAACCTAAAACAATATTCATAATCGCAGCAATGTTAAAATTATATTGATAGAGCAAATGCTTCTTTTCAAAGTGTACAGGAAATGCAGAAAAATTAAGCTGAATGCTCATCATGCATTTCAATTTTTCCAATTATCTTTAAGTTCATGAAAGGATACTTTTCACTTGTTGTTTTAATAATGTGTTTTTTGAGTAGTTCTGCTCAGAAAGTAGATTTCACTATAAAAGATTTCATTCTTTCTGGTACCACTAAAGTTGTGGGGCAAGATCAATTTATGCTCACAGACAATAAGAATTGGCAGGGAGGAGGAGCTTGGTACAAAGATGATATAGATCTTAACGAGCCATTCAACATGGAAATAGAAGTATACTTTGGTTGTTCGGACGAAGGAGCAGATGGTATTGTTTTTATTTTCCACCCAGAACTAAGAACTGGGTTTGCTGGAGAAGGAATGGGATTCGGAGGATTATTTCCATCATTTGGCGTGGAAATGGATACTTATGAAAACTACCATCTAGGTGATCCCAGCTTCGATCATGTTTCATTAATGGCACATGGAATGTTAAGGCATCCATTTGGAATTACGAAACCTGTATCCCTAGATGCTAATAAGAAAAATGTAGAAGATTGCGATTATCATAAAGTCAAAGTAGCCTGGAATCCATCGTCGAGTATCTTTTCATTTAGTTTTGATGGGGCTATGCGAATCGAAGAAGAGATTGATTTAGTTGAGGATGTTTTCGAAGGTAATCCAAATGTTTATTGGGGTTTCACTTCGGCGACCGGAGGAAAATACAATAAGCATTTAATTAAGGTTAAAAAGATAGAATTTACAGAAAATCCTTCATTAAAATCTGAAGACAAAACGGCGCTTTTGCGAGGAGATAAATACACATTGAAAAAACTAAATTTTTCTTCTGGTAGTACTAAGCTTCCTGATTCTGCTAAACCTGAACTTGACAAGCTTTATCACTTTTTAAAGCGATTTCCTAATCATTCTGTTATTATCGATAGTTTCACTGATTCTTCAGGAAAAGAAAGTAGTAATTTGCGAATAAGTAAATTGAGGGCTGAAGCGGTAGCTAAATATTTGAAATCGAAAGGCATTAATGAAAACAGGCTCTATTTCTACGGAAATGGTGAGACTAATCCTATAGATTCTAACGACACGGAAGAAGGAAGGAAAAACAATCGGAGAACAGAAATCCGAATGAAAATTATTAAAGTATAAATTGAAATAAAATCCAATAATAAAGAAATATGAATTTACTAGATCCGATCTCTACGATCATGACATCGAAAGTATATACCTTATCAGAACATGCATCAATCGAGGATGCCAAGAAGTTATTTAGCAATTATAGAATACATCATATTCCGATTGTAGAAGGTGGAAAATTATTAGGTATGTTAAGCAAGTCCGACTTTCTTGGATTCATGAATGGCCGTGAAGAGACTCCTGAGAACAGAATAAAAATGAAGGCTTACAATGTTTCTATGGTGATGACTAAGGGAATTGCTACGTTGGATGCTAGTGACAAAATCAATGTTGCACTCCAGATATTCACTGAAAATTTATTTCATGCGATTCCTATCCTTGAAGATGGTGAACTAGCTGGAATCATAACAACTTTTGATATAATTAAGCAGCTAAATAAGGATGGAGAGGCGCATTCTACTTATAGTAAGTAAATGTTAAAGGGGAGTTGTTTGGTTTTTGGTTTTGGAAACTTAATAAGTAATTTGATAACTAAGATATAGATCATCATCTAAAACCAAGTTAGTTAAAATGGTCTAATTCAGAATGACTATCTTAAAGTATAAATCAACGATATGTTACGCTTTATACCCATTGTGATTCTGATTCTAGCATTCTTTTCATGTGAAGAAAGCAAGGAAGAAAAAACTCCCACCAGACCTAACATTCTTTTCATCATGTCTGATGATCATGCCTACCAAGCCATCAGCGCTTACGATGATCGTTTACTCAAGACACCGAATATAGATCGGATTGCTGATGAAGGTATGCTCTTTACAAATGCATGTGTTACAAATTCCATTTGCGCTCCATCCAGAGCCGTAATTCTATCTGGTAAACATAGTCACCTTAATGGTAAAATAGACAACATCTTTCCGTTCGATACCACACAAATCACCTTTCCTCAATTGTTACAAGCTGATGGCTATCAAACTGCCATGTTTGGTAAATTACACTTCGGAAATAATCCTAAAGGATTTGATCAATTCAAAATCCTTCCTGGTCAAGGCCACTACTATAACCCTCACTTTATTACTAAAGATAGCGGTCGCGTTCAAGTTCAAGGCTACGTTACTGATATTATTACGGAAATGACGCTTAATTGGTTAAAGAACGAGCGAAAAGAGGAACAGCCGTTTTTTCTCATGTACTTGCATAAGGCACCTCATAGAGAGTGGCTTCCAGCAAAAAGGCATTATACAGAATTCTTAAATCGAGAATTTCCTGAACCAGAAACTTTATTCGATGATTATTCTGGTCGAGGTAGAGCTGCAAGAGAATCAGAAATGAATCTTTTAACCCACATGAACTGGGCTGGAGATTCTAAGATCCCACCTGAAGTTATGGATGAATTAGGTATTCCGCAAACTGCAAAATGGGATAAAAATGCTTACAATAATAACTTAGGAAGGATGGATTCTGTTCAGAGAGCGGACTGGGATAAGATGTATGCGCCTATGATAGAGGAGTTCAAGAAGGAATATCCAGGAATGACTGAAGAAGAAAAAATGAAGTGGAGGTATCAACGATATATGCAAGATTACCTTGGCTCGATTGCTTCAGTAGATGAGGGCGTCGGTGATGTTTTGGACTACCTGAAAGAGAGTGGCCTAGATGAAAATACTATAGTGGTCTATACATCGGATCAGGGCTTCTATTTAGGTGAGCATGGATGGTTCGACAAGCGATTCATCTATAATGAGTCCTTTAAAACACCATTATTAGTCAAATGGCCTGATGTTATCAAGGCAGGAACAAAAAACAACCAAATGGTTCAGAACCTTGACTTTGCTCAGACCTTTTTAGAGGCGGCTGGAATTCATGCTCCATCAGATATGCAAGGCGAGAGTCTGATTCCATTATTTATAGGAGATACCGAAGGATTCAGAGATGCGGTTTATTACCATTATTATGAATACCCTTCAGTACACATGGTGAAAAGGCACTATGGTTTTGTCAATGAGGATTATAAATTAGCACACTTCTACTATGATATCGATGAATGGGAGTTATATGATCGAAAAAAGGACCCAAACGAAATGACGAATGTCTACTATGATCCAGCATATGCAGAAATTGTAAAAGATTTAAAAGTAAAATTGAAAGAAATGCGAGCTTACTATAAGGATTCACCTGAATTGGATTCCATGTATATCCAGAAATATAAAGATGTGACTAGGTGGGATAAGTAGGTTACTGAGTCGTCAGTCTTGGGTCGTGAGCTGTGAGCGGCAAGTCGTAATCTTTTATAAATTAATAATGATATCTGCACGATAAAATATATAGCTCCATTTCGGTTTTACATTTCAAAAGTTAATGATCTGATGGTCTTCCGCTGGTAATCGGACAGGAACTTCCAGCTCAGGCGATCAATGATCATGACTTGTGGAAAATGATTCATCTCGAAACCGAAAAACACATTCTACCCGATAAACCTACTCTCCTTTCACTCAACCCTATTCAACCGTATTTAACTTATCAATCCTTTCACGCTTTCCCTATATGGTCGTACTCGACCTTTCAGGATCGTTCGCTGCCGCAGCCGCTTTCGCGGTTCATTCACTTCGAGTACTGTCGTACTCGACCTTTCAGGATCGTTCATTCACCTTTCAGCTTCACCAAGTACGCTAGTAAATCCTTTAACTCATCTCGACTAAGATTTCTCGTTAGTCCAATAGGCATTAATGAATATTCACTGACATCCGTTTTCTGAATTTCATCATTCGGTATTTCTATGACCTTGCTATTCGCCTGACGCAAAAGCACCGACTGATTCGTTTTTCGATTGAGAATCCCACTCACAATTTCACCATCCGTTTTCGTGATGACGATCGTTTCATAGTTTTGCTTGATATCACCATTCGGATTAATAACTGCATCCAGAATAGCATTAGGTGTCATAAAGGCTCCTATACTTCCTAGTGGTGGACCACTTAATCCTCCCACATTATTTACCTGATGACAAGTTGCACAAAGCAAATCTTTACTCCGATAAATATTCCTTCCTCTATTTGAATTTCCAGACGCTAATGCATCTTTGATCAATTCTTCTTTCTCCTCTTGGGTTAATTCCATTCCAACAGAACTTATCAATCCAGATTCTCGAAGTTGGGCTTCTAATGATCCATAATTAATACCTGATGCCTGCAAAATCTCTAATCCAGCACTAGCAATTCCTTCCGGAATCGTAATTCCCTTCAAAGCTTCCTCAAGTATTAAAGCACCTCCATCCTGATTTCTAAAGGCATTGTATATCGCTTTAGCTTCATCTTGATTTTCTATTTTACTAAGCAAACCAATGGCATGATTCTTCGAAGCTTCAGCATCTTGTTCTATCCAAGCTGTAGTTGCTTCAATGATCGAAAGGGTATCACTGCCTTGTGCTTTTTCGATGACAAAAGATTCATTATCCAATGCATAAAGCGTTCTAAATGATTCTAGCCGTTCATTATCAAATGTGGTTTCATTAGCAATGCGCTTAATCTCATCACTCAGTTCCGCAGCTTTCCATCTTTTCGCCAGACGTAATCCTTCTAGCCTCATGTATAGAGAATCATGCTTTATGACTTGCTCTAACAATCCAAGATCCTCCGGTACTGCATCATACGAACCAGGCGCATAAACCATTGTCCTTAAGTACTTGCTTTCTTGGTCAGCAATCGCCTTCTCTAAGATCATCTCCTTTGTCGGACCATCGCCTATTTTAGCTAATAAATTCCATGCTCGCCCTTCTAGTTTCTTGTCTGTAATTTTGTTTTCTAATAATTCACTAAGAATCGGAACAGTTCTCTGATCTTCCACACTTAGTAAGGCAAACATTTGCTTTTCAATATTTCCATCGAAAATATTCTCGTTGCTTTTCCATTGTTCTAACCATACATCTTTCAAGTTTTCTAAAGCCATAGAAAGCGCATAATCTATATTTTCGTCCATTGGCGCATCCAAGGTCTTCATCAGCATTTCTACACTTTCATAAGTGCCTAGATGCTGAATACTTAGAATTGCACTTAATCTTACAGCTGGTTGCGAATCTTGAATTAAGGCATTAAGCTTTTCAACAAAATCCTTCTCTTTTCCAAAATGAGACAACATTCGTAAACCCACAACTCTTTCATTCTTATTGCTCGAATCTAAAAATGATCTCAACACCTTAGGATCATAATGATTTAAAGATGCAAGTAACCAAAGTCCATGTACTCTATTTCTTGAATAGTTAGCTTCCCCATTCCTTAGATTCGATATCCAATCCACCACTACTTGAGGATCGACCTCATTCTCTACCAATGCACGAATAGCTTGTCCTCTATCAAATTGCTTAGTCGATTTCAAATGTCCAAATAACTCATCAATACTTAACTTTTTAAAATTGACCGTCGGAAATAAATCTTTCTTTTTATTCTTCACTTTCCATATTCTCCCATGCGTCTTGTCCCTTACTGGGTGGTGAAAATCAACTTCCCCATGGTCAATGATAGGATTATACCAATCGACAATATACAAGGCTCCGTCTGGGCCAATTTTAGAATCTACCGGTCGAAATGCTCTGTGTTCAGATGATAGAATCGTCTGAACTTCTTCCGCTTTAAATCCACTTTTATCCGGACCTAATTCATACCGAACGGTCCTATTCGCTCGAAAATCACTTGTAATCAAACTTCCTTTCCACTCACTTGGGAAATGGTCATTATTTATGATTTGGGCAGCAGTATATTTCGGTTTACTACTATTTAATTCATTTAATATTTTAGAGGTACCTACAGCAGATCTATGCGCAGATCCTGGGAACATATAGGCTAATCCATTTCCACCTGCTCCATCTGTTGCAAATATTTCTCCCCATTCGTTCAGTGTTTCACCCCAAGGATTAACAAGTCCACGACTGTAAATTTCCAGATCTTGGGTTTCTGGTCTAAACTTCCAAACACCAGAACCATTTAATATTCTTGGCCCGTTCGGTGTATCGATAAATGAGTTGATGTAAATCGATTGAATAAAATGCAAGTCGCCCCAAGGCATCCATTGCAATCCATGAATCGTATGATGAATATCTGCATTACCAAAACCACTAAAAATAACGTGACGTTTATCCGCGACATCATCTCCATCGGTATCTTCTAAGAATAAAAACTCTGTAGTAGAGGTTACATACGCTCCACCTTTTACTGGCATCACAGAGTGAGGCACTAGGAGATTTTCAGCGAAGACGGTATGTTTATCTGCCTGTCCATCTCCATCAGTATCTTCTAAGATGATAATCTTATCATTTGGCTCTCGACCCGGAACAATGTGTGGATAAGTACTACTCGTCGCAATCCATGCTCTACCTTCTAGATCCCAATTGATGTTTATAGGATTTGCGATCATCGGATCTTTAGCAAATAAACTAATTTCTATTTCATCCGAAAGCTTAAAGGCAGCAAGTTCTTCCTCGACATTCGGTTCTGGAATAAAATTAGGAACCTCATCATCAGGATACTTACGTGGTGCAACCCAAGGCTTTATTTGTTCGATTTCTATATCATGAGCTTCGCTTTTTATCAAGCCATGAATCTCTGTTTCTTTCTCCTTTACCAACTCAGCCAACTCATCCATTTCGTAGGCTAAATGTCCCATTTCATGCTTTCGAAACAAGTAGATATACGCTTCGTTCAGTGGTCTAATTTGATAATTAAACAGTCTATTTTTTTCTTGGATCGTTGAAACCAATCGTTCGTGAAGTGCTAGTTCGTTCGGAATCACCAATGTCGAAAAAGTATCCATACTTTTTGTACATAATTCACCATCAACGTAGATAGCTATAGGTGTTTCTGAAGTTATTTTTCCTTTATAGACGCCAGCATTCGGCTTAAGCTTGAAACTTGCACCTCGAAGTGTTGATTTCCAGTCTGATATACTTGCATTCTGGCTTTCGGTCGCTTTTGAGTTTTCGTCTAGTGATAATCCAAATTCAGATTCTAATTCCAGACCTAGGTGATCCACCATGATTTCTGTCATACGCTGATACCCTTCATCACTCAATTGCACACCATTTGTTGTGAATTTTCTACTGCTAGAATCTGTGATTAAAGCACTATTTAAGTCGATAAAATCATACCCTCTAGACTCCGCCTCACCTTTAATAAATGAAGTCACTTTAGCCAATTGCTCATTCTTTTCTCTATATGACTCATCAAGAGGATCCTTTTTTTCATGCATAGGTGGAGATAACAATATCACTTTATTCACAAGACTGTCAGCAAAGTCAAGTAGTCTTACATATCCACTTTGAAACAGCTTCATTTCCTCTTCATCTCTATAAAATGCCGCTTCTGCTCCATAACCGATTAATAAAGTTTTCGGGTTTGTTTTTTTGATGTGTTCAAACAGTACTTTAGAGCCAAAACCTTCTTCTGCTGAAGGTGGCTTCCATGATTGTGTGTTCTGAGCTGAACCAAACTGAGATCTCGCTAAGCCAAATACATCATCAGCAGGCCAACCTATATTTCTCAAACTAAAATCAGGTGTCTGGAAATACCTCACCAAGTAGGTTTCAAAATATGGATGATTATCCATGTTGGATATTAAGCTACCACCAACTAAACTAATGTTCTGCACATCTGCCTTGCTCAGAGAGCCATTAGAAACATAACTATTATCACAGCACACCAATAGGAGTAGGCAAATGAATAAATAAAAAAATCGCATGAATAGTAAAATTTTCGATTTTGTAAAAAGGAAAGATATTAACCCTATTGAAATATATAGGTTTTTTTAAGATTCTCGTTAGTTTGAATTGGTTTCTTTGAGAAATTGACAAATAAAAGAAAGAATACAATATAGATTTGTATTCGCTCACATCCTTTATCCAACATTGACCTAAGCCAAAATTCCTTTAATAATATGCCCGTGAACATCGGTAAGTCTGATGTCTCTACCACCAAATCGGTAGGTTTGCTGAACATGATCTACTCCTAGTAAATGGAGCATCGTCGCATGTAAGTCATGGATGGTTGTAGGCTTGTCGACTACTCGATAGCCATACTCATCTGTAGTTCCGTAAGTCGTTCCACCTTTAATACCTGCACCTGCTAACCAGATACTAAAAGCTGAAGGATTATGATCTCTACCATCTTTACCTTGGGCAAAAGGTGTTCGGCCGAATTCTCCAGCAAAAACTACAAGTGTTTCTTCTAGCAATCCACGCGATTTCAGGTCTTTAAGTAATCCAGCAATAGGCTGATCTACCGCATGCGCATTAGCTTCATGTCCCTTCTTAAGACGAGAATGTTGATCCCAGCGATCGAAACCAACATTAGGACAAGTCAGTTCAATGAATCTAACTCCTCGTTCTACTAATCGCCTAGCTAGGATGCATTGCGTTCCATAAATCTTAGTGTGTTTATCATCAGAATTCAAACCATACAACTCTTTCGTCACCTCACTTTCGCCAGCTAAATCTGTTAATTCCGGCAGTGAAGATTGCATGTTAAATGCCAATTCATAGTTATCTATCGTAGAAGATATCTGATCAGACTGTATCACTTTCCCTAAGAGGGCTTGATCCATCTTCTCGATATGTTTCAACTTGTCGATCTGCAATTGTGACGATTCTTCTAAAGCCACGATATTCGAAACTGGAATTCGCCTAGGCTTAAGTACTGATGCTTGATAGGTCGCTGGCAAGAAACCATTCTTGAAATTATCTAATCCTCCCGGGGGCGTTAATCCTCCATCAAGAACAACATATCCAGGAAGGTTATCATTCATGGAGCCTAATCCATAATTAACCCATGCGCCCATACTTGGCCTACCCTGAATCCCACTGCCTGTATGCAGGAAATAATTCGCATTCGTATGTTCTGGGAAATTAGAAACCATAGACCGAATCACTGCAATGTCATCGACGCATGTTGCAATATTCGGAAACAAATCGCTCATCCAAATGCCACTTTCCCCATATTGCTTAAAGTCCCAAGGACTCTTTAATATCTTACCTACATTCCCGAATTGCGTTGCGTCCACTTTAAATTTATCATATGGATTCTGCCCATTTTCTTTCGCCAATCTTGGTTTAGGGTCGAATGAATCCACTTGCGAAACACCGCCATCCATGTATAAAAAGATAACGCTCTTGGCTTTCGGGAAATAATGCGGAAGTGTTTCTGTCGCTTTTAGAACGGGAGCACTGGAAATGAAATTCGGTGATGGTGTGCATCGACCGAGCAAGCCCATTAAAGCGATGGCCCCGAACCCATTTCTGGACAAGGTCAACATTTCTCGACGACTCATTTTGCAGTATTCCTTTTCCATAGCTTATAATAAATGAATAAATTCTTTCGTGTTCATAATAATGTGGCAGTAATTTTTCCAGGCCGCCTCTTCCGCCTCTGCTCCAAATTCACCAATGATCTCTACACCATTTTCAATTTCCTCAGGCGAAGGCGCTCTAACGTAGGCTTGCAGATAGATCTGCGTAATTCTTTCCTCCGTCGTTTTCGTTGAATCCGCAAGCAATCTACTCGCCCATTTCTGAGTTTCTTCATGAACAAATGGGTCATTCATTAGAGTCAGTGATTGAGCAGGTACATTCGTTGTATTTCTCTTTCCGAAAGTCGAGAATGGAATAGGCATATCAAATGTCAGCATCATCGGAGATAGAAAATTACGATTGATACTGATATAGATACTTCTTCTACCATTCCCATCCAAGGGACCTGAAACAGAAGGCCTTCCTCTACCGTTCATAAATTCTGTAAGGTGCACTGGCACTGGCTCACCGTACATACTATCATTAAGACTACCCGTTGTGGATAGAATGCCATCTCTGATAGATTCCGCAGTTAATCTTCTGATCCGGAAAGACGACAGATACTTATTCTGAGGATCATTTTTCGAATTATCCAGGTTTACGGTAGTTGACTGCTGGAATGCCTCAGTCATCACCATGCTCTTTATCATTTTCTTTACGGACCAATCCTCTTCCATAAAAGTAATCGCGAGGTAATCTAGTAATTCTGGATGTGAAGGAAGCGACCCTTGCAATCCGTAATTATCTACCGTTTCTACAATTCCCTTTCCAAAAAGGTGATGCCAGATCCTGTTAACCATCACTCGAGCCGTTAGCGGATTCTCTGGATTCACTACTGATTCAGCCCATGCTTTTCGACCGCTACCTTCTTGTTTGAATTCATTTTCCGCAGGACTGATTGCTGTTAGAAATTGATGCTTCACCCTTTCTTTACTCGGTTCAACATGACTTCCTCGAATAAAAACAGGACTGAAGACCGCATCACCTTCAGTGAAACCCATTACAAAGGTTGAGTCTTGCAGATTTTTACTCTTTTCCGCTTTCTCTGCATAGAGCCTTTCCCTATTTGGAGTTTTCAAGGTATCCAGATAAGTAGTGTCCCGATCAAACTTCTGATCCGACGTAAAGACGTATTCCACTTCGATATAATCCTCCTTCCCTATCGTATAATGATGCCGATTATACCATCCTGGCAAAATTTCAATGTATGCCTTATGCCCTTTTAATGCAGTAACATTCATCCGCTCTAATTGAAAATATTGCGAATTCACATGCCTTTCCAGATTCCCATATAATGGGTTTTGAATGAGTTGGAAATTATCGACAATCACCCTAATACTTGAGGCCTTTCCTCTAGCATTGACATAAATAAAACTATCCGCAATTTCGAAAGTAGGCGACCTTAGTGAGCCCATAATTCCTTTACCATAATAGTTGCTAGAAGCGAATTTCTCATACAACGGTCCTTTGCCGAATGCATAGCCATCTGCGTACCACCCATCGAAATCGTCTCCACGAAAATCTCCTTTTACTTCCTGTAGGTTATACTTTTTTTCTAGGTCAATGTTATCTATATATTCAGCGACTTCATTTTTTAGCTGCGCATTAATTGGTTCTATTTCTTCCGCTATATTATCCTTAGAAGGACTTCTATTAAAAGCTATCGGACCTATTCTAGAACTTTCGAACATGCCATACATAGCGTAGTAATCTGTGGTCGGAATTGGATCAAATTTGTGGTCATGACACTTCGCACAACTTACCGTTAATCCTTGGAAAGTTTTCGAGGTAACATCGATCATATTATCTATTCGATCTGCCTCCTCTTGCTTGATGTCTACAGGGCTGTGTTTGCCCTCACCCAGAAAAGCATATGCTGTCCCGATGATGGATTCATTGATTCCTTCTTCATTATATCTAGGTTCCTCGAGTTGGTCACCGGCTAACTGCTCCAGTACAAATTGATCATAAGGAACATCGTTATTAAATGCTCTAATTAAATAATCTCTATAGTGATGTGCGCCTCCGATGGTAAAATCAAATTCATGGCCCATTTTTTCAGCATACCTCACTAAATCCATCCAATGTCGCGCCCAGTGTTCTCCGAAGTGCTTTGATTCTAGGTAATAGTCAACGATATCCTCATAATCAGAATTTTGAAATTCATTAATCTCGTCTAATGAAGGTGGCAGGCCAGTTAGAAGATAGGACAACCTTCTAATTAGCACATTCCTATCTGCTAATTCCCCTTTATCCAGATTGTTCTTCTCCCATCCTTCCTGGATGTAATCATCAATGTTATTGTATCGCAGTTTTGTTTCTTGAGGAGGAATAAATGCCCAGTGCTTTTTCCATTTTGCACCCTGGTCGATCCATTTCTCGATTAAAGCGATTTCATGTCCAGTTAAAACTTTCTTTGTCTCTGGTGGTGGCATCATTTCCTCTTCATCATCTGAAGTAACTCTATCAATTAATGAGCTTCTTCCAGGCTTGCCAGGCAAGATGGCGTAATTTCCATTTGGCAGTTTCGAGGTTGCGCCATCATAAGTATCAAGTCTTAGGTTTGCTTTCCGACTAGAAGGATCTGGACCATGGCAAGTATAGCAATTTTGGGAAAGGATAGGTCTGATGTGATAATTAAAATCAACGGTTTCAGGCAGGCTTGAATCCTTATCTGCACATTGACATAAAAGAAAAAAACTAAACAAAATAAAGTATAAAAATTTCAACCCAAAGCCTTTCATAATGCTAAATATAATTGAAAAATGCATCGATACCTAAATGAGCTTCGCAATATTTCAGAATAAAACAAAATAGAAATATGGGGTTACAAAATTTCTTTCAATTGACTCTTCTTACTTATATCAAAAAAGGGTCTTTTTCTAAATTATTAAAGCGGTGTATTTAGAAATCGTGCATATTGGGATAAAAATATTAATCAACTTTAAAATAATAAATTATGAAATGGTATACACTTGTGTGCTTCAGTTTAATGCTTTCTTGCTTTTCGAATATCATTGTGGCTCAGAATTTTATTGAACCAGCTGCGGGATTTTCGATGAAGAAAATCACCTATGTAACAATGAAGGATGGAAGCAAACTGGAAGGTTCTTTCAAAGGTGGCCAGGAGGCGTTAAATGGCGGATGGAAATGGATAACTTTCAAACCAACAGACGGTAAAAGAATGAAAATACAGGCAGCAGATATTAAATCAATGTTGGTTCCTGAATCAAAATTATCCAAATTGAGTGAGGCTACAAGCATCATTAACGATGCCACAAAATGGGATCAAGATGTGACCTTAAATAAAGACGCCATAAAAGAGGGATATTACTATTACGAAACGACAACTCTTGCAAAAAAGAAAAAAGACATCGTTGCTGTTCGCCAAATTTTAAACCCAGGGTATTCGGATAAAATAAAAGTTCTTGATAATAAAGCTGGAATAGACGGACCGACCGCTAGATTAGGTGGAATTAAAGTCGCAGGAGGAAATGATCGATCATATTTTATCATTGTGGGAGATGCAAAAGCGATTAAGGTTTCTGCAAAGAAGTATGATGAGCAATTTTTAGAATTATTTGCAGCTTGTCCAGAATTCGTCGATAAATATAAATCAGATATAAGTTGGTCAGACATAGAGAAACATGTGTTCGAATTTTCGCAATCTTGTAAGGAGTGATGATGAAGTGATTTAAGAACATTTTATAGCGTATTTAAATTATTTCAATAAGCTATATAGAGAATTAAATTTTTATAAAATGACAGGTTGAAAAAATCCTGTCATTTTTATTTTATACTGAATTATTCAATTTACTCAATACAATAAACACTCTTTTGAATAATAATCAAAATTTTAAGAATTAAAATAGATTACACATAAAAAACTGAAATTGCAATATAGAGGGAAGCATATTTTACTGCTTTTATATCGCTAAAGAAATGTATAGTTTCTCGATGTTAGGGAACATTTTTCGAATATCGAAACCTGATTAAAATTTGCCATCTCTATAGATACTAAATATCATTTTTTACAGATTCTAGATGCCAAAATTACATCAATGCCCAGAAAAAAAAACCCAAATATTTGGCGGTTTAAATACTTACATTTAAATTGGTGCACCAATTAGATGTTAGTTAATGTAAATTATTACGGGAATTGGAGAATGATAACATAAATTGGTAGACCAATCGTTTAAAATTTTAACGATTGTCAATTTCTTAATTTTTTCAATTGATACTACTATTAGGTATCATATTTCTAAGAATATAAATATTGTGTATATCAACAGATTGTGAAGGATGGTCTTATGCATCTCACTTTTGAAAGTGCAGGGCACGAAACTAAGACTTTTACAAAAAACATTATTAAGTCTGATTTTACACAAAAAGCTGACATCCCAGAACAGGTGAAAACATTGTTCGTGCCCATTGGTCAAGATGGAGTGGAAAGAAGTGATGCCTACACTGGGGAAGGTTTATTTTTCAAATTGGGATCATATAACCAAACCAATGGGAAGGACCCTAGCGTGAACCGCGTCTGGTGTCCCGGTGGAGAGACTTACGGTGGTGATCTACAAAAACAATACAAAAATGGATCCTATGCGGAAGTTTGGTTTAAGGATGCAAGCATCGAAATAAGCGATAATGCAATTTCGAATCAAGGTTACTTTGAATCAAATGATGGGCTTAGTGCAAAAACGGTATTTCCCTCAGAAGTTATACCTGCAATAACTAAGTTTAAAATGTTGATGGGAAATGGAGAAAGTGTAGAAAATCTAGAAAAATTCGAAAATAAAGATTTCTTCTATTCTGTAATTGACGGGACGAGGAGATGGGTCGTTTATAAAACTCCAAATTCAGGCGTTACATCAAAGAATTCAAGTAATACTCGAACAGAACTCCATGAAAAGCGCGAATGGACACCTGAAGAAGGAGGAAATTTGACGGGTACTTGCAAAGTCATGCATGTTTCCACTTCAGGTGATGGACGAGTTGCAGCATCTTATTCGACAGTAGTGGGACAGATTCACAGTGGCGAAGGACATGAAAATGAACCACTTAAGATTTTCTATAAGAAATTTCCAGGCCATGAAAAAGGATCAGTATTTTGGAACTACGAAATTAATACCGCAGGAAGTGATAATTCTGATAGATGGGATTACTCCATTCCTGTTTGGGGTTATGATATGTCTGTTACAGGAAGTGCAAAAGATAATTTTCCAGCAGAACCAAACGATGGAATCATGCTCGGAGAAGAATTTAGTTATGAAGTAAACGTGTTTCAGGGCATCATGTACCTTACGTTCACAAGTGAAGCGCATGAAACGAAAACATTTACGAAAAATTTGCTTGCATCTGAATATGCTACAAAGGACAATATTCCTCAACAAGTAAAAAATCTCTTTTTCCCAATAGGTCAGGATGGTGTTGAACGCAAAAGCGCTTATAGTGGTGAACATGGATATTTTAAACAAGGAGCTTACAATCAGACAAACGGCAAAGACCCGAGTACGAATATAGTCTGGTGTGCAGGCGCTGAAACATATGATGGTGATATTCAAAAGCAATATGACAATGGTTGTTTCACGGAGGTATGGTTTAGATCTACCACTGTGGGTCCGGGTGTGCCAAATGAGTAATTTATAATGCTTAAAAAATTTAATAAAAAATAAAAAAAGGGATATGCATGATACAATTAAACCAACTAAAGCGTATTGGATAGATACAGAAACTCCTTGGGAGCCAGTTGCTGAGGGCCTGGACAGACAGATTATGGGATTTGATGATAAAATCATGCTAGTAAAAGCAAGGTTCAAAACGGGAGCAGTTGGTCAACTGCACAAACATTATCATTCTCAAGTGACCTATGTAGAAAGTGGTGAGTTCGAAATGACCATAGGAGATGATGTTAGAATTATCCGGAAAGGAGATTCTTATTATATTCCTCCTCATGAAATACACGGATGTATTTGCAGATCACCAGGAATTCTAATAGATGTATTTAGCCCAGCAAGAGAAGATTTTTTAGGCCATGAACAATTAAACTTGGAATCATGGCCAGCGAAATAAAAAGAAGGGTTGGCGGTCTACGATGGTGGGTTGTGGGGCTTATTGCATTAGCCACAGTGATCAATTATATCGATAGGCAAGCTCTTGGTGTTTTATGGCCAGATATTGCTGCTGATTTATATCCAGATGAAGACAGTGACAGTAGAAAGGAAATTTACGGCTACATAACAGGAACTTTCATATTTTTCTATGCAGCTGGACAAGCATTGTTTGGAAAGATCTTTGATTGGATAGGTACTAGACTTGGGTTTGCGCTTTCTATTGGAGTATGGTCTATAGCTACGGCACTTCATGCTCTTGCGACCGGAGCCTTATCTTTCGCTGTATTTAGATCCATATTGGGTTTAGCGGAAGCTGGTGCTTGGCCTGGTGCTGCGAAAGCTAATGCAGAATGGTTTCCAACTCATGAACGAGCTTTTGCTCAAGGTATTTTTAATTCGGGAGCAGCGATCGGGGGAATTATTGCGATACCTATGATCGCTTTTATGACGGTGTTCTTGAGTTGGCAAATGATCTTTATAACGGTTGGATTAATTGGATTACTTTGGTTGATACCTTGGTTTCTTATTGTTAAAGCACCTCCTAAATTCCACCCAAATCTTTCAGAAGCAGAGAAGCAATATATTTTGACTGGCCAAGAAGCTACTGAAAACGAAGATGGCGAAGAGATAGATGAATATGTTCCAACAACCTCACAACTTCTAAAGCATAAACAAAGTTGGGGTGTTATAATCGCATCAGCCGCGATTGATCCGATATGGTGGCTGTTTATAGTTTGGATTCCGATTTATTTGAATGGTGTTTATGGCATGGACGTTAAAACCATAGGAATTTACGGATGGGTACCTTATGTTGGTGCTATGTTAGGTGCATGGTACGGAGGTCTGTTGGCTCAAAGGAAAATCAAAATAGGCTGGGATGTAAATAAAACACGTAAACGAGTAATCACAATAGGATGCTTAATAATGTTACCATCATTCTTTCTGCTAATGGATCCAACTATTGTAGCTTCAGCTTTCAATTTAATATTGAATTTAATAGGAATTACAATGGATTCACCATCTGCTGCTGTAATAATTATGGCCGTCATATTGTTTGGATTTCAAACATCGATTGGTAACGTACAGACGCTTCCAAGTGACTTATTTAGCAAAAAAACAGTGGGTACACTTTCATTAGGTAATGAAGAAGACGCAGAAAAACATTTCGGACTTCATCCAGAAGGTGTAGATGTTACTAGTGGAGCGCATGTAGAAGGTGAAGCGTATCTATCCGTCTTAAAACAATTGATGAATATGTTTCCAAGAGCCAAAAAAGTGATTACTACTTTAAGAGGTTCTATCTCTGCATCTCACAATACGTGGTCAGGAGTTCTTTATGATGGGGAGACATTATTCCAAGCTCCTTCCTATGAAATTACACATATCGTAGATAGAGTAGGTGGAGGAGATAGCTTTATGGGAGGCTTAATATATGGCTTCCATAAATATCCAAATAACGATCAAAAAGCTTTAGATTTTGCGGTTGCAGCTTCATGTCTAAAGCATACAATTTTTGGTGATGCCAATTTAGCAACAGAAGATGAAGTTGAAAAGTTAATGAGTGGAGATGCTAGTGGCAGAGTTTCTAGATAATATTCTAGAAAATTTAATTGAGCAGAATTTCTAGCTTAACCTAACTAAAGAATTCTTGTCATAAATTCTTTAGTTCCTGGTTAACGCTATGTGATTATGCAATTTCAAAGCGGGTGCATGTTGCAAATTTGAATTAGTTCACATTTTTGTCAACATGCATTTTTTTATAGATCGTGATTTTCTTTTTCACGCTACACAATAATCCATCTAAATAATCTGTGACATTCTCACTATTATGCATAATTTCGCATAGAAGTAATACAAATGAAATTAATATACCTAAGTCTAATACTTGCCTACGTCATCGGTTGCAAACCTGCAGAAACCAATTTTAATGAGACCATCGAAATCCTAGATGATTTTTCTCTATTGCAGGAAAGGATTGATGCCGAAAAAGACAAAACGATCGTGGTCAATTTCTGGGCGACAACATGTGGTCCTTGTATAAAGGAAATGCCTCATTTCAGAGAGCTCGAAAATCAATATAAAGCTACCGATTTGAAAGTGTTGTTGGTTTCATTAGATCTTCCTCGAGATCATGAAAAGCGTGTTCTTCCATTTATCGTGAAGCATGATATACAACCTGAAGTTCTTCACTTAACAGATGAAAATTACTCTAAATGGACTGATCAAATAGATTCTTCATGGTATGGAGCACTTCCTGCTACGAAGATCATCAATGGAGATCAATCTACATTTAAGTTTGGAATGTATGAAAGTCTGGAGGAAATAAAGCAGGATATAGAAAGTGTAAAATAAGCCCCCTTTTAGATTAAATCACTTGTGATATTGGTATAGAAAGTTCGGAAAAGTTAATAAGAAGCAAAAAAATAAATGTAAGAAATACTACTTACACTCGTCCCTTTTTATAAATTCGCCTAAATGGAGGGAACTAGACATCGTTATAATCTATGAAGCGAGTTGTCCAATATTCTTTAATCATTATCTTTCTCTTAGGTCAATTCGGCCAAGGAATACCCAAGATTGTAGCCTATCATTCCAATGACTCTGAACTTGATCTAGCGCATAGTGATGCTGAGAAAATACTCGCATTGGACTTGCTTTCTACGCTAGAATTACTAGGAGAAAATGGAGAAATAGATGAACATGATGATTATCTTTTTAGAAATAATAGATCAATAAAGTCATCTCTACCTCTAGTTCTTCTAAAAGCAACATGGTTTTCACTTTATGAAGAAACGAAACCAATAAAATTGTACATCCTTTTCCATTCCTGGAGGTCTTTTCATCCTAACTTATCAGTAAGCCTAGCATAGTTTTAACTCATATCAACCTGTAAAAGTTGTTATGCCTTTTCAGTAAATCATTACTGTTTTAGATTCCTATGTGGTTTACTTTCTATTACCTATAAAGCTATGATTTGCGTGACCATAATCATTATTGGTAAACGCCTAAACAATTCAATATAAAATTTCAATTAAATTCAAATGAATAATAATTATTTATTGCTGTGTCTTTTGACATTGGGCTTACACAGAGGTATTAAATCAACTTGCAAAGTCAAAAAATTACGCAAACAGTTTTTTAACCAAGCAGAAAGAAGTTGATCGTTAAGCGAATCTGTTAAGATCGCTAACACCTTATTTACCTATGCAAAAGCGGATTATGTCTAGGTGTTATTGACCCAAGAAGAAGTTTTAGATGCAAAAATGGAATTGGTAGAAATTAATCTTCAGCAGCTCCAAGCCAAAGTTGATATCTATCGTTCCTTAGGAGGAGGTTGGCGGCAAAGTAAAGTGATGTTATTAGTTGGACGAACTTTTCGAAATATGAAGCCTTATTTAAATGAAATTGACAAATCATACTAATACAGGTTTCTTACAAGCGATATGAGATCAGATTTACTATTACTGAACCTGATCCATATCGCACAAGTAATACACATCACTTTTCGAAATGATTCATATTAACTTAATATCATTTAATCTTACCTAAGTTTGAATTGATTATTAAACTACACGCCTTACAGTTAATGCAAGGTTTAAAACATTCAAAAGATGAAAAATAAAATTTATATCAATGATCTACATTTAGATCATAAAGTTTGGAGAAATCAACTTAATTTCCAGAAAGAAGAACTTACATTTTTCAAGAACAGGTTAGAAGAAATTGTTAGTAGATGGACGGATGACGAGGTACTTCAACAGGTTGAGCACTTCCAGAATTCATTTTTGGTTCAAAGCAATAAAATTGATGAATTATTGCATGGGATCAATATTCATGCAGATAATCTTGTAGCTGAAGCAAAAAGTAATCCAACTGCCATTGATCATGTACATTTCGATGATCACACTACACAGAGAGATCAGATAGAAACTCAGTGGAAATTATATAATGAGCTAAAAGAAGAATACTTGAATTTTCTTAGGAAGGTGATGTAATCTATCTTTCATATCTAGGGTGCACGGTACTGCTTTTGTAAATTACGCTTATCACAATTTTACAATGCCGGTGCGCTGCACCTTAATTTTATCATAATACACTTATTACAACCAATACCGGTTCTACAGACCTTTTGTTAAACTTCAACCTTACAGCCAATATCGGTCATACAGACCTTTTGTTAATTGATTTATCTTTAGTCCAGAATTTTATTCAGCATAGGTGCAGCGCACCGAATTTGTCTGTAATACATAAAATCAAGTATTTTCTGAGGTGCAGTCCACCGGCTTTGTAATTTTTAGACTTGTGAATTAAGTTTCATAAAACTCAAACAAGTACTTTTCATCATAAACAATTTCAAATTTTCTCAAAAACTCTACGTACTCTTCCTTGAATGTTTTCTGCTTGTGATGTTCTTCCTGATCCATTATATATTTGACAACACTACTAATCTGAGATTTAGAATAGGAAAAAGCACCATATCCTTTCTGCCATTCAAAATTAAAATGCATCCATGGTTGCTTTTTAATAAACTTTGAAGAAGCTGTTTTTATATCACTAACAAGGTTTGAAATACTTTGTGCTGGATTAAGTCCTACAAATATATGAATGTGATCAGGCATGCAATTTATAGCAAGAAGTTTATGTTTTCTATTTTCATCTTGAACTATACTGGTTATATATTTATGAACATCTTCTTTATAAAGCTTTGGAATCAATTTCTCTCTTCCTTTTGGAGAAAATACTAGTTGTATATATAATTGGGTGAATGTATTTGCCATAAATAATATACTTTGGTCTATGTTATCATTTGGTTTTACTAATATATATAAAAGAAGGCAATATCGGTCCTAAGGATATTTTATTAATTCATACAGACAATGCAGGTGCGATGCACCTTAATTTTATCATAATACACATATTACAAACAATACCGGTCCTACAGATCTTTTGTTAAAATTCAACCTTACAGGCAATATCGGCCCTACAGACCTTATTATTTGATTAATCTTTAGTCCAGAATTTTATTCAGCATAGGTGCAGCGCACCGAATTTGTCTGTAATACATAAAATCAAGTATTTTCTGAGGTGCAGCGCACCGGCTTTGTACCTTCTCACACGACTTTAAACAAAAAAATTGATCCATTTCATAAGTTTCTATTACTTTTGATGTAGGTATAAAATTCGATTATGGAGCAATGTAATATTCCCCGCTGGCAACTTATTAAAGGAATGCATAACAATCTTTCTCTAGAAGATTTTGTCCAAGGTTATCAGAAAGACGAGAATGCATTGTGCTTAGATGTTCGAACGAAGCAAGAATACGACTTCTGGCACCTACCTGATGCGATCAATTTTGACTACCTTTCTAAAACCTTAGCAGACGACCTCGAAAAGCTTCCAGAAAATAAAACTTACTACATCTATTGTAGAACTAGTCGAAGAAGTCTTCGTGTATGTCAACTCATGCGAAATATGGGCTTTAAGGAAATATATCACTTAGATGATGGTGTGAAAGATCACATCCAAGAAAAAGCATAAAAAGGCTCGCATCTTCTTCTACCTCCGTATATTCAAATTACTGATGCATCTGTACATATTCCGTAGGATTCATATTCATGATTTTCTTGAATTGCTTATTGAAATTGGACAGATTATTAAAACCAGATTCGTAACAAATAGCACTTACGCTAGATTTCTTTTCCACCAGCAATTTACAAGCATACCCTACCCTTAATTCAATCAAGTACCTTGAAAATGTCTTCCTATGAATCCTCTTAAAATATCTGCTAAATGCAGATTCATTCATTCCTTGAATTTTAGCAACATCAGCCAGTCGTATAGACTTATTAAAATTCTTAAAGATAAATTCATGCGTTTTGTCAGCTCCTTCTAAAATGGCAGAATGCTGATAACCGTCGTTAGTTAACAAGCTGATATTCTGATGCTTCGCTAGCAAATGCAAAATATTTAACCACTTGACCAATTTGTTAAATGATTCCTTCTCATTGATCAACTCCTTGATCCGCTCTGCAATCTGAAACGACAACTCATTAAATCTAATTCCTCTTCTTGCATTTCTAAATAATGTCAGAAAATGCTCAGTACTTCCCAACTCCAAAAATGATAATCCCAAAAAATCCTCTCTAAAGTGAATCGAATAACCCTCTGCTAATAGCCCTGATCTCCCTTGAAAATATTCCTCATCATTTAACCACATATGCGGTAAATTCTCACCCAAAAGAACAACATCCCCAGGTTGAAATTTCTGTATACTATCCCCAACAAATAGATTTCCTGTACTCTTCTTAATCACCACTAATTCCAACTCAGGATGGTAATGCCATATCTTTAAGAAATTAGGATAACTATTTTCTTTTACTTCGAATGCTTCCCTTCGTGCCGATCCTCGCTCTAATAATTTAGGCTTCACCTTTCTTATTTAAAATTAAAAAAACAGCTCATCAACCGCTTTTTCAATTGAATAGCAGAGTTAAACATTGACCTAAAAATACACATTGACCAATATTATTATGCAATTAACTAAGCTAAATTAAATCAACAAGGCAAAGAAAACATCATATATTGTAAATTAAGTGGTAGCATGACTGTGAAAATCAATTTATTTTTACAATGATTATTAAACTTAAATAACTGTATTTTAATGCAATCTAATCTCCTCATAACGGATATCGAGGTACGAGACATTCGATTCCCTACAAGCAAACTATTAGACGGATCAGACGCCATGAATCCTGATCCTGACTATTCTGCTGCATACGTCATTTTAAAAACCAATCATCCTCAAAACCTTGAAGGGCATGGTTTAACATTTACCATCGGAAGAGGAAATGAACTATGTGTAGCAGCTATAAATTCGCTGAGACACCTTGTAGTCGGTAAGTCAATGAATGACATTGCAAGTGACATGGGTGGTTTCTGGAAAGCAATTACTGGAGATAGTCAATTACGCTGGCTCGGTCCAGAAAAAGGAGTGATACACCTAGCGACAGGTGCGATGGTCAATGCCGTATGGGATTTATATGCCAAAGCAGAAGGCAAACCTTTATGGCAATTATTATCAGAAATGACGCCTGAAGAATTCGTAAGCTGCATAGATTTCACTTACATCACTGATGCGATTACGAAAGAAGAGGCCTTGACAATGCTAAAGGAAAAAGAGGCAAGTAAGCAAGATCGAATCAACGAATTAAAAACTACTGGATATCCCGCCTACACCACTTCAGCAGGCTGGCTCGGGTACTCAGATGAAAAAATGAGAAAGCTGTGTCGTGCTGCAAAAGAGGAAGGATTCACACACATGAAAATGAAAGTTGGTTCGAATCTAGAAGATGACATGAGAAGAGCCAGCATTATTCGAGAAGAGATCGGCGATGATCTCCGATTAATGATGGATGCTAATCAAAAGTGGGATGTAGACGAAGCCATTGAAAATATGGCATCACTAGCAAAGTACAATCCTTACTGGATCGAGGAACCAACCAGCCCAGATGATATACTCGGACATGCTAAAATAGCAAGGGCTGTTGCTCCGATAAAAGTTGCTACTGGAGAACATTGCCAAAACCGTGTGATGTTTAAGCAATTACTCCAAGCTAACGCCATTGAAATTTGTCAAATAGATAGTTGCAGAGTTGGTGGTGTAAATGAAATATTAGCCATACTTTTAATGGCAGCAAAATTCAAGGTGCCTGTTTGCCCTCACGCGGGTGGAGTAGGTCTCTGTGAATATGTTCAGCATTTATCGATGATCGACTATATCGTGATCACTGGTTCATTAGAAAATAGAATCATCGAGTATGTCGATCACTTACATGAACATTTTATTGATCCAGTGGTGATCGAAAATGGTCATTATATGATGCCTACTTTGCCAGGATATAGTATCGAAATGAAAGCAGATTCTATGGATCAATTCGAATATCCACAAGGTGAAATTTGGCAAGCAGAATTAAAAAATTAATTTTATTCCATTTATAAAATTCAAAGTGTGAAATTTAATTTAAAGAACAAGGTTGCAATTATTACAGGTGGCGGAAGTGGTATAGGAAAAGCCATCTCAGAATCATTTTCTGAAATGGGTGCTATCGTAAATATTCTAGATCTTAATGAAGAGGCTGGAAAACAAGTTGCCGCAGAACTAAGTGCAAAACATAACCCAGCATACTTCTACAGATGTGATGTTTCAAGTAAAATCAATGTGGACGAAGTTTTCGAAAAGATTAACAAAGCCAACAACGGAATAGATATTCTAGTTAATAACGCTGGAATCGGATTCGTGGGAAACGTCGAAAATACGACGGAAGAAGATATGGACAGAATGTACAATGTCAATATCAAAGGTGTTTTCAATTGTCTAAAAGCTGTAATCCCTTATTTCAAGGAAAAGAAGAAAGGAGTTATTGTCAATATGGCATCCATCGCTTCCACTGTGGGTATCACTGATCGATTCGCGTATAGCATGACAAAAGGAGCGGTACTAACCATGACATATTCTATCGCAAAGGACTATCTTGGTGATAATATTAGATGTAATAGTATTTCTCCAGCAAGAGTGCATACACCGTTTGTGGATGCTTTCATCGCAAAGAATTATCCTGGAAAGGAAGAAGAAATGTTTGAAAATTTATCAAAGACTCAACCCATCGGAAGAATGGGAAAACCACAAGAAATTGCTGACTTAGCAGTTTACTTGTGTTCTGATGAAGCCTCTTTTGTTACAGGAACTGACTTCCCTATCGATGGTGGATTTATCAAATTAAACAATTAAAATATAACGTTAGTGCTTGATCTAGCAATAAACGTGAGTACTTAAAATAATCAATATGAAATTAATAAGATTCGGAGAAACAGGACAAGAAAAACCAGGTGTAGAATTACCTGATGGCAAACGAATAGACACTTCCAATTTCGGTGAAGATTACAATGAAAAGTTCTTCGAAACGAATGGAATAGAACGTCTAGAGAAATGGTTAGGAAGCAATGCTGACGCTTGCGCTGTAGTTTCTGGCGATGTTAGACTAGGACCTCCTGTGGCTAGACCTTCTAAGATTGTTTGTATCGGGTTAAACTATGCGAAACATGCTGCGGAAAGTGGTATGGACGTGCCTACAGAACCAGTTATCTTTTTCAAAGCAACGTCTTCCATTATCGGACCGAATGATGCTGTTATGCTACCTAAGGACAGTTTGAAATCTGACTGGGAGGTGGAATTAGCGGTAGTGATCAGTAAAAAAACATCTTATGTTTCAGAGGAAGAAGCGATGGATTATGTTGCTGGATATATGTTGCACAATGATGTGAGCGAACGTGCTTTTCAGTTAGAACGTTTAGGTCAATGGGTAAAAGGAAAAAGTTGTGATACCTTTGCACCACTAGGACCATATATGGTGACGAAATCAGAGATTAATGATCCGCACAATTTAAATTTATGGTTAAAATTGAACGGAGAAAAAATACAGGATAGTAATACTTCAGATTTTATTTTCAATATTCCCCAAGTTATCAGTTATCTAAGTCAATTTATGACTTTACTACCTGGAGATGTCATTTCTACAGGAACACCATCTGGTGTAGGACTTGGTTTCAATCCACCTAAATATCTAAAAGCTGGAGATGTAATGGAGTTAGGTATAGAAGGTCTAGGTGTTTCAAGACAAGAGGTTGTACCATTTAAGAAAAGCTAATACAAAGTGAAAATAGACGCTCATCAACATTTTTGGAAATTCGATCCAGTGCGAGATGCTTGGATTGATGACTCGATGAAGGTTATCCAAAGAGATTTTCTACCTAGTGACTTGAAACCCATCCTGGCAGAAAATAAGATTGATGGATGTGTTGCTGTTCAAGCAGATCAGTCCGAAACCGAGACTGCCTTTTTGCTTAAATTAGCTAAGGAAAACAACTTCATTAAAGGTGTTGTTGGTTGGATAGACTTATGTGCCGATAATACCAGAGACCGGCTTGCTCATTTTTCAGAAAATCCATTGTTGAAAGGAATTCGTCACATTGCTCAAGGCGAAGCAGACGACTTTCTTATTCGACCAGACGTATTAAGAGGCATCGGCTTATTGGCTGAGTTTAGTTTGACTTATGATATCTTAGTTTTTGCGCACCAACTTCCTGCGGCCATCGAAATGGCTATGCAATTTCCTAATCAGTCATTTGTACTTGATCATATTGCTAAGCCGAAGATTTCGGAAGGTATAGACGAAGAGTGGAAAAACAACATCCGAAAACTAGCTGAACTTCAGAATGTGTCCTGTAAGATATCAGGAATGGTGACAGAAACCTCTGGTTTCATATGGTCGAAACAAGATTTTGAACCGTTTCTGGATCACATCATGACAGAATTTGGCGTCGAGAGAGTGATGTATGGCTCGGACTGGCCAGTATGTTTACTAGCTGCGAATTATGGAGAGCAACTGAATATTGTAGCAGATTATATTTCTAAGTTTTCAGAGACCGAACAGCGGAAAATTATGGGAGATAATGCTAGCGCGTTCTACCGTTTATAGAAATTTGAATTTCTCAAAAATTAAAAACATTGCATTATGGATTTAGATCTTAAAGATAAAGTCATTGTTGTCACAGGAGGTTCAAAAGGTATAGGCTGGGGAATTACACAATCCCTGGCAGCGGAAGGCGCAATTCCATTTATTGTAGGAAGGAAAGAAGTCGATGTCCTCAAAGCGGTGAATACCATTAAAGATCAAGGAGGAAAAGCTTCCTTCGCTTTGGCTGAATTAACAGATCCAGAACAGTGCAAGTCGGCAATCGAAAGCGTGGTGAAAGCATTCGGTAGAATAGATGGCTTGGTCAATAATGCAGGAGTTAACGATGGTGTAGGTCTAGAACATGGAAATTATGACGACTTCATGCGCTCTATTCAGCGGAATGTTGCCCACTATTATTTAATGGCTCAACTTTCACTTCCTTACTTGAAGAAAAACAAAGGTTCGATTGTAAATATTGGATCTAAGACTTCTTTTACGGGTCAAGGTGGCACATCTGGCTACGCAGCATCTAATGGTGGAAGAAATGCCTTAACAAGAGAATGGGCTGTGGAATTGCTACCTTATAGTATTAGAGTTAATGCAGTTATTGTGGCAGAGTGCTTTACACCGTTGTATTCTAGGTGGATTAAAACATTTGACAATCCTGTAGAAAAACTTGCAGATATTACTCGAAACATTCCACTTGAAAACAGAATGACTACTGCAGCAGAAATTGCAGATACGGTTGCATTCTTGCTGTCTAGCAAATCTAGTCATACAACCGGCCAATTAATCTTTGTAGATGGTGGTTACACTCATTTAGATAGATCTATCACCTAAATCAACCAATAAAACATAGCAAATGAGCTTAAAGAAATACTACTACGCACTGGACTTAAAGGATGATGAAAAACTTATTCAAGAGTACAAAAAGTATCACGAAAAAGTATGGCCTGAGATTACAGGAAGTTTTGCGGAAGCAGGAGTAGAAGACTTAGAAATTTACTGCGTAGGCAATCGCTTATTCATGATTATGACGGTCAATGAAACATTTACATTTGAAAAGAAAGCAGCGATGGATGCAGAGAACCCTAAAGTTGCTGAATGGGAAGAGCTCATGTGGAAGTATCAGCAAGCACTACCATTTGCCAAGCCAGGAGAAAAATGGTTGCTCATGGATAAAATATTCCAATTATAAACTCCATTCCACTCGAAGGATAAATCAACCGCTCTATATTAATTATGCTTACTCTATCCCGTCACTAAAGGTGAGAAGTATACATATATAAACACTACAATAATACAGATTGCAATCCCAAATTGCTTCACATATTTCCAAGGCGTAATATCTACTTGCTCTGTATATTCTAATTTGAACTCTTCAGTTCTAGGTTTGATTTTCCCAATAATCAACATAATGATCACATTCAATACAAATAAAATAGCCATTACATGTAAGAAATGAGGGTAAGCATCTGCTTTAATAATGTCCAGATCACTTCCAGTAATTCCAGCGGCTTCAGCTGTAGCCACTGCTTTTCCTACAAAGTAAGGATTCAAAATAAATTGACTAATAGAATATAAAATCACACCTAACAAAAGTCCGATCTTAGCTGCAATTGCTGGAACCCTTTTCGTTAAGTAACCCACCACAATAATGGTTAAGATCGGAATACTATAACACCCATTAACCTCTTGGAGATACCCAAAAAGTCCATCAGGTGCTTTATCAATTAGAGGTGCAATAAACATGGCTAGAATAGCCAAGAAAACACCGAATAATTTCCCTGCTCTAACAACGGTTTTCTCTGTCGCTTCTTTATTAAAGTACTCCTTGTAAATATCCACACCGAATAACGTTACCGAACTATTCAATGCACTATTAAACGAACTCAATATCGCTCCAAATAAAACTGCAGCAAAAAATCCAACCAACGATGCTGGTAATACTTGACTTACCAATCTCGGATACGCTTCATCTGGTTTTGCTAGAGAATCACCAAAAATATGGAAAGCTATAATTCCTGGAATCACCAATATTAACGGACCTAGAATCTTTACAAAACTAGCTAGAATCAATCCTTTCTGACCTTCTTTTAAATTCTTCGCAGCTAATGCTCGTTGTATAATTGCTTGGTTAGTACCCCAATAAAAAACTTGAACCAACATCATTCCTGTGAATATTGTTGCGAACGGAACCGAAGCCGTTGCTTCACCTATGGAATTAAATTTACCTGGATTTCCCGCCATTAACTCTGTAAAACCAGCACTTACACTCCCATCTCCTATATATGCTAGTCCAAAAAATGGTATCATTATTCCTCCGATCAATAGACCTACCGCATTAACGGTATCCGAAACGGCTACTGCTTTTAACCCACCAAATACCGCATAGATAGACCCTACTATTCCTATTCCCCATACGGACATCCAGATAGACTGCATTCTTGTAATTCCTAATACCGCTGGTAGATCGAACATCGAGCTAAAAGCAACTGCACCTGAAAACAAAACAATAGGCAATAAAACCACTACATAACCAGAAAGAAACAAAGCTGAGGTGATCGTCTTCGTTGTTTTATCATACCGATTTCCTAGAAATTGTGGAACCGTCGTCAGTCCACCTTTAAGATATCTCGGCAGTAAAAATATGGCGGTAACGACTATTGCAATAGCTGCTAAAGTCTCCCACGCCATTACTAAAATACCTTCAGTATAAGCTTGACCATTCAAGCCGATAAGCTGTTCCGTAGAAAGATTAGTTAATAATAAAGATCCTGCAATTACGCCTGCTGTCAAACTTCTTCCACCTAAAAAGTAACCGTCCGAAGAATTTTCGTTCGTGTTCCGTGTAGACCAATATGCTATTACAGCTACTAAAATCGTAAATCCTAAAAAAGCAATTAATTGCATCTGTTCTTGTTTATTGTTCTTGTTAAAGAATGCTTTAAAACAAAATATATGAATAATATACTTTCTATTATTTTATAACCATCTAATCTTTCGCATTCAATTAAACAACCAAAATATTAAAATATAATTCAAGAAGAAGTAAAATTCTCACATATCTTTTCCCATCATCCTGAATACTCCCTCATAAAATTAAAAAAGCCCGCACACTATTAAAAGCGTACGAGCATGACAAAACAACTTATTCCTTATAATTCTTTCAGTATCTTTTAATTTCATCCTCTACCACCTGGCCTTCTCGGAGGTCCACCTTGCCCACCTGGTCTTTGTCCGCCAGGACCGGGTCCTCTTTTTACTTCTTCAAACTCCCCCATTAAGCATCTGCTGACAAACGGATAGGACTCAGTAATCAGGTAGACATATTCTCCATCCACTTCGATTCCATTACATTCATCCAAGTTTCCGATCGAACTATCATACACCCAATCCGATGTAAACGTACCATCCGGCTTCGTCCCAGTTAGATCCATATCCATACTATTTTGAGGATTTTTATAGGTGCAATTACTTCCTTGTCTTAACTCAGTACTCAGCTTATATCCAGGTGTATAGGCACCACTCTTAGAATACATGATTCGAAATCCATCTAACGCATATCCTACATGAATTAAGTCACCACCTTGGTCAAACTTGTCAACCAGATTCGTAGAAACACCATGATAATGATAGGCTCCCGTCGGCTGAACATGAGCGTTATTAAAATCTAGTCCCAAATCAGCAAAATCTTGGATCGCTTCTATCCGATATACTTCTCCACTTTCACACTCAGCGCGTTCAGCTGTGCCTGGATCAAATTTCACTCCATTCAATGCTACGCCTGGCTCCTTAGCCATTTTGGGTGTACCTGTATATACTGGCTTGGTCGGGAAAGTGTACCGCTGCTTTTGTGCCGAAATTGTATTTGGATTGTGTGAATTTGGGAAACTACCCGTTTCGTGATTCGGGAGTGCATTCGTTTCCATGATTCTACTTTCTCCCTTGATACTTACTTTCGTTTTTGTTCCATACTGCTCGTCCACAAGCGTATAGGACTTAGTGAAATCAGTATCCTTATCTATTTCTGAATGATGAACATGTCCTTTAGTTTTGCAAGATGCGAATACAATAACTACAAATGCTAAGAGAATAATTATGCTATTTTTCATTTCCTATGTTTAATTTTCTATTAGACATTGGTAAAATGAAAATCCTTCGCTTCGATAAATATTTTTTTATATTCTTCTCCGATTAATAGCTTTCTTAATCTCGGACTTAAGCCCACGTTTCTTTATTCGAAATATCGAACTACTCCTCTTGAAAACTAATGAGCTGAGGGACCATATCTGGCTTGTCAAAACAATAGGCCATCACTACCATGCCTTGTCCTTCCCGATAAAAACCTATGAGTTTCAGATACGGAAAATTGGAGATGTCTTTTCTTGGCTTAAAGTATGCTTCTGCGCCCCAATCTGCATTCCGTTCTTTCAATTTTTGTGCTCTCCATCCTACAACCATAATATTCTGCTCGTCATCATTAGGACTAAGATTGGCCAATAATCGTTGAAATTCGAGGTGAGGAAAAAGCGTAGTTAAAGAATCCTTGCCATCTGGATGAAGGGCAATCAGAACTTCCATTTCGTTAGATCTTGCTCTTATTCTGGTATCGTACTCGAAAAATTCAGACTTCCTAAGTTTTGAAAATTTGAAAGCATTTTCGGTTGGCATGTCAAATGCTAAGTTCATCTCATCAAGTTGACTTTCGATAGATTCGATCCCTAAGTCTCTCTGCCCATTGACATAAAAAACAAATAGGAAACTGGTCAGTATAAGCATCCATTTTCGATCATTCTTATGTATCCGATAGGTGGTCATTTTTATTGTCAATTTTATTTCATAAGATACAAAAGGAAATGATTATGGTTTCGAAAAAACTTACCTCTCTGTTTGTATGGAAGGCAAAAGTCTGGAATCAGATAAAGCTGCCGTTCGATGGCCAGCAATTTTTAGATAGGCCTTATTATTTGCAAATTCCATAAACTTAGCAACAGATTCGTGCTCTACGAGCAAGACCCTATCCCATTTTTCATCTTCTGGCCCAATAATAAAATCACGGCTTTCACCGTAATAGATCACCTTACTTCCTGCAGCATTCAGAAAAGGCATTGTTTTTTCCATGTATATATCATAGGCTTCTTTACCCGAAATATTTTGCGCTGGTGAAATCTCATCTAGCCCATCATAGTCTGCTACTTCCTTAAATCTTAATAAATTCAACATGGTCACCTTTCCTTTATCATTGTATTTCATGTAGAAAGCCTTTCCCATTTCTGGAGTCACATCGATGTAATTCTTCATTTATGCTAATTTCCCTCAAGATAAATATTTCCCTTAAAACTTTAATTCGACGACCTGCAAAGACATTCCTTTACATTTGGTATAGATAAGATGAGCACCAGAATTGAATTTTCGTTATTTTAAACCATTACAAAAGAGAAAAATGCGACTAAGAATTTGCTTCCTATTTCTAATTTTCATCGGTCTTAACCACATCAGCGGCCAGGAGACGATTCATACATCAGATGATGCCGTCATCGGACCGTGTGGAGACACTTTGATTTTAAGAGGTGTGAATTACGCACCATTTAACTGGGGTTATAGTGCGGCTGAATTGCACATCGATGAGATTGCAAAGTCTGGCGCTAATTGTGTTCGAATCGTCTGGTTCGAAGATGCCCAAGCGGAAGCGCCGAACACGGTTTATCAGGATCCTTTGAAATTGCGAGAAGTACTGGAAGCATGTATTAGTAATGGTATGATTCCGATTATTGAATTACATGACCAGACTTGCCAGAATGATGGTGATGCTTTACTTGCATTAGCGGATTGGTATTTACAAGATTGGGTGGTCGAATTGATTGAGGAATATAAGCATTCTATCATTTTGAATTTGTTCAATGAAGCCTTGCACATCAATTGGACGGGTGATGTAGCAAGTGGCGAAACTGCATTTGTAGCGACTTACACTTCGGTTATCCAAAAAATCAGGGATGGAGGAATCACCGTGCCTTTAATGATCGATGGATCTGAGTGTGGAACCAATCTTAAGTCCCTGGCGAATATGGCTCCTGACTTGGCAATGGCAGATCCATTAAAAAACCTCATTTTTTCTACACATAGCTACTGGCAAGATTATGCGGATTCTCCCGAGGAAATGAGTGCATTAATAGAACAAGCTGCTGCTACGAAACTGCCTTTCGTCATCGGAGAATTAGCCAATTTTCAAGATGACCAGTTCGAATGTCAATACACGCTAGACTATGAGTATCTACTAGAACTTTGTGCGGAGTACAACATGGGGTGGATGGCTTGGAGTTGGGATCGGGACAATTGCGGATTAAGACAAGTTACTGAAGATGGAATCTTTGAGAACCTGACTGTCTTTGGCGAAAGTATCGTCAATCATCCGCTGTATGGGCTGGGTACTAATCCACCTTCTAAAAGTGCATATCTGAATACAGATAGTGGTTGCTCGACTATTGTTTCTGAGCAATATTTAAAAAGTGAGATCACCATTTATCCGAATCCAGTTAGAGATGTATTAGAGATTAAAGCTGAAGTTCGGAAATTACTCAACGCTGATATTCAGATTTACAATCCTGAAGGGACACTACTCTTGAGTTTGGGAAATAACTTTGAGAAGGAAAAAAGTATCAATCTTAGCGGATTTCCAAGTGGGATTTATTTTCTAAAAGTTGGTTCAGAAGTAAAGCGTTTTGTAAAATTTTAATTGCCAATCATTAGCGCTTCTATCGCTGCTCTCTATGTCATCAGAAATTAGACAACATAGTAAAATCTTATTCAATATAGTTCTTCTCTTTCTCATAGGTCTTATGACTAAAATATGAATCATTGGTTTTATGAATGACGCATTTTCTTTGTAGTCGACATCAGGAAAGGAATATTGTTCAATGTGAAATTATTAGAATTCTTAAAAAGCCTGCGCCAATTTTACTGCAAACATTAAGTAAAGTCTTTTAACTTTAAGCTTGCTTTCATTACTACATCTTAAAACTTCGAAATGAAATTACAATTTACTTTATTGGCCATCTTATTAACGCTTTCGATTTCTGCTCAGAATCTTTCCACTCTGAACCTTCAAGAGATAATGAAAGGGAACGAATTTATCGGAGAACAACCTAGTAATCCTTACTGGGACATTAATAGCCAAGACATTTACTTTTATTGGAATCCTAACAATGAATTGATGAGCTCCTTGTATAAAACCGATATTAATGGCAGGGATACCGTCAAGGTTTCTGAAGAAGAGCAAATGGATTTAATTTCTCCATATTACTCATACAACAAGGATAGAACAGCCATTTTATATAGTAAAGATGGTGATTTGTTCACTTATGATCTGGCAACTAAGATAAAAACTCAAATAACCAATACGCTTGATTCTGAAAGTAGTCCACAGTTTTCGGCGGATGGAAGCAAAATCTATTATAATTTCCAGAACAATGCATATGCTTGGGATAGTAAAAATGGAAGTATCACTCAGTTAACCGATTTCAAAACGGGAAGCGAAAGAAAGGACAAAAAGCTAAACGATCAAGAGCAGTGGTTAGAGGATGACCAATTAGAGCACTTTGAGATATTAAAATATGAGGAAAAAGTTTCTGATGCAAGGAAAGCAAGTAGAGAATTACAATCTCCGAATAGACCTAAAACGATCTATCTAGAAGGAAAGAATGTAAGCCAAATCACAGTCAATCCAAATGGAAAATACGTCACTTATAGACTTACTAAAAATGCAAATCCGACTGGCACAAAGGTTCCTGACTTCGTGACAACCTCTGGGTATGTTGAAGATTTACGATCCCGAGTTAAAGTTGGGAGTCCTGAGAATTCTTATGATTTTGGAATTTACAATATTGAAAAAGATACCTTCCACATCATAGATACAAAAGATTTCCCTGGCATTTATGATAAGCCTGAATATCTCAAGAATTATGTTGAAAAAGATAGTGCTTTTAATGATCAATTTAAAAAGCCAAGAGCAGTCATTATCAATGGGCCAGTGTACAATAGCGATGGAAGTAAAGCGGTAGTTGTAGCGAGATCTATGGACAATAAAGACAGATGGATTATGTCACTTGATCTGGAATCTGCAGCATTATCTCTTATAGATCACCAGAGAGATCAAGCGTGGATCGGTGGGCCTGGGATCGAAAGTTGGAATTTCACAACAGGGAATATGGGCTGGTTAGCGGATGGTGTCACTTTGTGGTTTCAATCTGAAGAGACTGGATATTCCCACTTATATTCTTACAATACAGCGACTAAAAAGAAAAAGCAATTAACGAAAGGTAAGTTTGAAATTTTAGATGCTTCACTTTCGAATGACAAGCGTCATTTCTACTTTACGTCAAATGAGGTAGGTCCAGCTGAGCAGCATTTCTATAAAATGAAAGTTGAAGGAGGAAAAAGGACGAAGATTACTTCTATGCCTGGCAACAATGACGTTTCCCTTTCTCCAGATGAGAAAAACATCGTTTTGAGGTATTCTTATTCAAATAAACCATGGGAATTGTACACCATGCCCAATCAAGCAGGTGCGGAAGCCAAGAGAATTACTAAATCTACCTCTGAGGCATTTGATAATTACCAATGGAGGGATCCTGAGTTGGTAACTTTTAAAGCGGCAGATGGCACTTCAGTTCCTGCTAGACTATATAAACCTAAAGGTGTAAGCAATGGAAAGCCGGCAGTAATTTTCGTTCACGGAGCGGGTTACTTGCAAAATGTGCATTCTTGGTGGTCAAGTTATTATCGAGAATACATGTTCCATAATCTGTTAGCTGACAATGGATATACGGTCTTAGACATCGATTACCGGGGAAGTGCTGGATATGGGCGAGATTGGAGAACAGCGATCTATAGACATATGGGAGGAAAAGATCTTTCCGATCAAGTGGATGGCGCGAAATATTTAGTGGAGAAACTAGGAGTGGACAAAGATAAGATAGGAATCTATGGAGGTTCTTATGGAGGATTTATAAGCATCTTTGCGATGTTTAACCACAACGATGTTTTCAATAGTGGAGCGGCATTACGATCTGTAACGGACTGGGCGCACTATAATCATGGCTATACCTCTAATATTCTGAATACACCAGTCATGGATCCTGAGGCTTACAAAAAAAGTAGTCCTATTTATTTTGCAGATAATTTTAATGCGGGGAATTTGGTCATGTTGCATGGTATGGTCGATCGAAACGTACAATTTCAAGATGTGGTTCGGTTATCACAACGGTTAATAGAATTGGGTAAGAAAAATTGGGATGTCGCGATCTTCCCAATGGAAGGGCATGGGTTTCAACATGCTAGCAGTTGGGCAGATGAATATCGGAGAATATTTGAGTTGTTCGAGGAGAATTTGAAAAATTAAGAAAATTAATTCCCTTCCACCATATAATTAATTTATAAAACTGAAAAACATGTTAATGGCATAAACAACAAGAAATTAAATGATTATAAATCAGTTTTTTTCATATTTTAAATAAATAATCGAGCGAAGTAGAATAAAATAAATTTTATTTAAAAAAAATGAAGAAAAATATGTGAAATATCGTTTGGTTTTATACTTTTGCAGTCGCTGTTAATGAATGGCATGTTTGTCCCAAAAACAAAACAAAGAAAAATAACCAAGGTCTGGTAGTTCAGCTGGTTAGATGAGCAATCGTTCCGAAGGAAAAAAATGAAAGATTTCACTTTTTAGATTGTAAACCACAAACAATGGCTTGTGGAGGCGCGAAAGCCAGGTATTCGATAAAAGAATCAAGTACTATAAAAAGAAATAATTTAAAGAAAAATAACCAAGGTCTGGTAGTTCAGCTGGTTAGAATACCTGCCTGTCACGCAGGGGGTCGCGGGTTCGAGTCCCGTCCAGACCGCAACTAAGCTTCAATCATTAATTTGATTGGAGCTTTTTGTGTTTAATGAAATCATTTGTTCATAAGCAAAACTAATATTGAAAAAGACTTATCATTCACGATATCCGTCCCCTAATTTACACCACTTTTCTGATACTTTGAAAACCTTATTCGTTAAATTGTTATTAATTGTTAAATTTACGCCGCAATTATCATCCATTGTTACTGAATGATTTAATTCTTAATATGGTATTTTTAGAATTTGAAAAGCCGCTCGAAAGCCTGTATGAACAGCTAAACAAGATTATAGCTGTTGGTGAAGAAGGAGATATTGATGTATCTGACAAGGTAAAAGAGCTAGAACATAAAATAAAAGCCAAAACCAAAGAAATCTACGGAAATCTTACGGGTTGGCAAAAGGTGCAGTTGTCTCGACATCCTGAACGCCCCTACACACTACATTACATAGAACATATGTGTAGTAAGTTTGTAGAGCTACACGGTGACAGAAACTATGCTGACGATAAAGCTATCGTAGGCGGAATCGGTCGATTAGACGGAACCAGTGTCATGATTATCGGTCATCAGAAAGGTGTGAACACCAAGATGAGACAGTACCGTAATTTTGGAATGGCGAATCCTGAAGGCTATCGAAAAGCACTCCGTTTGATGAAAATGGCTGAAAGGTTTAATCTTCCTATCGTTTGTCTGATTGATACTCCTGGTGCATATCCTGGTTTAGAAGCCGAAGAAAGAGGTCAAGCGGAAGCTATTGCCAAGAATTTAATGGAAATGGCCCAACTTAAAGTTCCTGTTCTTTGCTATGTTATCGGTGAAGGAGCAAGTGGTGGAGCATTAGGAATTGGTCTCGGAGATAAGACTTTCATGCTTGAGAATACTTGGTTTTCAGTAATTTCTCCTGAAAATTGTTCAACGATTCTTTGGAGAAGTTGGGATTATAAAGAACAAGCTGCTGAAGCACTTAAACTTACAGCTGATCATATGTTGAACTTTGGTTTAATTGATGAAATCGTCAAAGAACCAGCAGGTGGTGCTCATACTGATCATGAGAAAATGGCCAAAATGCTTAAAGCTCATATCAAGAAGGAAGTAGCATCATTATCTGAGTTAGATCCTGAAACACGAATTGACATTAGAATCGATAAGTATTCGAAAATGGGTCAATATGATGTGATGGGGGAGGATTAGTGGATAGTGGATAGTGGATAGTGGATAGTGGATAGTGTGTATATGCCTGAATAACGTTGACCGGGTTTAAATAAAATCTTTAAAGTATAGTTACTTTTAAACTACTTTATATTACCTGTGTTTTAGGTTGTTTTTTCTTAAAGTTACATAATTTATTTTCAAAT
>NZ_JAJNKA010000010.1 GCF_021533215.1 Portibacter lacus | reverse complement strand
CTGGAAAGAGTTCTATCAGCCAAGTCGACCACCGGGAACAAAAACGTTTGTTTGGGGATTAGAGAAGTTCGAATCAATTATGATTGGCTACAACATATTAAATTAAAAAGATGTGTACGAACGTCAGAGGTTTGCTTTCGGTTCCCTCCTTATAATGCCTCTGGCATTATTCCGCTTGTTAGCGGATCAGTCGTTCCCATCAGCACAAACAAACGGAGTAACCATAATCTCTGTTCCTGCAGCTGTCTGTATATGGTCAGACATCATTAACATAGGTGTTTCAAATGTCAGATCCTTACCCACAGGCAGCGTCATTCCATTACCCAAAGTGATCGACTCTCTAGCTCTATAAACACTTTTCCATAAAGTCTCATACAAGACTAAAACCTTAGCGAAAACACACTTATCACAAAAGTCAGGAATGCCATCATCATCTAAATCCCCAAAATTAAATGGGCTGGCGGTCCAGTTAGAAGCTCCTCCAGTTCTTGCGAATCCATTCACGGTGCCATCATGCCCATGGCCTGAAACATCAGGAACAATGGCCAGACCAGTATTATCTCCACTTGGTATACCATTATTAAAATTGTAGTAAGCGGATAATCCTGGTTCTTTTCCACTAAGCTCCTGGTACATGGCTTCCTGTATTTCTTCTTGACTTCGTGCATATCCCCAATATCTTACATCATCCATTGCACCGTAATAGGAATCAGCATTAACTGCACTTCCAAGCGTAATGGGATGACCCAGATTCGTGGATGCCAAGGTTTCCACTCTGGTGTTATCCAATAAGCCATTGATATATAATTTAGTTTCGGTTTGATCAAAAACTACTGCAATATGTGTCCAACCATTGCTATAAGACAGTTCCTGATTGGATAGCAAAGGGGCAACCCCACTTCCACTCACTTGCAGTTTATTGTTTTCAATAGAGATTTGATGGTTATTGTTAGGCGAAACTCCAGAAGCAGTGATGATGTTGGCAGCTGAAGAAGGAATAAAGCCTATCCAAGCCTCAAAAGTTACGGCATTGCTAGCTGTAGGAATTAAGCTTTGATCATTAGCAATAGAGATGTAATCATCTATAAAATCAAAATCCATTGCTACATTCGTTGGTAGGCTGTTATTGTTAGGACCATCCACCCAATTGGAAGTAACGCCTGTTTTAGCAAATCCATATAAGGAGGCTTCATGGCCATTCAAACTCACATCAGCAACATAGCTACGACCTGTATTGTCTCCCCATGGTGTCCCATCATCGAAATTATAGTAAGCACTCAGCGCTTCTTCTCCGCCGTACAACTTTTGGTTCATATAATGTGAGATCTCAGCTGCTGTTCTAGCTTTTTTCCAGATGCGAACTTCATCCATTTTCCCTAAGAATTTGTGGCTCTGAGTTACACTTCCCTGCTGCCCCACCAATAAAGGGTAGCTTCCTGAATAAAAGCCATGAGGAATGGTTCGTTGTCCATCTGCTATTCCATTTTTATAGAAAGTGAAGGTATTCGTCACATGATCATAAACCACTGCAACATGAGTCCATCCATTTCCCTCAAGTACACCTGAATCTGAATATATCCACGTCCCCTGAGTCCCATCTCCAATGTATAAGCCTATCTTACCTTGAAATTGTTGGAAATTGCTGATGTTAAAGATATATGAGTTTTCTCCACCAGTTCCGGACCCTTTTGAAATAATGGTATGTCTGTTTTGACCAATGATGTTAACCCATGCCTCGAAAGTGAAAGAGGAAGTCAAGCTAGGACTGAAAACGGGATCACGATCCACTTCTAGAAATGAATTAACTCCATCAAAGTGCATCCCACCGTTTTGAACATTGGGACAAGTAAGACAGAGATCGAGTGTTTCTGTATTAATAACTGCAAGTGCTAAGTCATCATTGACCCAATTCGAAGTAGGACCATTTTTAGCCATACTTGACAAGCTTGCGTGATGACCATTTGGAGAATAATCTTTGGTAATTGTTCTGTTATTATTATTCCCCCCTGGGACTCCATCGTTAAAACTATAGTAGGCCAGAAGAGATTGCTCGCCACCTCTTAATTCTTTGTCCTTGTAGGACCGAATAAGACTATTATAATCTGAACTCCAGACACGAACTTCATCCATTTGTCCTTTATAATAATTACAGCCACAAAGATATCCTTGCCTTCCTATAAAAAATAGCTCTGTATCAGCACTGTAAGGAGTAAAAGAAAAGGGTTCATTATTGGAAAAAGAACCATTGACATAAAAGATCACGGTACTATTTGTATGATTATAAGAAGCAGCAACATGGGTCCAAACATTAGGTAATAGCTGCGTATCTGCGGTAAACCAGGTACCACTTCCAGCGCTATTTCCAAGAAAGAATCTCAGATTTGAATAATTGGTCTCGAGAATATAAGCCGTTTGACCATTCCCACCATCACCTTTGGAGATAATCGTATTAGATTCCTTTGTTAGGTCTGGCTTAATCCAAGCTTCGAATGAGATGGAAGAAGTCGCAGATGGATTAAATAAGGGAGCATTCGGAGTACTCAGATAGTCATCGATGCCATCAAAGTCCATCCCTGAATTCACATCTCTATTTAAGAATATTTTATCGTTAAAATCATCATTGGGACTGCAATCACAATCGTCAGGAAGTCCACCATTATCTGAATCTATCCCATCACTTCCAGGACACAAATCAGGAACTACAGTTATGACCGATTCGCAAGTGGAGCTATTGCCCGAATTATCCGTAACCGTCAATGTTAGGTTATTTAATCCCAAATCAGAATCGTCCAAGACTACATAACTAGCCCCATCTAATAAAAGTGTCTGAATAGAGCACTCATCAGAACTCTGATTGTTAACATCTTCAGCAGTGAGGGTTACGTTTACTCCAACAATCTCGATTAAGAGATTCTTACAGTTTGCTATGGGAGGCGTTATATCTTCTACCATTACACTGGTTGATGCGACGACTGTTTCACAGGGACCAGTCACCGTAACGTAATAATCACCGCTAACGGGTCCAGATACAGTAGGTGTGGCGGTATTAGCACCACCCCACGAGTGACCAGGGCCAATCCAGTTATAAGAAAACGGTCCTTCACCATTTGTTTCAACACTTAATTCAATATTTTCACCAGGGCATAATGGACTGTTGCTCGAAGCTATTGGCATTACGGGAGGGTGAATATCTAATGTAGTAGAAGTGCTGGTCACCAATCCGCAAGCATCTGTAACGGTAACGGTATAAATGCCACTTGAAGCACCATTAACAGTAGGAGTCGCTGTGTTCTGGTTAAGCCACGAATCACCTTGTCCCGACCATGAGTATGTAAACGGTTCTTCACCTATTGGTTGAACAGTTAATTCTAGCGCATCGCTAGGGCATATCGGACCATTATTGGTAGCAGAAGCTGTAGGAAGAGGCTTTACAATTACACTCGTTGTGTAGGTCGACTCTTCCCCACACTTATTTGTTATTGTGACAGTATAATCACCACTTAAAGCACCAAAAACACTTGGTAAATTCGTATTTCCGTTGATCCACGATTGTCCTGCTCCCGACCAAGAGTATGTAAAAGGACCTAAACCTGTTGGCTGTACAGATAATTCTAGTGGATCATTAGAGCATATCGGACCATTGTTGGAAATGGTGGCTGTTGTAGTTGGATCAACAATAACACTTATTGTAAATGTTTCTTCAACGCCGCAGCCATTTGTCGCAGTTACCATATAATCGCCACTAGCAGCACCCTCAACGGTAGGTGTAGCCGTGAATTCGCTATTCCCAAAATCCCCATATCCTGACCATTCGTATGTGAATGGTCCAGTGATCCCGTCTACAGCACTTAGCTCTAGTTGTTCGTCAGAACATATCGGACTATTGCTGCTATAGGTAATCCCATGACGATCATACACAATCACAGTTACTGGATAGGTTTTGACCACTCCATTAAAAAAAGTGATGGTTAAGTAGATCGTATTCTCACCAATATCCTCACAGGTAAAGGTGTATTTCGATAAAGATATACTTTGGGTAGGGAAGAAATAGGCATCCCCTATATATGCATCTTCTGCTGTGATTGTAGCGGAGGCGGGCCCATTGCCAATATTTGAGAGGGAGATACCTAAGTATTTATCGGGGTCTCTAACAGCAACTATTTGGAGGTATAAGTTGTTAACTCCATCAAAATCTTGATTGCACGCTGGAGTTTGTACTACCCCACAAATTGAAGCAAAAGGGTTTTCTTTATATCCAGCTCCAAAAGGAGGATCATCTTCACCCATCCCAATACCAAGATTTGCTGGATCATTGGTAGAAAAAGAAATATAAAAAGGGTTATTATCAAATATATTTCCCCTTTCTATTTGTAATGGAGATGGTAAGTCTACAGATATTTGTGAACTAGTACCTGGAGCTAAATTTGGAGAGCTTGTGAATGAGTACATTAATTCAGCGCCATTTGAGCCACAAATTCCAGCTTGTTGCCCATTTGAAGCAGGGCATGTTCTCCAGATATTTACAGTTACTGTATCTGGAATCGAATTGGCCTCCAAACTTTTATATAAGTGATAATAAACTCTCCTTATTTGTCTATCATCATTCCAATCAAATGAAATTAAATTTCCAATTTCCCATGTCTCAGTTACTTCGGATTCACTTGTTAAATAATGCCCAACAAGGTCTGTTTGAGAATAAACATACGTTTGAGCGCGTGATGGTAATGATGAACCTAAGAAAAAAAATGTGGCGAAAAAGGTAATTGAAATAAATCTCTTAGTTAATGGGCCAAATTCAGAGATGAAATTTTTGTCTTGGATCGGCTTAAATATTCTAATAAAATAGGAAATCATCGAAATCTCTTTATTCACTTTGTCCTTCTTTATATTTTTCATTTTGGATAATTTTAGGGTAGAATTTAGGTCAATGTAGTCAGTAAATTACTGTTCATACCATCAATGTTTTTAAGTAATTGAGTAGTCCTTCCTTCTTGCTATTTGACACTGGAATTTCTTGGGAATTATACAGGACTACTTTGTTCTGATTGGTCAAATAGCTGGAAAGGGATGACTTATTAATGAGGTAACTTTGATGAACGCGAATGAAACGGTCTGTGCTTAATTTATTAGCGTATCTTTTTAAGGTAATGGAGCTGACAATCTTCTTTCCACCCTTCAAGTGAATTTCTGTGTAATTACTATCAGACTTTAAGTAAAGGATTTTGTCTAAATCTATAATTTCAATCTGGCTTCTTAATGAGATTGCCATCTTCTTGTTTAGGAATTCCTTCTTGAGCGGGGTTATCGGAAGAATTTTTCTAAAAGGCCTCACTTGTGTTTCGGTTTCCATATTTGGATTTTAGGGTTTTAAACATCTTAAAGATAGGGGAAATCATGTGTTTATTTTTTAGTATTGTCCGAGTGGTAGGGATAATGCCCTCCGAAAGGTCGAAAAGTGGTTCCGAAAGGGAATATGGGATTCATTCACCCTCATGGTCTGACCTCCCGTAAGGCTATGAAATAGGGGAATATTGCAATTGAAAGGTTTGCTATTGCCTGAGTGCTATTACTGTCAAGTTGGAAGGGTTCCTACCAAAATAGAAGGTAGGCAGGCTCTCACTTTTTAACTCCGGCTCCCTAACCGATAGATCTGCACTGTCATTAATTTACTAACCGTGCCGATACGCTGTACCTTGTTTTAACTTTCGAGCATCATTTTACAAATAGGAACGTTACGCTGTACCTTAAACCTAACAGTAATATTTGTGTACTAACCACAGTTGATATGCCGCTGGTTCATTTCCTATTCTAACGCTGACAAAATTACACATTCGTCGAATCGGCAGCCGCGACCTTCGGGTATGCCGAAGGCTCCTTGTTTAATTCAACACAGGCCATCCCATCCCGCAGGTTTGCTGCGGGTTCACTCCTTATTTTAACTCCGTTAAAATTCCACTAGCTAGCTAGTGGATCAGTCGGCCTCCCATCCGAAAGGTTTGCTTTCGGTTCCCTCCTTATAATGCCTCTGGCATTATTCCGCTTGTTAGCGGATCAGTCGTTCCCATCAGCACAAACAAAAGGTGTAACCATAATCTCTGTACCGACAGCTACCTGAATGTGATCATCCATTAATAATTGAGGTGTTTCGAACTTCAGATTCCAATTAGCGGGCAATGTCATGTCATTCCGCAAGGTTATGGTCTCGCTTGCGCGATAGACACTTTTCCATAAATAATCATATATCACTATATCTTTTTCGAAAACACATTTATCACAAAAATCAGGAATCCCATCATTGTCCAAGTCCCCAAAATTAAATGGACTTGCTGTCCAGTTAGAAATACCTCCAGTTCTTGCGAATCCGCTTACCGTGCCATCATGCCCATTGTCTGAGACATCAGGAACAATAGTTAATGCGGAATTATCTCCACTTGCTACTCCATTGTTAAAGTTATAATACGCTGCTAATCCTGTTTCTTTTCCAGTAAGCTCCTGGTACATGGCTTCTTGGATTTCATCCTGACTTCGTGCATGATCCCAATATCGAACATCATCCATATTACCATTATAGGAATCGCCTATGACAGTGCTGCCAAGTGTAATTGAATGCCCTAAATTAGTGGCTGCTAAAGTCTGGACTCTTGTGTTATCTAATAGTCCATTTATATAAATTTTAGTGTTTGTTTTATCAAAAACTACAGCGATATGTGTCCAACCTGCGTTAGGATCGAGCGTTTGTTCAGATAATAATGGGGAAACACCTGTTCCAGCCACCCTTAATTTGTTGTTTTCGATAGAAATCTGGTGGTTATTATTAGGCGAAATACCTGAGGCGCTGATGATGTTAGCATAGGTTGATGGGGTGAAAAATATCCAAGCCTCAAAAGTTACGGCATTAGTTGCTGTAGGAATTAAGCTTTGATGATTCGCAATAGAGATATAATCCTCTAGAAAATCAAAAGACATTGCTGAATTCGTAGGTAGATTATTGTTGTTTGGACCATCCACCCAATTGGAAGTAACGCCTGTTTTCGCGAATCCATGTAAGGTGGCTTCATGGCCATTCAAACTTGCATCAGCAGCATAGCTACGTCCTGTATTATCTCCCCATGGGATTCCATCATCAAAATTGTAGTAAGCACTCAGCGCTTCTTCTCCACCATACAACTTCTTGTTCATATAATGTGAAATTTCAGCTGCTGTTCTAGCTTTTTTCCAGATGCGGACTTCATCCATTTTCCCTAAGAACTTATTGTAACCAGCACTGCCTCTCTGTCCAATGAATACAGACGAAATACCTGCATAAAAGCCATGCGTAATGGTTCTTATGCCATCAGCAATACCATTTTTATAGAAAGTGAAGGTATTGGTTACATGATCATAAACTACAGCAACATGCGTCCATGTATTTCCACTCACATTGGTATCTGAATATATCCAAGTACCAAAAGATCCATCTCCAATGTAAAGGCCCACCTTATTTAAAATAACACTAAAAATATAGGAACTTGTCCCGCCTTCTCCACTTCCCCTTGAAAGAATTGTCCTGTCACTTGTGGTAGTTGTTGGATTTACCCATGCCTCAAAGGTAAAAGAGGAAGTTAAGCTAGGCCCGAAAACAGGATCACGGTCTACTTCTAGGAATGTATTGCTACCATCAAAGTGCATCCCACCGTTTTGAACATTGGGACAAGTAAGACAGAGATCGAGCGTTTCTGTGTTGACGACTGCAAGTGCTAAGTCATCATTGACCCAATTCGAAGCAGAACCATTTTTAGCCATATTTGATAAGCTTGCGTGATGACCATTTGGAGAATAATCTTTGGTAATTGTTCTGTTATTATTATTCCCCCCTGGGACTCCATCGTTAAAACTGTAGTATGCCAAAAGAGATTGCTCGCCACCTCTTAATTCTTTGTCCTTGTAGGACCGAATAAGACTATTATAATCTGAACTCCAGACGCGTACTTCATCCATTTGCCCTTTGAAATAATTACAGCCACAAAGGTATCCTTGCCTTCCTATAAAAAAAAGTTCTGTATCAGCGCTGTATATGGTAAAAGACACTGATTCAGTATTAGAAAAAGAACCATTGACATAGAAAGTTACAGTACTATTTGTGTGGTTATATGAAGCAGCAACATGTGTCCAAACATTAGGTTCTAGCTGCGTATCTGCGGTAAACCAGGTACCACTTCCAGCGCTATTTCCAAGAAACAATCTAAGCTTTGAATTTTGAGTTTCTAATATGTAGGCAGTTTGTCCATTACCACCATCACCTTTGGAGATAATCGTATTAGATTCCTGTGTTAGGTCTGGCTTAATCCAAGCTTCGAATGAGATGGAAGAAGTCGCAGATGGATTAAATAAGGGAGCATTCGGGGTACTCAGATAGTCATCGATGCCATCAAAGTCCATTCCTGTATTCACATCTCTATTCAAGAATATTTTATCGTTAAAGTCATCATTGGGACTGCAATCACAATCGTCAGGAAGTCCACCATTATCTGAATCTATCCCGTCACTTCCAGGACACAAATCAGGCACTACATTAATGACCGATTCGCAAGTGGAGCTATTGCCACTAAAATCTATCACGGTCAATGTTAGATAATTTAAACCTAGATCAGAATCGTCCAAAACAACGTAATTAGCCCCATCCAACAAAAGCGTTTGAATACTGCAATCATCAGAACTTTGATTGTTTACATCTTCACCAGTGAGGGTTACATTTACACCAACGATCTCGATTAAGCGATTCTTACAATTTGCTATGGGAGGCGTTATATCCTCTTTTATTATATGCTTTGTGATGCGATTCTGGCAACCATAATGGTCTGTTAGAGTGACGAAATAATCGCCACTTATAGCGCCAAGCACTGTCGGTGTTCTTGTATCTGCTCCTACCCACGTATCTCCAGGTCCGTCCCATGCGTAAGAGAGCGTTTTATTTTCTGGAATACCTAATATATCTAATTCTAGGATTCCATCGTGACACAAAGTGTTATTGTAAATAGTTGCATCTGGAACAGGATTTTCTCTCGACCATACCGCGAAAGTTTCTATTGCTAATGGCTGGCAATAATAACCATTTGTAACTGAAACAGAATAAATGCCAGGTGAGGGATTAAATATTATTGGTGAAGCTGTATTTTCATTAATCCATGTTCCTCCAGGTCCGGACCAAGTAAAAGTATGTGGCTCTACACCACCATAAAGAAACAAGTTAAAATAAAGTGGTTCGCCCTCACAAAAATAATTATTTCCTTCTATACCTTCTATATAAAGTCTGTCGAATTGTGAAATGACATTTATTTTGTTTTCAAATTGGATGATTCTTCCATCAGCAAAAGTAAGATCAAGAGTGACATCATTCCATCCTACATCATCACAAGTAAAGTTGCTTTTGGAAAAGGACTTACTGACAGTAGGAAAGAAATTCTCATCACCAATATAATTGTCAGACAACGTAATAGTACCTGTTCCGTCAGCTGAAAGTATTAAATCAAAGTTCTTTTCTTTCCATGGGTCAGGGACTGCCGCCATTATGATAGTAAAATTATAATGTTCAAAATTAGATAAAACACCACTGCAGGTAGAATTTGTTTCACCGATACCGCAATACGTTACATTTTCACCATGCTCCCTTGATCCGATAGTTGGATCCGAATGACTTACTGCAATTCCAATAGGTTGGGAGCTTGAGTAAGAAACATTTACAACAGAACTATTTAGGTCACCCTTATTTAATTGGATTGGAGATGGCAAATTAAGGGTGTAATGAATTGTTGTATCCTTCTTCGGGACAAACTGATAATTCATTGTATTAATCAATTTATCTGGATCGCATTCACCTTCAAATAAAGGTGATTGAACCGGACAAGAACTATAAAAATAAAATATAATTTCAGTATTTGTTTCAACAACATCTGAATTAGTTATTAAGACAAATGAAAACTGCGATAAATATCTATTATTTTCAGCTAAAACGATATCATTACCAACTTGTGCATTTTCGTTACGTGTACTTAAATAACTTGAATAAACCTGTTGGTTGTAAATAATTTCCTGTTGTGAAGATAAAAATGTGGGAAAAAGAAAAAATAATATATGTAGAAAAGAGATCAACAACATCTTAACAATCACACCGTAAACATTAGAGATACGAAAGCTATTTTTAATCTGCTGAAACATTTCCAACATGCATGAGTTGATTAAAATCAGTGTATTCATTTTCTTGTTCTTACTATTTTTCATTTTTGATAATTTTAGGGTAGATTTAGGTCAATGTGGTTTGTATTATCACAACTCACACCATCAGTGTTTTTAAATAATTTAGAAGCCCTTCTTTCTTGCTATTCGACACTGGAATTTCTTGGGAGTTATGCAGGATAATTTTATTCTGATTGGCCATATAACAAGAAATAGAGGACTTATTGATGAGGTAACTAGGATGCACTTGAAGGAAGCTTTCATTACCTAATTTGTCTGCGTACTTTTTTAAGGTCGTGGAACTCACAATCTTCGTACCATCGTCCATGTGAATAACAGTGTAGCTGCTATTCGATTTTAAGTAAATAATACGATCGATATTGACAGTTGTTGTATTGTTCTTCTTCGAAATTGCAAGCTCTATAGCCTTCGATTCATTTTTCAGCGGATCAAATGAAAGAATTTTCCTAAAAGTGGTTATCGGTATTTTTGAGTCCATACAGGATTAATTTTTAAGTGCTTTACTTCTTAAAGCTAGGTAGAATCTTTCCAGAAATTCAAGAAATTGTCCAGTGGTAGGAATTATGCACTCCGAACGGTCGAAAAGCGGGTCCGAAAGGGGATATTGGATTTATTCACCTTCATGGTCTGACCTCAAGTCAGGCTATGAAATGGGTGAATGTTGCATGCGGAAACATCGACTAACTCAATCAGAATCGCAAACTACTCCCAGTAGACATAGTTTTAACCACTAATCAAAATTCCTAAAGCTATACCATCTTAAATCGTTTAACAACATCTTCTCTTAGTCGTCTACTGATTGGAATTAGTGCGTCATCGATCATCAGATACTCATTGTTTTTATGAATAGAAGTAATGGCTTTTAAATTGACAATGAAAGTCCGATGTGTTCTTATAAAATTCTCAATAGGTAAGAGTTTTTCAATATTACCAAGTGGAGTAGAAACATGAAATTCTTTATCAATGGTTTTAATTCTACAATAATTCCGGCTGGCTTCTAGAAAAAGAAGTTTATCCATTGGCACCATAATCATTTCTTCATTATGTCGCACAAAAAGACGATCCTCCATAACGGAAAACGGTACAGTCTCCATTTTTTCTGATTCAAGCTCCATTCTTTCCAAAGTAATCTCTATCGCTCTCAGTAAATCATCTTTTCGAAATGGCTTGGAAATAAAAGCATATGGTTTGGCTTCTTTTGCTTTTCTGAAAGTAGCATCATCCGCACTAGAAGTGAGAAAAATAACTGGGGTCTTGTATAACTTGAAAATTTCTATCGCAGCTGTAATGCCATTCATCTCTCCACTTAAGACAATATCCATCAAAATGATTTCAGGCGTACTTTCTTCTAAAGCCTTTAAGGCATCTTCCGCTTTGGTAAAAATCCCAACAACTTCATATCCTTCAGTTGTTAATTCAATAGAGATATCTGCTGCAATCAGCATCTCATCTTCAACGATCATTATTTTGTTCGGCTTGGCTATCTCCATAATATGCTATACTGCTGATTTTATTTGTGGAGGAAATTGAATAATTGCTGACGTGCCATTCTCCTTCAGTACATCTAGTTTTCCACCTAACTGTGCCGTTAAAAGATTTATCAAAATGCTACCGAACCCAGTACCTTTAACTTCCTCTATATTTCCATCTGATACTCCATTATCTGCAATGACAAGCTGGTAACTTTTATCAGGTAATGTTTTCATTGAAATAGAAATAACACCTTTTTGCTTCTCGGGGAAAGCATACTTTATAGAATTTGTTATCAACTCATTAGTAATAAGGCCTATAGGAATGGCTTCATCCACATCCAATTCAATTTCATTCATTTCTACTTCTAGCGTTACATTTTCTGCTTTCTCACCAAAACCGTCTATAATGGCTTCCCCCATGATCGTAAAATAGTTGCGCATTTCTATAGATGCCAGGTTTTCTCCTTGATACAATGTTTGATGGATCAAAGCCATAGAGGCCACACGGTTTTTGCTTTCTTTAATGGCATCAAAAGCCGCCGAGTCATCAATACTTTTCGACTGCATATTTAATAAACTAGAAATCGTCTGTAAGTTATTTTTTACCCGGTGGTGTATTTCCTTTAGTAGTAATTCGTTCTCTTGGTTTTTTATGGCAAGCTCGGCGGTAATTACCTTATTCTTGCGATAATTAAAGTAAAGGACAAAAAGGAATGCCGCCAAAATAGCAGCTGCACCTATACTCAACCATTGAATTATCGTTTTTTGTTTTAATTGGCTCTCTTGTACAAGTAACGCCTGGTCTTTTTTTCCTGTTTCATATTTTATAACTGCTTCGGATTCAAGATTGGTAATTTTATCATTGATCATTTTATCTTTAGCTGCTATCGATTTCTCTTGATATTCATAGGCTTTCTCATAATTTCCTAAGTTTTTATAGGTATCTGCAAGATGAAAATATTGATCCCAAATCTGATCCATTCCTCTTTTCTCAATGGCTATGACTCCAGCTAAGAGGTGGTCTAAGGCAGCTTTATAATCACCTTTAAGTCGATAAGCATCACCTATTTCTGTCCGATATGAAGCAGCACCTTCTATACCAATTTTAGCTTCTACGATCTTCCAGGCTTCCATAGCATCGCTAAGCATTTCATCATAATCTCCTTTATCTTTGGATATCTCTGATCTATAGGAATATGCTCTTGACTTTATAAATACCTCACTTGGTACATGTTCATCCACCATTTTTATGCAAGCATCAGCTGCCTCATATGCATCGTCATAATTTTTTAATAAGCGGTGAGATATGATCAGGTTGAACAATGTAATGGAGTGATTATAATAGTCTAATTCTTGTACAAATATGGGAATCGCTAAATTTGCATACTTGATCGATTTTTCTGGTTCTTCTAAAACTCGAAACATGGAAGATAAATTCTTGTAACAACCTGCAAGTCCCTGCTCATCCTCTAATTCCTCAAATATGGCAATGGCTTCGAAAAGTACTTCCTCTGCATTGTCATAGGAATTATTATTCATGTAGTCAATGGAAATATTCTTATACGTATCTGCGATTTTTTTTTGATTCCCTGCTAATTTGTAATGTTCGAGTGCTTTTTCGCCGTGGTAGATGATGGAATCAGAACCAAATTTATAAAGATACCCATGCCAGTTGGATAAATTCGTATGAATATCACCAATGGTATGATCATCTTCAGTCTTATGGGCTTTCTGCAGTGCAAGAAGTGCGATGTTATGGAAATCGTTAGAATCTATAGTATAATTATTTTCCATCCAAGCGATGGTAGAGTCCATTGGAAGTCTAGTGACATCTTCGATTGCAAAAGATTGTCCTCCAAGGTTTGTGATCACAATAAATAGGATATAAAAACTAATTATTGTCCGTAATTTAATTAAGGTCTTCATTGGCAAACGGGGAATTAAAAAAGCAAAATGTTAATATCATAAAATTTTGTGAGAAAGTTTGTAGAGACATAAGAGTATCGAAAAACAAATATGATTATTAAACAATTTCTCTTTTAGGTCAATGTTGTCGTGGTAGACGTATGAATATCTAATTCTAAAGAAAACAGTTCTGGTTAAACTTGAAACTTCTAAAATGAAGCAGTGGCTTTCAAGTCCATTTTCAGATTTCTAGCATGGCCTTATAAGTTGTATAGTGGATAGACATCTTGCAAAAAGACAACAACCATTAATTCAAGCTATTTCTAAATTCACTCGGACTCATTGTTGTTTTCTTTTTAAAGATTTTACTAAAATATTGAGGATATTCGAAGCCCAATGAATAGGCTATCTCGCTAGCGCTTTCCTTAGAATTAAGCAATCTGTTCTTCGCTTTTTCGATGATATATTTATGAATATGATCTTGGGTGCTTTTTCCTGTTTCTTTACGGAGAAGATCACTTAAATACTTAGGTGACAAATTCATTGACTCACCACAATACTGTACGGATGGAATGCCAAGTTCTAATTGCTTGTTTTCTCTGTAATAAGCTTGTATAAATTGCTCAAACTCACTTGCAATATCCTGATTCAAATTTGTTCTGGTAAAAAATTGACGATCGTAAAACCGCACACAATAGTTAAGAAGTAGTTCTAGATTAGAGATGATTAACGTCTGACTATGTGCATCAATATTATTGCTCAGCTCTTTTTCTATTTTCTGAATAATATCTGAAATCGTTTCCCTTTCGTCATCAGATATATGAAGCGCTTCATGCGAAGAATACGAAAAGAATGAAAATTTCTCCATTTTTTTACCGAGTTCAGATTTTCGAAGTAAATCTGGATGAAAGACCAATGTCCACCCTTTATCCTTCTCTATTGCTTCCGCTTTTTTAAATTCTAAAACTTGATTCGGTGCTGAGAAAACCATTGTTCCTTCTTGATAATCATAGGAGTTTCTACCATAATTGACTAAAGTATATGGGCAATTATCTTTTAGGCTAACTTGGAATAATCCTAGTGAATATTTGACATTATCTACCTCTAATTGACGTAAAACTTCTCCTATTCTTAGTACAGAAATTAAAGGATGCTTTGGATTTCCAATTCCAAGAAATTGGTGTGTTTCAGCTATCGTTTCTAATTTAATGATTTCCTTCATTGCATATAATTTAGGATGACCGTGTAATAGCAAGTTGATTCTTCTTCTTAAAAGTAATCAATGATTAATCACCTTCACAAGAAACATCCCTTATTTGAATTGACTCACAATCATTTTATCAAATATTCTATCTCCGAACCACTTACGTATAGCGATTGCAGGCTTAGCCATATACCCTTTCACATATCTTATCTTAGGTTTTTTATCTGTTGCTGCTTTTGCAATCACATTTCCTAGCACTTCCACATCGGTTAAGCTATTACTAGAATAAGTTTTAACCAATCCATCTGCAACTTTATTAGCATAGGTAGCATATGCTCCTTTTCCCGATGTTTTTTTCAAGTTATCAGCTGCAATTCCTCCCCATGGCGTTTTAATTCCGCCTGGCTCTACAACGACGACATCGATTCCGAATTCTTTGACTTCTAATCTCAGGCAATCGCTCCATCCTTCTACAGCATGCTTTGTGGCGTGGTACCAAGCCCCAAATGGAGTGTATACCTTACCGCCCATAGAAGAGATGTTTACAATTCTTCCATACTTATGTTCTCTCATTTTAGGTAATACCAACTGGGTAATACGTGCTAAACCGAACACATTCACTTCAAACTGTCTTTTCGCTTCCGCTATCGGAACATCTTCCACCGCACCATACGAACCATAACCTGCATTATTGACCAAAACATCTAGTCTTCCTTCCTTTTCAATGATTTCATTTACGCAAGCAACGATGGATTCATCTTTTGTCAAGTCCAAGGAAATAATTGAAATACCTTTCTCTTTTAAATCCTGCATTTCGCCGAGGCGTCTTGCTGCTCCATAGACCTTATACCCTTGGCTCTGAAGAATTTTCGCTGCAGATTTCCCCATTCCTGATGATGCTCCTGTGATTAAGACTACTTTGCTCATTTTATAAATTTTAAATGATTAACTAAATGTTAATGCAAAGTTAGGCTATTCTCAGACTGTAGATGTGTTCTAATTGCCGATAGTTGAATACTTTTTTCGGAATTATGAATTGTTGATATATTTCACCACCGAACCTTAGCGCGGTAAGACCGATGTAAAGAGGCTGAGTTCATAGATTTATAAACTCTTAGAGTACGCCATTATTCAATGATAAATCTCCAAAATAACAACGAAATTAAGGTTTAAAAATAGCGGTAAATATTGACCTTCTACATTATTCTGTAAGAAAAACTATTATTACGATCTGACCTTTTTCAGTATACCTCGACTAATAAGAATAGTCTAGCTAAACTGCATAACCCCAAGTAGCAAATTAGATTTTAGTTAATGCATTCCAACCTAGAATTAAGGGGAGGTTTGCATAAACTAACCTTATGTTTAATATAAAAAATTTAATAAAAAGTGATGAGCCCTGTTAATTTTGTAATTATTCTATTCTTTCTTATTTTTTCTTCTTTAAATCTTTATTCACAAAATCCGATCTTCGTAGATATCGATGCTATAGGCAATAACGACGGAAGCTCTTGGGCTGATGCATACAACGATCCACAAGATGCAATTAATAATGCAATAACTGGTGAGGTGATCTGGATAGCAGAAGGTGAATACTTGCCTCTTCAGGATTCGCTAGGAAATTCGAATCCAGTAGATGCTAGAGAAAAGACATTCTATATTAAAAAAGATCTCAAAATATATGGAGGTTTTAATGGCACTGAATCTTCACTTCTTGAACGAGATATCCTTTCTAATAAAACCACTTTAACAGGAGTCATCGGAAACACTGGTACCCAGGCTGATAGTGTTTATCATGTTATCTACTTGAAAGGGGGAAGCGGAAACAATAAGATCAGTTCAGCTTTTGTCCTAGATGGATTCACTATTACAGGTGGTAAGGCTAATATGACTTCCTCATCAAAAAAACAAGATAGAGGAGCCGGGTTATATCTGGATGGTGAAGGAGTGGGAAATGAATGTAGTCCGACTATTCGATCTTGTATATTTAAAGGAAATCACGCCTATCTAGGTGGTGGAGGATTGTTAGCTAATGGGCTAAATGGTAAAAGTTATCCATTAATCTATAACAGTATTTTCGAAGAAAATTTCTCAAGTATTACAGGATCTGCAATATGGATAGATGGCAAGCAAGGAGATGCTAGAACTGAACTTTACAATTGTAAAATCTTTAATAATAGAGGAGATAATAGTGGATATAGAGCAGGTATAGCTGGAAGACCGGATCAAGGATTTGTCGATATTAAATTGGTCAACTCATCAGTTGTCTCCAATTTTCCAGCCGGGATTCTGGCATATGATAATGGGCCCAATAAGGATTATAAACTACGTTTAGAAAATACCATCGTATATAATAACAACGGTACGGACATACAAACTTATGGACCGTACGAAGATTTTTTCAAATCATCTCTGATTGGAATAGATCCACTATTTGTTAACATTGAAAATGGAGATCTTAGATTGACAGCGTGTTCTCGTGCTGTAGATAAAGGCGATAACGCTCTAAATAATGAACCATTCGACTTAGATGGTAATCCTAGAATTCAAAGTGATTTCATTGATATCGGCGCATATGAATCTGAATATGACCAGCCTAATTCCCAAACCATTATATATGTTTCACGCAATGCAACAGGCTGTGAAACTGGATCGAATTGGGATAATGCATTTACTGATCTACAACAAGCTATCGATGCTGCTGATAAAGGTGACACTTTATTTGTAGCTGCAGGTACTTACTTACCTAGCAGTGATATTTCAGGAAATACAAACCCTACTGACCCTAGGAAGAAGACATTTTATCTAAATAAAGACCTTAAAGTTTTCGGAGGTTTTAATGGTACTGAGAATAGTTTAAGTGAGAGAGATTTTAGAAACAATGAAACCATACTTTCTGGAAAAATAGGAAGCACTGGTACTAGTGCTGACAGCGTATATCATGTAGTGTATATACGCGGTTTAATTGGTGAGAATGTAATCAGCAATGACTTCGAATTAGATGGTTTTACTATTAAAGCTGGGCGTTCTGACACAAATCAACAAAATATAGATGATAGAGGAGCAGGATTAATTTTGGTAGGAAGAGGAAAATCTGGTGAAATAAGTAATCAAGTTGAACCAATAATTGCTAATTGTACATTCAAAGATAACTATTCCTCACTTGGTGGAGCGGGTATAACTATAGACGGGACGTCTAATGGAATCGCGAATCCTAAAATCATAAATTGTAATTTTGAAAATAATTTTTCGGAAAGGAATGGTTCCGCTTTATGGTGCGACTCAGCTTCAGATGGAAAAACTGGTGCAGAGGTAATTAATTCTCGATTTTTCAACAATAATACCAACGAAGGAAATTTAAGTGGTGCTATTTCTGTGAGGCCGTGGTCAGACACCATCAACATCAAATTAACTAATACTACAATTGCTTCTAATTATCCCGCAGGTGTATATGTTAGTGGGAAATCTAAACTGACCGTACAAAACTCTATCATTTACGGAAATGGATCAGATGTCATTAAAGGCCAAAGTGTAGACTACGAAGAAGTTTCATCTGTGATCGGAATAGACCCAGTATTTCAAGATCTAGCTGAAGGAGACCTTAGACTACAGTCATGTTCACCACATGTTAATGCAGGCGAGAATACTTATAATTCAGAAATGTACGATTTAGATGGACAGCCTAGAATATTAGAAGGTTTAATAGACATAGGTGCATATGAAATTATTTCAACGACAACACCACCCTTAGGAAATATCATATATGTAGATGCGAATGCCGATGGATGTAAAACAGGATCCACATGGGAAACTGCTTTTAATAATCTGCAAGATGCTATAAATGTTGCGCAGTCATCCAATCAAATATGGGTCGCGCAGGGCACCTATAAGCCAAGTAAAAATAGACTTGGAGGGGGGAACATGGATGCTAGAAACAAAACTTTCTACATTAACAAAAACATAAAAATATATGGTGGATTTACAGGGGGCGAAACTGCCTTAAATCAACGCGATGCTACAACTAATCCAACTATACTTAATGGAGATTTACTAAATAACGATGGACAGCAAGCATACAATACGGTATATATCGACGGTAGATTCGAATTAGGTGGGATAACGGATGAAATGGTCTTAGATGGCTTCACAATAAGAGGAGGATCTGCTGATCAAGCATTCGGACTTAAAGATGGTGCTGGAATTTATATTGATGGTTCATTTTCAAAAGCAAACCCAAGTATAATTGGGTGTACAATAGAAAGTAATTATTCAAATAATTATGGAGGTGCAGTATATAATAATGCATTGTATGGAGAAGCAAGCCCAATTTTCAAAAATTGTATCTTCAGAGGAAATACTGCTAAGTACGGTGGTGCGATATTTAATGATGCTAGTTTCGGGATAAGCAGTCCAACAATTATTAACTGTTTATTTGACAATAATACAGCACACACCAGTTTAGGAGGAAACCAAGGAGGAGCAATCTTTAACTTTGCGAATGAAGGGGAGGCAATGTCGGAGATTATTAATTGTACATTTTCCTATAATACAGCAAATCAAGGAGGGGTACTTTACAATACAGTCTTCTCAGAAATTGAAAATGCCGAGGGTAAGGTTATGATAGAAAATTCTATTTTATACAATAATCAAACAGAAATTTTCAATGCAGAAGGAAGTTCCACTGAAATTAATTATTCAATGTTATTAGCACTTACTGCTAATACAACAGGTACTGAAAATATTTTAGGAGGAATGGATCCTAAATTTATCGGTGGAGGTAATTTTCGCTTACAAGCTAGTTCACCAGCTATTAATGCCGGAAACAAAGAAGTTAATTTGGAGCAATTTGATCTAGGTGGAGATCTAAGAGTATATTATAATTTTATCGATTTAGGTGCTTATGAAAATCAAATAGAATGTGCAGGTGCTGTCTCAAATGTTATTTATGTTGACTCGAATGCTACAGGCAGTAATGATGGAACTTGCTGGGCTAATGCATATACTGCATTGAATGTAGGAATGAATGCTGCTTCTTCTGGTAAGGAAGTCTGGGTAGCAAAAGGTACCTATACTGATGCGGATAATTCGAATTATATGTTAAGAATAGTTCCTGGAGTATCCATATACGGTTCATTTATCGGTGGTGAAGTTAGACACAATCAGAGGTCTTTTGCAAATTCAGAAAATGATTACACGATTGTGGATGGAAGCAACGGAGGAAATACTCCACAAAACTATGCAATCCTAACCAGCAGTGAATCGGGCACTTACATTATAGATGGCCTGAAAATCACAGGATCAAAGAATGGAATGTTTTTGACATATACCAATAATCAGAATGTATCTTTTAAAAACTCCTATTTTAAAGATTTAAAAGGTGAAGCTGGTTTTGCGATATCGGATAATACGAACACAAATGTTGAATTTTTTAATACAATATTCGAAGGCAATGAGAGTCATCGTGGGGCTGGCGCTATTCTTATGTCGAATCTCAATGCTACAAATACTTTAACAATAGATTCATGTCAGTTCATTAATAATAAATATTATTTTCAAATCGCAGGCATTAATAACCCAGTTGCCATAATGAATGCGTCTTATGCAACATTAAATATTAAAAATTCAACATTCATTTGTAATACTATTTATAATGGAGCCCCTTATGGAGGCCAGGATACTGAAATATTTACACCTCAGACAACATTGAAAAATGTAGATTTTCTAAACTCTTGCACAGGATTAAATAGTCCGTCAATCTATATTAAAAAAGGTAAAGTAAGTGTTCTCGGTCCAGTTAATATCAATGAATGATCGATCCAAGATTAAAATAACGAACTCATACTATTCTCCTATTTCATGGTCTGACATCCAGTAAGGCTATGAGATAGGAGAATAGTCTAGGAGAAAATAACGCTTTAATTCATTGATGTCATCGCGGGAAGCGATAACATCAAAATAATTCCCCTATGATCGAAAGTGATTTGTCGATCTGACAACGCTTCTAGCGATGTTAGATCTGTTATAGCAACATTGATGTCATCGCAGGAAGCGATAACATCAAAATAATTCCCTTTTGATCTGAAAGTGATTTGTCGATCTGACAGCGCTTCTAATGATGTTAGATCTGTTCTAAAAACATTGATGTCATCGCAGGAAGCGATAACATCAAGACAACTTCATTTTGATCGAAAGTGATTTGTCGATCTGACAACGCTTCTAGCCATGTAAGATCTGTTATACCAATATTGATGTCATCGCGGGAAAGCGATAACATCAAAATAATTTCCTTTTGATCTGAAAGTGATTTGTCGATCTGACAGCGCTTCTAGCGATGTTAGATCTGTTATACCAATATTGATGTCATCGCGGGAAGCGATAACATCAGAAGAGTATTAGGAAGCGATAACATCAACTCTGAATTATCGTAACGCCTTCTCCCCCAGCCTCTTCCTCTGGATGGAAAATATTACTGAAGTCTTTATAGTCTTTCGCCTTGGCCCAAACCACTTTTTTAAGTGCACCCGTCCCCACTCCATGAATAATTTTCACTTCGTAATTGCTACTGAGCAAAAATTTATCAAGAAATCCCTCTAAAATCTTTGCTGCTTCTCCCATCGAAAATCCTCTGATATCTAATTTGTCATCAACATCCTGGTGGTTACTTGTAAACTGTGACGTTACACTCTTTCTTCTATTCGTTTCGATCGGCTCTCGCGCTGGAATCAGTTCTGTAAGTGGAACAAACATCCTCATAATACCTATAGACACTTCCGCTTTGTTCTTCTTTATTCCTAAGATCTTCCCGATTTCACTTCCCGTTTTCAACTTCACAAAACTCCCTTTCTTAAACTGAGATATATCTATATCCTTAGCGTAGTAAACGTCCTTTTTTAACTTATCAATATCGGTGCTCAGGCCTTTCTTTTCTTCTTTTAGTGTTCTCGATAGCTTTTTCGCTTTCTCAATATTCTTTTCTTCTTTGATCTCTCGGATCAATCTTTCTACCCGCTTATTATTTTCATTCTTCTCACCGAGTTTCTGAGCTTTCTGCTCCATTTTCAGCTTCTTTCGCTTATACTCTAACTCTCCATGAAGTACTTCATAGTTCTTAATTAACTTTTCTAAATCTTGGCTCTTTTTCTCTAGATAACCCACCTTCGACTCTAGTTCTTGCTTTTCCTTCTGGAGATCTGTCAAAAGCGTCTCCACTTCTACATTATCTTTTCCCGTCTTTGACTTTGCATACTTTAAAATCTTAGGATCGAGTCCAATTTTAGACGCAATTTCAAATGCGAATGAGCTTCCTGGTCTACCAATTTTCATTTCATACGTCGCTTGAAGTTCTTTCTGGTCGAATATCATTGCGCCGTTGACAATTCCTTTAGTCTTATAGGCGAATAACTTCAGATTAGAATAGTGACTCGTTATGACTCCAGAACAACCTGTCAAAATAAAATTCTTCAGCAAAGCTTCTGCTATCGCTCCTCCTATCTTGGGATCTGTCCCTGATCCGAACTCATCTATCAACACTAAACTGTCTCTGTCCAATGTCTCCGTGAACTCTTTCATGTTCTTTAATCTAGAACTATAGGTACTTAAGTCATCTTCTATCGATTGCTGGTCACCGATATCAATACAGATTTTCTTAAAGATTCCCATCGTCGTGTCACTATCAACTGGGATGGGAATTCCTGCTTGGAACATTAGCTGTATAAGTCCTACTGCCTTCATCAAAATAGACTTCCCTCCTGCATTAGGTCCACTGATCATCAGCACTCTATTCTGTCCATGAAGTACCAATTCAAAAGGAACTGTCTCCTTATCCTCTCTACTATTTTTAATCAACAATAGCGGATGATAGGCTTTCTTAAAGGATAATACCGGCTGGTCTGATATATTAGGAATAACTCCGTTAATAAGTTTACTGAAGGCAGCCTTCGACTGGATGACATCATAATGTATCTGAAGATTAAAAGAATCCAAAAAGTCGTTTCCATATGGCCTCAGATCATTACATAACTGCTTAATAATCCTATATATTTCCCGCTTCCGATCCGCATACAGATCGAAAAGATCATTATTAAATGGGATGATGGCATCAGGTTCTATAAATACCGTCTTTCCTGTCTGCGATTCATCATGAATGATTCCTTTTATTTTCCTTTTATTTTCAGCGGGAACAGTCAGCACTCTTCTTCCGTTCCTATAACTTTCCGAGGTATCAGAAAGCATTCCTTGATTTCGGTACTTGGTCAGCAGTTTATTAAACTCGGAATCGATTGCTCTCTGCTTAGACTTGATCTGCTTGCTAATAATAGCGAGGTCTGGACTTGCATTCGGTTTCACTTCTCCTTCTTCATCGAAAACCTTATCAACTAAAGGATAAACTTGCTTTTCCATGTTAACTTGCTGAAAAAGATTGAAAAGGACGGGATATTTAGTTTGCTTTGCTTCTGTGAAATGTGCAGAAATTCGACGATGATTCTGTATGACTTCATTGATGTTAATGATGGACTCAACAGAAAGAACATAGCCTTCTTTTTGCAAAAGATATACGTCTTCCATGATTGGTACAATCGCAGATAATTGTACGGCTTCTCTTTCTTCTATAGAAAGATTCCATTCAGCGAGTTCTTCAAAGATAGTTTTAATCTCACTTACTTGAGTCAATATCGGCATCTTAGATAGTTGCTCTTTAGTATGCGCACTAAGGCAATAAGGCTGAATATGCTCGATTAACTTATCGAACTCTAACTTTTTCCATCCATCAGCTGGAATAAACTGAACACTCATCAATTAGATAATTTTACCTCAAAGATAAAAAAAAGAGCCTACTCATTATAAGTAGGCTCTTTGAGGGTTTAAGGTTGCAGCAATAAGGTTATTGCTTGGAATTTCGAATCATTAGGCATAGCTCGAAATTTTGGTAATTAGGGGTAATGTTTTCAAAATGGTTTAGGTAATTTGGACTTATGGTTCTAATTAGCTTTCTAACTATGATTCAAATATATAATGTGTTATAGGTTATTCCCACCTACATTTGATCTTCGGTATTAAAAAAGGAACTAACGGCACATATATTTTTCAAAGTTTGATTTTTCTACTGAAATCAGGCTAAATATGCCTACATATACCCATTTTGAGCAACTGATATTAACATCCAATATGGTAAGTGTTATTCCTTTTATTCGATAGAAAGACTAATTCTACAGCGCGTCACCTTTCTGTGCAACTTCATTGATTTCACGAGCAAAATCGAAAAGGTTATTAAATTCCTTTCTATAGGTTATACCGATTCCAGATTGCAGTTTCCTAGAATTGGTAGTATCGTAATCGGATCGAGCATAAAGGTTCAACTTTAACCGTCGATCATCTGTAATGTAGTATTCGACTACGAAATCAGGTGCAAAGTATTCGCCTACATCGAGGAAAACGCTATTCACTACATATCGACCACCTATCTGAAGGTTCCATTTGTCCTCATTGAAACTAGAAACCAAATTGATGTCATATTCATCTGGCAGGATATCATTGTTGTTTTGAGCAAAAACATTCGAATTTTTATTGGCTGCAAAATTTACATCTACACCTGAGAAGTAGGAATTTCCTTCTAGCGCCTCATCGAAGATACTTGAAAGGAGAATCGAAAATTGATTCGATACGAATTCGCTAATTGTACTGTAGCCTGTACCAATTAAATTACCGCTATTCAAAATACTATTTCCAACTTGATTCGGAGGCAAGAATGTTCTTAGTAAAATCAAGCCGAATACGATATCGTTGTAAGCATCTTGGTTCGTTTCTAATGTTCTTAACCGTCCTTCAGCTAATGGTTTCAATTCACCTGTTAAGTTCGGAAAGGAAATATCAAAATCTATATCTGGAGTTGACATCGTCCCTCCTAAATCCATCGTTAACGCTACTTCCACTCTTTGCTTGGCTTGATTCGCTAATCCTACGTTTCCTTCTGGCAAGTACTCCGCTAAGAATTTATCAAGTGATGCTTGCAACCCCCTATATGTTGCATCTATATTCAGATTCGCATTTAAAGGATCACCCGTCCACTCTATATTCCCTCCATTCTGAATGATAAAAGATTTATTAACGAGTAACGATGGTATGGTAAACAAATATTGACCACTAACCACTTCATAATTCCCAAACATCTCAAAATTTCCTTCTGGATCGATAGCTAATTGAATCGCGCCACGTCCGGAACTTTCTAATATATCCTTGGCTGTTTCATCGAATAGAATGACCACTTTAGCATCTTGAGTTACATTCACATTCATATCCAGACTCAAACCCTCTAGATTAATATCTTCTCTACTTACCTTTTTCTTCGGAGCATTTTTATTGATAATTTCGATAAAGTCTGTGCTATACTCCTCAGCAGTATACTCAACTGGAAGATTCAATACCGTATTTCTTCCGGTTGTTGCATTTACCGAAATCAATATGGTTTCAAATGGACCAGAGAAAAGAACATCCATTTCACCTTGTGCAAATCCATAATACGATGGATTGTCTTCTTTCGATGTATTCAATGCAATGAATTTCGGTGATCTGATTCTAAGGTCTGCAGAGAAATCTCTGAACGCCTCGTGTCTTAATCCACCTTGCACTATTGCTTCCTGCCCTCTACTATCTATAAGAATACCATCTGAGAAATCAATATAACCATCTGAGAACTGAATGTTATTTTTTCCGACTTTATATCTTGTACCGAGGTAGTCAATCTTAGAGCCACCTTCTTTAACTTCAGCTTTACCAGAAATTTCAGGATATCCTATCGGGCCATCATAAGATACACTTGCATCCACAGTCCCGAATGTTTCAGATATTCCATCATCGATAATATATTCAAGTAGATCCAGTGGATAATTATTAATCCTTAATTTCCCTTTATTATTTTTATCTGCGATCGTATATGCACCGCTAAAATTCAGATTTTTATCCTTATCATAAGCGACTAATTTGTATTCAATAGGTTCTTTTAGAGATGGACTTGAAGCATCAAAATTGACTAACCCAAATTGATGTTGCCTGAATCCAAATTTAGGAATACTAACAGAAGCATTGAAACCTTTGAAGTCAAATACATTAGCCACTTCCACAGAACCATTGATATCACCTCGGAAATCAGCTTTGAATAAACGGTTAAAAAATGATGTACTCAATGAGCTGATGTTCATCGCAACACCTTTATTGTTTATATCATCAAATGTTAGTGCTCGTACGCCATCAGACAAAACCAAATTATCTATCTGTAAATACTCTGTTCCAAACACTACGTTATTTTCATCATTAAATGCCCAAGTGCTCCCGAATGCATCGAAACTGGTATTATCGAACCTCACATTAAACAGATCATCTTCATTTCTTAGGATTCCATCGATTGTGATATTGGTAAAACTATCGATTAATTCAGCACTATTAATGGTAAAATGCAATTCTTCTTTTCCTGCGTTAGCGACAATTTTTACTGGAGAAAAATCAACCCCATTAATATTCGCATACTCCACCACTAGATCCAACTTCCCTTCTTCTGCTTGCGCAAATAAATCCCCTTTTATCCCACCGAATACATTGCCATTCACCTCGAGAAATGGAAAACTGATATCGAGGGCAGATCGATTATCGATATTACTGATCCGACCCAATACCGTCGCATCTTGAATAAAAATAGATTCTCCAAGCAATACTTCGAATATATCTTCGGATTCTTTAATCGTCATATTGATATTAAAATCATAGCCAGGACTAGGATTAGGATACTTGATATGATTCAATCTCTTTGTAAAATTAGGATAGTTCGTCTTAAGACCTGAAATAAATGCATCAGGAAGTTCTTCTAGCTTGAAGAAACCATTCAACTCAATATCTGCTAAGGAAGAATTAAGCACAAAGTTTCTTCTTTTAGGGAAGGCACCTTTCGCTCGAAGATCAAAACTATCTAACTTGAATTCATTACCATTTTTATAAAGGATAAATTCGGTACCAGATGCAGTTCCTTGGGCATTGTTAATATCAGTCCCATTCGCATTAATCTCCAGATTACCTTCGAGTGCGAAATCCTCAGCAATGATATTTAGTTTTTTTAGTTTCAATGCATTCACCTGAGCTTCGAAATCATACACGGGTATACTATCAGTAAAATCTATACTTCCGCTAAAATCTAGGTCAATGTTAGGGTCTGAAATTTCGAAAATACCATCGAATAAATTCTGTTCGAACTTACCTTCCATGTTGAAATCTTCATAAACATATCCCTTGTATTCAAGCATATTCACATTCGCTGCGAGCTCTGCATTCACTGATTCAAGTCTTAATCCTTTTCCATTTTTAACTGTCGCTTCTACTTCCAGCATTCCGAAATCTGTATTCCCAGACCAAGTAGCGAGATCGAACGCTCTTAATACTGCACTACCAGAATACTGAGCGTTTTCAGCTCCATCTTTTAAATCCAGACGCATATCCAGGTCTGCTTTTCCTAGATCTGAAGTCAAATCTCCAAATGCAACAAAATCCTGAATATATCCATCAAATCTGCCATTGAAATTTAACCTACCTAATTTATAGAAATTGGGCGGAGGATTAAATCCTGGAATGATTTCACTCAATGTCGCAACCGTCATAGAAAACTCATCAAGCCCTAAATTCAATATCGCATCTTCTACATCTTCTAGGTTTCTAGAATTCATTCGCCCTTTTATTGCTATTTCATTGCCGAAATTTATTTTCATTTTCGACGCGTTAAGGCTATTCACTCTTCCAGTTACGATTCCATCAAAATTGATCTGACGCTTTTGATTTTTGAAGAAAAAGTCACTTTTTTTCATGCTCGGGGCAAAGTAAATCAGTTCATTAATTCCAACTTTACTTTTAGTGATATTGGCCTCCATAATGACCCGATTATTGAAATCATTAAAATCTTTGATGCTTCTAAACTTAAAGATCAAATTATCCTTAACATGGCTATTATTCGTAATTAGATTTAATCCTTGAAAAGTCATCCTTCTCTGATCTAATCGATATTCATCACAAGAGAATTCATTAATGACGATCATTTCATCTTGACTTTTCAGACTACCAGCTTCTATTTTAGCAACTATTTCAGCTGCTGAATTGACATAGAAATCCTTAATGTCTAGATTTACTTCTTTTGCTTCGATGATTGCTGGATCGAATTCGTTAGCAATACCGGTCGGCACTTTATTCAAATCTTGTAAAATAAAAATACCATTTTCTAAATGTGCTTCTTGGATCACCAAATCAAATGTATCAGGAATGGTAAATGTAGAATCATCGATAGAGACAGAAGAACTCACATATTCACTCTCAGACCTTTCGAAAAAAGTTAATTCAAAATGTGGAGCATTTGCCTCAAATTTTGAGATATTAAAATTCTGACCTGGAATATCGATGCTATCGATAGTTATCTCTGCTCTTTTCATGAAGACATAGCGCGTTTCCCCCTTAATGCTATCCACAGATTGATATTCGAAATCATTCAGATTCAGCTGCTTAATATTGATATCAAATGGTTCCTTCTTTTCACCTGTATCCTCTCCAACGCTCTCATTCCTAAATATACTTGCAAGTTTGCTGTAAGCAGAGGTTGTACCTTTTTCATCTTTCAGCGAAACACCAGTTAACTCAACGGTATTGATATTAGCTTGTCTGTTAAATAATGAAAACAAATTATCCGCAAATCCTGCATTTACAGCATCTGCTGCAATTAAGGTATCACCTGAAATCTTTTCCAGAATGACAAAATCTTGGAGGACAAGGCCTTTAAAAACATTAAGCTTGACGTTACCTACTTTAATTTCTCCATTAATATTATTAGAGACCCTAAATGCGACTCGATCTACTACATAATTCTGGATACTTGGTACGTATAAAATGGAGGTAAGAAATGTCAAAATAAAGAGGATAACCATAAATAAAACAATCACCGATCTGGCAAAGAACCCGATGGATTTCTTTTTTTTATCGTCCGTATTTACTTTTTCATTTGCCATTGTATATTTAACACTCAAAGTGTGTCACTAATTATGTTTAACCAACATTTTATAAAGATCTATTGTTTGTTTCGCTTCTTTCACATCATGCACTCTTAAGATATTCGCTCCCATAAACAAAGATTGTAAATGTAACGCAGAAGTTGCACTTAATGATTCCTTAGCAGTAATACCTAGCAGTTTATAAATCATAGACTTTCTAGAAATCCCAACTAAGATAGGCGCTTCTAGCAATTTAAAGACTTCTAGGTTCATAAAAAGTTTGTAATTATCATCTATGCTTTTTCCAAAGCCGAAACCCGGATCTACGATATAATCTTTGACGCTTCTCGCCTTAAGTTGTTCTATTTTTTTAATGCAAAATTTTAAAACTTCTTCTGTGACACTTTCATAAGATGGATTCGCCTGCATCGTTCTAGGTTGTCCTTTCATATGCATGAGAACATAGGGAGCTTGAGTTTCCTCTACCACATCTAACATTTTGCTGTCTATTTCGAAGGCACTGATGTCATTAATAATCTGTGCTCCATTGTTTATTGCGAAGTAAGCAACTTTAGAAAGGTAGGTATCAACAGAAATGATCAGTTCAGGAAATTGATTTTTGATTTCAGATAAAATCGGCTTCAGACGTGAGATTTCTTCTTCGGCTGTCAAGGTTTCTGCTCCCGGTCTAGAACTAGCCGCTCCTATGTCTAGAATATCAACACCTTCAGTAATCATTTTACTTACTTGAAGAATGGCAGCATCAACAGCATTAAACTTATTTCCATCATAAAAGGAGTCTGGAGTTACATTCAGAATTCCCATAATTTTAGGCTCTTCAAAGGAAATGATATGCCCATTCGCGTTAATCGATTTCATAGAAGACCGAAAATAATGATAAACTTTCAGAATAGGTGTTAGAGAGGGTTAAAAAAAAGATGTCTAGAATAGGGTTAGAATGTAAAATAGTTGTCTTAATATTGTTTAATATTTAGGTGTCTTAAAGTATAATAGGAAAGGAAAACTTTCGTTTAATAAAAGGAATGCCGAAGAAATAAAAACAAATTAAACTTTTTTATCATATATATCTAGTTTAAAGTTTGAGTTTTAGAAGTAAAATATTACTTTTAAATTGATTTTAAAATAAGATATAACTCGATAAGTAATTACTAAAGTGGAGCAAGAGAATAAAAAAAGACCTAAAATTTACGATGTTGTCATCATTTGCTTAGTCGCAGTTGCATTAATAACAGCTTACAATTTTATAGATATAAATAAAATAACTCCAACCGAGGAGATTGTTGAAATCCCAACGGAAGAACCCATCGAAAACTTGAAGTTTGGGTTTTCTGAAGATGATTATCATATCCAAGAACATACGCTCTTCCCTAATCAGTTTTTATCTGACATTTTAATGAAGTATGATGTGAGTCTTAGCAAAGTTTTCCAATTAGAGGAAAAAGCGAAAGACATCTATAGTGTTAGAAATATTAGAGCTGGAAAGAAATATGCGATTATTCAGAAAGACAGTTGCTCAGCAGCAGAATGTCTTGTCTATCAGCCAGATCCGTTTAAATACGTTGTTTATGATCTAAGGGATACTTTAGATGTGAAAATAATAGAGAGAGATGTTACAACTACTGTGGAATCCACTGCAGGAATTGTTAAATCATCATTATGGATGTCAATGAAAGAGCAAGGTCTTAGTCCAGTTTTAATTGAAAAAATGGAGGATGCACTGGCTTGGTCTATTGACTTTTATCATATTCAAGACGGTGATCGATATAAATTGATTTTCGAAAGAAGATATATCGATGGTGAACCGGTAGGAATAGGGCAATTAAAAGGAGCATATTATAAGAATGCTGATAATCAATATTACGCGGTGTATTATGAGAACGAAGAATATTCAGGTTTTTATGACTTAGAAGGTCGTCCTACAAAGAAGGGATTCTTAAAGTCACCTGTTAAAGCTTCTCGAATCAGCAGTAGTTTCAATATGAACAGATTGCATCCAATTCTTAAAAGAAGAAAGCCGCACTTAGGTACAGATTATGCTGCGCCTTACGGAACGCCTATTCTTGCTGTGGGTAACGGTGTTGTTACCAAGGCTGCATATACTAAAGGAAACGGAAAGTATGTGAAAATCAAGCATGATAAAACATTCTCTACGCAATATCTTCACATGCAAAGATTCGCACCGGGAATTAAACCTGGAGTACATGTGAAACAAGGAGATGTAATCGGCCACGTAGGTTCAACAGGACTTGCTACAGGTCCACACGTATGCTTTAGATTTTGGAAAAATGGAAGACAAGTAAATCACCTAAAAGAGAACTTTCCTCCACCAGAGCCGATGCCACAAGATCAATTACCTGAATTTTTCGAATCTAGAGATCGGATCATCGAGCAACTTGATGATGTAAAATTTGAAGACGAAACACAAATTTCAAGTAACACTCCTGAAAAGACAGTCGTTAAATTTAGATCATAGTTTTTTACTTAATCAGACCTAGCATTATTTCTTGTACTTTATTCGCAGTTAATTCAGCTCTGCAATTGAATCGTTAGATAAGCTATCACACTTTTATGCGATAGCAACTGGACAGAAAACTAATCAATCTAAATAGGGATATTCAGGAGAAGCGCAACTTAGCTCGCCTTTCTTTTGCCTGCCATGCAAAAGAAACAAAAGATCACCGCTGTGAAAGAAAGTCTAAAATTGCTTCTGCCTCCCGCGGCAAATAAAACTCCTTCCTTCGGTCGTCAGACAGTTATTTGCTCTTTTTGCTTACACTCGGGAATCAATTTCTTAACGCCCTTCTTTCAAGGCGGATTTTAGAGTAAATGATATAGTTTAATATCTTGGTTAGGCTGCAATTTTAGTTGCTTTCGCCATTCGACGACCAATAATTAGCGCATTGGAGGTGTGGATGCCTAAAAAAATCCACAAGATTTCTGTCTCCTTATTTCGAGCTTTGATTTTATTCAGAAGATAGTACTCTTTATCTGCTCCAAAACTACCTTCTAATCGACTTGCTCTTTCTTTAGTGATCATCTTGGAAAGTTGACTTTTATGCTCCTTATGTCTACCTGGTCTTCCTTTGGGTTTAAAATCCGTTTTTTTACTCCTTTTTGGGATATAGTTTCGATTTGAATTAGTTGCATAGATAGCATCTGCACTCAGTATTTTGACCTTTTTGTTGGTGAGTTTTTGTGCCTAATTATCCAAGTGAACTTTGTTCAAAGCCCTCTAAATGCTTTTAAAAATGTGAATCAAAATTTGGAAAGTCAATTCTTGCTTGAAATTCAGAAATTCGGCGTACTTTCATCTTAATAGTTTTTAAGATTACCCCGTTTTTCCGCTTCCAACGTAAAAAACGGGGTTTTCTTTTGTATTAAGATAATACTTAATGTGTTGATTACAAAGGATTTAAGATCATATTTTTTTTTAATGCTGAAGATCCCTAAATACTGCTTCTTATCTCCCAATTTACATCATGCCTTGATCAAGCTACGAATTATAGCATTTAGATTGGTATTGAATGATCAGTTATACCTTGATCTAACATTGACCTACAAATTGACCCTACATTTATTTTTTCACTTTCTCTATGGTAAAACCAAAAGTAGATCCTTCGCCAAGTGTACTTCTAACATTAATCGTCTGATCATGCGCTTCGACAATATGCTTAACAATGGAAAGTCCTAATCCCGATCCTCCTACATCTCTAGACCTAGACTTATCGATTCTGTAGAAACGGTCGAATACATGGTTAAGATGTTTCTCTTCCATCCCTATTCCGTTGTCTGAAACCTCTACTAAAATATACTGATCAAGGTCTAAAAATTTGATTTTAGTTCTTCCATTAGGTTTGCCATACTTGATAGAATTATAAATCAGATTATTGTAAACTTGTCTAAACTTTTCTCTATCGCCTCTTACGATATAATTAGGAGCTTTCTCATTATATACTAATTCTATATCGTGTTGTTTTGCCTGAACAGCTAGATCGTCGATGACTTCTTCTGTGAGCAATTTCAGATCAAAATCTTCTTGCACGAGTGTATCACTTCCTGCCTCTAAATTGGAAATAATCTCTAAATCATCAACGATATTAATCAACCTAGAAACATTGTTTGCGGCTCGATCTAAGAAATGAACATTTACATTATCATCTTCCAATCCGCCTTCCAGAAGCGTGTGAATATATCCTTGTATGGTAAAAATAGGTGTTCTTAGTTCATGGGAAATGTTCCCTACAAAATCTTTTCTATACTGTTCTAATTCTTTCAGGTTTTCAATTTCAGTTTCGGTCACATTAGCCCATTTAGCAACATCTGCTTCCACACTTTGCCATACATTACCTGCTAAGAGTCCTTTCTGTAATTTAATGGTAGAAGATTTCCCGAACTTAGATCGTTGGATAATATTATAGATGAGGCGTATCTTCTTTATTAAATATTTCGCAATGAAATAGCGAACGATAAAGTAGCAAATAATGAAACTCGCTATTGCTGAAATCAATAGAAGTCCAAGATTAAAATTTATTCCATTGATCGTAGAAAATAGATATTGGATAGCAATATTACAGATCGAAACAAGAACTGCGATATATAGCGTAAGCCTCGAAGGCGATAGATTTTTAAACATTAAAATTCAAATTTGTAACCTACACCTTTTAAGGTTTTGAAATAATCATTGCCAATCTTCTCCCTTAGTTTTCGGATATGCACATCTATCGTTCGATCGCCCACTATCACTTCCCTACCCCACACTTTTCTAAGAATTTCTTCCCGCTTAAATACTTTTCCAGGACTAGAAGTAAGCAAAAGCAATAGTTCAAATTCCTTCTTAGCCATTTTTATTTTCTTTCCATCAAGGCGGATATTATACTTTTCAGTATTGATCACTAAGGGACCGAATTTGAACTTAACTTTCTCTTTCTTAGCATCTTTCTTATCGTTTCGTCTAAGAAGTGCCTTAATCCTCGACTTGAATACATTGGGTTTAATAGGCTTAAGAATAAAATCATCACCGCCAGCTTCTAGTGCTGAAATCTGAGTAAAGTCCTCCGTTCTTGCCGTTAAAAAGGCGATAATTGTATCTGCGAATTGATCATTTTCGCGCAATTGATAGCAGACCTCCACACCATCCATTTCTGGCATCATGATATCAAGCAGAATTAGATCTGGTGAAAAACTTTTAGCTTTTTCGATGGCATCTAAACCATTGGTTGCTGTTTCTATTTTATAGTCTTCTTTCTCCAAGTTATAGCTTAGCATTTCTAGTATATCCGGCTCATCATCTACTAACAAGATTCTTGCTTTACTCATCTGGTTCTATATTTAGTCTTTATCTTTAGATTTATTCTCTTCTTTAACTTCCTTTTCTATCGCTTGCAATCTCCTAATTACAATGCCGTAAATTTCAGATTGACGCTTAGGATTATCCATCATTAATTCCACCTCACGCTTCATTTCTTCTTTCGAAATTCCGTGAATTTCTTCTAATTTTTCAAGGTAAATAACACTCAGACTATCTCTTAGTGATAAGTCGTGTCTTCCGATCGCATTCTCAGTAATATGCATATCCGCTACAATTGTTGCCAATTCTTCATCAGTCAAATTACTCTTTTCTTCCTCACAACTGAAAAAAGAAATTGCGATGATACTAATTACTATACTTCTTAGGATATTCAAAAGCTAAAATTTTAGTATTTTTATTATTAACCATTGCCCAGTCATCAGTCGAACTTTCAGCGATTAACATTCCACATGTTGGAACATTAACGATCTCTGTCATACCTAGATATTCTGCTAAGTAAGTCATCCCTGGATTATGGGCAAACAACATCACACTTTCCCAGTCTTCAGGTAACCCTTGAATGGCATCCATCAGATTATCCACTGAACCATGATATAATTGTTCTTCTGTTAAAACAACGTCATTATTCAGGTTAAAAGTCTCTTGGAAGTAAGTAGATGTTTCGGTAGTTCTTTTCGAAGGGCTTTTTATAATTCCGTCTATTTTATGGAAGTAATTCTTTAAAACTTTAGCCATTACAGGAGCATCGTTTTTGCCTCTTGCATTCAAAGGACGGTCAATATCACGACTTACGCCTGAGTTCCATGATGATTTAGCGTGTCTTATAAATATAATTTTTTTCACTATATGGCCATGTTTATCGGTTCTCCGAATTAATGAAGCAAAGATAGGATAAAAAATACTTTCTTTTTTGCCAATGCTCTCATCTATTAGCACTATTTTTATTAGTTCAGAAAGAAGGTTTAGGTTTTTCTGATTAATAAACTGAAATCATGAACTTCTCATTAGAGCATTTTGAATTACATTTTCCACCAGAGATTATAGCTCCTGGAGAAGCTCTCTATGAGAAAAAAGCGGTGCTCGAATTCGAAGAAGTAGAAAAAAACCTCTGGTCTTATGAAATTAAAGACGGTATCTCCTACGAAATTGAAATCCTTATCAGTCCAAGTAAGGTCTTAAACTACTCTTGCGACTGTACATATTTTACTGAAAATGGAAGTTGCAAGCATATCATTGCATCACTCTACCATCTTCGCTTGCTGAAAACTAAAAATGTCAAGCAAGGTGCGAAAGTGGTTAGATCTGTTCCGAAGAAACTAAGTATTCCGAATATTCTTAATCAGATAGATCCCGAAGACCTAAAAAACTTTGTAAGAACATTTGCTAAGAAAAATAAGAAATTTTCGACTTCACTGAAAGCAACATTCGCAAGGTCCATAGAGCTTGAGAATAATGAAGACAAATATGAAAACATACTAAATTCAGTAATCCGACCAGCGACTGGCGTGGATTATCGGATTTCTTTCCAGAATATAAAGCAGTTTATAACTATCTCAGAACAGTTTGACGCGCAATTCGACGATGCGGTTTCACTAAAACAATACAAAGAGGCTTCTTATATTATAAAGACTTTGATGTCTAAAGCGGCCTATGTTAACCATTGGACCAATTCTGAAAATGAAGAAATCTTACAGGCCAAAAAGCATTTTCACAAACGATTCAGACTTTTGATTGAATTAGATATTGCTCCCTCTTTGCGGAAGGACTTAGTTGCTTTCGGTCTGGATCTCGCAGAACGTTCATACTACCATATTTCTCATGCGGAGCAGAATTTGTTGATCATTCTTCTGAATCCACTAAGCTTAGATTCTAAGGAAACAATCTTAAATGAGATCCTCAATAGAAAATTAAGTTCCAGTTTGCTTCATGTATACGAATTAGAAAAATTATGGACCATTCGTCAGTATTACATTGAAAAAGGAATCGAAGTCAAAGAACAAAAAACGCCAACGCTCAGTAGTCAATCCATATATCGAATTAGTGACCGATTGTATGAATTCAAGGCTTATAAAGGTTTAAAAGATTTTCTTGAGCTTTTCTTTATCAATGGACAGATCAGAGATGCGTTCTTAGTTAAAAAATACGTACAAGTCTTAAAGCAGATAGGTAGTAAAAAAGAGCTTACAGATATGGCTATGACTAACCTAATCATACATAAAGACATGTACTTCTATCGTCTGCTGAAGGAGAGTTATCCAGACACGATAGACGATTTCTTCGAAACGATAAAAAGCAAAATTGCACACAAAAAACTAAAAGAATTTCAACGGCTCTACCTCGCAATCTTACAAGAGGATGATAAAGTGGAAGAATTGATCGATTACATGTCAACTTCGAATCACGCCATATCCCACATTTACGAATTTGCAGAGTACATTTCCGAACGAAGCAACCGCCTAACAGAAGTACTTATCAGGATAAGTGATCTCTATTTAAGTGAATACATGGGCATAGAAAGTTCTTCCGAAATGAAAAGACTTTTAATTTTCCTTCGTAAGAATAAGTGGGATAAAGAATTGGGCAAGCTTCAAAAGCACTTATTAAAAGGCTACGAAGACAGAAAGAGCCTCAAATCAGAAATTAAAGATTTATAATATGGATTTAGAGCACTTAAAATACCCAATAGGTAAAGATCAAAACGAAGAATTTACTTCTGAAAACAAAGATCAAGCAATTGCTACCATTGCTGAATTTCCTTCGTTAATGCGCAAACGATGTGCGGAATTGACTGAAGACCAACTTGACACCCCTTACCGACCAGAGGGCTGGACATTAAGACAAGTGGTTCATCATTGTGCAGATAGCCATATGAATGCCTACATTCGGTTCAAATTAGCACTTACAGAAGATACTCCTACGATTAAAGCTTATGATGAAGCAGCATGGGCAGAACTACCGGATGCTAAGTTGCCTGTGGATCTTTCTTTAGATATATTAGATAGTTTACACAAAAGATGGGTGGTGGTCATAGAAAACATGACCGATGACGATTTTGCGAAAACGTATTATCATCCAGAAAAAAATGCAGAATCTTCATTAGGTGAGAACTTACTGCACTATGCATGGCATTGCAGGCATCACTTAGCGCACATTTCTAGCTAACAATTTCGATTCTGCTATAACCTTGAGCATTCTTTTTTAACTGGATCTGTACATTGATCCTTTCTTTCAGTGCTTCCACATGGGAAATAATCCCAACCATCTTCTTACTTTCTGACTGAAGCTTTTCCAGCGTAGTCATGGCAATGTCTAATGTTTCTTGATCTAAAGTCCCAAAACCTTCATCTATAAATAAACTTTCTAAAGAGACATTTCTAGACGCCATATCTGAAAGACTAAGTGCCAATGCCAAACTCAGAATGAAGATTTCCCCACCTGACAATGTTGTTACCGCTCGTTCTGTATTCCCTTGATACAAGTCGATAACACTCAAGGTGCCATCAGGTCCAGGTTTATCCAGAAGGTAGCGATCTGTAAGATTTTTCAATCTTCTATTCGTAAAAACGAGTAGATTCTGAAGCGTTAGTCCTTGTGCAAAATTCGAGAACTTATCCCCATTTGCAGAACCGATTAGTCTGCTCAGCAAACTCCATTTTTCATTCTCCTCTTCTAATTTTTCAATGTTTTTCTGACGATCCATCTGCTTAACTCTTCGATCAGAGTCTTCCTTTAGCATGGATTTTAATCCGCCTATTTCTGCATTAAGCTCGTTTCGTCGAGTCTCATTAATTTTTATTTCGCTCTGAATAACTTCTATCTCCTTATCGACTGCGTTATCTTTTTCTTTTAATTCCTTCTGAGAACTTTCTAATTGATTTTGTTCTGCTAGGAGATTTTTCCGCTCATCATGAATTGCTGTTTCCTCTTTTTTGTACGCCTCATAACTATACTGAGGCAACAGTAAAGTTTTCATAGATTGAATATCCGGAACACCAAAATTATTTAATTCAGGCTTTAACTCTTCCTCGATTTTACTAATGTCGTTCTCTAGGTTAAGGTATTGCTTTTGCTTTTCTTCTAAGAACTCTGAAAGCTTAGCAATCAAAGATTTGTTTTGGGTAAATAAGTCTTGTAACTTATTGGTTTCCTGCTTAATATCTTTTCCGATATAAAGCTCTTGGCGCTGAGCATTGACGCTGGCATAAGTAGACAATAATTCCTTTAAATTTTGAAAATCAAGGTTTAAATCATTGACAATTTTTAGTTGTTCTAACGATTCTAGACCATTTTCTAATGCGGCAATTGCTTTTTCTTCTACTTGTATTTCGGATTTCAGTGATAACGGTTCGTGATCTTGCTTCGCCGAGAATTTCTGAGCGATTTCATTAATGGCCTTTTCATGTTCTGAAATACTACTAGATAGATTCGCAAGTGTTTCTGAATTTATCTTTATAGCAGTGTTCGCAGTACTTATTTTTTGCTCCAGCTGTCGAGCAACCTGCTCTACATTTTCAATTTCTTGTTGGTTGAGTGAAATTGCCTTCTTAATCTCATTTTCTTGTTCTTCTGGCAAGTGAACAGTGTATGGATGGTCGACTGCGCCACACAGAGGACAAGCCTCTCCATCTACAAGTTCCTTTCTAAAATCTTCTAATTTGGCAATTTTCAGTGCATCATCTCTTCGAGCCTCTAATAGCGTGATTTGGCTTTTCAGAGATTTAATCAAGGCTAGGTTACTTGCTAGTAATGGATTATTGCTTTCTAAAGTCTTCTGATCTTCTTTTATCTTTTGGGTCAAAGTAGCTTTAGTGGCTAGATTCTTTTCTTGAGACTCTGATAGTTGGAGCCAATTTCGGTATAGCGTTATCTTTTCTTGTTTATCCTTGATTTGGGTTTTGAGATCTGAAGTCGGCGTATTTTCATAAAAACCAATTGAGGACAGTTGGCTTGTTAATTTTTCTTTGATTTCAGCGAGTGAGGTTAAGGCCTCATTGGGAGATATTTTAGCATTCAGTCCAAGCCTAGAATTTAATAACTTCTCATTTATTTTTTCACGAGATTCCCCACCTTTCTTTTTCAAATTGAGCAATTCAAAGTCTAAAGCAACCACCTTGGATTCAAATGTATCTAAGATGGTTTTGAAATTGCTTTCCTCAACTTTTTCCTTGGTCAGGCTTCCTAGTTCCTTTATCGAATTCGTAAATCGCTCTTGAGCCAAGTTCAATTCTTGCTGTCTAGCTTTAATTTCTGATGCGGTTCTGAGTAAAAGCTCTGATGATTTTTCGTGCAGCGATAATTGGCCACTAAAGACAACGACCTTTTCATGCACTTTAACCTGCTCGGCCTTTTCTTGAAAAGCATCTAAGCTCTTTTGATTAAGCAGTAGTTTCTCCTTCTTTTCAATTAACTGCTTCGAAATAGAGGACAGAGATGTCTTAACTTGTAAGACTTCCACATCATTTTTGATGACCTGTTCTAGCTTGCTAATCTCTTTTTGGTATAGGTCAATGTTTTTCTTTACTTCCTCAATTTTCTCTGGCGTAAAAAGCTCAATTTCTGCAAATAAGGATTTTTCAAATTTGAGCTGCTGAACAATATCTTTTTCTTTGCGATAAGCGGCTTGACTTATTTTTCGATATACATCTCCTCCTGTTAACTTTTCTAAGAGCTTTCCACGTTCATTAACCGTAGATTTTAGAAACTTAGAAAATTCACCTTGAGAGAGAATGATAGACTTAACAAACTGCTCATAGTCTAAACCAATAATTTCTTCATTTTTCGCAGGAACATCACTTCTTTTCAGATCTAAGTAATTACCGCTGACATCACTGATAGACATATCATATGGCTGAATCTTACCGCTATTCTTAGCGAGGTGAACGGACCATTTCGAGGTGTATCGATTTCCACCTACTTCATACTCCACAGCAGCTTCGGCGTCTTTAGCATGATGGGTAATTACTGAGCCTAATTCTTGCATTTTCTTATCAGAAATCTTACCATCATAACGTGGTATCCGATTAAAAAGAGCGAGTGTAATAACATCTAAGATCGTAGACTTCCCTGATCCTGTAGGTCCCGTAATCGCAAATATTCCAGAAGATTTCAATGGCTCTTCTTCAAAGGAGATCACGTGTGGTCCACCTTTCAGATTGTTAATATTGCTAAAACTAATTTTCCTAATCCTCATTCATCACAATTGATAGCAATTCTAAAAAAGCTTCATTCATTAATTCCTTAGAAGCATCATCTATATTTTCAGACTCCATTTTCTTCGCAAAAACTTCAGTAGGCTTTAGATCTTCGATGTTTTCACCTTCTAGAAATAACGCATCTATGTCTTTCGCTCCATGCTCGAAATCTACCTTACTTTTAATAACCTTATAATTTGGCTGATCTTGGTGCAAAGTTTTTAGCTCTTCAAAATCACTGAGAATGACAGAACTGTATTCTTTTTCCTTAACGATAATCTCAAGAAATGCCGGCAAGGTAAAGGAGTTTTCATAATCTTCTAGCGCAAGTCTAACTTCTTCCAAGTTCCCAGAAATTCGATCCAATGTCCGATTCTTAGGTACTTCTATAAGCTTAGGTTTTTGGATCTCACCTTCGTCAACTGTTAATATGATTATACTTTTTATATCTTTCTTTTCCGAGAAACTCAAGGCAATAGGCGATCCAGAATAGCGAATGAATTCATTCTTCCCAATAATCTGTGGTCGATGAATATGGCCGAGCGCAACGTAATCGAAAGCATCCGAGAATATCTTAGCGTCCACTGCTGCTTCGTTCCCCATGTGGATATCACGTTCACTTTCGGAAGGATCAGAACCCACAGTATACAAGTGTCCCATGGCGATAGAAGGAACATTAGGATATTGATCTTTGATAATTTCTGCTAGTTGGTGATAGTGATTCTGAATTCCATATCGAATCTCATCTACCCTACTTTCAAATTTTTCAGCCTCATTTCGATTTCTAAGGTCTTTATCTTTCAGAAAAGGTACGGCAGCAATGACAACTTCAACGCTCCCATCATCATTTACAATAGGAATAATTTCTTGGTTTATCGGATGAGTCGCCTCCCCGATTACTTCTATATCTAAAGCTTTTAGTACTTCACGTGGTGCATTCAGAAAACCTGCAGAATCATGATTTCCACCTGTGATGATTATTTTAGTATTGGTATCAACTAAACTTTTCAAAAACTCGTAGTAGGTTTTCCGATCTTCTGCAGCTGGATTAGCATAGTCAAAGATGTCTCCTGAAATCAACAATACATCTATGGCTTCATCATTTATGATACCTAGCAACCATTCTAAAAACATTTTGAATTCGCTCTGTAATGGAACCTTATGAAGATTTTTTCCTATGTGCCAATCGGCAGTATGTAGTATTTTCAACACTTAACCGTTTTCTTCTTGTTACCAATCCTTCCTTTCTCTTTCATCTTTTTCAAATAATCGGGGATGAATGGAACCTTGCATGCCGTCTCTCCCATATTCACTTTCACTTTACCGATTCGGTTTCCATATTCGGTAGCTAGATCAGTCAATGCACTTACTGCACCTCCTGCTGCTAGAATAAAACCATTTTTAGTATAACTGACTCTGTCTTGATGATCGTGAATGCCCTCTTCTGCCTTAGCCATGAGGCTCTTAATTTTTTCTAGGTCTAGATCTTCATCAGCTTTGAGAAGTAAAATATTAGACCATGTTGCCCAGCCAGCAGAAGCAACATTTACTTTATCTGACTGAATCCATTCATCTGCAATTTCCTCAGCGAAAGGAGTTTCAGCAGCTGCCCAGGCAACCGCATATTCGCTAATCATATACCAATAAGCTTCTTCAGCCCATTTGTTCAGGTCAGCCTTAGTCATCTTGGTTTCATCGGAGATCAATCCTGCTAAGTACATGGCATCAGAATTTCCTGTATCATATAAAGCCATCGCTAGCTCATGGTTTTTCTTGACCTTTTTGACGATTTTCTTTAAGTCTGCAACCTTAACGCCGAAGAATGGCTCTCTAGCACCGTGCTTTAATAAAACTTCTTTGGTTTTCGGATTTCCCCAAGATTCTAATTGAGTCATTACTTCCGCTACAGTCATACAATTAAATTTAGATTATCTAAAATCGGATTACGATGATATAAAATTAAAAATTTAAAATAGAAGTCCGTTGATTGGCTTTATGTATTCCAAAAACTAAAATGACGTAGGGTCTGTTAATCTGGCTCGTTGATAAGAAACGGAGGGAATAAAAAGCAATAACTCGCGGAAGCCCGCTTTAGAAATTGACCGTAAATAAAAAAAGTCCCGATTTCTCAAGACTTCTTTTTCCAGCCAAACTCATTATTTGTTTCTTTGTTTCTCTATTGTGTGTACATTAAAGACGCAATTAAAATGACCTACCCCTATTTAATTTCAAATATTTTCAAATTAAAATAAAAAAACCTCGAAGAACTTTTCCTTCGAGGTACTTTGAGTAAGTTTTTAAAATTTATATACGCTTAATCTTTAATCAATTTTTGTGTGTAAGTTTCTTTACCACTTACAATCTGAACTATGTAAATTCCTGCATCCACATGGCTCAAATCCATACTCATCTGATTCTTACCAATTTCAGATGTTTTCTGAGTCTGGTAAATCATTCTTCCTTCTATATTCCTGATCACAACCGAAATATCTTCAGCATTCGTTAGGCTGTAATTAATATTTAATTGGTCTGACGCTAATGGATTAGGAAAAACATTAATTTCTCGTATAAAATCCATCTTGATCGACCGTACACCTATTACTACGTGTGTACCATCAAAATCAGTTTGCGAAAGACGGTAATAATTTATTCCAGCATTAGGATTTCTATCCAAAAATGAATATTCCTGCAGTTCTGAACTATTACCTTGACCACTAATTCTGCCTATTTCTTCGAATACTTTTCCATCCGATGATCTTTCAACAGTGAAATATTCATTGTTGATTTCTAGAGAAGTAGACCAATTTGCACTAACAAACTTTCCTTCCTTCTGTACATCATAAGTCAAAATTTCAACAGGAACTGCTGATTGGCTAGTTTCTGAAAATCCACCTCCACCTCCGGAGAAGGAACTTACTTGAAATTCAGCCATATGACTTGTACCATTTTTAATGTACTTCCATGCGTTCAATGATGCCGTTGTTCCATTTTCATAAAATGTTATCTGATCATTCGTAATATTCTTATGCCCAGAATCTGGATCAGGATTACCCGGAGTATTAATCTTATAAAAAATAAGATCTTGATGTGCATTAACAGCTGGTTGAGTCATAATCACATCCATGTAGTCCTCAGTTGTGTATGGAAAACGTACGGTTACCGGATTATTCGGTTCTTCCGTTGGAATAAGTTCGAACCATCTGTTCATTACATACCAATCATCACCAGCACTATAGCCAGGATCTACAATATGCGTTGCACCATTTCCAGCATTAGATGAAGTTTTTACTCTTACAATGAGTGAACCATCATCTAAGTCTCCTATATCTTCTGATCCTTTCAGAACAGAAAGTAATAAGTCATCATCATCTTCATCCGTGGAATTGTTATCGAAATAGTAATGCGTCCATCCATCTTCATCTGTGCATTCTCTATTCGCAGTAACCGTTGTATTCGGATTACAATTCACTACACCTTTAGGAACATATTCTTCTTTGCAAGTTTTGCTTTGTAGAATACTTCTGATATGATTCCCAGGTATTTCTCCGAATCCCTCACTATAATTAATGCCATATTCCGTTAGGTGGCAGTAAGACATAATGGTTCCTCCATTCACAGGAGCTGGCCCTGGATCACACGTTCCTTCTACGCTCACACAGTTATCTATCGGTCCTCCCGTCCATCCACACCACTGCGTGTGCTGAGATCCAAGATTATGCCCCATTTCATGAGCAAACATGAATACGGTTAATGAGTAATCAGGAAAATCTTCGTGTGTATTATTGATACTACTATATGCGTAACCACCATAATGATAGTTTTGCGAAGGATAATAGATATAATTAATACACATTGCGTTTATCCATGCAACCCCTCCAAGATTATTCTCATTGTAATCAACAAGGTGAGCTAATTCGGCACCATATTGTTGATAATTATTTTTCGTGTTTTCTCCAAACTTGTTCAAGTTATCAAACGAAGTTGTCAAATTGGTATATCCATCTTCAGTTGTATTTACCTTAATTCTTTTAATACTAGTATAGATTCCTTCATTTCTGTAAATGATAGAAACACTATTAAAAAAAGCGGTAATGTAATTGGTCACTGCAGTGGATGAGCCCATTTTCTGGTACAACTTGTTCGTTGCTTCGATGTATACTTCTATATCTTCACAAGAAGAATACACATTTCCTGTAGAACGCGACGTTACAGATTGATAATCATCAAATGGCTTGAGGTCATCAGTTCCGCAAGATTTCTCACGATCTATTAGTAAATCTCTTTCATAGTAGAGAATATAATTCTCTCCATTTCCAGGATTAATAGGATCTTGAGCTAAGATTATATTTCCTTTACTTAAGCTGGAAAACAATCCATAAACTCGATCTCTAAAAAAACTTATTCCTGCCATCGCATCGCTTTCACGATCTAATACACCCCTGTAAAATTGGGCATCAGGAATTTCCAATTCGTTATCGAATTGGTCAACAACAGAAAATTCTTCCGTACGAATATCAAAATTAACAAGTCTAGCATTTAATGATTTACCATCAGGTAATGGCAGAGCAACCGCGATATTAGGCAGTTCCTGTGTCACGATTTCATTAAGTAGAGATTCGTTTAATTTTAACGTTGCATAATTCGTTAGGTAAGAATCTAGGTAATCTGTGTTTCGGTGATCTTCTATAAAAATTTGTTTAGGAATAAAACGAGCGTTGTCATTGGCTATATTCACCAAAACCTCCATCGGAGTATTGTTTTGGGCATAGCATAACACGTTGGTAAACAGTGCAATTAGCACCATTCCAGTTACTATAGGTTTCATTCTCTAAAATTTATTCAGTCCAGTTACATGACAACTACACGACGGATAAACCCCCTACTAGACGACATAAATTTTGTAAGAAACATGACATTATTGCATAGCTATGACAATTAGGCGTCATTTCTCATGCATTTCGCGACACTTATGAGATTAATTTAATAATCCATCAACCATTTTTGTAAACGATACCGTATTACTTGGACGAGGTGCATCTGCACTTACGAGTGCTCCATTTTCATCAATCATGATAAATCTTGGGATGCCCGATATATTATAATCGGTGGTCATTTTTGCTTGCCAAGCTTCATTTGTCATGATTTGAATACCTTTCAAGTCTTTTTCCATAACAAAATTCTTCCATTTTTCCCTATCACTTTCTTTATCGATAGAGACACTTACAAATTCTAAATTCTGTCCATGGTATTTTTCTTCCATACTTTTTAATGATGGAATTTCTGCAAGACAAGGACCACACCATGTTGCCCATACATCTATATATACATGCTTACCTTTCAAGTCAGATAATTTCACTTCCTCCCCGTCTCTTGTTAGAGCTGTAAAATCTGGCGCTACTGCCCCTTTCTTTAAATGAGCCCATTTCGCTACTTGATTTTCTATGGCTATTTTCTTATTTGGATCTTTTGCTATTTTCAAGTACTCATTTATTTGATCTTCAAATCCCTGTATTCCACCAGCGTAGTTAATTTTATCATTTATAATCCCAAATTTTAAAATTTCAGCAATCTCTGGATTCTCCACACGCTCGTCTATCACCTTATATCGCGCTGCATAATATTCTGTGAAATCTTCATAGTCTTCAAAATTGACACCTCTACCAAGCAAAGACAATGCTGCTGATTTCATATCATCAAAGTAGAATAATTCTTTGCGACTAAGATCTAAGTCATTTTCCGTTTTATAAAAGTCCGCAGAAATAACGGGCTCTTCTTTCTTTATATATTCATAATAGTCTGGGTAGTAAACTTTAGATTCAATCTTATTCGCGATGATCCTAGCTTCTAACCACGAAATCAAATCCTGAGAAGCGTCTTGATGCTCTGCTAATAACTTATTCACTTCCTCATATTTCAAGCTTAATGCATGTTCAAAATCTTCTTCTGAACCATTCGCTATTTCGTTCAAACTGTATTTCGCAGAAGCGATGTCCATCTGCTTATCAAATTCCGCAAGTAATTTCTGCTCAGCGTCATTAGAATTTTCAATATTGAACACGCGGCTGCCTCTTTCCTTATTTATGGTAATTTCGGCTCCTGGACTGATATAGATATAATCAGCCAATCTTCCAAATTGAACTTTCAGGATCGATGGTTTTTCTCCTACAGGAAGCACAAATGGAGTACCGTTAAAATCTGAAATGGTATCGAAGATCATTTCTACTTCGTTCATTATCAATAATTGCGGCACCTCAGGATCTGAGATGTTAGTATTTATAGTAACCGTATTTTCTTTATCACAGGCCACAAAAACAATCGCTATAAGTAAGATCAGTAGTTTATTCATTATTAATTCTAAATGTGAGTTATTCAATATTTTTATTTGTACAAAATGAATTTGCAACTTTTTTTTCGCGGGCATTATAAAACCTTTCTGCCTTAATTATATACGAAGTTACAAACCTATGAAAAGTCGCTCTAATAACGATTAAGGAAATCATTCAAGTATCCAAATGGAAGTACATATTAAAAACAAGATTATATTTAGAGTAATTAGCTTAGAGAAACCTACTATTAAGGACTTAACTCGTTATTTCTAATCTAAATCAACATCCCATTCTTTATAAAATTGACCTAAAAAATGCTCCATAAATTCATGCCGCTGAAGCGCTATCTTCTTTCCTGTTTCTGTATTCATCCTATCCTTAAGTAGCAGCAGCTTTTCATAGAAGTGATTTATAGTCGGAGCGGTGCTGTTCTTATACTCTTCTTTAGTCATATTCAGATTCGGTTTAATATCGGGATTATACAAAGCTCTGTTCTTAAATCCTCCATAGTTAAAAGTCCTAGCAATTCCGATAGCGCCCAAGGCATCTATTCGATCTGCATCTTGAACAACATCTAATTCTTTCGACTTAAACCGCTGCGCTACATTCCCACCTTTAAATGAGATATTACGAATGATCTCTAGAACGTGTGTAACCGTTTCCGAATCAACTTCCAGCGACGAAAGAAATTCTTTAGCCTTCATAGGCCCTATTTCTTCATTACCACCGTGAAATTTAGAATCCGCTATATCATGTAGTAATGCACCTAGTTCAACTACAAATCCATCAATCTCCTCATTTTCCGATATGTGCTTAGCTAACTTCCAAACACGCGAAATATGATACCAATCATGCCCTCCTTCAGCATCCTTAAGCACAGCCTTCACATACTCGACCGTTTTTAATATAACTTCTTCTTTCTTCATCTAGGTCAATGTTTGTTTTTAGTAAATACTCTGTTATTTTTTCTAATAAAATAGTAAATATATAGCTCCGCAATAACAAGATTAAAAATCCACCCTAACCAGGAAACGATCCGATAAGTATCCATCGGTGGCAATTCTAACGTGTTCGCAATGATCCACTTAAATAATCTAAGGCTTATCGCTGAAAGGGTAAGCGCATAACTCCTAATCATAAATTGTTGATGCTGCTCCCATTTTCTTTGTCTTGCAAACCTAAGTGCCGCGAAGGTAAAATAAAACCATAAAATAGCTTGAAGCCCGAAAGATATCTTAGAATAAATTCCACCATTAGCGTATAAAGCCATAATGAATCCAGAAGGGCTGGCAATGACCAAAACAAGCAATACATATAACTTTCCTAAATTCCGATGGACAAAAGCATATCGTTTTCTAATGGTTTCAGAAAATTGTGTAATACCTACTAGAAGCACGATTATACTTGTATAAACATGACTAAAAAATGCAAGCTGGTAGTGCATCTTGCTCATTGCTTCTTCCTTTACTCGCAGAAATGCTACTTCGAAATCGATCGGGATATATTGTACTGTAATCAGCAACATCAAGTAGGAGAAATAAACGATAGATAAGTACCATATTGATTTAAAGACGAGGCGCTTAGCTTGATTCATTGAAGTAAATTATCCTCTCCCGAAAGTATCATAATATTCCGCAGCATTTTGTTCATACTTTAAGAGCAACTTGATGTTCTCTTTTTCTATTTCTGTAAAATCTCCTTTGATATTAGAATGCACAGGAATATACCATGGTTGGGCATCGAAGAATACCCGAAGCGGTCTATTTTTATATGAATATCCATGCCGCGCATAAATGGTATTTCGGATAATCGTTAGATCTCCTTTCTGTAAATTTTCCACTTCTGATTTTTCTAACAAGCGATTCGAAGCATTCATCGTATAAATCAAGGAGGTTGCCGAAGCGAATTGTGTAGAAATCCATTCGTCGAATTCGTTCTCCGCCATTTCAACTTTTTCCTTGGTCTGAATTTTCTTTGTCCAGTCGACGTATTCCTTCGCACCTTCTAACATAACATCAGGATTATAGGTAAATGTCTTTTTTTCTAAGGTGTACTTTCTTCTGGGAATTTCGATTTTCTTATAAGCTGACCATGTTCCTATTAGTTCCGAATCTTTAATGGTAAATGTAAATATTCCATCATATCTATCATCCCCCGGCTCTTTCACAGTGAAAGCGTAACTCCCATCTTCTTCAGAAATCATTTCTCCTTCGAACGGTCGATCATTTCCTGCGACAACACTATGACCGACGACATTACTGCCATCTATCTGATCGATAGCTATGTTAATTTTATTTTCTCTATTCCAGATATAACCTTCATCTACGAATAAAATATCAGCCTCACTGTCTCTCTCAAAATATCCTACCCAGAAACCTATAAGGTCTAGATGTTCTTCGGCTTTCAACTTTTCTGCCTGCTCCTGTTGCTGCCGCTGAGCCATGTTACTCGTTTCTTCGATAACGGCATCTTCCGCTTCTATAGCTGTCCCTTTTTCTATGTCAATTTTTGCCTCACTATTTTTAATAGCATCTTTACAATTCGAAATGAATAAGGTCAGAAAAAGTAGGTAAAAGAGATTTTTCATTTTTTGGATTTGAGCTTTTCCAAAAATATAAAAAGAAAATGAATTGACTTCCCTAGTATATTACAAAAAAAGAAGATTCAACATACAACTAGGTACATTGAATCTTCTTTATTTATATCATCTTTTCATTCAGCCTAGAATAATCATCCGAATGATTAAAAAACTGAAAACAAATAGTTATTTCGGATCTAGAATATTATCAATTCTTACTTTCAAATCTTCAAAGTGGTATCGGTTCATCTGATCATTGCCTTGTCCTGAAACTTTAGATTTCAGTTTAGTCAATGTTCCTCGTGCCATCGCATTAATGTCCGAACGCTTGTATTTGTCATTTTTTTCCATGATTAAGTCTCCCATTCGATCTACAAATGCTCTTTGCAAATTTCTAGTGTAGGTATCAGGATTCATGTTAGAAAAAATTCCACTTTCTGCATCAGAAAACAAGTCATCTAGACCATAAGCTGCATCGCCATTCAAGGTTTCATTATCAATAATTCTTAATAAACGATCACCTTCGAATATTCTATTCAATGTTCTCGTCTGCAAAGCTGTGATAAGATCTACGATTCCACTTTCTTGAGTTTTAGAAATGATATCCTGATCTATCATCCAAGTTGGAGTTTTGAACAATTGCTCGTTAAGGAACATCATCGCTCTTTTCTGTTTTTCCTTATCAACTGGAGTATAGACCGCTCCGTCTTCATCTGACGTTTTCTGGAACTCATATACTCCTCCTATATTAGAAGTAACATGGCCCATATATCTATTAAATTGACCGAAAACCTGACCGTATAACTCATCTAACTGCGCATAATCTTTTCCATCTTCTTTCGTCCATTCTGTCAATTTAGGAAGAATTCTTTTCAGATTTTTTATTCCATATTCACTTGCTAACATCGAGTCATCACCCAAGTCTTCTGTCTGTGCAGAAGGATCCGTTGGATTTCCTCTCTGACGTCCGAATCTATAAATCGGTTGTCCTGCCTTTTCTAATGCCCACTTATTTAGTTCAGCATCCGATGCTTCTGCATCTTTTCCAGGGAAATAAGTGTAACCCCACTTGATCGACCACTTGTCATAAGGTCCTATTCCTGGCATCAAGCCAACATCACCATCTTCTGGCTGAGCGATATAATTGAATCGCGCATAATCCATAATAGAAGGTGCTGTTCCCATCCTTTTCGTAAAAGATGGAGATCTTAATGAATCCACAGGATATGCCACACTAGAACCCATATTGTGTGGTAATCCTAAAGTATGTCCTACTTCATGTGCCGCTACAAAACGAATTAACCGTCCCATCACGTCTTCCTTAAAGTTAATACTTCTTGCTTGCGGGTTAATCGCTGCTGTCTGGATGAAGAACCAATTTCTTAATAAGTTCATCACATTGTGATACCAAATGATATCACTTTCCAATATTTCTCCAGTTCTAGGATCATGAACATGAGGTCCCATTGCATTTTGAATATCTGTAGATACATATCGTATCGTTGAATATCTTACATCTTCTGGTGTCCAGTCTGGATCTTCTTCCTTCGTAGGTGCGTCCTTAGCCATGATGGCATTTTTGAATCCAGCTTCTTCGAATGCTACTTGCCAATCGTTAACACCTTGCTTAATAAATGGTCTCCATTCATGCGGTGTCGATGGATCGATATAATAGATGATTGGTTTAACTGGCTCTACCAATTCTCCTCTGGCATATGCCGCTGGATCTTTAGGCTCTAGTTTCCATCTGGTGATAAATCTATTACTTGATGCACGCTGATTATTGGAACTGTAATCAATCTGACCTACTGAAAAATAACCAACTCTAGCATCAAACTTTCTAGGCGTCCATGGAATCTCAGGTAACTTAATGAAGGATTGATTCATTTCTACGGACATGGTCCCAGTTACTTGATTGTCTGGAATTTTCTTTCCTTTGAAGGTCAATATGTGTCTTATTTCCGTATTTTCTGGATAACTCTTCATACTAGAAATCATACTTCTCTTGCCATCTAGACTTCCTAATTCAAATGCTTTTCTCTGCCTAGGAGAAACTGGTGCTAGCATCTCCACATCTGTTGTAAATAAACTCTTAATGTCAATAACCGCAGAAGTACTATCTGGATTAAAGGCTTTAATATCGAAAACCATGATGATCGGTTCGAAATTATTATTTTTCACAGATTGGTAGATTGGATCTTCTTCGCTTGCAACACTATTATAAGAAACCGTTCGAAGCAATAATTGATCGTTCTTTCTTTGCCATCTGATCACTTGTTGAGGCTTAGATTTTGTCCCTGCACCTCCAAAGTTGAGTCCTTTTACAAACCCTGAGATTCTACTCACCACAAGAATTTCTTGTTCTAATAGGTCAAATGGAATTTCGAAATAGTAATTATCACTAACTTGGTGAACTGTGAATAGTCCAGTATCTGTTACTGCACCATCTTTTATAATTTCATCATACTTCTTGATTTTGGAGTCTTTGTCTTTCTTTTCTGCAGGCTTTGCAGGCGTTTCTTTTTTCTTTTTCCAAAATTGAGCTTGACTTTGTGTAGGCAGTAAGCTTAGCACAAAAAATAGTAATACGAGTTTGAAAAGTTTTGTCATTGAATTCAGATTTGTTTTTAATGATTTAAAGCAATATGGCTGTGTATCTTGCGTGAAAATAGATTTTTTTTTAATTAATCGCGAGAACATGTGAAAGAAGAATGGTTTGGTGAAAGAAATTACCACGAAATAGGCACTTGGTCTTTCTAATTATAAAACAGCGGAACCAGTCTTCTTGGTTTTAGCTTCTCATGGACACTAATGAAAACCCAAAACGATTATAGAACATTAAATCTTGAAATATATCGTCTTAATGGAAGAATCACTTAAGTGAACATCTACTAAGTAATCTCCTGGATCTAAATCTTGAAGTTTGATAGACTTTTTGTTAAGCAAGTCAATCGGATTATTTTCAAATATGTCCTTGAGCACTAGTTTCTCAACTTTAAGATCATCAGGAATTGGTCTAATTTGCATGATTCTCTTTCGCTGTTTGTATCGAACTGAAGGCGTAACGATCCACGATCCTTTTTGATGGGTAGACTTATCTATTTCTGTCAATATTTCATCTGCAAGACATGCATCTGCTGTTCCATATCCATAGCCTTCTTTGGCCGAAGGATTTCGATATCGATCTCCACTTTGGCGAACGGCAGTGATGAGTTGCATATTTGTTCTTTCTGGATGTGCTTGTTTCAGACAGGCCATTAACCCAGCAATAGCTGGCGCTGCATATGAAGTTCCATTTCCTCGACTAATCGTTCCATTAGGGTTTGCAACCGCTGTGCCTTGACCCATTGCCATCACATCAGGTTTCATCCGCCCATCGTATGATGGCCCAAATCCAGAAAATCGAGCTTTCACACCATCTTTTCGAGCTGCTCCTACGGTAATCACAGAATCGGCATCTCCTGGAGCTGATAAATAATACCAAGGATCTGCTCCGAAATTGCCTTGTATGGTAACAACTATAATTCCTTTGCTTGCAGCATAATCAGCTGCATTAGTGATGATTGTTGACTTGCCATCCATATCTTCATAGGTGAAATCACCTTCCCCTTTGTCAAATGTATTGTACTGAAGTGAACTCGTTATTATATCTGCTCCATTAGCAATGCACCAGTCTACGGCGTCTCGCCAGTCCTTTTCTTCTTGGTGTGTTTCGCTTGCTACATTTTCAGTTCTTGCCACTAATACATTCGCATCATAAGCTACTCCAGTGTACTTCCCTTCTATGTTTCCATGAACGATTGAAATTGTCGCTGTTCCATGACTACCTAGGTTATTAAATGCCAATGTTGTATCAAGTACAAAATCATAATTCCCTTTCCAGTAACCTTTTTCTCTAGCATACTGGAAAACTTCTATTTCATCACAACCATCACAACCATCATCAAGGTGGGCAATGGTTATTCCCTTGCCAGTAAATCCTCTTTCATGAAGGCAATCCATGTTGATTAATTCCAATTGTTGGTCTGTCCAATTTTCATTTTGACCAAAACAAATCGTTGAAAAAGCTAAAACCAAAATAACTATTGTATATCTTATCATCTCAAAAAATTGAAAGCTATGAAAAAAATGCTATTTGTATGTGTGTTAATATTAGGTTGCAGTATAACCTTTTCATGTAAAAATAATCAAAGTAATGAGATCAATAATTATGAATTATTTTTTGTTAGGCACGCTGAGAAAGCAGATGATGGAACTAAAGATCCTCCGTTGACATCAGAAGGTGAAAAGCGGGCAAGTAACTTAGCTGAAATACTTAAAGATAAAGGCATTACAAAAATCTATTCTACAGACTACAAAAGAACAAGGTTTACTGGAAAACCGTTAGCAGATCTACTCAATTTAGAAATTGAGCTTTACAATCCTTCAGATAAGGAATTTGCTGCTAAATTAAAGAATGAACTTGAGAGTGGAAGTGCATTAATCGTTGGACATTCTAATACAACACCTACATTGGTCAATGCTGTTTTAGGAGAAAAAAAATATGACCAGCTTTCAGAAGATGACTACGAAAATCTCTTTTCGATTCATAAAAAAGGTGATCAATTAGAGGCAGAAGTCGTGAAATATTGAATTAGTAGTTTAGTTTATCTGTACAAGACGACCTCATAATGTTGGGTTAAGTCCAATCCCAATGAACCTCCACCTCTCTACGAGACGCAACCTCCACAAATACAAAGATCTGTCACTTTTTCGCCGCTCTAAAAATAGTTAAGCAAAAAAATGACAGATCCGATTTTTATATTAAATATCCGTGTTCGCGTTTAGTATGGAAGCGTCAATAAGAATCCAATCGTGAAATTAGCATCCCAATCGAATACAAACTGATCACAACCTGTTCCATCCACTAACCCTTGGTAAATATTAAGGCCCGCCTTTGTCTTAGCTTCATCAGAATCATAAGATCCTGGCTTATTCAATACCGTATATCTTTCTTTTCCATCTCTACCCTCTTTCGCTAATGTAAAAGGAACTCCTCCAATGATAAAACAAGTATTTGTTTTAGAACTTGGAATCATTTCGCCATATTTCTTAGCATCAGCGTAAGCTTTTGAATCAGCAATACTATTTTGGAAATACTTAGCTCCATAAGTTTCTACTGCTTTTACTTTTCCTCCTTCTATCCACGAAATTTTAGTGTTTCCACTTCCTATATCTACAACAAAAGCACTGTTTTCATATGATTTAGGCAAAACAGATTTCAAGGCATAACTACCCTCTTGCTCTGGTGTTACTTCATTCACAACAAAACCTAAGTCTTTAAGCGCTTTTATAATCGGTTGAGTTTTGTCATTTTTTAATGCACCAGATGAAACCACAAAGTGAATTTCATTTCCAGAAACACCATAATCTAAGAACTTAGCAATGTATTGTTTCAGACCTTGTGTAACATCCGTTCCAGAAGCCATCCCTTCATAAACCAAACTATTACTCCATTCTGCTTTTTCAAGCTTCCAATTTTTATCGCTGTCTGTTTTAATAATAAATGAATTAAATCCAGAAGCACCTAATTCCACAACACCTTTTAATTTTCCACCTATCGGTTCTACAGCTGTGTAGTTCCAAGTTGAAGAATTATTATTTTTTGTCTTCGCAGTTTTAGGAGGCATCTCAGTTTTAATGGCCTCGCCATTTTCATCTTCCCCGATAACTACTTCATTAGTAGTATTGTTTCCTGTTCCCAATTCAGGCAAACCTAAAGAAGGCGCCAGGTATTTATAGCCAAAAAATAGCAGTGCTAAAATGACTAGAGTTATCAATAGTTTAGAGAAAGTGGTCAATTTGTTCATCCTGACTGATTTTATTATATAAGTAAATCAAAAAAATAATTTCTAAATCGTAAATTACGACGCGAATATAAAGCATATTATTTTAAACCAATCAAAGAAATTATGAAACAATTACTTCTATTACTTTGTGTGTTTATGACTTTACACACCGTAAATGCGCAAAAAGCCACATCAGAAGACAGCAATGAGGAAACCACACCATTGGATTTAATCAAAGAACAGGGACTTGAGAAATCTCAAGTTATGGAAATTGCTGGTTGGATGACAGATGTATATGGCCCGAGACTTACTGGCTCTTCGATGCTTGACAAAGCAACAGAATGGGCAGTGTCTGAACTAAAGAAAATGGGACTTTCTAATGTTCACCTCGAAGAATGGGGCCCATTCGGTCGAGGATGGGACTTAACACACTTCGAAATGCATGCCGAAGCACCTAATTACTTTCCAGTTTTAGCATACCCTAAAGCTTGGTCACCACCTGTAAAAGGAGAAGGTGAAGTAATTTATATCGATGCAAGTACACAAGAGGAACTTGACGCTTACAAAGGAAAGCTAGGCGGAAAATTTGTAATGGTTGATACCATAAGAGATGTAGAAGAATGGTTCGAGCCGTCTGCTAAAAGATATGAAAGCGATGATTTATTAGGCATGGCCAATGCTGGTTCTCCTACTCCGCGACCAAGACGTGGAAGAAGAGCTGGAGGATTCAATTTTAACACAGAAATGTGGAAATTGATTGAAGCTGAAAAACCAATTGCTGTTATTGATCGTTCATACAAAGGAGACTTGGGAACTGTTTTTGTTTCGGGAGCTAGAGCATCAGAAGGAAGAAGCCAAAATGTAGACAACGATATTGTACCACAAGCTACTTTATCTGTAGAACATTATAACCGAATTTTCAGAATGCTTAACAAAGGAATTCCTGTAAGATTAAGCATTGATCTGCAATCAAATTATACAAACCCAGATCAGATGGAGCATAATATTATTGCAGAAATCCCAGGAACTGATTTGAAAGATGAAGTTGTTATTTTCGGAGCACACTTCGATTCTTGGCATACTGGAACAGGAGCTACTGATAATGCTGCTGGATCTTCTGTAATGATGGAAGTCGCTAGAATATTAATGGAAACCATTAAAGAGTCTGGTGTTCAGCCAAGAAGAACATTAAGAATTGCGTTATGGACTGGAGAAGAGCAAGGATTATTCGGATCTAGAAATTATGTAGGAAAACACTATGCAGAATTTCCACCGAACAGTTATACTCCTCAGTCATTAAAAGAAGATCAGAAAACAGTGTCTGCTTATTATAACTTAGACAATGGAACTGGTAAAATTAGAGGTATTTATACTCAAGGTAACGAAGATGTAGTGCCAATATTTAGAAAATGGTTTACTGAACTTCCAGACCTAGAAACAGGTACGATAACATTAGGCAATACAGGTGGAACAGACCACTTGGCGTTTGATGCAGTAGGCATTCCAGGATTCCAATTTATTCAGGATCCAATGTCTTATTTTGCTAAAACGCATCATAGTAATATGGATAATTTAGACCATTTATCTGGAGAAGATCTAAGTCAAGCTGCAACGATCATTGCAACTTTCGTATGGAATACTTCTCAGATGGATACAATGTTACCAAGAAAGCCTTTAGATGAGGATTTAAAATCGGGAACGAACTAAGAATTTATGACATTTGCATTTTTAATAAGTTTAGCATTTCAAGCATACTGCTTCTATCATATTTACAAGAATCAGGATAAAGCCTATTGGTATATCATAATTATACTTTTTCCTTTTATAGGAGGCTTGATCTACTTTGTAAAAAGTGCAAATGAACGAAATAGTTTCACATTAGAAACCAGTAACGTTGCACCTGTTTTTTCTAATTCGAGAATTGATCAATTAGAGAAACAGGTGGAACTTGCTGATACCGTTTCTAATAAAATTAGGTTGGCTGATGCCTACGTAGAACAAGGTGATTACAACGAAGCCATAGATTTATACCTCTCTTGCTTTAATAAATTTACGGAAGACGATGACGAACTTAATGAAAAACTCCTTGGAGCTTATTATCTCAGCAATGATTATATTAATACCATTGCACTTGGTAAAAAATTAGAGAATTATCGCTTCTTCGCTAATGCTAAGGAGAAAACCTACTATGCTTGGGCGTATTTCGAGTTAAATGATGATGCAAATGCTGAGCGAATTTTCAAGCAGATGAACATTGACAATACGAATTACTACCACAGATCTGAATACGCTAAATTTTTATTGGAGACAGACCGTCATGAAGAAGCTGATTTGCTGCTAGATGAAATGCTCAATGAGATGAAGGAAATGGATTCCTATGAAAAGCGATCTGTTCAGAAAATTTACAAAGAAATCAAAGCGATTAAGCAGAAGGTGCTTTTGTAACTTCTATTCAGTTTCTATTCCCATATCGTATTTCTAGACAGAGTGATCTTGCTGTATTAGGTTACTTTTCTATGTCAATTTTAGATCCCGAACAAAAGCATTCACCCTTAGCTTATATAGCATATGACTAACGGAAAAAAAGCACTGCTATGGGCACTTGGTATTTTAGTATTTCTTGTATTGCTTACAGGATATCTGAATATGACCATCAAAAAGAAAATCATTCAGGAATTAAGTAAAAATGACATCCACAAATACTCCAATTTAAATGTATCTTTTTGGAAACAGGAGGTTAGTCTTGACAGCATCGTCCAAGAATCTAGTAATGCTAGTATTGATCGAATAGAACTTAAAGGTATTAATTGGCTAAAACTGGCTAAGAAACCGGAATTTGATTTAAATGCCATGTCACTTTCCTTATCTAATATTCATTTGCCGATAAAAGGAGAATTAAGATATGCCACGATAGAAAAAATAAATTCTAAAGGTCCGAATATAACTTTGTCTAATATTGATTTGAAATCATCGTATTCTGTTGATCAATTTATGTCTATAATTGACAGTAGAATGCCTTACATCACATTACATCTTCCTGTTTTAAATCTTATCAATGTCAATGTTAAGGATAAGCGTATTAAGAAGATCATGGCAGATGAATTTTCAGCTGAAGTTTCAGAAGACCTCAATATTCCATCTGGGTCAAAGCGAAAAATGTTACTCTCTGAAGTACTCAGGAATATTGAATCCGAATTTCTAATCGATACACTTGATTTACAAAATGGGAACTTAACTTATTCCTTGAAGGATAAAGGTAGCGATCAAAGGGGAAATATTGGTTTTAACAACATCCATATTACGGGTTCGAACATCACAAATACTCAGATAGCCATCGCTGAAAATCAAACGATGATTCTCGAATTAGATGCAAAAATTGAAAATCAGGCACCTCTTCATGTGGTTACTAAGCATTTCCTAGGAGAAGAAAACGCACACTACGATTTATATGGCAAGTTGACCAATATGGATTTATCACATGGTAATCACATTCTTAGATCTGCGAAAGGTGTCACTGTGCAAGATGGCATTATTAATTCTTTAGAAATCGATGGTAGTTTTAATAAGTCGACCTCAACCGGGCAAGTCGATATAGATTATAAGGATTTAAAGATTGACATGAATCGAAGATTTGATAAGATTTTAAATTTGCTGGGGAACTCACTTATTAATGAGGAGATAAATAAGAAGGAAAGTTTTGAAGAAGAGAGAGATCAGCAAAAGACTTTCTTTATACATATCTGGGAATCTTTACTTTCTGCACTTCGAAAAATCATTTTGATTGGCTAGAGATTAAGGTTGGTGGAGTGACTGCCTAATATAAATTTTCATCAAGTAAGTTACAATGCCGGTGCGATGCACCTTGTGTCTCTTTTATATCAGTTGTGTTACAAACAAGAGCAGTCCTACGGACTTGTTAAACTTGTATGAGTCCAAATGTTTTCAGAGTAGAGAATGCCTAATATGCTATTAAGGTTATAAACCCACATTTAGCTTCCCGCTAAAGCTGGACAGGTCGCAGTCCTTGCCTTCCCTACATTTCCACCCGCTGGCTTCCCGCTAAAGCTGGACAGGTCCGAGTCTAAATGCTTTCAAAATAAGGGATGAATATTATTGAGAAGAGAGGTCCAGAGGACCGAAGTTGCTTGTAAGATAACCTATCTATGAAATATGAGGTGCAGCGCACCGGAATTGTATTCCCACATTTAGCTTCCCGCTAAAGCTGGACAGGTCCGAGTCTAAATGATTATAGCTCCAACCTACTGCCTAATCAAGCATCAACTTATACTTCGGATCCTCGATTACATTGACATCAATTATCTCTTCAGCATTTTTCAATAACGTTCTGCAATCCTTACTTAAGTGTTTCAAGTGAACCTTCTTGCCCACTTTCTGGTATCGCTCAGTTATCTTATTCAAAGCTTCGATCGCAGACATATCTACCACCCTACTCTCTTTGAAATCGATGATTATTTCTTCTGGATCATCAAGAACATCAAATTTATCATTAAACACAGAAACCGATCCAAAGAACAATGGACCGTAAATTTCATAGATTTTCACACCATTTTCATCAACAGATTTTCGTGCTCTAATTCGCTTAGCATTATCCCATGCAAATACCAACGCCGCAATGATTACACCTACTAATACTGCAACCGCTAAATTGTGAAGAACAGCTGTCACCAAAGTTACCAATACCATTACAAAAATATCAGACTTAGGCATTTTATTGATGGTTCTGAAACTCGCCCATTCGAAGGTTCCTATTGCAACCATGATCATCAGACCAGTTAAGGCAGCCATTGGCATTCTTTCGATAAGACCTGCTCCGAACATAATGAAAACCAATAACATAACTGCAGCAACTATACCTGACAATCTAGCTCTAGCACCAGATGAAATATTAATTAATGATTGTCCGATCATCGCACATCCTCCCATACCCGAAAACACGCCCGAAAGCATATTCGCAAGCCCTTGAGCAACTGCTTCTTTATTACCCCTGCCACGCGTTTCCGTGATCTCATCAATGATATTCAAGGTTAATAAACTCTCTATCAAACCAACTCCTGCAACTATCGCTGCATATGGCAATATGATCATAAATGTTTCCCAAGTCAATGGAACCATTGGTAAGTGAAAAGGAGGAAATCCACCACTAATAGATGCGATATCTCCTACTGTTTTCGTATCAATTCCAAAGCCAATTACAATGGCAAATATCGCAACGATAGCTACCAAAGATGCTGGTATTGCCTTGCTCAATTTAGGTAAGCCCCAAATAATTACCATCGTCAGTATCGTTAATCCTAGAAACCAATACATCTGTGAACCTTGTAACCAATTGCCATCTCCATCTTTAAATTGAGATATTTGTGACATGAAAATGATAATGGCTAGTCCATTCACAAATCCAAAAATCACTGGATGTGGAACCAGCCTCATTAATTTACCTAGCCTCAGAAAACCAGCAGTGACTTGAAATATTCCTGCCAACACTACAGCAGCAAATACATATTCTACTCCGTAAGTAAGCGCTAATGATGCAATTACAACGGCAACTGCACCTGTGGCTCCTGATATCATCCCAGGTCGTCCTCCCAAAATAGAAGTTACTAACCCCATTACAAATGCTGCATAAAGACCCGTTAATGGAGATAATCCTGCGATCAATGCAAATGCAACAGCCTCTGGAATCAGCGCCATTGCAACTGTTAATCCAGATAAAATTTCTATTCTATAATTGACTTTCTGAGAAAGATCAAACAAATTAAAATACTTCTTCATGCTTAATTTTTAATAAGGCGGCACAAAAGTACTACTTTATATATTTATAAGCTATTCTTATTCAATGATTTAAATAGTTCGCAAAAAACCCACCCAATATAATTAAGCAACACAATGGTCTGTAATAGAATTGATTGATTTCAACAAACCTTCTAAAACAATCGTTGGACATTCTTAACAATCCCGAAACATAAAAATACAACTAAGAACATCAATTATATTTATGCGAATTTTCTTTCCATTTATATTCAATTCTCCTATATTGGACTAAAATTAAAATCTATGAAGAAAATATTACTATTCAGTTTATTCTTGATTATGGGTTTCGGAGCTAAAGCAGTGAACAGTGTAAGCTGGGCACAACAGTTTGGCGATGAACCTAAAATTCAGATGCTAACACCCGAGATGACACATTTAGTTGTGGACCAATTTTTAGCTTTAACTCCTAAAGCTTACAAAGAAATGACTGGCGACAAGCTAGGATTGAAAAAAACATTGCAATTAAAAGCTGCACAAAAATTTATCAAAGCTAAGATGAATGGTGCAGAAGATATTGACAAAGGACTTTACATCGTACTTGCTATCTTAGGATTAGGATTTATTGCGATGGGTTTAATGGATGACTGGGAAGGAAACAACTGGTGGGTTAATATTATTTTAACCTTTTTATGTTGGATACCAGGAGTTATTCATGCTTTAATGAAAATGAAGGATTACTATCCTTAGTATATTCTAACTAATAAAAGCGGAATCAAGTTTTAATACTAGATTCCGCTTTTTATTTATATCTCATGCGCCAGTTATTCAAAATATTCTTCTCTCCACTTGGTCAAAAAATTTGGCTTGGTGCTCTTATTGTCTTCCCGTTTGTTTTGTGGATATTGCCTGGAGATTTCTTTGACAATGACGGCTTAGTTTTATGTCCATCACGATTGTTTTTCGGGATTGAATGTTACGGATGCGGAATAACTAGATCTGTAATGCATATGCATCATTTCCAGTTCGACGATGCAGTTTTTTATAACACTTTAGGTCTTATCGTTTATCCAGCATTAATATTTGTTTGGGGAATGTGGGTCTATAAAGCTTATAAAAGAGTCAAAGCTGACCAAACACAAACAATAGAAGCATCACATTAATACTCCATTCTTAGCTTTTATTCCTTCTGGAATATGCTCTTCTCCTAACATTTCTTTTAGGTCAATTTCTATCACTCGACACAATGACAACATCGGAATATCATTACTTAGTCCTTCGAAAGGATTCTCCGAGTAGTCGCCTATTAACTCCATCGTGATATATACCCAACAAATAAGCACCGTGAAAGGAATCGAAACCCATGATCCGAATTCTCCTAACTTATGGAATTCTGAAACCATTCCGAATGGAAGAAGAAAGATGAAAATTCCAGTAAATATAAAACTCGCAGCTCCGTATTGACGAGGAAGCGGGAATTTCTTTATTCTTTCTGCTTTTCCTTGGTGATCGTACAAGTCATTTAAAATACCTTGTAATTTGATATGCTTGAAACCATCTAAGAATTCCTCATCTCTTAAATTTGCAATATCACTAGTTTGCTGGTCAATGATCTGTGTTGCCGTGTTCTGATAAGCGATCAGTCGATCTTTCTCATCTAGCGGAAGAAATTCACCTAAGATATTCTCAATTTGCCCATCATCATACAACCCCACACCGGTTTCTTTCATTCTTCTTCTAGTGACCATTGCCACTAATCCATTTTGGCTAATGTGTTCCCATGGTGTCGGAATTAAAAGCTGATTTCTTAAGGTGTATAACCAAGCAATATGCCGATAGATCAGTTTTTTCTTCACTGCAAATAATTCATCTTCAGACATGGGACTTTCTGCATGCTTGTTAATAATAAATGCTTTTACACAACTTCCCCAAGCTCTGCTACTATTCACTACCGCTCCCCATATTTTCCGAGCCTCCCAAAGTCTGTCATAAGCTTGGTTGTTTTTAAATCCTACGTAAAATGCAACAGCTGTACCGATAATAGAAATGGGTAACCATGGAATAGACATCCATGATGAAGACGTATATTCATGAAGAAGAACAATTGACAAAACCCATGTCGTTATCCAAATCAAGTGTCCGCCAGAAAATTTCAAAAGTCCTACTACGCTAAAATTCTTCTGTATATACATGTTTTGTTTAGTTTATAAGAATCAAAATATGAAAAAAAGGCTATAAAACGCAATGCCAGTTTTAAATATCATACGCATGAAACAGGTTTGTACGAAGTATTCTTGGTCTGTATAATATATAAAACAATCAGTCTATGGACTGCGTCAACTTGATGTTGAAGCTTAAAACATTGACCTACAAAATTAAAATTCTACTTAGTCAAACTCACCTCACCTACAAATTCTAGCAACTTAGCTTTTCCCTGAACCTTAATAAAGTAGGTATAGATTCCAGGTTCTACATAAACTCCATTAAACCTGCCATCCCATGCCGTCAGTCCGTTTCTCTGCTGATAGAGTATGGAGCCCCATCGATCATATACTCTTGATTCTAAAATTTCTAGGCGATCTGGTGAGTACACTTCGAAAACATCATTAAACCCATCGTCATTCGGAGAAAAAATATTAGGTATGTAAATGTTACAATCTGGTGATGCCGATACTTGTATCGTCGTATCTATTCTACAACCTGCTTCGTCCACGACTGACAGCAAATATTCCTTCGCCTGTAAGTCATTAATGATGCTGTTATTCACCAACATCTCGTCGAGCATTACTTGGTATTCCGATCTGTTCGTTTCGATTTCAATCCTGCCATTATCATCTCCACATAATGTTGCTTCGATCACCAAACTTTCTATTTCTAAAGCTGGCAATTGTGCGATGTCTACTGCAACTGAATCTTCGCATCCGTCTGTATCTTTAATGGTAAACAAGTATGCAGCCGGTTCTAGATCCGCTATTGAATTTACAGAACCATAGCCCGTAATATTAAAGCTATCCGCATTTGTTTCAATAGTAAAGTAGACTTCTCCATTGTCTTCATCACAGCTGGCATCGACACTTTCTGCTATACTCAATGTCAAATTTCCAGGCTCTAAAAAAATACTATCCTTTCCTTCGCATCCTAGTTCATTCTTTAAGTAAATATAGTGCTTACCATAATCCAAACCCGTAAAAGTAGGACTGCTCTGGAAGTTGATATTATCTAAACTATAAGAAAAATCATCACCGATTCCATCGCCTGTTAAGGTTACACTTACATCAGCACTATCACAAAACTCATTGCTTTTACGATAAGAGTCTACGAATAAGACATCTCTAGAACCTTTGAACTCGAATTCACTAGAACCACCGTAGATTCTAGCATTTACTGTACAAAATTCATTAAAAGAGCCATCTTCCCAGCCAATTTCGAAAACACGAGCCGTGAAATCTCCAGAAATGGCAAATGTTCTGATTTCACATTCATAAAGTGTACTTACAATCCCGAAAATTTCTACGTTCTTCGATGCAAAGTCAATGATCGCTGTGTTCAAGGCTGGATTTTCAGGATGGATTCTGACTAATTCGTTGGTAAAGGAAGCCATGTATAATTGTCCTTTGTAAAATGTCAGATCACCAGAAGCGCCATATCCCATATTAGGATAGTCTCGGATTTCATCTGTTGCTGGCTCGTAGGATTTCAATGTTCCTCCACCAGTTGCAGCGTATATTAGTCCAGTAGAAGAAGCTGTTAAAGCATAGTAGGAACTACCTTGAAGCTTGGCAACTTGTTCGACATTTGCTCCTTGCAAGTCTACTCTGTGTAGTTCGCCATTAGCAGTAATGGCATAAATAAAACCATCGGGATGTGCAGCAATATCTGTAAAGCTTCCAATGTTGCCGAGCGATTGGGTTACACAACCGTCCATATTGAGCTTTACAAGTCTGCCATTACTATCATTTGCCAAAAACTCTTGAGTCCTTCCGGAAAAGGCAGCAAAAACTAGCAAAAGCATTAAAACGATTCTCATCCATCCGTTTCTAAAACCTCATCGACATCTAGGCCGGAGATAGAACTTACTTTAAAAGGAACAAAATTTCCTTCATTATCGAAGTAAATGTACGAAGGAACGGGCGGTAATTGAAAATATTCAAAGATTTCTGAGCTCAATTTCTTATCCAGGTAAATATGTTCACCTTTCGCAAAAGTCTTCGCAAGCTTATCTTTCCATAATGCGCGAGATGATTTTCTGTCCAGTGCTAGCGTTAATATATCTATGGGTTGACTTGTTATTCTATCATAGCTGACACCTGATCGAGTAAGTTCTTCGATGCATGCTTCACAGGATGTATCCCAGATAAAGATGACTACAGACTTTCCTTTATAGAAGTTTCTTATTTGACCTAGAAGCTCTTGTACGTTATTCGCTTTAGCATACCACGTTCCTGCCCCACTCACTAAGTATTCCTGAAATTCACCTAAAGTAGGGTCCGAATTTTCAACTCTTTCTGCAATCATATGTTCGCTAATCGCTGAAACCCAATCTTGATTATTCTTATCATCCCTAATCAGCTTCTCTTTCTGCCATGAAACATTAATTAATGGTAGTACCGTTTCGAGATATCGCTCTTTGTCAGCCGCTACCGTTGGTTGCCCCTTCATCGCAACAAGTCCGATTTTAGTTTCTGGAATCTGCGCTAACTTCTCTGCAAACAAATTAAGCTTCGCATCAGCAAGTTGGTTTTCGTACTTATTTATATAATCTTCTAATCCTTGCTGATAAATATCCTTATCATAGGGAACTCCGGCTTTTTTCTTGTCTTGCTCTACTAAGAATAGATCGACTTGTTTCTTCTCTTCTGGATCTTCGACATCTGCCTTAAAGATCATTCTAGATAATGATCTTATTTCTTTTTCTTCATGACTCCATAACTTAGATGTTAGGATGCCATAATACCGGTTACTTAACTCTGAAACCATTGCAGGCTGATGAGACAAGCATTCCTCCCACAACTTGCCATTCATGGTTTTACCAATAAAAATAGAAACCAAGTCTCCGTATAGTTCTGAATTTCGCTCATTCTCTAAAAGCCATTTATACTCTTTCCCCTTTTTCCTAGTAAATGTAGCTTCAATTTTCTCTAGCTCTGTATAAAAATCTCGAATCTGTCGGACTTTAAAATCAGTCTGAGAAGTACGATTGATGATCGCGCTATACTTTCGTCTTCTGACATCAAGCTTTTTATCTAGTTTGTACTCTACATATTCATTATAGAATTGATTTAATCCGGCATCTGTACCTGAGAAAAAGAGTCCTTTATTGTCGAAATTATCGTGCTTTTTTCCTACCTCATTAATGTCAATAGCAACTTTTACATCTTGGTTCGCAATGATATTACACTTATAAAAATCGCCAATATTTAGGATTATTTTTTGATATGGTAAGGGTTCATCTACTACAATCTTAAAACTTCCGTCTTCTTTGATTTCGGCTACTTTTTGCTTCATCCCTTGCTGGTTCGGAGCAAGAAGTGTATAATTTATGTATAAATCTTTATTGAAGTTAGCATCATAATTTTGAAGCATTCCATCTACTCTGGGAAGGCTGTCTAATAATTCATTAGATTCTAGTCCTGTAGCTAGTTGAGCTGACAATTGAGAAAAGGAAACAGCTATTAAGAATGCGAAAATTAGATTTCTCATAAAAATGTATTATATATTTTACATATATGATGCGAAATCTATGCCAAATCAATAGGGCTAAATTCGCTCACTCTTACTTACTCTAGCCGCAAGCTTTCTAGGCTTAACTTGACTTACACTTGGAATTAGGTCTCGGTCAAAATTTCCATCTTGATCAATAAAGAAATAAGTGGGATACTTCTTTATCTGGAAGTATTCCATAAACTCAGCCGTTAGTTGGTCATTCAAGTAAATATGAGTTCCTGATTCAGGAAACGAAGCAAGTGCATCTTCCCAAGATTTCTGGCTAACATCAAGGCTACTACATAAGTAAACCATCTGAATAGGAAGTGTATCTAACGCTTCACTAAATGATTTATTTCTGGTTAGATCATCTTTGCAAATGGAAGTCCAAGGTGCCCAAAAATCAAGAATGATTGCTTTCTCTGGATACATGGCCTTAATGTTACAAATTAAGGATTCCATACTTATCGAATCTGCAATAAAACAATCTGTAAGATGTGTTTCTGTTCCGATAGAAATATTATTCTGATCCTTATTCTGCTTTAGGACGCTTGTGAGATTATCAACTAACTTGATATCCGTTTCTAAATCTTTAGTCATTAGTGAAATGATCCAGCTACTCGGATCTTCAGATTTGACTTTTTCAATAAAAATAGCCCGAAGTCGCAAGTTGTCTGGCTGGCTTAATAATTTTACCAACGCAGATTTCTCTTTCGAAAGTTTATTAATTTTTTGGAGTTGTAAATCTAGACTGGCCATTTCCAATTCCGCCTCATAGGTATCAAGGTATAGCATTTCTCCTTGTTCATATACTTCGGCGTTGTACTGCAAGTGATCTCTTTTCTTGTCGTACTCTCTCAGAAACTGATCTAAGTTAGCACTACTTGTGGTTTCAGATAGCTGAGCTCGGAGCGTTCTTTCCGTGATCATTTTTGTTTCTATCCGATTAGGAATTTTGTAATATAACCCTATAAAATCATAGTATCGAATACTTGCATTAGAGACGATAGATGGCTTAAAAGCCAAACATTCTTGTTTCAGTAGATCACTCATTTTCTTACCCCAGTGAATCGAAAAGAGATCAGCATACATGGATGCTATTCGATCATTTGCAAGAATCCATTCAAAATTCTTCCCATTTTTCTTAGCGAACTGATGCTCTATCGTGGCTTGTTTTTTATAAACCTTTTTGAGTTCTTTTTCCTTTTCTAATTTCGAAAAAGAATTAGACATGATGATGCTTATCTTTTCATCATCGATTTCGGCTCTTTTATCACTCTTATAGATTTCAAATTCATTAATGAACATGTTCATTTTCGCGTCAGTTCCGCTAAATGCAACTCCTTCTCCAATATGGTTAATCGGAGATTCTTGTAAAAGAGTTAAATCTAGTTCGATGTAGAGATCTTTATTCGCGAGCAGTCGTCCATAGTATAAATCACCTACAGATAACCAGACTTCCTGATAACCGATACCTAAATCGAGCTTAATATTGAAAGATCCATCTGAAGCGATTTCAGCTGATCGAGTAACCTGTTTCTTTATCGTAGGAGTAGCAAATGAATATTTTATAGAAAGACTCGGAGCGTCGGAAGGACTATAATTTAGTAATTTCCCTTCTACTAAAGGAATTCTATCTTTATCAAAAATTTGCTTCTCGATAAGTGGATTTTCTAGATTAGTTCTTTCTTGAGCAAAGAGACCTATCCAAAAAAAGGCTAGTAAGTAAGTAGTTAGTTTTCGCAATTCTTCTTTAATTTTTAGAACATATGCAAAAAAATCATAATTGTTCTTACAATCAAGGATTATCAAATATAAGGACTAATAACGTCTTGACGGATAATACTTATTAAAGGATTTGCGAAAACTAATTGTACATTTTAAGTAACATGCTCCACTCTAACAGCAGTTAAACCTTTAAGACCGTGTTCGATCTGGAAAGTTACTTTTTGATTTTCTTTAAGCTCTCCACTTTCAACTGCATTAATGTGTACAAAAATACTGTCTTTAGTTTCAGAGTCAATGATAAAGCCATAGCCTTTTTCATCATTAAAGAACTTAACTTTTCCTCTTCTGTTAGGATCTGCTTCTAGTCCAGACTGAGGTGCTGCACCGAGTACGATGTCTTCGATTTTAATTTTTTTACGTTTAGTTGGATCTGGTTTTTCTTTAACCAAGTTTCCATTTTCATCTACGTAGCGTATAAGATCTTCGAATTCCACCTTGCCTGTTTCTTCTTTAGCAAGCTTTCTAGCTTCTCTTCTTTCTCTTTTTTCTTGAGCCTTCTTTTTCCGTTTTTTTTCTTTTTCTTTTTTCGCAAACGATTCTTGTGATTTCGCCATATTATTAATTTAGTGAGAAAATATTGGTTGATATTGATACTAATGGCAAACAAATGCGAAAAAAAGCCTACCGGTAAGAAACAAATTCAATTTAGGATTGCGAAGATATTGAAAATAATACCATATCCTAAATGATTAAACCGATTTTCTTAAAAAATAGTTCAATTTTTCATTGTCAATTATAAGAATCTTATCTTACCATCTACCTTATTTTCTTAATTTTGCATTCTATGAGTGAAATCACGTTTCGGGACTTGAATTTGAACAAGAGCTTAATTAAGGCACTTGACGATTTAAAAATAACCCATCCTACCAGTATTCAAGAGAAAGCCTTCTCCACTATTATGTCTGGGAGGGACATGATCGGTATTGCACAAACAGGTACTGGAAAGACTTTTGCTTATTTGCTCCCTTCCCTAAGACTTTGGAAGTATTCTAAAGAGCGCTTTCCACAAATATTAATCATTGTTCCTACCCGTGAACTAGTCGTGCAGGTTGTCGAAGAAGTGGAAAAACTGAGTGCATATACAAACTTGGTCGTTGTCGGTGCTTATGGAGGTGCGAATATCAAGCCGCAAGTTGCAGCAGTAGAAGCTGGATCTGATGTGGTCGTCGCTACACCTGGTAGGTTATTAGATCTATGTTTAAAGGGCGCCCTAAAACTGAAGAACATTAAGAAGTTCATCATCGATGAAGTAGATGAAATGTTGAATCTTGGTTTCCTTCCGCAATTAAAAAGAATCCTTGAATACCTTCCAGAAAAACGTCAAAATCTACTTTTTTCAGCAACGATGACAGAAGAAGTAGAGGCTATTATTTTAGATTTCTTTAATAGACCGGTTAAGATAGAGGCTGCTCCGATGGGAACACCGCTTGAAAATATAGATCAGTCTCTTTATTATGTTAAGAACTTCAATACGAAAGTCAATTTACTAAAAGACATTCTTAGTGATTCTGAAGAATTCAATAAAGTTTTAATTTTCACCAGCACGAAGAAATTTGCTGACAAATTATTTGATGAATTAGATCCGACTTTTCCCGAGCAAATAGGAGTAATTCACTCCAACAAATCTCAGAATTACCGTTTTAATTCTGTGAATAGTTTTACAAGTGGCGAATACAGGTTACTCATAGCGACAGATATCGTTGCAAGAGGAATCGATGTTTCGGAAGTATCGCATGTTATCAATTTTGACATTCCAGATGAGGCTGAAAATTACATTCACAGAATAGGAAGAACAGGGCGTGCTGATAAGAAAGGTATTGCGATTTCGTTAGTAACTGAAACTGAGGAGGAATATCTAGCAAATATCGAAGCCTTAATGAAATTTGCCATTCCTCTGAATAAGATGCCTGAGCATGTTGAGATATCAGACGTATTGATAGATGAGGAGTTACCGAAAATTATTATGAAGAATGTCGTGGTGCCAAGAGCAACAAAGGCAGAAGCTGGGGCTGCATTCCATGAGAAAAAGGATAAGAACAAAAAGACCAATCAGAAATTGAATCGAGCTGAAAAAATGAAGCTTAAGTATAAGAAACCGATTAAAAGAGGAGCCAAGAACAAAAAGAAGAAGCGGTAAGAAATGAGGTGTATAAATACATTGATCACTAATTTACTGTACAAAAACTAACTCGTCTATTTCTGATCTTTCACCCACCTAATCCAAGTCTTCAGACTTGCTTTTTCTTTATCTGATAATTTCACCTCATCGCCCTTAGGCATGATCTTGAAGATGAATACTTGCCGATTAATCTTCCTCGCATACATATCCATGTTTTCTAATGAAAAAATGGATTCTTTTTTCTCTATACGATGGCAGTCGTTGCACTTACTTTCCAATATCTTAAAGGCTTCCTTTTTCACATCTTGCCCATAGACAAATTGACCTAAAAAAAGAAGACCCAATACTAATTTCCACATCTCTTACCAGATTAAATAAATGAATAACACCAGAAAAAACAGTGCAATATAAAAACCCAACTTGAACGGAGTTCTAATCACCTTCGTCACAGTCCCTAAAGTTCCATCTATTCCCTTCCCTGCTTTATCAATCGTTCCAAGATAATTAGTCACAAAAACTGAATCACCATCAACATTAATAATGGTTTCATCTATCTTTTCATCATCAAACGTGAGTCTATTCGAAATGCCCACAAGCGACTTTTCTACGACACGTTTTACCAAACCGGAAACAACTGGAACCTTGTTTTCGATCGCTTTCCCTAGCATCGGAAGCGTTACGATATGAATAACGCCTTGAAAAAGCATGGCAACGACATCTTTAATATTATTTTTATTGATCCGAGAACCCACATCATTCACATCTAACAAGCTGTTTTTCAACACTCCAAGTGAATATTCCGAGATACTAACTAAGTCTTCATTCAATTTTCTACTCAAGTTCAAAACCCCTCCAAAAAAGCCCACTAAGAGAAACAACACTAAACCAACAATACCATAAATCAGATATTGAACATGGACCAAATCGATCAAGAAAAAACCTGCTATGTATACTAAGAATGCTATTAAGACTGGCCTTGAAATCCACTTAAAGATGTATTTCGGAAAGACTAGTAAATCCACCAAATTATCCGCAACATCTTCATCGCGATACTTCGAAATATCAACTCCAAGCTCCCTAGTGATGGTATCTTGCAATACCTGAATGTCCTTTTTATTCTTGATCTTCAAATTAAACCAATGCTACATTCTCAACAATTTCCAATCCGTAACCTATCAGTCCGATTCTTTTCTTAGGATGATTACTGATTAGCTTTATTTTATCTACACCTAAATCTCTTAAAATCTGAGCGCCTACTCCAAAATCTCTCTGCTCTTCCTTCTTAAGTGGATCGTTTGTCGGATTGTTATCTAGCTCCTTCAGCTTTGAAATGATAGAATCACCTTTTTCGCCATGTCTCATATACAGTAATACGCCTACCCCTTCTTCTTCGATCATTTTCAGAGAAGACTGAAGTTGAGTGCCGTATTCACCAAACAAAGTGCCTAGAATATCTCCAGTTTCAGTCTGAGAATGTACTCTTACCAAAACAGAATCAGTTGCCTTAATGTCACCTTTATAAATAGCGAGGTGCCTATCTCCAGTAGTTAACTGGCTATAAATGGCAACTTTAAAATCACCTAATTTAGATGGAACATCCACTTCTATTTCTTTCTTAATGATTCGCTCGGTTCTCATTCTGTATTCCACAAGATCTTTTATAGATATAATCTTAAGATCGTGTTTTTCAGCAATTTTCACCAATTGTGGTAATCTAGCCATCGTCCCATCTTCATTCAGAATCTCTACTAAGACACCAGCAGGTTCAAATCCAGCAAGTCTTGCTAAATCAATCGCAGCTTCTGTGTGTCCTGTTCGACGCAATACGCCACCTTTTTTAGCTCTTAACGGAAAAATATGTCCTGGCCTAGCAAAATCCGTTGACTTAGACTTAGGATCAATTAATGCCTTAATTCCAGTTGCTCTATCATATGAAGAAATACCAGTCGTGCATCCTTGTCCTATTAAATCTACAGAAACCGTGAATGCTGTTTCATGAAGTGCAGTATTCGTTCCTACCATCATATTCAGTTCTAACTCTTCTGCACGATCTTCATCTAATGGAGTACAAATTAACCCACGCCCATGCGTAGCCATAAAGGTGATAATCTCCGGTGTAACAATTTCAGCTGCACAGATAAAATCTCCTTCGTTCTCTCTATCTTCATCATCGACTACAATGACGATTTTTCCAGCTTTGATATCTTCAACAGCTTCTTCGATAGTATTTAATTGGTTATGCATTTTCTTTCTCTTTTCTGCAATTAATAATGACATCATTCAACTTTTTGTTTTCTATCGCCCAAGAAAAATGCTCTTTTACAAATTTCCGGGCATTTAATCCTATTATTTTAAACGCTTCTGGGTCTGCTAAAATCTCCTTAATCAACTTAGCAAACTCTTCCGGTTTAGTGGCAATAAATAATTCTTTTTTATTTTCAGCTCCTATCGCTTCATTGACCGTAGGAGTTGTTATACAAATTAGTCCCATCGACATCGCTTCTAAAATCTTATTTTGCTGGCCCGCGCCGCTAAATATCGGAGCAACAAAAATTTTCGCAGAAGCATATGCCGTTCTTATATCATCAACCCAGCCTGTAATCTCAACATGCTCAGAAGCAAAAGCTCTTACGGCTCCACTTGGTCTTGCCCCTGCAATCTGCAACTTAGTTTCTGTTGCCAAAAGTGGCTTTATTTTATTAACGATAAACTTAGCCGCTAGAATATTAGGGTGATAACCCATATTCCCAACGAATAGAAGATCATAAGGTTTATCTTGTGTTCTAGGTTTAAAATATTCTGCATTTAAGCCGTTCGAAATCACAGTGATGTCTTTACTCGTAATAATAGACTTGCTATCTTGTTCTGATATAATGGTCAATTTATCAAAAGACCCTGCGATGTTGACTTCATATCGCTGCAGTCGCTTCGATTCCATCTTAAAAAATGCCTTTTTCAGAAAGGATTCATGCTTCACTCTTCTAGAATAATTCAATGAAAAAGCATCCATGTAATCTAGAATCTTAGGATAAGGTAGATCCTTTGTATATTCTGCCATCCTTATTAATTGACAGTAAATAGCGTCTGGATTTAATTTGAGAATATGAGCTTGGACTTGCTTTCGAATTTTCTTCGAGTAGAAATAATTGACCTGAAATGGAATGGTATTGAATATGCTTCTGCTAGCGTGCAAAGCAGAAGACATTCTCGAGCAATTAAATATAGTAACCGTTTCACAGCACTCTTTCATCTTATCAAGATCAGCCTTTGACACATCTGAATCCGATAAAGAAATTAAGTGAATTTCATGATGCTTAGCTAACCCTTGAATTTGGTGATACAATCTAAGTTTATCGCCTTTCTCTAAAGGAAATGGGAATCGTGAAGATAGGATAACTAATTTCAATACTTTAAGTTCTCTAAATTTCACGCTAAAATACACTTTCAACTATAATTCGGTGTCTATATTCTATTATATTTGTTTGCATGAAGCTATCGTTATTGTTATTACCATTACTTCTTCTTTTTTCTTGTAATGAAGAAACTCCATTAGCGCATACGAATGTGATCATTATCTTAACAGATGATATGGGTTATGCAGATCTGTCCTGCTTTGGTTCTACCTTGAATCAAACTCCGAACCTAGACAAAATGGCTGAGGAAGGTGCACAATTCACAGGCTATTATGCTGGGCAGCCCATCTGCTCTGCTTCTAGAGCTTCTATACTTACGGGATGTTACCCGAATAGAGTCGGAATTCATAATGCGATGATGCCAGATTCAAAAATCGGAATTAACCTTAGCGAAATCACCATCGCAGAGATGCTAAAAAAGGAAGGTTATCACACCGGTGCTTTTGGGAAGTGGCACTTAGGCGATGATCCAAAGTTCTTGCCTCTAAATCATGGATTCGATGAATATATAGGAATTCCTTATTCAAACGACATGTGGCCATTTCATCCTCAACAGGGACCGGTTTTCAATTTCAAGCCTCTGCCCTTAATTCAAGGAAATGATGTAATTGATACATTGACTGATCAGTCTAATTTAACGGTTGACTTGACTAATCACAGTGTTGATTTCATCAAAAGACACAAAGAAGAACCATTTTTCCTCTACCTAGCTCATCCCCAGCCACATGTGCCTTTATTTGTTTCTGACAAATTCAAGGGTAAATCAGAAAACGGGCTTTATGGTGATGTGATGCTTGAATTAGACTGGAGTGTGGGGGAAATATTACAAACCCTTAAAGAACTGGAATTAGATAAAAACACACTCGTCATTTTCACTTCGGATAATGGGCCGTGGAAAGCTTATGGCAACCATGCTGGTAACTCAGGAATATTCAGGGAAGCGAAAGGTACTTCATGGGAGGGTGGACACAGAACGCCATTTATTGTTTCCTTTCCAGGGAAGATCAGTGCCGACGAAAAAATTCAGACTCCATTCTATGCAATGGACATCTTGCCTACCGTTGCTAAATTAACAGGAGCAGAACTTCCGCACTTGAAAATAGATGGTCTAGATGTGTGGGATATCTGGACTGGAGAAACAAAGGAAAATCCACACGAAATCTTTCTGTACTATTATAAAGTTAATGAACTCCACGCGATTAGATATGGTGATTGGAAAATGGTATTTCCACATCGATACAGAACCATGCATGGTCAGGAACCAGGCAAAGATGGCTTACCAGGAAGTTATCGATTCATAGACATGGAGCGAACAGAGTTATATAATCTAAAGGACGATCCGAGTGAAACCGTGAATGTATTCGCAGAAAACTTAAATATTGTTGCTGAAATTGAAAAGTATGCAGAACGAGCTCGCAAAGATTTAGGAGATGCATTAACAGATAGAATCGGTGAAGGACTTCGAGAAGTAGGACGAGTGGAATAAATCTCGGTTATAACTCTTAAGCGTACTTAATCATTAACTCCTTATAAGTATCTAGAAGTTCTTTCGCATTATCGATGTTATCATAGGTATTAGCGACAAATTCTATAGCGTTTTCACTAATTCGTTCTACCAATTTTTCATCATTAATACACTGTTCTACACAATTGATAAATGCATCCGTCGTATCCGCGATTAGAACTTCTTCTCCGTGCTTAGCATCGATTCCTTCTAATCCTAATCTTGTAGTTATAACGACATTCCCTAGTGCCATTCCTTCTAGAATTTTCACTCGCATACCAGAACCACTAAATAATGGAACAACTAAAGCAGTATGTTCTCCTAAGAATCCGATGGCACTTTCTACTTCCCCATGAATGATAACATTAGGAAGATTCAAGCTCATTATACTATAAGGTGTATTTCTACCAGCGATGTGTAATTTCAAATTTGGAAATTTAACATGCATGCTCGGCCAGACTTCTTGTAAGAACCAATCAAGGCCTTCTGTATTCGGACGCCAATCCAAAGAACCAATAAAGCAAAGAGAAAACTCATTTTCCCGAGCTGCGGTAGGCTTTATCTTGTACGATTTTGTCTCAATCCCAATAGGAGAAGCAATTGCGCCATTTTTATAACCTAATTCTTTGAAAGTTTTTAGATCCTTCTTCGTAACCGCAATTAAATAATCATATGCGTTCAGGTTATCTAATTCAAATTTCTTAAGCTTCTTAGTTAAGTAGTTAAGGTAAATTTTCTTTGGAAAAAACGTTGTATTCTTAGTTATTCGCTCCCATATTTCATGCTCTACGTTATGCGCTCTCATCGTAATGATGGCATTCGTATGTTCTCTAATCAGATCTACATATGGTGCTAAGTATAATGTTTCTAATTGAATAACATCAAATTCTTCTTTGCTTAAGATATCAATAATTGCAGTTTTGAACTCATCACTAATAAACCTAGAAACATGGTAAGATTCTTTTCTAAACAAGTTGGTAAAAGCTCCAAACGGCGTTATTGAATTATCGATATCTACGAAATGAATATCTTTATAATGATTATAATTATCAGGAATATTAGCCACATCCGTATGATGTTTGCTAGTATTCATACACAAAAGCGTTATTTCACAACCCAATTCATACAAGGCTTTACTTAGATAAGTAACAGCAATAGTCTCTCCATCTTTCAATGGATAGGGAAATTTTTTACAGAGTTGAAGTATCTTCATATCGGTTGATAAAAACTATGTTTCTCACTTAATCTATAGCCCAAAAATAAGAGAATAATTGTTAATTCCGAATTAAGTTTGAGTAATACGTCATGATTAACAATTCATTTTAAGGTTTATATTCAAGTACTACAACGTTAGAAATTCAAAATATATTTAAAAAAATCAAATTCTTTGTGCAAATAATGTGAACCTGATTATATTTCAATTTTATAAAACATATATTTAGTTTTTTTTATATTAAAATTTTGAAGTCTAACAATGCTAATTGCACAGAACATAAAAAAATCTTTCGGAGATCTACAAGTATTAAAAGGCATTAACTTAGAGATTCAGAAAGCAGAGGTCGTCAGCATTGTCGGGAAATCTGGAACCGGAAAAAGTACTTTGCTTCATATTCTAGGGACATTAGATTCAGCAGATGAGGGATCATTAATCATTGCAGATCAAGAAATATCAAAGCTCAACCCTAAACAGTTAGCAAAGTTCAGAAATCAAAAATTAGGCTTTATTTTCCAATTCCATCACCTGCTGAATGAATTTACAGCACTAGAAAATGTAATGATTCCTGGAATGATTGCGAAATCCAATCAAAAACAGCTTACAAATAAAGCAAAAGAGTTACTTGATTACTTTGGATTATCTGACCGTCTTACTCATAAGCCTAACCAGTTATCAGGTGGAGAACAACAGCGCGTTGCAGTCGCACGCGCATTGATCAATGATCCACAAATTATATTCGCAGATGAACCTTCGGGAAATCTGGACAATGTCACCTCTGAAGAACTACATCATCTTATTTTCAAACTAAGAACTGATTTCAATCAAAGTTTTGTAATCGTAACCCATAACAATGAACTTGCTGATATGAGTGACCGATCACTAACAATGGAGGATGGCTTAATTAAAAAGTAGGTAATATGGCACTTCAGGATAATGACGCTAACGGCAATTCACCGATAAACGATGAACCTCAGATTGAGTTTTCGCATGTTAAAAATTTCTTTCTAAACATTCTAAATGAAATTTGGGATCTCAAGCACGGTGTAGATAAAGCCGCAACCATCGAAGAAATTAATAGTCGAAAAAGTCTTTCTGGGGCAAATGCGTGGATGCTTATATGTTCCATCATGATCGCTTCTATAGGCCTGGATAGAAATTCACCTGCAGTCATCATCGGCGCGATGTTAATTTCTCCGTTAATGGCTCCCATCTTAGGAATTGGACTAGGAGTAGGAATTAATGATCGTCGAGTTATTAAAACTTCGCTACAACATTTTTCTGTTGCCATCTTTATTGCCATTCTCGTAAGTACCATCTATTTCACCATTACGCCTATCGGAACGTTTGGGTCTGAAATAAAAGCCAGAACGGAACCTACTATACTAGATGTGCTTATTGCATTCTTCGGAGGTGTTGCCGGTATAATCTCTGTCGCACGAAAAGATATTAGCACAACCATACCAGGTGTTGCCATTGCCACAGCCTTAATGCCTCCGCTCTGTGTAACAGGATATGGTATAGCTAACTGGGAAACAGAAATTATCCTTTCCTCCTTCTATCTTTTCTTTTCGAATACCTTCTTTATCTGCTTATCTACCTATGTGATCGTCAGACTTCTGAAGTTTCCATTTCGAAAGTATCCTAATAAGCGAGAGAAGAAGCGAAACATGATTTATGTAACTCTTTTTTCTTTGATCACCATTATTCCGAGTTTGTTCATCCTTAATAAAGTCATCCAAAACATTGACAGAGAAAATAATATTGAGAAAATGCTGGTCGCTAACTTCGGCAAAGACAAGGAATACCTGGATGACTACAAATTAATAACAAAAGATAGCTTATTGATTCTTAAAGTCTATGGCTATGCTAATGATTCTATGCTTCAGGTCAATTGTCAACAAAAACTGAACGAATTAGGATTATCTAATCTAAATGTCAAAGTTTTATATACTTCGGAAGTTGATCTGAATCACTTTAATATCCTACAAGATCAAGTGAATAGCCTGGACGAAATCTACATTGATTCCATTAATAATTTGCAGAAATTAAATGCAGCTGCTAGAAATGAACTGAATAAGCAAATCAATAAGAATAAAGCTTCAGACGCTGATTTACTGTCCGCCAAGAACAGTATTTTAAAAAGTTACGAGGAGCTCGAAGATGTTTCTCTAGGAAATATCATGAAATCTGAGACGGATAAAGAAAGCGCCTTTAAGCCGGTAGCAATTCTAAAGTGGAAATCTGATATTCCAGAACCTATAATTTATGAAAAAGAAAATCAGATCAAAGCCTATCTAGAAGGATTTTTTCGGACTTCGTCAATTTCAATAGTCTCAGAATGAAAAAAATATGTTTACTATTTGTGATGATCAGTCTTAGTTGTAGCCCGACTTCTCCATCATCGTCCCAGCTTACTCCTACATTGGAACAAATGATTGGTCAGATGATCATGATTGGATTTCGAGGTATGAATATCGATGAAGTAAGCGAGTCTGTTAAGACTAGTATTAAAGATGAAAAAGTAGGTGGCATTATCTTATTCGATTATGACGTCGTCAAGAAAGAAGCGAAGAGAAATATATCATCTCCTGGACAATTAAAAACATTAATTGCAGATATTCAGAATCTAAGTGACACACCACTTTTTATGGCTGTGGATCAAGAAGGAGGACGAGTTAATCGATTAAAGACTAAATATGGATTCCCTAAAAGTGTGTCCAATAAATATCTAGGCACATTAGATGATGTAGATTCTACAAAATTTTATGCTCATCAAAACGCAGACTTACTGTCTCGTATGGGCTTCAATGTCAATTTTGCACCAGATGTAGACCTTGAAATAAATCCGACTAATCCAGTTATTGGCAAAATAGAACGAAGTTATGGTCCAGATGTAGAAACTGTAACCAAGCATGCTGGAATATGGATAGACGAACACAACAAAAAAAGCATCATTTCTGTCTTAAAGCATTTCCCTGGACATGGCAGTTCAGATGCAGATTCTCATTTAGGAGTAACAGACATCACGAAGTATTGGTCAGAAATTGAATTAGAACCTTTTAAGGCATTGGCACCGAAAAAAAGGGTGGCTATTATGACGGCACATGTATTAAACACTAACTTAGACTCTGTCCCTGCTACCTTGTCTGAGAAAATAATCAAGAAAATACTTAGGGAGGATTGGGAGTTCGATGGACTTCTTTTTTCTGATGATCTTCATATGGCAGCGGTCAACGCAATGTACGACTTCGATAACATCATTGAAATGTCTCTTAATGCTGGTGTAGATGTATTTGTTTTCGGAAACAATCTAAAGTATGATGAAGATATCCCGAACAAGGTCATCGAAAGTGTTTCGAAAATGGTTAAATCTGGTGCTATAGAAGAATCTAGAATCAAGGCATCTTACGACCGAATCATGAGAGAGAAAGCGTTTCTAAATTAAGACCACTTCTTAATATACATACCTTCTGGGTCATATTTCTTTGCTTGAGTTTCGATATTAAAGTACCGATCAGTTCTAGGATCGTTTCCTACTCCTGCAATATAATTCCAGTTTCCATAATTGCTACATGGATCATAGTCTATCAGTAAAGACTCGAAGTATGAAGCGCCTAGTAACCAGCTCAATTTCATATCATTAACTAGGTAGCTTGCCACATTTTGGCGACCTCTGTTAGACATAAATCCAGTCTCGTTCAATTCAGTCATGTTCGCATCGACAAACGGAACACCAGTATTTCCACTTGACCATTTCTCAAAAGCCTCCATGTCTTCTTCGCTGTTCACATCAGATCTTTGTTGAATGCCTCCTAGTTGGAATATTGAATTTTCATACTTCTTCCCCATCAGTCGAAAGAAATCCCTCCACATTAGTTCGTAGACTAACCAATAGGTTGATTCATTCTTATTACGTTCTTTTTCATACGAAAATACTTGGTGTGCAACTAGTTTAGGCGAGAGACAACCCGCCGAAAGGTATGCTGAAAACTTGGAAGAATAATCCCGCCCTAGAAGTCCATTTCTAGTTTCTTTATAAGTACTTACCAAATTAGAGTCCCACAAATAGTAGTTCATTTCATGCAAGCCTGCAGATTCACCACCAAGTAATAGTGGATCAAATTTTTGCTCTTCATCTGTAAATCCAAAATCACTTAAGTCTGGAATTTCTCCGTCTTCTATTTTAAACCTAGAATCAGGAATTTCTATATCCGCTGTAGGTAATGGCTTTCGGACTGGAACGAATTTTTCTACTTCTTTTCTAAATGCCGAAAAAGTATCAGGTGTATGGGTTATCGGAAATGGTAAGTCACTGGTGTAATAAAGCATCTTCCCTCTACAAAATCTAACTTCTCTTCCGATACTCCATAGATTCTTTTCTAATTCATCCTGCACATACTTTTCTTCACTGGTTCGTTCCCTATTACAGAAGATCCAACTTGAATCACTTTCTTTGCATATCTCAGGTAGAATAAGCTCAGGCTTCCCTACCCTAACTATTAATCGACAGCCTCTTTCTTTTAAATTCTGTCTTAAGTTGTGAATACTTTGAATAATAAACTTAGATCTGTACTTCTCTGTTTTCCTAAATCCGTACTTCGTTTTGCCTAAAAAAACTCGTTCATCAAATACATAAACGTATAATAATTCCTTAACATGATTAATAGCTTCGAAAATAGCTTCATTATCATGTAATCTTAGGTCAGAACGAAACCAGACAATTCCTCTTTTCCTCATACATTTATTATTTGTGTTACAACAAGGTTAAACGAATTATTGTTTATACTTTAGCGGCATAAATCATAAGAAATGAAATACTTTATTGCACTCCTAGTTTTAGTCTACGCTTGTGCACCTAAATCACCTTCCCTAGAAGCTCAAAGAGCACAAGTGATGAAAGTACACGATGATTCCATGGCAGAGATGGGAAAAATTAGATCTTATGTTAAGAAATTAGAAGAAAAGGCAAAATCCAGTTCAGATTCAACGGAAATCTTAAATATCATCAGCGAACTAGAATCAGCAGAAGAAGGCATGATGCTCTGGATGCAGGATTATAAAGAACCAGCAGAGGACAAACTGGAAAGTTTTTATACCTCAGAAAAAATTAAAATTCAAAAAGTAGCAGACGCTATATATAAAAGCATCGAAAATGCACAAAAACACATTGACAATTAAAGGATTACTTGGTATTCTTCTAATATTTCTATTTGCTTCCTGCGAGAATGATCAGCCACTGCCTATTCTCGGGGAAAAAGAGGTTATCGATGGCGTGGAAGTTGCGCACAGCATTCCTGACTTCTCTTTTCTGAATCAAGATAGCATCGTAGTTACCAATGAAGATTTAAATTCCGGGATTTATGTTGCAGATTTCTTTTTCACCCACTGCCCTTCTATTTGTCCGCTAGTGACGAAGGAAATGCTCAGAATTCATGATGAATTCAAAAATGAAAATGTAAAACTGGTTTCATTTACCATGGATCCGAAAAGAGATACACCTGCCCAGCTGAAGAATTATTCTTCTAAATTAGAAGTCGAGGCACCTAAATGGCACTTTTTAACAGGTGATAAGGATAAATTACATGACATTGCTACTGATTATTTTAGTGTAGTGATAGAAGATGGAGATGCACCTGGAGGATTTAATCACACAGGAAAATTGCTACTCATTGATAAAAATAGACACATTCGTGCGTTTTGTGAAGGAACAGATTCAGAAGACGTGGATGACTTTATACTTGACATCAAAAAATTACTAGCAGAAAATGAGGAATAGCATCTTATTAATTTTAGTCAGTATTACTTTTATTTATTGCCAGAACAATATCTATGCTCAGGGAGAAAGACTTTATCAGACGTATTGCTCTAACTGTCATGGCTTAGATGGGAATGGCTTGAAAAACCTCTACCCTCCTTTGAACAACAGTGATTATCTAAAGGAAAACAATGAAAAATTTGCCTGCATTATATTAAATGGACTCGAAGAAGAGATCGTGGTTAATGGAAAAAAATACATGATGCCTATGGAAGGTTTTAAAAATTTAACTGATGTAGATATTACAAATATTATAAATTATGTTAATTCAGCTTGGGACAACAAACTTCCGGAAACTAGTATCCAAGAAGTAAAGAAAAATCTGGAAAGTTGCAATTAAAATTATTTCTGTATTTTGTCAACTAATTATAATTAAATCCATCGCTTCAAGATCTATGAAGAACCTTATTACAATTATTGCTTTATTCCTAACAGCAACCCTTTATGGTCAACCCGTAAATGATGACTGTGCAGGAACAATTAACTTAGGTACAGCTCCTGTATGCCAGGATATCATATATTCTAACACTGGCGCAACTGCTTCTGACATAGGAAGTAATAACGTTCCGGACTGCTTCATTAACGATCCATCCAGAGATGTTTGGTTTAGTTTTGTGGCCGATTCAGAGTTAACTGATTACGTTATTCAGATCAATGGATCCGATGAAAATGGTAGTCCTCTAACTAATATTCAAGCTGGATTATACCGTGGATTTTGTCCGGATAACATCTTTGCTTTAAATACTTGTGCGACATCAGAAGCAGGAGAATCCACTTTAAACTTTGAAGTAACTAACCTGACGCCTAATGATTTGTATTATATCAGAGTTGATAATTTTACTGGAGATGAAGCAGCAGGTGATTTCACGATTTGTGTAGTTACCAAAAGTGCTGAGTATACGATGTTAGATGATAGTACTACGGACTGTGAAGGAATACTTTATGATACTGGAGGCGCGAACGGAAATTATAGCTCAAATGAAGATAATGTTTTCACGATTTGTCCAAGTGTGGTTAATCAATGTATAGCTTTCAATCTTGAGTACTATAATATTGAAAATGGAAGTGATCAATTTATCTTTTATGATGGACCAGACACTGATTCAGAAATTATTACCTCTTTTTCAGGATTTGACTTTGATGATGTCAATGGAAATGGAGGTGTATGCAAAACCATTTATGGTAGTAATTGCTTAACGGTCAGAATGATAACGGATGGCAGTATAGAGATGGAAGGCTTTAAAGCTAGCTGGCAATGTAGTGATAGAAAGTGTGAAACTCCGAGATCAATAAATGTAAACACAGGGGCAACGGCAGAAGCGCTAATAGAGAGTTTATCTTCTTCTTTAGTAGATATTGTCGTTACCAATATAGACTGCGCTGATGGTGCATTCGGGACCTTTCAGGCTGGAGACAATTCAGACCTTGGTCTTGAAAAAGGGATATTGCTTACATCGGGATCGGCAGCTTTAGCAGTTGGCCCTAACAGCAGTTCAGAAACTGGTGCGGAATTAATTACAGAAGGTGATGAGGACTTAGATGCATTATCTAAATTACTAGGAACTAACCTTGCTTCTACAGATGCTTGTATCATAGAGGTGGAAGCTACTGTAAATTCAAATGAATTAAATTTCGAATTCTTATTTGGTTCTGAAGAGTATCCAGAATTTGAAACTTCAGAGTTCAACGATATTTTTGCATTATTTATAGAAGGCCCTGGAATAGAAGGACTGCCTGAATTAGGTGGTAAGAAAAATTTAGCGCTTATCCCTGGAACAAATACTGCGATAGAGATTAACAGCGTAAATAGTGAATCCAATTGGGAATATTTCAGAAATAATGAAGGTGGTAAGAGTACAGAATATGATGGATTAATCGTAGGAAGAAATGGCAATACTAAAAGTTTAACGGCTTCAGCTCAAGTGATTCCTTGTAATACTTATAATCTAAAATTTGCCATTGCTGATCGAGTAGATTTTGGTTGGGATTCTGGCGTATTTATTTCAGAACTAACGAATACGGTTCCAGACTTATCGCTAATTACTTCTTATGGTTTTGATTACCTGTTAGAAAAATGTTCAGATGGTCAAGATCAGTTAGTAATCCAATTAAATACAGCACAGGAAAATGACTTAAAATTTGTACCTGAATTAGGTGGTACTGCTACTTTGGGAGTAGATTACGAAATTGACCTACCAGATACTATTGTCATCGAAGCAGGACAAACATTAGTTACTTTTCCAGTAACAGTTTTTGCAGATGACCTTAATGAAGGAACAGAAACCATAGAAATAACTTTCAACAATGATTTCGGATGTGGTGAAATAGAAATAGTCACACTAACGATAGAAATAAGAGAATCGATAGAAATAGAGTTAGAGAATGGGCAAGATACAGTTTTCGTTTGTTCAGGAATAGACTATACTTTATCTGCAAGTGGTGCAACGAATTACGTTTGGTCACCAGCGGATAATCTTAGTGATCCTAATATTCAGAATCCAGTTTTCGAAAATCCACAAGAGACGACAACATTCACCGTAATGGGAAGTATCGATCCATTCACGGATCCTGCATGTGCAGGTACAGCAACTGTTACCATTGTTCCTATAGAACCAGAGGTAAGTATTGTAACCGATGATGATCTAAGAATGTGTCTAGGTGATAGTATCACTGTTAGTATAGAAACCAACACCAATGGGATGGGGATTACGTGGGACAACGCAGATCTAGGTGTTCTTTCACCTGGTTCTCAGACAACTGTAATAAAACCAACAACGACATCAATCGAACCTATACCTTATATTGTTTTTGTAGAATTAAATGGATGTGTAGCGAGTGATACGCTTTACCTACAAGTGGATGAGTTTATTTTTCCTGAAGTTCTCGTAACAGATACCATGATATGTGAGGGGTATCCGCTTTTATTAGCTGAAGATCCATTAAGCGTAGGTACTAAATATCAATGGACGCCATCTGATAATCTAAGTAATGATACAATCCCTAATCCAATATTGACACCTAAGGAAGATCAAACATATAAACTTGTTGCAACTAGTTATTCAGGGGCGTGTGCAGATTCAACTGAGATCAATGTTACCGTTCAGCCTAATGAATTAACCATTACGCCGCCAGATACCGTATTTTTATGTTTTCCAGATTCTATCATGTTATCCACCCAAGGCACTTCTAATGGTCTTAATATTTCATGGGCAAATAGTGATATAGAAAACATTTCATCTATGGAAGGTCCGGAAGTACTTGCAAAGCCAACTGTATCTGGATATGCGATAGCGACAATGGATTTCGATGGCTGTATTGCAACTGATTCAACATGGATTCAAGTTGATTCACTTCCTGCAATGGAATTTGAAATCATCCAAGAAAAGGATATGTATTGTATCGGTGAAGTAATAACAATAGTTTCCTCAGGATATAATCAAACTCATTTCCCTAATATATCATTTATGTGGGAATCTGCACCGGGCATCGTTAGTGATCTTGATGATCGAAACTTAGCGATAGTTGCTGCAGATACAGCAACGTTTAGAAGAATAGCTACGAATGGTGCCTGTATGGACACCATAGAAAAAGAAATATTTGTTTTAGATCCAGCAGTTGAAGTACTGGTTTCTGATACTTCTGCATTATGTCCATTTGATCCTGTTCAGTTGATGATAGAGACAGAGCATGAATTAGAAGAGATCATGTGGGATCCAGGTATGCCAGACTTAACTTGTGATGACTGTATAGATCCGATAGCTTCTGTAGGCAGTACAACGACCTTTACGGTCAGTATGAAAGCGGATGGTTGTCCGACGACAGCAATGGGGACTGTGAAAATATTAGATGCTTTCTTAGCGATCAATTTCAGTGATAATAATGTCTGCCCGGGCTCGCCCGTACAACTATCCATACAGGCCAATGGAGAAATTTCTAATATAAAATGGAGTCCTGCAAGTGTTTTATCTTGTAGTGATTGTCCTAATCCAATAGCTACTGTGGATGAAAGTACCACTTTTACGGTAACAGTGGATGTAGATGGTTGTGAATATTCAGCGCAGAATACATTGCAAATTGATGCCTCGATTCGACCGATTCAGGTTACTGTATCGCCTAATGATACCGTACCAGCTGGGGGAGAAATTACTTTGATGGCAGATGAACAAACATCTTTCGGCCCGAATACAACCTTTGAATGGTTCGAAGAGGGAAGCTCTTTAGGTGTTTCAAGTAATCCATTTACTACTACACAAGATACAGGTAGAACTAGTTATTCAGTTCGAATAATCGATGAAAACGGATGTACATGGGAAGGCAACACTTTTGCAGTAGGTGCATTTCCTGAATTCGATCTACCGAACGCATTTACTCCTGATAATGATGAAGCAAATGATGTTTTCAGACTTGTCCAAAGATCGCGAGCAGAATTAGATAACTGGGATGTTAAGAAATTTGCGATTTACAATAGATGGGGAGAAAAGGTTTTCGAATGTGAAGATATCGAGTGTGCTTTAGAGACTGGTTGGAATGGTCGATTACCAAATGATAAATTGGCTCCTTCTGATGTGTATATTTATACGATTCAGATTGAAATTGATAATGGTGATACGATAGATTATAGAGGTGATGTGACTTTGTTGAGGAATCAGTAGGTTAGGGTTAATTGGAGTGGATCAGGTTTGATGAATTTAAAAAGTTGGTTTGGTTGATCTCAACCTCTCTAGTCCTTATGCTGAAAACTAAAAACCACACTCAAAATAGCTCGGCAATACTTGCTTGCACTCATGGCGCTGCCCGGCGTGCAGATCTAATCAGTCCCAGCGGGACGACACCTTGCTGTTTTAGAAATATCAATCTCATTAGTCTTGACTAAAAACTAAAAACAAAAAACTAATAACTGCACTCAGTATAGCTCGGCAATCCTTGCTTGCACTCATGGCGCTTCTCGGCGTACCGATCTAATCAGTCCCAGAAGCACGACACCTTGCTGTTTTAAAAGTATCAATCTCATTAGTCTTGTCTAAAAACTAAAAACAAAAAACTAATAACTACATTCAATATAGCTCGGCAATCCTTGCTTGCACTCATGGCTCTATTCGGCGTACCGATCTAATTAGTCACAGAGGGACGACAACTTGCTATTTTATAAATATTAATTTCACCAGTCTTGCCTGAAAACTAAAAACAAAAAACAAATGACTGCACTGATAATAGCTCGGCAATCCTTGCTTGCACTCATGGCGCTGCTCGGCGTACCGATCTAATTAGTCCCAGAAGAACGACAACTTGCTGTTTTAGAAATATCAATCTAAAATTCTACTTTGAAACGTAAATTAACCCTCCTTGAGGTAAGGGCATTAGGAATGGCAAACTGACGATTATTAATTGCTTTCACCCATGTGTATGAGGCTATATTTCGAATCTGAAGCATATTCAAAACATCCAAACTCAACCAGGACTTCCTGAAGACACGCAATGGATGATTCGGTCGCTTTTCTTTGTTCGCACGGTCCCAAAGCATGTAAGCGAAACCAATATCGACTCGCTGGTAAAGTGGATACCTGTATGTATTTCGATAGACTTTATTATTTCCTTTTAATCCAAATGGTAAACCAGTACTGATCCCCAAATTCAAGTTCATCTTAAAGTTCTTGTTCATCGGTAGATAATCTTGGAAAAACATATTAAGACTCATGAATTGATCCGTAGGTCTTGGAACCCAATCAACTGGAGTTGCAATCGAATCACCGATTGATCGTTGTAAATGTTCGACCCCTATTAACTGCTCATTCGTTTTCAAAAATGACAAATTCACCCAAGATTCAGCTCCAGGAACAAATTCTCCATTGACCCGAACATCGATTCCTGCAGCATAAGCATTCGCATCATTCTCACCAGAATACCTGATCCGCACATTGTCTATTTCATAAGAAACAATATCCGTCATCTTCTTATAATAAATCTCTGATATCAACCGAAATTTCTTCGAACTTACCGATCTCCAATAAAAGTCATACCCTAGTCCTCCTACAAGATGAAGAGACTTCTGAGATTGCAAGTCCGTATTCAAAGAACCATCTTCTAGTCTCATCTCTCTATAAAATGGTGATTGATTATAAACCCCTCCTGACAACTTAAAGGTCAAGTCATTCCTGTTATTTATCGGCTTATACAAAACTTGAAATCTAGGACTTATAAATGATTCCTTATTTAAATCCCAGTAAGAAAACCTTGCTCCTGCTACAAATCTCCATTCTGCACTACCAGTATAAAGTGAATAGGCATCTTGAAAGTAAGCAGTAAATCGATTAGACAATAAGGTATTGTTGGTCTGGTATGAAAAGTTCAAAGGTATCGTTTCTCCATTATATGGAATCGAATATCCAGCTGAGTCTAAGCGTTCCCACTCATTGATCTTATCAAAAATGTATTCTGATTGGTACTTAGCACTCCATTCTAAAAAATGGTTAGATCCCGAACCATTATCTGATTGTAATTCTATTCCTCCTTTATATTGGAAGTTATTAACATTGGCAAATAATAAATTTCTTGTAAACTCATGCTGAGCACCAGTTCCTAGTAATGCGATCGGTTCACCTGCATTATCTTTCCCAAAATTAGTTTCTATTTGTTGTAAAAAGTACTCGCCTATAATGTCAAATGTTTCCGATTCTTGGCTCGTATATGATGAAGCTAAGAACTTCATATAGACTGGGTTTCTTTCACGCTCTGGTAAGTAAGTCAATGAAACCCCTGTCATCCCATTAGTAAAACCATCTTTCTCCTGACCTTCATAAAATGTCAATAATTGCAATGCAAAATCCACAAATCCAGCACCTTGCTGTCCTGACTCCGGAGTGAAATTATATACTGATTTATTATAATTTGCAAGCACGCCTACTTGCCATGACTTATTAATATCATAACTTAAGTAGGTCTGAAAGTCTGTGAAATTGGGCAAATATTCTCCTTCTATGTCAAGCGAACCTAGAAGGTATTTCGTCGTCTTATACCTTGCGCCTACTAGATATCTGAATTTGTTATACTTATTTTTCCCGATCTGCTTAGAACCTTCTATATGCGCTGATGCGCCAAGTAATGATCCACTTGCCGTTGCTTTAAATTCTTCCGGTCTTTTATAACTAATGTCTAAAACTGAAGAGAGCTTATCTCCATATTTAGCTTGAAATCCACCACTCGAAAATTGTAGATCTCTTATGAGGTCAATGTTAGGAAACGACAAGCCTTCTTGCTGGCTACTTCGAATCAACTGTGGACGATAAATTTCAAAATCATTGACATAAACCAAATTCTCATCATAATTTCCACCTCTCACATTATATTGTGAACTTAACTCACCTCCAGTTCCACTTGAAACACCTAACGCAATGCTAGGGAGCACACTCTCAAAATTTCCTGAAGCAGTAGGCAAGTAAACCAAGTCTTCTACTTCTTCCCTTATAATCCCTAGATCCTCGATTCTGGACTCCGTAATGGTTACACCTAATTCTGAAGTTTTAGGTGCCATCTGTGCATTAATATTTCGGGTAATTCCTTCTTTTGTTTTCTCTACAAATACTTTAGCTTCCGAATAACCAATTCTGGTAAAAATTATATAGATATCTGTATTGGCTGGTGCTTTAAGTCTATACAGACCTTCGCTGTCTGTTTCCGTAGCGTAACTCCCTCCTTCTAGGTAGACCGTCACAAAATCAATCGGCGTTCCAGCCTCAAGATCCGTAACTTTACCGAAGACTTCTATTTCCTGTCCTGATAGTTGGAATGCGCATAAAATAAGTAGAAGATATAATGTTGATTTCCCCATAATTAAGAACCGAACGAAATTTAAGCCTTGAAAGTGTTCTGACCAGTTAAAGACTTTAATTTTTTAATAGTTTCCGTTGGATTCTCGGATTTGAAAACACTAGAGCCAGCCACTAACACATCAGCACCCGCTTGTAAAATCTTTTCCGCGTTTAACAATCCTACTCCACCGTCGATTTCTATTTTGGTATTGAGATTGCGCGCTGTGATTTCTTGCTTGATCTTACGGATCTTATTTAATGTGTTGTCTATAAACTTCTGCCCACCGAATCCAGGATTCACACTCATGATTAGGACCAAATCAATATCAGCTAATACATCGTGCAATAAATCCACATTCGTATGAGGATTAAGTGCAACCCCTGCTTCTGCCCCATTTTCTTTAATCAGCTGAATCGTTCTGTGAAGATGGTCGCACGCCTCTATGTGAACGGATATATTATTCGCTCCAGCTTTCGCAAAATCTTTAATGTAGCGATCTGGATCCGTAATCATTAAATGAACGTCTACAAATTTCTTTGAGAGTTCTGCAATTCTACTGACAACAGGCTGACCAAAACTTATGTTAGGCACAAATACACCGTCCATTACATCCACATGTAACCAATCAGCTTCACTTTCATTAATCATTTCTATTTCTTCCTTCAGCTTTCCGAAATCAGCTGCTAAAATAGAAGGTGCTATAACAGGCATATTTAAACGCTTTAGTGTAGCACAAAGCTAAGCCTTAAATTTGTAATTCATAAAATGTATCCTGGAAATCACATTTGCTTGCTATTTGTCATTCTCCACACTTAATTCGCTTCTGAAATGTCGTATTCGATTATTCTTCATTCTTTTGCAAACTATTTTTGGAGGAATTATAATATCCTTGAACTAATAAGCCGTTTAAGCGGTATTCATTAAAAAATACAATTAATATGACTACGACGAAATCAAAACAGACCACAATCGCATGGTTAATTACCGGAATGGTATTATTTGCAGCTTTGGCTGGTTACTTATGGTTCGACAGATCTCAATTAGCAGAAGCTAATGTACAGCAGCAAGCTGAAATACAAGAAGTTGAAAAAATTCAAGCTGAGTTAGAAATTCAATATGAAGAAGCGATGACCAGTCTTGACGAAATGAAAACAGACAATATTCAATTAAATGCACTTATCGATGAGCAGAAAACTGAATTAGGTGTTCAGAAAAAGAAAATTGGAAATTTATTGTGGACTCAGAAAAAACTGAAAGAAGCTAAAGAAGAAATTGCCAATTTAACTACACTTTCTAATCAATACATTGCAGAGATCCAAAATCTCAAAGATGAAAACGTAACGCTGAATGCGAAAAACGTAAGTCTTGAAAAGGATAAAACGATGTTGATTGACAATCTAAATGTTCAGAAAGAAAGCAATACGCAGTTACAAACTGCTCAAGCGAAATTGATGAGCGAGAAAGAAGAGTTAGAAGAAGTAAAATCTGAATTAGAAGCAAAAGTTAACGTTGCTTCTGTGATCAGTGTTGACAATGTTGTTGCTCAAGGTCTTAAAGTGAAAGACAATGGTAAGGAGATTGTTAGAAAATCAGCAAGACAAGTTGAGAAAATGAGAGTATGTTTCGATACTGAAGAAAACCTAGTTGCTGAAGGAGGACAAGAAATATTCTATGTAAGAATCATAGATCCTCAAGGAGAAACAATGGCTATCGAATCTGCTGGATCTGGAGTTCTTACGAATGATGCTGACGGAGCGTCAATCCGATTCTCTAAAAAAGGTGTACTTAACTATGAAAACAAGCAGGTTACTGCATGCGTAGATTGGATGCCTGGAACAGCGTTTCCAAAAGGAAACTACGAAGTAGAAGTATACAACAAAGGATACCTTTCAGGGAAAGGTTCCGTACAGTTAAAATAAATCAATCTTATAGAAGTTATGAAGCCGGTAGAGCAATCTATCGGCTTTTTTTGTTTAAAAATGTTATTATGCAGCATTGATAAGAATTTCGAAAGTGCGATAAAAAAATATATTTTCCTATATTTCGAGTTAATACGCAACTATGATATTCAGAAACTTAATATTCCTTTTCTTATTGACGATTTCTTCCATTCATGGCCAAGAGCTAATGACTCAAACCATTCCTGGAACGGAGGTTTCATTCAACTTGGAACTGGTAACTGGGAATGATTCTATTCCAGATTTCTACATGGGAACGCATGAAATTCCGCATGACTTGTATGTTTTGTTTAAAAGAAAGGAATTTGATAATGCAGAAAGTGACTTACTCGATGACTATAGCCCAGATGCTGTTACGAGACCATCACCTCCGTATGAAGATATGACTTGGGGAATGGGTGAAGAAGGTGGCTTCCCGATGGTAAGTATGACTCAACAAGGTGCGTTAAGATTCTGCCAATGGCTTTATCTCAAAACAGGACAATTTTTCAGATTACCTACTCCTGAAGAATGGACTTATGTCGCTGCGCAGTTGCCGAATAAAGATGGATGGTTCGCAGAAAATAGCGAAGACAAATTCCATAAAACTGGACTGATTAGCAATGGAAATGGCTTCTATGATATGTTTGGTAATGTTACCGAGTGGACTTTAGATCGAAAAATTTTAAAAGGTGGTTCATTTATAGATTCTAGGGAAGATATCGATGCTAATACGGTGATTAAATATGATCGAGCTTGGCAACAAAGAGATCCGCAAATCCCCAAAAGTATCTGGTGGCTTACGGACGGTTCGTTTGTAGGGTTCCGAGTCATTCATCCTAGGGCTCCTATGACTAAAGATGAAATAGAAGCATTCTTTGCAGAACATATTAAGTAATGTCAATGCAATTGCCTAGTCACTAACACTGGCTAAGACTAATGGAGTAATTTTTATTTCAACTGTTTATCCTTTCAATTGTTATTAGGATAAATACTTCAAATGGAATTAGGAATAGATAGTTTTGCAGCAGTTCCTTCTGAGAACAAATCTTATGAAGCTTCGAAAAACGTTACTGCAATCAATGAATTACTAGAACGGATAGTAGTTGCTGACCAAGCTGGTGTAGACGTATTTGGGATCGGTGAACATCACAGAAAAGAATTTCTAGATTCCGCTCCTACACTGATCTTAGCTGCTGCTGCAGCAAAAACTAAGAACATTCGGTTAGCAAGTGCAGTAACTGTACTCTCTGCTTCTGATCCCGTTCGAGTATTCCAAAATTTTTCAACGCTAGACCTCATCTCTAATGGTAGAGCAGAGATAGTAGCGGGCAGAGGCTCATTCATAGAATCTTTTCCTCTTTTCGGATTCAACCTACAAGACTACGATGAATTGTTTTCAGAAAAGCTAGATCTATTGCTAAAAATTAGAGCACATGAACAAATAACCTGGAAAGGTCAGTTTAGAGCTCCGCTTAATGACCAAGCCATTTATCCTCGGCCGATACAAGCTAAATTACCAATTTGGCTTGGAGTAGGTGGCACACCAGCATCATTTGCTAGGGCTGGATCACTTGGTCTTCCATTAATGGTTGCAGTAATCGGTGGGGAAACGCATCGATTCAGACCACTTGTTGATTTGTATAGAGATGCTGGTCGCAAAGCAGGTTTCGCTCCTGATGCCTTAAGCGTTGGCTTACATTCTTTCGGATATGTGGCAGGGTCAAAGGCGGGTGCCATTAATGATTTCTATCCTGGTTACGAGAAAATGATGAATAAAATCGGAAAAGAACGAGGCTGGGCACAAATGAGCAAGGAACGATTTATACCTCAGATTGATACGCTAGGAGCCATTGTGCTTGGTAGTCCAGAAGAAGTTGCTGAAAAAATTATTAGACATTCTAATGCACTTGGTGGAATATCACGATTTACTTTCCAGATGGATGTCGGACTAAGTCATGATCAACTCTTAAACTCAATAGAATTAATAGGACAGAAGGTAAAACCTATCGTTAATGAAATGGAAACTCAAGTTTAATTTTCGGGCTCAAAAACGTGTAGACGACTCATAATCTGCACCTTCCTTACTATCCTCTACTGACTTTATCCATGCGTCTAATTCTTTTTCTAAAGCCTTAGCTACCTCTGGAAATTCTCCTATAATGTTCTTCTTTTCGTATGGATCATCAAGAAGATTATAAAGCTCATATTCACTGTTCTGCTTCTCTTTGATCAATTTATATTCGTTATTCACCCATGAAGTACTTGGTCTACAAATAAATCCAATCGGTTTTGTTCTTTCAGTCGTTTTTCCATGAAGTGCATCAAGCACACTAACGCCGTCGATCGGTCGATTATCTGGATGTTTCATATTCAATAGATCCAGAATCGTAGGTAAGTAATCACTCGTAACCATCGGGAAGTCAACTTTTCTACCACCTTCTATACTGCCTTTCCACACTGCAAATGCAGGAACTCTAACGCCTCCTTCATACAAACTTCGCTTCCGTTCTCTGAAATCTCCGGCACTTCCTGGAGTCTTTCTTTCTGGACCATTATCACTACAAAAGAAGATAATCGTTTCTTCTTGAATGCCCATTTCCCCTAATTGAGTCCATAATCTCCCTAGTTGTTCATCCATGGCCGTTATGGTTCCGTAGTAAATTTGTCGTTGTAGATCTAGCTTACTGTAAAGATCTCTATGCTCCTTATTACTGACAACTGGTAAGTGTGGTGTATGAAACCAGATGGTGGAGAAAAATGGTTTTTGCTCTTCTTTTGATTTTTCTATAAATGGCAGAACGCGATCCATAATGATTCTTGAATCGTCTCCTTCTAGATTATGCTTGACTTTTTTATCTTCGCCAGTCCAGTAAGCGGTTCCATAAGCTTTAGTAGAATCACCATTCTCCACAGCACGCCAGCCATAATGTTTGCTTTCACCTTCGCCGAACTTAGCAGGAAAGATCATAGGATCATAAGTAGGAACCTTAGATTCTGAGCAAAAATAAGTATCATATCCATGTTCTGACGGTATGCTAAACTCATGTTCAAACTTAGCCTTCCCTCCCCTATTGGCATCTAATTCCTTCTTAGTTAAAGTTCCTAAATGCCATTTTCCAAAATGACCTGTTGAATAACCTACTCCTTTTAATATTTCTGGAATCGTGACCTCATCTTTTAACATATGACCATCATTCGCATATGGTATATGCATTCGCAATGGATTTCTACCTGTAATAACACTTGCTCGAGTAGGAGAACAAACCGCCGAAGCAGAATAGAAACGACTCAGAATCACTCCACTTTTTGCCAATGAATCACTCCAAGGCGTCAAGATTTCTTCATTTCCATTAAATCCTGCATCAAACCAACCTTGATCATCTGTCATGATTAAGATGATATTAGGCTGATTGACTTGAGCATCGCAAGAAGTTAGCATCGCTACAAGCATAAAAAGTACAACTGCGTTTATCTTTAAATCTTTCATAATCAATTTGTATACATTAACTCATCCACGCTTATCAGCTGCAAATAAGCAATATTTATTAATCTAATATCGGCTTTTCCCAATCCTTAATTCCACTGCTTTCTTTCTGCGCCTCGTAGGCTTTCCAGAATGGTCTTTCCTTCGCCAATGGCACATTTTCATTGACCATATAAGGTCTAACATTGACCCACCATTCATCATAAGCTTGTCTCATCTGATTAACAATCTCAGGATTTTCTTCTGCTATATTTTTAGTTTGTCCTGGATCTTCGAAAAGGTCGTATAATGCATCATTATTTTCAAATCTATATTGCTCGCTTCTTACTGCAAACCGCACATACTGAGAACTATCAGGATTAGAAGTAAACTCATCTCCTATCCACATCTTTCCTACTTCTAAACCATTAATATTATTAGGATTAAGCGGCCATCTTCCTTGATGAACAAAACGGTAGCGATCATCAGAATCTATGTTATCTGATTCGATATAAGCCAAAAAGCTTTTTCCGTCTAGATCCTTTACATCTGAAATATCCACATCCAGTATCTCTGCTATGGTCGGTAAAATATCGTAGTGGTTAAAAAGAGTCTGTACTTCTTTACCTGCTGCAAACTTTTCCGGCCACCTAATGAAAAATGGTACTCTAGTTCCACCTTCGTGAATACTTCCTTTGTACCCCTTCATTCCAGCATTATAAGCAACGTTTCCATTGTGACCATCCCGCATGCCTTTGCCATTATCAGACATAAATATCAAAATGGTGTTATCTGCAATACCCCAATTTTTCAATTTCTCCATCAACATCCCTAGATTATCATCAATATTTTCTATCATCCCATAATAACCTTGAGCCTTGGCCGAATAACCTTTTTCGATGAATTTCTTTTTATAGCTTTCCGGAGCGATAAATGGTCCATGAGGTGCATTCGTCGTGATATAGGTGAAAAATGGTTTTTGCTCATTACTCATGCCTTTAATCCAAGACAAGGCTTGCGTAAAAAACACATCTGTGCAAAAGCCTTTTGTTTTGACAAAAGTTCCATTGTGCTTAATCGTTGGATCATCGTATTTATTATCTGGAACATCCGCACAAGATCCTGGATAAGCTTGACCTATTCCACCAGCTCCATGAATAAAGACCTCATCAAACCCACGACTTTCTGGCTGATATTCAGGTTCATCCCCTAAATGCCATTTCCCGAATATCCCACTTTTATATCCTGAGCGCTTCAGTACTTCAGGTAGTGTAGTGATTCCTAGCGCCATTCGTTCACGCTCTAGAATTGTATGAGTGATTGCATTTTTAAATGGATGTCTTCCAGTTAGAATGGCTGACCGCGTCGGTGCACATGTCGGACTAACCTGAAAATCTTCAAATGTTACGCTTTGGCTTTTCAACAGGTCCATATTCGGCGTAAAAACATCAGGACTTCCGTGGGCGGAAATATCTCCATAACCTTGATCATCTGTAATCACAAGTATAATATTAGGGCTCACAGATTTCTGGTCGCATCCGACGGTAATCACTAGTAGTAATAATAATAAACTGAAAGAAAATCCTTGCTTCATCACTTTTGTAAAATTTTGGGTCAATGTTGATTTGTTTGTAATTTAATTATTCTCAGGGGATTCAAAATCTTTTCGATCGTCAAGTATGAAAGTATTTTTTAATCTTTGCAAAAATATCAACAATGATTATTTATATACTTTCTCTCATTCTAAGTGTATTTTCAATAGAAAAAGATACTATTCAATTTCGGGATATCGCAGATTCAAACTTTCAATACACTCTCGTAGATTCACTTCCCGATCCACTTGCTGCAAAATGGCAAGGTGGTGAAGTATGTGAATTGCTTAAGGAAAACGAACGATTTAGAACATTGAAATGTACTTTCCCGCCAGGCGGTGGCCATGATAAGCATTTCCATGCCCCTCACTTTGGCTATGCTCTATCTGGAAGCACTTTTAGAATAGAAGATGCAAATGGGGTTAGAGAAGTTGAGTTGAAGACCGGCTCACATTTTACAAGTGATGGTGTAGATTGGCACCGAGTAATTAATATTGGTGATAGCACATCTGTTTATCTCATATTCGAACCTAAAAATTAAACTTAATTGTAACGCTATAACATTGACCTAAAAAAAACCATTATTACTCGGATACTTAGTTCTATTTTTCCTCGTGCAATTAAGCTGCAAGGCTTTCGGCTAAGGTCTAGTGCGCCTTGTACAAAAGATTACCTTATCTTCACTAGAAGCAAATCAAAAAAAGTTCGAGAAATAAAAACGGATTTGCAACCTTTTAGAAAAACCATCGTATTCTAGTTTATATTCAAAGAAAAGACATTGCAAAGCGACAACGAATTAATTCAACTGGTACAAGCGGGCGACTCTGGGAAAGTCGGAGTACTGTATGAAAGGCACAAAAAAGACCTTTTCTACTACTTCTATAGAATGACCAATGATAAGCTTAAGAGTGAAGACTTAGTCCAAAATACTTTTTTAAAAGTCCTCAGATTCAGTCATCATTTCAAGAAGGAACAACAGTTCAATTACTGGTTGTACTCTATCGGTCGAAATGTATTTCTTGATACGGTTAACAAGAAAGATGTTCTGAAAAATTCAGCGACGGAAGATGCATTATATAACCATAAGGACACAGAATCCATCATCGATTCTGCTATGGAAAAAGAAGAAAAACATGAAATGTTGCATATCGCATTGAACAGACTCGATCCTAAGAAAAAAGAAGCGATCGTTCTTAGTAGATTTCAAGGTCTTAAGTATAAGGATATAGCGACATTAACGAATAGCACTGAAACCAATATCAAATCTAGAATTCGTAGAGGAATCGAAGACTTGAAAATTATTATGAATAAACTTGAATTAAGATAAAATGATAGATAAAAATAATTGCTCACACGCTAAAGATCTTTTGCTTGAAGAAATTCAAGAAGGGATGACTCCAGCAGGCTTCGAAATATTCTTGGAAAAGCATGCTGATTGTAGACAAGAGCTCATCACATTTTACGATGTAATCAAAGATCTGGATGAATTAGAGAAAGTGGAACCCTCTGATCGAATGGATGCTAAGTTTTATGCGATGCTCGCTTCAGAACCAAAGAAAAACCTGACGATAAAAAGAAGCAACAATTGGCTTCGAAATCTAATGGTAGCAGCTTCCATTTTTGTAGTGGGCGCAATGGTTGGATTTTATGTGATGCAACAAGATAATGCTACGCCATTTATGGCTGAAGACACAACAGAGGATAAACACATGATTCTTGCGAGCAATTCCTCGATCCACAGATTAGAAGATATTGCTGAAATGGGCAAAGCTCCTGAATTAAATGACAAGATAATAGATGCACTGAATCAGGCCTTAATCAATGACCCGAATATAAATGTGAGATTAAGTGCAATAGAAGCAATGTTACATTATGCTGATAATCCTAAAGTAAGAGCGAATTTAATCAAAGCGATTCCATACCAAGAATCACCGATTATTCAACTCACGCTAGCTGAAGTGATGATTTCACTAGAAGAACGCAATTCAGCGGATGAATGGAGAACCCTATTAAAATCAGATAAAATAGAAGCTGATGTGAAGACGCAACTCGAGGAAACACTGGCGCCGGTGTTAAAACTTTGATTAGCGTCTTGAGTTAATTCAGCTTATTAATCATTCCATAAAAGAATAAAAATGCAACAATTATACATTTTACTGATGTCGTTACTCTTCCCACTATTATTAAATGGGCAACAATCGACAGACAAATTTGATCTAAAATATGACGTAAAGGCTTACCAAAGCATCAGAATCCATAATTTCAAAGGAGATGTGAAAGTTAAGGCTAAACAAGGAAATGAATTAAGACTAAAAGTAAGCAGAACCTTGAAGTCAAAATCGAATCAAAAACTAAAAGCAGCAAAGGAAGAAGTTTACTTGGATACAACTAGCATCGATGGAGAATTCATAGTTTTCATGATCGCTCCAGACAAGCATTTCAAGATAGACGACGATGGTTCTAGCTACTATCAAGGGGAAAACTGGGATAACTGGTCTAAGAAAAACATTAAAGACTATGGTGTGGAATATGAATTCGAAATAGAAGCTACGGTTCCACCTGGTGTGAATCTATATGCAGCGACACATCACAAAGATGTCGAAGTCTCAGGAATCCAAGGTAACACTACCGTAAAAAGCCATCATGGAAGTGTTAAGGCATCCACTGGAGGAAGCTTAGTAATTGCGAAAACTCATCATGGAGATGTCACAGTGGATCACAGTTCTAGTCAAGTACAAAAAGGGATTTACAAGACGCATCATGGAGATATAAGAACATCATTTCCAAGCGTATCAGCGATGGCTTCGATGGACAGTCACCATGGGTCTTTCTACACAGATTTCGACTATCAGCATGTTGCACAAAAAGTAAATATCAAAAAAGACGGTACGAAAGCTAAATACAAATATTCTGGTGCGACCAGTATTAAACTTGGTTCTGGCAATGGAACATTGACCTACAGAACGCATCACGGAGATACATTTATCAATAAAAATTAAAACAATAGCAATAATGAAAATATATAGTTTAGTAATAGCAATGATCCTTGGAACCTGTATGGTTTCCAATGCTCAAAATAGTAAGGGTGAGGAAATTAGAGTCGCCTTATCTAATCCTGGAAGTCACGGAGTTCTCGAAGCTAGTTCACATAGAGGTAGCATGACGGTAACTGCCTATGATGGCAATGAAGTTATCGTAACCCTTTATGCTGACGACGATGATAAAGGAAAGAACAAGTCTAAAAATGGATTAAAGAAAATTTCAGGTGGTACCGTAAATGCGGAAATTTCTGAAGGAGATAATGTTGTCCAGATTCAAACTGGGTCGCAGAATACAGTCGATGTTTCAGTTCAAGTCCCAAGAGATTTTGACGTAATATTAAGCACACACCATAACGGAGACGTGTATGTGAAGGGGATCGATGGAACTTCTGAAATTAACGCTCATCATGGAGATGTTACTTTAGAAAGTGTGGGGTCATCTGCCAATGTAAATACTCATCATGGAGAGATCAAAGCGACTTTCAGAAGCGTAGATTCTAAACTTCCTATGGTCTTAACGACTTACCACGGAGATGTAGATATTAGTTTGCCTCCAGGAGCAAACTTTAACACTAAGTTAAAAACGACAAAGGGAGATATTTATACCGATTATGAGATCGATATGAAAACTAGTGTCAACAAAGTCGAGAGTACAGGCAAAGGCACTAAAGTAGAGATAGGCGGATGGAGACATGGCGTGGTCGGAAGTGGAGGACAGGAATACATGTTGAGTTCCTATCACGGAGATATTATTATCCGAAAGAATTAAAACCTAATTAGGTTACTGATATCATTCTACTCACAGAATATATAATATTACTATTGCTAAAGATAAATGAAAAAGCAGCTCTGAGAGAGCTGCTTTTTTTGATTACGTTCGTTAAGAGTTCTTAATGAATTCCTTAAAACAAGACGACCGTTTTCCCGATTGTTTTCCCTGATTCTTGCATTTCGTGTGCTTTCTTCATATCTTCAACTGTGAATCCAGTTAAGGTTGTGGTCAATGTTGTCTTCAGTGTCCCATCATCCATCAATCTAGCAATATCATTTAATATTTCATGTTGTCTATCTATATCATCCGTGGTAAACATAGATCGGGTATACATCAACTCCCATGAAAAAGTGACACTTTTAACTTTTAATAAGCTAAGGTTAAGTGGATCACTACTCCCTGTAATCGAAACGATGTGACCTTGAGGTTTTATAATATCTGCAACTGTTTCCCAGTATGCATTGATATGCACAAAGTCTAAAATATAATTTACCTGACTATGTCCCATTTTCCCTAAATCTTCTTTAAGATTTCTATGATTCACAACGAAATCAGCTCCCATTTCTCTACACCATTTCTCAGATTCAGGTCTTGATGCGGGTGCTATAACAGTAAGTCCAGCGATTTTCTTAGCTAACTGAATGGCAATGGAGCCTCAAGTCAAAATTAAACTTAGCTGAGAATTACTTCAAACATAGTCAATACGCCATAAAGGAAATTGCTCATTTGCTTGGGTTCACGGATTCGAGTCATTTATCGAAGACTTTCAAGAAGTATTACAAGACAACGATTCAAGAATTCAGAAAAGGAGATATGCAGGTTTGTGCAGGTTAATCCTAATTTTGATCACATTTATTTAGGAGTCTTTATGCTCTAACGTGATCAATGATGTATTTTTTTGCTTCCATTTAATTCTGAAATCATATCTTCGAGCAAAGCATCTAATATTTCATTTATGCACGTAACTTATTAAGACATAACAATCCATTTATAATTCATGCTGAGCTATTCATTATACGAAAATCCCGAAACCACTAAATGGGTAACCTTTATCCATGGTGCCGGCGGAAGTAGCTCTATTTGGTTTCGGCAGATCAGGTCGTTCAAAAAGGAGTTTAATGTCTTATTGATTGATCTTCGGGGACATGGAAATAGCAAACCAAAAATAAAAGAAAGCTTTAATCCAGAATATACTTTTGAGTTTATTACGGATGACATCATAGAAGTACTGGACCATTTAAAAATAAAAAGATCTCACTTTATTGGAATTTCGTTAGGAACAATACTTATCCGAAGTCTTGCAGAAAGGAACCCAGAATTAGTAGAAAGTATGGTCATGGGCGGTGCGATTCTAAAGCTAAATATTCGATCTAAGGTTTTAATGGGATTTGGAAATGCGTTCAAGTCTGTTGTTCCTTATATGTTCCTATACAAGCTTTTCGCCTTCATCATCATGCCGAAGAAGAACCATAAAGAATCTAGGATCTTATTCGTTGGAGAGGCGAAAAAACTTTACCAAAAAGAATTTCTAAGGTGGTATAAATTGACCGCGGAAGTTAATCCCTTACTAAGGTTTTTCAGAATGAATGACATTCAGATTCCAACACTTTACATTATGGGAGAACAAGATCATCTGTTTCTTCCATCCATTAAGAAAATTGTAAGTTCCCATGTAAGTGCAACATTACACGTTATTAAAGATTGCGGGCATGTGGTCAATGTGGAGCAACCTAATGAATTCAATAAAGAAGTCATTGCTTTTTTGAAGCTGCAGTAAGGAAACAGATCGCCTAAATTAACTGGTTACTCCTTTTTATCTAAAGCATCTCTAATTTTAGAAGCACTTTCATAATCTTCTTTTGCCAATACCTGCCTAAGTAATTGCTCTAATTCTTCTTTAGAATACTCAGACAGACTTCCGCGCTTCTGAATAGCGAGTTTATCGTATACACCATCTATTGGTTCTGCGTTCAATGCGCCCCTAGAAGTATTAAAATCAAGTATTATTTTTAGTTGGCTGATCTGAGAAGAAATGTGATCTTGATGGGCTTCGCCAATTTTCGGGTAAGCTCGTATGATTTCTAGCGTATCAAAATAAAAAAATACATACTGCCTTTGAAGTAAGAAGGTTTGTTGAATTAATCTGTCAATATTATCAAATAATGGAACAATTCGAAATTCAGCCAATAATGCTTTTTGTTGCATGCTCAATCTTTCGTATAGAGCAGAAAGAATAGACTCCTTATTCGGATAGTGGTATGCTAAATTTCCCACACTGATAAATGCCTCATCTGCTATATGCTGCAAACGAACATTAACAAGGCCGTCACGATTAAACAGCTTCAAAGCCGCAATTCTTATTTTCTCTTTTGTAGAACTCGTCAATCGACTCTAATTTTTTAAAGTAAAAAATAGAACTATTCTTTTCCTTACCACTTGGGTTCAAACACAAACGTTTCACCTTTCGCTATTTCTACAGATTCTTTAACGTCCTTATATATTAGATCAAACTTATTGTCAAACTCAGATTTCAGAATGGCTTTTTCAAGCTTACCGTCTTTCCATTCTATATCTACCGTCATTCCACCTCTTGCCTTAAGCCCAGAAACTTGTCCTGTTTTCCATGCTTTTGGCAAAGCTGGTAAAATTCGAATGATATTTTCCTCGTGGGATTGCAGCAGCATTTCTGCGACGCCTGCGGTATAACCAAAATTACCATCAATCTGAAAAGGTGGATGTCCATCGAAAAAGTTGTTAAAGATTGATTTTTGTAGCAACAACTGAATATGGTCATGAGCCATTTCGCCGTCTAGTAATCTTGCACTACAATTAATCAACCAAGCCCTACTCCACCCTGTACCAGCTCCTCCATTCGCTAATCTATAATCCAGCGTTTTTCTTACCGCATCAAATATTTCCGGTGTTTTATCCTGCGAGACACTAACACCTGGATGAAATCCATATAAATGAGACATGTGTCTATGACCTGGCTCGAGTTCTTCGTATGGTCTGTCCCATTCTAGGATTCTTCCGTTCTCACCGATCACAAACCCAGGACGTAACTTCTTTTCTTGGTCTACAATTTTCTCTAACAGCTCATTTTCGATACCCAAGACCTCACAAGTTTTAATGTAATTATGAAAAACTTCTGCGATAACCTGTTGATCCATCGCACTTCCTAAGCAAGTCGATACATTTTCTCCTTTAGCATTTACAAATCGATTTTCCGGAGAAGTAGACGGAACAGAAATCAAAGTCCCATCTCTCGGATCTTCCACCAACCAATCACTATAAAAATGCGCAACCTCTTTAATTGCTGGATAGGCTTGGCTTTTTAAAAACGCAGTATCTTTTGTGAATTCAAAATGTTGCCAGTAGTGCTGCATCATCCAGCCTCCAGCTCCCATTGAAGCACCCCAGTATGCAGTGGCAGCTCTCATCCAAGTGGGCGCCCATAAATCTGTTGCATGTGGCATAAATGATCCATTCATTCCAAAATTCTTGGCCGCAGTCACCTTCCCATTTTCCACTACTCGATCTATATATTCGAAGAGTGGTCGGTTAAGTTCATCCAAATTAGTCACATTTGCTAACCAGTAATTCATTTGCAGATTTATATTCAGATGGTAATCAGCATTCCATGGAGCTTCTATGAATTCATTCCATAAACCCTGTAGATTAGCTGGATTAGTACCTACTCTTGAAGAACTTATCAATAAATAGCGACCATATTTAAACAACAATTCTTCTAAGCCAATATCAACTACTCCGTTTTTAACATTTTTCAGTCTTTGGTCAGTTGGCATACCATCCATGTTATCACCGATTAATTGCAAATCCAATCTAGAATACAAACTTTGGAAATCCTCGATGTGTGCCCTTTCTATTTCACTAATACTTTTAGAATTTAAGTTTTGAAGGTCAATTTTATTCTGACTTTTATAATCATCAAAATAGTAGGAAGAATTAGATACTATATAAATCGTTGCTCTTCTAACATTTTTCAGCTCTAAAAAGTCACTACCTTTACTAACATCTCCACCTTCATTGTTGATTTTCAAACAGGTTTCGAACTTTACACCATCTAAAATTGGCTTAGGTTGAGAATTAAATACGGCTCCACGCTGCGTGACTTCACCTTGCATAATCAACAATCCATCTTCCGTAGTAAATGTATTTACAGTCGGAAAGCCCTTATCCTCCGGCCTATCTAAAATCAACTTTCCATTAAGACCTTCCTTTGCTTCTGAACTTAGTTCTATTATGATGGCCTTGTCAGGATGAGAAACGAATACTTTTTCAGTAATAAGATCACCATTTGACTTATAAGAAACCGTAGAAATAGCATTTCCAAAATTTAAATCACGCTGGTAATCCGTTATGTTTTGATGATCAAAATTGATGTGCAGATCACCTAATGTCTGATGCGACCTGATAATCTTTCCATTTGAAAATTTATCAACAACTAAATTATCCGCTGCCACATTTTCACCTTCGAATAATAAATTCCTGAGTACTTTTAGGTCTTCTTTATTTCCTATCGGCTCTGTCCACTCTTCATTATTATTAGGCCATAAAGAATCGTCATTCAGCTGAATGCGCTCATTCGTTGTATTTCCGAAAACCATCACTCCTAACTTCCCATTACCTAGAGGCAAAGCTTCGTTCCAATTCTTAGCGGGTTGCTTATACCATATTCGGTCTTCATTCACTTGAGCATCTGAATAGCAATTAATCCCGAATAGAAATAAAATGGTGTATACAAAAGGATTAATCTTAAAATTTTGTTTCTTCATGATATTGTAATACTGATGATTTCAATGCAAATCTCCCTGGATTTGGCTGCTAGACCAAATATAGTTTAAAATACATTATACCGAGAAAGTCGCAATAATTATATAATGCTAACCAATCTAATTCAAAAGGAATTACACCATTCGTCATCAATGATATTTAATCATCATCCATTTTATAGTTAAACTCCATTCTATGCTTTTCAGCAAATTAATTATTGAGCAAGCATTATAAATCAGAATTAAAAATTACATTTTTATTCCACTACCATTTTGTGGTAAGTTGATTTTTTTATTACCTTCCTATTACTTTAACAAATCACAAAATTTTAGAAAATATTAATACCAATGAAAAATAGTTTGTTTAATAATCAATCAAGGAGAACATTTGTAAAATCCAGTGCGCTGATTGCAGGTGGTGTTGCATTGAATCCACTAAATATCTCAGCAAGATCTTATATTTCAGGAGACGATGCTATAAAGGTAGGTTTAATAGGATGCGGAGGACGAGGAACTGGAGCCGCTTTTCAAGCCTTAGCAACTGAGCAAAATGTTAAATTGGTAGCAGTTGCTGATGCATTTCAAGACAACGCAGAAAAGTGTGTGAAAAACATCAAAAAATCTTTAGAGTCTGAAGAAATGGATGTGGCAAGACTGGCCGTGACCAATGAAACAATTTTCAGTGGTTTCGATGCATATAAGAAAGTAATCGCAATGTCAGATGTTGTTATTATCGCGACTTCTCCTGGATTCAGGCCTATACACTTTGAGGCAGCAATTAATGCTAACAAACATGTGTTTATGGAGAAACCAGTTGCAACAGATGCTAATGGGGTTCGTAAAGTATTAGAAATGGCTGAGGTTGCAAAAGCTAAGAAGTTGAATGTAGTTGTAGGTCTTCAGAGACATTATCAAGCTAAATATATTGATTGGGTTAATGCGATGCATGAAGGTGCAATTGGTGATATTGTATCCTCTAGAGTTTATTGGAACAGTGCTGGTGTGTGGGTAAGAGAGAGAAAACCAGGTCAGACTGAAATGGAATATCAAATGAGAAATTGGTATTACTTTAATTGGTTATGTGGTGATCATATTACAGAGCAACATATCCACAATCTGGATGTTGGAAACTGGGTTAAGAAGGCCTACCCTATTAAAGCATACGGAATGGGTGGAAGAGAAATAAGACATGGAAAAGATCATGGGCAGATTTTTGACCATCACGATGTACAGTTTGAATATGCTGACGGTTCTATGATGTTTAGTCAGTGTAGACACCAACCAGGTTGTGATAACAGAGTGACCGAAATGTTCCAAGGAACAAATGGATCGGCTCCTTCTCCTGGCGTTCTAAAATCAAAAACTGGAGAAGTAATTAAGGACTTTAATAAACGGAATGCTCCGAACCCATATCAAGTAGAGCATGATCTATTATTTGCTGCAGTAGCCAATGGAGATTACAAATATGCAGATGCAGAAAATGGAGCAAAAAGTACCATGACCTCTCTTCTCGGAAGAGCTGCTAGCTATAGTGGAAAAGAAGTTTCATGGGACGATGCATTGAATTCGACTAAAAGTTTAATGCCGACTAAGTATTCATTTGATGCTGATCCACCTGTAATGCCGGATGAAAATGGAAACTATCCAGTACCTATTCCAGGAATAACAGAAGTATTATAAATACGATTTATTATAATTATGATATAGAAAGAAATTTTAGTAGCTAAAATTTCTTTCTTTTTTTTATTTCAACTTCATGACCGGTACTTACTACAGATTAATTGCATTATTCTTCATGTGTGCAATATCTAATCATCTCTTAGCGCAAGCAAAACTTAGCACGCACTCTAAGGGAATCATGGGTACAAAGTTCACGATTCTCCTTCCTGATGATCCTAGAAATGATAGTATTGCAGATATAGCATTTGCAGAAGTGGAAAGAATAAACGAGATTTTCTCAACTTATATACCGTCTAGTGAAGTCACCCATATCAACTCTACAACGAATTGGGTTCGAGTTTCAAAAGATTTACGGGACTTGATCAAGGTTTCCGAACAATTAAACATGTATACTGAAGGTGCATTTGACATCAAGATTGGTCAAGCAATAAACTTTTGGCAGATTTCAAAAAAGGAAACAAGCTTGCCAGATGTTCAATTGATTAATCAAGCATTAAGTAAAAGAAGGAAGATTTTCAGATTTGGTAAATTTGTTAAGACCAATCAAAATACAATCTTAAATTTTGGTGGAATTGCAAAAGGTTATGCCGTTGATAAAGCGTTTTTAAAGCTTAAGGAAATGGGCTATGATACGCTATTAGTAGATGGCGGAGGAGACATCAGAATGGGCGAACCTCCATTTGGTCGAGAAGGTTGGAGAATAATGGTTCTCAATGAACCAGATAAAATGTTAATCTTAAAAAATTGTGCTATTGCCACATCAGGATATGACTATCAAAATTTCCGAATTGGTGATATCGTATACAGTCATATCCTAGATCCAAGAACTTTCCTATCTATTAAACTAAAGAGAGGTGTCTCTATCATAGCTGATGACTGTACTACAGCTGATGCATTAGCAACTGCATTCTCGGTTAATCCACTTCTTGAAAAGACTAGAAACATCTATCAATTTAAAGTTAGGATAAAAGATGATGGGGAATATGTTTTAAAAGAATTTTGAACACAAGACAATCTTCCCTAAACACATTACTTCAGAACATATTACAAATATTAATATATGTTAAGTTGAATTAATATGTACGAAAAAGAAGCAAATAAAACCTTTTACAATAAATATTTAAATTAAACAAAACCACCTCAAACCCTTATAATATAACGCTTTGTAAAACTTTAACATAAATTCTGGTTAAAAATTAATCTTAATTATGAAGGGAATTTATTAAATTACAAAAGTGTAAAAAGTATCAAATATTTCTTATGCCTATTTTCTCCTTAATTACTCATATTAAGTAAATCGCTAATGCAAAAAATTGTAAAAATTAGTGGTAAATCATTTATAGAAATCTTTATTATCAATGATTCTATATTGTACGCTAATTGGTGCGGTTATCTAAATGTGGATCAGGTAAAAGAGGGGTGTCAAGCTATGTTAGATGCTGTCGTTAAATATAAACTGCATTTAATATTAAATGACAATAGACTTTTACTTGGTTCATTTACTCAAGCAATAAACTGGCTCAAAAATGAATACATGTCTAACCTTGTTAGGGCAGGAACGACTAGAATTGCTTTTATCTATTCACGAGATGATGCTGCAAAATATTCCATAAATCGCCTACTAGAAGTTAACACAGAGTATGAAGGGCAGGCTTTTGACGAATATCAAGAAGCTTTCAATTGGCTTACTGGTATTACAGAAATTAATTTCACTAATATATTCTTAAAAGTACCTAACAAATTAGGGGAAGACATAAGTGTGATCATAAAAGACATTCTTTATATCTCCTCCTTAGACAATCAAATTACAATTTTTACGAAAGACTCAGAATATACCTGCAAGAAATCGCTCAAGAGTATATTAGAAGAATTACCTCAACCTCAATTCTACAGAGTTCACAGGTCTTTTATTGTGAACATCCACAATGTTACTAGCATGAAATACCACGCAGGAGGAGCTTATCGCCTTTATATAGCTGGTCTAGGAGAAGAATTTATTCCTGTAGGGAGATCATATGCAATTTCTTTAAAGGAAACTTTAAGGAATTTACTTGAATAACTTAGCTATAATCTGCCATTCACATATCAAACATAAAAATATACGTATCGTTTACAGTTATCACGTATCATTTAGCGCAATCATTATAAATTTCCCAAAAAATGTCTTTATGTTTGTTTTAGATTACAGATTAGCTGTAGTCATTTATAGATTTTATTTAGTTTTTATAGGCAGAAATTGAATACTGAAATCTATATAAAAAAGATACTTTAAAATTAGTTGAATATAGGTTTAATTACCTAAGAGGATTTTTAACTAAATTTCTATTTGAATTAAGTAAGAGAAGCGGATGTTTTGTTTTAGGGTGTACAAAGCAGCTTGCTTCTCTTCTTTCTTTTAACTTACCCATTATCATTACCATCAAATATTTTAAAGGGTCAAGCAACCTTTCATTAGAAACACCTGAATTCTTCTATACTCCACTTCCAATTTACCATCTTGGATTTCCATTCTTTAACATTGATTTCCCATTCTTATTTTTAAATCATTTTGCAATTCCGATTGTGAAGAAAAATACAATCACTTGAAACCTATTATGTGAGGTCTGCAACTTATACGCAATTGCATGGCTTTGTGTAACTGACAATCGCAGAAACTAGTTAGCAATCATAAAAAAGTTACTATATAAGTTACTATATATTGACCTCCACTATTTAGAAAAAAACTGACTTTCAAGCAAAATCTTCAATGTTTCACATATCGATTACTAAATAGTAGGTATCATTTACAATTTTCAAATAGCGTTTACTTAAATCACTTGTATTTATCAGTAATTAGTCCGTATGTTTGAATCAGGTTAAAGAAAAACTTAAACATTTATTAAAAGATTGTATGATTTTCTTAGGCAGAAATTTCACATAAGATTTTTAATAAATTGAAAATTTAAAGTTAGTTGTTTAATAAGGTAGAAGTACCTATGAGGGTTTAAACTAAATTTCTATTTAAAGTGAGAGAAGCAGATGTTTTGTTTTAGGGTGTACAAAGCAGCTTGCTTCTCCTCTTTTTTTCCTATCCATTTTCATTGCCATGTTATACTTTAATTAATTTAAGTTTTCTTAAAGAGAAAAATTTAAATTATTCTACCACTTTTCACAATTTATTTCTCGAATTTCCGATCTTCCAAATTAATTTGTTTACAAACAATATTTGGTATTTTGTGTTAAGGTAAATATGAAGAAAAATCCGATAGACAAGGATAAGATTGCACTGAATCCGCATTCACTAGAATATGGCCATAGTGTTGGAAGTGCTGTTGTGAAACCACTAGACAAAGGCAGAATTAAAGGATTAGCGGTTTCCGCAATGTATGAACAGACAGATCTACAATTGCAACAGATTAAAGAACAAGTAGACTTGCTCGCACAACAAGCGAAAACCATTCAAGATAGAGTTGAAATTTCAGAAAAAATTTATCTAGCTGATTGCGGGTTCAAGCCTCTAATCGGAAAAATATATCACCTGTACGAGAAAAGTGATAAAAATTGGATCTTGAGCATGATTGCACCTGAAGAATGGGGAGATAACTGTCCTTACCACTTTGTAAGCACTGCAAAACTGCTTGCAGATCACACGTGGGAAATCATTGAATCTTAAATAATCCGCAAAAATTCCACAGTCCATTTTTCTTTAGCAGATATTCTCTAAAACAAAATACCTAAACTTATTGTTAACCTTACTTCGCTAAAAAGCAAATAAATAGATGATAGGATATGTTTTTTCAAAGGCAGAGGAAAGGGGACCGCAAGATCCTTTCGAACGTCTTCTGAAAATTTTCAAAGATCTCTTATTGCACACCTCAGGTGATGTAGCCGAAGCTATTTCATGGTTAACTGAACTTGATAAACAATACAATCTGACAACTCCTGATTATGGAATTGCGGATTTTGTGCAAGATCTTGTAGATAAAGGATTTATTTCCGATCCGGAAAAGAGCCGAACAGGAGGCGGCAGTGTTCCAACAAAGAAAATGGAAGGCGAACTCAGAAAAAAAGCGCTGGATGATGTTTTCGATCAATTAAAAAAGTCTAAAAGAGGTAATCATAATACAAATTTCACTGGTCAAGGGGACGAGACTACATCTGAAGTTAGACCCTATAATTTTGGAGATAATCTAGATAATATTGCCATTTCAGAATCCATTAAGAATTCTCAAATCAATCACGGTATAGACGATTTCAAATTGACCGAACAAGACCTACAAGTTCAGGAGAGTTATTACAAAAGCCAGACGAGTACGGTTCTAATGATAGACATCTCTCACTCTATGATCTTGTATGGAGAAGACCGTATCACTCCAGCAAAGAGAGTGGCAATGGCCTTATCGGAACTGATTACCACTAGATACCCGAAAGACACACTTGATATTATTGTATTTGGAAATGATGCATGGCAGATCCAAATAAAAGATTTGCCTTACCTCCAAGTAGGACCTTATCATACCAATACAGTCGCTGGTCTCGAGTTAGCCATGGATTTGTTGCGAAAGCGCAAAAATCCTAACAAACAAATTATGATGATTACAGATGGGAAGCCTACCTGCATCAAGAGAGGAAAAAAATATTACAAAAACAGCATGGGGCTGGACAAAACAATCTTAAACAGAACATTAGGTCTTGCTGTAAAATGCCGAAAATTACAAATACCGATCACCACCTTTATGATCGCTAGAGATCCTTACCTAGTCAATTTTGTAGATCAATTTACGAAAGCGAATGATGGGAAAGCATTCTATAGTTCATTGCAAGGCTTAGGTGAATTTATTTTCATGGATTACAAACAAAATAAAAGACGAAGAAAGAAATGACAGAATTGATAAAGATAAAAACACTAGGCGCCTTAAAAAAGAGTGGATACGTTTCTAAGTCTTTAAAGGAAGAATTAAGAGATAATCTAATTACGGCACTACAGAACAAGCAAGAAATTTTTACAGGAATCAAAGGTTTCGAAGATACGGTAATACCAGATCTAGAACGAGCAATATTATCTAAGCACAATGTATTACTTCTCGGATTAAGAGGCCAAGCAAAAACAAAAATTGCTCGGTTATTAGTAAGATTGATGGATGAATACATTCCGGTAATCAAAGGTAATGAGCTGAATGATGATCCTTTGAATCCGATTACTAAGCAAGGGAAATTAACAATCCAAGAGCATGGAGATAAGACCGAAGTGGAATGGATGCACCGAGATGATCGCTATGTGGAAAAATTAGCTACACCAGATGTAAGTATATCTGATCTTATCGGTGATGTGGATCCAATCAAAGCGGCCACATTGAAGCTTCCATATTCGGATGAAAGGGTCATTCACTTTGGATTGGTACCAAGATCTCACCGTTGTATTTTCGTGATCAATGAATTGCCAGATCTACAACCAAGAATCCAAGTTTCCTTATTTAATATTCTTCAAGAAGGCGATTTACAAATTAGAGGTTTTAAACTAAGACTACCTTTAGATATTCAATTTGTCTTTACTGCAAATCCGGAGGATTATACGAATAGAGGTAGCATTATTACGCCACTGAAAGATAGAATAGAATCACAGATCCTAACCCATTATCCTAGAGAGATCGAAACGGCCATGGAAATAACGGCACAAGAAGCTGGTATAACAGAAATTCAAGCTCAGAAGATATCTTTCCCAGACGAGCTCAAGCGCCTACTTGAAATGGTATCATTTAATGCTAGGGAATCAGAATTAATAGATGAAAAATCTGGTGTCTCTGCAAGACTTTCTATCAGTGCTTATGAAAATCTAGTTAGTACAGCAGAAAGAAGGATGTTAATTAGTGGTGATGATGAAACCCAAGTTCGAGTAACTGATTTATGGGGAATTATTCCTGCAATTACAGGTAAGGTAGAATTAGTCTATGAAGGTGAACAAGAAGGTCCTTACAATGTAGCGATCAAGTTAATCGGTCAAGCCATCAAAGAAATGTTTCTATCCATATTCCCGAATCCTGATAAACGAAGTAAGCGAGAAGAAAAAGATCCTTATGGCGTGATCAAGGAATGGTTCGGAGCAGGTAACCACTTAGAATTATTAAATGATGCCTCTAATGCTGAATTTGAGTCAAGCCTAGATGGAGTTGCTGGTTTAAAAAAGATGATTCAGAGTTTAAATCTAGATAAAGAAAAAGAAACGTTCTATAAAGAATTAGCCATTCATGGACTTTCTGAGTTGGATATTATCTCTAAGGATTTCTTAGACAAAAGTACAGAATTCTCTGACCCACTGTCAGAAATGTTCGACGACTTTGATGATGACAGCTTCTAAAATCGATAGAAATCAAGTTCCTATCGACTAAACAAAATAGAATTTTAAGGAGACCGATCCACCAGATTGGTCTCTTTTTATTTATACTTAGTATAGAAAATAATTGTTGCATGCACCGCTATTAGATTTTAATTTATCTTTGCTGCGATTTAAAAAAAGAAGTTGTGAGTGTATTAATATTTTTGATTGTTTCCTATGTTTTGTTGAGCATTAGTTTGTTCTTATTATTTAAGAAAACAGAAGTTGATCCTATCAAGGGGCTTATCCCAGGTGTTAACTTTATAGAATGGTGTAAACTGATAGGTAGAAAACCTATTTATGCGCTTTGGCTATTATTCCCTATTGTCAATATTTTCATTTTCTGTGGAATGGCAGTTGATCTGGTTAGGTCATTTAGAAAATACAAATTTATCCATACTGCAATTGCTGTTTTATATGCACCAGCGATTTTTGCTTCGATAGGTCTTTCAGAAACAGATCAGTATGACGCTCCTACTCTTCCTAAAGAAAAAGCATACGCTGCGCAATTAGAAGAAGCTAAAAAGAACAACGATAATCTGGCCTATAATAGGTTAATGAAAGATAATCCGTATAAAAAATCTGCACCAAGAGAATGGGTAGAATCCATATTCTTTGCTGTATTCGCGGCAGCATTTATTAGAATGTTTCTAATAGAAGCCTATGTTATTCCTACTCCATCTATGGAAGGATCACAACTCGTAGGTGATTTTCTATTTGTTTCAAAAGCACATTACGGAATCAGAACGCCGATGACGATTGCAATGATTCCATTACTTCATAATGTTATCCCAGGAACTGGAAGTGAATCTTACTTAAAAAAACCACAACTGCCTTATTATAGATTACCAGCAATTGAATCAATCGACCGATTAGAGCCGATTGTTTTCAACTGGCCTGTAGGTGATTCTATTTTTCTTACCAGCAGTAGATCTTTTTCTTATGATCAAGTTAAACAACTAGCCGAATCAGGTAGAATTAGAAATATTCCAGAATTAGCATCAATGTGGCAAAAACAAGATTATAGAGTAAGACCAATTGATAAAAAGGATCATTACATTAAACGATGTGTAGCGATAGGAGGAGATAGTCTTCAGATTATTAATAGCCAAGTTTATATTAATGGTGAAAAGCAACATAATCCATCTCAAATGCAGTTGCAGACCTTTATCCTACCTCCTAAGGGTGTGTTAAGATCTGATATAGAAAAGATGCCTTTTTTCGATCGAGAGAATAAAATAGGAGGAAGTGATGGCAAAGAAATCGTAGCATTCCTCACAGAAAATGAAAGAGAACAACTAAAGGCTAAATATCCAGATGCGAAGATCTTTCCATACTTAAATGTTTATTTTAACAAACCTGCATTTGAGGCTACTGGATTAACCGAGAAGCTTGGACTTGCGGATCAAGTATTCCCTACAGGTACGCAAGCGATAACACACTTAAAGTTGAGTCCAGAGCAATTCGAAGCTATTCAAAAATTACCTAGCTACAAGAACTTTAACATTGGCAATCCATTCAGAGATTTATTCCCAAACAATAAAATGTCAGAAGAGTGGACCGTTGATAATTTTGGGCCAATTTACGTTCCGAAAGAAGGTGATGAAGTCATCATCACACCGCAAAATATTGGGATTTATAAAAGAATCATCGGAGTTTATGAAAACAATGATTTAAAAATAGAGAATGGTAAAATTTTCGTGAATGGTGAACAAACTACGAAGTATACCTTTAAGCAAGATTACTTCTGGGCAATGGGAGACAACAGACATAATTCTGAGGATTCTAGAGTATGGGGTTTTGTACCAGAAGATCACATAGTAGGAAAGCCACTCTTTATTTGGTTCTCTTTAAGAAACGGTAGACTTTTCGATGGTATTAGATTTAATAGAATCTTTAAAAGTGCAGACGAAAGGTAAAACCTTAGTTTTCTTAGCTTAGCATTAGACCTTTTTCATATCTTTGTGATATAAAACTTACCTAATGCTAAAGCACTTCTTAATGCTCTTTCTGTTCATGCTATCTATTCACGTAGCAAGTGGACAACTTCCTAAGAGTGACCTGATCTTATTTGATTTTAAGAAAGTCAACTCTGAATATTTTATAACGAAAGGTACTTTGATTAACAAATTCAACCTAGACAGTTATAATAATCAGCCAAGCTTCTTTAATGCACTAAATATATATTTTACTGCAGTTGCTCCTGGAAAGGAACAAACAGACATCTTCGCAATAGATTTACTCAGAAAAAAATACTGGCAAGTAACAGATACTCCTGATGGAGAATACTCTCCTACCCTTATGCCAACTAAGCGACATTTCTCTGTAATTGTCCAAGAAGAAAATACTAACATACAACGTCTCTGGCAATTCCCAATTGATCAGTCTGGACTAGGAAGCGATCTCTTTCCTGGGATCACAGGAGTGGGTTATCACACGTGGGTGGATCGTGAGCGTGTCGCCATGTTCATTGTAGGTGAGCCGAATAAATTAATTCTTGCCAACAGAAATACGCAAGAACAAAAAACAATCGTAGAAGAGATCGGCAGAGGATTAAAGGCCAATAAAAGAGGTCTAATCTATTTTGTGCACAAGGTAAATGATGAGAACTGGATAATAAAAAGATACGATCCAAGTAATAATAAAATATCTACCATCGTTCAAACACCTGGGAAGACAGAAGACTTCGAATTAATGAAGGATGAGACGATAATTATGGGTAGTGGTTCGGATCTTTATGCTTTTAATCCCGATTTTTCCAAAGAATGGGTTAAAATTGGGTCTCTAAGCGAATGGGGAATTGAAAATATTACTCGATTATCCATTTTTGGCGAGAAATTGGTTGTAGTAAGTAAAAAGTAAATGATTTTATGAAAGAAATATCCGCAATCCTAGTTGGATTAATATTATGTTTCGGTGCATTACAAGGACAAGGAGAATTAGCTGCTGACTATAGTAAGGACCTTAAGAAGTATAGAAAGGATTATAAAAAAGCTCTTTTATCTGATGAGCGAGCACCTCTTGCTGATAAAAAAGACATCAAGAAAATTAGCTTCTATGAGCCTAATGAAGCATTTATTGTTAAATGTTTATTCATAGGTGCTTCTGAAGCTAGGCCATTCGAAATGGCAACATTCTCTGGAGTTACAAAACCTTACATTAAATACGGTGAATTGTTATTCGAAGTTCCAGGAAAAGGTACTCATAGAATTAGTGTGTACCAAAGTTTAAAAGCATTAAAAATACCTCAATATAAAGACCACCTTTTTGTTCCATTCAAAGACCTGACTACGGGAGATACGACCTACGGCGGTGGAAGATATATTGACATCAGATTGTCTGACATAGAAAAAGGAATCGTCTATTTAGATTTCAATAAAGCATACAACCCTTGGTGTGCTTATAGTGATGGATTTAGTTGCCCTATACCACCAGAAGAAAATACTTTAAATATTGCCATCGAAGCAGGAGAGCTGTCTTTCGATGACGAAGAGATATAAACTATGCATAAGTTTTTACTGATTTTTTCTTTTATTTTTTGGGCAAATTTCACATTCGCTCAAGAATCAGAAGTGATTAAAGGACAATGTATTGTTCAGCTTCAAGAAAACATGGACATTGCTCAAGTTTTCAATTCACGAAGCTTTATTAATATAAAAGATATTGAAAAAATAAGTGATCCATTCAATATTTATCTAATCCATTTCAATGAAGAAATAAGCGCATACGAAGACTTAGCTTCTACTTTGAAAGCCAACGATGCAGTTTTGCATATTATGCCTAACATGACTGTTGTGCCTCGGAGAGCTCCGAATGATAAGCATTTTTCAAAACAACTTACTTTCGAGAGAATTCAGGCTGAGAAAGCATGGGATATAACGACGGGTGGGACGACTGCACTAGGTGAAAGAATTGTCGTAGCTATTTTAGATTCTGGTTTCGATGATTACTTGTTAGATATAGAAGAAAACTTATACATAAATGAAATAGAACAGCCAGGTGATGCAAATCAAGATGGCTGTCCAGGTGTATGCGGCGTTGATGATGATAATGACGGCAAAATAGATGAAGATTTATTTGGTAGAATTCCTTCTCATCCATTATACAATCCTAATGCGGCAGGAGATGATGATGAAAATGGCTACATAGATGATCGACGTGGAGTAAATTTCGAAAACAAAACGGATGTACATCCAAAACAAGAGCATGGAACAGCGGTTGCTGGCATTATCGGTGCAAAAGGACACAATGGCATAGGTGTTTCAGGAATAAACTGGGATGTCGATATGATGTTGTTAAGCAATACACAAAGCGTAGGCCAGATTGTTGAGGCTTACACTTATGTTTATAATCAAAGAAGGCTGTATAATGAAACTAATGGAGCATTGGGAGCAAATGTTATGGTGACCAATATTTCATCTGGAATAGACAATAGGTTTGGATCTGAGTTCCCTATGTGGTGTAACTTATATGATAAATTAGGGTCAGTAGGAATTTTATCCGTGGGTTCCACCTCTAATTCTGAGACCAATGTAGATGAAGAAGGTGACTTACCGACGACTTGCTCTAGTCCATATCTTATCTCGGTTACAAATACAACGCTAGATGATGAATTATATAGGGGAGGTTTCGGCCCTATTAATATAGACTTAGGAGCCCCTGGACAAGGAACATTATCTACATCGATCACTGGTACGGATAATGTAGATGGCTTCTCAGGGACAAGCGCTTCAGCTCCGCATGTAGCAGGTGCATTAGCACTTTTCCATAGTATTCCTTGTGAAGCTTTTGCACAACGGTATAAAGATAATCCGTCGCTTGTTTTAGAAATCAAGGATTTCTTATTAAAAAGTACTGATCCGTTGCCAGATCTTGTTGGAAAAACACTTTCAGAAGGACGATTAAACATCTATGAAACAATGATTGCATTCAAAGATATATGTCCTGGAAATGAAGGAGGCGACTTAGCAATTAAAAAGGTATTTCCGAATCCGAGTTTTAGTTATAACGAAGAAATAAATATTGAATATATCAGTCAAGATGGGGAAACTGACTATGACTTCCTTATCTTTGATATTACGGGAAAACTTATATACAGTAAAAATTTCGATCCTCCAGTATATGGAGAGAGGGTTTTAAATATCACCCCTCCTACCCTAGCAAGTGGAGTATATTACTTTGTAATAAGAAGCGAAAAAGAAGTAGCAAGTCACAAGCAAGTGATACTTCCATATTAAGATTTTTTTAATATATAACAAATAAAGCAATCTGGTTCTTGGTAATTTGATAATTATAGTTATCTTTGCAGCCTATTTTGAAATTTTGGCTCCGTAGCTCAACTGGATAGAGTACCTGACTACGGATCAGGAGGTTGAAGGTTCGAACCCTTCCGGAGTCACAAGGGCTTTTGCGAAGAGTGTAAAAACCTATAACGATCATTTAACAGGAGACTGATATAAAAAGAAAGATAAGATGTCTAGAGTTTGTCAATTAACAGGAAAAAGACCTATTTCAGGTAATAATGTATCGCACTCTAACGCGAAAACAAAGAGAAGATTTTTACCTAATCTTCACACAAAAAAGTTTTATATTCCGGAAACAAAGCAATGGGTGACCCTTAAGGTTTCATCTAAAGCTTTAAGAACGATAAATAAACTTGGAATTTACGCTTACATAAAAGATGTAGATCCAAAAGGTGAAAAAACGGGTATCAAATTATAATTTTTTAAAGAAGGAATATCATGGCAAAGAAGTCAAAAGGAAATAGAATACAAGTTATATTAGAATGTACTGAGCATAAGACAACAGGATTGCCAGGCACATCTAGATATGTAACTCAAAAAAATAGAAAAAATACTCCTGATAGATTGGAATTAAAGAAATACAACCCTATCTTGAAGAAAATGACTGTTCACAAAGAAATTAAATAAACATGGCTAAAGTATCTAAAAACTCCAGAGTAGGACAAAGAGCGCAGAACGCAGGTTCTGGTAGAGATTTTGTCAAGGTTGTTAAATCTTTAAAAGATCCAGCAACTGGAAAATACACTTATAAAGAAATGATGATCCACAAAGACAAAGTAAAAGAATACTTTGCACAGAAATAATATTATTTACAGAAAGATAGTATAGATATTTAAGGGCTTTTCTTACCATAAGAAAGGCCTTTTTTATTATTTTCCGCTTCTAAAATAAATTAAATGGGGTTTTTCGATAAATTTTTTACTAAGGATAAAGAAAAAGATCTTGATAAAGGTCTTGAGAAAACAAAGACTAATATTTTTGGGAAATTATCTAGAGCTGTTGCTGGTAAGTCTACCGTTGATGTAGAAGTTCTTGATGAACTAGAACAAATTCTCATCTCTTCTGATGTCGGTCTAGAAACAACCATAAAAATTATAGAGCGAATAGAAGCGAGAATCGCTCGTGACAAGTATATTAATACGAAGGAACTCAATAGCATCCTTAGAGATGAAATTGTACAGTTACTTGCTGAAAATAATACCCAAGATTTAGAAGATTTTTTTCCACCTACTGACAAAAAACCATATATCATTTTAGTTGTCGGTGTGAATGGTGTAGGAAAAACCACTACCATTGGAAAACTTGCTTACCAGTTTAAAAAGGCTGGTAAAAAGGTTGTATTGGGTGCAGGTGATACTTTTAGAGCCGCCGCAGTAGATCAGCTAGGTATCTGGGCAGAACGCGTGGGTTGTGACTTCTACAGTAAAGGAATGAACACGGATCCAGCAGCAGTTGCTTACGAAACCGTTCAGTATGCAATGAATAACGATTGTGATGTTGCCATTATAGATACAGCAGGAAGATTACATACAAAGCTTAATCTGATGAAAGAGCTAACAAAAATCAAAAACTCTATTGATAAGAAGCTACCCGAAGCACCGCATGATGTCATGTTAGTACTCGATGCAACTACTGGACAAAATGCCATAGAGCAAGCAACTAAATTCACAGAAGCAACGGATGTTAAGTCTCTTGCGCTTACGAAATTAGATGGTACTGCAAAAGGTGGTGTTGCAATTGGAATTTCTGACCAATTCAAAATTCCTATAAAGTATATCGGCGTCGGTGAAGGAATAGAACAATTGCAAGTGTTTAATAAAAGAGCATTTGTGGATTCCTTATTCAAAGGTAGCGAAGACCTTTAGCACTATATATATCCATCCCCATGACTACGGTCATTAGGGGAAAATCATATTGATAATCAAGATATCTATTGCTGTACAACTTTAGTATGCTATGTGAATACTGATGCATTTCAAGGTTTGTCTATTAAATCTCTTTATTCACCTAAAAATTTTGCTTTTAGATAATAAAAGTGCTTTCTTTTTTGTTAATTTTAAACGATGGCAGACAAGAATTACATAAAGGCATTAAGACGGGCAAAAGCGAAAAAGACTTATTATACAAGCATCTTTGCATTTGTACCTATTGGGATTATGCTTTTCATTGTTAATGTAGGATTAATAGAAACCAATATTCCGTGGAGTCTCTTTCCTATCGGGATTATGAGTGCAATTTTAGTCGTCCAGAAAATTCTATTGTACAAAAAACCAACGAAAACAGTTTTTGCTAAGGATTATCTCCAGTATCAGACAGAAAAAGAACTTCGAATGATAGAGTTTGAAGATGATATGGATGAATTAGAAGCAGAGAAACTTCAGTTGACTCACTTAGAATTGCAACCCCTCGGACGTCAAGATAACGAGCTCGTTTAGCAGTTTCTAGTATTGATCTTTTTGCTCATTTAGTATGCCTAAACTACTTCTATAATAGTAAGGTTAATTCCCCAATTAGATAATCCAAATTATCGACCATCTAATATGCCCATTTACCAGAAAATGCATTGTAGAAATTAACTCCAAATTTATATGACACCTGAAACTTCTCTAATGAGTTGTCCCTTGTCGTTGCATATGCAGCAATCTGAAATTGTTCCCCGAATAACTTAAACTTTCTACCTAAGCCTGCATAGAATTCAGCATGAAGAAAATTCTGATCTGGAATCGCTAATGCAGCAGCTCCAGCAATTAATTCCAGCTGTAAGTAGTTAACTAAGGGTATTTTATCCATCACGAATCCATTAAAGTGATGAATCCCCATGGCTTGGAAATAAGCGTTGTTCGTAGAGAGCGTGGGGCCTAGTAGTTGATAATCTCTCAGTGGATCAGCAAATAAGTACGGCGTACTTCCTCTGAAATACTTGTATTCTATAAATCTTAAGTTTCTCTTATTGAGATACTTTCCGCCTAAGATCAGCCAGTTCGTATTTCCAAACTTGGTCAGTGGCATTTCTTGAGACAACCTGACTTCTATATGGTCAAAATTAACTTCGGAATTACCTATCGATGGGATCCCTTTTTTATACTTCAGGTTCAATGTTGGATAATTATTCCCCAACACTATTTTCTTCCGCCCACGGGTAATGTACTTCTGTCCGAACTTATACAATATATCCGCTTCGAATATAAATGACCTATACCTTTCAAATGGCCTAGGCTGATTGGCTTCACCAAATATGAAATCTGTCCATCCAGACAACGTGATATCTTCTATAGAACGTTTATCTGCATACTTCACTTCTCCTGTAAAATATAATCCATTGACCACTTCGAAAACATGACCAACACTAAACCGCTGATTCCTAATATAATTTCCACGACTGATTATATTCTGCAATGACTCATAAATTGTGATTAGGTCATAGGTATCTCCCACACTTGCGAATACTCTTGCAAATTTCTGAGGCAAATAAGTGTAGCCTACTCTCAAACTTCCCTTTAAATCATTATTGGTAAATCCGTAGTTGATATCATAAGCAAACCCAAGTGAATTATTAGTTGAAAACTCCTTTTCCACACTACCCGTTAAGCTTTGCCGATAACCTCCTACACCTAATGGACGCACAGACTCAGCTATCGAAGCAAAATACAAGGTTAGCCCTCTACTCTTCTTACGGTAATTCACTCCTGACCACAACACATTCAATATCGTGATTTTGTTATAGTCAGAGTCTTGAGCATTGTAATACTCTTCACTATGCTCATAATCCCATATAGAATCTCGTTCCATGATGAATGCGCGCTCCTCTTGCTTCACATGAATATTCTTAGGTCGTAATTCTTCCCAGATGGCCACATCTCTTTCCAGCGATTTTTCACTATACTTAATGATTTCATTCGAAAAGAAATTTTTGCTAAACGCTGGTTTAAGATCAAATTCAGAATCTACAATCTGTGTGTTCACCCTATATTCAGCCTTATTGATCTTAGATACATAGAAGAAAGACTTATTAGTCGCTTTGTACTTGCCATCTCCCACTGCTTCATACTTAACATCAAAAGTAAAATCTGAAAATGCAGTGATCACATTATCATCAATGCTTAATGAAGCAGATTCTAGTACCCAATTGCTTCCATTCACAGTAATTTCTCCAGTGAACAAAGGCGCTTTTTTGAAAATCGGTTCCACGGATACACGAAAGATACTATCACCATCTACGATGCTTATTTCTTTTAATCTAAAACGGTAATTTAAGAAAGCTCCATTGCCCAAAGGAGATGATATCGGCCGATCGGATAACGTAGGGTTATTGATTTGGTTATCATAAAGCTCAATATTTGCTTCCTGTGGATTTCGAAAAAACTCAATCGGATTATATTCTATACCTTGACCACTCCCCCTAAAAGACCTATCGATATCCATTCTCGCTCTTCGCTGTAATTTATCATCACTAGAATTCACTAATTCTGCCTTGACTTCCGCCTTATACTTTCCATTCGATAGATGCTGCCGCGTTGCGATTTCACTTAAGTATACAAGATCATAGCCCTCCTCTACCACAATAGTATCTTCCGGCTTAGAAGCTGGCCTATACCGCTCTATTTCCGTCTTGATATAATTATCATTGCTAAATGTGCTTTTTTCTGTAAGAATTTGATCTTTATTCGCAATCAAATTTCTGATAATTCGATTACCTATCCTCGTTTTCTTAGCTTCGACCGTTACTTCTCCAATCTCTATGTCAGTTGGGATTAGGAAAATTTCGACGAAGGTATCTTGCGTTAAGTTAAGCTGAAGAACATATTTTTCGTAGGTCAATGTTGAAAAATGAATTTCATTCTTTCCGCGCGGTGGAGCGAAATCAAATTCGCCTTCCTCATCCGTGTTCGTCCCAAAAGATGAATTCGGAATAAATACATTTACGAAAGGAATACCTATACCAGTAGAAGCATCTCTTACTACGCCTGTCAATTTTTGAGCATTCGTACTTACAGATATTAGAAATAAAAGAAAAAATAAAAGTTGCCTCATTTCAATTGCAAAGTTGCATTTAAATATTTGAACATAAACGAAATTTAGACAGAATTAGTTTTTATCTTGATTATTGATTTACTTTGGATGTATGAAATATATAATATACATTTTTACATTGAGCGCTATTATTTCTTGTGAAACGGCAACAGAGACCAAATCTCAAGACAAGAATACGCCAAAAACAGAGAACATGATTTTATTTGTAGGTAGTTACACGGATAAAGAGGGCCATGTAGATGGACAAGCTGATGGAATTTACACCTTAAATTTCAACCCTATTAATGGTGTTCTTAGAAAAAATAACCTAAGCGTTTCTACAACAAATCCATCATATATACATGTAGATAAAGAACATAAAATGATTTATGCGGTCAATGAAAAAGTAGGTCAAGGTGAAGGTGTGTCATCCTTTTCATATAATCAAGATTCTACTACTTTCATTAATCAACTTCCAGCAATAGGTGGAGCTCCATGCCATTTGATCCGCCACAAAAACCATATACTAACAGCGAACTATGTAGGTGGTAACCATGCAGTATATAGTTTGAATTCTGATGGCTCACTTAAGAAGAATACTCAAAGCTATCAATACAAAGGGAAGGGATTAACTCCTAGACAAGAGGCACCTCATGCGCATATGATCACAAGTAATCCTCATACTGGACAATTACTCGGAACAGATCTAGGAACAGACATCATCACCTTCTTCGAATTTAATGAGTCTGATGGCATGCTAACTAAAGTTTCTGAAACTAAACTTGCTCCAGGTTCTGGACCTCGTCACGTGGACTTCCATTCTAGTAAAGATATTGTATATGCATTAAATGAGTTAGACGGATCCATTGACGTGCTTTATAAAGAGGATGATGCGTATATAAGTAAGCAGAAGATCTCAAGTACCAAGGATGAAAATCCAAGTTCTGCAGGTTGTGCCGCCATACATATTCATCCAAACGGAAAATATTTATATGTAAGCAATAGAGGCGATATCAACAGTATTTCGGTGTTTCAAATTGACAACAATGGAGCATTAGAAATGATAGAAGAAGTTTCAACCACAGGAAATGGACCTAGAGACTTTGCAATCGCTCCAAGTGGTAAATTCTTACTAGTTGGTCACCAAAATTCCGATAATATAGTAGTTTTTAAAATTGACGAGGAAACAGGAAAATTAATGATTACTGAAAATACAATTTCTGTTCCGACTCCAGTATGTCTTAAGTTTGAATAATCATGAGTGGAATTAGCATTTTCGAAATTTTTAAAATTGGCGTCGGTCCTTCTAGTAGTCATACAATGGGTCCATGGAAAGCAGCCCAAGCCTTTTCCAAAAAAGTGGATATCGACAGATTGAAATCTGTGGTTGTGGACTTATATGGCTCCTTATCTAAAACTGGTGTGGGTCATGGAACTGATCTTGCAGTCATGTTGGGACTTTCTGATTTTCATGTTAAGACTATAGATACGAATAAGATCGATAAGTACATTACCAATATAAAGCAAGGCGGTGCTATAAAATTTAGAAACGAAAAACTGGTAGATTTTAATCCGGAAGATCATATCATTTTTAATAACCAAATGCTTCCTTTTCACCCTAATGGAATAAGTTTTACCGCTATTTATGCAGATGAGACTATTTTCAAGGAAACTTATTATTCTATCGGTGGTGGTTTCATTTGCCAAGAAAATGAAGATCTTGAAGAAAGTAACTTAATACTCCCCTGCCCTATTAATTCGAGTGAAGATTTAAAAAAGTGGGTACTGAAGAAAAAGACATCTTTTTCTAAAATCGTTCTCAAGAATGAATTGAGTTTAAGAAATAAGGCTGAATTCGAAAAAGACTTATTCGAAATCTGGGACTGCATGCAAGATTCCATTTATCGAGGAAGTCACCGATTTGGGATACTACCTGGAGGCTTGAATGTAGATCGAAGAGCCCCCAAACTTAACCGAAAATTAATCAAGAGAGAGAATTACAAAAATCTTCAAGAATGGAAAGATTCCATAATGAATGAACGTTATAATTTCTCAGATACTTTAAAATGGGTTTCTTGCTTTGCACTCGCGGTCAATGAGGAGAATGCAGCTTTTGGCAGAGTGGTTACCGCGCCGACTAATGGAGCTGCAGGCGTGATACCAGCCGTGCTCATGTATCATCATTGTTTTAACAGTGCATCCAAGGAAGATATCCTTAAGTTTCTTTTGGTAAGTGGCGAGATAGGCTCGTTATTTAAAAAAGGAGCGACCATCTCAGCGGCTATGGGAGGCTGTCAAGCAGAAATAGGCGTATCGAGCTCTATGGCAGCTGCAGGTCTTACTGCTGTGAATGGTGGGAATACGAATCAGATTTTGATGGCAGCAGAAATTGCAATGGAACACCACCTAGGAATGACTTGCGATCCAGTTAATGGATTGGTGCAAATTCCGTGTATTGAAAGAAATACGATGGGCGCCATCAAAGCGATAACTGCATGTCAGATTGCGTTAAGCTCAGATCCGAAGAAGGCGAAAGTTAGTCTGGACAAGGTTATAAAAACCATGTGGGAAACTTCACTTGATATGAATACCAAGTATAAGGAAACCTCAGATGGCGGACTTGCGAAAGTGGTTAATGAAATGATTGTGGAGTGTTAGAAAATTGAAAATGGGCAGATAACTTAATTGCTATCTACCCACTTATTTCCTATCTAGATTATTACTTTTTTATGGTAAGCTTAATGGATTCGCCTCCATCATCTCTTGTGATAGTATACTCCCCGGGTGGTAAATGCTGCAATTCACAAGAAAAAAGTCCTATATTTCTATGATCATCTTCATGACATCACAGCTCCCGAATCCTTACTTGCACGCTATGCCGCAGCTCGGCTTCAGGATCTAGGTATAGTTCTTTTACCACGGACAAATTCTTCACATAAAAAAGCCATCTCTAAACGAGATCGCATATATTTTATAACATCGGTGAATTCGGTTTTCCTTTTTCACTTCGGCGGGTCTTAAAGTAATCTCTTTGGTAGAAATGATTATCTAATCCCACAGCTTGTTCATTTTGAAAAGTATTATACTTTGATAAAAACTCAGAATCTTTGTTTTGAACAAATTTGCTAACGACCTTATATTCATAATCTTCATTAACCTCAAAATCCTGTCTATGCCTAGGCCCTGTGTAGATATTTTCAACATGTAATCCAACAACATTGACAAGGAAGTTATCTGAATCAATCGTCGCAAGCCCGATTGGAATAAGAAGGTAGTGTGCACCGCCCTCAAATCTATCTGTGTATTTCTCGTCTTTACGATACTTGTTATCATCATTTAAAGGACTATCCAAGAAATCTTTAGTGTTTACTTCGATATATCTAACCAGATCTGTTCTATCATCCACAATTAAAGATTCCACTTTTCCTATAATAAGATTAGGACCAGCTTGCACCTTGAAACCTCTGATATCTATTGCTTGATCATGTTCCTGAACATTTGAGTAATTTTCCAATTTTCGAAACTTATTTTTGATACTTTGCATGATTGTTATTTTAATTTTAATTCCAGAATGGATTTTCTGAAACCGTAAATAGCTTTAACAATAATACTCTGAAACGTCCAGTGTTGTTCGATTTTATTGATTTTAAAGAGGAGGATAAATATCAATAGAATAGTGTAAATACCATCAATAACATACTTTTAGAGCTGCCCCTCACAAGAAGAAAGTCCAATATTACTATGAACTTCTAGAAAACATTAAAGCTCCCGAATCCTTGCTTCCACGCTATGGCTTAGCTCGGCTTCACGATCTAACTAATTTAAAATTGAAAGGTCGAGCAATTTCATGGTCTCACCTCTAGTGAGCCTATGAATATTGCGGGAAAAGTATCATCAACATGAATCTTTTAATACTACCTCTTCACAAGTAAAAAGTGATATATTGCTATGAACTTCTACATAACATTAAAGCTCCCGAATCCTTGCTTCCACGCTATGCCGCAGCTAAGCTTCACGATCTATCTAAATTAAAATTACCTAGCCGATATAGAGAAAAAATTGACTTACAAAAGCCTATTCCTCTATCTTCTTCTGCTCCCAGTCAATTCTAGGACTCTTATAGTAGTTGATCCCTTTCACATTCCACACTTCTGAATGACGAGCCAACCTTTCCTTATAATCATCCCATGAGCGATTAGCCGTTTCTGTCCAACCAATCTCAGCAAGCGCTGTCAGTCTAGGAAACATCATATACTCTATATCATCCATATTTGTAATGGTTTCCGTCCACATAGGAGCTTCGATTCCTATAATCTGGTCTGGGTTTACGCCCTTCACATACTCTTCTAGATTCCACGTATAAGCAGAATCGGCTTCTATATATGCCGCCCAGTGCAGACCAATTCTCGTCGTAGAATCATATTGCATATCTATATAAGCTCTTTTGGCTGGAGACATTAAGACTTTTGCGCCTTGCATTACTCCTTTCTTCGCATTCTCTTCCTCAGCCCAAAACTGAACAATCGTATTCTCCTTAAGCTTCGCATGAGCTATTTCATCCCAAGCCATAGATTTCTTATTATGCTTGCTCACGATGCCCTGGACACGCTCCATAAAAGGAATATAATCCTCTATAGGAGTTACGTGTGATTCGTCCCCTCCGATATGAATATATTCACCTGGAGTCATTTCAGCTAACTCCCTGATTACATCATCGATAAATTTATAGGTGATTTCCTTATCTACACATAAAGTACTAAATCCAACTTCAGTCCCAGTATATAAATCTGTAGCTTTACCATCACAATTTAGTTCCGCATAAGATGCAAGAGCAGCATTCGTGTGACCTGGCATATCTATTTCTGGAACAATGGTTACAAATTGCTTAGCAGCATATGCAACGATATCTTTATATTGTTCTTGGGTATAAAATCCTCCTTTTCCACCTCCTACTTGAGTTGTACCTCCGATTTTTGTTAAATTGGGCCAAGCCTTAATTTCTATTCTCCATCCTTGATCATCGGATAAATGTAAGTGTAATCGATTCATCTTATAAGATGCGATGTGATCTATAACACGTTTCACATCATCTACACTGAAAAAGTGACGAGCGACATCTAACATAGTCCCTCTATAACCATAAGCAGGACGATCTCGGACACTTCCTGTACTTACTTGCCACTTAATGTCTTGCTTCGAATCTGCATGAATCTCTGGTGGTAACATTTGCAATAAAGTCTGTACACCATAGAAAAGACCTGCCTCATTCGCCGAAGAAACTATCACATTATTCTTGGTAATTTCAACTCGATATGCCTCACTAAATTCTTCTCCTTCGTCTATTAAGTACAAATTAATTCCTGAAGAAGCACCAGAAATTTGCCTTTTAGTAAGTTCGAAACCAGTGGATTTATTAATTCGCTCATTAAAGAAATCAGCAATTGGACCTACTTTAGCCTCATCGCCAAGTAAATTTATAGGTGTACTAGCAGTGATTTCGAAAGTACCATCTGCATTAACAATGCTCCTTGGTTTCGGAAGAAAATCTTCTTGGTTTAGGTCAATGTTAACTTGTTCTTCACAAGAAAAAAGAATTGCAATAACCATCGCTGCTAAGAACAACGAGGATGAATTTTTAAAGTAACGAATCATTAATTTATGTTTTGATTCGATAAATTTAAGAATTTTAATTAGACTGTTTCCATAATTTCGACAGGGATAACCCAGCCAAACTTATCTTCGACAGTTCCATTCCTTAGTCCAGTTAGCGTATCGTAAGCTAGATTCGCAATCTTATAATCAGATACGTCCAGTTTTATTTCCTTACCATCATGGTGAATTCTTTCCACTTTACTAACCACAGCAGCTGTTCCAGCACCGAAAACTTCTTGAAGCTTTCCATCTGCATGAGCAGCAAAAACCTCATCTATTCCGATAAGTCTTTCTTCTACTTTATAGCCCGCATCTTTAAAAATGGTAATAAAACTATCACGAGTAATTCCTTTAAGGATTGCTCCGTCTGTTTGCGGAGTGACGATAACACCATCGATAACGAAGAAAATATTCATCGTTCCTACCTCTTGGATATATTTGAATTCTTTAGCATCTAACCACATGATTTGATCAAATCCTTGTTCTTGAGCTAACTTTGCTGGATATAAAGACGCTGCATAATTCCCTGCTGCTTTTGCCTCTCCTACTCCACCGATCGCTGCTCTCACAAATTCAGTTTCTGCCTTAAGACTAACTGGCTTCGTATAATATGGGCCGACTGGCAAAGTCATAATGATAAATTTATATTTTTCTGAAGGTCTTACACCTAAGAACTCATCAGTAGCAAACATAAATGGTCTTATATATAAGGCACTTCCATCATATGGTGGAATCCAATTCTTCTCAATACCCACTAATTTGGTGACTGCCTCTACAAATAAATCTTCTGGAAAAGCAGGCATACACATTCTTGCTGCTGATTTATTAATCCTTTTAGCATGCATTTCAGGTCGAAACAAACATGGTACTCCTTCTTTAGTGACAGAAGCTTTCATTCCTTCGAACACTGACTGGCCATAGTGTAAAGCAAGATTGCTTGGGTGTAAACTTAAATTTTGAATAGGCTTAATTTCAAGGTTTGTCCATTTCCCATCGATATAATCCGCTATAAACATATGGTCAGAAAACACTTTCCCAAAAGGGATGTTGTTCATATCAACAGAATCGATTCTAGACTTAGTCGCTTTTGTTATCTTTATATTCATAATTTAAATGCTTTGTGCAAAGTTATGATAAATTTATTTGTAAAGTTTACTTTTGAAATCAAAATAACAACAACTTGAATTCCTATTTCTACGACTTTGATATTTATATTTCATCTGAAGAAGATATTCCTTCAGCGTTATTGCAAGGTGATAATGAAAAAAAATTACTTGTAATTGTTAATGCTGCCGATTATACCGCTGAAAACAAAGCATTTTTGGCAAAAATATTATCTGCCATTTCTTATGATCTAGATAAAGATGCTAATGTCCTCGTTTTGCCTAAGGAAAAATCATACAGCGTTACTTCCTTGATAAAAAATGGTTTTTATACGAACGTACTTATTTTCGGTATCAATTTAAAAGACATCGGGTTTTCCGTTTCTACTTACTTATACGCGCCATTTGAGATCGCAGGGAAAACTTACCTTATCAATCATCCACTTGAAAAAGTTAAATCCTCAGTAGATTTTAAAAAATCACTTTGGACCGCTTTACAAGCTATGCCTTTCAATAAATAAATTTAGGTTTAAATGGAAAAATTACTTTTCGCGACTGGAAATAAGAACAAAGTCATTGAAATTAAGGCGTTATTAGATGGACTGCCATATGAAATAGTGTCGATGGCCGAAATTGGGTTTACAGAAGATATTCCAGAAACTGGGAAAGATCTTAAGGAGAATGCCATTATCAAGGCGCAATATCTATTCGATAAGACTAAGAAAAATATTATAGCAGAAGATACGGGATTAGAAGTGAGTGCCCTTAATGGTGCACCTGGAGTTCACACTGCTAGATATGCTGGTGATGCTAAGGATTCTACCGCAAATATGAATTTACTTTTAGAAAACCTTATCGAGCAAGAAGACAGATCCGCTCAGTTTCATACCGTAATTGCTTTAATTATTAATGGAGAACTATACACTTTTGATGGTATATCTAAAGGTGAGATAGCGAAGAATCTTTCTGGATCTAAAGGTTTCGGATATGATCCAATATTTATCCCCGAAGGCTTTTCCACTACTTTCGCCGAAATGAGTTTAGCAGAAAAATCTAAAATCAGTCATCGAGGAAGAGCATTGAGCAAAATGATCGAATTTCTAAAAAAATGAGATCAAAGCTCCCTCATACCGGTACAACTATTTTTAGTGAAATGTCAGGATTAGCGGCAGAACACAAAGCTATAAATCTTTCACAGGGTTTTCCTAATTTCGAACCAGACCAAGCTTTAAGAGATCGGGTTCAATATCACATGAATCATGGGAAGAACCAATATGCTCCTATGGCTGGTGTCCTTGAACTTCGTCAAAAAATATCTCAGAAGATCCAAAATCTTTATGATGTTGTTTACGATCCATCCGACGAAATAAATGTAACAGCTGGAGGCACGCAAGCTATTTTTACAGCTATTTCAGCATTTGTTTTTCCTGGAGACGAAGTGATCGTTATAGAGCCCGCATTTGATTGTTATCATCCTGCTATCGAATTAATAGGAGCAAAAGTAGTATCCTATGAGATGAGCAGTCCTGATTTCAAAGTGGATTGGGATGAAGTAGAAAAACTGATGACATCGAAAACATCCATGATCATCATTAATACGCCACACAATCCGACGGGGAGTATTCTAAGGGACAGTGATATGAAAGCATTGATTAGTATCACTCTAAATAAAGACATCATTATATTAAGTGATGAAGTGTATGAGCATCTTATTTATGATAATGAACAACATTGCTCCATCTTAGCTTATCCAGCCTTAAGAAGTAAATCAATTGCGGTATTTTCATTTGGCAAGACCTTTCATTGTACCGGATGGAAGATAGGATATACCGTCATGTCTTCAGCGCTCATGAAAGAATTCAGAAAAGTCCACCAATTCAATGTTTTCAGTGTGAATTCCTTTGTCCAACACGGTATTGCTGACTATTTAGCAGATTCTCAAACTTATCTAAGCTTACCAGATTTTTACCAAGAGAAACGAGATTTGCTTTCTAAGTATATTCAAAATTCTAAATTTAAGCTAATCCCAAGTAAAGGAAGTTACTTTATACTGGCCGATTATTCACAGATCAGTGACTTACCTGACACCGAATTTGCAAAATGGTTAACAATTAAGAACCAACTTGCCTGCATTCCTATTTCAGTTTTCTATCAATCTAAAAAGCAGGAAAAATTAGTACGGTTTTGCTTCGCAAAGACGGAAGATGTGCTGCATAAAGCAGGAGAAATCATTCAGTCAATTGTATAGTTCGAGTACGAAAATCATCCTCACTATTCATGCTGCCATAGGGCCTCGTAATTCACTTCTAGACTTTTACTCGGGTTAAAATCCAAGCTCCTTTAATTCCAACATCGAAAATCATCCTTGAAATTCACACTACCACTGGACCTCGTAATTCATTATCAGACTTTCTCGGGTTAAAACCCCAACCTCCTTTAATTCCTGCATCGAAAATCATCCTCGCTATCCACACTGCCACTGGACCTCGTAATTCACCTCCAGACTTTCTCGGGTTAAAACCCAAGCTCCATTAATTCCTACATCGAAAATCATCCTCGCTATCCACACAACCATAGGACCTCGTAATTAATTACGAGACTTTCTCGGGTTAAAATCCCAAGCTCCATTAATTCCTACATCTAGAATCATCCTCGCTATTCATGCTGCCATAGGACCTCATAATTCATTACGAGACTTTCTCGGGTTAAAACCCATGCTCATAACCATCAATTTTTCAATTATAAAATTCTTCGTGTAATTATTTAAACTCACCATTAAACATTGACCACAAAAAAAAGCCTCGATGGAATTCATTCCACCGAAGCTTCTATTTTCTTTAAGAAAAAATATTAATCAGATCTATAAAATTGAATTCATCAATTCTAGATTATCCTGCAGTTTCTTCTTTGTTTACTTTTCCTTTGATTGTAATTCTTGTATCAGGAGGTGTTGTATTAGCAGTGATAGTAACAGTTTTAGTCTGTGCTCCTCCACCTACTCTACCTTTTCCTTTAGAGTCAAATCTTACTAAAATCTCACCTGTTTCACCTGGTGCGATTGGTTCTTTTGGCCAAGATGGAACTGTACATCCACATGATCCTTTTGCATTAGAGATAACTAATGGCTCACTTCCTGTATTAGTAAAGCTGTAAGTGTGCTCAACTTTTTCTCCATCCATTACTTCACCGAAATCATAAGTGTTTTCAGCAAATTCAACAGTTGTAGTAGGTCCAACTGGTACAGCTGGTGCTACTGGAGTGTTAGGTGTTGCAACTGCAGCAGTAGGTGCATTAGGTGTTGCTAAATTAGTGTCTGCTGTAGAAGCAGTATCACTGTTACAAGATGTCATTGCAAAAGCGAATACGATCGCGAATAAACTTAAATACTTCATTATTTTTAATTTGTGTTTTACGAATAAATATTAAACTCAATTCAAATATAAGATGAAAATCAGTGAGATTCTTGATGTTGACAACTCATTAACAATCATTTACATCTCATTTAAATCCTATAACGTATTAAACTATTTTATAATATGGCAAAAACTATGCCTTAGATTTTATCCAACGTTTGAAATCCAATAAAGATTTTGAATTCAAGCAATTTTCTATTGTTAAGCCTCCTTTTCTCGCCGCCGCGACACCCCATTGAATATCATTTATCCCTGATATACTATGCGCATCTGGATTAATCGAAATCATTACGCCTTTCTCCGTAGCGTACGGAATCCATGACCAATCCATATCTAGTCTATGCGGACTTGCGTTTAATTCTATCACCACATCATTCGCTGCACAAGCATCTATTACCCTTTTATGATCTATCGGATAACCTTTCCTTGCTAACAAAAGTCTCCCTGTAGGATGTCCTAAGATTCTGGTATATGGATTTTCTATGGCCGTTATTAATCGTCGAGTAGCTTTTTCTTCATCCATCTTCAGATTCGAATGGACCGAAGCAATAACTAAATCGAATGATCTCAAAATATCTTCCTCATAATCTAGTGATCCATCACTTAATATATCTGATTCTATACTTTTGAAAATTTTAAAATCTGGATACTTTTGATTGAGTAGATCTATTTCTTCCTGCTGATGGTAGACCCGATCAGGCTGAAGTCCATTTGCATAAAAAGCAGATTTAGAGTGATCACTCATTACCAGATATTCATAACCTTGCTTCATACATTCCAGCGCCATCTCCTCCACAGTATTCAATCCATCACTGTAAGTACTGTGATTATGAACAACACCTTTTATATCTCCAACTTCGATTAATTCAGGCAGTGCATATTCCTTAGCTAAGCCGATCCAATAATCATCCTCTCTTAGCTCAGCTGGAATAAATGCCAAGTCTAACTGATCAAATACCATTTCTTCCTCTTCTGCTGCTTCAGGACCATATTCTAAAATGGCATCACTAAATTCATCCGACGAACTTAAAAGTAAACATTCTAGACCAAAGCTTGCAGTCTCTACAAAATGAAAATCTACATTGTGATTATTATAAGTTAAGCCATCATCTGTAGCTAAAATGCCTCCTATTAATTCAGGATCAAACTCAACATCTGATAATATTTCTATCCCATTAATGACAGGTAATTTTCGAGCAACTTCTCCAACGATGGCAATCAAGTGATCAGGAAACTCATCGCGTAATTTCTCTAGAAGCTCCTCTGCATCTGGAAGAACCGCTGCATAGTGCGCTGATCCTCTCGATTCTACAAAATACTCCAACTGTGTCTGTAGTTGCGCTTGTGTTTTTAATCCAAAACCTTTTAATTTAACCAATCGGTTCTCTTTACATGCGTGTAATAATTCTCCTACTGTTTCTATTCCTAAGTCTTTCCAGATGGTCATTATTTTCTTAGCACCGAATCCTCTGATCGTCAGCATTTCTTGAATACCCTCTGGAGTGATGTCCAAATACTTATTCATCGTCTGCATCTCTCCAGTATCAATTAACTCTCTAATCTTGGCAGAAATGGCTTTTCCTACTCCTGGAATTTCCGCTATTTCTTCTTCCGTGAGATTTGTTAGATCATCTGGCAATTTCCTGAGTGTTAAATATGCATTTGTGTAAGACTTGATTTTAAATGGATTTTCACCATGAAGTCCCATCAACTTTCCCAACATATTAAACTTCGACGCAAGCTCCTTATTTGTCATTTGTAAGATTTAATGGCGCAAAGATAAAAAAACGTCAAGAATAGAATTTCTTTGATGTATTATAAAGATATTCTTTTCATATATTTCAATTTTAGATCAATATAAAAGCGATATGGTAATTAAGTAATCCTTGGATTTTGTATTTTCAATGTCACCTTGTTATAGCTATGAAAATTTAATTCATTGGTATATTAAATCATTGAATAATATAGAATAGTCATTCATATGAAGAATCCGATTTTTGACAGAGATATGCATATAATAATCTTGATTAAGTTGTTTTCCAATCTGTTTAATGCTAAGCATTGAGATGAAAAACTAAGCAAACGATAATTATGCCGATTATGCATTAATTTCCATGGCAAGTAACCATAGTCGTTTTAATTTCTCCATCGTTATCTATGTATAACTTCCAGCAATCTCCCAAAGCAGTTTTGAAACTTATACCTCCGTCTATTTGCATTAACCCTAAGTCACCAGATTCAATTTCAAGGTGATTTATAGGAATGTTAGGCACTATATTCGTTAGGATCGCTCCTATTTCACTTATTTTCACATCTAAATAATCACCTCCAGACCGTTTAAAGAATAATGCATTAGCTGAATTATTAATATATAGATCCCCAGTGGGCAGGTAGCTACTAGCGACCGATATATTGTCTAACGTTGCTTCAATAGCTCCAAAACCATCAATTGAAATTCTGTATTGGTCACCGAGTACGTTCTTCAACAGAATTCCCTTTCCTAATTCTGAAATAAGGAGGTCTGAGTTTCCAGATGTAAGACCGACTTCAGAAGCAATAACACTATTATAGTCGCTTCCTGCTCCTATTCCTCCACCTCCCCAAAGATAATCTAATGTCAATTGTACTTGATGTGTGCCAGTTTCATTTGAGAAATCGGAATAAAAATAGGATCCTGGGTCATAATCTTGATAACTGTTTATAGGTACCAACTGATGACAATTATTCCCTGGAACAGTTAAATCTGCTTCCCAACCCAAATTTATCTTATAAGGTGAAAGATCTTCGTGGGTCAAATTCGTAAAACCACTAGCCGTAGAAAGTGCATTAAAGTCAGTATCGGTATAAAACATACGAACTTCTATAGGTGCTGCATTAAAAATTAAGGGATCGACACTCCATGTTCGATGCAGTACCCACCAGTCTTCCCTAGAATTATAAGGAGCGCCACATCCATTGATTCCAAGATTACTCGCACCACTCCCTGCGACCATACTCACCCTATTAATAGGTACTTGAGCCCCGGTATTGGCAACTTTAAAAGCCACAATCGTTCCACTTCCTTCTTTAAGATAATACATAAATCCACTCGCTGTAGATAGCATAGCTTTGTCCGCTGTAATTGCACCGATACCAGTTGGAATAGCGGTTAAGACTTCCTCAAAAATATCTGAGGTTAAATCACAATTTATAGTAGCTTTGAAACCAGGAGCAGTTGTATTATTATCTGAAACATAGCGTAAGGTGATACAGCCAGAGGAATTGGAGGTAAAAACTGTCACACTTTCTAGGTTTCCAGTCCCCTCGCTATTGGCCTTATCCCAAGTCCAAAGGTCAGTACCACTACTTGGACTAGAGATCAACGGTGCTAAGATGTCTTCTCCATCATAAATTTCAATCCCATCTACACCTCCCTGAGTGTCAAATTCATCGAAGGTAATACTCACTCTGCGAGCGCCACCTGTTTGATTAGCCGTCTCAGGACAGATGGTAATGATATAATCTTCATTATTAGCATAATTGTTTGTAGGGCCTCCACTGTCATAGATGACATCTCCACAACTAGGGCGAGTAGTAAATGTGATGGGGCCTACAAAAGTTTCTGGGCATGCTTGCCCTACATAGAAGTCGTATTTTGTATTCGAACTCAAGCCTGTAGTCAATATACTAGATGAAGTAGTAGAAGTGAAGAATACATGATTACTTGAATTTCCAAAAACGGGAATGTCTCCATATTCAACAATAATCAAGTCTCTTTCTTCACCGTCAGCTGAAAAATTGAGTACAGCACTCGTCCCTTTCACATCTGTAACACTTAAGTTTGTAGCCAATGCTGGGCATGTTGTAAATGAAACTGGCCCAGCAATTATACTTCCTTCACATGATACTACATAGTAATCATAGTCCGTATCTGGTGATAAGCCAGTTGCATAGGCAGGTGCTTGAAGTGTATTAACTGCAAAAACCTGTTCCGCGTATGGACCTCCTCCAGCAATAGTCACTACAGAAGTTCGGTCAAATAAAAAGGGGTAGTTATGAGATAGTATCGCTGTGCTATTCGTAATATTGCTTACCTGAAGGTTGCTAGCAGCTGCTGGACATGTAGTGCTTATACAGATGTTGAAATCAATAGTATGAAATGGGTTTACAGGTATTACCCTAAGTAAATATGTTATTCCTTGAGTTAATCCGGTAACTGTAATAGGACCTGGATCGCTTCCAAAGAGTTGGCCCGAACAATAAATACGGTTAAGAGAACCACAAGTACCTGAAAACACTTCAAAAGAAGATATGTCATTGGCACTACCATTAAGAATATTAACATTACTAAGGGTAATGATTTGTTCCACATCTGTTGCCATAAAACTATACCAAACCGAAACTTTGCCATTTATTCCACTACACCTTGCTACGCTTTCATTTCTAGAAGCACCATTAGTTGTTCCTGAAGTTTCACTACTACAGCTTGGATTTAAATCCACTGGTAGCTCTTCCGCATTTGCACAATCATTATTACTGGGAACTGGAGGAGTCGTAAAAACACATATTCCAAATTCCGCAGCCGTTCCAGTAAGCGGACTATTTCCAAATGAATAAACACGCATATAGTATGTATTTCCAATCGTTGCATTATTATAATTAAAAGTTTCACTTACTGGAAATAAATCGCTACAAATAAGTGAGGTAAGGTTGCCACAATTCCCTTCGAAAAGTTGTACAACGAAGTCACCAGATTCTAAATAAACACTGAAGTCAGTGCTAGTTGCTTCGAACGTATACCATACATCATCATTCGCATTTCCAGTGCAGGCGGCTTGACTTTCTGTTGCCGATTCGACACTCCCCATCGCAAAATTAGTCCCACAGGAAAAAGCTGAAGATTGGGTCAGGGTTTCTGCAGCTACACATTCATCATTCACTACTTTCGGTGTTCCGATCTGGATTCGAAATTCTGCTGCACTCCCTGTTAACGGAGTAGCTCCAAAACTGTAAATCCGGACATAATACGTTTCACCTACACTCGTTCCGTAATAGTCAAATAACTCACTCTCATTATATTGATCCTTACATGCAAGACTTACTAGGTTTCCGCAAGAGCCTGAGAATAATTCGACCACGACATCACCTCCTAAAACTGTTACGGAGACCGCTTTTTTATTTGCAACAAACTTATACCAAACATCATCATTCGCAGTACCTTTACAAGCAGTTTGGGATGCTGTGGCATCTTCTAAAGTTCCATCTGCCACATTTTCATCCAATATTCCTGCTGGCCTAAGTGTTTGCGGAAGAAGAACTGCATCTTCACAATCATCATTTAATAAAATTGCACTAAAATTATCTAAAACAAAAGCCCAATCTCCAGTAGACCATATACCTAGAAAACGTATTTTAAAACTAGCGCCCGAAGGTATATTCGAGAGTATTATCGTTTGATTAATACACCCGTTTGTTAATGTAATCGGATTAATACTTACAATATCTGAGTCATGTGTTCCATTAATAAATAACTGAACATATATGGTCCCTGTTCCTGTAAGAATACTTGCATTAGCGTAATCAGAGAGCTGCATATCAAAACTAACTTTCACCTTTCCTGGTAATGTACCTCTGGGAATGTCTGGACTATCTAAAAAGCTATTATTATTTCCACTATAGAGGTTCATCCGATAGGAATTATTAGAACAAGCTATATTAGAAGTAACACTTGAATAAACATTTCCATTATCTATCCAACCTGTTGGAAGTGAATTACTGGTATCAAAATCCTCTTCTAGAAGGATTTGTGCATTCGATATATTTATGAAGGTCAGTGCAATAAGTACCGAAAGGATGTATTTAGGCATAGTATACGTTTGGTTTATTTGGTATACTCAAAATAATTAAAATAAAAATGCTACCAAAACTTATTGCTGGCTATTTAGCATAATCATTGCTTTCATTCTAAAAGAATTTAAAAATTTAAGGTAAACCATTCACATCAAAGTTCTCCTATATATACAACCCCACCCCATAATTCTATTGCATTTTTTGAGATACTCCTAAACTAAGATATGTTTTAGTTTTCAACCACCTTCACAGTCAATGGATTATTTAAAAGCGCCGCATAATCCTTTATAACTTTTTCAGGGCTATCTGGACTTACTGGAAAGACTAAATAAGCATTTTTTTCATAATACTGACTTCCTGCAGGAAAGGTTTGAATCGTATCGGATAAAACTCGATTCCAATATCTACCATTATTGGAAGATTTGGTAATCTTGGTATATGGATGATGTGTAGGTGAAGGTTCACCTTTCGTATTGGTATTATCATACACTAGGCGAATGGATCCAAAACCGTAACCTTTATCTAAATGATAAAAAGCCAACCATGGCGCATCATCAGTTACATGGTTTTCTTCCAAGACATCGACTTCCTCAGAATATAAGTTTAAATGCTCTATGGTGCCGTCTTCCTTTACATATGCAATATGGGTAAAAAGACTATCCATAGTCATTTCATCATTTCGCAAGAGGTTCAGCTCTACTTCTTTCTGAACGAGAATGGTCGACTCAAACAAAAAATAAGGTAATTTATCATAAAACTCGTAACGCCCTGAGATTTGAATTTCAGGCACACTATCGGTATTACCCGAACGTTCCTTAATGACACTGTACTGCTCCCCTACTATTTCATGATTAGCATCTGGTCGTAAATCTTCAAAATTGAAATACGACTCTGAACTACTTTTGGAGAAATTTGGCGCCCAATGCATGGAGATGTGTCCTCTTTTTAAGAGTTGATTCTTAAAGTTTTTTAATACTATTCCATTTACCTGACCGCCGCGTTGATCATCCTCTGAACTAAAAGTAGCTTTGTAAAACTCATTTTCTACCGCTAGATCATCTTTAGAGAGCATTTGCTGTGCAGAAGATGCCGGGTTATTATTTTCTTGAATTTTAATAGTAAATGTTTTGGATTGATTCGCTGCAATCGCAATGGGAAACACAATAGTATATTCAAAGCGATTCTCAATTTCCTCTAAATGGACATCATCAACTAATATTTCAGTGCCACCTTCAGTATCAATCGCTATTAAACGCTCATCCTCTGCTAATGCCCGACCTAGACTGATCGTTGAATTCACATATTCTAAGGAACGGTCTAAGCCTGCCGTTTCAGATACCATAACAACGGGCATCTTCTCTGATGCAGAACAAGCTGTAATCAACACGATTAAAACAAAGTAATTTATTAGATTTTTCATGCTTAAATTTATTCATTTATTACTTGAATTCTTGGTTAAGAGATCACATAATTCCCATCTTACTACAACCCTTTCATCCAATCCTCGATATTATCTCTAACAAAATCATCATCATTTAAATGTGGATAATCATGATAAACTCTAGTGATCTCTTCAAATTGACCTATAGACAATTTTTCCGCTTCATCTAAACACCATATTCCTTTTAAAAGTCCCTGCCTTCTCAATACTTCATGTATACCTGCTATACATCCTTTGAAATTATTGGCCGAATCAAAAAAGGCTGCATTACAATCTGTAACTTCCATATTCCAGGTTAATGTTTCTCTGGGAATACTTGTTCCTGATTCTTTGATCGTGTGGATTTCCGCTAATAACGCAACAGCCTTACTCGTCCACACCGCCCAGTGCCCTAGTAATCCTCCTACAATATCTTTTTTGATGACTTTCCCACCTACATTTATATGATAAGTTGTCAAAAGATCAGCTACGATATTATCATCATTCCCAGTGTATAATGCAATTTCAGCACAACGTGACGAAGCACAAACAGCACGGACCACTTCTAAAGTTTGGTAGCGATTAAACGGTGCCATTTTTATTGCTTGCACATTTTTAATCTCTGAAAAGGACTTCCAAAAATCATAACTCAACACCCGACCACCCACTGCAGGTTGCAAATAAAAACCAAATATTGGCATGACTTCACTAATCTTTCTTGTGCGCTCTAATAGTGCCTCTTCTGACCAATCACCTAAGCCATTGGTACTCACCAAAACAATATCATAACCTAGTTCTGCACAGATTTCAGCCTCTTTCATCGCTTGCGCTGTATCACCACTTACACCCGCTACTTTTATAAATGGACGATCTAAATTAGCTTTTGTTATTTCCTCCGCTGCCAGTTGTAACACCTTTTTATAGAGGTTAATTTTTGGATCTCGTATTTGAAATTGAGTAGTATGTACACCGATTGCAATACCTCCTGCCCCTGATGCCATATAATACCTGGTCAGTAATCTTTGGCTTTTTTCATCTAATTCACGATCTGCTGTCAATGCCAGTGGATGGGCTGGAATTACACAACCTTGATGCAGTAGTTTTTTTAATACAGGGTCTAAAGTCTTCATTTTTCAACTAATTAAAATTAAAAATCTCCTTTTCGCTCTTGGAAATGCGTTGGTTTGCCCAATTGTTCACCTTCTATTTTCACCCAATTAGCAGTCCACTTAATCATATCTTGCAAGGAAGTTGTAGGTTTCCCAAACAAACCATAAGCTTCACTAGCGTTATTCAGTAAAGCTGTTTCCGCAGGCTCATCTTCGTAAATGGGTTCTACCTTAAGCAATTTGCCAAATTCCTCTGCTAACCATTGTATCGATATGGTTTCCGGCCCAGTCACGTTTAATTTTTTGGCTGGTGATTCACAATGTAAAAGGGAACGTATCGCATATTCATTAGCATCGCCTTGCCAGATGACATTGGCATAACCCATACTTAAGTTAATCGGCTTCTGTTCCATCACTGCTTTTGCAACTTCTAACAAAACACCGTAGCGAAGATCAAGTGCATAATTTAATCGGTACAAAAGCATTTCTGTTCCGTTTTTAACTGAAAAATGTTCAAATACGCGCTCTCGACCTAAGCAAGATTGAGCATATTCTCCAATGGGTGAAGGTTTTACTTCTTCTGTTGCTCCCCCACTTTCAATAGCCACAAACGGATATACATTACCCGTAGAAAAAACAACAATTTTTGATTCTTTATATCGCGTCGAAACTCTACCCGGAAGGTAAGCGTTCATCACCCAAGTATAATGTTCGTTTCCTGAAGTGCCAAATTTGTTACCCGCCATATAGATAACATTTTCCACCTTTGGAAGCTTCATCAATGCTTCATCATCTAATAAGTCTACCTTGATACATTCAATTCCGAAATCTGTTAATTCTTGATACAGCTTCTGATTTGAAAATCGAGAAGCGCCTATTACTTTTTGAGTACTTCCAGCAGCATCGATGGCTCTTTTCGCCAGCTTAGCCAAGGTAGGCCCCATCTTTCCTCCTAATCCTAAAATCATGATATCACCTTCTATTTTATGGATATCTGCTATTAATCGTTGCGAAGGTCTAGAGAGTTCTTCCTCTAATTCGGCTATGGTTGCGATCATAGATTACTTGTTTATTTAATAAATAGATTATAGGTATTTGCCCCCGCTAAAAGTACCAACATAGCCAAGCCTAAAATCATAATAATATTCAATGGTGCACTTAATTTAAAAAGTTTCTTGGCAGCTCTATCTCGTGCAATCATAAAAATCATGAAGCCGATTACAGGAACAACAATGATGGTAAAACCTTGTGCCATAATAATAAGCTCTATCGGCAAACTTCCAAAAATAATCGCAACTGCTGCACCGATCAAAATGACGGACATGATCACGTAACGCACTTTCTGTGACTCCAACTTTCTACCAATATTTAGCGCATCAGAAAGAAGAACTCCTCCCAGAGTTGCGTTCCCAATTAAGGAAGAAAAAGAAGCTGCAAACAAACCCAACATAAATATTACCGTTGCATAACTTCCGTAAATAGGTTCTAATGTTTTGCCCATTTCTGTAGCAGAATTAACCTGAATTCCTTGAGGATAAAGCACGGCTGCTGCAACTAACATAACAGTTGCTGTTATGACACCCAAAACAAACACTCCGGACAAAGCTTCTCTTTCATGTGACTTGGATTCTCCCTTATCCCATCCTTTTTCTTGAACGAGGTAAGATTGATAGAAAGCACCTGCAATTGAAAAACTAGAAGCCACCAATGCTAGCGCTAAAAACTCTGAACCACTTGGCAACCCAAAAGTAAATTGCTGAACGATAAGGGAAATATCTGGCTTAGAAATGATGAGCGTCAGTACAAATGAAACCAGCATTAAAACCACCATGCCAATCATTATCTTCTCTAGAATCTTGAAAAAGGATTTAAAAAAGAGCAAAATGATCGCAAGCAAAGAAAAAGCAATGACCCACGGCACTGGCGAACCATTTAACATTTCACTGAACACCATTCCTGCCCCTATCGAGTTACCTGCCTGAAATGAAGCTGCAACAATAAATAAACCAACGCCAATAATGATGCAGATAATATTCCCATATTTTTCACGGATCAGTTCTATCAGTGTTTGCTTAGAGCTTAATCCAATTCGAGTAGAAACGATGGTGAAAGCTGCCATGAAAACAACACATATAGGCACTACCCAAACTAGTCTGAATTCATAATTAGCTCCAATTTTAGAACTGATTGCCAGACTACCAGGACCCAGCACTAATGCTGCTGTTATAAAACCAGGCCCGATTAGGCTTAGAATATTTTTCTTCTTTCTATCTGTCATTTAAGTCATACTCACTTATTACTTCTGATTACAACCTCATGAGCTAAGGTAATTTTCATCATTACCTAAAAGTAACATTAAAAACAAAATAACCTTTAATGTACTCTTGATATAAACCATTACATCTTTCTCTAAACCCTCTGAACAATTATACCTATATCATCTAGAAATCTAAATACTAATGTATCCTCAATATCCTAGCTACGTTTGTGATCTAGAAAAAAAATCCTCCTCGAAAAAATATATTTTCACATTCCCGTAACTTTTCTCAACTTACAAAGTATCTAATACGAACGACAGAAAGAAAGACCTTTTGAACTATACAGACGAAGAATTGATGCAAAAAGCGAAAGCTGGTGAACTGAAATGTATTTCTATTCTATTCGATCGGTATAATGTCAGATTGTACAATTTCTTTTTTCAACAAACTCGTGACAAAGGTCAAAGTGAGGATTTAACTCAGAATGTTTTTGAGCGCATTATAAAATACCGAGAAAACTACACGGAAAAGAAAAATTTCGCCGCCTGGATTTATGCAATTGCAAGAAATGTTCACATGGATATCTACAGGAAAAAAAGATTTGATCTTCCAGGTAATGACAAAGTATTAAGTATTGCGGACATTCCTGATGAGACATTGACCACAGAAGAAATTCATTCTGAAAGATTGAAAATTGCTATGGCTCAATTGAATCAGGACGAACAACAACTGATCTGGATGACACGGTTTGAAAAAATGAAATACGCTGAAGTTGCAACGGTGTTTAATTGCTCTGAGGGTGCCATCAAAGCAAAAATTCACCGGACCATGAAAAATTTAAAAGAAGTCTTTTTTAAAATTAATATAGATGAATAAGGAGAATAAAATAATTGATTACCTAGAAGGCCAGATGTCCTTCGAAGAATCTATAAAATTTGAACAAGAGCTAAAAAAAGATCCTGTTTTAAAGGAGGAGTTTGCTACTTACCAATTAATGTACAATGAAGTAGACCAGATCAAACTTGAAAAACCTTCCATTACTTTAAAATCAAATTTCGACCATCTACTTGAAACCGAAATCAAAAATTCAAGGAAGACTAAAACATTGACCTTCCGAAATATAAGGAATGTTGCCGCAGTAGCAGCAATCTTAGTAATAGGAATTCTAGTAGGTCAGAATTGGACACAACGCAGTTTTATAAGCAAAATAGACAGCCATAATGCTGAATTGGTCTCGGAGATGAAACGAAATATGAACTCTGAATCAGTCTCTGGTAGAATAGAAGCGCTTCAAGTAAGCCACCAGTTTAAAAGCCCAGAAAATGAAGTACTAAAAACATTAATTAAATCAATGAAAAATGATGAAAGTCCGAATGTTAGACTTGCAGCAGTAGAAGCTTTAGACAATTTCGCAAAAGAAGAAATCGTAAGAACAGCTTTTGTAAAGCAACTTTCTCAGGAAAAAGACCCATTCGTTCTCATTGCCTTAATCAATACGCTTTCAGAACAGAAAGTTGAAAAAGCTATTGATCCTTTGCAACACATTACGAATGCTAATGATGTAGCAAAATTTATAAAAGATGAAGCCCATATGGGTCTAATTAAAATTGAAAAAATCTAAAAAAGTAATAAAAATGAAATATTTATTGACAACGATCATCATGTGTGTAGCACTTATAGCAGGAGCACAAGAATACAAAGTGGCCCATAATGGAGGCAAGCTAATCCTAGAAGGCGTAGATGATGTTAAAATAGAAGCCTACGATGGTAGTGAAGTTATCTTCTCGATCAATTCCAAAAAGGATCATAAAGAATCTGAGAGAGCTGCTGGATTGAAACCAATTAATTCTTTAGGTTTAGAAGACAACACGGATATCGGACTTTCTGTATCAAAAGATGGCGAAAACTTAAAAGCTATTCAGATTGGTCAATGTATGTGCCGGGATAACGAAGGTTATACGATAAAAATCCCTAAGTCCATGGGCATTGATTATTCTCACTCAACTTATGATTCAGATCATCTAAGAATCAAAAATGTAAACAAAGAAATCGTCGTTTCTACCAATTATACCAATATTAATCTGGAAGATGTAACAGGACCGATGTCGATTAAAACGGTGTATGGTGACATCGAAGCTAAGTTTGCATCCTTGAACCAAAACAGTTCTGTATCACTGAATTCAGTTTACGGTTTTGTAGATGCAGCAATTCCTTCTACCAGTAAAGCGAGGTTAAATTTAAGAACGCCTTATGGGCAAATCTATACTGACTTTGACATCAAGGTGGAAACAACAGATGGGATGAGATCATTGACAGATAAAAAAATAGAAGGCACCGTCAACAATGGCGGAGTAGATCTAATCTTGAAATCTGGATATGAAAACATTTACCTAAGAAAGAAATAATATCAGTATGCAGACTTGCAAGTAAATGAACTTGTAGGTCTGCATGCTACAAGTCTATTTTCTAGGTCAATTTTTTCGTAATCTACTCAACGAACTTGACCTCATTCTACCTTATTTTCCAATCACAAAAAAATTAAGATGAAAAAATTACTCGCAATAGTTATTGCATTGGCCGCGCCTTGTTTTTTACTAGCCCAAAATTCCATTTCTAAAACATATCCAGTAGGTAATAACTCCGCTGTTTCCCTTGAATTTCAATATGGAGATATCTCGGTAGAAAAATATAAAGGTTCCGAAATAATCATAGATGGAATCGTCACGGTTAATGGAAAAGATGGCGTTAAGCACTTCGATTTCCAATCAAAAAAAGTAGGCAACACAATAAAGATCTTAGCGGAAGCCAATTTCGATGATGCCGTAAAAAGATTAACCATCGTTATGAATGATGGATCTAAAATTTACAAAGAAGGAAAGAATATATCGATAGAAAATATTGACGCTGATGAAGGTATAGACAAGATTTATAATGGATATGATGTAGATGCTAAATTTATAGTCAAAGTACCCGAATCGATTGATTTGATGATCTCAAGTACTTATGGAAATGTGAAGACTTCCGATTACTGGGAAGATATGAAGCTTCATAGTACTTATGGTTCTGTCGATGTAATCCTAAACAATCCACCGCAAGCACCCAAAATGGAAGTTAGTAGCACCTATAGCGAAGTGGATCTTACGATTCCTACCTCAGTGAATGCGGACTTAAGAATGAAAACTAGCTATGGAGAAATATTTACGGATATGGATATCAAACCAGAGTTCAAAGAAAAAGGTGATGAATGCAACTTTGGTCAAGACATTTCTACGTCGCTGAACAAAGGGCAAGGAGCCATCTCGTTGAATGCCACCTACAGCAATATTTATTTGCGAAAAACAAAAAAGTTATAGAAATCTTAAAAAAACTGCAACTTTTTATTTTTGTTTCAGTCTTTACATTGTAGCCGATTGAAATCAAATCGAAAAACAACTAAAAAAAGATTTCAATTGAATACGGTACAAAAAATTCTAACGAAAGGTTAATCGCCTTTACCAAACACAAAATTTTCAGATTATGAAACAGGGTACGCTAGTGCTATTGGCATTGCTATTTCTAAATTTAAATTTAGCATCGCAAGAAACGACTGATTATAATTATAATGTAGAAGGATTTCGAATCGATTCAGATATAAAAATTGACGGAAAACTAGAAGAAGCAGGCTGGGCAAATGCAAAATCCGTTACTGGTTTCACTAATTTCCAACCGACATTCGGCAAAGCTCCTGAAGACCAATCTGAAGTAAAGCTTCTTTTCGATGATAATGCCATATATATCGGTGCTTATCTATTCGAAAAGAGCAGAGAAGACATCAGCGTACAATTAAGCCAGAGAGACCAACTCGGAAATACAGATTGGTTCGGACTCATCATCGATACTTACGGAAATGCTCAGGATGCATTAGAATTTATAGTGGGCGCATCAGGTGTGCAGTTCGATGCAAAAATTTCAGATAATGGGGAAGATTCAAACTGGGATGGCGTATGGACTTCGAATGTAAATCTTACAGATAAAGGTTGGTATGCTGAAATCAGAATTCCATATTCAGCGATTCGATTTCCAAAAGCGCAGGTGCAGAACTGGAAAATAAATTTCATTAGAAAGGATAATAAAACGCAAGATAAATCTGCATGGTTTCCGATCGATCCTAGCGAAGGCGTATGGTTATCACAAATGGGAACAACAGTCGGAATTACGGATATCAAACCTCCATTGAGACTTTCGATCTCTCCATATGTCAGTGTTTATGCTGTTCAACAAACTGCAGCTAATAATTCAAGTACGAGCACTGGCTATTCCTATAATGGAGGGATGGACTTAAAATACGGAATCAATGATGCATTCACGCTTGATATGACTTTAATTCCTGATTTCGGTCAAGTACAATCTGATGATCAAGTGCTAAACTTATCCCCTTTCGAACTACAATTCGATGAGCAAAGACAGTTTTTCACAGAAGGGACAGAACTCTTTAGCAAAGGAGACTTGTTCTATAGTAGAAGAGTCGGTGGCTCTCCGATCGGAATGTATGATGTAGAAAATCAGGTAAATCCTGGAGAGACTTTGCTCGATAATCCACAAAAATCGAAGCTATTGAATGCAACGAAGATTTCTGGAAGAACAGATGGTGGATTAGGAATCGGAGTCTTTAATGGTTTGTCTCATGCTTCTTATGCCATTGCCCACAATGCAGAAACAGGAACGGAGAGAAGATTGCAATCCGCTCCACTAACGAACTATAATGTCTTTGTTCTAGACCAGAATCTTAAGAACAACTCTACAGTTTCTCTTGTCAATACTAATGTAACCAGATTCGGAAACAGCTATTATGATGCAAATGTAACCGGTAGCCAATTCAACTTTAAGGATAAAAAGCAGGCTTGGAGTTTCTGGGGAGAGGGTGCGGTTTCTCAAAAATACTTCGCAGAAAATGATAACGAATATGGTGCTAAGTACGAAGCAGGAATTCACAAAATCAGCGGTAATCTAAGATATGGAATTGATTTCGAGCAAGTCGGTGAGAAATTCGATCCTAATGACCTTGGCTTTCAGCAATACAGTAATATTCGAGAAACTGAATTTCACATGGTTTATAGTGAATTTGATACTTTCGGCATCTTTAATAGAGGTAATTTCTGGGTGAACTATTCCTATAACAGCATTATTAATCCAGGTGAATATGCTAGCATGCATTTCAATACCGGCTTTTGGATGCAGACGAAAAAGAACATCGAATATAATCTCTGGTCTAATTTCGAGCCTAAAAGCAATGACTTCTTCGAGCCGAGGGTATGGGGAAGAGTTTATAAAGAAAATAGCTGGGCGAATGTAGGTGTCTATGTGGGAAGTGATGATCGGAAAAAACTAAGATTAAGTGGTATCGTAAGTTACCAGAACTACCATGAAAAAGATAGAGATGGAATATACTTAGTGCTAAATCCTGAGTGGCAGGTGAATGACAAATTGGAGTTTGAATTTGAAGCAGAATATGATTTTGGCAGAAGACATCCAAGATTCGTAACCATGCAAGACGATGACATCATTTTCGGTAGAAGAAACAGAACGACTGTTACGAATAGTTTTTCGGCTTCATACAATTTTACAGATAAAATGAATCTTGACTTGCGGATCAGACACTATTGGTCGAAAGTAAATTACAAGGGTTTCAATTTACTAGAAGAAGATGGTAGTTTGGGCGATACGGATTACAATGAATTCAATGATTTCAGTTTTGGATTATTCAATCTAGATCTTAACTATAGATGGAGATTTGCACCAGGAAGTGATCTGATTATCAATTGGAAAAACAACATTTCAGGTGTGGTAAATGATAAAGCATTTGACTATGCAGAACGCACTTACTTTGATGATGTGAGCAGTCTTAAGAATTTCCCAGAAAACAATAGTATTTCCGTGAGATTGGTGTATTACTTAGATTACCAACAAGCGTCTCAGGTATTTAATAGATTGTAAACATAATTTGTCTTATTTTAGAGCTATGAAGAATCTTAATCTCATAGCTCTATTTTTATTTTTAGGTCAATGTTTGACTAATGCTCAGGACCTACCACTCGTTTACGAAAATGATTTTGCAAGTTCTGAAACCTCTGGATTTATTTTCACGGATGCCAATGCGTGGAGAATAACAGATGGAGCACTCGAACTTTATGGAAAAAGTGATTATAAGCCACCATTTCGTTCACCATTTAACATTGCTATTATTGATGATTTAATAGTAGGCGATTTCACGATGAAAGTAGACTTAAAACAGACTGGCAAGGAATATGGTCACCGGGATATGTGTTTATTTTTCGGGATAAATGATCCTACAAATTTCTACTATGTCCATATCGCTTCTGTTGCAGATGATCATGCCCACAACATATTCTTGGTAAATGACGAAGCTCGACGTAAGATTGGAACTTTTACTACGGAAGGTGTTACTTGGGGCAACTCATGGAATAAGGTGAAAATTGAACGAGTCGTAGAAAATGGAAGTATTAAAATTTACTTTAACGACATGAATAAGCCCATAATGGAAACAACGGATTTGCATTTTCCAGCAGGGAGCATTGGGTTCGGATCATTCGATGATACGGGAATGATCGATAATATTAAAATCTACGGAGAAAAAACCACGCTGCAAAAGTCTTTTAAGTAATCGACTTCATGACAGCGCTTTAAGCGATGTTATGAATGCTTTTCGTCTAGTCGTAGCATACAATAATTGATGTCATCGCGGAAAGCACTAACATCAAGAACTCATATAATGTGTCAATTGTTAAATCTTTCACCTTATCGCTTCCTGCACTCATATCCGAATAGTGACAGATTAAGACCAGAAATTGATGTCATCGCGGAAAGCGCTAACATTAAGAATAGCAGTTGTTTTCATGAGCTTCAAAAAAAATTTAAAAAAATATTGACCGCTCTGTAATTTTTTCCAACTTACTTATACTAACATCGTGTATAAAGACAAAAAATAAATTGGAAGAACAGTACATATCACTTATTCAAAAACATGAGGGCATCATCCACAAAGTAATTGGATTATATGTCGACAATGATGAAGATCGTAAAGATATGCACCAGGAAATTCTGCTCCAATCTTGGAAGTCATATGCAAACTTTAAGGAAGACTCGACATTCAGCACGTGGCTCTACAAAGTAAGCCTTAATACAGCATTGACCTTCAGAAAAAAGGAAGATAAACGAAAGTTGGTTTCAGAAACTCCTATAACAACTACCAGTAGTGAATCAAAGGAAGATTATGAAATGCTATACTTTCTAATAAAGCAACTCAATGAAGTAGATAGAATGCTAATGACGCTTCATTTAGACGGCTATAAAAACCAAGAAATCGCTGAAATTACAGGGATGACTAGCAATCATATTAATGTGAAAATTCACAGACTGAAAGCAACAATCATTGATCAACTAAAAAAAGCTAACAATGGACATATTTGAGCAATGGAAAATCATTGAAAAGGAAAAATTTAATCATTCACCAATAAATAAAGAAGATATTATGGAAGCAATTTATCAAAAATCAACAGGCACAATGGAAATTTTGAAAACTAGATTAAAGTACAAGATGATGTGGGTCCTATTTTTCACAGGATGCTTTACTGGTCTAGCTTTATGGCAATTTGACAACTTACCGGTCGTCCTTATTTTCGGAGCAGCAGCTTTATTGTACGGCCTAGCCTATTTTGGTCTTAGAACATATTACCTGAAAATGGGATCTGAGAAAAAAGAATTATCAACCTTAGATGTGATGAAAAATAACTACAAATTGATTAATGGGGCTTTAAAATTCGAAGGCAATATTATGTACCCAACTGTACCTTTGATGTTACTTGGTGCAATCGCAGTGCCTGGCTTAATAGAGGGAGAAACACTTCTGTCTATTTATGGCGAACCTAAAACCCTTACTATAGCAATTGTATCTATTATTATTCTTGTGCCACTTGTTAAATTTTTTGGCGACAAGATGAACAAGATTGCTTATGGAAGCTTCATCAATAAACTTGAAGACAACATAAAAGAAATGGAAATGGTAGGATAATTTACTCTTTGATCAGATCTACCGTACAAGTTTTATTCTTCACACCCGACGTAACAATGGTAACTGATAAAACCTCATCCTCCAAGTCACCATTTATAGAATAATTCGTTTTCAAATCACCAAATCCAGATGCACCACTTCCTGAAACTGAACAACTTTCTAAAGTTGTAGGAAGTACAATTCCTGAGTATCGGGTTAAGAAAGTACCATCAGAATTTTGAAATATAGTTACAGTCGCCTGTTCTTCACCTTGAGAGCAGGTGGCTGTTCCTTTCCATGTTCCTAAGAATTCAGAAGGACCACAATTCCCACCTAACTTTGCGCAAGAAGTTAAGAAGGTAATACAAAATAGAGCTAATAATAATTTCGTCGTTGTCTTCATTTACTTCTATTTTGCAAATATTTTAGAAAAGGTGCTACTTCCATTTACTGCTTTTGCGATAAAACCTTCCTCGTGGCCATTCACCAACCAAGTCTCTACTCCAGCATCTTGAGCAATTCTAGCTGCTTCGATTTTACTGCTCATCCCTCCTGATCCTTGTTCAGATTTAACTTCCGAAACGGACGCCAGCACATCATCAATCTCTAAAATTTCTCTTATGGTTTCCAGCGCCGATACATCGTCAAAATTCTTGTAAATCCCTTCTGTATTCGTCGCAATCATTAATAGATCTACTCCTAGCAATGCAGCAGTTTTTCCAGCTAATTTATCATTATCTCCAAACTGAATCTCCTGCGTTGCAACCGTGTCATTTTCATTTATGATCGGAATATATCCATTTTCTACTAGTACATCTATCGTTTGTTTGATATTCTGTCTGCAATCGGCATGCTCGAAATCATGGTAAGAAATCAAACATTGAGAACAAAAAAGCCCCATGTCACTAAATACTTCTAAGAATATTCTCATCAAGTGTGGCTGGCCTATCGAGGCAAGTGCTTGTTTCACTTCGATACTTTGCTTCCCTGCCAAATTCACAAACTGCTTAGCTACTGCGATTGCTCCTGAACTAACAATAATGAAAGAATGCGTCTTCCTTAATGCATGGATCTCCCTGGCAATCTCCTCTATTTTCCCTCTTGAAATAAATTCAGTGTTCTTGGTCAATGTTGCCGTTCCCAACTTTAATATTACCTTCTTCTTTGCCATGATTACCTAAAAATCAAATTTAACTCCAATATAAAAATTTCGAGGCGGCCCAGCTTCATAATATCTACTTCCGAAAGCATTTAACCTAATATTATCGAAATAATCAACATTGTAAATGTTGTTGATCCCAAGGTAGGGCTGGAAGTTTTTAATTTGATAAGCAAACGAGAGATTCCCCATTAAATAGCCATCCACAAGCGTTTCATTAGCCGTATCAGCGTAAATATCTGAAATATATCTGTGTTGCATACTCACACTTAATGGGCCATTATCAAATTTTAGATTCAAGAAAAAATTTACAAGTGGAATTCCAGGTAGTACATTTTCGGATTCATCTACAAATTTGAAATTAGAGTAAGTAAATGCTGTCGACAGGGAGAAATATTGTGCTAATTTCGCACTGACATTTAGCTCGACACCTTGCCGACTTGTCCTTCCTGCATTTTCGTAAAACGTCCTCCCTGGATAAGCCTCTAATTCATAAGGTAAAAGTTCATCTATTGAATTCACCGTGAACAGACTGGCAAATAAGCTAAAGCGATCTGAAAATCTAGCCTTATAACCTAATTCATAATTATAGGATTGCTGAGGTTTCAATGCCTCATTTAATCCACCTATGTTATCAGGTCTAGAGGTCAATTCACTCAACGCAGGTGTCTCAAATCCATAGGAAAAGGAGGCACTTAGAAATTGATGATTCACAAGTTCATAGGACCATGACAAAGATGGACTTAAGCTAGGTAGATTAAGTGTTCCGTCATCTTTTCCATCTGCTTCAAAATGGTCAGTTAAACTAATTCGATTCAGATCATAACGCAAACCAGCATTGAATAATACTTTGCCATAAATACTTTGCCCCGTAATGAAGGCAGAAGTACTTTGATATTTTTCATTTTGATTCAATGTTTCAGCACCTCTTTCACCATCCAGATTTAGATATCTTATTCTTAAATCATTCTGGTACTCGAACTCAACGCCCGTTACAATTGAATTTTGAAATTTATCACTACCAAACTCCTTGGCATAATTTAAGTTTAGTCCTCCGTAATTTCTGAGCAGTGCAACTTGTCCTCCAAACTCAAAGGGAAGTCTATTTTCAAAATCTCTTCTTGAATAAAAACCAGTGATCTTTACTTGGTCGTTAGAAGTTACCTTAGCTTCATACTGGAGACTTGTCCCTATTTGAGTTAATTCCTCACCAGCATCAAAGGTCTCATTCTGGTCGCGTGCTTGCCTTCTATCCTCTGCTACACTTTCTAAGTTGATCCCACCAGGATCTTGTCCTTCTGGACTATACAAGCCATTCAGCAAAAATGTGATTTGCTGCCGATCAGAGAATTTTTTCTTAAGCCGACCATTATATATTAAGTTCTTCGATTCCGAAAATGCTCTGTAGCCGTTGCTACTTACGTATGAAATCTGGTTATCGATCGTTACAGCGTTCAGTTGTTGGTGTGCGTCATACGCCAGGTTATAAAACCCATAAGAACCAAGTGAAGCATTTAATTTTTGATAAGAATTTTCAGACTCAGAAAATGTATTCAGAGAAACGACACCACCTGATGCATTTCCATACAATGCTGATGATGCACCATTTAATATTTCGATCGATTTAACACTTCCGACATACACGTTGTCCACTTGTCCTTGACCATCAGGTGTAGAAAGCGGAATCCCATTAGCAATTAATTTCACTCCTCTTATTCCGAAAGCCGCTCTTGCACCGAAACCTCTGATGCTAATCCTCAGATCTTGTGCAGAATTGTATTGATTCATCGCAAAAGTCCCCGGAATTTCATTCAACACTTCATTAAGACTTGTTAATGTCGCTGCAATTCTAGCGGACTCGATGTTTATTTTATGAGCAGAACTAGGAGCTTTTAGAAGGTCAATGTCTATCCTGCTTGCTGAAATGGTAACCTGCTCAATGGAATCTAATAATAATTCGCTTTGTGACTGAATTATAGTGGTTACCAGAATTAATATTATTGTAAATGTGTGTTTCATTAGTGATGTGAAAGTAAGGTAATAATCTGACTTTTAAAGTGTATAATACTTAATTTACAGCAATAAATATTCAAGAACAGCATACCATATATATCTATTAATGCAATACTAAGATTGCAATTCAGTTACCATAATGTAATCTATAAATAACAATTTATAATGATTTTTGTTATTCACAGATTACAATTTTAATATAATTTTGTTATCTTCATATAACAATTTACCAGAATGGAATCTTTATATTTATTACATAACGAACTGATTAAAAACTTAAACGTAAGAATTTCGAGGTTCATTGGCATCGACTGGAATGACAGGTTAATTGCTTTAGCAGGGCCTAGAGGAGTTGGAAAGACGACCTTTCTGCTTGAAAGAGTGTCTAAACTTGAAAATGTTTTATATGTAACGCTGGATGATCTTTATTTCACTCATAATAGTTTATTAGAAGTAGCTGCAGAATTTGTCAGAAAAGGAGGAAAACATTTATACATAGATGAAGTTCATAAATATCCAAACTGGTCTAGAGAGTTAAAAAATATCTACGATCGATACAGTGATCTAAATGTAGTATTCAGTGGCTCTTCGATACTTCATATTCACGGTGGTGATGCGGACTTAAGCAGACGCGCCGTTATCTATAACATGAAAGGTTTATCTTTTAGAGAATATATCCAATTAGAAACTGGTCGCTATATTAACCCACTGAACCTTTCAGATATATTTGATCATCACGAAGAAATCGCAAAGTTTCTTGTAAAAGATTTGAAACCGCTTAAGTACTTTGAAGAATATTTAAAAACTGGGTATTTTCCATTCTATCTGGAAAGCAAAATCTCTTATGCGAGTAAATTATTGTCTATCATCAATCTTACTTTAGAAACGGATTTGCCTTATATAAAGAACATAGAATCTAGTCATGTTTTTAAACTTAAGAAACTATTATATGTGGTAAGTAAGTCTGTTCCTTTTAAACCTAACATATCCAAACTTTCTAGAGACATAGAAGTCTCCAGAGCAACTATACTGACTTACTTAAGTTATATGGAAGAAGCGAAATTGATTAAAATGCTATCTGAAAATATACATGGTGATGGGATTCTTACAAAGCCTGAAAAAATTTACCTTGACAATCCTAACCTTACCTTTGCAATTGCTCGTAACTCTTCTAACATCGGAAATGCTAGGGAAACATTTTTTCTTAATCAAGTGAAAACCTTACACGATGTGACCGCTTCGAAAGAAGTTGATTTTATTGTTGATGAATGCTTCCACTTTGAAATCGGAGATAAAAACAAATCTAATAAGCAACTAAAAAAATTAGAAAATAGCTTTATTGCTGCAGATGACATTGAGTACGGATATGAAAATAAAATTCCGCTTTGGATGTTTGGATTACTGTATTGAATGGGTCTAGATCTCTAAAATTTTAAAAGAATTTCGTTCCACCTCAGAATTCGTCAACATGTGGCACAAATTATGCAACTTTATTTTAAGAAATTCCGTTAACTTTGCAACGTGGTAAAAACTAGAGCATATAAATCCATCGCTATTACAATGGCTATCCTGATGTTATTTTCATCAGTCGGATACTCTATTGATATGCACTATTGCCAAGATCAACTGAAAAGCATAGCTATTTTCGGAAAATCTAAGTCTTGTCATGAAATGGCTAAGAAAGTTTGCCCGATGCACAAAGACATGACCATCGAGCAAGAAGATAAAGACTGCTGTAATAATAAGACGGTTGTGGTAGAAGGTCTTGATAATGATAAAATTGGATTTCAAACTCAATCATTGTCAGATCAAAACCTACAATTCATCGTTGCATATGTTTATGTACTTCTGTTTTCGACAATCCCAACAACAGATTATCTACCTACTATTAAAGAAAGTCCTCCGTTACCCACATCCGGACTTCACATACAATTCCAACAATTCTTAATTTGATTTAATCATTTTCAATTTTTCCTGTATTGACTAACGTCTTTATGGGCTTCTGCTGTTTTTAGGCTTTTGTCTATGCTACAGCTTATGTTTCAAATTTTGAAATTGATTTATGATAAATTTTATAATTAAGTTCTTCCTTAATAACACACTGATCACTTGGCTTCTGCTGATTCTATTAGTTGGCTGGGGAATTGTTACTGCTCCATTTGATTTTGGTGTTCAATGGTTACCAAGAGATCCTGTTACAGTAGACGCCATTCCAGATATTGGTGAAAACCAGCAAATTGTATTTACAGAATGGATGGGGCGGTCTCCTCAAGATGTAGAGGATCAGATCACTTATCCACTTACCTCTTCGCTTCTTGGAATTCCAGGCGTGAAAAGTGTGAGAAGTAATTCCATGTTTGGATTTTCCAGCATTTATTTAATTTTTGATGAAGATGTTGAATTCTACTGGAGTCGGAGTCGAATCCTAGAAAAACTAAATTCACTTCCAGCTAACCTGCTGCCTGAAAATGTCTCCCCTACCCTCGGACCAGACGCAACAGCGCTCGGTCAGATATTCTGGTATACCTTAGAAGGTCAAGATAAAGATGGAAACCCAACGGGCGGTTGGGATCCTCAAGAATTGCGTTCGGTTCAAGACTTCTATGTTAAATATGGCTTACTTGCCGCGGAAGGTGTTGCAGAAGTGGCGTCCATCGGTGGTTATGTGAAAGAGTATCGCGTCGATGTGGATCCTATAAGCATGAAGTCTAAAAACATCACTTTATCAGAAGTGATGGGTGCTTTGAAAGGTAGTAATCTGGATGTAGGTGCACAAACTATCGAGATCAACCAAGCAGAGTATTTCGTGCGGGGGCTGGGTTATGTCAAATCAATAGAAGATATTGAAAATAGTGTTATCAAATCAATAGGCGGAACCGCAATCAGTATCAAGGATATCGCTAAAGTTTATTTAGGACCTGCCCCTAGAAGAGGAATTTTAGATAAAGCTGGAGCGGAAGCAGTCGGAGGTGTTGTAGTCGCAAGATATGGAGCAAATCCACTGGAGGTCATCAACAATGTGAAAGATAAGATTAGTGAACTTGGACCTGGCTTAGCCTCCAAAACACTTGCTGATGGCACTATCTCCCAAGTAACTGTTGTGCCTTTTTATGATCGGACTCAGTTGATAAATGAAACGATAGGAACGCTAGAAGAAGCATTGACCCTAGAAATCCTCATTACAATCATCGTTGTCATTTTACTACTCTTCAATCTCAAATCATCCTTACTCGTTGCTGGATCCCTGCCAATTGCAGTATTAATGTGCTTTATTGCCATGAAATATTTTGGTGTAGATGCCAATATTGTGGCTTTATCTGGAATAGCCATTGCCATAGGCACCATGGTCGACATGGGCATTGTACTTACAGAAAGCATACTCGATCGAAAGGACAAAGAAGGAGGAAATGAACCGCTCATCACTACTGTGTACGAAGCAGCAATAGAAGTTGGATCAGCGGTATTAACGGCTGTAGCAACCACAGTGATAAGTTTCCTACCTGTTTTCGCAATGGAAGCTGCTGAAGGAAAACTATTTAGACCATTAGCCTATACGAAAACTTTTGCCTTGATAGCGGCGGTAATCGTTGCTTTGTGTTTTATTCCTCCATTGGCACATGCCTTGTTCAGCATTAAAGTTGATCGGAAAAAAATAAGTTTAGTTGTTAGTTTAGCAGCTTTTATCGGTTCTCTTATTGCTTATCTGTTTTTTACTGCTCCGTTCATTTTAGTTATTACATTGATAAGTGGTGTATCGTTGTTGCAATGGATCGTAGATGAATATTACCCATCTGGTAGCAAACTATATAAAATACTTTCGAACGTTATATATGCTTTGTTCATTGCTATTTTTCTAACCAAAGCATGGATGCCACTTGGAGTTACGAAATCGCTGTTCACGAATAGTTTTTTTGTCATTTTAATCATCTCTGTTTTACTTGGTTTCTTCTGGTTGATCATACACTTTTATGAAAACATTCTCAGGTTCTTATTGAAGGTAAAAATCCTTTTTCTGCTTTTGGTAGGTTTCATTATTTACAGTGGTTTCCAAGTTTTCAATTCCACAGGCCAAGAATTTATGCCATCTCTTAATGAAGGTTCTTTCTTACTCATGCCTACCGCAATGCCGCATAGTGGGATCAGTGAGAACATTAAAAACCTTCGATTATTAGACATGGCAGTTACTGCTATTCCTGAGGTAGATATGGTGGTTGGAAAAGCAGGTCGAATTAATAGTCCTTTAGATCCTGCACCTCTTTCTATGTATGAAAATATGATCAGTTACAAATCCGAATATAAGACAGATGCCGCTGGACATAAATTAAGGTTTACATTTAAGGATGGTGATTACATACTCGATGAGGATGGCGAACTCATTCCTGATGATAAGGGGCGGTATTTCCGTCAATGGAGAGACCATATCCAGTCTCCAGATGATATTTGGGATGAAATCATCAGTGTTTCAAAACTTCCAGGTGTGACTTCTGCTCCTAAATTACAGCCTATTGAAACAAGACTGATTATGCTTCAGACAGGCATGCGTGCACCTATGGGCATTAAAGTCAAAGGGCAAGATTTAAAAGTCATCGAGCAAGTTGGCTTAGAACTAGAGCAGAAACTTAAGGAAGTAGAAGGCGTAAAAGATGCTGCTGTTTTTGCTGAACGGATCGTGGGAAAACCCTACTTAATGATCGATATCAAGCGACAAGTCATCGGTCGATATGGCTTAAAAATAGAAGATGTCCAACAACAAATTCAAGCGACAATCGGTGGAATGACCATGACTACTACGGTGGAAGGACGAGAGCGCTACCCGATCAGATTACGATATCCATTAGATTATAGGTCAAGCATCGAGGCGATAAACAACATTTACATAGAAACAAAGGGTTTTGGTCAGGTCGCATTAGGAGAATTAATAGAGATTAAATATGAACAAGGACCTCAAGCGATCAAAAGTGAAGATGGATTTCTGCTAGGGTACGTACTATTTGATAAAGAGGAGGGATATGCAGAAGTAGATGTTGTAAATAATGCAAAAGCAGCATTAGCGGATATGGAACTCCCTGCTGGAATCAACTTTAACTTTGCCGGAAATTATGAGCAACAAGTAAGAGCGAATAAAAGATTAGGCGTTGTCGTTCCGATCGCACTGATACTTATTTTCGTGATTCTATACTTACAGTTTAAGTCAGTCGCAATTTCCGTGATGGTTTTTTCAGGAGTTTTTGTTGCCTTCGCTGGTGGATTCATCATGATCGGATTGTATGACACATCATGGTTTATGAACTTTGATTTTTTCGGAACGCATATGCGGGACTTATTTCAGATCCACACGATTAACCTCAGTGTCGCCGTCTGGGTAGGATTTCTCGCCTTGTTCGGCATTGCCACGGATGACGGTGTGTTAGTCGCTACTTTCCTGAAAGATAGTTTTGCCCGAAACGAGCCAAAAACGACAGCTGAAATTCGAGATGCCGTTGTAGAAGGCGGACTACGAAGGGTAAGGCCGGCAATGATGACTACAGCCACAACCATCCTAGCATTGCTGCCAGTCCTCACCAGTACAGGAAGAGGTTCGGATATCATGTTACCGATGGCTATTCCATCATTTGGTGGAATGACCTTACAAGTCATTACCATGTTTACCGTTCCTATTTTATTCAGTATGTGGAAGGAGATCACGATTAAAAGAAATAAAAACTAAAGAAATGAAAAAATTAATTTTTGGGTTAATTATCCTTCTTAGTCAAAACGTAAATGGACAAGCTGTCGAAGAGCTTATAGAAATAGCTATTCAGCGCAATCCTGGTCTACAGTCCATAGATCTTAATTACAAGGCAGCATTAGAAGTTGCAGATCAGGTAGATGATTGGCCAGATCCGATGGCTAATCTTGGAATAGGTGTATTGCCTATCCAAACGAGATTAGGGAGTCAGCAATTTAAAATTGGAGCAAGTCAGTCTATTCCTTGGAAAGGCGTATTGAATGGAAGAAGTGAACTCGCCAATGCACAAGCAGAAACCTTGTCCAATGTGAAAGATGTCCAAGCCATAGAACTAGCATATAATATTCGAAAAGCATACAATATGCTTAGTTTCCTAACTCAAAAAAGAGAAACCATTATTAAGAAAATTGAAGTTCTTGACGTCATTGAAACGTTAGCAAAATCAGCTGTCAGATCCGGTAAAGGAAAGCTCAGCAATGTTCTATTGATAGAAAGAACTCGGATCAATATTAATGCTGACTTAGAATTGATTAACAAACAAATGGAATCGCCTAAAATCATGATTAACAGTTTACTAGGTCGATCACCTTTCTCTAACATTGACCTAAAAAAACCTGAAAGAACACTTTCTGAAAGTGAGGCTTATCTAGCATTTGCTATGAAAAATCATCCGCAATATAAGACACTAGACCATATGAAAATGGCCTCTAAGAAAGCAATTGAGCTAACTTACTTAGAAGCAAAACCGAAACTCAGTGTAGGATTCGAGTATGGATGGATCAGTAAAAGAACAGATGTAGATATTCCCAATAATGGTCGGGATGTTTTCATGCCTATGGGTTCCATTTCTATTCCGCTAAACACCAGTCGATTCCATGCCAAAAGACAAGAAGAAATCATCAAACAAGAGGCAATAGATGCTTCGATTCAGAACTTTCAAGAACGATATTCTGCAGAAGTTAGAGCAGCTTTTTCTGAAATCCAATACGCAGAAATGTCAGAAGTCAAATATCAAGATTTAATAAAAATTACTAAAGAAACAATCGATTTAATGCGAACAGAGTATGCTGCAGAAGGCACAAGATTCGAAGAGTTATTGCGATTAGAAATGGATCTGATTGATTATGAGATCGAAATTGTGAAAGCAGGCTACCAAAAGGAATTAGCCATATCATCATTAAAAAAATTCTTATAAAATGAATAACTATAAAATATATATCATCGGAGGTTTAATGCTCATAGCCGGAATCCTCATCGGATGGTTGCTCCAACCAAGTCCTGCAGAAACAGTGCATGATCACTCCACTCATTCTAATAAAACTGAAACAGGAGATGGTGAAGAAATATGGACATGTTCTATGCACCCACAGATCCGCCAGAATGAACCAGGATTATGTCCTATTTGTGAAATGGATTTGATACCCTTGGACAATTCACTGGGAAGTGACGATCCAACCATTCTGAAAATGAGTAAAGCATCTGCAAAACTAGCTCAAATACAGACGACCATTGTGGGAAGCGAAACGGCTCATGGAGAGCACAATGGCGGTGAAATTAATGTAGATGGTACCATAGAAATAGATCAGCGGTCCATTAATACTCAGACTGCTCACTTGCCTGGAAGGATAGAATCTATGTTGATCAATTTTGAAGGTGAATATGTGAAGGCGGGACAGAAAATTGCTAGCTTATATTCTACGGACTTAATAGCAGCGTCTCAAGAATTGATTACTGCTGCAGATTACGATAAGAAGGTTGCTGGATTAAAGGAGGCAAGTATACAAAAACTGAAAAATTGGAAAATTTCAGATGCTCAAATTGCTTCTATTCTGAGCAGTGGCCAACCTATAGAAACCATCGATATTTATGCCGATCATAGTGGGTATGTGCTCTCGAAAAAAGTGTCCCAAGGAGATTACCTTAAGCAAGGTCAAGTTCTTTATACGATTGGTCAAACAGGAAGTTTGTGGTTAATCTTTAATGTCTTCGAATCCGATCTGGAAAATGTTCGCAAAGGACAAGTGGTCAATTTTACAACTCCTTCCGTTTCCAATATGGATTTCAATGCCAAAATCACCTACATCGATCCGCTGTTAAATCCTACGACAAGGACTGCTACGATTAGAGCTGAAATTACAAGCAAAGGAGGAAAACTCAAGCCTGGCATGTTACTGAAAGGAAAAATTAAAATCAACAATAAATCGAATGAAAGCGATGGTCCGCTCAGCGTGCCCAGTTCCGCAGTATTATGGACAGGCGCGAAATCAGTCGTTTATGTTAAAATGCAAGACACGGAAGTTCCTAGCTTTCAGTACCGATCTGTAGAAGTCAGTGGCCAATCTGGAGGAATGACCTTCATCAATGCTGGACTAGAAATCGGAGAAGAGATTGTCACCAATGGAGCTTTCGCAGTAGATGCCGCTGCACAGTTGAATAACAACGCGAGTATGATGAACCAGAATGTTTCCATCAAGAAAACGGCTCAGTCTGATCTAGCTCCTTCTTTTGTTAATGAAACTTCTGAAGAATTTAAAGACCAATTGGATCAAGTCGTTCAATCATATATAGCACTAAAAGATGCCCTCGTAGACACTGATCCTAAAAATGCTCAGAATGCCGCTGAGTCAGTTCTGAAATCTTTGAATAATGTCGATATGAATTTGGTAAAAGGAGAAGCACATATGTATTGGATGGAGCAAAACAAGGCCATTAAAGCACATGGAGCAAAGATTTCTGAATCAGAAGATGTAGAAGATCAAAGAAGTCAATTCAAGTTTTTATCTGACGCGATTATCAATTCACTAAGGGCTTTTGGTACTCATAATCATCACTATTATGTTCAATACTGTCCGATGGTTTCTGATAATAAGGGAGCTGATTGGGTGTCAGCAGAAAAGGAAATTAGAAACCCTTATTTCGGAGATAAGATGATGAAGTGTGGTTCTGTAAAATTAGAATTATAGCATATGAAAATCTACATAAAAAATATGGTGTGTGATCGGTGTATTCTGTCTGTTGAGCAAGCATTGGAAGCGGAAGCAATTTCTTTTTCTGATATTAAACTGGGTGAAGTGACTTTGGCTGCGCCAATTTCTGATCCGAATTCTAAAGCATTAGCACTTAAATTAGAGAAACTTGGTTTCGAATTGATCCTTGATAAATCTTCCATCATTGTGAATCAGATTAAATCGAATTTAGTCGCTCTGTATGATCAAGCAGTGGACGAAAATTTAAAAATATCTGATTATTTAACGAAGGCAATGAATTATGATTATTCACATCTTAGCAGGCTCTTTTCCCATGAAGAAGGACAGACGATAGAGCAATATAATATTCAATTAAGGATAGAGAAGGCAAAGGAATGGTTAAGCTATCCAGAAAATAATATTTCTGAAGTAGCCTACAAACTTGGCTATGTCAGCAATGCTCATTTTTCCAGGCAGTTTAAAAAAATTGAAGGCGTGTCCCCAAGTGAGTTTAAGAAAAATCCAGGAAGCAGGAAGTCGCTTGAATCAATATGAAATATCAATTGTTTCAGGAATGGCATAAATAATCAATTAATAAGCAAGCAAAGTCAATTTATTTTATCTTCTATATAAACCCAATTGACGAACTTTGTTGTTTAAATGATAACACTAATAAATAATATCAAAAATGAAAGATATAAAAATGCTTTTAGTTGCCATGAGTATTATGGTGTTCAGTTTAGCACTAGGTTCATGTGGCAATTCAACTAAATCAGGTTCAGATGCAGATAAAACGGAGCAAATGGGCAAAGAATACACATCAGCGTACATTTGTCCAATGCATTGCGAAGGAAGTGGAAGTGATGAGCCTGGAAAATGCCCCGTTTGTGGTATGGATTACAAGAAAAATGACAGTCACGACAGTCACGAAGGACATAATCACTAGATAATTACTTTAGATACTCTGAGAATCAAGTCAATGATTTGATTCTTGTTTCTCACGGTGCACATTGACCTAAAAGAATCACTTACTTCAAAACTATAAAAAATGAAACATACTTATCATATCGAAGGAATGACTTGCAATGGATGTAGAAGTCATGTGGAAAGTGCACTTTCAGATGTAAGTGGCGTTTCAAAAGCATCTGTGGACCTTGAAAAATCTAAAGCCATCATTGAAATGGATAAGCACATTCCACTTGATCACTTCGAAAAAGCTTTACAAGATATAGGAGGACGGTATACTATTCATCTACCTGTTCATCAGCCTCAAGACAGTAAACAAGATGAAGTAACACAAGAACTGAAGAATAAAAATGGGACCTTTTACTGTCCGATGCATTGTGAAGGTGATAAAACTTACGACCAAGCAGGAGATTGCCCGGTATGTGGGATGCATCTAGTAAAAGATCAAAATCTTAATTCTACACAGGAATCTCAGTCTGGTAGCATGAAGCATAATTACCATATTGAAGGAATGACTTGTAATGGTTGCAGAAGTCATGTGGAATCCGCACTTTCAGAAGTGAGTGGCGTCTCCAAAGCATCAGTAGACCTCGAAAAATCTGAAGCCATCATTGAAATGGACAGTCATATTCCACTTGAGAACTTCGAAAAAGCATTAAAAGAGATAGGTGATAGGTATACTATTCATCTACCAGGATATGTGGCTCCTACTTCTGAAAAGCAAGAACTTTCTGCAAAACCTGTAAATGGGAATGGAACATTTTACTGTCCGATGCACTGCGAAGGTGATAAAACTTACGACAAGCCAGGAGATTGCCCCGTATGTGGAATGGATCTGGTAGAAGAACAAAACCTAAGCTTGTCTCAGGAAACTCAGTATACCTGCCCGATGCATCCCGAAATCATAAAAGATGAACCTGGCTCGTGCCCCATCTGTGGAATGGATTTAGTCCCAATGGAAGCAGATCTTTCCGCTGAAGAAAAGACTTACAATAAGTTAGCTAAAAAATTCTGGTTAGCAGTTGCCTTTACGCTACCTGTATTTTTGATATCGATGAGTGAGATGATACCAAACAATCCACTTTATAATTTAATGGATCAGAAATATTGGAATTGGGTGCAATTTGCACTTTCCATTCCAGTTGTTTTTTATGCTACTTGGATGTTTTTCGAAAGAGCATATAGAAGTGTTCTCACTTGGAACTTGAATATGTTTACCTTAATCGGAATCGGTGCAGGTGTTGCATGGACGTTTAGTTTATTCGGATTATTATTTCCCGGTTTTTTCCCAGCTCAATTCAGAAGTGATTCTGGTTCTGTCCATGTGTATTTCGAGGCAGCTACTGTTATATTGACATTAGTATTATTAGGTCAATTGTTAGAAGCTCGAGCCCACTCCAAAACTAATGGTGCTATTAAAGCATTGCTAAAATTAGCGCCGAATAAAGCCATAAAGCTTGTCAATGGAGAGGAAGTTGAAGTTAAGATTGATCAAATTGTAAAGGGCGATATTCTTAGAGTAAAGCCAGGAGATAAAGTTCCAGTAGATGGTGTAATAACGGAAGGACATTCCACCATTGACGAATCCATGATTTCTGGAGAACCCATTCCAGTAGACAAAGAAACTGGCGCTAAAGTTAGCAGCGGTACGATCAATGGGAATCAGTCCTTTTTAATGAAGGCTGAAAAAATAGGATCTGAAACGTTACTTTCTCAGATCATAGGGATGGTCAATGATGCTAGTCGGAGTCGAGCACCTATTCAGAATCTTGCCGACAAAGTCTCCAGTTATTTTGTTCCGACTGTAGTTATCATTTCAATTTTGACCTTTATCATTTGGGCAATCTGGGGACCTGATCCAGCATATGTATTTGCTTTGGTTAATGCCATTGCTGTTTTGATTATTGCTTGTCCTTGTGCATTAGGTCTTGCGACGCCAATGTCAGTCATGGTAGGCGTGGGAAAAGGAGCTCAAAATGGTGTGCTGATTAAAAATGCAGAAGCATTAGAGAAAATGGATACCGTTAACATCTTGATTGTGGACAAAACAGGGACGTTAACAGAAGGCAGGCCAACGGTGGAACAAGTGGTCTCTGTTAGTAATCAATATTCGGATCAAGAAGTGCTTCAATACATTGCCTCCCTTAATCAAATGAGTGAACATCCTCTAGCTGAAGCAACGGTTAAATACGGAAAGGAGAAAGGAGTGAAAATGTTAAAAGCTAGCCAATTCAATAATGTTTCCGGAAAAGGAGTAGAAGGCATAATCAATGACCATGACATAAAATTGGGAAATGCAAAATTGATCGGTAATATCACTGCGGATTTCCATTCTAAAGCACAAGCTTATCAATCACAAGGTAAAACGGTTTCTTATTTATCCATCGATGGAGTGGCTGTAGGCTTTGTAGTTATCGGAGACAAAATCAAGCAAAGCAGCGCTAATGCCGTAAAAAAACTTCAAGAATCGGGAATTAAGGTGATCATGTTAACTGGCGACAACGAAGATACGGCAAAAGCAGTAGCAGGTGAGCTTGGACTAGCAGATTTCAAGGCTAGTATGCTTCCCGAGAACAAATTAGAAGAGGTTAAGAAATTGCAATCTGAAGGCAAAATAGTTGCCATGGCTGGAGACGGAATAAACGATGCTCCTGCCCTAGCACAAGCTGATGTGGGAATTGCGATGGGAACAGGAACGGATGTTGCGATAGAAAGTGCCTCGATTACTTTAGTAAAAGGCGATCTTCAAGGCATTGTAAAAGCAAAGAATCTGAGTCATGCAGTAATGCGTAATATTAAGCAAAATTTGTTTTTTGCATTAGGGTATAACACAATAGGAATACCTATTGCCGCCGGAATATTGTTTCCTTTTTTCGGGATTTTACTTAGTCCAATGATTGCAGCACTAGCTATGAGTTTCAGTTCAGTATCTGTAATCGGAAATGCGTTGCGGTTGAGAAATCAATCCATAGATTAGTGGATAGTGTTACACAATTTGCATTAGGTGCAGCGATCGGAGAAGCCAGTTTAGGTAGGCAAAAAGGGAGCAAAGCAGCATTAGCTGGCGGTTTAATTGCGACGATACCAGACTTAGATGTGCTGCTGAGTCCATTCTTTGATACGTTCACAAAAATGAATGTGCATAGAGGTTTCAGTCACTCAATCTTATTTAGTATAATAGCAGCTTTGCTGGTTGGATATCTGCTTTCGAGGATGAAATTCTTTCACGATGTGCGGGTGTGGAAATTGATTGGCTTTAGTTTTCTGTGTTTGTTTACCCATGGATTACTAGATGCATTTACAACTTATGGAACTCAATTATTTAGTCCTTTCAGTAACTTAAGGGTGGGTTTTGATAGTGTTAATGTTGTTGATCCTATTTATACGCTGTCATTAGTTATAGGAACAATTCTATCGATTACCTTATTTAAAAATAGCTCGAAGAAACGAAGGTATGCAAATATTCTTGGGCTCATCATCAGCACATCCTATTTGCTTTTCACATTGGCAAACAAGCGAAATGTAGAACTTCAGGTTGATAAACAACTTGAAGAAATAGCGGTAAATGCAGATCAGATTTTAAGTGTTCCGATAGGAATCGGTAATTTGAATTGGCGAACAATAGTTACCTCTGGAGATACACTTTATCTTGGAGAATATTCCTATTATAAAGAGTTGCCTTCCCTTGTCAAAATCCCGCGGCAATCAAATTTATTGGATGGATTAGATCAGCATCTTGTCGATCGCTTAATTTGGTTTGCTAAGGGGAATTATGCTGTTGCTGAATATCAAGGAAGAATTAGATTCTACAATCTACAAGTGGATACGCAAGGACCGCGAGAAGTGGATGGTTACATTGCGCCAACTGCTTTTTACTATGAAATTAAGGCATTAAAAGATGGAAGCTATACTTTGGAATCTAATATGCATTCTAGAGAATAGAATGTAAAATGGTTCAACTCCACGTGATAGTATCACCTTTAAGGAGCCTATCATTGTAGGTTGAAACAATAGCAAAAGTGTCAGATTAAATTCTGATTTTGATTGATGAATTCCTAACAATAACCCACAATATTCATAGCATCTGACTGGAGGTCAGGCTATGAAATTGTTACAGCTTATCCCTATAAATTTGCAGTGTTGTCCGATAAAGTATACCTCTAATGCCCGCTGCTAGCGTTATATTTTGTTGTTCACTTAATGCTTTTTGTTCACTTCCTTTTTTAAACAATATTAATGATTGCAGATCTTCCCATTCGTATGTGATCGCATTCTGACGATAAGATTTTAGCACTTCTCTTACCCTATCTAAATCGTTCGAATCTGTAGCTTCAAGAATTAAACTTAATAGTATTCCTCGGTCTTTCCTCCAATCCTTGGTCAGAGACGAATCTAAATGACTGAGTGTTTTATAAAAATCCACAACTTTCTCTGAATAGATTTGACCATAATCAATTACAGGCGTTGAACTCTCTAAACTAACATACATCTGAATTGGCTGTATATTTTGCTTCCTATTTCCTAATGAATGATTTAAAGCCTGTTGCACTCTATCTGCTCTCTGGATAGTATTATGATTATTCCAGTAATTTGAACCTTCTCCTGTATAAACAAGATTCTTTTTTTCCACATAATAAATTCCTTCTGAAAACTTGACGATTCGATCTTCATTAATTGGATAATCGTTATTGCGAATTACAGGTCCATCGGTGAAATTGATGATGTCTTCATTCTTAAAGGAACAGTTTGTAGTAACATAATTCATGCAGGAATTAAAAGTTTCCCCAGTAATTTTTTGTTGATAAGTTGTACGTATTTTTACACTTCCTAAAATATGTACAAAATTTACTTTTCTATAATCTACCTCAATAACCATCGATTTAAATTCAAACCAATAATTCTCTTTGTTAATATTTGAAAGTAAGTGATCAGCTAATTCAAATTTAGAATACAAAATGGCATAATTCTTTGCGTCTATAAAAATTTCACCTTTATATAAAGCTTTTTTATTTTTTGGTGTAAAAGTAATGATGTTTGCTAAGCGATTTTTATGCAGAGTAATACCAGATAATTTCCAATTATAATGCTTTATATATTCTTTGATTAAAAAGCTATTGTACATCTTTAAGACATCATTATGGAAAGGTTTCAACCCACCAATTATGTCAACTGGGTTTCTATAAACATTCTCACTTTCTTCCACTTTGAACCCATAAAAAGTTTCGTAAAAACCATCTATTATTCTCTTCCCTTCCTTCAATCTAAAATTTTGCGAATAAAAAAGGCTTGGATTTTTCCAATACTTGTCCTTTAGCTCTTCTGTGACACCCTCACAATAATAAAAAATTCTACCATCTTCATGCTCCATTTTTTCATTATAAAAACCAGTAAGCAAGTGGTTTTCTTGAGGGTAATTAAATACAATGCCATCCAATGCCTTTTTCACAATTGCTTTTGCTGATTTCTCACCAATAATTCTCTTATTCTGATTATTCGATAGCTTATGGAGTTTGACAATTTCATTTTCCTCAATGATGTCCTTATAAGCAATTTTCAGATTTGCATACCCTAAATTAGAAAATAAAAGCGTATCTGTTAACTCTGATTCATCTACTAACATGATAAATTCACCCATTTCATTCGACATGGTTCCTCTAAGGCTTTCTTGAAATACAATATTCGAGAAAGCTACAGGCTGAGCACTTCCGGCATCAATAATAGATCCATGAAACAACTGCCCCAAGCCTAAATTTGAAGAAAATATAAAAAGGATAATAAGGTGAATTCTAATTTTCATCGTAATCCAGTATTGCTATTTTTTTTACTTCAATTTATAATTAATAACATCGAAAAGATTCCTTTTTAGAATATTTAAGAAAACATTAATGCATTCCTGACAAATCAATCAATCATTCTATAAATTTGATTTACTAACTCCAAGTATTCCTACAGATCAAAATTTCCTACCTATCCATTCCTTAAATCATTCATAGAAATGGATGCTGCAAACATTGACATAGCCGACAATAAAGTGTTAAAACCTGCATTTTACAAGCAATTAAACCCTTAATTCCATTCTTTTACCTATTCAACTGATAATGAATGGTTTTAACAACCTAACTTAACAATCACTTAAACTTTACATTTATACCCAACGTTCATGAGATTTCTTTTTATAATCTTCTGTCTAAGTCTAATTTCTATGTCTAACGCCCAAACTTGGAACCCACTTGAAATGCACGGTGGTGGAAAAGTGACTGGATTAATTTTTCACCCTACAGATCCCAACATCATATTTAATCGCACTGATGTAGCTGGATTGAATAAATCTACAGACGGCGGTAATTCTTGGAAGAGTTTTAGCCTTAATATCCCTAAAGATAACCCACACAACTTTACGGCAAGAAATTTTGCCATTGATGCCAACAATCCGAATACGATGTATTATTGCAGTGGAAACGCACCTGCAATTAATGGCTCGAGTATTTTTAAAACCACTGACGGAGGTACTACTTGGAATCGCATCACCAATCCAAGTAATTTTTCTGGAAATGGAGCTTATCGATGGAGCGATGAAACATTGATCATTCATCCTAGTCAATCATCGAAGCTTTATGTTGGTGGTCAGACGTGCTTTGAAAATGGGAATTGGACAGCAAGTAGTGGTTTTCACAAAAGTACAGACGGAGGAACATCGTGGACAGCAGTTCATGCCGCAACCTTCGAAAAAGCTTGGATCACTTCCGTTAAATTTCATCCTCAAAACCCCGACTTGATCTTTATATCAGCAGCCATTGTTGAAGAAAACAATATCGCGACCAGCCAAAAAGGACTTTGGAGATATAACACAGCTACTGGAGTACTTGATCAAATTCATAATGAAAATGTGGTTGCTTTCGATTTTGACGCTAATCCAAACAAGATTATTTTGTCAAGGGAAGAAGGAATTAATGTTTACGACCTAACTACTGAACAACTTTCACCTATAACAAAGCCTTTTAATGCTAGTTACGACTACTACCTCAGAGCACATCCAAGTCAAAGTGGCCGTTGGTATTTCGGTGCATACCATGGATTCAACAACAATGGACTAGTAGAAACATTAGACGGTGGTGCGAATTACAACCAAGTAAAATACACTGGTGGAAGTAATTTTCAACGATTAATTTTCCCCGATTACGCCGATACTAATTTTAAACCAGGTCACGGAAATTCAATGGCAGGAATATATTTCCACCCACTGAATCCCGCTACCGCCTTTATGGATGGTGTCTTCAAAACTGAAGATGCAGCAACTTCAATCTGTTCTCAAGTTAACCCATTAGATTTCCAAAACAATGCAGCATGGGATTGGACTTGGGTCGCTGAAGGCATTCATATTATGGTGACGCTTAGGGCTTGCCCCCACCCGATTGATGTGGAAAAATTTGTGATTAACGTTGCCGATGTTGGTGAATATTTCACCCAAAATGGTGGTTCCGATATGGATTACAAAGGTTTATTATTGCATTATAGTGCCTCAACTAGGTATGCTAAATCCAACCCAGACATTGGCTATACCGTAGGGAAAAAGTTTGATAATACTGGGCAGCTAAGAAAAACCACGAATGGTGGTGCGAGTTGGTTTTCGCCCATGACTACCAATTTCTTTACCGGATCCATCGTCCTCCAAGATTTACAAATCCTCGATACTAATCCCAACCATGTTGTGGTCGGAGTTCATCAAAATGGGCTTCCTAATCAAATCTATCGTTCTCTTAATGGTGGCTCTACATGGGAAGCGTGGGATCAAGGAATTACCCAAGCTGGAATTTTTAAACAATGGGAGTCTTTTAATAGATTGATCAAAGACGGTAACGATGTGTTTTATACCTTCAAAAATGACAAAATGTATTATCGTTCTTGGTCTGATGCATCATGGACGTTAATACCGCATCCAGCCGGAAATACGACCATCAATCAGATGATCGTTGACCCAAGCAATCCTGGAATTCTTTACATGACCATATCTAACAACCTGATTTACAAGTGGGATAATGGAACTTGGTCAACTATTCCTTCACCAACTAACATTTCTGACATGATCGCTGCAAGCCCGAACGGCACATTGGTCGTTATAGAAAAACTCTGGGTTTCTGGTCAGCGTACACAAAAGCTATTTGTCAAAAAACCTAACATGAATTGGGAACCGTTAAGTTTTGAAGGATTCGGAGGCGTTATGAAAAGCATGATTTTTATCGATGATCATCGATTAATCGGTATTTCTAATGGTCAAGGTGCCAATATGATCGAAATATCCAGCAACAATGCTTGCCCGAAGTCCAACAACTTTTATGCAGCAGGAATCGATAATCAGTCGGCTAAAATCTATTGGGAACACGCCAGCGGCTCAGATTTCACCCTTGAATATAAGGGAGAACATGAAGCCAACTGGACCATCATTCCGAATCCTACTTCTCCATATAACATAATAGGACTGGAGCCATGTACAGCATACACTATGCGAATAAAAGTTGAATGTGGTAATGAAACTAGCGAATATCAGAACTCAAGTTTCAGCACTACCGTGTTGTCAACCTACTGTCCTACTGATCCACAATCCGTATGGAGATATTGGATTGATAAGGTGTTAATTGGTAGCGATAATTATTTTTCGGGTTGGAATGGCGGATACTATGATTGGTCATGTGAGCAAAGTACCAGTATTATTGCAGGTGAGGTCATGAGCATTACTCTAACGCCTGGATTTCTAGATGATGTCAATAATGTAGTTTGGTATGCCTGGATAGATTTAAATGATGATGGGAACTGGGATCAGTCAGAGCGAGTTATTTCCAGCTCACCGAATTCAACTGTTCAGCAATTTGACATTCCCATTGACATTAATACAAGTCCAGGGAATAAGAAAATGAGAATTAGTATGCATCGCTATCATGCGAATACCGACCTCGGTGCATGTGATGTTTATTCGAATGGAGAGACTGAGGATTTTGTAATCCAGGTTATTTCTGCAGATTGCAAATTGGTAACCAACACCAATGATTCCGGAAGTGGATCACTTCGGGAAGCGATAGATTGTGCTGAGAATGGAGCAACAATTAGTTTTCATCCAGACTTAGCGGGCAGTACAATAGGAATAACATCTCAAGTTATCGTTATCAATAAAGATCTTACCATTGATGCCGAGCTTTCTGATAATATTACCATTTATGGGGAAAGTGTAGGAAGGGTTTTTCTGGCCAATGTTTTTAAGAACATTTCTATAAAGGGGCTTTATATTATTAGCGGGACGAATAATGAAGGAGGTGCGATATGGAATCGAGGCAATCTTACCTTGGAAAATGTATTTTTCTATAAGAATCCAGGTCAAGATTTAGATGCTACCCAGATTTTAAATGATGGTACTTTAGTGGTCAAAGAAAATGTTCAGATAAAAGGAGAATAGAGCTTCTTTTCAAAAATTATCTATCTATTCTAGGTAAACGCTCGCCTTCAATTTCATCTTTAAATTGTTGCAGTGCAGATCGATATTTTATGCCATGATTCGTAGCATCTTTTATTATTTCTTGCTGTTCTATAAAAGCCTTTTGAACTTTACCTTGTTTATAAAGAATCAGCGCTCGAAGATCTAACCACTCATAAGAGATTGCTGTCGTTCTGTATTTTAATAATATTAACCCTAACCGCTCTATTTCTTGTGGACTCTTCGCCTCAAGAATCAGAGTTAACAAAGCCCCTCGAACCTTCCGCCAATCCTCAGCAGGTGCTGATTCTAGTTCAGATAAAACTGATTCTGCATCAATTACTTTTTCTGGTCTGAGATTGCCATAATCAAGAATTAAATTTTGGCTATCAAGTTTAGCATAAATGATTGTACTCTTTAAATTCTTAGATCTATTGATTATCGCTTGATCCAATGCTTCTTGCACTTTATCAGAGCGTTTAATTACCGCATATTTCTTATAAAAATCCGACACCTTTCCTTTATACGATGGTAACTTCTTGGCACTTTCCAATCTATCATCAAACGTTATTTTTTCATTTGTATTAAAATCAACATCCGTCGTAACATAATCCAAACTATAATTAAATATTTCTCCAGAGAACTTATGCTTAAAGGTAGATAAAACACTATATCTACTAAGTATATAACCATTAGTAGTGTGCTGATAATCTACTTGAAATGCTCTAGAAAGTAGGTCTACCCAATAATCTTCCTCATTCATTTCGGCAAGCAACTTTCCAGAAAGTACGTATTTCGCTGATAGAATGGTATTACTTTCATCTTCGATCACAATCTCACCGTTATAATAACCGAATTCATTTTTAGGGTAAAAAGTTATGATCGTTGCTTCTTTATTTTCATTAAACGTTTTTCCTTTAAACTCCCATTCGTAATTTTTCAGACTACTTTTTAATAAAAAACTCTCCTCGCTATTTAAGAGGTCATTAATCTGCGGAACATTTCCCCCTTTCATGATGTCAGGCATGGAATATAAACCATCACTATCTTTAACAAAGTATTTGTAAAATACCTCATAAAATCCGCCTATTACTCTAATTCCCGTCTCATAATCTGGAGGATACACTGAATATTCTGATGGGTTTTTCTGATAGCTATTCGTAATAATTTCAACTCTACCTTCTGCATAATCAAAAATCTCACCATCTACTTTTTTCATTGCTTCTTTATAGAAACCCTTAGCCAAGTGATTTACTTGGGCATAATTTAATTCAATGCTTTTAAGGGCAGTTTTGACAGTTTCTAATGCATTATTCTCAATATTATCTTCCAATGGTAAGTCGTATCCTAGAAAGTTAAGTGGAATCGTTCCTAATTCAGTCCCGATATCAGAGATCGATATCTTCTTCGTTTCATAACCAATTTTGCTTATCATCATGGTATCGTTATCATCCTGATTCTCGATTAAAACATTGATCAAACCATCTTCATTCGATAACGACATTGAGTTATCATTGCTAAACCTGACATAGGCTGACGCAATGGGAGAACTATCAAGAGCGTTTACGATTTTGCCTTGTATGAAATGATTTTCTGATTGACTAGATTCGGAATCCATTAGAATCAATTCGATGACACTCGTATACTCTACATCCTGTTCCGATGCAACCTCCTTAATTTTCTTCATCATCTTTATTGCATTGGACTCATCTCCTTTTCTATACAGCGCGACTGCTTTTAAATCAAGCCATTCAAAAATTCTAGCCTTATTCTTATAATGAAGCAATACTTTTTCAACTCTAACTAATTCATCTTTACTTTTAACATTTATAATAAAATCCAGAAGCATACTTTGGATTTCATGCCATTCTAATTGAGGAAATTCTTCTAATTGCTCTAAACTTATCTCTAACCTTGATAGGGACTTGTATATATCAGAATCCACTGGCACCCATTCTATACTATCTTCCCCGACTTTCTCCTTTATATAAAATTGGGGGATAAAATTCCGCTTAGTTGCTATATCAAGTGCTTTCTGGATCGAAGCAGAACGTTGAATTGAATTTGAATTTCTCCACGAATCAGTGCTCGCCCCAGCATAATTACTCATGGCTACATTAGCTAAAATAACTTCATCTTCCTCGATGGTTTTCTTGGTATTAAAGTCCCTATCTGTTGTTGTAAAATTGATCTTGTTATGGAAAATTTCCTTTGAATACTTATGTTCAAATATAGACTTCGCATTAACTTTTTGGAGGGTGTAATAATCTCCTGTCTTTTTATATTCTACTTTAAAATCACGAGATAATAGATTGACTAATTTATCCTTCTTGTTATACTCATTAAGGCTCTGCTCATCTATACTGAATTTTGAAGCTAGAATGGCTTTCGAATCATCATCAATGATAATTTCACCTTTGTAAATACCTTTGCTATTTATTGGTTGGAATGAAATTATCGTCGCAATTCGATCTCCATCAAATGTTATTCCTGAGTATTCCCATTCGTACAGATCTAAGCGCTCTTTTAATAAGAAACTCATGGGACTTTTCAGCAGATCGAGTAATCTTGGAATATTTCCACCTTCTGTAATATTAGGAAATGAATATTGATTAGAACCATCTAAGAAGCTGTATTTATGAAATACTTCAAAGAATCCATCTACTAATCTTGTCTTTCCGTCACTTTCATTAATGATATTCTTAGATAATCTAGGCTTATTATCATACTTATGTTTTATGGTTTCCAGGAAGCCTTCACCATAGGTAAATACGGTACTATCTTCGTGAATTAATTCTTCATTGTAGAAGCCTGTTATTAATGATTTCTTTTGCGGATTATTCTGCTTAATTGAATTAAGTGCTTGCAAAACCATGTTTTTAGCAGTTAAATCACTAATGGTAACTGTGGGCAGATCGTATCCTAAAAATTCTAGTTTTATATTTTTAAATTGATGATCAAAGTCAGAAACGGCATACTTTCTTGTTTGATATCCGATGTGACTAATTAGAATGGTATCCTTAATATCTATATCACGTACTAGAATTTTAAACTGACCATTTTCATTCGAAGTAGTCCCTCTGTTACTTTTTTGAAACATCACATTGACAAAAGAAATAGGCGCGCCACTTTCAGCATCTATAATTTTCCCTTCGAAAGACTGACCAATACAAATAACTGGCAAGCAAGCAATTAAAAAGAAAAGATTATAGAAATGCTTCATAGTGAAATTATCATTCATATTTAATCAATAATACTTCGTACTCATAATTATTGTAATGATCACCATTCATTAGAAAAAGGAATGAATATGACTAAAAAAATGGCCTTCCTCTCTTATAATTCAGTTTCAAGACCCGTGCTCTCCAAAGAAAATAAGAAATAATCTTTAAGTGAATTTTACATTGACAATTATAAAATAATTAACACGAACCACAATGTAAAATCCTACCTATATCTTTTATAATGCTTCACGTTTCATCAGTTTAATAGTTAAATTTATACCTTTTCACTCATTGATAAAACCCAAGATAAAACCGATAAGTAACCCTTTCTATAAAATGGTCGTTATCATATAAAGTTAGTTAAAAACTCAATGTATTATAAATCTAATCGATCAGAATACTTACATTGTGGCCTCAAAGATGAATGACCAATGAAAGATTTAAAGACTCAATTACAACTTCTTAGAATAACTCGTCAAAACACGGTAAACCTTATTAAGGCTCATAACATTGACCAACTTAATAAAATACCAACTGGGTTTTCTAATAATCTAATTTGGAATTTCGGACACGTAATTGTCACACAACAACTACTTATTTACGGTTTTAGTGGCATTAAAATGTACACCGAAAACGATATGGTGAAAAATTATCGCAAAGGTTCTAAACCTACGGAAAGAGTCAATCAGAATGAAATAGATGAGTTGCTTTACCTGGCTGGAAGCACGTTAGATGACTTAGAAAATGATCTTCAGGAAGAACTTTTTCAGGAATATAAAATCTACACGACCTCTTTTAACATGACTTTGACAAATGTGGAAGAGGCCATTCACTTTAATACCCTTCATGAAGCGATGCACTTAGGAACTTGTATTGCTATAAAGAAATTTGTCTAGTCCCTACTTTTATCGATGGAACATGATCTAGAAAGTTCTAATAACATCCTGTAAGAAGGTGCTATCGATTTCAACATTCTGAGTAAATTTCTATTAGAACCTGGATCCAGATAAATTTCTTGTGCTAATTCAATACGTCCATGAACTTCTTTAGCAGAAAACACAAAGGAATAGATCGAAATACAAACCAATAGTTAGATTTCATATTTAGGTTTTGATTATATAAAAAATTGTATTTTGTTTTATCAACTAGATAACCAAATGGAATTAGCTATAGTCTTCGGAGGAATAATTATCCTTTTACTTTTGATTGCAGTTTTCAAACTGAACACCTTTCTTTCATTTATAATTGTTTCTATAGGTATAGGAATCGCATTCGAGATTCCGGTTACTGAAGTGACTCAAGCTGTTAAGAATGGAATCGGAAATACCCTAGGCTTTCTAGTTATAATCTTGGGTTGTGGTGCTATGCTAGGCAAACTTGTCGCGGATAGTGGAGCAGCTCAAAGAATTGCAGATTCTCTGATTCAACTTTTCCCTACTAAATACATACAATGGGCTGTCGTGCTTGTTGGATTTATCGTAGGTATTCCCATGTTTTATTCGGTTGGATTTGTCATTTTATTGCCCTTGGTATTTACTGTTGCGGCACAAACTAAACTACCACTTTTATATATTGGCCTACCAATGCTGGCAGCATTAAGCGTAACACATGGTTACCTTCCACCCCACCCTGCGCCCTCCGCTTTAGTAGAAAGTTACGGAGCGGATATTGGTAAGACATTACTATATGGATTAATCGTCGCCATTCCTGCCATCATTCTCGGTGGTCCTATTTTCGGTAGAACGTTAAAGAAATACAACCCCAAACCATTGAAATCTTTATTCAGTGGTAAGCGATTTACGGAAGAAGAAATGCCTTCATTGTTCGTAAGTATATTCACTGCATTATTGCCCGTTTTGCTCTTAGCTGGAGCTGCAGTATTAAATATTTTCTTCGTTGATAATCAGTTTATCAATTTTATAGGAGACCCGATCATCGCCATGGTTATTGCCATTCTCATCGCCATTTATACTCTTGGCATTAGGCGTGGAAAAACCATGACTGACGTCTCGAAATCTTTAGTCTCAGCAGTTAAAGATATCGCCATGATCTTGTTCATTATTGCGGGTGCGGGTGCATTAAAAGAGATCTTAATTGTCAGTGAAGTGAGTCTTCTGATTGGAAACATGTTACAAGAGATCAATATTTCACCTTTGATCTTGGCTTGGGGAATTGCTTCTGTGATTAGATTCTGTGTTGGTTCAGCCACGGTTGCAGGTCTGACCGCAGCTGGAATCGTAGCACCACTCATTCCTCTTACTGGCGCTAATCCTGCACTGATGGTCCTTGCAACAGGAGCTGGAAGTCTTATGTTTTCTCACGTGAATGATACTGGTTTCTGGTTATTTAAGGAGTATTTCAATTTATCTTTAAAAGATACTTTAAAGACCTGGAGTGTCATGGAAATGATTGTTTCTGTAACTGGGATCATTGGGATTTTAATTCTTGATCAATTTATTTAGGAGTTGGGCGAACTTTCTTAGGTCAATTTTTGCATTCATCTCAAACAAAAATGGTAACTAACAAGTGAAATTAAAAATGACTAATCAATAAATACAAGACATATGAATCCAGAAGAAAATTTCAACTCTTTGGGCTTGTCACTTCCACCACCTCCGAAACCAATGGGTGTCTATAAACCGTTTCTAAGAGTAGGCAATATGGTTTACGTTTCAGGACATGGACCATTCAAAACGGATGGTAGTTTGATCATTGGAAAAGTGGGTCAAGATTTAAATTTAGAAGAGGCGAAGTTGGCTGCTCGACAGGTCGGATTATCTATTATTGCAACACTTAAGGACAATCTCGAAAGTCTTGATCAGATCGATCAGGTCGTAAAGGTTCTTGGAATGGTCTATGCAGTTCCTGAATTTCAGCAACACCCGAAGGTTATCAATGGCTGCAGCGAACTCTTTAGAGATATCTGGGGGCAAGAAAAGGGAGTTGGTGTGAGATCTGCGATAGGAATGGGATCATTACCTGATAATATTCCCGTAGAAATAGAAGCACAATTCCTTCTCAAAGAATAAAATAGCATTACGGAAGACATTATGCAGACTTGATGTTTTTCTTAATTTAGCTTTAGAATAATATTACTTTAATGAATTGTTCTATTATAAACACATTCAAAAAAACTAATTGTAAATCAATATGAGTAATTACTGGAATAAAATAGATCTTTCTGAAATAGATACGCCTGCTTTATTAATAGATAAAGACATGGTGGATTACAATATTCAGCAAGCCATTATTTATGCTCAAGGGGTCGACTACTTTAGACCTCACGTGAAGACTCATAAGATGCTCGAAGTAGCAAAGATGCAGATGGAAGCAGGAATCTATAAATTTAAATGCGCCACCATTGCTGAAGCAGAAATGCTCGGAATGGCAGGTGCAAAAGATGTCCTAATTGCTTATTCTCTGCAGGGTCCAAAAATTGGTCGTTATCTCCAATTGATTGAAAAGTATCCGAATACTAATTTTGCTAGCATTGTAGATGAAGCGAACAATATTCAGTTACTTAACGATACTTTCGCACTTGCAGATGAAACAGCTCAGGTCTACATTGACATCAATAATGGGAATAATAGAACGGGTATAACGGTCAAGCAAGCTGAAGTACTTTCTGAATTAATCATTAAACTTGAAAACATAGAGCTTAAGGGTATTCATTGCTATGATGGCCATATTACTATGTCCTCCCTAACCGAACGGATTAAAAAGGCAATGAAAGCCTTCAATGACGTCGAGCAATTCAATGAATATCTGGAATTAAAAACCGGTAGAAAGCAAACTATCGTAGCTGGAGGTAGTCCAACATTCTCTGTGCATTCTAGGTTTCACGATGTGGAATCAAGTCCGGGAACATGGATTTTCTGGGACGAACGATACAGCCAAAAATATAAAGAGCAAGCATTTAATAAAGCAGCAGTCTTAGCGACGAGAGTGGTTTCCCAAATAGACAAGCATCATTTCTGTCTAGATCTAGGACACAAAAGTGTTGCGAGCGAAAATCCATTACCGCGAGTAGAATTTACAACTTCTATCAAAGAAAAGCAGGTCAGTCAATCTGAAGAGCACTTGGTTATAAAATGTAAGCATAAAAATGAACTTGAAGTAGGCCAAGTGTTGACCGCATTTCCTTATCATATCTGTCCAACCGTCGCTTGCTATCAGAAAGCATATGTCGTGAAAGATGGTGTCGTAGTAGATGAATGGGAAGTTACAGCAAGAAATAGACAAATTACGGTATAGATGGAAAAACCGTTTATCATAGACGCACACTTAGACCTGAGCATGAATGCCATGCAATGGAATCGAGATTTAACTCAGCCCGTAAAGGGTATTCGGCAACGCGAACTTGGAATGACGGATAAGCCCGATCGGTCTAACAATATGGTTTCACTCCCTCAGATGAGAGAAGGAAATGTTGGATTTTGTTTTGCTACGCTAATTGCTAGATATGCCAAACCAGACCATCCTTTAGGAGGGTGGAATTCACCAGCTCAAGCTTGGGCAACTGTTCAAGGCCAATTGGCTTGGTATCAGCAGATGGACAGGGAAGATGAAATGTGGATGGTAGAAGACTTGGAGAGTTTTGACGATTTTTTAGGTCAATGGGATCATCATGGAATCGGATATTTACTTTCTCTAGAAGGAGCTGATTCTATTGTAAGTTTCGATCATTTATATTTACTATATGCCGATGGACTTCGCGCGATAGGACCTGCTCATTATGGACCAGGAACATATGCTCATGGTACGAATAGTGAAGGTGGAATCGGCGATAAAGGTCGTGAGCTATTGGCCAAAATGGAAGACTTAGAAATGGCACTCGATGTGACACATCTCTGTGATACGAGTTTCTGGGAAGCTTTGAAACATTTTAAGGGTGAAGTGTGGGCAAGTCATAGCAACTGTAGAAGTATCGTAGATCATAATCGACAATTCTCTGATGATCAGATCAAAGCCTTGATAGAACGAGATGCTGTTATAGGAATGCCACTCGATGCATGGATGATGATTCCTAATTGGGAAAGAGGAATTTCCTCTCCAGATCAAAAGAATGTCACGCTTTATGATATGGTCAATCACATAGATCACATATGTCAGATTGCGGGAAATACAGATCATATTGGCTTGGGAACAGATCTAGATGGAGGCTTCGGTACAGAACAAAGCCCACATGATTTGGACACGATCGCGGACTTACAAAATATTCCGTCCATTCTTACGAATAGAGGGTATACGGAAGAAGATACTTTGAAATTCTTAAATGGAAATTGGACGAAAAAGCTGAGAACCGTATTACAATAGATCACTTTTGCTATATTTGAATAATCTCCTAATATTAACATAAACCAGATGAAACAATACATTGGACTTCTTGCTTTTGTAGTCATATTGATTTGCAGCTGTGCAGAGAAAAAAGAAGAAACTGCTGAATTACCGAAGCGACCTAATATACTTTTTATTATGTCGGATGATCATGCTTATCAAGCAATAAGTGCTTATGATGATCGATTAATTCAGACACCGAATATAGATCGAATTGCTAATGAGGGTATGCTATTTACCAATGCGTGTGTAACTAATTCCATCTGTGCTCCTTCAAGAGCGGTAATATTATCTGGAAAACATAGTCACTTGAATGGAAAAATAGATAACCTATTTCCTTTTGACACAACCCAAATAACCTTTCCACAAATTTTACAAGACGGTGGATACCAGACGGCAATGTTTGGTAAGTTGCACTTCGGAAATAATCCTAAAGGATTTGATCAATTCAAAATATTACCAGGTCAAGGAGCTTATTACAACCCTGATTTTATTACTAAGAATGAAGGACGAATTAAAATCGAAGGATACACCACAGATATCATTACTGATATGACATTGGACTGGTTAAAAAAAGAGAGAAAGGAAGACGAGCCTTTTATGTTAATGTATTTGCATAAGGCGCCACATAGGGCATGGCTTCCAGCACAACGTCATTATTCAGAATTTATAGATAAGACATTCCCTGAACCAAAAACACTTTTCGATGATTATGTAGGAAGAGGCACAGCTGCGAAAACGGCTGAAATGAATTTGCTAAAGCATATGAGTTGGGCGGGAGACACGAAAATTCCACCGAGCGTGTTGGAAGACTTGGGTATTCCTCCAGTTTCACCATGGGACTTCGGTGCGTATAATGGGAATATGAAAAGGATGAATCCTGAGCAATTAGAGGAATGGAATAAGGTATACGATCCGATGATCGAAGCGTTTAAGAAGGATTTCCCTGATATGAGTGAGAAAGATCAGATGAGATGGAAATATCAAAGGTATATGCAGGATTATTTAGGGACCATAGCTGCTGTTGATGAAGGTGTGGGAGAAGTTCTTGATTACTTAAAGGAATCGGGATTAGATGAAAATACGATTGTGGTTTATACTTCTGATCAAGGTTTTTACTTAGGAGAACATGGATGGTTTGATAAGCGGTTTGCTTATAACGAATCCTTTAAGACGCCTTTATTAGTGAAGTGGCCCGGTGTGATTAAACCTAAGTCTAAAAATACACAGATGGTTCAGAATTTAGATTTTGCTCCAACTTTTCTAACGGCGGCTGGTCTTGATGTTCCTTCTGAAATGCAAGGTGAAAACCTCATTCCACTTTTCGAAGGTAAGAATGAAGGTTTCCGAGATGCGGTATACTACCATTATTATGAATATCCAGCGGAGCATGCTGTAAAAAGACATTATGCTTTTGTTAATGAAGAATATAAATTGATTCATTTCTATCATGATGTTGATGAATGGGAGCTCTATGATCGGAAGAAAGATCTTTTAGAAATGAATAATGTTTACGATGATCCTGCATATGCGGAAACGGTAGTGGAATTAAAGGAGAAATTAAAGGAGATGCGTGTGTATTATAAAGATTCACCTGAATTGGATCAGAAGTATATAGAGATGTATAATAAGAAACGGTAAGCTTTAAGCGGTAAGTCGTGAGCTGTGAGCTGTGAGCTGTGAGCTTTGAGCTGTGAGCTGTGAGCGAAATAAACTTCATGGAATTACTTCCAGCTGAGCCTATGAATGGTTTTTTTGGAGGGCAGTAAGCGTAAGGTTGTAGAAAGTCGTGAGTCGTGAGTCGTCAGCTATGAGCTATGAGCTATGAGCTGTGAGCGAAAAAAACTTCATGGAATCACTTCCAGCTGAGCCTATGAATGTTTTTTTTTGACTGAGCTGCAAGTGACAAGAAAAAACTTCATGGAATCACTTCCGGCTGAGCCTATGAATGTTTATTTTGGAGGGCAGTAAGCGTAAGGTTGTAGAAAGTCGTAAGCTGTGAGCTGTGAGTCGTGAGCTGTGAGCGAAAAAAACTTCATTTCTTTTAGTGCGGAACGGAAAGCGGTGAAAATCAACTCTTCCTTAATTCCTTCTTCAATATTTTTCCGGTTGCACTCATCGGCAGCGCATCCAAAAACTCGATTACCCTTGGATATTTGTAAGCAGCTATATGCTCTTTAGTATAAGTCCTTAATTCATCCTCTGTTACATTTTTTCCTTCGTTCAATACAACGAAAGCTTTAATCTCTTCACCATACTGATCATCAGGTACACCAATAACCGCAACCAAAGAAACCGCATCATGCTTTATGATCACTTCTTCCACTTCTCTCGGATAAACATTCAAGCCGCCACGAATAATCATGTCTTTCGTTCTATCTACAATATAGTAAAACCCATCCTCATCTTTTACAGCCACATCACCAGAATACAACCAACCATCCTTCAATGAAACCTTATTAGCTTCTGGCTTTTTATAATATCCCTTAGTGACATTATGTCCCTTATATATTAACTCTCCCTTCTCCCCTACTGGAACTTCTTTTCCATCTGCATCTACTAGCTTTACTTCCACTCCCCACACGGGCGTACCCACACTACCTGGTTTTCGACCGGTCTCCTTCTGATTAAAAGTAACGACTGGCGAACCTTCTGACATGCCATATCCTTCGAATATTTCAACATTGAACTTCTCCTCGAAACCTTCTAAAACAGCTATTGGAAGAGAAGCACCTCCTGAAACACAACTTCTTAAATTCTTAGAGATTTCCCCAAGATCAAACTTTGTATTCTCATAATTCAGCAATCCCCAATACATCGTAGGGACGCCGGCAAATACGGAAACTTTATGTTTATTCATTAAGTCAAGAACCGCTTCGGCATCAAATCTTGGCAGCAATACACTAGTTGCACCTTTGTAAACGCCAGCATTCATTAGACAAGTCATTGCGAAAATATGGAATAGCGGCAGAACAATTAGTTGAACATCTTCCAACGCTATGTCGCTAATCCCCGTGGAAATCATCGCATTCAGAAATAAATTAGAATGTGTTAATTCTGCTCCTTTCGGCTTTCCTGTTGTTCCTGAAGTATATATAATTACCGCTGTATCCTCAGCGCTTGTGGAAACGGTCGGAAAAGCAGGAGATTGGTCTTTCATTAAACTTCCTAGTGTGGATAATCCTTCTATAGGTGACGGATCTCCTGGCTTTGCAGTGATAACAAAAAGATGTTCACATTGCGAAGCATGTTGAAATCCAGCATAACCCTCCTCTAACATTGGCAATCCGGGTGCTCCAAGAAAACAAAAATATGCTTTCGAATCTGAGTCTGATAAGTGATACGCCACCTCGTCTCTTTTAAGTAAAACACTTAACGGAACCACTACTGCCCCCGCTTTCATGATTCCAAAATAGATCATCGGAAAATAAGGCACATTAAGACAACTCAACGCGATCTTATCACCAGGTTTAATTCCCTTCGCTTTAAGTCCGTTTGCAATTTGATTAGCTGCTCCATTCAGCTGCGCGAACGAAATATGAGTATCCAAAAATATAAAAGCATCCTTAGATGGATATCTTCTTGCACTGTCTTCTAAAATATTGGAGAGATTAAGCATATAAATTCAATTTTTAAATAAGATTAATATTTAATTTCAATAATAATCAATTATTACGAATTTTATATCACATCCAGCAATCCTTCCAACATAAATCAGCAATCTCCCTAAATATCTGTCAATTCAAAATTAAAGTCACCAAATAGGAGCAGTGGTCTGAAGCGATCTCGTCGCAAACTGCCGCTTTCTTTAGAACAGTCCATTGTTTCTTAGGAGAATACATTATGTAATCAATTTTTTTATCTGGCTTATTAGAAGGGTAAGTCAGCAATGGCTTTTCTAAGTCATCAGAAGCCGTCCACTGAGACGTAAAAATCTGAATCGTTTTACTTTCTGGCGTAGCATTTAAATCACCAGCAAGTATTGCTGGATACTTACTGTTAGCAAACGTCCGATTAATTGCTGTTGCTTGATTAATTCTGTCCATTTCATTTTCTGTATGATCTAAGTGCGTTCCAATAAATGAAATCGTATCGCCTGATGGAATCACGGAAACAATTTCCAAAGCAGCACGTGGTTCCTTTCCTTCAGAAGATGGCAAAACAACATTTCTGGAAGAAATGAACGAATATTTAGACAATACTCCTTCACCATACTCACCTCCATCATAATGCATCGCTCTTCCGAAAATCGGTGCCATCGAAGTACGCCATCCTAATTCAGTGACTAAGTCATATTTCTTAGCTCTATTCGTCAGAAAATCAACTTCTTGTAATGCGACAAAATCAGGGTTAGTTCTTTTGATCACATCTGCAATCACATCCAGATTGAAATCACCTTTTGTCGTTGCTCCATGCAGAATATTGAACGATAAGACCGTTACCATTCGACTACTATCTAATTCTTTCTGTGCAGCTGCTGATCCGCAAGTAAAAAGGGCAATCATGCCTACTAATAATGCAATCCTCATATTCGATCTAGTTTTATTTTAGTGTGTTTATCTTCTATTAAATTTCCAGTATTTATGGTAGTTGCAGGCTCGAAAAGCATAACAGAAACTTCCTCTTCGGCGTATGGCTGATGCTCCACTCCACGCGGAACAATCAAAAACTCCCCCGACTCAAGTACTTTTTCATCGGCTCTGAACCTGATGGTAAGAGAACCATTGACCACATAGAATAATTCATCTTCATCATCATGTTTGTGCCATGGAAATTCTCCTTTTAGCTTGGCGACTTTAACATGTTGTCCATTTAGTTCTCCAATAATTCTTGGATTCCAATGGTCATTAAACATAGATAGCTTTTCTGCTAAGTTTACTTTTTTCATCTTCTCTTTTTTATTAATCAATGTGACTCAGCTTTTATCTCATTGCTTGTACTTGATCAGATCTGCCTTCTTTAAATTCAGTTCAACTTCCTTTTCTTCAATTAAAAAGGTAACCATTATTTCATCAAGTTCTTCAAATGGTTTGCTAGTAATAAACGCACACCCAAGACTGTCAGTAACATTCCGATAATCCACTCCATTGATCTCCATGATCTGCATATCCAGTTCGACTCCTTGCTGCCCTGCAAATGATTCATTCACAATGCCCATTACCATCAATTTGTCTTCCACCTTTTTAGGAAAAAATCCAAAACTTTTATATTCCTTCTTGTCGTATCCTTCCTCTTTAATTAGATAAATTTCATCCTTATTCCAGTCAATAATGACTCGATAATACTTTAAAAATTTATTTCCTAAAGTCATAGAACCAGAACTTTCAAAACTCACCACTTGAGCTTCCAATTCCAAACTGCCTATCTTCAGAGAATCAACTACACCATATTTTTCTACTGAATGCGCACCGCTTCCATAAATCCCAGCAGATAGATTGCCATGCAAGTCAAATCCTGCTAATTCCTTAACTACTTGATCTGCCTTATCTTTTCGGAGATTAATGGCTCCATTCGCTCCAGTATCGAATGTTACTTTATCAAATACTGCTTCGTTTACCAAAATTTGAATTACAGGAGTACGTTGAATTGCCTTCGGAACAAATGGGATCACTTCAGCATCTGCAGGAACATCGAAATGATGCTTAATATCTGAGAAGCTAACCGTACTATTTTTATAATCAATTTCCCATGTCAATTTTGACATCAAATTAGCACCAATTATCCCATCAAAACCCATACATTTCATTTCAAATACATCCCCATAATCTATAATTATTGCTCCTGTGTTTGCAAAATCAATATCCCCAATCCTAATATTATCAATCATCACAGACTTCTGCTTCTTCTTTTCCCCTTGAGAATCCTTAATATCTATTGATACGCCCTTTTCATATGAGATCTCATCCGCAAGTTCTTGGCTGATAACATTAGGTGCTCCAGTATCTAACAGAAATGTATATTCATTACCTTGAATTTCCACTTGAATAAGTGGTAGACCTTTATCAAAATCAAAGGGTATTGTTTCTACAAAACCAGTTTGCTCCACTTTGCCTCCGTGCATCAATTTAAGAAATGGTGAACTACAACTAGAACAGAGGATTAAGATGATTAATAGATTTTTCAAATGAATTCTTTTAGTTAAAGCTAAATTAGAATTTTGAAAGAGATATCAAAGCTAATCAGGTGGTTTAGTTTTCACTTTCATGGATATAACTTTACTTCATTTAAGCATAAAATATAAAATTTCATCACCAGTGAAAATTCGTATGGACAGATTAACTGCTACATTTTTAGACCAGAATAAAAATTGACCTAAAACTTTATTCTACAACTTTCAATTCATTATCTTCCCGCAAATTCAAACCAATCATTCATGAAACGTATTTTGACTTTCCTTTTTCTAATGCTCAGTATTTCATTGTGTATTTCACAAAACACTCCAAAACCGAACTACGATTTAGCTGCTAGATTTTCTCCTAATCAAATTGAGAAAATGGTATTTTCTACGTCTGTTAATCCACATTGGCTTAAAAATTCAGATCGATTCTGGTATATGTATGAAACTTCAAAAGGAAAATCATGGTACCTAGTAGATCCAGGCAAAAATCAAAAATCATTGCTATTTGATAATGTTCAGATTGCTGCGGACATGTCCAGATTAACAGGAGATCCATTCGATGCACAACATCTATCTATCCAAAAATTGAAGTTCAAAGAAAATGAAGAGATCGTTCAGTGGGAAGTCAAATCGAAATTGGTAGAAGTAGATGAGGATTCAGAAGACGATAAGGAAGAAGACGATATGGAGAACGAGAAAGATAAAAAATCCAAAAAGAAGAAACCGAAGAAGGTTGCTAAAGTTTGGCACTTCGAATATAACCTGAACAGCAAAAAGCTTACGCTTGTAGATGACTACCCTAAAGCGCCAAAGAGAATAGAATGGGCGTCTATTTCCCCGGACTCAAGTTATGTGCTCTTTTCTAGAAATCATAACCTCTACTGGATGGACAAGGAGAATTTCTTAAAAGCTCAGAAGGATGAAAAAGATACAACCATTGTGGAAACTCAGTGGACAACTGATGGCGAAAAGGATTATGGATTCGGAGGTTCGGGTAGAGGAATGGATAATGTAGAAGAAAAGAAGAAAAAAGATGATCGGAAAGGTATACGAGTGGTTTGGTCTCCAAGTGGAAAGAAATTCGCAACGACGAGATCCGATTATAGGAAGGTAGAAGATTTATGGGTGCTAGACAATACCGCACAACCTAGACCACGCTTGGAAAGTTACAAATATCCTATGGCAGGAGATAAAGAAGTGGGGAAAGATGAAATGTTTGTTTTTGATTTCGAAAGTAAAGAACGGAAGGAAATAAAACTTGACACTTTCAAGGATCAGACGATTTCCATCCTCAGAGCACCTTCGAAAAAAACAGATACAGACGAGGAAAGGAGGTGGTCGACATGGCTTGCACCAGATGATTCAAAACTGTATTTCTCTCGTACTTCCAGAGATATGAAAAAGGTTGATTTCGGCTATGCAGATATCGAAACTGGAGAGGTGACAGTTATCATTGAGGAACGTCTGAATACTTACATCGACACGCGAACGCCGGCATTAATAGATGGTGGAAAGGAATTAATCCATTGGTCTGAAAGAGATGGCTGGGCGCACCTATACTTGTATGACTCGAATGGGAATGTCAAGAACCAAATTACATCAGGACCTTTTCACGTTCAAGGTATAGAATCGATAGACCATAAAAATAGAGTGGTTTTTTTCGAAGCCAATGGCCGAGAACTGGGTGAAGATCCTTATTACACACATTTATACAAAGTCAATTTCGATGGCTCTGGTTTAAAATTACTAAATCCAGGCAATCATAGTTATCAATCAGAAGTAAATGATCGAAACACCTACTTTGTGACCAATTATAGCAGGGTTAATACGGTCCCCGCTTCAGCTTTATTCGCAGCGGACGGCAGGAAAGTCATGGACTTAGAAACTGCAGATTTGGACAGATTAATGGAAACTGGATATCAATTTCCAGAACCTTATCAAGTCAAAGCAGATGATGGTGTAACAGACCTATATGGTGTAATGTACAAACCATTCGATTTCGACTCCACATTACATTATCCACTCATCGAATATGTATATCCTGGACCACAGACTGAAGCGGTAAACAAGACGTGGTCGTCAAGAATGAACCGGCTAGATCGACTTGCGCAAATGGGCTTTGTTGTCGTAACGATCGGTAATCGAGGTGGGCATCCTGTCCGTTCTAAGTGGTATCACACTTACGGGTATGGAAATTTAAGAGATTATGGACTAGCTGACAAGAAATATGCAGCTGAGCAATTAGCGGACAGGCATGACTTTATCGACATCGACAAAGTGGGAATTTTCGGTCATTCTGGTGGTGGTTTTATGTCGACTGCCGCATTGCTAGTTTATCCTGATTTCTTTGATGTAGCGGTGAGTTCCTCAGGAAATCATGAAAACAATATCTACAACAGATGGTGGAGTGAGAAGCATCATGGGATCAAAGAGATGGTCAGTGATTCTGGTGAGGTAACTTTTAAATATGCGATCGACAAGAATCCAGATATAGCTAAGAATTTAAAAGGAAAGTTATTGATTACAACAGGAGATATAGATAACAATGTCCATCCAGCAGCAACGATTAGATTAGCACAAGCATTGATCAAAGCCAATAAACGGTTCGATTATTTTGTATTTCCAGGACAAAGACATGGATACGGAGATATGACAGAATATTTCTTCTGGTTAAAGGCGGATTACTTTGCAGAGCACTTGCTGGGCAAATCCGAAAGTGATACCGATATCAAGTATATGAATAATGAGAGAGCGAGGAAGAAGTAATGCCAGATAACTACCTTGAAGTTGAAATATGCTTATTTCACCTTTCTAGATAGAAATGCTTACAAAGCACCGCAATCTGTTTCTTACTTTTGATATGTAATAAAAGAAATTATACAATTTGTATCATTAGCCAATACTAGCTTTATATCAAAAAAATAACTGTTCCGGAAATCTCCAGAACAGTTATTTTTTTTGTTATTGATATGATCTTAATTCTTATTAAAATCCATACTAAAATGCTGTTTACATTATTTTATACAAACTTACGAGATGGCTAATAAGATCGTCTCGGAAGGTTGTAATATTATAGATCAGGTGTTTCCTATGCCAATTTAAAAATCACTTTCTTATAGGTTGCTATAGCGAAAATCAACATTAATATCGAAAGTATAATGATTCCCCACTGCCCCATTGTCGGAACAGCAGCACTAAACTGATTTAATGCAATTCCAAACTCACCTACAGCGAATCCAGAAGTGTCATCAGTCGTAATTGTTATTGTCATGATCTCACAGGCTTCAGAATCAGTATAAAATCCAAAGTATTGAGAACCTCCCACGGATGGGCTAGTAAAGACATCAATAGGCCCAGAACTTGTTCCGTCAGAGCCTATTGCCTCCATAGTAAATGAACCAAATTGATTTGTCTCAGCATAAAAATAAAAAGCCGAAGTTCCTGCAGGAAAAGTTAATGTTAAGCTAGAAGTAGTATTAAAATATACATCTCCAGTATAACCATGACTCCAAAGTGAATTCCAACCATCATTAATGGTCCTTTTACTGACATTTTGAGAAAACGTTATAAAATCTGCAGAACCTGGTACAGCAACTTGATTAAGACTCGTATAATTTGCATTCGGATCTAATGGAAATGGAGTCATCGTCTGTCCACCTAATGTAGGTGGTGGAGCGTTTGTCCCAGGACTTCCATCGAAAATAATCGATCCATAAGACAATGAAATCGAAATAAAAAACAGGATTAAGACACTGCTTAATCTAGATATGGTTTTAGTAATGCACATAGGGTTAATTTTACTTAGTACTAAAAATATCTTTTTTCTTTTAACAAATAAATTTTACATGCATTTTTTTCCAAATAATATTTTCTCTAGAGAATTAACGAATAATGCAATATGAGCGGAATGATGAAGATATAAGATCTATTAAAATAAAAACAACCTTACCTACCTACAGACAAGTCACTTACTTTCACAGCCGCTGTTTGCTTTGATAAGTAATAAACAACTACAGGAGAGACTAGAAAGTAAAGTGCCATTAACAGATTCGCTCCAGGTAGCATTTCTTCCAAGTAAAACCAACTTCCGGTGCTTATAATAATGCTTAGTCCCATGATTGATTTCCCAATTTCAATCCACACTGCTTTCGTTTCATGATCCATCAAAGAAGAATAGCTATAGATCAGCACAAAGAGGAAGCCACCATAAACAAATAAGTATGGGAATCCTATTTTGTCAATCTGTGTCAACATGTGAATCATTAATAACGTGGAAAAAACATATTGAAACCAAGACCAATTCTTCAATGACTTCGAACTCGCCGGAGCATACTTTACTTGAGCATGAGGATCCTTTTCATAGGTAATAGGATATTGTATAGAGACATCTTCCGGACGCCATCCTGTAGGCATAAACCAAACTCTAAATTTGTCTTTCCAATTTTTAGTTCGCCATGCATCTTTGGTAATTTGCCACATATGCATCCAATTAATCTTAATCGGATTCCATGTAATTACTGGTTTCTTCACTCCATAAACACATGGTTCTTCATCCAATTCTTCTTGAAAAGTACCGAATATTCTATCCCACACGCAAAATATTGCAGATAGGTTTTTGTCAATGTAAATATCATTAATCGCATGATGAACTCTATGCTGCGAAGGAGTGACGATGAGATACTCTAACCATCCTAATTTCGGAATGTGAACCGTATGATACCAGAATTGCATAAATAAGTGGATCGGTGCTATGACTGCTATTACTTTAGCAGGAAGTCCCAACAATGCGGCTGGAAGTAAGAAGATAAATCCATAGCCGATAATATTCGAAATAGGTTGACGGAGTGCGCAAGCTAGATTAAACTCCTCGCTGCTGTGGTGAACAATATGTTGATTCCAGAAAATATTGATGCTGTGATTCAATCGATGACTCCAGTAACTTGCGAAATCGATAGCAATAAAACTCAACAGCCAGACTAGCCATGTAATCTTAATTTCAGTCAGCGCCACTTTATCAACGAACCAAGCATAGCTAACAATGACAACACTAAGTTTCAGCACACTCTTCAAGGTATTCGTCGTCCCAGAACTTAAACTAGATATGGTATCCATTCCATTATACGATAACTTCCCTATCCGCCAAGAGTAAAATGCCTCAATAATGATCAGCAAAATAAAAAATGGTATGGCAACCATCAATACCTGAGCATACGTATCCATTTATCAACTATTTTAAAACCAACAGAAATTATTTGACTCTAAGTTAATAAATTTCAAGGACAGATTAAGTCATTCTTTATTCGCAGACAAAAGCACTGACAAAATTCTAGAAATAATGTTTATCGCTGGTGAAATGTATCAGAGACAAAACTTAGAACTACTGGCAAAGATTCCCGCCAATAAGTCCATGAATGCCCTCCATTTCTTACTCTATATTCATGAAAAATATCTTTTTTCTTCATACTAATATGAATTAAACTATTTCCCTCGTACAAAAAATCATCATCTCCACAATCGATGAACCATCGAACAGATTTTGTCCCTTCTAATGGTTTTTGATCTACTTGAGAAATCGCATTGTATTTATGAAAATAAGATTGTATTTGCTCTTCAGTGTAATTTGAATCCTTTTCTAATCCTCGTTGCTTAAACTCTTCTACAGTCTGAAACCCAACCCAAGCACTTAATGGACAAGCAGAAGAAAATAAATCAGGTCTGTGTAAGGCATAGATGAATGAGCCTCCTCCGCCCATAGATAATCCAGCTATTGCTCGATATCGCTTCTCTTGTTTAATTCTAAATTTCCCTTCTACATGAGGCATGAATTCTTCGAAAAAGAAATCTTCATAATTCCATTTTCCATTTATATTATTGTAATAACCTCTTTGTCCTGAATTAGCATCTGGCATTACAATGATCATAGCTGTTGAACTTCCATCCTTTATTGCCTCATCCGTAATTCTTAATACTTCACCGAATTGTACCCAACCTGTATGGTCATCACCTGCACCATGCAATAAGTACAGTACTGGATAACTCCTTTCAGATGTTTCATAATCTGGTGGAAGATAAATGGCATATTTACGCTCGCTATCAAGAATCTTAGATGACATGGAGAGGTTATCCATCACTTTTCCTGATTGGGCTTGAAGACTAGACACAAAACTAAATAGTACGAACAGTTGAATAATTTTCATCAATTTCTAAATTAAAGACATGAGGTCTCTAAAATACTAAATTAAACTGAGAATTTTTACCAATTAGCACTTCCCTTAAGGAATTGATTAAGCTCTTTAACTTTGTTTCTTTTTGACTAACTTTTTAAAAACTGATTTCGTAAAACGAATAAATTCTTCTTCCACTTTGTCATAACCTACCCATTCGAAAAGATTTCCGTAGGGACACAATGGCGCACCTTCGACTGAGCCACTCTTTAATTCATATCGCTTAGGATTCAGTAAATATTCTTCCATTGTTACGCGCCGCATTGCAATTAGTCTACCTTTTTATAAGTCAATAATTCGTCCCCATTGGCATTAAAAAACGTCAATTTAAGCCCGTTGATTTTATAAGCATTGACACTATTTAGATTTGCATTAACTTGATCTGATCCTTCCATATTCTTGCAAGCCATTCTGGTTCCAGCTAATTGACCAAAAGATATATAATTATCGTCCACCTTCGCTAAAGATCCCGTAAAAGAATTGCAACCATCGTTACCCATTACCCTTTTTTCTCTAAGATTTATTTCTAGATCTGGATGTTTCTGATAATCAGCCACATTAATTGGATTCCCATTTAATGACGCTAACGCCCAGATATCATTCAATGCCAATTTCCCATCTCTTTTCTGGCTTAGAATTCGAACCAATTTATATGAAATAGAAGAAGCATCAGCAGGTACATTACTTGCTTCTTTCTCCTCTTCCTTGACTACTAACTTATAAAAGAATCCTTCCTGGTAGTCGAATCCTTCGATGCTACTGTAGAACAATTCGAGCGAATCCGGATTATATTCATTTCCTTTCTGAATCTGAAGACAACTTTGCGAGCCTACGCCTTCACATGAAGCGCGTATACTACTTACATGATAAATATACTCCCCAGGCATTAAGTTAATCATCTGATCTTCACTCTTATTTAAAAGATACATTTGTGCAAGTTCGCCTGAAATTTCTTCCCCTTTATTATCCAACTTAAGCATGCCATTTTCTATCATTTTATATTGGTGATCTTCGGAAGGTTTTCCATCCACATTAAGTGTGATTATTGATCCTGCATCATCCCATTCGAAAGAACCTGTTTCTATAAATACCTTTTCCGACTTTTCTTGATATCTCATTTTCAGCTCATATTTCAGATTTCCTTGTAGTGTCAATGTTGTCTCAATTCCAGGACAATCTGCACATGGAAGTATTCCATTATATGGTCCTATCCAGTCTAGCGACTCTTCACTTGTATGCATGTCAATGCTTTCGCCTAGATCATTTTGCTTATTTTTTTCACCACAACTAATCACAGATACGATAAGCATCATAGCAAATATCATTTTTAATGCAGATTGCATACTTAATTTCATTATTCTCATTTCCTTTAATTAAAAACTATTAACCCACCAAACGTACCATTTGGTGTTGTTTATTGCAATTCTTCCCTTATTTTCTTCATCTCTTGATCTGCTGCTAATTGAAAAAGTACAGAAAACCATTTACCAAGAAAAAAATCAGCAGATAAGTTCAAACTTCCTTATATTAAAGTTATAAAAATGCTAACGCTTGATAAGATTATTACTATGTGACGATCATCCATTGGTCATAGAAGGCCTAAAGTTAATTCTAGCTGACGACGCTAGATTTGTGATTGCTGGTGAAGTGAACAATGGGAAAGAAGCGCTAGAATATTTAGCGGAAAATGAAATTGATATTCTGCTCATGGATATTAATATGCCCGTATTAAACGGTCTTGAGACAGCAAAGATAGTCAAGAAAGATTTTCCAGATCTTAAAGTCATCATGCTTTCGATGTTAAATGATTCTCACTTAATTAAGAATTTAATTGAACATGGAATTCGAGCCTATTTGATGAAGAACGCTGGGCAGAAAGAAATCATTGAAACCATTATACAAGTCAGTGAGGGCAAGACGGTATTTGAGAATGACCTCCTACTTGAGATCATGAATCTTAAACGGGCCCGTATAAAAAAGAAGGAGAATTCATTGTTTCCTAAACTCTCACGTCGCGAAAAGGAGATATTGGCACTCATTGTTGATGAGCACACAACCGCCGAGATAGCAAAAAAGTTATTCATTAGTTTCGGAACCGTGGAAACACATCGTCGAAATATGCTCAATAAATTGGGCTTAAGAAATACCGCTGGCCTTGTTCGTGTGGCGATTGAATTTGATATTCTGAACAACGACGAATGAAACCAACAGCAACGGAGTCCAACGAGTGAACATTCAGTATCATCAATAAATATACCGACTCCAGCGGAGTCCAACCTTTGTAAAACCGCAGGTGCCATGTCTTTGTAGCTCCGTAGGTGCGACACCTTATTTATCTTCCCTTACCGTTTCATTATACGCTAAGCACAAATCCACCCAAAATTCGAAATCCTCATCATAATCATATCCATCAGGCTGAACATAACAATATCCATCTAACACCCTACCCTTCATCACCATCGCCTCATAACCAATCCGCTTCGAAAGCTCTTCTGTTAAATTATGCTCAAAACGACACATTAATCGATCCTTGCTTACATTTATACACATCTTTCCATTGACCATAAAAGCCAAACCACCAAACATTTTCTTCTCAACAATATCCGTGATCTTCTTTTCCAAGAAATAATTTCTCAAGCGATCCGCAACTGCAATATCGTAAGCCATATCTATCTATTTGTAAAAATTACAATTTACATAAAACTACTTTTGAAAAGCAATCTCCCAGCTATCAAACGCCGCCCTTCGATCTCCATCTTCATTTAAAATCCCAGTATCTCGCCACAATTTCCCCACATCCTTTACTTCCTCCGGAAACGTTTCCCATAGCTGATCATAATCCCGATGAGACCACCAGATTACACCTTCATAATTCTTTTCCTGCGCATTTTCCAACAAAACCTCCAGGTACTCCTTTTGCTCGCACTCATCACTCTTAATCGTGAGATTAAATGACTTTAACTCTAGCGTTTCAGCAAGATGGTTCGTCTCCACCATTAGAATTGGCAAAGAAACCCGTTCATGCAAGAAATCAAAAGCATTTTGGAATTTGCTCTTCTTGTGCATTCCTTTTAGAAATGGATAAAAACTTATCGCTGCAAAATCACCATCAGCAATCAATTCACTCAATTCTGCATGATAATTTTCTTTATCCGAAACTTCTGGCTGATACCAATTATGCAAGGTAACGGAGGCCGCGAGTGGAAGCGACGGATATAATGAATTTATCTTAGCTTGTATCGCATCATGTAAGTTTTTATAAGAAAACCATTTATCATTATCTTTAATATATAACTCATTAACTTCCATTGCAATAACTAGATAATCAGGCTGAAATCTATCGATTAGATATAAAAGATGCTTCGCGTAAGCCTCGACTATTTTATCGTCATCTATTTTATCATATTCCGGTATCGTCCCATCGATATCATTAAGCAATTCGGAACGATCGGTATCTAGTAAACTAACCGAAAGTAGCAACTTCGAGTCTGGAATTTTATGCGCTACCTTATAATCAATAACCTGTACAAATCTCTCTGGTAATTCTGTATCGGTTAACCAGGCATCCCATGGAATAAATTCATCGATCTGCTCTGCATAAATATCTCCATGCAAGGTTAAAAAATCATAAGTGTCTTCTATCGCTTCATCCGTTGCATCATAGTTCCAAGTGGTGAAACCCATTGAAAAATTTCTGTTCCCAGCATCACTGAAAAAGTCGGGATTCTCACAATTCTGATTGCTTTTATTACATGAAGCCAGCAGGATTAAACTGGTAATGATCAAGGGGAAAAGCTTCATAGTGTAATGTTCTTTTATTTTATACGAATCCCAATTACAAAATGGTATCTATTTCGCTTTTTTTTCAATAAAGTATTGTTGCAGAAAGCCCAATTCCTAATATTGGAATCTTTACGAGATCAGCTTGACTCGTTTCTCGAACCCATACGCTTTTATTGAATAAGGTTGCTCCGAAACTCAACGTGTCTTTCGGATAATCTTCTATCCATTCTATACTTAATAAGAAATCATCTTCCACTACAATATCATATTTTGACAAATCAGTTTTCACGATGCCTTTTTCAATAGACGTCTCAATGATTATATTTTCTTTCAACAAATTCTCTCCAGGCTTTCCTTTTTCCATATCATAGATATTCAGTCTAAAACGAACCGTATCATTCAGATTTTCTCCTAAGGCAAAGGAAACATCTTTTAGAATCGTTCGTCGCTTCTTTATTTTTATGACAATCCCCATTTCATTGCCCAACTTATCTTCACCGAAAGCAGCAAAAATATTCTTTTTCGGTTTCAAATTTCCGACTTCTTTAGATTTCAAGTTCGTTGCTGATATCACGACTTCTTCTATTTCATAATTAGAAGGATTTAGGTCAATGTTTTTATTAGACTTTAGCAAGTTCTCTATTTCGTTGACCTGCATTTCTATAGATTCATAGCCGATCATAGAAATTCTCATTTTGTCGCTGTAATTTTCTTCTGGAACAAGGAGACTGAAATAGCCATTTCGATCGGACACAGTTCCAATGTTTTTACCAATGACTCCAATGTTTACATATGATTGAGGTTGAGAAGTTTTGCTGTCAATGATTTTTCCCTCTAACTGGATTTGCGCAGAAATATTAAATGCTATAAAGGAAACAAAGAGTAGTAAAAGTGATTTCATAATTGTATTTTTTTGAATTTTCATTATCATAGTATTAGACGACAAGAATAATGAAATGTTACGATCAGGAAGGAACCTAATCTGTGAAATGGCCGTATTCATCGGTATATGTAGAATCGTGCTCCTTTCTTATGTCAAGTTTACTTTTAGATCCATACAAGCTTGTGATGTTTTCATTCTCAATTACCAAGAATCGTTGTCGATCCACTAGTAATAGTTCCAACCTTTCCACCTACTTCCACGGCATCTCCCTTCATCGCAAAACCTGTACTTCCGTTATTGAATCTTATCAAATTACCAAGTATGTTCATTGTGGCGGAGGCTTGAGCACAAATATTTAAAGCAGTTAGTGCATAATTTTGTGATATATTGAGATTATAGTTCTGCGCTACATTCAAAGCAAAATTATTATTGACTGTAATATTGAAATCTTGCCCTGTATTAATTGCTAATCCATTTCCAATTGAAAAAATCGCATTTGTACTGGTATTGATTGCTAAATCGCTCGATGTAATGGCGAGTCCATTTCCGCTATTTATATTAGTCGCTTTTGTGGCAACGAGATCCACATTATCAGATTGTACATTGAAATCACCACCAGAGAGTAAATTGACATCATTCAAGGCGCCAAAATCCATGCTACTGCCCGCAGCATAGCTACTTTCTCCCCCACTAACTACCTGCAAAGTTTGCTCAGCTTCAATATTTATATTGGCTGCAGAAATATTTAGATTCTCTTCTGCTTCTATACTTATGTTTTTTCCTATAATCTGAATATTACCATCGGTGTCTATTTTAATCATAGCTCCGTTTGCTTCTATGGTGACGCTTTCCGTTGCATCAAGTCTTAAATCATTCAAGGAATAAACGCGCTCTTTAACCCTAAAGTCTCCATTAGCAGACATCGTCCATCCGTTGAGTCCTATAGAAGCCGATAGAGAATTGGATAAAGGGGAATAAAACATAGAGGCTCTATCTGTCCCTCCAGAACGAAATAACAGACCAGAATTAGTAGGCGCATCAGCAGTAAAAAAGGAAGTCCCGCTGCTTGTTCTTAATAACAATTTCGTGTTACTATTATCTTGAATATGAAAGCGTTCAACAGGATTAGCAAGATTGATTCCAACATTTTGGGCGTTAGTAATCACTGAAATAAAGAGAAGGAGGAAACTGATAACTGTTTTCATATTTATTAATTCGAGGGTGAAACTGCAATTTAGCGATAAAAGCAAGTTCTTTTCTATGGGTTACCTTAGATATTTCACTTTTAACATCTATCCACAGAAAACAGGGATGTTGCGATTGCAAATAAACTTCCCAACTTGAATTCTGGGACTTCCATCAATATAGATAAGGAGAAAGGCAATAATCAAAGCAGAAAGGAGCGCACTTAAAAAGGTGATAATCCAGCTAAAAAATAATTATCTCAAAAACATGGTGACCTTTTCGAAAACACTTCGACTAATGATAGCGAGTAGTCTAGTTAAATATGAATATCAGTAATGTAAAATATGAATTGAAAGTAAAAAACCTTGCATAAACCAGAAGACCAAATATTTCAGTTATGCATATAATAGCCATCCCAAATGCCAGTAACCTATTAAAAGAACCTAAATCTCAGCAGGCAAACAGCGTTTGTCAACTGCTCATAAAGATGAGGTAGTAAATGTTTGCCTGCAGATTTTTAATTGCTTAATCAGCAAACCGCTTTAAATCATCCTTTGTAAATCTCCATTCTGGAGTCAACAAAATTTCCGAATCATCTATTCGGTACCATGGGCTTATCCGGCTGTCATTAGGATTTTTTAGCAATTGAAAATCCTGAGCCGGCATATAACTTTGACCTAGTAAAAATAATTTTTCACCTGTTTCAGAATCCACTGCCATATCTACAACCAGTGCGGCATGCCCCGGATACCCTCCTTTGATAAATACATCTCCGATTTTCATTTCCTCTATTCTCACTGGTTCCATTTCTTTTTCTAGTGAAGCAGTCCCTGCATACATAAATATCAATTCCATGTAATTCCAGAAATCTGAATAGGTATTCGATGGATTACTTCGATTATTCCAGGAAGTTTTATTTCCATTAACAATCATTCTTCGCCCTTTCATCCATTCCGAATATTCCACTCTTTTCCCATTAGAAAAGTTGAAATGTATTTTTTCATATTCTTTCTGATTCCAGTGATGCTCAGCCTTAAGTCGCATGATGGCATCAGCACATTGGTGGAGATTCTTTTTTCCGATATATAGATCTATTACGGCATCGTAGACATTATAATTAGTCTTTACCTCACCATTGTAGTACTTTACATTTTCATTGTGACTTTTCAATGGCAAGTGTCTTAAGAAATACCCAAACTCATTCGTCTCTAACTCTATGCGCTCAAAACCTTCAGGTAGCAGAAACCGATCGCATATACTTGTCCCTATAGAATTAACTAACGATTGCCCGCTCAAAAATTGACCTACAAAAATAAAAATCAAACTTAAAAGTGAATTTCGGATCATGCCACTAAAACTCAAAAATCCATAAATATTATTGCCCTTACTTAAATTAATAACTAGTCAATACTATTTTATTTTCTTAGAAACCATTTCATTTCCTCCTTGAATCAATGTCAAACTTTCCACTTCGCCTGCAGCATTTTTATTGAAAACAATTTGTGCATTGACCACTTTCAAATAAAATTCTGTTTCAGATTTCGGATATATTTCAGCAGCACCTTGGCCAGTAGCCTGTCCAGATAACTGGCTTCCATTCTTAGTGATCGACAATATAAATCCTGGCTGAATTTCATACTCTCCTACATAGCTACTAAGCATGGCATCATCTATTTCCACTTTCGATTCTAGAGATTTGGTATCTGCCCCTAAATCTTTTAAAAACTTAATTCCGCTGGTATTCGCTGGATTCATCTTCACCGATCTAGTGTAGTTTTTTATAGCGCCTTCATCATCACCACTCACCATTAGCGCTTCCGCATAACTATCATAAACATTCCAGCTCTCTGGAAATTCATCCACATTTAACTTGAAAATCTTAAGCGCACCAGCAATATTCCCTGACTGCATCAAATCATAACCTAACGCATTCATTTCTTGTTCTTCTAATGCATAATCATCACTATTCTTTAATTCTTGAAAAAGTCTAATTCCATTATCTACTCCTGCAGCGTTGATCGCTTGATTTACAGCTTTAGCCAATGACTTCTTAGGTATATCATAATCTTTCCCTGCCAGTATCGCCTTGATTCCTTTCGTAATTCCAGAAAGATTCGCCCCTCCAGTATTATTTAATAAAATAACCACTTGATCCTGCTCTGGGTACCTCGATATTAAAGTATTAAACCCGTTAATTCCTCCACCATGTCCTATTTCTAATTCTCCATCTCTATCGGCGATAGACCAGCCATACCCATAAGCGCCGCCCCAAGCATCAGCATGTGCTCCATACATTAGTGTCTTAGTTTCCGCTGAAATTAGCTTTTCCGTATACAGAGCTCGATCCCATAAGTATAGATCTTCCGCAGTAGAATATAATGAGCCCGCGGCATATGGAATGGACATGTCCAAGTACGGCGAATTCACAAATTTCATTCCCTCTCTTTCATATCCAGTTGCTCTGTTCTTAAGGATGGTTCCATGATGATCATAGCCTGTATCCTTCATTCCTAGTGGATCGAATATTCGTTTTTCCAGTTCATTCTCATACGAATCCTGAGCTACTTGTTCAATTATATATCCCAGCAAGAAATACCCTGAATTACTGTATTCGAATTCACTTCCAGGCTCGAAATTCAACGTTGAATCCGCGAAAAATACCAAAAACTCTTCTGGACTATATGTATTTCTAGATTCATTCTTAAAAAATCCAGCAAATGAGGTATAATTTGGAATTCCAGAGGTGTGCGTTAATAAGTGATGTAAAGTAATCTGATCGCCATTTACCTTAGGATAGTTCGGAATATAGGTGGTAATCGGAGCATCTAATTTCACTTTCCCTTCCTCCATCAGTTGCATAACGATCATAGCTGTAAATTGCTTAGTAATAGAGCCCAATCGATGTTTTGTATCAGCGTCGTTTTTGATACCCCATTCCATATTCGCCATCCCCTTTCCTCCTTTATAAACTACCTGACCTTTCTCGGCGACGAGCACAGAACCGTTGAACTGATCATTATCGTGGTACAAATCAAGCAAGTGAGATATTTCATCTGTATTCGATTGTGCAATGCTACTAGGGTTAAATATGAATTGCGAAGTAATAGTAAAGACAACTAAGAGTAGGATATTTTTCATTTGTTTTGATTAATTATTAGTCTATTTAATTAAGTAAAGAGCTGATCTATTTCAAAAAACGAGATGCTATTTCCTCTTTAAATTACTTAAATTATGCTTGACCTTGAATTTTATTAGACTAAAACACAAGCAATCTAGTCACTCCTAGAACATTTATGGATGAAACGATTAGGAGAATGGAAGGTAATTTCACTCAGTATAATAGCTTAGCAAAATGAAATCTATGTCCTTCTTAATACTGAGTACTCTTTTCTGCACGCTTGCAATGAGCCAAAATCCGGTATCGGTTATCAGCACCCGACTCACGGCTTCATTTCAGCATATTAGTTGCCACGTTAATATTTCTGGCGACGATAATCACAACAGTGAAATGACCATTCTTTATCGCATCAAAGGATTTAACAATTATAAAAATGGTGCGGAAACAATGCGGGCTTTTCCTGAAATGAATGTAGATGGCGCAGCACTTAACATGAATTTTCATGCCGGATCAGCAATGTTTCTTAATCCAAATACAACCTATGAAATACAACTCGTCATCTCTGATCCTGATGGCGGTGGACAGACCGTCGATCTAGAAATTAAAACAAAAACGTTTCCCGATACAAATGGAAGTCTAGACACCATCGAAGTCAATTCGTCAGATGGAGCAAACGGCATACAAAATGCTATCAATGCGGCGATTCCTGGAGATCTTATTCTTGTAAATGATGGCATATATAATCCATTCACTGTAGAAACCGATGGTCTTTTTATTATATCCAAGAATTTGCACGGTGCCATTATAGAGGGGAATGATACGGATCGCGGAGTTGTGACCGTCGGTAATTTTAATGACAGCACTCGATACGTTTTTATAGATGGGTTTGTGATTCGAAATGGCCGTTGGGGTATCGATGCACAGAATACGCAATTCCTGACCATACAAAACTGTGATATTTCTGATGTGGATTATGGTATCCTGAACAGAAGAGCGAATGGATGGGAACATGATCAGTATATTACGAATAACCACTTCCAAGGCAGAACCACATGGCCTCAATCTAATGGAAATATTCCAGGAGAACGAGGAGTCGATATTCGCGGGAATAACAATGTGGTGAGTTTTAATACGATATCAAATTTTGGTGATGGTGTTACAACTGATGGACCACCTTATAAACAATCCTACAGCCTTGACATCCATCACAATAATATATTCAGAATTGTGGACGACTTAATAGAAGTAGATGGGATGATTTCTAACTCTAGAGTCTATAGTAATCGAGCGTGGAACGGCAGAGCAGGCATAAGTCTCGCGCCTGTGTTCGGTGGACCAGCATATGTCTTCCGTAATGAGTTCGTGAATATGGAAAACTCCACATATAAAATGAATCGCAAGCCAGCTGGGCTTTACATTGTCCATAATACAACTATTCAGTCTGGTGATGGCATGAGTTCTCCTTCTGGTTGGCAGAATACGGTGGTGAAAAACAATCTGGTATATGCAGGAAATTACTGTTTTCAAGAGTATGAATTAGTATCAGGATCAACACATAACTGGGATTATAATGGATATTACTCCTCTCGGTCAGGAAGCAGCGGATCACCTTGGTTCAAGTGGAATGATGTGCGCTATGCAATGGTCACTGATCTTTCCGCAGGTGCAAACATAGAAGTCAATGGAGTTAAAGTTGGATTATCTGACATGGTCAATATTAGTTTGCCGGTTAATCCATTTCAGGAGGTTATGGAAGCTGACATAGACATTAATCTAGCGGCTTCTTCTAATGCGTTAGACACTGGGACAATCTTAGATAATATAAATCTACTTTATGTAACCGATTCTAAGCCAGATCTGGGAGCAAGAGAATTAGGATTTATGCCAATGTTTGGACATGATTTTAATAAGGTATGTGGCAATTCATCGAGCGAAATTTTAACTTGGACTGGAGAAGTAAGCCAAGCCTGGTCAGATAGACGCAATTGGTCGCCATGTGGAATACCCAATAAAAAAACGGAAGTCATTATTCCAGATGGATTAGCTCGATATCCACTGATAGAAGGTGCTCGAAGTATTAAGAAACTAGGATCTGGAAGTTTTTAATTAGTGGGCCTTATCTAAAATTTGTTGTAAGTCACCAGCAATGGGAAAGGGTTTCAGGGGAGGGACATTCGCGCCGCCTGGGTTACCTACTGGAATTTTACCTACGAAAGACTTTACCCCACCTACAAGCAAACGAGGAATCTGTCCTATAATCTCTTTAGAACTCTTAATTCGAAACCCAAATTTCAACATTTTCCAATGAACACTGGTATGCGCAAGCGGATAACGCTGGCCGATAATATGAGCTCGTTCCAAGTGTGCCCATGCTCGTTCATAATTCCCTTTCGATAAGGACTCGGTATAATCAGCTAATTCCGTTTGATAATGCGGAATTAAGTTGGCAGGCATGGTGGTATTAAACTTCATTTTCATTCATATTATGTGATAATAAGTAACAATTATTCAACGATGTTGTTGCTAATAAATCTGCATTTTGCTGAATTCATCCTAAAATGTTGCGCTAATTAAATAATTCAAGTTTTTATTTTAGTAAAAAAATCAAAGTCCATAAACAATTTGGTAAATTCAGCCTTATAAATATAGAATTATATAAATCAATTCAATTATGGATAAAAATAACAAAATAGAAAAAAGTGGTCAAGCTGAACTAGCAGAAATGAATGAGAGTAGCAAGTGTCCATTCATAAATGGTTCGATGCATAAAAGTGCAGGTAATGGCACAAGAAATCAAGATTGGTGGCCGAATCAATTAAAATTAAATATTCTTCGTCAAAACTCAAACCTTTCGAATCCGCTTGGAGAAGATTTTAATTACGCAGAAGAATTTCAGAAACTAGACTTGGAAGCTTTAAAGGCTGATATAGTAGCGCTGATGACAGATTCTCAGGATTGGTGGCCAGCAGATTTCGGTCATTATGGTCCTTTGTTTATCAGAATGGCGTGGCATAGTGCTGGAACATATAGAATTGCTGATGGAAGAGGAGGTGCTGGATTCGGGACGCAAAGGTTTGCACCTTTAAACAGTTGGCCAGATAATGCAAATTTAGATAAGGCGAGAATGTTGCTCCAGCCGATTAAACAGAAATACGGAAACAAGATTTCATGGGCAGACCTCATGGTTTTGACAGGAAATTGTGCGCTAGAATCTATGGGTTTTGAAACGTTCGGATTTGCAGGAGGAAGAGAAGATATGTGGGAACCAGCAGAAGATATTTACTGGGGTTCTGAAACAGAATGGTTAGGCGATGCTAGATATGCAGGAGATCGAGAATTAGAAAATCCGCTTGCTGCAGTGCAAATGGGATTGATCTACGTTAATCCTGAAGGTCCTAATGGCAATCCAGATCCGATGGCTTCTGCTAAAGATATAAGAGAAACCTTCGGCAGAATGGCAATGAATGATGAAGAAACAGTAGCGTTAATCGCTGGTGGTCACACCTTCGGTAAAACACATGGAGCAGCTGATCCATCGAAATATGTCGATAGAGAACCTGCAGCGGCGGCGATAGAAGAACAAAGTCTAGGATGGAAAAACTCCTTTGGAACTGGAAATGCAGGAAGCACGATCACGAGTGGTCTGGAAGGAACATGGACCACAACGCCTACACAATGGTCTAATAATTTCTTCGAAAACTTGTTTGGTTACGAGTGGGAATTATCCAAAAGTCCGGCGGGAGCGCATCAATGGGTTCCACAAGGTGGTGCTGGTGCCGGTACAGTGCCTGATGCTCATGATCCAGCTAAAAGTCATGTGCCTGTTATGTTGACCACAGATCTTGCTTTACGGATAGATCCAGCATATGAGAAAATCTCTAGAAGGTTCTATGAAAATCCAGATGAATTTGCAGATGCATTTTCAAGAGCTTGGTATAAATTGACCCATAGAGATATGGGACCAATCACAAGATATCTCGGGCCAGAAGTACCTTCAGAAGTATTGATCTGGCAAGACCCGATTCCAGAAGTGACGCATGAATTAATAGATGATCATGATATTTCTAATTTGAAAACTAAAATTTTAGATTCAGGCTTATCTGTATCTGAATTGGTTTCTACAGCTTGGGCTTCTGCCTCTACATTCAGAGGATCAGATAAGAGAGGTGGCGCCAATGGTGGAAGACTTCGTCTCGCTCCACAAAATAATTGGGAAGTCAACAACCCAAGTCAACTATCGAAAGTGCTAAGTGTGTTAGAAGATATTCAATACGGCTTTAACAGTTCCCAATCTGGAAATAAAGCAGTTTCTGTGGCCGACCTGATAGTATTAGGTGGCTGTGCAGGAATTGAGAAGGCAGCAAAAAATGCTGGACATGATATTACGGTTCCTTTCACGCCTGGACGAGGTGATGCTTCAGCAGAGCAAACAGATATCGAATCATTCGATGCACTGGAACCAGCAGCAGATGGATTCCGTAATTATATGAATTCGAAACATAATACTTCCGCTGAAGAGTTGCTCATTGATAAAGCTCAGTTGTTAAATTTGACCGCTCCAGAAATGACTGTAATAGTTGGAGGATTGAGAGTACTAAATACGAATTATAATCATTCTCAACATGGTGTTTTCACTACAAGTAGAGAGCATTTAACAAATGACTTTTTTGTCAATTTGTTAGATTTAGGAACGACATGGAAGGCTATTTCTGATGAAAGTGATGTCTTCGAAGGAAGAGATAGAGCTTCAGGAACAAGAAAGTGGACGGGAACAAGAGTTGATCTGATATTTGGATCTAATTCCGAACTTAGAGCGATTGCTGAAGTCTATAGTTACGCAGACTCACAAGGTAAATTCCTGAAAGATTTTGTTGCTGCATGGAATAAAGTGATGAATAATGATCGATTTGATCTGAATTAATAAAATTCCTAGATTTTAGGAATAAAGAGTGATGGTGAAAGTTAGCTTTATACAGATAAAGCAGCCTATTTATTCACTAAAAAGTAAAGAGATGATTCTACTTAGAATCATCTCTTTTTTTATGCTTTATTTGCTAAAATGATGTTCTTAAATCTCTAAGGATTCTTTACGATTATAATATAAAGGAAGCCCACCATAGTAGACTAAGGCACTCAATCCAAAAAATAACAATCCGCAAAAAATCAACATAGCATATGATGGATTTGCTGCAGACTTTGCCGATGGTTTCAACTCAAATTTCAATGCGCCTACTTCTAGCTCAGCTTCATATTCGTTCGCCTTGCTCAACATAAACTGTTCTTTCGCGAAATCCTTCTTTAAGACGATTAATGCACTCTGACTATTATAAATATCATCAAAACTCAAGTTCTTTATCTTTACTGACTCGATCGATTTAGGAGCATTTAATACTTCTAATACCACACTGGTCTCATGTCCTAATTTAACTTGACCATTGCCAAACTTTACATTTTCCAAATCATTAAATTTTATATTAAGATTTTTCATCATATGATCTAAAACCAGTGTTTTAAACTCTTCGGGAGTTTTGTATGAATCTTTACCATAGTTTGACTCAACTTCATATTCGAATGCAGTTAAGGAAGCACGAACCTGAACGACCCAAACATCTTCGCTTTGTTCAATTAGCATAGTCGATGAGAGATCAGGCTGGTGAGCCTTTAGCAAGGAAGTTGAACATATCATACAAAAAACAAATATCCACTTAATCATAATATTCAAAATTTAAGGTTGAAAAATTCCTCCGACAAGATCTTCCCAGTCCAGTAGGAGGCTAACAAACATTTAGATATATTTTAATTGGCGTATGCGCCATTCAAGCAATTGATAAAATTGTTATTACCCGCTTTATCCACGTGATAATGATATCCTCTTACTTCATCATAGTGACCAAGGCATGCATCCAAGTCTTTAGGTTCATTTCCATTTTCATCTAATAGACCATATATACCAAAACCATCCAGCGCATATCCGATCATCGGCGCGTGTCCATCGCTTTGGGGAATTTCTGTGCTCACTCCAGTCGCAGCATGATAATGATAGCCAGCATTCAGATTAATGTGTCCACCTGCATCATCGAAAGGAGCTAAAGTATATGCTCCTAAAATAGCATTCGTAGGTGCTGGTGCATCAAAGACGATCCCATTAAAAGCGATTCCTCTCTGAGATGGACCTTGCGAAACATTAGGTGGTCCGAATCCTCCAAATGAAGTCGCACTTCCTGTTTTCACAGGTGTAGTAGGAATTAAATAAGTATTACTGATATTCGTCACAAAGGATGGAAGACACTCTACACAAAAGTTTTCATACTCAGCACCGACGTTAGGATTCGCAGCATTCGCACAATCATCTATCGTAACGGTGGTGAAAATATCTCCATTCGTATCATACATCAGCCAATTGTCATCATTATAAAACTCAGCCATATTCTTGATAAATTCCCCGTCTACATCATAGACCTCTCCACCTTCTAACCAAATGCCACCCTTCTCCGCACTGTCTGAAATATTATCTGGACACCAAGGCCCCATATTGTGATCCGTTGCAACTCCAGAAGTAACAATTTGGTAGCAAGTCGTTGCAGTTCCATCGGAAAGGTTACAATCAACGGTAGATATCGTAACTTCTCTACCATCGGTTAAAAATAGTGAAGCATTAACAGGTACAACTACTTCATCTGAATCTATAGGATCGACATCATCTTTTTCACATGATGCGCATCCAAAGAGGAGTAAAAGTGAAAACATTAAATACTTCATTCTTCTAAAATTTATTTGTTACTGAATAAACTTTAGAAAACAGAATATCTGAAATCCTTCGCGGAGAGGCTAACTATTTTTTCTCGAAGTGGTAAATCTAGTTCGATTATAATTGCTAAGCCCTATATTTATATACTAACCTTTAGTTAAAATTGAATGGAAATATATTTAAATTTTCAAGAAAAAAATTGACCTACTATATATAAAAAACGAGTAATTTCCACTAGGATATTACTCGTCTAAGCTTAACATTTTATACTTGCACCTCTTTAGTACATTTAAAATGGTTACTCTTTAATCTTTATGTCTTGACTTCCTGAAAGAATCATGGTCGCGCTTGATGTATTTAAAATATCATCTCCTGTATTGCCTTCAAAAGTAACATCATCTACAATTATTTCAGCGCCTGAACCACTATTATAGACTGCTGATCCGACCGAGGTAGCGTGATTATTTCTCAGTATACAATTCCTGATCGTCATTTTACCAGTATTCCAGATAGCTGCCCCACTCCAGTCATTCCCACTAGTTTCTTCTCCTTCCTCAATGATAATTCCATCGATTAAAAGATGCTTCTCTGTTCGATGAGTGAAGATGTTAAAAATATTATCAGCTGAATTGTTTTGGATACCAATGTCCCCGCTTAAAATGGTAACGTTCGAAGCAGGATCTCGCTGAGAAAGCAAGGTTTCACTTCCATTGAAACCACCATAAATAGAAACTGATTCTTCTGTTTCAAAAGTAATAAACCTAGTCACACCTTCACCTTCTTTACCAGGTTTATGAGTGCCTTCTTTCAGCCATAGCTCTGTTGTTGTTCCAGAAAATTCCGCAGCATCTATTGCATCTTGAAGATACTTATAAGCAGTTTCCCAAGAACAACCAATACCATTAGAGGTGACTTCTGGATCTACAAATAATGTTGTCGTCACCACACATGGGACATCAGACTCATAAATTACTTCAAAATCAAATCCACTGGTCGACCATCTATTATCCCATTCTATGTAGTAAGTTGTATTTGCAGTTGCATTTTCTACGATAACCTGACTTGCATATTCACTAGAACCAGCATACATTTCACAGAAATCATCATTTAGACCATTAATTACAAGATTGCCACAACTTCCTTCACTAATGATTAATCGAGTATCAATTCCACCTCCACACGATTTCACGGTCAAAGTACCATTTGTAGTTGGCGTGAAGGTGAACCAATCTGCCATAGAAGCCCCATCACAATAGTTACAACCACTTCCAGAATCGGGACCGTTACAAGTGTAAATTCCAGGAATAGGAATAACCGTAGCACCAGAACAAACATTGTTATTTAGTAAACAATTGGGAAATGGTGCTTGGATAAAATCGGTATATGTTTTATTACAACCTGCACTTGCAGAAAAGGAAACGACTAAATCATGAGCTAATCCATCGGAAGTTAAATTGGTTAATGTGAATGTATGCGTAGTTGAGCTTTGTCCATTGGTAAAATTAAAAATCTGTCCATTTAATGAAACGGTTCCTGAAGCTGGTGAATTTTGGATTTCGAGGGTAATTTCTTGAGAATAAGTACTTGTATTCGGGTCACAAGTTTGTGTACCTAATGCTGCTGAAGTAAGAACACAAACAGATGAATTAAATGATGTAGATGTAAAGAGTCCTCGTCCATGGGTAGCTGCAGCAACCAGATTATCACTTGAACGAAATTCAATCATATCTACTCTTGTGTTCGCTAAATTGGTATTGGTCGGATCCCAGTCCGTATTGGCCCCGTTCAGATTATCCGTTGTCCATACACCAAGTTCCGTTGCTAGAATCGCTTGATCAGCATTCTGAGGTGCAAATATTCCCCATCGAATAGGCATATTGGGTAAATCTCCTTCTACAGCATTCCAATTACTGCCCCCATCTACAGACTCAAAAACTGACGTTATGCCATAGTTACTATAAGTAATTAATAAGTGATTTTCATTACCAACTTCTACATCAATACTAGAAACATAACCAACAGATGGTTGTCCTAAATAAGTAATGGTAGGTGAAGCAGAATGTGCGTTATCTACTCGACAAATTTGATTGCCATCAATTCCAAAGTATACCCTATTACTTACATTAGGTGAGGTCCGAACACAAGAAACCTGTCCATTAAATGCAGCTGCAGTTACAAATTCATCCGTTAAACTACCTCCGAAACCAGTTATTCTTAAATATTGATTATTTCCTGCACAAGCATATAATATATTAGCATCATTATCATAATCTGTCGGGTTGATAAACCGTCCTGAATTATCTACAAAATGCTGCAAAAAAGATCCGTTTGAATTGGTATAATAATAGTTATTCCTCACATACGAACTAATCTGAATATTCGGATTATCTTGATCAATATGACAAAATCCACCATCACCACCGGAAACATAGGCAGACCCACCAATACCATTATTCGTTAGTCTGACTGTACCATTATCTTGAGCTCCGCTCAAAAAATTATGAACTCCTAACCCTGGGTGCATTGCTACGGCAAAAAATTGTGTTACGTTATAATTTTCAGATTGATGATTAAATGTTGGATTACTCCCAGACTCAAAGGCATTAGAGCTATAGAATACACCGCCATCATTCCCAGAAATAATCTCATTAGGAAATCCTGGTCTGCTAGCAAGTGCATGCTGATCTGCGTGAACATACGCATCGCATGTACCTGTCCAATAAGAAATAGTTTCCCATGTAGTGCCACCATCTTCTGATCGGTATAAATCGATCCCCCCGATTATAATAGTGTTAGGATCATTTGATTTCACAAGTGAGATCAAATCATACCATCCTTGCCCTCTTGTATATATATCTGCTCCATATCCACACCCAAGTTGCTCTTTATATCTAGGTACTGTCTTTTCTACCCAAGTTGCTCCTCGGTCACTTGATCTTAGAATTTTCACAACATCCCCACCACTATTAATTGTTGCATATAATACATTGTTATCACTAGGTGAGGTAGATATCTCTACCCTACCTTCCGTTCCATTTCTAGAATAAGGCCAGGTTACACCATCATCATAGGATCTCCACACATCCCCACCAAATGTGGAAACATATAAGTCACCATTAACAGATTTCTCAGCATCTGCAATAGCATAATTAGAATACAATTGCGTCCAATTCGCACCTCCATTCGTAGATAATTGTATACCCGATCCTGTTGCAACAAGAACATGATTTGCCTTCCAGCTAACTATTTTATTACAATTACCGAATCCAGTTGTATTACTCAAATGTTGCCAAGTATTACCTCCATTTGTCGTCTTCCAAACCCCGTCACCAGAGATAGCATCAGCATTCCCAAATCCTTCCCCCGTACCAACATAAAATGTATTCGTATTCACAGGATCATAATCTATAGCGGTAACTGCCATATTAGACCAAAAATCATCAACCCTTTGCCAATTAGCATTTGTAGCTGTAATATCATTCGTAAACCAAATACCGCCACCAACTCCACCTGCCCAAGCTTTCTTACCAGAGTTATCATTAGGATCGAACATCAATGCTCTAGTTCTACCTCCTACATCATTAGGCCCTCTTTCCTCCCATTGCACATTAGGGATCGGATTTCTAGCTGATAATTCAGCAGCCTGTTTTACAGCGTTTAATTGAGACTTGAACAAAACATCTTTGGGGATTTTACCTGTTTTAGGATCCTTGGTCATGTCAAACTCATGTTTATATCGATCCCGGATGCTTTGTTCTTTGGAGATTTTATTGATAGGTGGTAGAGCATTCGTGCTCATTTTATCTTGCAAATGCAAAGAGATCAAATCGGGATATCCAAGTTCATTTTCAGGAAATACCTGACTTGCTTCTTCCTTTTGGATTTCTGGTGAAGAACAAGAACTTAATAAAACCACAAATAGAAACAATGGTAGGATATATCTTAATGGAAAAGAACAAAGCATATGTTTTGGTTTCTTTAGGCTAAAAAACTAATAATAATCAATTATCTAGCCAGACTATGCTATGGCATACTTCATTTTTTATTAAAAGAAAAATGCAATTTTCAAAAGTAGTTTCAATTCCACTATTAAGACATTTTATAGCTGTTTATTGACACTTAAGTAAAATAATTAGCAATTTCAATGGACGGGAAACTGATTCCCTCTTCTTGCCTACTACTTATTAAAACACAGTAATTCTGGATATATCTGTAACCTTTTTATCGTTTTATTTGAATACTAACTTAGATATAATCCTAAATTAAAAAGACCTTCCTCTTTTTACAAAAGGAAGGTCTAATCATCATGCTCTAAACTAACTTATTAAACTGCTACTACTTCTTTCTTCCACTCAAATTTCGCAAACGCTTTATCTACAGGAGTGTTCGCTATATGGTTTGTGTAATTACTGATTGTTTTCTGTGCGATTCCTAAAATGATATCTAATAGCTGACGCTCTCCATATCCAGCATTATAAAATGCATTTAATTCTGAATCAGTAAGATGGCCTCTATTTCTTACCAAACTAAGTGTTGCATCCTGTAGTGCTTGTAATTTTGGTGTCGGCATTGGCTCGCTATTTCTCAGTGCTTCGGTTAATGCTGGATCTATCTTCATCATTCCTGCAATAGCAGTGTGGGCTGGAACGCAATAATGACATTCGTTCTCTACATTAATAGTCTGCCAAACAACTGTTTGTTCTTCTGCAGTTAATGATGATTCAAGAAATAAATCTCCTAATTTCTTATAGGCTTCTAGCGTTCCAGGTGCTCCAGCTAATACGCCGTGAAGGTTAGGGATTCTTCCAAATGATTTTGCTGATTCTTTAAGTTGTGATTTACTACCTTCAGGTGCTGTATCAATGGTGTGAACTTTTAATGTTGTCATAATTTCTAATTTTATAATGTTGATATTTATTACTAAACATTCGTTTAGTTTTATTGCAAAAAAATATTATATGTTTTTAAATATATTTTCAATGTAATTTTCCAGGTGAGCTTTATTGAAAACTCTAGAGGCTGATGATAGTCCGAAAATGGATACTATTAAATAGTCTGCAACATTCTCTATACTGTCATTTTTTAAATCACTTTCTTGTTTCAAATTTTCCAAAAATAAATTCCGAACGCTATTTGTAAAGTCTGAAAGCACTTCTTTGATTTCAGCATCTGCATCAGGGTTTAATTGATTGGCCGTATTGGTTACTAAACAACCTTTAGCAGCACCAGAATCATTAGAGAAATCTATAAAGTCATAGAAATACTGCTTAATGCCTTCTACTCCATTTTGCGACTTTTTCAATTTATCCATGCACACTGCTAATCTCGTTCTGTAGCATTTCACACTTTCTAAAAACACTCCCTTCTTACTCCCAAAGCTGGAATAAATAGAAAACTTATTAATACCCATTTCTTTCTCCAGCATATTCATAGAAGTGGTCTCATAACCTACTCGCCAAAACAAGTCCATTGCCTTTTCAAGTACTTCTTCCTCCTTATAAGCTTTACTCCGAGCCATCAATTTAAAAATTTAACACAAATCTAACCATTCGTTTAGTTATGTATGAATTTATAACTAGATAATTCCAATTTTGTTTAAATATAAGATAAGAAAAAATTTGCAGAGCCCTTATTACAAATCCTAATTAACTGATTATCTATTTATTAGCAGGCAAATAAATATTCTTAAAAATAAACTCATTCCGGTGATGGGTTTCAATATTTGCTCCGATAAAATAAAATTAGTCCTAGTTTCCTATTAAATCCGTGCTCTAAAATTGACCTAAATCTTCCCTTTTCTTCGTGGAGACCTTAAACAATGATCGTATAAAATGAAGTTTTAGAAAATAGGTGTAATTTTGCAAAATGAATAAGATAATACTCTTGCTTTTAATTTCGTGCAATATGTTGTTAGGGCAAATTGCTGTGGATGGAATATACGATGACTGGAAATTAACTGACCTGTTGATAACAGATGAAGGTGACAATAATAGCTTAGACATCCAAAACATCTATGTCTCCAATGATGATGACCACATATATATTAGAATAGATGCGGATCGAGAATATGATATTCAAGATGCAGAAGCTATCAGTATTTATATTGATGCCGATAATGACCCGAATACTGGTTTCAGAACCAATGGAATCGGATCTGAAATTTCTTATTACTTTGAAAACAGGAGCGCATATGTGAATTATGCAAACTCCTTCGTTCAGACTAACCATGCGCCATTGGGTATGACCGCATTACCGACAGTAACTTCGTCCACTTTTGAACTTGTATTTAATCGGAAAGTAACGACAAGTGAAGGGACAATTGAAATGGGAAATACCATCGCTATTTCTATTGAGAATGGTCAAAATGGAGATCAGGTACCGAATTCAAGTGGTGGCGTAGAATATACGATGAAAGACAATGAAACCTTTACATCGACCTATGCACTTAATAAAAAGGATGATACGCAGACACGTGTTGTCACTTATAATGTCCTCCGAGATGGATTCTTGAATAGTGAACAAAAACCACATTTAGAAGCAATTCTAAAAGCATTAAATCCAGATGTTCTAGCCTTACAAGAGGTGTATGATACGCCATTAACGACCATTCGTGACTTACTTAATAATGCGCTTCCACTAGCGGGAGGGAAAAGTTGGCAGTATGCGAAAACAGGTCCAGATGTAATGGTTTTCACAAAAGGGACTATAGAAGCATACGATGCTATAGATGGTAATGGAGTGTTCTTACTTTATGATCAAGCAGGAGAAAATCCATTGATCCTATATAATGTTCACTTACCTTGTTGTGATAATGATTCTGGTCGTCAATACGAAATTGACAATATCCTATCCGTTTTAAGAGACAAGAATGCTTCTCCAAAGATTAATTTCACGTATCCTGAGAATGCACCGATAATCATTACGGGAGATTTCAATATGGTCGGAAAAAGCCAGAATATAAAATCCATTATCGAAGGAGATATTATCAATGAAGATATATTGGGTGCTGACTTTGCACCAGATTGGGACGGAACAAATCTAGAAGAGGCAAATCCTTACATTACAGGATTCCCTAGTAACTACACTTGGAAGAGTGATTTCAGTTCTTACAATCCAGGGAAGTTAGATTTCATCTTTTATACTGGTTCTGTCATGACGCAAGAAAATGGATATGTACTAGCAACTGAATATCTAGATGCGGCCGCACTTAATTCACTTGGTCTTACTTCGCAGTCTACCTACTTAGCTTCAGATCACCTTCCTGTCGTTTTTGATTTTTCTCTTGGGAAAACGGATGAAGATATGGATGGGTTTGCATCTGATGTAGATTGCGACGATACCAATGCTGCGATCAATCCAGACGCTGATGAAATTGCAAATAATGACATAGACGAAAACTGTGACGGCGAAATATTAATTATCGATGAAGACATGGACGGATTCAACTCTGATGTCGATTGTGATGATACCAATGCAGCGATTAATCCAGATGCTGATGAGATTGCAAATAATGATATCGACGAAAACTGTGACGGTGAGGTATTAGTCATCGATGAAGATATGGACGGTTTCAATTCCGATGTCGATTGTGATGATACCAATGCAGCGATTAATCCAGATGCTGATGAAATTGTAAATAATGATATCGACGAAAACTGTGATGGTGAAGTATCAATTATCGATGAAGATATGGACGGTTTCAATTCTGATGAGGATTGCGACGATACCAATGCGGCGATTAATCCAGGTGCTGTGGAGATTCCTAACAACGAAGTAGATGAAAACTGTGATGGTGTACTCATTGCTGTTGACAATGACATGGACGGCTTCAATTCTGATGTCGATTGTAATGATGCCGATGCTACAATCAATCCGGATGCCACGGAAATAGCGAACAACGATGTAGATGAAAACTGTGATGGAATCTTGCTCGTTATTGATGAAGATATGGACGGATTTAATTCAGATGTCGATTGCGATGATACTAATGCAGCAATTAATCCAGATGCTGAAGATATTCCAAACAACGGGATAGATGAAGACTGTGATGGAGAGGATTTGATTTCAAGTACGAATGATCTTTTCGCTAGTAAATTTGAAATTCTACCCAATCCTGTTGTAGATAAATTGCTAGTTAATACCGATTCAGATACTAAGAGCATGGTAACTATCTACAGAATAGATGGCGTTAAAATGCTAAGCACTAATGTTTATAATGGAAGAAATTCAATTGATGTGGGTCCATTTAAAACTGGGATATATTTATTAAGGATCAGCAATGAGAAAGGGGACGCATTGACTAAAACCTTTGTGAAACTTTAGGAATAGTTAGGAAATTAAGGCATAATGATATGCTCGAAATAAGGTAGCTCTCAAGGATTCTAGATCACCATTGGCATTCATCATACTTTGTATGGTTTTCAAACTGGTGTGTCCATCACATCGTCTGAGGACTTCTATATCGTAAGCTTTACAGTTGATGACAAAGTCAGGTAGACCATGGAATCTTAGAGTGATATTCTGAGGTAAATCAAGATCAACATTCATTATCGGCAAGTTTCCTAAACTTTCGTCAAGGATTGGTTTCCATTCCCAAAGTTGGTTAAGATCTTTAAAAACTGGTTCTGATCGTTGTACTTTTCTAAAAAGTATTTGTATTCCTGGCCTTTGACTAAGATTGGCAAACCACAAAGACAATTCGGCTTTCCCAAATTTATACAGTATGGGTATAACATCATCGAAAACTTTCAAAAGATCAATAGGCGCATCCATAGATCCAGCAAAAACGAGCTCTGCTGCCCTACCCCGATCTATCCATGTTTCTAATGGATCGTGATGAGCAATAGATGGAAAAAAATCAACATCTAGGTAAGTCTTCGGAGCGTTGCTAAAACCCTGAAGATTGCTGTTACTACTCATTAATACTTCCACTTGTTGCAACAATTTCCTTTGATATTCGGAATCAGTGAACTCATCCGGCCTAATTCCTAGGTCAGCGAATGCTTTTCTAACTATCCGTGCTGGATGAAAAGGCGTATTCATCATCATGCATAGAACGCCATTAGTCTGTAGACAAAGAGTTAGCGTTTTCATTAACTGATCTGGGTCGCTGACATAATCCGCCACTCCTCGACATATAATAAAATCAAACGGCTTAAATTTCTTCGTCCACTGAACGGACATCAGATCTGCTATTTCTAGTGTGACATTCTGAAAAGGAAAATCCTTTGCCTTTTCTTTCGCTTTCTCTATCGAACGAGGACTAAAATCAACACCAACAATAGTTGCATTAGGAAATAATTGAGCTAGCATGAAGACTTCTTCTCCTGCTCCACATCCGGCAACTAGTATTCTTGAGTGAGGGCTAAGCGCTTTTTGACCTGGATCGCAGACCGCATTTATCCAATTGATAAGCAATGGTGTACTTTGTTGCATCCCAGCGTTCAGCACTTCAGAATAGGGAGCCGCATCGTAAAGTGCCTGCATTTTCTTTGCATCACTTATTGGATTGTTTTGCTTATTGAGGTTGTCCATTTCCTGAAGAACTTTTTGATAAAGATAAACGATTTCTTTTTCCAAGTCCTGATGTTAGCGATTATTCAGTTGAGTTGAATAGTGAGATGATGACTAAATTGCAATGAACAGATCTAACATCGCTTAAAGCGCTGTCAGATCGAAACTTCTGTCAGATCAAAACTATTTTCAGATCGAAAAACTGTCAGATCGGGAAGGTTATAACTTAGATTTTTTAAGTCTACTGCGGATGGCTTGATTTACTTTTTTATCAATCTTCCATTCGTTCAATTTGTTTCGTTGTTCATAAAACTTCTTCTTGCTCAAATGAAACTTCGTTTCTATTTTTCCATTCTTGAGTGCGTAGATCTCTAGGTAAAGCTTTGCCCTAGTTTCCGCGTAGCCCTTTTTCTTAGGATCTAAATCCTTTCTGAAGTGCAACAAATTATTGTAAGGAATAGAAAGCCATAAATTAGTTTTATTGTTCTTATCGATAAACCCTTCAATAAAGAAATTACCAATATTCGATTGTATTTCCATTAATGGAACATCTATATAAGTCCCATCTAAAGTGACTGAATTAGCAATTGCTGCAAAACGAATCTTCTGGAAATACCTACTAATTCTTAGCTTCTTCGTGATATCATCGATGATATCTATTCCCTCTACTCTAAGGTTTTCTATATTGAAATCTAATTGTGCCTTTGTATCGTTTTCCACTAAATTCAAATCTTCTAGCCTCCCTTCAAAATTTAAATCTAGGTTAATCTCCCCTTCTATATTTTTCGCATTTTTCAGACTAGGAATTTTCAAATAATCTAACTTTTCTAACAACTGACTCAGTGAAAGCTTAGAAGTCGACAAGTTACCACTGAAAGGATCTTCTTTCGTTTCACTGATGTCCCAATTCAGATCAAGCCCAATTTCCCCATCGCAAAAATTAAAAGTAGTTTGTTCAAGGATCACATTTGTGGAATCTTTCAAATGCATTCCCGTATTTAAATTATAAACGCTTATCGTACTGTCTACTGCAAATGAGTCCAGCTCAATATGAACCCTTGGGTTAAATCGATTTAATAAAGAACCTATTAAAATCTTGACCTTTTCTTCAGTTACCACCTTCACATCTTCTGGATCAACTGGACTTTGAAAAATGAATATGGCGTCATCTAATTTCAAAAATGGACTTTGCAAATTGATAGAAGTGGATAATTTTTTTCCGGTATTACCAAATAACAATTCAGAAACATTATTTGCCGATCCATCTAAGCTAACTGTACGTTCTAGCACCTCTGATTTCATTAATAAATCAAAATCTACCGTGTCTTTTTCCAGAAAAACATCAAATCTCTCCAGCGGAAATACGATATCTACATTGTCATAATACACCTCCCCTTTCGTGATGCTAAAATCTATCTTTGCTTGATCAAATAATTCTGCAACCGACCTTACATCTCCCTGATAATTTACTTTAGTTTCAAATTTCCCCGCATCTTGAAAAAAGAACTCTTCTGTTGCGAAAAAAGAATTAAACAAACTTGGATTTCCGTTTAGCAACATCACGGTATTCATCTCATCATCGATATACTTGAATTCGATAGATCCATTGAGATCTTCTTTCTGCTTATCTCTGAAGGTAATTTCACCACTCGTCATATCTTCTACTAAGCCACCATCGTCATTCACAATGCCTTCTAGGTGTATATCCACATAAAAGTGCTTCGCGTAACTTTTCAAATCTACTAATAAAGGAATGTTAAAATAATCGAGGGAAGTCAGTATCGTCTCTAGGTCAATATCTTCTGCCTTTAAATCGATGACAAAGGCTGTCCGATTGGTTTCGCTTAGATCTAGTCTTGATTTTATGTCAACTGTACCTTGATCCAAGTTAAATTTTGTATCGTCTAACACGAAGTAATTCTTGCTATCGAAAAAAGCACCAGTCTTTAGATTATAGAGCTGAATCTTATCGTAGTAATCAAAAGTGTCAATATTTATGGTTAAGCTGGGCTTGAATTTAGAATAGATGCCATTAATCGTTTCCTTCATCGATTTCTTAGTTTCCAATTCTCCCTTCGGCAATTCCGATGCTTCCTTTTTAACAGAAAAAAGACTCACGAAATCTTGCCAACTTAATCGACCAGCACTTATACTAGCAGTACTTTGTGAAGATTCGCCTACTGTACTATTGATTAATGCAGCTAAGTTCTCTAAGCCACCATTCAACTCATAATCATAGTCATGGACAAGTGTCGTAGAAACCACATCGAATGTAGCATCTCCTGCTTCCTTGAACAGATACATCGAATCGATAGGAATCGCCACATCTGCGGGCTTATAATATACCATCAAATCATTCAAATGTAGCGTCGCATCACTCTCAATAAAAAGCTTCGAAATATCATTTATTTCACCATCAATGGCTATATTAAGATCAAAATACCCTTCTGTAAAGAAAAATTTATCAGACTGGTACCACTTGCTAATATTAGCTGCTTTACCTTGAATTTTTGTTTTCGCTATGATCGCTGGCTTGGTAAACTTACTACCTTTAATAATAGCTTTCGGAGTGTTGACATGAAACCGATTGTATTCAGAGGAAACGTCAGTCAGTTCTAGATAATAATCACCCTTCCTTATATTTTTGTCAATGTTTTGATAATCCTTTCTATTAATATACTGTCCTTCTACACTTAATTCTTGAAATGAAAGACCTTGGATATTTGCATCATTGCTTGGAATTTTAAACTTCACATCCACTAAAGGATTGGTTCCAGCTAGAATTTCTACTAAGGTCTTAGAATAGAATTCGCCTTTCACATCTAAAGGCTCAATCTTAGATCTAATTCGTTCAGGTAGCAAAGGAAGTGCAGTCTCCAAGTTCGTTTGCTCATTTTCAAAACTCAAAGTCGTCTTCGATGATTTGTTAGTTGAAATATGGCCACTAAAAATGAATTCCTCACCATTTATATCTACAGGAAATTCATTTATGTCTATGTATTCATCTTTTAATGATGCCTTGAAATCACCTGAAACTAAGGCATTTTCTAAAAAAACACCACCCCTTTCATTAAAGATTAACTTTCCAAGTTGCACATCCATTGATGCATCGCATGCTTGAGTTAAATTATCGTTGAAAATTTCCGCTTCGAACTTATTCACGATACCATCTAAGAACATCATTTTGCTTGAATCAACGACGACCGCCTTCATATTAATAAGCGATATGTTAAAATGCTCAGCATTTACATTTATACCATGATCATTTCCTTTTTGACTCATATCACCTCTTAGGATATTGTCAATGTTAGAGTTCTTCAGAGCATCTCTGAAATAATAAAACGATCCACCTTCCAGCTTAATCTGTTTTATTTCTAGCGTTTTATCTCTCCAATTTTTAATAGAAAGTCTAGTTTGCAAGGTCGTATTCTTAAGGATCGGTATTTCTTGATTGCCAATGTCAGAATCCGTCAACTCCACATTTTCCGCCACTAAAGATAGATGAGGAAAATCCTTCAGCCAACTAAAATAAACTTGGTCAACTGCTACATCTCCGTTCTGCAAAAAAGCAATATCATTATATATTTTTCTCTCGTTCTTTTGCAAGTATCTATTGAAAGAAAAGAATGCGATAACCGCACCGACAATAGCAATAAAGAGTAAGATGAACAATATCTTGGCCGTTATCTTAATCCAAAAAGAAGCGCTATATTTTTGCTTTTTCTTACTCAATGTTATTTACAATTATTACCAAAGAAGCTCATATTTATGAATGATTTTTTCATTGTAGAAGAGCATTAAAGCTCAAAGGAAGTGGTTTCAAGCAAAGTAAAATTACTAGGCATGAAAGTTAAGAATTCATTTATGGACGTTCTACTTTCCTCAAAATTCGAGATTCAGGTTTCTTCTGTTGCAAAAATACAAATATCCGTTTCTACCAAGACACATTTAAAAACTTTAACCGCAAGAATGTTTAGACCTTTCGCATTATTAATTGTACGAATAGGCACTAAAGTCTCTTCACATACGATAGAATCTAGGTGTAACCTATGGGAATCTGACTTACTTTAGAAGGATTTTATAGGACTTTATCTCTCCATCGATGGAAAGTTGAAATTCAATATTTTCCTCCTCAGAAAAATCAAAATCAAGGGCTAACTTTGGAATTTCTTGTTCATAAGGAACAATTAAAGAGACAAATCTAACCTTCTTTTCATCTCTTTTTTTGTCAATGGAAAACTTGAATGCCGGCCTTTGCTCTTTCTTCGAATAATCAAACGAAACCCAACCCTCTTCTTCCTCCAATCTCACTTCTGAATCTGACATTGTATGAACGCCAACATTCCACTCTTGCTTATTTAATGAATGAATTTCTAGATTTTCAGAATCAAATCTTGCATTTCCCTGTGCTAACTGAAAGTGAATATCAACTACTCCACTAGCTTTGCCGATAGCATCATCGACGATTACAAAGTACTTTTTATCAATAAAGAAAATGCTTCTTCTGTGTTTTAAATCAGGATAGGATTGGTTTTCTACAATAACCATGTCTAGGGAATCACTGGTTTCCCATTTCACTAACGAAGGATGAAAAGCTGAATTCATACCATCTAAAGTCAATGTCTGATGAACTTTACTCTGCCGAAACCAACTTCTTCCCTCTGGATCTCCACTGTACACATAACTACCCGCATCAGGCATCAGATTCTTCCCTCCTGCAAACAAAGTAAAGGTTCCATTATCAGGCTGGCAATGGCTCCCACCATCGGGACCACATTTCATTACCATACAGATGGCATCCTCTTCCCATCCGCTTCGGAAGGAGTAAATGCCACTTTCATCTAACATATATGCGGTCTCTTCTGGCGCCTCACCCTCCGTTCCTTTGGACGCAAAATAAAGAAAATCATCCCGATCGAAACGCTCCGACCAACCTTTGAACCTTGAAGCAAATTGATGTGGTTTCCCTGCCCAATCGTCACCAAATTGTGGACTGGTACCATCTGGCAAACATACTTTCATAGGAACTTCACACATGCGTTCTATCTTATCCACAAAAGTTTCCGGAAAAGCACTACCCTCTCCATTTATCTGAGCCAACTCATACGATCTCATAAACCAATTGATACTTCCTATATGATAATTCATTGTTAATTCTTGTTGATAACCATCTGCATTGACTTGGTTGTCAATTTCAATATTGAACCGACGAATGGCCTCATCCTTCCAACCAGCAGCGTTCTTAAATTCTGGAAAGGTAAAAGCAATAAAAGCCAAGCCTTCCGCTTCGATTAGGGCCCAATTACTACCAGCGCTGTAAGCAGTCATTAAATATTCTGCATGATCATAACAACTGTTCAAGAAAGCAATTAACACTTCATCATTAAAGTGCTTAGAATGCAGAAAACGGTAGAACAATGTCGTCCAGTTCCTACCTCTTACTCCAGCTTCTATAGATCTCCACGCGTCTTTATGTTCCAAGTTGTGAAGATTCTTCTTTGTCCAATCCACCAATTGATCGCACCAAGCTTCAGCATATGTTTCATCCTTTGAACTTGCATACACTTTTCCCATGGCATTCCAGAAATACATTCGGTGCAGTTGCCATTTCCACTCCATATCTGAAACTGGCGATAAATCCCAGTCTATATCGTCTCCACAGAAAAAAGAAGGCAAAGCGGGCTGTCCTACGAAGATATGTTCTAAGGCATCACTTGCCCATTTCTTATCCCTATCCGAAACTTTACTTGGCCCTTTCCCAATAGATGCAGGATGCATAACGTGCTTTCTTTTTTTAAAATAAGTCAGCAATTGTTCTGCTCCTAAAAGGCTATTATCTATTTGATTCGTGGAAGCTATTTCCTGAACATTTAGCCTACTTAATAGGGTTTCAAATTCAGATTTAGCAGATTCAGTCTGAGCGTTAACAGATAAAGACAACAGAGACATAGACAAGGCCAAGAAAATGCTTGTCAACAGATTACACATGTTATTAAATTTTAATACGACTGTAGCATCATCTTTCATTATAACCTTTTCCCTCAAAGATCTTTTCAATGCTTTTCTCAATTCTAGAAATTCGAGTTTTAGATTGCTTGGGCTGAGAAAAATGAAGAATATAACCACGTTGCCTTCCTGGCGTAAGTGCATCGAATGCCTCTTTAAATACTGGATCTGAATCTATTTTGTCTTGAAGTTCTGCAGGTATGGGCTCCGGATTTTTCTTAAATTCCACCTTAAGTCCTGCTCTTTCTACTTCTATCGCTTCATAAATGTATGTTTTCAAATCACTCTCTAATTTCACAATATCTTCCAAGTTAGTAAACCTGACTACCCGAGCTGATTGGGTATGCTCTCCTGGCTTTGTCAGAATCCCGAGCTCATCACTTAACAGAACACCTTTAAAAAAACTAAGTACACAATTATCTATGAATGCTCCGATAACTACAACATTCTTCCCATTATAACTGTAAACAGGTACACCCCATTTCAACTCCTCGTCTAGTCCACAGTCTAGAACAAGCGTTCTTAAAAAAGCTAGTTCTTTATCCCAGTTGTGCACCTTACATTCTGGGGTGCCACCAAGTGGACATCTACCACAACCATCCGTAAAAAAAACATCAACTTCTGGATTCATCAACTGTTTTTATAACTTTAAAAATACAAATCAAAGAAGGAAGATCTTCAAATTGAATATTTACACAACTTCATGAAGATAAATGTAACAAAGATTTTTCGTTATAGCCATGTTCTTGTTAGCGAATGAAGTCAATAATAGGGACAAATAAAAAAACTGCCAACCATCCTATTAGACAGTGGCAGGTTTTAACTTAATTCAATCCTTGGCTTCAAATCTTATGAATCACAGGCAGGTCAGACATGATCTTCCAGTCTCCATCACTATCTTTAATTAACTGCAAGAATGTAGTAAACACCAATTCTTTTCCAGTGAATTTCGCTTTGACAACTGCATTTTTATCTTCAAGATCTACTGATAAAATGACCACTTTTCTAGCATCTCCTCCTATTTCTTTCTTCTTCATTAAATCAAGATAAATGGGCTTCGTCAAAAACTGAACATCCTTACTTCCAAAAGCTTGATTCACAATTGCTCTAAAATCATCGTGAAGGACATTATTGACTTCGTCAATGTTTCTATCATCTACATGCTTAACAAACGATTCTACGACCTGAGAAATCATCACTAAGTCATCTTGTGGCATTTGATTGGTGAAATTGACCATACTGATTAAAAAAATTAAGAACTTCATATTATTGATTTATTGTGTTAAAAAATTATTTCCACTGAAGTACGCATGGCAGAATGGTGAGAGAAATCATCCTCTCGAGAATAGGCCATCACTAAATAGAATTTTTGCTTTCTTGCAATATTAAAATGGTATTCGTCCAGCGTTTTTGTTTTCAATATGAATTCGACTACTGTTCCTTTCTTTCCTTCCACAGCCGATATTAATTCCACTTGTGATTCTGCGCCTAAACTCACCACTGATTGATGGTCACCAAAATCAACGATGTATCGATCAGAAATCAAATTTTGCTTATCGGAAACAGCAGCCATGATGAGGTTGCTTCCGACTAATTCATTCTCTGTATTCAATCCGATCGCAACCCAACCCTTCTCAGGCGATGTCACTTTAAATTTTATGTTCTTTTCATCTAGAAAGATCCATTCAACGGTCATGCCATTCTTAGAAATGATATTATTATATGAAACACCTGTGTTAAGAATAGTCATGATTAAGAATATATATGACATCATAATGTTATGGTTTAATTATCAATTTTTGATGCATCAATTATTAATGCAAAAAAATATTATTTTAAGTTATCGAAGATTTTATCCAACAGCTGGTTCAGTACTTCTACATCTTCATCAGGAATATCTAATTTTGCTTGTTTCCTAATCTCTAATGCAATTGGCAAGATTTGTTCTATTACTTTCTTGCCTTGAGCAGAAGTCATTAAATTATAGACTCTTCTACTGTTCGGATTAGCTTTTCGGACAATCATTTTCTTTCGCTCTAAGATGTCCAATGTTCGGGTAACCGCTGCTGCTTCTTTCTTAGATCTAATAGCTAACTCCGTTTGATTAATACCTTCTTCCTCATTAATATTCTTGAGTAAAATCCACTGATCACTTGTGATATCTATTCCTTTCTCTTTAAAGATTCTATTCTTATACTTCCGGAATTGTTTTGCTGTATTTTCTATTTTAAAGAGAAAAACACTACTTAAATCCTTGTCTTGCATAATAAATTAAATATTAATTGATACTATAACTATTGATACATCAAATATATTGTTTTAATCTGAATATTTTAGTAATTCAAGAATCTTTTAAGTTTCTTAATGCGATTCTAGAATGATCTTGACCAGAAACTGATCAATCAGACGAATAGAATTTAAATGATCAACATATATAAATGAAGCATCTTGTAATGGACTATCTCTAACCTTTCTGGTCTATTGGATTTTCCTTCTAATCCCTAATTCTATTCCGCCACTATAAAGATGTTCTCGAATGGGCGTGTCTGCTAATTTTGTCAAATGATAACGAAAAATGGGTTGAGCAAAGAGTTGATATTTTTCATTTATAGTATAATTACCTCCGAATGAAATAAAGCCGTAAGCATGAATGTTGTTCATTTTATTCACTCTATCATCCGAAAACGAAATTTCTTTATCCTGATCTGAGACCAAAGCAGATCGAGTTCTCAAATACAAGGAAGGTGCAACTCCGGCTTCCAGAAACGGTGCAAATTTATTCTCATTTATTTCCCATCTAATCCCTAACGGAATTTCTATAAACCAATAATTATACTTTATTTGAATCTCTTTAGGTAAGCTTGGATCTTCTATCTGGCCTCCATTTCCATCATGCTGAGAGCCCCATGTCACTTCCTCAACTGGCCCATTATACCCCGTACTAATAAATCTAACTCCTGTTTTTAAAAATATTTTTTTCGACAATTTTCTATTCAAATTTAAGCCCGCATTCCAAGCCACTTTCCCCGTTTCACCTTCATTTCTTCTTTCGACCAGACCTTTGATAAATTCATCGGAACTGGAAGTAGTAATACTACGATAGGAATAATCCAAACTTCCAATTGCGTCTATAGACGTTTTCATTTGACTAAAACCAAAAATTGGCATAATAAAACCAAGTATTAAAATAAAATTAGAATTCATATTACATTGCTTAATTCTCATTGACTGTATAGCTCTACATAGTATAACGCTTTATTACCTAAAGTGTGTATGCATATTCCTGCACCTTTGACCCCTCGATTCCTATCGGTTTGACCCCTCTGATTCTTGAGGTTTGACCCCTCAAAAGTAGAAGAATGTTAATAACATTCTTACGGTTTGACCCCCTAAGAATGTGG